>CBDETY010000003.1:0-5747500 GCA_965243025.1 Candidatus Latescibacterota bacterium
ACCATGAGCGGGGATGACGGGATGGGGACGGGCTCGGGGGCACAGGCGCAACAGATGGCACCGGTTGGCTGGGCCCATGCGGAGGGTGTACGGGATGGACCCGCGGGGAATGGCTGGATTTCGATTGGGCAGGGCACTACAGGAAAGGGCGCGGACCGACGGAGCCGGAGCAGCCGACCAGCACGTCGAGATCGACGCCGCGGTCGGCCTGCAGCACGTGGTCGAGGTAAATGCCGACGTAGCCGCGGCCCGCCCGCGGCGGCGGCGGCTGCCAGCGCTGCCTGCGTCTTTCCAGTTCGGCGGCGGACACGTCGAGGTCGAGTCTCCTGCCGGGAACGTCGAGCTCGATCATGTCGCCGTTCTCCACCAGCGCCAGCGGTCCTCCCACCGCGGCTTCGGGAGCGACGTGCAGGACGATGGTGCCGAAAGCGGTCCCGCTCATGCGCCCGTCGGAGATGCAGACCATGTCGCGCACCCCCTTTTCGAGAAGCTTCCTCGGCAGGCTGAACTTGCCGAACTCCGGCATGCCGGGGAAACCCTTCGGGCCGATCCCCTTCAGGACCAGGACGCAGTCCTGGTCGACGTCGAGATCGGGGTCGTCGACGCGGGCCCGGTGATCCTCCAGGCTCTCGAAGACCACGGCGCGGCCGCGGTGGCGCATGCGCTCCGGCGAGGCGGCCGACGGCTTGATCACGGCGCCGCCGGGACAGAGGTTGCCGCGCAGCACGGCGATGCCGGCCTCCTTCTGGAAGGGGGCGTCGATGGCGGCGATCACCTCCCGGCTGTAGCACTCTGCGTCCGCGGCGTTCTCCCCGAGGCTCGCCCCCGACACGGTCGGGCAGTCGGCGTGGAGCTGACCGGACAGCTCCCGCAGCACCGCCGGGAGCCCTCCGGCGTAGTAGAAGTCCTCCATCAGGTGATCCCCCGACGGCATCAGGTTGACCAGCAACGGCATGCGGCTGCCGAGCCTGTCGAAGTCGTCGAGCTCCAGCGGCAGTCCCAGGCGGCCGGCGATCGCCAGCAGGTGGACGACGAAGTTCGTCGACCCCCCGATGGCGGCGTTCACCCTGATGGCGTTCTCCAGCGACTTCCGCGACACGATGTCAGACAGCCGCACCTCCTCCCGCACCAGCTCGACGATGCGGTTGCCGGCGCGGTGGGCGAGGTTCTTGCGGCGCGCGTCCGAGGCGGGAATGGCCGCCCCGGCCGGCAGGGTCAGTCCCAGGGTCTCGGCCATGCAGGCCATGGTCGAGGCGGTTCCCATGGTCATGCAGTGGCCGTCGCTGCGGGTCATGCAGCCCTCGGCCTCGCGGAACTCCTCCTCGCTGAGGGTGCCGGCGCGGAACTCGGTGTGGAAGCGGTGGACGTCGGTTCCGGAGCCGATGTCGCGGCCCCGGTACTTTCCCGTAAGCATCGGACCCCCGGTGACCACCATGGTCGGCAGATCGACGCTGCAGGCCCCCATCAGCGCTCCCGGGGTGGTCTTGTCGCACCCGGTGAGCAGCAGGACGCCGTCGATCGGGTTGGCGCGGATCGACTCCTCGACGTCCATGCTCAGCAGGTTGCGGTAGAGCATCGTCGTCGGCCGCATCAGGGTCTCCCCCAGCGACATCACCGGGAACTCCAGGGGGAAGCCGCCCGCCTCGTAGACGCCGCGCTTCGCCGACTCGGCGAGGATGCGCAGGTGGGCGTTGCAGGGATTGAGGTCCGACCAGGTGTTGCAGATGCCGATGACGGGTTTGCCGTCGAACATCTGCTGCGGGTGGCCGCGGCCCTTGAGCCAGCTGCGGCTGACGAAACCATGATGGGTGACCGGGGCGAACCAGTCGGCGCTTCTCAGTCGGGCATGTTCCATATGAAAGCGGCAGTTTTCTGCAGGAGGAGGCGTTCGGCATTTCCTTCCGAGCAGGCGGAAAGGAAATCCATCCGCCGGGGGCCGGCAATCTTGACTTCCCCCGTACCCCTGCCTTAGTGATATGGCGATTCGTTGCGGAGAGGTGGCGGCCGGAAGGGAAACCGGTCGCGGTTTCCGCGGACCCGGGAAAGGGAAAATGAGAAAGGCACTGATCGTTTCCGGAGGTTGGGAGGGCCACCAGCCCCGGCAGTGTACGGAGATCTGGGCGCCGATCCTCGAGGAGGAGGGGTTCGAGGTCACCGTTTCGGAGTCGCTGTCCGTCTACCTCGACGCGGAGTTCATGCGGGAGTTGAGCCTGATCGTTCCGATCTGGACGATGGGCCGGATCGAGTCCGACGAGGAGAAGGGCCTCCTCGACGCCATTCACGGCGGCGCCGGGGTCGCCGGCTGGCACGGCGGCATGGCCGACGCCTTCCGGAACAACTGCACCTACCAGTTCATGGTCGGCGGCCAGTTCATCGCCCATCCCGACGGAATCATCGACTACCAGGTCGACATATGCCGCCCCCAGGACCCGGTCGTCAGCGGCCTGGGCAGCTTCTCGATGCACTCGGAGCAGTACTACATGCACGTCGACCCGGGGAACGAGGTGCTGGCGACCACGACGGTCGGACCGCGAAAAAGCGCTCCCTGGGTGGAAGGCACTCTCATGCCGGTGGTCTGGAAGCGCCGCTGGGGAGAGGGCAGGGTTTTCTATTCGTCGCTGGGACACGTTGCCGCCGACTTCGACGTGCCCGAGGCCAGGGAGATTCAGCGCCGGGGCAGCCTGTGGGCGGCGCGCTGACTCCGGCCCTCACGAGGTTCACCGAAGTCCACGCACTGCGAGGGCAACGCGGGTGGAGGACAGCTCCGCCGGTATGGCGGTGCGCCTGTATCGACCGGTATGGCACCGGCCGCCGCCCGCCGGCGAGGCTGTTTCGAATGGCGCAGGAGATCCGGGAGAATGAGAGGACATGCAGGGTAACGGGCGGAAAAAAAGGGTTCTGATCACGGGGGCGGCCGGCCGCATCGGCCAGGTTCTGGGGGACGGCCTGCGGGACCGTTACCGCCTGCGCCTGATGTATCACCGCACGGTGCTGCAGGCGGCCCCCGGGGATGAGGTCTGCCGGGGGAAGATCACCGACCTCGGCTTCGTCGAATCCGCGGTGGCAGGCATGGACGCCATCGTCCACCTCGCCGGAAACCCCAACGTGCCGGCGACCTGGGAGGAGGTGCTCGAGGCCAACATCGAGGGGACCTACTGCCTCTACGAGGCCGCCCGCCGCCAGGGGGTGAAGCGGGTGGTGTTCGCCAGCACCAACCACGTCACCGGATTCTACGAGCAGGAGGGTGTGTACACGAAGCCGGAGATGCCGGCGCGCCCCGACAGCTACTACGGGGTAAGCAAGGCGTTCGGCGAAGACCTGGGGCAGTACTACGTCGACGAGTTCGGCCTCGAGGTGATCAGCCTGCGCATCGGCTCGTTCCAGCCGGACAAATCGGTTGTCGAGCGCGAGGGGGACCGCATTCTGTCGACCTGGTTGAGCCACCGGGACTGCGTGCAGCTGGTGTGGCGGAGCATCGAGGCCGATGTCGGCTCCGGGATCTACTACGGCATCTCCGGCAACACCCGGGCCTACTGGGACATCTCCAACGCCCGCTCGGAGCTCGGGTACGAGCCGGAGGACGACGCCGAGCGGCTGGCCGGGGGTTGAAGAGCTCTCCGCCCCGGTTCCCCGACTGCCCGCCTTCCGGGCCAGGCCCGGACAGCCATCATTTCCCGTTCTTCGGGCGCCGCCGCCAACGGCCGGCGTCGATAATGAAGACCAGGGTGCGCACCACGTCCCGCAGGATGAAGCAGCCGACTAGCAGGGTGACGATCGCGATCAATCGCCGGTCGAGCAGTATGTCGAGGATCTCCTGGATCACGTCGGCCTCGGCGGGGAGGAGGTCGGCTGGTCTCTGCAGGTCTCACTGATATACGCAGCGGAAACCCGGGCTGGCAAGCAGGCCGCCGGTCCCGGGGACAGCTTTGACACCTCGGCGCGCCGCGGGATATCTTGCCGGCCCCTCTTCCACCGGAGAAAGACGGAATGTCGAAACCAGGACTGAGCAGAGAGGACCTCGCGCTGCTGCGCAAGTACGATACCCCGACCATCTGCAACGCCATCGAGCTGTTCCAGGTCAGGCCCCGCGACGCCGGCTACACCGACTCGCGCATCCAGGCCTGCTATCCCGAGATGCCTCCCATGGTCGGGTACGCCAGCACCGTGACCATGCGCGCCTCGGCCCCGGCGCGGGGGGACGTCTACTCCACCATGGACAGGCAGGTGGCCTCGTTCCCGGAGGTACCCAGCCCCCCCGTGGTCGTTTTCCAGGATCTCGACAGCCCCTCGGTGGCGGCGACCTTCGGCGAGGTGATGTGCTCGGTCTACCAGACCTTCGGCGCCGTCGGCCTGGTCACCAGCGGCACCGGCCGCGACCTCGACCAGGTGCGCGCCCTCGGCTTTCCGGCGTTCACCAACGGCGCCATCGCCTCCCACGGGTACAACCACATGGTAGATCTCGGACGCACCGTACACGTCGGCGGGATCGCCATCTTCCCGGGGGATCTCCTGCACGGGGACTGCAACGGGGTAGCCGTCATACCCGGCGATATCGCCAGCGACGTCGCCCATATCTGCGAGGAGTTCGTCGCCGCCGAGCAGGTCATCCTCGACTACCTGGAGACGGAAAATCCGACCCCGGAAGGCCTGGGGGAAGCCCGAGCCGAGTCCACCCGACTGATAGCCGCCCTCGGGGAGCGCGTCCGCAGCGGGTAGCCCTTCTCTCCCGGCGCCGGGGGCCCGCCCGGTCCTGAAGAACGGTTAGTCCAGGGCGGCGGCGATCAATCCCCGCCGCGCTGCCAGGCCTCGCAGGCCACGACCGGAAGCCGGGGGTATTTCGGGAACCGGGCGTCGCGCTCGGCGACCCGGCAGAGAAAGAAGCGTGCGTTCCGGGCCGACGCGACGACGCGGCAATGACGGCAATTCCCGCAGAGTCCCGGATCGACCGGCGGAGTTTTTTCACGTCCAGTCATTGGCGTCGGCCCGGCCGGATGACCGCCGTCAGCGCCCCCGAGCCCGGGCAAGCCAGTCAGTTCAACACCGCGAGCCGCGACTGCAGCAGGCCGATGTCTTTGGCGATCCTCCCGGCGTCTTCCGCTCCGGGTTCTCTTCGCAGGTACTCGTCCAGACAGGAGAGGGCGCGGTGAAAGGCTCCGAGCCGGCAGTAGAGATACCCGAGGTCGCGCAGATCCGAGGCCGTCTCCGGCTGCAGCCAGGTGATCCTCTCGCCGGCCCTGACGGCGCGCTCGAAATCCCCCAGGCCGGCGTGAATCAGCTTGAGGTTGCGCAGCATGCGGGCGAATATCTGCGCCGGAACCGCTTCGGACAGGAGACCGTCGTCGAGCACCGCACCCTTCCCCATCATTCGCTCCAGCATCCTTTCGAGAGCCGCCCGGCCGATGACGCGGCCACCGCTGAAGGGGTCGACGAAAACCGCGTCGGGAACAGCGCCGCACCTTACGAGGAAGTGTCCGGGAAAGTTGATCCCGGCCAGGGGAAGGCCCAGCTCGCGGCCCACCGCGATATAGAGGATGGACAGGGTGATCGGGATTCCCAGGCGGCGGTCGAGAACGTCGTTGAGGTAGCTGTTGCGCGGGTCGTCGTAGCGGTCGGCGTTGCCGCGGAATCCCTGCTCGACGGCGAGGAAACGGCTCAGCTCGGTAACGGCTTGACGCGGTCCGAGGCCTTTCACGCGAGGCTCGACCTCCGAGGCGAGGCCGCGGATGCGCTGCAGGCAGGAGTCGATGTCGAGGTCGGGGTAGGCGTCGCGGGCGATCAGCAGGGCCCCGCGAGCGAGATCGATGCCGCCCTCCGGCTGCCGGACCAGGTGGTACAGCGGGTCTGCGGCGGGTGGCCGGTAGAAGTTGCCGGGGCTGCCAGATTCCACGGGGTATGCACTTTCTCCAGGGACCGGCGATGGATCGCTGCGAATCGGCGGCGTGACGAGGCGGGATCTCCGCTGCCGTTTCCCGAGCCGCCATTTATAATATGGCTGGTCGGTCCCTCGAAAACAGGGAGCCCTTCGCCGATGCTCCGTCCCGGAGGCTTCGTCCAGGGTGGGCACCGGCCGGTCGCGCCTCACCCTCCGGTCGGGTCCGATGCCGCAAGTCAGTCCGGGAGCTCGCTGAATTATGGGAATCCGGTTTCAGGACCGCCAGAACCGGTGCTGGAAAAAAGGGATGCCCCCATTTCGAGGACCTTGAAGGCTGCCCCCCGGCAAGGAAGCAGGGGATTTCCGTGACATGACACCAGCGATCGCCCTTCACAACGTCAGCAAACGATTCGGCGACAAGGCCGCGGTGGAGGACCTCTCTCTCGAAGTCCCGCCGGGGTGCATCTACGGGTTCCTGGGCCCCAACGGGGCCGGCAAGACGACGACCCTGCGGATGATCGTCGGGATCTTCTACCCGGACCGGGGCAGCCTCCGCGTTCTCGGGGAGCGCGATCCGGCCGCGGTCAGGGAGCGCATCGGCTACCTGCCGGAAGAGCGCGGAATCTACGACAGGATGCGCCTCGACGACCTGATGACCTACTACGGCCGGCTGAAGGGAATGGGTGCCCGTGACGCCCGCGAGGTCTCCGGCCGCCTGCTTTCCGAATACGGTCTGGGCGACTGGCGGGAGAAGAAGTGCAACACCCTCTCGAAGGGGATGGCCCAGAAGGTGCAGATCCTCGCCACCACAATGCACGGGCCGGACCTCGTCATCCTCGACGAGCCGTTTTCCGGTCTCGACCCCGTCAACCGGGACGTGATGCGGGACCTGATACTGCAGCTGAAGCGGGAGGGCAAGAGCGTGCTGTTCTCCACCCACATCATGGAGCAGGCCGAGCAGATCTGCGATTACGTGGTGCTCATCGACCGCGGCTGCAAGGTCCTCGACGGCAGCCTGTCGTCGGTCCGCGCGGCCGGAGGCCAGTCGATCCGTCTCGACTACGACGGCAGCGGAAACGCGCTGCACCGGCTGCCCGGGGTCGAGCGGGTCAACGACTCGGGCAAGCAGGCGGAGTTGTTCCTCGCAGGAGACGGAGATTCCCAGGAGATCCTCCGGGCCCTGGTTGAAAACGGCATCAGGGTGCGGCGGTTCGACCTGACCGAGCTCTCCCTGCACGAGATCTTCCTCCGCGCCGTCGGGGGGGAGGGAGAAACCCCATGAACAAAGCCTTTCTGGTCGCCTGGAACGAATACCTCGGGACGGTCCGCACCAAGGCCTTCTGGCTCGGCCTGCTGGCGATCCCGGTCCTGATCGGCCTCGCGGCGGTGGTGCCGAGGTTGCTGAGCGAGGCCAAGGACGTCCGCACCTACGCGGTGGTCGACGAATCGGGGTTCCTGTTGCGGGAGATCGACGCCCTCGTATACGAGAGGGACCTGACCGACCTGATCGCCGCCGCCGCAGCCTGGAAGCGGGAAGGGAAGGGGCGCGAGTTCGGGAGGCTGCCCGAGGTCGTTCGCGAGCTGACCCTGGCCTGGATGGAGATCGACGAACAGGAGAGGGCGGCCTTCGTTCAGGCGCTGGCCGGCAGGACGGAAAGCCAGGTGCCCGAAGGGCGGGCGCGGAGCTTCGCCGACCCGGCGCGAAGCGGCGAGCTGTACGACTGGTGGCGGTCGGTCCCGGCCGACGAGCTCGAGGCGCTCGACCTCCATCTGTCTCATTCCCGCTTCACCCGCCTCGACAGCGCCGGCGGGGACCTGTCCGCTCTCAACCGCCGCGTCGACAGCGGCGAGCTGTTCGCCTACCTGACCATCGGCCCCGACCCGGTCGGCGGCTCGCAGGGGTGCAAGTACGTCTCCAACAACCTCACCGACCGCGAGCTGCAGGAGTGGTTCGCCGCCAGGGCCAACACCGTCATCCGCGCGCGCCGCATCGCCGCGGCCGAGGTCGAGCCCGGGACCGCGGCCTGGATCGGGGAGCGGCTGGAGTTCGAGGAGCGCAAGGTCGACTCGGGGGGCGGGGAAGCGGAGGTGGAGGGCGCGGACAAGGCGCGGCAATGGGCTCCGGTCGGGTTCACCTACCTCCTGTGGATCGCGATTTTCACCAGCGCCCAGATGCTGCTCACCAGCACCATCGAAGAGAAATCGGCGCGCATCATCGAAGTGCTGCTCTCCTCGGTCTCCCCGGTTCAGCTCATGGCGGGGAAAATCGCCGGAGCCGCCGGAGCCGGCCTGACCATGGTCGCATCCTGGGTATTCTTCATCGTTCTCGCAGGGGTTCTGTTTTCGGCGGCGGGCGGCTCCCCGGCGGTGATCGAGACCCTGCTCGAACTGGCGTCCGCTCCGTTCTTCCTGCTCGCCTTCTTCCTCTACTTCGCGATGGGGTACCTCCTCTACGCGACCTTCCTCGTCGGCATCGGCTCGGTCTGCAACAACCTGAAGGAGGCGCAGAACCTGCTGCTTCCGGTGATGATACCGATGATGATGGTGTTCTTCCTGTTGGTGCCGGTCAGCCAGGACCCCAACGGCACGCTCGCCCGCGTCGTTTCGTACGTTCCGCCCTTCACCCCCTTCGTGATGATGAACCGCGCCGCCGGTCCGCCCCCGGCTTGGGAGTACCTGACGACCACGGCGGTGCTGGCAGGGGGGATCTTCCTCGCCCTGCTGGCCGCCGCCAGGCTGTTCCGGATCGGCATCCTGATGACGGGCAAGCCGCCGGGAATCGGCGAACTGGCGCGCTGGCTGAGGGCCGGACCCGGGGAGGTGCCGGAGTCGAAGACGTGAGGGCTGCTAGAGATTCAGCCCGAGCTGGGGATCCGGGTCGTCTACCGGCTGCACGCATTCCGCAACGTCGACGCCGGCGCGGTTGACGAGCGGGGACACCGGGTGCAGTCCGAGCTCACCGGGATAGGGGCGCAGCAGCGCAAGCAGGGCGGGAATATCGGCGGTTCCGGGGTCGAGCCAGATTTCCGCGGCCTCCGGGGTCAGAATCGCCGGCATGCGGTTGTGCAGCCCGGCGACGGCGGCGTTCGGCTCGGTGGTGACGATGGCGCAGGTGCGCAGAACCTCGCCGTCCGGCGCGGTCCATTTTTCCGACAGGCCGGCCAGGGCCAAGGGTTGCCGGTCCGCGAGCTGGATGTAGTGGGGGACCTTGCCGGAGCCGCTGCGCTTCCACTCGAAGTAGCCGCTGGCCGGTACGATGCAGCGGCGCCTGCGGAAGGCGTTCCTGAAGGCGGAGGTGTCGGGAAGCGATTCGGCGCGGGCGTTGATCAGGCGGTTGCCGATGGCCGCCGTCTTCGCCCAGAAGGGGACGAGACCCCACCTGAACCCGAGCAGCTGGCGCTGCTGCCGCTGGACCACCACCGCGACCGGCTGCGACGGGGCGATGTTGTAGCGCGGGGGCAGCTCGAGGAGAGTCTGCTCGACCGCGAACCGTTCAGCGAGCTCCGCCGCCGGGTGGTGAAGGGTGAAACGGCCGCACATGGGTTGCTGTTTCGAGTAACGGCCCGCTGACCGGATTGCCCTGAGGCGAAGCAGGCCCCAGCCCGCCTGGTGCCTGGCCGGGCGGGCAATTGCGCGAGAACCGGGCGCGATTGCATCCCGGCTCGCGTTGCCTCGGCTGGCCGTTCCGACTCCACACGGCTGGCCCGGGGACCTTGGAAACCGGGCGCATCGGCGCCCCCGTTTCTGCGGGCCGGTAAGGGTAACAACCATGAGCAGCGATATCCAGGAGCTTGTCGACCCCCTGAGGCGCCTGCACGAGCGCCTGCGCGACAGGGTCGTCGCCGCCTGCGAGGAAGCGGCGGTCCACCCGGGGAGGGAAGGCCTGGCGCAGGTGCACCGCGAGGGGGCGGAGGACACGATCTACGCCATCGACCGCCTCGTCGAGGAAGAGCTGCTCGCGGGGATGGAAGAGCTCGCGGAGGAGACGGGCCCGCTGGTGCTGATCGGGGAAGGGCTGCCGGGCGGGAGCCTCCTCCTGCCGCCGGGGGCATCGCCGCAGGAGTCGCGCTGGCGCGTGATCGTCGATCCGATTGACGGCTCCCGCGGCCTGATGCATCAGAAGCGGAGCGCCTGGATACTGACCGGCGCGGCTCCGGACCGGGGACCCGCCACGACCCTGGCCGACCTCGAGATCGCCGTGCAGACCGAGATTCCGCTGGTCAAGCAGCACCTCAGCGACGCCGTCTGGGCGCGGAAGGGAGGAGGCGTCCGGGCGGAGCGGTACAACCGGCTGAACGGCGAGCGAACGCCTCTGATGCTTGCCCCCTCGGCGGCGGCCTCCCCGCGCCACGGCTTCGCCACCGTGGTCCGTTTCTTTCCGGGGGGCCGCCAGCTCCTGGGCGCAATCGACGACGAGCTGTTCGAGGCTGCTCTCGGGACCCCTTTCGACGGCCGCGCCTCCTGCTTCGAGGATCAGTACATCTCCTCCGGCGGACAGCTCTACGAGCTGATGGCCGGCCGCGACCGCCTGGTCATCGACGTCCGCCCCATGGCCCTGCGCAGGCTGTCGGCAGGCAGGTACGGCGAACCGTGCGCCCACCCGTACGACCTGTGCACCGAGCTGGCGGCCCGCGAGGCCGGCGTCGTCGTCACCGCCGTCGACGGCGGGCAGCTGCGAGCCCCGCTCGACGTCAGGACCCAGGTGAGCTGGGTCGCGTACGCCAACACCCGTTTGGCGAAGGTGATCCAGCCGCTGTTGCAGGAGGCGCTGCGAAAACGCGGCCTGTTGGAGCCGCAGGAGCAGCCGTGACCTCTTGTTGAGGATTCGACCCGGTATTCTCGATACCGGGCGCTCCTGCCCACGCACCTGGTTTTCGGCAGAATGCCCGAACCTCGCGGGCTTCGATCCCGGCTTGGGATCGCTCTCTTCCGGTTTGCTGAGACCGTCCCCAAGAGCTACTTTCCGCCGCGAAAAACCGGTGGAATCACGGAAGTGTACCGCCCGGACCGGTAGCTGACATGCCCGAGAGACAGGGCAGACGGGCGGGCGGCATATGCCGCCGGGAGCAGCATTTTACTCGTTGAACTTCCTCCCCGTCCGCCTGTCCCGCGATCCGATTCCAGTGCCCCCGGAGGAACTGTTTCCCGTGGCAGGCAGGGTCAGGACCCGGCGGGACGGTGCGGCGAAACAGGAGGGCGAGTTCACGTTGGACGGGATGGCATGCTGGAAGCAGGACAACGGAACCGGCCGCAGAGGAAGATGACGCTGTCGCCTGCACTGGCCGTTCTCAGGGCGACCCACGGCGACCGCATTCCGGATGGCCGGCTGGGAGCCGAGACGGTGCCGCCGGCCGTCCTCTCCCTGCCGATCGAGATCGCCATCGAGGAGCTGGTCAAGCACGCCAAGGAGTGCCCGAACCTCGACTGCGGGCACGTGCCTCCTCCCCTGGGGTATCGCCGGGGAATGCGTCCGGACAGGTTCCGGACCGCCAGGCAGGAGGTAAACAGACTGTTGTGGAAGTATCCCGATCACGACCTGGTCGATTTCATCCGTTCCAACATACGCCGGGAGAACAAGGAGCTGGTCGACCAGATCTCGACGGGGAGCCTGCTGGAAAGTGAGACGCTGTCGGGGTTGCTTCAGGACAGGAGGGACGGCCTGCGCCGCCTGGCCGCCGTCCTCTGGGCGTCGGAGTTCGATGGTCCGGACGCCGAAGAGCTTTTCCGTTTGCTCGTGCCACTTGCCGATGCCGAATTCGCGTCCGGTTTGTCGCTGGAAAACGCTCGCGTCGAAGAGGAGAAGAAGCTGCGGAGGGAGCTCCGCAAGACCAGCAGGGCCTACAGGGAGACCAGGCGGAACTCGGAGCGGTCGGAGAAGAGTCTGCAGCGGAGGGAGCGGGACCTCGAGAAGCTGAGGGGGGAGTACCAGGAGGAGAAGAAGGAGCACCGGAAAGCGGTCGAGGATCTCGAACGGATCCGCGAGCAGATGCGGCAGTCCGATGCCGCCCGCACCAGTCTCGAAAGGGACCTCGACAAGGCGGAGAAGATCAGGGAGGACGTTCAGCGGGAGCACCGCCGGCTGGACCGGGAAAAGAGGGAGCTGGCCGCGGAACGGAGCGAACTGGCGAGGCAGCTCCAGACCAAGGAGCTGCGGGTGAAGGAGCTGGAATCCGAACTCGGAGACCTCCCTCGCGACGACGAGGCTGTCCAGCAGTTCCTGCGGGAAGAGGAGGAGCGCATCAAGCGGGACCGCCTGATCCTCTCCGGCTCGCCGAAGGTGCAGGCGGACGAGGAGTGGCGGCTGCACCGCAAGCTGAAGTCGGCGTTTCTCGAGGCCTATCCCAGGTTCCGCGCCGCCGCCCCGAAGAAGAAGCTCCCCCGCAAGAGCTCCCTGCGGTTCCACGCGCTCGGGGGATCCGCGGAGATCGGCAGAAGCTGCTACCTCCTCGAGCTTGGAGAACACCGGATTCTCGTGGACTGCGGCATCAAGCCGGGAGGGTTCTCCGGATTCCACCCCCCCATCGACGGGCTCGAACGCATCGACGCCCTCATCGTGACGCACGCGCACACCGATCACGTCGGCTGGATCCCCGCGCTCGTCAACCGCTTTGGCGAGCCGGCCATCTACTGCACCCACGGAACCAGAGCGCTGTTGCCGGCAATGCTGGAGGACTGCCACACCCGCTACACGCGCCAGCTGGCGACCCGCAGCGAGCAGGCGAAACATATCGCCAACGCCGAGGAGGTCGTCGCCGGTTACGGGAGGGACGACGTGCTCCGGGTTCCCCAGCTCGCCGTCGCCTGCGAATTCGGCAGCGAGCAGGCGCTGCCGTTCCCCGGCATCTCGTTCCGGTTTTTCCCGGCAGGCCATATTCTCGGCGCCGCCAGCTTCCTCATCGAGGAGGAGACCGGGCGCCGGGTTTTCTTTTCGGGGGATTTCTCCTCCTTTCCACAACTGACCGTACCGGCAGCGAGCTGGCCGGAGGATCTCGGGGAGGTCGATCTCCTCGTCCTGGAATCGACGTACGGGAACTCGAAACACCAGGAGCCGGAGACGACCCGGGCCGAGCTTGTCGACTTCATCAGGGATACGACCGAGAACCGCAAGGGGTCGGTGATCCTTCCCTCGTTCGCGCTGGGGCGCGCCCAGGAGTTGCTGAAGCTGATTCTGAAGGGGAAGGAGGAGGGGGATCTCCGGGACGACGTTCCGGTTTTCGTCGACGGAATGATCAAGTCGATCAACCCGATCTACCAGGAACATGCCGACTTCGACCTGCCGCTGGACGCCGTCCTCGAGGTACGGGGCGAAGCGGACCGGGACGAGACCGCTCGCGAAGCGCAGAAGGTGCCGTCGATCATAGTCACCACGTCGGGCATGCTCACGGGGGGGCCGGTGGTCGAGTACGCCCGCCACCTGCTTCCGGACGCCCGACACCGGATCCTCCTGACCGGTTATCAGGACGAAGGCGCGCCAAGCAGGGCGCTTCTCGACATCTCCGGGGCCGGAGGTCCGCGGGTTGTCCGACTGCCGGGAGAGGGAGGGGAGATCAGGTTCAAGGCAGCGATGCCGGCCAAGCAGTTCGGGCTTTCCGCCCACGCCGACCGGCCCGGGCTGCTCGAGTACGCCTCCAGGCTCAAGCCGAAGCAGATCGCCCTGGTACACGGGGCCCCCTGGCAGCAGCAGGACCTGAGCAAGGGGTTGGCGCTCAATCATCCGGGTGCCGTGATCTCCTGCGGACCCGACCAGGTCGAGGTGGGGTGAAGGTCCTGGGGAGGCGGGGTCCCGGCACCTGCGCGCCCCGGATCACTGCGGGGGCTTCACCCCTTTCCCGGTGAGGGCGACGGGCTTCCCTCCGGCCCTCGGCTGACAGCATGACCCGTACCCCTGCCGATCGCACCACCCAAGCCTCAACGATGAAAGAAACCGGGTCGCTGCCGCTGACGACAGTCCTGCGCGGCCTGCCTGCATCGGTGCCGTTCGTAGGTCCCGAGGCGCTCGAGCGGCTCAACGGCCGCCCGATCGAGGTCCGCGTCGGGGCCAACGAGTCCGCCTTCGGCATATCGCCGAGGGCTCGCGAGGCGATGCTCGCCGCGGTCGGGGAACTCTGCCTCTACAGCGACCCGGAGAACTTCGATCTCGCCGCAGCGCTCGCCGTCCACCACGGAATCGACCCGGGTGAGATCTGCATAAGCGCCGGGGTCGACGACCTGCTCGGACTGATGGTGCGCATTCTCGTCGAGGCCGGGGCTCCCGTGGTCACTTCGCGCGGCTCCTACCCAACCTTCGACTACCACGTTCGCGGTTTCGGCGGCCGCCTGGAACAGGTGCCCTACGCCGGCGACCGCGTCGACCTGCAGGGGTTGCTCGAAAGGGTCGCCGAGACCGGAGCCCACCTCGTGTACGTCGCCAACCCGGACAATCCGATGGGCACCTGGCACTCCGGGGCGGAGATCCGGGCTTTCGTCGACGCCCTGCCGCAACGGTGCATCGCCATCGTCGACGAGGCCTACAACGACTTCGCCCCTGCCGGAACCGCCCTGCCGGGGGAGCCGGCCGACAGCCGGGCGGTGCGCATGCGGACCTTCTCCAAGGCGCACGGCATGGCCGGCGCCCGGGTCGGTTACGCCATCGCCCCGGCGGACCTCGTCGCCGCCCTGGAAAAGGTGCGCAACCACTTCGGGGTCAACCGCGTCGCCCAGGCCGGAGCCCTGGCCTCGCTGGGAGATCCCGGTTTCGTCGCCAGGGTGGCAGGCCAGGTGGTCGCCGGGCGCCGCGAGTACGAACGGCTGGCCGCCGAGCTCGGGCTGGCCGCGGTGCCGTCGGCGGCGAACTTCGTGTGCTTCGACGTCGGCGCTCCCGGGGAGGCGCGCCGGGTGCTGGAGGAGCTGCTGCGGCGCGGGGTCTTCGTGCGCATGCCGTCCAGGCCGCCCCAGAGCCGCTGCATCCGCGTCACCGTCGGCACCGGTCCGCAGCGGGCCGCCTTTGCCCGTGCCCTGCGGGAGATCCTGGAGGAACCGCGGCGATGAGGGTGCTGGTCTCCGGGTCGACAGGCCTGATCGGGTCGCAGCTCGTCCCCATGCTGGCGAACCGCGGCCACACCGTGGTCCGGCTGGTGCGCCGGGCTCCGGCGGCAGGGGAGGAGGAGGTGAGGTGGGACCCCGCAACCGGGGTGCTCGACGGGCAGGACCTGCAGGGAATCGACGCCGCCGTCCACCTGGCGGGAGAATCGATCACGCGGCGCTGGACCCCGGCCCGCAAGCGGCGTCTTCGCGACAGCCGCATCGACGGCACCCGCCTTCTGTGCGAGACCCTTGCCCGCCTCGACCCGCTTCCGAAGGTTCTCGTCAGCATGTCCGCTGTCGGCTACTACGGAGACCGCGGCGGCGAAGAGCTGACCGAGGAGAGCCCCCCGGGCAGCGGCTTCCTCGCCGAAGTCGGCAGCGACTGGGAGGCGGCCACCGGGGCGGCCGCCGGCTGCGGGATCCGGGTTGTTCTCACCCGCCTCGGGGTGGTGCTGACGCCCCGCGGCGGGGCACTGGCGAGGATGCTGCCGGCCTTCAGGCTCGGCCTCGGAGGCCGCCTCGGCAGCGGCGATCAGTTCATCAGCTGGATCAGTCTCGAAGATGCCCTGAGGGGGATCTTCTTTGCCCTGGAGACAGGCTCGATCTCCGGGCCGGTCAACCTCGCGGCCCCCGCTCCGGTCACGAACCGCGCCTTCACCGCGGCACTGGCGCGGGCCCTGCGCCGCCCGGCGCTGTTTCCAGTCCCGGCCGTCCTGCTCGAGCTGGTTCTCGGCGAGATGGCGCGGGAGCTGCTGCTCGCCAGCACGAGGGCGCGGCCCCGCGCCCTCCTCGAGTCCGGGTTCACCTTCCGGCATACCGACATCGACGACACCTTCGCCGCCCTGCTGCGGTAGGAGGCTTCAGACCGGGGGCAGACGCCAGGGAAAGAACAGGGTGCCGAGCAGCAGCAGGATGGTAATGGCGAAGGCCGCCAGGATCGACTGCAACTGGAGGCGCCCCGCTTTGCGGCGGAGCCCCTCTGCCAGCTCCTGGTCGTGGATCGGCTCGGTTCCTCCCGGGGTAGCGCGTGCACCACGCGCCGCCAGCAGCACTCAGGTCGACCCGCGGGCCTGCAACAGGCAGTTGATCCCCAGCACGAGCGGCAGGAAGACGGCGACGCGCAGCGGCAGGGGGCTGTCGGTCACGGTGACCAGGGCGGTGAAGCCGAGGGCGAAACAGCAGAGCAGACTTCCGATGAAGATGCGGAAGCGCCTGCCGTCCTCCCCGATGTTGCTCAGGTCCGGGCTGCCGGTCACGAGTTGGTCAGTCCGAACTGATGCCGTGGCGGATCCAGTCGCGGATTGCCGCTGCGGTCTCCCCGGGATATTCGAGATGCGGGACGTGCCCGCAGTCGTCGAAGACATGCAGCTTCGCGGCCGGCAGATCCGCTTCGAAGCGGAGGGCGTTGAGGGCAGGCACGATGCGGTCCTGACGTCCCCAGACGATCAGGGCCGGCAGCGGCATCCCGGGGTACCTGTCGGTAAAGGTGTCGATGTCGGGCGGGGTCAGGTTGCGCACCGTCATCCGGTAAGAGAAGGGCGTGCCCGGCATGGCGAAGTATTCGACCGCCCGGTCGACAAGCCGCTCCGGTATCCTGCGGGGGTCGAAGAAGATGCGGGAATAGGTCGAGCCCGCGAACCGGCGCGCCAGGCCGCTGGCCACCGCCAGCCGCTGCAAGGTGGGGTTCAGCAGAAGGGCCCCCGGTTTTCCAGCGAGGAGCGGGACGAACCCCGGTAGCCGCTGCGGGTATCCGACGGCGGAGATCAGCACCAGTCCGCGCAGGTCCAGACCCACCGCCCAGGGGCGCTCCTGCGGATCGGAGCAGGCGAGCCGCAGGGCGATGGCCCCGCCGAGGGAGTTGCCGACGAGGATGAGGCGGTCGAGCTCGAGGACGCGGATGAACTCTCCGACGTAGGCCGCCAGCCGGTCGAGGCAGTAGCGCTCGTGCTCGGGCAGGGACCGGAAGCGAGGTCTGCTGCTCTCCCCGAAGCCGACCAGGTCGAGGGCGACCGTCCGGAAGCGCTCCCCGAGAAAGGGCTGCATCAGCTCCCAGGTCCCCTTGTGGTCGAAGAGGCCGTGCAGCAGCAGCAGCGTGCAGTCGGCGGACAGGTTGCCGTTGTCGGCGCAGGCCACCTCGACGGGAAAACCGTCGTCGCGGCCGACGACGACCCTGTAGGTGCTCGCGAATGGGAGGGAAGGGGCGGGCGCTTCCACCGCTACCCGGCGCCGGCCAGAACGGCGTCGATCGCCCCGAGCTCGTCGCCGCTGAAACGGACGCCGACGGCGCCGAGGTGGTCGTCGAGCTGACCGGGGTTCTTGGCGCCGACCAGGACCGTGCTGATCGCCGGCAGCCGCAGGATCCAGGCGATCGCCAGCTGCACCAGCGACAGCCCCTTGTCCGCCGCGAGCTCCGCAAGGCGGTCGGCGACCGCCACGGTGCGCGCGAACTGCTCCCCCTGGAAGTGTGCCCGCTCCGAGCGGTAATCGTCGTCGGCGAAGCGGTGCCCCGGCCGGTACCTGCCGGTCAGCAAGCCCTGTCCCAGCGGGCTGTACGCGAGGATGCCGATGCCGTGCCCGGCGCAGAACGGGATGTCCTCCGCCTCGATGCCGCGGTCGAGCAGGTTGTAGCCGGGCTGGACCGACTGGAAGGGGGCGGTCTCCATGGCCCGGGCCATCTGCGCGGCGTTGTAGTTGGAGACGCCGATGTAGCGGGTCTTCCCCTCCTGGCGCAGCCGCTCCATCGCCTCCATGCTGGCCTCCACCGGGTATTCCGGGTTCCAGCCGTGGATCTGGTAGAGGTCGACATGGTCGACGGCGAGCTGCCGCAGGCTGTTCTCGATGGCGGCGCGGATCGCCCGGGGCGAGAAGTCGCCGCTCACCTTGGTCGCCAGGAAGCAGCGCTCGCGGTAGCCGCCGGCAAGGGCGCGTCCGACGATGCGCTCGCTGGCGCGGTAGCCCTGTGCCGTGTCGACCATGGTGATGCCGCGGTCGATGGCGGCGCGCACGGTGGCGACGGCCACCTCTTCGTCGACCGCGCCCATGGCCCCGCCGAAGGGCCAGGCCCCGAGGGCGATCGCGGGAACCTGCGGGCCGTTTCTTCCCAGCTGTCGATACTCCATGTGCACAGCTCCTACATCAGGTTCAGCCAGTCGCCGAGGAGGAACCTCGCGCGGCCGATCAGCAGCGACAGCCGCGCCATGATCGTGTACCCGAAGGAAGCGCCGAAGGAGATCATCAGCACCCAGACCCCCAGCTTCGAGACCATGCCGACGGCGCCGCGGTGCTCGACGGAAAAGAAAAAGTAGACCAGCACTGAAACGACGCCGACAAGGATGATGAACAGGTCTAGGCCCGCCCAGGACAGGGTGATCGGCTGCAGGGTCGGTTCCACCTGTTTCAGGATGAAGGTCGAGATGTAGGCGGGGATCGTGAAGCCGGCCCCGAGGCCGACGAAGAACCCGAAGGCGATGCGGCTGGTCCAGCCGATGCGGGTGCTGAACCGGGTGAGCATCAGGATCCCGAGGACGGTGGGGAAAAGAACGAGCCAGGCGTTCTCCTTCCAGGCGCCGGCGTCCCCGAGCCGGGTGAGCTTGTCGATCACCTCGCCGTAGATGGTCGGGTACCAGGTCTGGCCGAACACGTAGGCCGCGGCGACGCCGACGAAGATGTGCTCGGCGAGCTTGAACAGGGGGTTGTCGCGGTAGAGGAAGCTGTAGAGGGCCAGGGTAAGGCCGGCGGCGACGATAATCCCGAAGCCGGTCCAGTCGGGGCTGAGCTTGCCGGCGGCGAACAGGTAGGCGTTGGCCAGAGCGAAGAACAGCAGGACGGCGAGGAAGAGGATGGAATCGCGGTTCATTCCGGCCGTCTCCGCTGCCGGTGGCGAGCCGCGAAATAGGCGGCGTTCCCGACGAGGATGAAGAGGACGATGATCAGGTGGGTGACCGACTGGGCGCTCATTCCAGCGGACGCTCCGCCGGGGTGGTCGATCAGCGCTTCGTATTCCGCGGCGCCGACCAGGCCCCCGATGAGGCCGCGCATCTGCCCCGACTGCAGGAACGGGTAGAGATCCGGAGCCATCACCGCGGTGCAGCCGGCGGCGAAGGCGAGGTTGTGCCTTTCCTGACCGAACGGCAGCCACCAGAACTCGATGGAATCGCCGGCCGCCAGGTCGATCACCAGGTCGAAGTCCGAGAGACCGGCGACGGCCGCGGTCAGCGGCACCTCGGCGGTGGCGGTGCCCCAGTTGTCCTTCGGAAAGGCGTCGGCGAAGTCCTGGCCCATGTTGATGATGACGCTGTAGGTGCCTGGTTTGTACCCCATGAAGGCGTAATCATCGCCGTAGGTCTTTCCGAACTCCGCCGCGGTCTCCTCGAGCGCCAGCTGGGCGAGACCGGGGGCTTCCGGCCACAGGCAGACGGCGACGACGCCGACGTCTCTGCTGAAGAGGTGACGCAGCAGCGCCTTGGCCATCGGCTGCATTTCCGGTTCGGTGCTTGCTCCGTAGGCGAAGGAGAGCAGGACGAGGGCGCGGTCCTCCTTGCCCGCCACTTTCTCGATCTCGTCGAATACCGCCCTGACCTGTTTCTTCGGCTCGACGGGAAACTTCAGATTCGACAGCAGGGGTATGGCGACCCCGAGAAAGACGGCGACGAAGATGATGCGCCGGTCGATGCCGAGAAGCCGGTCGATCATTCCTCACCCCCTCCGACGTAGGAGCGCTCGATTCCGAAGATGATGCGCAGCGAGGTGGCGATGGCCCCGAGGCTCACCCCCAGAAGGATTCCGCGCTTTGCGGCGAGGTTGGGCACCGACATCAGCCAGTCCGCAAGGGCGGGAAGCGCACCGGAGATCATTTCCCCGATCGGGACGCGGCCGATCATGACGACGACGGCGGCCACGAGCAGGATGGCGGCGTCGGCGCTGCGGGCGCGGAAGGTGCGGTACGCAGCCGAGGCAATGAAGAAGGCCAGCATCGAGAACATCGTCGACGTACAGGGGACGTGGACGTTCTGGAACATCCACTGGTAGGCCCCCTCGGCGGCCTGCGGGGCGAACGGTCCGGCGCCGTCGTTGTGGAGGACGAAGAGGAACATGACGCCGAAGCTCGCCAGGGCGACGGCGTTGTACCCCCATCCGGCGACCCGCAGCCGGATGCGGCTCCAGTGCAGGTTGAGCAGGCTGAAGAGCCCGAGGAAGTAGGCGAAGGCGAAGGCGATGCGCAGCCACAGGGCAAGCTCGCGCTCGACCTCCTGCGAGGCGGGGTGGGGGATATAGTAGATCGCCACGGCGACGACGCCGAAGGCGAAGGCGGCCAGTACCGGAAGAGTGCGGCTCAGAAACAGCATTTCTCCAGCCTAAAGCGCGGTGAAAAGTTGCGTGAGCCAGGGTTTTCCCCAGGCGGCCAGCAGGGAGCCGGCAACCAGGACGAACAGCAGCAGCCCCTTGCCGATGTCCTGCCCCTTGAGACTGCCGAGCAGCCGGGGCTCGCGCGACAAGTAGGCGCTGGCGGCGTACAGCTCCTCGCCGAGGAGGGTGTAGTCGCAGGTGGTGACGAAGAACGGAAGCTGGGTGAAGGCGTCGGTGCCGGCGATCTGGATCGCCCCGGTGGAGGCCCCGGTCTCGGCCAGCAGCAGGGACTCGGCGTAGAAATACCCCATCATGATGTGGGCCGCCGGCTTCTCTCGCACCATGATCCCCTCGACCGCGGCGGCGTAGCTGAACTGGTCGGTGGCGGCGATGAAGATGTTGTCGGGGTTGAAGGCGTCGGGCCGCCCTGCCTCGATGTACGCCTCCTTCACCGTCTCCTGGCTTACCGACATGACCACCGGGTTGGAATTGGTCACTTTCAGCAGGGTGTCGTACTCGGCGGTGCGGCGGGCGACGCGGCCGAGGATGTTGACGGCGGCGATGGTGGAAATGGCGTCCATCTCGCGAAGGCCGTGGATGTAGAGCACCGATTTGCCCATCTCGGTGGCGCGGCCCAGTGCCTCGTCGAGCGCCTCGAGGCCGGCGATGCGGCGCACGAAGAGCTCCTTTCTCTTCGCCATCGAGATGGAGATCAGGATCGCCGCCGACAGCACCACCCCGAGGAGGAGGTTGTTGAGCTTGTTCCAGTTGAACAGCTGCGCCGTCGCCGTCGCCTCGACCGCCTTGCCGCGTCCCTCCCCCGCGGCGGTCTGCACCCCCACCCGGAGGAAGTAGGGGGTGCCGTTTTCCAGGGCCACGGACTCCCCCCCGGCTTCGTACTTCTCGACGTGGGCGAACTGGTGCCGGGCGGTCTCGGGACCGAACCCGAAGACCGCGGGATTCTCCGACTGCAGGCCGGCGCCGGCGGCAACCGAGGCGGCCAGGTGAAACGGTCCGTTTGCGAGCTCGGCTACGTAGATGTTGTAGACGGCGTCCCGGGGGGCGGCCTCGTCGAGCGGCCAGGTCACGGTGATGCTGCCGCCGCCGTCGTTCGGGGTGTCGAAGGCCTCGAAGCCCGGAGGGGCCGCGGCCTGCCCACCGACCAGGCAGGGAAACAGGAACAGCAGCAGCAGCGGGAAGGAGGGTTTCATTCGATTCAATGACGTGCGCCCTTCAGCCGGCTGAAGCCCGGCTGCACAGAGCTTTGCCGGCGCCGGCGGGATTCGGCGGCGCCTTGCACCCGGGTCGAGACCGGACCCCGGGCGCGAGGAGCAGTTTCCACGCCCCGTGCATCCGGGTTGAACCGGCCCTCGAACCGGGCGCTGTCCGATCTGGCAAATCTCCACCATCCTCACCGCTCGATCAGCTCTACGTTGGCGCGGGGTACCACCGCCCGGGTCCCGTCTTCGAACTCGACCTCCAGCACCCGCACCCGGGCCCCGCTTTCGACCGTGCGAAGCTCCGGAATCAGGGCGCGCACCCTGGCGACGCGCCCGAAATGGGGCGCGCGGATGACGCGCAGGGCGTCCCCCTCGGCCATACCCCCCGGATTCTCTTTCGCCGCGGTCGTCTCCGCAGTGTCCGGGCCGGGCGAAGGGATGATTATCTCGGGACGCTGGACCCCGGCGCGGATCTGGGTCGCACCCGAAATCGAGGCCTGCATGCCCTCGCACGAGCGCAGGATGTCGAAGGTATTGCGAGCCATGGCTATCTCACCGAACCCCTCGGTGACGATCAGGGTGGTGCCGATGTCCTCGGCCCCGGTTATGGCGACGCCGAGGTCGTAGCCGAGAAGCTCCTTGAGATCGCGGTCGTGGATGCCGCCGGCGATCACCCCTGCGGCCCCGGCCCCGGCGGCCCTCTGCAGCGCCTCGATGCCGGCGATTCCCCCGGCGACCAGCACTGCGCCGCCGCATCTCCCGTCGATCTGCCCTTCGCTCAGCGGTTCGTCGTGAGCCTGCGACAGGACCCGAAGCGGCCCCCAGCGCTCTCCGCCGATCCCGAAAATCCCCTGCACGTAGGCCCCTTCCGTCTCGACGACGACCCCCTCCCCCGGCAGCTCCTCGACGACCACGCCGTCGACGAAGGCGGGAATCTCGACGCGCGACGGCGGCTTGCGCAAGAGCACCTGGCCGGTCACCGGGGAGATGCTCTCGACGATACCGTCGGTCTCTGCCGGGACAACGGTCTTGAACCACTTGATCCAGGGCCGCGTCTCGGCGAGCGGCTCTCCCTGACGCACCTGATCCCCCTCCGCTTTAAGCATGAAGCGGGCCAGATCGGCGGCGGGCACCCCGAGGCGATTGACGAGGTTCTGGGTCACCGCGTCTCCCGGCAGCTCGGTGCGGGCCACGACCTCGTCGCGGGCGACGCGGTCGCCGGCGCGAGCCGCGAGCTCGCCGGACAGCGGCAGCCGCCTCGTTTTGCGCAGCGTCGTGTGGCCGCTGACGCGCAGGCCGGGGGTGTAGGCGTGGGCCATCAGCCCGGCTCCGTTGTGCCGGGGTAGGATCCGAGCGCCTCGTTCCAGGCCCGCACCTGTTCGCGGCGCCCGGCCGCCGATGGAGCGAACTCGATCGGCCGCCCGCGCCCGTCGAGGAGGAGGCCGGCGGCCCCTCCGCGAACCCGCGAACTTGCAGCCCTGCCGATTCCCGCCCCGGCGTCCCAGCCGCGGGCGGGTTCGAGGGAGAGGTCGGCCTCCTCTTCTGCGGCGAGGTCGATGCGCACCAGCTCCCCGACATGCAGGCGGCCGGACACCGGTCCGGACGCTGCGCCTGTGAGGGTGAAGTCGCAGCAGGCCTCCCCCGGTTTGCCGCTGCCTGCCGGGGCCGCGCAGGTGCCCAGATCGATCAGGCAGTCGCGCTCGAAGACGTCGGAGGCGGCCTGTTCGTCCAACCCCGCCAGGGCGCCGAGGTGGGGCATCATGAAAATGCTGTCCACGGCGAGGCGGGTGATCCCCGCCGGTTCGAAGGCGTCGATCAGCATCGCCGCGGCCTGCACGCGGCGCGGGGCGTGGGAGAGCACTCCGCCGCTGCCGACGAGAAGGTCGAGGGCCGTCATGTCGATCAGGGATTCCCCGGTCGCCGACTGCTCGAAGACGTCGGACAGGGTGCGTTCCGACTGCACCCCCTTGAGGCCGACGGCGAGGGCGCGGTGCTGGACGAAGGCGAGGCGCAGGGCCTCGCGCGCCAGGGCGTGCTCGAGCTGCAGCTCCTCGAGTTGCTGCGGTATGGTGGTCGGCCGGATCATCTTGTTCTTGATGCGGTCGCGCAGGTCTGTCTCCTCGATGTCGAACGGTATCCAGCGCATGGCGTTCTCCAGACCGGCCTCGTTGAGGACGTTGGAGATGCTGTAGGACATGCCGAGGTTGGCGCTGACCGAGCGGTTGAAGACCGGCTCCTCCCGGTCCGCGCCGCCGCCGGAGGGGGGGCGGAAGACGCTGAAGACGTCGGTGGTGGCGCCGCCGATGTCGACGCCGATGACGTCGATGCCCCGGAGGCGGGCGATCGTCTGAATGATCCTGCCGACCGCGGCCGGGGTCGGAACGATCGGCGCTCCTGTCCAGGTCATCAGCTTGCGGTACCCCGGGGCCTGCGCCATCACGTGCTCGAGGAAGAGGTCGTGGATCACCTGCCGGGCGGGACCGAGGTTCTCCCTCTCGAGCACCGGCCGCAGGTTCTCGGTAACGGTGAGGGCGGTCTTTTCGGCGAGGGTGTTTTCGATCTCGCCGCGGGCGTCGCGGTTCCCCGCGTAGATGAGGGGCAGCCGGAAGCCGCTGCCGAACCTCGGCTTCGGATCGGCCGCGGCGATGAACTCGGCGAGCTCGACGACGTGCGAGACGGTGCCGCCGTCGGTGCCGCCGGACAGCAGGAACATGTCGGGCCGCAGCCGGCGGATGCGCTCGATCTTCTCGTGGGGAAGCCGCCGGTCGTTGGCGGCGAGCACGTCCATGACGATGGCCCCGGCTCCCAGGGCGCAGCGCTGCGCGCTTTCCCCCGTCATCGAGGCGACCACCCCGGCCACCATCATCTGCAGGCCGCCCCCGGCGCTGCTCGTCGAAATGTAGATGTCGACGCCGCGGTCCCCTTCCGCCGGAGTCAGGATCCGCTCCCCGTCGAGGATCGTCCGCCCCGACAGCTCCTCCACCTCGGCGATGGCGTTGAGCGCGCCGCGCGTCACGTCCTCGAAAGGAGCCTCGACAGTGGTCGGGGCCTCGCCGCGGAAGGTCTGCCGGCATACCCCGTCCGGCTGGCGCTCGATGAGGATCGCTTTCGTCGTGGTGCTGCCGCAGTCGGTGGCGATGAATACGTCCATTGCAGTTCCGGTCCGACGCTACTTGCTTTCCGCGCCGGTTGCCCGGTTGCCGCCCGGGCCGCCGCCGCGGGAGATGGCCACTACCAGGGCGTCGACGGCGCCGCGCTTCGCCAGCAGCCGGGTAAACCTTTTCAGCTCCCCGGGATTGAAGATCAGCGAGATGAAGGGGCTGAGGAAGACGAGCAGCTGGCTGCCGACGAAGTTGAACGGCCGCCCCACTTCGAGGAGCATGACGGCCGGCGCCGCCAGTCCGCGGCGGACGAGGAAGTCGGCGACGCGGTCGATCAGCTCCTGCTCCGACTCGTCGATGGCGCGGTCGGCAGCCGGTTCGACGGCGAAGGCGTGCGAGCACCAGGCCCGCAGCCGCTCAACCCGGGACATGAGGTCCAACCAGATCCTCGAGTTTCTTCACCCCGACCCCCGAGGCCGGAAGGAAGAGGCCCCGGTAGCTGTCGAGACGGCTGGGGCGGGGGAACGGGCTGAGAAACAGCCCGTCCTCGCGGACCTCCACCCGCCGTATTTCCTCCCAGGCTCGCAGCCGCCGCCGGAACAGGTGGCTCACGGCGACCCCGGAGGCGCCGATCTCGTAGCTCGTCGGCAGGAGAAACCGCGACATCGATCCGCTGAGAACCGCCAGGGCGATGACGCCGTACAGGAGCCCCTCGAAAGCGGCCGCGGCGAGGGCGGAGAAAGCGAGGATCGCCGCCACCAGGGCCGCGGATTTCGGCCACGGCTCTTCAACCAGAGGGTGGCAGACCCAGGAACAGCGGGCCGCGCCGGCCCGGGTTTCGCCCTTCATCGGATAATCGGGTGACACGAATGGTTATGGGCAGTAAGGCTCGGGAGCTTGGGAAACAGGGAGGCAGCCGGGAGGGCAAGAGTAACTCCGGCGATGCCGGCCGGCAACTGCCCGGGAGGTTGGCAAACATCGAGGGGCGCCCCCCGGTACTGGAGAAACCCCTGATGGATAAATCTCCTGATCAAAATGGATTTTTTTCGATGTACACTTTTTTTTGACCAGAGGGTCAATCGATCCGTTGATTTCATCGATATTCGTTGACATCTGGAATCAGCCCTGCGCAATTCCCCCAAAGATGCATGTTGCGGCTCATGTGAAAAGGTTCATCGGCCAACCCAACCACCCTGAAACCGTCAGGAGATCACAAATGAAAAACCGTCAGGAGATCACAAATGAAATGGATATGACGTCTTATTCGACTAATTGATTTCAGATACCCGGTAATTCCACCCCTTTCCAGCGCTGTATCCGGTTGACATCGATCCGGGTTCGGATCTACGAAAACCGCTGCGGCGCATTCTGCTTGAGTACGGCTCCGAAGAGAGAGTTGACTGAATGAGCTTGCCTTTCCGAAAAGGAGAACCCTCGTGATGAAACCCGGAACCTTTCCAAACCTGGCATCGATGATTCCTGTTGCAGGCCTCCTCCTGCTGGCCCCCCTGGCGCAGGCACAGGCCCAATGCGTACTCCCTGAAGGCGCGACCCCTCCTGAGGAACCCGAGGTGACGGCGCAACAGGTGGAAGAGGGCAGCGCGGCCCTGATGGACTTCGCACTGGGCGCAAGAGACCAGTTCAAGCTCATGTCCGAGGTGGGTGGGGCGACAGCCTACCACTTTGGATGCCTCATCCGGCAGGAGGGGGGTCCCTGGCGTTCCGGTTCCACCTACCTCGTGCAACTGACACTCGACGGCAGGGTCTTCGTTCACGCCAAGGAAATGGCGTTGTCGGGCAGACTCCTCGATCGCAGGATTCTTGCGGGGATCCTCGTTTCGCTGGGCGTCTCCCGGGAGGATCTGGCCGACCCGGCTTCCGTTCTGAACACCTTGCTGGAAGAGCCGCATGCCCCGTTTGATCTGACACTGCTCGGTGCCTCCGGCTATGCCACCGCCTACGCCAGGGCTCATCGACCGGACCCGCTGATCCTGCTTGCCGGGTTCGATCTCGACGCGTCTCACGTGGTGGAGGAAGAGATCGATTACGGCGACCCGGCCATCACGGCCGGGGAGGTGGTCGACCGCGAGAGCCTGGAGGCCTTCGTCACGCAGGCGGGAGGTTACTTCATCGAAGGTTTGAGGACCGGCGGCCGAGCCGCCGTCTCGAGAGTCAAGGTTGCCATGCGGGACCCGAACGGGCCCTGGAGACACGGCTCCGTGTACCTCTACGTCCTGGATCTCGCCAGCAACCTCATCCTGTTTCACGGCGTGAATCCGGACAGGTACGAGCTGCGGCCCCTGGTGGCGACTGTCCGGGATGTCGTTACCGGAGAGCTCATTCTGCCGCAGGTCATCGAAGCGGCGAAGAGCAGCCCGGAAGGCGGCTTCGTGGAGTATTTCTTCGACGATCCCACCGACGACACCGACAGCGCCGATGTCCCCAAGGTGGGTTACGCCCGCCAGTTCAGAGGTGAACGATTCAACGTCATCATCGGGTCGGGCTTTTATGGAAGCGCACCCGAGGAACCCGAAGTTGTTGCCGATGGTCCCGGCACCGAAGTGGAGGTCACGGTCCTGGGCGAGGCCGTCGAGGGGTTGACGGTGGAGTTTTCCCGCGCCATTGCCGGCCGTTCCCGCGATTTCGCCTGGAACGCGACCACCGATGCTTCCGGCCAGGCGTCCCTGATTATTTCGGGGAGGCAGGTGAGCGGGTTCTATCAGGCCAGAGCCCGCAACATTGACGGCGAGGTCGTCGGTCAGTGGCACAGCATTCCCCTCAACCGCAACAGACGCCAGGTCCTGGAACTGACGCTGGGCGGCGGCATGAGGGTTGTACGCGTCGAATCACTGGCGGCGGCCAAGGCAGTGGCGGCGGCAGGCGGGCTGGGACCCAATGCGCCCAACCCCTTCAACAGCGAAACGCAGATCGCCTACCGCCTGTCCAGCCCCGGCGCGGTGCAGCTGGTGGTCTACAATGTGCTGGGCCAGCCGGTGCGCACCCTGGTGAATGAGTTCCAGGCCGCCGGCACCTACCAGGTCCAGTGGGATGCCCGCGACCAGCAGGGCGCCTCGCTGTCGTCGGGGATCTACATCACCCGTCTCAGCTATCCCGGAGGGGTGCAGACGCGCCGGCTGCTCTACCTCAAATAGCGCCGAACGGGAAACGGGATGAACAGCCGCGAGCAGGAGTGACTTCGGTCATGGCGGCCGGCACGGCACTACCCTTTTCCGGAGATTCCTTTCTCTTCGTCGGTGTTGCTACTGGCAACGCTCGCTTTGACTTGGGTTGGAGGCCTGGTCGATTTGCTGACTTTCCTGTTCGCTTCCGTGTCCCGGGCTCCGAAGAATGGGCTTCTTCATGGCTTTCCCGGTGGGGCCATGCGGTACCCGACCTCGCGCTCGGTCAGGATGCAGGGCGGCGTCACT
Organism: Candidatus Latescibacterota bacterium; assembly: GCA_965243025.1. Lineage (GTDB taxonomy): Bacteria > Latescibacterota > UBA2968 > UBA8231 > UBA8231 > CBDCXV01. The sequence continues at coordinate 28,031 of CBDETY010000003.1, forward strand.
ACATCCCCGCAACCCCGGTCAACTCCAGGCTTCCCCGAGCAGGCGGATCCAGTTGCCGTGCATGATTGCGGCGATGTCGCCTGAGGTGTACCCGCGCTTCTCCAGCAGGGCGGGGATGCGCTGCAGATCGGCGATCGTGTCGATGTCGGCGGGGCTCTGCTCCTTGCCGTAGCCGCCGTCGAGGTCGGTGCCGATGGCGGCGTGGCGGGCGCTGCCCGCAACCTGGCAGACGTGGTCGATGTGGTCGACCACCGTGTCCAGGGTGATGCCGGTGTTGTCGGCCGCCTCGCGGTCCCAGAGGGGGGACAGCATCCAGGCGTCGAAGGCGGCGCCGATGATCCCGCCGCGCTCGACCAGCGCCTCGATCTGCCGGTCGTCGAGCTGGCGGTCGTGGTCGCACAGGGCGCGGCAGCAGTTGTGGGTGGCGATGACGCGCCCGCCGAAGACCTCCAGGGCTTCACGGAACGCCTGTTCGGCCAGGTGGCTGACGTCGAGGATCATGCCGGCCCGCTCCAGCTCCTTCAGCATCGGCGCTCCCCTCGGGGTCAGGCCTCCGGGTGCCTGGGTGCCGTGGGAGTAGGAGCTGATCCCGTAGTGGCAGAGGCTGACGATGCGCAGACCCTCGTCCCACCACTCCGCCACCTGCTCCTCGTCGACGATGCCGTCGGCCCCCTCCATCGAGAGCACGTAACCGAGCGGCGTCGAGGCGCTGTCCTGCTCCCAATTCCGCAGGTGGGCGTCGAGGCCGGCGGCGTCGCGGATCTGCCTGAGAACCCCCTTCGCCTCCATAAGGCGGTAGTAGGCGACCTCGCCGCGGCACTTGGCGCAGGCGATGTCCTGGGTGCGCACCCCGGGGAAGCGCTTGCCCACCGAGGCCAGACGGCAGCCGCAGGTCGCCACGAACAGGCCGATTTCGCCGCGGCGCAGCTCGTCGAAGCAGACGACGTTGAGGCCGCGGCCCTTGCCGCCCATCCCGGCCTCGGACTCCCGGATCGCGGCAATCGGCTGCAGCAGGTCGCGGTCCCACTCCAGGGCGTTGTGGGCGATATCGAGGTGTGAATCGACGATCAGCATGGGGTTCACTCCGGCAGGTCGGGTTGTATGTGGTCAGGGACACAGGAGCTGGCGCAGGAAGGGCACGGTTTCAGGAAATCGCTCCGGCGGTGCCAGGCGTGGATTCGGCAACGGGCGGCCGGACATGGCCGCGGCCAGCCTGAAGTTCCGGCGCAAGCGGGGGGAGCCGGCGGTTCCGAACCGCTCAATCGAATTCCCTCAACCGCACAGCTCGGCGAGCAGCTCTTTCCAGCTGCCCCGCTCCCGCTCCGGATCGACCAGCCCTGCCCGCTCGGAGCAGTGCCGGCGCAGCCGGCGCAGGAACAGGTCCTCCTCCTCGCAGCGCAGCATCAGGTCGGCGAGGGCGCGGGTGTCACCGACCGGGAAGTACCCGGGGTACTCCTCGCCGAGGAGGCCGACCGATCCGTCGATGCGGCTGGAAAGCACGGGAACCCCGCAGGCGAGGGCCTCGCAGACGACGTGGGCGCCTCCCTCCATTTTCGAGGTCAGCACGAGAGCGCGGCTGCGGGCGATCTCGCGCACCGCCCGCCACCGCGGCAGCTCCCCGAGCCAGCGGTAGCGCCGGTTTTCACGCTGCTCCCGCTGCGCCCTGACCGCCATGTCGTCGCTGAGCGCGGCACCGGAATGGCGCACCCGGACGCGCGACCGGGGCGGCAGCAGGCGGCTGGCCTCGGCGGCGCGGAACGGATCCTTGACCGGGCGCAGGTGGCCGACCACCGAGAGGTTGAAGGTGCGCGCCCGCGAGGGGGGTTCGCGGCGCGGGGGAACGATCGACTGGTAGATGACGCGGGCGCGGCCGCGAAACCGTTCGGGCAGGGAGGCCGCGCCGAGGGCCTGCAGCACGACGAAGCGGTCGGCCAGCTCGAGGGATCCCTGCGCCTCGGGGTCGACGTGGATGTCCTCGTAGAGATCGGTGCCGGTAAGGGCGAGGACGACCGGCCGTTCCGGGTGGGCGGCGGCGAAGCGCGCCAGCGAAGCCGCCGAACGCCGCGCGTGCAGGGCCACCAGCAGGTCGGGTTGCTGGCGCCGGAACTCCCCGGCCACGGCGACGGTGTGTCCGAGCTCCCGCAGGATGCGCCGCCAGCGCATCGCCGTGACCCGGTTCCCCTTGCGCGAGCCGGGGGGCGCCGGGGTTACGATCAGGATCTTCACGGGGCTCGCCGCACCCGGCGGGGGTGCCGGGGTCCGGAGAACCCGGGTATCGCTCGTCGCCACTCCAGGCAGCGGCTCTCCCGATCTCCGGAACCTGCCCCGGCGAAACGCCCGGCCCCCCCGCCCGCGGTCACAGCGCGCACGTGCGGAACCCGGTGAGGACGTCGCGGCGGTCCTGGGTCTGGAAGTTGCGGTAGTTGCTGCGGATCAGCCGCGAGCGCGTCGCCCAGCAGCCGCCGCGCATCACCTTGCGGGTCCCGAACCACGGCTCGGAGTAATCCTTGTAGGGATCCGGGGTGAATCCCGGGAAGGGCTGGAAATCCGAGCTCGTCCACTCCCAGACGTTGCCGATCATCTGGCGGCAGCCGTGGGCGCTGTCCCCGGCGGGAAAGGCGCCGACGTCGACGGTCCCCATGCCGCGCCAGTCGAGGTTGGCGAGGTCCGGTGCGGGCGGGGCGTCGCCCCAGGGAAAACGGCGTTTTGCCGACCCGGGATCGAGGCCCCCCGGGGCCGGGCAGGTCGCCGCCGCGGCCTCCCACTCCGCTTCGGTCGGCAGGCGCCTGCCCGCCCAGCGGCAGTACGCGTCCGCCTCGAACCAGTTGACGTGGATGACCGCCTTGTGCGGCTCGAGCGGCACCAGGGAATCGAAGTGCCGGCGCTCCCATCCGCCGCCGCCCCGGCGGAAGTAGCAGTGTCCGGCCGCGTCGTTCCGCAGCCGCCACTCCCAGCCTTCGCCGCACCAGTGCTCCCGCTGTTCGTAGCCGCCGTCGTCGATGAAGGCGGCGTACTCCCCCTGGGTGACGCAGGCGCGGGCGATGCGGAAGGGCTCCAGCTCCACCGCGAACGCCCACTTCTCGTTGTCGAACACGAACGGCTCCTCCGGCGTCGACCCGAGCAGGAAGGCGCCGCCCGGGACCTCGACGTCTCCCGGCAGGGGGCCGCCCCCGGGGACTGCGGCCCCGTCCAGGCCGGAGATCTTCGGCGGCGGGTAGCCGTGGGTCTGGCGCGTGTACGTGAACGCCTCGGTGTGCATGTCCTCGTGCAGGGTGCTGTACAGGGCGTGGTACAGCAGCTCTTCGGAAGGCTCGGAGGCGAGGTGCCGCAGCAGCCGGTCGCGGACCTCGCGCATGTACTCCAGGGTCTCGTCGCGCGATGGCAGCGGCAGGCCCCAGCGCGTGTCGTGGGCGATCTCCATCGAGTCGTAGAGGGCGTCCTCGTCGGGGCGGACCGGGGGCTCGCCGCAGGCGTGCCGGAGCGCCCACACCGACTGGAACCAGGCGTGGTGGCCCATCTCCCAGAGGCCGGGGTTGACGATGGAGAGCTCCGGTCCCATAAGCTGCTCGTCGCTGAGGTCGCCGACGAGCTCGAAGGTGCGCTCCCTGGCGTCTCTCACCCATCCTGCCAGCTCTTCCGCCGATACCAGTTGTCGGACCGACATGCTTGTTTCCCTGTTGCTTTTCCTGTTGCGGCTAAGGAGAATCCTGCTGCCCCTGAGTGTAGTCAGTCCCCGGTTCGGGGCAACCGCGTTGCCTCGGGGCCGCGGCCTGAATAAGTTGTCGCCCCCACCGAAAGCCCCAACCATCCGCGAACCGACGAATACCGATGGCCCTGTCGAAAGACAAAACCCTGACCAGCCTCGCCAAGACCTGCGGGTGAGCGGCCAAGGCGAGCCCGGTCGGGCTCGAGAAGCTGTTGGCCCGCCTGCCGCGCAAGTCGGACCCCAACCTCCTGGTCGGGTTCGAGACCAGCGACGACGCCGGCGTCTACCGGCTCGGGGAGGACACGGCGATGGTCGTCACCGCGGACTTCATCACGCCGCCGGTAGACGACCCGTTCACCTTCGGCCAGATCGGCGCCGCCAACTCCCTGAGCGACGTGTACGCGATGGGGGGGCGGCCGGTCGCCTGCCTCAACCTGATCGGGTTCCCTTCGGACGATCTCGGCCCCGAGGTGCTGCACGGTATCGTCGAAGGGGCGCTGAGCAAGATCACCGAGGCCGGGGCGGTGCTGGCCGGCGGCCACACCACCAACGACGACGAGCCGAAGTTCGGCCTCTCGGTCACCGGGCTGGTGCACCCGGACAGGTACTGGCGCAACGCCGGGGCCCTTGCCGGGGACGCCCTGATACTGACCAAGCCGATCGGCAGCGGCGTGATCTTCAACGCCAACCTGAAAGGCATGCTTCCCCGCCAAGCCCTGGAGGAGACCCTCGCCGTGCTGACCGACCTGAACAGGACGGCGGCCGAGACCCTGGCCCGGTTCGACGTGCACGCGGCGACCGACATCACCGGCTTCGGGCTCGCCGGCCACGCCCTGGAGATGGCCCGGGGATCCGGGGTGACCCTCGAAATCGACGTCGACTCGCTGCCGACCCTGCCGCGGGCCCTGGAGATGTACGAGCGCGGCGTCACCACCGGGGCGAACGCGGAAAACCGCGAGCAGGTCGGGGAGGCGGCCCTGTACGAGAAGGAGCTTCCGGGAAAGCAGGGGGAGATCCTGGTCGACCCGCAGACGAGCGGGGGCCTGTTCGCCGCGGTTCCCCAAGCCCAGGCCGCCGCGGCGGTCGACGCCCTGCACGAGGCCGGCGTCGAGGCGGCCTGCATCGCCGGCCGCGCCGTCGACCTTTCGCCGCCGCACTACCTGAAGTTCCGGTAGCAAGCTCGGGCCGAACGCATTTTACATTCATCCTTCAATTCTTCATCCACCGCGGTTCGCTTCACCAGAAACAGGAGGACCAAAGTGCAACTTCGCAGGATCTGCCTTGCCCTGACCCTTGCCCTTGCCACCCAGGCATCGGCCGCGGACCAGTTCCGCTTCACCGCGATTCCCGATCAGAACACCGCCCGTCTCAAGGAGCGCTTCGACCGCGTCGCCGTGTACCTCTCGGGAAAGCTGGGTATCGACGTCCAGTACATACCGGTCAAGTCGTACGCGGCGTCGGTGAACGCCTTCAAGAACGACGAGGTGCAGCTCGCCTGGTTCGGCGGCCTGTCCGGCGTCAAGGCGCGGCGCGCCGTGCCCGGATCCCAGGCGATCGCCCAGGGGGAAGAGGACCTTCAGTTCGTCACCTACTTCATAGCCAACGCCAGCACCGGCATCGAGCCGTCCGACGAATTCCCCGCGGCCATCGCCGGCCGCACCTTCACCTTCGGTTCCAAGGGGTCGACGTCGGGCCGCCTGATGCCGGAGTTCTTCATCAGGCAGCATTTCGAGAAATCGCCTGACGAAGTCTTCAAGCGCGTCGGCTTCAGCGGCGACCACTCCAAGACCCTCGCCCTCGTGCAGTCGGGCAGCTACGAGGCCGGGGCCCTCAACTTCAAGGTGTTCGACAAGGAGAAGGCCGCGGGCAACGTCGACTCGACCAAGGTCAGCATCATCTGGCGCACCCCGACCTACCCCGACTACAACTGGTCGATCCGCGGCGACGTCGAGGAGAAATACGGGGAGGGGTTCACAGCCAAGGTCAAAGACGCGCTGCTCGCCCTCGACGACCGCGAGATTCTCGACCAGTTCCCGCGCACCCGCTTCATCGCCGCGGACAACTCGATGTACGCCTCCATACTCGAGACCGGGACCGCCATCGGCATCTTCGAGGAATGATCCCGGTGATGCCGCAGTCGCGCAGGGAACCGTGTACGACCTCGAAGACCTGAGCGTTGCGTACGGGGAGACGCCGGTCCTGGCCGGCCTCTCCCTGCGCATCGGCGCCGGGGAGAAGGTCGTCGTCATCGGCCCCAGCGGTGTCGGCAAGACCACCCTGCTGAAAAAGCTGTACGAACTGCGCCAGGAGCAGTGCGCGTTCGTCCACCAGGACTACGCGCTGGTGCCGCAGCTGTCGGCCTTCCACAACGTCTACATCGGCCGCCTCGACCAGCGCCCGACCGCGGCCAACCTGCTGAATCTCATCCGGCCGCGGCGCCAGGAGATCGGGGAGATCCGTCCGATCTTCGCCGCCCTCGGCATGGAGGAGAAGATGTTCGACCGGGTCGGCAACCTCTCGGGAGGGCAGCAGCAGCGGGTCGCGGTCGGCCGCGCCGTGTACCGCGGCTGCGACATCATCCTCGGGGACGAGCCGGTCTCCGCCATCGACCCGCTGCAGGCCGGGACCGTGCTGCAGCTGATCCGGAAAAGCGCCGCCACCGTCGTCCTCGCCATGCACGACGTCAAGCTGGCGCTCGCCCACTTCCCGCGCATCGTCGGACTGCGGGAAGGGAGCATCGCCTTCGACCTGCCGGCCGCCGAAGTCGACGACGGGATCCTCGCCGACCTCTACCGCGGCGAGGCGAGCGAAGGGGCCGAAGCGCTTCCCTGAAACTGGCGTTCACCCCCGATGCTGCGAACGAGCCTCCAGTTTGTCGGCGTCGCCCTGGTCTGCCTGGCCCTGGCCGACCTGGAGGTCACCACCCTCGACCCCTGGGGGGAGCTGCGGCGCATCGGCTTCGGCTTCCTCACTCCGGACCTGCCGGTCCTCTACACCTTCCGGGAGGCCCTGCTCAACACCGTCACCTTCGCCTTCTGCGGCATCACCCTCGGTCTGGCGCTCGGCAGCGTCCTGGCCCTCTTCTTCCAGGTCACCGCGGTCAGGCTGTTCTGCGCCTTCATCCGCGCGATCCACGAGATCTTCTGGGCCTTCCTGTTCCTGCCTGTCGTCGGCCTCAACCCGATGTGCGGAGTGCTGGCCATCGGCATCCCCTACGCCGGCATTTTCGCCAAGGTGTTCGCCGAGATCATGCAGGAGGCGGACCAGACCCCGCTGAAGGGCCTGCCCCTGCACACCCCGAGGCTGAGCAGGTTCTTCTACGGGGTGCTGCCGGTGATCTACGCCGACGTCAAACACTACACCTCGTACCGGTTCGAGTGCGCCCTGCGCTCGAGCGCCATCCTCGGGTTCATCGGCCTGCCGACCCTGGGGTTCCACCTCGAGACCGCTTTCCGGGAAGGGCTCTACAGCGAGGCCCCGGCCCTCCTCTACGCCTTCTACCTGCTGATCGCCTCGCTGCGCTACTGGCTCAAGCCCAGGGTCGCGGTCGCCTGCGCGGCGGCCTCGTTCGCCCTGATTTCCACCGAGATCCACCTCTCCTGGCAGAACATCGCCCGCTTCGCCACCTGGGAGATCCTGCCCTGGCCGATGCGGCGCGAGGGGTTTCTCGAGGGCACAGGCGAGATCTCCTTCCCGGCGGGGAAGGTGTGGGACTGGGCCCTGGCCATCCTGTCGCAGGAAGCCCTGCCCGGGGTCTGGAACACGGTGCTGCTGACGCAGGTGGTGCTGGTCGGGACCGGGCTGTTCACCCTGGTCTTTTTCGGCGCCGTCTGCCGCCACTTCGTCAGGACCCGGGTTTCGCGCGGGCTCGCCAACTACTTCCTCATCGTCATGCGGACGACGCCGGAGTACATCCTCGCCTACGTCTTCCTGCAGCTCTGGGGCCCGTCGATGCTGCCGGCCGTCCTCGCCATCACCCTGCACAACGGCGCCATCCTGTCGCACCTGACCGGCCAGAACGCCAACCTCGTGAAGCTCGAGATCGACGCGGCGAAGAAGCGGGCGAACCGCTACCTGTTCGAGGTCCTGCCGCGCGTGTACGGGCAGTTCATGGCCTTCCTGTTCTACCGCTGGGAGGTGATGATGCGGGAGTCGGCGATCCTCGGGATCCTCGGGATCTCCACCCTCGGGTTCTTCATCGACAGCGCCATCGCCGACGACAAGCTCGACAAGGCGGTGTTCCTGATCCTGGTGACGGCGGTGCTGAACATCGGCATCGACACCATCTCGCAGAAGATCAGGAAACGGCTGCGGGTGAACACAGGGGCGGTGTTCACCTACCAGCGGCAGGCGGGCGCCGGGGGCTGAGGCGGGACCCGGGGATCCGGATCCCGAGGGGGGACTGTCGCCTCCCGGACTTCCTTCCGGATCGCCCGCAGGCGGGGCGGCACCACCCGGAAGTTTCCGGCCGGGTCGCCGGCCAGAGTCAGGATTCCTGCCGGTCGCAGAAGTCCCGATGCGGGAGCGGCCCGGAAGAAGGGCGCAGCCCCCGGCGTCTCTCCTATTTCAGCAGCATCATCTTCCGCATCGACACGAAGCCGGCGGTGGAAAGGCGGTAGATGTAGACGCCGCTGGCCGCCTCGCGTCCCTGTTCGTCCCTGCCGTCCCAGGTGAACGCGTGCCGGCCGGGGCCGAGGCCTTCCCAGGTCAGCACCTGCACCCTGCGCCCGGACAGGTCGAAGATCTCCAGGTGCAGCGGCCGGCCCCCCTGGCGGTCGAAGATGTCGAAGCGGATGGTGGTCCCGGCATTGAACGGGTTGGGCGCGTTCTGATGCAGAACCGCGGCGGCGGGCAGCGCCGGGGCCCGCAGGCGATAGGCCTGTTCTTCCGCCACGACGATCATGTCCCGCTGGAGGGAGGCGAACTGCTTCAGCTCGGCGGAAGGTGACCCCACCGCGTCATACTCGAGGACCGGATCCCCCGGGGTGTACTCCGAGTCGATCCAGACGCCCCCGCGCAGGTAGAACTGCCGGCCGAACCAGGATGCGCTCGCGAGCTGTTCCTCGACGGCGGTGGTGAAACCATCGCCGACCGCTTCGTCCGAAACCCCCTGGGGCAGGGCCAGCGGCTGTTCCACCCTCGACAGCTCGGTGCCGTCGTTGCGAACCACCCGGTCCACGGCGACGAAGGAGGTGTAGGCGGTGAGCAGGTTGTAGGTCAGCCCCAGCTCCATGATGTGGCTTTGCACCCGCAACTCGTCTTCGTACCCCAGCCCCGCGTAGTCCCCGAGGGTGGCGATGAGCCGGCGGGCCCAGAGATAACGGAGCGCGGCGTTGGACGGGTCGGAGGCAACCTGCGAGACGTCGATTTCATAGCTGTACTCCCCCTGTCCCGTATGCCCACGCAGGGACAGGGTGCCCTGCCGTTCCCCCTGCCATTTCCCGTAGACCAGGACGGGCCGCTGCGCCAGCAGGTCGGGGATGACGACCGGCTCCACTTCGTAGATGTCGAACCCCTCGGCCGCGAGGGTCGCCCCGGAAAGGACCGGTGTGCGGATGTACTCGCGGAACCGGGCGGCCGTCTCTTCCGCCTCCTCCTGGTGAGTGACCACGAACGGCTCGCCGAACCCGACGCGCGCGATCCCCTCGATAAGGTGGCGGTTGACGCTCGATCCTATGCCGAAGGCGAAGACGTTCGCTTCTCCGAGGTTGTCCCTGATCAGGTCGAACACCTCCGCTTCCGCGGAGATGTAGCCGTCGGTGGCGATCACGATCGAGCGGGAGGTCGTAGCGCTCGTTCCCGGCAGCCGCATGGCGCGCTCGAGGGCCGCCCCGAGCCGGGTGCCGCCCCCTCCCTCCCTTGCGTCGATGAACTCGAGGGCAAGCTCTATGTTCTCGCTCGAGGCGGGAAGGGATGTATCCGACATCAGGTTGGAAACCCCGGCGAACAGCATCACGTTGAAGTGGTCGGTCCGACGGAGCGGCTCGATCAGGTCCCGCAGCAGGGCCTTCGACACATCGAGCGGATAGCCCCTCATAGACCCGGATACGTCGACGACGAAGATGTACTCCCGCGGGGGTATCTCCTCCTCGGCGACGCGTTCGGGCGGCTGCCCCATGAACAGGAAGAAGTTTTCGTCCAGGAAGCTGTCGCCCTCCGCCTCGTAGAGCAGCAGGCCGGTTTCGATCCGGTTCCCCGCCAGGCTGTAGCGCAGGATGTAATCCCGGTTGCCGCCGGACTCGTCCGAATCGAGCAGTCTGACCTGCGCCCTGCCGGCTTCCGGAAAGGAGACGTCGACTTCGTGGGAAATGGAGTACACGGATTGAACAGGCACCCCGGTGTTCAGCTCGACGTCGATGTCAAAACTATAGGTGGCCGGCTCCCCTTCACGGGTGTACGGCGTCGCGACGAACAGATCCCTTGGATCGGCCTCCGCCAGGGGGGTCTCGGAGTACCGCGGTCCGACCACGGTCGGATAGACGAATTCGTACGCCCCTTCGGTCGGCACGAGAGTTTCGGTATAGCTGAGCTCGACGAAGATGCGGTCTCCCGGCAGGATGTTGCCCACCGTCATCTGGAAGACGTTGGGCCTCTGCTGCTCGAGGAGCGAGGCGGTGCGGCCCTCTTCGATGGCCTCCTCGTACTCCTGCCGCGCCTGCTCCCGCTCCCGTATCTCCGCGGTGATGACGCGGTCGCCGATGGTCATCTCCATTCCGTAGACCGCAGCCTGGGTCGAGGCGGGAAAAATGTAGGTGGCTTCGAGGGGCCGTTCCCCCTCGTTGGCGTACTCCTGGCGGATCCGGACGTCGGCGATGACCCCGGCGATCGACACGGCGGCGTAAACCGACTTCAGGGGCAGCTGGTCGAGGTCGGGATCGTCGGTTTCGACGAAGAAGAACGGGGAGAGGGTTTCCTGCGGCGGCTCCAGGAATTCGTGATCTCCACGACCTGGGGCCGGAAGGAGCAGGAGGGTCAGAAGACAGGCGATGGAAGCGGCCATGGCTCACCTCCGGGATCCGGGGGGAAAAACCGGGCAGACTCTTTCGGTGAGTGTAATCGTCTGTGGACCGGATGTCGATGCCGCCGGCGGGCAGGTCAGACCGCGACCAGGTGCCGGCGGTTGGCGAGGATGTCCTTCACCGCGGCGATCAGGCGGTCCACCTCGTCGCAGGTGTTGAAGAAGTGGACGCTTGCGCGCAGGTAGCTGACCCCGTGAATCTGCGGGCAGCTGTTCTCGATCTTCTCGTCCCAGAGGCACTGGCTCAGCTTCATCATGTCGATGCCGTCGATGACGAACGTCGACATGAAACAGGAGGTTTCCGAACCCATCGGCACGGTGAGGCTCAGCCCTTCGATCTCCAGCAGCCGCTCCTTCAGGTAGCGGCTCAGGCGGTAGCAGTAGGACTGGACCTTGTCCGGCCATCCGATCTCGCGCATGAAGTCGATGGTCGTGCCCAGGGCGGCGAAATGGGTCTGGTCGCGGGTGCCTGCGAGGTCGTACCTGCGCGCCGTCGGGGCCGGCCGGTCGTCGCCGATGAAAAGCGGGCGCAGCACGTTCTGGAACTGCTCGGAGACGTAGATCATGCCCGTCCCCTTGGGGCCGAGAAGCCATTTGTGGCAGCTGCCGATGTAGAAGTCGCTGTCGATGTCGGACAGGTCGATGTCTATCTGGCCGAGCGAATGGGCGCCGTCGATCGCGGTGATGGCGCCGTGCTCGTGCGCCAGGCTGCAGATCTCGCGGGCGGGAACCATCAGCCCGGTGAAGTAGTAGACGTGGCAGAAGGTGACGACGCGGGTGCGCTCGTTCATCGCCGCGGCGAAAGCGGCGGCGACCTCTTCCTTGGTTTCGGCGCGGTTCGGCAGCTCGATGGCGCGGACCGTCAGGCCGTCCCGCCTGGCCACGTACCGCCACAGCGCCTCCATCGCCGGGTACTCGTGGTTGCTCATCAGGATCTCGCCGCCCGCCTCCAGGCTCAGTCCCTGGGCGACGGTGTTCATCCCCATGGTGGTGTTGAGGACGAGGGCGATCCGGTCCGGCGTCGTTCCGGTGAAGGAGGCCAGCTTCTCCCGCGTCTCTTCGTTCAGCGGCCCGAGTGTATGGCCCATGTGCGCGCCGACGTCGGTGTTGAGCAGCGCGTTAAGCTCGGCGATGCGGTCGACGACGACCCGGGCGCACGGCCCGAAGATGCCGCCGTTCAGGTAGGCGATGTCCGGCTGCAGCAGGAACTGCTCCCGCACCCGGGCCCAGTGGTTGATTTCTTCCCTGGAAATGCCGTGATCTGCCATTTTTGGGTCTCCCCCTTGTTGAGGCCGGAAAGGTAACTGCTTGACCGCCTCGGTTGAAGTGTCGAGGCGGGTGGACCTCGCCGGCGAAGGTATGCCGGATCGCACCCAAGCCCCTGCTTGCGGCGAGACGTCACACCCGCGGCATGGGCTCGTACAGGGAGATGTCGTCCATCGGGTAGTGGCCGCGGTTGCAGGTGACGAGGACCAGACCCCTCACCTGCGCGGTGGCGGCGATGAGGGCATCGGCCCGGCCGAGGGTCACCCCACGGCGGCGGAAGTCGCGCCAGTACCCGGCCGCGGCCAGGGCGATGCGGCTGTCCGCCGGAATCTGGTCCAGTGTATCGAGGAACCGGCGGGTCGGCTCCTCCTCCTGGAGGCGGGCGCCCGCCCAGACCTCGAACGCGGACAGCGCCGAGCAACCCAGGGGCTGCTCGTCCTCGATGGTCCGCAGCAGGGCTTCGGTGGGCTCGTGGCCCCGCAGGTGCCAGATGATGACGTCGGTGTCGAGAAGGTAGCGAAGCGCCATTCAACCCGACTCCGGCGTTCCGGGTCTACGCCAGCCCTCGTCGTCCCGAAGGGAATCGATGTGATCCCACACGTCCGCGTGGGTCCGCAGGTGAGGGTAATCGTCGTCGCGCCAGGCCCCGAAGGTCCGTTCCCTTTCGGTTCGGAAGGCCAGTTGCATCAGGCGGTTCTCGATGGCCTCGGCGATGAACTCGCTTCGTTTCCGCTCAGGAACGCTGGCGCGCAGCTTGGCCGCGGTCTCCTCCGGAAGGACGATGGTGGTGCGTACTTTGGTCATTTTATGTGGCCTGTTTGTATGATATATGAGGTTGAATTTGTATGACTTGTTATATGCATAAACATGCAGCGGAAGCTTGAGGAGTCAAGCCGGCCTCGCTGACGGGGGAGCAGCGGCATGGTTCGCAAGGATGCCTTCCGTGGGCTGCGGCCGCGCTTGAAGGACCGGACAAGCTCTGCTGGTCCGCTGCGAAAAAACGCGTCTGCCCGGCCGAGGGTCACCCCCCCGGCGAAGGATGGACGCTTCGGCTGGCGGTCCCGCTCAGGGGCGGAAGAGGTTGACGCTGAAGCGCCGCCTGGAGTCGAACCACTGGCGCTCGAGGATCATCCCCGCTGCGGCTGCGAGCGCCTCGATCTCCGCCGTTGAATACTTGTAGGAGTTCTCGGTGTGGATGGTCTCGCCGTCGGCGAACCCGATTTCGAGGTCCAGCCCCTCTATGGCGACGGTCTGGGCCCCGGCGCTCTCGAGGTGCATCTCGACGCGCCCGGGCTGCGCGTCCCAGACTGCGCGGTGGCGGAACCGCTCGAGGTCGAACCGCCCCCCGAGGTCGCGGTTGATGCGCTCCAGGATGTTCCTGTTGAAGCGTGCCGTCACCCCCTCGCGGTCGTCGTAGGCGGCTTCGAGCACGGCCCCGTCCTTGCGCAGGTCGATCCCGGCGAGAAAGCGGTCTCCCGGGGACATGGCGGCGCGCACCCCGGCGATGAAGTCGGCGGCTTCCGCCCGCTCGAAGTTGCCGACGTTCGAACCCAGCCACAGGATCAGCCGCGGTTCCCCGGGGTGCTGCCGGAGGAATTCCAGCCCGTCCCCGTACTCCCCGGCGACGGCGAGAATTTCCAGGTTCTCGAACTCCCCGGTCAGCGCGGCCGAGCTTTCCTCCAGGGCGGACCGCGAGATGTCGACGGGAATGAAACGCAGGCTTCCCTGGCGCTCGATCAGGGCCCTGATCAGCAGCCGCGTCTTGACCGCCGAGCCGCTGCCGAGCTCGACGAGAGTGACGCCGCCGGCGAAAAGGGCGGCGATCTCAGCGGCCCGCTCCGCCAGGATGGCGTGCTCCGCCCGGGTCAGGTAGTACTCGGGGAGGCGGCAGATCTCCTCGAACAGCTTCGAGCCGGCCTCGTCGTAGAAGTAGCGGCAGGACAGCCGCTTCGGTGAGGCGGTCAGGCCGGCCCTGACGTCGCCGGCGAAATCGTCGGAGTGGACGCGGCCGTCCGCGGCCAGAAGAATGACCGGACCGGCGGCGGTGGAGGCGGGCTGGACGGCAAAGCGTGCGATCGCTCGGGCTCCCGGGTTACTCCACCGGCTCGAGCCGCAGGCCTTTCGGCACCAGCACCCGCTCGGAAAGCTCGAACAGCCCCTGCACCGCCAGGGCGAGGAGCGCCGCGGGAATCGCACCCTCCATGATCAGCCGGTTGTCGGCGAGCCGCAGGCCGGTCATGATCGGCTGCCCGTAGCCGCCGGCGCCGATGAAGGCCCCGATGGTGGCGAAGCCGACGTTGATGACCGCCGAGGTCTTGATGCCGGCCAGGATCGAGCGCGAAGCGAGGGGGAGCTCGATGCGCCGCAGCCGCACCCGCGGCGGCAGGCCGAGGGCGGCGGCCGACTCCATAAGCGGCCCCGGTATGTCGCGGAGGCCGGTGCAGGTGTTGCGCACGATCGGCAGCAGGCTGTAGAGGAAGAGGGCGGCGATGGCCGGGGGTTCGCCGATGCCGAACGGCTGGATCATGAACACCAGCAGGGCGAGGGCCGGCAGCGTCTGGATGACCCCCGTCATCCCGAGGATGACCTGCCCGAGCCGCGCCCACTTTGCCGCGAGGATCCCCAGCGGCAGGGAGACGGCGATGGCCGCGGCCAGCGAGATCCCGGTCAGGGCGAGGTGCTCACGCGTGCGCCGCAGCAGGCGGTCCCACAAGGTGGTCTCGACGACCTCGCTTTCGACCTTCAGGGCCCCGGCGAGGAAGTCGGCGGCGACCTGCGCCTCGGGCACGAGGTCGAGCTTGGCGCGGCCGTTCAGACCCGACATGGTCCTGTCGTCGATGAGCCCCTCGAGCCGGAGGATCGACTGCACCGCCTCCGGGGCCCTGGCGGCGATGTCGGAGCGGTAGAGGACGACGGCGTTGTAGGCCGGGAAGTGGCCCAGGTCGTCGGCCAGCGTCCGCAGGTTGTAGAACTCGATCTCGGCATCGGTCGAGTACAGGTCGGTGACGTCGATGTCCCCGGACTCGAGCCCGCGGTAGGCGAGGTCGTGCTGCAGCCCCTGCACGTCGCGGTGCGGCAGGCCGTAGCGGTCGCGCAGGCTGGGCCAGCCGTCGCCGCGGTCGAGGAACTCGTTGCTGAAGCCGAAGCGCAGGCCGGGCTGCTTCTTCAGGTCGGATATGGTCCGCATCCCGAGGCTGTCGGCGAGCGCCTCCGGCATCCCCATGGCGTAGGTGTTGTTGAAGCCGATCGGGCGGCTCATCGACAGGCCGTGCTCGGCGAGGGCGGCGGGGATCGCCTCCTCGCCGCCGAGGTTGCGGCCGGACAGGATCTCCTGGCTGATCGTCCCCGTGTACTCGGGGTAGGCGTCGAGGTCGCCGCGCAGCAGGGCCTCCCACAGGACCCGGGTGCCGCCAAGCTCGCGCTGATGGTCGACCTCGGCCCCGGAAGCCGCGGCGAGCTGCGCCGCCATCTCGCCGAGAATGACGTTCTCGGTGAACGCCTTGGAGCCGACGCGGATCTGCGGAGCCTCGGCGCCGTCTCCCGGACCCGCGGTCCCCGCCAGGAGCAGGGAGGCAACTGCGGCCATGGCGGCGTTCTGGCCGAAAGGGCTCATGACTCCCCTCCGAGAACCTCCAGCGGCGTCCGCTGCGCGTTGATGAACCGGGACACGAACGGATCGGCCGGCGATTCGACCAGGTCCTGCAGCGACCCCTGCTGCACGATCTCCCCCTCCCGCAGGAGCACGAGACGGTCGCCGAGGAATCCGGCCTCGCCGATGTCGTGGGTGACGGCGACCACGGTTTTGCGCAGGGCCCTGAAGATGTCGCGCAGGTCTCCCTGCAGCTCGGAGCGGACAATGGGATCGAGGGCGCCCAGCGGCTCGTCGAGGAGCAGCACTTCCGGATCGAGCATCAGCGCCCGCATCAGGCTGACCCGCTGCTTCTGGCCGCCGGAAAGCTGCGCCGGGAAGCGGTCGAGCCCGTCGAAGGGAAAGCGGGTCAGCTCGGCCAGCTCGCCCAGGCGTGCCTCGACGCGGCCCTCGTCCCAGCCGAGGTGGCGCGCCAGCAGGGCGGCGTTGTCGCGCGCGCTCAGGTGCGGGAACAGGCCCCCGTCCTGGATCACGTACCCCATGTGGCGGCGCAGCTCGAGCACATCGGCGTCTTCGACCGCCCTGCCGTCGAAGGAGACGGTCCCCGTGTCCGGGGGGATCAGGCAGATCATCAGGCGCAGCAGCGTCGACTTGCCGCAGCCGCTCGGGCCGATCAGCACCGTGGTGACCCCGGCCTCGACGGTCAGGTCGGTCGGGCGCAGGGCGAGGGTGGCGCCGAACGACTTCGAGACGCCGGTCAGCTGCAGCATGCTTTTCTGTCCGCTTTCAACTGGAAATCAGACGGGGCCGGGGCCTGATCCTGCCGTCGCTGATCACGGGCTGGGTCGGAGGTTTGATTTTGTTTCGGGAAAGGGACACGTCCCGCACGGGCCGGATGGGGCGGCGGGAACGCGAACCGGAGGCTCCTGCCGGGGGGCGCCTAGAATAGCCACGGCCCCGGGGACCGGCAACTTTCGGCGCGGTCCCAGGCGGGAGTTCCGCGGCCTGGCCGGAAAAAGCCGGGTGCGGGGAAGGACCGTCGGCCGGGCTGCTCGGTACAGGACAGGAACCCGCTCCCGGGGCAATAACCGGGGACCGTGAAAGCCTGCCTCGCCAGCGGCCCGCAACTTGCTGCTGTGGGAGTCACAGAATGCCGCCGCAACAGCCGGGTGCGGGGCAGGACCGCTGTCCGGGCGAAACCGGTGCGCGGGAAACAACCGCCCCGTCAGCCGCCGCCCTGTTGAAAACGGTCAGAGCAGCCGGCGCAGCCGGACCATGCGCAGCACCCAGAAGGCCCCCAGGGCCGCGAACAGGTGCTTCAGGGTATGGCCGCTGACGAAACCCACCGCTTCGTACACCGCCAGATCCAACAGCTCGGCCGCTTTCGCCAGCACGTAGAACAGGGCCGCCAGGTAGAAGTCGGACCCGCGCGTGTACGGCGACGGCAGCAGGCGGACCATGAGGGGTACGAACAGGAGCGGGTAGCCCTGGGCGACGATGTAGTAGCGCAGGTCTCCGGCTCCGGCGCGCTCGGTGAAATACCAGTAGAGAACGCTGAAGATGCCGAAGGCGATCAGCGGCAGCAGGGAGACGATGCCGGCGCGCCGGTCGAGGCGCTCGGCGAGGACCGCGGAGAGAAAGGCCATGAAGGCGATGCTGATCGGCAGGCGGTCCCAAAGCAGGGTTTCGTTGGAGGGGTCGAGGTGATACCAGGAGGAGCCCAGGCCCACCAAGGCCACCGAGAGAAAGAGGACCTGGTACGCCAGCGAGTCGGCGGGGCGCAGGAACGCCTGCTGCTGCGGGTCTCCGGAAAGGCGGAACACCGCGCCGAATCCCCACAGACCCACCAGCAGGAAGGGGAGGTTGGAGATGACGTTGAGGCAGTGCGGGATTCCGAGCAGGGTGCGCTGGTCTGCGAACCCGTGGTAGGCGGGGTCCTGCGGGATCGGCGCCTGCAGGAAGACCGCGGCCCAGAAGGCGACCGTCAGGCAGGCGAGCAGCCGCAGGCGGTGGTCGCGCTTCATCTGGCGGCGCGGTCAGCCGGAGGATGAGGGGGAGTCGGAGCCCTGCCGCGCCCCGTAGGGGACCTCGCAGGCCTCCTCGGCGCACTCGACCCGGCCGAACCGGTGGCGGTTGCGGGCGACGAGGCCGTACCCCGCGCGGAACAGCTGCCTGATTACCGGCAGGCGGTAGACCCAGGTGAGCAGGTGCCAGGGCGGGAGCCGGCGGTAGATCTCGTACACCGCGTCCGCCCCGACGTCGACCCGGCCGCCGTCGTGGATCAGGCGCAGCCCGGTGTTGAAGTCGGAACTCGCGAGGACGGGAAACCGCTCCTCGATGCCGGCGGTCTGGCGCGGCAGGTACTCGAAGCGGCCGTTGCGGTCGAAGCGGCGGATGCGGCCCAGGCTCCAGAGGCAGAACCGGCATTCGCCGTCGTACACGATTGCGGGGCGGGGGTCGCTCATGCCTTCAAGATAGCGAGCCTGAAATCCGGCGCAAACCGCCCGGCGCACCGGGGCGTCGCTCCATCTCACACTGCCGCAACGGGTTGAGCTGTCCCGATTCATTGTCTGGAACTGCGGTCAGGCGAAAGCGGGGCAGGCGTCCGCGTCCTGTTGTTGAACCACTGCCGGGCAGTCGCCGGATTGCCCATTGCCCTGAAGGTTTCGCCTGTCGCCGGCCGCGGCCTCTTCAGCCAGGGGGCGCCGTGAACCGCAGGCTGTACAGGTCGGCGTCGCTGAGTGCGAAACGCAGGCGCACCGGTATGCCGGCCAGGGCGCTGACGTCGGCGGCGCCCTTCCAGGTGACCGTGCGCTCCAGGAAGTCGCCGTAGATCTCGTCGCAGTCGCGCAGGGCGTACTCCTTCAGCGCCCTGCCGCCGCCGTCCTGGATCTCGACGCGGACCGAGCCGGCCGCGGAGGTGGCCGCGTTCAGGCTCAGGGCGGCGCCTGCGAAAGTGAAGGGCCGCGTGATCAGCTCGCCCCCCTTCAGCGGGGCGTTGGCGGACACGAACCCGTCCAGGCGCAGGGTGAAGCGCCGCAGCCGGCAGGCGTCGCCGCGGTAGTAGCCCTCGGTGGTGAAGATCGACAGCTCCCTGGGCGCCGTCGGCAGGTCGCTGGCCGTCTCCAGGATGCCCCAGGCCGTCATGTTGTTGCGGTTCTCCCAGCGCTCCGGCTGCAGCCCGGGCCGCACGAAAGCCTCGCTCCAGCGCTTGAAGCGCAGGCCGTCGCGGCTGGTCATGTACACGGCGTCGGAGACGCCGCGGGCGGTGTTGCCGGGCAGACCGCGGTCAGGCACGAAGCGCTTGGGGAAGCCCATGCAGATGTGCGGGGCCCGGTGGTAGGGGGTCACGGCATTCGTGTAGAGGTGCTCGACAGGGGCGTCGCCGAAGTCGAGCCACCGCGGTTTCGTCCAGCGGCGGAAGTCCTTCGAGGTGCAGGTCATGATGTTGCGCACGCGCACGCCGTCCGGGTAGATGGAGTCGCGGTGGTAGTCGACGTAGCAGCCGCGCAGAGGGTCGTAGAAGGCGAGGTTCAGCGAGTCGAAGGCGCCCACGGTGATCACCGGCTTCTCCGACAGCAGGCTCCAGTGCACGCCGTCCGGCGACTTGAAGGCGTACAGGGCCTGCTCGCCGGCGGTGCGGGCGCGGGCGCTGCCCAGGGCCTTGTAATCCTCGCCTTCCCGGCAGTCGGGGTTGCGGTCGCGGAAGGGCGCGAAGTTGTGCGCCCCGATGCCGTCCCAGACGATGTTGTTGCGCGTCGTACCCTGGAAGTTGACCAGACCCAGCTCCGGCCGGTGCCACTCGATGCCGTCGCGGCTTTCGGCGCAGCACACGACCGGCCGGTAGTGGTTGCCTGAGGGGTCGTAGTGGGAGCCGCGGTAGTAGGCGCGGAACAGCCTGCCGTCCCGGAACACCGTGTGGTAGGCGCTGGTGTTGCCCTCCCAGGGCACGTCGTGGTCGATCGCCACGTTCCGCGGCACCGGTTTGTTCAGGCGGAGCTCGACGCCGGACAGCCGCTCGATCAGGTAGTCGTCGACGAACAGCTCGCGCCTGTCCCCCAGCTCGATGACGCCGGCCGGGGCGGTCTTCACCCGGGCCCTTCCGGCCGTTCTCTTCGTTGTTGCCTTCTCTGCCTTCCTCCTGGCCATCTCAGGTTTTCCTCTGGATTTTGATTCCACCCCGCCGGGCAATTGTTCCGGCGGCATCTCCGCCGCCAAACGATAGCCGAATGACTCTGCGGGAAACAGGCGGCCGCAGCGCAGGACTGCTGACAGGTTCGCTGGTGGTCTTGATTGTATCCGTGGTCAGTTGTAGATGGGTACCCGCCCTTACCACTGAGCTGTAGCGTTTCGGACAGCCACGCTTCAGTGCCGCTCTGCCTCACAAAGGCGACGAGGAAAAGCAGAACCGATGACCATCACGTCACCCGAATTCAGTTACCCCAGTGCCCGGTCGGAGCCGCCGGAGTGAAAGCATACAGGTGAGAGACGACTCCAGAGGTTATCCCGAGGCCGTACCCGTCCGGCAGGGGTACGCCCGCTGGTCCGGGACTTACGATACCCAGGACAATCCCATGATCGTCCTGGAGGAGCCCCTGGTGCGGTCCCTCCTGGGGGACGTCCGGGAGCTCACGGTCGCCGACATCGGCTGCGGCACGGGACGCCACACCCTCTACCTGGCGGAAGCGGGGGCAAGGGTAACCGCGGTCGACTTCGCTCCGGAAATGATGGCGCGTGCCATCGGAAAGGCGGAGGGCGGCAACGTGCGGTTCGTTACCCACGATTTGACCGAACCCTTCCCGTTCGACAGGGACAGCTTCGATCGCGTCCTCTGCTGCCTCGTTCTCGAGCACATCTCCGACCTGGACCCGGTGATCGCAGAGATGGGGGGGATCTGCCGGCCGGGAGGGTTCATCGTCATCTCGGAACTCCACCCGGCCATGCGTCTCCGCCGCCTGCAGGCCCGCTTCACCGATACCGGGACGGGCCGGAAGGTCAACGTCGAGAGCTATCCCCACCTGATCGCGGACTATGTCAATGCAGCCGTGAAAGCCGGGCTGCGTATCGACCGCATCGAGGAGCATCCTGCCGACGAATCCCTGCTCGAGAGGTCCCCGAGGGCGAAGGAGTACTGGACCGGGTTCCGGGAGGATTTCGATCTTGGCTGGCCGATGCTGTTGCTGATGAAGTTGGGGAAACCTCCAACCCGCCCCGAACAAGGCACCGGCGTTGCCCACAACCCAGGGGCCGGGAGCCACCAGGGATAAACGCAGGATACAGTCCATGGCAAAAAAACGCGGCAGACAGAATCCAATCCGGGTCGGCGTGGTCGGCGTCGGCCGCGGCAGGTCCTTCATGCAGGCGGCCTCGGCGACCGGTATGGAGCTGGTCGCCATCTGCGACACCTGGGAGGAGCGCCTCCTTGCGGAGGGAAAGGCGCTCGACGTGCAGACATACCTCGACTACGACGAGTTCCTCGGCTGCGACATGGACGCGGTGGTGCTGGCCAACTACTTCCACCAGCACGCCCCGTTCGCCGTCAGGGCGCTCGACTCCGGCAGGCACGTGATGAGCGAGACCGCCGCCTGCCACACCCTGGGGGAAGGCGTCGCCCTGGCGCGGGCGGTGGAGAAAAGCGGCAGGACCTACATGTTCGCCGAGAACTACCCCTACATGGTCTTCAACCAGGAGATGAAGCGGCTCTACCGGAAGGGCCGCGTCGGCGAGTTCAAGTACGGCGAGGGGGAGTACGTCCACCCGGACCCCCCCGAGGTGAAGCTGGCGCGCAGCTGCGGGCGCGACCACTGGCGCAACTGGATCCCCGCCACCTACTACTGCACCCACTCCATCGCCCCGGTCATGTACATCACCGACACCCGGCCGGTGAAGGTGAACGGCTTCGTCATCCCCTTCGATTTCGCCGACCGCACCCAGACGCTGCACATGAACCGGGGGGACACTGCCGCGGTGATCATCTGCCGCATGGACAACGACGCGGTGATGAAGTCGCTGCACGGCGGGCTGCGCGGCCACGGCAACTACGTCCGCATCCACGGCAACAGGGGGGTGATGGAAAACTGCCGCCACGGCGACCGGCAGCGGCTGCGCGTCTGGTACGAGCCGTGGGAAAAGCGCAGGAGCGATCCGGTCGAAACCGTGTACAGGCCCGACTTCCCCGCGCACCATGCCAGGGCTGCCCGCACCGGACACGGCGGCGGCGACTTTTTCACCACCTGGCACTTCGCCGAGGCGATCCGCAGCGGCGAGCCGCCCTACCTCGACGTGTACCGCGGCATCGACATGAGCATCGCCGGGATCCAGGCCTGGCGTTCGGCGCTGAACGACTCGGCGCCGATGGAGGTGCCGGACTTCCGCCGCGAGTCGGTGCGCAGGAAGTACGCCGGGGACGACTGGTCGCCGGACCCGGAGCGCAAAAAGAGGGGTCAGCCGCCCAGCAGTGTTCTTGGCGCAATCGAACCGGACGCGGAAGCCGGGAAGCTCGCCCGCAAGGTCTGGAGGGAACAGGGCTACCTGGGCGATTGAGCGGTCCACCCTGATGCGCAAGGGATGAAGTCAATGCACGGAATTGATACACCGGCTGATACCGGCGGGAGGGAATGGTTCGAGCTTCTCCACGACAGCCTGTGGCTTCGCCCGGATGAAGGAGGAGAAGAGGAAGCCGAGTCCCTGGGGCGGCTGTTGCGTATCCGCAAGGGGCAGCGGGTGCTCGATGCTCCGTGCGGCGCGGGGCGGGTCGCCTTCCACCTGGCGAAACGCGGGGCAAGTGTAGTCGGCATCGACCTGCGGAAATCCTTCATTGACCGGGCAAGGCGGCGGTTCCGAAGGCAGGGCGTGAAGGCCGACCTCAGGTGCATGGACCTGCGCGCCATCGAGTTCGAGAGCGAGTTCCACGCGGTCTGCAACTGGTTCAACAGCTTCGGGTATTTTTCGGACCGGGAGAACGCCGACGTGGCGATGCGGTTTTCCCGCGCCTTGCGTCCCGGAGGGCGGCTCCTGATCGAGCAGCTGAACCGCGAGCGAATCCTCAGGAACTTCCGTCCGCAAGCGGTCCGGGACGGGGCGCTGTTCAGATCGAGGTGGCGCGGCGGGGAGCGTCTGATCGCGCGGTGTGTGGTCGAGGGGATCGCCGCGGAAGAGAGCAGGTCCTCGCAACGGCTCTACACCCCTTCGCAGATGCGCAACCTGCTTTCCTCCGCCGGCCTTGAAGTGGAGGCTGTCCACGGTTCGCGGGAAGGGGAGCCGTACGGGAGAGGCAGCCCCCGGATGGTCGTCGTCGCCCGCAAAACCGCAGTGTGAGCGAACGTCGCTGCCGAAGCCGGCACCGGGCACGACGTCGGATCGTTTTCGGCCGCGCAAGCAAGGAATGGCTCATGGATGAACGGACATTCGATCTGACCCAGCCTGCGAGCCGCCCGGTCCAGGTGCTCTGGATCGTCATGGGGATTTGCTGGATCATGAGCGGTCTTTTCAGCCTGCGGGGGGACGACTTCGTCGGGGTTCTTCAGATTGCATTCGGTTTGTTCGCTCTCCCCGCGGGTTTTCTGATGCACCGTTTGAACCGATACGCCATTGAGTTCAAGGATGAGAGCCTGGAAACTCGCACAGGGTTGTTCAGACATCGGAAAACCCCATGGGAAGCGATCTCGGAGATCCATGTCAGGTTCATGAAGGTCGAGCTCCATCTCGCCGGTGGGAAAACCGAGGAAATCCAGTTCGGTGCCATGAGCTACAGCGCCAACCAGGTCATCAAGCCCCGGATCATCTCCCGGCTGAAGGCGTTCGCCGAGGCCAGGGGGATTCCAGTCAAGGAGGGATAGACTGGTGACCGCAGCTTCCCGGAAAACCCCGTTCGCGGTCATGGGGTTTCTCGCCCTGGCCTGGCCGTCCGCCGGGGAGGATCCCGGCCCGGAGAACGACTACCGCCGCGACAGCATCCGCGGCGGCACTATAATGATGTCACTGAACGCGCCCGCTGAAAGGATGCCGCCATGGATTTGATTGACAAGCGGATGCCCCCCGGACTGGAGGCAGGGTTTGGAAACTGACTGGTGGAAGAGCTTCTTCTCGGGGAACTGGCTCGACGTGCAGAGGAACCACCGTTCGGACCGCACCCTGAAGGAGGTGGAGTTCCTGCAGCGGAATCTCGGTTTGACCGCGGGGTGCCGGGTCCTCGACGCGCCGTGCGGCAACGGCAGGCTGGCGGTTCCGCTGGCCGAGCGGGGCTGCCGCGTTACCGGCGTCGATATAACCGCGGCCCTTCTTCAGGAGGCGCAATCCGTTTCGCAGGAAAGGAACCTCGGCCTCGAGCTTGTCGAGACCGACATGAGGGACCTGCCCTGGACGGAGAGGTTCGACGCGGCGTTCTGTTTCTGGGGGAGTTTCGGGTACTTCGACGACGAGGGTAACAGAGATTTTCTCGGGGCGGTGCATCGAGCCCTCAAGCCCGGTTCGAGGTTTGCCCTCGATCTGTCCAACCTCGCCGAAACGATGCTCCCGAAGCTGCAGCCGCGCAGCTGGAGCAAGGTGGGTGAAACGCTCGTCCTGGAGGAAAGGACGTACAGGCACGAGGAAAGCCGGATCGACTGTGAATGGACCCTGGTTGCAAACGGCGTTTCGGAAACGAAGACGTCCTCGATGCGGGTCTACGGGTACCGGGAGCTGACCTCCCTGTTTTCCGAAGTGGGCTTCGAGGTGTGCGGGGCGTTCGCGTCACTGGACGACGATCCCTTCGAGCTGGGGAGACGCGGGTTTTTCACCGTCGAAAAAAGAAGCCCCGAGTGAACGGGCCCGACCTTGAAGAACTCGCAGCCGGCGTCACCCGGGCAGAAGCCATCGCGCGCGGGAAGGTGAAGGCCGGGTACACGCAACGGATCCGGCAGACGGCGGGTTGAACCCGGGCCGGACAGACAGCTGAGAAAGGCAGGACCATGACCGACAGGAACCGCATCGAGTGCCTCTTCCTCTCGCAGGAGGACCTCCTCGAGGCCGGATGCCTCGACATGCGGCTGGCCACAAGCGCCGCGGAAGACGCCATGCTCGCGTTCCGCAGGGACGAGATCCTCTTCCCGGAAAAGATCGTCCAGATCTTCGACGACGAGACCCAGGAGCGGATCAACTGCCTGCCGGCCACCCTGCTGCCGGAGAAGGTGTGCGGGGCCAAGTGGGTGTCTGTGTTCCCCCCCAATCCCGAGAAGTACGGGGTGCAGAACCTGTCGGCGGTGATCATCCTTTCGGAGATCGAGCGCGGCTTCCCCATAGCCTTCATGGACGGCACCCTCTGCTCCAACGTCCGCGTCGGGGCGATGGGAGCCCTCGCCGCCAGGCATCTGGCGCGGCCCGACTCGAAAAGCATCGCCTTCATCGGGGCCGGCGAGCAGGCCAAGATGCACCTGATCGGCATGAAGACGGTCGTTCCCGGGCTCGAGGAGTGCCGGGTTTCCGCGAAGTACGCCGCCGAGGAGCAGCAGTTCATCGAGGAGATGCAGCCTCTGTTCGGGGACATGCGGTTTGCCGCGGCGGGCACGGACGGGCGGCAGGCCATGGAGGGGGCGGACATCCTCGTCACCGCCACCAGCGCCCAGGCCCCCCTCCTCAAGGCGGCGTGGATGAAGCCGGGCAGCTTCTACAGCCATATCGGCGGCTGGGAGGACGAGTACGCGGTGGCGAAGCAGTGCGAAAAGATCGTCTGCGACGACTGGGAGACCGTGAAGCACCGGACGCAGACGCTGAGCCGCATGTACAAGGACGGCGAGCTGAAGGACGGGGACGTCCACGCCAACCTGGTCGAGATCATCGCCGGCGAGAAGAGCGGCAGGGAGACCCCGGAGGAGCGGGCCTACTTCAACGCCGTCGGCCTCGCCTACGTCGACGTGGCGATCGCCC
This sequence comes from Candidatus Latescibacterota bacterium, assembly GCA_965243025.1. Classification (GTDB taxonomy): domain Bacteria; phylum Latescibacterota; class UBA2968; order UBA8231; family UBA8231; genus CBDCXV01. The sequence goes on from CBDETY010000003.1 coordinate 53,513, forward strand.
ACGCCATGTACCTGCGCGCCAGGGAAGCGGGTGCGGGTCGCATGTCGAGCATCCAGGAGACCATGATCTTCCAGCACGAGAAGCTGGCCGACTGGATCCGGATGTAGGTCACCGGACCGCAGGCATTCACTGATTGAAACACCGGCCGCACGGCCGCCCCCGAGGAGGAACACACATGGCTTCCAGGGTACTCGACAACCGCACCGTGAAACCGCTGCAGCCGGCGACGTCGCTGTGGAAGCAGTACGACCCGGCGGCGGCCCCCCGCGCCTTCAAAGCGGAGACCGCATCCGCGGCGCGGCGGTGGCAGAGGACCACGCGCCGCGCCCTTTCCAGGCTGCTCCGCCTCGGGGAAGTGGACGGCCCCGCCCCGGCGCCCCGCAGGATCGAGGTGGTGGACAAGGGGGATTTCCTGCGCGAGAAGATCCTCCTGGGCGTCGGTCCCCACGCGCAGATGCCGGTCTACCTCCTGGTGCCCAAGGGCGCCGAAGGACCCCTGCCATCGGTGGTGGCCTTCCACGGCCACGGGTACGGAGTCAAGGACATCGTCGGCCTGTGGGAGGACGGCGGCGAGCGGGACGTTCCCGACGGGTACCACAAGGACTTCGGCGTCGCCCTGTGCCGCGCCGGCTTCGCCGTGGCCGCCCCGGAGATCTCCGGCTTCGGGGAGCGCCAGACCGATTTCTCCCACCTCGACCTCGGGCAGGGATCGCCGTCGACCTGCGCCCACATGGCCTTTCTCGCCTTCCATCTGGGAACCTCGGTGGTCGGCATCCGCGTGGGCGAGGCCCTCAGGCTCGTCGACTACCTCGAGACCCGCCCCGAGTTCGACACCGGCCGCCTCGGGGCCATGGGCATCTCCGGCGGCGGCATGCACACCTTCTTCTCCACCTGCATCGACGAGCGCATCCGCGCCTGCGTGGTCAGCGGCTATTACTCGAGCTTCCGCGACAGCGTCCTCGCCATGCACCACTGTCCCTGCAACTACGTGCCGGGCCTGGCCGAGTTCGGCGAGATGCACGACCTGGCCGGCCTCATCGCGCCGCGGCCGATGCTGGTGGAAGCCGGCACCCACGACCCGATCTTCCCGGTCTCGGCGGCGCGCTCCGGCCTGGCGAAGGCGCGCCGGGTGTACGGGGTCTTCGGTGCCGGCGACCGGGTGAAGGCGGACATCTTCTCCGGGCGGCACCAGATCAGCGGCGCCCGCGCCTACGACTTCCTCGGGGAGGTTCTCGCCTGAGGTCCGGGCGAAGGGGTGGATCGGCAGGCCGCTGAATGTTCGGCGCTCCGGTGCGCTTCCGGGGCGGTGCCGGTCCTGTTCCAGCCGAACCTTCCCGCCCAGGTTGATGCCCGATGAGATTCACCAGGCCGACCCTCTTTCTGCTGTTCTTCCTCTCCGGAGGGTGCGGGCTGATCTACCAGGTGGTCTGGGTGCGCATGCTCGGCTTCGTGCTGGGCAGCACCGTGCTCGCCGTGAGCACGGTGCTGACCGCGTTCATGGCCGGCCTGGCCCTGGGAAGCTTCTGCTTCGGCCGCCTCGTCGATCGCCGCACCGACGCCCTCAGGATCTACGCGTACCTGGAAATCGGGATCGGGCTTTTCGGCCTCGCCATGCCGGCGCTGCTGCAGGGATTGAGTCCCGTCTGCATCGGGTTGACCCGCCTTCTGGGCGACTTCGAACCGGCGCTGTCGCTGGCGCGGTTCGGGGTGTGCCTCGCCCTGCTGGCAATCCCCACCACCCTGATGGGCGGCACCCTGCCTGTCCTCAGCAAGTTCCTGGTCGAACGCAGGGAAGCGCTGGGGAACGACGTGGGGACGCTCTACGCGCTGAACACGCTGGGAGCGGTGGCCGGCTGTTTTGCCGCCGGGTTCGTGCTGATTGGAACCGTCGGCGTCGTGGAGACGGTCTACATCGCCGCGGTCATAAACCTGCTCGTGGCCGCCGGAACCCTCCTGCTCGATGGCGCAATCAGGAGCGGCCGGGAGGCGCAGCCGGCAGCGCCGAAACCGGAGCGGCGTCCCCGGGCCTCGGGCATGGCGCTGTTGATCCTGTGCGCCTTCGGGGTTTCCGGTTTTGTCTCGCTGGGGTACGAAGTGATCTGGGCCCGGCTCCTGGTATTCTTCGTGGGCAACTCGACCTACGCCTTCAGCGCCATGCTGACCACCTTCCTGCTGGGGCTGGCCCTGGGCAGTTTCGTCGCCGGCAAGCTCGCGGACCGCCACGGCGACCCGGTCGGGGCGTTCGCGGTGATGGAGATCCTCATCGGCCTGTCCGCCCTGACGGGCATGCTGGTGTTGAGGGGAACCCTGGAGGCGGAGGGTCTGTGGGTGATGCGGGAACAGGCGTCTTCGGGCTGGCTCGGAGACGTCGGGCGCATGTTCGAGGCGTCGTTTGCGGTGATGTTCGTCCCGACTTTGCTGATGGGGGCGACCTTTCCCCTCGCCGGCAAGGCCTACGTGCGTTCCGTGCGGGAAGTGGGACGGGATATCGGCGCGGTCTACTCGGTGAATACCCTGGGGGCGATCCTGGGGGCCTTCGTCGCCGGTTTTTTCCTGCTGTCGTGGCTCGGGGTGCAGGGAGCGATCATCTGCCTGGCCGCGATCAATGCCCTGGTGGGTCTGTTCCTCCTGCTGGTCCATCGCGCTTCGGCGAACGGACTGCGATTCATCGCGGCCCCGGCCCTGGCCGCCGCGGTCCTTGTCGCCGCGGTCTGGCTTCCCTCCCGTTTGGCGCTTCGCAGCGACTTCGAGGACAGTCGGGATACCGTGCTCTTCTACCGGGAAGACCGCGCCGGCACGGTCAAGGTCTTCCGCAAACCTGACGGCCATCTGCTCATCAGTGTGGACGGCAACACCATCGGCGATACCCGGGACGACCTCGACGCCAAGCAACGCCTGCTGGCTCACCTGCCGCTGCTGCTGGTTCCCGAGCCGGAATCGATTCTGGTGATCGGCCTGGGCAGCGGTATCACCGCCGGCGCCATGACCGCCTACGAGGAGGTGGAGCGCATCGACGCCGTCGAGATCGTGCCGGGAGTGGTGGAAGGAGCGCTGTACTTCGGGAAACACAACCGCCGGGCGCTCAAGCAGCCGCAGGTCGAGGTGGTGGTCGCCGACGGCATCAACTACCTGATGACTTCCGAGGGCAGGTACGACGTCATCTCTTCGGACGCCAAGCTCAACCCGGGCTACACGGGAAATGCCGTCTTCCTGTCGAGCGACTACTACCGCCTGTGCCTCGAACAGCTTACCGATGAAGGGATGATGGTGCAGTGGATTCCGCTGCATCTGCCGCAGGACAGCTACCGCATGGTGCTGAGGACCTTCGCCGAGGTCTTTCCCTACGGGTCGGTCTGGTTCCTTCCCGGCAGGCACACCTTCCTGATCGGCACCCGGAAGCAGCTGGAGATCGACATGGACCGGCTCCTGGACCGCCTGCGGCGTCCCGGGGTTGGCGGGGACCTCGCCCGCTTCGGACTGGGGCATCCGTGGGCGCTGCTCAGCGGCTACAGGGGAGGGCTGGCGGATATCCGCCGGTTTGCCGGCAGCGGTCCGGTGAGCAGCTGGAACCACCCCTACATCGAGTTCCGGACGCCGCGGGGGCTGGGACGCGAGTCGGCAAGGAACCGGGCAGCCAACCTGCGCGCCCTGGCACAGGTGAGGGGAGACGTCCGCCGGTACTTGAGAGGGATGACCGGGCCTGACCCGGAAGCAACGCAGGCTTCCTGGCAACGGTATGCCCGGGGGACCGACCTGCTGCTGGCCGGCCTGGCGCAGGCGGAAGAGAGCGGTCTGCTGAGCTATGGGGAGGGTTTGTTCCGGCAGATGCTGCAAGCCCACCCGGAGGACAGGCGGGCGCAGTACTGGTTCGGCCGCGCCCGGGGGGAGCGCAGGGCCGTTCAGCACGCCACCGCGGAGGCCGGTGATGCCGGGGCCTGGATCCTGCGGGGCAACAGCTTCCTGGCAGAGGGGGCTTTCGCGGAAGCCCTGGAGGCTTTCGAACGGGCGGCGGCCCTGGAGCCTGAGAACGCCCAGGCCCACTACCACCTGGGCGTGGTCAGTGAATACAACGCCGAGGGCAGGCGCTACGGCCCCGGGCTCGCTCTCGACCGGGCGGTCGCGTCGTACGAAAAGGCGATCTCACTCCGGGAGGGGTACGTGGAGGCCCACTACAACCTCGGTGTAGTCTGCCAGTACGACAGCGAGGGGAAACTCTACGGTCCGAACGCCCGGATCGAGAAGGCGCTGGCGAGCTTCGAACGGGTTACAGAGCTGGCGCCCGATCACGCCAGGGCCTGGAGCAACATGGGAGGGATCCATTTTCACAGGAAGCGTTACGCCGAAGCGCGAGCGGCGTGGGAGCAGGCGCTGGTTGCCGACCCGAATCTGCGCTCCGCGCAGATCAACCTCGGCTACCTTGACGACAGGGGTTTGTGAGGAAGTTCCCGTCTGAAGAACAGCGGCAAGGCTGCGGCGAAACCTGCGGGCTCGGGCTGCTCCTCACGGATGGTTGGCCGCGGCAGCCGCCTGGGGACCGACCGGGGCATACCGGTACATCCCGTAATGGGACTGGTAGAGGTTGAAGTCCCCGGTCCCGGTGACTATCTCCCACATCCGGGTGGCCATCGCTTCGGCCAGGGGCCCGGACGAAGGATCTCCGGCCAGGTTGCGAAGCTCGTGCGGATCTGACTCCAGGTCGTAGAGCTCGTCTTCGTCGAACCCGTTGAAGACGTACTTGCAGCGGTCCCGCCAGAGAATCCTCTGGGTATAGTTGAAGCGCACGCCGTGGCACTCGGCGAAGGCTTCCTGCTCCCAGCCGGCCTTACCGTTGAGGCGCGGCACCAGGGAGCGCCCCTGACAGGGGAAGTCCTTTCCCAGCAGCAGCTCGACCAGCGTCGGGGCCAGGTCCATGGTACTCACGACGTCCGCGGTCGTCCGCCCTTGCGGGAGCCCCGGGCCTTTCATGATCAGGGGCACCCGGTAGACCTCTTCGAACGGGGGAATTCCCTTCAACAGCAGGCGGTGGGCGCCCATGTAGTCTCCGTGGTCGGACAGGTAGACGATGAGGGTATCTTCCTCCTCCCCCGTTTCCGCGAGCGCGGTCAGGAGCCGCCCCACCTGGTCGTCGATCATCGTACAGACGGCGTAGTAGCAGGCGGTCGCGCGAGCGAAGCTCTGCCAATCCATGTCGTGCCACACACTCTGGGTACGCCTGTAGATCCCCGGCCTGTCCGCGAGGTCGTCCGCGAAGCTGGCCGGTCTGGGGATGGAGGCCGGATCGTACCGCTCAAAAAAGGATCCGGGCGCGACGTAGGGATCGTGCGGCCCCGGTACGCTGACATACAACGCCCAGGGCCGATGCGGTTGGCTGGCTGCTTCCTTCAGGAAATCGATGCCGCGCGAGAACAGGTAGTGCTCCATCGTCGCTTCCACCGGCTCGTCGGTGACGCCGTAAAGCAACAGGTCCCGATAGCCTTTGTGGCGCGCGTAGTGCGAGTCCGCCAGCTCCGGCCTGTCCTTCAAGCCCAGCCTCTGGCGATGTTCCAGATACCTGCGTTGATTCTCCGGTTCTCCCCGGACTTCATAGGTGTCGAAACCGAAGTTTTCCAGGAGGTTGGTACGCTCGACGTGCCACTTGCCGAAATAGCCCTGTCGATAACCCGCTTCTTTCAGCGAGCGCGTCCAGATGGACAGCCCTTCCCTGAGGTTTGCCCTGGGCGGCTCGGCGGTGTGGGTGCAATCCACGACGCCATGGCTGTGAGGCAACAGCCCGGTCAGGATGCTGGCACGGCTGGGAGAGCAGACCACGTTGGCCGAGTAGCACCGCTCGAAGCGAACCCCGGCCGCAGCAAGCGAATCCAGGTTGGGCGTCTGGCAGATCGACCCGGGGTGGACAGTGCCGGCCTGCTGCTGATCCGATATGAGGAAAACCAGGTTTGGTGAACGCAAGGCTGCGCTCCTTCGCAATGGATGACAGCAAGATCGGGGGCGGCATCGCTGTCTGCAATCATTGCGGCCAGGCGGCAGGATGAACCACACTGGAACGGGTTCAGGAAAACATCCCGAAATGGACGAACAACCGGGTCAGCTGAAGGACGTCGACGCCGCGACGGAAAGGTTCAGAGAATCGCGGAGAAGGCTCCATGCGGAAGATCCCCTTCTGCCCGCGTATCACTTCTCCCCGCCGGAAGGGTGGCTCAACGACCCCAACGGTCTCTGCTTCTGGCAGGGCAGGTACCACCTGTTCTATCAGTTCCGGCCCGAAGGGGAGTCGCGGGTGCATTGGGGGCACACGGTCAGCGACGACCTGATCCACTGGAGCGACCTGCCCCCAGCCATATCCCCCTCGATAGAAGACTGCTGCTTCAGCGGGACCACCTGTGTCGAAGACGGCCGGGTAACGGCGCTCTATTACGGCACGAAGCAGGGAAGCATGGTCGCCGCTTCGGAGGACCCGCTGCTGCTGAACTGGGAGAAGCACCCCGGCAATCCGGTGATTCCCGCGGTCGACATCGACGAGACCGGGTACCGGGGCGGCGGCGGCGACCCGTGCATATGGAAGGAGGAGGGGGCGGGGTACTTTGCCCTGGTGGGAGGACGGGGGCGTGAATCAGCCGATCTGCCGTTCCACCTGACGGCGCGTCTGTTCTTCTCCCAGGACCTGGGCCGCTGGGTCTACCTGGGAAGATTCTTCGACGACCAGATAAACACGACCCCGCACGATGACGGGGCCTGCCCCTATTTCTGTCCGATCGGCGACAAGCACCTGTTCTGCTACTTCAGCCACAAAAGCTCGTCGGGGTACTTCATCGGCGACTACGACCGGACCCTGAGGCGCTTCAAACCGCTCACCCACGGGCGATTCACGGGCGGCGAGGTTCTTCGCGGCAGTATTCACGCGCCGAGCGTAATGCCAACAAGTGACGGGGGGTGCTGCGCGATATTCAACGCCAAGGAATGCAGGGAGCGCGACGTGGGCCGCATACGATCCATCATGACGCTGCCGCGCGAATTCACGCTTCGGGCGGACAACACCCTGGGCATCCAGCCGGCAGAAGCAGCGAAGACCTTGCGGCATTCTCCCAGGGATACAGGGGCGTTCGGCCTTCCGGCAAACGAAGACGTCCCGTTGAACGAAGCCTGTGGGAATACCATTGAAATCGAAGCGGAGATAGATCCCCTGGCGGCCAGGATGGTGTGCGTGAACGTTCTTCAGTCGCCGGGCAGAGAGGAGTATACACCTGTGTGCTTCCACATCGACGCCGGAGGAAGAACGGAGAACCTCGCCAAGGTGCTCATCGATCCATCCCGGTCTTCGCTCAGGGACGACGTCAATGCGCGGATTCCCGAATCGATGGACGTGCAGCTGGAAAAGGACAGGATTATCGACTGCCGGATTTTCGTGGACAGGAGCATCATCGAGGTCTTCGTCAACGGACTGCAGTGCGTCACCCTCAGGGTGCATCCGTCCCGCCCCGACAGCACCGGCATTTCCTTGAGAGCACAGGGAGGGGCGGCTCTCGTCAGGGAAATGACCGTTCACCAGATGCGCAGTATCTGGGAATAGTCTGCGGCAGGAGTCCGCCGGGTGCGATGGTCGCTGGCCCGCGCCGGGTCCGCCCGATGTTCCTTACCGCCCCGAAATCGAGAAGGGAGCTTCGAGAGCCACGGTGACCGCTTTTTCCCCGTGGCCGATGACGAGCCTCTCGTACTCGCCGTACGGCATCCAGCGCTTCGAGCCGTTTGCCCACTCATGCTGCGGCTCCTCCTTCGGCCACGAAATCCCCACCTTCTCGAGCGCCTTCTTCTGATCGAATGGCTCCATCCCTTTGAAGGAGTAGGTCACGTAGCAGGACAGACTGTCCCTGGTGATGACGACCACCCGGGTGCTGTCTCCGTCGATATCCTTCCATTGCAGGAGATTGGTGCGGTCGTCCTTGGCGCTCCAGTCGTCGGGCTTGCCGAAGGCCGCCTCCAGTTCCGCTTCGGTCTTGTCCAGGACTCTTTCGACGTCGAGGTACTCCGGCTCGCCGCAACCGGCCGCGGCGAGCATGCAAACAGCGATCCTGAAATACCTTGTCACAGCGGTCTGTCTGTCTGGGAGAAGAGGGCGGGTGCGACTATGATTCAACCTTTCGCGAGGCTGCGGAACCGAATATAAAAGGTCTTCCATGCCTATCCAGGCGCCCACGCCGGCCAAGCCCCGTTGCCAGGGAGAGACGTTTGTTTGATCGAAGATACCTGCCCGAGGCGGACTGCGAGTTCGTCGTCATCTCCGACACCCACTACATGCTCGACGTCGGCGATGCGCCGCTCGAGTTCGAGTCGCGCCGGAAGCAGACTGCCCGGGCAGGGGTGGCGCTCCGCCTGGCCGCGGCCCTGGACGTCGATCCCATCGTGCATCTCGGCGACCTGGTCCAGGAATACCCCGAGACGCCGGACTTCGACCGCGCCGTCGACGAGGCGCTCCGCCAGATTCGCGACGCCGGCCTGGCGCCCCACCACGTCGCCGGGAATCACGACGTGGGGGACAAGCCGGACCCGGCCATGCCGTTCCACCGCGTCACCGGCGAAACACTCGGCAAGTTCCACCGCCGGTGCGGTCCCTCCTGGAAACGGGTCGACCTCGGTCCGCACCGGATCCTGATCCTGAACTCCCAGATCCTGAACACCGACCTGCCCGAAGCCGCCCGGCAGCGCAGCTGGATCGCCGGGCAGCTGTCTGAACGAACCGGCGGGCGCACGTTCTTGTGCCTTCACCTACCCTTGTACCTGTTCGACGGGAAAGAGCAGGGCTTCGGTCACTACGACGTCATCGATGAGCCCGACCGGACCTGGCTCCTCGACCTTATCCGTAAAAGCGAGGTCGATACGGTCTTCGCCGGCCACGTCCATTTCGCGTTCGCCGGCCGGATCGGTGCCGCCGACTACCGCGTCCTGCCGTCCCCCTCTTTCACGCGGCCCGGTTTCTCGCACCTGTTCTCGTCGGACGCGCCGCCCGAACAGGGACGGGACGACGCGCCCAAGTTCGGTTTCACCCTCGTTCGGACGGTCGGCGAACGAACCGACCTCCACGCGATTCGAACCGGCGGCGCCGAAGCCGTCGACGGGCGGTCCCGACTGCTGACGCGCACGAGCGCCGCCCTCCCCGACTCCCCCGTCGGCGTCACGCTGCGGGGGCCGGTCTCCCCGGCCGGCAAGGTCCCCGTCGCCTACCCGTCCCTGATCGAGCAGCCGGTCCGCAACGACTACCCCCTCCTGTCATGCCTGGAGATGGGGGTCCGCCACGTCCGGGTTCCCCTCGAGGAGGCACTGGACCCGGGCCAGAAGACCGACATCCTCAGGTCGAAGGGCATTTCGGTCACGGCATACCACCTGTTCGCCGCGGCAGAAGACGTCGCCGGTGCCGTGTCCGCCCTCGCCGGCCGGTGCGACGCTCTCGAGGTCCAGTACCTTGCCCGGGATGCCGCCGCCTTCGAGGCGGCCGGGGAGATGGACCTGCCGCTGGTCTGCTGTCCCGTCACTGCCGGCGTCGTCGTCGCCGGCAAGGCGCATCCCCGCCAGCGCATCGGCTGGAGCCTCGACGGGGAAGCTCGGGACTGGCCCCGGGGCCGCACCCTCTGCCGCGTGGCGGCGGGGGATTCGCTCCTGGAATGGCGGGACCGCGCGGCGTCCGCTCCGCGGGGCGCCGACTTTGCGATCGACCTGCCCGGCGTCGACGACGGAGAAAACGCCCGGCGCGCCGCCCAGGCCCTCCTCGCCCTGTCGACCGTTCCCGGCGCGCGCCTGTTCATCGACCCGCTGACCGACTTCGACCGTACGAACGACGCCGCGCACGGCCTGATCGACACCCGGTGCAACCCGCGTCCCGCCATGACCGTCGTCCGCCTCCTCGGGACCATCCTGTTCTCCCGCGGAGAGCGCTGGTCCCTCGCGTCTGACGACCCGTGGACGATCGCGTCGGAACGACGGCGGCTGGTCCTGACGGATGATGTGCCGGGGGCCGAGTGGTACTACGGGCTGACGTCGGGAACCGCGGGCAGGCGCGGACCGGAGCTGGCGGATGAACTGGTTCTGGGAGAGGTCCCGGCGTGAAGAGGCGGCCGCCCGGCAGTCCCTTGCCGCGTTTGCTTCTCCCTGCGAGTCGACAATGACGGCCTTGCTTTGCCTGGCGTTCTTCCTGTCGGGGGCCGCGGGTCTGATTTTCGAAATCCTCTTCTTCCGCATGGCCGGCCTGACCTTCGGCAGCAGCGTCTGGGCATCCTCCCTGGCCCTGTCCAGCTTCATGGGGGGGCTGGCGCTCGGAAACGCGCTCTCCATCCGTTTCGGGTATCGAATTCGACGCCCTGTCGTTTTCTACGCCCTGCTGGAAGTCGCCGCCGGCCTGGTGGGTTACGGGCTGGTCGTTCAGTTCCCGGGACTTCCCGAGACATTCGCTCCGGTTTTCAGACCGCTTCTCGGTGAATCAGCGGCCCTCAACCCGCTCCGCTTCGGGATAGCGTTCGTCCTGTTCCTGCTTCCCACCACCGCCATGGGGATGACCCTTCCCGTCATGGTGAAGGGTTTGAACGAGTGGAGTCGCAGTTTCTCCATGACGCTGGGAAAGCTGTATGGCTGGAACACGCTGGGTGCCATGAGCGGCGCGGTCCTGATCGAAGAAGCGCTGATCTCGCACCTCGGCATAAACGAAAGCGCCCTGGCTGCCGCATCGCTCAACGCCGCCGCCGCGGTCATCGCCCTCGCAGTAGCGTACCTCGCGGCCGCACCCCGGTCTCCCGCTTCACCCGAGGTCCCGCTCCTGCTGCCGCGTCGTTCCCGCAGGCTGGTCTGGGCCGCCGCCCTGTCGGGAGCGATCCTGCTGGCCCTGGAGGTCGTCTGGTTCCGGTTCCTGCAGTTGTTCATCCTGTCGTCGACCCGCGGCTTCGCCGTGATGCTGGTGGTGGTGCTTCTCGGTATCGGCGCGGGGGGGTTGCTCAGCGCTTTGTGGCTCCGCTTTCAACCGGCGGCCTACCGGTATTTCGGCCACCTCGCCCTGGGAGCCGGGCTTGTCACCGCGTGGTCCTACATCGCTTTCGAGGGGGTGCCGCAGCAGTTCAGCGGCGCGAGGACGGGCGACCTCGCCCACATGCTCGCCCTGTCGCTGCGCCTCATGCTGCCCGTCTGCCTGGTCTCCGGAGTGCTGTTCACTTTCCTGGCGCGCGGAGTCTTCGAGGACTGCCCGGAGGAGACGCGTTCCACGGGCTGGGTGACCTTGTTCAATACCCTGGGGGCCGCGGCCGGGGCGCTCCTGGGCGGCTTCCTCCTTCTGCCCCGCCTGGGGATTGAACTCTCCTTCTTCCTGCTTGCCCTCTGCTATCCGGGAGCGGCCTTGCTCTCACCCCGGGACTGGTACTGGCCGTCCCCCAGGAAAATCAGCCCCGCCTGGGCCGTACTCGCCCTGCTCTCCCTGCTGACGTTTGCGGCCTTCCCGTTCGGTCTGATGCGGGACCATTTCATTCCCGCCACGGCGCGCCCTTACCTCGTGGAAGATTCCCGTATCGCCGCGGTGGAGGAAGGGTTGACCGAAACCATCATCTACGTGGAGCACAACTACCGGGGCGTTCCCATCTCCTATCAGGTGATGACGAACAGCTACTCCATGACCGCCATCAACCTGGTGGCGGAGCGCTACATGAAACTCTTCGCCTACTGGCCCCTGGCCTTTCATCCCCGGGTGGAGAAGGCGCTGCTGATCAGCTTCGGGGTGGGGAGCACGGCGGAGGCGCTCACAAGCGCCCGGGAGATCGAGCGGATCGACGTGGTGGACATCTCGAGGGACATGGTCGAATTCAGCGAGGTCGTCTTCGGGCCGGAGCGCCGATCGCCGGCAGCCGACCCGCGGGTGCGGGTTTTCATCGAGGATGGACGTTTCTATCTCCTGACGACCGGAGAGCAGTACGATCTCATCACCGCGGAACCGCCCCCCCTGATGATGGCCGGCGTGGTGAATCTCTACACGCAGGAGTACTTCGATCTGCTCAAGCGGCGTCTCCGGGAGGGTGGTTATGTCACATACTGGTTGCCGGTATGGCAGCTCACAGCCGGCGACGCACTATCGATCGTGAGGGGTTTCTGCAACGTGTTCGAGGATTGCTCGCTGTGGAACGGAGGAGCGATGAATCTGATGCTCGTCGGTTCGCGGGATGCATCCACCGGGCTGAACCGCCGCGAGTTCTCCCGGCAGTGGCGCGACGAAAAAACCGCCGCCGACCTCGGGTTGCTGGGTTTCGAGAACCCCGAGCTCCTCCTGACCACCTTCGTGGCCGACGCCAACCAGCTGGGTCAGCTGGCCGGGGAGCTGCCGCCGCTGACAGACAATTACCCCCACCGCCTGGGCCGGGAGGTCGGACGCGGCAACGGTTTCTTCGCCCGCCTTCTGGCACCCCGGGCCCTGGTCGAGCGCTACCGGGACAGCGACTACCTGGCGGAACTGCTGCCTCCGGAGTTGCGGGAAAGCGCGGGGGATCATTTCGCTTTCCAAACGCTTGCAGACCGCGCCCTGCTGAAATTCCCCAAGCCGCCCCCTCTCGACCTGCCCGCCCTGGACCGGGTTCTGACCGGTACGAACCTGCGCACCGTTGCTCTCTGGACCCTGGGAGACCCGCTGGAGACGAGCGGCGCCATCGAGCAGCTGGTGGAGAACGGCTCGATTGACGGAAAGGTTCACTACCACCTCGGCCTTCGCCTGATGGCCGACAGGCGCTTTATCGAGGCCGAGGACCACTTCCGTCAATGGCAGCTGCTGGAAGGGAACAGACCGAACATGTACTACTTCCGCATTCTCTGCTTCGCCTACGCCGGAGATATGGAGAGGGCGCGCGAGCTCGTGGCCGAGCTGTCCCGGGCCGGCTCTCCGGAAGGGGATGAACAGTACTGGTCCTTCGTCGGCGAGCGCTTCGGGCTGGAGCGATAGTTTCAGTCCCGGTTGGAGACGGCGGCCGACCGGGCGGGCGAAGAGCCCCATATCAGCGGCTCCCGGCGTTGCCTTCCCCCCGCGGTCCCCGGAACCACTCGCCCAGGGCGCCTTGCGAGCCGGGCGCCCCAGCGCCGGGGTTTCAAGTTATCCGTGGGACGTTACAGCTCGAGCACCGCCGGGGTGTCGCGGCCGCTCGCTCTCAGGCGGGGGCTGTCGTTGATGAGATCGGGGCTGTTGCGCAGACACAGCGCGTGCATCGGAACCGCTGCTTTTTCCGGCCAGTGGTACTCGACGTTCCGCAGGGACAGGCGCACGACGTTGTCCGCGACAACGGCGGCGCGCACGGCCCGGGTGTGCGGGTTGAAGTTGGATAGCTGCATGCTCCTGGCGGCCGGCACCGATTCCTCCGGATCCTCGATCTCGGGAACCCTGACGATGACGGTGTCGAGGGTGACATCCCGTATGGTCGCCCCGTCCTGGGCCGTCATCACGATACGGCCGCGGCTTTCGCAGATGATGTCGCGGAAGATCAGGCCGCTCACTTTCCCCAGTTCCGCTCCGGGCCGCTTGAACTGCTGAATGTCGACGTAGATGGGGCGCTCGTTGGCCACCCCTTCATCGGGGAAGGTTTTGCCGGTGATGCCGCTGAAGAGAGCGCGCTCCACCTGTCCGGGAAACCACATCTCCACCTGAATCATGCGCAGGGACCGGTTGACGACACAGCCGCTGAAGACCACGTCCCGTACAACGCCGGCCACGTCGGCGCCCAGGCCGAGAGCGGCGCAGTTGCTCGACAGCACGCAGTTGGCGACCGTCACCCGCTCGCAGACCGAGTCCTCGTTGGTCGCCTTGACGATGATCGCGTCGTCCCCGGTATCGACGTCGCAGTGGCTGATCCTGACGCCGCGGCAGCCGTTGACGCCGATGCCGTCGGTGTTCGGCCCGTAGCGGTTGCCGCGGATTCTGACCCCGTGCACCGATACGGTTTCGCAGTCGAACAGGTGCAACGCCCAACCCGGGGCCCGGCGAATGCCGATGTCGACGATCCTGAGATTGGTGCAGCCGGCCAGCTGCACGAGCGGGCTCGGGCGGCCGTCGGCGCCGCCGTTCACCTTGAACCTGAAAATGCCGTAAGGCCGGTCCTCTTCCCCCTCGCAGGGGATCCAGAATGCCGTGTCCTGTCCATCGATCACGCCGTCGCCGCTCAAGGTGACATTGTCGCAGCCCCGCGCCAGCAACAGGTGGAAAGGGGACTGGTCGACGTTGCGGGCGGCCCTCTCCGCCCGCGGGTAGTCATTCAGGTCGTGGTGGGCCTGAAGGACCGCCCCGCGCTCCAGATGGAGCTCGATGTTCGATCTCAGCGTGACCGTGGTCGTGATCCAGGTTCCGGGCCCGACGGTCACCCTGCCGCCGCCGCTTTCATGGACGGCGTCTACAGCCGCCTGCAGGCGTTCGGCCTGCTGGCGGCCTGGATTCAGCTTCCCATCGAATTCGATCCGTTCGTTCATCCCGCCCTCTTTACCTCCGCAACACCTTGTCCCTTTTCCGCTTCAGCCATGGCTTCGATGATCCTCAGGCCGGAGACGATCGATTCGGGCGTCGCGGTTTCATCGATCGACTCACCCCGGACGGCGGCTGCGAACTCCTCCCACTGATAGTCCCCGCTCATGCGGCCGACCTGCCCCCTCTCCACCACGGCGCGCCCGGCGTCCTGCGAGCCCATGACGAGCGCCAGGTCCGCGCCCGGCCTGCTGTTCCGCGCCGGATCGGCGTTTCGATACACCGTTCCCCTCTCGAAGTTGAGCACCATGCGCAGGCGGTGGTGATCGCCGTCCTCCACGCAGAAGGATGCATAGACGCTGGCCAGGGCGCCGCTCCTGAACAGAATGGACAGCTGGGCGTTGTCCGCGGTGGGTCGCGGGGTGAACACACGGCTCGAAAAAACGGACAGGCGCTCCGCTTCCCCGAACACCCGGACCAGGTCGTTGATGAGATAGATGCCGATCCTGAAGACGGGTGCCGCCGGGCATTTCCCGGGGTCGTCGTACCACCGGCCGTCGGGCGCTTCGCGGTAGCGGACCCACACCGACGCGCTGCAGCCCACCGGCTCTCCGAGGCGGTGGGTCTTCTGCCACCGGCGGATCAGCTTGAAGTCCGGCGTCTCCACCGGCGATGGAGAGTTTAGATGGATGACGCGGCCGAGCTCCTTCGCTTTCCTCAGAACTGAAAGCCCGGCGCCGCAGTCCAGCTCCAACGGCTTTGTCGTCATGACGTCCTTGCCCGCCTCTACCGCCCTGTCCAGGAGCTCCGCTCTCCCGCCGGGCCCGGTGAACAACCCGATCGCCGGGATGCCGCCATCGGCCAGCAGCCGATCCAGATCGGTGTAAAACGGCACCCGGAATTCATCGGCGCGCTGCCTCGCCTTGTCTTCGTCGATATCACAGACGGCAGCGAGCTTCACATGCCTTCCCGCTTCGCCACGGGCGATTTCGTGCGCGATATGGCGCCCGAAGTTCAACCCGACGATGGCTATCGGGACGGGTTCCATTGACGATATCCCTCGTTGTTCAATCTTTTTCCGCCGACCGTTTCGGGCCTCAATATAGAGGGCCTTCGGGTGGCATCCAGAAGCGCCCGGACCTGCCCGGCGGTGGCCAGGGGCGGTGCAGGCCTCGGGCCGAAAAGTGGGGATGAAGCGGGACGATCCGGAGCAGAGGAGACGCGGATGCGGGTGATTGAAAAATGGGACCTGGTCGAATACGTCGACCACGACTGGCCCGCCGAGGTGGTGTGGCGCGGCCTCGAGTCGATGCCCGGCGCGGACCATCTGGAGGTGGTCGACGAAAGCGGCAGGGCAACGGCGGCTCAGCTGCACCACTCCGAGCCGAAGGTCGCCTGGGTGACCGATCTGCCCGCGGGGGCGCGCAAATCCTTCGCTTTGCGCGAGGCTGCGGCGCCGCCGGACACTCCGCTTTCGCTGAAGATCTCCCCCGGCATCGCGGAGGTGACCAACGCTTCCTTCGGCCTGCGCCTGGGCTGGGAGGGAGCCGACCCGCAAGCGGGCCCGATAGTCGCGGTCCGCGGAGTCGACGGCATCTGGTTCGGGGGCTCCTCCTTCGCCGCGGACACGCCGGAGCCGCAAGGCCTGGGCTGCGAAGTCCTCGCCGGCGGTCCGGTGGTGGCGCGGCTGCGCCAGACCTTTGCGCTGGCCGGCGGCTCCACCCTCCGGCTGACCTGGGAGGTCGACGCGGCCACCGCCGCGGTGCGCTGCTGGCAGGAGCAGCAGGGGGACGCCGGCGGAGCCGTGGTCTGGCACCTCGGCCGCGGCTTCGAGCCGACCCAGGCGTACTGGCGCCCGCACACCTCCTCCCGGGTGCCCATCCATCGCCAGCACGATTACCACCGGCATACCTACCCCATGCGCTATCCGTCGGAGCCCGAGCGCATGGAGCTGGGGTTGATGTACATGCACGGGTTCGACCGCAGCAACATCTGGGCGGGCTGGTACGCCGGAGGGGAGCGGCGGGACGTGCTGATGGTGGCGCCGATCCGCCCCTCCCGGACCCGGGTGGCCGCAGGAGAGCTGTGGACGCGGCACCCTTCAGGCGCCGGCTACACCCACGCCAACCGGCTGCGCTGGACGCAGCACTCGGCGGTTGAAGTCGACGGCGAGAAGCGCATCGACCTGGCGCTGCCCCTGCAGGAGGGGGTCAGGCCGTTCGCGCTGGCCATGCTCGACCGCGAAGGGGCCGACCTTTCCTGCGAGCCGGGGAGGAATCCCGCCAACGACATCGACCGTCTGTGCGCGCGGCTGATGGCGCTGGGTCTGAACGACTACGCCCGGATGGATCTCGACTGGCCCGGCATCGAGGAGGCCCGTTTTCCCGGCATCTTCCTCGGCGCCGGCGAGCTGCCGGAGATCCGCAGGACGCTGGAGGAATGGGACTGGTTCAGGGAGACCTTCTTCGCCCATGTGGAGGACGAGTTCTTCAACAGTCTCGCCGCGGAGGACATGCTGCTGTCCAAGGGGCTGCCCCCGATCGGCCGCGATCTGGCGGGCGGATACCTGGCCACCGGCGACGAATCCTACGCCCTCCGCGCCAAGGAAGAGCTGGTTCCGCGCTTTGCCGGCCTGGTCGAACACATGCTCGGATACAGCATCGGCAACGAGCTGAATTTCGGCATGAGCCTGGGACAGTGGATCCCCCGCGACGCGCTCGCCCTCGATTTCATTCTCGGCAGCGGGCAGTTCACCGCTCAGGAGCGCCTGGCCCTGCTGCGCAAGATGCTGTTCCTGGCCGAGACCGTCATCAGCGAGGACGCCTGGCCGCGCTACGAATCCGGCCTGGCCCTCAGCATGCGGAACTTCAACACCCACGTGATCTTCGGTCGCGCCGTCCTTGCGGGCCGCGCCGAGGGACATCCGAAACAGAAACAGTGGTTCGCCGCCATCCGCGATCAGATCGACTGGGTGCTGGAGAACGAGGTCGACGACGCCGGGACCGGGAACGAAGCGCTCACCTACCAGATCATCGATTTCGGCTACTTCCTGCAATGCGCCCTGATCATGGGCACCGACGAGGCCAGGCCGTTCCTCGAGAAACCCCGGTTTCGAAAGGTCCTCGAGTACTGGATCGACACCCTGACGCCGCCGGATCCGCGCAACAGGAACAAGCGCATGTACCCGCCGCTCGGGCATACGTCATCCGGATCGGACGGCTTCGCGCAGTCGGCCTTCCTCGCCCTGGCGGCAAAGGTGTACCGCCCCATCGACCGCGGCTTCAGCCTGCGCTGCATGCGCGCCTGGCGCGCCTGCGGGTCCTACATCATGAACTGGCGCGACGCCGGGGCGCACGGCTGCACGGTCTGGGCCCAGCCCTTGTGTTTCATCGACCGCGAACTGCTCGAGGACGATCTCGAAGTCGAGGTCGCCGACTCGCGCATGTGCGGCGGGACCGGCGCCATGCTGCGCCACCGCCACGGGGACGGCAAGCGGACCGAAGGCTTCCTGATGTTCAAGACCGGAAGAAACCGGGGGCACTTCGACGGGGACGAGGGGAGCTTTCTGTGGTATGCGTACGGCACGCCGATGCTGATCGACTACATGACCGGGTACAGCCCGCTGATGTCCCAGCCCTGGATGAACAACCGCATATCCATCGACCACAGGCAGGACCGCCGCAATCCCGGGCGCTTCCTCGCCCACCGGTTTTCCCCGGAGATCGACTTTCTCTGCGCCGAACAGACCATCTCCGAGCTGCAGGAGGTCCCGGAATGGCCGCGGCGCTTTAGATACCAGGTGTTCGAATACGACCGCGCCCCGTGGGAGCAGGTGCCCGAACACCGCTGGCGCCGCCACCTGCTGTACCTGAAGCCCCTGGAGACCTTGGTGCTGCTCGACGACATCGCCGGCACCCTGCCCACCGACTGGAGCGTTCACGTGCTGGCCGACAACGTGCGGGCGACCGGGACCGGCGCCCGTTTCACAGGCCAGCTCGGGATCGACCTGGCCGTCGCTTTCGCCCGGCCGCAGGAGCCGGATCTGCTCACCAGCGGCTTTGCCCATCTCGGCAAATACGAACGTGGACAGATGGGGGAGTACAAGCGCACCTGGTACTGGTCCCGCGAAGACATCGGCGAGGGGGACCTGTTTGCGCGCACCGGGGGGGAGCATGCGATGATTCTGCGCGCTCATGCGCAACCGGGCAGTCCCTTCCTCGCCATGCTCACCGCCCATCGCTCCGGCGGCCCGCCGCCGGAGATCGCGGTCAAACCGGACCACGACGGGTTCGAGCTGCAGACCGGCGCCGGCGAAGCCGACGTCAGCGTCGACGGCGATTTCACGTCGTGGAAGGTCAGGCTGCGCACATCCTCCGGGGAGGTCCGACAGGAGCTGAGCATCCGATGACGCGGGGTGAGTCAGAGGCAGAGGAGACACGGATGCGGGTGATTGACGAATGGGACCTGGTCGAATACGTCGATCACGACTGGCCGGAGGAGGTGGTGTGGCACGACCTCGAGTCGATGCCCGGCGCGGCCCATCTGGAAGTGGTCGACGAAAGCGGCAGGACAACAGCGGCCCAGCTGCATGAATCCGAGCCGAAGGTCGCCTGGGTCACCGATCTGCCCGCGGGGGCGCGAAAATCCTTCGCCCTTCGCGAGGCGGCCGCGCCCCCGGACACCCCCCTTTCCCTGAAGATCTCGCCCGGCATCGCGGAGGTGACCAACGCCTCCTTCGGCCTGCGCCTGAGCTGGGAGGGAGCCGACCCGCAAGCCGGTCCGATCGTCGCCGTCCGCGGGGTCGACGGCATCTGGTTCGGCGGCTCCTCTTTCGCCGCGGACACGCCGGAGCCGCAAGGCCTGGGCTGCGAAGTCCTCGCCGGCGGTCCGGTGGTGGGGCGGCTGCGCCAGACCTTTGCGCTGGCCGGCGGCTCCACCCTCCGGCTGACCTGGGAAGTGGACGCCGCCGCCGCCGCGGTGCGCTGCTGGCAGGAGCAGGAAGGGGACGCCGGCGGGGCCGTGGTCTGGCACCTCGGGCGCGGCTTCGAGCCGACCCAGGCGTACTGGCGCCCGTCCCAGTCCCCGCGGGTGCCGATCTATCGCCAGTTCGACTACCACCGGCATACCTACCCCATGCGCTATCCCGCCGAGCCCGAGCGCATGGAGCTGGGGCTCATGTACCAGCACGGGTTTGACCGCAGCAACATCTGGGCGGGCTGGTATGCCGGCGGCGAGCGGCGGGACGTGCTGATGGTGGCGCCCATCCGCCCCTCACAGACACGGGTGGCCGCGGGAGAGCTGTGGACGCGGCACCCTTCAGGCGCGGGCTACACCCACGCCAACCGGCTGCGCTGGGCGCAGCACTCGGCCGCCGAGGTCGACGGCGAAAAGCGCATCGACCTGGCGCTGCCCCTGCAGGAGGGGGTCAGGCCGTTCGCGCTGGCCATGCTCGACCGCGAAGGGGACCTTTCCTGCGAGCCGGGGAGGAATCCGGCCAACGACATCGACCGCCTGTGCGCGCGGCTGATGGCGCTGGGTCTGAACGACTACGCCCGGATGGACCTCGACTGGCCCGGCATCGGGGAGGCTCGCTTTCCCGGCATCTTCCTCGGCGCCGGCGAGCTGCCGGAGATCCGCAGGACGCTGGAGGAATGGGACTGGTTCAGGGAGGTCTTCTGCGCCCATGTCGAGGACGAGTTCTTCAACAGTCTCGCCGGAAACGACATGCTGCTGGCCAAGGGGCTGCCCCCGGTCGGCCGCGATCTGGCCGGCGCGTACCTGGCCACCGGGGACGAATCCTACGCGGCCCGCGCCAAAGAAGAGCTGGTTCCGCTCTTCGAGCCCCTGGTGGAGTGCATGCTGGGATACAGCATCGGCAACGAGCGGAACTTCGGCATCAGTCTGGCCCAGTCGATTCCCCGCGGCGCGCTCGCCCTCGATTTCATTCTCGGCAGCGGGCAGTTCACCGCCCGGGAGCGCCTGGCCCTGCTGCGCAAGATGCTGTTCCTGGCCGAGACCATCATGAGCGAGGATACCTGGCCGCGCTACGAATCGGGCCTGGCCCTCAGCATGCGGAACTTCAACACCCACGTGATTTTCGGGCGCGCCGTCCTGGCGGGCCGGGCCGAGGGCCATCCCAGGCAGAAACAGTGGTTCGCCGCCATCCGCGATCAGATCGACTGGGTCCTGGAGAACGAAATCGACGACGCCGGGGCCGGGAACGAAGCGCTTACCTACCAGATCATCGATTTCGGCTATTTCCTGCAGTGCGCCCTGATCATGGGCACCGACCAGGCCCGGCCGTTCCTCGAAAAGCCGCGGTTCCGCAAGGCCCTCGAGTACTGGATCGATATCCTGACGCCGCCGGATCCGCGCAACAGGAACAAACGCATGTACCCGCCCCTCGGGCATACGGCATCCGGTTCCTCCGGCGGTTTTTCCCAGTCCGCTTTCCTCGCCCTGGCGGCGAAGGTGTACCGCCCCATCGACCGCGACTTCAGCCTGCGCTGCATGCGCGCCTGGCGCGCCTGCGGCTCCTGTATCATCAACTGGCGCGACGCCGGGGCGCACGGCTGCACGGTCTGGGCCCAGCCCTTGTGTTTCATCGACCGCGATTTACTGGAGGACGATCGCGAAGTCGAGGTCGCCGACTCGCGCATGTGCGGCAAGACCGGGGCCATGCTCAGGCACCGCCACGGGGACGGGAAGCGGACGGAAGGGTTCCTGATGTTCAAGACCGGAAAGAACCGGGGGCACTTCGACGGGGACGAGGGCAGCTTCATCTGGTATGCGTACGGCACCCCGATGCTGATCGACTACATGACCGGGTACAGCCCGATGATGGACCAGCCCTGGATGAACAACCGCATCTCCATCGACCACAGGCAGGACCGCCGCAATCCCGGGCGCTTCCTCGCCCACCGGTTTTCACCGGAGATCGACTTTCTCTGCGCCGAACAGACCATCTCCGAGCTGCAGGAGTTCCCCGAATGGCCGCGGCGTTTTCGACACCAGCATTTCGAGTACGTCAGCGCCCCGTGGGAGCAGGTGCCCGAACACCGCTGGCGCCGCCACCTGCTGTACCTGAAACCCCTGGAGACCCTGGTGCTGCTCGACGACATCGCCGGCACCCTGCCCACCGACTGGAGCATCCAGGTTCTGGCCGACAACGTGCGGGCGACCGGGACCGGCGCCCGTTTCACAGGCCAGCTGGGGATCGACCTGGTCGCCGCCTTCGCCCGGCCGCAGGAGCCGGACCTGCTGACCAGCAGCTACGCGCATCTCGGCTCCTATGAACCGGGACAGATGGGGGAGTACAAGCGCACCTGGTACTGGTCCCGCGAAGACATCGGCGAGGGCGACCTGTTTGCGCGCACCGGAGGAGAGCACGCGATGATTCTGCGCGCCCATGCGCAACCGGGCAGGCCCTTCCTCGCCATGCTCGCGGCCCATCGCGCCGACCGCCCGCTGCCGGAGATCGCGGTCGGACCGGACCGCAACGGGTTCGAGCTGCGGACCGAGGCCGGCGAAGCCGAGGTCGGCGTCGACGGCGGCTACACCCGGTGGAAGGTCAGGCTGCGGACATCTTCAGGCGAGGTCCAACAGGAGCTGAGCATCTGACGGCCCCGGCCCGCCTGGTGCATGCGCCCGCAATTCCGCGCATCCCGGCTCGCGGCCTGGCCTTCGCTCGCCCGACACCCCCGGAACGACTCGCTCAGGCGCCATGAAAGCGGGGGGCATCGGCGCCCTCGTCAGGACGCTTGCCTGGCGTCCAGGCGCCAGTTTCATCCGGGTCTACCCGGAAGAGAATCCACAAGCCGCAGGTCCCAGCGCACCAGTTCTTCGGTCAGCTCCTGCCGTCTACCGCTGTGGGCCGGGTCGTTCGCCAGGTTCCTCAGCTCGTGCGGATCGGCCTTCAGGTCGTAGAGCTCCCGGGCGCCGTACGGATCCAGAACCAGCTTCCAGTCCCCCTTGACCACCATCTTCCACTTGCCGGTCTGGGTGACGTCGTTGAGCTCGTTCCAGGTCCCCACCGACTTCAGGGTGAAGCTCCCCCCGCGCAGCGGCGGATCGTCCTCCGCTTCGTACGGCCTGCCCTCCACCCCGGCTTCGGCGTACATCGAGTCGAGCTCGGCCCCGTCGCCGGCGCCGCTCAACAGCGGCCACAGGTCCCTCCCCTGCACCCCCGGGGGCGGCTCCAGCCCGAGCATGCCGCACAGCGTCGGCAGCACGTCGACCAGGGAAACGTGCGCCATGCCGGGCTGCGGGCGCGGCGCGATCCCAGGCCCGCGCCAGACCATCGGGATCCGCACCAGGTTCTCCGGCAGTC
Organism: Candidatus Latescibacterota bacterium; assembly: GCA_965243025.1. Taxonomy (GTDB): domain Bacteria; phylum Latescibacterota; class UBA2968; order UBA8231; family UBA8231; genus CBDCXV01. The sequence continues at coordinate 76,297 of CBDETY010000003.1, forward strand.
CGACCCCTTTGCGGTGCAGGCCGTAGTCGCCGGCGTAGTCCGCGTGATCCGAGGTGAAGAGCACCGCCGTGCTCTCGCTCAGGCCGCTCCGGTCCAGGAAATCCAGCAGGCGCCCCACCTGGTCGTCGATCAGCCGCAGCATGCCGCAGTAGTTGGCGCGGTAGCGGGGGACCAGCCGCTCCGGATCGGGGAAGTACTCCTCGATCAGCCGCCGCGAGAAGCGCCACTGGAAGTTCCGCCCTTCCAGGACCTCCCTCCCAGCGGCCGGGGGCGGGATCTCACCGGGAGGAAACAGGCTGAAATACGGCTCCGGAACCTGGTAGGGACTGTGCGGCGGGTCGATGCCGAGGAACAGGTAGAACGGCTCCCGGCGCATCTGTTCGAGCAGCTCGATGGCCGCGTCCACCACCCGCACCGGCTGCTGCAACCGCGCGGGAAAAGGAGTCGGCTCTTCCGAGATCCCGTGGGCGAGGCCGCGCATCCAGCGCCAGTACTCCTCCTGCCGGGCGCGAAGCGCCGGGTCGGGATGGGCCATCTCGTCGACGTACCAGCCGTACATGTGGAAGTGGTAGCCAGTGGCGGGGGGACTGCACGACCCGCGCAGGGCCCCTTGCCGGTAGGTGTGGTCCTTGCCCACCAGCGCCGTGGTGTAACCGGCGTCGTTGAGGAGATCGACGAGGTCGCGCTCGTACCGGGGTTCCGCCATGGTGTGGATCCTGACGCCGTGGGCCCGCGGGAAGCGCCCCGTCAGGTAGCTGCAGCGGGCGGGCAGGCACAGCGGAACCGGAGTGTAGGCCTTGCGGAAGCGGACGCCTTCGGTCGCCAGCGCGTCGACGCGCGGCATGGTGTCGAGCGGAAAACCCTCTCCGGCCATGAAGTCCGGCCGCTGCTGGTCGGTCATGACGACGATGATGTTGCGAGGTGAGCTCATATCCCTGCTAGCCTCCGGCGGATCCCAAGGACAGCGCCACCACCGCCCAGAACACCTCCATGGCAAGGTGTCCGAGCGCCAGCCCCAGGAAGGCCGGCAGCGCCTTCTGATACAGCCGCACCCCGCCGTAGCGCAGCATCGTCGACTTGATCGCCCAGGCGATGAGCACCGAGGACCACAGTTTGTAGCCGAACCCGGTGCCGACCACGAAGCCGATCGGATGCAGCGGCCAGTGCGAGAACACCCGCCGCAGGACGGCGAGGGCGGCGGTTACCGCGAAACCGATCCCCTCGAAGGCGTAGTTCAGCCAGGCCGCGGCCTGCGGTTTGTATGCCCAGTGGACGGTGTGATGCACCTCACGGCCGTGGTAAAAGGAGACTGCCGCGTACTGGTTGCCGCTCCCCATGTCCTGGAGCCCGTGGGTGTAGATCGCCGTCAACGAGGTCCAGAAGGCGATCGCCAGCCCCAGCGCGAAAGCCAGCACCAGCGCCAGGGTCATGCGGGGGGCCGGTACGGCGGCGGCCTGTCCCAACTTGTACGATTCGAAGAGGATCACCATCAACATGCCGAAACCGCCGGCGCAGAGCATGTTGAGGTGAGAGAGGACCTGGTAGTCGGAGGCGGAGTAGATTGCCGGGCCGGTGCCGGTCGCCATGTAGATCAGGAACGGTACCGGCAGCAGCTCGTAGGTGAACGGCACTCCAGCCTCGGCGCGCATGCGGGCGAAGGCCAGCGCCAGGAGCAGAAACAGCACGAAAAAGGCCAGTCCCCAGCCGATACCCAGGCCCGCCATGTGAGCCCAGATCACGCAGATGGCCAGGGCCCCGGCCAGCCCCCCGACCGTGAAACCCGCGGAGAATGGTTCCCCCTCTTCCCGTCCCGGGCGGGCTTGCCGGAATCTGAACGCTTTGCCGAGGAGTTCCCGCAGATGCGACCGGGCGCTCCAGACCATGAAGATGATCAGCACGTAGATGCCGCCCTGGGCCTGGCTGCTGAAGAAGGGAAACTGCCTGGCGCCGGAAAAGAACATGAGCCGGTTCGCAGCGGTCATCTGGGACAGCCCGGTCAGCTCGGCACCGAGCAGTTGCAGACGGGTGAGCAGGAAAAAGAGCCAGACGCTCAACAGCGTATTCAGCGGGAACAGGTAGGCGATGCCGATCATGAGCGGGGAGACCGAAAACAGGAAGGGATCGGAAGGCAGCATGGTTTCCAGGGTCATGGCGCTCCACGGTTTCTCCACCAGGAAGTTGGCGAAGTCCAGCTCCAGGCTCACCGGGGTCAACGCCTGCACGTACCTGGTCAGCCCGTTGTAACCCAGAAGCAGCGCCGATACCGCAAAGCCGGTCCACGTCAACCGGTTGCGCAGCAGTCCGCCCGGGGCGGCCCCCGGGGCCTCGCCGCCGATGAGGGCCAGCGGCAGCTGCGCTATCGGGAAATTGAGGTTCTCTGTCTCCGTCCACTGCCGCCGCAGCAGGATCACCACGCACAGCATGGCGAAGAACAGACTGCAGATCAGCACCGACCAGGCGGCCAGCGGCAGCAGCCAGGCCCCCCAGGGCACGCCCCCCCCGGTGGGCGCGAAAAACTCGTCCACGGCCCCGGGGTCGGCGGCGGCGGGACCGAACCAGGCGGGGATGTATTTCAGGAAAGGGTAGTACCACGTCCCCGGTTCGGCGTACATGAAATGGTTGGTGACCATTCCGGGCAGCAGCCGGTGCACCAGACCGGTTCCCGACAGCAGGGAGCCCACGCAGGCCATGCAGTAGATGACGGCCAGTTCGCCGCGACTCAGCCGCAGCCACGGCAGCAGTCCCCGCAACCCGGACAGCAGCAGCACGAGCAGGCCCAGCAGGAAGACCGGGCCCGCCGGCGGGGCCCACTCGTTCAGGTCGGGACCGCCCAGGGCCAGCGTCACCCGCTGCAGGAGCAGGCTGATCAGCGCGATCGCCCCGGCCCCGAGCAGGAACGATTTCAGCGTCAGCCCGCGGTCGACTGCCCCGCTGCTACTGTCGCGCCGATCGGTGCCGTGCGTCCTGGCCATGGCCGCTCAGATTCCCAGTACCGCGCGGGGGTCCCTGCCTGCCAGTCCGGCGGCGCGGCCCTCGTAGCCCTGCCGGGCTTCGTCGCCGATGGCGCGCCAGATCAGGAACTGCTTTCGCAGGTCGTTGAAGAAGGCATAGTTCTTGCGCAGCCAGCTTTCGCGGTCGCCGGAAACCCGGCTCGCCTGCACCTCGACCTCGTAGACGTCCTCCTGGCCGGGGACGGCCTGCAGCTCGAGCCGCTGGCTCACATTCAGGTCGAAGGGAGCCAGCCAGACCTGCAGGCCGACCGCGTGCACCGCTCCGCCGGGTGTGTCGAGGCGCTCGTAGCGGGCATCCCGGGTGTAGAAGGCGGCCCCCACGGTCTGCTCTTCGTGCAGGGCGAAATACTCCGTGAGGTAGGCCATCAGGCCGGCGACGTCCGCCTGCCGCACGGTGACCGGGATCGTCATCGACAGCTCGTCTCCCACCGCCGGGGGCAGGATCCACTTGCGCTGCACCGCCGAGGCCGCAACCCGGAAGGCCAGGCTCGCCGGATACAGGCTGGAGAGCAGCACCATGGCCATCACCAGGGCGATGCTGTAGACGACCGACAGCGAGGAGTAGTTGAGGGTCAGCCCGGAAACCAGGTCGAAGGAAGAGACCACGGTCGACACCAGCTGGCCCGCCAGGTATCCCAGCACCGCTCCGAAACTCGCATACACCGCGGCTTCGGCGACGAACAGACCGGCCACGTGCAGCGGCGACAGCCCCACCGCGGTGTAGGTGTTGATCTCCTCCCGCCGCTCGTACACGGAGCCCAGCATCGTGTTCAGCACGATCAGGGCCCCGATGACCAGCGGTACTATGATGTTGCTCAGACCGCCCACCGACTGCAGATCCACCGCGTTCAGCAGGTAGCGCCGGCCATCGATGCCCGCGGTCATGTTGACCGCCAGCCCCGCCATCCAGTCCTCGATCGCCCTGCCGACGGCTGCGGCGCTGGCAAAGCCGATGGCGACGGAGCGGATGCTTCCCCCCCAGCGGCGCGCCACCGCGTAGGGCACGACGACCGCCTGCTCGGCGGCGAGGTGGACGAAGCTGACCTCTTCTCCCGACAGGGCGCGCTCGGCGGCCCCCCCGGTCTTCTCCGGCGGCTGCGTGGCATCGGGATCCAGCGGCGTCAACGGCGCGTTGCCGAGGTCCAGCAGATTGTCGAACAGCCCTTCGTCCAGCAGCCCGACGACGGTGAAGACCTCCCCGGAGATCACCACCCGCGCGATACCCGCGTCGGCCGCCCCGATACGCAGCTGGCGCGCGAGGCGCAGCGGCAGGATGCAGACCTGCTCCTCGCCCGGCTCGAACCAGCGGCCGGCGTACAGGGCGCGCTGGGGGGCGGTCAGCGCCGCCTCCTGCGCCGTCAGTCCGAGGACCGCCATCGCCGTGCCGGCCCGGTCGCGCCGGTCCAGCCGTTCGACCCGGACCCTGCTCTGCGGCGCGACGCCCGCCACCCCCTTCGCCGTGCCGTCGAACCAGGCCCGCGGGCTCACGATCTGCTCCCGGAACTGGTTGGCGATGCCGGCATGGATCCCTTCGTTCACCGGTGCCCAGCCCACCTGCCGCACCAGCAGTCCGTCGTAGAGGGCAGGGCCCTGTGCCGGCACCTGGTTGAAGCCCAGGAAGGTCTTTACCGAGGTGAAACCCAGCACCGAGAACGTCACCAGGACGATCGTCGACATCGCCAGCAGGGTGCGCAGCGGCCGGCGCCGCATGTTGTTGATGCCCAGGTCGAAGGCGCTCCAGACGGCCCCCGAGCGGTCCATGTCCGCCCGGTGCACCCCGCCCACGCGGCTCATCATCCTCCGGATCTGTCGCTGCATCCTGGTCAGACCGATGCGGATCACCAGTACGCTGAGGGCGAAGATGATGAAGCCGAGCAGGATGATGCCGGGGTTGAGCGCCAGGTCGAAGGCGGGGTGGACCCACCTCAGGATCCCGAAGGCCGCCAGGAAGAACGCGGCAAGTCCCAGCAGCTGCCGCCTGATGGTCGCCCCGGCCAGCAGCAGCCGTTCGCCGAACCAGGCGAAGGGGATCAGCAGCGCCATGTAGAAGAGCACTCCCTTGACCACGTCGCCGGTCGTGCCGTGCACGTCGAGGTAGGCTCGGCTGGCGTAGGTCCAGGAGCGGCGGGCCATCTCGCCGAAGCGGTCGTACTCCTTCTTCTCCAGCGCCTTCCCGGCTTCGTCCAGGTAGTCCAGCGCCCGGTCGTGCAGGTTCCGCAGGCGCTCGTTGCGCACCCCGTGCCGCCGCAGGTTGTCGATGCGGCTGTCGTTCAGCAGACTGATGTCCCTCGCCACCCGGTAGGCGGTATGGGTCAGGCGCGTCTGCCGGGAGACCGGGAAGCCCTCCCCGATCGCCGTTTCAGGAGAGCTGTTGAGGAGCAGAAGGCGGTTGCCCAGGCCGTAGAATCCCCAGGTCATGGCGATCTTCATCCGCGTCCCGGGCGGGGCGAAGACTGTCACGCAGGGTTCGACCAGCGAATCCAGTTTCTTCTGCACCCATCTGGCATTGTAATCGAAACGAACCCCCGCCTCGCGGTCGTTATACGGATACAGCGGCAGGGTGTAGCCGAATTCGACCGGCTGCACCTCGCGCCCCTCCTCCAGCACCGACAGGCTGTTCAGCACATCCAGATAGCGGTGGTCGAGCGCTTCGAAGAGGGTCATCCCGTCGGCCTCGAAGAGCACGACGCTGACTTCTTCGCGCTTGCGGTCCAGATCGAGCTCCAGCGGGTAGCGCTCGGCCCCGTTGACCCCCAGGTCCGCGACATGGTCGACCGAACCATCGACGGGATCGAGGTGATACGCTTCCAGCTTCACCGGCACCATTCCGGAAAAGGAGGCGGCGCGGATTACCCCGGGCATGAGGAAACGGCCGTGGCGGTCGGCCATGGCCAGGAACTCGGTGCGCACCCCGACGAGGGTCTTGGCGGGCAGGCGCAGGCGCACCAGGGAATGGGGTACCGGCGCGTCAGGGACGAAGCCGGTGTGCGGATCGAAGTAGACGGTCCGGCCTTCGACGTAGCCGAAGAAGTCGGACTCGCCGCGGGCGATCATGGCGATCCGCGGATCGTCGGCGGCTTCGCGCAGGAACGGCAGGAGGAACTCCGCCTGGCGGCCCAGGCGCGAAAGGTCGAGCCCGGCGGCGCGGTCCAGGGGCGTGTCGAAGGCGGAACGGGTGTCCGCCAGGGTGGCCAGGGTCGCGGTGAGGAACCCCCAGGCGTTCAGGGGGCCGCCGTTGAACGGGAGGGGCTCGTGGTGGCCCCCCAGGACCAGCCGCCCGCGCTCGAACTGGATGCCGTCGAAGAACAGCGGCGGTTGGCCGAAGCCGGCGGCCGCCAGTGTTTCCTCGACCCGTTTGCCGGCCGCCATGACCCGTTCGTAGAACGGGGAATCGCCATGGGTATTGCGGTTGTGGGCCCAGCCCGGCCCGAAATCATAGAAGCCGCCGCCCCCGAAGATGCCGACCCGGTCTCCCCCCGCCGACAGATCCAGCCCCAGGCAGGCGTCGAGGCGGTAGCGGTCGAGCACCGCCAGAAACCGGCCCTGCCCATCGACGACACGCAGCTTCTGCCGGAGATCCCTCATCTCCTCCGCCAGGCGCCGGCGCAGCACTTCCACCAGGGCGGGTGAGCGAAACAGGGACTCCATCTCCGCGGCGGTTTCGATCCAGCGCAGGGGGCGCGCCACCTCGAGCATGGCTTCCAGGCGAACGCGTTCGGCTTCCTCCAGCTCCCCTTCGAGCCTGTTTTCCTGCCCGGCAACAACGCGGGCGGCGTTGTCGGCGAGCTCTTCGACGAGGCGGGGGAGGCTCTCCGTCCCCGGCGGCAGGGAACCGCCATCCTCCAGATAAGCGGTGAACTGCTCCAGCAGGCGCAGCCGCCCGGTGAGGCGGCTACGGCGCTGCGCCAGCCCTCGCTGCCCTCCGTCCATCAGGGCAACCAGCTGGCGCATGCCGATCAGCGCCTGGAAGTGGCCGCCGCTGGCGACGAAAACCACGGTGCGCGCCGGCGGCCGGGCGGCAAACTCCCGGGCGGCCTCCAGCAGCACCGCCACACCCGACGCCGCCCCGGCCCCGGGAGCACGGGCCGGCACCACCGAGGCGGCGTCGTAGTAGGCCTCCAGCACGAGGGCGTGGTCCCTGAGCTCGGGGTCGCTCCCCTCCACGACGCCGAGGATGTGGCGGCCAAGGGCGTTCGCCCAGTCCATGCGGGCGGTGAGATGGACCGGCTGGCCGAGGTGGTTTTTCAGGGTTTCCCCGGCCCGGCGCGGCACCCAGAACCGCGGCAGGTCGGCCGGCACCGAGAGGAATTTCTGTTCGGCCTCGGTGCGGTTCGGCTTTTCGGGCTCCAGAAACAGGACCGCCGAGGCCCCCAGGTCGAAGGCGTTTATCCAGTTCATCCCGGAATCGAACTCCATCAGCACCAGCTGCCCGGCGACGTCGAGTCCGTTGAAAGCCGACAGCTCGCCATGGCCGCCGTAGACCAGCCGGCCGCTGATGCCGCCCGGAGGCAAGGTGGGCGTGCGCACCAGGTTGGGCCACAGGCAGAACAGCTCGACCGCCGGACCGTCCGGCTGCACCACCAGGCGCGCGCCCCGGTCGAGCGGCACCGGCAGCTCGAACGGCATGGCGGTCACCGACTGCAGGCCGATCCGGCGGAACCGGTCTTCGATCCAGGCGGCGGCGCTGTCAGCGCCGGGATAGCCGGTTACGCGGGAAGGGTAGCCGGAAAGGGTCGCGATCGCGCGCCGCAGGCGCTCCAGGTCGACGCCGCTCCTGGCGGCGGAGCCGGCGTCGGCGGAAATGCGCGGCGCAGCGGTATCCGGGAAGGACCGGAAGGAAAACGGGAAATCGGCGAAGTAGAAGTGGAGAAGCGATGCGAGGGCGGCTGCGGACGCCAGCGCCGCGGGCCAGGCCCATGGGAAACCCGCCGGCGGGCGCTGCGGATCGTCCCCTTCCCGGGATCCGGAGTTGTGCACCTCGACAAAGGCTCAGGGTCCGACTTGCACCGAGTCCGGCTCGGACGGCGGCCCCTGGAAGAGGTTCCGGTCGTAGGCGCGGACGCGGGCCAGCAGCCAGGCGCCGGTCTCTCCCTCATCGGCGGCGATACCGTCCGTGTCGAGACCGCTCGACGTGAAGCTGCGCACGTCGGCTCCCTCGACGGCGCGCTCGTACACGGGGTTGCCGCGGTGGCTCAGGGTGACGAGGAACCCGTGCGCGTCGGAAACCGCTTCCATCTCCCACGTCACCCGCACCTCGCCCGTTTCCGTCCACGCCGCCTGCACCCGGACCGGGGGCTCGAGATTCTGGTGGAACGAGGTGACCGGCTCGTGGTCCTTGTCGCAGCCGGCGAGCAGCGCGATAGCGGCCAGCGCCGCCGGAACGGCTCGCCGCAGCAGGGCGCCTGCGCGCGCAATTGCGCAACCAGCCACTATTCAGCCGCCCGGAAGACGAAGGGATAGACCACCGTGACCTCCTGGGTGGAAGCCCGGCGCTGGAGGGCCTGAGAGGCAGCGACCGCACTCTGGCGGGAGGGGCCGGCGCCGCCCACCTCGTCGGTCTCTCCTCCCGTTGTGCCCTCGACACCCGGCAGGGGGGCCTCGGCCATCCCCTCCCCCGCGGTCCGGAAGCGCCAGGCCGACACCCGCTCCGCCACACATGAACCCACCTCGTCGTTGGCCACGCTCGCCTCGACGACCTCGGAGCGCCCCACCAGCCCGCTGGGAGCGATGGTGAACTCGATCACCACCTCGCCCGCCACCGCCTCGCCGGCGTCGAACCGCTGGCTGAAACAGCTGTTCACTTCACCGAGGCGGGACCTCGCCATGGCGTTAACCGCGGCTGCGGTCCGGGTGGGGTCCCCGGGTACGTTGCCGGTAATGCTCCGCGGCCCATCCGCCGTCGCCTCGGTCGTCGCCGTCTCGACCTCCTGCCGGTCCCGGGTCCTCTCCGCCACTTCGATACGTCGATGGAAGTCGAAGGGGATGTCCAGCGTCTCCAGGGGGCGCCCGAAGCTGTCGAACCTGGTGACGAAATCCACGAGCACCAGACGCACCTTCTCCGCCTCCGGGCGCGGAACGTCGAATGCTATCAGTCCGCCGTAGTCGTCCCCCTTGAAGACCGGTTCGTCGCGGCCGTAGTAGGTGCTGCGCACCACGCCCATGCGGTAGTCGAAACGGTAGTACTCGTTGCCGCTCTGTCCGCGACGCGACCGGTAGTAGCGCTCGAAGCTGTTGCCATAGGGAGAAGAGAGAGCGGAAACGCCATACGCGTGGAAGAGCTCCCCCATGTCGGTCTTCAGTACCGCTTCGGTGGGGCTCAGCTCCACCTTGGCGTAGGTGTAGTTGTGCACCGAGATCTCGAAGCAGACGAAGCGGACGGGAGTATGGCCGAGACCGGGATCCACCCAGTCGCCGTAGGTGTATGGATTGGTCGAGTGCTCGCCCTGGGACGACTCGTCGGGATAGCGCCGGTTCAGCTCCTCGTCCGCAAGCGGGCGCACATCTATACGCAACCCTTCCAGACGGAAGGAGACCTGGCCGCTCTCGTCCACCTCGTAAACCCCCAGGCCGGTCTCCAGTTGTTTCCCGGAGATCGCCGAAGTCAGGGAGGAGCGGTAGTCGAAGCTCCTGGGGAACAGGGAACAGCCATCCATCAGCACCGACAGGCTCAGGGCGACCGCAGCCGTCGGCCACAGCCGCCCGCGCCTCCAGAGTCGCTCAGCCATATCCCCTGCCCTTCACCGGCTCGCGGAATGCTCGTAGAAGTCGATGTGCTGCTGCGCTATCGAACCCTGCTGGGTCAGGGCGAAGACGACCATGTTGACCCCCATCTTCAACTGCGGCTCGTTCTCGTACTCCCGCTCCCAGTACTTGCCGTAGGCCTTGTCGGAGTACACGGCCACCAGCCGGTCGCCCAGATAGATCCCCTCGAGGAAGTGAACGGGCTTGGATACGGCGTGCTGGATGCCGCGGGTGTCGCCCGTCAGCACACCCCTTCTTTCCCCGGACACGAGGGCCTTCCGGCTGACTTCCTCTCCCGGGGGCGGTCCGTCGAAGTCGAAGAAACAGTGGTATATGGGATGATCGTTGGGAAGGTTCCGGAAACGCGCCTTGTTGCCCAGCACCTGCTTGAACATCTTGCGCAGGGAGGCCTCGCCAGGCCCGTACTCCAGCTCTGCGACCCCGTTGTCGGCGAGGATGAACCCCCCGCTCTCGAGGTAGCGGCGCAGGCTCTCGATCTCCTTCTCGGTGATCTCGAAGGCGTCGTCGGCGGTGATGTACACGAACGGGGTCTCGAGCAGTTCGCTGGAGTCGATGAAGAGGTGGTTGTCGACGCGCGCCTCGATGCCGGTGTACCGGTTCATCGCCTCCACCAGCTTCGGAACGGCTCTGGGCGCATTCGGTTCGAGGTCCGTCCCCCAGGCCAGCGCCAGGTGGACGAATCCCTTGATATCCTGCCTGTTCTGCGGATCCTGGATCACCAGCGCCTTGTACTTGCCCGTGTCCAGGGCGCGGACGTCGATGAACTCCTCCTGCATGCTGATCCGCTTCCCCGGTTCCTTGAAGCTGGCGACCTGCGCCGCGCTGTGGGCAGGCATCACCACCTCGTCACCGAGGGCGGCCCCGTCCTCCACGGAATAGGAAACCGTGGCCACCGTGCCGAAGACGTCGGGCCGGTCGATCCGCTTGCTCAGGGTGCGCACCTGCTCGGGCCTGGCGGTTGAGACCCTGCGCGTCATCACCCTCTGGGGCACCCGCTTCTTCTTCAACTCGAAGGGTTTCGTCATGCGCGGCTGGCGCACGAGGAACTCCACGGTCTGCGGCTTGGGCACGGGCTCTTCCCGCTGACTGAGCGTCAGGTAGAGTGCCATCCCCAGGTGGCAACCCAGGGCGATCCCCAACCCCAGGTAGAGAAACTTGCGCGATCTGCGCCTGAGCAGGCGCAGATCGAGCCGGTCTGACGGTGTGGAAAAACGCTCTTCGCGCCGGGGACGTGAAGTCATGCGAACTCTGACCGGTGACTGTCTTGGCGCTGGCGCGGGAACAGGTCGGCGGAACAGCCGCTGAAAGCGGTCGCCGCTTTCCGTTCCGGAGGAAATGGGGTCCGGGTGCGCGCCCCGCAGCTGAGACGCGCACCCGGACCTGGAGCCGGAGAGTCTGCCTGCTTACTTGAGCAGACTCATCCTCTTGGTATCGGTATAGGACCCCGCCCGCATCTGATACAGGTAGACGCCGCTCGAAACAGGACGGCCGCTCGCATCGCGCCCGTCCCAGGTCGCGGTATAGAAGCCGGCGTTCATGACTTCGCCGTCAGCCAGCCGCACCACTTCCTGTCCGGCGGTGTTGTAGACCGTGAGGACCACTTCGCTGCGCTGGGGAATCTCGAAGCCCAGGGTGGTCATCGGGTTGAACGGGTTGGGGTAATTGTCGCCCAGCGAGAATTCCCCGGGGAGGCCGTCCCGCTGCTCTTCCACGACCGCCGTCGCCTCGCCGCCGATCATGCCCCGGCGGATTGCTCCGGGAGTGTGCACGAGCCAGCCCGGCTGCTCCTCGCTGTCCCACTCGTTCCTCGCGATCTGTTGCCTGTCGAAGATGTGATCGAACCCCATCGAGTCGTAAAAGCCGTCGTAGTTGTTTCCGAACTCGTGGTACTGGATGCCCCCGTAGGTGAAATTGTTGGCGCCGTCGACTTTGAGCCGGGCCAGGCCGTTGCCGTCGGGGCCGATCACGAGTCCGATATACTGACTGAAGACACCCTGATCGCCGTTGGGACCGGTAAAGAACATGCCGTACGGCCCGGCATTGATATTCTGCGAGGCTCGCCGCATGACGAGCTCGTTCCTGGTCTCCGGATCGTTGTCGTGGTCCCAGTCGATGGTGTCGCTCCAGCCGTCGCCGTTGTCGTTTATCCAGAGGACCTCGCTGTCGTGGGAGACGAAGGGGATCCAGGGATTGAAGTGGGTCACCGCGGCGACTCCTCTCGGGTTCAGCCCGGAGTCGACCGGCCCGTTGGACCAGGGAACCTCGTTCCCTTCGGCGTCGATTCTGACACCGGTGAAGACGTCGCCGAGGTCGATTGCGTGGAGGACCTCGCCGGTGGTCGGATCCAGCTTGATCACCGACGAAGTGAAGTCGGTCCTGTTCCAGCTGTCTACCCAGATGGCATCGTCGTACCAGTGGCAGTTGTAGACTCTCGACGGCAGCGGGAAATGACCGTTGTCGCCCCATTCGGTCACCGGCTCGACGGTTCCGTCATCCTTCATGAGGAGTTTGTGCACCCCCGTCGAAGGCCCCGAGAACATGGTTACGTAGACGGTGTTCTCCGCGGTCGGATCGAGCTGGATCCCGTTCGCCTGCAGAATCGCGTCCGGCTCGCCGCCCGCGTCGTTGACCGCCCTCATGTAGTCCGACGCATCGAATTGCTCGTAGGCGTCCGGGCTGGCCGCGTAGTCGGTGCCGATGAAGCTGCGGATTATCACCCTCTCCTCGAACCCCCTGCGGCCGTAGGGCGCCCAGACTTCCGGCGGGTCCTTCCTCCAGTCGATCGACCAGTCGCTCCAGGCGTCGTTGGCCACCCGGGCCACGGTGCGGGTGTTGTCGCCCCGGACGATGAGGTAGAACTGGTACTCCCCGGCCGCCACCGCGTCGCCGTCCATGTTGGTCCCGGGCCAGGTGATCGCATGCGAGCCGGCCCCGAAGTGAACCCCGTCCTGGGGCGTGCGCCACACCATGACATCGATGTTGGTGTTCTCGCCGCGGGCGATGGCACCCTCGGTGCCGTCCACCCATTCCTGCGCATCGTTGTCCCAGCGGCCGTCCGGTTTCCAGGCTACTGCCGGGGGATTGTACCCCGAAGTGTAGACGGCGGCGTACACCGTTGCGGGTTGGTCGATCTCGAACGGAATGTCCACCGGCGTGCTGCCGTCGAACTCCGCCAACGCCTCCGGCACCGTCACCGAAATCGCTTCGGGCGGACCGCTGACCGTGGGGGTCCAGTTGGGTTCGTCGACGTCGTCCTGAGCCGATGCCGCGCCGGCCAGAGCGATGCATCCAGCTGCTGCGCAGACCGTTATCCATCTGGCCATGGTACTCTCCTTTGTCGAAAGGAAGTGGGAGAAACACTCGATAAATGCCGAATGCTCGATGGAGCCCGATAATAGCCAATCTACCTGTCAAATCCAATAATAATCGATTGCAATAATTGCTTGACACCCCACATGGGCACGTCCATCGTATTCCGACTTCACCGCTCCGGCCAGCGAGGTCGAAACAGCTCGATGAAGGTCTCTGACAAGCGGACATCCGGAGCACCTGCTCCAGGCACTGTCGCCAGGAGGTCGCATTGGTAGCGGCATGCGGACTCCGGCCGGCTCTGATCGCCTCCCTCGCGGCGGCATTCACCGTCGCCGCCAGTGCTGCGGCGGACGGCGAGATGCTTTCGATCGACCGCTGGCCGACAACGACCTGGTACCGCTACGATTTCACAACCGGATCCGGGGGAGGGGGCACCATCCGCCTCACCGCCGTGGACCGGTACGTGCTTTTCCTCAACGGCCAGAGGGCCGGCGACGGTGCGGACTGGACCGCGCTCGAGGAGCATTCCGTCGACCTCGAGGACGGCGACAACCACCTGGGGCTGGTGGTCGACAGCGACGGGGACGGCTCGGGCGCCGGCCTGATGGTCGAAATCGTCGCCGGGAACGAGCAGTTCGTCAGCACCGTGACAGGGCCCTGGTACTGGAGCGGCCTGGAGCCGGAAGACGATGCCTGGCTGACCGACCGCGACATCGCCAACGAACCGTCCTGGCAGCGGGTGCAGACGGCGACGTTCGACCGGTCGCGGATCTCCGGCTTCCAGAGCCTGGAGGTCGAGCCGGTCGCCGGCTTTCCCGGCGGCGTCGAGACCAGCCCGCATGGGGAAGGCGCCCTGCAGCTGCGCCAGATCGACGGCGAGAACCTCGCCGCTGGGGTGTTTGCCGCCCCGGCCGAGATAACCGACGGCGATCTCAAGACGGCGTGGAACCTGTCGACGGGGGCTCTCAACGACTTCGCCCGTGTCGACCTGGGCCGCCGCCGGAGCGTCAACCGGGTGCGCGTGATCACCGAGGGGGACGACGCCGAAGAGCTCGAAGGCAACTCGCTGAGAGGCTACTCGGTCCAGATCAGCGACGACCGCTTCCGCTGGACGGAGGTGGGCGCCCTGTTCGGGATCACCGATTACCGCGAGACCGAGGTCGGCTTCCCGGCCGTCACCACGCGCCATGTGAGGATCGTGGTGACCGAAGTAGCCCGCGGCCTGTCCCCGAGCGTCGCCGAGGTGGAGGTCTTCGGCACCGGTTTCGCCGAAAGCGCCAGCTATCTTTCGCCCCCTCTCGAGTTCGACGCACCGGATTCCCCGAAGAACTTCGGCCTCGTCACCTGGGAGGCGGAGGTGCCGGAGCGTACCGGTCTCAGCCTGCAGTTTCGCAGCGCCGGAGCGGACATGGAGTGGAGCGACTGGAGCCGCCCCTATGCGGAGAGCGGCGTCTTCGCCGGTGTTCCCGAACCCCGGACACTGCTGCAGTACCGGGCGGGCTTCTCGACCAGCGACAACAGCCGTACTCCGGCTCTGCGCTCGCTGCAGCTGCAGTTCGACGAAGGGCCGCTCGCCGCCGGCGGGGCGTCGGGCTCGATCAGTCCCCGCTCCGTCCCGATGGGGCGGGATACCACGTTCGTCTACGAGGTGAACCTGGATTTCTCGGGGGACGAAGCCGGGGTGGAGAAGCTGTCCATCGACGTCCCCTCCCGGGCGGGGGCGGCCGGCAGCGTCACGGGGCCGGATGGCCAGGCCCTGCCGGTTGACAGCCGTTTCGATGCCGCAAGCCGGCAGTTCGTCGTGACCTTCACTCCTCCGATCGCGGCAGAGGACGGGATTACCTCCATGCGTATTCCCTTCACCACGGCCCAGTTTCTGCCGCGGTTCGATTTCCGGGCCCGTCTCTTCGCTCCCGGCAGCGACAATCCGCTGGAAGCAGCCGAAGACCGCCAGGTGGATGAAGACACGGGGGAAGTTCTCAGATCGTGGGTGGTCTCCGTCTCCGAAGTGGTCGACGAGCTGCTCGTCCGCGCCGAGGCCAGGCCTCGCGTCATCACTCCCAACGCCGATGGCCGCAACGAATTCACCGTCATCGAACTGGTCATCAGCAAGCTCGCCGAGCCCCAGGGCGTCGAGATCCGCCTCTTCGATCTCGGCGGCCGGCTGGTGCGCGCCCTTCCGCCCGCCCGCCTGAGCGCCGGCACCTACCTCCATCCCCGGGACGCGGCGCTGGCCAGGCAGACTCCCGGGTTCTGGGACGGCGCGGATCAGGGCGGCAATCCCGTACCCCCGGGCAACTACATCTATCGAGTCGAGATCGATCTCGGCGACCGTACCGAGGTCGGCATCGGCACCGTAGCGGTCGTCTACTAGACGGGCAGACTGCAGGGATCGGGCTGGCAGACTGGACGGATTCGCCATGAAACGGTACCGGGCGGGGATTCTGGCGGCAGGGGGCTGGGCAGTGCTTTTCAGTCTCCTTCACGACAGCGTCCATGCCCAGTTCCTCAACCGGCAGTTCTATCCGCGCTGGCAGCAGGAGAAGTACGAGAACCTCGCCACCATCGGCTACCGCGGCTACGACATCGACAGCGAGCAGCGCACCTTCGATGCCTTCGGCATGTACATGCTGGACGGTGTCGAGGTGTTCCGCCTCGAGGAGTTTCGCAGTATCGACCCCTTCGACGGCAGCCTCCTGTTCAAGGATTTCGCACTGACCAACCTGTTCCAGAACCTGGTGATATCCAGCGACAGCTACCGCACCTGGTCCAGCAGACTGACGATCGGCAGGGCCGTGGAGTCCACCTTCACACCTCTGACCCTCGACGTCGCCCGTCTCAACGGCGTTCGCTGGGACGCGGCGACCCGGCGCAACCGCTTCGCGGTGGTGGCCTCGCGCGTGTCCGACCCCATCCTCTTCGGAGGGCTGCGCAGCCGGGAGTTCGCCAACTACCTCTACGGGGGCCGCTGGGAGGGGACCCTCGGCGACGTGCTCACCTTCGGAGCCTCCTACGTCAATCTCCACTACATCGACAGCCTGGCCGGCAGCAGGAGGAGCTCGCAGAAGGGCAACCTTCCCAACGACCTGCAACCCCCCGAGACCCTGTTCGTCCTGGTCTGCGACGACTCGCCCGACGACGGGTCCGGCGGCAGGGTGTACGACATGGTGATGCAGGTGGACGGCGTTTCCCGCGCTGACCTGACCCCGGAAATCCGACGGGTGGAAGACATCGAGCACGAGCGCGAGCTGACCGTGGAAGAGGTCTCCCACCTGCGGCGGCGGCGGTCGTGGTTGAGCACTCTGCTGCCCTGGACGTCGATGCGAAACCTCATCGACGATGCCCCGGTCGTTTCGCCGAACGGACAGGAATACCTCGAAGCGAGCGGCACGGATGTTCTCGTCTACCGCTTCGACGTTCCCCGCGGCGCCTCCGCGGTGGAGTTCGAGGCGCTCGTCTCCCACGACTACAGCATCGACGTCGCGGCCGAGCTGCCCCGGCGAGGCGTTGTCGGCATCACCTGGGACGACTGGCACAACGTGCTGCGGGCGCCCGGCAATCCCGGGGCCGGGGATGCCAACCCGCAGAGGAAGAGATTCTCCTACTCCGCCTCAACCGGGATCGCCACCTACGGAGCCGATATCGATCTGGCGCTGTACGGTTTTGCTCTCGAGGGGGAGTACGCGCGCAATTTCGACTTCTCCCAGTACCCGGCATTCGACGGCCGCCGGTTCGAAGGACAGCGCGATGCCTGGTACCTGACCCTGGAGCGGCCGTTGGGAAAATGGCGGCTGGGCATGGAACTGTTCGACATGCCGGCGACTTTCTCGACGGATTTCACCTACTGGCGGCAGGATATCAACCAGTTCGACGTCTACCGCATGGTGGAGGACAACGACGACCGCGACCAGTGGCCGGACAACTGGGAGCACTGGGAGCCCCTCGATTCCCGATACACCCTGCAGTCGGTAGGCCGCCCCACCCCGGAAGCCAACCGCAACCTGGTTCCGTCTCCCGACGTGGCGATCGGTTTCGGGGTCTTTCCGGGACTGGATGAGGACGGGGACGGCACGCCGGACACCAACGTCAACGACAACGAGCTGCCCGACTACCTGGAGCCCTTCCTCATGTACCACGTCGAGCCGGAGGACTTCGTGTTCGGAGACGACTTCAACAACAACGGCATCGTCGACGTCCGGGAAAACGACAACCTGCCCGACTATCCCTACGAGCTCGACTCGGGAGGGCCGCACACCTTCGCCGCGTACCGTCCCTCGCCGGCGTTGGACATGACCGCCGGCTGGTACGGTATCGCACAGACTGCGGGAGGGGGCGAAAACCGGGCGGCCTATCTGCGGCTGCGCCACCACCGGAAGCTGTCTTCGACGAGCCACCTCGAGTTCAACTACCTGGGCAGGAGGGTGCGCGACGACATCCCTTCGAGCACCTACGAGTTCAAGGTCGATCCACGAGTGCTGGGGAACTTCTCGATCCATGCGCGGCCCGATCCGCTGGAGATGCGCAACAGCCTCGTCAACACCCTGTTCGCCAGGGCCCGGTCGCACCCGGTTTCCTCTCTGCGCCTGGAGACCATTTTGCGCTGGGAGCAGAACAACCAGCTCGAGGAGTCCGGGCAGGCGCGGGCGATCCAGGAAGAGCGCACCCTCCGTGGGTGGAGGGCGGTCGCCAAGGCCGACTACCTGCGGAAATGGCGCTCCTTCTCGCTCATGCCGATGGTCAAGTTCACCACGGCGCGAAAGACCGCCTCGGATGCCGAAGAGGCACTGGTTCGGGATTACACCCTCTTCCCGATCATCCGCCTCGACTACCATGCATCGCCGCGAACCGTGGTGCGGACCGGGGTCCAGGGATTTCCGGTCCTGTTCAAGCACCGCTTTCGCAGCGGCACGCCCGAGGTCGACGACTTCGACGCCGAACACTTCATCTTCACCGTGCAGACGCGGGACAACTACATCGGCTACGACGCGAGCTTCCTGATGGGCTACAAGGCAAGCCGGTTCGAATTTCCGGGAGACAGCTCGGCCGGGCCGCGAACCACGAGCGAGGTCTTCCTTCACATGCGGGTCGAATGATGCCCCCCCTGATCCTCCTGATCCTGTGGCTCGCCGCCCTTCCCGGCTCGAGCGAGGCGACGGACCAGCTCCTCTACAAGGAGTCGCCCCGGTACGAGAACTACGGCGAGCAGGGATACCGCCATTACGGCCGCGGTGTCCTGGGGCGGTCGACGAGGCCCCTCTTCGACCGCCTGGGGGATCAGCTGATGAACGGCGTCGAGATCTACTCCCTCGGGGAAAGCCGGGTCGAGGCGGAACTTGTTCCCCCCGGCAGCCGCCTGAACAAGCACTTCTTCTACTACAGATATCTCAATGGCCTGGCCATAGCCCAGGACAGGTACAACGGGTGGACCACCCGCCTGCTGATCGGCGACCGCATCCGCACCCACTTCACGCCTCTCACTCTCGACCTGGCGGCTCTCAACGGCATCCGCTGGGACGTGGAGGGCAGCGGTCACCGCCTGTCGCTGGTGACCTCGCGCCGCGACTTCCCGCTCTGGACCCTGCCGGACGTGGACCAGAACCAGGAGCTCAGCTTCTCCACCTACCTGCTGGGGGGGCACTGGGAAAGAGACTGGGGCCCCTTGAAACTGGGCGCCACGTTCACCAACCAGCTCAGGGTGAACACGCTGCTGGGCACCGAGGGAAGCAGCATCAAGGGAACCACTCCATTCACCATCACAACGGTCCAGATGCTCGTCGTCAAGGTCGCCAACGCCGACGAACGCATGCACCACAACGCCCGCGTCTACGGTATCGACCTTGCGCTCAACGGGGAAGCGACGGATATCGAACCGGTGGTGACCCGTCACGACGCCAACTTCGTCAACCCGCGGTTCGAGAACTTCGACGAGTTCTTTCCCCTCGGGAGAACGGTCCCTCCCTTCGTCGACTTCATCGAGGGGGACTTCCCTGCGGAAAGTCCCGATTCCCGGGGCGGAATTCAGGTGAACGACAGCGAATACCTGCTCTACTGGTTCGAGCTGCCGGAAGATGTCGTGGTTCAGCAGGCCAGCTTCGACGCCCTGGTCGCCAACAATTACGAGATCTCGGTCTCCGAGGTCTTCGTCCGCAACCCCCTTGCGGGCAGGCGCGACCCGGGGCAGCGGAACCGCGCCACCTACTTCGCCCGCATAACCGGAAGCGACGAACCGGCCCTGGATGGATCGAACCTGCGGCGGGTGCGCTTCGACTACGGCCGGCAGACGGGCAACATGGTCTTCGGGGCCAACGCGCAAACCGCGTTCAAGGGGTTTCTGTTCCGGGGCGAATTCGACGTCAACCTCAACCACCTCCAGTACCCCGACCTCGAGGGCGCACGGCACCGGCGCGAGGCGCTGGCGTACTTCGTCAACCTCGAGAGGGAGCTGGGACCCCGGGTATCGATCGGGGGCGAGTACTTCAACGTCGACCCGGACTACAGCACCAGCATAACCGTACAGAGCGAAGGCTACGCGGCCTACACCGACCTGCCCGTCCAGCCGTATGTCAACGAGATCCACCACGGGTTTCCCGGGGATTACAACAACACCATCGAGATGGATACGGTGGACGACAACGACGACAGGGATCCGTTCGCCGATTCGTACTTCATCCCCACCCAGGGAGACATCGACGGCGTGTTCCCCGGACTGGACGAGGACCTGGACGGGAGACCGGATATCAACGAGAACGACAATGCCCTGCCCGACTACGTCGAGCCGTTCATGCTCTACCGCGTCGACCCGGACGAGTTCGAGTACGGCGACGACCTCAACAACAACGGCGTCATCGACGTCCGCGAGAACGATCTCAAGCCCGACTACCCCTACGACCGGAATCTGCGCGGCTGGCACCTGTTCGGGGAATGGCGCCCATCGTCCCCGCTGACGCTGACCCTGGGCCGTTACGATACCCGGCAGCTGTGGGGATCGGGAGAGAACGCCGTCTCCTACGCGAAGGCGGAGTACAGGCGCGACTTCGCCGGTCTGGCCAGGGTCCGCGCCGTCAACTTCCTCAAGCGGGTGCGGGACGACATCCGCAACGACGTCTTCCGCTTCACCTTCAGCAGCACCGGTTTCGGCACCGTCTTCGCCGAAGACCTCCTGCGCATGCAGAACAGCCTGGCGAACTCGGCGTTCGCCGATATCGAACTGTACCATTTCCGCCCGTTCCACGTCCGCCTGAAGACCCTGCTGGAATCGAACCGGCAGTGGGCTACGGCGCAAACCGATGTGAACTGGATCCGGCGCTCGGCTGCGGTCCTGCGCAGCGACTACACCTGGAAGCTGGGTGCGCTGTCGGCGATGCCGCAGATGAAGCTGATGGTGCAGAAAGCCACGGACGAGGCGGGCAGAATCCATCCCCTCCACGAGCTGCACTACTACCCGATCTTCAAGATCTACTGGCATATGACGCCGGATACGGCGCTGCGGCTGGGGGCCCAGGGGTTCCCCTTTCTCGAGAGCCGGTTCCGGGATTTCGAACAGGGGGACAACGGCTACGACGCCCGGGACTACATGATCAGTCTCACCAACGTGTCGTCGTACAGCGGCTACCAGTTGGGGCTGAGCGCGGGCTATCACATCAAGACCAGGCGCATGGTCGACAGGCGGAGGGCTTTTCTCGACCAGGACTACACGCTCTTCTTCCTGCGTCTGATCGCGGGCCTTAATCCAAGCCAGAATCTCTGACGGTCGAAGAGGGATCGATGTCGGCGGGATACGGCGTAACAGCTCTGGCGTCAACAGCGGCACTGCTCTGTGCGATTCCGCTCGGCGCCCGGGACGGCTCCGGCGGCCGAAAGGACGAAGCGGGAACCGCGGACGTGGCGCTGCGGCAGGTCTATCCCGCCCACCCGTTTCTCGGGCGGCGGCTTTCAGGTTTCACGAGCTACGCCATGTCGCCCTGGACCAACTACGAGGACTTCGAGTTCCCCTATACCACTTCGCGCCGCACCTTCTTCGGCCCCCTGGGGGATCGCCTGCTCAGCGGCTACGACGTCGTCTCGTGGCGGGAGGTGCACTCCCCGGAGGGGCACGACAGCGAGCTCTTCAAGTCCCGGAGCCGCCTCGAGCACGTTTTCAACCATGTGATGGTAGCCGGCGACTCCTACAGCGGCTGGTCGGCCAGGGCGATATACGGCAGCGAGATCCGCACGATGTTCACGCCGCTGACGCTCTACTGGGCCGGACTGAACGGATTCCGCGGCGACTGGATGACGGACAGAACGCGGGTCTCGATGGTGGCGTCGCGCCTCTCCACTCCGATCTACTCGCGGGAATACGAGATGGCATGGGTCCTCAACGGGCTCGCCCGCGACCAGAATCCCGTGCAGCTCTTCGGGGCCCGTGCCGAGCGCAGCATCGGCATCCTCGACCTGGGCGCCAGCTACGTCAACGTCCACTCGGAGAACAGCGCCGACGGGGAGCGAAGCATGAAGGGAACGTTCCCGGCCACGCGCGGCACGCCCCTGTGGCTGGCGGTGCAGATCGCCGACGACTCGCCGGCGGACGGCAAAGGGGGGCCGCAGGTCTTCGACATCGCCGTCTGGGTCAACGGCGAACGCCGGCACGACATCCGCCCGGACGCGGTGCTTTACCACACGCGGAACACGGCGGTGGGCCGCACGAACAGGACGCTCGGCCGCTTCATCCCGAACGGCTATGCCGTTCCCATCAGCCGCAGCGTTCAGGGGCAGGCCGACATCTTCAAGCTCCTCGAGCAGCCGGCTCAGCTTCCGCTCTTCGCCGACTATCTTTACCTAAAGGACCACCTGAACGACAAGGATGTGAGCCGCCAGGCCAGTGTGCCGCGGTTGACGGCCAACGTCGAGCTGCTGCCCGGCAAGGTGCACAGGGCGGACGGCGAGGACTTCCTGATCTACTACTTCGACCTGCAGGACCTCGAAGATGAAGTCAACGAGGTGGAACTGGGTTTCCTGGTGGGGAACGACTACCACATTTCGGTCTCCGACGTCCAGGAAAAGGGCCGCAGCAGCAACTACGAAAACCGCTACCGGGCGGAGCTCCTCCGCACTGTCGAACGGGCCCCCGGCAACGTGCAGAATCTCTCCAACGTGCGCTGGGTTCGCTTCGAGTACGGATGGCCTACCGGTCTGTCGCTGTACAGCGTCGACATGCACGCCGAATTCGGGGGATTGAAGATCGCCGGGGAATACGCGCTGAGCAGGGAGTTCAACCGCTACCCGAACGAAGCGCGGGAAGGCGGCCGGCACGAGAGCCATGGACGGGCCTGGTACCTGGTCGCGACCCGGGATTTCGAGCGCTGGGGACTGGGGGGGGAGCTCTTCTCCATGCAGCCCGACTACACCACCAACCTCATGACCTCGCTGCCCGACCACGAGAACCACCAGTACACCCGCCGCGGCTTCATCAACGACACGGGTCTGTGGACGCTCGTCCAGGACAACGACGATCACGATCGCTTTCCCGACATCTGGGTCGGCCAGATCACCGACGACGCCAATGTCACCGAAGACACCGACGGGGTGTTTCCCGGCAAGGACGAGGACCGGGACGGCATTCCGGACACCAACCGCAACTTCAACAACCTCCCCGACTACGTAGAGCCGTTCCTGATGTTCGACGTCGAGTCCGACGACTACGTCTACGGCGCCGACCTCGACAACAACGACGTTCCCGACGAGCGCGAAGACGACATCGACCCGGAATACCCCTACGACCTCGACCTGGAGGGGTTCCACCTCAGCACCTGGGTGGAGCCCTTGCCGGGTCTGCGCCTGGTACCCGGACTTCTGCGCACCGAACAGATCGCCGGCGGCCGCGGGAACCGCGTCGACTACATGCGCCTCCACTACACGTTGCGCGAACCCGGTCTTGGCGAGGTCCGCTTCGAGCACGAGATCAAGCGCGTCCGCGACGACATTCCCAACGAGACCGTGAGCGTCTCGGAGGTCCCCAGCGGCGCTTACAATTTCAGCGGGGTCAAGTACGAAAGTCAGTTCGGCACGCTGCGGGTCGCCGACGAGCTCAACTACCGCAACAGCCTCGCCAACCGCAGCCATGTGACCAGCCGCCTGACGGCGTTCGGCCGTCTGCAGCTGGTCAACCGGGTGAAAGTGGAGATCAACGAACAGCGGGAGAGGCTTTTCGACGACGGCGTTTTCCAGCCGGAGGATCGCCTGGGTCTGCTGGCCGGGGTGCACAAGACAAGCTGCTCCTGGCGCCGCGGCAGGTTGACCCTCACGCCGCAGTTCAAACTGCTCTACCTGCGCCGGGAGCGCCGCACCCTGGGAGTTCCGCTGACCCACGAGCGCGAGATCATGCCGATTCTCAAGGCCGAGTACCGCGTGACTTCGAGAACCGCCGTCAAGGCGGGCATGCAGGGTCTGCCGTTGTCCGGCCTCGCCTACCAGTTCAAGGACCTGACCGACGACAGCCGCAGCTTCGAGAGCCGGGACTGGGCGCTGTTCGTCACCAACCTCTCCGAGTACTTCGGCTACGACATGACCGTCAACACGGGACTGGCCTACCGCAGGGTCGAGTTCCTCGACGCGCGCCAGCAGCAGCGCAACAGCAGGACCACGTCGATGTTCATGAGCCTGATACTGGGATTCTGATGAAGCGCGCTGAAGGAGGGGAGCTGCCGTGAGCGTGGGCTGGGGTATTCTCGTCGGCCTGTCCCTGTTGATCGCCGCGGCGCGCAACGTCCCCACCGCCAGCGACCTCCAGTGGTGGTTCGAGGAGGGGCAGAAGTTCTACGCCTCGGGGGCGTACGACCAGGCGGTGGAGAAGTACGGCCTGATCACCGCGGTCGAAAGCCGTTTCCTCGAGACCGACTCGCTCTCCTACGCGGTGGGAGAAATCTCCGCGCCGGTCCGGGACGTGGCGCTCTACCAGACCGGGAACTCCTACTTCAAGATGGCCGGGGAGGAGCTGGAGCTCGCCCGCCGGGCGGCCAGCGAACAGCGGCGGGACCGCCATCGCGAGAGCGCGCGGGAGCACCGGACGCTGGCCATCCGGTTCTTCGAGAAGACGGAGGGGCAGACGAGGAACGCCGATCTGCAGGAGCTCGCCCGCAACCGCATCGTCAAGGTGCTGTACGAAAGCGGCGACTACGAGCGCACGATACGGGAGGCGCGCCGCCTCATCGAGAGGTACCCGGAGAGCCGCTACACGAGGAGCGCCCTTTACGACATCGGCTGGTCCTACTACGAGTTGGAGGAGTACGGACTGAGCGTGGAGGCATTCGAGGAGCTGGTGGCGCGTTTTCCGTCGGGGTACCAGCACGACCGGGCCCTGTTCCAGATCGGCGAGAGCCACTACAGCAAGGGGCAGTACCGGCAGGCCCTGCCCTACTACCAGCGCCTGGTGGAGCTGGCCCGGATCGACCAACTGACCGACGAGGAGCTGGCGCGAATGCGCCGGGAGAAGATCGCCGGCCTGGTCGACGAGACGGTGCTGGAACTGGCCATGAAATCCCAGATCAGAGCCGGTTCCTGCTACGCCAGCCTCGGGGAGTACGAGAACGCGGCCGAGGTCTACCGCAGCGCCATCGGGCTGTTCACCAGGGAGCGCTCCCTGGCCGAAGAGGCCTACCGGCGCCTGGCCGACATGTACCAGCAGGCAGGTCAGTTCGAGCGGGCGGTGGCCATCTACCGCGAGGCGATAGACTCGGTCTCCGATCCCGCCTTCCGGGCGCGCATGCAGTCGCTCCTGGCCGAGCGCTACTACCAGAGCGGACGCTTCGAAGAGGCCATAGAGGAGTACAGACTCTACATGGGAGCCTACGCCGACGCGGCCAGGGCGGCCGGGTTCGGTGTCGACGAGGCGCGTTACAAGGTCGGACGGTCCTATTACGAGCTGGCCCGCGGGCAGCGGGAAAGCCGCGGTTCCCAACAGGCAGTACCGCACCTGCTGAGTGCCGTCGATGAATACCAAGCGGTGCTGGAGGAATTCCCGGACAGCTGGCTGGGACTGGCCTGCCACTTCAACATCGGGCTCTCCTACCAGACGATGGACACCGCCGAGGGCCGTGCCCGGGCCATGGAGAAGTTCGACTTCATAGCACGGGAGCATCCCCGGGACGAGTACGCTCCCGGCGCCCTCTTCCAGATCGCCCGCATCCACTTCAACCAGGGTTCGTACGCAAGCGCTGTCGAGACCTACGAACGCATCGTGGCCGACTACGGCGATTCGCCGCGGCTGGACACCGCCTTTTTCGAGCTGGGAATCGCCCGGAAGAAAGCCGGCCTCGACGAGCCGGCTGTCGCCGACTTCCTCGGAATCGGAACCGAATCCGCCCTCTACGTGAAGGCGCGCCACGAGGCGGCCCAGCTCCTGATGGACATGGGGAAGTTCGATCGCGCGCTGGAAGAGCTCGCCGGGGCCCTGGCGCTCGCCGAAGGCCCCGAGCGCGGGCTCAACCACTACCTGCAGGGCAAGGCCCAGGTCGGCAACGAGGCCTACGCGGAGGCCGCCCTCCAGTTCGGCGAAGCCCTCGAGCTGCTCGAAGATCCCAAACTGGCGGAGAGCGTCCGCTACAGCCGCGGAGTCTGCCTGATGCAACTCGAGCGCTACGCGGAGGCCGAGGCCCTCCTGGTGGTCCTGACCGACGCCGAAGACCTGAAAGTGCGCCGGGCTGCACAGCGGATGCTGGGCAAGGCGCGCATCGAGCTGCACCGGGAGGAACAGGCCCTCGAAAACTATCGCATCCTGGCCGCGGAAGCCGCCGACCCGGCTGAGAAGGCGGAGTACCTGCTCCTGCTGGCCGAACTCTACCACGGGTTGGAGCGGAACGAAGATGCCGCCCGGCTCGCCCGCCAGGTCATCGGGTTGCCCTTCGAGGACACGCGCGCCGAGCAGGGAGACTATTTCATCAAGGAGCGCGCCTTCTACCTGCTCGGGGATACGTTCGTGCGGCGCGGCATGCACGAAGCGGCGATTGAAACCTATGCCGAGGCCCTGGGTTCCTATCCGTCGGGCTTCTACGCCTCGGACATGCGCTTCGCCGTGGCCAGTTCCCGCATGCAGCTGGACGACCTGGACAGGGCCGCCGATTCCTTCGAGGCCTTCATACGGGAGTTCGGGGAAGATCCGAATCTCCCCTATGCCTATTACTACGCGGCCTACTCCCATTTCAATCTCACCCGCTTCGAACGGGCCGCCTCTCTGTTCGCCGAAATGGCGAGCCGTTTCCCCGGGCTGGACGTGACCCCCGATGCCCTGTACCGGGCCGGCGAGAGCTGTTTCAATCTCGGCCGCTTCGAGGAGTCCCTCTCCTACTACCAGCGAATCCTCGACGAGCACCCGCAGTCGGACCAGGTGGACGGCGCCCTCTACAACAAGGCGTGGGCGCTGCTTGAAAGGGACCGCGGCGCCGAAGCTGCCGCCGTCTTTCGGCAACTGGTCGAGCGTTTTCCCGACAGCGAGTTCGGGCCGAGCGCCCAGTTTTCCATAGGCGACTATCACTACAACCAGGAGAACTACCGGGATGCCCTCGATGCCTACCGGAAGGTCGCCGAGCTCTACCCGCGGAATCCACTGGCCGGGAAGGTCCCGGACCTGATCGCGGGGCTCCGGGAGAGCCTGGCGTTTCTCGATTACCAGAAAGCGGTCGAACCGTACAGGGAGGCGATGGCCGACAAGGATCCGGAGAAATTCCGACGGGCCATCGCGCTGTTTCAGCGGGTGGTCGAACAGTATCCCGGCACGGAGAGCCACACAGGCGCCCTGGTCAACATGGGCATCTGCTACGAGAGCCTGAACCGCTGGAAAGAGGCAGTCGCCGCCTATGACATGGTCTACCAGGCCTACGAGGACGGGAAGGCGACGGCCGAAGCCTATCAGTTCGCCAGGGCCCACAGGGAATGGATCACCGCCAACCGCCTCTGATCCGGAAAGAGAAATGCAGGTGCACCGACTTCTGATCTGCCCCCTGGCCCTCTTCCTCGCAGCCGCCGTTTCACTCGATCCGGCCGGCGCCCAGGTGTTTCCCGAGGAGACTTTCACCCAGCGGCAGCGCGCCGGGAAAAAGCGGGCCATTGCCATATCCGCGGTCCTTCCCGGTCTCGGACAGGTAGCCCTGGGCTCTCGCTTCAAGGGCCTCGGCATCTTCCTCGGGGAGCTGACCACGCTCGTCGTGGCGGTCAACGCCAACGAGAACTACAAGACGCTCAAGGGGCGGCACGAGCAGGAAACGGAGCGCTACCTGGCCCTGCGCAACGGGGGACGGTTCGAACAGGCGGAGGAGCGCTGGCAGACGCTCAAGGGTATGGAAGAGGACCTGGACAGCTACCACAGCTGGCGCCAGCTCGCCTATCTGTCGGCAGGCATCTACGTGTACAACATGGTCGACATACTGTTCTTCGCGGCACCCGGAAGCGGCGCCCGGGAGGCGCGCCGGGAAGCGCCGGAGCGGTTGCGGTTGAGCGCGAGGATGATCGACCGGTCGCCGGGAGTGGGCATCACCTGGCACGGCCTCTGATGAGCCGGCGCGGACCGGTTCATCCCCCGCTGCTCGCCGCGCTCGCGTTCGCTCTCCTCACTGCTTCCGGTTGTCTGCATGTCCGTCTCAACACGGCCATCGCCGCCGACGGCGGGACGCTGCGCAGTCTCGACCTTTCCGTGGACGAGGAGTTCCGGCCGCTCCTGATGCAAGCGCACGAGACCGGGGGGCAGCTGGTTCCCGCCCGGGACCGGTGGAGGGAGAGGAGCCATGTCGAGGAGGGGCGCTTCCACCGGGTCCTCACGAGGGAATCCCACGATGCCGACGGCATTTCGGACCGCGAGCTGCGGAGCCTCTTCGGCCAGTGGATCGAGCTGGGCCCCTACGAGGAAGGGGACGCGGTGGAGTTCGACGTCTACCGCACTCTCCCGGCGACCACCTACGCCTTTCGGGAGACGTTCAACATACGTCCCGGCGCCGCCGCCCTCGCCAGGGCGCGCGAACAGCCGCTGCCTCCGGTGGAGATCGAGATTGCGGTCGAGATGCCCGGTGAGTTGCTGGAATCCCCTTCAGCGACGCGGACAAAGGGGGGCACCGCCGCCTGGAACTACACCATGGCCATCGAGGACACGGCCTCATTTGCCGGGCAGGTGACGGTCAAGTCGGGACGCACGCATTTCTGGCACTTCCTGCTTGCGGGGATTCTCGTCATCCTGTTCCTCGTCTCCCTGCCCGGTCAGTTCCGCCGTTGAGAAACGGTCTCCCGCCCTGAGAGAGGAATGTGCTGAAAGAGAGGGATCGCTCCACCCGGGATCTGGAAGAATACCGCGGCCTGATGGAGGTGCCGTCCGAGTTCGAGGATGGCTTCAACATGCGCTCGGTCCTCGGCGCCTTCTTCATCGGTTTCGTCATGCTTCCCGGGTCGATCTATCTCGGTCTCATTGCCGGGCGCGGCATGGGACCGGCGGCGGAGTGGGTCACCATCATCCTGTTCGCCGAGATCGCCCGGCGGTCGTTCACCGTCCTGCGCAAGCAGGAAGTTTTCATCCTCTTCTACATCGCCGGCGGCCTGACGGAGGTGGTGCTCGGCGGCGGCCTGATGCTGGCCGGCGGTCCCTTCGCCGAGGCGATGTGGCATCAGTACCTGGTCCAGTCCACCGCCGCCGAGGGGTTCGGCATCTCCGGGCAGATTCCCGAATGGGTATCCCCGCCGGCCGATTCGCCGGCCATGGTGCACCGCACCCTGTTCCACAAGGCGTGGATCCCCGCCGTCGCCCTCATCGCCTTCAAGTACATCGCCACCAGGGTGGCCTGGTTCGGCGCCGGTTACACGCTCTTCCGCATCACCTCCGACAGGGAGAATCTGCCGTTTCCGATGGCGCCGGTCGGCGCCCAGGGAGCGCTGGCGCTGGCCGAATCGACCGGCGAGAAGGAGACGTGGCGCTGGAACGTCTTCATCGTCGGGATGACGACCGGGGTCCTCTTCGGCACCGTCTACGTCGGCGTGCCCGCCCTCACCGGGCTGATCATGAAGGAGCCGCTCAACCTCATCCCCATTCCCTGGATCGACACGACCTTCCTCACCGAATCCTTCCTCCCGGCCAGCCCCACCGGGTTGATGACCGATCTCGGCGTGGTGATCACCGGCTTCGTGCTGCCGTTCTGGGTGGTCGTCGGCGGCTTCCTCATGGCCATGGTTTACGTGCTGGTCAATCCCCTGCTCTACAACGCCGGGCTGCTGACGATCTGGCGCCCGGGCATGGACACGGTGACCACGGAGTTCGCCAACTCCGTGGATCTGTGGATGAGCGTGGCCATTGGAATGGGCTTCGCCGTCGCCGCGATCGGCCTGGTCACCGTCTTCCTTTCCGCGAGGCGGACGGCGCGCGCGCGGACCGGGAAGCCCGCCTCCTCGGCGCCGCCCCCGGGGCGCGGCGACATCCCGTTCTGGGTCGGGATCGGGCTGTACGTGCTGGCCACCAGCGGCTACATAGCGGTCTGCATGCTGATTCTCGAAGACGACGAATTCCCCCTCGGCTTCCTGCTCCTCTTCGGCTTCCTGCTCACGCCCGTGCTCTCCTACATCAATGCGCGCATGGTCGGCATGACGGGACAGACCGTGGGTTTTCCCATGGTTCGCGAAGGCTCCTTCATCCTCTCGGGCTACAGGGGTGTCGACATCTGGTTCGCGCCGGTCCCCTATGACAACTACGGCGCCAGCGTGCAGCTGTTCAGGCAGTTCGAGCTGACCGGGACGCGCTTCACCAGCATCATCAAGGCCGAGCTCCTGCTGATTCCGGTGGCCCTCGGCTGCAGCCTGCTCTTCTGGACCCTGATCTGGAACAGCACTTCCATCCCTTCGCCGATCTTCCAGTACGCGCAGAAGTTCTGGCACCTCACCGCGCTCCGGCAGTCGATCTGGATCTCGGCGACGACCGAGGGCAACCACCTGTTCATGGAGGCGATCAAGTTCGACTGGATCGGGGCGGGCTTTCTGTTCGGAGTATGTTCGTACGTCCTGCTGACCGTGCTGGGACTGCCGGTCCTGCTCATCTACGGATTCATCAGGGGGGTGGGGCAGTTGTCCCATCTGCTGATCCCGGAAATGATCGGCGCCATGCTGGGGCGCTACTATTTCGAGAGGCGGTTCGGCAAACGGAAGTGGCGCCAGTACGCGCCGGTGCTGCTGGCGGGTTACGCGGCGGGAATGGGACTGATCGGCATGAGCACCGTAGCCATCGCCCTGGTTTCGAAGTCGGTGTCCCAGCTGCCTTATTGAGTTCGGCATCGTCGCAAAACCAAACGCTCCAAAGAAAGGCTCCCATGCGAACAATCGGCATCGGCTGCTACGGAACGAACGGCCACCAGATACTCGGTCTGGCGCCTGTGTTGAAGGGCGCCTCCATCGAGGCCGTCGCCGGCGTCTCCGAAGCGGAGTTCGCCAGGATTGCGGAGGAACATCCGAACCTGGCGGGGAGCATGAAGCACCTCCCCGACCTGGAGGCGCTGCTGGCCGACGAGCGGCTCGCCATGATCAGCCTCTGCAGCCCGCGGCGGGACCGTCAGGCGGAGGAGACGATCCGCGCTCTCGAGGCGGGCAAGCATGTCCTGGCGGAAAAACCGCTCTGCCTGACGCTGGAGGAACTGCAGCGCATCCGCGGCGCCGAGGAACGGACCGACAGGGAGCTGCGCGCCATGACCGGGTCGATCTACGAGTCCTCCTGGACGGCAATGAAGGAGGTGGTCGACAGCGGCGAAATCGGAGAGCCGGTGCAGGTCGCGGCGCAGAAATCCTACCCCTACCACGACAGACGCCCCCAGGACCGGGGCGTCGACGGCGGCCTGATCCGCCAGGCGGGAATCCACGCCGTCACCTTCATCCGCTGGGCGACCGGCCGTGAGTTCACAACGGTCTCAGCCTTCGATTCCACCAGCGGCAATCCGCGCGCCGGCCGGCTGCAGATGACGGCCGGACTTGCCTTCACCCTCGACAACGGAGGCACCGGAGCCGCCAACCTCAACTACCTCAATCCGCGCCAGACCGGCAGCTGGGGCGACGACCGGCTGCGGGTGTACGGCACCGAAGGCATGGTGGAGAACCTGCGGGGGACAGCCCGCCTCCAGGTCGCGACCAACCGCAAGGGGACGCGCGAAATCGAAGCGCCGGCGGAAAGCCCCGGCAGGCTGGAGCAGGCCTTCATCGACCTGATCCTGCACGGAACCCCGATGCGCGCCAGCGCCGGGGACTGCCTGCTGGAGACCGAGGTGGTGTGCGCCGCCCAGCTCTCCGCGGACCGGGGCGGTGAGCCCGTTCGCATCGGGCAGGGGGTTTAGTGTCCCGTCGCAGAAATATGTCGACATCGGGAAGCCGATCCATCCCGGCTCACGGCGTTGCCTTCGCTCGCCGTACACCCTCGGTACGACTCGCTCAGGCGCCTTGTGAGCCGGGCGCCTCGGCATCCCGATTCTGTCAATCTATCTCTGCGACGGGACACCAGTGTCCTGGACATTCCCGACGACTCCGCACTTCTTCGCCCGGCGTACTTCTTTCAGGGAGATCACCCATGCACCTCAAGCACATGCGTCCCTACCAGCTGAAAGCGGCGGCGGCCGCCAACCAGCCGCTGCTGGTGCCGGCCGGCTGTATCGAGACCCACGGTCCGCACATGGCCATCGGCCACGACACCATCATCGTCGAGGAGATCTGCGCCCGCATCGCCGAGCGCGTCGGCGTCGTCATCGCCCCTTCCTTCGACTACGGGCCCACGGCGTACGCCCTGGGCGGGCCGGCCGACGGCACCATCGACCCCGACTACGACGGCTTCCACCGCCTCGTCAAGTCCGTGTTGCGCAATTTCCTCGAAATGGGGTTCAAGCGCGTCGTCGTCATCATCATGCACCAGGGAATGGGGGGCCCCCTGGCCCAGTCGTTTTCGAAGGCTGCCTCGGAGCTTTCCGGGGAGCGGGTGCTCGAGCAATACCCGCGCGGCTGGTGGGCGGACCCGGCGCTGCGCGACAGGTGGGGCGATTTCGGGAGCGTCCAGGTCGAGCCGATGATCCTGCCGGAGGCTTCCCCCCCGGCAGGAGGCGACCACGCCGGGTACAACGAGACGTCCTTTCTCATCGCCACCCGTCCCGAGCTCGTCGAGCAGGACCGTCTCGACGGAGACGCCCCCTGGTACTGCGGCGTCGAGGGGGAGGAGCGCACGAGCTGGAGCGCCAACGCCGGGCACGGACAGGCCATGGTCGACGCCGTCGTCGACGCCTGGGTGTCCCGGTTGGGTTAGAGGGTGCTGAGCGAACTGTCGGGTTAATTCTGAGCTATCAGGCCGGCGACCTTCTCGGCCAGACGAACGGCCTCCTCGGCCGCATTGAGGTCGGGTTCTACCGGGCTCTCACTCGGATACCGTACTGCCGTTCCATATTCATTCAGAATTCAGCCTCCAGATCCTGCTTCGCCTTCTCAAACCAGTCCCGCTCAGGCCGCAGGTCGCTCATACAGCACCTCGCCCTCTTCAAATGCCTTGTGGATCAACGAATACGGATCGTTGCGCTGCTGGGCTACAGCTTCTGGAGACCTCACAATCACATCGACGGGCAGCACGAATCGCTCGGCGATTGCCCGCCGAATGGGATTGCCCCGCCCCCTTTCCCTCTCATCCCGCATCACGACCAACAGGTCCACATCACTGTGCACTCCAGCCTGTCCGCGGGCGTGGCTGCCGAAGAGGATGACCTGATCCGGATCAAAGCGTTCAGCGATCAACCGGGCGATGGCCTGGATGGTGGGTTTGTCGATTCGGACTTCAATGGTCTCCATCAATGACCCTCCTCATCAAGGACCCCCTCCTGATCGCAAGAGGATCTACATGTACAAAGAGCCTTGCCTGCTCAGTCGGTGGTCTGTCCGAACAAGAATACGAAGGCCGCATGGTTTTTGCCCCATGACAACTCTGGAAGCAATTCCAGGATTCTGGTCCTGGGCAAACTCGATAACGGCCGCTGCAAGGGCCGCGCGATGGCCTCTTGGGTGCAAGGCCATCGTGGCTTCATCAAAAACCAACATGTCTGGCGGTTCTGAGGTTACCCCGATTTCACGGACAGTTTTCCGTTTGGATTTATACCCCTTGATAAATGATACCTCTCGTAGTTGATGGGAGATCGTTGTCCCAGGGCCGAGTGCCGCCGATGGGGGTTGTACCAGCCTTCCAGGTATTCGAAAACCGTACGCTGGGCTTGCGACTGGGTAGCAAACCGATGACGATCCAGCAGCTCCCTTTCCAAGGTGGCGAAAAAGCTTTCGCACAGAGCATTGTCGAAGCAGTCACCGACCGATCCCATCGACGGACGTACCCCGGCCTGGCGACAGCGCTTCCCGAAGGCCAGGGCCGTATACTGACTGCCGTGGTCGGAGTGGTGAATCACTTTCTTGGGACGGCGCCGGTGCAGGGCCATGTCAAGGGCGTCCAGCACCAACTGCGTACGCATATGGTTCGCCATGGCCCAGCCCACCACTCGGCGGCTCCAGGCGTCCATGACCACGCTCAGATACAAAAACCCCGACCTCGTGGGAATGTAGGTGAGATCGGCAACCCACAGGCGATTCGGGCCGGAGACCGAAAACACCCGCTTGACCAGGTCGGAGGCGACCCGGCCCTGCCGGCCGCGACGGGTGGTGGAGAGGCGGCGGCGGGCGCATACCCCGCGCACCCCGAGCTCAAGCATCAATCGGGCGATGCGCTTGCGACCGATGGCTTGGCCCTCCTCGGCCAGTTCGGCCCGGATCCTCGGCGCTCCATAAGTGCCCCGGGAGTGTTGGTGGATCTGCTCGACACGTGCCTTGAGCACGGCATCGGCCCGGGCGCGACCCGAAGGCGGGCGTTTCAACCAGGCGTAGTAGCCGCTGGGGGAGACCTTCAGCACGCGGCACATCGTCAGCACCGGAAAGTCGGCCTGGTGCGCTCTCATGAACTCGTAGACGGGCCGGACTCCGAGTCGGCCTCGCGAGCGAACCAGGCCGTGGCTTTTGCCAGGATCTCCCGTTCGATACGCAGTTGCTTGTTCTCACGGCGAAGGCGCCGCAATTCCTCCTGCTCCGGACGGGAGGGGCCGTCGCGGCGCACCCCCTCATCGCGTTCGGCCTGGATCACCCAGTTGCGGATCGTCTGCCCGGACGGCTCGAATTCCTTGGCCAGCGACTCCGGACTACGACCCGCCCGTACCAGTTCCACCATCTGTTGCCGGAATTCGGGCGGATAAGGGGAATGGGATTTCGGCATGGTTGGACACCCTCCTTTCTTTCAAGAAATGAAGTGTCCACGAAATCGGGTCAACTCCAGTTCATCGGATTCGGGGCGGATGTCAAACGATCGACCGAATGACAAGTAGAGGGCGACGAGGTCCTCGATTGCCTGGGAGCCGAACAATCATGTCAAGCCAGGGGCTTGCTTGAACAGTAGACCCAGAATCCCACTCTGACCTGCCGCATCGCCTATGTGCAAGGTGTGACTCTTGACAACAGTCACGGCCATCTTCACCGCCACCCTCGTTTCCGCATCCCCCGCCGCCAGGGTGTTCATCCAGGCCAGGATCAGCTCCTCAGTGCGATAGCGGCCGAATTGCCCTGGGCTGCCCGAAGGTTCTGCGCCGGGGGGCGCGGTAACAGTCGCGGCCTATGGAAGAATGGGAATTTCTCGCGCCCCCGGAACCGCCGAAATCGCTGTCCACTTCATGGGACGTCCGGGATTTTCGGGGCCGGCTGCCGGATGCGGGTCAGGGCTCGACGACCACCTTCATCGAACCCTCGCTGCCGGTGAGGCGGATACCCTCCTCGGTATCGGCGAGCGTCACCCGGTGGGTGATGAAGCGGTCGAGGGGGGCGGCGGAGTTCTTGAGGAAGCTCAGCGCCGTCTTGAACTGCATCCCCGGGTAGGCCCACATGCCGCGGATGTCGAGGTCCTTGAAGCAGACGGTGTTGGGGTGGATGTCGACGCCCCCCGGGTCGGTGAAGTGGCCGACCTCGACGACGATGCCGCCCCGCTTCACCAGGTCGAGGGACTCCTTGAAGACGACGGGGACCCCGGCGGTCTCGATGACGATGTCCGGGCCGATACCCCCGGTCAGATCCTGCACCGTCTGCTGCCGCTCCTCGAGATTGGCGGCGGCGTCGACTACCTGGTGCGCCCCCATCGCGGCGGCCATCTCCAGCCGCGAGGCGCTGAGGTCGGAAGCGATGATCAGGTCGGTGCCGATGTGGGCGAGGACGGCGATGACGAGCTGGCCGATCGGCCCGGCCCCGAGCACGAGCACGGACTTGTCCATGCCCAGTCCTTCCCCGATGTGGGGGATGCCTGGCCCGAGGGCGCGCTCGACGGCGCGGGTGGCGACCGCGGCCGGCTCGGTGAGCACGGCCCGGTCCGAGCTCAGCTCGTCGGGGATCCTGAAGATCCAGGAGCGCGGCCCCAGGTGCATCTGCTCGGCGAAACCGCCGCGCGGGGCCGGCGGCAGGTCGCAGGAGACGAACCCGTGGACGTAGCGCCCGGTGCAGAGGGTGGGGCGCTGCGGCATGTGCAGGCAGTAGTGGCAGCGGCTGCAGGCGGTCGAGCTCGGGGTGGTGGTGACGCGGTCCCCTTCGGCGAGGGAGCCCCCGACGACGGCCATCTCTTCGGCTGCTCGCGGCCCGATCTCGGCGATCCTGCCGACCAGCTCGTGCCCGGGAACGAGGGGGAACTGCAGCGGCATGTGGCCGGCGTAGATGTGCTTGTCGCTGCCGCAGATGCCGGTGCTCTCGATGTCGAGCAGCAGCTCGTCGGCGGCGATGCCGGGGCGCGGGAACTCCCGCACCTCGACGGCGCCGGGTTGCGTCATCACCGCCGCCTGAATCGCCATCGCTCGTCCCCCTGACTGAAGCGGGTTACTCGAAGGGGAGCAGGTCGTCGTTGGCGTCGAACTGCATCTCCCGCGGCGGCTCGACGACGCTGAGTTCGTCGCGGCGCGCCACCTCCTTCTCGCAGGCCTCCGAAACGAGGATCTCCTCGACGTCGAGGGTGTTGCGGATGCGCATCACCCTGGCGTCGGGCGGCTCCACCAGCCCGCAGGTCGACAGCGCCGCTTCGAGCACCTTGCGGTCGCTGTCGAAGGAGATCGGCACCGCCCCGGCCGACGGGTGGTTGCCGGTCATGGTGTTGATGGCGGTCGCCTCGAGGTCGATCTGGTCGAGGATGCGCGAGTGGATGTAGTCGGCCATGCCGATGCCGGAGGCGTTGCCGTGGGTCTCCTCGGTAAGGCTGCGCACAGCGATGCGGGTGACCTTGGGGTACTCCTTCTCGGCGGCCTTGTGGTCGTAGTACTTGCGGCCGATGACGTTGGTGTCCATGCCGGAGCCGCTGATGTTCTTGCCCATCTCCTCGACGACGAGCACGTCGATCTGCTCGAACGGCAGCGAGGGCATCCACTTCTTGGCCAGCAGCAGCAGCTCCTTCTCCCCCTCGACGAAGTTCTCCGGCTCCACGGCGCGCACCAGGGCGGTCCTGTCGTACTGGTTCTCGACGATGCCGAGGCCGAACAGCACCCCGCACTTGTCGATCACCGTCTGGCCGACCGAGCGCACGATGCGGTCGAAGCTGTAGTGGACGATGGCCTGGTGGTAGAGGGCGGCCCCTTTGTGCTTGCCCAGCCCGATCAGCATCATCTTGTGCAGGCCGCTCTCGATCTCCCCGACGAACCCGGTGTGCGGCTTGACGCGCCCGGCGACGACCACGTGGTCGGCCTCGTACGCGTACTTGTCGAAGAAGACGGGCACCCCGTCCCCGGTCTCGCCGACCTGCACCACCTCCATCGACGACCGGATCGGCGCCCCGATGTACTCCTCGGTGACCCCGTAGCTCTCGATGATTTCCCGCTGCCCCTCGGCCCTGCCGCCGCCATGGCTGCCCATCGCCGGGACTGCGAACGGCTCGGCACCCAGGGCCTGCAGCTCCTCGATCATCGATCTGGTGATCAGGGCGATGTTGGCGATGCCGCGGCTGCCGACGCTGATGGCGACGCTGTCTCCCTTGCCGACCTTGCCGGAAAGGTTCAGCCCGGCGATCTCCTCGCGCACGGCGCCGGGAATGTCCTCGAGCGTAGGTCCGTCGAAACGCTGTTTTACCCGCATCATCCTGGGAAGTTGCATGATCCGCTCCTGCTATGTGAAGGTGTTTTCCAGTTCCGGTACAGCGGGGTCAAATGTAGGCAATTCCGGGCGCCGGTCACGGGGCCGGCAAGGGGGTCTAAATCGCCTGCCTGAAGATCCCCTCGACGTCCCGGCGCGCGGTCTTGCGGGGGTTGACCTGGATGTTTGCGCTCTGCATGGCGGCTTCTGCGAGGTCCTCGATGCCGCTCTCCTCGACCCCGAGCGTTCCCAGCTTCTCCGGAATTCCCAGGTCCTCGTTGAGCTGGCGCACCAGCTTCACCGCCTGTCGGGCCGCCTCATGGTCGCCGAGCCCATCGGTATCTCCCCCGAGCGCCCCGGCGACGTCGGCGAACCTGCCGGTCCGCGAGGGGAGGTTGAACTCCATCACGTACGGCAGCAGCACGGCGTTGGCGAGCCCGTGGTGGACGCCGAACTGGGCCCCGACCGGGTGCGACATGGCGTGCACGTTGCCGAGCCGGGTCTGCGAAAAGGCGATTCCCGCCATGGCGCTGGCCAGCAGCATGTTCTGGGTCGCTTCGGTCTCGTAGTCGTTGGCGCAGGCGAGCCGCAGGTTCTCCCCGATCAGGCGCATCGCCTCGAGGGCCATGCCGTCGCTCGCCGGGGAGGCCATCAGGTTGGTGTACGACTCGATGGCGTGGGTCAGGGCGTCCATCCCGGTGGGACCGCCTACCGCCGCGGGCAGGGCGGTGCACAGGGCGGCGTCGAGGACGCCGGCGCGCGGGGCGATCCGCCAGCTGACGACGGGGTCCTTGTTGCGGGATGCCGGGTTGGTCAGCACCGCGAACGGGGTGACTTCGCTGCCGGTGCCGTAAGTGGTGGGCACGCAGACCAGGGGGGGGATGTCCCTGGTGATCTTCCCAGGGGCCATCAGGTACTCCTCGATGCGGCCCCCGTGGGAGGCGAGGACGCCGATCATCTTGGCGACGTCCATCGGGCTTCCGCCCCCCACGCCGAGCAGGGCGCCGCACTCCTGTTCGCTGAAGATGCGGGCCCCTTCCTCGACGCAGCTCGCCGGGGGGTTGGGGAGCACCCCGGAGAACAGGGTGCAGTCGACCTCCGCCTCATCGAGGACCGCGGCGACCTTGTCTATCACCCCGGCCTCGCGCAGCCCCTCGTCGGTGACGAGGAGGATCCGGGTGCCGGAGGGCAGCAGTTCGGGAAGCCGGGAAAGGGCGCCGGGACCGTGCAGCAGCCGCGTCGGGCTGCGGAACTCGAGGATTTCCTGATAGGCCATAAGTCCGTCTGTCTGATAGGGTTAGAACAGTGGTGGGCCCAATGCGGCTGGCCCTATTCCATCTCAAGGGAGGCCTTGATCCGCCCCCAGGAGACCGATTCGACCGCGGAGCCTTCCGGCTCGGTGTTGGCGGGCAGCAGGATGCCGTCGAGGAAAAAATCCGCTTGAACAAATATTATGTCGAAAATTGTGTCTAATTCCCTACCCTCGCCGGGATCAGTGGGCTCCATGGCTTCGGGGATCCACCAGGTCGGCGCCCTTTCGTTTTCGTCCCAGTCATTCACCATGATCGCAAAGCCGATCACTTGTCCCGGTGCCAGATCGCTGAATTCCGTCTCTTCTATCTCATCCCACGCTCCCCCCGAATCGTGCGGAGTGACATACAGCTCGATCACGCTGATGGTCGGCGCTTCCCCGAATGCGCCCCCGCCCGCATCTCCATACGGGGGAAACATTTTCCAGGAGAATCCCCGAGCCCCGTCAGGGGTATCGATCAGCGGCCCGGTGACGGTGCGGGCAATCGCCTCATATCTCTGGGTTCGGCCGTATGCCTGCATTTGCTCCTCCTGG
Source organism: Candidatus Latescibacterota bacterium (assembly GCA_965243025.1). Taxonomy (GTDB): domain Bacteria; phylum Latescibacterota; class UBA2968; order UBA8231; family UBA8231; genus CBDCXV01. Next base: position 115,363 of record CBDETY010000003.1, read on the forward strand.
GTCGAAAAAAACGAAAATCCTTCCCCCCCACTGTGGTCTCCGTCGAATGCCAGAGTGATGCTGTCATGCATTTCGATGGAGCTTCGGCCCCCATCAGGAGCATCGTAGTCGTGATCGTTCCGATACAGATCATCGCTGGCTGCGAAGGCGACGTAGAGACGGTCCGGGTCGTCGTGCCAGGCCAGCCAGATCCGGAAGTCGAGGTTGGAGGGATCCGGAAGCATGTAGTTCGTGGGTGTCTTAAAATCCAGCAGGGTCATGGCCGGCTCGCCGATCAGCTCGAACCATTCGTCTAACATTCCGTCGTCGAGCTGGATCTGTTCCAGCATCTCGTCGGTCAGCTCGGCGATCGGGAAGACTCGACCGCCGCTGTGGGCGCCTGCCTGAGCAGGAAAGCAGGCGGACAGGGCCGACCCGACGAGCAGGCCGAGGGCCATGCGCCGGTGATTCCTGAGACATCCCGCACCATCTGGTTTCCTTCGGCTCATGCCCGAGAGGACTGTCTTACTCCCGGCTGGAGACGAAACAGAGGCTCTCGCCGTCAGGCGACCAGGCCGGCTTCCAGTCTCCGTCATGCCCCGACGTCAACCGGGCGATACCGGTTCCATCCGCGGCCATGCGATATATGGAGGTCACCCCGTCCCGGTTGGAAACGAAGGCGATCTCTTTGCCGTCGCTGGACCACGTCGGCTGCCGGTCCAGGGCAGGGTGATCGGTGAGGTTGACGACCTGGCCGCTGGCCACCTCGAGGATGCAGATCTCGAAATTGCCGAACCGGTTGCTCTCGAAGACAATCAGGCTGCCGTCCGGGGACCAGGACGAGTGAGCGTCGAACCCCTCATTCAAAGTCAGGTTCCGCAGGTTCCGGCCGTGGTGGTCGGCGACATACAGCTCGAGATTGCCGTCGCGGTGGGTGGTGAAAGCGAGGTGTTGTCCATCAGGCGAGAAGGCCGGCTGGATGGCGTCCGCCAGGATCGGTTCCAAAGCGGAGTCTCCGGCACGGAGCTTCATGACGTAGATGTCGTAGGACTCCGGCTCCTCTGTTTTTCCGGCGAAGGCGATCCGGGTGCCGTCGGGAAACCAGGAAACCCCTCCCACGCTGGTTATCCGCGGCGGTACCGGCATTCTCAGGAGTACCTCCCCGGCCCGGGAGGCGAGGTGGAACTCGTTCCCGTTTTCGGTGTGCGCGACGTACAAGAGCCGGCCGTCCGGGCCCCAACTCGGGGTGGACCGGCCCTCCGTCGGAGACAGGCGCTCGATGGAGGTTCCGTCCCGACCCATGCGAAAAACGCTCTCGACCTGAGTATGTGCGGCTTCTGGATTGGACCACTGCCAGAGGAGCGAAAAAAAGGACAGGCCAATCGTCAGTTTGCAAGGCATTTCAGTCATAGGTCAGTCCCCTGAAGTGTGATTACGGAAGGGGGGGCGGTCGAGTTTGGGTAACCCGTCGAAGGCTCGATGGGGGGCATGACTTTGGTTACTCCATCTCCAGGGAGGCCTTGATCCGCCCCCAGGAAACCGACTCGACTGCGCTGTCTTCTCCCGGTTCGGCCGCGCCGGCCGGCAGCAGCAGCCCATCGAGGAAGTGCTCCGCCCGGTAACGGTACAGGATGTCTATTTCCGGGTCCTCACTCTGGACTGCTTCAGGCCCCAAGAACCAACTGCCTTTGTCTTCGCTTTCCCCCACGAGGATCGCAAAGCCTATGACCTTTCCTGCCGTCAGATCGCTGACCACGACGTCTTCAGGCCGACTGTCGCGTCCCTGCCAACTATCGTATGGAGTGAAGTACAGCTCGATTACCCTGATGGTCGGGTTTTCCCCGGCGACGCCACCGCCTGCGTCTGCGTAGGGAGGAAAGAACATCCAGGAATCCTCCGTGGTAACTACTGTGTACCCGCCACTCAAGCCGGACGTATGATAGCCATACAACGCAGTGCGGCCACTGGCAGTACGGGCAATTGCCCCGTATTGTTGCGATTCCCCCCAAAAATCCCACGTTTCGAAGGATTCCAAACGATTCCCACCGCCGCTGTGATCTCCGTCGATAGCCAGGATAAGATCATGATTATTATCATCCAGAATGTGCACGTCATCGCTGGCCGAGAAGGCCACATAGAGCCGATCCGGCTCATCGTGCCAGGCCAGCCAAATGCGGAAGTCCAGGTCAGATGGATCAGGTACCTCACCGAAGGCTCTGAAATCGACCAGGGACATGGTGGGTTCGCCGATCAGATCGAACCACTCCTCCACCGAGCCGTCGTGAAGCTGGATCCCGGCCAGCATCTCGTCGGTCAACCCGGCGAACGGGAATAGTCGATTGCCTGCGTGGGCTTCTGCCCGGGCAGACAGGCCTGCCTGGGCAAACAGGCTCGCGGACACCGCCAGCAGCAGGAGCACGCTCAGAGCAGGGGGCACTTGCTTTTTCATGCGGATGCAGGTCATCTGTCTTTCTCCCTGTTCGCAGGTCACCATTGATGAGGAGATGGCGGTACGGCTACTCCATCTCCAGGGAGGCCTTGATCCGCCCCCAGGAGACCGACTCGGCCGCGGTGTCTTCCGGTCCGGCGCCGGCCGGCAGCAGGATGCCGTCGAGGAAAAAATCCGCTCGGGCATTACGTATGTCGACTTCCGTACGGAAACGAGGATCACTGGGCTGCATGGCTTCGGGGGTCCAGGACCACCCGATTGCCTCTTCTTCCTCGTCCCAGTCCTCCACCATGATCGCAAAGCCGATCACCTGTCCCGCAGCCAGATCCGTGAACTCCGTCTCTTCGATCCCATCAAATGTCCCCCACCGGTCGTAGGGGGTGACATACAGCTCGATCACGCTGATGACCGGCGCTTCCCCGAAGACGCCCCCGCCCGCATCCCCGTACGGGGGAAACAGCTTCCAGGAGAACGCCCCCGTCCGACGTCCAACGTAGTTGTCCATGGTCGGTCCGCTGGCGGTGCGGGCGATGGCATCATATAGCTGCGCTTGCCCACTGGCTTCCATCAACTCCTCCTCTGTCGAAGTTGAGGTAGTTCCGGCGCCGCCACCGTGATCCCCGTCGATGGTCAGAGTGATGCTGTCATGGTTCGGGATGTTCCTTCGTATGCCATACCCATCGTGGTCGTGATCGTTCCGGTACACATCATCGCTGGCCACGAAGGCTACGTAGAAACGGTCCGGGTCGTCGTGCCAGGCCAGCCAGATGCGGAAGTCGAGGTCGGAGGGATCGGGTGGCAGGTAGTTGCTATGGGTCTGGAAATCCAGCAGGGTCATGGCCGGCTCGCCGATCAGCTCGATCCACTCGTCTATGCGGCCGTCGTGGAGCTGGATCTGTTCCAGCATTTCGTCGGTAAGCTCTGGAATGGGGTACACCCGCCCGCCGCTGTGGGCGTCTGCCCGGGCACACAGGCCTGCCTGGGCAAACAGGCTCGCCGTCACCGCCAGCAGCAGGAGTACGCTCAGCGCAGGGGGCACTTGCTTTTTCATGCGGATGCAGGTCATCTGTCTTTTCTCCCTGTTCGCAGGTCGCGGTTTGGATGAGGAGATGGCGGTACGGCTACTCCATCTCGAGGGAGGCCTTGATCCGGCCCCAGGAGACCGACTCGACCGCGGTGTCTTCCGGTCCGGCGCCGGCCGGCAGCAGGATGCCGTCGAGGAAAAAATCCGCTCGGGCATTACGTATGTCGACTTCCGTACCGAAACGAGGATCACTGGGCTGCATGGCTTCGGGGGTCCAGGACCACCCGATTGCCTCTTCTTCCTCGTCCCAGTCCTCCACCATGATCGCAAAGCCGATCACCTGTCCCGCAGCCAGGTCGGTTAACTCCGTCTCTTCGATCTCATCCCACGTCCCCCACCGGTCGTAGGGGGTGACATACAGCTCGATCACGCTGATGACCGGCGCTTCCCCGAAGACGCCCCCGCCCGCATCCCCGTACGGGGGAAACAGCTTCCAGGAGAACGCCCCCGTCCGACGTCCAACGTAGTTGTCCATGGTCGGTCCGCTGGCGGTGCGGGCGATGGCATCATATCGCTGCGCTTGCCCACGGGCTTCCATCAACTCCTCCTCTGTCGAAGTTGAGGTAGTTCCGGCGCCGCCGCCGTGATCCCCGTCGATGGTCAGAGTGATGCTGTCATGGTTCGGGATGTTCCTTCGTATGCCATACCCATCGTGGTCGTGATCGTTCCGGTACACATCATCGCTGGCCACGAAGGCTACGTAGAAACGGTCCGGGTCGTCGTGCCAGGCCAGCCAGATGCGGAAGTCGAGGTCGGAGGGATCGGGTGGCAGGTAGTTGCTATGGGTCTGGAAATCCAGCAGGGTCATGGCCGGCTCGCCGATCAGCTCGATCCACTCGTCTATGCGGCCGTCGTGGAGCTGGATCTGTTCCAGCATTTCGTCGGTAAGCTCTGGAATGGGGTACACCCGCCCGCCGCTGTGGGCGTCTGCCCGGGCACACAGGCCTGCCTGGGCAAACAGGCTCGCGGACACCGCCAGCAGCAGGAGTACGCTCAGCGCAGGGGACACCTGCTTTTTCATGCGGATGCAGGTCATCTGTCTTTTCTCCTTTTTGTTTCCCTCCAAACGAAATCGGCGTATGCGCGGTGCCCCAACGCCCCCAATGGTCAAGGGCGTTGGGGCACTCTTCAGCCGGGCGCAGGGTTCGGGGCCCTGCCGGTCAGTCGCTGCAGCTGCAGTCGCCGGTGTCGCAGTTCCAGCTGTAACTGTCGTGGTTCACGAGTGCGCACTCGTATGCGCACATGTTGGCGGTGCTCGTCGTCTGCTCGTGCGACGACTCATACCAGGACAGGGGCGGGGAGTGCGCGTCCGTCAAGGACGCACCGCCCAGCAGGAGCCCTGCCCCCAGCAGGACGGCGACGATGTACTTCGCAAGATGCGACATGCTGCCTCCTTTGTGTTCGGGGTTAGCGCCTGTCGCTACCCCGTTTCATCCAGAAGACATGCAAATGCCGTGCCGGTACCGGGCCGGCGGCTCCATCGGTGCTGTCCGTGACGACGTAACCTGTTATTTTCATGGTGGTTATTACACCACATTTTTTTATTTTCGGCACAATCAGCTCCCGCGGCGCCGCCATCGGCTTCTCGGTCTCGTCGTATTTAATACGATTCGGCCGTATTTAATACGACTTGGCCGTATTTAATACGACTTCCCCGATAGCCGCGGCCGACGGCTGGTTGCTCCTGCTTTCGTTCTTCCTTATTGGTACGGTTCTGTGGATAACAACCCACCTTGCCCCACAAAGAAAACGGATTCGAAAATGAACGAGGCACGCGAACCCCATTCCCCATCCACCCGGGTCGAGGGTGGGGGGGTGGCTTTCGACCATATCCTCGGGCGCCAGTACACGGTCTTCGACGGGCTGGCCGGGATGCACGTGGAAGACATCTACCAAGACCGCCGGGGGCTCCTCTGGATCGCCACCGCCGACGGCGGGGTCAGCCGCTTCGACGGGGCCCGGTTCGAGACCTTCGGCCCCTCGAACGGGCTTCCCCATCTCAACGCGATGACCATTGCCGAAGACGAGGGCGGGCGCCTGTTGTTCGGCACTCTCGGGGGCGGGCTGGCCGCTTTCGACGGGCAGGGGTTTCAGGTGTACACCACCGCGGACGGACTGCCCTCCAACGACATATTGAGCCTGCACCCCCGGGCGGACGGCTCGGTACAGGTGCTGACCGGGAACGGGATCGCCCGCTTTGTCGAGGGGCGGTGTCTGGAGCCGCTGACGGACGTGGCCGGCCAATCCCTCGGAGCGGTGTACGACATGGCTACCGACGCGGCGGGTACGACGTGGCTGGCGTCGCGGGAGCGGGGGATCATCGACCTGGAAGGTCAGTCCATGAACGGGCATCCGGGCACCGGGGAAACAGCTATGCAATGGCCCTGGAAGTTCGCCCCGGACGCCTCCGGCGGTCTGTGGATCGCCTTCCGGTACGTGGGCAGCGAAGCCGTTGTCGGCCGTTACGACCCCGAGCGCCGGCAGCTCGACCTGATCGAGGTGGACCACGAGGTCGAGAGCGGCGAAGTGGTCCAGCACGGCACGCGGCATGTGCGCCAGGACGACAGGGGCTGGCTGTGGATGAGCCGCCGGGGGGTCCTGGTGTACGACGGGCAGGCCTGGCATTCGTTTTCCGCCCGCTTGCAGGGCACCCATTTCTCGGACACGCGGCTGACCTGCGAGGACCGCGAGGGCAACATCTGGATAGGACTGTGGGGCGGCGGGCTGCTCTTCTGCGATCCGGTCAGCGTGCAGTTGTACACGGAAGCCGACGGTTTGCCCGACAACGAGGTCCAGTGCCTGGACGAAGACGGGCGGGGTCGGCTGTGGATCGGGACCATGGGGGGCCTGGCCTGCCGGGAAGAGGACCGCATCCGTACGGTCAATGCCGGGCAAATGGTTTCGGCGCTGGCGGCAGACGGCCCCGGGCCGGTTTGGAGCGGAAGCCCGGAGGGCAAGGTATTCAAGTGGACGGGAAAAGAATCCCGAGCGATCGAGGTGGCCGAAACCGGCTCCGGGGAAGAGATCACGGCCCTGTGCGCGGACGGCCGCGGGCATGTATGGGCCGGCACCTCCCGGGGGCGCCTGGGGCGGGTGGAAGCCGACCGGTTCAACCCGGTGGCTGAGGAGCTGCCCCATGAGTGCAGCGCCGTGCTGCCGGCCCGGGACGGTGTCTTATGGGTCGGCACCGGGGGGCCCGCCCCGGCGCTTTACCGGTACGAGGATGGCCGCTTCCAGCCGCCCTCCCTGGCCGGCCTGGAGGCCGTATCCGAAGTGACGGCCTTGTGCGAGCACCAGGGCCACCTCTGGGTGGGCACGGCCAACAGCGGCCTGTTCGCCCTGGATTTCTCCGCGCAGGAGATTCGCCGGTTTACCGTGGACCGGGGGGACTTGTCGGTAAACGGCATTCTCTGTCTGGTGGCCGACCCGGAGCAGGACTGCCTGTGGGTCGGCACGAGCGGCGGCGGGGTGCTGAGGTACGACGGGCATGCGTTCCAGACCATCCGCCTGGGGAACGCCGGCCTGGAGAACGTGGTCGAGGCCATCCTGATCGACAGCGATGACAGCCTGTGGTTCGGGACCCGGGCGGGTCTCGTCGCGTACCACCCCGGCCAGGTGCCGCCTGCCCTGGCGATCGGGCGGGTCGAGGCCGGGCGTCTCTTCAAGGCCCCCCGGGCCGTGACCTGCAAGGAAAGCACCCGCGAGGTTCTGATCGAGTTCCAGGGCATCAGTTTCAGAACCGGGGCGGAGCAACTGCGTTACAGCCACCGCCTGGCCGGTCATGCCCCGGCGGAAGCCTGGAGCGAATTCACCTCCGCCAATTCTGTTTCGTTTTCCGGTCTGCCGGCCGGCCGGTTCTGCTTCGAGGTGCGGACCATGGACCGGGACCGCTTGATTTCGGAAGCGGTCAGCCTGGAGGTGCAGGTGGTTGCGGAGAAGCAAAGCGCGCCCGGTTCGGCCCTGGAGCATATGCCGTGGACCTCTCGGGAGGACATGCTCAGAAACAGTCCGGTCATGTCCCGGGTCCTGAAACTGGCCGAACAGGTGGCCGGGACCGGGATGACGGTGCTGATTCTGGGGGAGACCGGGGTGGGCAAGGGGGTGCTCGCCGAACACATTCACGCCGCGAGCTCGCGCCGGGGGCATCCCTTTGTACCGGTCAACTGCGGTGGCCTGCCCCCGGGGTTGGTTGAAAGCGAACTGTTCGGGCACGAAAAGGGCGCCTTCACCAACGCGGTGGAACGGAAGAAAGGCCGGTTCGAACAGGCGCACGAGGGCACCCTGTTCCTCGATGAAATAGGCGACCTGCCCTTGGAGGCTCAAGGGGTCCTGCTTCACATCCTGGAGGATCGACACCTATTACGCGTCGGCGGGGAGACGCCCGTCCCGGTGGATTTCAGGGTGGTTGCGGCCACCAACCGGGATTTGAAAGAGGCCATCACCAAAGGGGATTTCCGGGAAGACCTGTTCCACCGCCTGAACGTGTTCCCGGTGAAAATCCCGCCTCTGCGGGATCGGGGGGAGGAAATACCGTTCCTCGCCGCCTACTTCGCGAGCCGGTTTGCCGGCGAGTTGGGGCGGCCGGTGCCGTCTCTGAGCTCCGAGGTGTTGAGGCACTTCCAGGAGTATCCCTGGCCGGGTAACGTGCGCGAGCTGGAGCACGTGATGCAGCGGGCGGTGCTCGTGTGCCGGGATCACGTCGTGCAGCTGGAGGATGGGCTTCCTGATGAAGACCTGTACTGGGATGATGGGTCTGCTTCGTCGCCTGCGTCGGCTCCGCCGGTCGACCCAGGGGAAGGAACCGAAGCCGGCACGGTCTTCAAGTCCGAAGAGCAACAAATCCTGGAAGCCCTCCAGGCAACCGAAGGGGTCGTATATGGGCCGAAAGGCGCGGCTGTCTTGTTGGGCATGAATCCGGAGCGGTTGCGTTCCCGCCTGCGGGTGTACGGGTTGGAAAAACCAAAGAAACAGTCTTGAGCGGGGAGAAACCCGCTCTCCCTCGGTGCCTCCCGGTTCGGTTCGGGTCTGCTGTGTATTGGGTAGACGTTCAGCCCACCTTCCTCTTGGCCGCCGTAAGTCACACGAACAAACGGGTGATCTCGTCGACCTCGTAGCGGGGCAGCTGCTCCAGCCTGCCGCGGCGCCGCAACCGCAGGCCGGCGGACCGGTCGACGGCGCGGGCGACGACCTCGGCGCCGATCCCCGCTTCGGCCAGCGCCGCAAGGATCGGTTCCGCCGCCTCCTGCGGGCAGCCGATCAGCAGGGCCCCGGAGGAGATCGCCCCGAACGGGTCGAGGCCGTACTCGGCGCACAGGCGCCGCGATTCGTCGCGGCAGCGCAGGCGGTCGCCGAACACTTCGAGGCCGACCCCGGAGGCTGCGGCGAGCTCCCGCAGCCCGGTGGCGACCCCCCCTTCGGTCGGGTCGTGCATGGCGTGCACCTCGGCCGCTTCTGTGGCGACCGCGGCGTCCCGCACCACGCTGATTCCGGGGTCGCGCAGGTACCCGGCGCAGCGGTCGAGGAAGGCGGCCTCGAACCCCCGTTCCTCCAGCTCCCCGCGCTTCTCCCGCGCGATGATGGCGGTGGCCTCGACCGCCATCCCCTTGGTGAGCAGCACCGCGTCTCCGGGCACCAGGCCTGAGGAGCGCACCACCTTTCCGCAGTCGACGTCCCCGAGCATCTGGCCGACGACGATGGGCCGGTCGATGCCGTGAGTGATCTCGGTGTGGCCGCCGCAGACGGCGATCCCGAGCTGCCGGGCGGCCTCGTCGATCGAGCGGAACACCGATTCGATCAGGGCCTCGGTCGCCTGCTCTTCGGGGAGGATGACGGAGGCGAGGAAGAAGCGGGGGGTAGCTCCCATGGCGGCGACGTCGTTGGCGTTGACGTGGACGGCGTACCAGCCGGCCTCGTCGGTGGCGAAGGTGATCGGGTCGGTCTTGGCGACCACGCAGCGGTCCCCGAAGCGGATGACGGCGGCGTCCTCGCCGATTCCGGGGGGAACCAGCAGGCGCTCGTTCTCTCCGGCGGCGTAGCGGGAGAGCATGCGCCCGAGCAGCTCGGGGGGGAGCTTGCCGGCGGGGTAGCGCTCGCCGTTCACCGGCGCTCCCCGGCGTAATGGGCGCAGATCGACCGCACGAGGGCGGGGATGCTGCTCTCGGGAGGCTGCAGGGCGGCCTCGAGCCCGAGGTCGCGGACCGCCTGCGCCGTGGTCGGGCCGATGCAGGCGAGGGCGGCTGCGGCCAGGTGGGCCATCCCCTTTTCCGGGCCGCAGACAGTGAGGAAGTTGCGCACCGACGAAGGGCTGGCGAAGACGATCATGTCGAGCCGGTTTTCGGTGAGGGCCGAGGGCAGCTCGACGGTTTCGGGGTCGGGGGGGCGGTTCTCGTAGGCGACGACGCGATGGACCTGCGCCCCCCGGCGCGCCAGCGCGGCGTCGAGACCGGTGCGGCCGATTGAGGATGCCGGTACCAGGAAGCTGGCCCCGGAAACCGCGATCTCCTCGAAGGCTGCGGCGAGCCCTTTCTGGGACTGCTCCCCCGGGACGAGGTCGGGCGCCAGTCCGCGGCGGCGCAGGTGCTGCGCCGTCGACATGCCGACCGCGGCGATGGAGCAGGGCCCGAGAGCGCGGGCGTCCTTTCCCAGGGCGGCGAGGCGGTCGAAGAAAAAGCTGACGCTGTTGGGGCTGGTGAACAGGATCCAGGCGAAATCCGGCAGGCGGCGGAGGGCGTTGTCGAGATCGCTCCAGTCCGGGGGCGGTCCGATCTCCAGCAGGGGCAGCGCCGAGACCTCGGCCCCTTCCGCCTCGAGCATCAGCTGCAGGCGGCCGGCCTGCTCGCGGCTGCGGGTGACGAGGATGCGGCGGCCGAACAGCGGCTTCCCCTCGAACCAGTTGAGCTGCTCCCGCAGGGAGACCACCTCCCCCACGAGGACGAGGGTCGGCGACTCGAGGGACGCGTCTCTGGCCGCCTCGGCGACCCGTCCCAGAGTCGACACCACGGTGCGCTGGTGGGGCCAGGTCCCCCACTCGATGGCCGCGGCCGGGGTTTCGGGAGTGCGCCCGTTCCGGGTCAGGGTGGCGGTGATCTCGCCGAGCTTGCGCGACCCCATGAAGACGACGAGGGTGCTGTCGAGCCGGGCAAGCATCTCCCAGTCGACCCCGGGGGCGCCGCGCGCGGGGTCCTCGTGCCCGGTGACGAGGACCGCGGCCGCCGAGACGTTGCGGTGGGTCAGGGGAATGCCGGCGTACGCCGGAACCCCGGAGGCCGCGGTCACTCCCGAGACGACCTCGAAAGGCACCCGGGCTTCGGCGAGGGCTACCGCCTCCTCACCGCCGCGGCCGAAGATGTAGGGATCTCCTCCTTTGAGGCGCACCACCCGGCGCCCCTCCCGCGCCAATTGAACGAGCAGCCCGTTGACCTCCTCCTGTTTCCGCGCGCCGCCGCCGCCGCGATGGCCGACGTACACCTTTTCGCAGTCCTCCCGGGCGAGCCTGAGAAGGCGCCGGTCGAGCAGGTCGTCGAACAGGATCACGTCCGCCTCGGAGACCAGGTGGGCCCCTTTCAGGGTCAGCAGGCCCGGGTCTCCAGGGCCGCCCCCGACGATGTAGACGGTTCCCGGCGCCGCCGGCGCGAAGTTCATGGTGAGGCCGTGTCCTTGCGGCCCGCCCGCTCCAGCAGCCGGTCCGCTCCGGCTTCGAGCAGCTCGGCGGCCTGGTCGCGGCCGAGGGCGTCCGCGGCGTCGGGAAGGCCCTCGCCGGTGCGCCGCAGCAGCTCGCTGCCGTCCGCGGAGGCGACCAGGCCGTCGAGGAACAGCTCGCCGCTGATCTCGCGCCCCCAGGCGGCGACCGGGGCGCGGCAGCCGGCGCCGAGGGTGTGGAGGAGGCTGCGCTCGGCCGCGGCGCCGGCCCGGGTCGGTCCGTGGTTGAGCTCGGCAACCAGTCCGCGGCGGGGGTCTCCCCGGCGCATCTGCAGGCCGAGAACTCCCTGTCCGGGGGCGGGCAGCATCTCGTCGGTGTCGAGGTAGGAGCTGATGCGGTCGAGCAGGCCGAGCCGCTGCAGGCCGGCGGCTGCCAGCACGACGCCGTCGAGGCCGTCCGCGCCGACTTTGCCTATCCGGGTGTCGACGTTGCCGCGGATCTCCGCGAACCGCAGGTCGGGCCGGAGCGCCAGCAGTTGGGCGCGGCGGCGGGGGCTGCCGGTACCGAGAAGGGCTCCCCCGGGCAGCTCCTCGAGGCTGCGGTCCCCGGCGGTGACCAGCACGTCCCGCACGTCGGCCCGGGCAGGGGCGGCGGCCAGCTCGAGATCGGCGGGGACCGCTGTCGGCAGGTCCTTGAGGCTGTGGACGGCGAGGTCGACCCGACCGTCCCGCAGGGCGGTTTCGAGTTCCGCGGTGAACACCCCCTGCCCGCCGATCTCCGAGAGCGGACCGCGGGAACGGTCCCCCTCGGTGCGGACGATCTCCAGCTGCAGATCCAGGGTGTCGCCGACCTCTTCCCGGAGCAGCGCGCAGACGCGCTCCGCCTGGGCGAGGGCCAGCCTGCTGCCGCGGGTGCCAACGGTGAGGGAATGCCGGGGGGCCACGAGTGACGGGAAATTCTGCCGAAGGGAAGGAGGGAAGTGAGTCGCCCGAATATAGAAGCGGCCCCGGACCATCAACAGCTTTCGGCCCCTGGCCAAGGGGGGCTCTCAGGGCGAGGCCGAGTCAATGGCGGGGTGTAAGGCAACGACCGTGATCGAAGCGAACCGCCGGGGGATTCGGGAGGCCGGCAACCTCAGAGTTCGGAACCCTCCGGAGAGCGCCGGAGAAGGGCCAGGCTCCGGGCACGGACGAGCCCATGCTCCGGACACGAGCGGTCAGGTTCGCGGCCCGCAACGGACCGGCCGCAGCACGGACCCGCTATTTCATCGGTTACAGAAGAACCCCCGCGGCCTTCCTGCGGGCCGCCGTCAGGTGAGCGATCACCGTGTCGACGCCGGTGCCGTCGGCGATGCAGGCGAAGACGGTGGGGCCGTCCCCTCTCATCCTGCGGGCGTCCCGCGCCATCACCCCGAGGTCGGCTCCGACAAGGCGGGCGAGGTCGATCTTGTTGACCACCAGCAGGTCGGACTGGGTGATCCCCGGCCCTCCCTTGCGCGGTATCTTGTCGCCCCCGGAGACGTCGATCACGTAGATGGCGTAGTCGACGAGCTCCTTGCTGAAGTGCGCGGCGAGGTTGTCGCCGCCGCTTTCGAGCAGGAGCAGGTCGGGGCGGCAGCGCTCCATGAGGGTCTCGAGGGCGTCGAGGTTGAGGGCGATGTCCTCGCGGATCGCCGCGTGCGGGCAGCCGCCGGTCTCCACGCCGATGATGCGGTCGCTGTCCAGGGCGTCGTGGCGGACGAGGAAGTCGGCGTCCTCGCGGGTGAAGATGTCGTTGGTCACCACCCCGAGCTCCCAGTTCGTGCGCAGCCTTTCGCAGAGGGCCTTTACGAGCGCCGTCTTGCCGCTTCCCACCGGTCCGCCGATGCCGGCGGTGAAGGCGCGGCTCTGCAGGTCCCTGCGGTCTGCCATCCCCTCCCGGGCGGCGTAGGATCCGGGATCGTCGGGATGGCTGTGGCCGTGCCCGTTTTCGTTGTCGTGGCTGTGGGTGTGCATGTCGGTCTCCGCTGGTGTGCAGTTCAACTGTGGAAACAGGGTGAGTTCAGGCGCCACGGGCGATCGGTGATCTCGCAGCTGTGGATGGGCATGGCGATCTCGTCGACAGCGGATCAGCTCTGGAACAGCCGCGAGTACAGGTGTCCGTGCGCGGCCTGCGCCAGGTCGAGCTGGGGGGCGCCCCGGCTCGCCTCCTCGCAGGGAATCAGGCGCGAGTCCCGGGCGGCCCTGGCGCACTCGGGGCGCAGGGAGGCGTGGCGCTCCACCGCCTCGAGGGGGCCGAGGATGCCGAGGCGTACCGCGGCCCCGAACTGGTCTCGCAGCAGCTGGTGCAGGAAAAGGGTGGCCGCCTCCTCCTCGCCGACCCCGGCGGCGCCGAGACAGGCCCCGAAGAGTATGCAGCCGTGGGGGGCCGTACCGGGCGTCGAGAAGAGGCGCTCGATGCGGCGCTGGCCCGGGCCGGGGAACAGCCGCGGGAACAGGCGCAGCCAGCCGCGCCCGGTCTTGAGGCTCGCCTGGCGCGCGCAGGCCGCGGTCTGCATGGCGTCGTAGCGCTGCGCCAGCTCCACGAGTCCGGCCCCCGGGGGCTGCGCGAGCCTCCAGGCTTCCCGCAGGAAGGGGAGATCGCAGGTGCCGGCGGTGCGCAGGGCCTGGCGCGCGAACTGGTGCAGACTGTCCCCGTCGGCGACCAGCCCCAGCTGCCGCGCCGCTTCCAGGCCCGCGGAAAAGGCGTAGCCCCCGGTCGGCAGGGCCGCGTCTCCGAGCTGCAACAGCAGCAGCAGGGGGTCCCCGCTATTGGCGGCGCCGGGGACCGTTCCGGGTTCCGTCTCGATGGCGGGGTACTGTGTCATGGGGTCTCGCTGAACTTCCGGCTGACTCAGAAGAGGTTGTAGAGCTGGGCGAGGGGCAGCTTGGCCGCCGGCTCGCAGGTCAGCAGCTCTCCGTCGGCTCGCACCGAGTAGGTCTCGGGGTCGACTTCGATCTCCGGGGCGAGGTCGTTGAGGATCATGTCCCTCTTTCCCAGCCCGCGGCAGGACTCGACCGGGGCGACCGCCTTCGCCAGGCCGTACCCGGCGGCGGCCTCGGCGCCCGCCCCGGAGACGAAGCTCAGGGAGGTCGGCCCGACGGCGTTCCCGAAGGCCCCGAACATCGGCCTCGGCAGGACCGGCTCGGGGGTGGGTATGGAGGCGTTGGCATCCCCCATCTGGGACCAGGCGATGACCCCGCCCTTGACGACCATTTCCGGCCGCGAGCCGAAGCAGGCCGGCTTCCAGAGCACGAGGTCGGCGAGCTTGCCGGCCTCGACCGAGCCGACGTGGCGGCTGACCCCGTGGGCGATCGCCGGGTTGATGGTGTACTTGGCGATGTAGCGCCTCACCCGGAGGTTGTCGGCGCCGGTTCCCCGGTCCCCGGGAAGGGGGCCGCGCTGCAGCTTCATCTTGTGGGCGGTTTGCCAGGTCCGGCAGACGACCTCGCCGACCCGTCCCATCGCCTGGCTGTCCGAGGCGATGATGGAGAACGCCCCGATGTCGTGGAGGATGTCCTCGGCGGCGATGGTCTCCTTGCGGATGCGGCTCTCGGCGAAGGCGACGTCCTCGGGGATGTTCCTGTCGAGGTGGTGGCAGACCATCAGCATGTCGAGGTGCTCGTCGATGGTGTTGACCGTGAAGGGCCGCGTCGGATTGGTCGAGGAGGGGAGCACGTTCGCCTCCCCGCACAGCCGTATGATGTCCGGGGCGTGGCCGCCGCCGGCCCCTTCGGTGTGGTAGGTGTGGATGGTGCGGCCCCTGAACGCCTGCCGCGACTGCTCGACGAAGCCGGACTCGTTCAGAGTGTCGGTGTGGATGGCGACCTGGACGTCGGTCTCCTCGGCCACGGCGAGGCAGGTGTCGATCGCCGCCGGGGTGGTGCCCCAGTCCTCGTGCAGCTTGAGGCCGCAGGCTCCGGCCCGGACCTGCTCGCGGAGCCCCTCGGGGAAGGAGGAGTTCCCCTTGCCGAGGAAGCCGAAGTTCAGGGGCCAGGCGTCGCTCGCCCTGAGCATGGTCTCGATGAAAAAAGCCCCCGGGGTGCAGGTGGTGGCGTTGGTGCCGGTGGCCGGACCGGTGCCGCCGCCGATCATCGTCGTGATCCCGGAGGCGACCGCTTCCTCCACCTGCTGCGGGCAGATGAAATGGACGTGGGCGTCGAGGGCCCCCGCGGTCAGGATCAGCCCCTCGCCGGCGATCACCTCGGTGGTCACCCCGGCGACCATCCCGTCGTCGACGGCCGCCATGATGTCGGGGTTGCCGGCCTTGCCGACCCCGAGGATGCGGCCCCCCTTGATGCCGACGTCGGCCTTGCGGACGCCGCCGTGGTCGATTACGAGGGCGTTGGTGATCAGCAGGTCGAGGGCTTCCTCCCCGGTCGCCCCGGCGGCCTGACCCATGCCGTCGCGCAGCACCTTGCCGCCGCCGAACTTGCACTCCTCCCCGTAGAGAGTGGCGTCCTCCTCGACCACCACCTCGAGAGCGGTGTCGCCGAGGCGGACCCGGTCCCCGGTGGTAGGTCCGTACATGTCGGCGTAAGCGCGCCGGTCGAGTCTCCGTGCCATGCGGTCGTTCTCCGTTTCAGGTGGCGGGCCGGTCGCAGAGGAAGCCGCGCTCCCGCGCCCGGGACAGGGCCGGGCCCCGCCGCTCGTCGCTGGCCTCGCCGCCGGTCAGGCCGTTGCCTCCGAACACCCGGCGGCGCCCGTCGATGGCGACGAGGTCGACGGTCTTCACCTCTCCCGGCTCGAAGCGGACCGCGGTGCCGCTGGGGATGTCGAGGCGGAAGCCGAAGGCGCGCCCGCGGTCGAAGCTCAACTGCGGGTTGGTCTCGAAGAACGGGTAGTGGGACCCGACCTGGACCGGCCGGTCACCGAGGTTGGCGACCTCGAGCCGGACCGTCTCCCTGCCGCTGTTGATCTCGATCTCTCCTGGGGCCGGGACCACCTCTCCCGGAGCCGCCCCGGTGGAGTTGTCCGGCGACCAGGGGGCGGATGCCGTGCGTTCGAGGCCGGACCCGTGAAGGGCGAGCAGAGGGTCGCCGCGCCCGCTGCAGATCGGGTCGTGCACCGTCACCAGCTTGGTGCCGTCCGGGAACGTCCCCTCGACCTGCACCTCGCCGACCATCTCCGGCACCCCTGGCAGGACGTCGGCGGTGCCGAGCAGCCGCTTGCCCCGGTCCATGAGGTCGGCGACGCTGCCGCCGTCGCGGATGAACTCGAGCAGCTGCGAGGCGATCAGGGCCACCGCCTCCGGGTAGTTGAGCCGCAGCCCCCGGGCGTAGCGCTTCTGGCTGACGAAGCCGGCCCCGTGCAGGACGAGCTTGTCGATCTCCCTCGGTGACAGTCGCATGCGCTTTACTCCACTTCGTCTCCTACTTCGGTGAGCCTGATGATGGGAAGGTCCTCCTCCCCGTCGTCCGCCGCGGGCGGCGGGTGAATCAGCTCCTCGAGCCGCTTCTTCGTCGCCAGGAACCAGGGGTCGAGGAGCTGCTCCGGACGGCGCGGGCGTTCCACCGGCACCTCGACGATCTCGAGGACGCTCCCCGGGTTGGCGCCGAGCACGACGATGCGGTCGGCGAGGAGGATCGCCTCGTCGAGGTCGTGGGTGATGAACAGGATGGTGACGTCGACGTTCTTCCAGATCTGCAGCAGGTGCGACTGCATGCGGCCGCGGGTCTGCGCGTCGAGGGCGCCGAACGGCTCGTCCATCAGCAGGACGCGCGGCCTGTTGGCGAGGGCGCGGGCGATGGCGACGCGCTGCTTCATGCCCCCGGAGAGCTCGTGGGGGTAGGAGTTGGCGAAGCGTCCGAGGCCGACCAGCTCGATCCACTGCAGCGCCTGCTCGGCGGCGAAGTCCCGGCCGTGTCCCGTCATGCGCAGGCCGAACATGACGTTCCCCTGTACGGTCAGCCACGGGAACAGGGTGTACCCCTGGAACACCATTCCGCGGTCCGGGGCCGGGCCCTCGACCGGGTCGCCGTCGAGCAGCAGCCGCCCGGAGGTCGGGTGGTCGAGCCCGGCGGCGATGCGGATCAGGGTGGACTTGCCGCACCCGGAGGGGCCGATGACGCAGACGAACTCGCGGCGGTGGACGTCGAAGCTGATGCCGCTCAGGGCGGTAACCTCTCCTTCGCTGCCGGCGAACACCTTGCCGAGGCCGTCGACCGAGAGCACGACGGGGCGCTCGCCGATCGCCCGGAAGCGCTCCCGGATCCGCTCCGGGGGCCGGCGGTAGTCGGGCAGCTCGAGCGCGGTCATGACGGAGACATCCCGCGGCCGCCCCGTTCCCAGGGAAACAGGAAGCGCTCGATCAGCCCGAGGACCTGGTCGGTGGTCAGCCCGATGATGCCGATCATGGCGATGGCGGCGAAGACGTTGTCGTAGTTCCGGTACTTCGCCTGCTGGTTGATGAAGTAGCTGATCCCGGAGCTGGCCCCGATCAGCTCGGCGACGATCAGGTAGGTCCAGGCCCAGCCGAGCAGGATGCGCAGGTCGCGGTAGAGCTTGGGCAGGATCCCGGGGACGATCACGTGCAGGATCAGCTGCTTGCGCCGCGCCCCGAGGGTCTGCGCCGCCTCGATCAGGGAGGTCTCGAGCAGGCGCGTGGTGTTGCCGACGACGAGCACCATCTGGAAGAAGGTGCCGATGAAGATGATGGCGACCTTGGGGGCGTCGTTGATGCCGACGAAGGCGACGACGAGGGCGCCGAACGCCGGCGCCGGCATGTAGCGGATGAAGTCGACGAACGGCTCGGTGAGGCGGGCGAAGAAGTGGAAGGTGCCGCACAGGATCCCCAGGGGGACGCCGATGAAGGCCGACAGCACGAACCCGTAGAAGATGACGCGGATGCTGTGGGCGATGCTCTCGTGGAGCCAGGGCCCGCCGCGCCGCACCGGCGGCGTCGCAAAAGCGGTGACGAAGGCCGCGGCCGCCTCGTGCGGAGCCGGCAGGTACACCGGGTTGCAGCGCCGCCCGGCGGCTTCCGCCCTGCCCTGCTCGCGCGCCAGGGCGTTCTCGCGGGCGAACAGCTCGCGGTCGACGCGCATGCCGGGCTCGAAATAGCCGATTTCCCCGGGGTCGGCCACCAGGATCTGCGGACTCCACACCCAGGGCACGTAGCTGACCGCCCCCCACAGCGACAGGGGGAGCAGGAACGACAGCAGGCCGAGTCCGAGGCCGCGCCGCGGGGAAAGCGGCTTTCTGACGGCGAGCCAGGGGCCCCGGTTTCCCATGGCGCGGCTCAGGCGAACAGTCTCTTCAGCTCGCCGTCGAGAGGCGCCTCCGCACATCCGGGAGGCAGGCCGAGACGGCGGCCGACGACGCCGAAGAAGAGGCTCCTGCGGGCGTCGTGACCTTGGAGCCGGCTCGCCAGCACGTCGGCGGCGGCCAGCCCGGAGCTCAGGGTGACGACGCCGGGGCGGGGCAGGAGGTCGTAGTTGCCCCAGCGGCTGCGGTAGAGACCGGTGCGGCCCCAGCGGACCGCGACGTTGAGCGATTCGGCCATCCCGTAGCAGTCGAACAGGGCGCCGTACATCAGGGCGAGGTCGCAGCATACCGAGGCGAAGCAGGCCGGATCCGGGCCGTGCCAGTCGCTGCGCAGCGGCGCCGGGATCAGCCCGAACAGGTTGGAGATGCTCAGCCGCGTGGCCCCCTTGAAGCGGGCGAACGAAAGCAGGGGGGCGCCGCGGTAGTCGAGCAGCAGGCGGGGCACGAAGCCGGCGAGCTCCGGGTGGGCGAGTTCGACGCCGGCGGCCCGCAGCAGGCCGTCAACCTCGTCAGGGCCGGCGCACTGGCCGTCCCAGAACGCCTCGGTGACGTTGAGGTAATGGGCGCCGTGGCGGTCGATCACCTCCTGGAGGCCGGTGCGGCGCAGGTACTCCGCCTCCTGCTCCCGTATCCAGCGGCGGTGGCGGCGGCCGTCGGGCCACTCGATCCCGGGATCTGTGCCGTCGTTGCGGCCGGCGCTGTGCCCCTCGAGGAGGACGGCGCGGCCGTCGAGGGCGGTCAGCAGCTGGTCGAGGGCGACCGGGTCGGTGTAGGTGCCGGGGGCGTACCCGTGCCAGGTCACCTTGACGAAGACCGGGTCGCCGCGGATGCCGAAGCGGTCGAGGAGCTTTTCAAGGCTTCCGGTATCGAAGATCCTCGCTACTACTCCGGGGCCGTAGGCCAGGTCTTCGGGGATGCGGTCCCCGAGCTCGGCGACAGCGAGCCGGCCGCCCGGCCCGGAAAGAACGGAGCGCTGCATGCCGCCGGCGCCGCGGGCGTTGGGCAGGCGCGCCGACGCCCTGGAGCGGTGCGAGTTCCACAGCCTGAGCAGGCGCGCCTGCAGCCAGGCGGCGATGTTCGGGTGGCCGTCGGCGAAGTCCCCGACCAGGCAAGGGGGCCCGGTGGGTCGGCCGGCGGCCCATTCCCGCACCCGCCGCAGGAACAGCTCGCGCGCCCCGGCCTCGGCGAGGATCGCGGGAACCAGCAGGCGCGGCCCTTCCCCTGCCTCGAGGACGGTCTCCAGCCCGGGGTTGTCGCAGTACAGGAAAGCCGCGTCCGCTTTCCCCGCTCCCACCTCCTCCCAGACCAGGCGCATGAGGCGGTAGACGCGGGCGCGGTCCGCGGCGTCTCCCTGGCCGCCGGAGACGACGACGAGATGGGCCTCGCCGGGCGGCACCCCGGCCCGGTTCAGGGCCTCAAGGGCGGAGTCGGCGAAAGCCCGCACCGGCAGCGGCTCGCACAGGTCCGGTTCGTCGCAGAAGATGCGGGCCCCTCCCGGGCGCCTGCGGGCGCGGGCGACGCTCTCGGCGAACGCCTGCCTGCGGAAGAGGTCGAACCCCGAGGTGAACGGCAGCAGGAAGAGCTCGTCGTGTCCCTGTTCGATACAGCCCTCCAGCACTTCGTCGAGGCCGGAGGCCCCGGAGTCGGCGCCGGATTGCCCAGCCTCCGCCATCGCAGCGCCGAACAGGGGGGCGTCGAAACCGAGGGCGGCGGAGGCTCCGGCCGCCACCGCTGCGGCGAGACCGCGGTCGCCCGCGGCGCCCGCGTCCCCGGCGATGACGAAAGCAGGACCGGCCGCGGGGGCCGCCGGCGGCGCGGTTGCGGGGGATGCGGCGGCTTCGCTCACCCCTCTGCCCCTGCCGCGAGCTTGCCGCCGATGCGGCCGTTGTCCACCATCGCCGCCAGCGCGTCCATCATGGCGCGCACCCCGAGCAGGGCGGTGATGTCGGAGACGTCGTAGGGGGGTGCGACCTCGACGACCTCCATGGCGGCGATCCCCTCGGCGGCGATGCCGCGCAGCAGGGCCAGGGCCTCCCGCGGCAGGAACCCGCCGGGCTCGGGCCAGCCGGTGCCGGGCACGTACCCGGCGTCGACGGAGTCGATGTCGAAGGAGAGGTACACGGCGCTGGCCCCCTTCCAGGCGACCTCGAGGGCGATCTCGAGGGTCTTGTCGATCCCCAGGGACTCGATGTCGTCGATGGTCAGCACCGTCGAGCGCATCGAGCGGCCGTGGCGCACCCCGGCGCGCGGCACCTGCCAGCCGCCGATCCCCAGCTGCACGAGGTTGGCGGGCGGGCAGTTGGGGATGCTGGTGGCGTGGAACCAGGGGCAGGTGTGCATGATCTCGTCCATGTCCCGCTCCTGGGTGTCGACGTGCCGGTCGAGGTGGATGATGCCGATGTTCCCCTCGACGCACTCGGCCACCCCTCGCGCGCATGGGTAGCCGATCGAGTGGTCCCCTCCCATGATCATCGGCAGGGTGTCGCTGCCGATCACGTGGGCCACCGCCTTCGAGATCTGGTCGTGGCTCTTGGTGATGTTGGCGGGGCAGAAGACGTCCCCGAGGTCGCACATCTTCAGCGTCTCCCTCAGGTCGATTCCCATCTCGAAGTTGTAGGGGGTGTAGAGGGAGGAAATGCGCCGCATGCCCTGGGGCCCGAAGCGGGTCCCGGAGCGGTAGGTGGTGCCGATGTCGAAGGGGGCGCCGAGGAAGGCGACGTCGTACTCGCCGACCCGGCGCACGTCCTCGAGGAACGGGCACTTGAGGAAGGTGTTGATCCCCGACCAGTGGGGCAGCTCGCCGCGCTGGAAGCAGCTGATCCCCTCGCGGTCCTCGATCGAGGGGGCCGCCTCGAGGCCGAGTTCGCGCCCCCTCGCCGCCTCGGTCCGCCACTGCTCGTCGCCGAGCCCGGCCTCGGCGTCCTGGGCCTTCCACCCCCGCAGCTGGGAGAGGTCGGGGACGTCGCGGCCGTGGCCGCGGAATCCGGGGGCGTGGTCCTGGTAGAAGGGCAACTCGACATCCTCCTTGGTTGGTGATTGGCGGCGCCGGCTCGGGTGTCCGGTGCCGTGCTCCCTACTCCTTCTTCGCCAGCTTCCCGGCGTACTCCACGACCAGCGAGGGGTCGAGATAGGAGTCGACGGCCTGCGGCTTGTCGTACACCTTGTTGGCGACGTTGAACTCGTCGACTACTGCGCTCGATCCGTAGACCGAGCCGAGGCCCTCCGCCTTTGTGAAGCGCTCGACCGACTCTTCGAGGGAGAGGATGTAGGTTCCCTTGGTGAAGGGGGCGTACTGCTCCGGGGTGAGGCCGACCCGGGCGCTCATGATGCCGAGGGCCTCCTCGCGGTTCGCCTCGTCGGCGAGGTAGTCGACGATCCGGTACCAGACCCCGACCACCTTCATCCAGTCGCCGCGGTTCGCCGCCAGGCTCTCGCTGCTGACGTAGAGCAGGTCGTAGATGATGCCCGGGGCGTCGGCGCTGGTGAAGACCGGCTTCGAGCCGGCGACCAGGTTGAGCGCCTGTCCCGAGTTGGGCTGCCAGGCGACGATGGCGTCGACCCCCTTGGAGGCCAGCGCCTGTGGGGTCTCGTGGGTCGGCATGTTCATCAGCTCGACGTCGGCTTCCTTCATGCCGTTTGCCTCCAGCGCCGTCAGCAGCAGCAGGTGGGAGACGAAGCCGAGCTCGACGCCGACCTTCCTGCCCTTGAGCCCGGCCACCGCGCCGATCCCCGGCCGCGCCACGACCATGTCGTTGCCGTTGCTGTAGTCGTTGAGGATGATCCCCTTGCAGGCCTTGCCGGACGAGCCGATGACCATGGCGTCGCCGTTGGTCATGGCCACCGCGTCGATCTGGCCGGCGGCGAAGGCGTCCATCGAGGGGACGTACTCGAACCAGATGAACTCCGCCTCGACCCCCGCCTCGGCGAACCAGCCCTTCTGTATGCCGACCTCCCATGCGACCCAGCCGGGCCAGTCGCTGTAGCCGATCCTGAGCTTGGCGTCGAGGCCGGTGGCGGCGGTGGTGACGATGAAGCCGGCGGTCAGCAGTGCCGTCCGCCAGAGCCGTGTGCGTGCCATGAAATCCTCCTTGAGAATGAATCCGCGGCGCGGAAAAGGCGTGTTGATGGGAAACGCGGGACAGTTTGCAAATCAGGGGCCAGACCGTTAGTCCGGTGTTCAGGAAACCGCCCGGCGACTGGCGCAACTGTTTGTCGGGGAAAGGGTTGTACCCGAGGTGTTTTTTTCGGGGGGTCGCGAAGGCTACCGGGGGAAGAGGCGATTGGCGATGCAGTACGACATTTTTGTAGCAGGAAATCCTCGTTAAGACACTATTGTCGCACAGGGCCCGGGTGCGGGCCGAGCAGTCTTTCGACCGGGTTGCCTCCGAGCAGGATGCCGGCCGCATCCCCGAGGAGCCGGCGCAGGGGATCGAGGGATTCGCACCGGTCCGCCAGGGCCCGCAGCACCCAGACCTCCTCCCGCGGCCGGGAGTGGGCGACGAGAAGGCCGGACTCCCCGGACGCCGCGGGGCCGCCAGCGGCGGCAGGCGGGATGCTCTCTTCCAGCCGCTCTGCAAGGGAGCGGAAACGGCGGCTGTCGGGGCGGCCGACGGCGCAGGCGTTGAGGAGGGCGGTGCCGCGGCCGAAGGCCCCGGCCGAGTCCGGCGGGGTCTCGTCCGGCCGCGACCGGTAGCGCTCCAGGAGGACCGTCCTGCCGTCGACGAGGACGTCGATGTCGGAGCGGTACTCGCGGTAGGCGAAGCGCTCGCCGCGCAGGACCCTGCCGGCGGTGTGCCCGTCCGCGAGCAGGAGCACGGCATCCCCCTCCAGGCTCCAGCGCTGCCGCTGGCGGTAGATGCTGCCGGCGAACGGCACCACCGGGTCCGGCATGACCACCGCGGTCCCGCCGTCGGCCACGTCGCCGCGCACATCCTGGCGGCAGCCGTCGCCGGCGGGGCACCTGTACACCTTGCCGAGGGCCTGGGTGCCGAGGAAGAGGGCGGCCCCCGGACCGCAGCGCACCTCGAGGTCGACGGCGTCCCCCTCGACCAGGCCGCCGCCGTAGGAGGAGAGGATCACCGGGCAGTACCCCTCCGCGGCGCGCGGGTTGAGCAGCTTGAGCGGGGGGACCGAACGGCAGCGGGTCAGTCTCGAGACGCCGCCGCAGCGCTCGACGGCGGCGAGGGAATGCTGCCCCTGCGACGGGGTTCCGGATTCGTCGGTCACGCTGGAGGGGCTGCCGGCAGGGCAAAAAAGAGGCAGGCCGTCGCCGGGACGGCCTGCCTTCTTTCGGATTGGACGGCGCTCGGCTTCGAACGCCGGCCGGAGTTGCCCAGCCTTACACCATGTCGTAGTAGAGGGCGAACTCGTACGGGTGGGGCCGCAGCCGAATGGCGTCGATCTCCTCTTCCCGCTTGTAGTCGATCCAGGCCTGGATCACGTCCTCGGTGAACACGTCCCCCTTGAGCAGGTACTCGTGATCCTTCTCGAGGGCGTCCATCGCCTCGTCGAGCGACGCCGGGGTCAGCGGCACCGATTCGCGCTCCTCGGCGGACAGCTCGTAGATGTCGGTGTCCATCGGATCGCCCGGGTCGATCTTGTTGAGCACCCCGTCGAGGCCGGCCATCAGCATGGCCGACATCCCCAGGTACAGGTTGCAGCTGGGATCGGGGCAGCGGAACTCGACCCGCTTGGCCTTGGGGCTGGCCGAGTACATCGGGATGCGGCAGGCGGCGCTGCGGTTGCGCTGCGAGTACGCGAGGTTCACCGGCGCTTCGTACCCGGGAACCAGGCGGCGGTAGGAGTTGGTGGTCGGGTTGGTGAAAGCCAGAAGGGAGGCAGCGTGCTTGAGCAGGCCGCCGATGTAGTGCAGCGCCATCTCGCTCAGCCCGGCGTAGCCGTTGCCGGCGAACAGCGGCCGGCCCCCCTTCCACAGGCTCTGGTGGGTGTGCATGCCGGTGCCGTTGTCCTCGAACAGGGGCTTGGGCATGAAGGTCGCGGTCTTGTTGTGTTTCCTGGCGACGTTTTTGACGACGTACTTGTAGATCATCATCTGGTCGCCGCAGCTGACCAGCGGACAGAAGCGGATGTCGATCTCTCCCTGCCCGGCGGTGCCGACCTCGTGGTGCTGGAGCTCGACGTCGACGCCGGCCTCCATCATCGTCAGCACCATTTCAGAGCGGATGTCCTGCAGCGTGTCGTGCGGGGGCACCGGGAAATAGCCGCCCTTGTAGGGAGGCTTGTACCCGAGGTTGGGCTGCTCGTCGGCGCCGGAGTTCCAGCGGCCTTCGACGGAGTCGATGAAGTGGAAGGAGGAGTGCGCGTTCTGGTCGTACTGGATGCTGTCGAAGACGAAGAACTCCGCCTCCGGGCCGAAGTACGCGGTGTCGGCGAGGCCGGTGGACTTCAGGTAGGCCTCCGCCCGCCTGGCGACGTTGCGCGGATCTCGGCCGTAGTCCTCGCGCGTGATGGGATCGACGATGTCGCAGATGATCGACAGGGTCGGGACCTCGCAGAAGGGATCGCGGAAAGCGGTGGCCGGATCGGGCATGACGAGCATGTCGCTCTCGTCGATCGACTGCCAGCCGCGGATGCTGGAGCCGTCGAACCCGAGGCCGTCGCTGAACATGTCCTCTTCCAGCGTCGAGGCCGGAATCGAGAAGTGCTGCCAGGTTCCTGGGAAGTCGACGAACTTGAAATCGATCATCTGCACGCCCTGTGCCTTGGCGGCGGCGACGACCGATCTCGCGGTGGCGGCCGGGGCCGCCTTGGCTTTCGCTTTCGACTTGGGTGAAGCTTTGGTCTTCGGTTTGGCTTTTGCCATTGTGGTTCCTCCGTGGGGAAAAGGGTGCGTTGGCAGTCCGCAGTGGGTTGGAAACGGGAGAATCCGGCGGGTGAAAAACAGCCCGTGAATATAGCGGGGATCTCACCCGCATCAACGGCCTGGAGGGCCGCTGCGGAAAAAGCGCGTCATGGAGAAGCCCCGGGGCGGCGACCCCCCGGGGCTGTTCGGTATCCCGCCGTGCGTGCCGGCGGTCGGGCGACTTGTCCCGGGGGGCTACAGACCCTTCATCAATACCAGGTAGGACTGCTCGGTATCGGGGTTGAGGATGTACGAAGCGGAGTAGTCCCCCATCGAGACGCCGATGCCGACGTTGATCAGCGCCGGATCCCCGGAGCTGGTGTAGTACGACTCGGTGCCCAGTCCCGCGAACAGCCCGGCGGAGACGTCGTCGCCGGACATGAACTCGTAGCCGACCTCGGCGTAGACCGGGGTCGTGCCCGCGGCCCCGAGGAAGATCAGGGCTCCGGTAACGCTCAGCGGTCCGCTGGCGAAGGAGACCATCGCCTCGAGCTGATGAACCGCGTCGTCGTCGTCGTAGTTGAAGAACTCCGTTCCCCCCCCGTTGGGGAAGTAGTAGTCGCTCAGGGTGATCGAGACCGGCCCCGTCGAGTAGCTGACGTACAGGTCGTTCTCGTTGGCCCCGCTCGAGGTCAGCGACCAGGACGACCAGGCCCCGATCTCGATGCCGGCCTCGGTCGCGTACGACAGGTACGGCTGAATGACGAAGCTGTCGTCGAGGCTGAGGCCGCGCCAGATGTAGCGGGTCGCGGCGTCCGCCCCGACTCCGAACTCGGCGTGCGCCGGCACTGAAACCACCGCGGCCAGCGCGGCTGCGTAGAATGCTGCGAGAATCCTGCGTGCCATTTTCCCCTCCTGTTGGTGTGTGGCACCCCTGGCTGAGGGTGCCGGGCTCAAGGGATCTGTGGTAAATGAAAAGCTTTAGTTCCGTTTACAGACAGGAGTTTCGCAAAAGGAGCGCCGCCGCCACCCTGGTACTGCACCCTTGAGTACCCACGGGAGGTGGATTCTGCGGGCGGCGGCGGCAATCTCCGGCTCCTTGCCGCGGCTACAGGGCGCTGTCCCCGGTCTCACCGGTGCGGATGCGCACCGCCTGGTCGACCGGCACCACGAACACCTTGCCGTCGCCGACGTTTCCGGTCTGGGCGGCCTCGGCGATCTTCGACACCGCCCGGTCGCGCTCGTTCTCCCCGACCACGACCTCGACCTTGATCTTGGGAACGAAGTCGACGGCGTACTCGGCTCCCCGGTAGACCTCGCGGTGGCCGCGCTGGCGGCCGAACCCCCGCACCTCCAGCACCGACATTCCGGCGATACCGATTCCGGCGAGCCCCTCCTGGACCTTCTCCAGGGCGTTGGGACGCAGGAACGCTTCGATCTTGTACATGACTCTCTCCTCCCCGGGGACTAAGGCCTTCAGGCGGTTTCGGGTTTGACGCCGGCTCCTCGCGGGGCCGACTCAATGACAATTTTGCCGCCCTCGGCGGCCCCGGCCGCCTTGATCAGGGAATCCAGCGACTGGTCGTGGTAGGCCGCCATGCCGTGCTCGACGACGTCGAGGCCCTCCTCCTCGTCCTCCGGGGAGACCCTGAGGCCGACGGTGGCCTTGATTGCCGAGAACAGGGCGAGGGCAGCGGCGAAGGTGAACAGGAAGATGGCGCCGATACCGGTCAGCTGGGTGACGGCGCTGGCCGCCTCCCCGGGCCGGCAGAAGAAGGGAATGGCGCAGGCGAAGGTGCCCCAGGCCCCGCACACCCCGTGCACGGAGATGGCGCCCACCGGGTCGTCGACCTTGATCCTGTCGAAAAAGAGGACGGAGAAGACCACGATGACGCCGGCGATGAACCCGGTAAGCAGTCCCCCGAACGGGGTCATGGTGTAGCAGCCGGCGGTGATTCCGACGAGGCCTGCCAGGGCGCCGTTGAGGGCCATGGATACGTCGGGCTTGCCGAAGCGGATCCAGCTGGTCGCCATGGCGCCGATTGCCCCGGCGGCCGCGGCGAGATTGGTGACGAAGGCGATGCGGGCGAAGTTGCCGCCGTCCATCGAGGTGGTCGAGCCGGCGTTGAAGCCGAACCACCCGAGCCAGAGGATGAACACCCCCATGGCGGCCAGCGGCATGCTGTGGCCGACGATGGCGTTGGCGCTGCCGTCGGCGTTGAACTTGCCCTTGCGGGCCCCGAGAACGATGGCCCCGGCAAGGGCCGCCCAGCCGCCGACGCTGTGGACGACGGTCGAGCCGGCGAAGTCGACGAACCCGAGCCCCTCGAGCCAGCCGCCCCCGTGCCAGAGGCCGCCCCATGCCCAGGAGCCGGTGATCGGATAGATGATTCCGGTGATTACTACGCTGTATATCAAATAGGAGGAAAACCGGGTGCGCTCCGCCATGGCGCCCGAGACGATGGTCGCCGCGGTGGCCGCGAACACCGTCTGGAAGATCAGGAAGGAGTACATCCAGTTGGGATCTTCACCGAAGGCCTCGGCATCCGGGTTGGGGAAGAACTCCCCCCAGCCGAAGAGCCCGGTGGTGGCGCTGAACATCAGCCCGAACCCGACGGCCCAGAAGGCGATGGCCCCGACGGAGAAGTCCATCAGGTTCTTCATCAGGATGTTGACGGTGTTCTTGGCGCGCGTGAACCCCGACTCGACGAGGGCGAATCCCGCCTGCATGAAGAACACGAGGAAGGCGGCTACGCAGGTCCAGTACCAGTCGATCTGGGACGCGAGTCCGGAGAGTTGAGTGGCGACGTCCGTGGTTTCGGCGGCGGCAGCGGCCGGCGCCATGGCCGCGGCCAGTGTCAGGGGAACGAGCAGGGTCCGCATTCCGGCTCCTTTCGATGCGGTTCGGAAAATGGTCTGGTGCGATCGCTATCGGGTTAACGATCTCAGCCACTTCGGAATGCAAACGCGGTGCCAGGCGCCCGAGTGTTCGATGCCGGGAAACACAAGTAGCGTGTTTACAACAGGTTGTCTTCGATTTTCTACAGCTTTGGAGGCAGTGGAATCAAGCAACAATCATGTTACAATTGGATTTTTTGGCGACAAAAATGTAGGAACACGGAGCTGTACTGATTGCGGGGATGGATCGGTGCCGGATGCAAGTATCCCTGCGGCGGGGCACTTAGGACCGGTACTGGGTGTAGTCCACTTCCAGCTTTTTGCAGCGGTAGGAGAAGATGCGCGACGTGGTGCCGAGCAGCCGCGCCGCCCTGGCCATGTTCCCCCTCGAGTTCTTCATCGCCTCGACGAGGATCTCGCGCTCGTACGAGCCCATCATCATCTCGAGGGAGCCGGACAGCATGGTGCCCGAGGCGTCGGCGGTCTGCAGGGTGGGGGGCAGGTGGTGGCCGTGGACGACGCCGTCGAGGCTGAGGATGACGGCGCGCTCGACGCAGTTCTCCAGCTCGCGGACGTTGCCGGGCCAGTGGTAGCTCATCAGCATGTCGATGGCCGGGGTCGAGATCCGCTTCATCTCCTTCGAGTGCTTGCGCGCGTACTTCTCGAGGAAGGAGTCGGCGAGCAGGAGGATGTCGGATTTCCGCTCCCGCAGCGGCGGCACGTAGATCGGGAAGACGTTGAGGCGGTAGAAGAGGTCCTCGCGGAACCGCCCCTGCTTCACGGCGTGCTCGAGGTCGACGTGGGTCGCCGCGACGACGCGCACGTCGATCTGCTTCGGCTCGCTGCCCCCGAGACGCTCGACCTCGCGCGCCTGCAGCACGCGCAGCAGCTTGACCTGGACCGCGGCGCTGAGCTCGCCGATCTCGTCGAGGAAGATCGTTCCCCCCTCGGCGCGCTCGAAGCGGCCGGCCCTGGTCCGGGTGGCCCCGGTGAAGGCCCCGCGCTCGTGGCCGAACAGCTCGCTCTCGACCAGGGACTCCGGAAGGGCGGCGACGTGCACCTTGACGAACGGCTTGCCGGCGCGCAGGCTGGCGTAGTGGACGGCGTCGGCCACCAGCTCCTTGCCGGTGCCGCTCTCGCCGCGCAGCAGCACGGTGGCGTCGCTGGGAGCGACCTTGCCGATCAGGTCTCCCACCTCCTGCATCGGGCGCGAGTTGCCGACGATGTTGGAGGGGTGGAAGCGCTCCTTCAGCTCCCCCTGCAGGCGCAGGTTCTCGTCGAGGAGGCTGGCGCGCTCGCGGCGGGCGGTCCGCCTCGCGGCCACCGCCTGGGCCACCATCGCCGACACGATCGCCAGCAGTCTGACGTTCTGCTCCAGGCGCGAGTCGTCGATGTAGGGGGTGTCGACGCTGAGGGTGCCGACGACCTCTCGCTGCAGCAGGATCGGCACGCAGATGAACGAGGTCTGCGACTTCTCGGTATCGGTGCGGGCCCCGGTGCGGTCGAGGAACAGGGGCTCGCTGCTGATGCGGGGGACGATGACGGCCTTGCCGGACTGCATCACCCGGCCGGTGATCCCCTCTCCCATCTTGTAGCGGCCGCGCTCGATCTCGGAGGGGGACAGGCCGTAGGCGATGTCGATGCTGGCCTCGCGGTCCCCCTGGGGAAGGGTAAGGGTGCCCAGCCCCATTTGCAGGCGTTCGCCGAGGAGCTGGAGGATGCGGTGCAGCGAGTCCTCCAGCTCCGAACCGGACCCGAGGACCTCGCCGATCTCGTGCAGGACGTCGATCTGGAGCCGGTCGGTCAGCGCTGAGGGGGATCGCATGGTCAGAACCTCTTTCAATCAGTAGAGAACCCGATTGTCGAGAACCGGATTCGGCGGACGACAAAATCGTAGATAAACGAAAATTTAACTACAAAAGTGTATTATTCCAGGATAGGGGCGAAGCCGGAGGAGGTCAAGCGGGGGAGGCTGCAGCCGGTTGACTTTTGCCAGGCGCCGGGATATCGTAACGCAGTCGCTGCAACAGGACCGGTGCTACCTCGCAGGTGATGCCATGGATATGGACAAGGATCTGCTCAAGCTGCTCGACAACTGGGAGTACGATCCGGACTCGAACGTCCGCAAGATTGTCGGCGACGACGGCATTCAGAAGATCCAGGTGCGGGTCGACCAGGGGGCCTTCCAGGGCATCCTGCAGCTGAATCTCGACGGCCGGCCCGACGGCAAGCGGCCCCACGATTCCGACTTCGCCCTCGACCACTACCGCGGCGCCCTCGAGAGCCACCGCAGCCGCAACTCCGGGCGCGACGAGGGGTTCAACCTCGGCCGCGAAAGCTGCCAGGAGCTGTTCGACGAGGGGGCCCGCGTGTACGGCCGCTACGTCTTCCTGCTGCAGCTCAAGGACTACGGCCGCGTCATCAGGGACACCGAGCGCAACATGGAGCTGTTCCGCTTCGTGCACCGCTACGCCTCGCACGAAGACGACCGCATGAACCTGCAGAAGTGGTGGCCCTACGTCCTGCGCATCCACGCGACCGCCAAGGCGATGCTCGCCGCCCGCAACGGCGATTACGACGAGGCCATCGCCCGGGTCCACCGGGCCCGCGAGGAGATCGAGGAGCTGCCGGAGGTCGAGGCGGAGGAGTTCTTCGCCGAGAAGGAACGCTCGCAGCAGGCCCTCGACGAGCTCGAAGAGGAGCTGCGGGAGAACAAGCCGCTGAGCAAGGAAGAAAAGCTCAAGCGGGCCCTTCAGGAGGCGGTCGAGCGCGAGGACTTCGAGCGCGCCGCCGACATCCGCGACCGCCTAAAGGGGCTGTAGCCCGCCTCCCGGTCCCGGAACCCGACCCCGACGAAATCCCGCCGCCCCGGGTGCCCGGGGCCGGACCCTGCCCGGAGGGCGCCTCCACAAACGGCGCGCCGAAGCATCCGGCGCGGCTGCGTACATTTGGAAGGGAGCTGGGAAGCAGACAGGCGCAAGGCAGTGAAGACCCGGTAGCCGCCCGAGGCCGGTCCGTTCGGCAACGGCAGCCGCCGGGAGAATCAGAGGTTCCTGATGAGAACCCTGGACAACCTGAAACCCGGACCGGGCCGCCGGGAGGAACGCCGCCGGCTCGTCTGGATGTTCGCCCTCTCCTTCGCCCTCCACCTGCTGCCGTTCGCCCTCTGGAAACCCGGCCCTCCTGCGGCGCCGCTGCCGGTCCTGCAGGAGGAGAAGTTCGTCAAGCGTTCGCTGCCCCTGCGCCGGCCGCTGGAGCGCTCGCGGCTCCCGAAGAAGATGCAGCGTCCCCTGGTGCGGAGGCCGGCCCTGCGGCCCGCCCCGGCCGCGGCGGCCAGCCCGGTGCCGCTGACCACCCGGCGGCAGGGATTGCAGGGTCTGCCGATCCCCATCGTCGAGGCCCCGAGGCCGGCGACCGAACCGCTCGTCCTCCTTCCGGCGCTGCCCGACCGCCGCATCGGCCCCTCGCTACAGCCCGGGGCGGTGACCGGGTCCCGCACCGGCGAGGAGGAGATCGACCTCGGCCTCGAGATGATGGACGTCGAGGCGCTCGACACCGGCGGCCACCGCAGCGTCGTGGTCGTCGATCCCGCCGACAGGACCGCTTTGAAGGGGTTCCTGTACCTGTCGGGGGTGTACAGCGAATCGATGGAGCGCGCCGAGGAGGCCTCGGGCCGGCCGCGCAGCGGCTTCGTCTCCCGCCGCGTCGCCGAGCGCCGCAGCCTGCACGGCCTGTCCGACAAGATGACCGAGCACACCGGGGTGCGCACCGAGGTCCTCGACGGCCTCTCCCTCGACGACGCGCGGCTCCTCGGGGTGCCGTTCCTGTTGTTGACCAGCACCTTCACCTTCCCCTTCACCGACTCCGAGGCCCGCAACCTCGGCCGCTACCTGACCTCGGGGGGCTTCGTCTTCGCCGACGTCGCCGACCGGGGCGGGCGGCCGCTCAAGGGAAACTACGACCTGCCGGCGCTGCGCAGCTTCATCCGCGCCGCCTTTTCCCGGGTCGGCTTCAGGGAGGGAAAGGACTGGGGTTTCGCGCGCCTCGAGATGTCCCACCCCGTCTACCGCTGCTTCTTCGACATCGACACCCTGCCGGGGGGCTTCAGGGACAAGCGCCGGTACGACTCCTACCACACCCCGGATTTCGATCCGTCGCCGGACTACCTGGAGGGGATCGAGGTCGGCGGCCGCCTCGCCGGCATCTACTCCATGAAGAACTACACCGATTTCTGGGGAGGGGAGGCGGAACGCATCAGGGAGGAGGATGAGGCGGGGAACATAGCGGGCAAGTTCACCATCAGCGCGGAGGAGCTCTCCGCGTACGAGCTCGGGATCAACATCCTGGTCTACGCCCTGACCCGGGAGGGGACCCTGGCGCAGAAGCTGGTGGCGGTGGAGGAATAGGCATGCCGGACCGGAACTGCAGGGGGGCGGCCGGCCGGGCATGCGGCGCCCTGGTTCTCTGCCTGGCCTGGGGTGAGGCAGAGGCCGATCGGTGGACCCTGCGGGGCGAGGACGGCTTCGGGCCGGGAACCTTCTTCGGCACCGAGGTCGACAGCCTCGGCCGTCTCTCCCTCACCTCCCTGCGCGGAGCCAACCTCGCCCTGGGGGTGACCGGGAGGTCGGGCGAGAACAGCCTGAGCGGTTCCCGAAGCGTCACCGACGGCAGCACCGACACGGAGTGGCGTTTCAACAACCGCGCCGAGCTGCTGGGGGAATCGATAAGCCTCGACCTGGGGGGCGACCGCGGCATCACCCGGGTGCGCATCCTTCCCGGCAAGACCATTGACCAGCGCCCCCGCTTCTTCCTCAAGGGGTACCGCCTCGAGGCCGCCGCCGAATCCGCCCCCGACGACTGGGTGCTGGTGGCACGGCAGATCGAGAACACCCGTCCCGTCGTCGACACCGCTGCGGACTCGACCTGGCTCGAAGTGGACGCCGGGGGAACGCCCCTGCCGGTGCTCGGCCGCTTCCTCCGCCTGCGCGTCGCCCGCGAGGAGCCGCCGGACTGGGTGACCGTCGGGGAGATCGAGGTGTTCGGGGAGGGGTACCGCGCCGACGGGTCCTACGAGTCGCAGGTGCTCGACGCCGGGGAGCCCGTCAACTTCGGCCGCGCCCGCATCCGGGGACGCGAGGGGGCGGCCACCGGCCTGTTCGCCCAGTTCCGCACGGCGCGGGACAGCGCGGACTGGTCTCCGTGGCACCGCGCCCGCCGCTGGAGCCTCGCCGAAGGGATCGAAGGCGTCGAGTTGAAGGAGCCGGAGCCGGCCCGGTTCCTCCAGTACCGGGTGAGCATGGAGACTGCGGACCCGCTGGCGGCGCCGGTCCTCGAGCAGTTGGAGGTCGATTTCGAGCGCCGCCTGTTCGCCGCCTCGGTGCGGGCGGAGATCGAGCCGCGGCGCCCCGTCCTCGGGGAGGAGACGGTCTTCACCTATTCCTGCCGGGTCGAGGTCGGGGAGGAGGACCTCGGCTTCGACCGCATCCGCATCGACCTGCCGGGGGAGGTGCTCGGGGTGCGCTTCGACGGCGTCCCGTTCAGCGGGGATTCCTACAGGTGGTCCCGGGACGAACGCTCCCTGCACCTGTGGCTCGACCCCGCCGGCCGGATCGCCTCCGGCGGCCTGCTCGAGGTCGATTTCGCCGGCGTGCTGCTGCGCCCGACGCGCGCGGTCGGCGCCGGCGTCGCCGTCGGCGGCCCGGAGCCGCCGAACTTCCAGCAGGTCGAGCCGGCCGCCGAGGAGGCCCTGACCCTGGTGGGACGGGGCATCGTCGCGCGCGCCCTGCCTCGGGCCGGAATCCGCATTACCCCCAATCCCTTCAACCCCGCGCGCGGGCCCGCGCGCATCCGCTTCGATCTCGCCAAGGTGGGGATGGCGCGGCCGGTGAGCGTATCCGTCCACGATCTCTCCGGGCGGCTCGTGCGCAGGCTGTGGGACCGCCGGCCCGCTGCGTCGGGCCGCAAGCTGGTCGAATGGGACGGCCGCGACGACGCCGGCTCTCTGGCCGTCCCCGGGATCTACCTCCTCAGGATCGAGGTCGCAGCCGACGTCGGCGACGCCTGGCAAGGCGCCATAGGGGTGCTGTATTGACCGCCCCGGCCGCCCTCCTCCTCCGCCTCCGGCTCGCCCTGGGTGGGCTGGCGCTCGCCCTGTTTCCGGCCGGCGCCGACCTGCCGGACGCCGAGCCTTCGACCGACTTTCTGCGCCGCCCTCTGCCGTTTCAGTACACCAACTACGGGGAGGAGCTCTACCGCCCCTACCGCCGGCAGATCCGGCTCGCCCAGCGCTACGACCACCTGGGGAACTTCCTCGCCGAGGGGTTCCTCGTCTACGAGGTGGACGAGCGGCGGCCCGGCAGCAGCCGCATCCGCAAGGACCCCCTGTACCGGTCGCTCAACAACCTCGTGATCTCCTACGACAGCTTCGGCCCCTGGAACTGGGCGCTGACCATCGGCGACGAGGTGCGCACCGAGATCACCCCCCTGACCTTCCGACAGGCCGGCTTCAACGGCCTGCGCTGGGACCTGGTGTTCCCCGGCAACAAGATCACCCTGATGACCTCCCGGGGCTTCGACGCGGAGGACTTTCCGACCCTGAGGACGTTCTCGTCTCCCCTGCCTGACTTCCTCACCCTGACCGCGGAGTTCATCGAGGAGGAGGAGGTCAACCCGGTGATGAACTTCGTCGGCCACTGGGAGACCCGGGTCGGGGATGTCCTGCGGTTCGGAACCACCCTCGTCAACCAGCACCAGGTCAACGCCGGGCGCAGCGGCGAGGGGGGGTTCCTGCGCGGCAGCATCCCCTACCCGGAGATGCAGACCCCGCACGAGATCGCCGTGCGCGTCAGGGACGACTCCCCGGAGACCGGGTCGGCCGGCGCCGTCGTGTACGGCGTCTTCATCGACGTCGAGGGGGTCGGCGAGGAGGGGGAGGAGGGGGCCAGCAGCGACCCGGACAGTCCCCTGTTCGATCCGGCGCTGACCCCCGAGGTGGTCGGTGGCCGCCGCGGGGACGGCTACCTCGAGGTGCGCGGCGACGAGGCCGTCGAGTTCTTCTTCCCGGTGCCGGAGAGCTACTCCCCGAGGGGGGTGACGGTGCGCGCCGTGGTCGCCAACGACTACCGCATCGAGCTGGCCCAGGAGCACAAGTTCTTCTCGGTTCTCGACGACCGCTTCGAGCCGCGGCGCATCCCCTACCGGACCGTCTCCAGGGCCCCCGGGGAGGTCGCCGACTTCAGCAACCGCGACGCCGTCCGCTTCGAGCACAGCCTGCCGACGGGCCAGACCCTCTACGGCTTCGACTTCAAGGCCCAGTTCGTCGGCCTGGAGGTGACCGGGGAGTACGAGCGCAACCTCCTCTACCGCCGTTTCCCCGTGCTGGGGGGCCGCAAGGAGACCGGCCGCGCCGGGGCCTGGTACGTGACCGCGCTCAGGGACCTCGCCTTCCTCGAGCTCGGCGGCGAGCTGTTCCGCCTCGACCCGGAGTACGGCGGCGGCTACGACAGCCGGCGGGGCGGCATCCTCCTCTACACGGACAAGGCGGGCAGGGCCGGGGACATCAGCATGCTGTCGGAGTTTCCCATCGTCGACGACAACGACGACGACGACCGCTACGCCGACGACAACCGGCACGACTACCCCAACGCGTCCGAGACCGAGTCGGGGGTGTTCCCCGGCCTCGACAAGGACCACGACAACATCCCCGACGACGACAGGAACGCCAACGGCGTGCCGGATTTCGAAGAGCCGTTCCTGCTCTACGGGTCCGATCCGCAGGAGTTCGTCTACGGCGTCGACGCCAACAACAACGGCGTCATCGACGAGCGCGAGAACGACGACAAGCCCGACTACCCCTACGACCGCGACCGCAAGGGGGGCCACCTGTTCCTGGCGCTGCCGGACTGGAGAGGCATTTCGGGCGCGGCCGGGCTCTACCGCCAGGAGCAGATCGCCGGCCCGGGGCGCGCCGAATCACGCTACCTGCGCGGCGCCTGGCGCTTCGACGTGCCGCGCTGGGCGCGGATCGAGCTCAACCACGACACCAAGCGGGTGTGGGACACGATTCCCGACCCGGTCTTCGTCTTCCGCCCCGGCGAGAACAACAACCCCGACCGGCCGCCGTCGCCCGACCCCCTCGACATGGCCGACTCCTGGGTGCACACCAGCTTCGCCGGAACCCGGCTGACGCGGTTCGCCTCGCTTCACGTCGAGAACAACCTGCAGTGGGTCCTCAACCGCCAGCTCGACAGGAGCGACCGCCTGCAGACGATCACCATGGTCAACAAGGCGGACTGGACCTGGAGCCGGGGGCCTGCGGCGGTGCGGCCGATGTTCAAGCACCTGCTCAAGCACGTTGCCCGGGACCGCCGCCGCCGCGCCGTCGAGTCCTGGAACCAGGTCGTTCCGATCCTGAGGATCGACGTCAACCTGACCGAGAGCACCTCCATCCAGTTCGGGCAGCAGGGGATCGGC
The DNA here is from genome assembly GCA_965243025.1 of Candidatus Latescibacterota bacterium. Taxonomy (GTDB): domain Bacteria; phylum Latescibacterota; class UBA2968; order UBA8231; family UBA8231; genus CBDCXV01. Next base: position 151,970 of record CBDETY010000003.1, read on the forward strand.
ATCCCCTTCACCGCGGTCACGGCGCCGCTGCTGGCCGCCCGCCGCATCGACCGGGTCGACCGCTCCCGGCAGCTCGAGTCGGTCGACTCGGTGCTGATGTTCACCGTCAAGGGCAACTACCAGGGGTACGACATCGTCTCCAACACCGGCTTCCAGCGCCGCAACGAGGAGTACGCCGACCCCGCGGTGGCGCGCACCCGGGACGGGGGCCTGTCCCGCTTCTTCATTTCGCTCATCGCCGGGTACGACCGCTGATGAACGCGCTCCTGCCGGTCGTCATGGCGGCGCTGGTCGCCGGAAGCCAGTGGTGGACGAACCCCGAGGACATGGGCAAGGAGTTCGCCGCGGCGCAGCGCCTGCTGGCATCGGGGGACTTCGACGGCGCCCGCAAGTCGTACGAGGCCCTGCTGCGGGTGCCCGAGCATCCGCTCATGCGCCCCTCGCGCGTCCGCGTGAAGGTGGACGACAAGGAGGTCAACCTGCGCGAGGCGGCCCGCTACCAGCTCGCCAACCTCGACCGCAGGGAAGGGCTGCAGCTGCTCCGGGAGGCCGGGTCCGCCTCCCCGGCCGCGGCCGGGTCCCTGCGGGCCGCGGCCCCGGAGCGGTTCGCCTCGGCGGCTGTGAGTTTCCGCGGCCTGCGGGACGAACCCGGCTTCGGCCTGCGCGAGACGGCCGCCTTCCTGGTGGTCGACTGCTGGTTCGAGGCCGGCATGTACGAACGGGCCGCGGCCGCCGCCCGGGAGCTGCTGGAGCTGTTCCCCGAAGGCCGCTACCGGGCGCGGGCCCGCTACGCCCTGGGGTGGTCGCTCTTCCACCTCGGGAAGTTCTCCGGGGCGGCCGCGGCCTTCGCCCGCTACCTCGAGGCCGACTCGACCAGCGCGCGCGCCGACCGGGCGCGGCTGCAGCGGGGGCTGGCGCTGGAGCAGCAGGGGGAGTACGCCGCCGCCCTTCAGGCCTTCGACCGCCTCGCCCGTTCCCGCGACCCGGAGGGGATGTCCCACCGCGAGCGCACCGAGGCCGCCCTGTCGGGGCTGCGCGAGGGGGAGAGCCGGCGCCTGCTTGCGGCCAAGGCCTGGGTCAAGAAGGGGGACATGCACCGCAGGCTGCGGGAGCTGCCCGCGGCGCTCGGCTCCTACCGCATGGTCACCGGGGAGTTCGCAGCCCAGACCTCCGTGGCCGAGACCGCGTGGCTGCGCCTGGCGGAGGTGGAGCGGCAGGCGAACGGGGTGGACGCCGCCCTCGCGGTCTACCGCTACGCCGCGGAGACCGCGGAGAGGGAGCCGTTCCGCGGGCGCATGCAGGCGGGGCTGATGAGCCTGCTGTTCGAGGAGGGGCGCTACGCCGAGTCCCTGGCGGCGCACCTGCTCTACCTCGCCAGCTACGGCGCCGTGGCCGAGGCGGCCGGGGTCCGGGTCGACGAGGCCCGCTACCGGGCCGGGGAGTGCTACCGCCTGCTCGCGGGGAACGCGGAGGAAGCCGGGACCGATTCCCTGCTGGAAGCGGCCGCGGCCGCGTACCGGCTCGTGTTCGAAGACGAGGGATCGAGCCTGGGGCGGGACGCCCGTTTCTGGACCGGGCACGTCCGGGAGCTCCTCGGCGACCTGCCGGGGGCGGTCGATGCCTTCGCCGCGGTCGCCGCGGACAGCGCGGACCCCGCCATCGCCTGCCAGGCCGAGCTGCGGCTCGCCGGGCTGGAACCGGGGCAACGGACCGAACGCCTGCGGCGGGTCCTCGCTCGCTGCGAAGACGGACAGGTGCGGGCCGCGGCCGCCCTCGAGCTGGCCTACGGGCACGGCCGCCGGGGGGAGACGGCCGCGGCGCGCCGGCTGCTGGAAGGGATAACCCCCGGCCTGCCGCAGTGGCGGCAGGCGCAGCTGATGCTGGCGCAGGCGCACGCGCAGGAAGGGGACGTCGACGGGGCGCTCGCCCTGCTGTCGGCGCGGTCGCAGGGCGCGGAAGATCCGGATTTCGAGCGCGAGCTGCGGGCGCAGACCGCGCTGCTGCTGCAGCTCCGGGGCCGGCACGAGGAGGCGTTGGCGATCCTTCGGGAGACCGCGCCTGGCCTGCGGGGCGGGCTGCGGGTGCCGGCCCATTTCGGCTGGGGGAGGGCGTTGTTCCTGACGGGAAACCCGCGGGCCGCATGGGACCGGTGGGCGGAGGTGCTGCGCCGGGAGCGGACCACAGCGGAGGAGAAGCGCGCCCTGCTGCGGGCGCTGGGGGCGTGCGCCCGGGAGCTGGGGGAGCCGGAGCGGATGCTGCCGGTGTTCGAGGCCATGCTGGCAGATTCGAGCAGCCGAATCGAGGGACGGCTGGGACTGGCCCGGCATTTCCTCGACTCCGGGATGCCGGGGAAGGCCGCGGCGCAGGCGCGCGGACTGGCCCCGGCCGCCGCTTCGCCCGAGGCCGCGCAGGCCGCCCTGCTGCTGGCCGGAGCCCTGGCGGCGCAGGACAGCCTGATCGCCGCCGAAGCCGTCCTGCTGGCCGGGTTGAAGCAGGGGCCGGACCGGGAGGCCGCGGCGGAGATGCAGTTCCAGCTCGGCAGCCTCTACCAGCGGCTGGGGAGGCATGCCGAGGCCCGGCGCTCTTTCTCCGCGGCCGCCGGGGAGACCGCCCGCCGCGACCTGGCGTCCGCGGCCGCCTGGCACGCCGCCCACAGCCATGCCGCGGCCGGGGAAGAGCCGGAGGCAACCGCCCTGTTTCGCCGGGTCGTCGGCGAGTTCGCGGAGCAGCCCCAGGCCGCGAAGGCGGCCCTCCTGCTGGCGGAGAAGGCCCACGGGGGCGGGGACCTCGCCGCGGCCCTGCGATGGTACGAGACCATCCGCGCTCAGTGGCCGCGAACCCCCGAGGCCGCGGACGCCGCCTACGGGGCGGCCTGGTGCCACCTGGAGCTGGGGAACGGAGAAGCGACGGATTCCCTGTTCAGGTCCCTGCCCGAAGAGTTCCCCGGCCACCCGAGGGCCCGGGAGGGCCTGCTCAACCTCGGGGACTTCTACTACAACCGCGCCGACCACGGGGCCGCCCGCGAAGTCTACGAGGAGGTCGCCGGCCTTTACCCCGGCAGCGGCGAGGCCGCGCAGGCGATGGAGGTGCTGCGGCACCTCGACGACGCCGCGGCCGACTCCCTCTACCGGAAGGGGATGGAGGCGTTCGACGCCGGCTCCTTCGAGGCGGCGATACCGCTGCTGCGGCAGGTGGTCGAGACCTGGCCGGGCACCCCGAGCGAGGCCGCGGCCCGCTGCAACATCGGCATGGCCTACCAGCGCCTCGGGGAGCACCGCGCCGCCGCCCGCGTCTACGACGAGGCCGTAAGGGCCCTCGAAGGCCGGGAAGAGGAGCAGGAGGCGCGCGAGTTCGCGCGCAGGAACCGCGCCTGGATAGCGGCCCGCATATTCGGCGGGGAGGCCCTGTAGTGGGCCGCGGACCAGGGGCAGGACGCCACCTGTCGACCGGGCGGGCGGTGCGGGGCCGTCGAACCGGCTCCCCGGCTCGCGCCCCGTTCCCGCCGCGGGCCCTCGCCCTGGCCTGGCTGGGGGCCGCGGCGACCGCCTGCGTGTCGCTGCCGCCCGACCTCGTGTACCAAGTGGCGTTCGCGCCGCGGCCGCAGCAGCTCGCCGAAGAGGATTTCTACTTCGACCCGGAGGACAGCACCACGGTGTTCCAGCGCGGGGGCTTCCGCCTCAAGCTGCGCCACCTCGGCGACCGCGAGCTCAACGAGGAGTACGCCCGCTTCACCTACCGCGAGCCGAACCTCAACCCCTTCACCTACGGCCGCGACCGCGACCGCGACCTCGGGTACTCGCCGCCGCGCTTCACCGTTTTCGAGATGACCGCGGTCAACCAGACCTTTCCCAAGGTCATGGTCGATCCGGCGCGGATGACCCTGCTCACGGACCGCGGGGACCGGCTTCAGTACTGGTCGGTGCGCAAGCGGGACGCGCCCAACAGCTTCGAAGCCTACTACATGGAGCGCCGCGGCCAGGGCGGCAACGAGGAGCACTATTTCAACGAAAGACTCGGAATCGTGCGCGAGTCCCTGTACAGGCGGAACACCTTCGTCTTCAAGGGGGAGAGCTACTCGGGAAAGGTGGTCTTCGGACCGCTGCACCCCGGCGTCCGGCAGGCGACGGTGAATGTCGAAGGCATCGTCCTGCGGTTCGACGCCTTCGACGTCCCCGGGGAAACGGCGGGGGCGTCTATGACCTTCGCCGTGCGCCAGCGCGTACTGAAAGCTGAAACGTCCCCTTGATTGAAGCCGAGGGATCGGTTTCTTTGCGGATCGAAATCAGAGAATCAGACATGGGCCTGCGTTGAAACCTGACTGAACGAGGTGGTTTTGCAGCATTCTACCTGACCGCAACGAACCCTTGCGGACCTTCCGCAAATTCTCGGCCGGGCACTCCCATCGGTGACGGGCGCACATGCTCGATCTCTCTCAGCCCCGCATTCTCCTCGAGTTCGTTCTCCTCTCCGGTCTTCTGACTGCCGGCTGCTACACCGCCTACACCGACATCCGCTTCCGGCGCCTGCCCCACAGATGGGTTTACGGCCTTCTCGGGGCCGGCCTCCTCGGACAGTTGATGTTCCTCGACCTGCTGGCGACGAACTGGACGAACATCGTCCTCGTCTTCGCCGGCGGCTTCGTCGTCTCCTACCTCCTCTACGCCTACGGGTTCTGGGCGCCGGGGGACGCCAAGCTCTACTGGGCCGTCGTCGTTGCCCTTCCTCCGAGCCTGGTGCCCGTTCACGACGCCTTCTCGATGAACGATCCCCTGTGGGCGATCTTCATCAATTCGGTGGTCCTCAGCTTTCTCTTCATCGCCGGGCTGCTGGTTTCCAGCCGCAGGAGCCGGTCGCGGCTCGCCGCTTCGATCCGGGAAGCCCGCCTCGATGCCAGGTCCCTTCTCCGGACCGGGGCCCGGGCCGTGGGCCTGGCCGGGATCGCGCTCATGGCAACCGCCTTCGTCATCGAGCGCCCGATGGCGGTCACCGAGAACCTCCTGATCCTCATGTTGCTGTTCCTGGCGTCGGAGCGTCTGGTCCGGCCCCCGTACGAGAGCCTGTACGTCTGGCCGGGCGCCGCAGGCTGGATCTACCTGTCCTGGATCACCGGTTCCTGGCTCGACCACCTCATTGTCGCGGCGCTGGGCGCGGCCATCATGGCCGCCTTCTTCTTCATCCGCGACTACTACTCCTCGGCTTTCGTTCAGGGCCTCGCCGTCGACGACCTGCGACCGGGACTGACGCCCCACAGGTCCCTGTACATGGAGAAGGATCCCGGCACGGGGGGGCGGCGCTACACCCTCGGCGATGCCGGGGGGCAGGACCGGCACACCCTGTGCAGGGCCGGCGAGCCGTTGACCGCCGAAGACGTGTCCCGGCTCAGGCAGGTCAAAGCGGGAGGCGCCCTCGAAGGAATCGGCGACCGCATAGAGATAGAGGGGGCCATTCCCTTCGCGCCCTTCATCACCGCGGGCACGGCGGTCACCGTACTGGCCGCCGGAACCATGACGAGGCTCTTGCCATGAACGTGAAAGACACGGACAACCGGCGTCCCTGGATCGTGCCGGCGGCCGTCGCCGCGACGGTCGGGATCCTGCTCAGCGCGGCGCTCATCGTCGCTTCGAAGCGCTACGCTTCCGAAGAGATCTGGACGGACGAGCAGTTCAAACCCCTGGTCGGGAAGCTCGCGCCGTACTTCGAGCGGGCATCGGTCGCCCACGGAACGGTGAGCAACGAGGATTTCTCGGGGGAGCCGTACGTGCTCTTCTTCGGGGACCCGGGCTGTTCCGCCTGCGACATGATGTACCACGTGCTGCAGGAGGCCGACCAGGAGCTCGACATCCTCTACATCGGCGCCGGCGACAGCCTGCGGCTGGTCGAGAAGACGGATTCGCTGGGATTCCGCTTTCCCATCCTCTACGACCCGGCGAACGAGGTCCGGGAGCTCTTCGGTGTCGACGCCACGCCGACCTCCCTGGTGATCGGCGCCGATGGACGGGTAGAATCCGGCGCCGCCGGGTCGATCAGCGCCGGCCGCGTCGTGGAGAAACTCCATTCCGAGAAGCAGATGAAGGAGGGATTGATCTGGAACCTTCTGAACCGGGACTCCGGCGGGCGCGGTTGATCGGCGGCGCCCTTCTCGCCGTCACGCTCCTGTTCCTCGTCCTGTTCTCGGACAGGATCCCCGACAAGCTGACCGCCGTTCTCCCGGCTGAACCGGAGACTTCCGGCCTGCCTCCGGGGGCCGAGGTGCCTGCGTTCGACCTGCCGGACATGGACGGCGACAGGGTGACCGGCGGCGACCTCGGCGACGGCCCGACAGCCCTGGTCTTCGTCACCTCCACCTGCCCCTATTGCGGGGAGCTGTTCGCCGGCCTGCGGGATCTGGAGGAAGGGGATGGGGACCTGCTGTTCATCTCCGCCGGGGGCCTGGCCGAAGGCGCACTGGTGCGGGAAAAGCTCGGGGGGCATTGGCCTGTGCTCTTCGATTCCACGGGGGCGGCATCGACTGCCTTCGAGATTCAGGTGGTGCCGACCGTGTACGTGGCCGAAAACGGAAAAATCGCTTCCCTGGCGCAGGGAATGCCCCAGGCCCTGGAAGCGGTGCAGACAGCGCTCAGGCGAGGAGGTTGACAATGCCGAAGTTTCAGAGGTTGACAATGCCGAAGTTTCAAAAGACTGAAGGGGAAGAGGAAGAACGCGAGCAGGAGGTGATAACCGCGTTCGTGCGCGAGAACTGCGACAGGATTCACTCGCGCGATGACGTGGCGCGAAAGTTGGGTGTCTGCCCGGAGACGGTTTCCAACCACATACGAAATGAAACGGGAATGGGTTTTACTGAGTTTCTGCATCAACACCAGGTCGCCAGGGCGATGGACCTGCTTGAATCGACCAGTCTCAACGTATCGCAGATTGCCGGTCAGGTGGGGTTCACGAGTCCGGAGCACTTCTCCCGGGTTTTCCACAAGGTGACCGGCTCACCGCCGACTCATTACCGTCTCGCCAAGAGGGCGGAGAAGGCAAACGCCGAGTAAGGCGTTATGGTTCCTGTCCGGTGCCCGGCTCGGGGCGGCGCCGCTGGTTGTAGAGGATGTGGACCCCGCCGCCGCGATACCCCTCGTCGGTAACCACGAGGTCGAGGTCTCCGTCCTCATCGAGATCTCCCGCCCATGCCTGGCCTCCTTCCCCCTTCAGTCTGTAGCACCCCTCGATCACCGGCAGGGCGCCCCGTTGCCCTTCGTAGACGATCACGCTGCGGCCGGAATAGAGGTTCCTGTTGACGACCACCGGGTCCGGGATCCGGTCTCCGTTCAGGTCCCAGGACCGCACCGAGGAGACGGTCTGGATCTCCGAATCGACCCAAGGGGTCATCTCCAGGCGGCCGCTGCCGTCGTTCACCGCCCACTTCAGACCCGGGTAGCGGACCGGGTACCAGTTCGTCAGTCTTTCCGCAAGGAACAGCAGATCGAGGTCCCCGTCGCCGTCCATGTCGCTGACGTCGTCGAGCAGACCTTGGGAAGAATCGACAGGAACAACTAGCGAAAGCGGTTCCCCGGTTCCAAGGAGGGCAAGGTCGCGGCTGATTCGGACCCGCATCGAATCCTTTGCTGCCGCCCGCGGCTGCACCCACACCACGTCGAGCCGGCCGTTGCCGTCGACGTCCTTGACGGAGTGCACCAGGAACCCGGGTTCCTGGAAACGCGGCCCCTCGGTCACTTGGCCCCCCGGGCCGGCCAGCAGGATCGAGAGGCCGCCGACCGGCCGCGGGCCGGTCTCCCACAACCACGAGAACCAGACATCCTCGCGGCCGTCTCCGTTGTAGTCGGCAACTGCCAGTGGGGTCTCGTCCGGGTCGGTACTGAGACTTACCTCGTCGTATCGGCCCGAGCCGAGGTTGCTCAACCACAGACCGAGGCCGCCGATCGAGAACAGGATGTCGGCGACGCCGTCCTGATTCAGGTCGCCCGCGCCACCGAAGCGCAAGTAGAACCGCTCCTCACTCCTTGCCGGAGGGAACCAGTCGGAGACGGCAAACCTGCCGTCCTCTTGGTTCTCGACCTGGAGGAACCCCATGGACCTGTCTACGGCGGACTGCCAGGGCAGCAGAAGATCGAAGTCTCCGTCCCCGTCGAGGTCGGAAATGCCGGAGGGAGACCTCCGAGGCCCGTGAGGCTCGCCGATCCCTTCCTGGTCGAGAGGGAGGAACCGGCTTTCGGCGAATAGAGCGCCCCCTGTGCATGGGGGGGCCGTACCGGGGAGAGTTCCCCCGCGGTCCCGGAACCGGTCGACGAGCTCTATCTCTTCTATTTCAAGGAAGCGCGCGGCGTCTGACTCCGGAAGACCGGAGCAGCGGCCCACCGCTACCCGGAGGTCTGTCAGGTTCTCGTCCCAGACCAGTTCCTCCCTGGTGAGATCGAACTCGACATCCGTCCAGGAGTCCGACAGAACCGTCTCGACTAGCAAAGCGAAGCGGCTTTTTCCCCGTGGTTTCGGATCCTGCCCCGGGTGCTGCTCGTTATGACTGTTCGTCCAGGTCAGAGCGACCGTGCAGTCCGTTCCCGGCGACCCGGGAAGACGGAGGCGTACCTTGGCGCGGCTGAACCGGTCCGACTCTAGGTTCAACCGCGGCGACAGCAGAAGGGGAAGGCGGTGATCCTGCAGTTGCAGGGCAAACCGGAGCCTACCGTCTGCTGCCACCACATCAATAGGTGGTTGAAACCCAAGGGAGGGGGTTCGTTGGCGCACTTGCCAGCCCTGCAAGCCCGAGCTGAAATCCCACTTCGTGCCGAGCGCAGGACCAGCCTGCAGTGCAACGATCAGAACAGCGGACCGAAGCATGGGATTTCCTTTGCCCCTCCCCAAAAAAAAGGCTGGAGGGGCTATATGCTACCATCCCTCCAGCCTTTCCTTGGCCTAGGATTTCCTAGGTGATTTTTTTTGTCCTCTCTCTAGCCCGGGCAAGTGGACCCCCTGCACCCAGACTCATTACTAACAAAACCGCCGGATCTACAACACTTGTAAACCAAACGTTCTCCCCAAGGACAACAACCACCGTGCCAGTGCCAACTTCCGCAAGTGTAATCCACTGAAGGACAGCCTGTCGTGTGTGCCTCCGCAGGTTGGAAGGTGCCGAAGATCATACCTACGGCCAAAATTGCGACTAGGACGAATCCCAGGGAAATCCCTGTCTTCTCCGCGACAATGCCGCTGTCGGAGCCGAAGAACTCGATCAGTGATGTTTTCATGGCATCCTCTCCATGCTGTGGGGAAACTTACCTCGTGGAAATGAATATGCGGCCGAGTTGTTAGGATGATCAACCCAAACAGTCAAAAAAAGTCTGATCCTTGGAAGAACTCAGGAACAAATGATGAAAATACATTCCAAATTTAAATGATATGATTAAATGAGGATATTCTGCCAATATACCAAAAATTTGATGAAAAAGTCACAGTTTTGGCAAAAAGTCTGGGAAAAGCTTTTTTTACTATTCGTGAGACTCAACTCACATACAGGAGGACATGACGATGCGGATCCCTGCCATCGCAGCATTCCTCGCTTTGACCACCTCCTCCGGGGCGATCACCTGGGAGTTCGAGGAGGACACCCAGGGCTGGCAGATCCGGCTCGGGGGCTCCAGCGGCAGCTTCTTCCCACCTCTCGATGCAGAGGTCGAGGAGGGGGTGCTCAGGATCCCTGTTACGGAACAGTTCCTTGAGCAGGTCGATTTCGGGGGCGAAGGCTATCTCTATGACCGCTATCCCGTCCTGATATCGCCGCAGCTGAACCTCGATTCCGGGCTCTTCGACCGGGTCGAGATTCGCCTGCGTTTCGTGCATCCGGATCCGGTTGCGACGGGAGTGTTCCTTTCCTGGATAAATGACCTCGACGCCAGTGAGTTCGGAGTGTCCCATGTCGAGCTGCCGGGGATCCTGGTCCCCGCGGTATTCACCTCGGAATGGCAGGAGGTGGTGTTCCATTCTCTGGACGAGGAGGAGCAATGGGACTCGGATGCCACGTGGGGTGGGATTCTGGAGGAGATCCGGCTTTCCATCGACCTGTTCGAGAGCTCGGAAGAGCGCCGGGAACCGGTCGACCTGAGCGAGCTGCCGGAGTGGGTGGAGATCGACCGCATCGTGCTGACCGGGGTAGAGGAGCGCTTGCAGGGGGAGCTTCCCCCTCCGGAAGTATCGGCAACCCATGCTCCCGGCCTGCTGTTCGGGCCGTCCCAATTCGTACCGATGGGGCAGGAGGGGTTGGGGCGTGTTACAACCACCGGGTTTCCGGGAACGGGGATTGCGGACCTCGACGGGGATGGGGATCTCGATGTGCTGGTGCCTTGGAGTTTGTTCGACCCGGATCGGTGTGGGTTCATGGCGGCGATGAACGACGGAACGGGCGTATTGAGCGAGACGTGGCGACCGGTGCCTGAGGTCTCGGTCGGGGGGCGGCCGTTCTACTTGCTGGGCGGATTGGTCGATGTCAACGGGGACGGACGCGTGGACCTGTTCTACCGTCACGTCGGGTTGGGGGTGTGGCTGACCGATGCGGAGGCCCCGGGGAGGTACGTCCACCAGGCGATCCCGGGCATGGGTCCGGACGACCAGGACGGGGACGGGATACACGACGGAAACCCGAGATACCTCGACGACTTCGACGGAGACGAAGACGTCGACCTGCTGGTCTCGGTATACCGGTGGACGACGACAGGTGACTCTTTTCTGCGGCTGCTGCTCAACGATGGCGAGGGCGGCTATTCACCTGGAGACTTCTGGGAGTTTCCGCAGTACTGGGCGAGACGAGTGCGCGACTTCGACGGAGATGGGAAGCTGGATTTGAGGTGGTTTCCCATCGATTCTCAGTACAATCCCCGGGCCCGGATCGTGATGCTGCTGAGCTACAACATCCTGGAATCAGGCACGGAGCAGACCTTCGAGATGGTGGTCGAGGACGCAAGTGGCCTGGATTTACCTATGCCGTTCGCATACGGGGACTTCAGCGGGGACGGGGCCTTCGACATGATCCTTCCCGGGAGGACGGTAGAGGAGTGGGGCAGGGACCGCCACAGCATGCTGATCGCGGTGAACGACGGCACTGACCAGCATTTCGAGCTCATGCCCTGGCAGGGGGAGGAGGTCGTGTACGACCACATCTCTGATTTCCCTACCAGCATTGACCTGAACGGAGACGGCCTGCTGGACGTGGTGGTGGCAAACCGCCACCGGCGAACCGGCCGGAACGTCATCGTCTACCTCGGCCAGAAAGACGGCTTTCCGATCGAGGAGGGGCGGTACGGGCTGGCAGGGTTCGGGAACGCGGTCTGGGCCGGCGACCTCGACGCGGACGCAGACCTGGACCTGGTGGTGATCGACGGCCAGTACCGGGGCGGGGGGCTGCACGTGCTCTACAACCGGCTCGACCCGCCCACCGCAGTCGAGGTGTCCTCAGCGGCGGTTCCGGACGCCCATTCACTGGGGCAAGCCTACCCCAACCCCTTCAACCCCGACCTGGCGATTCCGCTGACTCTTGCCCAGGCTGAGCGGCAGGTAACGGTTCGCGTCTACAACAGCCTCGGGCAGGAGGTTCGGCGCTTGACCCATGGGCCCCTGGACGCGGGGCACCACTCCCTGGCCTGGGACGGCCGGGACCGCGGCGGTCACCCAGTGGCCTCCGGGAGCTATCTGCTGAAGGTCAGCGCCGGCGACTGGGAGGCGGCGCGCAAGGTAGTGAAGGCCCGGTAGCGTCCCCGGGGCTCAGTTTGCACACGGGTTCGTGCTTACCCAAAAGGCCGGCCATCCCGGCGACCCAGATAGACGTGCCGGGTACAAACTGAACCGGTTTTCACACCCCGGGCCATTCCCAGATACAGGAGGGTATGGAAATGCGAACCGTAGCCATGGCGGCATTGCTTCTCGCTTTTACCACCTCCCCCGGGGCGATCACCTGGGAGTTCGAGGAGGACACCCAGGGCTGGCAGATCCGTCTCGGGGGCTCCTCCGGCAGCTTCTTCCCACCTCTCGATGCGGTGGTCGAGGAAGGGGTGCTCAGGATACCTGTTACGGAACAGTTCCTTGAGCAAGTCGATTACAGGGGCGAGGGCTATCTCTATGACCGCTATCCCGTCCTGATATCGCCGCAGCTGGACCTCGATTCCGGGCTCTTCGACCGGGTCGAGATTCGCCTGCGTTTCGTGCATCCGGATCCGGTGGCGACGGGAGTGTTCCTTTCCTGGATAAATGACCTCGACGCCAGTGAGTTCGGAGTGTCCCATATCGAGCTGCCTGGGATCCTGGTCCCCACGGTATTCACCTCGGAATGGCAGGAGGTGGTGTTCCATTCTCTGGACGAGGAGGAGCAATGGGACTCGGATGCCACCTGGGGTGGGATTCTGGAGGAGATCCGGCTTTCCATCGACCTGTTCGAGAGCTCGGAAGAGCGCCGGGAGCCTGTCGACCTGAGCGAGCTGCCGGAGTGGGTGGAGATCGACCGCATCGTGCTGACCGGGGTGGAGGAGCGCCTGCAGGGGGAGCTTCCGCCTCCGGAGGTATCGGCAACCCATGCTCCCGGCCTGCTGTTCGGTCCGCCCCAATTCGTGCCGATGGGGCAGGAGGGGTTGGGGCGTGCTACAACCACCGGGTTTCCGGGCACGGGGATTGCGGACCTCGACGGGGATGGGGATCTCGATGTGCTGGTACCTTGGGGGGCGTCCGGGCCGGATAGAGGCGGCTTCGTAGCGGCGATGAACGATGGAACGGGGGTGCTCAGCGAGGTCCACCGGCCGGTGCCTTCCAGGGCGGTCGACTTTCACCCCATTTACTACCTGGGCGGGTTGGCCGACGCCAACGGGGATGGTCTGGTAGACCTGTTCTACCGTCACGTAGGGTTGGGGGTGTGGCTGACGGATGCGGAGGCCCCGGGGAGGTACGTCCATCAGGCGATCCCGGGAATGGGTCCGGACGACCAGGACGGGGACGGGGTACACGACGGATTCCCCAAATACCTCGACGACTTCGACGGAGACGGAGACGTCGACCTGCTGGTCGAGGTATACCGGTGGACGACGACGGATGACTCTTTTCTGCGGCTGCTGCTCAACGACGGGGAGGGCGGTTATTCACCTGGAGACTTCTGGGAGTTTCCGCAGTACTGGGCGGGGCCGGTGCGCGACTTCGACGGAGATGGGAACCTGGATATGAGGTGGTTTCCCATGGATGCTCTGTACAACCCCCGGGCAAGGATCGTGATGCTGCTGAGCTACAACATCCTGGAATCAGGCACGGAGCAGACCTTCGAGATGGTGGTCGAGGACGCAAGTGGCCTGGATTATCCTATGCCGTTCGCATACGGGGACTTCAGCGGGGACGGGGCCTTCGACATGATCCTGCCCGGTAGGCTGGTAAGGGAGGGGGGTAGGGACCGGCACAGCATGCTGATCGCGGAGAACGATGGCTCCAACCAGCATTTCGAGCTCATGCCCTGGCAGGGGGAGGAGGTCGTGTACGACGACATCTCTGGTTACCCTACCAGCATTGACCTGAACGGAGACGGGCTGCTGGACGTGGTGGTGGCCAACCGCCACCGGCGAACCGGCCGGAACGTCATCGTCTACCTCGGCCAGAAGGACGGCTTTCCGATCGAGGAGGGGCGGTACGGACTGGCTGGGTTCGGGAACGCGGTCTGGCCGGGCGACCTCGACGGGGACGCAGACCTGGACCTGGTGGTGATCGACGGCCAGTACCGGGGCGGGGGGCTGCACGTGCTCTACAACCGGCTCGACCCGGCGACCGCGGTCGAGACGGCCTCGGCGGCGGTTCCGGACGCCCATGCGTTGGGGCAAGCCTACCCCAACCCCTTCAACCCCGACGTGGCGATTCCGCTGACTCTTGCCCAGGCTGAGCGGCAGGTAACGGTTCGCGTCTACAACAGCCTCGGGCAGGAGGTTCGGCGCTTGACCCATGGGCCCCTGGCCGCCGGGCACCACTCCCTTTCCTGGGACGGGCGGGACCGCGGCGGTCAGCCGGTCGCCTCGGGGAGCTACCTGCTGAAGGTCAGCGCCGGGGACTGGGAGGCGGCCCGCAAGGTAGTGAAGGCCCGGTAAACCCGGGTTCGTACCCGGTCCGGTCTCCCGGGCTGGGTGCCGTCACCCGCTCCCGGTGTCGAAACCGTCGGCGAGCGCCCGCAAAAGGGACTCGGGGTCGGCCTCGACGCGCAGCAGCGACCGGTGCCCGGGGCTGAGGAACTGCTGTTCGACCGCTTCGTCGAGGAAGGCGATCAGGTGGTCGAAATAGCCGCCCGTGTTGAGCAGCCCGACCGGTTTTGCGTGGAAACCGAGCTGCGACCAGGCCAGCGCCTCGAACAGCTCCTCCATGGTGCCGTACCCGCCCGGCAACGCCGCGAAGGCGTCCGAGCGGCGGGCCATGTGCGCCTTGCGCTCGTGCATGTCGCCGGCGACGATCAGTTCGTGCAGGTTTCCGTGGGCGGCCTCCTGCTCCTGCAGGGCGCGGGGGATCACACCGACGACGCGGCCCCCGGCTTCGAGAGCGGCCACGGCCACGGCCCCCATCAGCCCGACGTTCCCTCCGCCGTACACCAGTCCCATCCCCGAACGGGCGATGGTCCTGCCCAGGGCCTCGGCTTCGCGGCGGTACTCCTCTCCCCGGCCGGACTTCGAGCCGCAGTACACGCAGATGTTCCGGGTGGTTCCGTTCATGTCGCTTTCCGGGGTCTTCCCGATGAGACCAAAGAAAAACAAGCCGTGATCCCAATTCCGGCTCGTTGGCCGAGGCGGGGGTCAGGGGCGCACTTCCAGGTCCAGACTGTCAGCCGCAACCCGCCGTCAGCGCGTTGGAGCGGCCGGGATTCCGCAAACTCCGGACCCGGACCTCCCGGTGCCGGGTCGGCGGGGTGGAAGCGCGGTGTCCACGAACAGAGGTGCAGCGAGTCCCCCTCTTATCCGCAAACCCTCCGCAGGCGAGCAGACCATTATCCCCCCATACCCGGTCGCGCGCCGGCAAGGGCGGCATCGGCGGGAAGGACCTGCCCGGCGTTTTCGGGGGTTGCCACAGGGGCTGAACTCAGCCGTGCGGACATCAACTCGCTCATCTCCCGGGCGGAAGGGGCGGCGAGAAGGAGGTGGACGAAGTCGCTGTCCCCGAAGGCCCCGGCGAGGAGGGAGAGGAGGCCGAGGTAGGGGCGCGGCGAGTCCATCGGCACGGCGATCACGCAGACCGCACGCACCGCGCAGAGGTCGTCGCCGCTCGGGTAGTAGATCGGCTCGTCGCACACACCCAGGGCCATCCCCAGGCCGGTGACGCTGCGGGCGCGGGCATGAGGAAGAGCGATGGTGCCGCCTATCACGGTGCTGCCCAGGTTCTCCCGTTCGAGAACCAGCTGCAAGAAACTGAGGCTGTCGTTGAGCCGTCCGGCGCGGTAGAGGCGGTCGACGAGCTGTTTGATGGCGCCGATCTTGGAGTCGGAACGGAGACGGGGGACCATCATGGTCTGTTCGAGCAGACCGGACATGGCGGGAAAGGCCCCGGGAGGGTTGCCTGCTGCAAAATCTGCGTCGCTGTCCGCGGCGTCGCGGAAAATCATCGTAACTGGTTGTTTATTCTTGCTTAATGAAAATCGGACAGCAGGGGTTGGCGGGCTGCATTAATTGCACGGTATCGAGAAGAGTCGGGGCAATGACCTTAACAATGTTGGCGGGCCCAACTCCCGGTGAGATTCCGTGGCCCGAGGCGGGGAATCGCGGTGGTTTTCGGAATTCCGGGCGGGCAGTTGCCGGCGCAACCCCCGGCCGCCAACGATCTATGCAAACTCGGTGCCAGGGGTCGGAACAGTATCGTTTACTTGCTGTTTTATCTCAGGTTGCGCGAATTACAAAAAAACCCGGGAAGTCGTGTTCCCGCCTTGCCACCTCCGGAAGGTGGGCCTCGGTGCAAGAATTGCATACAGGCGAACCAGGTCAGGTCAGCTTGTACTGCTTGAGCTTGTACTGCAGGGAGCGCACGCTGATTCCCAGCATCGCGGCGGCCTCGCGGCGGTTCGAGGTCACCCGCTGCAGCGTCTGCCGGATCAACTCCGCTTCCACGTCCTCGATGGAGGAGCCGAGGGAGATGGTGAACTCCCCGATTCCCGCACCCGGCTGGTCGATCGCCGCCTCCCCCAGGGCCTCGCGCAGGTGCCGGGGCTCGATGGTGTTCTCGGGGCAGGTGATCACCAGGCGCTGAATGATGTTGCGCAGCTCGCGCACGTTACCCGGCCAGTGGTAGGAGACGAAGAGGTCGACGGCCTCCCTGCCGATCTTCTTGCGGGGCTGGTCGTAGGCCCGGCAGGCCTCGTCGAAGAAGGTCTCGACGAGCAGCGGGATGTCCTCGCGCCGCTCTCTCAGGGGGGGGACGTCGATGGGCACGACGTTGAGGCGGTAGAAGAGATCCTCGCGGAACTCCCCCTCGCTGACCGCGGTTTCGAGGTGGCGGTTGGTGGCGGCGATGACGCGCACGTCCGCCTTGTGGACCCTGGTGTCGCCGAGCGGCTGGAACTCGCGGTTCTCGAGGGCGCGCAGCAGCTCGACCTGGTTCTTCAGCGGGATCTCGCCCACTTCGTCGAGGAACAGGGTGCCCTTCTCGGCCAGGGCGAAGCGGCCGGCCCGGTCGACGTGGGCCCCGGTGAAGGCGCCGCGCTTGTGGCCGAACAGCTCGCTGCCGAACAGGTCCTGGGTGAAGCCGCCGCAGTTGACGGGAACGAAAGGCCCCTCCTTCCGGCGGCTGCGCTCGTGGATGGTGCGCGCGATCAGCTCCTTGCCGGCCCCGGTCTCCCCCCTGATCAGCACCGGAACGTCGGACAGGGCCACCTGCTTGACGGTGCGCGTCGCCTGCTGCATGGAAGCGCTGCGGCGCACGATGCGCCGGAACGGGTCGTCGCTGTCGCCGCGGCCGAGGCGGTCGTGCAGCTCCCGGTTCTCGCGCACGAGCCGGACCCGGTCGAGGGCGCGGTTGACGATGAGGCGGACGTGGGTCAGGTCGACGGGCTTGGTGACGAAATCGAAGGCCCCCTTCTTCATCGCCTCGACCGCGGTATCGACGCTGCCGTGCGCGGTGAGGATGACGACGTTCGATTCGGGGTGGCGCTCGCGGATTTCCTCGAGCAGGTCCATTCCCGAGACACCCGGCATGCGCAGGTCGAGGAGGATGACGTCGAAGGCTCCCTTGCGCAGCCGGCGGCGCACCTCCCGGGCGTCGGAGGCGGTCTGGAGGTCGAGACCCGGCTCCTGCAGGGCGTCCTGCAGCCCTTCGCGGATGAAGACCTCGTCATCGGCGATGAGGAGGCGCGCCCGCGAGCTGCCGTGGTCTTTCATGTTTGCCGGTTTTCCGAAGGAACGGCGAGGGGAAGGCGAACGGACACCGTGGTTCCCGCTCCCTCCTCGCTCTCCACTTCAAGGCTGCCCTGGTGCTGGTCGATGATCCGTTGGGCGATGGAGAGCCCCAGTCCGGTGCCCGTGTCCTTCGTAGTATAGTAGTACTCGAAGATCCTCTCCAGGTCGCCGGGAGGGATGCCGCAACCCCGGTCGCCGATGGTCACCAGGGCGCTGCGGTCGTCCGCGGCCCCCAGGCGGATCTCGACGAGCGCGCCGCTGCCGCGGGGCTCACCGCCGGCCTCGCCGCAGGCCTGCATGGCGTTGATCAGGAGGTTGAGGAACGCCTGGCTCAGCAGGTTCTCGTCGGCGTCGATGACCGCGGCCGGCTCCCCGTCCCCGCCGTGAAACTCCAGGGCGATTCCGCGCTCCCGCGCTTCCGGCTCGATCAGTTCGCGGAGGCGGGCAAGCAGCTCGGAGAGCGATACCCGCGCCAGGTGCAGCGCCGGCGGCCGCGAGAAGCGCAGGAAGTTCTGCACGATCCGGTCGAGCCGGCGCAGCTCGGCGCGCGCCGTGTCGAGCCGTTCGCCGGCGCGCTCGCCGGAGCCGGCCCGCAGCTCCTCCTGCAGCAGCTGCAGCTGGATGTCGATCGCTCCGAGGGGATTGCGGACCTCGTGCGCGACCGAGGCGGCGAGGCGGCCGAGGGCCGCCATCCTGTCGCCGAGCAGGATCTCCCGCTCGCTGCGCCGCTCTCCTTCTTCCCGCCCGCCGGTTTCGCTCATTGACAGGTTTTCCGCCGCGGGATAGGGTTGCCGCGCGGCTCGGTTCAACAGGTTGAAAGGGGTGGTCTTGGCTGACGATACGGAATCGGTACGGGCTCGCAAGCAGCGCATTCAGCAGATGTTCAACGCCATCGCCGGGCGCTACGACCTGCTCAACCACCTGCTGAGCGGCGGCGTCGACTTCTACTGGCGCCGCCGGGCCCTGGCTTCGGTGCGCCGCCGCGGCCCCGGCCGCGTCCTCGACCTCGCCACCGGCACCGGGGATTTCGCGCGCGCCGCCGGCCGCCTCGCCCCCGGCCGCGTCGTCGGGGTGGACGTCGCCATCGACATGGTCCGCATCGCCCGTGCCAAGCTCGGGGACGCCCCCGGGGGCAGAGGCCCGGACCTGTTGGCGGGGGACGCGGAGATGCTGCCCTTCCGGGACCGCAGCTTCGACCTCGTCACCGTCGCCTTCGGGGCGCGCAACTTCGGCAGCGTCGGCGCCGGCCTCGCCGAGGCGGAGCGCGTCCTCAGATCCGGAGGGGAGGTGATCGTCCTCGAGTTCACCGAACCGACCCTGCCGGGGTTCCGCCAGCTCTACGGCTTCTACTTCCACCGCGTCCTGCCGCTCGTCGGGGGGCTGATCTCCGGAAACAGGGAGGCCTACTCCTACCTGCCGCGCTCGGTAGGCCGCTTCCCGCAGGGGAAGGAGTTCCTCGAGTTGATGGAAGCGGCCGGGTTCACCGGCACCAGGGCGACCCCCCTGACATTCGGTATCTGCGCCGTCTACGAGGGCCGCAAGTCCGATTGACCCATCCCCTCCCCGGGGATATACTCAAGCGGCCGGTTGCGGACCCCTCCACCGGTCCCGCACCGGCTGCCGATCCCCCACTTTCGAACCGCGGCGGAAGCGCTCGCCGCCCTCACTCCCGACCGACAGAACCGATTTGAGCTTCGAGGCAGCAGTCGCCGCCGCCGGACTGGCGGAAATTCACCGCAAGGTCGTCGAGGGTGAGCGCCTGACCATCGACGACGGCGTCGGGCTGTACGCCTGCGACGACCTTCCCGTCCTCGCCTGGCTCGCCAACACGGTGCGCGAGCGCCTGCACGGCGAGGCGACCTACTACGTGCGCAACCAGCACGTCAACTACACCAACATCTGCAACAAGCTGTGCAAGTTCTGCTCCTTCTACGTGACCCCGAAGGACGAGCGCGGCTACGTCCTGCGGCCGGAGCAGGCCGCCGAACGGGTGCGGGAGTACGCCGACGCCCCGATCACCGAGATCCACATGGTCGGCGGGGTCAACCCCAAGCTGCCGTACGAGTACTACCTCGACCTGCTGCGGGCGATGAAGGAGGCGAGGCCGGAGGCCCACCTCAAGGCGTTCACGATGATCGAGCTGGCGCAGATCCAGCGCATCGCAAAGCGCCCTCTCGAAGAAGTGCTCGCCGACCTCAGGGAGGCCGGGCTCGAATCGATACCGGGAGGGGGCGCCGAGGTCTTCAGCGACCGCGTCCACGAGGACCTCTTCTGGACCAAGTCCGACAGCGAGGACTGGCTGCGCATCGCCGCCGCCGCCCACCGGGCCGGGTTGCCGACCAACGCCACCATGCTCTACGGCCACGTCGAGAACCCCGGGGAGAAGGCCTACCACATGGCGCGTCTCCGCGACCTCCAGGAGGAGACCGGGGGGTTCCTCGCCTACATACCGCTCTCCTTCCATCCCGAGCGCACCGCCATCGACCACCTCCCGGGACCTTCGGGGGCCCTCGATCTCAAGGAGATCGCCGTCGGCCGCCTGATGCTCGACAACTTCCCGCACATCAAGACCTTCTGGATCATGAACACCATCGAGATCTCGCAGGTCGCCCTGTGGTACGGGGCCAACGACATCGACGGCACGGTGATGGACTACGAGATCACGCGGCGCAGCTTCGAGGAGACGCAGCAGCGCCTGTCGCGGCAGGAGCTGCTCGACCGCATCGCCGAGGCCGGCCGCGAGCCGGTCGAAAGGGACAGCCTCTACAACGTCGTCGAACCGGCGGCGGAGACGGTCGAGGCGGCCGGGTAACCCGCGTGTCCGCGATAGCCGACATCTCGGAAAGGGTCTTTTCGGGGGAGCGCCTCGGCAGCAAAGACGCCCTGCGCCTGTTCGCCCACCCCGACCTCGCCGAGCTAGGCATCCTGGCGAACCGGGTCAGGATGGAGAAGCACCCCGAGCCGGTGGTCACCTACAACGTCGGCCGCAACATCAACTACACCAACGTCTGCTGGGTCCGGTGCGACTTCTGCGCCTTCTACCGGCCCCCGGGGTCCGACGAGGGGTACGTGCTCCCGAACGAGCAGATCTTCGCCAAGATCGACGAGCTCGTCGCCTTCGGCGGGGCCGAGCCGAAGTCCTGCGAGATCCTGATGCAGGGGGGGCTCAACCCCAGGCTGAAGCTCGGCTACTACGAGGAGCTGCTCTCCGAGATCCGCGACCGCTACCCGATGGTGCAGCTCCACTGCCTGTCGGCGACGGAGATCATCTACATCGCCCACATTTCGCGGCTCTCCCTCGGGGAGACCATAACGCGGCTGCGCGCCGCCGGGCTCGACTCGATTCCCGGCGCCGGCGCCGAGATCCTCGACGACGGCGTGCGCGACGTCATCGGCTTCCGCAAGGACCGCAGCGACGAGTGGCTCGAGGTGCACCGGATCGCCCACGGCCTCGGCATGCGCACCACGGCGACGATGATGTACGGCCACGTCGAGACCGTCGAGCACCGCGTCGAGCACCTGGAGAAGATCCGCGACCTGCAGGACGAGACCGGGGGGTTCACCGCCTTCATCGCCTGGAGCTTCCAGCCGGACGAGACCGCGCTCGGGGCCGACCCCGGGCGCTGGGACGGGGTCAGGGCGACCGGGTTCGACCACCTGCGGACGGTGGCGGTGGCGCGCCTGTTCCTCGACAACGTCGACAGCCTCCAGGCCTCGTGGGTGACCCAGGGGCCCAAGATCGCCCAGGTCAGCCTGCGCTACGGCGTCAACGACTTCGGCAGCACCATGCTCGAGGAGAACGTCGTCAGCGCCGCGGGCACGAGTCACACCAACGAGATGGACCTGCCGGCCATGGAGCGGCTGATCCGCGACGCCGGGTACCGGCCGCAGCGGCGCAACACCCGCTACGAGTGCGTCGCCACCCCCGCGGTGCCGCAGGCCGCGGCTGCCGCCGCGGAGCCGGTCCCCGCGGCTCCATGAGCCGCCGCTCGCCCCGGGCGCCGGGACCCCGCCCGGGTCTGTTTACGGGCCGGTGGGAAGCCGCGCCGCAAGAGAAAAAGCGGCCGTGCTCCCAGCTCCCGGCGCTCCCTGACTGACATGCCCCCGCCCCTGCAGAGCCAGCCCCCCCACAGGCCGCGGGTGCGCCTCGGGGCGGTGAGCTTCCTCAACTCGAGGCCGCTGACCGCCGCCCTCGAGGACTGCCTCGACGAAGGCCCCTTCTCTCTCGTGTACGACCTGCCGTCGGCCTGCTCCCGCGGCCTGCGCGCCGGCCGCATCGACCTCGGGTTCGTGCCCACCATCGAATACGCTCTCAGCCCGGTGCCGTACGCGCTCGTCCCCGGCGTCGCCGTCGGCTGCCGGGGGGAGGTGCTGACGGTGCGCCTGTTCTTCCGCGGCGACCTCGCAGCGGTCCGCACCGTCGCCGTCGACACCAGCTCGCAGACCTCCGTCGTCCTGCTGCGCATCCTGCTGGCGGAGAAGTACGGCCTGCATCCGGCGTTCGAGCAGGCTGCCCCCGACCTCGACGAAATGCTGCACGGCGCCGACGCCGCCCTGCTGATCGGCGATCCGGTGCTGCCGCTGCTCGACGGCGGCAACGGCCCGAAACGGACGCGCCGCAGCCTCGACCTCGGCCGCGAGTGGGCCGACCTCACCGGGCTTCCGTTCGTGTTCGCCTGCTGGGCCGGCAGGGAAGGGGCCCTCGACCCGCGGCAGGCGCGCTGTCTCGTCGAGGCGCAGCGCCGGGGACAGGCGGAAATCCCGCGGATCGCGCGCCGCTTCCAGCGCGAGCGCGGCGGCCGGGTCGAGCTCTACGAGCGCTACCTGCGCCAGCATGTCTCCTACGATTTCGGGGAGGCCGAGCTTGCCGGAATGCGCGAGTTCTTCCGGCTGGCCCACCTGCACGGGGAGATCGACCGGGTGCCGGAGCTGCGCTTCTTTCAGGTAGCGGGGCGCGGAAAGACGGCCCCGGCCGCCGCTACCCGGGACCAGTGACAGCCGATGTCCCTGTTCGCCCAGGTGCGGCTGTACGGCCGCATGATCAGGTTCTCGCACAGCATCTTCGCGTTGCCGTTCGCCCTGAGCGGGGCCGCCCTGGCCGCGGCGACCTCCGGCTTCTCCTGGAGCCAGGCCGGCTGGATCGTCGTCGCCATGGTCGCGGCCCGCAGCGCCGCCATGGGGTTCAACCGCGTCGCCGACCGCGACATCGACGCCGCCAATCCCCGCACCCGCAACCGCGAGCTGCCGAGCGGGGCGATGTCCGTCGCTTCCGCCGCCCTCTTCGTCGCCGTCTCCTCGGCGCTCCTGGCCGCGGCGGCGTACAACCTCAACCCGCTCTGCTTCGCGCTCTCGCCGGTGGCCCTGGCCGTCGTCTTCTTCTACTCCTGGACCAAGCGCTTCACCTGGCTCTCCCACCTCGTGCTCGGCATCTGTCTCGCCCTCGCCCCGGTGGGGGCCTGGATCGCCGTGACCGGGGGCATCGCGCTGCCCCCCCTGGTTCTCGGCCTCGCCGTGCTCTTCTGGGTGGCGGGGTTCGACATCCTCTACGCCTGCCAGGACCGGGACTTCGACCGCGACAGCGGCCTGCACTCGATCCCGGTGCGCTTCGGCCTGGCCGGGGCTCTCAACATCGCCCGGGGACTTCACGGCCTCGCCGTTCTCTCAATGCTCGCCCTCGGCGCCCTGATGCCGCTCGGATTGCTCTACGTCGCCGGGGTGGCGGTGATAGCCGGGCTGCTGTTCCACGAGCACCGGCTGGTGCGGCCCGGCGACCTGACCAAGGTCAACACCGCCTTCATGACCATGAACAGCATCGTCAGCGTCGTCTTCTTCCTCTTCACCCTGGCCGATCTCCTGCTTTTGGGGGAGTGGCCGGGACTGAAAACGGTGTGATCAATCCATGACGCGAAACGGCAACGGACAACCCCCTGGTTTTGAGCAGATCGTCTTCGAGCAGATCGTCGAGGTCCCCTCCCGGGAGGACGTATTCGAGGTGCGTACCCGGGCCCCGGGTCCGGAGGGCCGGCTGCCCCTGCAGATCGAGCAGGTGACCGGCTCCCCGAGCGGCGACATCTTCGCCTACAGCCAGAACGCCGGCATGGGCTGGAACCCCTCGGAGCTGGGGCGCAGCGAGTTCCTCATCATCAGCACCATGGGGGGGATCCGGGCCCCTGACGGTTCCCCGGTCGCCCTCGGGTACCACACCGGCCACTGGGAGGTGGGGCTGCTGATGGAGGCGGCCGCCGGCGAGATCCGGCGGCTGGGGGGGATCCCGTTCGCCGCCTACTGCTCCGACCCCTGCGACGGCCGCACCCAGGGGACGGCGGGAATGTTCGACAGCCTGCCGTACCGCAACGACGCCGCCATGGTGATGAGGCGCCTGATCCGCTCGCTGCCGACCCGCCGCGGCGTCATTGGCGTCGGCACCTGCGACAAGGGGCTGCCGGCGGTGCTGATCGCCCTCGCGGGCACCCGCGACCTTCCGGTGGCGGTGATTCCCGGGGGCGTCACCCTGCCCCCGGAGCAAGGGGAGGACGCCGGCAAGATCCAGTCGGTCGGGGTGCGCCTCGCCCACGGCGAGATCACCATCGACGAGGTCAACGACTACGGCTGCCGGGCCTGCGCCACGGCCGGGGGCGGCTGCCAGTTCCTCGGCACCGCGGCGACCTCGCAGGTAGTCGCCGAGGCGCTCGGCCTGACCGTGCCGCACGCCGCCCTCGCCCCTTCCGGGGAACCGGTCTGGTACGACATGGCGACGCGCACGGCGCGGGCGATGACGGCCATGGAGAGCGCCGGGATCGCCTCGCGGGACCTGCTGACCGACGCGGCGTTCCACAACGCCATGGTCACCCACGCCGCCTTCGGCGGCTCGACCAACCTGATCCTGCACGTGCCGGCGATCGCCTACGCGGCCGGGCGCCGGCGCCCCGCGGTCGAGGACTGGGACCGCCTCAACCGCCAGGTGCCCCGTCTCGTCGACGTGCTGCCCAATGGGCCGCAGTACCACCCGACCGTGCGCGCCTTCCTCGCCGGAGGGGTGCCGGAGGTGATGCTGCACCTGCGCGCCCTCGGCCTGCTCGAGGAAGGGGCCCTGACCGCGACCGGAAAGCCGCTCGGGGAGAACCTCGACTGGTGGGAGGGCAGCGAGCGCCGGGCCCGCTTCAGGGAGGTGCTGCGCTCCGCCGACGGCGTCGACCCGGACGAAGTCATCATGTCGCCCGAAGCGGCCCGCGCCAAGGGCCTGACCAGCACCGTCTGCTTCCCCCGCGGCAACCTCGCGCCCCAGGGATCGGTGGTGAAGAGCACGGCCATCGACCCGGCCGTGCTCGACGGCGACGGTTTCTACCGGCACACCGGTCCGGCGAAGATCTTCACCACCGAGCGCGCCGCGGTCGCCGCCCTCAAGGCGCAGCGGATAGAGGCGGGGGACGTGATGGTGCTGCTGAGCTGCGGCCCCCTCGGCACCGGCATGGAGGAGATCGCCCAGGTCACCACGGCCCTGAAGTACCTCGATTTCGGAAACCGGGTGGCGGTGCTGACCGACGCCCGTTTCTCCGGGTTCTCGACCGGGGCCTGCGCCGGCCACATAGGGCCCGAGGCCCTCGGGGGCGGACCGCTCGGCAAGCTGCGGGACGGGGACCTGGTCGGCATCGAGATCGACACCCGCGGCCTGCGCGGCCGCCTCGACCTCGTCGGAGAGGCCGGCCTGCAGTTCGGACCGGAGCGCGGAGAAGAGGTGCTGAAGCAGCGGCCTCCGCGCCCCGACCTGGCGGCCGAGGCGGAGCTGCCTGACGACACGCGGCTGTGGGCGGCGCTGCAGGACGTCGGCGGCGGCACCTGGGGGGGCTGCGTGTACGACGTCGACGCCATCATCGAAACCCTGCAGGCCGGTTCCGCGAACCGGAAGGGGGCGGGGGAGCCGCCGGGGCGTGTCAGATGAGTGAAACGAAGAGAATCGCCGTAGCCGTCACCGGGGCCAGCGGCGGCATCTACGCCGCCCGTTTCCTGCGCGCCCTGCTGCAGGGGGGCCACGAAGCCCACCTGGTCCTGTCCCGGTACGGGCGCTACATCCTCTGCGAGGAGATGGGCCTGGAGCCGGACAAGGAGTCGGTGCAGGAGTTTCTAGGCAGACTGTACGGGGACGAGGTTTCAGCCGGCACCCTGGTCGAGTACGGCGCCAACGACCTCACCGCGGCGCTCGCCAGCGGCTCGGTGGCGATGGACGGGATGGTGGTGATCCCCTGCTCGGCCAAAACCTTCGCCGCCATCGCCTGCGGCTCCTCCAGCAACCTGATCGAACGGGCGGCGGACGTCGCCCTGAAGGAACGGCGGCCGCTGATCCTGGTGCCGCGCGAGACCCCGCTGAACCTGATCCAGCTGCGCAACCTGACGGCCCTTGCCGAAGCCGGCGCCGCCGTGGTCCCCGCCATGCCCGCCTTCTACCAGAAGCCGCGGTCGTTCGACGATCTCGCCGACTTCATGGCCGGACGCGTGCTCAACCTGCTGGGAATCCGGCAGGAGCTGTTTCCCGCCTGGCGCGAGGAATCGTAGGAAAAAAAAGCGGGACCCGAAGGCTCCATCTGCGAGAGGAGTTGCAGACGGATGCGAAGGGGAGTCTCTGCCTTCGGATCCCGAACCGCAGGGAGGATGGATCTGCGTTCCCCGAGGCAAACGGCGTGCCAGTCCCCGAAGTGAGGAGTTCCGCGACGGTTTCGGGGAAGACGGGCCTCCTTGTTTCGGGGAGGACTTCCCGGATCTGGGGGCGAGCGGCGGGAGAGGCCCCGTATATGGTGGATGTGGGAAAATCGCCGACAGAAGGTTGTCCGGGCGGGGTGGGAAAGATGTTCCGCCGGGAAACGAAATGCTTTCCCCTGGTGGGCCGGGACTCAGGGCGGAACCGGGGACCCGTTTACAGGACTCAGATTGATTCTCAACTCTCGGCTCGGACGTTCCGGAAGCGGGGGGGCTCTTCGCCGGTATAACTGCTCAAGTCCGGGGGCGGCGGGTCCCGCGCCACACCCCTCGCGCCTTCCCGGCCCCGCCGATGCGAAAGGGCGTTCCGGGCGCGGTGAGGGTTCCCGTCGGTGAAACAGTTTCGTGAAGTCGGGCCCAGGGCCGCGATTGCGTCCGAAACCTTTCGGCCTGTTTCGCTGCCCGCCAGGGTAGTTGAGCGTTCCCGGGGTTCAGGCCCGCAGAACAGCGGAATGTCCCTGATTCATCGCGGCCCCGGCTTGCGGTACCACTCGGAGAGGACGGCCTCCGCCGGCTTTCCGCGCGGGGTGAACCCGGGGTGGGAGGCGCCGCCCCGGTCGAGGTCGCTGAACCACTTCCACCAGTACATCCCGGAAAACCAGGGCTTGTCCCAAAAGACCCGCAGCACCGCCTCGTAGCATCGGGCCTGGGCCTCGGGGTCGATTTCCGGCTCGAACCGGCGCGGCCACTGCCAGGGCCGCATGCTCGTGCCCCGGGTGCTCTTGAACCCGACCTCGGTGAACAGCACCGGTTTGCCGGTGCGCTGGTGCAGCAGCGCCAGCTCCCCGGCGACCGAATCGGCTTTGGCGAACAGCGTCTCCGCCGAGGGGTCGGGGACGTCGCTCAACGGGAAGAAGGCGTTGACGCCGATGTAGTCGAGGGCGTCCCAGAAACCGATGCGGTCGTATTCCTCCCACCAGTTGGCCGCGTACACCAGGGGCCCGCGGTAGCGCTTGCGGATTTCGGCGACGAGGTCGCGCCAGTCCTGCTCGCGCTCGATGGCGGTGCGCGCCAGCTCCACCCCGATGCAGAAGATCTCGACGCCTTCGGTTTCAGCGAGGGCGGCGTAATGGAGGAGGAATTTACCGTAGCTGCGGAACCAGGCTTCCCAGTCCTCCTCGCTGTTCATGGCGATCGTCCCCCGCCAGCGCTCGGCGCTCTGGTGGTGGAGCCAGACGTGAGGTTTGAGAATCACCTTGAAGCCGAGCTCGCGGGCGCCGGCGATCGCCTGGCGCAGGTGAGCGTCGGGAGGGTCCCCTCCGAACAGGACGTTCGGGTCGTCGACGTCCCGCTGGTACCCGAACGGGTTGAGGGCGATCCACTCGGCCCCGACCCGCGAGCGCAGGTGTTCGAGCGACCGCCGGGACCGCTCCGACAGGAGGTTGTTGTGGGGGCGGTACAGGTGCGTGTAGGTGACCCCCTTCTGCCATTCCCGCGCCGGGCTGTCGCCGGCGTCCGCCGGCGTCGGTCCCGGGGCCGGGAACAGCAGAAGAAGGAGGGAAACCGCCGTCATGGCAGTGGAGTGCCGGCGGCTGAGGACCACGTTCACCTGCGGCCTTTGTGTTATGCAGTTGCCGGCGGAAGCAGGGTTGGCGCAATCAACCGCCGCCCCGGATCGCGCCGTGGAACGGAGTTCCAATCGGGCCGCCGCATGGTGCAGCGTCCCACGGATAACTTGGAAAACCCCGCCGCAGACGGGATGGATCGCCGGAATCGGCAAGGGATTCCTGGGACGCCATACTAAGTCCCCAGCTCCTCGACGCCCCCCCAGTCGCGCAGCCTGGTGAGCGCCTCGGTCCGCAGCGCCCTGGGCAGGAACCCGGTCAGGCTGCCGTCCGCGCCCACGAGCCCGCGCCCCAGCGCCCAGGGTCCATGCGTGAGCAGGACCTCTCCGGGTTCCACTGTCCTTCCACCGAGGCCGATCTCACGGCCGGCGAACAGGGCGCGAGCGTCCGCCCACTCCAGGGCCAGCAGGCGGCGCTTCATCCCGTTACCCCAGAGGGTCGCCGCCTGGTGGGTGAGGTAGGGATGGCCCTTGTGGATGCTGGCCGCCTTCATGCCGCTGCGCACGTAGAAGGGAAGATCCGCGAAGGCCTCCCAGGACCGGGGCCGCACCTGCAGCTGCCTGGGCCCGGCCGTCAGGGTGCAGTCGCCGGGCAGGGGGGCGCGGAATCCCCAGCGCTCTTCGAGATCCTCGAGCAGGCTCCTGTCCGCGGTGGATGCAGGCGTGGGCTGGAGGACGCCCGCGTTCCCCTCGACCGCCTTCCATGCGGTCGCCCCGAGCTTGCGGACCCGGGCGACGCAGGCCCCTTCCGTGTTCTGCCGGTGGGGCCAGACGCGCGCCATGCCGCGAAAGCTGTCGGGGTAGCCCGAAGCCGCGTCCCTGGGGAGCGGGGGGCCGAGGTCCGGTTCCTCGACCGGGGCCACCTCGGCCTGCTCCGGATAGGTGCGAAGCAGGGCGAGCAGGACCTCCTCGTTTTCCTCGGTGGACAGCGAGCAGGAGGAGTAGACCAGGGTCCCGCCGGGCCGCAGCATGTGAAAGGCGGCCCGGGCGAGCCCGAGCTGCTGCCCGCTCTTGTTGACGGCGTCTTCGGGGGACCAGTAACGCAGCACTCCCTCGTCCTTGCGCAGGATCCCGTCGCCGCTGCAGGGAACGTCGAGGAGGACGCGGTCGAAGCAGTTGTGGAAGTAGCGGGCAAGCACGGTTCCCGGAGCCTGTGTGAGGACGCAGTTGTGAACCCCGCAGCGCTCGAGATTGCCGGCGAGGGCGGCCAGGCGGCGGCGGTTCGGCTCGTTGGCTACGAGCAGGCCGCTGTTCTCCATGGCCGCGGCGATCTGGGTCGATTTGCCGCCGGGGGCGGCGGCGAGATCGAGGACGCGCTCACCCGGTTGCGGGTCGAGGACGGCGACGGCGAGGGTCGCGGCCTTGGCCTGTATGTAAAGGCCGCCGAGGAGATGCTCGAGAGCCGTGCCGAGGCGGTCCTCGCAGCCGTCGAGGGCGAAGACGTCCGGCGACCAGGGAACTCCGCTGCCGCTGCCGGCGCAGGCCTGGCGCAGCCGCGGCGCCTGCGGCATCAGGGGGTTGACGCGAACCGAAGGGGGAGCGGGGAAGCTCATGTGATCGAGGAAGGCGCCGCGCTCCCCCGGGTCGGGCAGGAGGCGCGAGAGGTGCTCGAGCAGAGCGGCGCGCACCTTCCCGGAGGGCGGTTCTTTGCGCCTTTCCAGGCCTGTGGCGAAATTCAACTCAGCCGCCGATACATCCCGCATGCAACACCAGAACCCTCCCGATTGCCACCTTCCGGATTGCGCGCCGGAAGGTTCTGCCACCCCAATTTCGAAGCTGCTCCCCGAGGCGGCAAACCGATGACGGCACCGGTTTCCTACGTGGTCAGCGACCTCCACCTGGGAGACAGGCACTTCTGTCACACCCAGTTCCTCGCCTGGCTCGACGGGCTGCCCGGGGAAGCGGCGCTGATCCTCAACGGGGACATTGTCGACAACCCCGGCAAACGCCTCTGCGCCGAGCACGACAGCGTCCTGCGGCGCCTGGTCGCCGAGTCGCACAGCCGTCCGGTGGTCTGGGTGCGCGGCAATCACGACCGCGATTTCCAGCTGCCGGACCCGGGGGGGATCCGCTTCGAGAACCAGTGGGAGATCGGGCGCCAGCTGCTGGTCGTACACGGCCACGACCTCGACGCGGTGATGCCCCGCCACCGCCTGTTCAAGGCGCTCTTCAGGCTGTTTCACCGCGCCCTGGTTTTCGCCGGTCTTCCCGATGTCCACGTCGCCCGCTTCGCAAAGAAGTGGGGGTTCCTCTACGGAGTACTGAACGATCACGTGGCCGAAAAGGCGATCCGCAGGGCGGCTTCGAGCGGCCACCGCGCCGTCACCTGCGGCCATACCCACGCGGCAATGGAGGTGCAGCGGGAGGGCCGCCGCTATCTCAACACCGGATCCTGGACCGAGGAGCCGCTCCATTTCCTGTCGGTCGTCGGCGAGCGCATCGCCCTCGAGGTATTCCCCGGGGCAACCCGGTAACGCAGCCTTGCCTCTTTCAGAGAGCCTGTTGGACAGCGGTTTCCGGCCCTTGGCCCGGTGCGGGGCAGGATCCCGGCGGCGCGGCGGTTTCACCAGGGGTCTCCTCTCCTTTGTCGCGGTCCTTCTCGCCACCGGTTCCCGGTCGGCCGCGGCGGAGCCTGCCCTCCTGTGGCCGCTCGACCTCGATCCGGCCCTCTCCTCGACCTTCGGCGAAACCCGCTCGACCGCGTTTCACGCCGGCATCGATCTGAAAACCTGGGGCCGGACCGGGTACGAGGTGCGGGCGGTCGCCTCGGGACACGTAACGCGCCTCCGCACCTCTCCCTGGGGGTTCGGCCGCGCCGTGTATCAGAAGCTTCGCGACGGCCGCATCGCCGTTTACGCCCACCTCGAGTCGTTCTCGCCGGCCCTGGCGCGAAGGGTGCGGGCGGCGCAGCGGAAAGCCGGCCGCTACACCGTCGATCTCTGGCTGAAGGAAGGAGAGCTCCCGGTCGCGCGCGGGGAGGTGATCGCCCGCAGCGGCGAAAGCGGCGCGGGGCCGCCCCACCTGCACCTGGAGATCCGCAACGCCGGCAACGTCCCGGTCAATCCGCTGCTCCACGACTACTCCGTAACCGACACGAAGGCGCCGACCCTGCAGCGGATCGCACTTGTGCCGATGGACCACGCAAGCCGCGTGAACGGACGCCCCCACCCCGTTTCGCTGAAGCTGAGCCCGGACGGAGCGGGGAAATTCTCCGCCCCCGGTCCGGTGAGGGTGCACGGAAGGATCGGCATCGCCGTCGAGGGGTACGACCGCGCCGACGCGGCCGCCAACAAGCTGGCCCCCCTCGGCAACCGCCTGCTCGTCGACGGGGTCGAGCGGTTTTCGGCGCGCTACGCTTCGGTCTCCTACTCCGACGGCTACCAGATGCGCCTCGATCGCTTCCGCATCCCTTCCGGAGGGGCCCTGCGCACCTATTTCAACCTCTTCCGCCTGCCGGGGAACCGCCTGCCGTTCTACCGCCCGAAGGGGGAAGCTGCCGGGATACTGCTGTGCGGGGGAGAACGGGAAAGCGGTTCGGAGCAGGTTCTGGAGAAGGGGCCGCACCTGCTCGAAATCGAGTCGGTCGACGCGGCGGGCAACAGGGCCGCGGCGCGTTGCCGGCTGCTGGTCAATGCCGATCCGGCCATCATCAGCCCCCGACTCATCGTCGCGGATGGAAACCACGTCTTCGCCGAGATGGAGATCGCCGATCCCGATGACGACCGCGTTGCCGTTTCGCTCTCCCTGGTCGAAGGCGGAAAGGCGCGGCCGGTCGTGCGGCAGGAGGTCCGGGTCGGGCGGGGGCCCTACTCCTTCGCGCTGGAAGAAGGTGGTCCGGGGGCGGTCTGGGAGCTGGCCGCAAGCGATCCCGGCGGCGGCCGGGATTCCGCGATCCTGACCGCGGCGCCGTCCGCTTCGGCGCGGCTGACAGCGGACCCGGTCCAGGCCCACGGGGAGTACGTCACCGTGGCTCTAAAAAGCGACGCGCATCTGTCGGGGGCGCCGGCGGTCTCCCTGGAGGTAAAGAGAAGCGGCGCTTCCCGCCACCCGGTTTCCGGCACCGGGGAGGCGCTGCGCCTGCGGCAGACGGGTCCCCTTGAATTCGAGCTTACCGCGGACCTGCGCGCCCTGCGGGGAGCGGCGGCCGGGCTCATGGGTGCTCCGGGCCTTTTCGCAGGTCCCGTTCCGCTGCTGGTGGCGGTGCCTGCCCACCGCCCGTCGGCGCGGCTCGAGATCCCGGTGAATCTGCGCCCCGCGGTTCCGGGGGAAGCGGTGGAGCTGGCGTTCGCCGAGGGAGCGGTTTCCCTCCGCTTTGCGGCGACCAGCGCCTATGGACCTGTCTATCCCCAGGCCGCCCCGTTCGCCGCGGCCGGATCGAAGGAGCTGGAAAGCACCGGGCCCGGTTATGCCTTCGGACCGGTGCTGGCGAGTTTCGACGGGCCTGTCGAGGTGACCTTCCGTGTTCCCGGGGATGGCCGCGCCCCCGGCAAGCTCGCCCTCTACAGGCAGAGGAAGGGGGGATGGGGGTTCGCCGGCAACCGGCTGAGCCGGGGATCGACCCGGATCGGAGCCAGGGTGCGGCACCTCGGGCGGTTCGCCGTGCTCGCCGACGAAACCGCCCCGTCGATTTCCGGGTTGAAACCCACCGGCGGGGCGTTGCTGGATCGGAGCCCGGGCCTGGTCTCGGCGAGGGTCGCCGACCACGGATCGGGGATCGGCTCGGAAACCGACCTCGTGATGGAGCTGGACGGCGCCGGGGTGATTTTCGAATACGATCCGGAGGCGGGCACGCTGCGTTACCGGCCCGGGGCGGACCTGCAGCCGGGGAGGCACGTGCTGCGGGTCGCCGCCCGCGACCGGTGCGGCAACGAGGCCGAGAAGCGGGCGGAGTTCACCGTGCGCTGAAGCATGCGGCCCCGCTGATCAGTCGCGGAGGTCTGACGTTTCCGGTGGAGTCCGGGACAGCAGGGGCGTTTCTCAGCCGCCGCCGGGGGGGGCGGCAAGGCGCTTCCTGAGCGACCGCGCCGTCTCCCGGAACAGCTCGCTGGAAGGGTCGCTGCCGTACGCGGCGGCGAACGGTGTCCCTTCATCGGCGCACCGGCCGATCCGGGGATCGAGAGGCAATTGCGCCAACATGTCGATGCCGAAGCTCCCGGCGAGCTTCCTCCCGCCTCCCCGGCCGAACAGATTGGCGCGGTGGCCGCAGCGATCGCAGGCGAACTCGCACATGTTCTCGATGAGTCCGAGCAGGGGAACGTCGGTCTGGCGAAACATCAGTACCCCGCGGCGCACGTCCTCCAGGGCGATCTCGGAAGGGGTGGTGACGATGACGGCACCGGTGAGCGGGGCGGACTGGGTCAGGGTGATCTGCACGTCCCCGGTGCCCGGCGGGAGGTCGAGCAGCATGACGTCGATATCCCCCCAGTCGACCTGGAACAGGAACTGGTTCATCATTTTCGCCAGCATCGGGCCGCGCCAGATCACGGGAACCCCGGGATCGATCAGCATTCCCATGGAAATGACCTTGATCCCGTGGGCCGTGAGGGGTCTGATCCGGTTGCTCCCGGGATCGACGGCCGGCCGGCCTTCCAGACCGAGCATTCCCGGGACGTTGGGGCCGTAGATGTCGGAGTCGATCAGCCCGACCGCGGCTCCATCGGCGGCCATCGAAACGGCGAGGTTGGCGGCGATCGTCGACTTGCCGACGCCCCCCTTGCCGCTCGAAACCGCGACCATATCTTTCACTCCCGGAATGGGTTGGCGATTGTGAACATGCGCTTGGGTCATCTCAATTCAAAGCTCCGAAAGGGGGGTGGAATATCCCCGATGCCAGTACCTACTGCAACCGCGGCGGTCACCGCCGTCCTCGCCTTCTGCCTGCTGCTTTCCTGCACCAACGTATCACGCATGCACAAGGCGTACGAGGCGGGTGACACGAAGAAGCTCGACAAGCTGATCGAGATCGTTTCTCGACCCGATTACCCCTACGCGACCCGCCGGAAGGCGGCTGAGGCGCTCGGAGAAATCGGCGAGCCGACAGCGGTCCCGGCCCTGATCGGGGTGCTTGCGGAGTACGATCAGCGAACCACCCTCAAGACGTCCTCCATGGCCTCCCTCGGGAAGATCGGAGACCGCAGCGCCGTCAAACCGATCGGGAAGCTGCTCGACCGCTCGCTGAACGACCCCAATGTCGAGGTGCGAATGGCCGCAATCCCGGTGCTGGGGCAGCTCGGAGGAACCCAGGCCGCCGAAATCCTCGTCAACGCCCTGGTCTACTACGATCTGCTGATGCTGCGGGAGGAACGGCGGTCTCCCAAGGGAGTCTTCACCGGAGACGAGACCGACCTGGCGGCCCTGCGCGATTCGCTGCGCGGTCCCATGGAGCTGTTCGGAGATCCCAGTCTCGGCACCGGGCTGTTCGGGGACAGCATGCCGAGGATCACGATGTTCGGCACTCCGATGGAGAACCCCGGCCGGGCGGAAGAGACCACTCCGCGCGAGAGGGCCCTCGCGCGCGAATCGCTTGTGACAGTCGGCGAGCAGGCCCTGCCGGTGATTCAGGGCCACCTCGACAGGAAGAATTCGACGGCGAGCCTGGAGAAGGAACTGCTGGCCATAGTCGAGGAGATCCGGGCGGGCGCGGAAGGGGGACAACCTTCTCCGGGAAGTTGACAAGGTGCCGGGCCGGCTCTATACTGCCCGGCCTTTTGCCCGAACCGATCCGTTGCCTGTCATCCTCCGCCCCGCAGTTTCACCAGACCGAACCCGGATCCGGAAGTGATGAAGTACAAGGACATCAGCAGCATACTGGACGCCTGGGGCTACAAGCCGGGAGAGCTCATGGTTCGCGCAATAGACGGCGGCGGCCGCAAGCGCAAGATCCAGATTCGCGTCGATCTCGGGCTGATGCAGCTCGAGTGGACGGACCGTCCCGACGGATCCCGGCCGCACAACAGCCGCTCCCTTCTCAACTACTACCAGAAAAAGCTGCGGGATGCGATAAGGGGGGGAGAAAAACCAGGCTTCTCGCTGTCGCGGGAGGACTGCTGGGACCTGAGCCGGGAGGCGATCCAGTACTACTGGCGGCGCATCAGTTTTTTCGAGCTCAGGGAATACGAGAGGGCCTGGGAGGACGCCGAGCACAATCTCGGGATTCTCGACATGTGCAAGCAGTACGCCGAGCATGACGAGGACCGCCGGATGTCCGATCAGTACCGGGTCTTCGTAACCACCCACCGGATCCAGGCCCGCGCCCTTCTCCTCCTCGAAGAAAAGGAGCACGAGGAGGCCTTGGAGGAAATTCGCGGCGGAATCCAGGAAATCGAGCAGCTTCTCGACGGCCAGGGAGAATCCGGCCCCGAGGAATGCGAGGAGCTGAAGTTTCTCAGGAACTGGGAGAAGGAGGTGGAGGGAAACCGGCCCTTGAGCCGAAGGGAGAAGCTCGATGCAGATCTCCGGGCAGCGGTCGAGGATGAGAAATTCGAGCTCGCCGCCTCGTTGCGCGACAAGCTTCGCCGCCTTCGGGATTGAGCCCGGAACAGCAGTGAAACGGATGGATCCGGCCGGACCGGGAAAAACCGGGACTGCCGGAACGCACGAGCGCCCGGCGGATCGCTGGAACGCTCGCCTGCGGTTCACGCCCCGCGCTGAAGATGCGGGGCTTCCAGGGGGAGAACAGGATGGCTGAAAAAACGGCGCTGAACAAAAAGGAGCGCCTCAAGATGAAGAAGCGGCTTCTGGAACGCCGCGCCGATCTGATTGCCGATCTGCAGGGCAACGAGACCGAGATCGACCACCTGCAGGATCCCAAGGCGGACGATCTCGACCGCGCCGTCGAAGCGGGAACCATGGAGCTGCTGGTCGCCCTGGGGGATACGGAGCGCCGCGAGCTGGAGGAGATCACCCTCGCCCTCGAAAAGCTCGAGACCAACACCTACGGCAAATGCGAGGCCTGTCTGGAGACTCCCCTGAAGCTGTGCCCGACCTGCCCCCTCATCCCGCCGCTGCGGCTGAACGCCCTGCCGACCGCCCGCCTCTGCGTCGCCTGCCAGGAAGCCGAAGAGAAGAACCAGATCCCGAACTACACCCGCCTCAGGCCGCGGCGCCTGATCTTCGGCGAGGAGGAGGAATTCTCCCATCCCCTGATGGATTCGAACGACGACAGCTGAGGCCCTACTCGCCGGTCTTCCTCAACTCGGCCAGGTCCGCCATCGTCGCGACCCGCAGGCCCGCGAGGGCGCGCTGGTAATCGATCGCCTCGCGCAACCCGTCCAGCCGCGCCTGGGTCAGGGCGGTCTGGGCCTGCAGCAGTTCCTGGCTGTCGGCCAGCCCCAGCTCGAAACGACTGCGCTCCACGTCGTAGGTTCGCTCGGCCACCGTCAGTTCTTCCCGCCCCAGTTCGATCTGCTGTTCCGCCTCCCTGACGTTGCGCACAGCGTCGCGGATCTCACGCGCTATCCGGCGCTCGACCGATTCGGTGTTGAGCAGTGACTTCTCCAGGTCGATCTCGGCCCGGCGCACGCGGGCGCGGCGTTCCCCGCCGTCGACGAGCGGCAGTTCCATGCGCACCCCGGCGGAAACGAAGCTGCGTTCGAAGGTGCTGCTGACGTCGCTGGCGTCCTGTCCGCGGCCCAGCAGGGTCAACCTCGTGGTCAGCTGCGCGGTGGGGCCCAGCTGCTGCTCGAGATCTTTCAGCGAGAGCTCGGAGGACTGCCGCGCCCACTCCGCCTCCCGCAGGTCGCTGCGCCGGCGCAGCCCGAACTCGACCGCGGGGCCTTCGGCGATCGGAACTGTTTCGTGATCGACCGAGGTCAGCACATCGAGCGGGTCGTCCATTTGCATCCCGAGTATCTCCCGCAAGCGGTCGCGCTGGCGTTCGATCTGCGTCTGCGCCCGGTTGAATTCCGCCTCTGCGCGAAGCTTCTCGACACTGAGGTGAAGCGCCTCCACCTCGGCGATCAGCCCGATCTCGAACTTGCGCAGGGCGAGATCGAGGGCCGCCGTCGACTGCTCGAGCCGCTGTTGCTGGATCTCGAGCTCGCGGATCGCCTGCACGAGGTCGTAGAAGGAGTTGGTGACCTGCTCCTCGAGCTGCAGCTCGCGGCGGTGCAGGTTCGATTGGCTGATCGAGAGCCCGATTTCGGCCTGCTGCAGCTGGATTTCGGCGGCCGGGGTGAAGAGGAGGTCGCGCGTGTAGGCGACCTGGAGGTCGCCGATGAACTCGCGCCGGTCGACGCGGCGGTTGGAGCTGAAGTCGTTGCGCGAGCCCGAGGCGGTAACGCTGAGCCTGCCGACGTGGGGAATCCGTTGCGACATCGTCGTCCGGCCCTGGTATTCCATGGTGGTGTTCTCTTCGCGGACTCTCTGGATCAGGGCGATGTCGTCCTGGAGCTGGCGGCTCTCGGAATAGGTTGGCAGGTCGAAGGAGGCGTCGATGCCCAACCCGAATTCGGAGCGCGCCTGGCGCAGCTGCTCCCGGGTGGCCTCGACATCGCGGAGGTCGCTGAGGTATCCGAGATTCTGTCTGGCCGCCAGATCGATGCATTCCCGCAGCGAGAGCGGCGCCGCCGGGGATGAGCGAGCGGCGAGCAGGGCGAGGGCGAAGACGGCCGCGGCCAGGGGCAGGCCTTTCTTCCACACGGGGTTCCGTCGGCTGTTCGGCATGGGGTGAAATTCTCGCAAGTTTTTGTATTTTTGGATGATAGGGTATTCTGAAAGCGGTGCCGGAATTCTAATTACTCGGCCGAACCTCATCAAACCGGGAACCGGAGAAAACGGCCTGCCGCCGCTGCCGCGGTCCGCCGGGGCCGACCCGGGCAGGCGGGGGTAATGGGGCTTTGTCTGGTTACCGGCGGAGCCGGATTCATCGGCCGCTGGCTGGTTTCCGAGTTGCTGCAACGCCGCAGGCGGGTCATCGTCCTCGACAATCTGTCGGGAGGATGCCGCGCCAATCTCGCGGAGTTCTCCGGCCGTCCCGGATACGAGGGGCTGATCCGGGGGGACATCCGCAACCCCGGAACCTTGTACGAGCTTTTCTTCCGCGGCCTCGAGTGCTGCTACCATCTCGCCCCGGGAACCGGTGCGGGGAAATCGCTCGGAAAACCGCAGGAAACCTTCGAGAGCGTCGTTGGCGGCACCATGAGGTTGCTCGAAATGTGCCGGGAGTACGACACGAAAATGGTTTTCGTCAGCACTTCCCGCGTCTATGCCGAGAGCGGCACGGCCATTGCCGAGGACTTCCCGCTGGCGCCCCGGTCCCCGTACGCGGCCTGCAAGCTGGCCGCCGAGAACCTCTGTCTCGGATACCACCGGGCCTACCGCCTCCCCGTCGCCGTCGTGCGGCCGTTCGCCATCTACGGCCCCTTTCAGAGATGCGAACTGGAAGGGGGGATTGTCGCCCGC
This sequence comes from Candidatus Latescibacterota bacterium, assembly GCA_965243025.1. GTDB lineage: Bacteria > Latescibacterota > UBA2968 > UBA8231 > UBA8231 > CBDCXV01. Next base: position 190,061 of record CBDETY010000003.1, read on the forward strand.
CTGCAACGGACAGGTGGATCTCCCCTCCCGCGCGGGGACGGGGAGCGGATCCGGGATTTCGTGTACGTGGAAGACTGCGCCGCCCTGGTGGCCGCGGCCGGGCTCCTGAGGCGCTGCGAAGGTGAGATCCTCAACGCCGCCAGCGGCCGCGGCGTCCCCCTCGGGGAGCTGGCGGAAATGATCGCCGGAGATCCGGCAGCGGTCGCCGCCCGAAAGCATCAGCCCACCCGGGGGGAACCCTCGAGAAGGGTGGGAGACGGCTCCAGGGCCGAGGCTCTCGCAGGCTGGAAAGCCTCGGTGGGCATCCGCGAGGGGATCGGCAGGACCAGGGCGTGGATGGAGGCTGCGGCCGGGGAAGAACAGGGAACGGAATGACGTCGACACTTGTCACCGGGGGCGCCGGTTTCATCGGTTCCCACCTGGTGGGGGAACTGCTCGCGAAAGGACACCGGGTCCGCGTACTCGACAATTTCTCCTCCGGCAGGCGCGAGCGCCTCGAGCCGTTCTCCGGGGAGATCGAGATCGTCGATGGGGACCTGCGCAGCCGGCAGACGGTGCGCGAGGCGGTTCACGGGGTCGACTTCGTCCTCCACCAGGCGGCGGTGCCCTCGGTGCCGCAGTCGGTGGAGGACCCGGTTACCACCAACGACGTCAACGTCGGGGGCACCCTCCACCTTCTCGAAGCGGCGCGGGATTCCGGGGTCAGGCGCCTGGTCAACGCCTCTTCCTGCTCGGTGTACGGCGACAGCGAAACCGTGCCGAAGACCGAGGACATGGTGCCTGAACCGATTTCCCCGTACGCCGTTTCCAAGTTGACGGGGGAGTACTACTGCCGGGTGTTCTCGCATCTGTACGGTTTCGAAACGGTGTCCCTGAGGTATTTCAACGCTTTCGGGCCGGGAATGGATCCCGGTTCCGAGTACGCCGCATTCATCGCCATCTTCACGGTTGGGCTGATCGAGGGCAGGCCGCTGACCATCAACGGCGACGGCACCTTCGTCCGGGATTTCACCTACGTCGGGAACGTCGTCGACGCCAACATCAGAGCCCTCGAAGCCGAAGGGGTCAGCGGGGAGGTCTTCAACGTTGGGTGCGGGGCCACCACCAGTCTGAACGAGGTGGTCGAAATCCTCAGGAAGCTGCTGGGGACGGAGGGAGACATCCGCCACGGACCGGAGCGGCCCGGCGATATCAGGCGATCACTCGCCGGCATCGACACGGCGCGCCGGAAGCTGGGGTACGTGCCCCGGGTGCCGGCGCGCGAGGGACTCGAGCGCACCGTCGAGTGGTACAGAAACGGGGGCAGAGGGTCGAGGACCGGCCGGGAAGAACGGCCTGGATGACCAACCTGATCGAAAAGATCGAGCGCCGGGAAGCGCGGCTGGCCGTCCTCGGCCTGGGCTACGTCGGTCTGCCGCTCTCCGTCGAGTTCGCGCGCGGCGGCATCCGCACCTCGGGCATCGACGTCGACCCGGAAAGGGCCTGCAGGGTCAACGCCGGCGATTCCTACGTGTCGGAGGTTGCCAGCGAGGAGCTCAAACGGCTGGTCGACGCCGGGACGCTGTCGGCAGGCACCGATTTCAGCGTGCTGAAGGAGGTCGATTGCGTCTGCATCTGCGTTCCCACGCCGCTGAGCAAGACCAAGGCCCCCGACATCTCCCACATCGTCTCGGCCTGCGAAGAGATCGCCCGCTACACCCACCCGGGCATGCTCGTTGTTCTCGAGAGCACGACCTATCCCGGTTCGACCGAGGAGCTGATTCTGCCGAGGCTGCGCGCGGACGGGGCGGTGCCGGGAGAGGATTTCTTTCTCGCCTTCTCGCCGGAACGCGTCGACCCGGGAAACCGGCGCTGGACTACCCGGAACACCCCCAAGGTTATCGGAGGACTGACGCCGCAGTGCACCGCCGCGGCGGCGGCGCTCTACAAGCACGCCGTCGACGTCGTCGTCCCGGTCTCTTCCCCTGCAGCCGCGGAGATGGTCAAGCTGCTGGAGAACACCTACCGCTCCGTCAACGTCGGACTGGTGAACGAGATCGCCCTGATCTGCGACCGGCTCGGACTCGACGTCTGGGAGATCATCGAGGCCGCCGCGACCAAGCCGTTCGGTTTCATGCAGTTCTTCCCCGGCCCCGGGTTGGGGGGGCACTGCCTGCCGATAGATCCTCTCTACCTTTCCTGGAAGATGCGCAGCCTGGATTACGAGACGAGATTCATCGATCTCGCGGACAAGGTGAACGCGCACATGCCTCTTCACGTGATGGAGAAGGTCACCGACGCCCTGAACGAAGAGGGGCGGGCGGTGAAGGGGTCGCAGGTGCTGGTCATCGGCGTCGCTTACAAGGCGGATGTCGACGACGTCCGCGAGAGTCCCGCGGTGCGCATAATCGAGCTGCTGCGGCGCCGGGGGGCGGAGGTCTCCTACCACGACCCCCACGTCCCCAGGCTCGAGGTCGAATACGGGGACGACCTCGTCTCCGTCGGACTGGACAGGAAGTCACTCGAAGCGGCCGACTGCGTCGTGATAGTCACGGCGCACTCGGAGTGCGACTGGCGCCGGGTCGGGAAACAGGCGCGGCTGATCGTCGACACGCGCAACGTCCTGGGTGCGCTCGGGACCAGGGCGAAAGTCAGGGGGCTGTGAGCACCGCGGGCGAACGGACGACGCTGGCCTGCGTGGGAGCCGGTTACTGGGGCAGGAACTTGGTGCGGGTGTTCGCCGGGCTTCCGGAAGTCCGTCTGAAGACCGTGTGCGACGCCAACGCCGATATCCGCAAGGCGATGCGGGCGCAATACCCGGAGGTCGAGGCGGCCGCCTCCTTCGAGGAGGTGCTGTCCGACGGGGAGGTGGAGGCGGTGGTGCTGGCCGTGCCGGCGGTTCGCCACTTCGCCGCCGCTCGCGCGGCCCTGGAGGCGGGCAAGCACGTGTTCGTCGAAAAGCCGATGACGCTGTCCGGCGGCGAGGCCGAGGAACTGGTGGAGCTGGGAGAAAGGCAGGGCCGCACCCTCATGGTCGGACACCTGCTCGAGTACCACCCCGCGGTCGAGTTCCTGCGGGAGATCATCTCCCTGGGGGAGCTGGGAGAGATCTACTACCTCTACTCGCAGCGGGTGAACCTCGGAATCGTGCGGCGGGATGAAAACGCCTTGTGGAGCTTCGCTCCCCACGACCTGTCGGTGATTCTCTACCTGCTGGGTCAGGTTCCCGACTCGGTGAGCGCCCGCGGCGAGTCCTACCTGCAGCAGGGAGTGGAAGACGTCGTTTTCGTCAACCTGCATTTTCCCGACGGCAAGATGGCGCAGCTGCAGCTGTCCTGGCTGGACCCGCACAAGATCCGCAAGCTCACCATCGTGGGAAGCCGCAAGATGGCGGTGTTCGACGACATGGAGAGCACCGAGAAGGTGCGCATCTACGACAAGGCGGCGGAGCGGGAGGAGTACGAGAGCTACGGCGATGCCATTACCCTGCGGATGGGGGACATCGTGATCCCCCACATCCACATGGCCGAGCCGCTGCGCCTCGAGGCGCAGCATTTTGCCGAATGCATCCGCTCCGGGAAGCCCCCCCGCAGCGACGGGCGTGACGGCCTGCGCGTGGTGCGGGTGCTGGAAGCCGCCCAGAAATCCCTGCAGGAGGACGGAGCGCCGCAACGGCTCCCGCGGTAGCAGGCAGTGGAAGCTCTGAACGGGATCGCCCGGGAGGGATTCTGCGTGCTAGAGGGGGTGATCCCCCCCGGTGCCGTCGAAGAAGTGCGCGACAGCGTTCTGGCGACGGCCGCGGCGCACAAGGTCGCCGATCCGCGCAGCCGCCTCGACAAGGTTTCCGGCCTCATCAACTTCGACCAGTCCTTTGCCCCATTCCTGGCAGAGCCTCGCCTCCTGGGGCTGTGCAAGGCCCTGCTCGGGGAGCACGTGCGGGTGTCGTACACCACCTGCATGGTGACTCACCCGGGCAACGAACGCGGCGCCTGGCACGCGGACTGGCCGTTCAATCAGCAGAACGCCGGGCGCGTCAAGGCCCCGTACCCCGACGCCGTGCTGCACCTGACCACGATCTGGATGCTCACCCCCTTCACCGCGGATACGGGCACCCTCGTGGTGCCGGGATCCCACCGGCGCCCCGACAACCCTTCCGGAGACGCCGGCGTCGATCCGCACCGGTCCCACCCGGAGGAGGTCGCCGTGGAGGGGGATGCCGGCTCCGTGCTCGTCATGGACAGCAGACTGTGGCACGCCATCAGTCCCAACCGGTCGGGCGAGTCCCGCGTCGCCCTGCCGATCCGCTTCGCCCCGTGGTGGCTGAACCTCGACTCGCTGCGGCCCGGATCCGACGAGCGCCGGCGGCTGACCGCCGGCGGGCTGTCGGAGAACGTGGTGCCGCTGGTGCCCGCCGAGGTGTTCGCCCGCCTGCCCGAAGGGGCGAAGCCCCTCTTCCGCCACTGGGTGGACCGCTCCTGAGGGGAAGATACCCGGGCCGCACAATCGCGCGGTCGCAACCGGCGGGGAGCAGAGCTCCTCCCGTGGATCGATTGGATCGATGCCCGCGGGCTGTCTGCGGCGCTGAGTCCCTCTTCAGGGCACATCGTGTCGCTGACAGGAGGGAAGGACGGCACAAAAAAAGGCGCCCGAGCCTCGCCCGGCGCCTGGGAAACTGCTTTCGGTGGTAGCGGCGGAGGGACTCGAACCCCCGACACGTGGATTATGATTCCACTGCTCTAACCAACTGAGCTACGCCGCCCCGGAAATCCGAACCTAGGCGGCCCCCCTTTCCCTGTCAACAAAGGAACCGGGGGGAAACCCGGGATCAACCCGCTCTTCAATACCCGAAGATATCCTCGATCCCGACGGCAACCACCTTGCCGTACCGGCCCAGGCTGTCGGCGTCGATTTTCGATCGATCGCCCACGATCGAGATCATCTTCGGCCGCCCGCCGATATGTTCCGAATGATATCCGAGCAGTTGTTCGAGCATGGAGGAGGAGATCCGTTCGAAGCGCTGCAGCCTCGGATCGACGGGGACTCCCTGGAGTTCCCACCTGCGCACCGCCCCCAGAACGTCCCTGAATCCGAGCCGGCGGGAGCGGTACTGCTCCACCAGCGCCTTTCGGGCGGCGGCGAAACGCTCTTCCGAGGCCGGGATGTCGTCGATCAGCTCGAGGAACGCCGCGACGGCCTCAGGGGTCTTGTCCGCCTGGCAGCCGATGAAGGCGGAGAACAGGTCGAAGTCCTCCTTGCGATTCCCCGGGAACAGCCAGGCCCAGGTCGCGTAGGCCAGGGCCCTTGCTTCCCTGAGCTCCTGGAAGACGATGCCCGCCATGCCGCCGTAGAAATACTCGTTGAAGAGGTCTATCTGCGGGCGCCTGCTTTCCCCGTAGGTCTCCCCGCCGGATTCGATGCGCACCAGGGCCTGGGCCATCTCCTTGTCGAAAATCAGGATCTCGGTCTCCTGCGGACGGCGTACCTCCAGGGCCTGAAAAGGGGGAGGAGGTTTCAGCGCCGCCGTCAGGGGCGGGTACCGTTGCAGCAGCGTTTCCGTCACTTCCTCGAGAGGCAGCGATCCGGTATAAGACAGGTCGTGCTCGTACGACAGCAGGCTGGCCGCGAGCCCGTGCAGTTCCTCCACCGTCAGGCGCCGGAGCCGCTCGTTCGGGACGACCCGCAGGTAGGAGGAGTTGTCCCCATGGCGGTTGTAGCGGAACAGGGCGCGGTGGACGGTGTTGTGGTCCTTGACCGCATCCTGCCGCTCCGCCAGGATGATTTGGACCAGCTCGTCGAGGGTGCTGTCCGGGGCCGCGGCCCGGGTCAGAACCTCGGTCATCAGATCGATCGAGGCCGCGAAGTTTTCGTCCAGCCCGGAGATCGAGACCGCCGTCGCGTGACTGCCAGGGGAAAAGGAGAACTCGGTTCCGAGGCGGTACCACTCCTTCTTCAGCTCCCCGGCGCTCAGGTCGCCGGCGCCCGACTTGTCGAGGAGCCGCCCGGCCACCCCCAGCCGCTCGTCCGCCAGCTTGCCGACGTCGACCGATATCTCGAGTGAAAACAGGTCGTTCAAGGGGTTGGCGGCGTAGTACAGGTCGACTCCCTCGCGCAACTGCTTCCTGGTGAAATCCCTGCCGGGTTCCACGAACACCGGCTCGATCACTTCGCTCTCAAGGGCGAGGACCTCGGCGGCGAAGGGGGATTTCCTGGAAGGGTCGACGTCGATGGGGTCCAGTTCCGGTTTCCCGATCTCGGGAAGCTCCTGCCTGCCGTCGCGGCGGTAGCCGGCGACGTAGCCGCCGCCGAAGTACTTCCCCGCTGCCTTGACGATGTCCTTGCGGCGCAGCTTCGCCATGCGCTCGAGCTTGCGGCGGGCGTGGTCCCAGTCCTGAAACGACAGGAAGGCCCCGTTCATCAGGCCGACCCGGGAGCGGTTCTCCTCGAGCCTGCGGCGGTACCCCTTCTTCCAGTCGGTGACGATGGCGGGGATGATCCAGTCTTCGAACTCCCCCGACCTGATCAGCTCCACCTGCTCGAGCAGGAGCGCCTCGACCTCCTCCAGGGTCTGCCCCTCCTTGGGAACCCCGTACAGGTACTGGGCTCCGCAGTCGTTGCTGTTGTGGTGGGACGTCGTCCAGGAGCCGGCGCGCCGCACCAGCTGTTTCTGGTTGAGGTTGAGGTTGATGAGCCCGGCGGTGGCGTTGTCGAGGATGTAATCGAGCACCTGCAGCGCCTCGGTGTGCTTGTGCGTGCTCGGAGCGGTGCGAAAGGCCAGCAGCACGTACTCCTCCCCCGGGTACACGACCTCGACGCGCTCGACCTCCTTCAGCTTCTTCTCCTTCCACTTTCTCAGCTTCGGCAGGCGCCGCGGTTCCCAGTCGGAGAACTCGCTGTCGATCAGGGCGATCGTCTCCCCGATGTCGATGTCGCCGGAGATGATCACCGCCATGTTGTTCGGCACGTACCAGGTGCGGTAGTACTCGTACATCAGCTCGAGCGACGGGTTCTTCAGGTGCTCGACCGAGCCGAGGGTCGTCTGCTGCCCGCAGGGATGGACCTTGAACAGGCGGCGGTTCACCGCCTCCCGGATGAGCCGGTCCTTGTTGTCCAGAGAGCGGTTCTTCTCCTCGTACACCGTTTCCAGCTCGGTCTGGAACAGTCTGAACACCGGCTGCGAGAAGCGCTCCGACTCCAGCCGCGCCCAGTGGAGAAGCCGGTTCGCGGGCAGGTCTACCTTGTAAACGGTCTCCTCGATCCAGGTGTGGGCATTGAGACCTTCCGCTCCGAGGGCGGCGTAGATCCGGTCGAGCTCGCCGGGGACCGCGTACCGCGATCCGAGCTGCCCCTGTTCGTTGATCAGGGCGTAGAGATTCCGGCGCCGTGTCGAATCGGTCTCGGCGAAGTGGCGTTCGTAGAGGGCGGTGATGCTGTCGAGATGGACCCGCTCCGCTTCGTAGTCGAGCGTGCCGAGGCGAGTTGTGCCCTTGAACAGCATGTGCTCGAGGTAGTGGGCGATTCCGGTCGATGTTTCGGGGTCGTGCTTGCTGCCGGCCCTGACCGCGACCTCGGCGTGAAACCGTGGTTTCTGGTCGTTTTTGCTGAGATAAACGGTCAGGCCGTTCTCCAGGCGATAGACGTGAACGGCCATCGGGTCGGACGGATCCGGCGCCTCGATGAGCTCCGGTTGGGACCATGAGGGGATGGCGAAGGCGGCGGCGAGCGCGGCCGCCATCCGCCATATCGGTGGCGAGGATCTGGTCATGCTGGTTGCCCGGTGGTGACTGAAGGGGGGGGGGAGGGAGCCGGATGCGGAGAGAAGAGCATAACGGTTCGGCAACCCTGGCGTCAATCGGGTGACAGGAACGCCCCGGGAACCCGCTTCGGGACCGTATGTGAGGAGGCGGAGAGGACAGAACCATTCGTCGAAGGGCGATTCCGTGCCGGACGGGCTCGGTTTCCCGCCGGGCACGCTTGTTGATGAGATCTCCATTCAATGGCCAGCCACGACTCAACCGAGTCCCATGACTGCGGGGCACCGGATACAATGGCGGCGCGGATCGCACACACTCTCCGCACCGGGGCCGGCTGTCTTCTCGATTTCGTCTACCCGCCCCACTGCGCCGTCTGCCGGGCTCCCGTCGATTCGGTGGACCGGCCCCTGTGCTCCTCCTGCTGCGACGAGATCGTCCGCCCGCCCGCGAACCGCTGTCCACGCTGCAGTTGCCCGCGGAATCACCCGTCGCCTGGAGACGGTGGTTCAGGCCCGAACGACTGTCCCCAGTGCGGGAACTGGCCTCAGGCGATCGAGCGCGCCCTGGTTCTGGGGCCGTTCGCCGGCGTCCTGAGGGAGGCCGTCCACGCCATCAAGTTCGCCGGCCACCGCCGGCTGGCCGTGGAGCTGGGGAGACGCCTGGCCGTCCTGCCCGAGTTCGAGCAGTTCGGCGGTATCGACCTGCTGGTCCCGGTGCCGCTGCACCCTGCCCGGCAGCGGGAGCGCGGGTTCAACCAGAGCCTGCTGATTGCGCGAGGGATCGCTGCGGCCAGCGGGAAGCCTGTCGTGACCGACAGGGTCAGGAGAGTAAAGGCGACCCGTCAGCAGGCGATGTTGACTGCGGCGCAACGGGCGGCCAACCTCAGCTCCGCCTTCGCCGCCTCCCCCATGCCTGCGGGGGTTGTCGCAGGCCTTGTTGACGATGTGGTAACCACGGGTTCGACCGTCGGGGCATGCGCCGAACCCCTCGCTGCCCGAGGGGGTTCGGTGGTCGTACTGGCTCTCGCCAACGCACCTGTGCAGGAAGCCTGAGCGCCACCTCCCCGGCTTGACGCTACCTGCAGGCCGCGATAGAATTGCGGCCATTTGCACCCCCTGCCAGAGCCGTTCTTCCGGGCGCCATCGAAAGCCCCGCGGTTGCGGCGGGGCGCGAAGGAGAGCAAGGATCCTTCGCCTTCCTGCTGATGGAAGGAACCCTTCGAGAGGGGGTCCTTCCGGGAATTTCGATGGATATCGCGGATCCAAGAGTGGAATTGCCGAAAAAGACTGTCGGGATTCTGACCGGAGGCGGCGACTGTCCTGGACTGAATGCCGTCATCCGCGCCGCGGTCCGCAAGGGAATTGTCGAGTACGGGTATCGCTTTCGCGGCGTGCTCCTCGGTTGGAGGGGAATGCTCGAGTGCCAATGGCTGCCCCTTGGGCTGGAGGAGATCTCCGGCATTCTGCCGCGCGGCGGGACCATCCTGGGCACCTCGAGAACAAACCCGTTCAAGGATCCGGACGGCGGCGATATCGTCGTCGAAAACATGAAACGGATGAAGCTGGACGCCCTGATCGCCATAGGGGGAGAGGACACCCTTTCGGTAGCGGATCAACTCACGGAGATGGAGGCTCCGGTGATCGGCGTCCCGAAGACAATCGACAACGACATCAGCAAAACGGATTACACCTTCGGTTTCGACACGGCGGTCAACATCGTCACCGAAGCCCTGGACCGCATCCATACCACCGCCGAGTCCCACAACCGGGTAATGGTAGTCGAGGTGATGGGAAGGCAAAGCGGCTGGATCGCCGTCCACGCCGGCATCGCCGGGGGCGCGGACATGATCCTGATTCCCGAGCAGGCGTACTCGATCACCGAGATCGTCGAGTCGATTCAGAAGCGCCACGAGCGCGGGAAAGATTTCAGCATTGTCGTCGTGGCGGAAGGAGTGAAGATCGAGGGGACGAACGACCACGTGGTTTTTTCACGGGGCAAGGACGAGTTCGGCCACGTGAAACTGGGCGGCGTGGGACACCTCGTGGGGGAGGAGATCGAAAAGCGGACGGGCTACGAGACCAGGGTCACCGTGCTGGGTCATCTGCAGCGCGGCGGCACTCCGACTGCCTTCGATCGCGTTCTGGGGACGCGGTTCGGGATCGCCGCCATAGACCTGGTTGCCGCCGGCGATTTCGGCATGATGGTCAGCCTGCAGGGCAATCAGGTCGTGCCCATTCCTCTCGCGGAAGGGGTCGGAGAGCTGAAGATGGTGGGTGAGGATCTTTTCGACATCGCGCGAGTATTTTTCGGGTGATGCAGTGAATTCAAATCTGTATTTTTGGAATTGCGCGGCGGGGCGATAGCCCGCGGAGACACCCATGCCGAAAAGAACGATTGACGACATCGATGTAGCCGGCAGGCGCGTCCTTGTGCGTGTCGATTTCAATGTGCCGATAGACGCCGACCGGAACATTACCGACGACACCCGCGTCAAGGCGGCGCTTCCCACCCTCTGGCATCTTCTGGAGAAGGGGGCTTCGCTCGTGTTGATGTCCCATCTCGGCCGCCCGAGGGGACAGCACCGGCCCGACCTCACGCTCGCACCAGTCGCCAGCCTGTTGCATCAGCTTCTGGGGACCTCGGTCCATCTCGCCCCGGACTGCATCGGGGAAGAAACCCGGCGCATGGTTGCCGATCTCAAGCCGGGGCAGGTGATCCTGCTCGAGAACCTGCGCTTTCACCCCGAAGAAGAGGAGAACGACCCCGATTTCGCGCGACAGCTGGGCGCCCTCGGCGATCTCTACGTCAACGACGCATTCGGCGCCGCCCACCGCGCCCACGCTTCCACGGAGGGGGTAACTCACTACTTCGACGAGGCGGTCAGCGGCTACCTGATGAAAAAGGAGCTGCAGTACCTCCAGGACGCGATTGCCGATCCCCAGAGGCCCTTTGTCGCCATCCTGGGGGGTGCGAAGGTGTCGGACAAGATCGAGGTGGTCCGCAACCTGATGTCCAAGGTGGACAGCCTGCTCATCGGCGGCGGCATGTCGTACACCTTTCTCAAAGCACAGGGCCTGGAGATCGGCGGTTCCCTCTTCGATCCGGAGTCCGTGTCCACCGCAGGTGAACTGTTGAGCCGGGCGCAAAACAGCGGCGTCGAGTTGCTCCTCCCTGTCGACCTCGTCGTCGCCTCCCGCATCGCCGCCGGCGCCGATACCGGGATAGTCGCCGCCGACGCCATACCCGAAGACCTGCAGGGCCTGGATGTCGGACCCGAAACGAGCGCGCTTTTCGAAGACCGGGCCGGAAAGGCGGGGACCGTCGTCTGGAACGGGCCCCTGGGTGTTTTCGAGGTGGAGCCCTTCGCGAAGGCCACGCTCTCGATGGCCCGCTGCCTGGAACGGGCCGGCTGGGAATCGGGTGCGGTGACCATCATCGGGGGAGGGGATACTGCCGCCGCCGTGGCGCGGGCAGGGGTCGCCGACCGCATGACCCACGTTTCAACCGGGGGAGGCGCTTCGCTCGAATGCCTCGCCGGTCTCGAACTTCCCGGCGCGGCGGCTCTTTCAGACGCCTAGCGGCCTGCATTTTTGAATGCAGCGGTCCGATCCCACCCATGAAGCGCCGTCCCCTGGTTGCCGGAAACTGGAAGATGCACAACACCGGTCCGGATGCCGCTGCCCTGGCAGCGGATCTGCGCCGGCGCATCGAGGCGTTCTGCGACTATCGCGACGTTGTTGTCTGCCCTCCGTCCACCTCTTTGACGGAGGTCCGGGAGGCCTTGAAAGAGAGCGCGATCTCTCTCGGAGCACAGAACATGCACTGGGAAGAAGCCGGGGCTTTTACCGGCGAGGTCTCGGCTCCCATGTTGTTGACCAGTGGTTGCACTCACGTTATAATTGGTCACTCTGAAAGACGGCAGTTGTTCGGCGATACCGACGCGGCCGTCAATCGGAAACTGGGGGCGGCGTTGCACTTCGGCCTCACTCCTCTCGTATGCATCGGTGAAACGCTGGCCGAGCGAGAGGCCGGCCGCACCGAGGCAGTGGTTCTCGGGCAGTTGCAGGCGGCCCTGAAAGAGATTCCCTCCGACGACATCCCGCGAAGCGTTATCGCCTACGAGCCGGTCTGGGCCATCGGCACCGGAAAAACGGCCACCCCCGGGCAGGCGGACGACGTTCACCGAATGATCAGAGATTCAATTCGCCAGAACCGGGGCGAACGCGTGGCAGAGCGAGTCCGCATTCTGTACGGCGGTAGCGTCAAACCCGACAACGCCGGGGATCTCTTCGCCCGCGAAAACATCGATGGCGGCCTCGTTGGCGGAGCCTCCCTTGAAGCGGGGAGTTTTGCCGGGATAGTCCTCGCCGCGGAGTGACCTCATGATTGTCCTGCTTACGATTCTTCACGTTCTGATCGCCATCCTCCTCATCGTTGCCGTGCTTATGCAATCCGGCAAGGGCGGCGGCCTTGCGGCCTCCGTGGGAGGAGGGTTGAGTTCCTCCTCGGTCCTCGGCGGCCGCACCGCGGCGACCTTTCTGACGAAAACCACCAGCGCCCTAGCCACCGCATTCCTGGTCAGCTGCCTCGTGCAGTCGTTCATGTGGAGAACCTCCGACGAACAGCCGATGACGGCTACCGAAAGAATGCTGCAAGAAGGAGGAATGCCGCAGAGTCAGCTTCCGGATTTCCAGGAAACTGTCGGCGAGGGTGTGGAGAATCCGTCCGTGCTCGGCGGCGGAACCGGGGCCGCGGCGGGGAGCGAAGGCTCGGAGGAGTAGACGATCTCCGGGGATTTCGGAATCGTGCGGAAGTGGTGGAACTGGTAGACACGCTGTCTTGAGGGGGCAGTGCCTTCGGGCGTCGGGGTTCGAATCCCCGCTTCCGCACCATTAAATCCAGCCCATACGAGAAAGTGAGCGACATGGCAACGAATCCACGGTATCCCGACTACACCAGCGGCGGCAAGTACAAGGTCATCGGCACCCGTCCGGTCCGCCATGACGGCCACGACAAGGTGACCGGCCGCGCGGTCTACGGGGCAGACGTAAGGCTTCCCGATACCCTCTACGGCAAGGTGCTGCGCAGTCCCCACGCACACGCCCGCATCCTTTCCATCGACACGAGCAAAGCCCTCGAGGTCGATGGGGTACGGGCGGTCGCCACCGCCGACGACCTCGTCGAGACGGTCGACAAGCTGTCCGACATCGGCGAAACCCTCGTCAACATCCGCGAGATCGCCCAGAACAGCCTCGCTTCGGACAAGGTTCTGTACAAGGGCCACGCGGTGGCCGCGGTCGCGGCGACGAGCCCGCACATCGCCGAAGAGGCGCTGGCCCTGATCGACGTCGAGTACGAGCCCCTGCCGGCCGTCGTCGACGTGCGCGAAGCGATGGAAGAGGGGGCCCCGCTGCTCGACGAAAACCGCACCACCCAGTCGATGGGGGAGGATTCGGGCAGGAAGAGCAACGTCGCCAGCTACAACCAGCACAAGATGGGCGACCTCGAGAAAGGCTTTGCCGAGGCCGATGTCGTCGTCGAGAGGGAGTTTCACACCGCAACCGTTCACCAGGGTTACATCGAGCCCCACAACACGACCGTCTTCTGGAAAGAGGACGGCACGGTCACCGTCTGGGTGAGCACCCAGGGGCCGTTCCAGATCCGCGCCCAGCTTGCGGAAGTGCTGCAGCTGCCGATCTCGAAAGTCAAGGTGATCCCCTGCGAAATCGGCGGCGGGTTCGGCGGCAAATTCCCGATCTACATGGAACCGGCCGCCGCCGTGATGTCGCACAAGACCGGCCACCCGGTGAAGATGCTGATGAGCCGGAGCGAGGTGTTCGAGGCGACCGGTCCGGCCCCCGGGTCGTTCCAGCGGATCAGGATGGGGGCGACCAATGACGGCCGCCTCGTCGCCGCCGACTGCTACATGGTGTACGAGGCCGGCGCTTATCCCGGCTCTGCCGTCGGCGCCGGGGCCCAGTGCATTCTCGCCCCGTACAACATTCCCAACGTCACCATCGACGCCTACGACGTCGTCGTCAACAAGCCGAAATCGAGCGCCTACCGCGCCCCGGGAGCTCCGAACGCCGCCTTCGCGTCCGAGACCGTGATCGACGAGCTCGCCGAAAGGATCGGAATGGACCCGTTGGAGCTGCGGCGCCGGAACTCCGCCCGCGAGGGCACCCGCAGGGCCGACGGCACGGTCTACGGAGAGATCGGCTGCGAGGAAACGGTCGCCTCCATCGTCGACTCCGACCACTACCGGAGCCCGGTACCGAGCGGTCCAAACCAGGGCCGCGGAGTCGCCTCCGGTTTCTGGTTCAACGGCGGCGGGCAGTCGGCGGCGACCATCGTCGTGGCAACGGACGGCACCGTGACCCTGCAGGAAGGCTCGGCCGACATCGGCGGCACGCGCGCCGCCATGGCGATGATCGTGGCCGAGACTCTCTGTCTCTCCGCCGACCAGGTGAACCCGATGGTGGTCGACACCGATTCGATCGGCTACACCGACGGCACCGGCGGAAGCCGCGTCTGTTACGCGACCGGCCACGCCTGCTATCTCGCCGCCGAAGACGTCAAGGAGAAGATGCGGGTGCGCGCCGCCCTGCAGCTGGAGGTCGAGGAGGGGGACGTCGAGTTCGACAACGGCCGGTTCGTCTGCAAGTCCGATTCGGGCAAGGGGTTGACTTTCAACGAAGTCGCCGCGGAGCAGGGTTCGACCGGCGGTCCGATCGAGGGCACCGGGGCGATCAACGCTTCCGGTCCCGGAAATGCCTTCGCGACGCACGCCGTCGATGTCGAGGTCGACACGGAGACCGGCAAGGTCCGCATCCTCCGCTACACCGCCGCCCAGGACGTCGGCAAGGCCATTCACCCTTCCTACGTGGAGGGGCAGATCCAGGGCGGCGTCGTCCAGGGGATCGGCTGGGCCCTTACCGAGGGGTATTTCTACGGCGATGACTGCACCATGGCGAACCCGACCTTCCTCGACTACCGCATGCCGACCACCCTCGACCTGCCGATGGTGGACTGCATACTGGTGGAGGTGAACAACCCGGCCAGCCCGCACGGGATCCGCGGCGTCGGGGAGGTTCCCCTGGTTCCTCCGATGGCGGCGATCGCCAACGCCATCTACGATGCCGTCGGCGTCCGCCTCCGCGAGCTGCCGATGAGCCCGGACCGGGTCGTGGCGGCCCTGCAGCGGCACTCCGAGCAGTACCAGGAGGCCGCCGGCTGAGGGCGCGGAGCAGACAGCCTGTCCCGCCGGGGCCCCGGGAGTTCCTTCCCGGGGCCCGTTTCGTTAGGAACTCCCATGTCCCGACAGATCGATCCGCGGGAATTCGTCGATACCCTGCTGCCTGTGGTGCGCCAGTGCGCCGAAGCGTCGCTGATTTTCTACGGCCGGGTCGCCGACCTGGGAAAGGCGGCCGACACCAGCCTCACCGGGTCGAAGGCGCAGGAGGCGTCGAGCGTGCTCACCGCCCTCGACGGCGCCCTGCAGGAGATCATCCTGGCGGTGGTGTTGCAACGCTATCCGGAGATTCGCTGCATCGCCGAAGAGGACACCGCCCTGAAGCGGCGCTTCCGGGGAAATCGCAGCGAATACGCGGTCATTCTCGATCCGATCGACGGCACCTGGCACTTCCAGCGCGGCGACGCACCCTACCACCTGTCAGTCGGGTTGTGCAGGAAGGGACTGATGCAGGCCGCCATAGTCGCCCGTCCGGATGAGGGCAAGATATTCACGGCGATACGCGGCCGCGGAGCCTGGGTGCAGACCGGAAACCGCCGGTCTCGCCGCCTGCGGCTGCCCTCGACTCCCAGGACCAATGCGGCCTTCGTCTCGTCCAAGGCGCGGCCTTACCGGGCGCTGCTCCGCCCCCGACTCGAACCCCGCGAGCACCCGATCGGCGCCGCCCTCGTGCTCACCCTGCTGGCCGAGGGGGAGCTGTGCGCCTATCTCACGCGGCAGGTCGAGGTGTACGACGTAGGCCCCCCCTCCCTGATAGCCGAGGAGGCCGGAGCGCTCTGCTTCCTCAGGGGGGGCAGGGCGCCGGCTTACATGAGGCGGGCCAAATTTCCCCTGTTCATGGCCGCGGCCAACGAAGGAATACAACAGTTCCTGCAGGACGCCGTGCGCGCGGCGGGGAGGATGCCGTGACCGCGAAACGGTTCGGCGGCGTCCTGCCGGTCGTCAGCATGCCCTACAATGCCGACCTGTCGATCGACTATGTCACACTGCAAAGGGAGGTCGACCACATCTTCGCTCTCGGCGCGGACGGTCTCTGCCTCGCACTGGTTTCCGACCTGCTGCGGCTCACCGGGGAGGAGCGTCTTCGGCTGCCTGCGGAACTGGTGAAGTTCGCCGCGGGAAGGGGTCCGGTCGTCGTCAACGTCGGCGCCGAGAGCACCGGCCAGGCGGTCCTCTTCGCCCGCGCCGCCGAACGGGGAGGAGCGGCGGCAACGATGGCCCTGCCGCCGGTTTCCCGCGTTCTGCCCCAGGAGGAGCTGCGCTCCTACTTCGAGGCGATTCTCGACGCCGTCGAGCTTCCGATGTTCGTCCAGGACGCCAGTTCCTACGTCGGCAGTCCGATGAGCGTGCAGTTCCAGGTGGACCTGTTTCACCAGTACGGAGACCGCATCCTCTTCAAGCCCGAGGCGACTCCCCTCGGGCCGGCGATTTCCGCGTTGCGCGAGAGCACTGCCGGCCGCGCCGGCATCTTCGAGGGGAGCGGCGGGGTTCTTCTGATCGACTCGCATCGCCGCGGCGTGACCGGGACGATTCCTGGAGTGGAAATGCTCTCGGGGCTGGTGGCGCTCTGGCAGGCACTGGAGGCGGGGGAGGAGGAGAGGATCTACGACCTCTGGTTTCCCGTCTGCGCGCTGGCAACCCTGCAGCTCCAGGGCGGTCTCGACGGGTTCATCACCGCCGGACGCCACATGCTCCACAGGCAGGGTCTGTTCCCCGGCCAGCATCACAGGGGTCCTCTCTCGTTCGAGCCGGACGAGGTCGCCAGGGCCGAGCTCGACCGCCTGTACGACCTGCTGCAGCAGGTCCTCGACCAGTGAGGGCTGGCGGCGGCACCGGGAGGCCGCGCGGCGCCATGAAGGAGTCGCGGCGCATGGCCGAGGTCCTCAGTCCGGTCATTCCCGACGTCGCGGCGCTGATCCGCGACAACCCCGGCACCATCTCGCTCGGACAGGGGGTCGTCCACTATCCGCCGCCGCCGCAGGCGCTGGAAGCGGTTTCCCGTTTCGGCGGCGAAATCGAGGAACACCACTACCAGGCCGCGTCGGGGATTCCGCAGCTGCGCGAGAAGCTGCTCGCCAAGCTCCATTGCGAAAACGGGATCGCCGTGGGCGACGGACAGGCCCTCGTGGTCACCGCGGGCAGCAACATGGCCTTCTACCATGCCCTGCTGGCGGTCTGCGACCCGGGGGACGAGGTGGTGATCGCCGCGCCCTTCTACTTCAACCACGAGATGGCGATAGCCATGGCGAACTGCCGGCCGGTGCTGGCGCCGACAGGGCCGGACTACCAGCTCGACCCCGCCGTCGTCGAGGCCTGCCTGTCGGCGCGCACGCGCGCCGTCGTAACCATCTCTCCCAACAACCCGGCGGGAGTCGTCTATCCGCGCGAGGTCCTGCAAAGGGTCAACGAGCTGTGCCGGCGGCAGGGGCTTTACCATTTCAGCGACGAGGCCTACGAGTACTTCACCTACGATGGGGCAGAGCACTTTTCGGTGGGTTCATTGCCCGATAACGAGGCGCACACGATCTCCCTGTTCTCGTTCTCGAAGTCGTACAGCCTGGCCAGCTGGCGGGTCGGTTACATGGTGACTCCCCGGCACCTGCTGCGGGCCCTCGAGAAAAGCCAGGACACGATCCTGATCTGCCCCCCGGTCGTTTCCCAGATCGCCGCTGCGGGGGCCCTCGATGCCGGGCACGAGTACTGCCGCCGCCGCGTCGGGAAGCTCTCGCAGGTTCGGCGGCTCTGCCTGGAAAGGCTCGGAGAGGTTGAGGACGTGTGCACGGTGCCGGAGTCGAACGGCGCTTTCTACCTGTTGGTCCGCCTGCATTGCGACCTCGACTCGATGCAGGTTGTCGAACGTCTGGTGAGGGAATTCAAGGTCGCCGCCATTCCGGGATCCGGCTTCGGGATGACCGATGCCTGCTACCTCCGCGTCGCCTACGGAGCCCTTCAGCCCGGTACGGTGGCGGAAGGGATGGACCGCCTTGTGAGAGGTCTGCGAGATCTGATCGCGTAGGGCGCGGCGCAGGAGGACCGTCCTCGTCGCTGCCTCGCCTGGCCGATTTTCAGGATTCACGGGGCTCCGTCCAAAGGGTTCGTCCGCGTGTGAAAGAGAGGCTCCGGGGTGGAGCCGGGGTTTCTTGACACTCGCGTTCTCCAATTTATCTTTGCCGGCACGAGAGCGACCTGAATTCACGAAAGACTGCCCCTGCGGAAGTTTTCCACTTCCTCCGAACGTGGAACTTCGACAAAGTCAATTCCGGCATTCTGGTGAGTTGGTCGCTCTTTTTTGTGACCGCTCGAGATCTCCAGCCCGTTGAAAAAGCTGCTCTGCAGGCGAGGCCGAGTCATGGTGGTTCCAAGACCTGGGGCAGAAACATCGCGACACCGGATCCGACCCCTGCGTGGATTTTTCCGCAGCACCGGGTTCGCCGCGGCATTGCTCGCCCTCGCCGCCGGCGCTGGCGCCGAACAGGTCTCCGTCCGACCCCGGAGCATCGACCTCGGGATCGTCGCGGTCGGAGTTCGCGTCGAGTCGAAGATCACCCTGGTCAACAACGCGGATGAGGCCATCGAGGTAAGCCTTTCCGCAAACGAGCCCCTCTCCCTGCCGGTAGAGTCCCTGATCCTGGAGAAGGGGAGCGAGCGAGAGATCGGGATCGCCTTCACGGCGGGGAAGCCGGGTCCCTACCGATCCGAGGTCGCCGTCGAGGTGGAGAAGCTGTTCGGCTCGGAGGGAATCGCGGTACCGGTCACTGCGACCGCGGCGCGCCCCGGACTGCTTCCCGATCCCCCGGCAATCGAGTTCGACTCCGTCGCCGTTGGCGCAACGGCGAGGCGCACACTTCTGCTGAACAACAGCGGCCCCGTGCCGCTGCGGATCGACAGTATCTACCTCGCCGGCGGCACCGGGCCGTTCGCAATCCTCCTCCCCGACCGGCTCTCCCTGGAGCCGGGCGCATCCGGAGAGGTGACGCTGGAGTTCACCCCGCCCGCGGACGGCCGCCTGGTCGATCGCCTCATCGTATCAGCCCCGGAGGTCCCGGACAGGGTGGAGGTGGCAGTAAGCGGAGTGGGGTTGGCCGCGGCAGCGGCGGTCTCTCCGCTGCCGGAAGTCGGCCTGGATTTCGGCCGCCTCGAGACCGGCCGGAGGGGCAGCAGCACAGTCACGGTCCTCAACAATGGCCGCGCCCCCCTCGAGGTCTGGGGCCTCGAGCTTTCGGGAGAAAGCTTCTCTGTTTCTTCCGGCATGGATACGCTGAACCTGGAACCGGGTGGACGGGGCGGTATCGAGGTCGTCTATAACCCCGCCTTTCCGGGGGTATCGATGGGCACCCTCTCCCTGGCCACCAGCGACCCGGAGCGCCCCCGGATTTCGCTTCCACTGAAGGGCACCGCCTTCGTCAGTCCCCCGGAAATCGTCGTGGTGGGGGAGAGGGCGGTAGATTTGGGCCGGGTCGCCGTCGGCAAGACCTCGAGACACCCCCTGCTGATCTGGAACCGGGGAGGCAGCGCCTTCGCGGTCGCCGCGGAGGTGAAGGGGGAGGGGGAAGAGTTCCGGGTCGAGAGCAGCTCGTACCTGCTGCAGCCGGGCGCCAGCGCCAGCGTCGGCCTCAGCTTCAGCCCGCAGGCGACGGGCATCCGCGAGGGCGTGCTCGAGATCGGGACGGAAAAGGGGCCGACAGTCCTTTCCCTGACCGGGACGGGGAGCTACCTGGAGCTGAGCCCGAGAACGGCCGAGTTCGGACGCGTCCCGGTGGGAGAGGCCGGCAATGCCATCATCGATCTGACCAATGTCGGCAACGCCGATTTCACCGTTACCCGGGTGTTGTCGACGAGCCCCGATTTCACCGTGTACACGCAGGTTTCGGCCGACGGCGAATACGGACTGCCCGCCAACAGCCTGCGGTCGCTGCCCGTCAAGGTCACCTTCACGCCGACGCTTCGGGGCACGCGCAGCGGCACCCTGCGCCTCGAGGGGTACTGGGAGGAGGGGAGCGAGGCTTTCGACATCCTCCTCACCGGTACCGGCATCGCCGCGGAGATCGAGTTGCACCCCTCCGGGCCCATCGACTTCGGCTACGTGGTCGTGGGGGACACCGGGACGCGAACCCTGGTCGCCACCAATATCGGCGACACCGCCCTGCGGGTCGCCGCCAGCACCCTCAGCCGCGAGGCCTTCCTCGAACCTGCCTCTTTCTCGCTGCTGCCCGGGGAGTCGACCAGGCTGCAGGTTTCGTTCTCCCCAAGATCCCTCGGCGACCGGTTCGCGCAGATCCTCCTGGTGAGCAACGACGTGCGCGACAAGGCCCAGCCGGTCCCGCTGAAGGGCCACGGAGCGCTGCCTGCGGTCGACCTCACCCAGGTGTCCGCGGTGACGGCCTCGAGGGGCTCGCGGACGCGGTCCCTGTCCGTACCCTGGACCAGTACCCCGCTGGCCGTCGTCGAAGGCACCCGCATCGATCTGGCTTTCGCAGTACCCGACTCCCTGAAGGCCGCCCTCACCGGCAGGCAGATGGAGGTGGAATGGGTCGAGCTTGACGAGGGGTACGGCCCGGTAGGCCCCTCGAAACGTCTCGAGGTCAACATCTACGACGACGACCAGAGTCTCGTGCCTGTCGACGCCCTCAACCTGCGCCTGGAGGAAGCGGGAATGAAGCGGGTCCGACTCAAGATCACGACGCGCAGCCATCCAGGGGGCGCTCCGCAGGCGATATCGCAGGTTTTCGAGGTGGGGGGCTGGAAGTGGGAGTTCGAAGCGAAACCCCTGGTCTCCTTCCTGACGATCCGCCCGGGCCGCGACTACACCGGCGCCGACGGCAGCAAGGTGAAGGGAGAGACCGAAAGACTGATCGGGCTGCCTGGAATCGCCTTCGCGGGCTGGCACAACCCGGACAACGCGTCGCTGTCCGGAATCCACCTGACCGCCATCGGGAACGTGCTGGAGGCGCTTTCGACGGACAACGCCATTGCCGTCACCCTCGGACTCGCCCTGTCCGCCTACAAGGACCGGCTCCTCTTCGGGTTCGGATGGGATATCTACGATTCACGGCCCAGGGCAAAGCGAATGGGGACCCAGGACTACATCATGACGATCAAGTATTCCGGATTGTTCTAGTGCCCCGTCGCAGAAATATCTCGACATTGGGACGCCGATCCATCCCGGCTCACGGCGTTGCCTTCGCTCGCCGTACACCCTCGGTACGACTCGCTCAGGCGCCTTGTGAGCCGGGCGCCTCGGCATCCCAATTTTGTCAATCTATCTCTGCGACGGGACACTAGCCCCCAAGGTTTCTTCCAAAAAGATCCTTGACATCTGAAACCATGTGCACTAAGATACATATGTGCACTGCGTGGAACATACAATTTGCAAGGCTGCCCTTATCGCCGACGGCTGCGCGCGGGGGCTGACCGCGATCGGGTCGCTTTATCTCGCCACCCGTATCGGCATGGGGCTGCTCGGGGCCTGAGCCTCCCCGCACCCGTTTAAAGGGCCGGGGCGGGTACTCCCAAATCGTCCGTAAATATCTTTTTCTGTTTGACTTTATGGGCGAGTTCGGCTTGATTTGTAGCCATCCCCGAAGCATTGATTTCAATCCCCTGATACTGTGCGGGACAAAGCGTTGTGGCTCCTGGGAAGCCTTGCGGGGGCCTTTCTTCTGGCGGCCTCCATCTGGCCGCGATTCCAGGTCGAGGAAGCGGCAGAGCCGGTGGTTCCGATCCCGGAACCGCCCCAGGCCGCGCCGGTTCCCGTCCTGTTCACTAGAGTTTCGATCCTGAACGGCTGCGGAGATCCCGGCGTAGCCGCCCGCATGAGGGAAAAGGCTCAGTCACTGGGCCTCGACGTAATCGAAGAGGGGAACGCCGACAGTTTCGGCTATCTCGAAACGATCGTCATCGATCGCGTCGGAGACATCGAAAAAGCCCGGCAGGTCGCCTCGTTGCTCGGAATTCCCAACTACATACAGCAAATCAGCAACGACGACTACCGCCTCGAGAATATCCGCATTATCGTTGGCAAGGATTACAGAAAACTCCAACTGTTGGAGTAGACCAGAGGACCGGACAGCTGGATTCGCGCTTGGACTGCCCCTCCGATCCGTTGTTACAGGACCCAAGGCTGCCGCTCATCGCCGGAATTCTGCAGGAGAAGAAGGCGGAGGACATCCTGGCCCTGGACCTGCGGCAGGTCAGCGATGCCGCCGACTGTTTCATCATCTGCAGTGCTCCCTCGGATCCCCACGTCAAGGGCATCGTCACCGCCCTGGTCGAGTCCCTGAGGGCGGCCGGTCACAGACCCTGGCACGTCGAGGGGATGGAGCAACGCCGCTGGGTCCTGATCGATCTGGTGGATATAGTGGTGCACGTTTTCCTTCCGCAGGCCCGGGAGTATTACGGCTTGGAGCGCCTTTGGGGAGACGCCGAGCCGATGGCACTGAGAGAACCGGAATCGCCGCACGGGACAGCTTCGTCCGGGGTGGTCAGGACGACGTGAGGATCGAAACGATCGAGTGGATCGAGCCGGGGAAGGGAAGACAGCCCGTCCTGCGCCTGCTGGATCAGACCCGGTTGCCCGCCGAGGTGGTCTACGTCGATTGTACGGATGCCGAAACGGTCGCCCGAAGCATCGAAATTCTCAGGGTTCGGGGAGCCCCCGCCATCGGCGTCGCCGCGGCATACGGCGTCGCGCTGGCGGCCCGCAATTCCATCGGAGAAGCGGATTTCCAGGCGCGGGTCGAAGGGGCCCTGGATCGGCTCGCCGGCACGAGGCCGACCGCTGTCAACCTGTTCTGGGCGCTGCGCCGGATGCGCGAGACGATGACGGCATGCCCGGTTCGGGGACCTTTGGACGAGGAGCGGCTGGCGGGCGAGCTGCTGGCGACAGCTCACCGCATCCGCGAGGCGGACCGCGAGGTCTGCCGGCGCATCGGGGAGCACGGGGCCGGCCTGTTGTCCGACGGCGACAAGGTCCTGACGCACTGCAACGCCGGATCCCTGGCGACGGCAGGCTGCGGCACCGCGCTCGGAGTCGTGTACGGGGCGGTGCGGCAGGGCAAGAGGGTGCGCGTTTTTGCCGACGAGACCCGGCCGTTGCTGCAGGGTTCGAGGCTGACGGCATGGGAGCTGATGCAGAACGGAATCGACGTAACCGTGATCTGTGACGGGGCCGCCGCGGCGGTCATGAGAACCGAAGGGATTTCCAGCGTCATCGTAGGCGCCGACCGCGTCGCAGCCAACGGCGATGTCGCCAACAAGATCGGAACCTACGGACTGGCGGTGCTGGCGCGCGAGCACGGCATTCCCTTCTGCGTTGCCGCCCCGATGTCGACCGTCGATTTCCAGCTGGCCTCGGGAGCGGAAATCCCCATCGAGGAGCGGTCCCCGGAAGAGGTTAGCGGGGGCCCGGGAGCGGCCGGGACCCCACCGGGAGTCGGGATCCTCAACCCCGCATTCGATGTGACGCCCCATCGCCTCATCGACGCCATCATCACCGAGCACGGGGTGGCGAGATCCTCTTTCGATGCCGCTTTGAGCACTTGGAACCGAGAGCATGAAGAGCGGTTGCAGCGGGCTTAGAACCTCATTCCTTCGCCTCCATCCGGCGGGGCTGTTGCTCTTGGCCGTTTCCGGCAGCAGCTGTGCAGGTCCGGCGAAACAGGCGGCTCAACCCGCCCCTCCTGACACCGACGGCGCTCCCCGGCTCGTCGAGGAGTTCGATCCGCGGTCGGTGCGGGAGGACCTGCTGTTGATCGAGCCCTCGTTTGCCCCGCCGTCCCGGCGAACCGCGGCAGCCGCAGCGGAGTCGTCGGCGCGGGAGGGCAGGCCGGTCCGGACTCCCATCCGGGAACCTGCCGGAAGCGGCAGCGCGGCCCGGGAAAGGCAGGGGGCCTACCAGGTCCAGGTCGTGGCCTTGAGTAGTGAAACCGCGGCCTTACAGCTTGCCGAATCGCTTGAGCGGCAACTGGGGGTGGGGGTAACCGTCATTCCTCACAACCGCCTGCATGCTGTCAGGGCAGGTCGATTCACCGGCCCTGACCCTGCCCGTGCGCTGCAGGCGCGAATTTCAGAGATGAGGAGCGACTTCGCCGACGCTTTCGTCGTCCGCGAAGATGCCCATGTGAAGGTGGAAACATCGACCGCAAGCCCTGCACCCGGATTCGAACCGGAACGGGGTCTCCCCGAGCCGGCGGATGCGGGAGGGGTGCGGGCCCCGGGCTGGAGGGTCCTCATCGACCAGTTTCTCGACCTGACGGATGCCGAGGAGTTCCGCCGCAAGGCTGTGGAACGGCTCGACCGGGAGGATGTGGAAATCAACTTCCACGAGCCCTGGTACAAGGTCGAAGTCGGCCAGTTCAGGGCCGGAGAGGAGGCCGCGGCGCAGGAGCTCGTGGCGTCGGTCAAGAGGCGGGGCTTCCCCCACGCCCTGAAGGTGCGGGGCGAAGTGACGGTTCCGAAGGAGAACCAATGATCGCAGCCGTGCGAATGATCCCGGTGTTCCTGGTCGCGCACCTGGCCGCGTGCGCCCCCAAGTGGGTGGTCCACGACGATCCCGGGCCCGTTGCCGAGCCTGCCGACTCCGCGTATGCAGATCTTTCGCTCGAGCGCGAGCGGGAGCGGCTGCTCCTGCAAGCCCGGTGGCGTCATCTTCGCGCCCTGGAAGAGATCGCCGCCAAGCGGTTCGAGTTGGCTCAAAGGGAGCTCGACAAGGCGTTTTTCACTCTCACGTCCCTGCAGCAGGAGGAGGAGGGCGAAGAAGCGCGGGGAACCCCCTCAGGCGAGCTTCCACCGGCTGCCCCGGTCCCGGTCCGGTATTCCGGGCCGGCGCCGTATGCCGAGGATGTCGACAGCCTCGCGGCCGCGGTGGAGCGCACCTACCTGACGCTGGTCCCCCACCTCGAGACTCTGTCCCCAGACAGCCCGGTATCGATACTGCTGCAGGGATTGCCCGAAGAGCGCATCGAGGACCTTCCACCCGACGCCAGCCAGATGGTCCGCATCCACAAGGTCACGCCCCGGTGCGACATTCCGATCGACTACAACCCGCGGGTTGCGGCAAGCATCCATTTTTTCCAGACCAAGGGCCGCAAAAGCTACGCCAGCTGGATGCGCCGCTCGGGCCGGTACCGCGACATGATTCTCGACATCCTGAGCAGCGAGGGACTTCCCCTCGACTTCTTCTATCTCGCCATGATCGAGAGCGGCTTCAACCCGCGCGCCTATTCCAGGGCCAAGGCGGTGGGGTTGTGGCAGTTCATGCTCGGGACCGGACGCCTCTACGGCCTTGACCGGACCCACTGGGTCGACGAGCGCCGCGATCCGGAGAAGGCAACGCGCGCCGCCGCCCGCCACTTGAAGGACTTGTACGGGCAATTCGGAGACTGGCGGCTGGCCGCGGCGGCCTACAATTCCGGAAAGGGGCGCGTTTCGCGGGCGATCGCAAAGGCTGGCAGCCGCGATTTCTGGGAGTTGAAGCTGCCGAGGGAGACGCGCAACTACGTGCCGCTGCTGATGGCGGCGACGCTCATCTCCAAGAACCCGCGGCTTTTCGGGCTGGAGCATCCCCCCCCCGAGACCCCTGCCGACGTCGAGCAGGTGCGGCTCTCGGAACAGATGCACCTGCCGACGGCGGCGCGCCTCTTGGGAATCGACTACCAGAGGCTCCGGGACCTCAACCCGGAGCTTCGGCGTCAGTGGACGCCACCCGGGAAACAGTATTCCCTCCGGGTACCGGCCGGGAGCGGTTCCTCCTGGCTGAGGGCCTACGCCCGGCTCCCCGAATCGAAAAAACCCGGGGTCGACCGGTACGTAGTTCGCCGCGGGGACAGCATTTCGTCGATAGCAGCCGCCTTTGGGGTCGGCATTCGCGCCATCGCCGAAGCCAACGGGTTGCGAAATCCCAACCTCATCCACCCCGGACAGAGCCTGTTCATCCCCGTGCCCTCCAAGACCGCACGCCTGCGCGCCACGGCAAACCCGGGCGGCTCGCGCGGGGGCCAGACCATTCACACGGTTCGTCGGGGAGAATCGTTGAGCGCAGTGGCGCGTCGGTACAGGGTCGTTGTGGCCGACTTGAAACGCTGGAACGGGCTGCGAGGCGACCTGATCCGGCCGGGAGACAAACTGCGGCTCGAGATTCCGGCTTCGACGAGCCCTCCCCAGACCCTGTCCCAGCTGTCGACCCGGGGAAAAACGGTGCACCGCGTCCAGCCAGGGGAAACCTTGTGGGGGCTGTCGCGGCGCTACCGTATCGATCTGGACGACCTGATTGCCTGGAACGGGCTCACCGACTCGACGATCAGGCCGGGGCGGGATCTTGTCGTCGGGTCGCCAGAGGATGGCGGCTTCGACCTCTACACCGTCATCAGCGGAGACACCCTCCACAGCATTGCGCGCCGCTTCGGCACCGACGCGCGTGCCATTGCCCGCGACAACAACATGAGCCAGTCGACGACGCTTCTCACGGGGATGACGCTCAGGGTTCCATCGCAAGTGGACTGACGTCGCTGTGCTCGACCTGGTACGGCAGATCCTGTTCCTGTGCCTGGCGTTCGTGGTACAGACGACATGGCTTCACCACCTCCGCATTTTCGAGGTGTTTCCCGACGCCGTCCTCCTTGTTATCGTCTTCATAGCCCTCCGGTCGGGAGCGGTCAGGGCGACCCTCCTCGCTTTCGGTGCCGGCTTCGTGCAGGATACTTATCTTCCGGCGGAGCTGGGGTTGAACGCCTTGGCCAAGTCGGTCACAGCCTTTGCCGTCGCCACCTTTCGGGGCCGCGTTCTGGCGGATGCTCCGCGAGTTCAGGTGATGGTCATCTGCGCTGCCGTCCTCGTGCATGATCTGATTTTCTACGCTGCCCACGGCGGGGTCCCCTTGTTCGAGAAGCCGTATTTCTGGCTGCGTTACGGACCGGGCCGGGCACTCTACACCGGCATCGCCGCCGCCCTCGTGGTGTTTCCTCTGCGGGTGCTCCGGCGCCTCCCCCTGTAATTCCAGGCTGAAGCTGCAATGGACCCGGTGACTCACGGAGAGTGGATGACCAAGTTCCGCGTCCTGGTCATCGCGGTCGCCATCCTGTTCACAGTTCTCCTCCTTCGGCTTTTCCATCTGCAGGTCAGGACCTTCGCCGACTACGCCAAGGAGTCGGAGGACAACCGCATCAACCAGAAGCGGGTCAAGGCCCCCCGGGGCCGCATTCTCGATCGGCAGGGACGCGTCCTTGCCCGCAATCGGGCCTCCTACACGGTCTCGTTGATCTCCTCGTCGTCGCAGCGCAACGCCGAAACCATTGCCGCACTCGAAAGCGTGCTCGGTGAAAGAATCCCGTTGCCTGCATCCGAGGAGCAGTTCAAGCGACTGAAGCGGGACGTCGATTTCGAGACCGTGTGCATCGTCGAGGAACGCCTCATGGACAACTGGCCACTGGCGATCGCGATCGAGCCGCAGCGACAGTATCCGCAGGGCCAGGCTGCCTCCCATCTGCTTGGGTACATGGGGCAACTGCCCCCGAACGCCACCGGGAAGTTGCCGTCGGGCCGTTACGTCTCGGGGGATTACGTCGGAAGGAGCGGGGTGGAAAAGGCCTTCGAGGACACCCTGCGCGGCTGGGACGGGGTCCGCTACGTGGAAGTGGATGCCAAGCTCCGCATCATCGATGAATTCCCCTTTCCCGACAGGGAACGGCCTCCTGCGGGGGGTCGCGACCTGGTACTCACCCTGGACCTCGACATTCAACACGCAGCCGAAGCCGCCTTTCCGGACAGCCTGGCGGGCAGTATCGTGGTCCTCGACCCCCGCAACGGGGCGGTGTTGGCGATGGCCAGCCGGCCGACTTTCGATCCCAACGTTTTCGTGTCGTTCAAGTTCCAGCAGGATCGGCTGCGTCTGATGTCCAGCGACAACGATCTGCTGAATCGCTCCCTCCACGGGCAGTATCCACCCGGTTCGACTCTCAAGATGGTCGCCTCGGTAGCCGCTCTTGAAGCGGGAATAACCGACACAATGAGCACTTTTCCCCCCTGCCGGGGTACCTTGCGGGTGGGGGACACGGACTTCCGCTGTTTCAACCGCAGGGGCCACGGGGCCCTCAACCTGCTGGAAGCGACAGCGACCTCCTGCAACATCTACTTCTATCACCTCGTACAGCGACTCGGCATGAAAGCGTGGTACGCAACCGCCTCCCGGTTGGGGTTCGGCGCTGCGACCGGATTTCACGGGCAGTTCATGGAGAGAACGGGCCTGCTGCCCTCTCGCGGCTACTATGTCGAAAACGAGGGGTGGTGGGCTACCGGGCACCTGCTGAACCTCGTAATCGGACAGGGCGCCTTTCTGGCGACACCGCTGCAGATGGCCCGGTACGTCGCGGCCCTTGCAAACGGCGGTTACCTCGTCACCCCCCATGTTCACGGTCCGGCCCCGCAGCCGAGGAGAATCGAGGGGATTTCCAGTAGCACGCTGAACATCGTCAAGGAGTCCATGCGCCGCGTCGTGTTCAGCCCCGGGGGAACCGGGAGGAGCCTGCGCCTTGACGGCCTCACAGTTGCCGGAAAAAGCGGAACCGCCCAGGCCGGCAGGGGGGACGACGCCTGGTTCATCGCCTTCGCCCCTTTCGACAAGCCCGAAATTGCCGTGGCCGTGGTCGTCGAAGGAGGCGGAGGGGGAGGAGCCGTGGCCGCCCCGGTGGCGCGCGCGGTTTTCGAGGCATGCTTCCAGGACAGAATCGCGGCGGCCGCCCAGCGGTCGGCCCCGGTGGCAGGCGGGAGCGGAAGGAGCCCGGGAACGTGAAGGCGGCTCGCGATTTCGACCTGCTCCTGATTGCGCCTGTCGCGGCGATGGTCGTCTTGGGGGTATTCATGATCCACAGCGCCGCCAGCGGCTCGGACGTCTGGATGGATCAGGCGCTGTTCGCCTTCTGCTCGATGCTGGCTGCCGCCCTTATCGTCTACGTGCCGGAGCGCCTCGTCTACGGGTTGGCGTACCCGGCATACGGTTGTTCGCTCCTTCTGCTGGCCGCAGTCCTTGTCTGGGGCGCGGGTGAACCTGCGCGCTGGCTTGCCATCGGTCCGTTTCGCCTGCAGCCGAGCGAGTTGGTAAAAGTGACCACCGTGCTCGCCCTTGCCCGCTGCCTGGGGGACACCAACGCCGAGCAGATCAACGGCGCCAAGCCGTTCGTGATGGTCATGGCGCTTATCCTCGCCCCGATGGGCCTGGTCGCCAAGCAGCCGGACCTGGGTACCGCCGTCGCCATGGGCGGGTCGTTGTTCTCGATGATCTACTGGGCGGGGATGAGGCCCTCGCACATGATCATCATCATCGCTCCCGTGCTCAGCGTGATCTTCTCGTTCGAGCCGTTGTGGGGGCCGGACAACGCCGTCATCCTGTACGCCTTCTTCATCATCGCCAGCTCGATCGGCATCCACCTGGTGGTGGCGCGGCTGTGGGCGACCCTGGCCCTGCTGGCGGTCAACCTGACCGCCGGGTTGTACCTGTGGTCGGAGGTCATTCGCGATTACCAGAAAACCCGCATCCTGACGATGCTCGATCCGGAGAGCGACCCGCACGGCGCCGGCTGGAACATCATCCAGTCCAAAATCGCCATCGGGTCGGGGGGCCTGACCGGCAAGGGATTCCTCGAAGGAACGCAGGCGAAGTACGAGTTCCTTCCCGCGGCCCACACCGACTTCATCTTCTCCGTCATCGGCGAGGAGCTCGGTTTCGGCGGCGTTCTCCTGGTGTTGACGCTGTTTCTCGTCGCAATCTGCCGCTCACTCTACATCGGCACGATGGCGAGCAACCGGTATTTCAGCCTGATGGCGATCGGCCTGGCGTCGATGTTCACATTCCACGTTTTCGTCAACGTCGGCATGACCATCGGGGTGATGCCGGTGACCGGACTGCCGCTTCCGTTCCTGAGTTACGGTGGCTCTTCGCTGCTGGCGAACTGGATTGCCATCGGCCTGCTGCTCAACGTCTACACCCACCGGAACGAGTACTGAACCGTGCTGCGCGCCGCGCCCCTGGTGTTTTCCCTGACCGGTGTTTTCGTCATCGAGAACCACTGCGGCGGCACCGCCGTCGACCACGAATTTCTCGCCCGTCGCTTTCTCGAGCAGGGTTACTACGAGCGCGCCTTGCTGGAGGCGGAGAGAGCGCGGCGGGAGGATGGCGAAGCCACCGTGCCGCGGCTGCTGGCCTCTCTGGCCCATCTCGGGCTCGAGGATGTAGAAAGCGCCGTGGAGCAGCTGCAGGGCGCCATCCTGATCGAGCCGGACAACCCCCGCCTGTTCGCGACCTTGCGGGAGATCTGCCTCCAGGAGGACCGGCTCGACCTGGCGCGTGACGCCCTGAAAGAGCTGCGCGCAGAGTACCCCGACAACTGGCACGTCCGCGCCGGGCTGGGGTGGGCCCATCGGGGGCTGGATGAAGAGGGGGCCGCCCTGGAGCTCCTCGAAGAGGCGATCGCCCCTTCAGACAGCATCGACAGCGGCGCCCGGGACTTCGCCCTGGTCCAGCTCGGCAGGATTTACCTGCGGCAGGAACGCTTCGAGGACTGCGCCGCGGTGCTGCGGAAGGCGCTGCCGGGCGGGGACGAGGAGTACACTCTGCTGCTGCTGGGGGAATGCCGCCTCAGGCAAGGCCTCGAAGAGGATGCCGGGCTCCGGTTCGAGGAGGCCCTGGCGGCTTCGGAGGCACCGGCGGCGACCGCCTCCCACATCGCCATGATCTACTATGGGATCGGGGCGCGGCAACGGGCAATCGAGTACTACGAGCGTTCCCTTCGAGGGGAGGAGACGCCGCTGACCCTCAACAATCTCGCCTGGCTCTACGCCGAGGAAGGGGTAGAGCTGGAACGGGCTCTCGACCTGTCGCTGCGCGCCGTCAAGAGCGACCCGGACAACGTCGTCTACCTCGATACTTACGCCGAACTGCTGTTCCTGCTCGGACAGCGTCCGCGCGCCACCGCCCTGATGGAGCTCGCCCTGAAGATCGAGCCCCCCGGGGGCGAGCAGTACGATTACCTGTTGGGCCAGCTGGAGAAGTTCCGCGGGGTTGCCGCGGTTTCGGTGTTGCCCGAAGTCCCCTAGTGTCCCGTCGCAGAGATAGATTGACAAAATTGGGACGCCGAGGCGCCCGGCTCACAAGGCGCCTGAGCGAGTCGTACCGAGGGTGTACGGCGAGCGAAGGCAACGCCGTGAGCCGGGATGGATCGGTGTCCCAATGTCGAGATATTTCTGCGACGGGGCACTAGCCCGGCTAGCGGTATCGCCTGTAATCTATGCGCAGCTGGTTGAGACGCATGTACAGGTGCTTGCGCGAAATGCCGATCGCTTCGGCCACGTGGGTGATCACCCCGTTGTGACGGCGCAGGGCACCGCAAAGGAAGCGGCGCTCGAACTGTTTGCGGGCTTCCCAGTAGCTGGTGGCGCCCATCTCGGCCAACTCCTCCTGCTCTTTCCAGGTGGCGATCTCGGCGGGAATGTCCTCGCAGGTCAGCTCCTCACCGCGCGCGAGAATCACCATGCGCTCAAGGATGTTTTCGAGCTGCCGGATGTTCCCCGGCCAGGGGTACTGCCGCAGGAACTCGACGGCATCCGGCAGGATGCGCCAGGTTCGGCCCTTCCGGCGGCCCGAACGGGTGAGGAAATGCTCGATCAGCAGGGGAATGTCCTCGCTCCGATCCCGCAGCGGTGGAAGCTCAATCGGCAAGACGTTGAGGCGGTAGAAGAGATCCTCTCGGAAATCCCCGCGCTTGACCGCTGCTGCCAGGTCAACGTTGGTCGCGGCGACGACGCGCACGTCGGTGCGCAGGGTGCGCGTGCCGCCGATGCGTTCGAACTCCCGTTCCTGGAGAACGCGCAGCAGCCGTTGTTGCACCTTTCCGTGGGCGGCCCCGACCTCGTCGAGCAGGATTGTTCCCCGGTGGGCGAGTTCGAAGCGCCCGGGCCGCTGGCGCACCGCCCCGGTGAAAGCCCCCTTTTCGTGGCCGAAGAGCTCGCTTTCCAGGACTCCCTCGGGAAGGGATGCGCAGTTCACCCGCACGAAGGGCCCCTCGGAACGCGGGCTGCGACGGTGAATCGCCCGCGCCAGAACCTCCTTTCCGGTCCCCGATTCACCCTGGACCAGGACTGTCGCCTCGGTGCGGGCCATGCGCCCGAGCTCCTCCAGAATCCGCTGCATGAGGCCGTTGCGCGTCACCATCAAGTCCGGGTCCCCCGGGCCCGAAGGCGCGGTGGAGGGTGGATTGCGAACGGTTACCGCCTGCCCGGTTTCGATCTCGAAGTACGACATGTCCCCGCCTTTCTCGCAGAGTGTGACCCTGACACCGGCGCGCCGCAGCCGGCCGTGGGCGAAGGGAAGACCGCCCTGCGCTCGGTTGCGTGCACGGTGCAAGATGCGTGCCGGGCTCTGTTTTTCCCCTCGATCCGGTTTCCTCCCCCTTCCTGCGAGTACTTCCGCCGTGTCATCCGTCAGACTTTGAGCGGCCGACCGCGGAGGGCGTTGCCGCCTGTCGGAAATCCGGTACCGGGAGGCATGAGTCGAACATTTCGCATCGGCCCCGAGATGCATTTCACGACAACGGGAACTCGTCAAAACGGGATGACTGCGGTGATTGAAAAGGTGACTGAAAGACACGCCAAGGCAGGAGAGCTGATCGGCAAATCCAACGGGCTGGCCGGAGTTCTGGCAGACGTCCGGCGCCTTCTCGGGCTGCCGATAAACGTGCTGATCGAAGGAGAGAGCGGCACCGGAAAGGAGCTGCTTGCGCGTTCGCTCCACTTCGACGACCCGGGGCGAAAGAAGGGGCGGTTCGTCCCGGTCAATTGCGCCGCCTTGCCTGAACAGTTGCTGGAAGCGGAGCTGTTCGGCCATCGCAAGGGGCTGTTCACCGGTGCGGACCGCGACCGCGACGGGCTCATCCGGCGCGCCGACCGCGGCACCCTCTTCCTCGACGAGATCTCGGAGCTGCCGCTTTTTCTCCAGCCCAAGCTGCTCCGCGTTCTCCAGGAACGGGCGGTGCGACCCCTCGGACACAGCGCCGAACTGCCTGTCGACATTCGCGTGATCTGCGCCACCAACCGCCATCTCCGGAAATCGATGGAAAAGGGGCAGTTTCGCGCCGACCTCTTCTACCGGCTCGCCGAATTCGAGCTCTGCGTTCCTCCACTTCGCGAGCGGCGCAGCGACATCCTGCCGCTGTCGCACCACTTCCTCGCCCAGTTTTCCGGCCAGTTCGGCAAGGACGGCCTGCTTTCGCTATCCAGCGAAGCGGCGGCCTGGCTGCAGAGCCGCGACTGGGCTGAGAACAACGTTCGCGAACTGTCGGTGGCCTTGAAACGCGCCGTCCTGCGCTGCGACGGTCCGGTGCTGCAGCTCCGGCACCTGCTGGCCGACCAGCCCCGGGTTTCGGTCCTCCCCCTGGGATCGCAGCTGCAGATCATGGAGCGCGACCACCTCGAGGCGGCCCTGCAAAAAAGCGCCGGCAACATCTCCGCGGCGGCTCGATTACTGGGGATGAAGCGCTCTACCCTGTTCGACCGTCTGCGCAAGCTGGGGATAGAAAAACCGTGAGTCCTGGCGAGTGCCGGGTCTGGCTTGGGGCGGCCGAGCGCCGAATCGACGACCCGTCGCTGGGCAAGTTGCCCGCGGTGCGGCTGATCCACATGGAGGGAAATGGCCTGCGCTGTGACCGGCTGGGCCCGGTCTGCTGGTTCTACTGGTACCGCGGGACCTCGCCGACCGAACACCAGATTCAGTGCTTCGGCGAGATCTGTCGCTTTGCCGGCTGCGATCACTGGATTGCAAGGGAGATGTCGGACAGGGGTTCCGACCCCAACCGGCGCCGGACCTGGAACTCGGCGAAGGCGCCCCCATCCTGGAGGACGGAGGAACACGGCCTGGCCTACCAGTTGCGCTCCGACCGGGGTCGGTCGCCCGGGCTTTTTCTCGACCAGCGTCGCAACCGCCGATGGATTCTCGAAGAGGTCCGGGGCAGCAGCGTGCTGAACCTGTTCGCCTACACCGGCGGCTTCGGACTGTGCGCGGCCCGAGGCGGGGCCGCCGAGGTCGTCAACGTCGACAGCAGCCGCGCCAATCTCGAGTGGGCCCGCGAGAACGCCCGCCTCAACGGGCTGGAAGGGCACTCCATCGAGTTCGCCGCTGTCGATGCGCGCCTGTTCATCCGGGGCTGCGGGCGCCGGGGGCGGCGGTTCGATCTGATCGTCTGCGATCCGCCTTCATTCTCGCGCGGCCGCGAGGGGGTCTTCCGCATCGAACGGGACCTGTTCTCGCTCCTCGCCGACGCCGCTGCCCTGCTGCGGCCCGGGGGAAGGATGCTGGTCTGCAGCAACTACGAGAAGTGGACGGCCCTTCGGTTCGAGCAGGTAGTTGCGGACGCGCTGAGGGGAAAGGGTGCGGTTCTGAAGCCGGCTGTCGAAGCGGATGCGGACTTCGAGGCGCCGGGAGCCGAGCGCATCCTCAAGTCGGTGCTGGTCGCTGCGGCCGGGTGAGGCCCGCTACAGTCTCCAGGTGTCGATTGCAGTGCCGCCGAAGATCCAGTCGCGGTCCCCGGAGTCGAGGTCGGAGAAGTACTCCCTCGGAAAGGTGAGGGAGTTGTCGTAACCCTCCCGGGAGCTTACCGGGGGGTAGTCGCTGCCCCACATCAGTCGGCGGGGGCCGAACGCCTCCAGGGCCATGCGCGCCAGGGGAGGCACCTCCCGGAAGGGGTGGGGAAGCCGGCAGAACTCGCCGAAGCCGGGAAGCTTCATCGTCAGGTTCGGGTACGAGGCAAGCTCCAGCACCTGGGTGAACTCGCTGTACGGGGGCTTCTCGTCCTGGCCGACCCCGCCGAGGTGCTCGATGACGATTTGCAGCTCCGTGAAGGTCTCGACGACCTCGCGGAAACGCGGGGACAGCAGGCTGGCGGGTGAGCAGAAGGCGCTGACCACGAGACCCAGCCCGGCAGCGGTGCGCCAGTGCGCGAGCGGGTCGGGGCAGGAAGCGCGCGAGTCGGCGAGCAGGCGGATGCCGCCGACACCCTGGTCCGCCCACCTGCGGATGGCGCTGCCGTCGTCGTCCTCAGCCACGATCATGGCCCCCTGGAGGCGGTCGGAGTGGGTGCCCAGGCAGTCGACAAGGTAGCTGTTGTCGCTGTTGCCGTTGTACTGGATGAGCACCGCCTTGTCGACCCCCGAGCGGTCCATGTGGAACAGCAGGTGTTCGATCGGCTCGTACTTGTGAATCCCGGTGTGGCAGTGGGTGTCGACGATATCCATGGTCGCCCTGTGTTGTGGCTCTCCCCGGCCAGCGGTCAGCCGGTGCGCCCGGAGCCAGCTCCCGGAATATCAGTTGAGGTCCGGGCCGGCGGAGGTCGCCAGCTCGTCTGCGAGCTGGCGGTAGTTGCTGGCTCCTGTCGAACGCGGCTCGTGCAGGATGACGGGCTTGCCGAAGCTGGGGGCCGAGGCGAGGCTGACGTTGCGCTTGATCCGGGTGTCGTAAACCTTGTCCTCGAAGTAGGACCTGACTTCGGCCGCCACCCGCTTGGAAAGCTGCAGGCGCTCGTCGTACATCGTCAGGAGGACGCCTTCCACCTGGAGGTCGGGGTTGAGGTAGCGCTGCACGAGCTGCACCGAGTTGAGCAGCTTGCTCAGCCCTTCGAGGGCGTAGTACTCGCACTGCACCGGGATCAGCACCGAGTCGGCCGCGGACAGGGCGTTGACCGTCAGCAGCCCGAGGGATGGGGGACAGTCGAGGATAACGAAATCGTAGTTGCCCTTAACTTCCTTCAGGGCTTCGGCGAGCTTCTTTTCGCGTCCGAAGACCGAGGCCATCTCGACCTCGGCTCCGGCCAGGCTGATGTTGGAGGGTACCAGCTCGAGATCGGGGATTTCACTCGAGCAGATCACGCCCTCGAGCGGGGCCTGGCCTACCAGCACTTCGTAAACGGAGCCGTCGTATCGCTCGAGGCCGGCTTCGCAGCCGCTGGTGGCGTTTGCCTGGGGGTCGAGATCGACGAGGAGGGTTCTGCGTCCGTTGGCGGCGAGGCAGGCCGACAGGTTGACCGCTGTGGTCGTCTTGCCCACGCCGCCCTTCTGATTGGCGATTGCGATGACTTTCCCCATGTACCGCCCGCTTCCTCCGGTGGATTGGCTGCACGAAACGATCCCGTCCAGCCCGCGCGCCGAGGGAACAGGTCAATCGCGAGGGAAAGGTATGTCGGGTTATTTCCGTGGAACCAGGTAGAAAAGTCTCGCTGCCGCCGACGAGACAGGAGGGCAATATATGGCGGTTTCAGGGGAAATTGCAACAGTGTTATCGCCGTGCACCGGAACGAGAGGAAAGGAATGGAATTCAACGATGACTGCACGGTCGTGGCCGAGCTGAAGGCCCGGGTTCGCGAGTTCGTGACCGCCCGGGACTGGGACCAGTTTCACCATCCCAAGGACCTCGCCATCGGGCTTGCGATCGAGGCTGCGGAGCTGCTCGAGCAGTTCCGCTTTCGCAGCAACGAGGAGGTCGAGGGCATGATGGCCGATCCCGGACAGCGGCAGCGTGTCGCCCACGAGCTGGCCGACGTCCTGTACTTCGTGTTGCTGATGTGCGCCAACCTCGGACTGGACGCGAGTTCGATCCTGGCGGAAAAGCTGGAGCTGTCCGCGCAGCGGTACCCGGTCGAGGAAGCCCGGGGACGCAACCTCAAGTACACCGAGCTGCCGGCAGGGGCCGGCCGGAAGGAGGAGGAATGAGCGCGCCGGGCTCCAATACCGAACGCCTGGTAGAGATCATGGCGCGGCTGCGCGCCCCGGACGGCTGCCCCTGGGACCGCGAGCAGACCCACGCCACCCTCAAACCGTTCCTCCTTGAGGAGGCGTACGAGCTGCTCGAGGCGATCGACTCCGGCAGCGACCGTGAGCTGATCGGGGAGCTGGGGGACGTTCTCCTGCAGGTGATATTCCATGCCCGGATCGCCGCCGAGGAGAAGCGCTTCACGATCGACGACGTCGCCGCGGCGATCGCCGACAAGCTGGTTCGTCGCCACCCGCACGTATTCGGCAGCACCGAGGTCGAGGACGCGGACGAGGTCGTCACCAACTGGGAGCGGATCAAGAGAGCGGAGCGGAAGGTGAGCCGCGAGCATCCGGTTTCGGCGCTCGACGGCGTGCCCGCGGAGCTTCCGGCGTTGCTGCGCGCGCAGCGAATCCAGGAGAAGGCCTCGAAGACGGGGTTCGACTGGGAACATGCCGGGGGTGCACTCGACAAGGTCGCCGAAGAGTTCGAGGAGTTGCGCCGGGAACTGGGGGCGAAGGAGGGGATCCCGGGTTCCGTCGGATCAAAAACCGGCCAAGGCGAGGGCCGCCGCGTAGAGGAAGAGATGGGGGACCTGCTGTTCGCCCTTGTCAACGTCGGACGCTTCCTGCGCCTCTGTCCCGAGGAAGCGCTGCGGCGGGCGGTCGCGAAGTTCGAGCGCAGGTTCCGCACCGTCGAGGAGCGCTTCCGTGACGCCGGCCGCGAGCTCGAGGATGCCTCGCTCGAGGAGATGGACCGCGTCTGGGAGGAGGTGAAGGACTCGGAAGTGTGAGGGGCGGCGTCCCGGCACCCCCACACGGCCTTGAAGGGGAGGCTGCCCTCACCCGAGGCGATAGCCGACGCGGGACTCGTTGAAGAGGTAGATGGGGTTGTTGGCGTGGTCTCCGAGCTTCCGGCGGAGGTTCTTGACGGCGGCGCGCAACGGCCGCAGGTCCGTGTGGGAGGGGCTCCAGACCCTTTGCAGCAGGTGATCGTAGGTCACCACCCGGCCGGCGTGAATCGACAGCTCCGCCAGCAGGCGATACTCGATGTCGGTCAAGCGCACGCGCTGTCCGGACACGGCCACACTGCGTCCGGCGTAGTCGATGGTCAGCTCTCCCAGCACAAACGGTTGGGTGGGCTCGGACGGGCCGGCGTCCGCCCGCTTGCGCAGGGCCGCGCGGATCCGTGCGGCCAGTTCCGTCCCAGAGAAGGGCTTGACCATGTAGTCGGCCGCCCCGGAGTCGAAGGCCCGGGCGATCACTTCGTCCTGGCCGTAGGCGGACAGGAAGATGACGGGCGCATTCGATGTCCTGGACAACTCCTGCATCAATTCGACGCCGTCGATGCCGGGCAGCACCAGGTCTAGCAACACCAGTTGGGGGTGGTGTTTTTTCATGAGGCCGGCCACCTCCCCGGGGTCGGCGGTCACGACGGGAACAAAGCCTGATTTGCGAAGGGAATCCCGCACGGTGCGCAACGTTTGCGGGTCGTCGTCCACCACAAGGATGCGCGTTCCATCCCGTTTCGCCTGCCCCCTGCTGCCCGTCGTCCGCGCCGGACCTGAAGCGGGTGCATCCCTGGCTTCTTCGGCCAGGGGAAGGGTGAAGGTGAAGCGTGTGCCCTTGCCCACCCCGTCGCTGTCGGCCCAGATGCGTCCTCCATGGGCCTCGACAATGCCTCTGCAGATAGCCAAGCCCAGCCCTGTCTCCTCCTCGCCGGCGAACCGGTCTGGTTCCTTGCGCCTGGGGAATTTCCGGAACAGATGCGGCAGGCGCTCCGCCGCCACGCCTTTCCCAAGGTCGGCCATCGAGACCTCCAGGTGGACACCCTCCCTGACCGCCGTGATCCGGACGGTGGTCGACTCGGGGGAGTGCCGGGCTGCGTTGTCCAGCAGGTTGCCCAGGACTTGCACGATGCGCCGCTGATCTGCCATCACCCGAGGCAGATCCGGAGGCAACTCGATGCACAGGGGATGCCGGCCGCCGCCGCTGAGGAAGGCATTCCGGGCTTCGTCCACCAGATCGGCCAGAGAGACTGGCTCGGGATGAATCGGAAGGGTACCCGTTTCAATTCGCGCCACGTCCAGCAGGTCGTGGATCAAGTCTGTCATGCGGTCGGCCTGCTGATTGATGATGCGAAAGAACGGGGCCATCTCGACCGCATCCAGGTTCGCAGTGCCGCCCAGCACGGTCACCGCGGCCCCCTTGATGGCCGCCAGCGGGGTGCGCAGCTCGTGGCTGACAACGGCAAGGAACTCGGCCCGGAGCATCTCCTGCTCCTCCAAGGGCTTCATATCCTGCAGAGTGACGACATATGCCTCGATGTTGCCTTCCTCGGAGCGGATGGGCGTGGCGTTGATCAAGACGGTGATTTCTCGCCCGTCGGGGACTGAAAAGACGATCTCCTCGGCGCGCACCGAGTCCCCGGCCTGCAGGGCCTCCGTCAGAAACGGGGTTCCGAGGGGGATCTCACTGCCGTCGCCCCTGCGGACGGTCATGGTTTCCATCAACTGATCCACGGACAGCTCCGGGGCGAGGCCCTTCACAAGCCGCATCGCCTCCCGGTTGGACGACACCGGTGTGGCCGTACGGCCGTCGATGACCATGACGCCTATGGGCGAGGTGTCGATCAAGGTCTCCAGGTCCGCACGCGCCCGCTGCTCGTCCCGGTGTCGCCTGGCGTTGGCGATGACCAGGGCCGCCTGAGAGGAGAACATCGCCAGAGTCTCTTCGTCTTCCCGGGTGAACTCCTGTCCGGGTTCCTTCTTGCCGAGATAGATGTTTCCCTTCCACTCTCCCTGGTGATTGATGGGGGCCGCCAGGAAGGCGCTCATCCGGGTGGGCAGGCGGAACTCGGAGATCCCCAGCAGTCGGGTGTAGGTGGCGAAGTCCCGGACTCTCCTCGGTGCCGGAATTCGGCAGAACTTCTCGTTTTTTGTCGTCTCCCAGATTTGGTGCCTCTCCTCGAAAGTCAGACCGGAGGCAATGAAGTCTTCCACCTGCCCTGACCCGTCGAAGGTGGTGATCACGCCGTAACGGGCCTCGGTCAGGGACCGGGCGCTGTCCAGGACCCCCTGCAACACGGTCTCGACATCGAGACTCTCGTTGATGCGCAGGCTCGCCTGGCTCAATCGCGACAGGCGTTCCCGAAGGGTCTTGACCTCTCGTTCAAGGGCTTCGACTGGCAGCATTCTCTTTTCTCCCAAAGTGTAACCCTTGTGAAGTCCTGAGCCATCAACAGGCTCGGTTTCTGCAAAATTTAGAATATCATAGAAAAATCATCAGGACAAGCCACAAAATTCATTTTCCCCTCATACATTCGCAATACCTTATGTAACACTATCTGCAACATAGCACAAAGCGATGAACCGTATGGAACCGAGAGAGAAATCACACGAGAGAGTAAATCAGATGATGAAGAGGCTTCCGTTGATCCTCATGGCTTGGTTGTTGGCCACGGTCCTGTTCGACCAGGAGAGCCGCGCCCGGGATTGTACCAGCTTGAATCTGCCCGACGGCTCCCTCGCCCGTCCGGGCAAAGGAACCTTCGGAGGGCTTGACCGAGCGGTGGCCTGTTCGCCGGACGGCACGCGGCTGGCGGCGGCCAGCGGCATGGGTACCTGGCTGTGCGATCTGAAGAGGAGCGAACCGCGAATCGAAAGGGGGGGAGGGTGGAAATGGACGAACCCTCCCGCAAAGGGCCGCGGTTTACCCGGGATCCTGTCCCGGTTCCTGGCTTTTCGGCATGCGGTAGCCGACGCGGCGCTCGACGAACAAGTAGGTGGGGTTGGCCGCGTTGTCGTTGAGCTTGATGCGCAGTCTTCTCACGAGGGTGCGGACCACGCGCATATCCCCGGAGTGGGCCGGGCCCCAAATCCTTCTCAGCAGCTGGTTGTGGGTGACCACGCGTCCGGCGTTAGCGGACAGCTCGAGGAGCAGGTCGTACTCGGCGGCGGTCAGGTCCAGGGTACGGCCGGCCAGGGTGACGCGGCGTTCGACGTAGTCGATGGTCAGATCCCCCGACACATAGGATTCGGCCGACTCGGTCGAAGTCCCCGCCTCCCCCTTCCGTAAAGCCGCCCGGACCCGGGCTACCAGCTCCGTCGGCGAAAAGGGCTTGCGGATGTAATCGGAGGCCCCCGACTCCAAAGCCCGCGAAACGATCTCGTCGCCGCCGTAGCCGGACAGGAAGATGACGGGTATGTCGGTCATGCAGAGGAGATCCTTCATCAGCTCGAGCCCGTCGACTCCGGGCAGCACGAGGTCGAGCAGGACCAGGTGGGGCTTGTGCTGCTTCATGAGGACCGGCACCTGTTCCGGGTCGGCGGTGGCTATCGGGTCGAACCCCGCTTCGGTAAGCGCGTGCCGCACGTACCGGAGCGTCTGCGGGTCGTCGTCGACCACGAGGATGCGCGATCTCCGTTTCCCCCTTTTGGGCGAACCTCGGGAGGCAGAGTCCCCGTCGCAGGCATCTCTGACGGCCGGAATCGTGAACGTGAACCGTGCTCCCTGCCCGGGCCCGTCGCTCTCGGCCCAGATGCGGCCCCCGTGGGCTTCCACCACCCCCTTGCATATTGCCAGGCCCCGGCCCGACCCGCCGTTCGAGTCGGCCGGGGCGAGCTTACGGAACAGGTGCGGCAGCTGTTTGGCGGACAGGCCCTGGCCCTCGTCGGCGACACACACGGCCACGTGGAGGTCCTGCCGGACGGCGGTCACCTGGATGGGGGAGGAATCCGGCGAGTGCCGGGCGGCGTTGGACAGCAGGTTGCCCAACACCTGGACGATGCGCCGCCGGTCCGCCATCACCAGAGGCAGGTCCGGCGCCAGGTAGATGTGGAGGTTGTCCCGACCCCCTCCGCTCAGGAAGATGTTCCGGGCCCGGTCCACCATGGCCGGGACCTCCGCGGCTTCGGGAGCGATCTGCAGCCTGCCGGTCTCGATGTGGGCGGCATCGAGCAGGTCGCCGATCAGCTCGCGCATGGACTCGGCCTGCTCGAAGATGATC
This sequence comes from Candidatus Latescibacterota bacterium, assembly GCA_965243025.1. Classification (GTDB taxonomy): domain Bacteria; phylum Latescibacterota; class UBA2968; order UBA8231; family UBA8231; genus CBDCXV01. Next base: position 231,831 of record CBDETY010000003.1, read on the forward strand.
CGGTGGAATTGGCGAACCTCGGCCGGGTCCAGCTCCGAGGAGGGGTTCAGCAGGGCGTTGGCCGAGCCCAGGACCGAGGTCAGCGGAACCCGCAACTCGTGGCTGACCGTTCCCAGGAAGTCGGTCCGCAGCCGCTCCAGTTCCTCCAAGTGCTCCAAGTCCTGCATGGTCACGACATAGGACTCGATTTCCCCCTCCCCCGAGGGGATGGGCGTGGCGTTGATCAGCGTGGTGACCGAGCGTCCGTCCGGCACCTGGATGACGATCTGCTCGGCGCGCACCGTCTCCCCGACGCTCAACGCCTGGGTCATGGGCAACTCTTGCAGGGAGATCTCCCGCCCGTCGGCACGCCGGTAGGTCACGACTTCGAGGAGCTGCTCGTAGAGTTGTTCCGGATTGCGCAGACCCTCGACAATCCGCCTCGCCTCCCGGTTGAACGATTTGGGCGCGCCCGTCCTGACATCGAAAACCACTATGCCTACCGGGGACGTGTCGATCAAGGTTTCGAGGTCGGTCTTGGCCCGCTGTTCCTGCCGGTACCGGCGGGCGTTGGCGATCACCAGCGCCGCCTGCGAGGCGAAAAGGACCAGGGTATCCTCGTCTTCCCCGGTGAACGCCCGCCCGGCTTCCTTTCCCCCCAGGAAGAGGTTGCCGGCCCGCTCGCCCCGATGGAAGATCGGCGCGGCCAGAAAGGAGAGGACCGGGCCTGCAGACAGGGGAATATGCGGCTCCGGCAGGCCCCGAGACCGGAGGTGTCCGAGCAGGTCGGGGAGCCGGAGGGGGGAGGGAAGGTTGCCGAGATACTCGTAGAGCCGCATCCCCTCGGACATGCCCAGGACACGCCGCTCTTCTTCGGCCGTAATCCCCGAAGAGAGAAATTCCCGGGGACAACCCGACTCGTCGAGCACGGTCATCACCCCATACCGGGCTCCCGTCAGCGACCGGGCCGAGTCCAGGACCCCCTGCACCACCGTGTCGAAGTCGAGGCTCTCGTTGATGCGCAGGCTGGCCTCGCTCAACCGGGACAGGCGCTCACGCAGAGCCTGTATCTCCCGATCGCGTCGGGTGGCTCTATTCGACTTCACCGCATCCTTTCGAACCGGGTTCTCTGCTCAGGTAAGTCGTTTAGGCTTTCCGCTGGGTCTCTGAAACCCGAGTCGGGAACCGGACAGAGACCGGTCTGGGCAGATGGGATCCAGGGAGGGAGGAGACCCCGTCAAGCCTCCAATGTCATCTAAAAATGATTTTTTAACCCCGAAATATCATCCAAGGATCACGAAACATTCAGTATTATTAATTTGCATCATCAGGTCACCATTCCGAAGTCCTCCGTTGCCTTTTCAGCGAATGATACGTTCGATTCGATTTGACGACAACTCATTCTCCAAAGGGTGGAAAACGAGAATTGGATGCGCAAAGAATTCAGGCGTTTACGCAATCACCAGAGGTAGTTAACCCATATTATAAGGAAAGAGAAAAGTGCCCCTCAAGATCCTGGAAAGCGCGACTGCGGTACGCAGGAGGTACTTACCCCGGATTTGCCTTCGCCAAATCATTGGTTTCGTGAGTCGTTGTGGAACAACGAACCCACTGGAAAACCTTACGACGCGGGACGTGATCCTTTTTTGAGTACGAAATGACTACGCGCCTATTACTTGCAGGGAATCACACGATCGCACGAGAAGGGTTGCGAGTATTTCTTGAACGTGAAAACGATTTTAAGGTGGTCGGAGAATGCGAAGACGGTCGCACCGCGGTCAACATGGTTCGCAAAGTCTCTCCGGATGTGGTGGTCATGGACGCGGTCCTTCCCGAACTGAACGGCGTCGAGGCGACGCGCCAGATCTGCGCCGAAGCCCCCGAGGTCAAGGTGGTAGGCCTGTCCATTCACCACGACAACTTCCTCGGACGCATGATGCGGGCGGGGGCTTCGGCTTACCTGGGAAAAACGGACAGCGCCCGGAACCTGGTTGAAGCGATTCGGCAGACATTGGCCGGGAACAAGTACGTGAGCCCGCAATTGATCGATGCCTTTGTCGGGTATATGCAGGGCCCGGAGAATAACGGGTCGCCCGTTCTGACCCCGAGGGAACGAGAGGTGCTTCAGCTCACCGCCGAGGGGAAATCACCCAAGCAAACGGCCGCGCAGCTCATGGTAAGCGAGAAAACCGTACGCTCCCAACTGGGGCGGCTCATGCACAAACTCCACCTGCACAACGTGGCGGCACTGACCAAGTACGCGATCAGAGAAGGGGTCACCTCCCCCGATCCGTGAATCTCCGGCCTGGCTGGTTGAACAGGTGATGGTAACTCCCTGACACCGCCCCCAAAGCGGAATAGTCAGGCCCGTTTTTCAACAACTGCTTTCCACTGTCCAGGGGCTCGGCACAGAGCCCTTTCTTGAACGCCTGAAGCGGGGTCATTCCGTTCGTGTTGCGACCCTGATTCGGGCGTTTTCCGTTGTACTGAACAGGCATGCATTCAAGTCCCTTCTGCATGCGCTTCAGAATTCATACCGCGTCTTTGCCAAACCGAATTAACAGTCCCAGACCAATGGCTCGTCAAGACCTGACGGTGCTCGGTTCCCTGTAGCAGCAGTATTCAGTTAATCAAGCATAGGCATTTCGGAAGTTACGTTGAGGCAATTCGGAAGTAATAATTAGGCAATTTCGGAGTATTAATTCGGCATTTGAGGACTCCCATTTCAATATCTGCACCATAGTGAATCGCACAATGATATGTTAAAATTGATAATAACTAATCGCCATAGGCGTTTCCGACTATGAATGATTGAAAAACCTATACCTGATTAAAGTCATTACTCGGCCAATTGATTTCCACATCAAAGTCATTACTCGGCCAATTGATTTCCACGAAAGTTGTTTTCACTCATTGCATTCGGCCTATCGAAACCATCGAAACCTATCCAACAACCGGATGATACGCGGTTTTGATGTTCTCAGCAAGGGAGAAGAAACCTAAGATGAAAAGTGGCCACGAAGTTCCCATGGATATGAAATGGTTCCGCGGAGGAATGCTCGTAGTGCTGGCCGTGTCGTTTCTCGCTGGTGGTGCCCAAGCGCAGCCTACCGCTCCTACGGTGACGGTGACATCGGAGGTGGGAGCGCTCAAGGTGTCGTGGCCAGCGGTTTCGACGGCCGTCAGATACACGGTGCAGTGGAAGTCGGGGGAGGAGCAGTACAGCGAGACCGAGCGCCAAGCCAGGGTGACCGGTACGGAGCATCCCATTCCGAACCTGAAGGCGGACACCGATTACGATGTGCGGGTGACCGCTTGGGACCAAAATGGCGACTATGCCATGTCGGAGGTCACAGATAGTTCCCCGGCACCAGGAAAGGTGACGGGCGTGATGGTGACTCCCGGGGTGGGGGGGGCCGCCACGAGTCTCATGGTATCGTGGACCGCGGTCACGGGGGCTACCAGCTACAAAGTGCAGTGGAAATCGGGGATGGAGAATTACAGCGAAACGTCAGGTACCCGTAACTCACCGGTGACGGGGGATCCTCTTCCTACGAGTTTTGATATTCCGAGTCTGGAGGCCGGTACCGAGTACACAGTGCGGGTGATCGCCACGAACGACGCGGACGGCACCGAGGCCACCAACGACGGCGGGGACGGCCCGGCCTCCGATGAGGCCACGGGCACGCCGAAGCCGGTCCAGGTGGGGACCGTGACCGTGACTTCCGAGGAGGGGGCGCTAAAAGTAGGGTGGCCCAAGGTTCCGGGGGCCACCAGTTACAAGGTGCAGTGGAAGTCCGGGGGGGAGCGGTACAGCACGAGCCGCCAAGCCACAGCGACCCCATCGGGTGAGGAAAATGAAGAAGCAACATTAACCCTGAGGGCCAGCACCAATAACTATACGGTGCGGGTGATCGCCACGAACGCCGGCGGCGACGGGCAGCCTTCCGCTGAGGTCATGGGTAGGCCGAAGCCGGGCCAGGTGCAGAACGTGAGGGTTTCGGCGGCCGCGACGCCGCAGCAGCTGACGGTATCGTGGAATGCGGTTACGGGGGCCAGCAGCTACAAGGTGCAGTGGAAGTCGGGGACGGAGGAGTACGACGCAGACGGTTCGGCGTCGCCGCCCCGCCTAGCGACGGCGACCGGTACGAGTCATACGATTACGGGTCTGTCCGGCATCCCGCACACAGTGCGGGTGGTCGCCACCAACGATGGCGGCGACGCCAACGACACCGGCGACGGGGGCGACGGCCCCGCCTCCGCTGAGGCCACGGGCACGCCCAAGCCGGGCCAGGTAGGCACTGTGACGCCGACAGTTGGGGTGGAGCAGCTCAGTTTGAATTGGGACGATGTCACGGGGGCTACGGGATACACGGTGCAGTGGAAGTCGGGGTCGGAGCTGTACGGCGCCAGTCGCCAAGCCACTACGGCAATGTCGGAAATGGTGATTTATGATCTGACGGGAGCAACCGAGTACACGGTCCGGGTTTTCGCCTCGAACGCGAGCGGCGACGGTCTGCCCTCCGCAGAAGCCACAGGAACGCCGACAGCTGCTGGTGAAAACCAGGTGACCGGAGTGCGGGTGACCCCCGGCGTGGGGCAGCTCACGATAGAGTGGAATCCGGTCGCAGGGGCCACAAAATACACCGTGAGTTTGACGGAAGGTGGAAATACGGAGACATACGACAGAACCCGTACCCGTACGGTGATTCCGAGTTTGACGAGCGGAACCGAGTATACGGTGACGGTGACGGCTGACGTTCCCGAGGTCGAAAATGAACCGGCCTCATCGCAGGTCACAGGCACGCCGCAGCCGGGCAAGGTGCAGAACGTGAAGGTGGTTGCTCAGGCCGATAATCCACAGCAGCTCACGGTAACCTGGGACCGGCTCGAGGGGGTCCTTGATACTGATGGATACAAGGTGCAGTGGAAGTCGGGGTCGCAGCAGTACGACGCCAGCCGCCAAGTCGAAGTGGACCAAGCAGCGACGGGCCCGATTACTGCTACGCTTGGGGATGGGACGGCGGGAACAGACGCGGACACGCCTCTGGACGGTGTCGCGCACACGGTGCGGGTAATCGGCACGAACGCCGGCGGCGACGGCCCGGCCTCGAACGACGTCACAGGTACGCCGAAACCGGGCCAGGTGGGGGCGGCGACTGGGACAGACGATGATGTGGTGGTGACTTCCGAGGTCGGGGCGCTCGCGGTGACGTGGGGCGCAATCCCGGGGGCCAGTAGCTACAAGGTGCAGTGGAGGTCGGACCAAACGGGGGAGACGGCTTACAACACCTCCGACCGCCAAGCCACCGCGACCGGTACGAGTCATACGATTCCGAATCTGGATGCGGCCGCCACGTACGCCGTTCAGGTGACCGCCACGAACGCGAGCGGCGACGGCGCGGCATCAGCCGAAAACGCAGGAAATAAACCGAAGCCGGGTCAGGTGAAAAACGTGGTGGTGTCTGCCGCCGCCACCCCGCAGCAACTCACGGTAACGTGGGGCGCGGTCACGGGGGTCGCCACTACAGGTGGATATAAAGTGCAGTGGAAGTCGGGGTCGCAGGATTACGACGCCAGCCGCCAAGTCTCGGTGGACGGAACGAGTACGACGCTCGGGGATGCGACGCCAGCAGAGGACACGGCTCTGGACGGCATCCCGCACACGGTGCGGGTGATCGCCACGAACGATACCGATGCCGACACCGAAGACCCCGAAGACCCAGGCGACGGCGGCGACGGCCCGGCCTCCGCTGGGGTCACGGGTACGCCGAAGCCGGGCCAGGTGGGGGCCGCGACCGGGGATGACGATAATGTGGTGGTGACTTCCGAGGTCGGGGCGCTCGGGGTGACGTGGGGCGCAATCCCGGGGGCCAGTGGCTACAAAGTGCAGTGGAAGTCGGACCAGACGGGGGAGGATGCTTACTCCCCCAGCCGCCAAGCCTCGGTGACCGGTACGAGTCACACGATCCGGAATCTGTCGGCGGTCGCCGAGTACGACGTTCAGGTGATCGCCCGGAACGCGAGCGGCGACGGCCTGGCATCAGCCGAAAACGCAGACAATAAGGCGAAGCCGGGGCAGGTGACGGGGGTGGAGGTGGAGCCCGGCGTGGGAACCCTCGTTGTTACGTGGGACGCGGTCCCGGGGGTTTCCTCCGCCAATGGATACAAAGTGCAATGGAAATCGGCGACGGACACGGATTACGATGCGACTAACCGTCAAGATTTGGCGTCCACTACGTCTAACACGATTGATGAGTTGACGGCGGGCACCCGGTACACAGTTCGGGTGATCGCCACGAACGAAGCGACTGGCACCGAGGCCCCCGGCGACGGCGGCGATGGCCCGGCCTCCGCGGAGGTTATGGGTGCACCGAAGCCTGGCGCAGTGGCCACACCGACGGTGACCGCCGGACCGGAGCAGCTCACGGTGGAATGGACCGCACTCTCGGGGGCCGAGGTCACCGGGACTGAGGTTGAATACAAGGTGCAGTGGAAGTCGGGGGACCAGGACTACGCGTCCAGCCGCCAAGCTACTGGGACCGCTTCGCCCCATGTGATCCGGAATCTGACGGGAGGTACTGCATACACGGTGCAGGTGATCGCTACGGTGGCTTCGGTCGACGGCGATGCCAGCGAGGCCTCCCCGGCCACGCCGACGGCTGCCGAGGCGAACCAGGTAACGGGGGTCCGGGTGACGAATGTGGGGGACGAGCAGCTCACGGTGCAGTGGAACCGGCTCAGAGGGGCCACGGCCTACACGGTGGAATGGAGGGAAGAAAATGGTACTTGGGACACAGACGGATCGGCTGATCGCCAAGTTACGGGGATCCGCAGTACGTCGCATGTGATTACGGGTCTGACGGGCGGAACCGTCTACGAGGTGCGGGTGAAGGTTACCGGGGCCACTGACCCAGGCTCATTTGTTGTGGCCAGGGGCACGCCAACGACGGCTACCCCCCCCCAAGTGACGGAGGTCAAGGTGGCTTCCGCGGTGGATCAACTTACGGTATCGTGGAAAGAGGTCACGGGGGCTACCTACAAGATACAGTGGAAGACGGATTTTCAGCTGTACGCCGCTACCCGCGAAATCGAACCAGCAACCGGTGACCTGACCACCGCCAATGGGGTAGTGAGCTATGATCTTGCTGCTGCTGTCGGGGCAGAGACACGACTGAAAACCGGCACCCTGTACATGGTGCGGGTGCAGGCGATCAAGTCTGCTGCCGAGCCCCCGGGGGGACTGTGGTCGAGCGGAGTCACCGGCATGCTGACGCCGGGCCAGGTGACGTTGGAGGCCGCGGGCGTGGTCTCCGGCTCCGAGAAGCTCACGGTATCTTGGGACGCAGTCCCGGGGGCGGCTAGCTACAAGGTGCAGTGGAGGACGGCAAGTCAGTTGACCTACCCTTCTAGCCAAGAAGCCACGGTGACCGGTACGGAGCATCCGATTGAGAATCTGGAGGCGGGCATCGAGTACACGGTGCAGGTGACTGCCACGAACGCAGGCGGCGACGGCGCGGCCTCAGCCGCGCAAACAGGTACGCCCCAGCCGGGCCAGGTGACGGGCGTAGCGGTGACCCCCGGCGTGGGGGGAACCCCCACGAGCCTCACGGTGATGTGGGACGCGGTCACGGGGGTCTCCGCCACTAATGGCTACAAAGTGGAGTGGAAGTCGGGGTCGGAGGATTACGACGAAGATAATTCAGACGGCCGTCAAGCCACGGTGAGCGGTACAAGTCATCCGATTCCGAGTCTGCTAGCTGACAAACAGTACACGGTGCGGGTGATCGCCACGAACGCAAGCGGGGATGGCCCGAAATCCGCTGAGGTCATGGGCAGGCCGAAGCCGGCCCAGGTGGGCGGCGAATCCGGGACAGATGATGATGTGACGGTCACTCCCGGCGCCGGGCAGCTCGCGGTGAACTGGGGAGTTGTCACGGGGGCTACTGGATACACGGTGCAGTGGAAGTCGGGGTCGCAGAGTTACGTGTCCAGCCGCCAAGCCACGACGGCGGGTTTGAGGCATGTGATCCAGAATCTGACGGACACCGAGCACACGGTGCGCGTGTTCGCCTCGAACCCGAGCGGCGACGGACCGGTTTCAGCCGAAGTAAGAGGCACGCCGTTGTCGGTCCAGGAGGGCCAGGTGACCAACGTGCAGGTGACTTCGGGCGTTGGGCAGCTCACGGTATCGTGGAGAGCGGTCACGGGGGCTACCGGATACACAGTGGAGTGGCGGGAGGAAACGGCGAGTAGTTTCGACCCGAACGACCAGGCCACGGCGACCGGTACGAGCCATGTGATTGAGGATCTCGATGGAGGCACGGAGTATGCGGTGCAGGTGACCGCCATCCTGCCCGACGTGCTGTCCCCACCGGAATCGGACCTGGCTTACGGAACGCCGAGCCTGGAAATGGTGACCAACGTGGTGGTGACTTCCGAGGATGTGGAGCTTCTCACGGTATCGTGGGACGCGGTCTCGGGGGCCACAGGATACAAGGTGCAGTGGAAGTCGGGCTCGGAGGGGTACGCGGAAGACCGCCAAGCCGAAGTGACAACCGGTACGAGGTATACGATTGCAAACCTGATAGGAGGCACGCAGTACACGGTGCGGGTGATCGCCACGAAGGGAGCTTTGGAAGGACCGCCCTCGGACGAACACACCGGCACCCCGGGGGTCAATCCAGACCAGGTAGCGAACGTGGTGGTGACTCCCGGCCAGACGCAGCTCACAGTGGAGTGGGACCCGGTCCAGGGAGCCACTCAGTACAAGGTGCAGTGGAAGTCGGGGACCCAGGACTATGCGGCCAACCGCCAGATGGTGGTGGATACCGGTACGAGGCATGTGATTGAGGCCCTGACGGCCGACACCGACTACACGGTGCGGGTGATTGCTGTCGTGGGCGGGAACGACGGACCGGCCTCATCGGAGGAAATGGGGACGCCGACGAGTACGCCTACGCGTCCAACTACACCAACAACTCCATCTACACCATCTACTCCATCTACACCATCTACTCCAACCACCCCAACTCCTCCGCCAACAACAACGGAGCCTGAGACGCCTACGCAGCCGCCCGCCGCGACGCCCCGGTCCCCGCGACCGGGCAAGGTGACGATCTCGTCGGTGAAGGCGGGAGAAGAAGGCGGTCAGCTTGCGGTGAAGTGGCGGGTGACGGGCAAAGCATCCGGGTACAAGGTGCAGTGGAAGTCGGGAGACCAGGATTTCGGCTCGACCCGCCAGGCCAAAGTGTCCGGGATGCTCACGACCACCTACACCATTCCCGATCTTGACTATACAATCGAATACATGGTACAGGTCATCGCTTATAACTCTCACGGCGATGGACCGGCTTCGGACAGCCGCACGGGTACGCCGAAGCAGGGCAAGCCCAAGACGGGTATCGCCGGCATGCTGAAGGGGGAAGCGCGCGGCGCCAATGCGCAGCAGCCGCGCGGCAGCCAGTCCCAGGTTTCCACCCTGGGTCTGGACCCGGAAGCGCATCTGGACGCCGGCCAGGAAGTGACCCTGACCCTGACGGTGGCCGAGTCCGCCTCCTATCTCCTGAAAGTAACCGGAGGCCGGGGGGTGACCTTGAGCGGAGACGGCGTGCTCGATCAGGGCGGCGGCGAAGCCCAGCTGGATGCCGACTCCTGGTCGGATGGACAGCGCACCGTGGTCCTCAAGGACACGGCAGGACCGGACACCCTGTCGGTGGTGCTCCGCAACACCTCGGGTGATCAGGTGGCGGCGCTGGAGCCCCGGATCGTCTACAACCCGGAGGTACGTCACTCGCTGGTGGTTACCGGTCTGCCGGACACCCTGGCGGTGGGCCGGGCCTACCGGGGCGAAGTCTCGGTGGTGGACCGCTACGGCAACGCCCGCAGCGACGACCGCGAGGTGGAGATTACGGCCGATCAGAGCGGCGTCAGCTCCTCCTCGCCGGTGGAGCTGGAAGCCGGCACCGGGGGATTCTGGGTGCGCAGCGATGCGGACCAGGATCTGGTGCTGACCTTCAGCGACGCCGAGGAAAGCGCGGTAAGTCAGTCCGTGTCGGTGGTCGTGCGGCCGCTGGATGCTCCGGACAGGGTGATAGCCGCCGACCACCCGGGTGACGAGGGCGGGTTCGTCCTGTTGACGTGGGATCTGTCGGAAGACCATTCGATGATCAACAGCTACCGCATTTTCCGCGGAGCGGATTCCACGACCGAATGGGCGCAGGTGGCAGCCGATCCGGACGCCACCGAAGGCCGCGCCATAGTGGCGACGCTGGACACGGTTTCTTCGGTCTGGGGTGTTCTCGCCCAGCGCGGAGGAGACTCCATGGACGACGAGTCGATGTCGTGTGCGGAGATCGTGGTGGTGGGTTCCGACGTCGCCGGTCTGGATGTCCTGGTCTGGCGCACCGGTTCGGGGAACCGCCTGTCTTCTCCCCGGTCCTCCAACATCCTTTATAAGGGGACCACCGATGCGACGGGGCGGGTCAATCTGACCGTCAACAACCGGGGTCGCAGCAGCTACTACGCGGCCACCGCCCGCAACGCCGACGGCGAGGTAGTAGGCCGCTGGAGCCGCATCCAGCTGACTCCCTCCGAGTGTCCCAGCCTCGAGCTGACCCTGGGCGGAGAAGCTGAGGTGGACGTGTCGGGCGACCAGGCGCCGGCGGTGGTACTGCGGTCGTCGGTTACCCTGTCGGGTTCGGCTCGCGCCATCGACAACACGCCGCCGGCTGCGGCGGGGTCTTTCCGGGCCGTGGATGTCCCCGACGACGACGGAGGCCAAATCCAGTTGTCGTGGACCGAATCGACCTCGGACGTCTCGATAACCCGCTCCGTCGAGGGCGCCGTAGGTCCGGTAACCTCGGACATGAGCCGCGGCGTGGTGGGCTATCGCATCTACCGGGAGTCTGCCGAAGGGTTTGCTCCCCTCGGGACGGTCGGTCCCGGTGTCACCGGTTTCGTGGATACGACGGCCATCACCGGAATACGGTTCACCTACGTCGTCTCCGCCTTCGATCAGGACAACGAGACCGTATCGGAGGAGGAGTCGGCCATGTCCATCCGCAACCGCGAGGAAGACGTCAACGGCAAGCTCATCCAGGGCTTGTTCGGGGCGGACAAGACCGTCGGCTTCGACGACTACTTCCACTTCGCCGATCACTACGGTTCCACGACTACGGATCCGGAGTGGGAACCGGCGTTCGATCTGGCCTCGAAGCAGGCGATTGACGGGGCCGGGTTGGAGGTCTTCGCCGAGAACTTCGGTCGTGAGACCGCCTCGGCAGCCAAGGTGGTGCCGCTGCCGCCCGGCCGGAACGAGCAGACGAGGCTGGATTTCTACGGCGGCGTGCCGCTGCCGCGAGTCGGGGAGGAGTTCGTCCTGACCGTGCAGCTGAGCGACTTCGGTCTGCTCAAGGGCTACGGCTTCCAGATCGAGTTCAATGCGGAAGAGCTGGAGGTGGTCCGTGCGGCAGCCGCCGACAACGGCCTCGGGGCCGGCACCCTGGCTATCCCGCAAGTCCTGGCCGTGGCCGACGGCAAGCGGGCCATCGTCGCCTACGGGGACGGGGTATCGGAAGGCACCCTGGCGGTGGACATCGTTTTCCGCGCCCTGCGGGAGTTCGAAGGCGGCTTCATCAAGGTCTCCGAGGGGCAGGTCCGCGACGGTGCCTTTGCCGTCAACCCCCTCGCCTTGCCGCCCCCGGTGGAGATGGAGACCCTGCCGGAGGTGTATGCCCTGGGCTTCAACTACCCGAACCCGTTCAACCCGGAGACGACGATCAAATACGCGTTGCCTCAGGCGTCGGACGTTGAGCTGGTTATCTACAACTCGCTCGGCCAGGTGGTGCGAACCCTGGTGAACGAGCGCCAGGGGGTAGGCCGCTACGCCTTCACGTGGGACGCGACCAACGACCGCGGCCAGGCGGTGTCTTCGGGAATCTACCTGTACCGCCTGCAGGCAGGAGAGTTCGCCAAAGTCCGAAAGATGTTGTTGCTCAAGTAGAAGCAGGTTGGTCAGGGGGAGTGGAGGGGAGGCGATTACGCTTTCCCTCCACCCCCCTTTTTTTGATTACGGAAAGATGGAATTGGGAGATGGGATGTTACGGATGAACGGCTACGATGCCTCGCAAACCCTTGTCCCGTGCGATTCGGGGTGGCCTCCAGTTGCCGGGTAATGGGGGGAAGGACATCCCATCTCCCATCTCCCGAATTAAACAGTAAATGGCTGAGACTGAGAGAAAATACCGGCGTAAGACCCACTATCCCGGGCATTTGAGTGCGTCAGTGACCATTCCCACACAAAAAGCTGTTGAGGGGCTGGCCGACCAGGCCGGTTGGTCGGTCGCCGAGGCGGTCCGGGAGTGCATCGAGGTCGGCCTGCCGGTGGTGAAGTCGCGTTTGACTCCCGTCCGGGATGGAAACGAGGAGGCTCCGGTCGACAATAGCTGAAGATTTTGGGAGAGGTTTACAAGATGGTTACCACTGACCCGAGGGCTCCGATCCCCCTTTCCTGTCGGTGAACACCTATGTCCAACCATGACAACGGGAACGCTGAAGTCCTCAAGCGGTTGATTCGCGAAGAAGAAGCAAAGCTCACCATAGAAGACCGCGAGGTTATACAAAAGGCTCTTTGGGCGGCTCGTATCCTGATGGACGAGGAGGACTTCCTCGTCAAGACAGAGGGAATGAAATTGTGGCTGCAAACCCGGGTTTTCATGAAGCTCGATAGACTGGAAAGGGGCGGCGCTGATTGACCTTCCGGGATACGCTCAACAGGCCTTGCCTGTCCGTAAGCCAGCGAGCCGGGAGAGTTCGTCTGTCCCGACACCTTCTACATCGGTCCCCCAACTGCTGATCGGGGTTTCCGCGAAGCATTCTTCCCCCCTGTTACTCATGGAATCACTCGCACCATCGTAAGAACAAAGGCCGCCACCACGGCAGCCAGGGCGGCCAAAAAGGAACCTTCTCGCGGTCGGGACGCCGACCGTCATGCCGTTGCCCAGGGAGGCGCCCCACGGCGGCCGGCGCTCCTTCGGGCACATCCCTGAATTTCCGTTTCAGTTCCTCGTCGGACATCTCCGGCGAGCATCCCAGCGTCCCGTAACAGGACGCCGGCATCTCCTTTTCCAACTCCCTTCCAAGCTCTTCGTCCGTTACCGGGGAACCTTCGGAGCAGGCGAACAGGTGCTGGTTGACCCCCCTGTTCAACTCGAACCGGGTCACCTGCTCCGCGATCCGGGAGACCTGGCCGGATCTCGACCCGACATCCGATGCTGGCGGTCCCGGTGAGGGTGGTGGTTTATTGGGGGCTTTATTGCTGAACTTCTGTGAGGGGAGGAGCCCACATGCGATTACCTGCCGGTATCCTGTTTTTCGCTTCACTGGCTTCCGCCCATGAATCCCTGGTCGGTACCTGGATGCTCGAGGGCGGCACGGACTCCATTACTATTCGAGATGACGGGACTCTTGCCCGGGAAATCAGCATCGACGTGGAGACGTTCCTGGCTCCCTCGGATCTGGGATTCAGTGATAGCCTCGAGATAAGGGAAACCCTGGCCGCCCTTATCCCGGGGCGAATTGTGCACGTGTCCCTTTCAGGGACCTGGGAATCACGAGGCAGCCGGTTTCTGACTGTCTATCGAACCGCCGAAGTGGAAGGGTGGGAAGAGCTGGTTGACGACATTATGGAAATTGCGGGGCCGGCAATGGAGAAACGCCTGGAGGGCTCAGATCACGTAGACTTCCTGGTAGACGCCTACAGAGGGCTTCTGAAGTCGTTGTTTTCGCCGAGAGATACCTTTCAATTCGGGGAAGAAACGTCTGTTTCCTGGCGCATCGAAGACGAAGTCCTCACTCTGGGCGGCGATGTCTACAAGCGAGTGATCCCGACACCGGTACAGTCGGTGTCCTGGGGCCAGCTCAAGAAAGGGGGATAAAGCCTGGAGCGTGGTTCCCGGTTCCGGGAAGGGTTTCGCCGCGGATGCCCTCCCGCCGCAGGTGAAGCTCGCTTCGGGCAAACGGGTGCTCGATGTTTCAGTAGAAAAAAACCCCCCTATCCGCAACTCCTTGTCGGAGAGCGGATAAGGGGGGTGTTCCGGAGTCTTGTGGTGCTGTGGGAAACGGAAAAATTGGTGGAGGCGGCGGGAATCGAACCCGCGTCCGAAAGCAGTTCCTCCGAGACTTCTACGTGCGTAGTCAGTCGTTTGGTTCTCGCCCCCTGCGGCTCCGGCTGACAGGATCCGCCGGGGGCCAGTTCACAGGGTTTCGCGAACGGCCTGTGAACGAAAGCGCGTCCGCTAGCCTGCTTTCCTGTCGCCGGGGCCGGCGTCGCAGGCTACACCGGCCCCAACGGGCAGCCTTTTCAGGCCGCCAAAGCGTACGAGTTATCGTCGGCGCTTGAAGTTGATCCCGGGATTAACGAGGTATCGGGGACCTCGGCACGCTGTCTCGACCTCTCTGCCCCCGTCGAAGCCATGTCGCCCCCGGGTTTGAGAGTCGTTGCGCGCGCTGAACACAGCAGCGCGATCAGATCAATATACCCCTCCCGGGGCATACCGCAATTATCGGCGCCTCAGAACGCCTGCCCGATCGAGAAGTAAAGGCTGCGGTTGTTCCTCCGATTGTCCGGGTTCCTGCTCCAGCCGACGTCGAAGCGGAAAGGAATGCCGCGCTCGTAGCGCAACCCGAAGCCGTACCCGTCCACCATGCGGGTCCAGCGGGCCTCACGGAGGTGGCGCCAGACCCCGGCCCGGTCCCAGAAGACGACGAACCCGAAATCCCCGGAGTTGATGCGCAGTTCGCTGCGCACGTTGGCCCCGGCGCGCCCTCCCCCCGTTACCTGGATACGTTCGCGGCCGACCCCGCGGACGCTGCCTTCGCCGCCGAGCTTGATCCAGTACGCCTGCGGCAGGTCGCGGTTTTTCCTGAGAGAGGCGGTCAGGAGTCCGCGGAATTGCTGTGCCCATACGAAGTTGGGGTGGAGACGCAGGTAGTAGCGCAACACCACCTCTCCGTCAAGGACGCGTGTCGGCTGTCGGCCGAACTCGACTGCGTAACGGCCCCGGGCGTGCAGCAGCGTCCCCCTCGACGGGGAGATCGGGTTGTCCCGGGAGTCGCGGTTGAAGGCGAAAGTCAGGTTGAGGGTGTTCGAGTCCTCGGTCAGCAGGCGGAGCCAGGTGTCGTCGATGGGGATCGAGCCGCAGGCGTAGTCGAGATCGCCGGGACCGCACGCCTCGCTCTGCGAACCATCGGCCGGCCCTTGTTCCGGCTCCTCTCCCGCCACGTCGTCCTCCGACTGCTCCTCGTCGCCGAATGGATCCTCGTCGCCGAACAGATCTTCGTCCTCGGATGGACTCTCTCCGGTCTCTGTGGATCCGGAATCGGCAGCATCGGGGGGGTATCCGGGCGAGTAGCTTATTTCAGCGTCCAGAAACGGCTCGGTGCGGGACTGGTTCCAGTTCAGTTCGGTGAGGGCGTGATAGCGGGCCGCATCGGCCGGCTCCCACTGTTTCGAAAGAGAGCTCTTGAACTGCAGGAGCCGCTCCACGGACCGGTAGTCGAACTCCGATGCGGCGATGTATTCGGTCACGAGTTCGGCACCGCCGAACAGCAGCAGGTCGTTGAGGATCGAATCGTTGGAGCTGAGCAGGGCGAACTGGGTGGAGTCCCCGGGTGCGGCGTATACCTGGCTCCTGCCCCACTCGTCGGTGAGACTGGCCGTCATGGTCAGGTCGGCCCCGGAATCGAAGACGTTGCGCTCGGTGATATCGAATTCTGCGCCTTGTTTCGGGCGCCCGAGATACCCCCTCAGACCTATGCGGGTCCCCCTCCCGAGCCAGTTGGCGTGCTCGAGCCGGGTCTCCGCCCCCGGTTCGGTGTTGTTGAAGAATCCGAGGGCCTCGAGGTTGATGAACTTGCGCTCCTGCAGCGAGATCTCGATTGGCTGCAGGCTGTCCCCCGGAGCGACCGCCGGGGTCGAGAGAGTCACCGAGCGGAACAGGTCGGTCCGCGACAGGTTGTTGCGGGAAAGACGCAGCTGATGGGGATTGAACAGTTGACCCTTGCGGAAGGTCAGCATGCCGCGCACGAGCCGGGAGCGGGTCTGCAGCGGTTTTCCCCCGGTGCGTTCGCGGATCCTGATTTCGCCGAAGTACATGCGCCTGCCCGGGGTGATCTCGTAGGTGACCCGGGCGAGTTTGTCCTGCGAGTCGAGCTCGGTGCGGTTCCGCGCCCGGGCCTGGGAGTACCCCCTGTTGTTCAGCAAAGCTACCAGGGCGCGCTCGTCCTCGATGACGGTTTTGTACTCGAAGAACCCTCCCGCATGCGAGCGCAGCGTGCGCAGGAGGTCCCCTTCCAGATCCCCGTGGGCCCCGTCCAGGGCCAGCCCCGCCTCCTCGATCTTCCAGCGCCGGCCGCTTTCGATCCACAGCCTGATGTGCAGGCGGTCCTTCTCGTCGAGGAGGTACTCCTTGCGCGCGATGTCGACGTCGAGGTAGCCGATCCCGCGGTACAGGTTCTCCAGCTTGGCGAGATCGTCGCGGAAATAGCGCCGCCGGAACGGCTCTCCTGACCGGGTCCTCATGGCGGTGCGCAGGAAGGGATTGCCGAACGGTTTCTCCTGCGGGTGCACGAAGCGAATTCGCTTTACCTCGACGTTCCTGCCGTCCAGGTCGCGCAGATCGACCTCCCGCCGGGAGGCGTCGGAAGGAAGCCAACCGAGCAGGACAAGGGCGCCGGCGAGGAGGGGAAGCGGCATCAGAACTGCTTCTTCAACCCGAGGCCGACGCCGTAGAGCTCGTACTCGGAGTGGGCCTTTGCCCGCAGGGTAATGAATCGAGAGAACTGGTACTCGACCTGGGCTTCGCCTATGGAGGGGTCGTTTGTTATCGCCTCGTAGCGCACCCACAGGGGCAGCGGCCACCTGAAGTGCTTGCCGATGCGCACCGCAGGTTGGCCCGAAGTCCCCAGCACGGTGCCGGAGGGCAGCAACTGGAACTCGTCGAGGCCGATCCGCTGCAGCTGGCCCCCGAGCAGCAGCTGGCCGACGGCGGTTCCGGCGGCGCGGAAGAGGTCGCGTTCGGCCACCCCTTCCGTCTCCGAGGTGCCGAAGGCGAGCAGGAAGATCACCTGGTTCTTTTCGAGGTCGCCCGAGCTGAAGTCGGGGTTGGCGCGCAAGGTCGATCCCCGCAGCGACATGGTCACCGTGCGCTCCTCGTTGTCGGCCATGTCGCGGACCTCGGCAACCGCCTCGAGGTCGAGCTCCGGATCGAGGAGCAGCGGGTCGTAGGCGAGGTCGAGTATGGAGTAGGTCGGCACCAGGCGGTCGAGGATGATGCGGCCCCTCTTCTCGAAGACGAACTCGTTGTTCAGGGCGATTACGGTCCCCTCTTTTTTCACGAACATCTCCCCCTGGATGCGGGGCTTGTAGAAGGTTCCGTACACGTGCCCGGAGCCCTCGAGCAGGAGATCGGCGAGCTCGTTGCGCACCGCCATTTCCCGCACGTCCACCCGCAGGTCGAGGTGGATGGTTTCGAGGAAGGGGTCCTGCAGTGCGGGCGGCGGCGGCGGCAGGGGGGGTGCCGTCAGGTCGACGAGTGGGGGCTCGGAGATGCCCTGGTCGAGCAGCAGCTCTCCTTCGAGCAGCGATCCGTTTTCCCGGCTGCGGAACTGCAGACGGCCCTGGGCGGCCGGCACGAGGAAGACGTCGTCGTACCCGAAAGGCACGCCGTCGATCGCCAGCACCAGGTCGTAGTCGAGCCGGTCAGCGGAAATCTCCAGGTGGCCGCTCAGCTCGCATTCTCCCTCGCCGCGGGACGGGTAGCCGGAAAAATCGGTGAGAAGGCCGCGCCGGCCGGAGAACTCGATCCGCCCCCGGGGAAAGGCGTAGCCCGGGTCGACGTCGATGAACCGGAAGCCGACCTCCTCGACCTCCAGCTCCCCGTTGACCTGCGGATCGGACCCGAGGCTGGTCGCGGCCAGGTCGAAGCGGACGAGCCCGTCCAGGGTCTCGAGCTCCGGCACCTGGTCGACGAAGATGAACAGGTTGACGCCCTCGGTCCGCGCCGACAGCCCGGCCCGTTCCCAAACGGCCTTCCAGGTGCGAGGGTGCACCGGCAGGTTGCCGGAAACCGCAACCTCGTCGGCAAGCGGGGTCGACCAGAGGGCCTGCAGGGTTGCGAGGCCGCCGGCGACCTCGACATCCGCGGTCAGGTCGCCGAACTCCTCGGTCGCGGCGGTGGCGGTCAGGGAAAGGGAGCGTCCCCCTGCCGAATCGGTCAGCGCCGCGACGGCATCGACCGTGCCCGCGGGAAGGGAGGACTCCCCGATGCCGAACGCAGCGGCGCTCAGCAGGTCCACTTCGGACAGCTCGAGGGTGATCCGGTGCCTCCCGGATGCCGTCTGCAGGCCTGCCGAGACCGACCCGGCGGGATGGTCGTAGCGGCCGCTCTCCTCGTCGAGCCTGGCCAGGGTAAGGGTCATGTGCTGGGGCTCTTCCCCCCCGAACCGGACCTCCACTCCTTCGTCGGGAACCTCCAGGTGCAGAGTCCCCTTCTCGATTTCCAGGTGGCTGAGGCGGGCGCTTCCCGACAGGCTGGTCCACGTGATTCCGGAAGCGAGGCCGTCGGCGGGAAAGGAGAGGGCGCCGCTCAGCCCCAGCGAGCCGCCGACGCTGTCGTCGAGGGCGTAGCTGAGGACCGGTCCCAGGTCGAGACCGCCAGCCCCGATCCCGAGGTGAGCGCGCTCCCCGGCTGCGGCGTCCCCGGACAGGGCCGTCCCCGGCATGGCCAGGCGGACGGCGAGGCTTCCGGCTTTCGTTTCCCCGCCGCTGCCCGCCGGCTGGGTCAGCTCGACGACCGCGACGGTACTGTCCCGGTGAGATACCACCGTCCGCAGCCGGCCGAGGCGGCGCTGCTGCAGGTGCACCTCGAACAGTTCCAGCTCTCCGTCGAGCTCGGGGCGGTCCGCGGTACCCCGCAGCCGCAGCTCGAGGATGCCGCGCGCCGTGAGGGCCCCGCCGGCGAGGGTCAGGAAGACGGAATCGATCGCCGCCCGGGCCGACAGCGAGTCGGCGGCCCGGGCGGAGGCGGTCAGGGTGCCGGCCGGCGTTGCCAGCGACACCGGGGCGATTTCGGTAACCCCGCTGCGGCGGGTTGCGCGAACCGGCTCGATTGCCTGAAAGACCTGCTCGTGGAACGACAGCTCGACCTGCTCCAGGAGCAGCTCGGCGGTGAGCAGCTCCGGCTTCCCCGTCTCGCCGCTGGCGGACAACTCCCCGGAGAGCAGGAGGTGGTCCAGCCGGTCGGAGACGGGGTCGCGGCGGGCGGCGGTTACGCTGTCGAGCCGCGCGGTTGCAGAATAACGCCCCGTCTCCTCCAGGTGGGCCTCGGCGTGCAGGCCCCGGCCGCGCAGCAGCAGGCGGGTGGTCCCGTCCTCGAACGAGATGCCGGTGTCGATATCCCCGGCGCTCCAGCCGCGGTACCCCACCTCCTGCAGGGCGATGGTCGCCCCCAGTCGTGCGGCGTCCCAGTCGAACGACCCCGCTTCCAGCCCGGCGGTTACCGAGCCGGACAGTTCCGGCAGCAGCCGGTCGAGCCGGGTGGGCTGGATAGCGGCGTGCAGGGTGTCGACGGACCCGGCCTTCAGGTCGGTTTCAACTCCGGCGAGCATGCCGCCGCCGTCGAGGGAGAGGGTCAACTCCGTCTTCCGCCAGTCCTCCACCGAGGCGCGCATTGAAAGCGGCCCGAACTCCGGGCCGAGTCCGGGCAGCTCCTCCACCGTCAGGTCGGCGACGAGCTCGCCGGGAGACAGGTGCCCGGTGACCGCGGCCGGCATCGGGGTCCCTGTCAGGGGGCCGGCATCGAGCTTTCCGCGCAGGTCGACGGCGTAGCGGTCCGGTCCGGCGACCGTTCCTTGGGCGGCGACGGAGCCGAGCGTCGATTCGAGCGCCGCGGTGAGTCCGGGGCCGTCGAGGTGCGCCTCGAGGGTGAGGTCAAGCGGGGTTGCCGCCTCCGGCCGCAACCCGGAGAGCCGGGCCTCGAGGCGGGCGTCCAGCTCTCCCCAGGCGGCGCGCCCGCCCGCCGTCAGGGTGGCGGACAGCAGGCCGTCGGCGGCGCCCGAGGTAAGGGGGGCGATGGCCAGGCCGGCGATCTCCAGGCTTGCCCTCATGCTGTCGCCGGCGGCGTGGGCGTACTCTCCCCCCAGGCGCACCCTGCCCTCTCCCTCCGCTGACTCGATGAGAAGGGAGTCGACGGAGATCCTTTCCCCGGTAACGCGCGCCGCGGCCGTCCCGGTGTAGTCGCCGAAGACGGAATCGCTCAACGCTCCGGATGCCGCCAGGTCGAGGTCGAGGGCTGCCATGGCCCCGGACAGGGTGACAACTCCCTCGCCCCGCCGCGAAGGAGATCGGGCGCTTACTGCAGTTTCCAGATGCAGCGGAAGGGACTCGGTCAGGCCCAGGGTCACGGTGCCGGCCGCGGTGAATCGGGCATTCCCGGTGGATGCGCGCACCGACAGGCTGTCAGCCGCGAGGCGGTCCGCCTCGACCGTAAACAGGGCCTCGAGGGCGCCGGATGCGCGCGTCTCCCCCCGCGTCAGCTGAACGTCAGGGGCGGTGATCCGGAGCCGCCTGCCGGAGGAGGGACCAGTCGAGGATCCGGGTGCCATTTCGAAGCGCAGATCCATCCGGTTTGCCGCTACTCGCAGGCTGCCGTCGCGGAGCGCGAGCTCTGCGCCGGAAACCGTTATGGAAGGGATGTCGTCGAGGGGCAGGCTGAAATGCCCGGGTTCCGGGGCGGCGGGGGGAGGCGGTGCCGGATCCACCGCCGGAATCGCGGCGGAGTCCGGCCGCGACAGGTCGATCTCGATCCTCGGGGATTCAACCGCGACTTCCCGGTCCCAGATCGTCGCTGCCAGCGACGGGACCGCAATCGCCGGCGAACCGGACCGGCCGCCGGCGCGAACCTCTTCGAAGCGGGGCCTGCCCAGAAGCGAGCCTCCGGTGGAGCCGATCTCCACCCTCCATCCATACCTCGGGGCCGCATGTTCGACCGCCCGGGCAAGGACGTAGACGCCCAGGGGAGTCAGCAGCAGGAGGAGAAGAAGGGCTGCCGTACCCGCCCCGGCGTAGAGGATGGTTCGCCGCATCGATCAGGCGCCTCGGTACCCGGGGCCTGGCCGCAAGGTTCGGGAAACGGCTAGCCCGGCGGCCATCACCGGGTCGTGCGGGTCAGTTCACCGGAGACGTCGAAGAGCGAATCGGGAAGGTCGGAGTTGGAAAGGGACTTCACCGTTCGCACGAGCTCGAACACCTTCCTCTCCTTCTTCGAGCCCTGACGGGTGAAGACCTTGAGGACCGACTGCATGTGGAAACCCTCGAGGGCGTCGAGCTCTTCCTGCAGGCTTTCGTGGTCGGCGATCGCTTCCGGGGCTCCCCCGATGCCGGAGCGAATCAGCGACGGATAGGAAGTCTTGCGAGCCTGCACCTCCTGAAACCGCCGGATATCCCGGTATCCGGGGAAGTCGTCGGCCGCCCAGGCCTGGTACAGGTAGCGGTTCTCGCGCCGCACCTTCCCGGTTCCCGGGTCGAAGTGCTGGACCTTCATCTCCGCGGCGACCCGGCGGCAAGGGATGCCGGCGACGCGTTTGGTATCGTCGAGGATGCGGGTGCGGAACTCCACTTCCCGGTCGGGGCCGCCGGCGGCCGCCTTGGCTGCCGGAGGGGTGCCTCGCCCGGCTTCATCAGAGGTGCCGGGGGGAGGAAGCGGTTCCCGGGAGTAGGATGCCCGGGTGTGGTCGATCTGCACCAGGTTTGCCCGGTCGAGCTGAAGGATGGTGCTGCCGTCGGTGGTCCCGCCCTGCCGGCGCAACGCTTCCACTCCGCTTTTCGAGGTCTCGACCAGGGAGTGTACCCGCTGGCGCAGCCCCTTGATGTACACCTGGTTGGTGGTCTTGCGAGCCCCTGTTTTCTTGGGGCCGACCCCCTTGTTGACGATCTCCTCGACGTAGGACACGTCGGCAGCCGCCATGGCCGCCCAGCCTGCGGCGGCAACGGCGATCGAAACCAGCTTCATACAGTGCCCTCCGCGAATAGGTCGGGTCGTGGCGGAATATGTACGCTGTCTGCGGCCCGCGACCGGGGAGAGCCCGGTTTCCGCATGCAAGCGGGAACTCCAGGAGGCTCGCCGTTTGTTTCCCGGATTCTGGGAAGCACCGGTTGCAGGCGGGTTTGCGGCTTCAGGCCGGTTGCCTGTCGCCGGTCAATCGCGGTCGCCGCGAAGTATCAGCAGGCGCACGAGGTGCATCAGGGAGGTGGCGGCGGCGGCGACGTAGGTCAGGGCCGCGGCATTGAGGACCCGCCGCGCCAGAACCCCTTCCTGCGGGGCCAGGTAGCGGCCGTCGACGAGCTGGGCCATGGCGCGCGAGCTGGCGTTGAATTCGACCGGAAGGGTGATCACCTGGAAAGCGAGCACTGCGGCGAACAGGGCGATCCCGATGTCCATGAGGAAACCCTGATTGAAGAAGAAGCCGATCAGGAAAAGGGGGAAGGCCGCGGTGGATCCGATGTTGGCGACCGGCAGGAAAGAGTGCCGGAGATTCAGCGGCATGTAGCCCCTGGCGTGCTGGAGGGCGTGCCCCACCTCGTGGGCGGCGACGGCGAGCCCGGCGAGGTGATGGCCCCGGAAGATGCCGGTCGACAGCCTGACCACTTTGTCGCGCGGATCGTAGTGGTCGCTCAACACCCCGTCCACCTCCTCGACCGCGACGTCGTAAATGCCGTTTTCCCGCAGCAGGCGGCGCGCCGTTTCCGCGCCCGAGATCCCGGCCGCCGAGGCGACCTGGCTGAACTCCCCGTAGGTTTTTCTGACCTTCCACTGCGCGTACAGGGCCAGCAGGATGCATGGAACGAGCAGCAGCATGGTGGAGTCGAAAAAGAAGAATGGCATGCCGACGACCTCCTCGGTAAACCGGTTTACGGCTTTAGAATTTGAGCCAATGATGGGACTTCATCAAACAAGAAACCGCGGGGAACCTGTTGCGGTTCCCCGCGGCTGGGACAGGGGCGGCGGACGAGGCCGTCAGGCGCCCTTCACCTCGATCTTCCTGCCCCGCTCCTCGGCGGCGCGCGGCAGGTTGACGGTCAGAAGACCGTCCCGGAAAGAGGCTTCGACTGCTTCCGCGTCGACTTCGAACGGCAGCCGGATGCGGCGGACGAACCGGCCGCTGCGGCGTTCGCGGCGGTGCCAGGTGTCCCCGTCCTTCTCTTTCTCCTCCTGACGGGAGGCGGTAAGGGCAAGGACCCCGTCATCGACCGCGACGTCGATCTCTTCCGGCTTCAGGCCAGGAAACTCGGCCCTTACGTCGAGGCCGTCCTGGTTCGAGGTTACGTCGACAGCCGGGAGATGGGCAGTGCCCGTCTCGCTCAAGTTGAAGAGACGGTCGAACTCCTCGTGGAGCGAGACGAGTCCGGAGAAAGGGCTCCGGAAGCCGGCAGCGCCGGGAACGGAGTGGCGAAAAATGGTCGGCAACATGATGAACCTCCTTTGGTTGAGTTCGGCTTCCGCAGCCGATTGTTGCGCGACCAAGGCTGTGCAATCCCCGTGCCAGGAATCCCCTAAGTTCCGTATCTCATTGTTTTCATTGCGCTTACTTTTCTCTCTATCCTTTTTAGACAATGGCAGTTCAAGAATGAACCGCCATAATGGCAGCATTGGCAGTTGTCCTCCAGTTGAACGTGTCATTGTGGCATATGCCCGGGGATTTTTCTGGACCCAGGTTTGACACACAGACCGCTTTTCGTTATTCTCGGCGCGGGCCAACTGCTTAAAATACATATGGTTATTAACGGTCACCCATGGCTGAGATCGCACATTCGGGTTTGAAGAATCTGGGTGAGGTTCATCGCAACCTGAGCCCGCCGCACCTGTACCGGGAAATCCTGAAACGCGGGGAGGCCGTGGTCTCCCACGACGGGGCGATCGTCGCCGAGACCGGGGACTACACCGGGCGCTCGCCAAGGGACAAGTTCATCGTCGGCGACCCCGATTCGGAAGGGGACATCTGGTGGGGGGACGTCAACCGCGAATTCCCGGGGGATTTCGACTCCCTGCACGGCAGGGTCGCCGGACACCTCGAGGGCCGCGACGTCTTCGTGCAGGATCTCTACGCCGGCGCCGACCCGGTGTACCGGCTGTCGGTGCGCGTCGTCACCGAGCTGGCCTGGCACAGCCTGTTCGCCCGCAACATGTTCATCCGCCCCCCTCCCGGGCAGCTTCCGTCCTTTGAGCCGGACTGGCACCTGATCTACGCCCCGGGCCTGCGCGCCGAGCCGGAGAGGGACGGGACGCGCTCTGAGGTCTTCGTAGTCCTCAACTTCGCCGCCCGCACCATCCTGATCGGCGGCACCCGCTACGCCGGCGAGCTCAAGAAATCGGTGTTCACCCTGCTGAACTACATCCTCCCGAAGCGGGGCGTGTTGAGCATGCACTGCTCAGCCAACAAGAACCCGCAGGGGGACTCGACCCTCTTCTTCGGCCTTTCAGGCACCGGCAAGACCACCCTGTCCGCCGATTCGAGGTACGAGCTCATCGGAGACGACGAGCACGGCTGGAGCGACCGCGGGGTGTTCAATTTCGAAGGAGGGTGCTACGCCAAGGCGATCCGCCTGCGATTGGACCAGGAGCCGGAGATCTTCGCGGCGTCGCACCGCTTCGGCGCGGTGCTGGAGAACGTCGTCCTCGACCCGTCCTCGCACCGGGTCGACCTCGACGACGACTCGAAGACCGAGAACACCCGCTCCTGCTACCCGCTCGATTTCATTCCCAACGCGAGCCTCGACGGTATCGGGGGGCATCCGAGCAACGTCGTCATGCTGACCTGCGATGCCTTCGGGGTGCTGCCCCCGGTGTCGCGACTGAGCGACGAGCAGGCGATGTATCACTTCCTCTCGGGGTACACCGCCAAGGTGGCCGGCACCGAACGCGGGGTCAGCGAGCCCTCGACCACCTTCTCACCCTGTTTCGCAGGGCCCTTCCTCGTGCACCACCCCACCTTCTACGCGCGCCAGCTCGGGGAGCGCCTGAGCCGCCACGGATCGAGATGCTGGCTGGTCAATACCGGCTGGAGCGGGGGGACCTACGGGGAGGGGGAGCGCATCAGCCTCGCCTACACGCGCGCCGTCGTCTCGGCGATCCTCGACGGCAGGCTGGAGTCCGTTCCGCGCCGGGTCGATCCGGTCTTCGGGCTGCAGGTGCCCAGGGAGTGTCCGAACGTGCCTGCCGGGGTGCTGGATCCCAGGTCGACGTGGCGCAACCCCGGCGCCTACGACGACAGGGCGCGGGACCTGGCGGGCCGCTTCGGCGAGCACTTCGCCCGGTACGAGGCGCTGGCTCCCGAGCTTCGCAAGGTCGCGCCTCGGTCCGGGTAGGTGCCCGGGTCCTACGGTGGATCCGGTTTCAGCGGGGCCGTCGCCACCGCGTCGCGAACGACATCGGCTTCCACCTCGGGTTGGCCGGCCGACACGATGTCGGCCGGCAGCGTGAGCTTCAGGGGCACCGCCGATCCCGCCGAGACGATCATCTGGAAGGCCTCTTCGACGGTGAGGTTGGTGAGCCGCAGCTCCCCCCTGGGGATGATAAGCATGAAGCCGGTGGTGGGGTTGGGGGCCGTGGGAATGAACACGCTGTTGGCGGCCTGCGCCTCTCCCTCGGCGGGGACCTCGCCGGCGACGAACCCGAGGGTCCACAATCCCCTGCGGGGGTACTCGAACAGGATGACCTGCTTGAACCCCCCCCTGTCGGGAGAGGTCATCGTCTCCATCAGCTTCTGCACCGGCGAGTAGATGGTGCGCACCACCGGCAGGCGCTCGAGGGCTTCGCGGGCGTCCTGAACCAGCCGGCGCCCCAGCACGTTGCGGGTAACCAGCCCGACCCCCCAGACGATGAGGAAGGTGAGGAGGAAACCGACGCCGCGGTGATACCAGTCGGCGTCTCCGAACAGGGCCGCCACCGGCCGGACCAGGGGGCGCGAGAAGCGGTCGGCGGCGTTGAACAGCCACAGCAGCACCGCGCCGGTGATCCACAACGGGGCGATGACCGTGACCCCGGCCAGAAGGGTGGTGCGCAGACCGTGCAGCCTGCCTGAGGAATGGCCCCCGGTCCCGAGAGTGGAGTCGATCGGATTGATCTCTTTCTTTTTCCCTTTCACAGTCGCAACCGTCAAGTATGAAACCAGTTATGCCAACGTATCGCCGCCGTACGGCGCCGTCAACGAATGAACCGGCGCCTCCCTGCAGCCCGGTACAGGGGGGGCCGAACTCCCGGGCATCGATGCGGCTCTCTCCACCGAACCATCGCCGGCAGGGGCCGTGACCGCTGCCTGCGCCCTCCTGCTCAGCGGCGGGATGGATTCGGCGACCTGCCTGTGGCAGCTGCGCGAAAGCTGGCCCGGGCCCGTCCACACGGTCTCCATGGACTACGGACAGCGCCACCGGATCGAGCTCGAGTACGCCCGCCGGCTCGCGGCCCGCGCCGGAGTCGAAAGGCACGAGGAGCTCGGCCTGGAGCTGCTTTCAGCGCTCGGGGGCAGTCCGCTGACCGACGGCGCCCTCGAGGTGCCGGATGCCGACGAGCTGCGCCAGGGCGCCACGGTGGTGCCGTTCCGCAACCTGCTGTTCGCAGCCGCCTGCGCCGCGTACGCGGGCGGCCGCGGGATTCGCGACCTGTTCATCGCCGCGGTTCGCGACGACCACGACGCCTACCGCGACTGCCGCCGCGAGTTTTACGACAGCCTCGAGGAAACCCTGGGGCTGGGCGCCGCCGAGGAGGGCCGCTACCGCATCCACACGCCGCTGATCGCCCGGTGGAAGACCGAGGTGGTAGCCGAGGGGCTGCGCCTGCGGGTGCCGTACGGACTCACCCACACCTGCTACACCGGGAGGCGGCCGGCGTGCGGCCGCTGCGACGCCTGCAGCGAGCGCCTGGCGGCGTTCCGCGCCAACGGCGTCCGCGATCCCCTCGCCTACGAATTCGATGCTGACCGGACGGTATCGCCCTGACAGCCGGTCGGAACAGTTGCCCTGCCGCCGCGGCGGCAGGGGCTTTTTTCACCGGATTGCCGAACTCGTCCGGGGCCGAAGCGTTTCCGCGAGGCCCCTCACGGGGTGACGGGGCTCCCCGCTCCGGCACCTCCTCCCCTTTCCACTCGAAACAGGAGAAACCCGCATGCCATCGGTGAAGGAGATCTACCAGTTCGACGAGCTGACCTGGCCGGAAGTGAACGAGGCCGTGGCCATGGGCAAGATCCCCATTCTCGCAACCGGTTCCGTCGAACAGCACGGACACCACCTGCCGCTGAAGGTCGACCACCTCTGCGCCCACTCGGTCGCCGCCGAAGCGGCGCGCCTGAAACCGGAGCTGAGCCTGGTGCTGCCGCCGGTCACCTACGGGTACGTCCACCACGTCATGGACTTCCCCGGCTCCCTCAACATCCACTTCGAGCACTTCATCCAGTACGTCCTCGACATCTGCAAGTCGCTCGCCTACCACGGCTTCAAGAAGATGATCCTCGTCAACGGGCACGGCTCGAACCACAACCTCGTCGACATGGTGTCCCGGCGCGTGCACGTCGAGACCGACGCGAGCTGCGTCTTCTGCAGCTGGTGGCAGCTGTTGCGGGTGAACCCCGACTTCGACGGGGAATGGCGGGAGAGCGTCTTCCCCGGGGGCTGCTCGCACGCCTGCGAGCTCGAGACCTCGATGCTTCTCTACCTGTCCCCGGAGAGCGTCCGCAAGGAGAAGATCAAAAGCGAAATCGCCAGGACCAACCAGCTCGGTTCGAAGTTCGTCTGGACCGACCTGTTCAGCGCCGGGCCGATGGGACTGATACAGTGGACGAGCCAGTACTCGGACAGCGGCGTCATGGGGGAGGCGGAGAAAGCGACCGCGGAGAAGGGCAGGATCGTGTTCGAGGAGGCGAGCCGGAACCTCGCGGCTTTCGTCGAGGAGTACCACGCCATGGAGATCCGCGGCCGCACCCGCCACCAGGAGCGGGAACCGACCATGCCGCTTTCGTATCCGACGGATTGACACGTCCCCCGGACTTCAACACCTACGCGGCAGGTTCGAGCAGGTTTCCGTCCAGCCGGTAGCGCTTTCCGCAGGATGGACATGCGGGTTCCCCACCTTCGGGCAGGGTCGTCCCGCAGCGGCAGACCCAGCCCGCCTGGCGCGCCGGCACCCCGACGACCAGGCCGTGGGGGGGGACGTCCCGGACGACGACGGCCCCGGCCCCGACGAGGGAGAAGCGGCCGATCTCCAGGCCGCACACGATCGTGGAGTTGGCCCCGAGAGTGGCTCCCTCGCCGACTGTAGTCGGCCTGAATTCCTCCTTGCGCTCGATGAAGGCGCGCGGATTGAGTACATTGGTGAACGTCACGGAGGGACCGCAGAACACGCGGTCTTCCAGCAGCACCCCTTTGTAGACCGAAACGTTGTTCTGGATCTTGCAGCCGCTGCCGATCCGCACCTCGCGGTCGACGTAGACGTTCTGGCCGAGAATGCAGTTTTCGCCGATTCGCGCTCCGGCCATGACGTGGCTGAAATGCCAGACTCTGGTTCCGCTTCCGATCTCGCACGGCTGGTCGATCACCGCGGTGGGGTGGGCGTAGAATCCCGCTTCGGTCGTCATGGGCGCTCCCGGGAATGGCCCGCAGGCCGATGAGAGATACAACAGTCCGTTAACCGAATCCGTTCACCGTAAAATAGTAAGGGGAAGGTTCGCATGAAGCTGATCACCTACACCTCCAAGAAGGAAGAATACGTCGGCGCCGTCATCGCCCAGGACAAGATCGTCGTCCCTCTCGATGCCGCCGACCGCGCCCTGGCGCGGAAGGAGAAGCGCCAGCCGGCCGGCTGTTTCGACAGCATGCTGTCCCTGCTGGGAGCAGGCGCGAGAGGCATGTCCGCGGCGCGCAAGGCGGTAAAGGCGGTTGAGGACGGCCTGGGGGATTCGCCCAAGGCCGACGGCAAGACCACGCTGCCCCTGACGCGGGTGCGCCTCAAGGCCCCGGTGCCCAACCCCCGCAAGTTGTTCTGCCTCGCCGGCAACTACCAGGACCACATCGAGGAGGGGGGCGGCAAGATGGCCCTGCAGGACAAGGAAACGCCCCGCGTCTTCATGAAGCCGCCCACGACCACCGTCATCGGTCCGGGCGACACCATCCGCATACCGCCGGTCGCCCGGTCAATCGACTGGGAGGGAGAGCTGGCGGTGGTCATCGGCCGCCGCGCCAAGGGGGTGAAAGCGGCCGACGCCCTCAAGCACGTCGCCGGCTACACGGTCATGAACGACGTCTCCGAGCGCAGCCTCCTCATAAAGAAGCGCACCAAGAGCCGCCCCAAGGACGAATGGTTCGACTGGCTCAACGGAAAGTGGCTCGACACCTTCGCCCCCCAGGGGCCGTGGATGGTGACCTCCGACGAGATCACCAACCCCCAGGACCTCAACATCAGCACCTACGTCAACGGGCTGCGCAAGCAGTTCAACAACACCGGCCAGATGCTCTACCCGGTGGCGAGCATCGTCGAGTACATCTCGGCGATAATCACCCTCGAGCCGGGGGACATCATCAGTACGGGAACGATCTCCGGCGTCGGCGCCACCACCGGCTCCTTCCTCAGCGACGGGGACCGGGTCGAGATCGAGATCTCGCGTATCGGGGTGCTGCGCAACAACGTCGGCGACAGCAAGACGTAAAGGGAACGCCTCGATCCCGCCAGGGGCGCCCGAAGACCTTCCGATGAGACAGTGACGGACCAGGACGCGCGCGGCACGGCTTCGCCGGTCGCCCCCGGGCTCGCGAGCCGTGCCTTCGCCGTCCTCTGCGCCGTCTCCTTTCTCAGCCACTTCACCGCCGCTCCCTTCGCCACCCTGCTGCCGGTCTACGTCGAGGCCGACGTCGGCGCCAGGCCGCTGTTCACCGGGTACCTGCGCACCCTGATGTTCGCCCTGGGGGGCGTCTTCGCCGTGGTCGGCGGCCGCCTGTGCGACCTGTTCGGCCTGAAGCCGATGCTGCTGGTCGGACTGGCCGGATCGATCGCCGCCGGCCTGGCATTCCAGAGCACCGACTTCCGCATACTGACCTTCTTCGTGGTGCTCGCCGGAATCGCCGCCGGACCGATGAGCGCCGCCGGCCAGAGCTACCTCATCGCCTCGGCGGGGTCCGAACGCCTCGGTCTCGGAGGAGCCCTGTTCTTCCTCACCTTTACCCTCGGAAGCTCGGCGGGCAGCCTCTGCACCGGCCTGGTGAAACCGCTGTGGAGCTTTCAGCAGATCGGCGCCGTCATGGCGGCCGCAGCGGCCGCCGTGGTCCTCGCCGCCATGCTGCTGCTTCCCGATTTCTCCGGGCCGCCCCGGGGGCGGGAGAAGCTGTCGCTGTGGCGCGCCTACCGGCCTCTGCTGAGGCGGCGGGAGGTCCACCTCCTCGTCGGCATGCGCCTGGGAATCACCTCGTTCTGGGGGATGGCGATCCTGGTGCTGCCGCTGCTGGTGTTTCGGGTCAGCGGCAGCGCCGCGGCGGCGGCCTGGTACGGGGCCGTCTCCCTGGCCGCGGCCGCTGTCTGCCAGGTCGCCGCCGGCTGGCTGCGGGACCGCTACGGACGCACCCGGCCGCTGCTGGTCTCGGCTGCCGGCGTCGCCGCCTGCGCGCTCTGCCTGGGGTTCGGGGCCGGTTCCCTGACCGGGCTGTTCCTGTTCGGCACGGGACTGGCGGCGGCCGCCTGGGGGGTCTCGGTGCTGGTCCCGGGTCTGATCGACGAAGTGGCCCCGGCCGCTGAGAAGAACCGGCTCGTCGGACTGGGCCACCTCGCCTGGAGCGCCGCGATGGCCCTCGGAGGCCTGGCCGGCGGCCTGCTGGTGGAGGTCGATCCGGGGCTGCCGTTCTTCACCGGCGCCGCGCTCTCCCTGGCGGGAGGCGCCTGCCTGTACGGACTCTGCCGCCGGCTCGACCGGATGCGGCGGCCGGCCGCCGCCTGACACCGGGAGACCCGTGCGCAAGGCCCTCCTCTTCCTCATCGCCGTCGGCCACTTCTGCGTCGACTCGTACGCCCAGATGCTGGCCCCGGTGCTGCCCCTCGTCATCAGCCGGCTCGGGCTCTCCCTGACCTCGGCCGGCTTCCTCGGCACCATCACCTCGCTCTGCAGCCTGTCGCAGCCGCTGCTGGGAGTGTGGGCCGACGGCATGCGCCGGCGCTACCTCGTGCTGGCCGGACTGCTCATGGCCGGCCTGTTCACCCCGATGCTAGGCATCGTCCCCAACTACGCCGCGCTGCTGGTCGTGCTCTGTCTCGGCGGCCTCGGGGTCGCCGCCTTTCACCCCCAGGTGTTCTCACTCGCCGGCGAGCTCAGCGGCCACAGGCGCTCCTTCGGCATCGCCCTGTTCGTGTTCGGCGGCACCCTCGGCCTCGGCTGCTCGCCGCTCTGGGTTCCCTGGTTCGCCACCGAGATCGGCCTGGAGTGGCTGCCGGTTGCCGGCCTTCCCGCGCTCCTGTTCGCCCTGCTGATCTGGCGCTTCGTCCCTCTCGACAATCCCCACGTGATCCACGGACAGCGGGGCTCGCTGCGCGCCAGCCTCGAGGGCCGGAAGCGGATCCTGCTGCTGATGACGGTGGTCGTCATCCTGCGCTCGGTCACCGGGCTGGGCTTCGGGTTCTTCATCCCGGTGCTGTCCGAGGCGCGCGGCCTCGACCTCGTACAAGGGGGAGTGCCGCTCTCCATTTACAACCTCGCCGGCGTCGCCGGGGCGCTGCTGTTCGGCTATCTCGGGGACCGCCTCGACCGAAAGCCGCTGGTCTGGGGATCGATCCTCGCCGCGGCTCCCTCCCTCTACGGCTACCTCCACAGCGACGGCCTCGCCGCCTACGTGTTCCTGGCGATCGGGGGCGCCATGGTGATGGCCTCCAACTCGCTGCTGGTCGCCATGGCCCAGGAGCTGGTGCCGAAAAGCTCCGGCCTGGCCTCGAGCCTTCCTCTCGGGTTCAGCTGGGGGGTCGCGGGACTGACGCTGACGCCGATCGGCTACCTGGCCGAACGGGAAGGGGTGGAGTCCGCCCTTACCCTGCTGGCGGTCCTGCCGGTCGCAACGGCGTTTCTCGCCCTTTTCCTGCCGTCGGGCCGCAGCCTTCAGGCCGGCGGGGAGGGGGATTCCTCAGGAGAAGCTGCGCGAGCCTAGCGCCGGGCGGAAGTCCTTACAACCCGGCAAGGCCCTGCTCGAAATCGGCGATCAGGTCGGCGGCGGACTCGATGCCGACAGCCACCCGCACGAGGCCGCCGCCGATTCCCAGGGACTGCCGCTCCGCTTCCGACAGACCTGAGTGAGAGGTCGTTGCAGGACGGGTGATCAGGGTCTCGACGCCCCCGAGGCTGGGGGCGGATGCCGGGATCCGCAGCCGTTCGAGCAGCTTCTCCGCGGCCGGCTGCCCGCCGCGAAGCTCGAAGCTCAGGACTCCACCGAACCCCGCGAACAGCCGCGCCCCCCGCTCGTGATGGGGATGCGAGGCCAGCCCGGGGTAGTTCACCCGCGCCACCGCCCCGCTGCGCTCGAGCATCCCGGCGACGGCCGCGGCGCTGGCGTTCTGGTGCCGCACCCGCAGCGCCATCGTCTTCAACCCCCGGTGCAGAAGGAAGCAGGCGTGGGGGTCGAGGGTGGCCCCGAGGTGGTTGAGCCGGCGGCCGATCCGGGAGATCAGTTTGCGGTCGGCAACAACGCAGCCGGCGACGATGTCCGAGTGGCCGTTCAGGTACTTGGTGGCGCTGTGGATCTCGACGTCGAACCCGAGTTGCAGGGGCCCGAAGTTGACCGGGGTGCCGAAGGTGTTGTCGATGATGGAAACCAGTCCGCGCCTGCGCGCGAATGCCGCCACCGCTTCGAGATCGGCGACCTCCAGCAGCGGGTTGGTCATGGTCTCGACGTAGATGGCGCGCGTCCGCGCGGTCGCCGTTTTATCCCAGGTGTCGGGGCGGTTGCCGTCGATGAAGTCCACCCGGAGCCCGAAGTCGGGAAGGTCGCCGGTGAACAGGCTGTGGGTGCCCCCGTACAGGCAGCTCTGCGCCAGCAGGCCGTCCCCCGCCTTCAGCAGCCCCATCAGGGTCGCGGCGATCGCCGCCATCCCCGAGGAGGTGACGACCGCCGCCTCGCCCCCGCAGACCTTCGCGAGCTTGGCGTGCAGGACGCGGTGATTGGGGCTGTTGTTCAGCCGCAGGTAGCGGATCTCTTCGTATTCCGTTTCACCCGCCGACAGGTAAGTGGCGCTCTGAAAAACGGGGAGGACCACCGAGCCCTCGATCTTTTCCTCCTCGCCCGTATGGACGAGGTCTGTCTCGATATGGCGCTTTTCGCTCATGTCCCGGGAATGTACTTGTCGAGGAGGTGTTCGTAGATGGCGACGAAATCGCCGCGTCCGTTGCTGCGGTTGTAGAAGAAGCAGAACGGGTTGGGGTTGATTTCGAGAATGCTCAGGCCCCCGGGGCCGTCGATGACGTCGATGGCGTAGAACCCGAGCCGGATCACATCGGCGGCGCGCCGGGTGAGCTCGGCCATCGCCGCAAGCAGGGGACCTTCCCCGACCCTGACGGCGCGCCCGCTGGCGTGGTGCAGGGGGTTGAGGCCGCCCCCGCCGATCTCGTCGCTGGTCTTCTCGTAGGCGAGCAGCAGTTCCGCTTCGCTGGCGACGATGCGGTACTCCGCTCCTTCGACGAAGGCCTGGACCAGCAGGGTGTTTTCGAGAAAACCCCCGCCGGTGAACAGGTTCTCCAGGCGCCTCGAAGCCCCCTCCCGGCAGCGTTCCAGGTAGACTCCCTGGGAGACCGAGGCCCGCGGCTTCTTGATGAGCAGCGGATACGGAATGCGTTGTTCGATGTCGTCGAGCATTTCCTCGACGCTGGCGTGGGTCTGGTAGCGGTGAAAGCGGTCGTCGGCGTACGGGTTGAACACCTGCATCGAGCAGGGGACCGGCAGTCCTGCGGCGGCGAAGAGCTCGTGCTGGTAGCCCTTGTCCCCGGCCAGCCTGGCGGCGGCATAGTCGTTGAACGGGTGGCGGTTGCGCAGGAAGTAGAACGGCCTCCCCGCCTCGTTTACCCGCAGGAGGTTGCCGTTGCCCGAAACCCTCTCGCACTCGAGCCGGCGCCTCCGGCAGGCGATTTCGACGCACTCGAGGCTTTCCAGGGCGACCTCTTCGGTGATCCCCTCGGTTTCGCACGGGAGCCGGAAATGCTCGCGCGCCCGCGCCACCAGGGCCAGCGACCCGGTGACGCAGACCGGAAGCTCGCCGGAAGCGGCGGCCTCGAAGGCACGGGGAAGAGGCTCGACGGTTGACGGGATCCCGGCGGGGAGGTGGCCCAGCAGGATCTCGGGGGGCCGGGCCCTGGGGTGGCCGGAGGAGGTGGCGATCACCTGTCCCGCAAGAGGCGCCAGACAGTCGAGGATGGCGCCGGCGTCGTGGCCGCCCCCGACCCCGACGACGAAGCTCCACTTCGGATGCAGGGCGCGAAGGTCATCCGCGAGGCCGGAGGCGGCGGCGCGGTTGTGAGCGCCGTCGAGCAGGACCAGCGGTTCCCCGTCGCGCTCGACCGCCTCGAAGCGGCCGGGCCACTCGTGCCGGGCGATCGCAGCCTCCGCCTCCGCGGGTACCAGGCGGTTCCCCAGCAGGAAGGCCGCGGCGGCCAGGGCCAGGCGCGCGTTGGCCGCGTGCGTTCCGGGCCGCAGACCCTGCCCCCGCGGGCAGGCCGGGTACGCCGCCTCGGGGCCGCAGTCCGACGGGCCGGGGGGAGGGAGCACACCTTCCGGGGCCGCTGTGTAGAGAGGCACTCCCTCGGATTCGCAGTGGCGGCGGATTTTTCCTGAAACCCCGGCCTCGTGGGAATCGGTGGTGAACAGCGGGCGCCCGGGTCTCGCGATGCAGAGCTTGTCCGCGGCGATCTCCAGGACGTCCTCCCCCAGGACGTCGGCGTGGTCGACGGAGATGCTGGTTAGAACCGAGAGCTCGTGGTCCCAGGCGTTGGTGGCGTCGCAGCGCCCCCCGAGGCCGACCTCGAAAAGCCCGTACTCCACTCCGGCGGCCGAGAACAGGTGGGCGGCGAGCCCGGTAAGCGCCTCGAATTTCGAGAAGCCGCCGAACCCCTCGGCGTCGAAGCCGCGGGTCGCCTCGTACAGGAAGGTCACCGCGTCGGCCCACTCGTCGGCGCCGAGCAGCTTCCCGTCGACCTGGATGCGTTCCCGCTGGGTGTGCAGGTGGGGGGAGGTGTAGAGCCCGGTCCTGCCGCCGCCTCGGAGCAGCGCCTCGAGAAGGCTGGCAACCGTGCCCTTGCCGTTGGTCCCCCCGACGATGATCGAGCGGAAGTCGTTCTGCGGGTTCCCCAGCCGGCGCAGCAGCGCCCTGGTGCGGGGCAGGTAGTGGTGCAGGGGACCGGCAGGAGGGCGCCCCCGCTCCCAGTCGGGCAGGGTGTCGAGGAATTTCCTGGCTTCCGGGTATTCCATCTTCTGTCAGGTCAGCGGACGTAAATCGCCGCCCGGGGGGCTGTCGTCATGGCGCCCCGGAATTTCGGGGCAAGGTATTTCGAGGCACGGTATTTCGAGGCGCGTCACACACTGTTAGTCACAACGCCTTCCCAGAGCGCCGACCTCATCCGGAATCCCTGGCCCTTCGCCGCAGGCGAACGGTATTTCGAGGCGCGTCACACACTGTTTATCACAACGCCTCACAGAGCGCCGCCCTCATCCGGAATCCGTGGCCGTTCGCCGTCAGGCGAACGGTATTGGGAGGCGCGTCACACACTGTATATCCCAACCCCTCACAGAGCGCCGCCCTCATCCGGAACCCCTGGCCGTTCGCCGCAGGCGAACGGTACTTCGAGGCGCGTCACACACTGTTAAATCACAACGCCTTCCCAGAGCGCCGCCGTCATCCACCCCGGGTGTGCATCTCGCGATGCGGGTCGACCTTCAATTCCTCGACGTGATAGAGCGCTCCCCGCGTCGGCTCGTTCAGCCGCTCCTCGGCGCCGCGGTCCCTGCGGCCCTCCCAGACGCGGCGGATCTGCGCGACCAGATCCCGGTGCGTGAGCCCGTCCCGCAGCCACTCGCGCAGATTGTACCCCTCGTTGGCGTACAGGCAGAGGTACCACATTCCGTCGGCGGTGACGCGGCTGCGGTCGCAAGTGGCGCAGAACGGCTCGGTGGTGGAGGCGATGATGCCGAAACAGGTGCCGTCGGGAAGGTGAAAGCGCTCCGCCGGGGCCGCCCCCCGGCCCGGAACCTCCGCGATGGCGCCGTAGTGCCCCTCCAGGCGCGCGAGGATGTCCGCCTTGGAGAAGACCCGCTCCATCGACCAGAGGGTGGCCCCGCCGACGTCCATGTACTCGATGAAGCGGACCTCGGCCCCGACCTGCCTGCCGAACTCGATCAGGTCGACGACCTCGTCGTCGTTGAACCCCCGCATGATGACGGTGTTGATCTTGATGTCGGAGAAGGCGACGCGGGCGGCCTCGCGGATGCCGGTGAGAACGCGGTCCAGGACTACCCGCCGGGTCAGGGTTTCGAAGCGGGCGGGATTGAGGGTGTCGAGACTCACCGTTACCCGGCTGAGCCCGGCGTCGTGCAGGGGTTCGGCCCATTTGGCCAGCTGCGTCGCGTTCGTCGTCATCGCCAGGTCCTCGACCCCGGGGCGCCGTGCCAGGCGCGCGACGAGGTCGACGAGGCCTCCGCGCAGCAGCGGCTCCCCGCCGGTCAGGCGCACCTTGCGCACCCCGAGCTCTCCGAAGGCGTCGACGGTTCGCTCGATCTCGTCGAAGGAGAGGATGTCCTCCTTCGGCAGCCAGGTGTAATCCTCCTCCGGCATGCAGTAGGCGCAGCGCAGGTCGCAGCGGTCGATGACGGAGAGGCGGAGACTTTCGAGGGGGCGGCCGAAGAGATCGTGCGCAGGGCCGGGGTTGGTGTTTGGGCTCATGCGGTAGAAACGGGATGATCAGAGGTGCGAGATCGACGCGCCGCGAACCGTGGAGGGACCGCGTCGAAGGGGTGGTTGATCCGGCTGGCGATTCATCGGTCCGCGGCCTTCCACAAGCCTGTCGAAAGGACCATTCGGGCTGCTAAGTCGAGAAAGGACAGGAATATACGGACTGCCACCGGGCCGGCAATCCGGTTGCGACCCCACCCTGCGGGGGGCATATTAAGGGCCCGCCGAGGCGCGGCATGGCTGGCCAGACCCGGCCACGGCGGTTCCGCCTCGACGATCTCCATCCATCCCGGTTCAGTCACCCCTCCAGAAAGCCGATGGCGAACCCCGAAACCGAACGCCTCGAGAAGATGCTGCGCGAGCAGCAGTACGTCGCCGATCCGGCCATCGCCATGTCCCTGCACCTGGCGCGGACCCTGAACAAGCCGCTCCTCGTGGAGGGGCCGGCGGGGGTCGGCAAGACCGAGATCGCCAAGGTGATGGCGCGCGCTCTCGATACCGACCTGATCCGCCTGCAGTGCTACGAGGGCCTCGACACCAGCACCGCCCTGTACGAGTGGAACTACCAGCGCCAGCTCCTCCAGATCCGCCTCGAAGAGGGGGGAGAGCGCACCCTCGACGAGCGCCAGTCCCACATCTTCAGCGAGGCGTTCCTGCTAAAGCGGCCGCTGCTCGAGGCGATCACCCACCACCGGCCCCCGGTTCTGCTGATCGACGAGCTCGACCGCGCCGACGAGGAGTTCGAGTCGTTCCTGCTCGAGGTGCTGTCCGACTGGCAGATCTCGATCCCGGAGGTCGGAACCATCGCCGCGACCCACGTCCCCCACGTCGTCATCACCTCCAACCGCACCCGCGAGCTCTCCGACGCCATTCGCCGGCGCTGCCTCTACCTGTGGATCGACTACCCGGAATTCGACAAGGAGCTGGCGATCGTGCGCGGCAAGGTCGACGGCCTCGACGCGCAGCTCGCCGACCAGATCTGCCGCTTCATGGCGCTGGTGCGGCGGCAGAAGCTCGAGAAGGTGCCCGGCGTCGCCGAGACCCTGGACTGGGCAAAGGCGCTGGTCGCCCTGCACCGCAACCACCTCGATCCCGGGATCGTCGAGGAGACGCTCGGGGTGGTGTTCAAGGACTGGACCGACGTGCGCCAGATGCAGAAGTCCCTGCCCGAGTTCCTCGAGGAGCTCGGCATCCGCGCCAAGGCCCCGCCCGGAACCGGGCAGGCCCCGGAAGCGGGACAGCCCGCGGAGAGGACCGCCGGTGGCGGATAGTCCGTCCAACGGCCGCGGACCGGCCGGACCGGAGGACCTCGCCCTGCGCGGGGAGCTGAGCGCCAACGTCGTCGGCTTCTGTCGGCTGCTGCGCCGCGAGGGTGCCGGCCCGGGGGCGGCGGAGGCCGCCGAGGCCCTGCTCGCCCTGGAGCGGGTCGATCTGGGCACCGGACGGCATTTCTACGAAGCGCTAAGGACCTGTCTCGCCAAGAGCCGCCGGGAGCAGGAGATCTTCGACTCGGTTTTCGACTCCTACTGGAAGGTCTGGGACCGCGCCGGCGAGCTTCTGCGCGGGCAGGGAGAGAATCGGGAAGAGGAGGAAGAGGAGAACAGGGAGATCCGCAATCCCTGCGGCCCGGAGCAGCAGCCGGCGCTGAAAGCGGTAACCGCCTGGCTCAAGGGAGAGAAGAAGACCGGCGACGAGGAGCCGGCCCCGGGATACAGCCCGTTCGAGGTGATGGCCCGGCGCGACTTCGCCGGCTTCCGCGCCGACGAGCTGGACGAGATCGGCCGCCTGGTGGCGCTGATCGCCAGGATCCTCGCGAGGCGCTTCAACCGCCGCTACCGCGACAGCTCCCGCCGCGGCCGCCTCGACCTGCGGCGCACCCTCAGGCGCAATCT
This sequence comes from Candidatus Latescibacterota bacterium, assembly GCA_965243025.1. GTDB lineage: Bacteria > Latescibacterota > UBA2968 > UBA8231 > UBA8231 > CBDCXV01. The sequence continues at coordinate 270,706 of CBDETY010000003.1, forward strand.
TCGCCGCGGCGGCGAGCTCGTCGATCTCAGCTTCCGGCAGCGGCGCCGCCGGCGCCTGAAGCTGGTGCTTCTGTGCGACGTCAGCCGCTCGATGGACCTCTACAGCAGCTTTCTCATCCAGTTCGTCTACGCCTTCCAGCTCGCCTGCCGACGCGTCGAGACCTTCGTCTTCAGCACCTCCATGAGACGGGTCACCGACACTTTGGCCAACGAGGATCTCGACGAGGTGCTGGCCGCCCTGTCCCGGCAGGTTCCGCAGTGGTCGGGGGGAACCCGCATCGGCGCCTCCCTGCGGACGTTCCTCGACGGCTTCGGCGACGCCCTGCTCGACCACCAGACCGCCGTCATCCTGCTGAGCGACGGCTGGGACACCGGCGACATCGACCTGTTGCGCGACGCCATGCGGGAGATCCACCGCCGCTCGCTGGCGGTGATCTGGCTCAACCCGCTGCTCGGCTCCGAGGAGTACCGCCCCGACACCCGGGGCATGCGCGCCGCCCTGCCGCACGTCGACCTGTTCGCCCCGGCTCACAACGCCGCCAGCCTCAAGGAGCTCGCCTCCATCCTCGGGCGCGTACAGCGCCGCGACATCCCCGCCCGCTTCGGGTTTCACCAGCGCGAGGAGGTGGAGGAAGCCGGACCGGCGGTGGCGCCGGAAGAGGACACGCCGCGGCCCAGCTCGGCAGCAAACCTCGAGCGGCTGGGCCGCGAGATGCGGGAGAAGCGGCAGGCCCGCAAGGATCAGGGGCGGGCCTGAGCGGGGTTGCTGCCGGTACCACCGGACCTCGCACAACCAAAGCCCGGACCACTCAAAAACCGGAGAAGGCCGGCTTCACCCGACGCCCGGTCTTCGTGCGGTTCCCATCCCGTTCACATGCGCAGCCAGTAGTTGACCTTGGCGAGCCAGATGTTGTCCCCGTCGTCGGTGAAACTGGATGCCAGGTCGCCCGCCCCCAGGCGGGGGTGGTCGTCGAAGGCGCTGCGCGACTGCGCCCAGACGAGGAACAGCGTGCTCCCGGGGGCGTACTCCCAGCGGAATACCAGGTTGCTGCGCAGCGAGCGTCTCCTGAAGTCGGGATTGGACCCGTACTCCCCGTATGGGGAGAAGCCGTAGGATTTCGGGGCGATCAGCTCCTTGATGGCGCCGTAATCCCCGGCGGCGGCGAACGGCTGCATGTACAGCTGCAGGCTGACGTCGGGCGAGAACAGCAGGTCGAAGCGGGTGGTCCACTCGAGCACCCTGCTTTCGAGCTCGCCGTAGATGAACCGGTCCGGCGCACCGTCCCCGTCTTGGTCGAGGTTGGCCAGCCACTGGCCGTTGTCCTCGTTCCAGCGGAACTCCGGCCCCATGCGGACGCTGAGGCGGTCGCCGGCCCGCCAGCGGAGGTCAACTTCGAGACTGCGCCAGCGGCTGCCGGCGCTGTTCCCGGCCCAATCGAAGCCCGCCTCGGCGATCAGGGTGCGCTGGTCGTCGGTTTCGACCTGGATCCAGAAGCTGTTGTCCCGCGGCCGCCGGATCGGCGGTCCGCCGCGGGTCCCGAGATCGTCGAAAACCGGGAAACCGTGCGTATAGCCGAAGCCGAGCCACCAGTAGAAGGTGGTCTCGAGGAAGGTGTAAGCGTCGATCTCCTTTTCCAGCTCCAGGCCGTCGTAGTTCCAGCGATACCCCCCGTTGAACCCGAGAAACCGGCGCCGCAGAATGCCTGTCGGCCGGTATCCCTGGAACTCGACCCAGGAGCCGAGCCGGTGGTAATCCGAGCGGCGAATGAACCCGAGGTCGTTCGCCGAGAAGCGGGGGGAGAATGTCGTATAGCTCAGGCCCCCTTCCAGGGCGCCGCCGCGCTTTCCGAAGTCCGCCTGGAAGGCGGCTCCCTGGCCGTCCTCGCCGGTGCGGCTCGAGGCGAGCTGGCCGCGCAGCTGCCACCTGTTGTCGCTCCAGTTGAGATTCCAGTCCGCCCCGCCGGCATAGGCATTGCCGCCGCCGGAGCGGTTGACCGCGGTGACGATGCCGCCGACGTGGGAGTTCCCCGCCAGCAGGTCCCGCTTCAGGCGCGCCACCCCGTAATGGGTTCGCGGCTCGACCAGGTGGCGGCGGGAGCCGGATTCTCCGGGGTCCCGCACGCGCGCCTCCTCCCCGGAGGTCAGGGCCTGCAGCAGTCCGAAGGTGGTGCCCCCGGAAGTGCGGCCGGTGACCTTGGACGCCTCGAGGATGGTCGTGAAGTCGGGCCGGTCGATCTCCTCGGCGCCGGCCGGGATCGGGAACCGGGAGGGGGGGCGGCCGATGCGGCGCGAGTAGAAGAGGTCGAACGGCGTGTCGAACACCTGCGCGTCCTTGCTGAAGAAGGGCCGCCGCTCCTCGTAGAAGGTCTCGAAGACGCCGAGGTTGAGCACCGCCGGGTCCGCCTCCACCTGGCCGAAGTCGGGATTCGCGGTGCCGTGGAGGCTGATGTTCGAGGTCAGTCCGTAGCGGACGTCGGCGCCGAGGTTGCCGAGATATCCGCGCCCGTCCGGGTCGACGGATGTCGGCGGCGAGAAGATCGAGCGCCCGACGAGGTGGGGCCGCACCTCGAGGGCGGTTTCCGGGGAGACGTCCCGGATGCCGCGCAGGTCCCCGAAGCGGGACACGAACCCTTCGTCCTGCACGCCGAGGGGGACCCAGAAAGAGTTCTCCTTCAGGCGCGACGTGTAGCGGTCGATCTGCAGGCCCCAGGTCGAGTCGGCCCCGGTGAAGCGGAAGTTGTGGAACGGGATGCGCACCTCCGCGGTCCAGCCCTGTTCGCCGACCCGCGTGTGCGATTCGAACACCCCGTCCCAGGTGTAGGTTTCCCGATCGTCGTTGAAATACACCCCGTCGATAACGGTACCGCCGGCGGTGATGAAGAAGGAGTAGGCGGTCTGGCGGTCGTGGTTGGAGTCGAGGGTGAGGTGAATCCAGTCCGTCTCCTTGATGATCCACTGATCGCGCCTGCCGAGGCGGGTGACGATCTCGTCCGGCTGCTCGTCGAAGCAGACCGCCCCCATGTACAGGGCCTCGTCGTCGTAGAGGAAGCGGACCTCGGTGCGCTGGGTCGCCGGGAGGCCCTCGTCCGGGAAGCGCTGGGTGAACGAGTCGATGACCGGGGCGGTCTGCCACGACGGTTCGTCGAGGAACCCGTCGCAGCGGATGGGGTTGTCGGTCCGGACCGCCTCGGCCGTCGGCACGGAAGCGGGAGCCGCCGCGGCCAGGGCGGCGAGAGTGAACAGGGGGATCAGGAATGCTGGAATCATCGCATGCTCGCAGGTGGAAGTGGAATGAATCCACGCTACGGGGGGTAGTGGAACAGTGTCAAAAAACCTGGGCGGGGTGTGCCGCGCATCCCTGGTTCGGGGACCGGAACCGCTGCACCGATCGCGGATGGGACATCGGAAAGTTCGGGCCACTCCCCCCGGTTTTTCGTATATCCTAGCGCGCGGACCGTGCGTCGCGAGGGCAGGGGGAGACCGTTCGGGACGATTTCGCGTTTTCCGGGGACCCTGTCGTCAGGATCAACCGTTGCGGTCACGCAGTCCCCGGGGACCCGAATATGAAAGAGGACCCATGCCGGCACCGATCGCCCTGCAGCTGTACACCCTGCGCGAGGCCGCGGCGAGGGATTTCGAAGCCGCGGTCCGCTCGGTCGCCGGGATCGGTTACCTCGGCGTCGAACCGGCCGGCTTTCCGGGCACCACCCCGGAAGCGGCGAAGAGGCTGTTCGACGACCTCGGGCTCGAGGTCTGCAGCGCCCACCTCCCGCTTCCGGCAGGTGACGACCTGTCCGAGGCGCTGGAGACCGCCGAAGCCCTCGGCATCGAGCGCGTGATCTCCGGCCGCGGGCCGGATCAGTTCTCCTCCCTCGACCGCATTGCGGAGTCGTGCGATCTCTTCAACGAGGCCGCCGCCAACTGCGCCCGGCGCGGCTTCACCTTCGGCATTCACAACCACTGGTGGGAGTTCCTCGGGGTCGAGGGAGAGCCCGCGTACAGGCATCTGCTCCGAAAGCTCAGCCCCGGCGTCATCTTCCAGATCGACGCCTACTGGGTGCAGACGGCAGGCGCCGATCCTGCCGGGGTCATCGCCGAGCTCGGGACCCGCGCCCCTCTCGTGCACCTGAAGGACGGCCCGTGCACGCGCGAGGAGGACATGCTGCCGCTCGGGGAGGGAATCGCCGACTTCGACCGCATCGCCGCGGCCGGCGGCAGCGTCGAGTGGTGGATCGTCGAGCTCGACCGATGCGCCACCGACATGACCGACGCGGTGGCGAAGAGCCACGCCTTCCTGACCGGCGCGGGGTACGCCCGCGGCAGATAGGGGGATGGGACTGCAACGGGTTGCCGCGGCTGTCGGGGAGAAGGGGGCGTCCCCGGCGTGAGGTTGCCCCCCGCCCGGATTGTCGGGGCGCGTGAGCCCCCGGGGCTGGCGGTAACCGCCTGCATCCGGGACGGGCAAGGCGGTCCCGGATCGAGGGCGGCTGCGAAGTGAGCGAGACTGAAACAACCGGCCGCGGAATGCCTGCCGGGTACCGGGAGCACCTGGCCAGTCGCGACCGCGCCTCCCTGCGGCTTCGGTCGGGAGACCTGACCTGGCGGGGATTCCTGGTCGGCGGTCTGCTCAGCTTCTTCCTCGCCACCGGGGCTCCGTACGCCAACATGGTGCTGACGGATTACGTGTCGGCCGACTTCGACACCCGGGGCGCCATCCTGCTCTTCTTCCTCCTCATCGGGGGGCTGAACCTCCTGTTCAAGCTGGCCGGCCGCGGCATTGCTCATGCCCTGTCCCTGGCTTGGGTAACCGCGACGGGCTGGGCGTTGGCCTACCAGCCTTTCGACGAACTCGATCCCTACTCCCCCGGCATCCTCTTCTCCAGCCTCCTGGTGCTGGCCTCTCTGGCCAACGTCGTTGCCGTGGCGCGGGGACGCAGCCTCGCTCTCAACCGGACCGAGCTGATCCTCGTGTACGCGATGATGCTGATCGTCTCGGCGCTCTGCACCATGGGGATGAGCGAGCAGCTGCCGGGAATGATCTGCGCCCTCTTCTACTACGCCTCGCCGGAGAACCAGTGGGCTGAGCGGCTGTTCCCCCTCCTCGACAGGCGCATCGTCGTCGACGACGGCGCCGGCAACGTCCTGTTCTACGAGGGGGTGGGGGAAGGGGAGATCCCGTACGGCGCCTGGGTCGAGCCGATGCTCTGGTGGGCGGTTTTCCTGCTTGCCCTGTACGTGTCGATGGTGTCGATCGTCGTGATCCTGCGGCGCCAGTGGATGGAGCGGGAACGGCTCGCCTATCCCGTGGTGCAGGTGGGGCTGGCGATGATCCGGGGAGAGCGGCAGGACCGCCTGGTCAACCGCTTCTTCAAGAGCCCCTCCATGTGGATAGGGTGGTCGATTCCGATGTTCGTCGGCCTTCTCGCCGCCCTGCCGTCGTACGGAATCAACGTTCCCAGGCCGTCCCTGACCTGGACCGCCTCCCTGTTCGGGGTGCAGGGCATCAACATGAAGGTCAACTTCGTCGTTCTGGGGTTTTCCTACCTGATCCACACCCACCTCGCTTTGGGAATCTGCGTCTTCCACCTGGTGGCCAAGTGCGAGAAGGCCTTCTTCCAGATCGCTGGAATCACCTCGCCGCAGACGATCGTCTTCGGGGTCGGCGGCTTTCCCCTGCTGGGGTACCAGGGAACCGGGGCGCTGATCGCCATGGTCCTGGTCGGGCTGTGGCTGGGCCGCGAGCATCTCAAGGCAGTGGTGCTCAAGGCGGCGGGCCTGGCGCCGCACGTCGACGACAGCGACGAGATCATGTCCTACCGGGGGGCCGTTGCCGGGGCCGCCGGCGGGGTTCTGGTGATGGTTGTCTGGCTCCGGATCATGGGCACGCCGGCGTGGATCTCCCTGCTCTTCGTCGTCGCCGCGCTGCTGATCTTCATCGGCATTACCCGCATCGTGGTCGAGGCCGGGGTGGTCCAGCTGCGGGCGCCGATTTGCGCCCCCGACCTGGTGATCCAGGGGATCGGCTCCAGCCTGGTCGGGACCACCGGGGTGTTGAACCTGTCCCTCTCCTACCTGTGGGCCGCCGACGTCAGGGTTTTCGTCATGGGCACCTGCGCCAACGCCCTCAAGATGATCGAGGAGATGGACCCTCGCAGCCGGCGCCTGGTGTTCTGGGGGATCGTCCTGGCCCTGCTGATCGGGGCTCTGGGCTCGCTGTGGATGATCTTCCACCTCACCTACAAGTACGGCGGGGTGAACATGAACAGCTGGTTTTTCCACAGGGGGCCGGCCGTCGCCTACGAGAATGCCTTGCGCAACCTCCAGCCCCGGGGGGTGTACTGGCCGGGGGTGGGGTTCTTCGCCGGCGGGGGAGTGGTCATGGCGCTGATGATGTTCGCCCGCGCCCGCCTCTCCTGGTGGCCGGTTCATCCCATCGGTTTCCCCTTAGGCGCCAACAGCATGACCGACTGGATCTGGTTCTCGGTGTTCCTCGCCTGGGCGGTAAAGGTGTGCGTGCTGCGCTTCGGAGGGGGGAGCGGCTACCGCCGAAGTCTGCCGTTCTTCCTCGGCATTCTCACCGGCGAGGTCACCAGCATGGGGGTGTGGCTCGTCGTCGACTACTTCACCGGAACCATCGTGAAGGCCTGACTCCCGTCTGCAAGGCGCAGGAGCGGACTATGCGGGTTGGGGCCGAATCCGCCGGGAACCGGTCTAGCGGAACGGGATCCCGTCCCGGTGCCAGGGAAAGCGGAAGCTCGGGGGGGCGGCGTAGCGCTGCATGCCGATGTCGAGATCGATCTGGGCGCCGGGCCGCAGGTCCACCTGGAAACAGCCGTCGTCGACGGTTGCCTCCTCCCCGTCCGCCGGGACCACCTTCCCGAAGCGGTGCTCTCCGAAGGAGCCGGCGGCCACCATCACGTCGCGCCCCTCGACCGGGCTGAGGTTGACCAGGGTCAGGGCCATGCCGTCGGCCTCCAGCCGCGTCACCAGGGCGGCGACGTCCGGGGGCAGTCCGGGGCGCTGCCGCGCCGGGTCGTAGTAGCGCACCCGCCCCTGGGCCAGTCCACCCCAGTAGATCGGCTGCGGGCCGCCGGTGGTCAGCTGCACGAGGGCCTCGGTCACCACCGGGTTGACCTGCTGCCACCAGTGCACGTCGAGGGTGGTCGGGTCCTGCTCGTCGTCCAGCACCTTGGCGAGCCGGTTGCAGACCTCGCGGTAGTTGGCCTGCAGGATGCGCTCGGGATAGTCGGGAACCTCGCCGGCGAGGAAGCGCGTCCAGGCGCGGTCGTCGGCGGCGCGCACGGGCCGCTGGGTGACCCCGGCCCACTCCTCCTCCCGGCCGCGGCGCAGGGCCTCGAGGCGCTGCCGGTCCTCCCCGGCCATCGACGCCGCCCACAGGTGCACCGGCATGTGGGGGGCGGCCGGACCGAACTCGCACCAGCCGCCGGAGGTGTGCTTGTGCGGCACCAGCAGGCGGCCGTCCTCCTCCCTGGCATGGGCGATCAGGGTGTCGAGGTGCATGCGCGGCAGCTCGAGATACCCCGCGTCCCCGGTCACCAGGAGAGCGGCTTCGGCGGCGATGGTCACGGCGCAGGACATCATCTGGTGTCCGAACCTGCCGGTCCACCCGTAGAAGCCGCCCCACCATTCCCCGTCCCGGGTTTCCCCGACGACGCCGCTGTGGCCGACGTTGTCGGGCACGATCCCCCCGTTTGCCCGGGTGCGCTCGATCCAGGCGCCGGCGTACTCCTCGATCCAGCGGCGGTAGCGCGCCTCCCCGGTGTAGAGGAAGGCGGTCGCCACCAGCGGGACGATCCCGAGGTTGACGGTGACGTCCCCCTGCATCACCACCTCGTCGAAACGGCGGTGGACCTGCTCCCGCAGCTGCTCGTCCTCCCACCACTCCGGGGGCGGGGGCTTCCATCCCGGCCCGAGGGTGGTGTGCCCGTGCTCGATGTTGTAGCGGACGTCGTTGAAGCGGGCGCTGGCCCGCGGCCCCCTGCTGCCGCTGAACGGCGAGCGCACGATCCGGTGCCGGGGATCGTAGTTGGGTGCCTCCGGATCCTCGCCGAGGTAGAAGCCGGCGAAGCGCCGGGCGCGGCGCATCGTCTCCCGGCTCGTCGGGTCGGCCATGCCGAGGTGGTAGAAGTAGATGTAGTTCTCGGCGTTGTGGAACCAGTCGTCGTCGCTGATGAACTCCTTGTGGGCGCGGCCGTAGTCGTACTCGATCTGGCGGGTGACGGCGTTCCACTGCTCGAACGACTTGGTACCGGTGTAGCCGCTGCCGCCGAGGGCGTGGTAGTGGGGCCAGTTGAAGAAGGCCTCGTACAGGTCGTCGGCCCAGACCCCGTCCCCGGGGTAGTCCTCCCTCCATACGAGCGAGCCTCCGGGGCGGGTGTATTTCTCGAGGAAGATCGGAGCCGCCGCGTCGATGGCGTCGATCAGCTGCCGCTCGAGGACCGCCCAGCCCGGGGGAGCGGTGCGCCGGGTGCCGGTGATTGTTTTCAATGCAGCCATCCCTCTGTTGTCGGTGACCGGGGCGGCACGGCGCAAGCGGGCCGGGTTCTTGCCGCCGCCCTCATTCCTCGCCGGCCAGGATCCTGCCGAACGCCGCGGGCGACACGCGCAGATCGATGTTCTGGCAGTCGACGGCCGTCACCGGGGTGTCGCGGCGCGTATAGCTCCAGCGCACGGGCTGCTCGAAGTGCCAGAGCCGCAGGGAGCGGTAGTAGCCGCTCAGCAGCTCGTCGGTGCGCTCGTTGCGCGAGCCGCTCGGGTAGGCGAAGTGATCGGGGGCGAACCCGAGGCGCCGCTCGAAGATGCGGTTCGCCAGCTCGGCTTCGCGGACCACGCCCCCGTCCCCTTCCTCGGCGTGGCGGTCGGCGAGCTTGCAGTGGGTCGCGGTGTGGGCGCCGATCTCCCAGCCGTCCTCGAGGAGCCCCGCCACCTGCTCCCAAGTCATGAACGGCTTCTCGACCACCCCCTCGGTCAGGGTGCGAACCGCCGCGGAGCGGCCGCTGCTGGCCGCCTCGATGCCGTCGGTGATCGGGAAGCAGGTGGCGCTGTACCCGAAGTCGTCGAGGACCGGCTTGACCACCGTGGCCGTGTCGAGCCAGCCGTTGTCGAAGTGCAGGACCGCGGCCTTCGCGGGCAGCACGGCGTCGCCCAGGAGCCAGTCGACGACGCGGGAGGTGCCAGCCACCGTCCAGCCGCCGGCGCGCAGCTGTTCGAGGTGCCGTGTGAACTCCGACAGGCCGATGACGCCTGCGGTCTGCGCCGCGGCGGCTTCGGCCAGCTCGGGGGAGTCGTCGGGATACACATGGTGGTATACGAGGATCGGCACGTGCAGGTCCATCTTTGTTCTTCCCGGATGCAGTCCCTTTCTTTGGGGCCGCTCAATCTGGAACAAGGAGCCGATGCGGACAAACACAGGCGCAGCAGCGCGCTTCGCCTTCATCACCGACACCCATTATCACCCGGAGGCGTCCCGGGATTTCGGGGCGCCGAAAATGCTCACCCGCGCCCCGGAGGTCCTGGCCGCCACCGTGCCGGCGGTCAACGCGGTGCAACCGGAGTTCATCCTGCACGGTGGAGACCTGTTCTGCGGCGGCACCTCCTTCGAGCTGCCGGACGACCTCTACGAGCAGTCCCTGCGCGACGTCGCCGCGGCCTACGCCGGCTTCGACGCCCCCGTCCACTACGTTCCCGGGAATCACGACTGCCGGGCCAGCGACTTCTCCTTCGAAGACCTGGGCCGCGCCTTCCCGATGCCCGGAATCCTCGGGATCGCCGAGGTCGCACCACGCCTCCGGGTCGCCCTCGCCAACGCCTACCACACCGGCCACGGAGAGGGCCGGGGCTTGTGGACCGGCGAGCTGGACGCGGCCCTGCGCGAGGCCAATGACGACGCCCTGGCCTCGGATTCCGCCCTGATCCTCGTACAGCATCCCTGGATCGCCCCCAACTTCATTCCGGAAGGGGGCGATGAGGACGCCGGGTGCATCGGGGGAGCCGGGCGGCTGCGGGGCACCCTCCGCGAATGTTCTTCCGTGGTCGCCGCGTTCACCGGGCACCGCCACATCAACCGCATCCGCATGCTGGGGGACCTCGCCGTCGTCGACACCGCCTGCCTGATCGGCTACCCCTTCGGGTTCCGGGAGGTGACGCTCGATTCCCGGGGCTGGATGACCTGCCGCTTCCACCAGCTCGACCTCCCGGAGTTGATGCGGGAGTCCTGCGCCCGTTCCGACGAGCTGACGAACGACCGCTGGCGCGGGGAAGAGGGGGACCGGAACACGCGGATCCTGCTGCCCAGGCTGCGGGAGCTGTGGCGGTAACCGGTCCCATGGCGAGTCTCGCGATCGACATCGGCGGCACCTTCACCGACGTGGTGGTAGTCCGGTCCGCTTCGGAGTCCCTGTCGGCGGCCAAGGTGCTGACCACCTATCCCGACCCCTCCCGGGGGGTGCTGGAAGGGGCGGCGAAGGCCCTGGCGTCCGCCGGGGTCGACCCGGCGCAGGTCGAGCGGCTGATCCACGGAACCACCCTGGTCACCAACGCCCTGATCGAGCGCAAGGGGGCGCGCACCGGCCTGCTGACGACCGCCGGCTTCGGGGATGCCCTGGAGATCGGCCGCGAGGGGCGTTACGACATCTACGACCTTCTGCTCGAGCTGCCCGAGCCGCTGGTCGAGCGGCGGCTGCGGCTCGAGGTGAGGGAGCGCCTCAACTCGAGCGGCGAGGTGCTGGAGGACCTCGACGAGGGGACGGTCCGCCAGGCCTGCATGCAGCTGGCCGAGGAAGGGGTCGAGGCGGTGGCGGTCTGTTTCCTCCACGCCTACGCCAACGCCGATCACGAGGGCCGCGCCGCGGCGATCGCCTCCGAGCTCCTGCCGCACGCCGCGGTCTCCACCTCCCACGCGGTGGCGCCGCAGATGCGCGAGTACGAACGCGCCTCGACCACCGTCGCCAACGCCTACGTCAAGCAGCTGGCCGGGCGCTATCTCGACAATCTCCAGGAAGGCATGCGCAGCCTCGGAGTCCCGGCGCCGCTGCACGTCACCCTCTCCAACGGCGGCACCGCGACGGCCGCCACCGCCGCGGAGTTCCCGGTGCGCCTGGTCGAGTCCGGCCCCTGCGGCGGCGCCCTGGCGGCCGCCGAGACGGCGAGGCGCTGCGGCTTCGAGGACCTGCTCGCCTTCGACATGGGGGGGACCACGGCCAAGGCCTTCCTCAGCGCCGGGGGGGAGTTCCCGATCACCACCGAGTCGGAGGTGGCGCGGGTGTACCGGTTCAAACGGGGCAGCGGGCTGCCCCTGCTGGTCCCGGTGCTCGACATGATCGAGGTCGGCGCCGGCGGCGGCAGCATCGCCCGCATCGACCCGCTCGGCCTGCCTGCGGTCGGCCCGGAAAGCGCCGGCTCCTCCCCGGGGCCCGCCTGCTACGGCCTCGGCGGGGAGCTGCCAACGGTCACCGACGCCGACCTCCTGCTCGGGTTTCTCGACCCGGGCTTCTTCCTCGGCGGGGAGATGGCCCTCGACACGGAGGCGGCGGCCCGGGCGGTCTCCGGTTTCGCCCGCGGGCTGAACGACAACCCCGACGGGGCTTCGGGCCGGCCGGATACCGCCGCGGCGGCCTGGGGGATCCACCGGTTGGTGAACGAGAACATGGCCAACGCCGCCCGCGTCCACGCCGCCGAACGCGGCCTCGACGTCGCCTCCTTCGCGATGGTCGCCACCGGGGGAGCCGGGCCGGTGCACGCCTGCAAGGTCGCCGAGCTGCTCGGCATCGAGACGGTGATCGTCCCGGGGGCGGCCGGGGTCTCCTCGGCGATCGGGCTGCTGCTGGCGCCGCTGTCGTTCGACTTCTCGCAGTCCCTCGTCGCCCGGCTGGCCGATCTCGACCTCGGCAGGGTCGACGAGCTGCTCGCCGCCCTCGAATCCCGGGGGCGCGGCATCGTCGCCGCCGGGGGGGTTTCCGGGGACCGGGTAGAGGTGGTGCGCACCGCGGACATGCGCTACGTCGGACAGGGGCACGAGATCCGCGTGCCGCTCCCCGGCGGGAGCCTCGAGGAACGGTCCCACCCGGCCCTTCAGGAGGCCTTCGACAATGCCTACAGCAGGTCGTACGGCCGCATCTGCGAGGGGGTTCCGGTCGAGGCCATACACTGGCGCGTCACCGTCTCCGGACCGAGGCCGAAGCTGCAGCTGGGGTCCCCCGGATCGCGCGGAACGCCGCTGAAAGGGGAACGCGAAGCCTTCTTCGACGGGCGGCCGCAGCCGGTGCCGGTGTTCGACCGCTACGCCCTGCCTGCCGGTTTCGCCGAAACGGGCCCCCTGATCGTCGAGGAGGTGGAATCGACGACGGTGGTGCCGCCGGGCTGGAGCCTGAGCTCGACGGAGAGCGGAGACCTGCTGGTCAGAAGAAGCGGACCGCGGAGCGCCTGAACCATGGACGACGTCACCCTCGAAGTACTCTGGAGCCGCCTGATCTCGATCACCAACGAGCAGGCCGCCGCCCTGATGCACTCCTCGTTCACCACGGTCGTGCGCGAGGCGGGGGATCTCTCCGCCGGGGTTTTCGACCGCAGCGGCAACATGCTCGCCCAGGCGGTGACCGGAACCCCGGGCCACATCAACACCATGGCGACCGGGGTCCGGCACTTCGTCCGCAAGTACCCCATCGACAGCCTCAGACCGGGGGACAGCCTGGTGACCAACGACCCCTGGATCGTCTCCGGCCACCTTCACGACATCACCGTCCTCACCCCGGTGTTCCACCGCGGCAGGGGAGTCGGCTGGTTCGCCAACACCTGTCACGCCATGGACATCGGCGGCCGCACCCTCGGGGCCGACGCCCGCGAGGTGTTCGAGGAGGGGCTCAACATCCCGATCATGAAGCTGTTTCGCGAGGGGGAGCTCAACCGCGAGCTGATCGACATCGTGCGCGCCAACGTGCGCGTCCCCGACGAGGTCGAGGGGGATCTCTACGCCCAGCAGGCCGGCAACGACGCCGGCGCCCGCAAGCTGATCGGCATGATGGAGGAGGAGGGCCTGGAGGACATCGAGGATCTGTCGGTGGCGATCCTCGGGCGCTCCGAGAAGGCGACGGGGGACGCGATCGCCGCCATCGCCGACGGCACCTACGAGGACGAGGTCGAGATCGACGGTTTCGACGAACCCCTGAAGATACGGGCGGCAATAACCGTGGAGGGACGGCGGGTCACCGTCGACTACGCAGGCAGCTCTCCCCAGGTCGACCGCGGCATCAACGTCGTCTACAACTACACCCACGCGTACACCACCTACCCCCTCAAGTGCGCCGTCAGCCCCGAGGTCCCCAACAACGAGGGCAGCTTCCGGCCGGTGACCGTGCGCGCCCCCGAGGGCTCGATCCTCAACGCCCGCTTCCCGTGCGCGGTCGGGGCGCGCCACCTGATCGGCCACTTCCTGTCGCAGGCGGTGTTCGGGGCCCTGTCGCAGGTGATTCCCGGGCGCGTCCTCGCCGACGGGTCGGCCGGGCTCTGGAACACCCAGCTCGAAGGGCACGACCGCGGCGGCCGGCTGTTCGCCTACATCTTCTTCTCCGCCGGCGGCATGGGGGCGCGTCCGGGCAGCGACGGGCTGTCGGCGACCGCCTTTCCCAGCGGCATCCGCGGCGTCCCGGCCGAGGCGATAGAGTCGGTGTCGCCGGTGCTGATGCTCCGGCGCGCCCTGCGCCCCGACTCGGGAGGGGCGGGGAAGTTCCGGGGCGGCCTCGGCCAGGAGATGGTGCTCAAGGTCGACAGCGGGCAGGAGACCCTGCACTCGCCGATGTACGACCGCACCCGCTCGGCCGCCCGCGGGTTCGACGGCGGCGGGGACGGGGCTGTCGGGGAGCTCTTCCTCGGGAGCGGGGAGCCCCTGCACCCCAAGCGGAAATACCTGCTGCCCCCGGACGAGACCGTGACCCTCCGCCTTCCCGGCGGCGGCGGCTTCGGCTCGCCCCTGGAGCGCGACCCCGCGCGGGTTCTCGAGGATGTCCGCCAGGGCCGCGTCTCCCCGGAGTCGGCCCTGGGAGAGTACGGCGTGGTCGTCGACATCGAGCGCTGGGCCGTCAACGAGGAGGCGACCGCGGCGGCGCGGCAGGCCCTGCGCAGGCGGGCGGAACCCGGGCGGGAAGGGGAGGAGGGATGAGGGCGGCGGAGCAGCTGGTCGACCTGGCCCCGGACGCCGGCGGGGACCGGATCGCCGTCGTCAGGGACGGGGAAGTTTCGTACCTGCCGGCGCAGCGCGTCGACCTCGGCATCGACCACCGGGGCGCTTCGGGCAGCTGCCGCTACATCCGCCGCTCCCCGGAGGGAGACCTGTTCGTAACCGGCCCGACCCTCGAGCGCCGCATGTTCCGGTCGGCCGACGGCGGCAGGTCCTGGTCCGGGCACCGGTACGACCTCGGCATGGAGCGCTTCGACCTGAAGCAGATGCCGCGGGACGGCGAGGCGGGCTGGGTGGGGGCCTTCGAGATCCTCGACGACGGCACCTTCCTGCTCAACGTCATGCCCTCCAACCACCGCCGCAACAGCGAGTCGTATCTCGCCCGCTCCGGGGACCGCGGCGCGAGCTGGACGGTCGAGCGCATGCAACTGCCGCTCGGAGACCACCGCTCCGTGGCCGCCGGCAACTCCGACATGATCCAGCTCTCCGACGGCACCCTGCTGCTGACCATGGACCACTTCTTCTACCTCGAAATGGCGGAGGAGAAGGAGCTCCCCGTCGAGCAGCGGGGGGTGTTCGCCCATCTCCTGCGCTCGGGAGACGGGGGCGTCACCTGGGAGGAGAAAAGTCCCCTGACGATGCACGGCGCCGAGGTCCACCTGCTTGAGCTGCCCTCGGGAAAGCTGCTGTCCGCCATCCGCAAGCAGCGCAACATCCGCCTCCCCGGCGACCCGGAGGATATCGAGGCGGAGATGCGCGCCAACGGCTACGACCCGGAGCACACCGGGTTCGAGGAGCCGGTCGACGAGGAGGCCGCCCGCGTCAAGTCGGTGTTCGTGTCGGAGTCCGGGGACGCCGGCCGCACCTGGGTGAACGAACGGAGGGTCACCGGGTACGAGCAGTGTTCCGGCGACCTCGCGCTGCTGGCGGACGGCACCACCCTCGTGCTCGCCTACGACAGCCGCTACCACGACCGCTTCGCCCGCGCCGGGGTGCGCGCCAGGGTCAGCCGCGACGCCGGGGCAACCTGGGAGCCGGAGGAGTACATCCTCGGAGAAGGGGAGAACTACCCGGGATGCATCGCCATGCCGGACGGCACCCTGATCACCACCTGCCCCTACCGGCACTGCGGGCCGATCCAGGCCGTGCACTGGCGGCCGCCGGCGAAGGGGTGACCGGTGGCGGCATGCAGCGGGCGTCGAGTTCCGCGGGAATTTTGCGGATGACCTTGCCACCAACGGAGGACGGATATGCAGGAAGCCACTGACCGGCGGCAGCAGTTCGAAGCGGAGGGATACCTCGTCATCGAGGAGGCGATCGCCGGGAGCGGGCTCACCCGCCTTCAGGAAGCCTTCGACGAGGGGGCGCGGGCGGGCAAGGGGGACTGGCTCGCCGGGATCGCCGCGGGCAGGACGGCTCCCGGGTTCTACGACCTGCCGGACCCGCTGGCGGGGGACGACGTCTTCCTCGATCTCGCCGACCACCCGAGCTACTACGGGACCCTGATGGAGCTGACCGGGGGCGAGCTGATCTTCCTGGGGATCTCCGCCCGGCTCCTGCCGCCGAGCCCGGTCAGCTACACCGGGTGGCATCCCGACGACCTGCACAGCGGCCCGCCGATGCTGCTGAAGGTCCAGATCTACGTCGACGACGTCGACTCGCGCGAGGGGGCGTTCGCCTTCGTGCCGGGCAGCCACCTGCCCGGTTCCGGCCCCTATCCCTACGCAGCCCGCCTCGACAGCATGCCGGGACACAAGGTCATCCTCGGCAAGGCGGGGACCGCGGTCATCTTCGACGCCTTCGGCTGGCATACCGCCTGGAGCAACCGCGGCGCCCGGCCGCGAAAGTCGGTGATCCTCACTTACGAGAAGCCGGGGGAACGGAAGCAGAGCCCCTTCTCCGGGCTCGCGGACAGGCTGTCCACCCCGGAGCGGCGCCGGCTGTTCCTGTGGGAAGCTTGAGCACCGCCATGATCGTAGACTCGCACGTCCACGTATTCGCCCGCGCCTCCGACGAGTTTCCGCGCGAGGTCGGAAAGGGGCGGCCCGCCGAACGCGAGGAGCCGGGCGAAAAGCTGCTCGGCCTGATGGAGGAGCACGGCGTCGACCGCGCCGTGCTGGTGCAGACCGGCGGCTCCCGGATCGAGCACCACCGCTACCTGCGGCACTGCCTGCGCACCTGGCCCGGCCGCTTTGCCGGGATCGGGCTAATCCCTGAAGAGACAGCCTCTCCGGAGGACCACATGGACCGGCTCGCCGGAGACGGGGGCGTCATCGGCTTCCGGCTGCGCCACGTCGGCGGCCCGGCCGATCCCTTCGCCCCGGTCGACGTCAGGCAGCTGGAGACCTTTCCGGTCTGGCGTCACGCCGCGGAGAGGGATTACGTCCTCTGGCTCTACATCCGGGCCGCGGACACCCACCTCGTCCCCTGGCTCGTCGACGCCTTCCCCCAGGTCCGGGTCGTCTTCAACCACCTGATGGTCTGCCCCGGCACCGGGACCTTCACCTGGGACGGCGAGGGGCGCCCCCGGATCGAGACCTCCACCGGGTTTCCCGCCAGCCACTACTCGCTTCTCTGCCTGCGCGAGTACGAAAACGTCTGCGTCCACCTCTCCGGGCAGTACGCCGTCAGCGGCGAGGAGTGGCCCTACCGCGACCTCGCCGGCGTGCACGAGCGCCTGCTGACCAAGACCTTCGGCGCGGACCGCCTGATGTGGGCCTCGGATTTTCCGTGGATCGCGGAGAACCCCGGCTACGGCAGGATCCTGGGGGTGATCGACCAGCTGCTGCCGCAGCTGAGCGACGTTGAGCGCGCCGCCATCATGGGGGGGACGGCGGAGCGTTTCCTGCGGCTGTAGATAGGGGAAGGGGTTTCAGCTCAGGCGTTCCTGTTTGCCGGGGCTGTCTGTTCGTATTCCTGTCCGGCCATCGCAGCGGCCGCAACGACTCGTGGAACCTCGAGAGCCGCTCAGCTCGTGAGGAAATTCAGCGTGAACATGCGGCGGCCGCGGCCGCCGCCGAACGAGGCGTGCCAGAGCTGGTGGCTGAAGAAGACGACGTCCCCCGGCTCCGACTCGATTGCATGGGCGGGCACTTCGGCGGGGGGGATGCCGAAGATATTGACCTCGGGGTCGCGCAGCAGCTCCTCCCCGCCCTTCGGGCTGCCGGTGTCCCTTTCCCACATCTGCAGCAGCTTCGGGGCGACGCGGTCGTATTTCCGGGCCCGCGCCGGGATATCGAGGTGCAGCGACCAGAGCGAGTCGTGGAAGGGGTTCCTGTGGGATCCGGGGATCACCCGCAGGCAGCCCGAGTCCCGCCCCACCGGGTCGAGGTAGAAGGCGACCTTTATCGACGGCCGGTAGTGGTTGGTCAGGTTGCCGGCCAGCCGGTAGGGATCGTTCATCCCTTCGGGGATGGCGGGGTCCCAGCCGAGGTCGGGATGCCACACGGTGTCGCCGACGTAGAGGTTGCCGTCGTTGTGGTCCTTCAGGGAGTTCTCCGGCCCCAGCAGCTCGTCGACCTTGCCGCGGATGCGGGGGTCGGTTTCGAGATAAGCGGCTTCGGGCCGGCTCCTGACCCAGTCGAGGATGGTCCGCCGTTCCGCCGGCTCCGTCTCCGGCCCTTCGAGCTCCTCCCGCATGGCCGCGTCGAACTCGCGGCTTATCGCGTCGATCTCCGGTGCGGGGAACAGCTGCCGCCTGACGACGAACCCGAAGGTGTCGAACTGCCGCCGGTCTTCCGTCCCGCTCACGGCGTCTCCTCCCCGAGGTACTGGTCCATCGCTCCCCGCCGGTAGTCGTACCGGGGAAAGTGCCGCCAGGTCTGGCCGCGCTCCCGCATGACGTCGCGGATCAGGCGGCGGCGGTACAGGCTTTCGAGGTTCTCCTGCTCCATCGCCGCCGGGTCGAAGCGGCCGAGCATGGCACCCTCCATGCGCCGGGCGACATCGGCGTGCCCCGGGTCCGCGGCGAGGTTGTTCCACTCTCCCGGGTCGGCCTGCAGGTCGAACAGCTGCGGCTCGTACCCGTGTATGTAGCTGTACTTGTAGGACCCCTCGCGCATCATTATGCAGGGCATGCCGACCGCTTCGTGCGCCTGCGCGAAGACGCAGCGGCCGCCGTCCTCCCCCTCGATTACCGGCAGCAGGCTGCCGCCGTCGTGGGGCAGGAGGTCCCGGATGCCGGCGATCTCGGCGAAGGTCGGAAGCAGGTCGAGCAGCGACACCGGGGTCTGCACCGCGCTGCCGGCCCGCCAGCCGCCGGGGAAGCGGACGACGAGCGGCACCCGGCAGGACCACTCGTAGAAGCAGCGCTTCTGCACCATCTCCCGCTCGCACAGCATGTCGCCGTGGTCGCTGGTGAAGAGGACGACGGTGTCGTCGGCGAGCCCGGTCTCCTCGAGGGTGTCGAGGAGACCGCCGAGCTTGTCGTCCATGTAGGTGGTAACCCCGTAGTAGGCCCGCCGCACCCGCTCCATGCTCTCCCGGCGGCGCAGGTCGAAGCGGCCGACGCCGTGGTAGGCGTTGAGGCAGCGGTCCATCTGCGAGCGCCCCGCCTCGAATCCCTCGGGGAACCCGGCGACTTCGATTTCCGCTCCGTCGTACAGGTCCCAGTACTGCTGCGGCGGCCAGAACGGCTCGTGCGGGTGGTGGTAGGAGGCGACCAGCAGGAACGGTTCCTCCCCCTTGCTCTGCCCCCGGGCCCGCAGGTACTCGACCGCGCGGAAGTGGGTCTCCTCGTCGTAGCTGAGGGCGTTGTGCCAGCGGCCGACCTCGATCCCCTCGCCGACGTAGTGGGCGGCGTTGTAAGTCTGCCGCTGCGCCATCACCTCCTCCGGGTCGGCGCCGCGGTTCTCCTTGATGCGGATCCACTCCTCCCGCACCCAGGAGAAGTCCGGGGAGTAGATGTCGGTGGTCAGCCGCCGCCGGAAGCCGTGGCGCTGCTCGGCGCCGATGAAGTGCATCTTGCCCGACAGCACGGTGTCGTACCCGGCTGCCGCGCACCAAGTGGCGAAGGTCGGGTGGTCGCAGCCGAGCGGGGAGCCGTTGTCCCAGGCGCCGATCTCCGAGGCGTGGCGCCCCGACATCAAGCAGGCGCGCCCGGGGGCGCAGAGGGGAAAAGGGGTGTAGGCGGAGTCGAAGCGCACCCCCTCTCCGGCGAGGCGGTCGAGGTGGGGGGTGCGGACCACGGGATGGCCGTACGCCCCGGTCAGGGCGGCGACCATCTGGTCTGAAACCACCAGCAGTATGTTCGGTCGTTTCGCCATGCCGCTCCTGACGGTCCGGGAAGCGCCTCCCGGCTACTTCTCGAACAGGTCGCGGGCGACCGCCCCCTGGCAGTGGGCGGGAGGCTCGACCCCGAAGAGGTGGCACCAGGTCGCCACGACGTCGACGGCGTGGATGTACCCCAGCTCCTCCACCGGGCGCTCGTACCCCTTCCTGACGCCCGGGCCGGCGATCATCATCGTGCCGAAGCTCGAGGAGAGGTCGTTCCGCGTCGGCAGGAAACCGCCGTGATGGGCCCCGAACACTTCGGGGGCTCCGGCGGCGCCCCCTCCGACGATGCCCCGCCACTGGCCGAAATAGCCGCTGACGTACCCGTGGTCCCAGGCGAAGACCACGTCCCCGCACTGCGGACCCCACTGCCCGAGCAGGTAGGCGTCCCGCTTCGGCAGGGCGATGGCGACCGGAGTGCCCCCGACCTCCTCGTCCACCCAGGTGCGCAGCGCCAGCAGCAGCTCCCGCTCGATGCGGTCGAACTCCTCTCCCGGCTCGGCGTTGATGTAGATGTCGAACCCCTTGTCGTCTTTCAGGTAGGCCCGCGTCTTCCCCCAGTCGATGTCCTCTTCGAGCACCAGGTCCTCCTCGACGCGGCTGCCGCCCCCCGGCTTCAGCGCGGTGAACCCCCGGTCGTGCAGGTACTTGCGGATGTTGGCGACGCGGACGTCGGGGTAGGCGCCGTGGTCGGCGAGCACGCTGACGTAGGTGCCGGGGCCGGCCGCCTCCCAGATGCGGCCGAGGACGCGGTCCCCGACCTGGTAGGCCTTGCGGAACATCTCCATCGCCTCGTCCGCCTTCGCCGGATCGTACCCGGGACAAGCGGGGTCGACGTCGTTCAGGTGTATGTGATTCAGGTAGTCGAACAGGTGCCAGTGGCAGGTGAAGAAGGAGCAGTCCTTCTCCCGCAGCATGTAGTTGGCGACGTCGGCGAACCAGAGCCCCTGGTACTCGCACTCCTCCATGGCGGTGTCGAAGTCCGCCATGCCGTGGGTGTAGGGAAGGGTCGAGGCGTGCTCCTGGTACGGCCCGAAGCGGTCGACCAGCTCGGCGGCGAGATCGCCGGGAAAGGTGAAGCCGTCGGCGAAGGTCACCTGCGAGCGGTAGAGCTGGAGGTGGGTCCCGTCGGCGCTGAGGGCGACGGGCTTGAAGCGCACCGAGGCCCGCTGCCGGCGCCCGCCGAAAGCGAAGTCGTCGATCGCCCAGCCGCTCCAGCAGCCGGCCGCGGCCGCGGCGAGAGGGGCGCCGCCGTCGCGGTCCCGGCAAATGGTTACGCGGTCGTACCCCTTCCCTTCCGTGTCGGTGACCAGCACCTGGAGCACGGTGACGTCGCCGCCCCGGGCCGCCTCGATTTCTATGGAGGTCGCCAGCGGCGGCGACTTGCCGGGGGGCAGGTTGGTCCAGCCCTCCGCCGGGCGCAGCGGCGCAACCTGCTGCACGCTCCGCTGCGAGCGCCGCACCGCGGTGCCGTCGTGGTCCATCTCGATTTCCGTCTCTTCGACCGCGGCCGTGGTGTACGCCTGCGCCAGGGCGATTTCGTAGTCGGTGCTCGCGTGTCCGGGGTGGCCGTACCCGTCGACGACGAAACCGGTCCTGACGCCGGATGGATCGGCGGCCGGGTAGTGCACGGCCACCGACTTGAGGCCGGCCCGTTCCAGGGCGTTCCAGATGCGCTCGGCGCTCAGGGCGCGGCCGTCGAAGCTGCTGATCCGCTCCCCGTCGGGAAGCTGCACGCGCCAGCGCGTGGCCCCGTGGGTGCCGGTGTGGGCTCCCGTCGACAGCGTCGCCCAGTTGGTCGGGGTCCAGACCGGGAAGGAGGGGGCGGTCTGGTTGACCGCCCCTTCGGCGAGCATGCGGGCGAAGTTCGGCAGGATCCCCTCGGCGGCGAACTTCTTCACCATCGGGGTGATGAGCCCGTCCATGCCGTACGCGTAGATCTTCGTTTCCATACCTGTCTCCGTGAGGGGGGCCGGGGGCTACCGCGCCAGGTGCCAGTCGGGGTCCTCGAGCGCCTCGTAGACGACGCCCCCCTCGACGTCGCGCGGCATCGGCACGCCCATCAGGTAGCAGATGGTCGGGGCGACGTCGACGGCCCGCACCTGGCGCCGCAGGTCGGCGCCCTGCCGCACTCCCGCGCCGGCCATGATGAAAGTGCAGTGCTGCCCGCCGATGCCGAGGCTGGCCGAGGGAAGCTGCTTGCCGTGGGCGCCGTCGAACTCCGGGCGCAGGGCGTAGACCACGTCGCCCACGAGGTCGCCCCAGAGGTTGACCATCTCGGCGTCCTCGCGCGTCAGCGCCAGGGCGAACGGGCACAGGCCGGTCTTCTCGTCGACGTACCCGTTCAGTGCGGCGACGATGTCGAGCTGGGTCTGCCGGTATTCTTCCGGGGCGACGATTCCGGTCGGCTCGCGCCCCTCGAGGTTGATGAAGATGTGGACGAGCCCGACGTCGGCGGCGATGGTGCGCTCCCAGTCGATCCCGCCTCCCTCCCTGCCGGTGAGGAATCCTGTCTCTTCGAGCACCTTCGAGACGTTCACCGCCCCGTACTGGGTCGGGGTGCCGCCGTGATCGGAGACAACAAGGCAGACAGTGTCGTCGTCGGCGAGGGCGGCCACCCGGCCGATCATCGCGTCGACCGAGGCGAAGGTGCGCTCGAGCCCCTCGCGGCAGCGGGCGAGGGTGCCGGGGTCGGCGCCGCTGACCTCGTCGGCCTGCGCCAGGAAGAAGTGGCTGGCGTAGTCGGGGGCGTGGGACTCGATGAAGAGGATGTCCCACTCGCGCGAGCCGGTCAGGTACCCGGCGACGTCGGCGAGCCTCTGGTGGTGGAAGTCGAGGAGCTCGAAATAGGTGTCGTCGTCGACGACTCCGAGGGCGTCGCGGGCGGGGTTCTGCAGGAAGTTTCCGACCTCCTCGTCGAGCTCCCGCGACAGCGGCACCGGGGCGGTGTACCCGACCGCGGGCCAGATCTGCGGCATGAAGAGCTCGAAGCGCTCGAGGCCGGGGGGCATCGCCACCAGCTTGGCCTGCACGTACCCGTCGATCTCCTCGCCGTCGATGAGGAAGGTGTCGCGCCACCACTCGCTCCACTGGCCCTCGGAAAGCTCGGCGACCGCAGCGCCGCAGTCCCGGTCGCGGCAGACCAGAAGCCGGTCGTAGCCGTCGCCGCCGCTGGCGTAAGCGAGGCCGTAGTAGGTCTTGGGCTTTGCGGTGCTGCCCCTCGGCACGCGGCCTCGGGTCAGGGGCCTGACGGTCAGGTCCACCGCGCGCGGCGGCATCTGCGACTCGGGGAGATTCTTCCAGTTTCTGCTTCCGGCCGCCTTGATCCTCACCGGATCGGCGACCTCGATGGTCTGCAGGGCGCTCGGGTCGAGGGTCTCGGGGTCGCGCTCGCCGCCGACCGGTCGCGGTTTCCAGTCGCCGGAGACGAACAGGTGGTAGCCGGCGATCTGGTGCACGTTCGACACCCCGGGACCGGTTCCCTCGACCTGCACCCCGTCGCGGACGGTGGGGGGCCAGGACATCTCCCACTTGACGAGAATCGGCTTGCGGCCGGCGCGCTCCATCGCATTCCACAGGTATTCCGATTTCGACAGGCCGGTGTCGATGCCCCAGACCGTCTCGTCGAGGCGGCCTCCGAGCTTGCGGATGTTGAAGTCCATGACTTCGTGGTTGCCCGGCCAAGAACCGGTGGACGTGGCCGTCCAGCCCGGCGGAGTCAGCGTGGGAAACACGCCGATCATCGGCCGCCGCACCCCCCTGCCGGCAAGGGCCGCGAGGTTGGGCATGTGCCCCCCGTCCATCATCCGCGACACCAGCTCCATGCTGGCGCCGTCCATGCCGATCACGATGGCTCGCTTTGCAGGTGGGTTCATTTCCTGTGTCCGTTCTCTCCGGGATGACGGTGAAGTGTTGCCGCCTGAAGGGGATTTTCAGGCCGGGACAAGGTACGGCTCCCGGTATATGGGTTCCACCGCGACGGCCGGGTCCGACAGGGGCGGCTTCAATGTCGGGACCGGACAGGCGAGGGCGGTGCAGCGGCGCGTCGACAGGGCTGCGATTCGGGTCCGGAAGCCATGGCCCTGACGGCCGGGGAACCGGTTGAGGGTGACCGTTGCGCTGCCATCCCGCGGAATGGTTCCCCGGGCCCGCAGCTGCTGCCTTTCCTATTCTTCCGGCTCGGTAACGGTCAGCACCTGGTTCACCTCGACATCCTCGAGCGTCTGCACGATCCCGCTCGGCCAGCGCAGCGTCACCTTGTCGACGCGCCCGGCCTTGCCGAGGCCGAAGTGGACGCGCATGTCGTCGTGCCCGAGATAGCTGCCGCCGCTGCGCACCTCGTTTACCTGGCCGAGGCCCGCCGCTTCGATCTCGATCCGGGTTCCCACTCCGTCGCGGTTGCTTTTGCGGCCGACCGTCCTGACCAACAGGTAGTTGCCGGCGTTGCCCCCGTCGTTGCGCAGCAGGTTGGGCTTTCCGTTCAGGTTGAGGACGAAGATGTCGATGTCCCCGTCGGCGTCGAAGTCGGCGAACCCCGCGCCCCTGCTCACCTCGCGGATCGCCAGCCCCGGCCCCGATTGCCGCGACACGTCGCGGAAGGTCCCGTCTCCGAGATTCTCGAACAGCAGGTTGAGCTGGGCGTAGCTGGCGTTGGTGTGCGGCAGGTCCGCTTCCGGATAGGTGTGGCCGTTGGCGACGTAGATGTCCTTGTCGCCGTCGTTGTCGTAATCGAAAAGGGCGGTTCCCCAGCCGACCTCCGGCTCTCCGACGGCGGCGACACGGGACACGAAGGAGACGTCGAGGAAGAAGCCGTTCCCCTCGTTCCGGTAGAGGGTGTTGTGCTCCCCCTCGAAATTGGAGACGAAGATGTCGAGGCGGCCGTCGTTGTCGTAGTCGCCGACCCCGACTCCCATGCATCCCTGCTCGGCACCCTCGGCGTCGAATCCGACCCCGGAGCCGAGTCCCTCGTCCGAGAAGGTGCCGTCCCCGTTGTTGAGGAACATCATGTTCGGGGTCATGTCGTCGGCGACGAACAGGTCGGGCCAGCCGTCGTTGGTGAAGTCGGCGAACACCGCCCCGTAACCGAAGTACTTGCGGCCGGCCATTCCCGCCTCCTCGGTAACCTCCCTGAAGCGGCCGCCCCCCTCGTTGCGGTAGAAGACGTCGGCCTGCGGAATCATCCCCCTGGGACCGCACATTATGTCGTAGGTCTTCCAGACGCAGGGGATCGTCGACTCGTAGTCGAGGGAGAAGTCGATGTAGTTCGAAACGTACAGATCGAGATCTCCGTCGCGGTCGTAGTCGCCGAAGGTGCCGGCGGTGCCGTAGCCTTCGTCGCCTACGCCGGCCTCTTCGGTGACGTCGGCGAAGCGCCGGTTTCCCAGGTTCCGGTAGAGGGTGTTGCGGCCGAAGTTGGCGACGTGGAGATCGAGGTGCCCGTCGTTGTCGTAGTCGGCCGCCGCGCAGCCGAGCGACCAGCTGGTATCGCCGACGGCGGCGTCAGCGGTCACTTCCGTGAAAGTGCCCCCGTCGTTGCGGTACAGCCGGTTGTGGGGATGCTCTCCTTCGGGAAAGCCGTGGAAACTCGAGCCGTTGGCCACGTACAGATCGACGTCCCCGTCATTGTCGTAGTCGAAGAAAGCGGTGCCGCCGATCGAGGTCTCGACGAGGTACTTCTGGTCCCTGCCGGAGACGGTGGGCGCCACCAGGCCAACCTCTTCGGCGACGTCGATGAATTGCACTTCCGGCGCCGCTTTTGCAGGTCCCGCTCCGGGGCCTTCGCCGGACAAAGGCGCACAGAGGGCTCCGAGAAGCAGGCCGGCGAAGAGTGCCCGCGAGGAGAAAGACCGGGGCGCGATGGCTCGGTGAATGGATTTCAAATCTGTCAGCGGGTCGTCAATTCAGTCGGGAAGTCGGGGGAGAAACCGGGGCTTTCCGGGCCGGGCATGGGGGTCCGCCTTCAGAGGCACCAGGCGGCCCGCCAGACGACTAAATCTGAGGACCGTGGCTGGATTACACCAACCGCGGAAAAGCGGAAATAAAATCCGGCAGTCCGGGGCCCGGTCTTGATTTCAGTACCCGGAACCTTCAGGGCCCGGTGGATCGCTCGCGGAGGTATTGAAGCGAACCCTTCCGTTTGTGGCCTCACAACCTGCCAGGTCCCGGGGACCACGGCCGGGAGAGACGGGCTCGCCCGGGCATTGGGGCCGCGCTCGAGCCGGGAGTCGCGGGTCAGCGCCTGCTCTCCAGGTCGGCGCGGGTGACGCGGGCGAAGGGGGCAACCCCGTGCTTCCCACCCTCGGCGCCGCGGCCGACCTCCCTGGTCAGGGAGTACATCTCGAGAACCTCGATCCGCTCCCCGGGTCCGCGCCCCTCGTTCCACCTGCGGAACAGGTGCTCGGCGAGCGGCTTCCGGCAGGGACCGCCCTCCGCGTCGACCAGGCGCACGTGCAGCCTGCGCCAGCGGTGGTTGGGAAATGCCTCCGCTGGCCTTGAGGCGGGCTCGAAGGAGGTGAGCACTCCTTCCTCGAGGATATCGATGGCGCGGCCGTCTCCAAGTACTCCCCGGTAGATGTACCAGTAGTCGCGCGGAATCGCGGTGTGATACATCCCCCAGGCCTGCGGCAACATCGCGGCGTTGCCGATCGCCTTGAGCCAATCCGGCATCTGCCGGTAGCGCAGGGTCGAGAAGTCCCAGGACGCCACGATATACACCAGAAAAAACAGGCAGAGGGTGTTGCCGGCGCGCCTTCCCCACGGCACGAGACGCCCCCCGGTCAGGCGCTGCAGGTTCCCTTCGATCGCGTCGGCCGGGCCGCCGGGAAGCGGTCTTTCCCAGCGCCTTGCGAGAAGCGCCCGCAGCGGTTCCAGGCGGCCGCGGACCCCGGTGCAGCACCGGCAGCTCCAGAAGCAGGCAGGCAGGAACAGGATCAGGCCGCTCAGGGAGACGAAGGCGAACAGCCCGACGTGCAGGGTGAGCTCGATGCCGATGTGGAAGGCCGCGAACAGGGCGATCCCCGCGGCGCGCACCCCCTTCCAGGGGGCCAGCAGGGCGAACGGTCCGGCGATCTCCAGCAGGACGGTTCCCCTGGTGAGCCCTTCGAGGAGAACACGGAAATCCACAAGGTATTCGCCGAGGGGCTTCACCAGCATGGAGTAGCGCAGCAGGTGGTCCATGGCGTTTCCCCCGAGCCAGACCTCGTTGAGCTTGGCCAGCCCGGAGTACCAGTAGACGATGCAGACCTGGAGGAGGATGGCCGCCCCGGCCACCGACAGGGCGGGGGTTTCCGCCACGCCGGCGGGGGACTGCGGCCTCCGGAGGGCGTCGAGGGACCACGCCTTGCCCAGCGGCAGGAACATGCTCCAGAACAGCAGCAGCCGCAGGTAGGAGTCGCCGGCGTTGAGGACCAGCGGCATGCGCGCGTGGAGGGAGACCAGCAGGACCCAGGAAAGGACGGCGGCGAGGCGGGCGCGCCAACCGGCCAGCAGCGCCAGGGCGCAGAGACCGGCGAGGAAGAAAAGCAGCCCCTGGAACCCGCTCGACGCGGAGAGAAAGTGCAGGGACCAGCGCCATTCCTCGTGGTACTGACCCGCCAGCGCCAGCGGCAGGATTCCCTCCTCGGTGTACATGGCGGAGAAATCCTGCAGGCGGGTTACGAGATCGACCAGCAGCAGGGCCGCAACGCAACCCCGGAACAGGGCCAGGGAACGAGGGTCGAGGCCGAAGACCTGGTTCAGTTTCGACTTCACGGGAAGGCCGCCTCCATTGCGCCGTTCGTATATTCGAACCCCTGCACTCGAAGTGATGCAATGAATGCATGGCGGGAACAACGTTCAAGACAATCGCCGCTGTGGGGTTCGCACTGGCCGCGGCCGGATGTGAGCCGGGGAAACCCCCGCCCGCCGCGGGTCCGGCCGCCGAGACCCGCAGCGGAGCAACTGCCGCAGGGGTTGTTTTCACCGACGTCGCCGCCGAATCCGGGCTTTCGTTCCGCAACCTGTCCGGCGGCGTTGACCAGGATCTCGTCGTCGAGTCCATGTCCGCAGGCGCCGCCTTCCTCGACTACGACGGCGACGGCTGGCTCGACCTGCTCGCCGTAAACGGCACCTCCCCGGGGGCTTCGCCCGGGGAGGGGAGAAACCGCCTCTTCCGCAACGAACAGGCCGGCCCCGGTCAGACCTCGCCCCGCTTCCGCGAGGTAACCGGCGGCACCGGCCTCGGCTCCCCGGAATGGGGAATGGGCTGCGCCGTCGGGGATTACGACAACGACGCCGACCCGGATATCTACCTGACTTACTGGGGACCCGACCAGCTCCTTCGCAACGACGGTGAGGGCGCCTTCGCCGACGTTACCGCGGCCGCCGCTGCCGGCGATCCGGGCTGGGGTTCCAGCGCCGCCTTCGGCGATTTCGACAACGACGGGCTCCTCGATCTCTACGTCGTCAACTACCTCGAGTTCGATTTCGAGAACCCTCCCGCCGGCGGCAGAAAACGGCGTTATAAAGGTCTGGAGGTGTTCTACGGTCCGATGGGGATTCCGGCACAGGCGGACAGGCTGTACCGCAACGGCGGGGATGGCTTCGTCGACGTCAGCGCGGAAACCGGTATCGCCGCCCATGCCCTCCCCGGCCTCGGGGTGGCCCTGGGGGATTTCGACGGCGACGGCGATCTCGACATCTACGTCGCCAACGACTCCGAGCCGAACCAGATGTACCGCAACGACGGCGCCTGGCGCTTCGCCGAAACCGGCACCGCTTCGCGGGTAGCCTTCACCGAGGACGGCAGGCCCCAGGCAGGCATGGGGGTGCACGGCGGCGACTACGACAACGACGGCGACCTCGACCTCTTCGTGACCAATTTCTCGGAGGACGTCAACACCCTCTACCGCAACGACGGGGACTGGTTGTTCGCCGACGCCACCTCCCGCGCCGGGCTCGACGGCGTCGTGCGGCCGTTTCTCGGCTTCGGCACCGGATTCTTCGACAGCGACAACGACGGCTGGCTCGACATCTTCGTCGCCAACGGGCATCTCTACCCCCAGCTCGAGAAGCTGTCCTCCGGCCTGCGCTACCGGCAGCGGAACCTGCTTTACCGGAATGCCGGGGGACGCTTCCTCGAGGCCGGCGCAGCCGCCGGTCCCGGCCTGTCCGCTGCCGCGGTCAGCCGCGCCGTTGCCTTCGGCGACTACGACAACGACGGGGACGCCGACCTGTTCGTCGCCAACCTCAACGACGAGCCGGCCCTGCTGCGCAACGACGGCGGCAACCGCAACAGCTGGATCGGGCTCGAGCTCGAGGGGGGCGAGAGCAACCGCGACGCCATCGGGGCCTCGGTGCGGGTGTCGGCCGGCTCTCTCGTGCAGATGCGGGAGGTCCACAGGGGGTACGGCTTCCAGGCGCAGCACGATCCCCGGCTCCTGTTCGGGCTGGGCGACTCGCCGGAGCCGCCCCGGGTGGAGATCCGCTGGCCCTCCGGGAAAAGGCAGATCCTCGAAGACCTGCCCCTGCGCCGCTACGTCGCCATCCGGGAAGGGGTGGATGGATTCGTCGCAGGGCCCGTGAGGGAACCGATTGCGGCTGCCGCCAGCCCCGGACCCGCCCCGGCGGAACCCGGTGCTCCGGAAAAGGGACCTTTCCCCTCCCTGCCGGCCGCTTCGGCGCCGGCCGCTGCTTCCCCGGATTCTCCCGCTGCAGCACCGGGGCTCGATCCGGTGGCGCAGCGGTTCTACCGGGAGGCGCGGGCTCACTACTCCGAGGGCAGGCTGCCCGAAGCCGCCGAGGCCCTGGAACAGGCGGTGCGCGCCGACCCTGAAGGGGACCGGGCCTTCCTGCTCCTCGGGAAGACCTTCCTGAACCTCAACCGCGACCGGGAGGCGGTCGCCGCCCTCGAGAAGGCGCACGCCCTCGATCCGGGGAACTGGGAGTACTCCAACCTGCTCGGGGTCGCCTACAGACGGGCCGGCCGCATGGAGGAAGCCTTCGGGGCGTTCGCAACCGCGGCGGGGAACGCACCCTGGGCGCCCCGGCCGCACCTCAACCTCGCCCGCTTGTACGATGAGATCGGACAGCCCGGCAGCGCCGAGGTCGAGCGCCGCCTGTTCGAGCAGTGGCGGCCGCTGCAGCGGGAAAGCGAGGTCGCCCTGGACATGGTGAAGTCGAACCCCGACGACCCCCTCGGCCGCAGGAATCTCGGCCTCGCCTACACCCGGCAGGGGCGCCACGCGGAAGCCCTTGCCGAGTTCCGGCGCGCCTGCGACCTCGATCCGGACGACGGCATGGCCCGCTACGGGTTGGGGGAGGCCCTGCACCGGGAGAAACGGTACGCCGAGGCGGTGGAGAGCTACGAGCAGGCACTCGAGCTGGTTCCCGGGGATGCCGGGGTTCACACCGGTCTCGGCAGATCCCTCGCCGCTCTCGGCAGGGTCGAGGCGGCAGCCGAGCAGTTCCGGACCGCCCTGGCGTCGGATCGGGACCATGCGGCCGCGCACCTGGGACTCGGCGAGCTGGCCCTGAAACAGCGGGACGAAGCCGCCGCGGTTCGCGCCTGCGGGCGCGCCGTCCGGCACCAACCCGCCCTCGCCCTCGCCCACAGCTGCCTGGGAAGCGCCCACGCCGCGGCCGGCCGCTACGATGCGGCGGCCGCGGCCCTGGGGAGAGCGCTCCAGCTCGATGCGCGCCTGGTCCAGACCCGCTACGCACTGGGACTGGTCCACCATCTCGAGGGGCGTTACCCCGAGGCGGTCGGGGAATGGAAGCGGGTGCTGCTGCTGGCCCCCGCCCACGTCAAGGCGCGGCAGGGAATCGCGCAGGCAAAAAGGGAATCCGAGGCCCGGAGATGAGCCGGTACACAATCTGCGTGGCGCTCCTGGCCTGGTCCTGCGCCCCGGATACGGCAGAGGTCGACCGCCTGGTCGAACGGGGGAGGGTCCTCTATCTGAACGGGGAATACGACGCGGCCATCGACAGCCTGAACCGGGCGGTAGCTCTCGACGACAGCCGGGTCCTCGCCTGCCTCTATCTCTCCCGCGCCAACCTGCGCCTGAACCGCCACGACGAGGCCGGGCGGGCGATCGCCAGGGCCCTGGAGCTGGACCCGGACCGGCCGTCCCTGTACGAGATCCTGGGAAACATCCACGTCTCGCGGTACACCGCCTACGCCTACACGGAAACCGGGGAGGCCGATCTGAAGGCGGCGGTCGCCGCTTTCCGCAAGGCGATTGCCATGGACGGCGGAAGCTCCCAGGCGCACTACAACCTGGGCGTCGTGTACGGATTTCTCGACAGCACCCGGCTCGCCGGGGAATCGTTCGCCGCGGCCCTCGAGGCCGACTCCACTCTGGGGGCGGCCCACAAGAAGCTGGGGATCATCCACAGGACCTCGGGCCGTCTGCGGTCGGCGGCCGCTTCCCTCGAGAGAGCGACGAGCCTCGCCCCGGATGATTCGGAAGCCCATTACCAGCTCGGCCTCGTCCAGAGGGATGCCGGCGAGCTCGAGAAAGCCGCTGCCAGTCTGGAGAAGGCGGCCGGGCTCGACCCGGTATCCCCCAAGATCGGCTTCAGTCTAGGCAGCGTATACAACCGCCTCGGCCGCTTCGAGGAAGGAAGCCGCGTGCTCGCGGCCGCGGAACGCCGCCGCGAACGGCTCGGCCGCCAGTATTCGGAGGCGACCCCGCCCCGCGGCGGGGCGCTGCCGGTCGGATCTCCCAACGACCGCTACAACTTCGCTCTCGTGCATGCCAAGGCCGGCCGCATCGAGGCCGCGGCGCTCGAGTTCCGGCGCACCATCGAGATCGACCCCGGCCGCGCCGATGCGGTGATGGGGCTGGGAAGGCTCTACTTCGAGACCGGGTCGCCGGACTCGGCGCTTCCGTACTTCGAACGCGCCGTCGCCATCGACGGGAACGATCCGGTCGCCCGCATGCGGCTGGGATGGACCTACCGGGAGCTCGGAAGGCTGGGTGAGGCGAGGGAGGCTTTCGGCGAGGCCGCCCGGGTGGCCCCCGGAATGGCCGAGGCGTACCTCAACCTCGGGCAGATAGCCTTCCGCATGGGAGATGTCGAGGAATCGGTCGGCCATTTCCTGAAAGCGGTCGAGCTGAGACCCGACTACTCGCTTGCCCATCTGAGCCTCGGCGTCGCCAGGGTTCGCCTGGGCAGGTTTCGCGAAGCCGCCTCCGCTTACGAGCGCGCCGTGGAGCTCGACCCCGACGACGGCCAGGCCCACCTGTTTCTCAGCGACGTCTACGACAGGATCGGCCGCGGCGATGAAGCGCGGCGCCACAGGGAGCGGGCCCGGACCTTGGCCGATTCCCTCCGCTGAGAAGTTTCCCCGAAAAAGAGAAAATGATTGATCCCCTCCGGGGGTTTTTGTACAATAATCGAGATCCATAACCAAGAAATCGATTCCAGCCCCCTGCGGGGGCGCAAACCCGATCCTGGAGGATTTTTCCCATGCGCAAACGTTTCAGCGCAGCAGCGGCGGCGGCAGCCCTGCTCTGCATGAGCACCTTTGCATTCGCTCACGTACCGGCGGACTTCATCGGCCTGTTCTGGCAGTGGCCGTCGAACCAGGTGCCGGTCCTCGACGGCGACCTCAGCGAGTGGGCGGTGGTTCCGGACGACTACTCGTGGACCACGGACGAGGCCAACGCCAAGTTCTCCCCGGGGGATGGGATGTTCATCCCCAACGACACTCCCGACCTCGCTTCCATCGACTTCAAGGTCACCTTTTCCTACGTCGACGGTCAGCCCCGTCTGTATTACGGGTACGAGCGCTTTGACGATGTCTGGACGAGTGACGACGACATCGAGATTTACATCGACGGCGATCACACCGGCGGAACCTACTGGTCCGAGGAAGGGATGTCGGACGAGGAGGCTGCGCGCGCCAAAGGCCGCCAGGCCCAGATTTACCACATCTTCGCCGACGACGGCTTCCGGCTCGGCGGCGATCGCTGGAACTGGTTCTGGATGACCCAGGGTGACTGGCATGAGCAGCCCCCCTGGTCCGACATCGGGTATCAGTACGAGGGGACCCCGGGCTCGTTTCAGGAGGTAACCATGTCGGTGGAGTTCTATGAGACAGTCTGGGACGACTTCAACTGGCAGGATCCCGACGGCAGCATTCAGCACGTGATGAGGGAAGGTGAGATCATCGGCCACGGCATCAACTTGTGGGAGTTCGACGGGACCGAGGAGACCTACCGCACCGATGGCTGCGAATGCGGCGCCACATGGTCGGACAACACCGCCGGAGAGACCTGGGTCGACGCCAGTTTCTTCCCCGACTACCTCCTCGACGAAGTGCAGACGGACCTCATAGGCACAGCCGTCGAAGAGGACAGCTGGGGCAACATCAAGGCCTCGATGAGGAGGTAAAAGTCCGGCTCTGCCGGAAGAAACAGCAGCAGAACGAGAAAAGCGGGGGTGCCGCACGGCACTCCCGCTTTCTTGTTGGCCTGAGGGAAGTTTCCTCCAGATTTCCCTTCAGCGCAGGTACGTCCTCGCCCCGTATTTCCGCCGCAGTCCGCGCGCGTACTCGACGAAGCCTCGCCTCAGGGCATCTATCCGCAGGTACCCGCTCGCGCGCCTCCGGGATTCGTCGTCGAACGGCTTCATCTCCGGGGGCCGGTTCTCGACGACCTTGAAGACGGAAAAGCCGTTCTCCAACCGGACCGGACCCACGACCTGCCCCACCCTGGTTCCTTTCGCCTCCTTGTACAGTTCGCGCAAAGGGCTGCGTTTGGTGAGCTCGATCAGCCCGTCGTGGTGAGCAACCCCCTCGCGAATGGTGTGCAGGCGGGCGAGCTCCGCGGCGTCCTCTCCGGCGTCGAGCCTGTCCCGCAGCTGCCGGGCAAGTTCCCTGAAGGCGACGAGGATTTCGATGACAACGACCTCCTCCCACGTCTGGAATTTCTCGGGATGAGCCTCGTAGTAGGCGAAGGACTCGGCCGCGGAAGGGGGTGGAATCCGGTCGTCGACACCCCGCTTGCGGAGGGTGCTCAGGATCAGGTCGTCCCGTTTGTCCGCAACCGCCGCTTCGAGCTCGGGATCCTCCTCCCCCCGGGTCAGGCGTTTCATCTCTTCCAGGAATAGCCGTGCGGGTATTGCCCGTTCCCGCAGGAGCGACTCGAGGAGACCGGGCTGGTCCCTCATTTCCGGATTGAGGTTGGCTTCGGGAACGAGGGTGACGAAATCCTCGAACGACAGGTTCCCCCCTTCGTACAGGCACAGGATGCCGTCGGGCAGAGGGGAGGATTCGAGCCCCGCCGCCGCGAACTCACCGAACAGATCGTGGAGCCGGCCGGTTTCACGGGGGGAATAGGCCTCGTCCAGGGAATCGAGCAGGGCCTTGCGCCGGGCCTTCAGCTTGACCTGGTAGAGTTCGCCGATCCAGGGATGGCGGGAGCGGGCGTCCGCCAGGGAAGGGGAAACCGGACCCAGATTGACCGGGATTTCGTCGGTAACCCTGATGACGGCGTAGTTGGTGGCGCCCTTGTAGAAAAACGGGATCGGCTCGGAGAGTTCACCGACCTCGAGCTCGAAAATGCCGTGCAGGGCCTCGACGATTCCGTCCTTCTTCAGGTACTCCATGCTGTCTCCCCCGGTCTCCCGGGCCGGGTCGTAGAGAGAGCGCTCCCGCGACATCCCGGCGAAATCCGCCCCGGCGTGCAGGGCCTGAATCGCCTCTTCCGCCTCCTTCCTGGTCGGCAGCAGCATCCCGGAGATGCGCAGGGCCCGGTCCCGGTGCGTCTCCCTGAAAAAGGCCAGAATCTCCTCTTCGGACAGCGAAACCTTCTGCGTCACTTCGCGGTACACGTACATCTTGATCAACTGGTCCTTGCGGAAGCGCTCCACCGCTCTCCCGAGCCAGGCCTCTTCGCCGACCCCCTGTTCCTGCGCCTCCATCAGCAGGGCCTTCTTGTCGACGAGGGATCTCAGCAGGGCGCTGTCCGAGTGCGCGGGGGCCTCCGGTGAGAGTGTTCTTTTGACCGATGACCTGAACCGCTCCAGGTCGGCGCGGGTGATCTCCTCGCCGGCGATCTCCGCAACCACTTCCTCCGGCTCGGCCCCGGCGCGGGTCCATGGGAACAACAGGGCTGCGGCGGACAGGGTCCACCACCATCTGCTGCGCATTTGCACCATTCCTTCCGTCATGGGAAAGCCCCTTCCGGAAGAAGGGGCCCGAGTGAAACAGACCAGTTCTTCAGTAGGCGACTGCGATCGTCCTCGCCGCGTGGGTGTCCTCCACGCCGGTTCCTTCGGTGGCCGTATCCAACCCCAGCCGCACCGTGTACAGCCCCGGAGGGACCAGGTTTCCCGACTCGTCGAGACCGTCCCAGGAAATCGCGTAGCGGCCCGCGCTGACGTCGCGGCGTTCCTGGATGCGGCGCAGGAGGCGGCCTGCGAGATCGAAAATCTCCACCTCGGCGGGGCTGCCGGGGCCCACCATGACCACCGAAAACTCGAACAGGGCGGCGTCGTTGATCCCGTCCCCGTTGGGCGTGAACAGGCCGGGGGCCTGCAATCCCCGAAGCAGGCCGCCCCCGCCGCCGCTTTCGGCCACCACGAGCAGCGAGTTCCCGTCTGCCAGCCCGGTGGCGTCGCCGACATCGATCCGCTGCCAGAACTCCCCGGCGGAGTTGCGCAGCCAGGGCTCCAGGCGTCCCCCCGAGGAGTAGAGCGTTGCGGGAAAATCGAGGCGCACGAGGTCCACTCCCGATTCGACAAGGGGAAACCGCACCAGCAGGCTGTCTCCGAAGCCCGCAACCTCCGCCCCCGCCACCAGGAGTTCGCCCGGATCGTTCGCGGCGGCCTCGAACTGGGAAGCGCGGCCGGCGTACATCCTCACCCTGTCGCGCGCCGTCTCCTCCTCTCCGAGCACCATGCCCGAAGGCGGCCGGATCAGGAGCTCGTCGAAGCCGGTCTCCAGGGCGTCGACGGCGACGTGAAGGGTGAAGCGGCGCTCGATTCCGAGAGTATCGACCCGGGTGGGAGCCACTTCTCCGAACAGCCGGCTGGCGACCGGTTCGGCGAAATGCAGTCGCAACGACCGCAAGGTCGCGGCGGTGTCCTGTCGGTCAGAGAGCAGGGAGGCCCGGATTTTCAGGATCTTTCGCGGCGACGGCGACTCGATCAGGCTTCCGGCCGGATCTTCGTAGCGGGTGCTCCACGGCGACCACTCGGGACCCTCCTCGTAAATCACCCTCTTGTCCTTGTTCTTGGTAAAGCTCTTCTGTCCCCGGCTGTAGAATTTGTCCGCCCCTTCCTGCCCCCGCCCGTAGAGCAACCCGTCGTCCCGGAAGTACAGGGTGTCGGGGATCAGCACGTTTCCCGTTTTCGTCTGCAGCACCACCTGGGTTCCCGGCGGCGTGTCCGCCTCCCACTCGATGGCGGTCAGGTTGCGGCTCCCAGGCAGCTCGATGGGATTCGACAGCAGCTCCACCTCGGGATGGTATCCCGACCCGAACAACTGCATTTCCGTCAGCGGGTGGACGCCGCTGCAGTTCCGGATATCCCAGGCGAAGCGGAAGAAACGCGCCTTGACGGGATCGAAATCGTGGCGCCTCAGGCGCATGCCGCTCGCGGGAACGCCTGAGAAGCTCTCGTCCTCCGCCCTGTTGTAGACCACTGTCGCCGTCCAGGCGAAACCGCCGTTGGCCTGCCTCGCCCCGTCGGAGAAATCGAGGCGGTAGCTGCAGTACTCCTGCACCGCGGCGGCGGACCGGAAGTTGGCAACCATGCGGTAGGCGTCGATCCAGTACCACGAGCCCAGATCGAAGAACAGCTCGTCCTCGTTCCTCTGGTCCCGGGTGTGCAGGGGAAAGTTGAAACCCGTCTCCACGTCTCCGTCGAAGAGGATGTCGGCGCTGAAGTCGTGGTCAATGGCGATCTGTCCTCCCCGGTCCGCGACCCCCTGGATGATCTCGTCCCCGGATCCCCAGACCTCCAGCTCGGCCAGCCTCGGGCGCTCGCGCTCGAAATAGCGGATCGGGCCCCGGCGGGCCGGTTCGAGCTGCTCCCACACCTCCGGGGAAACGGCGACTTCCCTGCCGTCCGGCAGTCTCTTGGTGTGCTCGACGAACCCCCGGTCCGCCGGTGCGAGGTTCTCCCAGGCCGCCAGTCCCTCTTCCCCTTCTCCGACGACCCGCCCCCGGTCGAGGTCGCTGTCGCGGACCACGATCTGCAGGAAGCGGCCGAGGGGATCGATCTGGCCTGGGGCGGTCTGCGAGAGGTCGAGATCGAACACCCGCCGGGTCTTGTTGGGCACCAGGGTCTGAATCACCGGGACGTAATCGCGGACGTCGCCCTGTTTCGCGGTCGGAGGCTTCAGCCCGCTGGACACCAGCAGATCGAAAAGCAGGAATGGATCCCCCTCCCCCTCGGGGGCGAACCGCAGGACGATGCGGTCGATGATGACCAGGCGTCCGAGGTCGACGGTGAACCACCATTGCGAGGGCAGGTCGACGTCTCCCGAGGGCGGGGCCGGCTCCCAGAAGGTCGACATGTCTCCGTCGAGCACATTGACGACCTCGTCGCGGTTGGTTCCGGCCTCGATCCCGTCGAGCAGCTCGATCTGGGACCGGTCCTTGTCCCTGACGTTTTCGGGGGGATGGAGGCGGAGAAAGTCGACGATATCGAGGCAGGCGTTGGTGTTTTTTCTCAGCCTGCCGGATCGGACCCCGG
This sequence comes from Candidatus Latescibacterota bacterium, assembly GCA_965243025.1. Lineage (GTDB taxonomy): Bacteria > Latescibacterota > UBA2968 > UBA8231 > UBA8231 > CBDCXV01. The sequence goes on from CBDETY010000003.1 coordinate 307,853, forward strand.
CGTCGGTGACTTCGATGGTTCCGGCGGGGAATATCCATTCCCGCCAGAGGTCCGGCCGGTCGACGACGATCTGGTCTCCCCCGGCCCTTCTGTATCCCTGCTGTCCTCCCGCATCGGTGAGATTCGGGGGCAGGAGAAGGGAAGCGGCACCCGCCAGGGAACCGGCGAGAAGGAGGCCGTTCAGGGTCCGGGAACGGATTCTCATTGCCATCCCTCAGTAGTTCCCATGTGCCTGCGGCACAACCCGATACATGAAACGGCGACTCTTCATGGGCAATTCCCCGCAGCGCGATTTCCTTAATAGACGAGGGCGACGGCCTCGGTGACCGCGCCGGTCGCCGCATCGGTTTCCACCTCCAGGCGCAGGAGGTATATCCCCGGAGGCAGCAGGTTCTGCCCGTCGGTCCCGTTCCAGGTTTCGCGGAAGCTGCCGCTTTCCCGCTCGCTGACGATCCCCGCCACTTTTCTTCCGGAGAGGTCGTGGAAGGATACCGTTACCGGCACGGACCCGACCATGTTGACGAGCTCGTACTCGATCGCCAGCTCGTCGTTGATGCCGTCCCCGTTCGGCGTCAGGGCCGGGGTCGAGAGCCGCAGCCCGGCCACCGATTCGGCCTCGATCTCGGTGAGGCTCACGCTCAGACTGTTTCCGTCGACAAGGGGGTCGGCGTCCCCGGCGGCGATGCGCTGGCGCACCTCCCACTCCCGGGTGCTGTCGAACACCCGGCCCGAGAACACGGTGCCGTACTGGAAAACCCGGGCGCGGAAGATGACCTGGATGGGGATCAGCGAGCTCTGCGCGTCCCTGCGGTACTCCTCGGGCAAAGGTATGACGAACCCGTCCGGTCCCACCTGGGCGAGGGCGCTGACGTCAAGGGTGTCGATCGCCGCCGCGTCGGTGGGGGAGCTCAGGATGACGGTGTCGACGCTCGCCGCCCGGGCGGGAGTATCGATCTCGATGCTGTCGAAACCGAGGTCGTCCTCCCCGAACTCCGGAAGCAGGGTGTAGGCGAACCGCACGGTTTCCCCGGACTGCACCCGCACCGGGGTGATCTCGGCGGCCAGCTCGCTGACGATCGGCGGTTTGCTGACGGTGAACTCGATGTAGTCGAGCCGGCTTCCGGCCTGCACCGGCCGTTGCGAGAGGAAGTTGGCGCTGAACTGGATGAACCGCCGCGGCAGGTTGGCCACCAGCCGGTCCTCACCCAGGTCGAAATCCAGCGGCGGGGTCCAGAAATCCCAGTTCCGCGTGTCGGGTGCGATACCCCCGCGCTCACCGGTCTCCAGGTCGAAGTAGGCGTCCCGTGTAAGCGGCTTCCCCGAAGCGTCGAAGCGCGACCGCTCCTCGCCCCGGAAGGTATTGCGCCAGTACACGTTGGGATCGGTGTCGCTGCCGTTGCGCACGGTGAGCTCCACCACGGCTCCCTCGTCCCGCGAGCCGGACCAGATCAGGGTCCCGAGACTGGCTGGTTCCCCGAGATCGAGGATGTTGGAGACATAGGTCGCCTCGGGGGCGAAACCGGAGGCGTAGATCTCGATCTCCGCCACCTCCCACTTGCCGACGATGGTCTCGAAGAAGATGTGCCGGGCGGGAACGTTCCCCATGTCGAGCTCGAGCAGGGGAACGGTGTTCTCCAGCATGATGTGGCGGAGGTTGAAGTTCAACGGGCCGGAGCGCCAGTAGAAGTTCATGTCCCGGGTGCCCTCCTTCAGCGGATCGCCGTCGCTCGTTCCGATCAGGAAGGACTTCACCGGGCGCTCGTCGAAGTACTTGGGGGTCGGGTACATGCGGATCAGGTGGATGGGAAAGGCGCCGCCGAGGCTGAGCCAGATCGCCTTGGAGTTGCTCCCGGGAAGGTTTCTGTTGGCGCCGCACTGGCTCCGGGGAAGCCGCGAAGAGCAGCTCGACCCACCCTTGTAGTGGCTGCCGCCGCCGTCGTAAGCCGTGGACGGATCCCCGTCGAACAGGAAATCGAGCTGCGGCTCGTCCTCGAATCCGTACCCGTCCGACGACTTTATCCAGCCCCCCGGCCGCTCGCGCAGGGTCGGCGTGAGGTTGACGGTCGGGTCCATCCTTTCGGGACCGATGGAACCGTCGGCGGTCTCGACCAGGAGCGCCCGGCCGAAGCGGTCCTCGTCGACGGGGGTCCAGGGAAGGGAGACGAACTCGACGTCCCAGTTTTCGGGGAACTCCGGCTCGGGCAGGTCTTCGGCGCCCCCGAGCCGGTAGACGAAGAGGGTGGCGCTCGTCTCCGCCATCCAGCCGGGACTGAGAGCGACCAGGGCGCCCAGGAGAAGGGCCCCGAACAGGTTGGCAGGCGATCGGTCCATCGCGGGACCTCCTTTGATGGCGGGCCTTGCGTCAGAATATGCTGACCGGGAGGGCATGCGGCTATCTCAGGGCGGCGAAAAGGGTCAGGTAGGCGAGGCCGGCGGTCATCGCCTTGCGCTCCTCCGCGACGACCTCGAGGGAGCGCCGGTCGACGCGCAGTCCGGTCTGCATGGTCAGCCTGTACCCGAGGAACTCGCTGACGTTGGTGAGCTGGAGCGCCGCCGCGGTGCCCCGGAAATCGCCGGAGACCGTCCCCGCCGGGAGCTCCTCCTCGCCCCTTGCCAGCTCCTCGAAGAAACGCTGCTCCAGTCCGGCCTTGAGGCGGCTCTTCTTGAGCACGGGGAACTCGACCAGGAGGAAGAAGATGCGGTCCCAGGAGCGCCGCTTTCTCTCGGTCAGACTGAACGGGGTCTCGCGCAGAAACTCGCTCTTGAACCTGGGCGACAGCTCGACCCGCCCGTACCGCTGCAGGTACTCGATCTTGTTGATGAGCCCGAAGAACCCCGACTCCCGGCGTCCGTTGCGCCCCTCCGGTCCCAGGGGATCGAATACCGACAGGGTGTCTCCCGCCGCGTCCAGGTTGACCTGCGGGTCGCTGTGGCGCTGCCTCCAGGTCTCCCATTTCAGGCGGCTCATCGACCTCCAGGGGCGCTGGCCGGCCAGCTCCCAGTCGGCGTAGAGGACGTTGATCCAGGTGTCCTCGGCGGCCAGCGGGTCGAGGACCGGCTCCATGCGGCCGCTGCTCGCGGTGGGATTGCCCAGCAGGGTCCGCCTCATGCGCCACTGTACCAGGTTGTCGGGGATGGTGTCCTCCGCCTTCCTCAGCATCTCGAAGACGCGTACCCGTCCGGCTCGCGGCGTGTTCCTGTCCAGGGTGAGCAGGCCGTAGCTGGTCCGGTTGACGCGGCTCGACCTGCCCATCTCCTCCCGCAGCTGTCCGAGCTTCAGTTCGATCTCCGGGGTGATCTCGACGCCGCCGAAGAGATTGTAGCCGAAGTGGTCCTTCTTGTAGGGGTAGTCGGGCTCGTCGTCGTTCTCGAAGCGCTCGACCCAGCCGTTGTTGTTGAGGTCCATGCCGAAGAGGAACTGCGGCCTGTCGGAGCGGAAGCGCAGGAAGGGCTCGTCGTAATCGGGAAAGAAGTTCGGCCGCTCCGGCGTCGTGTTCTGGTTGAAGTCGGGAATGAAGTCCTGGTTCTCGTCGTACCCGGGAAACACCTCGGGGTCGGCGACGCCGCTCACGTCGATGGACCTCACGCGACTTGCCCGGACGGGGACCAGGGATCCCTGCCCGAAGCGGCGTTGATCGGGTTGGCGGTCGTTGTCGTCGTTGTCGTCGACGTAGTCGTAGAGCAGTTCGGTCGCCCCGGTGCCGTAGTTGGGCAGACCGCCGAGGTCCATCAGCAGGACGCTGGTCGTGTAGTCGTCGTCCATGCCGAACCCCTCGGCGAACAGGGACAGGGGCCCTCCCCTCCAGGAGGCGTTGACCATCCACCCGACGGCGCGCTCGTGGCCCGGGAAGCCGGAGATGGCGCGGTGCTGGCTGCGGGTGACTCCGGGGTACTTGCGGTACTGGTTGTTGAGGTTGACCTCGCCGTAGAAGTCGAAGCCGCGGAAGTCCCGGATCTCGGCGGTGAAGCCGGCGATGTTGTTCGCCGTGGGCAGGCCGTAGTCGAACACGACCTCGCGCTGGTTGAGCCGGTTCTTGACGTTTCCGGCGGCGCGCGTCACCGTGCGGAACTGGGGAACCCCCTCCTCGTCGGTCTGCCGGTCCGAGGTCACGGCGATGGCGTAGTCGTTGGCGACGATGAGCCTGATACGGAGGTTCTCGACGGCCGCGATCGCCTCCTCCGCCTCGGTCGGGGTCAGGCCCAGCGCGGTCCCCAGCAGGGAGCGCAGCGTGAGGGGTTCCAGCTGCGCGACCCTTTCCTCGGCGACGATCTGCGGCGGCAGCTCCAGAAGGTAGTTGAGGACGATCACGTCGCCGCCGTCGGCGGTGCGGAACCCCTCGACCAGCCTGCCCTCGCCGATCCCGACCTCGCCGGTGACGAACTGAAGCCCGGGAATCGCCTCGAAGCCGATGTCGCTGCCGACTATGACGGTATCGATCGGCACGACCGCCACCCCGTCGCCGGCCGGCACCTCGCGCATCAGGGTCGTGCTGATCTCTATGTCGCTGCTGATGAGAACCGCCCCTCCTTCGCCGTCCTCGGGGGAGTCGTCGGAGATCCTGACGGCGAGGGTGTTCACCCCCCTCGAAGCCTGCTCGGGCGAGAGGAAGCCCTTCAGGGGGTTCCCCTGCATGGTTTCGTAGGTGCCGCTGTTGTTGTGGCTGTTGACGAAGTTGAACCCGAGGGTGAGGGCGTCGTTGACGTCCAATTCCATGCGGCCTCCGGCAAGGGCGGTAGTGTTCCTCACCCTTCCCGCCCCGGTGCCCAGCATCGGGACGTTGATCCTCGAAAACAGGCCGGTGGCGCGGTAGCGGCCGCTCTGCATGCTCGTGACGACGCCGTTGAACCCCGCCTTGCGCAGGGTCATCGGGGTCAGCAGCGCCGAGATCTCGTCCCCGATGAGAATGGAGAACGAGGTGTCGCCGCGGCGGTCGGAGCTGATGAGCAGGCGGTCGAACCAGCTCAGGTACTGGCCCTGGCGGACGATGTTGGAGCTCTGCGAAAGCAGCGGCTGGGTCTGGCGCCAGTCGTAGATCAGCCAGCCCTTGGAAGCGAGGTTGCCGTAGAGGTCGTAGAAGTAGTCCCCTTCCTGGCCGGGAGCGACGTAGCGCAGGTAGCTGTCGATCCCCCAGTTGGTGTACTGCCACTGGCGGCGGCCGTACTCGGCGAACTGGGTCGGCGGCATGTACCACCGGTGAACGGCCGGATCGAGAGTCCCGGCGTATATCGGCACCCCGGCGGACCGGAAGAACAGCTCCTCCCCGAGGCGGGAACCGAGGCGGTTGCCGTACTCGACGGCGACCAGCGGGGCTCCCGCCAGATGGAGCAGCACCGCTCCCGCCAACCACGCCGCTGTCTTCGCCCGCATCTCCTTCACCTCTACTGTCCCGCGTACACGGTGATGAAGCCGGTCGATTCGGTCGCCCCGGCGCTCGCTTTCTCGAACTCTCCGGCGGCGCGGTCGGCGAGCTGAACCCTCTCGGTGAAGAACTGCGCCAGCCGGAACCCGACCTGGGTCGTCAACCGGTACCCCAGGTACTCCGAGGCGTTGGTCAGCTGGACGGCGCCGATGAGCGAGCGCAGGTCTCCGGTCTCGCCCACGGCCCCGAGCTCGAGCATCTCTTCCTCGTCGGCGAGCCGCTCGCTGAACTGGGCCAGTTCCAGCCCCAGGGTCAGCGAGCTCCGCGCCAGCACCGGGAACTGGGTGACCAGCGTCGCGATTCCCGTCCATTGTTCCTGGCTCTTCCCGGCTTTTACGAAGGCGTCGCGCCTGAGGAACTCGCTCTTGACCTTGGGCTGCACCGTCAGGCTTCCCAGGGTCCAGCGGTAGTCCGCCTTGTTGACCAGGCCGAAGAGGACGGGTGAGGCGCGCAGCGGTCTGCCGGCCGGATCCCTTGGATCCCCGGACCTGTTGTGGTACAACTCGTACTTGAGCTTGTTGACGAGGCGCAGGTTCGGCACCGCGGTGTAGTCGAGGCCGAGCCAGGCGGTGTTGACCCAGGTGTCCTGGGCGGGGAGCACGTCCGGGACCAGGGGCGGGTACCCGGCCCGGCGGAACGGGGAGACGTCGCGGCGGTCGTCGGCGATCGCGTCCTGCGCCAGCTTGAACATGTCGAGGAGGCGGACGCGTCCGAGGTTGGGGTAGTCCCTCTCGAAGGTGGCGATAGCGTAGGTCGTCCGGTTGCGGCGGTCGTCGGAGATCATGCGCTCGTCGAGCCTGCCAAGGGTAATGCGGGCTTCGGGGGTCGCCTGCATGCCGCCGAAGATGTTGAGGCCCCTGCGGTCCTGCCTGTACGGGTAGTCGGGCAGCTCGTCGTTCTCGAAGCGGTCGACCCAGCCGTTGTTGTTCAGGTCGATTCCGAACAGGAACTCCGGCCGCTCGACGTCGTGCCTGAGAAACGGCTCCTCGTAGTCGGGAACGGTGTTCGAAACCGCGTTGTTGTCGTTCTGGTTGAAGTCGCTGATGAAGTCGTTGTTCTCGTCCCAGCCCGGGAAGACGTTGGTGTCGCTGAACCGCGAACCGGATCTCACCCAGTCGGGGATGTCGTCCTGATCGTCGTTGTCGTCGACGAACTCGTAGGCGTGAATCGGCAGGTTGTCGTACTGGATGTTTCCCTCGGTATCGACGACGAAGCTCTGGGTGGAGTAGTCGTCGTCGATGGCGTACCCCTCCCCGTACAGAAAGAACGGGTACTCCTCCTTCGACGCGGTCAGGTAGCGGGCGTCGGCGGTCCGGCGCGAGATCTCGTGGCCCTCGTTGGCGCTGAACAGGGTGGCGTTCGGGTACTGCGAGTAGCGGAAGCTGCGGTCCCATTCCCCGTAGAAATCCACTCCCCAGAGGTCGACTCCCTCGATCGTCGCTCCGGCCACGAGGTTGGCGGTCGGCAGGCCGTACTCGAACACGACCTTGCGGATGTTCGAGATGTCGGTGACGTTGCCGCCCGCCCGCGCCACCGGCAGCAGCGCCAGCCCGGCCTCGACGATCTCGACCGTTATCGGAGGAGAGGGAACTCCCGCAAAGGTCCGGCTGAGATAGGTGCGCGCCCTGCCGGGCTGCTTGTTCGACCAGATCTCGACCTTGTAATCGTTGGCGAGCACGTAACCGAACTCGACCGAGACGATGTGGGTCTCGTCGAGGCCGGACTCCGCCGGAAGCTGGAACCCGGGATCGTTGAAGTCGTAGTTCAGGATGATCGGCTCGTCGCCGTCGGCGGTCCGGAACCCCTCGCGCTCGAAACCTCCGAGCACCAGGGGCCACTCGGTTCCCGGACGCACGACGTCCGCAAGGGTCCACACCCGTTCCTGTCCGGTCTCGAAATCCCGGGTGGTGATGCGCACGTCGTGCTCGAACAGGGCGGCCCCGGCGACGCCGTCGGCGGGCGAATCGTCGCTGAGGACGACGGCGATCGCCGTCAGCGGGGTCCTGCTCTGGCCCGAGGTCAGGTTGCCGGCCACGAGGTCTCCGGCGAACAGCTCCAGGGCCGAGTTGGAGTTGCGGGCGTCGACGAAGGTGCCGCCGACGGTGATGCGATCGCCGAGCACGACCTCGGCCCGCCCCCCGAACATGCTGGTGGAGTTCGTGTGGCGGTCCGCCTGGGGCCGGGCGAGGATGATCGGGTTGCTGATGCGGGATCCGAGGATCGTCGCCGCGTACCGGTTCCCGGTGAAATCGACCTGGACGCCGTCGAAGGCGGCCTTGGAAAAAGTCAGGGGAGTCAGCGTCGTGCGGATCTGGCTGCCCACCGTCACCGAGTAGGTCCGGTCACCCTGCTTGTCCCTGGCGATCGTCGCGTTGCTGAACCAGCCGGCGAACTTGTCCCCCTTGAAGACGCTGCTGCCGTCGGAGAGGGGCTGCTCCTGGCGCCAGTCGTAGACGAGGAAGCCGTGGCTGACGAGGTCGCCGAAGTAGTCGTAGAAGTAATCCCCTTCGACCGCGGTGTTGACGTAGCGCTGGTAATGCCGGCGCCCGTAGTTCGAGTACTGCGTCTGGAGCCACCGGTACTCGTTGTAGAGCTCTTCCGGGATGTACCAGCGCCTCACCGTCGGATCGAGGGGCCCGAACATCACCCCGTGTCCGCGGGGCTCGAAGCTCACCTCGCCTCCCCGCTGCACCTGGCGCCGGGAGCCGAGCTCCCCGGTTTCTCCGAACCCGGGTGCGAGCGGCAGCAGCAGGGCGCAGGCGGCGGCCAGGGCCTGGATTACCCGGGGCGCGCCCGCGTTTACGCCGGGACCGGGCATCAGTAGGCGACCCCCACGGTACCGACCCCTTTCACGGCCCCGGTCGAGGCGTCGAGGGAGACGGCGAAGATGTAGTTGCCCGGCGGCACCGGTTTCCCGGCGTCGTTCAGGCCGTTCCACCGGCGCGCGTAGCGGCCGCTCGGGTCCTCGCCGTCGTACAGGCTCGCCATCTTCCGTCCGGAGAGGTCGAACACCTCGACCCGCACCCGCCTCGGCTCGGCGATGTTGGTGATGTCGTAGAGGATCAGGGCGCCGTCGTTGACCCCGTCCCGGTTCGGCGTCAGCACCGCGGGAACCGCTTCGACGTTGACGAGGAGGTCGCGGGTTATCGGCACGGATACCGACAGGTTCCCCGGGCTGAGGCTGCCCACGGGCTGCGAGTCGGGATCCTCGAGGCCGTCCCCCCCGAGGTCGGCGGCGTTTCCGGCAACGAGTGCCTGGCCGATTCCGGGGTGGGCGGAGTTCCCGGCGCGCCCGGTGAACAGGGTGCCGAAGCGCAGCACCGAGTTGTCGAAGCCGACCTTGATTACCGCTCTTTCCTCCACCATCGGGAAGGAGATGACCAGACGGTCGTCCCGCACCTCCTCGATGGATACCCCGTTGCGGGTGACCGGCAGCGCGTCGAGGGCGGCCCCGGTGAAATCGGCCAGCTGCCGCGATTCGCCGCGCTCGATCTCGATCCATCCCACCGCGGGAGTCCGCGTCGGGGTGTCGATCTCGATACGGTCGAAGCCGCCGCCGTCGGCGGAAGGCTCGCAGAGAACGGCGTAGGTGAATCCGGTGCGCTCTCCCACCGCCGCGGAGCGGGGCAGAATCTCGGCGATCAGCCTGTCGGCGAAGGCCGGAGAGAGGGCTTCGAAGCTCAGCCCTCCGAGCCCGGTGGCGGCGTCGAACGCGTCGTTGGCGAACTCCACCATGAACTGGAAGTAGCGCCGCGGATCCGGAGAGGAGATGGAGATTCCCCCGCCGGCCTCGCCCAGGGACTCGGGATCGACGATTCCCGGGGCCGGGTAGGGCGCCGACCAGGGGCTCCAGTTGGTCAGATCTTCCCGCAGGTCCCCGCGCTCCGCCCTGTCGACCTCTCTCCTGTAGTACTCCTGATCGATCTCGAGGGCGGCCCGCTGCTCGAGGGGGAGCTCGTTGTAGAAAAGCAGCACCTCGCGGCCGTCGAGGTCGGGATTGTCGAGCACGGTCTCGACGACCTCCCGCAGCTCCCCGTCCTCGATGGCGTCGGCGCGTTTCCACAGCGCTTCGATCGGAATGTCGACCTCGAGGATGTCCCCCTGGGCGACCTGCAGATCGATCCGTCCCGAGGGCTGCAGCCCCACCCGCGGGAACACCACCGTGCCCGGATCCACTCCGGTTCGGGTGCGGATGCGCATCTGGGACCGCAGCGGATCCCCCACCTGTTCCTCGACCCAGCGGATGTTCCCGAGAAGTGTCGGGGTGCCGAAGTCGATGATGTTGGAGACGTAGGTCGCCTCGGGAACGAAGCCCTGGGCGAAGGCCTGGAACTCGGCGATCTCGAACTCGGTGTTGGTCAGCACCTTGAGCCTGAGGTGGCGGACGAAGCGCGGCTCGATCCTGAGGTCGACGACCGGCTCTTCGTTCTTGGCCACGGTCTCGAGGGTCTCGAATATCAGCACCCCGTTGCTCTCGCTCTCCGGGGCGCCGTCGTTCTCGAGGATCTCGAATGACTTGAGAAAGTCCTTCTGATTCGGAAACCCCGGGGCCGGGAAGGCCGGGTCGGCGTTGCGCGGGAAGAACCTTATCCGGTTGAGGGCGAAAACGGCGCCGAGGTCGAACTGCATGATGAAGCCGCTCGCCCGCGTGCTTTCCCCGGCCCTTTGCGGACGGACTTCCAGGGCGGTCTCCCCGTCGTCGTCGATCATTTTCGACAACTGCCCCTCCAGAGCCCGCAGACTGAGCGTCGGCGTCTCCAGCGACCCGCCCCTTGCGGGCGAGGTCAGGCCGATCATGATGTTGCGCTCCGTGTCGACCTGCTGCGGGAAGATCCAGTCCGGCCGCTCCGCGGTGCCGAAGTCGATGACACCGCCGGGGGCGTTGGTCTCCTCCACGGAGGTGTTGCCGCGGATAACGGTGGGGGGAATGTCCCCTTCGTCGCCCCATCGGATCCCTTCGGGGCCGCCGATGACGATGGTTTCCACCTGGGCTCCCGCCTCCGGCAGGAGGGCGAACAACGCGATGAGGAGAATGGCCGTCATCGGTTGATCCCGGCGTACACGGTGATGAAGCTGATCGTCTCCGACGTCCCCCTGCTCCTTTTCCCGAAAAGCCCGTCCTCGTCCGCCTGCACCCGCTCGGCGAGGTTGCGCGCCAGCCGGAAGCCGATCTGGGTGGTCAGCCAGTATCCCTGGTAGGCGGAGTTCGTCGTCAGCTGCACCGCGAGATTGACCGAGGTCACGTCGCCGGTCTCCCCCGCGGTTCCCGCGTCGATCATCCCGTCTTCGTCGACGGTCCTGTCGACGAACCGGGCGAGCTCGAGCCCCGTGGTGAGGGTGCTCCGTTCGAGGTAGGGGAATTTTGCCAGCAGCGTCGCCAGCCCCATCCAGTGCTCCCGGTCGACCCCGATCACCTCTCCGAGCAGCGACTCGCGCACGAACGGCTGCCGGCGGAAGTACTCGAGCTTGGCCTTGGGCTCGAAGCTCACCGCTCCGATCGAGAAGCCGTACTCGACCTTGTTGACGAAGCCGAGCAGGGTGGGCGAGGCGGTCAGGGAACGGCCCTTCAGGTCGGTGGGATTCTCCTTCACGTGGTTGTAGATCTCGTACTTCAGCTTGTTGACGATCTTCAGGCGCGAGGCCGCGGTGAAGTCGAAGCCGACCCAGGCGGTGTTGATCCATGTGTCCGGTGCCGGAAGCAGATCCTCGATGACCGGCCTGGAAATGGCATTTCGCCAGGGGGAGGGGGCCAGGCGGTCGTCCGGTATGGTGTCGCTGGCCCGCTTCAGCATGTCGAAAACGCGCAGCCTCCAGGACCCGAAGCGTCTGTCCATGGTGAACAGGCCGTAGGTGGTTCTGTTGTCGCGGTCGTCGGAAAGCATGCGCTCCCGCGCCCGTCCCGCCATCACCCGGGTGTCCGGGGTCAGATGTAGTCCGGCGAACGCGTTGTACCCCCTGCGGTCCGCCTTGTACGGGAAATCGGGAAGGATGTCGTCCTCGAAGCGGTCGATCCAGGCGTTGTTGTTGAGGTCGATGCCGAAAAGGAACTCCGGCCGGTCGACGTCATGCCTGAGGAAGGGCTCCTCGTAGTCGGGAAGGGTGTTGCGCAGGGTTCTGTTGTCGTTCTGGTTGAAGTCGGAGATGAAGTCGTTGTTCTGGTCCCACCCGGGGTAGACGTCGGTGTCGCCGGCCTGCGAACCGGGCCGCACCCAGTCGGGAAGGCGGTCCTGGTCGTCGTTGTCCTCGACGAACTCGTAGAGGTGCAGATCGGGGCGGTCGTAGTCGATGTCCCCGTTCTCGTCGACGACGAAGGCGCTCGTCGAGTAGTCGCCGTCGATCGCGTAGGCCTCGCCGTATAGAAAGAGGGGGTATCTCTGTTTGCGGGCGGTCACGTAGCGGGCGTCCGCGGTCCGCCGCGAGATCTCGTGACCCTCGTTGGCCCTGAAGAGCGCCGCGTTCGGGAACTGGGAATAACGGAGATTGCGGTCCCATTCCGCGTAGAGGTCGATGCCCCAGATATCGGTACCCTCGACGGTCACCCCGGCGATCATGTTTGCGGTGGGCAGCCCGTAGTCGAAGGTGACCCGGCGGATATTCGTTATGTCCCGCACGTTGCCCCCGGCGCGGTCGACCAGGAGCAGGGCGGGGCGCTGGGCCTCGATGATCTCGCTGGTCAGGGGCGTATCCGGGGGGCCGTTGCGACCCGTCTGCCGGTCCGACCAGAGCTCGATCCGGTAGTCGTTGGCCAGCACGTAGTCGAACTCGACGGCGACGATGGTCGTCGGGTTCGGACCGATGTAGTCCGGGTCGCTGAAGTCGTAGTTGAGCACGATGCGCTCGGCGCCGTCGGCGGCGAGGTAACCGCGGCGGGCAAGGCCGCCGAAGACGTCCGGCCAGCGGCCGCCTGGACGCACCACCTGGTCGAGTCTCCACTCGCTGTCCTCGCCGGTGTCGAAATCGCGGCTGGTGATGCGGACGTCGTGGTTGAACAGGGCGGCGCCGGCGGCTCCGTCTTCGGGGGAGTCGTCGCTGAGAACGACGGCGACCGTCGTGACCGGGACTTTGGACTGGCCTTCGGTCAGGTTTCCGGCGGCGAGGTTTCCTCCGAACAGGTCGAGGTTGGTGTTCGAATTGCGCGCGTCGACAAGGGTAGCCCCGACGGTGATGAAGTCGCCGATCTGGGCGGTGCCGCGTCCCGCGACCAGGCTCGTCGAGTTTGCGGTTCGCGCCGGTTCGATGGTAACCGAGGCCGCCGGGTCGCTGATCCGGGAGGCGAGGATGGTCGCCGCGTACTTGTCGGCCACGTAGTCGGCCTGCACGCCGTTGAAGGTCGGCTTCGAAAAGGACAACGGCGTCAGGGTGGTGCGGATCCGGTTGCCCACGGTGACGGCGTAGCCGTTCTGCCCCTTGGCGTCGCCGCTGATGGTCAGCGAGCTGAACCAGCTCTGGAACTGGCTCCCCTTGTAGATGGCGCTGCCCAGGGCGTTGGGCTGGTCCTGGCGCCAGTCGTACACCAGCCAGCCGTGGCTGATGTAGTCGCCGTAGACGTCGTAGAAGTAGTCCCCCTCGATGGCGGTGTTGACGTAGCGCTCGTAGCCGCGGGTCGCGTAGCTGGTGAACTCCCACTGGCGCCAGCGCCGCTCCTGGTACAGCTCCTGGGGGATGTACCAGTGCTGGAGGGTGGGATCGAGGGCGCCGAACAGCACCCCGGGACCGGCCGGCTCGTAGTTGACCTCGCCGTCGGCGGAAGCCCCGAGGCGGGTTCCGTACTCCTGCGCATGCAGCGGGGCTGCCAGGAGGAAAGTGAGGAAGAGAGCCGGGGTACCGAGTTTCAGGGCCGGTCTCCGTTGGCTGAACGTCCTTGCGTTGTTGGTGGAGGTCCGGGTATTTACCAAATGCCGAACAGAGATATGGGAGTTGCAGACGGAATTACCGGGCGATCCGCACGAACCGCATGGGGTTAAGGTTAATGAAAATCCGCCTCGAAATCGACCCGAAGTCAACGCCGCGGCCGATTTCCGGAAAACCAGCTTTACCTGTTGTTATTGATACGATTATGTCCCTCCTGAACAGGGGGCGGCCGCGCCTGGGGGGAGCAGCCGGAGCCGCCGCGGCCTTGTTTCTTTCGCAGTTGCCGGACCCGCTCCCGGCAGAGGTCCGGAAACCCCTGGCCTGTCCCGCGGACGCGGTCGAGCCCCCCTGGGTCGACACCAGGCGGGAGATGCAGCTGGCCACCGCGGCCCGGTTCCGGACTTTCGTCGGTTTCACCTTCACCGACCGCCGCCGGGAAAGCGGAATCGGGTTCGTCAACGTCACCACCGCCGACACCGGAAAGAACTACCGGGCCTCGCACTACGATCACGGCAACGGCGTCGCCGCCGCCGACGTCGACGGCGACGGCCTCGCCGACATCTACTTCAGCAACCAGGTCGGGGCCAACGGGCTGTGGCGCAACCTCGGGGACGGCAGGTTCGCCGACGTCACCTCCTCCTCGGGGACGAGCCTCGACGAGGCCCTCGGGGTCGCCGCCTCTTTCGGCGATACCGACAACGACGGCGACCCCGACCTCTTCGCGACCACGGTCCTGGGGGGGAATTCCCTGTTCGCCAACGACGGCTCCGGCAGGTTCACGGACGCGACCGCCGCCTCGGGCCTTGCCTACAGCGGCCATTCGTCCGCCTCGGTCCTGTTCGACTACGACAGGGACGGCCTGCTCGACCTGTTTCTGTGCAACGTCGGCGTGTACACGACGGGGGAGGTCATCGAGGCCCCGGTCGACGCGCTGAACCCCGGGGAAGGGGAATCCTACCGGTATTTCGCCGCCCATGGCGATGCCTTCGCCGGCCACCTCAAACCGGAGCGGACCGAGCGCAGCATCCTCTACCGCAACGGGGGCAACCGCTTCTCCGACGTGTCGGAAGCGACCGGGCTGATCGACACCGGCTGGTCGGGGGACGCCAGTCCGATCGATGCCAACGAGGACGGCTGGCCCGACCTGTACGTCCTCGACATGCAGGGCAACGACGACTACTTCGAGAACGTCCGCGGGCAGAGTTTCGTCCGCCTCGGCAGGGAGGTGTTCCCGAAGACCCCCTGGGGATCGATGGGAGTCAAGACTTTCGACTGGGACAACGACGGGGATTTCGATCTCTTCGTCAGCGACATGCACTCCGACATGAGCGTCGACGTCGGGCCGCCGGACGAAAAGAAGAAGGCCGATATCCAGTACTCCGACGAGTTCCTCGCCAGCGGCGGCCGCAGCATCTTCGGCAACGCCTTCTACCGCAGCGAGGGCGGGGGGAGCTACCTCGAGATCTCGGACCGGGTCGGCGCCGAGAACCACTGGCCCTGGGGCCTGAGCACGGGAGATCTGAACGCCGACGGCTACGACGACGTCTTCCTCGCCTCGAGCATGAACTACCCCTTCCGCTACGGGGTCAACACGCTGCTCGTGAACGACCTGGGAGAGGCTTTCCTCGACGCCGAGTACATCCTCGGAATCGAGCCGCGGCGAGACGGGCGCACCACCAAAGCCTGGTTCCTGCTCGACTGCGGGGGAGCGGACAGGGAGCACGACCGCTGCGAGGGGCAGGAGGGCCTCATCGAGATATGGGCGGCCCTGGGCTCGCGCTCCTCGGTGATCTTCGACATCGAGGGGGACGGCGACCTCGATATCGTAACCAACGAGTTCAACTCCGAGCCCCAGGTCTTCGTCAGCGATCTTTCCGAAAGGAAGCGGATCAGCTACCTCGAGGTGAAGCTCGCCGGCCGCAGGTCGAACCGGAGCGGTATCGGCGCCGTCGTCACCGTGGAGGCCGAAGGCGCCCGCTACAGGAAGGCGAACGACGGCCAGTCGGGCTACCTGTCGCAGAGCGACCTGCCGCTCTACTTCGGCCTCGCCGGCGCCGCTTCGGTCGACAGGATCGTCGTGCAGTGGCCATCCGGAAAGACGCAGACCGTCCCGGGCCCGGTGGCCGTCAACCGGCTTGTCGAGGTGACGGAGAAGTAGCCCCCGCCGGGGTTGCTCCGGCGCCGGCCCCCGGGGCGGTGAGTCCTTCGCCGCCGGCGCGGGACCCCGACTTCGCCCGAGGCCGGATTCAGCGGACCGGCTCGTGACAACGCCATCCCCCTTCACCCTCCGCGGCCTTTTCGCCGGCACCCTCCTGTCGCTCTTCGTCGGCGTCGCCGCCCCCTACGGCTTCATCGCCGTGCGCGGGTCCTGGTGGGGGTTGAACGCCTCCTCTCCCGGGGCGGTCTTCCTGTTCTTCGTCTTCACCTTCTTCGTCAACACCGCCCTCCGACTCATCAGGCGCCCCCTCGCTCTCGGCCGCGGCGACCTCGTCCTCGTCTACGCCATGATGGCAATGGCGATCACCGTGCCGACGCAGAACTTCCTCGTCTACATCATCCCGACGATCTGCGTCCCCTACTACTCGGCAAGCGTCGAGAACAACTGGGAGTCGCTCATCCACCCATGGATCCCGGAGTGGATGGCGCCTGGGGACTTCGACGCCATCAGGGGTCTGTACGAAGGGCTGCCGGCCGGGCAGGCGATTCCGTGGGCTTCCTGGATCGTGCCGCTGGGGGCCTGGTTCTCCCTGTTCATCGCCCTCAGCCTGATGATGATCTTCATGTCGTCCATACTGCACCGGCAGTGGGCGGCCAACGAGCGGCTGCCCTACCCGATGATGCAGCTGCCGCGGCAGATGATCGAGGAGGGGGACGGTCCCGCCGGGCTGGTGGTCCCCTTCTTCAGAAATCCCGTGACCTGGGCGGGGTTCGCGCTGCCGTTCGGCCTCTTCGGGCTGACGGGGCTGAACCACTACTTCCCGATCGTTCCCGACTACCCGTTCTGGCACGGCAGCATCGAGCTCTTCGAGGGGGTCCGGCTGCCGATGGCGGTGAGCTTCGCCTGGATCGGCTTCTTCTATCTCGTCGACCTCGGCATCGTCTTCAGCATCTGGTTCTTCTACCTGGCGGGAAAGGTCGAGGAGGGGGTTTTCAACAGCCTGGGAGTCTCGAGCCGCGAGACCTTGAGCCAGTACGAGAACTACCAGACCGCCGACCTGTCGCATCAGGCCACCGGGGCGGTGATCGCCTTCGTCCTGATCGGGTTATGGACCGCCCGCCCGCACCTGGCCGCGGTGTGGCGCAAGGCGTGGCGCCCCGCTTCCGGGATCGACGACAGCGAGGAGCTCGTTCCCTACCGGGCCGCCCTGTTCGGATGGTTCGGGTGCCTTGCGTTCGTCCTCTTCTGGCTCTGGCAGTCCGGCCTGCCGGCGGCGGCCCTCCCCCTGTTCGCCGGCATGGTGCTCATCTACTACATCATGATAACGCGGGTGGTGACCGCGGGGGGCATCCCCACCAGCCGCCCTCCGATCGTGGCCCCCTACGTCGTCATTTCCGGAATGGGGGCCTCGCTGCTCGGCACCAGGGGCCTTGTGTCGCTGGGATTCGCCATGGGCTGGCAGGCGGAGATGCGCCTGTTCCCGATGATCCCCTGCGCCAACGCCCTCAAGCTCGCCGAGATCGTCCCGGGACCCAAGGGAAGGCTGTTCTGGGGGATGCTGATCGCCCTGCTCTGCAGCCTCGGGGCGGGAACCTGGCTGCTGCTGACCCTGGGCTACGAGCACGGGGGGATCAACATGGTCGGGCCGCTGCTGTCGAACGGGAACAACTGGCACTTCCTCAATCCGCAGCTGAACGACCCCCCCGAAGCCAACCTGCGCGGCTGGGTCTTCACCGGCATCGGCGCCGCGGTCGAGGGATTCCTGATGTGGGCCCAGCACCGCTGGTACTGGTGGCCGCTCCACCCCCTCGGGTTCGCCATCGCCGTCGGCTTCATCACCTCGCACATCTGGTTCTCGGCGCTGCTGGCCTGGACGCTGAAGGCGGGGATCCTCAAGTACGGGGGGATCAGGCTGTTTTCCGCGATGAGACCGTTCTTTCTCGGCCTCATCCTCGGGGAGGCGGCGAGCGCGGGGTTCTGGCTGTGCCTCGACGCCGTCACCGGGGCGACGGGGAACCACATCACCGCCATGTGACTGCGCACCGCCGAAAAAAGGGTAGTGGCGCAGTTTGAAATGTATCTTTAATTCAGGAAGTATCTTCAAATGGGTGGTACAGTCGCCGACGGCCTGAGATTCCAGGTGGTATCTGATCCGTTTTCTTGAAGACCATTCCGCAGTAGCAACGCTTTGCTTTCGGGCGTCGATCTCGACCGCATTTCGGGCACCGCGGCCGGTCCGCTTGCTCGGCTCCACAATGGCTGCACACTTCCGCCTCGCTGCTGATGCGTTTTCGACAGCGGAAACATTGGGTGCCGGCGCACAGCGCCAACAGGATGCCGATGGGACCGAGCAGGATCCCGCCGATGAAGTAGTAGAAACCGTTGCCGCCGCGGCCGGAAGCGATCACGGCCGCTGCAACCCCGCACAGAATCCAGAGAATCCAGAGAAAGAGCAGTTCCACAGGCCCCTCCGTTCGCGCGATGGGTGGAGGCCCAGGCTTCACGTTTTGGTGCCGGGCCTTTTGCCACCGCCACAAGCGCGGAGCACTGCGGACAGTCCCTGCCTATTCGCTGCCAGGGAAAACCCCGGCGGGGTCGTACGGCTATGGTATTCAGCAGGAGACCCGACCAAGCGGGACTCCGCGCTGAAAAAAATGGCGGTGGCGACAGCCAATATAACCCGTTTCTTCTTCTTGACATAATTGATCCGGTGCCAGAAGTTTCAGGAGGGGAGAAATCGATGACCGACCAAGAGTTCCAAGCCTCGGTGCTGTCCGAGTTAGAGGCCAACCGCAAGTTCCAGGCCGAAGTCCTGAAGCGGTTCGAGCAGATCGACTCGCGGTTCGAGCAGATCGACTCGCGGTTCGAGCAGATCGACTCGCGGTTCGATCGTCTGGAGCGCAAGATGGACGAAGGGTTTGAGCGGATTACCAACGAGTTCCAGGACGTGAGGTTGATCCTCCAGAACCACGAGACACGAATCCGTCGCTTGGAGGATGCCGCATAGCCATGCCGATCGGACCCCAGGGACAGAAACGTCCCGTCTCGGTAGTCGAATCCGCGGTGCTCATCTGCCGGATTGCCACCGGCCAGCAGGAAGAACAGTTCGTCAACGGCAAGCCCCGACGCAAACGCCACAGAGGGGAGACTGACAAACTTGCTCAGGAGCCGATCCCCACTTCTGAAAGCGGCACAGTTGCCGCTGGGTCGTGACGCTCCCGAGCCGGTCAGTCTCCCTTATCATTTCTTTTCACAAAGCGTTCCCCCACAACAACTTACGCTTGATCCGTCGGCATCCGTTTGCTATATTCTGGGTATGAAAATCCTGCCCAGGAGCAAGCGGGAAACGGCTGTGCATCTGCTGGTTGAGGGCATGTCCCTGCGCGGAACCAGCCGACTCGTCGACTGCTCCTACAACACGATTCTGAAGCTGCTGGTCAACGCTGGTGAAGCTGCCGCGGAGTATCACGACCGGGTTGTCAGGAACGTCCGTGTCCGGCAGGTGCAGTGCGACGAGATATGGTCGTTCTGCTACGCCAAGCAGAAGAACGTGCCCGACGCCCGGAAGGCACCGCCCGGTGCCGGTGATCTGTGGACCTGGACGGCCTTCGACCGCAAGAGCAAGCTGGTGTTGTCCTACCGGATCGGCGACCGGTCCCTCGAGACGGCCACGGAGTTCATGCGGGATCTGAAGGGCAGGGTGGCCAGCCGGTTCCAGCTGACGACCGACGCCCACAATGCGTACTTCGACGCGGTCGACGAAGTGTTCGGGGCGGACATCGACTACTCCCAGTTGACCAAGGTGCCCGGCATCGACCCGGAAACAAAAAAGCCGAAGGTCAGCCAGGAGAAGACCGTTATGATCGGCAACCCGGATCTTTCCAAGGCCAGCACGTCGCACGTCGAGCGGCAGAACCTCAACATGCGGATGGGCATGCGGCGCTTCACTCGGAAGTCGAACGCCTTCAGCAAGAAGGTCGTCAACCACGTCCACATGTGCAGTCTGTACTTCCTGTTCTACAACTTCTGCCGCATCCACCAGACCCTCGAGGTCACGCCGGCCCTCCAGGCCGGCATCGACGACAGGCTGCGGGACATTGCCTGGATAGTCGACCTGATCGACGCCAGGGCCCCGAAGCCAAAGCGTCCCAGGACCTATCGGAAAAAACCACGGCCGATTTTTTCAGACTGAGTCATTGCCGAAAAAAGGCTTGAATTCTTCCGTCTCGATTTGTTACATATATAGGATTTACAGGAAAATACAAGGCCGCTCCCTGAGCGTCCGTCATCCACCCACAGAAGAGGAGCTTCTGCATGAAACGTTTCACCATCCCCGGGGTCGCCGCCGCCGCGGTCTTCGCCTTCACGAGCGCCGGCAACGCCCACGTAGGCGACATCGTCTACCCGATTTACGAACTGCCGACCAGCGATCTGCCCGACATCTTCGACGGCTCGCTCGAAGACTGGGAGGACGTGCTTCCGGGCACGGAGCTGACCCACGACGATTTCACCCCGCTGAACGTGGGGGAAGCCGCCGGAATCGACCCTGAGGATTCCGCCTACCGCGTCTACCTGGCATGGCACAGCGCCGGCCAGCACGTCTATGCCGCCGTCGAGCGCATCGACAACGTCTACATCAACACCTACGAAGGCGGCAACGTGCACATCCTGGCCGCCTACGACGATGTCGAGTTCCATCTCGACGGCGACCACACCGGCGGCCAGTACAACTTCTGGCTCGAGGCCGACGACTACTCGGAAGAGGAGTTCAAGCTGCTCCAGAACTATCAGGCGCAGCAGTACGTGATAATCGCCGAATCTCCGGACGGACAGATCATCGGCTACCAGGGGAACGGACTCGGCTGGGCCATCGATCCGCCGTACACGGATGCCGGCGGCACCGCCTTCGGCGAGGATCCCGTGACGACGATCGTGGAGTTCTACGTCACCGCCTGGGACGAGATCAACTGGCAGGGACCGCACCTGTCCAAGCGCTCCGAGCTCGTGGGAGGCAAGATCATCGGCCTGCAGGTAACCATCGCCGACTACGATGCCATCAACGAGGAGGGCGGTACCGTGAGGCGCGGGTTCCATACCCTTTCCGGGCAGGACAACACCTGGATTTACGCAGAGAGGTTCGTCGACGCCGAGCTCATCCCGTGCGATACCGGTGATTGCGGAGCCGCGGCCGAGCCGCTTCCGACAGCGGTCGAGGAGGACAGCTGGGGGCGCATCAAGGCCACGTTCAAGTAGAATGCCGGCGTGGCCAGGTGAAGGCGCCCGCCCCCTGACCGGGGCTGAAAAGGCGCCGGCGGTCACGGCGTAACCGTAACAACCGCAACTGAGAGAAGGGGGGGGAGTTTCCCCCCCTTCTTTGTTTGGTGACGGGAGCGAAACGGGTGCAACGGGTTTTTCCGGGTCTCGCCGTCGCGGCAGCCCTGGCCGTACTGCCGGGGGCCGGCCCCGGCCAGTGCCAGCTCACCAGCCTGCGCATCCCCGGCGACATCGAGTGGAAGCGGGCCCAGCAGCTTCCCTTCAACCCGGGGGGCTTCTTCGAAAGCGTCGACTTCAAGATCGAGGACGGAATCGCCCCCCTCGACACGGCGCGCTGGGTTCCACTCCCCGCCATCCCCGACTCGATCGTCTCCGCCTCCGACTTCGGCTTTGCCGACCGCCGGCTCTTCGACGCCTTCACCCGGCACGTGTCGCGCGACCGCGTCCTGGCGCGGGCCGAGGTGGTCGAGGAGGGGGCCGTCACCGTCGAGGCGGGAGGTCTGCTGCTGTCCCCGAAAGAGGACTTTCCCCGCACCGTGGCCGGGGTTCGCCGGTTCCGGGCGGCCGGCATCGACAGCCTGCGCGCCATGGTCAACCTGGCGAATGCCGTCCTCGTCCCGATCGATCCCCAGCTTCTCTTCAGCAACTGGCTGCGCTCTCCGACGATATACGAGACCCAGCTGACCAAGGGCCAGGAACAGGCCCTTCTCGAGGCGCTGATCGACGCGGATCCGGAAAACTCCTTCCGCCGGGTGGACGGCCAGAACCGCCCGGTGCGGAAGCGCTCCGTCGTCATCATCATGGACCTCACGCGCCGGTTTCCGGTCGGCATGGTGCGCTTCTATCCCCGGGTGGAGGAAAACCCGCTTCCCATCGCCGGATACAAGCTCGAGGTCCACGACGGGGTCACCGTGAAGCGGGGGAGGGGGGAGCGGATCGCCGAGCGGGATTTCCTCGGCTTCGGGGGGGGTGCGGAAGCGTCGGCGGGAACGGTGCCGGTGTTCGAGCAGCTGATAATCGACCAGAGCAATACCGAGGACACGGTGGCGGTCCGCTTCGACGAGCCGGAATACCTTCAGCAGTTCAAGTTCCGCTCCCTGACCGGCCTCGATTTCGACATCGCCGAGTTCGAGGTCTTCAACGAGGGGTTCACCCCGAAGGCCGTCTACCTCGGGAAACCGCTTCCGGTCGATCCGGCCGGGATCGATGCCATGCTGCGCTACCTGGGCGGCGATCTCTCCCTGCGGGCCGAGCTCGACCTTTTGCAGGGCGGCACTCTCGGCCGCGTTTCCTGGGATGAGGAGAAGATCGGCGACCCCTCGGCGTCGTCGGCAGCCGTCAGCATGCAGACCGGGTTCACCCCCGAGCCGTGGATCCCGATCCGTCTCAACCGCAACGGCGACGCCGTCGAGTGGCGCCCGGACGCCGAGGTGGTGGACCGGCGCGCCGGCAGTCCCGGCCGCGGAGAGCTCGTCAACCTCGACGATCCGCTGCTGCGGGCCGGCGCCCGCGACGTCTGGAACGCCCTTTCCGACGAGGAGCGCCTCGTCGCCCGCACGACGTTCCCCGAGTATAACGACCCGGCAATCGTACCGGTCGCCAACAAGCGGACCCGTGCCGGGGAAGTGCTGCCGATACTGCCCGATCCCCTGTTCTGGAGCGGATTCCAGCCCCTGGTGAACGGAGAGCGGGCGCAGCTTCCCGGAGAGCGTCCCTTCTTCCAGCTCCGGGTCGACTTCACCAGCTCCGACCCGGGCGCGGCCACGGTCATCCGCAACCTGCGCATCGAGCAGCTGCTGCCGCCCCTGCTGCGGGAGGTGCGGGCCGAGATCGTGCCGGCAACGGAGGTGACGGCAGGTATCGACACCCTGTTCACCTACGCGCTGCGGCCCCGGTTGCGGCCGGGCGACCCCGGTTTCAACCGCATCCGCATCCCCACGCCGACGCGGATATCCCGGGTCCGGAGCGTCCGCTTCGCCTACGGCCTCGACGGCGTCGAACGCTCGCAAGAGGTCGCGTTCGAGACCGTGGCGAGCGAGGAGGACCTGTTCGTCCTCGGCGTTCCCAGGGTGGAGCCCTCGATTGCGGCCGGGGACTCCCTGGTGGTCCTGATCGAGTTCCGCGCCCGCGTCCTCGACGTCAAGACCGATTTCACCGGGCACGTCTTCCTCGACACCCTCGGCGCCGCCGAGGGGACCGATTACGGCGGCATCATCACCCTGGTCGGCGGCGGCGCCGACACCCTGGCGACCATCCTGCCGCAGCGGGTCATGGCGGGGGATGTCCTGTCCTTTCCCGGGGAGCTGTCCGACCGCAATTCACTGGCGGTGGTTACGAGCGTCGCACAGCCGGTCGAGGAGGTGATCTCGCGGGTCGGGATCGCCCCGAATCCCTTCACTCCGAACGGGGACGGAATCAACGACTCGGCGGCCATCACCTTCGACGTCCTGCGCGTGGTCGAGTCGGTACCGGTGACCACCGAGCTGTTCGACCTTTCGGGACGGCTGATCCGCAAATGGGACGCGGAGCGAACCGTCGGCAGCTTTTCCGAAACCTGGGACGGCAGCGGGGCGGACGGCCGGCTGGTGCCGCCGGGACTCTATCTGCTCAAGCTGAAGAGCGCGACCGACAGCGGCGTCTTCGGGTCCACCCTGACGGTGTCGGTCGTCTACTGAAGGCCGGTGGAGTGGAGGGAGTAAAGATGAGAAGACTGCTGGCCGCCGCGGCGATCGCCACTGCTCTGGCCACGGAGGCGCCGGCGCAGACCGGGGAGGCGTTCGAGTTCGACGGGACGGGCCGGCGGATCGTCGTCGACCGGGAAACCCACTGGCGCAGCTGGGTGTACCAGAACAACCTGGTCCGGGACGTGCGCGCGCCGATGGACTCGACCGGCCTGTTCGACTTCTCCGAGGGCGTCGTGCCCCGCTACTTCCCGGCGGTCAGGAACTACGTCCTCGACCGGGAGGAGTTCAGCTTCGTCGACAACGTGCGCTTCCGCGGGCAGACGGTGACGGTCACCGGTCAGATCACCGCCCTGTCCAACGACGCGCTGGCAGGGCGCGTCGGCGACGGAGACCTGACGACCTTCTGGGAGCCGTCCAGCGCCGACTTCAACGCCGAGGGGCTGCGCAACTGGCAGCTCCTCGTCGACCTCGGGCGGGTGGTGTTCGCCGACAGCATCGTCGTCCACTTCCCCCCCGCCGGAACCGGGGAAGACCTCGGCGACGCCCCCAAACTGTTCACCGTCGAGGTGTCGATGGGAATACAGGCCGGGGCCAGGGAGTACCACTTCGACGTCGTCGGCAGACAGTCGGTGTCCGGAAGCCAGCGCCGTTTCGTCTTCCCCCTGAGACCCCTCGACCAGGCCGACGCCGATCTCGACGGGGAGCCCGACTTCGAGGGAACCTTCGTGCACTTCGTCCGGCTGGCCGTCTTCGACAGCGACCTCGATGCCGCCGAGCTGATCGGCGAAGGGGAAAGCGGGCGCGAGGCCTACGAGGCCCTGGCACCGGAGCGGCGGGGCATGCGCATCTTCCAGCGGCGGACCGCTGGCGACTTCGTCAAGCGCATCGATCCCCTGCTCGGGGACGGCGGGGACACCCTGCAGACCGCCGAAGAGACCTACCTCTCCCTTCCCGATCCGGAACGGGGTCCGATCCAGTACTTCAAGCGGGAGCTGCCGCGGGTATCCGAGATCGAGGTCATCGGCCGCGGACCGAACCTCGCGTACCGGCCACAGCGCCGCGCCGGGGCCGCGTACGAGGACGGCGGCAAGGGCGCCCCCCTCAACGCCGTCGACGGGGTCTACCTGACCAACTGGAACGGCAACGCCTGGGACCTGTCGTTCTCGAGCGGATTCGCCGGCCACGGAGATCTCGTGTTCGGCACCATGTGGCTCGATCTCGGGGCGACTTTCTGGATCGACCGGATCCTGCTCGGCATGGTGCCGGTCAGCGAAACGGAGACCGGGGGGATCCTCTTCGGCTGGTACCTCGACGGGTCGGACGGCACCGTCCTGCGCGCCCTCGACATGCGGACCCCGGAGGATTTCATCCAGCTCGAGAAGAGCCTGGAGTGGAGGGACCTGGTCAGCGATGTCTACAAGGACAACAACACCGCCCGGGTGCGCATGATGGCCGAGTCCTTCGAGCTGCGCAAGCTGCGCTTCTTCCAGCAGCGCAACGACGACCCCACGGGGCGTTTCTCGGGCACCTACGGGGCCGCCGGCCACTTCAACGAGCTGCAGATGTTCGGGCGCGGCTATCCCGCCGAGGTCAGCTTCACCTCTCCCGAGATCGTGCTGCTGCCGGGGGTCGCCAGGGAGGAGGCGGCCGGCGTGCGCGAGCGCCGCGTCCTGTCGGAAATCCGCTGGGAGGCGGAGGCCGTGGTGCGGGAGGTCGATCCGCAAACGGGGCAGGCCGTCGAGAGGACCGGGCCCCTCGACCTGAACCCGGCGGTGGAGCTGTGGCTGCAGACACGCACCAGCGACACCATCGACTCGCTGTTTTCCTACTTCCAGGTCGCCACCACGGGCACGAAGAGGCGAGCCGAAGTCGAGGTGGCCGACTACGAGGCGCTCGTCGAGCTGTGGGAGGTGTTCCGCACCTGGGAGGCCCTTCCCGAAAGCGCGCAGATTACCCTCCGCGATCACAGCGACGGCGACGATGACGGGGACGGGGTGGCCAACGAGGATCCGATAGACGGGTTGGACAATGACGGCGACAAGCTCATCGACGAGGATGCGGGGGAAGGGGAGACGGGCGGGCCCCAGTCGATTCGCGGAGCCGGGACCATCGAGCTGACCAGGCACCAGCGCCGCCAGGACGACGACGGGGACGGCGCCGAGGACGAGGATCCCATCGACGGGATCGACAACGACGGCGACTTCCTCGTCGACGAGGACGGGAAGAAGGCGGCTCAACCCCGCCAGGAAGCCGAGCGGGTGGTGACGCCGGTTTTCGCCGGTTGGAGCGCCTGGAGCGAGCCGTACAAGGCAATCGGAACCGAGGCGAGGGCGGAGATCACCTCCCCGAGCCCGCGGAAATTCCTGCAGGCCCGGGTCACGATCCGGTCCGAGGATCCCGAGGTCACCGCGCGCATCCGCTCCCTGAGGGTTGACCTGGCCGTGCCGATCAGCACCGACCTGGCCGGAGAGCTGGCGGTGCTGACCGACGCCGGCCGGCAGCTGAGCGGCCTTGCGGCGGCGCCGGAGGATTACAGGGCGCCGCAGGGCGTCGAGCCGCTGGAACGGACGCCGTACGCCTTCTTCGTGCGCGCCGCCGGGCCGGACCCGAACGCACCGGAAGCGGCCGGGGGGTTCGACGAGATCCTGCTGCTGACCCCCTCGCAAGCCCGGCTGACCGGGTTGCGCCTGGGACGGGTGGCGGTCGAGGATCTTCCCGGGGCCGAGAGCAAGGCCGAACGCCGGGCCGAAGGGAGCGTCTTCGAGCGCGCCTTCCTGCCCGGGGAAGGGGACGGCCGTTTCCGCGACGGCGAGGGCAACGAGCTGATCGCAACCGCCTCGGGCGACTCGCTGCTGCTGCGTTTTCCCGGGTCGGTGAACGCCGGGTTTTCGGAAAAAGAGAACGCCCTCGTCGAGCTGCGCTTCGAGACCCGGACCCTGAGGGCGGGAAGCGAGTTCGCCGCCCTGGTGCGCAACGCCGCCGGCTCCGGCGTTTTCCAGCGCGTCGAGTCCGAGGGGCGGGACGCCACCGAGCTGGTGGACAGCGGCACGGCGCGGCCGGGTATTCTGCAGGCCGGCGAGATCGTCGGCGGGATCCGCGTTCCGGAGGTGTTCACCCCGAACGGAGACGGGGTCAACGACCTGCTCCATATCGAGTTCACCGTCCTGACGATCCGCGAGGACCGCCCGGTCGAGGTCGCGCTCCACGACCTCTCGGGCCGGCGGATAGCGAAGGCGACGCCGCGGGGCGGGGCCGGCAAAACCCGGAGCGGGACCGTGAGCTTCACCTGGGACGGCAGGGCCGGAGAAGGGATGGCCCCGCCCGGGATCTACATCGCCCGAGTGCGGCTGAATACGGACGCGGAGGATTTCGAGGCGGTGCGGCTGGTCAACGTCGTCTATTGAGCCGGGTATGGTACCTGCGCGCGTAAATGAGCGTTGCGAACGAGGATGTCTGATGCGGGATGCAGGGCGGCCGAATTCAGGCGGAAGTGCGCGCGCCGGCATTTGTATGCCGGCATTCACAAGGGAGGGTTTAGCGTGAACGAGCGAGGCAAGGGAGCCGGCGGGCTCCTCGTGCTCCTTGCATTCTGTACCCTGGCGGCGGCCCCCGTTTCCTCCCGGGAGGACACGGGAACCCGGCTGGGGGTGCGCCGCGGGGGGGAGGTGACCTTCGAACCCTACGGCCCCGGCGTCCTGTTCGGGGCTCTCGACCCGGCCGTGAAGAGGTGGTACGTGCCCCAGGAGCTGTTCAACGACTTCGGCTGGAACCAGTGGGAGTACACCAACTACGCCCGCCGGCAGTTCCAGCGCTACGTCGACTCCGACATCGAGGGGGACTACTACTACGACGTCTACGGCCGCTTCCTGACCAAGGGCTGGCTGCTGTTCAACTGGACGGTGTCCGAGCCTGAGGCCGCCGGCAGCCGGCTGTTGAAGACGGGGCAGTTCAGCCAGTGGTTCAGCAACCTCGTGGTCGCCTCGGACTCGAAGGGCCAGTACTTCGCCGCGGCGACCGTGGGCAACCAGATCCGCACCACCCTGACGCCGCTGACCTTCTCCAAGCCGCTTTTCGACGGCATCCAGATGGACATGGCCTCCGACAAGTACAGGGTCACCGCCATCGCCTCGCGGCCGAGCGGCTTTCGCAGCCTTGCCGGCGCCCCCAACGAGAGGTCGAACGTCACCAACCTCCTCGGCGGCCGGGCGGCGGCGCAGATCGGGGACTTCGTCGAGCTCGGCGTTACCTACGTCAACGCCTTCAACGCCCGCACCCGCGGCCAGGCGTTCCAGGGCAATCCCTTCCGCGGCGCCCTGACGGAGGCCCAGAACGCCGACATCACGCAGGTGCAGATCCGCCTGAGCGACGACTCCCCCCAGGACCCGGCGGGGGCGGCCTTCTTCCTCGAAGAGGTGATCATCACCGACAAGGACGGCAACAGGATCTCCAACCGCCGGCGCCTCGAGCAGAAGGACGGCAGCCTGAGCCCCGTGCTCGAGTACTCTCCCATCATCGAGGGGGGCTTCCAGCGCGAGGGTTTCCGCACCGCCGACGGCCGCGAGACGATCACCCTGCGCTACGAGTTCGACGGACCCGACTACCGGGCCGCGGGGGTAGGGCCCCAGCCGGCGGAGATCGCCGCGGTCGAGTTCCGCCTGCTGCTGGCCAACGACTACCGCATCGACGTCACCTCGAACAACCAGACCAACCAGCTCAACCAGCCGGTGTTCCTGTCCGAGGGCATGCCGGAACGGACCATACGGGCTCCGGGCAACGTCAGGGACGGCTCCAACCAGCGCTTCGTCCGCATCGAGTACGGGCTGCCCACGGCCAACGAGATCTACGGCTTCACCCTCGAGTCGACGGGCGCCCTGGGTTTCGACGTCAACGCCGAGTGGGCCCGCAACCGGCGGCACAAGCGGTTTCCGAGGTTCGCCGAAAACGACGCGACGAAGAACCTCCACGCGGTGGAGGAATCCGACGCCTGGATGATCAACGTATCGCGGCAGTCTTACCCGTTCTTCCTCTTCGGCGAGGCGTACAGCATGGCCCCGGACTACAGCACCAGCTCGTACCTCGCCAGCCAGCGCGGCGACACCGGCCCGGTGGACTACGACTCGCAGTCGCAGGGGGTGTTCGAGCTGGTCGACGACAACGACGACCAGGACCGCCTCCCCGACTGGCAGCGGGTGGGATCCGGCCTCTCCGCCGACCGCTTCGTGTTCCCGGGCTGGGACGAGAACAACGACTTCATCGCCGACTTCAACCAGAACAACGTCGACATCGTGCGGCCCAACCTGAAGCCGGACTGGGAGGAGCCCTTCCTGCGCTACAACGTCGACCGGCCCGAGTACCTGTTCGGAGTCGACATGAACAACAACGGCGTCGCCGACCGCTTCGAGAACGACGACGAGCCCGACTACCCGTACAAGCGGGACCGCCGCGGCTTCAACGTCTACGGAGGCGCCTTCCTCGGACCCTGGACGCGGCTGACCGTGGGCCGCCTGGACGAGAGACAGCTCGCCGACGACCGCGCCAACGAGTCGACCTACGCCCTGCTGACCTACGAGCGCGACTTCGCCGGCGCCGGGCAGGTGCGCGTCTTCGAGAACCTGCGCCGCGTCAGGGACGACATAAAGGACAACCTGCTGGTCTGGCACATCGCCGACGGCATCGCCGGCGAGATCGTCCCCCGCGTCGACCCGCTGCCGATGCGCGACGCCTGGGCGAACACCCTGTACGCCCAGTTCGACCTCGGGCGCTGGGAGTCGCTGAACTTCACCAGCAAGGTCAAGCACGAGTTCATCCGCCAGGTCGGCTTCGAGGAGTTCCGCGCCGAAAACAGGGTGCTCGCCAGCGAGGACGTGCGCGAAACCGCGAGCTTCTTCGGCCTCGTCAACAAGGTGGACTACACCCGGGAGTACCGCGGCCTGCTGGTTCAGCCCCGCTGGAAAAGCGAGTTCCAGCGCAGCGCGCCCTCCCTGAAGGAGAGCCAGTTCGAGCGCGCGACGACGGAGCTGCGGGAGTCGGTTTTCCTGATCGTCCGCATGCCGGTCCTGTCGCGCAGCTCGGTGCAGCTCGGGGCCGAGTACCTGTGGATGAAACAGTTCCGGGACAGCGCCAGGAACACCCTGGCCGGCTCGCCTCGCAGCGAACTGGTCGGCGCCCTGCAGGTGCTCAACCGCACCCCTTACCAGGGGTACGAGATCTTCACCGAGTACGGCCTGCGCGTCTCGAGGATCGACATCGAGTTCCTCGAAGGGGCGCGCACCGAGACGTTCCTCTTCTTCGCCATGTACGCCGGTTTCGGGAGCTGACGGTCATGACGGTTCGAGCCATCTGTCGGGCCGCATGCGCGGCGGCGGTCTTTCTCGCCGGCGCCTGCGCCTGGAAACCTTACGCCGGGGAGCTGCGCGCCAGCTCCGAGGAGCGGCAGGCGGGCGGCACCACCGTTGCCGACGACGGCACGGTCACCTTTGTCCGCGACCGCCTCGAGGTGCGGCTGCGGCCGGTCAGCGACGCCGAGCTCGAGCGCCAGTTCGGGGGCGGCGGCCAGGGTCCGGAAAGCGAGAACCCGTTCACCTTCGGGGGCACCCGGGACGTCTACTCCGGCAGCCGCCAGCAGCGGTTCACGGTGTTCCTGCTCGGGATCAAGAACTACCAGTATCCCAAGGTCCGCCTCGACGGGGAGGTCGTCGTCGAAGCGGACAACGGCCGCAAGTACTACGATCTCTCGGAAAGCCAGCTGGACCGCTACTTCCGCGCCTACGCCATCGGCTACCGCGGCAACGAGTACGGGGTGTACAAGGAACGCCGGGCGGTCCTGCAGTCGACGATGTTCACCCGTGCGGAGGTCTTCAGCGGCCAGGAGACGGAGGGGTACCTGCTGTTCGAGCCGTTGCACGGCGACGTTTCTGAGATGACGGTCGTCGTCAGGAACCTCGTGGTCCGCTTCGACTACCGGGGGGAGCCGGTCGAGTCGATCGAGGCGCGCTTCCGCTTCGAGCGCGACCTCGGGCGGCAGTACCCCGACGGCACCGTGAAGCTGTCGGAAGGGGGAGGGGAATGAGGCCGGGTCTCCTGCCGGCCGGACTCCTGTGGCTGGCGCTCCTTGCCGGTTGCGGGAGCCGCGGACAGGAAGAGGGGCCGCTGGTCGAGGTCGGGGAAGAGGGGATCGCCGCCGCCGACTTTCGCGAGTACCGCGACCGCCTGCCGGAGAGCTACCGGTCGCCCGCTGGGGAGGATGGGGTCAGGAAGCTGCTGCAGGCGCTGGTCGACCGCGAGGTCATGGTGCTGGAGGCCGAGCGGCTCGGCTATCACGAGGACCCGGAATTCCGCGCCCGGCGCCATAGGCTGACCGTCGAGCGGCTCATGCAGGAGGTGCAGCACGACGAGTTCGGCGGAGACCTCCGGGTCACCGAGGAGGAGATCCGCAGGATCTACGAAGAGCGCCACTGGAACAGGAGGATCCTGCCGGCGCACATCGTCTGCGCCTCGCAGGAGGAGGCGCGCGAAGTCATAAGGCTCCTCGACGAGGGGCGGGATTTCCACGAGCTGGCGCGCGAGCGGTCGCTGGCCGCCGACGCCGCCGGCGGGGGGTTTCTCGATCAGTACTTCGCCCCCGGGGATGCGATGGGGAACCTGGTGGAGGGAGTCTACGGACTTCCCGTGGGGGCGTACACGCCGGAGCCGCTGAAGACCAACGACGGCTGGGAGGTGGTCAAGGTCCTCGACGAGGAGGAGGTGTCCCTGGAGCAGGTGCGCCCCCGGCTCGCCCGCGCCGCCCACAGGGAGAAGTTCCTCGCCCTGCGCAGGGAGTTCGTCGCGCGCCTGCAGGGGAAGTTCGGGCCTGCTGAAGGGGGCGCTTCCGGTTCCGGGGGAGCGGCGCCGGAATCGCTCCTGGTCGCCGAGGCGCGCTCCCGCGGCATGGACCAGTCCCCTGAGTACCTGCAGTTCGAGCGCTCCCTCTACGAGCGCATGCTGATTACCCTGCTGCGGCGCAGGCAGGTCCTGGAGAACATCCCGGTCAGCGGGGAAGAGGTGGAGTCGGCGTACCTGCAGGAGCAGGAGGAGTTCCGCCTTCCGGCGCGCGTCCAGGGAACGCGCCTGCTGGTCGGGTCCGCCGAACAGGGCCGCGACGTCGCCGGACGCCTCCGCGCCGGGGAAGAGCCGGAGGTCGTGGCCCGGGAACTGGGGCTGACGCTGGGTCACATACACATCCCCGAGACCGACCCGGCATACCGGAGGTTCGCCGGCGCCGAGGCCGGCGACGTGGTCGGGCCGGTGGAGGTGCAGTCCCGGTTCGAGGTCCTCCACGTCGATGCCCTCACACCGGCGCGCCTGCGCCCCCTCGAGGAGGTGCGGCACATGGTGCGCCACCGCCTGCGGCTGCGCCGCATCAACGAGGCGTTCGAGACCTATATCCGCGGCTTGCGCGGCCGCTACGAGGGCGAGGTGACCTGGCACGACGACCGCATCCGCCGGCTGGCCGAGGGGGCCTGACACCGATGCCGGACCGACGCGGACTCCCCCGCTTCCACCTCGCCGGCGGGCTCGCCCTCGCCGGGGCTCTCGCGGTCCTGCCCGGCGCCCTCGGAGCCGGCGCCTGGCGCATAGGGGACGGCGGCCAGCCCTGGAGGACGTTTCCCGTCAGCTACCGCCTCGACGCCGGCGAGGTGTTCAGGCACGACTTCATCTGGGGCGGCCCGCACGCGGTGGAGATCGTCGTCGACGACGACGGCGACGGCCTGGTCGACGAGGATCCGGTGGAGATTGTCGACAACGACGGCGACGGGTTGTTCAACGAGGACCCGGCGGACGGCATCGACAGCGACCGCGACGGCCTGGTCGACGAGGACGGGGTCGAGCCGCAGTTCGACAACGACGGGGACGGCCTGCTCAACGAGGACGGGATGCGCACCGGCGGGGTGGTGTACGAACCGGTCCTGCGCGCCCAGATGGAGAGTCCTCCTTTCGGACGGTACCCCACGCCGGAGGCGGCAGCCGGCGACCCGGAAGGCCGCGGGACCGGCTGGGGCGACGGCGGCGGGTACGGCTGGGGGGACGACGACCGCGACGTCAACTTCAACGAGGACGGCATCGACGGGGTCGACAACGACGGCGACGGCCTCGTCGACGAGGATCCCCCCGGGCCCCCGGTGCCGCTGCCCGGAAGCCTGCTGCAGGTGGTGTTCGCCTACGACGGCGACGGGTACACCGAGGCCGAGCGCCGGGCAATCCCCTTTTCCTGGGACCCGGGCAGCTCCCTCTTCGTCGGAGAAGGGCCCCGCGGGGAGGTCACCGCCGTTGCCGGGGAACGCCGCCTCAACCCCAGCGACTGGCTGCGGCCGATCCGCCTCGACGAAACCCGGAACATCAGCCTGCTGACGGCCGACCGCTTCTACAGCGGGGAGTTCTTCACCGATCCGACCAACTCGTCCAACTGGAACTCCGGGACCGGGGGCAGCGCCCACGCCGACGCCAGGGGCCACGGCATAGTGGCCGACGGCGACATCTTCACGGCGCGGACCGCCGTCGGCAGGGCGTTCTGGGGGGGCGGGTACCACATCCACTTCAACGCCCTCTTCTGGCTCGACCTGATCCGCCTGAGGCCGCGCCCCGACTTCCCGGAGCGCACCCCGACCACCTTCGACATCTGGTACGCCGGCGACAGGGAGAGGCATTTCCGGACCAACATCCTTCTCGGTGAGCTGGTGACCAAAATGGACGTCCGCGATCCGATCGTTCCCCGCCAGACGGACCGGATCAGGCCGGCGATCAAGGAGTACCGGTTCGGGGAGGGAGAGGAGTTCGACCCGGTGAAGGCGCGCATCCTGCAGTTCGAGAGCTGGATGTCGTCGGTGGAGTCGTGGGAGCTGGCCGAGTTCCAGGTATACGGACACGGCTACGCCCTCGACGCGGCGTACGCGACCGAGATCATCGACGTGGGCACGGCGCAGCCGCGGTTCCGCCGCTACTTCGACCCGAACGACCCGGACCGGCCCATCGCCATGGAAAAGATCCAGACCTTCGACGGCGACGACGACGGGAGCATTTCCGCTTCCGAGCAGGCTACCGCCATGCTCGCAGGGCAGTTCGACCCCGGGGAGCCCGGCAATCCCGTCACCTGGGGGCGGGTGCGCTGGCACGGGCGGATCGAGGGGGACGGGAATGCCGAGATCCGGGTGCGGTCCGGTTCGACCCTCGATACGCGCATCTACCAGCGCAAGGTGGGCCGGGGATTGCTGTCTCCCTTCGCCGGCTCCCCCATCGTCGCGGACTGGCCGGCCCCGGGAAGCCGCCTCGACGTCACCGCGTTCCTTCAGCTTTCGGGATTGCAGCGTCCGCTGGTGAGGGACCTGCCGCTCAACCTCGAGACGGATCTCGACGGCGTTCCGGGGGGATGGACGCCGTGGTCGGCGCCCCTCCCCTTCGCGGCGGGCCTGGTTGAGGCGGAAGCGGAATCGGGCGGCGTGGCGCTGCCGCTGCCGCCCCTTCACCGCTACATCCAGTTCCGCGTCGATTTCGAGAGCGGCGAGCACAGCGGAGTCAGTCTCGACTATATCGAGTTCGATTTCGCCGATCCCGTCGTCAGCCGCGGCGTTCTTGCCGAGATCTTCCCGGCGACCGCGGACGCCCTCGGAAGTCCGCTGCCGTTCCGCTACGTACTCAGGCCGGACCTGGCCCCCGGCGATGCCGGTTTCGACCGCATCGAGATCGCCGTGCCGTCCCCCGGGGCCGCTATCGATTCGCTGCTGGTCGACGATCTGCGCTGGGAGCGCATCCTGCCCGCCGCTCCGGACGGCCTCTCCGAAACCGCTGCCTCCGAGTGGATACGGGAGCGGCTGGCGAGCCGCGCCTGGCTCGACACCGCCCAGGTCAGCGGCGACCGGTTCGCCGCGGCCACCTGGTTCGACCCGGAGTCGGGATCACACAGGCTCGCCCTCAAGACCCGCCTGCTCACCTCGGCGGACTTCCCCCGGGGCCAGGACCGCGAGATCGAAGTGGCCCTGACGACCCCCCTGTTCAGGCTCCTCACCGGATTCGACAGCTGGGTCTCGAACCAGGCCGCCGGGACGGACCTGAAGCAGCCGACCCAGCCCGGCAACGCCTCCGACCGCCTGCCGTCGGATGCGGTGCAGGTTACTGTCCCCTCCGCCGGGCGGGCCCTGGAAATCCGCGGCTTCGCTCCCAATCCGTTCACCCCGAACGGCGACGGCGTCAACGACGCCACCAGGTGGACTCTCGACCTCTTCATGCTGACTTCCGCGGCCGGGGTCTCGGTGAGCATCCACGATCTCGACGGGCGCCAGGTGCGCCGGCTCGAGGAGCTGGCATCGTCCGGCCGGCTCACCGTCGAGTGGGACGGCCGCGACGGGACGGGTGAGCGTGTCCTCCCGGGGATCTACCTCTACCGGCTGTTCGTCGACAGCGACACCGGGGAGGACAACGAGCTGCTGGGAACGGTAGCCGTAGCCTACTAGCCGGGCCTGCCTGCCGGTCCGTTTCCCAGTCCGGGCAGCCGCCAGCCCCGCCCGGACTTTTCCGGCGTTCCAACCGCTGAACAAGCCCCCACCAGTGCGGCGGCGGGCGTACCGGGGAGCGACCCCTCTGATTTGGCGCGTGTCAATGGTGGCAGAACAATACTGATTTTTCTCTCTCCCCGGTCCGGCCAATACCACTGTTTCCCTACCCTGGCCAATACGCCGAATACTCCCACGGCAAGTACCACCGCAGGCCCTGCAAAGTATCATCCCAGGGCTCCCTGACACCTGCAACTCCAAACCTTGACGGCGGGCCCCAAAAGGCGTGCCTTACCAAACCTTCGGGTAAAGGAGGAGATGTGTCTGTTGATTCTATACGCGAGAGGTATCGCAGGGTGCGCAACCACTCTCTCGAAATGGTGGCGATGTTGAGTGAGGAGGAATTTTACCACCAGGCCGTGCAGGAGGTGAGCCCGCCGGCCTGGAACCTTGGGCACACCAACTGGTTCTTCGACGCCGTCATCCTCGGCAGGTACGCCGGGTCCCTCGGGCGGGGCGGAAAGCTGTGGTATCACTTCAACTCCTACTACAAAGGGGCTGGCCGGCACGTGCGCCAGGCCTGCCGCGGCGCGGTGCTCATCCACGAAGCCCCTCTCCGGAGCATATTGAAGTACCGGTCCGACGTGGACGCGGTGATGGACCTCCTCCTCGACGGCGACCACGGCGAAGAGTTCGACCGGCTGTTGGAGTTGGGGATCAACCACGAGCAGCAGCACCAGGAGCTGTTCTACACCGAGGTTCTGCGAAACAGATTCGAGCGCCGCGCAGAAAGCGGGCGCATCTGCGGCGAGTCCCGTGTCCCGGGCTCGGTGGAAATCCCCCTCCGGTGGGTCCCCTTCGAGGAGACCATAGCAGAGGTGGGCAACGTGGAAGGTGGGTTCGGCTTCGACAACGAATACGGGGTGCACCGGCAATACATCCATTCCTTTGCCATGATGAACCGCCCGGTGACCAACGGTGAGTTCATGGATTTCATCGCCGACGGCGGTTACGAGAACTTCGCCTTGTGGCTCTCCGAGGCCTGGGATGACGGCTCCATGCGGCCGGTGCTCCGGTTGGCGGACCGGGAGATTTTCCCCCGTGCCCCCCTCTACTGGCAACGGATCGACGGCAGGTGGCAGCAGTTCACCCTGCACGGCTGGCAGGAGACGGATCCCCACGAGCCGGTCTCTCACCTGAGCTACTTCGAGGCCGCGGCCTACGCCAACTGGAAGAGCCGCGGCGAAGACAGGATCGTGCGCCTGCCCACCGAGTCGGAATGGGAGCACGCCGCCCGGCGCACCGACGCCATGGCGCAGGTGCGCAAGAATGAGGCGGTGCTTCTGGACGGGGGGGTGCACCGGCCTGCGATGACGCCCCAGGAAGGGGGGCTCAAGCACATGATTGGCAACGTCTGGGAATGGACCAACAGCTCCTACCTGCCCTACCCCGGATTTCGGCCCTACGCCGGCGCCATCGCCGAGTACAACGGCAAGTTCATGAGCAACAAGATGGTCCTCAAAGGAGGGAGCTGGGCGACGCCCAAGGACCACATCCGCATCAGCTACCGCAACTTCTGGCCCCTGAGCTTCCAGTTCGCCATCCCCGGGTTCCGGCTGGTAATGGAATCATGAGTGCGGATACCCGGTCGCGGGGCCAGCGCATCGGCCTGTGGCTCGGGCCAATCCTTTCGCGCTTACCCTGATGCTCGACCTGGCGCAGGGCAAGCCGGAGGTCGCGCGCATGGCGGCCCTTGCCGTGCTCATGGCCGCCTGGTGGATCACCGGCGCCATTCCCCTCTTCGCCACCGCCCTGTTCCTCTTTCCGCTGCCGGGCATCGAGCGCACCGGGGCTCTGCATCTACCGGCTGTTCGTCGACAGCGGCACCGGGAAGGACAAGGAGCTGCCGGGAACGGTAGCCGTGGCCTGCCAGACGGGTCTACCTGTCGGTACACTAGACCCGCACCCGGCGCCCCCGCCTGACCGACTCGATCTCCTTGAGACACAGGCGCAGGCTGTCGCGGGCGCTGATCCCCGACAGCTCCCTGGAGTCCCTGCCGGCGGCCACGGCTCTGACCGCCTCCTGCAGCTCGCCGACGAAGCCGTCCTTTCCGGGCAGCCGCGGCGTGCGGGTCCCCCCTTCGGCGGTGAGCAGCACCGGGGGCTTACCGGAGGAGCTGTTGTACTTGAGGGTCCCCCGCTCGAAGAACACGTCGTAGCCGTGCTCGAAGGGGCAGCCCTGCTTGGACAGCCAGCCGCCGCTGGCGGTCACCTGGGGCCCGCCCTCGAAGTGGTAGTGGGTGTCGATGTGCTCCACCACCCCTCCCTTGCGGATCACCCCCGCCGAGGTCACCGCCTCGGGCATGCCGAAAAGGAACTGCACGAAGTCGGCGTCGTGGATGTGCAGGTCGATGGCCGGTCCGCCGGTGCGGTCCAGGTCCTTCGGGTCCCACCACGCCGGCATGGAGATGACGCGCTTGAAGTCCGCCGCCAGCACGCGGCCGTGCTCGCCGCCGGCCATCAACTCCCGGATCAGCCGGAACTCCGGGAAGAACCGCAGGACGTGGGCCACCATCAGCCGCAGGCCGCGCTTGTCCGCATCCGCCACCATGCGGTCCGCCCGCCGCAGGTCGAGGGCGATGGGCTTTTCGAGGAAGACGTGCCTGCCCGCCGCCAGGGCCGCCAGGGTCGAGTCGTAGTGCAGGGTCGTGGGCAGGCAGATGTCCACGAGGTCGACGCGGTCGTCGGCGAGCAGGTCCTCGATGCGGTCGTACGCCGCCACCCCCCGCAGGTCGTGCACCCCGCCGTCGTCGCCGAAGTTCCCCTGCACCCCGCGCCAGTCTCCCCTCAGCTTCTTCGGGTCCCGGGTGCAGATGGCGGCCACCTTCGCCCCTTTGACCCGGGCGATGGCCTTGTAGTGGGTGGCGCCCATGAAACCGATGCCGACGATGCCGATGCGTACCATGGATTCTCTCCCCTTGGGGCGGCTACGTCAGCCGGGCCCCGGAAAGGGTGTCAAGGCACCCGCGTCGACGAGGGTAGAGGGTGTAGCTCGCCCCGAAGGGGACGTTCTCCCGGGATCCCCCATCAGGTGCGCTGCCGCCGTCAGGGCCCGGTTCACGGCTCGCCCCCGAACCTCAATCGATCCGATAGACCACGGTGATGGTCACGGTGACAGTGAGCTCCCCCGGGAGAACGGGAGTAGAGGTGCGGGCGGCGTCGGCGAAGGTTTCCTCAACCTGGTAGGGGCTCGGCGGCCCCTGGAACCAGGTGCTCTCTGTGATGGAAAGCGGTTCCCCCAGCGTTGCGCCGCTTGTTTCCGCCAGGGTCCGCGCCTTCTCCTCGGCATCCTTCACCGCCAGCCTGCGGGCCTGGGTCTGCAGGGGCGTGGTGTCATCGATCATGAACCGGATGGAGTTGAGGACGATGCTGTTCCCTCCTGCGTCGGCGGCATCATCTATGACATCACTGAGGGTTTCCAGTCTCCGGACCTTCACCCGGACGGTGTTGTTCACCATGTAGCCGCGAAGTGTGCGATCTCCCTCGCCATAGTCGTACAGAGGATGGATGCCGAGATTTCCGGTCTGGATGTCCTCTTCGGCGATCTGGTTCTCCTGCAGGGCGTTGAGCACGGCGGTCATCGCTCTGGCTGCTGCTTCACGGGCATCTGCAACAGTCTCCCTCTCGACAGCGACGCCCAGATCGAGCGTTGCCAGATCGGGTTCGCCGGCAATTGAACCGCTCCCGGTCACCTGGATGGTCCTCTCTGCTGTTTCGGCCGACATCACATCCGAGCCGATATTCACATCACAGGCAGCAAGTGCCCAGATCAGCAATGGGCTGAGCACCAAGAGAGGGTCACTGCGTCTATTCATGGGTTCCTCCTGTTCGAGAGGGAGTCAAGGGGCCGGTGCGCTCGCTGTGGGATCGCTACCCGAGGTCAACCGCCTGCAAGACGCTGTGCTCTACCCGTATCGGAGGCGCGGTACAGGGCGTGCTGAATCTCCAGGAAGCGCAGGCCGTCCTCGTTGGAGTTGGGCGGATCACACTCTCCACGGACGGCATCGAGGAAGGCTTGAAAGAAAGGGTCCTCCCCTTCGGGTCCTACCGCGTGGCTGAGATCGGTCTCCCAGCGTTTGATGAGGTGCCGGTCCGAGGGTTCGCCCAGATGCCCGGTACCGCCCTCGAGGTCGGCTTGAAGGTCGAGCGTGAACTGCCCGCTGTCGGAATTCGCGGAAATGCAGCCCTTTTCACCCCACAACCTGAAGCCGCGTGACTGGGCGGAGCTCCGGTCTTCGGGAAGGAGCGCGGGCTTGACCGAGTCGCTCATAATCAGAGTACCGGCTGGGCTGATGGACTGGACCTCCGTTTCCACAGGCTGGTAAGGAGTCGGCCCCCAGTAGCCGCTGTGCAGAACACCCACGGCGCCGCCGGCAAAACGGACGCACAGCACTATGGTATCCTCCACCTCCAGCGGCTCCCCGCACACGACGTCCGCAAAGCCCGTCACTTCCACGATCTCCTCCCCGAGTATGCGGCGCATGGAATGAAGGTAGTGGCATGCGAGATGGCCCAGGATCCCTCCACCCGCCTGCTCCCCGGAAAACACCCAACCGAAGTCATGGCGTCGCCGCCACCTCTGGTGGTCCATGCTCAGGTAGTTTATGCCGTAGATGCGGCCAAGAGTTCCTTCCGACACAATCCTGGCAGCCTCGCGAACCACGGGGGAGTCTGCAATCAGCGCCATGGTGAGGAGCAGCCCCCGAGCGTTCGCCAGTTCTACCAGGGGTGCATAGGCGTCCGGGCTGGTGGCGCCGGGTTTCTCCACGAGGACATGGGCGCCAGCCTCCAGGGCTGCCAGAACGGCGTCCGGCATCCTCGAAGGAGCCATGGTCACCACGGCCATCTGGATCTTGTGCTGCTCGAGGAGTTCTTCCGGAGAGGAGTAGACGCCGCCCAGTTTGTCTCCGACTGCCTGACTCACGAGGTCTGCATTCTTCCCCGATGGATCGGAGAGAAAGACCTTCGAGATGCTGTCGCTGTGGCCGAGCCGGATCGCCCAGCCCGTGCGGTGCCACCCCAGCTCCTCGGTGAGGATTGCCGCGTGCATGCTGTTACTCCTCATCGTTCATACGGCTCGTCACCCGCCTCGCTGAACCCCATGGGTCAGGCGTCCCTTCCTGCTGTAGAAGGGATCGTCCCTGTCCAGCGGAAGCGTGACCGGCCGGCGTTCCTCGGCCGACTTGTAGATTGCCCGCACCAGCTCCACGTGATGACGCGGTACCTCGATGGGCACACGGGGTTCCGTATTGTCAATGATGCTTTCCAGGAACAGCCGGGTCTGGTATTCCTGGGTTATCTGCTCGGGGATGTGCGCCACATCCGCCCTCAGCGCCTCCAGGGCCTCCAGGGCAGCGGGATTATCTGCCGAGGCGAAGGATGTACTGGCCTGGGTAAGATCGGGAGGAGCGTTCTCTTCCGGTAATACCAGGAGGGAAGCGTCCCGCCCCGATATCTCGATGCGGCTTCGATGGCCGCGGGGTTGGCGGTGGGTAATCAGGGAGGCGTGTATGCTGCCTGTAGCACCGTTGGCAAAGCGGACCACTGCCTGGCTGAGGCTGTCGTGTTCAACCCGGCGCAACACAGGTCCCGAGTAAGCAAAGACCTCCACGACCCGGGACCCGACCACCCACAGAAACGGGTCTATGACGTACCTGCCCTGATGGAACACGGCGCCCCCTCCTTCACCTTCCCAACTGCCTTGCCAGTGACCGGAAGGTGAGTCCGGGTCGAAGTAGCTCTGCGGGCGATAGTTGTTCATCTCGACCCTGGCGCTGCCCATCTCACCCAGTCTGCCGCTCTCCACCGCACTCCGGGCCAGGGCCATCGCCCGGGTGTAGCGGGGGAAGCACTGCGAAACGTACTTGACCCCTGCCTTGCTTACCGCCGCAACTATGGCATCCGCCTCCTCGACGCTGGGGGCCATGGGCCCTTCGCTGAAGACGTGCCGGCCCGATTCGGCGGCTGCCACCACGGGCTCGGCCCTTACAGGAGGCGGCGTCTGAACAACCGCCACCTGCACCTCGTCGTCGTTCAGCAACTCCTCATGGGTGCGGTATTTCCTTATCGACACACCGGAAGCGGTCCCGGCCGCCTCCGCTTTCCTCAGGTGAGTCTCGCGGTTGGCCTTGCGTTCCTGTGGACTCCAGCCCTTGTCAGCCAGGACCCGTTGGCGGGAGGCTTCCTCCAGATAGGCATTGGTCAACATCCGGCGCCGCTCCTCGGCCAGCTCACCCACCGGGTCGGCCACCGCCACCACTTGAGCGATATCTGCCAGGCCGGCATACATCTGCACGTAGAGCTCCCGTGAGATACCGCCACAGCCTATGAATCCGACTTTCAGCGGCGTATCAACCACGATTCCCTCTCTTTCATCTCGGCGAGGATTCTCCCGTTCAGCCGCCGGTCACAGGAAAGGCTCAGGACCGATAAAGCGGCCTGAAGAGATCGTCAGTCTATGGCGGTGGAGAGGTGGTGTCGAGAGGGGAGCAGCGGGATGGGGTTGCGGTGGGCTCAGCCCCTTGACCGGGAGTCCGAAATAGGTGCCTCATATTTCTTATTCTTTGCAGCAGGCGATCGTGGAGCCATACAATCCGGGGCGGCCCGATATCGCCGCCCCGCCCGCCGAAGGAGAGGCAGCCTGACTTCCATGCCGGACAGACGCCCCAACATACTGTTCGTCCTCACCGACCAGCAGCGGCCGGAGTGGGTCGAGATGAACCCGGAGATTCCGGTGCGCACTCCGCATCTCGAGCAGCTCGCCGACCGCGGGATCTGGCTGTCCAATACCGTCTGTCCATCGCCTGTTTGCGCTCCTTCGCGCTCCTGCCTGGTGGCAGGGCAGGAGTACGACCGCACCCGCGTGTGGGGCAACGACACCTGTCCCCCTGACGATCTGCCCAAGTACCATCTGCGCCTGCGCGACGAGGCCGGGTATCACGTCATGGCGGCCGGCAAACACCACGTGGGCAATAATCAATCCGGAAACCCCCCGCAGTTGCACCGGGGGATCGACGGCCGGCAGGGGCTGGAAGAATGGGGGTTTTCCGACGCGATCTTCAACGCCGGCCTGAACCAGGCGACTACCCTGATGCGCCGCAACGACATGGTTCCCCAGGATTCGTACATGGCGTTCCTGCACGAGCGCGGCCTGGCGCAGGAGCACCTTGACGACTACGCGCGCCGCAACCGGGAGGGGGTGTGGACGGCTACTTTTCCGACGACGCTGCCCGACGACGCCTATTTCGACACCTGGATTACCGGCAACGCCCTCGCCTTGCTGGATCGGGCACCTGACGACAAGCCGTGGTACCTGGAGGTGAACCTGCAAAACCCCCATCACCCCTGGGACATCACCGAGTCGATGCACCGGTGGTACCGCGAACCCCCGGTCGATTTTCCTCCGCCTCTGTTCAACACCGGGAATATCTCCCCTGAGACACATCAGGAGGTGCGCCGCAACTGGGCCGCCACGGTCGAACATCTCGATCAGTGCCTCGGACGCCTGGTAGAGCAGGTTGGCAAGCGGGGGGATCTGGAGAACACGGTCGTTGTCTTCACCAGTGACCACGGCGAGATGCTCGGGGACTACAATCAATGGCAGAAACTGTCCCCTCTGCAGGCCTCGGTCGGGGTTCCCCTGGCAATAGCGGGCCCCGGGGTGGCTGCTGTCGGCCGCGACGAGGCTCCGATGACGACCCTCGATCTGACGGCGAGCTTTCTTGAGTGGGCGGGGCTGACGCCTGGTGAAGCTCTCGACAGCCGCTCCCTTGTCGGTTATCTCGGAGGAGGTGGGTACAGGCACCGAGATGTGGTGTTTTCCGGCCTGAGTGCCTGGCGCATGGTCTTCGACGGTCGTTTCAAGCTGGTTCGCGGCTACGACCCGATGAAGCGCATCGGCGGCGATACCTTCGAACCGATGCACGTTCCACCTGACGAAACGAAGCGCCTGCAGCGCGACCGGCCCCAAATACTGTACGATGTCGAGCGCAACGAAAGAGACGATGTGTCCTCCGCATTTCCCGAGGTCCTTCACCGGCTCGGCGCGGCTCTCGATGAGCATTTGGCTTCCATAGGATGAAATCCATCCCACTGTTGGTGAAAAGCGGTTCTGCCACCGCGATTCGTCGGTGCCTTCCGAACCCCTCCGAGCCGGGGTCCGGGTCCTGGCTGTAGCTGACCGGCTCGAAGAAGGCGAAGAACCCGAAATTGACCGGATCGCCGGCAGGCGCACACGAGTCGTGTAGGTGATCGACGATGGTTTCGGAAAACCCCACTATCGAACATGGCTTCTGCAATGATTCAGTGCTGGCGTTCAATAATCTTTCCGGTCCTGGTCTGGGGATCCGCATTCCGAATAACCAGCCAGCGGTTTTATTTTCCCAACAGCCATTGAAATAAAAACGACCAGCCAATTCCTGAGATTGAGTCCCCCCGCCATGCCCCGCCGCTCCTCGTCCACGCCCCCGAACCTGCTGCTGATCGTCACCGATCAGCAGGCGCGCTCGACCCTGGCCGCCTACGGCAACGACCGCATCCAGGTGCCGCGCATGAACGCGCTGGCCGCGCGCAGCACCGTGTTCCACCGCGCCTACTGCGCCCAGCCGGTGTGCGGTCCGGCGCGCGCCTGCCTGTTCACCGGCACCTGGCCGCACTGCAACGGCCAGGTCACGCTCCTCGAGCATCCCATGCACGACCACGTCCCCTGCCTGACCGATCTTCTCGACGATCGCTGGGCCTGCGGGTTCTTCGGCCGCAGCGGCCACCTTCGCTACGCCGGCGGGCCGGCCCCGCGCGCC
This sequence comes from Candidatus Latescibacterota bacterium, assembly GCA_965243025.1. Lineage (GTDB taxonomy): Bacteria > Latescibacterota > UBA2968 > UBA8231 > UBA8231 > CBDCXV01. The sequence continues at coordinate 351,620 of CBDETY010000003.1, forward strand.
GAGGGCATCGACGAGCTCGACTTCAACGACATCGCTACCGATCACCTGCTGCGCGCGCACGGGCTGACGCCGTCCGACGGCGTACGTTTCGGCAAGAAGGACCGGCCGGCCATCCCCGAGCACCTGGGCGGTCCGTCCAACATCGCCGCCAGGGCGTGCGACTTCATCCGCCGCCGCGCGGGCAGGCCGTTCGCCCTCACCCTCTGCTTCTACGAGCCCCACGATCCGTTGTCGGGACCCCTGGACGACCTGCATCCCTTCGACCAGGTGCCGCTGCCGGACAACTGGCACCATCCGCCCGGCCCGGACCAGCCCCGCAAGGCGCTGCTGGAGCACCTGTATACCCTGCACCGCCCCAGGGACGGCATCGCCCTGCGCTCGGAACTGGCGTGGCGCCTGCTGATCCAGCGCTACTGGGGCCTGTGCACCCAGGTCGACCGCGCCCTCGGCCGGGTGCTCGACCAGCTCGACGCCTCGGGCGCGGCCGACGACACGCTGGTGATCCTCACCGCCGATCACGGCGACCTGGCCGGCAGCCACCAGCTGTTCGGCAAGAACATGATGTTCGAGGAGTCGATCGGCGTGCCGCTGTTCATCAGCCGGCCGGGGCAGAGCCACGACCGGCACGTGCACGCGCCGGTGGGTCACGTCGACATCGTGCCGACCGTGCTCGAGGAGCTGGGCCTCTCCGCTCCCGGCCACCTTCAGGGCACGTCGCTCGCGCCGTGGCTGGACGGCGCCGATCCGCGGCCGCGGCCGGCGTTCGTGGAATGGACGGGCATCAACTACCTGGTCCACGAGGATTTGAAGCGCGACCCGTTGCCCGGCTACCTCGCCGGGGTGACCACGCGCGAGGCCGGGCTGGCCGATCTGGCCGACGCCGCGCGCTGCATCGTCACGCCCGAGGGGTGGAAGTTCTGCCTGAGCCCGGCCGGCCAGCACGAGCTCTACGACCTGAACGACGATCCCGGCGAGACCGCCAACCTGGCCTTCCGCCCGGAGCAGGCCGGGCGCTGCCGCGGCCTGACCGCCCGCATCCGCGACTGGCAGCTCGCCGCCGGTGACACCGGGATCGGCTGAGCGGAGGCAGGACCCCATGCCGGCTGACTCAACCCCCGCGCGGAAACGGCGTGAAACGTCTCCGGATCGCCGCCCGGGAGAGCGAACAGACCCCGGCATCTGCTGTCTCCTGCCAGGCCGGCAGGTGTTTTGAGGTTGCGATCTGGCCGCACCCGATCACGGCGACTTTCGTCGGATTCATGAGCTCCTCGCGGTAAAATCAACTGTCCGACCATCGTATTACCGCACCGACCACATCTTTGGCGCAATCTTTGTTGATGGCGTCGTAAAAGGTTGGTGATTCCTCCGATTCGACGCGATGCGTGATCGTGTGGTGCCACGGCAGGACACCTGTTGCCATGTTCTTGAGCACCGCGCGCCGGCAAGGCTCAAAGCCATCGTCGCACGGATAGAACATCGTCAGCCGTTTGCCGTGGGGCGGTGCAAATCGATAGGAGAGGGGCTTCGTGCCGTAATGGCCCTGATACACAAACTTGCCGTGCGGCTTGCACAGCTCGATCGCAGGGTCAACACACGCAGGCACGCCGGTGGATTCAAAAACAACGTCAGCACCTTCAGGCGCAATCTTGTGCAGTTCCTCCACTACGTTCCGGTTGGAACCGTTGATGAGATAATCCGCGCCGAGTTTTTCAGCGACCTCCAGCCTGTTCTGTTCAAGGTCAATGGCAACGACGATGCAGCCCCGGTGGCTGCACGCAGCCATAACCCCCAATCCGACCAGTCCAGCGCCGAAGACCGCAACGACGTCTCCCATCCGGGGGTTTGCCGTATCGACGCCGTTCAATCCGACCGCTGGCATCACGAACAGACTCGCCGCGTCGTCGTGAACACCTTCGGGCAGCAGCTGCAGGCCGTGCGTCGTTTGTGGATTGACCACAGCGGCAGAGCAATGAACGCCGGCTACGGCTGAGACCTGCTGTCCAGCGGACAGCTGCATCCCCTCCCGGTTATCGCGGTAATAGACCTTGCCGCCGACCTTGAACGTATCGACCTGGTTGCCAACTTGTTCGATGACACCGACTCCTTGATAGCCGGTGCATATTGGATACTGCCCCCATGATATCTTGCTTCGGATCAGGGCAAACTCCGTTCCAATGCTGACCCCGCTGTACAACGTCCGTATCAGGATGTGTTCCGGTCCCGGATCCGACAGGGTTACATCAGCGCAGCTAAAGTTCTGATTTTCGTCACTGACAAGCGCTTTGGCGTGCATTTTTTCAAATACCTCGTGTGAGTATTTTGTCAAGAAAACTCAGGTTGCCGGACAACCTGCGGGTCGAGTTTTTCATTTCCGACATTTCTCGGAAATAACCGAATTTACCAACACACCTGTCGCCCGTGCCCCGCCGGCCCTGGCGGGAGGGCGTCCGCGCATTCTCAGCGTGCGGAACTCGGCGATGACAAGGAGTGAAGCTTTGTCCTTTCCCCTTTACTCGGACACTGTCGTGATAGGGGGCGGCACGGCTGGAGCCGCCGTTGCCGGTCTCCTGGCCGAACGCGGCGGCCAGTCAGTGCTGCTCCTGGAGGCTGGCCCCGACTACGGCAGCCTGGAGGAGGGCCGATGGCCGGCCGATCTGCTGGAAGGGCGTGTCGTCGCAAGCACGCACGACTGGTCCTACACCAGCGGGGCCTCCGCAGGCCAGCCGGGCCACGCCCTCCAGCGGGCGAGGGTGATCGGCGGCTGCTCATCGCACAATGGCTGCATCGCCCTCTGGGGCAGCCGCGCAGACTATGATGGCTGGGCCAGCGAGGGCAACGACGGCTGGTCGACGGAAGAGGTCCTTCCCCACTTCCAGAGGGCAGCGGCCAGGCTGTGCGTCCGCCGCTTCGAACCGGAGGAGACAACTCCGTTCCACGGAGCCTGTCTCGATGCGATGGCCGGTGTCGGAATCCCTCAATCGGCAGATCTGAACGACCTGGACGAGGATGTTGGCGCGGCGATGGCGCCGGTCAACATCAGGAACGGGATACGGTGGAGCACACCCTTCGCTTACCTGGATCCGGTACGCGACCGGGGTGATCTGACCGTGGTTGGCGATGCCGTGGTTGACAGGATCAACCTGGACCGCTCCAGAGCCGTCTCGGTCGAAGCGGCCCGGGAAGGGGAGAGGGTGACTGTTGCCGCGGGCCGGGTCGTCCTGTGTGCCGGCGCCTACGGCTCTCCCGCCGTCCTGCTCCGCTCGGGCGTCGGTCCATCGGAAGAGTTGGCCTCACTGGGGATCTCCACGCGGATTGACCTGCCGGGAGTGGGACGCAACCTGCACGACCATCCCGGTGTCAGCATGAAACACCACGGCACCCGGCTCTTCGACTCCTTGATGGAGGACTTCATCGCCGAGGGCAGGACGGTCTTCACGGAGCAGAGCCTGGGCAAGGCCCGCAGCAGCCGCTGCGGCGAGGCGTTCGACCTGCATATAGCCCCCATCACCTCGGCCGGTCCCGACCCGGCAGGACGCTGGGAGTGCGTGATGTACGTTGCGCACATGGCGCCGCTGTCCCGCGGGCGGCTGACGCTGCGGGACAGCGACCCGCGGAGCAGCCCGGTGATCGACACCGGCTACTTCACCGACCCAGGCGACGAGGACCTCGCGGTGCTGATGGATGGCGTCGCGATGACCAGGGAGATCGCGCGCCAGCGGCCACTGGCCGAGCTGATCGGGACGGAACTCGGGGAAACGGCCGGCATGGTTACGGCCGAGGAGTTGCGCCGCGACAGCCTTCACTACTACCACCCGGTCGGTACCTGCAGGATGGGCCCCGACTCGCACCCTGCGGCTGTCGTCGACCCAATGGGCAGGGTCCACGGCGCACAGGGTCTATACGTAGCCGATGCCTCGATCATGCCCGTCGTTCCGAGGGCCAACACCAACCTGCCCACGCTCATGGTAGCCGAGCGGATCGCAGGAGCGCTCGACTTAGAGCTTCCCCGGTGAACGAAAGAGGGCAAGCTCTATCCCGCCATCCACCGGGCGATGATCCTGATGAAGCCCGCCAACGGCGGCACCGGGATCGGCTCAGCGGAGGCAGTACCCCATGCGGCCTCGATGTTGCACCAGGGCATGAGATAGAACACTTTCGTCTCTAGTCATGAATATCATGTAAGGGGGCGCTATGGCCAGCCAGCATGAAAAAATCTCCTTTCTCCATCTCCGGTCCGACGAGGTCGAGGAGCTGCCGGCGAGGCTCAAGGAGAGGTTCGGCGCCAGGTTCGAGTCGGCGGACGAGTGGATTCTTCTCGGCACCGCCGACCGACAGCTTGCCAGGCTGGCCGATCACGTGATCCGGGTCCTGGCAACGAAGGGGGCGGAAAGCGCCCGCAGTCTCAGCGAGCGCAATATCGAGCAGTTGGTCGATTTCCTGCTGTCGCGTGCCCCTCATGCCGATGTCGAGACCGACCTCGAGATCGACAACGTCCAGCTTCGCGCCGGCTACCTGGAGAAAACTCCGGTATTGACGGCGGCGGAAGTCCGTGCCGCGTCGGACCTCAGGCCGCGCAACAAGAGCGAACCGGCATCGCGCTGGAAACGGGAAGGCAGGATCTTCGCGGTGCGCTGCCAGGGCATCGACCGCTACCCCGCGTTTCAATTCCAGGACGGGGCGCCGCGTCCCGTGATCAGGGACATACTCGCCGCCCTCCCCAAAGGGACGACGGCATGGCAGACGGCGCTGTGGTTCGCCTCCGGAAATGGCTGGCTCGACGGCGCCGAACCGCAGCAGCGACTGGATGACGGCGATCAGGTAGTCCAGGCCGCCGGGCGGCTCGCCCTACCCGCGTTCGGATAACGGGCCGGCCTTGGAGTCCCTCCCGCGCCCCCCGGCCGTCCTGGCGAAACCCAATCTCACCGTCCTCGAGGCCGGGGCGCTGTTGCATCGTGTCCACGACCGGGGGCTCGCCCCGAATGCCTTCAACCCCTGCCTGGGCGGCCCCACACGCTTTGCCCCCATCCGGGACAGCGATGGGCGGTGCGTTCCTTCCCTGTACGCCGGCAGGACGCTCGTTTCGGCCATCTGCGAGACGATCTTCCATGACGTGCCGGCCGAGGCGGAGCGCAAGACCGTGCCGAGATACCAGATCGACCGCCGGTCGCACGGCACGCTTCAACTGCGGCGCGCCATCCGCCTGGCAAATCTGCGCGCTGCCGACCTCAAAAAGTGGAACGTCACCCGGGCGGACCTGGTAGGCAGCCCCCCGACCTGCTACGGCCGGACGGTAGAGTGGGCCCGGGCGATCCATGGTCAGTTCCCGGAGGTAGGAGGGCTGATCTGGACCTCGAACCAGTGCGACCCCGATGACGTTCTCATTCTTTTCGGCGACCGTGCGGCCGAAGCGGACCTCGGAATCGTTGCGGTCCGGGACGGTGGTTCCGATGCGTCGTTTCTGGAGGAAGTGCGCGCCGCCGGTTAACGTGCCGGGATCCGGATCACGGTTTGAGGAGCCGGCGCAGTCATTCCTGGCGATGTGCGAGGCCCCGACCGGCGGGGGCTCGAACGCTTGTGGCGCTACGTGGCGCGGCCGATCATCCCGCAGCCCCTCGCCATTCACCGGGGGATATCTGGACCGCCGCTCCGGTCGGTGTTCCAGCTTGACAGAGCCCTGATGATACTTAATTGATACCAGTATGAAATCAGTACACATCCGAGGTATCGAAGCAGCCACCCTGGCGGCCCTCAAGCGCCTTGCAAGGTGCCACCGACGGTCCCTTCAAGGGGAGCTCCACGCCATCCTCGAGCGCGCAGCGCGTACAGCCCCTCCCGAGGAGGAAGCCGGGCTGGACTGGATCACGGTGGAGACCGGGGGCCGCTCACCCACCTGGTCGCGCAGCGAGATTTATGACGATCGAGGTCGGTGAGGCCGTCTTCGCCGATACGAACGTGCTGCTCTGCGCCACCGACAGGTCGCGGAGGCGCGCCGGCATGAGGCCTTAGCCCATCAGGGTCCTCGACCCAGGGACAGTCGTTTCCGGCGGAGGCCATCGGATGCTCGCCACGTCGGCTTGTCCCTTCCCGGGAGGCGACGGGCAGGCAGGCGCCCCCGGCAACCTCGTCGAGACCCCTGGCGCTTGCGGCCCGGCCCCGCCGGCCCTCGATGCATGCGCCGAAATGCCTATACTGCAGGCATGGAAAGCAGGCATTACCAAACAGTACACCCTTCGCGGCGTTCCCGATCACGTCGACCGCGCCCTGCGCGAGAGGGCGGCGACCTATGGCCGGAGTCTGAACCGCGTCGCCCTCGAAGCCCTCGAGCTGGGGCTGGACTGGAGCGGGAAGAGAGACGGTTCCACGATCTCGATCACCTCGCCGGCACCTGGGTCGACGACCCCGGGTTCGACCGGGTGATCGAGGAGATGGACACAGTGGACGAAGAGCTGTGGTCGTGAGGATCGCCATCGACACCAAAAGTTACCGGGACTTCTGCGCGGGTGATCCCGCCTGCCTCGATCTGGTGCAGCGGTCGGAGCGCGTCTACCTGCCTTTCATCACCCTCGGGGAGCTGCGCGCCGGATTCCTGGCCGGTGCGCGGGCCGGCGCCAACGAGCGGGTGCTGGAGCGGTTCCTCTCCTCGCCGAGAGTCGAGGTCGTTTTCCCCACTGCCGCCACGACCCGCCAGTACGCCCAGCTCTTACTGCAGTTGCGCACCCAGGGGACGCCGATCCCCGCCAATGACCTGTGGATCGCCGCGCTGGTCCTGGAGAACGACGTGCACCTCTTCTCCCGGGATGCCCACTTCGACCGGCTGCCCCAGCTGCCCCGGGCGGCCTGAAAGGCTCGCTGAGGGGGTCGGGGCATTCTCGATACCGTCTATCTTTCCTTCTATACTTTTCGCCCCTGGCTTCGCCGGATTTCTGCGGAATGACATGACCGGAACTCCCGAACAGAACGCGCGGCGCGATATCGACGCGAACCTCGAAGCGGCCGGCTGGCTGGTCCAGAGCCGCAGTGAGCTCGACCTCCCCGCCGGCCGCGGCGGGTTCGACGATCCGAAGTTCAGCCGCAAGGTGCTGGGGCTCGAGGATGAGGAGTAGGTTTCCAGCCATGCGCATTCTTCATGGGCAGCAATTTCTCGGAGAACGAACTCCGATTCTTAGCTGAGCAGGAGGCTCAGCACCGCTACCACACATTCAGGAGCATGGACCATGGAACTAACCTTGCACGAGGCGGAGAACCGCCTCGCCGAGTTGGTCACCGCGGCCGAGAAGGGCGAACGGGTGGTGATTGTCAAGGACGGGGAGCCATCCGTTCAACTGGTGCGCTGTAGACGAAAGCAAGGCGGCGGTCTGGACTGGGACAGACTGAACGACATCCGTCGCGAACTCGGGATCAAGGACGCCCCTCCGGAAGAAGCCGAGGCGATGTTAGCCGCCTTTCACGACTCCGCCCTCAGCCGCCGCGTTCTGGGACTTGAGGACGAGGAATAGGCGGGAGACGGCCTGGTGCGCGTCCTCCTCGATACTCCATTCCTGGATGGTCTGATGGAGGCCCAGGGGCGGTTCTCGGATGAGCAGCGCCGGTTCATTGTGCCCCTGACCGAGCGTCACGCCGCCAGCGAGCTGCAGACCCCTCTTTCCCACAGAGATCCCTTCGACGAGTTGCTCCTCGTGCAGGCCCAGGAAGAAGACCTCAAGCTCCTCACCGCGGACCGGCAGCTCATCGGGCATCCGCTGGCCATCACAGCCTGAGCGCATGGACACCTCCCAGATCGGCAAGCGGGCCTGGAGCTATGCCGGCGTTTTGCAGGACGCCGGGCTCTCCTGCTTCGAGTACGTCGAGCAGCTGACCCTGCTGCTCTTCCTCAAGATGGCGGACCAGCTCACCGAGCCGCCCCGCGAGCGCGAAGCGATCGTGCCCCCGCAGCTCGGCTGGAAGACCCTGCTGCCGCTCGACGGCGCAGCGCTGAATAAGTCGCCCAGCCACTCGCATTTTCCGGATCCGTGGCGGAAGAAATCCCGGTAAGATGCTCCAGAGGTCGGTGCCCGCGACCGCATCGTTCCGGCCAAGTCGGTTGCCGAGCCGTCGGCGGCGTACGATCCGCGGCCGGCTCGTCGAAAACGAAGTTCCACCTCCGGGCTCTGCGATCCCAACCCCCTTGACGTATGAAACCAAGAGGGGCAACCAGCTGCTGGGAACGGTCGCCGTGGCCTGCTAGTCCGCACTACCTGTCGATCCCTTTCCCCGCCCGGGCAGCCGCCAGCGCCGCCCGGGCCTTTTCCGGCTCTCCAACCGCTGCATAAGCTCCGGCCAGTGCCTGCAGCACCCGCACCGGGTCGGGAGCATCCTCCACCGCTCCCTCGAGCAGCTCGATCCCCCGCCAATAGTTCCCCGAGGCGATTTCGGTGAGCCCGAGATTGACGCGCGCCGGAGCGTAGGAGCCGTCGATCGCCAGCCCCCGCTCGAGGTAACGGCGGGCCCCGTCGACGTCCCCGGAGGCGAGGGCGGCGGCGCCGGCCGCGCTGAGGGGATCGGGGCGGTCGGGAGCCAGCTGTCCGGAGCGCTCGAAGGCTTTCACCGCCTCCCGCGGGAGGCCCGAGGCGTGCAGGGCGCGGCCGAGGTCGTAGGGGGCCGACCAGGAACCGGGATCGAGCCCGGAGGCCGCTTCAAGCTGCGGAACCGCTTCCTCCGCGCGTCCGAGACGGAGCAGCCAGCGGCCGAGGAGGTGGCGGGCTTCCACGAGCCCGGGTGCGGCGCGCACGGTCTCCGCTAACTGCACGAGCGCGGAATCGCGGGCTCCCTGCGCCCACAGGGCGCGGGCGTGCTGAAGCCGGGTGGGCGCGCGGGCAGGGTAGAGCTCCAGGGCGCGGCGGCTCGCCTTCTCCGCCTGCCGCGGGCGCTCGAGGGCGAGCCAGGCCACCGCCATGTTGTGCCAGGCGGAGGCGTAGCCGGGCTCGAGCTCGGCGGCGCGCCGGGAGTGGGCCAGCGACTCGCGCCAGCGCTCCTTGCGCAGCATGACCTCGCCGAGGTCGTGGTGCAGCTGCGCGTCCTCCGAAGTGGGGGGCGCGGCCGGAAGGTTGACGGCGATGCCCGCGGCCAGGACCGCCGCGGCCGCGGCCCCCGCCGGCCGCCAGTTCCGGGCCCGTACATGGGAGGCGATCCAGGCGGCCCCCACCGCGGCGAACGGCAGCCAGGCCGGGGTCAGGGGGGTGCGGTAGCGGCTGGTCACGAAGAAGAGGACGATCGACAGACCGTACCCGGCGAGAAACAGGCGCAGCAGGTCGAGGGCCGGGTTCCGCTGCCGCCAGGTAACCGCCAGTCCGAGCAGGGCGAAGGGCAGGACGACGCCGTGGGGGAAGGAGATCACCTCGTCCCACAGCAGCAGCGACAACAGGCGCGAGTGCCCGGCGGCGTAGTAGGGATCCTGGTTGCGCTTGACCTCCGGTCCTGAGAGGAGCAGCCAGGCCTTCTCCGCCAGCCGCCCGGCCCAGCCGGGGAGGTCGGAGGCGATGTCGGCGAAGGCGCGGCGCGTGAAGTAGGCGGAACGCTCCCCCGGGGACTCGTACCCCGCCTCGACCGGCTCCGCCATGAGCCGCTCCCAGTGCATTCCCGGGTGGATGGCGACGGTGCTGTCGGCGGCGGCGTTGTTGCCGATGTAGAAGTTTACCCCGCCGTTCGCCGAGACGAGCACGAACTCGCCGCCGACCGCGGCGTTGCGCCAGGTGACCGGCCCGACGACGCAGGCGAACCCGACCAGCGCGGCCAGCAGCTGGCGGAGATACCTTCCCGCGGCCGGTCGCGGCCGCAGCCACGGGAGCGCGCAGGCGGCCAGCGCGAGGAACAGGATGATGTTCGGCCTGGTTACCGCAGCCAGTCCGCCGACGAAGCCGGCCGCCCCCCAGCGGGCGAGACCGGTTCCCTCCCGTGCCCGTGCCAGGAGCAACAGCAGGAGCAGGTAGAGGAACACCTCGAGCGCCACCGACAGCAGCTCCCCTTCGAAGTAGAGAAGCGGACCCCAGAGGGCCATGGCCGCGGCCGCCGCAGCGGCCGCCCACGCCGACGGCAGGGCGCGCAGGGAAAGGCGGTAGAGGAGCAGGCAGGAGCAGGCGCCGATCAGGGCGTGGGCAACCCGCACCGCCGCGAAGACGCCGTCGCCGAAGACCCGCAGGAACGCGGCGAGGAAATAGGGGAACATCGGCGGCTGCCAGAAGGCGTTGTCGCCGCCGAGCAGGCCGCCCGCGGCGACGAGGCGCGCCTGCTCCAGGTAGGTCCGGGCGTCGACGACCGGGGCGTCGAAGAAGGGGTTGCCGCGGCTTTCGAGCAGGTATGCCAGGCGCACCGCCAGGGCCCCGAGGAAGAGGGCACAGGGAATCCACAGGCCCCGGCGGTCCCGCACCAGGCTGTGGAAGCGGCCGCTCAGGCCGGTTTCGGCGGCTGCGGCGGGGGAATCAGAAGACGAGATCGGTGTATTCTTCGTGCCGGTGAAAGCTCAGCTCGGTGATGCGGGCGGTGGAGGAGAGCTCGGGGTCCTCGAGTCCGCCGCTGTAGTTGTAGCGGCAGACGGCGAACTGCCAGACCGAACCGGGGGCAGGGGGAGCGTCCCGGCCGAAGGCGCTCCAGGGCACGGTTACCTCCACCGACCAGGAGCTGTCGGTCACGGCGACCCGCCGGGTGGCGCCGCTTGCCGGGGGAACGAACGGTACCACCTGCTCCCAGGTGATGGTTCCCCCCTTCGAGATGCGGGCGCGGTCGGGGATGTGGATGTCGAGGAGGAAACCGTTCGGGGTCACGTGGATTTCCCAGTAGTCCGTCCGTCCGCTGCCGGGCTTGACGAAGATCTCGACGACGTCGCCGAGGGCGGGCATCTTCTGCTCGTCGCCGGTGGCCCGGGAGAAGATGTCGCTGTCGAGCAGGTGGACGTAGAACGACAGCCCCCGCCCCGTGGCGCCGGCATAGGCGACTCCCGCCTCCTCCGGAAACCTGTCCTCCCCCTCCCAGAACTGCCCGAGCGGCAGCGGCTCGCAGGCGCGGTACCTCGCTGGCCGGCGGGCGCCGAAGTCCTCGAGCGGGCCCGAGAGCTGTTGCGCCGCGATCGAGGGGTTTGGCGGAGATTCCCGTTGCCCCTGCACAGGTTGATCGTGGCAGGTGCAGAGCCCCGCCAGCAACATCCACCGGACGACGGGTATGCCCTGCACCGGCAGGAGTCCTTTCCGCGGCCGCTTCTCCCCCCCCGGAAGCCGGGCGGCATCCCCGCTGCCGCGGCGGTGCGGATTCCCTGGGTTTTTCGGTGTCGGGCCCTGCATGTCGTCCAAGATAAGCGGTTTCGACGGCGTGGAATAAACGCCGCATGAATTGAAAATGGCCGCCGGCTTGCGTACTGTGACGCCCATGCCGAACCCCCCCTCACCGGCCCCCCGCCCGACATGACACCCGAGTACGTCCTCAGGCGGTTCGGGGTGTTCCTGATGATCGTCTGGGCCGGGGCGACCCTGAATTTCGTCATTCCCCGCATCGCCCCGGTAAACCCGATCCGCGAGCGGCTGCTGCAGGCGGTCTCCCTGGGCGGGGCGGGAAAGGCGGACATGGAGCGGGTCGTCGCCTCGTACGAGGCGCGCTTCGGACTCGACCAGCCCCTGTGGAAACAGTACTTCCGCTATCTCGCCGACCTGGGAAGCTTCGACTTCGGCTACTCCATCGCCTTTTTCCCGACCAAAGCCCTGGACATCATCCTCGACGCCCTGCCCTGGACCCTCGGGCTGCTCGGGGTGGCGACTCTGATCTCCTTCGCCGTCGGTTCCCTGTTCGGGGCCCTGCTGGCCTGGCCGCGCAGCCCCCCGTTCCTCGGCTGGCTCGCCGCGCCTTTCCTCGCCCTGTCGGCGGTGCCCTACTACCTGCTGGGGCTGATGCTCGTCTTCGTGCTCGGGTTCACCTTCAGGCTGTTTCCCCTCGGAGGGGGATTCACCCTCGGCAGCATCCCGGTGCCGACCCTTGCGTTCGCGCTGGACGTGCTGCGCCACTCGGTCGTGCCCGCCCTGTCCATCGTGCTGGCGTCGGCCGGCTTCTGGGCCCTGTCGATGCGGGGCATGATGGTCACCGTGCTCGGCGAGGAGTTCGTCGCCTACGCCCAGGCGCGGGGCCTGCGCGAGCGGCGGGTGTTTCTGCGCTACGCCCTGCGCAACGCCCTGCTTCCGCAGACCACCTCCCTCGGGCTGGCGATCGGGTACGTGGTGTCCGGCGCGGTGCTGGTGGAGGCGGTGTTCGCCTATCCCGGGGTGGGAACGGTGCTGCTGCGGGCGATCCAGACCTTCGACTACTTCGTCATCTACGGCGTCGTCTTCATGGTGATCCTGTCGATCGGGCTCGCCACCCTGGTGCTCGACCTCGTCTACCCGCTTCTCGATCCGCGCATCACCTACAGGGAACGGTGAGGTCCGCAATGGCCGTTCTGTCTTCCGCGCTGAGGAGCGCCCGGCGCCATCCCCACCTGACCGCCGGGCTCGCCGTCGTCGCCTTCGTCGTCGCCCTGGGGCCGGTGGGCTCCCTCTTCGTCGACACCGGGGACGCGAGGGTCGGAACCGCGGAAGCGAACCTGGCCCCCTCTTCGGGGCATCCGCTGGGGACCGACTCGGTGGGCCGCGACGTGCTGGCGGTGATCGTCGCCGGCACCCCCCTCACCCTGCGGATCGGGCTTCTCGCCGGCGCCGTGGGCCTCGGGATCGGGACCTTCCTCGGCTTCCTCGCGGGGTACTTCGGCGGCTGGGCGGACACCGTAATCCGGAGCGCCGCCGATGTCCTGCTCACCGTTCCGGGGCTCCTGCTGCTCGTGGTCATCGCCACGTCGCTGCGCGCCTCGGTCAGCGTCGACATGATGGCCCTCGTCATCGCCAGCCTGGCCTGGATGGTACCGACCCGGACGATCCGGGCCCAGGTCCTGTCCCTGCGCGAGCGCGCCTACGTGCAGGTGGCGCGGCTGTCGGGAATGGGGGACATGGAGATCGTCGTCCGCGAGCTGCTGCCCAACCTGCTGCCCTACCTGGCGGCCAGCTTCGTCGCCGCGGTGGCCTCGGCGGTGCTCGCATCCATCGGGCTCGAGGCCCTCGGCCTCGGCCCCCAGAACGAGCCGACCCTCGGCATGACCATCTACTGGTGCATCTACTACGCCTCCCTGCTGCGGGGCATGTGGTGGTGGTGGGTCCCGCCGGTCGCCGTCATCGTCCTCATCTTCATCGGCCTTTTCCTCGTCTCCATGGGGTTGGACCGCGTCGCCAATCCCCGGCTGCAGAAGGCTCCGTGAGCGGGCGCGGCAGTGCCGGGGCCGCGCTCCGGGTCGAGGACCTGCGGGTATCCTACCGCACCGGGAGGGGGCCGGTGCTCGCCGCCGACGGCGTCGGCTTCAGCATCGGGCGGGGGGAGTGCCTGGGACTGGTGGGGGAGTCGGGCTCCGGCAAGTCGACGACGGCCATGGCGCTGATGCGCCTCATCCAGCCGCCCGGCATGATCGAGTCGGGCCGCGTCTGGCTCGGCGGGCAGGAGCTGCTCGGCCTCCCCGAGGAGGAGATGCGGCAGGTCCGGTTCGCCCGCGTCTCGCTGATCCCCCAGGGGGCGATGAACTCCCTCAACCCGGTGATGAGGACGGGGGACCAGATCGCCGACACCATCACCGCCCACGAGGGCGGGCTCACCCGTTCAGGGCTGGACCGGCGCGTGGCGGAGTTGCTCGCCATGGTGGAGCTGGAACCCTCCGCGGCGCGTGCCTTCCCGCACGAGCTCAGCGGCGGCATGAAGCAGCGGGTCTGCATGGCGATGGCGGTGGCCCTCGGGCCCGAGGTCATCATCGCGGACGAGCCGACCAGCGCCCTCGACGTGGTGGTGCAGAAGCGGGTCATGGAGACCTTGGGACAGCTTCAGGAGAAGCTCGACGCGGCGCTGCTGCTCGTGGGCCATGACATGGGACTCATGGCCCAGTGCGTCGACCGCATCGGCGTCATGTACGCCGGCCGGCTCGTCGAAGAAGGGGGCGTCGACGAGGTGCTGAAGTCTCCGCTCCACCCCTACACCCAGCTGCTGGTGGCAAGCCTCCCCTCCGTCGAGCAGAGAGGGGTGTTCCGCGGCATCCCCGGACTGCCCCCCTCCCTCACCGACCCGCCCGGCGGGTGCCTGTTCCACCCGCGCTGCCCCGAAGCGATGGAGCGCTGCGCTGCCGAGGCCCCCCGCCTGGAGGCGCCGGAACCGCCCCGGCAGGGCCGTCGCGTCGCCTGCCTCCTCCACGCTCCGGCTTCCCCGTGAACGCCGTGACGCCATTGCTGGAGGTTCGCAGCGCCTCCCGGGTTTTCGGGGGCGGCGGCCTGCTGCGCCCCGGCCGCGAGGTGACCGCGGTGCGGGAGGCGGACCTGGTCCTGCCCGGAGACCGCCCGGCGGCGGTCGCCGTGGCCGGGGAGAGCGGCAGCGGCAAGACCACCCTGGCGCGGCTCATGCTCGGCATGCTGGCTCCCAGCAGCGGCGAGGTGCGCTACCGGGGATTGGAGCTGCGGCAGATGACCCGCGGGCAGCAGAGGAGGTTCCGCCGCGAGGTCCAGGGGGTCTTCCAGGATCCCTTCGAGGTCTTCAACCCCTTCTACAAGGTCGACCACGCCCTGGCGGTCCCGGTGGGCAGGTTCTATCCCGAGCTGACGGGGCAGCAGCGCCGCGAGCGCATCGAGGAGGGGCTGCGGAGCACGGGGCTGCGTCCGGAGGAGACCCTCGGACGGTATCCCCACCAGCTCAGCGGCGGCCAGCGGCAGCGGGTCATGGTGGCGCGGGCCCTGCTCCTCGACCCGCGCGTGGTCATCGCCGACGAGCCGGTGTCGATGGTCGACGCGTCGCTGCGCGCCACGATCCTCGAAAGTCTGTACCGGAGCCACCGCGAGCGCGGCATCAGCATCGTCTACATCACCCACGACCTCACCACCGCCTTCCAGCTGTGCCGCACGATCCTGGTGATGTACGCCGGCTCCGTCGTCGAGGTGGGGGAGATGGAGCTGGTGATGAAGGAACCGAAGCACCCCTACACCCGGCTGCTGGTCGGCTCGATCCCCCATGCCGACCCGGGGCGCCGGTGGGGAGAGGCCGCCGCCGGTCCCGGAGCGGGTCAGGGGGAAGCCGGATCGGAAGAATCTCCGGAAAGGGGTGCTGAGGCGGTCGAAGCGGACGCGGCCCCGGAGGGAGAAAGCGGGCAGGGCTGCGTGTTCGCATCCCGCTGTCCCTCGGTGACCGCGGTGTGCCGGCGGAGCCGCCCGCCGCTGCTCGAAACCGACCCGACCCGGGGGGCGGCCTGCTTCCTGTACGAGGGGGCCCGGCCGCTGGACGGCGAACGGGCCGCGACGATGACCCACGGGGAGGAATAGGATGGCCGCGCGCGGACCGGGATTGGCTTTCAGCTGCATACCGCTGGCAGCGGCGGTCCTCTCGCTTTCGGCCTGCGGCGGCCCCGCGGATTCTCCCCCGCTGCGGGAGGTGCCGCGCGACCGCACCCTCGTGGTGATGAACGGCGGCCCCCACCAGTACAGCCTCTACGACAACCACAACCCCTACGTCCCGGGCTCGGACCAGGGCTTCCACTTCGGCACCCTTCCGGCGGTTTTCGAGCCGCTGATCATGTTCAACGTGCTCACCGGGGAGCACGAGAACTGGCTGGCCGAAAGCTGGGAGTACGACGCGGACTACAAGGCCATCACCCTGCGCTTGCGCGAGGGCATCCGCTGGAGCGACGGCCGTCCCCTGACCGCCGCCGACGTCGCCTTCACCATGCGCTTGCTCCTCGACAACGCCGACTCGATGGTGCACCACGCCGACCTGGCCGAATTCCTCGAGGAAGCGCAGGTCCTCGACGAGCTCACGGTGCGGCTCGTCCTCACCAGGCCGGCCCCGGGCTTCTGGGCCAGCACCCTGAGCACCAACCACGGCATCCACGTGCTGCCCGCGCACATCTGGCGGGACCAGGACCCCCTCGAGTTCTCCAACTACGACATCGCCAGGGGCTGGCCGGTCGGCACTGGGCCCTTCCGGCTGGTCTACGCCTCGACCCACCAGAAGACCTACGACCGCCGCGACGACTGGTGGGCGGCCGAGACCGGGTTCAGGCCCCTTCCCGAGGTCGAGCGGGTCATGTTCGTGCCCTCGCAGGAGGAGAGCCAGGCGGCGCAGATGCTGCTGACCGACCAGGTCGACATGGGACAGATCATGCAGGTGTCGACCATGCGCGCCGTCATGGAGCGCAACCCGAAGGTGATAACCTATTCCGGGAGAAGCCCGCCCTACGGATACATGGACTGGTGCCCGGTCGAGCTCGGCCTCAACTGCTCGGAACCCCCCTTCGACGATCCCGACATCCGCTGGGCCCTGTCCCTGGCCATCGACCGCGAGCGGCTCGTCGACCTGGCCGAGTCCGGCGCCGGCATGGTGACCGTGCACCCGTTCACGCCGTACAAATGGCTCGAACCCCTCGACCGGTCGCTGCGGGAGATGTTCGCCCGCTACGGCTGCGACACCCGGGCCCACCCGGAGCGCGTCGCCGGAATCATGGAGAGCAAGGGGTACCGCAGGGACGCCGAGGGTTTCTGGGTGGACGCGGAAGGGGAGCGGATGGCCCTGAACATCTACATCCATCACGTGCTGAAACCCTACGGCCCGCCCCTCGTCCAGCAGCTGCGCGACGCCGGCTTCGACGCCACCTTCGACACCTCTCCCGGCCTGGGGTCGCTGACCCAGACAGGGGAGCAGCCGATCGCCCTCGGGTGCCGGGGCCCGAGCGGAGTGCGCGGCATGGACCCCTACTTCATGCTCTCGATCTACACCTCGAGGTATTTCCGGCCGACGGGAAAGCCGGCGCCGCTGTGGTGGGCGACCTCGCGCTGGCGCAACGAGGAGTACGACCGCATCGTCGAGCGGGTGCAGCCGCTTCACGTCGACGACGCGGAGCTGATGCCCCTGGTCCGCGAAGCCATGGAGATCTGGGTGCGGGAGATGCCGGACATCTACCTTTCGCTGCTGATCATCCGCTATCCCATGAACACCAGCAGATGGGTCGGCTGGCCGACCGAGGATTCCCCCTACGGCTTTCCCCACTCCTGGCAGTGGGAGTTCCTCAAGACCCTTTTGCGGCTGCGGCCGGCGGATTCCCCGGAAGCGGCCGGATGAAACCGGAAGCGCACTGCATTTCAGACCACGAAGAACGGAGCTCGCGATGATCAAGCTGGGATTCGTAGCAGGAACCGCCTACCCCCACGCCGTCTGGTTCGCCGGCATGTTCAACGGCGTCAACGGCAAGCACAAGCACCTCAACGAGTGGATCGTCGAGCCGGCCATGGCGCAGATCGACGGGGCCCGGGTGGTCCGGGTTTTCGACGAGGACCGCCAGGCCGCGGAGAACATGGCGAAGTTCGCCGACGTGCCCGAGGTGGCCGGCTCCCTCGAGGAGATGTTCGAGGGCCTCGACGCCGTCTTCATCGGCGACGACCTCACCATGACCCACCACCAGTACGCGCCCCCTTTTCTCGACCGCGGCATTCCGACCTTCCTCGACAAGCCGTTCGGCGACACCGTCGCCACGGCCAGGGCCCTGGTGGACCGGGCGAAGGTCCGCAACTGTCTGTTCATGAGCACGTCCGCCCTCGTGTACGCCAGGGAGTTCGTGCCGATCTACAGCCGCGAGAAGGACGTCGGGGAGATCGCCATGGTCAGCACCATGGGGCCGGCGGACCTGATGTGGGAGCGGCCCTTCGTCTTCTACGGCATGCACGCGGTGACCCTCGGCCACTACATCATCGACGACCGCCCGGTCGAGGTGGTCGACGTCGGGCAGAGGGGCCGCACCGTCGTCCGCGTCAGGTACCTGAACGGGGCCCACCTGACGGTGATGTGCCCCCACGGCGTGCCCGTCCACTACCACGCCCTCGTCCAGGGCACCAGAGGTTCCACCTACGCCGAGGGGGACGACTACGCCTTTTTCTACTCCGCCATGCTGAAGGACTTCCTCGACATGGTCGAGAAGAAAGAGCAGACGTTCGACCTGCTGAAGGCCCTGGAAGTGCTGCAGATCTGCTGCGCCCAGGAGGAGTCAGTGCGCACCGGGAAGGCGGTGCGGCTGGGTTGAGGATGCCGTCCCCCGCCCTTCGATGACGGTCACCGCCTGGCCGCCGGCGACGTCGCGAAGGGTGTCGGCGCTCCCGCTCGGCCAGTGCACGACGAGCTGGTCGACCGCCGCGGCGGCCCCCAGTCCGAAGTGGGCGGCCAGCTCGCTCTGGGTCAGGTAGCTGGAGCCGGCCCTGATCTCCCGCACCTGCCGGCGCCGGCCGGTGCGGATCTCGACGCGGGCCCCGATGCCGTCGCGGTTGCTGGGGCCGCCGACGGTTCTCACCCGCAGCCAGCCTCCGGCGGCCGAGTCGTTGCGCAGCAGCGCCGCCTCCTCCCCGAGGTTCACGACCAGCAGGTCGAGGTCGCCGTCGCCGTCGTAATCCCCGCGGGCGCTGCCGCGTCCCACCCGGGCCCGCTGCAGGGCGGGTCCGGCCCGGTCCGAGACGTCGACGAAAGCGGTCGCCCCGTACTTCCCCGGTCCGGCGTTGCGAAGCAGCAGGTCGCGCTGGCGGTAGGTCGTCGACTGGTCGATCAGCTCGGCGTTGTCGAGCACGTGGCCGTTGGCGACGAACAGGTCGAGGCGGCCGTCGAGGTCGACGTCGAGGAAGTTCACCCCGAACCCGAGGAGCGGCAGCGACACCTCTCCGCTTCCCGAGGCGAAGCTCTCGTCGCGGAAGAAGCCGTTCCCTTCGTTTCTGAGCAGGGAGTTGGGCTCGCGCTGGAAGTTGGTCACCGCGAGGTCAGGCCTGCCGTCGTTGTCGTAGTCCCCCCAGTCGGTTCCCATGCCGGCCTCGGCGCGCCCGGTCTGCCCGTACGCGGCGCCGGCCAGCACCCCGACCTCGGCGAACCGACCCTGTTCGTTGTGGAACAGGAAGTTGCGGACGTTGTCGTTGGCGACGTAGAGGTCGGGCCAGCCGTCGAGGTCGTAGTCGGCGAAGGCGGCCCCCAGCCCCTTGCCCCCGGGCTGCAGCACCCCCGCGGTTTCGGTGACGTCGGCGAACCTGCCGCGGCCCTGGTTGCGGTAGAGGATGTCGGGCTGCGCCGGGTAGAAGGCCGGATGCGGATAGCCGGAAACTTCTCCCTTGTACTCACCGGCAACCGCGACGTAGGGGGTGGCCTCCTCCACCGGGTTTTCCGGGTCGTAGTCGACGTAGTTGGCGACGTAGAGGTCGACGAGGCCGTCGCGGTCGTAATCCCCGAAGGCGCAGCCGGCGCTCCAGCGGCCGGCGCCGACCCCGGCCGCTTCGGTGACCCGGGAGAAGCGGTCGCCGCCGGCGTTCTCGAAAAGCGCGTTGGCCCCGTAGTTGGTGACGTACAGGTCCGGGTCGCCGTCGTTGTCGACGTCGGCGGCGCAGCAGCCCATGCCGACGCCGCGGTCGTCGACCCCGAGCCGCGCCCCGGTTTCCTCGAAGAAGCCGCTCTCCGTCTGCCGGAAGAAGGCGTTGGCAGGCGCCGCCCTGCCGTCGCTCCCGCCCTCCCGGGGAGCGACCGGCGCCCCCTGCACGAGGTAGACGTCGAGCCGGCCGTCGCCGTCGGCATCGAGGAAGGCCCCGCCCCCCTCGGCGGTCTCGGGGAAGTGCCGCTCGGGGGTGGCGGCGTTGTCGTGGCGGAAGCGGAGCCCGACCTCGGCGGCGACGTCGGTGAAACGGATCTCGCGCTCCGGTTCTGCGGCGGCCGGGGCGGCGGTCAGCAGGTGTGCGGCGGCGGCCCCGGCGACGGCTCCGGCAAAGGCGCCTTTTCGGGGGTGAGGGCCAGCGGTCCGGAGCATTCCCGGCCCCTTCATGGCCTTTCCCCCAGCTCTTCCAGGGCGGCGCGCGCCATGTCGGCGCCTTCCGGGTCTCCCCGCCAGTCGCGCAGGAAGAGGCGGTAGGAGGCGGCCGCGGCCGCCAGGGAATCGAGCTCGACGTAGAGGTTGCCGAGGGCGAGGCGGGCGCGCGTGTACGAGGAGTCGGCGGCCAGCGCCCCGAGATAGTGGCGCCGGGCGGCCGGCAGGTCGCCGGTGAGCTGGCTGACGTTCCCGAGGTTGAAGCGGCCTTCGGCGAACCCGGGGTCCGCCTCGACGGCGCGGGTGTAGGCAGCCTGTGAGGCCGCCAGGTCCCCCGAAACCGCGTGCACGTACCCGAGAAGGTTCCAGGCCCCGGCGAGCCCTGGATCCAGGTCGACGGCGCGCTCGAGGGCGCCGCGCGCTTCCGCATGGCGTTTCTCCGCGAGGTGGATGGACCCCAGGGTGTGGTACAGCTTCGAAGTCTCCGCCGCGCCCGGGTGCGCGGCCAGGCCGCGCTCGCACAGGGCCATCGCCCGGCCCCTGTCCCCGGTGCGCAGGTAGAGGCTGCTGAGCCGGATCAGGGTCTCGAGGTGGTCGGGAGCCAGGGCGAGGACGGCGTGCAGCTGGGTCCGCGCGCGCGCGAAATCCCCCATCCGGCCGTAGTGGAAGGCGAGCTCGAGGCGGGTTTCGATCTCGGCCCCGGACCCGGTCCCGCGCAGGCCCCCCCGCAGCTGCTCGGCGCGCCGGGAGTGCTCGCTGAGCCGGGTGAACCGGGCCATCGCCGCCTCCCCCTCCTCGCGGCGGCCGAGGGAGAGCAGGGCGCGGGCGAGGTTGTAGTGCGCGTCCGTCTGGCTCGAGTCGACGCGGACGGCTTCGGCGAGAGGGCCCAGGGCCTGCTGCGGGCGGTTCCAGTCGAGGTAGAGCTGGCCCAGCCTCAGCCAGGAGGCGGCCTCGTCCGGAGCCAGGCGCGCCGCTTCGAGAAGCAGCGGCTCGGCTTCCTCGTAGCGCCGCTGCAGGGTGCAGATCCTGCCGAGGCGCCGGCGCGCCTTCACCAGGCTGCTGTCGAGGCCAAGGGCGGAGCGGAGCGCCTCCTCGGCCAGGCCGTTCTCCCCGAGGCGGAGGTGGACCAGCGCCCTGGTCTGCAGCGCCGGCGCGTAGTCGGGCCGCAGCCCCAGGCAGTTCTCCAGGACCTCGAGCGCCTCGAGGTAGCGGTACTGCTCGGCGCGGACGACTCCGAGGTTGTGGCATGCCCGCGCGTACCCCGGGTCCGCGGCGAGCGCCCTTTCGTAGGCTTCGACGGCCTCGGGGAGCCGGCCGAGCCTGGCGTGCAGGTTGGCCAGCTCGGTCCAGGCCGGGGCGTAACCGGGGTCGGCCTCCAGGGCGCGCTCGAAGGCGGCGCCGGCCTCGCGGTAGCGCTCCCGGTCGAGCAGGGCGTTGCCTTGCCGGTAGGCCTCGTCCCTCGCCGCCGCGGTCTCTTCGCCGGGCGGGGCGGTGCAGGCAGCGAGGAGCGCGAGTGCGTGGATCAGGCAGGGGGCCGTTCTCATCGGTTCAGAAATTGTAGATCATGTTTCCCTCGAACCCGAAATGCCCGTCGAGGAACACCCAGGCGCAGGCCGTGGTGAACTCCCCGAGGACGAGGCCGAGGAAGAAGGGCCGCAGCGAGCGGTAGAGGCCGACGCCTCCGTAGCGCAGCACCGCGCCCTTGACCAGCCAGGCGAGGAAGATGTTGAACCACAGGTAGTAGGTGATCTGGAAGGTGCTGGCCACGGGAAAGCCGATCGGGTGCAGGTTCCACCAGATGAAGCGGTAGCGCAGGTAGAGGAGCACCGCCATGACGAAGGCCCCGAACCCGGTGAACCCCAGGCGCGGCAGGAAGGGCTCGGGAGCGTTGTAGACCGCGGCCATGTAGTTGAAGGGCCAGTGAGGGGCTCCCCAGTAGTACCAGCCGTGCAGGTTGATGCCGCCGTAGGTGTAGGCCATCCGCATCGTGAACCAGATCGATCCGGCGAGTCCGATGCAGACGGCAAGGGCGATCACGAGGGGGATGCCGCGGTAGCGCCGGTCCTGCCCCTCCTCGCTCGTCAGCCTGAGGGCGTGGACCGCGGCGTTCATCATGTTCGCGGCGGTTTCCCCCATCCAGACGGTGCTCAACCCGAGGCCGGTCATGTTCTTCAGGCCGAGAACCTCCGGCCCGAACCCGCGGGTGATGAATGCCTGCGGCACCATCGGCGTCTGCACTCCGGGCAGGCCGGCCTCGGCCACGACCCGGGACAGCCCGATGAAGGCGCCGAGGGCGCCGAACACGAGGATCGCCGAAACGTAGAGCGACAGGCCGGTCAGGGTCAGCCAGGCGACCATGAACGCAACCCCCGACACCAGGAAGGCGAAGGCGAGGCGGGGAGGCAGCACCTCGCGCCGGCGGTCCGCGGGCTCGCCCGTCATGGCCTGGCGCCAGAGCCCGCGGACGTGCGGCAGCGCCGTCCAGACCAGGAACAGGACGAAGACCATCATCGCCCCCGCCTGCTGGTAGGCGAGGATCATCGGGCCCGCACCCCCGGAGGTCCACACGTCTCCGGAGGCGATGCGAACGCCTGCGTACGCCATCGCGATGCGCTCGCCTTGGCAGAAGAGGAAGAAGAACCAGATGCTGAAGGCGACGTTCAGCGGCATCAGGTAGGCGAGGCCAAGGGCGGGGAAATTGAGGCGGATCGGAATCGACAGCACGTCCCGGGACACGGTGTAACGGTCCCCGAGGGAGACCTGCTGGAAGAGGTCGCTGTAGTTGCCGAGGGAGTTCCACGAGTGCAGGAGCAGCGGCACGGCGAATCCCAGCCACAGGAGGCGGCTCCGGAACAGGCGGCCCGGAAGGGTGCGGCCGCCGTCCTCGTCCTCGACCATCGCCAGGGGCAGCCGGGTCAGGGGGTACACGAGGCGCTCGTTCTCGACCCACTGACCCCGGAGCAGCACAGCGAGGCAGAAGAGGACGCCGTAGAACACGAGCAGGAAGCCGATCCAGGCGGCCAGCGGCCTGGTCCAGGCCTCCCAGGGAATCCCCATGCCGCGGGGAAGCCCCTCGTAGAACAGTCGCACCGCCTCCCTGTCTCCGGGCGAGAGCCAGGGGTCGAGGTGGGGCCCGAACAGGTTTTCCCAGTTGTTCTCGGGAGTGGCGTAGTACACGGCGCCGCTGATCACCGAGAGGAAGGAGCCGGTCAGCCCGGTGGTGACGACGACCGAGCCGGCGAGCATCATGACGTACACGGTGACAAGTTCGGCGCGGCCGAAGGCGAGGCGGCGGGAAAGCAGGCGCAGCAGCGGCTGCGCCAGGGCGGCGACGGCGAACAGCAGGAACACGGCGATGACGGGGATGGCGTTGCTGGTCAGCTGCGAGCCCTTGACGGCGAGGATCGCCCAGGGGCTGACGACGCTGATGGCGGCGACCAGGGCCGCTCCCGCGAGCACGGCGCGCAGGGTGACGCCGCGCGCGGGTTCCGGGGTCATCGGGGCAGGTGGTTGCGGAGGGCCTTGAGATCGTTGTCGGTGACGCCGGCCGGCACCTCGACGGCCCTGCCCTCGCCGGAGGGATGCAGGAAGAACCCGGTGTCCCGGTCCAGGGTGATCTGGTGGCCGACCCTGGCGGACTTGAGAGCGGCGAAGATCGCCCACATTGCCGGCAGGGCCTTGTCGAGGCGGCACTCGTGGGGCCTGTCGTCGTCGTCGAGCCAGGCGGCGACGGCCGCGGTGAAGTCGCGCTGGCCGGCGTGGATCTGGGCGTACAGGTCGGTCGGCGCCGCGAAGACCTCGGCCTCGCCGCGCACCTGGTACCCCCAGGTGCCGGCCTGCTGGGTCCAGGCGACCCCGTTGGAGCAGAAGATGTCGAGGTCGAGGTGCATCCAGTATTCGGCGCCGCCGCGGTTGCCCAGGCCCCGGGGAGTGCACTCCCAGAACACCCGCCGGTTGCCGGGAAACCAGTAGGTCGCCTGCACGTGGCTCGGGGCCGGGTGGCTCCACTCGTACCCCTCCAGCCCTTCGGCGCAGGCCCAGACCGCCTCGGGCAAGGGGTCGTCGAGGACCATCATCACCAGGCTCATCAGGTGCGGCCCCATAGCCATGGCGCCGCCCCAGGTGCTGGCGCGCACGAAGTCGACCTCGCCGAGTCGGCCCGAACGCACGAGGTCGCGGACCGCGATATACTGGGGGAAGAACCGCAGCTGGGTGTTGACGACGATTCGGCAGCCGGTGCGCGCGCTCACCTCGGCGATCTCGAGGGTCTCCATCGGCCACAGGGACAGCGGCTTTTCGACGATGACGGCCTTCACCCCGGATTCGGCGGCGGCGCGGATGCCGGCGAGGCGGTAGTCGGGCTGGGTCACTATGTGGAGCACGTCGGGCCGCTCCGCCTCCAGCATCCTCCCCAGGTCTCCGTAGCGCCCCGGAACGCCGTGCTTGTCGGCGTACTCCCTGCACTTGTCCCCGTCGAGGTCGCAGCAGGCGACGAGGCCCATGGAATCGATCCCGGGGTAGACGGAGGCGTGCTGGTGGGAGTGGGAGCCGCACCCGAGAATGGCGGACCGGTACATGGCGGTTTTTCTATCGTGGGTCCTGGCAGGCGATGCGGTTTTTGGCAAACAGGGGGCGCGGCGCCGGCAAGTGGTTGCGGCCTTTGCCGCAGGGTATGCTCCGGGCAGGAATATAGGTTTGCCCCGGCCGCCTGACAGTCCTTCTACGACCCGGGGCGGCGGCGATGAAACCACCGAGGACTCCCTCGGGCCGGCTGGCGGGGCCGCGAAGACGGGACGAGGACTGCGAGACACGACGGACGGGAGACAGGCCGGGAAGGGGAAATTGTGCCGTTACCCCATGTGGGGTACCTTGCCCGCCGGAACCCGCGAAACCTCGAGGTTCCGCTTCGCAGTCCCCCCCACCGAACGCCCCCCAAAAACCGTGATGGAGAGAGCGTCATGAGCTGGGAAGTGGTCGATCGCGTGACGATATACCACGAGACCGGGATGTACGCCCTCTGCCCCAACGTGGTGCGCACGCCGTCGGGAGACCTGATGGTCTTCTTCCAGAGGGCGCCGCACCTGGGTTATCCGCACCACGGCCATCCCCTGTTCAACGTGCAGGCATGCCGTTCCCGGGACGAGGGACGGACGTGGAGCGAGGCGGCCCTGGTGACCTCCGATCCGTTCGGGGGAATCATCGACCGCGGCGTTCACACCCTTTCGGACGGGAGCATCTTCATGCACTGCTCCTGCACCGAGCTGGTGCCCGCGGAAGGGTCGGAGCAGCCGGGGGGGCACGGGACCGAATGGATCTCGCGGCCGGGAAAGCCCTTCTGGGTGCGGTCGCGGGACGACGGCCACACCTGGAGCGCGCCCAAACGTTTCCCGCCCGTTCCCGACGCGGTCTGGGGCCACCCGGCCGACCACTCGGGGGTCTGCAGGAGCGGCCTGATCGAGATGCCGGACGGGCGTCTGCTCGTTCCCAGCAAGGCGACCGACCGCCCCGACGGCTCCATGCCCTGCTTCGGCATGATGAGAGTCTCCCGGGACATGGGGGAGACGTGGGAGTACGGAGGGAGGATCGCCGAGGACCCGGTCGCCCACTTCAGCGAGCCGGCCATACACCGCACTCCCGGCGGCCGCATCCTCGTGATATTCCGCTGTCACGCCAATCGGCCGCAGGACGAGAGCATTCCCCTGAGGGACCGACAGTACAACAGCCGCTTTCAGGCCCTGGTCACCTCCGATGACGGCGGCGAGACCTGGTCGCCGTGGCGGCGCTCGGTTCACGGGTACCCCGCCCACATGCTCGGGCTCAGGGACGGGCGCATCTTCCTCACCGTCGGCACCCGCTGGGACGGACAGTCCGGCTGTCTCGCCAGGATTCTCAACCCGGAGGGCAGCGAGCTGGAGACCGCGCCGATCCACGAAACCGCCCCGGACCTGGAGACCACGCCGGATGTGATCGTCCGGAGCGACTCGTTCACTCATGACTGCGGCTACCCCTGGTCGGTGGAGCTCGAAGACGGCCGCGTCCTGGTGGTCTACTGGCATCACTACCCCGACAACCACAGGGGCATCGAGGGGGCCGTCGTTGCCGAGCGTTGAGCGGCCTTCGAGGCAAGGAGAATCCCCATGCTGTTTTTCACGCCCCACAAGCGAGTCTGGCCGCTGGCCCTGTGTCTGGGCCTGTCGGGCTGCGCCGGCAGCTCCCCGATGACGACTGCGAACCAGTCGAAGGCCGGCGCCTGGGAGATCGGAACTCCCATCGTCGCCTACTACCACGGACCCGGAGGCGGCGGGGGAAGGTGGGGTCCGTTGACCGACGGGATGGCGAGGAAGCTGGTCGACGGGGGGTTCAACGTGGCCTGGGGTAGCTCCGTCGAAGATCTCGACGTCGCCCATGACCACGGGTTGCGGGTGGACCTGATCGCCTGGGACCTGAGAGAGCCGGAAAACCTCGACGACCCGGAAGGCAGAGCGCGGATCGACTCGGTCATCGACAGGGTCAAGGACCATCCCGCCCTGTACTCCTACGCGATCACCGACGAGCCCAGCGCCGTAAGGTTTCCGGAGTTCGCGAGGCTCGTCGACTACATACGCCAGCGCGACCCCGCCCACCTGGCGCACATCAACCTGTTTCCCACCTACGCCAGCGCCGCCGCGCTCGGCACCTCGGGCGGCACCGTCGAGGCCTATCGTGAGCACCTGCGCCAGTACGTCGATATCGTCAAGCCCGACCTGATCAGCTACGACCACTACAACCTCTACAAGACCAACGACGGCAATCAGTATTTCATGAACCTCGCCCTCGTGCGCGAGGCGGCGCTGTACGGGGGCATTCCCTTCATCAACGTCATACAGGCGGTTTCTCTGGGGGAGTCCCACCGCATACCCGACGGCGACGAGAGCAGGTACCTGGCCTATACCACGCTGGCCTACGGCGGCCAGGGCATTTCGCATTTCGTGTACTGGCCCTACGCGGAATTCCATGGAGGCATTTCCGGATTCGAAGACACGGAGTGGGATGCGGAGCGCGCCGCAGCAGACGCGGCCGCCCCGCTGACCCCTTTGGGAGAGGCGGTGCGGCGGATTCATCCGGAGTTCGTCGCCGTCGCCGAGCAGCTGCAGCCGCTGACTTCGCTGGCCGTGTATCACTCCGGGCAAGCCCCCGCGGGAGGGATGGTGGAGGAGCTGCCCGCCGGCTCCCGGTTTACCGTGGATCGCCCGTTTGATCCGGAAACCGAGAAGGGAGTGCTCTGGGGCTTCTTCGGGTCCGGCGGCGAGACCACCCACGTCCTGGTAGTGAACCTCGACCACGGCAGGGAGGTCGCGACCACGGTAGTCGGCCCCGCAGCCATGGAGGAGTTCGACGCCGGGGCGCGCCAGTGGCGCCCGGCCGCGGGCGGCTCGCGCTCGCAGCTGGACCTGGTTGCGGGCGGCGGCAGGCTCCTGCGCTTGCAGGATGGCCCCTGAGCCCGGAACCGGAGGGAAGCTTGAGGACAAACGGGTGCCCTGGCCGGCAGGCCCGGCCGCGCCGCTGCAAGTCACGCACGAACCCGCAGGCGACGATGGCAAACCGGCGGGAAAGCGACCCCCGACTCTGACAAGGATCCAAGGAGGCACATGCTGAAGATTACCAAGGTCAAGGTCGAGGAGCTCACGCGGGAATCCTTCGCGCCTTTCGGAAAAGCGATCGCCGCCTTCGACGAGGCGAGGCCGGAAGTGCGCGTTGGCGCCATCGTGGAGAACGCTTACGAAGTCACCGGAGACATCCCCGATCCGGTGCCGGAGAAGCTGTCGCTGAACGAGGGTCGCCTGCGGGCCCACTTCGCATGCCACGACGACGCCGGACAGTCCTTCTACCCGAGCCGGCACTGCCCCTCCGTGTTCTGGGTTGCGCCGGTACAGCCGATGATCGAGCCGGAAGATCTGCGGGCTTTCTATACCGATGGAAGTCTCGGCGTCTGCATGGACCTGGGAATATGGCATACCATGCCGGTCTGCCTGAGAGGGGACGAACTCTACCTGACCGCCCGCGGCAATCAGGACTACCACGCCCACTCGATCGACGTGCACTTCGACGAAGACCGGGGACTGGCCCTCGAGCCGGACATGGACAGTTTCCCCGGGTGGAACGGCTGACGTGAAACTCGAGCTGGCCTGCTCCGATTTCACCTATCCCGACCTGCCCCACGACCAGGCTCTCCGGTTGATCTCCATGCTGGGGATCGAGGGCGTGGACATCGGGCTGTTCGAGGACCGGTCTCACCTGAGGCCGTCGTCCGAGTTCAGGAGCGTGCGCCGGTCGGCGCGCAGACTGAAGAAGAGACTGGACGATTGCGGCCTTGTTGCCGCCGACATCTTTCTGCAGTTGGCGCTGGACTACGAATCGCATGCCGTCAACCACCCGCAGCCGCGGCGCCGGCGCCAGGCCCGCGAGGCCTTCCTCAAGGCCCTCGACTACACCGCCGAATGCCGGGGCAGGCACCTGACGGCGCTGCCCGGCGCGCACTTCGCGGAAGAGAGCCGGCGGGACTCGCTGGCCCGGGCGGCCGACGAGCTGGCCTGGAGGGTGGAGCGGGCGAAGGAGCACGGAATCACCTTCGCCATCGAGCCCCACATCGGGTCTTTTGCGGATACACCCAGGCGCGCCGAAAGGCTGGTCCACGACGTGCCGGGCCTGACCCTGACCCTGGACTACGCCCACATGTATCCGCGGGGCTATTCCGCGGCGCAGATCGAGGGGCTGATTCAATACTCCAGCCATTTTCACGCCCGCGGAGTCAACCGCCGCGGCAGCTGCGGCATGGAGGAGAACACGCTGGACTGGAAGCGGGTTTTCCGGGTCATGGACAAGACCGGCTACCGGGGCTGGATCGAGCTGGAGTACGGCGGCAACAACATTACGGACACGGTCGCCTTCCGCGACTACTTCCGGAAACTGTTCGGGTAAAAGCGCCCCGGCGGCTGGTGCCTGCGCGCGCGAGCTGTCACGGAGAGGAGGAGAATCCATGTGGAAGCCGGTCAGGATAAAAGTCGAGCGCCTCAGGCCCGAGTACTTCGCCCCGTACGGGCATCTCATCGCCAGCCTGGAGGAGCGCAGGCCGGACATCGTGAAAGGCAACTACAGTTCGTACGAGAAGCACGCCTATTCGGAAATATCCGCCGGGGAGGCGAAGGACGGCCCGGAATGGTATGCCGCCGACAGAAACCGGACCCCCCTGTCGGAAGGCCTGAGACGGGGCCATTTCGCCTTCCATACCGATGCGGGACAGTCCTTCTTCCCCGAGAACGGCAGGCCGACGGTCTACATCGTAGGCGGCGTCGGAGAGCCGCTCAGGGCGGAGGAAATGCGGGCTTTCTACGGCGAGGGCAGGGTGGGGGTCTGCCTGCATCTGGGCGTCTGGCACACGATGCCGATGCCGGTGGACGGCGAGGAGCTGTACACGACCATACGCGGGGACCAGGACTACCTCGAACACTCGGTCGAGGTCGAGTTCGATCTGCAGCAGGGCCTGGTGATCGAGCCGGACCTGGAGAACTTCGATCCGAGTGCCTGACCGAGCCTCCCTGCCCAATCACCCCGGGTGAAAAGTCCGCAGCTGATTCACTCGCTCGCTGCACAGCTGGCCGGCCTCGGCCTGCTGAACGCCGCCGCAGCGGTTGCCGACCGCCCC
Organism: Candidatus Latescibacterota bacterium; assembly: GCA_965243025.1. Lineage (GTDB taxonomy): Bacteria > Latescibacterota > UBA2968 > UBA8231 > UBA8231 > CBDCXV01. Next base: position 381,184 of record CBDETY010000003.1, read on the forward strand.
GGCAGCGCCGCCGTCGACACGACCGCCGGGCACATGGCCCGGTGGCTCCAGCACCCGCAGCGGGTCGCCCGCGTCATACGGGCTGACGTTCCCCCCGTCGTCGACGGCGTCCTCGACGACGAGGCCTGGTTCGGCGCGCCCGCGCACACCGGCTTCATCCAGCGCGATCCCGACCAGGGAAAACCGGCCACCGAGCGCACGGAGTTCAGGGTCGTCTACGACGACGAGGCGCTCTACATCGCCGGCATCTGCTACGACAGCCGGCCCGACCGCATCACCCCCCGCCTTGCCCGTCGCGACGAGTGGCGCGAGAGGGACCTCTTCGAGGTGAGCCTGGACCCCCACCACGATCACCAGACGGGTGCGTTCTGGAGGACAACCGCGACTTCAAGCGGAGGGCCCTGCGCTGGGAGTACCGGCCCGGCAGTACCCTGTTCTTCGTGTGGCAGCAGAACCGGGACCGCGACTTCGACGACGTTCGCGATCCCGACTTGAAGCCGCTGAGCTCCGTCGCCGGCTCCTTCACCGACGGCGGCGACAACATCGCACTGGTGAGGTTCAATCGCCGCTTCGGGCTGTAGGAGGAGATCGGGCTGAGCAGCCGGTCATCGGACTGCGAGTGACACGGGAACAGGCGAGAGACTGGACCGGCCCGAAGCGTGGGCGGCGCCGCGAAGGCCGCCCTCGAGGAACGTGATTCGGCTCGACATCCTGCTGGAGCGCAGGCCACGGGAAACGCTGGACGTGGCCAGGCCGTTAAAAGGACTGGAGGGGAACCGTAATTGAAGGTCGTCGACGTCCAACGCATCACCGTGGCGGTGCCGTTCACGCCCCGGCAGCAGCAGATTACGGCGCGCGAGGTCTACAACTGGAACATTCTCGAGCTGTGCCGGGTCTCGACCGACACCGGGCACGTCGGCTGGGGGGAGACGGTCGTCCATTACACCTGGTGCCGGGTGACGGACGAAGCCGTGGAGAAGGTCGTCGGGCAGAGCCCCGCCCGTCTGATGCACGACGACTCTCTCGGCTGCGGCCTGCAGATGGCCCTGTTCGACGTGGTCGGCAGGATCCTCGAGGTGCCGGTCCACGAGCTGCTGGGGGCCAAGGTCAGGGACCGGGTGCCGATCTCCTGGTGGTCGATAGATGCCTCACCGTCCCGATGGGCGGCAGAGGCGCAGGAGGCGGTCGCCAACGGCTACACCAGCTTCAAGGTCAAGCCGCGGCCCTGGTGGGACATCCTGGAGCAGGTGGAGGCGATCGACAAGGTGGTGCCCGGCCACTTCCGGCTCGACCTCGACCCGAACGGGACCTTCCAGACCGCGGCCGCGGCCATCCCCATTCTCAAAAAGCTGGAGCGCTACGACATCGTCGCCATGTTCGAGGAGCCGATCCCAAGGGACGACGTGTTGGGGAACCGCCAGATTCGACGGGCAATCGACCGCCCCCTCGCCATGCATTTCGGGTCCCCGCCATACGTCACCGTCCTGCGCGAGGAGGTCTGCGACGGGTACGTACTGTGCGCCGGGGAGTCCGCGGTCATGCGCCAGGGCACGCTCAGCGCCGGGGCGAAAATGCCCTTCTGGCTGCAGCTGGTCGGCAACGGCCTGACCACCGCCTGGGCGGCCCATCTCGGGGCCGTCCTGACCCACGCCACGTGGCCGGCGATCACCTGTATCAATCTTTTCACGCACCAGCTGCTGAAGGAGAAGATCGAGGTCGTCGGCGGGTACCACGAGGTGCCCGCCGGCCCCGGGCTCGGAGTCGAGGTCGACGAAGACGCGGTGGAGGAATACCGCGTGCCGGAGGCCGAGCTCGAGCCCTTCCGAAAGAAGGGTCTGCCGTACGATCATCCGGAGCCGCGAACCATCAATACCATCGTCTACCCGGACGGCAGCTGCATCCACATGGCGCACGCGAGCCAGGGCTATTCCTTTTTCATGCAATACGGCAACGGACCGGCGCAGGTTGAAGGGGTGCGGCTCGAGCTGCGGCCCGACGACGGCTCGGGGGAGTGGGCGCGTCTGTTCGAGCGCGCCCGCGTCCGGCCGGTCCGGGACCGCCAACGAAGCCGCTGAGGAGTTTGCAAATGCCGCTCAATCTGAACCACGCCGATCTGACCATCGACACGCCTGCCCGGCCGCCTGCATGGGCGCTGATGGAGCGCGAGCTGATCCGCGCCCAGAGCCGCGCCTGCGAGGTCTTCTTCGCAAAATACTTCGACGAGCGGGGATACCTGAAATGCATCCCGCGCTGGGGCGGCAACGACGGCCCCGACGACGCCATCGAGAATCTCGTCCACTGGCCCACCCTCTACCTTCTCGGGGGTTCCGACTCCCTCATGGAGATGTGCAAGCTGGCCTGGGAGGGGCACCTGCGTCAGTACACGGAGGCAAAAACCACCGAAGTGCCGTTCGCCCGGGACGGCATGTACTACAAGGAATTCCCGGTCATGTTCGACTGGGTCCACAACGCCGAGGGCCTGACGACGTTCAACCACCACGGCCTGTTCGATCCGTACGAGCGCAGTTTCCAGGACCGGGTCCGCCGTTTCGCCGGCTTCTACATGAACGAGGACCCGCAGGCTCCCAACTACGACCCGGAGCACAAGATCATCCGCAGCCTCTTCAACGGCAGCCGCGGGCCGCTGCTGCGCAAGGCGACGGCCATCGACTGGGCCGGCGATCCGCTCGCTGAAGTGGAGGGGCGCTTCGTCGCCCTGCACGGGGAGCGAAATTTCGAGGAGATGCTCGAGCATTTCGCCGACTACACCGACATCGTCGGCGACCACCCGCAGAACATGGTGGCCACGGCCCTGGGGTTCAACGCCTACGCCCTGACCGGGGAGGCCAGGTACAGGGACTGGGTGCTGGAGTACGTCGACGCCTGGTGCGACCGCACCAGGGAGAACGGCGGCATCATCCCGTCGAACATCGGTCTCGACGGCACCATCGGCGGGGAATGCGGCGGCAAGTGGTACGGCGGCTGCTACGGCTGGGGGTTCACCGTTACCGTCCCTCCGACATACGAGCCGAGCAACCGCAACTCCGTCTTCCGGAGCATCACCGGGTTCGGCAACGCCCTGCTGCTTACCGGGGACCAGCGCTACGTCGACGTCTGGCGGGAGATGCTCGACAGGATCAAGTCGAACAAGAAAATCGTGGATGGGCGGGAGGTGTACCCGCACATGCACGGCGACGAAGGCTGGTACGCCTTCTCGCCGCAGCCGTATTCGCACGGGGCCCTCGAGGTCTTCTACTGGTCCATGGACCCGGCCGACCTGTCGCGGCTCTCGACCACCTCCGGCTGGACCGGTTTTCTGGAAGGGAACAACCCGGACTTTCCCCTCGCCGCCCTCGGCGAGGACTTCGAGACGCTGCGCCGCAGGATGGAGCACGTGCTCCAGGACCCCTCGACGCCGGACACCCGGCTCTCCGACAACACCAACCCGTTCAATCCCGCCATCGTATCCAATCTCGTTCACTTGATGCTGGGCGGTCTGCCGACCGAACACAGCGGCCCGCTGCACTGCCGGGTGCGCTACTTCGACCCGGTCCGCAGGCGGGCAGGCCTGCCCGAGGATGTCGGCGCCCTGGTGGAGAAGCTCGGGCCGGACTCGATGACGCTGCAGCTGGTCAATCTCGACCAGAGCGGGGAGCGCGCCCTCGTCGTGCAGGGAGGCGCCTACGGAGAGCACCGTTTCGTACGCGCCGCGGCCGGAGAGAACGAAGTGGAGCTGGAAGGCTCCCATTTCCGGGTGCGGCTGGCTCCGGGAGCCGGAGCCCGCGTGGAGCTGGAGATGGAGCGTTACGCCAGGCCGCCCACCTTCGCCTTTCCATGGGATTACGCGACCGCGTCCCGCGGGTAGGATCTGCGCGGCCCTGGTGCCGTCGCCTGTGAATAGGGTGCGCAGCGACAGGGTGAATACATGAGGGAGGAATCTCAACGATGATGTGGTGGATCGAACCGCCCCTTTCCTCTCGACTGCAGCGGCGTCCGAACTCACGCGGACTGTCCGAGCGGGCACGGACTTCCCGGGGAAAGCACTGCCCATGAGACCCAAGCGACTGCTGGCGGGGATGCGGCACCTCCTGGCGCTGGGAGCCGCCTTGCCGGGAGCCCTCTCCGCCGCGGCGGCATCCCAGCCCTTCACCATCGCCAGTCCCGAGGCAGGCGCTGCCCCTGTCGTCATCGCGCCGACGGCGTCCGACCTCACCCGGACGAACGCCGGGGAGCTCGCCCGGATCATCGAGCGGATGTCCGGCCGTCTGCCAGTCATCGCGACGGACCTGCCGGCGGGACCCGCCATCGTGGCCGGCACCGCGGTGGAGTTTCCTTACACGCCGCGTCTGCGGGAGCTGCAGGGCCGGAGCCCCGAGGCCTTCCTGTTGCACAGCGGGGCCGACCGCCTCCACATCGTCGGCAACAGCGACCTGGGCGTTCAGGTGGGGATCTTCACGCTGCTGCGGGAGTTGGGCTGCCGCTGGTTCTTCCCGCACGAGGCCTGGACGGTCGTCCCCGAGCGGGAGACGGTGCGGATCGAGCTCGACCGGACCGAAAGTCCGGACTTCGACTACCGGCGCATCTGGTACGGTTGGGGGGCGCGCACCGAAAAGCTCGCCGCGGACTATTCCGCCTGGAACCGGCACAACCGAATGCCCGGGTGGTTCGGTATCGCCTGCAGCCACGCCTGGGCCCAGTTCGCCCCCGGCAGCCTCCTCGAGGAGCACCCGGATTACTTCGCGCTGAGGGGCGGCGTCCGGCAGGGGCATCAGCCCTGCACCACCCATCCGGACGTGATCCGGCTGGCGACCGAGCACGTGATCCGGACCTTCGAGGAGGAGCCGGAGCGCAACATGGCGCCCTTCGACCCGAACGACAACGGCGAGTTCTGCGAAGGGGACCGCTGCCTGGCGGTCGGCACCGTCAGCGACCGCGTCTTCCTGTTCGCGAACACGGTTGCCGAAGGGCTTGCCGCCCGCTTCCCGGGGAAATACCTGGGACTGTTGTCCTACGCCTGGCACACCGACCCGCCGGCCTTCCCTCTGCACCCGAACGTCTACGTGCAGCTCACCAGGGGGCTGCGCCGGACGCAGATGACCTGGGAGGAGCAGATCGCGGCATGGTCCGAGAAAGCCGGTGCCTTCGGCGTCTACGACTACTTCTCCCTGCACGAGTGGGACGGCAGCATGCCGGGCAAGGCCAAGGGCGGCAACGTCGAGTACCTGCGGGCGAACATTCCCCACTACCACCGGCTCGGGGCCACCACTCTCGACGGGCAGTCGGGCTGCAACTGGGGCCCCAACGGGCTCGGCTATTACCTGACGGCACAGCTGACGTGGGATGTCGAGGCCGACGTCGACGCCATCGTCGAGGATTTCTACGCGACGGCATTCGCCGGGGCCGCGGCGCCGGTGCGGCGGTTCTACCAACGCTGGCAGGACAGCAACGAGATGAGCGAGAGAACGCTGGTGCTGGCGTACCGGGACCTGGATGCGGCGCGCAGGCTGGCCGAAGGTCCCGGCGTCGAGGGTCGCCTCGATCACCTGATGATGTACCTGCACTGGCTGCGTCTCAGGCACGAGTTCTACATGGCGCGCGATCCGGAGGTGATCCTGCCGCTCGGCCGGGAGCTGATCCGTTATTCGCGGAGGATCATGGACACCGGCCTCGTCCACTCACAGGCGATCGTCCTCGGCTGGGATTTCTACAAGAGGGTCCGCGGCGCCCACGGCTTCGAGAAGGTCACCGACCTGGAGGGGGTGACCGACGGGATGGTGGAAAGCTGGAAGACGGAGAGGACCGACATCCCCGCACACGCCGAGATCGTCCGGCTCTTCGAGGAGGGACTGAAGACCTACGGCAGCCGGGAAGTGTCGGAGGAGCTGCGGGTCGAGTGGTCGCGGGACCTCGTTCCGGTAGGGAGCCAGCGGTCAGAGCCGCTCCTGCAGCTGCTGGAAGGACGGGCGGAATCGCGGCTGTTTTTCGAGAAGGCCCTTTACTGCTTTGCCGCCGAGGCCGGACCGCTCTTCTTCTTCGTTCCACGGGACACCGAAATGTTCGTGCTGAGGGTTCACGCCTCCAGCAGCCACGAAAGCGACGTTCGCTTTTACGGACCGGACGGCCAGCTCCTCTCCGAGCACCTCAGGCTGGTGACCGGATCGGACCTTTCCCTTCCGGTGGATGTCCCGGTGACGGTGCCGGCAGGAGCCGACCGGGGGATCTGGGCCTTCACCGTCAGCCGCAGTCCCCGCGCCTCCCTCCAGCTGCGCGGGGTTCCTCCCTATCTCGCGCGCCACCCGGACGAACTCCTCACGCCGAGGGAAGCGCTGTCCCGCTGACGCATCGGCAGCCGAGCGCTGTCACTGGCAACTGCCCCGGGGGCAACCCTCCCACACATCGGCCGTTACCGGATGCGGGGATGGGTCGGCGCTGGGGCGGATCGGAGGGAGCAGGACCACCGGTGTTCAAACCGGTCCGGTTCATCCGAGTCCCAGGCAGTGGTAAGGAGGTCAGGCGGTCACTGAGAAGAGCCGGTTGTTCGCCGCCAACCTGAGCACCTGCGAGAAGTGGTGGATCTCCTCGCCGCCGACTCGCGTCGGCACCTCGAGGACGAACTCGGCGAAGTGCGGGGCATTGAAGGCGACGAAGGCCAGCGAGATTCCGTCCGCATGGCACCCATGGCGCTGGCTCAGGTCGGGAAAGGCCACCGGGCCGGTGTCCACCTGGTAGGCGCTGCGCTCGCGGTTCGTGTTCATCGACTTGACCGGGTACTCGATGACGGCTCGAAGCCCGGTTTTGTCGTTCCAGATTTCCGTCTGCGCCACGAGCGGATCGCAGGCGCAGGTCGCGGCGCAGATCGTCTGGCCATCCTCGAGCTCGACCACCTCACCCCCTTCGACCAGGTGGTATCTCTGTCCCCCGAAGAAATCGGCCGATGGAACACGGCTCCTGTAGCCCTCGTGCGCATGCGCCAGGCGCCGGAAGACGATGGCGTCCCGCGGCCCGTAGATCGCCATGAAATCGTAGTTGGGCTCCTTGAACAGATTCCGTTCGACGAAGACGTCCTCGCTCTTGCACGAGCCGGTCTGGATGTAATCCGCGCTTGCGCCGGTGCGTTCGTCCGTGATCCGCGTGCGGGATTCCACCCACATGCGCACTTCGTTTTCCGGTCCGTTTCCGAGCACGAACGAACGGCCGTAGTCGAGTGGCCTCATCACAACTCCTCATGGGATCGAATCGCTGAAGCGGGATGACAACACGAACCCCCGCCCGCCGCCCGAGAATGCCGGCGATCTACCGCTTGATTCTCACGCGCATATATTCGCACGATCCATCACTCCCCCGGGAGGCGATCGAGCCTCGACCTGAGATTCACTCCTTCACCCCTGGAGGCATCGGAACAATGACCTCTGAAACGAGCTTTGCCGACGCGCAGCACGACCGGTTCACGGAGAAGGGTTTTCTGCGTTTGGGCAAGGTTTTGCCGGCGGACCAGTTCATGGCATTGCAGCGACGCATGGACGACATCATGATGGGCCGCATCGAATACGAAAACATGCGCTTCCAGTTCTACGACAGCAGCACGGGCAAACTGCGCCGGACCAGGGGCAACACGGAGCGCGCCCTGTCCTACCGGCGCATCGACGACCTGGAGCAGGATCCCGTCTTCCTCGCGTACATACAACATCCGCTCTACCGCCAGATCACGCGGCGCTACATCGGTGAGGAAGTCTCGGTCTTTCGCTCCATGTTCATGAACAAACCAGCCGGACACGGCACGGTCGAGCACGGTACCGAAATCAAATGGCACCAGGATGTGGGCACAGGTTTCGGTATCGACACCGAGCCCTTCGTCACCGTCTGGACCGCCCTCGACGATGCCACCGTGGCCAACGGCTGTATGCAGATTGTCCCCGGCAGCCACAAGCACGGCGTCATCAACCGGAATCACTTCCCCTCGCCGGAGGAACAGACGCAATACATCGCTGAGGGGAACGTCGTCGATCTGGAAGCCGAGGCCGGGGAGGCCATCCTGCTGCACAATCTGCTGCTCCACCGCTCAGGTGTGAACCCTTCCACGGAGCGCCGCCGCGCTTTCTCCGTGATGTACGTGGACGCGGCGACGCGCACGCTGGATTCGGGCATGAGCTTTCCGGTCATCTTCGGCGAGAACGCGCTCGACCCCGAAACAGTGCCTGCAAAAGCGGCCGACCAGATCGAGGTGTTCTACGGATGACCCAGTGCTGGCTGTACCTCGTCGGCGAGGTGCAGTCGCCGCCAGCAGTCGTGGCCGAGAGGAGGGGGGCGGCGATCCTGGATCTCAATACCCGGTCCGGCGCTGCCACCGCGGCCAACTGACGGAATCGCGGTCGATCTCCGTCTCGAAGGGGATTTCGTACAGATGCACGGCGTACCCTGAGAATGAATCCTCGAACGCCCCTGCCTCGACGTCGACCAGCCGGTTTTCGAAGCGCACGGCGGCGCGCGGCGCCAGTCCGGGGTCCGCCGCCGGCAGCGTGAAGCGGGCCCTGACCTGCTCGTCGCGGCCGTTGACGGCGATCAGGAAGTAACCGCCGGAGGTTTGCCGCAGGGACAGGTGCAGGGCCCCGTACCCCAATTCCTCGGCATGCATGTCGGTCTTGATCGCGTCGACGCCGGCGGGGCCCTCGATGATTTCCACCCCGAGCGGCTCACTCACCTCCGGCGTCAGCAGGAAGGGGGCGAGGGTGCGCAGCTCCGCGGTCAGGTCCGCCCACTGGGCCCAGTACCCGGGCGACGATTCGTTCACCCACCACTCCTCGTCCCCGGCCCCGTAGTGGAAGCTGAAGTAGACGACGCCGCTGATGCCGCGGGCGACGGCCATGTAGGTCATGCAGCGGACCTCCGTCATGGTCGGGGGCCGGTCTCCTTCGCCTCCCTGGAGCGGCGCCATCTGCACGTACATCCATCCCAGCTTGCCTTCCCGGCCGGCGCCGGCGCCGTTGACGACGGCGTCGGAGAACTGTGCCATGTGGGTCAGCGGAAACAGCGGGACGGGGTAGACGTCGTCGGAGTGGATGTCGGCGACGTGGCGGTACTCGCGGTGATCCCTCTCGTAGCCGTAGGCCAGGTTGAGCCACACCGGATGGTCGGGATCCAGGCGTTTTATCAACTCGTATGCCGGCAGAAGCTCTTCCGGCGGCATGGTGTAGGGCAGGTCGAGGTGGGGTTTGCCCTCGTCTCCGGGTCCGGGCTTGCGGATGTTGGGCTCGTCCTCGAGATCGTAGACCAGCAGCCCGGGGGCATCGCGGACGGCGCGAACGATCCGTTCGACCTGATCGAGGTTGCGGCAGATGCCGTTGCCCAGGTGAACCGCCGCGTACATGCCGTTGGCGTAGGCGTCGTCGACGTCGGCGCGGAAGCTTTCCGGGTCGTCCCGGTAGCCGTGGGTGTTGACCATGTTGAAGCCCTTCCCGCCTGCCTCGGGCAGGGAGAAATGCCAGTGCGCGGCCCAGGCGATGCCGACCGGGAAGAAAGGGGCTCCGTTCACGTAGAGCCCTTCATCGCGGATTTCCACCCGCTCGACCGGTGGGGGCGGCTTTCCCCAAACCGACAGAACGCTCAAGGCCACGACAACCCCCACTCGTATGAGCACCATATCCACGACCTCCTGCTCCCGGATTGCGAGAGCTGCTGACAGGCGATTCCGGATTGTCTGACTGTCTCCCGGCAGGCGATATCCCTCGCGGGTTCCCTTTCGCCGGATCCAGCCTGCCGGTGGCTGAGTTTTGCGGCAGGGTCAGGTTTCATGCGGCGATATCGACATGCCTTGGCGGTTTGGGACCTATTCTCGCCGATACCTGCTCACGCCTGCGGTATCACGAAGACTTCCACTTCCTCGATGACGATGTCTGCATCCGCCTCCGGGTCGGATACGGCGAGCTCGACCTCCAGCTCGTTCCAGCCCCAGACCGCCGGGGGAGCGCTCAGCGCCAGCCAGCAGGTCGCGAACGGAGGATCGGGGGCGGGAAAAAAGCTCTCGGCCACTTCCCGCGAATACCCCTGACGCATATATGCCGCGACCATTTCTTCTTCGGGTGGCTCGCGGTAATCGACGCGCACCTCGTTGTCGCGAACCCGCAGGTCGGCCGGGGGAATCGCGGTGCCGTTGACGGCCACCTTCAGGCGGTCGCGCAGCGTCATGTGGAAGGCGCGGAAGAGCAGCATGGCGGCCTTGGCCTCCTGCAGATGCTCGCGAACGGCAAAGCGGTAGACCCCTGCCGATGCACCCGGACCCCGGTGGAGGACGACTCGCTGCGCCTTGACGGCACCCGTCGAGGTGCGGTCGAGCCCGAATCCCCTGTACCCTCCCCAGGTGGCGTCGAATATGTAGTGCCGCCGGCCCTGGAGGACCCGCTCCGGTTTCAGGTCGCAGGCGTCGAACAGCGCAAAAGGATAGAACGGCGCGTGCGCGTTACCCCAGTCGTTCCCTCCGTGCATGTACTCGAAGTGGTTGTACAGGGAGATGCCGTCGGCCCCGGCGCCGTACATGTTCCTGGCGAGGGCGCGCCGGGAATCCTGGGAGATCGGCTCCTGCTTGAGACGGCGGCGGGCCCCGACGCTGGTCCAGGGCATCATGCCAGGGTAGAGCATGCAGCCGGATGACCGGGTGAGCCCGGCGAACTCCTCGTAGGCGACGTTGAAATCGGCGTGCATGGTGTCGGCCGGCGCGATGTAGTCGACCGTTCCTTCCCGGACCCACCTCTCGACGTCGAGACCCATGTTCCGGCATTCCTCCAGCGAGGAAAACACGCGCGCTCCAAACACCCGCGGCTTGCGCGAGTGCGGCGAGGGTTCGTCGAGGACCGAGCGGATCCGCTCCAGCATGCCCGTCATCAGGCCGCGGCGGTCGTTCCCGGTGTCCGGGGGAAAGTAGCGGTGGTCGCGGTAGCACAGCTCCACGCCGTCGACGGCGAAGCGCTTCGCCACTTCGGTCACCACCGAGACGATGAAGTCCCGCACCTCGTCATGGGTGAAGTCCAGGGGCTGGCTCTCCCGGTAATGCTCGCCCTCCCGCGGAGACTCGGCGATCAGGAACCGGGGGTTGTCGACGATGAAGCCTGCCCCGGCCCCGACCCCCTGGGCCGTCGAGACGGCGCCGTGGTTGTCGTTGACGCGAAAACCGGCGAAGCACTCGATGCCGCGGCGGTGGCATTGATCGACGAGGACTTCGAAGGGCTGCACTCCGGAATCGAGCAGGGGCAGGAAGCGCCGGTGCTGGGGCCGCGCGTCGTACTCGAAGCCGCCTCCGCGCCAGTACACGGACCATCCCTGGGTGTATACCTCCTGGATGAAGGTATCGATTTCGGCGGCGGCGACGGCGTCGATCCAGCCCCTCAGATCCTCTTCGCGAACCGGGTCCGGAAGGTACCGGGAAGCGACGCTGGAAGGGTCGCTGACGTACAGGATGCGGCGGTCGCCGCGAGGGTTCAAACCATTGGAACCTGTCATTCTTCAAATCTCCTCGGGCGGCGAATCATCCGGTTTGCCAAAGCTGTCAAAACGTCATCACCGGGTTGAAGCTTCCCCCCGCCAGGTAGTCAATGCCGTACCAGACCCCCGCGGTGACGAACTGGCCGAGAATCAGCCCCATGAAGAACGGGCGGCTGCGCAGGTAGAGCTGGATGCCGCCGTATTTCATCACCACGGACTTGATGGCCCAGGCCAGGAAGACGCTGAAGAACATCATGCCGAAAACGGCGCTGGTGGGAAAGCCCAGCGGGTGGATGGGCCACCACGAAAAGCGCTGGCGGCCCAGCATCAGCAGGCCCATTACAGCGGCGCCGGCGGCGGTGTAGCCCCAGTTCTGCCAGTGGGGACCTTCGATGGTCTCGAGCCGGGCGGCGGCGATTTCGTAGGGGAGCCGGGCCGACCCCAGGAAAAACACGTCGGCGTTGACGCCGCCGTAGCGGTAGCTCAGCTCGAGCATCGACCAGACCGAGCTGCACAGGGTGATTGCGATCGCCGCAAGCATTGCCCAGAAGATCAGGCGCATGCCCCTGCGTATGGTTTCGGCGGCGATTTTCAGGGCATTGGCGGAGGAGGCCATGACGAAGGTCAGGATATCGCTGGCCCACACGTAGGTAAAGGCGAAAGCCATGATGCCGGAAGCACCCAGGACGCGGGTGCCGAAGCCGGCGGTGACGAAGTCCGAGGCGATCATCGGGGCGAAGATGAAGGCCAGACCCCCTTCGGCGACCACGCGGGTGATCCCGATGAAGAGAACGAAGGCGAAGAACAGGTAGACGGGGGTGACCCAGCCCGGCAGCCCCGACTGCCACAGCCAGACGCCGACGAAGAGCAGGCTGCCGGTCAGCAGGAGCACGGCTGCCCGGTAGGAGAGGATCTCGTCCGAGTCGTCGACCTCGCTGGCAGAAGAAAGGGCCTTGCGGAAAACCTGGCGCAGGTGGCCGCGGGCCGTCCACAGGCCGAACAGGACGAGCATGATGACGGCGCCGAAGCCCTGGTGCACGACGATGGAGCCGGTGTAGGCGCTGTAGTTGCCCAGGAGCGGATCGAATTCCTGGACGCCGAGCACGTTGAGGATGCCCTGCTCGACGGTGTTGAGCAGGTAGAAGAAACAGAGGCCGAAGGCGATCTCCCTGTTGATGAAGTAGGAGAAGCCGAGCATCTGGAAGCTCACGTTCAGGGGAACGTGGACAGAATCGCGGAAGAGGGGAACCGCGGCGCCGTACAGGGAGACTCCCGGTATATGGGGGAAGTAGTGGTTCAGACCGTTGAGGCTCTGCAGGACGGCGGGGACGGCGAAGCCCGCCCACATGACCGGATTCCTGAAGAAAGGACCGATGATGCCTGGCCGCTCGTCGCTGTCCTGAATCATGGCGATGGGCAGCTGCACCAGCGGGAAGACGAGGCGTTCGCGCTCGACCCACTGCTTTCGCAGGATGACGGTGATCGAGATCATGGCCAGGTACACGGCGGTGATGAAGGAGAGCCAGTAAAGCAGGGGCGGCAGCCACATCGCCCACGGTATGCCGCGGCCGAGGGGAGCGCCTTCGTAGAAGTCCTTTACATCCGCGAATTCCCTGAAGGGGATGATCCAGTCGGGGATGTGCGGCAGCAGAAGCTTGCTCCACTCGTTTTCCGGCGAGGCGTAGTAGACGACGCCGGTGATGTCGGGGAGCAGGAAGGAGGTGAATCCCCACTCGGGAATGGCGGTGGCGACGATCCACATGATGTAGACGAGGGCAAGCTCGGCCCGGCTCAGCATCCAGGAGCGGCGCAGCAGGCCGAGGAAGGAGTTGAAGAACAGGACCAGGAAGAAGAAGAGGATGATGGCGGCGGGGGTGTTGAAGTAGGAGGCGATGCGGGAGCCGTGCAGCACCATGTTGCAATACGGCACCCCGCTGCCGATGGCGGCAGACCCGAGAGCGCCGATGAGGAACGCGCGAACGGTAGGTCGGAGGGAGGGCGGGTTCGAGTTCAGGACGGGCCTCCCGGCGGGAAGGACGACCGGGGAAGGGCGTTGAGGGTACCCGGGTTTCTCGAACCTGTCAATGAACCCTTTCCCGGTCCGGCGGGCGGGTCCGAGCCGGGAGGGGAAGTAACCTTAACTTGCTGCAGGACAGCATGTTAAGGGACTTCATGTCAATTGAGAAAGTCCTTGACACACAAGCTTTTACGTTCCTTATTTATCGGGTCCAATCAGAACAAGGTGCACTTAAGTGCAGCAACCTACACTCAATCTCAGGAGGATTGAAACCATGCGAAAGCTGCTTTTGCTGCCGCTGGCCGTGGCCATGATGGCCGTACCGGCGTCGGCGCACCAGGGCGACGGCCCGTTTCTGGCCGCTCAGTTTCCAGACGACGGGTTGCCCACGATCGACGGGAACATATCCGAGTGGCAAGCGCTTCCCGACCATTTCCAGGTTCTGATCGAAGATACGAGAAACGCCTACGCCGAGAGGAGCGGGGGCGAACTCGACAAGGCAGACCTGGACTTCGGCTTCTGGGGGGGTTACAACGCCAACAGCGATCAGTTGTACGCGGCGGTCTGGGTTTTCGACCAGCTCCACGTGAGAGATGCTCCCGACGCCACGGACTGCACCTGCAACGATGACAACTACGAGTTTTTCACCGACGGCGATCACTCGCTCGACGACGCCGCCTACGGCAACGGATGGTGGAACATCGCGGTGCCTCCGGTTGAGGGTAAGAGCCATACCCCCGATGTCGGGTTTCACACACAGCCCCCGCACTTCGTGTACGCCACCTCTTTCGAGGGCGAGGAGTTCGGCGAGAGCACTTATTACTACGAAGTGGCATTCACTCCCTGGGACGACTTGCAGAGGGACGGCGACGGAAACGACGCCGGCTCCGTCCAGTCCACGCTCGATCCGGGCGAGATTATCCATTGGGAGATGATCGTCACGGACGACGACGCCGAGCTGAGCCATGCCGAACAGTACCCCAACGGCACCTGGAAGAACGACGGCTGGTGGTCCCTCGGGGTAGGCGCTGCCCACAGCGACAGGGCTCCCGATTGGGAGCTCGACACGGATATCACCAGCGCCATGCCCACGGCGGTGGAGAGCAAGACCTGGGGCCGCCTGAAGTCCCGGTTCCGCTAATCTTCACGGATCGAGGCTGATCGATACGATCAGGCGAAATCTTTTCTGAGGATACTGAACGAGGGAGGGGTTCGATGACCTCCCTCGTTTTTCTTTTCATGCCCTGCAAGGGAGTCGGGAGACGCCATATGTACGGATCTCCCTCCATGACGAGGGCGGCCCTCTGGGCCGCGATCCTGCTGCTCTGGTCGAATCCGGGTTTTGCCCAGGAACAGCCGGGTTACCGGATCGATACCGGGAAGCGGCAGATCACCGTCAACACGGACAAGCACTGGGGCCAGTGGCTCCTGGGGGATCTGGATCAGCCGGTCGATTCGGTCCGCCAGGATGTCCTGGAACTGCGGATGAAGGACGGCGGCGGGGATGCCCTGCTCGTCCCCCGCGAGTTCCGCCGGCAGGTTGACGCGCTGACCGACGCGCCGGCCTTCAACCACGTCATCGACGCCAGGGACGAGCAGCAGTTCATCAACGTCCTCGAGGGTCCGCGAGCCACCGGCGGCGTCAAGAACGCCGGCTCGAACCTCGCGCTCGCCGAAGGCGCCATCGACCGGGGGGACGACCGCTACCGGACCTACTGGCAGCCGGACCTGGACGAGCCGTCGTTCAAGTGGTGGATCGAGTTCGACATGGGCCGGCTGGTTTCGGCCGAGAAGATCATCCTGCGCTTCGTCGACGAAGAGCTGGGGGACCCCTTCCTGCAGTTCCGGGTCCTGGTTTCTACCGGGTTGCTCAGATTCGACAGCAAGGTGCGGCCGCTGGACTACCGCACCGTCGGCGGCACCACGCGGGGGATTCGCGACCAGCGGGAGTTCGTGTTCGACCTCGAACCGGACGTGAAGGCCGATCCGGATTTCACCGGGACGCCCGTACAGTACGTCCGCATCGTCGTGACCGACAGCAATCTGGACCGGGCCGGGGAAGTAACCCGGGAGGTCTATGAGAACGACCTGTCCCCGGACAGCCGGGGGAGAATCGAGTACTACCTCAAGAGCTTTGACGGCGACGAGGTCCTGACGACCCGGGAAGTGTATGAGACCGTCGAGACAGAGGAGCCCGACCGCCTGGGCTCGGTGCGCTGGTATCGGAGGGAACGCCCGCGCCTCGCGGACGTGCAGGTCATCGCGACCGGCGACAACATAGCCCTCGGGATTCTCGACAGGGGTGGCCGGCTCACCTATCTGGGCAAGGTACCGGATATCCTGACGAATGCTTTCAACGGCAGCTTCCTGGACGAATGGCGTTCCACGCTCAACATGAAACCCGGACAACCCCGGGCAGAAGAGGGCGGGCCGCTCATCGTCGATCTGGGAGCCTTGTTCTGGGTGGACGCCTTCCGCATTCTCGGCAACCCGAAAGCCGCCCAATACCCGCTCTGGGGGTGGACGGTCCGGGTTTCGGACGGTTCCACGGCCTCGGACGGCACCCCGATCTGGAACCGGGTCTCGCCGCCTGAGCGGGAACGCAACGCGACCACGGACAGGTTCATCTATGCGGAGGACCGTTTCGAACCGCTTCGAACCCGCTTCATCGAATTCGTCCACCTCGACGGCTCCAACACCGCGGTGCCCACGCATGTCGGCATCCGCCAACTGCAGGTGTTCGGCGAGGGACGTGTCGCCGGGGTGGTTCTCACTTCCCCCCTGATCGAGTTCAAGGACAGGAGCAACCGGCGCCAGGCGCGCGCCCTGACCCGGGTGGAATGGGTCGGCGACACCCCTCCGGGGACCCGCATCGAAGTCCGTACTCAAACCGGGAACGAGGTCGTTCCGAAGTGGCGGTTCTTCCTCACCGATGGACAGGAGGTGACCCGCGACAAGTACTGGCACAGGAGGACGAGAGAGAAAGACCGGGGCGATTCGCTCGCGACCTTTACCCCGGGGGTTGATTGGAGCGCCTGGAGCAGGGCCTACGAGCATTCCGGAGACCGGTTCGTCTCCCCCTCGCCGCGCCGGTTCCTCAAACTGGAGGCCAGGCTGATTTCGGACCGGCCGGATGCCGTCGCCACCCTGGACTCGATTATCGTCCACTTCACCGATCCCTTCGCCAGCCAGGTCCTGGCCGAGGTAACCCCCCAGATCGATGTCGCCAGCGGCGTGCCCGACACCTTCTCCGTCTTCGTGCGGCCGCTGTTCCGGGCCGACGAGCCGGATACCAGCACCCGTTTCGACGAGATTCGGCTGCTGGCTTCGCATCGAACGGATATGGAATTGATAGAGGTGCGTGCAGGCGGGCAGGAGGCGCTCCTGGCAGGCGAAGAAGCCGAAGTCGAGGTATTCGGGGAGGACGGCCGGGGCGGTTTTGTCAATGCAGCGGGAGATCGCCTCGAGGTCGTCCCGACCCGCGCCGACACCTTGTGGATAAGGTTGCCGGGTCTCGTGAACTACGACGCCGGCAGCCCCCCGGTCTACTACCGCATCGCGGCGGCGGGAGACGAAGCCCCGCTCGACAAATCCGGAGGCGTGCTGACCCAGGCCGCATGGAGCCGGTTGCCGACGGAGCCGCTCAACGAGCAGGGCCGCATCGACTATTTCGAGGTCGCGGCGGCCGATCCGGAGACGGGGGCTCAGACTCTGCGCCAGGTGAACGAGGCCGAGTACAACGAACTTCCCTTCGAGTCCCAGGGCCCGGTGCGCTACTACCGCGTCCTCTTCGAAGGGGAAGAGGTGGCTCTCGGCAACGACGGCGAGCCCCTGACCGCACAGAGCAACGGGCCGGTGCTGCGCGAGGGCGAGGTGGTGGAGCTGCGCTTCCGTTCCCGCATCTTCGTGAGCGGCACGACCTTCTCCGCCGAGGTGGCCAACTCGGAGGTCGCCGACACGAGCATCCCCGAGCTCTGGCAGAAGGCGGACTCCGGCAACGCCATGGAGGGGATCGACGGGCAAGGGACGGCGGTCATCACCCCCATCGGCGACCAGCAGGCGCTGTCCGCTCTGGAGATCGGGCCGAATCCCTTCACTCCCAACGGCGACGGCATCAACGACCGGCTGAGACTCCTGCTTTCGGTGTCGAATGTCGATGCGCCGCGCCGCGTCGAAGCCCGGTTCTTCACCCTGGCCGGCGTAGAGGCCGCGGTGGTGTCCCGCGAGCAGGCGGGGGGAGAGTGGGTGCTGGAATGGCAGGGCCGCGGCGGCAACGACGACGAAGGGGAGCTGGTGGCGCCCGGACTCTACATCTGCCGCGTCCACGTGGACAGCGACGCCGGCTCGGACAACACCGCGGTCCGGCTCGTCAGCGTGGCGTACTGAGAAAGAGGTCCACCACCATGCCCGCAAGGGGTTTCGTTCACGGGTTGGCCGGCCTGCTTGTCGGACTGGCAGGGGCCGCAAGCCTTGACTCCCGCACCATGCTGGTGATCGGCAGCCCCGAAGCGGCCGGGAGCTGGGCGGTCGACGTCCCGGCGCTGACGGTGGAAAGCCGCACCTGGATCGAGTCGGCCGGACGCCTGGAGGCAGACCTCTACCCCGACTACAACGAGGCCACCGGGGGAATCCTCAATCTCGACTTTTCCGAGACCCACGTGATGCCGATCAGGGTCGCGCCGGACTTCAACCTTTCCCCGGGCTATCTCGAGCGGGGCGGCTGGGAAAAGGAGCGGGCAACCGAGCGCACCGAGGGGTTTTTCGAACGCGCCCTGGATGGAGACATCAACACCGTCTACAACTACCGGGGTGATTTCGGAGGCCCGGAGGGAACGCCCCGGCCCACCGTCGACCTGGGGAACATTTTCCCGATCAACCGGATCGTCTTCTTCACCCACCGCGATTCCACCGAAGAGTACGCCGATGTTTTCCGGCTGTACGTCGACGGGGGCCTGGTCCGGGAGGAGCTCGACAACAAGAAGGACAGCGTGGAAGTCACCTTTCCGATGCGGCACGGGCAAGTGGTCGCCATAGAGCCCATAATCCGCAAGAACAAGGCCGGCATCTCGATCCCTCCCAAGACCTGGCAGCTCGCCGAGTTCGAGATCTACGGCGACGGCTACGTTCCCAGGGCCTCCTATATCTCCGAGATCATCGACATCGAGCAGGTGGCGCCCCTGGATTCCGGTGAGCGGGCCAGCTGGGGCCGGCTCTACTGGACCGGCACCAGGGACCCGGATGGCCGGACCGTCATCCGCACCCGCACCGGCCGCGCCGGGGACACCCCCGACGACGGCGATTTCCCCGACCCCAGCATCTACTCGGTGTTCACCGGGCGGGGCGACGAGTTGTCGACCTTCTCCGACGAAGGGGTGCCATTGACCCTCGAGGACTACGGGGCGACCTCGGGAGGAGTACGGCTTGGCACCGACTACAGCGAACAGCGGGGTCCCATCACCTACGACAACGAAAACTGGAGCTTCTGGTCGACGCCATACGACTTCGACAAGGGCGCCGAGGGGGTGCCCGTGGTTTCGCCGGGGCCGCGGCGCTATATCCAGTTTCGCATCGACTTCTTTCCCACGATCACCGACGGCAGCCGCCTGGAGGCGATCGGGTTCGACTTTTCCAAGCCGCCCAGCGCCACCAGGGCGGTGGCCGAGATCTTCCCGAAAGAGGTGCCGGCGGCCGTCGACACCACCTTCACCTACACCCTTCTGCCGGAACTGGCCGACACCGACCGCGGCTTCGACAGCCTGGAGATCGAGACGTTCGTCGAGCCTTCGGCGGTGCGCCTGGTGCGGATCGACGGCGCCGGCACCGAGAAGATCATCTGCGAACCGTGCCTGCTTCACCCGGACGACACCCACCCGAACGCCGGGATCATGGAAGACCGCCTCGTCGTGCACTTCGACACACTCAAGGGAATCGCCGACAACGGGAAGCGGGTGCAGGTGGTTTTCGACGCCTCGGTGGTGAAGTTCGGCACGGAGTTCAAGGGGCGCATATTCACCGACGGCAGCGACGACGTGCGACAGCTCGTGGACGGCGGCGATGCCATCGATCGCTACAGTGCAGGCGGGGTCGTGGTGACCATCCCCTTGAAGGAGGAGCTGATCGGTCGCGTGCGGGTGCAGCCGAGCCCGTTTACGCCCAACGGGGATGGGATCAACGACGAGACCGAGCTCTCATATGCGCTGCTCAACCTGACGGACGCCGCCGCCGCCGACGTGGCCATCTACGATCTGAGCGGCCGCCGGGTGAAGCAGCTGCAGAGCGAGTCGCTGGTCAGCGGCATTCACGGCGAGAGCTGGAACGGGCGGGACGACGACGGCGGGCTCGCCCCTCCGGGGCTCTACATCTACCGGATATCGATCGGGACCGACGAGAGGAATGAAGACCACAGCGGCGTCGTCTACGTGGCCTACTAGGAGTCCCCGTCACCGCAGTATCGCGGGCTGCTGCTTCACCGGGGTGACCGTTTTCTTCGTCCACGGTAGCCTGGCCCTGGACACCCTCGTGGTCGGCGGGGTGGAGAACACCTGGTCGGATCTGGGCACCGCCCCCGGGAACGTCATCGATTTCGCAACGGAGCCGGGCTGGATCGCCCCCATCCAGATCGACCCCGAGGTCAACCTCGTCGAGCAGATCCGCGCCAGGGGGGGAACGGTGAGTATCGATTCTCCGAACAGTCCGGTCCGCAGGACCCAGGGGGACCAGGTGCTGCAGGACGCCCTGGACAACATCATGAACGGCTCGGTTTCCGAGGTGTACGACCGCAAGATCGCCAACTCGACCTTCGGGGAGCACATCGACATCGATCTGGGTGCCCCCCTCGGCATGGATCGCATCGTCTTCTATCCCAGCTCTCTCTTTCCCCGGGAGTTTCTGAGGGCCTTCTACATCCAGGTCAACGACGGCAAGAGCAATCTCTCCGAGTCCGGCAACCCCGAGTGGAACGCGATCGGCAGGTTCCACGAAAGGCAGAATACCAGGACCCGGGCCGAGATGCGGATTCCGCTCCAGTTCGTCCGCTACCTGCGCCTGACTTCCCAGTACCACGGGGGATTCGAGATCGACGAGATCGAGCTTTTCGGCCGCGGCTACGTGTCGGACGGCAGCTACCTGTCCGATCCCTTCGACCTGGGAGAGCAGGGCGCCCTGTGGGGCCGGATAAACTGGTCTGCCGCCGCCATCGGCGATCCCTTTCGCTCCGGCATTGCCGTGCGCACCCGAAGCGGCCGGGA
Organism: Candidatus Latescibacterota bacterium; assembly: GCA_965243025.1. Classification (GTDB taxonomy): domain Bacteria; phylum Latescibacterota; class UBA2968; order UBA8231; family UBA8231; genus CBDCXV01. Next base: position 401,920 of record CBDETY010000003.1, read on the forward strand.
CGAGCAGGACTGGAGCCCCTGGTCCGAGCCCTACCGGCCGGATGCGGACGGCGGGGTGCAGATCACCTCGCCGGCCCCCCGCCGGTTCTTCCAGTTCGAGGTCCGCTTTGCCAGCGAGGACCTGGAGGCGGCGCAGAAGGTCGATTCCCTCTCTTTCGAGCACTCGCCCCCGGTCGCCCAGGAACTCGTCGCCGAGATCTTCCCGCGTCAGGCGCAGATCGGCGAGGGCAAGGAGTTCGTCTATGCGGTGCGAGCCTCCGAGCCTTCCGACCGGGGCTTCGACACTTTCGAGATCCTGACCTCGGCCCCCATCGAGCGCCTCGACGGGATTCAGATCCTCGGTCGGGAGGGGGACCTGCTGCTGGACAAACAGGGTGCGGATGCGGAGGAACACCTGGTATCCCCGCATCCTTTCAGGGTGCGTTTTCCGCCGGTCACGGAAGATGGTTCCGTGCTGAAACTCCGTTTCGTCACATCGGTTCTGCGCTACGGCATCGTCTTCGACGGATGGGGGTTGAACGAGGGATCCGACGAGCTGCCGCAGCCGGCGGTTCCCGGCAACGCCATGGACCTCAGCGGCGATTTCCCCGGGCTGAACCTCCCGGACGAGGACAAGCGCTCGAACCTGACCGTTCTCACCGACATCGAGGGAGTGGCTCTGCTGGGGGCTCTGGAGGTCGTGCCCAACCCCTTCACCCCGAACGGCGACGGCATCAACGACAGCGCCCGGATCCGCTCCGACGTCTTCAAGCTCACCAAGGCGACGCCGGTCGAGGTAGCCGTCTACGATCTTTCGGGCCGCCGCCTCGCCGTCGCGTTCGCCGGCGAGATCGAGAGCGGACGCCACTACGTAGGGTGGGACGGCACCGACGCCGAGGATCGGCTCGTGCCGCCCGGACTGTATCTGCTCGAGCTCGAGGTAAAAGCGGACACCAAATCAGAAAAGGTCCTGGGAACGGTCGTCGTCGTCTATTGACGAAGACCCCCGTCCCCGGCCGTGCACAGCAGAGTTTTGAGGGTATCCAGAGGAGGGTTGTTGTGAAAAGGCCGACTTTTTCCAACCGTGCCGCGCTGTTCGCCCTGGCCGTCGTCGCGGGTTCCGTGCCCGCTCTCGCGCAGCAGGACTACGGGGCGCGCCTGGGAACGCGCAAAGCCGATGTCTGGAGCTATCAACCGCAGGGGACCAGTGTGCTCACGAGCACTCTCGATCCCGCCATGCGCAAATGGTACGTTCCAGGCGAGCTCTACGAGGAATTCCGCTGGCGCCAGTGGGAGTACACCAACTACGCCCGCGATCCCTTCCAACGCTACGTCGACATCAATCTCGAGGGCGACTACTACTACGATCTCTACGGCAACTTCATATCCAGAGGCTGGCTGATCTTCAACCACAGCCAGGATCAACCCCAGGCCCAGTTGGGCAACTCGCTCTTCAAGGACAACAGGTTCACCAGTTGGTTCAACGGTCTCCTGATCGCATCCGACCACAAGGGCCAGTACCACACGTCGTTGAGCATCGGGAGCTCGCTGCGCACCGTGCTCACGCCGATGACCTTTTCCAAGCCGGACTTCGACGGTCTGCAGTGGGACTTCGCCTCGGACAAGTACGAAGCCACCATCCTCTATTCCCGCATCAACCTGCCTGCCGGCAGTTCGACTCCAAGGCCGATCGAGCTCACCAACAACACCAGCCTCTTCGGCGGCCGGATCACCGCCCAGGTCGGGGATTTCGTCAAGCTCGGGGCCAATTTCGTCAACGCCCATCAGTCCCACACCGACCTGGAGAGTTTCGAAGGCAGTCTCCTCAAGGGGGAGTTGACCCGGGATCAGAACGGGTCCCCGGTCGAGTGGGTCGAGCTCATCCTCAGGGACGACTCCCCGGAAGACGGCGAGGGAGGGGCCTCCTTTTTCGAAGGGGGCTCCGATCTCGTCATCACCTACATCGACGGAGAGCAGGAGACCGCCAGGCAGATCGGGTTCGAGCCGGTGGTGCAGGGCGGGTTCGAGCGCACCGGCTTCAGGGCCGCCGACGGCGGCGAAGAGATCAGCGTGAGGTACGATTTCAACAGCACCGGCCCCGCGGGGTTCGTCGACAATGCCCGCGGAGACAAATCGGAGATCGAACGGGTGCGCTTCCAACTTCCGGTCGGCAACGACTACCAGGTCTGGGTGAATTCCAATCGCCAGACCACCCATGTGGGCGGGGGGAGCGCGACTGCGGAGCAAACCACGCCCCTGCTCGTTGCCCGGGCCGAGGGCAACGTCCAGGACAACTCCAACCTGCGCCTGCTCTCCTTCGACTACGGCCTGCCCACCGGCACCCAGATCGCCGGCGCCACCATCGAGGTGACCGATGTGTTGGGCTTCAGTCTGTACGGCGAGTACGACGTGTCCTACAGCTACAGGATGTACCCCAACGCCAACCTGATCACCCATGACGCCTTCTCAGGGGTCAGGGGCGACCGCCGCGCCGACGCCTGGATGGTGAACCTCTCCAAGCAGGCCTACCCGTTCTTCCTGTTCGGTGAAGCCTTCAGCATGGATCACGATTACTCCACCACCACGGTCACCACGAACACCTTCCCGCGGACGGGGTTCGTCGACTACGGCGACCCGCGCTCCTTCTATGAGTTCGTCGACGACAACGACGACCAGGACCGGATCCCGGATCTCGCGCGCAAGGGGGCGGGCAACGGCGACTTCGACATCTTTCCCGGATGGGACGAAAACAACGACTTCATCTCCGACTTCAACCAGAACGACAACCGCCGCAGCGCACGGCGCAACGAATTCCCCGACTACGAGGAGCCCTTCCTCCGCTTCAACGTCGACCGGCCGGAATTCCTCTTCGGTCCCGACATGAACAACAACGGCTGGATAGACCGGTTCGAGAACGACAACGAGCCCGACTATCCCTACCGGCGTGATCACCGCGGCTACAACGTGTACGCCGGCGCAAACATAACCCCGGAGGTTCGAGCGATCGTCGGCCGCATGGACGAGCGCCTCATCTCGGAGGACCGGCACAACGAGACCAGCTACCTGCTGGCCACTTTCGACAGGGACTATCCGGGGTTCGGCCGGCTGCGCGTCTACGACATGGTCAAGCGCGCCAGGGACGACATTCGCGAGAACCTGCTGCAGTGGGCTTATCAGACCGCTGAGTCCGAAGGGCAGCCGGTCAACATCACCGACCCTCTCCTGCTCGAGGATGCCTGGCACAACAGCCTGTGGCTGAATTTCGATTACACCGGGATGTCGAGGCTGCGTTTCATCAACAAGGTCAAGTTCGACCTGACCCACACCCAGCTCGGCAGGGAGGATCGCAGGATTCGCGGCCAGCTGCAGAACGAGCGTTTCTTCGGCGTCATCAACAAGGTCGGCTACGAGCTCAGCCTGGGCCTGTTGGAACTTGAGCCGCGATGGAAGAGCGAGTACCGGAACCAGACGCGCGATCACGCCGCGGTCGGCGAGCGCGAAGAGCTCACCGAGCTGTTCTCCGTGCTCGCCCGCTTCCCGATCCTGGCAAGCACGTATGCCGAAGCGGGCGTCGAGTACATCCTGTTCAAGGACCTGCGGGAGGATCTCAACGATCGGAACAGCCGGGTCCTGGCCCTGCAGTTCACCAACACGAGGGACTATCTCGGCTACAAGCTCAGCACCCAGATGGGGGTCAAGTTCGACCGGCGCGACCCCGAGAACGGCCCGGCCAGAAGCCTGCAGAGCAGCTTCATCAGCGTTTTCGCCGGGCTGGAGTGAACTGAGGAACAGTTTGGTTCGAAGAATCGTTACAGGTTGTCTTCCCCTCTTCGCCGCCTGCGCCGACACGCCTCCCGGCGAGCAGGCCGACGCCCCCGCCGCAGTCGTTGCCCGGGTCGCAGGGGAGTCCATCGACCGGCGCGAAGTCGAGGAGTTCGCCGCTTCCCTGTTGCCGGGACTGCGCACTGAGAAGGGGGGGGATGCCGCCCGCCGCGACTACCTGCAGACGCTCATCGACGAAAAGCTGCTGGTACTCGAAGCCCGCCATCGGGGCATCGACACCACCAGCGCGTTTCAGGCCGGCTACCAGTTCGCGGTTCGCAGGCACGTCGTCGATCAGTACGAGAGACGCCACCTCCACCCTCTCGTCAGCATCACCGAGCAGGAAGTGGGGGCGCGTCTCGCCAGGGACGGGCTCGACCACCAGAGGCTCCTGAGCTGGATAGTGGTGGACACCGAAGAGCAGGCCACCCGGATTCGCCGCCTCCTGGAAGAGGGGGCCGATTTCGCCGAGCTGGCACGGCTCCACTCGATCGATGAGCGGTATGTCGAGACGGGCGGGGAAATCGGATTTGTCGACGGGTCCGTGGCTGGCCGGGTGGGTATTCCCCTCGACGTTTTCAGGGAGCTGGAATCCGGCGCGGTCTCCGAGCCGCTGCAATCGCGCGGCGCCTATCTCCTGGTCCGCTTTACCGGGGAGCGGGAAGAGGTCTCACCCAGGAACCGCCGCAGGGCGCGCGCCGACCTCGGGAAGGAGAAACTGGCGGTCGAGAGGCGAGCCCTGGTCGAGGAACTGGCCTACGAATCAGGCCTTTCGGTGAAACCGGAGGGACTGGCGGTCCTGGTGGGCAAGGAGCCTGGGGGAACCTCCCGGCCGCAGCTCACCCCTGCCGAGGCGGCCGCTGTGCTGTTTACCTACGAAGGGGGAGAAATAACGGTCGGCGACTACGACTGGGAGTTCCGGCATCTCGGACGCATGCCCGGGCTCGGGGACAGCGCCGCGGTGGTGGAGGCGGCCAGAATCTGGGTACTGCCCGACATCATGATCTGGGAGGCGGCCCGGAAGCTGGGGTATCACCGGATCCCCGCAGTGCTCGAGTGGAATAAACGCAAGGAAGTCGAGCTCCTGCTGATGGCTCTGCGCCGGACGGTCCGCGACCGGGTGGAGGTCAGCGAGGAGGATGCCAGGCAGTTCTACCTCGATCACCCCGGCATGTTCGTCGAGTCCTCCCAGATCTGGGTCCAGGAAATCCTCGTGGACGACCTGGACGAGGCCGCCGCGGTGCGGCAACGGCTGGAGTCGGGAGAAGCGTTCGAGGACCTGGCGCATCTGAGCATGCGGGCTGGTGCGGGGGACGGGAACCTGCACATGCACGGGCATCAGCGGGCCAGGTACGGGGAGCTGGTTGACCGGGCGCTCGCCGCGGATGTGGGTCAGCTCGCCGGTCCGGTGCAGGTCCCGCAGGGTTTTTCCGTCTTCCGGGTGGTGGAAAGGAGCGAGGGCCAATTGCAACCATTCGCCAAAGCAGAAAGACGGGCGACGGCCTCCCTTCGGGTGATGAGAGAGGAAGAGCTGTTCAACAGCCTGGTCGCCGGGGTGCGGGAGAGGTACGCGGATCAGGTCCGCATCTTCGAGCCGGAACTCGGCGCCATGGAGATCCCCGAGGGTGACCCGAAGCAGCTGGCAGCGCGGAAAAACGTCTACGATCTCGGCATCGCCCACGCCCGGAAGGGCCGCACCGCCGAGGCTATCGAGGCTTTCCGGACGGCCATCCGCATCGACTCGACGTTCCTTCCTTCCTACCATGAGCTTGCTCTCGCGCACGCGGCCGAGGGAGACTTCGAGGCCGCGTACGCCGAAATGGAAACCGCCGTTCGCGTGGACGGGGGGGGATCCGCCTACACCCACCGCCTGTTGGCCTTTTTCTATTTAAACCAGGAACGCTACGAGGAGGCGGAGAAAGCCCTGTGGGAGGCCATCGAAGTCGATTCGAGCCGGGCGGAAGCGCGTTACGAGCTCGGAGTCCTGTACAACAAACAAGGACGGCCCGGGGAGGCTGAAAGTTCGCTCATGCGGGCTTTGAGGCTCGATCCTGCCTACAAGGAAGCGTGGAACGAGCTCGGAAGACTGTATACGAACGCAGGACGCCATGACGAGGCGGACAGGGCCCTGGAGCGGGCCGTGGCAATCGATTCGGGCTATGCACAGGCATACTACAACCTGTCCCAGCTGCGCTCCGCCCAGGGCCGGGCGGAGGACGCAACGGCCATGCTGGAGCGTTTCGAGAGCCTGTCCAGCCCGGCAAGTCAAGAGCGGAGGATCGTGCCATGAGAGTGCTGATATTCCTGACCGTGCTGCTCTCGGCGTTCGTTTTGTCCGACTGCGGCGGAAGAAAGCTGGTCGACAGCGGCGGAGGGGGTGACGACGAAATCCTGTTTCTGAACGAAACCCCCGGGAACGTCTACCGGATTGCGGTAGTGGGCACCACTGCGGACTTCACCCTCAGGGCATCTTCCCGCAAGGCGGTAAAGGTTCCGGTGGAAGAAGACCATCCCGGCTACAACGTCAATATCGAGAAGATCGAGGGGGAGGTCGGCGAGGCGCGAAAAACCCTGTTCGGGGTCAAGCCGGGGGAGACGGTTCGCATTTCCTTCCAGGCGGGCACCACGAGCGGCGGGGAGCTGGGTGCGGGTCTGGTTTCCATCGAAGTCGTGTTCTGACAAAAACGACGCTCACCACCGGCAGAAAACTTCCGCGAACTTGGTCGACCTGCTGACCAGGAGGACGAAACGGCTGTACCGGGAGTGCTCGGGCCGAACGTGGTGCGGGGCGGTGTTCCTGTTCTCGTTCGCCCTCCTCTGGCGCGCGCTCTACCTCCACCAGGTAGCCGCCGGGAGCCCGTTTTTCGATGCGCCCATGGCGGACGCACAGGCCTTCTTCCAGCAGGCGGAACAGTTCGCTGCGACGTTCAGCCTGGGGGAGGAGCCGTTCACCGGGCCGCCGCTCTATCCCGTCTTCCTCGGCGTCCTTTACTGGCTCTTCGGAGCTGATTTTTTCGCCTTCCGCCTGATCCAGTTCACCCTTGGCGCGCTCAGCGTCGTACTGCTCTACCTGATCGGCCGGCGGGTATTTTCTCCCGGCGTCGGTCTGGCCGCCGGGGCCGCGGCCGCGCTGTACGGGCCGCTGATCTACTTCGAGGGGGAACTTCTGCCCCCGGGCCTGGCCATCCTCCTGAACTTGAGCCTCGTGCTCCTTCTCCTTCGCGCCGGTACCGTCAGCCGTCCCTGGACCTTTCTTGCCGCCGGACTCCTGCTGGGCGTGGCCGGTCTCGCCGTTCCCCACGTGTTCCTCTTCGGTCCGGGGGTGGCCGGGTGGATACTCGTGCGCAGGGACCCGGGGCTGCCGGCCAGGCTCGGCCGCGTCCTGCTCCTGGCGCTGGGAGTGTTTCTCGTCATCGGCGGCACGACGTGGCGCAACTACCACAAGGGCGGGGACCTGGTCCTGCTCTCGTCGGACTCGGGCCTGAGTTTTTTTCTGGGCAACAACCCGGACCGAGCGCGAACGGTCGGGCTTGGACCCGGCGCGGATCGGGACGAGCTGATCGCACAACCTGTCCGGCAGGGGTTGGAAAAACCTTCGGAGCAGTCGGCCTATTTCTGGCGGGCGGCGGTCTCGTTCGCCAGGGAGGAGCCGGCAGCTTTTCTGCGGTCGCTGGCTGCGAAAGCATTCGACTTCTGGCAGGGAGGCGAGGTCCGGGGTCACACCGACATCTACTTTGCCCGCGCCCATTCCGCGCTGCTGGCCGGGCTGGTGTGGCACCATGGGCTCGCCTTCCCGTTCGGCATCGTGGGCCCGCTGGCCCTGGTCGGCCTGCTGCTGGCCATCCGCGAAAGACGAGCGGGTCTGATCGTACTGTTCGTCCTGTGTCATGCAGCGGCGGTCGTCGCCTTCTCGGCGACCGCCCGCTACCGCCTCCCCGCGGTGCCGCTGTTGATCCTGCTGGCCTGCTACGCCGGCGCGTGGCTGATGGACCGGGTGTCGGCCAGGCAGTGGCGAAGCGTGTTGCCGGCGGCAGGTCTCCTCCTCCTTGTCGCCCTGCCGCTCAACGCCAGGGCAGTCGCCCCGGCAGAGGACGCCAGGGACCGGTACTACGTCGGGCTGGCCTACGCACGCAAAGGTATGCCGGCGAGAGCGGCCCTGGAGTTGCGAAGAGCCCTCGACCTGGACGAGAGTCACTACGATGCGCGCCTGAAGCTGGGTGAGCTCCTGGTAGATCTCGACAACCCCGCCGAGGCTCGGGAACAGTTCCGGCTGCTGGCCCGGCGTTATCCGCTGCGGGCGGATCCGCGGCGCAACCTGGCCGACCTCCATCTCGAGGAGGGGAGAATCGAAGAGGCCGCGGCCCTGTTCGAGGAGATCGTCGAGCTCGAACCCACGGCCGCCAGCTCTCATTACGACCTGGCCGGGGCCCTGCGTCTGGCGGGACGCCTCGAGGCAGCCAGGGACTCCTACCTGAAGGTCCTGGAACTGGACCCCGGTCATTTCGAAGCCGGGTACCACCTGGCGGTCCTCTACCAGCAGGAGGGACGGTGGGGGGAAGCGGAGCGCCTGTACCTGCAGCTTCTCGAGCAGCGGCCAGGGCATGACGACGTGCGCAACAACCTGGGGTACAACTACCTGAGACAGCGGCAATTCCAGGCGGCTGCAGCGGAGTTTTCCCGTGTTCTGGACGGCAACCCCGATCACGTGCTCGCCCGCCGGAACCTGGCCTTCGCCTACGAAGGGCTGGAACGCAACCGCGAGGCGGTGCGGGAGTACGAGCGTCTCATCGAGCAGGGGGAAGAAGCCGAGGTTTACAATCACCTGGCTCGTCTCTACGGAAAGATGGGGCAGACGGAGAAATCCGGGGAGGCGCGGCGGAAGCACCGGATGGTGCTGCGGCGCGAGGAAATTTTCGGAAAGCTGCGCGAGCGGACGGAGCAGCTGTTCGAGGAAGCTGCAGGAGCCCGTTGACACTGGGATCGCTCAAGCTTCAGCTGTCCCGACCGGGGTGGTCTACCGCTCCTCTTCCGGCACCAATCGAACCGCAGAAAGGAGACAGGACAGTGGAAACCCGGTCTGCTGCAACAGGCAGTCGGCTATGAAAACCAGGCTCCGTTCGGCGCATGGACTCTTTACCGGACTGTTGGGCCTTGCCCTGGGCACATGCTTGCAAGCCCAGGCCAAACCTCAGCGAACACCCCAGGAGATTGCGGCCCTCAACAAGCAGTACTGCGGCGGCTGCCATTTCGTCCCTCCGGCGGACCTGATGCCGAAGAAGGACTGGCCCAGGGTGATTCAGGCCATGCAGGATCTGACCATAGAGCAGGACGGCCGCCCCTTCTTCCCGGACGATGTCCTCAGGGATCTTACCGTTTTCTATTACGAAAGTGCTCCGGCCGAGCTTCCAAGGCTTCCCTATTTCGGCGACACTGACAGCCCGGTTGCTTTCCATTTGAGGGAGATCGGCGAAAAATCGGTGCTGCCTTCGGTGATCAACATCCGCACCGCCGATTTGAACAGCGGCGACAAACTGGAATTCCTGCTTTGTGACGGGGAGAGCAATCAGGTAAACCTGTTGCAACAGGTCGAGGGGGAGTGGCGGGAATCGAAACTTGCGGATGTGGCCATTCCGGTGAACACCGAGGTGGTCGATTATGACGCTGACGGGGACAGGGATATCCTGGTGGCGGCGCTGGGTTACTACCCCCCTTCAGACAAGCTGGCCGGCAGGGTGGTGGTGCTGGAACAGACCATGGCGCGACAGTTCGAGAAAAAAGTCCTGCTGGAAGAGGTGGGCCGCATCACCGATGTCCGCAGCGCCGACATGGACAGGGACGGCGACCTCGACATTGCCGTGGCCATTTTCGGCGGCAATGTCGTGGGGGAACTGGCGTGGCTGGAGAACCGCGGCAAGGGCCGGTACCAAAAACACACGATGGTGAATGCCCGCGGCGGCCTGAACATGACGCCGACGGACCTCAACGGGGACGACCTGGTGGATTTCATCAGCTTTGTCTCCCAGGAAAACGAGGCGATCATCGGCATCGTCAATCTGGGCGGAGGGGAGTTCAAATCCAGCACTCTGACCCAGGCCCCGCACCCCATGTTCGGTTCCACCGGCATGTGCCTGGCCGACCTCGACAGCGACGGCGACCAGGATATCGTTTTTACCAACGGCGACAACTTCGACCTCCAGTGGGATCCCAAGCCCTACCACGGCGTGCAGTGGCTGGAAAATTTCGGCCGCTTGAAATTGACGGAAGCCGCCGGCGCCGGCTCCGGGGGGGAGGTGTTCTACGCCCTCAAGTACCAGGAGATCGACCGCTTTTACGGTGCCGTGGATGCGGTAGTGGGTGATATGGACGGGGATGGGGACATGGATATCGTCGCCAGCAGCTGGTCCAACTACTGGGATGATCCCAGGCGCCAGAGCCTGGTCTGGTTTGAAAATGACGGGTCGCAGAGCTTCAGACGCCACAACATCGCCAGCCGTCCGCAAAGTATAGTTTCCCTTGAACTGCGCGATGTCAATAATGACAAGCGGCTGGATATCGTCGGGGGTGTATTCCGGGTAGACCTGCTGATGAATGTGCTGAAAGATCCCGAAAAGGGTTTGGGCAAGGAAACAGATCCGAAAACACGGGTGGTTGTTTTCGAGAACAGACCCGCCGATTGAAGGAGAAAGCCTGGATATCCCCGCTCCTTTCTTTCTGCTTAAACAGCCTGCGAAGTCTTTCCCGGGCCAGCTGCTCCGTGCGCTGGAGGAGGTTGCCGCGGGTCAGTCGAACAAGGTGGCGGGAAGGGGTTCTGCGAGGGGCACGACCCAATCCTTGTGTTTGAAAGTGCGGCCTTGTGTCAGCAGATCGACTTCAGGATCAATGAGGAATTGGGACTTCCTTCCGTTCAGCCTGAGACGCGACCTGACCGTTACCGCAATCTTTTCGGACTCGTGAGTTTCCCGGTATCTTTCGGCTATGTGATGGGCGGCCTGAAGGATTTTGTCGGGATCCGTGGCCATGACCTCGATCTGCAACGGCGTAAAGAAGTCGCGATTCCTTATCAGTATCTTTTTTTGTTGCTCCTTGTCATGAAGGAAAAAGTCCAGTTTGTACCTCTTTATGCTGGATCGCATCCCCCAGCTGAAAACTATCCCTTCTTCGGTCCAATGGACGTTTCCCTCTATCAGATGATGGCGCAGGGGAATGAACAATTGCAGTATCACATATATGCCGAGAAGCGAAATGGTTGACTTCTGCAGCTTGTTCAGGTTCTTGTCCGGGGTCCACCCCCGTGGTTGGCGATTGGAATTTGCATCAGGTTTTTTCCTGAATTTGAAAAACAGGTCTCGAGGCCAGGACGGGGGCAGAAGAATCAGGGTCGTTACAAGCATGAACAGGGCGAAGAAGCCGACATTGGTGACGAAGAAATTGAAGATGTGAAAGAGGAATAACGAGATCAGTCCAAGTTTTCTGAATGGCCGGAAAATCACCATGGGAACGAGAACAAGATCGAGAAGGAGACCGCCGTAAGTCGTCCCGTAAATGAACCACGGCTCCTGGCAGAATTGGCCGATAAACGGAAGATGGGTTCTCGGTGCGAAGAGACCCTTGGTGACAAAACCTCCCAGCCAGTCCTCATTCAGTTTCGTTACTCCTCCGAACAGGTAAGGCATTGCGATCTGAAATCGCAATATCCATACAGTCCAGGCCGGAGTCGTTTCGGAGGCGCTATCCGGTTTTTTCCACGCGTCACAGGAAAACTTCTTTTGCGCGGGAACGAATATCAGGATCAGACTGATCCACCAGGCGAGATAGAAGTAGGTGTCCCAGACAATCTGGTTGATCAGCAGAAAATAGGTCAGACCCAGACTGAACAGGGAACAGCTCAGAATGTATCGGTACCCGATACAGATAAGGACAGCCAGGAATATGAGAAGTACAAACAGCAGGTACATGAAGGGACCAGGCAGGGGGTCGACCCATTCGAATCCGATGTAGTGGAAATGGAACCGGGGATCGATCCAGTTTGTTTTAATGTCGAACTGGTCCAGGAACAGGACGAACGTCAAGATCATTATCAACCCGTATACTATGCGAAAGAAAACCAGGGAAGCTATATCAACCGGTTTGAAAAAAGAGGATATGAACGAAGTGAAATCCGGTTTGATTTTTTCAGGATTCATTGGGAATACCCGTGCATCCGGGGGTTTTGTACCGGTATTCTTCGGCCCACACTCGGGTGAATGCCATCACGAACAGGGCTGCCGAGACAGGTTCACCAGACAATCTCTACCTCGTACGACCGCAGCCTGTTCTCTCCGCTGATCAGGGGAATACCCTCGCTTCTCGCTTGGGCGATCAACAGGCGGTCGAAGGGATCCCGGTGATGGTGAGGCAGACTGTACACCTCGAGGCTGTGGTGCAAGCTCACCGGGAGGACTCCAAAGCGGTTTCGGTGGACGTGCTGCGGCACGAATACCTGGGGTTCGGAATGCAACTCGAGACGGCCGAGGGCAGACATGATTGCAATCTCCCAACCGCTCGCGGCGCTGAGCAGTACCTCATTGTCCGGATTCGCGATCTCCGCACGCGCCCGCGGGCTCAAGCGCGGTTCGTCGGTCACCCACCAGAGAAACACGTGCGTGTCCATCAGCAGGGTCATTGCTCAGGCCCTCCTTCGAACCCGGTCAGCAGGTCCTCGGGCAGGGGGGCGTCGAAGTCGTCTTTCATGTGCACGAGTCCTCTGGCGCTACCCGGAATTCGCGGTCCCTTGCGCTGTGGCTCGACGGGTCCGAGTCGGGCCACCGGCGTGCCGGAGCGGGCAATGAGCACCTCTTCCCCGCTCAACACCCGACGGATCAACTTCGAGAGGTTCGTTTTCGCCTCGTGCATGTTGACCTGTAACATTTGCCTGACCTCCCTGACAACGTGGCTGTGGGCACCTCTATCTTAGCTAAGCTATAGACTAAGTCCATGCTCTCCGCTCGTCAACTCGCGGCTGCCGGGTCGCTCCGCCTCTCGGCAGCGACCGGCACGGCAGTCTGTTCGCCGGCCACTTCGACAGGGGGCGGTCGTCTGTTCCTTGTCGAAGGCAGTGAGTTGCGACGCGTGAGCGGGGGTCCACCGAATCGCTCCGATTCGGGAATTCTTCGGGCGGGGTTTTCGTCATGACCAGGGTGGTGTATCTGCTGTTCTTCTTTTCCGGGGGAGCCGGCCTGATCTACCAGGTCATCTGGGTCCGGCAGTTCGGGAACGTATTCGGCAATACCGTCTACTCAGCCTCGCTCGTGATCGCCGTTTTCATGTGCGGGCTCGGGCTCGGCAGCTACCTCGCCGGTATCTGGGCGGACAGACGCTACGCCTTCGCTCCCTCTTCGCTCCTCAGGGCTTTCGGATACTGCGAGCTGGCAATCGGCGGAATGGGTCTGGTGATCGCCCTGGTCCTTCCCCGCCTGGGATGGCTTTCGGCCGCGGTTTCCACCTACGTCCCAGGTCCCAACGGCTGGTATTTCCTCTCTGCGTGGTCCCACCTGGCGCGCTACGGCATCGCCTTCCTCGCGCTGGCCCCGATAACCCTGGTGATGGGGGCGACCCTGACCTTGCTGATTCGATACCTGATTCAGCGCGACGTGGCCGCGGCCGGATGGAAGATCGGGGCGCTCTACGGGATCAACACCGCGGGAGCGGCTGCCGGGGCTTTCCTGACCGACTTCCTATTCATCCCAGGGGCGGGGTTGGGCGGTTCCCAGGTCATCGCCGCCGGCTGCAATCTCATTGCCGCGGCCGGGGCCCTTCACCTCGCATCGACCCGTGCCCGAAAAGGCGCCGAACACGCGCCGGCCGCCAGAGAGGTTCACCGGGAGGAGGCAGGGGTCCAAGGGGAGGAGTTGAAAGCCGGCCCGGCCATCGTCGGTCTGAGCGGGCTCGCACTGCTGTTGTCCGGGTTTGCCGCCATGGGCATGGAGATCGTCTGGTTCCGTCACATCGCCCACACCGTCGGGAGCTTTCGCTCGGTGTACTCGTTGCTTCTCACGGTGATTCTCGTCGGAATCTGGCTGGGTTCCATGACCGGCGGGTTCCTCAACCGCAGGATGGGCAACCCGCTTCCATTGTTCATCGCGGCGCAGGCGCTGTTCGGGGTTTCCGCGTTGCTGGGTGTCGCCGGCGCCGGCACCGAACGGCTCGTAACCGCGGGCAACGCAGGCGCGGCGAGCTTTCTCGCCTCCTCGGGGATGAAGAGATCGGCCGTCGAGGTGTGGATCAACCTGCAGCCGGTGCTGAGGGAGGTGGCGGTTCCCGCCTTCTTCATGGGGTTCGCCTTTCCCCTTGCCAACGCCGTCATCCAGCGCGCCGCCGGGTTCGTGGGCCGGTACGCCGGTCTCCTCTACCTGGCAAACACCATCGGTGCGGTTCTGGGATCCCTGGGCACGGGATTTTTCCTCCTGCCGGCATTCGGAATGCAGGAGAGTGTGACCTTGTTGGTCGGCGCCGCCGGGTTGGCGGTCGTCCCCCTGTACCTGGCCGCCCGCCCTGCAAGCCCGTGGAGCCGCCGGACGCGCCCGGCAACGGTTGCATTCGTCGCCGCGGCCGTCCTGTTGGGCGGGGCCCTGACCCTGTGGACGGGTCTGCCGCCGGATCACCTGATCGCCAGGAGCCTCAAGCCGATGTCTCCGGGCGAGAAACGGCTCGCAGTCAGCGAGGGCATCACCGAAACGATCGCCGTCACCGAGCACCCGAGCGAGGGGCGGCGCCTGCTGACGAACGGATACTTCATGTCGGCGACCAGCTGGAAGGGACAGCGCTACATGCGGGCGTTCGCCCACGTCCCGCTCCTGTCGCACGAGGCCCCGGAAAGGGTGCTCGTGATCGCTTTCGGCGTGGGCAACACGGCGCACGCCGCGGCCCTGCACGAATCGGTCCGCCGCCTGGAAGTTGCCGAGCTCTCCGAGCATATCCTCGACCATGCCGGCTATTTCTCCGCCACCAACGGGAACGTGCTGGAGAACCCGAAAGTCTCCGTCTTCGTCAACGACGGACGCCATCACCTGCGCATGCAGCCGCCGGCGGCCTACGACCTGGTAACCCTGGAGCCGCCGCCGATAGCTCACGCCGGGGTGGCCTCCCTCTACTCGCGCGAGTTCTTCGAAACAGTGCGATCCCGCCTGAAGCCGGGGGGCTATTTCACCCTGTGGCTGCCGGCCTACCAGGTCCCGGGGGAAACGGTGTTGTCGATGGTGCGGACCTTCGTCGAGGTCTTTCCGAACTCCGTGCTGCTCTCCGGGGTGTACTCCGAGCTGATCCTGATGGGAGTCCGGGATGCGCCGGTGGAAATCGATCCGGTGCTCGTTCAGGCCAGGCTCGAGGCGATGCCTGGAGTCCGCGACGATCTGGCCGCCGTCCACCTCGGCAGCTTGACGGAGATCGTCGGGACCTTCGCCGCCCCGGGCGAAACACTCCTTCGAGAGAGCAGGCTGTCACCCCCGGTAACCGACGATCGCCCCATTCCCGACTACGCCAGGAAATCACAGTTGCGGGACCATCGCATACCGCCCCGGATCTTCGCCGTCAGGGAGGTCGACACCTGGTGCCCGGGTTGTTTCACAGACGGCCGGCCGCTCCCGGAGCTGGAGCATTTCGAGACCTACCTGAGCATCCTCGAGCGTCTCTACCAGTCGTCCCGGTTCCTCAACTCCAGCACTGTAAAGGGCCCAGGTCGAAAAAGAGCCCGCATCCCGATTCCTCCCGATGCTGGGATCGCGGCAGCCGTCGCAGAGCACCGGTACCTCGGCTACGTTATGGAGGGTTTTTTCGAATCGAGATGAAGCCGATCCGGCTCCGGCACGGGGTCGCACCTCGTCCGGGCGGCTTCGTCATGCGGAAGTGAACCGACAAGGAGCATTGTGATGATCCACGAGATACGCACCTACGATCTCAGAACGCATGCACTGCAGGAATACTGGAAGCGCTTCGGCGAGAAACTCCCCCGCCGCCAGGAGTTCTCCAGGCTCGGCGGCCATTGGTACACCGAGGTGGGTCGGCTCAATCAGATGGTTGCCGTCTGGCCCTACGAGGACCTGGAGCAGAGGGCGGAGATCCGCGAGCGGGCCGAGGCCGGTCCTGACCAGGCCTGGCCTCCCGATTCGGGCGAACTGATCGTGGACATGGTCTCCCGGATCTACCGTCCGGCGCCGTTCATGACGCCTCTCGGCGAACGTCGAATCGGTCCCCTGTACGAGATGCGGCTGTATACCTTCCCGGTAGAGGCCATTCCCGGGGTGCTGGAAGCCTGGGGAGAACAGATCGAGGAGCGCGAGAAGCTCTCCCCCCTGGCCGGCTGCTGGTATACCGACAGCGGCGGACTCGACAACTTCGTCCACCTGTGGGCTTACGGGAGCTTCGAGGAACGCCAGCGCGTGCGCGAGCAGGCCCGGCAGCAGGGCAACTGGCCTCCGCGGACCCCGGTCAAACCGGCGAGGCAGGAGAACAAGATCCTCTATCCCGCCCCGTTTTCCCCGATGCAATAGGAGACCGGCATGTTTCGCGTCGGCATCATCGGCTGCGGCCGCATGGCCAACACCATCGAAGACGAGCAGATAGCGAGGAGGAGAGAGCGTCCGAACCGGAGCGGGCTGGAACTGCCTTATTCGCATGCCGCCGGCTACGCGGCAGTGGAGGAGACGCAGGTCGTCGCCGCGTGCGATATCGATGCTGCGCGCCTGCGGGCTTTCGTCGATCGCTGGAACGTCAGGGCCTACGGGGATTTCCGCGAGATGATAGAGCGGGAGAATCTCGATATAGTGAGCGTTGCCACCCGCCCGGAGCAGCATGCCGAACAGCTGATTTTCGCGGCCGAACACGGCGTTGCGGGGGTGTACGCGGAAAAGCCCCTCTGCATGACCTTGACCGAAACCGACGCGATAAGAGAAGCCTTCGAGCGCAACGGCGCGCACCTGGAGTACGGCTGCATCTACCGCCACTGGGCGGCGTACGAACAGGCGCGGACCATCGCCGAAAGCGGCGACCTGGGGGAGGTCCGGGCGGTGCTGGGGTTCGAGGGAAAGGCGCTCGAGGGGCACTTCATCGACCTGCTCCTGTACCTGCTCGGCGACCCGGAGCCGGTGTCCGTCCAGGGGAGGATTTCCCAGCTCAACCCGGCCGAGGACGACACCGCGGGCATGAAATTCATCAACGACACACCCCTGCTTTCGGCGCTGATCGAGTTCGACAATGGGACTTTCGCGCACGTGGCGCGGACCGGAATCGGCCGGGAGATCGAACTGGTCTGCAGCGAAGGGAGCATCCGCGTCGTCAACGAGGGGGAAGCGATTCAGTTGAGGCGCCGGGATTCCGTGTCCGATGCGCTCGATGCCGTGCCTGTCGAGCAGGCGCAGCCCCGCAGCGGCACCGTGCACATCATTCGCGACCTGGTCGAGGCCCTCGAGACCGGCAAGCCGGGGCGCAGGAGCAACCTGCGGGTGGCGATGATCAGTCAGGAGATCGGCTTCGGGCTGTACGAATCCCATTTGCGGGGGGGAACCGGGGTGATGCCTCCCGTGCCCAATCGAGACCGCTGGGTCTGGAGCTGGTAGGCTGTCGGCCATCCCTGGCCGGGGAGGCGGACACCGAAAAGAGACCGCTGCCAACCGTAAACCGGCGGAGACCGCCGGGAAAGGGACCAAGGAATGAAGATTACCGAGGTGAAGACTTATACTGCGGGGCAGGAGGGCAGGGGAGCTTTCCTGTTCTGCCGGGTGTTCACCGACGCGGGAATCCACGGCGTCGGAGAGGCGGCCGGCTGGCCGAGCGTCGAAGCGGAGATCCAACTCAAGGCCGCCGCGGTGATCGGGGAGGACCCGTTCGCCATCGAGCGCCTTTGGAGCCGCATGTTCCTGCAGACCCACGGGATGACCGGGGTCACCGGGGCCGCGGCGATGTCGGCGATCGAGATGGCCCTGTGGGACATCAAGGGGAAGGCCCTCGACACCCCGGTCTGGAACCTGCTGGGAGGGAAGATGCACGACCGGCTGCGGGTGTACACCCACTGCGACGATGCCGAAAAGGCGCGCGAGCTCGTCGACCAGGGGTACACCGGCCTCAAGATGGGGAACATCGAGAACTGCCTGCGCCAGGTCGCCGAGATCCGCGCCGCGGTCGGGGACGAGATCGACCTGATGGTCGACCTGCACGGCATGCCCTGGATGACCACGCGCGACGCGATCTCGATGGGGCGCGCCCTCGAGGAGTACGGCCTCTTCTTCTACGAGGAGCCGGTCGCCCCCGAGAACGTCGAGGCCATGGCGCGGGTGTCCGAGGCGATCGACATTCCGCTCGCCGCCGGCGAAAGGCTCGCCTACATCTACGGCGCGCGCGAGCTGATCGAGCGCGAGATCGTCGACGTCATCCAGCCGGACGCCGGCCGTTTCGGGGGGCTGGCGCAGATGAAGAAGGTCGCCGGCATGGCGGAGGCCCACTACATTCAGGTCGCCCCTCACGACGGCTCGCTCGGGCCCGTGGGGGAGATCGCTTCCCTCCATCTTTGCGCGGCCATTCCCAACTTCCTGATATGGGAGCACCGCACCGGCGACATCCCGGCGCGCTACGAGGTGATGGCGCCGCAACCGCAGGTGGTCGACGGCCACATGAGGCCCCCGGACGGACCGGGGCTCGGCGTCGACCTCGTCGACGAAGCGATCGAGAGGTACCCGGGTTCCCCCGGGTCGGGCGGGTATTTCCGGGATTCCCGCTACGACTACCAGTACGTCCACGCCAGGAGATCGCGGGCCAGATGGCTGCGGGGACCCGAATGAAGCTGACAGCGCGGCGGCTCGTTCTCGCCCTCCTTTCCTTCGCGGCCTTCTCATGCGGGGACGGGGGGCATGCGGGCCGCGAGCTGCAGCAGAAAGCGGATGACCCCGCTGTTCCGGTGCTGGGCACAGTTCCCGATTTCGCGCTCACCGACCAGACCGCTTCCCCCTTCGGCAGCGCCCAGCTCGACTCCGGCCTCTGGGTCGCCAACTTCATCTTCACCCGCTGCGCCGCGACCTGCCCGGTGCAGACCGCGACGATGGCCCGGCTGCAGGAACGGCTGCGGGCGAAACAGCTGCTGCCGGAAATCACCCTCGTCAGTTTCAGCGTCGATCCCGGGTTCGACACCCCGGAGGTGCTGCGCCAGTACGGGAATGAGTACGGCGCCGACCCGGACAGGTGGCGGTTCCTCACCGGGGGACGCGAGGAGATCTGGGACCTCAGCAAGGGCGGCTTCAAGCTGGGGGTCGGCGAGTCTCCCCCCGAGTCGCAGGCGCAGCCGCTGTTCCACAGCCCGCGGATGGTCCTGGTCGACCGCCAGCGCCGCATCCGCGGTTACTACGACGGGGTAAGCGCCGGGGGACTCGATGAGATCGAGGGGGCCATCGACGCCGTGGCCGGGGAAACCCCTTGAGGATGCGGTCCGGCGGGCAGGGACCTCTTCCAGATTCCCGGTTCCTCACCGCCGCCTCGGTTCATAAGGGGCCAGGTGCCCGATTTGGGAATTATATACATACCTATGCAAGGGTTTTTAATAATCTTCCCCCGATTTATCCCTCAGGGTGAAGTAGATTTACTGAGGTCGGGCGGGCGACGCGACGAGAGGCAACTGAGCCTGGTCGTCGACCGCGGCCGGGGCTTCGAGCCCTCTCCGGATGAAGCCCGGCAAGGCTTGGGTTTCTGCCTGTTCAGCATCGGGGAGTGCCTGAGTCAGTCAGGCGGCTCCTTCGAAATCGAATCGGAGCCGGAACAGGGGACGCGTTGCGTGCTGGCGGTCCCTTCCTCATCTCTGGAGCCAAAGGAAAACTCCCGATGACGACCCGGGTGATGCTGGTGGACGATCACGAACTGATGCGCGACGGCCTGCGAGCCCTGTTCCAGGACGACGAGTTCGAGGTAGTGGGCGAAGCCGGGGCCGCCCGCACCGCGGTGGAGCTGGCCGCGGCCTGCCGGCCGCACGTCGTAGTTATGGACGTTTCCCTGCCCGACCTGAGCGGAGTCGAAGCGACGCGTCAAGTCCTCGTCCGGGCTCCGGAGGTGAAGGTGGTGGCCCTGTCGGTGCACGCCGACCCGCAGTACGTCGCCGGCATGCTGGAGGCCGGAGCCTCGGGGTATGTGCTGAAAGAGGGGGCCGCGGTCGAGCTGCTGCACGCGGTGCGGGCGGCCCTGGCCGGGCACTCCTACCTGAGCCCGGAACTGGGTGCGGCGGTGTTCGACCAAGTGCAGGCTCTTGCCGGATATCCGGAGCTGAGAGAGCGGGAACGCGAGGTCCTGCGGCTCATCAGCGAGGGCCTGACGACCCGCCAAATTGCCGAACAGATGAACCTGAGCGAGCACACCGTCCATACGCATCGGCAGCACATCATGGACAAGCTCGACCGGCACAGCGTGGCCGCTTTGACCAAGTACGCGGTCACCACAGGGCTTACCACGCTGTAGTCTCAAAAGCGGCAGTCTCCCCCGGGTCTGGGCCCTGATTCCGGACTTGGGGGTGGTGCCGGCTCTTCCGGGGACTTGGGATTGCAGGTGCTCTGACTGAGCACCCCTCTGGTGCGTTCCAGACGCGGACATTTACGGGAGGAGGACTCTTCCCCTGAAAGGAGTCCTCCTCCCGCCCTTGCTTCTTGGAAGAGAAGACCATCTGGCCCGTTCAGGAATTCGGTAGGAGTAGAGGTATTATTTTTCCGGCTCAATTTCGGGCAGAACAAGAGGAAAAACAGATGCCCCTTCTTCGCATCAGGAATCAGTTGAGCATTTCCCTCGGCCTTCTCACCGGGTCCGCACTGTCGGCCGAAGCCCATGTCGGCAGTCTAGTCGTCCCGTTCGCCGAGGTGACCGACGAGATGCTGTCGGTGATCCAGCTCGACGGCTCGGTGGACGAGTGGTCCGATCTGATCGGCGAACCTGCCATGACCCTGCTTGATTTCCAACCTGAAGGGAAGGAAGGAGGCTCAGTCGATCCGTCCGATATCGACTTCCAGATCTGGTTGGCCTGGCACGATGAGCCCGCTCGCCTCTATGTAGCCTTTGTTGCTGCCGATGACCGTTACTGGAATACCCATACCTACGACGTGGATTGGATAACCTCTGATGATGACAACATGATGCGCACTTGGGAAGGTGGTAACGACGGTATTGTCCTTGGAGTCGACGGAGACCACAGCGGCGGTCCCGGGCTTGAAGGATCATTCCAGTTTGAAGAACTCCTCGAGAGTAGTGGGGAGACTCAGCTATATCATGCCATTTCCCGTACTTCCAGTGGACCGATCCTGGATGACCCGAGGTCCAGGCACCGGAGTAAGGTTTTCTCCTGGATGACCCTGCCGCCCTACGCGGAGGCCGGCGGCTTGGTCGCCGGAGAAACACCGGTCATCTTTTCAATCGAGCTGTACATCACGCCGTTCGACCACAGGGGTGAGGAATTGACCAGCCCCGAGGGAAGTGTGACAAGCGATCTGAGGGCGGGAAAAATCATCGGCTTCGCTATTGGCGTATATGATGCGGACCTGCCTGCTGCCCAGGATGAAGATCCTCTTGCGAATTATGTGCCGGAATCCCAGGTGGATCCCCATCGTCGAGTTTTCGAGGACATATATCGTTTTGCGGCCGATTACTTTATCGATGGGCTGCTGCTGCCGGCCAACCCGGCCGAACCGGTAGAAGACAGCGCCGTCCAGTCCGTTTCCTGGGGCCGCATCAAGGCATCGCTGTGGTAGTGACCCTCTTCGTCCTTCTGCTCCTGCTCGCTCACGCCAATGCGCACGATCTGGACGGGAGCCCCGGATTCGCGGCGGACGAATGACATGACCGCGGAACCCCCCGCGACCACCGAATACTCCCCCGAGGCCCTGTGGAGCCTCCTCGACCCCGCAGAACCCGGACTCGAGGAGATGGCCGCGGCGATGGCGGCCGGCGACGGCGAGGCCGCCGAAAGGGGGTACCTGTCCTACCAGCGGCGGCGCGAGGCCCCCGTCCTTCCCTGGGTTCACAGCTCAGACGAGAGCCCGCAGGAGCGGCGGGCGGGGTTCGACTTCCTCACCGAAACGCCGCGGCAGCTGACCTGGAGGGACCGGGAGCGGGGCCGGGAGCTGGTCAGCCTGGAAAAGGGGTACACCTCCCACCGTCTGGAGGGGATCCGGCCTTCCCAGTACAACGTCGTCGAGCTGGCCGACATGCTGCTCGACAACAAGGTGATGCTGGTCTACCACCCGGAGGACGGGGTCCAGGACCTCGGGACGGAGTGGGACTGGGAGCACATACCCCCCGGCGACGGGCAGGGCCGGAGATGGACCCTCAGCCTGCCCTACCAGTACTTCCTGTTCGTCCTCGGGCAGGCGTACTGGGCGACCGGGGACGAGCGCTACATCGCCAAGCTGGTCTGGATCTTCAACCGCTACTTCGACTACGTCGGCCGCCGCAGCGACTGGATCTGGCTTCCCGACATGCAGCTTGCCCGCTGCTACCAGCAGCTGATCCCCTTCATCCTCTCCTGGGAGGGGCTGCCGCCCCGGGACCTGTGCCGGCTGCGCCACTGGCTGGCGACGACCTGCGCGGAGTCGATGGAGAGGGTCCGCTCGGCCCCGGGCAACCAGCTGCTCTTCAACGGGCTGGGCATCCTCTGGCTCGGCGTCGGCATGCCGGAATTCCGCCGCGCCCGGCACTGGCGCGCCCTCGGGTGGGAGCAGATCCGCGGCTACTTCGGAGAAGGGGCATTCTACCCGGACGGGACCTCGAAGGAGAACTCCTTCGGCTACATCATCGGCGCCTCGGCGTCGGCGATCGAGGCGGTCGACCTGGCCCGGAACAACGGCTGGCCCTGCCCCGGGGAGGTCGAGGAGGCGATGGTGAAGCGGGCGGAGTTCCTCGCCGACTGCGTCAAGCCGGACGGCACCTGCACGTGGACCGGGGACAGCCGGCGGCGCTCCCCGCGCGACTACGTCAGCCGCATCGCCGGCCCGCGGGGCCGCGGCGACCTCGAGCACGCGGTCAGCTGCGGCGAGCGCGGCACTCCGCCGGACCACACCTCCTCCTGGTACGCCTGGCAGGGGCTGGGGGTGATGCGGAGCGGCTGGGGGAAGCAGGCCAACTACCTGATGTTCGACGTCGGCCCCCTCGGAGAGGTGCACGCCCACGAGGGCAAGCTCGCGGTCGAGGTGGCCGCGTACGGGCGCTCCCTGATCGAGGATCTCGGCATCCACAGTTATTCACGAGAGGCCGCCGAACTTCCCTACTACGACCTGTTCGGCAACACCCCCGGCCACAACACTGTGATCGTCGACGGCGCCAGCCAGATGCGGCTGATCACCGGCCCCAAGACGGTGCAGGAGCCTCTCGCCAATACCTGGGTCAGCACCGGGGTCTGCGACTATCTCGAGGGGGAGTACGACCACGGGTGGGGGGAGGGCCAGTTCGGGGAGCCGATGTCGTCGGTTTACGAGCCGGAGAAGTACGAGGGCGCGATCGACACCTCGATCGCCCACCATCGCAGCGTCGTCTATGTGAAGGGGAAGGAGCAGGGGGACTGCGAGTATTGGGTGATCACCGACCGTCTGACCGGCAGCGGGCAACACACGTACGAACAGCTGTTCCACCTCGTCCCGGGGCCGGTGGCCGCGGACCCGGCCACCGGTGCGGTACTCACCGCCGGCGAAGGGTTGGCGAACATCGCCATTCTCCCGGCGGCGGCGGACGGCGTCGAGATGGAGGTCGTCGAGGGCCGCACCGAGCCGGCGATGCAGGGCTGGTACTGCGGCGACCGGCCGCGGCCGGTGCCGGCCCCCTGCGTCGTCTACCGGCAGCGCGGCGCGCCCCCGGTCTGCTTCCAGACGGTCCTGTGGCCGCAGCGCCCCGGGGAAACCCGCCTGCCGGCGGTGTCGACCGCAGGGGAGCCCGGCAGCGGCTGGCTGCGGGTGCGCTTGCCGGACGGGGCCGGGGAAGATTTCTGCTGTTCGGCGGCCTTCGAGGGAACCCACGAGCTCGGAGATCTCTCCTTCGACGGCATCGCCGCGGTGGTGCGCTTCGATCGCCAGGGGATTCCCGCCGCCCGGGAGGTTATCGGTGACGGCCCGCTGCGCGGGCGGGGTCAGGGACTTGCAGGGGGGCCAGGGAAGGGTGAGCAGGAGTGAGCAAAGGACTCGATTCCTGCTCTTTGCGGTCCAATGCCAGCGAGCCAATCAAAGCGGCCCGAAATCCCTAAGCATCATCCATCGTCGGGGTATTGTTGTCGCAGCGGACCGGCCGGAAGAGGGTCTTCCGTTTGAAGGGCATCTCCTCGAGGTGCCTGGGATGCGGTTCCCAGCTGTGCCACTTGTTGCCGACGGTGTTGTAGCAGTTGAAGATCGCAACCCGGTCGACGCTCTCCTCCGTCCACCTGGCCCCGGTATGTGTAATCGCCTCGGTGAAGAACAGCAGGGAGCCGGCGGGGCAGGTGTAATCCTCCCACAACGGGGAGCCGGGATCCGCGGTCGACTGCGGGGCGGGGAACGCCCCCTTGTGGCTGCCGGTAAGGAACCGGGTTCCGCCGCAGCCCTTGCGGACCGGGTTCAGCTCCCAGACGACGCGCGTCAAACCGCTGTGGGCCTTGTCGTACTGCAGGTGGTAGGTATGCGAGTTGCCGGGAAAGTTCAGCATCCCGCGCCCGCCGTGAGGCCGGAAGTTGTCGTGCCCGTTGGCGCGGATGGTCAGAAACGTGCTTTCCTGCCGGAATCCATAGCAGTTCTCGTTGGCGTAGCCGGAAGCGAGGAACTCGTTCATGAATCCGAGAACCGCCGGATGGTCGGTCAGGCTTTCCAGGGGACCCCCGATGGAATAGCGGTGGTGCCCGGGAATCGAACGTGGTTCTCGTTTTAGCCGGTAGCAGAACTCCCGCATCTCCTGAATCTCGGATTCGTTTAGGACGCCGGGGATCAAAAGCCACCCTCGGGTATCGAAGAGAAAGCGGTGTTCTTCCGTCAGGGGGATCTGCGGCAGATTGTCGGCATTCGTTTCGGGATTCGGCATGATGAGGATAACCTCCAGGTCAGGCTCGGTTATAACTGGTCATATACTTCCGGCTCTACGTCCGGCACATTTCCCAGAACAGCCTCGAACCGTTCCCGGTTACCCCGTCTGGCGCGGTCTTTCAGGTACTCGACCGTCATCAGAGCGGACACCTTTTCCGTCACTGCCAAGGTGATGAACTGATTCATGGAAATCCCCTCCCCTTCCGCCATTTTCTTGATCCGCTTGTGCAGTGAGTCGGGCAATCGAACGCTCAGCGTGCTCATGGCAATGCTCCTGTCCTTTCCAGAAATTCTTTGGCGGTTACCGCCTCGATTCCAAATCTCTCAACACCCCTGAAGTCCCGTTTGTTATACGTCACGATATACTTGCATCCTGCCCTGACGGCCAATTCGAGAAACATATCATCCCGTGGATCCGGAAGGCAGGGGCGCCACAGGAAGTGTATCTCGTGCAAATTGGCCACCGAACACAGATAGTCGAGAAAATCTGCAATACCGTCCTGCGTAACCTGAAGATCTTTTCCCTGTTTCCGGAGAGCCTCTTCGTATTCCAGGACAACCGGAACGGAGAGATTGACCTCGAACGGGCCCTTGTCGATCAAGGAGATCAGCCAGAAGGAAGCGCCTCTCCTGGAGCGAAGCGCGGCCACGAGAATGTTGGTATCCAGGACAATTGGGGCAGACTCCATGGTGGTATTATATGCCATACCAAATTTGGCGCAACGGATCAGGAAATCACCCGTCCCCGGTGCAGGATACCCACCGGGTTATTGGTTTCCTGGCATGGGTGTGGTTTCGTTGAGCAGGCGGTAGCTGGACTCGCTCTGTAGCTCTTGCGCCGCATCAGGGTGCGGAATGCAACGAGCAGGTTAATTCGCAGCATCCAATCTCCTTCGCCTGTGGTTGCGATTGAGCCTGAAGAATTACTCCGAACGAAGGGCATTCACCGGATTGGCTTGCGCTGCCCTGAACGTGTGATACGAGGCGGTGAGCCAGGCGGTCGCAAGCGCCACGAGACCACCTGCAACGAACAACCCCAATCCCGGATCGATGCGATAGGCAAAACCCTGCAGCCAGCGGTCGGCGGCAAAGAAGACGATGGGCCATGCAATCAGGTTGGCCAGCAGGATCAGGCGGGTGAAATCCCTCGAAAGCAGAACGACCACGGACAGGCTGGTCGCACCCAACACCTTGCGGATGCCTATCTCCCTGTTGCGCTTCTGCACCGTGAAAGCCGTCAGACCGAAGAGGCCCAGGCAGGCGAGGAACACGGCGAGTCCGGAGAAAACGGCGAAGATGCGGCCCATGCGTTCCTCCGAGTCATACAGGGCGTCGAGCCGCTCGTCGACGAAGTGGTAGTCGAAGGGGAAGGGATCGTTGTGCGATCGCAGGGTCTTACGGATGAACTCAATCCCCTGTTGTGGATTTCCCGGGGCAAGGCGCAATACCGCATAGGCAGGGCTGAAGCTGCCGTTCACTGCGTTTTCCGGCATGGCGATCACCAGGGGCTCGATCGGTTGGTGCAGGGAACCGAAGTGGAAGTCGGCTACGACCCCGACGACCGTCGCCGCACCTGCATCACCTTGACTTTCCAGTCGGGCCCCGACTGCGGACTCAGGGCCGAGAAGACGGGCCATCGATTCGTTGGCCAGTAAAGCGTGCTTCGGGTCGTCGGCGTGATCTCTGGAGAAGGAACGGCCTTCGAGCACCCGCATGCCCATGGCATCGACGAAGTCGTAGTCCACCCAGAGCATCGTGACCTGCAACGTCTCCGAATCCGGCCCCGTCGTTTTGAGGTCGGACTTGTTGATCACGTAGCCCGGTTCCTGCGAACAGCGTCCGACGGCCGTGACGAGTGGGCTCGCCAGGAGGTCCTGGCGCACAGGCTCGAACTGCCGCCGGATTGCATCTGAACGGGTGGTGAAGACGATCAGGTGGTCCTTGTCGAAACCGAGGGATTTCGAGCGCAGGAAGGCGAGCTGCTCGCCGACGATGAGGGTCGCCGCCAGCAAACCGATGGAAACGGTGAACTGAGTCACTACGAGGATGCTTCGCAGTCCGACCGACCGGCCGGACCGGTCGATCATCCGCTTGAGTGCCCGGACCGGGGTGAAGGCGGACATCTGCAGGGCGGGGTAGAAGCCGGCGCAGAGCCCCGTAACGAGCGCCATTCCGGACATCGCCAACAGAATCTGCGGGTTCTCCGGCAGGTTCAGCGCAAGTTTCATTCCCGTCAGCTCGTTGAACCACGGCGTCACCATCTTCATGATGAACAGCGCAACACCCAGCGAAGCGAAGCTCAGAATGATCGCTTCCCCGATGAACTGACGGGCGAGCTGGCCGCGGTATGCTCCCACCGCTTTGCGCACCCCAACCTCCAGCACGCGCTCCGAGGATTGTGCTGTCGCGAGATTGGTGAAATTGATGATCGCCAGAAGCAACAGGAAAACGGCAACCGCGCTGTAAGCGTAGATATGGGCTATGTCGCCGCTCGTGCTGCCGATGTTGGCGTAAAAGTCGGAATGCAGGTGCACGTCGACGATGGGCTGCAATCCATAGCTGACGTCATGGTTCATCTGCCTGTAAAGCTCACCCATCTGTCCTTGAACGATGGCGTTCATCTGCTCGACAATCCGTTCCCCGTCAGCTCCCATTCTGACACGCAAGTAGGTCGGATAGCTGTGGTCGTACCATCTCTTTTCCAGAGGGAACTGGTCCACACCAGTCCCCGAAGCGGCGGCCAGCAGGTCGAACCTGAGGTGGGAATTGGTCGGGAAATCGCGCACGACGGCGCGAACCACATGCTCTCCCTCGTTGAGCGGCCGGCCTGTGGGGTCCAGGTCGCCGAAATACCGCTCTGCAGTGCTCTCCGAGAGCACGACCGCCTTGGGGTCGGCAAGCGCCGTCCTGGGGTCGCCGTGCACGAACTCGAAACTCAACACGTCGAATAGCTCCGGGTCCGCCCAGAAGAATCGATCATCGAAATAGACGTCGTTGCCGACGCGCACTACCGGCTTGACTCCCCCCACGAACAAGGGTTGCCACACCCGGCTGACCGCTTCAACCTCGGGGACCTGCTCGCGAAGGGCGGCCGCCAGGGCGGCTGGGGCGATCGGTGCCTTTCCGTCAAAACTTTCCGAGCGTATCTCCACGACGACG
Source organism: Candidatus Latescibacterota bacterium (assembly GCA_965243025.1). GTDB lineage: Bacteria > Latescibacterota > UBA2968 > UBA8231 > UBA8231 > CBDCXV01. Next base: position 429,906 of record CBDETY010000003.1, read on the forward strand.
CGGAAAATGCGCTCCGCTCCGTGGTGAAACCGGTCGTAGCCGAATTCGTGGCGGACGAAGAGCAGGATGAGCGCGAAACCCGCCATGCCGATTGCCAGGCCCGCTGTATTGACCGTTGCATACAGTTTCTGCCGGCGGAGGTTGCGCAGGGTAATCAGGAGGTAGTTGCGCAGCATGGTCGCGTCTTCGTGGAATACCAGGTCACAGTTCCGGTCACTACCCGTACCTGAGGGCGTCGGCCGGGTTGGTCCGCGCCGCCAGCCAGGTCTGCCCGCTGACGGTCGCCCGTCCGACGGCGTTGATCAGCGAGATCGTCCTGTTTCGCCCCAGCACGCGCAGGGCAATGGTCAGGTTGCTCTTCCACATGGTCCCGTTCCTTGCAGTTCCCCCGGTCCCCTTCAGCGCTCCCCGGCGATGTTCTCGGTCACGACCCTGCCGTCGAACAGGTGGATGACCCGGTGGGCGAAGTCGGCGTAGGCCGGCGAGTGCGTCACCATCACCACCGTGGTGCCGTTCCGGTTCATCTCGGTGAGCATCTCCATGACCTCGTCTCCGTGGCGCGAGTCGAGGTTGCCCGTCGGCTCGTCGGCGAGCACCAGTTTCGGCTCCGAGACCAGCGCCCTCGCCACCGCAACCCGCTGCTGCTGCCCCCCCGACAGCTGCTGCGGAAAGTGCTTGCCGCGGTGGGTGATCTGCATCTGGTCGAGGATCGACTTCACCCGCTCCCGGCGTTCCCGGCCCGGCAGGCCCATGTAGAGCAGGGGCAGCTCGACGTTCTCGTGGACGGTCAGCTCGTTGATCAGGTTGTAGGACTGGAAGACGAAGCCGATGGTCCCCTTGCGCAGGTTCGCCCGCAGGCGCTCGGAGTAGGTCGAGACCTCTTCCTCCAGCAGCCAGTATTCCCCCCCGGTCGGGTTGTCGAGCAGGCCCAGCAGGTTGAGCAGCGTCGACTTGCCGCAGCCGGACGGCCCCATGACGGCGGCGAACTCCCCGTCGGCGATCTCGAGGTTGACGTTGTCGAGGGCGGTCGTCTCCACCTCCTCGGTGGTGTAGACCTTGCGCAGCCCCACGGTGCGGATCAGCGTTGCCTTGCCGTTTCCGGTGTTCGCCGCGTGTTCGGCCATCTTGCTCTTCTCCGTCAGTGTGCGCTTACCGCAGCACCAGCACGTCGATGTTTTCCCCGAAGCTCTCGTAGCTCGAGGTGATCACCCGCTCCCCCGGCTCGAGTCCCTCCAGCACCTCGTAGACCCGGGGGTTCTGGCGCCCGAGCCTGATGGAGCGCCGCGCCGCCCGATCGCCGGAGGCGTCGAGCACGTAGGCCCAGTGGCCCCCGGTCGACTGGTAGAACCCGCCGCGCGCCACCTGCACCGCCTCCTCGAGGTTGCCCAGCTCCAGGCGCACGAGCAGGGTCTGGCCGCGGCGGATCCCCCCGGGCGCTTCCCCCTCGAACAGGAGGTCGACCTCGAAACCGCCCTCCCTGACCTCGGGGTAGACCTTGCTGACCACAAGGCCGTACGGCTGTTCGCCGCTGTCGAAGCTGCCCCGCTGCCCGCGGCCGACGCGGCCGATGTAATGCTCGTCGATGGTTGCCCGCACCTTGAAGCCCTCGGTCATGTCGATCTGTCCAAGCCGCGCTCCCGCACCCTTGCTCTCTCCGACCTCGGCGTCCAGCGAGGTCAGCTGCCCGGCCACCGGGGCCCGCACCGTCAGGTTGTCCAGCCGCCGCCGGACGATTTCGAGATCCCGTTCAGTGCGCTCCACCGCCGAGACCAGCTGCGCCACCTTGCTCGCCGCCAGCAGCGAATCCTGAGTCTGAGTCTCCCGGGTCAGGGCCATGCGGCGGGAGCTGTACTCGTACTCGTCGCGCAGGCGCTCGTATTCCTGGCGCGACATGATGGCCGCCAGATCCTCCTCCGGCAGGTCCTGGTAGCGCTCGAAGTTGCGCTTGTCCAGGGCGAGCCGGTACTCGATCTCCATCAGCGTTTTCCGCGAGGCCAGCATGTTCTGCTCCATGGTCAGGCGGCCGTTGAGCAGCTCCTCCCTGCTGCGCTCCAGCCCGGCCTCCTGCTGCAGGATGGTCAGCTCGAGGTCGGGGTTGGCGAGGCGCAGCAGCGGGTCTCCAACCGCCACCGCGGTCCCCTCCTCGGCGAACACCTGCACCACCTGACCGCTCTCCAGGGCGTCGAGGTACACGGTGCGCAGCGGCACCACCGTGCCCCGCACCGGGATGTACTCCAGAAACGGGCGGAGCTCGACCGCCGACAGGGTCAGCCTTTCGCGCTCGACGTTCAGCCTGCGCACTCCGAAATCGGCGAGCAGGGCGTAACCGCACAGACCGGCCAGCAGCAGGAGCGCGGCGCCCAGGGCGACCCGCCGCGGGGTGAAGCGCCGCTTCTCGAGTCTGCGGTCCATGCCGAGGCCTCCCCCGGGGCGGGTGCTGCCGGGGTCGGATTCGATGGGCTCGGCGCGCTCCCTGGGGAAGATCCGGATATTCGCAGGCATGATATTTTCTGCTGTATCTTGACGCAGTCCTCAATGCCGCCAAAGCAAGATGCGTGCTATGTCACCTAACTTTCATAAAAACAACGGGATGAAACGAATCGCCCCGACGGAGGGGAGGCCCCTGGCCGTCCGCTGGCGATACACCGGGTGTCCGCTGGCGTACACCTGGACCCCTGCCGGGGATTCCTCCAGCCCTTGCAAGTGGCCGCTGCGCGACCCCCGGGCTCGTCAATTTTCAAAAGCTTCCCGGTTCCCGCGCTGGAATTTCCGCGTTTCCAAGCCTGGCCTGGGTTGGGGGGCTTTCCACGGCCGCAGCCGGGAATTCCCCCGGCCGCGCCACATGATCTTCCATGCCTGAAGCCGCCCCTCTCATTCTCGTAGTCGACGACGATCCCGATGTCCTCGTCGCCGCCCGCCTGCTGCTCAAGCAGGAGGGGTACCGGGTGCGGACCGAGAGCGATCCCCGGGCCATTCCCGAGGCCCTGGAGAAAGAGGGGCCGGCGGTCGTTCTCCTCGACATGAACTTCAACCAGGAGGCGACCAGCGGCAGGGAGGGGTTTTTCTGGCTGCGGCAGATCCGAGAGCAGGATCCGGCCGCCGTCGTCCTGCTGGTCACGGCGTACGGGGACGTCGAGATGGCGGTGCGCGCCATCAAGGAGGGGGCGGTCGACTTCGCCCTGAAGCCCTGGCAGAACGAAAAGCTGCTCGCCACCGTGTCCGCGGCCGTCGAGCTGCACCGCTCGCGCCGGGAGGCCGGGCGCCTGCGCTCCCGGCAGCAGCGGCTGTCAGCGGACCTCGACCGGCCTTTCGCCGAGATCATCGGCGAGGCCCCGGTCCTGCAGGAGGTCTTCCGCACCGTCGCCAAGGTGGCCGCTACCGACGCCAGCGTCCTCATCCTCGGGGAGAACGGTTCCGGAAAGGAGCTGGTGGCGCGCGAGATCCACCGCCGTTCGCAGCGCGCCGGCGAGGTCTTCATCCCCGTCGACATGGGCTCCCTGAGCGAAACCCTGTTCGAGAGCGAGCTGTTCGGCCACGTCAAGGGAGCCTTCACCGACGCCCGCAGCGACCGCGCCGGCCGCTTCGAGATCGCCTCCGGGGGCACCTTGTTCCTCGACGAGATCGGCAACCTGCCGGTGTCGCTGCAGGTCAAGCTGCTCGCCGCCCTGGAGAACCGGCGGATCGTCCGCGTCGGCGCCAACCACCCGGTGCCGGTGGACGTGCGCCTGATCTGCGCCACCAACAGGCCGGTCGACGAGATGGCCGCGTCCGGCAGCTTCCGCCAGGACCTCCTCTACCGCATCAACACCGTGGAGATCCGCCTGCCGCCGCTGCGCGAGCGGCCAGAAGACATCCCGCTGCTCGCCCGTCACTTCCTGGGCCGCTACCGCGCCAAGTACCGCAAGGCCCTGGACGGGCTGACCGCCGGGGCGTTCGCCCACCTGCGGGCCTACGCCTGGCCGGGGAACGTGCGCGAGCTGCAGCACGCGGTGGAGCGCGCCGTCATCATGAGCGAAGGGGAGCGGCTGACCGCGGCGGACTTCCCGCTGACCGCGGCCCCGGCCCCCGGGGAGAGCCTCGCCTTCGACAGCTACAACCTCGAGGAGGTGGAGCGCGAGGTGATCGCCCGGGTGCTGCGCAGGCACCAGGGCAACGTCAGCCGGGCGGCGCGGGAGCTGGGCCTGACCCGCACCGCCCTCTACCGCCGCATGGAGAAGCATGGCCTCTGAGAAGCCTTCTCCGCGGGTAGCAACAGCCCTTGGAGGTTTAACTGCACACCGGATTTCAGCAGAATCCGATCTATCCTCTTTTTGGCAGGCTGAGGCATTGTAGAGTAGGTTCAATTATGGTGGTGGAAGTAACCTGAAGGAGGCCGCATGACCGATCTACAGACTGAAAAAACCGCAAGACCAGCAGCGCGCACAGACATGACCCAACATCAGGGAAATACCACGGCACGACGACTCTTGTCTGCCTGGTTGGCCGACGAATCCGGCTATGAAGAGGCAACGTGGTCCAACCTCAAGCAAAATCTGGAGGCCAACCGCTCTGGTCATAGAAAGCTCTTCAGTGCCTGACGTGCTCTTGTTCGATGCCGGCGTCCTGGGACAGAGCGTCCCATCCACGGCAGAATCCCGCGTTTGCTCAGTGGTTCGACCAACTGCTGGCCACTGAGACGACGGTTATGATTCCTGAAATTTCTGACTATGAAGTGCGACGTGAGTTAATCCGCGCTAAACGTGAAACGGGCGTTTGTCGCCTTGACCAACTCCAACAGGCCCTGCAGTACTTGCCTATTACCACCACCGTTATGTTGCGCGCCGCCCGGTTATGGGCGGAAGCAAGACAACGAGGTCGCCCGACTGCCGATCCCAAAGAACTGGATTGCGACGTGATTCTCGCAGCTCAAGCCCGGGAAGTCGGAGCCACCGTCGTCACGGACAATACCGGCCATCTTTCGCAGTTCGTGGAAGCCAAGAGTTGGCGCGACATCTGAGTGGCTGAAATACTCGATTTCACTGACCCCACATGTTGAGGAACGAGGAAGAGTACGATACTGCCGTCGCGGAAATCGATTCCCTTCTCGACACCGATCCTCCGCCCGGGTTGGAGGCGTATGACCGGCTGGAGTTCCTGTCGGTCCTGGTGCAGGCATACGAAGAGGCTCATGTGCCTGCTTTCGAGCAGCCTGTGCCCCAGGAAGTGGTCGATTTTGTCCTGGAGCAGAAGGGGCTTACCAGGACGGATGGCCTCTGAGGCCCGGGACCTGACGACTCTTCCCCGCCGCCTGATTCAGGGCTTCCGCTCCTTCCGCGCGCGGATCGTGCTTCGAGTCCTTCTCCTCGGCGCAACCCTGTGGCTGCTGTTCCACACGACCGCAGGAGGATGGAGCTACCCTGCGGTAACGGTCGCCGCCGGTCTCCTCCTGCTCTTCCAGATCTTCGGCCTCGTCCGTTTCGTCGACCGCACCAACCGCGAGCTGGCCCGCTTCCTCGCCGCCATCCGCTACGCCGACTTCTCGCAGACCTTCGGCGCCGGGGGTCTCGGCTCCTCCTTCGACGAGCTGAAGACGGCGTTCAACGAGGTGCTCGACGCCTTCCGCCTGGCGCGGGCCGAGAAGGAGGAACAGGCGCGCTACCTGCAGACCGTGGTGCAGCACATCGGCGTCGGCCTGCTCGTGTTCGACGGAAACGGCAGGGTGTCGCTGATCAACAACGCCGCCAAGCGCCTTCTGGGGGTGCCCCGGTTGGGCGAAATCGCCGGTCTCGACCGCGTCAGTGCCAGCCTTGCCACCACCCTGAAGAACCTGGGTCCCCGGGGCCGCGACTTGGTGCGCTTCGGGGAGACCCAGCTCGCCCTGCACGCCTCGGTGTTCCGCACCGGGGACCGCGAGCACACCCTGGTGGCGCTCCAGGACATCGGTCCCGACCTCGACGAGAAGGAAACGGAGGCCTGGCACAACCTGATCCGCGTTCTCACCCACGAGATCATGAACTCCATCACCCCGATCGCCTCGCTGGCCGCCACCGCGGACCGCATGCTGAAGGAAGGGAGCCTCGACGGGGAGACCGCCGGGGACATCCGCACGGCGGTCGGCACGATTCAGCGCCGCAGCGAGGGCCTGTTGCAGTTCGTCGAGACCTACCGCGGGCTCACCCGGGTGCCGGCGCCATCGTTCGAGATCGTACCGGTGGCCGGGCTTTTCGCCCGCGTCGAGCAGCTGCTGGGGCCGCAGTTCGCCGAATCGGGTGTCGAGCTGCACACCCGGGTCGATCCCCCCGGCCTCGAGCTCACGGGGGATCCCGGCCAGGTCGAGCAGGTCCTCATCAACCTGCTGAGCAATGCCCGCGAAGCCACCGAGGGCAGGGACCGGGGGCGAGTCGACCTGAGCGCATACCTGGCGCGCGGGAAGGTGGTCGTCGAGGTCGCCGACAACGGGCCGGGGATCGTCGAGGAAGCCCTCGACAAGCTCTTCATCCCCTTCTTCACGACCAAGCAGAACGGCTCCGGGATCGGGCTGAGCCTGTGCCGCCAGATCATGAGGCTCCACCGCGGCTCCATCTCGGTGCGCTCGCAACCGGGGGAGCGGACGGTGTTCTCGCTGCGGTTCTGAGCCGATCGGAACAGGGGCGGGATACTTGCAATGTGTAGCAGAGGAAAGCCGGAATACCGAGGCTCCTTCGGGTAGGAGTTGCGGCGATGCAACAGCCAGCTTTCGCGATGATGGAAATGCGAGGACACTATTTGGAAATTACCTACCGCAAAGGGAAGCCCTTGCCGCATACCTGTATTTATCGAAGCCTTCGGATGTGGCAATGCAGCGCTTACGCCCCTTGCCTCATGGGTATCTTTTTTCCTTACCGGTCGGTAACCGACCCGACACTTGGGCATGGCAAATGACATGGAAACGGCTGAAATAGCGGAGCAGATCAGGGAAAGCGGCTACTGCATCGTCGAGGACGTAATCCCCGCAGGGGAAGTCGGCAGAATCCGCGAGCGCGTCGTGCGGGCGCAGGCCGCCAACGACGCCGCCAACCAGGCCCGGGAGCAGGCGACGCGCGCCAGGGGCCACCGCATCGGGGCCCGCGGCGTCGGCGTCCTCAAGCAGGCGATCAACCACGACCAGTCGTTCGCCCCGTACCTGGCCGACCGCCGGATCGTCGGGGCCCTCGAGACCTTCTTCGGCCCCTGGCTGCGGATCTCCTGCACCGACGCCGTGGTGAACCACCCGGGCAACGAGCGCGGCTACTGGCACGCCGACTGGCCGTTCAACCAGACGAACGCCTCCAATGTCCCCGCCCCCTACCCGGACGTGATGATGCACGCGTCGTCGCTGTGGATGCTGACCGATTTCACCGCCGCCAACGGGGGGACGCTGCTGTTGCCGGGCACGCACAGGAAGGACCACAATCCGGCGAAGGGAGACCTCCCCGGATTCGACCACGAGGCCCCGCAGCCGGCCGAGGTTCACGCCGAGGGCAGGGCGGGGTCGGTGCTGCTCTCCGACAGCCGGCAGTGGCACGCGGTCGCCCCCAACCGGAGCGGCAGCCCCCGGGTGGCGCTGATCGTGCGCTACGCTCCCTGGTGGCTGAACCTGAATCCGACGCACACAGGAACGCCGGAGCACGAGATGATGGTGGTGGAGCCCCGGGGGAAGAACTACGAGATGGAGCCGCTGCGCCGGGACGTGTACGAAGGGCTTCCGGAGGAGGTGAAGCCCCTCTACCGGCACTTCGTGGCCAACTAGGGGAGCGGCATCTCCCCGACTGAGGTTCGACCCGCGCTTGCCGCCGGGTTCCCGGACGTAGACACGGGTAGAGCGTCGATTCCCACTACGCCGCTTCGTTCCAACAAGCCGCCGTCGGGGTCCCGGCTACCGGAAGACCGCCCTGTCGGCTGTTTCATTCCACAGCCGGTTGAAATCTTCGCTGCCGTCGTCCAGCCAGAAGTCCTGGTCAACCAGGCGATCGTAGCCGTCGCCGACGCCGGGGACCACGGTGGGGTCCAGGCTCGATGAGCCGCGCATGGGGGCGCGGCCGTAGGCGGTGGGTCCGTTTTCGACGGAAACTCTGATCAGGGCCCGGGGAATCGGCGGCGGTTCGGTGGACTTCAGGCGTTCCAACGCCTCGCGGTTCAGGGTGACGCCGAGGCCGGGTTCCTCCGGGACCTCGACCTGGCCGGCGACAACCTCGAAGGGATCGACGACGTCGTCCTCCCACAAATGGGCCAGGGTCACATGATGAAGCGTGGCTTGTTCGAAGGCGGCGGCCATGTGCAGGACCAGGGCGCGGGTGATGTTGCCGCCGGTGTTCTGCATCATGAAGGGAGAATTGGCCGCTTCGAAAAGGCCGGCCCGCCGGATGGCGACGCCGACCGGGGCGTGGCCGAGCATGTAGCCGTCGGCCAGCCCCATGAGGGCCTCCCGGCCGCCCAGAGGCATGTGGTGGATGGCTACGGGGAGGGAGGATTTCTGCCGCAGGACCTTGTAGCCTTCCAGGTCGAAAGTGCGCAGGGGATCTTCGATGAGGCCGGCGATCGGGAACCGGGACAACTCCCGGGAGAGCTCGACGGCGTGTTCGACGGGGTTGTTCCAGTTGAGGTCGTAGTGGATCCTGAAGCCGCGGGGAGCCGCTTCCTGCATGGCCCGGGTCTGGTCGATGACGTTGTGGAAGGAGTGGGTGTGGTACTTCATCCACAGGTAGCCCTGTGCGGCGGCGTGCTTCACTTCTTCGGCCATCAGTGCCGGGGTTTGCGAAACCGTCCAGGACGAGAACGGGACCCAGGAGCGGACCTTGGGCCCGAAGAGCCGGTAGGCGGGCACGCCGTTGGCCTTGCCGACCAGGTCATAGATGGCGGGTGCGACCCGGATATCGAGCTCGGGATGGGCGAGCCAGGCGCACGGGTCGGTCCCGCGCAGTTGCTCGAGATTCCGCTCGAAGCCGGGGTCTCCGGGGCCGGTGTGTTCGGCCAGGCCCTCGAGGCCGTTGTCGGTGTGCACCACCAGGATGGTGCGCGTGTCCCAGAGGTCGCCCCCGTTCAGCCTGTGGGCGTCGCGGTTCCAGGCACGCAGCGGCGGGTGGATCTCGTGTCGTTCTATCCCGGTTATTTTCACGCTTTCATCCTCCTGTCGATACAGCAGCCTGACGGTCCCAGCGGGACTGGCGGAACTCGATGCGGCAGTGGACGTCGAGCAGCACCGTCCGCCCCTCGGCGTTGAGCCGCTGCGCCCGCTCGAGGGCGGGAACCAGCTCCTCCGCTTCCTTGACGACGATTCCGGCGGCGCCCATGGCTTCGGCCAGCCCGGCGTAGTTCCCCGTCATCCGCGAAAAGCCGTAGCGCTCGAGGGCGGTCGGAAAGCCGCCAGGGTAGGTCGCCATGCCGCCGTTGTCGAGCACCACGGTGGTGATCGGCGCCCCGGCGCGCACCGCGGTTTCGATGTCGAGCCCGGACATGCCGAAGGCGCCGTCCCCCATCACGTTGAGGCAGAATTTGTCGGGGTGGGCGAGCTTGGCCCCGATCATCAGGGGGATGCCGAAGCCGAGGTGGGTGGTCCGGCCCCAGCCGACGTAGCTGTGGGGCACGGTGGCGGTGTAGAAGGGGATCATCGAATCGCGCGTCGCCCCGGCGTCGTGGGTGACGATGCTGTTCTCCCGGTCGAGGGTCCGGTCGATGGCGTGGATTACGCGGTAGGGGTTGAGCGGCTGTTCCCCGGAAGTCAGCAGCGGCCTCCACTCCGCCAGCCACTCCTCCTTCAGGGCGGCGATCTCCGCGGCGACCCGCTGTTTCCGCTCTTCCCGGCCGGGCTCCCCGACCCGGGATTTCACCTCGTCGACGAGGGCCGCCAGGGTCAGCCGGGCGTCCCCGGTCAGGCCGACCGCGGCCGCTTCGTCCTTGTTGATGTCGTCGGGGTTGCTGCTGTTCTGGATGATGACGGTGTCCGGCCGGATCTCGTGAGCGTACGGGGACCGGGTCAGGCTGGCCCCGGCCGCCAGCAGCAGGTCGCATTCGAGAATCGAGGTGCGGGCGGCGAGGTTCATCGCCCGGCTGCCGGCGCCCAGCGAAAGGGGATGGCGCTCGTCGAAACCGGATTTGCCCGCCAGGGTGCAGAACACCGGGATGCCGGTCAGCTCCGCCAGCTCTTTCAGCTCCCGGGAAGCCCCGGAGAACAGGACGCCGGCGCCCGACCAGATGAGAGGTTGCTCCGCTTCCAGCAGCAGCCTGGCGGCCTCCTCCACGTCTCCGTTCGCCGGGGCCTGAAGCGACATCCGGGGAGCGCGGTAGTCGCGGGCGTCCGCGGGCACCTCCCGGCCGCAGACGTCCTCGGTCATCTCGACCGCCACCGGTCCGGAGGGGCCGTTGCGCAGGGCGTGAAAGGCGCGCCGCATGACCGAGGAGATCTGCTCCGGCGCGTACACCGCCTCCACCCGTCTGGTCAGGCCCTGGTACTGCCGCGCCGCGGAGAAGCCCGGCCGCACCCCGATGCGGTCGAGGCCGGGGCCCTGGGGCAGCAGCAGTACCGGGACGTTGTCGGCGAACGACTGGGCCAGTCCCCCCATGGAGTTTTCCGCCCCCGGCTGCGACTGGACCGCGACGACGCCGAAGCGCTTCCGGCCGCTGGTGCGGCTGAACCCGTCGGCGGCCATCACGGCGCCGCGTTCGTGGCGGAACATGACGGGCCGGATGCCTTCCCGGGCCGCCGCTTCGATCAGCGGATTGGAAGGAAAGCAGGAAAGCCACTCGACTCCTTCGGTCTTGAGTATCCGGGCGATGAGCTCAGTGCCGTTCATTCGATTTGTCCGCAAATTTCCAGAGGTGCGATCGAAACGATTCCCGCCCCGGGGATGGTTCCGGACCGGGAAAATGGTGCGAAAAGGCCGGGTTCGCTACGCCGGAATCAGGAGCAATGAAAAAACGAGAGCCTGTTCATACCTGCCGGCCTTGCAACAGCTCTTTCACGACCAGGAAAGGAAGGCGTCCGTGCTGACCATCGGCCCCGGCCCCGATCCCTACTTCGCCTACAAGTTCCACCATGTCGAGCGGGCAAAGACCGCCTGGGTCCTCTCCGAGGAGTTTGGCCTGTACGAAGCTCTGCGAGCCGGGCCGGCCACCGTACCCGAAGTCAGCAGTCGGATCGGCCTTCAGGAGCGGCCCACCGCGGTGCTGCTGGCGGCCAATGCATGCGTCGGCGTTCTCGGCATGGAGGAGGACCGCTACTACATCTACCCGGTGATGCGCGAAATGGTCCTGGAGGGGGGCGTTGCCCGCACCGTGCCCAGGACTCCGGACCCGGAAGACTGGTGGTACCGGATCATGAAGGAGGCGCTGCTCACCAACGCCCCCGTTCCCGAGGCCCTGCCGGAGTGGCTGGCAAATCCCCAGGGAAACGAGGACAGCACCGCCTTTGCCCCGAGCCGCCACGGCTGGCGCATTCTGTGGGGCCACGCCCTTGCCGAGGCTGTGGACTTTACTCCGTTTCGAACCGTGGCGGACCTGGGCGGGGCAACCGGGGGTGTGCTGGTCGGCCTGACCGAAAGGTGCCCCCACCTGCAGGGGATTGTCGTAGAGCTCCCCTACAGCCGGAAGACCGCCGAGGCGGCCATCAGGCAGAGCAACGCCCAAGACCGGGTTCGCTTCCACGCCGCCGATTTTTTCAGCGATCCCTTCCCGGATGGGGTCGACGTGTTCTTCATGTCCCACATAATCCACGACTGGGATGACGAGCACTGCATCAGGCTGCTGCGCCGCTGTCACGATGCCCTGCCTGCGGGCTCGCCGGTGCTCGTGCAGGAATACCTGCTGAACGAGGACAAGACCGCAGGTCTGATCGCCGTGTTTCAGTGGTTCGGCCTGATGTTCGGAACGACGGGAGACCAGCGCACCGGTCCGGAGATCGAAGCGCTGATGGGCGAGGCCGGTTTTTCCGGGACGGAGTGCCGCCCCCTCGACCACGAGCAGGGGATCGCGATCGGCTGGAAGCGCTGAGTCCCTGACGGTCCCCTCAATCGATGACTCCCCCGGGTCGCGGCAGGAGGTGATGTCGGGGCCGGGCATGCCAGATCCGGCGGTCATCCGGCAGTTTGGTCTCGAATTGACCGAGCCAGTTGGCCGCCTTTGTCCGGCAGCCCCTGCCTCCACCTTCACACAATCACCGCGAAAGCCTTCTCACCATCTCGTCGTCCAGCTCCACCCCGAGACCCGGCCCGTCGGGCACCGCGATGCATCCGTCGACAACCTCCAGCGGTTCCTTGAGGATCGGCCAGTCGTCCCGTATCCGGATCGGTTCGATGTTGTACTCCTGCGAGTAGGGAACCATCTGGCTCGCCGCGCAGAAATGCAGGTGGGCCACCGTGCTGAGTATCGGCTGGGTGTTGTGAACGGTGATCGGTATGCCGAACGCCGACGCCAGCGCCTCGATCTTCACGAATTCCGTGAACCCGGGGACCTTGACGATGTCCGGCTGGATGATGTCCACCCCGCCCCTGGTGATCAGGTCGCGGTACTGGTGGTGGGTGTAGATCATCTCCCCGGAGGCAATCGGGATCGTCAGCGCGTCGGCGATCCGCGCCAGCCCCTCGAGGTCGTGCGCCGGCCTCGGCTCCTCGAAGTGGAAGACCCCGAGGTCCTCCAGCGCCGCGCCGATATACATGGACTGGTGCACGGAGTACGCCCCGTTCACGTCCACGAGGATGTCGATGTCGTCCCCGACGGCCGCCCGCACCTCGGTCACCGTCTCGATGGTCTCGTCGGCAGGGTCGTCGATCTCCCCGGGAACGGCGCTGTGCAGCTTGTACCCGCTGTACCCCTGCTCCGCCAGAGAGGCGGCCCGCCGGCCCTCCTCCAGGGGAGTCAGGTCCCGCCGCATCGAGCTCGCGTAGACCTTCACCTCGTCCCGGAGCTTGCCGCCGAGCAGCTTGTGGATCGGAACCCCCAGCGCCTTCCCCTTGATGTCCCACAGGGCGATGTCCAGTCCGGCGATGGCGCAGAACACCGCTCCCCCCATATCCTCGGCGGAACCGGCCTCCATCATGTCGCGGAACCGCAGGCCCGTGTCGAGGGGATCCTTCCCGGCGATGGCGGGCGCGAGGTGCTCCTCGATGATAGCCTTGGTCACCCCCGGCTGCCGCCGGAAGCACTCGCCGATTCCCGTTATCCCCTCATCCGTATGCACCTTCACGAACGGGAAGTCCCCGTCCAGAATCAGGCATTCCACCGAAACAATCTTCACAAGCTGAAACCTCCAGGCTGCCGGTTCGTCCGCGCCGGAATGTTCAACAGATTCTACCAGGACACAATACCCAACCTCTCAGATCTCCATTTCGCGTTGTTTGCAATTAAGTGCGCAATACCGCGTTTATCCGGGTTTGGCAGCCTTTGCCAAAGGACTTGAAAAAAGTCAATACACCCGCTTGAGCGAAATTGCCTCTCCTCCCGTCCACGACGCCCCGTGGAAATTTGCTCCGGAAAATCCCAATGCCTTTTCAGCCGTCCTTCGTGGACCCACCTTATCCGGCACCGTTTCGGCAACTTCATGGGAAACCATCTGCAGGATGCCAACCAGGGAGACAGAAGCCGACATCGCGCTCAGGGCAAGCCAGCGCGACCCCCGTTGCCGCTGCGGGGGGGCGGCTTCCCCTGAACTGACCTGGGACATTGAAGCCGGCAGGGGGCGTACCTGATGCCCTCGGCGCACCCCGCCGTTCCCCACGACCGGCGCATGCTGATCGTCAGCGTCCACGACGTCGCGCCCCCGTTCGCACCCGGCGTGCGGCAGCTGCTCGACGAGCTGGACCGCCGCTCCATCCGGCCGCGGGTGCTGAAGGTCGTGCCCAACTACGCGGGAAAGTGGCCGCTGTCAGAGGATGCCGAGCTGTGCAACCTCCTGCGGTCGGAGGCGGCCGCAGGCAGCGAGATCGTCGCCCACGGCTGGACCCACCAGACCCAGGGCCGGATGCGCGGACCGCTGAGCGCCCGTTGCATGGGCTCCTGGTTCGCCCCGGAGGCGGCCGAGTTTCTCACCCTGCCTGAAGCCGCCGCCCGCGAAGCGGCCCGCAACGCCCGCCGCGCCCTCGCCGACACTCTGGGTGTGGAGCCGCAGGGGTTCTGCGCCCCGGCCTGGCTGATCAACAGGGAGGGCCGGGCGGCCGTTACCGCCGCGGGGTACCGCTACCTGCTCGAGCGGGGTGCCGTCCGCGACCTGCAAACCGGGGAGGCTGTCCCCACTCCCTGGCAGGGTCATATGGGAGTCGGGGGTTTCCACGAATGGCTGGTGCAGCGGGGGAACGGGGCCGTGGCGATGCGGGCGGGGATCACCCACGGCGGCCTGTCCCGCCGCCCGGTGGTCAAGGTCTTCCTCCATCCCCAGCGCCTGCGGGACAGCCCGGCCCTGGAGCGGGTGCTCGACCGCCTCGGCGAGCTTTCCGCCAGGCGGGAACTGGTGACCGCGGGCGAGCTGTTCTCGACCGCCACCGGCCGGCCGGCCTCTCTTCTCCCGACGCGGCGGGACCCGCTGCCCCTGGTCTCGGTGGTCGTCCCGGCGCTGAACGAGCAGGCCGGCATCGCGCGCGCCATCGAGTCGGTAGCCGGGCAGCAGTACCCGCCGGACCGGCTCGAATGCGTCGTGGTGGACAACGACTCCCGCGACGCCACGGCCGAGGTCGTGTCCGATCTGGGGCGCAGCTGGGAGTCGGAGGCAGGCACAACCCCTCGCCTGAGCCTTGTCCGGGAAACGGAACGGGGCGCCGCCAGGGCCAAGAACCGGGGAGCGTCGGAGGCCCAAGGCGATGTCCTGGTGTTTCTCGACGCGGATTCGACGCTGAGCCCGACGGTGGCGCGGGATGTCGCCGATGCCTGGAGCAGCGGCGCCCGCGGGGGCAGCATACCGGTCCTGGCCGAGTCCGACGACATCTGGGAGCGTGGTTTCTTCAACGCCATGGAGTTGGGCAAGCAGGTCTTCGGGATCCACTGCCAGATGTTCTACCTGGACCGCCGGCTGTTCGACGAGCTCGGGGGCTTCAGGCACGAGCTGCTTCTGGCGGAGGACCTGGAGCTGATGCGCAGGGCGGCGGCATCGCTGGGAACCGGCAACGGCCGCCTGCAGCGCATAGGGCGGTCCGGCTTCCGGGGCCGCAGCCTCGACGGATCCTGCATCCGCACCTCGCCGAGGCGGATGCGGGCGATGCCGTGGCGTTTCGGAATGATCTGGATGTTGGTGCGCTGGACCCTCGGCTTTGTCGGGATCGGGAGGCGTCGGTACACAGCCGGGGGGCCGGCTCCGAATGCCCGGCCGCGGGCTGTCCGGTGGGCCCGCAGACTGGCCGAGGGAGGCCTGCGGCTGGTGCTATCCAGCGCCGGATCGCACCGGCCGGGGAAGCCCGCGGGCCTGCTCCGGTTCCTGTGGTTCTGGGATCGCCTCTATATCCGCTGGCACCGGTTGCGCCCCGTCAGCCCGGACGGGCTCGTGTTCTTCCGCCTGGAGACCTACAGGGGTTCACAGGTCACCCTGCCGGACGGCACCCGGATTGCCAGGGGCGACCCGGTCTGCCGGCTGCACCTCCGCAACGACCTCGTTGCCCGGTCGGCCGATACCGGGGTTTCCAGCCGGACCTGGCGGGGGATCGGCGGCGTTCGCGCCGACCTGACGGCCCTGGCAACCCGGGCGGAGGCCGGGACCCTCGCGCACAAGGGGGATCCGGTAAGGGCGCTTGCCGGCGCGACGGTTCATTTCAAGGGCGCCCCGAGGTTGGGCTTCTCCGTAGTCGTACAGCCGCAGACCTGGCGGCTGGAGTTTCAGCGGGCGTACATGATGGGCCTCATGGCCCTTTTCGGTCCGCGAGGGACGCTGCGCCGGCGCCGCGAGGACGGCCGGGTCCCGGGCGGGAGCGGGCAGGCGGAAAGCGGCCGGGGCGGCCCCGACCTGGAGGTCGGAGAGTTGTGGATGAGCCGGTCGGAGCTGCTGGCGCGGTACCTGCCCGGACGGGATGCCCCCCCTCCACGCCCCGGCTGAACCGGGTTCGCCCAGGGCCGTCAGCCCACCTCCTCCCGGAGACCGGACCGGTCCAGAACCTCCTCCAGCGCCGCGGCCAGGACTTCCGCGCACCGCGCCAGGCCGGCCTCGCCGGCGACCAGGTCCTGGCGGATCTCGACCATGGCGTTGGGGAGCCCGGCCGAGTCGGCGTGGCAGCGGTTGGAGAAGGCGTACTGTTCGCGGCCGGAATACGGCTCGTTGTCGCCGACCCTCACTCCCTCCTGCCCCCGCAGCGCCTCGATCAGGGGCCGCGCCAGGCGGTCGTCCCGGTCCCAGAGCACGCCGAAGTGCCAGGGGCGTTCGCGGCCGTTGAGGCTCGGGGTGAAGGTGTGGACGGCCACGTAGGCCGGGGTCTCGCCCCGCGAGCGGATGCGGTCGAGGACCCCGGCAATGGCCTCGTGGTAGGGGTGGAACAGGGCGACGGCGCGCCGGTCCGCCTCCTTCCGGGCAAGGCCCCGGTTCCCGGGGACCGGAGTGCCGTCGCTCTCTGACAGGATCGATTCCGGGTGGCCGGGCCTGCGGTTGCAGTCGATGACCAGCCGCGAGTACGCCGACAGCACCGCCGGGGCGTCGAACCTCCGCGAGAGCCGGCGGGTCACCTCGGCGCCCCCCGGGTCCCAGCCGATGTGGCGCCGCAGGTCGGACGGGTCGAGCCCCAGGCCGTTCAGGGCCGCGGGCACGGCGTGGGAGGCGTGGTCGCAGGTGAACAGCAGCGCCGCCCGGCCCGACGGATTGACGATCTCGCAGGGGGGCGGCTCGCCGCCGGCAAGCAGCGGCGGTTCCCGCATCCGTCCTCCTCCCATCAGACAGGGTCCTGCCGTACCGGGCCGAGGTTGCGCCACCAGCGCAGCTCGTTGCTGCCGCGCTCGGCGCACGCCACCACGTCCAGGCGTCCGTCGCCGTCGATGTCGGCGGCGATCACCTCGCTGGCCTTGCTCCAGGGGGCCTTGAGCACCTGCATGTCCCACCGGCCCCGCGGGTCGCCCCGGTGCTTGAACAGCGCCAGCCGGCCCTGCGGTCCCCAGGCCGTGGCGAGCACTTCGAGCTGCCCGTCGCCGTCCAGGTCTGCGGCGACGGCATGGGTAGCGAGGGGGAACTCGTCGGCGATGACGTGTTTCCGCCACGCGTCGCCCTCCGTGTTTTCGTACCAGGCGATCTGGGCTCCCGGGGTCTCCAGGGAGTCTTTGCGCGAGTCGTTCCCCCGGGCGGCGACGAGCACGTCGACGCCGCCGTCCCCGTCCATGTCGACGATGTCCCCGTGGTTGGGCCTGACCGTCGTGTCGTCGATGACGTGACGGGGCCACGGGCCGCTCGAAGGGTTCCCGGTGTTCTCGTACCAGGCCAGCAGGTTCACCCCCCCGGCGGTGCCCACGAGATCGAGGCGGCCGTTGCCGTTGACGTCGGCCGCCCGCACCATGCGCGTCTCGGCGACGTTCGAGTCGATGATCGTCTCGCGCCACTCGCCGCCGCGGCGGTCGAACCAGGAGAACCGGTTCCCCTTGATCCAGCTGGAAGCGGCGACCTCGAGCTCGCCGTCGCCGTCGAAGTCGGCCGCCTCGACGTCGTAAGCCCCCGGCAGCCCTCCCTCGCATATGTAGTGGTGGGACCAGGAGTCCGCCCGGCGGGGGTCGCCGTCGAATTCGAACCAGAGGACGCTGCCGCCGATGTTGTCGATGTTGACGATCTCCGGCCTGCCGTCGCCGTTGATGTCGGCGACCGCGTGGCGTTCCAGCCACTCCCCCGGCCGGGTGTGAACGACGTGCCTGGTGAAGTTGCCGGCGCCGTCGTTCTCGTACCAGTACAGCCCCACGCCCGTGTCGGTGCTGACGAGGTCCGGGGAGCCGCTCCCGGTCAGATCGACGGCGGAGACCCCGATGGTGTACTCGTAGCCGTCGGCAATGAGCCTCTCGTCGAATTTGACGAATTCGTTCACAGGTCTCTCCACCGGGCGGGGGAATGGACAGTCAGTCCGGCACTTGCGCTGCGGCAGCGGCCGGCCCTCCCCCGGATGCCCCCGGCAGGATGGTTCGGAAATCCGGGACAAGGGTTTGCATGAAGCAGGTTATGCTCGGTATCGTCAAGGATCAGGAGGGAGGAAGGCGGATGTGACCGGCACCCGGGGCCGAGACCCGGTTGCCGAAGGCCGCGGTACCCGCAAAGACTCTTTCCCGGGGCGCCATCACGGGGCGCGAGAAAATCCACGGCTGATACCAGAAGAGGGAGGAACGATGACAGATCGACTCGAGGTGATCGCCGACGACGGCAACCTGGTAGGGGAAGGCCCGATCTGGGACGGGGAGCGCAACCGCCTGCTGTGGACGGACATCTCCAGCTCGCTGGTCTACCAGATCGACGCCGGCGGCAACAAGAGCATCATCAACCGCGGCCTCGTCGTGAACGGCATCGGCCTCAACGGCGACGGCCGCCTCGTCTTCTCGGGGGCGGACGGGCTGTTCCTGTGGAGCGGGGAAGGGGAGTACCGGAACATCGCCTCGGAACACGAAGGGGAGGCCCTCTCCTTCAACGACATGATCGTCGGTCCGCAGGGGCGGGTGTACGCCGGGACCATGTACTGGGGGGACGAGGGCAAGGAGAAGGACGGCAAGCTCTACCTGTTCGACGCCGGAGGCGGCGTCGAGGTCGTCGCCGAGGGGATCGAGCTGTCCAACGGCCTGGGGTTCAGCCCTGACGAGGGGACCCTCTACTACTCCGATTCCGCCTCCCGCAGGATCTACGCCTTCGACGTCGACGCTGGCACCGGCAGGCTGGAGAACCGGCGGGTGTTCGTGCAGGTGCCCCGCGACGAGGGGATTCCCGACGGCATGACCGTCGACGCCGAGGGCTTCGTCTGGAGCGCCCAGTGGTACGGCGAGCAGGTGGTCCGCTACGATCCGGACGGCAGGGTGGAGCGCCGCCTGCCGATGCCGGTGAAACAGGTCTCCGCCGTCGCCTTCGGCGGACCGGACCTCGACGAGCTCTACATCACCAGCGCCGGGGAATCCTGGCCGAGCGACGCCGCCCCACCGGGGTACGACTCAGCGGCGCCGAACATCGGCGGCCCCCTCTACCGGCTGCGCGTTGACGTCAGGGGCAAGCCGGAATTCCGCGCCGCCTTCGAGCAGGGGAGCGGGTAATGCAGCGGGTGGCGTTCGTAATGCAGGTGAAGCCGGGGCAGGAGGAGGAGTACGTCCGCCGCCACCGCGAGGTCTGGCCGCAGGTCGAGGCCGACCTGAAGCGGGCCGGCGTGCACAGGATGAGCATCTTCATGTCCGGGCGGCAGCTGTTCCTGTACATGGAGGTCGAGGATTACGCCGCGGCCTGCGAGGTCCTCGAGAGCAGCCCGGAGTCGGTGCGCTGGGAGGAGTACATGGCGCCGATCATGGAGAACGCCGGGGGGGAGGAGTACGACCCGGCGAACCCGTACCCCGAGGGGTTGCCGGAGGTCTATTCCTGGGAAGCCTGCTGACGGCCGGTCGGGAGGTTGAGGGCCGGCAGGGTTGGCAAACGCCCCAAGCCTGCCGGCGGACTCGAAGGTGGAATTTCGGCCGGGTCGAGGCGGTCCCGGGCGATCAGTCCGTACCAGGGGCGCAGCCCGCGGCGAGCCCCGCCTCCTGCTGCAGGCGCAGCTCGAGGGCGGGGGACTCGGCCAGCTCGACGTCGTCCCGGGTGATCAGCCCGTCCTCGGCGACGTCCCGCCTCAGCACGGCGCCGCGCGAAAGCCCGACCGGCAGCAGGTTCTCCGCTCCGGCCACCGACGCCTTCTCGAGCAGTCCGTAGATGCAGAAGCCCCCCTCTCCGTCGAGCGTGGTCCCCGCCTTCAGCGGCTTCTTCGCCGCCGACACGACCTCGGCGTGCCAGCCGATCGGGGAGCCGCAGGTCTGGTTGTCGAGCATGATTGTCGCCACCGAAATCGGCATCTCGTGGCCGATCCAGTGCTGCGGCCGGTAGATCATCGCGTAGTTGCTGCGCTTTCCGATGATCATGCCGATGATCTCCCCGTACGATCCCAGCGATTCCGCGGCGAACCCGGTCGGCCCATCGACGACGCAGTAGAGGCCGCCGCGCAGGCTGCGCTCGACCGCGGCCTCGTTCTCGTCGATGGAGCTGACCGCCTCGACCACCCCTTCCTGCGAGAGCACCCCGCCCCTGTCGCGGTGGCAGACGACGTCGGGGATGTCGCGCAGGTCGGAGCAGGGGAAGTGCATGCCGCGCACGTCCGGCACGAGGCCGGACATGTTGGCGAGACAGGCCATCTCGATGGCGTGCTTGGTGCCGTCGAGGAAGCTGCCGAACATCTGCGCGTTGTAGTCGTCGCCGGTGAAGCCGTAGAGCCGCGGCACGTCGTCGGGGTTGGCCTTGCGGAACGCGGTTCTGAAGCGCGTCCCCTTGCCGGCGGCGACCACCCGGAAGCCGAGGGCGCGGGCCCAGTCCCACAAGCCCAGGGCTACCGCCGGCTCGTCGCCGTACGCGGCGCTGTAGAGGACCCCGGCCTCGTCGGCGAGCCGTTTCAGCTGCCAGCCGGCGACGACGTCCGCCTCGACCGTCACCATCACCACGTGCTTGCCGGCGGCGATGGCGTCGCGCGCGTGGCCGGCCCCGGCCTCGACGTTGCCGGTGGCCTCGATGACGACGTCGACGCCGCTTTCGACCAGGACCCGGGCCTCCCGGGTGACGGCGAAGCGCCGGGAAGCGATGGCCGCGTCGACCGCGTCAGGTGTGTCCGCCTCGACCACCTCGCAGTCTCCGGCGCCGCCGATGCGGAAGGCGCGCACCCCCTTGTCCGGGTCGAGCTCGGCGATGACGGCCAGGCGCATCCCGGGGGCCGCGGCCATCTGCGAGGCGATCTGGGTGCCGAAGGTGCCGGCGGCGATGAGGCCGACCTGGATCGGCTCGCCCCTCTCCTCCCGTTCGCGCAGCCGCTGGTAGAGCATGGGCCGTTACTCCTCGAGGCGCTGCCAGCGCAGCACCTGCCTGGCGTGGTCGGACAGGGACTCCCAGAGCTCGCGGGAGAAGTGGGCCTGGGTGTTCTCGTGCTGCCAGCGGCTGAAGACCCAGGAGCTGCTCATCGCCATGCAGATCTCGTCGCGCGGGCTGTCGGAGCGGTTGGGGGTGCCGCGGTGGATGACGCGGTTGTCGTGCACCCACAGGGAACCCTTGCGCAGGTTGAGCCGGCGCGAGGTGAACCGCTCGCTGAAGGCGGCGCCGTGGCCGAAGAGGTCGTCGAGGTTTTCGGCGGGCAGCTCGCCGACGTACTGGGTGCAGGGCATCACCTCGAAGCTGCCGTTCTCCTCGGAGGTGTCGCACAGGGGGAACTTGACCCCGACCTGGTAGCAGGGGGTGGCGATGCCCGGGAGCAATTCGTTGATGCCGTCCCGGTGCCAGCGCTGGTAGTCGGTCCCCGGCAGCGGGATGTTCGAGTCGAACACGAACCAGACGTAGTCCTCGCCGAGGATCTCCCCGAGAAAGGCCACGAGGTCGGGGTGCTCGAAGATCTCCTCGTCGAAAAAGGGGGGCTCGTACGGCACCGGCACGTTGTAGCGGCCCCGGCCCCGGAGGGGGTTCTCCCCCTGCCTTTCGATGTCGGCGTCGCGGACCGGCTCCCAGGCCTCGAGGATGCGGTCGATCTTTTCGTCCGGGATCAGGTCCTCGAAGACGACGAACCCGTTGATGCGGAACTGCTGGACCCTGGCGGCGGCGTCCGGGCTCATCGGGTCTCCTCTACGCGCATCAGCCGCAGCACCTGCCTGCCGTGGTCGGGCAGGGACTCCCACAGGGCGCGCGGGAAGTGGCTGGCGGTCTCCTCGTGCAGCCACCGGTTGAACAGGAAGGGGCGCGACATCGCCATGCAGAGCTCGTCGCGCGGGAGGCCGGAGCGGTTGGGAGTGCCGCGGTGGTAGTTGCGGCCGTCCTGCATCCACAGGGAGCCCTTGCGCAGGTTGAGACGGACCGGCTTGAAGGCGGGGTTCGAGTCCGCACCCCTGCCGAGCACCTCGTCGAGGTCCTCCCGCGGCAGCACCTCCTCGGTGACGTACTGGGTGCAGGGCATCACCTCGAAGCTGCCGTTCTCCTCCGAGGTGTCGCACAAGGGGAACTTGACCCCGATGGTGGTGGCCGGGGTCATGATGCCGGGGAAGAGGTTGGCGCGGCCGTCGCGGTGCCAGTTCTGGTAGTCGGTTCCCGGCAGCGGGATGTTGGAATCGAAGTGGGTCCAGACGTAGTCGTCGCCGAGCGCCTGCCGGAGAAAGGCGGCGACCGCGGGATGCTCGAAGATCTCCGGGTCGACGAAGGGCTCGCGGAAGGGGACCCGGACATTGTAGCGGCCCCGGCCCCGGGGCGGGTTCTCCCCCTGCCTTTCGATGCCGGCGTCGCGGACCGGCACCCAGGCCTCGAGGATGCGGTCGATCTTTTCGTGCGGGATCAGGTCCTCGAAGACCGTGAACCCGTTGATGCGGAACTCGAGGAGCCTGGCGTCGATGTCGTATTCGCAGGAGGCGGTCACTGTCGTCTCAGGTTCGTTGCAGGCGAGCCACCCGGAAGCGGGGGTTCCGGCCGCGGGCAGGAGGTGCGCGGGATTGCCCGTCCCCGGGCCGCGCGGTCAGGCTCGGGTCGTGGCGGCGGCGGGCGAATATAGATTCCCCTCCGAAGGGTTGACAACCGGTTCCGGGCCGGGCGGTATTTGCGGCCGCATCAAAGTTCGCGCCCCCCATACCCCAGAGACAGGGAGGTCCGATGAAGGCAGTCATGGCCTTCGACCTCGGGGAGGAGTTCGTCGCCGACCTGCGCGCCTCCTTCCCCCAGGTCGAGTTCGCCCTCGCCTACAGCGAGGAGGGGCAGCTCGCGCAGGCCCCGGACGCCGAGATCTTCTTCGGCACCATCAGCCGCGAAGCGTTTCTCGCCGCCGCCCGGCTGAAGTGGTACCAGTACATCGGCATCGGCTTCGACACCGAACTGCGCCGCGTCCCGGAGCTGATCGACAGCCCCGTGGTCATGACGGTGAGCCGGGAGACGCACGTGGTCCCGATGGCCGATTACGTCTTCGCGATGATCCTGTCGTTCGCCCACTGCATCCCCGGGCTGATCGAGGATCAGAAGGCACGCCGCTGGGACCCGCACAAATGGGCGGTCACCGAGCTTGCGGGCTCGACGATGGGGGTGCTGGCCATGGGGGACATCGGCAGGGCGGTGGCGCGCCGGGCGCAGGGGTTCGACATGGAGGTGTACGCCGTCGACCTCGCGCCGATGGAGCCGCCGCCGGGAGTCCGCGAGGTGTGGGGCCCCGAACGACTCGACGACCTGCTGAAGATATCGGACTGGTTCGTCGTCACGGCGCCGCGCACTCCGGAGACCGAGGGGCTGATCGACGCCCGCCGCTTCGGGATCATGAAGCGCAGCGCCCACCTGATCGTCGTCTCCCGCGGCGGCATCGTCGACGAGGAGGCGCTCGCCGCCGCCCTCGCCTCGGGAGAGATCGCCGGGGCCGGCTGCGACGCCCTGTGGCCGGAACCGCCGGCGCCGGACAGCCCCCTGTGGGACCTTCCCAACATGCTGATCTCGCCGCACTCGTCCGCCCACTCGCCGCAGATGTGGGAGCGGCGCAGGCAGATCTTCAAGGAGAACCTGGGCCGCCACCTGGCGGGCGAGCCCCTGATGTTCGTCTGCGACAGAAAGAGAGGATACTGAACCCGCATGGCACTTACCGAAGCGATCGTCGTCAACTGGAGGGAATCGCGCACCTATCTCGGCCACGACAACGCCGTCGTGTCACCGATACTGACCCCGGCAGGAGGGGACAACGGCATCTCCTCCTGCCTGCAGTACATCGGCGCCTTCGCCAGACATTCGCTGCAGGGGCGCAAGAACTCCGACAACCACTCCCACGACAGCGCCGAGCAGTACTACTACATCCTTTCGGGGGAAGGGGAGGTGCTGATCGGCGACGAGCGCCACCCGGTGCGGGAGGGCTCGGTCACCTACTTCCCGCCCGGAACGCCGCACCAGTACCTCAACGAAGGCACCGACGACTGGGCCGAGCACCTGATCATCACCTTCCCGACGGAGCGGACCGGCAGCGCCCCGCGGGTGCTCAACTGGCGCGACGTGACCCCGGCCTTCGGCGTCCACGGCGACGCGGTTACCTGGAAGCTGCTGGAATCGGTCGACGAGCCGGAGCCGGACACCGACCGGCCCTGCCTGCTGAAGTCATACTACCTGGCCAGACAGGCGGTCATGCGCGGCAAGGCTTCGGATTTTCACGTCCACGACGACAAGGAGCAGGTCTACTACATCCTCGAGGGAGAGGGGCTGGTGATCGCCGACCGCTGGGTGCACCGGGTCGGGGAAGGGGACACCGTGTACCTGCCGCGCGGCGTCGCCCACCAGATAATCAACGAGGGGTACGACGGCTGGCTGTCGTACCTCGTGGTCAGCTGAGGGAGGAGACCATGATTACCCGTCACCCCGACGTCCTTCGCGGCGACATCGCCCGCGTGCTGAGCGCCGCCGGCGCCGACGGCCGCAACGTCGAGATCGTCGCCGGCCACCTCACAGGGGCGGAGCTGTGCGGCGTCCAGACCCACGGGATCTTCCAGATTCCGTCGTACATCGAGCAGATCGAGAAGAAGGAGCTGATCCCCGACGCCTGGCCCGAACTGCTCAGCGACTCCGGCAACCGCGCCGCGGTCACCGGCAACGTCGGCTTCGGCCACGCCGCCGCCGACTTCTCGTTGCGGCTGGCGGTGCAGAAAGCCCGCGACCACGGCCTCTCCCTCGTCGGGCTCGTCAGGGCCAACCACATAGGCCGCCTCGGCCACTACGCCGAGATCGCCGCCGGGCAGGGGATGATCTCGATGATCTGGGGATCGGGGTACTCGGTGACCAGCGCCCGGGCGGCCCCGTTCGGGGGCCGCGACCGCGTCCTCGACACCAACCCCTACTGCGTCGGCATCCCCGCCGGGGAGGGCAGGCCCCCGGTGATCGTCGACTTCGCAACTACTGCGGGTTCCGCGGTGAAGGTGATGAACGCGCAGCGCCGCGGCGAAGAGCTGCCTCCCGGGATGATCGTCGACAGCGAGGGCAGGCCGACCACCGACCCCGGAGACTTCTACGGCGGCGGGGCGCTCGCCCCGTTCGGCGGCCACAAGGGGTACGCGATCATGACCGTCGTCGAGCTTATGGGCCGGGTGTTCGCCGGGGCGGACGGCCACGCCCGCGAGGGGGAGGGGACGCCGATGATGCGCCACCAGGGAGTGACCTTCCTGGTGCTGCGCGCCGACGCCCTCGGGCCGATGGATGAGTTCCTCGCCCGCGCCGGGGCCACCCTCGACGGCATCAGCGGCAGCGAGCCGGCCGCCGGTTTCGACGAGGTGCTCTACCCCGGTCAGAAAGAGGAGGCGACGCGGCGCAGGTGGGCCGAAGGCATCCCGCTGGCCGAGGACGTCTGGGAGATGTTCACCCAAGCGGCGCTGAAGGTCGGGGTCGAGCTGTAGCGAAGGGTGTAGCGCGAACGTGGGGTCCGGGGGGCCGGAAGGTGCGGCCAGCATGGCGCCTGCGGCCCGCGGTCCGCCCAGGGAATCGGACGAACCTCCCCGGTTCGCCCGGACAAGCTCACCGAAGGCGGGGAACTCTCAGGAATAGAGATCGGCCACGTACTCTTCGTAGCCGTTGTAGAGCAGGGTAGGCCGCCACTCCCAGACCCCGATCATGCGCTCCTGCGCCTGCGACCAGCGCGGGTGGGGCACGTCGGGATTGACGTTCAGCCAGAAATCGTACTCCCGGGAATTTACGATGTTCCAGAAGTTGGCCGGCTGCTCGGCGACGAACTCGATGCGGACCACCGACTTGATGCTCTTCATGCCGTACTTCCAGGGAACGATCAGCCGTATCGGGGCGCCGTGCTGCACCGGCAGCTCGTGCCCGTAGATGCCGGTCACCATCATGGTCAGCTCGTTGAGCGCCTCCGGCATCGACAGCCCCTCGACGTACGGCCAGGGCAGTTCCGGGGTGTTCCACTGGCCGCGGGCGTTCTCGGTGTCGAAGAAGCTGGTGAAGCGGACGAACTTCGCCGAGGAGAGCGGTTGGGCGAGGTCGATCAGGGCCCGCATGGGGAACCCCGTCCACGGCACCGCCATCGACCAGGCCTCGACGCAGCGGAAGCGGTAGAGCCTCTCTTCCAGCGGCATGCGGCGGACGAGGTCGTCGACGTCGAACGTCGCCGGCTTGTCGACGAGCCCCGATATCTCCACCGTCCACGGCCGCGTCTCGAAGTGGTCGACGAACAGGTGCACCTGCTTCGACTGGGTGAACTCGTAGAAGTTGTTGTAGCGGCCCGCGACTTCCTCCTCGGTCAGGGGGCGGTCCAGGGTGTCGAACTCGGGGTTGAGCTCCGCCGGATAGAGGGGATTGCCCCCCTCGGGCGCGGCCGGCTCCTGCCCGGACGGCTCCTGCAGCGTCGGGAGGGCCGTTTCCTCTTCCGGTTCCGGGTCGACGGGAGTGATGATTCTATCGCTGCCGCAGCCGGCCGCCAGCCCCAGTCCGGCCAGGCCGGCCGAGCGCAGGAACCTGCGGCGGTTCAGGAAGACCTCTTCCGGGGTCGCCTCCCGTTCCGGTATTTCCCATCCCCGCCTGCGCCGAATACCTGTCATCGTATCCTCGTAATGACCCAGGTGTTGCCGCCCGTCGAGTTGCAGCCGGCGGCTGTCCGAAAAAGCTCGAAGCTCGATTCCGCGTCGCGGCAAACCGCAGTTGGCGTCCCCGACAATGTAAGGATGTTCTAATCGCCGATCATGCCCCCCTGTCGGGAAGCGACGCGCCTCGCCGGCCCCCCGGTTGCTTCCGCTGAGCCATCGAAGCGATCTTACCCCCGCCGACACCGCCCAAAACAGGGTCGCAAATCTACACACGGGACACGACACTGATGAGCGGACTGAAGCGACAGCAGAACAAGGGGAGGGGTCGGCTGAATGCGGAGGAGTACCGCGAGCTGTTCGAGGAGTGCCACGAGGCCATGGCGATCATCGCCCGCGACGGGACCATCCTCGACGCCAACCACGCCGCCAGCGAGCTGTTCGACTGGCCCCATGCCGAGTTCCTCGGCCTGAACATCCTCTCCGTCTACGCAAATCCCGAAGACCGCGCCCGCTACCAGGAGCAGGTCGAGCGCGACGGGTACGTCCGCGACTTCGAGGTCGTCTTCGTCACCCGCGGCGGGCGCCGGCTCGACTGCCTGCTGACCACCGTGGTGCGGCGCGCCGCCGACGGCCGCGTCATCGGGTACCAGGGCCTGGTCCGCGACGACACCGAGCGCCGGCGCATGGACAGGGAACTGCGGGAATACCACGAACAGGTTCGCGCGATGGCTGCCGGGTTCGTCGCCATCGAGGACCGCGAGCGGCGGCGCATCGCCGTCGACCTGCACGACCGCGTCGGCCAGACCCTGGCCGCGTCGCAGATGAAGATCGATGTGCTGCGGCGGGCGGACGGGGAGGCGCGCCAGGCCCTGCTCGAGGACCTGCACGGCCTGCTCGACCGGACGAAAAGAGAGCTGCGCACGCTGGTTTTCGAGCTCAGTCCGCCGGTGCTGCACGACTTCGGGCTGGTGGCCGGCCTGCACTCGCTCGCCGGGCACCTCGAGAAGGAGCACGGGCTGCGGGTCAGCCTGGAAAGCGAGGGGGACTGCGAGGTGGTGGACGAGGGTCTGCGCGCTACGCTGTTCCGCTGCCTTCGCGAGCTGTTGCTCAACGTCGCCCGGCACGCCGGCACGGACGCGGCGGTGGTGTCCCTGCGCCGCGACGAGAGGCAACTGAGCCTGGCGGTCGCCGACCGCGGCCGGGGCTTCGAGCCCTCTCCGGATGGAGCCCGGCAGGGCTTGGGTTTCGGCCTGTTCAGCATCGGCGAATGCCTGAGTCAGGCCGGCGGTACCTTCGCCATCGAATCGGCCCCGGGGCAGGGGACGCGCTGCGTGCTGGCGGTCCCTTCCTCATCCCTGGGGTAAAAGGAGAACTCCCGATGACGACCGCGTGGCCTTGACCAGGTACGCGGTCAGCACCGGGCTCACCACCCCGTAGCTGCCCTCTTCGGGGCGGTCACTCCTTCCGCTTTCGGCTCCCGACTCCATAAGCCCCCCGGGAGCCCGCGGCGCCGGACTTTTTCCGGGCCAATCCCCCGTTTTTCGGAAATGTCACCCGATCGGGTGACAGAAAAATCACCCGATCGGGTGACAGAAAAATCACCCGATCGGGTGACAGAAAAATCACCTGATCAGGTGACAAAAAATCACCTGATCAGGTGATGCGGGAGCCGTCCGTCCGGTGCGATCTTTAAATCCAGGACGAACGATAGGTCGAACAACGGTTTCCAAGAACAGAGGTTGGATCCTCGTGGCTGTTATCAACAAAAGGAAGCATTTATCGCTGGCGGCGCGACTTTCTCCCGGTAGTCGTTCCAGCCATTCCGAATCCAACCGGGGCGCAAGGAGGCACATGATGCCACGCTTTGTGAAGCACCTCGCAGCGGCAGTCCTGCTGGCTGGTGGAGTCCTTCTGGCTGGCACGACGTTCACGTCCTTCGTGGACGCTCATGGCAAGCCGGGCTCGTACACGGAGTGGAGCCATGGACACACGAACAGTTCGGCAAGCGCGTGCGCCTACAGCTGCTCGCAGTTGGGGCATAACGACTCGAGTTTCGATTGCCCTAACTGCTCATGCAAGGATTCGGAGTGGTAGTAAACTCTGGACCTTCTGCGTGGGGTAGAAAAAAAGCGTTGAGGTGGATGAAGTTCCTTAAGGGCTTCATCCATCTGTTTTTGGAAAGGAACCAAAAAAATGAAACACCTGATCGTACTGCTCATATGGACCGCCGCAGCCGCAGCTCACAGCGGGGATCGTCTGTATCCCATCTATGAGCTTACGGATGAAATGCTGGCAACGATTGACTTGCATGATGGGCTGATTGACGAATGGTACGACATAGGGGAGCCCAGTATGTCGCTACTGGATTTTCAGACTTTGTTCAATGCGATCCCTGCTGATCCGTCCAACCTGGATTTTCGCATTTGGCTGGCTTGGCATGACGAGTCGAATCGCATTTATGCGGCTTTCATCATCATTGACGATGTATACAACAACGCACATAACCATACGGAGGACAACCTGAATTCGGCCATGCTTCAGTTTGACAGTGTACTCTTCAACCTCGATGCAGATCACAGTGGAGGTGTTGGAGAACGGAGAGGGGTAGATCATACCGAGGAAGAGTTGATAGGTATTTTTGGCAGTACGCAGCGCTATACCGTTATAGCTCGAACTGTAATCGGTCCTGCGTTGGACAACCAAATAAGAGTGGGCAACTCCCCAACCTTGTCTGACCGCGGACTACCCAACTCATGGAAGGTTCATCCTCCCTATGGAGATGCGGGAGGAACCGCAGCTGGAGAAAATCCTACCGTCAGCGTAATCGAGATGTATGTCACACCATATGACTGGTGGGGGGCGTGGGATGACGTAGACCAAACCGAATTCAGTGAACTGTCTGCGCACCAGGTAATAGGTTTTGCCATCATGATTAACGATATTGACGAAAGAAAGCGCGGAATGGGTCCTTTTTGGCTTCCAGTAGATATATTCGCTGAACGCATAGATGATGGTGATCTTCTGAATAACATGGCTGATGGCTTTCTGGATGGGGTGCTGTTGCCCGCTCAGGAGACGACCGCCGTCGAGTCCGTTTCCTGGGGCCGCATCAAGGCCTCGCTGTGGTAGTGACCCTCTTCGTCCTTCTGCTTCCTGCTCGCTTACGCCAATGCGCACGATCTGGACGGGAGCGTATACTGCTCCCGGGACGGCGAGGCCCGCCGGCTGTCCGGTTTCGGGGCGGTCGCCCCGGTATGGTCGCCGGACGGCGAAATGATCTGTTACTTCCAGCACACCCATGATGAAAACCTGTTCCATTTCATATCGCCTGCCGGAGAGCTGCTGCAGACCGTACCCCTTCCTGCGCCGCTGACCGTCGCGGCAGACCTGACCTGGCATCCCGACGGCGAGGTCACCTTCGCCGCAAGCCAGGGAGAGTCCTATGACATCTACAAACTGACCCCCGAAGGACAGGCCGAGCTCATCGTGTCGGATGGGATTCAGCCTGCCTGGTCGCCGGATGGCCTGTCCCTGGCCTTCACTACGTACCGGGACAGCAACCTGGAGATCTACCTTGCGGACCATGAGGGGCGCCTGCGGAATCTGAGCCTTCACCCGAGCCCCGATGCCCGTTCTTCCTGGGCGCCGGACGGAACCCGCATCGCCTTCGAAAGCAACCGTTTCGGCAATCCGGATATTTTCGTAGTGGAGGTGGCCAGCGGGGACATAACCCGTCTGACCAATCACCCGGGCAAGGATTGGAATCCGGTCTGGTCTCCGGACGGCCGCAAGATCGCCTTCGTTTCCTCACGGTACGAGGACAACCGGATCTACATCATGAACGCGGATGGAACCGATGTCAGAAGGTTTTCCCAAGGACATGCGGGCGATTGGCAACTGGCCTGGTCCCCTGACGGGAAATGTCTCTGCTTCGTCTCCAGCCGACCGGAACCGTTCTTCGACTGGCTCATCCGATTGTTCTGAATTGAAGGAACGGATGCGACGGACGGGGCGGCGGCTCTGGCCGGTCGCACCTACTTGAGTCTGGAGCTCCCCTGATCAATGGACAAAAAAATCACCCGATCGGGTGACAAGAAATCACCTGATCAGGTGATACCGGAGCCGTCTGTCCTGTGCGATCTTTCAATCAGGACAAACGAAAGACAAAGATGGCATGGTTTCGCAGAAATGAGGCAGGGCGGCAGAAAGGAGAAACCGCGACGCGCGCACGTTGCTGCCCCATGCACCCAGGAAGACGAATTTGAAATCGGCCTTACGCGGAAGGTTGTCTCGCTCCTTATTGTAGTACGACTGTGGAAATTCCTTTCCTGGCAACTCTATGGGAGAAAGGCCGATGGAAGAGATAGAACCGGGTGGTGGCAGAAGGACTCAGACGTTTACATAATCACAGATCATGAATGGAGACAGAACCAAATGGCTTTGAAGAAAACTCCACAGTAGAAATCCCTAACCGAAGGAAGGCACACCATGATCTCCGTCCGATGCAACGCTGCATGGCTCACCGCCTTTTGTCTCTGTCTGCCGGCACTGGCTTTGGCGCACGTGGGCGACCGTATTTATCCCATTTCTTATCTCAGCGACGATATGCTGGAACAGATCGATCTCAAGGATGGTTTGGTGGATGAATGGTACGAGGTGGTCGGAGAGCCGTCTATGACCTTGCTGGACTTTGGCGAGGTAGATCAGGGATCACCCGATCCTTCCGACTTGGATTTCCGCATCTGGCTGGCCTGGCACGATGACCCGGCCCGGTTCTACGTAGCCTTCGTGGGCAGCGACGATATTTATAAAAACGACCATGATTACAACGTCGACGAATTCTCTGTACAGGACCATATGGATCAGAATGACGGTATCAGCCTGGTGATCGATGGAGATCACGGCGGCGGTGCGGGTTGTGAAAAAAGTGGCTGCACGATGGAAGCGGCAGTCGAGACCCGTGAAAGAAGCCAGAGATACGACGCCATTGCCCATACCCCTGACGGCCCGAAACTGGATGATTCTTACACCAGATTTTCGACAGGAGGGTTGGCCTGGAATGCCTTGCCACCCTACGCCGATTCCGGCGGCAGCGTGGTCGGAGAAAACCCGACAATCAGCGTGATCGAACTCTATGTCACTCCGTTCGATTATTGGGCGTATGATGACATCGAAGGGAGCATGGTAAGCGATCTGACCGCAGGACAGGTCATCGGCTTCGGTATCACGGTGAATGAATTCGATCCGCCTGATATCAACTGGGGGGTCCCTTGGGTCGAAGGAACGCAACCTGCTGATCATTTTTGGGATATGCTTCTGCTGAAAGCCGACGGTTATCTCGACGGGCTGCTGTTGTCCGCTGGAGACACTGCGGTCGAGGCGGTTTCCTGGGGACGGATCAAAGCCTCGCTGCGGTAGTAGTGACCATTCTCGTCCTTCTGCTCGTCACTCTATCACGTAGCGTGACCGTACCATGGCTATCCGGGTTGCTGCAGACGACCATGAAATGCTGCGGGATAATGTCAGGGAGTTCCTTGCCGGGCAGGACGGCATTGAAGTGGTCGGAGAGGCGGTCGATGGAGAATCCGCTCTGGACCAGGCGGGCATGCTGCAACCGGACGTCGTCGTCATGGACATCAGGGCATTCCGGGCGGCGGCGGGGTAACTGCCACCCGGAAGATTCGCGCCGAACTGCTTGGTGCGGGTGGTGGCCCTTTCCATTCACAGCGAAAGGATCTACCTCCAAGCGATGCTCGTTGCGGGTGCATCCGGGTAAGTCGTCAAGAATTCGCTCGTTCGCCACCTTGTCCCGCGATCCAAAGCATTGCGGCCGGCAAGCAGTTACTTCAGCGAATAGGCGGGATGGTCCAGAGACTATCCAGCTTTTGCGAGCTGTTCACAGCAGGAGAATGACATGCATGTGATCCTTCTTTCAGCCGTGATCGCCTTGTTCGGCCTGGACCCCGTCCTCGGGCACAGAGGCAACCGGGTTTATCCGTTCTACGAGATAACCGACGAAGCCGCAATCGACTTGACCGATGGAACAAATAGAAGACTGGGAAGAGTTGTTCGGGGAGCCCTCCCTGACGAGGCTCGATTTCACCGCGTTCGAAGACCAGGCGCGAGTACGAATGGAATACGATCCATCCCACCTTGACTTCCAGATCTATCTGGGCTGGAACCGGGTTTCCGACCGCATCTATGTGGGCGCCATCTGCATCGACGACGTGTATGTGGGAGAGGAGGGATATTCTTCGAATTATCTGGAGCGAGCGGGTGAGGATCATGTCTCTCTACATATCGATGGCGATCACGACGGTTCGACCGCTTGGGAAGACGACTTCGTTTACGACAGGCAGAGTGACGATTCGGGACTTGTGGATCAAAAGGCACAGCGATACGCCGCTTTACCGCTGCGCCGGGAGACTTCGCACGTCGGCTTGCCCTTTTTGGAAACGTATTTTGAGGGTGAACCTTGGTGGGGGTACCCTCCCTACGGAGACGGGGGCGGCTCCGTTGTCGGAGAGAACCCCGTGGTCTGGGTCACCGAGTTTTACGTCACCCCGTTCGACCGGTTGCTCAGGAAGGAGCCGGAAAACAGTTTGGTCTCGGATCTAGTTGCGGAACAGGTTGTCGGGTTTTACGTGTACGTTGGCGATTTCGATGAGCCGGGTACCCATGGGCCGGGTAGCAAATTTGCGCGCGAGTATCACGTGATCGGAATCTACGACGTAGTCGATTCGTGACCTTCCCGATGAGGGCATGATGGATGGCCTTCTGCTCCCTGCGAACGGCATCGGCCGCGGCGACTCCGCGGTAAAACCCGACTCGTGGGCGCGCATCAAGGCGAGCTTCTCGCAATAGGAGGACATCATGAATGTCTTAATCTTAATGAAGTTCGCAGCGGTCCCGGTCCTCGGTCGGAACAGGCGCCTTGAAGGGCTGCCTTGGCGGAGATGCCCTTGCCGGGGCGCTTGGGAATCGGGAGAATCATCGCGGAGTGCACGCCGGATTGAACCTTTGAAACGGTTTCTGCTTCCTGTCACTTACATCCTGTTTTTGTCGCTCACCCCTGGACCCGTCCTTTCCTGCTCCTGCGAGCCTCCGGGGACCCCCCCGGAAGAGTTGGCGTCAAAGGATGCCGTGTTCACAGGGCGGGTAGTGGAGATTGTCGAGAAGATCGCAGACATCGAAGACCTGTCGATTCCGTTCGAACGATCTATCGAAGATCTGTCGATTTCGTTCGAACTATCCGCGGTGTGGAAGGGTGAGCTTCAAAAGGATGTCGCCATCCGGACCGGATTGTGGGACGCTCTCTGCGGCTACCACTTCGAACTGGGTGAGCACTATCTCGTGTACGCCTATTCCTCGGGGGATGGGGTCCTGAACGCCGGAATCTGCAGCCGTACGAACGTGCTCGCAGTAGCAGCCGAGGACATGGAGCAGCTTGGGGAGCCGGTCTCTCGCTGGCATCTGAACGACGATACAGAGGATTTTCTGGCCCTCCCGGAAATCCTGGGGAGGTGGGAGATCGAGTCCGGCATGGAGAATGGTGCCAGTATTCCGCATTCACCTGCCGGGTGGCGGCTCCTCGAATTCAGGGCGGACGGCGCCTGTGTCGTCAACATGGTTCTACCGAACCTTCTCGTCATTGCAGAATTCCCGTACGCCAGGGAACGGACCCTCCTGTTCGGGGACGAGAAGTGGCAAAAGGTCGTTCTCAGCCCGATCCAATCCGCTTACGTCGACCGAGGAAAGGGCTGGGGTGGCGAAACCTTCCAGGTCTGGCCGGAGTTCTTCTTGGCCCTGAGCGGTGATGGCAAACTGGTCGCCATTGTTGAGAACCTTGGCATACTGTCGGTCCACTCCTTCAGGAGGACGGATCGCCCGATCTATTCAGTCCCTCCCGATGGACAGGTGACCTCTGTTGCCCCCATGACCTGGGGAGGGGTCAAAAAAGAGAGCCTTCAACCCTCACCAAACTGAATCCTTCTTCCTCACCCCAGCGACGACGGCTTTGCAGATTCAGGGGGCATTCGCGCATCCCCCTCCACGATCCGTGCGGAGGCTTTTCCGATTCACGGGGAAAGTTCCCAATTTGGGATAATTCGTCCTGCTCTGAGAGATTTTTTTTCAATCGATCAACCCTACCTTGGTGATGCCGACGGACTCCATTTCGACGCTTTCCGTGCCCCACGGCTCGTTGTCCTTCTCGGAGGAAAGGAAGTCGAGGGGAAAAACCGAATTGTCCAACCAGGACAATCACCCCGTTACTGGGGTTCGGTCAGCGACCGGGCCGAGTCCAGGACCCCGTTCAGCACCGTGTTGAATTCGAGGCTCTCGTTGATGCGCAGACTGGACTGACTCAACCGGGGTCAGGCGCTCCGGGAGGGCCTCGTTGTCCCGTTCCATCTTCTCAGCCGGTTTCATCCTCTCCTTTTCTTGTCAGGGGCCTGATTTCAAGCCAAATCTCCCAAAATGCCCATTTCCACCCGGTTTCCACTAAAAAACCACTGAAATGGACCTTGTTTCCACCGGTTCATCACTCATGGGCAATTATATTATCGACCCGGTTTATTCGGGTCGCAGCCTGTTTCCTGGGCGGAGTCCCTCAAATCGCACGGCTGCAGAATCCGGGAGGGGTGCGAACGCGCCAGTTACTACCTCACGGACAACCATAATCCAACAACTCGGCGCAGGATTTCCCAAGTCAACCCGGGACACGACACAGATGAGCGGACTGAAGCGACAGCAGAACAAGGGGAGGGGTCGGCTGAATGCGGAGGAGTACCGCGAGCTGTTCGAGGAGTGCCACGAGGCCATGGCGATCATCGCCCGCGACGGCACCATCCTCGACGCCAACCACGCCGCCAGCGAGCTGTTCGACTGGCCCCATGCCGAGTTCCTCGGCCTGAACATCCTCTCCGTCTACGCAAATCCCGAAGACCGGGCCCGCTACCAGGAGCAGATCGAGCGCGACGGGTACGTCCGCGACTTCGAGGTCGTCTTCGTCACCCGCGGCGGGCGCCGGCTCGACTGCCTGCTGACCACCGTGGTGCGGCGCGCCGCCGACGGCCGCGTCATCGGGTACCAGGGCCTGGTCCGCGACGACACCGAGCGCAGGCGCATGGACAGGGAACTGCGGGAATACCACGAACAGGTTCGCGCGATGGCTGCCGGGTTCGTCGCCATCGAGGACCGCGAGCGGCGGCGCATCGCCGTCGACCTGCACGACCGCGTCGGCCAGACCCTGGCCGCGTCGCAGATGAAGATCGATGTGCTGCGGCGGGCGGACGGGGAGGAGCGCCAGGCCCTGCTCGAGGACCTGCACGGCCTGCTCGACCGGACGAAAAGAGAGCTGCGCACGCTGGTCTTCGAGCTCAGTCCTCCGGTGCTGCACGACTTCGGGCTGGTGGCCGGCCTGCACTCGCTCGCCGGGCACCTCGAGGAGGAGCACGGGCTGCGGGTCAGCCTGGAAAGCGAGGGGGACTGCGAGGTGGCGGACGAGGGTCTGCGCGCTACGTTGTTCCGCTGCCTTCGCGAGCTGTTGCTCAACGTCGCCCGGCACGCCGGCACGGACGCGGCGGTGGTGTCCCTGCGCCGCGACGAGAGGCAACTGAGCCTGGCGGTCGCCGACCGCGGCCGGGGCTTCGAGCCCTCTCCGGATGGAGCCCGGCAGGGCTTGGGTTTCGGCCTGTTCAGCATCGGCGAATGCCTGAGTCAGGCCGGCGGTACCTTCGCCATCGAATCGGCCCCGGGGCAGGGGACGCGCTGCGTGCTGGCGGTCCCTTCCTCATCCCTGGAGCCAAAGGAGAACTCCCGATGACGATCCGCGTATTGCTGGTGGACGATCACGAGCTGATGCGCGAGGGCCTGCGCGCCCTGTTCGCGCAGGACGGGGAGTTCGAGGTGGTGGCCGAAGCCGGGGACGCGCGCACCGCGGTGGAGCTGGCCGCGGCCTGCCGGCCGCACGTCGTGATCATGGACGTATCTCTGCCCGACCTGAGCGGAGTCGAAGCGACGCGCCAGGTCCTGGGCCGGGCCCCGGAGGTGAAGGTGGTGGCCCTGTCGGTGCACGACGACCCGCAGTACGTCGCCGGCATGCTGGAGGCGGGGGCCTCGGGGTACGTGGTGAAAGGGGCGGCCCCGGTCGAGGTGCTGCGGGCGGTCCGGGCGGCCCTGGCCGGCCGCACCTACCTGAGCCCGGAGCTGGCCGGCGCCGTGTACGATCAGGTGCAGGCACTTGCCGGACATCCGGAGCTGACCCTGCGCGAGCGGGAGGTGGTTCGGCTCATCAGCGATGGGCTGACCACACGGCAAATTGCCAGGCAACTGAACCTGAGCAAGGACACCGTCCACACGCACCGGAAGCACATCATGGACAAGCTCGACCGGCACAACGTGGCGGCCTTGACCAAGTACGCGGTCAGTACCGGGCTTACCTCGCTGTAGCTCCCGTCAAGACAGTCCGGGCTCCCCGGGGTTTTCCACCCACTCCAAACCCCTCCCAAGCGGGCCAATTTCGGCAAAAAACCGGCTTTTTCCGGCAAAATACCCTGATCAGGGTATGAAAAATCACCCGATCGGGTGATACCGAAGCCGCCATTTCGGTGCGATCTTAGATCCAGGACGAACGAAAGATGGCATGGTTTTTCGGAAATGAGCTCAGGGCGGAAGAAAGGAGAGGGAAACCGCGAGGATGCACGTTGCTGCCCCGTGCCCCCAAGGAGAAGGCATCTGGGGATTGGCAGGGATGACTTGGCGCAAGCAATCGGCAGTATGGATCACCTTTCCTCTGGAAAATCGCAAGCGCTTGGTGCCCCTTAGACAAACCAAATGCCCATTCCCAAGCAGGACACGGAAGTTCAAGCTGGCACGAATGCGACGGTGAAGGGCATTGCAGTTGCTCGCACTGAAACCCTGAAGGGACCTCAGGCACCAAGGTCTACCCCCGACAGACGAGTCTCCATGCCCATTTTTTCGTGGAGTGCTCGTCCGTCCAGGGAAGGTGCATTTTTGGGTTGCCCTGCCCTAACTAAGCTTAGGTTGGCCATGAAGCGGTCCTCCATTTGGTTGACTTGAAGGGAAGATAACCATGGTCCTTATCGGTCGTTCTCTAATGGCTCTGGGCCTCCTTCTCCCGCTGACAGTGCCATTCGGTGCCCATGTGGGTGATCGTGTGTACCCGATCGCCTACCTCAGCGACGAGACGCTCGAGGAGATCCGGCTCGACGACGGGTCGGTGGACGAGTGGTACGAGCTGGTCGGCGAACCCACCATGACCCTGCTGGATTTCACGGAAGAAAATGAAGGTTCGGCACCTGATCCTGCCGACCTTGACTTCCGCATCTGGCTGGCCTGGCACGACGAACCAGCCCGGTTATATGTGGCTTATGTGGCCAGCGATGACGTATACAAGAACGGACACGATTACAACGTGGATTGGGCCACATCCTCACGGGATAATATGTATAAATATGACAGCATCATGCTGGCATTCGACGGAGACCATAGTGGGGGTGCTGGCTGTACTATTTGCCCAGAGGAGTTAGCGTTGGATCTCTCTGGACAAACTCAGAGATATATGGCCGTTGCCCATAGCAATGGTCCGAACTTGGATGACCCGGCCACTAGGTTCTATACCGATTCGTTTGCCTGGACAGTGTTGCCCCCCTATGGGGAGGGGAGCGGCCGCGTTGCAGGAGAAGCTCCCGCGATAAGCGTTATCGAGCTGTGGGTTACCCCATTCGACCAGAAAGGTAAGGCGTGGGATAGCGTCGAAGATGTCGTTGTCAGCGATCTGGCTGCCGGTAAAATCGTTGGTTTTACGATTGCAGTGCATGATTATGACCCACCTGATAATTCCTGGATGCAGTGGAGTCCCGAAGCCACTTCTGACACAGACTGGGATACCTTCTTTACTATATTGGGCTATAAAGCGGATCGTTTTTTCGATGGTATTCTGCTGCCCGAATTGGACGAACCGGAAGTCTCTGCGATCTCGTCGGATTCTTGGGGACGAATCAAAGCCTCCTTGGAGATTGAGTAGCTAAGGTAACCGGTTTTCACGTGGTAATTTACGACTACGACTCAGGGGAGGAAGCCAGGACTGCGTGGACGCCCGGAATGACGTATTCGTCGATGCTTGACGTATTTCCCGATCTGGACCGCTATATTGGCGGCCTTTTGCTGGTTGCATACGGGATAGTAAAATCAGGCGAAGGAGAAGACAGCGCGATGGAATCCGTATCTTGGCCGTGGATCAAGCCGCCTTGCAGGAGGAGTAAGGCATGAGCCCTTCGATCTTGGCCGCCTTCCTGTTGCTTGTACTGTTGTTAGCCGATGGCCCTCCTGCGACAGCCCATGACCGCGGGGGAAGCGTATTCGTTCTTTCCCAGGACGGGGGTTCTCCCAGGCGCGTTTCGGTGGTGGACAGCACGGACATGCCCTGCTGGATGCCGGACGGCCGGGGCGTCTTGTACGTTGCCCATACGAGCAGGGTGAACGCCTTCCATCTAGTGTCCACGGCTCGGGTTTTACTCTTGAACATTCCCATACGTTCCCCCTTCATTAGCGTGGCCGGAGTATCCGCCAAGCCGGGCGGGGCGGGGCGGAAATAGCCTTCGGTAGTGAAATGGAAACCGGGAGGTGGGACATTTTCCGCATGGGCATCGCGGCCGCAAACGGGCCGGAGCTAATGGTCCCGGACGGGATCTTTCCCGCTTGGTCCCCCGATGGCCAGCACTTCGCGTTCACCACGTACCGCACGGGCGACATGGAGCTGTTCCTCGCCGACCAAACGGGGAAAAACTTCCGCAACCTGACCAACCACCCGGCCTATGATGCCCGGGCAACGTGGTCCCCGGACGGTCGCCGCCTGGCTTTCGAATCGGATCGCTACGGCAACATTGAAATCTGCGCCCTTGAAGTGGAAACCGGGGCCGTGACCCGGATGACGAACCACCCCGGTGAAGATCGGGAACCGGCTTGGTCCCGCAACGGAGAAATCGCCTTTGCGTCCAATCGGGAGGGCGTGTTCAGCATCTACCGCATGGCGCAGGACGGAACAGCTGTCACCCGATTGACCATGGGCAGCCAAGACCGCCAGCCTGCTTGGGCTCCGACCGGCGACAGTCTGTGTTTCGTTTCTAGGCCGAATCGATAGAAAGTCAGAGTTCGATCTAGTTTAGGTGGTGTCCTGTGGCACGAGGGCAACCAGATTTGGCTCCGGTCCTACCGGCACGGTCTACGCACCCAGGAGATCAGAACAGGCCCCCTGGAGATCAGGCACTGATCGTCCCCGATTCTCCCATCTCCTCCCCGAAAATAGCAGTGGCTTCCACATTCTCCAGTGTCAGCCATAGATCACGATTCCGAGTATGGAGATTCCGAGTATGGACCGGTCAAGTTTGCCGATGGGTTGCTTGTCCCTGTTGGTGGACTGGAAACTGCAGTGGAGTCGGCTTCGTAGAGTCGTATCAAGGAAGAGCGCGGTCGAGTCGGTTTCCTGGGGGCGGAGCCCAGGCCGCCAGACTTTATCCGGGCAAATCCCCGTTTTTCGGAAAATGTCACCCGATCGGGTGACACGAATGTCACCTGATCAGGGGACAGAAAAATCACCTGATCAGGTGACAAAAAATCACCTGATCAGGTGATGCGGGAGCCGTCCGTCCGGTGCGATCTTTAAATCCAGGACAAACGAAAGATGGAATGGTTTCGCAGAAATGAGGAAGGGCGGCAGAAAGGAGAAGCCGCGACGCGCGCACCCGGGCAACGCGGCGAAGGAGTGACCGTATCATGACCATCAGGGTATTACTGGCAGACGACCACCAAATGCTGCGAGAAGAGGTCAGGAAGTTTCTTGCCGGGCAGGACGGCATGGAGGTGGTGGGAGAGGCGGTCGACGGGGAATCCGCCCTGGAACAGGCGCGCCGGCTGCATCCCGACGTCGTCGTCATGGACATCAGCATGCCGGGCGGCGGCGGCATCAACGCCACCCGGCAGATCGGCGCCGAACTGCCCGAGGTGCGGGTGGTGGCCCTTTCCATTCACAGCGAAAGGATCTACGTCCAGGCGATGCTCGGGGCGGGTGCTTCGGGGTACGTCGTAAAGGATTCGATAGCCCGCGATCTGGTCCCGGCGATCGAAAGCATTGCCGCGGGCAAGCGGTATTTCAGCCCGGAGATCGACGGACTCGACGACATCGAAGGAGGGAGCCGGGCATGCTGAGGCGCGGTTTCCCGGGGGCGGATCAAAGCCTCCCTGGAGTTCGTGGGCAATCCAGTCCTGGGTTGCACGGGCCCCCCCGAGGCGAACCGGTGACTTCCATTATAAGGAAGGTCCTCCATTCCCCGGCTTCCGGTCTTTTTCCCGCATTGCTTCTCCTTCTGCCGCCCCTTGTAACATCCGCCGCCGCGGTCGACTCCCTGGTGGTCGGCCAGAACTCCCGTCAGGGGGGCTGGAACAAGCTCCGGGAGGCTTCCCGGTTCATGGGTGTCGGCGCCGACTCCATCTGGATGTGGGGGGTCGACCCGGACGCCAACCTCTCCCTGACCATGGGACAGCGGGAGGGCCGGGTCTTTCGGATCGTACCGGGGTTCCTGGGGCCGATCGGGGTAGAGATAGCAGGGGCCGAGGTGCTCGCCGACGGCGACCCTTTGACCTACTACGACGCCGACATTTTTTCCCGGCAGGCTCAGAGGCCCGGTCTCGGACGGACGACCGCCATCCACCTCGATCTCGGGGGCACCTTCCGCGTCAACCGGATCCGCCTGTTTCCCCGCCTCGACCCGCGCAACCAGCGCCGCTTCCTGCAGGAGTTCTCCGTCGCCACCCACCCGTCGAGCCTTTACGGCGACTTCGAGGAGCTGTTCTCCTTCTACCCCGCCCTTCCCAACTTCCAGCCGGTGGTCGAGAAGCGGTTCGATTCGCGCGACGTTCGCTTCGTCCGCATCGCCCCGTCCTCGCAGCGGTCCTGGGAGATCGCCGAGCTCGAGGTCTACGGGGACGGGTCGCTGCCGACGGGGGAATACCGCTCTGAGTCGATGCGGGTGGGATTCAAGGTTTTCGGCCTGGTCCGCTACGAGGGCCGGGGGGTCGATTCCTCCCCGGTGCTGATCCACACCCGGGTGGGGCCCGACAGGGAAGCGGAGTGGTACTTCCTTCTCGAGGAGGACGGGGACGAGATCTACAGGGCGAAGAACAGGGCCGAGTACCTGGCCGCCCCCCCTCACCTGCACGGACCGATCCGTCCGAACCCGAACTGGAGCAGCTGGGAGCCGGTGTCGCAGGGGGTGGTGCGCTCCCCGAACCTCGAGACGTACATGCAGTTCCGGGTGCGGCTGTTCACTCCCGGAGTCCGCCTCGACCGCCTGGTGTTCGAGACGATCTTCCCGCCCCTGGTGCAAAGCGTGGTAGCCGAGGTGAGCCCGGACACAGTGGCCGCCGGGGTGGAGACGGAGTTTGCCCTGG
Source organism: Candidatus Latescibacterota bacterium (assembly GCA_965243025.1). GTDB lineage: Bacteria > Latescibacterota > UBA2968 > UBA8231 > UBA8231 > CBDCXV01. The sequence continues at coordinate 472,026 of CBDETY010000003.1, forward strand.
CGATGCTGGCTCACATGAAGGTGCCTACCTCCGGAAGCCGGGTCGGACGCAGCGATACCGGTTTCGAGCGCATCCTGATAGAGACCGATGCCCACATCGGGCGGGTGCGGCAGGTCCGCATCGACGACCGCGCCGTGGCTTTCACCTCCCGGCGGCACCCGAACGGCCTGTACGTCGACCTGCGGCGCCAGGTGGAGCAGGACGGGTCGTTCATCCAGGTGATCTTCCGCGGCACCGTGTACCGCGACAAGACCGCGTTCCGGGTCCGCGTCCTCGACGACCGCGTGGTCGACAAGCGGACCAGGGACGGCACCGTCGAAATCGAGGAGACGGGGTATCACTTCGCCGCCCCCGGGGACGCCGACGCCCAGACTTCGGCGCAGGGGCTGGTCGTCACCCTCGAGAAACAGGGGGAGCGCGCCCCGCTGCTGGCCAACTTCGAGGTCGGACACCGGGTGCTGACCCCGAACGGGGACGGGATCAACGACGAGCTGAAGATCGGCTACTCCCTGCTGACGGTGACGCGGCCTTCTCCGGTGGAGCTGTTGCTGTTCGATCTCGGCGGGCGCCGGGTGGCCTCCGTCGAGGCGGTGCAGCCGGTCGGCAACCACCGGCTGTCATGGGACGGCCGCGGCAGGGACGGGGGCCTGGTTCCCCCCGGGACATACATCTACCGGCTGCGGGTGCGCGGCGACGGCGATCCCGAGGTGCGGCAGGGGATCGTGGGGGTGGCGTACTGATGACGGGCCTGATGACAGGCGCAGCAGCCTCCCGGGCGAAACCACCCGGCCGCCGCATGCCGGGAACAGGGCCGCACCCTGACCGCGGCCGGCCGTTCCAGGCGGCGCATCCGGCCATGAGCCTCCTCACCCGGCACTGTCGTTCGATCCTGCTCTGTGTGTTCCTGCTCGGCCCGGCACTGGCGAACGCCCAGGACGGCTACACCGTCGCCGGCAAGCGCCTCATCGTGCGCGGGGACGGCCACTGGCGGGACTGGAAGGGGGCTGTCGGCGGGCACCTGATCGAGGAGGGGGAGGTGAAGCCGAGATTCCTGCGGCGCGGCATCAACGCCATGCTGAACGCCACCGACTTCGAGGTGATCGCATCGGGAGATACGGTCATCGGGGGGGTGCGCCTGGTCGGCGCCGGCCGGGAGACCGCGGCCCTGGTCATGGACGGCGACCCCTTTACCTACTGGGAACCGGAGGACCCCGACTCGCTGCAGAACTGGTTTATCGAGGTGGACCTCGGGCGCGCCGTGATCGCCGACCGGGTGCGGGTGAAGTTCGCCGGGGATGGGGCGGGAGACCCGTTCCTGAAGTTCCGCGTGCTGATGTCGAACGGGCGCGCCTCCACCAACACCGCCAGCCGCTACGACGCCGAGTTCTACCGCGTCGCCCAGGTGACCCGCCGCAACAAGGAGCAGCGCGAGTTCGAGTTCGAGGTGCCGCCGCAGCGGCCGCTGCCCCCCGGGGTCGCCGGCGAGGTGGCGCAGATCGTCCGCCTCGAGGCGCTCGACACCGACGGTCCGCGCGGCGAGGAGGTCACCCCGGAGGAGTACGCACTGCTGTCCGCCCACGACCAGGGGGCGGTCGAGCATTTCCGCGTAACCGTCGCCGGGCGCGAGATCCTCGTCGAGGAGGAGACCTGGCAGGAGCTGCCCGCCGTGGAGCAGGGCCCGGTCCGCTACTACCGGCACGAGCGCGCGCGCGTCGCCGAGCTCGAGGTCATCTCCCTCGGCGACAACGCCGTCGGCCTGACGCAGCGCCTGCGCAACCGCGCCACCGACCTGTTCGAGGATATCGTCCTGACCGTCTCGACCGACGGTCTCTACTCCTCCTTCTACCCGATGCGCCTGTACGACCCGCTGCGCAACCGCAACCAGCTCCTCGTCGATCTCGGCGCCAGGTTCTGGATCGACCGCATCCGGCTGCTCAGCGCCCAGGACGCCCTCACCGCATACCAGCTGCGCGTCTCGGACGGCTCCGTCGACCCCAACGGCAACCGCGTCTGGGAGGATTTCGAGGAGCGCCACAACCGGGAGGCGTTCCTGCAGCTCGAGGAGCGCTTCCCGCCGCGGGAGGTGCGGCTGATCGAGCTGCGCCGTCTCGAGCTCTCCGGGGCGCGCTCCGAGATCAACCGCAGCCTGAGCGAGCTGCAGGCGTACGGCGAGGGGTACGTCTCCGAGGTCGTGCTGGAGTCCCCCATCATCAAGCTCGGAACCTCGCGCATCTTCACCGGGGTCTCCTGGGAAGGGGAGGCGCCGGAGGGAACCCGGCTCGAGGTGCGCAGCCGCAGCGGCGACGACCTGCTGGTGGTCAACAGGTACTACGACCTGTTCGGGCGCGAGATCAGCGAGCAGCAGTGGGAGGAGACCTCCGAGCGCAACCGGGGGTTCACGACCACCGAGGAGTTCACCGGCGAGGGCTGGAGCGCCTGGAGCGAGCCGTACCGCGAGCAGGGGGAGCCGTTCCGGTCTCCCAGCCCGCGGCGCATGCTGATGCTGCAGGCGCGCCTGTCGACCGCGGATCCGCTGCGGGCCGCGAGCATACGGGGCATCGAGCTGGGGCTGGAGGCGCCGCTCGTCGAGCAGACCTTCGCCGAGATCTGGCCGAACCAGGGGGTGCGCCCCGGAAGGGAGGAGGAGTTCGCCATCTGGATGCGGCCCGAGTTCCAGAGCGGCGATTCCGGGTTCGACCGCATGCGGGTGCGCTCCTCCTCGGCGGCCCCGATCGAGCTGGTGTCGCTGCAGGCCGGGAACGAGGCGCAGCTGCGCGGCGGCCGCGGCAGGAGCCTTTTGTCCGGTGGCGCCCGCGTCGAGGCCCTGGAAGAAGGCGGGGTGGTCGTCGAGCTGCCGCGAAGGGTTTCCGGCGGCGCCCTGCTCTACAAGGCCGGGATTCGGACGAAGGTGTTCCTGAGCGGGACGACGTTCACCGTGGAGCTGCTCAACTCGGAGCGCCCCGGGGTGGTGCAGGCATTTACCGAAGGGGACGCGGTCGGCGAGGTGCGCAGCGAGTCGATGGTGGTGGTCGCCGACGTCGAGGACGCCCCCATCCTCGAGCAGGTGCGGGCCGAGCCGGCCCTGTTCACGCCGAACGGCGACGGCGTCAACGAGACCACCCGGATCCGCTTCTCGGTGTTCCGCGTCAAGGGGGAAAGCGACCTGCGGATCGGGGTGTACGACCTGTCGGGCCGCAGGGTGCGCGACCTCGGCGGCGTGTGGGAGACCCCCAGCGGGGAGCACGCCGTACCCTGGGACGGCAGCGACGACGAAGGCCGGCGGGTGGGTCCGGGCCTGTACCTGGTGCGCGTCTCGGTACCTACCGACGCAGATGCTCCCGGATCGGGGCTGGCCGCGGTCGGGGTGGTGTACTGATGGGCAGGCTGCTGGCATTCCTGGCCGCGGCCGGCGCCGCCGCGCAGCTCTGCTGGGCCCAGTACCCCGGCGCCGTTCCCGGGGCGACTCCCACGGCCCTGCCCCGGGGCGTGGCCCCCTCCTTCGGCATGGAGGACGTGACCCCGGAGATCCACAAGAACTACGTCCCCGTCCACCTGCCCGAGTACCACCGCTATCCCTGGTTCGCCGCCGACCAGAGCTTCGCGACCGACTTCTTCAAGCGCTACCTCGACCGCCGGCTCGAGGGGGACGAGTGGTACGATTCCTTCGGCAACCACCTCGGCCGCGGCTGGCTGGTCTACTCCTGGGAGCAGCGGCAGTCCCTGCGCAACGGCAGTTTCCTGCGCAAGAGGCCCGCCGACCCGAGAGCCACCAACATGTACGGCAGCGTCTTCCAGAGCCTCGTCATCTCCTCGGACGTGCAAGGGCAGCACCAGTTCAGCCTGATGATCGGCGACCAGATCTCCACCCACCTGACGCCGCTGACCTTCAACAAGCCCCGCTTCAACGGCCTGCGTCTCGAGGCAGCCTCCGACCGCCACCGGTCTACCCTGCTGCTGTCGCGCCCCAGCAGCCCGGACCAGGCGCGGCGCAGCAACTCGACGCACCTGTTCGGCGGCCATACGTCGTTCCAGCTCCACGACGCGGTCGCCATGGGGGTCACCTACGTCAACGCCCACAACGCCCAGACGCAGGTCGACTTCAACGTCGGCAACCCGCTGCACGGGGCGCTGACGACGAAGCAGAACCAGCCGCTGAAGAAGGTGTGGGTGCGCCTGCGGGACGACTCCCCCGAGGACGGAATCGGCGGGGCTTCGCTGTTCCGCCACGAGATCATCCTCGTCGACCAGTCGGGGCGCGTGCACCGGGGCCGCGACATCGGGCTGCTGCCGAAGATCCGGGGCGGGGTGCTCCGGGAAGGGGCGATCGCCGCCGACGGCAGCGAGGCCGCGGTGCTGGAGTACGACCTCTCCTCCCTCGGCGAGGAGCACGGGATGGAGTCGCTCGACCTGCAGCGCGTCAGCTTCGAGCTGGCGGTGGCCGACGACTACCGCGTCGAGATGGCCTCGGACCTGCAGACCGACGGCGAGGTCCGCAACGCCGAGCCGGTCTTCACCACCGTAGCCCGCGCCCGCGGCAACGTCCGCGACAACAGCAACAGCAGGGTGCTGAAGCTCGACTACCTGCTGCCGACCGGTAACGAGCTGATCGGCGTCGACTTCAACGTCGTCGACGCCGGCGGCCTGTCGCTGCAGGGGGAGGCGGTGCTGAACCGGCACCACGGCAAGTACCCCAACCTCGAGGAGGGGCTCCAGCACCACGCCGCCCGCAAGGCCCGCGCCGGCTACGCCCAGGTCGCCTACCAGCGCTTCCCGTGGAAGCTGTACGCCGAGCTGTTCTCGATCGACGACGCCTACGCCACCTCCTACTGGCTGACGCAATCGGACGGCACCATCCGCTTCAAGGCGCGCATTGCCGACCTCTACGAGTTCGTAGACGACGACGACGACTTCAACGCCGTCCCGGAATGGGAGCGGCCCTTCCAGCGCTCGACGCGGGAGGTCGCCTGGCCGGGGTACGACGAGAACGGCGACTTCATCTACGACCACAACCAGAACGCCAACCTGTTCCCCGACTACGACGAGCCGTTCCTGCGCTACCGGTCGGACCGCCCCGAGTTCCTCTTCGGCACCGACATGAACCACAACGGCACCATCGACCGGTTCGAGAACGACCGCCTCCCGGACTATCCCTACCGCCGCGACCACCGCGGCTACAACATCTACCTGAAGGTGCGGGCCGGCGGCGGCGGCAGTCTCCTGGCCGGGCGCCAGAACAGCGGCCTGATCTCCGGCGACGGGCGCACCCGGGCGCTCTACGGGATGGCGACCTGGAAGCGGGAGCTGTCCGGGTTCGGGCAGGTGCGGGTCTTCGACTTCGGCGCCCTGGTCCGGGACGACATCCCCGACGACCTGCAGCGGTGGGTGCAGCCGGCAGGAGCCATCGGCCGCATGCAGGACGTCGAGGACCCGCTGGCCTCGCGCAACACCTGGAAGAACTCCTTCTACGCCGACCTCAGCCACCGCCTCGCCGAGGACCTGCGCATGCTGCACCGCTTCAAGTGGGACGTCGCCGTCCAGCGCGACGGGGACGAGGCCCTTTCGAGCCGGCTGGCCCGCAGACGGTCGGGGTTCGTCGGCCTCATCGACAAGGCGGAGTGGTCGCTGCCGGTCGGCCTCGGGTTCTTCGAGCCGCGCTGGAAGAGCGAGCTGCGCTTCGACCGCCCCTACCTCGCACGCCGGGAGAAGGCGGCCAGCGTCGAGGAGACCGTCTTCCTGACCTGGTCGCAGCCGCTGCTGGCCGAGCAGTCGCGGGCCTCGTACTTCGCCCGCTACGGCCGGCAGATCTTCGACACCCGGCTGCAGGTCGGCCTCGAGCTGTCGAAGCTGTGGATGCTCAAGGGGAAGCGGGCCGAGATCGACCAGAACCTGCGCACCTGGACGGTGGTCGTGCAGCTGACCAACCAGGTCGCCTACCAGGGGTACCGGATCGTGACGCGCACCGGAATGCAGTGGACGCGGCGGGCCTTCGAGTTCGGGCACCGCGAGCGGGCGAACCTGATGTTCTTCACCGTCAACGCGGGGCTGGAGTGATGGAGCGGCTTTCTCCTGCGGCAACCTGGCGGCCGGTCGCGGCGCTGGTATTCCTGGCGCTGTCGGCGGCCTCGGCCGAGGTGCGGACCTTCGTCCTCGGGGGCGGGGAGCACCCCTGGGAAGGGGGCGGCGACGGCACCGATCCGGTCATCCTGGCGGGCAGCCGCTACAGCCCCACCCTCGACACGACCAACACCCCCGACAACGACATCGAGTTCGCGGCGCGGCGCGGCTGGGTCAGCCCGACCTTCTTCGACGGCAGCCGCAACATCGCCTCGCTGGTGCTCGATGGGGGCTCGATCACGGCGCCCAACTCCTCGACCTCGGCGACTGTGCTGCTCAGGGCGCAGCTGGCGGGCACGGTCAACGGCGATCACGAGGTCGCCTTCGAGCGCAAGCCGGTGCCGTTCAACCCGGTGGTGCCGGCGTTCGGCATCTGGGTCATCCTCGACTTCGGGCAGCGGGTCGGGGTCGAGCGCATCCGCTTCTACCCGCGCAACACCGTGGTAGCCAGTCCCGACCACCCCTTCCACAACGACTTCCTGCGCGGCTACGAGGTGTGGCTGAACGAGCGGCTGACGAGCACCATCGAGGGGGCCCCCGACCGCCTCGCGGTGCGGGTGCACGACAACGAGGAGCCGGTGGTCGACGTGCCGCTGACCCCGCAGTACGTCCGCCTCATCAAGCTGCGGTCCCTGACCGAGCTGCCGTTCGAGGTCGACGAGATCGAGGTGTACGGGACCGGGTACCTTCCCGGGGGAACCTACCTGTCGGACCTGATCGACCTCGGCAGCCCGGCTACCATAGGGCGGATCCGCTGGCGCGAGCAGGTGGTCGGGGAGGAGCTCTTCTCGAACCTGAGCGTCGGCATGCGCTCCGGCCACGACGATACGCCGATCCTGTTTCTGCAGCGCGTACAGAAGGGCCTTTTCACCGTTTTCATCCCGGTGACGGCGGAGGAGTACTGGGAACTGCCCCGCAACGAGCAGGTGACGCTCCAGGAAGACCTGGAAAACTGGAGCCCCTGGAAGACGGTGGAGAACCGCGGCCTCAACCCGGCCCCGGCGCCGCGGCGGTTCGTCCGCTTCCGCATGGAGTTCGCCGGGGGCCTCTTCGACACCCGGCTCGTCGAGCGGCTCGAGTTCGACTACCTGCAGCCCCCGCTCGCCGACACCCTGCGCGCCGAGGTGTACCCGCGGCTGGCCAGGGCGGAGGAGCCGGCGACCTTCCGCTACGCCGTGCTCCTGGGCCGCCGGGGCGATATCCACGGGTACGACCGCCTCGAGATCGACAGCAACGCCCCGGTCGAGGATATCCGCAACGTCCAGGTCGACGGCGTCCCGGTCGAGTTCGAGATCGAGTCCTCGACCCGGGACGGATTCCGCATCAGCCTGCCGCGGATCGACCGCGACGGCTCGCTCCTCGAGCTGACCTTCGACATCCCGATCTTCCGCTTCGGCACCACCTTCTCCGGGAGGGTTTTCGACAGCCGCTTCCCCACCGTGCCGCAACGGCTCGAGCCGGGCAACGCCGTCGACTTCGGGCCGGACGACGTCGACGAGCTGTCGAACCTCACCGTCGAGATCCCCAAGGAGCAGATCGGCCGGCTGGTGGGGGAGATCGCCTTCGACAGCCGCGTCGTCACCCCGAACGGGGACGGCGCCAACGACGAGCTGCGGGTCGGTTTCAACCTGCTGCAGGTGGTCCGGGAGGTGCCTGTCTCCTTCGAGCTCTACGACCTGTCGGGGCGCTCCGTCGCCTCCCTGGAGGCCGAGCGGGGACTGGGGCCGGCCTCCTTCACCTGGGACGGGCGCACCGCGGACGGCCTGCGGGTGCTTCCCGGAACCTATGTCTGGGTGCTCCGCGTCGCCGCCGACGCCTTCGAGGAAGCCCACTCAGGCGTTATCGCGGTGGTGTACTGATGAGACGTTCCATACTGACAGCGACGGCTGCCCTGCTGCTGGCCGCCCCCGCCCTCGAAGCCCAGGAGTTCGGGGCCCGCCTGGGCACGGTGACCCGCGGCGGCCGCGTGACCTTCGAGCCGGCCGGCCCGGGGATTCTCACCGACGCCCTCGATCCGGCGGTGCACAAGTGGTACGTGCCGCAGGAGCTCTACGTCGAGTACCAGTGGCGCCAGCGGGAGTACTCCAACTACTCGCGGCGCCAGTACCAGCGCTACGTCAGCACCGCCCTCGAGGGGGAGTACTTCTACGACGTGTACGGCAACTACCTGACGCGGGGCTGGCTGATCTACGACTGGCGGCAGCGCAACCCGCAGCCGTTCGGCAGCACCCTCGAGAAGAGCTTCCTGTTCAGCGCCTGGTTCAACAACCTCGTCGTCGCCGCCGACCACAAGGGGCAGTACAACTACGCGATCACCCTCGGCAGCCAGATCCGCACCACCCTGACGCCGATGACCTTCTCCAAGCCGCTGTTCAACGGCGTCCAGTGGGACTTCGCCTCCGACAAGTACGAGGCCACGGTGCTGATGTCGCGGGTCAGCGCCCCCAACTCGTCGGGGTTCGCCGGGGAGGCGCGGACCAACAACACCAACCTCCTGGGCGGCAGGGTGGTCGCCCAGGTCGGCGACTTCGCCCGCATCGGCGGCACCTACGTCAACTCCCACCACTCGCAGTCGCAGCTCGAGGCCGTCAACGGCGACATCTTCCAGGGGCAGCTGACCGAGGCGATGAACTTCGCCCCGGTGACGGAGATCGCCGTGCTGATCAAGGACGACTCCCCCGAGGACAGCGAGGGGGGCGGCGCCTTCTTCTCCAGCGACATCCTCATCCGGGACGTCGAGGGGAACGAGGTGCGCGGCAGCGAGATCGGGTTCCGCCCCTTCGTCGACGGGGGGTTCGAGCGCCGCGGCTACCTCTCCGCCGACGGCACCGAGGAGATCCAGCTGCGCTACGACTTCACCGACGTCAGCTACATCGGTCCGAGCGCCACCGACATCGAGCGCGTCCAGGTCGAGCTGGTGGTCGCCAACGACTACCTGATCGAGATCTCCTCCGACCGCCAGTACAACGACCGGGAGCAGCGGGTCTTCCTGCCGGCGGCGCAGGCGGCGGGCAACGTCAAGGACGGCTCGAACCAGCGCGTCATCGCCATCGACTACGGGCTGCCGACCGCCAACCAGATCGCCGGGTTCACCATCGAGGTCGCCGACCTGCACGGGTTCAAGGGGTACGCCGAGGTCGACGTCAACCACCAGTTCCGCCAGTTCCCCAACCCGGGGCTGAGGACCCACCACTCGGCGAGCACCCAGGCGCTGGCCTGGATGGTCAACGTGTCGAAGACGGCCCTGCCCTGGTTCGCTTTCGTCGAGCTGTTCAGCGTCTCGCCGCGCTACTCGACCTCGTTCGTCACCTCCGACGAAAGAGGGGTGCTCGACTTCGGAAACGACTTCGAGCTCTACGAGATGGTCGAGGACAACGACGACCAGGACCGGCGGCCCGACTGGCGGCGCAAGGGCTGGGGGGCCGGCGACGAGGAGGTGTTCCCCGGCTGGGACGAGAACAACGACTTCATCTCCGACTTCAACCAGAACGACAACGAGGACCGCCCCAACCTGATCCCCGACTACGAGGAGCCGTTCCTGCGTTTCCACGCCGACCGCCCGGAGTTCCTCTACGGCGTCGACATGAACCACAACGCGGTGATCGACCGCTTCGAGAACGACGAGGAGCCCGACTACCCCTACAAGCGGAACCGGCAGGGATTCAACCTGTTCGGCGGCGCCAACCTCGGCCCGGACTCCCGGCTGATGGCGGGGCGCATGCAGATGGACCAGCTGACCGACGACCGCGTCACCGAGGCCTCGTACGTCACCCTGGCCGGCGAACGCGACCACCCGCTCTGGGGCCGCCTCCTGGTGTTCCAGGACCTGCGCCGGGTCAGGGACACGATAACCGACGATCTCCTGCAGTGGCGGCAGCCGGCGGGCACGCGCGGGGCGCTGCAGCTGGTCGAGGACCGGCTGCCGGCGAGGAACACCTGGATCAACACCACCTGGCTGGGGCTGAACCACGGTGTTCCGGGGGGAATCCGCCTGAACCACAAGCTCAAGTGGCAGTGGTACCACCAGCTCGACGACGACCTCGAGCTGCGCCTCAACGGGACGCGGCGGGACGGCTCCTTCCTCGGCCTGATCAACAAGGCGGAGTACGCCCTCGAGCTCGGCAACTGGACCCTGGTGCCGCGCTGGAAGAGCGAGTTCCGGCGCCAGGTGCCGGTGTTCTCCGACGAGTTCAAGCGCCGCGAGCTGACCGAGCTGTTCATGGCGATGCTGCGCTTCCCGGTGATGGACAAGAGCTTCGTCGAGCTGGGCCTCGAGTACGAGATCTTCAGGCAGCTGCGGGATCCGCCACCCCCCGACAGCGAGGACAGCTCGACCGGGCTGACGACGGCGGTGCAGCTGCGCAACGCCTCCGCCTACATGGGGTACGACCTGATGACGACCTTCGGCTTCGAGCTGGTGCGCACCGACCCGAAGGGACTGAGGCCGGAGGTGACGACCCGGAGCTTCATCACCATCTACGCCGGGGTTCAGCTGTGAGACGGGCGGCGCCGGCGCTGTTTCTGCTGATCGCCTGCGGCGGGCCGGCCGACGAGCCCCTCGTGCAGGTGCTGGACGTCGCCATCGGAGAGAGGGAGCTGGAGGAGTATGTCTCGAGGCTGCCCGAGGGGCTGAGGCCGGATGCCCCCGGCGGGGAAGCGCGGGAGGAGGCGGTCCGCGGCCTGCTCCAGAGCCTCGTCGACCGCGAGCTGATGATGGCCGAGGCGCTGGCCCTCGGGTACGGGGAAGAACCCGGGATCAAAGGGCGCCTCCGCACAATCTACGTGAGGCGGCTCAGGGAGCAGGTCCAGGCCGTGGCCCTGGGGGACTCGGTCTCCGTCGGGGAAGAGGAGATCGAGGAGGCGTACCTGCGGGAGGGCTGGGACCGGAAGCTGCGCATCGCCCACATCTCCTGCGCTACCGAGGCCGAGGCGCAGGAGGTGGCGCGCGCCCTGGGTGAGGGGGCGGACTTCGCGGAGTTGGCGGAGCAGCGGTCCGCCGCCCCGGACGCCGGACGGGGCGGGGACCTGGGGCGCTACCTCGGGCCCGGTGAGCTGCCCGGGGAGCTCTGGAACGCGGTCCGCGGACTGGCTCCGGGGGAGGTCGCCGGCCCCCTGGCCGCCGCAAGGGGCTTCGAGCTTCTGACCGTCCTCGACACGGCCCCGGTTTCTGTCGAGGAGGCGGGCCCGGCGGTGGGCGCGGCCCTGAAGCGCCGCAAGGAGGCGGCGCGCCGCCAGGCCTGGCTCGAGGAGCTGGAACGGAGGTTCGGCGTCGCCTACCACCCCGAAGCGGTGGTCGCCATGGCGCGGGCGGCCCGCCGGGATTCCGGGGCCGGGCTCGACCCGGACGCCCCGGCCCTGACCTGGGCCGGCGGCAGGGAGCTCTCGGCGCGGGAAGCGGGCCGGATCCTGGCCGGGAAGCGCATGAAACCGCCGGCCCTCGCAGACAGCGCCTCGGTCGCCTGGGCTCTCCGCCATTGGGTGATCGCCGACACCGTGGCGGTGCTGGAAGCGGAGCGCCGCGGCCTTCACGAAACCGGGGAGTTCACCGCGGCGGTGGAGCTGGAGCTGAAGCGCCTGCTCGTCAACCAGGTGCGGCGCCGGGAGGTTCTCGACAAGGTCGGCGCTCCCGGGGAGGAGGAGCTGCGGGAACGGTACGAGGAAATCAAGGGAGAGTTCGCGCTGCCGGCGTCGGTGGAGGTGATCGAGATCCTCGTCGAGTCAGCGCACGCCGCCGGCTCGCTGCGGCAGCGGATCGAAGCCGGCGCCGACATGGAGAAGCTGGCCCGGGACCACAGCGTCCGTCAGGGGGCCGCAGACGCCGGCGGGCATTTCCACCTGAACGAAGGGGAGCGGGAGAAATGGGGGCGGCTCCTGGACATCGTCTTTGAAGCGGAAGAAGGAGCGCTGCTGGGGCCGCTGGAGGTCGAGGGCGGGTTCACGGTCGTGCGCGTCGGAAGGCAGCTGCCCGCGAGGCCGCGGTCGTTCGAGGAGTTGACCCCGATCCTTCGGCGCCAGGTCAGGCAGGCGAGGAACAGCGAGGCGTTCCAGAAGTATATCGAGGGGCTTCGGGACCGCTACGGAAACAGCGTCGAATGGCGCGACGAACGTATCGGACAGGTGGAGTTGAACTGGCGGAATTCAAGGGAGGAACAATAAAGAACCCTTGTTCCGCCAGCGCTTCGGCTGCGGGAAGACCCGCCGGCGAGGGGGAGGAAGACCGACGGTCCGCATGATTCCGCAGGAACGAAAAAGTGAAGCCGGGCAAGGCGTTATGCCTCCCCCGGCTTCACTTTCGAAGGACCGTGCCGTTGCGGTTCCACTATATGAGTGACCGGCGAAACGGCGTCACTGTTTCAAACAGCCTGCAGGATTGAACCCGTAGCGAAAACCGGGAAGCTCCTGACAGGAACTACAAGAACAACACGACGAAGAAACAGTCAGAAACACCCGAGTAGTCAGCCGCGGGGCGTTTCCGTCTGTTGGGCGCTACCCTTTCAGCTCAATCCCGCGAGCGTCAGCTCGGCGTCCTTCCGTCCCATGCCGCGCAGCTCGGCGATCGCTTCCCTGTTGGCGGCGCGCGGTTTCGACTTGCCCTGCTCCCAGTTGAGGATGGTAATGGCACTGACTCCGAGGAGCTTGCCCATCTGGGCCTGGGAAAGGCGCAACCGCTTGCGATGCTTCTTGATCGATGCCGGGGTAATCCTGATCGCGGTCTGAGTCGGGGCGGCGGCCTTGGCGTTGCCGGAGGGCTTCCCTGTGGACTTGGCCGCGGTCCCCTGCGCCCCGGCAATCTGCGACCTGAGCGCAGTCACTTCCCGTTCCAGACTGCGGATTTGATCGTTGAGCGGGTTTAAGGCGCTTCGCAGTTCTCGGCCGGCCACTCGCGACATTTCTTCTCTGAGTGCTTTACCTAGGTCAGGCATGTAGCTCCTTCCTTATAACAAAGAGTTTGCAGTTGGTTTAATGGCGAATTTGACAAACATATAAGCGCAGGCAAATCCGGCATACTAGGGCGGCTGATTTCCAAAATATAAGAAGGAACCGCGAATTCGGCACCCATGCCCGCGACGGGGTTTTTTTCCCCTGGAATTCCCGGGGACGGGGCCGGGCCAGGAGGGGGCTTGCCGGAAAGTACCCCCGCGTCCGGATCGGGGCGGTCCGGGGCGCTGGCGTCCCGTCGCAGAGACGGATTGACGAAATCGGCAGGCCGAACCGGGATGGACCGGCGTCCCGATGCCCGCTTTTTCCGCGACCGGAGGCTGTTACTGCATGGAGGCGACGGCGCTCTCGATGCGGTCGAGGGCTTCGTCGATGTCGGCGAGGGAGTGCGAGGCCGAAACGCCGTGATGGCCGGCCACGAGGTCGCCGTAGTCGTGGAAGTAGACGCCGCTGTCGGCGCAGGCGCGGATGAAGCGCGTGCCCGTCTCGCGGTCGCGTTTCAAGGTGTCGTCGAAGTGTTCCACCGGATCGGTGAACCCGAAGAAGATCCCGAAGCGGGCGCCCAGCCCCTGGACCCGGGCGGGCACGCCGGCCCTGTCGAAGATCTCCGCCATCCCGGCGTACAACCGCTGCGAAGCCATTTCGATGTGGTCGTAGAAGCCGAAGCTGGTGATCTCGTTCACCGAGGCGAGGGCGCAGTTGATCGCCGGCGGATTGCCGGTGAAGGTGCCGCTCTGGCAGACCTCCCCCTGCGGATTCACCTGGTTCATGATCCCGGCTTTCCCCGCGATTACGACCACGGCGCCGCCGTTGGCGACCGCCTTGCCGAGCACGCAGAGGTCGGGGGTGACCCCGTAATGCCCCTGGGCGCAGCCCGGCCCGGTGCGGAAGGCCGACAGGGTTTCGTCGTAGATGAGGGCGATGCCGTTGGCGGTGGCCTGCTCGCGGACGAACCGCATGTACCCGGCGTCGGCGGTGATGCAGCCCTGGTTGTAGTTGATCGGCTCCATGATGATGCCGCCGATCTCGTCTCCGTGCTGATCGATGGCGCGCTCGAGGGCGGCCTCGTCCTTCCACGGGACGACGACGACGAGGTCGTCGAGCATCTCCGGCATGCCGGCCGATTCCCGCTGCGGCGGTATGATGCTTCCCGGCTCGACCGGGGTGAGGGGCGAGTGGGAGTTGTACATCACGTAGTCGTAGAGCCCGTGGAAATGCCCCCAGAACTTGAGGATCTTCGGTTTGCCGGTGTGGGCGCGGGCGAGGCGCACGCAGATCATCGTCCCTTCCGAGCCGGTGTTGCCGTAGCGCACCGCCTCGGCGCAGGGGATGATTTCGGTGATGCGGCGGGCGAGCTCGACGTGGGCCTCGGTTTCGTACCCGCACAGGATGCCGGCCTCGAGGACCGACTCCATCGCCTGCTTCGTCGCCGGGTGGTTGTACCCGAGGAAGGCGGCGCCGTGGGCGAGGTTGAAGTCGATGTACTCGTTGCCGTCGACGTCGCGGATGCGGCAGCCTTCGGCGGACTCGATGTGCAGGGCGTAGCCGAGGCAGGAGTTGATGCGGCCGGCGGCGCCGACGCCGCCCGGCATGTAGCGGGCGGCTTCCCGGCGGAGGTCAAGGCTCTTCAGGGCTTCGACGGTCATGGCGGTTTTCCCGGGTTTTTCGTGCGGTTGGGTCAGGAGGGCAGCGGCGCGGCCGGGTCGACGAGGCCCTGCTCCTTCAGCTCGGACCAGAACCCGGCGGGGATCTCCTCCTCGAGCAGGCCGGCGTTGGCCTCGAGCTCGGCGCGGGTGCGGCCGCCGGGGATGACGCAGGCGACGGCCGGGTGCGCCAGCGGGAACTGCAGGGCCGCGGCGGGCAGGCGCACCCCGTGGCGCCCGCAGACCGCCTCGATGGCCGCGACGCGGTCGAGGATGCGGGGCGGGGCGGGAGCGTAGTTGTAGTACGCCCCCTCGACGGCCCCGGTGGCGAGAATCCCCGAGTTGTAGGGGCCGCCGATGACGACGCGCACCCCCTTCTCCTCGCAGAGCGGCAGCAGACTCTCCAGCGAGGTCTGCTCGAGCAGGGTGTAGCGCCCGGCGAGCAGGAAGCAGTCGAAGTCCCCGGCGCGCGCGAAGTCGGCCAGGACCTGCCACTGGTTCATGCCGGCCCCGACGGCCCTGATCACCCCCTGCGAGCGCAGCTCGTCGAGCACCGGGTAGGTCTCCTCCATCGCCTCCCTGAAGTGGCTGACGCCGTACGGATCGAAGTCCGGCTGCAGGCTGATCCCCTCGTCCGGGTCGTGGATGTAGACGATGTCGATGCGGTCGGTGCGGAGGCGCCCGAGGCTCTCGTCGAGGGAGCGCCTGACGGCGTCGGCGGAGAAGTCGAACTCCGATTTCAGCGGCGGGTGGTCGACGAAGAAGCCGTCCTCCGGATCGCCGCTTTCCCGCGGCACCAGGGAGTAGCCGACCTTGGTCGAGAGGACGATCCCGTCCCGGCGGGGGGCGAGGTGGGAGCCGAAGCGGCTCTCGCTGAGCCCGAAGCCGTAGAGGGGGGCGGTGTCGAAATAGCGGACGCCGGCCCCGTACGCGGCCGCGAGGCAGTCGGCCACGTCCTCCTCGGGGATCGCCTCGAAGAGGTTGCCCAGGGGGGCCCCGCCGAACCCCATGCGGGTCACTTCCAGGCCGAGCTTGCCGACCGATTGCCTCTCGTTGACTTTCATGCCTTCACTCCCGTAGCGGAATGGCGTCGGGCCCGTTGGGGAAGCGGAAAATGCCTTCAACCGGCCGGTTGCGCGTCGAACATAGGGTGACCGCCGGCCGCGTCAATGAAGCGGGAGCAGGCGGAAGGGCCCCGAGGTTCGCATAGCGGCGACCCTGAGCAGCCCGTGGAAAAACCCGTCCGGGCCGGGGGCAGCCCTGGCCCTCGCCCGCAGAGCGACTTTGTCGCCGGGCTGTCGTGAACGGTCCGTGGCGGCCCCGCAGCCGCCGGTCTCCTCTCCGGAAAACCCTGCCGGCCCGGCACCCCTCCCATCAATAAAGAGAGATCCTCCATGCACGTAATCGCCGCCGACAAGCTGCACCAGCTGGTATTCGATATCTGCATCGCCGCCGGGGCGGACGAGCGCAACGCCGCCTGCCTGGCCGACCACCAGGTGCTGTCCAACCTGCGCGGCGTCGACACCCACGGCATCTGGCACCTGCCGCTCTACGTCGACCAGATCCTCGCCGAACAGCTGCTGCCGACCAACTGGCCGCAGGTCCTCCGGGAGACCGGGGTCTCCGCCCTCGTCGACGGCTGCTGGACCTTCGGGCAGACCACCGCCATGGTCGCCACCGATATCGCCGTGGAAAAGGCGCTCGACCGGGGAATGGCAACGGTCGGCACGGTGCGCTGCAATCACATCGGGCGGGTCGGCCACTTCGTCGAGATGGCCGCGGCCAAGGGGTGCGTCGGGATCGTCGCGGCCGGGGGGTTTTCCGAAATCCTGCCGGTGGCCGCCCCCTTCGGCGGGCGGGAGCGGGTGCTGAGCACCAACCCGGTCGCCATGGGCTTCCCCGTCGAGGAAGGAGCCGATCCGGTGATGTTCGACTTCGCGACCACGGCGATTTCCGGGGTCAAGGTCCTTAACGCGAGCCGCCGCGGGGAGCAGCTGCCCCCCGGGTGCGTCGTCGACCGGGAGGGCAGGCCGACCACCGATCCGGGCGCCTTCGAGGAAGGGGGCGCCCAGCTGCCGTTCGCCGGACACAAGGGGTACGCCCTGAACGTCGCCGTCGAGTACCTCGGCCGCATACTCACCGGCAGCGACACGTACGCCGAGGACCACCGCGGCACCGACGTCGTGCGCCATCACGGTGCCACCATCCTCGCGGTCAGGGCGGACCTGTTCCGGCCGCTGGAGGAGTTCCGGGCGAGCGCCGCGGAGATGGCGGGGCGGCTGCGCAAGGTCGCTCCGGCCCCGGGGCACGAGGAAGTGCTGGCTCCCGGCGACCCGGAGGCGCGGGCGCAGGCGGAGCGGGAGCGGAACGGCATACCGGTGGCCGACGACATCTGGGAGAGCTTCGTGGCCACCGCGAAAAAGGTGGGGGTGGCAGTCGAGGAATAGCGGGGATTCAGCGGCGGCCGGTTCACGCGAAATGCCGGGAAGCACCAAAGTCCGGCGGCGGTGGGGAACCGCCCCTTTCCGGTTACAGGGGCGGCCACTCAGGACAGCCCGGCCGGATTCAACAAGGGACCTTGCCCGGCAGCGGTTGCTAAACCCTCCACTCCCCTTCGTCGCTGGTTATGTCGAGGACATTGCCGTCGGGGTCAAAAGCCTTGAAGGCGACCGATGGCGGTTCGTCGGCGCTGATCGCCAGGCGCCCTTTCACCGTTCTGGGGGCATCCGCCCCCCAGGCGCGCACCCGGCGCCAGGTCTCCTGCAGGTCGTCGACGACGAAACCGAAGTGGACGTACTCCTCCCCCTCGACCACGGGGGGCCGCTCTCCGTCGTGGGGCAGCAGAGTCAGGTTGAGGTAGCCGTCGCTCATGTCGAGGGCGCGGCCGTTGCCCCGGCAGCCGACGAAGCGCATGCCGAGCACTTCGGCGTAGAAGCGCCGCGTGATCTCGGCGTCGCGGCAGCGCAGGGCGATGTGGCGCACCGAGGGCATCGGTTTCTCCCGGTCGAAAATCGGATTTCTTATGGAATTGACGCGCGGATCGAAGCGGTGCTCAATATAGCCACGCGAACCTCCTTCCACAGGACGAGACATGAAAATCACCGAGATCAAGATGGTCACCCTGGAGCTGCCCGAAGGGGGCGGCCCCGGCCGCATGCCGCAGCTCGTGCAGGTCCCCGGACTGCGGCGCATCCAGTACCGCGCCGGCCACGACCCGGACCGCACCCCGGTCGAGACGCCGCCGTCGAAGCCGCGCGAGACCTTCCTCGAGGTGCGCACCGACGAGGGGATCACCGGCCGCGTCCCGGTGTCGACCATGGACGCCTACCACCTCGGCATCGTCAACTCGATGGCCCTCGGGGAGAACCCCCTGCACCGCGAGCGCCTCTTCCAGATGTTCCACAAGGGGACGCGCTGGGTGTACCAGAAGCCGGGGTGGTTCGGCGACTTCGACAACTGCCTGTGGGACATCGCCGGCCGGGCGGCCGGGCTGCCGGTGCACGCCCTCATCGGCAGGGTGCGGGAGCGCATCCCCTGCTATCTCACCGGGGGGGACATGGACCTGCAGGGCTACTTCGGCCACATCGAGGCGGGCAGGACGTTCGGCATCAACGCCTACAAGTTTCACACCTACAAGGGGGGGAAGTACGACATCCCGATCTTCCGCGAGGTGCGCGACGCCGTCGGCCCCGGGTACGAGCTGCTCAACGACCCGGTCTGCTCCTACGACCTGCGCGAGGCGATCGAGGTCGGCCACGTCATGGAGGAGCTCGACTTCATCTGGCTCGAGGAGCCGTTCCACGAGCAGAAGCTCAACCAGTACCAGGAGCTGTGCCGCGAGCTGACGATGCCGGTGATGGGGACGGAGATGCTGATGCACGACCTCGGGATCACCACGCAGTGGCTGATCCAGGGCGGAACCGACCTGCTGCGCGCCAACGCCCGCCACGGAACCACGCTGGTGCTCAAGATGGCCCACTTCGCCGAGATGTACGACACCACCATCGAGATGAACTCCGTCGGCGGGGTGTACGGCCACATCCACGCGACCCTGGGCTGCTGCGTCGACAACACCACCTTCTACGAGTACATGAGCGTCGAGGCGGACACCCTGAGGAAACAGGGAGAGACCTGGGGCATGATGAACGCCCCGGTGGTCGAGGACGGCTGCCTGGCCCCCACGGACCTTCCGGGCTGGGGGGCGGAGTGGGACGAGGAGAAGTTCCAGTCGCTGGTGGTCTCGGAGCGGTAGCCGGGCTGCCGGGGCGGAACCGGAGATGACCGAAGAACAGCTGGCCGAGCGCGCCGCCGAGGTGCGCCGCACCGGGTACACCATCCTGCGGGGGCAGATTCCCCCGGAAGCGGTGGCCGAGGTCGCCGCGGCGTTCGCCCCGGTCTGGGAGGACCACCTCGAGGAGATCCGGGCCAACCCCAACCGCGGCCCGATGCGCCACTACATACAGCTGCCGTTCGAGCCCCCCTTCTACCAGTCGCGGATCCACGGGGATCCCGGCATCGTCGGGGTGGTCCTCAAGCTCCTCGGAGAGGACGCCGAGATGGTTCAGTATGCCAGCGATACCCCGGCGAAGGGCAGCGTCCACCAGGAATGGCATGGCGACGTGCCCCCCTCCCTCTTCCCGGATGAGCCGGACCTGGTGACGCCGCCGGCGCTGATCGCCGTCAACTTCCCGTTCGTCGACGTCGGCCGCGAGAACGGCCCCTTCGAGGTCGCCGAGGGCAGCCACCGCGTGCCGCGGCCCGAGGCCCTCGAGAGAATCGGGCGCGGAGGGTTCGAACGGCGGGAGCTGCTGATGAAGGTCGGGGACGTGCTGATCCGCGACCCTCGCTGCATTCACCGCGGCACCCCCAACCGCACGGATACCCCGAGGCCGGTGGCGGTGATCGGATTCGAGCGGGCCTGGTACCGGCTGATCAGCCTTAAGCACCACAACCCGGTGCGCCGGGAGTTCTGGGAGACCCTGCCGGAGCCGGAGCAGCAGCTGCTGAGGCGCAACGTCGAACCCCCTGGCTGACCGGGCAGGCGCCCGGCGGGGGGCTAGCGCGAGTACCCGTCGCGGTTGCCGTCGCGCCAGTCCGGCAGGTACCCCTCGGTCCGGCCGTACCCCCAGGAGGGGCCGATCTGGTTCGCGGTGCGCCACGGCCAGCCCTGGCCGCCGACGATGCGGAACTCATCCCCTTTCCCGCACAGCCAGTAAAACATGTGGGCGGCGTAGCGGGCGGTGTTGTGGCCCCCGTAGTACGCTCTGTGGAAGTCGAACTCCGGGTCCTCCACCCAGTCTCTCAGCGGCGGCGTGGTGCGCCAGTAGTTGTACTTGAGCATGCGCCGGACCCCGGGCCGCGTCGACTCGCCGCGGCGGTGCAGGATGCTCTGGTGGTGGATGCCGATGGTGCCGGCCGGCCCGGAGGCGAGCACCCCCTCGTAGTCCGCCCCGTAGTCCTGGGCCTTGAAGTGGGTGCCGGGAACGAACTCGGTCGGCCCGAGCTCGGCCGGGGTGTCCTGGGGGAAGTAGAAGACCTCGACGAACTCGAGCTCCGGGCCGAAGATGCGGTCGGCGTCCTGGTGCCATGACTGGGGCTCCCCCGGCCCTTCGGTCTTGTGCAGGCTGGCCAGCACCGGCAGGCCGACGTGGCGCCCCAGCAGCGAGCGCATGGCCCCGCACAGCTGCGGGTTGAGCAGCACGTGCTCGAGGTACCAGTCCTCGAGGAAGATCGAGCTCGGCTCGTGCGAGTTGCGGATGCGCTCGAGCTCCTGCTCGTCGAGGCCGTCGGGGATCCAGGAGGGGTTGGCGGGGATCCTGCCGTCGAGGTAGTCGCAGGCGCGCCGGTTGACGTCGTCGGGGACCGCACCCTCCAGCATGATGTAGCCGTTGATGCAGAAGTCGAGCACCTCGAAGTCGGTCAGGGTCGGTTCGCAGTCGAAGGTTCGGGTCGTCGCGTCGTAGTTCACTTGCTTCTCCTTCAGGCGGGTTCTTTTCGGCGGCGGAAGCGGCCGCGGAGGCGGGGAAACTAACCCAGGCTGATCGCGGATGTCACGGATTTGATCCCCCTTCGGGGCAATAGCGTAACTTCGAATCGATGAGTGGAACGCAGGAAAAGAGCCAGGGCCGGGTAGGGGAGTTCATCGCCAATCCGCGCCGCGCCGTCTGGACCCTGTCGCTGCCGGTGATGATGGGCATGGCGGTCTACACCATCTACAACCTGACCGACATGTTCTTCGTCGGCATGCTCGGGGGGGACGCCCTCGCCGCCCTGACCTTCAACATGCCGGTGGTCTTTCTCGCCATCGGCACGGTCTTCGGTCTCGGCACCGGGGCGACGAGCGCCATCGCCCGCTCCCTGGGGGCCGGCGACAGGAAGGCGGCCGAGGACGCCGCCCGCCAGACCCTGGTCATGGGACTCCTGTTCGCCGCCGCCGTCATCGCCGTCGCCCTCCTCTTCAAGGGGGGGATCATCACGGCCCTGGGGGCCACCGGCGAGGTCGCCGCCCTCGCGGTCCGCTACTTCGAGGTCGCCGCCCCGGGGTTCGCCTTCGTCGTGGTCAACACCTGCTTCCGCTCGATCATGACCGGGGAAGGCAACACCAAGACCCCGGTCCTCTTCCAGGCCGGGGGCACCCTCCTCAACGTCGCCCTCGACCCGCTGCTGATCTTCACCGCCGGCCTGGGGATCGCCGGGGCCGCCTGGGCGACGGTCATCAGTCAGTTCGCGGTGATGCTGGTGTTCCTGTTCTACATCTTCGTGCGCCGCGGCAGCTTCCTGAATCTCGGCTCCGGTCCGTGGGGGCTGACGCGGACAACTGCGGGCCTCATCCTCAAGGTCGGGCTCCCCTCCTCGGCGTCGATGCTGCTGATTTCGGGAGGGAGCATCTTCTACAACCGCATCGTGTCGGTGTTCGGTTCCGAGGCGGTCGCCGGCCTCGGCATCGGCGGGCGCATGGACTCGATCTTCTTCATGCCGGTGTTCGCTCTCGCCACCAGCCAGGTGACCCTGGCGGGGATGTTCTACGGCGCCGGGCGCATCGACCTCGTCAGGAAGACCCTGGTCTACACCGTCCTCAGGGCGGAGGTGCTCGCCGTCGTATTCGGCCTCGGATTCTACCTGTTCGCGCCGCAGCTGGCCGGGGCCTTCACCGACGACGATCGCATCGCCCGGGTGGCCACCTCCTACCTGCGGGTGTTCGTGCTCGCCTTCCCGTTCATAGCGGCCGGATTGATAAGCAGCAGGGTCTTCCAGGGCCTCGGCAGCGGCGTCCCGGCGATGGTCATCACCGCCCTCCGCGTGGTGCTGATCGCCGTGCCGGTCGCGTACGCCCTGACCCGCTACTGGGGCTTCGGACTGACCGCGGTCTGGTGGACGTTCGTCGCTTCCGCGGTCGCCTCGTCGCTGCTGTCGGTGATCTGGATCTCCCGGCGGCTGAGGCGGGAAGAGGCGGAGCCGGGCGGGACCGGGGCCCATCGGCTGCGCATGGAGGATTCGTATTAAATACAACAAATCGTATTAAATACAAATATCTGTATTTAATACGGCGGACCCGGGAAGCCGGTTCGTGGAAAAAACGAGCTGACGGCCCCCCGAAAAATAAAAAAACATTTTGTAAGAGACCTGAAAGATAATGACTTACGGAACTACAGTTCCCATTCGTGAAGGCGCAGGCCAGGTACAGGCACGCCGTTTGCATCTCTTCTGGGTGAACGGGGTTAGCGAAAGGCGCGGCCCCGAAACCAGAGGAGGAAGTCATGAAACGTCATTTGAATCGGAGCAGAAAGGCCCTTCTCGCCATCGCGGCGGGGATCGTGCTCGCGTCCGGTGCGGCCTTCCTGAGCGCACACAGCGGAGACCACCATATCAGCAATGTTGGCTCCGCCGGGGAGTGCGCCTACTTGTGCTCCGTGTTGGGGCACGGGTACTCCTACGACGACGAGAACGACTGCTGCACCTGCAACTGAGCTCTCCCCCTTCTGCCAGGGGGAGGCTCCAGTCGCTCAGGCGCCCGCGCCCTGTTTCTTTAAAGGGTGTGGGCGCATTTCCGCATTTCTTCCGGGCTTTCCTTGGGGTCCTCCTGCGACTTCGCAGGGAGCGCTCCAAGAAACAGCAAAAGACGGCATTACGAGGGCGCCTGAATCAGGAGACCTCGTCGACGGAGGTGTTCAGCCTGCCGGCAGCCGGTTCACTTTCACACAGGAGGAAGACTCATGGCTCTTGGTGATATCAAAAAGCAATGGTGCGCGGCTCTCGTTCTGTTCCTGGGGATGACGTTGCCTTCCGAGGCCCACCTCGGAGACCGCGTGTACCCGGTTACCTACCTCAGCGACGAAATGCTGGAAAGGATCGATCTCAAGGACGGGTTGGTAGACGAGTGGTACGAGTTGGTCGGCGAGCCCTCCATGACCCTGCTGGATTTCACGGGAGAAGAGCCGCATTCGCCTCCTTTGCCACCAGATCCTTCCGACCTGGACTTCCGCATCTGGCTGGCCTGGCATGACGAGCCTGCGCGTCTCTATGTCGCCTTCGTGGCCAGCGATGACGTGTACGAGAACACCCATGACTACAGCAGTTCTCCACACTTGCATTTACATGACAGCATCATGTTGGCGATCGACGGAGACCATAGCGGCGGTGCCGGCTCTAGGAACGGTATGCCGCTGGAAGAAGCTCGCGAGATTCAAGGGCAAGCTCCGGATTACGAGGCTATTTCCCGCACCGTCAGCGGTCCGACCCTGAATGATATGGGTTATAGATTTCAGAAGAAACAGACTTTATGGACGACCGTGCCTCCCTATGGGGACAGCGGCGGGGGCGTGGCCGGAGAAGCTCCGGTCATCTGGGTGATCGAGCTGTACGTGACGCCGTTCGACCGCTGGGGGGAAACGTGGGGAAGCCCCGAGGGGAGCGTGGTCAGCCATTTTGCCGCAGGAAAAGTGATCGGTTTCTCGGTGGTAGTGCTCGACCATGACCCGCCTGCATATGATTCCCAGAATTGGGCTGTCCAAGTCCGGCCGTCAGACGATTCCGACTCCCCGCTCTGGAACATATTTCGCAATCGGGCGGATTCCTTTCTCGACGGGCTGCTGCTGCCCGCCGATCCGGCTGGACCGGGTGACAGCGCGGTGGAGTCGGTTTCCTGGGGGCGGATCAAGGCCTCCCTGGTGATTGAGTAACCGGCATGCCGAACCTTCCTTTGCGCGGTTCTGGAGCCTCGACCGCGTCGGGCCTCAAACAAGGGAGAAAACTCATGACTCGTCTCGTATCCGGAAGCAATGGCGCGCCGTCCCGGTCCTGCTCTTGGGATTGGGGCTGTCCGCCTGCCTGTCTGCCCGAGCAGAGGCCCACCTCGGCGATCGTGTGTACCCGATTCCCTACCTCAGCGACGAAATGCTGGAACAGATCCAACTCCACGACGGGTTGGTAGACGAGTGGTACGAGTTGGTCGGCGAGCCCACCATGTCGCTGCTGGATTTCACGGAAGAACTCTACCAATCGCCGCTTGATCCCTCCGACATCGACTTCCGTATCTGGCTGGCCTGGCACGACGAGCCGGCCCGTCTCTACGTCGGCTTGGTGGCCAGCGACGACGTGTACAAGAACACCCACGACTATAACAGTGGTTCTTCTTCTCGTTCTGCAATTTACACGCATGACAGCATCAAGCTGGCGATCGACGGAGACCATAGCGGCGGTGCCGGCTCTGGCAACGGTACGCCGCTGGAAGAGGTTATCGAGATTCAAGGGCAAGCTCCTGATTACGAGGCTATTCCCCGCACCGTCAGCGGTCCGACCCTGAATGATGGGCTGTATAGATTCCAGAAGAAACAGACTTTATGGACGACCGTGCCTCCCTATGGGGACAGCGGCGGCGGCGTGGCCGGAGAAGCCCCGGTCATCTGGGTGATCGAGCTGTATGTGACGCCGTTCGACCGCTGGGGGGAAACGTGGGGAAGCCCCGAGGGGAGCGTGGTCAGCCATTTTGCCGCGGGTCAGGTGATCGGTTTCGCGGTGGTAGTGATTGACCATGACCCGCCTGAAATTGCTGTCAAAAGATGGTCGGTCGAAGTCCAGCAGTCAGACGAGACCGACACCACGTTCTGGAACATAATTCGCAATCGGGCGGATTCCTTTCTCGACGGGCTGCTGCTGCCCGCCGATCCGGCTGGACCGGGTGACAGCGCGGTGGAGTCGGTTTCCTGGGGGCGGATCAAGGCCTCCCTGGTGATTGAGTAACCGGCATGCCGAACCTTCCTTTGCGCGGTTCTGGAGCCTCGACCGCGCCGGGCCTCAAACAAGGGAGAAAACTCATGGCTCGTTTTCGTATCCGGAAGCAATGGCGCGCCGTCCCGGTCCTGCTCTTGGGATTGGGGCTGTCCGCCTGCCTGTCTGCCCGAGCAGAGGCCCACCTCGGAGACCGTGTGTACCCGATTCCCTATCTCAGCGACCAAATGCTGGAACAGGTCCAACTCGACGACGGGTTGGTAGACGAGTGGTACGAGTTGGTCGGCGAGCCCACCCTGTCGCTGCTGGATTTCACGGAAGAACTCTACCAATCGCCGCTTGATCCCTCCGACATCGACTTCCGTATCTGGCTGGCCTGGCACGACGAGCCGGCCCGTCTCTATGTCGTCTTGGTGGCCAGCGACGACGTGTACAAGAACACCCACGATTACAGTAGTTCAAGAGATGTAATTCATTTCCATGACAGCATCATGCTGGCGATCGACGGAGATCACAGCGGAGGTGTGGGTTACTCCAACAGTGACCAATTGGAGGAACGGATCGAGGCAATTGGGCGAACTCAATATTACGAGGCCATTTCCCGCACCGTCAGCGGTCCGACCCTGAATGATTTGCCCTATAGAGTCCAGGTTGGACAGGATTCATGGAGGACCGTGCCGCCCTACGCGGAAAGCGGCGGCGGCGTAGCCGGCGAAGCGCCGGTCATCTGGGTGATCGAGCTGTACGTGACGCCGTTCGACCGCTGGGGAGAAACGTGGGGAAGCCCCGAGGGGAGCGTGGTCAGCCAATTTGCCGCAGGAAAAATGATCGGTTTCTCAGTTATAGTTTTTGACCATGACCCGCCCGGAGATATTGAGCGGAAGGATTGGGCGCTCGATGTTCAGCGATCAGAGGAGTCGGACACTACGCTCTGGAACATATTCCGCCAGCGGGCGGATACCTTTCTCGACGGGCTGCTGCTGCCCGCCGATCCGGCTGGACCGGGTGACAGCGCGGTGGAGTCGGTTTCCTGGGGGCGGATCAAGGCCTCCCTGGTGATTGAGTAACCGGCATGCCGAACCTTCCTTTGCACGGTTCTGGAGCCTCGACCGCGTCGGGCCTCAAACAAGGGAGAAAACTCATGACTCGTCTTCGTATCCGGAAGCATTTGAATGCCAGTTTGGTCCTGCTTCTATGGTTGGCAATATCTGCCGGCCTGTCTGCCCGGGCAGGGGCCCACCTCGGAGACCGCGTGTACCCGGTTACCTACCTCAGCGACGAAATGCTGGAAAGGATCGATCTCAAGGACGGGTTGGTGGACGAGTGGTACGAGTTGGTCGGCGAGCCCTCCATGACCCTGCTGGATTTCACGGGAGAAGAGCCGCATTCGCCTCCTTTGCCACCAGATCCTTCCGACCTGGACTTCCGCATCTGGCTGGCCTGGCACGACGAGCCTGCCCGTCTCTATGTCGCCTTCGTGGCCAGCGATGACGTGTACGAGAACACCCATGACTACAGCAGTTCTCCACACTTGCATTTACATGACAGCATCATGTTGGCGATCGACGGAGACCATAGCGGCGGTGCCGGCTCTAGGAACGGTACGCCGCTGGAAGAGGTTATCGAGATTCAAGGGCAAGCTCCGGATTACGAGGCTATTTCCCGCACCGTCAGCGGTCCGACCCTGAATAATGGGCTGTATAGATTCCAGAAGAAACAGACTTTATGGACGACCGTGCCTCCCTATGGGGACAGCGGCGGCGGCGCGGCCGGAGAAGCCCCGGTCATCTGGGTGATCGAGCTGTACGTGACGCCGTTCGACCGCTGGGGAGAAACGTGGGGAAGCCCCGAGGGGAGCGTGGTCAGCCATTTTGCCGCAGGAAAAGTGATCGGTTTCTCGGTGGTAGTGCTCGACCATGACCCGCCTGCATATGATTCCCAGAATTGGGCTGTCCAAGTCCGGCAGTCAGACGATTCCGACTCCCCGCTCTGGAACATATTTCGCAATCGGGCGGATTCCTTTCTCGACGGGCTGCTGCTGCCCGCCGATCCGGCTGGACCGGGTGACAGCGCGGTGGAGTCGGTTTCCTGGGGGCGGATCAAGGCCTCCCTGGTGATTGAGTAGCCGGCCGCGGGGCTGGCTTCACCAGCCTTGTTTCCTGGCTCCAGCTCCCCGGTCTATCAGGGTGGTTCACGCTGTTCCGGCCTCATCATCCGGGGTTTTCACAAGATGGGAAACTACTGTCCCATGCCTCCTCCCACACTGACGGTCTTTCTGTCCCTCTGTTCACTCCTCTGGCAGAATCCCGTCGGGGCCCACGACCTGGAGGGGAGTGTCTATCGCATGTCCCGGGACGGATCCTCCGTCGAGCGCATTTCCGCCGAGAAGCCGGGATGGGTGACTGTCAGCCCGCGTT
The DNA here is from genome assembly GCA_965243025.1 of Candidatus Latescibacterota bacterium. Taxonomy (GTDB): domain Bacteria; phylum Latescibacterota; class UBA2968; order UBA8231; family UBA8231; genus CBDCXV01. The sequence goes on from CBDETY010000003.1 coordinate 499,366, forward strand.
GGGCCCCGGACGGCCGGCGCATCCTGTACGTCGCCCAGTCCGGGGACAGAGTAGAGTTCCACGTGGTGTCAGCGACCGGAAAAAAACTGATGAGGGTGAAGGTGCCGGCGCATATAACCAGCGTGGCCGGCGTCTCCTGGTTGCCGGACGGGGAGGCAATCGCCTTAGCCGGCAAGACCGCGGGGGAATCGTACGACATCTACGTCGCGAAGCTGGGTGCCGGAGAACCGAAGATCAGGCTGGTCGTGTCGGACGCCATCCAGCCGGCCTGGGGGCCCGACGGGAAACGCGTCGCTTTCACCACTTTCCGCGACGGCAATCTCGAGGTGTACGTTGCCGATACCGACGGCCGCAACCTGCGCAACCTGACCCGGCACGAGGGGAACGACGCGCGTCCGGCGTGGTCCCCGGACGGCCGCCGCATCGCCTTCGAGAGCGACCGCTTCGGAAATCTCGAGGTCTGTATCGCAGAGGCAGTCAGCGGGGAGGTGATCAACCTCAGCAATCACCCCGGCCAGGACCGGGAGCCGTCCTGGTCCGGCGACGGCAGGGAAATCGCCTTCGTTTCAGGCCGGGACTGGAACGACCATATCTACCGCATGGCGGTTGACGGAACGGGCCTCACCAGATTGACCGCGGAGTACGTCACGGACCGGGAGCCGGCCTGGTCCCCGGATGGCGAGAGCATATGCTTCGTTTCCAACCGGCCGGAACCTTTCCCTGATAAACTGAGCCGCTGGTTCAGCGGCTTGCTGGCGGACTGGCAGTAAAAGCGGGCGAAACCGTTGATCCGCGCTTGCCCCGCTTTGCCCGGCCGGACCGGAAGGCACCGCGGCGGAGTCGGGCAGGGCCGCCAGGACCGCTTCCGCTTCTACGGTTTTTTCAGCTTGTAGACCCGCATCCGGGAACGCAGCCGCTCCGGATTCATACCCAGCAAGGCGGCCGCGCCCCTCTTCCCGGAGATGACCCAATTGGTTGCCTTCAGGGCTTCGAGGATTTGCTGTTTTTCGGACTTGAAGACCGGGCGGGCCTGGTTCTCCTTCCCCTGAACGACCGGCGGGGTCGACGCCGGCGACGAAGATCCGCCTTCGTACAGGTCATCATCCGGAAGCACGTCCTCCAGGTCCACGACGTGATTCCGGCACACGATCAGCGCCCGCTGCATCACGTGCTCCAGCTCGCGCACGTTCCCCGGCCAGGCATGCTCCTGAAGGTGCCTCGACGCCTCGGGACTGATAACCGGCACCGGGCGCTCCAACTCCCCGGCAAACCGGCTCGCGAAGTAGGCGGCGAGGAACGGTATTTCCTCCCGGCGGTCCCGCAGGGCCGGGATTTTCACCGGGAACACGTTCAGGCGGTAGAACAGGTCTTCCCGGAACGTCCCCCGGTCCATGGCTTCCTGCAAATCCCGGTTGGTCGCCGCAACCACCCGGACATCCACCTCGACGGGGGTCTCACCGCCGACGCGTGTCAGGCGGCCCTCCTCCAGAACCCCGAGCAGCACCCTTTGGGCCTCCGAGGGGAGGTCGCCGACTTCATCGAGGAACAGGGTGCCCCCGTGCGCCTGTTCGAAGCGGCCTTTCCTTCGTTCCACCGCATTGGTGAAGGCCCCCTTTTCGTGGCCGAACAGTTCGCTTTCCACCAGCCCCGGGGGCAGGCCCCCGCAGTTGACCGGCACGAAGGGGTGCCTCTGCCGCGGGCTCACGGCGTGAATGTGCTGCGCGAGCACCCCCTTGCCCACCCCGGTCTCGCCCAGGATCAGCACCATCGCATCGGTCCCGGCCACCTGTCCGGCCAGTTTCAGGACCCGGGACATGACCGGACTGTTTCTGAGCATGTCCTGCTGCGAGGTCCACGGCATGTGCTCCAGGGCCGGGCCGGGTGCGCTTTGCTCCCCCGCGACCGCCTCCACCTCCAGGCTGACCGCGTCCGACATCAGGCCGTCGCGGTCCCGGGTGCGCACCTCGAAGCGGAACCGGCCGGCAGGCAGACCCGAGAACGAGACCGAATCGGCGGGGGTGAATTCGCTCCAGGCTTCGGCCGGGCCATGACCGGCGAGCCGGTGGCTGTAGCGCATCTGATCCGCCCCGGTTCGGAAACCGATGCCCTGAAACGCGATTCGAAGCTCGCGGGTGCCGGCCGGAAAGGACACGACGGCCCTGGGGTGCTTGAACAGCCGTCCGGCCTCGGCCTCGCGGATCACCAGGGCCGGAGGGATGCGGCCGGGCTGGTACTCGATGAGCCCGGCACGCGTGCCGAACCACAGCCGGCCGTCGCTGCCGCGAAGGATCGCCTCGACCGCGTTCTCGAGGCCGGCGTTCCCCAGGCGGAAGGTCTGGAACGCATGCCCGTCGTACTTCAGCACCCCCCCGCCGCTCGTGCCGACCCACAGACAGTCCTGCCCCGGGTCGGCCAGCAGACAGAGAATGCCGTTGACGGACAACTCCCCCCGGTCCACGGTAAACCGGCGAACTTCCCGGGTGGAGGAATCCAGCACGAACAGGCCGCTGTTGGCCGTGCCCACCCAGAGGCGGTCCTGGTGCTCGCACAAGGCCGTCACGTCAGACACGGCCTCCAACCCGGCCAGGGCCGGCGGCTGCAAGCGGCCGTCCTCGTACCGGTACAGCGCCGGTCCGGGCCCCCCGGTACCGATCCAGAAGGCGCCGTCCCGGGCCGGCAGCACGGCGCGGCACTCGTAGGGCAGCTCTTCTGCCACCGGGTTGAACCGGTCGGCTTCCACCCGCCCCAGGCGCCCCCGGGAGGTGCCGGCCCACACACGCCCGCGCCCGTCCGCGCACAGGGCCGTGATCTCTTCCCCGAAGTTCGCCCCGGCCACCTCGACCGCCTGGATTTCTTTCCCCGTCCGTTTGAAAACCTGGCCCTCGGGGCCGCCCCAGACCGCCCCAGGACCGTCTACCGCCAGCGCCGAGACCGTATGCCCGGCATTGACCGTGCGGATGCAGTCGTCCTCTTCCAGGCAGGCCAGGCCTCCCATGGTCCCGATCCACACCCGCCCCCGCCCGTCTTCGTCCAGGCGCCGGATCTCGTTGTCGGGCAGACCGTCCGCTTCCGTGTACAACTGCACGCTGACCGGATCGCAGAAGAGCAGCCCGCCGCCCCACAGTCCTATCCAGATGTTTCCCTCGCGGTCCTCGCAGGTCAGTCTCGTGTCCGAAAAATGGGTGCCCTGCAAACGGGCCGAAAACGGGTGCCAGGCCTGCCCGTCGTACACCAGGACTCCCCGGCGAGCCATCCACAGCCAGCCCCGGTCGTCCAGGCGCACGTGCCGCGTGCCGTGCTCGACGACTTCACCGCGCTCGACCTCATGGTCCACCTCGATCAGGTCGAGCTGTTGGCGCCGGGGATCGTAGCGGCCGACCACGGCTTCGCGGCCCACGTAGCGGAAGGCGATCCACAGACTGCCGGAGGCGTCCGGGGCGAACTTCCAGGGCCACTGCATGGCTGTTTCCCCGGTGCCCGGATGCCCGTTCATGGGCTGCCCTTCCAGGTCGATGATCCCCCGCTCCCGCGACGCCAGCCACGTCGTACCCGCCGCGTCGGTAGCCATGTCGTACACCGCTCCGAGGGATTGGCCGGCCACGTCCGTCAGCGGCTCCAGACACCGCCCCTCGACAAAGCGGGCGATCCCGTTTCCGGTCAGCACCTGTACCGAGCCGTCCGCCTGGGGGTACAGGCTCAATATGTCGTTGGAGGGCAGTCCGTCCGCGGTGGTGTACACCTGGAACCCCTGCCCGTCGAAGGCGGCCAGCCCGCCCCCGAGAGTGCCGAACAACAGGCGCCCGTCCTCGTCCTCGGCAATGGTCATCGCGTTGAGATGGGGAAGCCCGTTCGAGGGGCCGAAGGTCTCGAACCGGGCCCCGTCGAAGCGGCTGACCCCGCCGTCGGCGGTGGCGATCCAGAGGAGCCCCCGGCGGTCCTGGTAGATGTCTTCCACGTGCATCCCGGCCAGCCCGTCGAAGACCGTGTACTGGCGCCCGAGGATGTGGTCGAAAGCCCGCCGTTCCGGGAGCCGGAAGGAGGGGTCACGGGGTTGGGGACCTTGGCTCATTTTCATCTTCGACTTCGTCCTCTTTTGGGGAAGCAAGGAGGTGGGATCGCTGATCGATGGCGGTACCTGCATGAGATGAAGAGAAGCGGGACCAACCGGCCCCGACCTCTCGGGGAAATCGTGAAGTTGTATTAAATACAAAAATTCGTATTAAATACAAAAAATGGTATTTAATACAACGAGGCTCGGGGGAAGCCGATGGCGACAAGAACGGGGCGAAGGCGGAAAAAAATAAAATGTGCTGCTATAAGCCCGAGACTAAACAACAGGTTATGTCCAAAAGGAACAAATTGATGGAGCCGCGGCCCATGTACAGGCACCCCTTTTGCAGCTTCTCTGGGTGGACCGGGGTAGCGAACAGGCGCTACCCCGAAAAACAAATTCTTGAAGAAGAGAAGATGAAGGCCAACCCGTACCGTTCAGGAAACCGGCAGAAAAGAAGCCCTGCCGAGCCTCCTGACGGGCAGAACAAGGGAAAGGAAAGGATACAGATGCCTCCTTTTCGCATCGGAACTCATTGGAGCATGGCCCTCGGCCTGTTCGTCGGGTCGGCCCTGTCGGCCGGCCTGGCTGACCAGGCAGGCGCCCACGTCGGCAGTCGAGTCTTCCCGATCCCCGAGCTGACCGACGAGATGCTGGCCGGGATCGAGCTCGACGGCTATGTGTACGAGGAGTGGTTCGATCAGATCGGCGAACCTGCCCTGACCTCGGTGGATTTCCTCACTACCGGGAAAGAACCACATGATCCGGCCGACATGGACTTCCGCATCTGGCTGGCCTGGCACGATGAGCCGGCTCGCCTCTATGTGGCCTTCGTGGCTGCCGATGACAATTACTGGAATACCTTTGACTATGATGCCACGGAGCCTACAAATAGAATGCTGTCGGGTGTGCGAGGTGGCAACGACGGCATTGCCCTCGGTGTCGACGGAGATCACAGCGGCGGTCCCGGGTTTGCAGGATGGATGGGGCGGGATAGAATCGCGGAGAGCAGGGGGAATGCGCAGGCATATCATGCCGTTTCCCACACCCCTTCCGGACCGATCCTGGATGACCCGAAGTCCAGACACAGGGCCAAGGTCTTCTCCTGGATGACCCTGCCGCCCTACGCGGAGGCCGCCGGCAAGGTAGTCGGGGAAGGGCCCGTCATCTGGTCGATGGAGCTGTACGTCACGCCGTTCGACCACAGGGAAAGCCTGACCAGTCCCGAGGGGTCCGTGGTGAGCGATCTGAGCGCGGGACAGATCATCGGCTTCGTGATTGGCGTGTACGAGAATGACGCGGGGGATCCTCATGAGCAGTTGGCGGTGTTGGCACCGGAAGCGCATGCCACGGGTTCCGATAGTGAAATTCTCGACGACGTAATTGATTCTGTCGCCGACAACTTCCTCGATGGGCTGCTGCTGCCGGCCGGCGCGGCCGGACCGGTGGAAGACAGCGCGGTCGAGTCGGTTTCCTGGGGGCGGATCAAGGCCTCCCTGGAGTTGGAGTAGTCCGCGTAAGGTGTCACCCTGCGGGGGCCTTCCCTGTCGAGCCCATGTCGGGGGAACCAGAGGAGGAGACAGATGCCCCCTTTTTGCACCAGGAAGCAGAGGAGCACGGCCCTCGGCCTGCTCGTCGGGACGGCCCTGTGGGCCGGCCTGTCTGCCCAAGCAGAAGCCCATGCCGGCGGTCGACTGTTCCCGATCGCCGAGCTGACCGACGAGATGCTGGCCGCGATTCAGCTTCACGACGGTTCGGTGGCCGAGTGGTTCGATCTCGTGGGCGAACCCACCATGTCCCTGGTGGATTTCAGAAGAGACTTCGATCACGGCTTACCCGATCCATCCGACCTGGACTTCCGCATATGGCTGGCCTGGCACGATGAGCCGGACCGGCTCTATGTCGCCTTCGCGGCCAGCGATGACGTGCACACCATACCTCAACGGAGATCGGGCTTCCCTACCGAACTCACCCTGGCTATCGACGCAGATCACAGCGGCGGTGGGCTTAACTTGGAATCTTGGGAAACGAGGGGTTTTTGGGGGGAATCGCAACAATACGGGGCAATAGCCCGTACGGCCAGTGGCCGCACTGCGTTGTATGGCTATTTCACGTCCGGCTTGAGTCGCGGGTACTCAATAGAAACCAAGGAGGATTCCTGGATGTTCTTTCCTCCCTACGCAGACGCAGGCGGTGGCGTCGCCGGGGAAAACCCGATCATCAGGGTAATCGAGCTGTACGTCACTCCATACGACAGTTGGCAGGGACCCGACAGTCGGCCTGAAGACGTCGCAGTCAGCGATCTGACGTCAGGAAAGGTCATAGGCTTTGCGATCCTCGTTTGGGAAAACGATGGCGAAGGTCGGTTCTCCTTGGGACCTGAAGCAGTTCAGAGTGAAGACCCGGAAGTAGACCTGCTATACCGTTACCGGGCGGAGCTCTACCTCGATGGGCTGCTGCTGCCGGCCGGCGCGGCCGGACCGGTGGAAGACAGCGCGGTCGAGTCGGTTTCCTGGGGGCGGATCAAGGCCTCCCTGGAGTTGGAGTAGTCCGCAGGCGCATCGGCTCCGCTTCCCCAGGATGAGCAGCCGCCATTAGACCTGATCGCCGTTCAAGCGAAAAGCCTCGACGTCGACCGGGTCTGCCGCCCCCGCAGCCTGAGAGACCTCCGGTGCCGGGGCGCCCGCTCGCTGGGACCTACCGGCGCATCCCTATGCGCTGGTTGCCGAGCTCCTGGACGTTCTCGAGGACGGCGGGGTTGTGGACCCGCTCTATCAGCCCGCGGCGGGCCTGGCTGCGGCGGACCTGCCGGTCGAGGGCGGCCGGGTCCCAGCGCGACAGCAGGTTCTCCTGCAGGTCCGCGGCCACCCCGGCGAAGGCGGGGTCGCCGGCGAGGTCGGTGAACTCGCCGGGGTCGGCCTCGATGTCGTAGAGTTCCGGGGGATCCCCGAGGCTGTAGTTGAGCTTGTAGCGCCCGCGGCGCAGCATCGCCATCGGGCCGGCGACGCCGTGGGCGAGGTACTCGCTGAAGGCCTCGTCCTTCCAGGGCCCGTCCCCCCTCGTCAGCGGCAGCAGGCTGTCCCCGTCGAGGTCGGCTTCGGCGGCGGCCCCGGCCGCGTCCGCCATGGTAGCGGCGACGTCGACCAGAGAGACAACTTCGCGCACGCGCCCGCCGGCAGCGATCTCCCCGGGCCAGCGGATCTGCAGCGGCACCCGGGAAGATGCCTCGTAGAAGTTGGACTTCCGCCACATGCCGTGCTCCCCGTTCATCTCGCCGTGGTCGCTGAGGTGGATGACGAGGGTATCCTCGCTCTGCCCGGTCTCGTCGAGGGCCCGCAGCAGGTTGCCGATCTTCTCGTCGAGGTAGCTGACCAGTCCGTAGTACCCGGCCCGGGCCCGGCGCACCAGCTCCTCGGGGAAGTCGACGCAGCCGAAGTGACTGCGCATGCGCCGGTACACCGGGTGCTGGTTTTCGAGATGTCCCGGCGGAATCACCGGCAGGTCGATTTCGTCGAGGGGGTACATGTCCCAGAACCGCTGCGGCACGACGAAGGGGAAGTGCGGGGCGATGAAGGAGGCGGTCAGAATCCAGGGCTGCCGCCTGCGCTCCGGGTCGCGCAGGTATTGCAGGGCGCGCTCCTCGACGAGGTCGTCGACTTCGATCTCCTCGGTCCTGCCGGGGCCGGCGTCCTCGAGGGCGGGCCAGGGTCTGGCTGCCGGCGGCGTTCCCCGCGACCAGTCGGGCACTCCGCGCGGGGCCCCGTCCACCGTCCACCCCTCGGCGTGCAGGTCCCGCGCCAGCTGGGCGCGGAAGCCGTGCAGCTGGTCGAGCCCGCAGAAGTGCTGCTTGCCGCACAGGACCGCGTCGTACCCGGCCGCCCGCAGCAGGTGGGCCCAGGTCACCTCTTCGGGCGCCAGGGGGGAGGCGTTGTCCCAGGCGCCGATCCGGTGCGCGAAGCGGCCGGTCATGAACGACATGCGCGAGGGCAGGCAGAGCGGCGAATTGCAGTAGGCGTTGTCGAAGGTGACCCCCTCGGCGGCGAGCCGGTCCATCGCCGGGGTGCGCACCAGCGGGTGTCCGTAGGTCGAGCTGTAGAACGGGGCGTGCTCGTCGGACATGATCAGCAGGATGTTGGGAAGGCTGGAGCTCAAGGTTCTTCTCGATTCGGGGAGAGGGTGGCGGTTGGGGAGCGACAATTAACCCCGGCTTCGGGTATCGTCAAAATGCCGGTGAGGGCGCAGGTCCGGGGCTGTCCGAATCTCTTCAGAATCCCCGGCGGCAGGGGCAGCGTCGAAGGCGGAGGCGGCGCGACTCCGGGGCTGTCGGGGTCTCCGCGGTATTCCCCGGCGAGGTTCACTGCACTTCCCAGATGTTCTTCATCCGCCAGGCGTCGAGGGAAAGCAGAACGGCATCGCTGCCCTGGGCGCGCATGGCGGCCCCGAGGCTGTCGCCGCGCCCCGGGTGTACGCGCACGGTCATGTAGCGCCGGTTGTTGGCGAAGACCTCGAGGATGCTCGTGTCGATGAAAATCCGCAGCTCCAGGATCTCGCCGTCCTCGAGCTTGAACAGGGAAGTCTCCGGGGGGCGGGCGAGGACCTCCGGCAGCACCGAGGTGCGGCAGGTGTCGATCACGAGGGCGTCGTGCCAGGTTTCCGGCCCCTTGGTCTTCACCGGGCCGCCGTTGCGGAGAAAGCGGATGCTCGTGGTCTCTTCTCCATCCGGAGAGCGCAGCACCTCGATGCAGACTTCCCGGGCATCCTTCGGGTCGATCCGGGCAATCAGCTCCATGGCGTTGCCCCGCACCCCTTCGAGAGCCACGTCGCGATTCGCCGGCAGCGCCGTTTCACCGATCCGCATGCGCTCGGTGCGCAGGGTTTCGAGCGCAGCCACCGGCTCGTTGGTGACGGTGTTGCCCGGCCCCAGGCGCAGCCGGGTCGGCAGGGACATCATGCCGTTCCAGCCCCGGGTGTCCAGCCCGAAGCTGAGCATGTGCATCAGGTAGACGCCGCCGTCGCCGTCCGGGGCGGCCGTGGGGGCGTTGGTGCCGCCGTTGTTTATCGGGCCGAAGCAGAAGCGGTCGTGGGCGAACGGCCTGAACCTGCCCTCCTCTTCGTCCCAGTCGCCGAGGAGGTACTGCGACCCCCGCTGGTGGCTGCCGAAGACGAGGATGTGCTTGTCGCCAAGGGGCCAGAAGTAGGGCACCGCGCAATCCTCCCCGGCGGTGGTGAAGACGTCCCCTTCCAGGAAGGGGCCCCGGTAGGACCAGTGGCGCAGGTCTTCTGAAAAGAACAGGTGGGCGGCCGGCTTCGAGTCGACCAGACGGGTGCCCTGCTGCGATCCCGACAGGGAGTAATACCCCTTCTCCCCCTTCCACAGACAGGGGTCGCCGATGCGGTAGGGGTCCCCGGGCGGGGCCGACTCGTCCTCCGGGATGACGGGGTTTCCGGGGATCTTCTCCCAGTTGAGGAGCAGGGGATCCGACGCCTGGGCGATCATCGTGCCGGCGCTGGTGCCGTGGTAGCAGGCGAGGACGCGGTCGGCCTCGGTGAGGGCGCTGCCGCTGTAGCATTTCTCCTCGATGCCGGGATAGATGGCGATCGGCAGGTCCCGCCAGTACACGAGGTCTTCGCTGACGGCGTGGCCCCAGTGCTGGCGCCTGTCTTCCGGGGGGTACTGCTGGTAGAAGAGATGGAACCGTCCCTGCCAGACGCAGAAGCCGTTGGGATCGTTCGATGGGCCTTCCGGGTTGACGTAGTGGTAGACGGGGCGGTAGCGGTCGGAGGAAAGGTGCCGCCGCGATTCGGCGAAGCGGAGCGCCAGCTCGTCGGTCTCCAGCTCCCGGAGCTGTTCCTCCAGCCGGGTGGAGTAGGTTCGCTGCGGAACCCTGGAAGGGTATTTCATCCTGCATGTCTCCCTGTTGCCGGCGGGGCAAGGGTCTGAAAGAAACGGGAACCCGGGCGGGGGGTCGAGAAAACGGAACGGTTGCCCGCCGTCAGTTGACCCCGCCGAAGCCGCGGCCCTGATTCTCCCGCCTTCGCTTCGGCACCGAAATACCGCATCCACAGGAGCATCGAATGGCAACCAGGATCCAAGCTGAAGACCTCGAGAAGTTCTGCGTCGCCGCCATGACCCGGGCCGGCATCAGCCGGGAGGACGCCGAGCTTTCCGCCCACGTGTTCGTCAAGACCGACACCTGGGGCACCTTCACCCACGGCACGCGGCAGCTCCGCGGCCTGATGACCAACGCGCGCAGCGGCCGCCTCGACGGCGGCGCCAGGGAGGAGGTCCTCGCCGAGGGGCCCTCCTGGGCCATCGTCGACGCCAGGGACGGCATGCCGCCGGCGATTTCCTTCCGCGCCGTCCAGCTCGCCCTCGCCAAGGCCGGGGAAACGGGCATGGCCTACGTCGGGATCCGCGGCAGCAGCCATTACGGGGCCGCCGGATTCTACGCCAACATGATCGCCGAGAACGGCATGTTCGGCATGTCGATGTGCAACGTCGAGCCCTGCATGACGGTGCCGGGGGGCAAGAGCCGCATCCTCGGGACCAACCCGATCGCCTGGGCGGCCCCGACCGGCGGCGAGCGCACCGTGATGCTCGACATCGCCACCAGCGCCGTCGCGGCGACCAAGATCTTCGCCGCCAGGAACGAGGGGCGCCCGATTCCCGACACCTGGCTCGTCGACGAGGAGGGGGTGCCGACGACCGACCCGTCGATCTTTCCGGAAAAGGGGGCGCAGCTGCCGATGGCCGGGCACAAGGGGTACGGCCTGGCGGTGTTCGTCGAGATCCTCACCGCGGTGCTGACCGGGTCGGCGGTGATGAGCGGCGTCCACAGCTGGGTGTCGTACGACGACCCGGAGCCGTCGAACCAGGGGCACGCCTTCCTCGCCATCGACGTCGGGGCCATCATGCCGGCCGCCGAGTTCCACCGGCGCATGGCGGCGATGGCGGAGGAGATCAAGAGCGCCGACCTCGCCGAGGGGGCGGAGATCTTCCTGCCCGGCGAGATGGAGTGGGAAAGCCGGGAGAAGGCGCTCGCCGAAGGGATCGAGATGCCGGAGGACGTGCTGATCAGCCTGCGTGGCTTGGCCGAAGACAGCGGCCTCGATCCCGCTGACTTCAACGTCGATCTGGGGTAGGAGCCCCCGGATGGACCTCTACTACAGCACCTACGGGATGAAGGACCTCGACGTGCTCGAGGCGCTGCCCCGCCTGCGCGACATGGGGTACCGGGGGATGGAGATCGCCGTGCAGCCCGGGTGGCCGACCGAGCCGGCCCGCATGGACGCCGGGGCGCGCCGGCGACTGGCCGCGGCGTTCCGGAGCCTGGGTTTTCCCACGCCCGTCATCATGGCGCTGCTCAAGCCGTGCGCCGAGGGGGAGGGGCGCCCCGCCGCCCTGGCGCAGTTCGAGGCTTCGTTCGCGCTGGCAAGGGACTTGAGAATCGACGACGCGCCCCTGGTTGTGTCGTCGACCCTGGGGCACCAGCGGCCCTGGGAGAGCGGCAGGGAGGCGATCGTCGAAATGGTGGTCGAGGTGGCCGACATGGCGGCCCGGTACGGGGCCGTCCTCGCCATCGAGCCGCACGCCGGAGGGGACTTCGAGACCCCGGAGAAGGCGGTATGGCTGATAGAGCGCGCCGCTCACGAGCACCTGCGGCTCAACTTCGATTTCAGCCATTTCCTGGTCGAGGGGTTCGACCTGAAGCACAGCGCCGGACTAAACGCGCCGCTGGCGGCGCACAACCACATCAAGGACGGGTACAGGGACGCCGAAGGCCGCGTGGTCTACCTGCTGCCGGGGGACGGGGGCCTCGATCTGGTGGAGTACGTCAGGGTGGTCAAGGCCGCGGGCTGGGACCGCTACATCTGTCCCGAGGTCACCGGCCAGATCTGGTCGAAGGAGGGGTACGATCCCTGGGCGGCGGCGCAGTTCTGTTTCGACGCCCTCGACCCCGCGGTCCGCGCCGCGGATTGAGGGCCGCTGCGGGCATCGGGACTCAGGGGCCCGCCCGACCTCGACTTGTCCTCGCGCCGGGCTTGAGCGCCGGCCCCGGTTATCGGGCCGGACCTCCGCGGCCGGGATCGGGGCCCCCCTGTATCCGGACAAGCCTTCCGGCCTGGGCCGCCCGGGTTCAGCCCCCCTCCAGGGATTCCACGTCGCTGCCCTTCTCCGCGGCCTGCCCGGCGAACATCGCCAGGGCCCGCTCGAGCAGCGCCTCCGCTTCTTCTTCCGAGTCCCCCCAGGCGACGATGTCGACCGGAAGCCGCTGGCCCTCCGCGGTGCGCTCGCCGAGGGCGACGAACGCCTTGAGGTAGGTGTTGGGCAGCTCGTCCATGACGCTCTGCAGGATCGGGCCGCACTGCGACTCCGGCAGGTTGACGGCGACGCGCCGGGAAACGCGGGCGCGGCTGTAGAGCTCGGCGATCACCGGCTCGACGCTCTGCCGGAAGAGGGCCTCCACCTCGCGCGGGGGTCCGGGCAGAGCGAACAGGGTGGTTCCGCCGACGCGGGCTTCGACGCAGGGAGCCACTCCCGCCGGGTTGGGATGCGCGATGGCCCCCTCGGGGATGGTCGCCATCTTCAGCAATCCCGGGTTGACGTCCTCCCGCCTCTCGATTCCGCGGCTGCGCATGAAGCGGTCGACCAGGGTTTCGTCGACGGCGACATCCACCCCCATGATCGCCGCCATCACCTCGACGGTGAGGTCGTCGGGAGTCGGGCCGAGGCCGCCGCTGGTGATCGCGATCCGCGCGCCGCGGCCGCAGGCGTCGGACAGCACCCCGGAAATCTCACCCGCGTCGTCGTCGACAATGGCGATGCGCCGCACGTACCCCCCGAGAGCGGCGATCTGGCGCGCCATCCACCAGGAGTTGGTGTCCTGGATCTGGCCGTTGAGCAACTCGGTGCCGATGGAGTAGATCTCTATGGCGGGCAGGTTGTTCATCGCTCTTTCCGGTTCGGGTCAACGGGCTTCGAGGGCGCGGCGCACCTCTGCGGCAGGCAACTCGTGGTCCACCGCTGAAAAATCGGTGGTGTCGACCTCCAGTATGTCGCCGTCGAAATCGAGCAGCCCCATCCTGCCGCGCTCGAGCCCGGGACGGATCTCGGCGAAGAGCTCGCGGTCGGCGTGCCCGGGGTGGCGCCCCCTTTCCATACGCTGCCGGAAGCGCTCCACCAGCACCGGACCGGGGGCGTGGCACTGGATCTGGAACAGGTCGAAGGGGAGGTCCGACCGGATCGCGGCAAGCTGCTCAGCGGCTTTATCCGGGTCGAAGTTGCTCTCGGCGATCAGCGACAGGCCTGCCGACAGCAGGCGGCGCACCTGGCGGTAGAGGATCGCATAGGCGGCGCCGCTGAGCTCGAGGGACCGCTCGCGGCCCCCGTATCCGAGGGCGTCGAACAGTGCTTCCTTGATGTCGTCCTTGGCGAGCATCGGGAGGGCGAGCTCGGATGAGAGCCTTGCCGCGACGCCGGTCTTGCCGGTGCAGGGTAACCCGGTCACGAGGACGAGGAGGGGCCGGGAGGTCATCGCGGAGGGGCCGCTCCTCCCGCCGGCGCCCGCTCCCTTTCTTCGTGCAGCCGCATCATGATCTGGTGATGCCCGAGGCCCTGGCCGCGCAGCTCGTCGAAGCGTCCGGAGTCGACCCCCTCCCAGCTGAGGAAGCCGCGGATGTCGTAGCGCCCCTCCTCTTCGACGGCCAGGTCCCCCGCCTCGATCATCAGCTCCAGCGGGTATTCCCGCTCGGCGAGCGGCAGGTGGACGACCCGTCGCCGCCGCGCCGATTCGTAGAGGGACATCATGATCTCGACGGTAACCCGGGCCTGGCGCCCGGCGCCGCGGTGCTCCGGACCCCCCTCGATCCAGGCGATCAGCTCGCGCACCTGGGCGGCGTTGGTGTTGCCGCCGATGGCGGCGATCTCCTCCTCCCCGAGGTCGATCCCGCGCCAGCCCCCGGTCTCGCCGTTGAACAGCGACACCCTGGCCTCGCTGACGGCGAGCATCCCCTCGGAGCCGCGGACCAGAAAGGAGCCGGCCCCGGCGTCCTCCATGTCGAGGTCGCACTGGATCGTCATCTGGGCGCCGCTGTCGAAATGGACCAGGCCGATGCAGCAGTCCTCTATCGGCGTGTTGCGCTCGTGGCGGTCGGTGCGGCGCTCGACCGCCCCCATCACCCAGACCGGCTTCGGGTCGCCGAGGACGAAGCGCCCCCCGTCGATGGTGTGGGTGCCGCAGTTCAACAGGCCGTGCCCGACCTTGTTGTCGACGGTGAGGGCCTTTCCTATCGCCCCTTCCCCCACCAGCTCCCTGGCGCGCTCCCAGCCGCGCGTGAAGCGCCGCTGGTGGCTGACCACGAGCCGTGTGCCGCCGGCGTCGCAGGCCTCGACCATGCGGTCGGCGTCCGCCATGCTGACCGCCATCGGCTTCTCGCAGATCACCCCCCCGACCCCCGCACGGGCGGCGGCGATCACCGGCTCGGGATGCAGCCGGTGCCAGGTGCAGACGCTGACGATGTCGGGCGAACACCCGGCGAGCAGCTCGTCGACGCCGGCGAACTCCTCGAGGGGTCCGTACTCGCGGACGTACTGGCGGCGCGCCTCGGCCACCGGGTCGGCGACGGCGACGATCTCGACCCCGGCGAGGCGGTACCCCTCGGCATGGGCGTGGCCGATGGATCCGCAGCCGACGATGGCGGCGGTGTAATTCTTCGACATGGAGCAGCTCCTTTTCGGCGGGCCCTACAAAGCCGCTTTTGCCCATGCCGGTCAAGCACTTGCCGCCCTCCTGCGGATGCCGGAGCTTGAGGGCGGGGAGCATCCCCGGGGATGATTATCGATCGATGAACATCGGCAAGCTGCTGACCAAGTCCGCCCGCAGTTTCCCGGAGTACCCCGCCACGCTGCAGGGGCCGGAGAAGCAGACCTACGCCGGGTTCGACCGGCGCGCCAACCAGCTCGCCAACGGGCTGCGGCGCCTCGGAATCCGCAGGGGGGACCACGTCGCGGTGCTGATGTACAACTGCCCGCAGATGCTCGAGTCGATGTTCGCCTGCTTCAAGGCCGGCTGCGGCGCGGTGCCGATCAACTTCCGCCTGCACCCGCGCGAGTTCGCCTTCATCATCGACCACAGCGAAGCGAAAGCGGTCCTGGTTTCTCCCGAGTTCGTCGGGCCGCTGCGGGAGGTCTCCGGCCTCCTTTCCCGCTCTCCCCGGGTGATCGCGACCGCCGGGGCCGGGGGGGAGGTCATCGACTACGAGGAGCTGCTCGCCGCCGAGTCCGGGGAGTTCGACGACGCCGACGTCGGCCCGGAGGAGGTCGCCTGGCTGTTCTACACCTCCGGCACCACCGGGCAGCCCAAGGGGGCGATGCTGACGCACCGCAACCTGCTGGCGATGACGTCGAGCTTCTACGCCGACATGATGCCGGGCTGCGGCCCGGACGACGTGGTACTGCTGGCGGCGCCCCTCTCCCACGGCAGCGGCCTCTACGCGCTTCCCAACGTCGCCAAGGCCGCCCTCAACGTGATCCCCGCGGGCAAGTCGTTCGCTGCCGGGGAGGTGCTTCAGCTGATCGAGCGCCACCGGGTCACCAACCTGTTCGCCGCCCCGACGATGATCAAGCTGCTGCTCGAGCACCCGCGGCTCGACCGCTTCGACCTCGGGTCCCTGAAGGCGCTGGTGTACGGCGGCGGCCCGATGCTGGTCGAGGACATGCGGGAGGCGCTGCGCCGGCTCGGCCCCTGCCTCGTGCAGCTGTACGGCCAGGGGGAATCGCCGATGACGATCTCCTACCTCTCCCGCAGCGACCACGTCGTCGACGGCACCCCCGAACAGATGGGGCGCCTCGGGTCGGCCGGGATCGCGCGCACCGAGGTCGAGGTGAAGATCGTCGACGGGGAGGACAACGAGCTGCCCGCCGGAGAGATGGGGGAGATCGCGACCCGCTCCGACCTCGTCATGAAGGGGTACTGGCGCGACCCGGAGGCGACCGCCGAGACCCTGAGGAACGGCTGGCTGCACACCGGGGACGTCGGCTACATGGACGAGAAGGGGTACCTCTTCCTGATGGACCGCTCCAAGGACCTGATCATCAGCGGCGGCGAGAACATCTACCCGCGCGAGATCGAGGAGGTCCTCGCAGAGCATCCGGCGGTGCGGGAGGTGGCCGTGGTCGGGGCGCCCGACCCGAAATGGGGGGAGGCGGTGACCGCGGTGGTCGCCGCGGTTCCGGGGCGCGAGGTCTCCGGGGAAGAGCTGATCGAGTTCTGCCGCGAGCGGATCGCCAGCTACAAGAAGCCGAAGAGGGTGGAGTTCGTCGACGAGCTGCCGAAGAACAACTACGGAAAGATCCTCAAGCGGGAGCTGCGCGACCGCTACTGGCAGGGCCACGAACGCAAGGTCGTGTAACCGGGAGGGCGGCAATGGGAAAGAGACGAAAGCTGGGCAGGGGCGTCGCCGTGGTCGGCGCCGGCATGTCGGAGTTCGGCATGTTCGACGACAGGGACTCGAAGGACCTGTTCACCGACGCCTTCACCGCCATGCTGGCATCGGTCGACAAGGGGGTGGACCCGCGCGACATCGACGCCCTCTACTTCGGCAACTTCACCAACGACTACTTCGTGGCGCAGTCGCACTGGAGCGCCATCCTGTCCGACGCCGTCGGGCTGGTGCCGAAGCCGGCGACCCGCACCGAGGGGGCCTGCGCCTCGAGCGCTCTCGCCTTCCGGGAGGGCGCGTTCGCCATCGCCTCGGGGTTCTACGACATGGTGCTGGTCGGCGGCGTCGAGGAGATGTCGAAGCGCACCACCGCCGAGGTGGCCGAGGGGCTCGCCCTGGCCGCGGTCCCGTACGAGCGCAAGGCCGGGTTCACCTTCCCCGGGGTGTTCGGCACCATCGCCACCGCCTACTTCGACCGGCACGGGGCCGGCCGCGAGCACCTGATGAACGTCACCATCAAGAGCCACGAGAACGCCGCCCTCAATCCCAGGGCCCAGTTCAACCAGTCGATCCGCGACATCATGAAGGGGAAAGCGGAGCGCGCCCGGGCGAAGGGGGAGCCCGTTCCCGAATGGGCCGACGAAAAAGAGTTCCTCCGGGATGCCAAGGCCAACCCCGCGGTCGCCTGGCCCATCCACCTGTTCGACTGCTGCCCGATAAGCGACGGGGCCGCCTGCCTGCTGCTCGTCGGCGAGGAGATGGCCTCCAGCTTCACCGACGCCCCGCTCCACGTCGCCGGCCTCGGCCAGGGAAGCGGCCGGGGCCTGCACGCGGCGGAGGACCTGACCAGCTTCGAGGCGACGCGGGCGGCCGCGGCCGAGGCCTACGACATGGCCGGCATCGGTCCGGGGGAGATCGACCTGGCCGAGGTGCACGACTGCTTCTCGATAGCCGAGCTGATCCATATCGAGGACCTCGGCTTCTTCGAGCCGGGGCAGGGGTGCCGGGCTGCTGCGGACGGCCAGACCCGTCTCGACGCCGCAATGCCCGTCAACACCTCAGGCGGGCTCAAGTGCAAGGGGCACCCGGTGGGGGCCACCGGCTCGGCGCAGCTGATCGAGATCTGGGAGCAGCTGCGGCAGCAGGCGGGAGAGCGGCAGGCCGGCAGCGGCGATTTGCGCTTCGGGGCCGCCCACAACCTCGGCGGCACCGGCGGCACCTGCACCTACACAATCCTGGAGCGGAGGTAGCTATGTCCGGGGCGGCGGCCGCCCGGCCGGTCAACGACCACTCGTTCGAGCGCTTCCTCGGCGAGGAGAAGCTGATGGGGGCGCGCTGCCGTTCCTGCGCGGCTCTCTACGTGCCGCCGCGGGCGCTCTGCCCCCGCTGCTTCGGCACCGGCATGGAGTGGGAGCAGATGCGGGGGACCGGGACCCTGGCCGGGTTCACGAGCATCGCCATCGGGCCGCGGTTCATGGCCGAGGAGGGGTACGGCCGCGGCAACCCCTACTGCACCGGGGTGGTAGAGCTGCGGGAAGGGGCGCGGGTCGTCGCCCGCATCGAGGGGGTCGACCCGGGGGCGCCGGAAGCCCTGGCGGTCGGCACCCCGGTGAAGGTGAAGTTTCTGCACTGGGACGGAGCCGGCGGGCAGCGGACCTTCCTCGCCTTCGAGCCGGTGTGAGGACTACCCTTCGTCCCATTCCGTCCCAGAACCTCACAGCAAATCGATTATAATCGGGCCGCCGTGACCCCGCGCTGCCGTTCAGACCCGGACAGCCCTTACTTCACGACATGATGGCGTAGGCTTCGATCTCGACGAACAGGTGCGGTTTCAGGAGCGCGGCGATGACCACCATGGTCGATGCCGGCATGACGCCGCCGAAGGCCTCTCCGTGGGCGCGCGTCACCCCGTCGGCGTGTTCGACGCCGGTGATGTAGACGACGGTGCGCACGACGTCGGCGAGCGAAGCCCCGGCCTCGGCGAGGGCGTTCTCGATGATCCGCAGGGCCGCGGCGGCCTGCTCGTATGCGTTCCCCGTGTCGTGCGGCGGCTGGGCGCAGGTGCCGGCGACGTGGATCTGTTCGCCTACCCTGACGGCGCGCGAGTACCCGTAGGCCGCGGGGAATTCTCCCGGCGCGGGGATGTTCTTGCGTTGCATCGGCTCCTCCTCTTCGTTTCAGCGCTGACAATCGAAAGAAAGGACTCAATATGGGCCATTACGTCTACGTTCCCACAGCCGGCGAACCGAGGCTGATGATCCTCGAGCTCGACCCGGCCTCGGGAGGCCTGACCCCGAAGGGGGAGATCGAGCTGCGCGCCCCCGGGGGTGCCATGTGCACGGACCCGGACCGGAGGTTCCTGTACGTGGCGACCCGGGAGGAGTCGGACATCGCCGTCGCCACCTGCCGCATCGACTCGGACGGCGGCCTCGCCCCGGTCGGCGAGGTCGATTTCGAGGGCTGCTACCCCTGCTACCTGGCGACGGACCGCCGCGGCCGCTTCCTGCTGGCTGCCTACTACAGCGACGGCCTGGTCACCGTGCACCCGATCGGCAGCGACGGGGCCGCCTGCGGGCCTCCCGCCGACCTCCATGAAACCGAGCGCTTCGCCCACTGGGTGGCGACCGACCCGTCCAACCGCTACGCCTTCGTGCCCCACGTCGAGAGCGCCAACGCCGTCTACCAGTTCCTGTTCGACGAGGACACCGGCAGGCTGACCCCCAACGGCAAGACCGCGGCCGGCCCCGGACAGGGTCCGCGCCACATGGCCTTCCACCCCCGGCTCGACGTGATGTACGCCGACAACGAGCAGGAGTGCAGCGTCACCGTGTACCGCCTCGACCCGGACAGCGGCAAGCTCGAGGCGGTGCAGACCGAGTCGACCCTGCCTGCCGGCGGGTTCGAGGGGGAGAAGTCGAACGCCCAGCTCCACCTGCACCCGGACGGGCGCGCCGTGTACGCCTCGAACCGGGGGCCGGACAGCATCGCCATGTTCGCCGTGGACCCGGGAAGCGGCGCCATCGCCTCCCTGGGGCAGCAGCCTGCCGGCGAGATGCCCCGCTCCTTCGGGATCGACGCCGACGGCGGCTACCTGCTCTCGGGAGCCGACAGGTCCAACACCCTGATCTCGTTCGCCATCGACGGACAGGGCGCCCTCGAGCCGGCAGCCGAGTACGACGTCGGCGCCCCGTGCGCGTGGGTGCTTCCCGTAAAGGTGGAATAGGCGCATGAAAATCACCGACGTTACCATCGACTGCTACGCCTGGCCGAAGCCGAAGCCGATCAGCAACGGCAAGTACACCTACAGGACGGTGGTGCTCAACCTCGTGAACGTGCACACCGACGAAGGCCTGTCGGGAATCGGCTGGGGCGGAGGCACCGCGGCCACCCGCCCCGGGGCGGTCGGCGAGGCCCTGGTCGCCCACTTCCGGGAGGCCCTGATCGGGGAGGACCCCTTCGCCTACCGCCGCATCTGGGAGAACATGTGGCTGCCGAAGATCGTCGGTCGCCGCGGCATGTCGACGCACATCATCAGCGCCATCGACATCGCCCTGTGGGACCTGATGGGGAAGGCCCTGAATAAACCGGTGCACAAGCTGCTGGGGGGGTTCACCGACCGCATCCCCGCATACGTCGCCGGGGGCTACTACGAGGAGGGGAAGGGGCTGAAGGAGCTGGCCCGGGAGATGGAGGAGAGCCTCGATCTCGGGGCCAGGGCGGTGAAGATGAAGGTCGGGGCGGTCCCGATAAACGAGGACGTCGAGCGCGTGCGGGTGGTGCGCGAGGCGATCGGCCCGGACATCAAGCTGCTCGTCGACGCCAACAACGCCTACGCCGCGTACGAGGCGATCGAGCTGGCGCGGAAGATCGAGCCGTTCGACGTCTTCTGGTTCGAGGAGCCGGTGGCCCCCGACGACTACCGCGGCCACGCCCAGGTGGCGAAGGCGACGGCGATCCCGATAGCCACCGGCGAGAACGAGTACACCCGCTACGGCTTCCGCGACCTCATCGAGCACGAGTCGGCCGCCATCTTCAACGCCGACGCCCAGATCCTGGGGGGCATCACCGAGTTCATGAACGTCGCCGCCCTGGCCGCGGCGCAGGACCTGCGCATCGCCCCGCACGGCGCCCAGGAGATCCACATCCACCTGGTGGCGGCGATCGCCAACGGCCTGATCCTCGAGTTCTACCGCGAGACCGTCGACCCGCTGCGGGGCCGCATCTTCAAGGAGCCGCTCAAGCTCGACGCCGAGGGCTGCGTGGCCGTGCCGGACCGCCCCGGCCTGGGGATGGAGCCGGACTACGAGCTGCTCGCGCAGTACCGCTCCGGCTAGCCCCCCGGCGCCGCGGCCCCCGGGGGCAGGGGCCAGCCGGTCGGCAGCAACCAGGTCGATGGCGAATTCACCCGGATAACGAGCTGCAGGACTCGGGTTGGCGCCTTCGGGCAACCGCCGGATTCACGCCGAATCAGCGGCCGCAGGCACTGGTTCTCCGGCAGGACCCCGCCGCGTTCATTCGTCATCCGGCGGGCCGGACTGGCCCTTTCTCCCGGCCAGGTCCCGGTCCATGAGGAAGATGCCGTCGCGGCTCTCGATGATCAGCTCCATGTCGCTGACGATCTGGCGGACTATGGCCTCTTCCTCGACCTGCTCGTTGACGAACCACTGCATGAAGGTGTGGGTGGCGTGGTCGCGCTCGGCGAGGGCGGCGTCCACTACCTCGTAGATCCTGTCGCTCAGGGCCCGCTCGCCCTCGAGGGCGAACTTGAAGGCCTCCAGGGGGGAGTTCCACTCGATCTGCGGCGACGTCACCGCCTGCAGGCGCACGCGGCCGTCGCGGTCGTTGATGAAGGCGTAGATCTTCTCCGCGTGCATCAGCTCCTCGTGGTACTGGATCTTCATCCAGTGGGCGAAACCGTTGAGCTCGAGGTCCTCGAAGTAGGCGGCCAGCGACAGGTAGGTGTAGGCGGAGAAAAACTCGGAGTTGAGCTGGTCGTTGAGGGCCTGCTGGATCTTTTCGCTGAGCATTCCTGTTCCTTTCCAGGCAAGTGTTCGGCCGCTGTCCGGGCTCCCGGAGCCCCGGGGGAAGCGGTCGGTTCCATTCTGCAGCCCGGTAAACTTACGGCCTGAAGGCCGTCTGCACCCCGTACTGCTCGTCGTCCCTGAGGGCGTTCCGGTGTTTGAGGTACTCGACCACCAGGAAGACGTCGTGCACGGAGACCGGGTCGACGAGGCGCTCGTCCTTCTTCAGCAGCTCGACGCGCAGCTCGTTGGTTCCTTGCTTCGGTACCCTGCCCCTGCTCAGGTCGACGTGCAGGCGGTACCCCCGGGTGCCCGCCCCGGGGCGCATCTGGAAGACGTAGTCGGCTCTGCGGATCTCGCCGCCGTCGATCTCGCCGCCGTTCCAGAACAGGCGAACCTCGTCCTCATGCAGCATCTCGTGCATCATCACCCGCAGCTCGCAGCGCCAAAGCTCGCCGGCCTCCTGCCTGGCGGCGATGTCGTCGGCGACGTCGAGGGTCACCGTCCGCGACTCGCCCGGGGCGAGTTGGTGCGGCAGCTGCTCGCTGAGCCCGTAGGTGACCGCCCCGGAGCGGTCGGGGCCCGGGCCGACGTAGAAGGTCTTGTCCCTGTGGGCGAAGATGTCGGGGTAGGCGAGGCAGCGCAGGCGGGCGTAATCCTCGGCGGTGTAGGGATAGCGGTGGGGAGCCGGGTAGTAGCGGTGGTAGAGGATGCCCCGGGCGCCGGCATCGTAGGCGTTGGCGACCGCGGCGTTGTGAACGAGCGGGCCCTGCTCCTCGCCGATGCTGTCGAGGCCGGCGATCAGGGTCACCTCCGTGCCCCGGGTGAGCTCGGCGAGCTCGCGCAGCCGCGAGGTCTCGCTGGAGAAGTCACCGCCCACCGGCATGGCGATCAGGGTGTCGATCAGCCCCTCTCCCACCCAGGCGGCCAGGTCGTGCCCCATCGCCAGGTTGCCCGAGAGCGTGGCGGCCGCCCTGACGACGAGGCGCTTGCGGCGGCCCTGCCGTTCCGCTTCCCGGTCGCAGGCCTCGCGGATCTCGCGCACCCACTCGGTCAGCGTCGCCGTGTGCCCGGCGACTTCGCGGCGGGCGATGAAGGGGGCGTAGGTGTGGAAGTTGACCTCGATGCCGTCGGCGGGGTAGCGGCCCAGCAGCTCGCGCACGATCGCCATGCGGTTCTCGCGCACCTCGGGCACAGCGAAGGACAAGCGCCTCGGGTTGTCGAACTCCGCCTCGGGACAGTCCGGTTCCTCCCCCACCTGCCATTCGGGGTGCGCCCTCTCGAACTCGGAGACGCGGCAGTCGCTGACGCGGTCGTACGGGGTGTGGTGAAGGTTGAGCAGCAGGTGCGGCAGGAAGCGGAAGCCGCGCGACCGGGCGTGCTCGCAGACCACCATCAGCGGGTCGTGTCCGGCGGCGAGGAAGGCCTCGAAGTTCTGCGAGGCCCGGTACCAGACCTCGTGGTCGGCGAGCTCGACGTTGTGCCCCCAGCGCTCGCCGGCCTCGGTGGCGTAGAGGAGGACGGCGCAGTCGCCGACGACGTAGCTGATGGTATCGATGCCGAGATCGAGGACCTCGTCGATCGGCTCGACGTACTGGCGGATGCCCATCGGCGGCTCGTACAGGTAGACGCTAGAGTGGCGTCCGTCGGTCTCGAAAAGGATTTCATGCTGTTCGCTCATCTCTCTTGACCTCCGTTTTCATTCGGTGTTTGTTGCCGCCCGGAAGCCATGCGGGCCCTCCGGTCCCCGGGGGGAATCGCGATCGGATTCCCGCTACAGACTTCACCCGACGAAGTTTTCCTCCATCTCCGCAAAACCTTCGAAACCTGCACATCGGCCCAACGCGCGACAACCTCGGAGCCCACCCATGCTGACCCGGCAACAGATCGACTTCTTCGAAACCTTCGGCTTCCTCTGCCTGCGGCGGCTTTACTCCACGGAGGAGATGGCCGGGATCATCCGGGAGGTGGACGAACTGCTGGCCGCCAACGCCGGCAGGCGCACGGGACCCAGCCACCAGTCGGTCTCCAATTTCGTCGAGATGGGAACGAGGCTGGCGCGCCTGCCCGAGGAGGACCGCATCCACGGGCCGGTCGGGCAGCTGCTCGGGGAGGGGTTCGTCTGGGGCAACTCCGAGGGGGTGTCGGGCAGTTTCAACGAGACCAACGACCACCAGTGGCACAGCGACCGCGCCGGCCAGATCGACCTGAACTACAGACGCCTCAAGATCATGATCTACCTGCAGCCGATGCGCCGCGAGACCGGGGCCCTGCGGGTCATCCCCGGGTCCCACCACGCCCCCTTCCACCGCGGGCTTCTGTGCCTTCAGTCCCAGCAGAAGGGATCGGCGAAGGCGGCCTTCGGCGTCGAAGGGAGCGAGCTCTGCTCTCACGCCCTCGAGGTCGACCCGGGGGATGCCGTCCTCTTCGACCACTACCTCTACCACGCGGTGTACGGCAAGCAGAGCGTGCGGCGCTACATCGCCCTGAAGTTCGCCGCCAGGCCGGAGACCGAGACCCACTACGAGGCGTTGGGGCCGCATAACCAGGACGCCTCGAGCCTGCACGACAGCTACCGCAACAGCGACAGGCCTCGCATCCAGGAGATGGTGAAGGGGCTGCTGGAGTGGGAGGAGAAGCTCGGCCAGGCCCTGTGAGCTTTCGTCATCCAGGCGCTGGCGGAGCGGCCCGGGGCGCGAGGCCGGAGAAAGATTCCCCGGCCGGGCAGGCCGCGGGAGGGCCGGCCGCCGTAAGCTCCGGCCGGGATTTACCGCCGGCCTAGGCCGCCCAGCCGGCGACGAAGTCGTCGACCTGGAACGGCGGCATGTCCTCGAAATAGTGGTGCATGGGCTCGCGGTTCTGGTACCCCGGCGCGAACTGCTTCCCGTCGGCGCGCAGGCCGCGGTCGAGGGGGCCGAACCTGCGCCAGATTTCTTCCGCTTCTCCCGCGCTGAAGCGCTCGGCGAACTGCGGTCCCCAGTTGATGGTGATAGAGTGCTCGCCGTCGGCCGCCCACCGCGGCAGCTCCGAGCCAGGTGGCTGCTTGAGGACGTGCACGTGGTAGGCGGCTTTCGACAGGTAGACCGTCAGCACCAGCTTCCCCTTGTTTCCCGCCCCCGGCTGCAGGCCCTCGACCGCTTCGTGAAAAGCCGCCCCGTCGCCGTTCAGCACCCCCCGCAGGGCCTGCTCGGTCAGGTCCTGGGCCCTGGCGCTGCCCCGGTCCCAGGACTCGAAGGCGGTGCGGCCTTCGGGGGAGAGCTGTTGCATGAAGCCGGTGTCGGCGTAGTAGGGAAAGATGCTGTGGCCCCCGTGGGCGGTGCGGCGCCGGGTGGTGCTGTAGTTGCTGCCCCAGTGCAGGAGGAAGTTGGAGTAGACGACGCCGTCCCCGGCGGCCAGCTCGATCGGCACGCCCCCGGGGAGCGGCTCGCGCGGGTTCTTTTTGAGCTGCCGGTCCTCCTCGGCGGTGTTGAGGCGAATGTGGCTTCCAGGCACCGCCCAGAAGACGACGTCGTCGTAGAGCGGGATGTTCCACTGCAGGTACCTGGGGCCGTTCTCCATCAGGTCCCGCTGCAGCACCGCCATCGGCGCCATGTCGAGGGGGTGGATGTCGCGGTGCCAGGCCGCCGGGCCGTGGTCCCGCTGCGGGCTGCACATCAGCATCATGCCCGCGACGGAGGCCCGCTCCGGGACGCTCAGCAGCTGGCGGGCGACCCCGAGGGTGTTCTCCCGCTGCCAGAGCTCGACGGTGCCGGCGGTCGCCGGGTCGATCAGGCGTTCGTAGTGGACGAGCCGGGGCTGGGCACCGGTCTCCCAGGTATCGCTGTTCTCCGCCGCCCAGGCCGCCTTCTGGCGCTCCACCAGGGTCTCGAACTGCACCCTGAGGTCTTCGAGCTCGTCCGGGGGGATGACGTTGGGAAAGATGATGAAACCGTTGTCGAGCAGCTCCTGACGGTCGACTTTCACGAGGTTGCTCCCGAATCGATGAGGGTGGTCGTGCCCCGCCTGCCGGGCATGGCGCCGGGGGGCAGAGGGATGTTCGAATACATTGCAGGGGGCCTGGACAGACAAAGTACTGGCAGCTTGCTGTAACAGTCCATCCGGGCTGCCGCCGGCCCGGGCGGTCGCGAACCCTTCGCATTGCCGCCCGCCCGGCAACCGTCCCTGACCGAATGAACCACCACAATTCCACCAGTTCCCCTCGATCGGGGATGCCGAAGGGCCCTCGCGGCCCCCGACCGGGTTGCTGAAGCCCGCCTTGTCCACCGACGGACGGTCCCGCCGCGGCATCGAGCTGTTCTGCTGGTACACGATGGCGACGGGAAGCGCCATCGTCGTCGGCCCCGCCGCCTGCCTCGGCGCCATCGCCGCCGAGCTCGGCATGACCTCGGAGACGCAGATGGGCCTGTTCCTCGGGCTCCCGTTCTGGGGCCTGGGGACGGTAACCCTGTTCTCCGGCTGGCTCGCCGAGCGGCTCGGGTACCGCCGCATGCTCGCCGCCTCCGCCCTGATCCAGGCGGCCGGGTACCTGCTCGTCTCGGCGGCCGAAACCATGCCGCAGGCGTTCGCCGCCATCCTCCTGGCCGGCCTCGGGCGCGGCATGCCCGCGGCCCCGCTGAACGCCCTGCTCTGCTCCCTGCATCCCGGCAACCGGACCGGGGCGATGAACGTCTTCCACGCCTTCTTCTACGTCGGCATGGTGGTGATCTCCGGGCTGGTCCTGGGGATGTTCGCCCTCGGTTGGGAGTGGCGCCGGGTCTTCGGTTCCTTCGCCGTCCTGGTGCTCGTCTTCGGCGCGGGGGCCTTGCTGGTGCGGTTCCCGCGGCCGCAGGCGGACGCCCCGGGCCGTCTCGACCTGCGCTTCCTGCTGCGGCAGCCGGCCTTCGCCTGGATCGGGCTCGCCATCCTGTTTTCCGCGGTCACCGAGATCGGGCCGTCCACCTGGTTCCCCTACTTCATCGAGAAGGCGGCCGGCAGCAGCCACTCACTCGGGGTGCTCAGCCTGGTGCTGCTGGGAACGACGATGGCGGCGGGCCGTCTGGGGTGCGCGCGCATGGTGGCCCGGGTCGGCGTCCACGCGGTGCTGACCGCCTGCTGCCTGCTCAGCGCCGCCAGCATCCTGCTCGCCGCCCTGCCGGTCGGGACCTCCTTCACCGTCTTCTGGCTGACCGTGCTCGGGCTCGCCATCACCGTCAGCTACCCGACCGCGGTCGCCTGCGCCGGGGACCGCTTTCCAGGCGCCACCCCCTCGATGTACGCGCTGCTCAACGGCGCCGCCCACGTCGGCGGCGTCGCCGGACCGGCGCTGATCGGGGCGGTGGCCGAGGCCGTGGGCCTGCGCCCGGCCATGGGGGTGGTGGCGCTGGCGCCGCTCTGCCTGCTGTTCGCGGTCAAACGCGCCCTGCAGCGCTGAAGCCGATTTCCGTCCAGGTGGACTTTGGGCACAGCCTTTGCAGAATGGCCATGAAAAGACCAAGTTCTTCGGACCAAGTCGGGAAAGGATGCAATGCCCACCGTCCGTCCAACCCTAAGGAAAGAGGTGACATGATGCTCAAAAAAATGACCCGTTACTCGATAGCAGCCCCTTTTTCGTTCCTTCTGTGGTTTCTGGTGGAACCTGCCGTCGCCGAGCTGAGTCAGAACATCGCCCTCGACGGCGACTACGCCAGCGGGTTCGTTATCGGAGGGGATGCCTGGACAGCTTCGAGCGGGGGGCAGGAAGTCACGTTGGTTTTCAGCGGCCGGGATCTGGTGGACGTCCGCCAGCTGGAGGTGATTCTGGAGCCCGTTCCGCCCAGCGCGTTCGATCTCGAAAGCGCTGTGTTCAGACCCACCGAACCTCTGGTGACCCTCGGCAAGGGGGTCGAAGTGATCGAGGGGGACCGGCTGCGCCTCGGCGGAGCGAGCGTCTCCGAATCGATCGAGGGAGATCAGGAGTTCGGAACCTTCACCCTGCTAACGAGCGACGGGTTTACCTCCGGGACGGGCGCGCAGCTCGAAGTGACTTTCCTGTCGCTGGGTCCCACCTCCGATGACCGCGATGAGTACGACCAGGAGAACCTCGGTCTCGGTGTCGTGGTTTCGGAAGATGTCGAAACCGCTGCCGAAACGTCGACCTGGGGACGCATCAAGGCCATTCTGGCACGGTAGTAGGTACCGTCCGACTTCGACCGGATGGGCTCCGCCGAGATCGAGGCGTTGTTCGAAGGCGGCTCGTGAATCTCCTGCTCGACACGCATGTCCTGCTTTGGGCTGCGGGTGAGCCCGACCGGTTGCCTGCCAAGGCGCGCAGTATGATAGAAGACCCGACTTCGGAACTGGTTTTCAGCGCCGTATCGCTCTGGGAGGTTGCCACCAAGAACAGCTTGGGACGGGATGATTTCAGGGTCGATCCGCGCGTGCTGCGCCGGGGATTGCTGGAGCACAACTACACGGAACTCGTGGTAACCGGCGCCCATGCGGTGGCGGTTACCACGCTGCCGCCGGTCCACAAGGACCCGTTCGACCGGCTGCTGGTCGCCCAGGCGCAGATCGAAGGGATGACGCTGTTGACGGTGGATGAAGTAGCCGGGCGCTACCCGGGCCCTGTCCAATTACTCTGACGAACCCGCCCTTCCTGTTCAACCTCCGGCGAGCACCGATTCGATCACGCGCAGGGTCCCCACCGCATTGGCTGCCGTGAGCAGCGGCTCCGCCCCGTCGAGCACGCAGTCGTGGAAATGCTCGATCGCCGGCGTGAACGGGGCCACCCCGTTGTCGAAGGAGACCACCTCTTCGCTCGTTCCCGAGCGGATGACGAGGCTCGACCGTTCCTGGGGATGGTAGGGCCGGGGGATCTCGATCGCCGCTTCCCTGCCGAACAGCACCGCTCCCTGCCCCCCGTAGGCGTCGAATCCCCCCTGGATCGAGGCGGTCCGGTCTCCCGGGAACTCCAGGATCAGGGTCGCGCGCGTGTCGACGCCGTACTCCGGATCGATCAGGACCTTGGACTGGATGCCGGCCGGTTCCTCCCCGAAGGCGAAGCGGGAGAAGGTGATCGGGTAGGAGCCGCCGTCGTAGAGGCTGCCCCCGCCCAGGGCGCGGTTCATGCGGATGTTGTCGGTCGGCCGCTGGATGGGGAAGCTCATGTGGGCGTGCAGCTGCAGCAGCTCGCCGATGGCCCCCTCGTCGAGGAGCCGGCGCAGCTTCAGGGTCTGGGGGTGGTAGAGGAAGACGAATGCCTCGAAGAAGACTACCCCCGCCTCTTCACAGGCCGCCACCATCGCCTCGGCGTCGGCCGCGGTGGTCGCCAGCGGCTTTTCGCAGAAGACGTGCTTGCCGGCGGCAGCGGCCGCCTCGGTCCACTCGCGGTGCATGGTGTTGGGGAGGGGGTTGTACACGGCGTCGACCTCGTCGCTGGCCAGCAGGCTGGCGTAGTCGTCGAAGACGCGCGGGATCCCGTGCTCTCCGGCGAACGATTCCCCCCTTTCGGGGCTGCGGCTGGCGACCGCCGCCACTTCCCCCCGCCGGGTTTCCCGCACCGCGGGAACGAAAGCGGTTTCGGCGATGCGGGCGGTGCTGATGACTCCCCAGCGCACCTTGTCTGCGCTCATGTAGATCCTCCTTCTCTGGTCGGGCTTGCGAATCCCTGCTTTTCCCAACGGCGGAAAGCGGTTCCCGCCGGACTGGGAATTCAACCCCCCTGACGATCCGGCCCGGGGAGCAAGCGGGCGAGGTGCTCGTCGGCGGCGTGATCTTCGTTGAGGCCCAACTGCATGCGCAGCAGCTCCTTCTGGCGTTGGCTCAGCCTGTCGTACGACGCCGCCGGGAAACCGTCGTGGGGATCGAGCTGGAACATCAGCATCGACTTGCGGTAGTGGGCGAACAGGGCGTGGCGGTTGCGGCCGGTGCTGTTGGCGCCGCCGGCGTGCCAGCACTGGCCGTTGAAGACCAGCACGCTTCCCGCCGCGGCCTCGGGTTGAAACACGTGCCTGACCTCCATCCCCTCCGGCGGGCCGGCGAGGCCGCTCTTGTGCGAGCCGGGCACGATGCGGGTGCCGCCGATCTCGGGGCTGAAGTCGTCGAGCATCCACACGGTGTTCATCA
Source organism: Candidatus Latescibacterota bacterium (assembly GCA_965243025.1). Taxonomy (GTDB): domain Bacteria; phylum Latescibacterota; class UBA2968; order UBA8231; family UBA8231; genus CBDCXV01. The sequence continues at coordinate 528,961 of CBDETY010000003.1, forward strand.
TCACCGGGGAGACGGGGTTGAGCATGTGGGCGGGTATGTCGCTGTGGAAGTCCTGCTCGCCGTCCCCGGGCCGGACGATGCGCGAGCTGAGGCTGCCGAGGATGAGGGTGGTGTCGAGGAAGTGCTCGAGAACCGGCAGGATGGCGGGATGGTCGATGACCTGGAAAAAGACCGGGTCGCGCCCCGGCAGGTTGGGGACGAGCAGGGAGGTGGCGTTGCGGTTTTCGTACCCGTGCAATCCGATCTCGTCGCCGCAGCGGACGAGGGCGCTTCGCAAGGCCTCGATCTCGCCGGGATCGAGGACCTCCGGAACCAGGGTGAATCCGTAGATCTCGATTTCGGCAACCGCCTGTTCGAACGGGGTCATGGGCATCCTTTCGCCGGGGCGTCGCTTGTTTCCGCGCTGAAATGCGGTTTAATGTAGCCCAAAACCGCAACCAGGAGCTGCCGATGACACCTGAGGACCGGGCGCAACGACTTCAGGTCGACACCATTCACGGGCGCCATCTCGAAGACAACCGGCTGGGGGACCCCGCCCTCCGCAACCTCGCCGTGCTGCTGCCGCGTTCCTACCGCGAGTCGGAGACGCGGCGCTACCCGGCCGCCTACATCCTGCACGGCTTCGGCGGCACCGCCTGGTCCTGGGCAAACGACTTCTCGCTCTCCTCGGGACCGGGCTGGCGCTCCTTCCTGCACGCCGCCGACGAGCTGATGCGGGGGGAGAGCTGCCGCGAGATGATCCTCGTCGCCCCCGACGGCCACAACCGCTGGGGCTGCAGCCAGTGGGTCGACTCGGGGATCAACGGCAACTACGCCAGCTACGTCGCCGACGACGTGGTGGGGTACGTCGACGCCCATTTCCGCACCGTTCCCGAGCGCAGCCACCGCCTGGTGACCGGGGTGTCGAGCGGCGGCATCGGGGCCTTCCACGTCGGCGGCTGTTTCCCCGAGATCTTCGCCGCCGCCGCGGTGCGCAGCGCCGACATCTACTTCGAGGTCACCCATGTCCCCTGGCTCGTCGACCTGGTCAACGCCTCCTGGCCGCAGGGGTTCAAGGGGCCGATCCGGGACAACTACAACTCCTGGATCTGCTACGGCCTCGCCGCCGCCTATTCCCCCAACCCCGACAACCCCCCGTACTGCGGCGACCTGCCGATCCGCTTCCCCAACGGCGACCTCGACGAGGAGGTCTGGGAGAAGTGGCTGCACTTCGACCCGGTCCGGGCCTGCGAGAGGTACGCGGCCGCCTTCCGCAGCATGCACCTGTTCACCGACTGCGGATTCCGCGACGAGTACCACTTCCACCTCGGGCACCGCATCCTCCACGAGCGCCTCGAGGAAGCGCAGGTGCCGCACATCTACGAGGAGTACGACGGCAAGCACGGCGACCTGAGCACCGAGCGCACCCTGCGCGTGCTCGAGTGGTTCGACGGGATTATTCCCGATGAGGGTTAGCCGCGCCCGCGGGTCCCGAGTGGAACTCGGGCCGCCCCGGATGGGGAACTGCCCCGGGCTGAAGCCAGGGGTGCGACCCGGGGCAGCCAAGGCGGGTCAGAAGGAATTGCCGAAACCCGGGGTGTGGCCGGTAAGCCGCAAGGCCGCAGCCTCGAGTGCTGGCGGCGGCACCGGTTCGGGCGATCCTGGAGCCGTCGAGCCGGATTCAGGGGATTGCGGGCGGCCCCCGAAACCCGAGATCGAACCCCGGCGGTACCGGCAGCCTACAGCACCTCGGCGCGGCTGAACAGCTCCTTCCCGCGGTCGGTCAGCTGCTCGAAGCTTTCGCGGTGGATCTCGACCCGCCTGCCGATGCAGAACCAGGACAGGGAGTAGCAGATCACCAGCTCCGGCCGCGGCCCGTCCGAGGTGTTGGGGGTGCCGCGGTGCAGGGCGCGCGGGTCCTGCACCCAGAAGGTGCCGCGGCGCATGTCGAGGCGCCGCGGGTGCGCGTCGAAGCCGCCGCGGGAGAGCAGCTCGTCGTACCTGCCCTCGAGCTCCGCTTCGGCCAGGTACTGCGTGCAGGGCAGCACCTCGATGCTGCCGTTCTCCTCGCTGGTGTCGACGAGCGGGATCTTGATCCCGAAATGAGGGTGGCGGGGGTTGCCGATGCCGGGGGTGAGCAGCTTCGTGTCCCGGTGCCAGCGCTGCAGGGTGCTGCCCGGCCACGGGTTGTTCGAGTGCAGGCAGGTGATCTGGAAGTCGTCGGTCTCCCAGTAGGATTCGAGAAACCCGAGGATGACGGGGTTGGCGTAGATCTCCGGGTCGAGGAACGGCGGGTCGAGCGGCCAGTTCAGGGTGTAGCGGGAGGGCAGCTGCATGCGCCCCTTGCCGGTGCGCAGGTCGCCGACCTCGGCGGCGCCGATTTCGGTCTCGCGGGCCCGGACGTGCTCGAGCAGCGGCATGAAGGCGTCGCAGAGCCCGTCAATCTTTCCGGGAGCGACGAGATCCTCGAAGAGGGTGAAGCCGTTGATCTTGAACTCGGCGATCTTGAGCTGCAGGTCGTACTCCACGGAACCATCTCCTGGTTTGTTGCGGCCTCCTGGCCGGCCGGCAATGACGGCCGTCGGAAAATTGGCTGCAGAGGAGCCGGATCAGGGCGGCCGAAGGCAAGTCGCCCCTGCCAGTGTTCAACAGGCTGCCAGGCGGTTGAACAAGCCGCCCCGCCGGCCGCGACGCAAGGCCGCGGCGGATGGACTTTTCCCACCGGCTCCCATACTCTGAAGCGGCATCTTCAGGCAGACAACCCGTTCCAACTGTCACACCGGCCGCCGGAGCCGCCCTCGCTGGAGAGACTCACGGGGCCGAGGAGAGCGACCAATGGACAACCTGTTTCTCGACGCGGCGGGCGGGCCCCGGCGGGTGCGCGGCGTCACCGTCAACAGCGGCTCGCCGCTGCTCGTCCGGCTGGCGGCGCGTATCGGCTGGGAGGCGGTCTGGATCGAGATGGAGCACGGCCCCGCCGGGTTCGAGCGCGTCGAGGCGATGTGCACCGCGGCCGAGGCCGGCGGCACCGCCCCGCTGGTGCGCCTGCCGGACGGAGAGCGCAACAACGTGCTGCGCGCCCTGGAGTCGGGGGCGCGCATCCTCGTCGTGCCGATGGTGGACGACGCCGGGCACGCCCGCAGGGTGGTAGAGTACGGCAAGTACGCCCCCGTGGGGGCGCGCGGCTACAACACCCGCACCCCGGGCATGGATTTCGGGCTCGAGGACCCGGTGAAGGCGATGGCCAGGGCCAACGAGCGCACCTTCCTCTTCACCCAGATCGAGACCCCCGAGGCGGTCGCCAACGCCGGCGAGATCCTCGCCGTCGAGGGGCTGAGCGGCATCTTCCTCGGGCCGGGGGACCTGTCCGTAAACCTCGGGGTAACCGGGCAGATGACCGACCCGCGGCTGCGCGGGATGGTGCTCTCCTGCATCGAAAAGGCGAAGGCCGCAGGCAAGCTCAGCGGCATCTTCACCCTTCCGGGGCCGCTCCTCGAAGCGGCGATGGATGCCGGCTGCGACCTGGTGATCTGCGGCGGCGACGTCATGGATCTCGGCAAGGCCTGGGCGCAGCTGCTGGCCGCGATCCCGCCCCTGCAGCAGTGACCCTGCGGGAACACCTGGAGGAGTAGAAAAGAGAGGTCCACCGTCTTTCCCGGGTACCTCTCGGCCGCTGAAGCCGCGGAAGTGGCGCCGGGCGATGGACCCGGAGTTCAACAGGCTGTTCCGCCGCAGCCCCGCCAAAACCGGGATGCAGAATTGTGCGGATTCCGGCGCACGAAGGGCTGCCCCCGCTGGCCGGGAGGCACGTCACCAGGACGCTGATGCCGGACTTCGCAGTTCTCGTCCGGTTGCCGCGGGCAGGCAGGCTCAGCGGAAGTGGCTGTCGGCGGCGTGCAGGGCCCCGAGCCCGCGCTGCATGCGCAGCAGCTCCTTCTGGCGCTGGTTGAGCTGTCCGTACCACTCCGCGGGAAACCCGTCGTGGGGATCGAGCTGGAACACCAGCATGTGCTTGCGGTAGTGCCCGAACAGAGCGTGGCGGTCGGCGCTGCTGTTGTTGGCTCCCCCGGCGTGCCAGCACTGGCCGTTGAACACCAGCACGCTCCCCGCCGGCGCCGACGGCTGCACGACGTGGGCGACCTCGAACCCCTCGGCAGGGGCCCCCAACCCGCTCTTGTGCGATCCCGGCACCACCCGGGTGCCGCCGTTCTCCGGGCTGAAGTCGTCGAGCATCCAGACCGTGTTCATCATCACCGGCGAGGCCATGTTCAGCATCCCGACGGGGATGTCGCTGTGGAACTCCTGGTCGCCGTCGCCGGGACGCACGATGCGGGAGTTGAGGCTGCCGAGGATGAGGTTCTCCCCGAGGAAGTGCTCGAGCAGGGGCAGGGTGCGCGGGTGGTCGATGCAGCGGAAGAAGACCGGGTCGAGCACCGGCAGGTTGGCGACGTGCCGCGCCGATCCCCGGTGGGCGTGCTCGGTGCCGACCTCCCGGTCGCAGCGGATCAGGGCCTCGCGCATCTGCCCGGCCTCCGCGGCGTCCAGCACCGCTTCGAGCACGGTGAAGCCGTAGATCTCGATCTCGTGCACAGCCTGTTCGAAGTCGTTCACGGTTTTTCCTTGTCCGAGGGGTTGAGATTGGGGCGGTTACCGGGGGGACGAGCTGCCGGTGAAAGCGCCGCCGCGGCGCATTGCCGCGGCCCCTTCGTGTTTCCAGTGCAAGAACGGCGGCGGCAGACCCCAGCGCTTCACCCGCGGGAACGGTACGGGAGACCTTCTTTCCAGTTCGTAACAAAATGTTGCAAACTCGGGCTGAGCATAGCCTGGCATTGTCGGAACGGTCCGGTCCTGCTTTTGTTCATCTATGCAATTGAAACATTTTGCGTTACATTTGCATAGATGATACTCCGCAAAATCAAGCCGGCCCTGAACCAACTGCTGGACAGCAACCCTGCGGTTGTCCTGATCGGGCCGCGCCAGGTCGGCAAGACGACGCTCGCGCGGGAAGTCGCCGACGAGCGCGATGCCCTCTACCTGGATCTGGAGCGGCCGAGCGATCTGGCAAAGACTTCCGATATCGAGCAATACTGCGCCGAAAACGCCAACCGATTGCTCGTTTTCGACGAGGTGCATCGCGCGCCGGGATTGTTCGCCCCGTTGCGCGCGATAATAGACGAACACCGGCGTGCTGGTAAGAGGTCGGGGCTGTTCCTGTTGCTCGGCTCGGCCTCCATCGACCTGCTGCAACAGTCGAGCGAGACGCTCGCGGGCCGCCTCGTCTATTGCGAGTTGCATCCCGTCAATGTCAGCGAAGTGCCAGTGGACGCGCTGCGCCGACTCTGGTGCAGAGGCGGTTTCCCGGAGAGCTACCTTGCCCCAGGCGACGCGGAGAGCCTCGACTGGCGCCTCTCCTTCATCCGCACGTACCTCGAACGCGACATTCCCCAGCTCGGGCCGCGCATTCCCGCCGAGACCCTGCGCCGGTTCTGGACCATGCTCGCTCACAATCAGGGGCAAACCCATAATGCCGCGGCGCTCGCACGGGGCCTCGATGTCAGCGGCGTTACCATCGCCCGCTACCTGGACTTGCTGGCCGACCTCCTGCTGATCCGCCGCCTGCCGCCCTGGACCAGCAACGTGGGGCGGCGACTCGTCAAGGCACCCAAGGTATATGTCAGGGACAGCGGCGTCTGCCATGCGCTGCTCGGCATCGAGACGCTCGACGACCTGTTCGGGCATCCCGTCATTGGCGGCAGTTGGGAAGGCTACGTCGTCGAGAACATCGCCGGCGCCCTGCCGGGACGGGCGTCCTGCGGCTACTACCGCACCGCGGGCGGCGCGGAAGTCGACCTTGTGGTCAATCTCGGTGCTGGCGAAATCTGGGCGGTAGAAATCAAGTACAGCTCCGCTCCCAGGGTCTCCAAGGGGTTCCACAGCGCATGCGAAGACCTGCGACCCAACCGGAAGTTCGTCGTTCACGCTGGCAGCGAAAGCTTCCCGCTGGCAAAGGACATCCGCGCCGTGACGCTGCCGGCTTTCCTCCAGCTACTGGGGCAATCGCGTTGAGCCATGCTTGAAGCGGTAATGGAAATTCGGCACGACCAACGGCATTCAGCACACCGGCTTTCCTGCGCCTTGTGCTTCACGCCGGCCGCCTTGACCGAACCGACCCGGGATCACTCGAGCCTGTCGCGCCTTCGCCGGCCCCTGCCCGAAGCCGTGCCCCCGGGCGGTCTTCGGCCGGGTGCCGAAGGTGTCGTCCGGCCACGCCCTGCTGCAGGGCAACCATCCCCCGTCCCCCGAACGAAAGCGAGAGGCCCTGAACATGGCACGAGTTCTCGGTGAAGCGTTCCGCGAGGCAGAGCGGACCCGCCCCCGAAGGATGCACCGCGCCGCGGTGGTCGGCTGCGGCCGCATGGGCAGCACCATCGACGACGAGCAGATCGGCAGGCCCAGCTACCCGTGGCCGTGGGCGCACGCGCCGGCCATCATCGAGGCCCGCAACGTCGAGCTGGTCGCCGCCGCCGACGTCGACCAGGCAAAGCTCGACGACTTCCGGCGGCGCTGGAAGGTCGAGGCCCTCTACCGCGACTACCGCGAGATGGCGGCCAGCGAGAAACCGGATCTCGTCGCCGTGACCACCGGCCCGGAGGAGCGGGCCGAGGTGGTGATCGGGCTCGCCGAGGCCGGGGTCAAGGGGATCTTCGCCACCAAGCCGATGTGCCGGACCCTGGCCGAGGCGGACGCCATGATCGCCGCCTGCCGCGGCAACGGCGTCATCCTGGCGATGGCCTGCCACCTCAACTGGTACTGCTGGTACACCAGCGCCCGCGAGGCGATCGCCGCCGGCGTCATCGGCGAGCTGCGCTCGATGGTCTGCCACTGCTCCGCCTCGCTCTCCAACATCGGCAGCCACACCCTGGCGCTGATGCGCCTGTTCGCCGGCGCCCCGGCGGGCTGGGTCTTCGGCCACATGGACAGCGACGCCGAGGCCGCCGGCAGCGCCGACCTGTCGGGAACGGGGTACGTCGTGTACGAGAACGGGGTGCGCGCCCTGCTGAACTCGCGCTGCGAGCAGAACGCCGGCTTCCAGTGGACGATGGAGTTCATCGGCGAGGGAGGCCGCATCCTGTCGCGCAACGCCCACGCGCAGTTCGAGCTGTGGACGAAGGACCCGGATACCGGCACCTCGGTGAAGCGCCAGTTCCCCGGGCCCTGGTACCCGCGCAGCTCCATGGTCGACGCCATCGAGGGGGTCTGCCGCTCCATCGAGGAGGGGGAGGAGCGCACCTGCCCCGGCGAGTTCGGCCGCGAGGCCCTCGAGATCGCCATCGCCCTGAGGGAGTCCCACCGCCGCGGCCACGTCCGCGTCGACCTGCCGCTCGCCGACCGCAGCCTGGCCCTGGGGGGGCGCGGCCTTGCCTGAACCGTACCGGGTCGCCGTCATCGGCTCGACCGGGCGCGGCGGCTTCGCCCACGGCCTCGACCTCGCCTTTTGCGGTCTCGAGGGGGCGCGCGTGGTAGCCGCCGCCGACCACGATCCGGAAGGGCTGGCCGCCGCCGGTGAGAAGATCGGGGTGTCGCGCCTCTACACCGACTACCGCAGGATGCTGGAGGCGGAGAAGCCCGACATCTGCGTCATCGCCCCGGGCCGGGTCGGGGAGCGGGTGCCGATGGTCGAGGCGGCCGCCGCAGCCGGGTGCCACATCTACCTGGAGAAACCGGCCGCCGGAAGCCTCGCGGAGATCGACGCCATCCTCGCCGCGGTCGAGCCTGACAACCTCAAGGTCGGGGTCGCCCACCAGTGGCGGGCGGCGGCGCCGGTGCAGCGGGCGATCCGCGAGGTCGCCGCGGGGGAACACGGGCGCCTGCTGCGCCTGTGGGGCCGCCCCAAGGACGACCCCCGCGGCGGCGGCGAGGAGCTGCTCCTGCACGGCACCCACATGTTCGACCTGATGATCGCCTTCGCCGGCCCGCCGCGCTGGGTGTGGGGGCACGTGGCCGTCGGGGACCGCGACGCGGCAGTCGAGGACGCCCGCACCGGTTCGGTCGGTCTCATGGCCGGGGACTCGGTCTCGGCGGTGTTCGGCTTCGACCACGGCGTCCGCGGCTTCTGGGACTCGACCGCCGGACTCGCCGCGCCCGAGCGCGGCATGGGCGATCTCTTCGGGGTGGGGCTCGAGTGCGAGCGGGCCCGCCTCGAGCTGCGCCAGCCGGGGGAGGTCTACCTCTATCCGGCGCCGCGGGTGCTGCCCGATCTCGGGCTCGACTGGGAGCGCCTCGTCGTTCCCGGCTGGCACGAGGAAGAGCATTTCGCCGAGGTGCGGCGCAACTTCCTGCACGCCGGCAACAGGATCCTGGCCCGCGACCTGATGGCGGCGGTCGCCGCGGACCGCGAGCCCCTGTCGAGCATCCGGTCGGTCCGCTACACCGTCGAAATGGTCCAGGGGGTGTACGCCTCCCATCTCGCCGGAGGTGTGCGCCTCTCCATCCCGCTGCAGGACCGCGAACATCCACTGAAAGGCTGAAAGGACTCCCATGACCCGATCCGCCAACTACGTCGAGCGCTTCAGGGAGGCGGTGGCCGAGGGCCGGCCGGTGGTCGGCACCGAGATCACGCTGACCGATCCGCTCGCTTCCGAAGCCGCCGCCGAGGCCGGCAGCGACTTCCTCTGGATCGAGACCGAGCACGCCCACCTCGATCTGCCCTCGGTTCTCGCCCATTTGCTGGCGGCGCGCGCCGCGCAGGTGCCGGCCCTGGTCCGCGTCGGCTGGAACGACGCCGTCCTCATCAAGCGCGTCATCGACCTGGCGCCGGCCGGCATCGTCGTGCCGATGGTCTGCTCCGCCGAAGAAGCCGCGGCCGCGGTGCGGGCCTTCCGCTATCCGCCCGAGGGGGTGCGCGGCTGGGGCCCGGTGCGCAACATGATGTACTTCGACTCGGCCGACGACTACGTCGCCGCCGCCGGGGACCAGGTGCTCTGCATCCTCCAGATCGAGCACGTCAAGGCGGTGCGCAACCTCGACGGCATCCTGGCGACTCCCGGGGTCCACGGCATCGTGCTGGGACCCGGCGACCTGTCGGCGTCGGTGGGCAGGCACGGGAACCGCAACGACCCCGAGGTCGCCGCCATGATCGACACCGTGATCGCCAGGGCCTCCGCCTCCGGCCTGCTGGTCGGCACCTCGATCGGCTTCGATCCCGATACGGTCAGCGACTGGTTCGCAAAGGGGGTGCAGTGGTTCGCCCTCGGGGATACCACCAGCCACATCGCCGAGGGGACCGCCGCGGTCGTGCAGGGGGTGCGGGATCTCGGCTTGTCCCGCAAGTCCTGAACCGTGGCGGAACCCGGCCCATTCATCCACGCCTACACCGACCGGCTCAGCGTGCCGCAGGGGGGCGGGATCGGCTTCTGCGTCTCGACCGGCCTGCCTTCATTCGAGGTGGAGATCGCCCGCCTCGGCGCCCGGCGGCAGGTCGTGTGGACGCGCAGCGCCATCCCCGGCAGGGAGCACCCCGTACCCGCCGACGCCTCGGAGAGGGGCTGCGGCTGGCCGGTGTCGTTCGCGGTCCCGGTCGGCGCGGACTGGCCCTCCGGGTACTACCAGGCCCTGCTGCGGGGAGAGGACCGGGCCGGAAACCGGGTGCGCGGGGAGGCGGCCTTCGTCGTGCGCTCCGCCAATCCCGGGCAGGACGCCGCCATCCTGCTGCAGCGGCCGACCAACACGGAAGCGGCCTACAACTCCTGGGGCGGTTCCACCTTCTACACCGGCCCGCGCGGGCCGGCGCGCAGGCTCTCCTTCGAGCGGCCGTTCGCCGGTTTCCCGGGGACGGAGCGGTTCCGGTTCACGGTGAGCGGGGAGTTCGCCTCCGACCTCGACCGGGGAATGGTCCCCGAGGCCCTGGCTGAATCGCTGACCGCCGGAGGGGTCGAGGTTTCCCCCTGGCGGGGCGTCGACGTCGAGCGCCCCGGAGAGCGCTGGCACATCCTCGACGTCGGCTTCCTGTCGACGCTGGTGCGGCGGGGGGACCGGATCGCCGTGTTCGACGGCTTCTCGACCTGGCTGAGTTGCTGGCATCACTGGGAGCGCCACTTCGTCGCCTGGGCCGAGGCGGCCGGGTACGCCATCGACTACGCCGTCAACGGCGACCTCGAGAGCAACCCCGAGCTGCTGGAAGGGTACCGGCTGGTGCTGTCGGTCGGCCACGACGAGTACTGGTCGGCGCCGATGCGGGACAGCCTGGAGGGGTTCGTCGGGGCCGGGGGCAACGCCGCATTCTTCAGCGGCAACGTCAGCTGGTGGCAGGTGCGCAGCGAGCAGGAAGGGCGCGCCCTGGTCTGCTGGAAGGACGAGATGGAAAGGGACCCGCACTTCGCCTCAGGAGACCACGCCACCCTGTCGACCCTCTGGTGCCATCGCCTGATCGGCCGCCCGGAGAACCTGCTCACCGGGGTCAGCTTCGCGTACGGCGGGTACCACGGCTTCTTTTCCGGGACGCCGCAGACCGGGGCCTACACCGTCCACCGGCCCGGCCACTGGATGTTCGCCGGGACCGGGCTGAAACAGGGGGACCTGCTCGGGCAGAAGGACCAGATCGTCAGCTACGAGTGCGACGGCTGCGAGTTCGAGCTCGTCGGCGGCCTGCCGGTCCCGACCTGCCGCGACGGCACCCCTGACAGCTTCGAGATCCTCGCCACCGCGCCGGCTTCCTTGAGCGACGGCGACGACTCGATCGCCATGGCTTCCGAAGCGATCTACGGCCCCGGCGCCGGGAGGCGGCTGACCGAGGGGGCCGCGGTCCTGGGGACCTTCAGCCGCGGGGGAACCGTGGTGACCACCGGGTGCACCGACTGGTGCATGGGGCTGAAGGGGGGCGATCCCGCGGTGGACCGCATCACCCGCAATATCCTGGACCGGTTGTCGGCTTAGGTGAGGGGCGGCCGGCCCCGGGGGCAAAGCCGGCTTGCGGATCTGCGGTCTCGATGCCCGGGTTTCCGGCCGGCTGATCCCGCCCGGGCTCCTTCGAAAGGGCCGCCCGTTTCAGGCCCGGGTCCCGCCGCAGACGATCCCCGGCACCTGCGCCAGCTCCGGGAGCCCCTTCCGCTGCCGTTCGTGGATGTAGTCCGTGCCCAGCTCTTCCGCGTCGAAGAAGGTGCACAATGCCTGCAGGACCGGATGCCGGAAGAAATCCTCCGTGCCCCTGGCGAACGGCATCCAGCAGAGCACGCGGTAGAAGTGGCGGTTGTAGACCATGGCGATCATCTGGCGCAGCTCATCCGTGCGGTTGGGCATGCCGCCGTGGTAGAGGCGCATGTCGCGGATGATCAGCGAGCCTTTCTTCGCGGTCGCCTGCAGGATCCGGTCCCGCTTCCGGTGCCCGGCGAGCATCTCCTCGTACCCGTCCCCGCCGACCTCGAGCCGGCGCGTTTCCCTGTGCGAACCGAGCCAGACCTCGGTGGCGCCGTTGGCCTCGGTGAAGTCGATCAGGGGGATGTTGACGACGAGGTTGTGCGGAGGCAGCGGCTGTTCCGTCTCCCCGGGGAACAGCGGCCTGGCGTCGTGATGGATGTTCTGCTTCCGGGTCTCACGGGGATGCACGGTGTTGGAGCTGTAGAAGTTCCAGTAAAGCCCGTCCCCGAGGATGGCGCGGGCGACCTGGATCGCGAACTCGTTGTAGCAGATGTCGCGGAACAGCCAGGGGTGGTTCAACGGGGGCGGCAGGCTCTCGTTCGACGACTCCTCGCCGATCGGCCGCCGCGCCCTCACCTCGTCCATGTCCGCCCGCATCCGCGCCCCCAGTCTTTCAACGTGATCGGGGTTCACCACGTCCTCGAGCAGGACGAGCCCGTCCCGGTCCATCACCTCAAGGACCTCGCCGAGACGGCTGTCGCCGAAGGCCTGGGCCTTTCTCTCGGCGTCGTCAGGGCGGATTCGGAACAAGCCTTTCAACAGTTCAACCACTGCCCGGGATTCCTACCCCTCGGGCCGAATACGGAACGTCACCCGCACGAACTTCCCGCCCTCGTCCTGCACGAGCTCCGGCTCGGTGCCGTTGAACTCCCGCATCGCCTGCCTCATCACCGGCCATCCCCGCCCCCGTTGCTCCATCAGGCGGGCGACGAGGACGGCGTTGGCCATCAGCTCGTTTCGCGAGCGGGGGTTCCCCCCGGAGCGCACGTTCTCGACCCTCATGTGGTTCGGCAGGGTGCCGGGGCTGGTCACGACGATTCGATCCCGGAATACTTCCAGCAGAACCTTTGACCCCGTAATCGCGTAGTCGCGGTGGACGACGGCGTTGACGATCGCCTCGCGCAACGCCTTCTCGGGGATCAGGGGCCTGTCCTCCCGTTCGAGACCGTGGTAGCGCTCGGTCCATCCCAGCCCCCGAACCCATCCCGACACCCGGCGTACCTGCTCGTCGAGACGACCCTTTCCCTCTCCGGTGAGAATGACCTCGGAAGCCCGGTCCTCCCCCGAATAGGCGGCGCACTGGACGAAGAAGCTCGTGGTCTGCGGGTGGGCCTGCGGCTCCCTGCCGAAGGCCATCAGTCCGTAAAGGGTGGGGCGCGGGGTTCCGTCGAACTCTGCGAGGATGCGCCGGTTGCGCAGATCGTCGGCGATGGGCGGCTGGGGTTCTTCCCCGGTATCGAGGCCCTGGGCGCGCAGGAAGGAGCGGAAGGCTCCGGCGTCTATGTCCTCGATGCTCGCCGAGGGAATGACCTGCTCTTCCGTCAGAACGAAGCCGAAGGTGTTGTACAGCTCCTGGAGCTCGGTGGGGGACGGCTCGACGCTGCTGCGTCCCCGCCTGATCCAGACGCGCCCCCGATGGTGAAGCGGCTCGAATCCCCGCTGGCGGGGCACCTCGATCCAGTGCACCCATCCGCTGGCGTGGTTGTGCCGCCCGCAGCGCGCGGGAACCGGGGCGCTGCATCCCGAATGCAAGAAGCTGGTAAGCCGTTCCTGCGCTGCATCCGGGTCCTCACCCACCCCGACGATTTCACTGCGGTCGTCGACCCCGAGGACGATCAGCCCGCCTTCGGCGTTTGCGAAAGCGCAGATCGCCCGGCCGATTCCGGAGAGCTCCGCAAGGTCCCGTTTGAATTCGGTGTTCCCGTCTTCGCCCGCCTCGATTCGACTCGCGACTTCGCGCCATTCCATGGGAAACTCCCTGCTTTCCCCCGGTGCAGGATCAGGCCTAGTCCAGGCGCACCGGCAGCCCCTCGAGCATGCCGTTCTCGTGCATGTCGACCCACTCGTCCATGAAGGTCTGGTTCCACTGGTCGGTGAGGGGGTGCTCCATCATGTCGCGGTAGACCGTCCACATGGTGACCAACTCGTCGCAGCCGTCGCGGAACGCGGCGTACGCGGTCTCCACCGAGCGGATCAGGGCGGCCTGGATGAAGGGGCGCTGCTCCCAGCCGCCGAACATCCGCACGCACTCGCGGATCAGCTTGGTCGGGTCCCCGCCGACCGCTTTCACCGGGTCGCAGAACGGCAGGATGTGATTGACCCCGGCCTGGGCGACCGCGGCCGCCTGGGTCAGCGAGAAGCAGGTCGTGCAGTAGGTTTCCACCCCTTCGTCCCGGAAGGCGGCGAACGCCTTGAGGCCGTTCACCGTGCAGGGGATCTTGAGGATGACCTGGTCCGACATCGCCGTGAACACGCGGCCGACGTCGAGCAGCTCGTCGACGCTGTGGCCGTCGATCTCGACCACCACCGGCTTGTCGGTGATGTCGAGGTAGGCTTTCACGACGTCGATCACCGGGCCGTACTTCCCGACCATCTGGTTGAGCACGACCGTGTTGGTGACGATGCCGGCGATGCCGAGGGGCATCCACTCCTTCAGGTCTTCCGGGTCGCCGGCCAGCCAGATCAGGGGGCCGCGGCCGCGGCGCCGGGCCTCCGTTACCGGTCCGGGCTGCACGCCGTCTGCTGAATTGTCTCGTTCCACTGCCATTTCGAGTCCTCCCGAATGGTTCGCCGCCCTGGGGCGGGCCTTTCCTTTGGCTTGCGGGCGGTAGCTTAGGGGGGCGTCGGGGGTCCGTCAACAGAACCGGGTCCTTCCCGGTCGGGGGTGCGTGCGGCAGGTCCGGTACGGGAAATCCCGGTGAACGAGACAAGCCCGATTGCGCCGCCATCCCATACGGGATTAGTTAGAGCCCGCAGTCCCGGGATCCCTCGAAAGGCCCTGTCCCGGACCGTTTTCGCCAACAACCCTTCCAGACGGAGCAAGTCCATGAAATCGGGAAGACTCGCCGCCGTTCTCGCCGCCCTCGCGCTGACCGCAGCCGCGCCCTCCGAAGCGAGCGAAATCGACGCCCAGCGCCTCGTCAACGCCGCCGCTGAACCGGAGAACTGGCTCACCTACGGCGGTACCTACAACGCCTGGCGCTACAGCCCCCTCGACCAGGTCAACAGCGACAACGTCTCCGACCTGTCCGCGGCATGGGTGTTCCAGACCGGGGTCGTCGACGGCGGCTTCTCCTGCACCCCGCTGGTGGCCGACGGGGTCATGTACATCACCTCCTCCTGGAACCGGGTGTTCGCCATCGACGCGGTCACCGGCGTGGAGCTGTGGCACTACTACCACCCCATGCCGGAGGACTTCGGCCTCATCTACGGCCCCTGGAACCGCGGCGTCGCCCTCGGCAACGGACTGGTGTTCATGGGGACCATAGACAACCACCTGGTGGCCCTGGACGCCGAGACCGGCGAGGTGGTGTGGGACGTCAACATCGAGGACTGGCAGGAGTGCGGCTGCAACATCACCGGGGCGCCGCTGGTGGTGAAGGACAAGGTGGTCGTCGGGGTGACCGGGGGGGACTCCGCCCACCGGGGGTACATCAACGCCTACGACGCCGAGACCGGGAGGCACGCCTGGCGCTTCTACACGATCCCCGGGGAGGGGGAGGAGGGGAACGAAACCTGGCTCGGGGACAGCTGGAAGCTCGGGGGGGGCTCGACCTGGCTGACCGGCTCCTACGACCCCGACCTCGACCTGCTGTACTGGGGCATCGGCAACCCCTCCTCGGACTTCTACGGCGAGGACCGCCGCGGCCTCAACCTCTACACCAACTGCATGATCGCCCTCGACCCGGATACCGGGGAGCGGCAGTGGCACTTCCAGGAGATCCCCTACGACGTCTGGGACTGGGACGCGGCGTACGAGCAGATCCTCGTCGACCTGCCTGTGGAGGGGAAGATGCGCAAGCTGCTGATCAACCCGAACAAGGGGGGCTACACCTACGTCCTCGACCGCACCAACGGCGAGTTCATCGGCGCCTGGCCGCACGCCGACAACATCACCTGGATCACCGGGGTCGGGCCGAACGGAGAGCTGCAGGGACGGAACGAGCCGCCCCCGAACGAACCTGTCTACCTCTGCCCCTCCATCTGCGGGGGAAGGAGCTGGAACCACGCCGCCTACAGCCCGAAGACCGGGCTGCTGTACCAGACCGGCCTCGAGTTCTGCCAGGAGGTTACCGCCGAGAAGCAGGAGGTGGAGAAGGGGGACGAGTGGATCGCCGCCGAGTTCGAGCTGCGCCCGCCGCCCGGGGGTGAGCCGTACAGCCACTTCGACGCCTACGACCCGGTAACGGGTGAGAAGAAGTGGAGTTACCGGTCGAAGTACGCCCTGCTCGCCTCCTCGCTCGCCACGGGCGGCAACCTGGTGTTCACCGGCGACCCGGAGGGGCGGTTCCTCGCCTTCGACGCCGAGAGCGGCGAGGTGCTGTGGAGCTTCAACACCGGCTCCGGCCACCGCGGCTCGCCGATCACCTACGCCGTGGACGGCACCCAGTACATCGCCGTGCCCTCCGGCTGGGGCTCGGCGGTCGGGGGTCTGCTGCCGCAGATCTGGCCGGAGATGGAGGACTTTCCCGGCGGCGGGGCGCTCTTCGTCTTCTCCCTGAAGTAGGTGCTTGCCGACCGCTGCGGCGTCCAGGAGAAACTCCGCGGGATGCGGGCCGTTTCCAGTCGCGGGCTGCTCGCCGTTCTCCTCGTCTGCAGCGGATTGTTAGCTGCGGCACCCGTGGCGGGGCAGGCCGCTTCGGACCCAGGTGGTTCGCCCGGAGCCGCTGAAGGGCGCTCCAGGCTCGAAGAGCCTTCCAGTCTCACAGCGGCTTCGGCGACGGCCGGCGACTTCCTTCTCTTTCAGGGCCAGGTGCTGTTCGCCCGCAACTGCTCCGTGGGGTACTGCCACGGCAAGGGGGGGCGCGCCGGCAGGGGGCCGCGGCTGCGCGGCAGGAAGCTGCCCGCCGACTACCTGACCCGCGTGATCAGGGAGGGCATCCCCAACTCGACCATGGGCAGCTGGGGCGACCGGATGACCGGGGGGGAGATCGCGTCCATCGTCTCGTTCATACAGGTGCTGGCGGATCTGAACCTCACCGATCCCGACCCGGTGTTCGGAGGCGGCAGATTCTCCGCCGCGGACGTCCGCAGGGTAGGGAAAACAACCGAACCAGTCCCGGTTGCCGCCGCGCCTTCCGGCCTCTACGGGGACCCCGGCAGGGGCCGCTCCCTGTTCTTCGACTCCGGCGACGACCACGGCTGCGCCCACTGCCACGCCATCGGCGGCCGGGGGTCGGCGGCCGCTCCCGACCTCGGACTGCTGGCCTCGGCGCCGCCGCGGATGCTGCTGCGGGAGATCCTGACTCCGAACGCCTTCGCGATTCCGGGAGGCCGCGTCATCGAGCTGGTGACGGCCGCGGGGGACACGCTCGAGGTCCTCCGTCTCGGAGAGACCGAAACGCGAGTGAAGGTTTTCGACGTAACCCGTTTTCCCCCGGTGACGCGGAACATCCGCAAGGACCGGATCCTCAGTGAACGGCAAACTTCCCGCTCCGCCATGCCGGATACCTACGCCGGCCGCTACACCGTGCAGCAGCTCCTCGACCTGATCTCCTTCATCAGGGCCGGATCCGGGTCGCCCCCGGCGGCCTTCGAGGACCTGTTTTAATGCCTGCTGCAATCAGCGCAGGAACGAGGGCGCCGATGTGTCCGGCTCCCCAGGCGCGCCCGACGAGCCCTGCCTGGGGTGTCCCGCGAGCGAAGGCAAAGGGGCGAGGCCGGATGAAGCGGCGGCTGAATTCACGCTTGGCCAAGCAGTCCAAACCCATGGGGCGCCGCATCGACGCGGGGTTCTGAATGCAGCAGATTTTCCCCGGACCGTGAAGCCGCGCCTTCTTCCGCGCAATGCGGAACCGCAGGAGGCCGGACCGCAGTTGCTTCCCGCGCCCAGAAGAACGAAAGGAAGCGGACATGTACATCAACCTGGATCCCGATTCGGTGGGAATCGACCTCCCCCTGGAGGACCTGATCCCCCTGGCGGCCCGCCACGGCTACGCGGGGATCGACCTTCCGTTGAGCCGCATCGGCGAGGGCAGGGAGGCCTTCTCCCTCGAGCAGATCGATGAGGCGATGGCCTCCGCCGGCCTGAGGTTCGGCAGCTTCGGCGCGACCTGGGACTACGCCGGAGAGCGGGCGGTCTTCGAACAGCGGATGGAGGAGCTGCGCCGGTGGCTGCCGCCCGCCCGCCGCCTCGGCTGCGACCGCGGGGTGTCGGGGGCGAGGCCCTGCAGCGACTTCCTCGAGTACGGAGCGAACTTCGAGCTGCACGTCGAACGCCTGGCGCCGATGGCGCGGCTGATGGCCGACCACGGCATCCGCCTCGGCCTCGAGTTCATCGGCCCGAAGACGCTGAGGGACGAGATGAAATACGAGTTCGTCCACACCCTTCCGCAGATGCTCGACCTCCTGGCGGCGATCGCCCCGCCGGGAGGAGAGCAGTACGTCGGGGTGCTGCTCGACAGCTACCACTGGTACACCAGCGGCGGCACCGAGGAGGAGCTGACCCGGCTCCTCGACAACCGGAAGACCGTCCTCGTGCACATCAACGACGGCGTCGAGGGGCGCGGCCGCGACCAGCAGATGGACCTCGAGCGGCGGCTGCCCTGCGCCACGGGGATCATCGACGCGGCCGGCTTCGTCCGCTGCCTCGAGAAGATCGGCTACGACGGTCCGGTGACGGTCGAGCCTTTCGACGCCGGGCTGGAGAAGCAGGAGCCGGAAGAGATCGCGAAACAGGTCATCGATTCGGCGAAGCGGATGCTCGCATCGGGGGAGTCATGATAAAGGCGGACAGGGACGAGTTCCTCGAGCAGGGGTTTGTCATCCTGCGACAGGTGATCCCGCCGGGGGATCTCGAAAGAATGCGGCGGTGCCATGAAATCCTGGTCGAGCGCCAGCGGGAGGTCTGGGCCCGTCAGGCCGGCCCCGACGATCCCCCCGGGGGCGTCTGGGAGACCTCAAACCAGCCCCGGCTGCACATCAACGGCATGGGGGCGGAGCACGACCGGGAGACGGCACCGGCCATCGAGCTGTGGCTGCACGAGAACACCCAGGGGGTGAGCAGCCGCCTGCTGGCCGAGGAGGACGCCCCCAACACCGAGATGATGATGATGTGCAACCCGGTCTCCGACCGCGGGCCGGCTGCCTGGCACCGGGATTTCTACCCGCCGCTGAACGCGCCGCTGATGGCCTATGCCGACGACATCCTCGAGAACGGACCGCGCTACGTGCAGTGGAACATTCCCCTCTACGACGACGACGTGCTGTGGGTGGTCCCGGGCAGCCACGTGCGCCCCAACACCGGGGAGGAGAACGCGTCGATGGCGGCCGACCCGAGGACCCCGGTCCCCGGCGGCGTCCGCACCCGCCTGAACGCCGGGGACGGCGTCGCCTACATCCTGCCGATCCTGCACTGGGGCAGCAACTACTCGACGAAGATGCGCCGCACCGTCCACGGGGGATTCGCCCGCCTGACCCATTGGGACGACACCCGCTGGATGGAGCACCTGTCGCCGGCGGCGCAGGAGACCTGCACCCGCTGGCAGCGGCGCTCCCTGAAATACGTCGACTCGGCGGAGGCGGCCTTCCGCGCCGTCCTCGCCCGGGACGAGGCGGCCTTCCGCGGCGCCCTCGAAGAGCTGCATCCCGGCCGCGGCGACAAGGGGATCGTCAAGTCCGTCATCTGCCTGAGCAAGACGGCGCGCCACATCTGCAACCAGCGCAGCCGCGACCCGGAGGAACTCACCGAGACGGAGAAGACCCGCATGCAGATGGTCCACCCGATGACCCTGCAGTGGGGCCTGCCGCTGGGGGAGCGCTTCACCCCGGAGGAGGCGCGCCTGCTGTGGCGGCGGTTCGAGCCGGTCGACGAGGTCATGCAGGGGGAGGAGGAGGCCGTCCTGCCCGGCTTCCAGGGACGGGGGACCCGCTACCTGTTCGAGGAGGTGTCGGCGGCGATGACGGTGGAGAACTGGTTCGCTTCCTGGGAGAGCGGCCGCCTGGGATAGGGCCAGGCCCACAAGGCGCTTCAGCGAGTCGTACCGAGGATTGCCCCCGCTCGCCCGGAAGGACGGGCTTCAGGCAGCCTGCTGGGGGTTCAGGGCCCCTTCCCCGAAGATCACCGGAAAAGAGCCGCTGCCGTCCAGGGTCCTGGTAGCGGCGTCCATGTAGGCGATGCTGAAGGCGCGCCGCGGCCTGCCGGTCCGGTTGACCCCGGAGCGGTGCAGGACCCAGTTGTGGATCAGCACCGCCTCGCCCGCCTCCACCTCGAGATCGATGACCTTGTCGGGTGAGCAGTGGGCGGCCTCGTCCTCCTCGGAGGTGTAGTGACCTTCGTTGAGGATCCCCAGCTTGTGGCTGCCCGGCACGATCTGCATGCAGCCCGAGGCCGTGGTGGCGTCGTCGAGGGCGGTCCATACCGTGGTGGTCGGGTTGGAATCGATCCCCCAGCCCTTGCCGACGTCCTGGTGCCAGGGCAACTCGGTCCCCCTGGTCGCCGGCTTGTTCATGAACATCGAGCGGAACACCGAGACGTTCTCGCCGATGCGGCGGCGGGTGAGGTCGCGGAACAGCGGGTGCTGCATGTAGGCGAGGAACAGCGGGTCGAGGTGGAGCTCGTCGACGCGCCGGTAGTCGAGGGTGCGGAGAGAAACCCCGGTGGTTCTCCCCGGCAGGTCCCGGTAGCGGTGGCTTTCCGGGTCGAGCTGAAAGGCGATTCCGTCGATGACGACGTTGCCGAGCATCAGGTCGTCGATGCGCCGGCACAGCGCCGACAGCTCGTCGTCGGAGAGCAGGCGCCCGAGGCGGACGTACCCCTCCTCCTCGAAGCGGGCTTCGAGATGGTCTGCGAATGACGTGGTCACGATCCGGTTCCTCCGTTTGCTGGAAGGGTCTCCGCCTGGGTTCCAAGGTCTCGCCGTTTTCGCTGCACTTTGTAGCGCGCTTCCCCGGTAAGGAGGGCGCGGTGTTCGTCGGACAGGGTGGCGACAAAATCGGCGCTAGGCTCGTACCCGCGCCAGGTCTGAAACATCGCCGGGGTGTAGCCGCCGAGCACGAGCACGCGCTCGCGGTCGGAGCGCATGATGCCGTGGGAGTGCATCAGCGACTCGAAGAAGAGCAAGGTCGAGCCGGCAGGGGCCTCGACCTGGTAGATAAGGCGGGGGTCCTCAAGGGCCGCGGTGATGATCTCTTCCGCGCCGACTTCGGGGGGCACCTT
The DNA here is from genome assembly GCA_965243025.1 of Candidatus Latescibacterota bacterium. GTDB lineage: Bacteria > Latescibacterota > UBA2968 > UBA8231 > UBA8231 > CBDCXV01. The sequence goes on from CBDETY010000003.1 coordinate 549,509, forward strand.
GTGGGTGCCGGGGACCACCGCGGTGCCGCCGTCGTCCGGACCCAGGTCGGTGAGGTTGGTCAGCGCCTTGACGAACGAGTAGTGGTAGAGCCCGGACTCGCCGACGTGGGAGTAGCCGTTGGAGATGCTGCGGTGGAACTCGTAGCTCTCGTTGGCCGCGCCGGGCCTGCGCACGTGGGCGTCGGACTGCTCCAGGCGCACGTTTTTTCCCGTGATCTCCTCGGCCGCGGCGACGATCCGGGGATCGGTGAGGTAGTCGAAGAAGCAGGGGGCGAGGTGGGGCAGGTTGTCGATGCGGAAGTAATCCTCGTCCGTGGCCGACAGGTGGCAGTCGGGCCCGGGAAGTTCGCCTGTCGCGCGGTACTCCGCCTCCATCCGGTGGATGGTGTCGAGCAGCTCCCGCACCCGCTCGCGTGAGATGAACTCCTCGAGAACGACGTACCCGTTCACCTCGATGTGCATCCGCTGTGCCGGGGTCAGGACCGGGAACGGGGAACAGCCGCCGGTTTCGCTTTCGTTGCTCGCGTCGCTCATGGCTCCGGGTAGCGCTTCGGGTAACGAACAGCTCGATCACTTAGAATTACGGTACTAATGGGACCGGATGAAAAACCAGGAGCGGACCGCTCCACCTTGCTGAATCCCGGGTCAGACCCCGGGGTGTCCAGAGGCTCCCTGGGCGATGCCCGGACCTTCCGCGCGCGGCCTTCGAATCGAAGGGCTCCGGCGCGCCTCGTCCTTGTGGGGGCGCACCTGCTGGCTTTCCTGGCCTTCCCCTCGGCGGCCGCGGCGCAGATCCGATTCAGCGACCAGGCGGAAGCCGCCGGCGTCACCGCCCTCAACGTCTTCGGAGGCATGGAGAAGCGCTACATCCTGGAGGCGCACGGCAGCGGCGCCGGTTTCTTCGACAGCGACAACGACGGCGACCTCGACCTCTACCTCGTCAACGGAGCCACCTTCGAGACCTGGGAGGAGCGCTCCGGGCCGGGGAACTCCCTCTACCGCAACAACGGCGACGGCACCTTCTCGGACGTGGCCGCGGCCGCCGGGGTCGACGACGCCGGGTGGGGGGCCGGGTGCGCGGTCGGGGATATCGACAACGACGGCAACCGCGACCTCTACGTGACCAACTACCGCGCCAACCTCCTGTACGGGAACCGCGGCGACGGCGCTTTCGCCGACCTCACCGCGGACGCCGGGGTGGCCGGCGACGATTACAGCGCCGGGGCCGCCTTCTTCGACTACGACAACGACGGCGATCTCGATCTCTACGTCGCCAACTACCTCCGCTTCGACCTGCGCGACAATCCCCGGGTCGACTGCGACTACGTCGGCGGCATCAAGACCTACTGCGGGCCCCTCGGCATGGAGGGGGCCGCCGACGTCCTCTACCGCAACGACGGCGGCGGCCGTTTCGCCGACGTCACCGCAAGCTCCGGGGTCGGGGCCTCGGCGATCCATTTCGGGCTCGGCGTGCTCCCGGGGGATTTCGACGGCGACGGCCTCGTCGACCTCTACGTGGCCAACGACCAGACGCCGAACCTGCTTTTCCGCAACCGCGGCGACGGCACCTTCGGCGAAACCGGCCTGGTTTCCGGGGTGGCCTACAGCGGCGACGGGGACGAAGAGGCCGGCATGGGGGTCGACAGCGGCGATTTCGACGGCGACGGCGATCCCGACCTCTACGTCACCAACTTCTTCCGCGAGAGCAACACCCTCTACCGGAACGAGGGGAACGGCCGTTTCTCCGACTTCACGGTGCAGGCCGACCTCGAGGCGGCGACCCTCACCATGCTCGGCTGGGGCGCGGCGTTCTCCGATCTCGACAACGACGGCGACCTCGACCTGTTCGTCGCCAACGGCCACGTCTTCCCCGAGGTGGACGACGCCCCGACCGGCACCAGCTACCGCCAGAAGAACCAGGTCTTCCGCAACGACGGGAGCGGGTTCGCCGACGTCAGCGCCGCCGCCGGACCCGGGCTGAAGGTCGACAAGGTCAGCCGCGGCGCCGGTTTCGGCGACTACGACGAGGACGGCGACGTCGACATCCTGGTGGTCAACCTCAACGACACCCCGACCCTGCTGCGCAACGACCGGGAGGAGGGGAACTGCCTCGTGGTGGAGGTCGAGGGGACGGGGTCCAACCGCGACGGGGCCGGCGCGGAGATCCGGGTGCGGGCCGGAGACCGGACCCGGGTGCGGGTCGTCGACAGCTCCGGCAGCTACCTGTCGGCCAGCGACATCCGCGCCCATTTCGGACTCGGCGCCCTGGAGGCGGTCGAATCGGTCGCCGTCAGGTGGCCGGACGGCAGCGAGCAGATTGTCGGGGCGGTCCCCGCCAACAGGCTGCTGTTCGTCCGTCAGGGGGCGGAGGCGGAGATCAGGGGGCTGAAGGGCCTGCGAGGATCCGGGCGTAGCGGCGAAGCGGTTCCCGGAGAAGCCCCCGACGGCTCGCGGCAGCGCTAGCACCCCCTTGGCACCCGAAGCGGAAATCCGCTCCCCGGGCCCGGGAAAGCCCGGCGGAACCCTCGCAGCCCTCCTCGTACTGTTCTTCGTCTCCGGGGCCTGCTCCCTCGTGTACCAGCTGATCTGGGCGCGCATGCTGGTCGTGGTGTTCGGGGTCGGCACCTGGGCGGTGAGCACGGTGCTGGCGGCCTTCATGGCCGGCCTCGCCCTCGGCAGCTTCGGTTTCGGACGCCTCGCCGACAGGCGCGGGGATCCGCTGCGGATTTACGGCCTGCTCGAGATAGGGATAGCCGCCGCGGCCCTGCTGATTCCGGCCGGCATCGCCGGGCTGGAGGGGGTCTGCGCCGCCCTGTCCCGGGTTACCGGGGACGCGGGGTTCGCCGCGGCGCGGTTCGCCCTGACCTTCGCCCTGCTGCTGGTGCCGACGACCCTGATGGGGGCGACCCTGCCGGTGCTCAGCCGCTTCGCCGTCGTCAGGGCGAGCGAGGCCGGGCAGGGGGTCGGCAGGCTCTACGCGGCAAACACCTTCGGCGCCGCGGCCGGCTGTCTGCTGACCGCCTTCGCGCTGCTGCCCCACACCGGAACCTGGGGGGCGACCGCGGCGGCGGCGGCCGGGAACGCCCTCGCCGGCATCGCCGCCATTCTTCTGAACAGGGCATGCCAGGGGCGGCCAGGGGCCGTGGTTACCGGAAAACCCACCGACGCCGCTAAAGGAATGGGCGGGGCCACCGCAGCCGGTAGTTCCGGCATCCCTCCGGACACGGGCGACACCTCCGGTATCCCCCCCGGGGCCGGCAGCCAGGACAGCCCCGGACAAGAGCCGCTCCCGGGCTGGGTCGGCCCCGCGGTCCTCGCCGCAATGGCGGTGTCCGGGTTCGCCGCCCTCGGGTACGAGGTGGTCTGGACCCGGCTCCTCAGCATCCTCAACCGGACCACGACGGCGCAGAGCCTCTCGGTCATCCTGATCGCCTTCCTGCTCGGCATCGCCGCCGGGGGAGCAGCGGGGGCGCGGCTGTCGGTCCGCCTCCGGGACGCCGTCCTCGCCCTGGGAACGGCCCAACTGCTGATCGGCCTCTTCGGACTGCTGTCGACGGCGCTGCTGGGCGGGGTTCCGGCGTACTTCAAAATCCTCGGAAACCTCTTCGGCATCCCGCCGCTCGCCCAGCTGTTTCTCGCCGCCCTCGTGGTCACCATCGTCCCGACCTGCCTGATGGGGGCCGCCTTTCCGATCGCCGGCCGCCTCAACGTCCGCCGTCTCGACCGCGTCGGCCGCTCCGTCGGCGACCTGTACGCGGCCAATACCGCCGGGGCGATCGCCGGCGCCCTCGCCGCCGGCTTCCTCCTCGTCCCCTGGCTCGGCACCCAGGGCTCGGTGGAGGCCCTGGCCTGGTGCAACATCGCGGCGGGGACCGCCCTGGCCGCACTGTCCCCGCAGTCGCGCCCGGCCGGGAGGCTCAGGGCGCTCGTCCTCGCCGGGGCGGCCGCGGCGGCTCTCCACGTGGCCATTCCCGGAGACCTGTTCGTCCGCCTTCTCTCCGGACTGGAGGCGAAAGGGAGGCTCCTCTACTACAGCGAGAGCACCGCCGGCACCGTGACCGTTCACGAAACCAGGGAGGGCCAGCGCTCCCTGAGGGTCAACGGGACCGGCGAGGTGCGCAGCGACTTCGCCTCGATCCAGACCTTCCGCATGCTCGGCAACCTCGCCCCCCTGCTCCATCCCGACCCGCGGCAGGTAGCGGTCGTCGCCTTCGGCGGCGGCGTCACCCTGTCCTCGGTCGAGCTCCACCGCCCCACGCACCTGGCCTGCGCCGAGGTCGTCCCCGGGGTCTTCGGCGCCGCCCCGCTCTTCGCCGAGTACAACAACCGCATCGCCGACCGCTTCGGCGCCGGTCACCTGCGGCTGATAGCCGAGGACGGCAGGAACCACCTGCTGCGCACCGGGAACCGCTACGACGTCATCATCTGCGACTCGACCCATCCGACCACCGCCGACAGCTGGCTTCTGTACACGCGCGAGTTCTACCGACTCTGCCGGCAGCGCCTCGAGCCGGGGGGCATGGTGGCCCAGTGGGTGCCGTCCCACGGGCTGTCGGTCGAGGAGTACCGGACCATCGTCCGCACCTTCTCGCAGGTCTTCCCGCACACATCCCTCTGGATCAACCAGGTCTACACCATCCTGCTGGCGACCCCGGGGCCGCTCGCCGTCGACATGAAGGATCTTGCCGGGAAGCTGACGCGGCCCGCCATCGCCGCCAACCTCGGCAAGGTCGAGCTCGCCGATCCGGTCGCCTTCCTCGGCACCATCGGGCTGGATGAACGGGGGGTTGCCGGCTACGCCGGCGAGGGCAACGTGAACACCGACCGGAGGACCCGGGCGGGGTACCGTCAGCAGGGGGAGCGGCTCGACGGCTCCGGGGTGCTCGAAAGTCTGAGGCCCTGGCTCGTCGGCGAGGCGGGGGGCTGGCTGAAGGCAGGTCCCGGGGACCTGCTGGATGTCGAGAGGAGGCTGCGGGCCCGGGAGCGCAGCCTGGCGGGGCTGGTCCGCATGATGAGGGGTGAGAACGCGGAGGCGGGCGAGCTGTTCGAAGCCGCCACGGCCATCGACCCGGGGGAGGCCATGGCCCTGCGGCTGCAACGGATCCTCCGGAGGTGACTTGCCATGAACCGCCCCTTCGATCCCCTGACCGCCGTCCACTTCCACGAGCGCGACCCCGGAACCGGCTGGACCAGGGACCCCTGGATCGCCCTCGATCTCGACAGCCCCCTCGATTCGGTCAGCATCCTGACCCCCAACGTCGTCCGGCTGCCGGCGGGGGGCTACCGCATCTACTACACCGGCCTCGGGCCCGCCCATCCCGATCCGGATGCGGTCGGCTACATCCTCAGCGCCCGCTCCGACGACGCCGGGCGCTGGACGAAGGAGGAGGGGATTCGCGTCGACCTCCACGGCCCCCACGCCGCCACGCGCACCCTCTGCCCGGACGTCATACCGCTGCCCGGCGGCGGCTGGCGGATGTACTACGAGGCCCGCAGCGGCGACGAGCCCACGGTCATCCTCAGCGCCGTGTCGGCGGACGGCCTGTTCTGGGAGCTGGAGGAGGGGGTGCGCGTCGGCGACGGGGAATGGTCCTACGGCACCCCCCGCTGCCTCTATCTCGAAGACGGCCGGCGCCGTCTCTACTTTCACCGTTACGTCCATCCCCGCAGCCCCGACCCGAACGGAGGCAGGCAGATCCTCAGCGCCCTGTCGAGCGACGGGCTGGAGTGGGAGCTCGAGCCGGGCGTGCGCATCGCCCAGGAGACGGCGCGCGAGACCTTCGCGGTCTACTCGCCCGAGGTCGTCCGCCTCGGCGACGGCAGTTACCGGATGTACTACGCCGCCTGGAGCGAGGGGATGAACGGCGGCGTCTTCACCGCCACTTCGACGGACGGCCTGGCATGGCGCAAGGAACCGGAGCCCTGCCTCGACCTCGGGGGGCCGCTGGACGGCAACATGGTTTCCGAGCCCTGCGTCACCGAGCTGCCCGACGGCCGCTTCCGCCTCTTCTACGAGGCGAGCGACGGCAGGGGCAAGCGCATTCTCTCGGCGACCTCGATCCCCTGATTTCGGGATCCGGTTCGGCGAAGCATCTTTCGGGGGGAAGCCTCGACAATGGGAGACATTGACATGGAACGGAGAATCGTCACGGCCGGTGAGCTCGATCTCGAGAGCCCGGGGCGGCGCGACTACCGGGTCGGTCTGCCCCACACCAGCGTCTGGGGAAGCCACCTGATCCCCCTGACCGTCATCGTCGGCCCGCAGGCGAGGCCGGGGGAGGGCCTGGTCGCGTTCGGCTCCTGCCACGGCAACGAGTACGAGGGGCCGGTGGCGATCAAGCACCTGCTCAGGGAGATCCGCACCGGGGACGTGCTCGGCCGCATGGTGCTGGTGCCGGTCCTCAACGCCGCCGCCTTCCGGGTCGGGGCCCGCGAGAGCGCGGGGGACGACGGCTTCAACCTCAACCGGGTCTTCGTCGAGGGGGCGGGCACCACCCCTGCCATGGCGGGAATCACCCACCGCATCGCCCGCTTCGTGCGCGAGCACATCTGGCCGCACGTCCACATCTGCATCGACCTGCACTCCGGGGGCGAGGTGGCCCGCTTCGCCCACTGGGCCGGCTTCTTCACCTGCGGCGATCCAGACCTGAACGAGCGCCGGGAGCAGATGGCGCGCTGGTTCGGGGTGCCCGTGGTCATGGCGTCGTCCAACTCGCCGCCGGACGGGATCTCGCGGGGACTATTCCAGGATGCGGACGACCTCGGGAAGTACTCCATCGGCACCGAGCTCGGGTACGGGTCGTCGGTCGACGTCGCCGGCGTCCGCTACGCCCGCCAGGGGGTGCTGGCCGCGGCCATTCACCACGGCCAGCTCCAGGGGCAGATCGAGCCTATCGGACACCATGCCGACGGCACCCAGCGCCTGGTGCGGGGAGGCGCATCCGAGCTGGCCCCGTACCCCGGCCATTACGAGCCCCTGCTCGAATGCGGGGAGCGCGTGAGCGAGGGGCAGACCGTCGGGCTGCTGCACGATTTCCAGCGCCTCGACGAGGAGCCGTTCGAGGTCAGGGCGGGGACCGGCGGCATCGTCGTGACCCAGGCCTGGGGGGCCCGGGTCGAGCAGGGGCAGATGATCCTGATGGTAGCCGAGGAGATCGGGTGAGGGCGGCTATCCCCCTGAAGAACCGTAGTCGAACGGAGACAGCTGGTCGAGAGTGATCTCGACCCCGAAGCCGGGGGCGTCGGACGGTTTCATCCGCCCCTCCTTCGGAATGGCCGCTCCCGGCATCCGGGCCGCCTGCTCGGGCGGCACCCCGGGTGCCGAGCCGACGAAGCACTCGGTCCAGGGGATGGCCGGCATGGCGTAGCAGGCGTGCTGGCCGTAGGGGGTGTTGCCCCCTCCGTGCGGAATGACGGAGATGCCGGCCGCCTCGGCGATGGCGCAGATCTTTACGAGCGCGGTCAGGCCGCCCACCCAGTTGATGTCCGGCTGCAGGATGTCGACGAGGAAGCGGCTCGCCGCCTGCTGGAACGGCGCCGTCGTGTACCAGTGCTCTCCCGTCGCCAGGGTCTGCCAGGGCAGGCGCCGGCGCAGCTCGGCGTGGGCGTCGAGCTCCTCGGAGCGCAGCACCTCCTCCATCCACTTGAGCTTGCAGGGCCGCATCTCCTCCCCGAGGCGGACCGCGTACTCGAGGTCGAACGCCATCCAGCAGTCGAGCATCAGCTCGACCTCGTCCCCGACCAGCTCGCGGGTGCCGGCGACCAGCTCGACGTTCTTCCTCAGCCCCTCGAGGCCGTCGGCCGGTCCGTACGGGCAGGGCAGCTTGGTCGCCCGGAAGCCGAGCTCCATGTACCAGTCGGTGTCGCCGCCGGTCGAGTAGCAGAACAGCTCGTCGCGGGCCGGACCGCCGAGCAGCTCGTACACCGGGCGCTGCAGCAGCTTTCCCTTGAGGTCCCACAGGGCGAGGTCGATGGCGCTGACAGCGTAGGAGTGCAGGCCGGCGGCGCCGTAGGGCGCTCCCATGCGCACCATCATGTCGTAGCACTTCTCCGTGGCCAGGCAGGATTCCCCGAGCAGCCGCGGGCCGAGGTAGTCGTCGATGACCGCAGCCACCGGGCGCCCGTGACTGGCGGTCGCGAACCCCCAGCTGCCGTCCTCGGCCTCGACCAGGCAGCCCAAGCCGCTCCAGGTCGGGGTCCAGGAAGGGCGGTAAGCGGCGTAGCGCGGGTACCGGGTCATCGGGTTGGCCACCGGGCCGCTCTCCATCCAGGAGGGACGGGGCGCCGTCCTGTATTCCTTCTTTTCGGTGCCGGAGGCGGAAGGTTCGGGGAAACTGGCCTGCACGGCGCGGATGCTCCTGATCTTCATGTCGTCACCTGGTTCCGGATTGTCTGCTGGCGGCCGGAGGTCGGTCCGCGGCCTCCTTTACCAACTTCCTAGCAGGGCACCACAGGTTCGTTGGAACGACATGCGTTGTCCATGCTCCGGATGCAAGCCGGGTTACCCTGTCGCGTAGAAGATCGGTGGGGTTTCTTCCGTTTTCATCGCTAAATTTGTGAGCAGAAAAGACCGGGTTGCAGGACCGGAAACCAAACTGCCGTCCGGGAAAGGCGGCCGTCAAGGCGAGGGAAGCAGATGAAGACCATGCTGATTGCCGGAATGTGGTTGCACCTGTTCGGGGCGCACGGTCCAGGAGCCGTCGAGAACTTCCAGATCAGGGAGTCTCAACAAAGCCCCCCCGGCAGCTACCGTTTCTCGAACCAAGCCGTATCGCCAACTTTTCAGGAGGAGTTCCGCGTCGCCGAAGGCGAGCAGGATCTCCCCCTGCCTTCCACCAAAGGAGCCCCGAAAATGACAACCCCCTCGATCCGCTGTCCCCGGGTTTCCGGAGACGTCGAAGACTTCGGCGCCGAGCATCCGGAGAAATACCGGGAATCCGCACTCCTGCCGCTGCGCCAGTACTGGGAGGGGCCTGACGACTTTCCCGCGGAGAAGGGGAGCGCCCTGGTCGGGGCGTCAGAGGAGGGCATCAGCTTCTACACCTGCTTCACCGACAGCGACATCTTCTCGACCGCGACCGCCGACAACCAGCGCATGTGGACCCTCGGAGACGTCGCCGAGTTCTTCGTGAAGCCGGGGGCCGAGCGCAGCGACTACTGGGAGATCCACGTCACTCCCAACGGCTACCTGATGGACCTCCACATCCCCGACCGGGAGCGGTTTTCCGCAGGCGAGGTCAGCTGGGATGAGGTGATCGCACCGGACAGCGGGACGCTGCGCCGGGTCTGGCGGCTCGAGGACAGGTGGGCGGTGGAGGTCCGCATCCCCTGGAAGGCGTTCGGCCTCGATTCAGCCCCGGGCCCGGGGACGGAGTGGTCCTTCGCGGTCTGCCGCTACAACTACAACGGCGGCCTGGAAGACCCCGAGCTCTCATCCATTGCCCACCTCGGCAGGCCGAGCTTCCACCAGTGGGAGGATTTTACCCGGCTGGTTTTCTGAGGCGGCGGCGACTGGGAATGGGATATCCCGGGCTGGGCGGCAATCGCAAGCACGCCGGAAAATGTGCTCGGAAGGGCATCAGCGTAGTCCGGTTTCAAATCTATCGCTCGGTCCCAACCTTCCGGGCTCGCAGCAGGCAGTCGTCGCTCAGGGGCTCGATCGGCCGGAAGTCGCGGTGGGCGATCCACTCCGGGCGCTTGAACCGGCGGATGTGGTTGTCGACGCGGCACAGGCTGAGATAGACGATAACCCGGCCCCAGGGGCTGATGTTCGGAGGCGAGGCGTGCACGATGTTCGAGTGGAACATCAGGACCGCCCCCGGCTTCCCCTTGGGCGCGGCGATCCCCCCTTCGTCCGCCAGGCGGGCAACCGTATCCCCGTCGAGGGTCCACAACGGGTACGAGGTCGTCAGGGTATCGTGGCCCGCCTCGATTACCCCCTGCCTGTGGCTGCGCGGGATGATGTACAGAGGCCCGTTGAACTCGCTCACCTCGTCGAGGAAGAGGGCTGTGTTCATCGCCCTGGCTTCCGGCATCCCGTCGTCACGCGCCCAGGTTCCGTAGTCCTGGTGCCACTGCCAGACATCGCCGCTGAAGGCGGCCTTGCCGTTGATCTTGTACTGGTGCATGTATACCGGCCCGTCGAGGAGCTGCATAACCGGGCCGATCAGGCGCGGATGGCGCCCGAGTCGGGCGAAGGCATCGTTGTAGGTATGGGCGGCGAACGCCGTGCGCACCGCCTCGCCGTCCTTCTCGCGCCAGACTTCCTCCCGTTGCATGGCGAAAATCACCGGCAGCTCGGCTTTCAGGACGCCGACCTCCTCGGAGGTGAAGAGATCGGGAAGGAACAGCCAGCCTTCCGTGTCGAACTGGCGCAGCTGGTCTTCGTTCAATCTCATCGGAAGGCGAATCTCCTTTTTTCGAGAAGGACAGGCTCGGCCGCATCCTCCACGATCTTCAGGAAGCGGTTGACTTCAATTTGCGAGAAGCTCTGCCGGGTGCCCGAAGGCCAGGCGATCTCCAGGCGCTCGACCACCTCCGCCGATCCCAGCCCGATCTCCTGTTGCAGGCTGGAAGAGCCGAAGCTTCCTCCCGTCCCCGCGGTGAGGCAGATGCGCCGCGGCCGGCCGTGCTCGCGGACGTGCGCGGTGATGACGGCGCCGATGCCGTCCCGGTTCGAGCGCACTCCTTCGAGCTGCAGGGTGAGCCAGCTGTTGCCGTGTCCCGGGTTCTCGAACAGGACGTCCTGGTACACGTCCCCGGAGAAGGCGCCCCCGATCACCTGGTAGATGTCCTGGTCGCCGTCGTTGTCGATGTCGCCGAAGGAAACGGCGTGGCCCTTTTGCAGGTGGCCGAAGCCCCCCGACGTGGTTACGTCCTCGAAGAAGGCGCCACCGGCGTTGCGGAACATGCGGTTGGGCAGCAGCGCCCGCATCTGCGGGTGGCCGGTGCCGATGTAGCAGTCGAGGAATCCATCGTTGTCGAGGTCGCCGAAGTTGGCTCCCATCGCGGCGATGGCGCGGTGCATGCCGGCTGCCCGCGTCGCGTCGGTGAAGGTTCCGTTCCCCTCGTTGCGATAGAGCCGCGGGCGGTCGATGACGCTCGGATTGTCGAAGTAGAGGTCGACGATGTCCGCGGCGCTCTCGAACTCGAAGGCTGCGGCGAAGAGATCGAGCCATCCGTCGTTGTCGTAGTCCCAGAACCAGGTGGGAAAGCTGGCCTGCGGGCCGGCGACTCCCGCCGCGGCGGTGACGTCGACGAACTCGGGTCCGGCCGTTGTGCCGCCATCCGTCCATTCCCCAAGGTTGTTCCGAAAAAGGACGTTGTCCGAGTGCAGTATCGAGACGTAGAGATCGAGCAGCCCGTCGTTGTCGTAGTCCCCCCAGGCCACCCCCTTGACGTACCCCGCGAGATCGACCCCGGCAATCTCGGCGCGGTCGGTGAAGGTGCCGTCCCCGTTGCTGTGGAACAGCTGATTCGGATGCAGGCTGGAAGGCGCCGTGCCGAAGGCGTACAGGCGCGACTCGTTGCCGACGTAGAGATCGAGCCAGCCGTCGTTGTCGTAGTCTCCCCAGGAGGCCGAGTGGGTGGGGTGGAAGGAGAGCAGGCCGGAAGACCGGGTCGCGTCGGTGAAGAAACCGCGGGAGTCGTTCTCAAGGAGGCTGTTGGGGTGGAGGCCGTGTTCGTCCAGCCATGCCCCGCGCAGCACGAGGACGTCGCGGTCCCCGTCGTTGTCGAAGTCGGCGTGGGTGAGGTTGAGGCCTCCGACCTGTCCGGCCAGCCCGGCCCGCCCGGTGTGCTCGTCGAAGGTGCCGTCTCCATTGCTGCGGAACAGGCGCAACGGGTCGCGGAGCCCCCAGGATGACGCCATGACGTCGAGAAAGCCGTCGCCGTCGAAGTCCTCCATGACGCTGCCCCCGGAGAGTCCGGCGGCGGCCAGGCCGCTGTGCGGGGCGACGTCGCGGAACCTGCCGGCGTCGCCGTCGGAGGCGAAGGTCTCCGGAGGAATCAGCCAGGTATCAGGCACCCCGTGCGGGTGCTCCCCGAGGGTCATGTAGGCCAGGTTGGCGAGCCAGAGGGAGCCGAGATCGTCCGGGTGGTCGGAGAGGAGACTGCCGAAATGGGAGATCGCGGTGCGCGAACCAAGGGGTCTCGCGTGCACTCCGGCCGCCGCTATCGGAAGAATGCAGGAGGCGGAGGTGTGCGCAACGAGGCAGTTCTGCTGCTCGCCGAGTCTCAGGTACGAAATTCCCAGCATGTCGAGGAGGAGCCGGCGAGACAGCTTTCGCGACCTGGGCTCGGACACTTCCCCGGCGCGTCCCCGCAGGCGTTCGAGCTCGGCGATCGCTTCTTCGGTGAGGCCGGCGCGAAGCAGCTCCGCGCTCAGAGCGAGGCCGGCGGCGATTTCCGCCTCGGGCCCCGCGCCCCCGGCAAGCGAGCCGGCCAGCTGTTGCCGCAGCCCGCGGGCCCGCTCGGCGTTCAGGTACTCGTTCCCGGCCGGGTCGGCGGTGGAGGCGAGATTTTCGAGCAGGGCCGCCATCTCCAGGTTGGATGCCGGCAGGGGCCTGCCAGGCGCCGGATCTGTTGCCCAGAGCAGCATCGCCAGGACGGGAAGCAGGTGCCGGAAGATGTCGACGGCAGGGGAAGCGGGGGGATGCGAAGAAGGGTTCAAACCGGTTGATCGCCCGCGGGACACAGGGTTATGTTGGTGCCGCGCAGCGTAAATCAACGGATACCCCCGAACCGGTGACAACCGGAGCCTGCCTGCCGCCTCTCCGCAAAGGCGGGGAAACAGCAGCCGTTCCAGGGCAGGCCATTCAGCCCCCGGGCGCAGGAAAATGAGCACGCCAGCGACCTTCGATCTGCACCTCCACAGCTACTGGAGCCACGACGCCTCCGCGGCTCCGGAGAGCCACCTGCGCCGGGCGCGCGAGCTCGGGGTTCGCTGGATCGCTCTCACCGAGCACTACCACCTCGATTCGCTTCCGGAGCTTCTCGAGGCCGCGGCAGGCTATCCGGAGGTGACTCCGATCCCCTCGACCGAGCTGACCGTCGACACCTCTATCGGCGAGGTCGACCTCCTCTGCCACGGCTTCCCGCTTTCGCAATCCCCGGAGCTGCGGGAGCTGCTCGACACCTACAGGGAATGGCGGGTCGAAACGGGCAGGGCCGTCGTCAGGGGCCTGCGCGAGCTGGGTTGCGACATCGACGAGAACGGCTTCATGGACCTGGCCAGGACCTACCGTCCTGCGGATGTCGTCGACCGGCACGGGCTCACCCAGGTAAAGGGGGACGCCCTGCGCCGCTACCTCCTCGAAACCGGCAGGATTGCGGGCGAAGCGGAGTTCGCGGGGTTCCGGGCCAGGGCAAAGGAACTGGGAGCCGCTCCCCCGTATCCCACCGCGGCAGAGGTGGTACCCGCGGTCAGAAGACTGGGAGCCGTGGTGTCGATCGCCCACCCCACGACAACTTCGGCCAGGGGGACCGCGGCCGCATGGATGCCCTGCGGGAGGAGATCGGTTTCGACGGCATCGAGTGCGCCCACCCGATGGTCCCGCCGGAGTTCACCCCGTTCTACCGGGCTTACTGCGTCGAGCACGGGCTGGTGTCGACCGGCGGCTCCGATTCCCACACCGAGGCGGACATCGCAGCGGGGTTCGCCGGCCACGCGGGAGCAGACGAGTGGATGGAGGAGCTGCTCGAGCGCCTGCCCGCCGCCCCGAAGTAACCGAGCCGTCCCGCGGCCCCGGGCCCGGGAGCGGCGTCCCATGCCGCGGCAGGGGGGCAGCCAGCCTCCTGTTCGCCGCCGTCCTCTGCCTCCCGCTCCCTGAAGTCTCCGCCGCCGGCCAGGCGGCTCGGCTCGCCGCCGACATGGAATTCCTGATCTCGCACGGCTCGCGCGCCGTCGGTTACCCGGGCGCCGCCGCGGCCGCCCGCCTGATCGAGAACCGTTTCGGCGACCTGGGTCTGAGCGACGTGCGCCGCCGGGAGTACCCGGTGGGTATGCCGATGGACCGCGGCGCCTCCCTCACGGTGGCGGAGAGCGGCCTGTCGGCGCCGCTGCTGTGCATGTGGCCCAACCTGGTGCGCACCTCCACCCTTCCGCCGGAAGGACTGAGCCTGCCGCTGGTGCACGCCGGCAGCGGGGAGTGGGCTGAGCTCAACGGGAGCGAGCTCGAAGGCCGCGCCGTGCTCATGGATTTCAACAGCGGCCTCAACTGGCTGCGGCCGGCCTCTCTCGGGGCGGTGGCTGTGATCTTCATCGAGCCGGAGGAGACGACCGCCCGCGAGGCCCAGCGCAAGTACGCAGTCGCCCCCCTCGATGTTCCCCGCTTCTGGATCGACGCAGGCTCGGGGAAGCGGCTGCGCCGGCGCCTCCAGGAAGGAGGGGAGCTTGCCGTCACCCTGCGGGGGCGCATGGATTGGGAGATGCGCCCGGCCTGGAACCTGTCGGCGCTCCTGCCGGGCTCCGACCCGGAGCTCTCCGGGGAGACGGTGGTGCTGCAGGCCTACTACGACGCCGGCTCGGTGGTTCCGGCCCTGGCCCCGGGAGCGACCGCGGCCTGCGGGACCGCCGCCCTGCTCGAAACGGCGCGCCATCTCGCCGCGCAGCGTCCTGCCCGCAGCGTCCTCTTTCTCGCCACCTCCGCCCACTACCAGGCGCAGCAGGGGATCGTCGACTTCATCAACCGGCGCGCCCGCACTCACGACGAGTACTCAGCCCGCTTCGGGGAGCCCCTCGACATCGCCCTTTTCGTCGGCCTCGACCTCTCCGGCGGCAGCGATCAGCTCGGTATCTGGAACAACCTGCGCGGCGATGAGCTGCGCCGCTTCTTCCTTCCCTACTCCCGCGTCTTCATGGCCCACGGGGAAGCGGCCGCAGGGGAGCAGGGCCGGAATGCGGAGCGCGCCTTCCTCAACGGCGTCAGTCCGGTCCGCGGCAGGAGCTGGGAGTCCCTCGCGCCGGGGGGAATCAACCCGGACGCCGGATGGGCTCACGCCGCCGGGGTGCCTGCCCTCACCCTGGCCACGGTCAACGACGGCAGGCCGCTGGAGTCCACCCCCCTCGACCGCGGCGTCGACATCCCCAAACTCGACCGCCAGGTGGAGCTGCTGAAGAGGGCGCTCGCCGGAGTGCTGGACGATCCCGGGCTGTCGTCCGGGCGCGCCGGCCTTGCAGGGGTGGCCAGGGACCGCATGCGGGATCTCATCGTTCAGGCGCGCCAGTATCCCCGGCGCAGCCAGGTACCCGACCGTCCGCTCCCCGGCGCCCTCGTGGTGCTCAATACCTATGACAAGCAGGTGACCGGCGTGCACGGGCAGCGGGTGGCAATCGCCGACGGAGACGGCAACGCCGTCTTCAGGGGGATTCCCTCCACCGTGGAGAAGCTGGCCGCCTTCGAGCTCGACCCTGCATCCGGGGCGATCCTCGCAGCCCCCGACCTGGCCAAGCGCGCCATCAAGCACCACGGAAAACCGCTGCCGGACGGTTGGCTCCCGGCCGCGGCGGCCCGGTCCGTCAACATCAAGACGGTCGTGCTGTTCAGGACTCGAGGCCGGGAGATCTACTCCCTCATCCGTCCGCGATCGCTCCTGGGCTACGGCGGGCCGACCGTCATGGACCAGGGAGGCGCGGAGCCGCGGCAGTTCGGGTTCCTGCTCAGCAAGTACCCGGAAGAACCGGCCGGTGTCCTGTTCGGTCCGGCCCTGAGAGGCGAGGAGAACCGCCTGCGGTTCCTGTTCGGGGGACTGCTGGAACAGCGCCTGCTGCTGCTCAACAGCCAGGGGCACGGCAGCGAGGAGGAGGCGCGCGGCATCGGCTACTCCATGGGGGAGGAAACCCTGACCCGGCTGACGGAGAAAGCGGCCCGCGACATGTGGCGGCTCGACGAGCAGAGGCTGGTCAAGCTCCGCGAGCACTCGATCAGCAGCCGGGGTCTCGAGCTTCTGCACAAGGGCGCCGGTGACCGGCTGGAGGAGGCCGCCGCCGCGGCTGAGGAGCTGCGCTGGGACCGCTACGTCGCCATGGCGCGGGAGGCCCTCGGTCTCGAGGCGCGCGTCTATCCCGAGATCCTCGCGACCCTCAACGACGTGATCAAGGGGATGGTCTTCTTCCTGGCCCTGCTGGTTCCCGCCGCCTTCTTCGGCGAGCGCCTGTTCTTCGCCGCCGCCGACATCCGCCGGCAGCTCCTCGGGCTGGCGCTGCTGGTGCTGCTGATCTGGATGATCATCTCGCAGGTGCACCCCGCCTTCGACATCGCCCATCCGCTGGTGATCGTGCTGGCGTTTCTGATCATGACCATGGCGGCCCTGGTCATGTGGATGGTCAGCGCCCGCTTCAACAGGACCGCGGCCGAGTACCGCTCCCGGGTTTCCCAGGTGCACCGGGCGGATATATCGCGGCTCGGGGCGGCGTACGTCGCTTTCATGCTCGGCATCTCGAATATGCGGCGCCGCAAGCTGCGCACGGCGATGACGCTGACCACTCTCACCCTTCTGACCTTCTCGGTGCTGTCGTTCACCTCTTTCGAGGACCGCATCCGCTTTGTGGCGATGCCGGCCCCTTTCGAAGGGGACCGGGAGGGTCTGCTGATTCGCGACCGCAACTGGGGGAAGCTCGGCTACCCCGCCCTGGACTACGCCCGGTCCCACTTCGGCGCGGCTGCGGTCCTGGCCCCGCGCTACTGGCACTCCGGCCTCGAGGGAGGGGCCAGCTACGTCGAGGTGCGCCGCGGGGAGAGGGTCGCCCGGGCCCTCGGGATGATCGGGCTCGCCCCGGGGGAGCGCCTGGTTACCGGCGTCGACCGCTGCCTCGTCGCCGGCAGCTTCTTCGAGGCGGGGGACGAGGCGAGCTGCCTGCTTCCCGACGAAATGGCGGAGGCGCTCGGCATCTCCGCGGCGGACGCCGGCTCGGCCCGCGTCCGCGTGTTCGGCCGCGACCTCCTGGTGCGCGGGATCTTCTCGGCCGAGGCACTCGACGGCCTGCGCGACCTCGACGGCGGCAGCCTGACCCCGATCGACACCCGGGTCGCCGCCTTCGACCCGCTCGACCAGCTGCTGGAGCAAGGGAGAGAGGGTGAGGAGGAAGCCGCGGTGCTGGAGATGACCGCGGCCCTGCGCCTGCCGGGGGCCAACGTCCTCATCACTCCGCACCGGACGCAGCAGGACTTCGGGGGTGCGCTTTTCTCCGTGGGCGGGCGCTTCCGCGAAGACGCACGGCCGGTCGAGCTCATCGAGAAGTACCTGCTGCGCGTCGCCGCCTTCATGTACGCCGGCATCGACGACGACGCCGGCGGCATCTCCGTGTACCGCTACAGCTCGGTCGGGTTGACCTCGGTCCAGGGGCTGGGAGCGCTGGCGATACCGGCGGTGATCGCGGCGATGATCGTCCTCAACGCCATGCTCGGGGCGGTGTACGAGCGCTTCCGCGAGATCGGCATCTACTCCTCGGTCGGCCTGGCGCCCGTCCACATCTCCGTGCTCTTCCTCGCCGAGGCGACGGTGTACGCCATCCTCGGGGTGACCATGGGGTACCTCCTGGGGCAGGGGCTCGGCAAGCTGCTGATCGCCCTCGACATGCTCTCGGGGATCACCCTCAACTACTCCTCGGTCTCCGCGGTGGTCGCAGCCCTTTCGGTGATGGCGATCGTGCTGCTGTCGACGCTCCACCCGGCGCGGGCCGCGGCCCGGGCGGCGGTCCCCGAGGCGGTCCGGCGCTGGCGCCCCCCGGACCCGGACGGGGACCGCTGGGACTTCGCGTTTCCGTTCAACGTCAGCGAGTCCGAGGCCGCGGCGACCTGCGGCTTCCTGCACTCCTTCTTCACCGCCCACGGCGGCGCGGTCGGCGGCAGGATGTACACCGAGAAGGTGGTCCTGCGGCGGCATGAGACCCCGGACGGGCTGGCGTACCGCATCGGCTTCCGCATGTGGCTGGCGCCGTACGACCTCGGGGTCAGCGAGGAGGTGGGCATCGAGCTGGCCCCTGTCGACGACGCCCCGGGGATGTACGCGATCGCCATCGAAATCGAGCGCCTCAGCGGCGAGCAGCTGAACTGGCGGCGGCTCAACGGCCCGTTCTTCAACACGCTGCGGCGGCAGCTCCTGATCTGGAACACCCTGCCCGCCGAAACCCGCTCCGGGCACCGGAGCACCGCGGAGCGGCTGCTGGGAGCCGCGGCCGCAAAGCCGGAGGATCCGGCCTCGGCGGAACCGTCGCTCCCGGGCTCAACCCCGGGAGAACGGCCGCGGGAGGGAGGCGGCGAGCAGCGCCCGTCCCCCTTCTCGTGGCGGGCCGTAGGCATAGGTACCGCCGGCGCCATGGCGGTCGGGGTCGGGGCTCCCTACTGCGTCTTCATGCTCAAGGGGTCGTGGATGGCGATCAACAGCACGGTGCCGATCGCCCTGTTCTACTTCTTCATCGTCGTCGTCATCGCCAACGTCGTCCTCGGCCTGGCCGCGAGGAGGTGGGAGCTCCGCAAGGCGGACCTGATCCTGATCTACGTCATGCTGACCATGGCCGCTGCGGTCCCCAACCAGGCCTTCGTCGGCTACGTCATCCCCTGCATCGCCGGGTTCTTCTACTACGCAACCCCGGAAAACAAGTGGCTGGACATGTACCTCGCGGACGTCCCGAAGTGGATGGTCCCCGAGGTCCGGGCCGCGGAGCTGCTGCACGAGGGCCTTCCCCCGGGCGAGCCGGTGCCCTGGCAGGGCTGGGCGGAGCCGCTGACCTGGTGGTACCTCTTCTTCCTCGCCCTGAGCCTGATGATGGTCTGCCTGAACGTGATCCTCCACCGCCAGTGGTCGGTTCACGAACGGCTCGAGTACCCGATGGTGCAGGTGCCGCTGCACATGATCGAGCGCTCGCAGGGGGCGTTCGCGCCGCTGGGACCCTTCTTCAGGAACCACTGGACCTGGATCGGCTTCCTCGTGCCGTTCCTGCTGCTCGGCCTGCACGGCCTGCAGCACTACTACCCGGCGGTTCCCGTCTTCAGTCCGAGCTTCGGCGCCCTGACCCTGATGGACGGGGCCTTCGTCCTCAAGTTCCACACCAACTACGCCTGGATCGGGATTTCCTACCTCGTCAACCTCGACGTCACCATGAGCATCTGGGTCTTCTGGATTCTCGGGGTGTTCCAGAAGGCGCTGTTCGGGAAACTGGGGGTCGCCCCGACCGAGACCCTGAGCTTCTACTCCCTGCACTCGGCCGACCTCGCCCACCAGGCGACCGGCGCCTGCTGGGTCTTCGTGGTCTGGGGCCTGTGGGTCGCCAGGCGCCACCTGGGGCAGGTGCTGTCCAACGCCTTCGGCCGCAAGGCGGTCGACGACTCGGAAGAACTGATCTCCTACCGCGCCGCGGTCCTCGGGTTCGCCGCCAGCCTCCTGTTCATCGGCGCCTGGCTGTGGAAGTCGGGGATCCCGCTGGTGGTGCTGCCGATGTTCCTCGTCTCGGCGCTGATCTTCTACATCCTGGTCACGCGCGTGGTGGCGACCGCCGGGGTGGCCACGGCGCGCTCGCCGATGATCTCGGCGTTCGTCGTCATCTCCGGCCTCGGCAGCGCCTTCATCGGCACCAAGGGGCTGGTGGCGCTGACATTCACCTACCTTTGGCACTCGGAGATGCGCCTGTTCCCGATGGTCGTGTGCGCCCAGAACCTCAAGCTCGCCGAGACCGTCCGCGGCCCCAAGGGGAGGCTGTTCTGGGCGATCTGCATCGCCCTGGTTGTCAGCCTGCTGGCGGCGACCTGGATCATCCTTCACCTGTGCTACACGTACGGGGGCATCAACCTGCACACCTTCTTCATGCAGAGTCAGTCGGTTCGCCTGTTCAACGACATGGCGCGCCACATCCAGCACCCGGTCGGCCCCGACCTGCGCGGCTGGGGGTTCACCGGCGCCGGCGCCGCCATCGAGGCCGGCCTGATCTACGCCCAGAAGCGGTTCTTCTGGTGGCCGCTGCACCCTGTGGGCTTCGTGATCGCCAACGGCTGGCTGACCAGCCAGATCTGGTTCGCGGTCTTTCTCGGCTGGCTGGCGAAGCTCGTCATCATCAGGAACGGCGGCATGCAGCTGTTTCTCGCGGCGCGCCCCTTCTTCATCGGGCTGATCCTCGGGGAGGCGACGGCGGCCGGAACCTGGCTGGTCATCGACTATCTCGCCGGCAGCACCGGCAACCACATCACCCACATGTAGCTGCCGATGCGGGAGCGCCTGACACGCCTCGGGAGGGGAACCGCCGCGCCGATTGCCGCGGTAGGCCTGGCGTACCTGCTGACCCTGCTCTGCTTCGAGCGGGACGGCATGTGGACCACGGACAACGCCGCCAAGTTCCTGCAGGTGCGGGCCCTGCTGCAGAGCGGCTTCGCGAGCTTCGCCATTCCGTGGCCGGGCAGGAGCATCGACCCGGAGTTCGTCTACAACCCCCTGCCGTTCCACTTCTCGTCGGTGCGCGGCGGCGAGCTGTACTCGGTGTTCTCTCCCGCCTTCGCCATGGTGTCGGCGGTTCCGTACGCGCTCCTGGGATACTGGGGGCTCTACCTGCTGCCGTTCGCCTCGGCGCTGCTGATGCTGCGGGCGGTGGCGGAGCTCTGCGCTCTCGCCGGCGGCGGCGCCGGGGCCCGGCGGGCGGCGGTGCTGGTCGCCGGCCTCGCCACCCCGGTGTGGTTCTACGGCGTCGCCTTCTGGGAACACTGCGTCGCGGCCTGTCTCTGCCTGTGGGCGCTGCTGTTCTTCGCCCGCTTCGTCGATTCCGGCGCGAGCCGGGACCTGGTGCGGGGCGCGGTGCTCGTCAGCCTCGCGGTCTATCTCAGGGACGATCTCTACCTGCTGTGCGCGCTGCTGGCCCTGTCGGCAGCTGCCGCCCGCAGAGCGAACCGGCTGTCGACCGCGCTCCGGTGCGGGGGCGCCATGGCGGTCTGCCTGGCTCCCCTCTGGATCTGGCAGTGGCAGGTCATGGGCAGCCCGCTCGGGCAGCACCTGTCGACCCACCTGTTCTCTTCGGCGGGAATCCCGGGGCACCTCCTCGACCGTCCGAAGGTGTTCTACAACCTGCTGGCCGCCGCGAGCCCGGCCCCGATCGTTTCCATTTTCCTGTCGGCGCCGTTCCTCTACGCCTGGCTGCGCCGGCCGCGCTTCGACGACGCCGGCTTCGGCGCCGCCCTGCCCCTGTTCGCCGCCGCAGCGACGGTGAGCGCCCTGATCTCCTACGGCGGCTACCTCCTCTTCGACAGCACCCTGGCCTACCTGCTGGCCTCGTCGAACAGCCTGTTCGCGGCCGCGCCCCTGGTGATTCTCGCCTTCCCGCGCTGCGGGGAAGAGGGAGGAACGCGCCGGTGGCTGGGGCGGCTGGCGGCCGCCTACGCCCTGCTCTACGCGGCGGCCGCCCCCGATCTCGGCTCCTCCGGCCTGCACTGGGGCAACCGCTTCCTGCTGATCCTCTACCCGGTCTGGTCGCTGCTGGCCGCGGTCAACGTCGAGCAGTGGCGGCGGCGGGAAGGAGGCGGCCGGCGGTCCTGGAGGGACTGGAGCCTCGCCGCGGTCGTCGCCGTCAGCGTCGGGGCGCAGCTGTTCTCCGTCGAGCTGCTGCGCCGCAAGAAGGAGTTCTCCCACCGGCTCAACGACTTCGTCGCCGCGAGCCCGGAGCAGGTCGTGCTGACGAGCGAGCGCTGGGCGGGGCACGAGCTCCACCGCGTCTTTTTCGATAAGCCGGTCTTCTACGTCGAGTACCCCCACGCCATGGACGCCCTGCGGCAGAAGCTGAGGCAGGCGGGGTACGACAGCTTCCTGTTTCTGACGCGGCGGCAGCGAGTCGCCGCGCGGCAGCCCGGGGTCGAAATCGGGGACGGCGGCTTGAACTGGTACGGGATGAAGGCATTTTCAGTCGGC
Source organism: Candidatus Latescibacterota bacterium (assembly GCA_965243025.1). Classification (GTDB taxonomy): domain Bacteria; phylum Latescibacterota; class UBA2968; order UBA8231; family UBA8231; genus CBDCXV01. The sequence continues at coordinate 571,391 of CBDETY010000003.1, forward strand.
ATGGCGTCGCCGCGGTAGCCGGAAGCGGATCGGCGGCGCCTCGCGCACCCCATTGACAGAAACCGGAGGAACCACGTGTCCGAGCGCAGATTCACCCGTCGCAGCGACCGCGACCTCGTCCGGGTCGGCGTCATCACCGGAAACGGCGGCCACACCCTGGGCATCTGGGGGGAGAAGATGAACCCCACCGGCGATTTCATCCGCACCACGGGGATGATCCTGACCCACGTGTGGAGCGTGCGCCCGCAGTTCGCCGCGCAGGTGGCCGGCAAGTTCCGGGAGACGGTCGCCGTCGAGGACCCGCGCGACATGATCGGCCAGGTCGACGGCGTCATCGTCGACGACATCACCGCGATCTCCCTCTACCCGGCGCTGTCGCGGCCCTTCCTCGAGGCCGGGATCCCGACCTTCGTCAACCGCCCCTTCGCCACCTCCCTGGCCAAGGGCCGGGAGATGATCGACTGCGCCGAAAAGCACGGCGCGGCCCTGTACACGATGTCGTCCTGGGAGGCTTCGGAGAGCATCGGCGACCTGCGGCTCAAGCTGGCCAACATGGGGGCGATCAAGGGGTACGTCGCCCACAACTCCGCCAGCGACTACTACTCCCACGGCCTGCACGGGGTCTGGTACATCTACGCCGCCCTCAAGGAGGAGATCGAAAAGGGCCGGGTGCGCCTGGCCGCGGCGGCGTACCACACGCATGACTGGCGGACCCCGGGGGGCGTGATCGTCTTCGAGCACGAGGGCCCGCAAGGCCCCTTCCACGGGGCCCTGCACCAGGTTTCGGGAGCGGACGGAAACGGGTACATGCGCGTATTCGGACCGGCGGAGTTCGGCGACGCCGAGGGCCGCGTCCCGGCGAGCCCCCAGCATTTCATGTACAACACCTGGAACTCGGCGCAGCTCGTGCTCCAGGAGATGTTCGAGACCGGCAGGTCGCCGGAAACCGCGGAGACGATGATGGAGAAGCTGCGCATGTTCCTGCTGCCGTTCTACTCCGTTCTCGAGAAGGGAGGGGAGATGGCGAGGCTGGAGGAGATCGAGGACTGGGAGCTGCCGCGGCCGTCGGAGGCGCTGATGAAGGACGGCCATCCGACAGACAGCGCCTTCGGGGTCCTTTACAGCGACGGCGAGATCGAGGCGGTCGCCCGCCGGCTCGGGGCGGCTTGAGGACAGGATTTTCGGGAGCTGTCCCCTTGCCCTTGTTCCGCGAACCCCGGTCGCAGCGGCCGCTCCCTTCTGTCCGCGCCGGCGGTAAATTCCCAGAAGGGCCAAGAGGATTCTGACCGACCTGATGGAACGAACCGATGCCGGTAACCCTGGCTGAAGAGCACCGCCGGGCCGCCGCCCGGCGCCGGCGCATCGTCGTCAACTTCGACGTCACCTTCGCCATCAACGTCCACCACCGGAAAAACGGCGGCGCCGTCGACCTGCCGCGGCTGATCGATCACCTGTTCGAGTTCGCCGACGCCGGGGGCTCGCAGATCGACGCCGTCTGGTGGAACTGGGGAGAGGGGAACCAGGCCCCGTACCCCAGCGGCCGGCTGCCGCTTTACGACCACCCGCTGTACCGCGGCTGGGCCGAGGAGGGGACCGATATCGTCGGCATCCTGCTCGAGGAGACGCGCCGCCGCGGCCTCGAAGCCTTCTTCTCGCACCGCATGAACGGCTCCGACAACGACCTCGGGCCGTTCGCCGTCATTCCCGCCAAGGCAGCGCACCCGGAGTGGACCTTCCGCACCCCCTGGTGCACCCACGAGCACAACCGCTACTGGGACTTTTCCCACCCCGAAGTGCGGGAGTACGTCCTGGAGAACCTGCGGGAGGTCGCCGGGCGCTGGCCGTTCGACGGCTTCGAGCTCGACTTCGCCCGCGGGGTCTGTTTCCCGGAGGGAACCGCCTGGCTCCGGCGCGACTGCATGACCGGTTTCGTGCGCAGCATGCGGGAGATGCTGCTGCAGACCGGGAAGGAGCGCGGGCGGCCGATGCTGCTGGCGGCGCGGGTCCCCGAAAACCTCGCCGGCTGCCGCTTCGACGGCCTCGACGTCGAGACCTGGGCGCGGGAGGAGCTGGTCGACCTGCTGGTGCCCGGGGTGCGCTCCCTCGACGTCGACCTCGCCGGTTTCCGGAGGATCTGCGGGGGCACGCAGATCCGGCTCTACCCCAGCATCGACGACCACCACGCCTCGGACGGGTACCAGAACCCTGGGATCGAGCTGTTCCGCGGGCTCGCGGCCACCTGGCGGCGGGACGGCGCCGACGGCCTGCACACCTTCAACTTCAACTTCGGCGCCGATGCGCCGTACGCCGGCCAGGACTGGCGCAGCCACCTGCAGGCGTACCGGGAGCTGGGCAGCCCGGATACCATCAGGGGAAAGGACAAGCTGTTCGTGGTCCAGCGCCGCGGCGGCGGCCACGGCCCCTCGGTGATCCCCAACCCCGAGGACTGGTACACCCCCCGCTACTGGTACGCCAACACCAACATGCTGGCGCCGCTGCCTGCCGACCTCGACCACAGCGGCAGGACCGACACCCTGCTGCCCCTGCGGGTCGGGGACGATGTCGAAGCAGAAGCGGAGGCGGCTTCCCTGTCGTTGCGCCTGCTGCTCTCGGATCCCGACGCCGCCAGGCTACCCGAAAACCAACGCCTTCCGGCGGTGGAGATAGCGGCCATCGGGCATGCCGGAGGCCTGATGAACGAACCGCCCGCAACCGGCATAGCGGAAAGGATCGAGGTGCGCCTGAACAACTGCCTGCTCGAGCGTTGCGAGGCGGTGGACGGCTGGCTGGTCTTTCCGGTCGAACCGCGGCTGGCAGCGGCCGGGGAGAACCTTGTCGGGGTCCGCCTCCTCGGAGGGGAGGAGGCGGCGGAGCCGGTGCGGGTCGAGAAGCTCGAGCTCCTGGTGCGTTACTCAGGGCAGGGGTGAGATCGAGGCTGCCATTGTGCTGGTACTGAGATACTGGTGCTCGAGTTTGTTTTGTTGACGAGATTTTCAATGGGCGGGATAGCAAGGCTGCCCGAAAGTTTTGTCCGCGCTCCATTTGGCCGATAGCCGTTCGAAAGCTGCCACCGATAGACGAGGTCAAGGGAACATGGTGCGCATTCCCACACATCGAGAACCTGTTCATCCCGGCACGATGCTCATCGAGGAGTTCCTGAAGCCGATGGGGCTTACTCAGCAGGAGTTGGCGGATGGGATTCGCGTTCCTTACCAGCGAGTCAACGAACTGGTGAACCGGCGTCGAGGAGTCACACCCGGTACTGCTCTGAGACTGGCCAGGTTCTTCCGGATGACGCCAGACTTCTGGCTGAACCTCCAACTCCGTTGGGATCTCTACCACGCCATGCAGTCCGAGGCGTCGGAGTTGAAAAAGATCCACCCCAGCCATGCTGCGGGTGGGCAGGCAGCATAAGCCCGGGTCGCGGGCGACCCAAAGGCCGGGCCCTGTTGCTGGGCGAGGTCAAATGGCGGGAGCGGCCGGATCAGGGCGTCCTTTTCGAGCGTTTACGGTACTGTGCCGGGAACTTTCCCCGGTCACGGGGAAGGAAGGTGATTCTGGGTGCCTGGTTGAAGCAGGGTGGAGGAGCTGATCCCGGGCCCGGGGAATTCGTGGTCGATCCGGAGGGAACACTCGCCGTGCTGCGCTGAGGTGGAGCTTACACCGGTGCGGATCGTCTGGCTGACGTTGGATATGCGGGTGAGCGGTTCCTTGCTACGTCCTGAACAAAGGCAGCCGCTTGTCGGAGGAATTCGGGGTGGATCCGGAGGCGGGAAATCGAAGTGCCTGTCAACGCGCTGTGCAGGACGTCAGGTTCTGCTGCTATCTGTCTCGATCACGTCGATAATCGGTATCGCCTCCTTGGCAATTTCAATGAACCTGTCCATGATGTTGGATTTCCCTCGTATGGCGAATTGATTCCGGCCGAGCCGGTTCCCTCATTCCGGGGGAAGGCGGAGGGGCAATGCGGCCCGCAGCGCGCCGATTACTCTGCGCTGATCATTCTTCTCCAAGCGACCCACCGTGCCGAGGATGAGTCCGTTGTCGAGCGTGAACATCTTCATCCGGGCAATGCAGGGTTTTCGCAAGCCGGCCTCGCTCCACTGATCGAGGGACACGTCGAGATGCCAGGCGCTGCGGCTGGCGCTGGTGATCATCATGAGCAGGGTTGAGGCGTTTTTTCGGTTGAATGTCCGGTCGGACAGAACCAGTGCCTTGCGGCGTTTGGAGCGGGGCAGGTCGCTGAACGGAAAAGGCACGTCGACGACGTCGAATTGGCTACAAGTCATCGTCTTCCCCGTCCTGCCACTCCGTCAGGGTCCGTTCGAGGGCTCTTGCCCACTCCAGGTCGATCCTCGAAGCCTTGTGGATTCTGACCTTGTCGCCGTCAACTTCGTAGGCGATGGCGTCTCCCGGATGCAGATCCAGGGAACGGCGGATGGCTACGGGAACCGTGGTCTGTCCCTTGGATGAGATTGTGCTGATTCTGACCGGATCCAAATGGGGAGGTCCTCGCAGGTAGGGAAAGTAAAGCTTTCTTTGTATTCTTTACTGGTAAGGTGCAGTTGGCCGGGGCGAATTGCAAGTCACCGGCTTCCCGGTCACCCGGCCTGCACCTCCACCGTCATCGGCACCTCCTCGACCGGCAGGCCGTTCTCCCGCGCCCACTCCTTCAACGTGTCTGGCAGGGCTTCCCCGGGGAAGCCGCCCAGCAACTGCTGTTCCACCGGGCCGGCCGCCCCGGCGAGTCCGGCGTCCGGCAGGCGCAGGCTTGGATCGACGCGCATCCAGCGGTAGGAGTACCCGTAGATGACGACCTTGGAGACGCGGCCGGCGGTGTTGGGGGCGACGCTGTGGAAGGTGCGGTTCTCGAACAGCACCGCGTCTCCCGCCCTCGGGGTCAGCTCGATCATCGACGGCGGATCGACCTCCCCCTCGGGAATGCCGAGGGGCTCCTGGAGCCGGTGGCTGCCGCGCGCGAACATGGTGATGCCGCAGCGGGGCGCCGGGAAGTCGGTGAGGCAGTAGCAGACCTTGACGCCGGCGCGCACCTGTCCGGCGTGGCCGAGGTCCGGGGTCAGCCCGATGTCGCGGTGCCAGGTCCGCAGGCCGTTGTCCTCGCCTTCGGGATCCTTGTAGACGACCGCGGCGGTGTGCAGGTGGATGTTCGGGCTGAGGAGCTGGACGATGTAGGGCAGCCCCGGGGAGTGGGCGAGCAGCGGGCGCAGTCCCGGTTCCTGGACGACGCTGTCCCGCAGCTGCAGGTAGGCGCTGCCCGGGTCGGGCTTCTGGCGGAAGCGGCCGGCCCGGAAGTCGGCTATCAGGCGGTCGCACGCTTCGGTAGAGCGCGCGATCTCGGCTTCGCTCAGCACCCCCGGAACATGGAGGTACCCGTCGCGCTCGAAGGATCCGCGCCGGTCTTCGGAAAGGAAAGCCATATCCATCGGAGTTCAATCCTTTCGAGGTTGCCTGCAACCTGCCGGGTGGCAAGATTCGGACCGAATGCCGAAAGCTCAAGTCAGCGAAAACATCCGCACATGAAAGGAAGGGAAATGATCGATACCCTGCTCATCGGGGGTAAGGGCCGGATCGGTTCCGGGCTGCGAACGTGGCTGCCGCGGCTCGACCCGGACTACGAGACCGCCTCCGTCGACCTGCCGGGTGCGCCGGACCATGCGCAGGAGGCGTCGGCGCAGGGCAAGCTCGTCGAAATGGACGTCTGCGCCGATCCTGACGGTCTGCGCGGCCTGCTGGAGGGGCGGGATCTCGTCGTCTACCTCGCCCGCAAGAGTCCGCTGCGGGCGATGAACGCGATGACGGACCTGGTCTTCGAGTCGGTGCGCGAGGTCTGTCCGCAGGCGCTGCTCATCGGCTCGAGCTCGGTGCATTCGGTGGACCGCGCCTACTGGCCGTTCGACCGGGAGCCGTACGCGACGCTGGCGGCGCGGCGCTTCGACCGGCTGGAGTCGCCGCCCGAGCCGATTTCGGCGCTGATGGAGGCCTGCCCCGCCGGCGACTACGGGGAGGAGAAGGCGTACGTCGAGCGCTGGGCCGAGCGTTTCGCAGCCGATGGGCTGGCCGCGGTCGCCACGAGGTGGGGGGGCGTCAACATTCACAACCGGATGGTCGAGGAGATCGGGTACTTCGCGGTCTGGTGCCACCAGGAGGATGCGGCGCGCATGGTCGACAGCTGTTTCAAGACCCACCGGGACGGCAGGCTGCGCAGCGGCGCCCACTACTTCGTCATTTCCGGCAACAGGCACAACATCTTCGACATCGAGACGCCGCGGCGCGAGGTCGGGTACGCGCCGGTCCACGACTCCGAGGTCTTCTTCGAGTAGCCGGTCCTGTTCAACGGTTCAACAGCTCGTAAAGCAGGTCGCCGTAGTAGGCGGCCGTCCACTCCAGGGGGTTGATCCGCAGCGCTCGCCCATAGGCGTGGAGGGCTTCCCGCCGCTGCTTGCGGAATCGCAGCACGTCTCCCTCGATGACCGACTCCCTTGCCCTGAACCAGACAGCGAGGGTGTCGCCGCGGCCCGGGGTCCAGGCGGGGTCGGCCCGGTCGAGCCAGGGGAGGAGTTCGACGGGGCGGCGCGCGATCTCGCGGGCGAGATCCACGAGCACCATCCAGGTCCTGGCATGAAATCCGCGCGGTCCGACGAAGCTCAGGTGGGGATGATCGTCGGTGTTGAGGGGCCCCTCCCCGACGTACCGCCGAAAGGCGTCCGAACCGAAGAAGAAACAGCCGAGGACGGCGAAGGGGAGGTCGAGGTCGACTTCCTCGAGGCTCTCCCGCACACGGGGGGAGGCGTATTTCTCCCGAAGCCGGCTGTAGGAGATCGACAGGGGGTCGAGGGTCCCCACCATGATCGCGTAGTTGTTGGTGCGCCACAGGCTGGCGTGCGGGAAGACGGACTGGAAGGTCCGCAGGATGGTCTTGAAGTCCGCGACCGGAAGTCCGTGGAACGGCAGCCACTGCACGAGGATGCCGCCCGGTTTCAGGCGCGACCTGCACAGCTCGTAGAACTCCCGCGTGTAGAGCAGCCAGCTGTCGGTGCTGGTGGGATGGGTCGCGTCCCCGGTGATGACGTCGTAGCGCCCTCCTGTCCGCAGCATGAAGTTGCGGCCGTCGTCGACGATCAGCTCGATCGGGTAATCTCCGAGGCGCTCGAGGATCCGGTGGTTGTAGGGTCCGAACTCCTGGCGCGCCGCCTCGACGACTTCGGGCACGAGCTCGACGCACTGGATGCGGTCGGCGTCGTGCTGCGCGACCGCCCCCAGGGCGATGCCGCCGCCGAGGGCCACGACGAGGACGTCGCGGGGGTCGGGATGCAGCAGCATCGGCAGGTGTCCGAGCAGGCGGAAGAGCTGGAAGGAACCGTACTCGGAGGGGACCTGTCCGCCGCCGTTGAGAAGCATCTTGCGGTAACCGTCCCGCTTGCCGGTGACGGTGATGATCCCCTCGGCCCCTTCCTCGTAGTAGAGCAGGCTGGACCCGGGCTGCGACGGACGGGACAGCTCCCTCATCACTTCCCCGGGAGAAGCGAGGATCACCGCGGCTGCGGCGGCCGCGGCCAGGGCCAGGGTTCCCAGCTTGCGGCCCGGCCGAAGCAGGGGATTGACGGCGATGACCGCGATCCCGACCAGCACGTTGAGGACGCCGAGGAGGCGGAAGGTGCCCTCGGTGCCGAAGAGGGGGATCAGCAGGAGGCCGGCGGCGAGGGAGCCGGCGAACGCGCCGAGGCTGTTGGCGGCGTTGACGTCGCCGACGCCGCGGCCGACCTGCCGGAAGCTCCGGGTCCAGATGCGGCTCACCACCGGGAAGGAGGCGCCCATCAGCAGGGTCGGAACCAGCATGATGCCGAAGGACATGGCGAAGATGCCCCCCCGGTAACGCCACCAGGTGCTCGCCCCCTGGATCTCGCCGACCCAGCCCGAGGCAGCGGCGAAGAGGGCGACCGAGGCGATCCCCATGAGGCCGACGGCGATCTGGAAGCCCCCGAACATCGACAGCAGGTCGCGGCGCCTGTCGAGAAGGAGGCCGCAGAGGAAGCTTCCGAGGCTGAGGCCGAGCAGGAAGGCCATCAGCACGATGCTGAACTCGTAGTGGGTGTTGGCGGAGAAGGCGACGATGAACAGGCGCACCCAGGCGACCTCGTAGGCGAGGGCTGCGAACCCCTGGAGGGCGAAGCCGATCAGGACCGCCTTCAGCGCCAGGGGGGGCAGGGGGAGGACCTCGGCGGCCTCTGGCGGTCGGGGCTGGGGCGCCGGCTCGGGAACCCCTGTCCGGCTCTCCCCTGGAGGGGTCTCCGGCGCCGGGTCGGAGGCAAGTTCCCGGCTGTCCGCGGCCTCCTCCGCCCCGGGGCCCCGGAGGACGCCGCGCCCGATCAGGCAGGCCAGCGACGCCACGAGCAGGTTGACCACGCCGACGGCGTAGCTGCTGCCGCGCAGGCCGAGCTCCTCCATCAGGTAGAAGGTGACGCCGGCGACCCCGGCGACGGCGCCGAGGGTGTTGGCGGCGTACAGCAGGCCGACGCCGCTGCCGAGGCGGCTGAAGCGCCGCACCGCCGACCTCGAGATCACCGGAAGCGTCGCTCCCATGGCCGCGGTCGGGACCAGCAGCAGCCCGAAGGCGAGGGCGAAGCGGACCGCGGCGAAGGCGGCCGGGTGGCGCCCGGTCCAGTCGGCCTCCGCCAGCCATCCGCTCGCCCCCAGCAGATGGGGGAACAGGAAGGCGAAGAGGCCGATCCCGGCCTCGAGGGCGGCGAACACGAACAGGGGCCTGCGCACCCGGTCGATCCGGCGTCCGAAGCAGAAGCTGCCGATGGCGAGGCCTGCCATGAAGGCGCTCAGCACCGTGCTCACCGCCGGGAGGGTGGCGCCGAATACGACGATCAGCATGCGCGCCCACAGGACCTGGTAGACCAGCCCGCAGGCGCCCGACAGCAGGAAGAGGGCCGGCAGCCCCCATGCCGCCGGGGCGGAGCCGGTGCGGTTGTCCGGTGCGTCCACGGGAATTCCGTTGTCCTTACGCCCGGGAGGCGGTTTCGGGGGCCGCGCCCATCACCCCGTTCACCAGCGGGTGACGTCCCCGATCATGCCGGTGAAATAGTCGACGATCATCCAGCCCCCGTGGCTGGTCACCTGCCCGAGGACCATGCCGAGGAACAGCGGCCTCAGCCTGCGGTAGAGGGCCGAGCCGCCGTAGCGCAGGATGACGAGCTTGAGAAGCCAGGCGATGAACATGCTCGACCAGGCGAAGAACATCATGTAGGTGCCGCCGACCGGAAACCCGATCGGGTGCAGGGGCCACCACAGGAAGCGGTGCCGGAGCCAGGTCAGGGCGAGCATCGCCGCGGCGCCGGCCGCGGTGAAGGCGCCGCGCGGGCCGAAGAAATTCCAGTCGTCGACCGGTGTCGAGATCGCGGTGGCGACATTGCGGAACGACCAGTCGCCCATGATGTGGTAGAACCAGTAGTGCAGGTTGATGCCGCCGTACTCGTAGGCGATGGCGATGACGGTCCAGGCGGAGCTCGCCAGGCTGACGGCGATGGCGAGCATGATCGACCAGAACAGGACCGGGCCGCGAACCCCGGCGAGCTCGGCGAGGCGGGCGCCGTTGGCGACAGCGGCCATCAGGCTGATCTTGATGTCTCCCGCCCAGCCGTTGCACAACCCGAGCACGGTCAGTCCCTGGGCGCCGATCGGCCCGTTGCCGAACGCCATGGTGGTGAACGCCGTCGGCGTCATCTGCGCGCGCCCGTACCCCATCCCCCCTTCGGCGACGATCTTGGTCAGCCCGAAGAAGACTACGAAGGAGATGCCCATCAGGAACCCGGCGACGATGAGAGGAAGCCCCGCCTGGTTGAGGAACAGGACCGTGTAGGCCGTCGCCGCCAGCAGCAGCCAGACCGCGGTGCGGTGTCTGAGCAGCCCGTTTCCGCCCTCCTCGTCTCCCCGGGAGAAGGCGGCGCGAAACCCGGTTTTCAGGTGTCCCCTCGCGGTCCACAGGGCTACCGCGACGAGGGCGATCATTGCGCCCATGGCCTGCTGGGCGGTGGCGATGGAGCCCTCCGTGTGCATCAGGCGCAGCTCCGGCACCGAGTAGCCCAGCCGCGCGAACAGGGCGAGCTCGACGTAGTAGAACAGGTAGAAGAACCACAGGCTGAAGGAGATCTCCAGGCTGAGGAAATAGGTCAGGCCGATGACGATGAACCAGATGCTGAACAGCAGGTGGCGGACCTCGGGGAGGATCTCCACCGTCGTCGACAGGGCGATCCCCGAAAGGCCGCCGGAGTAGCGGCTCAGGGCGTTGATGCCGAGCAGCACCATCGGAATGGAGAAGCCGATCCACATCGTCGAGTTTTTCAGGAACGGGTTGATCCTTCCGCCGTCCTCCTGCACCATGTCGGCCGGCAGTTGCACCAGCGGGTAGATCAGGCGCTCGTGGTGCGCCCACTGCCGGTGCATGAGCGCCACCATCGAGATCATCATCAGGTACAGGGCCAGGGCGAAGGAGCCCCAGGCGGCCAGGGGGACGAACCAGGCGTCCCAGGGGATGGGATGGCCTTTCGGCAGCCCCTCGAAGAAGTAGAAGACGGCGAGATCGTCCTGCGGCACCAGCCAGGACTTCAGGTGCGGGTGAATGAGGTCGGCCCAGCCGTTCTCCGGGGTCGCGTAGTAGAAGACCTCGGCGAGAAAGGGGATCAGCTGCGCGGTCAGGCCGACCGTGGGAATGGCGGTGGCGACGATCATCATCGTGTAGACGAGGACGAGCTCCCGCGACGACAGCGCCCACTGCCGGCGCACCAGGACCAGCGGGGTGTTGTAGACCAGGATCAGGAGAAAGAGCAGCAGGATCGCCCCGCCGGAGATGAAGTCGCCGGTCCAGTTGAAGGTGCCCATGGCGAGGACCCCGTACGACATGACGACGTTGATCACCAGGCACATCAGGATGCCGATGAGCAGGGCTTTGACGGGAACTCGTTTCACCGCGGGCGGTCCGCCGTGGGGCGGGGTTTGTAACGGAGGCGGGCGGGGAGTATGCTTGCCGGCCGATCGAGGAATGCCGGGGAAACTCGGCGACATGCGCGGGAAAGGAAAGTGGGAATCGCCAGGCGCCGGGTTCTATTGGGGGCATCGATACTGATCGGCCTGTGCCTGCTGGCGCTGCTGGCCGCCCGGGTCCACCGGCCGCAGCCGTCGCCCGGACACCCTTACTTTGCGGGGGCCGGGTTTCTCGTCGTCGCCCACCGCGGCGGCAGGGGGATGGGTCCCGAGAACACCCTGCCGCTGTTCAGGGAGGCGGTGAAGGCCGGGGCGGACGTCCTCGAGATGGACGTGCGCCTCAGCCTCGACGGGGTGCTGGTCGTCCATCACGACCGCACCGTGCGCCGCACCACCGGCGCCTCCGGCCGCGTCGACTCGCTGACCGCCGCCCGGCTGCAGGCCCTCGACGCCGGCTTCGGCTGGAGCCGCGACGGCATGAGCCACCCGTTCCGCGGCAAGGGGTACCGGATCCCGCGGCTCGCCGAGGTGCTGCGCGCCTTCCCCGGGCAGCGCATGCTGATCGAGCTCAAGCCGCGGCGGCGGCTCGCCGCCGAGGCCCTGTGCGGGGAGATCCGCGGCGCCGGGATGCAGGACCGGGTGGCGGTGGCCGGCTTCGACGGAGAGACGTTGGGCGCCTTCCGCGGCATCTGCCCGGAGGTCGCCACCTCCGCCGCCGGCGGGGAGGTGGTCGCCTGGAAGGTTTCGCACCTTCTCGGGCTCGGCAACTTCTACACCCCGGAGTTCGAGCTGTTCGCGGTGCCGGAACGGGCCGGGCCCCTGCGGATCGTCGACCGCGGCTTCGCCTCCCGGGCCCGGGAACGCAACCTGCCGGTGCAGGTCTGGACCGTAAACGAAACCGGAGACATGGAGCGGCTGATCGACCTCGGGGCGACCGGCATTCTGACCGACCGCCCGGTACGGCTGCTCGGGCTGCTCCGCGAGAAGGGACTGAGATGAAGGACGAAGTGCTGGCCGCCAGCGGCCTGACCAAGACCTACCGGAGCGGCAACCGCGACCTGACGGTGCTGAGCGACGTCAGCTTCTCGGTGCCGCGCGGCTCAACCTGCGCCGTGGTCGGCCCCTCCGGGAGCGGCAAGACCACCCTGCTCGGGCTGTGCGCCGGCCTCGACCGCGCCTCCTCGGGATCGGTGGTGCTCGACGGCATGGCCCTCGACGAGCTCGACGAAGACCGGCGCGCCCGCCTGCGCAGCGAGAAGGTCGGGTTCGTGTTCCAGACCTTTCAGCTGGTGCCGACCCTGACGGCGCTCGAGAACGTGTCGGTGCCGCTCGAGCTGCGGGGGGAGAAGGGGGTGGAGGCGCAGGCGCGGGAGCTGCTCGAGCGCGTCGGGCTCGGCGACCGTACCGGCCACTACCCGGCGCAACTGTCGGGAGGAGAGCAGCAGCGGGCCGGGCTTGCGCGCGCCTTCATCAACCGCCCGCGGATCCTGTTCGCCGACGAGCCGACCGGCAATCTCGACACCGAGACCGGCGGGGTGGTCGCCGACCTGATGTTCAACCTCAACGAGGAGGCGGGCACGGCGCTGGTGCTGGTGACCCACGACATCGAGCTGGCGCGGCGGGCGGGGCGCATCATCCGCCTGCACGGGGGCCGCGTCGCCGAGGACTCGGGGGGCCCCGGGGAGGAAGGGGTTACCGCATGACGGGTTGGGTCCTGCGCATGGCCTGGCGGGACAGCCGCGGCCGCCGCGGCCGGCTGTTCCTGCACACCGTTTCCATCGCCGTCGGGATCGCCGCCCTGACCGGGCTGCGCGGTCTCTCGCGCACCATGGAGGAGAACGTCGACGAGCAGGCCGCGGCCCTGATGGGAGCCGACGTCGAGATCGAGAGCGCCGCCCCTTTCGAGGGGGAGCTGCGGGGGATCGTCGATTCGCTCGCCGCCCTCGGCGGCCGCATTGCGGAGGAGGCGGAGATGAACTCGATGGTCCTGTTCCCGGCCTCCGGGGGCAGCCGCCTCGCCCGGGTGCGCGCCCTGCGGGGGGGATTCCCGTTCTACGGGGAGCTCGGCGCCGACCCCCCCGAAGCAGCGGCCTCCTGGCAGGCGGCGGGCATGGCCCTGGTCGACGACGGCCTGATGCTGCAGTACGGCGTCGACGTCGGGGACACCATCCGCGTCGGCCGCGTGAGCCTGGCCATCGCCGGCCGGCTGCTGAACCTGCCCGGGGAGACGGCGTTCCGCAGCGACCTGCAGCCTGTCGTCTTCATGCCGCTGGACCGCCTCGGGCAGACCGGGCTGATACAGCGGGGGAGCCGGGTGCGCTACCGCGTCCACTTCGAGCTGCCGGAGGAAACCGACGCGGCGGCCCTGGCAGCCTCCCTCGACGAACGGCTCGAGCGCCTCGACGCCGAAATCGAGACGGTGGAGGACCACAAGCGGCGCCTGGGGCGCACCCTGCGCAACCTCTACCGCTTCCTCGGCCTCGGCAGCTTCGTCGCCCTGCTGCTCGGGGCGGTCGGGGTCGCCAGCGCCGTCCACGCCCACGTCGAGCAGAAGCTGGAGACCGTCGCCGTCCTGCGCAGCCTCGGGGCCGCCTCCGGGGCGGCGCTGCGCATCTACCTCGTGCAGGCCTTCGCCATGGGGCTGATCGGCTCCCTCGCCGGGGCCGCGGCCGGCACCGTCCTGCTCTGGCGGCTGCCCTCCCTGCTCGCCGATTTCCTCCCGAAAGAGCTGGGAGAGCTGCAGGCGGCGCCGTCGCTGCCGGCGCTGGCCGAGGGGGTGGCGGCCGGTTCGGCGATCTCCCTGCTGTTCGCCGCCCTGCCGCTGCTGGCGGTGCGCCGGGTGTCGCCGCTGCTGGCCCTGCGCGCCTCGTACGAGACCGAGCCGGGCACCGGCGACCGCCTCGTCCGCGCCCTGCTGCTCGCCCTGGCGGCCGGCGCCACCTTCCTGCTGGCCCGGGCCCTGGCCGGGCGTCCTGACCACGCCCTGTACTTCGCCGGCGGAACCCTGGCGGCGCTGCTCCTGCTTGCGGGTTCGGCGCGCCTCCTGCGCGGCGCCCTCAGGCGCTGGCTGCCGTCGGGCTGCGGCTACCTGCTGCGCCAGGGCCTGGCCAACCTCTACCGCCCCCACAACCAGACCCTGCTGCTGCTGGCCAGCCTCGGCCTCGGCACCTTCCTCGTCGCCGCCCTCTACACCGCGCAGACCTCCATTCTCGGGCACGTCAACAGCGTCGCCGGGGGCCAGCGGCCGAACATGGTGCTGTTCGACATCCAGAGCGACCAGAAGGAAGCGGCCGCCGCCCTTGTGAGGGAGATAGGGATGCCGGTGATGCAGGAGGTTCCGGTGGTCGCCATGCGGCTGCGGGAGGTGAAGGACAAGACCGTGGAGGAGTTGCTGAGCGAGGGTCCGCGCGGGAGCCGCTGGGCCCTGGGCCGCGAGTACCGCGTCACCTACCGCGACACCCTCACCGGGACGGAGGTGATCGTCGCCGGACAGTGGCGGGGGTCGGCCGCGGACACCGTCTTCGTCTCCCTCGAGCGCAGGCTGGCCGAGGCCCTCGACGTGGACCTCGGTGACAGGCTGCTCTTCGACGTCCAGGGGGTTCCGGTCGAGGCCGTCGTCGGCAGCCTGCGGCAGGTCGAGTGGCAGCGCATCATGCCGAACTTCCTCGTCCTGTTCCCCGCCGGGGTCCTCGAGGAGGCGCCCCAGTTCCACGTCCTCGTTACCCGCTCAGGCGACGCCGAGACCCGCGCCGAGCTGCAGCTGCGGGCGGTCGGGGACTTCCCCAACGTGTCGGTCATCGACCTCGACCTGGTGCTGAGCACCGTCGACAAGGTGCTGGACAAGGTAGCGGTGGTGGTGCGCTTCGTCGCCCTGTTCAGCATCGCCACCGGGCTCGCGGTGCTGGCCGCCGTGGTTACCGGCAGCCGCTTCCAGCGCCTGCGGGAGAGCGCCCTGCTGCGCACCCTGGGAGCCAGCCGCGGCCAGGTCGGGCGCATCCTGCTGATCGAGCACCTGCTCCTCGGCGGGCTCGCCGGACTGGTCGGGCTCGTGCTGGCGATGGCGGGGGGCTGGGCCCTGGCGACCTTCGTCTTCGAGGTGACCTACGCCCCCTCGTGGCAGGCCCTGGGGTTCGCCCTGGTCGCCGTGCCGCTCTGCACTGTCCTGGCCGGGTTTATCGGCAGCCGCGGGGTCCACACGGCCACGCCCCTCGAGGTCCTGCGGCAGGCCGACTGACCCCTGATTTTCTGTATCAGTGGTGCATATCTCCCATGGCGTGGGTGATTTTCACCCATGGCATGGGGGATTACCCGTTCGGTTCTCCCGCCAGGCGGCGCAGCAGCGGTTCGAGGGAAGCCCACACCACCGCGGCGACGCGGGCGTGTCCCGCCGCGTTCGGGTGGATGCCGTCGGCGAACATCAACTCCGGATCTCCGCCGACCCCTTCGAGCAGGAACGGAATCAGCAGGGCCCCGCTCCGCTCGGCGAGACGGGGGAAGATGTCGCGGAAGCGGCCTGTGTAGTCCGGCCCGAGGTTGGGGGGAAGCTGCATGCCGGCGATCACCAGCTCGACTCCGGGGTTCTTCTTCCTTGCCCGCGCCAGAATGGCGGCGAGGTTGCTCTCGGTCTGCTGCAGCGGCAGGCCGCGCAGCCCGTCGTTGCCCCCCAGCTCGAGGACGAAGACGTCGACCGGCCGGCGCAGGACCCAGTCGACGCGGCGCAGGCCGGCGGCGGTGGTCTCGCCGTCGAGGCCGGCGTTGACGACGCGGAAGTTCCACCCCAGCGAGTCGATGCGGGCCTGCACGAGGGCGGGGTAGGCCTGCTCGCGATCCAGGCTGTACCCCGAGGTCAGGCTGTCGCCGAAGAAGAGGATGGTGCGCGCGCTGTCCCCCGACGCCAGGGCGGCGGCGGGGGTATCGGCAAGGCAGAGGGAATTGGAGAGCAGTGCGCAGAGGAGGAAAAGCCCGAGGCCAAGGAACCCTCTTGAGGGATGCGATACGCCTCGCCGCCTTCCGGCGCTGATATTCCCGATGCCATCGACGGGGTATTTCACTTGGCCTCGTCCCACTCGCTCGCCTCGATTTCCGCCTGGGGTGCCGGGCGGGGTCTCAAAAGTTCCCGAGGATCCCCCGTCGGCCGTCACGTTCCTTTCGCCAGGGGGGCTCGGTGAAGGTGATTGGATTATCATTGAAAGGAATGGTATGGAGAGGACGTTGGAGAACCACTTCGTTCCTCCAACAGGTCAATTGGACCTGATTCCCGTAAAAATACCGATGCGATAAAACCGATAGGCGGAAGGTGCGGTGCCGGAGCTGGTGGAGCAATGGGTGGGTTCTGACCGATTCGCCCCGGGTTCAATGAGATGAGCAGGGAAACCCCCGCAACCCCTCCTGAAGGTGAGATCGCCGTCTACGAAACACCGGATGGCGAAGTGCGTGTGGATGTCCGCCTCGGCCAGGAAACCGTTTGGCTGACCCAACGGCAGATGGCGCAAGTTTTCGACACCACCCCCGAGAACGTCCAGATGCACCTGCGAAACGTATTCTCCAGCGGGGAGTTGGAGTCAGAGGCAACTGCCAAGGATTTCTTGGTAGTTCAAACCGAGGGCAAGCGCCGGGTTCGACGAACCCTCAAGCATTACGACCTCGACGCCATCATTTCGGTAGGCTACCGGGTCAACTCAAAGAAAGGCGTGCGCTTCCGCCAATGGGCCACCAGAACCCTCCGCGATCACCTGGTCCGGGGCTACACCCTGAACGAGCGTCGTCTCGCCGAGCGCGGACTGCGGGAAGCCCGGGAAACCCTCGATCTCCTCGCCCGGACTCTTCGGAATCAGGCGCTCGTGGACAATACCGGGCAGGCCGTTCTGGAGCTCATCAGCGGCTATTCAGACACTTGGCGCCTGCTCCTCGAATACGACGAGGACCGGCTGGCGACGCCGCCCGGGGCAAAGCCGTCCGTTGGGGTGCTCGATGGCGATCGCGCCATCCGGGCAATCGCCGAGTTCAAGCGGGAACTGATGGCGCGCGACGAGGCTTCTTCCCTGTTCGGCAATCCTCGCGGCGACGCTCTGGAGGCTATTCTCGGGAGCATCGAGCAGACCATGTTCGGCGAGTCCCTCTACCGCTCTCCCGAGGAGAAGGCGGCGCATCTGCTCTATTTCATCGTGAAGGATCACCCCTTCACCGATGGCAACAAGCGCATCGGCTCCCTGTTGTTTCTGCTGTACCTGAAGCAGGAGGGCCTTGACCATCGGCTCAATCCCGAGGCTTTGACGGCGCTCACCCTGCTTATTGCTGAAAGCCAGGCCGCCGGCAAGGACCTTATGGTCCGCCTCATCATCAATCTGCTGGCGGAGTCTGCCGGGTGAGGGGTCAGTCCGATCGCGAAGCCGCCCCTTGCGATGCCGGCAACAGGAGACGGGGAATGTCTGAGGACCTGCTGATTCTGGAACCCGGCCAGAAGCGGTTCTTCGACGACAACGGGTACCTGCTG
This sequence comes from Candidatus Latescibacterota bacterium, assembly GCA_965243025.1. Lineage (GTDB taxonomy): Bacteria > Latescibacterota > UBA2968 > UBA8231 > UBA8231 > CBDCXV01. The sequence goes on from CBDETY010000003.1 coordinate 588,891, forward strand.
CTGCCGGGCTTCTACGGCCCCGGCGAGATGGAGGAGATGCGGCGGCAGTTTCACGAGTTGGTCACCGACAGGGATGGGCGTCCGCGGAACATGAGCTACTCCTTCATGGAGCCTGTGGAGGGGTACCCTCCCGACGGGTTCAACCCCGGGAACGTCGTCGGCATGATGGACCAGACCCTGGCGAACGACTACTGGTTCGACCAGTTCACCGAGCCGCGGATCGTGTCGGTGATGGTCGACCTGCTCGGGCCGAACCTAGACTTCCACAACGGCAAGATCCGCAACAAGCCGCCGGGATTCACCAACACCCAGGGCTGGCACCAGGACTGGCCGTACGTGCTGCACACCGAGCCCGACCTCGCCGCGGCGATCACCTACCTCGACGCGACCGACGCCGGCGCCGGAGCCACCGAGGTGATTCCGGGAAGCCATCTCGACGGCTTCCTGCCAACCGTGGAAGACCGGCCGACCCTGGTGCAGGAGAATGTGCCGGAGGAGAGGCGGGAGGTCATTCGGGCGCAACCCGGAGACGTGGCCGTCATCCACGTCCTTGTGATTCACCAGGCCGGAAACAACCGCACTTCGACGAGCCGCAACGCCATCATCAACGAGTACAAGACCGCGGAGACAATCGACCAGTGGAACAACCGCTGCGCCTTCGCCGGACTGCCGCTGGCGCGCAACCGGGAGCTGCTGATGCCGCGCGTCAACGAGACGGGGAAGGACAGCCGAAAGGGACAGCCGCCGTGACAGGGAGCTGGGAGCGAAGCGACAACGAGGTGCCCGTCGCGCTGCGGAACGTGGCGGCGCGAACCCCTTCCTCTATCAGGCCGTTGAAAATCCGGGTTATTCCGGAAACCCCGGACGTCGCGGATGTATGATTTCCTTTCCCAAGAAAATCGGTTATCAGGCTAAACATTCCCATTTATAGAAATGGTCCCGAAAAGGACAGCTCAACAATCGCAAATAACCGAAAATTCGACCCAAAAGAGCGTTTGCGCGATCGGCAAAAGTCGAGAAAACCGATGCCAATCCATACAACCCTTTCGGCGTTCCCTTTCCGGTGAGCTTGCGCATCACCAGCCCGAGATTGAAGGCGCCGCCATGAATACACAGACGCTTGTAGATGTTGGTGTGGCCGCGCAGGTGAGTGCGGCGCATGCCTCCCGTTTCGTAGGTATGAGCGAAACTGCGCTCCACGTGCTCGGCGCGAAGCCGCTGCAGCCTCTTGCCGCGGTCTCCCCGTATACGCCGACGATTCGCATACACCGCCGTCTTGGCCGGCGCATCCTTCTTCCAGTTGCGCCGACCGCGATCCGGTTCGGCCACGTAGCTGCGGATCTCCGCCGTCCTCAGCATCTTCATCGTGTCATTGCTGTGATACCCCCGGTCCGCCACCACTTCGCTCAGCCTGATCTGCTCATCGACACCGACCTCTTTCAGGCTGCGGTCCGCCTGCACCAGACTCCACAGCAGCGACGCGGTATCCCCTTCATCGGCGCCGCACACCTGCAGGGCCACCAGCGCCTGCGTGTCCAGATCGACCGTATGTTCGGCCTTGTGGGCCATATGCGTGCGGCCGTCTTTCATCCTGGTTATGCGGGCCTCCCGATCATGGGGATGCGCCCAGTCCCGGTTGGACGCCTTGTTGGCCCGCTTGCGGTCGAGCCGGGCCACCTCCTGCCGGGTCGGCTCCGGAATGCCTTCGGCCCGGGCCAACCCTTCCAGATACTCGCGGTAGCCCTGGCCCGTATCCCGGCGCACGATGCTGCGCATCGCCGCGTTGGCCTCCAGCGTGGTGGCGTCCACCGCCACCGTCTTTCCCTGCAGCAGGTCCCGGTCGGACAACACCTTCAGCACCCAGTCGAAGACCGCTTCGTGCACCGCTTCGGGCAGGCGCTGACGAATACGCGACAGGCTCGAATGATCCGGGGTGGACTCGGTCAGGGCGTAGCCGAGAAAGCGACGCAGAGCCAACGAATCGGCGACCCGCCAGGCAATGGCCCGCTCCGATCCCAGGCCTTCGAAATAGCCGATCATGAGCATGCGGAAATACACCCCGGGAGCAATACTGGGACGGCCCAACCTCTGGGCGTAATACGGGGCGCACTGCTCTTCTACAAAGGAATCAAACCCATGCTCTTCCAGCAGCCGGTTGAGTTGGGTGTAAAACGGATGGCTCGGGGTCTCGGGGAGGGTATGGGTCGGCACCCAGATCTCCTGCTGCTGACTTTTCCGACGTTTGCTCATCGACATCACCGGCCTCCTTGGGGCATCGGCTCGTTTTTCTTGGATCTTTCATAAATCTAGAAAAGGGCGGGTACGACGGGCAATCGTCTGAGGCTATGTTTTTATTAGGAAATAGGACTTTTTCAACAGCCTGCTATATGTGGGCCGGTCGTTACCCCTGCCCCCTGACCTTGTGGGGCGTTCCCTGGAAGCCAATGAAACGATCCCCAGGTAGATGGTGTGCACGGGACGATCATTGGTACCGGTATAGGGTTCCTTCCTGCGGGACAGCCTTGGCAGTAAGCACCAGTACGTAGGATCGGCCCTCTATACTGCTTCCCCCGACTATAACTGTGTCGCCGTTCTTCACGTTGAGGGTCGTCTCCAGCAGTTGAATCCGGAACAGATCTTGTCTTTCTATTGGCACGTTAGAAACTATCGGTGTAACGACCTCGATTCCGAGATGCTCCAACCTGATCATGCCCGATCCTGGATCGTAAGAAGGCATGGCATCGAGTTGGAAAATTTCCCTACCACGGTCCGAAGGCCCACGCTGTTTGACAGTCAGCCCGAGATCCTCGACCCGTTCCCCGGAGTTAACTGTAATTGAGGCGATACTCAGCAACTGATAGCCCTGCAAGTTGAACGGCGGCCGCATCAATGCCGGGTGGGGTTGCGTGTTGTACCTGCCTTTCGAGTCTCCGGAATCGCCCGTTTCTTTTTCTACCCCGAGCATTAGCTGGAAGCTCAAGGAGATTGTTGCTTTCGATGGCCGGATCGCCTCGTATATCCTCGTTGCCCTGGTAGCCATTTCGACGGTTTTCAACCTCAGAAAGAAACGGTCTCCAAGGGTGCCTGAAGTGTCAATCTCGATACCGAATATCGGGAGAGATGCCTTCAGGTTTTCCCAGGCGTCAAGGTCCTCGTCCGGTGCCGAGACGACGACCTCCGGCGGCAGCCATCTTCGGAGTTCCAATTCTTGAAATGAGCGTTCGATGATGGGGACAGGCCCCTCGGGTTCTTCGGCCCACGCGATCCCGGAAACCGCTGTAAGGCCCAGTCCGGCAAGCGCGAAGACCACGGCCACCAATCGCGGCAATCTCCTCCTTGGTGTCATCGGTCTCATGATTACATCTCCTCCGAAATGATCCAGACCACCGTGGTTTCCGGATCCGCCTGGTAAATGATGTGAGTGCCTTTCGGGAATGAAATCGATTCTACGAGAGGAGGAGGGCCGGCGCCTGGAAGAGGTGAATCGGGATTCAGGCGGCGGACCAGTGCCATCAACTGCGATCTGTCGATGCCGCCGGGGAACTTCTCCACTGAATCTTCCGCTGAAGGAGCCGGCGCCTCGACCTCCCCGGGCGGCAGGAGGTGAATCGACAAGGCTCCGATTCCTGCGATCACAAGTACCGCTGCCGCCGCATAACCACGCAGGCCCCAGGACCTTTTCCGTCTTTCCTGCGGGTCGTTCTCGATCCTGGCGCGCACTTCCGCGGCCAGATCGACCGGGAGCGCCGCTGCCGTCCCCTCTGCAAGCTGCCGCGATATCTCTCGTGAACGGCTGAAGGCGCGGGTTTCGGCCGCGCAGCCGGGACAGCGCCGCAGGTGCCTGTTCACCGCGCCAGTTGCCAGGCCCGGGAGATCCCCCTGCAGTGGGAGAAGCTTTTTCACCAGCCAGCAGATCATCCGGTATCCTCCAGGCTCCGCCTTATCCTGCGCCGCGCATGGTAGAGGTGCACTCGCACCGTGGCCGCTGTGCAGTCCATGACCGCAGCGACCTCCTCGAGAGGGAATTGCTGCAGGTCCCTCAATGTGAAGGCGGTCCGCTGTTTCGGGCTCAGGTCCGCCAGGCAGTTCTCCAGCGACAGCCTCAAGTCATGCATCCCGATGACGTCCCGGTCCTGAGGCTCGACCGTCAGCGACACCCTGCGGTCGCGTTTCTCCCTTCTCATGAAGTCGATGGCGGTGTTGACGACGAGCCTGTAAAGCCAGGCGTCGAAGGAGACCCGGGGGTTGTACCTGCCGAGGTTCTCGTGCAGTTTGAGAAAGCTCTCCTGGCAGACGTCCATGGCATCGTCGGCGTCGCCCACGATCTGGCACGCGATCCGGAAGCATTTCTCCTGGCGGGACCGCAGGATCCCTTCAAAGGCATCGAGGTCGCCGGCGGCTGCGCGGCGAACGAGGCTTTCCAGAGCACGCTCATCTGACATTGTGAGTTGCAGCGGCCGGGTCAATCCTCGTTCCGCCAAAGTTCCCTGTCCGGGTTGTCTTCGGGATGTCAGATCCGGAAGGGGTCGCGACACACCAGTGCTCGCGACACCAGTGGTCGCTCAAGTATAACGCAGCGAAAGTGAGAGATGTTTAGTTTTCCGCCCGGATAACGAGCCATTCCGCCGGACTGCCGCTGGCCCGCAACCGCAAGCTGCTGATGCCGCGCGTCAGCGAGGCGGGGAAGGACAGACGAAAGGGAAAGCCGACATGACAGGGAGTTGGGAACGAAGCGACAACGAGGTGCTCGCCGCGCTGCAGGACGCAGTGGCGATAGAGAGCGTGAACCCCTCGCTGCCCGGGGGCCGGGACGGGGAAGGCGGAATGGTCGAGTACCTGTCCGGCTTCTTCGACGGTATCGGGCTGCCGTTCGAGCTGTCGGAGGCGCTGCCGGGCCGCCACAACATCATCGCCCGGCTCGAGGGGGAGGATCCGGACCGGGCGCTGCTGTTCGAGTGCCACATGGACACCGCTTCCGTCGAGGTGATGTCGATTCCCCCGTTCGAGCCGCACATCCGCGACGGCCTGATGTACGGCCGCGGCTCGGCCGACACCAAGGCCGGCGGCGTCGCCATGATGCACGCCATGAAGCGCCTGGTCGAATCGGGGCGCAAGCCGCCGCGCACCATCCTCTACGCCGGCTCGGTCGACGAGGAGTACCTGATGAGGGGCGCGCGCCACCTCGCCGGCTGGATCGGGGTCGAGGCCGCCGTCATCGCCGAGCCTACCGACCTCGCGGTGATCCGCGGCCACAAGGGGGTGGTCCGCTTCCACGTCGCCGTCAACGGCAAGGCGGCGCACAGCTCCAAGCCCTGGCTCGGCGTCAACGCCATCTCCGGGATGGCGCGGCTGGTCGCCCGCCTCGAGGAGGTGATCGGCGCCGACTACGCCAGCCGGAACGACCCGCTGCTCGGCAACCCGACCATGAACATCGGCGTCATCGAGGGGGGCATGCAGGTCAACTTCGTGCCCGACACCTGCCGCATCGAGGTCGACGTGCGCACCATACCGGGGCAGACCGCGGAGGAGGTGACGGCGCAGTTCGCCGCCGCCATCGCGGAACTGGACGGAATCGACGCCGTCCTCGAGGAACCGTCCATCACCCTGGCGGGCCTGGGCACCGGCGAGGAGGCGGAGATCGTGCAGAGCGCCGCCGCCGCCTGCCGCGAGGTCCTGGGAGATGCGGAGATCGACGGGGTGCCGTACGCCACCGACGGCAGCCCGTTCGCCGACCGCGGGGTGCCGACCATCATCCTCGGGCCCGGCAGCATCGACCAGGCCCACGGCGCCGTCGAGTGGATCGAGTGCCGGCAGGTGATTCAGGCGGTCGACGTGTACGAGCGGATCATGCTGAGTCCGGGCAAGGGCTCGCCGGTGAAGTAACTGCCTGTGCGGCGACGCCTGGATTCGGGGCCCGGCCTGGAACCCGCTTATTCGCCGGGTGACCCGACCGTCCTGTGGCGCAGGGTCCGCTCGGCCAGCAGCTCCGGGTCGGGGGACGGCAGGCCTTCGGTGAACGGCTTGAAGACGCAGCCCTCGGCCAGCTCCATCGCCGGCTGCGACAGGTCGCGGGTGTAGAAGCGGGAGGAGGGGAACAGGTCCCCCGGGTAGGTGAAGTTCTCCAGGGTCGCCAGTTCGACGCAGACCGAGCCCCCGAGGGCGCTCTCCAGCATGCCCCCGACCCAGACCGGAATGCCGGCGTCCCGGGCCATGTCGTGCACCGCCAGGGCGTTGGCCAGGCCGCCGATCCTCCCCGGCTTGATGTTGATGTAGCGGCAGGCCCCGATGCGGATCGCCTGCTTGGCGGCGCGCGCGTCGACGATGGTCTCGTCGAGACAGATCGGGGTCCCGATCCGTTTCGCGAGCTCGGCGTGGTCGAGGAGGTCGTTGTAATGGAGGGGCTGCTCGATGAAGGCGAGCCCCATGCCGTCGATCGCCCGGAAGAAGGGGAGGTCGTCGAGGCTGTACCCCGAGTTGCAGTCGATGTGGAAGGTCATGTCCGGGAAGGTCGAGGTGACGATCTGCAGCATCTCGAGGTCCCAGCCCGGGGCAACTTTCAGCTTGATGCGCGGGAACCCGGCGTCGACCGCCTTCTCGATGTTTCCCAGGAGCATGTCGTAGGAATCCTGGATGCCGAAGTCGGCGCCGGCGGCCACGTCCCGCGTCTGTCCGCCGAGCAGCCGGTGCAGCGGCGTCGAGGTGATGCGGCTCTGCAGCGTCCACCAGCCGATCTCGACGGCCGCCTTGGCGAAGCTGTTCCCCTTGAAGATCGCCAGCCGCCGGTTGAGGTCGGCGGCGGTGTCGAACTCGCGCCCGACCACCCAGGGCCCCATCACCTCGGAGACGTGGTAGAAGACGGAGCCGGCGCTCTCGGTCAGATAGGTCGGCGCGAAGAACGGGGTGCTCTCCGACCAGGCGGAGTGTTCGCCGCTGGTAAGTTTGACAAGCACGGAGTGGATGTCGGCGTCCTCGCCGTAGGCGGTGCGCCAGGGATAGATCAGCGGCATCACCGCGTAGTACACGTCGAGCCTGTCGATCTTCATCTGCTGCTCCCGTTGTTCAACCTGTGCCGCGCCGGGTATTTTGGCTGGGTGAGGGTCGGCAAGGGCGGTTTCGGTTGTTGCAGCGGTCCGGCGCGGTGAGCTGATTAAGGCGTTTTCCAGGGCAGGGTCAAGCGGTGCCAGCGGCCGGTCGAGCTGCTTGACCGCGGAGGGGGACCGGGCGCTGCCATTCATTCGCGAGGGTACTCCCGAGAGCCTGCCCCCGATTCTGCAACAACCGACAGGAGGTGACCGATGATCGTCGATACGCACGTGCACATCTGGGAGGTTCCGCCCAGGGCCCCGGTGGGCCCCACGGCGCCGCGCTGGTCGACCCTCCCGGACGAGGCGGCGACCGCGGAGCAGCTGCTCGAGGACATGGACGCCAACGGCGTCGACTGGACCGTCCTCGTGCAGACCTCCTTCTCGACCTGGGACAACGGCTACCTCGCCGACAGCGCCCGCAACTACCCCGACCGCTTCGTCGTCCACGGCCTCGTCGATCCGCTGGCCCCCGACAACGCCGGGACCGCGGCGTACTGGATGGACGAGCGCGGGCTCGCCGGTTTCCGCTTTCACCCGATGTACTACCGGACCGACGACCCGGCCGAGGGCAGCATCCTGACGCGGCCCGAGAACGAGGCGATGTTCGCCGCGATTGCCGGGCGCCGCGGCATAATCCAGGTCCACGCCTTCCCCGAGCACGCCGCCCAGCTCGATCAGGCCGCCTCCCGCTGGCCGCAGATCACCTGGCTGATCGACCACATGATGTACCCGCAGCCGGAGTGGGCGGCGGAGGACTGGGCTCCGTACGAACCGGTTCTGGCCCTGGCCGCCCACCCCAACGTCGCCATCAAGATCTCCGACGTGCACAACCGCTCGCAGCAGGAGTTCCCGCACGCCGACATGCTGCCGGTGGTCCGCAAGGCGGTGGATGCCTTCGGCGGGGACCGCATTCTCTGGGGCACGGGGTACCCCGGGTATCACCGCGTCAAGCACGGCTGGCCGACCCTGGCCGGAGAGCTGCGCATCGTCGAGGAGGCGTTCGACTTCCTCAGCCCGGAGGAACGCTCCGGATTGCTGGGGGACAACGCGGCGCGGATCTGGGGCCTGAAATGAGCGCTTTCGAGCTCTGGCGAATGGCCCGTTCCGGCCGACAGCGGGAGGTGATACGGGCTAAGCGGTCCGGGGCGTATCAGGCCAGCTTGTTCATCGGCCCCCGCATCCGTCTGTCATCAGCTCGGAGATTCAACTATTTCACCGGTAGCAGGTTTGAGCAGCATCAGGCATTGCCATTTCATACGAAAGGAGCTGCATCATGAGTAAAGAAACCACGGGAGCATTTGCTTCGCACATAAAGGATGCCGACTGGGCAGAAGGTCTACGCCCCTACTTCCTCTACCGGGATTTGGGGATCAGCACCGCCACCGACGGCAAGGTATTGGCACACGTCATCCGCGCCAATCAATCTTGTGACGGACCCATGGGCTACCACTCCCACGCCCTCGACTTTCAAATGAATTACCTGCTCAAAGGCTGGGCACTGCTTGACTTTGAAGACATCGGCCAGATTCGCGTTGAAGCCGGCGACGCCTGGTACCAACCGCCCGGAATCAAGCATGAGGTGTTGGAGTATTCCGATGACTTCGAGGTCATCGAGATCACCATGCCCGCCGAGTTTCCCACGCAGGACGAGTCGCGTTAGCCACCGCGAATACATTCAAGAAAAAAGCAGGAGCGGTCTCCGAATCGCGACTGTTGGTTACAAGAAAATTGGGTGTGCGGCAAAGCCAGAAAATCGTAACACCCTATAAGGAATTTATATGAACGTCGGTTTCATCGGTCTGGGTAATATGGGCAATCCGATGGCGGCAAATCTCCTCAAAGCCCGATACAACCTGACGGTCCACGACCTCCGCCGCGAAATGGGTCGGTCCCTCGAGGTCGCTGGCGCAACGTGGGGGACGAGCCCGAAGAACGTAGCGGCCCGATCGGATGTGGTGCTTACCTCCCTGCCGGGGCCCAAAGAGGTCGAAGCTGTTGTTCTGGGTGAAGACGGTATTTTCGCCGGACTGAGCAGCGGAAGCGCCTATATCGACCTGAGCACCAACTCACCCGCAACCCTGCAGAGAATCGCCGAAATTGGTGCGTCGAGAGGATTCCACGTCCTCGACGCGCCGATCAGCGGCGGGGTATTCGGCGCGAGGGACGGAACGCTCACGATATATGTGGGCGGCGAGCAGGCGGATTTCGAACGGTTTCAACCCCTGTTCCGGAGCATCGGCAACCATGTCGCTTACATGGGACCGACAGGCAGCGGACACGTAACCAAGCTGGTAAACAACTTGATCATGTTCATCAATTTTGCAGGTGTCTGCGAAGGGATGGCGATGGGTGCCAGGGCGGGCCTTCAGCCGCAAGCACTGCTCGATGTGATCAAGACCAGCACAGGCGACAGCATGTACCTGCGCCGGACAATCGGTTTGCTCCTGGCTGGCGAGGATGTGAACTCCGCTGCAGACCTCGCCGTCAAGGACGTGCACCTGGCGGTCGAACTTGGCAGGGAACTCGATATTCCGCTGGAACTCGGTCCGCTGGTCGAAGATGTTTTCAGGCGGTTCTGCGATGCAGGGCGCGGGCAGGAGGACCAGCTGGAAATCATGCGGGATTTCATGCAGAGATCGGGAGTAGATGTACCGGAAAGAAAGCCAGCGTAGTTTCTATCTCAGATAACACCATTTCGTTATTAACTAATTCAAAAGAAAGCACACCACGAAAAATGCCGTTTCCCTCAAACGGAAAGCGGTCCGAATCTGAACGACTTTGGAGGTAGTGTGCCAACCGAAGCCTCCGACTCCTGGCGGATTTCTCCCCCCTACCTATGGAGACGCCGGTGGTGGAGTGGCCGAGAGAACCCAGCTCGTGACTGCTCGTGCTGTCAGGACTGGAACCGCGGCAATGAGGGCGATCATTCACGGCGCCGCGGAGTCTGGACGCGTTCATCGTGGCTGGTGAGTTCCCGCTTCAATTCCTCACTCGAAAACGTATTGCCTTCGAGAAAATCGAAGTACTCAGATTCGGCTTCCCGAACCACAGCAGCCTGCTCAGCAACGTCTGCCGCGATCGATGCCGGGACGGTCAGCAGTCCATTGGCGTCGCCGTGGAGTAAATCGCCGGGGCGAATCGACAGACCGCAGATCGAAACCGTGACGCCGAAATCGAGAAACGCTCCATGCCCGTGCGAGACGACGGGGCCCGGGGCGAACATCTGGACCTTCGGCGCCCGCTCGGCGATCCCCGCAAGGTCGCGAAACCCACCATCAGTAACGACTCCGACGCCGCCCAGATTCTGAAACCAGGTGCAGAACATATCGCCGACAAAGCAGCTCCGGAGGCGATCCTGCCCAACGTATTGAATGACCAAAACGGCGGGTTTCGGCGCCGCCGCGACCATGTCAACGAGATCCACCAGACGCAGCGGCCTGCTATCGTCGGGTCGGGTCGTATCAGCCGTGCACGTGATCGCGTACCCAACCATCGAGTCCCGCTCCGGAAACTGACACCGCAGCTCCATTGAAGCGTAGCCGCTCACTGGATCGCGCACGGCAAACGCCTCGACGGCATTGGCGACAGTGGCACTGTCGAATTGCCGAAGTGCATCGATCACTCCATGAGTATCCGATTCTGACGACATGTTTGCTCCTCCAGAATTCACTGCTCCCGATGGATCTCTCTCTCGGCATCGACGGTCGATTCGATCTGCTTGAGGAATTGAAGTTGTTCGGCCATCACTGACCTCACGTCAGGTTTCGGGGCATCGCCATCCTTTGTGCGCGCAAGATGAAAAACATCTTGAGTGGAATACGGCATGTAAACCGACAGGAAACCGTCGAATTCGATCTCCTTGAGTGTCCTGATGATGGATTCGAGGTCCGCGTGCCCCGACCCCAGGGAGTAGTGGTTGGTCTCGTTGACATGGATGTGCACAATTCGGTTGCCCGCCGCCCGCAGGGCATCCGGGATCGAGGTTTCCGCGATATTCATGTGGAAGACATCGGGCTGAAGGCCCAGACGATCGACGCCCACTTCGTCGATCAGGCGGATCCCATCACCCACGGTTGTCAGCACACCCGGGTATGCCTCGTACATGTTGAGCGGTTCGAGAACGAGATACACATCACGAGCCGCCGCATATTCGCACAGCTCGAGGGTGGAGTCACGAAAATTCTTCCTCAGAGTTTCGATGGGAAGATCGGGAAATGGAACCTGCGGGACCGCGGGCTGGGAAGCGCATATGTTGAAGTATCGCGCGTCCAGCGCCGCCGCGAGGTCGATGGACCGCTGAGAGTAATCCATGGCCCGCCGTCGCGCTTCCGTACTCGAACCGGCAAGGTCGCGATGTTCACCCGAATGTGCCGATCCCCAAACTCCCATCACCGCGGGTACTTTCAATCCGAACGATTCGACGGTCCGCCGGAGCTTTGTCGGATCCATGCGCTCCGCATCTGCCGGCAGATCGGCCCCCTCATAGCCGGCCTCGCGTACGGCCTCCAGGAGTTGTGGCGCCGCCTTCACGAAGTCGTACCCCATCCAGGCCGATGTTCCGCAGACCACGGAATAACGGAATTGCATCGGACGGTTCACAATTGATTCGGTTCGGCTGCCTCTCTATGAAGCGACGCCCCTGGCCGCTGACCTATACTACCGAATGGCACTCAAAACATCCACTCGACACAGCCCCATCTTCCGCGCATACTAGTGCCTTCGTCAGAATCGAAATCGCCACAAGGAGTGAGCAGTTGCCAACAGTGGTGGTGAGAGGGGAGAGCACGAAGCCAACTCATGTACGCATGCTCGAGGAGGCCGGGTTCGAGTTGCGGGTGCTCGCAGATGAAAGTTTTTCGCGCGGGCTGACCGGTGATGCGCACGTGGTCGAGGTCCTGAGCGGCGCGTCGGCCGTGATCGCTCACGGCGAAGTGTATTCGGCCGCAGTTCTGGAAAGCCTGCCCGACCTCCGTGTCGTGGCTCGCTCCGGGGTCGGTTTCGACAGGGTCGATATCGCAGCCGCAACGGCAAACGACGTGGTCGTCACCATCACACCCACAGCCAATCACGAGTCCGTCGCCGAGCACGCGCTGACGCTGATCATGAGCCTGGCAAAGTTCCTGGTGAGCGGGGACAGATCCACTCGCGGAGGCGCATGGAGCAGGGAGCAACGCAGGCCACTGAGAGGCAGCACACTGGGCATCGTCGGCCTCGGCAGGATCGGCCGAAGTCTTGCCGTCCGGGCGCTTGGATTGAAGTTGCAGGTCATCGCCGCTGAAGTATACCCGGACAAAGCATTCGTCGAGCAGCGTGGGATCGAACTGGTCGACCTCGACACGCTCCTCGAACGCGCCGACTTCGTCAGCATCCACTTGCCGCTTACGGACGAGACCAGAGGCATCATCGACGGCGGCAAGCTCGGTCTGATGAAGCAGAGCGCGTTCATCGTGAATACCGCGAGAGGCGAGCTTATCGTCGAGGCCGACCTGGTTGAAGCGATCAGATCGGGCCAGATAACCGGTGCGGGAATAGACGTCTTCGAGCGGGAACCAACAGATTCAAACAACCCGCTGTTCGAACTGGACAACGTGATTGTGTCGCCACATGTGGCGGGGATCGACGACGTGTCAACCGAGGATATGGGCACAGAGGCCGCCAAGTCGATCATCGACCTGTCTCAGGGCAGGTGGCCCGAAGGCGCCGTCGTCAACGCCGATCTGAAAGGGGACTGGCGCTGGTGACCCAGGCCACCAGGAAGGGGGATGAATGATATCTGATCTGGATGAGGATAAGCGATTCATCAGGGACCCTGATGGACCCATGCGCTCGTTCTCAGCGAACGGCATAGTACCGGTATGTGCCTGATTTTTCCTATGCTCTCAGCCCCATCGGAGGAACCCCATGTTGACAGACCAGCAACTGCATCACTTCCGAACCTTCGGCTTCGTCACCCTGCGCAAGCTGTTCACCCTGGAAGAAGTCGAGATCCTGCGCGAGGAGTACGAGTCCGAGCTCGATCACGTGTACGCCGATCAGCCCTTCACGGGGGAGACGCGCTACTGGACGATGATGCTGCACCCGCGCACCCCTCTGTACGCCAGCCTGCTCGAAGACGATCGCTTCTGCGGCGTGGCCGAGCAGCTCTACGGCGACGACGTCATCGGCATCGGCACCGATGCCAACCGCTATGTCGGCGATACGAGATGGCATCCCGACCACAAGGCCGATCCATCAGCGGACTGTTTCGGCGTCAAGTTCGCCTTCTACCTCGACCCGGTCGATGCCGGGAGCGGTGCCCTGCGGCTCATCCCCGGGTCGCACCGGCGCGAGTTCCACTATCAGTTGCACGACTCCCTGAACTCCCTCGAGCTCGACGTGGCCGACGTCCCCGCCTACGTCTGCCGGTCGGAGCCGGGCGACGTGGTGGCCTTCGACATGCGCTGCTGGCACGCCAGCAGTGGCGGCGCTGCGGGCCGCCGCATGTGCACCTGTGTGTACTACAACAATCCCAAGGGCGAAGTCGAAGAGGCCGCCACTCGTGAACGCGCCGTCCGCTCGAAGGAGACGCCCGCGCACTTCGGGCGGGATGAACAGTCCATGTACCCGCTCGAATGGCTGCGGAATCCTTCCGGCAGCCCCAGGCGAGGACGCTGGCTGCGGCGCATGGCTGAGCTCGGGTACTTCGAATTGCCCGCCGTCTCTTGAGCGTCCAGGTCGCAGCAAAGCATTGATGCGACAGTCATACAGTCTATAAACCATATCCCGCAGAAGCGTTGTGGTACATATCTCTGGACCGCGGCTTGCTCGAGGCAATCGACGACGAGGCGAAGCAGCGCGGCATGACCCGGTCGGCCTTTCCTGGCGACGGCGGCCAGGCCGAGATCGGGGCCACCTGACCGGAGGGAACGGCACGGCGTAGGCAGGAGCCTGCCTCCCCTGGCGGGCGCCGCGAGTCCGTGGCCACGGTGCTGGCCGCCCGAGATCCGTCCCCGAGGTGAGCGAGGCCGTTGCCGTGAACGCCGTCGACAAGGCGTGGCCGCGCGGGGTATCTTGGGTGAAGATGCCTCACCGGAGCATAGGGGCTGACCATCGTGAGCAACTGGAATGTGAAAGGGCTCATCCTGGAAGGCGTTCCAGGGACCGGGAAGACGACACTTCTCAACTCTATACTGCGTTCGCGGCGCTATGTCGATCGTTCCTTCCTCAGTACGATGGTCCTCTCGGACCATCAGACTCAACGGGTACTCGAGGCCAAGGAGGAGGAAGAGGGCCTCGATCGACATGACAACGTAGCCCTTCTGGAGAGTCACCTCACCTACCTCTGCGGAATCCAGGAGCGATTGAAAAACATGCCGTGGTGCGCGAATGGGAGGACCAATCAGCGAGCGACCTACCTGATCGAGCGCTTTCACTTCACCCATGTCTGCCACTACGCCCATATGGACTGGCAGGATGTCGCTCATGTTGACTCGCAGCTCGGCGATCTCGGATGCAAACTGTGCCTGGTCGTCGCCGAACCGCAGGAAATCGTAGATCGAATCATGGGCGATCGCCCCGGGTGGAGGGAGTGGGTCGGAGGGATCGACGGGAGAGAGCACTTTCGCGCACAGCAGGAGTGTCTGTTGGGCCTTCGAACGAAGTCGAGACTGGAGTCGATGGTCATCGACTCGTCGAATACTGGTGTCAAACGATCCACTGAGCAGGTATTGGAATTCTGGGATGCAGTCTGAGTACGAGGCCTGGGACAAGGCAGCCTGGGAAGAGGTCTACGGCTTCTATGATTCTGCCGGGACCATGGAGGACGTCTACGGTCCTGGCAATCCTCAACATCGGCTGGCTCCGGAGTTCTTCGAGTTCTATCGGAGGAACCAACCGGGGAGAGACGCTACCCACGCCCTGAAAAATGCTCTCGTCATGTGGAGCAACCTGAAGGGAGTCAGCAATCGCGTTCAGCAGGAGATCAGGCACATCTCTGTTGAAGAGGACGTTTGGGAAGGAATTGCCAACTTGCTGCCTGAAACATTCTACGCGGATGACAGGGAGGAAGAAGGCCTGGCGCTCCTGCGGGGTCTTGCCGAAAGAGTCGTCCCGCCCAGGAGCCGAACAGCTCTGCTCTTCGAACTCTCCACACGGCTGATGGAAAGGGGGGAATCAACCGAGGCCCGTGAAGGCTTCGACCGGATCATCGAGTGGAACGCTTCGGAGCGGCATGTCGTCGACGCCCGGGGGTACATCCACGAACTCGACCGCCTGAACCCCGGGCAGCCGGCCCCCCTGTTCACAAAGGACGCCATCGATGGAGCCGCGATCGATCTCGCCAGCCTTCGGGGCCGGATCACCCTGCTTCATTTCTGGGGAACGTCCTGCGAATGGTGCAAGTTGATCTACCCTGATCTTCGGTCCCTTGCCCGGGAGTACTCGGAGAGTGACCTGGTTCTGATCGGTCTTTCATATGACCAGGACCCCGAGTCGCTGAGGTCGACCATTCGGGAGCAGAGATTCACATGGCCGCAGATCTGTGAAGGGAATGGCTGGAAGGACGAGGTCTTCCGGCTCTACAACGTGAGGGGCGCGCCGACGGCGTATGTGATCGATCGATTCGGCCTCATCGTCCGCAAGATCCCGGGCGGGAATCGCGGGGAGGAGCTCCGGGAACTGGTTCGATCGCTGGTGTGAGGACTGGACGGCGACCGTGGAGGAGACCCTGGCCGAGTTCGTCGAGAAGTACCAGCGGTTCTACAGCAACGCCGACCTGCTGCGGCTGCCACCGGCGGGTGGATGACGCCTCGCAGCGAGTTGATATTCGGACACTTGTGTCCTATGATCTGACGTGAAAGGCGGGGAATTCGTGAACAGGGTTTTTGAGCTCGGGGCGGAGCGGGGCGTTTCGGTTCGCCTCGATACCAAGCGCGGCAAGGGCAGTCACGTCACGCTGTATTTCGGCTCGCGGAAGACCATTGTGAAGGACCGCCGGAAAGAGCTGCCTCCTGGCCTCCTCTCCGCCATGATCCGTCAGCTTGGTCTCGAACGCAGCGACTTCCGTTGAACCAGGAAGGAGATCTTCATGCAGTTCTGTTATCCAGCCAGGTTCGATCCCGATCATTCCGGCTCCATCATCGTCTCGTTCCGGGACTTTCCCGAATGTCTCACATCCGGCGCCGACATGGACTCCGCCCTCATGGAGGCTCGCGACGCGCTCGAGGAAGCGGTTGCCGGCCGAATCGACGACGAGGAGCCCATCCCGGTTCCGAGCCCGCGACGTTCCGGCGAGCAGCTCATCGCCGTGCCCCCGGACATGGCCGCGAAGGCCGCTTTCGCCCTCGCGCTTCGTGCCAGCGGACATTCGCGTCTTGCTTTCGCCCGCCGCCTCGGTGTCGACGAAAAGGTCGTGAGACGCATGCTCGATCCGCGTCACCACACGGCAGCCAACCGTATTCACAAAGCCCTGCGAGCCCTCGGGCAGGAACTCATCGTGGAGTCTCGTGCTGCGTAATACCTGAATCGCCGCAACTTCGCAGAGCTTGGAGAGCCAACTGTGGGGCTGTCGAACGTGGCGCTGGCGTGGGTGCTCAAGCAGCGGGGGGTGACGTCGCTGTTGGCAGGGGCGCGGAATCCGGATGAACTCGCACGCAACCTGCCGGCGCTGGCGCTGGATCTGGACGCGGCGACGATTGCCGAACTGGAGCGGCAGAGCGAACCGGTCAAAGAGGCGATCGGGCGAAATCCGGATATGTGGTTTGCGGAGTCGCGAATGCGGTGAAGTGCAAAAGAACTGACAGGAGCGTTGCCCGGATTTCGGTGTTGTGTATGTTTATACACAACAAGGAACAGTTGTGGAACGCAACAGCGGCAGGCTCATCCGAATGCTCCAACAGGACGGCTGGGTGCATGTCGCCACAAAGGGCAGCCACTGGCAGTTTACGCATCCCGTTAAGCCGGGGCGCGTCACGGTGCCGCACCCGAACAGGACATCCCGCGCGGAACGGTGGCGTCGATATAGTGCCCCGTCGCAGAAATATCTCGACATTGGGATGCCGATCCATCCCGGCTCACGGCGTTGCCTTCGCTCGCCGTACACCCTCGGTACGACTCGCTCAGGCGCCTTGTGAGCCGGGCGCCTCGACATCCCAATTTTGTCAATCTATCTCTGCGACGGGACACTAGCGGCAGGCAGGCTGGAAGGGGTAAGGAGGACGACTGATGCGCTACGTATCCTTCATCCACCGTGACGACGCCGGCTACGGGGTCAGCTTCCCCGACTTCCCGGGATGCGTCTCGGTCGGCGACACGGTTGACGACGCCGTCAGGCAGGGCGGCGAAGCCCTCGCGTTTCACGTTGAGGGACTTCGCGACGACGGCGAGCCGATTCCGGCGCCCCGCTCGATCGACGCCATCAAGGCCGACCCGGACCTCGCCGAGTGGCGGCGAGGCGCCGACTTCGTGCTGATCCCGCTCCTCCTGGACCGCGGATCCTCGCGGCGGGTCAACATCTCCCTGGACCGCGGCCTGCTCGAGGCAATCGACGACGAGGCGAAGCAGCGCCGCATGACCCGGTCGGCCTTCCTGGCGACGGCAGCTCGACACGAGATCGAGGCCACCTGACCGGAGGCGGAGGAGAGCGATATGACCGTGCCCGCATTCATTGCCTATTCGAGAGAGAGCGCCTACAAGCGGATCGATCACAAGAAGCAACTGTTTCTCGACAACGACGTCGTCGGGGTAGTCAAGAACGTCAAGCGCGGGGTTCACGAGCCGGCCAAATTACTATGGCGGCTCCTCCATGCACCACGCATCGCCGACGAACAATTCAAGCAACCCAGCTAGGGTTGCGTGCCTGCGCCTGAAGCTCACCGATGGGTCGGGCTTCGATGCCATGGTTGCAGCTTCCGATGCCGATTCCGCCAGCCGGCGGCCATCTTGGTTGGTAGTGAGAGCCGGCCCCTTGTGCAGCTGTTCTATTCGCGGCTTCAGATCCGTGTCCGTCCTTGGTAGATGAGAGGATGAACAATCCCGACTTCCTCTATCGCAGCGTTGAGGTCGTCCGGGAGTACTCCCCGAAGCGCAGCAGACACATTGAATTCGACTTCCTGGAGATTGCTGAAACCGACAACGATGGACTGTTGCTTCTGCTCTGAAAGCATCCAGCGGATACAGAGTTCCGCCATGGGAATATCAGCGTCCGCCTGAATTTCGAGGAACCTTAAATAGGACGCCCTGAAAGTCTCGTCCATCCAATCGGGAGGACTCTCCCGCCATGCGAATTGGGGCGCGGCGAGCCAACCTTTCATCAATGGTGCCCCGATCACGACGCCTGCCTGCAGGTCTGAAGCAGTCGGGAACAGGAATTCGACAGCATTCCTGAAAACAGGGTTGAACTGATGCGCTGTCATGACGGAATCAACCCCGATCACTTTCAGGATGCGCGCCAGCACGCGTGCATTCTTGGCCGTCAATCCGGTAAAACGGGCCTTGCCGCTGCGCTTCGCATCTGCGAGGAATTTGACCGCCGGCGCATTTGAGAAGTCGTAGTCCGTGTCATCCTCGATGAGCGCACCCCAATCCACCGCATCTTCATTTTCGGGGATATCGTCAGTCCACCATTTCATGTAGTCCGCTTCGTGAATCTGAATGATGTCCACGTAGTCGGTCTGAAGCCGCTCGAGGGAATCCTCGAATTGCTCCATGAGCCGGGCGGCGCTGCGATGACTCTCCAGGCGGTAGCGCTCACGGTTTGTAAATCCCACTTTGGTAGCGAGGACGACCTCGTCTCGTTTTCCTTTCAAGGCCGCCCCCAGCATCGTTTCATCCCTGCCGTCCCCGTAGTTCGCGGCTGTGTCGAAATAGTTCACGCCGTGGTCGATCGCATGATCCACGCAACGGTTCACACCATCCTGCCCTTGCCCTGCCATAAAAGCAGAACCGAGCCCGAGCTCACTGACGTTGAGACCTGTCTTTCCCAGTTTGCGTGTTTTCATTGCCATTGTTCGTTCTCGTATTGATTCGTCCGGTCCTTCTGCCTACCTGGCGCTGTCGCACCCCAGGACCATAACCTCGCACTGGTGCAGGGTAGGCCACGGGTCCGGGGTCTGCAGGCCCTCGAGCCCGACCAGGACGAGGTTCTCCCCCCTGCGGACCGGAGGGTCCTCCACCACGAGCCAGGCGCCGTACTGGTTCTCCAGCCTGCCGGCGCCGGCGAGCGGGACGTCGCGGCCGTTGACCCGGCAGAAGATCCGCTCCATGCAGGCTTCGCCATCGGTCAGGCGCAGGCGCAGCTCGGTGCCGAGTATGCGGCCGTCGGCGAGGCCGGCCTCGATGTCGTCCTCGATACACAGGCTCATCTCGTACCCGGGACCGCCGGTGGCGCGCGCCGGCATGCTCAGGTCGCGGGGCACCTGCGGGTGGTGGTCGCCGGGGGAGTGGTGGACGGCCCCGCCGAGGGCTGAATCCGACACCGAGTAGCTGCGGTCCCGGCGCGCCAGCCGTTGCGGATCGGCGAGGTCGGTCAGCAGGGCGAGGTGGTCGTCGTTGTACTCCTCTCCCTCGAACGGGGAGGCGCGGTGGTGCCGGTAGTCGTAGTTGAAGACGTAGACCCCAGAGGCCCCCTGCTCGTACCCGTTCAGCGCCGCCCCCCGCAGGACCGCGGGCACGCCGCGGTCGTACCCCTCGTGCGGCGAGGTCAGGTGGGTGGCGCCGTCGAAGCCGACGTAGACCGGCACCCCGCTCTCCGCGGCGCACGCGACCGCCTCGGCGATGTCGAACCGGGCCGGACAGTAGGACGAGGAGGAGAGCACGAAGAGGTCGGCCACCGGCTCGCGGATCCAGGCCGGAGCGTCGATGCCGATGGCGCGGGCCTCGGCCAGGCAGGGAGGGACGCGGGCGATCAGGGAGACCGGCTTCGGCTTGCTTTCGCCGTGGCCGCGCACGATGGAGTGGGCCTCGCGCATGAACTCCGTGAGGGTGTCGAGGTTGTCGAGCAGGCGCCCGGGCCGGAAGTAGGGGGGGCCTCGCATCCAGTCGAGCTCGACGCCGTCGAAGTCGTAGCGCTCCAGGGTCTCGTCGACGAGCCCGAGGAAGCGATCGCGCACCTCCTCCTGCTCGTAGTCCCACTGCCAGCAGAAGTTCCAGCGGTCGGCGCCCCCGGCCCGCGTCGGCGTTGGGGAGCCGATCAGCAGGTCGGGCCGCGACCTCTTGTGGCGGCTGCGCACCTGCCACTCGCGCGCCTCGTCCGAGGTGTGGGCGTCGTTCATCCGGATCGAGGCTATCGCCGCGATGCCGCGGCGGCGGCAGCCGTCGATGTAGATCTGCATCAGCTCGCGGCCGTCGGCGACGACGGCGTCCATGCAGTTGTAAAGCTGTTCGAGGCGGCTCAGCTCGAAGCCGCCGGCGGTCATCTTGCGCACCGGGTTGCCCTCGGCGTCGACGTCGGGGTCGGGGTCCCAGACCTCGGTGTCGTCTCCCCACATGGCCGAGTGCGGGCTGCCGCGCCAGACGACGTCGTCGTCGATGCCGATGAGCCCGGCGAGGGCGTCGACCCCGGCAGGGACCAGGGCCTCGAGCTGACGGGTGACGCCGCCGGGGTTGCGGTCCGGCAGGTAGTGGAGCATCCAGTTGCCGTCGGTGTTGAAGATCAGGCGCGGGAGTCTGGTCATCGCGGTCTCCGTTGCTTCGATTATGGGGGCGGGCGGAACCCGAGCCGGCATCTGTCCGGATCGGGTTCTGTTTTTTCGCGGGCCCTGGCGCCTTGACGGATGCCTTGCCCGTCCCGGTCGGCGGGAGCGGTTCCCGGAGCGCAGGGGCCGCCAAAATAGCTTACCCCACAGTCGCGTGAAACGGAGAGCGAACATGTACCGAACCGAACTCGTCCTGAACCGGAACTACCGCCCGGGAGCCCCCTACGGCCCGGAACAGCAGGCCCTCCTCAACTCGGGGACGATTGCCGCGGTCAGGGAAGAAGTCAGCTCCTGGCCGGGGTACGAGCCGACGCCCCTGGTCCGGCTCGACGGCCGCGCCGCGGCCTCGGGGATCGCCCGAATGTGGTGCAAGCACGAAGGGCCGCGTTTCGACATCGGCAGCTTCAAGCCGACCGGACCGACCTACGCCATGCTGACCGTGCTGCGCGGGGAGATCGAGAAGGCCGCCGGGGTCGAACACGTGCCGACGCGGGAGCTGCTCGACGGCAGGTTCACCGAGGCGGCCGCCGGGGTCACGGTTTGCGCCGCCACCTCGGGCAACCACGGCCGCGCCCTGGCCTGGGGGGCGCGTATGTTCGGCTGCCGCTGCATCATCTACATGAACGACAAGGTGAGCCGGGGAAGGGAAGAGGTGATCGCCTCCTTCGGAGCCGAGGTGGTGCGCGTCCCCGGCTCTTTCGACCGGGCGGTGCAGCGCTCGTTCGAGGACGCCGAGGAGAACGGCTACTTCGTCATCTGCGACCGGCAGCGGCGCTACCCCGAGGTGCCGCTGCGGATCATCCAGGGGTACGCCCTGGTCGGGGAGGAGATCGCCTCGCAGCTGCCCCAGGCCCCGACGCATCTCTTCGTGCCGGGGGGCAGCGGCAAGCTCGCATCAGCCGTGTGCGCGCGCCTGTGGGAGCGCTACGGAGCGGCGCACCCGCGGGTGGTCACCGTCGAGCCGGAAGACTCGGCCTGCCTGCGCCAGAGCGCTCTCGCCGGCAGGGCCGTGGAAGTGGGGGGCGACGCCAGCACGGTCATGGACGGACTCGTCGTCGGCAAGGCCTGCGCCAACGCCTGGACGATCCTGGGGTCAGGGGCCTTCGCCTTCATGACGGTGGAGGACCGGGCCGCGACCGACGCCATGCGCCAGGCTGCCGAAGGGGCGGACGGGGACCCCGGGGTCGTGCTCGGGGACACCGGGAGCGCCGGCTGGGCGGGGTTCCTGGCCGCCTCGAGCGATCCCCGCCTGCGCGAGCAGCTGGGGCTGGACTCGGACAGCCGCGTGGTAATCGTGGCGACCGAAGGGGCTACCGACCCGGAGGTGTACCAGGGGATCGTCGGCAGGAGCCCGGAAGAGGTGGGGAGATAACCAGGGAAGTCACCTTTCCTCCAGCGCGTTCAGGGCCAGGCCCACGTCGAACACGAAACGCTTACCCTGCGCCTCCATTTCGATAAAGGTCCCCCGGATTCCCTCGGTCCCTGTGAATGCAAACCCTCAGATTTGGTTCGGGAGAAAATGTGAGGGCACTCAGCGTCTTGACCGGGAGTCCAAAAAAGGTGCCTCCTTTTTCCTTTACTTTAGAAGGACGGCTTCGTGACCCTGCCCGACACCCCCGGCCCCGGGATCGAGCTGAACGAGGTGGTTGCCCGGGCCCACCCCTGCGTTCCGCCGCTCCGCCCGGAGCTGAGGTTCGAGGACGGGTCGGTGGAGGACAACTGAATGGCACGTGTCGCCTCGGTCTCCATGCACAGCGCCATGGGCGACCCCGCGACCAACCTCGGCCGGATTGCCAGGTGGTCGAGAAAGGCTCACGAGCAAGGGGCCGCGTTTGCGCTCTTTCCCGAACGCGGGTCCGGCTCGACTTCGACTGCCGCACCGGCAAGAGCCTGCTGGCCACCGCCACCGACTTCGCCCTCACCGGCAAGCTCGGCGGCTCCAAAGCCAGCTTCACCATCGGTGAGCTGCTGAAGGGGGGCCGTGGCTGGCCCGTCGACGGGCTGCCCACCTGGATCGTCGCCCACCGGGCCCTGCCCCCGGCGCTCTACGCCCTCGCGGGCCACTTCATCGACCCGGGCGGGAGCCCGTCCTGCTGCTACCTGCGCGTAACCCAGGACAACGGCCAGATGGCCTGGAGCAGCCCCATCTGGTTCGAGGACTGACGGGACGCATCCATCAGCCGGGTTCCCCGCTTTCACGGCTGTTTTCAAGCTCAAATACTGACTAAGGAGGCACATCTGAATGCCTGAATCGAAGATCCGGATTGGTATCGTTGGTGCAGGTGGCGTCGGGGGACTTGGAGGAAGAGATAACTCACATGCCGGTGGGTATCGGCGATGTGGGGAAGTTGAGCTGGCGGCTGTCGCTGATATTAACAGCGAACGCCTGCAACAGTTCGGCGACGAATGGGAGATCGCGCCCGAGCATCGCTACAGCACCGCACAAGAGATGTACGACAAGGCGAATCTGGACATCGTGAGCGTGACCACCCATAACTTCCATCATCACGAGCCAGTCATTGAGGCGGCGGCAGCGGGGATTAAGGTGATTATGGTGGAAAAACCGCTCGCAATCAGCGTCGAATGGGGACGGAAAATGGTCGAAGCGTGCGAAGCCAACGGGTGTCGGTTGGCTGTGGATCACACACGGCGTTTCCTGCCCCATTACCGCAGGCTGAAAAAGATGGTCGATGACGGAGCGGTGGGAGAGGTGCGAACCATCACTTACTCCGGTGCCCGTCCCTTGCTGCATAACGGCACACACACGGTGGACTACGCGTTCTACTTCACATCCGCGCAACCCAAGCTGGTATCGGGTTTCCTCAGCGATGAACCTGTTGCAGATCCGGGTGGTGGAGGGATGGTAGTCTGCGAGGGCGGTGTGGTTGTC
This sequence comes from Candidatus Latescibacterota bacterium, assembly GCA_965243025.1. Classification (GTDB taxonomy): domain Bacteria; phylum Latescibacterota; class UBA2968; order UBA8231; family UBA8231; genus CBDCXV01. The sequence continues at coordinate 612,536 of CBDETY010000003.1, forward strand.
TTTATCAACTGCATCCCGACGCGCAAGGAATCTCTCAGTGATGTCATCATCGGAGGGACGGCGGGACAGATCCATTTTTGTGAGCGGCGGGGGATCTGGGAGTATGGCCCTCTCGTTGATGCGAGCGAAGGGTATGGGTCACGCTACGACTTTGCGCCGCTGCCCGATATGCCCGAAACCCTTGTCCTTGATGACTATTTCTACAATGCAGCGCGAGAGGCAGTCGATTGTTTGTTGGAGGATCGGGAGAGCGTATCAACCGGGCGTGACGGACTGAAGGCGCTGGAAGTTATCACCGCCATGCACATCTCGCATAAAACCGGGACGCAGGTTCCCTTGCCATTAGGCGAAGGGCTTGACAACGTTGAAATCCGATCGACGGGACAGTAAGGCTCTCCGAAGCCCCGTACTCCAATTCGCAGAAGTTCAAGATGTGCCGAAATGATCGGAGCCGGGCATGAGATGTTCGTTCGCTGTTTCTGCATTTATTTCAACGCCCAATCCCGGCTGCTCCGGCACCACGAACGCATTTTCTTGAATGAGAGGTTCGTTCGAAATTGCCAGATCCCACCGCCATTCAACCTGATCGGCATGATACGGGAGTTCCATGACGATGAAATTCCGCACCGCGGCACAGACGTGTGCCGTTGCCGTCATGCCAATCGGTGATGTGATGTTGTGTGCGGCAAACGGCAGAAAATACAGATCCGCCAGATCCGCAATCTTCTTTGCTTCAAGCATTCCTCCCGTTCCAGATACATCGACATGGAGCATATCGCAGGCTTGTGTCTGGATCAGTTCTCTGAAACCATCTCTACGAAACAGGAACTCACCGGTACAAATCGGAATAGAAGTCGCAGCGCTGACCTTCGCCATCGCGTCGACATTGTCGTTCGGCACCGGATCCTCCAAAAACATCAAACCGAACGGTTCTAAAAGTTCCGAGAGCTTCATCGCTGAATTAACGCTGAATAAACCATGGCAATCGATGCTGATATCGATCTCGTCACCGGCAGCTTCTCGTGCAGCAGCAACCAACGATGTCATTTTCTGCAACTCTGCCGTGCTTAATTCCCGGTTGACTGCATCATGCTTGAGCTCGTTCGCGGAGTTGTCAACATCGAACTTGATCGCCTGGTAGCCGTCTTCAACGCCTTCCCTTGCTCGCTGTGCCCAACCCTCCGGGGTATTTCCTTTTCCATGCCCTACATCGGCATAGAGCCGGATGCGGTCTCGATACTTCCCTCCCAATAACTGGTAGACCGGCACCCCGAGGCTTTTTCCGAGCAGATCCCACAACGCGGTTTCTATCCCGCCAATCGCCGATAAACCTATTCCGTATCGATTACTCGCTGCCTCAACCATGCGGTTGTAGAGCGGTTCTACATTTCTCGGATCCTCGCCGACGAGTATCCGCTTGAATTGCAGGACAATTTCCGCGATCCCCGCGCCTGGGTGGGCCTCACCTATCCCCGTCAATCCCTCGTCGGTTTCAATCTGAACGTAGTTCCACTGTTTGTAACCTTTCAAGGTCATCGCTTTCACATCGGCGATTTTCATGTCTGTTTCCTTTCGCAGATGAAATCGGTTGAAAATCAATCGGTGTTGCGCCCCGCCCGAGGTCCGGACCGGCGAGGGGCAAAGAAGCTGCGCCCCCGGACCGTCCACAACCCGGCCCTTGCCGCCGGCTGAGCCCGTGGGTTTCCTTTGCCGCCATGAGCCCTCTCGACTCCGCACAGATCGACCGCTTCAAGCGTCGGGGATTCCTCGTCCTCGAGGGGCTGGTCGAGCCCGAGACGCTCTCCGCCTGGCGCGGCCAGTTCTGGTCCCACGTCGGTGCCGACCGCGAGGATCCGGCCACCTGGCCCGACGACTACGTCATCCAGGACTTCGGCGTCGAGCCGCCCCTCGGACAGCTGCCTCGCATGCAGGCGATCGTCGAGCAGATCGGCGGCGGCATGTTCGGAGGCGGAGGCGGATCGATGCTGGTGAAGTGGCCGGGCCCCGAAGACGCGGCCTGGCAGATCCCGGACTCCGGACACATCGACGGCTACGGTCCCGCCGGCTGGAGCGGCGGCTTCATGCTCGGGGCCACCGCCTACATTGACGACGTCGAGCCCCGGGGCGGCGGCTTCGTCTACTGGCCCCGCAGCCACGGGCAGGTGCAGGCCTACTTCCGGGAACATCCGGAGCAGATCGACGGCACCTTCCAGGACCGGGACGACTGGGGGGAGAGGCAGTGGGGGTTGTTCTCCGACGAGTCACCCGAACCGCCCGTCGAGTTCACCGGGCGGGCGGGCGACGTCATCCTCTGGCACTGCTTCCTCTGTCACACCGGATCGGCGAACGTGCGCACCCGCCCGAGGCTGGGCGTCTTCGCGCGCTGGCACCGCACCGACCGGGAGGAGATGAAGTACGACGTGCCGGAGGACTTGTGGAAGTACTGGGCGATCTGAGCCGGCCGCCGGTTCAGGCCGCCAGGGCGCCCTCCCCGAAGATGACGGGGAAGGTGGCGCCGCTGCTTTACACGGTGGCCGCCTCCATGTAGCAGACGCTGAAGGCGCGCATCGACTGGGGAGTGCGGTTCACGCCGAGGAGCGGTCCATTATCGGTGCGGAGCAGGAAATCGATCACAGAGTCGCCCTCTGCTGCTGATCGGGCTGATTCCTCTCGTCCATGAGATCCCCGGAAAACCGGTCCAGACTGTCCACGAGGGAGGACCAGAGAGATTCCTTGGGCAAGAGCATGACAATGCCCTGGTATTTCTTGATATAGACATCGTCTCCGCTGAAACGAAACTCCTTCGGGAGCCTCACGGCCTGGCTGCCGCCGTTGTTGAACAGCTTAGCTGTCTGCATGGATGTACCTCCTTCCGAGACCCGCTTCACTCCGTAAAATCCCCTCAACTAATACGCCGGCGCCTCTGACAGAATCCGGTCGATGCGGGAGAGCTCGCCTTCGTCGAACCCGACGCCGACGGCGCCGAGGTGGTCGCGCACCTGGTCCGGGTGCTTGGCCCCGACGAGGGCGCAGGTCACCGCGGGAAGGCGCAACAGCCAGGCGACCGCCATCTGGACCATGGTGATCCCCTTTTCATCGGCGATCCCCCGGAGTTTCTCCGCGACGTCGAGGTAATCCGCAAACCTCGAGCCCGAGAAGCGCGGTCCCACGAACGGACCGGTGCGGGTCTCGCCGGAGCGCTCGTCGTCTTCCGGAAACTGGTGGCCCGGGCGGTAGCGCCCGCTCAGCAGCCCCTTGGCCAGGGCGCTGTGCGCGAGAATGCCGATACCCTCCCGTTCGCAGTAGGGGATGTCCTCCTCTTCTATGGCGCGGTTGAGCAGGTTGTAGCAGGGCTGGTTGGAGTGAAAGGGGGCGGTCCCGGCGGCGATCCGCATCTGTTCCGCGTCGAAGTTGGAAACGCCGAGGAAGCGCGTCTTCCCCTGCTCCTGGAGGCGCAGCATGGTCTCCATGCTGGTATCGATGGGATACTCGGGGTTCCAGCTGTGGATCTGGTAGAGGTCGACACAGTCTACCTGGAGCTGCCGCAGGCTGTTCTCCATCGCCGCGACTATATCCTCGCGCGAGTATTTCAGGCTGACCTTGGTGGCGAGGAAGCAGCGCTGGCGGTAGCCGTCCTGAAGGGCCTTGCCGATTACCTCTTCGCTGTGGTAGTAGGACTGCGCCGTGTCGATGAGGGTGATGCCGGAATCGATGGCGGCGCGGACCGTGGCGATTGCCGTAGCCTCGTCGACAGCCCCCATGGCCCCGCCGAGCGGCCACGTGCCGAGCCCGAGGACGGAGACGCGGTCCCCGTCTCTTCCGAGTTGCCTGCGTTCCATTGTCAGGCCGGCACTGCCACCGCGGCGTTGAGCGCCGGCATCAGCTCGTTGGCGAACAGGTCGAGGTTGCGCAGCCAGGCCTCCTTGTCGTCCCAGTCGAACCCCATGATGACGAGGGTGCCGAACGGTCCGGTTTCCTCCATAAGCTCCAGCAGCCGGCGCAGCACCTCGTCGACGTCCCCGGCGATGATCTGCTCCGACATCCAGAAATCGATGTTGCAGTCGGCGTCCGGCATTTCGAGGTCGCGCTTGAGGACGCCGCGGCCGAGGCCCTTGTCGAGGAGGCTGGCGATGTACTCGTAGTTGCGGCCGACCGAGTTGGTGCGCGCCAGCCTTACCGCCTCCTCGGTGGTGTCGGCGAGGAAGATGGCGCGCGAGACCTTCCAGCGGGAGCGGTCGGCTTCGCGGCCCGCTTCGGCCGCCGCCGCGGCGTAGGTCTCCCAGTTGTCGGCGAGCACGTTGCCTGCGGCTAGGGCCGCGGAGAAGGGGGCGTAACCGCGCTGCCCGGCGACCTTGAGACTGTGCGAGTTGCGGCTGAGCCCCGGCATGGCGATCGGCGGGTGCGGCTGCTGCAGGGGCTTGTGGATGAAGCCGATCGCCGTCTCCTCGTCGACGAACTTCTCGAGCGAGAACTGCCAGAACTCCCCGTTGTGCTCGTACGGCGGGTCCGAAGCCCAGAGATCGAGGATCACGTCGAGCGCCTCGATGGTCATGGCGCCTCCCTGCTTCGGGTCGAGTCCGTAGAGTTCCTGGTCGGCGGTGACGCTCCCCGGGCCGAAGCAGAGGTTGAGGCGGCCGTGCGCCAGGTGGTCGAGGAAGGCGATCCGGGTCGCCACGTACGCCGGGTGGTGCTGGTTTAGGCAGACCGGGGCGGGCCCGAGGCGGATGCGCCCGGTCTCGCCGAGCACGCGGCCGATGAAGACCTCGGGAACGACGATGGACTCGTACTTCATGGTGTGGTGCTCGCCGATCCAGAACTCGCTGAAACCGAGCTCCTCGGCGCGGACGACGAGCTCGATGTCCTCGTCGAAACACTGGGACAGAGGTTTGCTGGGCGGGTGGAAGGGCATGATGAACATGCCGTAGTCGATCGTTCCGTTTGCGCTCATCGGTAGGACCTATGCTGGATGAAGGTGTGGGCTGATAAAGCGGACAGGGGCAGCGGTGGTCAAGAACCGGGGCTCATCCTTACCGGGGGGCAGCGTTGAGCAACAGAAGGGTTGCCGTTCCCCGTCGGGTTTTTCTGTACGGTCGGGTTTTTCAGTGCCCGGTGGAATGGAGGGTCTGCCTCGGCTTACCCTGCCTTTCCCTCCGGCAGCAGCCCGGATGAATCGCCGGCCGGGAGGTCAGGCCCGGTTGGTGCCGTACGCCGCCTCGATCAGCTCGCCGCGGGCGAAGCGGCGCAGGTTGAGGCTTGCGATGTCGATGGAGCGGTCCGGAACCCCGAGCACTTCCTCGGCCATCACCTCGCCGACGGCGGGGCCGATCTTGAAGCCGTGGCCGCTGAACCCGGCGCACAGGAAGAACCCCTCCACGCCGTCGACGGCGCCCAGAACCGGGTGCCAGTCCGGGGTGACGTCGTAGAGGCCGGTGTACGAGTCGACGGCGACAAGCGACCGAAAGCCTGGCCAGCGTCTCATCAGGCGCGACTCGGTCTCGGCGATGAAGGAGACGTCGACCTCCTGGTCGTACCCGTCCGGCTCCACGTTCTCGTACTCCTTGGGGAAGCCGCGTCCCACGAGCATGCGGCGCTCCCCGTGCGGCCGGTAGTAGATCGCCTCGGCCATGTCGGAGAAGCAGAGCCTCGGCGGCCCGCCAGCGGCCTCCGCGTCGTAGATGATCTCCTCCTCGCGGGTGACCTCCAGCGGCAGGTCGACCCCGGCCCACGAGGCCACCCGGTCAGCCCAGGGGCCGGCGGCGTTGACCACGATCTCGGTGGAGACGTTTCCAGCCGCGGTGGACACACCGGCGACCGCGTCTCCGGACAGGATCAGACCTGTCGCCGGGGTGAGGGTAGCCAGGCGTCCCCCGAGGTCGGTGAAGCGGCGCACGTACGCGTGGGTGGTGGCGCGGGGGTCCGCGTACCCGGAGCCGGGCTCGTACGCGAAGCGGTGCACGTCCCCGACCTCGATGCGGGGCTCGATCTCGAGAAGCTCCTCGCGCGTTATCTCGCGCACGTCGACCCCGAGCCGCTGCCCCATCTCGATGTTGCGGGCGAAACCCTCGGACACGTACTCGGGAACCAGGAAGGACCAGCCGCAGTTGACGAACCCGCTGTCGCCGCCGATCTCGTCGTCGAAGCGGGAGAAGATGTCGACGCTGCGGCGCACCATGCGCACGAGCACCTCGTTGGAGTAGTGCTGCCGGACGATGGCCGCCGAGCGTCCGGTCCCCCCCGAGGCGATCAGCTGCTTCTCGAGCAGGAGGACGTTCTCGACGCCGCGCCTGGCGAGGTTGAAGGCGGTGGCCGCGCCGTTGATGCCGGCGCCGATGACGACAGCGCCCGCGGTTTTCGGTAACGGGTCCATGATTTCCAAGCTGGAAAACCGAAATGGTTTCCGCAAATGGATCGCTCATCCCGCTTGGCGGCGGTTCCGGCTTTGGGCATTATCCCCGCGGCAGGGCGGCAATCCACTTCAGGAAGCACGGAGCGAATCATGGCACCCATCGACGTCGGTACCCGCAGGCAGCTGTTCATCGACGAGCGCTTCATCGCCGCATCCAGGGGCGTCCAGCTGCGCATGAACCTGCCCGTCCAGCACCCGGAGCCGGTGCTGGCCGCGGACAAGCCCTGGGAAGCCCTCGGCATCGGCGCCTACAACACCGTGTTCCGCGAGGCGGACGGCCGCTGGCGCCTGTGGTACGACGCCATGATGCTGACCGGCCTGCCCTCTGAAGGGGCGCGGCGCCTCGGGTACGCCGAGTCGGAAGACGGCATCCACTGGCGCAAGCCGGACCTCGGGCTGATCGAGTTCCGGGGCAGCCGCAGCAACAACCTCGTCGCGCCCCACAAGGAACAGCAGAGCATGCAGGGGGCGACGGTGTTCCGGGACGAGGTTGCCCCGGCGGCGGAGCGCTACAAGCTGTGGAGCAAGTACCGCCCCAGCGACGCCGAGCTGGCCGCCGGCGCGGCGGAGGGCCTGTGGGGGATGCACTCGGCCGACGGCATCCGCTGGCAGTACTACCCCGGCCAGCCGAACCCTCCCGAGACGATGTGCGACACCCAGAACATGCTCTTCCGGGACGACCGCCTCGGGCTCTACGTCGGCTACACCCGGGTGAGGGAGACGCAGCTCGTCGAGGAAGCCGCAAAGGGAGGTTTCGGCCGCTACCGCAGCGTCGGCCGCATCACCTCGCCCGATTTCAGGAACTGGTCGCCGCTGGAGATCACCTTCGAGGCGGACGCCCGCGACCTCGCCATCCCGGTGCCCAGCCAGCGCGACGACCCGCGGCCCAACATAGATTTCTACACCTCGTGCGCCATGAAGTACGAGGGAGCGGAGGACGTGTACCTGATGTTCCCGTCGGCCTACTACCACTGGGGGGAGGAGGATTACCCGGCGACCATGGACGTGCAGCTGCTGACCAGCCGCGACGGCATCTCGTGGCAGCGGGCCGGGGGCCGCGAGCCGTTCCTGCGGCCCGGTCTCGACGGCAGCGGCAGCAGCGGCATGCTGTTCGCCAATCCCTGGCTGATCCCGGTGGGAGAGGAGCTGTGGCTCTACTACTCGGGGACGGCGCGCAGGCACGGCCCCCGGGCGGACCCGGAGGCGGAGCGGCGGGAGTCGCGGATGGGAGGCATCTACCGGTCAAGCATCCGCCGCGACGGCTTCGTTTCCGCGGACGCCCCCTACGACGGCGGCGAGCTGACGACGCCGGACCTCGTGTTCGCCGGCGACCGCCTCGAGCTCAACTGCGACGGCAGCGCCGGCGGCTGGCTTCAGGTCGAGCTGCAGGACGCGGAGGGAACCCCGCTTCCGGGGCACAGCCTCGCCGACGCCAACGCCCTGGTGGGAAACGGGGTGGCGAAGCCGGTAACCTGGAGGGGGAGCAGCGACGTCGGCGCCCTCGCCGGCAGGCCGTTGCGGCTGCGCATCGTCATGAGGGGGATGAAGCTGTACGCCTTCCGGTTCCGCGGGGATTGAGGCGGTTGCCCGGGGGACGAAGGAATTCCGCGAACTCGCGACCGCTGCCTTGTGCCAATTTCTGGCATGAGGGAGAATTCGCCGCGGCGCCAGGAGTTTTTCGGCGTTCACGGGCTTCTTCAGATAAAACTCGCAGAAAACTTCTTGCAGATTGATGATGCCATCATCATTTTGCAAGTATTATGTACAGGCAAAGACTGCTGACGCAAAGACTTCGGGAACTCGCCGCCGCTTTCCCTGTAGTTGTGCTTTCAGGTGCCCGACAGGTTGGCAAGAGCACCTTGTTGCAGCATCTCTACGGAGACCAGGCGGACATCGTCGTTTTCGACCCGGTTGTCGACGTGGGGAACGCGCGCCAGGATCCGGAGCTGTTTCTGGCCAACAACCGCCCGCCCCTGATTCTCGACGAGGTCCAGTACGCGCCGGAGTTGATCGCCAGCCTCAAACGCGAGATCGACAAAGACCGGTCACCCGGGCAGTACATTCTCAGCGGGTCCCAACAGTGGAGCGTTCTGACTTCCGTATCCGAGAGTCTTGCAGGGAGGGCTGCCTTCCTCGACCTGGAGGGGTTCTGCCTGGCAGAAGCCGCGGGATCCGGGGGTTCCTGGCTGGCCAGCTGGATAGCCGACCCGGCAAGGTTCCTGGCTTCCCCGCCATCGCGGCTGCAGGATACGCGAACGCTCTACGAGTCTCTGTGGCGAGGCGGCCTGCCGGATGCCACCCTGATCGAAGCCGCGGTCGTTCCCGACTTCCATGCAGCCTATCAACGCACCTATATCGAGCGGGACGTGCGTCTGCTCGCAGACGTAGCCGACTGGCAGCTCTTCGGACGATTCATCCGCCTTTGCGCTGCCCTTTCCGCACAGGAGGTCAACCGCAGACAACTGGGCCGGGAACTGGGAGTAACCCCGCAGACCGCGGATCGCTGGCTGGGGCTGTTGAAGGCCACCTATCAATGGTTCGAAGTGCCGGCGTACTCGGGAAACGCCGTCAAGCGCGTAAGCGGCAAACCCAAGGGCTACCTCGCGGATACCGGCATGGCGTGCCATGCCCAACTGTTGTCCTCTCCGGAGTCGCTGGGAGGCCACCCCATGCTGGGCGCCCTTTTCGAGACCGCGGTAGTCGCTGAAATCCGCAAACAGGCGGGCGCCATGCCCACTCCTCCCCAGATGTACCACTGGCGGACGAACGGGGGAGCGGAAGTCGACCTTCTTCTCGAACGGGACGGCAGGTTCTACCCCATCGAAGTAAAGCTGGCCGGCGTTCCTTCCCGCCGGGACACGACAGGGATCAGTGCGTTCCGCAAAACCTACCCAGGACTGCGCATCGAACCCGGACTGGTAATCGCGCCGACAAGGGAAGTATTGCAGGTATCCGAGCAGGACTGGGCAATTCCCTGGGATCTCGATGGTCGTTGAACGGACGGTCCCTCTCCGATGCCGCGAAGGGGTCGTCCCCGCGGACGCCGCCTGCGGCGGCGAGGCAGCAAAGAGAGTTCTTTGCATGCACACAATCGAAAGGTGTAGGAGCGAGGGATGATTGCCCCTGCCCCTCCTGACAGACCGGTCCTTCTCATCGCGGCGGTGGCATTGCTGTGGGCATCCCAGTCGCTGGCGGGCCAGCCGTTCGTCGATCACGGCGGTCCGGAGCTGGCGGTTGCCGGTCCTGTGACCGCGCCGATCCAGCACGAGAAATACTTCCGCATGGAGCGGGAGCTGTTCGGATACGACCCCCGCTTCGTGCCGGCGCCGGTATCGTTCGACGCCGAAAACCGTCCCTGGATGGCGCTGGGGACGGAGCTGATCACCCTCGATGGCGAAGGGCGCTGGATCGCCCTCGATTTCGACGCGGCGATGAAGGCGGAGTACGAGGGCATCGGGGGGAGCGCCATCCGCAACGGCCCCTTCATCTCCTTCGACAGGGAGGGCGACGCCTACCTGCTTGCCCGCGTCAGCCATCTGCGGCGCCAGGACATCTTCCGGGAAACCCCTGCGCGGCGCATCGATGCCTTCGGCCTGGCGCACTCGCGGGACCGCCTGCGCACCTGGACCTTCTACGAAACCGTGTCGCCTGCGGTTCACGCCACACCGTTTCAACGCAAGCTCTACACCGGCGCCCAGCGGCTGGAGCGGCTCGAAGGACACAACCAGATCAACGGGCCGCCGCCGATGGTCGAGGGGCGCGGCTGGGAGCTGAGCCTGTTCGTGGCGGAGAAGCGGCGTGACGGCCGCCTGACACCGCCCGAGACGATTCTGCTGGCGCGGGCCGATCCACCGATCGCCGGCAAGCTCAGGAACTGGATCACCCCGATCCACTCGGGGGCCGGCAATGTCAGCGCCACCTACGGAGGCAGGACCCACGTGGTGTGGCTGAGCATTCAGCCCCTCGAGCGGCACCGGGAGGAAGCCGGGGCCCTGTCGGCGGAGATGGACGGGGAGTACGTGCCCTATGCGCTGCGTTACGAGGGCTCTCTCGACGCCCTGGCTCCCAGCTACATCCGCACCTGCGATCGCCGCACCGGCGAGTTGAGCGACCCCGTGCTTCTCGGCTTCAGCCGGCGCAACAACCACGACCCGCCGGTGATCTCGGTGGACTCGAAGGGGTACCTTCACGTCGTCATCGGCGCCCACCACGACAACTTCCAGTACACCCGCTCGCTGGCGCCCAACAGCAGCACGGAAGGCTGGACCGGGCCGCGGATGTTCGGGACTCCGAGGCCGCTCGAGGGCGGGGGCAGCTACACCTACACGGCGCTGCTGTGCGATTACGACGACAACCTGCACCTGGTAAGCCGCTGGGCCGGCACCGACGATTACCGCTTTCAACTCGTCTACCTGCGCAAGAAAGCGGGCCGGGACTGGGAGCCGCACCGGGTCCTAGTTAGCCCGTTCCGCGTCGACTACGCTGCCTGGCGCCAGAAAATCAGCATCGACCGGCTCGGCAGGCTGTTCGTCAGCTATGCATACTACCCGGATCTGATGACGCCCGAGGAACGGCGGGCGTACGCGCGCAGATGGCCGCAAGACGCCACGGAGAACCCGGATGCTCCAGGGGGCTACGACATTGTGCTGAGGGACCGCGGCGGGGCAATGCTGATATCTGACGACGGAGGCGATTCATGGCGGCTCGCCGTCACCGCGGATTTCGTGGAAGGGCTGGAACGGGCTGCTCGTCGGAGAGCAGAAGAGCAGATAGAGGACGGAGTACCTGTCCTGAAACACCAGGCAGACTGATGAAGCCCGACTGGTGCTGCAGCTTCAGGTGGCCGATGTCGCCGGCACCGAATGGACTCAACACAGGATGAAGGAGAAGAAATGAACAGCGTGACCACAGGTGACGGACTCGAGCACGTCCGCTACCTAGCCGACACCATCGGCAAGCGCCCCACCGGCTTCGCCGGGGAGATCCGCGCCGCCGGGTACCAGTGCGAGCAGCTCGAGAAGTGGGGGTGCGAAGGGGTGGGCACCGAGGAGTTCCCCGCCCGCAGCTGGGACTTCGACCTGTGCAGAGTAAGCTGCGGACCGCTAGGCGAAATTGAGGCCCTGCCGATAGAGTTCTCGGCCTCGACCCCGGCGGGAGGGCTGGAGGCCGCCCTGGAGGTTCGCGAGAAGCCGGAGGCCGACTCCGGGCTCGAAGGCCGGATCGCCCTGTTCTGCAGCGGGCTCCCCGACGGCAAGACGCTTCTCGAAAGCAACCCGGCCGGGGTGATCCTGGTGACACCGGAGAAGGCCTTTGCCTGGCACCAGATCGTCGGTCCTACGGCCGCCCTGGCGGGCAGGCTGCCGATGGTCACCCTCGGATTCGCCGACGGCGTCGACCTCGTCCGCCACGGCGTCGACAGACTGAAACTCGAGATCGAGACCCGGATCGAGGACGTTACCGGCCGCAACGTGGTGGCAACCCTTCCCGGCGCTTCCGGAGACCGCCGCATCAACATCAGCGGCCACTACGATTCGGTGCCGGCGGGAGGGGCGGCGGCCGACAACGCCACCGGGGCGGCCTGCGCCCTGGAGGTGGTGCGCAGCCTCAGCGGGCTCGACCTGCAGGCGACCGTCGACTTCGTCAACTTCAGCGCCGAGGAGATCGGGCTCTACGGGGCCGCGGCCTACGCCGGGGCGCACGCAAGCGAGCTGACTGCTACCGAGCTGGGGATCTACTTCGACGGCCAGGGGGATTTCCTCGGCCGCAACAACATCCACATCATGGGGCAGGACGGGCTTGTCGATCTCGTGCGGCAGCGCTGCGCGGCAATCGGGTACGCCGTCGACCTGCAGCACGGTTTCACCGGGCTCGACCAGGCGTTCCTCAGCGCACACGGCGTGCCTACTCTCTGGTTCCAGCGCGGCCCGCAGCTGACCTGGCACACCCGCGCCGACGTCACCGAGGACGTCAGCCCCGCGGCGATGCGGGCGACCATTGGGGCCGCGGTCGACATCGCGCTGCACGCGGACGCCAACCCGGGCTGCTTTCCCGGCGGGATCCCCGAAGACCAGGCGCGGCAGCTTGCCGAGTACGTGAAGAACGGGGCTCCCTGCTGGTAGGCGGCCCCGCATGCAACCGGGTCGGGCGATTGCCCGATACCGCAGATGAAGGAGGGCTTTTATGAGGGAGACCGGCGCAATCCCCGGGTCTTTGGTACTCCGATGAAAGTCGACAGGGACCGGTTCCTCGAAGAGGGCTACCTCATCCTGCGCCAGGTGATTCCGCCTTCCGATCTCGAGCGGGTCAGGGCTGCCGGCGAGCGCTTGGTCGAAAAGCAGAAGGAAGCGTGGCGGCGGGAGCGCGACCCCGGCGACCCTCCCGGGGGCCAGTGGGAGATCTCGTCGCAGCCCCGGGTGACGGTCCAGGAGATCGCCGGTTCCGTCGACGCCGGCTGCATCCCCGGCATCGAGATCTGGCACCACGAGAACATCCAGGGGGTCAGCAGCGAGCTTCTCGGCGTCGCGGACGCGGGGGTTACGGAGATGATGATCATGTGCAGCCCGGTCCGCGATCACGGCACCGGCGGCCACCGGGGCTGGCACCGCGACCTCTACCCTCCGTTCAGCGCCCCGGTGCAGGCCTATGCCGAGGACATCCTCGAAAACGGCCCGCGCTACGTGCAGTGGAACATCCCGCTCTACGACGACGACGTGCTCTGGGTGATCCCCGGCAGCCACAACCGGCTCAACACGGCCGAGGAGAACCGCTTGCTCGCCGGGGACGAGCGCGTGCCGTTTCCAGGCGGGGTGCAGACCGATCTGAAGGCCGGGGACGGCGTCGTCTACATCCTGCCGATCCTGCACTGGGGAAGCCGCTACGACCGGACCCTGCGCCGCACCCTGCACGGGGGCTTCTCGACGCATACCCAGGTTCATGACCTCAGCTACGCCGAACACCTGCCGGCGCCTGCCCGCGAGAGGTTCGAGCGCTGGAACCGGCGCAGCGGGCGCACCCAGGATCTGACCGAGGCGGCCCTGCGCGCCGCGATCGACGGCGACGGCGCCCGCTACAGGGAGGTCCTGAATAAGCTGCACCCCGGACGGGGAGCCAGGGGGGAAGCGCTGACCACGGTGTACATGAGCAAGAGCGCGCGCCGCATCCACGACCTGCGGGGTCCCGGGGCGGGCAAGGTGCCGGAGAGCGGCCGCAACATGGCGCTGTTCGAGCACCCCATCACCCTGCACTGGGGCGGGGAGTTCGCCGGGCGCTTCTCCCCGGAGGAGGCCGAGGCCCTGTGGGAGCGGCTGCGGCCGATCGAGGAGGGGATGCAGGCGCAGGAGGAGCTGGCGCCGCCCGGGTACGAGGACCGGCCGTCGCGGTACTATTTCTACGAGATGCCGGCAGACCTCGATATCGCCGCGGAAATAGACGGGTGGTAAAGGGTTGCTCCGCGCCCTCATTTCACTGGTACAGCCCGCACGTTGCTGATACTCTTCTTTCCGGCCTTTTCGATCTCCCGGACAATGGAAGCCGAATCCACGGATTGCTTCAGCCTAGACATTGAACGCGACGACGGCCGTACCGTCCTGATTCTTGACCACGTCGGCCAACTGCCACCACCTGGTAGAGGTGATTGCCCGGCCCTTCGATGCCGGGGCCGCCGACTACGTGGTCAAGCCCTTCTCGCCGACGGAACTGACGGCCCGGATCCGGGCGGCCCTGCGCAAGCAGACGGCCATGGGCCCGGACCAGCCCACCGATCCGTATGTGCTGGGAGGGCTGGCCATCGACTACACGGGACGCGGTGTGACCGTAGCCGGACAGCGGGTGCGCTTGACCGACATCGAGTACCGCCTGTTGGTGGAGCTGTCGATCCACGCCGGCCAAGTGGTGACCTACGATCACTTGCTGCGGAAAGGCCTCCTGCGTGGGGGTGGCGAATCTCGCTTGGATGCTGCTAACTCCCATGCGATTCGGGTCCGCCGCAGGAGCCTTGAGGGTGCAGGGGGTCTGTAGGGTTTCACCATCGAGGAACTCGAGAACCAGAGGCGGGACGGCAAGCGGGGAACAAACGAAGGAGCGGGGATGGACATCATCTATGGGCGAATCCGGTTTCGGAGGACGGTCGCGGGACTCCTGTTCCTGCTGCCCGTCACTCTGGCCGCACCGATCGACCTTGCCGGGGCGACCAGGCCGGAGCCGGCATATCGGTTTACCGCGGACTACAATATCGTCGGCGATGTGCCCATTTCCCGGTTTGCCGCCCTGCCGGTGCGCGAAGAGCATCCCGACTGGTCGCCCGACGGCCAGTGGATCGCCTACGGCGTCAACCGGGACGGCAATCGCGACATCTGGATCAAACCGGTCTCCGGGGGCGACCCTGTGCGCATCACCTCAGACCCGGGGAACGACCGGGTGCCGAGGTGGTCTCCCGATGGCGGCAAACTGCTCTTCGCCTCCGACCGCGGCGGGCGCTGGAACCTGTGGACGGTGGCCCCCTTCTCCGGTGAAAGCAGCCTGATCAAGATCACGAAGGATGAGGACGCAGTCATTTCTCATGCCCTCCCGGCCGGCTGGTCCCCTGACGGCAATGAGATCGTCTTTACCGGGTCGCGAGGTGGGTATGAGCTCTGGATCGCCTCCGCGGCCGGGGGTGACAGAAGACAGCTCGATACGCATGGACTGAGAGGCTGGGATCCGGACTGGTCCCCGGACGGCCGCTGGATCGCCTTCAACGCGCACGGCGAGGAGGGGTATGCCAAGTTGTGGGCGATACCGGCGGCCGGCGGCGAGGTGCGCCGGCTGACCTCCCTGGCGCAGAACAGCTACAATCCGGCGTGGTCTCCCGACGGCCGCTGGATCGCTTTCACCGCCCGCGACCAGGGGCCGTTCAACCTGTACGCCATCCCGTTTGCGGGAGGCCCCCTCGTTCAGCTGACCGACTCGACCGCGGGGCACATCGGGCCCAGGTGGTCCCCGGACGGCGGCAGGCTCGTCTTCGAGTCCCACAGGGGGGATATCGCCATCGCCGAGGTGGGCGACCTCGACCTCGCCGAAGAACGCGCGGGGCGTATCGCACGGATGGAGATCGAGCATGGCGGTGCGCACTGGTACGTCGACGACGATGCGCAGGTCGGCGGCGACGGATCGGAGGAGCGTCCGTTCCGAACCATAGGGGAAGCGCTGAATGCGAGCAGCAGAGGCGACACCGTACGACTCGCAGCCGGCACCTACAGTCAGCCGCTCGAGCTCGTCAGCGGCGTGACCCTGCTGGGAGCCGGTGCGGACAGCACGCGGGTTGCCGGTGAAGCGCACTTCGGCCTGGCGCTGCGCCCCTTCATCCAGTACTACGAGCGGCCGGGGGCGGACGAAGGCCTGTTTTCGGTCGGGCTGCGGGACGTCGCGATGGAGGGGTTCACCTTCGACGGCGGGGAGGAGTACCCGTCCCGTCCCGCCGAGGAGGTCGCCGCGCAGCTGGCGCTGGCCATGGCCGCCGACCGGAACGACGTGGCCGCAGCGGAGGCCCTGCTCGAGCGCGACCCGGGACTGGCGGCATCCCGGATCCTGTCCCCGGACGCGCCGGCCGCCGGCAGCACCTTCCTGCACCGCATCGTCGGGGCGTACGGCACCAGCGCCGAAGACGTCGAGATCGCCCGCCTGCTGATCGCGCGCGGCGCGGACGTCAACGCCGAGGGAGGCCAGGCCCGGGGATCGGGCGAGTCGGCCCTCGGGTACGCCGGCTTCTTCGGCAGCCCGCCTCTCGTCCAGCTGTACCTTGAGCACGGCGGCGATCCCGACTACGTCAGCTCGACCGGGAACAGCGTCGTCTCCGCAACCGCCCACGAGGGCTCGCACGTCATGGGCAAGCGCTACCTCGACTGCCTGGACCTGCTGATCGCCGCAGGGGGGCGCTTCGACCTCGTCCATCTGGTCATGCTCGACTACCGGGAGCGGCTGGGTGAGGAGCTCGAACGGGATCCGTCCCGGGTCGACGAGTGGAAGCCGCTCGGCCACGGGGGAGAGGGAACTCCCCTGCACGAGGCCGCCGACCACTGCAACGGGGATATGGCTGCGCTGCTGCTGGAGCGGGGGGCCGGCGTCGACGCCGTCGACAGCGACGGACGGACCGCCCTCATGCGGGCGGCCGATCAATGCCGCGACGAACCGGACCGCGACGGGCCGGACAGCAGCCGCATCATCCGGATCCTGGTCGAGGCAGGTGCGGCCATCGACCTCGGGATCGCGATCATCCTCGGCGACGCCGAAAAGGCGCGGGCCCTGATCGAGTCGGACCCGCAGCTGGTCAACCAGCCCCGCCGGGGATGGACCCCGCTGGACCTCGCCGTCAGGCACGGCCGCCCCGAAATCGGGCGCCTGCTGCGGGAAGCCGGCGCCGGGTTCGCCCAGAACCTCGAGGCCATGCTGCGCGAGGCGCCCCCGGGGCACGGGGTCCACGAGGTGCTTTCGCAGAGCCCCGCGGCGAAGACCGCCCCGGGCTACATCGAGCTGAAGCCTTCCCCGTCCCTCGACATCCGCGACGAAATCACGCTGGCCGCCTGGATCTACCGGCTCGGGGAAAGGGGCACCGTCATCGGCAAGTGGTACCAGCGGGGTTCCTGGTCGTACGTGCTCCACCTGCCGGGAAACGGGTTCCACCTGCACTGGGAAGACCGGACCCAGACCAACATCCGCGGGTTCACGCTCCCGTACCTGGAGTGGGCCCACTACGCCGGCACGTACGACGGCAGCCGCATGCGGGTCTACGTCAACGGCGAGCTTGCAGTCGAGCGGGCTGTCCCGGGCAAGCGCATCAACTCGACGGACAGCCCGGTCTGGATCGGCGCCAGCGGCTACCTCGACCGCACCCCCGCTCTCATCGACGGCGTCGAGATCTGGAACGTGGCGCGGACGCAGAAGGAGATCCGGCAGTCGATGCGGGACGGACTGAGGGGGGACGAGCCCGGCCTGGTGGCCTGGCTCCCGATGGAGGAGGACCCGCCGGGGGACCGGTCGCCGCACGGCAACCACGGCTCCTTGCAGGGAGAGGCGACCATTCACTCGGTCGACGTTCCGACCGACGAACACCACGCCCCGGATCAGGTGTTATGGCTGCTCCCGTTGGAATCCGACAATTCAGAAGCCAACGGCGAGAAGTCGGCGACGACCGAAGTCGAGGAGTGAGCCCGGTTTCCCGATTTGCTAGTCGAGATCTTGAAGATATCCTCATCACCGGCGGGGCGACGCCGGCGGGCATCCGATGGACGGACATCGTCGCCACTTTGGAGGCGGCGACATGGCCTGGTATTACAAGGATGCGGTGGCGCTGTTCCTCGACCTCGCGGGGGGAGAAAGGGACGGCAGGCTGGATGCCGGGGAACATGCCTTCGCCTTTGTTGCCGACCCGGGGTATCCGTCCTGGGGCAAGTGGTGGCGGCACGGCACGGCGTCGGCGGGCAACGTGGAGAGTCCTGCCCCTCCCGAAACCCGGCTGGCGGTGCGCATTGTGGACGACACCGGCTACGACCTCGAGGCGGCGATCCCGATGTCGGCCTTGAGCGAGCACACGCAAGGGTGGACCCCGCCGTTCCCGGGCCGCACCGTCCGTTTCATGGTCTACATCACCGACCCCGACGGCGGTCCCGAGCCCTGGGGAGGCGCCCTCACCTACGCCGGCGCCGGGGGCCATGACGGGGAGCCGTGGGGCCGGCTCCGCTTCAGCGCCGCTTCGACAGTGGGTGCGCCGTACGAAGAGTAGGGGAGTGGATCATACATGAGCGGACCGGAGCGGATCGAAGGTCCGCCGCACCACCTTGCATGCAGACCAACGGTGAGCAGAAAGCATGACTCCAGAGCAGACAAGAGGATTCTGGACCCGCGCCTTCTCATCCTACCAGGAGCGGCCACTTACAGGCTCGAAGCGGCATTCGTCTATGCCGCCGTCTATGGTTCCCGGGAAGCCCGGGTTCGCCGGGTTCGCGAGCTACAGAAACAGAGGGGACTACTCTTCACCCGACCGGGAAATGGACTCCCTCCTGCAGCAGGAGCCCACCCTGCTCGAAAAGGAGAGATGATGGAATCGACTGGCGAAAGCGACCGTATTTGGAAGTCCCTACTCCATGGCGAAGATCTTGAAGGATGGGAACCTGATGACCCCAGAGTTTGGTCGCGAGATGGGGACACCTTGGTCATCGATTCGGCTGGCCTCAACGAGTCGAACGCGCTGACTTATCAGAAGGGCAATTGGTCGAACTTCGAGCTAAGTGTGCAGGCTACGCTCGTTCACGGGGCCAACTTGCAGATAGACTTCGGAATAGCTGCGGAGCGCCCGACAGTCTACATGCTCGATTGGCTCAGGCCCATGAAGAAGATGTCAATAAGCAGCTACGAACGAGGCAAGCATGGAACCAACGTGATCCAGCTGTTAGACCTCGAGATCGAGTGGGGTCGGGAGTATGACCTGCTGCTTTTCGTCGAGGGGACGTCAGTCAAGAGCTTTGTCGATGAACAGCCCATTCACGATGTCACCGTGAAGGACGATGTCAGCGGTACGATCTCCTTAGCGACCTACGGGTACCGCGCGATTGCCCGCTTTCGAGACCCTAACAGGCTGTTGAAAAAGTCCTATTTCCTAATAAAAACATAGCCTCAGACGATTGCCCGTCGTACCCGCCCTTTTCTAGATTTATGAAAGATCCAAGAAAAACGAGCCGATGCCCCAAGGAGGCCGGTGATGTCGATGAGCAAACGTCGGAAAAGTCAGCAGCAGGAGATCTGGGTGCCGACCCATACCCTCCCCGAGACCCCGAGCCATCCGTTTTACACCCAACTCAACCGGCTGCTGGAAGAGCATGGGTTTGATTCCTTTGTAGAAGAGCAGTGCGCCCCGTATTACGCCCAGAGGTTGGGCCGTCCCAGTATTGCTCCCGGGGTGTATTTCCGCATGCTCATGATCGGCTATTTCGAAGGCCTGGGATCGGAGCGGGCCATTGCCTGGCGGGTCGCCGATTCGTTGGCTCTGCGTCGCTTTCTCGGCTACGCCCTGACCGAGTCCACCCCGGATCATTCGAGCCTGTCGCGTATTCGTCAGCGCCTGCCCGAAGCGGTGCACGAAGCGGTCTTCGACTGGGTGCTGAAGGTGTTGTCCGACCGGGACCTGCTGCAGGGAAAGACGGTGGCGGTGGACGCCACCACGCTGGAGGCCAACGCGGCGATGCGCAGCATCGTGCGCCGGGATACGGGCCAGGGCTACCGCGAGTATCTGGAAGGGTTGGCCCGGGCCGAAGGCATTCCGGAGCCGACCCGGCAGGAGGTGGCCCGGCTCGACCGCAAGCGGGCCAACAAGGCGTCCAACCGGGACTGGGCGCATCCCCATGATCGGGAGGCCCGCATAACCAGGATGAAAGACGGCCGCACGCATATGGCCCACAAGGCCGAACATACGGTCGATCTGGACACGCAGGCGCTGGTGGCCCTGCAGGTGTGCGGCGCCGATGAAGGGGATACCGCGTCGCTGCTGTGGAGTCTGGTGCAGGCGGACCGCAGCCTGAAAGAGGTCGGTGTCGATGAGCAGATCAGGCTGAGCGAAGTGGTGGCGGACCGGGGGTATCACAGCAATGACACGATGAAGATGCTGAGGACGGCGGAGATCCGCAGCTACGTGGCCGAACCGGATCGCGGTCGGCGCAACTGGAAGAAGGATGCGCCGGCCAAGACGGCGGTGTATGCGAATCGTCGGCGTATACGGGGAGACCGCGGCAAGAGGCTGCAGCGGCTTCGCGCCGAGCACGTGGAGCGCAGTTTCGCTCATACCTACGAAACGGGAGGCATGCGCCGCACTCACCTGCGCGGCCACACCAACATCTACAAGCGTCTGTGTATTCATGGCGGCGCCTTCAATCTCGGGCTGGTGATGCGCAAGCTCACCGGAAAGGGAACGCCGAAAGGGTTGTATGGATTGGCATCGGTTTTCTCGACTTTTGCCGATCGCGCAAACGCTCTTTTGGGTCGAATTTTCGGTTATTTGCGATTGTTGAGCTGTCCTTTTCGGGACCATTTCTATAAATGGGAATGTTTAGCCTGATAACCGATTTTCTTGGGAAAGGAAATCATACATCCGCGACGTCCGGGGTTTCCGGAATAACCCGGATTTTCAACGGCCTGCTAAGGTCAGAGTCGGCTGATACGCTCACAGGTCATCCTGTTTTGATCCGTGTTATTTGAGACGGCAACCAGGGTTCTTAACTACCCGCAGGAAGTGATAGCCGCTTTCGCCGGCACAGAACTGGTCGGGATCGTTCGCGTGAGTATTGATGGTCTTGTGGTGCGACGCTCAACGCCGAGGCAATCCAGTTTCTTGATGACCAACGGTCTTGAGTTTGGTACAAGATTGGCAATGGGAACTGCTCCTGACCGGCGTGTCCGGCAACATCCGGCAGCTTGAGCCGATATGTAGTTATGAACCCACTGAAACCAGCGGAGATCCAGGCCGCGCTCGAAGCCGTCGAAGCCGGGGACGCCAGGAGGCTCGAGCCACTTCTGAAAACGAACCCGGCGCTCGTCCACCAGATCCTCGAGCACGACGGCCACAGCGTAATGCTCAGGCCGACACTGTTGCACCGGACCAACGCCAGGGCCGATCGGGAGCGGCGGCCCCGCAGAAGGAACAAGGGTGACCTCGACTGCGCCCGACTGCTCATCGACTACGGCGCCGACATCAACAGCCGGGTCCTGGACTCTCTGCCGCCGCTGGAGATGGCAGCGTGGACGCGCCACCACGATCTCTTCGAGCTGCTGCTGGCCAACGGGGCCGACGTGGAATGCCACACCGAGCTGCCCCCGATCGAGGTTGCGGTCGCCACGGCTTACGGCAGGGACATGTTCAAAGGCCTGGCGGCTGCCGGCGCGCAGTACGACATCTCCCATACGCTTCGACTCGGACTGCTTCGGGAGACGCGGACACTCCTCGAGGTCGACCCAAGCCTCGCCAACACCGAGACGGACCACGGTCTCCCGCTCAATCTGGCGGTCAGCAAGCCGGGCAGCACCAAGCCAAGTCCGGGGTTGTTCAAGCTGCTGATCCGGTTTGGCGCCGACATCCACGCCGAGGACCGGTTCGGCCTGACGCCGCTGAAGGCAGCCCGCCTGCCCGGCAACGACAGGATCGTGCTGGCTCTGCTGGACATGGGCGTAGAGGACGACATTTACGGCGCCCTCCTGGCGCGCGACGAGGACAGGGTCAGGGCAATCCTGCGGGCTGATCCCTCCCAGGCACACCCGGTCGCCGCCTGGCCCGATCGGGGGCCAACGCCCCCCATCGTCTGGGCGGTCTGGTCCGGCTCGACTCGTCTCGTGAAGATGATTCTCGAGCACGATGTCGTCCTCAACATGTCGGGGAATCCGCTCGGCATCGCCATCCAATACGGCTACGACGAGATCGTCCGTCTCCTGCTCGACCACGGCGCTTCGCCCGAATGCGGCGACTGCAGCGGCTGGGCGGGCGTTCGCACCGGCAACTGGGACCGGGTCCCGGGGGGCGGTCCTGCACCGGACGACGATCCGCCGGTCTCGGTGCCGCTCTACACGGCGCTGCGCAACGGCACGACCGCCGCCGTGGAGATGCTGCTGGATGCGGGCGCCGATCCGAACTCCACGCTGACCGGGACAGGAACTATGGAGCTGCGCAAAAGCGAAGGAGCGTACCCATGCCCGATCCCATGGCACATCCAGGCAATCTGGAGACGTGAAGTCGATTCGGTTCGGAATGTCCGGCCCGACCTGGTTGATGCCTGGCTGACAGGTGATTCCTGGCCGAACGAGTTCTCTGGAGAAGGGTGGGATTCCCGCGGATTCGAGGCTCCACGCGGACTGGATCCACTGGCCTGTGCGAGTGTGTTGGGCGCCACTGATTGTGTGGACCCGTTGCTCGCCGCGGGAGCGGCCGTCGAGTCGGTGAGTGATGGGGCGGATATGGGCTGGTGTACACCCTGGATCCAAGCCCCTTCAAAGACAAAGAAAAGAAGAAGTCGTAGACAGGATCAGGGCATAAGTATGGACACACCGCATCTGGTGATGGGCATTGTGGCTATTGCACGCGATGTGCTTCTCGTCGGCGGAGAGGGTACATGACGACATCAAGGATCGTCTTCGTGAGCACAATGGACGGAGAGATGGACATCTGGACGATGGCGCCAGACGGGTCTGACCGGCGTAATCTGACGTCCACGCCAGCTTGGGAGGAGGATCATCCGGCTTGGTCGCCGGACGGGATGATCGCTTTCTGCACGCGTCGGCACGGCAAGGGCGAGATCTACCTGATGGACGCCGACGGTGGCTCGCTAACGCGGATCACAGAGAACGACTTTCCCGACCTGCGGGCCCATTTCTCCTGGGATGGGCAAACGATCCTATTCTCCAGCGACCGCATCGGGCAGGCTGACATCTACGCAATGGGTCGCGACGGATCGAACCAACGTCCCCTAAGCAACCATCCCTCTTTCGAAGTGGAGTCAGCCTACGACCCCGACGGGTCCCGGATCGTGTTCACCACGGACCGGGATGGCCACCGGCGGCTCTACGTGATGAACCCTGACGGCAGTGACCAACGGCGGCTGGAGGCGTCGCACGGCGACGGGGACAGCCCTTCGTTTTCCGCCGACGGAAAGTGGATCACATTCACCTCGGAGCGGTACGGAGCCCAAGCCGTCTACGTCATGCGGGCGGATGCGACCGAGCAGCGTCGTGTGACGCCGGACGGGCTCGCCGCCTGGCAATCGAGTTTCTCACCAGACGGATCGAAACTGGTTTTCACCGCCCGTAGCGGCAACAACCGGCAGCTGTACCGGATCGACGTGGACGGCTCGAATCTGACAAACCTTTCCAACCACGACGCCGAGGACTTCGCCGCCCACTGGGGACCAGAACTCACCTCGTGAGGGAACACTGTGCCTTTGGGGAAAGGTCGAACGTCAGCCCTGATTAGAGGCAAAGCCTGCGGGCCGCCCCTTGTAACTGTGCTTGATTGCCTTGTCCCGCCGTCGCTCTCGGCGAAAACCTCGCAGGCGATCTCAGCTTCAACTCACCAGGTCACCTCGACGACGTCGGGCAACTCGGTGCGGGCGCTCTCCGGCACCGACACCGACAGGGTGCCGGCCGCGAACTCGGCGTCGAGCTCCTGACCCGTTCTCAGCAGCCGCACCCGGCGCGGCTCCCCGCAGTTGCGGATCTGCGCCGCATCGTGGAAGTCACGCAGGAAGAACAGGTAGGTGATCCCCGCGCGCTCGCTGGACGGAACGCTGCAGGCGCCGGGCCAGTCCCCGCCGTAGCAGTCCTGCACCGCGGCGCCGTTGTGCTTCATCCAGTCCCGCAACTCCGACAGCAGCCGGTAGGCCTGCGGCGGCAGCTCGCCGCTCCCGGTGGGCCCGAAGTTGAGCAGGTAGTTGCCTCCCCAGGCGGCGACCAGGGCCAGCTCCTCGAGCACGAGGGAGAGGTCGCGGTACCCGGCCCCCTCGATGTGCCCCCAGCTCGGGGCCCCGAGGTGGCGGGTGACGCAGTGGTCGTACTGGTCGATGCTGGTGGTGCAGAACTCGAACGGCCGCTGCGGCCGCTTGGGCTCGAGCTTTTCGTAGCGGCACTCGAAGGTGCTGAAGTCGCCGCTCCCCTCGCCGTGGCCGCGGTCGTTGATCATGACGTCCGGCTGCAGCTCGCGGACGCGCTCGTTGGTCATGGCCGAGCCGCCGTCGTACCAGAAGACGTCGAGGTCGCCGTACCGGGTCAGCAGCTCCTCCATCTGGCCGGTGACGTAGGGACCCTCCTCCTCTTCCTGCTTCCTCTTCTCGTTGGTCACCCACTCCTGCTGCGGCATCCCGGAGTCCGGGTCCCACTGTTCGAGCTCGACCGGTTGGTGGCGCAGGCCGAGGGTCTCGGAGTAGCCGAACGAGCGGCGGTGGCGCTCGCGGTACCAGTCCCCGGGGGAGTAGTAGAAGCCGACCTTGATGCCGTTGCCGCGGCAGGCCTCGACGAACGGCCGCAGCAGGTCGCGGCCCCCCATGTGGGTGCGGGTGCTGAAATCGCCGAACTCGCTCGGCCACAGGGCGTAGCCGTCGTGGTGGCGGGTGGTCAGTACGGCGTAGCGGAACCCGGCCTCCCGCGCCGCCCGCATCCAGAGGTCGGGGTCGTAGCGGTCGGGATCGAACTCGTCCGCCTGCTTCCAGTACTCCTCGGGGGTCAGCTTGTTGCGGTTTTCGAGCTCGGCGTCGTAGGGGGTGTCCTTGATCATGCACCAGGACAGGTCGCCGACGGCGCGGACGCTGGATAGGCCCCAGTGGAGGAACATCCCGAGGCCAGCGGTTTCGTACCAGTGCGTCGAAGGGGGCGCACCGGCAGGGGTAAGCTTTCTCATCGTTCGAGCTCCGTTTCGGTTTTGGGCGTGATGGTCACTGGTCCCGCCCGATGCCGTGCAGCCCCGCCACTTCCCACCAGCGCTCCCCGGGAGCCGGCGGCGGAGCCAGCACCAGGCGGCGCAGCAGGTCGAACTGCTTCTCCATGCCGTCGTCGATGTCCATGTAGTCGGACTCCATCTCCACCGACAGCGCCCCCTCGTAACCGACGAACCGCAGGTTGGTGACGAAGTCGCGCCAGAAGCTCTCGTCGTGCCCCCAGCCGACGCAGGTGAACGTCCACACGCGGTTCTTCGGATCGGTCGGGGGAACGGTGGTGTCGAGCAACCCCTGCAGCCGCAGGTTGTGGGGGTCGATGCGGGTGTCCTTCATGTGGATGTGCCAGACGAGGTCGCCGAGGTAGCGGATCGATTCGAGCACGTCGACGTGCTGCACGAACAGGTGGGACGGGTCGAAGTTGCAGCCGATCTCCTTTCCGACTGCATCGCGCAGCTTCATCAGGGTGGCGGGGGTGTGCACGACGTCGCCGATCCAAGGCTCGATGCAGAGCCGGCAGCCGTGGTCGGAGGCGATCTTCGCCTGCTCGCGCCAGAACGGGATCACCCGCTCCTCCCACTGCCACTTCAGTATGCCGCGGGATTCGGCGTTGAAGACGTCGGTGATCCAGCAGGGAGCGGTGTCTCCCTCTGCCCCTTCCGGGCAGCCGGAGTTGAGGGTGATCAGCTCTACTCCGGACAGCTCGGCAAGCTCGCACGCCGTGCGGAATCCCCGCGCCCACTCCGCGGCGGCCTCCCGGTCCGGTGAGAGCATGTCGCCGTGGGCGGCCAGGGCGCTGATTTCGAGGCCGTGCGCGGCGATGGCGTCGAGCCAGCGGCGCAGCTCGCCGCGGTCGGCAACGAGCTTCCCGGGGTCGCAGTGCTTCTTCGACGCCTCTCCCATGCCAGCGACTTCGATGCAGCCGGCGCCGAGGTGCTTCGCGTAGCGGAGGGCTTCCTCGAAGTCGTACTTGAGAATGAACAGGGTGTTGATGCCGAGTTTCATGTGGGTACCCGCCGAACAGGTTTTTAACCGAATATGATGGAGAACGCCGGAACCTCGGTCAGGGGCGGTGTTTCCTGTGGTTCAATTTTATTGCCGCGCGACATTCGCCGGAGTATCTTCCCGGTATGGCCACCGCACGAATACCGCAGGACCGGCTTCCCGGGCCCCCGGCCGACCCCAACGGCGACCCCGCCAGGCAACTGGCTCCCGCCAACGAGCTGGAGGCGGCCATCGGCCGCCAGATCCGCGACTTCCGCACCCAGCTCCACATGACCGCGGCCGAGCTCGCCAGCCAGGCCGGGCTGTCGCCGGGCATGCTCTCCAAGATCGAGAACGGCCTCGCCTCGCCTTCGCTGGCCACCCTCAAGGCCCTGTCGCGGGCGCTCAATGTCCCGGTAACCGCCTTCTTCCGCAAATACGAGGAGGAGCGGGAGGTGTCCTTCGTGCGCAGGGGAGAGGGGCTCAACATCGAACGCCGCGGCACCCGCGCCGGGCACCAGTACCAGCTGCTCGGGCACACCGTCAACAGGCAGCTGCTCGTCGAGCCGTACCTGATCTCGCTGACCGAGGAGTCGGACGTGTTCCCGCTCTTTCAGCACCGCGGCGTCGAGTTCATCCACATGCTCGAGGGGCGGGTCACCTACCGCCACGGCAACCGGACCTACCGCATGGAGGCCGGGGACTCCCTGTTCTTCGACGCCGACGCCCCGCACGGGCCCGAGGAGCTGGTCGAGCTGCCGATCCGCTTTCTGTCGATCATCATCGAGCCGCGGGCCGGCAGCGGAGACTGAGCAGAAAAGCCGGTAGATAGGAGCAAAAGCGCATGTGTGGAATCGCCGGAATCATGTACAAGGGGAAGCTGCTGGGCACCGGGCAGGCCCTGATCGACATGCTCGACGGCTGCCAGCACCGCGGCCCGGACTCGACCGGGTTCGCCCTCTACACCCGGGAGGAGGAAGGGCGGCTGCGGCTGCGTTTCTTCGTCGGCGAGGGGGAGGAGGCGGAAACCGCGATCGCCCGCATCGCCGAGGCGGTCGCCGGGCAGGGCGCCACTGTCGTCTCCGAAGAGAGGACCGGCAAAAACTACAAGCTGACCGTCGAGTACGACGGCGACGTACAGAAGTTCTCCTACGCCGTCGAGCAGGCCGCCAAGGTGGTCTCGATCGGCGCCAGCCTCGAGATCATCAAGGACGTCGGCGGGGCGCACGACGTCGACGAGCGCTACGGCGTCGACAGCTTCACCGGCAGCCACGGCCTCGGCCACGTCCGCCTCGCCACCGAGTCCGACGTCAAGCCGGAGGCTTCGCACCCGTTCTGGGCTACCGGGTTCGCCGACGTCGCCATCGTCCACAACGGCCAGATCACCAACTACTGGAAGATGCGCCGCCGCCTCGAGCGCCGCGGCTTCCAGTTCACCACCGACAACGACAGCGAGCTGATCGCCGTGTACCTCGCCGACAAGCTGTCGCAGGGGATCGCCCTCAAGCAGGCGCTGGCCGACTCGATCGACGACCTCGACGGCACCTTCTCCTTCCTCGTGTCGACCCGGGACGAGATCGGCTACGCCAAGGACCGGCTCGCCGCCAAGCCGATGATCCTCTACGAGAACGACGACCTCATCGCCGTCGCCTCCGAGGAGGTGTCCCTCAACCGCCTGTTCCCCGGCCAGGCCCTCGACACCCGCGAGCCCCCGCCCGGAGATTTCGACACATGGTCCAGGTAGACCTCGCCGAGATCCCGGTCCGCCGCGCCAACGAGCTGATCCGCGAACACGGGGAGGCCGGTGAGGACGTCGAGGTCCTCAACCCCGACGCCCGCCACCACATCGGCGTCGGGCTGACCGCGCCGGTCCGGGTGCGCGTGCGCGGCTCGGCCGGGTACTTCTGCGCCGGCCTCACCGACCGCGCCCGCTTCGAGGTCGACAACAACGCCGGCTGGGGCCTGGGGGACAACATGTACACCGGCTCGGTGGTGGTCCGGGGGAACGCCGGGGCCATTGCCGGGGTCGCCATCCGCGGCGCCGAGCTGGTGGTCCACGGCAACGTCGGCTCGCGCGCCGGCCAGGTGATGAAGGCCGGCACCCTCTGCTGCGCCGGCAACGCCAACTTCATGGCCGGGTACATGATGTACGGGGGGCGCATCATCATCCTCGGCGACTCGGGCGAGCGCGTCGGCGAGGACATGACCGGCGGCGAGATCTTCGTCGGCGGCAGGGTGCGGGACCTCGGCAGCGACGCCGCTCTGACCGACGCCGGCAGCGACGAGATCGACGGCGTCCGCGAGTTCCTCGACCGCTGGGAGATCCCCTTCCGCGGCGGCTTCAGCAAGATCGTCAACGCCGGCGGCAAGCTGCGCTACGGGACCGAGGAGCCGACGGTGCGCAGCCTGCCGTTCTTCACCTACTCCGGCGGCTCGCAGTACTGGAACGGGAAGATCCAGGAGGACATCGGCATCAAGTCGCGGATCGGGCGCTACCGCATCCGCGGGTACGGCGCGGCGCGGCCGCTGCCCCACCTCGCCGACCTGGGGTTCCGCGCCGACCTGTCGCGGGCCGGCAGCGACCCCGAGGTCCTCTCGAGGGTGCGCATGCGCACCGAGATCGGCGGCCTCAACGGCGCCGAGCCGCTGAAGCTGAGCATGCCGGTGATGGTGGCGCCGATGAGCTACGGCGCCCTCAGCCGCTCGACGAAGCAGGCGGTGGCGATCGCCTCGGGGATGTCGGACATCGCCGAGAACACCGGCGAGGGGGGGATGAGCGACGCCCAGAGGACTCGGCCAAGCAGCTGATCTTCCAGTGCCTCGGGGGGCGCCTCGGCTGGAACATCCACGACATGAAGCGGGCCGACGGCCTCGAGATCTACATCTCGCAGGGGGCCAAGCCCGGGCTCGGGGGCCAGCTGATGGCGAAGAAGGTGACCCCGGAGCTGGCCGCCATCCGGGGCATACCGGCCGGCATCGACCTGCGCTCGCCGTCGCGGCATCCCGACATCCTCGGGGCCGACGACCTCGTCATCAAGATCGAGGAGTTCCGCGAGGCCACCGGGTACCGCCTGCCGGTGAGCGTCAAGCTCGGGGCCGGCAGGGTGCGCGACGACATCAAGATCGCGGTGAAGGACGGCTTCGACTTCGTCGAGCTCGACGGCATGCAGGGGGCCACCGGCGCCGGCAGCGGCGAGGTCATCGACCACGTCGGCATCCCGACCCTGTCGGCGATCATCGAGGCCGAGGAGGCGCTGGCCGAGATCGGCCGCCGCCGGGACATACAGATCGTGCTCATGGGCGGCCTGCGCGACGGCGTCGACGCCGTCAAGGCGCTCTGCCTGGGAGCGGACGCGGCGGCGTTCGGCACCTCGGTGCTGATCGCCGGCGGCTGCATCGCCTGCATGCAGTGCCACGTCGGCCAGTGCGTCACCGGCATCGCCACCCAGGACCCGGAGCACGAGGAGCGCTACCACGCCAACACCGAGGCCCTCAACATCCACCGCTTCCTCGAGTTCGTGCGCTGGCAGATCGCCGCCATCACCCAGGCCCTCGGATACGCCGACACCGGCGACCTCAACCGCGGCGACCTCGTCGCCCTGACCCCGGACGCCGCGGCCATCACCGGGCTGCCGTACCAACCCCGGCCGCAAGCGGAAGCGCCCGCGGGAGTCAGCCTGCCGTGAGCGTCTACGACCTCCACCGCATCGAGATGCCGCAGGCCCCCTCGGGGTTCGCCGACGACAGCGGGGGGACGCATTTCGTGCCGGCCCCCTGCCAGGTCGCCTGCCCGGTGGGGACCGACGCCCCCTCGTACATCGCCCTCATCTGGGAGGAGAAGTACGCCGAGGCGTTCGAGGCGATCACCGCCACCAACCCGTTCAGCTCGATCTGCGGGCGCGTCTGCGACGCCCCGTGCGAGCCGGCCTGCCGGCGCACCGACAGCGACGGGCCGCTGCAGATCCGCAACCTCAAGCGCTTCGTCATGGACAAGGTGGGGCACCGGTACGACCCGCCGCCGGTGCCGGTGACGAAGAAGGAGAGCGTCGGCATCGTCGGCTCCGGACCTGCCGGGCTGACCGCCGCCCACGACCTCTGCGTCGCCGGGTACACCGTCGACGTCTACGAGATGAGCGACCGCCTCGGCGGCATGATGGCCTGGGGCATACCGGCGTTCCGGCTGCCGCCCGGGATCATCGACGAGGACATCGACCGCCTTACAGGCAAGTGCCAGGGGCTCAACGTCCACCTCAACACCGAGCTGGGGAAGCACGTTCACCTCGAGGAGCTCAAGGAGCGGCACGACGCCGTGCTGCTGGCGATCGGCTCCTGGTGGGGCAAGCCGATGGAGATCCCGGGGGAGGAGCACCCGCTGGTGGTCGACGGGGTCGGTTTCCTGCGCCGCGTCAACGCCGGCGAGAGGCCTACCCTGCCGGAGAAGGTGGTGGTCGTCGGCGGCGGCGACGTCGCCATGGACGCCTGCCGCGTCGCCAGGCGGCTGCCCGGCTGCGAGCACGTGACGGTCATCTACCGCCGCGGGCCCGACGAGATCCCGGCGCGCCGCATCGAGCTCGAGGGGGCCGTCGCCGAGGGGATCGAGTTCGTCTACCACACGCAGCAGGTCTCCGTCGCGGAGCACGGGGACGGACTGCGGCTGCGGTGCGTGAAAACCGGGCTCGGGGAGCCGGACGAGAGCGGCCGCCGCAGCCCGGTCGCGGTGCCGGGCAGCGAGCACGAGATCGAGTGCGGCATGGTGATCGCCGCGGTCGGACAGAAAGGGGTGTGCGGGGAGCTCGACCGCATCGGCATGATGCTGCCCGACCGGGTGCGCACCCGCTGGGAGACCATGCGCACCGACGATCCCAAGGTCTTCGCCGCCGGGGACGGCGCCTTCGGGGGCTCGACCATCGTCCTGGCCATGCACCACGGACAGCGGGCCGCCTACTACATCGACCAGTACCTCGAGGGGAACGACGACCCCATGCCGTACCGCACCCCCTACCGGACCCGGCAGGTCGACGTCGCCCAGGACATGATGTGGGAGCGCTTCAAGCTGCAGCACCCCGAGTTCTTCGGGCTCGGCGCCGTGCCGGTCGAGTTCCCCGAGATCGAGGCGACCTACGACGACGACACCGCGAAGAAGGAGGCGGCCCGCTGCTACCGCTGCGACGCCGAGACCGGAACCCCCGACTACTCCGTGCAGCACCGCGAGGACCTGTTCTCGATGGCCCGCATCGGCCCCGACGAGCACGACAAGCGCCGGGCGATGCTGCAGCGCCGCCTCGAGCCCCGGGAAAACCCGTTCCCCGAGGAGCGCCCCGCGCAGCTCGACGACATCGTCTTCCTGCCGGCCAACCTGTCGCGGCTGGTCATCGACCCGTACCGCGAGGCCTGCCGCGTCGACTTCGATCTCGGCGGCCGGATGCGGCTGGAGCACCCCTTCCTCGTCACCGGGTTCGACGGGACGCCGCGCGAGGTGCGCACCGCCGTTGCCCGGGGGCTGAGCGAGGCCGGGGGCGTCTACCTCGGGGCCCGGAAGCTTCCCGGGGAGGAGGAGGTCCCCTGGGTTCAACTCCTGGTAGGGGGAGGGGATGGGGCGGACCCCGGGGCCGCGGGCTTCGTACAGCCGTTCGCCGCGGATAGACCGCCGCCCACCGGCCTGGAGCGGGTCGTCGAAGGCCAGTTGCTCGGGCTGGCGGTGTCGTCGGCGAGGGACCTCGAAGCGGCGCTCGCTTACGCTCTGGAAGGCGGGCTCGACCTGCTGGTGCTCGACGGCACCGGCGGGCTCGCCGCAAGTGCCTGGCCCGAGCTGCGGGGGGCTCCCGACCTCGGGCTGCTGCGGGACGCGGTCGCCATCCTCAGGCGCCTCGACCGCGAGGAGGAGGTCGACCTCGTCTGGTTCGGAGGGGTGCGCTCGGGAACCGACGCCGCCAAGCTCGTCGGCCTCGGGGCGGTCGCCATGGTTCTGGGAGTCTCCACCGGGATCGCCGCCGGAGGCCGGATCTCCGGGGATTCCCTGGTCTTCGAGGCCGGCCTGGGAACGGACGAGCGGGCCGAAGCGGTGGCCAACCTGATCAGGGCGAACACCGGCGAGGCCTCGATGATGGCGCGCTGCACGGGCAAGACCGATCTCCACAACATCGAGCCGGAAGACCTGCGCGCCCTCACCCTGGCGACCGCGGAGAGCGCCGGCCTGCCGCTGGCCGGGACCAGGGAAGAGAGCGGCTGAGGCGGGCGAGTCCGCTTCACTTTTTCAGCTACTCCATCGACACGCGGGCAAGGTAGGTCGAGCAGGGCGGCGGCTTGCGGCTCCCCTGCCCGGAGTGGGTCTGGGCGTGGCCCTTCTTCCGCTTCACTTCTTCAGCTACTCCATTGACACCGGGGGCGAGGTAGGACCGGGGAGGCTGAGGGCTCGCGCCACCTGCGCGGGGCTTGGCCTTCCCGCCGCCTTCAGCGCAGCAGCGTGAGCTTGCGCGTCCGCACCCCTTCGGGGGTCACCAGCCTGTACAGGTAGATGCCGCTGGCAAGGGAACGGCCCTCGTTGTCGCGCCCGTCCCAGTGGAGGCGGTGACTGCCGGCTTTCTGGTCTCCCCGGCGCAGGACCGCCACCCGTTGTCCGGTGAGCGCGAAGATCTCCAGGCGCGCCGGCCCCGGAGAGAGGAGGACGTAGGGGATGACGGTGTTGCTGTTGAACGGGTTGGGGGCGTTCTGCTGCAACAGGAGCTCCTGCTGCCGGTTCTGCCTGAGGCCCGGGGGCTTTGCCGGGATTCCCGGGTGCAGGTGAAGCCGCGTGTCCAGCAGCAGGATCCCGCCGTCCTGCAACCCGCAGGCCAGGCTCGTCCCATCCGGGGAAAACGCCACGGAATTGACCTTGCGCACATGTCTTGCGAGGGTGGCGGCGATCTCCTTCCCGGGTACGTCCCACAGCTTGACCCTGCCGTCGTGGGACGCCGAGGCAAGGGCTGTTCCATCGGGAGAAAACGCCACGGAGCGGACCGCGGCGGTATGCCCGGAGAAAGTGACGGCGCTTCCTTCGTCCAGGTCCCACAGGCGGACGGTTCCGTCCTCGGATCCGGAGGCGAGGATCGAGCCGCCCGGGGAGATCGCCACCGAATGGACCGCACCCCCGCTTCCGCGGAGTCCATTCCCTTTTCTTCTGGCGTCCCAGACCTTTATGGAACCGTTGTTCAATCCGACGGCGAGGGTGGTGTCGTCGGAGACCGCCACCGAAAGGACAGGGACCGAAGCCCAGTAAAGGGTGATCAGGTTCGCCCCGGCCGGATCCCAGAGCCTGACTGTCTTGTCCTCCGATCCGGAGGCCAGCAGCGCGCCGCTTGGGGAAAACGCCACGGAACTGACCACATCCAGGTGGTCGTACAGGGTGGCGGTACTCTTCCCCGTATCGAGGTCCCACAGCTTGACGGTCTTGTCCTCCGACCCGGAAGCGAGGGTCCTCCCATCGGGGGAGAAGTCAACCGACCGGACAACTGCCGTATGGTCCTCCAGACTGGAGGTGCTGCCCGTTCCCGGGTCCCACAGCAGGACCGAGTTTTCCGACCCGGAGGCCAGGGTCGCCCCGTCGGGGGAGAAGGAAACCGAAGCGACCTTCCCTGCATGTCCTTCGAGGCTGCTGCTGCTTCCCGTCGCCGCGTCCCACAGTCTGACCGTGCCGTCAGCCGAGCCGGAAGCCAGCCGTGATCCGTCCGGGAAGAAGGCCACCGAGTTGATCCAGGCCGTATGTCCGGAGAAGGTTTCGGCGCTCCGCGCCGCCATGTCCCACAGAAGAACCGCACCGCCCTCCGACCCGCAGGCCAGGCTGCCTCCATCCGGGGAGAAGGCGACCGACCTGACCCCGCCCCTGTGCACCAGGAGGGTGGCGGTATTCGTTCCCGCCCCTGCGTCCCAGAGCTCAACCGACCTGTCGGATCCCGAGGCCAGCGTCCTGCCGTCGGGCGAGAAGGCCACGGAATTGACCGCGTCCCTGTGCGCCGGAAGGGTGGCGGTATTCGTTCCCGATGCAAAATCCCAGAGCCTGACCGATTTGTCGGCGGACCCGGACGCCAGGGTGGCGCCGTCCGGTGAGAACGCCAGGGAATGGACGAGACCTGAATGCCCTTCGAGGGTGCCGGCGTCGGTTCCGGCCGCCACGTCCCACAGCCCGACGGCTCCCCCGGGCGAGCCGAAGGCCAGTGTGGCCCCGTCCGGTGCGAAGGCAACGCATCCGCTCCCGGGCCCGATGTCGGCGATACGCTGTCCGGCGTCGACGTGCCAGAGCTCGACGGAGCCCCCCTCCGGGCCGCCCGCGGCGAGGAGGGTCCCGTCGGGCGAGAAGGCCAGGGAATGGGCTTCTTCGGCGGGGAGGCGCAGCAGGGGAGCGCCCGGCGGCGCCGCGTCGTACAGCCAGATGCCGATGCCGCTGGCCACCGCGAGGCGGCTGCCGTCGGGGGAAACGGCTACCGCCCTGTCCCCGAGTCCGATCCTGCCTTTCCCCAGGCGGACGGTCCCGTCGTCGAGCACCCGCCGGGTCTGCAGGTCGTCCTCGAAGACGGGAATGCCGATCCCCGTGGCGTCGAAGGTCACCCGTCCGAGCCCCGGAACCGCTGCCTCGACCCTGTTGGTTCCCGGGTTCGGACCCAGGGTGAGGAAACATTCCGCCCTTCCCCCGGCAGCGGTGGTCACCTTCTCGACCGCGAACTTTTCGCGCAGCCTCCCGGACCCCGCAGTGACGGAAAATGCGACAGCGACGTTTTCCAGTCCCCTGCCGTTCCGGTCCCTTACGGAAACGACGAACGGATCCTCCAACCGGGAGCCGGTCCATCCCCGGCCGTCGTCCCCGGAGATTTTCACCAGCCTGTGCGGGATGGGACGAATCCACTCCGACACGTCCCACAGGCGCAGGGTGCCGTCGAGCGCGGCCGAGGCGAGAATCCCGCCTTGCGGTGAAAACTTCACCGAAGTGATCCGGAAGTCATGCCCCCTGAAGGTGGCGGTGGCTTCCCCTGTGCCGACGTCCCACAGCCGGATCGTGCCGTCCGACGCCGAAGCGATGGTGGCCCCGTCCGGGGAAAAGGCCAGGGAATTGACGTTCGTTCCATGTCCGGACAGGGTGGCGGTGTTTATCCCGGACGCCACCTCCCACAGCCTGGCCGTGGCATAGGCCCCCGAGGCGAGCAGCTGCGAGTCCGGTGAGAAGGCCAGCCACCTCACCCGGCCTCTGTGCCCCTCGAAAGCCATGGAAAGTTGCCCCGTATTCACCTCCCACAGGAGCAGCCAGCCGTAGGCTGACCCAGCCGCCAGAGTGGCCCCGTCGGGAGACACGGCCATGGCTCCGACCCGGCCTTTGTGTCTCCCAAGGGAGTAGGTTCTGTTGGTCCGCTCGACCAGGTCCCACAGCTTGATCGTGGAGTGGGACCTGGAGGCCAGCGTCCTCCCGTCGGGGGCGAACACCACCGAGGTCCAGCCATGGTGCGTAAAGGTTGAGGTGATCTCTCCCGTATCCAGGTCCCTCAGCTCGATCGAGGTGTAGGTTCCCGAGGCCAGCGTCCTGCCGTCGGGGGAAATCGCCAACTCGCCCCAGGAGTCGTCGAACTCCAGGGTAGCCGTGGGTGTGCGCGTCCCCAGGTCCCAGAGTTTGACGGTGCGGTCCTTCGACGCCGAAGCCAGGGTCTTTCCGTCGGGGGCAAAGGACAGCGAGCTGACCAGGTCCGAGTGTCCCCGGAGAGCGGCGATCTGGTTGGGGGAAGTCTGCCAGAGAACGACAGCCTTCCAGGCCCTGTTCCCATTAACATCGACTGCCGAGACCCGCACTTTGTGGGCGGCGGAATCGGCAAGGCCCGAATTGAGGGCGGACGGCACGACACCGTCGAAATCGAATTCGGCGACGGCTCTTTTCCCGGACAACCTGCGGCACGCCTTGACCTCAAAAAATCCGGCGGAGCTGTGCGGTTCCCGCGTAGTCACGAACAGGGACACCTGCTGAAGACCCTCCGCATCCTGGATCTCGAGGCGTACCGGGACGGTTTCAGACCCTGCGGGATACTCGGGCAGCGAAAGGAGCTCGACCGTCGGGGCGGTCGTCTCTTCGGCCGGCGCGCCCGGCAGGAAGTAGGGGTGCACGGCCAGGAACCCGGCGCTGCACGCGGACAACCGGTTCCTGGTGCGGCCGTAGGACATGAGGTAGGAGTCATCGCGGAAATCGTGAGGCAATCCGAAGGCGTGGCCGAGCTCATGGGCGGCCAGAACCCAGTCGAAGTCCGCCGAAACCACTGCGCTGCCGCTGTTTCTTCCCTTCCTGCCCCCCTTGCCCCGCGCGCTTCCGGCGCCCACCAGGTTGCTGCTGTTGTCGCTGACGATCAGGTAGACGCTCTGGGAGAAGTCGAATGACCCGGCGACCTCGACGGCTTCACCTTCGTGAGTGAGGTAGTGGCTGTCAGGGTGCCGGCCATTCACCCGGTGAACCAGCGGCTCTCCACGGACATCGGTCTCGATGCGGAAGGTCCGGTCGCCGTACCCGTGCCACCGCAGCTGCCTGGCATAGAAGGACTGAACCTGCCTGATGACGGTTTTCATCGAATCGACCACGCCGGGCCGAAAGGGACGGTCGCTCGGCAGGAAGTAGATCAGCCGCACCGTGCGCGGGGCTGCGGAGTCGAGGTCGGCCAGCCGCTTGGCGGCGGCCGTGGTGTCGCGGGTCAGGTGATCGAAATCGAGGGGGCGGCAGAAATGCACGCTGCCGGGAGGGGAAGACGCGTGACCGGCGGCGGCCGTGAACAGAACGAGGCCGAACTGGAGAAATGCAAAACGAAGAACCCGGGGTTTCATGGCTGGTCTCCGTTGATTTCGGTGCAAGCCGCAACAACCGCCGCTGACCAGAAGGTAGTTCAGGGCGGGCGAATACAAAGGCGGGCTCGACCTGCTGCTGCTCGACGGCACCGGCGGGATCGCCGCAGGCCCCTGGCCCGAGCTGCGGGGCGCTCCCGACCTCGGGCTGCTGCGGGACGCGGTCGCCATCCTCAGGCGCCTCGACCGCGAGGAGGAGGTCGATCTCGTCTGGTTCGGGGGGGTGCGCTCGGGAACCGACGCCGCCAAGCTCGTCGGCCTCGGCGCGGTCGCCATGGTCCTCGGGGTCTCCACCGGAATCGCCGCCGGAGGCCGGATCGCCGGGGATTCCCTGGTTTTCGAGGCCGGCCTGGGAACCGCGGAGCGCGCAGAAGCGGTGGCCAACCTGATCAGGGCGAACACCGGCGAGGCCTCGATGATGGCGCGCTGCACGGGCAAGACCGATCTCCACAACATCGAGCCCGAAGACCTGCGCGCCCTCACCCTGGCGACCGCGGAGAGCGCCGGCCTGCCGCTGGCCGGGACCAGGGAAAGCGGCTGAGCGCGGCCCTGCCTCCACTTCACTTCTTCAGCAAACACATCGCACTCGGAGGCAGACCGGGCAGGGGCGCTGGCTTTCGGCATCCCTTCCCCGCCTGGCCTGCCCGCCGCCTTCAGCGCAGCAGCGTGAGCTTGCGCGTCCGCACCCCTTCGGGGGTCACCAGCCTGTACAGGTAGATGCCGCTGGCCAGGGGGCGGCCCTCGCTGTCGCGGCCGTCCCAGTGGAGGCGGTGACTGCCGGCTTTCTGGTCTCCCCGGCGCAGGACCGCCACCCGTTGTCCGGTGAGCGCGAAGATCTCCAGGCGCGCCGGCCCCGGAGAGAGGAGGACGTAGGGGATGACGGTGTTGCTGTTGAACGGGTTGGGGGCGTTCTGCTGCAACAGGAGCTCCTGCTGCCGGTTCTGCCTGAGGCCCGGGGGCTTTGCCGGGATTCCCGGGTGCAGGTGCAGCCGCGTGTCCAGCAGCAGGATCCCGCCGTCCTGCAACCCGCAGGCCAGGCTCGTCCCATCCGGGGAAAACGCCACCGAATTGACCTTGCGCACGTGCCTTTCAAGGGTGGTGATGATCTCCTTCCCGGGTACGTCCCACAGCTTGACCCTGCCTCCATGCGACGCCGAGGCGAGGGCAGTACCGTCGGGGGAAAAGGCCACCGAGCGGACCGGTGCGGCATGCCCGGACAAGGTGGTGGCGCTGCCTTCGGCCAGGTCCCACAATTGGACGATTCCCTCCTCGGATCCCGAGGCGAGCATCGTCCCATCCGGGGAGAATGCCACTGAATGGACCCCTTCTCCGCGTTCCGAGAACAGCCTCATTTTCCTCTTTTTCACGTCCCACAGCTTGACCAGGCCGTTGGCCAGGCCGACTGCGAGGGTGGTGTCGTCCGTGATCGCCACGGAAAGGACCGGGGACAAGGCCATGATGAGGGTGTCGGTGTTCCCGGTGGCCGGGTTCCACAAGCGGACCGTTCTGTCCGCGGATCCCGTTGCGAGCAGAGTTCCGTCAGGGGAGAAATCCACGGAAAGGACCGCCTTCCTGTGACCGTTCAGGGTGGCGGTATTCCTTCTCGTGACGGGATCCCACAGCCGAACCGTCCCGTCCTCGGAAACGGAAGCGAGAATCGCACCGTCCGGCGAGAAGGCAACGGACCGGACGAAATCCGTATGCCCCTCGAAGGTGGAGGTCCTTCCTGAGTCGACGTCCCAGACCAGGACCGAGTGTTCCGATCCGGACGCGAGCGTCGCCCCGTCGGGTGAGAACGCCACCGAAGGGACCTCCCCCGTATGCCCTCCGAGGCTGCTGCTGCTTCCCGTCGCCACCTCCCACAGTCTCACCGTGCCGTCAGCCGAGCCAGAAGCCAGCCGTGTCCCGTCCGGGGAGAAAGCCACCGATTTGACCCAGGCCAGATGCCCGGGAAGGGTTACGGGGCTCTGCGTCGCCACGTCCCAGAGCAGAATCGCGCCGGCGCCAAACCCGCAGGCCAGGTTTCCTCCGTCCGGTGAGAAGGCTACCGACCTGAACGGGCCTGTATGCGGCAGGAGGGTGGCGGTATTCGTTTCGATACCTACATCCCAGAGCTCGATCGCGCTGTCCGAACAGGATGCGAGCATCCTGCCGTCGGGCGAGAAGGCAACCGAATTGACCCCGTCCCTGTGCGCGGAAAGGGTGGCGGTATTCGCGCCCGTTCCGGCATCCCAGAGCTTGACCGTGTTGTCGTCGGACCCCGAGGCCAGGGTGGCGCCGTCTGGTGAGAACGCCAGGGAATTGACGAGACCTGAATGCTCTTCGAGGGTGGCGGTGTGCGATCGCGTCGTCACGTCCCACAGCCTGACGGCCCCCTCCGCTGAACCGGAAGCCAGAGTTGTCCCGTCCGGGGAAATGGCCAGGCATCGGCTTCCCCGGCCAAGAGCGGCAATTTCCCGTCCGGTGCCAGCCTCCCACAGCACCACCCCGTCGTCACCCGGCCCGACCCCGGCCAGGATCGTCCCATTGCGGGAGAAGGCCAAGGAATGGACTTCCCCCGCGGCATGCAGTAGCACCGGGGCCCCAACCCCTTCGGCGTCGTACAGCCAGATTCCGATCCCGCTGGCCACCGCGAGGCGCCTTCCGTCGGGCGAAAAGGCTACCGACCTGTCCCTGAGTCCGATCCTGCCTTTCCCCAGGCGGATGGTCCCGTCATCGAGCACCCTCCTGGTCTGCGGGTCGTCCGCGGCGAAGACGGGTATGCCGATCCCAGCGGCCTCGAAGGTCACCCGTCCAAGGCCCGGAACCGCTGCCTCGACCCTGTTGATCCCCGGATCCGGGCCCAGGGTGAGGAAACATTCCGCTCTTCCTCCGGCAGCGGTGGCAACCGTTTCAACGCCGAACCTTTCGCGCAGCTTTCCACCGCCCTCGGTGACGGTGAAGGTGACGGCGACGTTTTCAAGCCCCCTGCCGTCTCGATCCCGCACGGCAACGACAAACGGCTCCTCCAGTCGATATCCCGTCCACCCCCTGCGGCTGTCTCCGGATATTTTCACCAATCTGTGAGGATGGGGCCGCAGCCACTCGGACACATCCCAGAGTCGTACCGTGGCGTCGCGCGAGGCGGAGGCGAGAATTCCTCCCTGGGGGGAAAACGCGAGCGCATTGATCCAGCCCCCATGCCCTGTAATAGTGGCGACGTGTTCCCCGGTCTCCAGGTCCCACAGGAGAATGTTGCGATCCGACACCCAGCCAAGGGTGGCCCCGTCGGGGGAAAACGCCACGGAACTGGCGTGCCTCCGTTTCCCGGATAAGGTGGCGGTATTCAATCCCGACGCCGTGTCCCACAACTTGACCCCACCGTAGTCGGCAGAGGCGAGCACCTTCGAGTCGGGGGAGAAGGCCACCGAGTTCACCGGGCGGACATGCCCCTTGAAGACGGCGGAAAGACGTCCCGTCTTCACGTCCCACAACTGCAGCATTCCGTCAGCCAACCCGCAGGCGAGCATCGCCCCGTCGGGGGAAAGGGCCACGGAGCCGACCCGGCCCTTGAGCCCTTCCAGGGAAGCGGTATTGGTTTGCGTCCCCAGGTTCCACAGCTTGACCGAGGAATGGGATCCGGAGACGAGCGTCATCCCATCGGGTGAGAAGGCCACCGAGGTCCAGCCGTCGTGCTCCAGGGTACCGGTATGGGTTCGCGTCGCCAGGTCCCAGAGCCTGATCCCGGAGTAGACCCCGGCAGCCAGGGTCCTGCCGTCGGGTGAAAACGCCACCTCGATCCGGGAGTCCTCGAGCTCCAGGGTAGCGGCAGGCGCTCGCGTTTCCAGGTCCCACAGCTTGACGGTGCGGTCTCTCGACGCCGAAGCCAGGATCGTCCCATCGGGCGAAAAGGCTACGGAGCCGACCCAGTCGGAGTGCCCCTCGAGGCTGGCGATCTGGTTCGGGGAGATCCGCACAGGGGTGAAGACCCTCCGGGTCTTGTTCCCGTTGATATCGACTGCCAGGACTCGCACAACGTGGCCCACGGTGTCGGAAAGACTCGCGTGCCCGGTGGACGGAACAACGCCGTCGTAGTCGAATTCGACGACGGCCCTCTTTCCCGACAGCCGGCGGCACGACTTCACTTCGAAGAATCCGGCGGCGCCGTGCGGCTCCCGCGTCGTGACGAACAGGGACACCTGCTGAAGGCCCTCCCCGTCTTCGAGCTTGATGCGCACCGGGACGCTGCTCGACCCTGCGCGATACTCGAGCCGCGACAGGAACTGGACGGCCGGCGCGGTCGTCTCTTCGGCCGGCACCCCCTGAACGAAGTAGGGGTGCACCGCCAGGAATCCTGCGCTGCACGCGGACAGCCGGTTCCTTCTCCTGCCGTAGGACATGACGTATGAGGCGTCGCGGAAATCGTGAGGCAATCCGAAGGCGTGGCCGAGCTCATGGGCTGCAAGATTCCAGTCGAAATCCGCGGGAATCAGTGCAGCCCCACTGTTTCCTCCTACCCTGCCTCCCATGCCGCGCGCGGTTCCGCCCCCTACCAGGTTGCTGCTGTTGTCGCTTACGATGAAAAAGACGTTCTCCGAATAATCGAACCACTTCGCAACCTCGATTGTCTCACCACCCTCGGCGACGTAACGGCTGTCAGGGTGCCGGCCATCGACGCGGTGAACCAGGGGCTCTCCACGGGCATCGGTTTCGATGCGGAAGGTCCGGTCGCCGTACCCGTGCGACCGCAGCTGCCGGGCATAGAAGGACTGAACCTGCCTGATAACGGTTTTCATCGAATCGACCACGCCGGGGCGGTAGGGGCGATCGCTCGGAAGGAAGTACATCAGCCGCACGGTG
Source organism: Candidatus Latescibacterota bacterium (assembly GCA_965243025.1). Classification (GTDB taxonomy): domain Bacteria; phylum Latescibacterota; class UBA2968; order UBA8231; family UBA8231; genus CBDCXV01. The sequence goes on from CBDETY010000003.1 coordinate 654,035, forward strand.
CGAGACCGCCCGGCGTCGAGGTCGGCCAGCCGCTTGGCGGCGGCCGCGGTGTCGCGGGCCGGGTGATCGAAGTCGAGGGGCCGGCAGTAATGCACGCTGCCGGAAGGAGAAGACGCGTGACCGGCGGCGGCCGTGAACAGAACGAGGCCGAACTGGAGAAATGCAAAACGAAGAACCCGGGGTTTCATGGGCTGGTCTCCGTTGATTTCGGTGCAAGCCGGCAACAACCGCCGCTGACCAGAAGGTAGTTCAGGGCGGGCGAATACAGAAGCTCGATCCAGTGATTCCTGGTTTCCTGTCCTGTTCCTTGTCTTCGCTTTCTTGATGAAAAGGAAATGGCATGGCGGCCATCTTGTGCGCGCCCCGATTGAACCGGCTATTCAGAAAGGCTGGCCTTGATCCGGCCCCAGGCGGCGCTTTCGACAGCGGTGTCTCTTGTGGGATCCATTGCGCCAAGAAGGATTCCCTGGGCCCACACCCCAGACTCATCGGTAAATAGCGGCGGGAGCTTCGTTGGCGGATAATCATCGTAAGAAGCCCCTGGTCCGAGCAACTGGTGGTATCGGTCTCCCAGAAGCGGTTCTGTATCCGTGTCGGTGTCGACCATTCGAAAATAAAAACGTATGGTCTTTCCGGCATTCAGACTCGAGACCAGACTCTGGTCAGGGTCTTCCCATATCAAGCGGTCGAAGGGCGTTACATAAAATTCGACGAACGCGTGAACCGGCTGACTTGCAAGCAAATCCCCGCCGGAATCGGAATATGGGGGCAGGTGCACCCATTCCGTTTGCCGGCTCACTCCATCCAGAATGAGGTGGCTGCCATTGATATGAGGAATGGGAAACCCAATGTATTTCTGTGCCTGGAGCATGAGATTGTCGAGAGTCTCTTCAAATTCGCCAAGATTTCCACCGCTTTCATCCCCGTCCACATGGAACTGAACGGAAAGGTCCACGGGCCAAATGCTACGGAGACCTGGATAGGTGTCGTACACATTGATGAAGAGGTCGTCGAGAATTTCAGCTCCTACGAACAGTTGATCGGATGCGTCGTGCCAAGCCAGCCAGATCCGGAAATCGAACGACGAGGGGTCGTAAACGGGGTAGGACGGGGGAGTGACGAAATCCAGTGGGGTCAGGGTTGGTTCGCCGAGAACCTCCAGCCAGTCCTCCACGGAACCATCTTTCAAGTCTATTCGGTCCCGCATCTCATCGGTCAGCTCGAAAAAGGGATACAGGCGGTCCGGAAAAAACTGCGCTTCAAGAGAGAATGCGGTCAGCAGCACAGCAATGGCGATACGGAATGGAATGCCTTGCATTGGGAAATCCTCCGGTGAGGGAATGTAAAAGAAGAAACCTTCAGACAGTAGGCAGTTCCCGAGGCGGTAACCTGAGGGCGTATACTCGATTCTCCGGGTCGGTTATTCCGAAAGGCTGGCCTTTATGCGGCCCCAGGTAATGCTTTCTACAGCGGTGCCATCAATGCGACCGCCTGCGCCCAGAAGAATTCCATCAGCCCACAAGTCAGACGTCCAACTCAAATTTTCCCATGACGCATCCGGTCCATTCAAGGCGTGTGAACGATCTGGCAGGAACTGGCCCCGACCCGGATCTTCGTCTTTGTCCGTCATTGACATAGAAAACCCCATCGTCCTACCGGGGGAAAGGTCCGTGACGAGGCTCTGCTCCGGGGCATCCCAAATCAATCTGTCAAAAGGAGTGATGTAGAATTCGACCACGTAGAAGATGGGCCGATTGTCCAATATGCTCCCGCCTCCATTGGCATACGGCAGGTAGGTTATCCAAGGCGCCTCACCGCTCAGCCATTGCAGGGTGAGATTGCTGTCGTTCTCATAGTTTTTCGCAACCGCGAAATATACTTGTGCCTGTACCATCAGAACATCCCGGTTTGGCATACCGTTCTCATCAAATTCAATCATCGGACCACCACTTTTGTCGGCGTCGACATTAAACCATACGATTGCCTCGGTAGGGGGAAATTCAGGATGGCGAATTCAGTACTCCTCATTATGGACATGGATATCGTCCACGATCTCAGCGGCCACGAACAGGTGGTTTCCGGCATCGTGCCAGGCCAGCCAGATGCGAAAGTCGAACGACGACGGGTCGTATCCTGCAGAAAATCTCGGGGACGTGGCGAAATCCAGTGGGGTCAAGGTCGGCTCGCCCATGACCTCGACCCAGTCGTCAATCGACCTTCCCGGAGGTCGATTTCAGCCAGCATGTCGTCGGTCAGCTCGATGAATGGATAGAGGCGGTCCTGCCATTGGGCTTCCAGGCAGACCGCCGTAATCAGAAAGGGGATTGCAATCCGGGATGCCAGGGCTCTCATACGGGAATTTTCCATGCGAGCTTTTCGCAGGCGGGCGCAGGGAGTCTCGATGCCATACTTGCGGCACAGGCGGCCGAAGGTGCCTTTGGCAATTCCCAGGGCTTGCCGGCTTCCGAGTTGCTTTTGTAGACGCGGGCTGCCCGCTCCACCCACTTCTTCGGAATCGCATGCACAGGTGCTTTCCAGGTACCTGGTGTCCCGTCCCCTAGCGCGACGGCCTGCGAAGCGCGCCAACCACCCCTGATTGCGAATAACTGCCGGAAGTCGGCAATAAGCGTCCGGAGCACCGGATTGCTGTAGTCGGCCCGGGACGCGCGTCTCTGATCGTTTGGCCCTTGACACTGTTCAACCCGCCCGGTGGGTTTGATAGGTGACGCGCTGAGACTTCGCCTTTTCTGCTCGATCGACGGCGCGTCGCAGACCCCGGAAAAAACCCCTCGACGGAGGCGCACTTGCAGGCGCGTACGGACGAGTACGTCCCGGCCGCCGGCCAGCGCCTGGCCAGCGCCTAGATGGATCGGAGAGGGAAAACGGCCGGGACCCCTGCGGACCTGATCCACATTTCGATTCGACAGGACGGACGATGCACCGAATCACCGCGGCCCTGGCCGCCGTTTGCTTCCTTCCGGGAGCAGCCGCATCGGATGAGCAGCCCTCCCGCAGCGACACCAGCGGCGCCCGCATGCAGCGCTGGATGGACCACCCCCAGCGCACCGCCCGCGCCGTGCGCGCGGACGTCCCGCCGCGCCTCGACGGCGTCATCGACGACGAGGTCTGGCAGCGGGCCCCCGTCCAAGAGGGGTTCACGCAGACCGACCCGGACAACGGCGAGCCCTCCTCGCTGCCGACCACCTTCCAGGTCGCCTACGACGACGAGGCTCTGTACTTCGCGGCCGTCTGCTACGACACCCGCCCCGACAGCATCACGGCGCGGCTGACGCGGCGCGACCAGTGGCGGGAGCGCGACCTGATCGAGGTCAGCCTCGACCCCCACCACGACCATCAGACGGGGGTCTATTTCGCGGTCGGTCCCTCCGGCTGGATCGAGGACGGGATCGTCTACCACGACGACGACTTCGACGACAGCTGGGACAGCGTGGTCGAGGCCAGGACGGCGCGCCGCGCCGACGGCTGGAGCCTGGAGCTGAAGATCCCCTACCACGTGCTGCGCTTCGGCGAGAAGGAGACCTACACCTGGGGGATCAACGTCGCCCGCAAGATCGCCCGCCGCGCCGAGTGGGCGCAGTGGAGCTTCACCCCCCGGGGAGTCGGAGGCTACGCTTCGCGCTTCGGCCACCTGGAGGGGATCGGGGACATCCGGCCGCGGCGCAGCCTGGAAATCTTCCCCTTCGCCCTGGGCCGCGGCACCCTGTCGCCGGGAACCGCAGGCCGCGGCAGCCTGTTCTCCTCCGCCGGCCTGGATCTGCGCTACGGGCTGTCGATGAACATCTCCCTCAATGCCGCCGTCAACCCGGACTTCGGCCAGGTCGAGGGGGACCCGGCGGTGCTCAACCTGGGGGTCTTCGAGACTTTTTACCGCGAGCGCAGGCCCTTCTTCCTGGAGGGCATCCAGATCTTCGAGGCCCCCGGCCCCGGCATCGTCGGCATCCGCCGGCCCTCGACCCTGTTCCACTCGCGGCGCATCGGAAGGCCGCCGGCGCGCTTCGACCTGCCGGAAGACAGCGACGAAGTGGAGCGGCCCGACCGCACCACCATCCTGGGCGCGGTCAAGGTCTCGGGGAAGACGGACCGGGGCACCGCCTTCGGCCTGCTCGACGCGGTCACGGGGCGGGAGGAGGCGCTGATCGACCAGCGCCTCCTGCGCCCGGAGACGGGCCGGGTCGACACGGTGCGCCGCCGGGTCGAGGTCGAGCCGGTCACCAACTACTTCATCGGCCGCCTGCAGCAGGACCTGCTCGCCCATTCGACCGCCGGGGTTCAGCTCACCGCCGTCAACGGCTCCGGTTTCGATCCGGCCTACGTCGGCGCCGGCGACGTGCACCTGAAGTGGGCGGACAACGCCTACCGCCTGTTCAGCCGGATGGCCCTCAGCCGCGCCGGACAGCGGCAGGAGCGCGACAGCGGCTGGGAGGGGGCGCTTTACTTCGACAAGTCGGCCGGCGCCTTCGGCGGCCAGGCCTACGCCGACGCGCAGTCGCCCGGGTTCGAGGCCAACGACCTGGGGTTCATGCGCCGCAACGACCGCATCCAGGCCGGCGCCCACGTTTTTTTCAAGAAGCTCGATCCCTACTGGTTTGCGCGCAGCTCCGGGTTCAACCTCAACGTCTGGAACCACTGGAACTTCGCCGGCCGGCGGCTGGCCCGCGGCGTCAACGTCAACACCTGGAACAACCTCCACAACTACTGGGGGTTCTGGATGGGCCTCAGCCGCAACCTGGCCGCCTACGACGACCTGGCCACTCGCGGTGGACCGCTCATGGCCTCCCCGGCCAGCACCTGGATCGGCCTGGACGTGTGGGCGGACGACCGCAAGCCGGTCAGCGGCTGGATCGGCGGGAACCTCTGGTGGAGCCGCGGCGGCGACAACCTGGGATCGTGGGTGGGCGTCGAAGTCGAGCTGCGCCCGGTATCCCGGTTCGAGCTGGAGGTCGAGCCGGGATACAGCTTCAACCGCAACTTCGCGCAGTGGGTGGAGAACGTCGACGAGGACGGCGACGGTCAGGACGACCGCTTCGTCTTCGGGGAGCTGGTGAGCCGCGTCGTCGAGATCGGCGTGCGCGGCACCTGGGCCTTCGTCCCCGGCCTCACCTTGCAGCTGTTCGCCCAGCCCTTCGCGACCACCGGCGACTTCGGCCCCATCAAGGAGCTGGCGCAGCCCGGGTCCTACGAGTTTTCACCCTACGCCGGCCTTCAGGAGAACCCCGACTTCCACCGCCGGGCCGTGCGCTTCAACCTGGTGCTGCGCTGGGAGTACAAGCCCGGAAGCACCCTGTTCGCGGTCTGGCAGCAGAACCGGGACCGCGAATTCGAGGAAGCCGGCGCTCCCCGGTTCCGGCCCGCCGGGGATCTGCGCCGCGCCTTCTCCGATCCGGGCGACAGCATCTTCCTGATCAAGGCCAACCGCTGGTTCGGGCTGTAGGCGGAGGTCGGCCGCCGGTTGAACCGCTAAAGGCCCGATGTTCAGACACACTCGCTATCGGGCCGGCTGCCGACTGTTGAGAACCGCCCCGGAGCAGGACCCGACGGACGAACAGGACGCGATGGGCGTGCAAGGTCGGGTTACTCCAACGACACGCGGGCGAGGTAGATCGAGCAGGGCGCCATCTTGCCCGGCAGCGGTCCCGGCCCCATGCGCAGCTTGTCGTCGGTGCTCTCGGAGCAGCTGTAGTAGACGACGAGCAGCTCCCCCTCTTCGGTGACCTCGATTCCGGGGTACGATCCGTCCCCCCAGCTCGGCAGCGTCGTTTGCGCCCTCACCACCCCGGTCTCCTCGTCGAGCAGCCAGATGCGCGTGGGGCACCAGGCATCGCTCTCGATGCCCGGGGCGAAGCGGGACGGCACGCTGGTCCCCTCGACGAGGCCGCGGCCGGCGACGATCCAGCGGCCGCTGACGCGGCGCACCGCCGGGGCCTGGAGGGGCTCGCTCAGGGGGATCCGCCGCCACGTGCGGAACGGGGGCTCGCTGCTGTAGGCCATGGCGGGCCGCTTGAGGCTGGCGCCGGTGCGGCTGACCAGCAGGATGCGGCCGTCTTCGGTGAAATCGAAGTCCGGCTCGTCGTTGTCGTCGGTTGCGATGTCGGCGGTCTTCTCCCAGTGCTCGCCGTCCTCCGAGGCGAACAGCGAGGCGCTCTCGAACATCTCGATCTCATCCGCGTCCGGAATCATGCGCTCCAGCTCCGGGGTCAGGCTCCAGGACTGGCCGTGGCACAAGTACCCTGCCAGGTAATGCCTGCCGCCGAAACTGTGCGGCCGCCAGACGCGCCAGCCGGGTCCGAGCAGGGGGCGCGGCTCGGAGAAGGTGCGCCCGTCCTCGCTCCAGGCGATGCCGCTCTGGTGCAGGGCCTCGTGGTGCCGCGCCCAGCGCTCGAAGCTCTGCGGCGATCCTCCGAGCTGGCGCCAGCGGCGGGCAAGCGACTCCCTGGGCCCGGCGTCGGCGTCGCCGACTCCCTGGCGGTAGTAGTTGAAGACCACGTAGAGCCGCTCTTCGGTCGGCAGCAGCTTCGGGCAGGTGCCGCCGCGGGTGGCGTCGTCCGAGGGGGCCCACTCGTCGGGGCCGGTCGCGTGCTCCCGCACCCACTCGACGCCGTCTGCCGAGGAGAGGAAGCAGAGGCCGTGGCCGCCGCCGTGGCCGCCTCCGCCGCAGTTGAAGGCGACGTACCAGCGCCCCCTCCAGCGGCAGATGTCGGGCCAGGCGTTGTGGCGGCCGTCGGCGTAGATCTCCTGCACGTTGAGCCATCGCATGGCAGCTTGCTCCTGCGTATTGTTGGGGGAGCAATATACCCCCCCTGCCCCAGGGGAACGATCATGACCGAGCTGACACGGCAGTACCGCGAGAAGGGACCGGGATGAGCCTCTACCGCCGGGCGCTGCGCCCCTTGCTGTTCCGCCTCGACCCGGAGCGGGCCCACAACGGCGCAATCGCCATGGGAGCGGCGCTTGGCAGGACGGGATTCGGGGCCGCGGCTGCCGGCCGGCTCTTCCGCTTCGAGGACGACCGCCTGCGGCAGCAGGTTGCGGGGATGACCTTCGCCAACCCGGTCGGCCTCGCCGCCGGCTTCGACAAGAGCGGCAGGGCGGTGCGCGGGCTGGCGGCCCTCGGCTTCGGCAGCATCGAGGTCGGCTCGGTGTCGGCGCGCCCCTCCCGGGGAAACCCCGACCGGCCGCGGCTGTTCCGCCTGCCCGCGGACGAGGCCATCGTCGTCTACTACGGCGTCCCCAACGACGGCGCCGAGGTGGTGGCGCGGCGGCTGGCGCGCTGCGGGGTGAAGGTTCCGCTCGGGGTCAACCTCGTCGAGACCAACACCGGGATCCCGGCCCCGGCGGGCGAAGTGATGGCGGAGCTGGGCGAGGCGGCGCGGGCATTCTCCGGGGTCGCCGGCTACCTCGCGTTGAATCTCAACTGCCCCAACACCAGCGGCGGCCGCAGCCCGTTCGACGACGCGGCGATGATCCGCGAACTGCTGGGCCTGCTCGCCGGCATCCCCGGGCTGCCCCCGGTGTTCCTCAAGCTGACCGCCAGCGCCGATCCTGCCCGCCGCGACGGGGTGCTGGAGGCGATCGACGGTTTCCCGTTCGTAAAGGGGATCATCTTCAACCTGCCCCCGGGGATACCTGCGCAGGGACTGAGGACCCCCGCCGCGGAGCTGGCGCGCATGCCGGGAACGCTGTGCGGCCCACCCGTCAGGGAGCTCGTCAACCGGGCGATCAGCGCCTGGTACCCCCACCTCGACCACTCCCGTCACGTCATCGTCGGCAGCGGCGGCATCTCCTCCGCGGAGGACGCGTACGGGAAGATCCGCCTCGGGGCGACCCTGCTGCAGCTGTACACCGCCCTCGTTTTCAGGGGGCCGGGGATCGTCCGGGAGATCAACCGCGGCCTGTGCCGGCTCCTCGAACGGGACGGATTCTCCCACCTGAGCGAAGCGGTCGGGGCGGACTGCGTTTCCGGGGGCCGCCCGGCGGCCGGGGCGGCACCAGGACCGGGGGGCATCGGTTCGACTGCCATTCCGGGCGCGAGCCGGGGATCGAGCGGGTGACCGGTCGCGGGAGCGGCCGCATCCTGGCCGAGGTCTTCGAGCTCGAACGATTGGGAAACCTGTCGCGGCTTTCGGGCAGCTTCCTGCCTTGGGGCCGGCGTTTTAAATGGAACGGTCGCTGCCGGCAGGACTCGTCTGCCAGAACCGAAAAGCGGGAGAAGGAACCGGGTTGCTGGACCTCCCCGGCGGCCGCTGCTACCTTGGCGTTTTCCCCCATGACTCCGGACCGGAAGGACCGATGTACGGCGAACTGCACCGGCCGCAGTTTCACTTCACTCCGCGGGCGCACTGGATGAACGATCCCAACGGGCTCGTCTGTTACAAGGGGGAGTACCACCTCTTCTTCCAGCACAGCCCGGGCTTCGTCTACCACGCCCCCAACTCGTGGGGACACGCCGTCAGCACCGACCTCGTGCACTGGGAGCAGCTGGAGGATGCGATCACCCCGGACGAGTACGGATTCATCTGGTCCGGTTCCGGGCTGGTCGACTGGAACGACACCGCCGGCCTGAAACGGGGGAGCGAGGACACCCTCGTCGCCGTCTACACCACCGGGGGCTTCGGCGATCCGGTGAGTCCCTGCGTGCAGGCGATCGCCTTCAGCAACGACCGCGGCCGCACCTTTTCCCCGTACGAAGGCAACCCGGTGCTCGGCCACGTCCGCGCCCGCAACCGCGACCCCAAGGTCGTCTGGCACGAGCCGACACGGCGATGGATCATGGCCCTCTACCTCGACGGGATCGATTTCGCCCTCTACGGATCCGGCGACCTGAAACAGTGGGAGTTCCTCTCCGAGCTGCAGGTCGAAGGGACCGGCGAATGTCCCGACCTGTTCGAGCTGCCCGTCGACGGCGATCCCGGCAACCGGCGCTGGGTCTTCTGGGGAGCCGCCGGGGTGTACCTGGTCGGGAGGTTCGACGGCACCCGGTTCGTTCCCGAAACCCCGCCGCTGGTGTGTGAGGCAGGACCCAACGGCTACGCCGCGCAAACCTTCAGCGACGTGCCGCCCGGAGACGGGCGCACGATCCAGATGTCCTGGATGAGGGGAGGCCGCTACCCGGGAATGCCGTTCAACCAGCAGCAGTCGTTCCCGGTGGAGCTGACCCTGCGCACGACCGCGGCCGGCATCCGTCTGTTCCGCGAGCCGGTCGGGGAGATCGAGCTGATCTACGAACGGAAGCTCGAGTGGCGCGCTCTCGACCTGAAGCCGGGTATGAACCGCCGGGCGGTGTTCGTCCGCTACGGTCCGGCCTGGAAGGAGCGCATGGCCGATGCCCACGACAACCTGATTCCGGAAACCCGCGGCGACCTGTTCGACATCCGCGCCACCGTCGCCCCTGGCGACGCGGCCGGTTTCGGGGTCCGGATCCACGGGGAGGAGCTGCACTGCGACGCGGCCGGAACCATCCGCTTTCTCGACCGCGAGGTGGCCGCGCCCACCGGACCGGAGGGCAGGCTCGACCTGCGGCTGCTCGTCGACAGGACCTCGCTGGAGCTGTTCGCCAACGGCGGCGAGGTCTCGGCTTCGTTCTGCTACCTGCCCGGACCGCGCGACTGCGCGCTCGAGTTCTACGCCGAAGGGGGCACCGTCCGCTTCGACGAGCTGACCGTTTGGGAACTGAAACCAGCATGGAAGGAAACGCAACCATGACAAACCTCGGATTCATCGGCCTCGGCGGCATGTCGCGCAGCCAGATGTCGGCGTTCGAGCCGCTTCGGGGCTGCCGCCTGCGCGCCGGCGCCGACCCTTCGGAAGAGGCGCGCGAGCTGGCCGCCGAGCGCGTTCCCGGCATGAAGCTGTACGCCGACCACCGGGAGATGCTCGCCGACCCGGAGATCGACGCGGTGGTGGTGGCGACGCAGACGCTTTACCACAAGGCGACAGCCATCGACGCCATGCGCGCCGGCAAGCCGGTGATGACGGAGAAGCCGATGGCGCGCACGGTCGCCGACTGCCGGCGGATGATAGAGGTGTCGAGGCAGACCGGGCAGCTGCTGATGGTCGCCCACTGCCGGCGCTTCGATTCGATCTGGGGGGCCTGGGGCAAGGCCGTCGTCGAGGGGCGCATCGGCGCCCCGGTGCTGTGGCGCGACGTCTCGGCCAGCCTCAACGGCAGGTGGTTCATGGACGACCGGATCGGCGGCGGCCCGCTCATCGACGGGGCGGTGCACAACTACGACTTCGCCAACATGATCTGGGGAGATCCGCAGAGCGTGGTGGCGAGCTCGATCAAGCTGAACCCGGAGGTCACCGCGGTCGACACAGGCACCGCGGTCGTCGAGTACCCGGGCGGCAACAAGCTGATGATGAGCTGGTCCTGGGCGACGCGCGGCACGCGCCTGTTCGACGTTCTCGGCAGCAGGGGATCGATAACGACCGGCACCGGCTCGCTGGGGGTCCCCGCCAACGCCCGGCCGGGGCAGACCTTCTACTGCCTGACCGATTCCCGGGGCAGGGAGAAGCTGATCCGGACGCGGGGCGTGGCCGCGGACATGTACCGGAGGCAGGCGCGCCATTTCCTCGCCTGCATCGCCGGGAAGGAGGAGTGCATCACTCCCGGCACCGAGGCGATCAAGGCGGTCGCCGTCGCCGAAGCGGTGTTGAAGGCCGGGCCCCGGGGCGGGGCCCGCAAGGTAACCTGGTAGCGCGCGAGCGCATTGACATGATGGGAGAAGCAGAATGATCAGAATAGCCGGATGGTGCCACGACCTTTCCGATTCCAACCTGAAGCGGCTGTGCCAGCTCGGGGTCGACTGCTGCGACGGCATGCCGCTGCCGGCGGACGACCGCGGCGTATTCGATCTCGACGAGGCGCTGAAGATCAGGAAGAAGATCCACTCCTGGGGGATGCAGGTGAACCGCGTCAGCCTGCCGAACCTCGGCGAGGCCTTCATGGACGGGAAGGAGGGGGCCGATGACAACCTCGACGCGGTCTGCGACGCGCTGCGGGTGCTCGGGGAAGCGGGGTATCCCCTCGGCAGGGTCAACTTCCATTACAGCACCTACGACTGGATGGTCGGGGGGTACGAGGCCCCCCACCGGGGCGGCTACCTCGCCCGCGGCGGCAGCCTGGCGAGGGCGGAGGACAAGTCCCCGCCGCCGCCCGCCGAGGTGCAGGAGCAGCGCTGGTCGAGAGTGTGCGCCGCGTACGAGCGCCTCGTGCCGATCGCCGAGGAGAACGGGGTGAAGCTGATGATGCACCCCTCGGATCCGCCCAACCCCGACGCCCTCTTCGGCGGCCTCGGGCTGCACCGGCTGATCGACGCCTTCCCCAGCCCGAGCGTGGGGTACCTGTACTGCTGCGGCACCCGCGCCCAGGCCGGCGGCCTGCCCCTGGTGCTCGACGAGCTGCACAACTACGGCCGCAAGGGGAAGCTGTTCGAGGTCCACTTCCGCAACGTGCGCGCCAGCCTCGCCACCGCCGGCGCCTTCGAGGAGACCCTGCTCGACGACGGCGACATGAACATGTTCAAGATCCTGCTCGAGCTCAGGCGCGTCGGCTTCGACGGCTGCCTCAACCCCGACCACTACCCGCGTCTCGAGGGGGACGTCGTCAAGGTCGACGGCAACACCCACTCGTTCGCCTACTCGGTCGGGTACATCAAGGCGCTGCTCGCCGCCCTGGCCTGCGTGTAGGGGTTCCTGTAATCCAAGTGACGAAAGTCCCGCAGACCGCCCCGCGCATCGCCGGCCAACACCAAATCTGCAGTCTGCGCGACGACAATCAGCTTGAGGAAAGCACCGCTTTCCGTCGTGCGCCGGAAATTGAAAATGGCTCCTGAATGCCGGATTACCTGGAGTCGTTGACGCCGTGCCCAAAGTATCGGATGCGATTCGCAGAATCGAAGATGATGGTTGGCGACAGGTTCGCCACAAAGGCAGCCATCGCCATTACAAGCATCCTTCCAAGCCAGGCCTTGTAACCATAGCCGGGAAGCCCAGCAAAGACTTGTCCCCAAAAACATTTCGCAGCATCCTAAGGCAAGCCGGCCTGTTGCAATAGAGGTGCATCAATGAACCCAACGACCATGAAAGTCTATACCGTAGTCTTCGAACGGACGGGCACCGGCTATTCCGCTTACTTGCCCGATTTGCCCGGTTGCGTAGCCGCCGGCGATACCAAGGAAGAGACCGAACGACTGATAGCCGAAGCCGTCTCCGAACACCTGGACATGCTCGCAAACGAAGGGATCCCTATCCCACAACCCGTCGATGCAGTCCTTGTCTCCCCCGCCTGACTAAAAAATAGGAACTTATACCGGTGGGTTACGGAAGCTGATTTCTTAGCTTTCAGCTTCCCGGCGTGAGAGCCGAAAAAAAGGGCCTCAGGGAAACACTTTGAAGGGGAGATGTCCTATGGCCGCTTACCAGACATTTCATCAGGCATATGATGAAGCCATTCTGAGAATCGGATGGAAACAGATACAGAATGGAGCAGCCGCATTTCAGGAGGTGGAATTAGAGATAGAGTCCGTATTAGTTTCAGAACTACGATCTCATAAGAAGGCTCGTTTTATCGAGGTCAATAATGCGTTAATGATTCAGCTGACTGATGACGGGAAAAACGCCTTTATTGCATTGGCAATGGAGCGGAAACAATCAGCTGATCAGTACACAGAAAAGAGCTTGATGGAGGCTCTCTTACTCACCTCCTGATTCTTCCTCACCTTCCGTGCCGCTTCTGTCACCTTGTATCCGCTCGATCTCTAACAGCTTCAAGCAGAGATCGATACGTTGATTAAGACAGTTACTCGGATCCGCGATGAACTTTTTCAGATCCATCTTTAGGCTGAGTACTGCCGCATCTGTGCTGAGTGACGGTTGTTCTTTTTTGCTGGTTTCCACTTGAATCATTCTCCTTGAGCGTGAAAAACGTCCCTCCGCGCAGGAGCAGAGGGGCGTTGGTGTTTTCGATTCGCGTCAGGTTGACCTATTTCAGGCGCCGGTAGAAGCCATCCTGAATCATCTCGATTTTACCCTGACGTGGAAGTTGTCGAGTCAAAACTTCTGAAAGAGAATTATATGGGTTCTCTGCTCTTGATTTTGTCTTTTTCAAAATCCTGTCAAACCGAACCCTGACCTTGAGATCGGCAGCATAGAAAGTGCACCCGCAGGGTACGAAACTCACGATTTCATCCCATACGGCTTGTTTCCATGAGATTCTCTTTTCAGACTGGCTCATCTTGCTCGGTTCCGCCTCCTTCCCGGTTCCGGTTCGGCGAATCCGCTCACCGGTCATGACCGGTCAGGGATCGCCAGCAAGCCGGTGGGGTTCCCCCTCTATGTAGATATGGATACGGAAAGGAATGATCCAGATCGGCTTGGATGTATTATCAATAAATTTGCTTCATGCGGTTTTCGATCTATGTGATGATTCCACTCATCGATTCCGGACTTGATGGTGGCCGGGGTCAGGAGGCGCCAGCTTTTCTGGTCAGCCACCATCTCGCGGAGGGAATTGCTCTTCCTTGACTTGAAATCTTCCCCTCCTACCAGAATTTCAGCATAACAAAGGTCCATCTAAGCCACTCGGATAGGGATTTTCGTCTAGAAAGACGTGGGTTAGGGGATAGTATGTTAGGTTCCTCGCATAGCCTACGGATAAGACTCATGTCTTTTGTGATCGTCTCATTGAGGAGGTGTAATGATTCCCTAGGCATACCCGATCCATTATCTTCCGAAGCTAGGCCAATGGTGTTTCTAAGGTGAGATTGGATGTCCTCAGTTGACATGCCTCTGCTCTTAAAGTCTCTGGCACACATTAGAGCAACGATAATTCTAAGAGAGTATATGTGTGCCAGTAGCTGATGTTCTTGACATGACATATATCATACCTCTGGTATGTTAAATTCATCCACTATATTCTGTACTGGAATGTCTCTGTTAATACACCACTCAACGGCCGATTGCGTTGTGAAAAGAACTTTCCAACTATTCGTCCTATCTTGAGTCAAATAATAGATGTTTCCTCTGGATCGGTACCGAAATAGCTTTTCGAGTTTGGTGGAACATGTGTCTATGGGTTCCGCATTCTCGGTGTTAAAAGCCATCTGTCCGTCAATAGTCTCTCCGATTATTTTCATAATACTCCCTCAGTCTCGTAGATCCGGGACCACAGCGGCGACTCTCGCCGCTATTCCAGTCTGACGGCCCAGAGCGGATAGCTCGCTCAGGGCCTTCTGGCGTTTCTGCTCCGCCCGATTGCAAGACATGGCTACCTGATGGATTTCTTCATGGTATGGACGCGAGAGGAGATGGGCGAACTCCGGCTTGCGGTTAGTGTCATGCACAATCCACGACCGCGCTCTTCCAGTTACCCGGTAGCTAACCTGAATCGCCATCAGCCGGTCCTTTCGATCCTTCTGAGGTGTCATCTGGCCGATTGGGCTTACGCAGCGACGGATCTGGCGGGTTGGCGGTGGCGAAGATGGCCTGAGCCAGCTCCTCCGGGGTGCAGTCGATCTTCAGGCGCCACTCAGGGCGGCCCTTCTGCTTGGCGCTGTCGTCTGAATCTGCGCGGTCAGTCATGCTCGGAAATTACCCCCCGGCTCATTCTGGGTCAATTACGAAAGCGTCGTAGGAGACGGGCAGGCTGACCCGCTGGCCTACGGCCTGAAGATGCTCTATTCCATTAGAAGGTTCTTCTGTGAATCCGAGCGGCTCCCACATGGCTGCGGAGTCCCGGACCATGATGACGGCCCGCCCGTCAGGGGCCAACATCATGTGGATCTTGTCCACGTCCTTTGCGCTCAGGAGTCCGTCATGGCCGTGCAACACGAGGATCTGGTCGTACGGCTCCGTGGGATACCAGTGACCGAATGAGCAGTTGTGCAGCCGATCTGCGAATAACGGGTTCCTGCTGGCGCACACGCGGAGCATGTTTTCCGACAGGTCGATTCCGCAGTAGTTCTGGGGTCGGATGTCCGGGCAGTTTCTCAGTAACCAGCCGGTGCCGCAGCCTACGTCGAGGATGCGCTGGCCGGTCAGATCGCCCAACAGGGCCAGGAGGGGCTCGCCTCCGTGGTCATTAACCATTGCCTGATCGTACTGGTGGGCAACCTCATCATATGGCGTCTCGTAGTGCATCCGGGCGCGATTCAGGATGGTGGTTTTGGCTGGCGGCCATCCCATCGTCCAGTAGTAGTGCCCGTTCAGCGTCAGGCTGCGGTAGTACTGGCGATTACCGTACCTGCGCCGGTAGCCGTAGGTCTGGACCATCTCCACGACTTCCTCGAACTCGTCCTCCGGCCAATTCACCCTGACGGTGTAGAAATGAGGTTTTTCGGGTATCGTCTTGGCGAATCGGAACGAGGCCGCGCCTACCAGCTCGGCCACCCGGAAAAGGCGCTCATGACTAATGGTGGGATCATTATCGAACATGGCTGATTCCTTGATAGGGGAAGGACTACCCGGCCAGCAGAATGCCCAGATAACTGCCGTATCGGATCAGTCCATCGGGGTCCGTGATGACGATCTTGCCATCGGAAATTTCACACGTCGGGGCCGTCTGGAAGGACGAGGCGAACAGCTCGCCCCAGGCACCAAACTCCATCCAGTTGGAGCCGCCTACATCGTCGTACCCGGTTACGTCGACAATGTCCTCTGAGACCCTGCTGCGTTCCAGATAGACGCCGAGGATATTGTCTTCCGAGAAGTTTTCGTTCGTGATGGTCCAGGATCGGGCCCCTCGACTGTTCCCGGAACCCGCGTGAAGTCCTACTTCGATGAAGGCGAACAGATTCCCAAAGGTAGTGGTAGTACTGCCGGTATCGACCGCTACGGTGTCGTAAACCGTGACGGTGTTTGTGTCTGGATTATCGCCTTGGTAGACGACAGTTTCACCGGTGATATTGATCACCACACAGGCGGTGGTATCGGCGGCTTGTTCGGCGGTGGTCTTGGGAGAGGTGGCCGGGCCCATCGGGCCCTCGGGGCCCTGACAGGCCGACAGCAGGTAGGCGGCGAGCAGGATGGCTGAATACTGCATGGTCCCTGTCTCCTTGAGGCGGGTGGGTTGACCCCGGCTCCGCTGTGGGGCCGGGCCTTGTCAAGCCTACACGCCAAGAGACAGCGGGAAGGATCCTGCTATTCGCCAGCTGAGAGGTAGCTAGCCCCCCAGCTCGGATGGTACGGCTGTTGTATTCACAGGAGACCCGACATCAGGGACCTCCTGACGCATAGACTTGACGGGTGGTAATTTGCAGC
This sequence comes from Candidatus Latescibacterota bacterium, assembly GCA_965243025.1. Classification (GTDB taxonomy): domain Bacteria; phylum Latescibacterota; class UBA2968; order UBA8231; family UBA8231; genus CBDCXV01. The sequence goes on from CBDETY010000003.1 coordinate 670,310, forward strand.
CTGAGCGGCTGGCCATCAAGTCAATTCTGCGCTAATTGCTTATTCCAGCTTGTGTTAGGTGGTTGATCTCGTCAGATCGCGATCCCCCGCTCGCCCCCGGTCAGCTCGTCATATCGAAGACGCTTTCCGGTCATACCTCGGGCGAGAACCACCATCATCTCAATCGTGTCCTTGTCGCGGATGTTATGACGGCCGGCGAACTCGTTCAGGTATCGCTGCAGGTGCTTGAATGACATACGGAAGAAAGTACCTCCATAAGCCCGTTTCAGCACCGCCCAGTATCCCTCGGCGGAGTTGGTATGCGCCATGCCCCGGACGTATTCCCCGACACCGTGATTCACGGACTCATGGTTGGGGAGCCCCTTGTAGCCGTGGTGCTGATCGGTGTACTTCTTGGCATTCGGCTTGACGTTCGCCATCACCTGAGCCTGAAGCGTGATGGCCGTCACGTCAGGCACCGTTACGGCCCGGATTTCATTGGTTTTCCGATCCACGATTGCGACGACCGCCTGTTTGCCCACCGTGCCGCGCCCTTTCCGTAGCTTCTTGCGAGCGTGCTTGTTGGGCTCCTTGCCGCCGAAGTAGCTCTCGTCAATTTCCACCGGACCTTCCATCAGCTCGCCGGTGTTTTTCACGAATGCTTCCCGGATGCGGTGCATCAGGAACCAGGCACTCTTGTACGTGATTCCAAGGTGACGGCGTACCTGTATGGCGCTCACACCTCGCAGATGAGTGGTCACCAGAAACAGGCCGATTGCCCACTTCTGGTACCCCAACTTGGAGCCCTCCATCACGGTACCCTTTTTCACCGAGAAAAACTGATGACAGTCCCGACACCGATACGGCATTTTCGGGTGCTTCGAAACCGAGGTGCTGACCGATCCGCAGGCCGGACAATACCGCTGGTCATTTGGCCACCTCTGCTCCTCGAACCATTTCTCCGCCGCCTTGTCGTCAGGGAACATGCGCATCAGTTCAGGGAGAGTAATCCCCTTGCGGTAGGCCCGTCCGGGTCCCTTGGAGCTATAGTTTGTCGGAAACTTGCTCATATCGGTATATGCTCGCTCATCGTCGTAATAAATATCAGCCATTATCCGCTTTTTGTCAAGGTCTAAGTCGTTGTTTTCAAAGAGTTTAGGCTTAAGGAGACGGTGAGGGATCGCCCTGGTGGGCTCTGGCGGTACACCCGGTGAATTGGGCTTGACAACTCGTTTCTTAGTCCTGAACTTAGTACGCATAACGCCCTCCTTACTGTAGGTGGGTGGAGGTCAGCAAAAAGCTCATCCCGCGAATCGAGAGTGGCTTTCTGCTGACTGTGGATGCGAGAAGTAACGGAATCAGCCGATCTGGTCGTCGTCAGCGACCTGATCGGCTTTTTTCGTGCTTCTCGTCGAAATTCACATACAATATACATATCCCGCTGGGTTTCCGCAGGGGGCGGGATACTTCCACATATGACTGGGTACTGAAAATGGATGCTCTCAAACCCTTTAGCGATGTCCTCGTTTCGCTACTGCCCGAATCCGATTCAGGCAAAATAATCTGGCTGATTGTTTTCGGTCTTTTCGTCTTGATTGTAACTGGACGTCTGAAATTGGAATGGATTGGACAAGGGATTCTATGGATCGTACAAGTCGTTATACGGATTGCAAAACACTTTTGGAGCCAAGCACAGAACAGGAAGGAACGAGAACGGATCAGGCGTCAACAGGCACGGGATAGTAGGGAACAACAACGGATCAAGCGTCAATATTGTTCAATTGGAAGACATTTCTTCCAAGGGATAGAGGGGATTAGGACTGTGACTTTTACTTGTAGATTCTGTCGGATAGAAAAGAAATTTGGCGAAATCGAATTTGATGAAGATTTTGAGTGGTGTTCCTATGGCCTTGAGGGGTCCGGGTGGGGTACATTGAAAGACCATGATGCCACCAAGGGTAGCTGAATACCTGTGGGCTGTTAATCCGGAAAATCGACCATCTGAGCAGGGTAACATCAAAGCCAAAAGCTAAGAGTCATTCACCCGTAACCCTCCGGTATAAGTTCCAAAAAATAGGACAAAGCCAGGTCGCCGATGATACTGCGCGGGAACCGCTTCGAGATCCGCTCGCAGAACTCCAACCTCGTCTACTGGGAGCAGGAGGAGTTTCCGTCCTGGACGGCACTCAACTGCCTGCGCCTGTTCACGACCGTCCCCTCAGGGCACGGGGTCGAGCCCCATTACCACGACAACGACGAGATCTGGCTGTTCCGCTCCGGCCGCGGCGAGGTCTGGGTCGGCGGTGAAAAACGGGAAGTGACCCCGAACACGATGGTGTACACCCCGATGGGGGTGGTGCACCGTTTCCAGATGTTCGAGCCCTGGGAGAACACGGCGATCGTGACGCGGTTGGAGGGAAAGAAGCGGGCCGCCCACATACTGGTGGAGGAGGACGGGGAGCCGGTGCCTGCCGCCGAAGGGTTCGTCGTTCCCGGGGCGGAAAACCGCGGGCCCCTGGCGGATCCGGGGTCCCGCTGTCCGTTGAGCGAGTTCCGCGAGATCCATTTCGATGCCGGCGAAACCCTGGCTGCCGAGGGTTCCCTGCAGGTCAACGAACACTGGCTGGTGTCGGGAGGAGAGATCGAGCTGAGCGTCGACGGCGCGCAGGCCCTGCTCGTCGAGGAGGACGTCGCCCTGATGAAGGCCGGCGCCGTGCGGGCGGTGCGCGCGATCACCGGCGGGCGGGCGATCCTGGTGCGCGAGCGCTGACCGGCGCCCCGCATTGGTATCCGCAAAGTCGTTCTACAGTGCCCGCCCAGGTTCGGGGTAGCGCCTCACTCGGACAACACCCGGGTTCGGGGAGCTGGCGTCAGCGACCGCCGGGGGGAAAGCGGCGGGCGGCCCCTCTGACCATCGGGTACCTGAGCAGGCAAGCGCAGGGACGAGTGCGGCGAATTCACTCCTCCGGCAGGAGCAGGTACTTGTGCCCGCGCCGGGAGCGCACCGCCGCGAATGCCTGTTCCCACTCGCTCAGCGGGAAACGGCCGCTTATCAGCGGGGCCGTCTCGATCTTCCCCTCACCGAGCAGATGCAGCGCCCGTTCCCAGGTCCCGTGCCCGTAGGTGAAGCTCGGGAGCAGGGTCAGCTCCTTGATGACCGCCGCGTTCAGATCGACCGCGACATCGCCGCTGAAAAGGCCGACCAGCACCAGCTGCGCCCCCTTGCGGGCATGGGCGATGCACTGCTGCAGCGAGGCCTGCGAACCGCCGCATTCGATCGCGACATCGGCTCCCAGTCCGCCGGTCCTGTCCCGCAGCTGATCGAAAGAGTCGGCGCCCGCCTGGATGACGGCGTCGGCGCCCAGTTCTTTTCCGAGTTCCAGGCGGGCTTCATCTCCGGAAGCTCCGACCAGGACGACGGCGGCGCCGAGGCTCCTTGCCGCCTGCAGACAGAGCAGGCCGACCGGCCCCGGTCCCGAGACCATGACCACGTCGCCCTGGTTCACGGAGGCGCGTTCGTACACGGCGCGCACCGCTACCGCGGTCGGCTCGCACAGGGAGCCGCTTTCGAAGTCGACGCCGGCCGGGAGCCTGTGCGCGCTTTCCTCCCGCTGGCACACGTACCTGGCGAAAGCCCCGTCGACGTGCACGCCCATGCTGCGGCGCTCGGGGCAGAGCCCGATGAGTCCGCCGCGGCAGAACCGGCATGCGCCGCAGGTATGCCGGAAACTCTCGCAGCTCACCCGGTCGCCGGCCTTGAAGCCCGTCACGCGGTCCCCCACATCGACGACGACCCCGGACATCTCGTGCCCCAGGACGAAGGGCGGGTCGTTCGGGTACTCGTCGTCGTGGATGTGCAGGTCGGTGCCGCAGATCGCCGCGGCCATCACTTCGATCTTGATCTGACCGGACTCCGGCGCCGGCTCCGGGACATCGAGCAGATCGACGTGGCCGATTCCTGCCGCGGTTTTCACGAGCGCTTTCATCTTTTGGCGAGTGCTCTCATGGCAGGTCTTGCTCAAAAAAGCGCTGACCGGCATACCCTCCCGTCACTGAGAAGGTGATGAATATGGCCACTGTGAAACCCTCTCTCAAAACCGCCGTGGTAGGCCTTCGCATCCACGCGGGCGACCTCGATCCGGACGGCAATCACGGCCTGCTGAAGTCGTTCAAGGCCCAGGCGGACGTCGACGTGGTCGCCTACTGCGAATGGGACCGGTCGGAAGCCGCGGCCCTCGAGGCGATCCGCAGGGCAGACCCGGAGGCCGGCATCCATACCGATCTGTCGGCCCTGTTGGCCGAGGTGGAGTTCGACGCCGCCCTCGTCATGCTGCCGCCGTCGGAGGCGGCCCCGGCGGCTCTGCGCCTGGCCGAGGCGGGCAAGCACCTGTACATCGAAAAGCAGGCGGCGCGGAGCGCCGCGGAGCTGGACCCGCTTTGCAGGGCAGCGGCCGACCGGAACCTGGTGATCCAGGCGGGGTACCCGTGGGTCTGCCATCCGGTCGCCCGGGAGATCAAGCGCCAGATCGACGCGGGTGTGCTCGGGGACCTCGCGGCCATGGAGGCCCGCTGGTCACGCTCCAGGTCGGGCCCGGAATGCGGGACCCCGAACACTGGATGTACACCAGCGCCGGCGAAGGGGGCGGCATCCTCCACATGGAGGGGGGCCACTGGCTCACCCTGTTTCACTATTTCAGCGGCGCACAGGTCAAGTCGGTGACCGCCCTGTGCAGCCGCGCGATCGGGGCAATTGAAGAGGACCTGGAAGATGTGGCCACAGTCGCGCTGGAATTCGAGAACGGCGTGCACGCCTGTCTGCACATGGGGTATCTCCTGCCCGGTGTCGGCCCCCGGAACGACACCTGCTTCAGCCTGCGCGGCACCCTCGGCACCGCGACATGGCCTTCCCCGGGCGACGGTGAGTTTACGGTCGCCAGCGCGCTGCCGGCTTGGCAGGGGGCGCCGGTGCGCACCTTTCGCATGGAGGTCGCTCCCCGGCCCGTCTATGCCGATGAGTGGGGGTATCAGTTCGTCGCCGCGTTCGTCAGGGCCGTGCGGGAGAACGGGCGGCCCCTGGTCAGCGCGAAGGATGCCCGGCGCGTGCTGCAGACAATCGAAGCCGCGTACGAGTCGTCGCGCACCGGGCGGCGGGTGCAGCTGAGCTGAGAGCGGCCCTCACACTCGCACGGCCCATCTCCGTTCCATCCAGGTCTCGCGTGCAGGGACGGGCAGCCGAAATCCCCAGGCAGCGCTGGTGGGCTGCCATCACCCGAACTGGTTCTGCACCGGCGAAAACAGACCGCCATCGATCAGGCGGGTGGGGTTTCGGAACCGCCGGCGTCGAGCTGCCTGAAGACCTCATCGGCTGCGGCGAGTCCTTCCCAGGCGACCGGGAAACCGGCGTAAAAGGCCATCTGCAACAGGGTCTCGCGAATCTCCTCGCGGGTGGCGCCGTTGCCGAGGGCCATCTCGATGTTCAGGCTGAGCGCGCGCGGGCGGTTGAGGGCGGCCAGCGCCGAGATCGTGACCAGGCTGCGGGTGCGCGGGTCCAGGCCGGGCCGGGTCCAGACCTGGCCTCCCAGAGCCCCGAGGACGAAATGCTCGAAGTCCGGCGAGATGCGGTGCCAGGTTTCTCGCAGCTGCGAGGCGCGTTCCTCACCCGCCATCCTGGCGAACTGTTCGAACCCCTGCTGGACGGTCTGATCGGTGACTTCGGACATGGGTGAAATTTCCCGTTGGGTTGAGGTGACGGTTGGCTTGGCGAAATGCGCGGATCAACATGGATTCCAATCGGTTGCCGGGGCAATTACCCGAGCAGGCTTCCCTGCCGGGCGCGGGCTCCGTCTGTTTCCCGCAGCTGCCCGGCCGGCCTGGAAACCCCGGTAGCGGCCGCAGACGATCATTGCGCGCTCTGCCCGGCGCACCTGACCAGCAGCTCGCACTGGTGCAGGGTCGGCCAACCCGGTCCCGGTTGCGGCCCCTTCTGAACGTACCCTTGCGGCTGCTCTGACCCCTCGATCACCACCAGAACCCGGTTTTCACCGCGGCGCAGCGGGGGGTCGTCCACCACCAGCCATTCCTCGCCGGGGGAGTTCGCCACTTTCCGCGCCGACAGCAGGTCGACGCGCCCTCCGTTCACCTCGCAGCGGATCCGCGGCAGGCACCGCTCGTGCCCGGTGAGACGGAGGCGCAGCTCGGTCCCGGCGATGCGCCCGTCGGCCCGCCCCCCGTCGATGTCGTCCTCGATGAGAAGCCGCAGGGCGTGGGCCTCACCTGCCCCGCGGCCGGTCAGCGCCAGCTTGCGGGGCAGCTGGGGCGGAAAATCCCCCAGGTTGGAACCGTGGTTCAGGTGGTAACAGCGGTCCAGCCGCGCCAGGGCCTGCGGATCCCCCAGGTCGCGCAGGGTCTGCAGGTCTTTTCTCGTGAACCGGTCGGAGTCGAACGCACCCCGCAGCCCACTGTAGAGAGGCGGCGGTTCGACCAGGGGCATGTCGCTGGCGTCCCCCTCCGCCACCGGCTGGGCGCGGTGGTTGGCGTAGTCGTGATTGAAGAGATGGACCCCTGCCGCTCCCCGCCGATAGCCGTTGAGGGCGATGGCGCGCCGCAGCGAAGGCTGGCCGCTCTCGTAGCCCTCCTGCGGCGAGGCTTTGTACGTCCCGGCGGAGCCGACGTACACGAGAGCCCCGCCTTTCTCCGCCGCGGCCACGGCCCGCTCGACGTCCATTTCCAGCTGCCAGCCTCCGGACGAGGAAATCACCGCGACATCCACCAGGCCGTTCTCGAGCCAGGTTTCCGGATCGAGCCCCAGCTCCATGCAGGCGTCGAAGCTGCAGGGGACGCGGCAGCAGAGCTTCACGTCCCTGCCCTTTCGGGCTGCGCCGCGGCGCGCGGTCTCTCGCGCCCGGCGCACGAACTCCGTCATCGTCGCCATCTGCCTGAATCCCCGGTGCGGTTTGAAGAACGGAGGGGCCCGGCAGAAATCCAGCTCCAGGCCGTCGACGTCGTAGCGCCCGATGGTTTCGTCGAACAGGCCGAGGAAACGGTCGCGCACCTCGGGTCGGGCGTAGTCCCATTGCCAGCTGAAGTTGAACTCTTTCCCGTACCCCGTGGTGCCTTCGGGCGCCGGAGAGCCGATCAGCAGATCGGGGCGATTCAGCATCAGGGCGGAGCGGCGCCCGTCGGCCATGCGGTGCTCCATGTTGCGGTGGGCGTCGTTCATCCGGAAAGAGGCGTAGATGCCGAGGCCCGACTGCCGCGCGCGGTCGACGTACAGCTGGAAGACGTCGTGCCCGTCCTCCACCAGGGCGGCGAGGTTCTTCTGCAGGAGGTCGCTGGGGGCCATTCCCTCCGGAGCGGCGGCCATGGTTTCCCCCCACAGCTCGCCGTGCGGGCTGCCCGGCCAGCTCAGGTCGTCGTTGATGCCGACGAGCACGGAGACGACGTCGACGGCGGTGTCGGCCAGGGGCTTCATCATGGCGGTCACGTCGTCGGGATTGCGGCGTTTGAGGTACTTGAACACCAGGCAGCCGTCGGTGTTGAAGATGATCCGCGGCGGCCACCGGTAGGGCAGCGGGTTGTCAGGCATGTCGGGCGTCGAAAACTGAACGGGGCGGGCTGGAGTTTCTGTTGGACCTCGGCCGCATTTCGGCCAGGCCGTTTCCCGGCGATGAAATAAGACGAAGGCCGCCGGCATTCAAGGGGGATAATCCGAATCAGTTCAACGGCCTCGCCATTCCCTCTGCACCGTCGGCTTCCTTGCGGTTCGGGCGCCTCGACACCCTTATTCCCATTTACGTGAAGATTGCATGATTCGGGTTTCCCTGGCTATTGGTGAGGGCAGCCGGATCTTGCGCCGAAAGCCACTTGGAGAGCTGAAATGAAGCTGAGCGAAAAACACCGGGAGCAGTTCGTCGACCAGGGATACGTCGTCGTCGAGGGGGCGCTGACCGACGGCGACCTGCAGCCGGTGATCGACGACTACTCCGCCATCGTCGACGAGCTGGCGAAGAAGCTGCACGCCGGGGGACGGATCTCCCGCCTGTACGAAGAGGAGCCGTTCGACACGCGGCTGGCGCGCATCTGCGACGAGGACGAGGAGACCTACTTCGCATCGGACGAGTTCCTCGACATCGGCCATGTTCGCGGGCGGGGGACCTTCGAGTTCATGCGCAACCGGAATCTCCTCGACCTGGTCGAGGGGTTCATCGGGCCGGAGATCGCCTGCAACTCCATCTCCCACATCCGCGCCAAGCTGCCTTCCGACGAGTCCCGCAGCAGGGACTCCAACATCGCCTCCCGGCACCAGGACGCGATCTTCACCACCCCCGAGGCGCGGGACCTCTTCGTTCTGACGGTCTGGCTGCCGCTGAACGAGGCCACCGCGGAGAACGGCTGCCTTCAGGTCGCGCCCGGGGTGCACCGGAGCGGGATCGTGTACTGGGGCGGGTCGCTCCCGGAATACGAGGCCGCGACCGTGCCGATGCGGAAGGGGGACGTGATCTTCCTCCACAAGCTCTGCCCGCACGGCTCCGGAACCAACGATACCGACGGCATCCGCTGGAGCATGGACCTGCGCTACCAGCGGCTCGGCACCCCCTCGCCGCGGCCGGAGTGGCCGGGCCTGGGGGCGAGAAGCCGGGAGAACCCCGGTGCGCTGACTGAATACGAGGAGTGGGCGGCGGCCTGGGAACAGGCGCTGGAGAAGCACCCGAAGAAGCTGGGATACCCGCGGCCGTCCGAACCGGCCCCGTTCGCCGGGGAGATGTACCCGTGGATGTCGTGAACGACCCGAATCCGGCAAGGGGAGGGGAGAGGGAATGACCATGACGATCGGGGAGGCGCTCGCCAGCCTCGGGGTGCACGACGGCGTCCTCTCGAAGGAGGAGAAGAACTTCCTCGACGGGCAGGGGTACCTGCCGCTGCCCGGCCTCCTCTCTCGAGCGGAGGCGGCCGCTTTCGCCGCCCGCCTCGGGGAGCTCGCGGAAATGGAAGGGGAGGAGGCCGGCAGGGAGGTGCACCAGGAGGAGGGGACCACGCGGCTCGCCAACCTGATCGACAAGGACCCGCTGTTCGAGAAGTGCGTCACCGACCGCCGGCTGCTGGCCGCGGTCCGGCACGTCATCGGCGGCGATCTCAGGCTCTCCTCGCTCAACGCCCGGGCATCCCACCCGGGGCAGGGCCTGCAGGGCCTGCACGCCGACTGGGGAAAGGGGGTCGAGCCGGGGGAGTTCCAGGTCTGCAACTCGGTCTGGATGCTGACGGACTTCACCGCGGAGAACGGCGCCACCCGCGTGGTCCCGGGATCGCACCTGAGCCGCAGGACCCCGTCCGAGGCGATGGAGGACCCCACCGACGCCCACCCCGAACAGGTGCAGCTGCAGGCGCCGGCCGGGACCGTGGTGGTCTTCAACGGGCACCTCTGGCACGGGGGGGCGTTCAACGCCAGCGGCCGCAAGCGCTGGGGCATGCACGGGTACTACTGCCGCCGCAGCGTCCCGCAGCAGACCGACCAGCGCCGCTGGCTCAGCCCCGGGACGGTGGCGCGCCTGTCTCCGGAGGCGCGCGCCGTCGTCGACGTCGAGGATCCCTGAGGGGACGGCGGCAGACGGGAGTTCCTGCCCGGTTACGCCGCCTCTATATCGGTGCGGGTGAAATCCTCTCCCTTGAACAGCAGCGGTTCCCCGGTCTCGTGTGCGAGCGACCAGGATCAGCGCCGCCTCACCGGAACGGGATGGACCCGCCGTGCCAGGGAAAGGCGCAGCTCGGCCGGTGGCAGTGCAGGTCCATGTCGAGCCGCAGCTCGATCTCGGTGCCGGGCCGCAACTCGACGTCGAAATGCCTGCCGTTGACCGGCACCGTCGCCGGCGATTCCCCGGCCTCGGAGGCGGTGCTGAAGCGGTGCTCGCCGAAGGAGCCCGCCTGCACGGTTAGCCCGCGGCTGCGGTGGGGGCTGAGGTTGACCAGGGTGAGGTCGACGCCGTCGGGCCGCACCGCCGACACCAGGGCGGCGACGTCGTCGGGCAGGCCCGGGCGCTGCCGGCCGCGGTCGAAGTAGCGCACGCGGCCGCGGGCGAGGCCGCCCCAGTAGTTGGTCTGGTGGCCGCCGGTGGTCAGCAGCTGCAGCGCCTCGGTCACCACCGGGTTGCGCTGCAGCCAGTGGTGCTCGTCGGTCTGCGCCAGGTCGGTGAGGTCGGCGTCGTCGCTCTCTATAAGGTCCATGCGCCGCATCATCTCCCGGTAGTTGGCCTGCAGCACCTCCTCGGGGAAGCCGGGGCAGTCGCCGGCGAGGTAGCGGGTCCAGGCGCGGTCGTCGCCGCCGCGCGGGTCGTTCTGGCGCACGCTGCCCCACTCCTCCTCGGCGCCTCGGCGGATCGTCTCGAGGCGCTGCCAGTCCCGCTCCTCCTGCGAGGCGAACCACAGCTGGATCGGCTGCTGGTGGCCCATCGGCGCGTGGCCGACCCAGCCCTCCTCGTTGTGGCGGTAGGGGATGAGCACGCGCCCGTCCTTCTCGACCGCGCGCTCCAGCAGCATGTCGAACTGGGAGCGGACCAGGTCCAGGTACCCCTTGTCCCCGGTGACCAGGTGGGCGCAGGTCGAGGCCACGGTCATGGCGTTGAACATCATCTGGTACGAGGAGGAGGCCGCCCAGCCGTAGAAGCCGCCCCACCACTGCCCCTGGCGGTTGCCGCCGATGCGGCCGTCGAGGCCGACGTTGTCGGGAATGATCCCCCCGTTCTCCCCGATCCGGTCCATCCAGGCCTCGACGTAGTCGGCGATCCAGGTGCGGTACTTGTCGTCGCCGGTCAGGGTGTAGGTGTGGGCGACGAGGCCGACGACGCCGAGGTTCACGGGCACGTCTCCCTCCATGACGACCTTGTCGAACATCGAGTGGATCCGCTCCCTCCTGGCCGGGTCCTCGAACCAGAGGCCGCGGTCCTCCCCCTCGCTGCGGTGCGACTCCCGCTCCGCGGGCGTCGAGCGGCGCTCCAGCCATTCGCGGGGGATCTCGAAGGTCGGGGAGAGCTTGACGTGGCCGTGCTCGATGTTGTACTGCACGTCGTCCCAGCGGGCGTGGAACATCGGGCCGGCGCTGCCGCTGAACGGCGAGCGGATGATGCGGTGCTCCGGGTCGTAGTTCGGGACCTCGGGATCCTCGGCCATGTAGAAGCCGGAGAAGCGCCGCGCCCGGCGCATCATCTCGGCGTTGGCCGGGTCGGCGAGCCCGATGGCGTAGAAGTAGACGTAGTTCTCGCTGCTGTGGAACCAGTCGTCGTCGCAGACGAACTCCCTGGCGATGCGGCCGTAGTCGTAAGTGATCTGGCGGGTAACGGCGTTCCACTGGCTCACCGCCTTCTCGCCGATGTACTCGCTTCCCCCGAGGGCGTAGAGCAGCGGCCAGTTGAAGAATGCCTCGTAGAGGTCGTCGACCCAGACCCCGTCCCCGGGGTACTGCTCGGTCCAGACGAGGGAGCCGCCGGTGCGGGTGTACTTGTCGATGTAGACCGGCGCCGCCTGGTTCAGGGCGTCGATCAGCCGCCGTTCGAGCACCGCCCATACCGGCGGTTCGGTTCGTTTCGCGCTGGTGAAGGTCGCCAAGGGTTCCTCCTGTGCGATGTCCGGGGCGGGACCGGGAAACCCGGCCTCGCCTGTGCCGATGGTCGTCGGAAGGCCTCCGCAGAGGCCGGTCAATCGAAATGAGCTATCTCACGACACCGCCGCAGTAGCTGCACGGCCTGTCGTTCTCGAGGTAGTAGACCGGCAGGTTGTTCCTTTCGGCGAGGTAGCGGTCGTACTCCCCGCACAGCCAGAAGAACATGCCGGCGTGGTCGTCCCGGGCGCGGTGGAACTCGCGGTGGTCGCACCACTCGTCGGGGGGATGGTAGGCGTGCATCAGCGGGAAGTCGGGCTGCACGATCCAGTCGCGCCGCGGCGGGCAGGTGCGGACGTACCAGTACTTCAGGAGGTTGCGCGTCCCGGAGGCGGTCGACGCCGAGCGGCGGTGCCAGAGGTTGTAGGCGGTCAGGAAGATGCTGCCCGCCGGAGCCGCGGTGGAAACGGCGCCGCGGAAGCTGCGGTAGTGCTGCATGAACTGGCTGGCGGCGTAGAGGAGGTGCGACCCGGGCAGGATTTCGGTCGGTCCCAGCTCCCCGGGGACGTCCTGGGGGTAGTAGAACACCTGCAGGGAGTCGAGCTCGTGGGGGGTGTGCTTGGAGCCGCCGTCGCGGTGCCAGCCCTGGGGTTGCGGGTTCGCCTCCTCGGTGCGGTGGTTGTGCAGGAACGGCATGGTGATGCGGAAGTTGCGTCCGAGCAGGGAGCGCACGGCGCCGGCGGCGGCCGGGTTGAGGAGGACGCCGTCGACGAACCAGTCCTGCTCGAGGATGGTCTCGTGCGGCAGGCCCTCGCCGGCGACGCGGTCCATCAGCTCGCAGGACCTCTCGTTGACGTCGCCGGGGACCACCGCTTCGAGGACGAGGTATCCCTTGCGGCAGAAGTCGAGGATCTGCTCGTCGTCGAGGGTCGGTTTGCAGTCGTGGGTTCGGATCGCCATGGGTGGTCCCGGGGAATGTCGTCGGAGTTGGCGGGAACGGCGAGGGGCCGGTGCGCGGCGGGTTCGGAGGGCGGCTGCATCCTTGCCGCTGCCGGGAAAATAGACCTATATCTCCCGCCCCGGTAGGGAACGTCGAGCCGCGAGAAGGAGATCGACACGAAATGTCAGGGGCAACCGAGGAACAGCGAAAGCAGTGGGAGGAGGAGGGGTACGTCCGTATCGACGGGGCGATTGCGGGCGGCCGGCTGCAACGGCTGCAGTCGGCCTTCGACCACTGGGCCGACGCCTGCCGCGAAGAATGGGTCGAGGCGATCGAACGGGGGGAGGCGGCGCCGACGTGGTACGACGTGCCGGATCCGTTCGCCAGGGACGACGCCTTCCTCGACCTCGTCGACCACCCGGGCTGGTACCCGCTGGCGGCGGAGTTCTGCGGCGGGGACCCGGTGGTGTCGGGCGGCCCCCAGGTGCGCACCGTTCCCTGCTGGCCGGTCAGCTACACCGGCTGGCACCCCGACCGGGCCGACGACGGGGTGCGCAGGGTGAAGATGCAGCTCTACGTCAACGACGTGCCCGCCGGGGGAGGGGAGTTCGCCTACGTGCCGGGCAGCCACCTCGCCGACCCGGGGACCTGGTACCGCCCGGAGCGCAACGACGCCATGCCCGGGCACGTCACCTTCCCGGGCGGGGCGGGCACCGCCGTTCTCTTCGACAACCGGGGGATGCACACCGCCATGGACAACACCACCTCCGAGCCGCGCAAGTCGATCATCATGGGCTGGTGCGAGCGCGCCGCGGGGCAGGCGGCCCCGGGTGAGTTCGCCGCGCTCGCGGACAGGCTGAAGACGCCGGAGCGCCGGCGGCTGTTCGGACTGGAATGAGGAGGAAGCGATGGTGAGGATCGACTGCCACCTGCACGTGTTCGCCAAACGGTCCGCGGAGTTCCCGCGCGAGGCCTCCGACGCCTATCCCGCCGACCGCGAGGAGACCGCCGAGAAGCTGCTCGGGGAGATGGAGGCCAACGGCATCGACCAGGCGGTGCTGACGCAGATGGGGGGCGCCGAGCCGGAGCACCACAACTACGTCCGCCACTGCGTCGACACGTACCCCGACCGCTTCCGGGGGATCGGCCTGATCCCCGGCGACTGCGCCGAGCCGGAGGAGCACATGGACCGGGTCGCCGGCGACGGGCAGTTCATCGGTTTCCGCCTCGGCGGCCTCGGGGGGCCGCGCGACCCCCTGACCCCGATGGACCTGCGCGACTACGGGACCTACCGGATCTGGAAACACGCCGCCGAGCGCGACTACGTGATGTGGCTCTACCTCGGGCACGCCGACATCTACGCGGCCGGCTACCTGGTCGAGGCGTTCCCCGAGGTCAGGGTGGTGTTCAACCACCTCGGCGTCAGCCCGGGCAGCGGCAACTTCTCCTGGGACGAGCACGGGCGCCCCCACGTCGAGAATCCCAACATGTATTTCCTGTGGCACAACGTCTACCGCCTGTCGCGGTTCGAGAACGTCTCGATGATGTTCTCCGGCCACTACGCGTTCAGCAACGAGCCGTGGCCGTGGCGCGACTTCGCCGACAACGCCCGCCTGCTGCTGCGGCATTTCCCGGGGCGGCTGATGTGGGCCAGCGACTTCCCCTGGATCTGCGTCGAGCCGGGGTACGACAAGATGGTGCGGCTGCTGAAGGAGCTGGTCCCCGACGTCGGCGACGAGGAGCACGACTCCGTCATGGGGGGCGCGGCAAAGCGGATCCTGCGGTTCCCCGACAGGGACTGAGCCGCTTGCGACCGGCGTGCCCTGGCGAGGCTGTCACCCGGCCATGCTCACCCGGCTGATCCGGCTCGCCTGCAACCTGTGCCTGTTCCTGTGGGGCCTGGCGCTGCTGTTCTACGTGATCCGGAGCTGCTGAAGGCAGGAAAAGACCGGCGCAGGAGACCGTTCCCGCCGCCCGGGCCCCTTCCCCGCATCGAGCTTCTGCCGCCCGGCCCAGGAATCCCGGGTCCTGTCCTGCATCGAGTTCCCCGGATTCGTTCCGGCCGTTGCGGGCTCCTTTGCCCATCGATCCCCCGCAGCCCCAGGTCACCGGGGGCCGCGGGTTCCGATTCTAAGTCGGCTTGTCCATGACGTTGGCGTAGTAGTACTCGTCCGAGTACCCGGCCGCGGCGAACGCCCTGGTCGCCTCCGTCCACTGGCTGTAGAAGGCGCGCACCTCCGGGTCGTGGTGCTCGGTCAGGCGCCGGGGCAGCATAACCCAGTCGGTCAGCGGCGGGCTCTGCTCGCGGCCGAAGTAGTTGTGCTGGGTCAGGCGGCGGCCGGCGCCGCTCACGCGGGTGTGCAGGATGCCGATGTTGTAGAGCACGACGGTCCCCGCGGGCCCGCGGACCGGCACCATGCGGAACTCCTCCCCGAGCTCCTCCTTCGCCTCATCGAAGTTCCCGCAGCGATGCGAGTTGGGCACCACCGCGAAACAGGGCTGGTCCTCGCCGACGTCGGTCAGGTAGTGGATGGCGCAGACGTAGCTGCAGTCCCAGCGGGGACCGGGATCGTCCGCGGCCCGGGGCAGCCAGGGGCGGTCCCGGTGCCAGCGCATCGGCCCGCTGGCGGCCCCGTCCCAAAGGTCGCGGAAGTCGAACTGGGAGAAGCGGGTGTCCGGCCCCATGATGGCGTCGACGAGCCCCCAGGCCACGGACGGGCGCACGTGCCCGTCGAGCTCGGGGTGGTGGACGAGAATCTGCGCGTGCGAGCGGCAGCCGAGCCTGTCGGGCCCCCACTCGGCGGCGATCTCCCGCTCGGAGCGGTCCACGAAATCGGTGAGGGTGCGGATGTTCTCCGGCGGCAGGGCGTCGCTGACGACGACGTAGTTCCAGGCGGCGAAGAAATCGAGGGCCTCCTGTTTCCGGTCGGGGGTGAAGGTCGGGTGTGCGGGCATCATGCTCCTGTGTCTGTTGCGATGGCGGGGACTTCCGCCCGGGCCGGAGTGGATCGCCGGGAAGGTGCCGGCAACCGGGCTTTCAGGCGGACTCCTCGATTCCGAAGGCGCGCATGTACAGGCGGGTGATGGCGTTGAGGTTGCCGTAGAAGGCGCGCACCTCCGGGTCGGGGTGGTGGTTGAAGAACATCGGCGGAATGAGCGAATCGTCGGCGAGGTAGGGGCGGTCGCGGTGGCCGTAGTACACCTGGATCGACTTGCGCTCCCTGCCGGTCTGGCGGACGGTGGCGCGGTGCAGGACCGCCACGTTGAAGAGGCAGACGGTGCCGGCCGGGCCGTGAACGTCGAAGCAGCCGCGGCGCTCGAGCTGTCCGGCCTTCTCGAGGACCGGCTCGTCGACGGATTCCGGCGAGAGCGAGAAGCAGTGGGTGGTCTCGTCGACGTCGGTCAGGTAGAGCATGAGCTGGATGTAGTCCATGCGCA
The DNA here is from genome assembly GCA_965243025.1 of Candidatus Latescibacterota bacterium. GTDB lineage: Bacteria > Latescibacterota > UBA2968 > UBA8231 > UBA8231 > CBDCXV01. The sequence goes on from CBDETY010000003.1 coordinate 686,254, forward strand.
GCGGGTGCTCGAGGTAGTGGCCCCGGTCCCGGTGCCATCCGCCGCTGCCCGGGGCGTCGGCAGGCTCCATGTGGCGGATGCAGAGCTCGCCGAAGCAGACCGGCCCGCCCATCAGCTCGCCGACCGCCCGCAGGATCAGCGGGTGGCGGACGACCTCGTCGAACTCGGGGGTCGTGCACAGGGCGTCGCAGTTCATGGTCTGGGAACCGCGCTGCGCCCAGCGCAGCGGCGCCCGTTTCCGGTCCTCGTCGAAGAGCTCGAGGAAGCGCTCGATTTCGGCGGCGGGAAGGAGGTTTTTCAGCAGGACGAAGCCCTGCCGGCGGAAGAACTGATGGTCGGAGTCGGTAAGCAGGGTCATGAGAAGTGCCATGGGTTGGGTGAGGAAGACTGTGGAAGCAGTTCTGGTTTGGCTACTTTTTCAGTTTAAACCCGGACTAGTAAGTTCCCTTTCCGCCGCGTCTTTTTTACGGCACCGCAATGACGACCGGGCATGGCCGAGGACTCTCCCCCCCTGAGGCCACCCCGCCGCGACCGATCTCCAACGGGACCGTCCAATCGCAACACCATTGCCCGAATCCCCTGCATGGCAGAGAACGACAGCGAACTGGTCAGAAGGACGCTCGAGGGCGATTCGAAGGCGTTCGACGAACTGGTGAAACGGTACGTAAAACTCGTGCACGGCGTGATTTTCGAGGCCGTTCGGCGGTCCGAAGAGGTGGACGATCTCAGCCAGGACGTATTCTGCAAGGCCTACCTCGAGCTAACCAAGCTCCGGAAGCATTCCAGATTCGCCCCCTGGCTGGCGAGAATGGCGAGCAACGTCTCTACCGACTGGCTTCGAGGTCATCAGGTGCGCCGTCGTCCTCAGCTCAAGGGGGTCGTCAGGGAGGGGGTTCTCGACGCCATGCTTCCCGTGACCGGGAGGGAGAAGACCCCGGAACAGAAACTGGTGGAAAAAGAGGAACGCGAGGCGTTGATGGAGGCCCTCGACCGCGTCAGGCCGGAGTACCGGAGAGTGCTCATCCTGTTCCACATCGAGGGTTGCTCGTACGAGCAGATCTGCAGCTTTCTCGGGCTGAGCTTCGCGACGGTGAAGATGCGTCTGTACAAGGGCAAGAAGCTCCTGCGCGAGGAATTCGAAGCCATGCAGGGCGATTGCGGAAGGATGGAATGAAGGGAATGGAGCGCATGTGAAGTTACCCGGGGGGCCGCAACCTGCGGCGGCCGGGAGCGGAGGTGCAGGGGCCCGAACCGGAAGGTGCCTGCGACCTTCCTACTGCTCCACTCCCAGGCGCACCCAGCGGATGTTGTGAATGCAGTCCTCGAGGCACCAGAAGGCGACGAATACGTCCCCGTCCTCGAGCAGGTGAGGGTTCGGAAAGCCGAACTGCAGGCCCGCCAGCTCCTCCGCCGCCCGGCCGTCCCCGAGCATGCGGGAATCCGCCCCCTGCCAGACCGGGGCCTCGGCTTCGTTGATCCACCCGCCCCCTTCGATCCGCGACACGCAGGCCCACAGTCCGGGCCGGTCGGTCCTGCGCATGAACGACATGACGCGGTTGCCGCCGAGGCCGACGAGCTTGGTGGTTTCCCCCGGTATCTCCGTCGACCCGCGCACGCTGAAATCCCCGCCCTCGGGGGCCAGGGCGAACGGCACCTTCGTCACCGTGCGCCCGACCTCCGGGTTGAACGGCCAGGCGACCGCCAGCAGGCCGCCGTCGGGCAGCTCGATCAGGCTCACCTCGTGGTGGAAAATCTTCCCCTCCGGATCGCTGAACAGCTCGACGCTGTCGGGCCAGGTCGAGCCGCGGTCGTGCGAGACCAGGGCGACCGTCTTCAGGCCGTTGGGGGCCTCCCCCTCCCAGGTGCGCACCAGTGCGGCGGGCAGGAGCAGGCGGCCGTCCGCGGTCTCCAGCGCCGCGTGGCAGTGCTCCCAGGGCTGCCCGGTGATCGCCGGCTCGAAGACCAGCGGTTCGCTCCAGGTCTGGCCGTTGTCGGCGCTGCGGATCGTGAACCACTCGCCGGGGCGGCACCCGTAGGTCTCCGGGTTCCAGCTCTGCGTCTCCAGGTCCGGCACCTTGCGCTGGCCCACCCCGAGGACGGTGCCGTCCGACAGGCGGCTCAGGCGGATGAAATCGGTGACTTCGGTGTGGCCGGGCACGAGCCGGCGCGGCTCGCTCCAGGTGCGGCCGCCGTCGTTCGACCTGGCCATGTAGGACCGGTAGTTCGCCGCGGAGATCGCCTCGGCGAGGTCGAAGCCGGCGAGCATCACGCCGCCGCCGAGGGGAACGATGGTCGGGTGCCAGGCGTGGACCGACCTGAGGTAGGGTTTCGGGTTGCGGTAGACGAGTCCTGTCGATTTGACCTCGATCAATGGGGTTTCTCCTGAAAACGGATCGCCGGAAATCCAAGCCGCCGGTCCTGAAAAAGGGTACTGCCGCGGACTGCCAGGTGCCCGGCGCCTGGACGCGCACGCTTCAGTCCCGGAACGGATCGTACTCCTCGGCCCCTGCCATCGCCACCCCGATCGGTTTCAGGGTGTGCAGGATGCGGATGCCCGCGGAGTGGTACTCCAGCACCTCCGGCAGGCGCTTGTAGCAGTGGGGGGACTCGTCGGTTCCGGCGCCGCGCAGCTCCACCCCTTCGCGGGACACCCACTCCATCATCATCTGCCGGCTGACGGCTCCCCCCTCGGCCTTCCTCTGTTTCTTCCCGGCCCGGCGGCGCGCCCGTTTCCAGCGCCGCTTGCCGGCGGCCGCGGTCCGCGACATCACCCGCCCGGCGCCGTGAACGGTGGAGTACATCGACCGGGCGCTCTCCTCCCCGTCGACCCCCTCGACGATAACGGAGATGTCCCCCATCGAGCCGCCGATGAAGCCGCGCTGCCCCGGGAACGCCGGGGTGGCCCCCTTGCGCACCACCCACAGCTCCTCGCCGAAATGCTCCTCCTCCCAGGCGAAGTTGTGGTGGTTGTGGACCTCGTCGAGGATGTTGCAGCGCAGCAGTGAGGCGACCTTGGCGCACACCCAGTCGCGGCCGGCATAGGCGTAGCGGCCGGCGAGCTTCATGCAGGCGACGTACTCCTGGCCGAGCTGGGAGCCGGTGCCCAGAAGCACGGGATCGACGTCGATTCCCTCCCTGCCGCCGCCCGCCCTGATGAAGTGGGTCGCCAGCTTGTGGCCGAGGCCGCGCGAGCCGAAGTGCACCCCGCACCAGACGCGCCGTTCCTCGTCGAGAAAGAGATCGACGTAGTGGTTGCCGGAGCCGATGGTTCCCAGCTGGCCCTGCGCCAGGGACTTGAGCCTGCCGGCGACCTCGATGTCCCAGGCCGGGTCGTCGCGGAACAGCTCGTGCTCCACCGGTTCGTCGTTCTTGCGGCCGATGCCGAAGGAGAGGGTCTCCCAGATCTCGTCCATGACCGCGGCGATTTCCGAGGTGACGAGATCGGGGTCGGCGTCGAGCAGGACCGCCTTGTTGCCGCAGCTGATGTCGTAGCCGACGCCGGAGGGACTGACGGCGTCGCGGTAGGCGGCCACCCCGCCGATCGGCATGGAGTAGCCGAGGTGGTGATCGGCCATGAGCGCGGTGTGCTCGGCGCTGCGGGCGCAGTTGACGATCTGCCGCACCGCGTTGTCGAGCGGTTCTCCCCAGACCGGTACGCCTTCGATTTCAGTGTGGGTTTTCAAACTGCTGGTCCGGCTGGATTAGCGCTACGCCGTTTCCCGCCTGCCCAGCTCGGCCTTGCGCTCGACGAACTCCCGCGGCGGAGGCGTCAGGATGGCGCGCTTGCGCTCGTCCACCCCTTCCCATGAGTCGGCGCCGGTCGGGCTGAAGAAGTTGTCGGGTCCGGAGTAGGCCTCCCCCCGCTCGGTGTACTTGTAGAAGAGGGTGGTCCGTGTGCTCGGCGCGGTCCAGGGCAGGGTGACGTGGAAAAGGGCCTCGGTGAAGACGATGGCGGTGCCGGCAGGGGCGGGCACCCGGGTGACCATCGGATGCACCCCTTTGGCCAGGTCGACCCATGTTTCGGGGACCGGCAGATGTCCCTTGTGCGAGCCGGCCAGGCATCCGAAACCGCCGCCGTTGCAGACCGTGTCCTCCAGCTCGTAGGCCACGGTCACCAGACCGTTGGAATAAGCTCCGGTCTCGGGATCGCGCGCGAAGTAGATGGGCGTCAGCTCATGCGGCCGGTCCGGATTCAGCAGGCGTCCGTTGCCGCCGTGGAGGCGCCCCCCGGCGAGGTTCTTGTTGAAGGTGCCGTGGGTGTGGACGTTGATGTGGTCGATGCGGAAGGGAGGGAGTCCTTCTGGCCGCCGGCCCCCGAATATCTCTTCCAGGATGTCGGAGACCACCGGGACGTCGAGCAGATCGACGAACGCCTGGGACCAGAAACCGCCCCGGTCGGGGTGCTGAGAGTAGAGCTCCGGGCCCCGTGCGTCGACAGTGGCCTTCAGCTCCGCGACCTGCCCGGGGGTAATCGCATCCTCAACGGTGAGGAAACCCCAGGTGTCGAAGGCGAAGCGCTGTTCTTCGTCCATGGTTGAACCAGTCTCCTCACAAATAGGTCAATGGTTTCCTGCCCCTGTCAGCGGTCCGGACCGACCGGCAAACTTCAGGGATATGCCCGTGTCCGCAAGGGCCCGGGGGACAATCGGGATCCGGGACCCGCGGCGAGGCCAGGCGCTGGTGCGAGGTGGGAAAGGGGGGAATCAGGGACGGGTATTTTGCGGAAGGCAGGTGCGTTCCGGCGGGCGGAGCAGGCAGGTTTCCATCCGGCGGCCGGCCAGAGGCGAAGGCTGGCGAACTGACTGCGGAAGTCGGGGGCGCTGTCCGAGGTTCATGCAAACGCCTCCTGCGCCGGCGGCATACAGGGCCGGCACAGGAAGCGGGGGGTACTCAAGGCACTTTCGAACGACTCGGCGAGATCGCAAGCGGAATCGGGAACATGACCCTCCCCTGGAGCACACCCCGCACCGCGAAAAGCGTTTCGACGAAAGTACCTCGGGGTACCGGTACTTCGATTCAACCCTTCAGGCGGTTGATCGCCCTCGTGACCAGAACGGTAACGGCGCCGGCGAACAGGGCGATGACGGCCTGGTCGAGGATGGCGTCCAGCCGGTCGCCAACCATCGCGAGAATATCCTGGTCCAGCACGTTCATGCTGGCTGCACCCCCGGCGGCAAGGGTGACGACCAGGTATGCGGTCGCGTCCTCGGCATCGACCCCCAATGACCCGTACACCAGGCCGAGAATGACCAGCGCGAGGGTCAGAATGCCCCCTCCGATCGGATCGCCCGCCAGGCCCTGGATGATGGCCAGCAGGGTGATCAGGGCAACGATGATTCTGACTGCCATTTCTTCCTCCTGCGATTTGCGGTGCCACTTCCAGCGCCCCGCCCCCCCGTGGCGATCACGGAAGTATTCGGAGCCGCGGGATTCGTGCCACCAGTGGGGAAAAAACTTCCTCAGAAATCGGACTTCATGCGGTTCCGCAGCCGACCGCGGACGGGCGGCTGGTGCATGTCGACAACTCGTTCAGGCAACCTGGCATGGACCGGCTGCCGCGATCGCTTTCCTGACCAGCGAACTCTGATGAATATGGTTGAGAGGTACGTTATTTTCGGGCGCCTATCAAGGAAATTCTGGGGGCCCTCCCGGTAGGGGGAGATAGGCGCGATTGCCGGGTGAAACCCCAACCTGTTGTGGTGCCCCGGAATCCCCCGCACCTCGAGAAACCCTGTGCGGATCAGCGAATTTCCCGTCCTGACCTTCGACACCTATGGCACCCTGATCGACTGGGAGACCGGAATCTGGGAGGCCCTGCAACCGCTCTGCTCGCGTCTGGCCGAACCGCCGGCCCGGGAGGAGGCCCTGGCGGCCTTCGCGCAGGCGGAATCCGCATGCCAGGAGGCGGCGCCCGGAATGCTCTACGCGGATGTCCTGGCTGCAACCCACCGCACCCTCGCCCAGGGCTGGGGAGTCGAAGCGGACGATGCCGGGAGCGTCCGCTTCGGCCGGTCGGTCGGTGACTGGCCGGCCTTCGAGGACGCGGCCGATTCGCTGGCTTATCTGAAAAACCACCACCGGCTGGTCACCCTGACCAACTGCGACCGCGCCAGCTATCCGGGCAGCGCCGCCCGGCTCCGGAATCCCTGGGATGCGGTCCTCACCGCAGAAGAGATCGGCTCGTACAAGCCGGCGGCGGCCAACTTCGAGTACCTGCTCGAACGGGTGAAAGCGGACTTCGGCTGCGGGCCCGAAGACATTCTGCATGTCGCGCAGAGCCTCTTCCACGACCACGTGCCCGCAAAGAGGACGGGACTGGCGACCGCCTGGATCGACCGGCGCGCCGGCCGCGGCGGCGGGGCGACCGCCCCGCCCCGGGAGGAGGTGAGGCCCGATTTCCGGTTCGCGAGCATGGAGGAATTGGTTGCCCGGCACCGGGGGGAGCGAGGCTGAAATCGGGAAATCACTGCCGCAGGAAGAAACGGGGATTCAGGCGGCCATCCGGTCAGGCTCCGAAATCAAAGAGCCGCCGAGCCTGACCGTTCCGCTTGCAGTATTCGCTCCCGCTCAGATCGTGCGCATCCGCTTGAGCTACCAGCCTTTCCAGCTCCCGTCTTCGTGGCGGTACTGGCGGTACTCCATCGGCACGTGGGGGAGCTTGGCGATGTCCGCCTCTTTCACCTCGACCCCGAGCCCGGGCCCCCCGGGAGTGTTGACGTACCCCCCTTCGATGCGCAGGTCGTGCTCCATGTACCTGGCGAAGTGCTGCAGCTGGTGGGATTCCTGGATCAGGAAGTTGGGGGTCGCCGCGTCGGCGTGCAGGGAGGCGACGTACAGCAGTCCCCCGACCCCGAGATGGGGGGCCATCAGGATCTGCTGCTGCTCCGCATGGCGGGCGATCTCCATGTAGCTGCCCAGGCCGAAGCTGTGTCCGATGTCGGGCTGCAGGAAGGAGACGGCCCGCGCCCGGATGAGCGGCTCGAACCCGGGCAGGTCGAAGATCTTCTCCCCCGTGGCGATCGACACCGGGCTGTTGCGCGAGACGTCGAGGAGCGCTTCGAGCGATCCGACCTTGCAGGGTTCCTCGAGAAAGAGCGGGCGGTACGGGGCGACGCGGCGGGCGTACTCGATCGACAGCTCGGGATGGGGGCTGCCGTGGGTGTCGAGCATGATGTCGAACCCGGGACCGGCCGCCTTGCGGATGGCGGCGACCACCGATGTGCTGTTGGCCAGGGCCTGCTCGTCCATCGCCCACAGCCGCTCCTCGAGCGGATTGCCCTTGACCCCGGCGTATCCGGCGGCCTGCACCTTCAGGGCCGAGGCGGCCGCGGCGTCCGGGCTGCTGAAGTCGCCGCCGCTGTACACGCGGATGCGGTCGCGGCGGGCACCTCCGAGAAGGGTGTGGACGGGGACTCCCCAGGCCTTGCCGGCGAGATCGTGGAGGGCGATGTCGACCGCGGCGACCGCGGTGCCGGGCACGGCCCCTCCTTTCCATGGACTGCGGTTCTGCAGGTCGTCGGTGATCGCGGCGATCCCCAGGGGATCCCGGCCCACCAGCAGCGGTTCCCAGTCGCGCAGCATCGCCTCTACCGGTGAGGTGAGCCATTCCCCGGAGCCTTCCCCCCAGCCGGAGATTCCCGCGTCGGTCTCGATCTTGAGGAAGAGCCAGTCCTTGGCAGGGGAAGCCGGCAGCAGCTCGCCCCGTTCGCCGTTGATGGTCTGGCCTTCGCCGACGTGGGTGAACTTGTAGATCCTGATGCCGGTGATCTTCATGGTGGATCCTGTGATCGGCTCCTTAACCGAATGCCAAATTGTTTTGGGCCGTCATCGGCTGGGTTTCGCGGAATCGCAACGGGTTGGCCGGGGCCGGTCGGTGGCCGAAGGTGACCGGTCAATCCGGCTGCTGCTCTTGTTGCTCGAGGGCGGCAATACGGCGGGCAAACTCGGCGATTGGCTCGAGATCCCGGATCGCCCCGACAACCTGCTCGTAGTCGAGAGAGACGTACTCGTGAATGAGGATGTTGCGGAAGCCCGGGAGGCGGGCGAGGCGATCGACGAGCTCCTGCGGGAACTCCTCCCAGGCCGACAGGTTCCTCACGGCCTCGGTGTAATCCTCGAAACGCAGCCCGCGGCGCGCACCGAGTTCCCCGGCGATGTCGATGACGAGCTGAGACGCAGTCAACAAGGAGAAAAGGACGTCGTTGTGGAGGCTCAGGTCGTCCCGAAGTGATGCGGGCCCCTCGACCTTCGGTTCCAGCATGCGCAGGTGGTCGAGGTGTTTGCGCAGCTCGGCGAGCCGCTCTACCAACCAGGTCACGAGGAAAGAGCCCCGAGCTTTATCTGCCGCATTCGGCGCAGGAACGGCTCGAGATCGGCGGCGCGCAGCTGGACGTCCCGGAAAAAGGCGTGATCCGCCTCGGGGTCGGCCACGTACACCCGAATTCCCTCCGTGACTGCGTGGCGTCCGAGGCCCGGGGGTACGTCGTTGAGGATGACGAGGTCGACGTCGTTGTTCCTCAGAACGTGGATCAGCTCCGCGGTGAGCCGGACCCGTTCCCCGGATCGTTGCTGGCGCGAGGGAAAGCGGGCGCGGTCCAACAGCACCGCGACGTCGACGTCGCTTTCGGCATGCGCCTGTCCCCGGGCGGCGCTTCCGTAGAGATAGGCCGAGGCCACTCCTGCCGGCCGCACCCGGTGGAAGTAATCACGCAAGGCGCTTTCATGCGTTTGGGTGTCGGTTGTGTGTTTGGGGCGGCTCATTTTCGCGTCCTCAGATTCCGCCAGAATATAAGCCCCCGCCCGAGGGAGTTCTTGAGGATGAGGCCGGCATTTTTGATAGTCTCCTGGCCTCTGTCCGGGCAGATTGGGCGATCCGACCGTCCCCAACGGCTCACCGTTGACGACGTAGAGATCGAGCCAGCCGTCGTCGTCGTAATCGAAGAACGCCGCCCCGCTGCCGTTGGCCTCGAGAATGAACCGCTTCTCGACGCCTCCGAAGGTGTTGGTGAGGCTCCGAAGTCCGGCCTCCGCCGTGCGGTCGACGAACCGGGGTTGGCTCCATAGCGGGAAGGCGCCCAGGATCAGTCCGGGAAAGAACGGGGTTAGGCTGCGAAACAAGTCGATACCTCCGTATCGCAGGGTCAGACCCTTGAGAACCCAGGCGGTGAAGATCGCCGGCAGTCCCTGTAATGTTCCCCGGAAACCGGACAGTCGGTCAAGGGGCATTACTTGAGAAATCCTCCCTGTCCAGAGGATAGCCGATGGCCGGGAAACACACCTTTCACTTCCCGCAGTCCAAGGCCAAAGACCCGGCTCGCGCGATGGGTGCGCGTGGTTTACTGAAGACCTTCCTGGCTCCTTCTGTCAGGCTCCCTGATGAACCAGACCGCCACTGCGCACAGCAGCGGCAGCAAGGCGAAGGCGAACAGGGCGCCGGTATAGCTTCCGTACAGATCCCAGGCCAGTCCGAACGGGATCGGTCCGACGGAAGCCCCGAGAACGCTGACCATCTGCGAGGCCCCCTGGATGCTGCCGAGATGCCGGCGCCCGAAGAACCGCGGCCAGATGTAGGCGAGCAGGTTGTGGCTGCCGGCGTTGGCGGCGCCGAACAAGATGCCGAAGAATACCGAGGACAGGGTGTCGGAGGCCGCGGCGAGCGCCGCAAGGGAGCAGGAAAGCAGCAGCAGGCCCCCGGCGAACACGGTCCGGGTCCGCAGGCGGTCGAGGAGGCGGCCGAAGACCGGCATGAAGGCGACCATGGTCATGGCGGACACGGCGAACACGCGGGAGGCGTCCCCGGGGCTCAACCCGCGCGACTCGAGGATGGAGACCTGGTGGAAGAAGATCGCCGTGATCGCCAGCGACAGGGTGGCCACGGCAACCGCGCAGATCCAGAAGGCGGAGGTCCGCATCGCCTCCCCCAGGGTCAGTCCGGCTTCGGCGGAATCCCCCGGTTCGTCTGCTCCCGCGGCGCTGCCGCCGCGGTCGCCGTCCGGGGCCAACCCGAGATCCTCCGGCCTGTTGCGCACCAGCAGGGCGGCGCACGGAACCAGCAGCACCCAGGTCGAGACGCCGAGCCAGAGCCAGGCCTGGCGCCAGCCGGCCTCGTCGATCAGCCACTGCGAGAAGGTGGGATGCACCGCCATGCTCAGGGAAAACCCGAGGCTGACAAGGCCCATGGCGAGGCCGCGTTTCCGGCTGAACCACTGCGCCACCAGGTTGTAGGAGCAGATCATCAGCGATCCCTGGCCGAGGAAGCGCAGGGCCGCGAACCCGACCGCCAGCAGCCACAGGTCCGGGACCTGCCCGAAGGCCGCGGCCCCGGCGCCGAACAGCACCCCCACCCAGAGCATCACGGCGCGGACCCCGAAGCGGTCGACGAGGCGCCCAACCCAGGGCAGGCCGCAGGCGGCCGCCAGGGTGGCCGCGGCGTAGGCGGTGGAGACCGCGGTGCGCGAGATCCCGAGGTCCTCGCCGATCGGCGTGATGAAGACGCTGAATGCATGGGACTGGCCGGGGCCGCTGGCGAACAGGCAGAGAGCGCCGGCGGCGAGCATAAGCCAGCCGTAGAAGAAGCGGTCGTTGATGATCAGGGGGATCGGCCCGGGGGTTCGGCGGGGAGTCATGGAACGCTGAATCTCCGCAGCGCCCCGGCATCGAGGTCAACCCCGAGCCCGGGGCGGTCCGGTACGCGGACGAATCCGTCCTCTACCTCGAACCGGGTCGGCGACAGGCCGGTGCGGAGACCGTTTTCCGTCACGTCGAGCTCGAGAAAGGGGGGTAGCTCCCCGCGGGGATCCTCCGGTACCGCGGCCAGCCAGTGGAGGGTGGCCGCCAGCCGCACCACCGACCCGAACATGTGCGGGATCACGTGGACCCGGTTCGCCGCGGCGAGCCCGCAGACCCTCATTCCCTCGGTGAACCCGCCGGCGCGGCCGATGTCGGGCTGGATGATGTCCATGGCTCCGCTCTCGACTACGTCGCGGAAAGAAGCGAGCCCGCTGCGTCCCTCCGCGCCAGCCACCGGCATCGGCAGGGCCTGCCGGAGCTCGCGGTACCCGTCGAGGTCTTCGGCCGGGACCGGCTCCTCGAACCACATGACATCACTGGTGGCAAGCCGGTTGCCTGCCTCGATAGCCGCCGGAAGGTCGTACCCCTGGGTGGCGTCGACGGCGAGCCTCACCTCGCTGCCGACGGCGCTCCGCACCGCCTCGACGATGCGTTCGTCCCGCTCGGGACCGAAACCGATGCGGACTTTGACTGCGTCGAACCGGCCCCGGCAGCGGCGGGCTTCTTCGGCGACGTGGCGCAGGTGATCCTCCCCCTGCGGCTGGAAGAACCCGCTGGCGTACGCGGTCACCCTGTCCCGCAGGGTACCCCCGAGAAGTTCGCAGACCGGCTTGCCTTCCGCCTTCCCCGCGAGGTCCCAGAGGGCGATCTCGATTCCGCAGGCAGCGGGGATGTCTTCCCCGCAGGCCGTCAGGCTGTCCCAGATCTCCTCGCGGTCGAACGGGCTCTTCCCGACCAACAGGGAGTCTGCCGTTTCCCGCGCCAGGGTCCCATCCCCTTCCCCCCAGCCGGCAAGGCCGTCGTCGGTCCTGACCTCCACGATCGCCGCTGTCCGTTCGCGGATCCAGTCCGTGCGGCAGGCCCGGAAAAGACGCGGGACCGGGCAGGCGAGGCGGTGGGTGATTACCTCGGTGATCCGCATTCAGGCATACCGGACGTGCAGCTCGAGCTTCTCGATCCGCGCCCCCGCGGTCGTCCGGTCGGTTCGGCAGATGCCGACGAGGTTTTCCCCCAGGGCGAGGAACCGCGGCGGGACGGCAAAGATCAGCCAGTGTTCGAAGCGGGCGTTCAGCCGGGTCGCGGTTCCCGTTTCCCGGACCGGGGCGCCCAGTAGCAGATTGTTGATTCTCACCTCAACCTGGAGCCCGCCGGCCGCCTCCTCCGGATCGGCGGTGAGGGCGAGGTTCAGGGTCAGGCTGTCGAGGCGGTCCGCCGCGGCCGCGAGGTCGTCGGCAACGTCGAGGGTGAGAAGCGTGTCCGGGGAGCCGCCGCCCCCCAGCGCCGCGGGCAGCTGCGCCCGCATGTTGGTCTGGAAGTAGCAGTGCCGGGGGGTGCGCCAATCGTCGGGGGCGGGTACGAAGTCGCTGCCGTGGCCGCCCCCCCGGCGCTCGACCAGGAACACCTTGTCGCGGCCCTCGAGGGTTTCGGGGCTGCCGATTTCCGCGAAGACCCGGCACTGGGTCTCCCAGTCCGACAGCGGCGCTCCTCCGTCGAGGCCGCCGCGGCGGTGCTCCGGCGCCGCTTCGATTCCGAGGCCGCGCTCCGATTCCGGCGAGGGGAACATCAGGTTGAAGGTGTGCATGCCGTCCGGGTTCTGCCGCCACCAGTTGGCGCAGACCCCGCGCCAGACCTCGACCTTCGGGTGGCGGTACCCGTCCGAGGAGTGGTGATCGTCCCAGCTCGGGTACACCTTGACCGGGGTCCCGCTCGTCAGGGCGCGGAAGCCGGCGACGTCGGCGGCCGCCGTACGCGTGCCGATCGCGAGGATGTCGACCACTCCCTCGGCGACCCAGGTCTCGACGTCGATGCCGTCGAAACGGCACCCCGGGATGTCTTCGGGGATCCTGGCGGCCAGCAGGTACGGCCGCCCGCGGCGGCGCGCGATCCCGTGCAGGGCGGAGCGGACCTCGCGCATGAAGCCGGTAAGCAGGTCGCGGTGTTTCCACTGCTCCCCCTCGGGAAACAGCACAGGGACCCTCGCGAAGTCGACGGAGATGCCGTCGTAGTCGTACATCTCTGCGACTTCGCGCAGGACCTCGAGCTTGAGGCCGCGGACCTCCTCGCGGCGGAAATCCCAGTACACGTGCCACTTGTGGATGAGCCAGTCCGGGTGCCGGGCCTTCAGCGGGACGGGGCCTTCGAGGGGGTGCGGGGGATCGAAGAGGTCGTCGTTGTCCGAGCCGTTGATACGGTAGGAGAAGAAGACCTCCCGCCCGCGTTGCCGGGTCTCGTCGAGGAGCACCCTGACCGGGTCGATTCCCGCCTCCCACCAGCGGGGGAAGACGTTCTCCGTGCGCGGCAGCACCTCGCTCGGCCAGACCGCGGTGTTCCCCTCGCCCCACTCGTGCCAGACGCTGTCGATCTGGTTCGGCGCCGCCTCGAGACGGCTCATGTAGAAGGCGATCAGCCTGTCCAGGCGGGAGGGGCCGACCTCGCCGCGGCGGAAGGCGTCGTTGGCGAGGATGTCGTCCTGGAAGATGATGCGGCGCTGCCGGGCGGCGGCGAGCGCATGCGGGTCGTCGGGGGTCACGGCACGCGGCTCAGCCTGCGGCGTCCGGTTCCCAGATCGCAACCGGGTTCGCCGGGTCCGGATCGACCGGCCAGAGCCCGCGGCCGCTCCCGGTGAACGGGATGGAGGCGAAGTCCAGGGTGCAGACCCCGGGGCCGTCGAACAGCATTCCCCGCTCCCAGCCGGCGCCGAAGGCCGCCATCCACCCGGTCATGCTCTTGGCCATGACCGCGAGGGCGGCGTCCGGCTGCAGTCCGGCGCACTCGTAGAAGGCCGGATCCGGAGTCATCGCCGGCAACGAGCAGGCGACGAGCTGGATCTGCCCGGACTCGACGACCGCGGCTTCCCCCATCGAGAAGGCCTGGCCGGTGTAGGCTCCGCCGCGCGCCTTGTAGTTCCCCTCACCGGTCCAGGTGACCCGCCCGTCCCAGGAGACCGGCGGGTCGCCGGTGGTGAAGCGGGTCGCGCCGCGGCGGGCGGCGGCCGCGGTGTCGGGGTCGACCACCCAGAGCAGGACCTTGCCGGGCAGCTCTTCGCGGAGCGGCAGCAGCCGGCGCAGGGCCTCGGCGCTGTGGCCGGGGGAGCCCCCGGCGGTCGCGTCCGCGGTGTCGACCAGCACCCAGGGCTCCGGCTCCTTGCGCCGGAGCTTCCGCAGGATCTCAGGCCAGGGGGTGAGCCGGTTTCTCCAGTTTTGCCGCTGGGCGTACCACTCGCCGGCGAGTTTCTGCAGCTCATCGAGGGGAACGCCGCCACCGGCAGCGGTGACGACCACGGAAGAGCCCATTTCGTCGATGTCCATCCAGGGCTGCACCGGCAGGATACAGACGTCGAGGACGTCTCCGTGCCGCCGTTCCAGCTCGCGGGCGCGGGTCAGCAGGCCGCACAGGTTCCCCTCGAAATGGGTGCTGTCCGCCGGCGACATGAGGGCGGACACCTTGGCCGCGGCCCGGGTGAAAGGGCCCGGGTGCAGGGCCAGGCGCGCGGCGCGCTCGCCGGTGGCGGTGAAGTCCATGTGGGGGAAGGTGCGGTACGCGGTGACCGCGTCGGCGTGCTGCAGCATGCGGCGCGTGAAGTTGGCGTGCAGGTCGAGCGAGAGCACCACCCGGCCGCGGTACCCGAGATCGGTGCGCACCTTCTCGAGGATGTACCCCTCGGGATCGTCCTCGCCGTCGGCGGCGGCGGCCCCGTGCAGGTGGAGGATGAGGACGTCGAACGGCATCGCCGCGGCGACCCGGTCGAGCAGGGTGCCCCCGATCTCGCGGAAGCAGGCGGCGCTGAGGCGTCCGGCGGGAGAGCCGCAGAGGGCGGTGAAACAGGGTGCGGTCTCCCAGCCGGCCGCGGCCAGCACCTCGAGGCTGCCGTGCATCTGCGAGTCGGTCCCGGCGGCCCAGGCGCGCACCCGGGCTTCCTCTTCGAGGAAGACTCCCCCTTTCCTGAAGAGGTCGATCTCCGCCAGGCCGGGGGCGAAGGTGTTGCTTTCGAAGATGAACTGGGCGAGGGCGGCTTTCATGGGGCAATTCGGGGAAACGGGTTGCAGCTGCCGCACCTGGTTTTTTCTCGCGCTCGCAGATGCGCCGGGGTGCGGGCAGATGGTTTCGGGCGGCTCCGGCGGGGGCCGGGATGGCAGCGGCCGGTGTCTCAGGCAGCTCGGGCCGGTGCTCTGCGGCGCTCCTTCCGTCCCGTGCGGCAAAACATATCCAATACAGTGAAAGCGGGGCCACCGGAGAGTTGCACCCGGGTGCTCGCCCGCAACGCATGCCCGCGGATACCCGGACAGGCGGAGTCGCGGCGGGTCGGCACCCTTCAAGGCGTACGGGGCGCTCGGGCGGCAAGCATTCCCGCAAGATACGGGGCCGGGCGGAGTCGCGGCGGGTCGCGGTATCCTTCAAGCAGAACCGGGGGCGCTCCCCGGCAGGCATGGCTGCAGATACGGGGCCGGGGAGTCGCTTCCGGTCGCGGCATCCTGCAAGCCGAGGTGAGCTCGGCACTTGCCCCGGGATTGCGCCGGGGAATTGAAGTGTCGGATCGGTTCCCGGGAATGCGGGCGGCGGAGACTGGATTCATGCCGGTCCCGTGCGCGCAATCAGCAGCCCGATTCATTCCGGCACGGACCCGGCGACCAGTCCTGTCCCTGACCGTTGCCCTGGGCGGTGGTGCGGGAATGCCTGCCCGAGGGGGACTGGATCGATGCTTGATCCGGTCCCGCGCGAGCGGTCTGCCTGAATCGGGGCCCCGTGGATTGCCCGGCCTTTACTGCAAGGCGACCTTTCCCCGGCGGTCAGGGGGTGACGAAACCGCTCTGTCAGCCTTGAGTTCCAACCGACGCCGGCGACCCGGAGTTTTCACCGGCCTGGCGAACCCGGAGTTCCAACGGCCCCCCGCGCCCCGGAGTTTTCACCGGCCTGGCGGCCCGCGGTTCCAACGGCTCACGGCCGCCCGGAGTTTTCACCGGCCTGGCGGAACCGGGGTTCCACCGGCCCCAGGGGCCTCGAACCGCAACATCCTCTAAGACCACTTCCGACCACGAAAGGAAAGAACCGTGCTGATCTTCGACGGCGACTACCCGATGGCGCACGGCGCCCTCAATCTCAACAGGGACCTGACCCTTCCGCTCGACGAGCTGCGGGAAGCCGACGCCAACCCCTCCAACATTCCGTTCGCCTGCCTGCCGGAGATGCGCAGAGGGGGGGTGTACTGCGCGCTGATGAAGATCGCGGCGCGGCGCATGCGCAAGGACAGCATCCTGCCGGGGTACCGGGGCAAGGAGGCGGCGTACGCCGCGGGCAAGGGGGAGCTCGCCCTGTACCGCGGCCTGGAGAGCACCGGGGAAGCGGTCGTCGTCACCACCGCGGCACAGCTGCGCGCCCTCGCCGGACAGTGGGAGCAGGGGGAAGGGGACTCGCGGCTTCCGGTCGGCTGCCTGCTCGGAATTGAAGGGGCCGACCCGATCCTGACGCCGGGGCAGGTGGGGGAGTGGTGGGAAGACGGGGTGCGCGTGGTCAGCCTGACCCATTACGGGCGCAGCCGTTACGCCCACGGCACCGGCACCGGGACCGAGGGAGGGCTGCTGCCCCCCGGACCGGAGCTGCTGCGGGAGATGGAGTCCTGCGGCATGCTGCTCGACGCCACCCACATCGCCGACCGCAGCTTCTGGGAAGCCCTCGACCATTACTCCGGCCCGGTCCTGGCGAGCCATCAGAACTGCCGCGCCCTGGCCCCGGGAGAGCGCCAGTTCAGCGACGCGCAGGTCCGGGCGGTGATCGAGCGGGACGGCGTCGTCGGGGCCTCGATGGACACTTGGATGCTGCGGGAGAAGCAGGAGATCGACTGGTCCTGCACCGAGAAGTTCCCGCGGCGGCAGCACTACGCGCGGGAGGAGGTCACCCTGGAGCATATCGCCAACCACGTCGACCACGTCTGCCAGCTGGCCGGCAACTCCCGGCACGCCGGGATCGGCGGCGATACCGACGGCCAGGGCGGGATCGACGGGGCGCCGTTGGAGATCGACAGCGTCGCCGACTACCAGAAGCTCGCCCCGATCCTCGAGCGCCGCGGCTACGGCAGCGAGGACGTCGCCAACGTCATGTACGGGAACTGGCACCGGTTCTACACCTCGTACCTGCCGCAGTAAGGCGGCCCGGTGGAAACGGCGTTCCACACCGGCAGCTGCAGCCGGTTTTCCGCCGGGCAGGCCCTGGAGCTGGCGGCCCGCTGCTGCGGGAAGCGGAGCCGGCCCTGGCGGCGGATCAGGAGACGTCGGCCTTCGCCAGGTAGATGCTCGTCTTCTCTTCGTGGCTCGAGTAGTAGCTGATCCAGAGCAGGCCGTCGTGCCAGACCATCCCGGGATAGGAGCAGTCGCCGCCGCTGGGCAGGCGAGCAACGGTCTCGTACCGGGTCGCCGTCATGCGGGCGAGAACGGTGCCGCGCTCGCCCTCGTGGGTGCCGCGCGAGCCTGCCCACAAGGTTCCGTCCGGAACGCGGATGAAGTTGGGGCCGCCGAGGCCGGCCTCGATGCGGGTGAACGACCAGTCGGTGTAGGGCGGCCAGCTGCGGCCGATCCAGTCGGGGCGGATCAGGGCGATCATCACCTCGTCCGGCATGACGCGCAGCGTGGTTTCGCTGGCGGTCCAGATGTCGTCGGGAAGCCGGAACTCGGTGACCCACTGCCAGTCGAGGGCGTCGGCGGTCCTGTAGAGCATGCCGCGGCGCGGGTTGCTCCCCTCGCCCAGCTTGGAGACGGAGTACCCGGTCCCGTTGTGCCAGGTCACCCGCCACAGCCAGTGGTCTTCGGCGAGGCAGCGGACCGGCGCGGTCCAGGAGGTTCCGTCGTCGGAGAACGCTACCCGCGGGGAGCGGGTGAGGTACCTGCCGGCATCGTCGATGATCGAGCCGCCCGCCAGCAGCAGCATGCGGCCGTCCGGCATGACGGAGAGCTTGGGGTCGCGGAGGTCCACCCCCTCCTCGCTCACCTGCCCGGCGCTCGACCACGCGGCTCCGTCGTCCGACACGAGCACCCGCAGGGTTCCGATGCTGGCGCCGTGGTCGTCGGCCTCGCGGAACGTGCACCACCAGCGGCCGCGGTGGCGCAGCAGGTCGGTGAAGGCGTTGTGCGGCGCAAGGTCCCAGATCTTTTCGACGCTGAGTATGCGCGGGGTCTCCGTGGCCATGGCGGCATAAGCTAAGCCGGGTCCTGCCTGATCGCACCCTGCCGGATCCCGGCAGGGAGGTCCCAACTCGAGGAAGGACGAGATGAACAGCTATCGCTTCGTGCCCGCGCGGGACCGGCCCGTTCTCAGCCTCGCCCCGCTGTGCACCCGCATGGTGGCGGCCTACCGGGACCGCGCCGGCACCGTCCACCTGTTCACCGACGCCTACGACCCGCGCAGGGAGACGGCTTTCGACGACCCCCTCGATTCCTGGGAAGCGGAGCCTCGCTACCTCACCACCACCGATTTCGACAGCTGGCAGGATCACGGCTTCGCCCTCACACGGGGGCGCTGGCGCGGCGGCGTCGCGCGCTCCGACGGTGACTGCGTCGGGGCCGCCAGCCCCGGGGTGGCGGTGGCCGGGGGCAGGGTGCTGCTGTTCTACGCCGGCAAGGGGCCGGCGAACCCGGCCGGGCCGTTCGCGCGCACCACCAACCGGGAGGACCTGCCCGGCCTCATCCATCTGGCCGTGGCGCCGGCGGACGAAAACGGGGCTCCTGCGGGGCCGTTCGAGAAGAGGGGGCCGGTTACCGACTACGACGCCGGCTGGCGCTCGATCCGGCACGACGACCCCAACGCGGTGGTGACCGGGGAGGAGGTGCTGCTGTTCTTCAAGGGAATAGGCTCGGGCCAGACCCACGCCAACCGCGTCTTCGGCGTCGCCCGTGCGCCGGTCGACCGGCCGGAGGGCCCATACCGCATCCACCCCGAACCGGTACTGCGCACCGACCGCGGGGTGGAGTCGCCCCGGGTGTTTTGCGCCGGAGGCCGGTGGCAGATGTTCGCGCTGCAGTACAGCCTTCCCGGGGACGACAGGCCGCGCCGCTACGGGCACTTCCGCGGGCAGGACCCGCTGCGCTGGGAACTGGTGAACGACGAGGTGCTGGCGACGACGAGCGACCGGCCCCAGCACGGGGCCGCGGACATGTGTCCGCTGTGGACGCCGTTCGAGCCGGGGCCCCCGAAGCTCGCCTTCAGCAACCGCCTGGACGACGGCGCCTGGGGGGACCCCGGGGTGTTCAAGCAGTGGCTGTGGGAGATCGTGGAGGTGCCGGAGTAGAAGTGCCCGGGGGCGCAGGAAAGGAGCGAACGAGGGCGCCGTTTACCGGGGTCGCAGTCCGGCCGTGTTTGAAGCCCGTTTTTACTGGGGAATCGAAATGTCGAAATAATGTCAAATAAAAAGTAGACAAAAAATTGACAAAACATATTCATGCGATATATTGGTTAGACAATTGGTGGCCAGAGAGGCCTCCTTTCACCATTTCCTTCCAATAGGAGGAATCGCATGAATACCTTCCGAATTGCCTCGCTCCTGGCGCTGGCTCTTTCGTTCAGGGCCGGCCCGGCCGATGCCCAGAACGACGAGGATATCGTCGGGGTTGCCGTAGAGGCGGGCATTTTCACCACGCTGGTCGCCGCAGTTCAGGCCGCCGAGCTGGTCGAGGTGCTCCAGGGTGAAGGGCCCTTCACCGTCTTCGCCCCCACCGACGATGCCTTCGCCGCACTGCCGGAGGGCACCGTCGAGTCCTTGCTGCAGCCGGAGAACAAGGAACTGCTGATCTCCATCCTGCTTTATCACGTCGTCCCCGGTTCGGTTCTGGCCGCCGACGTGTCGGAGCTGGATTCGGCCACCACCGTCAATGGCGCTTCGATCAGTATCAGCGTCAGCGACAGCGGCGTGATTATCAACAATGCCAATGTCCTCCAGACCGATGTCGCCGCCAGCAACGGCGTCATCCACATCATCGACGCGGTGCTTCTGCCTCCGCCCGGTACCGCCGTCGAGAGCAGTACCTGGGGCACGGTCAAGCAGCAGGCTCGCTGAGCAGGCACACTTCGACCAGACGGGCCGCGACGGTATCCTGTTTCCGTTGCGGCCCTTTTTACGTCCGGCTTGCGGGGGGCCAACTGCCAGCACGGAAACCGGGTATATTCCTCACGCATGGAAGAAATGCAGGGACACCCCATCAAGGTTGTCGTGCGACGGACCGGGCTTTCCGCCCACGTCATCCGCGTCTGGGAAAGGCGTTATGCAGCCGTGGAGCCGGCCCGGACCGAGACCAACAGACGGCTCTATTCCGACGACGACATCGCGCGCCTGATCTGCCTGCAGCAGGCGATTCAGGCCGGTCACAGCATTGGCCGGATCGCCCGGCTGCCCGCGGACGAGCTGGAGAAGCTGGTCCGCGCCGAGCACGCGGCTTCCCCGTTGACTCCAGGCCGGTCCGATGGAGAGGATGAGGAAGAAGGCAGCGACGGCCGCGGCGAATTCCTCGAACGAGCCATGGCCGCGGTAAAAGCGCTGGACGCGGTCTCGCTGGAAGAGCAGTTGGTCCGCGCCTCGGTTGCCTTGAGCCAGCGGGCTCTTATCGAAGAGGTGGTCCAGCCGCTGATGGAGGGCATCGGCAGGATGTGGCGGGAGGGCGATTTGCGGGTGGCCGACGAACATATGGCCACCGCGGTGGTGCGCAGCTTCGTCGGCAACATGCGGGCCGCTTTCCAGGTGTCGGAAGCCGCACCCCGTATTGTCGCGACCACGCCGGCGGGGCAGCTGCACGAGCTGGGGGCCCTGCTCGCTTCGATCGTGGCGACGTCGGAGGGCTGGAACTCGACTTTCCTCGGATCCAACCTGCCGGCCGAAGAGATCGCCGGGGCCGCGGCGCAAACGGGTGCCAGGGCGGTCCTCCTCAGCATCGTCTATCCGGGCGACGACCCCCACCTTGGCGGGGAACTCGAAAAGCTGCGGCGTCTGCTTGGCGGCGAGGTTGCCTTGTTGGCCGGCGGCCGGGCGGCCGCGCAGTACGGGCCATTTCTCGATCGGGCCGGGGCCGTCACCCTGGCCACCCTGGAGGAGCTGCGCGGCACCTTGAGTCGGCTTCGCCGGCAGCCCCTGCCGGTCGATGGGTAAGAGCCCCGCCCGAAAAGAGGTGCGCAGGGACAGCCCGTTGCGGTCCCCCCGGCCCCATGTTCAGGGCTTAAGGTGTCCGCACCGCATACCGTTGCACCGCGTCCTCGTCCAGCTCGACCCCCAGTCCCGGCTTGTCAGGGACCACCGCATACCCATCCCTGACCAAAGGCTCGGCGAGCAGGCTGTGCTCGTGGACGAAGTTGCCGCACAAGTCGCTGGCCAGGGTGCAGTTCGGAGCGGCGGCGGAAGCGTGGAGACGGAACGCGTCGAAGATTCCCAGGTCGACGTTGGAGGCCTGCCACACGGGGATGCCGGCGGCCTCGGCGATTCGCGCCATGTCGAGGAAACCCCAGTCCGAGGGCGCGACATTGATCCCGTCCACGGCCTCCCGGTACACCATCTCGATAACCTGGCGGGGGTTCTGCAGATGGGGCGCGATCAGTATCGATGTCTCTTCCTTGAGCCGCCGGTAGTCCTCCACGTCGTCCTTGGGGATCGGGTCTTCAAAGACGACATCGTACGCCTCAATCTCGCGCGCGAGCGCCAGGGCCTGGTCGACGGTGTGGAACCGGTGACCGGGGTCGAGGACGATACGCAGCGAGGGCGCGGCCTGGTGAATGGCGTGCACCCGGTCGGCCACGTTCCCGTCGTCGAGGGTGCACTTCACCTTGATGCCGTGGAAGCCCAGTTCCGCCGCTTTCCTGGCAGCCGCCGCTGACGCTTCCGGGCCCATGCGGGCGATCCAGTAGTCGACGAGCACCCGGCCCTGGGTCTTGCCGCCGAAGATGCGGTACAGGGGCCAGCCGATCCCCTTGCCGATCAGGTCCAGCAGGGCGATGTCGTACCCGCTTCCACCCAGGCTGCGCGGCTCGAAGTCGAGCGGGTTTCGGCCGATCAGGTCCGGGACCGGATCCTCGCGGTCGCCGAAACAGGGTCCGCTCATGCCGAGCCCGGTGATCCCCTCGTCCGTGTGAATGCGGAGCAGGTCCTGCCTTCTTTCCCCGAGGGGAGCGGGATAGGATTCGGTGAATTCCTCGTACTCGGGGGGAGGCAGGATCCCGGGAAGAAAGGGGACGCACACCACCGTCCGTTCCAGATGCGTGATTTTCATTGAAACAATCTCCTCCCCAACCGGACCAACTCTGCGTTGTGCCGGGAAGCGGCCCGGGCCCCGGCTACTCCTCCAATTTGCCGCCAAACCCGATCCGCCCTTTGGCGCCGGGGGAATACAGCACGTGCACGTTTTCCCGGGGCCTGCCGAGGATCCGGGCGACGGCTTCGGCGATGCCGGCCATCTCCCGGCGCAGCTCGGCCGCATCGGGCAATTCGTAGCGCAACACGCTGACGAAGGTTGGACGCACGCTCCCGTCGATCGGGGTCCTGTTTTCGGCGTAGCCGCGCCGGTCGATCGAGCGCAGCCTTATCCACGTGTCTCCCGGCCCGCTGCCGAACAGGTCCCCCAGCTCGTCGGCGAGAGACTGGAGCAGCTCCTTGCCGGCCATGGTTTCCGAGGGGTTCGTCACGACCTCGATGTCAACGATGGGCATTTATTCGGCTCGATTCAGCGCTTCGGACCAGTGATTCGGCTGCTGCCGGAATCATCATGTTTTCCCGTCTTCAGCCGCTCATACTCCGCCCGCGAAATCTCGAAATCCAGCGCTTTCCCCCGGTCCACTTCTCTCGCGACGGTCAGGCCGAGGGACCGCCACAGGGCCACTGAACGCGCATTGTCGGCAGACACATCCATCGGGCAGAGCCGGTCGATTCCCAATTCTTCGAAGGCGCAGGCCATCAGGCACTGCGCCGCCTCCTTCCCGTAACCCCTTCCCCACAGGGACTTGTCCCAGATTCCGATGGGCAGGCGCATCACCTTCTCACCCGGAATTTCCCCACGATCCTGATTCATCCACTGAAGACAGACTTCGCCGATGGTGCGGCCGCTCGCTTTCTCGACAATGGCAAACAGGAACCCCTGTTCCGCCATGGCCCTGCCCGCGCGTCTGAGAAAACCGGCTGTGGCGGGTTCGTCCGGAGGCGCCCCTTCCATCGCATTCAGGAAGTCGGGATCCCGATAGAACGGGACGGCCAGATCGAAGTCCCCATCCTCGAATGGCCGCAGTCTCAGGCGCGCCGTTTCCAGGTGAAGGTCGTGACCGGCGAAGTTGGCCATTTTCCCGAGGCCGGTTCCGGCAGGCGCCTTCAGAAGGTGAGGTCGATCTCGAGGCCGATCAGGGAAACGTAATTTTCGGGGGCCCGGGTCTCCGAGATCAGGCGGACCTCGATCTCGTTCTCTCCCTGCCGCAGCGGCGGCGCGGCGGCCTCGTACCAGGCGCTCGATCCCTCCACGTGCTGCTCCACCGGCTCGGCCGGGTAGCGGAGCCAGAACAGCGACGCCGCGGTCAGCTCCTCCCAGCCGTCGAAGGAGACCTCGGCCCCGCTCCAGTCCAGCTCCATGCCGTTGAGGCGGACGGACAAGGAATCGCCCTCCTCGAGGGAGTCGAACCGCAAAGTCAGCCGGCAGGGGCCGAGCTCCCCGGCCCCCCGGGCCGCCTCGAGATCGTCGGCGATCGCCAGGCGCAGGACCGGTCCCTCGCCGTTGTAGTTCGGCTGCAGCCGCACCGGCAGCTGCGTCTGCGACTGCGCCAGGGCGAAGGCGCTGCCGTGCCCGGCCGAGCCGTACGCCGAACCGGTGGTCTCGAGCTCGTAGCGCTTGTCGAGGCGCCGGAGCTTCTCGAGGTCGGTCAGCTCGGAGGCGATGCGTCGGTTCCACCCGGGTGAGCGGGTGAAGAAGTTGTAGAGGTAGACGCCGTGTGCGCCCTCGTTGAGCCAGCGGCAGGCCAGGGCGCGCAGCTTGCGGTCGTCGCTGTCCCGGGTCGCCTCGATACAGCCGTAAACGAGGGCGCCGGTGCCGGCCGCCGCGGCGACGAACTCCTCGACCGGGGTCTCGAAGGAGATGAAGCCGCCCCCGACGACGACGATGTCGACGAGGCCCTCCTCGAGCCAGCGGCCGGCGTCGAGGCCGACCCGGTTGCAGTCGGCGATCGTCGGCGGCACGCGGACCCCGAGCAGCAGCCGGCGCCCGCGATCGGCCGAGACCGCCCGCATGCGGGCGCGCACCTCGCGCAGGAGGCCGGTCATGAAGTGGCGGTTGGCGTACCCCTCCTCGACTCGGAAGAAGGCGGGGTGGCGCATGAAGTCGAGCTCGACGCCGTCGACGTCGAAGCGCTCGAAGCACTCGCGGATGATGCCGGTGACGAAGGCGCGGTTTCCCGGGTGGGCGTAGTCGAGGCCGGTGCCGATGCCGTTCTCGATGGTGCCCTCGGCGAACTCCTCCCCGGGGCGGGCGATCAGGCGGTCGGGATGGTGCCGGCGGTAGTTGCCGTACCCCGGGTGGCGGGGGTCGATGACGTAGTGGCTGTTCATGCGCACGCGCGGAAAGAAGGGGATGCCCTGTTCCCGGCAGAGGCGCAGGAGGGCGGTAAGCGGCCCGCCGCACTCCTCGATCAGGGAGCGCACGTTGGCGGCGATCTTCGGGTAGGAGTCGTCCGCGCCGGCCGAGTGCACGAAGGAGTACAGCTCGTCGAGCCCTTCGAGCGGCTGTTCGGCTCCGAAGATTTCGCCGTTTTCCGTTTCGAAATGGTAGACCTCGTGGTCGCCGGTCGACCACCAGAAGGCGCCGCCGGTGCCGGCGTACGCCCCGGCCACCTTGTCGCGCAGGTCGGCCTCGGAGACCGGCGGGTCCGAGTTGAAGATCCAGGCGTCGTCGGTGAAGATGATGCGCGGGAACTCCGGTTTTTCCATCGCTGGGCCTAGGCCGGCGGGAAGAGGCTGTCGATGCGGGCGCGGACCTCGTCGAGCAGCCCCGGGTCCGGCGGCGGCTGCGGCGGTCCCGGGAGGTGGTTGGGGTAGAAACCGAGCAGGTGAATGGCGGATTTCATCACCCCGAGCCAGTTCCTGCTCACCGCCCAGTTGAGGAACGGCTCCTCGTACCTGAACACGATCTCCCAGGCCCCGTCGTCGTCGCCGGCGGCCAGGCGCTGGTAGAACTGCAGGGCCACCGCCGGCCGGAAGGGGGCGATCGGGCAGAGGTAGGCGGGGGAGCCGAACTTGTACCCGAAGGCGAAGTTGCGCATCTGGCCGCCGCTGATGACGCCGAACTGGTTGCCGGCGGAGCCGCGGGTGTAGTCGTAGTAGCCTGCGAACATGTCGGCGTCGTTCTTCATGCCGATGATGCCCGGGCGCCGCGACAGCTCGACCGCGGT
Organism: Candidatus Latescibacterota bacterium; assembly: GCA_965243025.1. GTDB lineage: Bacteria > Latescibacterota > UBA2968 > UBA8231 > UBA8231 > CBDCXV01. The sequence continues at coordinate 711,427 of CBDETY010000003.1, forward strand.
CTCGACCGGAAGCATCGGCTGGGAGATCGTCCACAGCAGCAGCGGCATGTCGTTGACCCCCTCGATCTGGTCGAAGTACCGGGGCAGGGCCGCGGCGGTCTGGTTGTACCCGTCGACCTGCACCTTGACGGCGTCGGCGCCGGCGGCGTCGGCGTGGGCGAGGAACTTCCGGGTTTCGGAGGGCTTCCAGTACTTGGTCGAGGCGATGAACAGGGAGCGGCCGTCGTTGGCGGCCGCGACGACCTCGGTCAGGCGGTACACCTCCTTGTCGCTGAGGGCGGCGAACTCGCTGCTGCCGTAGGTCAGCAGCAGGATCGGGACCTGCTGTTCGGCAAGCCAGGAGACGTAGGCTGAGACGGCCCCGTAGTCGACGGTTCCGTCCTCGTTGAAGCAGATGTTGAGCGGCACTACCGGGCCCTTCATGCGGTCGTACGCTGCGCTGGCTCGGCTCATTCGGTGTTCTCGATTCCTCGGGGTGTCAGGGGTAGTTCGCGCCGCGGGCTGAAGCGGGGCAGGGCTTTGCGTTGCCCCGTGGGAGCGGCGATGTTATGCCGCCGGCCCCGCGCACCTCGCGCGCAAATGGATCAGGAGCGGGCAGAAGGTATCCCTGCCCGGGAGGGGAAACAAGGCGTGAAGCTCACCCGCACAGACCGCAGGATCGAAGCCGAGCACGGCGCCATCGCCAGCTTTCCCGACGACTTTTTCGGCTACTTCGGCTGGCCGACGGTCGCGCGCATGCCGGACGGAACCCTCGTCGCGGCCGCCTCGGGATTCCGCAACGAACACGTCTGCCCGTTCGGGCGCAGCGTCTTCTTCACCAGCGCCGACCAGGGCCGCACCTGGTCGAATCCCCGCGTCGTCAACGACTCGCCCCTCGACGACCGCGACACCGGGATCGTGAGCTGCGGCGGCCGGCGCCTGCTGCTGACCTGGTTCACCACCGACAACCGCAGGCAGCTCGAGCGCCGCTCCGCGGAACTCGGGGAGGAGCGGCGGCGGCTGTGGGAGCAGGGGCTGGTGCGGGCCGGGGCCCCGGATGCAGGCCAGTGGATCGGGGCCTGGTGCCGGACGAGCGAGGACGGCGGGGACACCTGGTCTGCCGCGATCCGGGTGCCGCAGACCACCCCGCACGGGCCGATCCTGCTCGCCGGCGGAGAGCTCCTGTTTTTCGGCAAGCTGTTCGAGGTGGACATGGCCGGCTTCTCCGCCGGCATCGGCGCCATCGCCGCGATGAGGAGCAGGGACTTCGGCCGCACCTGGGAGCCGCTGGGCACGGTCCCCCTGTTCCCGGGGACCGAGGAGGGGAACTACCACGAGCCCCACGTCGCCGAGCTGCCCGGCGGCAAGCTGGTGGGGCTGATTCGCCTCGAGCCGGCCAGGGAAGGGGTCGACCCCGCCGACCTCGGGCTGGAGCAGTTCATGCAGATGTACACCGAATCGAACGACGGCGGCCTCACCTGGACGCGGGCGGAACCGATGAACTTCCACGGCAGCCCCCCGCACCTGCTCGCCCACTCGAGCGGGGCCCTGGTGGGGACCTACGGGCGCCGGCGCGAGCCGTACGGCGAGCGCGCCATGATCAGCCGGGACCGTGGGGAGAGCTGGGAGTACGACTGCATCCTGCGCGACGACGGACCGGACCGCGACCTCGGGTACCCGTCGAGCGTCGAGCTGGAGGACGGCAGCATACTGACCGCCTATTACCAGAAACCCCGGTCGGCCGGGGACAAGTGCGCGTTTCTCTGGAGCAGGTGGAGCCTGCCCGACAAGGAAGGAGCCTGAACCGTGATATCCGACAAAGTGCTGGGAGCGTACGCCGCGGTGGGGGCGCTGGCCCCGTCAGAGCAGGCGGAGTGGTACTCGAGGGCGTGCAGCGAGTGGAAGATCGACACCTTCGAGATCCCCCTGCTGGGAGGAGTGCCCCTGGCCCCGGAGCTCGTCGAGGCCCTGGCCGCCGGCTCCGCCTCCCTGGTGGTCACCATGGTGGCGCAGTGGGCGACCAAGGGGCAGGAGAGCCCCGGGTACGGGCTCTCGTCCCTCGACGAGGGGCTGCGCCGCGAGGCCCTGCTAGACGTCCAGTCCGCCATGCAGCAGTGCCTGACCCTGCAGCGCGCCGGGATCGGCATCCGCGCCATCGAGCTCCACACCGGGCGGCGGACCGGCAGCGCCGTCGCCCACGCCGTTTCCTTCGCCCGGAGCCTGCAGGAGCTCGCAGGGGCGGCTGCCGCGGCCCTGCCGGACTGCCGGCTCACCGTCGAGGTGACCGACAGTCTGCCGCCGGAGCACCCCATAGCGTTTCCGGGAGCCAAAAAGGCGTCCCTGACGACGGAGGAGCTGATCGAGGCGGTGGCCGCCGTAAACCTGGGTTCCCCCTGCCTGCCGATCTCGCTGGTCCTCAACTGGGGCCGGCTGCTTATCAACGGCGACCGGCCCCTCGACGTCGTCGGGCAGGTGCTCGCATCCCCGGTGCCGCTCGGGGGAGTGATCCTGTCCGGGGCCAATCCGACGCCGGACGGGTTCGCCGACGCCCACAACTCCCACCTCGACCCGGGGGGCGGCTTCACCGAGGAGGACGGCCGCGCCTGCGCCGGGGCGCTGCAGGCCGCAGGCGACTCCTGCTTCATCGGCATGAAGTGCGGGGTGACCTCATCCGCGGGAGAGCTGACACCGGAGCAGGTGCTGGCCGCCGAGGTGGAGTTTCTCGACAGCGTTTAAGCAGCCCTGTCCCCGGCGTCCACTGTATCGAGTCCGATCCGGGGCTTGTGAAGTGCGGCCGGTCGAGGACAGTGCGCGGACGGGCCCGGGATAGGCAGCGGCGGGGTCCCCGAGCCGTCCGGTGCTCATGGTCCGTTCCCGTCTGCCGGCTTCAGCCGGCGCGAGATCGCGAACTGCTCATCCGCTTCGCGGTACCTGCCCGTTTTCTGGTAGGCGTCGCCGAGACGGCGGTGGTATTCGGCATTCGCAGGGTCGAGAGCGATGGCGAGTTTGTACTCGTTGATGGCGCTGATGTCGCGTCCCTGCCGGGAATACTGCATGGCGAGCTCGAAGTGGAACTGCGGGTTGTCGGGGGCCAGGGCGACGCTGCGTTCGAGATCGGCGATGTTGCCTTCCCGCTGCTTCCGGTAAATCTGCATCTCCCTCTCGCCCTCTTCGCGATTACCCTGCTTGAGGTAGGCGTTGGCGAGACCGAAATGCGCTTCCGTGTTGAAGTAGTCGAGTTCGATGGCCCTCTCGTACTCGGCGATCGCCTCTTCCATCCTTCCGGTCCGGGCATACACGGCTCCCAGGGCGTAGTGGAACAGGGTGTTGTCCGGTTCGCGCTCGATTGCCTCCCGAAACTGCTCGACAGCCTCCTCGGACTTCCTGTCCCTGGAGTAGATCATCCCGAGGCGATAGCGCGTGTACGCAAGGCCGGGATCCACCGTCAGGGTCTTTCTGTACTGAGCCGCCGCTTCCTCGTAGTTGCGCTGCCGCTCATAGGCCATGCCGAGGTTGTGCTGGAACCAGCCGTTGCCGGGGGCCAGCTCGACCGCCTTGCGGTGTTCCGTCACCGCGGCGGCGAGTTTGTCCTGGTCGGTCATCGCCGCTCCGAGGGGCACGTGTGACTGTTCGGTGTACACGAGCCCCAGCTTGTCGTGCGCGTCTGCGCGGCGGGGGTCGAGCCGCAGGGTTGCCGCAAACGCGTCTGCCGCTTCGTTCAGTCTGCCGATGGCCAAGTACGCATTTCCCAGGACGTAGTGGACCGACGGTTCATTCCCGGCCAGCTTTGCGGCCTGCCGCAGTTCTTCAATCGCTTTTGCGTATTGCTGGTTCTGAAGATGGATGGCTCCAAGCCGGTAGCGGGATGGGCCGTAGTCCGGCTTGAGCACGAGAACGGTCTCGAAGTGCTCGGCCGCCCTTGCCGGGTTTCCCTCCTGCGAGTAGATCATGCCGAGCCCGTGATGAGCAGGGAAGTATGAGGGCTCGGATGCGATCACTCTCTGGTAGGCATTCCTGGCTTTTTCGAGATCCCTCCGGATCAGGAAGATCTTTCCCAGCTTGTAGAGAGACGGCGCATAATCGGGGTCGATCTCCAGGACTCTCTCGAATTCTGCCTCCGCTTCCCGGAACCTGGCCTGGTCGGCATAGATGGAACCGAGGCCGTCCCGGGGGCGGATGGCGGTCGGATCGATCTCGATCGCCTTCCTGTATTCCCGCTCGGCGCTCTGGAAGTCGCCCCTCTGCGCATGGCGCAGACCGAGTCTGTAGTGGTGTTCACTCTGTCCGGCCACGAGTCCGTCGAGCTCCTGGCCGGGAAGCTCGGGGACGCTGACCGGGAAGCAGACGGCGAATGCCGCGCAGCCGACGATCCCGCGAAACCCGGTGCCGGTCGTGCGCATGGTCCTCGCTGTCCATGTCCTTTTCATCGCTCGCCTCTCGCTATGTGATTCCCGCCTGGAATAAACCTTCCGGAAGGTGACCACTGACCGCAACGCCTGGCCGAATCCGGCCGGGGCCGGCGCTTCAGGACGGCCGGATCGGACTGCTGTTATCGGCCCGCAGCAGCAGGTTGGTCGATTCGAGGTCCCACACCTCGTTGAACACCGTCGGTCTCGGCCTGCGCGGCGGGTACCCCTCGGGGGGGTTGGCCGGGTGGATCAGCTCGAGGCGGTCCCGCCCCCGGGGCCGGTCGAGCCACTCCTTCTCCGCATCGGCGGCCTCGACCTCCCGCCTCAGGATGAACTCGACCCGGTCGAAGCGGGTGAGGGCGACGTCGGCGACGAAGATCCGCCTGAGGTCGGCCCCGTCCCAGGTGGCGAGGTCAGGCAGCAGGATGGGACCGGTGCAGACCTGGAACTGCGCCGGGTCTGCGTTGACGTTGATGAGGTTGACCGGGAACTCGACGGCCACCTCGAGGCCTCGCGCCTGATCGCTCCAGGTGCAGACCCCGTTCAGCAGGTCGTCGCCGAGGGCGGCATCGACGATCTGCCGGTGCGTCCTCAGCTCCTCGCCGCCGTCGAAGCAGCGGATGACGATGCGGTGATCGGCCCAGGCTTCGGCGTGCGGTGTCATCCGCGAAGGCTCCCGTTCCCAGCTGGGACGGGCGGCGATGGTGTAGGCCCCGGCGCTGCTGAAAGGCATGCGCCACTCGCCGCTGGGTATCTGGAAGAGGTTGCTGTCGGCGATGGTGTACTCGCTGCGGCAGGGGGAGCCGAGAAACAGCTCCAGTCCGTCCTCGGAGCCGGGCTCGCGAACCAGGCATGCCGACTGCAGGTTGAAGCGGACGTGGTAGGCCTCCCCCGGCGGGCCGACCAGTCCCCCCGAGTACTTGTAGAACGGGTCCGGCTCGTGGGGGCGGCTTTCCCAGGTGAAGGAAGAGGCGTGGAAGTTGATCATCGGACTCCGGCCTCCTCCGGCACCGGTTCGAGCTGCAGTTGATCCAGGGCTCGGTCGACCGCGTCCCGCTGCTCGCCGCTGAGGGGCAGGGCGGGCAGCCGCGGGTCCCCGCACTCGATCCCGAGCCGCCTGCCGAGCACGTGCTTGCATATGGCGACGTAGCGGCCCCCCTCGAACAGGGAGATCAGGGACTCGACGACATTCGAGGCCCGCGACTGGGCCCGGCGCGCCGCCTCGATGTCACCGGCCTCGAAGGCGTTCCAGATCGCCACCCAGCATTCGGGGACGAGGTTCGGCGGGCCGTCGACGCAGCCGGCGCCGCCGGTGGTCATGGCCGGCAGCATCCAGTGGCAGGAGCCGGTGAAGGTCGCCAGCCCCATCGAGGAGAAGGCGCGGATGTTGTGGAAGTTCTGAGCCGAGTGCTTGACCCCGGCAAGCTGCGGAACCGCGTCCTGCAGCTTCTTCATCAGGTCGGCGGTGATCTCGACGTTGGTGCAGCCCGGCAGGTTGTAGCAGAAGAAGGGCAGGTCAGCGGCGGCGGCGACGGCGCGGTAATGCTCGACGATCTCCTCTTCCCGGCGGGGGTAGAAGAACGGCGGCACGCAGCATACCGCGTCCGCACCGGCCCCGGCGGCGTGCTCGGCCAGGGCGGCCGCCCGGCTCGTGGTCGCCGCCCCGACGTGGTGGATGTGGAAGGCCCGGCCGCGGCAGACCTCGGCGGCGATTTCGGCGATGCGCCGGTTCTCCCCGTCTTCGAGCAGCACGCTCTCGCCGGTGCCCCCGGCGACCCAGAAGCCGTGAACCCCGGCGGCGATGTTGAATTCCAGGATCCTCCGCAGGCTCTCCTCGTGCAGGCTGCCGTCGGCCCGCATCGGGGTGACGAGAGCGGGAACGACCCCCTTGAACTGGTTCATTTTCTGTTCCTTCGTAGTAAAAGTGGAGACCGACAAACAGGTGGTCCGGAGACGGGGCGTCAAACCGGCCGGCAGGGATGCGGCCGGTCATGGCGCGCCTGGCCCCTGCAGGCCCGAGTAATGTGCCTGGCCAACGATAACCCATTTCACCGGGAGCGAACGGAATGTCCGCTGAAGTCGCGTACACGTCGAAAGTGGGAATAGAGAGGGTGAAGGGGCCGCTGCGGCGCGCCACCCTGCCCGTGGAGCCGGAGCCGGTGCTTTTCGGCGTTCACTCCGAGGTCGCCGAGCATTACGGGGTCGATCTCGACGTCGTCGAGCCGCACGCCACCACTCTCGACTATGTGGTGGCCGCCGCGGCCGGGTGACTGACCGGAACCTTCGGGGGCGCGCTGGAGGCGCGCGGGGTACCGGCCGGCGAGGGCCTGCTGTCGTCCGAGGCGACCGGGGAGATCGAGAAGGAGGGGGGAGTGCTGGTCATCAGGCGGATTCACGTGAAATACCGCCTGAGGATCGACGCGGCGAACCGCGAAAAGGCGGAGCGGGTGATGAAGGCGCACGTCGGCTACTGTCCGGTGGCCCGCTCGCTCGCCGGCAGCATCGACATCACCACCGAGCTGGAAATGCAGGACCTGTGAAGTGAAGATCTCGCTGATCGGCTACCGGGCTTCCGGGAAATCGACGCTGGGCCGCGAGCTGTCGCGGCGGCTCGGGTGGCCGCTGCTCGACATCGACCGCGGAGTCGAGGTTCGCTTTCCGGAGGAGACTCTGACCGAGGTGTGGCTGCGCATCGGCGACCCCCGGTTCCGCGAGATAGAGGCGGAGGTCGTCGAGGAGATGTGCTCCGGCGACGAGTGCGTGGTCTCGTTCGGGGCCGGCACACTCGGCAGGCCGGAAAACCGCAGGCACGCCTGCCGGGACGCCCTCGTCGTCTACCTCGAGATGAGCGCCGAGGAGTTGTGGGAGCGGATGCAGGCGGACCCCATGAACGCCTCGACGCGGCCCAACCTGGCAGGGGGCGGCTTTCAGGAGGTGGTGGAGATGCTCGCCCGGCGCGACCCGGTGTACCGCGAGTGCGCCGACCTGCTCGTGGATGCGTCTCTGCCGACCGAAAGGCTCGCCGATATCGTCGTCGCCGAGCTCGAGGCTCGCGTGCCGCCGGGGCAGAACGCCGCCGATCAATTCCAGCGGTAGGTCCGCGCCCCGCGGCTGCCGGCGCGGGCGAACTTCCAGGCGGTGACCCACTCCTCGCGGTCGCGCACCACCAGCTCGGGGTTTTCGCTGCTGCGCACGTAGAGCCCGGGCATGTGGGGGCGGCCGTTCGGCATGCGGGCGTCGTTCCAGCGCAGGTCGAGACTCCAGCGGATGGTGTCGGCCCGGTTGGGCCCGCTGCTGTGGGGGGTGCGGCAGTGTATCATCAGCAGCCCCCCGCGCGCCACCGGAACCTCGACCGGCTCCCTGTCGGGAAGCTCCCCGGGGTCGATCATCCAGTTGCCCCCCATTTCAGGCGGCGGCTTCACGTGCCTGCGCAGGGGTTCGTTGTGACAGCGCGGTATCACCCTCAGGGTGCCGTTGGCCGCGTCTGCGTCGACCAGGGGAATCCAGGTGGTGACGACGAGGGTGTTGTCGGCCTCGGGGAGGAGCACCCCGAGGTCCTGGTGCCAGCAGGTGTCCCGCGCCCACTCCATGCTCGAGAGTCCGCCCTCGTAGTCGCCGGTGGCCGGCAGCTTGGCGCGGATGTGCTGGCAGGGGTTGGCGAAGATCTCGGGGCCGATGACCGACTCGACGGCGTCGAGCAGGTTGTCGTTGCGGAAGAAGTTGAAAATCCCGCTGCCGAGGTTGCCGGGGATGTTGATGCCTTCGGTGGCGCTGGCATGCGCCCGGCCGAGCGGAATCAGGCGCTTGTCGAAAGGCAGCTCGGCGTAGTCGCGGTCGACCTTGCCTGCGGCGAGCAGCCGTTTGGCATTGCGGTCGACGATTTTCTCGAGGTCGGCCTGCACGGGGGCGAGGTCGGCGTCGCCGAGGACTCCGGGTACGTGCACGTAGCCTTCGCGGTGAAAGAAATCGAGTTGCTCCTGGGTCAGTCCGGACATGGTCGCTGCGCTCGTTCCGATTTCGGGGTGTGTGAGTCTCTACAGCCGTGGAGACGGTTCGTTTGCAGGGGAGACCGGCCGTCGGCACCGGACGCCTGCGGCAGCACCAGGACCGGGCGCGGGATGCGCCCCGGTGCCAGCCGTTCGGGATCGGAAATTAGAACCGGCCACCCCGCCGGGCAAAATGATCGGGCGGCCGGTTTGTCAGCTCCGTACCTGCTGCCGGATATTTGGCAATTCCCCGATGCCGGGCGCGTTGACGAGCCCTGGGGGGCGAAACGGAGACCATGACGAAGCGGGCGCTGATAACGGGAATCACCGGGCAGGACGGGTCGTACCTGGCCGAGCTGCTGCTCTCCAAGGGGTACGAGGTCGTCGGCCTGAGCCGCCGTTCCACGAGTTACCATCACGAAAACATCGGCCACCTGTACGGAAGGATCACCCTCGAGTACGGGGACCTGATGGACGGCCCCAGCATCGAGCGGGTCGTCGCCGAGCACCAGCCGGACGAGGTCTACAACCTCGCGGCCCAGTCGGTGCCGGCCGACAGCTGGACCCAGCCTGTGGTGACCGCCGAGATCACCGCGGTCGGCGCCACCCGCATGCTCGAAGCGGTCAAGCGCTGCTGTCCGTCGGCGCGCTTCTACCAGGCGAGCAGCCGCGAGATCTACGGCGGCTCTCCCGCCGCTGTCATCGACGAGTCGACGCCGCTGGCGGCCAACAACCCCTACGGCGTGGCCAAGCTCTACGCCCACCGGATGACGGAGACCTACCGCGAGTCGTACGGCATGTTCGCGTGCGGCGGGGTGCTGTTCAACCACGAAAGCCCCCGGCGGAGCCTGCACTTCGTAACCCGCAAGGTCACCATGGCCGTGGCCTGCCTGAAGACGGGGACTGAGGAGGTGCCGCTGAACGAGGCCGGGCTCCCCCTGGTGAGCGGCGGCAAGCTGAGGATGGGGGACCTCGACTGCGTGCGCGACTGGGGGTACGCAAAGGAGTACGTAGAGGCGATGTGGCTGATGCTGCAACAGGACGAGCCCGACACCTACGTGATCGCGACCAACACGGCGCACACGATCCGCGAGCTGTGCGAGGTGGCGTTCGGCCACGCCGGGATGAGCTGGGAGGAGCACGTCGTCAGCGACGAGCGCTTCATCAGGCCCACGGAGATCGGCGCCTCGCGCGGCGATTTCTCCAGGGCGAAGGAGAAACTCGGCTGGGAGCCGGGGACGATGTTCGACGAGCTGATTCGACTGATGGTCGACGCCGACGTCGAGCGTCTTTCGAAGCAGCGGACAGGATTCACAACCACACCAGCATAAGGGGCGAAAATCCACATGAGCATGTTCGATCTGAGCGGCAAGACAGCCATCGTCACCGGGGGCAACAGCGGCATCGGCCTCGGGTTCGCGCGCGGCCTGGCGGGAGCCGGGGCCACGGTCGCCATCGCGGCGCGCAACGAGGAGAGGAACGCCGCGGCGGTGGCCGAGTTGGAGGAAGCCGGCGGACGTGCCCTCGCCGTCCGTTGCGACGTCTGCTCCGAGGCGGAGATCGCCGAGATGGCCGCCAAGGTGGTCGAGGAGGCGGGAGGCATCGACATCCTCGTCAACAACGCCGGCACCAACGTCCGCAAGCAGCCGGAAGAACTGAGCTACGAGGAGTGGAAGCTGGTGCTGGAGACCAACCTCGACAGCGCCTTCCTGTGCAGCAGGGCATGCTTCCCGGCGATGAAGCGGGCCGGGGCCGGAAAGATCCTCAACAACGGTTCCATGCTGTCGATCTTCGGTGCCCCGTGGGGTTCCCCCTACGCCTCCTCCAAGGGGGGAATGGTGCAGCTGACCAAGTCCCTGGCGACCGCCTGGGCCCAGTACAACATCCAGGTCAACTGCTTTCTCCCCGGTTTCATCGACACCCCCCTGACCCGGGCGGCGCGCGCGCAGGTCGAGGGCCTGAACGAAAAGATGCTTGCCCGCTGCCCCGCCGGGCGCTGGGGGAGTCCCGACGACTTTGAGGGCCTCGCGGTGTTTCTGTCGAGCCCGGCGTCCGACTACGTCACCGGCACGGCGATCCCGGTCGACGGCGGGTTCTCCGTCAACATGCTGTAGGCCCCTGCGCATGGCGACCCTGATCACCGGAGGCACCGGATTCATCGCCGCGGAAGTCGCGCGCCTTCTCGTCTCCCGGGGGGAGACGGACCTCACTGTTTTCGACATCGACGACTCGACCCGCCGCCTCGATGAAATCGCCGGCAAGGTGAGGATGGTGCGCGGCGACGTCGGCAACTTCAGCCACGTTCTCGAAGCCGTCCGCGACAGCTCTCCGGAGGTCATCTACCACCTCGCGGGGATGCTGTCCCTCGGCTGCGAGGCCGACCCCCACTCGTCGATACGGGTCAACGCCCTGGGCACCTATCACGTGCTCGAGGCCGCCCGCCTGTTCGGGGTCGGCAAGGTGATCTTCTCCAGCAGCATCGGCACCTACGGAAGCGGCATCACGACCGATGCCATGGACGACCTCACCCTGCAGCGGCCGCTGCTGGTGTACGGGGCCTGCAAGCTGTTCGGCGAGCACCTCGGACTCTTCTACCGGCGCAAGTACGGCCTCGACTACCGCGGCCTCCGCTATCCCCCCGTGGTCGGTCCCGGGGTCCGGTCGCTCGGGGTGACCCAGTACATCTCATGGGCGATCGAGGAGTCGGGCAGGGGGAACCCCTTCGCGATCTGGGTGCGGCCCGACACCCGCGCCACGGTGCTCTACTTCAAGGACATCGCGCGCGCCACCGTCGAGCTTGCCGGGGCGCCGGCGGAAGACCTGCGGATGATCAACTACCTGCTCGCCGGGCCGATGCCGACCGCGGGAGAGGTGGCCGCCGCGGTTGGCGACCGGGTTCCCGGGGCGCGGATCGAGTTCGCCGTGGACCCTGAGCGGCAGGCCCTGGCCGAGCACGCGGGCCTGCGGATCGACGACCGCTGCGCGCGCGAGGAGTGGGGGTGGAAGCCGGCCTACGGCTTGGAGGAGATGGTCGACGACTTCCTGCGCGAGCTGCGCGAGAACCCCCAACGGTACGGCTGACAGGGTTCCCGGTGATCGCGGCCCGACCCCGGAGATGGCGCAAGTATCCGGGTTTCCGGTCAGTTGATTCCGGGGGGACCTGAGCCCGTGAAGATCGCCATGCTTTGCGAGGGGGATTGCATATGAGTGCCCGGGCACATGAACGGAAGCCGGGCGGTCGATAACGCGGAGCCGGATACCATGAGCGAAGAGATCTGTTTTGACGACGCCACCGGGCTCGCCGCGCGAATACGCGCAAGGGAGCTTTCGCCGGTGGAGGTCACGGCCGCCTTCCTCGACCGGATAGAAGCGGCAGACCCCGGGGTCCACGCCCTCGTTACCCTGGCCGGCGGCGCCCTCGAGCAGGCGCGGAAGGCGGAGACGGCGGCGGTCCGGGGCGAGTTCCGCGGGCCCCTGCACGGGGTGCCGTTCACCGCCAAGGACTGCTTCGACACCGCGGGGGTGAGAACGACCCGGGGTTCGCTGATCTTCTCCGACCTCGTGCCGGATACCGATGCCGAGGCGGTCGGCAGGCTCAAGGCAGCCGGGGGCATCCTTCTCGGCAAGACCAACCTGCCGGAGTTCGCGCTGCGGGCGGAGACCGCCAACCGCCTGTTCGACCGCACCCTCCACCCCATGGACCCGGAGCGCACCTGCGGGGGTTCGAGCGGGGGCGAGGCCGCGGCGGTCTCCTCCGGTCTCTCCCCCCTCGGGATCGGCACCGATCTCGGAGGCTCCAACCGGCTGCCCTCCCACTACTGCGGCAACGTCGGCTTCAAGCCGACCCACGGCCGCATCCCCCTGACCGGTTCGTGGCCGGAGCTGACCTGCCGCCACATGCACGTGGGGCCGCTCTGCCGCAGCGTTCGCGACGCCGCCCTGGCGCTGTCGGTGCTGTCGGGCCCCGACGGGGAGGACCCCTACGCCACGTCGGAACCGTTCCGGTTGGAGCAGGAAGCGGAAGGCGGGATCGCCGGCCTGAGGGTCGGGGTGTTCGCCGAAGGGCCGTTCGCGCCGGTGGAGAAGGAGATTCGCGGCGCCGTGTCCCGGGCGGCTGCGGCCCTGGAAGGGGCGGGGTGCCTGGTCGAGGAGGTCGATTTCGACTGGTCGGACAGGATGCCGATCGACGTCTGCATGACCATGGTCAGGGCCGAGCTCGGGCCTTGTCTCGAGCCTTTCATCGAGGGCCGGGAGGAAGAGCTGAGCGAGCCGATCCGGGGGCTGCTCGACCTGCCGCGGCCCTCCCTGGAGGAGTTCCTCGGATCGATGGACAAACGCGACCTGCTGGCCCGGGACATGGCCGGTTTCTTCGCCGGCCACGAACTGCTGCTCTGTCCGACGTCCCCTGTCACCGCGCACGGGCACGAAGCGGAGACGCTGCCCATAGACGGCGATGAGGCCGGGCCGGGCCACGCCGCGAACATCACCGCGGCCTTCGGTCTGGTCGGTTGTCCGGCCGTGTCCGTGCCGTTCGCCAAGAGCGGGGAAGGGCTGCCGATCGGGGTCCAGGTGGCGGCCCGGCATTTCGACGAGGCCACCCTGTTCCGGGCGGCGGGCGCGCTCGAATCCGCTGGGGGGCAGAGCCGCGGGGTCTGACCCCGCCCGGCGCTGGCCGCAGGGATTCGCCGGGTAAGCTGTTGCCGGTGAAGGTTACGGGCGGTCAGGGCCGCGGACCTGCCCCGGCCTCGGGAGGGTCCAGGGGAATTCCGGGGGGGCGCCTGTTCCGCTCACCCCTTCGGCACCACCATGGCGCGGTCGCCGTAGGGGATCGTGTCCATCCCGGTGTCGTAGATGCGCTCGAGGAAATCGCGGTCCCACGGCCGCTCTGCGGCCGGCAGCCGCTCGACTTTTCCCTCCTTCAGGAAGATGAAGTGGTCCCCGTAGAGGAAGGCGCTGTTGGGGTCGTGGAGGACGGCGAGGACGGTGAGGTCGGCGTCGACGAGCTCGCGGATCAGGCGCAGGAGGTGGGCCGAGTTGAGGAAGTCGAGGTGGGAGGTCGGCTCGTCCAGGAGAATGAGTCGCGGCTGCTGGGCGAGGACGCGGGCGATGCGGACCATCTGCTGCTCGCCGCCCGACAGCTCGGTGTAGGGGCGTTCTCTCAGGTGGAGGATGCCTATCCGCCGCAGGGCCTCGACGGCGATATCGAGGTCCTCCTGCCTGGGCGCATAGCTCACGTAGCTGGCGCGGCCGGTCAGCACAACGTCCTCGACGGCGAAGGGGAAGACCGGGCGGTGATGCTGCGGCAGGTACCCGAGGACCTTTGCCCGCCCCCGGGTCGAGAAGGAGCGCAGCTCCTCCCCCATGATACGGACCTCGCCGCGGTCGAACTCGAGCATGCCCCCCAGGATGCGCATGAGCGTCGACTTGCCGCTGCCGTTCTTGCCGAGCAGCACCGTGAACTGCCCCGAGGGAATCTCGAGGGAGACCTCGTCGAGGATCGGCCTCTCCTCGTAGGCGAAGGAGAGCTTCTCGACCGTTATCGCCGGGGTCAGTCCTCCCATCCGATCCGCGCCCTCTTTAAAAGGAAAATGAAGAACGGCCCCCCGAGCAGGGTGGTGAAGACCCCGACCGGGATCTCGAAGGAGGCCAGCGTTCGCGAGCAGGTGTCGACGAGCAGCAGGAAGGCGCCGCCGAAGGCGAAGGACGCCGGCAGGGTGTGGCGGTTGTCCGGCCCCAGCAGCATGCGCACCATGTGCGGAACCGCCAGTCCGATCATGCCGATGACCCCGGCCACGGCGATCGCCGCGGAGGCCGCAAGGGTCGCCGGCACCAGGATCAGCACCCGTTCCCGCTCCGGGTTCAGCCCGACCGCCCGGGTCTCCTCGTCCCCCTGGGCGAGCACGTTCATGCGCCAGCGGAACAGGAACAGCCAGATGACGCCGATCCCGATCCCGGGGGCCGCGGAGCGCAGCTTTGCCCAGCTCGAGTTGTGCAGGTTGCCCATGGTCCAGTGGACGATGGTCTGCAGCTTGTAGGGGTCGGTGAGGAACTGGACGATGGTCAGCAGGGCGGTGAAGATACCGGTGACGATCACTCCCGAGAGGATCAGGGAGACCACCGACACGGTCTTGCGGGTGCGGGCCAGGAAGTAGGCGAGGCCGACGGCGAAAAGGGCGAAGCCGAAGGCGGTCGGCTGCACCGGCAGCAACGGCAGGCTCAGGGCGAGGGCGGCGCCGAAGGCGGCCCCGGAGGAGAGACCGAGGATGTAGGGGGCGACGAGGGGGTTGCGAAACAGCGCCTGCAGGGCGTTGCCGGCCGCCGCCAGAGAGCCTCCCACCAGGAAGGTGAGGATGATCCGGGGCATCCGCACCTCCCAGACAATGGTGCCGACCAGGGCCTCTTCCGGGCCGGGGGACGGCTCGCGGAAGACGAGGCCGTAGAGCCAGGACAGGATCTTCCCGGCCTCGGCGCTCGCGGACGGTCCCAGCAGCAGCGAGCCGAAGAGCACGGGCAGGGGAAAAAGGTAGATGACGCGGCGCCGCAGGGTGGCGTTCATCGGCTGTGAACCGGGAAATGCATCGGAAACGGGCGAATTCGGGGTTGACCGGGCGCGGAAAAAGATAGAGCGGCCAACCCCGGCCGGCTAACCCGCCCCCTGAGATAAATGCCGCTGAACAGGGGTCTCGGGGAGGTCCTCGTGTCCCCTTTTTGGTCCCCCTTTTCAGCTTCACTTTTCAGCTTCATATGTTGTTGCTTTTTCCACAATATGTAATGATATTGGACGCAATTCGAGAGGCATTGCAGCCCCTTTTCTGCCCAATTCCACCAGATGGAGGCCACTATGAAGTTCGTTTTGCTTTACCCAGGCATTGCAGCCAGATTCACTTTTTCCAATTCCACCGGATGGAGGCCACAATGAAGTTCGTTTTGCTTTCCCTGATCGCCTGCGTTTTCACCCTGATCGCCTGCACCGACCGCGACCCTGTTTCTTCCAAACAGCCGGGGACGGACACGGAGGCGGCCGCCAAGCGCATCAGCAGCGCAAGGACCACGAGCGCTCCCGTAGCGGGTGTGGCCGAATCCAAGGACATGGATGACGGCATGGGCATGGACGACGAAGGGATGGACGACGAAGGGATGGACGACGAAGGGATGGACGACGAAGGGATGGACGACGAAGGGATGGACGACGAAGGGATGGACGACGAAGGGATGGATGACGAAGGGATGGATGACGAAGGGATGGATGACGAAGGGATGGATGACGAGGGCATGGATGACGAAGGGATGGATGACGAGGGCATGGACGACGAAGGGATGGACGACGAAGGGATGGATGACGAAGGGATGGACGACGAGGGTATGGACGACGAAGGGATGGATGACGAAGGGATGGACGACGAGGGTATGGACGACGAAGGGATGGACGACGAGGGTATGGATGACGGTGGAACCGATGACGGTGGAACCGATGACGGTGGAACCGATGATGGAGGCACCGACGACTCCTCGGGTAGCTGAGGTAAGCGTTTGAGGATCGGCCCCTTGGTACAGGAGGTCGGTTCCGCATAGAACCAGGAACAGACAGAAGAAGCCCCCGGTGGCCTTTGCCCCCGGGGGCTTCTTCTATAGAGGGGGAACTTCAGACTCGGTCCCGGCGTTTGCCAGGAAGCAGATGCGCATCATGAAAACCCTTCAGGCCCCGAAAGAAACAGATTCCGTTTTCTGCTCTTTTCGCCGAATGGAGGTTTCTCATGAAGTTCCTTCTGTTTTCCCTGCTCGTTTGCGTCCTCACGCTTGGCGCGTGCACCGACCGCGACCCTGTTTCTTCCAATCACTCGTCCGTGGACCCGGAAGGGTCCGCCAAGCGCGTAAGCAGCGCCAGGACTACAAGCGTTCCTGTAGCGGGTCTTTCCGAGTCGCGGCCGAAGCCGCCCGAAATGTTGGACGAGGCGATGGGCCCGCAGGCGTTCAAGGTCGCGATCGAAAATGTCACCACCGGGGAAGCGCCTTATCACCTGGCCCCGGGCGTATTCGTCGTCCACAGGGACGGTCAGCCCCTGTTCACCGAGGGTGAAGTGGAGCGCGGCGAGGGCCTCGAACCCCTGGCTGAAGACGGCAATCCCGGGCCCCTCTCAAGCAATTGGCGCCACGGTGTTCAATACGCCCGAGGGCAGCGACATGCCCGGGCCCCTGGGCCCAGGTGGTGGAATGGGTCCGGGTAACAGCTACGTCTTCGAGTTCGAGGCCGGAGAGGGCAGCTACCTGTCGTTTGCCACCATGCTGGTCCAGTCAAACGACCTGTTCTTCGCTCCCGATGCGACCGGTATCGCCCTGTTCGAGGACGGCTACCCCATCAAGGGGGAAATAACCGGCCGGATCATGCTCTGGGACGCCGGCACCGAGGTCAACCAAGAGCCCGGGACCGGTCCCGATCAGCCGATGAATCAGTCCGGACCGAACACAGGTGAGGACGAGGGCGGCGCGGTTCGTCTGGTAGACGACGAGTTCGAATACCCGGAGACCGCCAGCGTCATCGCGGTGACCATCACCCCCTTGAAGGGCATGATGGACGATGAAGACGGGATGGCTGGCGACGACGACGGAATGGAGGACGACGAGACCGACGGCTGACGCAAGGCCAGCCTGGGAGAACCGGTTTTCTGGTACAGAAGGCCGGTTCCGGGAAGTAACGGAAACACCGGAAAGCCCCCGGGGGCCGGTATTGCCGCCGGGGGCTTTTTCTTGCCGTTGCCCCGGCAAGGGCTGCCGAAGGAGGGCTGCATGCCAGCTTGCAAGGCGGAGAGGGGACTTGCCCTCGACCGCGCCGTTCAGCCCCACCGGGCCGGGGTCCGACCCGAGGCGACAATTCGGGGGGTCAGCCACTCCCCCCGCGGAGCAGCTTGAGGAACTTCCCCTGCTGGCTTGCCAGGGAGTACCCGGCCTCGACCCGTTCCCTTCCCTCACGGCCCATCCGCGCCCGCAGCTCGGGGTCGGCGGCCAGCGCCAACAGCTTCTCCTCCCACTGCTCATCGGTGCCGGCGAGGTACCCCGTGACTCCGTCCACCACGATTTCGGCGTTGATCCCGACCGGGCTTGCGACTACAGGCAAGGCGCTCGCCATG
Source organism: Candidatus Latescibacterota bacterium (assembly GCA_965243025.1). Lineage (GTDB taxonomy): Bacteria > Latescibacterota > UBA2968 > UBA8231 > UBA8231 > CBDCXV01. The sequence continues at coordinate 728,926 of CBDETY010000003.1, forward strand.
TACTGGAGCAGCTTGTACCCCCCCTTCCCGAGGGTCCAGGGATCTTCGGTAAGCGGCATGATCCCGATGTCGAACCCGGACAGGTCGCCGCTCTCCTCCTCCAGCCTCCACTCCTTCCTCTCCACCGGCACCCCGGCCCAGGACCAGGAGGCCGCCCCGACGAGGCGCAGCCTGATCCCGGGGCAGCGCTTCCCCAACCGCGCCAGGGGAACCTGCAGAAGGTCGAGGTACTGGGCCGACGAGGCGCTTCCGATCCACCCGACGACCACGGTCTCTCCGGCGCGCCTGCCGCCGGCAGGCGGGCGGATGGCCTCGGTATCCACCGGCCCCGTGATCCTGGTGACCCTGCAGTAGCGGGCGGCGTAGTTGCCGGTGTAGTCGTTCTCGACGACAGCCCCCTCCGCCAGCTTCAGCATCGCCGGCAGGCCGCGGCGGTTGCGGCGCTCCTTCCAGGCCGCGGTCCAGTGGAGGCCGCGGATCTCGCTGGTGAAGATGGCGTCGTCGAAGTCGAACAGCACCGGCGGCCGCCGCAACCGCAGCAGGACTCTCACAGGCCAGGGAAAGATGACCTTCTGGACGAACAGCAGGTCGAAGCCCAGGCTCGACCGCCAGGCTCGCCACCCGCACAGCAGGGTTCGCCACCAGGTGTGGATGTAATAGAAGATCTTGCGCCAGGGTCTCCGGGTCGCCAGTAGTCCGGAACCCTCGGTCCCGCCGTCCGGGACGACGGTGATCACCCGGGTCTCGAAGCCGTGACGGTGCAGGTAAGGGAGGTACTGGAAGACCCGCGTCCGGCTGCTCGCCATCGATGGGCCGTACTGGGTTACGAACAGGACCCGCATGAATCAGACCTCGGTGTGTCGGGAACGACCTCCTCCCCCGGTGTGTCCGCAGGTTCCGGCCCGGGGAAAGGGGCCTCCAATGCGAAGTCGCCCGGAGGCGGAAGGCCTTGAAAAGTCTACCAAATACAGTGCGCTTGTTGAACAGGGCGGGTATTCGCCCGGGGTGAGGCCCTGCTGTCCCGGTCACCTCCCATGGGCAAACAGGAAAATTTTTCCTTGATCCGGCATCCGGCGCGGCCGTTTTTAGCACCTCAAACGGGGCGGCATCCCAAGCCAATAAGGGAGGAGAAAGATGAACACGGAGTTGAGTTCCCTCAGTGTCATTTTCACCGAGTTCTACTACTGGCTGACGGTGGTGCTCATGTTCTTCATCCACGTGGGGTTCTGCATGTACGAGGTCGGGGTCTCCCGGCACAAGAACCACGTACACACGCTGATGAAGAACACGATGCTGATACCGCTTGTCACCATCACGTTCTTCTTCTTCGGCTGGTGGATCTATTTCGCCTTCCCCAACGGCCCCGGCTTCACCGGCGGCCTCGTCGAGGCCCCTCACGCGGTCGCCTGGAGCGAGCTGATGGGCCCGCACATGGGGGGCGCCGGCGACCCCGACGGCTGGGCGCGGCTCAACGGGGTTTTCTGGGCGGCCTTTCTCCTGTTCTCCTGGACCGCGGCCTCCATCGTCTCCGGGTCGGTGATCGAGCGCATTCGCTCCTCGGCCTTCTGGATCCTGGCGATCCTGATCGGTTCGGTGTTCTGGGTCATCGACGCGGCCTGGGGATGGCACGCCGAAGGCTGGATGGTGAAGCTGCTCGGCTACCACGACGCCTATGCCTCCGGAGTGATCCACGCCATTGCCGGCGGCTTCGCCCTCGGCGTCCTGGTGGTGCTCGGTCCCCGCATCGGCAAGTTCGCCCCCGACGGCACCCCGAGAAGCCTGAACCCCCGCAATCCCTGGCTGGTGACCATCGGACTGTTCCTTATCTACACCGGCTTCTGGGGCTTCTACGTCGCCTGCAACGTGCCGATGTGGGACGTGCAGAGCGGCGACGGCAGCTTCTACTCGGCCACCAACATCTACCTCGCTCCCACGACCCTGTCGGCGATCACCGTGAACTTCCTCATGGCGCTGTCCGGCGGACTGCTCGCCGGTTACGTCATCTCCAGGGGGGACGCCTACTGGACCTATTCCTCCGGTCTGGCCGGCATCATCGCGGCGTCGGCCGGCAACGACCTGTACCACCCGATCCAGGCGATGATCATCGCCGCCCTCGGCGTCCTGTTCATGTACAAGATGCACTACTGGGTCGAACGCCGGTTCAAGGTCGACGACGCGGTCGGCGCGGTGGCGGTGCACGGCTACGCCGGGTTCTTCGGGGTCGTCATCTGCGGCTTCGTGCTCTGGGGCTATCCCTCCTCGCCGGACGACAGCTTCGCCAGCATCAATCCCCTGGGACAGATCGCCGGCGCCGTGATCATGTTCTTCGTGCTGGGCTTCATCCCGGGCTGGATCGCCGCAAAAATCTTAAACGCCTTGGGCGGGCTCCGCATTCCGCGCCAGATCGAGCTGGCGGGCCTCGACTTCGGCACCGCCCACGACCGCGCGCAGGAGGAGCAGGGCATCATCGACGCCGAGCGCGAGGAGCTCGGCAGGATCTGATCCGTCCGATGTCCCCGAGGGGCGAGGAAATCGGAGCATAAACAGCATACCGGAATACGGGAGAAAGTCATGACTACGGGAAACGTCGAAAGCTGGGGGGGCAACATTTCCGAGATCGGCCCCCTGTACCCCTTCGTCGGTCTGGAGGGCCTGCTGTTCGTTGTCGGGTTGGCCCTGTGGATCGTCTGGCACGTCCTGCAGATCCGCACCGAGACGCAGAGCTACGAGGACGAGATTCAGAGGTTCGGCGACAAGGAGACGCTGCAGAAGATCCTCGACTCCGAGGATCCGTACGCTCCCTGAGGAGCTTTCTTCAGCAGAAGCTGCAGGTTGTGGGGCCGGGCGGGTTCAATGTCCGGTTCCCGGTCCCGCAACCCCCTCCACCCTGACCGGCGTCCCGGTCTTCGGCCGCCGCGCCCCAATCGCACAGTGTGCCTTCGCGGTCCCCGGGTTCGCATCTCGCGGAGTTGCGGGCTCGGCACAGACTGACCCGGTAGCCTCCGGGGCAGTGCCCACCTTCCGGCTCAGCTTTCTGCCCAGCTCCTGCGGCACATGGGGCCAGACTTCCGTCTCCAGAAATCGGCGCAACCGTTCTCCACGATCACTGCCGGCGCCCTCGCAGGCCAGCCGCGCCCGCCGCTCCTCCAGGGATCGGCGCACTGCCTCGGTCTTGCTCTCGCCGGTAAGCTGTGCGACCTCCCCGACAAGCCGCTCGACCTCCTTGTTCTTGATGTTCAGGCTCATAGTCCTCCTTCGCCGTGTCACCGGAACAACCAGAGAAGCATGTCTGGAAGGAGATGGAAGAAAGGCAGAAAAAATCAACTATGGTGGAAAGCAGGGTCGGGCGCGCCTCAGCCCCGATCCGGCCCGGTGGGCAGGGGCGGCAGCTCCCCCAGGCGCCCCCCGTACAGCTTGTTGAGCAGGCCGGCCCGCAGGACCTCGGCGTCGTCTTCCGGGAATTTGTCCGGGTGGCACCAGCGGGCAACGAGCTCGACGGTGAAGATGTACTTGAGGGTCCAGAAGTCGCAGGAGAACGGATCCGGCAGTTCGTGCACCCGCCCCTCGCGCACCGCGGAGAGGCTGCGCCAGCCGGCCATCTCGCCCACGTCCCCCGGTCCGAGGCGGTCGTTGCACCACATGACGATCAGCTCCGGGTTCCAGACGAGGACGTTCTCGAGGTTCACCAGCAGGCCTTCCAGCTCGCTGCCGGCGGCGACGTTGGTGCCCCCTGCCAGGTCGATCAGCTCCTGCACGGTGCTGTTGCGGCCGGCCGTCTGCAGCGGCCCCTGGGCCCACATGAAGTAGACCCGCGGCGGGTCGGGCGCCTCCCCTTCCACAGGGGCGATCTTGCGCCGCACCGTCTCCAGCTCCTCTTCGGCGATGGCGAGGAGCTCGGCGGCGCGCTCGCTGGTGCCGGTCAGCTCCCCGAGGGCGGCGATCTCCCGGTGGATGTCCTCGAAGCGCTCGATGAAGACGCCGAAGACCGGGATCCCCTTCTCCTCGAGGGCCTCGATCGACTCCTCCTGCCCCGACCAGACGATGACGAGGTCGGGTTGCAGGGCCACCATGCTCTCGATGTTGACGAAGTCCCAGTTGCCCGGCGTCGCCAGGGTGCGGTCGCGGATGCGCTCGTCCATGGCCGCGTAGTAGGGGAAGACGCTGCCCTGGTAGACGTTGGTGGAGATGCCGACGAGGCGGTCCTCGGCCCCGAGCATGTAGAGGCCGGTGAGGGCGCTTTCCAGCAGGCAGACGATGCGCTCGGCCGGCTTGTCGAGCTCGATGCGCTTGCCGCGGAAGTCGGTGGCGGCCACCCCTTCGGCGGCTGCTACCCCTTCCGGGGCAGCCGCCCCTTCCGCGGCGGCAACGTGGCCGGCGAGGAGGAGGGAGAGGGGAAGAAGAAGCAGCAGGGGGCGGAAAAGCAGAGGCCCCGCGGCGGCCGCTCCCGGTCGGGAAGGCGCCGCGGGGCCGCAGGCTGCAGCGGTCACAGGCAGAAAGGCTAGAAGCTGACCATCAGACCGGCGTTGGTCGAGAAGCCGGGATCCTGGAATCCCCAGGGCATCTCGAAGGTCTGGTTCGTGAGGTTGTAGGGCTCCAGGAAGAGGGTCATATCATACCCGTCCCGGGTGCTGACGTCGTACTGGACACGGGCGTTCACCAGGACGTACCCGTCGAGGGGTTCGGCTGTCGGACTGATGTCCTGGTAGATGCCGCTGTAGGACTGCGCCGTGATCGTCGCCCGCAGGCCCTGGGCGAGGGTCAGGTGGACCCCGAGGCCGATGGCGCTGTCGGGGACGAAGTTGATCTTGGCGCCTTCCTTCTCTGGTTCCTCCGTGTTCTCGGTGACCTCGGCGTTGGTGTAGGTGTAGTTGGCGAACCACTCCACCATGTCGCTGAGGCGGTGGGCGACCTCCAGCTCGGCGCCGTTGGTGGTGGTCTGGCCGGCGTTGATGTCCTGCGACTGCGCCGGATCATCCTCCGCAACAGGCACCACCCGCTGCACGATCTGGTCGGTGAGGGCGATGTTGAACCCGCGCACGCCGACCTGCAGGTCCTCCATCGGGCTGTAGTTCACGCCCAGGTCGATGCTGGTTCCCGACTCCGGCTTGATATCGGGGTTGGGCAGGTGGCCGCCCTTGCCGTCCGGAGGAACGGTGCCTCCAACCGACTTGAGGGAGGGGGCCTTGAAGCTGGTCCCCATGTTGGCGTACAGGCCGAGGTTGTCGCTCTGGTTGTAGCGCGCCCCGGCGCTGTAGAGAAGCTTGCCCCAGGAGTTGCTGGTCTCGTTCGGCGTCATTCCCTGCAACAGCTCGATGTCGTGGGCGATGCTGGTGAAGCGCGCCCCTGCCCGCAGGGTGAGGTTGTCCAGGCGGAACTCCTCCTGGGCGTAGAGCCCGAAAGCGGTTGCGGTGGCGTCGTTTCCGGGGCTCACCTCGCCGGTCTCACGCTGCGTGGCGTACGAGGAGAGCTGGTAGTCGGCGCCCACGGTGAGCACGTCCGCCTCCCTGGTCAGGACGGTGAGGGAGACATCCGCCGGAATCACCGACTGGTCTACCCCGTCCTCGGAGCGCAGCTCGCGGCTCTTGGGATCCTCCCAGATGCCGTCCTCCTCCCAGCGCCGCACGTAGTCGCGGTACCCGACCTTGGCGTTGGCGGTGATCTTGTCGGAGACCGGGTGCACGTAGCCTGCGTTGAGGGTGGTGTAGGTGTGGCCGAAGTCCCGGTTGATACGGCCGGCGTCGCCGGTGTGCCAGGTGCGGTGGGCGTAGAGAGAAGCGCGCTGTCCGCTGTCGTTGAGGTAGTAGGTGCCGCGCATGTACAGCTTGGTCTTCTCGTACTCCGGGTTGTCGTCCATCTGCAGCCAGGAGCCTTCGGTGCCGTAGTCGGTGTAGTCGGAGTCCTCGTGGTGGCCGCCGAAGAAGAGGTGCAGGTTGCCGGCGGCGCGCTGGTGGAAGAAACGGCCCCCGATCGTCTTGTAGGAACCGCCGTACACCGAGGCGCTGGTGCGGGTGGTCCTCACCCGTTCCCGCAGGATGAAGTTGGCCGTGCCCGCCAGCGGGGACTGGTTGCCGGCGAAGTCCATGGCCAGGTAGGTCGGATAGAGGACGGAGGCGGAGCCGCGCTGGTCCTCCACGCGCTCAAAGGCCCAGGGGTCGAGGCTCTGGAGATCGACGAAAGCGTCGATCGGCAGACCGTCGAGCATGTACCCCTTGTAAGTGTGCGCGAGGCCGCCTGAGGAGCCCCAGTTGGCGTCGTTGCGGGACAGCACGTTGGCGAAGTTGCCCGGGCTGTACGAGAGAATCTCGGCGAGGTTGCCGTTGCCCTGGACCAGGGACCCGATCTCGTCGGAGGTGATGATGGAGATCTTCTGGGTCACGTTGCCCGGCGTCTGCGGCAGCTTGGAGCCGGTGACGATGACCTCTTCCATCTCGGTGATCTCTCCCTCATGGTCGTCGGCGTAGGCGAGGCCGGCCCCGAGGCAGAGAGACAGCGGGATGCGGAGAAGCCGCTTCATGGGAATTCCTCCCGTGTGTGAAAGGGTGCGGGTTGTCGGTGCTGTATATTCGGTGCCCGGCTGGACAGCCGGAATCTGAGCGGGGAAAGTAATCAGAAAGTAACGAAAAGAGACTCGAAGCAACAAAAAGAGGCTCGCTTCACCTGACCGCCTTTCCGGCCGCATCGAGGTGGACAGCAGAAGAGGGAAAGGAAGATGTGGAGATGAGCTTGCTGGCCGTGTTCGCCCACCCGGACGACGAGTCCTTCATCTGCGGGGGGACCCTGGCGAAGGCAGCCTCCGAGGGGCGCGACGTCCACCTTGTCTGCGCAACCCGCGGGGAGGAGGGGGAGATCATCCACCCGGAGATCGACCCGGGCGGCTACCCCAAGGGGGAGGAGCGGGGAAAGCTGCGGGCCAAAGAGCTGGAAAGCGCCTGCGCGATCATGGGGGTCGCCCCGCCGATCTGGCTCGGCCACCGCGATTCCGGGTTTCCCGTCGAGGTCGGGCGCGGCAACCCGCGGGCGCTGGTGAACCAGGATTCGGTGTCCCTGGAACGGCAGCTCCTGCCCATCATCGCCGAGCTGCGGCCCGAGGTGATGATCACCTTCGACCCCCACGGGCTCTACCCCCACGCCGACCACGTCGCCATCCACCGGGCGGCTGAGGCGGCGTTCTGGTCGGCAGGCAGCGCCGCCCGGCCGCCGCCCAGGCGGCTGTACTACCCGGTATATCCCCTGGAGTCGCTGCGCGAGACGCAGGAGAAGCATTCCGGGGCCGCCATGGCCGACGTCGACGCCGACCTGTACGGGGTGTCCGCCGACTCGGTCGCGGCCGCGATCGACATCCGCGGCCAGGAGGAGAAGAAGCTGGCGGCGGTCTGCGCCCATGCCTCGCAGTTCGGCCCCGAAGAGAGCGCGCGCGCCCAGATCGGGAAGAGGCCGCAGATGATGGCGGTGGAGCATTTCGCTCTCGGGGGCCTGAGGGGAAGCTTCCCCCCGATGCCGGTCGACTGCCTGTTCGCGGGGGTCGGCGACTGAGGCAACACTAACCGCGCAGCAACTACTCGAAAGGCTGCTTCCCCCCGATCAACGGGAACGTCTTGGGGGGGGACTCCGGAAACCGGTAGAACCCTGGCTCAACTCCGTCCGAAAGCCATTCCCGGAGGGCTGTCAATCCGGCCTGGGTCGTGTCCGAGCCGGGGCCGCGGTAAAGGGAAAGGGTGCCGCTGTCCCGACTACAGCGGGTTGGTGGTGGCCGCCGCACCGGCCTGCTCCTCGGCCCACGCCTTGAGCGGAACGTCGTCCCAGTTCCTGGTGATCCAGTACTGGGAGGCGGGGTGGAACTCCGGGGTTTCCCCGAGGGGAGGAGACCCGGTGGCCATCGCTCCCAGCAGCTGCCGGCGGATGGGAGAGCTGCGCGCGATCAGCCCGGGGTCCTGCTCGATGTAGTCGGTGGGCCGCAGCCAGCGGTAGTGGTAGCCGACGTGCATGATCTTGCGCGTCCTCGCCGACAGGTTGGGGCCGACGCAGTGCCAGGTCGCGGTGCGCCACAGCACCGCGGTGCCGGGCGGAACCCTCAGCTCGACCGCGCCGTCGAGGTCGAGCTCGGACCCGTCCCGCAGCTCCTGCGGCCGCCGCAGGTGGCTGCCGGGCACCATCCAGAGGTTGCCGGAGTTCGACTCGGTCAGGTCGGAGAGGGCGTAGAAGATCTTGACCTCCATGAACGGCAGCCGCCCGTCAAGGGAGGGGGCCTCGAACAAATAGCTGCCGGCGAGATCCGGGTGCCAGTTGACGTTGCGGTACCCGGCCTCGTGGTCCTCCCCGTCGCCGCGGCCGACCCCGCCGGCACGCATCCGGTCGGGATACGGCGGGCGGTAATCGAGGTGGGAGGTGCGGATCTGGATGTTCCAGCCGATGGCGTCGACGACGAGGGGCAGGGCCTTGGGGTGGTCGATCAGATCGAGGAAGGCGTCGTGTTGGGAGAGGGCGTTGCGGACCGCGAAAGGCTCTTCCGGACCGAGGCCGGTCGATTCCCGGAGGCGGGCGGCCACCTCTTCGACCGCTTCGAGCAGGCGTCCGACCTCGAGCGGCTCGAGGAAATCGTCGAGGATGACGTACCCCTTCTCCTCGAAGTCGCGCTGCTGCTGCCCGGTCATGGCGAGGGCCATGGTTCAGCTCCTTTCGCCCGAATCACGCTCAGTTCGATCCGGCCCAGCGCACCCCCTGGGTCATCAGCGCCTGCATGGCCGGGCGCCGGAAGGTGCGGGCGGTGTGCCCGAGGGCGGTGTAGAAGACCCGCCCCTCCCCGTACGGCTTGACCCATGCCACCGGGTGCGGCTTGTCGCTCCACTCGGCGGTGGCGAGGATGCGGATCGACGGATCCCAGGCCGACATGTAGATCTCGTCCTCGACCTCGAAGTCGGAGATGCCGCGGGTCACCGGGTGGTCGCTGTCCTCGATGTTCACGGTGAAGGTCAGCCCTGGAGGGTGCCAGTTGGCGTGCCCCCCGAGAAGGTCGACGGCGCGCGCCCCGACCCACCAGGCGGTGCCGTGGACTCCGGCCAGGCCCCCGCCTCCGGCGACGAATTCGAACAGCCCGTCCTCCTGCTCCCGGGTGAGGTCGGGCTCCCGCCTGATGTCGCCCTCCGGCCCTTGGAAGGAGCGCGTGAACCCGGTGCCGAAGACGCAGACGTCGAACTCGCCCAGCGACGACGAGGCGAGTATGTCCTTGTCGCCGTCCAGTTGCGCTTGGAGGTCGCCGGCCGTATTTAGGAATCCGCAGATCACCTCGGCGCTCTTCTCGAAGCCGTGATTCTCGCCCGACAGAACCAGAACCTTCATTCGCATTTCCTCCGTTGGGGTGGTGCAGCCCAGGGAAAATAGACATGGAGATCGTGAGATATCCAGACAGCCGCATCGAAGTGCTCGACGACCGCTTCGCCCGCTGCAAGCTCGCCAACGCCGCCCTCGAGCTGCTGTGGACCGGGGGCCGCTGGCTCGAGGGGCCGGCATGGTTCGGCGACGGCCGCTACCTGCTGTTCAGCGACATCCCCAACGACCGCATCCTCAAGTGGGAGGAGGAGACCGGGGAGGTTTCCGTCTTCCGCAAGCCCTCGAACAACAGCAACGGCAACACCCGGGACCGCCAGGGCCGCCTGGTCACCTGCGAGCACCGCACCCGCCGGGTAACCCGCACCGAACCCGACGGCTCGATCACCGTGCTCATCGACCGCTTCGAGGGGGGGCGGCTGAACGCCCCGAACGACGTCGTCGTCAAGTCGGACGGGTCGATATGGTTCACCGACCCGGGATACGGCATCCTGATGGATTACGAGGGGGGAAGGGCGGACTTCGAGAACGCCGCCAACGTCTTCCGCCTCGACCCGGATACCGGGGAGGCGGCCGTGGCCGCCGGGGACTTCCGGCGCCCGAACGGGATCTGCTTCAGCCCGGACGAGTCGCTGCTCTACGTCGTCGACACCGGGCGCTCCGACGGCCCCGGGCACCCGACCCACATCCGCGTCTTCGACGTCGAGGGAGAGCGCCTCGCCAACGGCCGCGTCTTCGCCGACATGGAGCCGGGAGCCTCCGACGGCATCCGCACCGACCTCGACGGCAACCTGTGGTCGGGGGCCTGCTGGGGGGGTGAGGGGTACGACGGCGTCCACTGCTTCGCCCCGGACGGGGCCCTGATCGGCAAGGTCCACCTGCCGGCCCCCTGCTCCAACCTCTGCTTCGGCGGCCGCATGAAGAACCGGCTGTTCATGACCTGCTCGCAGTCGCTTTTCTCGGTCTATCTCGAGACCAACGGGGCGCAGACCCCGTAGAGACCCCGCAGCTGTCCGGTGAATCCCCGGACCGGGGGGCCCGACTCGGAAACCTCCGGTGTTCCGTGTTGAGGACCGGACGGCGGCTCACTCGATCCAGAAGGAGAACAGGCTGGCCCGGTGCAGGTAGAACTTCAGCTGCACCGGCTTGTCGAACACGAGGTCGTGGGAAGTCTTCCAGGCGACCCGGGCGCGGGTCGAGTCGCCGGTGAACGGGGGCGGAGGCTCGGCAGGCACCCAGAAACCGGGGATCGGCCGCCCCGACTCGGCGTCGAGGATCTCGGTGTAGATCTCCCCCCAGCGGGCATCGGCGTTGATGAAGACCTCTTCCCCCTTCAGCTCGAACGGTCTGGTGGTGACGACGCCGTTGTCGCTCCCCTCGATCGACACGAAGCCGTCCGGCCGCAGCCTGGCCAGCGACAGGGCTCCGGTGTCCTCGAAGTGGCGGGGGTCGACCCCCATGCGGTGCAGCTCGTCCAGCTTGCCGCGGCGCTCGTAGTTCTCCCTGGAGGTGCCCCACCTGAGGCCGTTGTAGTAGCACCAGATCTCGCCGTCGTCGCGGACCACCGGCTGCCCGGCCATCAGCAGCTGCCCGGTATCGTAGGTCTCGCCGTCGTAGGGCTCGACTCCGAGGAAGACGGCGCGGTCGGCGACCCGCTCCCAGTTGTAGAGATCGCGGGAGACGCTGAGCTCCACCTGGTTGATGCGGTCGAAGTTGGTCTCCGGCGGGGGGTTGGCGCCGAACGGGTTGAACAGCACCGGGAAGCCGACGTAGAGCCCCTGGTAGGGGAACACGGCCATGTTGTAGACCTCGGCGATGTAGTCTTCGCCGTCGACCGCGGCCGGGGTCAGGAAGGCGGGGTCCTCGATGATCCTGCGCACCCGCTGGCGGCAGTTCTCGTGGTCGGTCTCGTCGGAGTGGAAGATCAGCTTCGGCTCGCTGAACTCCCGGAAATCGGCGTCGCCCGTCGACAGGAAGACCGAGCGCCCCCATTCGGTCCCCTGCTTGACCATCGCCAGGTACTGGCGGCTGTAGGGATCCCAGGTGAACTGCGACTCGTCGCTGCTGGGGATCGCCGGGGCGCCGGTCGGGGTCCACTGGAAGCCGTCCGGGGACAGCGCCGGCTGCCGGCCCCAGGTCGCCAGCAGACCCTTGTAGCGCCGCTTGGGGTCCGGGTCGGCGTCGTCCCGCAGGAGGTGGTAGGCCCGTTCCCCGCGGTCGCCGTCCGGGTCGGCGGCGAGGTTGTTCCGCTTCGATCCCTCCCACTCGTACAGGCCGAGGTCTGGCAGGTCCCAGTGTTGCCCGTCCGCGGAGGTCGCGTAGCGGAGGGGTCCGCCGAAGTACCACCACTCCCATACCTGTTTGTCGGGATTCCACTGCGGGGAGTTGCGGCTCTGCACTCCGCCCGGGATCAGGGGGCCGCACTTCCTGGGCTGATGCAGGCGCCGGGTAATGCGCTCGCTCGAATGGATGGCCCCGTCGTCGAGAAAGAGCTGGTGGAACCGCTTGGGCTCGAGCATGTGATTCTCCTCAATGGATGCGGCGGCGGTCCGGTTTACGGGCGGTCTGCAGGGAGCGCCAGAATATGTGGGTCGGCTGGCAGGAGGTCATCTCGAAGCGATACCGAAAATTCTGGTACCGAGGGAACGAGCGGGGGTCAGGATGGTCGGGCTTTCTCCGACGATTGTTCGCGCGACGGGAGCTCGTCGGAGATACAAGGGAACCCCCGGGCCCTCGCGGGGGCGGCCTCTCAAGGCGGCTTCGAACCCGTGCCTCCCTCCGGCGATACGCAGCCCTCCGCCCTGGCAAGGGCTTCGAGCCGTTCGGCGATGCCGGCGGCCAGACCTCCCGGTTTGACCCCGACGACCGACAGGTCGCCGCGGCCCGCGGCCGCGGTCAGGCGGGGGAGGTCCGCCACCCGGAAGAGCCGCGTCCCCGAGCGCCGCCGGCGCCCCAGCTCCTTCCAGGTTCCGGCCGCAAGGTCCGGAGAGGCGAACAGGTAGGCGAGCTTGGGGACCCGGCGCACCGCGGACAGACCCATGACCGTGTCCCCGGACTGGCAGCCGATCCCAATGAGATTGGAAACAGCCGCGGCAGCCGCCTGGTCGAGAAATTCGGCCCCACCGCTGGAGGAACCACTTGCTTCCGCGGGCTTATCGGCCTCCTGATTTCGCTTTGACGACCCCACGGCCCGAACCTATTATGCCGGCAGGCGGACCGCCAGGGGTCGCCGGGAGGGATCCGGGTACTCGTTTCCGGATGGCGAGGCCGCATGAAACGCTGCCTTCCACCCCCGGGGGGATTACCTGGTTCCCGGGGGTCAACAGGCGTGAGAGCCGTGGGTGCGAGCACGCGGTGGGTGCGATTGCAACGCATCCAAGGGGATGGCGGTCCCCACTCCGAACTGCAGGCAGATCCCGCCCCCCACTGAAGGGGGACCCCTCCTGAAGGCTGTTGCCCCGCAACCCGTTCACCCGGGATAACCTTTCGCCACTTACAGCACCTCCGCTATCAAAAGGTGTCTTTCATGTCCGCTGATCTTCCCAGCCGTCCCAGTCTGTCGAGCCTGCGAAGGGAGGCGAAATCCCTTCTCGAAGAGGTCCGCCGAAACCAGCCCGGGGCGCTGGCCCTGGTCCGGGAACACCATCCGGACCCGGAGGATTTCGCCAGCGACCGGGACGCCCTGCTGGTGGTCGCCGGGAAGTACGGGTATCCAGGCTGGAGGGAGTTGCAGCGGACCTTCGAGGAGGAGGCAGGGGCCGGTGGGACCCTCGAGGAACGGGCAGACCTGTTCGCCGAGCTCGCCTGCCTGTCCTACCGCGGCGACGACCACGTCAGCCGCCGCGAGCGCGCCGCCCGAATGCTGGCCGAAACTCCCGGAATCTCCACGGCGAGCCCCTGGGCCGCCGCGGCTTCCTTCGATGTCGAGGCCCTGGGGCAGCTGACACGGGATGCCGAAAGCGCCGCGGCCCCCGGCGGGCCCCGCGACTGGCCGCCGCTCCTCTACCTCTGCTACAGCCGGGTGCCGGAGGAAAAGCCCCGGCGCGACGCCGTGGCCGCCGCGGAGCTGCTGCTGGCAGCCGGCGCCACCGGCGACACCAGCGTCGGGCCGGAGGAGCGGGGCGGCTGGGGCTGGTCGGCCCTGACCGGGGTCCTGGGGGAAGGGGAGCACGGCCTGCTGCAGCAGCCGCCCCACCCGCGGGCCCGGGAACTCGCGGGGATCCTGCTCGACGCCGGGGCCGACCCGAACGACTCCCAGGGGCTCTACAACACGATGTTCACCCCGGACAATAACTGGCTGGAGCTGCTCCTGGCGCGCGGGCTGGACGCCGGCGCGGTGGTCTATCCCGGACACGAGCCGCCCCTGAGGACCCTCGACTACCAGCTGTCCCAGGCGGTCAGGAGGGGACTCTCCGAACGGGTGGCCCTGCTGCTGGAGCGCGGCGCCGACGCGGCCGCCCCCGACCTCTACAACGGCCGCTCGAACTACGAGAACGCCGTTCTCGGGGGCTTTCCGGAGATCGCCGAAATGCTGGCCGGTCACGGCGTCGAGGTCGTCGAGCTGTCCCTGGAGGACCGCTTCACCGCGGCGGCGATGAGCGGCGACGAAAGCAGGGCGAGGCAGCTGTTCGCAGAAGCTCCCGCCATGATCGAGAACCCGGAGCTGCTCCTGGAAGCGGCGGCCAATGCCGCGGCGACGCGCCTGCTCCTCGACCTCGGCGCCGACCCCGACGCCCCCAACGAGAACGGCCGCGTCCCCCTGCACTGGGCGGCATGGGAGAACTGCGGCGAGGTCGTCCGCCTGCTGCTGGCCCGCGGAGCGAGCTGCGAGATCCGGGAAAGGGACCACGACGCCACCCCGGTCGGTTTCGCCAACCACGCCGGCCACTTCGAGCTTCGCGACCTGCTGCTCGATCACAGCAGGGACGTGTTCGACCTCGCTGCCTGGGGCAGGGTGGAGCAGCTGCGCGAGGTGCTGAAATCGGACCCGGCCCTGGCGAATGCCCGCCTGGCCGGGGGGCACACCCCGGTTCACGGGGTGGCGGCAGGTCCTGAAGGGGAACAGGTCCTCGACCTGCTGCTCGCCCACGGGGCCGACATCGACGCCCCCGCAGCCGACGGGGCGACCCCGCTCTCCGCGGCAGTCGAACGCGGCGACGAGGAGCTGGCGGCCCTTCTGAAAGCGCGCGGAGCCCGGGAAACCGGGGGCGGCTAGGAAATCCCGGGGCCCCGGATTCGTACTGGAAGATCACCGGCTGGCCCCCGCGCCGGGGATTCAAGCCGATTGCCAAGCCCCCGGGAGCGGACCCGGGCGGCACCGCTGCCCCGGTGTCGCTGGCGCCCCTGAAGCCCCGGAGATCGGCTGAGGCCCCCGGCCATCCGGGTGGTCCCGCCTTCCTGAAACAGACTGTCCGCGCCTTGTTCCAGCTGTCCGGTTTGCCTATTTCCTTTTCCGGAACGGCCGCCGCCCGCGGCAGGCCGGCCTACCAAGGCGACACGCGGAGAACGACCATGGCAAAACGCGACCTGAACTTCGATCCCGAAGAGGGGATCGACTTCATGAACATCGACGAGACCGACTACGGCGCGATGACCCTGGGGGAGAAGATGCGCCGCCTCGAAGTCGAGGGGTACGTCGTCCTTCCCGGCGTCCTCGACCCCGACCACATGGACCGCATCAAGGAGGAGATGGCGGACGCGCCGATGGGGACCAAGGACTACAGCGACTGCCAGACCTACCACCGCGAGCCGCAGTGGTACAGCCCGGCGCTGGCCGAGGTGATCGCCAACCCGCCGGTGGTCGAGTTCCTCGAGGCCCTGTGCGGCGAGGAGATCGTCTTCACCCGCGGGCTGTTCACGCGCACCCTGTCCGGGTCTCCCCCGATCTCGCTGCACACCGACGGGCAGCCGTTCGGCTCCTCGATCTTCGGGTACGAGGGCAGCTCGCCGAAGCTGCTGCGGGTGCTCTTCTACCTCGACGACCTCACCCCGGAGCGCGCCCCCCTGCGGGTGCTGCCGCGCTCCCACCTCTCCTTTCACGCCGACGCCAACCCGTACGTGCGCTACAAGTCGCACCCGGGGGAGGTGACCATCTGCGCGAAGGCGGGGACCGCGGTCGTTTTCCCGGTCAACATCTTTCACGGCACCCACCCCAACATGTCCGACTCCTTGCGCACCCTGGTGCAGCTCGGGTACCGCCCGGCATGGGCAGGCCCGATTCAGCCGATGGAGGAGTGGGACCCCGAGCTCGTCGCCGCGGCCCCGGCGGTTGCCCGGCGCTTCCTGCAGAGCCCCAACACCTCGGGGGTCGACTGGGAGCAGCCGCACAAGCCGGTGGGGATGAAGTCCGACGCGCCGGCGATCGCCCCGGAGCGGTGGGAACAGTGAGCCGCCCCAACCTCCTGGTCGCCTGCAACCGGGGGGTGCGGGAGGGATGCCTAACCACCGCCGACGTCGAGCGGCTCGAACGCTTCGCCGACTGGTCCTGGTTCGAGTGCGAGGGGGGAGGCATCGAGACCACCAACGAGGACCCTGCCGCCGCGGACGAGCTGATAGCCCGGGTCGGGGACAAGGACGGCCTGATCGTCTGCCACGGCTCCCCGACCGTCGACGACCGCGTCCTCGACGCCGCACCGAAGCTGCGCATCGTCGGCGAGCTCGAGGGGGACCGCTTCGCCAGCCGCCTCGACCTCGAGGCCCTGTGGCGGCGCGGGGTGCGCACCGTCGACACCAACAACGCCTCTTCCTACCCGGTGGCGGACTGGGCCCTGGCGCTGATGCTGATCGCGGTCCGCAACGGCAGCTGCCATTACCGCCGCATGATGGCCGGGGAAACCCTGGTCGACGCCGCCGCCCTCGAGACCGGGGCCGGCACCCTGATCGGCAGGGAGATCGGCCTGATTGGGTGCGGCCACATGGGACGCCGGCTGATCCGGCTGCTGCAGCCGTTCGAGCCGGCGCGGATCTGGGTGCACGACCCCTACCTGCCGCCCGAGATGGCCGAGGTGGTCGGCTTCGTGCAGACGTCGCTCGAGCACGTCCTCGGCCACTGCGACGTCATCGTCTGCCTGGCGCCGCTCACCCCGGGGACCCGCCGCATGATCGGGAAAGCGGAGCTCGACCTGATCCGGCCGGGGTGCACCTTCGTCAACGTGTCGCGGGGGCCGATCGTCGATCCCCAGGCCCTGATCGAGCGGCTGAAGAGAGGGGACATCACCGCGGGGCTCGACGTCTTCGATCCGGAGCCGGTCCCGCCCGACAGCGAGATCCTCGAGCTGCCGAACGTGTTCCTGAGCCCGCACATCGGCTGGTACAGCCCCGCGGTAAAGGAGCAGTATTTCACCCTCATGGTCGACGAGCTCGAGCGCTTCTTCGGCGGCCACGAGACCTGGTTCGACCTGACCCCGCGCTCCCGCGACAACCGCCGGGGAGCCTGAGGAAGTGGAAGTTCCGTTGAAGGCACGCACGGCATCCCTGAGGCTCGGCCATCGGCTGCGGAGGCAAACCGCTGGTGGAACGGTTGCTGAAGGAGGGCGGCCGTGAAGCCCGGCGGTCGGGGCCGCCAGTTTTACCCCACCGCGGTCCTTGGAGGCCGGACGTGAGGGGCCCGCGGCTTCCGTACCGGTACGACCATTTCACCTGGCCGGAGCTGCGCGGCCTGGTGCCGCGGCAGCCGGCGGTGGTGCTGCCGGTCGGCTCGACCGAGGACCACGGCCATCACCTGCCGCTCGACGTCGACACCTTCGTCGTCAGCGAGGTCTGCGAGGCCGCGGCCCGACGCATACCCGACGAAGTTCTGCTTCTGCCGGCCCTGCCCTACGGCTTCGAGGACCACCACATGGACTTCCCCGGCACCATCACCGTCGGGGACGAGCACCTGCTGCATTTTGTCCTCGACATCACCCGCAGCGTCGCCCACCACGGCTTCCGCAAGATCCTGATCGTCAACGGCCACGGCTCCAACAGCCCGATCCTCGAGCTGGCGGCGCGGCGCACGGTGATCGAGACCGAGGCGCACTGCGCGCTGCTGATGGGGGGCGCCGCCGAGGTCGAGAAGGTGCGCGAGTCCGAGGTGCTGTCCCACGCCGACGAGATCGAGACCTCGGTGTACCTGCATCTCAACGCGGAGGCGGTGCAGATGGACAAGGCCGCCCGCGACGAGAAGATGCCGGTGGGGCGCTACTACTGGCGCGGTTCCCTGAAGGGGAAGGGGGCATCGCCCCTGAAGATGATGGACCACTGGTCGCGGGTCTCGGACACCGGGGTGATCGGGGACGCGACCCTGGCGACCAGGGAGAAGGGGGAGCTGGTGTTCGAGGCGGCCGCCGCGCAGCTGGCCGAGATCATCCGGGAGTTCCGCGGCATCCCGATCGCCGACCGCGTCGACCACCACTGAGACGGATGACGGTTGCTTCACACTGGGAGCCGCTGGAAGCCGGCCTCTCGGAGATTCTCCAGGCGCACGAGCGCCCCCTGGAGCTGCTTGCCAGCGGCGAGGCTCCCGCCCTGGTGATGCGCCGGGCCTACGATCCGGCGCACTGCGCCGCCCTCGTCGAGCGCTTCTACGAACGCGGCCTTCTCTTCGACCCCCGTGTGGAAGGGGAAACCGTCCCCCGCGTCGACATCGGGACCAGCCTCGGGCGCCACCGCAACGACCGCGAGGGGTTCTTCGCCCATGCCCGGCAGACCCGCGACCTGTTCGCGGCCCTTTTCGAGGGGTACGGCGACCCGGTCGCCCTCATCTACGGCACCCTGTCGGCGCTCGCTCCCGGCAAGCGGGTCATGGTAGCCCGCGAGCCGGACGGCAGCCTCTACGGCCCGGCGATCTTCCGCACCTACTACGAGGGGGTCGGCCACACCCCCCACTTCGACTCGGCCCGCAAGCGGTCGAAGCTTTTCGACCTGCAGGTGTCCCGGTTCGAGAAGCAGTTCGCCGCCGTGCTCTGCTTCCAGAACGCCCTCGAGGACTCAGAGGGCGGCCACGCCTTCCTCTACCGGCGCCAGTGGTCGGAGGAGCTCACCGAAGACCTGTCCCGGTTCCGGGAGTACGCCGCCGGGCGCGGCATCGAGCGGGTGCGGATCGACCTGCAGCCGGGGGACTTCTACGTCTTCTGCTCCGAGACGATCCACGAGGTGCCGCCGCCGAAAGGGGACCGGCCCCGCATCGTCCTGGCAAGCTTCTTCGCGATGTCCCCGGAAGACGACGAGATCTACGTCTGGTCCTGAATTTCGGCAACGGCCAGGGCCTGCCGCGGCGGCTCCCGGACTCCGCAGGCAGGATCCGGGCGGAGGCGAGGCATACCCTCACAGGAACGTGCGTTGACCGCCAGATCGCAGGGAAGGCGATTGCGTTCGGGCGCCGGATTCGGAGAAGAGCCGCCGAACCCCGAGACTCAGTTTCCTTCGGGAAGGGAGGTTCCCCCGGGAGGCATTACCTCCAGGGCGGTCTTGATGCGCCCCCAGGAGGCGGGTTCCACCGCGGAGCCGCCCGAGTCGAAAATGCCTGGGCTCCCCCCGGGTCCGAGCAGCACTCCATCCCCGAATTCACCTCCGAACAGCGCGTACACCGCATTGGCCAGGGTGTCCTCCTCGTCCTTGTCCCAGATGTAGATGTCGAACCCGATGACGCCTTCCTCGGCAAGCCGGGATACGGTGCTCTCTTCGGGTCCCGAGGCATCGAGCCGGTCGAAGCAGGTGGCGTGGAACTCGACCACCCAGAAAGTGGGGTTCTCGCCGAACACCCCGCCTCCGCCGGAGGCGAACGGCGGCTTTATCATCCAGTCGCCAGCGGGCTCGTCGACCCCGGTAGTAACCCAGATCATGCCGACCGTCCGCCCGGCAGGCACGCGGGAAACAGCATCGTAGCGCTGGTAGAAGGTGAACCACGTCCTCAGGTCCCCGGTGTCCTGGATCCCGGCATGATCCCCGTCGACCGCCAGCGAAATGCTGTCGGATTCGATGAACAGGTCGCTGGGGAGCTGGTATTCGTTGACGTAGGAATCGTCGGCAAACTCCCCGGCGACGTGGATTCTTCCGTCTTCGCTCCACCCGAGCCAGAGGCGAAAGTCGAGGTTGGAGGGATCGAGCTGATCGTAGGAGGCACCTTCCCGCGGCACCAGGCTGAAATCGAGCAGGGTCAGCGCCGGTTCGCCCACCTCCACTTCCCAGTCTTCGACGCTGCCGTCGCTCAGGTCGATTCGGGAAAGGCTCTCCTGGGAGAGATGGCTGATCGGAACCAGGCGGTCTCCGGTGTGCGCGGAGAGGGAGCCTGCCGCGGACGCGAACGCGGCCAGCGTCAGGAGAAGAATCGAAGGTGGATTTCTCATGGCCCTTCCTCTTGAGAACGGGAATCCGTTGGGGGACGGTAGCGGCTTTTCGCCGCCGGGCTCAGCTGGCGGCGGCGAGTTTTTCCGCCTCGGCGCGGACGTCGACTCCGACCAGTTCGGTCCAGGCATCGAGCAGCCGGCCGGTGACCTCCCCCGGCCTGCCGTCGCCGATCGCCTGCCTGTCGACGCGGGTGACCGGCAGGATCGACCACGGGGTGCTGGCGAAGAAGGCCTCGTCCGCGGTGTGGATGTCGTAGGGCTGCAGGTCTTCCTCGCTCGCGGGGATTCCGACCTGCGCGGCGAGGTCGAGCACCGTCTGCCTGGAAACCCCGGCGAGGATGGCGCGGTCGTCCGGGGTGCGGAGGACGCCCCCGGAGACGATGAAGACGTTGTACCCCGACCCCTCGGTGAGGTTCCCCGCGTCATCGGTCATGACAGGCCAGGCGCCGGGGTCGAGGTCGTTGGCCTCGATTTCCGCCATCGCCATGTTCATGCGGCTCAGGTGTTTGATCTTGGGG
This sequence comes from Candidatus Latescibacterota bacterium, assembly GCA_965243025.1. Classification (GTDB taxonomy): domain Bacteria; phylum Latescibacterota; class UBA2968; order UBA8231; family UBA8231; genus CBDCXV01. The sequence goes on from CBDETY010000003.1 coordinate 749,093, forward strand.
TCGAGGGCGAGGGGATGGTAGCTGCGGGTTTTCGTGACCACCGCGTGCAGGCCCTCCCTGAAGTAGCGGGCGACCCATTCGTTGGCAACCGGCGAATATTTGATATAGACGTTCGGCGGCCCGGCCATCCACGCCCGCGTTCCCCCGGATCCCCGGGTCACCAGCTGCGTTATGATGAGATCGGTTCCGGGGGCCCGCTCGAGATTGCGCCGGACCCCCTCCTCGGTCAGGGCGAGCATGTCCGCCTGCGAAAGCTCGAGGTCGATGCGCACGTACTTGAGCGACTTGTAGAGCCTCTCGACATGCTCATCCAGCCGGAACCCCTTGCCGCCGAAGGTCCGCTCGACGTCGAGCACCTGGTCCCCCAGCAGGGTGCCGCGGTCGTTCGGGTCGGGGAGAATCTGGTCCATCGGCAGCCATTCCCCGTTCTTGTAGCCCACCAGCTCGGGCATTGCTGATCATCTCCTTGAAAGCGGAAGCTCTTCCTGCGTTCGCGTCCTGAGGTAAAGGGAAAACCGATGGCACACAAGTACTCCGTAATCCTCTGCACCCTCGCGTCCGGAGGCGGCGACGTCTGGGAGGATCCGCGCGGCGTGCTCGAAGCGGTCGCCGGGGCCGGCTTCGACGGCGTCGACCTCGATGCGGAGCCGGACCGCATCCCGGCGGCCCGCTTCGACGAGGTCAGGGATATCGCCGCTTCGCTCGGGCTCGAGGTGCCGGCGTTGATAGGTGCCTGGGCCCTGTGGCACGCCGGCGAGGAGCGGGACCTGGCCTCCCCGGAGGCGGGCGTGCGCCAGCACGGCATCGACTACGCCCGCAAGTGCATCGACCTGGCGGCGACCTTCGCGAATCCCCCGACCTTCGAGATCGTCGCCTGTCCCGCGGAGAACGACTACCCGCAGACGAAGACCCCGCGCGGGGAGCTGCGGGCCCGATTCGCCGAGTCGGCGCGCGCCATCGCCGGGCACGGGGCCCAAGCCGGGGTTTCCGTCGCCATCGAGCCGATCAACCGCTTCGAGGGGTACGCCGGCTTCCTGAACAGCTTGGCGGAGGCAGTCGCCATCGCCGACGACCTGGCCATGGACAACCTCGGAGTGCTCGCGGACTTCTTTCACGTCAACATCGAGGACAGGGCCCTGACCGACGCCCTGCGGCTCGCCGGCCATCGCCTGATGCACGTTCACCTCGCCGACAGCAACCGGCAGCTTCCCGGCACCGGCCACATCGACTTCCTGCAGGTGATCCGCACCTTGAACGACATCTCCTTTTCGGGCTACCTCTCCCTCGACTGCGTCCCGGCGCTGCCGGACTGGCGGACCCAGGTCCGCGAGGCCCTGCCGTTCATGAAGAGGCTCGAGGAGATGGCGGCGATTCAGGAGAGCATCGAGAACGCGGCCTGAGGCCGCGTTCCACTGATTACTTGAAACCCCGGCGCCGAGGCGCCCGCTCGTGTGGGCGGGGACAGGACACCATCACCCGGCGTCCGTGAAAAGCCGGATCCACGGGTATTTCGCGCGGGCCCGGTTCCCGGATACCCCGCTGATCAGCGGTCCGCGGCGACCACCATCGGGCGGTTCAGCTGGGTCTGGCTCTCGTAGATCGAACCGCTGCGTCCCGGGCGGATGACTTCCGGCTCGGGCACCGCGGGAACGTCGGTGTGCCGCGGCGCGGCGACCGGCTTTCCCCGGATGATGCAGGCGTCGAAGGCGGCCATGTCCTGCGGCGGGTTCTTGATGGGCCAGGCGTCGGCGGCGCAGTACTGCAGCAGGTAGAGGCGGCGCGACCGGGTCGCCGAGGAATTGGGGGCCGAGGCGTGCAGCATGGTGCCGTGGTGGATGGTGATCCCGCCCGCCTTCACCTCCACCGGGACCGCGTTCTCCGCGCCGAAGCCGCTGTCGGTGACCGCCCCGACGAAGTACTCCTCCTGGTAGTGGTTGTAGATCGGCCCCCGGTGCGATCCGGGGACGACCAGCAGGCAGCCGTTCTCCAGGCTCATGTCGTCGATGGCCACCCCCACGGCGAGGATGTCCTCGTTGGTGCGCGCGCAGAAGGCGTAGTCCTGGTGCCACTCGACCGGGCTGCCGAACCCGGCCGACTTCATGTTGAGCTTGCCGCTGAAGTGGCGGATGTCCTGACCGACCAGCTGCGCGACCTTGTCGAGGATGCGGCTGTCGCGGAAGATGCGGTCGTACGCCGGGTGCAGCTGCTCGGGATGCTTGAGCCGCCGCAGGCGCGGGGCCGCGGCGCTGTGCCCGGGCTCGAGGTCGAAGTCCTCGTCGTTCTCCGTCACCTGCCGGGAGCGCTCGACGAACTCGTCGGTCAACCGCCTGAGCTCCTCGATCTCGGTGTCGGAGAAAACCCCTTCCACGCTGATGTAGCCGCGGGCGTGGTAGGCTTCGACCTGTTCCTGTGTCAGCATGGGTGCTCCTTTTTCCGAAGGGCTGGAGGGTTGGCGCAATCCCAACAATACGGCGCCTCGCGGTGGAAAAACAGCCGGCGCCAAATGCGCGGAGGAATCACTCCAGGGGCGGTATCCCCTGTCCCGCGGCGGCGCGCCGGTTCCAGGAGACCCTGCCGGCGGCGACGTCCTCGAGGCTCAGCAGCTCGCCTCCCCGCTCGGCCGAGCAGTTCGCCCCCAGCACCGCGACGAGGCTGTTGACGCTGGCCGGGTAGGGCGACCGCGTGGCCGCCGGGTCTTCGGCCCGGACCGCGGCGACGAAGGCGCTCGCCTGCAGCGCCTGGCAGTTCCGGCCGCCCCCGGCCGCCTCTTCGTCCTCGAAGACCGCGGTTCCGTTCTCGACCACCCGGTCGCTGCTCCACTCGACGATCGAGTCGTCGCCGACGACGGTCAGGGCGCGGCGGCCGGGGCCGGCGTCGTCGTTGTACAGGACCCTCGCGGTCGAGGCGTTGGCGAGCAGGCCGGAAACGAAGCGGAAGTTGACGGTGTACACGTGCGGCAGGTTCATCGGCTCTGGCCCCTCGCCGGGCCGGCGCCACTGGTAGAAGGCGGACACGCCGGCGATGTCGCCGAGCAGGTAGCGCAGCAGGTCGACCATGTGGATGGTGTTCTCGACGAAGGAGCCGCCGCACTCCTCGTAGCGGCTGGTCCACCAGCGCAGCGGCTTGCCGGAGTAGAACATCTGGAGCGAGGCGTGCCGGGGAGTCCGCTGCTTCAGGAGCTTCCGGGCCGCCTCCGCCGAGGGGTAGTAGCGGAACTGGAAGCCGACCTGGCTGACGATGCCGGCGCGCTCGATGACAGCGGCGGTCCCGACCGCCTCGGCGGCGTCGAAGCTGACCGGCTTCTCGACGAACAGGTGGATCCCCCTTTCGGCGGCCTCCCTCACCTCGCCGGTGTGCCGTGTGGGGGGCAGGCAGACGTAGACGGCGTCGAGCTCCTCGCTGTCGAGCATTTGCCGGAAATCTCCGTAGGTGGCGGCGGGGCGGTACTCGGCGGCGCGTTCATTCAGGGCTTCGGGGTCGACGTCGCACAACGCCTGCAGGACGACCTCCCCGCTCTCGACCAGCCGCGCCAGCGCCGGGAGGTGCGCATACGTGGCGATGTGCCCGGTGCCGATGACTCCCACCCTGACAGCTCTCATGCTTTTCAGTCTCCTGGCCATGGAAAGGCAACTTCCCCCGGCAGGGTAAGGGGGGTGCCCCCTGTTTCAGGGCCGCCGCACCGGGGTTGATCGCAGCCGCCGGCGCCGTACAATGCAGCGGCGAGAATAAGCAGTCGGACCCGAGACGGGAAGCAGGGACATGGAAGCGAAGAAGTACCGCGTCGCCGTGGTCGGCGGCGCCGGCACCTGGGGCCGCTACTACACGCGGGCCTGCGCCGAGCATCCGCGGTGCGAACTCGTCGCCCTCGTCGACAGGGCCCGGGAGAGGCGGGAGCGGTTCGCCGGGCATTACGGAATTCCCCGTACATGCGACTCGATAGAGGAGCTGCTGGCCGACGAGGTGCCCGACATCGTCACCGCCAGCATCCCGGTCGCCTGGATACACGACACCGTGATCGCCTGCGCCGAGGCCGGGGTCAGGGCGGTGTCGTGCGAGAAGCCGATCGACTACCAGCTGTCCCGCGCCGACGAGACCGTGAGGATCTGCCGCGAGCGCGGCACCGCCTTCGGCTGCGGCACCGCCCACTGGGGGGAGCCGTTCCTGCCCGAGACCGCCGCCTGGCTGCGCGAGGGCCACCTCGGAAGGGTGACCGCCGCGGCCGTCCCGGGGGGGCTTCCCACCGAGGTCTCCGGCGGCGGCTGCCACACCCTGACCGCGATCCGCTTCGTCACCGGCCTCGAGGTGGAGTGGGTCGAGGGGGTCACCCTTCCCCCGGAGCCGACCTATGCGGCCCCGGAGGCGGAAAGCGGCACCGAGATCGACAGGCCCGCGTACGGCAGGCTGGGACTATCCGGCGGCGCCGTCTGCGAGGTGCTCGATCCCAAGCTCGGGCGCGGCGCCTGCAACCTCTCGGTCAGCGGCGGGAACGGCCGCGTCTGGATCTCGCGGCCGCGGCCGGTGATCGTGCTGGGAACCGGGGCCGCTGCGAGCCCGGTCTTCCCGGCGTTTCTCGAAGGGCCGCCGCAATCTCCCGGGGCGATGCACATGATCCGCCGCGCCGTCGACCGCCTCGTGGCCGCCTGCGAGGCCTGGAGCAGCGAGGTCCCCTGCAGCGGCGCCGACTACCTGCGCGCCCTCGAGATCGCCATCGCCCTGACCCGCTCGGCCGCCCGCGGCGGGGAGCGCATCGAGCTGCCCCTCGAGGACCGCTCGCTCAAGCTCTACCCGCATCCCTACAGGCTGTACGGCGGCGACCGGGCCGGCTGGGAGAGCATCGGTTACAGCGGCCCTCCGGACATCGCCGGGTAGCACGGGAGAATCTCCGTGGATTCGCTGACCCAGGCGGCCCTCGGCGCCGCGGTCGGGTACGGCGTCCTGGGGCGGCATGCCGGCCGCAAGGCCCTGGTATGGGGGGCCGTGCTCGGCACCCTCCCGGACCTCGACGTGTTCGTTCCCCTCGGGGACGACGTCGCCGACTTCACCCACCATCGCGGCCCCACCCACTCGCTGCTCCTGCACGCCGCGGCGGCCCCGGTGATCGCCTGGGCAATGGGGCGGGTGCAGCCGTCGATCCTGCCGTTCCGCCTGCGCCGCTGGCTGCTGGCTTTCCTCTGCCTTACGACCCACGCCCTCCTCGACGCCTTCACCGCGTACAGCACGCAACTGCTCTGGCCGCTGCCGGTGGCGCCGACCGCCTGGTCGACCCTGTTCATCATCGATCCCTTCTACAGCCTGCCGCTGCTCGCCTGCGTGATCGCGGCGGTTGCTTCGGGAGGAGAAAGGGGGGTGCGCTGGAACCGTATGGGGCTTCTGCTGAGCACCGGCTACCTCCTCCTCAGCATAGCGGCCAAGCTTCACGTTCAGGGGGTTGTGCGCGATACCCTGCGAGGCGATCCCGAAGCGGGATCCTTCACCTCGGGGGCCACACCGTTCAACATCCTGCTGTGGCGGGTCGTGGCGATGGACAGCGGCGGTTATCGCATCGGTTACTACTCCCTCTTCGACGACTCGGAGCGCGTCCGCTTCACCCGCTACCCGGACGACCGGAGACTGCTCCAGGCGATCTCGGAGGAAGAGGCGGTTGTCGACTTGAAGAGGGTAACGAAAGGATTTTACGGGGTGCGCCTGATCGGCAGCGAAATCCAGATGGCCGACCTGCGCATGGGATTCGAGCCGGCGTACGCGTTCCGCTTCGTGGTGGGAGAGCTGCGGGACGGGCAGATCAGGCCGGTGCCGAACCGCCGCGTCGGGGGCGGCCCCGACGAACTTGCTCTGGGCTGGTTCTGGGGGCGGATATGGGACGAATCCCTGCCGCCGCCGCATCCGGGGCAGGAGCGGTCATCCGGCCTTTCGGCTCCGGGACCCAAAGGGTAAGGATCCGCGCCTTGACCTCGACTCCCAAAAAAGGTGCCTCATTCCCCCTATACTTTTGTTTGGTGCCAAAACTAAAACGGCTGAAAACCGCCGTCGCGTGCAATCAAAATGATGGGATCGTACACCGCATCCCCGACGGCGTCGAATGAGAAGCTGCCGAGAATGCAGTCAAATCCGCTTGTGGCAGCCAGCGCATCCCGTATCGCACTCGAATCGGTTGACTGCGCCTCTGAGATGGCGTTCACCAGAAGCTGCACCGATGTGTACGCCACCGCGCTGAAAACCGACGGCTCCGCACCGTATGCCGCGATGTAGTTCCGTACGAACGCCTGATTGCCAGGCGTTTCCGCCGCACTCGTCCATGCGGTAAACGTAATCGTCCCCTCCGCGTCTTCGCCCGCCTGCTGCACCTCACCCAAACTCATCAACGGAACGATGAAGGGCACATCGTCCGGAATCCCCACTTCGCGTCCTTGGACGAGTATCGTCGGCTGGTCAAACGTATTCGCGGCGACAAGAACGGCTTCCGGCTGCAGATCCCGGATCCGCGCCAATTGGGGCCGGAGATCCGCGTCGCGTGTGGAGAAGGTTTCGGTAGTCAGGAGCTCGACGTCGACCGCCGGGAGGGTTTCGGAATACACGTCCCTGGCGCTGAGGGAGAACCGATCGAGGCTGTCTACAAGTATGGCGACCTTTTGATAACCAAGTTTTTCCTGGGTTAACCGAACCCCGCGGGGGATCAGTTTTTCCACGGTCAGGTTCACGCGAAACACGAAGTCACCGAGCGCGCTCAGTCCCTGCGACGCCGATGACGGCGCAATAGCCACAATCCGGTTTTCTTCCGCCACCGGAAAGGCAATCTCCGTCAGGGTCGATGTCGCGGGTCCCAGAAGTGCGGCTACCCCGTCTTCGTGAATCAGCTTGCTGTATGCAGCAAGCACTCCCTCCGGCGTACTCTGATTATTTTCAAGGATGAAGCGGATGTGCGGGGGCGCAATCTGTGCGCTGTTAATCTCGTCGCGCGCCATATAAAAACCGTTCAGATACCTGAGTATGTCCGGGTCGTCGGGACCGTCGACGAAGGCGCCGGACAGCGGCATGACCACGCCGATGAGGATTTGGTCCGGAAACGGCGCAGGCGCCTCGTTGCCAGCAATCGGTGTTTGTTCTTTGCAGCCGCATAGTCCCACTATGAGCCCGGCGCTGACGATCAATAAACAGAATTTTATTATGGGATTCACTATAGTTGCACCTCCCTGGATCCGTGAAATCGAGAGCCTGATTTTCGGTTGTTTTCCGAGGGGAATCTGCTCGTGCATCGGTTCCTCGAGGGTGATGAGTTTGATGTCAGTGATTTTCATCCCGCTATGTTGTTCTTTCCGTCTTCTGGTGAAAAAGAAGGAGGACGCTCTCATTATCGTGAGGTGGGCAACAGCAATAGCGGCAGCTACCCGTAGCGTTCACGGAGCCGGCGGGAGGCTTCGGCTTCGTTCTTGAGTTTCAGGTAGGGTTCTTCGAGGGGCATGCCGGTGGCGAGGCCGGGGGAAAAGCCGCAGTCGGGGTTGAGGCTGAGACGGGCGGGGTCGACGTGCCTGATGGCCTCTTCGACGCGGGCGACGATCTCGTCGGTTGTGTCGATCTTCTCGAAGCGGCACTCGACGGCGCCGAGGCCGATCAGCTTTTCTTCGGGGAGCTCCCTGAGGATGGCGACGTCGCCGGCGACGGGGATGCTGAACTCCATGACGTACTGGTCGACGTCGATCTTCTTCATGGTCTCGATGATGGGCTCGTACCCGCCCTCGGCTCCCCAGCCCTGCCTGCCCCAGTTGCGGCGGCAGAGGTGGAGGGCGGTCTGGACGCCGTCGATGCCGTCGAGTATCTCGTTGATCTTGTCGGCGGCGAGGTCCATCTCGTAGCGCGGGTCGTCGAAGGAGTCGCGGTAGGCGGGGTCGACGAGGACGCACAGGTGGGGCTCGTCGATCTGGACGACGGTGACGCCGGTGTCCTGGAGGGCGGCGAGTTCCTCGTGGAGGATGGGGACGAGTGCGTCGATGAACCCGTCGCGGGTCGGGTAGGCCTTCGCCGAGACGGCCTCCTCCCACAGGCGGACTCCGAGCAGGTAGGGAGAGGGTACGCAGACCTTGGTGAAGCGGTCGGTGGCGTCGACGAGAAACCGGGCCTCCCGGGCGATGAGGCCGGGGTTGACGACCTCCATGGGCTCGGTGATGGAGATGCCCCAGCGATGGGGCTCCTCGCGGAGGTCGGCGGAGAAGCCGGTTGCGATGTCGGCGACGATGTGGGTGTAGGCGTGTCTGCGCCACTCGCCGTCGCTGACGAGGTCGAGCCCGGCCTGCTCCTGGATGGCGATGGCGTAGCGGACGGCGGCGTCCATGCGCGGTGACGCGGCGGCCTTCGCGGACTCGACGCCGGGGAGGTCGGGAAGCATGTCCCGCACCATGAGGGGGCGGGGGAGGCTTCCGACGACGCCCGAGGGGAAGGGGACGGAGGTGTACTGTCGGGAGATGGTCATGGGGTCGCCTTGGATGTTGGTGCATCGAGGGTCAAAAAGGTGCCTCCAGGAAATGAAGTGTCAACGAAATCGGGTCAACTCCCCCCGAGCCACGAGAGCCCGGTCCCTCACTGCAGGCGGGGCCTCAGCACCCCGCACATGGGAAGCACGGCCAGCACGTACCCGGCGATCACCGCCAGGGCCGTGGCCACCCCCCACTGGTCGCTGACCACGCCGAAGGCCCAGGAGGACATGGCGCCGGCACCGATCCCCAGGGTGTAGAACAGCCCGTAGGCCCGCGCCTGGCGGTCGCCGTCGACGAAGTCTCCGATCGTCCCGTAGAGGACGGAGGAAGTGCCGTTGAGCGCCACCCCGAGCAGGGGCAGAACCGCCAGCGTCAGGTCCAGGGGCAGGAGGATTGCGGACACGATGAGGGCCGTGGTGGCGGCCTCCGTGAGGACCACGGTGCGCAGGATCCCAAGCCGCTCGGCGACATGGCCGCAGGCCAGCTTGCCGGCGGCCCCCCCGGCGAAGACGAGGGCAAGGGCCAGGCCGATCATCGAAACCGAGGCTCCCTTCTCCCCCAGCAGGAAGGGCAGAAAGGTGAGGAAGGAAAGGCGGGCCCCGGTGTCGATCATGCCGATGGCGGCAAGGATGGCAAAGCCGCCACGGTCGGCGATACTCCAGCCCCTTCCTTCCTCCTTCCGTGCATTGGGCACCGACGCCTCCGGTGCGGCGGGCGGCGCCCCCGGCAGCAGCGCCCCCACGGCGGCTGCGGCACAGATGGTGAAGACCCCGTACGCCGCGGCGCTCGCCTGCCAGCCGTACGCAGCCGCCCCCGCCGCCACCGCCGCCGGAGCCACCACCTTGCCCAGATCCCCGGTGAAGTTGTAGGTGCCCAGGGCCGCCCGCCGCCCCGCCGCCGGATAGGCCCGGGAGATGATGGAGGAGACCAGGGGGTGCTGGGTGCCGCAGCCCGTGCCTGACACGAACAGGAAGGCGGCGAGACTCAGGAAGCCCCCCGCCCATCCCAGCAGCATGAAGGCGAGCCCAGCCAGGGCCGTGCCCGCGGCCAGCACCCCCCGCTCTCCGTAGCGCTCCGCAAGGAAGCCCGCCGGCACCTGGGTCAAGGCCAGGGTGCCCGCCATGACCATCTTCAGGGCCCCTACCTCGGCGTGGGTCAGGGCGAAGGCGGCCGCCCAGAGAGGCAGCAGCACATAGATGCAGTCGGTGAAGCCGTCGTGAACGGCGTGGGCGAATCCGCCCGTGACCAGGACCCTGCGCCTGGATCGGGCATGATCCTGATGACTTGGCTTCATGGCGCCGCCCCTGTCCGGTCTCGGTCCGAACAAGGCCACCATGATCAGACCGCTCGCCGCCCGGAAGCGCCGGCCAGGGCGAAGACGAGGGAACAGCCGTACTCGAGGATCAGGACCTGGCCGGCGACGTTCTGCTCCGGGTGTCGGTGCGCCATTGGGTGCTCAGCTTTCCGTACGAGATTCGCCACCGCTCGCCCACGACTGCGAGTGGCCTCGGCCGTACTGGCGGTGTTTCTGCGCGTGGTGGGCGGCTGGTATCGGCCGCCCTCGCTGCGCCATCCGAGCGCCTGACCGCGGTGATCGACCGGGTCCTGGCCGCCGACAGGAGCGGCAACGTTCCAGGACTCATTCCAGGCTGCTGAAGCTCATGCTGAAGACCTCCTCGAGGATCGGTTGCCCGGGTCCACCTTGGCCGGCGGCCCCGGCCGCCGTTCGGGTGCGGCCTGACTTGCCTTCTCCACCCCCTTGACCGAGAGTCCGGGCAGACAGGAATCTTTACCAGAGAACAGGGGGGATACGGAAATGAATGTACGGAATGAGGTGTTGCGCACGGACGAGATAAACAACCCCTTCTCGGTCGGGAGATCGAGGGTCCGGTCGCGATGGTGCACCTGTTGAAATTCAAGGCCAGTGCGAATACGCGGATGGCCGCGCAGGGCCGGCCTGGCGGGCAAGCTGCTTATCGCGACCACCGCGCAGGGGTAGCGTCCCCATTCCGGATAGAAGGCCACCCCTGACCGAATCGAACTGGCTCCGCTACCTGTTGCCCTTGCCCCGGCAGGTGTCGATCCCGGGCTCGGTGACCTGCTCTCGAAAAGCGGTCCGGGTGGCCGCGGCCGGACCCGCCGACGAGGTCCTGGAGGAGGCTGCGGCTCTCCTTGCCGAGGCCGTGGGCAACCGCTGCGAGGAGCGGCCGCAGCTGACCGTCACCCTCGCCCGGATCGGCGACCTCGAGGCCGTTCCCGAGGATACTCTGGCGGACGCCCGGAACCCCGATCAGGCCTACGTGATCACCTCCCCTTCGGCGGAGGAGATCGTCGTCGCCGGGGGATCGAGCGTGGGCGCCCTCTACGGCGCCGTTACCCTGGCGCAGCTGTTCGACGCGTCGGCCGGGGCCGACTCCCTCGAGGTGCCCCTCCCGGAGATCGCTGACTGGCCTGAAATCGAGGAACGGGGCGTCTGGAACTTCCCCGACGAGCACAGGTGGGTCCCGTGGATGGCCGGACTCAAGCTCAACTTCGGGAAGATGGCCGCCACCTCCCTGGGCAAGGTGGAGCGCGGCCGGCCGGTTGCCGCCCGGATCGACGCCGACCTCATGATTCGGGCGCGGCGCAGGGGATTCACCTGCGTCCCGCTGATCCTGCACCTGAACTTCCTCCACGACACCGGGATCTTCCGGGCATACCCCGAGCTGGCGGGCAAGGGTGACGCCGCCCTGGCGGGGCGCTACTTCGCCCACAAACTCGGCAATCAGCACCGGGCGCCCTGCGCCTCTCAGCCGGTCCTGGTCGAACTGTTGACCGGGTGGATGCTCTCCATCCGTGAGCAAGGGGCCGGCGAGATCAGCTGCTGGCTCAGCGAGCGCCCCTGCCAGTGCGATTGCGAGCGCTGCACTCCCGTGGGCCAGTTCGTGCTCGAGACCCGCGCCTTCGTCGCCGCGTGGGAGCGCGCCCGCCGGGAGTATCCGGGTCTGGTGATCCGCATCTTCTCCTCCACCACCACTCCGGAGCAGGACGACCGCGTCCTGGCGGAGCTGCCGCAGGAGGTTCGCTTCGAGCGCGCCTGCGCCACGGCCATGGAGCGCTGGCGCAACCAGCCGCGGGACCGCTTCGCCAACCCCTGCCTCGACGCCGCCGCCGCCGGCGGCCGCTGGATCGCCAGCTACGACGTGCCCCTCCAGGCCTACGGCAACGTCGACACGCCGGAGTTCAAGGTGCCCCAGTTCTCCGCTCAGAGGGTGCGGGACTTCGCAGTCCAGTTGGCCCGGCGTGGGTACGCCGGCGCCTACGGAATGATGGCCTGGGGCAACATGACCCGCGAGACCAGCGGCTTCTCCGTCTCCGCCCTGGGCGAGTACGCCTGGAACCCCGGAGGCCGAAGCGTCCGGGAGTTCGCCGAGGCCTGGGCAACGCGCGAGGGCCTGTCGGACCCGGCCGCCGTCGGCGCCTGGGCGGAGCTGCTCGGGGAGGTCGAGTTCGACGTGTACGACTCCGACTTCCCCATGTGCTGGTCCCGGGGGCGGGCGGCGGCGATGGTGGAGGAGGGGCGGGCGCCGCGCTTCGGCGACGGCATGTTCCGCCACTTCTCCGGCGAAGAAGACTTCGAGGCGAAGCTGGAGACCTGCCGGCGGGCGGCGGAGCTGGTGGAAGGGCTGGAGCGGGGTGACCTGGTGCTGGCCACCGAGGTGGTGCGCTCGTACGTGGCCCTGATCCGGTCCGTCTGGAGGATCGCCCACGAAATGGCCCACGCCGACCGGACCTCGGAGGCCGGTCAGCGCGGGCTCATGAACCGCGTGGAGGAGCTGGAGGAGGCCGGAGGGGCCAACGTCGAGGCGATTCGGGCCTGGCGTTCACACCTGGGGCCGGAGCCGTGGAACCAGCGCGTCCACGACGCCATCGCCGGCACCCGCGACACGGTGGAGCGCATCGCCGGCCACGTGCGCGACCGCTACATCTACTGAACCGGCGGCGGCCGCCGGAAAGGACGGCAAACCATCCTCAGGGAACTGTCTGATCCTGGCGGGCGCTCAACCGAAAGTCCAAAATGGTGCCTCATTTTAACTGTACCAGGCGTGCCTCCGGTCAGCTGGTGGTGGCACATGGACCTGAGGGCGGCGTAGACTTCGGGTAACCACTTCACTTCGTATCGTTTCGGGGGGGACAACCTGTGGCTTGGCGAGACCCGACCTCACTGTCGACGACCGAACTGGAGGAAGGCAGCGACATCGCGCTGGACTTCGGGCGCTTCTTCTCCGCCAGCGGGGACGGGGTGGTACCCGTGGTCGCGCAGGATGTCGAGTCGCGCGATGTGCTGGTGCTCGCGCACGCCAACCGGGTGGCGATGGGCTTCGCGGCTCTTCTTGTTCAGGCGTCGTCGGAAAGTGCCTTGTAGATGGCGTAGTTTCTGAGGACCAGCTTGACGTAGAGGCGGGTCTCCTTGAAGGGGATGCGCTCGACGAAAGCGTCCGGGTCCTCGGAGGGAAAGGTCTCGAGCCACCGGCGGGCGTTGTGCGGGCCGGCGTTGTACGCGGCCAGGCCCAGTTCAAAGCCGAGGTCCGCGCCGGCATCGGTCGTGAATCGGCGCATCTGGTCGCCGAGGAAGTAACTGCCAAAGCGGATGGAGACGGCCGGGTCGAAGAGCGCCCGCAGTTCAAAGGGGTTCACCTCCAACCTCCGCGCGAGGTGGCGGCCGGTTTTGGGCATGATCTGCATCAGGCCCCTGGCGCCCGCCCGCGACACCGCTTTCTCGTTGAATGTGCTCTCCTGGCGAATTACCGACAGGACCAGGTACGGGTCGATTTCAGCCTCGGCCGCCGCTGCTGCAATCTCCTCCCAATAGTAAGTCGGGTAGATGCGCGGCAGTTCCTCCGGGTCCTGCCCGTCGAACATGCGCAGCGACAGCCTCATGGCCTGGTCGCGATGACCGAGGGCTTCGTAGTAGTCGCGGACGGCCTTCAGCGCCGTCTTGTGGCCCTCGTAGTCGCGGACTGCCTGTTCCATCTCGGCTGCCGACCATTCCCTCAGCCCCAATTGGTTCAACAGGCCGGCGCGCTCGAGGTGTACCCTGTGTGCCAGCGCCGGGACATCGTCCTGGCGGGGGTCGTCCGTGGGCCGCTTCTCGAGCTGGACCTGATCCTTGTGGCCCGACAGGACGGCGCGGGCGGAGTAGTAAGAGCGGGGAAACCCGGCGGCAGCGCGGCGGTAGAACGCGGTGGCGTCCTTTGTCCGGCCCAGCCGCTCCGCGCTCTTTCCGGCCCAGTACAGGGACTGGTCGACGATGTGGGGCTGGCGCGCCTGCTGACCCGCGCGCTCAAAAGCGGCGAGGGCTTGTGAGTATTGCTCCTGGCAGTAGAGCGCGAATCCGGCGCTCCAACGCGCTTCGTCGCCGTAATCGGTCTGCGGGTAGTGCTCGGCCAGGCGGCCGTAGAGCGTTGCGGCGCGGTCGAACCGGCTTTTGCGCTCGGCGGCTTTGGCGGCCTGCCACAGGGCGTCGTCGGCCAGGTCGTGCCGGGGGTAGCGCCTGGCAAAATCCGCATAGGCCGCAATGGCCTTGGCTTCGCGGTCTTTGCGGACCGAGAGACTGGCGATGCGATAAAGAGCTGCCGGGCTGCCGTAGCGCTCGTGCACCGTGCGGAAAACCTGCTCCGCCCTGGTGTAATGCCCCGCAGACTGGTGGGCCCGGCCGACCATGTAGTGCGCCCGGGCAACGCGCTGGTCGCCGCTGTGTTCGCGGATGAAGTTCCCAAAGCTCCTGATGGCCTGGTTGTACCGCTTGTGGCTGTAGTAGGTGTGCGCCTGGGCAAAAGCCGTGCGAGCGTCGGGCTTCTTCGGCAGGTGCGAAAGGCTGTTGCGGGCGTGCCTGGAACCGGGGTGGTTTTCCAACAGGTCCAAAATCCACTTTCGCGCCTCCACCGGGTTGTGCTTCTGGCTGGTGGTTGCGAGCAGGTAGAGCACCCGCGCCGGATCGGAATCCTGCGGCAGCTGCTCCTCGTACAGGGCGAGGGCCCTGGCGGGTTGGCCGGCGCTCCGGTAGAGAGAGGCCAGGCGCAGGCGGGCGGGGTTGCGGAGGACGGGGTTGGCCGAGGCAGCCAGGAAGTTTTCGTACTCGGCGATGGCTTCGTGCGTCCGGTCCATGTCCTCCAGGGAGCGGGCAATCCAGAAGCGGCGGTAGCCATCGAGGGCCGGCAGGTCGAGGTCGCGCAAACGATCGTACGCGCGGCCTGGTTTTTTGAGCATGCGCTCGCAGAACGCCCGCTGGAACTCGAGGTGCGCTCGAGCGGCCGGCTCGTGCTGGATCGTGTCCAGCGCCGTGAGTCGGGGATAGGCGAGGTCGCAGCGGTTTTCGCCTATCAGCACCGCGATCGGGCCAGGCGGCTCCGGCGTGGGAACCTCGGGAGGGGGAGGAGGCTCGGGGGGAGGCTCAGTGGGGGCCGGAAAGTAGAAATAGCCAGCTGGCAGCAGGGCCAGCAGGATCAGGGCGGGAATCGTCCAGGCCCACCTGGCTTTGTCGGTCATGGCATTTTTTCGCGCTCGACACGCCGTGGTCGGATGGGTCCAGCCACCTGCTGCGCAGGATGCCCCTCCGCCAGAAGCCTGCCGTACCCCTCGACGGGATCGCGGTGTCCCAGGGCCTGCAGACAGCCCCAGAACGTCGCCAGGTTGCTGGAAACCACCGGCACACCGAGTTCGGCTTCCAGCCGTGCCAGCACATCGATGGTGCGCAGGTTGGTACAGCTGATGAACATTCCGTCGGCATCGTCCCGCCAGACGCGCCTGGCGAACTCGTACGTCTCCTGCGGCGTCACCTTGCCGATGCTGAACGCATCGACGATGCCCATGCCGGCGACAGTCAGGACCCGGATACCTTCATCTTCCAGAAACTGCCTCTCCAGCACATTCAGCTCGTCCGGGTAAGGCGTGGCGACTGCGGCGCGCCGAACGCCGAGCGTGCGCAGGGATCCTGCAACCGCACCGGATGTCGTCACCGCATCTGCCTTACCCGCCCGTTCGATCCGGGCGCGCAACTCGGCCTCCCCTTCAACGCCGGCAACGAAACTGCTCGCAGTGCAGGCAAAGGCAATGACGTCCGCCTTTGCGCTCCCGAGCTCATCGGCGGCGCGCTCCACGTGTCGAAGCATCGCCCTGGAGTCGTCGACGTCGGCGCGGCTGTTCCGCATCCGCGCGGCAAAAACGCCGATACCGTCCGGAACCATCCGGTTGAATTCCGGTTCTGCGACTGTATTGGCCGACGGCACCAGCAAGCCGATTCGCCCGTTCTGTCCGTACATTCGACCACCTTTTGTTCACGCTTGATTTCCTGCCTCCGGCCTTTCCAAAATAACGCTTATGTCCTCGATGAAACGCACATTCCTTTCGCTCGTGCCGCTCGTCCTGGTCCTGGCGGCCGCCGGCGCGGCGCTGGCCGACGGTGAGGTCAACCTCTACTCGCACCGTCACTACGACGCCGATCGGGTGCTCTACGACCGGTTCGAGAAGCAGACCGGGATCGAGGTCAACGTCATCCAGGGCAAGGCGGACGAGCTGATCGCCCGGCTGTCGCGTGAAGGGGCGGCATCCCCGGCCGACATCCTGCTGACCGTCGACGCCGGCCGCCTGGTGCGGGCGCAGTCGATGGGCCTGCTCGAACCGGCGACCTCGGCGCTTCTGCAGGCCAACGTGCCGGCTCACCTGCGCGATCCGGCCGGCCACTGGGTCGGCCTCACGCAGCGCGCCCGCGTCTTCGTCTACCACCCGGACCGGGTGTCGCCCGGCGAGCTTTCCACCTATGCCGACCTCGCGCACCCCAGGTGGAAGGGGCGCGTCCTGATCCGGTCATCGTCGAACATCTACAACCAGTCCCTGCTCGCTTCCGTCATCGCCAACGAGGGGGAGGCCGCCGCCGCGGCGTGGGCGGCCGGCGTCGTCGCCAACATGGCGCGCACGCCGCAGGGCAACGACCGCGACCAGATGAAGGCGGTGGCCGCCGGCGAGGGCGACCTCGCGGTCGTCAACACCTACTACGTCGGCCGTCTGATCGACTCGGAGGACGAGTACGAACGCGAGGTCGGAGAGCAGGTGCGGGTGTTCTTCCCGAACCAGGAGGATCGGGGCGCTCACGTCAACGTCAGCGGCGCCGGGATCACGATGAGCGCCGGGAATCGCGACAACGCCATCAAGCTGCTGGAGTTCCTGACCGCGGCCGAGGCGCAGGAACTGTTCTCCGCGGCCAACTACGAGTACCCGGTCAATCCGGCGGTGAGCCCGTCGGCTCTCCTCCAGTCGTGGGGCGGCTTCACCGCCGACGACCTGCCGCTGAACCGTCTGGGCGAGCTCAACGCAGACGCGGTGCGGGTCTTCGACCGCGCCGGGTGGCGGTAGCGCACGAGATGCGGTTGGTGCGGCTGCGGCGGATCCTGCGCTCCGGAGTCGACGTGCGGCCGGCGCCGCCCGCCCCGGGACCGGGATTCCGGGCTTCGGGGGCCTGGCTGGCTGCCCCGACAGCGGTCGCCGTCCTGATCGGCGCGCCCCTCCTGGTGGTGATCGCCAACCTGGACGGGTTCCTCTCCGCGGATATGGGCCACCTGGTGCGGACCGTCCTGCCGGGCTACATCGTCACCACCGTCTTCCTGGTCGTACTGGTGACGGCGCTGTGCGCCCTCGTCGGCGTGGCCTCGGCCTGGCTGGTGACGGTGTACGACTTCCCCGGCCGGCGGGCGCTGGGGTGGCTGCTGGTGCTGCCGCTGGCCCTCCCGACCTACATCGGCGCCCTGGCGTACGCGGGCATCTTCGACTACACGGGGCCGGCCCAGTTGCTGTTCCGTGAGGTGCTTCAGATTCCGGCGGGCGCCTACCCGATCCTGCGGGTGCGCGGCTTCTGGGGGCTGACATTCGTGCTCGCCGCGCTGCTGTACCCCTATGTCTATCTCACCGCCCGCGCCGCCTTCGCCCGCCAGGGAGCGACCCTGCTCGAGGTGTCCCGCAGCCTGGGCTGCTCCGGCGTCGAGGCATTCGCCCGCGCCGTCCTGCCGGCAACCCGGCCGGCCCTGGCCGCCGGGGTGATGCTGGTGGGGATGGAGACGCTGGGCGAGTTCGGGGCCTCGCACTACCTCGGCGTCGACACCCTCACTATCGGCATCTTCCGCAGCTGGTTCGGCCTCGGCAGCGTGCGCGCGGCGCTGGCCCTGGGAGCGTTGCTGCTCCTCATCGTCGCGCTGCTGCAGGCGGCCGAGCACCGCCAGCGCGGCGCCGCGCGGTTCCATGACGCGACCCTGCGCGACCGGCCCCTGGTCCGCCGGCGCCTCCACGGCGAGGCGGCGCTGGCAGCCTGCGCGGTCTGCTCCGTTCCCGTGATCACCGGATTCGCGCTGCCGGTCGCCCAACTCATGTGGTGGTCGGCCCGCCGGCTGCCGGGCTTCGACCTGGAGCTCGTCCGCTTGACGGCGGCCAGCATCGGCCTGGCGGCCGTGGCGACCGCCGCCACGGTGACGCTCGCCGTGCTGGTCGCGTACGCGGCGCGGGTGCGCAGGGACCGCCTGGTCGCCGCGCTTGCCCGGTGGTCGTCCGCCGGCTATGCGGTCCCGGCGGCGGTGCTGGCGGTCGGTATCGCCACCGCCAGCACCTGGGTCGACCACCGGCTGAACAACGCGGTCGACGCCCTCTTCGGCTTCGCGCCGGGCCTGCTGCTCACCGCCTCCGGCCTGGCGCTGATGGCCGGATACGTGGTGCGCTTCTTCGCGCTGGGGTACCACTCGATCGATGCCGGTTTCGCCCGCATCCCGGCGCGGTTCGACGAAGTGGGCCGGGTGCTCGGCCTGCGGCCGGGAGGGGGCCTGCTGCACGTCGCCCTGCCGAACCTGCGGCCCGCCCTGATGACGGCATCGATCCTGATGGTCGTCGAGATGCTGAAAGAGCTGCCCCTGACGCTGATCCTGCGGCCGTTCCGCCTGGAAACCCTGGCCACCAACGTGTTCCGGCTGGCGGGCAACGAGCAGCTCATCGCCGCGGCCCCGTACGCCTTGGTGCTCATCGCCGCCGGGCTCGGCCCGGTCCTGATCCTCAACCGCGTGGGTGCGGCCGGCCCCGGTCTTCCGCGGCCCCGCTGACCGCTTGTCCATGCTCCGCCACCGGCCTCCGCACAACCCTCAGGCACCCTCCGGGGGCGGCCTGACGCTCAGTTCCGTATGCAAGCGGTTCGAGGGGAGCCCGGCGCCGGCGGTGGACGGGGTTTCCCTCGCCGTGGAGGAGGGCGGGACCACCGCGGTCCTGGGCGAAAGCGGCAGCGGCAAGACCACGCTGCTGCGGCTGGTGGCCGGGTTCGAGGAGCCCGACTCCGGCACCATCGAGGTGGGCGGTCTGCCGGTCGCCGACAGCAGGGGCTCCCTGCCGCCGGAGGAGCGCAACGTCGGCGTCGTCTTCCAGGACACGGCGCTGCTGCCCCACCTGACGCTGCGGCAGAACATCGCCTTCGGACTGCGCCGCATGCCGGAAGGGGAGCGCCGGCGGCGGGTCGACGAGGTGGTCGACCTGGTGCAGGTGGGTGACGCCCAGGAGCGGTTTCCTCACCAGGTCTCGGGCGGCCAGGCGCAACGCGCAGCGATCGCCCGCGCCCTGGCCCCGCGGCCCGGGGTGCTGCTGCTGGACGAACCGCTCAACAACCTCGACGGGCCGCTGCGGGCGCAGCTCATCGAAGAGTTGCGGGGGATCCTCGCCCTGCGGACCACCACGGCCCTGTTCGTCACCCACGACCGGGACGAGGCGTTCAACATCGCCGACCGGGTGGCCGTGCTCCGAGGCGGCCGGCTGCAACAGGCCGGATCGCCCGAGGAGCTCTACTGGTCGCCGGCCAACGGCTTCGTCGCGTCTCTTCTTGGAAAGACCAACCTGATTCCGGTTCGCCGCATCGGCGGCGACTGGGTCACCGACCTGGGGCCGGCCGGCAGGGCGCAGCCCATCGACGCCGACGGGCAGCCCGTGGTATCGATCCGGCCCGGCCAGGTGTGCGTAGGGACGGAGGAAGCCGGCGGCGCCAACCGCCCCGGCAGGGTGGTGACGGCGCGGTTCCTGGGGGAGACGCGGGAGCTGACGATCGAGCTGCAGGGCGAGGGCGGCCGGCTGCGGGTCACCGCTCATGTCGACGCGGCGGCGCGCTTCAGCGCCGGGGACCGCGTGTTCGTGTCCGTCGTGCCGTAAACCCCGCGCCGATGCGCAGGGCAATCCCTGGACCATCCCTCAACCAGGGCGACGGTGCGGGACGAGTCGGCGGAGCGCCCGTTGCATCGTTCCCCGGTTCAATGCGGGGTGCCCTGCCACCGACGCTGAAGGCCAATATTCAACCAACAGCCGAAGGATTTCCCCATGGCAAGTCAGTTTCTCGTGGATGGCGACCTGTTCGTCGAAGTGGTGGACAACGACGACGGAGGAGGTTTTTCCCCGAAACGGGTCGAGGAGCTCTCCCGGGCGAACAAGGAAGGCCGTTATGACGAGGTCGCTTTCCCGTTTGAACGGGCGAACGGTTACAACGGGGTGCGCCAGCTCTACAGCCGGCGCGGCCCGCAGGAGAACATCTTCCGGACGGCATGGGGGAGCAGCCTGAACTTCGAGTTCATCTACGACCGGTCCGGCCGGTCGATGATTCCCCGTTGGCTCGGGGGGAAGCTCGGAACCCCGCCAACGCCGAGCCGACTCACCCGGCTCGACGACAACTCGGTCCAACTGACCACCTCGATCCCCGAACCCCGGCGCATCGAGGTCAGCACGACCTTCACCCTCGTCCCGCCCCATTACATCGATCTGGAAACCGCGTGCGTTGCCCACCCCGGCGCATTCGACGGGGAGTGGCTGGGGCTGTTCTGGGCGAGCTACATCCACAGCCCCGAGAACAAGACCACCTGGTTCCTCGGCCGTCCGGACGAAAACGGCCCCGAACAGTGGATTGAATCGCTGGGGGAACAACCGGGGGGCGGGCGTGTCTTCGCGGGCGAAGCCGATTCGCTTGTCGAGGGTGAACCCGATCCCGGCGGCGGCCTGTTCCACAACATCCGGCCGGCGCGGTATGCGCATCCGTTCTTTTTCGGGTGCTGGCGCGGCATGATGCTCGAACTGATGATCAAAAGCTCCGAGTCCCTTCGGTTCGCGATTCAGCCGACAGGGGGCGGACTGACGAACCCGGCGTGGGACTTTGCCATCCTCATCGAGGATTGCCAACCGTTGACCCGGTACGGTTTCAGTGCCCGCGCGGTCTTCAAGCCGTTCGTGAGCCGCGAAGACGCGTTGGAAGAGTACCGGAACTGGGTGGGCGGTTAGTCTGCTGCAGCGCGGAACCGCGCCGGCGGTCACTCCGATGTCTCCACCTCGATGGGTGTGCACCGTCCTAGCGCGCCCACGGGCGCTGACCTATTACCGCATTTCCGCCAGCGAGACCGTCCTGCGTTCCCTGGCCGAAACCGAGACGGCTGCGGCAATCTCGACATCGAGAAGGGCATCTTCCGGAGGATTGCGGGCCTGGCGGCGGCTTTCGATTGCATCGAGAAAGGTGGCTGCCTGCCGGACTTGTGGGGACGGGCGGTTCTCAAAAGCGCGAACCTCGGAGCGGCCCGCTTGATAAACGGTAATTGAATCCTTCCCGGGCGGGCTGTCGGCACTGGGCAGGATTCCGCCCTCCGCGCAGATGAATCGCGGCTGCGGGTCGGCCATGCCCTCCGGGCCTATGTAACTGGCCGTTGCCGAAGCGAAGGCCCCGTTTTCAAATCCGATCAGGGCCCCGCAGGTCTCCTCCGCAACGCCCCCGGGAGCGGTATTCCGCATCCGGTTGGCCATCGCGGACACCGTTGTCGGCCTGCCGAGAATCCAGCGGACGGCATTGAGATAGCAGTAACTCATGTGGGTAAGCGGCATCCCCCCGCTCGCCTCCTGGTCGCAGTACCACCCGTCCGGGTCCGGGTTCCAAAGAGCCATGGTCACGGCCATCACCGGCGCCCCCAGCTCACCTCCGGCCACGAGGCGCCGGATCTCCTCCCAGGCAGGGTCGTACCGGCGCTGGAACCCGGCCTCCACGATCCGGCTGTTCCTGGCCGCCATTTCCACGATCTCGCGCCCGGTTTCCCTGCTTGAAGACAGGCACCCGCCCACGAGGAGGTCGTAACCGGCCTTCAACGCCCAAAGGGAGACCTCGTCCTGAACGCGGTGCGGAACCTCGATCAGGACCGCGTCCGGCCGGGTTTCCTCCAGGCGGCGGAAGTCATCGAAGAAAGCGCCGCACACCAGCTCGGCCGCGCAGATTTCGGCGCGCAGTGCGCGCCGGGCGGCGACGCCGCAGATCTCCGCGCGGCCCGTCTCCAGAAACGCCCGGCCCCGGGTCCGGGCCATGTTCCCGGCTCCCACAATCGCTATCCGCTGTTTCGACATATCGCTACCGCTACCGCTTCCGCTTCCTGGGTGAAAGTCATCGAGCCGTTCGCGGGCTTGGTGCCCGGCTCAACTTCAGCAACCCGTGGGGCTTCTCCCGGCGCGACCACTGCAAGGAGCGGCGGACCATCCGCAGCCGGAACTGGAACTACCTCATGGACCTGCCGGCCTGAACACTTTCTGTTACCCGGTTTCTGCGAGAACCGCGTTCAGTCGTTCCGGGAAATTCGTCAGGATCCCGTCGACGCCGATGTCGATGAAACCCCGCATGTCTTCGGGGGTGTCGGCATAGAAGACGTGGACGATCCGGCCTGCCGCGTGGGCCTTGCGGACATAACCCGCAGTCGTGATGTCCCGGCCCGGCTGCATCGTCCGGAGCCCCATCTCCACCGATTTCCGGAGGTACTCCTCCGGCGTGCGCCCGGCGCGGAAGATCCGGCACTCGATCCGGGGGTCGATTCCGGCAAAAATCCCAACGCTGTCATCGCTGCATGCCAGAATGGAATCGTCCACCATCCGGAAGTCCTGCAACGCCTTTGCAACCTTGCGTTCAAAATTCCCGTCAGGAACGCCTCCCTCTTTCAGGTGGACATTCAGCCCGACCTTTCCCTGCACGAGGTCCAACGCTTCCTCCCAGGTCGGCACACGTTCGTTCCGGAACTGATCACCGAACGCGCTTCCCGCGTCGAGGGCCTTGATTTCGGCCAGCGTGAGCTCCGCGATCGCGCCTGTTCCGTCGGTTGTTCGATCCACGGCAGCATCGTGCATGACCACGAGGTGCCCATCCCTTGTGGAGTGAAGGTCGAGCTCGATCTCGTCGACACCGATTTCCAACGCCTTCTGAAAGGCGATCAACGTGTTTTCGGGGCAGCTTCCCGAGGCGCCCCTGTGGGCGACATTAGCAACCATCGTTGGTTTCCTTTTTGTTGAATCCGGTTTCCAGCCTGACCAGCCCTTTGAAAAAACCCACCCGGATCAACGAACTGCAATAGCCAATGGATGATAACGCCCATGCCTTGTGAGCCGATGCTCTACGAAATGCACATGCACACCCCGCTCTGCAAACACGCGCGCGGCGAGCCTGAGGAGTATGCCGAAGCGGCCCTGCGGCGGGGCCTGAAGGGCATCGTTGTCACCGACCACAACCCCACGGACGACGGCTGGTCCCCCGGGGCGCGGATGGGCGTGGAGGAACTGGGGGACTACGCGGCCATGGTCGAGCGCGCCCGCAAGACGTGGGCGGGCCGGGTCGACGTCCGCCTCGGCCTCGAGAGCGATTACGTGCCCGGCATGGAGCCGTGGCTGGAGAAGCTGCACGGAATGGCTGAATTCCACCACGTTCTCGGTTCGGTCCACCCAAATCTTCCCCAGTACATCGACCGCTTCTACCGGGGTGACGTGGAGGCCTATTCCGGCACCTACTTCGAGCATCTGGCCATGGCCGCGGAGACCGGCCTGTTCGACACCATCGCCCATCCCGACCTGGTCAAGAACTTCTCGCCTACGGACTGGCATCCGGAGCGGGCCATGGACCATATCCTCCCCTGTCTCGACCGCATCGCCGCCGCCGGGACGGCCATGGAACTGAACACGTCGGGACGCAACAAGGCATATGCCGAGATGAACCCGGGACCGGCCGTGCTGGCGGAAATGGCCAACCGCGGAATTCCTGCGGTCATCGGCGCGGACGCCCATGTTCCCGACCGGGTCGCCGACGGGTTTGTCGACGCCCTCGATATGCTCGAAGAGGCCGGGTACAGCGAGGTGAGCCTGTTTCTCCATCGACGGCGGCAGGACCTGCCCATCGACCGGGTGCGGGCCAGCCTGATGGCGGCCGGGCAGACCGAGGCCGCGGAGCGCACCCCATGACGCGGTTGGTCTGCGGTGTGGTGAACCCATACCCGGACACCTAAACCCCCCACCGCTCCATCTTCTCCTCGTCCAGGTCGATGCCGAGACCGGGACCCTCGAAAGGGACGAGTTCGCCCCCGGAGAGGGAAAAGGGCGTTGTGCACACGTCCCCCTGAAGCAGGCCCGGGCCCACGAGGTCCGAGGGTATGCGGACGCTTGCCGACGCCACCGCGAGGTGCACCGAGGCAGCGGTACCCGGGCCCAGTTCGATGGTGCTTCCCAGCAGGGCGGGAATCCCCGCGGTTTCGGCGGCGTGGATCAGCCGCTGGGCGCGGCGCAGTCCGCCGGCCTGGCAGGGCACGACATTGACGATATCCACGGCCCGGTGCCGGATCACCGCCGCCAGGAAAACATCTCCCAGGTCGGCGACGTGCTCGATGATCGGAATGGGGGAGCGGGCCCTGACTCTGGCCAGGGCCGCGGCGATACCGTCGGCGTCCGCTTCGATGCGGGCCGGATCTTCCCGGGACATGGGCCGCGACAGGGCGCGGATCGGCGTCTCGCAGGTGTCGGCGCCGGCCTCTGCCATATCCTCGAGCCTGGACAAGGCCTCGTCTTCTTCCCAGAAACCGCTGGCGTCCACCTTGATATAAGCCGCGGCCCCTGCGATCCTGCGCGTCAGCCTCACTCTTTCCAGGTCCCGTTCCTGGTCTTCCCCCACCTTGAGCTTGAATGCCTTCATTCCCGAAGCCGTCTGGTCGGTCACTTCCCGTTCGAGGGCCTGAAGCTCCTCGGTAAGGGAGGCGTCGCCGCGCAGGAAGGCTACCCAGGAAACGGAGGCGGCCTGCCGGCAGCGGCCGCCCAGCAGTTCATGGACCGGGAGTCCATGAATCCGGCCGGTCAGATCGAGGAAGGCGGTCTCGACCCCGAAGCGGATCAACTGCCTGAGCTCGGGATACCAGTCTCCGGGAAGCGCCTCCTCGACGCGGTCGCAGAGGGTGCGCCACGCACGGACGTCGCCGTCGAGCAGCAGGCCGGACAGCAGGGTCTGAAGGGCGGCGGCCGAAGGGGCGTTCATGCGGGGGGCGATATCGGAAACTTCGCCGATACCGGACGGGCCGCCGCGGGTTTTCAGCTCGATGACCTGGTAGGTGGACCGCCCGTGGTCGATGGTGTCCTTCAGGTTCTTGGGATCCGCGCAGTAGGTGTCGTAGATGCGGGGGACGGCAACCTGCCGTACGCGGACTTCGGCGATGCGCATGTCGCTCCTTTCGCAATAGTGCCGATTGTTCCTGTATTTTCCGGTGCCCGGTCGAAATCAGAGACGAGGATGCGGCCAGATTTACCGGGAGGTGTGCCTCCGGCGCCAGCCGTTCAATTGACACGGTCGATACGGCCAGAACTCTGATCGACCGCGCAGTGGTGGAATCATCGGGATCGCGGCCTCCGGCCAGTTCCCGTTCCGGGCATGCCTGACAGGGCTGATTGAGACTGCTGCCGTCATCTGGCCCGCCCGCAGAACCCGGCCACCTCCTCCAGCTCCAGGTCGACGCCCGTGTTGCTCCGCAGCTTGTCCTCCATCTTCCGGAAGACCCCTGGCAGGTCACGCTTCAGCACTTCACGCACCCCGTTGCTCCCCCGCACTCTGAAGCCTTGCAGACTGAGCAGTTCGGGCCGGATCGCGCAGCAGATCAAAAGCTCGTGGTACCCCTGCATTGGAAAGAGATGGTCCAGGCGGATCTCGAGATTGTCCTCGAAGGAGAGGCTGGTCCTCCAGTACGCTTCGGACGCAACCGGCTCCATCCGCTCCCGGAAGAAGGCCTCCCGTTCCTTCGAGTCCAGGTATCCCGCCTCCTCCGGGCAGTAGACCAGGTCCGAGAACCGCACGCAGGCGGCCCACGTCCGGCTGCGGACCTGGTCGTCCGCGTGGATGCCGATGGTAACGCCATTGACCTTGCCATCCACAATGCCCTCCGAGCATCCCTGTCTGGCCCTGTTCATGTAGCCGTAGGTGCACGTCCTGGGATCAACCCATCCTGGAATGAACTCCGGCCGGTGCCGATAGTGCGCATCGTAGATGGTCTCATGTCCATCCGCCGGGCCGTCATATCCGTGAGCCAGCCCGTTCCGGAAGATGCTCACGAGGTTCCCGGGCTCGCTCCCATGGTAGATCAACCTCGTCTCCTCGAAGTCGGGAAGAAGCCAGTTCATCTCTTCCCGGGACATTACGCCGGGCATGTGGAAAGCCTCCCTTCTGTTGCTTGGTACTGAGGTTTCTGAGACAGGAGTATAGCCAGCCGTGAACTGAGCACGAAAGGTGCGCTGCCCAAAGGTTCGCCCCGGTCCGGGGTCGTATCCTATACTTCGCGCTGAACCATGAGAGCCCCGATGGCAGGAGGGTCCATGTCCGTCAGTTTCGAACAGAGTCGCCCGGCCGACCGGATCAGCACGGAAGTCTGGGACATGGTCGGGGAGCTGGAACCAGCGGCCGTGTCCGATGTGCTGCACGCGCGCGGCTTCCACGACCAGGTCATGCGCCACGGCATCGGTCCCATCGACACTGCGACCCGGCTGGCCGGCATTGCCCGCACCATGCAGTCCCAGCCCCTGGTCGGCCCCCCGCAGGCCGGCAGGGAATACGAACTGCTCTTCGCCGCGATCGACGGGCTCCAGCCCGGGGAAGTCCTGGTCACCGACCGCACCGATTGCTGCGTGTGGGGGGAACTGTGCTCCGAAGCGGCGATCTGCCGCGGCGGAAACGGCGCCGTGATCGACGGGTTCTCCCGGGATATGGAGCTGGTTCGGAAACTGGGCTTCCCGCTGTTCTGCCGCGGTTCCCACATGAGCGACCTGCTCTATCACCGCACGATTACCGGCGTCAACGAAGCCGTTTACTGCGGCGATGTCGCCGTCCGGCCCGGCGACCTCCTGCTGGGATCGGAGGACGGCATCGTGGTTATTCCCGGCAACTCGATCCAGGAGGTGGTTCGGGAAGCCTGGGAGAAGGTGAAGACCGAATCGAAGGTCCGGATCGCCCTGCGCAACGGCATGACTGCCGGCGAGGCTTACAGGAAATTCGGCGTCATGTAGGCCGGGAGTCCCAGCCCTTCTCGAACCGACCGCCGCTTCCGGGGCAGTACTTTGATCCCGGCACCCTGAACACTGCGACCCCGCCCCTGGCTTCACAGTGGGCACGTCCGAGGCTCGGCATGTCATTCTCCTTTACCGACCGCCACATCCACGAGTACCGCACTCAGGGGTACACCGTCTTCCGCCAGATCCTGCCGCCCTCGCTGATCGCCGATCTGCGGCGCGTCTGCGACGAGGCGCGGGACCTTGCCCGGCAGCAGCGCGGCCTCCAGGCCCAGCGCCTGCAGCCGATTGCAGACTTCCCGCTCGAACAGCAGCCCTTTCTCGACTACGCGGAGCTCCCGGCGCTCAACGACGCCATCCACCGCCTGCTCTCGCCGGATTTCCGCTTGGGCGGTGCCCCGGTCATGGGGGTGCTCTTCGAACCGGCCGAGTGGCCGTGGTGTACCCACTGGCACCGGGACTGGCGCGACAACATGCCCGGCCTGGAGCTGGCGCGCTGGGACGAGCACTTCGCCGACGACCGCTACTTCAACCAGGTCAACTGCGCCCTGTACGCCGACTCCTGCACCTGGGTCGTCCCGGGCAGCCACCTGCGCCGCGACCTGCCGTGCGAAGCAGCGCGTTTCCCGGAGCGCCCCATTGCCAGGCCCGACCTCGAAGGACAGTCCGCTGCCGAGCGCGAGTCGAGCTGCCGCGAATACGCACGGAGCATGCCCGGCGCCCGGCAGCTCTTCCTCGACGCCGGCGACTTCTGCCTCTACCGCAACACGCTGTGGCACCTTGGCAGCTACGTGCCCTGGGCAAAAAGGGCGACCCTGCACGACGCAGCGGATACCGACGAGTTCGCCGCCTGGCGAGACGAGACCCTGCGCCTGGTCAAGGAGCGGCAGGCACAGGGGCACGGGATGGAGAACCCCCATCGTGGCTGAACACAGCGGCTTCGTGAATTTCTGTCGGTATCGGCCTGCGGTGGAGATGCTCTCAACCGCACCATGCGAACCAGTTCCTGTCTCATGAGCAACCACATCCGGAATCCCGGGCAATCCCGACCTGACCTGCTGCCATGCCCGGGCTGACGCTGCTGACCGGCGGTCCCGGCAGCGGCAAGACGGACCGGATCGTCTCGCGGCTGGCGGCGCGGTACGAGGACGACCCGTTCTGCGAAGCGGTCGTGCTGGTACCGACCGTGCGCCACGGAGACCAGTTCCGCCGCCGTCTGGTCGGTCGATGCGGCGTGGCTCTGCGCCTGCGGGTCGAGACTATCGCTCAGTTCAGCCGGACATTGGCCTCAGATGCGAGGATACCGTCCCACTCGGTGGCCGAGGAACTTCTGCATCGAACCATACGCCACGGGATCGTGAGCGGGTCTGCCGCATACTTCGAGCCTGTTGCCTCAACCAGGGGACTGGGGAATCTCCTCGGCGGCGCCATCGCTGACCTGCTGGCGGAAGGGGTGGATCCCGAAGCCCTGTCGCAAGCCGCAGAGAGATCCGGATCACCGAGCCTGGAGGCCCTGGGTGCCATCTACAGGGAGTACAGCATAGGTCTCGAACAGGAGAACTGGACTCATCCGGCGCAGGTCGGCGCGGCTGCGGCGGGTGTCGTCAGGGCAGGTGCGGATCTGCCGGGCACGATCATGCTGGACGGCTTCCATCTCTTTCGCGGGACGGAGATGGACCTTCTCGAAGCCCTCGCCGGGAAGGCCGCTGTCGTCGTCGCGCTGGACCCGGATGCAGGAGACCGTCCCAGGTACGACTGCGAACGGCTGCGTCATCGATTCCCGAATGCGGAGGTCACGAAGGTCGAGGGCGATGGTGCATCGTCCGCCAACGTTGTGACAGGCGATGCCTCCGACAGGGAAGGCCAGCTGCGCGCGATAGCGCGCCAGATCAAGCAGCGCCTGACCGATGAGCCGTCGCTCCGCCCGTCCGACTTCGCCGTGGCATTCCGGCAGGTATCGCCGCACCTGGGCCTTGCCCGGCAGGTGTTCTCCGAGTACGACCTGCCCCTCGACCCGGCCGCCGGGGAGCCGCTGAGCGCCCGGCCCCTTGGGGCCTGGCTGCGCCGCCTGATGCACCTTTCCCGGGACGGCTGGCACCTGCGTGACGTCGTCGCCGTGCTGTCCAGCGGGTTCGTCGATCGCCGCCGCTGGCGGCTCTCCCGCGGAGGCGTGGCCGCCTTTGCCCGGCGGGCCCGGGAGAACAACCTCTGGGCGGGGCTCGACGCGCTCGGCCGCGCCGTGGACGGGCTGCGCAGTGACGCCGACGACCCGGAGAAGAGCGACCGGGACCGCGAGTGGCTGGGGGAAGCTGCGTCGGGCATGTCGGCCGCCCTGGAGGATCTGCGTTCGCTCCTGGAACGGTCACCCGGGACGATGGCAGAGCATGCGCGCCATTTCGACGAGACGCTGTTCGGCAGTCAGGCCCTGGTGGATCCCCGGTCCGGGGCGCAGCCGGGCGTGGAGGTGGAGCTCGATGCCCTGCGAGGCCAGCTTCAGGACCTGATCCATACACACGAGGTCCTGGGAGGAGGGCAGGAGTCCTTCGAGTCGTTCCTGGCGCGGCTCGAAGCGAGGTTCGACGCTGCGACAGTGCTGCTGCGCGAGCCCGGAGGCGTGCTCCTCGCGCCGATGCACACCCTGCACGGCCTGCGTTTCGACTTCGTTGCGATAGGGGGTCTGGTCGAGGGAGAGTTCCCCGCGCCGCGCAGCTACCACTCGCTTCTCGACAGGGACGCCATTGATCTGCTGAATCGCTGCGGGCTTGGGGTCCCCCCGCTTGCCCGGCTCTCGGAAGACGAGCTGTGGGTATCGGTGTCCTCCCGTGCCGACCGGGTGCTGTCCCTGTGGAGGACCCGGCTCAACGAACGCGGCCGGTCGGTGGCGGCTTCCTACTACTACGGCAGCCTGCAGCCCGACGCGTGCATCGAGGCGGGGATGTCCATCGATCCCGAAGAAGCCGGCTCGGCGCGCGAGCTGGCGATCGCCTGCGCCTTGCAGTGGCCGGACCAGGGCCGGCGGCGGCCGCGCGGGGAGTTGGCCTGGTCCACTGTGCGCTCCGCGGTCGCCGTCGAGCAGCTCCGCCGCTCATCCAGGAATGCAGGTGAGTACGAGGGCCGCTTGACCGATGGATTGGTGCCCAAGCTCACGGGTGCCTGCGCAACCTGGAGCGCCAGCCGGATCGAGTCCTACCAGACCTGCGCCTTCCAGTTCTTCGGCCACTACGCCCTGGGGCTTCGCGAGATCGAGGAGGAGCTCGAGAGCGCTGACGCCGCCATCCGGGGAAGCGTCGTGCACGAGATCCTGCAGGACGCCGTTGCTCCCCTTGTGAAACAGGGACGCCCACTGCTGCCCGAAACCCTGCCCGAGGTGCTGGCGCGTCTCGGGGCCAACGGCCGGGATAAGTGGAACAGCGCTCCCAGGGAGAAGGGCTTCGGCCGGGCCGCTCTCTGGCGGCTGGATGGGGAGGACACATTCCGGAAAATGGAGCTGCTCCTGCAGCGGGAGGCTGAACGGAGCGAGCAGTCGGGAGTGACCCGGATCATCGGCGCCGAGGAGGAGATCGAGGCCACGCTCCCGCTGGATCCGCCCTTGCGTCTGCAGGCGAAGATAGACCGACTGGAGGAGGGGGAAGGCAGGGTGGTGATCGTCGACTACAAGTCCGGGCGCGAGATACCACGTTCTCACGTGGAGGAGGGACGCCGCGTTCAGCTCCAGCTGTACGGATACGCCGGACGCCACAGGACCGGGGCGGAGAGGGTCATCGCCCGCTACGCCTGGCTCGATCCCCAGGCCAGGGAGTGGGAGATCGACTCCTCGCTCGCCGATGATGCACTCCTGCTGGACCATGTCGCGGAGATCGCCCGGGAAGTCCGGGATTCCGTCGACTCGGGCGATTTCAGAGTCAATCCCCAGGTGCCCTGTCCGACCTACTGCTCGTTCCGCCACGTCTGCCGGGTCAACGAGTTCAGTCGATGGAAATGGGACTGACAGCGGAGCAGACAGGGATCCTGGCCGAGCGCGGCCGTGACGTGCTGGTCACCGCCGGCGCCGGCAGCGGCAAGACCAGCGTCCTCGTCGATCGCTACGTCTCCCTGCTCGGGGACCACCGCATCTCCGAGATGGCGGCCGTCACCTTCACCGACGCCGCCGCCACCGAGATGCGCGAGCGCGTGCGCAGGGAGGTGCTCACGAGGGAGGAGCTGCGGCATCACCGGGCGGAGATCGACGAGGCCATCATCGGCACCATCCACTCCCTCTGCCTCCGGATTCTGCGGGAGCATCCCGTCGAGGCGGCCATCGATCCCGCCACGAGGGTCCTCTCCGATGACGAGGCCGAGTTCGAGCTGACCGGGGCCTGCATCGATGCCCTGGAGGCTGCCGCCGACGCCGACGATCAGCGGGCCCTGGCGCTGCGGGAACTAGGTCTGTACGCGGCGACCATCCAGCTTCCCCGGATGGTCGAGAGGCGCGACGAGGTCGAGTACGCGTACAAGGCGCTTCCGGGGGAAACCGTGGAGGGCTGGGCGGAGTATGTCAGGAATCTGCTGGATGAGAAGCTCCGGGCGGCGGTGGAAGAGGCGCGGCCGATGCTGGCGGAGCGGGCGGCGTGGCTGCGTGCTGCCCTCGAGGGATCCGGAGACGATGCCCTGTCCTCGCGCCTCCGTGACTGTCTGGCGGCCTTGGGCGACCCCGATGCAGGGGACGCGTCAGACCTGCTGGCCCGCGTCGAGGAGGCGGGGGGCAGAGTCAACCTGAGAGGCGGTAGTGCGCGGAACTGGGCGGCGGACATCAAGGAGGTCAAAGAGGCCATGGGCTCGATCCGGGACATGGCCAAGGAGTTCAACGCCTTCCCTCGCTGGAACGAGCACGACCAGGTCGCCCTGGAGGCCCTCGCATCGCTGCGGAGACTCTTCAGGGACGCCTGCAATCGCTACTCCGCCCGCAAGCGGGAGCTGGTCGCCCTCGACTATCTCGACCTCGAGATCATGGCCACACACCTCCTCCGCTCCCATCCGGAGATCGCCGCTTCCTACGGGTCGCGCCTGCGGCACCTGATGGTGGACGAGCTTCAGGATACCAACCCCACCCAGATCGCATTCCTCGACCTCCTGAAAGGACCCGAGCGTTTCTTCGTCGGCGACGTGAAGCAGGCGATCTACCGCTTCCGCGGAAGCGACGTCCGCAACTTCACACGGCTCCACAAACAGATCGAGGCCGAGGGGGCCATCCATTCCCTGAGCCAGTCCTTCCGCGCCCACGACCCCCTCGTCGGGTCGCTCAACGCCCTCTTCGAGCACGTCTTCGCGGACCCGCTGGAGGAGTTCGAGGCGCCGATGCAGGCGATGACCGGACGAGGATCGGAGGCGCCCGAGTCGCCGTACCTCGTGCTGCTGCCGGTCTCCAATCGAACGCCTGAGGGCGAAAGGACCGGCGACCATGACCGCAGAAGGGTCGAGGCGGATGCCGTGGCCGCGGAAGTGGCCTCCCTCCTGCGCCGTCCCGCCATCGTGTGGGACAGGGACGAGCGGGGGGAGCGCCCCGCGCGGGCCTCCGACGTGGCCGTCCTGCTTCGCCGGCTGACGAACGTCCACCTCTTCGAGCAGGCGCTGGAGAGCCGCGGAGTCCCCTGCCGCACCGTAGCCGGCGCCGGGTTCTTCACCAGGCAGGAGGTCCTCGACCTCACCAACCTCCTGGGGTGGCTGGCCGAGCCGGACGATTCCATCGCCCTGGCAGGCGCTCTCCGGTCGCCGCTGTTCACGATCGACGACCAGTCCCTCCTGGCGCTCCGGTCCCATCACCCGAATCTCCTCAGAGCGCTCGGCGATCCACCCGAGTCCCTGCCCCCGGAGGTCCGCCAGCTCTGCGGGCATGCCGCCGAGGTGCTCGGAGAACTGCGAGACGGTGTCGCATTCCTGCCGGCCGACGCGCTCCTCGAGAGAGCCCTGGCCCTCACCGGTTTCGAGGCCGCGTGGGCGCCTCTGCAGGGAGGCGATCAGGCGCTGGCCAACATACGCAAGTTCGTGGACCTGGCCCGGCAGTTGGCCGGCACCTCGCTCGACGAGTTCGTGACCTACGTTCGCCGCCGGCGGGACGAGCTGCAGGCCCGGGAAGGCCAGGCGGTTCTCGACCAGTCCAACGCCGTGCGGCTGCTGACCGTGCACGGAGCCAAGGGCCTGCAGTTCCCCATCGTCTTCGTGCCCGAGGCGCATCTGCCATCGCGTGTGGGCTTCGATGCCGTCCGGTGGCGCACCGGGGAGGGGATCTCCGTCACGCTCGAGAAAGAGATCGGCTCTGATGAGGGCCGCCGCAGACGCCCGGGGTTCTACTCCTACCTGTTGAGCCGGGACCAGGCGGAGGAGACGGCCGAGCACAAGCGTCTCTTCTACGTCGCAGCCACCCGGGCGGCCGACGTGCTGTACATCACCGGCGATCATGCGGAATCCGGCGACACATGGCTCGCCGCCGCTCAAGTTGCCCTCGGCGAGGCCGCGGGGGGAGTGGAGATACGCTCAGCCATCCCCGTTGATCTCAAGGCCATCGCCGACAGGGTGCCGCCCAGGTCGGTGCAGGTACCGCCCGAGGACGAGGAAGAGGACTTCGTGGCTCCGCTGGCGGCCCGGCCGCCCGTGATCCCCCTGCGCTCCAGCACCCCCGTGACATCCCTGAGATTGGAGGAGCCTTCTCGCAGCGACTTCCACCACGGCGACGGTCTCGGCCTCGTCCGCGGCAGCCTCGCGCACGATGCCATCGAGGAGTGGTTCAAGACCGGACAGCGGCCCCGGTTGGACGAGTTGATGCGCAGCGTGGATGAGGGTCTGGGAGAGCAGGCCGTGCGGGGGGTTGTCGCCGAAGTCGAGGGTATGCTCGACATCTTCGACGACAGCCCGCTGGCGGACACCCTTCGGGACGGGGGAACTCGCTCCTGGTTCGAGCTGCCCTTTTCGTGGGACTGGGAGGGCGTGCCGGTGCACGGCACCATCGACCTGGCCTATGAGGCCGGGGGCGCCTGGCATGTTCTCGACTTCAAGACCGACGACCTGCGCGGCAGGTCGTTGGCCGGCGCTTCCGAAGCCTACCTTCCTCAGCTCGCCCTGTACTCCTCCGCCCTGGAGAGGGCAGTCGGCAGATCTCCTGCCGTCGGGCTGCTGTTCCTGCGAACCGGCGAAGTGTACGTCCCGCCTTCCGCAGACCTGGCCAGAGCCCTGGCAGTCACTCGCGGCCGGATAGACAACGGGGATCTGCTCGATACACCGCTATCCATGTTCGAGGGTGTCCAGGCACTCGATCCCGACGCGTGACGGAAGCGGGAACCTGCCGGGAAGTCTTACACAGGGAAAGCAATCAGCGCCGGAACGCCTGGGGAACAGACGTCTCGTACGGTACCGCTCCCGATTCGTCCACTTCGTAGCCGTACCGATCCAGGTAGTGACGTGCCGGAAGCAGTGCGTCGCCCCGGCGGGACATCTCCCTTTCCAGGAGAGCGTCCATCCGGCGCTGCAGACCGGCATGTTCCGTCTTGCCCGCGAGGTTCCGCATCTGGAAGGGGTCTTCCTGGTTGTCGTACAGCACTCCGCCGGCAGGCGCACGTCGTTCATGAACATGCCGGTCGTCAACGGGTACTGACCGGTCAGAAAGGCCGCCCGCCATGGCGTGCAGACCGGTATGTTGGCGACCGCCAGGTCGAAAACGACACCCTCACCGGCCATCCGGTCCATGTAAGGGGTGCGTACCCGACCGCTTCCGGCGAATCCCGTACTGCACCATCGGTGCTGATCGCCGAAAACGAAAACGATGTTGGGGGGGGATTGATGTTCGGCCAAGTTTGCCCTCAAGGGCACCGTCGAATCCTGGATTGATCCCGATATCGGGCGGACAGGAACAGAACCTGCAAGGAGTTCGGATGTCAAACGAAACTGCGCAAGCATTGCCTGGAGCTACACCCTGACGTTGGAAGGCGATCCTGCCGCGCAGGTGGTCGAGGCTCTCGACAGGTACGTTACCGATCTTCCATCGTCACCTGAGCTTGCCCGAACCATCTCAGCAGCAGACCTCGGGTGCGGGTTAGGATGAGTCCGGGGCAGGGAGTATCCTTACCCGCATGCGAGCGCTGATCCTGGGCGCGGGCCGGGGCCGCCGGCTCAATGCCCTCACCGACGAACAGCCGAAGCCGTACGCCCCGATCGGCGGCCGGCGGATCCTCGACTGGCTGCTGCAGGCCCTGGGCGAGGCCGGGGTGAGCGACTTCGTCTTCATCGGCGGCTACCGCATCGACCAGGTCCGCGGCGACTACCCTGAAATGACCTTCTGCCGCAACCCCGACTGGGAGAGCACCAACATTCTCGCTTCCCTCATGTGCGCCGAGGATCACATGGACGGCGGCTTCCTCGTCACCTACGCCGACATCCTCTACCGGTCCGCCGTCGTGCGTCTGGCCCTCGAACATCCCGGGGACGCGGTCCTCTGCGTCGACACCCGCTGGCGGGATCGCTACGCCGACCGCAGCCAGCACCCGGAGGAGGACGCCGAGAAGGTCATCACCGGGGGGGACCGGGTGCTGCAGATCAGCCGCGGGCTACCCTCCTCCGAGGCCGCCGGGGAGTACATCGGCGTGGCCCGGTTCTCGGCCGCCGGCGCGGGCGCCCTGCGCCGCTGCTACCACCGGTTGAAAACGCGGTTCGACGGGCAGGTCTGGCAGGACGGAGCCCCCTTCCGCCAGGCCTACCTAATCCATCTTTATCAGCACATGCTCGAACAGGGAGAAAGGTTTCACATGGTGACCACGGAAGGGGAGTACGCCGAGGTCGACACCGAGGAGGACTACGCCCTGGCAAACGAGAGCTGGCCCCGGAGGTACGCCTGATGCCCACCCTCGTCGAGCGCTGCGGAACCCTGTTTCCCACCTCGGTGGTCGGCTCTCTGCCGCGGCCCGAGTACGTGCGCGAGATCGTCGCCGACGGCCGCCGGGAAGAGGGCTGGCAGCGGCGCCTCGACGCCGCCGTGGCCCACGCCGTCTCCCTGCAGGAGGCGGCAGGCCTCGACGTGATCTCCGACGGGGAGTGGCGGCGGGCCTCCTACATCGGCGTCATCGCCGAGCTCGCCGACGGGTTCGAGGTGAGCCGGACCGAGGACGGCCGTCCCTGGACGGTGGTCACCGGCGAGGTGTCGGTCCGGGACCAGGGCGTGGTGGCCGCCGAGGTCGAGCACCTGCGCTCGCTGACGGAGCGGCTGATCAAGGTGGCGCTGCCGTCGCCGGCCCTGCTGGCCGAGCGCATGTGGGACGCCGACCTCTCGCTCGAAGCCTACGGGACGCCGCGCGCCTTCGCCGAGGCGGTGGCGCCGATCCTGCAGCGGGAGGCGGAGCTGGTGGTCGAAGCCGGGGCCGACATCGTTCAGGTGGACGACCCGCACCTGTGCCTTCTCGTCGATCAGGAGGTCCGCGCCCATTACGACAAGGACGATTGGGGCGCCGACGAGGAGGCTGCTTTCTCAGTCGAAATGGACAACGAGGTCCTCGTGGGCATCGCCGGCGAAGCCGTGCGCGCCGTGCACCTGTGCCGCAGAGCCGGCGCCAGAGTTCGGGGGGAGGCATACCACAGCGGCGGCTACGGCCCCATCGTGCCCGCCCTCGAGCAGCTCGACACCGACCACCTGACCCTGGAGTTCTCCAACCCCGGCGCCGGCGACGTGGAGGTGTTCGAGCAGCTCCCCGAACACCTCGAGATCGGCCTCGGATGCGTCAGCGTGCATCCGGGGGAGATCGACGACGCCGGGCAGATCGTGGAGCGCGTCGAGCAGGCCGCGGAGGTGATCGGCGCCGAGCGCATCGTCCTCAACCCGGACTGCGGCTTCGCCCCCGGGTCGGCGGCGCGGGTCGACCTCGACGAGGTCTACCGCAAGCTGCAGTACCAGGCCGAGGCCGCGGAGCGGCTCAGGCAGATCTACGGTTGAGCGGCGACCGGGGACGCATTTTGACAGGAGGAGATCATGCAGATTTCTGAAGAGCTGCGGCAGTCGGTAATCCGCTCGTTGCCCGAGGCGAACGAAATCGGCGACGAAACCCTGCGGAACCAGGTGATCGACGCGTGGGCGTACGCCCTCGGCAAGAGCTCGTTCAAATCGATTGACGAAATCCGCGCCTCGGGCAATCCCGACACGCCGCCGCTCAAGCGGGGAACACAGACCCACCACATCCGCGGGGTAACCCTTCTTGCCATGCGCATCGGCGACGAACTGAAAGCGATGTTTCCCGAACTCCAGGTGAACCGCGACCTCCTGGTCGCCTGCGCCCTGTGCCACGACGTGGGCAAGCCGTGGGAGTTCGACCCGGAGAACCAGGCGCGCTGGCGGGAATCGCCCGGCGCCTCGGGGTTCCCCTCGATCCGGCATCCCGGGTTCGGCGTGCATGTCTGCCTCACCGTCGGGCTTCCCGAAGCGGTCGCGCACGCCGCAGGCGCCCATTCGGGCGAGGGGGAGCTGGTCGTCCGCAGCCTGGAGAACACCATAGTGCACCATGCCGACTACGCCTTCTGGCGGGTGCTCGACGCCGGCGGTCTCCTGGAAGAGGCCTAGTCGCCGGTGGGTGGCGGCACCGGGAATGCGTGAGCCCGCCCTGAGTCACTCCGGGCCGGCGCCGACGTGCCGCTCGAGCCAGTCGAGGACGAGCCGGTAGTACTGGACGACCATGCCCGGGTGCCCGGACCTCCAGAAAGAGTGGTTGCAGTCCGGCAACCTGACGAACTCGACGGTCTTGCCGAGGCGCTTCAGCGCGACGAAGTACTGCTCGCTCTGCTCGATGGGACAGCGCAGATCCTCCTCTCCGTGCAGCAGGAGCACGGGAGTGCGCACGTCGGGGGCGCAGGTGATGGGGGAACGGCGGAGGAACTCGTCCCGCGCTTCGGTGTACACGCCTCCCCAGTTGAGCTCTCCGAAACTCGTGCCGATGTCGGAGGTGCCGTACATGCTGTGCAGGTTGGCGCACATCGAGCCGACGACGGCGGCCTTGAAGCGGTGATCGCGGCCGACTATCGAGGCGCCCATGAAGCCGCCGTAGCTGAACCCGTGCACGGCCATGCGGTCCTCGTCCACGCAGGGCCGCGCCGCCAGCTCGTCCACTGAGGCGAGGATGTCGAGGAAGTCCTCGCCGCCCCAGTCGCCGAGAACCGCCCTGGTGAACTCCGGGCCGTAGGTCGAGGAGCCGCGCGGGTTCACGGCCAGCACGATGTACCCGTTGCTCGCAAGGACCTGGTGCACGGGGTCGAAGTTGTCGGAGTAACGGCCGTTCGGCCCGCCGTGGATGTCCAGCACCACCGGGTATCTTTTCGCCCCGTCGAAGTCGGGAGGGAGCCGGACGCGCGACTCGATGTCGAAGCCGCGGCGGTGAATCGCGAACTTCGCCATGCGGGCAGGTGGTCGGCGGACGAGGTAGGGCTCGGAGTACGAAGTGATCGCCTGCAAAGCTCCGCTGTCGAGATCGACATGCATCAGCTCTCCCGGCGAACTGGGGGACTGGGCGACGATGAGGGCATGCGAGGCGCTCGCGTCCGGGGAGAGGCTATCCAGGTGCATGCCGCCGCCGGTGATGAGTCTGAAACCGCTGCCGTCGGGGTGGATGGAGCACACGAAATACTCTCCGCGGTGGGCGCCGACGAAAACGATGCCGCGTTCGGCGGTCCACCACAGCCCGCACTCCGGGACAGGCGTGTAGAGGCCGTCGGTGATCCTGCGAACCCTCCCTCCCGCATCGAGGACGTAGAGCCACGCCGAACGCGGGTCCCACATCTCCGGGTCGTGGCAGCCGATGGCCGCCAGCGACCCGCCGTCCGGAGACCACGCCGCCGCCCACACGTAGGGGAGACTCTGCGACCAGGAGACGGGCTCGCCGTCCGGCAGGGTCACCACCTTGACCTGCGTGTGGGAGGTGAAGTCGCGCCCCTCGATGTCATCAGATATGAAGGCGAGGGACCTTCCGTCCGGCGACCACCCGGGCGACCAGTTATCCCCCTCGCCGTCCGTTACCCGGCGGGCGCCCCTCGACTCGACATCCACCAGGAACAGGTGCCGGAAGGCGTCGCCGGTATACCCGCGGGCGTCGTGGCGGTAGCGGACGCGGCGGACGACGCGCACCCGGGGCAGGCCGGGCTCCTCGCCGTCCCCGGCGTCGGGGTCGACGGTCGAAACCGCGGCGATGCTGCCGCAGTCCGGGGAAAGGGCGAACCCTTCCACGCCGCCGGCCAGGTCGGTGATGCGCCGCGCTTCTCCGCCGTTCAGGGGAATCGTCCAGACCTGCTTTGCGCCGTTCTCCTCACGGAGGAAAAAGACCCGTTCGTTCTCGACGACAGGCGCGGTATCTTCGGGCCCTTCGGTCAGGGCGGAAGCTTCGTCGAATGGACGGCGTGAAACCATGACCCGCGCCTTGCGCTCCAGTTTATCCCGGTCGACCGTGGTTTCGACGAAAGCCAGCGCGGAGCCGTCGCCGGAAAGGTGGGGCTGGGAGACCGACGGGATTTCGAAGGTGTGATCCGCAGTGATGGGGAGAGGCATTTTCCTCCTTCGAATCAGGTGCGATTTCGAGTGTTCTGCCCCGTCAATATCTTGCAATTCTTCCGCTGCGTGCGACCGATGTGAAGAATTGACAGCAGGAGGGTGAGATGAGTCGGCTCTTCATCTGGAGTCTGGTGGCGCTGCTTGCCGCCTGTGAGGGCAAACCGGGGCCGGTGGGCCCCCAGGGAGAGAAAGGGGAGCCGGGCCCGACCGGCTCCCAGGGCGAACAGGGCGAGCGGGGACCGGCCGGTGCTCAAGGTGACAAGGGTGACCAGGGTCCTGCGGGTCCTCAGGGGGAGCAAGGGGAACCGGGTCCGGAGGGTCCTCAGGGAGAGCGAGGGGAACAGGGTCCGGCGGGTCCTCAAGGTGAGGGAGGTGACCAGGGGCCTGCGGGGTCTCAAGGTGAGCGAGGGGAGCAGGGTCCTGCGGGTCCTCAAGGTGAGCGAGGGGAGCAGGGTCCTGCGGGTCCTCAGGGTGAGCAAGGGGACCAGGGGCCTGCAGGTCCTCAGGGGGACAAGGGTGACCAGGGTCCCCCCGGTGCTCAGGGTGAGAGGGGCGATCAGGGACCCGAGGGTCCTCAGGGCGAGCGAGGGGATCAGGGCCCGGCAGGTATTCAGGGTGAAAAAGGAGATCCGGGCCCCCCCGGTGCTCAGGGGGAAAAGGGCGATCCAGGGCCCGAGGGTCCCCAGGGAGAGACAGGGGAACAGGGTCCGGCGGGTCCCCAAGGTGAGACAGGGGAACAAGGTCCTGCGGGTCCCCAAGGCGAGCAAGGGGACCAGGGTCCGGCAGGTATTCAGGGTGAAAAAGGAGATCCGGGCCCCCCCGGTGCTCAGGGGGAGAAGGGCGATCCAGGGCCCGAGGGTCCCCGGGGTGAGACAGGGGAACCGGGTCCGGCGGGTCCTCGAGGTGAAACAGGGGAACAGGGTCCCCGCGGCCCTCAGGGGGAGCAAGGGGAGCCGGGGCCTCAGGGGCCGCCCGGGGTCGCCGGCGAGCTCGGAGGGTTCCTGAACTGGGCGGACGTAATCGAACAGTCCGGACTGGATCAGGCCATCTACGCCATCGGCTTCGAGGTCTTCGACACGAACTACCTGATCGGTACCGGATTCAGTGCCCACTATACGAACGCGATCTGGACCAACGCCCACGTCGTTCAGGGGCTTATCGACCTCCTCGATGAATTACAGGAACACGATCCGCATCCCTTTGCGGTGAAGTCGGGAACGAGAATCGGCGGGACGGAGACCCATGAGTTGCGGTCCTACCTGGAACACCCCGCCTACGACGGCTCGACCCAGTCCCCCGATATCGGAGTGCTCATCGTGGAAAAGGAATTCACCGGCGGGCCGTCCTTTCTCCCGCGCGAGATGACCTACGGGCTCCGCGTGGGCCAGCCTGTTGCCACCATGGGTTTCCCCGGGGAAATCGCGGCGCTCAACACGATGGTACCGCTTGCCACCTTCAAGGACGGAACGATCAGCGCCCTGCGGCCGTTTCGCCCGGAAGCCGAGGCCGTCACTCCTGAGAACAGCCGCTTCGTGCAGCACAATCTCGACTTGTCGGGCGGCACGAGCGGAAGCCCCATCTTCGACCACCAGGGGTGGATCGTGGCGGTCAACAACGCCGGAACGGAGGCTCTGGTCATCGACCAGAGATCGGGCGAACCAAGGCGGGTGCCGTCCGGCAACATCGGGTTCGGCATCAGGGTAGACGAGGCGTGGGATTTCATAGAGTGGGAACGGGACGCCGGCTCGGCGAAAGCAATCGCCGGACACAGGCCCGTTGCCTTGAAGGAAGCTTCCCCGAGGCCCTATCCGTATCCCGCCTACCGCCCCTTTCCTCCCGACTGGGAGGGAAGGTAGTTACCGGGGAGCTCGCTGTACGGGCTCCGGGACATTCAGACACAATACGAGGAGGAGAGCATGGAATACGTCAATTTCGGCCGTTCCGGCCTGAAGGTGTCGCGCCTGGCCTACGGCCTGGGCCTGCGCGGGCAGGACGACGCCGGCGAGGCGGAACGCGCCATCGAGAGGGGCATCGAGCTCGGGATCAACTTCATCGACTGTGCCAACATCTACGGCCTCGGGGACGGCTACGAGACCCGCGGAACGTCGGAGCAGCTGCTCGCCCGCGTCCTCAAGCGGCACCGCGACGACCTCGTGGTCACCTCGAAGGTCGCCAGCCGCATCGGCGAGGGGCCGAACGACGCCGGCCTGTCCCGCTATCACATCATGCGCGAGATCGACCGCACCCTTGCCCGCCTCGAGACCGATCACATCGACGTCTACATCCTGCACGTGTACGACGAGGAGACGCCCCTCGAGGAGACCCTGCGCGCCCTCGACGACGTCGTGCGCGCCGGCAAGACCCGCTACGTCGGCGTCTCCAACTTCCAGGCCTGGCAGGTGCTCAAGGCGCTGTGGACGCAGGACCGCCTCAGGCTCGATCCCCTGATCTGCATCCAGAACCCCTACAACCTCCTCAACCGCGAGCTGGAGGGGGAGATGTGGCCGGCGCAGCGCGACCAGGGGTTCGGGGTGATGACCTACAGCCCCCTCGGGGTGGGCCTGCTCTCCGGTGTGTACACCCCGGGGCAGCCTCCGCCTGAAGGCACCCTCTACGCCAGGGGCCGCGCCGGCAACCTGGAGAAGGATCTCAACGAGGGGCGCCGGACCCTGGAGATCCTGCGGGAGATCGCCGGCGCCCACGGCCGCACCGTGGCGCAGACGGCGATCAACTGGGTGCTGTCCCACCCGGAGGTGACGGCGGCCATAACCGGGGGCGACACGGTGGCCCACATGGAGGAGAACGCCGGGGCCGCGGGCTGGTCGATCACGCCGGAGGACCGGGCGCGACTCGACGAGGCCTCGTCAGGACAGGACCGGGTGTTGGACTGACTGCGGCCCTCGGCAGGGGGCATCGACTCACAGGCTGCGCATCCCGCGGCCTCCGAGGTTTGGGTATACGGCGCGCGCCGGCCTGGCGGCGTCGGCGGGAGACAGGCAGCGATTTACCATACAGATCGGACACGTCGCTGTCTTCCGGAACCCCCGTCGGTTCAAAGCGGTCAAACGGCGTCTCATGGAATTCCGTCACGGAGAAGATGGGGGATCCGCCAACCACGGCGCCGCCTCCGTGCGCGCCCCCATCGACGAGGCGTACGTCACGGCCGGGGGCCGCACGGTGCTGATCCGGGACTACGCCCACGACTGCTTTGACGATATCGACCTGGACCGCGCAAATGCCCTGATGATCGACGGGCAGACGCGGTACCACTGGACGGACCGGGTGACAGGGGCGGGACTCGGGCTTTAGGGTTACAGGCGCTCACCCCGAACCCCCGCCGGCAGTTTTTCCTCCCTCACATCTCCCCGACAGGCTCGCCAGGACCACCGCGGAACCCTTGACTTCAACACACATAATGTGTAATGTATACGACACATGACACATTTCGGCGAAACCATCCGCAGGATGCGTGAGGGTCTGCGCAGGGAGGACGCCCGTTTCTCGCTGCGTCAGGTGGCCGGTCGGGTGGGTATCGAACCGGCCTATCTGAGCAAGATCGAGCGCGGCGACGTGGCCCCGCCCTCGGAAGCCACGACGGTGCAGCTGGCGCGGGAACTTGGCGCGGACCCGGACCTGCTGCTTGCGCTTGCGGGGAAGGTCTCCGCCGACCTGCAGGAGATCATCCGCAAACGGCCCGTTCTGTTCGCCGAATTGATCAGACAGCTCAAGGAGGCGCCGGACGACGCCATCCTCCGGGTGGTGCGCGAGGTGCGGGACGGCGACTGGTGATGGAACAGCGAGGAGAAAGCGAACAGATGATCACGCTTGAGAACGATCGGTTGCACTTCCGATTTCCCGATGTCCACGAGCAGGCCCACTGCACGATTTCGTTCCAGCGCACGCTGCGCATCCCGGATGACGGGGAGTCCTATCCGCTGCCGCCGGGCTTCGGCGACTTCCCACTGCGGCACGTTGACGACTACGCACGGCGCCTGCGGGGGGAATGGCTTCGTCGCGGCGGAGTCCTCATGCCCATGCATCAGGCCGAGGCCATGTGGGTAAGTTTCCACTCCCGGTCAGATGGACTGACTTATCCCTTTGCGGTCAAGATCGCCACCGGCAAGGTGTGCGCGGTCAGCGGCGACGCATGGGCGAACCACCTGAACCAGGATCCACAGGACTACGTCGTCCTGCCCAAGCAGCCCTGGCTCGACGGGTACTGCGTCGAGAAGGGCATGATACGGCAGTTCGTCGCCATGCCCCTGGGAGGGGA
This sequence comes from Candidatus Latescibacterota bacterium, assembly GCA_965243025.1. Taxonomy (GTDB): domain Bacteria; phylum Latescibacterota; class UBA2968; order UBA8231; family UBA8231; genus CBDCXV01. The sequence goes on from CBDETY010000003.1 coordinate 792,738, forward strand.
CTACACCGTGGAGGAACAATTGACGGGAACCAGCGAGCATGGAGGGGTACAGATCATCGCCTGTCCGATGAAACGTGACCGTTACGAAGCGCTTATCGCGCCTCAAGTTCTCTCCCGGGAAAGGGTTTTTCATATGAGTTACATGGAGCACGAGGCAGCGATGGGGTTGGCGCCGGGAGGAAAAATGAGACAGGAGATCTATGAGGATCCATATGGCCTGGACGCCTGGGACCAGCGGCACGCGAGCCGGTGCTTCATCACGATCGCGAATTCCACTCAGTGGATGGCGATGACGGGCGAACGCCCGCCCACCGAGCCCCCGACTGCGGGGGACTACGCCGAGGCGGATCTGCCGTGGTTCGAATACTACGGTGGCGACACCGAAGCCTTGGATGGCGCGGAGAAGTTAATGGCCCTGGAGAGCGTTTCCGAAGTCGCCGGGAAAAAGGGAGAGAAGCCGCTGCCGGAGAATGAATCCCTTGCCGAGATCCGCGTGGTTCGGATTCGGGAGAAGGGCGCGGGCCCGGTGCGCGAACCGTAGGCGCCCCGGACCGTCCCGGAACCCGCGATTCCGGTCAGCTCCACTACCACCAGCTCACCCCCCCGCCTGCAGCCGCCGAACCCGCGCCGGCAGGTCGTCCTCCAGCGCTTCCGCCGATACGATGCCGAGGGAGCGGTCCTCCAGCGGCAGGTCGACCCGGACGAACCCGCGGCGGTGCGACTCCCGCAGCGCCAGGGCGACCTCGAGGGCGTCGCGCGCGTCCGCCCCTGAGCAGCGGGGCTTGCTCCCGGCCTCGGACGACCGGACGATGTCGTCGATGATGGTCGGCCCCATCCCCTCGATCCGCGTCGGGTAAGGGAAGGGCAGCTGCGCCGCCTGCGTGCCTCCCGGGGGCCGCCCGGGACCGGCTTCCACAGCTCGAACTGCAGGTTGCTCTCGACCACGCGGATCCTCCCCCCGGTCCCGAGGACGTCGAACTCCCGCCCGGTGACCGGCCCGCATTCGATCGAGCGCAGGAACCCGCGCACGCCGTTGTCGAACGCCAGGTACCCGTTCCCCTGCGGGTCCTCCTCCCCGAAGGCCGCCTCGTCGGACTCGATCTCCCCGAACACCCAGCGCACGTTGCCGTCGGCGGCGAGAAAGCGCATGGCGTCGATGCCGTGGCTGCCGTTGTGGGACAGGCCGCACAGGTAGTAGGCCGTCACCTGCAGCACCTCCCCGATCTCCCCGGCCATGATCAGCTCGCGGGCGCTGGCGTAGTGGGGGTTCCAGCGCCGCGCGCAGTTGACGGCCAGGGTGACGCCGTTGGCGGCGCAGACTTCGACCATGCGGTCCGCCTGGGCAAGGGTCAGGGCGACCGGCTTCTCCGCCCAGATCGCGGTCACTCCCGAGTTCGCCGCGGTCTCGACGATCTCCGCCCGCGGCCTGGCGCTGGTGCAGACGCTGACGATGTCGGGCTTCTCCTTGTCGAGCAGCTCCCGGTAGTCGGCGTACACGTGCCCCTCGAGGCCCCAGCGCTCCGCGTATATCGAGCGCTGTTCGTCGTGCGGGTCGGCGCCTGCGACCAGCTCGGTGTGCGGCGAGGCGAGGTAGGCCGGGGTGTGGCAGTACGGCAGGTACACGGCCCCGCCGCTGGTGCGCTCGTCGTCGAAGGTGCTGCCCATGCGCCCTAGGCCGATAACCGCGGCGCGGAGCGGTGCGCTCATTTCAGAATCTCCTGAGAATCTCGATGTGGTTGATGCCCGGTCCTTCCGGATTGACGGATCGAGCTCGTTTCCGGTCCCGGTTTCCTCCGTTCAATGCAGCTCGGCCAGCCCCCAGACCGCGTGGTCGCAGGAGATGCCGTCCCCGGCATCGGTGGTGATCAGCTTGAGCCTCCGGGCCCCGGCGACGTCGACGCTGATCCGCTGCGGCGGCTCTCCGACCGCGAGCCTGCCGCTCTCGAACACCCGCTCCCAGCCGCGGCCGCGGTCGATCTCGACGATGAAGATGCTCGAGCCGAGGCCCCAGCTCTCCATCTCGTCGTCGATGCCGATGAAGGCGGTGAAGGCCGCCGCCTTTTCCAGGGCCCCCTCCAGGTCGTAGACGACCCAGGCCCGGCCGCCCCCCTCGGCCTCCCGCGGATGCACGAGCAGCCCCTTGGGGTATGCCTTGCCCCCCAGGCGGATCGGCCGGCCGAGGTAGTTGCGGTCCCGCGCCCAGCAGCCGGGGTACGCCTCCACCTCCCGCTCCGCGAGGTCGCTCAAGTACACCGCCCCGTCCGCGAGGTCGATGCGCTCGTAGGTCTCGGCCACCACCTCCGACTGCACGCCGCCGCGGAACGAGGCGGCCTTGACAGTGGCGTCCCCGTCGATGCGGAACGGCCCGGAATAGACCGGCGAGTCCCCGGTCGGGTCGCTGCCGTCGAGGGTGTAGCGCAGCACGCTCTCGGGACCGCCGGGCAGGGGGGAGGGCGTCAGGCGGACGGTCACCTCGTCGGGGAAGACCTGGGACACCGGGGTGATCAGCGGCGCCGCGGCCCGCCGCGGCAGGGACTGCCGGTACTCGTCGACGCGCAGGCCGATCTCGTCGAAGGGGATCGGCTCCCACCCGAGGTCCCACGCCGGCGAATCGGGGGCGAGCCGGAAGTCCTGGGTCTCGAGGCCGCCGAAGCCGGGGTCGCCGTCGAGGATGACGTTCCCCCGCGCCCCCAACCAAGCCGCCGCCTCCGCGTCCCCGTTACTGTAGAGAACCCGCTCGCCGCTGCCTTCGAAGGAGCCGTCGAAGACCTCGGCGTCGGCGATCAGGTTCTCCTCCACCCGCACGTGGTCGAGGCTCGCCTCGGCTCCGAGCCGCAGGAACATGCCGGTGCGGCTGACGTTGCGCCGGATCAGGTTGTCCTTGGGGAGCTGCCGCTGCAGGAGCTGTTCCGGGCCGAGGCTGAAGTCGGCGGCGAGCTGCCGCAGGGTCGGGTAGCGGGTGATGTAGGGCGGCTGGTCGTAGCGGGCCGCCTCGAGATTCTCCACCATCCTCCAGGGGCCCCCCTCGAGGAACATCGACGAGTCCTTCCAGACGCCGAAGCTCAGGGCGCGGTCGGCGCGCAGGAAAATGTTGTTCTCGATCACCATGGCGCGGCCGCTGTTGGTGTGGAAGACCTGGTCGACGTCGTAGAAGATGTTGTGGTGCAGGTGGATGCCGCCGCAGGGCAGGTCGGGGTAGATCGTGAAGCAGCCGAGCCTGCCGGGCCCGTGGATGTCGTGGAAGTAGTTGTAGCGGAACTCGTGCCCCATGAAGGTCCAGTCGGCCCCGGTGTAGGTGACCCCGACGTCCCCGGTCTCCAGGGCGATGCGCTCGAACTCGCAGTACTCGATGAGGTGGTCGTTCCCCTTGTACCCGATCCCCTGGTGAGGCAGGTCGTGGATCCAGCAGTGGGCGATGCGGTTGCCGACCCCCTCGAGCCGGAAGGCGCCGTGATAGGTGCGGTACACGCGGCCGGTGCGGTGGATGTCGTTGTTGACCGCCCAATTGCGGCCGGGAGTGAGATTTGTGCGGTCTCCGCCCCCCAGCTGGATGCCGGCCCCGGCTACCTCGTAGAGGTCGCTGCTGCGGATGCCGTTGCGGGTGCCGCCGATGACGACGGTGATGCGGGCGCCGAAGTTGCGGATCGTGCAGCCGGCGATCTCGTTGTCGCTGCCGCCCTGGATGACCACCGCCTGGTCGCGGGCCGCCTCGAAGGTGATTCGCCGCACCAGCACGCGGCGCGTCTCCTGCAGGACGAGCATCGGTTCGGCCAGCTGCGGAAAGAAGATCTCGGCCCCGGCGGGGTCGGCCGGCGGCCAGAAGTAGAGGATGCCGCTGCCGCGGTCGAGGTACCACTCCCCGGGCTCGTCGAGCTCTTCGAGGACGTTGAGGAAGTAGAACCGCTGCCCCTTGCGGTACCCGTACCCGTGGTAGGGCTCCTGCGGCCGGATCTCCCGCTTCCCGAGGTCGAGCTCCTCGACGCGGTGGTACTGGTCGCTCCAGTCGTGGACCCAGTACCCGTGCACCCAGAGGTTGCCGGTGTCCGCCCAGCCTTCGGGGCGCTCGTCGTCGTACGCCAGGCGGCCGTAGTGGCTGTCGCGCTCGGTTTCGACGAGGGTCCCGCCCTCGGGGATGGCGCTGACCTTCAACCACTCCCGGTTCGGGTAGCGGGCCAGCGGCATGTAGCGGGCGTTGCAGATCAACTCGGCGCGGGGGCCGCCGACGGGAGCCGGCATGCCGAGGTCGGTTTCGCCGCCGGCCTTCAGGTCGGTCTGCAGGACGTGCGGGCGGGCTTCCGGCCGCAGGCGGTCGAGGACGTTGCGGTCGGCCACGGGCCGCCAGTCGGAAAGCCGCACCCCTCCGACGAAGCGGACCTCCCCGGTGCCCGGCTCGGCCTGCCAGATGACGGGGGCCTGGTCTGTTCCGGAGTCTTGCTCCCCCTCCAGCAGCAGGGTCCCGGTGATGCGGTAGGCGCCCCCTCTCAGGTTGACGACCGCCGGCCCGGGGACCGTTCCTGCCGCGCGGCGTTCCCGCAGGGCGTCGCGGGCCGCGGCCGGGGTGGCCAGCGGGGCCTCGCGGGTGCCGGGGTTGGAGTCGCTGCCGTCCGGCGCGACGAACAGCTCGGTCGCCTGCACGCTGCAGATCTCCAGGATCAGGAAGGGGATGACGGCGGCGAAAGGGGGGCGCCCACCCCGCCAGGGAGGAAGGTGGAATTCCGGCATGGCCGCTCTCCAGTCTCGGCGGGCTCGCCTGAAAAGGCCGCCGGGAATCCCGGCAGGCCAGGCCTCCACCCCGGGCGGCGGCCGGCCCGGGGGGGTGCGGCCGCAGATGGGCGGGGAGGATGGGGTGGACGGGACACTACAGCCGCAGCAGCCGGAGGGCGTTGCCGCCGAGGATCAGGCGCTTGGCCGCCGCGTCGATGTCGGCGGTGACGATCTTGCCCAACTGCGGCCGCGGGTCCATCAACGGGGTGTCGGAGCCGAAGAGCACCCGGTCCGCCCCGGCCTCGGCGACGATCCTTTCGACGACCCCCGGCTGCCGGTAGGTCGAGCAGGTCTCGAGGTAGTAGTTGGCGTTGGCCCGCGCCGCGGCGATCGCCTGGGTCCGGTACGGCTCGATGTTGCCGGTGTGCGCGGCGACGAAGAAGGCGTTGGGAAAGCGCGCCGCGGCGCGGCCGAACAGCTCCGGGGATGCGGTCGGCTCGCCGCCGGTGTGGGCGATGACGGCGAGGCCGCGCTCGTCGGCGAAGCCGTACACCGGGTCCCAGGCGGAGTCGTCGAGAGGGTACGGGGTGTAGGGGGGGTAGATCTTGATCGCCGGCATCCCCAGCTCGTCGACGGCCCGCTCGAGCTCCGGCCTGATGGTTTGCGGCATGGTCGGCGAGACGTAGGCGAAGCCGATGAAGCGGTCGGGGTGGCGGGCGGCGAAGGCGGCGGTGGCGTCGTTGCCGGGGCGGCCGTCGGGATGGAAGATGTTGAAGACGCAGCTCCTGTCGATCCCGGCCGCGTCCATGGCGCGCAGCATCTTCTCCGGGTCGTCGACCGCATCCAGCGCATCCCAGCGCCCGACGTGCCCGTGGAAGTCGATGACGAGGTGGCCGTCGATCACGGCGCTTCTCCCAGAAGGCGCTCGAGGTTGCCCGCGCAGACCGCCGCCAGGGCCTCGTCGCCGATGTCGGTGTGGTGCAGGTAGAAGAGCATCGGGCCCATGGCGTAGCGGGGGAAGAAGGATCCGTAGAGGAAGCGGCCGGCCCCGAACCCGGCGACCAGCGCCTCGACGCCGCCGAGATTCTCGAAGCGGCTCAGCTCGAGGGAGGCGTTCGGCAGCCGTTCCAGCATCGGGGCCACCACCGCGCTGTGGGTGTAGTGGGCCCCAAGGAGCACGGTGCGCAGTCCGGGGTAGCGGCGCAGGGTCTCCATGATCTCGACCGGAGGGGTGTCGGCCAGCGACACCCAGAGCGGGATGCCCTCGGCGTCGAGCCAGGCGAGCAGCTCGCCGTAGATCCAGTCGACGAACGGGACGCGGCATTCTTCGGTGTTGTGCAGGCGGACGCTGCGCACCCTGCCGCCGCCGTGCAGGGACTGCAACTGGCGCAGGGAGTCGTTTCCGGGCCCGGCGACCCACTGGGGGACGAGGGCCTCGTGCTCCCATTCGGCCAGGGCCTCGTTTCCGGCGATGTGACTGATCCGCTCACCCTGCAGGTGGTAGACGAGGCCGCGGCCGACGCCGTGGCGGTCCATTTCCTCAAGGAGGCTGTCGGGGTCCGGGCAGGGGAAGGGCCGGTCGTGCCGGTGGCCGACGCCGATGTTGGCGTCGAACACGGGAACCCGGGGGCGGAAGTCGAGGGTGCTCATCGGCTGCGGTGAGTCGTGGCGGAAGGGGGAAACAAACTGGTCAAATCAGGGCCGGTGCGCCATGAGGGCATTCCCGCCTGCAGGTCGCTGACAACACTCTCCTCCGGGCTGTCCCGGGCCCAAGGCCAGCTGCGCTGGTAACGACGGTAGCCGGTGAAGAGGCAGGGCAGGTAGGCCTGTCAGTCCATTTCCAGGGAGGCCTTGATCCGGCCCCAGGAAACCGGTTCCACGGCGGAGCCGTTTTCCGGCCCGGCCGGGTCGGAAGCGAGCAGGATGCCGTCGATGAAGCCGTCCGCTCGAAGTTGGGTCACTTGAAAACTGGGAGGAAAATCGTCGAGGGGCTCCAAAGCCTCGGGTGTCCAGGCGCTCGGGAAATCAGGGGGATCCATGTCATTCACGAGAATCCCGAAGCCGATGACCTTTTCCGCCTTCAGGTCGCTGACCAGGCTCCCCTCGGGGCCCTCCCAGTCCCCGAACCGGTCGAACGGGGTGACGTACAGCTCGATCACGCTGAAAGCCGGGTTTTCCCCGCCTGCGTCACCACCCCCCTCGCCGTAGGGGGGGAGGGCTGTCCAGGCGAAATTCCCCGTTCGAAGTCGGACTACTTCGTCATCAAGAGTCGGACCGCTGCCTGTAAATGCAATGGCGGTGTAAAACTGGGTCTGCCCGTAAAACCCGAGAAGGTCCGGTTCCTCTTCGTCCGCAAACAGCTGGGTAAGCCCCGGGCCGCCGCTGTGGTCTCCGTCGATTGCCAGGAAGATGCCGTCCTGGAAATACATGGAATCATCGAATTCTTCGGAGCCGTAGTCATGGGTGTTCTTGTACAGGTCGTCACTGGCCGCAAACGCCACGTACAGGCGGGGGGGGTTGTCGTGCCAGCCAAGCCAGATGCGGAAGTCGAGGTCGGATGGATCCAGTTCCGACCCCCACATCCCCTCTGCGAAGTCGAGCAGGGTCATCGTCGGCTCGCCGACCAGATCGTACCACTCGTCCACCGATCCGTCGTCGAGCTGGATATCGGCCAGCATCCCGTCGGTGAGATAGGGGATCGGATAGACGCGGCCGCCGGCGTGGGCAAGGGCAGACCCTGCCAGCAGGAGGAGGACGAAGGTTGCGTGCAGCAGTTCCCTGATTCTCAAGGCGTTCATGGCGGTTTTCCTCGAATATCAACTCATGGGCATCGGCTGTTCACGACCGAATGCAGGACAATTCCCTACCCCATGAGGATTGGAATCCCGGAGACCTGGGCCGGTCAATCCATCTCCAGGGAGGCCTTGATCCGGCCCCAGGAAACCGGTTCGGCGGCAGTGCCTGTTTCCTGCCCGCCCGGGTCGGGGGAGAGGAGGAGGCCGTCGATGAAGGCGTCGGCTCGATGCTGCAGCAGGTGAGCATAAGCGGGAAGCTCCCCCCCGAATCGCACCATGGGTTCGGGGGACCAGCCGGTCGCGATTTCAGACCGATCCCAGTCGTTCAGCAGAATCCCGAAGCCGATGACCTTTCCCGGCTGCAGGTCGCTGACAACGCCGTTCTCCGGTTCCTCCTGGGCCCCGGAATCGAAGGGAGTGACATACAGCTCGGTCACGCTGATGACGGGGTTTTCCCCGGCTGTGCCGCCGCCTGCCTCGGCGTATGGGGGGAGGATTGTCCAGGGGGTCTCCCACCGGATCGGGACCTCTTCCATGGGCGGCCCGCCGCTGGCGTGGGCAATGGCCATGTAAACCTGGGTCTTCCCGTCGACCTTCCCCCAGTCCGGACTTCCATCATATCCCGCCCCCCCGCTGTGGTCGGCGTCGATTCCCAGGATGATGTTGTCCTGGAACAACATCCAATTTTCGAGCTCGTCCGGGTAGCCGGGGACATAGGTGTTCTTGTACAGGTCGTCGCTGACTGAAACGGCCAGGTACAGGCGGGCGGGGTCGTCGTGCCAGGCGAGCCAGATGCCGAAGTCGAGGTCGGCCGGATCGGGTCCCGGCCCCCACGACCCGTCTTCGAAGCCCAGCGGCGTCATCGTCGGCTCGCCGACCAGGTCGTACCACTCGTCCACCGATCCGTCGGCGAGCCGGATATCTGCAAGCATCCCGTCGGTCAGGTAGGGGACCGGATAGACGGGGCCGCCGGAGTGGGCGCCGGCCGAAACTGCCAGCAGAAGGAGGCAGAGAGCCGCGTGCAGCAGTTCCCTGGTTCTCAATGCATCCATGGGCTTTCTCTCAATTGCCGGTTGAACCCCCTTCTTCCCGCACCGAGGCCAGGATCTCGAGAGACCGGTGGCATGCCGCCGGATCGAAGATGCGGCAGGTGGTGATCAGCTCGTCCGCCGCGGTCCGTTCGATAATATCCTTGATCCCCGCTTCCACCGCATCCGGGTCCCCGACCACGGAGCAGCTCAGCTTCTCCTCTACGGCCGGTTTCTCCAGGCCGGTCCAGCAGGTCTCGATGTCGTCGACGGGAGGCCCCAGCTGGTCGCGCCGGCCCCGCATCATGCCGATCGACTGCACCTGCTGCGAGGTGAACAGCCGCCGTGCCTCCTCTTCGCTGTCGGCGCCGACGACGTTGACCCCGACCATCGCGTACGGCTGCGCCAGCTGCTCCGATGGCTTGAAGGTGGAGCGGTACACGTGCAGGGCGTCGGCCAGCAGGGCGGGGGCGAAGTGGGAGGCGAAGGCGTAGGGGAGCCCGAGGTGGGCGGCGAGCTGGGCGCTGAACAGGCTCGACCCGAGCAGCCAGATCGGCACCTGCAGCCCGGCGCCGGGGACCGCGCGCACCGCCTGGTCCGGCTCCGGGTCGCCGAACCAGGCCTGCAGCTCGAGGACGTCGCGCGGGAACTGCTGGTCGCTGCCGGTCCGTTCCCGCCGCAGGGCGCGAACCGTCATCCGGTCGGTGCCCGGAGCCCTGCCGAGGCCGAGGTCGATGCGCCCGGGGTAGAGGGACTCGAGGGTGCCGAACTGCTCGGCGATCACCAGGGGGGCGTGGTTGGGCAGCATGATGCCCCCGGAGCCGACCCGCATCCTTTCGGTCGCCTCGGCGACGTGGGAGATCAGGACCGAGGTGGCGGCGCTGCCGATGCCGGCCATGTTGTGGTGCTCGGCGATCCAGTAGCGGTGGAACCCGAGCTTCTCGGCGTGCCGGGCCTGGGCGCGCATGGTGCGGAACGCCGCGGCCGCGTCGCTCCCCAGGCGGATCGGGGCGAGGTCGAGGATCGACAGCGGGATCACGGTACGGTCTCCCGTCTCTGGGGCGCCTGATCCCCCTTTACGCAGTACTCCAGCAGAAAGCGGACGGCGTCGAGCCGCGACTCCCGCGACGGCGAGTGCCCCGGGGAGTCGACGACGTGGAGCTGGCTGAGAAGGGTTTCCTGCCGCCGCTCGCGGCGCTGGATCTCGAACAGCTCCATGGCGAAGTCGACGCAGGCCCGGGTGCCGACGACGTCGTCCTGGCTGCCGACGCTGAGATGGACGGCGGTGGCGGCGAGGTCGCCGGCCCAGTGGCTGATGCGCAGGGGCCAGGTGCGGGTGCGGGGGCAGGTTTCGGTGAACTCCTCGGGGATTCCCCAGTCGGTCACCGGCGAGAGCGCGGCGACCGCCAGCAGGCGGGGATCGGCCGCGGCCAGGCGCAGCAGGCAGTACCCGGCGCGCGAGACCCCGTAGCCGACCACCCGGCCGTTGCCGGCGCCCCGCTCGAGGCAGGCGTCCACCGCGGCCTTGCCGTCCCGGACGAACTGCGCGAAGGGGTCCTCGCCGGCCAGGAAGGCCCGGCCCATGCCCGAGAGGGCCTCGCCCTGCCCGGGGCGGACGCGCTCTCCGTGGCAGGGCAGGTCGAAGCTGGCGACGAAGTGCCCGGCGTCGAGAAACGGCTGCACCGGGTGGTTCTGGGTCTCGTCGCCCAGGGCGAGGTCCGCGGTGGCGCTGATGTTGAGCAGCAGCGCCGAGTGCTCCCCGGCGAGCCCCTCCCCGGGGATGGCGAGGGTGCATTTGAAACCGGCGCCGCCGGACCGCACCGGAAACTCGGTCGCGTTCATTCCGAGGGTCCCTGCTGGAAGGAGTAGAGGCGGGCGTTGCGCAGGTAGAACTTGAGGCGGACCACCCGGCCCCTGAGGTCGTCGAAGCGGGCGCGCCTCCAGGTCATTTCCCAGCGCACCGAGTCGCCGTCGAACAGGGCGCTGTCCGGCCTGCCGAAACCCTCCTGCTGCACCCCGTCCGCGTCGAGTACGGCGACCGCCAGCTCGCCTCCGCGGGCCGCGGCGTTGATCCTCAGCGAGCCCCCCTCGCAGCGGAACGGTTTCGTGACCAGGGTGCCGGTTTCGGCTCCGGCGTCGACCGACACGAAGCCGTCGAGCCGCAGCTTGGCGAGGTTGATCGGCCCGCTGCGGCCGGTGGGGCCGTGTTCGACGCCGCAGGGGGAGTAGTAGAACCAGAGCTCGTCCCCCACCTCGACAGGGGCGTTGGCCATGTAGATCTCACCGGCGTCGTCGCTGCCGGCAGGCCCGTTCTCCATGAACCCGGCCCGATCGCACACCCGCTCCCAGCGGACGCCGTCGCGGCTGACCGCGAGCTGGATGTCGATGGTCCCGTAGAAGCGGATGTGCGGCTCCTCCGGGTTGGTGTGGTACACGTGCAGCAGGCCGATGTAGAGACCGGCGCGGCGGAACACCGCCATGCAGTAGAACTGCGTCCCGGGGGGATCGCGTTCGTCGGGGACCAGCACCTCCTCCGGGTCGTTCCAGTGGATGAAGTCTTCGCTGGTGCACCGCCCGATGCGGCGCACCGGGTTGCCCTCGTGCACGGAGGGCCGGCAGTAGGCGACCCATGCCCGGTGGCGGTCGTCCCACCCCAGCAGCCGGTGGGCGTCGCTGGCCCGGCGGATCACCGGGTTGCCTTCGTATTTCGTCCAGCTCAGCCCGTCCGGGGAGAAGGCGACGGATACCCCGTCCCCCTCGTTCGGGGTGCCGCCCGGATCGCGGGCCTCGTAGAAGAGGGCCTTGTAGCGGCGCTGCGGGTCGTCGAGGCGGTCGTCGCAACAGACGTTGCCCCCGGCCGCGTCGAGCATGAGGAGGTTGTTCTCCTTCGAGCCGGCGTACTCGACCAGTCCGAGGTTGGGGCGCTCCCAGAAGATGCCGTCCTGCGAGACCGCGTAGCAGTAGCTGTAGAGGAGGTTGGCCGGGTCGAAGCCGAGGTGCGCCCACTTTCCGAGGGTCGCTCCCATGCGGGCGACCCCCATGCCCCCGAGCCCGGTGTACCACATGCGGAAGCCGTCGGCGCCGCGCAGCACCGTGCCGTAGAGCTCGAGGCGGCCCTCCCACGGGTAGATGGGGAACATCAGCGGGTTGCCGGCGTAGCGCACCGGCTGGTTGAGGGTGCGCTCGAGGCCGCGCATCTCCGCGACGATCAGCTCGTCGCAGAAGAGCTGCCTTTCGGTGCCGGCTACGATCGGTTCCTGCTTTTTCATGAGGCTCGATCCGCACTGAATCCCGGCAAAAAAGAATGCCCGCCCCGGATCAGGCTCCAGGGGCGGGCAGGCTATCCCGATTCCTCCGATTGACTTAGACGGGATGTTGAGCGATGGCGTCAGCGGGAAGCGTTTGAATTCGCTGCCACGTCCGGGCGTCTTCAGCAGTGATGGGAAATTGAATCCTGGTATCCACTTTCCAATAGCTGTCGCCGTAAGGGTCTCTGTATTCGTAGCGCACTGTTTTGAGTAGCAAACACTCCCCTTTCGGGCTCACTTCGAGCGTCTCCGAAAGGACGGTAGCCTTTGGCTCGATTCTAGAGGGGTAGATCCCAGGGGACAAGGACTCATCGGCGCTCATCACTCTGCTCCTTTGGACTGTTCCTGGTGGACGTGGACAAACCGAACCGGCTGTTCTCCGCCAGAATGGGCGTCTGAATGGGTGTCGATTCGACTGTTGGTCCTGTCGATGCGGGCACCCAGATCTTTGCGAAGATCTTTGATTTCTCGCCACAGGGCGAGGCCCACCGCCAACACTACCCCCGGCGTGAGAAGCTGCTCTACGTTCATTCTGCCTCCCCCATTTTGGGACGATGACGACGAGTACCTCTCCATCTTCGACCACTGCACATTCGTGCAGAATGTAAGGGGCTGAAGCGATGTGTCAACTTCCTTTTTTCCTTCCGCGAGGCCGCTTGTGAGACGGCTGTCAGGCGGCTGTCAGGCGCTTTGGTGGGGGAAGAGATCAGGGAGCCGAACCCACAGGCCGACAACGAAGATCAGCCCTATAAAGCCCGATGTCGAAAACGCCGACTGGGGGGTAATTGCTCACATCGTCGACAAAGGGCAACTCCCGATCGAATGACACGGGTGTAGATGCCGAATCCCATTGACTATCTCCCCTTTCCTGGCAAATCAGCCTGATTCCATCGCACCCGTCAAAGCGCATTCCGGGTGCCAGTGGATCCCTGTCCCTGCCCTTGCGGCGAAGTCCGGCCATTACTCGATTTTGCGAGGGCCCGACTGGGAAGGGTGTCCCCCGTCAGCCTGGGTGAACACGGCAGAAATCGTTGTCACGAAGATTCGCACCTTCGAAAGGACAGGAGCAAGATGAAAATCACCGAAATCAGGACCGCGGAGGTGACCGTCAAAATCGGCGGCGCCCCCAGCTACACCTACCACTACGTGCGCGTCCACTCCGACGCCGGGGTCTGCGGCACCGGGGAGGCCAGCCACGTCGACGGCGGCTGGCGCGGCTCGACCCGGACCATGGCGCGGCAGCTGATCGGCAGGGACCCGCGCGACGTCGACGCCTGCTTCGAGGGGATACGGCGCAGCTACATTTTCCGCGGGGGATACTCCGGCCTCGGGATCTCCGCCCTGACCGGGCTGGAGGTCGCGCTCTGGGATCTTGCCGGCAAGGCCCAGGGGGTTCCGGTCTACCGCCTGCTCGGGGGCAAGTTCCGCGACCGGGTGCGGCTCTACGTCGACAGCGCCCGGGAAGACTGCGGGGAGCGGGCGGCGGCGGTGAAGGGGGACGGCTTCACGGCCATCAAGTTCGACCTCGACGACGCCGCCAACCCCCACAAGCTCGACCCCTGGAACTGGTCGGTGTCCCCCGGGGAGCTCGGCATCATGGTCGACCAGGCCCGCGAGATCCGCGAGGCGGTCGGCCCCGAGATCGATCTCGCCATCGACCTGCACGGCCGCTACGACGCCACCGCCGGCGCCAAGGTCGCCCGGGAGGTGGAGGACCTGAACCTGATGTGGCTGGAGGAGCCGGTGCCGCCGGAGAACATCGACGCCCTCAAGCGCGTCACCGAGTCGACGAGCACGCCGATCTGCGCCGGCGAGAACGCCTACCTGCGCTACGGCTTCCGCGAGATGCTCGAGCGCCAGGCCGTCGACGTCATCATGCCGGACATCTCCAAGTGCGGGGGGCTGTCCGAGTGCCGCAAGATCGCCAACATGGCGGAGATCTACTACATCCCGTTCGCGCCGCACAACAACTCGAGCGCCCTGAGCACGGTGGCCGACGCCCACGTCTGCGCCAGCGTGCCGAACTTCCTGGCGCTGGAGTTCCACCGCTACGACGACCCGACCTGGAACGACGTCATCCTCGCGGACGAGCCGGCGATCCAGCAGGGGCACGTGGTGCTGTCGGAGAAGCCGGGGCTCGGGGTGGAGCTCAACGAGGAGTTCCTGCAGGCCCAGCTCGACGAGGGGGAGCCGCTCTGGCAGTAGCCGCGGGTGCGGGCACGGAAGCGGGCGGGGCAATGACGGCCTCCGGGGCCGGCGGTCACGTGGAACGGGGGTTGTGCAGCCGCGAGTGGCCGGGGGCCTGCCGGCCGGGGCCGTAGAACCGCGCAGACTCCGGCCGTTCAGTCGAAGGCGATCCCGAGGCGGTTGGCGATTTCCACGATGCAGCGCCGCGCGCGGGTGTTCTCCACCTCGGTGGGGTAGTAGACGATGTTGGGGGAAATCGTCGCGCCCGACACCCCGACGTCGCGGAAGTGCTCGATGATGAACGGGAGGCCGGGGCAGGGGACTTCGCTGAGTCTTCTCAGGTAGGTCTCGTAGTCGAGCAGGCCGGTGCCGATCGGCACCTCGTCGAGCTTCAGCACCCAGTGCGAGAGGTCGAGGCCGACGTCCTTGGCGTGGGCGCCGATTATGTCGGGCGTCAGCAGGTCGAACATCGAGTTGAGGAAGTCGGTGGTGTTGTAGCAGGTGCGGTGGGTGCTCATGTTGACGGGGTCGAGCATGACCTTCAGGTGCGGAGAGCCGACGTCGTCGATCAGCCGCCGCAGCTGCTCGGGCGAATCGATCGGGGCGCCGTTGGTCGGGTGCAGGGCGATGGGGACGTCGACCTCCGCGGCGGTTTCGGCCGCCTCCTCGAGCGAGGAGCACAGCCGCCGCCAGGTCGCCTGCGACCACCAGTCGCCGTCGGCCCCGAACGGCCGGCTGATCCCGACGCACCAGGCGTTCAGCTTCCGCGCGTCGCGCAGGACCTTCTTCAGGAAGGCGACTCCCCCCCGGCGCTGTTGCTCGTCGTCGCTGGCGAGGTACCCGTGCCGGTAGGCGGCGACCTCGGCGACGAACTTGCCCCCCGCCTCGAAACAGGTGCGGACCCGGTCGATCTCCCCGTCGCTGTATCCGTCCACCCCGGGCACCAGCACCGTGCCGGTGACGCCGATGGTGTCGAGCCGGTCGACCGCGTCCCGGGGATCGTCGACGCTCACCCCGCCCCAGAATGCCGCTCCAAGTCTCATCTTCGCGAACCTTTCCCGTTCCGCTGTCTCAGTTGATCCGGGCGCCGACCCGCAGCGCCGCCTCCTCGACGAACTCCCGGGCGCGCCGGTTCTCCCGGTCCCCTTCCGGGTAGCTGACGTACACCGGGGAGGCCACGGTCCCGGAGACGCCGACGTCGCGGTAATGCTCGATCGTCAGCACCACCCCGGGGTCGAGCTGATCGAGGCGCCGCAGGTAGGTCTCGTAGTCCATGCCGCCCATGCCGAGCGGCACCTCGTCGAGCTTGGTTATCAGGTGCCGGTAGTCGAAGTGCACGTCCTTGGCGTGGGCGGCGACGATGTCGTCGCCGAGCAGGTCGAAGCAGCGGTTGAGAAAGCCGGTGTTGTCGTGGTAGTTGCGGTGGTCGGTCATGTTGACGGGGTCGAGGATGACCTTGAGGCGCGGCGAGGCGACCTCGTCGAGGATGCCGCGCAGCTGCTCCGGGGCGTCGAGGGGGCCGCGGTTCCCCGGGTGGAAGGCCATGTCGACGCCGATGCGCTCGGCTTCGGCCGCGGCCTCGGCGGCGCCGGATACCAGCCGTTTCCAGAGATCCTCCGACCACAAGTCCCCGTCCCCGGGCCCGTCGGCGATGACGCTGACGCCGACGCAGCGGGCGGCGAGGGCGGCGGCGTCCTCGAACCCTTTTGCCAGGGTGGCCACCGCTTCCCGGCGCTGCGCCGAATCGGTGCCGGCCAGCGGCCAGCCGCACTGGTACAGGGTCACCTCGCCGACGAACATCCCGCGGGCCTCGAACTTGCGCGCGCATTGCCGGATCTCCGCGTCGCTCCAGCCCTGCACGGCGATATGGCCGAGCCCCCGGACCCCGATCCCCTCGAGACGCTCGAGGGTGCGGTCGACCCGCTCCGGACTGATCCCGTGCCAGAAGGCGACTCCCAGTCTCATCGATTCTCTCCTGTCGCGTTTCCCCTGCTGAACAGCATTAAGTTAAGGCATTGGTCCGCGGGGCCCCGATGCAGGAGGTCGAGACCTTCGGCGGCCTGGTGGTGTGCGATGGCTGGGACCCCGAGGGCCATCGCTTTCAGATATCGAACCGGAGGTAGCCGTCGATTGGTCCGGTCTACAGCAACCGGAGGTGCCGGCTGATGAAAAACCGGGGGGCAGACTTCAAGGTTCGTCGGGTCGGGGCATGCGGTAACCCACACCCCGGTGGTTGAAGATGTAGGCGGGCTTTTTCGGGTCCTCGTCCAGCTTGCGGCGGAGTTTCTTGATGTAGACGCGCACCAGGCCGGTGTTGCCATAGGCCTGCCCGCCCCAGACCTGGCGGAGCAGGACCTCGTAGGTGGCGACCCGCCCGGCGTTGACCGAGAGCACGCGCAGCAGCTCGAATTCCCTGGCGGTCAGCTCCACGGGGCGGCCGGCAACGGTCACGCGGCGCTCGGCGTAATGGATGGCCAGATCTCCCAGGGCGAAAGGCTCAGGTTCGGCCCGCCCGCGCAGGGCAGCGCCGATGCGGGCGGCCAGTTCCGTCGCCGAGAAAGGCTTGACGATGTAGTCGGTGGCGCCGCTGGCGAGCGCTTTGGCGATCGTCTTGTCCCGTCCGTATGCGGAGATGAAAATGACCGGCTGGTCGGCGAGTTGGGGAACGGTCCGCATGAGCTCGATGCCGTCGGCATCGGGCAGCATCAGGTCGAGCAGGACCAGGTGGGGCTTCTCCGTCTCGATGAGACGGGAAAGCTCATGGTGGTCGCCGGCGACCAGGGGGACGTAGCCCGCCTCCGTGAGGGCGTCGCGGACGAAGCGCAGCGTCTGCGGATCGTCGTCGACCACGAGGATGCGCGGCTGATCGACCTCTTCGGGCCGTAAATCCGGGGGGCCGTGGCCGGGGGCCGGGTCTCGGCCCGCTTCGCTCATAGCCGGGACCGTGAAGGTGAAGCGGGAGCCTTGGCCGGGACCGTCGCTCTCGGCCCGGATCCGCCCTCCGTGCGCCTCCACCAGCCCCTTGCAGATGGCCAGGCCCAGCCCTCCCTCGACACCTCGCTCCCCGTCGGTTTCGCTGCCGCCGGAGTACTTGCGAAACAGGTGCGGCAGGCGCGCGGGCGCTATGCCCTTGCCCTCGTCGCGGACCGAAACCGCAACATGGACCCCGTCGCGCACCGCGGCGACCCGTATGGGGGACGATCGGGGCGAGTGTCTGGCGGCGTTGGAGAAGAGGTTGTTCAACACCTGGACGATGCGCCGCGGGTCGACCATCACCCGGGGAAGGTCCGGCGCCAGATCGATGAGGACGTCGTGGCCGTTGCCTCCGGCAAGGAACGTGTTCCTCGCCCGGTCCACCAGTACGGCCACCTCGGCTGGCTCGGGGGTCACCGAGAGGGTGCCCGAATCGATGCGTCCGGCATCGAGCAGGTCGCTGATCAAACCGCGCATGTGATCGGCCTGCTCGGCGATGATCCGGAAGAACGCGCGCATCTCCGCCCGGTCCAGGGTCGACGAGGCTTCCTGCAGGGTGGCGGCCGATCCCTTGATGGAGGTCAGGGGCGCGCGGAGCTCGTGGCTCACCATGTCGAGGAACTCCGCCCGCAGCCGCTCGAGTTCCTCCAGGGGCGCCAGGTCCTGCAGGGTGACGACCACCGATTCGACGGCACCGTCGGCGGCATGGATGGGGGTGCAATTGACCAGCGTGGTGACACTGCGTCCGTCGGGTACGGAGAGCACGATTTCCTCGGCGCGCTTCGTCTCGGCGCTGCTGAGTTCGCGGGACAGCGCAAACTGATCGAGGGCGACCTCGCGCCCGTCCGCAAAGCGGCAGGTCATGACCTGGAGCAATTGCTCGATCGGTTCCCCCTGGGTGCGCAGGACGTCGACGAGGCGCCGCGCTTCCCGGTTGAACGACACCGGGGTGCCGGTGCGGGCATCGAACACCGCGACGCCCACCGGCGAGGTGTCGATCAGGGCCTCGAGGTCGCCGCGGGCCCGGCGCTCGTCGCGGTAGGTGCGCGCGTTGGCGATCGCGGCGGCGGCCTGGGAGGCGAACAGCACCAGGGTCTCCTCGTCCTCGTCGGTGAACGCCGCCTCGTCCTCCTTGTCGACCAGGTAGAAGTTGCCGACGTGTATGCCGCAGTGGCGCATCGGCGCGCCCTGGAAGGTCCCCCACGGCAGCCGGTCCGCGGAGAACCCCAGGGCGCGCACATAGTCCGGGCCGTCGGCGATCCGCAGCGGCCCCTCGAGATCGCGGAAGTGCTCGAAGAGGCGCGGGCCGTCCGCCCACTCCACCATCGCCCGGTGCTCGGCCTCGGTGAAGCCTGAGGTGACGAAGTCCACGGGTTTACCGGTCTCGTCGATGGTGGCAATGGCGGCGTAGCGGGCGCCGGTCAGCGCCCGGGCGCTGTCGGCGATCTCGCGCAGCACGGTGTCGAAGTCGAGGCTCGAGCCGATGCGCAGGCTCGCAGCGCTCAGCCGCGACAGGCGTTCGCGCAGCGCCGCGTTCTCGCAGGCCAACTTTTCTTTGCTCGTCAACGGTCCCATCTCCTCCTGTTCCTCCTCCGGATCGGTTCCCCCCGAACCGGCGCGGAGTCGATGGACAGCGGCAAGATCCGGGCCCGGGCCCTGTCCGCATGGGAGTGGTCGGATTCGGGCGGAGGGGAAGGATTCATCAAAAGATCTCTCAAATTACACCGTTCGTTCACAAATATAAACGGTTTATTCACTGAAAAGATATAGGAAATGGGGTATTTTCTAAACGATTCCTTCATACCTCCCCACTGCGCTTCCCGGCTCTCCAGACGCATGAGGGGAAGCGAAGCCGGCTGTCACACCTCAGGAAGAAACCGTTACCGGGAGGAACCGGGGTCATGCTTTGGAAGGTCCGGCGGTATGACTCTCCCCGGGACGAGGCCGACGGGCTGAGTTCGACATCCGGTTCAACCTTGCGGTCGACATCAAGTTGACGGCCAAGTTCTGCAGCCCCGAAGACTTGGTCCTGGAGGAGGGCTTCGGCCTCGACAGGACGCCGGGGCAACTGGAGCCCGACATGGTCCGGGTCCCGGGGCCGGCTGCGGGGAATCGGTGATGCTTTCGGTCCGCGAGGCGGTACGATCCGGTGCAGCCAACCTGGTGGTCCTGCCGGAGCGCTGGCAGAGCGGACTGGCGTACAACCCGCTGTCGGCCCGGATGGTCCGGGATCCCTATCCCGTGTATGCGACCCTGCGCGCCAGGGCACCGGTGCACCGCAGCCGGTTGCTGAAGGCCTGGCTTTTCACCCGCCATGCCGATGTGGACGCGATCCTGCGCGACCATCGGCGCTTCGGCAACGATCCGCGCAAGGGTACGTTGTCGTCTCGACAGCGGGCCATGCTGCCGCCCCCGGACGAATTCTCGCTGCTGTACCTGGATCCCCCGGACCACACGCGGCTTCGGGCGCATGTCAGCAAAGCTTTTTCGCCGAAAGCGGTCGAGGCGTTCGAGCCCCGCATCCGCGGGATTCTGGGTGACCTGCTGGACGACATCGACGACCCGGCCTCCTTCGATCTCATGGAAGCGGTGGCCGGGCCTCTTCCCGCGATCGTCATCGCCGAGATGCTGGGTTTTCCCGCCGAAGACCGGGCCCGGTTCAAAGCCTGGTCGGCGCAGCGCGCGCGTCTTCTGGAGCCGACGGGAAGCCGGCGCGAAGGCGAGGCCGGCAGAAAGGTCTCGCTGGCGTTCGACGCCTACTCCCGGCCGATCCTCGAGGAGCGTCGGGCTTCGCCGCGCGACGATATCGTCAGCGCCCTGGTGCGGGCGCAGGACCGAGGGGGGCTCCTGAGCGAACGGGAGATCCTGAACCTGCTGCGGCTGCTGCTGGCCGCCGGCAGCGAGACCACCACGAACCTGATCGGCAACGGCATCCTCGCCCTTCTCCGCCATCCCGATCAGCTTCGGCGGCTCCGGGAAGCCCCGGGCCTGATCCCGGGAGCCGTGGAGGAACTGCTCCGTTTCGACGCTCCGGTGCAGGCGGATATCCGGCGTGTGCTGACCGACTGCGAGGTGAACGGCATCCCGTTGCGGAAAGGCGACACCGTCGTGCCTCTCCTGGGCGCCGCCAACCGGGACCCGGAGGCGTTCGACCATCCGGACCGGCTCGATGTCGAGCGCCGCCCGGTTCCCCACCTTTCGTTCGGCAGCGGGATCCACCATTGCCTCGGGGCGCCCCTGGCGCGTCAGCAGGGCAGGATCGTTCTCGAGATGCTTCTCGCCCGGTTCCGGTCGATGAGCCTGCTCGGGGACCGCCCCCGGTTTCGCAGGAGCATCATATTCCGAAGCCTGGAGTCCCTCCCCCTGCGCTGCGTCCCCTCCTGAGGCGGGGTCGCGTGAGTCCCCCGAAGCCTGGTCCCTCGCTGCTCCAAGGGAGTATCCGGAAGTCAGGGCACTGTCATGAGTGAGCGCGACGCGTTCGATCGCGTTCTGGGATTGTTGCACGAAGCTGCCCTCGACGAGGCCCGCTTTCCCGCCGCCTCCGCCCTCATCGACGAGGCGTTGGGGGCGAAGGGGAATTCGCTGGTGTTCGGAGCAGGGCGACCCGGGGAGGGCGTCCAGATCTTCTACGCCGGGTTCTTCTACCGCGGGCAACGTAACCGGGAATTGGAGCGCAGGTATTTCGATGTCTACTACCCCCGGGACGAACGCATTCCGCGCCTCCGGGGCCTGCCCGACAGCCAGCTGGTCCACTGCAGGGACCTCTACACGGACGCGGAGTTGAAGCGCTCCCCGGCCTGGAACGAGGCGCTGCCTCTCGGCCACACCCAGAACAGTCTCAACGTGCGCCTGGATGGACCGGACGGCACGCGCATCGTCTGGGTCGTCAACGACCCCGTCGACACGGACGGCTGGTCGTCTTCGCAGATCGAATCGGTCCGGCGCCTCCTGCCTCACATCCGCCAATACGTGAGAGTCCGCCAGGCACTGGCCAACGCAGGAGCCCTCGGAACGTCGCTGGACGACATGCTGGACACCGCCGGGTCGGGTATCGTCCAGTTGGACTGGCGCGGACGGATCCTCGAGGCGAACGACCGCGCCCGGGAAATGCTTCGAGTCGACGACGGCCTTTTCGACGAGGGCGGGTTCCTGTTTGCGCGCGAGCCGGAGGACAACGCCGGCCTTCAACGACTGCTGAGCCGTGCGTTGCCGCCTTTCGGCGCCCGGGGCGTCGCCGGCTCGATGATGGTAAGGCGTTCGGAGGTTTTTTCCCCGCTCCGGTTGCACGTCACCCCGGCGGGCAGCCGGGAGACGGAGTACCGCGCCTGGCCGGTGGCGGCGCTGGTGTTGGTAACCGACCCGGGAAGCGAGACCCCTGTCGATCCGGGTCTCGTAGGGTCGGCCCTCGGCCTGTCGCAGGTGGAGAGCCGGGTGGCGGCGCTACTGGCCGAAGGCAAGACCGTCAGCGAGATCGCTGCGGCGACAGGGCGCAAGGTAAGCACCATCCGTACGCACGTGCAGCACATTTTCGCCAAGCTCGGAATCAACCGCCAGGCAGACCTTGTGCGGCTGGTGCTTTCGAAGGTGGACGCTCCTCCCCCTCGTCGTTGAAGGCGAGCGGAAGCGCTGTCGCGGCTGACCTCGGCCGTACCCCCGCAGTTCCCCCGGATTTCCCCGAAAAACTCCTGAATATCATCAATTTTGATGATTCAAAACTTCGCTTGCTGGTTTAAGTTTCAAATTGATCGGATGCATCCCCGATGCAGGGTCGAAGGATTTCAAGGCTCTCTACGGTGATAATCTCATTGGCATCGGTGGGTTGGAAAAGGAACGGATCCATGAAGCGGTCATTTCGCTTGAGACACCGGGAGGTCTATAATGAATGGATGAGATACCAAATTTAATTTTTTGATTTCCAAGAACCCTGATTCCACAGGAGGTCTGATTATAAATAGATGAGATACCAAATTTAATTTTGATGTCCAAGTTACCCTCTGAATTCCACTTTAGTTCCCGTTCGTCACGTCCAGGTCCTTGAAGCTGCCGAGAGATGAAAATGAAAAATCGAACAGGTAATCTCTGGTGCACCCTGCGTCCAGGTCCGATCGCTGCCCTGATCGGCCTGCTTGGGTCGATCGCGTTTCACGACCCCGCCCAGGGCAGCGGATTCTACCTCGAATGCTCTACTACAGAGGTTCGGGAAGGCGATTCTTTTGAAGTCACCTTGGTGTACACAGGAACCGTCGGTTCAAATTCATACATAGGCGCGGCCTGGCACACCGAGGCGGGTACGGCCGACTCCACCGACTACGTGCCCCAGGATACAGAAATCATCTGGGGCAGCAGGGAAGATTCGGCGGACAGCCGGCTGGACCGCACTTTCCGCACCCGTGAAGACACCCTGATGGAAGGGAACGAGACCTTCACGGTTTTCTTCACCCCCACGAGCAACGTCGTGAACATGAACGACCCCGACCGCGACAACAGGTGCGGAATCACCATCATCGACGACGACCCCGGCATCACTGACGTCGACATCGTCTCGACCCCGGCCAGGGACGAAACCTACGGAGTGGGCGAGACCATCAGGTTCGGGGCGACCTTCAGCCGCGCGGTGGAGGTGGACGGCAATCCGGCACTTGGCCTCCGGGTCGGCAGCAACTGGAGGTCCGCCCGTTACCTCTGGGGTTCCGGCACCAGGAGACTGGCGTTCGGCTACACGGTGAGGTCCGAGGACAGCGACGAGGACGGCGTCTCAATGGGCGGAGGCTACCAGGACAGTGAAGGCCAGTGGCACAACTTCATCAACCACACCGCGGTCACGGCCGTGGGAACCGACACCGTGGCCTACCGGGGTTATGCCGGCATCGATGATCAGTCGCGCCACAAGGTGAACGGCTACCTCACTCCCATCGGCACCGGAATGGAGATCACTTCCACGCCTTCCGGTGGGGACAGCACCTACCGCTACGGGGAGACCATCACCGTTGCCCTCACCTTCAGCGCGGCCGTGGACGTTGACGGGACGGTTCTGTTGAACGCTCGAGTGGGAACCGGTGACGACACCTGGCGCGGGGCCAGGTACCAGGAGGGCTCCGGCACCCGAACCCTGGTCTTCGGCTACACGGTGCAGTCGAAAGACCTGGATACCGACGGATTCAGGGTGGAGGGAAGCTACGTCCAGGACGGTGTCCGCCGCGGTTTCGGCGGCAACGGCACCGTAAAGGTCAAGGGCTCGGACACCGAGGTTGTCCCACCGAACTTCTCCGGCCTGTCGGACCAGTCCGGCCACAAGCTGGACGGCCGGCCATACGCCAGAGCGATCTCCATCACCTCCACCCCCACGGCCAGGAGCGATACCTACGGCAAGGGCGACGTAATCCAGGTCAGCATCGACTTCGGCCAGGCAGTGGACGCCGCGGACAGTGTATTCGCCATCATCAGGATGGGTTCGATCTGGAACCAGCGGCATCCCCCCGTCGTTTCGGGCAGCGGCACCGACACTCTGCGGTTCGAGTACGAGGTCGTGGAAGGGGACCGGGACAGCAACGGGATCGACGCCTTCCTCCCCCATGGCCTGAACATCAAGGCTGCGGGCACCGACATCGCCTACCTGCCCAACCCTGGAGGCGAGACTCCCGCCATGGGCGAAAACCCGGCCCACAAGGTGGACGGCAGGCTCATAGGAAACGACACCCGGGCCCCCACCATCTCTTCGATAACCTTCACCGACAGTCCGGGGCCGGGTGCGGATTCCACCTACGTCGCCGACGACTACATCGGGGTCTGGGTGACCTTCAGCGAGAGCGTGCTCGCCACCGGCGCCCCCCAGGTGGAGCTCGACGTCGGCGGCAGGGCGCGGATGGCCGAGTACGGACAACTGGCCGGGGGAAGGACGATCGACCCGAAGGTCCAGGGCGTCGCCAACCCCACGTTGGTATTCGGCTACACCGTGCAGGAAGGGGACGTCGACAGCGACGGCATCTCCATCGGAGAGAACAAGGTGTCACTCAACGGCGGCACGATCGCTGACGAGGCCGACAACGCGGCGGTGCTGACCCACAGCGCCGTGGCGGCCGACCCGGGGCACAAGGTGGACGCACCGGACGACACGGCGCCGACCGTGTCGTCGGTGGCCATCACCTCGAGCGCCGGGGACGACTCCACCTACGCCATCGGCGACAGCGTCCGGGTGACAGTGACCTTCAGCGAGGACGTGACGGTGAACGTGGGCGGCACCCTGCAGCTGCGGGTCGAGCTGGATGTCGGCGGCACCGCCAAAAACGCGGACTACCACAGCAGCGATTCATCGGATGTGGTCTTCAACTACACGGTGGTTTCCGGGGATGAGGATGCCGACGGCATATCGATCAGCGCGGACAAGATCAGCCTGGACGACGGCACCATCCGGGACGCGGCGGACAACGATGCGACCCTGACCCATACGGCGGTGGCCGCGGATGCCGCCCGCAAGGTGGACGGCGTGCGCCCGGCCTTCTCGAGCGCCAAGACCTCCACGGACGGCACGAAGGTGATCGTCACCTTCAGCGAGGAGACCACCGTGCCGGCGCTGCTGCGCTCGATCAGCACCATGGTGAACGTCGCCCTGGACCGGTTCTACATCGCGGTCGTGGGCGTTACCGTGGACGACGACGAGGTGGTCCCAACCGCCGCGAGTCTTGCCGATACCACCCTCACAATGACTTTGGGATCGGCTGTAACCCAGAGCCAGGAAGTGGAGGTGGCCTACGACAACATCTTCGCCCGCGACGCCGTCGGCCTCTTCATCGACGGGGCCGGCAACGCCCTGCACCCCTTCTCCTCCCGGGATGTCACCAACAACTCCACGGTTGCCGACGCCGACACGGGGGACGACCCGCCGGCCCTGACGCTGAGCCACACGGAGCTCGAGATCACCGAAGGGGCGACCTTCGACTACACCGTGGTCCTGGGAAGCGAGCCCACGGCGGGCGTGACCGTGACGGTTACGAGCTCTTCGAGCAAGCTTTCGGCGAATTCGACAACCCTCACGTTCACCACCGACGACTGGGAGACGGAGCAGTCGGTAACGCTCACCGCCAACCAGGACGACGACGAGCTCAACTACTGGGTGAGCGTGGCGCACACGGCCAGCGGCGGAGGCTACGACTCGTCGTCGGCGAACCTGTACGTAGTCATCGACGACGACGATGACCACGAATAGGCGAACATCGAAGGCACCGGAACTTCACCACCCCCAAAGGGAGGAATCCCGATGAAACGCACCGTGTCTTTTTCAATTGCTCTGTTCACGGGTCTGGCATCCACCGTTCGGGCCGACCTGGTACCGTTCGAAGGACAGGTGCTGGATCTGAGGTCCGCCCCGGTCCATCGCGCCGAGGTCGTGCTTTTCAACCTCGACAACCCGAGTTCGAGGGTGAGCACGACCACGGACGAAAGCGGCTCGTTCTCGCTGTCCCTGAACGACCTGGTCCTGCCGCGGTCGAACGCGCTGGGGCAGAACTACCCCAATCCCTTCAACCCTTCCACCCTGATACCCTTCGAGATCTCCGAGAGCGGACACGTTCGCCTGGACGTGTTCAACATCCTGGGCCAGCGCGTGGTCACGCTGATAGATGAACCGCGCCGGGCGGGTCTTTACAAGGCGCAGTGGGACGCCACCGACGCCGCGGGCCGTCCGGTCGGTACCGGGGTCTACCTCTACCGGCTCGCCACAGGGAACTGGCAGGAGGCGCGCAAGCTGGTGCTGATCGACGGCCCGGCGGGGAGCCCGGGCGGGAGCGGCGGGAACATCGAGGGAGGGGGGGCCAGGTACGGGGTGGAGATCTCCGGCGGGGAGATCATCCCGGCGACCTTCACCTGGAGCCCGGACATGGGCTCACTGGCGGCGCAGGTGACCAGCGTGAACAACGTCATTCCCCTCGATCTCGGGGATTCCGGGATGGCCTCCAATCCCTTCTACGGGACCAGCCTCGCCTCGGTCATCCAGGTCGTTTCAGCGTTCTGACCCAGAATCATGATTCGTCGACTTCAAGCGAGAAACCGAATGAGTTCACGCCATTTTTCGAATGATCGAGGTGCGAAACCGAGAACAGGCACCCTCCGGTTGCCCGCAGCCAGCCTGGCCTTGGCGGCTTTCCTGATGCTGAAGGGCGTCCATGGCCCGTCCGAGGTCTTCGCCGACCACGAGATTGCTACCATGACGGCGATGAACGTGATCTCCGTACCTCCGGATTCCGCCTTCTTCAGCGTTTTCTTTTCGAATGACTCCAATGGGGAGACCTACGGGCTGGGAGAGATCATTGAAATCGAGGCCACCTTCAACAGGAGCATGCTGGTAACCGGCAGCGGCGAGGTCAAGATGGACCTCACCGTCGGCGACTCGACGCGGACCGCCACGTACCATCGCGGATCCGGCACGAGAAAGCTGGTCTTCCGTTACGAAGTGATCGCGACGGACGCGGACACCGACGGGATCAGCGCACCCGCGACAGCCTGGAGCGGCAGCGGCACGGTGAAGACCTCCGTTTCCAACTTTGCGGCGGTGTTCACGCCCATAGGGCTCGACACCCAGCCGGGTCACAAGGTGAACGGCAGCCTGGGGCCCTGGGTCACCAACGTGGAAATCACCTCCACCCCTGCCTCCGGCACCGCCTACCGGCATGGAGAAGAGGTCGAGATCGACGTGACGTACACCGCTCCCGTGCGGGTCGACAGCGTCGACCAACCCTGGTTGCCCTATTTCTGGAACAGGGCGTCGGATGGCACGGAACAGCAGAATCTCGCCTGGTACCGGAGCGGAAGCGGTACCAACACGCTGCGCCTCTCCTTTACGGTGAGATCCGAATTCAAGGACACCGACGGGGTCCGGATCGCGAGTGCTGCCCCTGACAGCCCAGGCCAGAGAAGGGAAAGAATCGTCTGGGCGTTGAACCACGACGGCGTGAGGGCGCCCTGGAGAATGTCAGGGCTCGATGCGGATGCCAACCACCAGATGAACGGGGAGCCGTACATCAAGGGGGTTGCCATCACCTCGAGCCCGGCCTACGGCACCACCTACCGGCGCACGGAGGTGATCCGGATCGCGTTCACCTTCGACCAGAACGTCCGGGTAGAGGGCACCGTAACCAAGAACTTGAAGTTCACCCATGGCGACGGCGAGTTCACCAGCCCCCATGCCCAATACGCCTCCGGTAACCGCACCAAGGCCCTGGTCTTCAAACACACCGTCGTGGAAGGGGATGAAGACACGGACGGTCTCACCGTCCTGGCGGGCGATGACGGCGGGTGGGGGGGGAGCGGCAAGATCTGGTCCTCGCGCCCAGATGGTTCTTTGGAGACTTCAGCGCAAGCCGATCTGAGCCACGGCGAAATCGCGAACGCCGACAGCCACAAGGTGAACGGAGCGCTGACCCTGCCCGCTCCCGGCATCTCGTCGGTCGAGCTGGTAACGGATCCGGGGGACGACTCCACATATGTCGCCGGCGACTGGATTGGCGCCAAGGTGACCTTCGACGAAAGCGTGTCGGTCACGGGCACTCCGCAGCTCGGGTTGGCAATCGGGACAACGGAGAAGACCGCCCGGTTCGGGCAGGGCTCGTTCGAGGGAAGTGTGAGCCCCGGCGACAGGACCGCCGGCCCGGAGGTGGTCTTCGGCTACCAGGTGCAGGAAGGCGACCTCGACAGCGACGGCATCGCCATCGGGGAGGACAAGCTCACCCTCAACGGCGGCGCCATCAAGCAGGCCGTGACGGACGTGGCCGCGGACCTGAACCACGATCCCGTGACCTCCGATGCCGGCCACAAGGTGGATGCCGTGGCCCCTGTCGTCTCATCCATCGCCGTCAGCTCCCGCGCGGGCGGCGATTCCCTCTACGCCATCGGCGACAGCATCGAGGTGACGATGACCTTCAGCGAGGAGGTGACCGTTTCCGGCGCCCCGCAACTGGAGCTGGACCTCGGCGGAGAGGCGAAAGCGGCCGCCTACGATTTCACCGGAGACTCGACCGCGGTCTTTGCCTACGTCGTTCAGGAGGGGGACGCCGACACGGACGGCATCGCCATCGACGCCGACACCCTCAGTCTTGGGAACGACAGCGCCATCACGGACCGCGCCGGCAACTCAGCGGAGCTGGCCTACGGGGCCGTAACCGCCGACCGCGCCCACAGAGTCGACGGGGTGTCTCCGACTCTCAGCTCCGCGGAGGTCTACCACACCGGCAGGAAGGTCAACCTGTTTTTCAGCGAGCACGTCACCGTTCCCCGGATTCTCTACACGATCAGGAGCATCGTCAACGTGAATCTCGGTCAGTTCTTCATAGCGGTCCTGACGCTCGAGGTGGACGGCCATCAGGTGAGGCCCAGTTCCGCCTCTATTCACGGTCTCTCGTTGCAGCTGCAGCTCTACCCCTCGGATCGGGTGACCGAGAGCCAGCGGGTCAAAGTATCCTACGACAACATCTTCGCCAGCGATGCGGTGGGGCTCTTCATCGACAGGGTCGGCAACCCGTTGGCCAACTTCGGCGCCACCAGTGCACAGAATCTTTCCAACCGGGCGGACGCGGAGGAATCGGACGTCGGAGAACTGGTGTTGAGCAGGAACGAATTCAGGGTCACCGAAGGGGAGACAAAAGGGTATACGGTGGCCCTGGAGTCCCAGCCTTCCGACAGCGTGACCGTTGCCATCAGCAGCTCCTCGAGCAAGCTGTCGGCCAATCGCGACAGCCTCACCTTCACCACGGATAACTGGAATACGCCGCAGAGGGTGAGGCTCACCGCCAATCACGACGACGACGACCTGAACTACTGGGTGGCCGTGACCAACAGGGGCAGCGGGGGCGGTTACGAGGGTGCCAGGAAGTGGGTGTTTGTGGTCATCGACGACGACGATGTGGAATAAGGGAGAGGCATGACAAATCGAGGCTGCAAGATGAAACTGTCGGTACTCGCTCTTGCCCTGATGGTTCCACTTTCGCTGCGGGCCGACCCGGACGCTCCCCGGCCTCTCGATTCCTGGGAGCTGGCGGACAACAGCCTCAAGTTCCGCGTCGAAACCATCATGGCCCAGCCGGAAGAAGGGGATGAACCCATACCCGCGATGCCCTCCGTCACCCTGGAACTGTACCAGGGCAACTTCTACAAGCTCTCGATCCTCACCGAGGCAGCGGAGGGGTATACCTTTCCCCATCCCGGCCCCCCTGTCCACAGTCCTCCCCCTTCAACGAGGGCTACGGCGGGGTTCGGGTATTACAGCACGCAGTCCGATACCCTGCGGTTCAATGCCCACTATCTGAAGCTGTTCGCAAACGGGAAGGACCTGGAGGAGCTCATCGAGCAGTCTGGCGATGCCGGGGCCCTCGAGGAATACAAGCTCGTCATTTCCCTGGTCAACGGTCTCTACCTGGATCTGTTCAACCACCTGTACGCGTACGAGTCGGGCGACCGGCTGGTGTTCCTGCTTCCGGCGGGCAGCCCCTTCACCGCCGGAATGGGGGATCCCGCAAGTGGGGTCGTCTGGGAGCTGGAGAGATCCGGACCACCGCCGTCGACGTCGATGACGGCGGTGGAGGCCACGGTGCCGGGCGGCGAGACCGCAGGCATGACCGTGGAGTTCGCGCGCGCCGTTTCCGGGCGGGCCGTCCACTACGCCTGGGGCGGGATCACCGACGAAACCGGCCGGGTGGAGTTGGACCTGTCCACTCTGGACCGGTCCGGAGCCACCGGTTTCTACCGTGCCCGGGCCAGCAACCAGGCGGGCGAAGTGGTGGGCAAGTGGCACAGCATTCCCCTCAACGAAAACCGCCGCCAGGTCCTGGAGCTGACCCCGGGAGGAGAGGCCCGGGTGGTGTCCAGCGAACGGCTGGACGCGGCCAAGGCGGTGGCCGGGGGAGAGCCGGTTGCCATCGGCCTGGCGCCCAACTTTCCCAACCCCTTCAACAGCAGCACCCGGATCGTCTACCGGCTGGCAAGCCCGGGGCCGGTGCGGCTGGAGGTCTACAACACCCTCGGCCAGCCGCTGCGGACGCTTGTTGACGAGGTCCAGCCCGCCGGGCGGTACCAGGTCCACTGGGACGCCCGCGACCAGCGCGGCGCCGCGGTGGCCGCCGGGGTCTACCTGACGCGCCTGGTCTATCCGGGAGGAGTGGAGACGCGGCGCGTGCTGTATCTCAAGTAGCTCTCCTGAACAGGTCCCTGTGCATACATGAAACCAGGAATCGCGTTACCCCATCCCAAAAGGGAGGAATCCCGATGAAACGCATCGTGCCCTTTTCAATTGCGGTATTCCTGGGTCTGGCATCTGCCCTTCGGGCCGACCTGGTACCGTTCGAAGGACAGGTGCTGGATCTCAGGTCCGCCCCGGTCCATCGCGCCGAGGTGGTGCTTTACAAGCTGGACAACCCGGGCTCGAGGGTGAGCACGACAACGGACGAAAACGGTTCGTTCTCGCTGTCCCTGAACGACCTGGTCCTGCCGCGGTCGAACGCGCTGGGGCAGAACTATCCGAACCCGTTCAACCCCTCCACGCTGATTCCCTTCGAGATCGCCGAAGGCGGGCACGTCCGCCTCGACGTGTTCAACATCCTGGGCCAGCGCGTGGTCACGCTGATAGACGAACCGCGCCGGGCTGGTCTTTACAAGGCGCAGTGGGACGCCACCGATGCCGCGGGCCACCCGGTGGGTACCGGGGTCTACCTCTACCGGCTCACCACCGGGCAATGGCAGGAGGCGCGCAGGCTGGTGCTGATCGACGGTCCTGCGGGAGCTCCGGGCAGCGGCGGCGGGAACATCGAGGGAGGGGGGACAACCAGGTACGGCGTGGAGATCTCCGGTGAGGAGATCATCCCGGCGACCTTCACCTGGAGCCCGGACATGGGCTCCCTGGTGGCCGAGGTGACCAGCGTGAACAACGTCATTCCCCTCGATTTCGAGGATTCCGGGATGGCCTCCAATCCCTTCTACGGGACCAGCCTCCCCTCGGTCATCCAGGTCGTTTCAGCGTTCTGACCCGGGACCATCCCCACCGGGGCCGGTCGCGGCGCTGGTGTTGGTAACCGACCCGGGAAGCGAAACCCCTGTCGATCCGGGTCTCGTAGGGTCGGCCCTCGGCCTGTCGCAGGTGGAGAGCCGGGTGGCGGCGCTACTGGCCGAAGGAAAGACCGTCAGCGAGATCGCTTCGGCGACAGGGAGCAAGGTAAGCACCATCCGTGCGCATGTGCAGCACATCTTCGCCAAGCACGGAATCAACCGCCAGGTAGACCTTGTGCGGCTGGTATTTTCGTCGGTGGCGCTCCTCGCGCCCGGCGTTATTCCCCTCGGATTCCCCCCAAAAAACCCGCCAGTCTCATCAGTTTTGATGATTCGGGGCATCGCTTTTTCCTCCATATTTCCGGACCGGAACTGGTGGGTTTGTTCACCGATGCTGTAATCGACGAATTCTCCCGAGGAGGTATCCGACTGGCATTATGCGGTGCTGGCCTACCAGAAAGACCTGAAAGCCAAGCTGGACGCTGGTCCCCAGGAAGGTCAGTCCGAGGACGAATTTCTTATCGGGCTGCTGTTTTCCCTTGCACTGGAACATCAACCCGACCTGAGTCAAGCCGTTTCCGATATGGATCAGGGAGTCCTGGCTCGCATGCTGCAGGCAGGGTGCATCGATGAGGATATCCTTAAGGAGGGCACATCGACCTGCTTCGCCTCCAGCTGAACCTCGACGAAGCCCTCTCGCTCTACCTGGCGGCCCGCATGCTGTCGGCCTACAGCGACAAGCACAATCCGCACGTGGTCGCGTCCCTGCTCAAGCTCGCCGCAACCCTGCCCGACGCCATCGGAGAGCACGTCGAGCAGGCCGCCGTGGCTGTTTCCCAAAGGCGGCTTGCCCCGGACTACCTGAAAGTTCTGGAAGGCCTTACCCGGGCCTGGGCGGGCAGAAGGCAGGTGCAGCTTGTTTATCGCGATCCCATCACCGGGGAGCGCTCCGAGCGCCTGTTCGATCCCTTCTTCATCGAGCCCTCCTTCGTGGGCTATTCCTGTTATGTGTTCGGGTTCGATCACTTCCGCCAGGCGATCCGCTCATTCAAGGTCGAGCGGCTGGAAGATGTAGAGGTGCTCGATACCCGCTTCGAGCCTCTGCCGGACTTCGACCCCTACGACTACCTCAAGCACTCCTGGGGAATCAGGGGCGGCGACGAGGTAGTGGAAGTGAAGCTGCGCTTTTCCAGAAACGCGGTCTACCGGGTGAATGAATCGGACTGGCCCGGGGTTGTTGCCCACGAGGAAGACCGGGAGGGGCGCTGTACGCTGACTTTCCTGGTCAATCACGTTCTGGAAATCAAGTCCTGGATCAGGGCATGGGGACCGGAGTGCGAGGTGCTGTCCCCGGAGGAACTGCGCCGGGAGATCGGGGAGGAGATGAAGGCGGCGAGGGAGTTGTATGCCGACAACGGGAAATAGCGGGAATCCCGTTTTCTGTTGGCGTGCCCGCTGCCTGGGAAATCGATCGGCGATGCGCGATGGATCCGTGACTATCGAATAACGAGCTCCTGCCTTTCGAAACCGCAAGGCAGGGCTGAAAACTCTTCTGCCAAGAACGCAGCAGATATCCCGAAAGGGCACATGCACGGGGAATTGACCTCATGAAGGTTGCGATCGGCTGTCTCGTATGGTTGTTGTCGAGCCTGCAGACGGAGGCCGAGCCCTTCGTCGAGGGCCGGGTGAGGCTGGCTTCGGGAGACCCCGCCGCCGGGGCTCAGGTGCTGCTGTTCGATCTGACCGACCTGCGCCTGGCGCCGGCGGCGGCGACGACGGACGAGGCGGGATACTTCGCCCTGCCATTCGGGGGATTGCGGGGACGGGTGCCGGTCCGGCCGGAGCGGTTCGAGCTGGGCCACAACTACCCCAATCCGTTCAATCCCTCCACCGTCATCCCCTACCAGCTGCCGGCCCCGACCCGGGTGCGGCTGGAGATCTTCAACATCCTCGGACAGCGGGTGACGACCCTGGCCGACGGGGAACGTCCGTCCGGTTTTCACACCGCCCGCTGGAACGCCACCGATGCGTCGGGGCGGGCGGTGGCCGCCGGAGTCTACTTCTACCGGCTGAAAGGGGACGGGGTGCACCTGACCCGGCGCATGGTGTTGATCGACGGGCAGGCCGGGATTCCTTCGGCCGGGGCGGGCGGTCCATCCACCGCAGCCCGGGAGGAGGTGGAAACGCCTCCGGTGGCCGGGTTGACGGTCTCGGGAGAGGGGCTGGTCCCCTACCTCGACCCCGCCTTCCGGGTAGAGCCTGGAATGGCGCCCGTGGACATTGTCGTCGAAGCCCTGGGCGGGGTCCGGCATGGGAAGGCGGCCTCCAGCGGAATCCTGGGGGACGTCGACAACAACAGCCGGGTCGACATTTTCGACGCCCTGCTGGTTGCCGTGTACAGCGCCAATCCCAGCCTCGTCATGCCGAACAACGGGGATATAACCCTCGGCGACGTCAACCGGGACGGCCGCACGGATCTCACCGACGCCTACCACATCGCCGCCTACACAGTCGATCCCTCAGACCCGACGCTGCCTCCAGGAATAGGGGAGGCCCTGACCCAGGGGACCGGGACCGCATCGCTGTCCCCCCTTCCCTCCACCGTCTCCTTCGAGGACGACGGAGTATGGCACCGGTTTACGGTCCGGGCAGGCGAGCCGATCGTGGTGGTTGCCAACCCCACCGGAACCACCCCGCGCGTGGAGATCAACGCCACCAGCGGCTCCAATTACTGTCCGGCGGAAGCCGAGGACGACCGGGCGCGCCAGGACGGTCAGGAAGTCTACCTCGCCGGCTGCTCCTCCGGTACGGGTACAGTTGAACTGCGGCGGGCGTCCGACCAGACCGTCCTGCAGACCTATACCTTCACGATACGGGAACAGGGAACAGGTGGAGGCGGCGGCGGCACCGGCCCCGACCTGGTCGTCGAGGCCCCTACGGTCAGCAACGGCAGCCCGACCGCCGGCGCCTCCTTCACCCTGAGGGCCAGAGTCCGCAACCAGGGCGCCGCCCGGTCCAGCTCGACCACCCTGCGCTACTACCGGTCCACCGACGCGACGGTCTCGGCCAGCGACACCGAAGTCGGAACCGACCTGGTCAGCAGCCTGTCCGCCTCCCGCACCAGCTTCGAGTCGATCAGCCTGCGCGCTCCATCCAGCGCCGGAACCTACTACTACGGGGCCTGCGTCGAGAGCGTCAGCGGAGAAACCAATACGGGAAACAACTGCTCCGCTTCCGTAACCGTTACCGTGGGAGCGGCCCCTGCCCCGGATCTCGTCGTCGATGCCCCTACGGTCAGCAACAGCAGCCCGGCCGGCGGCGGTTCCTTCACCCTGAGGACCACCGTCCGCAACCAGGGAACCGGGAGGTCAAGCTCGACCACTCTGCGCTACTACCGTTCTACCGACGCGACCGTCTCCACCAGTGACACCGAAGTCGGGACCGACCGGGTCAGCAGCCTGTCGGCTTCCCGGACCAGTTCCGAGTGGATCAGCCTGCGCGCCCCCTCCAGCGCCGGGACGTACTACTACGGGGCCTGCGTCGAGAGCGTCACTGGAGAAACCAATACCGGAAACAACTGCTCCGCTTCCGTTACCCTGACCGTAGGGGCGGCTCCGGCCCCCGACCTGGTCGTCGAGGCCCCTACGGTCAGCAACAGCAGCCCGGCCGCCGGCGGCTCCTTCACCCTGAGGACCACCGTCCGCAACCAGGGAACCGGGAGGTCAAGCTCGACCACTCTGCGCTACTACCGTTCTACCGACGCGACCGTCTCCACCAGTGACACCGAAGTCGGGACCGACCGGGTCAGCAGCCTGTCGGCTTCCCGGACCAGTTCCGAGTTCATCAGCCTGCGCGCCCCCTCCAGCGCCGGGACGTACTACTACGGGGCCTGCGTCGAGAGCGTCACTGGAGAAACCAATACCGGAAACAACTGCTCCGCTGCCGTGACCCTGACCGTGGGTGCCGCACCCGCCCCGGATCTCGTCGTCGATGCCCCTACGGTCAGCAACAGCAGCCCGGCGGCCGGCGCTTCCTTCACCCTGAGGACCACCGTCCGAAACCAGGGATCCGGGCGATCAAGCTCGACCACCCTGCGCTACTACCGGTCCACCGACGCCACCGTTTCCACCAGCGATACCGAAGTCGGCACCGACGTCGTGAGCAGCCTGTCCGCCTCCCGCACCAGCTCCGAGTTCATCAGCCTGCGCGCCCCCTCCAGCGCCGGCACCTACTACTACGGGGCCTGCGTCGAGAGCGTCACCGGAGAAACCAATACCGGGAACAACTGTTCTGCTGCCGTGACCGTTACCGTGGACGCGGCACCGGCCCCTGACCTGGTCGTCGACACCCCTACGGTCAGCAACAGCAGCCCGACCGGCGGAGCCTCCTTCACCCTGAGGGCTACGGTCCGCAACCAGGGTGCCGCCCGGTCGGGCTCGACCACCCTGTACTACTTCCGATCCACCCACGCGAGGGTCTCCACCGGCGACACCGTCGGCACCGACCCGGTCAGCAGCCTGTCGGCTTCCCGGACCAGTTCCGAGTTCATCAGCCTGCGCGCCCCCGCCAGCGCCGGCACCTACTACTACGGGGCCTGCGTCGAGAGTGTCAGCGGAGAAACCAATACCGGAAACAACTGCTCCGCTGCCGTGACCGTAACCGTTCCCGGAACCGTCACTCCGCCACCCCCCCAACCGGGAGTGGCGAAGCTGTACTGGTCGGACTGGGGCACGGACAAGATTCAGCGTGCAAACCTCGACGGCTCGAATGTCGAAGACCTGGTCACAAGCGCCGGACTGGACGGTCCGGACGGGCTGTCCCTGGATCTGGCCGGCGGCAAGATCTACTGGGCGGATGCGGGGACGAACAAGATCCAGCGCGCCAACCTCGACGGCTCCGGGATCGAAGACCTGGTCACCGGCCTGGGGATTCCATACGGCCTGGCACTGGACGTGGCCGGCGGCAAGATGTACTGGACCAACCGGCAGACGAACAAGATCCAGCGGACAAACCTCGATGGCTCCGGGGTCGAGGACCTCGTCACCAGCGGCTTGACTTTCCCCGGAGCCCTGGCTCTCGACGTAGCCGGCGGCAAGATGTACTGGACGAATCCCGGCGCGACGAAAATCCAGCGGGCAAACCTGAGCGGCTCACATGTCGAAGATCTCGTCACCAGCGGCTTGAGCAGTCCCACCGGGCTGGCCTTGGATGTAGCCGGCGGCAAGATGTACTGGACCGACCGGGGCACGGACAAAATCCAGCGGGCAAACCTGAACGGCTCCGGGGTCGAAGACCTCGTCACCAGCGGTCTGAACACTCCCAGTGGGCTTGCCCTGGACGTAGCCGGGGGCAAGATGTACTGGGCGGACACGGGTACGAACAAGGTACAGCGGGCCAATCTCAATGGCTCCGGGATCGAAGACCTTCTCACCAGCTCGGACGGACTGGACGACCCATCCGGTATCGCCATCGGGGGAACCGGGCCCGGTGGTGGCGGCGGCACGTCCCCTGCCCCCGACCTCGTCGTCGATGCCCCCACGGTCAGCAACAGCAGCCCGACTGCAGGCGCTTCCTTCACCCTGAGGGCCACGGTTCGCAACCAGGGGACCGGGAGGTCAAGCTCGACCACCCTGCGCTACTACCGATCCACCGACGCGACGATCTCCACCAGCGACACCGAAGTCGGCACCGACCTGGTGAGCACCCTGTCCGCCTCTCGCACCAGTTCCGAGTCGATCTTCCTTTCCGCCCCATCGAACGCCGGAACCTACTACTACGGAGCCTGCGTCGAGAGCGTCAGCGATGAGAGCGATACCGGCAACAACTGCTCCTCGGCCGTTACCGTAAACGTGGGCGCGGCTCCCGCCCCCGACCTGATTGTCGAGGCCCCAACGGTCAGCAACAGCAGCCCGACCGCCGGAGCCTCCTTCACCCTGAGGGCCACGGTACGCAACCAGGGAACCGGGAGGTCAAGCTCGACCACCCTGCGCTACTACCGATCCACCGACGCGACGATCTCCACCAGCGACACCGAAGTCGGCACCGACGCGGTGACCACCCTGTCCGCATCCCGCACCAGTGCGGAGTCGATCAGCCTCCGCGCACCCTCGAGCGCGGGGACCTACTACTTCGGAGCCTGCGTCGAGAGCGTCAGCGACGAAACCGATACCGGAAACAACTGCTCCTCAGCGGTGACCGTAACCGTGGGCGCCGCCCCTGCCCCGGATCTCGTCGTCGACTCGCCTTCGGTCAGCAACAGCAGCCCGACAACGGGGGCTTCCTTCAGGCTGAGCGCCACCATTCGAAACCAGGGAACGGGCCAGTCCGCTTCGACCACCGTGCGCTTCTACCGCTCGAGCGACGGGACGATCTCTGCCAGCGATTCAGAGGTGGGATCAGCCCACACAGTGGGCGGCTTGGCGGCCTCACGAACAAGTACCCATTCAACCGACCTGACCGCCCCCTCGAGCGCCGGAACCTACTACTACGGCGCCTGTGTCGAGAGCGTCAACGGCGAATCCAATACCGGCAACAACTGCTCTTCAGCGGTGACCGTCACCGTTTCTGCGACCGTCACTCAGCCGGACCCCCAACCCGCCGGGATATCAAAGGTTTACTGGTCGGACTGGGGCACGGACAAGATCCAGCGCGCCGACCTCGACGGCTCCAATGTCGAAGACCTGGTGACAACCGGACTTGATGGACCGGATGGGCTGGCCGTGGACGCTGCCGGCGGCAAGTTGTACTGGACCGACGCGGGCACCGCGAAGATTCAGCGGTCCGACCTCGACGGCTCCAACGTCGAAGATCTGGTGACCAGCGGTCTGGGCATCCCATACGGCCTGGCCCTGGATGTCTCCGGCGGAAAGATCTACTGGACCGACCGGCAGTCGTCCAAGATCCAGCGGGCGGATCTCGACGGCTCAAACGTCGAAGACCTCCTGACGCTGGCTGGATTGGCTTTTCCAGCAGAAATAGCCGTCGACCCGGCCGGCGGAAAGATCTACTGGACGAACCCGGGAGCGGACAAGGTTCAGCGGGCCGACCTCGACGGCTCCAATCTCGAAGACCTGGTAACCAGCGGCCTGAGCAGCCCCAACGGGGTGGCCCTGGACGTGGCCGGCGGGAAGATCTACTGGACCGACCGGGGCACGGACAAGATCCAACGGGCCGACCTGAGCGGGTCCAATGTCCAGGACCTGGTAACCAGCGGCCTGAGCGGTCCCAACGGTCTGGATCTGGACGCAGCTGGGGGCAAGATCTACTGGACCGACGCAGAGACGAACAAGCTTCAGCGGGCCAACCTCGACGGCTCCGGAGTCGAAGACCTTCTCACCAGCTCCGACGGACTGGTCGATCCATCCGGAATTGCCCTGGGAGTTGAGAGTTCCAGTAGCAGCAGTAACACCTATGGGGTGGGCGATGCGCTCCCCGGTGTCCCCACGGGCTCCTTCTTTCCGGCGCGCCTTTCCGGTGGTGCAAGGCTTTCCAGCTCCGGGGGAACCACGACCATCACTTTCAACAATGGAGCCGAAATGGAACTGCAGGATGGGACCACTTATACCTGTATCGCTTCAGGGGGATGCAGAGTGGAGAACGGACGCGTCACCATGGGGGAATTCGAATAGGCATTCCTGACGGATGAAAACGCCAGGCGTGAACGGGAAATACCTCGGGGGCGGTTGTTCCCTTCCCAAGCGGGGCAGGCCTCTACCGACTGGAGAGCGCCGAGGAAGTGCTGACCCGGAAACTCACTTTTTTTCCGGTGAGCGACTGGTATGCCAGAATTCCACCAAGGGTTCCGGAACATGGACACGAAACACGGGCATTGCCCCATGAAAACTCCCCTTCTTCACTTCTCATTGGCGGTGCTCGGTTCTTTTGGCTCACCGCTGGCCTTTGCCCATCAGCCGTCTTCGTCATCGGATGCCACGAATTTCCAACCCTTCGATTCCGAGCAGTGGGAGCGCGCACTCCGCCCTGCGGGCAAACAGCTCCAGGACCTGAACGTCGGCGAACCGCGCACCGTGCGACTCTTCTACTTCCTGCCCAACGACATGACGTACCGCGCGAAGGTGGTTGCGGCAATGAAAACCGGGATCGTCGAACTTCAGACCTTCTTTGCAGAGCAGATGGAAACGCATGGGCACGGTCGAAAAACCTTCCAATTTGAAACCGATGACCAGGGGGACCCGGTCGTTCACCGGGTCGATGGAGACTACTCCGACAGCCATTACACCAGCAGCGGCAATACAGAGGGCGAAATTGCCCGTGTTTTTGATAACTCGGCAAACGCCGCCCTTATAGTAATGGACATTAGTGGACGGTCTGGCAGTGGACAAGGCACCGGAACAAAGAGTAGTGGTTGGCTGATAATTTACGGAGGATGGAATTGGACTGCTGCTGCCCATGAGCTCGGGCACATCTTCGGTTTGCACCACGATTTTCGGGATGATACATACATCCTGTCGTATGGACGTCCGAATCAATCATCTGCCAAGTTGTCAGGGTGCGCTGCGGCATTTTTAAAGGTGCATCCCCTACTTCAACCCCGACGTACCCCTTGAGAACGAATCTCCGCCCACGGTTGAACTCACTTCGTCTGAATTCCCGTTCGGGTCCGAAAGTACCAAGGTCGGACTGAGAGTCCGCGATGACGAAGCCCTTCATCAGTTAATCCTGTTCGTCCATCCAAAGAACCCCTTTCTAGGCGGCACCCCGGAAGTGAAAGCGTGGCAGAGATTGGCGGCAAATACAGATACCGTTGTTGATTTCGACTTCGATGGCAGGCTTCCGTCCGACAATGTCGGCACCAGTCCTGAGGCTCATACGACACTTTCCAACACGGCCCAGCATCCCATTTATGTCGTGGCAGTCGATACCGAAGGGAACAGGACCAATACTTTTTCTCCCATGAGTTTTACCCTTGAGGCAGGGCATTCGCCGCAACACATCGCCACAGTTGACCGGCACTACAATGATCACCCCAGCCTGGCGATTTCTCCTGATGGCTCGCATTTGGCGATCGGGAGCGGAGGTATAGTAGAGTTACTGGATACCGGAATACGGGAAAGTATAACAACCTTTCGCCATACTCCGGGAAACCGGTATGGTAACAGGGTCGCGTTTTCACACGATGGGACGCTGCTCGCCTCCGGATCGGGAAATAGCACGATCAAGGTGTGGAACGTGGCAACAAGACAAAACATCGCCACACTCGAAGGGCATACGGATCAAATCTTGTCTGTGGACTTTTCAGCCGACGGGACACTGCTCGCTTCCGGATCACTTGATCGCACAGTCAGGTTGTGGAACGTGGCAACATGGACCGGTGGCGCCAGCCTTGAAGGACACTTAAGTGGAATTGTCTCGGTTGCCTTTTTACCTGATGGAACGCTTGCTTCCAAGTCCTCTGGCGGCACCGTCAAGCTGTGGAATGTGGCATCAGAATCAGAAATTTCCACCCTTGATACGGAAGCGGGGGGACTAGCGATTTCACCCGATGGTACAATCCTCGCATCAGGGCATCCTTACAGCTACGCGTTTAAGCTGTGGGACCTGGCGACAGGAATGGAAACCGCCACCCTCAACCGTATGCGCGACTACTCTTGGGTTCGTTTCGCATTTTCGCCCGATGGTACAGTCCTCGCGGTAGCGGCCAATGGCTTGATTGAAATGTGGGACGTTCAGAAGGAAGAATTCATCGCCGTCATCTCAGGGGGACCGGGAGGGGTGGGAAGCTTGTTGTTCTCACCCAATGGAAAGCAACTTATTGGCTCTGCAAGCAAGGGAATCAAATTCTGGGACGTTTCCGAGTGGACGGCTCCCACAACCCCAGTCAGCGACCGTACGCCTCAGGTTCGCGACGCCATCGTAGGCTTCGCCGGGGTAAATTCTGCAAACGATGTGACTGATGCACATCTCGCGGAAATCACGAGCCTCAATCTGGGGTATAACTCGATCACCGCGCTGAAAAGTGGAGATTTTAGCGGGTTATCCTCCCTGAGAATCCTAAACATCGAAAATAATGGGCTGACCAGCCTGCCTGAGGATGTTTTCGACGAATTATCTTCCCTGGCACTACTGAACATCAACGATAATGGGTTAACCAACCTGCCTGAGGATGTTTTCGACGGGTTATCTTCCCTGGAAAGCCTGAACATCCACAATAATGGGCTGACCAGCCTGCCTGAGGATGTTTTCGACGGATTATCTTCCCTGAGAATCCTGAACATCGAAAATAATGGGCTGACCAGTCTGCCTGAGGATGTTTTCGACGGATTATCTTCCCTGAGAATCCTGAACATCCACGGTAATGGGCTGAC
Organism: Candidatus Latescibacterota bacterium; assembly: GCA_965243025.1. Lineage (GTDB taxonomy): Bacteria > Latescibacterota > UBA2968 > UBA8231 > UBA8231 > CBDCXV01. The sequence goes on from CBDETY010000003.1 coordinate 834,083, forward strand.
CAGTCTGCCGGAGGATGATTTGTTTGGCGGATTATCTTCTCTGCAAAGAATTGTGCTGGCCAACAATGAACTGACGACATTGCCCAATGGCATATTTAAAGGGTTAACGACACTGTCGATACTCCTGTTGCAAGGCAACTCCGTTGACTCGCTCCCCCTAACCGTTTCGCTAGGACGGGTTGGCGCTGATCAGTTCAAGGCGGTTGCTCCCACTGGAGCCCCGTTCAATATCCTGCTGCCACTCAACGTTACCAATGGAAGCATTAATGAGGGTGCCACAACCGTTACGATTCCCATAGGCAGCGTGGAAAGCGGCCCCCTAACCGTGACCCGGACGTCCGGTTCGAGGGCTGCGGTCACCGTAGATATCGGTGCCTTGCCCGGGCTTCCATCAAACCATCAGGGCTATTCCCTCTTCAAATCCCCCGATCTTCCGCTGGAAGTCATCAGCAGGACAACTGACCAACAAGCCGCAACCGATTTCAACGGGGACGGCAAGACCGATTTTGTCGACTTCTTCCTCTTTGCCGACGCCTTCGGCAGCACGGACCCAAAGTTTGACCTCGACGGCAGCGGTACGGTCGATTTCGTCGACTTCTTCCAGTTCGTCGATGCCTTCGACCAACCGGGGCAGGCCAAGTTGCTTGCGATTGCCCAGGAGATGATCGGACTGCCTGCCGAAACCGAACTGCAACAGAACGCCCCCAACCCATTCAACAGCGAGACCGTGATTTCCTGGTTCCAGGTGGAACCGAGCGCGGCGCGAGTGGAGGTGTTCGCCTTGACCGGGCAGCGGCTTGCGGTCCTGCACCAGGGGCCGCACCAGTCCGGGTTCCACCGCATCCACTGGGACGGCCGCGACGATGCAGGCCGCGCCCTGGCCAGCGGGGTATATCTCTACCGGCTGGTGAGCGCCGACCGCGTCCTGACGCGCAAACTCACCCTGCTGAGATAGTCGAATTCCCCGATGAAAAACCAACTTTTCAATCGGACACTCATCGTGCCGATCCTGGCGGTGATGCTGGTGTTATGCATCCTGCCTGGAACCAGCCACGGTGGAGGCGTCGGCGATGTAATCGGAGGAATCGTCGAGGTCACCGTCGGCCTCGTGGAAGTGACCGTCGGGATCGTCGAGATCGCCGTCGGGGTAATCGACCTTACCGTCAGCCTCCTTGCCACCCTCGCCTTGCATACGGCTGCCGTCACCGCCGCAATCATCAGCCCGGACGGCGCGACGCTGATCAGCGCAAGCCTCGACCTCACAATTGCACTGTGGGATCTCACGACCGGGTTACTCACGGCGACTCTGGAGCATCTGTCTCCGGTCCTGAGCCTAGCCCTCTGCCCCATCGATGCCTGCCTTCTCGCAAGCGGAACCGAGGACGGCAAGCTCCACCTGTGGGACCCCGACACCGGGCAACTCACCGCCACCCTTACCGGGCACACGGCTGCGATACTGAGCACGGCCTTCAGTCTCCTTGACCACTGCCTGCTGGCAAGCAGCAGTGCGGACGGGACCATCCGTGTCTGGGATGCGGAAGCGGGTACACACCATCGGACCCTCACCGGACATGGCGACAGCGTCCTGAGCGTTGCCTTCAACTCCACTGGCGACAAGCTGGCCAGCGGGGGCGCGGACGGCACCATCCGTCTCTGGAACCCAGGGACAGGCGCTCACCAACAGACACTCACCGGGCACACCGAAGCCGTCAGGAGCCTTGCCTTCAGTTTCAGCGACAGCTTGCTGGCCAGTGGCAGTGGGGACGGAACGGTGCGGGTGTGGAATGCCCTCACCGGGGAGCACCTCGCCACTCTCGATCACAAGTCTCCTGTCCTGAGCGTGGCCTTCGGTCCCGGAGACAGTCTGTTCGCCACCGGCAGTGAGGATGGCAACGCGCGCTTGTGGGACCCCGCGGGCGAACTATTGGCAACACTCGGGCACGAGTCTCCCGTCCGGAGCGTGTCCTTCAGTCCGGATGGCGGCACGCTGATCAGCGGGGCGGAGGACGGCAAGGTCCGGCAGTGGCAGGTAACGTCCGTCGCCAGTTGTTGTCCCCGGAATCCGGCGAACGACTTCAATACGATGAAAGCTGCCGGGAACGAATCGCCGCGAGGCATCTGGTCGGACGGAACCACCATGTGGGTTGTGGACGACTGGGACGACAAGCTGTACGCCTACGACATGGCCTTCAGAAACCGGGATTCCGCCAAGGACTTCACTACCCTGGATGCGGCTGGAAACAAAAAACCATCCGGCATCTGGTCGGACGGAACCACCATGTGGGTCGCCGACTATTTCGGAAGAAAGCTGTACGCCTACGACATGGCATCCAAAGCCCGGGATTCCTCCAAGGATTTCAATACCCTGGATGCAGCCGGGAACACCAGGCCTCAGGGCATCTGGTCTGACGGAACCACCATGTGGGTGGCGGACGACTGGGACGAGAAACTGTACGCTTACGACAGGGCATCCAAGGCCCGGGATTCCGCACAGGACTTCGACACTGGCGGGAATAACTACCCTACGGGCCTCTGGTCGGACGGAACGACCCTGTGGGTGGCCAACTATGCCGGCTCCAAGCTGCATGCCTACGACCTGACCGCCAAGGCCCAGGAACCGGCCAGGGACTTCCTTACCCTGCGCTCCGCGGGAAACACCCTCCCTGTCGGCATCTGGTCTGACGGAACCACCATGTGGGTAACGGACGATTCCGACAGAAAGCTTTACGCCTACGACATGCCAACCGATGGTGATACACCGGCCGGGGACACACCCCAAAATCCCGGTACGGGTACAACGACACCGCCTCCGCAAACCTCAACGGCCACCGATTTCAACGGGGACGGAAAGACCGATTTCGTCGACTTCTTCCAGTTCATCGACGCCTTCGGCAGCACGGATTCCCGCTTCGACCTCGACGGCAGCGGCACGGTCGATTTCGTCGACTTCTTCCAGTTCGTCGATGCCTTCGGCCAGGAGGAGCGCGCCAAGATGGTGGCAATAGCCCAGGAAACGATCGGCTTGCCAGCGGAAACTCAGCTCCACCAGAATGCGCCCAACCCGTTCAACAGTGATACGGTCATTTCCTGGTTCCTGCTGGAGCCGGGGCCGGCGCAATTGGAGGTGTTGTCCCTGACCGGACAAAGGGTGGCCGCCCTGCATCAGGGCCCGCAACAGGCGGGACGCCACCGGATCCATTGGGACGGTAGGGACAATGGGGGCCGTCCCCTGGCCAGCGGGGTTTACCTGTACCGCCTGGTTACGAACGAAAGTGTCCTGACGCGGAAACTCACCCTGCTGCGATGAAGTACAGGAAAACTTTCACTTAAAGAAGAGATGGATCGTTGGGGAGCGTCACCAAACGATTTTTCCCCACCGGTTCGGAGTCCCTTTTAAAACAGAAACCAAAGATCTGGTGTCTACACAAATACACAAGGTGTTCTACATTGGCTTAAGTAATTTGTAACGGGCCCTTTTGATCGACAGGAGAAACGTATATGCAGTGTTTTTTTCTGGTCTTCTGCCTGACCGCGCTTGCAATGCACTCCCCGCTCTTCGCCCAGAAGATTGAAGATGTCATTCACTTGAAGAATGGAGAAACTGTTCGCGGCACCATCATCGAGCAGATTCCGGGCGAATCGCTGAAGATACAAACCGCAGACGGCAGCGTCTTCGTCTATACGATATACGAAATCGCGGAAATAAGCAGGGAACCGGTGATGAAAATGGGAGAAGGATTCATCAAGGCCAAAAGGAAAAATCCCTGGCTTGCTTCGGGCCTGTCGTTGCTGATTCCGGGTACGGGACAATTTTATAACGACCAACACAAAAAGGGGTTGCCACAACTCGGTGCTGCACTTGCAGGGGCAGGGCTTATGTGGTGGGCTGTGAAAGATAATTATGAAAGTTGGGAGAGTTATGAGGAAAACCCGTCCTGGAACCCGCTTGATTGGATCGATGAGGATGGAGACGACAAGCTATTCTACTTCGGGACTCCCCTCTGGTTAGGCAGCCTGGTCTGGTCGGTGATTGATGCAAACCGCTCGGCCAACCGAATCAACCAGGAAGGTGAACAACCTGATTTCGGCCATCTGCTGGAGTTGGGTACAGACCAGGTCACGCTTGGAGTGGATCCCGTCTTCGGGCGCTACGGACCAGGTGCGAAACTTGTGCTTCATTTTTGATCTCCACGCAATTGCCAGCTCTCCATCCTGACCGTGAGAGTGCAGGAAACTCTCTATATCTCTTTTCAAGAGCAACCGGATCGGGAATGACTGACCATCAATTAAAAACCCGTTTATCCAGTTACCCGCAAGGAGACAGGCTATGAACAACTATGCCCTGATTTTGTTGTTGGCCCTGGGCCTGGCCGCATGCAGGGGACCTCAGGGCCCTCCGGGCACTGATGGCCAGATCGGCCCGATGGGACCTTCAGGCGAACAGGGTTCCCAAGGGGAAAAAGGGGATAAAGGCGATGAAGGGCCTCAGGGAGAAACTGGGGAACAGGGACCTCAAGGACCCCAGGGGGAAACAGGACAGCAAGGGCCTCAAGGGGAAACTGGGGAACAGGGACCTCAAGGATCCCGGGGGGAAACAGGACAGCAAGGGCCTCAAGGGGAAACTGGGGAACAGGGACCTCAAGGACCCCAAGGGGAAACAGGACAGCAAGGGCCTCAAGGGGAAACCGGGGAACAGGGACCTCAAGGACCCCAGGGGGAAACAGGCCAACAGGGACCCCAAGGTGACCCAGGACCTGAGGGACCCCAAGGCCCGGAAGGACCTCCAGGCCAACAGGGACCCCAAGGTGACCCAGGACCTGAGGGACCCCAGGGACCGGAAGGATCGCCAGGCGAGCAAGGACCTGAGGGCCCCCCGGGACCGGAAGGACCCCAAGGACCAGAGGGACCTGAAGGACCCGGCGGTGGCGAAGAAGGGCCCCCAGGACCTCAAGGACCTCCAGGAGAACAGGGACCTCCAGGAGAACAGGGACCGGAAGGACCGGAGGGACCTCAAGGACCTCCAGGGGAGCAAGGACCTCCAGGGGAGCAGGGGCCGCAGGGACCGGAAGGACCCGAAGGGCCTGAAGGACCTCCAGGCGACCAAGGTCCGGAAGGACCGGAGGGACCTCAAGGACCTCCAGGATCTGGAGAATCCGGAGGCGGACAAGGGGGACAGGAACCTCCCGTCTTCGAGGCCACGGGTGATAGTGCCGCCCTGGTCGCTCTTTACTATGCCGCGGGCGGGGAATCCTGGACGGATAATTCCCAGTGGCTGAGCTCGGCTCCTATCGCAGAATGGTACGGCGTCACCACCAACCCCAGCGGCCGCCAGATCCTTCGGCTGGACCTGTCAGACAATGCGTTGTGGGGGCCAATTCCCCCCGAACTTGCTGACCTCGCCTACCTGGAATACCTGGACCTCTCCGGTAACGGGTTGAGGGAGGACATTCCACCGGAACTGGCAAACCTCGAAAACCTGGAAGTTCTGAATCTTTCAAACAACGATTTCCATGGGGAAGTTCCACCGGAACTGGCAAACCTCGAGAGCCTGGAAACCCTCAACCTGTTCGGCAACGAATTGGAGGGGGAAATTCCACTGGAACTGGGGAACCTCCGCAACCTGAGAACCCTTTCCCTGGGTTCTAACAAGTTGGAGGGGGAAATTCCACCGGAACTGGCAGACCTCGAAAACCTGGAAGTCCTTAACCTGGCAAATAACCGGTTGGAGGGAATTCTGCCGGACTTTCTGGCGGACTTCTCCAACCTGGATAACCTGCTCCTAAGTGGAAACACCCAACTGAATGGGTGCTTACCGGAAGGGGCGCCGGTGCCGTTCTGCACACTGCCAGGCAACCTGAATGCAAGGCGCGAAAACGGCGATACAGTCCTCACCTGGGATCCTGTGGAAGGAGCCACCCACTACAATCTTTACTGGAACCCTGAACCTTTCGGTACAGATTGCACAGTGACCTCCGGTGGTTCCACAGGGACATCGTTCAGGGGTTGTTCAGCATTAGCTACCGAAATTACTGAGACAACCTACATCCACGACCGCTCCGATTTGGAATACGAATACTGGGTTACTGCCTGTACCAGCGATGGGTGCGGGACCATCACATGGGTGGAGGACGAAAGCGAGCAGGATCCTCCAGCTAAAATTTAGGATTACTTGGACCAGGAATACTCTTCTTTTTCAGTTGTCAGACCAAGCTTGGACCGAATGAGTACGACTCTTCCCTGTCGGACCGATTGCGACATGTAAAGAATAGTCCTTCACCCAAAAGGGGGCATCGGAAAACCAGCCCTCCTCATCTGAAAGGAAGAATGCAATGAAATATTTTGCGTTTTCCTTGTTGCTTGCTTTTGCCTTCTCTGCATGCACCGGCCCTCGGGGGGAACAGGGCCCGATGGGACCTCAAGGGCCCCAAGGAGAAAAGGGGGAACAAGGCCCGCAAGGACCTGAGGGACCTCAAGGCGAAGGTGAACAAGGCCCGCAAGGACCTGGGGGACCTCAAGGAGAACAGGGACCCCAGGGAGAACAGGGACCTCAAGGAGAACGAGGTTCGATGTACAGGATGCTGTACTGGGCGGACTCCGACGCGGGCAAGATTCAGCGAGCCAATCTCGATGGTTCCGAAGTTCAAACCATCGTCTCCGGATTGGAGGATCCGGAGGGCATTGCTCTCGACGCGGTCGGCTGGAAGATATACTGGACTGAATGGGGGAGCGTTAAGCGGGCAAACCTCGATGGCTCCCAGATCGAAAGCCTCGGCACCGTATGGGGAAGTGACATCGCTTTGGACGTGGCTGGAGGAACGTCTTACCTGGCGAACTGGAAAGAGACGATCTACCGCACGGGCCTGGGCGGTTCCCCAGTCGAAACCCTCGTCACCGAAGCGGGTGCGTCCGAGGCAATCGCCCTGGATCTGAGAAGGGGCAAGATGTACTGGGGTGGATGGCGCGGAGAGGAGATCAGCCGGTCCGACCTCGACGGTTCCCAGGTCGAAATCATCGTCACCGGCGTGGATCGGGTACACGACCTGGAGGTCGACGAGAGTTGGGGCAAGCTGTACTGGGCATCGAATGCGGGGGTCCAGCGGGCAAACCTCGACGGGTCCCAGGTCGAAACCCTCTTCTCCGAAAACAGCATGGGCATTGCCCTCGACCTCGGCGGGGGCAAGATATACTGGACTGAATGGATCGAGGAGAGGATTCGGCGGGCAAATCTCGACGGGTCCCAGGTCCAGACCATCGTCACCGGGTTGGAGTGGCCGCGCGATATCGCCCTGGCCCCCTGAAACCCGGAACTAACGGGAATACCTCGGAAGTTGCGGTTTAACCCGGAATTTTCCCAAGCCTCGACGGCAATTCTGAACCGTAAGGAATCATGAGAAAGCAACTCCTTTTCTCAGTCTTTATTTCGGGAGCGGCCTGGAACTTTTTCCCAAGGTTTCTCGAGGCCCAAATAGACGTCGGTGTGGTTTCTGAAAGCATCGTCCGTGTTCGTGCGTACCAGATAGACGGGGTTGAAGTCGAGGGAGCCGGGTTTGTCGTCAACGAAATGGGGCACGTCCTTACGAATGCCCATCTCATTGAGAAAGCGGATAGAGTAACGGTATTGTCCCTGAAAACGGACGCCGAGGCAATTCCCGAGCAGGTGTTCGCCGACCGCGAAATCAACCTCGCCCTTTTGCAAACACAGAATTTGAACCTCCCCCCCCTCAGGCTGTCCGAAAGGGCAGCCGGTGCAGGCCGAATCGTCCAGACGCTGCGCTTCGGCGTCATGGGGGATGTCTCGCTTTCCCAGGGAACCATAAGCACCTGGGAAACCATTTTCGAAAAGAAGGCAGGACGGGTCGTTGGGCGCCTGCTGCAACACAATGCCTTGATATCCGCAAAAGCCTTCGGCATGCCGTTGTTCAACGAATGCGGAGACGTGGTGGCAATCAACATGCCGAATCCCCGCGGCGGACCGTGGCCGTTTCGAACAGCGAAACCGAAAGGGGCCGTTTTTGCCTTGAGCAGCAACGACTTGGTAGCTGCTCTCGACGGCCGGAAAATCCCGCATCAGGCGGTAAATACTGAATGCCTGGGTGCACTCGAGCGGGCCGAACGCGACAAACTGGCCACCGAGGACAGCCTGAAACTGGCAAGGGCGGAAGCCGACTCGGCGATAAAGGCCGCATCAGAAGCCGGGGAGAAGGAGAAGGCGGCCCGGCAAGAGGCTGAAAGGGTTAAAGCCCGGGCGGAGGCTGCGAGAAAGGCGGCTGCCCGGAGCATTCAGGCTGCCAGAGCCCAGGCGGAGAGTCTGAAGACAGCGACAGTGCGGGCGGTCACGGCGGTAAAAGCTGCGCCCGATGGCCCGCAGGCTTCCAAGGTTCAAACGGATAGCCTGGAGACAGGGAAAGCGTTCCCCGATTCGACGACTGACGAGACCGCCGACAGCAGCGAACAACCTGCCCGGGAGATCCCGCTGAGCTTGAAGTGGGGGATTCCAATCGGGGGAGCCGTTGTGTTGCTCATCCTGCTCGGCTGGTTGCTTGCCGCCCACCGGAGAAAGGAACAGCTGCGCAGCGCCGAGTCCCGTTTGAGCGCAGCGCACCAGGCTGCGGCGGCCGCACCGAAGCCGGCGCCTTTCAGATGCCTGCTGGAAGGCCGGGACAGCTCCGGCCGGGAATTCGCATTGACCATATCGGCCCTGGCGCTGGGTGATCCGGCCGGTGTAACGCTTGGGAGGAGTCCGGCGAATGCCGATTTCGTCGTCGATCACGATGAAGTCTCCCGCGAACACGTCCGCCTCAGGTGCACTGGCCCCACCCTCTACGCGGAGGATTTGAACGCCCTGAACGGGACCAGGGTAAATGGCCGTTTGCTGAATCAGGAGGAAAGGGTGCCCCTGCAAAACGGGGATCGGCTCGAGACAGGCCCGATTGTTTTCTCCGTGCTCCTGGTCCAGGAGTGAGTTGAAATGAAAAGACGCAGACCCGAACTGACGATTTTCAGTATGTCCGCGCTCGATCTGCTCGCATCGGCCCTCGGTGCTTTCATCCTGATAACCGTAGTGCTTATCCCCCTGTTCCCGAACCTGGAAATCCTGGGTCAGGTGAGGGGCGAGTTGGCCCAGAAAAAAACCGAGTTGGAACAGACCAGGGAAGATCTCGACCTGGCAATGGCCGAATTGGACCGGAAGAAATCCGAATTCCAGTTGGACAAGGAGAAATCGGAGCGGGAAAGGACTCAACTGGAGCAGAAGAACGTCGAGCTGAAACGGGAAAAGGCCGGACTCGAGCAGAAAAAGGCATTGGCCCGGCAGACCAGAACCGAACTTGTAGAACAGATCCAGGCGTTACAACAAAAGATTGACGACACCAGTGTCCTGCTCGGCATAAGGACAATCGCCAGGAAATTCGTTTTCGTCATCGATATGTCGGGCAGCATTTACCACCCCGGGGAGCACGACTACCGCCAGTTCATAAGGCTGTCCATACAAGACATGCTCGCTTCCTTCAAATCCGAAATAGAAGTCTGCCTGATCGGTTTTCAGACTCCTGAACGGGGAACAACCTTGCATTTCTGGCCCGAGAACAAGGAATACTTCCAGGTCGGGAAGGATGCACATGATCAACTGATTGAAAAGGTAAACGACTGGATGGGAATGGTAGACGGCGTCACCCCTACCCGGGCGGCGTTGCTGGAGGCCATTGCCCTGCAACCTGAGGAAATCATCCTTCTGAGCGACGGGGCTCCCTCGGAGGACTGGCGCACGGTGGTGCGAGCCGTAACCGCCGAAAACAGGCAGAGAATACCCATACACGCAGTAGCCGTGGGAAATTACACCGCGGACCGGAAGTTCATTGATTTCCTCGTGAATCTGACAAAGCAGAACAACGGGTACGTGGTGGGAGCAAAACCGGGCTGACATGTACGGCTGAGAGGAGAAGGAGAATGGCGGAATCCAACATGGTAAAACCCAGAAGCATCAACAGGGACCAACGACTGATCGCCAGCGTCGTCAGTCTGGCCGGGGGCATTTTTTACATAGCTGTCCTGAGCTTTGTTTTCGATCATCCCGATTCCATCGCGGGCGACTTCCTGCTGGATCGCAACTCCAGAAACTTCACCTACCCGTTCACCATCCAGAACCTCATGTGGCTGTTGTTCTGGTTCGGGTGCGGCGAACTGTTTGTGCGGTTCAACCAGGCCAAGCTCGAAATGGAGCAGATTTCCAAAGGTTATCTGCCGGAAGGTGACGAGGTAATGCTTCAGGCCCACGAATTGGGGCCCTTGCACCAGAAATCCATGCCCGTCGCCAGGGAACGGACCTTTTTCCTGCCGCGTCTGATCGTGCGCTGCATCCTGCAATTCCAGGGAAGCCGCTCCGTCAACCAGGCCAACTCCCTGCTCAATTCCTCCCTCGAGTTGTTCCAGCACGAGCTCGACCTCAAATACTCGATGCTGCGCTACCTCGTCTGGCTCATTCCGACGATGGGTTTTGTGGGCACTGTTCTCGGCATCGCCTTGTCCCTGGACTACGCGGCGAAAATCGTGGACCCCCATGACCCGGACTTGCTGCGCCAGATCACCGGGCGGCTCGGGGTCGCCTTCTACACCACCCTGCTTGCCCTGGTCCAGTCCATTCTTCTGGTGTTTGCGCTCCACATTGCCCAAAACCGGGAGGAAATGGCCCTGAACCTGTCCGGGCAGTACTGCCTGGACAACCTGATCAACCGCCTCTACGAAAAGTAAATCTCCTTCGAGAAACTCCGCGTCTCAGGGAACCCCAAGGAAGGAAGGGAACCATGCCGGTTTTTCGCCGCCCCGATGGAAACATAACCGAGAAAAAAACCGGGAAATCAGAGAAGGATTCCCCGCCGCCCGACCAGGCCAACAGGCCGCTGCCGCCGGCATCTCAGGAAGGGGGTCAAGCCGCTCCCCCCGGTCGTTTCGATGCTGCCACCAAGCGGATGGAGACAGACCCTTCACCACCCCGCCCTGGAGATGACGAGAAAACACGGCTGGTCGGTGGACGGGCGCCGCGGTCAGACAAAGGGGTCGTCCAGGAAAGCGCCGCGGAAAGCCGCGGGATGGACGATCCGGTCGTTGGATGGCTGGTGATCGTCGAGGGGCCGGGAAAGGGCCGGGCGGTGCAACTGGGGTATGGATCCAATTCCCTCGGGCGCGGCGCAACCGACCGCGTCAAGCTCGATTTCGGCGACGACCAGATTTCCCGGAATGGCCATGCGGTGGTCACCTACGACCCCCGCGGCCGGAAGTTCTACGTGCAGCACGGGGGCGGCACCAACCTGACGTATCTCGGCGATCAGCCGGTCTTGACTCCGGCAGAGTTGCCGCCAATGGGCCGGATCGGAATCGGGAATACCGTTCTCCGGTTCGTGCCCTTCTGCGGTACGGAGTTCGACTGGCAGGACTCGGAAGAAAGCGAAGACGCTTGAGCGAAAGCGGTCGCTGTGCCGCGGGGCAAATCCGCGGCAAACGGAGCTGCCAGGAAGACGACTACGGCTTCGTCGATGCACGCGCCCTCGGAACAGACCGTAACGAACACTCCCTGTTACTGGTGGCCGACGGCATGGGCGGCCACGCCGGCGGCGCCACTGCCAGCGGTCTTCTGAGAAAGACCTTTGTCGAGGCCTACCCGCGGGCTTCCGGGCCGATCGTCCATCGCCTTCAAGGTTGTCTCCAATCGGCCAATGCAGCCATGGCGGACGCCGTTGACCAGAATCCCGAGCTGGCCGGCATGGGTTCCACCCTGGTCGCGGCCGTCGTCTCCGCCGGGGGCCTGAACTGGATCAGCGTCGGGGATTCCCCGTTGTGGTTGTTCCGCAAGGGCGCGCTGGAGCGGTTGAACGCAGACCACTCCATGGCACCGGTCCTCGCCGACCTCGTTTCCACCGGGCGGATGACCGAAGAGGACGCCGCCCGGGATCCCGCCCGGCATTCGCTCAGGTCCGCGGTCACGGGCGAGGACATACATCTGGTTGACATATCGCCGCAACCGGTTCCCGTGGAGAATGGCGACCGGCTGCTGTTGGCCAGCGACGGGCTGATGACTCTCGGAGATCGGGAGATCGCCGGTATCCTCGAGGAAACGCAGGACGCGTCATTGGAGGACAGCACCGCAGCCCTTATCCAGGCAGTGGAAGCCGCGGGAAATCCCCGGCAGGACAATACCACTCTTCTGTTGTACGCCCCCGCCGGAGGCACCCAACCCCCCGGGGCCGATGTGGCCGGGTCGGAAGCCGACCGGGGCATTCCCCGCCTGAAACGCTGGGCGAGACTGTTTGGCAGATCCGCAGGACGGAAACAGTAGGGGGTCAGCCGGGAGGCCGGGGAAGCAGAAAAGGTGCCTTGGCGGCCCTGCGATACACGCACGGTCCGGTCTGATGGGTGAGGAACAACAGCATCGCCTGGCGCTGCCGAAGGGGACTCGCATTCGCGACTTCGAGTTTCACCGGGTCCTCGGCCACGGCGGATTCGGGATCACCTACCTGGGATGGAACATCACCCTGGATATTCCCGTTGCGATCAAGGAGTACTTCCCTTCTGATCTCGCTACCCGCGAGAGGAACCTTTCCGTCGTGCCCCAAACGACTCAGGCCGCCCCTGATTTCAAATGGGGCCTCGAGCGCTTCCTGGACGAAGCCCGCACTCTCGCCCGCTTCCAACACCCCGGCATCGTCCGCATCCATCACTTCTTTGAGGCCCACCGCACCGCCTATATCACGATGGAATACGTGGAGGGGGAAAGTCTGTCCGCATATCTGAAGCGCAAGGGAACGCTGAGCGAAAACGAGCTGAAAGGGATTCTGAACCCGTTGCTGGGCGCTTTGGAAGTGGTGCATCGAGCAGACTTTCTGCACCGGGACATCAAACCCGCCAACATCGTCCTCAGGGAAAAGGATGGCTCGCCGGTTTTGCTGGACTTCGGGGCCGCGAGGCAGGCAATGGGCGCCAGGAGCCGCTCGGTCACGTCGATAGTTACCCCGGGGTATGCGCCGATAGAACAGTATTCGACCCGGGCTGCCCAGGGAGAGTGGACGGATATCTACGCCCTGGGGGGGGTCTGTTATCGGGCGTTGACCGGAGAGAGCCCCTTCGATGCAACCGACCGGATGCGGAACGACCCGCTTGTTCCGGTGGCTCAGCGCTGCGCTGGCAAAGCAAGTCAAGGATTTCTCGCGGCGATAGATGCCGCCCTGGGGGTGGATGCTCACGATCGTCCCCAGAGCATTGCGGAGTGGCGAGAGGTGCTGCGCGGTGCGGGACAGGAGGCGGCGCCATCGAAGCACGGGAAGCGCTTCCCATACAAGCGTCTTGCGGCCGTCCTGGGGCTGGTTGCTCTCCTGATCGGTGGCCAGAGGTATGTGGAGCACGTCGAACAGGTGGCTGCGGCCCGGGAAAGACAGGAACAGGCGGCGCTGGAAAAACAGCGCCAGGAAGTGGCCGTGCTGGAGAAGCGGCAACGCGTAGAAGCGGACCTGGAGAAACAGCGTAAGGAACGGTCGAAACTGGAGCAGCGGCGTCTGGACCAAGCGGAGCTACGGAAACGAGCCCGGCAAAAAACCGCGTTGGAGAAGCAGCAGCGCGAAGAAGCGGCAGTGGAGAAAGAGCGTCGGGAACAAGCCGAGCTACAGCAACGGGCCCGGGAACAGGCAGGGTTGGAAAAGCAGCAGCGGGAACAGGCGGCGCCGGACGTACAGCGCAAGGAAGAAGCGGCGTTGGAGAGACAGCGCCAGGAGCAAGTATTCGTCCAGGAGGTGGGACGCCCTCCGAGTCCGGGAGGAATAAGCAAGGGCGATACCGATCTGCATATCGCCGCGCGGCTGAACCTGCCTCTGCTGGCTGTATCCCTCTTCGAGCAGGGTGCCGATGTCCACGCCAGGAACGAGGACGGCTGGACACCGCTGCACGTTGCCGCGAAGGAGGCCGCTTCCGGGGCCGCGGAAGTCCTGATCGAGCAGGGCCCCGATGTCAACGCGAGGGAAACACTGTTTGGCTGGACGCCGCTGCACCTGGCCGCGGCGGAAGATGCTATTGCGACTGCCGAGGTCTTGCTCAAACAGAATGCCGATCTCCACGCCAAGGACAAATTCGGCTGGACGCCGCTGCATTCAGCGGCGGCCAACAATGCCCATGAGACCGCCGAGGTCTTGTTGAAGGCCGGGGCTGACGTGAACGCAGAGGACAACCATGGCTGGGCACCGCTCTACTGGGCCTCACGCAAAGAGGCGGTCCAGGCGGTGGACGTCCTGCGTCGTTACGGTGGTAGAAAGTGAAGACTGCCCCGGAATCACGTTCCACACTATGTGACTTCTTCCGAATTTCCGGAGCCTGACCCCATGAACCTCCCCGTTCTTCACTCTGTCTCGTTCGCGTTGCTCGCTCTCTTGCTCTCGCCGCCCGTCAGCCATGCTTCTCCCCCGCTAGCCGGTAGTGTGCCTTTCTGCCAGCCTCTGGATCTCGAGCAGCTGGACCGAGACCATGCCCGCGCACCTGCCGATCTGCCGCTAGTGTTCAACGTTTCCGACATAGGGGAGGTCGAAGAGAGCATTGTTCAGGAGCCTGATCCACCCGAACAACCCAAAGAGGTCGGCGAACCACGCACCGTGCGGCTCTTTTACTTCCTACCCAATGACCGGACGTATCGCGCCGAGGTGGTTGAGGCGATGAAAACGGGGATTGTCGAGGTTCAGTCCTTCTATGCTGAGCAGATGGAGGCGCATGGATACGGGAACAAAACTTTTCCGATTGAAACCGATGACCAAGGCGACCCGATCGTTCATCGCGTAGATGGAGACTATCCCGAAAGCAATTACATCAGAATAAATTATTTTACGCAGGGTGAGATTAACCGAGCGTACGATAACTCTGCAAACGTCATACTAATAGTCATGGACGCGAGTAACTCTTCTACTATTCAGGGACACGCCATATACAGGGGTAAAGAGAGAGGAGAGGTGACACTTTATGAAGAGTGGGATTGGTCTACTGCGGTCCATGAACTTGGACACGGCTTCGGCCTACAACACGATTTCAGGTCTAATGCGTACATCATGTCGTATGGATGGTCAGATCGGGAAACTGTCCAATTATCTGCGTGCGCTGCCGAGTTTTTAGCCGTGAATCCCTACTTCGATTCGGATATCCCACTTGAAAACGAATCACCGCCCACGGTTGAACTAATTTCATCAGAAACGTATCCATTCGGATCAGTAAGCGTGCCGGTCCAACTGAGAGTCCGCGATGATGATGGACTTCATCAGGTAATTTTCCTCTCTCAACCCCGAGATCCCTTGCACCCCCCCACCCCCGCAGTAAGAGAGTGTCGTGGATTGGCCGGTGAAACAGATACCGTCGTTGAATTCAATTTTGCTTGGAGATTTGACGCCGCAGTTAGTCAGCGTTCCGTTTATGTCGTGGCAGTCGATGCGAATGGGAATAGTAAGGAAGTGCCTTTTATCCTTGAGTCAGAACCTCCACCAGAACTTCCTCCAGGCACAGTGATCACTCCGGTCTGCGATCGTACGCGGCAGGTACGAGATGCCATCGTCGATAACATTAGTGGCATCTCGGACTGCGCGCAGGTGGCCGAGACTCACCTCGTGGCGATTTCAGGACTTAACTTGCCCGGCAGGAACATCACAGCACTGAAAGCCGGTGATTTTGATGGACTGATCTCGCTGAGATCAATCTCCCTGTTCAACAACCAGTTGAGTTCCTTGCCTGTCGGCCTCTTAGACGGACTGACCGCACTGGAATACCTCTCCCTGTTCAATAATCAGTTGACGGGGCTACCCGAGGGCCTGTTTGACGGGCTGACTGGGCTAACTACGCTCTACTTGCAGGGTAACACCGTGGATCCGCTGCCGCTTACGGTGTCCTTAGAGAAAGTTGGCACAGATCAGTTCAAGGCCGTGGCACCCATCGGTGCACCGTTTGAGATGGTGCTGCCACTCACCGTTACGAACGGCAGTATTAGCGGTGGTGCAACCACCATTGCGATACCCGTCGGCAACCTGGAAAGCCAACCACTCACCGTGACCCCCACCCCCAGTACGACGGCTGCGGTCACCGTGGACATTGGCACCTTGCCGGGGCTGCCCTCAAACCATCAAGGCTACGCCCTCGTCAAATCCGCCAACCTGCCGGTGGAGATTTTCAGCAGTGGCGGGCCCGGCACTACAGTGGCACGGACCGACTTCAACGGCGACGGCAAGACCGATTTCGTCGACTTCTTCCAGTTCGTCGACGCCTTCGGCAGCACGGATGCCCGGTTTGACCTCAACGGCGACGGCAGGGTCGACTTCGTCGACTTCTTCGCGTTCGTCGATGCCTTCGGCTCGTCGGGGCAGGCCAAGCTGGTGGCCTTGGCCCGGGAGATGCTCGGTCTGCCGGGCGGACCGGAGCTACAGCAGAACGCCCCCAACCCGTTCAACACCGAGACGGTTATCTCCTGGTTCCTGCTGGAGCCGGGTCTGGCACGACTGGAGGTGTTCGCCCTTACCGGGCAACGGCTGGCGGTGCTGCATCAGGGGCCGCTGCAGGCCGGGTACCATCGGCTCCACTGGGACGGCCGCGACGATGCTGGCCGGCCCCTTGCCAGCGGCGTCTACCTGTACCGGCTGACAACTTTCGAGGGCGACCTGACGCGCAAGCTCACCCTGCTGCGTTAGATGAACAGGACCCAGGAGACCTCCATGAGAGCTTCGGTAATTCAATCCGCAGTAATGGTGTTTTTTCCTGTTCTGCTCTTTCAGGCCCCCGGCCACGCCTCCCCCTTCCCTATTGACTGGGCCCACTCCTGCCGGCCCCTCGATGCCGAGCAGTGGGAGGGCGACCACACCGGCGTTCCAGCCGCAAAGTTGCTCACCACGAACGCCGGCCAGACGCGCGACGTGAAGTTGATCTACTTCATTCCCAACGACCGCTCGTTCGACTCCGACGTGGTCGACTCTATAAAAGTCAGGATTCCCCGTATACAGACTTTCTTCCGCGACCAGATGCAAACCCACGGTCACGGCACCAAAACCTTCCAGTTGGAAACCGACGCCCAGGGAGACCCCGTTGTGCATCGCGTTGACGCGCCGAACTCCGATGCCAGCTATCTCCAGTCGTACCGAAGGGTCGGCGTCGGCAACGTTCTCAGGGACCTGAGACCGACGTTCGATTACAGCAGCAGCATTCTGTTCATCGTGGTCGACCACAGCACCTACGACAACCTAGGTTGGGGCAACGTGGCAGGGTTCGGAGGGGGGGCAAAGAACAGCGGGTACGCGCTTCTCCCGGCCAGCTTCATTGACGAAACCGCCGCCCATGAGCTGGGCCATGCCTTCGGCTTGCAGCACGATTTCAACGACGACGCCAACATCATGTCCTACGGCCCGGGATGGAATCGGTTATCCGCGTGCAGCGCCGGGTTCCTGGCCGTGCATCCCTACTTCGATTCCGACGTCCCGATTGAAGAGCAGCAGACCTGGGATCTTCTGGCGCCGACCGTCGACCTTGTATCCCCTCTCAGGTATGCAGCAGGCTCAACCAGCTTGTCCGTTCAATTCAGAATCACCGCCTCGGGAAATCCGGGGCTTCACCAGGTGCTTTTCTTCCTCAAATCAAGAGCGCCCCACCCTGCCGCGGGATCTCATGAAGTGAAGGGATGCCATGACCTGCATGGCGTGCAGGATACCGTAGTTGTATTCCAACATGACGGGGTGATCCCGTCGGAGGGCTCCGGAAGTCTTTCCGCCTCCCCTGCGCACTACATATCCGTGCAGGCAGTCGATACCGAAGGAAACGCGAACACGGGACCCTATAAAGCCACTCATTACGTTCTTGCTGAAGATTCGCCTCACCACCTCGCCACGCTTGTCAGATATACAAGCAAATACTCACCGGAGATCTACGGAGCGAAGTTTTCACCCGACGGGACGATCTTCGCCGTCAATTCGTCGGCGGGGATCCAGATATGGGACATGGCGACGCCAGCTTTTGTCGCTACCCTCAGCGGGGGCAGCTCTGCAATGGCGTTCTCGCTCGACGGGACTACCCTCGCTTCCGGGTCCACCAGAACCGATGAGGCCAACATCGGGATATATGTATTTAATTACACAAGACAATTTAAGTAATCTCATCCGCGAAATTAAAAGAATTCTGGTATAATATAATAGAGAAAATACAGAAAAACGGACATCCTTAGTCCCACTGTATAGCCGGGAGATGGGGGGATGTCGACTGGCTGGCAATTCCACATGATTGCCTGCTGATCCGGAAACCTGCCAGAATGGCACCCTGGATCGAAAAGGCCACCGCTCTGATCGAGGTGGAAACCGGGGCTCCTGCTCTGATCTCGATGAGGTGAGCAGGAATTCATTCCGTTTTGTCGGCAAGTTGGCAAGCAGGATAGCCCACTGGTGAAGGCGTCTTTTCTGCGCAAGACGGCAGGCACCGAACAGCGGGATGTCGCCTTGTTGACCATTCGAGAAGATTCGCCGCTTCCATCCAGATGGGGATGATCCAGTTCAGCCGGCGATGGGACCGGAGGCAACGAGCAGCAGCATATTATCCTCAAAGTCAGGCAGTCTGCATCCGGCGATGTATCCAGACTCGCAGGTACCTCCCCCCTGAAGTCGGCACCGTGAATCGAAAGGCCACCGCTCTGATCGAGGAGGAAATCGGGGCTCCTGCTCTGATCTCGATGAGGTGAGCAGGAAATCATTCCGTTTTGTCGACAAGTTGGCAAGCAGGATGACTGAGGATTCCTCGGGTGCAGGCTGAGCTGTCAGGCGCAACAGGGGAGGCAGCCGGCAGGGATGTCGCCTTCCTGACCATTCGAGAAGATTTCGCCGCTTCCATCCACAGACTCCGTTCGGCCGACAATGCGAAGAAAGACAGGGGACCAGCGGAATGGATGGGGATCTCAAGGCCCTTTGATTGTCCCAAATTGGGACATTTAACTCCGTGGGCGGTGGATCCGAATCTGAATGTCGGCGACTCGCCGTAGGTATTATCCCAGACTCCTCGGTACCTCTCCCCGGAAGTCGGCACTCTGGATCGAAAAGGCCACCGGGCTCTGATCGAGGAGGGGGATGCGCGGACTCCCTGAATCTGCAAAGCCGTCGTCGTCGAGGTGAGCAGGAGATCATTCCGTTTGGTCGACAAGATGGAAGCAGGATGACTAAGGATTCCTCGGGTGCAGGCTGAGCTTTTCGCGCAAGAGGGGAGGCAGCCGACAGGTATGTCGTCTTGCTGACCATTCGAGAAGGATTTTCCCTCCATCCACAGACCACAGTTGAGAATCGATTCCGTTCCGCCGGCGATGCGGGTATTCTCCGCAGGAGACTTGACGGCAGGCAACGACCAGCGGGAATGTCGCCTTGCTGACTACTCGAAAAGACTCGCCCTTTCCTTCGACCGATGGTGCGTGAAGGGGACCGGAGGGATCTCCGTCGCCAGCAGATCCCGGTAGGTCAGCCGTTTCCCCAGCATCCCTCGAACGAGGTATTCCATCTGATCCAGGAGAGCCATTTCCCGGATATTGTACCTGCCGACGACCTCCCTCAGGTAGCGCGGAAAATACTTGGGGGACACATGGCGATAGGTCCCGAAGATAACCGCCTTCAGCTTGGCCCAGAACGACTCGATGGTGTTGGTATGGGCCTCGTCCCGGACGTATTCGCCTTGTTGGTGGTTGACGACCAGGTGCCTTCCGGGCCAGGTCAAGGCCCCATAGACCGGGGCCTCGTCGGTGCACAGGGTTTCATTTTCTTCCAGGTGCTTCTCTACGAGGGGGGCCACGGTCTCCTGATCGGCTTTGAGGATCATCCTGGCGTCCCCTCTGCGGCTTTCCCGGTCTACCACTGCGAGGGCCTGAACCCTGCCCTTCCTCCAGTTGCGACCGAATTTCTTGTCGGCGTGCCTCTTCTTGTCGTTCCCTCCGACCCAGGCTTCGTCGACCTCGAGGAACCTGCTGCGCAGCGGTTCGGGATCCGGCCAGGCTTCCCGGAGGCGGTGCAGCATGAACAGAGCCGACCGGTAATTGAGTCGGAGTTTGCGGCTCAGCTGCACGGCGTTGATCCCCATGGGGTCGGACAGATACAGCCAGACGCCGAAAGCCCATTTCCGATAGGAGATCCTGGAGCGGTACAGTACCGTTCCGATGCGCACGCTGAACCGCTTTTGACAGTCGCTGCACCGGTAGGGCATCGGCTTGCGGTTGCGACACTCCCGGATGCGGTCGCCGCCGCCGCAGTGCGGACAGCGTATGAATTCGGGCAGGCCGTCTACCCTCTTTCCCCATCTGATCTTCTCGATCCATCTCTCTGCTGCTGCATTGTCTGGAAACAGTATGTACAAATCAATCAACGAGACATCTTTACCTTTGTTCATTACGATTACCTGCGGGCCGTGGAATACCGTACTGGAGGCCAGCGGCCCTCACAATAGATGTTGATTCACGCTCCCATGGCAGTCCTTTCGGGTTTCAGTGGGATGTGACTCCGTCGGGGTTCCGCCGACAGATAGGGACTGGGGAAGCGGCAGCGGATGCTGCCGGCGTCTCCCGTTCGCCTATCAATATACCCGAAAATTTAAAAAAGTAAAGCGGGCTTCGGAGTGCATTCGAAAACACCCGCAAGGAGGTCGGGAAACTTTGGTTTTCTGGGAGGGAGAGAGGGCGGGAAGGGCGGGGGGAGCGAAGAGCGGGGGGGGGTGCAGGAAGCCCGATTCAAGGGGGGTGGAGCCGGGGTGTAGCGGTCCCCGGCAATCGGGGAAACGGAGGCGCACTTACGAGGTTGAGACGGGGAAGACGCGGATCTCTCGAATCAGGAGGACGCGGAGGGGAGGCTTCGAAAAACCCCAGTCGCGGGGTATCCGGGAGATTTCAGGAACGGGGGGCGAGGTGGCGATGAGCGGAAATGCGACATAGTGGCCTCTGTTCTTCGACCGGAAGGCCTCGCAGATGATCAGGAGATCCTTGATCCCCAGGGGGTTCCCATGCAGGCAGAATCGAAAAACGAGCGATCAGCCGATTACCCTGATTTTGGCCGCGTCCCATCGGGTTCGGCGTGCGCGGATATTGTGCTGGCTATCCATTCTTTCGCTTGCGTCGGCGTCGCCACCACCAAGAAAAAAACAGAGTAGCATCCAAAACACCGAAAGCTATCAGGATGAGAAGCCAATTATCCATCTTTTTCCTGCTGCCCCTACGGATCGTGTTTCATGCGGCGCATTCGATTCTTGGAATTCAAAGTAGGGGCATCTGGTAGTCGTGCTTACCCGTGTAGGGGGTCCAGCATGGCCGGCAGGTGCGGATGGTGTCCGGCGAAGTAATCCTCAAAACTAATCGGATGCAGACTGTCATATCGGGATTGGGAATCTCGCGGCCTTCGTCATTCATTCCTTCCCAAGCCACCTGACTACCGATTCCCATACGTCAAGGATTATATCGCCAAATGAGATAAGCAGTAAGGCTGCTCCTACTAATCCAGCAATGACAAACTTCAGCCATAACAGCTTGTATTCAGAATCTTTCACAGCTCGAAAATCGCCTTCGAAAATCGGGGCACCAATTCCCAGATGACAATGACCACATCAAGCATTATTAACAGTACTCCAGTCAGTACCAGCAAGAGCATGATGGCCATCTTCAGTCAAAACCTTGTACTGAAAATCCTTCATTGAACCGCGCCACCTTATCGCTACGCTTTCGCCCGGGTTCCATCAGATACCGCAATTCCTTTTTCGGCGAATTCCGCATGACCCCCTTGGCGATGTTCTCCGGGTTATCGTCTATGGCAATCCCGCAAGCTGGGCGCATTCCAGGAGCGATCCCTGCAAGGCTTCGACTTGATGCCTCTGTTTCTCGATGGAAGAGCTTCGTCGACGAGGATATCAGCATCGCCAGAGAGGAACGACTTCAATCAGAGGCCGCAGCAAGTATAACGGCATGACCCTGCTGCAGGCTCACAACAAGCCTACCCCGAGCAGGGGGCGAGGGTCCTCCAGCTTGCCCGAGGTACCGGAGTGCGGATGCAAGGCATACACCCGGCGCAGGGCGGCATGAACGGGGAAGGGGAATCACTCTGCCAAATACTCCCACGGCTCAGTCGTCGTCTATGGTGTGGCTGATGCGTCCCTGCTCATCGCCTACATAGATCGTCCCAAGAGCTCCCAAATAGGAGTTATGGCTGGCGACTGGCTTCGCGCTTGCGGTTGGGGCCTGCCGGGTGCTTACCGAGGCGGGGAGCCTATACGGGTCCGCCCGACTTTCATCGACGACGTAGCCCAGATCGGCGATGGACTGGATCGTGATGGCGCTAATTGCCATCTCGAAATCTATCCACGGCGTCATAATCTCCGATCCGATCCTGCGGCTCCCGTTGAACACCTCCGACCTCCAATGACCGCCGACCCCACAAGTAGATTGCCCAAGCGTTAAAGGAACCTTATTCCCGCTGTAGTCCATGCCTCCCGCCGTGTCGAACGCCTGAATCGCCAGCTCACCACTGAAGTATGTGTCTCCTGACAATTCATGAAGCAGGCCTAATTCCAACCAAAGCGGAGAGAATCCCAGCACGTGGGCTATTTCGTGAAACATCACGTCCCTTACGAAGCGCTCCGCCATAGAGAGTGACATCCTCTGCAGATCGCCAAGGAAACCCTTGTCGATCCCGACAAAACCTGTGGCTGGCAGGCCGGTCGGGTTTCCTGAGCGCACATAAGACAGCCCTGCCAATGCCGCTACCGTTTTCCCGGACTCGATCTCTTCGACGAAGATCCGCAGATCGTCGACAGTATCGTTGACAATCGTCTCACCCTGGTAAGTGCGGGAATAATGCGGATTAGCCGAGAAGTTCACATCCGGTAGGCCCTCGGTAACGAGGGTCTCCCAATGTCTGGCTGCTTATTGCATCCCATCCTTGTGCGCGTCGGTAAAGTCGCTGAGGAAGACGAGTTCGATATTGAAGGGATCCTCCCTGGAAGGGACAACCCGAACGTAGGCGCCGGTGGAGCAGTTGTTATCGGTATTGGTCTCGCCGGGGACGCCATCGACGCAGGCGCCGTAGTAGTACGAGCCAAGCCTTGAGGGCGCCCTCACACTGATTGCCTTCCGGCTGATGCCCGAGGCGGCAAGGCGGCTTCCGGGGCCGCTGAAAAAACCGTCAAAGCCCGTAATGCTGGCCACGGTTCCGGTGCCGACAAGCATGTCGGCGGAGTCTATAGTCGCGTCGTCCGAGCGGTAGTAACGCACCGTCGTCGCCGCTGCTTCGTGGGGTCCCTGGTTTCTCACCGTCGTCGTCAACGTGAACGACTGCCCAGCCAGCGGGGCACTGGTGCTGCCCCAAGTCAACCCGAACGCCAAATCCGGAACGCCGACGTTCATGGGTACCGCCTCCGAGCAATTGTTGTCCGTATTGGTCTCGCCGGGGACGGGATCGGCGCAGGCTCCGAAATAGTACGTGCCCGGACTCGTCGGATCCGCAAGGAATGGGACGAGCTCATATTCATAGTCACTGTTTTTGGAATCCCCCCCAATCGGGAGGTTGTACACGTTATCGATGCCGCCTGGCGTGTCGGTGGCGTCGATGGTCGGGTCGTCCGAGAGGTAATAACGCAACGTCGTCTGGGTAGATGGGCCAGAACCTATATTTTTAACCGCCTGCCAAATTCCAACCTCTCCGGTCTTCGGCCTGTAATCGAGGATCTCAGGCCGTTTAACAATCAGGTCGGGGCGCCTGTCGCCCGGCAAGTCGTCAATCGTGTGGATGTGCAGGTCGGCCTTGAACCACCGAGCGCCCGGTATCTCCCGGTGCCAGTTCTCAGCATCTCTTCGCGCAAACGTCATTACGCAATCTCCAGACAAGCAGTGCAACTCACCCTGATGGTATACGCCGCAGTCAACATAGAATCATCAAACCCGACCCAGACATCTTTATCGGTTCGGAAAAAGGCGTCGATCAGGAAGTACATCTCAGGTCTCGACTTGGACCGTTCCGGCGATGAGATTCGCGACCTCCGCGTAAAGATCCACGGCGACCTCCGGCGCTTTAATGCTGATGATCAAGGAGTATCGTGCAGTTTGGTCGTATCGTTCCATCGCGGGACGCGTCTTCCACCAACCTGCGGTGGGATAGACCGCGATATTTCCACGGCTCGCCAGATCCGCTGCGGTGCCTCGCCAGAGGTCACTGTGCAACGAACCTCGGTGACGCCCCTGTGTTCCGATCAGCCACGCAGGGTCGCCGTCGCTCTTGCGGCGGCGGGTCCCTTCGTCCTCGTCTCGCGCCGCCAGATTGATCCGCTTCCGAAACTCGTCAACGGATTCGGTTGGTCGCTTCACGTCAAAACGCAAACCGTGAGATTCGTACCGGTAACGTGAACGGACATCCCTTCCGGACGGGTTGGGTTCGATGAAGTAGGACAGCGTAACTCGCATCTCGACCTGTGTTTCTCCCAAGCTCTCCAGCACGTCGCTCGGCCAAGGCAATCTGTGGAGGTGCATATCGCGAAGGGTTGGCTGCTTGCGTGTTTCTCGTTTGAATGGCCGCAGGCTTTCTTCAACCACCATCGTCAAGGAATTGTTGAGGCTCCATAAAGCGCGGTCGATGTCCGGGACCCCAAAGCCGCACCGTCGCAGTAGATTCAGATAGTCCCTCTTTTGTGGAGTACCGGTCGCAGGCAGAAACTGTTGTTTCATCGTGTTCGTCCACTCCGCCGAATGCACGATCAAGGCGCGGATTGTCTCGGGCCACAATCCGGGATAGGACGCCATGACCCGGGCGGCGAAGCGCGAGGCGAGCGCGGTGGCGGCGCTGGTACCATTGGTCGTCGTGAATTGCCGGTCTGCCAGGAGGTGATTAGTAGTCAGAAGACTTAGACTGGCCATCGATACCGAGCCCAATGAGTCTTTTCCAACGTTGCCGCCTTCGAGAACGACATCCGGCTTTTGCGGCCAGTGTCGTTCCCAGGTGAGTGAAGTCGTACTGAAAGGGCTCAGGCATCCCCTTGGAGCGACTGGCGAGTAACCGCCGGCCTCCGGCTCGGTAATTCGGACGAGGTCGGTACAGGCTCCAACCGTAAGTGCATTCCATGCCTGAGCCGGGTCGTGTACCCCGTCGCTGTCATTGGAATCAGGGTACCGAGACCAAGCACTTGGATCGTTGATGTTCCCCCCGGACACGACCAGTAGGCGCGGATTGGCCCCGTACCTGTGGACATCCGCCGCCAGTGCATCAATCGCCCCTGACCATGCCGACGGACGACCCCGGTCCCGATTGTCCCGAGCGGTGACCGCCATTCCGTAGACCCGAATCCGGGATGGTGCGGTGACTTCGGGCCTGGCCACCGCTTCCACGGTCAGATATCCATGGTGCCGGGAATCAGTTCCGGTCGCACCATCCGTTTTCAGCAGCTTCACCGACTCGAGCCGGTGGCTGATTTCTACAGGCCTGTTGTCGGCGAGGAGCTCGGTCAGGTTGCCTGCGAGAGCCACCCCCGCCATCTCGGTACCATGACCATCCGCATCGTCGGTACCCCAACCAGGTTCGACAGTGTGAAGGTCGCCAGGAGCGAGCGCGGGGCTGATTAGTCGATGGCCACGGTTGACACCCGTATCGAGTAGACAGACATAAGGCGTCTGTCCGGTTTCGGCTGCAAATCGGGTCCGGCTCAGCAGGTCGTCAAGCCGCTCGACCTGTTCGTCGGGGGATAAGGAATCGAAGAATTCCGCCGTCTCCTTTGGACATCGTAGTTCGGCAATGCTGTTGAGCGTGACCATGGAGTGCTGCATCTGTTCCACGGATGCGCGCGCAAGCAGTACAGTGCGTTCCGGAAAGATCAGCTCTCCTTGAGGAATCTCGATTTTTTGGGCTTGGGCTCGCTCGCGAAACGAATCAATTGTCGCGCGCCGGTCCCCAAGGACGGGCAGCCAGACCTCCCACCAAATCGATCCCTCTTCTGCGGAAGGAAATTCAGCAGTATCGGTCCAAAGCGCTTCCAGGGTAGCCGCCCTGATGGAAGAAATTGCATTCAGCAGCCTGTGATTCCTTGGGCCAGCTTTCGTATCTCTGGACTCATCGAGGTATGCGGCAATCAGGTTCTCAAAAATCACCAACTTTCCGTCAGGAACGAAGACGGTTGCCAGAGTTCGATTTTCTTCATGACGGACGTTTAACAGTTCGATCCCTGACCGTTCTCGCGCCAAGCTCTCAAACGCCAACTCGACATCGGGGAAGCTCTCGAATTCCAACCGAAGCCCCAGACCATCCTCCATCCCGGCGGCCTGTTGGGCTTCGCGAGCGGATTCCGCCTCACCCCGAACCCCCTCAATCTGCCCTTTCAACGCCCCACCCTGGCGGAGGCGATCCCGTTCGGGAATCGTGGAACCCCCATCGCCCCCACCTGGATAACGATACTCCTCAGTCTCGGTTATCCCTTCGAGGAGGAAATGCGGATGTCGTCCTCCAGTTGCTTCGGTCATTTGAAGAGCTACTCCGTACGGGACTGGCTTTTCTGGCCCAGCCTTTGGGCGACGTTTTTTCGCTCACCGAGCATTGATTGGATGTCGGTTGACTGAACCCGTGTACGATTATGAATCAAAGCATCCTTCAGGGTCTCGTTGGCCGCACGGCTGATCTCGGCGTGGCTCAAGCCCGCCGAATAATCCGCCAGTCTCTGCCACTGAGTACCCTTTTCAGCGGTTCCGGTGAGGCGGGTCTTCAGTAGTTTTGCAATCTGAACCTTGTCAGGCAGATCGTAATGAAGGATGTCGTCGAAGCGGCGGAAAAGCGCAGGGTCGAGTATTCCGGGGTGATTCGTTGCCGCGATCACGAGGCTGTGAGAGCGGTCTTGTTCGAGCATTTGAAGAAAGCTGTTCAGTATCCGCCGGATTTCTCCCACATCGTTTGTCAGTCCGCGTTGGGAACCAATGGCGTCAAACTCGTCAAAAAAGTAGATGCCCCGGGTTTTGCTGGTGGCCTCGAATATCTGCCTCAGCTTGGCTGCAGTTTCGCCCATGAACTTGGTGATTAGGCCGTCGAGTCGAACCTGAAGGAGAGGGAGACCGAGTTCCCCGGCCAGAACGAACCCAGTCAGAGTCTTGCCCGTACCCGGAGGACCTGTCAGTAGTAGTTTGCGCCTGGGCGCCAGGCCATGCTCCACGATCCGCCCCGCATGGCGTTGCTCACGAATGACCCGCTGAATCTGATCCGCGAGAGCGTCACTCAGAACCATCTCTCCCAGCCGGGCCTTCGGGTACGACGCTTCCAGGAGATTTGCCAACTCCCCACTCGGGTGGGAAATCGGTAACACCGAATCCATTCCACGCCGGCCCTTTGCTTCGTCGATCAGGGTTCGCAGTTCTTCGGCGAGCTTCCCGTGTCCAAGTTTTGCTTCGTGGGCAGCGACTTGCATGGCAACAGAGAAGAAGCGGTCGTCGTCACCTTCCAGGTGCGACTTAAAAAGTGCCTTGATATGGTTAGCACTGGCCATGGGGAGTATTCCAGCTTCGTGTGGAGTGAGCTAAGTTCCACCGGACACCTTGGCTGATTCCGTCGGAGGAGAGATGTGAGTAGCGGCCTCTTCCAGCTTGTGGAACCGCAGACTCGGCTGAGCAGGATTCAATTGAAGGCAAAGGGCCTTTACAGCCTTCTGCTCGTTTATCGGTGTGTTTGAGGAGACTATCGGTGAAAGTGTCGGGGATGCGGGTATTCATTATTGATCCTCCTCCTCCTCAGCGGTGGAAGTTCCACCCCTTTCTCCTCTTCCTTGCCAGTCTTGGGCGATTTGTCCCCAATCCACCTCACGTGAAATGGGCTCGCCTTCCTCATCTTTGCCTACCCACACCCCCCAGAACTCCGGGTCATCGGAGCGGGGTTGCTGCGTCTTGGGCAAGTCGTTCATCTTCACCAGAATCGGCAACTCCGATGCCCACCCAAGCAGAATCGCACTCTGGGACGGCAGAGAAGGCAGCTCCCGCAGAAGCCCACGAAGATTGTCAGGCACGAACCGATGCACAAGATTCTGGTCACGGTCGTTGCTGATCCGATGAAGGAGGAATGTATTGCACTGAGACAGCACCGTGGGGGACAGCTCGGATGGCCGTTGCGACGACAGGACCAGCCCCAGTCCGAACTTCCGCCCTTCGCGGGCGATGCGCTCAAAGACCTGACAGCAAATAGTCGCCGCGTCCTGATTCTCCATGTCCTCCCTGTAACGCTTGATGAACGTGTGCGCTTCCTCCATCACGAGAACGCTCGGAAGAGCGACACCGTTCACCTTGACGTAACGCTGCAGTGCCTCGAAGACCATGCGAGCAATGACCGCCGTAACAATGTGAACGACTTCGGTTGGCACAAGCGACAAATCGATTACTGAAACGCAACCACCTTCAGCATCACCATCTTCTGCCTCGTTCGTTCCGATGTAGTCTTTCAGCCACCCATCCAGCGTTATGTCGACACCTCCCATGATTGGCATCATCCGGGAATCCGTGAGTAACGTACGGATTCTGACCAGCAACGTTTCGACATGCTCAGATACGTTGAGCATTTCCGCTACCGCCTCCACGCTACGAAGGAGCGATGTGCCCTCGAAAGGGCGAGGGGCATCTACATCCGAAGGCAGAGTGTCTGACTCCGTGCCGCCGAAGGCGGAATGTGCAACGCTCGTCGCGGTCAGTAGGTCCTCAACATCCTGTCTAGTGAAATCGTAGTTGGCGTATTGTTGACGGCGGGGTTCACAAAGCGCTTCGATCTTACTCACGAGCGCCTGCAGCTTGTCCTTTTGATCTCCACCGAAGGATCCAAGGTCAGATTCCAGTCCCAACTTCCATTTCTCTAGCTTTTCCAAAAACGACTTCGGTTTTGGAAAACTGCTCCACGGACTACCAGCGTTTTGCTCGATCCGGATAGTTGCCACGAGCGTGCGCAGGAAGCGGCGCGTGTCATGGCTCGCATCCTCTGTTGGTACATCGTGGCCATCACGAACGGAGCGAAGCGCTTGGATGAGAGTCGGGCGCTGCGTTCTCGCGCTTGCCTGCGTGAACGAACACCACTCCGCACTGTTCCAGAACCACAGCGGCACTTTCAACGCGATCTCGCCTTTGTCCGGATTAACTTTGAAGATCCTCGCCTTGATCGGATCGTCGGCCCCGAATGCCCGTGAATATTCGCCGTTGGGGTCGAGGATGATAAACCTCGCATTGGGCCGGCCCTCACAGCGGGCCTGTTTTGCCTGCTCCAGGCTCCAACGGATCAGCCCGGCAACAGAGCAGGACTTACCGCTACCGGTGTTTCCAAGAACGGCCAGATGGCGGCCGAACAAGCGATTCGGGTCGACCCGCACCTCCGCATCGCCCGCTAGCGGGCTCGACCCGATCTTCACGTGCCGTCGTTCGCCCGATTCGATGATGGATCGGAGTTGGCTTTCAGTGGGGAGCACAACGGCGGCGCCTACCGACGGCAGCGCATCAGCGCCCCGCTTGAAGGCATATTGCTCGTCCGTCCCCTTTGGTCGTAGCGTACCAAGCGGGTTAAGCCTCAGCTTGCGGAGTGGATAGGGCAGATCTACCAGCCCGAAGTCCTGCATCCCGCGCCGCTTCGGGAATGCCGATCTTTCGACTGTTAACCACTCGACCTGACCAACCAGAAAAGCCTCATCGACCGAGATCAAAAGGTAACCGTTGACCCTGGGGAACGGACGAGGGCCACCCGTATTCAGGGCGATCGACTCGGGCGCCTCGATATCAAGGGCAACCCTAATCTCGTCTGGAGACACAAAGTCCACTGTGCCGACACGCAGGCTTCCCGCCTGCTCGAGAGGGGTCTGAGTCATGACCTCGAGCCTTCCCCCTCTGCTGGAGGGACCGGGTTACCGTCGTTGTCACGCGGCTCCGTACCCCACCGGGCCTTGAGCAGTTCCGCCATGCGGAAGGTCGTGCGGTCGATGGCGGGCTTCGGTAGGTAGTTGTCGACAAGGGTCACGAGATCGCCGAGATGGTTGCCGATCAAGAGCGTGATCTGCGCGTGCCTTCCCAACCTTTCGTATGTGCGCATGATTCGGTTGAGGGGATCATCATGAGCGATGACCACTAGGTGTGACGACGGAATTGTGAGCATGTCCTCAATCACCCGATTGATGTGCTCATCGCCGAAGCTGTAGCCGTAGCAGACCAAGGTGCTATTCGGTCTACAGATTGCAGCGGCGAAATCCCGAAACAACTCGACGTAGGGGTAGGAGGCGGTCTCCCGATCCTTAGCGGCGTTTGGATAGATCATGATGCGGGTTGCGTCGCCGCCTTCTAGGCCAGCAGCCGAAAGGAATGGCGCGGTATCCGCAGAACCGAACGGGAGACCTATACGGCGGATTGCATCGTCATAGTCGAGCCAATCGACGGAGCCGTGCAGCTTGGTGAAACGCACCACGCCTTCAAGATAGCGCGGCTCGCCACGGATTCCGGGTGGGTTGTAGTGCAGATCTACGTCCAGCCGTGACGCACGGAAAACCGGCGCAAGGGTCCCAACGAATCGGTCGATGAGTCGTAGCCCTGCCACATCCCCGCCGGCTTCAATGTAGCGGTCGTAGTTCGTCGTGAAGAGCTGCAACCGTTCCCGAGTTCCAGAACGACTGGCAAAGCTCATCAGGAAGCTGATGAGGTAGTTAACCGCCTGTTCACGCTTCTCTGTAGCTGCGGATACGAGACCTCGTTCGCTATCCAGGATGGAGCTCGCGAAAGATTGGAGCGCGTTCGTTAAGTCGGATCTCAAGTCCGACACTTGTTTTCCATCTGGGGCATTTTCCGGATTTGCAGATGCGATGATCTCCATGCCACGAAGCAGCTCGGTTGCAACTCGAATCTGGTCCTCAAAGTTCCCCTTTTCGCGTCCGGAAGCTTTGGCAATTCGCTTCGCTTCCTCTACGATCTCGTTGTTCAGACACCTAAAGTCGACGGGGTTCATTCCCGGCAGCGTCTTATTCGTCGCCAATCCGTGAACAGCGTGGGTCAGCCCCGACCCGACCAGCAAGGACAAGTGTTCGGACTGGACCAGCGCCGTCAGCCATGGCTCGATTCGAGACCGCAGCTCTTTTGTGCCAAATGGTTCATCTTTCGTTGCCCACGAACATGTCGATCCTTCCAAGAGCTTGAACGGACCTGATTCTTCAGGTAGATCATCCAGTTTCTCAAAGAAAACGGGGCGTGTATCATCCCTGCACTTTATAATTTGCTTATTCACGGGTTGGAGTCCCTCCACCTATCTGAACGCTGATCTTGGCTCTCCATCACACTCGGAACACTTTCATCACCTCGTCCCCGAGGTGGTTGATCACCTTGACGGCTATCCGGCCCGACGCCGGCCTGGGGAAAGGTCGGGAGGTATCGCTGTTCAGGGTCTCCCAGACTTCCTGGTTGATCTCGGCCTTCAGGGTCGTCCGCAGGGCCTTGTAAGGGTCGTTGGCGCCGAGGAAGTAGGCGTGGCGGACGAAGAAGCTCTCCTCGTTGTAGTCGCTGTCGACGAACCAGCAGGCGATGCCGTCGGCGCTGTCGCTGCGGATCTCGCCGGTGTTGGGGTGGAAGACGTCGACGCCGTTGATCTTGACCTGGATCTGTCCGTCCTCGGCGTCGAGGAGGTCGATGTCCGGCTCGCCGAAGATGACGAAGAGGTTGCCCTTGCCGGTGTTCTTGAGGTCGTCGGCCATGTGGAGGTCGGCGTTCATGCGCGCCTTCAGGACCGGGACGCGGCCGAGCTTGCTGAACTCCGAGGCATGGGCGTCGTAGTTGAAGGCGCACGCGACGAGCACGTCGAAGTCGGCGTCGGCCGCCTCGCGCACCGCCGACACGAGATCGGGGCGGGAGACAGTGCCGAACTCCGGGCCGATGAAGATGCCGGCGCGTCTCTGGGGGCCTGAGTCCCCGTTGCCTTCGACGTAGGTTCCCTCGGCGCAGACGAGCTCGCCGGGCCAGGGTCTGATCCCGGAGAAGGAGAGGCGGTCCTCCTTGTGCGCCTGCTGAACGCCGGAGGTCTTGAGGTTGTCGAGGATCATCCCGGCGAAGTCCTGCTTCGCCCCGTACCCGAGGCTGGCTTCGGCGAGGTTGTCGATGAGCTCGTCGTTCTCATCGACGCCGAGCAGGCGGTGCGGCGACAGGCTCTCCACCGTAAAGGGGCCGGCGACCCGGACTTTCCTGTTGTCTTCGTAGGGCTTGTCGTAGAGGTATTCGTAGTCCGCCTTGGCGGCGATGGAGGCGTCGATCTCCTTCTGCCGGGCGATGCGCTGTTCCCACCAGTCCGCGTGGATTCTCTTGACCTCATCGGGCCAGGCGTCGTCGGCGTCGCGGGGGATTTCCCATTCCTCAAAGGATGTTCCGAGGGCGGCGTTCAGTTCCTGGCGGAGCGGCTCCAGCGTTTCCTGGAACTTCTCCCAGATCACGTCGATCTCGGTGTTGTTGGCTATCGACTTGAGGGTGATGTGGGGGACCCGCTCGTACACGAAGCCGTGGCGGATGTCGTTGTACGTGGGCGCTTCCGAGGGAACTTTGCGGGAGATCTCGCCTTCCTTGACCTGGCCGTCGCGGCTGTCGGCGAGCAGGTAGTAGGGATAGCGGGCCCCCATGACGCGGGCGCGAGCGAGCGCCAAGGCGACGCGGGAGGTGTCGATGGTGATCCAGCGGCGGCCCCACTGTTCGGCGACGTACGCGGTGGTGCCGGAGCCGCAGGTGGGGTCGAGGACGAGGTCGCCGGGGTCCGTGGTCATCAGGATGCAGCGTTGGATCGCCTTTGACCCAGTCTGAACTACGTAGACTTTGTCGTCCGTAAAGCTCCCCGTGCCGGTATCTTCCCAATAGTTGGAGACCGGCATTACTGGGAAATCCATTAATAGACGAACGTAACGCAAGCTATTTTTGGCGACATGAAGTCGGTTAGCTCTTCCGAGCCTATCAAGTCCTGTTTCTGTGGTCTTCCATGTCGCGGAATACTTCTCGGACCGAAATGAGAAAGGAAACCTTGGATTCCCTTGCGATGTAAGGTCGCTTGGCCGATAGATCGTAGCATTAGTTGGAATAGTCTTGAGGCTCCGATTCTCACTCGCGCTAAGGCCTCGCCGTGTGCCATCAGGTAGCTCAACCCAGTTGTAAGAACTCGCAGAGCCGTCTTCTAACGACTTCGAGATATACGGCTGTCGGAATTTCACCAGACCTAGATCTTTTGCAAACCAGATGAGGAAGTCGTAGCGGGAAGGAAGGAGTTTTGCACCAAGACCTGTAGTTTTCGAGAAAGGAATTACCGCGCAAAAATTCTCCTCCCCGAACACCTCGTCCATCAACGCCCGCACCCGATGCACATTCTCGTCTCCGATCTGTACAAAGACCGACCCGCTCTCCGTCAACAGATCCCACGCCACCGTCAGCCGGTCCCGCAGATACGTCAGGTACGAGTGAATGCCGTCCCGCCACGTATCCCGGAACGCCTTCACCTGCTCCGGCTCGCGTGTGATGTGCCCCGCGTTCCCGTCCTTGACGTCGCGGCTGGTCGTCGACCACTGGAAGTTGGAGTTGAACTTGATGCCGTAGGGCGGGTCGATGTAAATGCACTGGACCTTTCCCCGCAGCCCCTCCCGCTCCGCCAGCGACGCCATCACCTGCAGGCTGTCCCCGAGAATCATCCGGTTCGACCAGTTGGCGTCGTGCTGGTAGAACTCCGTCTGCGCGTCCGCGCTCGGCAGCCCGTTGAAGTCCGCGAACAGGTCGGCCTGGGTGCCGTTCCCGTTCCCCTGCTCCGCCTCCGTCTCCCTGGTCCGCTGCCGCAGATCGTCGATCAGCACCTTCGGGTGCACCTTCTCCTGGATGAACAACGGCGGCGCCTGCACCACCAGGTCCGACCAGTTCTGCTCGTCCTTGCCGCGCCAGACAAGCTGCGGGTCGAGGTCCGGGTTGCGCCGCTCGTACGCGACCCTGATCGGATTGCGGTCGTCCTCTGCCATTACCGCCTGGTACTCGGCCGTGGGGATGTTCTTCCGCGACGCGTCCTGGTGCCGGAGGCTTTCCACGGTCTTGGTTGATTTCCGTTTCGCCGTTGATTTCCGTTTCGCCATTGATTGTAGTCTTTCTAACGTATCACAAACTGAGTCGGTTACAGGTCGGAATCATCGATACAGCATCAGGTACCGCTGAAGACGGACAGGCAATCTTCGATGGCCTCGTTACAGGTTGGTCAACAGCTCTTCGAAGGACTCCCCTTGAATTGCACACCCGGGAATAGAGGGTACTTCTGTCCAGTAACCGCCCTTCTCAGCTGATGGTTCACAATTTTTAATTTCATCGGTTTCCTCTCGGTTGGTTTGATATTTCCGCCGTTTCAGTATCCGCCTGGGTTCGAAACCCCTCAAGCAAAAGATCGAACGCGGCTTCCACCTCGAAAACATCGGTGAACTCGGCGAAGGCCCAGCGCCCGTAGTCCCCGTGGTTGTTCACCCCGGGGACCCAGTAGGTGTCCATGGTCGCCTTCTTGTCCTTGGCGTCTTCCCTCCGGTACCCCTTGATTTCGACGACCAGGTGCAGAAGATCGCCGTCCCCCCGGCCGTCGTCGACTTGAACGATGAAGTCCGGCAGGTAGGTCCGCGTTTCCGAGCCGGACCGGTAGGGGACCTCCAGGCCGAGGTTGTGGTTCTTGACGTAGGACCT
Organism: Candidatus Latescibacterota bacterium; assembly: GCA_965243025.1. Taxonomy (GTDB): domain Bacteria; phylum Latescibacterota; class UBA2968; order UBA8231; family UBA8231; genus CBDCXV01. Next base: position 868,770 of record CBDETY010000003.1, read on the forward strand.
CACCTGCGGGTGGGACTCGGCGACCCGGCAGAACTCCGCCTCCCAGTCGCTGTCGAGGACGACCCAGTTGACGTGGCAGCGGCGGGAGTCGGTCTCGTACCGGCTGGTTTTAGTGGTGTTGAAATTTACGTGGGCGGTGGAACCGACGGGATTGTACGGATCGAGCACCGCTTTAACCGGGCGGGTGCCGATCCCCTCCCGGGTGATGGCCGCCGCGATCTTCTCGCAGGCCCTGTCCGCCAGCTCCTGGTACATGAGCTGGGCTGGCCAGGTGCCCCCCTTGCAGACGAGACAGCCGTCGAGCCACTGCTTGGTGATCCGCTTGAGCTGCCCGAAGAGATGGAGCTTCGGCTCCTCGCCAGGGTCGCGGTACTTGGTGTAGAGCAGGCGCTGGGTCAGGTGGAACAGCAGGGTCGAGGTGCGCAGCCCGTTGGTGTGAACGAGGTCGAGGTCGACCCCCTCGCCGATGATCCCCTGGACCAGTGTCTTCGAGGGACCGATCAGGTCGGGCGTCAACTCCAGCACCGAGTCGTCGTTGAACCCGGCTTCGAGCCGCTCTTCCGGCAGCTCCACCCGGTACCCGGCCACCCGCGGGAAACGGATCTCCAGCGCGTCCCTTTCCGGGCGCACCGCCCGCACCTGGACGGTCTCCCGCGGCGGCTTCGCCGCAGCCACCACGGGCCTGGCGGTGAAGTCGAACGGGATCCCCAGGACGTCGGCGTACTCGACGTCGAACAGGCCGTCTTCGTTGAGGTCGTAGGACTGCCGCCGCAAAGCGCGGCCCACCACCTGCTCGCAGAGCAGCTGCGTCCCGAAGGCGCGGACGCCGAGAACGTGGCTGACGGTGTTGGCGTCCCACCCTTCGGTCAGCATCGACACCGACACCACGCAGCGGATCGAGTCCCCGAGCCGGCCCTCCTTGCCGACGGTGTTCATGACCTCCCGGAGGAGATCCTGGTCGGTGATCTTCTCGGCCTGGCGGCGGTCGCCGGTGCGCTCGACGATCTCGCGGCGGAAGCGCTCGATCTCGTCGGCGGCCATGTCGCGGAAGTTCCTGTCGAGCGCCTCCCCGGACTCCAGCTGTTCGCTGTCGATCAGGAGGGTGCGGGGCCGCGGGAGCCGGGTGCCGTCGTCCTCGAAGTTGCGGAACAGCTCGAGGCGCCCGTTCTCGAACGTCTTCGAGCCGTTCTCGTTGTCGCGGTGGAAGCCGGAGATGTAGTCGTGGACCAGCTTGGAGGTCGAGGTGTTGTTGCAGACGACGATGAAGCAGGGGGGCACGGAAATCCCCGCCTCCTGCATCATCTCGAAGTTCTTCCGGTAATGGCCGTACAGCGCATCCAGGGCGTTCTGCAGCCGGACGGGCAGGCTCAGGGGATCGAGGTGGCTGGACTTGCCCCGACCCTTCTTCGGCATGTCCTCGCGGATGTGCTCCCACAGGTTGCGGAACTTCGGCATGTCGCCGCCGGGGATGTTGTCGGCCACCGGCACGCGGGGCAGCTTGACGATGCCGCACTCGATGGCATCCATGAGCGAGAAGTCGCACATCGTCCACGGGAACAGCGTGCCTTCGGCGTACCCGGACCCGCGCAGAAAGAAGGGGGTGGCCGACAGGTCGATCACCCGGTTGATGCCGAGCTTTCCGCCGGCCGTCTCCAGCCCTGAAATCCACAGCCGGGCGGCCTCCGTGTTCTTCTCGGCCTCCTTCCGGTCGTCCCCCTTCAGCGTTTCTTCCTCGACCTCCCCCGGCTTTTCGCGGTAGCAGTGGTGGGCCTCGTCGTTGAGGACGAGGATGTTCTTCAGGCCCATGAGCCCGGGCATGACCCTTTGCAGCATCTGTCCCTCGGTCTCGAGGGTGGCGATCGATTCCCCCCGTCCCTGGAGCAGGGAACGGCCCCCCTTGGACAGCTCCATGCGCTCGCGCAGCTTGAAGGCGTGGTAGTTGGTGATGACGATCTTCGCCTTCTCGAGGTCGGGCAGCATGTCGTTGGGGACCAGCTCGCGGCTCTGGTAGTAGCTGTCGGGATCGTTCGGCTGCAGCACGCGCAGGCGGTCCTTGATGGTGATGCCCGGGGTGACCACGAGGAAGCCGCGCGTGAAGCGGCTGCTCTGCGGCCGGCGCACGGCGTTGACGGTCTGCCAGGCGATCAGCATCGCCATGACCGTGGTCTTGCCGGCGCCGGTAGCCAGCTTGAGGGCGAGCCGCGGCAGGTCGGGGTTGGCCTCTTCGTTGGCGTTGGCCAGATGGTCGAGGAAGCTCCGGCCGGCTCGCGTGCCGGGAGCGACCTCGGTGAGCCAGATGGCGGTCTCGGCCGCTTCCACCTGGCAGAAGAAGGGGCGGATGCCGCTGAAGCGGTGGCGCCGCCAGTGCCGGAGCAGGCGGGCGGTCTCCGGGGTCACCTGCCACCGGGCCTCCGGCAGCTCGCGCCAACGGTCGACCTGCCGGCGGACCCCGTTGATGATGGCGGTCAGGTCGTATTGCTGGCCGTCGGTCCCGAGCTTCTGAGCCTTCTGGTCGAAGACCATCGCCGCCTGCTGCGCCGACCCCTTGCGTTTTCGGGGCTTCGGAATCGGGGTGATGAACTCCGCCTGGCGGCGGCTTTCGATGGTTTTCCGGGTCGGCTGCCCGGTCTCGTCCAGCTCCCAGTGGCGGGACGGGCGCTCGTAGGGAGAGTTGAGGACGGGGCGCTCGAAGAAAGGATCAGTCAAGGCGGCAGATTCCTGCGGGTGGCCGGCGGTCGTCAGGCGAGTCGGGCAGGATTGGGAGGCCAGGAAGTTTCCGTTGGGTTAGTGGTGCTCTGGATACACATCAGAAATATAGGTCGATGAGCAGAGGTTGGGTGCGCTCTCCCGGCTTGGTGAACGGCACCGAGACTTCCGCGGCGCACGCCCTGGCGGATGGTGTTGGATTTACCGGATCACGAAGCCGTCGCAGACCACCTGGCGCACCTCGGTGGTGAACGGCGGTGAACCGAAGTGCATGGTCATGTCAGCCGCGAACCGGTTTGGCAATCCAGGACGGGGTGGTCAAGTTGGAGCACGTCGGGCGGCGCCAGAAAAACGGCCGGGTCAAGTGACGGTTTGAAAAAAGAGAAGCCCGCAAGGATTCGACTGTTGGTACATCAGCGGCAGTCTTACCCCTATCTGGATTGCCTGCGTAGCTGCCCTTTCAGGGTCCTTGATCGCGCCACTCAGGTTCCGCGTTTTTCCAAAAAATCTGGTATAACCTTATGAAAGGAAATGTAGCCCTCCCGGCTGCCTCGGTACGTTTGGCAGCTTCCGGAAGTCCTTCCAGTTAAACAACACCCTTCCCCACTGTTCCGCTCCGCGCTACCGCGACGGACACCCCTATACGAACCGAATAGCTGAAAAGCGGTCTGTCGCGTGGCAACGGTCCCCGGCAGGCCGTCAGGGCCGTGCTGTGCCCTTCTGCCGGTGTCCACCTGACCATCCACCCCCCCCAAAACATGGAGAGAATAGAAATGACGCAAGATCAGCTGAAAAGGGCCAGAGACGCCCTGGGCATGAAGCAATGGGAATTGGGCCTCGCCCTGGGTGTCAGTGAGGCCGAGGTGTGCCTGTGGGAGAAGGGAAAGCGAACGATGCCCGAAAGGTATCTCCGGCTTATGGGAGCCATCATCCACCACCAGGAACGGGGCTTGATCCTGTCCTGGAAAGCCTCAATCCACCGGGAAAGGAGGGCGTAAATGGCAACCACCATCTGTGATATCTGCACCGGGGTCGTTGCCGATGGCGAGTTACGCGGGGAGCTCAAGGTCGGAACGGCCAGTATGATGGCCGAGGGGAGGAAATTCGATGTCTGCATCGAGTGCGTGAATGGCCTTACCAAGTCCTCCCGGAAAATGGTGGCTTCTCCCTTCCGGGTCTTCGTGGACGAGGAGGGCAGAATCCGGGACACGAGGGAGTAATGGTTTTCAAGCCGGTCTGCTGCGTTTGCGGTCAGGAAATCAGGCCCTGGCACCTGTTCTGGATGCCTACCCCCGGCCAGCATGTATGCATCCCCTGCAGCGAAAAGGAAGACCCTGGAGAGGAAAAAAGCACTGCCGACGATGGCGGATAGTTTGTGGCAGGGGGGAATCGAGCAGGTTGGGAGGCAATGGGCTGGAGCCTCTTGTCCGTCTGTTGAGGAATGCCCCCGAGCGTAGCCTCTTGAGCCGGAAAGAGCCCTCCCGCATTTTGCCGATTCGTCAAGGCCCGCCTTCGGTTCCCTCTGCCACTATTTTGGGGATAGATGAACTTGCCTACCCCGCCTGATCGGGGTCAAGGCCGTCCAACTTCTGACAATCAAAAAAATCTGAGCAAGAAAAGCCGCTTGCCGAGTAATACGCGGTAGAAATAAAAGATGGGGAACGTGGGAAGGGGATTAACTATGCGCCCGGTTTCTCTTTTGGTCCTGCCTACCGAATGAGCGTATCTGGAAACCCTACTGAAACTAGCTGCGTCTTTTCATCTGGCCCAACTTGCATCAATTGTAATTGACTCCAGTGCCCCGTTGCAAACTCTACCCGGCCTCCAGCCTCAGATTCTACTTCTTTCCCCTCTTCAGGCTTGCCCACACAGCTGTTATTGAAATACAAGGACATTGGCCTATGGAGTCTTGCAGCCGAAACTTGGTGCAACCTTCCATTACCGTCCTGGGCGAATAAAGGACCCTTGATTTCCTCAGCACGAGAGGAACTACCCAATAGAGGCTCCTGAATAAGGAGAGTTGGTTCCCTGGGATACACGTCTCCGGTTCCTCGGGCAAATCCCTCAGAGTAAATGACTCGGACTTCCTTCCAGTCTCTCCTCAATCCCTTGTATAGCATCTTGCCTATCAGTCGGTCGGCAAACCTTGAAAAGAGGAAGGACATCAATCCACTTGAAACCAGAACATGGACCACCCTAATGAAGCTATCTTTCGCTGCAGACGTGGGCATAAAGAAAAAGAATGGGACTTGGATTACCAGAAGGGCAAGGAAAACCAGGGGCTTCCGATATTTCCAAATGAGTTCTTTCATCCTGACCTGCACCTTTCTTCTACGCAGCATGTTGGGCTCGTGTATATCTATCAACAGAGTGTCAGAGGACCTTCAAGCCCCTCATCATCCCGGCAAAATTTTCGGGCTCAGCATTTCAGCCTGGCTCCACGCTCCCCATCAACAGAACGAACCCCTTCAATGAACTGTTGGTGAACCACCGACGAAGGAGAATACCATGTCCGACGAAGTGGATCTACCCAAGTGGATTATCCGCCGATATGCAGTGGTAAAAGACAAGAAGGTTGACCGGTTCGAAACCCTTCGGGAAGCAACGGCACACCGCCAGAAGCACGGAGGAGAAATTCGCGAGCTCGTGTTCCGCTTGTCCGAGGTAAAGTCCCTATCTCAAAGGGTCGAGGGGTGGGTACGGGCTGATGGAGAGTGACAGGACAGGCGGACACCCCACTGCTCTCCTGTTCTTCACAAGCTCGCATTGATAAGCAAATCCCCCTTTTCCGGGAAAGGAAACCAGTCAATGAACCACGAAACGAGAAGCAAAATCGAATCCGTATATCAGGACGTGGCCTTCGAGAAAGTTCACCTTATGGCGGACGTAGATCCAGCCTGCATTGCCATCTTCTTCAGGCACCCCGAGATGGGAGGGATAGCCCTCCCGGTGTCGGCAGTGCAGGCTATATGCCTCACCTTCGCCCTGCTGGAGTTGTTCGGAGAATCAGAGGGTATCCTTGATCCGTATCTGGACACCGCCGTGGAGGAGATCAGGAAAATGGCGCTGAAGAAAGGATGACAAACACCCTATGGAATCACTCGCAGCATCGTAGGAATAATGGCCGCCGCCACGGCCAGCAGAGCGGCCAATAGGAACCTTTTCATCCGGAATCTCTCCTTCACGGTTTCGCATTAGCTCCGAGACTTCACCACGACTTCGTAGGCGCTCTGAATCTCCTGGAACTTCTCCCCCGCCAGCTTGACGATTCCTGCGGGAATCTCCTCGCCTGCCAGCCTGTCCGGGTGATATTCCTGGCATAGCTCCCTGAACTTCCGTTTCAGTTCCTCGTCGGACACCTCCGGCGAGCAGCCCAGAGTCTCGTAACAAGACCCCAGCATCTTCTTTTCAAACGCCCTTTCCAGCTCCTCGTCCGTTCCTGCTGAACCTCCGGAACAGGCGAACAGGTATCTGTTGACCAGCCTGGTGAACTCCAACAGGGTCATTTGATCCTTGCCGCCGCAGATCCTTCTGAGATTGTCGTCCGCGTTGATCCTTCGCGGATTCCTTGCGTCCTGCAAACCGTTCTCCCGGATGTAGCCCCAGAGTTCCTCGACAACCTGAGCCTTCGACACCGGCTCGTCGCCGACAATGGCAGCCAGTTCCTCAGACGGCTGCAGCCGCTTCAACATATCTCCCTCCGTCAACGAAAGGACTTTTCATGACCGAACGGATCCGTGTCTTGCCGGGAAACACCGAGAGAGTGAACTCGAACCGATTCGGCGACGGCATCTTCGCGCCGCCGGCAGGGAAATACCTTACCGAGGTGGAGGTCGTCCTGGTCCTCCATCAGCCGCCGCTTCGACCGGGACCGCCCTGCACATTCGAAATCTATCCCCGCCAGGAAAAGCTGACCATGCTGGTGTACCACGACACCCCTCAAATAAGCTGCTGCGAGGCCCAGGCGAAGGCGAAAGCCTCGCTCCTTCAGGTGTTGCAGGATCTGGAATCCTCCCTGGTTCAGGAACGGTAGTCTCGAAAGCTCCCTGGCTGATCCGATGCCGCCAGGAGGTTCTGTACGACCCTGCCGGGAATTCAGAAGAGTCAAAGGCCGCCCCGGTGGGGGCAGTGGAGAGGGTTTAGTCGTCAGGGATTCCTCTTCCCATCTCCCCGGTCCAGCTCGCCGGCGAGCGCTTCCAGTGCGGCTATATCGCGGCGGATCATCTTTCGGGCGCAGTCGAGGCAGTAGTGACTCCAGCCTCCCCCATTGCGGACTTTGAGCCGCTTGTCTCCGCGCTGGAGCCGATGCCCCTTATTGGCTTTGCAATTATGAGCGCGCAGAACTACGTCCACCTTCGCCGGGATGCGCAGGGATCTAATTCGTCCCATCGAAGACCTCCTTTTCAGCGCGCTCGACGATCCCGGCGAAATTCCGTTCGATCCGGTCCAGGTCGTCCCGGGTGAACTCGCTGCGCTCCCCGGCCTTGCGGCCCACCGCAGCGTTCACCTGCCGATCAATGGCCGTCTTGACGACGACAAAATTGGACCGGCTGAAGCGCTGGCGGTCGAGGTTCCGGGCTTCCGGGTTGACGCCGCGCTTCCGGAGAATCCGTCCGGTTTTCCCTTTGCACCCGCGTGTCGAGGTCGCCGCGCCTTGCCTGGCGCTGCTGGAGGCGGGTCATGGGAACGGGCTTCTGCTCGCCGATAGCCTGCTTGCCTTCGTCGGATGAGTACCCCTTTTCCGGAAGGACCCGGGGAGCCGCAACCGCCTCGGAGAGTTCGGGAACGAGGAGGGTTTCTTCCAGCCGGATGGCCGTCTGGCCGCGCACATCGATGCGTTCGCCCTCGCCGGAGTCACGGGGCTCGACTTCAATCTCGTCGCGGGAACGGAAATCGAGGTCCTCCGGCAGAAGCTGATCGAAGAACTCCTGGTCGGCTCCGCTGAATTCCCGGAAATCGTCCCACCTGTTCGCGACGTTGGCACCGGCATGGAAGACGACGCTGCCTTGATTGAGAAGGTTGTCGGGGTCGTTGGGCTCGATGACGCGCATGATGCGGCCTGCGAACTGAACGAAGGGAGAGAGGTTTGCGAAGAGGCTGAAGACCGCCGCGACGGCAAGATAGGGGTGATCGAACCCCTCCCCGAGCTTTCGAACCTGGACGATCACATCCAGCTCGTGATTTTCCAGACGCTGCAGAACCTGGTCGTTGACGGCACTCTTTTCCCGCGAGTGCACAAAATCGGCGCCAAGGTCGCGGGCGCGATACGCTGCCACGATCTGGCCGCAGTGCTCGTAGTTGAGCGCCGAGGCGATGATCTTGAGCCGCCTTTCGCCGGAGGCGGTGCGGAGCTTGTCCAGCTCACGGATCGAAGCCTCGACAAGGGTGTCGAGGGTCTCGGTCGAGGTCACGATGCTGCGCCGGAAACCGGCGTCCTGCTCGCCGAGGAGACGCACTTCCTCCAGGCCGACCTCCTCCTCCTGTCCGTCCTCGCGGCGGACATAGCGCAGCGTTTCCGGGTTGAGGACCACGGCCTTGAGGCGCTTGACATAGCCTGCCTGAATGGCCGCAGACACCGAATAGGAATACAGGATGCGGCCGGCCATGACCTGACCGTCGGCGCGTAGAGGAGTGGCGCTGAAGTTGACGATTCTTGCCTGCGGAAACTGGCCTTTCAGCGTTTTCCAGCTCTGCGCGACGTTGTGGTGTCCTTCGTCGAACAGGATGAGGTCGAAGAAATCCTCCGGCAGCCTCTGGAGCCAGCGGTTATTGTCGCCCTGCAGTTGCTGGATGTTGGTAATCACCACGTCGGCTTCTTCGAGGTCCGCCCGGTTGGTGGTCGCGCCCCGGATCCGGGCCGGCTCTGGAAAAGGAGGAGCGTCCAGGACGCCGCACCGGGTGTAAAACATGTCCCTGGCAGGGTCGAAGTCATCGTTGAGTTGCTGAGCAATCTTGACGCCGGGGGCCACGACAAGGGTGCGGGTGGAGCCAAAGGCGAAGGGGGCCAACGCGATGCAGCCGGACTTGCCGCAGCCGACGGGCAGGACGATTCCGACCTCGCGCTCCTTCTCGTCCTGGTTACCGGCGAAACGGGACAGGGCGGCGTAGGTCTCCTTCTGGGGTGTGCGAAGACGAGGGTTGTCATCGATCTGGGGCTTGAGGGTCTGGAACAGGTCGTTCTTCATGATATTTCCCTGTTTCTCCCGCAGGCGGTGCGGGGGATGGATAAGGGTGGATGGAAATCTGGATGTGGAAACCAGGCAGCCGGTCGCCTGCTCCAAGGTGGCCCTGAAGCAAGGCGGAATACGTTCAGGCGGAAAAGGGCTTGTCGTACTCCCGGAGGAGCCCGAACGGAAGCCGGGGTCCCCGGTGGGAGATGACTATTTTCGCAGGCTTAGTGGTACCGTAGGTACCCCTAAGCCTGGAGATTTAACGCCGAAACCGGATCAGGCGGGGCAACAACGGCTGCGTGGGTAACTGGCTCTCGTACCGAGGGCGTTGAAGAGGTTGGAATCAAAAAAATCATCACTCATCAGTCTGAATCAGCAGTTCAACTACTCCTTGGTGTTGTAGGTCATCGGTGTTTCGTCATCGCAGTCGGCACCGGCTGGGAAAACTCCCTGGCCGTGAGGCCGGTGTATTCCTCGCAGGCTGCGAACCCCAGGTCGCACATCGATAGGGTCCCCGCTGAAGGGCGACCTCCTTGGCTTCCATTTTCAGTCTCTGCTACCGTCGCGCCAAGGACTGCTCTCTGAGTCCATCGGGCGATCTCCCTGATCGCCTGTCCTCAAACCGCAACATACCGGCGTGCCGGTTCCTGCGCAATTCCTCCTGGCGGAAAAAGAAGAGGAGACGCTGAAAACATGAACTGAGACATCTCACCAGAAGAAAGGGTCTTCCATGAAACTCGAAGTCGTCGAACGCAAGGTGCGGCAAATCTGGCAGGACGTATGCTCGGAGCCGCTCACCAGTCCCAACGAGGTGCTCGCCTACCTGGATACCCTCGACATCGCCTCAGCCGACCGGGAGGTATTCATCGTCCTCCACCTCGACACGCGCAATCGCGTAGTCGCACACGAGACGACCTCCATCGGCAGTCAAAACGCTTCCCTCGTTCATCCACGGGAGGTGTTCAAGGCAGCGATCCTGAAGGGAGCCACCAGCATCATTCTGGCCCACAATCATCCATCTGGAGATCCAGCCCCATCCAAGGAGGACATCGATCTCACTCACCGTCTTGTCGAGGCCGGTGGCCTTATGGGAATCCAAGTGCTCGATCATGTCGTCGTCGCTCCTCCCGGCGAAAGCGTGTCCATGAAGGAGCTCGGGATTGTCTGATTTCCTGTCCAGTTGTGATCGCCATCCAGTGCTCAACTCAGTGAAAATATAACGGCCGGGTGCCAATGTGCGCAGAAACCGGATCATGCCGGTTCCCGCAGGAAATGCCGAGGCCGGCCGCGTCGGCTGCAATCGCCAGAAAACCCCCGAAGGACAGGGCCGTGCCTCTCCTCTGTTGAATTGGTGGACACCGATAAACTCCGATCACCGCAGTCGATCACTGTAGTAAGTAATTGTATATAGGGGAGCGGGCACCGTTTACAGCGTTCAGTCTGCCAGGGTAGAAACCGTCTGTGGAGGGGATTCGATCCTGATAACGCTCCCCAAATCTCACACCGAAAGGAGCTCATGAAAATCCTGAAACGATTCCTGGGCCGCTGGTCCAAAGCCGGCAGGGGGCTCGTCCCCGAAGGCCCGGGAAGGAACGACCGGAATGGCGTATCCCTGATCGAGCTGTTCGCCAGGTTTCCCGACGACGCGGCCGCGGAGAAGTGGTTTGAAGACGTCAGATGGAGCAAGCACATCCACTGCCCCCACTGCGGATGCTGCGGCATGATTACCGAATGCCCCCACCGCAGGCCGATGCCCTATCACTGCGGGGATTGCCGAAAGCGGTTTGGCGTTCGCACCGGAACGGTGCTGTCCCACTCCAAGGTGCCCCTGCAGAAATGGGTCATCGCCATCTACCTGTTCCTGTCCAGTCTCAAGGGCGTGTCCAGCCTGAAGCTGCACCGGGATCTCCAGGTAACGCAGAAAACCGCCTGGTTCATGGCCCACCGCATCCGCGAGGCCTGGTCGGACCAGGAGAAGCTCTCAAGCCGGAGGGGCGAGATCGACCAGGCCTATTTCGGCGGAAAGGAGGCCAACAAGCACGCCGACAAGAGACTGCGGGAACGGTGGATGGAGGGAAAAACCATCGTCGTCGGCATGAAGGACCGAAAAACCGGCAAGGTCGCCGCGAGCGTGGTTCCTGCTGAAACTGCCGACATTCTGAGAGCCTTTGCCCGGAAGCATCTGAGAGCCAACGGCACTCTGTACAGCGACGGGGCCAGTGCCTTGAAGGATTTCAAGTGGCCGGGGAAATCCGAGTTCGTCATCCACTCGAAAGGCCAGTTCTCGACCGATGGGTCCCACACCAACGGCATCGAAAGCTTCTGGTCCATGATCAAGCGAGCCTACAAGGGGACGTATCACAAAATGTCCCCCAAGCACCTGCAGCGATACATCGACGAGTTCGTCGGACGGCACAACATCCGCGACAAGGACACCCTTGATCAGATGGAAGACCTGGTTGCCCGGATGGTAGGCAAACGGCTGTTGTATCGGGATCTGGTCAAGTAGAAAACAGCCAGGACCTTCGCTGCTCCCCCCGCCTCTTCGAAGGTCCGGGGGCTTTTTTGTGCCCTTTCGCAACATCAAACCGCTCAGAAAAGGAAACCGCATGGTCGAACATCGCACCGTGGAGATCCAGACCGTAGAGGAATGCACCTTCCTTTCGGGACTTCAGATACCGGGAATCTCCATTCAAGGCGACCGCCAGGGAGGCGGCACCTACGAAATCATCCTGCCCGCAGGCCGGGCAAGGCAACTCATCGAACTGCTGTCCCGGGAGGCCGGAGGAAAGACCCCCGGGCGTCCGAAGGACATCTGAACGCGAAAGGAGACTGATGATTCCCAATCCCATCAAAGGCAACGGCGAACAGCGGAAACTGCTGAACTCCCTGAAACCCGTGGTCAAAATCGTCGCCGTGGTCGCGGCCCGAGAAGCGGGGGTGTACCTCTACAAGCTGGCCCTCAACAAGGTCCACACCGAGTGGATCAAGGCGAAGGTGAAGGACAAGCTGAGGGTCGTTCGCAGGGACTTCGGGATGGAAACCGACCCCGAGCCCGGTCCACGGGACACCCCCGGGATCCCTGATGACGACATCCAGAACGGCGTGGATCCGGAAGGACCCAGCCCGAGAAGTCGGGCTGCCCAGCGGGCTGCCCAACGCAGAGTGCGGGACGAAACCGGGAAGTTCGTCCGGAAAGATCCACCACGGGAAGGGGGTGATAGCTCATGATGCCAAGGTGGTTGGCGATTCTGCTGGAAGTGGCGCTGGAGGTGATTCAGATCGTGCTGAACCACTGGCGCAGCCGGTAGATGCCGACCGAGGGGTAGGTGCAATCCGTTGCGCCTATCCTTTAGCCGGTAACGAAAATACAGGCAAGCGACGCAGCCTGGAGGGGCAGTCCTACGATGTTCCGTGTGGACGATTACATCTGCATCACCTGTGAGCCGCCATGGAAATCCGAAGGGCTCGACTGGCCTACATCATCCATCGATTCGGCCCCCTCTTGGTGAAGCCGACGGACTCCGGCCATTTCGCCGCCTTTCCGGCCGCGACGGCTTGCTGTCCTCCCCGCAGAGAGGAAGCCGCGCGGAAATCCCCGAATTGTCGAGGAAGGTCATCACCCCGTAGCGGACTACCGCCAGCGACCGGGCTGAGTCCAGGACTCCTTGCAGAACTGTGTTGAGTCGGGGCTCTCATTGATGCGCAGGCTGGCCTGACTCAACCGGGGTCAGGCGCTCCCGCAGGACCTCGTTGTCTCGTTCCATCTCCTCAGCAGGTTTCATCCCTCCTCTCCTTGTCGGGCTCGGTTTCCAAGCCAAATCGTCCGAAATGTCCATTATCCACCCCAATTTCCATAAAAAAACCGCCGAAATGGACCTTATTTTCACCGGTTTATCACTCATGGGGGAGTTATATTATTGACCCGGTCTTTTCGTGTCGCAGCCGGTTTCCTCGGCGGAATCCCCACGCTTTTCGCAAGTGGGTTGCATCCGCCCCAGCAACGCACCAAGGGAGATATCTCGGATGAGAAAGCGTTCAGTGTTCCTCATGGCCTTGTTGTTGGCCGGGGTCCTGATGACGCAGGACAGTATTGCCCAGAAGATCCCCCCTTTACCCGAAGGCACCCTCGCCCGCCTGGGCAAAGGGGGAATCAGCTCGGACGACCGAGGGGTGGCCTGGTCCCCCGACGGCACGCGGCTGGCGGTGGCCGGTATAGGCGTCTGGTTGTACAACGCCCGCACCCTGTCCGAAATCGCCTGGCTCAGAGGCGATGCGGACTATGTCCTCACGTCGGTGTCGTTTTCGCCGGATGGTCAGACCCTGGCCAGTAGTAGTGGGGACGGGACGGTGCGGTTGTGGGAGGTGGAGACCGGGCAGGAAAAGGCCGTCCTCGAAGGCCATTCGGGTCCGGTCTACTCGGTGTCGTTCTCCCCGGATGGGTCGTTGCTGGCCAGTGGCAGTGAGGACCAGACGGTGCGGCTGTGGGAGGTGGAGACCGGGCAGGAACAGGCGGTCCTCCAAGGCCATACGGGAAGGGTCTACTCGGTGTCGTTTTCGCCGGATGGTCAGATGTTGGCCAGTGGCAGTCGGGACGAGACGGTGCGGTTGTGGGATGTGGAGACCGGGCAGGAACAGGCGGTCCTCCAAGGCCAAACGCATAGGGTCCTTTCGGTGTCGTTTTCGCCGGATGGTCAGACCCTGGCCAGTAGTAGTGGGGACGGGACGGTGCGGTTGTGGGAGGTGGAGACGGGGCAGGAACAGGCCGTCCTCCAGGGCCATACGGGTGGAGTCTCCTCGGTGTCGTTCTCCCCGGATGGTCGGACCCTGGCAAGTGGCAGTAGGGACGATACGGTGCGGTTGTGGGATATGGAATCCGGGCAGCAAAGGGCGGTCCTCCGAGGCCATGCGGGGAGCGTCTCCTCGGTGTCGTTTTCCCCGGATGGTCAGACCCTGGCCAGTGGCGGTAATGACCAGAGGGTGCGGTTGTGGGATGTGGAGACGGGGCAGGAACAGGCCGTCCTCCAAGACCATACGGGGAGCGTCTACTCGGTGTCGTTCTCCCCGGACGGTCAAACCCTGGCCAGTGGCAGTTACGACCAGACGGTGCGGTTGTGGGATGTGGAGACGGGGCAGGAACAGGCCGTCCTCCAAGGCCATGCGGGTGGGGTCACTTCGGTGTCGTTTTCGCCGGATGGGTCGCTGCTGGCCAGTGCCAGTTCTGACCAGACGGTGTGGTTGTGGGATGTGGAGACCGGGCAACAAAGGGCGGTTCTCCAAGGACAGATCCAATCGGTGTCGTTCTCCCCGGATGGTCAGATGTTGGCCAGTGGCGGTTGGGACGAGACGGTGCGGTTGTGGGATGTGGAATCCGGGCAGCAAAGGGCGGTCCTCCAAGGACATAGGAGTGAGGTCGAATCGGTGTCGTTTTCCCCGGATGGTCAGACCCTGGCCAGTGGAAGTTGGGACGATACGGGGGTGCGGTTGTGGGATGTGGCCAGCGGGCAGGAAAAGGCCGTCCTCCAAGGACATACGGCTGGGATCGAATCGGTGTCGTTCTCCCCGGATGGTCAGACCCTGGCCAGTGCCGGTAATGACCAGACGGTGCGGTTGTGGGATGTGGAATCCGGGCAGCAAAGGGCGGTCCTCCAAGGCCATACGGGTTTGGTCGAATCGGTGTCGTTCTCCCCGGATGGTCGGACCCTGGCAAGTGGCAGTTGGGACGATACGGTGCGATTGTGGGATGTGGAGACGGGGCAGGAACAGGCCGTCCTCCAAGGCCATACGCGAAGTGTCTACTCGGTGTCGTTCTCCCCGGATGGTCAGATTTTGGCCAGTGGCAGTTCGGACGGCACGATTCTGCTGTGGGATATGGCCCCCTACGTCCCCTCCACCATCACCCCGGCCGTTCCCCAGAACAATAACCCCTTCCTATTACCCGAAGGCGCCCTCGCCCGCCTGGGCAAAGGGTACCTTTATGGGGACGGCCGAGCAGTGACCTGGTCGCCCGACGGCACGCGGCTGGCGGTGGTCAGCAGCATCGGCATCTGGCTCTACGACGCCCATACCGGTGCTGAATCCGCCCTGCTCGGCCATGCGGGCGTCACTTCGGTGTCGTTTTCGCCGGATGGGTCGCTGCTGGCCAGTGGCAGTCGGGAGGGGACCCTTCGACTGTGGGACGTGGCCAGCCCGGAACAGGCCGTCCTCGAAGAGCTATACGGGGGGTGGGTCAGTTCGGTATCGTTTTCCCCGGATGGGTCGCTGCTGGCCAGTGGCGGTCAGGACGGAACCATTCGATTGTGGGACGTGGCCAGCGGCCACCAACAGGCCGTCCTCGAAGGCCATACCGACTGGGTCCTTTCGGTGTCGTTTTCCCCGGATGGGTCGCTGCTGGCCAGTGGCAGCCAGGACGAGACGGTTCGATTGTGGGACGTGGCCAGCGGCCACCAACAGGCCCTCTTCGAGGGTCATACGGCCTTGGTATATACGGTGTCGTTTTCGCCGGATGGGTCGCTGCTGGCCAGTGGCAGTCGGGACGAGACGGTTCGATTGTGGGACGTGGCCAGCGGCCACCAACAGGCCGTCCTCGAAGGCCATACCGGCTGGGTCCTTTCGGTGTCGTTTTCGCCGGATGGGTCGCAGCTGGCCAGTGGCAGTTTTGACAAGACGGTTCGATTGTGGGACGTGGCCAGCGGCCAGGAACAGGCCGTCCTCCAAGGCCATACGACGTTGGTCCTTTCGGTGTCGTTTTCGCCGGATGGGTCGCAGCTGGCCAGTGGCAGTACCGACGGGACCATTCGATTGTGGGACGTGGCCAGCGGCCAGGAACAGGTTGTCCTCCAAGGCCATACGACGTTGGTCAATACGGTGTCGTTTTCGCCGGATGGGTCGCAGCTGGCCAGTGGCGGTACCGACGGGACCATTCGACTGTGGGAGGTGGCCAGCGGCCACCAACAGGCCGTCCTCGAAAACACGAACCGGGTCACTTCGGTGTCGTTTTCGCCGGATGGGTCGCAGCTGGCCAGTGGCAGTGAGGACGAGACCGCGGTTCGAGTGTGGGACGTGGCCAGCGGCCACCAACAGGCCGTCCTCGAAAACACGAGCCGGGTCACTTCGGTGTCGTTTTCGCCGGATGGGTCGCAGCTGGCCAGTGGCGGTACCGACGGGACCATTCGATTGTGGGAGGTGGCCAGCGGCCACCAACGGGCCGCCCTAGAAGGCCATACGGACAGGGTCCTTTCGGTGTCGTTTTCCCCGGATGGGTCGCTGCTGGCCAGTGGCAGTTGGGACGGCACGATTCTGCTGTGGGATGTGGCCAGCGGCCACCAACAGGCCGTCCTCGAAGGCCATACGGACTGGGTCACTTCGGTGTCGTTTTCGCCGGATGGTCAGACCCTGGCCAGTGGCAGTTGGGACGGCCTGATTCTGCTGTGGGATGTGGCCAGCGGCCACCAACAGGCCGCCCTCGAAGGCCATGCGGGCCCGGCCACTTCGGTGTCGTTTTCGCCGGATGGGTCGCAACTGGCCAGTGGCAGTTGGGACGGCCTGATTCTGCTGTGGGATGTGGCCAGCGGCCACCAACAGGCCGCCCTCGAAGGCCATGCGGGCCCGGTCACTTCGGTGTCGTTTTCGCCGGATGGGTCGCTGCTGGCCAGTGGCAGTTGGGACGGCACGATTCTGCTGTGGGACATGGCGCCCTATGCCCCCCCCATTACCGCCGTCGAAGCCTCTTCGCCGCCGCTGCCGGCGCAGACGGCCTTGCTGGCCAACTATCCCAACCCCTTCAACCCCGACACCTGGATCCCCTTTCAACTGCTCGAGCCGGCCCCGGTGCGGCTGAGCATCTACGACGTCCGGGGGGCGCTGGTCCGGGAAATCGACGTGGGTCATCGGGCGGCGGGTCAGTACCTGACGAGCGCCGGCGCCATCCGGTGGGACGGCCGCGATCAGCGCGGCCAGCGGGTCGCCA
This sequence comes from Candidatus Latescibacterota bacterium, assembly GCA_965243025.1. Classification (GTDB taxonomy): domain Bacteria; phylum Latescibacterota; class UBA2968; order UBA8231; family UBA8231; genus CBDCXV01. The sequence goes on from CBDETY010000003.1 coordinate 885,615, forward strand.
GCGGAGTGTATCTGTATCGGTTGCAGGCCGGCCGGTTCGCCCAGGTGCGCAGGATGCTCCTTCTCAAATAGCTTGGCGGGGAGGGATAACGCCCAAAGCGAACCGGCCCCCGGTTTGAATGTCCCGGAGGTCATTCTATTCCCGAGGCGGGATGACAGGGGGAATCTAGCCGCCTTCGGGACCCCACACCCCAAAAAGAGGTAGCTCGGATGAAAAAGCGTGCAGTGTTCCTCATGGCCTTGTTGTTGGCCGGCGCCCTGATGGTGCAGGAGAGTTTTGCCCAGACGATACCCCCTTTACCCGAAGGCGCCCTTGCCCGCCTGGGCAAAGGGGGTATCGGAGAGGGCGACCGAGGGGTGGCCTGGTCCCCCGACGGCACGCGGCTGGCGGTGGCCGGCGTGGGCATCTGGTTGTACGACGCCCGCACTCTGTCCGAAGTCGCCTGGCTCAGAGGCGATGCGGACTATTTCCTCTCATCGGTGTCGTTCTCCCCGGATGGTCAGACTCTGGCCGGTGGCAGTGAGGACAACACGGTCCGGTTGTGGGATGTGGAGACCGGGCAGGAACAGGCCGTCCTCCAAGGCCATTGGAGTTCGGTCACCTCGGTGTCGTTCTCCCCGGATGGTCAGACCCTGGCCAGTGGCAGTTGGGACGAGACGGTGCGGTTGTGGGAGGTGGAGACGGGGCAGGAAAAGGCCGTCCTCGAAGGCCATACGGGTCCGGTCTCCTCGGTGTCGTTCTCCTGGGATGGTCAGACCCTGGCCAGTGGCAGTTGGGACGAGACGGTGCGGTTGTGGGAGGTGGAGACGGGGCAGGAACAGGCCGTCCTCGAAGGCCATACGGGTCCGGTCTCCTCGGTGTCGTTCTCCCCGCATGGGCAGACCCTGGCCAGTGGCAGCTATTGGGACTCGTCCGTGCGGTTGTGGGATGCGGAGACCGGGCAGGAACAGGCCACCCTCCTCCATCCGGAGGGGGTCACCGCGGTGTCGTTCGACCGGGAGGGTTGGACCCTTGCCGGTGCCGGTACTGGGGAGGGGATCATTCTAGTGTGGGAGGTGGAGACCGGCCAGGAACTGGCGTTCCTCAAAGGCCCTGAGTGGGTGGATGTCACCTCGGTGTCGTTCTCCCCGGACGGTCAGACCCTGGCCAGTGGCGGTCTGGACGAGAGGGTGCGGTTGTGGGATCTGGAGACCGGGCAGGAAATGGCCGTCCTCCAAGACCATACCGATGGGGTCAACTCGGTGTCGTTCTCCCCGGAGGGTCAAACCCTGGCCAGCGGCAACGGGGACGGGACGGTGCGGGTGTGGGATGTGGCCAACCAGGAACAGGCCGTCCTCGAAGAGCTATACGGGGGGTGGGTCAGTTCGGTGTCGTTCTCCCCGGATGGGCAGACCCTGGCCAGCAGCCAAGGGGACCGGAGGGTGGTCCTGTTGTGGGAAGTGGAACCCTGGCAGGAAAAGGCCACTCTCTGTTGCCAGCAGTGGGAGGTCATTTCGGTGTCGTTTTCGCCGGATGGCTCGCTGCTGGCCAGTGGCCATATAGACGGAACCGTCCAATTGTGGGACATGGCCAGCGGCCAGGAACAGGCCGTCTTCGAAGGCCATACGGACTGGGTCAACTCAGTGTCGTTTTCGCCGGATGGGTCGCAGCTGGCCAGTGGCAGTCGGGACGAGACGGTGCGGTTGTGGGATGTGGAAACCGGGCAGGAACAGGCCGTCCTCCAAGGCCATACGGATTGGGTCCGGTCGGTGTCGTTTTCGCCGGATGGTCAGACCCTGGCCAGTGGCAGCAGGGATGGGGGGACCATTCGATTATGGGACGTGGCCAGCGGCCAGGGACAGGCCGTCTTCGAAGGCCATACGGATGGGGTCAACGCGGTGTCGTTTTCGCCGGATGGTCGGACCCTGGCCAGTGGCAGTGATGACTACACGGTCCGGTTGTGGGATGTGGAGACCGGGCAGGAACAGGCCGTCCTCCAAGGCCATTCGGGGTGGGTCTCCTCGGTGTCGTTCTCTCCGGATGGTCAGATTTTGGCCAGTGGCAGTGGGGACGGCACGGTCTTGCTGTGGGACACGACGCGGTTTGTCCCCGACTCGTCCGTTCCTACTGCGGTCGCCGCAGCCGAGAGCAGCGCACCGGCGGCCAGCCGCCTGGAGCCGAATCACCCCAACCCCTTCAACGGACGCACCCGCATCTCCTATCGTCTGGCCGCATCCGGCCGGGTTCGGCTGGAAATCTGCAATGCCCTGGGACAGTCGGTGCGCACCTTGGTGGATCAGGTCCAGCCCGCCGGCGCGTATCGGGTCGTCTGGGACGCCCGCGATCAGCAGGGCGCGGCGGTGGCCGCCGGAGTCTATCTGACGCGCCTGAAATCTCCGACCGGCGTGCAGACCCGCCGGCTACTCTACCTCAAGTAATCGATGCGGCAGGGTAGGACCTAACTACGGGGGCAAAAGACTGACCATACGGATGCTCTCTCGGAGCCGGACGCCGGTGGCGTGGAGACCGGCTCCCCACCCGGTCCTCCGGAGAGCCGGGCGGAAGCCCGGGGCTCAACGGTCTGTACAAAGGCCATGCGTGGGGTGTCAATTCGGTCGTTTTTCACTGGGTGGAAGGACCTTGGAAAGTGGCAGTGATGCCTACACGCTTGGTGACCGAGGGGAACCTTCAGACGCGGAACCTCACCCGCTGCGGTGAGAAACAACCCCGACAGCTTCCAGGAAGAGAACCGAATCCCTTCGTTTGCAAGTTACTGGAGAGTTATCGTTGGCCGAAGCTCCTGCCCGTCGAGAAACAGCGCCATCAGGTCGATTGTTGCAAAAGTTCGGTCAGCTTGCGGATTCTCGGCGGAGTCCTCGCAGTTCCACTGGTGTTTCTTCCGCCCCGCAGCCGGTTTTTCCGATATCGGCACCTCGACCCGGGCAGTTCCTGAATCTCCCAAGCAAACCCACCTGAACTGACCCCCTCGGCGGCGACCGGCTTCCAACCCCCAGGGATTAGCCAGGTGTCCCGACCCTCATCCCCTCCCCGATCAGAGCCGGCCTCCGATCCACCGTGCCGATTTCCCAAGAGGGAGTGCAAGGCAACGAGAGGATCCCTCGGGAATCGTCCCGCTCCTGTATTCTCCGTAGGAGAATGTCTTCTGCAGCGTTGTCTCGCCAATACCATGCCAGGGCACCCACGAACCGGATTCCTGCCTGATCTCTCCGTCAACCACCAGAAAGATCATTCCGAATGGGGTCATCAAGGGCGGCGAAGCGCGGCGATTCTGCGGCGCGTATTGGCGGCGATTGTGAAGGCCTGGCCCAAGGTGCAGGTCACGTTGCGAGGGGACTCTCACTTCAGCACCCCGGAGGTCCACGAGGTGTGCGAAGAGTATGGCCTGTCGCTTATCCGGGGCAAGGCACCCAACTCCAAGCTGCACGAACTCGGGGTGCCGCGGATAGAGCAGGCGCGGGCGCAGGCGGGAAAAGTGCGGCAAAGTGGAGTCGGTGCGGCTCTTTACCAGTTTCTTTTACCAAGCCAAGAGCTGGAAGCGCCCGCAGCGCATCCTCTACAAGGCCGTGAGGTTACCCCGATTTCACGGACAGTTTTCCGTTTGGATTTATACCCCTTGATAAATGATACCTCTCGTAGTTGATGGGAGATCGTTGTCCCAGGGCCGAGTGCCGCCGATGGGGGTTGTACCAGCCTTCCAGGTATTCGAAAACCGTACGCTGGGCTTGCGACTGGGTAGCAAACCGATGACGATCCAGCAGCTCCCTTTCCAAGGTGGCGAAAAAGCTTTCGCACAGAGCATTGTCGAAGCAGTCACCGACCGATCCCATCGACGGACGTACCCCGGCCTGGCGACAGCGCTTCCCGAAGGCCAGGGCCGTATACTGACTGCCGTGGTCGGAGTGGTGAATCACTTTCTTGGGACGGCGCCGGTGCAGGGCCATGTCAAGGGCGTCCAGCACCAACTGCGTACGCATATGGTTCGCCATGGCCCAGCCCACCACTCGGCGGCTCCAGGCGTCCATGACCACGCTCAGATACAAAAACCCCGACCTCGTGGGAATGTAGGTGAGATCGGCAACCCACAGGCGATTCGGGCCGGAGACCGAAAACACCCGCTTGACCAGGTCGGAGGCGACCCGGCCCTGCCGGCCGCGACGGGTGGTGGAGAGGCGGCGGCGGGCGCATACCCCGCGCACCCCGAGCTCAAGCATCAATCGGGCGATGCGCTTGCGACCGATGGCTTGGCCCTCCTCGGCCAGTTCGGCCCGGATCCTCGGCGCTCCATAAGTGCCCCGGGAGTGTTGGTGGATCTGCTCGACACGTGCCTTGAGCACGGCATCGGCCCGGGCGCGACCCGAAGGCGGGCGTTTCAACCAGGCGTAGTAGCCGCTGGGGGAGACCTTCAGCACGCGGCACATCGTCAGCACCGGAAAGTCGGCCTGGTGCGCTCTCATGAACTCGTAGACGGGCCGGACTCCGAGTCGGCCTCGCGAGCGAACCAGGCCGTGGCTTTTGCCAGGATCTCCCGTTCGATACGCAGTTGCTTGTTCTCACGGCGAAGGCGCCGCAATTCCTCCTGCTCCGGACGGGAGGGGCCGTCGCGGCGCACCCCCTCATCGCGTTCGGCCTGGATCACCCAGTTGCGGATCGTCTGCCCGGACGGCTCGAATTCCTTGGCCAGCGACTCCGGACTACGACCCGCCCGTACCAGTTCCACCATCTGTTGCCGGAATTCGGGCGGATAAGGGGAATGGGATTTCGGCATGGTTGGACACCCTCCTTTCTTTCAAGAAATGAAGTGTCCACGAAATCGGGTCAACTCCAGCCGAGGTTATCCAAGGCAAAGCCAATCCCCGCTTTGTGACCACCAACACCGCGGACCGATCCCCCAAGTTTTTGTATGAGAAGGTCTATTGTGCCCGCGGACGGGCGAAAGGATTCATCAAGAATCACAAGACCTTCCTGCATCGGACCGCACCTCCTGCCATCGATTCGCGGCCAATCATTCACGGAGAAAAAGGTCCCAATTCGGGACATTTAAAAGGCGTGGAGATCCCCATCCATCGATCCGCCTTGCTTTTGGAGATGGCCAAACGGAAGCCAGCCATTCCCGCCTGACCAGGACATGACAGCGTTGCGGATTTGGAAGGAAGAGAGAACTCAGCGGGGCATTTCTCAAGTAGTCATCTATTTATCATTTAAAAAGCATAAAATATCACCCTGAAATCATTTGTTTTTCAGTACATTCCAACCGCTTTTCCTGCCATCAACCGCATCGGCACAGCTCCTGGGGAGAATGGCAAGGCACCTTCCCCGAGGGAGGAAAGCCTTTTCGTTGTCCCGGATGGACTCCCGGAGATACTGATAGAACGGCGTTGACGCGGAGACCTCATACGCCAGCAGTTCGAGGATGCCGGTCTGAAGGCTCCCAGCGACCTGTTGTGACGGAAATCGCCAGTGAGTTTCTCGGGGACCCCTTCCAGACTACTGGCCAGTGACCTTCGGGTATGTCTTGGAGGGAGACCTCCTGAGTGGAAACAGCAAGATGGGGAAAGACCAAGAGGCGATAGACGTGGTCGGGCCGTGGCTTCGTCTGTACTTGGATTCGGAGGTCTCAGCAGCTTCCGGACCCTCCTCTCGCGGACAGGTTGTGGCCCTCTTTTTTCATCGTCCGGATTCGGAAGCCCGTACCAATCTGAAATCAGCACCGCAGCTTATAACCGGCAGTCTAACCGAACAGGACCTCAATTGAAATCGAGGCTCTCGTTGATGCGCAAGCTGGCCTGGCTCAACCGGGTCAGACGCTCCCGCAGGGACTCGTTGTCCCGTTCCATCCCTTCAGCCGGTTCATCTTCCTCTCCAGGTCGGAACCTAGTGCTCTGTTAAAGAGTCGGCATTGAATTTTGGACCTTCACCAACTTGGCATCGTCCCGGTTTCGATGTCGCCATACGAGGTATTCCTGCATGCGTTGGCCGACGTCTCGATGGTCCCTTGGGTCGCTGTTCTTGATGACGAAGTAATGGGCCGCCGTCAGATGGCATTCGAGACGATTCATCCAGGAGGCGTTGGTCGCGGTGAAGACCAAAAAGACCTGATTTCGCTGACACCATCGCCGGATCTCGTCGGTCGTGTGCGTCGACAGGTTGTCGAGGACGAGGTAGATGCGTTTGGCTTTGCGGTAGCGGCGCCGGATGGCCTTCAGGAAAGTGAGCACCACCGAAGCGTGCTTCTTCGGCTTGTGATGCATCCACAGGTGATCCTCGTGGACGTTGTAGGCGCCGAAGAAGTAGCTGACGCCGGCGTGCCGGGAGTAGGTGGCCCGGTGCCGCACCGGGTGTTTCTGCGGCGCCCACGAAGAGCCGGCATGGGGCTTGATCTGCACCGGCCCCATCTCGTCGAAGCAGACTACGACCGCGTTTTTCGGCGGGCGTCGGTAGAGGCGGTTGATGCGTTTTTTTTCGAGGAGAAATCCGGATCCTTCGACTCCTTCCAGGTGCGAGTCCGCTGGTAGGTGATCTTATGCCGGTCCAGGACCTTGGCGATGGTCACGTGCGAGACTTTGGGGATCATCTGGCGCCCCACCAGACAGTCGGTCAGCTTGCGCAGCGACCACTGATTGAAGGGTTCGCCGAAAGCCCGAGGGGGCATCTTGGCGATCTCCACCACCACGGACTCGTCTTCGGGCGTCAGCGTCGGGGGGCGCCCCGGATGGGCTCGGGTGCGCAGCGAGGCCAGCCCTTCCTCGTTGTATTGCCGCAGCAGTTGGCGCACGTATTCTTCGTGCAGATGCAGGGTCGACGACAGTTCCTGGACCCGCATACCCTGGGCACTGAGGGAGATCAACTGCCCTCGGCGCATCTGCACGGCATGGCGCGGCCGCTTCAGCCATCGGCTCAGTTCCCTGGATTCGGCCGCATTCGGTGTTCGAGCATGGAGACACATGGCAGGACCTCCCCGTAAGAATCGTCGTATGTCCCCATGATACCAAGGCTTACGAGAAAGTACAAGCCCCAATCCTTAACGGAGCACTAGATTGTAAGCCGAATCGCCAGGAAACCCTTTTCCGCCGTGAAAAACCAACCTCAAGGAGGTCTGCGATGGCGACGAAAGCGAGATATTTGCCGCTGATTCTTCTCCTGACAATCAGTTGCACCGATGCTCCCTTGTCCTACTCTGAAAGGGAGGAGCTGTCCGAGAAGATAGTCGGGCAATGGATATCCGAAGGCGGCTCCAGCGGCTACGAGTTCACCGACCGGGGCCGGTTCACGTTCCATGTCTGGAACAACGACGGCCCCACGGAATTCGTAGCCGGTCAGTGGTGGGTGTCCACTGAGCAGATCAAGATCCAAGCTGAAGTGCGGTGTCTCCTGAAGGGTGAAGACAATTGGGAATACGCTCTTACGGGGGAAAACCGGGGGATCGAGTTTGACAGCTCGAAGTTCAAGGTCGGGAAAGCCTTTGCAAATTACGAACGCAAGTCATTCGAAACACCGGCCCTCCCCGCTTGTGGGCTTGCGAATCCCTGAGTAACGGAGGGGAGAAAGCTCAAATCCGGTTCCGGTCCATTGAGTACCTCCTGCGAAGGGTGGGCCCGTCCTTGCACGATGCGGGCTTGGTTGGCCCCGGCAACTGTTCGGGCTCGAATTCGAGAAGGGTGCGGCGACCCTCGCTTTCTGACGGCCTTCCAAGACCTCGGAGCAATCGGTCTGCCCCACCCCGATCCGCCTCACTGAAATGATTACCTAAACCCGAAACCAAGATACAAGGAGAAAACATGTGGGCAAAAATCATACTTTGCGGAGTCCTTCTTGCATCGAGCGCGGCGTGGGGAGATCTCCTGGTCGCAGTGAACAAGCACCCTGACAAGGAGGGAGCCATGTTCTCCCGGGTCGGGCGTTTGGTGAGCGGCAGGGTGGACTGGGGTGTCCCTTCCCGGATTGCCAAGGCAGCGGCGCTGGACGTCGCCTACGACGGCGGCCAGGTCGCGGTTCTCACCTACACAGACGAAAAGGAAACAACCGAGGTGTATTGCCGCGTCGGGCGCGTCGACGAGGAATCGCTCACGGTTACGTGGGGAGACTCCCAACTGGCCCCCTTCAAGGGCCGCAACCCCAACGTGGCCATTCGGGGGAGCACGGTTGTCTGCGTGCTGCGCGGCAAGGCGAAAGACATCCTGTTCACGGTTACGGGGACCATCCTGGTCGACAGGAAGCAGGTGAAATGGGGCAGCACCGCGAGGTTCGGCGCGAAGGGGACCAAAGTCGTCGTCGACTGAAGGACAAGCCCTTTTCCCGGCGATAATCGAATCGCTCCCATATCGAAACCCTTTTGCAAGCAAAGGAGAACCTCCCATGGAAGTGGAGGAACTTCGCGGCGCCACCCAGAAGTTGAAGGATCAGATGGCAGCTTGGGCGGACCAACTCATCATCGCTGAGCGGGCTTTACGGCTTCCAGATACGCATTTTCTGGACGAGCACGGTTTCCGCCACATTCTTTCACGATTTCCAGGTTCTGGATCTATTCCAGACAGGGATGAAGTCGAGGCTGTCTTCAAAGACTACCACAACAAAATGGACCGACTCACCGAATACGAAAGAATGGCTGTCCTCAGGCTCCGGGACCCCTCTTTTCGTGACGAAACCAACGGGCGAAGAGAAGGCCACCCTTGAAGGCCATTCGATTGCGGTCTATTCGGTGTCGTTTTCCCCGGACGGTCAGACCCTGGCCAGTGGCAGTTGGGACGAGACGATCCGCTTGTGGGATGTGTCAACCGGCGAAGAGGAGGCCACCCTTCGAGGCCATTGGGAATGGGTCTCTTCGGTGTCGTTTTCCCCGGATGGTCAGACCCTGGCCAGTGGCAGTGGGGACCGCAGGATTCTGCTGTGGGACATGGCGCCCTATATCACCCCCATTACCGCGGTCGAAACTCTTTTCTTCCTCTCCCTCGCTGCCGGCGCAGACGGCGCTGCTGGCCAACTATCCCAACCCCTTCAACCCCGACACCTGGATTCCCTTTCAACTGCACGCGCCGGCCCCGGTGCGCCTGAGCATCTACGACGTCCGGGGAGCCCTGATTCGGGAAATAGAGGGGGGCCATCGGGCGGCGGGCCAGTACCTGACCAGCGGTGCCCTCCGCTGGGCTGGCCGCGATCAGCGCGGCCAGCGGGTCGCCAGCGGAGTGTATCTGTATCGGTTGCAGGCCGGGCGGTTCGCCCAGGTGCGCAGGATGCTACTCGTCAAGTAAGCCGGGCAATGCATGAAACAGTCGGTGTCCACCGACAAAAGACGCCCTTGGCGTATCCGATCCGGGTCTTCCTATCTCGGTTCTTCTGCAAGGATGATTGGGTACCCTCTCTTCTCTTACCTGGATCGACCGCAACGGCACAGCTCCAGGAAGAATGGCAAGGCACCTTCCCCGAGGGCGAACCGTACCGCTTCGCAATGACCCTCCTTGCCGAAGTATCCGCAGAGGTCCTGGAAGTCACCCTTGAAACCCTTGTAAAGGGCAGGTACACGTCATGAAACCGATCTTTTTCGCCCTCCTCTCGCTGGTGGGATCCTCAGGTCATGCAGGGGCCCAGCCCCTTGTCGAGGGCAGGGTACTCCTGCCTTCCGGCGCGCCGGTGCCCGGAGCCCGGGTGCTGTTGTTCGATCTGTTCGATCTGCGCACGGCTCCGCTGGCCGCTATTTCGGATGGATCGGGTCATTTCGTCCTGCCTTTGGCCACCCTTGCCGGGGTCCTGCCGGAGCGCTTCGAGTTGGGGGCGAACTATCCCAACCCCTTCAATCCGTCCACGATGATTCCCTACCAGTTGCCGGCCTCCATGTACGTGCGCCTGGAGGTTTTCAACCTCCTGGGGCAGCGGGTGGCGACCCTGGTCGACGGGGAACAGCCGGCCGGTTTTCATACCGCGAGTTGGGATGCCACGGATGGGGCCGGGGAGGCAGTGGGCGCCGGGGTCTATCTCTACCGGCTCAGCGGCGACGGAGTGCAGGCCACCCGGTCGATGCTGCTGATCGACGGGCAGGCGGGGATGTCTTCGGGTGGGCCGGGGGATGCGACCGCCGCAAGGGACGAGGGCAGGGAAGCGACCTCGGCCTACGGGTTGACGGTCTCGGGACCGGGACTGGTCCCCTACGTCGACCCCGCCTTCCGGGTCGAGGCGGCCATGGCTCCGCTGGAGGTGGTGGTCGAAGCGGGGGACAGGGGCCCCCCGGCGAAGGTGGCTTCCTCAGGCGGGATCCTCGGCGACGTGGACAACACGGGGGGTGTCGATTTCTTCGACGCCCTGCTGGTGGCCCTGTACAGCCTGGACGCCTCCGTCGTCCTGCCCAACAACGGCGATATCACTCTGGGGGACGTCAATGCCGACGGCCAGGTCGATCTGTCGGATGCCTGGGTCATCGCGGCCTGGCTGAACGATCCGTCTGATCCGGTGCTGCCGGCAGGGATCGGGGAACCGGTGGCTGCGGCCACGGCTTCGCTGTCGCCGGACCCTTCGACGGTGTCCTTTGCCGACGACGGGGCCTGGCACCGCTTCACGGTCGAGGCTGGCGAGCCGGTCTCGGTGGTGGTCAACCCGGCTGGGACTCCCCCGGGGCTGGAGATCACGACCCGCAGCGGCCGGGGCAACTACTGCCCGGCAGAAGCCGACGACGACGTATCGCGCGAGAACGGCCAGGCCGTCTACCTGTCGGGGTGCGCCGCGGGAGAGGCCACGGTAGAGCTGCGGCGGGAATCGGATGGCACGGTCCTGCGGACCTACACCTTCGAGGTGACCGGCAGCCCGGCGGACCTGGTCGTGGAGTCGATTTCGGTCAGCGACAGCACCCTGACGCCGGGGCAGTCCTTCACCCTGAGCGCCACGGTCCGCAACCAGGGGACGGGACCGTCGGAGGCAACCACGCTGCGCTACTACCGCTCGACCAACCGGACGATCTCCACCCGGGACAGGCGAATAGGAACGGATGCGGTGAGTGCCCTGTCCGCTGCAGCCACCAGTGCCGAGTCGATCCGGCTGACCGCGCCATCGGCGGAAGGCACCTGGTATTACGGGGCCTGTGTGGTCAGCGTCGGCGGCGAGAGCGCAGGGAACAACTGTTCCAGGGCGGTGACCGTAACCGTCAAGGCGGCCACGGAGGAGGTTGGGACAGGCGGGGACGGCGGAACAGGAGGAGAAGACAGGGACCTGATCATTCAGTCGTTTAAGGTCAGCGATGACAACCTGACGGCAGGACAGTCGTTTACGTTTGAGACAGTGATACATAATCAAGGGACGGAGGCACGGTCCACATGGCTGATTTTATACCGCTCGAACGACTCGACTATCGACAGTACCGACCCAGTGATCGCGGATTACCAAGGCCCCGGAAGGTTAGAATCCACGGCCACCTATACGGTGTCGATTGACTGGCAAGCCCCACCGTATGCAGGCACGTACTACTATGGGGTCTGCGACTCAGACAGGAAGGTCACGAACTGCTCCAGCGGCGTACGGGTGACCGTCGAAGGCAGCGAGGGGGGCACCCCGGATCTGACCGTTCATCCTCTTTCGGTCGGCCATCCGATCCGGGCCCCTGGAGGCAAGACTTCCATCGTAATGGTGGTTGAGAACATAGGATCCGGCCCAGCGGCCTCAACGTCGATGCGCCTCTACCGCTCGGACGACGCGACCATCGACGCCAACGACAACCGGGAAAACGTTCTGGCCCTGGGTCATACTCTGGGTCCTGGGGGGAAGCGAATCTGGACAAATCATACCGGAGTTCCACACTTGGCAGGCACGTACTACTACGCATTGTGCGTCGATCCAACGATCGGCGAGACCAATATTGATAATAACTGCTCGACCGCCGTACGCGTAACTGTCGAGGACAGCGAGGGGGGGAGTCCGGACCTGATTGTTTTTGCGCCCGGGATCCTCGATCACAGGCCAGCGGCGGGGGAGTTTCGGCTGTGGGCGTCAGTGAAAAACATAGGAACCGGTCTCTCCAAGGGTAGTACGCTGCGCTTCTACCGCTCGGACGACGCGACCATCGACGCCAACGACACACAAGTCCGCATCCAGAGCATAATCTGGTTAGGGGTAGGAGAGGTCTTTGCCAACCCCCCTGCCTATGGTGATCCGGACGGTTCTGACGGTTCTTCTGATATTGTGCGGGCTCCGACAAGTCCCGGCATGTACTACTACGGTGCCTGCCTCGATCCAGTTCCCGGCGAGAGCGATACGAGCAACAACTGCTCGGAGGCAGTGCCCATGAACGTCGGGGTTCCGGACCTGGCGATCGGTTTGGCCTGGGTCAGCACGAGCGTCCCGCTGGCGGGGCAGTCGTTCATGCTGACGGCGACCGTGAGAAACCAGGGCCCCGAGGCAGCCGCCTCAACCATGCTGCGCTACTACCGCTCGGACGACGCGACCATCGACGCCAACGACACGCCAATCGGCACCGGCACCGTCAGCAGCCTCATGGGATTCGACGGCCTCGCCAGCGGACCTGGAAGTCGACTTGCCCCCTCCGGCAGGAGCCGACAGGCAATCCGTGTCAGTGCGCCTTCCCGTCCCGGCACGTACTACTACGGCGCCTGCGCCGATGCCGTTCCCAATGAGGCCAATACGGACAACAACTGCTCTTCCGGGGCCTATGTTCGGGTCGTCCCTTCCGGGGAGGACCCCTTCAATATCGAACTGGTCTTCGATGGCGACTTTACCGACGCGCGCAAGGATGTGATGCGGCAAGCGGCCCGGCACTGGGAGACCATCATTTTAGAGGGCCTGCCGGATGTGGACTTCTCGGCCAATCCGCATACGGTCGATTTTTCCCCTGCTCCGACTATTGTCGTGGACGATACGGTGGACGACCTGCGGATCATGGTCTACAAGGACGATCGTGAGTTTATTGGGGGGTTAGGGCGACCGGACTATGTGCGATCAGGCAACCCGACCGGGCTGCCGGCCCTGGGCCAAGTTTGGATTGGAGAGACCTTCCTTGCCCACACGCAGCAATGGGACCCGCTGTGGATGGAGGAGCGCCTTCTGCGGGACCTGATGCTCCACGAGATCACGCACGTTCTTGGATTCGGGCCGTTCCTCTGGATGGAATTGGATTTGCTCCATGACTTGGAGGGAGATACATACTTCAGCGGTGAACGAGCCATCGAAGCCTTCAACGCCGCGGGCGGCGAGAGCTACAGCGGGAACAAGGTCCCCCTGGGGGGTGGGGGGGGGTTGGGGGGTTGTGGGGCAGCCGCTCATTGGCGACCGCATGTGTTTCAGGGCCTCTTTCGGCATTTTGGGAGCGAGATGATGGAACCTTTTCTGCAGAGGGGCTCCGCACTCAGTGCGATCACCATCCAGTCCATCGCCGATCTCGGCTACGTCGTCGATGTCGGTCGGGCGGATCCGTACAGGCTCCCCGCTTCAGTAGACACTTACCGCTCCCTCACGCCAACCGCCAAGCCCGTCGCCAGCCTTGACTTGGCTTTGGGAACCCTTGGGACGATCTACGTAGGCGATGAGCAGGGACGCATCAGCCACACCATAAGCGACGACTGAGCGGGTAGATTTGCACAGAGGCGGCGGGAGCTGTAATCGCAAGGCGCTCTGGTCGGGGCTGTTTCCAGGTGGCTTACTCAGTATGTTGATCGGGTCGGCCATACCCGTAGATAGAAGGAAGGACCGATGAATTCGGAACCCCCAAGATAGCCAGTCCGATACATCCAAATTTCACGGAGAACCCTTATGCGATCAGCAGTCCTTTTGATGTTGTTGCCCATGTCGTTGGGAGCACAGCTCCAGGGTGAATGGGGCGGGCATCGAGAGAATGAAGCGGAATTCCGCATCACTCTCGGAGACGGTGAATTCTCGTTCACGGTCATAACCGAGGTGGAAGAAGGTCTCCTGGCGTTCACGATGGAAAGCACCATGCGAGGCACCTGGAGTGCTTCCGGGGATTCCCTGAGTCTCATTCCCGAGGGAGATTGGGACATTCTCATCGATGGAGGGACGGTGGAAGCATTCATACGCAAGCAATTCGAGGACGCCGGGCTCGAAGTTCCGGATGACGAAGCCATTGCGGAGCTGATTGCCGAGTTTCGCGGGGACGCTCCACCCCCTGAACCCGCTCTCTTTCTGTATCAATTGGATGGAGATACCCTGAGGTTGGGAGTGGGAGTAGCCGTATGTCTCGCACTGGGATGTCCAGAGATCGAAGTAATGACTTTTTCCCGGTTGAGTGTCCCGACCTCCGTACAACCAACCACCTGGGGAACAGTCAAGAAGCGAATGTAGGCACCACTTGCTCCCGGATGGTTGGGCCGCGAGCCACATACGGGAGGACTCGAAAGGTTAAGTTGCCATGCCGGAATCATAGAGTCGAGGAATGCCATTGGAATCATCGCCCAACACATCAACAGAGTCGACACGGAACAGCACCGCAGCTGTTGACCGCAGTCTGACAGAGAGGACCTCAATGCCCCCTGAAGAAGCTTGGAGCACGTTACAAGGAGAACCGTCCTGATGAAAGCTCGAACTCTGTTCACTCGGGCATACCAAATTCCTGTTGTCGGTCTGCTCGTGCTGTCCGGCCTCTTTTCCATTGCCCGCCCCGTTTCGGGGCAGACGCAGGAAGCGTGTCCACTTCCTCCCGGCGTGACGCCTCCTGCGAATCCGACAGTGACGGCGCAACAGGTGGAAGACGGCAGCGCCAGCCTGATGGACTTCGTGCTGGCCCTGAAAAATCATTCCGGAGCTCAGCCAGGTATCGGCGAGTTTGCACAGGATGTTGCATCTTGGATGTCTCTACAGGCAGGAGGGGGGGCCGTACCGTTCCGGTTCCACCTACCTCATTCAACTGACGCCCGACGGCAGGCTGTCCGCTCACGCAAAGAACATGTCCTTGTCGGGCCGGCTACTCAACCCCGTGATTTATGGAGCGATCATTCAGGCATTGGGAATCACCCCAGCCGACCTCACCGACCGTGCTGCGGCCCTGGCCGCTTTTACTGACGCGTTAGCCGGGGACGGCGGCCCGTTCAATGTGCCCGATATCCCAGGGGCTTCCGGCTATGCCGCCGCAATTACATCGCCCAGTTTCCAGACCCCGAATCGGCAAAAGTCGAGAAAACCGATGCCAATCCATACAACCCTCTCGGCGTTCCCTTTCCGGTGAGCTTGCGCATCACCAGCCCGAGATTGAAGGCGCCGCCATGAATACACAGACGCTTGTAGATGTTGGTGTGGCCGCGCAGGTGGGTGCGGCGCATGCCTCCCGTTTCGTAGGTATGAGCGAAACTGCGCTCCACATGCTCGGCGCGAAGCCGCTCGCCGACCAGGGCTTCCAAGGCGACTTTGGCCTTGAATTGGGCGGAGAAGCTACGTCGTTTTCCCATGTCTCCATTCCTTCCGTAAAGGGGTTTGGAATCCACCTAACGTAACTGTGAATTCCGGGGGCCACTTCTGTCGGGGCTGGTCGCCCTTGCCTAATCAAGAAAGGAAAGATGAAGAAGAATAGAGGCGGAGTCACGCCGGCAGGAAGGGGACACGCTTCCTGCGGTCTGTCCCAAAGCGGGGCGGACAGAAGAGGAACCCTGAAACTGAAAATTGTTACAATGAAATTTTCAGCAAGGATCGGGGTTATTTTCTGGTCATTGACTGTCCAGGCTTCTACATTCGATTACAACCCTATCCATTCTCCTGCTAAGCTCGTCTCTTCTACAGAATACAACGTCCGGGTAATCTATTTCCTTCCAAATGATCGCACTCCGCAGGATGGAATATATGCACAGATAGATTCCCTGGTGAAAAGCGCACAGCGGTTTTACGCTGATGAGATGGAGAGGCATGGTTTCGGAAGAAAGACATTTGAGCTGGAAACCGACGATTCCGGACATACCGCAGTGCATCATGTCATAGGAAAGTTTGACAATTCGCACTATGGGCGAGGTACACTTTCCAAAGTGGATGAAGAAATCCCATATACCCCGAATAATGTCGATCTAATCTGGATAGACATTGACGACGATGAGGGATTTTCGCAAATAGGGGGTGCGGGCGGGGGAGACTCGCATAGCGGAAGAGCCAGCGTGACCGCAACCAATTTCGGTACAGCGCCCCCACTCGTTTACATCGACGCTTGGGTTGCCATTGTGCACGAACTTGGGCATGCTTTCGGATTACCTCACGACTACCGCAGTGATCGTTACATGATGTCTTATGGAGATTTCATATTAAAGGATCAACTGTCAAAGAGTGCCGCAGAATGGCTGGATGCCCACCGCTATTTCAATACCGAACAAACCTCCATTGATCACCTCTTAACGGTTCAGATGCTTTCCCCGTCGCTTGAATCTCCGCCTAATTCTATCCGTCTTAACTTTTCGGTAAGAGATCCGGATGGGCTCCACACGGCACGACTGATTACGAATTCGATAGATCCAGGAAAGGAGCAGGCAGACAAGGTACTTGATCACACATCCTTGGACGGAGAAAGGGATGCCGAGATAGAATTTGTCACAACTGAATTGGCCGCGAGAAGCCAGAATGTAGCGCTGTATGTGATGGATACATTTGGTAATTTCATCCGGACACAATTCGAGATCGACGTTGCCTCTCTGCGGGCTACCTCGGAAACAGTGACGATACCTGATCCGGAATTAGAATCTGCTATTCGGGAAAACCTGAACTTGCCCTCCGGATCTATAACCCAGCTTGATATCCTGGATCTTACTACTCTAGCCGCATCCAATTACCGTATAAAGGATCTCACCGGACTTGAACACGCAACGAATCTGAAGTATCTGGATCTGAATGAGAATCAGATTAGCGACCTCAGCCCCTTAAATGAGTTAGTACGCCTAAGATCCATTCTGGTAATCAGGAATCAAATCACCGATTTGATTCCCCTTTCCGACTTGACTGAATTGAGTGAGTTATGGGCCTGGGACAATCAGATTAACGATATCGCTCCTCTCTCGAAATTGACCTATTTGACCAATTTGCAGGTGGGTGGCAATCAGGTTGAGGATCTTTCCCCCCTGGACGGATTGACGAAAATACGCATCTTGGGTCTGCAGTATAATCGAATTCGCGATATCACTTCCCTTGCACGCCTTCCCTTATTGGGCGAACTCTTTCTAATGGGAAACCAGATTGAAGATTTAACCTCACTCTCTGGATTGGGCTATCTAGAGGAATTGGGCCTGGCGGGAAATCCGGTTTCCGATACTTCTCCGCTTCGCGGACCACTGCGTCGGTATCCAGATATGGAAATTGACGTCGAGGTCACGCTGCTTTTGTTGGTCAAGATATCCGGGGATGAACAAGAAGGATCGTCGGGGACTACGTTGGCCAATCCCTTGGTTGTGGAAGTTTGGGACCTGTACGACAATCCTTTGCCTGATGAGACGGTCACCTTTTCAATTGACGCCGGAGGCGGTACCCTGTCTGAAACCACCGCTACCACCGACATCGACGGCCGGGCTTCCACTACCCTGACCCTGGGGCGCGATCCCGGAAGGAATACCGTGGTCGCAAGGGTTGCCGAGTTGAAGCCGGTGGTTTTCAGCGCAACCGGACTGGCCATTCCCACCACCCTTGCCAAAGTCTCGGGCGACGAGAAGCAGGGAGCGGCCGGTTCCGCCCTGGCCGACCCGTTTGTCGTCGAGGTTCGAGACCAGAACAACGATCCGCTTGTAGGAGCCGAGGTCACCTTCGCGGTCACCGCTGGCGGCGGGACGCTATCTGCAACAACGGCCACCACCGATGCTGACGGCCGCGCTGCCGCCACTCTCACCCTGAGAGTGCCCGGAGCCAACACCGTAACCGCATCCGTGGAGGGCCTCGCCCCAGTGACCTTCACCGCCACCGCAAAGGTTTCCACCGACTTCGACGGAGACGGCGAGACCGACTTCAGCGACTTCTTCCTCTTCGCAGACGCCTTCGGCAGCAGCGACCCCCGCTTCGACCTCGACGGCAGCGGCAGCGTCGACTTCGCCGACTTCTTCCTGCTGGCCGACCACTTCTCCGATCCTGCCCGCGGCAAGCTGCTGGCCATGGCTCGGGAGATGATCGGACTGCCCGACGGCCCCCAGCTGCAGCAGAACGCCCCCAATCCGTTCAACAGCCAGACCGTGATTTCCTGGTTTCTGCTGCGGCCGGGAACGGCACGGGTGGAGGTGTTTGCCCTGACCGGGCAGCGGGTGGCGGTCTTGCATCAGGGCCCGAAGAAGGCCGGCGTCCACCGCGTGCACTGGAATGGCCGCGACGACCGGGGTCGCCCCCTTGCCAGCGGGGTCTATCTCTACCGGCTGGTTACAAACGAGAACGTTCAGACGCGCAAGCTCACCCTGCTGAGATAGCTCTATTTTCTCACCCCGCCCAACCCCCCTTTTATTTGGCCAAATTTCCAGTGCTCCTATCGCCACCCTTGAAGGCCAAATGTCTGGGATCCTTTCGGTATCGCTTTCGCCCGATGGCGCCACCCTTGCTTTCGGATCAGGGGATGGTACGATTCTGTTGTGGGACGTGGCCGAGTTGACTGAGCTCCGCCCACTCGCCCTGGAGATCATCTCCGGGGGACGAGCAGCAGGGGCCGGCCGGTTCCGCGTTGGGCCAGCCGTTTGTCGTCTTGGTGCCGGACCAGAACGGGGCCATGTATCCGGGGCCACCGTCACTTCGAAATCACCTCCGGCGACGGGACCCTGACCCTGGGGCGCGAACCGGAGACCGTCACCGTGGTGGCGACCGTGGCCGGCTTCGGTCCCGTGACCTTCACCGCAACCGCCAAGGCGACCCCCGACCTCGACGGCGACGGCGAGACTGGCTTCTCCGACTTTTCCTGCTGGCCGACGCCTTGCGGCAGCGACCCCCGCATCGACCTCGACGGCAGGGGCACCAGTCGACTTCTCCGGCTTCTCTTCGCCGACCAATTCGCGGATCCGGCAAGGGGCATTCTGCTGGCCCTGGCCCGGGAACGGCTCGGACTGCAGGACGAACCGTAGTCTGCAGCAGAACGCCCCCCCGGGCTGCCCTCCCCCCTCGTAGTTCCGTAGCCGCACTTCGACCAGGGCAGTTCCTGAATCTCCCAGACATACTCCATCTGATTGACCCCAGCAGCAACTGGCTTGCAGACCCAGAGGATCACCTCCCTCGATCAGGGGGGCAACCTCCTGACCGCCTGTTCTGTCAGTACGAAGCTGGCCCCAGCGCCGCGGCCCCGAACACGCGACGCCCTTTTCTCCGGGAACCGCCTGCCTCAGCGGGGCGTTGCTGTTAGTGGCCTCGACGTACACCGAGGGGGGTTTACTTGTGGGTAGTCCGAATCCCTTCATCAAAAAAAGGAGGTGCATCATGCGCCGGATTCTCTCCTCTCTTTTGCTTTTTTTCCTTTTCGCCCTGCCGCTTACTGCTCAGGACGGCGCTCTTACCGGCAGTTGGGAAACGAACTTCACCGAGCCGGAAGTCGGCGACATCACCATTCGCCTGACCTTCGAGGAGGGCGGCGGTTTCCAGCTCGATCAGGTCATTACGGCATCGGATGATTTCCTGGCCGAAGCCGGAGACGCGGCTCCCCCCATAGAGGAGTTCACCGCTCAGGGCACCGGCACCTACCGGGTCGAGGGGGACAGCCTTTTTGCCGACCTGACCAAACTGAGCATGTACGTCGACGGTCGTGACTTCGTCGAGGTCATGACCGAGTTCGCCCGCGCCTTCGCCCGTATCGCCGCGGACCTCGGGGGAGTCTCCGATGAGGAGTACCCGGCCTTCGAGCAGGCGGCGGTCGAAGAGTTCCTGGCGGGGTTCAACCCAGAGGAGGAGTTTCTCGGCGATTTCACCGGGAACCTCGGCACCTACCGCATCGACGGCGACATCCTGTCGATCACCACCACCCCGGTAGATGGCGAGGCCGAAACCGTAGAGCTGATGCGCATCGATTCGTCCACAGCCGTCGCCTCAACCACCTGGGGCAACCTGAAAGCGGATATGCGCCTGTAAGCGCGCGCCCGGCTGCGACTGATTGCCCGATTCCCCAGGCAAAACCAGGAATCCTTCAGATGGAGCCTGCCTGTCTTCTTTCAGGCGGATCTCGAAAGACCATGCCACGGAGGAAACCGAGGCAGATCGCTCGAGGGCCTGCACGAAACCCAAGGCGATGCCGATCTCCTCCTCGGCGAAGCCCTTACCGACGAGAAACAGAGCCATCAGGTCGATCCCTTGCAGAAAATTCCGCCAGCTTGCGGGATTCCCTCGCGCAGACCGCAGGTCCTGAACCGTCCAGATAAACGCACGGATGAGGGGTCCCGAGTTGTCTCCACGCCGGGTTCGACCCCTTCCGGCAAATTTCCCACATGGGAAAAATCGGCTGCCGTGAGATCTGCATCGGTCACCAGCAGGCCCTGTTTCCTGGTGACGCCGACGGCCTCGGCTCTTCTCGTCTTTGAAGATTTCCTACCGCGTGCAACACCGTCTGAGTATCTGCTGCAGGTTACTGCCCCTGCGGCTCTGATTTCGTCACGCCCATAGCTCGGTCTTTCCAGCCTCTTCGTTGAGCCGCTTCCCCGAGTTCGTTCAGTTCTGCTCCCCGACCTTCTCCTCATACCTCAAAACCCGATCTCCTGCCCTCCGAGAATCCTCCGATGGCCACTTGCCCTGTCTTCCCCCAGCACCGGTTTCGGGAACCATGTTGGAGGAGAAAGCGGAGGCAAATTCTTCGACGTCCTGCTACGGAAACCCCAAACGATGGAGGGATCTCGTCGGCGAGGCCCTTGCCGTCAGAAGTAGTGCCTCAGGTCGATCCTTGCAGAAATTCCCTCAGCTTGCAAGGTACCCTCGCCGCAGGACCTCGTAGTTCCGTAGCCGTGCCTCGACGCAGCCGTTCCTGGAATCTCTCGGATACCCCGGGGATTGCCGCTTCAGAACCTTTGCCCCTCCGCGTCCTCTGGATTATCCGCAGACCGGCGTCTTCTTCTTACGCCTCGGGATCGTAGCGCGACTCCGTTCGCCGATTGCCGGGGACCGACCTACAAAGACCGGACCCCGGCTCCAGCTCGAAGGGGATCGGCTGGATGCTCATCCCTCTTGAATCGGGCCTTCCTGCACCCCCCGCCGTTCTCTTCGCTCTCCTTGTCCCTGCCGCCCTCTGCCCTCTGCAGAAACTAAAGTTTACCGCCGCCCTTACGGGGTTTTTCGAATCTCCAGAAAGATGGCTCTCCTGGATCAGATGTAATTTCTCGTTCGAGGGATGCCGGGCAAACGGCTGAGCTATCGGGATCTGCTGGCGACGGAGATTCCTCCGGTTCCCTTCACGCACCACCGGTCGGAGGAAAGGGCGAAGCTTTTCGAGTAGTCGGCAAGGTGAAATCAACGACCGCTGCGCATAGCCGGCCGAACCGAGTCTGTGGATGGAGTGCGGCGGAATCTTCTCAAATGGTCAGCAAGGTAAGATGACCTGCTGCCCCGGGGCTCCAGTCAGCATCACCGGTCGATCCGGGTAGGAGATCCAGCTTGCCTTGCCAACTTGTCGACCAAACGGAATGATTTCCTGCTCACCTCATCGAGATCAGAGAAGGAGGCCCCGGTTCCCTCCTCGATCAAGACCGGTGGCCTTCTCCGATCCATGGTGCCGCGTCACCCTGGCCGGCCGGGCCCTGAATCTGACCGCCTCCGAATACGACCTGCTCTTCGAGCTGTCCGTCAACGCAGGACGGGTGGTCACCTACAACCAGCTGCTGAGAAGGGTATGGGGCCCGGCCCACTCCGCGGATCTGGGGGTGGTACGCGCCTTGGTAAGAAGACTCCGAAGAAAGCTCAACGACGACGGCGCCCACCCCGCCTACCTGTTTGTAGAGCGACGCGTCGGCTACTTCATGCCCGAAGGACAGCATCCGGAGTAACCGCCCCTGTTGGGGGGATCTCGTCCCTTCACCCCCCACTCCTTTCGACTGCGTTTCACATCCTCTTTCCCGGTAGGGTCTGACTCCCTGGGGAAAGAGATCACCCGTCGGGCCGGTAGGCTTGGCCCCGACGAGTCCCCTTTCACAAAAAGTTATGTGTTTATCATACAAATTGGGGAAAGTATCATCCTGAAGTCATTTTAATTTGAGTACTTTTGAACCCTTCCTGAGGGCTAAATGAAGTGTCCACGAAATCGGGTTACTCCAGCACAAACCATGCGCCGGAGACCCTCCTCGGCCGGTTCTAATGAAAAGGGACGGCCATTGTCCGCCTTGGATTTTTTTTGACCTGGTGAATACAACAGACACCCCCTGTCCCCTTTGGAACTCATCCTTATCGGGGGAGGGGAAACCATGCTCATGTCAGATGCGATCCACAAAGCGGATCGGCTCGAACAGATCAAGGTACTGTTCCCCCGGAAGCCCGAAGGGGTGGGAACCGGGGAAATCGCCAGGCTGTTGGGGGTGAGCCAACGGACGGCCCGGCGCTATGTGAAGGAGCTGTCGGAGCGGGGACGGCTCCCGGTATACCGGGAGGGCCGCGTCTGGAGGCTGGTGGAAGGCGGGCACATCGACCTTCGCATCCAGCTGAACCTCGACGAGGCCCTCTCGCTCTACCTGGCGGCGCGGATGCTGTCGGCCTGCAGCGACAAGCACAATCCCCATGTGGTCGCGTCCCTGCTCAAGCTCGCCGCAACCCTGCCCGACGCCATCGGGGAGCACGTCGAGCAGGCGGCGGTGGCTGTTTCCCAGAGGCGGCTTGCCCCGGACTACCTGAAAGTTCTGGAAGGCCTTACCCGGGCATGGGCGGGCAGGAGGCAGGTACAGCTGGTCTATCGCGATCCCATCACCGGGGAGCGCTCCGAGCGCCTGTTCGATCCCTTCTTCATCGAGCCCTCCTTCGTGGGCTATTCCTGTTACGTGTTCGGGTTCGATCACTTCCGCCAGGCCATCCGCTCATTCAAGGTCGAACGGCTGGAAGATGTAGAGGTGCTCGATACCCGCTTCGAGCCTCTGCCTGATTTCGACCCCTGCGACTACCTCAAGCACTCCTGGGGAATCAGGGGCGGCGACGAGGTAGTGGAAGTGAAGCTGCGCTTTTCCAGAAACGCGGTCTATCGGGTGAATGAATCGGACTGGCCCGGGGTCGTGGCCCACGAGGAAGACGGGGATGGACGCTGTACGCTGACGTTCCTGGTCAATCACGTCCTGGAAATCAAGTCCTGGATCAGGGCATGGGGACCGGAGTGCGAGCTGCTGTCCCCGGAGGAATTGCGCCGGGAGATCGGGGAGGAGATGAAGGCGGCGAGGGAACTGTATGCAGACAACGAGGAATGATCGAAATCGGCGTCGGTGGGCGTGCCCGCCACCCTGGAAACAAGCGGCGATGCGCCATGGATCCGTGACTGTCGAATAACCCGCTCCTGCCTTTCGAAACCGCAAGGCAGGACTGAAAACTCTTCTGCCATTTACGCAGCAGATATCCCGAAAGGGCACATGCACGGGGAACTGACCTCATGAAGGTTGCGATCGGCTGTCTCGTATGGTTGTTGTCGAGCCTGCAGGCGGAAGCCGAGTCCTTGGTCGAGGGCCGGGTGAGGCTGGTTTCGGGAGACCCCGCCGCCGGGGCTCAGGTGCTGCTGTTCGATCTGGCCGACCTGCGCCTGGCGCCGGCGGCGGCGACGACGGACGAGGCGGGGTACTTCGCCCTGCCATTCGGGGGATTGCGGGGAGGGGTGCCGGTCCTGCCGGAGCGGTTCGAGCTGGGCCACAACTACCCCAATCCGTTCAATCCCTCCACCGTCATCCCCTACCAGCTGCCGGCCCCGACCCGGGTGCGGCTGGAGATCTTCAACATCCTCGGACAGCGGGTGACGACCCTGGTCGACGGGGAACGTCCGTCCGGTTTTCACACCGCCCGCTGGAACGCCACCGATGCGTCGGGGCGGGCGGTGGCCGCCGGAGTCTACTTCTACCGGCTGAAAGGGGACGGGGTGCACCTGACCCGGCGCATGGTGTTGATCGACGGGCAGGCCGGGATTCCTTCGGCCCGGGGAAGCGGTCCATCCACCGCAGCCGGGGAGGCGGTGGAAACGCCCCCGGTGGCCGGGTTGACGGTCTCGGGAGAGGGGCTTGTCCCCTACCTCGACCCCGCCTTCCGGGTAGAGCCTGGAATGGCGCCCGTGGAGGTTGTCGTCGAAGCCCTGGGCGGGCTCCGGCATGGGAAGGTGGCCTCCAGCGGAATCCTGGGGGACGTCGACAACAACAGCCGGGTCGACATTTTCGACGCCCTGCTGGTTGCCGTGTACAGCGCCAATCCCAGCCTCGTCATGCCGAACAACGGGGATATAACCCTCGGCGACGTCAACCGGGACGGCCGCACGGATCTCACCGACGCCTACCACATCGCCACCTACACAGTCGATTCCTCCGATCCGGGGTTGCCTGCGGGAATCGGAGCGGCCGCTGCACAGCAGCCGCAACAGCCCCCGCCGACAGGGGCGGCAGCTTCCAAGCTGTACTGGAGCGACTGGGGCACCGACAAGATTCAGCGAGCCGACCTCGACGGCTCCAATGTCGAAGACCTGGTAACAGGCGCCGGACTGAATGGTCCCGACGGTCTGGCCCTGGACGAGGCGGGAGGCAAGATCTACTGGACCGACGCGGGCACGAACAAGATCCAGCGGGCCAACCTCGACGGCTCCGGGGTCGAAGACCTCGTCACGGGCCTGGGAATTCCATACGGACTGTCGCTCGATGTGACCAGCGACAAGATGTACTGGACGAATCGGCAGACGGGCAAGATCCAGCGGGCCAACCTCGACGGCTCCGGGGTCGAAGACCTGGTCACCAGTGGTTTGACTTTCCCCGGCGCGCTGGCCCTCGACGTAGGCGGCGGAAAGATGTACTGGACGAATTCAGGCGCTCGGAAGATTCAGCGGGCCAACCTGAACGGCACCCATGTCGAGGATCTGATCACCAGCGGGCTGAGCAGTCCCACCGGGCTGGCCCTGGACGCAGCCGGGGGCAAGATGTACTGGACCGACCGGGGCACGGACAAGGTTCAGCGGGCCAACCTGAGCGGCACCCATGTCGAGGACCTCGTCACCAGCGGCTTGAGCAGTCCCAATGGCCTGGCACTCGACGTGGCCGGGGGCAAGATGTACTGGGCGGACGAGCGTACGAGCAAGGTCCAGCGGGCCAACCTCGACGGCTCCGGCGTGGAAGATCTCCTCACCAGCGCCGACGGACTGATCGATCCTTCGGGGGTAGCCCTGGGGGTCGACAGCCAGTCCGGTTCCGGCCCGTCCCAAGGAACAGGTGGAGGGGGCGGCGGCAATGCCCCCGACCTGGTCGTCGAGGCCCCTACGGTGAGCACCAGCAGCCCGGCCGCCGGCGCTTCCTTCACCCTGAGGGCCAGAGTCCGCAACCAGGGAAACGATCGGTCCAGCTCGACCACCCTGCGCTACTACCGCTCCACCGACGCGACGGTCTCCACCAGCGACACCGAGGTCGGCACCGACCCGGTCGGCAGCCTGTCCGCCTCCCGCACCAGTTCCGAATCGATCAGCCTGCGGGCTCCCTCCAGCACCGGCACCTACTACTACGGCGCCTGCGTCCAGAGCGTCACCGGAGAAACCAATACCGGAAACAACTGCTCCGCGACCGTGAGCGTTACCATAGGCGGCGCAACACAGACCCGGACGGCGTTTGAATCATCCAACCCATCCGGTTACACCCGAATAACTCTGGACGATGGGGGTCGGGTTTGGGGAGTTCCTACAAAATTCACCACTGATTCCAACACCGGTACCGTGGCATATATGGTGCTTGGAAGCCTGAAGGGATGCGCCTTTGCAAATGCAGAAGCCGACGGACAGAGAATAGCCTACGTCAAGACCCAGTCATTGGGACGCCTGTCGAATTATGGGTCCGACACGGTTTGCCGTAAGGCCAGTAGTCAGTGGTCGTCTTCCTGGAATGGGCTTCGAATAACACATATCCGGTTTTTCGACGAAAGCAGTCCCACCAATGTCAGTGAGGCTGTCTACAATGCTTCAACCGGTCAAATTGAGCTTGGTGGAGGCGGTGGTAATAATGGCGGTGGTGGCACCGCCCCGTCCCCCGACTTGGTCGTCGATGCCCCTGCGGTCAGCAACTCCAGCCCGACCGCAGGCGCTTCATTCACCCTGAGGGCCACGGTACGCAACCAGGGGACCGGCCGGTCGGGCTCGACCACCCTGCGCTACTACCGCTCGACCGACGCGGCGATTTCCACCAGCGACACCGAAGTCGGCACCGACCCGGTCAGCACCCTGTCCGCCTCTCGCACCAGCTCCGAGTCGATCTTCCTTTCCGCCCCATCGAATGCCGACACCTACTACTACGGAGCCTGCGTCGAGAGCGTCAGCGATGAGAGCGATACCGGAAACAACTGCTCCTCGGCCGTTACCGTTACCGTTGGCGCGGCACCTGCCCCCGACCTGATTGTCGAGGCCCCAACGGTCAGCAACAGCAGCCCGACCGCAGGAGCCTCCTTCACCCTGAGGGCCACGGTCCGCAACCAGGGGAACGGGAGGTCGAGCTCGACCACCCTGCGCTACTACCGCTCCACCGACGCGACAGTCTCCACCAGCGACACCGAAGTCGGCACCGACCCGGTGACCACCCTGTCCGCTTCCCGAACCAGTGCCGAGTCGATCAGCCTCCCCGCTCCCTCCAGCGCCGGCACCTACTACTACGGAGCTTGCGTCGAGAGCGTCCGCGACGAAACCGATACCGGAAACAACTGCTCCTCAGCGGTTACCGTAACCGTGGGTTCCGCCCCGGCCCCGGACCTGGTCGTCGATGCCCCTGCGGTCAGCAACAGCAGCCCCACCGCCGGGACTTCCTTCAGGTTGAGCGCCACCGTTCGCAACCAGGGAACCGGCCAGTCCGCGTCGACAACCGTGCGTTTCTACCGCTCGAGCGACGGGACGATCTCTGCCAGCGACACGGAAGTGGGATCAGCCCACACAGTGGGCGGCCTTGCGGCCTCCCGAACAAGCACCCATTCAACCGACCTGACCGCCCCCTCGAGCGCCGGCACCTACTACTATGGCGCCTGTGTCGGGAGCGTCAGCGGCGAAACCAATTCCGGAAACAACTGCTCCTCAGCGGTGACCGTAACCGTTTCAGCGACCGTCACTCAGCCGGACCCTCAACCCGCCGGGATATCAAAGCTGTACTGGTCGGACTGGGGCACGGACAAGATCCAGCGCGCCGACCTCGACGGCTCCAATGTCGAAGACCTGGTTTCCGGCGCCGGACTCAACGGCCCTGACGGGCTGTCTCTGGATCCGGCCGGCGGCAAGATCTACTGGGCGGATGCCGGCACCAACAAGATCCAGCGGGCAAACCTCGACGGTTCCGGGGTCGAAGACCTCGTCACCGGCCTGGGGATTCCATACGGCCTGGCGCTGGAGGTTGCCGGCGGCAAGATGTACTGGACCAACCGGCAGACGGGCAAGATCCAGCGGGCAAACCTCGACGGCTCCGGGGCCGAAGACCTGGTCACCAGCGGCTTGACTTTCCCCGGAGCCCTGGCTCTCGACGTGGCCGGCGGCAAGATGTACTGGACCAACCCGGGGGCGACGAAAATCCAGCGGGCCGACCTGAGCGGCTCCAACGTCGAAGACCTCGTCACCAGCGGGTTGAGCAGTCCCACCGGGCTGGCACTCGACGTAGCCGGCGGCAAGGTGTACTGGACCGACCGGGGATCGGACAAGATCCAGCGGGCGGACCTGAGCGGCTCCAATGTCGAAGATTTGGTCACCAGCGGCTTGACCAGTCCCAACGGCCTGGCACTCGACGTGTCCGGCGGCAAGATGTACTGGACCGACGCGGAGACCAACAAGGTGCAGCGTGCGAACCTCGACGGCTCCGGGGTCGAAGACCTTCTCACCAGCTCCGACGGACTGGTCGACCCATCCGGCATTGTCCTGGGAGCTGAGATCGCTGGTAGCAGCGGCACCTGATGGAGTGGGTGATGCGCTCCAGAATGTCCCCACCGGTTCCTTTGTTCCAGTGCGTCGTTCCGGCGGTGTCACGTCTTCCAGCTCCGGCGGAAACACGACCATCGTCCAACAATGGCGGCCGGATCGAATTGCAGGATGGAACCACGTATACCTGTATCGCCACCGGGGGATGCAGAGTCGAGAACGGGCGCGTCACCCTAGGGGAATTTGAGTAGGACTTCCTGACTCATGAAGACACAACCCCGTGAAAAATGCCTTGCGCTGATCCTGGTCTTTTCCGTTTTGGCCACCCCGAATACCGGCTACGGTCAAGTACCTACGCTGGTTGCATCCACGTCGTCGCCGCTGACCGAGACGATACTGGATGGCGGGCAGGTGGCGCTGCTGCTGTCCAACGGTTCGTACGCTCGGAGTACCTCCGACATCCGGAACGCGGTGAGGGTGTCCGGAATCCCAGGCGTGACGGTCGACCGCATAGTTCGGTTGGGGAACACGGCGGTGACCCTTGTCCTGGATTTCAGCGGCCATATGGGCAGCGACGGCACTCTGACCTTCACGGTAGGGGCGCAGGCCCTGGCGAACTACAACGGCCCCGCCCTCACCGCAGAACTGCCCGTCACCGCGGCATCAGCAGTATCCCTGACCGCATCCACCCCGTACGGGCTGTGGGAATCCACGCTGAACGGCAGCGTGGTGACGCTGACCCTGAGGGGCCGCTTCTACGAGCGGACCGACCTCAGGAATTTCGTGGCGGTGTCGGGCATCACCGGCGTAACGGTCGACAATGAATTTGGAATAAAGCGCGCCAGCGACACCGAGCTGACGGTCGAGCTCACCTACCTCGACGATTTCGTCGCCCCAATGGCCACCGACGGCACCCTGACCTTCACGGTGCATGCACAGGCTATCGCGGACTACAACGGCCCCGCCCTCACCGTAGAAGTACCGGTCACCGCCGGCATCGGCCCCTTCAGCCACGACCCCGCCAGGGACCTCACCTTGGACGCTGAAAACAAAGCCCCCGGGGCTATCTGGTCGGACGGGAAGACCCTGTGGGTGGCGGACTTCTTTGAAGACAAGCTGTTCGCCTATGACCTGTCCACCAGGGCCCGCGACCCCGCCCGGGACTTCACCTTGGACGCTGAAAACAGAGCCCCCGGGGGAATCTGGTCCGACGGTATCACCATGTGGGTGGTGGAGGCCGCTGACCGGCAGAAAAAGATTTTCGCCTACGACATGACCACCAGGGCCCGCGACCCCTCAGAAGACTTCAATACCCTGGACGATGACAACGAGGTCCCCAGGGGCCTCTGGTCGGACGGCGCCACCATGTGGGTGGCCGACGGCTGGGGTATTGCCAAGCTGTACGCCTATGACCTGACCACCAAGGCCCGAGTCCCCGCCAAGGACATCGAAACCAGTTACGATCACGACCATTGGTGGGTCACGGGAATCTGGTCGGACGGCATCACCATGTGGATAACGTACCATGACCCGTACGATGACACCCCAGAGGTGGCGCTGTACGCCTATGACATGACCACCAAGTGGACCATCAAGGCGCGCGACCCCGCCAAGGATTTCAATTCCCTGAGGGCCGCAGGAAACGACGCCCCGAGTTTCATCGGGTCGGACGGAACCACTCTGTGGGTGGTGGACTACCTGGATGCCAAGCTGTACGCCTACCTGCTGCCGTCCTCGCCGCCCAAGCCGGCCAACCCCGACTTGACTGTCCGGCCCGCTGCGGTCAGCAACAGCAGCCCTCCCGCCGGGGCTTCCTTCACCCTCAGCACCACCGTCCTCAACAAGGGCACGGCCCAGTCGCCGGGGACCACGCTGCGGTTCTACCGCTCGACCGACGAGACCATCTCCCTATCCGATACGGAAGTGGGATCCCAACCCGTGAGCGGCCTTGCGGTTGCGGCAAGCAGCGACCATTTCATCGACCTGACCGCACCGTCAGGTTTCGGCGGCTTCTACTACGGGGCCTGCGTCGAGAGCGTCGGCGAAGAACACGTTACCCTCAACAACTGCTCCCGTGCGGTAGCCGTAGTCTTTGGCCGCGACCCCGCCCGGGACTTCAACACCCTGAAAGCCGCCGGAAACAACGTCCCCTCTGGCCTCTGGTCGGACGGCACCACCATGTGGGTGGCGGACTGGGATGACACGATTTACGCCTACAACCTGTCCACCAAGGCCCGGGACCCAGGCAAGGACTTCAATGCCCTGGTCGGGAGATGGTCCTCTGGCCTCTGGTCGGACGGCATCACCATGTGGGTCGCGGACTCCTACTATGAGTATGTGTACGCCTACCACATGGTCACCAAGACCCGGGACTTCAAAAGGAACTTCGCCACCGAGACCTTCAACTCCGATTCCGGGGGCCTCTGGTCGGACGGGACGACCCTGTGGGTGGCGGACGGGGAAGGGGATTCCCACGACGGCGAGATTTACGCCTACAACCTGTCCACCAGGACTCCAGACCGCTCAAAAAAATTTGAAACCTTGGAAGCCGCTGGAAACAACCTCCCCTCTGGCCTCTGGTCGGATGGCACCACCATGTGGGTGGCGGACTACGATGACGGCAAGATTTACGCCTACGACATGACTACCAAGGCCCGCGACCCGGGCAAGGACTTCAATGCCCTGGAAGCCGCGGGAAACGACCGCCCCTCAGGCCTCTGGTCGGACGGCACCACCATGTGGGTCGCCGACATCGGTGACGGCAAGATTTACGCCTACGACATGGATGTCGCCACCTTCGGGAACGAACCGCAGGACACTCCCGCACCGAATCTCGTCGTCGATGCCCCTACGGTCACCAACAGCAGCCCGGCCGCCGGAGCCTCCTTCACCCTGAGGGCGACCGTCCGCAACCAAGGTGCCGCCCGGTCCGGCTCGACCACCCTGCGCTACTACCGCTCCACCGACGGGACGATCTCTACCCGCGATACGGAGGTCGGCACCGACCCGGTAAGCAGCCTGTCCGCTTCCCGCACCAGCGCCGAGTCGATCAGCCTCACCGCCCCGTCAAGCGCCGGCACCTACTACTACGGCGCCTGCGTCGCGAGCGTCAGCGGCGAAACCGATACCGGGAACAACTGCTCCCCGGCCGTGGCCGTGACCGTAGCCGCCATCGCTACCGGGACGGGCGATTTCAACGGCGACGGCACGGTGGATTTCGCCGACTTCTTCGAGTTCGTCGACGCCTTCGGCGGCACCGACGCCCGTTTCGACCTCAACGGCGACGGCACGGTGGATTTCTCCGACTTCTTCGAGTTCGTCGACGCCTTCGGCCAGTCCGGACAGGCCAAGCTGCTGGCCATGGCCCGGGACATGATCGGGCTGCCCAGTGAAACCGAATTGCAGCAGAACGCACCCAATCCGTTCAACAACGAGACCGTCATTTCCTGGTTCCTCCTGGAGCCGGGGCCAGCGCGACTGGAGGTGTTCGCGCTGAACGGGCAACGGGTGGCGGTCCTGCGCCAGGGGCCGCAGCAGGCCGGCTTCCACCGCATCCACTGGGACGGCCGCGACGACATGGGCCGTTCCCTGGCCAGCGGCGTATACCTCTACCGGCTGGTGAGCGCCGAGACGGTACTGACCCGCAAGCTCACCCTGCTGAGGTAAAGCATTCCTGAATGAAAAACACATTCATCAATCGAAAACTCATCGTGCCGGTCCTCGCGGCGATGCTGGTCGTATGCGTCCTGCACGGCACCAGCCACGGGGGAGGCACCATTGGTGACGTGGTCGGAGGAATCGTCAGCGTCACGGTAGGCCTTGTCGATGTCGCCGTCGGAGTCGTTGAGGTCGCCGTCGGAGTCATCGACCTCACCGTCAGCCTCGTTACCACCCTCACCTTGCATACGGCGGCCGTCACCGCCGCGATCTTCAGCCCGGACGGCGCCACGCTGATCAGCGCAAGTCTCGACCTCACCGTTGCATTGTGGGATCTCGGGACCGGGTTGCTCAGGGCTACCCTGGAGCATCTGTCTCCGGTCCTGAGCCTGGCCCTGTGTCCCATAGATGGCTGCCTGCTGGCCAGCGCGACCCTGGACGGAAACCTTCACTTGTGGAACCCGGACACCGGGCACCTCGTCAGGACGGTCGGGCATACGGGTGCGATCCTGAGCACGGCCTTCAGTCTCCTTGACCACACCCTGCTGGCCAGTGGAAGCGCAGACGGGACCGTACGCCTCTGGAATGCGGAAACGGGCGCGATCCAGCGGACGCTCACTGGGCATACCGACAGCGTCCTGAGCGTGGCCTTCAGTTCCAATGGGGGCACGTTGGCCAGCGGCAGCGCTGACGGCACCATCCGCCTCTGGAACCCGGACACCGGGCTGCTCGACACCACCCTCACCGGGCATACGGGGTCGGTATTGAGCTTGGCCTTCGGTTCCGACGGCGGCCTGCTCGCCAGCGGCAGCGCCGACGGCACGGCGCGTTTCTGGGATCCTTCCACCGGGGATCACAAAGCCACTTTGGATCACGAATCCCCTGTCCTGAGCATGGCCTTCAGTCCGAAGGACAGCCTGTTCGCCAGCGGCAGCGCCGACGGCTCTGCGCACTTGTGGGACCCCCTCACCTGGGAAAGAGAGGCGACCCTGGGGCACGAGTCCCCGGTCCGCAGCCTGTCCTTCAGTCCCGACGGAAGCCTACTGGTCAGCGGGGCCGGGGACGGCAAGGTGCGCCAGTGGCAGATCACGCAGGTAGCCCCGTGTTGCCCCCGGAGCCTGGCCCAGGATTTCAATACCCTGAAAACCGCGGGAAACAACCTCCCCGTTGGTATCTGGTCGGACGGCATTACCCTGTGGGTATCGGATCTCAGCGCGTCGCTTTTCGCCTACGACCTGTCCACCAAAGCCCGCGACCCCGGCAAGGATTTCAATACCCTGAAAGCCACTGGAAACAACTACCCCAGGGGCATCTGGTCGGACGGAACCACCATGTGGGTGGCGGACTGGTTTGACGAGAAGCTGTACGCCTACAACCTGTCCACCAAGGCCCACGACTCCGCCAAGGATTTCAATACCCTGAGAGCCGCTGGAAACGTCTACCCTGCCGGCATCTGGTCGGACGGAGCCAAAATGTGGGTGACCGACTCCATTGAAGGCAAGCTGTACGCCTACGACATGGCCTCCAAAGCCCGCGACCCCGGACAAGATTTCAATACCCTGAAAACCGCTGGAAACAACCTCCCCGTTGGCCTCTGGTCGGACGGCATCACCCTGTGGGTATCGGATCAAAGCGGGTCGCTTCACGCCTACAACCTGTCCACCAAGGCCCACGACCTCGCCAAGGACTTTTACACCCTGAAAGACGCTGGAAACAACTGGCCCGAGGATATCTGGTCGGATGGAACCACCATGTGGGTGGCGGACAGGAGCGATGGAAAGATCTATGCCTACGACATGCCGGCTAGCCGCGGCACCGGGGCCCCAGATACGGCAACCCCGGAACCGTCAACGCAAGCGCCAGCCCCCACCGATTTCAACGGCGACGGAAGGACCGATTTCGCCGACTTCTTCCTGTTCATCGACGCCTTCGAAGGGACGGATCCCCGTTTCGACCTGGACGGCAATGGCACGGTCGACTTCGTCGACTTCTTCCGGTTCATCGACGATTTCGACCAGCCTGAGAGGGCAAAGATGGTGGCCCTGGCCCAGGAACTGTTCGGTTTGCCCAGTGAAACCCAGTTGCAGCAAAACTCCCCCAACCCGTTCAACAGCGAAACGGTCATTTCCTGGTCTCTGCTCGAGCCGGGTCAAACGCGAATCGAAGTGTTCGCGCTGACGGGACAACGGGTAGCGGTTCCGCATGAGGGGCCCCAGGAGACCGGTTACCACCGTACTCACTGGGACGGCCGCAACGCAGAGGGTCGCCCCTTGGCCAGCGGCGTCTATCTGTACAGGCTGGTGACGGGGGAGGGCGTTTTGACGCGGAAGCTCACCTTGCTGCGTTGATGGGTAGGTGTGCTGAAATACTCAGTGGGAGCCACCCTGGGTGGACACAGAACGAAATTACAGGAGCATAGCCCCATGATAACTCCTGTTTTTTGCTTGGTGTTGTTGGCGTTTCTCAGTTCTTTTTTGACACCCCTGGCGGTCGCCTTTGCTTCGCCCTCGCCACCTGATAGCGTGCATTTTTCCTGCCAGCTTGTTGATCGCGAGCAGTTTGAGCAGGATCAATCCATTCCCGCGGCAAAGCGGCTACAGGATCTGAACGTCGGCGACCCCCGCACGGTGCGGCTCATTTACTACGTACCTGATGACCGTACATATCGCGCCGAGGTAGTTGAAGAGATAAAAACGGGAATTCGGGAAGTTCAGACCTTCTTCGCCGATCGGATGGAGGCACATGGACACGGTCGAAAAACCTTTACCATTGAAACGGATGACCAAAGCGCCCCGATTGTTCATCGTGTGGATGGGGGTAAAATTGGAGAGACATTTGATACTAGTAGGAACATCTTCTTAATCGTTGTGGATGACGGAGCAGAGATTAGTCATGGTGCTACATTCTTGCCTGGTACAAGAAAGGAGGGGATAACAGCGTTCATTTACGGGGGCTGGGACTGGTTTGCAGCAGCGCACGAACTTGGACATGCCTTCTACTTGGGTCACGACTTCCGCACTGGTGTCTCGAAGGGTACGGGTATCATGTCGTACGGGCGTGCGGCCCGGTCATCTGCAAGTCTGTCTGCGTGCGCTGCCGAGCTTCTATCCGTTCATCCCTACTTCAATTCCGCGATCTCAATTGAAGACGGGACACCCCCAACAATTGAACTGACCTCGGCGACTACCTATCCGGTGGGGTCACAGAGCGTGCCGATCCGACTGAGAATAAAAGATTCAGAGGGCCTCCACCAGGTGATCCTATCAGTAAGCACGCAAATTCACTATATCGGTGGTACCGAATTAAAGGCATGTCGCCGACTTGCCAACGAAGACGATAGCGTCATTGAATTCACTTACGATGGCATTGTTCCATCGTCTACTTTTGGTTCCTCGCAAACCAGTTTCTCCAATCCCCTTGTCCATAAATTTTCTGTGATGGCGGTTGATACGGATGGGAATAGACACATAGAATTTTTTACTCTCCGACCAGATACCTGGGAGTACCACATCACGACCATTACGGCCCATTCAGATGGCATCTCGTCTTTCGCATTTTCGCCCGATGGGACAATCCTCGCTGCTTCATCAACGTCATATAATGGAGAAGTCAAGTTTTGGGACGTGGAGACAAGAGCGGATACTGGCACCATCCTTTATGAAGAAAAATACGTACAATCTGTAGCATTCTCCCCTGATGGAACCATACTCGCTTTAGGGACTGGCGGTTATGGCGAGAGGCGACGGATTGATTTATGGGACGTGGCAGCGCGAACCAGTATTGGCCCCTTTGTAACAGAACCCGCGCCGTACTATCGGGGATTTCGTTCGATAGTGTTCTCACCCGATGGGACAAAACTCGCTTCAGTGATGCGTGGCGACGAAAGGGCCGACGACCGTCCTGTCAAACTATGGGATGTTGTGACCAGAGAAATTATCGACACCTTCGAAGGGTCGGGAGTGGCCTTTTCGCCTGATGGGACGATACTTGTTACAGTGTTAAAGAGTGAAGTGAACTTGTGGGACGTAGCAACGCGAACCCATATCGCCACCATCCAAGACGATAGGACTTCCACTTGGATTGAGGCGTGGCACAGGACTATCACCTCGGTAGCATTCTCGCCTGATGGAACAACACTCGCTATAAAAAGAAGGGATAACACATTCGGACTGTGGAATCTGGTGACTCAAGAAAAGATCGGGCACTACGGTTGGCCGGATCCACGCGGTGGACGCGGTAGTGGTGCAGTGTTCTCACCGGATGGGTCCATACTTGCCAGCACGTCAACGCATTCGCTAGATGATCGCTATTTAGATACTGAAATCAACCTGTTTGAGATGACGACAAAAAGTAGAAGGATCGTCGGAACTCTCTCAGGGCATACGAGAGCAGTCACTTCCGCAGCATTCTCACCGGATGGAAAAATCCTCGCATCCACTGAGAGACATGGTACAACTATCAGGCTCTGGGATACGTCTGAATGGGCAGGTACCCCAGTGGTCAATCATCCTCCAACGGGTAGGGTAACCATCCGCGGCAGGGCAAAAGTGGGTGAGACCCTGGAAGCAGACGCTTCCGCCGTAGGGGATCCGGACGGGCCGTTAGCGCTTGAGTTCAGCTACCAGTGGTTGGGAGATCTCTCGCCGATCGCAGGCGCGAAATCTCAAACTTACACCCTAACTGAAAATGAGATCGGCAAGACTATCAGGGTGCGCGCCAATTATATCGATGGCCTGGGTGCGCCGGTGTACGTTGCCAGCGGAGAAACGGAGATAGTCAATGTGGGAATCTGCGGCCGCACCACGGAGGTCCAGACTGCCATTCTTGACGACATTGCCGGTATTTCTGACTGCGCGAAGGTGACCGATTCTCACCTCGCGGCGATTACCGATGGCATGGACGTCACGCTCGGCAGTTCCGTGAAGGCCGGCGATTTCCACGGCCTCACCGGTCTGACTGCATTTGGGCTGGACACGGGGCAGTTG
Organism: Candidatus Latescibacterota bacterium; assembly: GCA_965243025.1. GTDB lineage: Bacteria > Latescibacterota > UBA2968 > UBA8231 > UBA8231 > CBDCXV01. The sequence goes on from CBDETY010000003.1 coordinate 922,188, forward strand.
ACTTCGCTGCCCGTTGGGATGTTCACCGACCTCAGCAACGTGACGTACATGGAAATGTACGGCGAGCAATTGACCACTTTGCCCGCTGGGGCGTTCGATGGGCTCACAAGCTTAACTCTATTTTCCCTAGCTGCGCGGCAGTTGACTGCGCTGCCGGTTGGGGTGTTTGACCCTCTAACTAATCTGACACAGGTAGGATTCGCCGCTAACCTGAGGACGCTGCCCGATGGCATCTTTGATCAATTAACCGAGCTAAAAAGCCTCAGTCTCAGACTAAGGGGCACTCAACTCACAAGCATGCCCGGTGGCATCTTTGATCAGTTGACCAACCTGATATCGCTTCACCTTATTACCCCTTCCACAGGCCTACCCGATGGTATCTTTGATCAACTGACTAATCTGACAACGCTTTCCTTGGGGGGCACCCAATTAACAAGCCTACCCGATGGCATCTTTGACCGGTTAACCAAATTGACAACCCTCGACCTAGGCGGCCCCATACCAGGCGGCACCCAGCTAACCATGTTACCCGAAGGCATTAACCGGCTAACAAACTTGACCCAACTTGACCTGAGTGGAAACCAATTGTCAACTATTCCTGATAATCTGTTTTCTGGACTTTCGTCGCTGACAGAACTCAAACTGTACAATAATGCAGTAAATACGCTGTCTCTTACCGTTTCGCTGGAGAAGGTTGGAAATGATAAATTCAAAGCGGTAGCACCCTCCGGCGCACCCTTTGACATCGTCCTGCCCGTCAGCGTCACCAACGGAACCATTAACGGCGGGGCAACTGCGCTGACGATTCCCACAGGAAGCGTGGAAAGCGGAACCCTTACGGTTTTCGGCACGACATTCGCGGTCACCGTGGACATCAGCGACCTGCCGGAGCTGCCTGCTGATACAGACCGTTTTGGACGTCTTCATAGCGGCTACGCCCTCGCCAAATCCGCTGACTTGCCACTGACATTCACGAATCTGGGCGGAGCCACCTTCACCCCGGTCTGCGACCGCACCCCGCAGGTGCGCGACGAGATCGTAGAACAATCGCAGGTCAGTGCTTGCGGTGCCGTGACTGAGGGACATCTGGGGGCGATCACGGGTCTCGGCCTAGGTATAATCACGATTTTGGGTGAGACCGCAGGTGAGGAAATCACGACTCTGCAGTCGGGCGATTTCGACGGGCTGACCGGCCTGACTACCCTCTATGTGTCGGGCGAACAGTTGAGCAGCATACCTGCCGGAGTCTTCGACGACTTGATCTCGCTGGAAACCCTTTTTCTGACCGGCAATTTCAGCAGCCTGCCTGGCGGGGTCTTCGACGGACTGACCGGCCTGACCAAGCTTTTTCTGACCGGCAATTTCAGCAGCCTGCCGGACGGCGTCTTCGACAAGCTGACCGGTCTGACTACGCTTTCAGTGGCTGGCAACTTCAGCAGTCTGCCGGACCGCATTTTTGATAAGCTGACCGGCCTGACGGCGCTGGTGGTGTTTGTGGGCAAGTTGAACAGCCTGCCGGACGGCGTCTTCCATAAGCTTACAGGCCTGAATACGCTCCTGGTGGGTGGCAGCTTCAGCCGTCTGCCGGACGGCGTCTTCGACGGCCTCACTTCTCTGACTGTGCTCGAACTGACAGGCAACCTCGACCTTTCCGGGATCACTTCGTTGGCAGGTCTCGAAGAGCTCGACCTGGACGTTGACCCCCTACTCCTTACCGTGTCCCTGGAGCAGGTTGGACAGGGACAGTTCAAAGCGGTGGTACCCACCGGTGCGCCGTTTGCTATGGTTCTGCCGATCACCGTTGCAAGCGGCAGCATCAGCGGCGGCGCAGCCAGCGTCACTGTTCCAGTGGGCAGTGTCGAGAGTGATACCCTCACCGTGACCCGTACCCCCGGTACAACTGCTGCTGTCACCGTCGATATCGGCATTTTGCCGGGGCTGCCAACAGACCATTCCGGCTATTCCTTCGCCAAGTCCGCCGACCTCCCGCTCGAAGTCATCAGGGGGACAACTGGCGGGCAAACTTCCACCGATTTCAACGGCGACGGCGCGACTGATTTCGCCGACTTCTTTCTGTTCATCGACGCCTATGGCGGCACCGATGCCCGCTTCGACCTCGACGGCAGCGGCACCGTCGATTTCGTCGACTTCTTCAAGTTCATCGACACCTTCGACCAGCCGGGGCAGGCCAAGCTGGTGGCCTTGGCCCGTGAGATGCTCGGGTTGCCGGATGGGCCGGAGTTGCGGCAGAACACCCCCAACCCCTTCAACAGCGAGACCGTGATTTCCTGGTTCCTGCTGGAGCCGGGTCCGGCGCGAGTGGAGGTGTTCGCCCTGACCGGGCAGCGGGTGGCAATGCTTCATCATGGACCCAGCAAGGCCGGGTACCACCGGGTGTACTGGGACGGTCGCGACGACCGAGGCCGCCCCCTGGCCAGCGGGGTCTATCTGTACCGATTAGTTACTACCGAGAACGTTCAGGCGCGCAAGCTTACCCTGTTGCGATAGCTCTATTTCTCACCCCGGCCAACCCCCATTATTTGGCGGAATTTCCAGTGCTCCTGCTCTTGTCCGGACAATTTTGCAGCTAAATCTCAAAAAGAGTCTGTTCCAGATAATCCTACTTCCCCAATACAAGGGCAAGAATTCCTGTTCAGTTGACGAGCTACACCTCTGAGAATGCGTTTGTTCAATCATACCCTTTTCTGATCTCATTTACCGCGGGTCTGTTTATGAGATGTGCTGCAATGGAGGCGGCAGATTCCACGGGTCGCGTTTCATTCAGATCGAAAAAGCAGCTTGGAACCGGCAATCTGTAGGTGCAAGTAAACAACCCTCGTCAGCGTCAATTCCTGGGATTCTCCGGCTCAACATATCCCAAGCGTATAGGAGAAGAGCCTTCTCATGAAATATTTCGTCCTACGGGTGTCTATATTGGGACTGTCCTGCCCCTTCCTCTTGCCACCGTCCTCCGCCTATGCTCATGCCCCCCCGGCGGACAGCGTGCATTTCTGGGTGCCCTTCGATTTCCAGCAGTGGCGGCGCGATCATCCTCGCCCGGCGGCCAAGGGGCTGGCGGACCTGAACAGGGGCGAACCGCGCACCGTGCGGATAATTCACTTAATACCCAACGACCGGCCGTACCGGGCCGCCGCCGTTGATACGATCAAATCGGTGATCCGGCAGATTCAGACGTTCTATTCCGAGCAGATGCAGGCGCATGGGTACGGCGACCTGAGCTTCCGCTTTGAAACCGACGGCCAGGGAGAGCCGCTGGTGCATCGCCTCGACGGGCAACGTCCCGACCGCGAGTATACTGAATCCACGGTGTTTGAGGAGGTCGAACGGGCGTTCGATCTCGACGCGAACCTCTATCTTATCGTCCTTGATTCGGAACCACCGCTTCGCTGGGATGACGGAACGACTGTGTTAGGTACGGGAGTCCGATATGGAAAAAGCGGTGGCTTCGCGTGGGTGCCTGATCTGGTAGACGAAAGCATATCGAGGATATCCTGGAAGATCGCGGCCCATGAACTGGGACATGCCTTCGGCCTGTACCACGATTTCAGGGATGACGAGTACCTCATGGCTTACGGAGTCAAGGGCCCGTACCGGCTATCCGCGTGCAGCGCCGAATTCCTGGCCGTGCATCCCTACTTCAATCCCGACATCCCCATTGAAGAGGGGTCGCCTCCCGACGTCGAACTCCTTTCGCCGACCGCCTATCCGGCCGATTCGGAGAGCGTTTCCATCAGAGTCGAAGTCGGCGACGCAGAGGGGGTTCATCAAGTCATCCTCGCTTCCGTATTCGATATTGCGGTGAAGGGGTGCCGAGGCGTGGCGGGCAGGAAAGAGGACGTGCTCGAATTCGAGTATGACGGCATGCATCCCCGGATAACCTGGCAAAATCTTTCCGATCCGGCTGCTCATCCCATCTTTTTCGGGACCGTCGACGGGGATGGAAACGTGCACGAACAGCAGTACATCCTTACGGCCGCTTCGCCCTATCATGTTGCCACTCTGGAGGATCATATCCGGACTACGAGGATCACATATTCCGTGGCGTTTTCGCCGGATGGGACCCTCGCCTCCGGGTCGGGGGACGGGACCGTGAAACTGTGGGACGTAGGGACCAGGGAACTGATCGCCACGCTCGAAGAGCATGCGACTTGGGTGTATTCGGTGGCGTTTTCGCCGGATGGGATCGTCCTCGCCTCCGGGTCGGGAGACGGTACCGTGAAACTGTGGGACGTGGCGTCCCGGCGGAATACCGCCACGCTTGCGGAGCATTCGGACGAGGTCCTTGCCGTGGCGTTTTCGCCGGATGGCACAATCCTCGCCTCCGGGTCATACGACAACACCATCAAACTGTGGGACGTGGCGTCTCGGCGGAATACCGCCACGCTTGCGGAACATTCGGACGGAGTCCTTTCGGTGGCGTTTTCGCCGGATGGGACCGTCCTCGCCTCCGGGTCATACGACAACACAATCAGACTGTGGGACGTAGAGACCGGGGAACGGATCGCCACGCTCGAAGGACACTCGTTCTCGGTGAACTCGGTGGTGTTCTCGCGGGATGGCACAATCCTCGCCTCCGGATCAAACGACAACACCATCAAACTGTGGGACGTGGTGTCCCGACGGAATACCGCCACCCTTACGGACTGTCGCGAGACGGTTGAAGCGCTGGCTTTTTCTCCTGACGGGGCCACCCTGGCTGCCGCGTCATGGGACCAGAGAATGATCCTGTGGGACGTAGCGACCGGGAAACGAATCGAGGTGTTCGCGCATACGTCCCCCGTTGAAGCGATAGCGTTTTCGCCGGATGGGACCACCCTCGCTTCCGGGGCGGGGAATGGCGCGGTGACGTTGTGGAATACCTCGGAGTGGGCAAAGCCCCGTCCCTACCAAGTGGTGATGATCTCCGGCGACGGCCAGCAGGGCGCCCCCGGCGAAGCGTTGGACCAGCCCCTGGTGGTGGAAGTGCGAGACCAGTACGGCGATCCCGTGCCCGATGCGCCCGTCATCTTCACGGCCACGGACGCGGAGGGGGCAAAGCTCAGCGGCCGCTTCACGGTTGAACGCGCCATCACCGATGACCACGGCCGGGCGGCCCTTACGCTCACCCTGGGACTCGCCCCGGGCGCGACCGCCGTTGAAGTATCCTTGGGAGGATGGGGGGAGGGGGTGACGTTTCGTGCGGTGGGCATCGGACTCGACATAACCGACATGGAAGGGGATTACCGCACCTGGCATCTGCCTGACGAGGCAAGAGTGCGTCTGGGAACGGGGGCACTCAGTGATTCTGACCGGAGTCTGGCCTTTTCGCCGGACGGTCAAATCCTCGCCGTAGCCAGCGGCATCGGCGTGTGGCTGTACGATGCGCCCACCGCCCGAGCCTTGGCGCTGCTGCCTTTCCCGGGTGCCAACGCGTTGGCGTTCTCTCCGGATGGCGCCACCCTCGCCTCCGCGTCGTGGGGGATAACCAAACTGTGGGACGTGGCGAATCGCGAAGAGATCTTCACGCTCGGACGGTGGGACGAGGGAGGGGGATCCTCGTTGGCGTTCACGCCGGACGGCGCCACCCTCGCCACGGGGAAGTGGGACGGCACAATCCGTCTGTGGGACGTGGAAAACCGGCAAAAGATCGTCACCTTGGGAAGGCACGACAGCCAGGTTCAATCGTTGGCGTTCACGCCCGACGGCGCCACCCTCGCCTCCGGGTCACGGGACGACGGTATAATCCGCCTGTGGGACGTGGAAAACCGCGAAGAGATCGCCACCTTCCAGGAGCATATCGAGGTTGAGTCGTTGGCGTTTTCGCCGGATGGCGCCACCCTCGCCTCGGCAGGGGGGTTTATCGATCCCACACTCAGGCTGTGGGACGTGGCAACCCGCGCACACGTCGCTACGCTGGTCAGCGGGCACGTTCATGGACCCTATTCCATCTCGTTTTCCCCCGATGGAGCAACTGTGGCTGCCGGGATGTCGGGTGCGATCTGGGTGTGGGACGTAGCGGCCCGGGAATTGATCAATACGATCGAAACGGAGACCGTCCTACCGCAGGCCAATACGTCGATCGGGTCTGTAGTGTATTCGCCGGATGGGACCATGCTGGCCAGCGCGGGCTCAAGGAGTTCCGGGGTTTGGTTGTGGGACGTTGGGACGGGGAGGTGGTCGGGGACCCGCCTCGGGGAGCACGCGGACCGGATCGAGTCGTTGGCGTTCACACCCGATAGCGCCCTTCTGCTTGGTGTGGGAGCACGCGTATGCAGGCTGTGGGACGTGGCGGCCGGGGCAATCGCCGAATCGATTATTGGAATCAGGAGTTTTTCCCTTTCCCCCGACGGCGCGCTCCTGGCTTTGGGGTCACATAGGGCGATCAAGCTGTGGGACATGGAGACTCGAGCGGAGATCGCATCCCTCGAGGCTCCGAATTGGGTGGAAAGTGTATCGTTCTCTGCTGACGGCAGGCTCCTGGCTTCGGCGATTTTTCGGGACAACACGATCAAGTTGTGGGACGTAAACAGCCGAAAGGAGGTCGCCTCCCTCCAAGGGCATTCCCATCCGGTCACGTCGGTGACGTTCTCCCCTGACGGAGAGACCCTTGCTTCGCAGTCGTGGAACGGCTTTATCCATAGGATCAAGCTGTGGGACGTGGAAAACCGCGAAGAGGTCGCCTCCCTGGAGGGACACAGGACGGTGGCGTTCTCGCCCGATAGCGCCACCTTGGCGGCTTCGGGATCAAACGACGACGACGGCAGGATCAAGCTGTGGGACGTGGAAAACCGCCAGGAGATCGCCACCCTTATTGGACATACATATCAGGTCGAATCGGTGGCCTTCTCCCCCGACGGCGCCGTCCTGGCTTCCGGGTCAAGCTGGGACAACACGCTCAAGCTGTGGGACGTGGCGACCCGAGCGGAAATCGCCTCCCTTGAAGGTAGTCACGTAGCGTTCTCGCCCAACGGCGCGGTCCTGGCTATGTCTGGGAACGGCAGGGTGAAGTTGTGGGACGTGGAGAACCACAAAGAGATCGCCTCCTTCCAAGGAGGGTCGGGTGGGGTATCGTTTTCGCCCGATGGCGCCACCTTGGCCTCATGGTCTGATGGCACCGTGGTGCTGCGGGATGTGGAGTTTCTTCTGCGGCCGCCGCCCCAGACCCTGGCCAGGCTCTCCGGCGATGAGCAGAAGGGACCGGCAGGTTCGGAGTTGACTCAGCCGTTTGTCGTCCTGGTGCGGGACCGGAACGGGGATCCGTTGGCCGGGGCCACCGTCACCTTCGCGGTCACCGCCGGCGGGGGGACCCTCTCCGCCGCCACCGCAACCACCGATGCCGACGGCCGGGCAGCCGCCACCCTGATCCTGGGAAGCGAACCCGGAAGGAATACCGTGTCCGCAACCGTCGCCGAGCTGGACCGGGTAACCTTCACCGCCACCGGGGTTACGATTCCCCAAACTCTGAGCCGGATCTCCGGCAACGAGCAGGAGGGAGCTTCCGGCGCCTCCCTGCCCGAACCGTTGGTCGCCTCGGTGCTCGATCAGAACGGGGCCGCCTATCCCGGGGCCACCGTCACTTTCGAAATCACCTCCGGCGATGGAACCCTGTCGGCAGCCACCGACACCACCGATGCCGACGGCCGTGCCGCCACCACCCTGACCCTGGGGCGCGAACCGGGGACCGTCACCGTGGTGGCGACCGTGGCCGGCATCGAGCCGGTGACGTTCACCGCCACTACCAAGGCCTCCCCCGACTTCGACGGCGACGGCGAAACCGGCTTCTCCGACTTCTTCCTCTTTGCCGACGCCTTCGGAAGCAACGACTCCCGCTTCGACCTCGACGGCAGCGGCAGCGTCGACTTCGCCGACTTCTTCCTTCTCGCCGACCACTTCGAAGATCCGGCCCGCGGCAAGCTGCTGGCCCTGGCCCGGGAGAGGATCGGCCTGCCGGACGGACCGCAGCTGCAGCAGAACGCCCCCAACCCCTTCAACAGCCAGACCGTCATCTCCTGGTTCCAGCTCCGTCCGGGACCCGCGCGAGTGGAGGTGTTCGCCCTGACCGGGCAGCGGGTGGCAATGCTTCATCATGGACCCAGCAAGGCCGGGTACCACCCCGTGCACTGGGACGGTCGCGACGACCGAGGCCGTCCCCTGGCCAGCGGGGTCTATCTGTACCGATTAGTTACTACCGAGAACGTTCAGACGCGCAAGCTTACCCTGTTGCGATAGCTCTATTTCTCACCCCGGCCAACCCCCATTATATGGCGGAATTTCCAGTGCTTCTGCTCTTGTCCGGACAATTTTGCAGCTAAATCTCAAAAGAGTCTGTTCCAGATAATCCTACTTCCCCAATACAAGGGCAAGGATTCCTGTTCAGTTGACGAGCTACACCTCTGAGAATGCGTTTGTTCAATCATACCCTTTTTCTGATCTCATTGACCGCAGGTCTGTTTATGGGATGTGCTGGCAAAGGGTTCTATGTTACAGTGACACGTCCGGCGGAAATCAATTTAAAGGAATTTGACACGATTGCGGTTGCTGATATAAAACATAAAGATTTCATCGGTGATCTTATTCAGATTCTGACAGGTTGGGATACCGGGGACATTCTCGCCAAAAATTTCTCCGGGAAGTTGACCCGGGCTCTCAGGGAGAAATCTAAACGATTTGAAGTACTGGACCAGAAGAGTCTAAAGACGTGGATTGGTGAGGGTGATTCTAGCGCCGGTATCGCACTCATTTCCGGCGAAATTTACGAAGACTATGACGAAGATGTGACCCACAAAGATATTAAAAAAAAGAATAAAAAGACAGGTGAGGTTGAAACCGTTCGGTGGTATTACCGAGAAGGGACCGCAAGAGTAAGAGTTAGCCTGAGTATTGTAGATTCTCGTACACTTAAGGTGTTGGCATACAGGGAATTTGACGAATCTGAGAGTGAAATAAAAACAAGGGAAAAGAAAAAACCACCTTCCATTATTGAGGACCGCCTTCTTGAGACATGCCGAAAGCAAATAATTCGTTCTGTTTTGCGGGTGGTGTTGCCTTATTCTCAGCGTGTATACGTCTCATTTGAGACTGACGAGGACCTGCCAGAATTGCAACGTGGCTTCAAAATCGCAAAGTCGGGAAACTGGAAATCTTCGCTTGAAATCTTTGAAAGGATTACCAAAAACCATCCAAATTCCCCTGTAATTCATAAAGCTTATTACAATCTGGGTTTGGGCTATATGTACACCGATCAATTTAATCAGGCCCGCACGGCATTTGAGGAAGCCTATGAAAGAAAACCCAGAAAAAGATACCGGAAAGCCTTGGCAAAATTGAATATACGCATTGAGGACAAGCGTCGACTGAAAGAGCAAGGGGTAGCGAACTATTAATTCACCTGGCAGTTGAAACAGAAAAGAACCAACTCGGGCGAGTAATCCCTAGTGTCCTGTCGTGTAAGTAACTGTACAAACAGTTGAAGGTGCCGTAGGTTTCTCTTGATTCCCTTTCTGAAAGGAGAGACCTAATGGTGACGGGGCGTCCATTAACGCCGTTAGAGCTGAGTCCGTCGGACCGGGAACGATTGGAATCGATGGCCAAATCACGGAGCCTTCCCCACGGGTTGGTGCGGCGAGCCGAGATTATACTGCTGGCCGCCGAAGGCTGGCCCAATGAAGCCGTCGCGGCCGCGGTGGGTGTGACGCGTGCTACGGTCGGCAAGTGGCGCCGGCGCTTTCTCGAAAACGGGCTCCAAGGCTTGTATGATGAGCTGCGCTCAGGGGCGCCGCGATCGATCACCGACGAGCAGGTAGCCGAGGTGGTATACAAGACCCTGAAGACCCAGCCCAAAGACCAAACCCAGTGGTCGCTGCGCTCCATGGGCGAGGAAACCGGCCTGACCAAGGATGCCGTTCATCGCATTTGGCGCACGTATGGTTTGCAGCCCCACCGACACAAGCACTTCAAGCTTTCCACCGATCCTTTCTTTGTCGACAAAGTACGGGATATCGTCGGCTTATACCTGAATCCCCCCGACCACGCCATGGTGCTGTGCGTGGACGAGAAGAGCCAGATCCAGGCGTTGGAACGAAGTCAGCCCATGCTGCCCCTGGGACTGGGCTACGTGGAAGGGGTAACGCACGACTACAAGCGGCATGGCACCACCACCCTGTTCGCCGCACTGGACATCGCCACCGGCGCCGTGATGACCCAGTGCAAGTCTCGTCATCGTCACCAGGAGTTCCTCCAGTTCCTGCGCCACATTGAAGCCAACGTCCCGGCTGACCTCGATATTCATCTGGTCGTCGACAACTACGCCACGCATAAGCATGCCAAGGTCAAGCGATGGCTGGCACGGCGGCCTCGATTTCACGTTCACTACACCCCCACCTATGCTTCGTGGCTCAACCAAGTGGAGATTTGGTTCAGCATCATTACCCGCCAAGCTCTTCGCCGGGACTCGTTCCGTAAGGTGTCAGAGCTCATCGGGCGGATCGAACGCTACACGGCCAAATGGAACGCCAACGCACACCCGTTCGTCTGGACGGCTACGGCCGATTCCATCCTTGCGAAAATCAAGAGACTTTGCGAACGAATCTCTGCGACACAACACTAGCAGGCTGTTGAAAAAATCCTATTTCCTAAAAAAACATAGCCTCAGACGATTGCCCGTCGTACCGGCTCTTTTCTAGATTTAGAAAGATCCCAGAAAACGAGCCGATGCCCCAAGGAGGCCGGTAATGTCGATGAGCAAACGCCGGGAAAGTCAGCAGCAGGAGATCTGGGTGCCGACCCATACCCTGCCCGAGACCCCGAGCCATCCGTTTTACACCCAACTCAACCGCCTGCTTCAAGAGCATGGGTTCGATTCCTTTGTAGAAGAGCTGTGCGCCCCGTATTACGCCAAGACGTTGGGCCGTCCCAGTATTGCTCCCGGGGTGTATTTCCGCATGCTCATGATCGGCTATTTCGAGGGTCTGGGCTCGGAGCGGGCCATCGCCTGGCGCGTCGCCGATTCGTTGGCCCTGCGTCGCTTTCTCGGCTACGCCCTGACCGAGTCCACCCCGGATCATTCGAGCCTGTCGCGTATTCGTCAGCGCCTGCCCGAAGCGGTGCACGAAGCGGTCTTCGACTGGGTGCTGAAGGTGTTGTCCGACCGGGACCTGCTGCAGGGAAAGACGGTGGCGGTGGACGCCACCACGCTGGAGGCCAACGCGGCGATGCGCAGCATCGTGCGCCGGGATACGGGCCAGGGCTACCGCGAGTATCTGGAAGGGTTGGCCCGGGCCGAAGGCATTCCGGAGCCGACCCGGCAGGAGGTGGCCCGGCTCGACCGCAAGCGGGCCAACAAGGCGTCCAACCGGGACTGGGCGCATCCCCATGATCGGGAGGCCCGCATAACCAGGATGAAAGACGGCCGCACGCATATGGCCCACAAGGCCGAACATACGGTCGATCTGGACACGCAGGCGCTGGTGGCCCTGCAGGTGTGCGGCGCCGATGAAGGGGATACCGCGTCGCTGCTGTGGAGTCTGGTGCAGGCGGACCGCAGCCTGAAAGAGGTCGGTGTCGATGAGCAGATCAGGCTGAGCGAAGTGGTGGCGGACCGGGGGTATCACAGCAATGACACGATGAAGATGCTGAGGACGGCGGAGATCCGCAGCTACGTGGCCGAACCGGATCGCGGTCGGCGCAACTGGAAGAAGGATGCGCCGGCCAAGACGGCGGTGTATGCGAATCGTCGGCGTATACAGGGAGACCGCGGCAAGAGGCTGCAGCGGCTTCGCGCCGAGCATGTGGAGCGCAGTTTCGCTCATACCTACGAGACGGGAGGCATGCGCCGCACTCACCTGCGCGGCCACACCAACATCTACAAGCGTCTGTGTATTCATGGCGGCGCCTTCAATCTCGGGCTGGTGATGCGCAAGCTCACCGGAAAGGGAACGCCGAGAGGGTTGTATGGATTGGCATCCGTATTCTCGACTTTTTCCGATCGCGCAAACGCTCTTTTGGGTCGAATTTTCGGTTATGTGCGGTTGTTGAACTATCCTTTTCGGGACCATTTCTATAAATGGGAATGTTTAGCCTGATACCCCATTTTCTTGGGAAAGGAAATCATACATCCGGGACGTCCGAATTTCCGGAATAACCCGGATTTTCAACGGCCTGCTAGTGTTGTGTCGCAGAGATTCGTTCACAAAGTCTCTTGATTTTCGCGAGGATGGAATCGGCCGTAGCCGTCCAGACGAACGGGTGCGCGTTGGCGTTCCATTTGGCCGTGTAGCGTTCGATCCGCTCGATGAGCTCTGATACCTTACGGAACGAGTCCCGGCGAAGAGCTTGGCGGGTAATGACGCTGAACCAGATCTCGACTTGGTTGAGCCACGAAGCATACGTGGGGGTGTAGTGAACGTGAAATCGAGGACGCCGTGCCAGCCATCGCTTGACCTTGGCATGCTTATGCGTGGCGTAGTTGTCGACGACCAGATGAATATCGAGGTCAGCCGGGACGTTGGCTTCAATGTGGCGCAGGAACTGGAGGAACTCCTGGTGACGATGACGAGACTTGCACTGGGTCATCACGGCGCCGGTGGCGATGTCCAGTGCGGCGAACAGGGTGGTGGTGCCATGCCGCTTGTAGTCGTGCGTTACCCCTTCCACGTAGCCCAGTCCCAGGGGCAGCATGGGCTGACTTCGTTCCAACGCCTGGATCTGGCTCTTCTCGTCCACGCACAGCACCATGGCGTGGTCGGGGGGATTCAGGTATAAGCCGACGATATCCCGTACTTTGTCGACAAAGAAAGGATCGGTGGAAAGCTTGAAGTGCTTGTGTCGGTGGGGCTGCAAACCATACGTGCGCCAAATGCGATGAACGGCATCCTTGGTCAGGCCGGTTTCCTCGCCCATGGAGCGCAGCGACCACTGGGTTTGGTCTTTGGGCTGGGTCTTCAGGGTCTTGTATACCACCTCGGCTACCTGCTCGTCGGTGATCGATCGCGGCGCCCCTGAGCGCAGCTCATCATACAAGCCTTGGAGCCCGTTTTCGAGAAAGCGCCGGCGCCACTTGCCGACCGTAGCACGCGTCACACCCACCGCGGCCGCGACGGCTTCATTGGGCCAGCCTTCGGCGGCCAGCAGTATAATCTCGGCTCGCCGCACCAACCCGTGGGGAAGGCTCCGTGATTTGGCCATCGATTCCAATCGTTCCCGGTCCGACGGACTCAGCTCTAACGGCGTTAATGGACGCCCCGTCACCATTAGGTCTCTCCTTTCAGAAAGGGAATCAAGAGAAACCTACGGCACCTTCAACTGTTTGTACAGTTACTTACACGACAGGACACTAGCCCCTGGACAGGCTATGAGGGGACTTGAGACGGTCACCTCGTCGGTGTTGCCGTCGTCCTGGGGACAGGTCAAAGAATCGGAGGGGCGGTGATGAGCATACGTCGCGGTTTTCCTCCAGTCCTGGTCCTGAGAAACATCTCCAGCGCAGCGACGCTCCGAGCCGAGCGTGTAGCCCCAGGGTTTATCGTAGTCGGCATAGACGGTCGTATCCGTGCTGCGTTACCCCATCGGTGGAGAGACAGTACCCGCTAATAGTTCCGTAGCCCCACCTCGACCCGGGCAGTCCTGAAATCTCCCACGAACGCCCGCGACTGCCGTCTTCCGAAGGGCGCCTCCTCCGCGTCCTCCCGATATCCGAGACCGTGATTCGGTGGGATGCAATCTGAGAGGAGGGAAGTAAACGCCTTGCTCTATATAGTTATACCAGGTTTATTCTTAAATTCGCGCATTATCGAGACTCTACCGCGCCCTTTGTCGAGGGGGTATGCCTCCCTGCTCCGAAAGGGCCAGGGCGGGGACATCTTCGATTTACTCCGAATGGGGGCTCATCACCGGCCGGGCCGCCCCGGCGTCCTGCCGAAACCAAGAGGAGTCAGCGCCGTGGGATTCACCCCCTTCCAGATGGAACGATGGCAGTCCACCTACGAACACAGGGTTGAGTACAACCTTTCCGAGAGCGGCGTGCACCCTCTCACGATTGGTGAACTTCTGTCATACGCGAGTAATGAAACCGACTTTTCCGGCGTGCGCCTGGGGTACAGCCAGTCCAACGGCTCGGATGAACTGAGAGCGCTCATCGCCTCCCTTTATCCGGGGGCCACGGATAGATCGGTGAGCGTCACCATCGGGGGCGCCGAGGCCAACTTCGTGGGCTTCTGGGAACTCGCGTCCCGGGGGGACAAGGCCGCGGTAATGCTCCCCAATTACATGCAGGTTCCCGGGCTGATCCGGAATTTCGACGGCGAAGCCGTTCCCTTCCATTTGCGCGAAAAGACCGGTTGGCGCCCGGACCTGAACGAGCTTGAAGCGGCTCTGAGTGCGGGTGCCGGTTTCATTCTGGTGACCAATCCGAACAACCCCACCGGCGTGGCGCTGACCTCGGCGGAGATGGACCAAATCGTCTCTCTGGCCGACCGGCACCGAGCCTGGATCCTCAGCGACGAGGTCTATCGGGGTGCGGAGGTCGCCGACGCTCCGGTTCCGAGTTTCTGGGGGAGGTACGACAGGGTTCTGGTCACGAATTCGCTGTCGAAGGCGTACGGGCTACCCGGAGTTCGGCTCGGATGGGTCGTGGGACCGGAGGACGTGGTGGACCGCCTGTGGGCTCGCACCGACTACACCACCATTGCCCCCCCGTCGGTCTCCGATGCCCTCGCCAGGATCGCTCTGTCCCCCGAGGTGTGGCCGAAGATCCTCGAGCGGACCCAGGGCATCATCCGGCACAACCTCGGCATTCTGGCCGACTGGGCGGCTTCCTGCAACGGCCTCTTCAGCTACACGCCGCCCGATGCCGGCGCCATCGCCATGGTGCGCTACCGCCCGGACATTGGTTCCCCCGAACTCGCCGAGCGGCTGCGCGTGGAGCAGAGCGTTCTGATCGTCCCCGGCCACCACTTCGGAATCGACTCGACGATGCGCCTGGGATTCGGTCTCCCTGAAGACGAACTGGTGGAAGGGCTCGACCGCCTGGGGGCGGTCTTCGAGTCGCTTGCCGGAGTCGCCGTGCGCTGAGGGCCCGCCTCGTCCGGCAGTTCCACGTGTTCCACGCAACCCGGTTCATCGTGCCCGGGATGGGGCCGGCCATCTCCTGATCTCTCCGATGGAACTGTTGGAAAGCTGGCGGTTCTGGTTCCCCCGGCCCGTTTCATACTCCTGCCTGTCGTCCGTTTCCCTGCACGGGCAGCCGCCAGCGCCGGCCGGGCTTTTCCGGGTCTCTCAGGTAAACGGCCCCGCCTTCGGATTAGATCCGCACCCGGCGCCCCCGCTTGACCGACTCGGTCTCCTTGAGACACAGGCGCAGGCCGTCGCGAGCGCTGATTCCCGACAGCTCCCCGGAGTCCCTGCCGGCGGCCACGTGCTCCAACCGCCTCCCGCAGCTCGGCGACGAAGCCGTCATTTCCGCGCAGCCGCGGCGGTCCCCCCTTCGGCGGTGAGCAGCACCGGGGGCTTACCCCACCAGCTGTTGTACTTGAGGGTCCCCCGCTCGAAGAACACGTCGTAGCCGTGCTCGAAGGGACAGCCCTGCTGGGACTAGCCAGCCGCCGCTGGCGGTCACCTGGGGCCCGCCCTCGAAGTGGTAGTGGGTGTCGATGTGCTCCACCACCCCTCCCCTGCGGATCACCCCCGCCGAGGTCACCGCCCCGGGCATGCCGAAAAGGAACTGCACGAAGTCGGCGTCGTGGATGTGCAGGTCGATGGCCGGTCCGCCGGTGCGGTCCAGATCCTTCGGGGCCCACCACGCCGGCATGGAAATGACGGGCTTGAAGTCAGCCGCCAAAACGCGCCGCAGAATCGCCGCCCTTGATGACCCCATTCGGAATGATCTTTCTGGTGGTTGACGGAGAGATCAGGCAGGAGTCCGGTTCGTGGGTGCCCTGGCATGGTATTGGCGAGACAACGCTGCAGAAGACATTCTCCTACGGAGAATACAGGAGCGGGACGATTCCCGAGGGATCCTCTCGTTGCCTTGCACTCCCTCTTGGGAAATCGGCACGGTGGATCGGAGGCCGGCTCTGATCGGGGAGGGGATGAGGGTCGGGACACCTGGCTAATCCCTGGGGGTTGGAAGCCGGTCGCCGCCGAGGGGGTCAGTTCAGGTGGGTTTGCTTGGGAGAATCAGGAACCGCCCGCGTCGAGGTGCCGATATCGGAAAAACCGGCTGCGGGGCGGAAGAAACACCAGTGGAACTTGCGAGGACTCCGCCGAGAATCCGCAAGCTGACCGAACTTCTGCAACAATCGACCTGATGGCGCTGTTTCTCGACGGGCAGGAGCTTCGGCCAACGATAACTCTCCAGTAACTTGCAAACGAAGGGATTCGGTTCCCTTCCTGGAAGCTGTCGGGGTTGTTTCTCACCACAGCCGTGTGAGGTTCCGTCTGAAGGTTCTCCTCGGTCACCAAGCGTGTAGCCATCACTGCCACTTTCCAAAGGTCCTTCCACCCAGTGAAAACGACCGAATTGACACCCCACGCATGGCCTTTGTACAGACCGTTGAGCCCCGGGCTTCCGCCCGGCTCTCCGGAGGACCGGGTGGGGAGCCGGTCTCCACGCCACCGGCGTCCGGCTCCGAGAGCATCCGTATGGTCAGTCTTTTGCCCCCCGTAGTTAGGTCCTACCCTGCCGCATCGATTACTTGAGGTAGAGTAGCCGGCGGGTCTGCACGCCGGTCGGAGATTTCAGGCGCGTCAGATAGACTCCGGCGGCCACCGTGGCGCCCTGCTGATCGCGGGCGTCCCAGACGACCCGATAGGCGCCGACGGGCTGGACCTGATCCACCAAGGTGCGCACCGACTGTCCCAGGGCATTGCAGATTTCCAGCCGAATCCGGCCGGATGCGGCCAGACGATAGGAGATGCGGGTGCGTCCGTTGAAGGGGTTGGGGTGATTCGGCTCCAAGCGGCTGACCGTCGGTGCGCCGCTCTCGGCTGCGGCGACCGCAGTAGGAACGGACGAGTCGGGGACGACATACCGCGTCGTGTCCCACAGCAGAACCGTGCCGTCCCCACTGCAACTGGCCAAAATCTGACATCCGGGGAGAACGACACCGAGGAGACCCACTGCGTATGGCCTTGGAGGACGGCCTGTTCCTGCCCGGTTTCCACATCCCACAACCGGACCGTCTCGTCCCGACTGCCACTGGCCAAGGTCTGACCGTCCGGGGAAAACGACACCGAATTGACCCCATCCGAATGGCCTTCAAGGGTGGCCTTCACTTCGCCGGTTGACACATCCCACAGCAGAATCGTTTCGTCGTACTCAATCCTATGTTTCAATCCACGCCCCCGCGCGGGGGGCGACTTCCTGGGCCGCTGGTCCAAAGCCGGCAGGGGACTCGTCCCGGAAGGGCCGGGAAGGAACGACCGGAAAGGCCTGTCCCTGATCGAGCTGTTCGCCAAGTTTCCCGACGACACCGCAGCGGAACGCTGGTTCGAAGAAACCCGGTGGAGCAAGCACATCCACTGCCCCCACTGCGGCTGTTACGGCATGATAACCGAATGTCCCGACCGAAAATCCATGCCCTACTGGTGCGGAGACTGCCGAAAGCGGTTCAGCGTGCGCACCGGAACGGTGCTGTCCCCTCCAAGGTCCCCCTGCAGAAATGGGTCATCGCCATCTATCTGCACCTGTCCAGCCTCAAGGGCGTGTCCAGCCTGAAGCTGCACCGGGACCTCCAGGTAACGCATGCAACGGCCTGGTTCATGGGCCACCGGATACGCGAAGCCTGGTCGGACCAGGAGAAGCTCTCAAGCAGGAGAGGCGAGATCGACCAAGCCTATTTTGGCGGAAAGGAGGCCAACAAGCACGCCGACAAGAGACTGCGGGAACGGTGGAGGAGGGAACAACGACCTAGAGTTCGTAACCTGTTGTTAATTAGTTATTTGAGAAATCCCCCAGAAAGGGATTGTTTCAACAGTTATCACTCGCGGAGATTAAATGTGGCAGGGTCCCAAGGGGTAGGCGTACTGTTGTTGCACTACCTATCGCTTGGTTCCAGAAGGTGTTGAAGGGGGGGCAAGAAACCAATTTTCGCACCGTCCCATTTCCGCTCCGAGTCCCACCATCCGAAATAAAGCTGAGCTACCGACTGAAAAACCCCCTTGAGCGTGGAATGGTCCAGCGGCGAGGGTTCTGCTACTCGGCGACACCGAGCTGCGGAACGATGCGATGAGGGCAGGGATGAAAGGCCGGCTCAAACACACCCTCTTGACGACCCTTATCACATGAGGAGCCTTACTTTCTTACCTGCCACGAAGGCGGGTTAGGTTGCACCGCGTTTCGTTTCCCTAAGTTCCAGGGCTTTCTCGCGGTTCCATCAGCGAGGTTTGGATCGGAAGTGCTGGATCAGTGAGGAGAGGAGATAGGCCAAGCCAAATAACAGCAACACCAAGATGGTGCCCACGAACTTGGCAACCCAGGAGAGAGCCAATATCAGCACAACCAGGACAATGAATACCCATTCCATTTTATTCTGCCCCAGAACGCAAAACCGGGCCCCAGGAAGCATTCCATCGGGGCCGGGCCGCCTTCGCTCCGCCGGATCCGGGTCGCTACCGTTCCCCGCCTTCTCCGCTACTATTCAGCCCTCTCAGCCCTCCGACTCCCCTGCCTCCTTCGGGCTTGGCTCCGGTTCCCCTCGCCGTCGCCTACCGCTGTCCGGCCGCTTGTTCTTGGCCGTCTCGCCCGTGCGACCGCTACGGGCGAATGGAGACCCGGAGACCAACTCTCCAACAGACTGCGGAGATGCAGGGGCCTCCCAAGTTGGGCTGACAACGATTTAGGGTTCGTAACTTGCTGTTAATTAGTTACTTGAGAAGTCCCCCCGAAAGGGATTATTTCAGCGGTTATCACTCGCGGAAAGGTTTTCTGGGGGTGGTTTCGGGCGGGCTCCAGGGGTTTCTCTGCGTCTCTGTTGGGCGTGCTCCCCAGCACGGTGGCTTCCACTGCGGTGCGGTCAGGCCTAAGTGGCGGGGTGATGTAACGGGCCATGTCCCACGGCAGATTCGTGCCGTCAGAACTGCCACTGGCAAGGGTCTTCCCATCCGGTGAAAACGACACTGAATTGATCCAATTCTTACAGCCTTGGAGGGTGGCCATTTCTCGGCCTGTTGCCACCTCCCACAGCAGAACCGTGCCGTCCCAACTGCCACTGGCCAGGGTCAGGTCGACCATCCGGAGAAAAGGAAATGGCCCTGTCGCTTCGGCCCATCCATCCCTTCCCAAGACGGGCGATTCGCCCCCTCAGGAGGATACCGGGTGGGGTACTCCCCGTCCAGAACGGGAGGTAGCTCCGAAGCGAGAAGAAACTCCTGGGGTGAGAGAGACCAGCGAGAGCGAAAAGTGCGGAACCCAGAACGGGGCATTTCATTGAACCGAAGATCCTAAGTTCCGGATGTGTGCATGTTTTGGGCTGTGGCTCGGAAACAGTGTCAGATGGGTGTCCCGCCTACCGCATCAGGGTAAGCTTGCGCGTCTGGACTTTCTGGGAGGTGATCAGGCGGTACAGGTAGACGCCGCTGGCAAGGGGGCGGCCCCGGTCGTCGTGGCCGTCCCAGTGAACGCGGTGGACCCCGGCCTTTTTCGGTCCTTGGTGCAGCACCGCCACCCGCTGCCCGGTCAGGGCGAAGACCTCCACACGCGCCGGTCCAGGCAGAAGCTGGAACCAGGAGATGACGGTCTGGCTGTTGAAGGGGTTGGGAGCGTTCTGCTGCAGCTGCGGTCCGTCGGGCAGTCCGATCCTCTCCCGGGCGAGGGCCAGCAGCTTTCCGCGGGCTTCCGGGTTGGCAAAGTGGTCGGCCAACAGGAAGAAGTCGGCGAAGTCGACGCTGCCGCTGCCGTCGAGGTCGAAGCGGGGGTCGCTGCCTCCGAAGGCGTCTGCGAACAGAAAGAAGTCCGAAAAACCGATCTCGCCGTCGCCGTCGAAGTCGGAGTTTGCCTTCGCGGTGGCGGTGAAGGTCACCGGGTCCAAGCCGGCCACGGTGGCCTCGACGATGTGCGTTCCCGGCTGGCTGCCCAGGGTCAGGATGGTGGAGGCGACGCCGTCCTCTTCGGTGGTGACGGTAGTCGCCGACACCGTCCCGCCGCCGGCGGTCACGGTGAAGGTAACCTCGACTCCTCCCAGGGGATGGTCGTTGGGGTCCAGAACCTGGACCTGGAACGGCTCTGACAGGGCGTTTCTGGCCGGGGCTTCCTGCTCATCGCCCAAGAGCTTCCTCAAGGTGCTCGCAACCACCTTTGCGGTGGCGGTGAAGAGGATCGGATCCAGTCCGGCGACCGTTACTTCAACCGTGTAGGACCTTGCCTCACTGCCCAGGGTCAGGATGGCTGCGGCGCGGCCCTGCTCATCGGTGGTGACGGTAGTCGCCGACAGCGTCCCGTCGCCGGCTGTGACGGCGAACGTGACCGTGGCCCCGGCGAGAGGCTCTCCGTTCTGATCCTGCACGGAAACGAGGAAGGGGTCTGGCAGGGGAGCGCCGGGAGATCCTTGCTGCCCATCGCCGGATAGTCGGGCCAAGGTGGTCGCGGTCCGGGGATCGGGAACGACACGCTGCATGTCCCACAGCAGGACTGTGCCGTCCCGTGACCCGGAAACGAGGATCGTTCCGTCGGGTGAGAATGCAATAGATCTGACAACATCCGCATGCCCGTTCAGAGTGGTAAGAATCCTTCCTGACGCAACGTCCCATAGTTTGACTGCATTCTTTTCCCTGGAAGCGCGGGTTCTGCCATCGGGTGAAAGTGACGACGGCATGATCCAGCTCGGAGGTTCTTCCAAAGTGGAGATATGGGTTCCCGTCGCAACATCCCAAAGTTTGAATATGCCGTCCGATGTCTCGGAGACGAGGTTGGTGCCATCCGCGGAAAACGTTACCGAGTAGACCAGGTCGGCCGGGTCCCCGAAAGTGGCGGTATTCTGTCCTGTCGGCACATCCCACAGCTTGACCATGCCATCCTCTGCCCCGGAGGCAAGAGTCCTGCCGTCCGGTGAAAATGCCAGAACGTTGATTTGGTTCGTATGCCCGGATAGCGTTGCCCGATCCCCTGTTTCAACATTCAGCAGGAAGATATTTGCCCCCGCCGCAGAGGCGAATATCGCTCCGTCGGGTGAAAACCTCACGAAATTGACTTCATCCTGATACTTCTCGGAGTAAACGCGGTGGTGTGTGTCAACATTCCATATAGTGGTGCCATCGGCACGCCCCACCCCAATTGCCTTTCCATCGGGCGAAAATGCCACAGATGTAACCCAGGACGTGTGCCCCGTAAGGATGGCTGAATTGTGTGTGGCGACATCCCACAGGTTGACTCTGGAGTTTGTTCCGGCGGCAACGGTTGATCCGTCGGGCGAAAATGCCACCGAATTGACAGCACCCGCGTGCCCCTCAAGGGTGACACCGAGGATTCCCGTCGCCACGTCTCGCAGCTTCAGCGTGCCGTCATCAAATCCGGAAACGAGTGTTGTCCCATCAGGAGCATATACCACCGAATTGACAGCGATGGGCCAACCCAACCAATCATCTATATGCCTGAAGTTATTGATGCTTTGTCCCGTCGCGACATCCCACAGCGTCAGCGTGCCATCCTGAGATCCGGAAGCGAGTGTGGTGCCATCGGGGGAAAACGCTATGGTAGCGATCCAACTATGCTGCTCCAGGGTGGCGATATCCTGATTCGTAGCGAGGTCCCACAGCTTGACCGTTTGGTCGCCTGATCCGGAGGCAAGCAGGGAGCCATCGGGTGAAAACGCCAGCGAACTAACCTCAGAAGCTGTACTGGGGTGGCCATCAAGAGCAGCTATGTTTCGACCGGTAGCCACCTCCCAGAGTCTGATCACCCCTTCTCCTGTGCGAAAGGTGGATGAGCCGGAGGCGATCGTTGACCCATCGGGAGAAAACGCCACCGAAAGAACCCAGCCTCCATGCTGGCCAAGAGTGGCCATTTCTTGACCCGTGGCGAGGTCCCACAGCTTGACCGTTTGATCACTTGATCCGGAGGCAAGCAGGGAGCCGTCGGGAGAAAAGGCCACCGTAGTGACCACGCCTTCATGTCCGGAGAGCAACGCGAGTTCACGAGATGTCGATACCTCGTAAAGCCATACTCCAATGCCGCTTGCCACGGCAAGGAGGCGACTATCGGGTGAAAAGGCAATCGCCCTGTCGCCTTCTCCAATGACTCCTTTCCCGAAGCGGGTAATGGCGCCGTCGGGCAATGACACCGTCCGATGATCAAAATCCCCGGTCGATGGAGTTGGGGTTCCGACTCCCACGGCATGGAAAGTCACAGGCTCGATCCCGGCAAGGGATACCTCAACGGTGTTGGTTCCCGGATCGGACCCCAAGGTGAGCGTCTGCTTCGCCAGCCCGTCGTCGTCTGTGGTTGCCTTTGCAACAGTGTATTTGCCTTTGAGTTTTCCATTACCGTCAGTGACCGAAAAATCAACAACCGCTCCTTCCAGGACATTGCCGAATTGATCCCGCACTTCAACGACAAGGGGGTTGTCCAGCCCAGCGTTGGGCGGTCCCTTCTGATTGTCTCCTTCGATTTTCACCAACACCCTGGGACGGGGCCTGAAAAACTCGGACACATCCCACAGCTTGACCGTGTTATCCCACGCCCCGGAGGCGAGCGTTGATCCATCCGGGGAAAAGGCCACGGAATGGACCCCGCCCGTATGCCCGGCGAGGGTGGTGACAGTACTTCCCGTGGCCACGTCCCACAGCTCGATCGTGCCATCTCCGCGATCTCCAGACCCGGCGGCAAGAACTGACCCATCAGGTGAAAAAACCACCGAATTGAACCCCCATATACCGCCGCTGAAGGTCGCGATTCTTTGTCCGGTGGCCACGTCCCACAGTCTGACCGTGTCATCAGAATAGGCCGCGGAGGCGAGGGTGGAACCGTCAGGCGAGAATGCTACCGACCGGATCCAGTTCCCATGCCCCTCGAGGGTGGCGATCTCATCTCCCGTAACAACCTCCCACAGCTTGATCGTGCGGTCCTGTGACCCGGAAGCCAGAATGGTCCCGTCGGGGGAAAACGCCACCGACAGAACTACATCCGCATGTCTCTGGAGGGTGGCGATCTCATCTCCCGTAATCACCTCCCACAACTTGATCGTGCGGTCCCGTGACCCGGAAGCCAGAATGGTCCCGTCGGGGGAAAACGCCACTGAAGGGACTTCATCCGTATGTTCCTCGAGGGTGGCGATTACTCGACCCGTTTCAGGGTCCCACAACCTGACGGCGAAATCCTGTGACCCGGAAGCCAGGATGGTTCCGTCGGGGGAAAACGCCACCGACAAGGCGTCAATAAACCCGGAGAACGTAGTGGTATTCGTTCCGGTCTCTACGTCCCACAGTCTGATGTTGTCATAGGACCCGGAGGCGAGCGTTGTTCCGTCGGGTGAGAATGCCACGGACAGGACCCAATGCCCATGCCCTTCAAGGGTGGCAACATGGCCTTGTGCCGAAGCAGCCCGCAGCGTGAATTCCGCAGGGCTGACATTGCCGTCCGAATCAATTGCCCGAACGTGAACTGGATGCACGACAGGATCGGACAGACTCGTGCTGCCGTCAGATGGAAAAATGCCGTTGTATTCGAATTCAACGGCAGCGTCTGTTTCGCCATTCAATCCACGACACGAAATAGCTTCGAGAAAACCGGCCCCTGGATGGGGTCTTCTTGTCTCGACGAACAGAGCCACTTGATGGAGACCTTCCGGATCGCTGACCTGGAGTTGGACGGGAACGCTTGTTGAGCCCAACGGATATTCAAGGGGTGAAACAAGATTGATTGTTGAATTATTGGTCTCTTCCTCTCCGGTATCGGGATTGAAGTAGGGATGTCCCGCCAGAAATTCGGCGCTGCACCTGGATAACCGATTCCGTCCTTGACCATACGACATGATGTACCCATCGTCGCGGAAATCATGATCGAGACCGAAGGCATGTCCAAGTTCGTGCGCCGCAGTTTCAAAGCCGAACCCACCGGTAACCAGTACCTCCCCCCGCATCTTGCCCGCATTTTCGGCTACTCCGTCTGCACGTCCGTCAATCAAGTTCGTGCTGTTGTCAATGACAATGAAGTAGATGTTGCTTGCAGGGAGATCAAACACCTGGTGAATCTCTCCGATCACGGTTCCAAAGGTGTCGTCGAGGTAGTGGCTGTCGGAATGTTGCCCATCCACCCGGTGAACCCGTGGTTCGCCCTGGTCGTCGGTTTCGAAACGAAAGATTTTCTCGCCATGGCCGTGTGCCTGCAACTGCTCGGCATAGAAGGTCTGAAGCTGGCGGATCGTCGTTTTCATGGAGTCGACCACGCCGGCCCGATACGGGCGGTCGTTGGGAAGGAAGTAGATCATCCGCACGGTGCGGGGTTCGCCGACATCGAGATCGGCCAGGGGCTTGGCCGCCGGGCGGGGGCGTTCGCGCCGCCACTGCTCGTAATCCAAAGGAGGGGTTGAAGCCGGGAGGAACACCGGTGGTGACAGAAGGAGACCCACCAGAGCGGAACGTAAAAAGGGAACTTTCATGGAAAACAAGCTCCGGAAGTTAGGGTTGCACGAGGCTGCCCAGAATCGGGTGGCGGTGTGGGCACCCCGGCGGCGGGCAGGCCCGACAAGACGAGCACTACGAAAAACAGTCCTCTCATTTGGGTACCCGTTCCCCATACGGGTCTTCAGGTCAGCGTTCCTCCTGAAGTTCCATCACCTGGAGCCTCTAAATTCAGCCATAGGAGCCAGCCCGATGGATAGGTCCACGCCGAAATTGTTATATACGCCGCGTTTCCCCTCGAAAACTAAGAAACGAAGACGATATGGTTGGGATAGTGATATCGGAGACATTGTATCCTTCAAGCTTGTTGGTTCCGGCATCCTGAAATCTCAGAATTACAAACCCCTGGGAAGGGGATACTGTAACCAGCGAAACGAATAAAAGCAGAATGGCAAGTTTCATCTTCTTTCCTTCCTTATGAGCACGTTTCCATGAAGGAGCTGGGGTTGATGTAGAGGAACCAGTGGGCATCGGCGCTCCTCCGTCGGTACCCACCGAGTAAGCTGAACTGTGTCGTAATAGTGTTAACACTTTTGGAAATTGGGTTCCCATAACAAGTGAAGGCCACCAGGGGTACCTTTCTGAGAATGTTCCGACCAAGAAACATCTCTCAGGAAAGGTGGCCTGATGACCCTCGAGGACAAAGTACATGCAACGCGTCTCCTGGCGCTACGGCGAGCCGAAGAGCTCGGCAATGTCTCGGCAGCCTGCCGGGAATTGGGCATCTCCCGCTGCCTGTTCTACCGCTGGCGAAATCGGTACCGGCAGTACGGTCGAGAGGGGCTTCATCCCAAGCGCTACGCGGGGCGCCGAGGTCGTCCCCACGGCCTGTCGGTCCAAGTCGTACCCCACGTGTGGGCCCGGGTTCTACGCCCTGCAGTTGGCTCAGCAGCAGCGTCCCCTGTCTCCGAGCACCATCTACCGGGCCCTGCGTCGCGTCGGACTGGGTACGCGGCATGAGCGGCTCCTTCTCCTCGAGCGTCACAGCGCCGAGCGCAGCGGATTGCTCACCGAGCGCACGCGCCGCCAGCGGCAGCGAGCTCGTCGGCAAAGGCGACACGTGCAGGCCAGCGAGCCGGGAGAGCTCGTCTGTCTCGACACGTTTCTACATCGGCCGCCTCAAGGGCGTCGGGAAGGTCTGGCAGATCACGGCGTGCGCGATGCGGCCTGTTCCTACGCCGTGGCCCGTATCATCCCCGCCTGCACCAGCGACCATGCCGTGCGCTTCCTCGTCGACTCCCTGCTGCCGTTCTACGAGGCCGCTGGATGGCCGCTCCAGCGGGTCCTCACGGACCGAGGCAGTGAATTTCAAGGGCAATTTCGATGCGGCGTGTCACGATCTCGGGATCAGACATACGCGCACCAAGCCGCACCACCCCTGGACCAACGGCTTCGTCGAGCGCCTGCAGAGCACGATCCTTCACCAGCATTGGCGCGTCGCCTTCCGCCGCAGGTATTTCACCACCGCGCAGCAACTGGACGCGTCCCTGCAGCGGTTCCTTGACTTCTACAACAACGAGCGACCTCATCAGGGCTACCGAACTCGCGGCCACCCTCCATCGACCCTCTTCTGGGGAGTCGCTGAAAAACCCCCGACAACAGAGATCTGATGTGTCAACACCATTCCGAAACTGGACAGCCTAAGCGTCATCCTGGTGCTTCGAATACCGGTTTCGAGGATAAAAGGAGGCCGGACAGCGCGAGCAGACCGACAACAGGAAGTATGTATGCCGGAGGGAACAGAGTTCGAGCTTTCATCAGGACGGTCTCCTTCTCCGAAAAGACAGCTCATAAAGTGACTAACGGACGGTTGTCCGCTTTGTATCCCCGGGCTTTCAAGGCTGACGGCTTCCCCACCAAACCGTTCGGGGCTGCTTGAGGTAGCAACTGGCCACGAATTTCCCGTAGGTCTCGGCATCGGCAACCGTGCTTTCGGGAAGGGTCTTCATTGGGGGTTCCACCAGAGGATGAGAATGGTTTCATGTCGGTTCGGGCAACTCGAACCATCTTGTTTTCGGCATCAGAGATGCGGTTCTGATTTCTCTGATCTGCCCCGTTTCGTACAGGTACGGAGCGGAACCAGGTCCGCTATCTGATTCAGTCCATCTCCAGTGTCCGTAGGCCATAACTACGCGACTGGGCAATTCTTCGAAAGGAACTCACGGAGATCTGATCGGTAAAGAGAATAAGTATAGCGGACACGGGCACGAGGGGTTCTCCTCCCTCCGTAAGTGGTACCCGCCAACCATCCGGGAGCAACCCGTGCCTACATTCCCTTCTTGACTGTTCCCCAGGTGGTTGATTTTAGGGAGGTTGGGACACTCAACCGGGAAAAAACCATTACTTCGATCTCTGGACATCCCAGTGCAAGACAAACGAATACTCCCACTCCCAACCTCAAGGTATCTCCATCCAATTGGTACAGAAAGAGAGCGGGCTCAGGCGGTGGAGCGTCCCCGCGAAACTCGGCAATCAGCTCCGCAATGGCCTCATCGTCTGGAACTTCGAGTCCGGCGTCCTCGAATTGCTTGCGTATGAATGCTTCCACCGTCATTCCATCGACAAGAATGTCCCAATCTCCCTCGGGAATGAGACTCAGGGAATCCCCGGAAGCACTCCAGGTGCCGCGCATGGTGCTTTCCATTGTGAACGCCAAGAGACCTTCTTCCACTTCGGTAATGACCGTGAACGAGAATTCACCGTCTCCGAGAGTAATGCGGAATTCCGCTTCATTCTCTCGATGCCCGCCCCATTCACCCTGGAGCTGTGCTCCCAACGACATGGGCAACAACATCAAAAGGACTGCTGATCGCATAAGGGTTCTCCTTTCAATCTGATGTATCGGAGAGGCTACCTTGGGGGTTCCGAATTCATCGGTCCGGATGGGGTAACCTCATGATCAATTCACGAAATCGATATAACTCAGATTTATCGATAGTGATTTCTACAGAGCTGGGGTCAGGCCGACACCGATCCTTTGCCTTGGTTTTCACGCCAGAAATCAACGTAGTGGATTTTCAACTACGCCTCCTTGCTGCTGGCTGCACTGTACAGGAAGGAATCAATCTGCTATCTGAGATAGAGGAGCCGCCTCGTCTGCACCCCTTCGGGGTATTGCAGGCGCGTGATATAGACCCCGGCGGCAACCTCCGAACCCCGCTGGTCGCGGGCATCCCAGTGAACCTGGTACACCCCGGTCACCTGATACCCATCCACCAGCGTGCGCACCGGCTGTCCGAGGACGTTGTAGATCACCAGCCGCACCGGCGCGGCCTCGGCGAGGTGGTAGGTGATAAGGGTGGTGCTGTTGAAGGGGTTGGGCACATTGGGGCCCAGCCTGCTGGCCGATGCCACTGCCTTGGCCGCGGCCAGTGATTCGACGCCTGCAATCCTCATGCCGCCGCCCAGGGTCAGTTCCAGAACCTGGCGCCTGCCGCGGTTGAGGGGAATGCTGTGCCACTGACCGACGACTTCGCCGTCGGCATTGCGGGCCCGGGCTTGGTAGAAACCACTCACCTGCCTCCCGCCGGAAAGAGTCAGGGACGCCTGGCCGTCCGCATCGGTGACCGCGTTCCAGGCGAAATGGCGGGAACGACCGGCGATGGCGCGGGAAAACTCGACGGTCAACCCCTCGACGGCGTCGCCCAGAACTGTGACCTTCACTTCCGTGCGGGGACCCTCCGCGACAACTTCGGGTGCTTCGGGTTCACTCCCGTAGAAACCGGACCCGATGACGTAGTGAGTTGGGACTGCGCTTCCGTCCGGCCTTTGGATTTGACCGGTGAACTCGCGGGCGTAGCCCACCTTGGGGACGTCGGCTCTGTCGGTGTCGTCAGTGGGATCGTCGAAATAATACTCCACGAAGCCGCCTTCCGGGCTGCTGGCCGCCGCGTCGATGACCTGCGGCAGAACGAGATGTCCGCTCACGACATCCCGGACAGTCGCTACCAGAGGTTGAAGCTCGAATCTATTCGGAAACGCGCCGTGAAGTAGAATCGTGTTGCTGGTACGATCCAGGATGTAGAGGTACACCGAACCATGTCTCCAGGGCCCGTTCGGATCCCGAAAGGCTGTCCTGACCTTCGAGATAGCGCTTATACCTCCAGTTTCGTAGGCGGCGCGAAAGTAGATCATCGCTTGCGTGACGAAGGCCTTCAAGGTTTCGCGGTCCACCACGTCCCTGGCAGTAACGGACGGGTCGCCATACTCGATCTCTTCTTCAGCCAGGTGAGTTTCATTGAGATCGAAGCCGGCGAGTATCACGATTGGGGTCTGAAAACCGAGTGAAAAGTAGACCCCGGCATGGCCGGAGCCGCCTGGAATACCTTCACTTAGACCTGGAATAGGGGTGGTCGCATCGAATGCGCCGTCCGGTTCCTCCATCAATGTGCTCATGACGGCGCCGAAAGCCTGGGCGGCGGTAGCAGGATCGGGAGACGCCAGGTTGGCCAGATCCGAAATCGATACGCCCAGCCCGGAAAGAATCGCTCCATAAATCACCGGGTTGAGCAGCCTGCCCGACAAGGACATGTCCTTCGAGTGAATGAACACCCTTCCGTCGGGCGTCAGGCTCACGAGGTACGTGGAACCGGAACGCCAGATCCCATCGTCCTGCCTTGTGCGACATCCGATGTATGCCGCTCGTTCAAGAGTCGGTTGTCCCCGGGACTCGCTCCTGAAGAAATCTCTCGCGGCCAGCGCGAATTCCTTCAGGCTCGCGTTGCCGTCTTCAACCTGCTGCGCCGTCACACGAGGGTCATCAAGAGGCGTCACGCCGGGCGGGAGTGGACACGCTTCCTGCGTCTGCCCCAAAGTGGGGCGGGCATTTGAAAAGACGCCGGCGAGCACGAGGAGGCCGACCACAAGCACCGATGTCGAGGTGGCCAATGTCCCGGCTTTCATCATGAGGGTTCTCCTTCTCGCAAATGACAAGTTCATTTAGTGACTACGGAATGGTTGTCCGCTATGTATCTCCAGGCATCCCAGGCTGACGCTTCCCCCCACCAAACCGGTTGGCGCTACTTGAGGTAACAGACTGGCGCGATTGCACTCCTTCCGGATACTGGCAGCCGCACGATTTGAGGGACTCTCCCGAGAGGAAACCGGCTGCGACCCGAATTACTGGGCCGAGTAAATATAACTCCCCATGAGTGGGAAACTGGTGGAAATTAGGGTCATTTCAGTGAATTCTTTATGGAAAGTTGGTGGAAAATAGACGTTCCGGGCGGTTTGGCTTGAAATCAGGCCCCGACAAGAAGAGGACAGGATGAAACCGGCTGGGGAGATGGAACGAGACAACAAGGCCCTTCGGGAGCCGTTGACCCCGCTGAGTCAGGCCAGTTCTGCGCATCAACGGATTCTGCCCTGCCACATTTCATACCTGACAGGAAATCAGGCTGATTCTACCGGCTAAAGGATAGGCGCAACGGATTGCACCTACCCCTCGGTCGGCATCTACCGGCTGCGCCAGTGGTTCAGGACGATCTGAATCCCCTCCAGCGCGACTTCCAGCAGAATCGCCAACCACCTTGGCATCATGAGCTATCACCCCCTTCCTGTGGTGGGTCTTTCCGGATGAACCTCCCGGTTTCGTCCCGCACTCTGCGCTGGGCAGCCCGCTGGGCAGCCCGGCTTCTCGGGCTGGGTCCTTCCGGATCTACGCCGTTCTGGATGTCGTTGTCAGGGATACCGGAGGTGTCCCGTGGATCGGGTTCCGGTTTCATCCCGAAGTCGCGACGACAACCGACAGCTTGTCCTTTACCTTGGCTTTGATCCACTCGGTATGGACCTTGTTGAGGGCCAGCTTGTAGAGGTACACCCCCGCCTCTCGGGCCGCGACCACGGCGATGACTTTGACAACGGGTTTCAGGGAGTTCAGCAGTTTCCGCTGGTCGCCGTTGCCGGTGAGGGGATTGGGAATCATGATGGTTCTCCTTCGCGTCAAATGTCCTTCGGACGCCCGGGGGTCTTTCCTCCGGCCTCCCGGGACAGCAGTTCGATGAGTTGCCTTGCCCGGCCTGCGGGCAGGATGATTTCGTAGGTGCCGCCTCCCTGGCGGTCGCCTTGAACGGAGATGCCAGGTATCTGAAGTCCCGAAAGGAAGGTGCATTCCTCTACGGTCTGGATCTCCACCGTGCGATGTTCGACCATGCGGTTCCTTTCTTTGAGCGGTTGATGGTGCTGGAAGAGCACAAAAAAGCCCCCGGCCTTCGAAGAGGCGGGGAGCAGCGAGGGCCTGGCTATTTCTATTTGACCAGATCCCGATACAGCAGCCGTTTCCCCACCATCCGGGCCACCAGGTCTTCCATCTGCTCCAGGGTGTCCTTGTCGCGGATGTTGTGCCGTCCGACGAACTCGTCGATGTATCGCTGCAGGTGCTTGGGGGACATTTTGTGATAGGTCCCCTTGTAGGCTCGCTTGATCATGGACCAGAAGCTTTCGATGCCGTTGGTGTGGGACCCATCGGTAGAGAACTGGCCTTTCGAATGGATGACGAACTCGGATTTCCCCGGCCACTGGAAATCCTTCAAGGCACTGGCCCCGTCGCTGTACAGGGTGCCGTTTGCTCTCAGGTGCTTCTTGGCAAACGCTTGCAGAATGTCGGCCGTTTCGGCAGGAACCACGCTCGCGGCGACCTTGCCGGTTTTCCGGTCCTTCATGCCCACGACGATGGTTTTTCCCTCCCTCCATCGTTCCCGCAGTCTCTTGTCGGCGTGCTTGTTGGCCTCCTTTCCGCCGAAATAGGCCTGGTCGATCTCGCCTCTCCGGCTTGAGAGCTTCTCCTGGTCCGACCAGGCCTCGCGGATGCGGTGGGCCATGAACCAGGCCGTTCTCTGGGTAACCTGGAGGTCCCGGTGCAGCTTCAGGCTGGACACGCCCTTGAGGCTGGACAGGAACAGGTAGATGGCGATCACCCATTTCTGCAGGGGCACCTTGGAGTGGGACAGCACGGTTCCGGTGCGAACGCCAAACCGCATTCGGCAATCCCCGCAGTGATAGGGCATCGGCCTGCGGTGGGGGCATTCGGTAATCATGCCGCAGCATCCGCAGTGGGGGCAGTGGATGTGCTTGCCCCATCTGACTTCTTCAAACCACTTCTCCGCGGCCGCGTCGTCGGGGAACCTGGCGAACAGCTCGATCAGGGATACGCCTTTCCGGTCGTTCCTTCCCGGGCCTTCGGGGACGAGCCCCCTGCCGGCTTTGGACCAGCGGCCCAGGAATCGTTTCAGGATTTTCATGAGTTCCTTTTTCTGGTGAGATGGGGGGGGGAGCGGGTTGCCGGGACCGACCCCCCGCGAGCCGTTCGGTGCCCTGGCAGATTGAAACCGGGCGGCAACGGGTGTCCCGCTCTTTATACAATTACATGGGCCTCGTACATGGGCCTCGAGTTCTTTCATGGATCCACCCCGATGGCCATGAGCGGCTCTGGATTTCCGCCGTTCACGGACGAGGGGGGGCACGGCTCGGTCACACACGGCCCCGGTTTTTCCAAGCCTGATCCTCGGAGACTGGGAAGCTGACTTTTGTCGGTGTTCACCGACCGAAGGCGCCGTCGTACCCGGTTCGATTCTACCTGGCTGGATGCCCTCGCTGCCGAAGCGACACGGCACGGGTGAGACGGCGATTCGACGCCCCCTGCGCATGAGCATTTCCTACGGGATCGACATTGATCTGGTTCTTCGGCAAGGGGCAGACGATACGGCATGGCTGAACCCGGCCACGACCCTTCCGGGATCCTGACGGGAGAGAAATCAAAATCAGAGGATCCCCAGCTCCTTCATGGAAACATGGCCCCCGGGTGGAGCGACGACGACATGATCGAGCACCTGAATCCCCATAAGCCCGCCAGCCTCGACAAGACGGTGCGTGAGATCGATGTCTTCCTTGGAGGGCGCCGGATCTCCGGAGGGGTGGTTGTGCGCCAGAATGATGCTGGTGGCTCCCTTCAGGATCGCTGCCTTGAACACCTCGCGGGGATGGACGAGGGAAGCGTTCTGACTGCCGATGGAGGTCGTCTCATGGGCGACTACGCGATTGCGCGTGTCGAGGTGCAGGACGACGAATACCTCCCGGTCGGCTGAGGCTATGTCGAGGGTATCCAGGTAGGCGAGCACCTCGTTGGGACTGGTCAGCGGCTCTGAGCATACGTCCTGCCAGATTTGCCGCACCTTGCGTTCTACGACTTCGAGTTTCATGGGGTCCTTTTTTCTGGTGAGATGCCGTCAGTTCATGTTTTCCATCCCCCCTTCTTGTTCTGCCACAGGGGGTTGCGTATAACAGGTGCCGCATTACGTTCCGGTTTTTCAGGACAGGCGATCAGGAAAGACCGCCGGGAGTGATTCAAAGAGGAGGGCAGCCTGGAGTCTTCGAATTACCCAGGCATGCTATTCAGCAAGGTCCCTGACCGCATCACTTCATCAGGGACTACCGTTCCGGAACCAGAGCAGATTCCAGATCCTTGAATACCTGCAGAAGCGCCCCTTTCGCCTTGGCCTGCACCTCGCAGGAGCTGATTTCGGGAGTGTCGTGATACACCAGCACCGTCAGTTTTTCCTGGCGCGGGTAGATCTCGTATTCGAAAGAGGGTCCAGGCTGAAGGGGAGGCTGGTAGAGGACCAGGGCAATCTCCACCTCGGTAACGTATTTCCCTGCCGGCGGCGCGAAGATGCCGTCGGCAAATCGGTTGGGGTTGACCCTCTCGGTCTTACCCGGCAGGGCGCTGATCCGTTCGGTCATGAAGGTCCTTTCTTTGACAGGAGAAGATGATGAAGCGGCTGCAGCCGTCTGAAGAACTGGCTGCCATTATCGGACACGAGCCGATGCTCCAGGCTCAGGTCGTCGAAGGATACTGGAGCTACATCCGGGAGAACGGTTTACAGGACGCGAGGAATCCGCGAAGGATCAAAGCAGACGAAAACCTCGGGAGGATCTTCGGCGGCCAGGATCAGGTGACCCTGTTCGAGTTGACCAGGCTGATCAACGGACACCCGTTCGTCTGCCCTGAAGCCAAACAGAACAGGCGAAATCAGAGAACCGCCAGCATCGACGTTACCTGTGGAAGCAGCGGAGTCCGAATTGATATCGGGGTCCCTTGCGAACGGTCAGTCTCTTGATAAACGAGAAGAACGAATGACCCCGGCCATTTTCATTTTCGGAGGTTGCCTCCTGCTCGCGGCAGGGGCGGCTATCGGGACCGACTGCGAAAATTGGAACACCGAGGAGTTTTTAAATACCGCAACAGTTGACGAGGTGACCGGTTGCCTTCAGGCCGGTGCCGACCCTGCTTCACGTGATGAAGATGGCAATACTCCCCTTCATTGGGCGGCTGGGGTTGAAACAGTCGCCGTCACTACCGTTCTGCTGAACGCCGGGGCGGACCTGAACGCACAAAACAATCGTGGCAACACCCCTCTGCACGAAGCGGCGGCTTGGAATAAAGATCCCTCCGTTATTACTGCCTTTCTGCACGCAGGTGCTGACCTGAAAGGACGGAACAAAATCGGTAGCACCCCTCTACATCGAGCTGTGGTGTGGAATCAGAATCCCGCCGTCGTCTCTGTTCTCCTGAATGCGGGGGCCGACCCCAACGCACGGGACGATAAGGGCCACAGTCCTCTGTATTTAGAGGTGTTGGGTAACCAAGATCCCGCCGTTGTCTCTGTTCTGCTGAAGGCAGGTGCCGACCCCAACGCACGGAACAAAATCGGGCACACTCCTCTACATCTTGCTGCTTGGAAAGGAGAAGAACACTCCATCATTTCTGCCTTGGCCGAGGCTTCCCAATTGAGCATCACCACCGAGATAGAGGAAGAAGCCGCTGTCATCACGGCTTTGCTGGACGCTGGGGCGAATCCAAACGCAAGGGACAAAAACGGCAACACTTCCCTGCACTTGGTTGCGGCGCGGAAGAAAAACCCCCCCCCATAACCGCCCTTCTGAACGCCGGTGCCGACCCGAAGGCGCGAAATCAATTCGGGGACACACCTCTACATTGGGCGGCCAATGCGAACGGGAATCCTGCCGTCATCAATGTCTTGCTAAACGCCGGCGCAGACTTGAACGCGCGAAATCAATTCGGCGACACGCCACTCCATTTGGCGATCAAGGGCAATATACATACCTCAATGACAATCTTTCTGGATTCCCTGTTTAAAAAGGGAGTCGGCCCGAACAAGAACCCCGAAATCATTTCAGCTCTGCTTATTTCCGGAGCGGGTCGCAACACACGAGATGAATTCGGTCAAACCCTTTTGCATCTTGCTGCCGGGCAAAACCAAAATCCCGAGGTCATTTCCGTCCTCATAAAAGTCGGAGCCGACCCCAACGCTGGTGACAACAACAGCAACACTCCATTGCATTTGGCAGCCAAGTTCAACCAAAACCCTGCCGTCATTATCTCGCTCTTGGACGCCGGTGCCGATCCGGCTGCTGGAAACGCTGAGGGTAAAATCCCGTGGGACTTTGCGGAGGAAAACGAGGCGCTCCAGAAAACCGACGCTTATTGGCGGCTGAACGACGCGAAATTCGAATAAGCCAGAACCCAAGAGGGCAACTTTCTCCGCCGGGGGAGAAATGCCGGGGACGCACCGGTTGGGGTTCACCCTCTCGGTCTGAGCAAACCCGGCATCTTGCGACCGTTAAAAGGAGAGGTTGCCCGATGAGAAGGTTCCTTTTGAAAAGGTTCCTATTGGCCGCTCTGATTGCCGTGGTGGCGGCCATTGTTCTTACGGTGCTGCGAGTGATTCCATAAGGGCGTTCCATGTCCGGTCATCCTTTCTTCACCGCCATTTTCCTGATCTCCTCCAGGGCGGTGTCCAGATACGGATCCATGATACCCTCGGATTCTCCCAACAACTCCAGCAGTGCGAAGGTGAGGCATATAGCCTGCACGGCCGACACCGGGAGGGCGATCCCTCCCATCTCGGGGTGCCGGAAGAAGATGGCAATACAGGCTGGATCTACGTCCGCCATCAGGTGAACTTTCTCGAAGGCCACGTCCTGATATACGGATTCGATTTTGCTTCTCGTTTCGTGGTTCATTGACTGTATTCCTTTCCCGGAAAGGGGGATTTGGCTAAGGAAACGAAGGGTGGCCAGCCCCAAGGGTCGAAGCCCTGTGGGGGGATGCATCAGAGAACCGTTACAGGACCGGAGGAACCGGCGAAGGATGCAGGCCGACGACTATTTCGGGAGCATCTTCAGCCGGCAGGGTAGGGTGATTTTCGAGTTGACTTGGGGGTCAACCAACACCTGTTCGTCTGCCCTGAGGGCGAAGCGGTGACGGACGAAGAGCTGGGGAGGGAGTTCGAAGAACAGGTGCTGGCGTCGCCTTACGAAACCCTGGGATGCTCGCCGGAGATGTCCAACAAGGAACTGGAACGGGAATTCAGGGAGTTATGCCAGGAGTATCCCCCGGACAGGGCTGTCCGGCCAGGAGATTCCCGCAGGTATCGTCATGCTGGCCGAGGAGCGGTTCCAGGAGATTCAAAGCGCTTACGAAGTCGTGGTGCCCTCCCGGAGCTGATCCCGTCTGCCCGTACCCATCCTTCGATCTTTGGAGAGGTGAAGAACCAGCGATTCCCCGGCACCTTGGGAACCGTGAAGAAGGAGTTGGCCGGTGAGAAGGTTCCTTATTGCCGCTCTGGTTGCCGTGGCGGCGGCCATTGTTCTTACGATGCTGCGAGTGATTCCATGAGTAGCAGGGCGAAGTAGGCTTCGCGGAAATCCCCGATCAGCTATTTCGGGTGGCATTCCAGTGCAAGCTGGAGGAGGACAACCTCGGAATCCGCAAAGTCGAAGAAGCGGCGATTTGGCTTCGATTTCTTCGCTCTTTCCATTCGACGGAGGCAGAGGGAACCGAAAGGGGGTCCTGACGAACCGGCAAAATGCGGGAGTGCTCTTTCCGGCTCAAGAAGACTGCGCGCGAAGGCGCAGTTTCAATAGACGAACAAGAGGCTCCGGCCCATTGCCTTCCAGCCTGCTCGATTCCCCCTGCCGCAACTATCCGTCATCGTCGGTCGTTCTCTTTTCCTCTTCGGGATCTTCCTTCTCGCTGCACGGTATACAGATGTGCTGGCCGGGGGTGGGCCTGTAGAACAGGTGCCAGAGCCTGATTTCCTGGCCGCATACGCAGCAGACCGGCTTGAAAACCATTACTGCCTCGTGTCCCGGATTCGGCCCTCCTCGTCCACGAAGATCCGGAAGAGCGAGGCCACCATTTTTCGCGAGGACTTGGCAAGGCCGTGCACGCACTCGATGCAGACATCGAACTTCCTCCCCTCGGCCATGCCGGCCGTTCCAACCTTGAGTTGGCCGCGCAGGTCGTCTTCGCCTACGACCCCGTTGCAGATATCACAGATGGTGGTTGCCATTTACGCCCTCCTTTCCCGGTGGATTGAGGCTTTCCAGGACAGGAACAAGCCCTGTTCCTGGTGGTGGATGATGGCTCCCATGAGCCGGAGATACCTATCTGGCATCGTCCGCTTTCCCTTCTCCCACAGGCACACTTCGGCTTCGCTGACTCC
This sequence comes from Candidatus Latescibacterota bacterium, assembly GCA_965243025.1. Classification (GTDB taxonomy): domain Bacteria; phylum Latescibacterota; class UBA2968; order UBA8231; family UBA8231; genus CBDCXV01. The sequence continues at coordinate 959,318 of CBDETY010000003.1, forward strand.
CAGGGCGAGGCCCAGCTCCCATTGCTTCATGCCCAGGGCGTCTCTGGCCCTTTTCAGCTGATCTTGGGTCATCTTCATTCTCTCCAGTGCGCCGGCCAAACCGGCGAGGTGTAAGAGGTGAAAGTCCTTCGTGTCGAAGGTGTAGCGAACCACGACAGCCCCGAGTCATGCGTGTGTACCGGTAACGGCGCAGGCGAAGCGTTGGCAGGGGGAGGCGTAGGTCCGGTATTGAGCCGCGAAATGAATGAACCCCTCCCAGGTGCCGACCCGCTTGGAGACGAGGGAAGGCCACACCGGTGGGCGCGATATCGCCAGTGCCTATCGGACCCGGCGCGGTCAGAGACCCGGTGCATGCGCCCAGGCACCTCGTACGGGAACCGGGAGGTCCGGCGGTTGGCCCGGGGGGATGGTCCCCGGGTCCGCATCGGGAACCCATATGGGATACGCCGATGACGTACGACCGCCGGAAGTCGGACAGCCCCATACAACCGAGGAACCCCGCGAACGAGGGCGGTCGGACCGCTGCGCCGGCGGCGGAGCGGGAGGAGGAAAGGGGGCTGGCCAAGGGGAACGCGCGCGAGCAACCCAGGTCCCGGGCGCAGATCCGGATCGGCCTGCAACAAGCGCTCGAACGCGTACGGCAAGCAGCGGTTCGAGACAGGACCCCGTACCTGAAGTGGCATGCTATCTCCGCCGGGTGATCACCGGGCACCTGAACAATTATGGCGTGCCCCGGAATGGCCCGGCGCTGTGCGCGTTCGTCAGGGGTATCGCCTCCCATTGGTGGCGTGCTCTGAAACGAAGAAGCCATAAACCAGGGTCACGTGGGGGCGCATGAGGGTTCTCTGGTACCGACTGCTGCCTTCTCCGCGCATTACTCACCCCCTACCCCGAACAGCGTTTCGCCGTCATGACCCGAGGCAGGAGCCCAGTGCGGTAACACCGCTCGCTGGGATCCGTGGAGGGGGTGGTCAGTAATGACCATTCCTACTCCGACTTTGGGGTGGTTGATTTTTCGGTGGGTACCGACCGAAAGGCACAGACTGACCCTGAACCGACCTTGAAGCGGAAAGCCGGAAGCAGGGTGTTGGCAGAGTATTCGGGTCCAGCAGGATCGGGATTCGAGGAGGAATCCCGTGGCATAATTCAGCGAGCTGGTAGGGGCAACTGCGTCTTCTTCACTTCACTGCAATCGAGCATCGACCCGACGGAGCGGAAGGCATGGGGATCGCGCCGGTGCCGGCGAACGTCTACATGCGCAACGGAGACCGGGGACGGCTGAGTCTGGCGTATGGAAACCGCCTTGGGGGCGGTGCTGGCGAGTTAGGAACCCGTGATTTGGTGGGATGCAGTCCTTCGGATCGAGGAAATCGTGCAGGTTCAGGTTCTGCGGGGAGGGAAGTAAACGCCTTTCTCCATTATGTTATACCAGATTTTCCGAGAATTCGCGCTTTTTTCCAGGCATTCCAACCGTCCCACTAAGGAGGCACTTGAGCGATTCGTTGCCCCGGCGCAACTCGGCGGTCCATCCTTGGCCTCGCGCAGGCGGTCGCGGGGCTGGTGAAATTCCCCGTGCGGACTCGGGAAGCTGCGCAGTTGTCGGCCGCTGGCGGTGACTCCTTTTTCCGGTAATCGCGTCATTTTTTTTCGAGAGCGGGGCCGCCATTTTGAAGAAGCACCGGGATCCCAATGCGTAAAGGGCGTTGGCGTGACTGCGGACCTTGCCCATCTGCACTTTTGTTCAGCATAGTATGCTGTACGCATTGCGAGCAGGCTTCCGTTTCGGGCAGAGAACAGCTCCCATGACAAGCGGAAACCGACTGCTCCCCTTGGTGTTTTTCCACAGGAACCCCAACTCCAGAACCACCACGCCAAAAGACTGCCGACTGCTGCTCCGACCACAAACTTCGTCAAGTTTCGGGCTTGGTTCGCTCGGCGCATTTCCGATAAACGCCTCCTGGATGAATCGTCTCGAATGCCAATGGACACCTTGCGCGTTCTGTTATCGCTCGTAACGCTTCTTTGTTTCCTGGCGAACTTCCCCGCCGCCGCCTCTACCGAAGATGCCGCCCTGTATGCCAACGCCTGCGCCGCGTGCCATGGGGCAGATGGACGAGGACGTTCGGCTGAAGACCTCGGCTTCGAGATTGAGCTGCCGGATTTTTCCGATTGTGAATTCGGTTCCAGGGAACCGGATCCCGACTGGTTTGCGGTGGTTCACGAAGGGGGCCCTGTCCGCGCCTTTGACCGGATGATGCCCGCGTTCGGAGATGCCCTGTCTGAGGAGGAGATCCACGCCGTCCTGAGGCACGTGCGCACTTTTTGCAGCAACGACGACTGGCCGCGAGGGGAGTTCAACGTACCCAAACCCCTGTTTACGGAGAAGGCGTTTCCCGAGGACGAGATTTACTTCCAACTGTCTGCAGGTACGGGCGGCCGCAAGGCGGTTGAATTCGAGGTGGTTTACGAAAACCGGTCCGGTCCCCGGGGGATGGTGGAAGTCTCCGTACCTGTGGGATGGCGCGATTCCCCGCAAGGGGGCGGTTCGAACTACGGCCCCGGTGATATAGGACTCGGCTACAAGTATGCCTTGTATCACGATCTGGAACGCGGGAACGGGTTGAGCATAGGCGGGGAGATGATTCTGCCCACCGGGGATGAGGACGAGGGTTTCGGGTCGGGGTCGACCAGACTGGAACCCTACGCGGCCTACGTCCATCTCCTCCCCGGGGACGCCTTCTTCCAGGCCCAAACCTTCGGTGAGTTTGCAGTGGGAGGGGAGGCTGACGACGAACTCGCACTGCGCGCCCTGCTGGGAAAGACCTGGACTCGGGGAGAGTTTGGCCGGGCCTGGAGTCCCATGGTGGAGGTACTGGTTTCCCGCGAGTTGGCCTCCGGGTCAGAAGCCAATCTGGATGTGGTCCCTCAAGTCCAGGTGGCTCTGAATACACGTCAACATATACTGCTCAATTCGGGGGTGCGCCTGCCCCTCGAGAACCGGCAGGACGGGGACCCGCAATTCGTCGCCTATCTCTTATGGGACTGGTTTGACGGAGGTTTCTTCGATGGCTGGTAGAGGCATCCTTCGGATGGGTTCCGGGCTGGCAATGGGACAGCTCGGGCTCGTTGCCATGCTTGCGGGGGGCCGGGCTCTGGCTCAACCCGCGGACCATGTCACGTTCGCGAGTTCGGATCAGTGTATTGCCTGCCACAGCAATCTCACCGATGCCGAGGGAGGGTCCGTGTCCATCGGACATGCCTGGCGCGGCTCCATGATGGCCCATTCGGCGCGCGACCCCTACTGGCAGGCATCCGTACGGCGGGAAGTAACCGACCACCCGGAGGCTCAGGCCAGAATCGAGGATACCTGCTCCACCTGCCATATGCCGATGGCGCGGGTCCTTTCAAAGGCGGACGGGGGGCTGGGGAAGGTGTTCGAACACCTCGAGGCTGCCGCACGGGGGGAAGAGAGCGCAACCCTCGCACTGGATGGGGTGTCCTGCACGACCTGCCATCAGATTCAGGCAGACAATTTCGGGATGGAGTCCAGCTTCGACGGCAACTTTCTGATTCGTTCCGGCGCCGAACCCCGGATTTTCGGACCGTTCGAGGTGGAAAACGGTCTCCGCATGGTCATGCAGTCGGCAACCGGATTCAGTCCGGACAGCTCCTCTCACATTCAGGAATCCGAGCTTTGCGCCACATGCCATACCCTTTTCATAACGAGTCTCGATGAAACGGGACAGGAGGTTTCGAAATTCCCCGAGCAGGTTCCTTACCTCGAATGGCAGCACAGCGATTTCGCCCAAACCAGAAGCTGTCAGGCGTGTCACATGCCGGAGGCTGCGGCCGCGCCGATTTCCTCGGTGCTGGGCGAGTCGAGAGAAAATGTCTCGCAGCATGTCTTTCGCGGAGGCAACGAGTTCATGCTGCGTCTCCTGGACAAGTACCGGAACGAGCTCCTGGTAACGGCGCCTTCCGCCGACCTCCAGCGTGCGGCTGCGGCTACCAGGGACCACTTGCAGACTTCCACGGCGGAGCTCGGGCTGCTGGCGGTCGTTCGGGAAAACGACCGCTTCGCCATCGACCTGGAAGTGAAAAACCTCGCCGGCCATAAGCTGCCGACAGCCTACCCTTCACGCAGGATGTGGATACACCTTCAAGTGCATGACGAGAATGGGCGCCTTCTGTTCGAGTCCGGGGCCATGCGTCCCGACGGCAGCATCGAGGGCAATGACAACGACGCGGATCCGGGACGTTTCGAGCCGCATTACCGGGTGATCGACGACCCCGGGCAGGTGCAGATTTATGAACCCATTATCGCGGACCGCTCGGGGGAGGTCACCACGGGTTTGCTCCGCGCCGTCAAATACGCCAAGGACAATCGAGTTCTTCCGATGGGGTTTGACAAGGATTCCGCGGTCGAGGCCACCATGGTGCACGGCAAGGCGCGCGAAGATGCGGACTTCGTTGGGGGCAGCGACACGATTCGGTACTTTGTTCCCGCGGAGACCGAGGTTCCAGGGGTAAATGTTCGGGCGAGGCTCATGTTCCAGAGCATCGGCTTCCGGTGGGCGCACAACCTATCCGCCTACACGGCAAGGGAAACCGAGCGTTTCGTGGGTTATTTCAGGGAGAATGCTTCGACTTCGGCAACCGTACTGGCAGAAGTCTCAAACTAGGTTCCATCCCCGGGGAGGGGTGCCGGACCAGTTGAAGCAGCGGCGCAGATTTGCAGGCCAGGCATGGATTTCCACCCGCTTTTCTTCACCATCCGGCGCCGGAGTGCGGTTTCGGGTGCTCTCGCCGGGGCCGGCCCGGAACCTCGGTGTAGCGGGAAGGTTCCCTAACCTGACGATGGGGAGATAAAGTGACGCGCGACACTCCGAACCATGGATCCGCGGACTGCGGCCCGATGCCTCCCCTGGCCGAAGACGCGCTCAAGGTGCAGCGCTATTTCCCGACGCTCATTTTTTCCCTGGAAGTTCCGGACAGCGAGATACTGAACGCCCACCTGATCGAGGCGATCTACGCCGAACGGGAAGGCGACGGAACAGGGGTGCGCAAGTCGAACTTCCCGGAGCTGGGGAGTTGGCACAGCCACGTCAAACTGCACAGGGACGCCGCGTTTGCGGGATTGGTTCAATACGTCGACTCGGCCTCCGCCATGATGTGCCGCGAGCTCGGATATCACAGGTCCTATCACCTGAGCATCGGCACCATGTGGTCGATCATCAATCCACCGGGTGGCGTGAACCGGGCTCACATCCATCCCGGCTGCATCTGGAGCGGCGTCTACTACGTCCAGGCACCCAGGAATTCGGGTCGAATCGAGTTCATCGATCCGCGCACCCAGAACCTGATGAGTGCCGTCGAATACATCCCCGACACCAGGCGCCCACGAATCTGCTGGACGAAGGTCCAATACAAGCCCGTGGCCGGAAGAATGCTGATCTTCCCGAGCTGGCTGTACCATAGCGTCGGTCCGAATCGATCCAGGGCCAGGGGGAAGGACGCCGACCGGATCATCGTGAGCTTCAACCTGTCTCAGGAAAGGCGCAGATAGTTACCTTCACAAGAGAAGTGAATAGTTATGAAACATCTACGGCGATTTGTTTCTCTCGTGGGCATATTGGCCTTGATGACTTTGGGCCGGCCTTCCTCTCTTTTCGGGCAGAGTGAAAAAGACACGCCGTTGGGTGACCAGATTCCGCCCCTACTGAGAAGCGAAAGGAGCATCGACTCACGAACCAGCTTCAACATCGGTGCTTCCAGTGATGATGACGACGATGACGACGACGATGATGACGACGACGATGATGATGACGACGATGATGATGACGACGATGACGATGATGATGACGACGACGGCGACGAGGGCGATGAGGGTGATGAGAACGACGAGGGGGACGAGGGGGACGAGAACGACGAGGGCGACGAGGGCGATGAGGATGACGAGGGCGACGAGAACGACGAGGGCGATGAAGACGACGAAGGCGACGAGGACGACGAAGGCGACGAGGACGACGAGGGCGATGAGGACGACGAAGGCGATGAGGATGACGAGGGAGATGAGGATGACGAGGGCGACGAGGGGGACGAGAACGACGAGGGCGACGAGAACGACGAAGGCGATGAGGACGACGAGGGGGATGAGGGCGATGAGGACGACGGTGACGAGGGGGATGAGGGGGATGAGGATGACGAGGGCGATGAGGACGACGAGGGTGACGAGGGGGACGAGAACGACGAGGGCGACGAGGGGGATGAGGACGATGAGAACGACGAGGGGGATGAGGACGACGAGGGGGATGAGGATGACGAGGGCGATGAGGATGACGAGGGCGATGAGGGCGACGAGGACGAGGGCGACGAGGGGGACGAGGACGACGAGGGGGATGAGGATGACGAGGGGGATGAGGACGACGAGGGCGACGAGGGGGATGAAGGCGACGAGAACGACGAGGGCGATGAGGGCGACGAGGACGACGGCGACGAGGGGGATGAGGGCGACGAGGGGGATGAAGACGACGAGGGAGATGAGGACGACGAGGGGGATGAGGACGACGAGAACGACGAGGGCGACGAGGGCGACGAGAACGACGAAGGGGATGAGGGGGACGAGAACGACGAGGGCGATGAGGGTGACGAGGACGACGGCGACGAGGGCGATGAGGGCGACGAGGGGGATGAGGGCGACGAGAACGACGAGGGTGATGAGGGTGACGAGGGGGACGAGGGGGACGAGGACGACGAGGGAGACGAGGGGGACGAGAACGACGAGGGGGACGAGGACACCAACGGAAGCGCAGGGACGTCAGAAAGCAGGACATTCGCGCCGCTCAGTGGGGATTTCGATGGCGATGGAAAAGTCGGTTTTTCCGATTTCTTCCTCCTTGCCGATGCCATGGGCAGCAGCGATCCAACCTTTGACCTCGATGGCAGCGGCCTGGTCGATTTCTCGGACTTCTTTCTGTTTGCCGACTCTTTCCCACCGTCGCAGCGGGCCAAGTTGCTGGAGCTGGCGCGGGAATCGATCGGGCTGCCCGTTGGCCCCGAGCTGTACCAGAACGCACCCAATCCCTTCAACAGCGAGACCGTTCTTTCCTACATCCTCCGGGAGCCTGGTCCTGCCCGCCTGGAGATCCTCACGGTAACCGGGCAACGGGTGAAGGTCTTGAGCCAGGGTGATCAGAAGGCGGGTTACCACCGGATTTCCTGGGACGGCCTGGATGACGCAGGCCAACCGTTGGCAAGCGGCGTCTACCTGTACAGACTGGCGACGACCGAGGGGGCATTGACCCGCAAGCTGGTTCTGCTGCGCTGACCGGGCCGGTCCCGAATGGCTTCGGTTCTAAGGAGCCGCCCCGTAGTCCTCGCGGAGGTACTGACCCGGCAGGTCGACGCCTCCCCCATCGTGTTTTTCAGGGTCCTCTTCGGCATCCTCATGGCCGTAGAGGTCATTCGATACTGGGCCCACGGCCGCATATCGCGTTACTACATCGAGCCGGCGTTCCTCTTTTCCTTCGTGGAATGGATCAAGCCGGTCGGTGTCGGCATGTATCCGGTTTTCATCCTCATGGGAGCTGCCGCGCTTTTCCTGGCGATCGGATACCACTACCGGGCGGCGTCGATCCTGTACTTCGTCCTCTACACCTATGCGTTCCTTCTCGACAAGGCGCAGTACAACAACCACTACTACCTGATCTGTCTGCTGGCCTTTCTTTTCGCGGTGACGAATGCCGACCGGGGATTTTCAATCGACGCCGTGCGGCGCAGGCTTCCATCCCTGGTTCCCGCCTGGCAGGTCTACCTGTTTCGCCTGCAGGTCTGCGTCCTGTTTTTCTACGCAGGGGTGGCCAAGATAAACGCCGACTGGCTGTCGGGTGAACCGGTCAGAACCTGGCTGGCTGCCAGGTCGGACTATTTCCTGATCGGACCTCTCCTGCTGAAGGAGTGGTTCGTTTTTTTGTACGCCTACGCGGGGATGGTATTCGACCTGGGGATTGGGTTTGCGCTGTTATGGTCCAAGACCCGGGGGGCCGGTTTCGTGCTGCTCCTCGGGTTCAATCTCCTGAACAAGTGGTTCTACGACATCGGCATCTTTCCGTACCTGGCGATGGCGGCGTTCGTCCTCTTCATGGACGGTACCAGTATCAGCGGCCTGTTCGGTCGCTGGGTCCGAACCCGCGCCGTGGGCGGCGCCGTGGTGCGCGACCTGCTGGGGGAGGGGGCGGAAACCGGAGCAAACCCCCGCAAACCAACACCCTGGACGGAACTGCTCTCCAGGTTGGGCGGTTTCGGAATCCGGGCCAAGGCGGTTCTGGTATCCGGGTTCGTTCTCGTTCAGCTCCTTGCGCCGCTTCGCCATTTCGCCATCCCGGGCCATGTGGCCTGGACGGAGGAGGGCCATCTGTTTTCGTGGAGGATGAAGCTGCGAGACAAGAGGGCAGAGGAGATTATCTTCTATACCAAAGATTCTCGTTCAGGAAACATCAACGAGCTGCCGACGGATGGCCTGACCAGAAGGCAGAAAAGAAAGATGTCCACCAGGCCGCACATGATTGTTCAATACGCCAGGCACCTTTCCGAGGATCTCAGGAAAAGCGGCTTCGAGAACGCCCCCGTTTACGTCGGGACCTCGGTTTCCCTGAACAGCCGCGATCCCAGACCCCTGATCGACGAGAGTGCCGACCTTGCGAAAGTGCAATACCGCTCATTTGGGCATAACGGCTGGATAACCACCCTCGAATAGTTGCCCGCGGAGAGGGTCTCGGTCGGAATCCGATTACCGGGTGGACTTCTGGAACTACACGTCGAGGCGCGACTCAAGGTGTACGGGACACCCCTTGGAACCGGCTCCTGCCATCTTTTGCCCGCCTTTTCGGTCTCAAAGTGAAGACTTCGGGGACACGCGGATTCCCGAGGCCACCATTTCGAACTTCGGGGCCTCCGCAAGCCCGGGCGGCTGCGCGGAGGATTCCGCCCGATAGTGCTCCTCCGCGCCCGGATCAGCCGCCTGCAACAAGCCATGGACCGTGGCCGAACGCCCGCTGATCTCCCGCGGCACTGTATAGGCGTAACTTCCGTCCTCGTGGCGCGCTACGTGCACGCGCAATCCCGCTGCGGTATCCAGGGCGCGCAGCACGAGCCAGCAGCCCGCATTCTGGCATACCTCATGGACGGTACCTGTAACGGTAACCGGCCGGTCGAGATACCTTTCGGGCTCGGCCAGGACAGCCTCTACCGGCAAGGCTTCCTGCGGCATGCCGGCTGTGCCGAAGAGATCGTCCTCCGGGGTGTCCAGCCGTGCGCAAGCGGAAACCAAAAGGAGAACGAGGCTCCTCAAAGGCATGGTTTGAACTGTTGCAGCGTGTTTCATGATTTCAGGCGATGCTCACGTGTTGGCAATTCTTGCCCTGTCAGGGTCCTCTTCCCGTCCCTCATGTCCACCAAGCTGTACCTGCTGACGGAACACTCCGAGAACAACCGGGCTGGCCGAAGATGAGCGGGGGGTGACATCGCCGCAGGCCAGATAGCTGGTTTGCAGTGATTCCTCTCTGGCAGGCCCGACCGACACATCTACACAAAAGTCGAACTCCCCAAAGATATCAATTTCAGCCCCCGACCCAGGATGAATCCCCGGTTGGTGCGGGGCCTGGTGGCGCACCAGGCTTCGGACTTCCGGGACTGGAGGCTGTCGGTCATTGCGCTTCGACCGCGGCCGTCCTCGGAGCTCGGCACATTTTGGTGGTTTCAGGCCACGGACAGGATTACCGTAATCAGGATTACCGTAATAGGGTAAGCTTGCGCGTCTGAACGCTCCCCTCGGTCGACAGCCGGTAGAGATACACCCCACTTGCCAGGGAGCGGCCATTGTCGCCACGTCCATCCCAGTGCACGCGGTGGACGCCGGCCTTTTTCGGTCCCTGGTGCAGCACCGCCACCCGTTGCCCGGTCAGGGAGAATATCTCCAGCCGCACGGGACCCGGCTCCAGCAGAAACCAGGAAATGACGGTCTCGCTGTTGAAGGGGTTGGGCCAGTTCTGCTGCAACTGCGTTTCACGGGGCAACCCGATCAAGTCATGGGCCAGGGCCACCAGCTTCGCCCGCCCCGACGGGTTGAAGGCGTCGATGAACTTGAAGAAGTCGACGAAGTCGACGGTGCCGCTGCCGTCGAGGTCGAACCGGGCATCGGTGCCCCCATAGGCGTCGATGAACAGGAAGAAGTCGGCAAAATCGGTCTTGCCGTCGCCGTTGAAATCGGTCGTGGCCTGCGCCGGGGTTCCCCGGGCCTTGGAGGGCATGTTGTACGAGTAGATCTTCTTGTCGGACAGGTCGGTGACCCACATCGTCTCGCCGTCCGACCAGATGCCGAGAGTGACGTGGGTCAAAGTTGGATGCAACGCACTGAAGTCCCTTGACGAGTCCCGGGACCCGGTCGCCAAGTCGTAGGCAAACAGCCTGAGGAACAATGAATCCCCGACCCACAGAGTCACGCCGTCCGACCAGATGCCGAATGCTCTCTGGTTGCCGTCCGAGCGCGGCGTATTGATATCCTTGGCAGCATCTCTCGCTTTCGTAACCAGGTCGTAGGCGAAGACCTTGTCATCCTTGTTGTCGTGGTTGACAACCCACATGGTCGTGCCGTCCGACCAGATGCCCCGGGGACCGTCGTTTCCGGCAGCGCTCAGAGTACCGAAGTCCTTGGACGCGTCTCTTGCCTTGGTGGAAAGGCTGTATGCATATATCCTGGCGTCTGTCCCATCTGCCACCCACATGGTCGTGCCGTTCGACCAGATGCCCCGGGGATCGTCGTTGCCGGCCGCCTTCAAAGTACTGAAGTCCCTGGCTGCATCCCTTGCCTTGGTGGACAGATTGTATGCGAATATCTTGGACTCGGGGGCGTTGTTGTAGTTGGCCACCCACATGGTCGTGCCATCCGACCAGAGACCGGCAGGATGATTGTTCTCCGCGACCAAGGTGTTGAAGTCATCGACGGCCTTCCAACCGAAGGGTGTCGTCACGCCCCGGCCAATTGCGACGGTATACGCCTTCGTAGTCTGCCCGTCGCTCGCGGTGGCCCTGATTGTGACTTCGTTTCTGCCCTCTGACAGCGACACCGAGTAGGAAGATCCGCTTGAGACGGAAATGCCGCCAATGTCGATGGTGGAGCCGGCATCAGCCGCCGTTGCGGTAATGCTGACCTGAGGTACTGAATTGGCGACGCCGACGTGGTAGGTGGTCACGTCGGCGTCGAAGCCTGTAATGTCCACGGGACTGACCGTGAGTGCTTTCAGGAGTGGTTCCGGTTCGGCGTCGGGCACCGGGGTCAGTCCCCAGCATTCGAGGCTGCCGTCTGTCCGCACCCCGCAACTATGCGCCCATCCGGCGCTCACTTGGCTGAAGGCCCCGCTCGGTGCGTCCCTGCGGCCGTCCAGATTGCTCCCCCAACAGGCTACGCCACCGTCGGTCTCCACTCCGCAACTATGCCAGATTCCCGCGCTCACCTGGCTGAAGTTGCCGCTCGGTGCGTCCCTCTGACCATAGCGGTTCCCCCCCCAACAGACCACCCTACCGTCCGTCCGCACCCCGCAACTATGGTACGATCTCGCGCTCACTTGGCTGAAGTTCCCGCTTGGTGCGTCCGTCGTCTGGTCAACGTCGTCACGGCCCCAGCATTCGACGCTGCCGTCCGTTCGCAGCCCGCAACTATGTGACGTGCCCGCGCTGATCTGACTGAAACGGCCGCTCGGAGCGTCCGCCTGACCATACTGGTCACTCCCCCAACAGACCACGCCACCGTCCGTCCGCAGCCCGCAACTATGGGCCGCGCCCGCGCTCACCAGGCTGAAGCTCCCGCTCGGAGCGTCCGTTCGGCCATCGTCGGCCCGCCCCCAACAGAGTACGGTGCCGTCCCTTCGCACGCCGCAACTATGATAGGTGCCAGCGCTGACATCGCTGAAGCTCCCGCTCGGAGCGTCCGACTGCCCAAAGTCATCGAGCCCGCTGTTCCCCCAGCAGACGACCCTGCCGTCCGTCCGCAGCCCGCAATTATGTGACGTGCCCGCGCTGACCTGACTGAAGCTCCCGCTCGGAGCGTAGGGTGAAGGGGGCGGCGGAGGGGGCTCTGCGGCCGCCGGCATGTTGTATGCGTATATCTTTGCGTCCGTCTCGTCGGCCACCCACATGGTCATCCCGTCGGACCAGATGCCCCGGGCCGCCTCGTTTCCGGCGGCGCCAAGGGTAGCGAAGTCCCTGGAGGAATCCCTAGCCCCGGAGGCCAGGTAGTATGCGTACAGCCTGCTTTGGGCCCAGTTGGCGACCCAGATGGTAGTGCTGTCAGACCAGATGTATTCAAACGCGCCGGAGCCGGGACCTGTGACGTAATCGAAGTCCTTGCCGGAGTCGCGAGCCCTCGTGAGCAGGTCGTAGGCATAGATGTGGTTGTCCTCATCGTCCACGACCCACATCGTGCTGTCGTCCGACCAGATTCCGGCGGGATCCTCGTTCCCGGCCGCCTTCAGCCCGTCGAAGTCCTTGGAGGCGTCTCGCGCCCAAGTCGAAAGGCTGTAGGCGTACAACTTGGCGTCCTCGGAGTCGGAGACCCACATGGTCGTGCCGTCCGACCAGAGGCCCTCGGGACTGTTGTTGCCGGCAGTGGTCGGCGTGTCCAGGTCCTTGGCCGCATCACGAGCTGTCGTGGCCATGCTGTAGGCATAGATCTTGGCGTCCTCGGAGTCGGAGACCCACATGGTCGTGCCGTCCGACCAGAGGCCGCCCGGAGAGCTGTTGCCCGCGGCGTCGAGGGTGTTGAAGTCCCCGACGGCGTTCCAGCCAAAGGTTGTAGTCACACTCCGCACTACGGTGACGGTATAGACTTTGGTCGTCCGTCCGTCGCCAGACCTGACCGATATCCTGATGTCGTTTGGTCCTTCAGCTAGCGAAACCGAGTGGGAAGAGCCGCTTGATGCGGCGCTTCCATCGATGTCGATGGTCACCCCCGGGGTTGTGGCATTGGCCACTACCGTGACCTCTGTGACCTCGTTGGGGACACCCACGTGATAGGCGGTCACCTCGCTGTTGAAGGGGGCGATGCCCCCGGGACTGACGGTCAGTCCGCTCAGCGTGGCGTCCGAATATTCGGGCATGTTGTAAGAGAAGATCTTGAATGTGGCGGATTCTTCTCCATACGAAGCCAAGTCACTGTCGTCCCAATCATGATCATCCATTTCCACTGTCGGGGATTCTGGGAATGGCCATATTCTGCGTTTCACTCCATTAACGACCCACATGGTTGTCCCGTCGGACCAGATGCCCCAAGGGGATGTATTGCCGGCAGCCACTAAGGTGTTGAAATCTCTGCTTGCGTCACGAGCCTTCGTGGCCAAATTGTAGGCGTAAATCTTAGCGTAGTCTCCGTACACCGCCCACATGGTCGTGCCGTCCGTCCAGATCCCTGCTATACCTCTTGTACTTGAGCCTTTGTCAGCAGAAAGATCCAAATCAAAAAGATGCTGCTTCGTGGCCAAACTGTAAGCGCGAATTATCCAAGTCGCCATTTCGACGACATACAAGACTCCATTGCTGATCGCTATGTCGCCCTGATATGGTGTGATGCTCCCGTCGCTGATGGGATAGCTGACGAGGGTGATTTCCTTGCTCCAATCCCTCGCGTAGTTGGACAGCTTGTAGGCAAATAGATCTCCCGAGGACAACTCGGAGACATACTGAGGTTACCCCGATTTCACGGACAGTTTTCCGTTTGGATTTATACCCCTTGATAAATGATACCTCTCGTAGTTGATGGGAGATCGTTGTCCCAGGGCCGAGTGCCGCCGATGGGGGTTGTACCAGCCTTCCAGGTATTCGAAAACCGTACGCTGGGCTTGCGACTGGGTAGCAAACCGATGACGATCCAGCAGCTCCCTTTCCAAGGTGGCGAAAAAGCTTTCGCACAGAGCATTGTCGAAGCAGTCACCGACCGATCCCATCGACGGACGTACCCCGGCCTGGCGACAGCGCTTCCCGAAGGCCAGGGCCGTATACTGACTGCCGTGGTCGGAGTGGTGAATCACTTTCTTGGGACGGCGCCGGTGCAGGGCCATGTCAAGGGCGTCCAGCACCAACTGCGTACGCATATGGTTCGCCATGGCCCAGCCCACCACTCGGCGGCTCCAGGCGTCCATGACCACGCTCAGATACAAAAACCCCGACCTCGTGGGAATGTAGGTGAGATCGGCAACCCACAGGCGATTCGGGCCGGAGACCGAAAACACCCGCTTGACCAGGTCGGAGGCGACCCGGCCCTGCCGGCCGCGACGGGTGGTGGAGAGGCGGCGGCGGGCGCATACCCCGCGCACCCCGAGCTCAAGCATCAATCGGGCGATGCGCTTGCGACCGATGGCTTGGCCCTCCTCGGCCAGTTCGGCCCGGATCCTCGGCGCTCCATAAGTGCCCCGGGAGTGTTGGTGGATCTGCTCGACACGTGCCTTGAGCACGGCATCGGCCCGGGCGCGACCCGAAGGCGGGCGTTTCAACCAGGCGTAGTAGCCGCTGGGGGAGACCTTCAGCACGCGGCACATCGTCAGCACCGGAAAGTCGGCCTGGTGCGCTCTCATGAACTCGTAGACGGGCCGGACTCCGAGTCGGCCTCGCGAGCGAACCAGGCCGTGGCTTTTGCCAGGATCTCCCGTTCGATACGCAGTTGCTTGTTCTCACGGCGAAGGCGCCGCAATTCCTCCTGCTCCGGACGGGAGGGGCCGTCGCGGCGCACCCCCTCATCGCGTTCGGCCTGGATCACCCAGTTGCGGATCGTCTGCCCGGACGGCTCGAATTCCTTGGCCAGCGACTCCGGACTACGACCCGCCCGTACCAGTTCCACCATCTGTTGCCGGAATTCGGGCGGATAAGGGGAATGGGATTTCGGCATGGTTGGACACCCTCCTTTCTTTCAAGAAATGAAGTGTCCACGAAATCGGGTCAACTCCATACATAGTCGTGCCGTCCGTGGCGATGCCGGTAGGGTAGTTGTTCCCGTAGGTTCCCATGGTATGGAATTGATCGATCGCCCGCATCTTCGTGGCCATGCTGTAACTGCACAGATGGCTCGCTTGAATGGGATAAGGGTCCTGGAATGGCTCGATGCAGGTAAGCCACATCGTCGTACCGTTCGAAGTGATGTACACTGGTAAATTGGAAATGCCAAGGTCGTTGAAGTCGTCAGTAACCTTCCAGCCGAAGGGAGCATCGGATCCCCTGTCTGCGCCAATGCTGTATTCCCTGGTGGTCGTGCCGTCCTGCGCGGTCACCGTGATGGTGATCTCGTTGCTTCCTTCTGCGAGTGAGACGGTGTGGCCCGATCCGCTGGAGACGGTGCTTCCATTGATGTCGATGGTCGCCCCGTCGTCACTCGAGTAGGGCGTAACCGTGACCTGGCTGACTGCGTTGGCCACGCCAAGGTGGTAGGAGAGCACGTCGGCGGCAAAACCCTCGATGTCCACGGGACTGACCCCCAGTGCCTTCAGCGTCGCGTCAGTCGAGGAACCCCCGCCGGCCGGCGGGGAGGCGTCTGGTCGCTGCGCCCCGAATTCCCGCCAAGTGGCAGTTCCGTCGCCGTCGAAGTCCGCTCGCAGCGCCGGGTACTGCTGCGCGGTCCCGAACTCCCAGGGGTCGTCGCCGCCGGTGGTCGCATCTCGGTCCCCGTCGGCGTTGTCCACGTCCAGGTTCCATTCCGCGTAGATGCCCGAGTACCCGGTGGGGGTCTGCAGTTCCGCTGTCGTCTTGCCTTCCCCTCCGGCGCTCGACACCTTGCCCGAGGTCGTGGTATTCCAATAGCAATTGCCGATGAACGAGGAGCTGTTGTTGATGACCAGGTCATAGTCTCTTCCCACCAGCCCGCCGACGTTGCTTCCCGTCCCCGTCACCCAGCCTGTCGCGTAACTGGCCCGGATGCTCCCCTGGATCTCTCCCACCAGCCCGCCGACATGGTCCTTGCCGGTCACCGCGCCCGACGCATAGCTGACCCAGATGACACCACCCCAGCTCTTGCCCACCAGCCCGCCGACATGGTTCTCGCCGGTTACCGCGCCCGACGCATAGCTGACGGCGATGCTCCCGCCGTTGTGAAACCCCACCAGCCCGCCCACCTCCCCATCTCTTCCGGTACCTCTCACCGCCCCGGTCGCATAGCTGGCCCGGATACTTCCGTAGTTGTACCCGGCCAGCCCACCGACCTTGCCATGGCTGCCCGAGCCGGTCACCGACGCCGAAGCATAGCTGGCAACGAGGCTGCGGCTGGCGCCGCGGGGGCCGGCGTTCCTGCCAACCAGCCCTCCCACGTACCCGGCCCCCGTTCCCGTATTTTTCACCGACCCCGTCACGTAGCTCCCGGTGATGATGCCTGCGTTCGTCCCCGCCAGCCCACCGACGATGATCCCCCGGCCCGAGCCGGTCACGGCGACCTCCAGAACCCCCAGGTTCCGCACCTGGCCGCCGTCACCGACAACCCCGAACAAACCGATCCGGCCCGAGGAGCGATCGATGTACAGGCGGGTGATGGTGTGCCCGTTGCCGTCGAAGGTGGCGTTGAATTCGTTGCCGGAACCGGAACTGCCTATGGGCTCCCAGCCCGCGGCGCCGTTCCAGTATTCGTCGGCCGAGTTCACAGCCCCGTCGCCGCTGGTGTCGAAGTCCAGATCCCCCTTCAACTCGTAACCGATACAGACAGGCACATCCGGCGTGGCCGAGTGTCCATCATGGTCGGCGTCGGCACAGCCCATTCCCGGGGCGGGATTGGGGAAGGCGGCGGTATAGGCGGATGCGTTCACGTTCGCGGTGCCGTCGCCGTCCAGGTCCCAGCGGATGGCGTTCAACTGCGCCAAGCTGCTGATCTCGATCAGGCCGTCGCCGTCGCTGTCGTAGGACACCGTGGAGGCTGCAGCTGGCGGCGCCGCGAGCAGAAGGGCTGCGAAGAGGGCCGGCAACCCCAAAACCACCGCGAGGCATCTGTGCGTAGTTGGCGTTTCCATTTCTGCTGTCCCTTGAATGAAGTCTGAGGACCCAGGCCAGTGGCCCCGTTTCACTATCGCGCTTGGAAGAGAACGGCCGCCCCCGAGGTAATTCCCGTTCACGTCTGGCGTTTTCATCCGTCACGAATGCCTATTCAAATTCTCCCATGGTGACGCGTCCGTTCTCGACTTTGCAGCCCCCTGAAGCGATACAGGTATAAGTGGTTCCGTCCTGCAGTTGGATCTCCCCGCCATTGTTGAAAGTGATGGTCGTGGTTCCCCCGGAGCTGAAAAGACTTGCACCGGAAAGACGCGCTGGAACAAATGAGCCCGTGGGGACATTCGGGAGCGCATCACCCACGCCATGTATCCGATCTATTGGTATCCAGTCTGGCTACCTCCTTTGGGGTGTGGGGTCCCGAAGGCGGCTAGGTTCCCCCTGTCATCCCGCCTCGGGAATTGAATGACCTCCGAACCGGGGCCGGTTCGCTTTGGGCGTTATCCCTCCCGGCCAGGCTATTTGAGAAGGAGCATCCTGCGCATCTGGGCGAACCGGCCGGCCTGCAACCGATACAGATACACTCCGCTGGCGACCCGCTGGCCGCGCTAGTCGCGGCCATCCCACCGGATGGCGCCGGCGCTCGTCTCGTACTGACCCGCCGCCCGATGACCCACATCGATTTCCTGGACCATCGCCCCCCGGACGTCGTAGATGCCCAGGCGCACCGGGGCCGGCGCGTGCAGTTGAAAGGGGATCCAGGTGTCGGGGTTGAAGGGGTTGGGATAGTTGGCCAGCAGCGCGGTCGACGCCGGCAGGGAGGCAGAAAGGGTTTCGACCGCAGTAGCGGTAATGGGGGGGGACATAAGGCGCCATGTCCCACAGCAGAATCGTGCCGTCCAAACTGCCACTGGCCAGGGTCTGACCGTCCGGGGAAAACGACACCGAATTGACCCAATCCGAATGGCCTTCAAGAGTGGCCTTCTCTTCGCCGGTTGGCACATCCCACAAGCGGACCGTCTCGTAACTACCACTGGCCAGGGTCTGACCCATCCGGGAAAACGACACCGAATTGACCCCACTCGTATGGCCTTCAAGGGTGACCTTCTCTAGACCGGATGACACATCCCACAAGCGGACCGTTTCGACGAAACTGCCACTGGCCAGAGTCTGACCATCCGGGGAAAACGACCCCGAAGGGACAGTACCCGAATGGGATATCATACGCTGACAGCTTGAACCGAGAAGGGTATCGACTTGATGCCGAAGCTCAAATAAACGCCATAATTCCGCAGAGGCCTCCCGGTTTCGCGCCACACAAATCGACCATTTCGCTCGGGAATACTTACTTGCAAATCTCATTGATACTTATGTCGATTCCGAAGTCGAGAAAATAACCCGTCCTGCGAACTGAAAAGTCCCGGGAAGGTGATTGGCTGGCGGTTCTCGTGGCTACCCCTAATCGAGAAGAGGAGGAGTCTTTTCTTTAAATTTCCAGTCTGGGGAAGGGCAGGTTGGCAGGGGGGACTAGGGTGACCCCCAAGACCGACTGTTACCGGCCGGGGTCCTTCAGAATGCCCCCAAACCACTGAAGGGCAGTCGCCATGTGATTAATGCGATTATGATTTTCATCTCAGTCGGAGGTTAACGGCAATGCCATAAGATCCATTCGGAGACAGGAATACGCGACTTTCTTCTTTCTTCCTGTCTTTTTTCTTGTTCTTGTCATGTATGATGAGTAATGAGACACCGATTATCCCCGCCCCTAACAACATGAGGTCCCTATGGCGTCTCTGTTTTTCCTTTCTAAGGAACTCTTTTTCGAGTTGTCTTTCCTTGTCCCGATCAGGGACACGAAGG
The DNA here is from genome assembly GCA_965243025.1 of Candidatus Latescibacterota bacterium. Taxonomy (GTDB): domain Bacteria; phylum Latescibacterota; class UBA2968; order UBA8231; family UBA8231; genus CBDCXV01. The sequence goes on from CBDETY010000003.1 coordinate 978,185, forward strand.
TGGCAATGAATTTTCCCAGGTACTTCTTTTTCTTCCCTCCAAAGGCCAAAAAAAGAGCTTGTTTCCTTCTTGGGGTCACCTCTGTGGCACAGATCTTTTTCCGTTAAAGGGTTCCAGTCATGCAAGCTCAATAACGGGTTTGCCATTGCCAAGGCAACAATAAAAATAAAGGTTTTCAATTTCATATCCGCCTCCAGTAGCCCGGATCGTATCCGCCGATGATGATCAGTAACAGCAGAGGAAAAATGATTTCAAGGGTGACTTCCGAGGACATCTTCCGATACCTCGGCAAGGATGGTCATGGCGAAAGCGTGGTCGGTGAAAGCGAAGCGGTACTTATCTCCTATCGCTCTCCTTTCCGCCCCCAAAACTATACTAAACTGCAGTGGGTCCCCAGATCGAGACATAGACCCGATGGTGGAAATCTCCATGTCGGGATCTGGCGAGGGCCTCGGTTGGGCGACCGACCGGGGCTACTCTACCGTGACCTCCCCCCTTCCCCGAAACAGTCTTTCCTATCTAACGATTCGACAGGTACTGATTCTGGGAAATTTTTTGGATCAAATCCTCGCCAAGGTTACGGATGGCAAGGTGTACTGATCTTGCGTAATTCCTCGGTAAGTTGGGGAATCCTCGATAGGAATCTGTTCCTTCTCCTATTCCTGTTATGGAGGTGACTTTGTGCATATCGGAACTGTAGAAGTCTATGACGATGTCTATTTCAGTGCTTCCTTCCCTGGTCATTACGAAAATTCCGGACATACCAAGAATTACATCCGCCCATTCTACTCTTGCCACCCCCGCAAGGTCCAGCTCTTCCTCCATAGATACCTGTGGAGTTGGGTAGGAATCCAATTCCTCATACGAGGTGAATGCCCTATTCAATGACCGGGCTATCAGTGGCTTGAGTGCTTCTCCAACATTGAAAATGTATTTGGGGAAAAATTCACCTTCCTTCACCGTGTCGTTAATCTGTAGAGACTTCACCTCCTCGGTAAAGAACAGCCCAATCCTCAAGGAAGCCGGGTTCTCCACCTCCATGGTCGGAGCGATGTCGCGTTTCAAGGTTACCTGTTTTCCTTTCTTGCCCGCAAACGGTCCTCCCCGGATGGGGAGAAAATCGCACTTCTTCTTCTTGGCGGCCTTCTCGATTGGATAAAGAGCCCTCTGGATCCTTAACAATCTATTTTTGTAGTCTTTGTTTAGCCGGTTTGTCTCTTCCTGTTCTTCTCTCCATTTATACAATGGATCGGGGCTTGCAGATAGGGTGGCTGCAATTGACGCCCCGAGGAGGGAGGGCCCCTTCTCAGGGCCGTCCCCGATAACTTCATTGTAGTGCATTATCGCTATCTCGGCTTCGCGTTTTAGTCCCCCGCACGTCGTCGGGCTGCTGTATCTGCTGGCACACCCCAAAAACACCGAGGAGCTACCTTCAAAAGGTGTGGAAATAGAGAAAAGGCGACCCTAACCTTCCATTAGACAGTTTCCACAAACCGCCCGGTAGCCAGCCGGGCAACGGAAGGAGAGAGTCGCCATGAGAGAATCTACCCTCGAATCTGTAGCCCCGTCCATGCCCACGTTCGCCACGTTGGAGGCTTGGGCCCGATCCTCGATCCAGGATCTGTTGCAACGGGTTCTGGAGGAGGAGGTGACGGCGTTTCTGGGACGGACGCGCTACCAGCGACGGTCCGCCGTAGACGCCACCCCCGGCTCCCGCAACGGACACGGCAAACCGCGACGGGTGTCGTTGATGTCGGGCACCGTCCAAGTGAGACGGCCGCGCGTTCGGGGACTGGAAGAGCGCTTTGAGAGTCGAATTCTGCCGCTGTTCCTGCGCCGTACCCACGAGGTGACCCGGATGCTGCCCGAGCTCTACCTGCACGGGCTGTCTCAGGGGGACTTCGAACTGGCTTTGCGGGGGCTTTTGGGCAACGGCGCTCCCCTGTCGGCTTCGTCCATTGGCCGCCTGCGGGCGCAGTGGGAGGAGGAGCTGGAGACCTGGCGGGAGCGACGTCTCGACGACCGCGAGCTGGTGTACGCGTGGGCGGATGGCATCTACGTCAAGGCCGGGTTGGAGAAGGACAAGGCGGCTCTGCTGGTCGTCATCGGCGCCATGAGCGACGGTCGCAAGGAGGTACTGGCCGTGTGGCCCGGCTACCGCGAGTCGACGGCGTCCTGGCTGAAGGTCCTGCGCGACCTGCGCGATCGGGGTCTGCGGGCCCCGCGGCTGTTGATGGCCGACGGGGGTCTGCCTATCTGGAGCGCCACCGAGCAGGTGTGGCCGCAGGCGTCGCATCAGCGCTGCTGGAATCACAAGATCCTCAACGTGCTCGATGACCTGCCGAAAAAGGTTCAGGGAAAAGCGCGGGCGTTGTTGACGCAGATCCCTTCGGCGGAGACGCGCCAAGAGGCGCAGAAACGACGGGCAACCTTTGCCCGCCGCTACCGCGACCGGTATCCGCAGGCGGTAGCCACCCTCGAACGCGACTGGGAGCGCATGGTCACCTTCTACGAGTTTCCCAGGGAGCACTGGAAGCACCTGCGCACAACCAATCCGGTCGAGAGCCCCTTTGCTTCGGTGCGTCTGCGCACCAACGCCGGCAAGCGCTACAAGCGGGTTCAGGGAGCGACCGCTCTGATTTGGCGCGTGTTGATGGTGGCAGAAAAACGCTTTCGAAAACTCAATGCGCCCGAATTACTGCCCCTCGTCTACGCCGGACAACAATACCAGGATGGGAAGCCCATCAAGAACGAAAAGACATCCACCAGGAGAAGGTTGAAACGGGCCGCCTGATCTCATTTACACACCTTTTGACGTGACCTCAACACCGAGGCGATCAGGGATAATGTGGGATAAAGGAACATACGCACGAGTATTGCCGCTGATACTTGCATTTCAAATTTCTCCAAATAGCGAGTCAGAAAAGTCATCCGAAGTGTCTCATTCTCGCTGACAGGTTCCGAAGAAAGCCTGGGATTCCTGAAGGCCGCGGAAGCGCAAGGCCTTGCGCCCCGCCTCATCCGTCCGTTTACCGGACTTTTTCAAGGATCGACCTGATAGCACGACTTCCGACGGCACGGGCTTCGCCGAGGAGGATAACGGCATCGCCTGAGGGGAACGACTTCAATCAGAGGCCGCAGCAAGTAACCGCAGAACCTCCCTGCAGTCTCACAACAAGCCTACCCCGAGCAGGGGGCGAGTGTCAGGGGGAATTACCCTCACTGACACACATTCGTTCCCTACATTCCCCTCTTGACCGTTCCCCAAGTGGTTGATTTTACGGAGGTCGGGACACTCAACCGGGAAAAAACCATTACTTCGATCTCCGGACATCCCAGTGCAAGACATACGGCTATTCCCACTCCCAACCTCAGGGTATCTCCATCCAATTGATACAGAAAAAGATCGGGTTCAGGGGGTGGAGCGTCCTCGCGAAACTCGGTAATCAGCTCCGCAAGGGCCTCGTCATCCGGAACTTCGAGCCCGGCGTCCTCGAATTGCTTGCGTATGAATGCTTCCACCGTCATTCCATCGATAAGAATGTCCCAATCTCCCTCGGGAATGAGACTCAGGGAATCCCCGGAAGCACTCCAGGTGCCGCGCATGGTGCTTTCCATCGTGAACCCCAGAAGACCTTCTTCCACTTCGGTAATGACCGTGAACGAGAATTCACCGTCTCCGAGAGTAATGCGGAATTCCGCTTCATTCTCGCGATGCCCGCCCCATTCACCCTGGAGCTGTGCTCCCAACGACACTGGCAACAACATCAAAAGGACTGCTGATCGCATAAGAGTTCTCCTTGTAATTGGATGTACCGGACTGGCTATCTTGGGGGTTCCGAATTCATCGGTCCTTCCTTCTATCTACAGGTATGGCCGACCCGATCAACATACTGAGTAAGCCACCTGGAAACAGCCCCGACTAGAGCGCCGGCGATTACAGCTCCCGCCGCCTCTGTGCAAACCTACCCGCTCAGTCGTTGCTTATGGTGCGGCTGATGTGTCCCTGCTCATCGCCTACGTAGATCGTCCCAAGGGTTCCCAAAGCCAAGTCAAGGCTGGCGACGGGCTTGGCGGTTGGCTTGGCCGCTTGGGCCGTAGAATCAGCCGATGCGGATGCCACGGTGGCTGGGGATGCAACCACGGCGGGCTTCGGTTCTTCCTTCTCCTCAGGTTTGCGGTCATAGTCCCGAACAGCCAATTCCATCAGGGCCATGAAGGCAGTTCCGATCAATAGAGACGTTTGAATCCATAACCAAGGGTTCATGGTATGCTCCTTTCATGATACTGGACGGCCATGCACCGCCAGGGTCGCTGGCGAGAGGCTCGTCGGCGGCAACCGCAAGTTCAAAGGCATCCGGCCCCGCGGATCGGAATAGCCCCCCGGATCGAAGATCGGAGACCTGCATCCCCAGCAGCGGTTGACTGGAAAGATGAAGTCAGTAGGGGAAGGCGGACCTCGTTTGTTTGTGCCTTGAATCACCAATCGAGAAGAAGGAATCCCTCAAGCCTTCGTCCGCCTTCCCATTACGGTATTGCAAGAACCGTTTCCGGAAAGGAGAAATCGCCAAATATTAATTGGAGATAATCAGGATTAAAATAGTGGCCGACCCCAGTAAACCTCCGCCAAGGCGAGCGCCACGTTTTTTCTGCTTTGTACGCTCCTTGTATCCTTGCGAAAAACCCATTGAGTAGTTAGAGCCCTTTTCCTGAACAACACTGGAGCCCATCAAGTGAATTGGAACATCGTCGCCACCGGTAACTCCCCAAAGAATTCCGGTACCGATCAGGCCCGTAAAGAATCCACATGCGAATCCGCCGACGAAACTGCCAGCAGTACCCCTGCCCTCAGCTGCCACTCTTCCATCATTGAACCCATCCGCCATGCTGTATACACGGCTTTGCTGGGTTTGTTTCCCCGCCTGTGCAGTGACCAAGGGAATGGGTAATTGTTGGGTATAGAATGGGGTCCACCTGTTACTTCCCGCAGATAGTGTTCTCAATGAGAACGGTAGCCTTTGTAGAGGCACTACGTTCTCTTGTTGTAGCGATTTATGAAGCTTCGGGGAATCAAAGCCTACTTCTGCATGTGAACTCATGCCAGAAACGAACAGACTGAGTGCGAGTGTCATCAGAATCGCTTTCATGGAAGTCAGTTCTCTCCTTAAGTTTTGGTATTGACCGCTTGGGAGGATTTCCCTTTGTGTGGGGCGGGATTTCTTGGACAGAAGTTTGTCAGGAATTTTTGCGATAAATGCCCCTCGGATCCTCGAGGTTGGCCCGTTGAATCTTGCCCGTATCGGAGTCCGCCCAGTACTGCGATCCTCCCCGTGCATGTGTCCTTTGGGATATCTGCTATGTTATTTGCAAAAGAGTTTTCAGCCCTGCCTTGCGGTTTCGAAGCGGTTTCGAAAAAGGCAGGAGCGGGTTGCTCGACAGTCACGGATCCATCGCGCATCGCCGATCGATTTCCAAGGCAGCGGCGACCCAAAAGACGGATTCCCGCTATTCCCCGGTTTCCGCATACAGCTCCCTCGCCGCTTTCATCTCCTCCCCGATCTCCCGGCGCAATTCCTCCGGGGCCAGCACCTCGCACTCCGGTCCCCATGCCCTGATCCAGGACTTGATTTCCAGAACGTGATTGACCAGGAACGTCAGCGTACAGCGACCCTCCCGGTCTTTCTCGTGGGCCACGACCCCGGGCCAGTCCGATTCATTCACCCGATAGACCGCGTTTCTGGAAAAGCGCAGCTTCACTTCCACTACCTCGTCGCCGCCCCTGATTCCCCAGGAGTGCTTGAGGTAGTCGCAGGGGTCGAAATCAGGCAGAGGCTCGAAGCGGGTATCGAGCACCTCTACATCTTCCAGCCGTTCGACCTTGAATGAGCGGATGGCCTGGCGGAAGTGATCGAACCCGAACACGTAACAGGAATAGCCCACGAAGGAGGGCTCGATGAAGAAGGGATCGAACAGGCGCTCGGAGCGCTCCCCGGTGATGGGATCGCGATAGACCAGTTGCACCTGCCTCCTGCCCGCCCATGCCCGGGTAAGGCCTTCCAGAACTTTCAGGTAGTCCGGGGCAAGCCGCCTCTGGGAAACAGCCACGGCGGCCTGCTCGACGTGCTCTCCGATGGCGTCGGGCAGGGTTGCGGCGAGCTTGAGCAGGGACGCGACCACATGGGGATTGTGCTTGTCGCTGTAGGCCGACAGCATCCGCGCCGCCAGGTAGAGCGAGAGGGCCTCGTCGAGGTTCAGCTGGATGCGAAGGTCGATGTGCCCGCCTTCCACCAGCCTCCAGACGCGGCCCTCCCGGTATACCGGGAGCCGTCCCCGCTCCGACAGCTCCTTCACATAGCGCCGGGCCGTCCGTTGGCTCACCCCCAACAGCCTGGCGATTTCCCCGGTTCCCACCCCTTCGGGCTTCCGGGGGAACAGTACCTTGATCTGTTCGAGCCGATCCGCTTTGTGGATCGCATCTGACATGAGCATGGTTTCCCCTCCCCCGATAAGGATGAGTTCCAAAGGGGACAGGGGGTGTCTGTTGTATTCACCAGGTCAAAAAAAATCCAAGGCGGACAATGACCGTCCCTTTCCATTACCAAATGGATCCACCTTCTCCGTCACGTGGATCCAACTCGACTCACCCGGGAACCGACCGGGGATGGTCTCCGGCGCAGGGTGCCGTCGGGAAAACCAGTCGGATGAGAGGGGATGTCCGTACTCCGGGGTAGCCCTCACTGAGACCGGCAGGAAGCCTTCGGCCACCTCCGTGACGTAGATATCGGCATAGCCCCTTTTGCTGCCAGGCAGGGCTATGTCAATCCCGAAAAAAGCATTCCGGTGAAGGGAGCACCGACGGGAAAACCCTGCGAGGAGAATAGCTGTCGCCAGTGAGTATCTCATTGGGTAGTCGCTCTTGAATAGACCTCTGAAGGGTTCAAAGTACTACAATTCAAATGACTTCAGGATGATACTTTCCCCAATTTGTATGATAAACACATAACTTTTTGTGAAAGGGGACTCGTCGGGGCCAAGCCTACCGGCCCGACGGGTGATCTCTTTCCCCAGGGAGTCAGACCCTACCGGGAAAGAGGATGTGAAACGCAGTCGAAAGGAGTGGGGGGTGAAGGGACGAGATCCCCCCAACAGGGGCGGTTACTCCGGATGCTGTCCTTCGGGCATGAAGTAGCCGACGCGTCGCTCTACAAACAGGTAGGCGGGGTGGGCGCCGTCGTCGTTGAGCTTTCTTCGGAGTCTTCTTACCAAGGCGCGTACCACCCCCAGATCCGCGGAGTGGGCCGGGCCCCATACCCTTCTCAGCAGCTGGTTGTAGGTGACCACCCGTCCTGCGTTGACGGACAGCTCGAAGAGCAGGTCGTATTCGGAGGCGGTCAGATTCAGGGCCCGGCCGGCCAGGGTGACGCGGCGTTGGGCGTAGTCGATGGCCAGGTCCCCCAGCACATAGGGTCCGGCCGGCTCGTCGGAGGGGTCCTCCCCCTTGCGCAAGGCGGCCCAGACCCGGGCCACCAGCTCGGTGGGGGAAAAGGGCTTCAGGATGTAATCGGAGGCCCCCGACTCGAAGGCCTGTGAAACGGTCTCGCCGCCGCCGTACCCGGACACGAAGATGACCGGTACGTCGGACGTGCCCAGGAGGTCCTTCATCAGCTCGAGCCCGTCGGACCCGGGCAGCATGAGGTCGAGCAGGACGAGGTGGGGCTTGTTTTGCTTGAGGAGGACGGGCACCTGATCCGGGTCGGCGGTCGCTACCGGCTCGAACTCCGCCTCGGTGAGCGCCTGCCGCATGAAATGGAGCGCCTGCGGGTCGTCGTCGACCACGAGGATGCGCGGCTTCCGTTTCCCCTTGCGGGGCGACTCCGGGGAGGGCGAGGACCGGTCCACGGCCTCGTTGACCGCCGGAATCGTGAAGGTGAACCGCGCGCCCTGGCCGGGGCCGTCGCTTTCGGCCCAGATGCGGCCCCCGTGCGCCTCCACGATCCCCTTGCAAATGGCCAGACCCAGGCCCGACCCGCCGTCCCCTTCTTCCCGGTGTTCCCTGTGGGTACGGGTGGGCTTGCGAAACAGCTGCGGCAACCGTTCGGGGGGTAGGCCCCTGCCCTGGTCGGCGATGGAGACGGCGACGTGGGTGTCCTGCCGGACGGCCGTCACCTCGATGGGCGACGATTCCGGCGAATGCCGGGCGGCGTTGGACAGCAGGTTGCCCAGGACCTGGACAATGCGCCGCCGGTCCGCCATCACCAGGGGCAGATCCGGCGCCAGGTCGATGTGGAGGTGGGGCCGGCCCCCTCCGCTGAGGAACAGGTTCCGGGCCCGGTCCACCACGGCCGAAACTTCCACCGCCTCCGGAGCGATCTGCAGCGTGCCCGTCTCGAGGTGCGCCACGTCGAGAAGGGCGCCGATCAGCTCGCGCATGGACTCGGCCTGGTCCAGAATAATCCGGTGAAACTGGCCCCTCTCGGCCGGGTCCAGGTCGGAGGAGGGATTCAGCAGGGCGGTCGCCGAGCCGATGATCGAGGTCAGCGGAACGCGCAGTTCGTGGCTGACCATACCCAGGAACTCGGCCCGCAGCCGCTCCTGCTCCTCCAGGGGGGTCAGGTCCTGCAGGGTCATGACATAGGAGACGACTTCGCCATCCTCGGAGAGGATGGGGGTGGCGTTGACCAGCACGGCAACCGATCCCCCGCCCGGAACCTGCATGACGATTTCCTCGGCGCGCACCGTCTCCCCGGCGCTCAACGCCTGGGCAATGGAGAACTCTTCCAGGGAGACCTCCCGCCCGTCGCCACGCCGGAAGGTCAGGATCCGGAGCAGATCTTCCGGTGACTGGTCCGGTTTCCGCAGGTTTTCGGTGATCCTGTTCGCCTCCCGGTTGAACGATTTCGGCGCGCCCGTCCTCACATCGAAGACCACCACGCCCACCGGGGACGTGTGAATCAGGGTCTCCAGGTCGGCCCTTGCCCGCTGCTCGTCCCGGTAGCGGCGGGCGTTGGCGATCACCAGGGCCGCCTGGGAGGCGAACAGGACCAGGGTCTCCTCGTCTTCCCGGGTGAACTCCTCGCCGGCTTCCTTGCCGGCCAGGTAAAGGTTGCCGGCCCGTTCTCCGCCGTGGAAGATCGGTGCCGCCAGGAAGGACACGACCGGACCCACCGGCAAGGGCGGCCGCAGCTCGGGCAGACCCTGCGACCGGAGGTGGCCGAGCAGGTCCGGGATCCGGAGGGGGGAGGCAAGGTTGCCCAGGTACTCGTAGAGCCGCATCGCCTCGGGCAGGTCCCAGAGCAGTCTATCCTCTTCGGCCGTCATCCCGGAGGAGAGGAAGTCCCGGGGTAACCCCGCATCGTCCAGGAAGGTCATCACTCCGTACCGGGCATCCGTCAGGGACCGGGCCGAGTCCAGGACCCCTTGCAGTACCGTGGGGTAGTCGAGGCTCTCGTTGATGCGCAGGCTCGCCTCGCTCAGCCGGGACAGACGGTCGCGCGGAGCTGGCATCTCCTGATCGGGCCGGTGGGTCCTGTTCATTTCTTCCTCTCTTCCTCCTCCAACAGTCATCCGGATCGGGCTCGGCAGCCCCGGACGGTGGTCAAACCCGAACACGCTGGGGACGGATTTGATAAGGAGCCCCCCTGTGTCATACAAATATAATATTATTTGGCTAAAATATCATTCAATAATCACGGAATTGTCAGTATTTTGAAAATGCGCTACAAGTCCGGCCAGACCCTTCCCAAATCGGGTTTGCCGGGAAAGAGAGACCAATGTGCCCTTCGGCTTCGGACAGACGTATCCAAGGGTTCCCTCACATGCCGTTCTCCCCTTGCCGACGATGACTTCGCCGAGTATCAACGACGGTGTCTCAAGGTCCTTGGCTTCGAACTCCTGGACTCGAAAGCCATCCGCTCCTGAGCCGGGTTGGTGGACGTGTTTTCTTCGCGTTGGGTGATTTCCGCGTCGAAAAAGGGGTCCGATGGAATCTCCCCGATGAGAAACTGGCTGATCTCGACCCGACATACGATGCTGGCCGTCTCGGTGAGGGGGGTTTGGCCTCCCTTTTGAAAGGGAGAAGACCCCATGCGATTACCTGCCGGTATCCTGTTTTTCGCTTCACTGGCTTCCGCCGATGAATCCCTGGTCGGTACCTGGATGCTCGAGGGCGGCACGGACTCCATTACTATTCGAGATGACGGGACTCTTGCGCGGGAAATCAGCATCGACGTGGAGACGTTCCTGGCTCCCTCGGATCTGGGATTCAGTGATAGCCCCGAGATAAGGGAAACCCTGGCCGCCCTTATCCCGGGGCGAATTGTGCACGTGTCCCTTTCCGGGACCTGGGAATCACGAGGCAGCCGGTTTTTGACTGTCTATCGAACCGCCGAAGTGGAAGGGTGGGAAGAGCTGGTTGACGACATTATGAAAATTGCGGGGCCGGCAATGGAGAAACGCCTGGAGGGCTCAGATCACGTAGACTTCCTGGTAGACGCCTACAGAGGGCTTCTGAAGTCGTTGTTTTCGCCGAGAGATACCTTTCAATTCGGGGAAGAAACGTCTGTTTCCTGGCGCATCGAAGACGAAGTCCTCACTCTGGGCGGCGATGTCTATAAGCGAGTGATCCCGACACCGGTACAGTCGGTGTCCTGGGGCCAGCTCAAGAAAGGGGAATAAAGCCTGGAGCGTGGTTTCCGGTTCCGGGAAGGGTCTTCGTCGCGGGTGGCTCTTTTTCCGGTAAGGTGAAGCTCGCTTCAGGCCAACACGGATGCGGGTTGTATCAGCAGAGTTTCGACACGAGACGTTTCGCGGCGATCCGGACCGCTGGTGCGGTTCCTTCGCGTCGATGGGCGAGGGCCTTTCCGGCGATCCACGAGCGCCGCAGCGCAGAAAGCCGAATACAGGCGGGTTTCTATGCCTCTTCAGCCTATCGTCGAGAAGTTTGCCCGAATCGTGTGCCTGTTGGGGGATCCAGAAAAGAGAAAAAGCCAGAGGACAGTCCATGCGCCGGAGAGAAACGCCCCGCGAGAAATCACCCGATGCGGACCGAAAGTGACGATCCAGGAAAATGATCCGAAAGACGGAATACTTAGCAGATCCCTTACGGCAGCACGGATCCTCACCGCCACCCTAGGCGCAATCGCACAGGAGGAAACCGCCGATCAGAGGTGTACGTAGTCGAGAGGTCGACGTCACCGGCTCCCGCATCAAGAGCGCGGAGAGCCTGTCGCAGGTGCCGAATCGTGGTCGTATCGAAGGAGGAGAGACCCAAGAGCCTCACGGGTCGCTGCTGGAGTATCGCGACAACCTGACGTTCTTCTTTGAGAGGTTCCGGGGATGGCGCTCAAGAGGAGATACGGAGTACAGAGACGGAATGAAATTCATGCGGACACCTTACCCGATTCTGGCGGCCGTACTGCTCATGGCTTTCAAAACAGAGGCCAGCGGCAATGACGCCCAAGCCACGCCGGAGAGAACGGAATTCCAGGAAATCACCATCCGTTTCAAGGGGAGCCGGGCGTGGACCGCGACTCTACTGGACGTGGCTGCCAAGGGGGCGACCGGTACCGGTATCGCCGATTTTGATTCCCTTTCTTCCCGTTATGGCCTGATGGGGATATATCCCAAGGGGGTATCCTCGGGCATTTTCGGATTTCGATTTCGGTTGAGATTTCCACCGGACGCCGATGGGGCAGACATCGCCGGGGCCTACCGCAACTTACCCTATATAACTGTGGATAAATGGTATACGGTGGTGTCCAAAAGAAAAGCAGGAATCGGTAAGAAATTAAATTACGGTTATCTTGGGGGTTTTGTTGGGGGATTCGCAGGAGTCCCCTTTGGGATTCTCCTACTTCCCTTCCCAGAAGAGCACCCTGATGGTACCAGTGGCGCCCATCTTTATGTAGGGGCCTTCTACGGGTTATGGTTTGGCAACATTCTTGGATCCGCAGTTGCGGTTAGTAAAGTTGATCGTCATGGCCATTTTTTCCTGACACTGGCGGGCAGTGCCCTGTTGGGAGCAGGAGTTCCTTATGCCATCCATGTTCTTTCATGGAAAAATGGTGTGGTTGTATCCTTCCCATGCGGCATGGTAGGTCCTGCAAATTGGGGCAACTCTGGCTTCGGAGTTAGGGGAAAGGATTTTCGCACCGGCTGACAGGGAAAATCCACGCTTTTCTTTTGGGTTGGTCTCGAATTTACAACGGGGCTTGTCGGCTTCCGCAACGTTTCACTTTTAACCCGCCGAAAAGGATTCCCGATGAAACGAGCGATCCTGTGTGCCGTTTTGTTTCTGAGTGCAAAGGGCCTCTGTGCAACGGAAGGCGCGGCGGTGTCCCAAAAAGAAGCAGGAGTTGGAAGAAAACTTGGGTACGGTATTCTGGGGGTTTGGTTGCGGACTCGTTGGATCGTTCACCTTATTCCCCGTCTCATCAGGAGGAGATGGTATCGGGGCAGCTGGAGGGCTCGCCATGGGATTTTGGGCGGGCAACGTAGTTGGAACCGCCATTGGCGTTAGCGTAGCTGGAGAGGGTCTGGGTTTCCCGGGTCATTTTGCGGGCAGTGCCCTGTTGGGGGTAGGAGTTCCTGTGGCAGCTTTATCTCATTTGGAGGCCGGGGAATTGGGGGATCGGTATCCACCACCAGGGGACAGGAAAAACCCACGCTTTTCTTTTGGATTGGCCCCGAGTTTACAACGGGGTTTGTCGGCTTCCGCCACGTTTCATTTTTAAATCCGTCTAATAAGGATTCGGGATGATACGAACGATTCTTTGTACCGGCCTGTTCCTGAGTGTAACCGCCCTCTTGGCAACGGAAGCCGAACGGCAAGCCTTCACCCAGGAGGGAACGGAATTCCAGGAAATCACTATCCACATTCATGGGAACAAGGCGGTGACCGCGGCGCTATCGGACGCGTTTGCCAAGGGGTCGACAGTTATAGGGATCGCCGATTTTGATTCCCTCTCGGCGGTCTATGGCCTGATGGGAATAGATCGCGAGGACGCCATGTCCTCTGGTTTTTACGGGCATCGGTTTCGGCTGAGGTTCCCCTCGGATTCGAATGTGATTGTCATTGCCAAAGGCTATGGAAACTTGCCCGCCATTCAATCTGTCAGGACCGAGGGGCCGGTTTATTTAGGCAATCATATCCATGGCTTGGGTGGCTCGAAACACGCCGGAGCGCGTATTTTCACTAAGGTAGTATCCGGCACTCTTTCCTATGTGGCTATTTGGGGGATCGGGTCTCTTCTATATCACTCCTATATCTATGATGAGCCAGAGGAACCGGCTGGTCCTATGGAAGGAGTGGAAGTTTTTATTTACGGTCTGGTGGCCGGGGGAGCAGTCGGATTCCCGGTGGGTGTGACCCTGGTTGATCCTGATGATTCCTTACCCATAACCCTGCTGGCCGGTGTTATACCGGCAGCCGCGGGGCTGTATTTCTTTGAATCCGAAAAAAGCGTGGCATCCGGCTTTTTGTTGGCGTGGGTCTATCCGCCATTTATTTCTCTCGCGGCTTCTGAACTGTGGCGCAATCCTGCTGAAGATCGCCGCACTTCCTTTGCCCTGGTTCCCACCCCGAGGGGTGGACTTTCGGGGATTACCACACTCCGGTTTTGACCAGAGCTGGAGTTCTCCTAGTGTTTGCTGTGCTTCCCGGGATCGTATGACATAGAGGGGAATACGTTGCCACCTTAATCCCCCCAAGCCGGGTTTGGAGCCAACGTCCGGGGCGCCGATCCCCGCGGCCTCCTCTTCCTGTCGAATGGCCTTTCCCGGATCTCGGTGAAAGGTTCGACCTTACTTCGGGAGTTAGAACGGATCTCCGTGATTCGGGGGTAAACTCCGAAATACCGGAGCCCCGATATTTCGGACCGCCGGATCCACTATTCCGTGCCCTGTTTGCCGGATGAGCGAATATCGCAGGACCGTCAACGCCTGGTGCCTCTACGACTGGGGCAACTCCGCCTTTGCCACCACCATCCTGGCCGGGGTCTTCCCCCTCTTCTACCGGTCGATGGCGACCCAGGCCGGCCTCGGCGAATCGAACGCCACCGCGGCCTGGGCATACACCACCTCAATCGCCCTGCTCATTGTCGCCGTCATCGGGCCTCCCCTCGGATCGCTCTGCGACCAGACCGCCAGCAAGAAGCGGTTCCTCGCCTTCTTCGCCGGCCTCGGGGTCTGCGCGTCGGCCCTGTTCGTCCTCCTCGGCGACGACAGCTACCTGACCGGGTCCGTCCTCTTCATCGCCGGCAACATCGGGTTCGCTTCCGCCAACATATTCTACGAGTCGCTGCTGCCGCACGTGGCTCGCCCCGGCGACGTCGACCGCGTCTCGACGCGCGGGTACGCCATGGGGTACATCGGCGGCGGCCTCCTGCTGGTCGTCAACCTGCTCTGGATCATGCACCCGGACTGGTTCCTGCTGCCCGGCACCGGGTTCGCGCTGCGCCTGACCTTCTTCAGCGTCGCCTTATGGTGGGCGGCCTTCACCGTTCCCCTGCTGCGCCGCGTCGAGGAGCCGCCGGGGCCCACCGCTCCCGGGGCCGGGGTCGGGCAGGCGGTGGCCGCCGCCTTCCGGCGGCTGGTCAGCACCTTCCGCCAGGTGCGGCGCTACCGCCAGTTGCTGGTGTTCCTGGCCGCCTTCTGGCTCTACAACGACGGCATCGGCACGATAGCCCGAATGGCGGTCGTGTACGGGGACGAGGTCGGCATCGGCCGCAACGATCTGATCACGGCGCTGGTCCTGACCCAGATGATCGGCGTCCCCTGTACCTTCGGGTTCGGCCGGCTGGCGCGGGTCCTGGGGACCAAGCGCTCGATCCTGCTGGGGCTGGGGGTGTACGGGCTGATCTCGGTGGGGGGCTATTTCATGCAGACCGCCCTCCACTTCTACATCCTGGCGGGGCTGGTCGGTATGGTGCTGGGGGGCACGCAGGCGCTGAGCCGTTCGCTCTACGCCTCGATGATTCCGCCGGCGAGGTCGGCGGAGTTCTTCGGCTTCTACAGCACCAGCTCCCGTTTCGCCGGCATCTTCGGCCCATTGGTTTTCGGGGTGGTCGGGCAGGTGACCGGCGGCAGCCGCCTCGGCATCGTGGCCCTCGTCTTCTTCTTCCTTGCCGGCGGGGCTCTGCTGCTTCTCGTCGACGAGAGGGAAGGCCGGGCCGCCGCCGCGAAAGAATGAATCACGCGGCGTTAGCCGAAGCGCGGGACCGCGCCTCGGGCTGCCAGCTCGCCCGTGCCGCAGGGGCAGATTCCCAGAATCGGGTACTGCGTCAGTCTGGATTTTTTGCCAACCCTGGGTGCCTTCTTCCCACGGTTGGAGTGGGTCACTTGGTTGCCTCCGAAGATGGCGGCGCCGCGCTCCAGGAACTGCCGCGTCCTCGACGTATCCGCGGAGGGTGTGCTTGAGGTCTCCCTGCGCCCCAGACCTTGCCGAGGAAGAGTAGGACAAGGAAGCGGACAGGCGGGGGGAACGGTCTGGTTTTACCTGAATGACCCATTTGGACTCCAACGCAGAAAGGTGAGCCTGCGTGCCCAAACGCCCTCGCCTGACTCCCGTACGGGCTGGCCGAAGGGGGCGTAAAACAGCAAGAAGACCGCAAAACCCACCGAGCCGGGACTGGTCAAGATCAAAGCGGCCTTCTCGGGTTCGTTTCGGGATCGGAAACGGACGGAGAATCCCGGGAAAGGCTCTTGAATTCCGCGTCGTACTCCCCATCGACAACCGGAAGCTCAGGTGCCTGGCGAAAGCCCCTCCTGAAAAAAACTGGATGACGAAATTCAGAAAAACTGAAAAAAATCGGGCCATTGGAGGGGTGATATTTTGGTGGCCACCGAAAGTATTATCCCTCTCCTTGGCGGATGCCCTCGCTTTAGCTCCAGTTTACGAATACCAGGTTTTCGAGGTCGTCTACGGTGACCTCGATCCCGGTCGGCTCCACCGGTTCAAAGCCCTCATGGTACTCGTCCGGGATTTCGATTCCCCTGCCCACTGAATAGCCCGTCGGGAAGTCATGCACCCAGTGCATGTCCTCGCCCGAATAGCCGCCCTCGTAGTAGATGACGTTGTGCCGGGTGGCCCCTCCTATGAATCCGCTTCCGTAATCGAAATCCAGCGGGACGAAACCCTCTTCCAGGGAAGCAGAGCTGTCCAAAACCACGATATACGCAACTCCCAGGGTGCCCCGGTTGAGCACGTCGTCGGGCGGGGTTGGTAGCGGCAGCTCGAAGGTCATGTCCGCCAGGTTGGGCTCGGTTTCGCCCCAGAGGTAGTTACGGTCCGGGTCCCCGCCTACGGACCACAAGAGCACCACCCGGATACCAGGGGGAAGACGGATGTCGGTGTTGTTCGTGATAATGCCCGTAACCACAAACGGAACCATCATTGTGTCTACCGCAAGTTCCTGTGCCACTGCCTCCGCCAGGCCAGCCACCGGCTCGCTGCGCGTGATACTGCTGCTCACGCGCTTGCCGGCTGGTTCGGCCGGAGATACCGGATCTTCCTTGCTACAGGCCAGCAGGACCCACGGCAGGACATACAGGACGTATATCATCTCCATCTTCCTTCATGATTCAATCTCAAGACTCTGGGTCCCTCGATTAGCAGACCGGTCGCCTCCCTCCGTGGAAACAGTAGGCGACTCCCCCCCGGGGGAGAAAAACCAATATCGAGTTCAGGAGGTTCCTGGAGGAGCAGGGCACCGTGATGATTGAGGCATCGCCTCAATCCATTGAGAGACCACCATTAAAGATGCGGCAAGGTGTCTGCTCCCCACAGTTGGACGATTAACTTCAGACCCCAGTTCCCAGCAGCAAGGAGGGGATTCGGGGGTCGAGACCTCCGGTGCTTGATCCAGCGTCCCCGGGTGGTTTCAGTCCGAAAAGATGTTCAGAAAATGCGCGTCTGAGGTGCCGGCTGCGCTTGCCAGAAAGGCATAACCGCCAAGCGTAACAACGAGGTCGCGGAGGTAATCCCGCAAAGCCTTGGGCAGATCCCATTCCTCGGTGTCGCGCCGTTATCTGGAAGGGCGTGGAGGTCGTCCCCAGGAAGGTGAGGGACCTGATGGGGTAGTGCCAACCGCCACTGGCCAGGGTCTGACCATCCGGGGAGAACGACACCGACGTGAGGACAAAGTCCCCATTGCCTCGGAGCAAGCGAATTCGGACAGGGTGCGGGCGTTGTATACCCAGACGCCTATGCCCGCCACCGCCAGCCGCGTGCCGTCTGGGGACCAGGCTACCCCTCGGTCGCCATGCCGATTCCCCCTTTGCCCAGGCGGGCGAGGGAGCCTTCGGGTAAAGGGGGTATCTTCTGGGTAAAACTGTCCTACGTCATCAGGACGTCGCCCAACAACAAGGCCATGAGGATCACCGAACGCTTTTTGGTGCGTTGCTGAGCGGATGCAACCCGCTTGCGAACAGCGTGGGGACTCCGCCCAGGAAACCGGCTGCGACCGGAAAGAGCCGGGTTTAAATTATATTCTCCTCTATGAGTGATAAACTGGTGGAAATAAGGGCCATTTCAGCGGGTATCTTGATGGAAAATGGTGGAAAATGGACATTTCGGCCGATTTTGGCTTGAAATCAAGCTTGGACCCGGAGGAGGAGAAGATGAAAGCCGCTGCGGAGATGGAACGAGACAACGAGGCCCTGCGGGAGCGCCTGACCCGGTTGAGCCAGGCCAGCCTGCGCATCAACGAGAGCCTCGATTTCAACACCGTGCTGCAGGGAGTCCTGGACTCGGCCCGGTCGCTGACGGGAGCCCGTTACGGGGTGATGACCCTCCTCGACGATTCGGAGTTTCCCCGGGACTTCCTCTCCTCCGGGATGACGGCCGAAGAGGACCGGCGGCTCTGGGACCTGCCCGATGGGGTGCGGGTCTACGAGTACCTCGGCAACCTTCCCTCCCCCCTCCGGCTCCCGGACCTGCTCGGTCACCTCCGGTCCCAAGGCCTTCCCGAGCTTCGGCCGCCCTTGCCGGTGGGGCCCATCGTCTGCTTCCTGGCGGCTCCGGTGTTCCACCGGAACGAGCGGGCAGGAAACCTCTACCTGGCCGGCAAGGAGACCGGGGAGGAGTTCACCCGGGAAGACGAGGAGACCCTGGTCCTGTTCGCCTCCCAGGCCGCCCTGGTGATCGCCAACGCCCGCAAGTACCGGGACGAGCAGCGGGCCCGGGCCGACCTGGAGACCCTGGTCCACACTTCCCCGGTGGGGGTGGTGGTCTTCGACGCGAGGACGGGAGCGCCCAAATCCCTCAACCGCGAGGCGAAGAGGATCGTCGATTCCTTGCGGAGTGCGGACCAGTCACCGGAGGATCTGCTCCGGATCCTTACCTTCCGGCGCGGCGACGGGCGGGAGTTCTCCCTGAAAGAGTTTCCCATGACCCAGGCGTTGAGTGTCGGGGAGACGGTGCGCGCCGAGGAGATCGTCATGCAGGTGCCCGGCGGAGAGTCGGTCACCACCCTGGTCAATGCCACGCCCATCCTCTCGCAAGAAGGGGAAATCGTCTCCTATGTCGTGACCCTGCAGGATCTGGCCCCGCTGGAGGAGCAGGAGCGGCTGCGGGCCGAGTTCCTCGCCATGGTCAGCCACGAGCTGCGCGTTCCCCTGACCTCCATCAAGGGTTCGGCCGCCACCGTGCTGGACGACCCGTCCGTGCTGAACGCCGCCGGCATGGTCCTTCAGTACTTCCGCATCATCAATCAGCAGGCCGACCACATGAGCGGGCTGATAAACGACCTGCTGGACGTTGCCCACATGGAGACCGGCACCTTGCTGGTCAACCCCGAACCGACGTCCGTGACCGGCCTGTTGGACCAGGCCCGCACCAGCTTCGGGAGCAGCGGGGAAGCCGACAACCTGCGGATCGAACTGCCCCCCGATCTTCCTCCCGTAATGGCGGACCGGCTGCGCATCCTCCAGGTCCTGGGCAACCTGCTGTCCAACGCCGCCCGCCACGCCCCCGGGACAACACCCATCCGGGTTTCGGCGGTGCGGGAGGAGGTCCACGTGGCGGTCACGGTTTCCGACCGGGGCCGGGGAGTGCCTGCCGAGCAGCTGCCTCACCTGTTCCGGAAGTTCCCCCGCCTCGAGCCACCCGACCGGGAGGAGGGTAATTGGGGGGGTGGCCTGGGGCTGGCCATCTGTCGGGGCATCGTGGAAGCCCACGGAGGCCGCATCCGGGCGGAAAGCGGCGGCGTGGGCCGGGGAACCCGCATCACCTTCACCCTCCCCATCGCCGAGGAGACCGGAATGGCGGTTTCGGCGGAACCGGTTCCGACCTCCCGCCGACAGCGGAAGCGCGGAGGGAAGGGGCCCCGGATTCTGGTGGTGGACGACGATCCGGAGACCCTGCGCACGGTGCGCGACGCCCTCTTCAAAGCCGGCTGCCTGTCGATGGCAACCGGCGACCCGAAGGAGGTGTCCGGCCTCATGGAGGAGCACCGCCCCCACCTGGTGCTGCTCGACCTCGTGCTGCCGGGGGTCGACGGAATCGAGCTGATGCAGAAGCTCTTCGAAAAAGCCCGGGTGCCGGTCATCTTCCTTTCCGCCTACGGCCAGGAAGAAGTGATTGCCCGGGCCCTGGACGCAGGGGCAGCCGACTACGTGGTCAAGCCCTTTTCGCCGACCGAACTGACCGCGAGAATCCGGGCCGTCCTGCGCCGACGGGCCGCAACCGGCCGGCCCGAACCAACCGAACCGTGCGTGCTCGGGGAGTTGACCGTCGACTACGCCCGGCGGAGGGTGACGGTGGCCGCACGCCGGGTGCCGTTGACCGACACCGAGTACCGGCTGCTGGTGGAGCTCTCCATCGATCCGGGAACGCCGGTGACCTACGACGAGCTGCTGCACCGCATCTGGGGCCTGGAGGCCTCCTCGGACCGGCGGACCTTGCGCTCGACCGTCAAGAGCATCCGCCGCAAGCTGGGAGACGAAGCCAGGAACCCCACCTACCTCTTCAACGAGTCCAAGGTCGGGTATCGCCTGGGGAGGGCCGAGTAAAGGGCTCACAACCAAGCCCCGGGACAAGGGGGAAGCAAGGGAGAAAAACGTGGCCTGAACAACTACCCCGAGTAGGGGGCGGGTGTCAGCCTTGGGGGAAAAAAAATGAGAGAAAATGCAGAGAAACGGACATCCTCTGTCCCACTATTTAGCCGGGAGATGGGGGATGTCGACTGGCTGGCCATTTCACGTGATTGCGTGCGGGATCGGAAACTTGCCAGATTGGCACCAATATCGAGAAAGGCCACCGCTCTGGTCGAGGTGGAAATCAGGCCTCCTGCCCTGATCTGATGTCGGCGACTCGCAGCGGCATATCATGGCCTTCCCAAAGTCAGGCAGTCTGCATCCTGCGATCTACCGGGACTCGCAGGTACCTCCCCCCTGAAGTCGGCACCCTGGATCAGAAGGCCGGGTTCTGATGGAGGAGAGGATGTGCGAATTCCCCTGAGTTTCGCAAAGCCGTCGTCGCAGAGGTGAGCAGGATCATTTCGTTTGGTCGATAAGGTGGCAAGGCCGGCTGTATCTCTGTATCTCATTCCTGGATCGAAACCCACTCTGATCGAGGAGGGAACCGGGACTCCTGCCTGATCTGAGTCGGCGACTCGCTACGACAAATTATTCCATTCCCAAAGTCAGCCAATCCGCATCCTGCGATGTGGTATGCGCGGGCGGAATCATAGACCGGGAGACCGGGCGGGGCGGTAAAGGCTGAAGGAGCCGGGCAAGAGGGTCGAACCCGGGGTGGAGACAACAAGAGGAAGCCTCCTCCGTCCATTTTCCTGGCTCAGAACCTGCGGTCTGTGCCCAGGGTATCCCGAAAGCTGGCGAACCGGCAGGTGGTGAGTGCTCCCTGGCACGGTCTGTGCGGAACTACGCTGCGAAAGGGGGTAGGTAGCGGGTAGCGGGGTGTCCGCCATCCACAGAGGAGGTGAAGGCAGACGGAGAGCCTGGGTCTTCGGCTGACCTTCGTCACGTCACCGGACCCCGACGGTACGTCAGGCCCCCCATCCGTGGCAGGGGAAGGAGGCTATCCCCTGGAAGGTTTGTTCCCGGCAATCGGGGGGAACGGTGGGCGCTACGAGGTCGAGACGGAGAAAACGCGGTTATCGAGAAGACCCTGAGCCGACGCTTCGAAGGGCGGAGGCCGGCTACGTCGGTGTTATCCTGGAGATTCAGTAACAGAACGTGGAGGTAGGGGGTGCGGAAAAAATGGGGATCCTGTGGCGAGGGTATCCGCAAGCCGGCGGAACTTCCGCAAGGATCGACCTGATGGCTTTGTTTCTCGACGGCAAGGGCTTCGCGGACGAGGAGATCCTTCATCCCTTGGTGAAATGCTCACCGATCAGGGCTGAAACATGGACGGCATGACCCCGCTCCAGGCGAGTAAAACGGCCAGCACAAATAGCGCTCAGCGGTCAAATCCAAAGCGCGGTTTCTGGAGTACCATTCCCACGCCGCGGAAACCCGAGAATCATCTCAAACCGGATGAGACCCGAAACCATAGCGGAAATTAGCCCGTCAACCGGTTCGAAAAATGGGGCTCAAATCCAGTAGTAAGATGAATCAATGCACGGGAATGCATTATGAATAATGTGAAAAAACCTACTTGATGGGATCCTTGTTACATTCGCCTCTCCCGATAATGCCGTCAACGAGACCGCGAATCTGATCCAGGGTGAATGGCACAGGGATCTTTCTCGTTGCATTGCACCCTTGCGAAAATCCCCACGGCGGATCGGAGGCCCCCGGCTCTGATCGAGGAGGGATTTCAGTCCGGGATCGGGTTCCTGGGCGATTCAGGAACTGGGGTGTCGAGGGTGCTGCTGAGGGATACACCGGGGTGGGACGCGGTTGCCCTGTTCTTCGACGGCAAGAGCTTCGCCGAGGAGGAGACCCCTTCATCCCCTTGGTTGCGAGCAGGCCGTTCGAGCGGTCTGCCTCCGCTTCTTCCCTGGCATGGTCTTTGCCGAAACCGTTGCTTGGTGAAGAGAGGCAGGTTCCATCGGAGGATTCCCCGGTTTCCCGGCTGGAACTTCATCCGGTCATATGCGCACATGTCAAGGGACGGGAGGCGTCGGCAAGCAGAAACGTCGGAGAAGCCAGTCTCGCCGTCGCCGTCGAGGTCGGGGGTCGCCTTGGCGGTTGCGGTGAAGGTCACGGGACCGAGGCCGGCCACGGTCGCCACCACGGTGACGGTCTCCGGTTCGCGCCCCAGGGTCAGGGTGGTAAGGGCCCTGCCGTCAGCAGCGGTGGTCACCGTGGCTGCCGACAGGGTCCCGTCGCCGGAGGTGATTTCGAAGTGACGGTGGCCCCGGATACATGGCCCCGTTCTGGTCCGGCACCAAGACGACAAACGGCTGGCC
Source organism: Candidatus Latescibacterota bacterium (assembly GCA_965243025.1). Taxonomy (GTDB): domain Bacteria; phylum Latescibacterota; class UBA2968; order UBA8231; family UBA8231; genus CBDCXV01. The sequence continues at coordinate 1,000,555 of CBDETY010000003.1, forward strand.
CAACGCGGAACCGGCCGGCCCCTGCTGCTCGTCCCCCGGAGATGATCTCCAGGGCGAGTGGGCGGAGCTCAGTCAACTCGGCCACGTCCCACAACAGAATCGTACCATCCCCTGATCCGGAAGCAAGGGTGGCGCCATCGGGCGAAAGCGATACCGAAAGGATCCCAGACATTTGGCCTTCAAGGGTGGCGATAGGAGCACTGGAAATTTGGCCAAATAAAGGGGGGTTGGGCGGGGTGAGAAAATAGAGCTACCTCAGCAGGGTGAGCTTGCGCGTCTGAACGTTCTCGTTTGTAACCAGCCGGTAGAGATAGACCCCGCTGGCAAGGGGGCGACCCCGGTCGTCGCGGCCATTCCAGTGCACGCGGTGGACGCCGGCCTTCTTCGGGCCCTGATGCAAGACCGCCACCCGCTGCCCGGTCAGGGCAAACACCTCCACCCGTGCCGTTCCCGGCCGCAGCAGAAACCAGGAAATCACGGTCTGGCTGTTGAACGGATTGGGGGCGTTCTGCTGCAGCTGGGGGCCGTCGGGCAGTCCGATCCTCTCCCGGGCCAGGGCCAGGAGCTTGCCGCGGGCAGGATCTTCGAAGTAGTCGGCCAGGAGGAAAAAGTCGGCGAAGTCGACGCTGCCGCTGCCGTCGAGGTCGAAGCGGGGGTCACTGCTTCCGAAGGCGTCTGCGAAGAGGAAGAAGTCGGAGAAACCGGTCTCGCCGTCTCCGTCGAAGTCGGGGGAGGCCTTGGTGGTAGCGGTGAAAGTCACCGGCTCGATGCCGGCCACAGTCGCCACCACAGTTACCGTCTCCGGTTCGCTCCCCAAGGTCAGGGTGGTGACGGCACGGCCATCGACATCGGTGGTGACGGTGGCTGCCGACAGGGTTCCATCTCCAGAGGTGATTTCGAAAGTGACGGTTGCCCCGGGATACCCCGCCCCGTTCTGATCGAGCACCGAGACAACGAACGGACCTGCCAACGCGGCCCCAACCGAACCCTGCTGATTGTTTCCAGAGATCCTGGTCAAGGTCGTAGGAATCGCCAGTCCGGTGACGCTGAAGATCACCGGGGTCAGGTCACCGACCTTTGCGATGACGGTGTTTCTCCCGGGATCGCTGCCCAGGGTCAGGGTGGTGGCCGCGTGACCGTTGGCATCGGTGGTGGCGGTGGTTGCAGACAGCGTCCCCCCGCCAGCGGTGACCGCGAAAGTGACCGTGGCTCCGGCCATGAGGTCCCCGTTCTGGTCCCTTACAAGGACGACAAGCGGTTTCGCCAACGAGCCGGCCGGCACTTGTTGCTCGAGCCCGGAGACCTTGGTCAGGGTTTGGGGATGAGGTTGCAGAAGCGACAAATCCCACAGCAGCATGGTGCCGTCCCTCGCCCCGGAGACCAAGGTGGCCCCGTCACGCGTGAACGCCAGGCTGTGAACCGAACCCGTATGTCCTGTCAAGGTGGCGGACCTTGTCTTCGTCCCCACGTCCCAAAGGGTGACCGGGCCCCTGGATCCCGAAACCAGGCTCTTGCCATCGGGCGAGAATGCCACCGAATACACCGTATTCCCCTGCTGCAGAGTGGTGCTGGAGGTTCGGGTCGCCACGTCCCACAGCCGGACCCCGTCTGAACCCGAGGCGAGGGTCTTCCCATCCGGGGAAAAGGCGACGGTGTTGACCTCCCACTCGTGCCCTTCCAGGGTGCCGATCAACTCCCGATTGCCCACGTCCCAGAGCTTCACCGTCTTGTCTTCAGATCCCCCTCCCGAGGCCAGGAGGGCGCCGTCGGGTCGAGAGAACGCCACCGATTCGACCGACTTCGTATGTCCTTCGAGGATGCCGGTCTCTCGCCGAGTCGCCACGTCCCAGAGTCTGACCGTGCCATCATCCCACCCTCCGGCCGAAGCCAGGGTGGCGCCGTCGGGGGAGAACGACATCGAAGTGACTCCACCCCTGTGCCCTTCCAGGGTCTCCACCAGGGTTCCGGTCCCCACGTCCCACAGCTTGACCGTGGCATCCCACGACCCGGAAGCCAGGAGGGCGCCCTCGGCAAAAAACGACAGGGAAGTGACCCGGATCTCATGCCCCTCAAGGGGGGCCAACCGTGTCCGCGTCGCCGCATCCCACAGCCTGACCTTGCCCTCCTCGGACCCGGAAGCCAGCAAAGAACCGTCCGGCGAGAGCGTCATGGACAACATGGACCCGTGACCCGAGAGCCCGGCGGCATTGCCCGTCTCCACGTCCCGCAGCAGCACCGTGCCGTCGGCAGCGGCCGATACGAGGGTGGCCCCATCGCGAGAAAACGTCACCGAATGGACCGGACCCTCATGCTCTTCCAGGGTGGCCATCTCCTCGTGTGCAGACACGTCCCACAGCCGGACCGTGCGGTCATTCGAGCCGGAAGCCAGGGTGGCTCCGTCGGGCCAAGAGAACGAAACCGACCGCACCTCCCTGTCATGGCCCCTCAGCGTGGCGACCTCTGCCTGGGTAGCAGCGTCCCACAGCCGGACCGTGGGATCCTCCCTCCCCCCGGCCGAAGCCAGGAGGCTTCCGTCGGGCGAGTACGACACCGAAATGACCCAATGGGTATGCCCTTCCAGCGTGACCACCTCCGTTTGACTCGCCACGTCCCATAGCCGGACCGTGCCGTCCTGAAACCCCGCTGCAAGCCTGCTCCCGTCCGGAGAGAACGCCACCGACTGACCAGCACCAGACCAGTGGACGTCTGTGGGCACCTTCCAGGTGCCGGCCAAACCTCTGGTCTCTACATTCCACAGCTTGATTTCCTGCCTCCAACGGGAAGCCAGTCTCGTCCCGTCCGGAGAGAAGGCTACCGTAAGCCCGCTCCAGCCCCCATGCCTGAGCGTGCCGATCCGCTCCCCGGTCTCCACCTCCCACAGCTCGACTTGGCCATTGTCCAGTCCCGCGGCCAGGGTGCCCTGGAGTGAAAACGACACCGAATGGACCGGTCTTTCCGTCGCCAGCAGCGCCAGAGCACGGGACGTGGCCGCCTCGTACAGCCACACGCCGATGGCGCTGGCCACAGCCAGACAGCGGCCGTCCGGGGAAAGGGCCACCGCCCGGTCTCCTTCACCGATAACCCCCTTTCCCAGGCGCGCGGCCGCCGTTTCGGGCAGATGCCAGGTCCGGTAGTCCCCTCCCAACTCCGCCACGGCGGTGCCTACGCCGTCCGCGGCAAACCTCGCCAGCTCGCGCCCGCCGAGGGACACGCCCACGATGTTCCGCCCCGGTTGGGGACCCAGGGTAAAGATCAGCTCGGCCCGGCCGCTGGCATCGGTCGTGGTGTGCTCCACCATGAACTGGCCGCTGAGGCTGCCGTCGCCGTCGGTGACCGTAAAGGTTACGGCGGTATCGGGGAGGGGATCGCCGTACTGATCCCGCACTTCCACCACCAGGGGACCGGGCAGGGCAACGCCTGGCGCACCCTGCTGGCCGTCGCCAGAGATGATTTCCAGCGCGAAGGGGCGGGGTCCCGTCCACTCGGACAGGTCCCACAGGGTGATCGTGCCGAAAGACAACGACCCGGCCGCGAGCATGGCGCCGTCGGGGGAAAACGCCAGCTTCGTACTGTGAAATGCATCTGGCAGAGTGGCGATCTGTTTTCCCGTCCCCGTTTCCCATAGTGTGATTAAGCCTGAATGGATAGCCAGGAGGGACCCGTCTGGTGAATACTCCACCCTGAAGCCCTCGAAAGTTGCGATCGGTTTTCGGATCTCCAGGTCCCACAGCGTGACCTGCTCATCCGGCCACGATCCCCAGGCCAGGGTTTTTCCATCGGGAGAAAACGCCAGGTCTTCAATCGCCCCCCGCGTACGCTCAACCGTGGTTACTTCCACTCGGCCCTCCACGTCCCACAGCCGGACCGTGGCAACTTCATCCTGCCAGGAGTCGCCGGATCCAGAGGCAAGCAGGGCGCCATCGGGGGAAAACGCCACCGCATTGACTTGAGCCGCATGTCCTTCCAGGGTGGCGATCTCCCTTTGGCTCTCCAGGTCCCACAGCCTGACCGTGCGATCGTAGGCACCGGACGCCAAGAGTGCGCCGTCGGGGGAAAACGCCACGGATCGGACTCCTTCCGTATGTCCTTCAAGGGTGCCGATCAATTCTCGTTTCTGTACATCCCACAGGGTGATCTCCCAACCCCGGGTGGAGGCGAGCCGGGCTCCGTCTGGCGAAAAAGCAATCGCATGTGCTCCCCCTGCGCTTTCCAGAGTCCCGACCCGTTCCCGGGTGCTCACGTCCCACAGTATGAATGAACCAAACCCCCACGGCCCGGCGGCCAGGATGGGTTGGACGGGCGAAAACGCCACCGATCCGATGTGTTCCGCATCTCCCCTCAGGACGGCGATCTCGTAGGGAGAGCTTTCGGTAAGGAAGGAATTCGTCTCGCTCACGTTCCCGTCCGCATCGACGGCGACAATAAAAAGATGATGCTTGGGTTGGTCGGAAAGGTTCCTGAAGCCGCCTTCCCGAAAGCTGCCGTCGAAATTGAACTCAACGACGGCTTCCCTCTTGCCCGCCAATCCACGACACGGCTTCGCGTTGCCGATCAGCATTACCTGGTGGAGCTCCTCCGAATCGCTGACCCGGAGTTGAACCGGGACGCTTGTGATGCCTGGTTGATATCTCGTGGAGGAAGTGATCTCGACGGTTGGGGGCTGTCCTTCTTCAGTTGGGATAGCCGGATTGAAGTACGAATGCGCCGACAGGAATTCGGCAGCGCACGCGGACAATTGACTCTCTCCAGGACCATACGACATGATGAACCGGTTGTCCCTGAAATCGTGGTACAGCCCGAAGGTATGTCCCAGTTCATGTGCCACCGTGAAGAAGTTGAACCGGTCCGGCACCACCAGGGCGCCGCCGTTTTTCGTCCGCCGCCACCCGACCCCGAAGGCAGGTTGGCCATTTCCCTGACGAAGCGCATCGGTACCGAGGACGATGAAGTAGATGTTGGCATCGAGATCGAAGGTCTGTTCGAGCTCGGCAACCACCGCGGTACCAAGGGTGTTATCGTAGTGGCTGAAGGGATGCTGTCCATCGACGCGAAGCACCAGCGGCTCGCCCTGGGCGTCGGTCTCGTAGCGGAAGGTCCAGTTGCCGTAGCCGTGCGCCTCCATCTGCTCGCGATAGAAGGCCTGACTCTCTTTTATCACCGTCTTCATCGAAATCGACACCTGGGCTCGGTACGGCCAGTCGCTCGGCAGAAAGTAGATCATTCGGACCGTACGGGGTTCGCCCACGTTCAGATTCGACAGGGGCTTGGCGACAGGGCGGGGATGATCACGCCGCCACTGCCCGTTGTTGTCGAATGCGCAGAAATGCACACTGTGGGCTGGTGGGGAAGAAGCATGGGCGACGGCCAGCGGAGAGACAACGAGACTGAGGAGCCTTGGCAGAACAGCATGACGAAAGGAGGATCTCACGTCACCGGCCTTCTGTAATTTCGAATCGGGCCTGATTCTGCAGTGTGGAATCGCTTTGTCCTGAATCAAAATTGATAAGTTAAGCCCAAAGCGGACAGTGAATGTCCTCTTGTCCTTCCCCCGAAAAAAGATGGTGTGGTATGGAGTTAGAGTTAGCCTTCAGGATCCAGGAGCGAATTCACTGAAATCTGGAATAACCATGGTGAACCTGGCGATTACGGAAGGGGCGTCGAGGTTCCGGCTGTGCCCAACTACGAGGCTGACGCCGCTATAGAGAAGAGAAAACCGAGAGAAGGACATCAGATCCTTCCTGTTTAGCCGGGGGGATGGGGATGTCGACTGGCTGGCCATTTCACATGATCGCCTGCTGACCCGAGAAACCTGCCAGATTGGCACCCTGGATCGAGATCGGTGCGAGCATCAGTTCTGTGTGTGCAGGCTGCCGCTGGGGGTGACCAGAGATCATTCCGTTTGGTCGGCAAGTTGCCAAGAAGGATAGCCCACTGGTGAAGGCGTCTTTTCTGCGCAGGACGGCAGGCATCGAACAGCGGGATGTCGCCTTGTTGACCATTCGAGAAGATTCGCCGCTTCCATCCAGGTGGGGATGATCCGGGTTCAGCCGGCGATGGGACCGGAGGCAACGAGCAGCGGCATATCGTGGCGTTCTCAAAGTCAGGCAGTCTGGACCCGGCGATCTATCTGGACTCGCAGGTACCTCTCCTGAAGTCGGCACCGTGGATGGGGAAAGCCCCGGCTTCTGATCGAGGAGGGAATCGGGACATCTGCCTGATCTCCATGGGGAGAGGAGGAATCATTTCGTTTGGTCGAAAAGATGGCAAGCAGAATGACTGAGGATTCCTCGGGTGCAGGCTGAGCTTACGCGCAAGAAGTCGACACCCTGGTAGGTAGCGATCAGCTCCTCTTCATGGACAAGCTCCAACTCTTCCAGCGGAACCCGTTTCAGACCTGGAAGTATCTCCCGAACCGCGCGCAGCCCATGGCGGCGGGAGTATTGCAGGTCGATCAGCGTATCATCGAGATCGAAAAGAACCGCCGTGCTCATCCATTCCTTCCTTCCCGGGGTGCATATACGTGCTGCTGTCGATCACTCCATGCTTCCAAAACCACCCCTGCCTGAGCCTTGGCTATGTCATTGGCTGAATCTGCGTACGCGGTGGTACTCAGAAGTAACAGGGCAATTTCGGGGATTGTAAATTTCATCGGTTTGGATTCTTGAACCCCCTTTTGAAGTGATCCGACTCAGGATGGTCGGTACAGGGTTTCCGTCTCCGCGCGCTCATTGCAGGATCGTAAATCTTGTGGACTTGATCGAAAGACCTGGGCTGCTTTTCGCCGCTTCGATGACCTGCGGCAGAGTGAGTTCACCGTAACGACGTCCCGGACCCTCGCGGCCAGGGGCTTAAAGCTCGAACCGGTCCGGAACACCGACTGTTTCATGCATTGCCCTGCTTACTTGACGAGGCCTGCAACCGATACAGATACACTCCGCTGGCGATCCGCTGGCCGCGCTGGTCGCGGCCCTCCCATCACCTATGTCCTTTATGATCTTCTTCGTCTCCCCCCGGCTGCAATAAACACGGCTACGGCAATCAGGGATGCCTGAATCCGAAGTGAAGATGGCCCTGAGAGGTAGGGACGGTAGGCAATGGTCATCAACTGGATGAGAACCCCTCGTCCCCCGAATTGCTCTCTCCGGCGCTGGACCTGCCCGGATTCTCCGAGACCCCTGGGGGCCTGTCCTCCCGCTTTTCTTCATTCAGGTCTTCCAACAGGCACTCGATACGGGCCAGCTTCTCGACGATAGGCTGAAGAGGTCTTGAAACCCGCCTGTCCTCGGCTTCCCGCGCCGCGGCTTGCAGTTGGTTCCGGACTTGATTCGGACGGATTATGCCCGCCAGGGTTATATCGAATCCATGGTGGTTGCCTCCAAGGGTCGAAAGGCCCACGTCGCCGTAGTCCAGGATTCGGCCCAACATGCTCTGGTCCAGGTGCACATACCGGATGTGTTCCGTGTCGACTCGGTTGATGTGTTGGGCGATGATTCCATGGCATTCCTCGACCTGGTCGTCGGTGATCGAATAGCTGGTTCCTACGGTGTGGTAGAGAAGTACCGCCATTTGCAAGATCGCGCCGGCCAGAAAGGCGAAATAGGCGAAGACGACAATATCCGGCCTCCAGGCTCCCAGAAGCCGGTCCAGAAAGTCAAACTCAGGATGCCAGCGGTACGTCCCATAAGCCAGGACGGCCAAAATCAAAACGATAACCAGTGAACTGAGCTCTGACCGCAAGGAAGGCCGAAAGAACACCGGCTCACCTGTCTTCGATTCTGGCATGGCAACTCCCCTTTCGAGTATCCTTGCGGTCCCCGATAGTTGGTTCGGGCTCTTCCTTGCGGACCACTCTTTATAACCAAAGAAGCAGACAGCGGAAGATTGCAGGGAAGGATCAATCTGCTATCTGAGATAGAGGAGCCGCCTCGTCTGCACCCCTCCCGGGTATTGCAGGCGGGTGATGTACACCCCCGCGGCAACCGTCGAGCCCTGCCGGTCGCGGGCGTCCCAGAGAACCTGGTACACCCCGGCGGCCTGGAACTCATCCACGAGGGTGCGCACCTGCTGCCCGAGGAGGTTGTAGATCGCCAGCCGCACGGGGGCGGCTTCGGCGAGACGGTAGACGATCTGCGTGGTGCTGTTGAAGGGGTTGGGGACATTGGGGCTCAGTCCGCTGGCCGATGCTGCTGCCTTGGCCGCGGCCAGCGATTCGACGCCTGCAATCCTCATGCCGCCGCCCAGCGTCAGTTCCAGGATCTGGCGTTTGTTGCCATTGAGAGGAATGCTGTGCCACTGACCGACGACCTCGCCGTCGGCGTCGCGGGCACGGGCCTGATAGAAACCACTCACCTGCCTCCCGCCGTAAATAGTCAGGGACGCCTGGCCGTCAGCATCGGTGGTCGCCTTCCAGGCAAAATGGCGGGAACGACCGGCGATGGCGCGGGAAAACTCGACGGTCAACCCCTCGACGGCGTCGCCCAGGACCGTGACCTCCACTTCCGTGCGGGGACCATCCGCGACAACTTCGGGTGCTCCGGGTTCATTCCCGTAAAAACCCGACCCGACGATGAGGTTGAGTGTCAATGCGGTTCCGTCAGGCCTCCCGACGGTAGCCGTGAACTGGCGGGCGTAGCCCACCTTGGGGATATCGGCGCTGTCGGTGTCGTCCGTGGGATCGTCGAAGTAATACTCCAGGAAGCCGCCTTCCGGGCTGCTTATCGCGGCGTCGATGACCTGAGGCAAAATGAGCCATCCGGTCCTGACATCTCGGACGGTCGCCACCAGAGGTCGCCACTCGAATCTGTCTGGAAACGCGCCGTGAAACAGGATGGTGTTGCTGGTAAGATCCAGGACGTAGAGGTACACGGGACCGTGTCGCCAGGGCCCGTTCGGATCGCGCAAGGCGATCCTCGCTTTCGAGATAACCGCTGGATCGGTGGCCGTCTCCAGGAGTGGGACAAACCACTCCCCCGCTTGAGTGACGAAGGCCTTCAAGGTTTCGCGATCTACCACATCCCTGGCAGAAATGGCCGGGTTGCCGTAATCGAGTGCTTCATCGCTAATGGGAATCAGGTGGGACTCACTGAGATCGAATCCGGTGAGCAGCACGATGGGCAGCCCCGAATCGCCCAGTAAAAAAACGGCGGCATGGCCGGAAGCGCCGGGTATTCCAGATCGCAGGTCTGGAATAGGGGTGGTCGCATCGAATGCGGCATCCGGTTCCTGCGACAAGGTGCCCATGACCGCGCCGAAAGCCTGGGCCGCGGTGGCAGGATCGGGAGAAACCAGATTCGCCAGATCGGATGGGGAGACGCCCAGCGCAGAAAGGATCTCTGCAAAAACCAAGGGGTTGAGTAGTCTGCCCGACAATGCCATGGACTTCGCGTGTTCGTACACCCTGCCATCCGGCGTCAGTTGTACGAGGTAGGTGGAACCGGAACGCCAGGGGCTCCCCTCCTGCCTGACGAGACACTGAAAGTACAGGGCCCCTTCCAGTGTGCTTATCGGGGTCCTGTATCGATCTCTCGCGGCCTCTGCGAAGTCCCTCAGGGTAGCGCTCCCGTTTTCCACCTGTTGCGCCGTCACATGGGGATCCGCAGGAGGTGTCACGCCAGGAGGAAGTGGACACGTTTCCTGCGTCTGCCCCAAAGCGGGGCGGGCATGGGAAAAGAAGCCGGACAGCACGAGCAGTCCGACAACAGGAAGTATGTAGGCCAGAGTGAACAGAGTTCGAGCTTTCATAAGGACGGTTTTCCTTCTCCGAAAAAGACAAGCTCATAAGTGACTACGGATGGTTGTCCGCTTTGTATCTCCGGGCTTCCCAGGCGGACGCTTCCCACCAAACCGTTCGGGGCTACTTGAGGTAGCAACTGGCCACGAACTTCCCGTAGGTCTCGGCATCGGCAACCGTGCTTTCGGGAGGGTCTTCATTGGGGGTTCCACCAGAGAATGAGAATGGTTTTCATGTCGGTTCCGGAAACTCGAACCATCTTGTTTTCGGCAGAGATGCGGTTCTGATTTCTCTGATCCCCCGTTTCGCACAGGTACGGGGCGGAACCAGGCCCGCTATCTGATTCAGTCCATCGCCAGTGTCCGTAAGCCATTACTATGCGACTGGGCAATCCTTCGAAAGGAACTCACGGGGATCTGATCGGTAAGGGGAATAAGTATAGCGGACACGGGCACGATGGGGTTCTCCTCCCTCCGTAAGTGGTTCCCGCCAACCATCCGGGAGCAACCCGTGCCTACATGAACCGAGGATGAACTAGTTGGCGCAGTGGGAGGCTGTGTTGTCATTGTCTCATCAAGGGCTGCACATCCCCAACCCGTTGACAACAGGGCCATGGTTAGGCCCCTACCTACTGTCCATTGCACGATAAAACGCAGCATTCCCCTCGCCATCCTAGAGCGCTTGGGCGCGAACCGGCAGTGGAGGTCTGCTTTAGGGCGCCGTTAGGCGCCTTCGTTGGGTTCGGGTTTTTTCTTGGGCTTGGCCGCTTGGGCCGTAGAATCAGCCGATGCGGGTGGCTGGGGATGCAACCACGGCGGGCTTCGGTTCTTCCTTCTCCTCAGGTTTCCGGTCATAGTCCCGAACAGCCAATTCCATCAGGGCCATGAAGGCAATTCCGATCAATAGAGACGTTTGAATCCATAACCAAGGGTTCACGGTATGCTCCTTTCAGGATACTGGACGGCCATGCACCGCCAAGGCTCGGGTTTTGTTCTCGGCGTCAAAGCGTTCTTCCAGAGCCGAAACCCTATCGTCGACAGCTTCAACGTCAGTGGGCTTGGCGTAGTCACATCCGGCCAGCCCCGCCAGCAGTACTATCAATATCGTCATCATCATTTTAATTTCCCTTTTTTTTTGATTAACATCAACAGGGAAACATTGATGCGTACCCCCAAAGCGTTTCTCTTCAGAAAGGTCTATCTTGGGCTTTATTCCTTGACCTGACGGCCCTGAGGGAGGAACCTCCTGGCACTCCATCACTGCCCAATCCAGTTACCGCAGTAGAGTGGCTGCGTGTCAGGGTACCTTTTCTGGGAACCAAAGCCAGGTCCCCACAAGGGGCAGCTCCCGATACTTTCCCACCGGGTATTCTCATCAACGAAACAGACCATGAAGGTTCCCAGGATACGGGCTGTGATATCCTCCATTCTCCTCAAGTGGCAAAGGGGGGTAAGATGATGACGGCTGTTTCATGGCCTCAACTCCCCCTCTTTCCACATGGGCTGTCCGCTGTTGTGGTGTGCCTGATTCGGACCTGCGCAAAATGGCACAGGTCGCAGGAAGGCAACCTACTGACAGTTCCTCCGCTGAGAGCTATCGGAAGTAGGTCTTGACACCAACCGCGGAAGCGTTTCCAGCCGTGCAGGAAGTCTCCAGTCGAGGCTCGAGTCGCGGCCGAAGACCTCAACCCTCGTGGCTTCCCCAAGCTGGTCGGTCAGCTCGCCATCCTTGTACCATCCAAGAAGATGTTCCGTGCATTCGCCATGCAACCAGAGGCTCAGGAGAGCCGTGAAGCCGGTGGGGGAGCCGTTATTAAGTTCGGGATGGAGGGACACCGGCGGATGCCAACCGTCAATTCCACTGTGACCACCCGAGCCATAACTAACCGTGCCTCCCTGGAACTGAACCTGATCCAGGCGGACGTGTAAGGTCGATAGGAGGGTTTCGGGAAGCTGGGCCACCCCGTCCGGCCAGTCTACTCTTATCTCTGCTCTTCTTGTTGGCGACGGCAACACGGGAAACTGAGAGGGCAGCCATGCTTCGAATGCCTGGTAAAAAGCATCGGTGCGGGTGCCGAAGGCTTCCTGGAATGCCTGTTGCCAAGTCGGGCGTTCGCCCAGCAGCTTCCAGTACTTCACGTACGACTCCTCCCCTGCCTGCTCAACCGCGAACGCTGCCCCGGCGAAGGCCAAAGCGTAGCTGGCAGTCGCCGAATCCGCTCGAACGCAAACGTTGCGATAGAACTCCACTGCATCCTCTCTCCTCGATAGATCACCTTCGTTGAGCGTTCCTGCTGCCCAGGATTTCTCCAACACAAGGAATTTTTTAATGCCGTCGTGCCACTCCCCGTTCACCCGGTTCAGCAAGTACGCGAAATCGGCATACGCAGCGAAGCCCTCAACCGGCCATTTGGGCCAAATTCCTCCACCAGCCGTATTAGAGTAATACGCGATTTCGCCGCCCTCCAGTTGCTCGAATCCTGAAGCGAGTTGTCCCTGCAGAACGTGGAAGTACTCGTGAGCAATGGGCTCCTTGGCCGAAAGAACCAAAAGTCCCGGATCTTTCAGCAGAAGCCCCCTCTTTTTCTCAAACCCGTACGTGAGCACCACCACGGCGCCCCCTGTTCCAGAGCCAACAACCTGAGCTTGCCCCCAAATGGGGGGCACGTACCTCGGGTCAATTTGGGCGAGTTCTTCCCGGCTCCCGACCAGCACGGTGAAGCCGGTTGCCTCGACGCCGAAACGGGCGGCGAAGTAGGCCCGCGAATACTCCATCTCCTCGCGCAGGATGGTCTGGTCTTCCTCGGGTATATCTCCCAGGAACAGCCAGGTCGGAGGGGGTGTGGAAAGGACTCCGGGATCAATGGTCGTAACCGGGGGAAGATTCTCCAATTCCGCATTCAGCACCTCCATATTCACCTCATCGATGTTCCTCAACCACCTCAGAAAGTCCGCATCCGGCGCCCGAAGATGGGTAAACCGAAAAGAGACCCATTCCAACTCCGTCAGATTCGTCAGGTTGGATGGGATGATTCCACTTAACCGATTCCACCCAAGGCGCAAGGTTTTGAGTTTGGTTAGATTGCCCAACTCGGAGGGAATGGGGCCACGCAACTGATTCCTGCCAAGATATAGGGATTCGAGGTTGGAGAGATTGCCCAACTCGGAAGGGATCGGTCCGGTTAACTGATTGCTGCCAAGAGATAGCTTTCGGAGGTTTGAGAGATCGCCCAACTCGGAAGGGATCGGTCCGGTTAACTGATTGCTGCCAAGCGATAGATCTCGGAGGTTTGAGAGATCGCCCAACTCGGAGGGGACCGGCCCCCTCAACTGATTATTGTTTAGTATCAGGTATTCGAGGTTGCTCAGATCGCCCAACTCGGAGGGGATCGGTCCGGTCAATTGATTGCCGGCAAGCCACAGCTCTCGGAGGTTTGAGAGACCGCCCAGCCAGGAGGGGACCGGGGCACTCAACTGGATACCGCTAAGGTACAGCTCCTCGAGGTTGCTCAGATCGCCCAATCCGGAGAGAATCGGCCCGCTCAAGGGATTTCCCCTAAGGCTTAGCACTCGGAGGTTTGAGAGACCGCCCAACCAGGAGGGGATCGGCCCGGTCAACTGATTGCTGCCAAGCCATAGCTCTTGGAGGTTGCTCAGGTCGCCCAATCCGGAGGGAATCGGCCCGCTCAACTGATTTCTTTCAAGGGACAGCTTCTCGAGGTTGCTCAGATCGCCCAACCAGGTGGGGACCTGTCCAGTCAACCCGCCATTCCAGCCAAGGTTTAGCACTCTGAGGTTTGAGAGAGCACCCAATTCGGGGGGGATCGGCCCGCTCAACTGGTTTTCGTTAAGGCTTAGATGTTCCAGTCTGGAAAGATTGCCCAACTCGGAGGGGACGGGCCCCGTCAACTGATTCCTTGCCAGGTAAATGAATTCGATCTCGGAAAGGCGACCCAAATCCTTTGGTATTTCCCCTCGCAGGTTTGTGTTGAACAGGCTCAACCAGGTCACCCGCCCATTGGCATCGGTTTCCACGCCCTGCCATTCGTAGAGTGGACGGTCGCTCAGCCAGTTCGTGTTGTCCGTCCAGTTGGGTCCATCTGTCGCCTGGTACAGCGCCACGAGAGCAGCACGGTCCCCGGCGGGGGATCCGGTAGTCGGAGCCGCCGAGTCTACGGTGACGCGAACTCCGGCCGAGCAGTTGTTCCCTGCGCTCTCGCCGCCGACGCTGACCACACAGGCCCCGTAATACCAGGTGCCTTCCGCCGATGGCGCGGTCAGCCGGATCGACTCGGCACTGGTGGCTGCAGCGGACAGGGCATTCACCGCATCCGTACCTATTCGCCTGTCCCGGGTGGAGATCGTCCGGTTGGTCGAGCGGTAGTAGCGCAGCGTGGTTGCCTCCGACGGTCCCGTCCCCTGGTTGCGCACGGTGGCGCTCAGGGTGAAGGACTGCCCCGGCGTCAGGGTGCTGTCGCTGACCGAAATCGACGCCACGACCAGGTCGGCGGGGCTGCCGGTCACCTCGAAGGTGTAGGTCCGCAGGACCGTGCCATCCGATTCCCGCCACAGCTCTACCGTGGCCTCTCCCTCGGCGCACCCGGACAGGTAGACGGCCTGGCCGTTCTCGCGCGTTACGTCGTCGTCGGCTTCGGCCGGGCAGTAGTTGCCCCGGCCGCTGCGGGTCGTGATCTCCAGCCCCGGGGCAGTCCCGGCCGGGTTGACCACCACCGAGACCGGCTCGCCGGCCTCGACCGTGAAGCGGTGCCAGGCCCCGTCGTCGGCAAAGGACACCGTCGAAGGGTCCGGCGACAGCGAAGCCGTGGCCGCCACCGGTTCCCCGATCCCTGCGGGTAGCACCGGATCAGACGGATCGTTCAGCCAGGCGGCGATGAGCCAGGCATCCGACAGATCGACCTGGCCGTCGGCATTGACATCCCCCAGAGAGATATCGCCGTTGTTGGGAATGAAAACAGAAGCATCCAGGCTGTACAGGGCCACCAGCAGGGCATCGAAGAAATCGACACCCCCCGTGTTGTCCACGTCGCCGAGGATCCCGCCTGAGGAGGTAACTTTCGCTGGTGGAGCACTCCCGGAAGCTTTGACCACCACCTCCAGCGGAGCCATGGCCGCCTCGACCCGGAAGGCGGGGTCGACGTAGGGGACCAGTCCCGGTCCCGAGACCGTCAACCCGTAGGCCGAGGTCGCTTCCCTGCCCTCGTCCCTTGCGGCGGTCGCATCCCCCGGCCCACCCGAAGACATCCCCGCCTGCCCGTCCATCAGCAGCATCGACCGGGTGGCCTGCACTCCGTCGCCGCTGAGCCGGTAGAGATAGACCCCGGCGCCCACCGCCTCCCCGGCCCCACCCGTGGCGTCCCAACTGGCGGTATGAAAACCGGCCGGCTGTTCCCCGTCGACCAGGGTCGCCACCCGCTGCCCCAGGAGGTTGAACACCTCCAGGCGCACGTACATGGAGGCCGGCAACTGGTAGGGAATCATCGTGGACGGATTGAAGGGGTTGGGATAGTTCGCCCCCAACTCGAAGCGCTCCGGCAGGACCCCGGCAAGGGTGGCCAAAGGCAGGACGAAATGACCCGATCCATCCGAAATAGCGGCCAGCGGAGCCATGCGCAGATCGGACCAATCGAACAGCAGCACCCGGGCTCCGGGCACCGGTGCGCCGGAAGGCAGAAGGACCCTGCCCTCGACAACGGGCTCGGTTGATGCATGACCCCATGACCCCACCATCCCGAGGATGCAGATGACGGCTGTTTTCATTCCCTCAAACTTCTCCGGGTTAAGTACCCATACGATTAGGGCTATACCTCTTTTCGCCCACCGGATGGGCAAAACGCAATTTGGGCTTGGAGCGATGCCTGCCTCTCCTGACGGGCAGATGTGGCCGCATGCTACCCCCGGGCCCTCGACCTGGTTCCGCGGCGGGCCTGAAGTGTCAACGCGGTCCCAGATTGGGAACGACCATCTAATAGACCGGCGCACGGTGGGCCTGAGGCAGATGCAGCCCTGAGCCTGCTGTCTTCGGGGGTTCTCATCGCACCCACGAGGCCGAATCCGGCAGGCCGTGACTGGTCAAGACCTCCATCCCCGGTTCCGGCAGCGCACGGGCGGCCAGGCGTTTTCCGGCCGGCCGTTTCCCGTCCGCCTCCGGCCAGTCTCGCAGGACGCCCCGGACGCGTCCCGTGTCGCGGTCCAGCAGGAGCGCGGCGGAAGGGTCTTCCACGCCGTCCAGGATCGAGACGCCCTCGGGGCCGGAAAGCACGATGCGCGCCAGCCGGCCCGCCCAATCGGCCTCTGCGGGAAGAATGAAAGCGAAGGCGCCGCCTTGGCCGCCGCACCCGAGCTCAGGCATTCCGAAGGGCAGGCTGAAAAGGCTGTCGCCGTCTTCATCCTCCCCGTGAAGCCGGTAGGGGCCGTCCAGCCGCGGCGGGACAGGCGGGGCGCTGACCACGAAGGCGGGTTCGACGAAGAGCTCTCCGCTCTCGTTCCGACCGCCCCACAGCAGCAGGCCGCGCCCCGAGGATGCGTATTTCGCCGCCAGGCGCGGGGCCTCGGATCGGGAGCGGTAGCCCATGGCCTTGGCGAAGGAATATTCGCTGATCCACTGGGGGTCGCAGTAGGTCATCAGGTCCGACGTTCCCGCACTCACCAGCGTCTCGGTGAGGAAATCGTATCCCCACACGCCGACGGACCCGTCCGCATAGGGATATTCGGGATCGGGGCCACCCGCGCCACAACCCGGGGCGTGCTCGAGGCTCAAGTTGTGTCCGAGTTCGTGGGCAATGGTGTTTGGGTCAAGGATGGACAGACTTGTGGATCCCGGCTTGTGGGCTATCCCCAACAGACCGCCGGCACCCTGCTTTCGGAAGATGCCCATATGGTATCCGCTCGCGCCTTCCATGGCGTGGATCAGCTCGGTCTCGGGGAACAATTGGTCAACAGCGTCCGACGTGGGATCCACCGAAGTCCATACGGGCTCGTGCACGGTGAGATGGAAGTCGCCCACCGGAAGGAGATCGCGGGTCAGACGGAACAGATCGGACTCCGGCGACAATCCCTCCGTTCGCGTCAATACGGAACGGTCCGGGTTCTCTTCCCACAGGAACGGTATCAGCGTCAGGTCGAAGAGCGGCACGGACCTCACGTTCAGAGCCGTCCGGCCCGTCGGGGGCAGGCGGGCGCCGACACCAAGGGTCGGATCCAGGGTCTGGTCCGGATCGATCTCGACCACCATCTCCAGCCCCGGCCTCACGACGGATCCGGGCACCAACGCGTTGGCCGAATGTGAGAGGCTGCCTTCGTTGACCTGCCAGGGAATGCTCGTCGCCTGGGCAGCGATCTCCGCCGTGTGCGCCTCGGCGCCATCAAGGTAGAAGGTGGCCCGCACGGGAGGCATGGCGGCCTCCACGTCCCGTCCGGCGGTGACGAACACCCGCAGAAGGGCCGCCTCGCCGGCCACCAGGGGCACGGGGTATTCCAGCGATTGGGCGGCCTGCGTCAGGTAGGCCGTCGACCCGTCGGTACGGGCGCAGTTGGGGATGCGGCTGCTCGGAATCCCGAAAAGCCACGCCTGGAAGTCGGCGTCCTCGGGAGGGCACAACAGCGTCTCATTCAGCGACAGGCTCTCCAGGGTGAGACGGGTCAGGGCGTCGGGCAAGGTGCCGGACAAGGCGCCGTTGTAGGCCAGGTTCAGCGATCGCAGATGGCCGAGATCGCCCAGTTCCGGCGGGAGATTGCCCCTGAGCTGATTGGATGAAAGGTCCAAGTTCGAGAGCCGGCCAAGCTGGCCCAGCTGAGGGGGGATCTCACCGGCCAACTGGTTGTTCCTAAGCCGCAATTCCTCAAGACTGCCAAGCCGTCCCATTTCGGAGGGGACCTCGCCCGTCAACTGGTTCCCGGAGAGGTCCAGAAGATCTCTGAGCTCGGTCAACTGCCCCAGTTCGGAGGGGATCTCCCCCGTCAACTGGTTCCCGGAAAGGTCCAGATTCCAGAGCTCGGTCAACTGCCCCAGTTCGGAGAGGATGCCGCCCGTCAACTGGTTCCCGGCAAGGCTCAGGTTCCCCAGATTGGACAACTGCGCCAGTCCGGAGGGGATCTCGCCCTCCAACTGGTTCCTGGCAAGGTTCAGATTCCTGAGATTGGTCAATTGCCCCAATTCGGAGGGGATCTCCCCGTTAAGGTCGTTGTTGATCAGCCGCAGCCTTTCGAGATTGCCGAGTTGTCCCAGTTCCGGAGGGATCTCGCCCGTCAGGGAAAAATTGTCGACAAGCTCCAGCACTCGCAGATTGGCGAGTTGTCCCAGTTCCCGGGGGATGGTGCCCGTCAACCGGGTGTACCAGATCTCCAGGGTTTCGAGATTCGTGAGACGCCCCAGTTCCGGGGGGATCTCGCCGGTCAACGGGTTATAGGAAAGGTTCAGATTCGAGAGACGGGTGAGTCGTCCCAGTTCCGGAGGGATCTCGCCCTTCAACCGGTTCCCGGAAAGATTCAAATCCCCGAGGTTGGCCAACTGCCCCAGTTCGGAGGGGATCTCGTCCTCCAATTGGTTCCCGGAAAGGTTCAAATCCCCGAGGTTGGCCAACTGCCCCAGTTCGGAGGGGATCTCGCCCTCCAACCGGTTCCCGGAAACGTCCAGATTCGAGAGATGGGTGAGTCGTCCCAGCCCCGCGGGCAGGGGGCCCTGCAGGTTGTTGTCGGCAAGGAGCAGTCCCGTCACGCGTCCGCCGGAATCGGTGGTCACCCCGTACCATTCGCCCAGGGGCGCGGCCCTGGCCCAGTTTGTCTTGTTCGTCCAGTTCCGGCCGTCCGTCCCGCTGTACAACTCGACCAGGGCATAGTAGTCCAACCGTGTGTCGATACAGTGGGGCACTCCGGTGCCGCCGGATATCCCATTGAGCCAACTCTGGAATTCGGCGCCGGGGGGAGTGCACACCTCGGAGCCCTGCAACGCCAGACGTTCGAGAGGGAGCGCCGTGATCGTCTGAGGCAAGGGACCGGACAGGGCGGCGTTGCCGGCGAGATTCAGCGTCTTGAGGTTGGCGAGACCACCCAGCGCGGGGGACAAGGTCCCGCTCAGGTTGTTGTTCTCGAGGTTCAACCCGGTCACGCCCCCGCCGGCGTCGATGGTCACCCCGTACCATTCGCCCAGGGGCGCCGCGCTAGCCCAGTTTGCCTTGTTCGTCCAGTTCGGTCCGTCTGTCCCGACGTAGAGCGCCGCCAGGGCGTCCCATTGCGGATCGCGGCAATGTTCATAGGGAAAGAGGAACTCTATCTCATTGAGCCATTCCTGGAATTCGACCGCCCGAGGCACGCACACATTGGTGCCCACCAGCGCGAATCTTTCGAGAGGGAGTGCGGTGAATTCTCTAGGCAAGGGTCCCGACAGGCCGTCATTGGCGGCAAGGTTCAGGTCAGAAAGCTTGGACAGCTGACCCAGTTCCGGCGGTATCGCACCGGTCAATCGGTTTCCACCAAGAATCAATTCTTCGAGGTTGGCCAGCTGTCCCAGTTCCGGAGGGATCGTTCCCGTCAACTGGTTTGAGCCAAGTAACAATTCTTCGAGATTGGCCAGCTGTCCCAGTTCCCGAGGGATCGCCTCCGCCAACTGATTGCCGGCAAGCCACAATCTTTCGAGCTTGGTCAGTTGTCCCAGTTCCGGGGGTATCGCATCCGTCAAATTATTGGTCTGAATGTCCAACTGTTTGAGATTGGCCAGTCGTGCCAGTTCCGGAGGTATCGCACCCGTCAACCGGTTATGTTGAAGAATCAATCTTTCGAGCTTGGCCAGCTGTCCCAGTTCCGGAGGGATCGTTCCCGTCACCCGGGTTCTGTAAAGTTCCAACGTGGTGAGATTGGCCAGTTGTCCCAGTTCCGGAGGTATGGTCCCCGTCAACGCGTTGTGGTTAAGTTGCAACTGTGTGAGCTTGGTCAGCTGCCTCAGTACCGGCGGTATCGTTCCTTCCAACGCGTTCGCGGCAAGGTTCAACCTTGTGAGATCGGTGAGTTGTCCCAGTTCGGGGGGTATCGTTCCCGTCAACTCATTCGAGCTAAGCCACAACTCCGTGAGATTGGCCAGCTGGCCCAGTTCGATTGGAATCGTCCCCGTCAACTGGTTTTGGTGAAGCTCCAACCTTTCGAGGTTGGACAGCTGGCCCAGTTCGATTGGAATGGTCCCTGTCAGCTGGTTATCTCCGAGTTCCAAGTATCTGAGCTTGGTCAGCCCTGCCAGTTCGGTTGGAATGGTTCCTGTCAACTGGTTGTATCCAAGGCTCAAAGATTGGAGCTCGGACAGCCGTGCCAGTTCCGGCGGTATGGTCCCCGTCAGCTGGTTGCCGCCAAGGCGCAACCTTTCGAGGTTGGCCAGCTGGCCCAGTTCCGGCGGTATGGTCCCCGTCAGCTGGTTACTTGCGAGTTCCAAGGATCTGAGCTTGGCCAGTTGGACCAGTTCGATTGGAATCGTCCCCGTCAACTCATTCTGGTAAAGCTCCAACCGTTCGAGGTTGGACAGCCGTACCAGTTCGATTGGAATGGTTCCCGTCAACTGGTTATCTGCGAGTTCCAGGGATCTGAGCTTGGCCAGCCGTGCCAGTTGGGTTGGAATGGTCCCCGTCAACTCGTTGAATCCAAGCCCCAACCTTTCGAGCTCGGACAGCTGTGCCAGTTCCACAGGTATCGGCCCTCGCAGGTTGGTGTTGGTCAGCGTCAAGCTGGTCACACGCCCGTTGGCGGTGGTCACGCCGTACCATTCGCTCAGGGGCCTGTCGCTCAGCCAGTTCGTGTTGTCCGTCCAGTCGGGTCCATCCGTCGCCTTGTAGAGTGCAACCAGAGCAGCGCGGTCCCCGGCGGGGGATCCGGTAGTCGGAGCCGCCGAGTCTACGGTGACGCGGACTCCGGCCGAGCAGTTGTTCCCTGCGCTCTCGCCGCCGACGCTGACCACACAGGCCCCGTAGTACCAGGTGCCTTCCGCCGACGGCGCGGTCAGCCGGATCGAATCGACCCGGGTGCCGGCCGCGGCCAGGGCGCTCACCGCATCCGTACCTATTCGCGTATCCCGGGTGGAGATCGTCCGGTTGGTCGAGCGGTAGTAGCGTAGCGTGGTTGCCTCCGACTGTCCCGTCCCTTGGTTGCGGACCGTGGCGCTCAAGGTGAAGGACTGCCCCGGCGTCAGGGTGCTGTCGCTGACCGAGACCGAGGCCACCACGAGGTCGGCGGGGCTCCCGGTCACCTCGAAGGTGTAGGTTCGCAGGACCGTGCCGTCTGATTCCTCCCGCAGCTCCACGGTGGCCGCGCCTTGGGCGCACCCGGCCAGGTAGAGCCTCTGGGCGTCCTGGCGCGAGACCTCGTCGTCGGCTTCGGCCGGGCAGTAGTTGCCCCGGCCGCTCCGCGCGGTGATCTCCAGCCGCGGGGGGCCCCCCTCCGGGTTGGCCACCACTGTGACCGGCTCGCCAGCCTGCACCGTGAACCGGTGCCAGGATCCATCGTCGATGAAGGCCACCGTCGAGGGGTCCGGCGACAGCGAAGCGGCCGGACCCGCCGGCTCCCCGATGCCGGCCGGCAGCGTCGGGTCGGAGGGGTCGTTGAGCCACGCGGCGATGGCCCAGGCATCGGACAAGTCGACCTCGCCGTCGGCGCTGACGTCCCCCAACGAGATGTCGCCGCTGTTGGGCATGACGACGATAGAGGGGTAACGGCTGTACAGGGCCACCAGCAGGGCGTCGAAGAAATCGACACTCCCCGTATTGTCCACGTCGCCGAGGATCCGGTCTGAGGAGGCCACCTTCGCTCGTGGTGCCCCACCCGGAGCTTCGACCACGACATCCAGCAGAGCCATGCCCGCCTGCACCCGGAAGGCCGGGTCGACGTGGGGGATCAGCCCCGGACCCGAAACCGTCAACCCGTAGACCCGGGCGGTCTGCCCGGCTTCTTTGGCGCCTTCTCCTCCCGAGCCGGTCGCCCCGCCCCCTCCTGACGGAGTCCCGGCCCGCCCGTCGATCAGCAGCATCGACCGGGTGGCCTGCACCCCGTCGCCGCTGAGCCGGTAGAGATAGACCCCGGCGCCCACCGCCTCCCCGGCCGCATCGGTGGCGTCCCAGCGGGCCGTGTGAAAACCTGCCTGTTGCTCCCCGTCGACCAGGGTCGCCACCCGCTGCCCCAGGAGGTTGAACACCTCCAGGCGTAGGTGCATCGGATGCGGCAGTTGATAGGGAATCATCGTGGACGGATTGAAGGGGTTGGGATAGTTCGCCCCCAACTCGAAGCGCTCCGGCAGGACCCCGGCAAGGGAGGCCAAAGGGAGGGTGAAATGACCCGAGCCGTCCGTAGTCGCTGCCAGCGGGGGGGCACGCAGGTCGGCCAGATCGAACAGCAGCACCCGGGCTCCGGGCACCGGCGCGCCGGAAGGCAGAAGGACCCTGCCCTCGACAACGGGCTGGGCCCCTGCATGACCTGAGGATCCCACCAGCGAGAGGAGGGCGAAAAGGATCGGTTTCATGACCAGATGGACAGGCTGTCCTCTGTTGCCGTGTACCTGCCCTTTACAAGGGTTTCAAGGGTGACTTCCAGGACCTCTGCGGATACCTCGGCAAGGAGGGTCATGGTGAAAGGGTAAGGGTGATTTCGGAGTAGATTACCTGGATGTGCCCAGAATCTACCAATTATTTCATGACTTTTGGGTGATATTTAGGGGTTTTAAAATGATTAATTTATGATACCGACAGTTCTACGGAGTCTCCTCCCACCCTGGATCCAATCAGCCCAGCCCGGGCATGTTCCCGTTCCCGAAGTCGGGTTTCCGAGGCGAGCCGAAGCCACAACGACGGTACCTGAGCAGGGAATCCGTTTCGAAGGATGGGGCGGAATGGAAGAGAGCCTCTCGGAACGATCAGGAGTAAAGCCCGCTACGTGGGCACCCTGTCCCGGTTGAAGCGAGACCCAGCCCTGCGGATCAACGAAAGCCCGGACTTCAACACGGTGCTGCAAGGGGTACTGGGCTCGGGGGAAGGACAACGAGCCGTCGCGAACGGAAAGGGAAATGGCTGGAGCCCGTTGGCATCACCCAAGAGCAGGGGTCTTTAAGGCTATGCCTCCTTGGCCCGTTCTCAGTTCAGGGAGCCGGGCAAGATGTTCGAACCCGGGTGGAGACAGAAAGAGGAGCGTACCTCGTTGCCGAGGCTCAGGACGAGTCCTTGAGCCCCCTCGGACAGATGATGACGGTGTAATCGTCCACACGGAACATCGTAGGATCGCCCCTCCCGGCTGCGTCGCGTGCCTGTATTTTCGTTACCGGCTAAAGGATAGGCGCAACGGATTGCACCTACCCCTCGGTCGGCAGCTACCGGCTGCGCCAGTGGTTCAGGACGATCTGAATCACCTCCAGCGCGACTTCCAGCAGAATCGCCAACCATCTTGGCATCATGAGGTATCACCCCCTTCCCGTGGTGGGTCTTTCCGGATGAACTTCCCGGTCTCGTCCCGCACTCTGCGCTGGGCAGCCCGCTGGGCAGCCCGGCTTCTCGGGCTGGGTCCTTCCGGATCTACGCCGTTCTGGATATCGTCGTCAGGGATACCGGAGGTGTCCTGTGGATCGGGCTCCGGCTCCATTCCGAAGTCGCGACGGACGACAGACAGCTTGTCCTTCACCTTCGCCTTGATCCACTCGGTATGGACCTTGTTGAGGGCGAGCTTGTAGAGGTACACCCCCGCTTCTCGGGCCGCGACCACGGCGATGACTTTGACAACGGGTTTCAGGGAGTTCAGCAGTTTCCGCTGTTCGCCGTTGCCGGTGAGGGGATTGGGAATCATGAGGGTTCTCCTTCGCGTTCAAATGTCCTTCGGACGCCCGGGGGTCTTTCCTCCGGCCTCCCGGGACAGCAGTTAGATGAGTTGCCTTGCCCGGCCTACGGGCAGGATGATTTCGTAGGTGCCGCCTCCCTGGCGGCCCCCTTGAATGGAGATTCCAGGTATCTGAAGTCCAGAAAGGAAGGTGCATTCCTCAACGGTCTGGATCTCCACCGTGCGATGTTCGACCATGCGGTTTCCTTTGTTTGAGCGGTTTGGTGTTGCGGGAAGAGCACAAAAAAGCCCCCGGACCTTGGAAGAGTCGGGGGGAGCAGCGAAGGGCCTGGCTATTTCTATTTGATCAGATCCCGGTACAACAGCCGTTTCCCTACCATCCGGGCCACGAGGTCTTCCATCTGCTCGAGGGTGTCCTTGTCGCGGATGTTGTGCCTTCCGACGAACTCGTCTACGTATCGCTGCAGGTGCTTGGGGGACATTTTGTGATAGGTCCCCTTGTAGGCTCGCTTGATCATGGACCAGAAGCTTTCGATGCCGTTGGTGTGGGACCCGTCGGTAGAGAACTGGCCTTTCGAGTGGATGACGAACTCGGATTTCCCCGGCCACTTGAAATCCTTCAAGGCGCTCGCTCCGTCGCTGTACAGAGTGCCGTTTCTTCTCAGGTGCTTCCGGGCAAACCCTCTCAGAATGTCGGCCGTCTCTCCAGGAACCACGCTGGCTGCGACCTTGCCGGTTTTTCGGTCCTTCATGCCGACGACGATGGTTTTTCCCTCCATCCATCGTTCCCGCAGTCTCTTGTCGGCGTGCTTGTTGGCCTCCTTTCCGCCAAAATAGGCCTGGTCGATCTCGCCTCTCCTGCTTGAGAGCTTCTCCTGATCAGACCATGCCTCCCTGATGCGGTGTGCCATGAACCAGGCCGTTTTCTGCGTGACCTTGAGATCCCGGTGCAGCTTCATGCTGCTTACCCCCTTCAGACTGGACAGGTGCAGGTAGATGGCGATGACCCATTTCTGCAGGGGCACCTTGGAGTGGGACAGCACCGTTCCGGTGCGGACGCTGAAGTGGTTTCGACAGTCGCCGCACCAGTAGGGCCTGGGATGGCGGTTGAGGCATTCGGTTATCCTGCCGTAACATCCGCAGTGGGGGCAGTGGATGTGCTTACTCCACCGGGTTTCTTCAAACCACTTCTCCGCCGCCGCGTCGTCGGGGAATTTCCGGAACAGCTCGACCAGCGATACGCCTTTCCGGTCGTTCCTTCCCGGGCCTTCCGGGAGAAAACCTCTGCCGGCCTTGGACCAGCGGCCCAGGAATCGTTTCAGAATCTGCATGTTTTCCTTTTCTGGTGAGAATGAGAATGGGGGGAGCGGGTGTCCTCCCCTATACGATCCCGAGTTCCTTCATGGACACGCTTTCGCCAGGAGGAGCGACGACGACATGATCGAGTACCTGGATTCCCATCAGGCCGCCGGCCTCGGCAAGACGGTGGGTGAGATCGATGTCCTCCTTGGAGGGCGCCGGATCTCCGGAGGGGTGGTTGTGCGCCAGAATGATGCTGGTGGCTCCCTTCAGGATCGCTGCCTTGAACACCTCTCGCGGATGGACGAGGGACGCGTTCTGGCTGCCGATGGAGGTCGTCTCATGTGCGACTACGCGATTGCGCGTGTCGAGGTGGAGGACGACGAACACCTCCCGGTCGGCTGAGGCAATGTCGAGGGTATCCAGGTAGGCGAGCACCTCGTCGGGACTGGACAGCGGCTCTGAGCATACGTCCTGCCAGATCTGCCGCACCTTGCGTTCTACGACTTCGAGTTTCATGGGGGTCCTTTCCATTATAAAAGGCTACCCTGAGTGCTTGAGGGGGGTGTGTGGCGCTTCTACAGCCGTCTGAAGAACTCGCTGCGGTGGTCGGCGACGAGCCGGTGTCGCGGGCTCAGGTCGTCGAAGAACTGTGGGGCTACATCCGGGAGAACGGTTTACAGGACGCGAGGAACCCGCGAAGGATCAAAGCCGACGAAAACCTCGGGAGGATCTTCGGCGGCCAGGATCAAATGACCCTGTTGGAGTTGACCAGGGGGGTCAACAGACACCTGTTCGCCTGCTCCGAAGGGCAAGGGGTAACGGACGAGGAGCTTGGGAGGGCGTTCGAGGAAAAGGTGCTGGCGGGGTCCTACGAGACGCTGGGATGTTCGACGAGGAATTGAAGCGGAAATTCAGGGACCTATGCCAGGAATATCACCCTGACAGACTGGCCGGCGAGATTCCCGCAGGAATCCTCAAGCTGGGGATGGAAAGGTTTCAGGAGATTCTCAAGCGCCTACGAGGTTGTGGTGACATCCCGGTGCTAATCCCCGTCAGCCCGTACCCATCCCTCGACCCTCTGGGATAGGGTCTTTATTTCGGACAGACGGAACACGAGCTCGCGAACTCCCCTCCGTGCTTCTGGCGGTGGGGAGTTGCTTCGGGAAGGGTTTCGAACCGGTCAACTTTCTTGTCTTTTCCCACTGTCGGTGGGCACCGACAATTCATTCTGTGATGGGGTTGCTCTTGTCGATGGGTGCATGGAGCCAGGCGGCTGAAAGCTGATCCGGATGTGGGTTTTGTGAA
Source organism: Candidatus Latescibacterota bacterium (assembly GCA_965243025.1). Taxonomy (GTDB): domain Bacteria; phylum Latescibacterota; class UBA2968; order UBA8231; family UBA8231; genus CBDCXV01. The sequence continues at coordinate 1,026,700 of CBDETY010000003.1, forward strand.
CGGTTGCAAAGGCGGACGCCCCGGCACCGGAGAGCAGTGCCGAGGCGCCGTCAACTACGCGGGACGGATATGGTTCTTTGTGCATCGGGTAAGCTCGTATGCGGACACTTTGTTCCGGTCCCCGACTATGGCCCGGAGAGCTTCGTCCGTCTCGATGTACGGCGGCGGTCCTTCAAGGCCGTGCTCGACGATGTAGTCCCGTACCCGCTCCATGATCTTCACCCAGGACAGCGGAGTGCTGCCGACGATCCGGGCCAATTCGGGGGACGGTTTGTGGATCTCGGATGGCATGGCTATCCCTTCTTCAGTTCCATCCTGGCTATTTCGTCCCATGCCGCTTTCAGGTACTCATCGAGGGTGCCCTCCGATTCTGCGAAGACTTCCAGCAATGCAAGGACCAGACAGACCGCCTGGACTCCCGTCATGGGCACAGCGATTTGAGCGCCCATCTTTCGTGACGAGAGAAACGTCCGCCATCAGGTGGATCTTCTCGAAAGAGATGTCCTGGTACGCCGCGACGATCTTTTCTCGGGTTTCGGTTTTTCATGGGTCTGTTCCTTTCGGGATGACAGGGCGCCTGGCCCTGGTCCTATGGGTTGTTCTCCTATCTCCGCTTCTCTCCGAGACCTGGATGGGCCTCGAAGTCGAGCCGGAAAACCGGTGTTCCCCCTACAACCGGGATCGGGACTACCGGTATTCTCAATCTCTGGAGCCGGTCATAGCCGCCCGGATGGGAGGCATCCGATGCCGGTACACCGGCAGGACCTACCGAAGCCTCCGGCAGACCGACATCGAGCACGTGGTCGCTGTGAGCGAGGCGCATGACTCCGGCCTGTGCGTAGCGGATGCGGCCACCAAGCGCCGATTCGCCAACGACCTGCTCAACCTCACGCTGTCGGACCCGGCGGTGAACCGCTACCAGAAGAGGGGGAAGGATGCGGGAGAGTGGATGCCTCGGATCGACCCCCGAGGGTTTGCGGAGATCGTCATCAAGGTGAAGCGGAAGTACGGCCTGAGCATTGACCGGAGGGAGCGGAAGGCCCTTGAGATGGGCCCTGGCCGGCGACACCCTCACTGTCCTGACCGATTCCCTGGGGGGTCCTCGTCGGCGGGCGGGGTCTTCGCGGCGTAGTGGGCGACCGTGCGGGCCGCGTGCAGGGCGTGGTTTCCCCGGTGTCGCTGCCACACCCCGGCCGAGCGCGCCCACCGGAACCCGTTCGACTTCAACAGGCTGCGGATGTCCGCCGAGGGTTTCCCCGGGAATTCGAGCTGCACCCGGTTCTCCTCGACGTTGTCGATGATCTTCACGTCCCCGATGGTTTCGGTCGTGGTGTCGTCGGCGGCCTGTTTTTCCAGCCGGGCCACCCGTTGTTTCAGGCGCCGGATCTTGGCCGACAGGTTGGCGATGCGCCACCTGGGAAACCCCGTCGCCCCGAATTCGTCGGGCGTCTTCAGGTTGCGAATGCTGTCCTCGGAGTAGCCCAGTTCGAGGAGGCGGATGTCGCCGGCGACCTGGTCTTTCATGCGCAGCGCTCGATTCGCCGCTTTCATGTTGTCCCGCTGGCGTTGCGACTCTTCGATCTGTTGGTGCAGCTTGACCACGGCGTCGGGGTCGTCCGAGGAAATCCCGGCCCGCCCCACCCCATCGGCCCGGGCGCGCAACTCCCGCGAGTACTCCAGAGCCTCGAACGCGCGCCGGAACGTGTTGGTGATCTTCGCCCGGTAGTTCCGGTCGCGCTGTTCGGAGTGATGCCCCACGAGGATGGGCTGCCCGAAGGGGATGGCGGACGCCATGTCCCTGGCGCGTGCGTGCAGCTGTTCGAACTCCCGTTCTTTCTTCTCGGCGCGGGCAAGGTAGCGCTCGCGGCGCCGTTCCTGTTTCGCTTCGTGTACGTTCATTCTCCCCCCTCGGGCGCTCCGTCGCTGCCCAGGATGTAGACGGCGTCCTCGTCGGCGGTCACGTCGCTCATCGTCGAGAACGCCGCCGTGGGAGTACCCGGGTTCCGGCATGATGCGGACCACGCGGTCCCCGGGCATCCCTTCGAGTTTTTCGATCAGGTCGGCTACGATCCTGTTCTCCCCTCGGTTTGGAGTGTGCGGTGACGGCGCCGGCGTCAGCGGGTGCCGTGCAGGCCGCAGGATTTCGCAGCGGGCGGGGTCCTTTCCGCGCTTCCGCGAGCGGTTCGGTGAGCTTGGAGATTTCCACCTCCTTTTCTGCGGCCACCGATTCCCATTCCAGAACGGCAACCGAGAGGGCCTGAAGCGCTTCGTCCATCGTCAGCGGCGATTCAGTCGACCAGGATTCCCATGATCACCCCGACGACTTCCCCCTTGTGGTGGACCGATACCCGGGGGCGCCATGTATCGGACGAGGCGAAGAACCGAGCGCCCTTGAACCGGCGCAGGGCGTACCCGATGTACCGCCCGTTGACATGCACCCGCACCTTGCGGTCCTCGCTTTCGAGGACGTCGATGGGGTCGGGCCGGCCGTAGGTGTGCCCCTCGGCGGTCCGGACCGGTTTGACGGGGGTATCGGTCCCTTCGACCGATTGCGCGAACACGGCCGGCGCGCTCTCGTACGGCTCTTTCAACCACTGGCCGGCGCGTTCCAGGTTGCGCCGGTAGCCTTTGGGGCACTCGCCCCGAAACATGGCCCGCCCGTCTGTCCACATCCCCTCGAACTCGAACCCGTTACCCGAGGAAACGCGCAACGGCAGGTGAGACCGCACCCAGGGCCGCAGGTTCTTCAGGGTCATTCTGTCTCTCATTGGGTTCCCCCTTGGATAGGTCGGGCGGAAGTGCCCGGGGTTACTGATTCTCCGAATGCATGCGGTACCACACGTCTACCGGGTACAACTCGACGTGGACGGAAAACGCCTCGACGGGGTCCTCCTCGTCGAAACGGCAGATGAAATCGCGGGCCACCTGGGGGAGGTCGCCCTTGAATTCGATGTCGTCGCCGTTCACGTCGAACACGGACAGTTCCGTATAGGCTTCGCATCCCCGGCCTGTGGCGCGGATGCCGGCCAGCGCTACGGGGCATTCCCCGCACTTGTGCGGGACCCCGTGCGCGATGTCGTCGGCCGTCACTTCGAGTTTCAGGCGCAGCACGGGGTCGGGCTTGCCGGTCTCGATGCCGAAAGGGTCGTCCCCGGGGACGCAGCCCACCCCCGGCGCGGCGGGCGTGTAGCCTGGACCGATCAGGCCGCCCAACCGGTTGCGGTCGAAATCGGGGGTAAACCGGCGCAGGCTGGCCCGGAGGAACGTCCCGTGGCAGTCCAGGCAATAGGCCGTGTCGGCGGGGTGAACCCCCTCCAACCGCAGGAACTCGGGGGTACAACGCGCCGCTTGCCAGTGCACGGCGCACCGCTTCAGATACCCCCTGTTGATTTCGTGGGAAGGGTCGTACATGGCGCCTCCTCCAGGTGATCGCGGAGCGATTCGCCCGCCGTTATCCGCTCAGTGCAGGTACTGGCGGAACGGGCGCCGCACGTCGGCGCCGGTGCCGGGCTGAGTGAAAACAGGGTGAAGGTCCTCCCGGTAGACGAATCGCCGGGTTTGCGATGGCGGTTTTCATGACGTAGACCAACCCCGCCAACGTCGCGCGCGTTGCGCCGCCGTGGAGGACGACGTTGAGGAGCCGGCGATGAGGGCAGCCGGCGAAGATTCTGAGACCGTGGGTTAGTTCCCCTCGCCTTATTCCCCGTCCGTTCGGATGGCGCCCTCGGGGGGCCGCAAGGTGTACCGGGTACCGGCCGGGGTGGTAATCGGCCGGGGGGTGACGACGTCGACCTCGGACAGGCGGAAGGTGAGGACCCGCACTTCCCCGCCGTGTTCGCGCCAGTGGCGCACGGCGGCCCCTGAGTCCTCGAAGCGGTGCACCTTCCCCCCTTCGATCACGGCATACCGCCGAAGGATCCACCGGGGCAGGTCGACCTCCTCGGGGATCTCGCGGCGGGTTTCGGTGCCTTTGCCGGGCACGATTCTTTCCGATGGCATCCCGTTCTCCTGGGTTCAGGCGGGGCGCGTGCGCGCGCGCCGCTTCGGTTTGGGCTTTGCGGCTTTCGCCGCTTCGATGGAATCCTTGAGCCGGTCCAGTATGTCGGTTCGTGTTTCCGTCGACCGGCGCCCCCTCGACAGCCGGGGCCGCTGTGGCGATCCGCTCATGCAAAGCGGCGGTCCTCGTGTCGGTCGGGCTGAGATCGGCGAAGGGCGCCGACAGGGCGCGCACAAGCTGTTTCAGCCGGTAGAATTTCAAGCTCTGCCCTTTGCTGGCGAGGAGGACGGGCTTTCGCGGTCGCGGAAAATGAGCTTGCCGATACCCACCTTTCCGACCTCGGCGAGGACCTGAGCGACCAGGCTATACGCCGCGCCCGCTGCGGCCCCCTCGGGGGCGATCAGGTACGGCGTCCACGAAGATCCGGAAGGGCGAGGCTACCAATTTTTCGACAGGACTTGGTAAGGCCGTGCACGCACTCGATGCAGACATCGAACTTCCTCCCCTCGGCCATCATGCTTGCCCGTTCCGACCTTGAGTTCTCCGCGCAAATCGTCTTCCGATACGGCCCCGTTGCAGATGTCACAGATGGTGGTTCCCATGTTTTTCGTTCTCCTGTGCGCCGGTCAAAACCGGCGAGGTGTAAGGGGTGAGAGTCCTTCGTGTCGAAGGTGTAGCGAACCACGACAGCCCCGAGTCATGCGTGTGCGCCGGTAACGGCGCAGGCGAAGCGTTGGCAGGGGGAGGCGTAGGTCCGGTATTGAGCCGCGAAATGAATGAACCCCTCCCAGGTGCCGACCCGCTTGGAGACGAGGGAAGGCCACACCGGTGGGCGCGATATCGCCAGTGCCTATCGGACCCGGCGCGGTCAGAGACCCGGTGCATGCGCCCAGGCACCTCGTACGGGAACCGGGAGGTCCGGCGGTTTGCCCGGGGGGATGGTCCCCGGGTCCGCATCGGGAACCCATTTGGGATACGCCGATGACGCACGACCGCCGGAAGTCGGACAGCCCCATACAACCGAGGAACCCCGCGAACAAGGGCGGTCGGACCGCTGCGCCGCCGGCGGAGCGGGAGGAGGAAAGGGGGCTGGCCAAGGGGAACGCGTGCGAGCACCCCAGGTCCCGGGCGCAGATCCGGACCGGCCTGCACCAGGCGCTCGAGCGCGTACGGCAAGCAGCGGTTCGAGACAGGGCGTTGCCGTTCACTACGCTGTGGCACCACGTCTACGACGTCGACCGTCTCCGGGAGGCCTACCTCGGCCTCAAGCGGCAGGCCGCACCGGGGGTCGATCGCATGACGTGGAGCGAGTACGGGCAGGGGTTGGAAGCACGTCTTCAGGACCTGTCGGCCCGGCTCAAGCGCGGCGCGTATCGAGCCAAACCGGTCAAACGGACCTACATCCCGAAAGCAGACGGAGGCAGAAGGCCGCTGGGCCTTGCGGCGCTGGAGGACAAGCTCGTCCAGAAGGCGACCGTGGAGGTGCTCAACGCGGTCTACGAAGTCGATTTTCTGGGATTCTCGTATGGGTTCCGACCGGGGCGCAACCCGCATGGGGCGCTGGATGCGTTGGCGGTGGGAATTCGACACCGCAAAGTGAACTGGGTACTCGACGCGGACATCCGTGGGTTTTTCGATACCATCGACCACGAATGGCTGATGAGGTTCGTCGAGCACCGTGTGCGGGACCGACGCGTGGGGCGCCACCTCAGCAAGTGGCTCAACGCGGGGGTCCTGGAAGAGGGCAGGCGTATCGATGTGGAGGCAGGGACGCCGCAAGGGGCCAGCATATCGCCCCTGCTGGCCAACATCTACCTGCACTACGTCTTTGACCTGTGGGCGCAACGATGGCGCAAGCGACGCGCGCAAGGGGAGGTACTCCTGGTGCGCTACGCGGACGACATTGTGGCCTGTTTTCAGCACCGAGCCGACGCCGAGGCATTCGGCGCCGACCTGGCCGCGCGGCTGGCGAGGTTTTCCCTGCAGCTGCACCCGGACAAGACGCGACTGATCGAGTTCGGGCGCTTTGCCGTGGAGAACCGACGCCGACGCGGCAAAGGGAAACCCGAAACGTTCGATTTTCTCGGGTTTACCCACAGCTGCGACAAGACGCGTCAGGGCAAATTCATCGTCCTGAGACAGACGGCCAAGGAGCGGATGCGGCGAAAGCTCAAAGAGGTCAAGGGAATCCTCAAACGGCGGATGCATGACCCCGTACCTGAAGTGGCTTGCTATCTCCGCCGGGTGATAACCGGGCACCTGAACTATTACGGCGTGCCCCGGAATGGCCCGGCGCTGTGCGCGTTCATCAGGGGCATCGCCACCCACTGGTGGCGTACTCTGAAGCGACGGAGCCACAAAACCAGGGTCACGTGGAGACGCATGAAGGATCTCTGGTACCAACTGCTGCCTCCTCCGCGCATCACTCACCCCTATCCCGGACAGCGTTTTGCCGTCATGACCCGAGGCAGGAGCCCAGTGCGGTAACACCGCTCGCTGGGATCTGTGGAGGGGGTGGTCAGCAATGGTCATTCCTACTCCGACTTCTCGGTGGATTGAATGCCTTGTAGGACAGGATCAAGCCCCGTTCCTGGTGGTGGATGATGGCTCCCATGAGACGGAGATACCTCTCCGGCATCGTTCGCTTTCCCTTCTCCCACAGGCACACTTCGGCCTCGCTGACACCCAGGGCGAGGCCCAGCTCCCATTGCTTCATTCCCAGGGCGTCTCTGGCCCTTTTCAGCTGATCTTGTTTCATCTTCACTCTCCTTATTTCATAGGTGGATTGTCGGTGGACACCGACAGAAGGGCGCAGAACGGCCCTGTGCCGGCCTTGAAACGGGAGCCGGGAGCAGGGCGTTGACAGGGTTTTTCGGGTTCGGTGAGGAATCCCGTGGGGGAATTCAGCGAGTCGGGAGCGGCAACTGCGTCTGCTTCACTTCATGGCACCTGAGCAGGGACCCGAGGGAGCGAAAAAGCCCTCGAGAGGGCCCCTGGCCGGCGACACCTTCCCTGTCCTGCCTGATTCCTGACGCCCGGGCGGAGTTCCTGCCGGAGAAGGATCCCTTCGATCTCAGGAACGACAACGGGAAGGGGTGGAAAAACGTATTCCGAGGCCCGAACGGCACCGGGTCGCCCCCGTGCCCCGAGATCATACCGCCTATGTCTACGCGCGACCGAGACGGCGACGGGTGGGTCTGTGAGTGAATGGAAATCCCCTTGGCGGCGGTGGGGGCGGAGCAGAAAACGGGGATTCGGTGGGATGCCGTCCTTCGGATCGCGGAAAGCGTGCAGTTCCAGATCCTGCGAAGAGGGGAGTAAACGCCCTTCTACAATAGTCATACCCGATTTTTTCTGAATTCGCGCTTCTTTTCAGGCACTCCACCGGTCCGCAGTTAGCAGGACTTTTAGCCGGTCGATCTCCCCGCCGTTCCGCGGTCCTCTTTGCCCACGGGCACCGTTGGTCCTCGGTCCCCTGCAGCCTGTCGGGGGAGCTTCCGGCGCGGACTCGATGTCCAGGGGAGTGCCGTCGCCCCGGTGGCTTCCTCCGGCTTTCCGGATGAGGTGTCCCTTCCGTCTCCATGTCGGGTTCGGTCTCCTTGGCCTGCCCCTCGCGCTTCGAAGGGACAGGGGCGGAGCCTTCAAGGGGCCTGATCCATGGAGGTAAATTGCCCAAGTTGGGTAAAATCAAAGCTCTTTGCGGTCTGGATTCATCGATCCGCCACGCTCCGGGGTGATGCCCTCGGACACGGTGGCGTTCCCTTGCGGAAACAGGTCAGACCGATCCCGGACAAGGTCTCCCCAGGAGACGGAAACAAGGCCTGAGCATGGACCCGAGGGAGCGGAAGGCACTTGAGATGGCCCTGGCCCGCGGCACCCTCCCTGTCCTTCCTGATTCCCTGGAGGTCCAAGCGAAAATGGAAACCGCCTTGGTGGCGGAGTAGGAAACCGGGATCCGGAACCGCTGAAACGGGCAGTGGCAGATCCTGCCGGGAAAGGGGATAAATCCTTTCCACTATCATGTTATACCAGATTTTTGGCGAAATCGCGCATTGATCGGGCTTTCCTCCGTCGCACCAGGCAGGCACTTGAGCCGATTTGTTTTTCCCGAGCGCAGCTCCGCGATCCTCTTTTTCTTGCCCAGGGAACCGTTGATCTTCCGTCTTCTGCAGCCTGTGGGGGAGTTGAATCTTCCTGCACGGACTCGGGGAAGCTGCGCATGGAACCGCCGTCGGTTTGACTTGCTGGACGGAAGAAAAGCCTCCCCTCGGTCTCAAATCTCGGGTTCGACCTTCCTGGCCGACACCTTGAGCTTCGGACGGGGCGGCATAACCTTCAACCCGATCCAATTTCCCACGTGGGAAAAATCCGCTGCTGTAAGATCTGCATCGGTAATCAGCAGGCCCTGTTTCTCGGGTGGTGCCGACGGCCTCGGCTCTTCTCGTCTTCGAGATAACCTGCCGCGTGCACCACCGCTGAGTATCGTAGGCCGCCCCTGCAGTCTCTGAGTTCGTCACGCCCATAGCTCGGTCTTTCCAGGCTCTTCGTTGGGCCGCTTCCCCGAGTTCGTTCCGCTCGGGCTCCCGACCTTTCCCCCCATAACCCTCAAAACCCGATCTCCTGCCCTCCCAAGGGCTTTGCGCAGGCGGGTTCTTTCAGGGCCCGCACCCACAGGCTGGATCCGCTTCCAGCGCACCTCGTCGCGCGACCTCCTGAAACCGGAAGAAGATCCAGCCTGCAACCGGGGGAATCCTCGGAAGCAGCCCGGATGTCTTCCGCAGGATCTCCTCGTCCGCGAGGCCTTTCCCATCGAGGAACAGGCATCACCAGATGGTATCCCTCAGCGCCACCTTGACGCTCCGTTCCTGAAATCTCCGGGGTAACGACGCGAAGTGTGTCTTCTCCGCCTCGATTCGGTTGACCCGAGACCTCCTCGCCTCCCCTGACCTGCCGCTTGCAGAAGCTAAAGTTTCCCGACGCCATTACGGGGTTTTGCCAATTCCTCTCAAGGTCCATTTGCTTTTTTAGTCCAGCCAGGTACAATAGAAGCATATGGATCGCCGGAGGCAGGCAGCATCTGCTGCCGCTTCCAAAGTCCCTTCTGTCGCTGACCCGCCGCCAGAGTCACCTTCCAACCGGGTTCCGTATGGGAGTCGGACCCGGAAAACATTCAAGGGGATGAGGATACCGAAGACGATGACCGAATTTCGATTAAGGAGGATTAACTTATTGTAAATAAACATGTTGCAGTAATTTTCACCGCCGGTGAATACATCACATGACGAGAAAATCACAAGGAGAGGAATCATCAAAGTGAAAACAAATCAAATACAGGAAACCACGATGAAAACAGATCAACAGAAGGAACCCATGGAAAAGAAACCGGAAGTAACTTCGACGACCAATACAGAAAGCGCCGGCCCGAACGAGGCTAAGGGTCGAGCTCTCAAGCGTTGGAAATCGTACAATCGATACGGCAGGAAAACCACCGTGGAAGGCTGGTATTGCGGCGGAGACTTGGAGGAGGTTTTCCAGGGGCTTGGGCCCGGAGAGTGGGGAGATTGGCTTGAGTCCGTCGGCATCACCCGGAGCACGGCTGATCGGTTGAGACTGCTCTCAAGGAGCTATGATTTGGCCCAGGTTGAGGAATTTACCTCTGTGGACCAGGCTTTGAAGGCTTTGGCCGCCCGTTCGAAGCGCAAGAAGGCGCCCGGGAAGGTCGAACCGAAGGTGGAGACAAAGGGGGAGGCCTCATCCGTCGAGAAGGAGGAAGTCACCGGCGGCGACGGCACTCCGCGGCTTCCCGTCGAAGGCGAGTCCGCGCAGGAGATTCAGCAGCTCCGCGACAAGCTGCGCGAGGCCGAGGATCGACAGCGCAAGGCCGAGGATCGACAGCGCAAGGCCGAGGATAAACAGCGCGCGGCGGAGAAAGAGACCGCCGAACTGCGCGAGAAGCTGCGCGAAACCGAGGATGAACTGGGCGTTGCCCAGAAAAGGATCGCCGAGCTGCTCCAGAAAAACAAGCAGTCCAAACGCCAGCCTGAGGAAAAGGGGACTCCCAAGGAAACAACTTCAGTCGATCGGCAGCAGATATACCACCACGACGCCTTTGCCGTACCCCGCGAACATCCGGAGTCGGACGGAGCAAGGACGACCGCAGCGCCTGTATCCGGGAAAACACCGACCCCTCAGCACCCCGAGACCGGGACCGCCCTACCGGTAAGTGAAGGCAAGTAGGGCACGGCGCATTCCCGGTGGACCCAGGCTCTTCCCCCTCCCGATTGGCCTTCTGCGGTCGGGCCAGGCACCGGCAGTTCAGGAGCCCTGCGCGCCTTCGCATCAAGGATTCCTGCACGTCCCCTGGAGCCGGACCTCCGAGGTCGATGGGGAACGGCCAATCCAACACCTCCTGCCTGAAGCGGTCCCATGCTTTCCGAGAGCAGACGTGAGAATCCATCCTCGAAGGCATGGGTCCCTTCCTGCAGGTACTGATTTGCCCGGCCTGTCCTCAAGTCAATCGGAATGCCGGTGTGGACCCGTCCAAGGCGCGGTCCCGTCATTCAGCTCCCTGAATGCCCGCATCGACCCCTCGGTGGCCCTCTCCGGGGCCTGCAAGGGGGTCGTCCTGGAAAACGCGGAATCACCTTCCAACGGGACCGGCACCTGTTTTTCATCGGCCGGATCGTCCGCCTCTCCCCTGAAAGACCCGACCGGGATCAGCGGAGCGTCGGTCCGGCAGCCCCGGCGGTTCCTCTGCCCGGTTGCCAGGACCAATCCGGCTCGATGACCCCTTCGCAATCCATTCTGAGGGTCCTGTGGTCTTTTCGAGCCGGCGGCGGTCAAAGAGGTTCCCGGCGGTTCACCGGACAACCTCGGCCCCTGCCGCATCGACGGGGACCCCGTCGATTCACCCCTGGCAGACGGCACGATTCCTGCTCCGGTCATCCAGATGAAGTGCGGGACCCGGGTCTTCATCGCCGGGGCCTCAAGGCCCCCTTGAGGGTTCCTGGTGCTCTATTTCCAGAACCAATCCGGTTGGGGTGACGCCTTCGCAATCCGCCAGGTCCGGCCTCCACGACAGCTGGGGCTCCGGCCCTGACGTTGCTTCTACTCGCTGGAGTTTTTTCGCCGAAGGTGCTGGTTTTGAAAAGGGGAAGAGGGTATCGGACAACGCACCAGCGATAATATCCCTAAGGGTACGAATGAGGTATACCGGGATCGGATAGAACAACCCGTTTGGTCGCTTGGCAGGGGGGCTTCATGTTTCCAAAGATCATTTGGCGTAACCCCATTGATTACAGGAAGTTATAGACAAAAAAAGGCGGCCGGTCAGACCACGACGAGGTGGATCCCCCTCCTCCAGTTCAGCCAAATTCTGGAAATTTTTTCCAGTGTCTTGTATTAAATAAATATATACCCGGACCTTAATTTATCTGTAATTCCCTTAAATTACCCTTGCTTTTTTTTGTATATAATTCCCCCAACATCAAACTGTGGAACGTGGCGAACCAAAGCCTTATCACTACCCTTCCCGGACATACGGGTGGGCCTACTGGGATCCATTCTCTTGCGTTTTCGCCCAGCGGGGACACCCTCGCTTCAGGCTCGGGGGATCAGACGATCAAGCTGTGGGATGTGGGGAACCAGTCCCTTATCGCCACCCTCACCGGGCATACGGGTCATGTCTTCTCGGTGGCCTTCTCGCCCGACGGGACGCTCGCTTCGGGATCGCGGGACGGCACGGTCAAGCTGTGGGACGCGGCATCGCAAACCAACACCGCCACCCTGGAGGGGAATACCGGCCGGGTCCTCGACGTGGCGTTTTCCCCCGACGGGACCATCCTCGCCTCGAGCACGGACGACGGGATGCTGTTGTGGGACGTGGCGGCAAAAAATACCATCGCCACCCTCCAGGGGCATGGAGAGGCCTCGTTTTCCCCGGACGGGACCATACTTGCCTCCGGTGCAAGGCTGGGCGAGGTCCTGCTGTGGGACGTGGCGACGAAAGCAGTCACCGCAAAACTCGGGCATCCCGACCGGCTGGAGGACTCCTGGGGTTTCGGGATCAACGGGGTGTTTTCTCCGGACGGTTCCCTGCTCGCTTCAGTTGGGCTGGACGGGATCGAGCTGTGGGACGCGTCCGAGTGGACGGGAGTCTCTCCTGTCACCTCGGTGCCCGCCCACCCGGACAGCGTCGCGCTGGCTGCGCTGTACAATTCCACCAACGGGGCGGGTTGGCAGAGAAGGACGAACTGGCTCGGCAGCAGGCCCCTCGGCGAGTGGGAAGGCGTCTCAACCAACGGCCTCGACCGCGTCAACGACCTGAGCCTCAGTTGGAACCGGTTGAGCGGGACGATACCGGCTGAGATAGGAGATCTCACCTTCCTGTCCTCCCTGTATCTCCATGTCAACCAGTTGAGCGGCTCGATCCCTCCCGAGCTGGGCAACCTCTCGAATCTGATTTACCTGGAACTCTACAGTAACCGCTTGAGCGGACAGATTCCCTCGGAACTGGGCAATCTGTCCAGGCTGGAAGGACTGTGGCTCCATAGAAACCAGTTGAGCGGGTCCATACCGCCGGAGTTGGGGGACCTGACCAACCTGACGAGCCTGGGTCTCTCCAACAACCAGCTGACCGGGTCCATACCGGCGGAGTTGGGAAACCTGACCAACCTGACGGGCCTGGGTCTCTCCAGCAACCAGCTGACAGGATCCATACCGGCGGAACTGGAGAACCTGACCAACCTGACTCGCCTGTACCTCGCCGGAAACCAGTTGACCGGGTGCATCCCCGCGGGCCTGCGGGACGTGGCGACCAACGACCTGGACCAGCTCGGTCTGTCCGACTGCGGTCAGGAGCAAACGCAAGCTTCGACGGATTTCAACGGCGACGGCAAGACCGATTTCGTCGACTTCTTCCAGTTCGTCGACGCCTTCGGCAGCTCCGACGCCCGGTTTGACCTCAACGGCGACGGCAAGGTCGACTTCGTCGATTTCTTCCAGTTCGTCGACGCCTTCGGCTCGTCGGGGCAGGCCAAGCTGGTGGCCCTTGCCCAGGAGATGCTCGGTCTGCCGACGGTGCCCGAGTTGCAGCAGAACACCCCTAATCCCTTCAACAGCGAGACCGTAATCTCCTGGTTCCTGGCGAAGCCGGGTCCGGCGCGACTGGAGGTGTTCGCCCTTACCGGGCAGCGGCTGACGGTTCTTCACCAGGGGCCGCTGCAGGCCGGGTACCACCGCCTGCGCTGGGACGCCCGCGACGACGAAGGCCGGCCATTGGCCAGCGGGGTTTACCTCTACCGGCTGATGACGGCCGATGCCGTGGTGACCCACAAACTCACCTTGTTACGCTAAGCCGTTCCTGGCGGAACAAGTCCAAAGCGAACCCCAAAATGCTTTGTAATTCGGGCAGCTACACACAAACATAACAGCAGTCAACCCACCTGAAAGGATGAAGAGAACGTTATGAAAAAGTTCGCTGCACTTTTTTTAGTCGCCGCCCTGGCGGCATGCGGAAAAGATGAGCCTGCCGGCTCCTCCCGGGACAACCCCCTCATTGGCACCTGGGAGATAACCGACGATGCTGGAACCGGGGGCACCGTGCGTCTGACCCTCCGGACGGATGGCACCTTTGAACTATTCATCGAGGCCTTCGGCTCGTCCATCACGACAACCGGAACTTATCAAGTCAACGGCGACAGGCTTCGGCTGGCCCCGGAGAAATCTACCATGGTCGACGAGGACGGTAACAAGCTGGAATTCACGTCGGAAGAAGAGCTTGCCGATGCCAGTCTGAATGGCACCTACGTCATCGAAGGTGACACCCTGTTCATCACTTTAACGGAGGACGGGGAGGAAATCGTCGTGGTATACCGCCGCATTTGATGCAGCAGCATCCAAAACAGAGGAGAGGGCTCGTGAATGGGAAGCTCTTACGCCTACAATATGCCGACCAACGGCGCCACAACGGACCCCAACGTCCCCGGGGCGCTCAGCTACGAGCTGGCCTGACCGATGGCACTCAGTACGACGTGCCGGTGGGAGCCGTCAACGGCGCCTGCGAAGGTTCTGGTCGGCAAATGCCATTGGAACAACCACGCAAGCGACCCGGCACAAGCCACGACCGATTTTAACGGGATGCCTTCGACCAGTCGGGGCAGGCCAAGCTGCTGGCACTTGCCCAGGAGTTGATCGGCCTGCCTTCCGAAACCGAATTGCAGCAGAATTGGCCCAACCCATTCACCAGATCCAGGCCGGGATTTCACGACCGAATGCCCCAGGATGTTTTTCAACAACGGACATTCTCTGACCGATTGGAACTTAAGTTCCGCGGACTTTCACCCCATTCCCAAAGGAGGGATGCCATGAAGAAAATACTGATCGTCCTACTGCCACCGTGGCTATCACCATAGGCGTAGGCTGTGATAGCGGCGAAGACTGTGATAGCGGGGGAGACTCCAATCCAACGTCGAGCTGCGGATCGGGCGGGTCGGACGGCGCGCAGCTCGGCAGCGGGTCCGACAGTGGCGGGTCTGACAGCGGTGGGTCTGACAGCGGCGGTTCAGGCGGCGGCGGGTCGGGCGGCGGGTCGTCCTGATATCTGCACTCGGACGGACCTAACACCGTCAAGCAAAGCAAAGCCCAGATACGGGGAGCCAGGATGACGCGGGCAGCCAAAAACCAACCGACCGTGGGGGGCAATAGCAGCCAGCAGTACCTGCAACAGTATTCTCGAATGGTTTTACTCATTCTCGTACTTGCAGCTATCTCGACGCCTTCTGCTGCTCAACCAGACTCATCGAAAACGCGACAACAAGAAATCAACCTTAAACGCTTGGGCTATGTAGGTGTCGGTTCTGCTGGTTTGCATTGGGCCGACTTCCGGTATCTGAAAATCATTTGGTTGCAAGGGGGAACAAGTTTCTCTCCGTTTCATTCACGATCGGGCTGGGGATACCTATCTCAATTTGGATCACGCCAGTCATTTCATGTGGGGGCTCTTTCTTGCACAAAGCACAACCGATCTTTATGCCTGGACAGGTTTTCCTCCACGCACCGCAGCTCTGCTCGGTTCTCTCAGCAGCATAGCTGATATGTTTTTTATCGAGTACCGCGACGGACGTTATGGTCATTGGGGTTTCAGCATTCCGGATGCCACGGGAGATGTGCTCGGGGCCCTGGTTCCCCTGATCCACGAAAATATCCCGGCGACTCAAATGGTCCAATTCAAACTCAGCTATTTCCCCTCTCCGCTCTATCGCTATGGAAGCGTACGCCAAGCTAGTGGGCGTTCTAATGCCCCTTCGTTCATGGACGACTACGATGGGATGACGTTCTGGATCGTCATTAACCCCAAGCCTCTTCTACCGAAGCATGCCGCCGAGCGCTGGCCCGATTGGTTAGGAGTGGCTGTAGGAACCGGGGTGCAGGGACTGCACGGTTATGGCCGAAAAAGCCGCGCTCCCGACCGCTGGTATCCCGATTTGCCGGATGCGCAGCGCGAAATCTACCTCTCGCTGGACTTCGACTTCGCACATCCGTTGGGCAATTTCGAGGTGCTGCGCAAATTTTCCCCCTACTTCCGTCTCCTCCGTTTCCCTACCCCCGCCCTTCGCATCCACCCCACGCGGACCTTTTTCTTTTTTTATTTTTTACCGCCAATACTTTCCATTACGGTGTGGTATCACTTCAGTAGCTGCAGATGCCACCCAAAGTTGTGCGTCGGAATGCTTTAACCGATGGACAGAAGATCGCCTATCGAGAGCAATTCCCGACAAATACGGTTTGAGATGATCCTGGGGTTACCGCGGCGTGGAATGATACTTTAGAAACGGAGCTTTGGATTTCGCCGCTGGAGCGCTGTTTGTTCCGGCCGTTTTGCTGAGGGTGTCGGCCAGCACCTTCCACGGGGCGATCTGACCCTGCGACGAATGCCCGTCGATCCCGCCCCCGCACCACAGTTGACAGACGAGCCGCCTGTTGAATCAGTCGCCGGACGGAACCGGTCCGAAACCCGGCAAATTAACGAGGCAACTCCAAATCGTTGGTGCGCAGATTGCGCCGCAGACGCTTGTGGTTGACGCGCTCCGACGGACCGTCGTTCAGTGCTGCACGAGCGGGCCGGGAAGGCGGGCGTTCACCTCGTGCACTGGGACGGCGGGACGACGGGGGCCGCGCAATGGCCAGCGGGGTGTACCTGTACCGGCTGGTCACAACCGATAACGTACAGACGCGCAAGCTCACCCTGCTTCGGTCAGGCGAGGCCAAGTTGCAACAGGGTTCAGAACGCCCCTCTGCGCCCGCTGGCGGGAGGAAAGCGCCGGTCTTCAACGAATACAAGCGAGGGCTACCGCCATCGGGTTCCCAAGGCGTGGGGGGCGGGTGATCGCAAGGCGTTCGGGGAGTTTGCCGCTGCTCTGGTTGCACGTTACCCCGGTGGGCGGTTGGGAAGGGTACTGCCCTTTGCCCGTCGAGGTGGTACCGGCCGAAGGCAAGACTGTCCGTAAGGGGGTGTTCCCCCGGGAAATATGGCCCTTCGCCAAGGGTATCAGATCCTCGCCGGCGCCAGGGGCCACGCCTGCAGGGACCGCACCCTTGCATCGCCCCCGCGCGCGAACAGGCTGACTCCGGTGCTGTCGGGCCGGGTCGGGTAGATGCGCTGGGTCACGCACTGCCGGCGGTTCGCGAACACCTCGAGGATCGAGCGGTCGAGGAATATCCGCAGCGTCAGAAGCTCCCCTGGTTCCAGCTCGAACGGCCCCTCCTGGGCGGTGACGTACTGCTCGCTCTCCGCCAGGTGCGGCTGCGGCCTGCGGTAACGGGTGTAGCGGATCTCCGGGTCGAGCGACGAGCGGCTGACCTCCACCCGCAGCACCGCGGCCTCGGCGTCCCAGGAGACCGCGGTCTCCTCCTCGCCTCCCGGGGAGCGCCGCACCTTCAGCCCCACCTCCCTCGCTTCCAGCGGATCGATCTCGACCGCCACCTCCAGGCAGTCACCGCCGACCCCCTCGACCGCCGCCTCGGAATCGGCGGGCACGTCGATGGATCCGTGCCGGACCGCATCCAGCCGCAGAACCTCCAGCTCGGGTACCGGATCGATCCGCAGGCGGCCGTCCGGGCCGAGCGACAGCAGGCGCGGGGCGGTCATGACGCCAGACCACCCGGAGGCGCGCTCCCGCTCGACGCCGCGCAGCTCCCGGATCCAGTCGAAGAAGACGCGCCGGCCCCGAGCGTCCAGAAGGGTCCGGGGCCCGCCGAGATGGCCGCCCTCCCAGCTCATGCGGCCGTGGACATCCGGGTAGAACCGTTCCTCGCGGACCCGGCCGATGTAGTACTGGCTTCCCTGCAGGTGGCTGCAGAAGAGCAGCATGTGGCGGTCTCCGAGCGGGAAGAAATCGGGAACCGCGCAGTCCTCGCCTGCCTCCGTCCACTCCCGCCGCGACCGGTAGAACAGCCCGGCGAACTCCCAGTTCCTCAGGTCGGGCGATCTGAACAGGTACGCCGCGTCCCCCTGGTCCTCAGGGTCGCGCTTGTTGACGGCGGCGTAGTAGAGGCCGCCCTCCAGCCAGCCGCAGGGGTCGTGGATGGTGTAGCGGCCGAAGCCGGGGTCGCCCTCCTGCGGCTGCGGGATCACGGGGTTTCCCGGGTCTTTCGTCCACTCGAGCAGCAGGTCGTCGCTGCTGCGGGCGAGGCAGAGGCCGTCGGGATTGCCGTAGTAGATCAGCCTCGGGACCCCTGCCTTGTCGACAAGGGCCCCGCCGCTGAAGCAGCCGATGCGGTCCGGTCCGTCATCCTCCGGCGTCAGCGCCACCGGATGGTGGACCCAGTGCACGAGGTCGGCGCTGGAGGCGTGCCCCCACTGGATGCGGTTCCAGTAGGCCCCGTCCGGGTTGAGCTGGTAGAAGATGTGGCAGCGCCCCTTCCAGTAGATGGCCCCGTTGATGTCGTTCATCCAGGCGGCAGGGGGCGTGAAGTGCCAGGCCGGCCGGTGCGGATCCCCGGCGAAGGCCGCAGCGAGATCGCCGGCCTCCCGGATCCGCGCTTCCGTCCGCTCAATCCGGTTTTCAGAAGTCATGGGAAATCCCTGGGTTGCTGCCCGGAGTTCCGGGCATGAGCGATATTCCTGTCCTGTGCCGGGACAATAGCAAACCGGGACGGACCCTGTCGAGAAGGCGGAAGCCCGTGCCTGTTGCCTGAGGTTCACCCGTACCCGGCAGGTGTTTTTCGAGGGAACGTTCTCCCGGAATCCCCCGTCATATGGAGGATCACCCTTCATTCGACGGCGAGCGCATCCTGCGGGACCGGCCCTGTGATAATCAAGGGCGCTCCAGGCCGGACAGATTCATGACGGAAGAAAATTTCAGCAACAGCATGGAATCCCGGATCTCGGAGTGGCGCGCCTGCGTGCGGGGCCGGGGGATTCCCGGCTCCGAGCTGGAGGAGCAGGAGCGCCTCCTGCGCCGGGAAGCGGCCGCGCTGGTGCAGGCCGGCCTTGAGCCAGAGGAGGCCTTCCTCGTGGCGGTCAAGCGGATCGGACGCCCCGACCCGCAATCGGGAGGGTTCGCCCCGGCGGACCTGGCCGGCTTGTGGAAACAGCTGGTCGCCGGCCCCGTCGCGGCTGCCGCCCGGACCGCTCCGCGGGAGATCCTCGTCGTTCTCGGCCTGGCTGCCGCGGGCGCCGCGGGGGTGAAGGCGCCCGAGCTGTTCGGCTGCTCGATGTTTGCCGGCTGCGAAAGCTTCCATGCCCGCAACCTCCCCCTCCTGGCGCTGATTCTGTTGACCGGGTACTTCGCCTGGAAGCGCCGGCTCGACAGGGGCCGCTGCCTGCGGCTGGCCCTGCCGTTCGCCGCGGCCGCTCTGTTCGCCAACATCTACCCCTTCTCGCCTGAGGGCTCCACCGAGGTGCTCACGGTGCTGCACATGCCGATAGCGCTGTGGCTGGCGGTCGGCTTCGCCCACGCCGGGGGCCGCTGGGGCTCCCCGGCCCGGCGCATGGAGTTCGTCCGCTTCTCCGGGGAGATGTTCATCCTCTACGTGCTCATCGCCCTCGGGGGCGGCGTGCTGACCGGGGTCACGGGGATGCTGTTCGCCGGCATCGGTCTCGACGTCGAGTGGCTCGGACCGCTGCTGCTGCCCTGCGGGGCCATGGGGGCCGTCGTCGTCGCCGCCTGGCTTGCCGAGGTCAGGCAGGCGGTCGCCGGCAACATCGCCCCCATGCTGACGCGGCTGTTCACGCCGCTGTTCGCCGCGGTGCTGCTCGCTTTCCTCGGGGCCATGGTCTGGACCGGCAGCGGAGTCGGGGTGGAGCGGGAAGTGCTGATCGGTTTCGACCTGCTGCTGGTGCTCGTGCTCGGCATGGTGCTGTACGCGGTTTCTTCGCGCGACCCGGGGGCGCCTCCCGGCCTCTTCGACCTGCTCCAGCTTCTGCTTCTGGCCGCCGCCCTCGCCGCCGACGCCGCGGCCCTGGCGGCGATCGCGGGACGCATCTCCGAGTTCGGGTTCAGCGCCAACAAAGTGGCCGCCCTCGGGGAAAATCTCGTCCTGCTCGTCAACCTGGGGTGGTCGGCGTGGCTGTACGCGCGGTTCCTGCGGGGCCGCGGCTCCTTCTCCGCCCTGGAGCGCTGGCAGACATCCTACCTGCCGGTTTACGCTGTCTGGGCGGCGATCGTCGCCGTTCTCTTTCCGCCGCTTTTCGGTTATGTCTGAAAGAGGGCGGAGGCTGCGGCCCACAGGTACAACGGAAGATCGCGGGGCTCGGAATGCAGTTCCCCGGCGGCATGAGGTCCCGGCGTTCGAAAAGGAGGTTCCTCAGTGAACTCCAGGATGCGTGCAATTCAGGGTGAGTCCTTCCGGCTGCGGAATGCCGGCATGCGGATGTGGTTGAAGCCGCTTGCCATCGCCTCCCTCCTCCTCGCCTCTTCCTGCGGCAAGGAGGATCCGGCGCAACCCGTGGGCGGAACGGAAGAGGCGCGGGTAAAGGCAGAGCTTGAGGGTCGCTCCTTCCGCCAGTTCGAGCCTTCCAGGGACGCGGATCGACGGAAAGCCGTCATCCTCGATTTCTTCGAGGGGATCACCATCTGGGCGCAGTATGCCGAGGGGAACCGGGCGGTATCCGAGTGGGAGGTGTCAGCGAGAGATTACCGAATCGAGCAGAATGGAACCTCGGTGGTCACCATTCATCTCGAGGAACCGGGCTCGAGCAGGCAGTTCCCCGAGGAGTGCGCGGACTGCATTCCGACTTCCAGGCTGTCGATCTCCATCCGGAACGTCTTCGATCCCGGGAGGATCTCCTTCAAGCTGAACGATCCCGGCAACGACCTGCCCTCGCCGTTTCCGGTGTTCAAATCCTGGACCCGGTTCGAGGAAGACGAATACTTCGACTAGCCTGCAATCGACTACGGGCCCCGGGACCTGACTGGAAAACCGAGGTTGAAATGGACACGGAAAAAGCGGTAGAGCTTTTCGAAAAGAACTGGTTCCTGCGCGACCGGGAGAAACCCAAGCTCACCCCCGCCGAGCGGCAGCTGGTCGCCGCGGCGATGGGCCCGGCCCCGAAGCGGTGGGACGGCGCTCCCGATGTCGGGCGGATGGAAGAAATACTTGCCGCAAATCCGCAGGTGCTCGACCGCATCGGCGAGAATCTGCTTCAGGTCGTGGCCGCCATGAGAGGGTGCGGGCCGGCGGTGACGTTCCTCCTGGACCGCGGCGTGCCCCTCGAGATCGACGAATCGGCGTACAACGTGCTCCACGAGGCGGCCTGGGGAGGCATGGAGGATACCCTCCGGGCCGTGTTCGAGTCGGGGGCCGCGGACGCGACCTGCGTTTCGGTGCTGAAGCCGCACGTCGGCTGGCCCGACAACATCTCGCTCATGTACTGGGCGGCGTGCGGCGGCCACGTCGAGTGCGCCAGGCTCCTGATCCGCTACGGCGCCGGCGTTCATCACGAGCTGCCGATCAAGGGGAACGGCGAGAGGGGAACCACCTCCCTTCAGGAAGCGGTGGCGCCGAGCCATTGGGGCAAGGACCCTTCGCGGCTGGAGAGAAGGCTTGCGGTCGCGCGCCTCCTCATCGAGGACGGGGCGTACTACGACGTGTACTCTGCCTGCGCTCTCAACGACAGCGCCCGCCTGAAGGAGCTCATCGACGGGGACGCCGGGGTCGTCGTCGCCGCCGATGGGTACGGAATGACGCCGCTTCACTGGGCGGCGCGGGCAGGCTCGAGGGAGTGCGCGGAGAGGCTGCTGGCCCGGGGGGCCGAGGTGGACGCCCCGAACAAGGCGCGGCGCACGCCGCTGCCGCTGGCCGCCGAAGGGGACCGGCCGGAGATGATACGCCTGCTTTCCCGGCACGGGGCCGACCTGAACACCCAGGACAGGAAGGGGCGCACTCCCCTTCACCGCGCCACCTACGAAGGCCGCGTCGCGGCGACCGAGGCCCTGCTCGATGCGGGAGCCGATCCCGCGGTCCTCAACCGGAACGGCAGGACCGCCTTCGAGATCGCCCGGAAGGAAGCGAAGCACTTCAGGCAGCGGGTCTGAGAGGGCCCCGCCCGCCAATGCGGATTCGGCGTTGCGCCTGTCCGCCGAATCGCACTGATTCGCTCCTGCTCGCGTACCCCCTTAAAAGGCTCGCGATGCCTGCTGGGCAGGCAGGATCAAAGAAGAGGGCTCCACCCCCGGCTCGCGCAGGCGACCGGACGAGCCATGCGAGGGGGTATCGGTGAGGGAAGGCGACGGGACAAGCCGCCCCCAGGCTTTTGATTCACCCCCTGAGAAGCCCTTCACCAGGCTTCCTGTTTCCGGAGAACAGCCATGTCCGATCCTTTCACACCACTGAATATCGAGGGCGCCCTCAACGCCGGGGCCGGCAACGTCGAGATCGACGGCGACTGGCTGTGGCCCTGTAATCCGGACGACCCGGACGGCACCGGGCTCGCCGGCATGCCCGCGGGGGAGCACCGCTTCTGGGGGATCCCCTTTCACCTGGCGCCGGCCGGCGCCGGCGAACGCTTCGCCGTGGTGTCCCGGGCCGGCGGCAGGAAGGTGGCCGGGTCGGCAACCGTGCCGGTGGGGGCAAAGGCCAGGCGGGTCCTGTTCGCCCACGTCTGTTCCCCCTGCAACGGGGAACGGGCGACCATCGAGGGGGCCGCCGAGCAGGTCGGGACCTACCGCATCCTGTTCGAGGACGGCTCCGCGGTCGAGCAGGAGCTGCGCCGCCGCTTCGAGATCCACGACGTCAACGTCCCCTGGGGGCACCACCCGTTCCTCTGCCGCAACTGCCGCGAGTTCCGGTCGGTTCCGCTCCACGACAAGGACGGTCCCTGGGGCCGCAACCAGGTCGGCACCGTCACCGAGAACGGCGGCGACCTCGAGGGCTGGTGGCTGTTCGACTGGGAGAACCCCCACCCGGACAAACGGATAGAGGAGATCGCGCTGACCGCCTCCGGAGCGGCTGCGGTGGCGCTCGGCGCCGTCACCCTGTGCGACGAGGCGGGCGACCCTCTGGCCTGGCCTGCGCGCGCGGCCGTCGCCGTCACCGCGGGCGGGGGGGAAGAACCGGAGCTGTCGATGGAGCGCGGCGTGATCGCCCGCCAGGACGCCCTGTTCGTCCCGGAGGAAGGGTACCTGACGTCGGAGGAATCCGGCTGGGGGCTCGGGGGCCAGGAGGTGCGGCCCGGCGGCTACGCCGAGATCCACGGCTCCGCCGAAGGCCGGCTCGGGGTCCGCACTGAAGCGGACGGGGAGGAGGAGATCCGCTGGGGAGACGTGCTCGATTCCGGCGCAGTGGATCAGGGCCGGGTCCGGGTCGAGCTGGTCAGCCCGCGCGGCAACCAGTGGGTGCACGTGCAGGTCGTCGACGGGGAGAGCGGGAAGCCGGTGGGGACGCGGGTGCACTTCCGCTCGCCGCAGGGCGCCTACATCGCCCCCCACGGCCACCAGGCCGACATCAACACCGCCTGGTTCGAGGACATCGGCGGCGACTGCAAGGTGCGGGGCACCCCGTACGCCTACATCGACGGCACTTGCCAGATCGACCTGCCGGTCGGGGAGGTCTACGTCGAGGCGGTGCGGGGGTTCGAGTACCGGCCGCTGCGCCGCAAGCTGGAGATCAAGCCGGGGCAGCGCCACCTGACGCTGACCCTGGAACGGGCCCTCGACATGAAGGAGCGCGGCTACTACTCGGGCGACACCCACGTCCACTTCCTGTCGTCGCAGTCGGCCCATCTCGAGGCGGCTGCCGAGGACCTCGACGTCACCCACCTGCTCGCCAGCCAGTGGGGGCGGCTGTTCACCAGCTGGGAGGAGTTCACCGGGGGGCTGGCGCCGACCAGCAGCGACGAGAACCTGATCTGGGTCAGCCAGGAGAACCGGCAGCACGTGCTCGGCCACATCAGCCTGCTGGGACTGAAGGAGATGGTCGCCCCGCTGTGCACCGGCGGCCCCCAGGAGGACTGGATCGGCGGCGCCATCGAGGTGCTGATGGCGGACTGGGCGGAGGCATGCAGGAGCCAGGGCGGCCTGGTGATCATGCCCCACATGCCGGTGCCGGACTTCGAGAACGCCGCCAACATCGTCATGGGCCACGCCGACGCCGCGGAGATGTGCTGGGTCTGGCAGGGGGAGCGGATCGGCCAGGGGGAGCTGGGGTACTACCGCTGGCTCAACGTCGGCCAGAAGCTTCCCATCGTCGGGGGCACCGACAAGATGTCGAACGACCGCGTTCTCGGGGGCTCGCGCACCTACGCGCAGCTCGCCGCCGGGGAGGAGTTCACCTTCGACAACTGGTGCCGGGCGGTGCGCCGCGGCACGACCTTCGCCAGCACCGGGGCGATGATCGACCTGCAGGTCGAGGGGCGGGGGATGGGGGAGGAGATCCACCTGCCCGGAAACGGCGGCACCGTCGAGGTCGAGGCGACCGCCGAGTCGGTCTGGCCCCTGACCGCGGTCGAGCTGATCGTCAACGGCGTTCCCGACGTGCGCGAGACCGCGCACGGGCCGACGACGAGGATCACCCTGCGCCACAAGCTGACGACGGAGAAGCCCTGCTGGGTGGCGGCCCGCTGCTGGGGCCCGCACCTGACCGACGCCGGCCCGGTGATGGCGCACTCGTCGCCCGTCTACGTCAGCGTCGGCGGCCGGGAAGCCTTCGAGCCGGCGGACGGCCAGTACCTGATGACGCACATGGAAGGGGGCATCACCTGGGCGCAGCGGATCGGGGTCTTCCGGGAGGAGGCGGTCAGGGAGCGGCTGATCGCCCTGTTCAGGGAGGCGCAGGAAGAGCTGGGCCGCCGGGCGGGGTAGCGGCCCGGGATAGAGGAACCTCAGGCCTCGAAGGCGAGCACCCGCAGGGGAATCGCGTCGGTCTTCAGGGCCGGCAGCTGAATCGCCATGACGTAGACCCGGCTCGAGCGCAGCTCGCCGAGGTTGGCCAGGCTCTCGATCAGCGGGATCCCCCGGTCGAACAGGGTGTGGTGATTCGGCAGATCCCGGCGCCCGGCCACCTCGAGGCCGGGTGAATCGATGCCGACCAGCCTGACGTCCGGGGCCACCAGCCATTCCAGGGCCTCGTTCGAGGGGAACGGGTGCCCCTGTTCCGCCGCCTGCCGCCGGTCCCAGTCGAAGTGCATGAAGAGGATGTCGCCGCGGCGGACGCCTCCCGCCTTCGCCGCCGCGGCTTGCACCGCCTCCGGCTCCAGCGGCCTCCCCCAGGGCACCTCCGTCAGATCGAGCACCACCGCCTCTCCGAAGAAGCGCTCCACCGGCACCTCCCCGACGGAGGCGCCGTTCTCGACCGCGTGCAGGGGTGCCTCGACGTGGGTGCCGGCGTGGCCCCCCAGGCGCAGGGTCGTCACCACGTACCAACGGCCCTCCGGCGGCGCGCTTTCCGGGTCGGGGACGATGCTCTCGATTTCGGTTTCGTAGCGGACCCAGGGGTGCTGGTCCGGTCCCGTGTCGAGGGGCCGCGACAGGTCGACGACGCGGCTGTAGTTGAAGGCCGGCGCGTTCATCGCTGGCCGAACCCGGGGAAATTCAGGCCCTCTCCCGCCACATCGGCGAAACCCCGAACTCCGGAAACGATCACGGATATCCCGGCTACAGGGGAGCCGAGGCCGCGGTTTTCAGGGCCATGGCGGCTTCGGCCGGGGACTCGTACGCGGGAAGCTCTCCGGTCACCGTCACCCTGCCGTCGTACCCCGCGAGTCGCAGGGCCCGCAGGTATTCCGAGTGATCGGACGGGTAGGTCCGCGGGCGCCCGCGGCCGGGCTCGGCGATGTGGGCGTGGGCGAGAAAGGGGCCGGCCTCGTCGAGCTCGTCGAACGACTCCCCGTTGAGCTTCATGTGGAAGAAGTCGGCCATCAGGCGGACGTTGGGGTGGTCGATCTCGCGGACCAGTTCGCAGGCCTCGGGGACGGTGTTCAGAAGGTTGGCGTCGTCCCGGTTGTAGGGCTCCAAGGCGGTGACGACGCCCCGGCCCGCCCCGATTTCGCCGCAGAGCTCGAGGAACTCGCGCACCTGCCCGCGCGCGCGGCCGCGGTCGAAGCGGTCCGGGACCCAGCGCGACCCGCCGCTGCCGTACCCGATCACCTCGACGCCGACGGCCTGCATGCGGTCGAACAGCCCGGTGACGAACTCGCGCAGGCGCTGCAGGTCGCGGTCCGGTCCGACCACCATGAGACCGCGTCCCTCCGGATCGCCGATGAAGCCGCATATGGTCTTGACGGGCAGGCGGGAAGCGGCGAGTCGGCGGGCGGTCCCGGCTGCATCCTCCGCCTCGAAGCCGATCCCCGTCGGGTTCCACTCGGCGTAGTCGTAGCCCCACTCGAGGGCTGAATCCAGCTGCTCGAAACTGCCGATCAGGTATCCTATTTCCACGGTCAAGGCTCTGGAGGGTTCACGGACGGCCCGGGTCCGGAGCGGTTCCGGACCGGAGGGTCGATCCGCCATTGTCGACGCCGCGGCGAATGAACCCAATACGGCCGGCGCCGGCAAGGTTCGCCGGGCAGGCTGCCGGATGGTCGAGATGCCTGCCTGCCGGGACTCTGCAGTGCCTCCCGCAACGGGGCGGGGACCGTCGCGCCTCCATGCAGGGCTCACTCGCAGTAGACCCGGACCTTGTCCTCCCCGTCCTGGACGTTGACCTCGATTTCGCACAGTGCGTCGATCAACTGCTCGACGCCGTCGCTCCGCAGGTCGTGAAGGTCGACGTCGATGCCCTTCTTCTTCATCGTCTTCCTGATTCCCTTCGCCGCCTGTTCGGGCAGCAGGGTGTGCAGCTTGACCCCGGCCTTTATCAGGGCCAGCGGCACGCGGACGTCGACGTGCTCCCCTCCCTCCGAGTCGATCGTGACTCTCAGGAACTTGGCCGCTTCGGGGACCCGGTGCGCCAGCTGATGGGTCGAGGCGGTCGCCTCCGGTTCCCCGTCGACCAGGGAGAGCAGGCGTTCTGCTTCGTCGACGGTAATCCTGCCCTCGGCGAGCATCTCGAGTACGCGTCTGCTGTTCTCGTTCATGGCAGTCCTTTCAATTGTCGTGCGCAGCGCCCGTATCGCAGTCCGGGGCTACTGGATCGCGATGGATCCGTTGCTGGTCTCGAGGGTCAGCTCGGCCTCTCCCTTTCCCGCGGTCCCCACTAGCTTGCGGCCGGTGTCGACCGAGGCGGAGAAGCCTGGCAGGCCGCAGCGGATCCGGCCGTTGGCCGTCGAGGCGGCCACCTTCAGGCTCGGCTCCGAATCCAGGGTCACCTTGACGCTGCCGTTGGAGGTGGCGAGCCGGCTGGAGCTTCCCGGTTCGATGCTCCCCTGGAACTTTATCGAGCCGTTGGTGGTCCGGGCATCGAAGCGGCCGTGCGCGTCCTCGATGGCCATGCGGCTGTTCGAGGTGGCCAGTTCCGCGGCCCCCTCGAAGCTCCTGAGCGTGATCGCGCCGTTGCTGGTCCTGGCGCCGAGATCCCCCTTCGAGCTCTCGACCTTTATGCGTCCGTTCGCGGTCTGCAACTCCCCGCCTCCCTCCGTGCCCCGCAGCTCCACCGGACCGTTGCTGGTCGCCAGGTCGACGCGGGCGGCGGCAGGCACCACCACCTCGATGCTGGCCCCGGTGCTTTCCCCGAAGGGGCCGGACAGGACTCCCCCGGACTGAACCGGCCTGGCCTCGACGGTGACGAGGTCGTCTTCCTGAACGGCGCTGTACTCGACGAGGTGGGGGTTCTTCAGCTTCGCGCGGACGCGAATCGAGCCGGGGCTGCCGGCATGGACGCGGACGCGGCCGTTGAAACCCCTCACCTCCAGGCGCGGGCTGGCGCCCACTTCGAAGCTGTCGCTGTGCGTGGACGGCCCGGTTTCGCCGTCGGCGCCTCGGTCATCGCTTTCCTCCCCCGGGGATTCGGCCGGCCCCCCGGTGTCGCGGCGGCTCGAGTCCTGCAGCGCCTTCAGCAGGCGCTCCGCTTCGCCCACGGAGACCTTTCCTTCCGCGAGCATTTCGAGGACTCTTCGCTGTTCATCAGTCATTGCGCCCTCCTAATCGAAAGAGAGGAACAGGCGGCCATCGCCGGAGGCCAGGTCGAGGCGCAGGCCGCGCAGCGAAGCCAGCAGGTACAGCAGCAGGGGGCCGGCCAGCAGGAGGGGGCGGCCCCAGCCGCGGTGCCAGGAGAGGGCCGCCGCCAGGACCGCCAGGGGCGTCCCCAGCACCAGCGTCGCCGCAACCACCGGCCACAGCAGCACCAGCGGGAACCAGAGTTTTATACGGCGCCCGTCGTTCAGCAGGCGCAGCCTGAGGACCGCCGGCGGCAGGATCATCCCGAGAGCCTCCTCACCGCCTCTTCGACGTCGATCTCGCCGCTTTCCAGGCTGTCGAGCACCGCCCCGGATTCCGGATCGGGCTGTTGCCCGGCGGCCCCCCCGGTCCGACGGACCGTCTCGACGAGCTGCAGCTGCCCGGAAATGCGGTTGAGCCGGTTCTTCACCGTCGGGTAGCTGATTCCGAAGATCCGCTCCATCTCCTTTATCGAGCCGTGAACCTGGACGAAGGCGATCACGAATACCTGGTCCTCCGCGGAAAGGCGGGCAAGCACCGGGGGCTCGAACTCACCTTCGATGGCGATGCCGCTGTCCGGCAGCAGGACCCGCTCGACCAGGATGCGCGCCCCTCGGGTCAGGTCGGTGAGCTCTTTCCAGTCCATGATGGGAACACTCTCCTGATATTCAGGATAATGGTTGAAATGGTAACAAAATAATAAAATAAATCAATAGTAAAGTTGAACAAATAAATTTTTCCGGAAGAGGAAGTACGGAATGACCATCCACACCTCGGTCCCGGCGGGCACCGGGTCAGGGCAATCGGCGAATCTCTCCAAGGAGGGCGGGTTCCAGGGCTGAATCCCTTCCGGCAGTGCCCGGGCGTGTCCTCCTGCTCCATCTGGCCGGACCGGCGGCCGCGGGGGAAGGCTGCCCTCAGAGCAGCCCCTTGCGGCGTTTGGCGGCGATCGTCTCCTCGACGAAACCGGGACCGCAGGCAGCCTCGAAGCCCCCGCCCGGAAAGCGCGTCGCCCAGCCGTAGAGCTCCGGCAGCCCCCCGCTTTCGAGCACCGGGGGCTCGGCGCGGACGGCGTCGAGCTGCCCGATGACCGCGGCGGCAACCCGCGCGTACAGGCGGCTCGAGCAGTCGGCGGTGTCCGCGGCACCGGCGCGCGCCTCCTGGTACCAGGCCATGGCGTTGAACCGGACCTGCCGCACCCGCGGGTAGAAGGAGCACATCAGGTTCCAGTCGTCGCCGTCCTTGTCCTGGTCCCCGGAGGAGCGGAAGTCGGAGCGCAGGACCACCGCGGGGATGTCGAGGAACTTCGCCATCATGAACTCGACCACCGTGCCGGAGTCGAGGTCGGCGCCGTCGAAGTTGAACAGCCCGAGGTCGCAGGCCATCACCTGCTTGAGGTCCTGGTTGCGGATGTCGGCGGCCCTTCCCGTGGACTGCTCGAGATCCTGGGGGGTGACGCAGGTGTAGCGGCCGCCGGAGTGGCGCCCGATCGCCTCGGCGAGAAGGGCGTTGCCGATGAGGTGCTTGTGGTCGAACAGGTCGCCGGCGAAATAGACGGAAAAGGTCATGCCCTTCCTCTCGTTGTGGCGCGGTGGTTCCGGACCTTCCCCCGGCCGGGACGGCGGTGGGCCTGGTGGTGGGCCCTGGACCCGGGACGCCGCAGTCAGGTACGGCCGCGGTTCAGCGCAGCATCATGAAGGTCGACAACGGCAGGCTGACAATACGGGGATCGTCGACGGTGGCGGAGTTGTCCTGGGTAACGAGAATCCCGAACGGCGCGTTGTTCACCGACTTCTCCAGGAAGGAACGCAGGCCCAGGGTGTCCCGGAAGGAATCGATCCGCCTCTGGTACTTGACCTCCACCGGTATGCGAGTGCTGCCCACCGTCAGCACGAAGTCCACTTCCTGGTCGGTGCCTCGGGCGGGAAAGTGGGCGATATCAAGGCCGTGGATGGTCGCTGCGACCGAGCCGAAAACGGATTCCGCCAGGTGGCCGGCCATGGTGGTGAGCTCGGGGCGTTGGGCGAGCTGCCCCGGCACCAGGGGGATCCGCTCCTGAAGCCAGCTCGCCCTCAGCCCGTGGTCGACCAGGCAGAGCTTGGGACTGCCCCGCCGGCGCTTGAGGCGGATCTCCAGTGGGGGCACGAGGCGAATGAGGAGGGTATCCCCGAGGAATTTCAGGTACTGGGTGACGCGCTGGGAGCCGATGTTCGCGCCCAGCGACAACCGGGCTTCTTCCGCCAGTGTAGCCATCCGCGGAGTCTGGCCGGCATAGCGGCAGACCAGCCGGAAAAGTTCCTCCAGGAGATTCTCATCCCGCTTGCGGCCCCGTTCCCCGGTCCGCAGGTCGTGCTGGATGACCCTTTTTATGACGGTCTCGTTGAGTTGATCGGAGAGCTGGGAAAACTCCATGCCCTCCTCGCGGTGGACCAGGGGGTACCCGCCGCGATCGGAGAAATGAAGGAACGCCTCCTCGCGGAATGCTCCATGGTCGATACCGTATTCCCGCAGGCCTGCCCAGAATCCTTTCTGCAGAAGGTCCGCCAGGCCGTTGTCCTGAAGGAAGGGGGCCGGCGGTCCCAGGCGGCGAAGGGCGCCGATCTCGGTGAGGGAGAGAACCCCCGCCTCGATGGTGTTGATGCGGCCGGCGAGAGAGTCGCGCCCCAGCTCGATGCGCAGGGCCGAGCTCCCGGTCACCACCACCTTGACCGAAGCGTTGTCGACCAGGGACTTCAGCTGCACGTCCCAGCGTTTCAGGTTCTGGATCTCGTCGAAAAACAGGTAGGCCGGCTCGCCGTCGCGGGCAAGGGTGTTGAACCGCTTCGGAGCAAGGCGGCGTTCGAACCAGTCCGAAATGCGCAGTATCGGTTCCGGCAGACCGCCCAATGTCTCCAGGTCGTCGAACTGGACGCGAAGAATCCGCCTCGGGTCAACCCCCTCGTCGAGCAGGTCCTGGATCATCTGGAACTGGGCTGTGGTCTTGCCGATCTGGCGCGGCCCCCGAACCACGACGACGGGAGCGATCCCCGAATCCAGGCGCCTGCGCATCTGCCCCACCAGGTGCCGCCTCGTTACCGGCTGCGGCGGCATGGCCTCCCCTTCCCACCAGGGATTCAATCGCCGCAGGTTGTCGCCGAGACCGGCCGGTAGGCCGCGGTCCAGGAAGATGGTGGTTTGCTCGCTCATGAATTCAGTTCGAAAAGGCCAGATGGACGGTGGTGTGATGGGGGGGAGGGGAACAGGTGCAGTTCCGGCAAATGATTTTTACGTTTCACCCCTCCGGAGGGGGATTCCCCGCATTCATGGACGAAATACGAACTGCCATACAAACCTAGGATACACAACGGATGACGGTCGAAGAAACGCTGTTCCAGCTCAAGCTGCACGGATGGTGCCTGGTCGAGAACGTCATCCCGGAATCAGCCGTGCGCGGGGTGCGCCGCAGCATCGAGGCCACCGCGGCGGCGTTCGGCCGCGAGAAGGGGGAGGGCATCGACATTCCCGATGTCCTCAACGTCGACCAGTCGTTCGCCCCGCACCTCGCCCACGAGGCGATCCTTGGGCCGCTCAGGGCGCTGTGGGGCCCCTGGGTGCGCCTGCGGACCGCCAAGGGGTTCGTCTGCAAACCGGGGTACCCGGAGGGCAGCCTGCACGCCGACGGCCCCTACATCCAGTCCGCCCCGGTGTGCATGAACGCCCCCTACCAGGACTTCATCGCCAAGGTCACGGCCGTGTGGATGCTGACGCCGTTCACCCGGGAGAACGGGGCCACGGTGCTGGTTCCCGGAAGCCACCGCGCCGACAACAACCGCACCGGCGGGCTCGAGCAGCCGGTGCCCCATCCCGGGCAGATTCAGGTCACAGGGGCGGCCGGCAGCGTCGCGCTGTTCGACGCCCGCACCTGGCACGGCAGCGGCAGCAACAACAGCGACGGGGACCGGGTGGGCCTGGTCATGACCTACTTTCCCTGGTGGCTGGCACAGGATGCGGCCATGCCGCCGGGCACGCCGGAACGGCAGCGTCTCCGCGAGGAGACGGGGTTGAGCGACGAGGAGCTGGGGAAGGGAACGGCCCTGCTGCCGGCGGAGGTGTACCGGGCGCTGCCCGAGGACGTCAAGCCGCTGCTGCGGCACTGGGTGCGGCCGTAGCCCTGGAAAGGAATTGGGCAGACTGGTGCGGATCGGCCTCTATTCGAACAGTTCTCTGTGAAGCCCCGATTGCCTGATAATTGACATCAACGTCCCCATCCGCAATTCACCGTGGTCAGGTACAGGGACGGTGATGGTGCTGCTGTTTTCGACCTTCTGCATGATTACATGGCTTCCGCGGCGCCGAACCTCGGAAAACCCGTGATTCACAAGTATTCGGCAGACTTCCCGGCCCGAAAGAATTCGGACGCCTGGCCAACTGCAACCATCACCTGAGTTACATACACTTCTTCGTGAAGCCGATGCTGGATTTCGGTGGCCGAGGCGGTCTCGAAAAACAACTCCAATGCCTCTTTCAAATTTTCCCTGGCCTCTGCCACCGTTGCTCCCTGGCTCGCAATGTCCAACTCGGGGCAGAGAGATACGTAGCCATCTCCTTCACGCTCGATGATTGCCGCCAACTGTCGGGTCATAGGTTCCGCCTTTCCTGATCAATAATATGGACCGGCGACGACCATCGCACCGAAACCGGGGTCAAACGACATGACCGAAAGCAGGAACACCTCTCTTCCGCGCTACCGTCAACTTCACTGGCAGGTGCTCGCAGCCATGGTCCTGGGAGTGGGCACCGGCCTTCTCGGCGGCGAGACCGCCGCGTCCTGGGTGGGCTGGCTCGGCACCCTGTTCATGCGCCTGCTGCGCATGGTCATCATCCCCTTCGTGGTCGTTTCGATTGTCAGCGGCATCGCCACGGTAGGCGGGGGGCGGGCCCTCGGGAGGCTGTTCGGAAAGACCCTGGGGTACTACGTGCTGTCGAGCGCCCTGGCGATCTTCGCCGGCCTCGCCCTCGTCAACCTCATCCGCCCGGGAGAGGGGGCCGACCTCGGGGCCGCCGAGGGGCAGGCGCTTCCGGAGCTGGAGACCCCCGGCTCCGCGGTCGAGCTGCTTCTCGACATCGTCCCGCAGAACTTCCTCGCCGCCGCCGCCGGGGGGGACATGCTGGCGGTCATTTTTTTCTCGATCCTTCTGGGAGCAGCGATCGCCAGTCTGCGGTCCCCGCACCAGGAGCTGCTGTCCGGCTTCTTCGGGGCGGCGTTCCAGGTGATGATGGCCCTGACGGGCGGCATCATCCGCTTTCTGCCGCTCGGCGTCTTCGGTCTGATGACCGCGGCGGTGGCCAGGTTCGGTCTCGACGCCTTCGGACCCCTGGCGCAGTACTGCGCCACCATTGCCGCCGGCCTGACGGTGCACCTCCTGGTAACGCTGCCGCTGCTGCTCCTGCTGCTGGGGCGCATCCGTCCGGGCATCCACTTCCGCAACATGATCGACCCGCTGGTCGTCGCCTTCTCGACGAGCTCTTCCGGCGCGACCCTGCCGGTGACGATGAGGACGGTTCAGCGCAAGGTCGGCGTCTCCAACCGCACGGCGTCGTTCGTGCTGCCGATGGGGGCCACAATCAACATGGACGGGACCGCGCTCTTCGAGTGCGTCGGGGTGCTGTTCATCGCCCAGGCCCTCGGGGCGGACCTCGCCTTCGGCCAGCAGGCGATCGTGGTCCTGACCGCGCTGCTGGCCTCGATCGGGGCGGCCGCGGTGCCGTCGGCCGGCCTGGTGATCATCTTCATCGTGCTGGAGTCGGTGGGGCTGCGCGGGCCCCACGTCGATCTGATCGTCGGCTTCATGCTGGCGATCGACCGGCCGCTCGACATGTTCCGCACCACCGTCAACGTCTTCAGCGATTCCTGCGGCGCGGCGATCATCGCGCGATCGGAAGGGGAGACGGGGGTGGACGTCGCCGCGGAAAGCTGAGGTCCCCGGGAGCTGTTTCCCGGCGGACCCTCAGCCCCGGCCCAGGCGCCTGTCCTCCGCCGCCAGCCATTCCCCGTAAGGCCGGGGCATGGGCTCCGGCGGCCCCAGCCCGGCCTCGGCGCGCCAGCGCAGCAGCGGATGCTCCCGCCCCTGCTGGGGCAGGTCCACCGGCCGGCGGCAGGCCGCGGATTCGAAGATCCCCATCAGCATCTCCAGGACGTGCCGCCCCTCGGAGCCGCTGCACAGGTGCTCCCGCCCCTCGTCGAGGGCGCGCACGTACTCGTCGGTGAAGGCGTAATCCTCTGCCGACGACTTCTCCGGATCGTAATGGCCGGGATGCTCCAGCTCCAGCGGCTCCCATTCCCTGTCCTGCCCGGGCTCGAAGTGAGGCACCGGCAACCACCAGGCCCCGGTGATCTTCCAGAACATCCGCCCCTCGGTGCCGAGCACTTCCAGCCCGTAGGCGGAAACATCGATGGCGGGGAACCGGTGCTGCAGGAGCGCGACCGTCGTGTTTCCATCGAACTCCAGGGTCGCGGTGATGTGCTCTCCGGCGATGGTGCCCATGCCGCCGGGGGAGGGGACCGCGTCTTCCGGGGTGATCGGGCGGCCGTCCGTAAGGGCGCTGGCGGTTACCCGGCGGCAGGGTCCTGCCAGCTCGAGGATCGCGTTGAGCAGGTGGGTGCCGATGTTCATCAGCCCGTAGCCGCCGTAGTACCCCTTGCCGCTGGCGACGATGTGGCGGAGGCTGCCGATGCGCCCCTCGCGCAGGCCACGGGAAATCGCCTGCATCGCCGCCCCGGTCCGCGCCTGGTGGTGGACGGCGGTGCGCACCCCCTTTGCCGCGGCTTTCGCCATCACCGCGTCCGCCTGCTCGAGGTCGACGCAGATCGGCTTTTCCACCTCGATATGCACCCCGTGCTCCAGCACGCGCATGCAGAGGTCGTAGTGGAACTCGGTGCCGGTCGGTATCGCCACGATGTCCGGCCCGCTCCGGCGGATCATCTCGTCGAGATCGGTGAAGCGGGCGGAAACCCCGAGCTCTTCACCCAGTTTTTCGAGCAGCTCCGGCTTCAGGTCGCACAGGGCCACGACTTCGGTGCGGGGATGGGCGTGGTAGGCCCGGGCGGCGGCGGTGCCCCGGCCCCGGCAACCGAGAATTCCGACGCGATAGGTCTTCATGTTGGTTCCCTCCGTTTTCAGGCGCTCTGCCGCTTCATCCACGAGGCGGCCACCCGGGCCAGCTCCTCCATCACCGGTTCGGTCGAGGAGCGGCTGCGCTTCCTCACCCGGAAGCCGTGGTCCGCGGTGTCGACGAGGTGCAGGGTGGCCCGCTCCCCGAGCCTGGCCACCGCCGGCTCCAGCAGGGAGAGCCCGGCAAGGGCGTCGCGCGGGCCGGAGATGAACAGCATCGGCACCGTCACCTTTTCGAGGTGGGCGGCGCGTTCGGTCCCCGGCTTGCCCGCCGGGTGCAGGGGGAAGGCGAAGAAGAGGATTCCCCGCAGCCCTTCGAGCGGCGCCCCGGCCGCGGCCATCGAAGTCATGCGCCCGCTCATCGAGTGCCCGCCGGCGAACAGGGGCAGGCCGGGGGCCTGCCGGGCGGCCGCCGCCACCGCGGCGCGCACTGTCGACAGGCGCACCCTCTCGCCGTCCATGCCGCCGCCCCCTTTTTCCGAGTACGGGTAGTTGTAGCGGAAGGTCGCCACCCCGGTGTCGGCCAGGGCCTGCGCCAGCTCCT
Source organism: Candidatus Latescibacterota bacterium (assembly GCA_965243025.1). GTDB lineage: Bacteria > Latescibacterota > UBA2968 > UBA8231 > UBA8231 > CBDCXV01. The sequence goes on from CBDETY010000003.1 coordinate 1,061,920, forward strand.
CCATGAAGGTGTGGCGCATGCTGGTGCCTGCGCCGTGCCCGAGCACCAGCAGGGCCCCGGCTTCGGGGGGGCCCAGATACAGGGCGGAGACTTCCCCTTTCTCTTCGTGGGCGGTGAACTTCAGCTCTTTCGCCTCCGGCATGACCTCGCCTCGCTATCTTCTGGTGCCTGTGTCGCAACCCTTCAGTCGAACACGGAGCCCGCTAATTACACCCCCGCTTCGCAGCGCCGCCAGCCTGGCGCGGCTGATCGCCCTCGTCGCCCTGGCAACACCCTTTTCCTGCGCAGGACCGCGCGAGACCGCGGCCGGGGACGCGGTCACCATCACCCTGTGGACGCAGGACACCTGGCTCGGGATCACCGGCCACGAGCTCGACGGGGTGCCCCTCGACGACCCGCGGCGGGCCCTGTACACCCACCGCGACTGGTACGTGAAGGTTACCGACGACTTCAGGGCCCTGCACCCTGACAGGCGCATCGACTTCGAGATCGAGGTGCTCGACTGGATCACGGGATACCAGAAGCTCGACATCGCCGTGGCCTCCGGCCTGCCGCCGGATATCATGGTCAGCACCTCCGGGATCGCCCTGAAGTATGCCCGCTTCGGCCTCCTCGAAGCGTTCGACGAGCACGTCACCGCTGCCGACATCGAGGACTTCGGCCCCTTCTACGACTTCGGCGAGTACGAGGGCCGGCATTACTTCCTCCCCTTCATCGGCGGCAGCCGCTACCTGACCGCCAATCTCGAGATCTTCGAGGAGCGCGGCGCCACCCACCTGCTGCCGGCCGCCGGGGACCGCCTGTGGACGTTCGCCGAGTTCCTCGCCGCGGCGCGGGCCACCACCTTCGACCGCGACGGCGACGGCGAAACCGACGTGTACGGCTTCGCCATGCCGTTCCAGCGCAGTGCCCCGCAGCAGCAGCAGATGCCGTTCTTCTGGGGGCACGGGGCGTTCATGTTCAACCCGCCGGGCGACACCCTGACCATCGACAGCGACGCCGGGGTCCGCGCCCTGCAGTTCATGGTCGACCTCGAGCACGAGCACGGGGTGATGCCTCCGGGAAGCGCCGGCCTGCGCAACAGCGACGTCGCCGACCTCTGGAACCAGGGCCGCGTCGCCATGCGCATGGGCCACCACGGCACCCTGGTCGCCCACCAGCGGTCCCTGCAGACCGGCGCCCTGGCTCCCGGCATCGTCGAGCTCTACCCGATGATGTACCCGAGCCTGCCGGGGGTCGACCCGCACGTGTTCGTCGTCGCCGACTCCCCCTGCGTCTTCAGGCAGCCCGACCCGGAGAAACGCCGGCTCGTCATCGAGCTGGCCAAGTTCATGACCAACACCCAACACGAGCGCGAGGCCGCGTACGCCCTCTCCACCCTGCCGACGCGGCACTCGGCCGCCGACGTATGGTCCGACGACCCGTTCCAGCAGTACGTGCTGCGGGTCACCAGGTACGGCACCCGGGACGCCATCCAGGGATACGGCATCCCCCTGGTCGAGATGACCCGCGCCGCATTCCAGGCGGCGATGTCGCGGCAGCTGACCCCGAGGCAGGCGCTGGAGGACCTGACGCGGCGCGGCAACCGCTTCATCGCCCGCGACATCGAGCGGCGCCGGCGCGTCCGCCTGACCGGGGAGGCGGGATGACCGCAAGCGCGCGCGGGACCTGGCGGTCGATGGTCCGGGAGCGCTGGGCTTACCTGTTCCTGGCGGTCCCGGTAGGGCTGTTCGCCGTCTTCCACCTGCTGCCGATGGCGGCCACGGTTCTGCTCGGTTTCGCCGACTACTTCCCGGGGGGGCGGCCTGTCTGGGTCGGCCTCGCCAACTATGACTACGCCCTCTCCGACGACCTCTTCTGGAAGTCGCTGTGGAACACCGCCCTCTACACCGCGGCGGTGGTTCCCGCGAGCATCTGCCTGTCGCTGCTGCTGGCGCGCCTGGTATACGGCCTGCGGAGCGGCGCCGCCCAGGCCTTCTTCAAGTCGGCCTTCTACCTGCCCGCGGTCACCTCCGGCGCCATCCTCGCCCTCGTCTGGCTGTGGCTCTTCAACCCGTCGCGCGGACTGCTCAACTACCTGGTCTCGTTCGCCGGCCTCGGACCCTACACCTGGACCAGCGACCCGCAGATGGCCCTGCCCTCGCTGGCCCTGATGGCGGTGGCCGGAGGCCACGGCGCCGCCATCGTGCTGCTGACCGCGGCCATGGGGAACATCCCGGCCTCCTTCTACGAGGCGGCCCGCCTCGACGGGGCCGGGGCCTGGCGCCAGTTCCGGGACGTCACCCTGCCGCTGCTGCGGCCGACGCTGCTCTACCTCGTGGTCACCAGCACCATCTTCTCCTTCCAGGTGTTCACCCAGGTGCTGATGATGACCAGCGGCGGCCCCTACTACGCCACCACCACCCTCGTCTACCTGATCTACACCGACGCCTTCGAGTACTTCGACTTCGGCAAGGCGGCCGCCGAGGCGACGCTGCTCTGCCTCGGCCTGGCCGCCATCGCCGTGGTCCAGTACAAGTGGCTGTCGAGCGACGTGGAGTACTGAGGATGGGGCAGACCCGGATTCCCGGGAGTCATCCGCCGGGGGATCCCCGGCCGCATTTCACCCGGCCCGCTCCCTCGCGGCACCCCGGCCCTCTGGTGCGGGCGCTTTCCGTTCCGCGTCGGCGGGGCCGCGGATTGATCAGCCTTCGCCCCGGGATCTCGGCAACCTGTTTCGGCGACAGGGCAGCCTGATGAAGCGCTTCCTCGCGGTATCGCTGCTCCTCCTGTTCGCCGCGGCCACCCTGCTGCCGCTCTACTGGATCGCCGTCTCCGCCTTCCAGCCGCCGTCGGTGGTGATCACCTTTCCGCCCAGCCTGTACCCGTCGCCGCCGACCTGGGTGAACTTCGCGCGCCTGTTCAACGGCTCGCAGATCCTGCGCTGGCTGCTCAACTCGCTGCTGGTCACCGGCGCGGTGACGATGTCGCACCTGCTGCTGGCCACCCTGGCCGGGTACACTCTCGCCAAGAAGAGCTTCCCCGGGAGCCGGCTCGTCTTCTGGACCGTCATCAGCCTCATGCTGATCCCCGGGCAGCTCACCCTCATCCCCCTCTACGCGCTGATCATCAAGCTCGAGTGGGTCAACACCTACAAGGCGCTGATCGTGCCGGCCCTGATCGGCCCGTTCTCGATTTTCCTGATGAAGCAGTTCCTGCAGACCCTGCCGTCCGAGCTGATCGACGCGGCGCGCATCGACGGCTGCGGCGAGTGGGGGGTGTTCCGGCGCGTCATCCTGCCGATGGCCAAGCCGGGGATGGCGGTGCTGGGCATCTTCACCTTCACCGGCACCTGGAACGATTTCCTGTGGCCCCTGATCGTCACCAACCAGGCTTCGATGATGACCCTCCAGATCGGCCTGCACAGCCTGCAGAACGCCTTCTACACCGACTACGGCCTGCTGATGGCCGGGGCCGCGGTCTCGGCGCTGCCGATGATCGCGGTATTCCTGCTCTTTCAGCCCTTCTTCGTGCGCGGGGTGACCATCGGGGCCCTGAAGGGTTAGGATTATGGCGAAGCGGGGGGACGACCTGTATTCCGGATGGGTGCCCGGGGACGCCGGGGAACCACGAACCGGGATTCTGCCAGGGCGGGAGTGCCGGGAAAAGGGGGTTGGGGGGGACCGGTCAGCGCCGGAAGTCTCGCCGGAAATGGGGGCTTTTTGCCGGATGGAACGACACGAGTGAGGGAACTGATCGATGATAGATGAAAGACCGGAGAAAATCAGCGTCGTCGGCGCCGGGCTGATGGGCCACGGGATCGCCCTGCAGTTCGCCGTTGCCGGGTTCGAGGTGGCGCTCCACGACACAACCGGGGAACAGCTGCAGAAGGCGCTCGACGACATACGGTCCGCCCTCGATTCCCTGCGGCAGCAGGGGATTGTCGACGCGGCCGCTGCCGGGGCTGCTCCCGGACGCATCCGCACCACCACCTCGCTGCCCGAGGCCGTTGCCGGAGCGAACCTCGTGGTCGAGGCGGTGTACGAGGACCTCCCGCTCAAGCAGCAGGTGTTCGCCGACCTCGACCGCCACTGCCCGCCGCCGGGGGTGCTGGCGAGCAACACCTCCTCGTTCATGACCAGCCAGCTCGCCTCCTCGACCCGGAATCCGGACCGGGTGGTGGTCGGCAACTGGTGGAACCCCCCCTACCTGGTGCCGCTCGTCGAGGTGGTGCGCGGGCCGCAGACGAGCGACGGGACCATCGCCAGTCTCCGCCGCCTGCTCGAGGCCGCGGGAAAGCGCCCCATCGTGCTGCAGAAGGAGTCGCTGGGGTTCATCGGCAACCGCATGCAGTTCGCGCTGCTGCGCGAGGCCCTGGCCATCGTCGACCGGGGGATCGCCACCCCCGAGGACGTCGACGACGTCGTCAGGACCAGCTTCGGCCGCCGGCTCGCGGTAGCCGGCCCCCTCGAGGTGTTCGACTTCGCCGGTTGGGACACCATCTCCCACATCATCGACGAGCTGTTTCCCGACCTCGACACCAGCCGGGAGAACTTCCCCGTGCTCAGGGAGATGGTCGCCCGCGGCGAGTTCGGGGTGAAATCCGGGAAGGGGTTCTACGAGTGGGACGAGGAGAGGGTCGCGGCCCTGAAGCGCCGCCTGGCGCACGCCCTTTCCAGCATCGACCGGTTCCCGGAATGATCAGGCGACCGCCGACAGGAGCAGGAACATGATAAAAGCGTTGAACCACACCGGATTCGTCGTCCGCGACCGCGACGCCGCGGTCGCCTTCTACCGCGACGTGGTCGGACTGAGCCTGATCAGCGAGTACGGACGCCAGGGCCCCGGGGTCGACCAGGTCGTCGGGTACGAAGGGACCGAGCTGCGGTCGGCGGTTCTCGACCTCGGGGGAGGACACATTCTCGAGCTGATCCAGTATCTCAGCCCGGCGCCGGCAGAGCGGCCCTCGGAGGAGCGGAACGTGCTGGGAGCCGCCCACCTCGCCTTCGAGGTGGAGGATATCGAGGAGACTTTCCGGCGCCTGGAGCGGGGCGGCGCCAGGGTGATGAACCCTCCTGCCGAGCTGGCGCCAGGCCGCGTCGGCTGCTACCTGCAGGACCCGGACGGCAACTGGCTGGAGCTGCTGCAGTTGGGATGAGGGGGGAGCCAGGCTGCGCCGGCTTTGAATTCCGGGTGTGTCCCGGGCAATGCCGGGGCGGCGCCCCCGCAGGCATCCCGGGGGTTGATGCGCCGGCGCCGGGCGGCACCGGCGCGGGAATTCAGCCTCCCGGGACCCGGTAGGCCACCCCCTTGTTCACCGCCTCGTCGATTGTCTCCGGTTCGATCAGCACGGTCACGGCGACGTCGAGAGCGCCGGCGGCCCCGATGTTGAGAGAGACGGCGGCTGCGGCCGCGTCATCGGCGAGGTCGGCGATCAGCAGGAGATCGTCGTCGCCGAAGGCGTAGTAGAAGCCGTCGAGGGTACCGCCCACTCCCTCGATGGTCTGCTTCAGGGCCTCCCGCCGCCCGGTGCCCCCCTCCCTGAGCAGGCCCTCGAGACCCGCCTTCGTGTACTTCGTGCGGAACAGGTATTTCGCCATGGTTTCTCTCCTTTCGGATAGCGGCTGATTCAGCGGCGGCTCCGCTCCTGGGACCGGACCGGACCGCCCTACGGATTGCAGGTAGTATATAAGGGGCTTGTTGACGGGAAAACCCCAGGCGGCCGGGATGTCCCCGTTACCGTAACGGGCAGAACCGGATCGAGAGGCTGGCCCGTTCGCCGCCCCTGACGGCCGGGGGAAGCCTGCGGGATCTCCAGGGAAACTCCCGCTCATCCAGGCACACGGCAGCACCGGCTGCCCGAGCGTGCAGGATTCGGGATGATTCCCGCCTCTACAGGATCAGCCGCATCACGTGCCTTCGGGTGCCGGCCCTTCCCACCGCGCGGAAACCCATCGCCTCGAAGGTGCCGACGAACCCCATGAAGCGGTAGCTCGGCGAGTCGGGGTCGACGGGATAGGCCTCGACCACCGCGGCCCCCTTCCGCCTGGCGTGCTCCACCGCGGCGGCGATCAGCTGCCTCGTCATCCCCTGGCCGCGGAGCCGGCGCGGCACGAAGAAGCAGGCGATGGACCAGACGCTTCCGGGGCGGCCGGAAGGCGCAGGACGGGGAATCCCTACTCCTTGTGCTCGCAGTTGAACTGCCAGCCGATCCCGAACCTGTCCTTGCAGGAGCCGAAGTACGCCCCCCAGAACATGTCGGCTGGCGGCATGGTCACGGTCCCGCCCTCCGAGATCTTCGCGAACAGCTCGTCGGTCTGCTCACGGCTCCGGGTCTGACAGGAGATGGAGAAGTTGTTCCCCATGTCCGCCGGCCCGTAGTTCGACGGGACGTCGCTACCCATCAGCACGCTGCTTCCGATGGGGAGGGAGACGTGCATGATGTTGTCCCGCTCCGCCTCGGGGACCTCGAAATCGTCCGGTCCGTTGGCGAAGGTGTCGATGAACAGGAACTCACCCCCGAATACCGAGCGGTAGAACTCGAAGGCTTCCCTGCAGTTGCCGTTGAAGTGGAGATAGGTGTTGAGGGTCATGTATTCTTTGCCTCCCTGGCTGGTTGTGAATCGAGGCGCCCAATTTATCCCTGAGCTCGAAGCCTCGTCTTGTTGTTGCCCAAGTGTCAGGCCGCCCTTCGCCTGACAACTGCGATAATGTGAGTACCCCCGTCGATTGCTCCTGGCTCCTGGCAGTACTCGGTCTCCCAGCGCAGGAACCAGTCGAAAAGTTCCGGATCTTGTTCGAAGGCAGTTAAGGTCCCTTCGTTCCGAATTGCCAGGAAATTCGCCGCGGACTTCCCGACTACTTCGCATTCTTGCGTGTTCAACAAAGTTTCCAAATCCCTCCAGCGATACATGCGACACCTGTTGCCTCGCGAAGTGGGCCCGTATAGATCTCCGGTTTCAAGCTCTCTGTCGAGGCTTTCCCGTCCGAATTCCTCGATCAGGTCGGGGAACTTGGAGAGCAACGCCCCAGCGCTGCCAACCAGGGACATTACGCTGGCCAATACATAACCGCCCGGTTTCGTAACGCGAACGAGTTCTGCGAGTGCGGTTCCGGCCTGGTCCATCACGTGGCTCAATCCGCCGCCGTAGCAGACCGTTGCATCGAATGCGGCGTCGGGGAATTCGCGCAGGTCGACGATGTCCGCGAGGTAACGTCCAGAGACGTTGGGTTCGAATCCTGCTTCGCCCAGCTTTTGCCGGTTCAGTTCCAGCTGCACCGGTGATATATCGACTACCGTGATAGTCGCCCCGATTCGCGCAAGCTCGATAGTGAAACGTCCTGGCCCAGCCCCAGCGTCGAGCACGTTATCGCCGGTTTTGACGAACTGCTGAAGGTGGTGCAGATGGACGCGAAAGTTGACCCGGTCCGCCGCACTCCGCTCGAACCGTTCCCATTCGCGTTCTCCAAAGTCGTCGTAGAAGGAACTTATGTAATGGGGATCGTAATTTGCCATCGTACCCAGAGTCAGGAGGTTCTGGCGCCGAGTTCTTCCTGAACGATTGACGGCCGCTTTTCAATCAGGGCCAGAAGCACGCGCGCCGGCCCCTCCGGACGCCTCCGCCCCTGCTCCCAATTCTTGAGAGTGCCCAGCGCAACACCGATGCTCTTGGCAAAGGCGAGCTGCGACAATCCCGTCTTTCCCCGGATGGCCGCTACATCCGGTTCGGGCACTTCAACTCCATGCACCGCGAACCCCTCCCGCTCTCCGTTGAAGTAGGCGCGGGCGTCCCCAAGCCCGGCCAGGATCTTGTCGTATGCCTTGCTCATCTAGGCCTCCTGTAATCTTGGACTATCTGTTTTGCGGCAGAGATCAGCGCTTTTCGTTCCCCGGTGCTGAGATTCGCTTTCTCGTTCCTGGCGAAGACAGTAAGCAAGAATACGGGAATGTCTGTGCCGGAGAATAGGAACACCACGCGCGCCCCACCTCGTTTTCCAGTTCCTTGACGGGCGATCCGCAGTTTTCGGAGCCCGCCACCGAGCCCCACTCCTGCCTCGGGATTCTCGGCCACCGTATTGACGACCTTAGACCGATCGGTTTCGGAGAGAACACCCTTGGCCGCGGCAAGGTAAGCGGGCGTCTCGACGACAGTCTGCAGGCAGGTGCGCATGCTAACTCAATAAAGGCGCCATTGGCGCCTCCGTCAACGACAAGCCGTGCCGGTCCCGGAGGAAGCCGGCGGCCTCGGTGTCCCGCCCTGCCGCGCTGCTCCCCGGCGGGGGTTGACCCCGGCGCCCCCGGTTCTCAACGTTCCGCAAGGGCAACCGGAACCCCCCGCTCCCTCGTAAGCGGAGGCCCATTTTTCACCCAACTCACAGGAGACAGGCAGGGACCATGGCAGACACGGACACCGTTTTCAAGATGATCAGCGACCGCGACGTAGAGTTCGTCGACCTCCGCTTCACCGACCCCAGGGGGCGCTGGCACCACGTGACCATGACCGCCGACGCGTTCGACGAGGACGCGTTCGAGGACGGGGTCATGTTCGACGGCTCCTCCATCAACGGGTGGAAGAGCATCGACCAGTCCGACATGGCCCTGCTCCCGGATGCTGCCACCGCGGGGCTCGACCCGTTCATGGCGGACCCGACCCTGTACCTCATCTGCAACGTGCACGAGCCGACCACCGGCGAGCGCTACTCGCGCTGCCCCCGGTGCACGGCCCGGGACGCCGAGGCGCACCTGCAGTTCTCGGGGATCGGCGACACCGCGTATTTCGGTCCCGAACCGGAGTTCTTCCTGTTCGACGACGTGCGCTTCGGGGTCGAGGCCAACCACACCTTCTACGCGGTGGACGATGCCGAAGGTCCCTACAACCGGGGGCGGGAGTTCGAGGGGGGCAACAAGGGCCACCGGCCGCGGACCAAGGGAGGCTACTTCCCCCTGCCGCCAGTCGACTCCGCCCAGGACATCCGCGCCGACATGCTCAAGGCCCTTGGCCACGCCGGCGTCTCCGTCGAGAAGCACCACCACGAGGTCGCCGCCAGCCAGCACGAGCTGGGCATAGAGTTCGCGCCCCTGACGGTCATGGGGGACAAGCTCCAGGTCTTCCGTTACGTGGTCCTCAACGTCGCCGGCCGCCACGGCAAGTCGGCGACCTTCATGCCCAAGCCGGTGACCGGCGACAACGGCTCCGGCATGCACACGAACCAGTCGCTGTGGAAGGAGGGCGAGACCCTGTTCTCCGGGTCGGGCTACGCCGACCTGTCCGACACCGCCCTCCACTACATAGCGGGCATCATGAAGCACGCCCGCGCCCTCAACGCCTTCACGAATCCCAGCACCAACAGCTACAAGCGCCTGGTGCCCGGCTTCGAGGCGCCCGTGCTGCTGGCCTACTCGGCCCAGAACCGGTCCGCCTCCTGCCGGATTCCCCACTCCGCTTCGCCGCGGGCCAAGCGCGTCGAGATCCGCTTCCCGGACGCCACCGCCAACCCCTACCTCGCCTTCGCCGCCTTGCTCATGGCCGGCCTGGACGGCATCGAGAACCGCATCGATCCGGGTCCTCCGATGGACAAGGACCTCTACGCCCTGCCGCCCGAAGAGCTGAAGGACATCCCCACGGTGGCCCATTCCCTGCGCGACGCCCTGGAGGCGCTCGACGCCGACCACGAGTTCCTGACGCGGGGGGACGTGTTCACCAGGGACCAGATCGACGCCTACATCGAGCTCAAGGAGGAGGAGGTCGTGCGCTTCGAGCAGGCCCCCCACCCGGTCGAGTTCGACATGTACTACTCCCTCTGAGGCGCCGGCGGCCGGAGTTTCCCGTGGAGTCTGCGAGCGTTCTGGCAACCGCGGCCCGGGCCCCGGGGTTCGACGACCTCCGGGGGCACAGGCAGGACCAGGCCGCCTCGGGAATCGAACGGCTTGGGGAAGCTGCCGCCGGCGCCGGCAGGGACGCCCTCGGCGAGTCCCTGGAAACCCCCGAGGCCAGGGTCTTCTTCTCCTTCCTCTTCGGGAACAGTCCCTACCTCGGACGGCTCCTCCTGCGCGACCTGGAGTTCACCGAGTCTCTGGTTGCCGAGACCCCGGAGGCGGTCACCCGGGGGCTGCGGAACGAGCTTGCCGCGGCGGACCCGGGGATGGACCGCGACCGGCTGATGGCCTTCCTGCGGTCCCGGCGCAGCCGCGTCGCCGTGGTCGCGGCGGTCTACGACTGCTTCGGCATCTGCGGCGTCATGGAGTGCGCCGAGCTGCTGTCCGACATGGCCGACCACGCCGTGCGCCTGGCGGTCTCCCACCTGCTGCTGGGCAGGGTCGAGCGCGGCGACCTCGAGCCGCCGGAAGGGTGCGAGCCCGGGGCCCCGGACGGGAACTGGGGATACTTCGTCCTCGCCATGGGCAAGCACGGTTCCCGCGAGCTCAACTACTCCTCCGACATCGACCTCGTCGTCCTCTACGACCCCGCCTCCGTCCGCTACACGGGGCGGAAGACCCCGGGAGACTGTTTCGTGCGGGTCACCCGCGACCTGGTGAGCATCCTCCAGTCCCGCACCGGCGACGGCTACGTCTTCCGCACCGACCTCCGGCTGCGCCCCGACCCCTCCTCCACCCCCACGGCCATCGCCGTCGACTTCGCCCTCGACTACTACCTCCGCTTCGGGCGCACCTGGGAGCGGACCGCCTTCATCAAGGCGCGTCCGGTTGCCGGAGACCTCGGCGCGGGAGCGGCCTTCCTCGAGCGGCTGTCGCCGTTCATCTGGGACGAGGGGCTCGACTTCACCTCGGTCGAGGAGATCCGCTCCATGAGCCAGCAGATCCACGACTTCCACGGCCACGGCGCGGTGACTGCCGCGGGCCACGACGTCAAGCTGGGGCGGGGCGGCATCCGCGAGATCGAGTTCTTCGTGCACATGCACCAGCTGGCGTACGGGGGGCGCAGCCCCCGCCTGCGGGGTCCGCGGCTGCTGGCCATGCTGGAGGTCCTCGACGGCGAACACCACGTCCTGCCGGCGGAGGCGGCCGCATTGCGCGGGGCCTACCTGCTGCTGCGGCGCGTCGAGCACCGCCTGCAGATGGTCAACGACGACCAGACGCAGACGCTGCCGGAGTCGGCCGACGGGTTGGAGCACGTCGCCGCCTTCATGGGTCTGGCCTCGGCCGGGCAGCTCGAAGGCCTGGTAGAGAAGGCCTGCGGCGAGGTCCACGATCTCTACCGCACCCGCTTCAACGTCCCGGAGAGCGAGCAGGACGTCACCGCGGTGGTCCTGGACGGGCCGGAGGGAAAGGAGAATCCCGACGCCGTTGAACAGCTCAAGGCCGCGGGGTTCGCGCGGGCGCAAACGGCCATCGAGGTCTTCCGGGGATGGGCGGAGGGCCGCCACGCCTCGACCGCTTCGGAGCGGGCGCGCGCCATCGTCCGCGAGATCCTGCACGAGATCATCGAGGCCCTCGGCAGGACCCCGGACCCGGACCGCGCCCTGGCGCGCATGGACAAGTTCCTCGAGACGCTCCCGGAGGACGTCTCCCTGTTTTCCATGCTCAGGGCCAACACCTGGCTGCTCAACCTCGTCACCGCGGTCATGGGCAGCGCGCCGCGCATCGCCGACACCCTCGGCGGCAACCCCCGGCTCCTGAAAGCCGTCATCGAGCCTTCCTTCTTCCTGCCGATCCCGGACAGGCAGTCCCTGTCCGAAGAGCTGGGCGAGCGCCTGCACGGGGAGCGGGACCCGGAGAAGCGGCTGCGGCAGGTGGCCGGCTGGGCCGGGGACCGCCGTTTCCAGGTGGGGGTCCAGTCCCTGCAGAATCTCGTCACGGTGGACGAAGCCTCCGCCTCCCTCACTCACGTAGCCGAGGCCGTCGTCGAGGTGCTGTTCGCCGACGTGCTCGCCGAGCTGCAGGAACATCACGGCCGGGTGCCGGGCGGGGGATGCGCGGTGGTGGCCATGGGCAAGCTCGGGGCCGGGGAACTGACCTTCGAGTCCGACCTGGACCTCCTCTTCGTGGCGGACGTGCCGGAGGACCGGGAGCAGACGACGGGTCCCGCAGCGATCGAAGCGGGGCGCTTCTACGGGCGCGCCGCCCAGCGCCTGATTGCCGCGCTGCGCAGCCGCTCGCCCTCCGGCAGGCTCTACGAGGTCGACATGCGCCTGCGGCCCTCCGGCGACAGCGGCCCCCTGGTGACGACACTCGGGGCGTTCCGGGAATACCACGCCTCGGCGGCCTGGACGTGGGAGCAGATGTCCCTGACGAGGGCCCGCGTGGTCTGCGGCGACGCGGCCACGGCCGCAGCCGTCGCCGGGGAGATCAGGGGCATCCTCGTCCGCCCCCGGGACCCGGAACCGCTGCTCGAGGACGTGGCGCGGATGCGCGACAGGATCGCCGCCGAGTACCCGCCGGGCGACCCGTTCGACCTGAAGTACGCGCGCGGCGGGCTCGTCGACCTCGAGTTCATCGCCCAGTACCTCCAGCTGCTGCACGCGCACGGGCACCCCGGGGTGCTGGCCGGCGGGACCGCGGCCTGTTTCGAGGCCCTGGCCGGGGCCGGCGTCCTGCCGCAGGAGGAGGCGCGCATCCTCGCCGCCGCGGTGCGCATGCAGCGCACCGTTCAGGCCCTGCTCAGGCTGACGTGGAACGAGGAATCCCCGGTGCGCGAGGCCCCCGAACCGCTGCGCGCAAAGCTGGCGGCCGCCCTGGAGTGCGAGGGCTTCGGGGAACTGGAGGGGAAGCTGAGAGGCACCCAGGAGCAGGCGTTCGACCTGTACCGGCGCTGCATCGGCCGGCCTGCGATGGGCGCGGGCAAGCAGGAGGGAGGGTGACCGGGGGGCGCCGGGAGAGGCGCGGGCAGGGAGCTTCCGTGGAATTTGCCATCTTCGAAACAAACCTCGATCGAGGAGGAAGAACGTGCTGAGGGAGCATCAGGTGCAGGAGTTCGAGCGCAACGGTTTCATCAACGCCGGGAAGGCGCTGTCGCTCGGGGAGGTCGACGAGCTCGGGGCCGAGCTCGACCGCGTTCTCGACATCGGCCCGGACGGGTTCGCCCCGGGCGAGCCGCAGCCGGTCTCCTTCCGCGACATGGGGGGCAAGACCGGCGGGGTCAGCGAGCATCCCGTGTGGCAGATCGTCAACATCTGGGAAGCCTCCGACGCATTCCGGCGGCTGCTGTCACACCCGTTCCTCGTCAAGGCGGTGAGCCGGCTGACCGGCCATCCCGACCTGATGGTGTGGCACGACCAGATCCAGTACAAGCCGGCCTCGAGCGGCGGCTCGACCAGATGGCACCAGGATGCGCCGCTGTGGCCGATCATCAAGCCGATGACCCCGGTGTCGGCCTGGGTGCCGCTCGACGACGCCGACGAGGAGAACGGCTGCATGTGGATGGTCCCGGGAAGCTTCCGCTGGGGCAACCAGATCGATTTCCTGCGCACCCAGCACGGGCTGACTCAGCTCGGCGAGTTCGGCGATCTCGAGGGGTTCACGCCGCCGGCCGGGGCGGAGGTCTCCGAGGTCAGGCCGAGGCCGCTGCCGGTCATGCGCGGGGAGGTCTCCTTCCACCATAGCCTCAACTGGCACGGGTCGCCGTTCAACCGGTCGCCGCGGCCGCGGCGGGCCATTGCCATCCACTACATGACCGGGGACGCGGTCTTCGACGCGAGCGGGCAGCACCTTATGAAGCGGTTCGTCGAGGTGGCCGACGGGGGGCCGATGAGCGCGGCCGGCCCCCATTTCCCGACGGTCTGCAGGGCGGGGGAACCGGTGCCGGTCACTGCGCCTGCGGGGGAGGCGTGAAATGAGCAAGCTTCGGCTGAATCTGCGGCAGCAGCGGCTCGGACAGGACGGGGGCCGCGCCTTATGGGAAGTGGTCGCCGCCGAGGTAGAGTACGACTGCGCGGAGACCGCGCTGCTGCTGTGCGACGTCTGGAACAATCACTGGAGCCGCGGCGCCTCGGAACGGGTCGACGCCATGGTGCCGCGCATGAACGAGGTGGCCGCGGCGGCGCGCGCTTCCGGGGTGCAGGTCGTGCACGCCCCTTCGAGCACCATGGAGTTCTACGCAGGAACCCCTGCCCGGCAGCGCGTCCTCGAGACCGCGCTCGTCGCCCCGCCCCCCGGCCTCGAGCGGGAGGATCCGCCGCAGCCGGTCGACTCAAGCGACGGGGGCTCGGACACCAAGGAGATCGACCGGCAGTACCACGACCCCGACCGGGACGGCACCGCCTGGACGCGGCAGCACCCCGGCATAGAGATCGACGACGGCGCCGACCTGGTCAGCGACGACGGCAGACAGGTGTTCAGCTGCCTCCACCGCAGGGGGATCGGCAACCTGCTGATCATGGGGGTGCACACCAACATGTGCGTCCTCAACCGCAGCTTCGCGATCAAGCAGATGGTGCGCTGGGGGAAGAACGTCGTCCTGGTCCGCGACCTGACCGACGCGATGTACGACCCCGCGATGCCCCCCTACGTCAGCCACGACGAGGGCACGCGGCTTGTGGTCGAGTACATCGAGAAGTTCTGGTGCCCGACGGTGCTGAGCGGAGAGATTCTCGCTTCCTGCAGGTAGGGGACTGTAAACATGAGAACGACCGTTACACTGGACGCCGATGTCGAGCGGCGCCTGAGGGAGGAGATGCGCAGGAAGGGCAAGGGGTTCAAGGAGACCCTGAACGATGCCCTGCGCCGGGGTCTGGGTCCGTCAGGCCCGGAATCGGAGGTCGGGGAGTTCGTGGTTGAGTCGCGTCCCCTTCCGCCTGCGCCCGGAACTGGACCTGGCCCGACTGCGGGAGCTGGACGACGATCTGGAGATTGCAGGGTTCCTCGGAAAGACCGCGCGGCTGAACGAGCGCCGGGCTGATCCTCCTTGATGGTCAGCGCATCGACTCGACGACGCGGAGGGCCGTCTCCACCACCCGGTCCTCGACGTCCCCGGTGAACGGCGCCGGCAGGCGGAAGTAGTAGTGGGATCCGCCGACTTCGTACCCGCCCAGAGGCCAGGCGTTCTTCGAGGGGATGTACCCGATCAGGCCGTTGCTGTAAGCCGCGGCGACCGTGACCGACGGGGACAGCGCCCGCTTCAGGTGCAGGCCGATCTCGCTCAGCACCTCCCCTCCCAGGAACAGGACCCGGAACCCGGGGTTGAGCTGGAGCACCTGGACCTCGTGCGGACAGCCCCCCGGCAGCGGTCCCCGCGCCAGCTGACCCTTCACGTATTCCGCCCACCGCCGGCGCTGTCCCTCTTCGCGGGCGGCGAAGCGGTCGAGGTATGCCCCGTCCGGGAGCTGGGCGTAGGGGAGCAGGTGGAACTCCCCGGCGATCTTCATTCCCCCCGCATCGACAGGCTCTGCTGAATCCCGGCCGGCCAGCACTTCTTCGGCCAGGCCTTCGCCCGCGGCGGCGACCTCGTCGACCTCCGGGCGCCGGAAGTCCGTCCCCCCGGGGTTGTACCAGGGCCGCACGTCGCCGGCGCATCCGGCGCTGAAGAACGCCGGCGCCCCTGTCCTTTCGCGCAGCCCGGCGCAGAGGAACCCGGGGTAGTCGCCGCCGATCAGGCAGCCGCCCATGCTGGTGGCGTGACAGCCGTACACGGTCAGGGTGGCCAGCAGCTCACCGGCTTCGCTCTCGAACCAGAGGGTGTCGAGGTCGCGGTCGACGGGTCCGTCCGGATTGGGGGCGAACACCGCTTTGCCGCGGCGCGGAAGCCGGCGGTTGACCCCGAACCCGGAGCGCGTCCTCGAGAAGGAGACCCGCCCGGGCACGGCGCCGGACCGGGCGGCCACGGCGGCGGAGGCCAGCTTTTCGCACAGCCGCTCGGCGTACTCGAGCTCAGGCTCCCCGGGCATCATCATCGGGTAGAAGAGCGGTCCGCAATGGGTGTGGGTGGCGGTCAGCACCACCTGCCGCGGCAGCATGCCGGCGGCCGCGGCGATCCGCTGCTTCGCCTGCGCCGCGTACGCGAGGTCGAAGCCGATCAGGTCGGCGGCGATCACCACCGCCTCCTCGTCAGCTCCCCCGAGATAGACCGCCCCGGCGGTCAGGGGCTGGTACACCCCCTCGGAGCGCCGGTCGCGGTCCCCGTACCCCGCCATCCACACCGGGCCGTCGGGGGTTATGTCCGTCGTGGCCGCGCCTGTCCTGATCGACATGTTTCTTCTTCTCCTCCTCAGGGGAAGAAATGGGCGACAAGACTAAGGAAAACTGGAGTGGGGAGCAGTTTGAGTCCGCATCCGGCCGGGTTATTTTCCGGCGGTGAGCAGGGGGTTTGCGGAGCCCCACCCCCGGCAGGAACCCAGGCGACTATCCAGGGAAGTCGGGGACGATGCGGCTGGACCGATCCCGATTCCACCTGATACGGCGGCAACCGAATCCGCCTCGGAATAACCCGGGCAAACATCCAGTACCCTTGAAGGCCGGAAAGTCACACACAGGATGACGGAGATGAAGGAGCCGCGCCAGGTCGGAGTCGGGGCGATCGCCCGCCTCTTCCTGAAGCTGGGGACCATCGGTTTCGGGGGCCCCGCGGCGCACATCGCCATGATGGAGGACGAGGTCGTCGGCCGCCGCAGGTGGCTGTCGCGCGAAAGCTTCCTCGATCTCCTAGGGGCGACGCACCTGATTCCGGGGCCGAACTCGACCGAGATGGCGATTCACATCGGGTACCGCCGCGGCGGCTGGCCGGGACTGCTCACCGCGGGAATCTGCTTCATCCTCCCTGCCGTCCTCATCACCGGTGCGCTCGCCGCCGTGTACGTGCGCTGGGGGAACCTGCCGGAGCTGGACCCGATTCTCGCCGGGGTGAAACCGGTGGTCGTCGCCGTCATCGCCGTCGCCCTTCTCCGGCTCGGGCGCACCGCCGCCCGGGACTGGCGCCTGGCGATGATCGGGATCGCGGTGGCCGCGGTCTCGTACAGACAGGGGTTCGAGGTGGTTGCCCTGCTGGCCGGCGGCCTTCTCGGGATGCTCTGGATCGGCATCCGCAAACCGGCCGGGCCCGCGGTCTGGGCCGGTCTGATCGCGGCTCTGGGAGCAGTGCCGGCGCGAGCGGCGGCGATTTCCGCGGCCGCCGCGGCTGCAGGCGGTGCCGCAGCCCAGGTGCCGCTGTGGACTCTCGGCCTCTTCTTCCTGAAAGTCGGGGCCGTCCTCTTCGGCAGCGGCTACGTGCTGATCGCCTTCCTCGAAGGCGGCCTCGTCGACGATCTCGGCCTGATCACCGGCGAACAGCTGATGGAGGCGGTCGCCGTCGGCCAGTTCACCCCCGGCCCGGTGCTGTCGACGGCGACCTTCATCGGCTACGTGATCGCCGGCCCCTGGGGAGCCCTGGTGGCGACGGTCGCCATCTTCCTGCCCTCGTTCTTCTACGTCGCCGCGGTCAACCCGCTGATTCCGAGGCTGCGCGAGTCGCGCTGGGCAGGCGCCTTCCTCGACGGGGTGAACGCCGGCGCCACCGGGCTGATGCTGGCGGTGACCGTGAAGCTCGCCGAGGCCTCGCTGACCGGCGGGTTCTCCTGGTGGATGGCGGGCATGGCCTTTCTCATCGCCGCGTACACCGGCATGAGCCCGGCCTGGCTGATCCTCGCCGGCGCCCTGACAGGCTACCTCGTCTCGATGGGGTGACCGCCCGGGTGTGCCGGGTCAGGGAAGCTGCCGGCGGAACCCGTCGGTGAACAGCCCGATGCGCTCGAAGGGGATGCGCTCGAACTCCGGCAGCCGCTCGTACACCGGGGAATCCTCCCGCAGCTGGAACCCGAGATTGTCCGCGTCGACGAACCCGACTTCGGCGAATTCCTCGAATACCAGGTTGTCCTCGATCCGGTTGAGCCCGAGATACGGCTCCATTTTCGGCGTGTGCAGCCAGTCCTCGCAGCGCACGGCGACGTTGCGGTCGACGACGTTCCTCTTGGGGAACCCGGGGTCGTCCTCGAGGATGCCGGCGAGCTCGGGATAGCGCTCGCTCCAGGGCGGCTCGCGGTAGGGCATCGCTTCCAGGCGCTCGAAAAAGACCGCCTTCAGCTGGTGTCCCTCCATCACCCCGGCGCAGCGCGCGTCGATGTGGAAGGCGTGTCGCGACGCCGTGAGGATGTTGTTGCGGAACAGGTTGTCGCGGCCGCCGCCGGTGTGCATGGCGAACGTCGCCTTGTGGATGACGTTGCCGAAAACCGTGGTGCCGCTGATGCAGTCGTCGAGGTACACCCCCATGGAACCGACGACCCCGGGGCCGGCGAGGTCGTGGATGAAGTTGTGGCGGATGAGGTTGCCGCGGGCGGTCCAGTCGCGGCCGGTGTAGAGGGCGCCGACGTCACCGGTCTCGCGGGCGACGCGGTGGATGTGGTTGAACTCGATGACGTGGTCGTTGCCCTTGAACTCCATCGCCAGGTGGGGGGCGTCGTGGACGAGGTTGTGGGCGGCGCGGTTGCCCACGCCGTAGAGGTGGACGGCGCCGGCATAGGTGCGGCGGGTGCGGCCGAAGCGGAAAATGTGGTTGTTGACCGCCTCGTGGCCGCCTGGCTCGAGGGTTCGCCGGTCCCCGCCGGTGAGGCTGATTCCGGAGCCGCCGACGTCGTGGATGTCGCAGCTGACGACCCGGTGCCTGACGCCGCCGCTGACGGTCACGGCGTCGGTGCCGAGGTTGCGGAAGGTGCAGCCGGCAACCCGGTTTCCGGACCCCCCGGTCACGGCGATGCCGGACTCCCTGCCCGCCTCGAAGGTGATCCCCTCGACGGAGAGGTGGGAGGCGTCCTCGAGGAGGACCAGGGGCTCCTCGAGCAGCGACAGGATCACCTCCTTCTCCTCGAAGCCGGCGGGCGGCCAGCAGTAGAGGACCATCTCCTGCGGGTCGAGGTACCATTCCCCGGGGCGGTCGAGCTCCGACAGCAGGTTGAAGGCGAAGTAGCGCCGCGGCGCGTCGTTCCAGGGGTACCCGGGATCGAAGCCGACGCCGTACGGGTGCGGAGCCGCGAGGGTGATCCGCCGGGCGGCCGTGTCGATCGCGGCGACGCGGATCGACTCCTCGTACCAGTCCCAACACCAGTACCCCTGCAGCCAGACCCCTTCCTCCACCGACCAGCGGGCCGGGCGCTCCTCCTCGTAGCGGAAGGCGCCTCCCCGGGGGACCTCGTCGCCGCTGCGGGAGCCGCGGTCGACGACCTCGGTGAAGGTCGC
Organism: Candidatus Latescibacterota bacterium; assembly: GCA_965243025.1. Classification (GTDB taxonomy): domain Bacteria; phylum Latescibacterota; class UBA2968; order UBA8231; family UBA8231; genus CBDCXV01. The sequence continues at coordinate 1,081,055 of CBDETY010000003.1, forward strand.
CCACCCCTCGTTCGGCCAGCGCGCCGCCGGCAGGCGCTCGCCGCCGGCGAACAGCTCGGGCAGCGCGCTCCCCTTGAAGGCGTCCGGGGCCGGGGGGATTGCGGGCACGCCGAGCCGCCCGAGGTCGATGCGGCGAACCGAATCGCGCGCCTCCTCGGGGAGCTTGCGCAGCACGGCCGGATCCTCGACGGGATCCCAGGCGGACGGGGGCAGCTGGATCCCGCCGAGGAAACGCGGCCGTTCTCCCGGGGCCGCCCGCCAGGTAATCGGGGCCCCGGGCGAGCCGGAGTCCTGTTCTTCGAGGAGAAATGGTTGGCGCAACCGGTAGTCCCCGCGGTGGAGCCAGACGGCGGCGCCGGCTGCGGGAAGGGTGCCCGCGCTTTTCAGATGGCGCAGCGCATCCCGGGCGCCGGCGGGGGTAGCGAAAGGTTGTTCGGCCGATCCGTCGCCGGCGTCGTCGCCGGACGGGGAGACGTGGAGCTCGATGGCGTTCGCCATGGTACCGATCCAGAGGGGAAGCAGGAGAAGGGGAAGGGGTCTCACGGGATTCGCTTCGAAGGCGGTCGGTCAGGTGCCAGGGCGTTTGCCCAGGGACGAACCAGTTCGGCAGGACCTGTGCCCCCGCGCCACAACCGCGGTTGCGAGCCCGAATCAGCCGTCCTTCCGGCGCGGACACCTTCCCGTTCAGCCCGCCTGTCCTGGACCTGTGCCCCGCGCCAACACCGACGTTGCGAGCCGCCCAAAAGCCGCCCTCCCGGCGCGGAAGGCTTCCTTATGTAACCCGCTTTCCGGGACTGGGACGAATCAGTCGATCAGCCGATCCAGCGCCCGATTCCAGCCGCCGCCCGATCCGGGGCTTCCAATTCAGGCCAGCTCCGACAATTTCACCGGCCGGCCCTCCTCCGCCGCCCGGTCCGCGGCGAACACCACCCTGGAGGACTCGAAGGCGGTTGCCCAGTCGGTCAGCGGCATCGCCTCGTTTTTCCCGATGGCCTCGACGAACGCCTGGAACTGCGGCTGGTACGGGTGGTCGCTGACGTCCCCGGAATCGATCAGCGAGGTCTCGAGGGTGCTCCAGCGGTCCTTGACCATCCCCTTGAGCTTCTTCGAGTAGATCCGGTTGTCGAGCAGGCTGCCCTCGCTGCCGACGAGGTGGATGTGGAAGTAGTAGGGCTGCAGGCAGTCGATGCAGGAGGTGACCTTGGCGAGCTTTTCGCCGCCGGCAAACTTCAGGGTGCTGACGCTGGTGGTGTTGTACTCGTACGGCGCGAAATCCGTCCCCTTGGACATCACCTGGTAGCTCGACACCTCCTCGACGCTGCCGTCCATGAAGAACAGGCAGGCGTCGAGGGCGTGGCATCCGGCGGTCAGCAGGGAGCTGCCCCCCATCTCCTTTTTGACGTTCCAGCCGTACTGCCCGTACCAGGGCCCGATGCCGTGGTAGTAGTCGACCTCGCCGTAGTGCAGCTCCCCGAGCAGCCCCTGGTCTATAACGGAGCGGATCAGGGTGAAATGGGCGCTGTACCGGCACTCGAAGCAGACGCAGACCTGGACCCCGCTCTCGCCGATCGCCTCGCCCATCGCCACCATGTCCCCGTACGTGAGGGAGATCGGCTTCTCGATGATCAGGTGCTTGCCGGCGCGCGCCGCGGCGATCGCCTGTTCCGCGTGGAAGGGGTGGGGGGTGCAGATGTCGACGGCGTCGATGCCGCCGTCGGCGAGCATCTCCTCGTACCTGGTATACGCCTTCAGCGGGGTGCCGAACTGCGCTTCCAGTTCGGCCTCGTCCTGTTCCCTGCGGGAGCAGACCGCGGTGACGTCGGCCCCCTCCACCGACTTGAAGGTTTCGATGTGGGCGCCGGCAACCCAGCCAAGTCCCACGATGCCGACGTTGAGGTCGCTCATGACTCTCTCCTCGTCCGTTGCGATGCCTGCCAGCCGCCCGGGGCGGCGGCCCCGGGGGCCGAACCGCCGGGCTTGCAATCAGGTCCGGTGTTGCGGAAAATCGACGGCGGCCGGGAGGCGGTCGCCGGGGCAAAAGGGTAACCATGCAGCTCAGCGAACAACAGCTCAACCACTTCGAGACCTTCGGATTCCTGGTTTTCCCGCAGCTGCTCTCCCCCGCGGAGATGGAGCGCTACAGCGAGGAGTTCGACGCGGGGATGGCCGCCTGGCTGGAAGGGGAGGAGTTCGACGGCCGGCAGCGCCACTACGCCACCCTGATGGAGGAGGCGAGCCCCTTCATCGCCGGCCTCGCCGACGATCCCCGCTTCGGCGACGCCTCCGAGCAGCTGTTCGGCCGCGAGGGGATCGCCATAGCCGTCGACGGCAGCTACATGGTGGGGGACACCCGCTGGCATCCCGACACCGCCTCCCTCGACTACAGGGGGATCAAGTTCTGCATCTACCCCGACCGGCTCGGGCGCGGCACCGGAGCCCTGCGCGTCATCCCCGGCTCGCACCGGGAGCCCCTGCACGGAATGATCGCGCAAGACCCCGGGGAGGCGTACGGAATCCCCCCGGAGCAGTTGCCCGCCCACGTCTTCGAGTCGGAGCCGGGGGACGTGCTCGCCTTCGACGTCGGCGCCTGGCACGCCTCGTTCGGCGGCGCCGCGGGGCGGCGCCAGGGGGTCATCGTCTACTACGAGGATCCGGAGACCCCGACGGCGACCGAGGCGGTGGTCGCCCAGATGCGGGGGAACCACCAGATCTTCGCCGGCAGGAAGCGCCGCATGTACGGGGATCACTGGCGTTCCCTTCCAGGCAAGCGGCGCCAGCGCTGGCTCCGCCGCCTCGACGACCTCGGGGTGCTCGACACTCCAACCGAAACCGACCGAGAAATTCCATGAGCGACAGCGTGCGCATCGCCATCACAAGGGACCTGTTCGACGAAGAGGGAAACCTCGTCATACCCGGGGAGGGGCTGGGTCTCTTCGACCGAATGCCCGGGGTCGAGTACGAGATACTCGCCGAGATCCTGCCGGAGATCGCCCCCGAGCAGGTCGCCCACTGCGACATGGTCATCACAGCGGGAATCCCGTGGACGACCCGCTCCGTCGCCGACAGCGGGCGCCTGGTGGCCGTGCTCTTCATGGGGGTCGGGTACGATCACATCGACGTCGCCGCCCTGACCGGGGCCGGGGTGATGCTCTGCACCGCTCCCGACGCGGTGCGCCGGCCGATGGCGGTGACCAACATGACCCACATCCTCGCCCTGGCGACGAAGCTGATCAACAAGGACCGGGTCACCCGCGAGGGGCGCTGGGCGGAGCGCACCAATTACAAGGGGGAAGGGCTGACCGGGAAGACCCTGGGAGTGATCGGGGTCGGCAACATCGGGCGCGAGCTGCTGGTGCTGGCGCAGCCGTTCGCCATGAGGCTGCTGGCCTGCGATCCGTACGCGACCCCGGAGGCGCTCGCCGGCCTCGGGGTGGAGCTGGTCGACCGCGGCCGCCTGCTGGCCGAGTCGGACTTCGTCTGCGTCTGCGTGCCACTGAACGACGAGACGCGGCACATGATCGGCGCCGAAGAGCTGCGGCTCATGAAGCCGTCCGCCTACCTCGTCAACACCTCGCGGGGCTCCGTCGTCGACGAGTCGGCCCTGATCGAGGCGCTGCGGCAGGGGACGATCCGGGGCGCCGGCCTCGACGTCTTCGAGCAGGAGCCCGTCGACCCCGACAACCCGCTGCTGCGCATGGAGAACGTCGTCGTCTCCCCGCACTCGCTGTGCCACACCGACGAGTACTACACCACCGCCTGGAGCGGCAAGCTCGAGCAGGCGCGGGAGATCATGGCGGGGAAGATCCCGGAGGCCCTGGTCAACAGGGAAGTGCTCGACCGCGAGGACTTCCGGGCCAAGCTCGCCAGGATCCGGCGCTGAGGGGAAAGGGCTGGCTTGCATGCAGTGGAGCCGGCCTGTCTATTGGATTCGATAGGCGGCGGACGCGGCCGGTCGCAGGCAGTGGTGCCGGACCGTCCGCCGGTATTCGATTGGGCGGCCGATGCGGCAGGTCGCTGGCAAGCGGTTCTTCGCCGGGTGAGATTCGCGGCAGCTTCTTCTTCACGGAGATGTTCCGCGGCTTTTGACGGCGTCCCGCCGCCGTGGGGAGGAGGCTGGAGGCGGCGGCATGAGTGCGGCGGATAGGGAAACCAGGCGTTGCTGTTCAAGGGCGGTGGTCGAGGGTGACCGGCTCTTCCCGGGGGGGATTTGCAGCCAGCCCCTTCTCTGGAGATGGTCCGCTGTTACGCGGCGTCCCCGCCGCTGGCGGGGTCGCCGTGGCGAGGAGACTGGAAGCCGCGGCATAAGGGCGGGGCAGAGAGAAACCCGGCCGTGGCCGCACAGGGGGCCGCCCCGCTCCTGCCGCCCGGCGCGGTCCCCTCAGTACCCCAGGCTGCGCAGGTAGTCGCGGTTGCGGCGCAGGCTCTCCTCCGCGGGCCGCCGGCCCCCCGGCAGAACCACCACCCACCCCGAGAACCCCGCTCCCCCTGGAACGCCGAGGAACCGGCCGCAGCCGCCCAAGGGGCCGTCGTCGAGGTCTGCCGGCTTCTTCCACTTCAGGATCCTCGCTCCTGCAGCCGGCGGTCCCCTCAGTACCCCAGGCCGCGCAAGTAGTCGCGGTTACGGCGAATGCTCTCCTCCGCTGGCCGCCGGCCCCCCGGCAGGACCACCACCCACCCCGAGAACCCCAGCTCCCCCTCGAGCGCGGACAGGAACCTGCCGTAGTCGCACAGGGGGCCGTCGTCGAGGTCGGCCGGCTCCTTCCCCTTCCTTCCGTGCAGGTGGACGTAGGCGATCCTGCCTGCGAACTCCCGCGCCGCCGCGGCCGGATCGCATCCCCACAGCACGGCGTGCATGACGTCGAGGCAGAGGCGGCAGGTCTTCAGCCGCGGCATGAACCGCCGCCACTCGCCGGCGCTGTCGACGAAGTGGTTCTCGTGCGGGTGCCAGGTCACCGCGACCCCGAGCCGGTCCCCGTGTTCGGCGAGGTCCTCGTAGACCGCGGCGATGCCGTCGAGCTCGGTGTCCGGGGAAGGGGAGACCTCCCCGTGCCCGGGACCCTTGGTCATGAACAGCCCGACCCCGAGGTCGGCGGCGTACTCGATGCGGCGCCTGCAGATCTGGTGCGCCGGGTCCGCGGTGGAGCGCGTCGCGTTGGGCCCGGTCACCGCGGCGATCTCGATGCCGGCGTCGGCGCACAGGCGCAGCAGGCGCCGCGGCGGGCCGAGCAGATCGAGGGGCTCGCGGGTCTCCCACCCCTCGTAGCCGCTCGGGGCGAGCAGGGCGAGGTTGCGCTCGAGCTCCTCGTGGGGCCAGGTCAGGCTGCTGCAGGCGAAGCGGAGGGTCATCGTTCCCTTTCCGGTTTATGGCGGCGCAGTCGGATGCCCCGGGCGAGTCCGTCGCGGATTCCGCCGCGGCCGGGGAATCGGGGGCCGGCGCCGGAGTTCGCTTGCAGGCGGCCTCAACCGGGCGGCGGCTGGAACAGCTCCATCGGGATGCCGTCCGGGTCCTCGATGTACACCCCCCAGGCCCCCTTGTTGGCGCCGTAGTCGACTTCGACCGGGGCCGAGCGGACGACCACCCCGCGGGAGCCCAGCTCCTCGCAGGCGGCGTGGATGTCGTCGACGAGGAAGGCGATGTGGGAGCTGCCCGGGCGGTTGACGGGGGGAACCGCGGGGGCGGCGCGCGGGTGGGCGTACTCGAACAGCTCGAGCACGTGGTCGGATCCGGGAATGCGCAGCTGCGCCGCCTTCACCACGCAGTCGGGAAAACCGACGATGGCGCGGAAGTAGCTCTCGACGATCTCCCGCTCCCACACCACCTCGCAGCCGAGAAGCCCGCAGTAGAACCGCTTGGACCGCGCCAGGTCGGAAACCGTGTACGACGTGTGCGCCGCTCCGGAAACTTTCACGTCAGTCCTTTCTCAGAAGAAGGAGTAGGCGCCCCAGCCGCCGTCGATCTTCAGGGTCTCGGCGGTGATGAACGAGGCTTCGTCGCTGGCGAGGTAGAGGACGGCGTCGGAGACCTCGCGCTTGGTTCCGAGCCGCCGCATCGGGGTGCGCCGCTCGTACGCGTCGACCGTGGCGGTGCCCTCGGTCAGCCCTTTTTGGACCATCTCCGTCATCACCACCGCCGGGGCGACGCCGACGACGCGCACCCCGCGGTCCGCCCACTCGATCCCGAGGGCTTCGGTCAGGGCGATCAGCCCCGCCTTGGCGGTGCCGTAGGCGACGCGCTGCTCGATCGGGAAGCAGCCGATGATGGAAGCGACGTTGACGATCACCCCCCGCCCCTGTTGCAGCATGGGGCGGGCCGCCGCCTGGGAGCAGTAGAAGGCCCCGGAGAGCATGACGTCGACGCTCTCGCGCCACTGCTCCGGCGGCAGGGTTTCCGCCGGCCCCTTGTGGGCGACCCCGGCGTTGTTGACCCAGACGTCGACACCGCCCCGCTCGCCGGTCACGGCCTCGACCAGGCCGGCGCTCGAGGCCGGATCGCGCACGTCGAGAGGATGGTAGACGGCCTCGATGCCGTCGCCGCGCAACTGGTCGGCAACTGCCCGCCCGGCGGCAGCGGCGATTTCGGCGACCACCACGAAGGCCCCGGCCTCGCCGAAGCGGCGGACGATGTCCGAGCCGAGACCGCCGCCTGCGCCGGTGACCACCACGGTCCTGCCGGAGAAGTCAGGCCCCGCCGTCATCTTCGGGAAAGCCGACGGCATCGAGGTTGCCCCAGGGCACCCAGCCGCCGTCGACCCGCAGGTTTTCCCCGGTGATGTAGGAGGCGCGGTCCGACACCAGGAAGAGGACGGCGCTGGCGACCTCCTCGACCTCGGCGATCCGCCCGAGGGGGGTGCGGTGGCGGTAGCGGTCCATGGAGGAGGCGCCAGAGGCCATGATCTTTTCGATCATCTCCGTCCGTGTGACCCCGGGGGAGACGCAGTTGAGGCGGATGCCGTGCTGCGCCCATTCGCTCGCCAGCACCTCGTTGAGCACGATGACCCCGGCCTTGGCGGCGTTGTAGGCCGCCCGCATCGGCCATCCGCCCATGCCGCCGATCGAGGCGACGGTGACGACGTTGCCCGACTGCTGCGGGATCATCGCCCGGCCGACCACCTCCTGAGTGGTGAAGAAGACGCCGTTCAGCAGGACGTCGATCTGGCGGCGCCAGTCCTCCTCGGGAAACTCCTCGGACCGGTGGGCGGTGAAGATGCCGGCGCTGTTGACGAGGATGTCGATGCGCCCGTGTTCGTCCAGCACGGCATCGACCAGGGCGGAGCAGGACTCCGGCCGGCTGACGTCGAGCTGTATCGCCCGGGCGCGGTACCCCTCCGCCCGCAGGCCCGCGGCCGCCTCTTCCCCGCGGTCCGGGACCAGCTCGCCGATGACCACCCGCGCCCCCTCGCCGGCCAGGGCGCGGGCGACTCCGAGTCCTATCCCCTGGCCGGCGCCGGTGACGACCGCTGTCCGGTCCTCGAGCATGACGCGGCGCTCAGGGGCCCTTAACGGTCCGGTCTCCGAGGTGTTCCTTCATTCTGGAGATCAGCTCGTCGTCGTCGGCGCTCGCCAGCACCATCTCCGAGAACTCCTCCGACTTCAGCTCCGCTTCCTCCAGGAAGCGCTGGTCGGCCGGTCACGGGAAGATGTAGTCGCCGATGCGCCCGGCCTGCCAGGCGCGCGCCTTGTCCGCTATGCGGGCGAGCCAGGGAATGCCGCCGATAACGAGTCCCCGGGCCCGGGGTTTGAAGTCGAGGTTGTCCGATTCGCTCATGGTTGTTGCTCCTGAATCAGGGGTCGGGTGGGTGAAACAGGCTGTAAATCCGTGAATTCACTTGCTTCCGGCATCGACCCGGCCGGGTTCCGAATCCCGCATCCTCACAATCCATTCAGGGGAGAGGAGACGGGCGAACTGCCTCCTCAAGCCCGTGGTCATGGTATCGTCCCCGAGGGGGGCGGCGACCGCGGCGCAGAGCTGGCGCAGCCGCAGGTCCGGCTGCCGCCATGCCTTCAGAAGCGCCCGGTGCGGCTCGTGCCCGGGGCGGTCGAGGGCTCCGCAGAGCCTGGCCGCGGCGTTCAGGTGGAAGAGGATGTGGTGGCCATCGAGGGCGAACGCCCTGCGGGCCCGGCCACCCGGGGCCGAGCGCGCGTACCGGCGGGCGGCGGTGCGGTCGAGGAGGCCGGCGAAGCCGCCTTCGGCGCCCGCTCCCAGGCCGGTGGCGTACTGCACCAGCCTCCGCTCCGGCCAGTCCCAGCCGATCTTGGCGAACTCGATGAAGCTGACGGCGCCGCTGCCGGGGTCGACGACGACGTTGCGGGCGTTGTAGTCGGTGCTGCCGAGGCTCGGCTCCTCACCGGCGAGCCGGGAGCAGAGCTCGTCGATCAGTTCCTCGAGCTTCCGGAGAGCCGGCCCGTCCCCCTGCCCGAAGCGGCGCAGAAGTCCGTGCAAGCCGTCCAGGGCGCCGCCGCGAACCTGGTCGAGGACGGCCGGGAGCCGGTCGCGGGAAGCAGCGGGAGAGACGTGGGGCTCCAGCTCCGGCCGGCAGTCGGCGAAGGCCTGCTCGAGCCGCAGGAACCCGCTGACGAGCCGCTCCCGCAACCGCTGGCGGCTCTCCGGGCCGGAGCTGCGGGCCGCGTCGTCCAGGGTCTCGTCTCCCACGTGCTCGAAGAAGATGATGCCCGCCGACGGATCGGAGCCCAGAACCCGGGGCACCGGGCATTTCCGTTCCCCCAGCAGGGCGAGAACCCGCTGTTCCACGGCGAGCAGGTCGTCGGCCCGGCCCCGGGTGAGGCCGGCGAAGGGCTGGCGCTTGGCGACGGCGCGGCGGCCGCCGTCGAGGTCGAGCCTCCAGACCCCGGCTGCCAGTTCGGTCGCGGTCACTCTTCCCCGAACAGGATGATCTGGGAGGAGAGCTTGCCGGCCTGGTTGTTGTGTTCGGGATTCTCGTTCATCGCCAGGTGGAGCAGTCCGTCGCGGTCGCAGAGGAAGTCGTGGCGGCTGCCGACGGCGAAGGGCGGGCCGTCGTCGCCGACGCGGGCGATCAGCATGCCGACGTTGGCCCCGGGCAGCAGGTATCCCTCCTCCGCCGGGAGGTTGTACACCCCGTCGGCCCCGCACCAGGCGATCTGGTTGCGCATGTCCGGCGACCAGACCTCCTCGGTGTCGATGACCACCCGCTGTCCCCGGCGCAGGCGGATCAGGGTATCCTGCCACTCGGGGCTGGGGCGGACGGTGCGGATGACGGTCAGTGCCATGGTCCTTCCTGCGGGGTTCGGCCGCCTGTGGCGGCGGTGTGAGGAACGTCGATGCTCGCCGGATCCGGGGCATGCCCAAGATAGGCCGGGACCGCCGGGAGCGTCCATTGCCCACCCCGGCTCCTCCAGGGCCGTCGGCCCTCCACTCCTGTCTGGTTGTCCGGCTCGTCCTGGTCCCCTTCCCGATTGCTCAGTACAGCCCCGCCATCCGCAGGCCCGGGGACTCGGTACTGGCGCGGAGAGATCAGTGCCGGATCAGGACAAGGGCCTGGAGGCCGCCGGGAACTCGTGAGGGATCGATGTGGGAATCCAGAGTGGCGAAACGGCCGCCGCGATGTACGGCCAGGGCCAGCAGGTAGGCGTCGGTAAGCTGCTTCGAAGTGATGCCCTGAAGTGACGGCAGCGTGCGACTGTCGGCCGCGGAGATGCTGTCCTCCCAGAACAGGTGCCCCGGTACGGAACGCAGGCGCTGGAGCAGAGGCCGGACCTTTTCAGGCGACCCGGGCCCTCCCGGGTACCCGGGGTGACCCATGACCCGCAGCAATCCGTTCTCAGTCAGTGGGCAGGTTACCCAGCCTTCAGCCCGGTATGCGCGGAACCACTGCGCTGCCGGGCGATGGTGGACGTGATCGGCGTCGCAGAGCGCGACGAGGAGGTTCACGTCCAGCAGGTTCACCCGGTCTCCTCATCCAGAAGCCTCCCGACGATTTCCGCGGTAACGCGGGCACCCCGGGAAGGAAGGTGGGGCAAACCGTCATCGTCCACCTCGAAGAGGGCCGGCGTTGAAGCGCCGTGGTGAACCTCTCGTTCGAGAGCGTGGGTGACTATGGCCTTCAGAGTGGTGCCGCGGCGGGCTGCCATGGCCTTCGCCGCACGCAGGAGGGCATCGGGAAGCTCGATGGTCGTCTTCATATGGGTGATGATATGGTTTTATGGGTCAAGGTCAATGGCAAGTTTCGGAGTCGGTTCCAGGCATCGCAGGAGGGTCTCGCCGGATCAACCGGAGGTTCGGCCGTCCTGGAATTGATGCGATTCGGACTGGCGCAGGCAGCGCCCCCGGAACTGCGAAGCTGTCAGTCGGAGTCGGTGACGACGTTGTGCCTGGCCCGGCGCTTCTCCCGCATCGCCGCGTGGGCATCGGGGGAGCCGTCGTGGCTGGTGCCGAACCAGTGGTCGAACGGGAAGTCGGGCTCGCCGTAGTTGCACTCGAAGTAGCGGTGGTGGAGCTGGTGGAAGTAGGAGCCCGCGGCGACCCCGGCGTCCCCCTTCAGCAGCAGCTTCTCGAAGCCGACGTGGCCCTGGGCCGGTGTGAAGGCGGCGTGCTGCCCGTTGAGCACCATGTGTATCGGGTGGGACGGCACGACCCAGTGAACGAGCATGCAGCTGAAGTAGAGGACGTGCTCGAGCGGGTGCATTGCCAGCCCGGACCAGGGGCCGACGTTGATGTTCCTGTGGTGGAGGTAGTGGCCGGCCCTGTAGAGCGGCGGCCAGTGCAGGAGGCGGTGGACCCAGTAGAAGTGGAAGAGGCGCCAGAGCTGGATGCCGCAGAGCCAGGCGGCGAAGTACAGCGGCTGCTGCCGCGGGTCGACGTAGGGCAGCATGCCGTTGGCGTAGGCCCAGGTCATCAGCACCTCGTACGCGGTCCAGACCGTGCAGCCGCTGGCGCAGCTCCAGAAGATGTTGTCGCGGAGCTGGCTCCCCCCGAGGAACTTGCGCTTTCCCGTCGCCATCCAGTCCGAGGTGTACTTGAAGCGGAGGCCCTGGGATTTCCGGGTCCAAAGCGGCAGGTGCCAGGCGCTGACGACGACAATCAGCATCAGCTGGTTGCGCGCGAACATCTCGAGGATCCAGTCGGCCCGGAACTCGACGCAGCGGGAGAGCGCCGGCTGGAAGTGGAGCCAGGTGAGGGCGGCGATCCCCATGTAGAGGAGGTTCCAGGGGTAGAGGTACCCCGGGAAGCCGAACAGCCACTTGAGCGCCAGGCCCGGTTTCAGCGGCCAGGAGAACCAGGGATTGGCCGGCGCCGTGCCCCGCTCCGGCTGCCAGAACCCGCGCCCGTCGCGGCGCATGCCGTCGATCGGTTGCCGTTGCCTCGGGGTATCCGTCATCGTCGCTGCCTGTGCCTTTGCGGACGCGGGGAAGGGACGGGGTCAGACCTTCTGCAGCGACGCCCAGCGGTCGTAGTAGAGGTGAATGGACTCGGGCAGGAACTCGCGCGCCCCCGGGTTCAGCATGAAGGCGCACCGGCCCGGCTCCGACTTTTCCTCCTCCTCGTCGAAAACCTGAAAACTGGTGGAGATGGTCAGCCTTTCGCGCCCCGGGGTGGCGGCGGAGCGGTGCAGGCAGTCGCCGTTCCAGAAGATCGTCTGCCCCGCCTTGAGGTCGACGACCATGTCTCCTGGCAGCCTCTCGTGGCGGCTGTCCCGCATCGCCGCGTACTCCTCCCCGGTGCGGAAGCGGCGGTGGCTGCCGGGAATCAGCGAAAGCGCGATGTCGTCGACCATCGCCATCTCCCAGCGGCAGCCGCGCCGGGGCTGGCGCAGGTACTCCATCTCCTCTTCTTCGCCGCGGTCCATCACCAGGCCGTCGTCGCGGTGCCAGCGGATGTTGAACGGCTCGTTCTCCGGATTGGTGAACATCGCCATCGGGCCGATGCGGATACCGGTGCCGATCTGCCCGTGCACGTAGTCGAGCAGGGCCCGGCAACCGTAGTATTCGGCGAAGACGGGTTCGCCGAACTCCGGGGCGTTCAACCCGACGATGTGGTAGGGCTCCCCGTCGCCGTGGAAATCGGTGTAGAGGTCGACCTCGCCGGCGCGGACCTTCTGCCTGATTCTCCGCGCCGCGGCGCGCATCTCCCCGGTCATCCCCGGTTCCTGGGCGTCGTCGACGATGAAGTACCCGAGCTCGTCGAAATCCTTGAGGTGCTGCTCCGTCAGCATCGGTTTCCGAACCCCTCCTGTGTCCGGGGTCAACCGTTCAGGGCGAAGAACAGGCATAGCATACGGCCTGCCGGGGGGCATGTCGATTGTTCTGTCGTTGGAGGCGGGCGTCCTGTCCGTGTCCCACCGGCTCGCCCCGACCCTTTCATCCGTTCTGTTCCTGCGGGGCGGGAGCCCACGGACCGGTGGCGGGCTCTCATTCCAGGGGAAAGAAGATCGACTTCCTGCGCCAGACCTTGAGGCTCTCGAGCCGGGCCCGGCCCCCCAGCGCGAACAGCCCGGCCCCGAGGCTGTCCTCCCGGGCGGGGTAGAGACGGTCGCTGGCGCAGGCGCGCCGGTTGGCGAACACCTCGAGTGTGGAGCGGTCGAGGAAGAGGTGCAGCCGGAGCCGCTCTCCCGGCTCGAGGTCGAGCGGGGCGGCGCTGACCGTGCGGCCGGTGTCCGGCTCCAGGCTCGATTTCGTCGTGTCGACTCCCAGCACCGCTTCCCCGCGGTCGTAGCGGACGACGGTTTCCTCCTCGCCGCCGGGGGAGCGCCGCAGCTGCAGCCCCACCTCCCGGGCCCCGCCCGGATCGATCTCCGCGGCCATTTCGAGGCAGTCCCCCTGGACCGGGGCCAGCGCCAGCGGGCGGTCGGGGGCCAGCTCTTCCCCGGCGAACTCCCAGTCCGGCTCGCCGCTCGAGCAGACCTCCGGCGCCGGGTCCATGAGCAGGCGGTCCCCCTCGCCGAGCTCCAGAACCCGGGGCAGGGAGAGGACCCCGGCCCAGCCGTGCGGGTTGCCGGCGACCAGCCGCCGCTCCGCCAGCACCCCGAACAAAATGCGGCGGCCCGCCGGATCGAGCAGGGTGCGGGCGCAGTGGAAGCAGGCCATCGGGTGGGTGTCGAGGAACCCCTCGGACTCCGGGGTGAAGCGGTGGCCGCGGTACTCCCCGACCATGTAGACTGCCTTGCCGGAGCGGCCGCGCGAAGTCGCCGCGGCGAGCAGCACGTGCCTGTCCCCGAGCGGGAAGAAGTCCGGCACCAGCCAGCGGTTGTACTCCGGGTCGGAGCCGACGCACAAGGGGTGCATGTACTCCCAGGAGATCAGGTCGGGGGAGCGGTAGAGAAGCACGGCGCCGCCGACCCCGAGGAAACCGCAACCGAGCCCCATGTACCAGGTCTCTCCCTCCCGCCACACGTGGGGGTCGTGCCAGGCGGTGAGCTGGCCGCGGGTTTCGTCCTCCTCGACGGCGTCGAGCCGGCGCCCGTCGATGGCGCGGTCCTGCCCCTCCTGTTCCAGCCACCGCCGCGGTGAGGGGAGCACCCCCTCGGTCCAGACCGGGGCTTCCGGGCGCTGCGAGGGATCGGCAAGCCCGGGCGGGGGATGGGGGATCACGGGATTGGCAGGGTGCTTGTGCCAGGTCAGCATGCCGTCGTCGCTGGTGGCGATGCACTGCGACCTGCCCAGCATCACCGGCGCGTCCTGCAGGCCGTGAAGGATGCCGGTGTAGACGAGGGTGGGGACGCCGCGGTCGATCACCGCCGAGCCGCTGAAGCAGACCTCGCGGTCGTAGAGAATGGGAGGAATGCCCGAGCGGTCCAGGCTCCTGACCAGGTCGGAGCGGGCGAAGGCGGCGTAGTAACCGGCGCCGAACGGGGTCGGTCCGATGGCGACCGGGCGGTGCTCCCAGTGCACGAGGTCGCGGCTGACCGCATGCCCCCAGGAGGCGTTGCCCGAGGTCGAGCCCATGTAGGGGTCGAACTGGTAGAAGACGTGGTACTGGCCGTCGTGGTGGATGGTCCCGTCCGGACCGCCGCCCCACCACCCGAGGGGGGGCGAGAAATGGTAGAGCGGGCGATGGGGGTCGATCGACCTGTCGAAGTTCATTTCCCGGGGAATCTACGGATTTCGGGGTCGCCGGAGACCGGGCTTGACCCGGCCCCGGCGGGGCGGCACTGTAACCGCCATGGTTGGTCAAGCAATTCCGGTACGGCAATTCCCGAGGGCCCGGGGATCCTCCCCGGGCGGGGTACCGCACGTGTCCGGGGGCTCGGGGATCCCTGCCGGAACAGGGCAAGGGGGCAGGCAGGGAACCGCCCTGGCCGGTCCTGGGCCCTCGACGAGTCCTGTCCCGGAATGGCGGGGGCAGACTGAGGGACCTTGCCCGGACCCGCGAGGGGAGCGGGGGGCGTGAAGGCGCTCCTGGCTGCGGCGCCGCTTGTTCTCGCCGCATCGCTGCTCCGGTGCGGGCCTTCCGAGTCGGCCGCCAGCCATTACGAGCGCGGGCAGGCCCACCTCCGCGCCGGCAGGTACCTCGAGGCGGCCGGGGAGTACCGGCGCGCCGTCGAGCTGGAGCCGGGGTTTGCGAGGGCCCACGCCAAGCTCGGCCTCAGCCACGCCCTGCGGCTGGAGCTCGGCGAGGCGCTGGAGTCGATCCGCATGGCCATTTCCCTCGAGCCGGACAACGGCTTTTTCCACATGTACCTGGGGAAAGTCCACATGCTGCAGGCGGACGGCGACCGCGCGGAAAGGGCCTACAAACGGGCGATAGAGCTCGGTCTTCGCAGGGCCAAGCCGTACTTCGACCTCGGGGTGATCAGCGAGCGCCGCAACCTCCTCGACGAGGCGGAGCGCTACTACAGCCAGGCGATCGAGGTCGTTCCCGACTTCGGATCCTCGTACTACCGCCTCGGACTGATCTCGGAAAAGCGGGGGGACGTCCAGCGCGCCGCCAGGCTGTACGCCCAGGCGCTGAAGCTGTCCCCGGGAAACGACTCCGCCCACTACCGGCTGGGGCGGCTGCTGATCGCGCAGGGGAAGGCGGAGGAGGGTGCCCGGCATCTCGAGCTGTTCCGCAAACTGAAGGCGGACGGACACCCTGCGCCGGATCAGTCGAAGGCGACCAGCGTCGCCTCCTCTCCCTGACGGACCTTGACCAGGCGGTTGGCCGGCAGGCCGCGCAGCCTCTAAGCCCAGGCTGCGCGGGCACGGAAGAACGCCACCTCCCGTTCGAGGGCCGCCCTGAACCCGTCCCCCGGGATCTCGAACTCGCAGTGGATGGACATCGGGCCGTCGAACCCGAGGCGGTCCAGCTCCGCGAAGACCCCCGTCCAGTCGACCATGCCGCCCCCAGCCTCCACCCAGCGCACCTGCACGCTGCCGTGGCCGTTCCGTTCTCCCCGCTCCAGCAGGGCGTCCTTCAGACCGAGGATCGACAGGTGCTCCCCGACGATGGCGGTCGCCGTCGGGAACTCCTCCCCTTCGACCACGAGGTGGCAGGGGTCGAGGTAAACCCCTATGTGCCGCGGGTCGAAGCCGCGCACGAGATGGGCCATCATGCCGGCGTTGAGGCCCATGCAGCCGTGCGAGTGGGTGTGGTGGCAGACCTTGACCCGGTGCTTCTCCGCCAGCCGGCTCCAGCCGTCGAAGGCGGTTCTGATGCGGTCGACCTCGCTCCAGTAATCCTGCGACAGCGGATCGAACTTGAAGTAGCCGAGTTTCAGCAGGCGGACGTTGGCGGCGTCCATCGCCCCGAGGATCGGCTCGGCGGTTTCGTCATCGGGCAGCAGCAGGTCGAAGTTGCCGGTGACCATCGGCACGGCGAGCCCGGCCCCGCCCAGGGCGCGCACCGCGCCGACAAGCACGGCGGCGGCGTTGTCCGGGTTGATCGGGTACTCCGGGCGCACGCAGAGGTCGTACCCCTCGAGGCCGAGCTCGTGGGCGAGGTCGATCAACTGCGGAACGTTGTGGTCCTTGACGCTCTTGGTGAACATCACGACGGCCATGGGATTCCTTTCGATTCCTTTCGTGTCACAGCCCTGCGGGCATCAGCATGAGCTCGGGAACCCTGGCCCGCGGCGGCAGCGAGGCGACGAACAGGCAGGCCTCGGCGACGTCTTCGGGCTGCAGGGCCCTGGCCAGCACCTCGGGCGGGGTCGGCGCCGGCCGCTTGTCGACCAGCGGCGTGTCGGTCAGGCCGGGGAAGATGACGGTGGTGCGGATGCCGTTCTCCCGCTCCTCCTGGAAGGTGCCGTGCGCCAGGCCGACGAGTCCGTGCTTCGCCGCTTGGTACGAGACTCCGGACAGATCGGGGATCTGCACGCAGGCGCTGCCGACGTAGAGGATCAGTCCGGCCCCCTGCGAGCGCATGACCGGCAGCACCGCCCGGGTGCAGTGGAAGGCACCGCTGAGGTTCGTCGCCACCATCATGTCCCAGGTCTCGGGGGTGAGCACCTCGAGGCCGCGTTCGGGAATGTTGGTTCCGGCCGCGTAGACGAGGAGGTCGATGCGGCCGAAGCGCTCCACCGAGGCGGCGGCCAGGCGCTCGAGCGAGTCCGGGTCCTCGACGTCGGCCCGGAACGCCAGGGCCCCCGCCCCGATTTCCGTGGCCAGTTCCCGAAGTTGGTCGCCGCTGCGCGCCGCCACCACCACCCTCGCCCCGGCCCCCGCCAGGGAAAGGGCGGTCTGCTTCCCCATGCCGCTGCTGGCGCCGACGACGACGGCGACCTGGTCCTTCAGTGCCTCACTCACGGGAAACCTCCTCATTCAGTGTTTGAGCGGTCAGTTGGAAACTACATCCGGGTTCCGCACTCCAGGCAAACGATTTCCCGCCTCGAAAATCCACTGTCACCGACGAGCCGACCCGGGAGTCCTGCCGCGGGAGTTGAGGGCCGCTGGGGGGAGGCTGTCCCGAAGTCGAAATCGGTTTTTTTTGCACTCTGCTCCGCCAGCCCTTCCTTTCTTGACGCACCTGACGATCTGCCCCGAAAACCTCCCGCACACTGAAAACTGGTCCGATGGTATTTCCCGGGTTCTGCATAGCATTCGCCGGAATGGCGATTACCCTCGGTCTGATGCAACCGGCCGGAGGGACGAAGGCCCCTGGCGCAGCCGCGGCCGGGGGAATCTCCGGGGATGCCTGGCCGCGGAGCTGGTTCGAGCCGCCGCGGACGGCATCGGAGATCGGTATCGAAAGTTTCCGGCAGTCCCCGCTGCTCGACGCCGAAGTGGCCTCCGGAGAGCTGCCCCCGGTCGAGGAGCGGCTCCCCGAGGATCCGATAGTCGCCGAGCCGTACGGCGGCATCGGCCGCTACGGGGGAACGGCCTCGATTTTCGACCCGGGCACCTGGATCCTCAACCCGACCGAGGGGCCGTACCGGGTCGGGCCGCAGCTGCGCCGCAACCTTCCGAACTTCGCCGCGAGCGCCGGGTTCAGCGACGGCGGGCGCACCGTGACCATCACCCTGCGCAAGGGGGTCAGGTGGTCGGACGGGCATCCGCTGACCGCCGCCGACTTCGCCTTCGACCTCGAGCACATAGAGCTGAACACCGACCTGACTCCCGTGGTGATGCCCAGGTTCAAGGGGGCGAGGATCGAGGTCCACGGCCCCCACAGGTTCAGCTACCACTTCCCGACGCCGCGGCCCCTGCTGCTCAAGTACATGGCCCACAGCGGCGAACGCCTGCTGGCGCCGGCGCACTTCCTGAAGCGCTATCACCCGGCCTTCACCGACACGGCGCAGCTCGAGCGCGAGGCGGTGGAGCAGGGGCTGCAGGACTGGCGCAAGTACTTCGAGGTGGTCAACAACATCCACGACCTCAAGGTCTTCCACCGCCCCGTCTTCTCGGCCTTCGCCGTCGTCAGCAAGACCTCGACCCGCTCCCGCTACCGGCGCAACCCCTACTACTTCAAGGTCGATCCCGAGGGCAACCAGCTTCCCTACATCGACTTCCTCGAGGTGCAGAAGGTCGACAGCAAGGAGATCATGGCGGCCAAGGCATCGACCGGACAGGTGACGGTGGCCGGGCGCCAGCTGATGACGGCCGACATCCCGCTGTTCAAGCGCTACGAGGAGGAGAACGGGTACACGACCTACATCTGGCCGCGCTGCTACGGTTCCGACGTCGTCTTCCAGCTCAACGTCACCCACCCGGAGGAACGCCTGCGCCGGATCTTCGCCGACGCGCGCTTCCGCCGCGCCATGTCGCTGGCCATCGACCGCGGCGAGATCAACGACATCCTCTATTTCGGGCAGGCGGTGCCGCGGCAGCTGACCGTCGTCCCCTCGAGCGAGTACTTCGAGCCCGCCTTCGCCGAGGCCTGGGCGTCCCACGACCCGGAGAGGGCGGGGGCCCTGTTCGACGAGACCGGGGTGCGCGACCGCGACGGGGACGGCTACCGCGAGGGGCCGGACGGCGAGCCGCTGCACATCACTCTCGAGTACAGCCTCGGCGAGACCCCCAAGCAGAACACCGTCGAGCTGGCGGTCGCCCACTGGCGCGAGGCCGGCATCCGCGTCGGCAGCAAGCAGATCAGCGGCGCCCTGCTGTCGATCCGGGCAACGGCCGGGCTCATGGACATGACCTTGTGGCACGCCGACCGCCAGGCGGACATCCTGTTCCCCATCGAGCCGTTCTGGTTCGTGCCGATGCACATCGGCCAGGAGCAGGGGGTGTGGTCGAAGTGGTCGCGGTGGTACCTGTCGCGCGGCCAGCTCGGATGGGAACCCTCCCCGGAAGGAAAGCAGCTTCTGACCTGGTGGGAGCGGCTGAGAAGGACATCCGACGAGGAGGAGCGCCGCGAGATGGCCCGCAGGATCCTCGCCAGCCAGGCGGAGAACGTCTGGGGGATCGGGGTCGCGGGGCTCGCGCCCCACCCGGTGATCGTCCACGACGACCTCAAGAACGTGCCGGACAAGGGTTACTGGGGCTGGGACTCGCGCTGGTCCTGGCCCTACTACCCCGAGACCTGGTACCTCGACCCGGAGGGTTGACGCTGTGACCGGCTACATCATCAGGCGCCTGCTGCTGATGATCCCGACGCTGCTGGTGATCTCGGTGCTGGTGTTCGTCATCATCCAGCTGCCCCCGGGCGACATCATCACCTCGCGGCTGTCCGAGCTGCAGCAGCAGGGTCAGGACGTCTCCGAAGAGGCGGTCGCCGCCCTGCGCGAGCGCTACCACCTCAACGATCCGCTGCCGGTCCAGTACTGGCGCTGGATCACCGGCTTCGTCCGCGGCGACATGGGGTACTCGGTCATGTACGGGCAGTCGGTGGGCACCCTGGTCTGGGAACGGCTCGGCTACACCCTGGTGCTGACCCTCTCGGCGACCCTGTTCACCTGGCTGGTCGCCTTTCCCGTCGGGGTGCTGTCGGCGCTGCGCCAGTACTCCGCCTTCGACTACGCCGCCACGGTGCTCGCCTTCCTCGGGCTGGCGACCCCGAACTTCCTGCTCGCCCTGGTGCTGATGTACATCGGCTACGACTGGTTCGGGATCGCCATCGGCGGGCTGTTCTCACCGGAGTACGCCTCGGCTCCCTGGAGCGGGGCCAAGCTCGCCGACCTGCTGTCGCACCTGTGGATCCCGGCGGTCGTTCTCGGCACCGCGGGCATGGCGGGCCTGATGCGCGTCATGCGCGCCAACCTCCTCGACGAGCTGGGCAAGCCCTACGTGACCACCGCCCTTGCCAAGGGGCTGAGCCCCGGGCGGCTGGTGGTGAAGTACCCGATGCGCATCGCCGTCAACCCCTTCATCAGCACGGTCGGCTGGATGCTGCCGCACCTGCTGTCCGGGGCGGCGATCACCAGCGTCGTCCTCAGCCTGCCGACCACCGGACCGCTGCTCCTCGAGTCGCTCAAGAACCAGGACATGTACCTCGCCGGCAGCTTCCTGATGATGCTCAGCACCCTGACCGTGATCGGCACCCTGATCTCCGACATCCTGCTGGCCGCCGTCGACCCGAGGATCCGCTACGAATGAGCGATCCGGCGACCACTGCCGCTCCATCCCCCGGGGCTTCCGCCGGAGCGGAGCAGGATCTCTCCTTCGCCTCGCAGTGGAGGCTGATGTGGCTGCGCTTCCGCCGCCACCGGCTGGCCCTGGCCGGAAGCGCCGTCCTGCTGGCCCTGTACTTCGCCGCGGCCTTCTGCGAGTTCCTGGCGCCGCTGCCCCCGGACCGGCGCCACGCCGGCTACGTGCAGTGCCCGCCGCAGAAGATCCGCTTCTTCGATGCGGACGGATCCTTCCACCTGCGGCCGTTCGTCTACGGCCTCAGGAGCGAAGCGGTGGACGACTGGCAGCGCAGCTACGTGCCCGATACCGGGGTCGTCTACCCGCTGCGCCTGTTCGCATCGGGGCCGGAGTACGAGATGTGGGGGCTGTTCCGCGCCGACCTGCACCTGTTCGCCGCCGCCGACGGGGCGCCGCTGTTCCTGTTCGGCACCGACGACCTCGGACGCGACCTGTTCAGCCGCATCCTCTACGGGGCCCGCATCTCCCTGACCATCGGGCTCGTCGGGGTGGCGCTGACCTTCTTCATCGGCATCCTCCTCGGCGGCCTCGCCGGGTACTTCGGGGGCTGGCCCGACATCCTCGTGCAGCGCTGCATCGAGATCCTGATGAGCATTCCGCAGCTGCCGCTGTGGATGGCCCTGAGCGCGGCGCTGCCGGCGCACTGGCCGCCGCTGGGCACCTACTTCGGCATCACCCTCATCCTCTCGCTGATGGGCTGGACCGGTCTGGCCCGGGTGGTGCGCGGCCGCTTCCTGTCGCTGCGGGACGAGGATTTCGTCGTCGCCGCCCGCCTGTCGGGGACCGGTGAGCTCGGCATCATCTTCCGGCACCTGCTGCCCTCGTTCCTCAGCCACGTCATCACCTCGGCGACCCTGGCGGTGCCGGGGATGATCCTCGGGGAGACGGCGCTGAGCTTTCTCGGGATAGGGCTGCGCTCCCCGGTGGTGAGCTGGGGGGTGCTGCTGCAGACGGCGCAGAACTTCCAGGCCGTGGCGATGGCGCCGTGGCTGCTGCTGCCGGGGCTGTTCATCGTCGTCGCCGTGCTCGCTTTCAACCTCGTCGGGGACGGCATGCGGGATGCCGCCGACCCCTACAGCTGAGGCGATGGATTCCGACCGTTCTTCCGGCATGGCCGCCGGCCCCGGCCGCACGGCTTCCCGGGAGCCGCTGCTCGAGGTGCGCGGCCTCGAGGTCCGCATCGAGCGGGACACCGGGGTGGTGCGTCCCCTCAACGGCGTGAGCTTCCGCGTCGAGGAGGGGCAGTCGGTCGCCATCGTCGGGGAGAGCGGCTGCGGCAAGACCATGGCGGCCAACGCCCTGCTGCGCATTCTGCCGCGGTCCTCCGAGATCACCGGGGGAGAGATGCTGTTCCGCCCCGGGAAGGGAGAACCGGCCGTCGACCTGGCGCGGCTCGACCCGGGCGGCAGGCAGATGCGCGACATCCGCGGCGGCGGCATATCGATGATCTTCCAGGAGCCGATGACGGCCTTCTCGCCCGTGCACACGGTGGGCAACCAGATCGCCGAGATGATCCGCCTGCACGACGGCGCCCTCGACGCGGAGCAGAGGGAGGAACGCGTGGTCGAGCTGCTCGACCGGGTGGGTATTCCGCAGCCCGCGGAGCGCGCCCGCGACTACCCGTTCCAGCTTTCGGGGGGGATGCGGCAGCGCGCCATGATCGCCATGGCGCTGGCGAGCAGCCCGCGCCTGCTGATCGCCGACGAGCCGACCACCGCTCTCGACGTCACCGTGCAGGCCCGAGTGCTCAAGCTGATCGAGCGCATGCAGCGGGAGCTCGACCTGGCGCTGATGCTGATCACCCACGACCTCGGGGTGGTCGCGCACACGGTGAGCTACGTGTACGTGATGTACCTCGGCCGCGTCGTCGAGGAGGGGCCGGTCGAGAGGATCTTCGATTCGCCGGCCCACCCGTACACCGCCGCCCTGCTGCGCTCGATACCGAACCTCGCCGCCAGGACCGAGAAGCTCGAGCCGATCGAGGGCAGCGTCCCCAGCGCCCATGCGCTGCCGCCGGGATGCCCCTTCCATCCCCGCTGCCGGGAGAAGGTGGGGGAGATCTGCGAGCGGGAAATGCCGGGGCGCGACGCGGTGCGGCCCGGCCATTTCGCCAGCTGTTTCAGGCTGTCCGGGGAGACCGGAGGAGGAGCCGGTGGCTGAGCTGTCGGAGGGGACCATTCTGCAGGTCGAGGGCCTCAGCAAGCATTTCCCGGTGCGGCGGGGGCTGCTGCGCCGTGTGGCGGGAACGGTGCGCGCTGTCGACGGGGTCAGCTTCCGCCTCGACGCCGGGCACACCCTGGGGCTGGTCGGGGAGAGCGGCTGCGGCAAGACAACTACCGGGCGCCTGATCCTGCGCGCCCTCGACCCGACCGCGGGCAGTATCCTCTTCCGGCGCCGCGAGGGAGAGGTGGTGGACCTCGCCCGGCTCGAGGGGCGGCAGATCAAGGAGGCGCGCCGCGACATCCAGATGATCTTCCAGGACCCGTACTCCTCCCTGAACCCCCGCATGCCGGTGATGGACCTGATCGCCGAGCCGCTCAGGGCGCGCGGCTGGGACCGCGGCCGCTGCGAGCGCCGCGTCGCCGAGCTGATGGAGCGGGTGGGGCTCGACCCGCGCTACATCCGCCGCTATCCCCACGCCTTCAGCGGCGGCCAGCGGCAGCGCATCGGCATCGCCCGCGCCCTGGCGGTGAGCCCGTCTCTGATCGTCGCCGACGAGCCGGTCTCCGCCCTCGACGTCAGCGTGCAGGCGCAGATACTCAACCTGCTGCGGCAGCTGCAGCGGGACCTGAAGCTCACCCTGCTGTTCATCGCCCACGACCTCAGCGTGGTCCGCTACCTGTGCGACCGCGTCGCCGTGATGTACCGGGGCCGCCTGGTGGAACAGGGGGAGACCGAGGCGCTGTTCACCAGACCACGGCATCCCTACACCGCGACGCTGCTGCACGCGGCGCCGCCCCCGGACCCGCACGCTCCCTGGATGGTCGCCGGGGAGGAGGAGGCCGATGCCGCGGGGGAACCGGGGGCTGCGGATGAGATGGAGGGTGGCTGCGCCTTCGCGCCCCGCTGCCGGTACCGCGCCGACCTGTGCGGGCGCCTGGAGCCGGCGCTCGAAGAGACCGGCAGCGAGCGCGGGGTGCCGCACGTCGCCGCCTGCCACCGCAAGGAAGAGATCGAGCTCGAGGGTCTGTAGCTGCAGGGGCGGTCAGGTCAATCGAGGTTGTAGGCGCGCGCCGCGGTGTCGTGGAACAGGGCCCTGAGCTCGTCCTCGGCCAGGTCCTCCGTCCAATCGAGGAACAGCCCGTAGAGCGCCGCCAACGAGATCCCGCGGATCTTGTCGACCGGGTAGTTGCTGGCGAACATGCAGCGCTCCGGTCCGAAGACGTCGATCACCTCGCGGACGAGGTCCCGCACCTTGGCCTGCTTTTCCGGGTCGCTGTGAAACCCGGCGCGGGCGAACCAGAGCATCGACAGCTTGATGTCGATATTGGGCAGCGTCGCCAGGCCCTGGATGCCGTCGCGCCACAGCTCCTCGTGGGCGTCGTCCTCTCCGTCGTGGAGGAACCCTAGGTGGTTGGCGACGACCCGCAGGCCGGGGAAGTCCGCGAAGACCCGGACGGCGCCGGGGATCTGGTGGGGATTGCAGGAGAGATCGAAGGCGAGGTTGCGGTCTGAGAGAAGCCCCAGGCCTTCGCGGAACTGCGGGGAGTGCATCAGCTCCCCGCCGGCGACCTGCGGCCAGGTGAGGTCCGGGTTTTCCGGGTGGTGGTTGAGGATCATGCGGATCCCGCGCAGCCGCGAGGAAGAGGCCTCGATGTGCCGCTCGAGGGTGCGCTGTGCCGCCGCGGGGTCACCGGCGAGATTGAGGTAGGCGACCAGGTACGAGGGCCGCTCCGCCTGGGTCGGCTCGACCTGGGCGGACACCCACTCGGTTTCGGAGACCGTGTCGACCACCGGTCCCCCTTCCATCTGGCCGACCACGGTTTCGACGTGGACCCGGGAAACCAGGTTCAGCCGCGGCGGCAGGGTGGCGGCGTCGGCGTCGTAGTCGGCGGCCCGGTACGACCGCAGCAGCTCCTCCGCCTCGGGACCGAGGTTGGGGTTGGGGCGGGCGTCGAGGTCCCACAAGTGGAAGTGGGGGTCGCACAGCGGCAGGGTGGTCATGGCTCTCCTCTTCTGGCTCTCATCGGGGATTGATTCGATTAATTCAGGTCTGAAATCGGGCAAAATGCCAGGGGCGTTGTTCCGGTCTCCAGGCGTTGTTTCTGCCCGGCACGTGTGTCCGATGCGACTGCTTCAGGCGGCGACGGAGTTTGTCGCCCCGGGCTGCGGTTCCTTTCCGAGGAGATCCGGAACCCTCACTCGATCACCTCGACGGTCATGTCCTCGATCGCGTCCCAGTCGAGGTCGACCCCGAGGCCGGGGGCCTCCGGCATCTCGACGTACCCCCCCGACATCCGCAGGGGGTTCCTGATCGCCGGGTTGGCGTGGGTCTCGAAGGGGGGGTGCACCTCGAGCAGGGACCCGTTCTCGATGGCGCCGTTGACGTTGAGCGAGGAGAATCCCCACATGTGGCTGTGCGCGGACATGTGCAGGGTGGCTCCGAATGCGTAGGTGAGCTGGGCGAGCTTGAGCATTTCGGTGATTCCGCCCATTTCGAGCAGCGGCTTGAGGGCGTCGACGGCGCCCATGGACAGCATCTGCGCGTAGCTGTGCAGCTGGTGGGGGAAGTACTCGCCGGCGACGACGGGTATTTCCAGGGCGTCGCGCACCCGTTTGTACCCGGAGAAGTCCTGGTCTCGGAGCGGCTCCTCGAACCAGGTGAATTCCCGCTCCTCCAGGGCCCTTCCGACCCGGATCGCCTCCTTGACGTCGTAGTAGCCGACGGCGTCGTGCATCAGGTGAAAGTCGGGCCCCACGGCGTCCCGCAGCTCTCCGGCGAGCTCGATCATGAACTTCGGGCCGGCGTAGCAGTGGTCCTTGCTTCCGAGGTAGCCCTCCTCCTTCACCTGCAGCGCGAAATCGAGGAAGTGATCCTTTCTCAGCCCCTCCGGCCCCATGGTGCCGGACTGGGTCCGGTACGCCGGCACCTTGTCGCGGCAGGCTCCGAGCAGGCGCCAGACCGGGAGGCCGTGGCGCTTGCCGGCGATGTCCCAGAGGGCGGTGTCGATGGATCCGCGCAGCTTCTTCGGAGGCCAGGTCAGGCGCTCGAGCATCAGCAGGTCGTGCCAAAGGCGCTCCCGCCCCAGGGCGTCGCGGCCGACCAGGTGCTCGGGGAAACGGGTGGTGATGACCCGCGCCGTCTCCGCGTCGATCTCGTTGCACCAGCCCTCGATGCCCTCCCCGGTGATGACCCGGAGCAGACCGTCGCGGGTGCCGGAGTGCGGATCGTCGAGCATGTGGACCTTGAGGCCGGTGATCGGAAGCGGATCGCAGCCCTCGCGATCGACCGGCCTCCAGGGGCCGGCGCTGCGGTTGTCGGTTACCATTGCAAGACCTCCCTCGGGTGACTTGGCGGGATCGCCGCGGAAGGGATATACTCAGGGAATCACCCATCGGCCGCGCCCGGTAGGGGCGTCCGGCCGCGGACCCCGGAACAAGAGAGACGACCATGACCACGACGCTGCCGGCGACCTTCGAGACCGACGAAGCCTGCGCCGCCGAGCGGGACCTGCGCGTCCAGCTCGCCGCCGCGTACCGGATTTTCGACCACCTCGGCTGGTGCGAGCTGATCTACGGCCACATCTCCATGCGGGTGCCGGGTCCGGAGCACCACTTCCTCATCAACCCGTACGGCCTGCGCTACGACGAGATCACCGCCTCCAGCCTGGTGAAGATCGATCTCGACGGCAACCTCGTCGAGCCTTCCGAGTACTCCTTCAATCCGGCCGGCTTCGTCATCCACAGCGCCATCCACGAGCACCGGGGGGACGCGCACTGCGTCATGCACACCCACACCCGCGCAGGAATGGCCATCGCCGCTCTCGAATGCGGGCTGCTGCCGGTCAGCATGAACGGAATGAGCTTTCACGGGAACCTCGCCTACCACGATTTCGAGGGCTCCACGCTCCTGCTCGAGGAGCGGGAGAAGCTGGCCGCCGACCTCGGCAGCGCCGACGCCCTGATCCTGCGCAACCACGGCCTGCTGTCGGTCGGCCGCACGATTGCCGAAGCCTTCCTCTATCTGTATCGCCTCGAAAGCGCCTGCCGGGTCCAGCTCGACGCCATGGCCTGCGGCCGGCTGCAGTACCCGCCGCAGGAAGCCGTCGAGCGCTCGGCGCGGCAGATGCGGGAGTTCGCGCGCTGCGCCGCCGACACCGGCCAGTTGGAGTTCGACGCCCTGGTCCGCCTGGTCGAAGAGAAGGACCCCTCGTTCCGCAGCTAGTCCCCGGGCCGTTACGCGAGCGTGCCAAGGAGGGCCGCCCGGCTCGCGCGGCGCCTTGGCGGGTGATACGGATTGATCAGGGAGAGTGAAGGCAACGGACCGGGACGGGAGCAGTGGATCGGCGCCTGAAGGCGCTCGCGCCCGCTACCGTTTGCGCGCCAGCGTCAGGCCGTCCCCGATCGACAGCAGCGACACGTCGATCCGCTCGTCCCGGTGGAGGGCGGCGTTGAGCTCGCGGATCGCGACAGTGTCCTCGTCCACCTCCTCCGGGCGCGCCGGGCGCCCGTTCCAGAGCACGTTGTCGATCAGGATCAGTCCTCCCGGGCGCAGCAGCTCGAGGCAGCTCTCGTAATACGAACCGTAGTTGACCTTGTCGGCATCGATGAAGGCGAGATCGTAGGTGCCGGCGGCGCCTTCCGCGAGCAGGGCGGAAAGGGTGCCGGCCGCCGGGCCGAGGCGCAGGTCGATCCTGCCGGCGACCCCGGCTTCCTCCCAGTAGCGGCGCGCCGTCGCCGTGAATTCCTCGCTGAGGTCGCAGGCGGTGATGCTGCCGGATTCGGGAAGGGCCTGCGCCATGACCAGGGCGCTGTACCCGGTGAAGGAACCGACTTCCAGGATTCGCGCGGCCCCGGTCAGCTTGACGAGCAGGGCCATGAACTGCCCCTGGTCGGGCGAGATCTGCATCCCGCCGCCCGGCATCGCCCCGGTCTCCTCGCGGAGGCGGGCGAGCAGGGGGGTGTCCCGCAGGGAGTTGGCGAGGATGTAATCGTAGAGCGCGGCGTCTATGTAGTTGTTGCGGCTGCTCATGAACCGGTGCTCCGCGGCCTCGGGAGGAGGGTGGATTGCAGGGTGCGGTGTTGAAAGGGCCGCGGGGGCGGCCGAGCTCCAAAGACCCGCCGCGGAGATGGCGGCCCCTGGCCCGATCACTCCTCCGCGGTGATCTGGTCGTAGAACTTGATGATGTCCCCCCTGTCCTCCGACTGGTTGAAGGCCATGCCGGACCGCGGGTGCTGGTTGAGCAGACCGGTCAGCATGTAGGGGTAGTCGTATCCCCACAGCAGCTCCGAGCGCAGCGGCTCGATGTGTTCCTGGATGCACTTGAGGATGGGGCGGAGGCGGTACTTGGGGTTGTGCAGAAAGCCGAGCAGCAGCTCGATCTGGCAGTTGCCGGCGCCGCGCCCGAGGCCGGCGACGCTGGCGTCGAGCATGTTGGCCCCCTTGACGATCGCCTGCACGGTGTTGGCGAAGGCGAGCTGCTGGTTGTTGTGGCAGTGGATGCCGATCTCCTTGCCCGAGCCCCGGGTGAAGCCGAGGAACTTGTCCATCAGGAATTCGATCTGTTCCCCGTACATCGACCCGAAGCTGTCGACGACGTAGACACTGCCGACAGGTGATTCCATCAACAGGGCAAGCGCCTCGTCCATTTCGTTTTCCTGGACCGTCGAGGCCGCCATCAGGTTCAGGGTGGTCTCGTATCCCTTGCCGTGGGCGTCGTCGATCATGTCGAGCGCCAGCGGTATCTGGTGGATGTAGGTGGCGATGCGGATCATGTCGAGGACGCTCTGGTCGCAGGGGAGGATGTCCTCCCTGTAATCGCTCTTCTCCGCGTCGGCCATGGCGCACAGCTTGAGGTCGGTGTCGTTGTCGCCGACGATGCGGCGGATGTCCTCTTCGCGGCTGTGGCGCCAGGGTCCGAACTCCCCCGGCGGAAACTGTTCCCGGGAGTTGATGTAGCCGACCTCCATGTAGTCGACTCCCCCCTCGACGCAGGCGCTGTACACGCCGCGGACGACCTCGTCATCGAACTTGCTGTCGTTCATCAGGCCCCCGTCCCGGATCGTGCAGTCCAGGACGCGGATCTCCTCCCGGTAGGAGATCCACTCGGCCACGGGCTGGTGCTGTTCGTTTTCGCTCATATCTCTTCTCTGAGGGCGGTTGGAATGGAACGGGTGCGCCGGGAAAGGCCGACGCGCATTGAAAAACGCAAGACATCAAACATAAGGCAGATTGCGGCAGGTGATTTAGCCAGCAGAGTAGGTCGGGTCAACGGGAATTCGGCAGGGAGCCGCTCCTGCCGGTCGGCCGGAGCGGCCGGATGCGAGCAGCTCCATCGCCCTGCGGGCGCAGCCGG
This sequence comes from Candidatus Latescibacterota bacterium, assembly GCA_965243025.1. Classification (GTDB taxonomy): domain Bacteria; phylum Latescibacterota; class UBA2968; order UBA8231; family UBA8231; genus CBDCXV01. The sequence continues at coordinate 1,109,551 of CBDETY010000003.1, forward strand.
GGTTGACGATCTGGCGGTAGTACGCGCCGAGAAGGCGCCGCCTCTGGATCTTGCCGGAGGAGAGCGGCAGGGGCTGGTCCTCGTAGAGGCCGATGAGGTGCAGCAGGCCGCCGACGGCGAGCATGTCGAGGCCCTGGTCGAATGCCTTCGGTCCCGCGGGGCCTCCGACGGCGTAGACGACGACGTCCGCCCCGACCGCGTCGACGACTCCGGCGAGGGAATACCCCATGCGCTCCGGATCTATGGCGTGCTCGCGGGTGTAGCGGGCGCCGATTTCGGAGCCGCGGCTGAGGAGGCTGCGGACCGCCCGGACGCGGATCTCATCCGCTTGCGGCTCAGGGAAGGGAGCCTCTTCGATGACGACGTTGAACCGGCCCGCTGGTTTGGCTACTCGTTTCATGTCACGCTGCTTCCTGTGTTGTTTCCCGCTTCGAAAACCACCCCCATTTTTTAAACTTAGGCCGAGAGAGCCCGCGGATGAAGCCTGTTCCTGCACTACTTTTCGGCATTGCCGCCATGTCGGTTCAGGGGCCGGCCGGAAGCCAGGACCAGGTTGACCACTGGACTTTCGGCGGCCGGGGAGGGGAGCGCTGGGCGGACTGGGTCGAGGTGAACGTCGTGGCCGACGATTTCAGCATTCCGGGGGTGCTGCAGCCCCGCGAGCTCAAACCCGGCGAGAACCTTCTTCCGAAGCTGTACCACACAGTGCCCTGGGAACGGTACCAGGAGCCGGCCAACCCCCTGTGGGAAGACGGCCTTCCCAGGCTGTGGCGCTGGACGGGGAACCGCGCCGGGAGCTACAACACCCCGTTCTCCAATTTCATCGACGGGGACCTCGAGACCTTCAGCTGGCAGTCCCCGGCCCACGTCGACGAGGAATGGTACACGATCGACGTAGGGGCCCCGGTCCCGGCCGAGCGCTTCGCAATCCGCATGCCGGACGGGGTGGATCGCATCGGCCGGCCCTGGGCGGCGTACGTTCCCAAGGCGGGGGAACTCTCGGCAAGCCTCACTGAAACCGCAATCCTCGGAGAGGGAGACAGGCCGAACTGGTGGGAGTACCAACCGCTGGAGACCGTGCTGGGAGGGGTGAAGCAGAACCTTGAGGCACCGATAGAAATCCCGTTCCCTCTGCAGTACCTGCGCTTTTTCAGGTGGATTACCTACCCCGAGGAGATCCTGGCTTCGGGCCGCAAGGTTATCGAGGCCCTGGCGTACGCGGAGATGGAGCTGTACGGAAGGGGTTTCGCGGCCGAGGCCCGCTATGTCACCCGCGCCGTCGACGCCGCCCGTCCGGTCTCGATCGGCCGGCTGTTCATGGGAGTCAGCCGCTGGCGGAGGCAGGACGGGGAGCTGATCCCGTATGCCGACGCCGATGCCGGAGTCGCTGTGCGGTTGAAAACCGGCCTGGACGACGACCCGCGGACCTATTTCACCTGGAACGATCAGTCGGAGTTCACCGAGATCAGCCTGGAGGAATACCAGGGCCTGAAGCCCCGGGCCCACGAGACCCACGACCCGAAATTCGTCGGCTGGCAGGGCCCTGTCGGCTTCGACAAGGAGAACTGGTCCTCCTGGACCGGGGGCGTGGCGCAGTCCGGGACCGCCCTGGAGGTTCCGAGCGGCCGTTACTTCCAGGTGATGGTGGTGATGACCTCGTCCCTTCCGACCGATGTGGCGCGGCTGGATTCCCTGCGGATCGAACTGGTTCCCCTGCTGGTACCCGAGCTGGTCGGCGAGGTCGGACTGGCGGGGGATCCCCTGCGCCGGGAAGTGCCGACCGTGCGGTTGGGAGAGCCTGAGGAGCTGATCTTCGCAATTCGCGCTCGATTCAGGGGGGAGAGCGCAGAGGGATTCGACGCCGTCCACATAACAACCCCGGCTGAACCGTTGTTCACGAGCCTTCGAATGGGGGATCCTCCTGCCGATGTCGAGCCCGACAGCGTCGCTGTCGACCCGGAGGGTCTGACGCTGTTCCTGCCTCGCAGGGTAAGGGCGGACGAGGACCTGCGTATCGGGCTGGGAACGACCCTCTACACGGTTTCCGCTCAGTTCAGGGGCGAGGTTTTCAATCGCGGACTGTCATCGCGCCGGCAGCTGATCCGCGGCGCCGACGCTACCCCGGAAATCGGGGCCGACAAGCTTCAGGTGGTTGCAGAGGTTGAAGCGGGAAAGAGCCCGCTGGCGGATCTCGCCTTCTCTTCGGCCACCCTCACTGCAAACGGCGACGGCCGCAACGATCGTCTGCAGATCCGCTACACCCTGTATGGGGTGATTTCCACCGACGTGGAGGTAACCTTCCACGGCCTGGATGGGCGGAAGATCCACTCCGTGAAACAGTCGGGGCAGGCGGCGGGAAGGCACACGGTGGAATGGGACGGTACCGGTTCAGACGGCCGGCTGCTGTTGCCGGGGACCTATTTGTGCAGAGTTGCCGCGGAAACCGGCAGCGGGCGATTCGAGCTCATCAGGCCTGTTGCGCTCGTTTACTGACCCACCTGCATGCCGGAAATGAAGGGGAGCCGCTCCGGCAGTCGGCCGGAGCAGGGGCAGGGGGGCGGGTCGAGCTTACTCCTCCTCCCAGTCGAGCAGGACCCCCATCGCCTCCCCCGGGCTGTTGTAGAGCAGGTCGAAGGCCGCGGCGGCATCGCGGTACGGGAAGCGGTGGCTGGTCATGCGGTCCGTCCTGATGGCGCCGGATGCCAGCAGCTCCATCGCCCTGCGGGCGCAGCCGGGGTCGACGATCTGGCCGTAGTACCCCCCTAGAAGGCGCCGCCTCTGGATCTTGACTGAGGAGAGCGGCAGGGGCTGGTCCTCGTACAGGCCGATGAGGTGCAGCAGGCCGCCGACGGCGAGCATGTCGAGGCCCTGGTCGAATGCCTTCGGTCCGGCGGGGCCTCCGACGGCGTAGACGACGATGTCGGCCCCGGCGCCGTTGGTGAGGCGTTGCACCGCCTGCACCGGATCCTCGGCGGCCGCGTCGATCACGTGGTCGGCGCCGAGCTCCCCGGCGAGGGCGCACCGCTCGGGAAGGGGGTCGACGGCGATGAAACGCCCCCTTCCGTTCGCCTTGCCGACCTGCAGCATGAGGCTGCCGACCAGGCCCTGCCCGAGAATGACCACCGTGTCGAACGGCTGAATCCGTTCGATCTCGGTCCAGGCCACGGCGCCCCCGGATAGAGGGAAGTAGGCCGCCGCTTCGAATCCGAGGTCGTCCGGCATCGGCACGACCCTCGCCTGCTCACCGGGTCTCCTCGCGCCCGCGGGCCGGATGACGTACTGGGCGTGGGGAGCGACGGCGACGACCCGGTCCCCCTCGCGAAGGTGCCGGACGTCCGCCCCGACCTCGTCGACGACCCCGGCGAGGGAATACCCCATGCGCTCCGGATCTATGGCGTGCTCCCGGGTGTAGCGGGCCCCGATTTCCGAGCCCCGGCTGATGAGGCTGCGGACCGCCCTGACGCGTACTTCATCAGCTCCCGGGTGCGGGATGGGAGCCTCTTCGATGACGACGTTGAACCTGCCCGCCGGTTTGGCTACTCGTTTCACGGCGTTTCCAGTGAGTTGTTGTCCGGCGGTGAAAACCACTACCGGTTTTTTTAACTTAAGCCTGAATCAGGTCGCGAGATACCGCGGAATGAAAACACCTCCTGCATTTTCCATCGCCATCGCCGCCGTGTTCGCTCAGGGTTCCGCCTGGAGCCAGGAGTATGTCGATCACTGGACTTTCGGCGGCCGGGGAGGGGAGCGCTGGGCCGACTGGGTCGAGGTGAACGTCATGGCGGACGATTTCAGCCTGCCCGGGGTGCTGCAGCCGCGCGAGCTCGTGCCCGGCGAGAACCTGCTGTCGCAGCTGTACCACACAGTTCCCTGGGAGCGCTATCAGGAGCCGGCCAACCCCCTGTGGGAAGACGGACTTCCCAGGCTGTGGCGCTGGACGGGGAACCGCGCCCGGAGCTACTACACCCCGTTTTCAAATTTCATCGACGGCGATCTCGGGACCTTCAGCTGGCAGTCCCCGGCCACCCACGTCAACGAGGAATGGTACACGATCGACGTCGGCGCCCCGGTCCCGGCGGAGCGCTTCGTGATTCGCATGCCGGACGGGGTGGACCGCATCGGCCGGCCCTGGGCGGCGTACGTTCCCAAAGCGGGGGAGTTCTCCGCAGGTCTGACGGAAACCGCGATCCTCGGAGAGGGAGACAGGCCGAACTGGTGGGAGTACCAACCGCTCGAAACCGTGCTGGGGGGCGTGAAACAGAACCTCCGGGCGCCGATCGAGGTTTCCTTTCCGCTGCAGTATCAGCGCTTTTTCCGGTGGATTACCTACCCCGAGGAGATTCTCGCTTCGGGCCGCATGGCAATCGAGGCACTGGCGTACGCGGAGATGGAGCTGTTCGGAAGGGGGTTCGCGGCCGAGGCCCGCTACGTTACCCGCGTCGTCGACGCCGGCCGTCCAGTCTCCATCGGCCGCCTGTTCATGGGAGCAAGCCGCTGGCGGAGACAGGACGGAGAGCTGATTCCATATGCAGATGCAGAGGCCACAGTCGCGGTGCGGTTGAAAACCGGCCTGGACGGCGACCCGCGGACCTATTTCACCTGGAACGATCAGTCGGAGTACTCGGAGATCAGCGCAGAAGAATACCAGGGCCTGAAGCCCCGGGCCCACGATACCCACGACCCGAAATTCGTCGGCTGGCAGGGCCCTGTCGGCTTCGACAAGGAGAACTGGTCCTCCTGGACGGGGGGCGTAGCGCGGTCCGGGACCGCTCTGGAAGTTCCGAGCGGCCGTTATTTCCAGGTGATGGTGGTGATGACTTCGTCCCTGCCGGCCGATGTGGCGCGGCTCGATTCCCTGCGCATCGAACTGGTTCCGCTGCTGGTGCCGAAGCTGTTCGGCGAGGTCGGGTTGGCACGGGATCCCCTGCGCGAGGAGGTTCCTGTCGTGACGTTGGGAGAGCCTGTGGAGCTGATCTACGCAATTCGGGCTCTGTTCGGGGGTGAGAGTACGGACGGATTCGACGCTGTCCACATTCAGACGCCGGCGGAGCCTTCGTTCAGGGGCCTGCAGATGGGAGATCCTCCGGCGGATGTCGAGCCCGACAGCGTCGCTGTCGACCCGGAGGGTCTGACGCTGTTCCTGCCTCGCAGGGTAATTGCGGACGAGGAACTCCGAATCGGCCTGGAAACGACCCTCTACGCGGTTTCCGCTCAGTTCGGGGGCAAGGTTTTCAACCGCGAACTGTCTTCGCGCCGGCAGCTGATACGCGGCGCCGACGCTACCCCGGAAATCGGGGCCGACAAGCTTCACGTGGTTGCCGAGGGTGAAGCGGGAAAGAGCCTGTTGGCCGATCTCGTCTTTTCCTCGGCCACCCTCACTGCAAACGGCGACGGCCGCAACGATCGTCTGCAGATCCGCTACACCCTGTTCGGGGTGATTTCCACCGACGTGGAGGTAACCTTCCACGGCCTGGACGGGCGGAAGATCCACTCCGTGAAACAGTCGGGGCAGGCAGCGGGAAGGCACACGGTGGAATGGGACGGTACCGGAGCGGCCGGCCGGCTGCTGTCGCCGGGGACCTATTTGTGCAGAGTGGCCGCCGAAACCGGCAGCGGGCGGTTCGAGTTGATCAGACCTGTTGCGCTCGTTTACTGACCCCGTCCTGCCTGCCGGAAATGAAGGGGAGCCGCATGCGCAGCTGGGGTGGAACTATTTTGTTGTTTTTTCGGTAGTTATGCAGATTTTCCCGGCCGCTGTTGACCCGCGCCTAATTTATTGGTAATCTATTGCGGACAATTCGCCACTCGTACACCTGTCACGAGACAGAAAGCCTAAGGAGGAAACAACGAGATGAAGCGAATACCACTGATCCTCGCACTTGGCCTCTTTTTTGCGGCCAACGCGTTCGCGCACAACGGCGCCTTGACGTTCATGCCGACCGTGCCGGATCCGACTGCCATGACCATGGATGGCACCGAAGACGACTGGGAGTGGTATGACCGCACCTTCGCGGTCACCCCGGAAGAGATCGGATCCTGGTTCGGTGAGCACGTCGAGCAGGGAGGCAACCCGAATCCGACCGACTGGAGCGGCAGCTACTTCATCGCCTGGAGCCCCCCGCCGGACAACCGCTTCTGGTTCTTCGCGCGCGTCTTCGACGATACTCTTCGCGCTGCCGAGGGCGAGAACAAGGGCGCCTGGTGGAACGACGACGTCGTCCAGCTGTCCATCGACGGCGATCACTCGGGCGGGGGCTACCTTGCCAACGAAGTCGCCGAAGACATCAACAACGGGTACCGCATCCAGCAGCACCCGTTGTTCTCCGACGAGTTCGGCGTCGACATCGGCGGCGGCGCCCTTCCCCCGGAAGGTGAGTGGGGCGGCGATCCCGAGTGGATCGACTTTGGCGGCACCATTCTGCCTGCCGATGCCGATCACCTCTCGACCAACCTCGAATACACCTATGAAATGTCGCTGACGATGTTCGATTTCTACGACATCTTCGGTCCGGAAGACAGCGTCATTCACACTTTCGAGCCCGATCAGGTTATCGGACTCACCGTCCGTTTCTGCGACGGGGACCGCGGTGAGAACGGCGAACAGGACGGTTGGGGACTGCTCACCGGCAACTACCTCGGCGACCGCGACGGCGACCAGTCCGGCGACGCCCAGGCCCTCCTGACCATCGAGAGTCTCGACGGTTACCCGGACGGCAAGGGCACGGCTGTCGAGAGCGTTACCTGGGGTCGTATCAAGAGCAACACCAAGTAAGACCCGGGGTGCTTGACAGGTAGAGCCATTCGAGGGGGCGAGGGACATCTGTTCCCCGCCCCCTCTTGCATGACCGGAGCGTTTCCAGCCAGACTGTCCGGCCCGGCAACCACAGTCTCGTCATTTTTTCGAAAAACTTCATCAAACCTTGCCCATGCGGGGATCTGGAACAGGGGGGACAGGGGGTCTGTTATTCACTCCTTGTCCCCTTTTTGCTTTCGCCGACGGTTTTCTGAATCCCGAAGCAGGGCGGGCCGGGCGAACAGGAAATTGCAAGTGACCAAGCAGTGGAAGGCCGGCGCGGCCGGTGCTGCCCTGACGTTTTTTGCCGTGTACAACACGGTCGGCGCCGAGGTGACCTGGTGGGAGGTAAACGGCGACGGGGGCGGATGGAGCTCCCCCGATCTGAACAGGTCCTCGACCGCCATCGATTTCGGATTTGAAAGAGCCATTCAGATAGCCGGGTTCCAGCCTGGTGACAACATCGTCGGGAGTCTGGCCTGGGAGGATGGATTTCCCCAGGGCGGTTTCGCGGTCGAGCGCCCCCGGGCGCACATCTGGAACAACTATCCGCTGAAATCCACCGACATCCCGATGGTCGACGGCGACCCGGAGACCTCGACCGAAGACCGGTTCAAGGTGTTCGGGGCATCCCAGACCGGCAGGCAGTTCTATCTCGATCTCGGCAGCCGCTTCCCGCTGAACCGGATGACCTTCTTTCCACGGCTCACCGGCCTCAGTCCGACCGGCGATCCCTTGAGCGACGATTTCATTCGCGGTTACGAGGTCCATTTCAACGACGGCCTGCTGCTGGGCGAAGACGGGCGGCCAATCTACAATTTGCTGAAACGGGTGGACCTGACTCGCGACAGTGTCGCGGTGGTCGAGTTTCCGCTGCAGTTCGTCCGCCACCTCCGCCTTGAAGTGATCCAGCCCAACCCCTTCGAGATCGCCGAGATTCAGTTGTTCGGTGCCGGGTTCGTTCCCAGGGCGGAGTACTTGTCCAACGTCATCGATCTCGGGCGGCCGGTGAACTTCGGCAGGCTGGGGTGGAACGCAACCAGGCTGCGCCTGCTGAACGAGGAGATCATCTTCGAGGATGGGGCGGCGGCTTCCGCGTTTCTGCAGATGAAATCCGGATCGGACGATTCCCCCCTGATCCATTTCCAGATCACCAACAAGTTCTTCGGAGAAACCGCGGAAGTGTCCGAGAGCGACTACAATTCACTGGCCCCGGACGACCGCGGGGGGATCGAGGACGATCAGATCAACTGGAGTCCGTGGTCGGAGCCGTTCACCGAATCCGGCCAACTGATTGCCCTTCCCAGTCCGCGGCAGTTCTTCCAGTTCCGCGTCGTCATGGAGAGCGAGTCGATTCTCGACGGCATCCGGCTCGATTCCCTGGCGGTCGAGATCTCCTCTCCACCGCTGGCCAACTCCCTCATCGGAGAGATCTCGCTGCTCGACGAACCTCAACCCGAAGGACGGTTCGCCGTGGTTCCCGCCGGAGAGACCGCCACCTTCGCCTACGACATCCATGCCGACGTCAGCGGCGAAGCGATCGGGTTCGACGCCCTGATGATTTTCACCCCTTCCACTGCCGTTTTCCGGGAATTCCACATGGGGGAGAACGATCTCTCGCTGGCCCCGGTGACTCCGGAGAAAGTAACCTCGACGGAGGAGGTGCTGACTCTGGAGTTTCCCGGCAACCGGGTGATCTCCGAAACCTCCATGCGGGTGGTGTTCGACGCCCAGGTCCTGATTCAGGCTACCTCCTTCGATGCCGAGGCGTTCGATACCCAGAGCGAGGAGTTGACCCAACCGGTGTTGCCCTCGAATGCCACCGACCTCGTCAATACCGACAAACTGCAGGTCCTGACTTCGGCGGAAACGCGCCGGGACGTGTTGAGCTCACTCGAAATCGCACCCAGGGTCCTCACCCCCAACGGTGACGCCGTCAACGACGCGGCGGGGATCGATTTTCAGATCCTTCAGGTGCTCGAGGAGGTACCGATCCGGATCGAGGTTTTCGACCTTTCGGGGCGGCGGGTTCGGACCCTGGTGGACACCCGGTTCGGGCGGGGTGTGTACGGAGAGTCCTGGGACGGCACCGACTCGAGCGGCAAGGTCGTACCGGTCGGACTCTACATCATCCGGGTCGCCGTCGAGAGCATCGTCGAGGATTTCTCGGAAGCAGTGGCGGTCGGTGTGGCTTATTGAAGGTGCCCCGCCAATCATCAACCTGGGAGGCCTGAAGATGAAAATCGCCTGCAAGGGACTTTGCGTAGCCGTGATGCTGTGCTGCTCTACAGGAGTCCGGGCCCAGGACCAGGAAGCCTGGACCTTCGGCGGCAACGGCGGGGTTTCGTGGTCCGAGTGGATGGACCTCAACGTCATGGTCGACGATTTCTCCACCCCGGGCGCAATCCAGCCGCGGGAGCTCAGACCCGGCGTCAACCTGCTGCCCCAACTGACGGCGTTGGGTGACGCCGTTTCATTGTCCTCCCCCGAGGGATCGTTCTGGTCGCGCTGGCAGAAACCGCTCGACCCGTTCTGGGAGGACGGCCTCCCCCGCATGTGGCGCGGCTACCAGAATCTTTCCTGGGCAACGGTTTTCATGCCGATCGAAAAATACGTCGACGGGGATCCCACGACGTTCAACTGGTTTCTCAACTTCGGTCCCGGGTGCAACAAGACCGCCAGCGAGTTCTACACCATCGACGTGGGAGCGCCCGTTCCGGTAACGGGGTTCCGCCTTGTCGAACCCCCCGTGACGGAAACCGATCCTCTGGGAAACCCCTGGGCAGAGGGGTACAGCCCCACGGACCGTTTCGGAGAGCCATGGGCGAACTACATACCCAAGCACGGGGAGTTCTCAGGCGCCCTCGACCCGGCCCCCATAGCCACCGAAGGGGAAGACGAGCATATATGCAGTCTCGTATACAAGCCCCTCGAGTTCGTGCTGGGCGGGGTCGAGCAGAACCTCGTGGCTCCAATCGAGTTCACCTTTCCGCCGCAGTACCTGCGCTTCTTTCGCTGGCGGACCTTCCCGGAAAACACGCGCACCGTGGGGGGCCAGACCGCAAGTTCGGTGCTCTCGATCGCCAAGATCGCCTACGCCGAGTTCGAGCTGTACGGCGACGGTTACTCGGCCGCATCCAGGTACCGGAGCCATGTGGTGGACCTCGGACGGACCGCCACTCTGGGCGCCGTGACAATGGGGGTGAGCAAGTGGCGCCGGGAAGGGGACGTGCTCGTGGAGGCGCCTGACGCCGATGCCAGTCTCTCGATTCGGATCAAGACGGGATCTACCCCGGATCCGAGGCAGTACCACACCTACAACGACCAGTCGGAATACGTCGAAATTTCCGGCGAGGAATTTTCCCAGCTCAAGGTGCGCGGCAATCCTCAGGACCCTCAATGGGTGGGCTGGCAAGGTCCGGTGACCGAAGACCGCACCAACTGGACGCCCTGGTCGGGCCTGATCAAGAAGTCCGGAACCCAGGTTGGACTGCGAAGCGGACAGTACTTCACGGTCGAGGTGGAATTGGAGTCGGGAACCCCGACGGATATGGTGCGGCTCGATTCCCTGTCGATCGAGGTCTCTCCCCTTCTCGCTTCCAGGCTGGTCGGGGAACTCGCTGTCGCCGATGACGCCCTGTTCCCGGCGATGCCGGAGATCCCGGTGGGTGAGGAGGTGGTGATTTCCTACGCCATCAGCGCCGGCGTCGAACCGGGTTCCGACGGATTCGACGCCCTGCACATCGCCACTCCCTCGCAACCGAGGTTCCTCAGCTTGATGGCGGGCACTCCCCTGGCCGCCCTCGAGCCGGAGGAAGTGCTCGAGGAGGAGGACGGCCTGACCCTGTTCCTTCCCGAGCGCGTCGAAAGCGACCGGGATCTGCGCATCGATTTCGGAGTGACTCTGTTCACCGTCTCGGCGCAGCTGAACGGAGCGGTGTTCAACCGCGACAAGAGCGACCGCAGGCAGTTCATCGAGGCCGGCGATGCCAGCCAGGAGATCGGCAGCGACCTGCTCCAGCTGGTGGCCGACGACAACTCGGTGCGCCGCACCCTGGGAGACATCGCCATCCGCCCGCGGGTGATCACACCGAACCAGGACGGACGCAACGACCTCCTGCAGATCGACTACACCCTTTTCGGGGTCCTCGGAACGGACGTCGAGATCCTGGTTTACGACCTGGCAGGACGATTGGTGAGCAGGTTCCCGGCCTCCGGCCGGACCGCGGGCACCCACACGGTGCAGTGGAACGGCATGGATGAATCGGGGCAGGTTCTTCCCCCCGGTGCCTACCTGTGCGAGATTGCAGCCGAGACCGGTGCCGGCCGTTTCCAGTCCATCAGGCCGATCGCGGTGGCGTACTGAAAACAAGGCAGATGGCCATGAAATCGATACGCTGGTGTTCAGCTTTCCTGCTCCTGACCAGTTTCGCCCCTGTCGATACGGGGGGCGATACCTACCGGGTAAACAGGCAGTCGCAGTGGGAGGAATGGAAGTTCCCCAAGGGGGTCCTGGAATTCGTTCCGGAAGGGCTTACGCTGACCAGGTACGGCCGAAACATCAATGCCGCACTCAACGCTGCCGAATTCACCCACGCCCTGGCTGGAAACAACGAGACGAATGGGGGAGTGTGGGCGGTGGGCTCGAATGCCCGCACCGCCGACCGGGTGATCGACGGGGACGCGACCACCTGGTGGCAACCGAGCCAGGGCGACGATCTCGAAGACTGGTGGATCCAGGTCGATCTCGGCCGCGCCGTGCCGGTAACGAATATCCGTGTCGTTTTTCCCGATGAGGAAGGGGCCAGGCCTCCGCGTCAGTTCCGCCTCTTCGCCAGCGATGGCGAGCGCGTTTCCCAGGGCGCCGACCTGTTCAGTTTCGAAATGCTCGGGGGTACGTCCCGCTACAACGAAGAGACCGTGGTCGAGTTCGTGCCGGCAACGCTTTCGGCAACCGCCAACCGCTTTCTCCGCGATGCCACGGTTCCTCCGGACACCACTTTCGGGACGAGCTATCGCTCCCTCCAGTACATCCGCCTGCGCATCGATGAAATGACCGAAGACGCCTCCGTCGCCGAGATCGAAGTCTACACTTTCGGCAGCAACATCTCCCTGCAGACAATCGAGCGCGGCGGCAGCGTAGTGGAGGCCTCGGGACGCGGAGAGGTGCTGGTCGACGGCGACTTCAACACGGCCTGGTCCCAGTCGATCCGCGGGCAGGACATCATTTTCGTATGGGATCTCGGCGCCACCTTCTGGATGGAACGCCTGCTCATGCTCGGGGCCTCCGCCGCCGGAACCCTTCACGGCAGCCAGACCCACGTCACGAGGATCAACGATCACTCGCTGCGGGTCTCCACGGGAGAACGCACCTTTTCGGGGGAATTGAACTGGGAGCTGGTGCGGGATGTCGTCCCCCGCGGTTCATCCTTTCGCGACATTCAGTACCTCTTCGACCCCCCCAGGGCGGTCCGGTATTTTGCCGCGGTCTGGCCCAACCGGCCCAACGGCAACATGGCTGACATGGTCGCCATTCCCGCCGGCCACGTCGCCTCGGTCGAGATGGAATCCAACTTCATCGACCTGGGTGAATTCGCCGGGGACAACCGTTCGAAGCAGATCGAAGGCATCTCCTGGGAGGGAGATATTCCCCCGGGCTCGAACGTGCAGCTGCGCACCAGGACCGGTCACAAGCTGACCAACGTGGTAACCTACTATCACAAGAACGGCGATCTGCTTTCCGGGGCCGAGGAGTACTACGCCCTCAACAAGTTCGTACGCGGCGACACCGTTGCCTTCCTCGACGCCGGTGAGGACTGGAGCCCGTGGAGCTCGCTCTATCAGGAACAGGGACAGTCGCTGTCTCCCAGCCCGCGGCGGTTTCTGCAGATGAAGCTCGTGGTCAACTCGGAGGAGCCGGATGTCGCGCCCGTGCTCGGCAGTCTCGACGTCGAGTTCACCGACGCCATCCTGCGCGGCGCCCAGGCGGAGATACACCCGAAAGAGGCGGAACCGGTGGTGCCGGAGGAGTTTACCCTGAAGCTTTGGGGCGATTACGGCGAGGGGGGCAGCTTCGACCAGATCCTGATAGAAACCCCCTCTCAGGTCGATCCGGTCGACCTCGAAGTTTCAGTGCGCGGGGTTGAGGTCGAACCCTCTGCGGTGAGGGCGACACCGGACTCGCTGTTGATTCAGCTGCAGGATGCGGTCAGCGACAACGCCGATACGGTTTCGGTCGACTTCGTCGCGGCAATCGACAGGAATCCGACGATTTTCAACTCGTTCATCGGCAGCTCCGAAAGAGGGGAGTTGTGGCAGTTCGTCAACCAGGCCGAAGGGGTTCCTCACGCGACCGAGGTGTTTTTTCCATCGGTTCCGAAGAGCGGGGAACTGCTCGGCGGTTTCGCCATTGAGCCACCGGTTGCGACGCCGAATGGCGACGGCATTGGAGAAGAAGCCCGCATCAGCTTTGCGCTCCTGAACGTCGAAGTGGTTCCCGAGGTGACGATTTTCACGATGGGCGGAAACCCGGTCCGGGAGTTGGAAGGCAGCCGCGGTTCTGCCGGCCGCTACGAGTTCACCTGGTCCGGCCGGGACGGGTCGGGAAAGGTCGTTCCCCCGGGTATATACCTGGTGCGCGTGCGCGTCGCGACCCAGGCCGAGGAGCAGCAGCTGACCAGGATTGTCGGATTGGCCTACTGACGGTAACCGGAGGAGGGGAGAAACCATGCACAGAGGGGTCCGGGACACCCTTGTATCGGCACAGTGTGCTGTTCTGCTGTTCCTTTCGGCAGCGCAAGGACAGCTGCCCACGGGACACCGGGAAGTATCCGAGCCCGGCATCGAAGGGGTGCGCATCCATACCGGGGCGCTCGCTCCTTCCCTGAGGAAGTGGTACCTCCCTCAGAATCTCTACTACGAATACCGCTGGCGGGGTTGGGAGTACAGCAACTACGCCAAGGATCCTTACCAGAGGTACGTCGGCATCCTTCTGAACGGAACGCGTCAGTACGACCCCCTGGGGAACTACATCTCCAAGGGGTGGCGCATCTACGACTGGACCGAGAACAATCCCCAGGCATTCGGAAGCAGCATCTTCAAGGCCCCGCAATACGGGAGCTGGTTCAGCAGCCTGATCGTTTCCTCGGCCCACAAGGGCCAGTTCCACACCGCGGTGACGATCGGCGACGGAATCCGCACCACCCTGACTCCCCTGACTTTCTCCAAGCCGGCCTTCAACGGCATGCAGTGGGACTTTCTCACCGACAGCTACGGTCTGACCCTGATCGCATCGCGGGTCAGCTCTCCCGGAATCCCGGTGCAGGCCATCACCCAGCCGCCGACGACCGCGGTGAACTCGACGCGGGCGGTGGGCGGCCGGGGATTCGCCCAGCTCGGCGACTTCGCACAGGTCGGGGCGACCTGGGTGTCGGCCCATCACGCCGACAACGAGCTCGGGTTGGGCAAGAACTCGTTGAAGGGCATTCTGACGCGGCCCCAGAACCTCGGCAACGTCGAGCAGGTCCTGATCCGGGTCTCCGACGATTCTCCCGAGTCCCCGGAGACCGGGGCGGTGCTGTTCCTCGAACGGATCCGCATCGATGGGGAACTGCAGCAGATCACCCCCCTGGTTACCGGAGGGGTGCGCGAGGACGGCGTCCTCAAGGCCCGGGGCACCGACGCCATTCTGCTGACCTACGACATCCGCAACGACTTCATTCCCACCGACGAGACCGAGAGTTTCCGCGACGTCCGCAAGATCGAGTTCGAGCTGATCGTCGCCAACGACTACCTCGTCGAGGTGTCATCCAACAAGCAGCTCAACCGGCTGGGTGGCGAGGTGTTCCTGCCGGTGTTCCAGGCGGGGGACAACATAACCGACGGTTCCAACCAGCGATTCCTGCGCTTCGAGTACGGCCTGCCGACCGCAAACGAAGTGGCCGGCATCGATTTCGAGCTGACAAACATCCACAGCGTCGAGCTCAAGGCGGAATACGTGGTCAACAGCCGCCATCGGCGCTTCCCGAACCAGAACTTCCGCAAGCTTTCTCCCAGCACCGACAGGGCGGAAGCGAGCTACGTGACCGCTTCCTGGACCGGATATCCCTGGTACGCCTACGGCGAGGCGTTCTCGATCGACGCCGACTACACGACCTCGGCGTTCACGGCCAACGCCAGGGGCGACATCGACTACGGCAACGAGCTGCGCCATCTGTTCGAGTTCGTCGAGGACAACGACGACCAGGATCGATTCCCGGACTGGCTGAGGCAGGGGCAGACCGGACAGATCATCTTCTTCGGAGAACTGGGAGCCATTACGGGCCAGGACTTCGAGATTTTTCCCGGCCTCGACGAGAACAACGACTTCGTCTCCGACTTCAACCAGAACCGCAACTCCCAGCCGGACTACGCCGAGCCCTTCCTTCGCTACGCGGTCGATGCCCCCGAGTTCCTGTTCGGGATGGACATGAACAACAACACCATCATCGACCGCTTCGAGGACGACGTCCTTCCCGATTATCCCTACGAGCGCGACCGGCGGGGGTACAACGCATACGGCGGAGTCGCCCTGCAGGAGAACGTCCATCTGACCGCCGGCCGCCTGAATCAGCGGCAGCCCAGCAGCGGGAGAGAGAACCACTCCACCTACGGTCTGCTGGCCGCACGCTGGAATTACCCCGGGCTGAGGCTCTCGTTCTTCGAACACCCGAAGCGGGTCAGGGACAACATCGCCGAGGACCGCATCCGCTGGATCGACCCGCAGGGACTCGTAAGTTTCCGGGACCCTCTCGAGAACCAGGACACCTTCGTAAACACCCTCTACTTCGACGCCCGATACTTCCGCATTCCCAAGCTCAATCTTTCGACCAAACTCAAGTGGGAGATCTTTCGCCAGCAGGGTGAGGAAGCGGACCTGAAACGAGACCGCTCCTTTTTCGGCTGGATTCACAAGGCGGACTACCAGCTCGGCCTGGGTGAATCCTGGACGTTCTGGCCCAAGTGGAAGAGCATCTTCCGACGCGAAGTGCCAACGGAAAAAAGCCTGCGCTCCCAGCGAGAGATCGAGGAGACCTTCTTCCTGATTACGCGGTACGCATTCCTTCCGGATACCTTTCTCGACCTGGGTTTCGAGTACAGCATCTTCGAAAACCTCAAGAAAAGCCCGGAGGTTGCCCAGGCAGGCTTCATCGATGACAACCGCAGCCTGATTCTGGCGGCCCTGTTCTCCAACTCGTCCGCATATCTCGGTTACAAGCTGACGCTTAACGTCGGCCTGCAGTGGGAGCGGCAGAAGTTCAAGGAAGCTACCCTGAAGGAAACGACCGCATTGGTGCGTGTCTTCGCCGCCACGGGAGAGCTGTAGCGGTACGTGAGGGGACAGGAACCGAACTCGTGGAGAGGCCGGGCCTTTGGGTCCGGCCTTGTCCGTCATGGCCTGATTGCAGGTGCTGCGCTGGCGTTGCATCCGGGATGCTCGGATGACAATCCCGAGATACTGGCGACCATAGGGGAGGAGGAGGTCACCCTGTCGCAGCTTCTCGAATTCGTCGAACGGACCCCCGAGCGTCTGCGCTCGCAAAAGCCGGGCGCCGAGGCGATGCGGGACCACCTTCAGAGCCTCATCGACATGCAGCTGATGGAGCTCGAAGCGCGGGGTCGGGATTTGCACGAGGATCCCGGTTTTCAGGAGGAGTTCGGAAAGCTTCGCCGCAAACGGCTGATCGCCGAGCTGTTGCGGCGGCATCTGGAAGACCAGGGGCAGCTCGGTACCGAGGAGTTGAGGAGGCGGTACGTCGAGAGCAAGTGGAGCCGTCAGCTGCAGCTGGCGCACATCGAGCTGGCCGGCGAGGCCGAGGCGCAGAAAGCTCTCGCCGAGATCCGCGGGGGGCGGTCTTTCGAGGAGGTCGCCCTGGAGATGTCCCGGGACGAAGCGACCTCGGGGAAAGGCGGGGTCATCGAGCGGTTTCTGGGCCGGGAGCACATCGAGGACATCGGGCTGCCCCTGAAAGTGGCCGAAGAGCTCTTCGACCTTCCGGTCGGCGAGGTCAGCAGGGCCTACGAGCTCGGAGACGGGTACGAGATCTTCAAAATCGTCGGGGAGACGGCTTCTCCGAACTGGTACGGGGACGTTTTCGCCAGGAAGGAGCAGCAGGAACAGTCCCGGCGCCTGAAGAATCAGCTCGTGCGCGAACTGGCGGAGAAATACCGCTTCCGTCTCGATTCGGAAGGGCTCGCATTTCTCCTTGAAAAGGCGGCGCACTCCGATGCCGGTTTCCTGCGCATTCCCGACGATGAGCGCGATGTCGTTCTCTGCCGCTTCGACGGCGGCCAGGTGACACTGCAGGACTTTTCCGACGCCTACCGGCAGGTATGGTTCTACCGCGAGGTAAGGTTCGACAGCACGGGTATCGCCGAGTTCGTCGACAAGCACATGCTGGAAGAGGCCATCCTTGTCCACGAAGCCGAGATGCGGGGACTCGACAGGGACGAGCAGGTAGTCTCCTGGCTTGCCGGGAAAGAGGAGTCGATGCTCGTACACGCCCTCAAGGAAGCCGAGGTCGACGCCGGAGTCGATACCAGCGAAGCGGAGATACGGCGCTATTTCGAGTCCCATACCGGGCGTTTCATGCTTCCCGAAGAAGCCTGCGTGGTCGAGGTGCTTGTCGGGACGGAAGAGGAGGCGAACACAATCCTCGAGAGGGCGCGCCGGGGGGAAAGCCTGAAAGAACTGGCCGTGGCTTACAGCATACGCCAGGGTCTGGAGAGACACGGCGGCCAGTTCTGCCTGCACCCCTACGAGCGCCTGGTCTACGGGCGGATGCTCGAGATCGCCATGAGGGCCGACTACGGGGAGCTGCAGGGCCCGGTGAAGGTGCGCCACGGGTACTCAGTGTTCACCGTTACGGAGCGTCTGGACGCGCGTCCCGAGACCTTCGAAGAGGCGCGCACGAAGGCGCGTTGGTGGCTGCGCAAGTCGCAGGAAAAACGGCTCTTCGAGGAGCTGATGGACAGGCTCAGGTCGAAATTCAAGTCGCGGGTGATCGTCTACGAAGACCGGCTGGCCCCGATATCGTAGTGCGGTGGAGCTGTGCGATCCTGTTGGCCGCGGCGATTTCCGGATGCGGCGGCGACACTCCCGGATCCCGCCGGTCCGGTGAGGCGGAAAAGGCGTTTGCGCAGGCGAAGGTTCACGCGAAGGCCGGCAGGTACGGCCCCGCTGTCGCCGCCGCGCGTCGGACCTTGCGAGCCGACAGCACCCATGTCGATGCGTGGGTACTTCAGGGGATGGTTCTCATGAGGCAGGGGAAGCTGCACGAAGCGGCTCGATCCTTCGAGGAGGTGATCCGGCGGGAACCCGGTCACTCCGAAGGGTACTCCGCCCTGGGTGACGTCCGCCTGCGGCAGAACCAGCTCGACGAGGCGATCGAGGCCTTCAGCAGTGCGATACGGAACACTCCGCAGCGCGTCCCCCTCTACAGGAAACTGGCCCAGTCCTATGCCAACCAGAGCCGCTACGTCGAAGCGGCCGATGCCCTGAACAAGGCGCTGGAGCGCGACCCGGATGCCGTTGCCACTCATTACAGCCTGGGAATGATCTACGAGCGTCAGACCGAGTACGAGGACGCACTTTCCGCGTTCCGGCGCGCCACCGAGCTGGATTCGACCTACGCCGACGCTCACTGTCAACTGGGGCGGATTCTTCTGCTTCAAGGGCTGCCCGAACAGGCTGACGCAAGCTTCCGCACCGCCCTCCGGCAGCGCCCGGGGCATGCCAAGGCAGCCACAGGCAGGGCAAGGGTATTGATCCAGCAGGGCAAATATGCGGAAGGGGAGGCCCTGTTGCGCGGCGTGCTCGAAGCAGACCCGTTCGAAGCCGAAGCCCGCCACCGGCTGGGGAACCTCTATCTCAGGCAGGGGCGTTCCGAGGAGGGCAAGCAAATCCTCGATGCGTTCGAGAGATTGCGCGTCGTCAGCCACGAGGTGAACCGCTTCCGACGGATTCTCAATTCCCATCCACGGGATGCCGACGCCCACTACAACCTCGGGGTACTCTACGCGGGGCAGGGGCTGTTCCGGGAGGCGGCGGCGTCGTATCGCAGGGCACTGGCGGTCAACCCCGGGGACACGAGCGCCAGGAAAAACCTGGCCAATCTGCTCCGCAAACACCCCGAGCAGTTCGAAAACAGGAAAACAGCAACAGGTCCGGAAAAGGAGCGACCCTGATCATGAAATGGTGCTGCAGAAGAACCGTGCTGACCCGCCCGAGTCGGACGATCACCCTGCTGTGCGTCGTCGCGGGGTCCTTTTCACTGGCTGGCTGCGGGCTGAAGTTCGGCCACCGCCACTTCGCCGGGCCGATACTCCCGGTATCGGCGCAGGAGAACGAGTCGTTTACCGTGGGCGATGACCGCAGCATAACCTTCGTCCTCGACCGGCTCGAGATCTCGCTGCGCTCGGTGACCGCGGAGATGCTCAACCGCCAGTTTGCCCGCAACTCCGAGGTCGACGATGGCTCCGCCTACCGGAACCCCACCCAGATGCAGACCAACCCGTTCACTTTCGGCGACTGGGTCCCGCCCGAAGCGGAGCGCGCCCCGACCCGGTTTACGGTTTTCTTCCTGAACGTGAAGAACTACGCCTTCCCCAAGGTCCGGGTCGATCCGGAAAAGGTCGTGCTGACCGCGGCCAACGGACGCCGCTACCCGGCGCTCAGCCTGCACGCCCTGCTCGAATACTACTGGCCCTATGCGGTAGCCTACGCCGGCAACACCTACAAGAGCTACGAGGAGCGGCGCGACCTGCTCCGCAAGTCGATGTTCCGGAACGAGAACATCTTCAGCGGCCAGGAGTACGGAGGCTACGTGGTGTTTCCCGCCCTCGACTACGACGTCGAGGATTTCGAGGTGATGGTCCACGACGCCATCCTCCGGTTCGACTACCGCAACGAGCCGACCGAGACGGTGAACATTCCGTACCAGTTCAGCCGCGAGGTGTACCAGGCCAAGGCCCCGCGCACCGAAGAGTACTATTAGCCCCTTTCCCTCCGTCAGGGGCGCTGGCGCGGCGGTCTGGGGGGGCTGGTTCCCCCGGCGGGCCCTGCTTCTGGCTGTCTCCGGTTTCTTCGCGCCGGACCCGGCAACCCCCGCCCCGGCGGTTTTCACCGATGTCGCCGGGGCCGCCGGCATCTCCTTCCACCACCGCAACGGCGCCGCCGGCGACAAGCACCCTTTCGAAACGATGGGCTCGGGGGCCGTCTTCTTCGACTACGACGAAGACGGCCTGATCGACCTGTATTTCGTCAACAGCGACGGACCGGCCGCCCTCTACCGCAACGAGGGGAACGGAACCTTCCGCGACCGCGCCGAAGCGTCCGGTGTTTCCGACTCGGGGTTCGGACTCGGGTGCGCCGCGGCCGATTACGACGGCGACGGGGCGATCGACCTGTACGTGACGGGGAACGGTCCCAACATACTGTATCGCGGCGGGGAAACCGGAGGTTTTTCCGCGGTCACCGAAGCCGCCGGGGTCACCGCCCCCGGCCTCAGCACCGGTGCGGCGTTCGGCGACCACGACCGGGACGGGGACCTCGACCTCTACGTGGCGACCTACGTCGAGTACGACGCGGCAGGTGATTTCCCGGAGTGTTTCCAGGCGAGGTACAGGGTGTACTGCGGTCCCCAGATGTACCAACCCGGGGCCGACCTGTTCTTTCGCAACGACGGCGACGGGACTTTTACCGACGCCACCGGCGAGGTCGGGCTGCTGCCGAAAGCCGCCAAGGAGCTCGGCGCCTTTTTCAGCGACTACGACGACGACGGCGACCTCGACCTCTACGTCGCCGGAGACCGCACCCCCAACCTGCTCTACCGGAACGACAACGGGCGCTTTGTGGAAGTCGGAATCCTGGCCGGAGCGGCGTACAACGACGCCGGAAAACCCCTTGCCGGCATGGGGGTGACCTCGGGAGATTACGACAACGACGGCCGCTTCGACCTGTTCGTCACCAACTACCAGCGCGAGACCAACAGCCTGTACCACAACCTCGGTTCAGGTTTTTTTGCCGACGTGACCTTTCAGCAGGGATTGGGTGTTCCCAGCCTCGGTTTCATGGGCTGGGGGACCATGTTCCTCGACTACGACAACGACGGCGACCGGGACCTCTTCGTCGCCAACGGCCACCTCGACCCGAACATCAGCCTGTTCGACGACGTCGACTACCCGCAGCAGAACCAGCTGTTCAGGAACGACGGGGAGGACCGCTTCTCGGACGTATCGGACGAATCCGGGCCGGGGATGAAGCCGGCTCATGTGAGCCGGGGCGCGGCCAGGGGGGATTACGACAACGACGGGGACCTCGACAT
Organism: Candidatus Latescibacterota bacterium; assembly: GCA_965243025.1. GTDB lineage: Bacteria > Latescibacterota > UBA2968 > UBA8231 > UBA8231 > CBDCXV01. The sequence goes on from CBDETY010000003.1 coordinate 1,130,707, forward strand.
TGCGGTGGCCAACAACGGAGAGCCGGCCAACCTGTTGCGCAACGACGGCGGCAACCGCGGCAACTGGCTGCAACTGCACCTGAAAGGGGGAGGGGCCAACAGCAGCGCCATAGGGGCCAAGGTGACCGTCAAGTCCGGAAGCCTCGTCCAGGTGGACGAGGTGCGTTCCGGCTCGAGCTACCTGTGCCAGAACGACTTGCGGCTCTTCTTCGGACTGGGGGACCGCGAGCTCGTCGACCGGGTGGAGATCCGGTGGCCCCTGGGGCGGAAGCAGACCCTGACAGGACTCGCCGCCAACCAGATCCTCGCCGTCGAAGAGCCGGCTGACTGACAGTGTCCCGGCCTGCCTCCGGCGGGGGATTCCCTCCGCCTCGGCTGGGAATTTGCGGAAACCCTCGGGGCGGGTCGGGAAAGGAGCTCAGGTTTTTTTCAGGGCGGCGTCGATTTCGTCCTGGTAGGTGCTGAGCTCGCCGCTCTCCACCTCGCTCATCTTCACAGTGCGGCCCGCGACGGAGGACTCGAAGACCGCGTAGAGCGCGGCGACGTCCTTCATCCCCTCGACGCCGTCGACCTCGAGCTCGCGCCCGTTGAGGATCGCTTCTCCGAGTTCGTAGTACTCCAGGGCCAGCAGCCTGAAGTCGATGTTCCCCCCGGCCAGCTTGTCGGGGAAGAAGTGGGCGGCCAGGGGCTCGAGCTCCAGCCCCGTGGCCGAGGCCATGAGCTCTTCGTAGGCGACTTCCTCCTCGCCGGTCCTGACCAGGCTGGTGCTTCCCCCCCGGGTTCCGAAGCCGCGCAGGGCCCCCTCGTCGCCGAAGATCATCTCGCCGCCGCAGCCCCCGTGCCCGCCGATGCCGACCATCCAGCTGACGAAAGCCCGGCTTTCCAGGCGCATGCTGGCGATGGAGACGTCCTCGGCAGTGGCCGGGTACTGGTCCGCCATTTCCTCGAGGCGCTTGCGGTAGAACTCGTTGTCGACCCCGATCCCCTCCGGTTTCCTTCTGACAGGTTCGACGAGGCGCACGTCCCCGTAGACCTCGTCGATGTCGCCGAGCTGGTAGCGGATCAGGTCGGTGAAGTGCACGCCGACGTCGAGAACCATGCCGCCGCGGTCTTTCAGGTGGCGCCACGGGGTGATGAACACCCTGTCCCCTCCGCTCAGGTGGTGGAAGGTGGCCATGTACGGAGTGCCGATCCTGCCCTGCCGCAGCAGGTGGTTGACCAGGCGCGCCGAGGGGTCGCGGCGGAAGTTCTCGGCGACCGACAGCAGGCGGCCGTTGCGTTCGGCCGCTTCCATCATCGCCAGGCAGCCTTTGACGGTGATCGCCATCGGCTTTTCCACCATGACGTGGAGGCCGAGGTCGAGGGCCTGGCACACCACCTCTTCGTGAAAGCAGGGATCGACGACGACGTCGACCGCCCGCAGGCCGGGCAGTGCCGCGGCCATCTCTTCGACCGCGGTGAAGACGGGAGGCCTTGACCCCGTCATCCGTTCGACCTGGGCGGCCGCCATCTCGGCGTTTTCCCGGTTGACGTCGCACAACCCCGCCAGCTCGATGTTGGCGAAAGGTGTGCCCAACAGCTCGTTCAACCCGCTCAGGTGGCGGCCGCCCATGCCGCCGCACCCGATCACCGCCAGCTCGACTTTTTCCACCGCGAATGCCTCCTGTAATCCCTGTCCTGGATCAGTCCGGCTCGAAGATCAAGGCTCCCGCCGGCAGTAAGCCTGCATTTTCAGGTCCGGAACCGGACCGCGAACTCCCTCAGGCGTGAGAGGTTCGGCCGCCGCCCTGGCGACCTTCAGCACTACACGAGCTCCCTTACTCCGACTCCCTGCTCGAGCTCGGCGACGCTGGCGAAGGCCACCAGGACGCTGGAGACCGCCCGGTTGTCGAGGACCCACGAGATCGCCCTCTCGGTCGGGGGCACGACTTCCCCGGGCCCGGCCAGCTCGTGCCAGGGTCCCGAGACGATGGGATATACCAGGGGCAGCTCCTCGCGGATCCCCTCGCCCCGGGGCGACAGCTCGATCACCCTGGACTCGTCGGCATTCTCCCAGTCGGTGGCCGCCTTGTCCTCCCAGCTGATCCACTGGCCCCCGAGGGACTTCATGATCAGCACCCCCGTCCCGGCCTCCAAGGACTTCCTCAGCCCCGGCTCCTGCCAGCGGCAGACGTAGTTGTAGACCACCAGGTCGGCGTCGGCATCCGGGTCGGGGCCGCTGGCGGCGTACTCCTGCTGGGCTTTCAGGTAATGCCGGATCAGGCACAGGGAACGCACCTTACCAGCCTGTTTCAGCTTCTGTATGCACTCGGCCAGTCCGGGAACCTCCCGGTAGTCGGGATGGTGGACGCGCAGGACGTCGATCCGGTCCCGCCGGATGTTTGCCAGGTGCCTGTCGACGATGATTTCGAGCTGGTCGGCCGGGGGCCCCCCCACCTTCAGCGAGAAGTGGTGGTCTCCGCCCGGTCCCTTCAACTCGTCCGGGATGTGCACCTCGTCGCCGTACCCCATGTCGAACAGGTTGACGCCGAGCTCCCTGGCGCGGAGGTAGATGGCCCGCTTCTCTCCGGGGGGCGGATGCCCGGAGAACCCCTCGTAGTGCGCCAGCAACCCGCCGAGGGCGATGGTGCTCAGCTCCATGTCGGTCTTCCCGAACCGGCGGTATTCCATCCTGCCTGCCTTTTTCGTAACGGTGGTCGAACCGGCGTCAAATGTAGCCACCGGTCAATGCCGCGCCAGCCGGTCGCGGGCCCGTCGTACGGCTTCGAGCTCCTGGTCGGCGCCGTTCCAGCGCTCGAGGAACGCGCGGTAGGCCCGGGCTGCCCGCTCCTGGTCCTCGCCCCGGTCCAGGGCCTGCGCGAGTCCGTAAAGCGCAAACCCGCTGTGCGGCCGTTTTGTCAGCACCGCCTCGAACAGCTCGGCTGCCTGTTCCCGGTTCCCGGCCTCGAGGTGCGCCTGCGCGAGACTCTCGAGAACCGGCCGCGCGTACAGGGGCGGCTCGTCGTAGCCAAGGGCTTCCAGGCTGTCGGCGGCCGCCCCCAGAGTCCGGAAGGAGAGATCGTACTCCCCCCGGGCCCGTTGGATGTTCCCCTTCAGGTCCAGCCTGGCGACGTTGAGCAGGCGCCGGCGGCGGGGAGTGTCGTAGGCGTCATTCCCGGCGCCCGGTCCCGGTTCGTCCGGCGCGGGAAACTGACTGAGCCGCTTCTCGGCCGCGGCGACGTCCCCCTCGCCGAGGTGGGCCATCCCGAGGGAGAATGCCTCCATGGCGCGCGCGTACTCCCCGGCGAACGTATCCCTCACGGTGTCGTTGGCGGCAATCGCGGCCAGCTCGCTCGCCGCCCGCGGCCAGGAACCGAAGCGCATGTGCAGCCGCGGAAGGGCCATTCTGCCCTGGTAGAAGAAGAAGGGGCGCCGCGGCACCAGGGGAACCTCCTCGAAGCGCCGGGCCCATTCCAGGCCCTCGCGGTAGCGGCCCTCCTCGGCGCAGTTCGCCAGCAGGTAGTTGAGGTTGTGGACGTAGTTCCAGACCCTGGATACGTGCACCCGCTGGTCGGCCATGTAGGTCGAGTCGACCCGCATCGAAGCGATGAAGGACCGGCGCGCCTTTTCGTACTCCCCCAGCCGGTAGTAGACGTGGCCGGGCATGTGGACCAGGTGCCCGGCCGCCCACACCAGCTTCTCCAGCACGGGCACGCTGGCGAGGCCCCGCTCCGGGTATTCCGCCTCGACGAGGTGGACGTAGTAGTGGTGGGGGGCGAAGTGCTCCGGGTGGGATTCCATCAGGCGGAGAAGCATCTGCTCCAGGTCGGGCTCGCCGGGGAACCGCGGGCGCTCGAAGTCGAAACCCGGCATGAGGAAGCGGGCGAGAAACAGGACCGCTTCCACGTCGTCCGGGAATTCCCAGGCAAGCCTCTGCATCTCGCGCACGAAACCTGCACGGCGCCGCTCGGGCGGCTCGGTTTCCAGCAGGGTCGCGGCCCGGATATACCCCCGCTCGCGGGGCGTGACGGTCGCGATCAGGTCCTGGGCGCGGCGCAGGGCGCGGTGGCGCGCGGGCCGGTCGCTGTTGTGGCGCACCAGCGACTGGTACATCCCCCAGTACGCCATGGCGCAGGTGCTGTCGAGCCTGGCGGCCTCGCGGAACGAGCGCCAGGCCTCGTAGTACCAGAATCCGTGGATCATGCAGATCCCCTGGTTGACGAAGGCCTGGGCGCGCTCGGAAGTGGTGGTCACCGGGAAGGAGCAGTCCCCCACTCCCTCGAGCAGCAGGGGGCGCCCCTCGGGGGGCTCGTCCTCCGCAGATTCACCCCCGCAGCCGGCCCAGGAGAGCAGGAGGGCCAGCAACCCGGGGATCATGAGGACAGGGGGTGGCGGCCTCACAGTTCGGGGGGAACCTCCCAGGCGCCGTCGAAGCCGCCGGCGCCCTCGATGCGGAAGCGGTTCCCGGCGAAATCGAATTCGGCCTCGATGCCGTTGGCGAACCCGGTGCGCTGCCGGGAGCCCTCCCTGTCGAGGAACTGGTGCGACACCATCTCCGCAAAGGCGACGGTCCGGTGAAATGCGCTCCAGCGGACGAGCCACTGCTGCTTGGCGCGCTGCTGTTCGCTTCCCCAGTTGACCATCGGCACGACGGGGTAGGGGAGCCAGTTGTACGACGGGGCGGAGGCGAACAACAGCTCGTAGAGACGCGGGGTGCGGTCCTTCCACCAGTCGTAGCCGCTGGCGTAGGCGCTGTACCCGCCCCCGGAAAAGCCGGCCATGAAGCAGTCGTTGAAGACGAGCTGAAACAGCGGCACCGGCAGGCCGGCGGGGGCGGCGCAGCCCCGGGTGGGCTCGTTCGACAGCCGGTCGCTCGCCCAGTCGGTGAAGAAGAAGAAATCGCACTCTCCGACCGCCCAGAAACGGGCGAGCTCGGCGCCGGGAACGAGACCGCGGCGCCGGGTCTCGGCGAAACAGGCGGTTTCCGCCTCGAGGTTGTCTCGCCTCGTCATCCGGTGCGAGGGAGAGTAGTCCTCGGGCAGACCACCATGAGCGGCGAAGCCGTCGTAGTACATCGCGTCCAGCCCGAGGCCGTGGTGCTCCAGGGAGTCGAAGATCATTCCCATGCGCTCGGCCGCGTCCCAGCCGCTCAGCAGCCGGCCCTGTCCGCCCTCGCGGTCGAGGGGGTACCGTTCGGGGTCGTACGCGAACCCTTCCGGAACCTGCATTCCCGGATTCACGAACCCCTGTATCAGGCAGCCGAGGTCGTGAAGCCGGCGCTCCAGCCGCACCAGGGTGCCCCAGCCGCCCGGGACCGGATCGGGATGCAGGTAGGCCTGCCAGCCGGCGGTGCAGGTGGTCGGAGTTCCCTCCTCGGGGGAGTACCCGGCGGGCGACCACTTGGGAAAGAAGAAGTTGATGCCGATTCCGTCGCCGCGGAGGCGCTGCACGTCCCCGAGAACGGCCTTTCCGTCGTCGGGGTTCCAGGCAGGCCAGCGGTAGAGGACGTTGCCGGCGTAGCCGCGAACCGCCGGGGTCTGTTCCGCCTTTTCCGCGAGCGGGTGCACCAGACCGCCGGCGGAAGCGCGGCTGCGGTACCACTTCGCCATGCCGACGTAGTCCGTATCCTCGGCGAACCGAAGCAGCAGCCGGCGCGGGTACGCGAGCCGGCCGAGGCTGGCCTCCCAGTTGAAGCTGAGCGCCGAGAATTCACCCGGAGCGTGATCGGCGGTTGCGTCGCAGTCCCACCAGGTCTCGACGAGGGCGCAGAGCGACCGGTCGCCGGCGGCGAGCGCGAACAGCGGCAGGGCCCAGCGGGCCCCCACGAAACCGCCCGGTGGAGCCGCCCCAGGCAGCTCGTCCGGGCAGTCGGCCGGTATCAGGTACCCCGATCCGTGGGGCAGCAGCATCCAGCCGCCGAGCCCGACCGGCTTCTCGATCCGGTAGAGGTCGCGCACGGCGCTGACCGTGTCCGACCCGCCGAGCTGCTCCACCTGCACCAGGAGCTCGCCGGCGTCCCCGTCGATGCCGAGGAACAGGCCGACGGCCACGTCGGCTCCTTCGTACCCCCCCAGGCGCAGCCGCTGTCCCCGGAAGCGCCCTTCTTCCCATGGTTCGGCGGAAACGTGTGCAGCAGCGGCGAGGGGGGACTCGGAGGGGCCGCTACCGGTCCCGGCAATCAGTCGGGGTGGCCGCCGGTGGGAGCTCTCCCACAGCCGCCGTCCGTCGGCCCCGTGGACCGTGATCCGCAACTCGTCGTCGAGGCCGACGCGAATGCGGCTTCCTGTCAGGGTGATTTCAACCGACATGGGCATGATCTCGAAAGTCGGGGCTTTCGCCCGGATCCTGCTCCGGGCAGTCCCCTGCAGGCAAGTTGCGGTTTCATCATCAAGACTGCGCCCCCTAACAGCCCGTTGAAAAAGTCCATCCGGGCTGCGGCCGGCCCTGGCGGTCGAATCCGGCGTTGCGCTCCTTCCCCGAATCCCTCGATTCGACTCGGTCGCGCGCCTTGTCTTCGACCGCCATGACTCGGCCTCCCCTGCAGAGCAACTTTATCAACGGGCTGCCAAGGGCTTTTCGCCGTTTTTTTCTTCCGGATCATTTTCCTGTCTTGATTCCGCGTCGAATATCCGGCCTGTGTCGACGTGATCTGCCCTTGGCCGGCGGGAGAGAACCACATCGGGCAAAGTGTCATGGTCTCAGGGAGGCGACAGGTATGACGGATACTCCGTCGTCGCGAAGGTATCCAATTCCGGAACTCACGATAACCCCGAGGGTTTTCGGCGCCCCGGTTTTTTCCGGGTCAACACGGTCTCTGAATTTCACGAGGGTCGAAGCCGCCGCGTCGATCTGCCCTCCCCCCAATTTGATTTCGAAGGCGCACCAGTCTCCCTGGCGGTTTTCCACTACCGCATCCACTTCGAGACCTGTGCTGTCCCGGTAGTGATACACCGCCGCGTCACATGCCCGGGCATACACGGAGAGTTCGCGGTGGGCCAGCGACTCGAACAGCAGACCGAAGACCTCCAGATCGGCAAACAGCCGCTCGGGAGTCGCGCCGAGAGCGGCCGCGGCCAGGGACGGGTCGACGAAATGTCGCTTGGGCGCGCGACGGAGCAGCGACCTGGAGCGCAGATGGGGCGACCAGGCCGGCTGCTCCTCGTAGACCATCAACCGGCGCAAGGCGTCGAGGTACCCGCGCACTGTGTCGGCGTCGAGGGGGCCGCCGTCGCCGCCGGCATCCGCGGCGATGGTTCGGGCGCTGACCGGGGTCGCCAGGTTTCGGGCAAGCGAGCGCAGCACCCTGCCGACGTTCTCCGGGTCGCGCCGGACTCCATCGGGGCGGGAGATGTCGACGCGCCGGATCTCTTCGAGGTAGTCGATGCGGGCCCCCCGGCATGCGGCATCCGAAAGCCCCAGGTCACCAGGCCAGCCGCCTCGGCAGAGATGTACCGCAACCTCCTGCAGAGTCAGGCCGGGGTCCAGGCAGCTATCGAAATGGCCGGACAGCAGGTTCCGCAGGGAGACCTCGCCGGTCGATATTCCGGTCTCCAGCAGAGTCATTGTGCGCAACCGGAGCCGGGAGATGCGTCCCGCCCCGGTATGGCGGGTGATGTCGTCGGCCGGAGCTGCCGAACCGGTCAGGATGAACTGCCCGCGGTCCGTTCTCCTGTCGACGGCCCGTCGAACGTGGTTCCACAGCAGCGGCTCGACCTGCCATTCGTCGATCAGCCGCGGCCTTTCTCCCGCCAATACCAGGGAGGGGTCAACCGCCGCGGCGTGGCGGGCGTTCTCGTCGACGTCAAGCAACACCTCGCTTGCCGCTACCTGGCGGGCCATGGCGGTCTTGCCGCAGGCCCTGGGACCCTCGATCAGAACCGCTCCGGCGGACTCCAGTCGACTAACCAACTCCCGGTCGCCGATGCGTGGGATATAAGCGTCCACCACGGTCGCGCAGCCCTCCATTTGCAAGGGTCAACCGGCCAAATGCAAGAAATAAAACCGGCCAAATATAAGAAATACAACCGGCCAAATGAAAGAAATACAACCTGTCGAATGAAACCCATTTCGGCCGGTTTCGACCGGTAACAACCAAAATCCCGGCTATGTGAAGAATAACCCCAGGCATCCCGGCACAGCACTTTCCCGGCGCAGACCAACCTCTCGGATCGAAGGCACCATTTCCTGCAAACCGAACCGTTGCGCGCGGTTTCAAGGGTGGCGGGAATGCAGCTTATCCAGCAGTCCGGCCCTGGCGGTCGCACCTGGGATATGGATGACTGGCGGCCCCGGGCCGCCTCTGTAATCCGGAATTCCGCGAAAATTCCGGGTCGATGGCCGCAACCGATCTTCCTACATTCCCTGCCGGACCCCGCAAGGAAGCAGGACAGACTCACCGGAGAAAGCATGAACCAGCTCGCCGACCAGCTGTTCGAGGAAATCAGCCGCATCCCGTGCATCAACTCGCACTCCCACCTGATGCCGGAAGCGAACCGCCTCGAGGCGAACCCCGACATCCTCGAGTTCTTCAGCCACGCCTACCCCGGCGCCGACCTGCGCTCGGCAGGCATGCCCGAGGAGGAGATGGAGGCCGCCCTGAAGCCGGGCAGGCCGATGGGGGAGCGCTGGCATATCTTCGAACCCTGGTGGAGTTCGATCCGGCTGACCGGGTACTCGCAGGCCATTTGCGAGGGGATCGGCGACCTGCTCGGCTTCGACGAGCTCTCCGCCGGCACGGTGGAGGGGATCTCGAGCGAGCTCGCGCGGCGCAACAGGCCGGGGCTGTACCGCGAGGTGCTGAAAACGCGGGCGAACATCGAACGCTCGATCGTCAACATGAACGACCTGGTCGAGGTCGACCGCGAGTTCTTCCTCGGACTGCCGCGCCTGAACCGGTTCAGCATGCTCAACTCGGCCGCCGACGTCGAGGCCATCGAGGGCGACTACGGGGCCGCCGTCGGCAGTCTCGACGACCACGTCTCCCTCATCCGCAAGGTGTGCGGCGACTGGAAGGCCGCGGTGGTTGCCGGGATCAAGCTGTCGCAGTCTTATCACCGGCCGATGGATTTCACCGAGCGCAACCGGGAGGAGGCCGCCGCCGTGTACGACGGACTGCTGCGGGGGGAGTACCCGGGACTCGATTCCCCGGCGGGCCGGGTGCTCGAGGATTACCTCGTTTTCGAGTGCTGCCGCGCCGCCGGCGAGGCCGGCCTGACAATCCAGTTTCACATGGGGATGCGGGCCGGCAACTACGGCGGCATGGAGGGCTGCAGCCCGGCCGGGCTCACCGAGCTGATGCGCAGCTTTCCCGAGGCCCGCTTCGACCTCTCGCACGCAGGCTACCCATACCTGCGGGAAGGGGCGGTCCTCGGCAAGACCTTCCCAAACTGCTTCCTCAACATGTCCTGGATTCACATCATCTCCCCCCAGGGTTCCCGGCACGACCTCAAGGAGTGGCTGCGCATGGTGCCGAGCAACAAGATCATCGCCTTCGGAGACGACGTCATGCACGCGGAGGTGGTGTACGGCCACCTCAAGATGGCGCGCCGGAACTTCGCCGCAGTCCTGGCGGAGATGATCGAAGAGGGTCTGCTGAGCGACTCGCACGCGCTCGACGTGGCGCGCGCCGCTTTCCACGACACCCCGGCGGTCGTGTACGACGTCCAGTGAGGTCCGGGCATGCCGCGCAGCCTGACGCAGGGGCAGGTCGATTCCTTCCGGCGCGACGGCTTCCTCGTCGTCGAGGACGTGTTGTCGGCGGCGGAAATCGCCCTGCTGGCGGAACGGACCGACCTGATCGCCTCGGGGGAGGCGGCGCACATACCCGGTTCCAGCATCCAGCTCGAGCCGGTTTTCCGCGAGGGCAGGCGGGCGGTCGCCGACCGGGTGCTGGCCGTGCGCAAGCTCTACAACATCGCCGTGTACGACGACGTGCTGTGGGCTCACGTTACCGACGACAGGATCGTCGACATCGCCGCCGACCTGCTGGGAACCGAGGACATCAAGATGTACGCCGATCAGCTGTTCATGAAGGGGCCGGAGACCGGCAGCGCCCAGGCCTGGCACCAGGACTCCGCCTCCTGGCGCGACCTCTTCCCGATGGACCTGGTGACCGCCTGGACCGCCATCGACGCGGCGACCCGGGAAAACGGCTGCCTCGAGTTCGCCGCCGGCACCCATCGCTGGGGCATGATGAGGCGGGAGCAGCTGGCCCCGCATGTGCCCCACCTCGGGAGCGAGCCCTGGCCGATCGTTCCGGCCCCTCTCGAACCGGGAAGCATCAGCTTTCACCACAGCCTCACCCTGCACCGCAGCGGGGCCAATCATTCCGAGGCGCGCCGCCGCGGTTACGCCGTGCACTACATGCGGGCGACGACGGTAAGGGACGAAACGGTCACCGACGCCCCCGAGGTGCCCCCCTATCGCCAGGTGCGGGGGCGATCGTTTCCCGGCTGCGTGTAGTGTCCCGCAGCAGAGATATGTCCCCATCGCAAAGCCGATCCATTTGGATCCGGGATTTCCTCCGGGACGCCGGCGACTATTGCGCCATTCGCTGGACACTGCAATGAGCCGGGACTTCGACTGGCTGATCCGGGGCGGGCGGGTGATCGACCCGGCCAACGGTGTGGACGGCCCCCTGGATGTGGCGATCTCCAACGGCAGGATCGCCGCGGTAGGCGCCGACCTCGACAGCGGCTCCGCCCGCAACACCTGCGATGCCGGCGGCAGGCTCGTGACTCCGGGGCTCGTCGACCTGCACACCCACACCTATCACCTGGCGACCCCCCTCGGCATCGACCCCGACCATTACTGTCTCGGACGCGGGGTCACCACGGCGGTCGACACCGGCAGCGCCGGCTGCGACACCTTCCCCGGCTTCCGGGCCTTCTCGGTGGAGCGCTTCCGCACCCGGGTCCTGGCGTTTCTCAACATATCGCGGGCCGGCCTCGCCGTCGGCGGGGCGACGGACAAGGACGCGGCCGGGGAGCTGGAGTCGGCGAAGTTCATCCATGCAGAAGATTGCGCCGCCTGCATCGAGGCGAACCGCGACGTCCTCGTCGGGGTGAAGGTGCGCCTGTCCGCCTCGATCGCCGACAAAGGCCGCAACGAGGCGCTGGCCTACCGCGAAGCGCGGGAGGCGGCCGCGGCTGCGGGCACGCCGCTGATGGTCCATCACACCTTCTCCACCGTCCCGTTGGAGGATGCTCCGGGACAGATGCTGGGCGGCGACGTGTACACCCACTGCTACCACGGGTACGAAAGCACCATCCTCGACCCGGGAACGCGAGCGATCCACCCCTCCGTAACGGAGGCGCGCGAACGCGGAGTCCTGTTCGATATCGGGCACGGGATGGGTGCGTTCAACTGGACCGTGGCCGAGATTTGTGCCGCCATGGAATTCTGGCCGGACGCGGTCAGCACCGACATGCACACCCTCACCTGCGAGGGGCCGGGGTACGACCTGCCCACGGTAATGTCCAAGCTCCTCCATGTGGGCATGCCGCTGGAGGAGGTAATTCGCGCCTCCACGGTGAACGCCGCGGCGGCCATAGGCTGGCAGGACCGCGTCGGAACGCTGGGAGTCGGGCGGGAAGCGGACGTTGCGGTGCTCGCTCTCAACGAAGTGGATGTCGAGCTGGAGGACTGTCAGGGGCAGACGCGGCGCCTCTCCCGGCGCCTCGAGGCCGAGGCGGTCTGGAGGGCGGGGGAGCCGGCCGCAATCACCAGGCCGGAGCAGTGGCCGAATCCCGGGAACGCCGAGAAGGCCAGGGCCGGGTGGCCGCAGCTTCTGATCCGGGACGACACTCCGCCGTAATGTATGCGCCCCCGCACACCCCGGGACGACCGGCCAGGGCAACCTTGCGCGCCGGGCGCATCGGGGCTCTCGTTTCGCACGCTGACTTTCACGCGCAGGCACTGACCGCAGCGGAAGGGACCTGAAATGTTCGATTTCGGCGGAAAGAATGCCGTGATAACCGGGGCCGGGGGAGCGATCGGCGGCGAGATCGCCCGCGGTCTCGCAGGTGCCGGGGCCAGGGTGGCGATCTGGGACATCTCGGAGGAGGCGGGCCGGAACAAGGCGGAGGAGATAAACGGACAGTCCCCGGCCGGAGAGGTCGCGGCCGTCCGGTGCGACGCCATGTCGAGGGAGAGCGTCGCCGCGGCCCTGGAGGAAACCCTCGACCGGTTCGGCACCGTGCACCAGCTCGTCAACGGCGCCGGCGGCAGCCATCCCACCACGACCACCTCCCCGGACCTCGAGTTCTTCGACATCGAACCGGAGAACGTCAGGAAGGTGATGGACCTCAACTACCTGACCGGGGTGATCCCCTCCCAGGCGGTCGGCCGGGTGTTCGCGGAGAACGAGGAGGGGGCGGTGGTCAACATCACCTCGATCGGGGGCGGCCTGCCCCTGGGGAGGGCGCTCGCCTATTCGAACGGCAAGGCGGCCGCCGACAGCTTCACGCGCTGGCTCGCCGTGCACATGGCCTCGACCTACTCCCCCAACATCCGCGTCAACGCCATCGCCCCCGGGTTCATGATAACCAACCAGAACCGCTTCCTGCTGCTCGACGAACGGACGCAGCAGCTGACCGAGCGGGGGGAGACGGTGGTGAAGAACGTGCCGATGGGGCGTTTCGGGGATCCTGTCGAGATAGTGGGCGCGGCCCTGTGGCTGCTGTCGGACCAGGCGACCTTCGTCACCGGGGCGGTCATCCCGGTGGACGGCGGGTTCTCCGCCAACTGCGGGGTGTGATGGCGGCGGGAGAGGCCCGGTCGGTCCCCGGATCGGTGAAGCGCGTCGGGGTGATCATCCCGACGCGCCTGCGCCGGGATCTGTTCCGGGCCGCTGACGAGGAGCGGTTGGACCGGTTGGCCGAGGTCACCTGGACCGATTCGGCGGAAAACCTGACGGTGCCGGAAGCCGTAGCCCTGCTGTCGGGGTGTCACGTCGGGGTCGGTTCCTGGGGGACGCCCTACCCGGATGCCGGGCTGATGGCGGGATGCCCCGATCTCGAGCTCTGGGTCCACGGGGCGGGTACGGTCAAGCACATGTTCGGCCCGCACCTGGAGGGGCGGCGCCTGACCATTGCCTCGTGCGCCCCGGCGATCGCCGAAAACGTCGCCGAGATCACCCTGGCGCAGCTGATCGTCGGGCTGCGGCTCACCCTCGAGAACGGCGCGGCGAACCGCGCCGGGCCCGCGCCGCGGCCGCAGAGCAGCAGGACCCTTGCGCAGTCGACGGTCGGGGTGATCGGGGCCTCGCTGGTGGGCCGCAGGGTCGTCCGCAACCTGCGGCCGTTCTCACCGAGAATCCTGCTGTACGACCCTTTTCTCGGCGGCGGGGAGGCGGCGGAGCTCGGGGTCGAGCCGGTCCCGGATCTCGTCGAGCTCTGCTCCCGGTCCGACGCGGTGACCCTCCATACGCCGGCCCTGCCGGCAACAGCAAAACTGATGGGGGCTTCCCAGTTCCGGGCGATGAGGGACGACGCCCTGTTCATCAACACGTCACGGGGCATGTGCGTCGATGAAGAGGCCCTCGCCGACGAGCTGGCCAAAGGGCGGCTGTTCGCCTTCCTCGACGTGTCGGATCCGGAGCCGGCCGCCCCCGACAGCCCGTTGCGGCGCCTTCCCAACGTCGTGTACAACTCCCACCTTGCCGGCGGCAGGGACTGGAAGATCGGCCGTCAGGTGGTCGACGATATCGAGGCGTACCTGAACGGCGGCAGCCCCCTGCACCCGGTGACCGCCGACATGCTGGAGCGGATCGCCTGAGGCGGCCGGCTCTGGTATCCCGAGGTCCGGAAGCGAAAACCGCGATCATGATCGATATCGAACATTTCCGGGAAAAAGGGTACCTCACCGGGCTGGAGGCCTTCCGCCCCGGGGAGCGTCCGCACCTGCTCGCCGTGTACCGGCGCCTGCGGGCGCTGCTGCCTCCGGGGGTGCCCGCCGACCGCATGGACTGGTGGCACGGGCGCGACCGGGAGTTCTGGGAGATCTGCCGCGCCCCCCGCATCCTCGACTGGGTGGAGGAGATCCTGGGACCGGACTTCTACCTCTGGGGATCCCAGTTCTTCTGCAAGGACCCCGGGGACGCCCGCACCGTGCCCTGGCACCAGGACGCCTTCTACTGGCCGCTGTCGCCGCCGCGGTCGCTGACCGTCTGGGTGGCGGTGTCGGATGTCGACGAGGGGAACGGCGCCATGCAGGTGCTGCCCCGGACCCACGGGGAAAAGCTCCCCCACGCGGCAACCGGCCGGGAAGGGGACGTCCTCGACTCCGGCATCGACCCCGGTGCCATCGACCCCTCCGGGGCGGTATCGCTGGTGCTCGAGGCCGGGCAGGCGAGCATCCACGACGACCGCATCGCCCACGGCTCCGGGCCGAACCGGTCGGGGCGGCCACGCCTGGGGCTGACGATCCGGTTTTCGGCCGGGGAAGTCAGGTGCGACACCTCCGTATGGCCTTTCTTCAAGGCTTTCTGGTGCCGCGGACGCGACCGCTGGGGCCACAACCCGGCCGGGGCGCCGCCGACGTCCAACATGAGCGAATTCGAGAATGTGACCCCGGGAACCGCCGAGCGCTAGCAATCTCGGCCTGCAGGAGAGGAGATACCGTGACTGCGAATACCAATGGCCATGCCGATGTCGTTCCGATGACGGAGGAACAGAAGTTCGTCTTCGATCTCAAGGGCTGGATCGCCATCCCCGGCGTCCTCGACGACGACGAGATAGAAGCGGTGAAGGCCCACGTCATCGCCCTGAAGGAGGACCCCGATTCGCTCGACCCGCTGGAGCGCTACGCGGTGGGCGGCCCCTCGCAGATCCTTCTCGACCACCCGGTGGTGGTCGGGGTGCTGCGGGAGATACTCGCCGGGGACCGCGGCGAGGACTGCTACGGCTTCCGCTGCGAGAACGGCTTCAACATGGTGCGCCGCAGCGATTTCAAGGGACTCGCTCCGCACGGTGGCGGGGTCGGCACCGGCATGTTCGCCTACCAGTGCGTCAACCGGGCGATCTTCAGCGGCCTGACCCGCGTCGTCTGGGAGCTGAACCCGGTCGAGGAAGGGGACGGGGGCACCCTCTTCATGTCCGGGTCGCACAAGGCGAACTTCCCGATTCACCAAGACCACCGGAACCTGGACTCGCCGCTCTTCGAGTCGTACGTCTGCCCGCCCGGGTCGGTGGTGATTTTCTCGGAGAGCGTCTGTCACGCCGGTCCGCTCTGGACCAACGAGGAACGGCCGCGCATCGCCGTGTTCAACTGCTACAGCCGCGCCGAGTCCCAGTACCACAAGACCAACCTGCCCCTCGAGGTCATACGGACCATGCCCCCGAAGCGGCAGACCCTGTTCCGCGGGGTCTGGGTGCACGATTTCTCGCGCGGCCAGCCGAACGACTACTTCGACCCCGAAAACCTGGCACTGTAGTGGCTTCCCGCACGAGTCCGAGCAGGTGCGAAGGCGACGATGCCCCCGGCTCGCAAGGGTCTGAGCGAGTCTTACGAGGTGAGTACGGCCGGGGAATGCAACACCGCGAGCCGGGATGCATCCGGGGGCGAATTCATCCGGACTTGCGCACGCAGGAACTGACAATGAGCAACCCCAACGTGGAGCCGCTGGCCCAGGATTTCGTCGTCGCCGCCAGGGTCCCCGACCACACCGGCTTCTTCTTCCACGACCCCAACCTCGGCCGGCTTACCGACGGCACCCTGCTGATCGCCGCCCCCCAGTGGCCGCGCCCCGGCGTGCGGGCCCGGCGCGAGCTGCGCATTTCCCGCAGCGGCGACGGCGGCCGCAGCTGGCAGGAACTCGACACGCTGCCGTACCAGGAAGGGATCCCGTTCGAGCTCGACGGCGAGCTGCTGATGTTCGTCCAGGAGGAGAGCCACCGGGACGTCGAGATCGTCGCCAGCGGCGACCGCGGGGGCACGTGGAGCGAGCCGGTCACCGTGCTGGAAGGTCCGCTGTGGAACATCTCCACGGCGCGGGTGGTGCGCGGCGACCGCATCTTCTGGGCCGTCGACCGCGACCTGCCGGGAGTCGGGCACGGCGGCAAGACCATGCTGACCTGCGACCGAAGCCGGTCCCCTCTCGACCCGGCGGCCTGGAGCGTTTCCAACGTCGTCGAACCGCCCGAGTTGCCCGCGGCGCTGACGCGCAATCTCTACCCCCGGGGAGAGGACCCCCGGGTGTTCCCCTACTGGAGCGGCGACTTCAAATGGCTCGAGCCGAACACCGTCGACGTCGGCGGCCGCATCCGCGTCTTCGCGCGCACCGTCATCGACCAGTACGCCTCCGCCCACCTCGCCGCGGTCCTCGACTACGACGAGGAGGAGAACCGCCTGAGCTTCACGCAGCTGGCCGCCTGGCCGGGAGGGCAGTGCAAGTTCTTCATCCTTCCGGACGAGGAACACCGGCGCTACTGGATGCTCGGCAACCTCGTCACCAACTCCCAGGACCTGCTCGGCTGGGGGCCGCGCCTGCGCGAATCCGGGTTTCACGGCGGTCCGGGGAACGAGCGGCGCTGGCTGTTCCTCCACTACAGCATCGACTGCCTGAACTGGTTTCCCGCCGGATGCGTGGCGCGCTGGCCCGGCTCGGTCCTGCGCAGCTTCATGTACCCGAGCGCGGTGATCGACGGCGACGACCTCGTCGTCCTCTCCCGCAGCACCCGCGACTCGGGAGATCAGCACGACGCCGACCTGTGCACGATCCACCGGGTGCGCGATTTCCGCTCCCTGGCGATGGACCTCCACCGCGGCGGACTGCACGAAAGGAGCTGAGGTGTCCGCCGCGACCGGCCTGAAATGCTACACCGACGACTGGCAGCGGACCGGGCCGGACTGCGTCGTCCATCTGCCGGAGAGGCCGGGCATGTGGGAGTACGCCGACCATGTCCACGTGTTCCACACCCCCGGCGGCGACATGATGTGCATCTGGACCCAGGGCAGCTTCGAGAGCTCTCCCGACACCCGCATCGTCTCGTCCCGCAGCGGCGACGGCGGCCGCACCTGGACTCCCTGCGCCCCGATCGCCGAGGCCGAGGGCCCCAACCTGACCCCGGGGCTCGCCTTCCCCCTGGTCAGCCGCTCCGGCCGCCTCTACTGCCTCTACAACAGGCACCGCGGCGTCGGCGACATGGGGATCTGGGCCGGCCCCATGCGCGTGCTGGTCTCCGACGACGACGGCCGCACCTGGGAGGACAGCGGCGTCGAGCACCCGTACCGGCGCACCGCGTACGACCACCCCGATCCCGCCGTACCCCCGGAGTGCATCGTCTGGCAGCAGCCGGTCCGCGACGCCGGGGACCGCCTGGTCACCGGCTTCAGCCGCTGGAGCAGCGTGATGGTCTATCCCAGGCCGATGGGGGGCAACCGCTTCCATTACGACACCCAGTGTGAGCTGATGCGCTTCGACAACATCGACGAGGGCCCGGACGCGGCCGACATCGAGATCACCTGGCTGCCGGACGAGGAGGGGACCCTGCGGGTATCCTGCGGCATCGAGCCGGACGCCTCGCGCGGCTACAGCCTGGCCGAGGAGCCGGCCGTCGCCCTGCTGCCGGACGGACGCCTGTGGATGAACATGCGCACCGTCACCGGGCGCATCTGGTACAGCGTCTCGGAGGACGACGGGCACTCCTGGAGGGAACCGGAGGTGCTGCGCTACCGCGACGGCGGCGCCGAGGTCCTGCACCCGAAGTCGCCCGACCCGCTGTACCGCCTCGGGGACGGCCGCTACCTGCTTTTCTACCACAACCGCGACGGCTTCGATCAGAACGACACCGGTCCCTGGGACATGGAGGCGCGGCGGCCGCTGTGGCTGGCGGTGGGGGAGTTCCGCCCCGGCGCCCGCCAGCCGCTCTGGTTCAGCGAGCCCAGGCTGCTGATGGACACGCAGCGGGTGAAGGCCGGGGTCACGGCCCTGACCTGGCTCGCCATGTACGCCAGCCTGACCGAGCGGGAGGGCAGGCGGATCTTCTGGTACGCCGACCGCAAGCAGTTCGTGCTCGGAAAGGAGATCCCCGACGGGCTGCTCGCCGGCATGAGCGTGCCGGAGTCCTGAGGAATGGCCGTTCCGCAAGCGCCCCGCACCCGCGTCGTCGAGACCCTGGACCGGCAGGGGATTCCCTACCGCCTGCTGCCCCACGGCAGGGAGGTGTTCACCGTGGAGGAAGCGGCCGGGCAGCGCGACGTGCTCATGGAGGAGATGGTCAAGTCGATCCTGCTGCGCGACAGGAAGCGGCGGTTCGTCATGGCCTGCGTGCGCGGCGACATGCGCGTCGACCCGAAGGCGGTGCGCGCCGTCCTTGCGGACGGATTCGGCCGCCTGCAGTTCGCCTCGGCCGGCGAGATCAGGGAGATTACCGGCAGCGTGCAGGGAGCGGTGGCCCCGGTCGGCCTTCCCGAGGAAGTCCCGGTGGTCTTCGACGGGGTCATCGCCCGCTGCGAGCGCGTCAACCTCAGCAGCGGAGACCCGGCGATGGGCCTGGAGATGAAGGGGAGCGACCTGCTCGCGGTCAGCCGCGCGACCATCGCCGCCATCGCCGAGCCGCCGGAGGGATGAATGCGGGCTCGGCCACCGCTGCAGCAAGGCCCCGTCAGAAACCCAGGCGCGCCCGCGTCGGAAAATGCAGGAGAGGGAAGAACAGATGACCAACGGATCGAAGCCCCTGCTGTTCGAGCAGAGCAAGGTGGCGTACGTCGACGTCGACGCCGTCGACCTGCCGCGCACCAACACCGGCGGAGAGCCGGTCGTCGACCTGACCCCTGAGCAGAGGTACCTGTTCGACACCCGGGGCTGGCTGCTGGTGCCCGGCCTGCTGGGCCGGGAGGATGTCGAGGAGATGCGGGAGTTCTGCTACCGGCTTCACCGCGAGCCGGAATCGCTGCCGGAGCATCAGCGCTGCGCGGTGGCCGGCCCCCTCGAGCGCCTGACCGACCACCCGTTCATCGTCGGGTTCATGAACGAGTTCCTCGCCCATCCCGACCTGTCGAGCCAGGACTGCTACGGCTTCCGCATGGAGTCGACCTCCCTGTGCGTGCGCCGCCGGGGCGAGGGCGCGCCCATGCCGCACAACGGCAACGGCCTCTGGCGCATGCCGGGGGATTCCCACAACTACCACTGCGTACCGGGCAAGGCGAACAGCGGCCTGACCTGCGTCGTCTGGGAACTGAACGAGGTCGAGAAGGGGGGCGGCGGCACCCTGCTGCTGTCCGGCAGCCACAAGGCGGCCTTCCTCGCTCCCGAAAGCCTGCGGGATCCGGACTGCCCCATGTGGACGACCTATTCCTGCCCCGCCGGATCGCTGCTGATCTTCGCCGAGAGCACGACCCACTCGACCTCACCCTGGCGCAGCGCCGAACGGGACCGCGTCGCCGTCTTCAGCCGCTACAACCACGTCAACAGCAAGTGGCACAAGTGGCAGCCCCATCCGCAGTACCTCGAGAACCTGCCTTCCAAGCGCCGCACCCTGTTCCGGCCGATCCACGTCGAGGCCAACCTGGTGGAACCCTGATGGCGGAGAGCGGGCCGGTGCAAGGCCCCGGAAGTCAACTCTTCGCCGCGGATTTCCCGAGCCCGCGCCCGGGCCGGGAGAGAGTCCGAACTGCGGGAGACCGCTGGCGCCCCCGGCCCGGTCCAGGCGGCGGCGACCGCAGACCGGCTTGGCGAACCTTCGGGAAAGCCTGAAGCCCCAAGGCCCGCACCGATGCCCCTCGCGGCGGCCGTGGATCCACGCGGCGGGAAAATCCGGCAAGCCCGCAGCGGTAAACGGAAACAACCTCTCCCGGATTTGTGTGCAAACGCGGCAGTGACAGGGGTTCCTGTCCGGCATACTATTGTGCGCCGGAAGACCGCCTTCGATCGGCGGCCGCGCGGAGACCGATCCATGGAACTGACCAAAGATCAGGTGCAGCAGTTCGAAGCCTTCGGGTTTCTGCGGCTGAAACAGCATTTCACCGGCCCCGAGACTGCCGAAATCGCCGCGGCGGCCAACGAGGTCTGGGCCGTCGAGCTCGGCCGCCCGCCCGGGGAAACCGACTGCATGTCGCTCCCGCGGATCGTCGAGCGCCACCCGCGCCTGACCGAGCTGCTCGTGCTCGACGACCGCCTGTACCGGCCGTTGCGGCAGCTGCTCGGCGGCGACATGATCTGGTCGGGGTCGGAGGGGAACCGGGGATTCGAGGAAGGCAGGACCTCCCACCACTGGCACGCCGACCGCCCCGGAAGGCGCGAGCTGGGGTACCTGCGCATCAAGGTGATGATCTACCTCGACCCGATGCGCCGGGAGCAGGGGGCCTTCCGCGTGATACCCGGCTCCCACCTTCCCGGTTTCCACGAGCTGCTGCAGCCGATGCAGGAAGCCCACGTCGAGGGTTCCCCCGTTTTCTTCGGGATCGACGGGGCCGACGTCCTCTGCCACGCAGTCGAGACCGACCCGGGGGACGCGGTCCTGTTCTCGCAGAACCTGTTCCACGCCGTGTACGGCAAGACCGGGGCGCGGCGCTACATCGCCCTCAAGTACGCCTCCCGCCCAAGGGGCGACGCCGACCTCGCCTCGCTGAACGAGTGGTCGCCGTACGCCTTCGAACCGCACGAGGCGTACGCCGGCAGCGGCGATCGGCGCCTGCGGGAAATGGTGCGCGGCCTCGCCGAACTCGGTTCCCGGGCGGCGGCCCTTCCATACCCATAGGAGCGCCGATGAACGCTGCGGAGCTGTACGAATTCGACCGGCAGGGGTACCTCGTCATCGAGGGCATGCTGTCCCCCGGTGAAGCCGCCTCCCTGGCGGCGGCGGTCGACCGCCTCGAGGAGCACGCCGTCGCCCACGTCGACAGGCCGCCGCGCAAGAAGAGCCCGTGGGGGGCGGAGTACCACCGCAACCCCGAGATGGGGTACCACGTGCAGGGTTCCAACGCCGAGGGCAGGACGATCATCATCGAGGATTACTGGAACGCCGACCCGGCCTTCGACCTGCTGCTCGGCCACGAGCCGACCATGAAGTACGTGCACGCCGCGGTCCAGGGGCGGCCGACGATCAACAACTCGGAGATCCGCATCCGCTACACCGGCAACCAGAGCCGCAACCACGGCAGCGGCGCGCGCGAGGCGAACGGCAAGTACCGCTACCACTTCAACAGCCACGGCATCGACTGCATGATGGTGCGCATGGTCTACTTCGTCCACGACGTAAGCAACGAGCAGGGGGCCTTCTGCGTCGTGCCCGGCACCCACAAGGCGAACTTCCCGTGTCCGTACGACCCCGACCCCGACGTCGAGCCGGGCGTCGTCGGCCTCGAGGTCAAGGCCGGTGACGCGATCTTCTTCACCGAGAGCCTGAGGCACGGGGGGCTGACCAATCGCACCCCCCAGGTGCGCAAGACCCTGCACGTCGGGTACGGCCCGCACTTCATGATGTCGCAGAACATCGCCACCATGGACGAACTGCCGTACATCACCGAGGGCACGAGGGCCCGCCTCAGCGAGGACCAGTACAACCTCTTCCGGCCGTACCCGGAAAACGGCCGCTAACCAGGGAGAAACAAGAATGAACGGCAATGGAGTCCCGCCCAAAGAGGCGGGGGAAACGAGGGTGGTCTACCTCGGCGGCGACCAGCTGCACAACGGCACGGGCCAGCGCCAGTCGGTTCAACAGGTGTTCGACGAAACCGGGTGGCGGCTGCTGTTCACCCAGGACGCCCGCAACGTCACGCCCGGGGTCCTCGCCGAAACCGATCTGCTGATGATCACGCGCTGGGGCGGCCCCATCGAGGGGTGGTGCCCCGACCCCTTCCACGAGGGGAAGATGGAAAACGACGGGTACATGAGCGCCGAGCTCGAGGAGGCGATCGTCGCCAACGTCGTCGAACGCGGCATGGGGTTCATGGCCCTCCACTGCACCTGCTGGTCGCCGGACCAGGTCAAGTTCAGCGAGATGATGGGGATCGAGGGGATCATGCACGGGCCGGTGCAGGACGTCTCGATGTACAACTTCAACCCCGATCACCCGGTCAGTGCCGGGATCGAGGATTTCGTCATGCCTGAGGACGAGAACTTCGGGGTCATCCTCAAGCACCCGGACGCGGTCCCGCTCTACGAGACCCTCGGCGCCAGGGACAAGAGGCACGACATCGCCGGCTGGGCCCTCGAGAACGGCAAGGGCCGCATAGTCGGACTCGTCGCCGGGCACACCTACACCGCCTGGCGCAACCCCACCTACCGCAAGCTCTACTGGCGCGGCGCCCACTGGGCGCTGGGACGGGAGATCCCGGATTCCGGATGAAGCGCCGCACCGGAACGGCGGGTCTTTCTCAACGGGGCAGGCGGCGCAGGTGAGGGGCGGCGTGCCGGTCCTGTCCGCGGCGGACCACGAGAACTTCCTCGAGCACGGGTACGCAGTCGTGCCCGGCGCCGTCTCTCCCGAAACGATCGCCGCGGTGCTGCCGGTCCTGGAGAAGGACAACGGCAGGAGCCGCGACCTCCCCGAGATCCGCGCCTGCGCCAGCGAACGCCTGATCGCCGCGGTTGCCGAGCTGTTCGGCCCCGGAAACGAACCGGTGCGCATGACCAGCGGGCGGGACATGGTCCGGCCGTACGAGCCGGAGGCGGAATGGAGCGGGGCGACCGCTCATGTCGACGACGCTTACCCCACCCTGATGCCGAACGGCTGGGCCATCGGCTGCTTCCTCTTCCTGACCCGCGTCAGATCCGGCGGAGGCGCCTTCATCTTCTTTCCCGGCTCACCCTGGCGCAACCGCGGATTGATGGAAGAGAACTGGCAGGCGGCAAAGGATGCGGTGGCCCTGCCGGAAAACTCCGGGGCCCCGCGCGAGTTTCTCGCCAGGCCCGGGGACGCCCTCCTGTTCCACCACCTGATGGGGCACTGCGGCTCTCCCAACGTCTCGGACCCGGAGGTCACCCGCCACGCGATCCTGACGCGGTGGCGCCCGCGGCGGCGCATCGTCCCCGGGATGAAGCCGTTCGCCCGCATGACGACCATCGAGAAGGCGAACTCCGCCCGCTGCTCCGCCCGCCGCCGCCAATGCCCCGAGCCGTCGCCGACCGTTGCGGACCCCGGGACCTGCGCCCTCCTCGCCGAGGGTCTGCAGGGGTTGGGCCGGGTGGCCGGCTGCGCCCTGCTTCATCACGGGGACGGGGTTCACCTGTTCTGCGCCGAAGAGCAGGAGGCCGGGCTGAGCCATCTCTTCAGCCGGGACCTGGTGCGCTGGGAGCGCCGGCCGCTGGAAGGAGTCGCCGCGGCCGGGGTGCGCTCCCTGCAGGTGCACCAGTACGGCCTCGAGGTCATCCTCGCCGTCGCTTCAGGCGCGGGGCGGGTCGCCCTGCACTCGTCGCGGGACTGCACTGCCTGGAAGGAGGTCGCCGTCGTCGAGGACTGCGAAACCGCGACGCCCTGGTTCACGTACTTCAAGTACGCGAGCAAGGTGGCGAAGGACCACACCCTGTTCACCGTGCCGGCGGGCAGGCCGGAAGAGATATTCTGCACCTGGGGGGAGCGCTGGGAGGAGGCCGCGGCCTGGGAGACTCGGTCCCTGGCCGCCCGAGCTCCTGAAGGGCGGCGGATCGCCGACGTCACGGTGGCGGCCCAGTACTCGGAGACCGAGTGCGCCTTCGTCGCCGACCTCCGGGATCCCGGGGCGGAGGGGACCCTTCCGCACTATGCCCTGACCCGGGACACGGCCGCCGAGGGGGTAACCCTGCGGCCGCTGGCGTTTTCCGGAGCCGCGCCCCCGCGCACCGTGCGCGTGCTGAACAGGGCGCAGAGCTACTGGCTGGTGAGCTTCCTGGCGCGCGCCCCCGGCGGGGAGGACCGCCTGTTCTGGGGGGCGATCGACTGGTCGCCTCCTGACCCGGCGCTGGTCGGGCTGGACAGTCCCGAGGCCCTCGACGAGGCGCGCGCCATCGTGGGGATGCTGTAGTGCCTGCGCGCGAAATCCCCCCTGATTCCTGTCGACGCGTTGACTTCGCTGGCCGTAGGCCCCCGGCAGGACCCGCTCGGGAGCCTTGCGAGCCGGGCGCACCGCCGCCCTCGTTCGTGCGCTTGCCTGCGCGTGCAGGCACGAAGATGGCGGAAACGGAGTCCCATCAGAACCGACCGGGTACGGGCTGATGGCGGTAATCCTGGTCACCGGCGCCAGCGGATTCATCGGACGCGGCCTGTCCGCGGAACTCGCCGGCCGCCACGACGTCATTGCCATGAGCCGCAACGATCCGGGGCTCGACCTGCCCTGGGTGAAGGGGGAGTTCTTCGCCTGGGAGGACCTGCGCCGGCTCGACGGCCGCGGCATAGACGTTGCCGTGCACCTGGCCGCGGTGCTGGCGAACGTTCACGAGCGCGAGCAGATGCGGGTCAACGTCGAGGGCACCCGCTGCCTGATGCGCTACCTGATCGATAACGGCTGCAGGAAGTTCGTCACCGCCAGCTCGATCGCCGCCGTCGGAATCCAGGACACCCGGTTCCGCCCCCTGCGGCTGCCGGTGCCTGACGACCATCCCTGCCTCGACCGCTCGGGATACGGGTTCTCCAAGTTCATGATGGAGGAGGTGACCCGGTACTGCCAGCGCCGGAACGAGGAGGTCGACGTCATCAACCTGCGGCTCTCCTCCGTGGCCCCCGACGACGGGATGCCGGAGAAGCGCACCGTCTCCCCCTTGCGGACCTGGACCCTGGGGTCGATCACCTTCATGGCCCTGTCCGACGCCGTCCGCGCCTTCGCGCTCGCCGCGGAGGCCCCTCACCGGGCAGGTGTGCGAACCCTGAACGCCGCCTCTCCCCGGGCCTGGGTGGCCGACCCGGTGGCCGACATCCTGCGCGGATGGTGGGGAGACGAGGTCGACGTCAGCTGGTACGAGCAGCCGGGGCGGGAGTTCGACTCGGCGTACGACGTGACGGGCATACGGAAGGAGCTCGGATTCGCGGCCGGGATCACGGAGTGATCCCAGGTCCGGGGAATCGACGAATGAAAGGACTGAGATGAAAGGTGTAGTCCTCGCAGGCGGCCTGGGCACGCGGCTGCAGCCGTTGACGCGCATTACCAACAAGCACCTGCTGCCGGTGTACGACAAGCCGATGATCTACTACCCGATGCAGACGCTCGTCGACGCCGGCATCACCGACATCATGCTGGTGACCGGGGGCGACTCCGCGGGGGATTTCCTGCGGCTCATAGGCAACGGCGAGGACTTCGGCCTGTCGCGCATCAACTACGCGTACCAGAAAGGGGAGGGGGGGATCGCCGAGGCGCTCGGCCTCTGCCGGGAGTTCGCCGGCGACGACAAGCTGATCGTCGTCCTCGGGGACAACATCCTCGAGAAGGGGATCGCCGCCGGCGTCGAGGCCTTCGCCGCCCAGGAAGCCGGGGCCCGCATCTTCCTCAAGCAGGTCGACCACCCCTGGGAGTACGGCATCGCCGAGACCGACGGCGACAGGGTAATCCGCATCATCGAGAAACCGCAGGATCCCCCGACCGACCTCGCCGTCATCGGGGTGTACATGTATCCCCCCGACGTCTTCGACATCATCCCCGACCTGGAGCCCTCCGGCCGCGGCGAGCTCGAGATCACCGACGTCAACAACGCCTACATCGAGCGCGGCCGGATGCAGTTCGAGATGCTCGAGGGCTGGTGGATGGACGCCGGCGAGAACCACGAGTCGCTGCTGCAGGCCAACCTGACGGTCGCCCGCCATGCCGGCGTCGCGATCTGAGTTCCCGGCCCTGGAAACGGCGGAGTCGCGGAAACCGAATTCCCGAGGAAGGTCGTCGTGAGCCTGCCACGGGTTCCGGAGCCTGAGCTGATGTCGGCAGATGAACAGGCACGGGCCTACGCCGGCGCCGACTTCGAGGAGCCGCACGGCAACTTCATCCGCCTCCTGAAGGAACGGCTTCCCGGGCTGCCGGAGCAGGGGACCGCCCTCGACCTCGGCTGCGGTCCGGGCGACATCGGCATCCGTTTCGCCCGCGCTTTTGCCGGCTGGAACCTGCACGGCCTCGACGGCTCGGCGGCCATGCTGGCGCTCGCCCGCGAAGCGGTCGACGCCGCCCGCCTCGCGCACCGCATCGAACTGATCGAAGCGCGGCTGCAGGACGGGCGGCTGCCCGCGGCGGCCTACGACCTGGTGTTCTCCAACAGCCTTCTCCACCACCTCGAGGACCCGGCGGTCCTGTGGGAGTCCGTCAAGCGCCACGCGCGGCCCGGAGGCCAGGTTTTCGCGATGGACCTGATGCGCCCCGAAAGCGAGAGCCGGCTTGTAGAGCTCGCCGCGACCTACCGGGACGAGCCGGAGGTGCTGCAGCGGGACTTCCGCAATTCCCTGCGCGCGGCGTACCGGTTGGGTGAAGTGCGGCTGCAGCTGGAGGAGGCCGGCATGCCCGGGCTTCAGGTGGGGCCCGGGTCCGACCGCCATCTCATGGTCTGGGGACGGATTCCCGCCTGACCTCGGCTCCGGCCTTTTTTCATCGGGCGGGTGGGCAGGGACTGCGGGGCGGCGTGAGAACGCCTGTGATCCAGAGGATGTGAAGGATGGTTCAAGGAAGGAAAGGAAGCCGCAGGTGAAACAGGAAGATTTCGATTTCTTCAAGGAGAACGGCTACCTCCTGCTCGAGCAGTTCCTCAGCGACGAGGAAGTAGCCCGCTATGTGGATGTGTTCGAACGGGAAAGGCGGGACTACGGCCGTTTCTGGACCAACAACGGCATCTGGCAGACCCAGTACTGCCAGTCGCTGCTGACAGCGCCCGAGTTCGATGGGATCATCCGCCACCCCAATGTCATGGAGCCCCTCCGGGGCCTGATGGGGGGCGAAGCATGCTTCGGACAGATCTGCCTCAACAACATGGAGCCGTACCAGGGGGAACCGGTTCCCGGGATGACGTCGTGGTACGGACCCGTGGGGCGCCGCTGGCACCGCGACGGGGGGGCGCGGCTGATGTGGCGGGAACACCCGCTGCGCATCGGCTACATGAGGCTGCAGGTCTACCTGACCGGCGTCGACGAAACGACTCACAGCTTCGCCATTTCTCCCGAATCGATCGATCAGGAGCTTCTGAGCAAGGACGATCAGCTGGCGCGGGGCGGGGTTCGCGACCTGCAGGGCCGGGCGGGTGCGGCGATTCTGTTCAACATATCCTGCCTGCACACGGTCTGCATCCGTCCGACGCAGGCGGAAAGAAAAACCGTGGGTATCTACTACGGTCACCGGCACCGGGAGTACCACAGCGACCATACCTATGTCCCTCCCTCCCTCTGGCGGGACCACCCGGACGGGGAAGTTCGCGGGTTCTACGGCGTTCTCAACGGAATGACCCGGACCTACCTCGAGCGCACGGCCGGGCGCGGGGAGGTTGCCGCGAACGAGGCGCTGGAGATTCTGGAGGGCATTCCGCCGGCAAGGCCATGAAACCGCCGGAACGTTGGCGAAGCCGCACCCGAGACACCGGGCAAACATCGCGGCGATGGCCTGGGGACGGCTTTCCGGCCTGGAATGGCAGCTTCCGGTGCCGGCGCGGGTAATTGAGCGTACGAAACGAGCGAGCCGGGATGCGGCGGCGACCGGATTCGCGCGGAATCGGGCAAGCAGGCAGCAGGCTTACCGATACCTGTCCCGCAGCAGCCGCGCCCCCCGGCACATGGCCGAGAGCTTGAGGAAGGAGCGGTCGAAGTTCGCGCCGTTGCCCGCGGTGGTGGCGAAGCCGCAATCCGGATTGAGCGAAATCCTCTCCTTGTCGACGAACCGCATCGCCGCCTTCACCCGCCGGACGACCGTCTCCGGCGTCTCCACCTTCGGACTGCCGGGCGCTATCACCCCCAGTCCCAGCAGCTTGTCGTCGGGAAACCCCTCCAGCGGCTGCAGCTGCCGCGCCACCGGGCTGTTGAACTCCATCGCGAAGCGGTCCGCCGGCATTCTCCGCACCGCGCCCATGATCAGGTCGCGGGCCTGCGGGATGACCCGGTTCCGGTCCCCGTGGGCGTGGCACAGGTGGACGCTGAGGAAGGTGCCGTCGAGTCCCTTCGCGACCTCGCCGATCGTCTCCACGGAGAGCTCCACGGCGGCCTGCAGCGAAGCCGTGTCCGCCTCCAGGCCGTAGGTCTCCGGGTCGGCGAGGCGCGGCAGCAGCGGCTCGTCGAGCTGAACGGCGTCGACGCCGGACCGGGAGAGGGCGAGGATCTCGTCCCGGAGAACCGGCGCGCAGGCGCGGGCGAAGCTTTCCCTGGAGGGATAAGCCTCTGCCGAGTGCCGCGGATGCCACAGGAGGTCGGCGACGGCGCAGGGAGAGGGCAGGGGAACGATGATCCTGCGATCGGTAATGCGGCGCAGGAACTCCGCCTCGTCGCTGACGATGGGGCCCCTGGGCTGAAGCTCCTCGACGACGAAGGCGTGCAGCAGCAGGGGGCCGCGCTGGACTTTCTCCCGGCGGAAGCCGCCCACCTTGTCGGCGAACACGCGGGTGTAGTTCTCGCGGCGGCACTCCCCGTCGGAGAGGTAGTCGAGGCCGGCGCGCTCCTGCATCAGGACAGACGACCGGACCGCGGCGTCGAGGAGCTTGTCCGCCCCGGGTGCGCTCAGGCGCCCGGCGATGCGGTCGGCGATGACATCCTGCACCCATCGCGGGCGGGGGAGGCTGCCGATCACCATGGTGGGAAAAAGGGTATCCAGTGGAGGTGCGGTCATTGAAGGGGTGCCCAGGTCATTTCAGTCATCCCGAGGTTTCGGCCATCCAAGGAGTTTTGGCGGCGGCTTGGAGCCCGGCCGGGTTGTTGGTTGGCGCGGGAAGCAACGGCAGTCCGGACGGGAGTCAAGGCACGCCGCGGGAGCACAGGAAGCCATGGAGAGAATGCTCTTCGCTATATTGGTCCGCACCGGAGCCGGCCGCTGTCAATCCACCGGACAGGTCACCTGAAATGACAACCCGACTCACAGACGCTCACTTCGAGGAATTCCGTGCCAGAGGCTACCTGATCGTGCGCGATTTCATCTCCGAAAGGCAACGCCGGGAGATGGCGGCCGCCCTGCGCAGGCTGCTCAGACCCTGGGAGGAAATAAAGGATGATGCACCGGAAGACCGCAGCGACCATCGCATCTTTCCCTATCCCGAACCCTGTCTGAACCGGGCCATCCTCCATCCCGAGGCCCTCGCATTCGCCAGACGCTGGCACCAGACCGACCACATCCACTACCGCCAGGGTGTGGCCATGGTCCGCTATCCCGGTTTTGCCGGCGATTCCGGCAAACCCCACATCGACAACGGCAACAACTCCCTGTTGCCCGCCACCGAGTCCGACCGGCGCCACGCGCAGATCGTCTTCTGGGTCTTCCCCGAGGACGTGGACGAGGACCAGGCTCCGCTCCGCATCATCGCAACCGCGGGCGGCCGCGACCTCGGCAAGTCCGAAGTGGCGGCCGTGCCCGGCGGATCAGCAGCCATCTTCCACACTTATACCTGGCATTCGGCCGGCAATTACCTGAGGCCGGACGGCCAGCGCTATTCCTGGAGCTTCGGGTTCGGGCGGGCGGACCATTACTGGGAAGGCGTCAAGCACTACACCGACCAGGGATCCAACCCGGATTTTCGAGCCTTCATCGGGTCCCTGACGGCGAAAGAGCGGGAGGTCTTCTGGTTTCCGCCGCCGGGCCATTCCTACTACACCGGCCAGACCCTCGCCTCGCTGGAGGAGCAGTACCCGGGTTGGAATGCCCGCGGGGAGTACCGGCCGAACAGCTGAAAGTTGCCGACCGGATATCCGGCGGAGAACCGCAGGTGTCAGGGCGGGGCCCGAAACGTACGCGTCCTGCTCGGAGCGCCGGCCACCTGGGGCGAGCCGGCGCCCCGGGTGTCTGCCCGGCGCCGCCCCCCGGCCGGAACAGCGACTTGTCAACGGGCTGTCACAGCCGGCTCCAGTCGAAGACGGCTCCGAGGTACTCCTCCCGCTTGGAGGTCAGCCCATCGTAGATGCGCTGGCAGTCCGCCGGCGGGGCGAGCTGGTCGAGCAGCGGCGCCACCCGCAGCTTCCCAGATGCGATCCAGTCGGCGATCTGCCGGTAGTTGGCCGCCAGGTCCCGGGTCCGCTCGCTCTCGTGCATGGGCCAGCGCCACTCCAGGGAGCCGATCATGCGGATCGCCTCGAGGTGGAGCCGCAGCAGCATGGGGGTGACGTCGAAGGTCGCCGGCGCCCTCGGGCTCCCGAGCAGGATCACCTCCCCGTGGCGGGCGGTCTGGGCGACCGCCTGGCCGACGACTTCGCTGACGCCGATCGCCTCGACGGCGATGCGGGCCTTGCGTCCCTCCGTCCACTCGTCGACCGCTTCACCGAGATCGTCGGCCGCCGGATTGACGGTCCGCTCGATGCCGCACTCCCGCGCCCGCCGCAGCCGGTAGTCCGACAGGTCGGCGGCCATGACGTCGGCCCCGGCCATCCGGAAGAGCTGGGCGGCGAAGTTGCCGACCAGCCCCATCCCCATGACCAGAACCGTGTCGCCCGGCTGCACCGACGACGAGCGCAGGGCGGCGATGCTGACCCCGGCCATGCGCGAGAAAACCATCTGCTCCCCCGGGGCGTCACGGGGGACCGGAAGGGCGAAGCGGCCTGCGTCCGCCTTGACGACGCTGGCGTGGCTGGAAAAGCTCAGCACGCGGTCGCCGGGACGGCACATCAGATCCCCGGAACCGACGGCGATCACCTCGCCGAGATTGCCGTACCCCGTGGGGCGCGGGTACCTGCCGGCATCGCCGAACGGCATCTCCTTCACCAGGCCGGTGAACCCGGCCCCCTCGGTCCCGGCGCTGACGATGGAGTACTCTGTGCGCACCAGGGCCTCGTGCGGTGCCAGCTCCTCGTCGAGCGCCGCCGCCTGCAGCTCGATGCTTCCGGGTTCGGTTACGATCAGCCGATGTGTTTCCAACACTTCATCCTCCGAACAGTTGAACGGCCCCGCGGCGACTGGACATCCCCCGCGGGAGCGCATAAAGTAGTCGCCCCGGTAACCCGGACCAGCAATCGGACGATGAGCTACCTCGAGCAGTTGTTCTCCCTGGAAGGGAAGCTGGCGGTCGTAACCGGCGGCAGCCGGGGCCTGGGCCGGGGCATGGCGGAGGCCCTGCTGGGAGCCGGCGCCGAGGTCGTCCTGGTGAGTGCCGACCGGGATCGGTTGCAGGCGGCAACCGCGGAGCTTCGCGCCTCCGGGCGGAAAGCCTCCTCCTGCCGCTGCGACCTGCAGTCGGCCGCCGAGATCGACCGCCTGTGCCGCTTCGTCGAGAAGGAGCACGGCGGTCTCGACGTACTCGTCAACGCCGCCGGGGTCACCACCGGCTGGAACGAGGTGCTCGAGTACCCGGACGAGGCCTGGGAGAAGACCCTGAAGATCAACCTCGAGGCCCCGTTCAGGTTGTGCCGCGGAATGGCGCGGCTGATGGCGGAGAAGGGCGGGGCCATCGTCAACGTCACCAGCCTGGCGGTTGAACGGGGGGCTCCCGACAACCCCGCTTACGGCGCCGCCAAGGGGGGACTGCGGTCGATGACGAGGTCCCTGGCGGTGAGCCTGGGGAAGTACGGAATCCGCGTAAACAACATCGGCCCCGGGTACATCCGGACCGACATGACCGGCCTCAGCTGGAACGACCCCGGGCTGCGCGAACGGCGCCGGCAGGCGACGATCCTCAAGCGCTGGGGGCGGCCGGAGGACCTCGCCGGAACGGTGCTCCTGCTGGCATCCGACGCCGGCAGGTACATAACCGGCCAGGACATCTACGTCGACGGCGGCTGGCTGGCAAACTTCGATTGAGAGAAATGGCAGACAGAACAGTAGACCTGAGAAGCGACACCACGACGCGGCCGACCGCGGAGATGCGCGCCGCCATGGAGGCGGCCGAGGTAGGCGACGACGCCTTCGGCGAGGATCCGACCGTCAACCTCCTGCAGGAGAAGGCGGCCGCAAGGCTGGGAATGGAGGCGGCCCTGCTGGTGCCCTCCGGGACCATGGGGAACGGCCTCGCCCTGATGGTCCACACCGAGCCTGGGGACACCTTCTTCAGCCACGAGCGCGGCCACGTGATGGGGAGGACCCCGTTCCACACCGCCGCCGGAATCGAGCCGCGCACCTTCGCCACGGAGTTCGGGGTGATCGCTCCGGACGAGCTGGCCGGCCTCGTGCAACAGGACCGCTCCGCCGGCGGCCACCCCGGCCTGCTGTGCCTGGAGAACAGCCACAACCACAGCGGCGGCTACGCCTGGCTGCCGGAGGAGGTCGCCGCCGCAGGCGGGGCCGCCCGCGACCTCGGACTGAAGGTCCACATGGACGGGGCGCGCATGTTCAACTCCTGCGTCGCCCTCGGCGTCGAGCCGGCCCGGTACGCAGGGCACGTCGACTCGGTGATGTTCTGCGTCTCCAAGGGGCTGAGCGCCCCGGTCGGCTCGCTCCTGTGCGGAAGCCGCGCCTTCATCGACCGGGCGCGCAAGGTGCGCAGCAGCATCGGGGGGACGATGCGCCAGGCCGGCACGGTGGCGGCCGCCGGCATCCTCGCCCTCGACAGGATGGTCGACCGACTGGCCGAGGATCACCTGCACGCGCGCATGCTGTTCGAGGGGCTGAACGGGATCGCGGGGATTTCCCCGAGGCAGCCGCCGAATCCGACCAACTTCGTAATGGTCGACGCCGCAGGGCTGGGGTGGTCGAGCTCCGACCTCGATGAAAGGGTCGCCGCGGAGGGGGTGCTGACGATCAGGAGGCCGCCGAAGGATCTCAGGCTGGTGCTGCACCGTCACCTGGGCCCGGAGGACGTCGAGTTCGCCGTCGGGGCGTTCGCCCGGGCGGCGGCAGCCGCCTGATTCCGGGGTAGCGGATTCCATTCCGGCCGGCGGGAGCGCACGCGCTTTTCGGACCGCTTTGTCCGAGGGTTCGGCACGAGTCCGAAGGGCTCGCGGCCGCAAGGGCCGGCCGCAGCCCGGACCTTTCAGCGAATTGCTGATGACGGGAACGAGGAGAGCATGATACGAGTTGCTGTAATCGGTTGCGGCGGCCGCGGGCGCGGCGAGCTGGAG
The DNA here is from genome assembly GCA_965243025.1 of Candidatus Latescibacterota bacterium. Classification (GTDB taxonomy): domain Bacteria; phylum Latescibacterota; class UBA2968; order UBA8231; family UBA8231; genus CBDCXV01. The sequence continues at coordinate 1,163,742 of CBDETY010000003.1, forward strand.
AACCTGTCCCGGTTCGACGACGTCGAGCTGGCCGCGGTCTGCGATCCGGTGGCGGAGGCCCGCGACCGGGCTGCCGACGCGCACGGCATCAAGCGCCGCCACGAGTCTATCGAGGAGATGCTGGACGCCGGCGGAATCGACGCCGTCTGGGTGACCACCCCGGCCCATCTCAACGCCCCGTCCGCCCTGCCCTGTCTCGAGGCAGGGGTGCACACCCTGCTCGAAAAACCGCCCGGCATGTACGTCGAGGAGACGCGCCGCCTGCGCGATGCGGCGAAGGCCTCCGGAGCCAAGGGGATGGTCGGCTGGCAGCGGCGCTTCGACCCCATGGTGGTCGAGGCTCGCCGGGCGATCCTCGAGCGCGGACCGATCGTCCAGCTCGTCGGGGAGTTCCACAAGAGCATGTCCGGCTTCGAACGGGACGGGCGCTTCCCGGAGATCGTCATGGAGCGGATGCTGATGGAGTCGCCGATCCACGCCATCGACCTGGTGAGGTCCCTGGCCGGATCCGACGTCGCCGAGGTGCACGGCATCGTCAAGCGGCGCTTCTCGAAGTACAACGACGTGCACGCGGCCCTGGTGCTGTTCGAGAACGGCTGCGTAGCCCACCTGAGCGCCAACTACACCACCGACGCGCGGCTCGAGCGCTACGAAATCCACGGCCGCGAAATCTCCGCCTACCTCGAGGGGATCCGGACCGGCAAGCTGGTCTGCGACGGGCAGGTGCGCGAGCTGACCAAGGATGATTCCGAGACTCAGCGCGACAAGGACCGCCATTTTCTCGACTGCATCCGCGACGGCCGGCCCGTCGGATTGCCGGGGGCCGACCTCGACGAGGCGGTCAAGACGATGGAGCTGGCCGAGGCGATCCTCGCGGGGTTGCGCCCGGACTGAGAGGGAACGCCGTGAAACTGAGCTTCCACACCTGCGGGCTGGAGCGGTACTCCCTGGAGGGGATATTCGACCTGGCGGCCAGGACCGGGCTGTAGCGATGGCTGCCGGCGACCTGCCCAAAGTCCGCTTCGGCCGCACCGATCTCATGGTGTCGCGGCTCTGCCAGGGAACTGCCTTCCGCACGATGGCGCGCAGCGAAGCCAACGAGAGGGGGGTCGAGGTGCTGCGCTACTGTCTCGATGCCGGGGTCAACTTCTTCGATTCCGCCATCGCCTACGGCTGGGGAGGCGCGGAGAAGGCCCTCGGCAGGGCGGTCGCCGGACGCCGCGACCGGGCGGTAATCTGCACCAAGGTCCCCACCACGCATCCCCCGCCCTCCGGCGGGGAGCCGGGGGAGCCGGCGGCGTTCACTCCCGCCAACCTCGAAAGTCAGCTGCACGGGTCCCTGCGCCGGCTCGGGACCGACTATCTCGACCTGTTCCTCCTCCACCAGCCGGACGGTGTCACCGGTGCCGGGGATATCTGCGCGGCGATGGACGCCTTCGTGCGGGCCGGCAAGATCCGCTACTGGGGGATCTCCAACCATTCCGCCGCGGCGGTCTCCGAGCTGCACGAAACCGCCCTGGCGGCAGGAACCAGCCCTCCCGCCGGGATCGAGGATTACTACACGGTGGCCGGGGTCACCGTATCGGATGACAACCAGGCACGCACCCGCCTGTTCGAGCGCGAGATGTTCCCGCTGGTCGGCGAGCTGGGCTTGGGGGTTATGACCTTCAGCCCGATGGACCAGGGGTTCCTGGCCCCGGGAAGGAAGGTCGAGCACGGCCCCCCGATGGAGGGGATCCTCGCCGAGCTCGACGCGGTCGCCGGGGAGCTGGGGGTATCGCGGGCCGCGGTCTGCGCCGCCTGGGTGCTGGCGCGCCCCGAGGTGACCAGCGTCCTCGCGGGAAGCGAAAGCGAGGAGCACGTCGACCAGATGCTGGACGGGACAGCGCTCTGTGTCCCCGCCGAGCTGATGGACCGGCTCGACGCGGCGAGCCACCGTTTCACGAACGAGATGGAGCAGCGGGCCTGACATGAACGCGCCCGGCTCCGTCTCCCTGCGGATCGCCCACAGAACAGCCGCCCAACCGGACGCTGTTTTCGCCGCCTTCACCGATCCGGAGCAGCTGATGGACTGGTGGGGCCCTCCCGGATTCACCGCCCCGAGCGCCGAGGTCGACCTGAGGGCAGGCGGCGCCTACCGCCTGGAGATGCAGGCCCCGGACGGGGACCACATGTTCGTCAAGGGGATTTTCCGGGAAATCCTCCCGCCCCGCAGGCTGGTCATGACCTGGGAATGGGAGCAGACCAGCATGGACGGGGAGGTTTCAACAGTGACCATCGAGTTCCGCCGCAGCGGCAAGGGAACCGCGATCGACCTGCTGCACCAGGGATTCAGCTCCGAGGATGTCGGCGCCCGTCACCAGAGCGGCTGGGAAGGATGCCTCGCCTCCCTGGACGCGCACCTGGCCGCGTAGCACAGCGACCGGCAGCGGGGGTGACTCCGAGAGCACGGCATCGACTGCCTCGATGCCCTCGAGTCCGCCCCGGCCTCGGAAAAGACTCGACCGTGCAAGGCTCGGAGCAACCAGGGAGAAGATCGCCCGCCAACATCGCCGCGCGGCGGGCTGGAGGAGCAGCTCGCTCCTACCTCGGGGACGCGAACAGGAATGACAACAGCGAGAAGCGCTCCCCCGAAGTCACCGGGAGCACCTCGTGCAGAAGCGAGCTGGAAAAGAGGATGGCCGCCCCTGCCGGTGGGCGGTACAGGTCAGGGCCGTACTCGGGGAAGCGCAGCTCGCCTCCCTCGAAGCCGCCGTTGAGATTGACGGTGAGCCCGAAACGGCGGTGCGCCGTCGACGGGCTGAGATTGTCCCGGTGGGCGTGGAAGAAACCGCCTTCCTCGGCCCCGTAACAGACGATCTTGAACCCCTCGAAACGGCTGGCCCGGTAGGCGAAGGCCTTGTGCAGCTCGGGGATGACCCGGCGCCCGACATGCGAGGTCAGCCGCTGCAGCAGCCCGGGATCGCCGACCACGTGGTCGCGGCGCCGCTTGCGGTCTCCGGCGACGACACCGACGCGGCGCCCCCCCAGACTCGCCTCCACCCCGGCAGGGGCGGCTCCCTCCCGCCGCCACACCGAGATCAACTCCGCGCCCCAGGCCCCGTCCAGCACCCTCGGGACCAGGAGCACGGGCGCAGGTGATTCGACGAGCTGTCCTTCCCGCCGGCTGCAGGCCGCAGCGAGGAGCGCGGCCACTCCAGCTGCCGCCTTGGCCGGGTCGGCGAGACCCCACCACCCGAGGATGCGCAGGTTTTCGTCGAGGAGACAGGCCGTCGGTTTCGAGGCGACCCCGTACGGCTCGCTGACCGCGGTTCCGGGCTCGGTGAAGGTGTCGAAGGAGAACGGCGTTTCCCCGCTGGGGCGGCCTCCCCCGGATATGACCCCCAGGATTTCCACCCTGCCCTCGCAGGCGCGGGCAAGGGCGGCGGCGAACTTTTCGACCGCGGCCTCCTGGGAGCGGTCGGCGAAGATCAGGGCGCACGGCACGCCGCCGGCGCGGCCGTAGAAACGCACCGGGTCCCCGGAAGGGCAGGGCAGGGCGAAGTCCGGGGCGCGCATGCCCGGCGCCAGGGGGCCGCCGCTCACCGGACCCGGTCCCGGGATGGAGGCAGATGGATGAAACGCAGGGAAATCGCTCGTACCGGCCGGCGCTGGATTCGCATTGCGGGCATTCGAAGATCCACTCGAATTTCTCCCCGGGAACGTTTCGTCCCTCGACGCAGTTGTACCGGTGAAACCTTCCCCCCTCGTGCCTTTCCCGCGGGCAGACGACCCTGCCCCGGACCCGGGCTGTTGCAGCCGGGGGGCGCAAGCGATGGAGGGGACCCCGTCTCCTTCCTTACTTTCCCGTGACTGGCAGGGTTGACGGCGCCGCCCGGGTCGCGGTGTTCGAAGGGCATGGCATCTGCTGGGGGGTGAGCGACAAACATGAAAGGGCCGTTTCCACATGGCAAGCAGACTGCGGGGGTCTCCATGCTGCTGGCCTCGGCACTCGTCGGTTGCTACACCCTGTCCGGCCGTTCGGACGACTTCGGCAGTGGGGCCGGCCACCTCGATGAACGCTCGCTCGGCCAGACGCGCACGGCCGCGGCGAGGGAGGGTCAGGCCGTCGTCCTCCACCTCGAAAGCCCCGAGGCGGTGAATGCCCACCGCGGCGATACGGGAGAGACAGGAACAGACGTGATTCCCTATGTCTTCGAGCGCCGGTCGCGCCGAACCCTGCGCATCGGGAGCTGGGCGCGCGCTTCGAGCCGGGTCGAGCTTGTCGATGCTGCCGGAGCGGTTCTGCTCACCGTCAGCGGGGCCTCACCGTCGGCCTCGGCCGAGGTTCCCCCCGGGCGCTACCGACTCCGCGTGTCCAAGGGCGAGGGGCGCAGGGGGGTGGGAACGCTGTTCGTTCGGCCCGACACGATGGTGGTCTCCAAGGACTGCCCCGGCTGCAGCCTTTCCGGGGCCGACCTCAGGAGGGCGCGGCTGGCGGCGGCGAACCTGACCGGGGCTCGCCTGAGAACCGCGGACCTCAGCCATGCGGACCTGACCGGGGCCAGGCTTTCCGGCGCCGACCTCCAGGGGGCGGTTGCCAACCGGGCGCGCATGTCCGGGGCGAACCTGAGGGAGGGGGATCTTTCCTCGTCCGACGTGATCGCCTGCGACCTGTCCGGGGCGGATCTCGGAGGGGCCGTTGCCCGCGACGCCAGCTTCGACAGCACGGCCCTGAAGGAGGCCGTCCTCTCCGGTGCCGACCTGACGCGGGCGACCCTGCGCGGCGTCGTGCTCAGCGGCGCGGACCTGCGCGGGGCCCGTTTCGTGCGCTCCGAGCTCGACGGGGCGGTCCTGAAGTCCGCACACCTGGGAGATTCCGATTTCGAGGGTGCGCGGCTGGTGGGGGCCGACCTCGGGGAAACCGTAATCGACAAGGTCAACTTCATCGCCGCCGACCTGCGCCGGGCCAACCTGAAGGGGGCCCGCCTGCGGCGGGTCAAGTTCCAGGGTTCCAGCCTGATCGGCGCAACGTGGACAGACGGGACGGTTTGCGGATACGGATCGCTGGGGCGCTGTATTCCGATGCCCCCGGGAATGCTGCTGCCGGGGCTGATCCGGTCCGTGGTCCCGGCGGATTCGGGGGCTGTCGAGGCTCCGGGGAGGTCAGACAAGTGAAGGGAAATGCCGGAAGGATCGCCGCACGCGGGTTTGCCCGCTCTCGCCGGCTGGCCCTGGCGGCCGGGGCAGGCCTGTTTCTGACTGCCGCCGCCGGCGCGGCTCCGAAATCGCAGTTCACGCTGCCGACGCTGGGCGGCGGGCAGTTCTCACTGGAGGAGGCGCTGAAGAAGGGTCCGGTGGTCCTCGATTTCTGGGCGACCTGGTGCAAGCCCTGCATCAAATCCCTGCCGAAGCTGCAGGAGATCGCCGGGGAGTATGGGGAGCGCGGGGTCGGGGTGTACACCGTGAACACCGACGGGCCGCGCAACCAGCCCAAGGTGCGGCCGTTCATGAAACGCCACCGGCTCGAGCTTCCGGTCCTTCTCGACCACACGAGACAGGTGATGAAGCAGTTTCAGCTCTCCGTCCTTCCGGCTTCCTTGATCATTTCGACCGAAGGGGCGGTAGTTTACAGGCACGTGGGGTACAAACCAGGGGACGAGACCGGGCTCCGCGACAAGCTGGCGGAGCTGCTGGGAGCGCAACCCGATTCGACGGAAGGCAGGAGCGAATGAAAGCCAGGATCAGGACTCGATGGCGAAAGGCCGCAGCGGTCGCGTGCGGTGCATTTCTCGTCGGCGGGCCGGGCGGGGCGGCGGGGCAGGTGGTCGCCGGCGACATCGCCCCCGACTTCGAGCTCGAGACCGTGGACGGACAGCTCGTCTCGCTGAGCGGCTTTCGCGACGAAAAGGTTGTCTTTCTCAACATCCTGGGGAACACCTGACCGTACTGTATCGCGGGGGCCGCGAATTCCGAAGCGATATGGCAGGACTACGGGGGGGACCGCTTCGTCGCCCTCGGCATCGACATCTGGAACGCCAGTCCCGCCAACGTCCGGGCGGTGTGGATCGACGACGGGCTGGCCACCTATCCGATGCTCGTCAACGGGTCCGACGTCGGCAACCAGTACGGCGTGGGACAGGACTACTACTTCGTGATCGATCACGAGGGGTTCGTACGCTACCGCTCCGGCCCCGGGCCGCTCGGGGAGCGCTTCGTCGACGGGGAGATCCGCGACGCCATCGAGGCCTCCCTCGAGGCCCTCGCCGATTTTCTGGAAGAAGAGGAAGAGGTGGAGGAGATAACCACGGAGGTGGCGTCATCGCCGCAGCTTCCGGCCCGGTTCGAGGTGGGGAACGCGTATCCGAATCCCTTCAATTCCGAAACCACCCTTTCGTTCGCGGTAAGCGCGGCCGGTCTCCTCAACCTGACGCTCTTCGACCTTGGAGGCCGGGTGGTGCGGGACTGGTCCGGGCAGTACGAGGCCGGCAGGCACTCCCTGACCTGGGACGGCCTGGACGAGGCCGGCAATCCAATGGCCAGCGGGGTGTACATCGCCTCGGCGCGCCAGGGAAGCCGCGCGATAACCCGGAAGGTCACCCTCCTGAAGTAGCCCACCGGCAGGGCCCCGGATCTCCGTACCGGGGCGGATTCACCACCGCCGGACCGGCTGCTCCACGAGGGCCTCCCTGAGGCTTTCGATCTGCCTGCCGGACAGTCCGGCGGAGCGGGCGAACCCCTCGGCCCCTCCGTACCGGGTCTCGAGGAAGTCGAGGACCTTGAGCATGCTTTCCGGCGGGCAGAACTCGCGCTGGTAGTCGCGCCAGTCGCGAAGGACCGCTCCCCCTTCGACCTCGGGGGGTGCCGACTGCCAGCGATCCCACAGGTACCTCCCCGTCAGGCCGTAGTCCTCGGCAATCGTCTCCTTCGCAACACCGGCGAGCTCGAGAAGCAGGGCGCTGATCACCCCGGTCCGGTCCTTGCCCCCGGCGCAGTGGTACAGGGCCGGAAGGGCTTCCGGCTCGGCCAGGGTCGCCAGCACCTCCCCGACCTGTTCTTCGCGATGCTCGATCCAGGAGGAGTAGGAGCCGAAGATCCTTTCCGCAGGGGTGCCGTCGGCGATGGAATAAGGGAGGGGCTCGTCGCCGGCGAGGTTGTGGTGGCGGTAGCTGACCTCCGCCGAGGACGCGAAGACGTTGGGCAGCTCAGCCAGCTCCCGGGTCCGGCGCAGGTCGATGACGGTGCGCAGCCCGAACCCGAGGAGGGTCTGCTGGTCGTCTGCCGTCAGCCGGTACATGTTGTCGGCCCGGAAGAAGGTTCGCCACCGAACCCGGCGTCCCTCCGTCGTGGGGTAGCCCCCAATGTCCCGGATGTTGAATGCCCCTTCCATTTCGATTCTCCGGCCGGGTTCTTCGCCCATTGCTTTCCTTTCCATTTTTCGGGTTGAATCGTGCCCGCAGTCGGGTCGGTTGGTACCGGGTTTGTCGACAGGCGGTGGCTTGAGATCGGGCGGCCGGAGGCAGGGACTTTCAGATCAAACAGCCCGCCCCTGTTGCTCCGACCGGTTCGCAATCGATTACAGCACTTTGCTCGTAAGGCGAATCTCCAGCCCTTCGAATCCGAGCACCTCGTAGCAGGTTCCCCCGGTGCAGGCGAGACCGGTGCGCCGTTTGCCGGCGAACAGGGTTGCGGTATGCGCCTCGCGGAACAGCCAGCTCGTCCCCAGGGCCCACCACCAGGTCGCGCCCGCCTGCGAGGCCCCGGTTTCAAGCGGGTCGTTGGACCGCTGCAGCTGCAGCGACCAGGTCCAGGCGGGAAAGCGGCTGACCTCGGCCGCCGCCAGCAGGTTCTCGTAGGGGAAGCGCCTGCTGCCGAAACGGCGGTCGACGTCCTGGAACTGAAGGTCGGCGGCAAGGGCGTACCGGGAGCCCGCGGACCAGTCCCACCGGGTGCCCGCGGTCACCCGCTTCTCGTTCTCCAGTATGCGGGTGCGCGCGTAATCGAAGAAGACCTGCCCGTACAGCGCCTCCCCCACCGGGGAATCGAGCTGCATGAAGTACTCGCTCAGGGACTTCGCCTCCTCGCCGGGACGGGGCCCCCGGCGGGTGGCGAGGTTCCAGGCGGCGATCAGCCCGACCTGCCGCGGCAGGGCCCAGGTCAGCTCCGCCTGAAACCCGGTTTCGTCGTCGGGCAGCAGGGTGTGCGTCTGCCGGTTCAGGAGGAAGGCTTCGTGCTCCCGGATCAGCGTCGGCGGGTTGTTGATGGCGGGGAAGTTGAAGCCGTCGTAGTCCTTGAACTCGAGGCTCAGCCCCCAGGCGCCCCCCGTGAAGGTGCTTGAAAGGTAGAGCCCCCGCGCGTGCTCGCGGTCGAGGGAGAACCAGCTGTCGAGAGCCGGATCGATGCGGGCGTACTCGCCGTACAGGTCGCCGTACCAGTCCGGCAGACCGAGCGCCTCCAGCAGCCGTCCGAGACGGACCCGGGCATGGGTGGTGGCGCCGCGTTCTTCGCCGTCGAAGTCGAGCACTCCCGTCCCGAACTCGAGGCCGGTCCAGGGGCTGGCCCTGAAAGCCCCCCCGGAAACGCGGCCGAGGCGGCGGTCGGGGCCCTTCCTGCCGGGGGCGACCTCGCTGTCCACCGGGCGGCCGGTGAGCAGCAGCACCTCGACGTCTCCCCGGCGGTAGCGGACCTGGAACCCGTCGAGGTCCTGCGTTATCTGGTAGCGTCTCCGGGAGACGCGGTTTTCGGTGATGACCCCGGGAAGCTCGAAGGCGTGCAGCAGCAGGCCGCTGCCGACCAGGGTGAGGCAGGTCCCCGCGGTCGCCTCGAAGCCTCCCTGCCGGTAGGAGAGGGAGCGCTGGGCGAGATGGAAGTAGTCGCGTCCGCTTTCGCTGGAGCGGAAGGCCTCGCTGCGCAGGCTGGCGAGGAATCCCGAGGTTTCCAAACCGAAGTTCAGCTGCTGGTACACGGTGCGCAGATCGCGCGGCTCGGACCCCGGCAGGTTGCCTAGCTGGTACTCGTGGTGGGCGGTGAGCTGCGGCTGGGAGACGGCGGGGGGCGCTGCCAGCATGCCTGCGAGAAACAGACGGGCGGCTCGCCGGCGGGGTGATGTAGCTTTATCTGCTTTCTGCGGCATCGTAGTTTCTCGACACAGGGAAAAACAAGCGATTCGGCGGTTAGGCTCAATGGAGCGATCTGTTTTCGAGGGGCTGGACGGCAAGCAGGGGGCAGAGCGGTCGGAGAAACCGCGGACGGCAGGCCTGACCATGGCGGTCGACTGGGGCATGGGGCTGAACCGGCAAAGAGACCTGCAGGATTCGAGCGGTCCTTACATTGATTTTGCAAAGGTGGCGGTCGGTGTTTCCCGGCTTCTTTCCGGCTCCATGCTGCAGGAAAAGATCGACTCCTATCTCGCCGCGGACATAGAGCCTTTTCCGGGGGGGCAGTACCTCGAGTACGCCGAAAGGGAAGGGAAGCTGGAGCGCTATTTGGAGGCGGTCGCCGAGGCCGGTTACCGCTGGGTGGAGGTCTCCGACAACCTGCTTCCCGCAACAGCGGCCTGGAAGGAAAGGACCATACGCAGGGCCCGGGAGGAGTTCGGCCTGAACGTCCTCGGCGAGGTCGGCAGGAAGGAGGGCCTCGAGAACTCCATACCCCTGCCCGACAACGCCGGTATATGCCTCGGAGCCGGGGCCCGGCTCATCCTTCTGGAAGCCGCCGAGCTGCTGGCAGGCGACGCCGCGACGCCGGCAGCAGTCGAGGAGATCGTCGCGGCCGCCGGCCTGGAGAAGGTGATGTTCGAGCTTCCCGGGCCGTGGATCGAAGGGGTGACCGACACCGACGTCCACCGCCTTCGGCGCGACCTGATCGACCGCTACGGAACCGAGGTCAACATCGGCAACGTCGCTCCCGACGACCTGATGTCGCTCGAAACCTACCGCCGCGGACTCGGAGTCAACGCCGGCAGCTGATCTGTCGGCGCACTTCGTGACGTTTGTGATTACAAGTTCGCGCCGCGCCTCGAATTGCCGTTCGCCCGCCGGCGAACGGCCACGGAAATCGGTATAAATGACATTCAGCCCGACACTGTACAGGACAGCGGTCCCCGCAGGCCGTGCTCCATGAGGTCGGCCACCGCTTTCGCGCCCGGAAGCATTTCCGGTCTCTTCAAGATCATCGCCGACGACGACCCGGAGAAGATGCACTCCCTCGGGCTCAGCTTCACCGTTGCCGAGGGGGCCGCGGTCACCGTTTCGGAAGCCTCGCGCACCGCCGTCACCTTCAACGGCGAGGAGATCCGCTTCCCGACGGTGGCGACCCTCGCCGGGCGGCTGAGCGACGGCGCTTTCGATATCGCCGTCGAGTCGCCCCTGCCGCTGAGCTGCGGATTCGGCCTGAGCGGGGCCTCCACCCTCGCTGCGGCTTACGCCATCGACCGCCTCCTCGGCCTTGGTATGGCGGCCGAAGAGCTGGCCCTGCACGCCCACGTGGCCGAGGTGGAGAACCTGACCGGCCTCGGCGACGTCTGCGCCCAGTACCACGGCGGATGCCTGGTCAAGCTGGCCCCCGGGTCCCCGCTGGTCGCGCAGCGCCTCGCCGTGGCGGAGGGAGAGCCGATCCACTTCCGGTATTTCGGGCCCATAAGCACCAGGGAGGTGCTGTCCGATCCGCGCCGCGCCGCCGCGGTCAACCGGGCCGCCGACGCCGCCCTGCGGCAGCTGTCCGGGCTGACCGGCCGCGAACAGGTGCCGGTCTCCGAGTGCGTGCGCGTCTCCAGGAGGTTCGCCGAAGACAGCGGCCTGATGACCGATCCGCGGGTCGGGGAGACGGTCGCCTCGGTGGGTGCGTCCGGCGGGGAGGCCTCGATGATCATGCTCGGGCACGCCGTCTTCAGCACTGTCCCGTTCCCGGGCTCGACCGAGACTTCGCTGTCCCTGGTTCCTGCCAGGGTGCTGGACGGACCATGACCGACGTACCGGAAACCCACCCGCGCTACGAATCGCTGCGCCTGCGGGACGCCGTGGTCGCCGGCGTCGAACGCGGGGTGACCTCGGTCCACGGGCTGATCGCCCACGGCCGCGGCGAGGCCTTCGACTACCTGCTCGGAGAGCGCACCCACGACTTCGCCCATGAGGCGGTCGCCGCCGCAGCGGCCATGCTGGCGTCGGCGCAGCGGCCGGTGGTGTCGGTCAACGGCAACGCCGCGGCCCTGGCGGCCGACGGGCTGGTGGCGCTGGCCGAGGCCCTCTCCTGCCCCCTGGAGGTCAACCTGTTCCACAAATCGCGGGAGCGCGAGCGTGCCATCGAGGAGCTGCTGGTCGAAAGCGGGGCGGCCCGGGTGCTGCTTCCCGACCCCGGCACCTTCCTCGAGGGGATCGACTCCAACAGGCGCTACGTCCACCCCGAGGGGATTCACCGGGCGGACGCGGTTTTCGTGCCGCTCGAGGACGGCGACCGCTGCCGGATTCTGCGCGCCGCCGGCAAGGAAGTGGTGACTGTCGACCTCAATCCCCTGTCGCGCACGGCGAAGCTGGCCAGCATCTCCATAATCGACAACGTCGTCAGGGCGATGCCCCTGCTGGTCGACGCGGTGTCGGCGGCGGCCTCCGGCCCGCATGGGAGCCGGCGCCTGCTCGAGGAATATGACAACGGCCGCATCCTGGAGGCGGCGGAGCGATGCATGAGGAACCGATGAGGTCCCGGTCCCTGCTGACTGTAACAACCGGAGTCGCCCCGCTTGCGTTGCCAGCCGGTTCAGACGCGAGGGAGCGGGGAGCTGTTTCCGGCTCCGCGGTTCCCGGGGACGACCCCTTTCCCGAACGCCGGTGCGGCCGTCCCCGGCCGGGTCCGGAGGGGAAAAGGGGGGAATGAAGCTGTACCCCGACCACGAGCTGCCGACCCGCGACGATGTGGTCGCGGCGCACCGTTTCATCGGCCCCTACCTGCCGCCGACCCCGCTGGTCCGGGCCCACTCCCTGTCGCAGCAGCTCGGGTTCGACTACTGGGTCAAGTGCGAAAACGCGCAGCCGGTGGGGGCCTTCAAGGTCCGCGGCGGGGTCAACCTGCTGGGCAACCTCGACGGCGGGGTGAAACGCCTCGGAGTGGTCACCGCGAGCACCGGCAACCACGGACAGTCGATCGCCTATGCCGGCGGCCTCTTCGGAATCCCGGTGATCATCTACGCCCCCGAGCGGAACGTCAACCCGGTGAAGATGCAGGCGATGCGCGGCCTCGGAGCGGATGTGCGCCTGTTCGGGCGGGACTTCGACGAGGCGCGCGGGGAGGTGGAGCGGGTAGCCGCGGGCGAGGGCATGCGCTACGTCCACTCGGGCAACGAGCCGCTCCTGATCGCCGGGGTCGGCACCATCGGCCTGGAGATCGCCGGGGCCCTCCCGGACGTCGAGGTGATCATCGTCCCTGTCGGAGGGGGCAGCGGCGTCTGCGGTACCGCCCTGGCGGTGAAGGAACAGCGGCCGGCGATCCGCATCATCGGCGTCCAGTCCGCTTCGGCGCCCGCCTGCCGTGAGGCCTGGAAAACCGGAAACCTTCAGGTCGAGTGCGCGATGAACACCGAGCACGAAGGGCTGGCGACCCGGGTGCCGTTCGCGATGACCATGCAGCTGATGTGGGAGCTGCTCGACGATTTCCTGCTCGTCACGGACGCGGAGATCAACGAGTCCATCCGCCTGCTGGCGCGGCACACACGGCAGCTGGCGGAGGGGGCCGGGGCGGCGGCCACCGCTGCCGCGCTCAAGCTGAGGGAGGAGCTGCGCGGGAAGAGGGTCGCCGGAGTGCTGAGCGGGGGCAACCTGCCCCTGGCGCGCCTAGCCGGCCTGTTTGCCGGAAGTGAATCCTGAAGGAGGCTGGCCGGGCTCCCAGGTCGCTGATTCCCGGAGGGCTCATGGCTCCCGGCCGGCTCAACCGTTTGTTCGATCCCATGTCGACATCTGTGAGTCTTTTTCGAAAGGCATGACCATGGCACCAGCGACAACCCCCGAGCAGATCAGGGCCAACCTGGCGGAGATTCCCCGCATCAGGTGGTCGCACATCCCCACCCCGTTGGAGGAATGGAAGAGCCTGCGGAGCAGGATCGGCGGTCCCCGCCTGCTGGCCAAGCGGGACGATACCACCGGGCTGGCCTACGGGGGGAACAAGTCGCGGCACTTCGAGTTCGAGATGGCCCACGTCAGGAACCAGGGTTTCGACACCCTGATCTGCGTCAACAACTTCCACTCGAACCACGCCCGGGTCGCCGCCGCCGGATGTGTCAAGGCCGGGATCCGCTACATCCTGGTTTCGGTGGGAGAGACGGAGCGCCCCATTCAGGGGAACCTGCTGCTGGTAAAGCTGATGGGAGGGGAGATCCACCGCCTGCCCGCGGGGGAGGATTCCTCGGCTTGCGCCGAAGCCATAGCCTCCAGGGTGCGGGCCGAGGGCGGTAACCCGTACATACTCAACGACGACTGGTTTCCGCAGATCATCGGGACCATCGGCTTCGTCGAGGCCGGCCTCGAGTTGATGACCCAGCTCGCCGCGTACGGCATCGAGCGCATCCACGTCTGGGGGCTGGTCGGCGCCTCCCTGCCGGGACTGGCCTTGCTGGCGAAGAACCTCGGGCTCGACTGGAAAGCCACAATGGTCCTCTACAGTCCCGGCGATGTCGGCGCGGTCCGCGCCGGGATGGTGGACCGGGGCAGGAAGGCGGCGGAGTTCATGAAGCTGCCGCTTTCCCTCGACCCGGAGGACGTCGAGATCGTCGACGGCTTCTCCGGACCGGCGTACGCGGCCCCGACCGAAGCCGCCTTCGAGGCGATTCACCTCGTGGCCCGGACCGAGGCGGTGATTCTCGACCCCAACTACACCGGCAAGTCGATGTCGGCGCTGATCGACCGCGTCCGGTCGGGCCGGTTCCCCGAAGACCGGACGGTGCTATTCCTGCACTCGGGCGGACTGCCGCAGGTGTTCGCCTTCAACGAGGAGCTTGCCGCCTGGAGAGGCCCTGATGAAGACTGGGGCCGCCTGTCCGGGAATGGGGCCGGGCGGCGGGGGACAGGTGGCGGCAGCAGGTAAATCCCGGGGCGGGGAGCGGACCCGCCGGATTCCCGAATGTTATCCGTAGACAACGTAGCCAAGATTTTCGGAGACCAGGTCCTTTTCCGGAACGCGAGCTTCGCCGTGGGCGCCGGCGAACGCATAGGAGTAGTAGGACCGAACGGCGCCGGCAAGACGACCTTTTTCCGCATGCTCGCCGGTGAACTGCTTGCCGACGAGGGGGAGATCCGGTCGCCGAAGAACTACAGCGTGGTCCAGCTTCGGCAGGAGTGGCTGCCGCTCCAGGGGGATACCGTGCTCGAGGCGGCGCTGCGGGAGTTCGCTCCCTGGTTCGAAGCGCGCGCCGGGATGGACCGGATCGAGCGGCAGCTGTCCGAATCCTCTGACGAGAAGCTCGTCGGGCGCTACCGGGAGATCGAGCACCGGTTCAGCATGCTCGGCGGCCACCAGGTCGAGCAGACGGCGAGGGAGCTGCTCGCCGGCCTCGGCTTCGCTTCCGGTCAGTTCGGCGAGCCCGCGGTGCAGCTCAGCGGCGGCTGGCGGATCCGCTGCCACCTCGCCGGCCTGCTGCTGCAGGAGGCGGATCTGCTGCTCCTCGACGAGCCGACCAACCACCTCGACATCCGTTCGGTCAAGTGGTTCGAGGAGTTCCTCGGGCAGTACCGCCAGTCGTTCATGCTGATCAGCCACGACCGCCGGCTGGTGCAGCGTCTCGCCCGCGGCATTCTCGAGTTCGCGCCTCCGCAGCTCACCCTGTGGCCCGGGTCGCTCCGGCAGTACGAGACCCTCAAGCAGCAGCGTATCGACCAGCTGGAAGCGACGATCGCCAACAGGCAGAAGGAGGTGGAACGGCTCGAGGATTTCGCCCGGCGCTTCCGCGCCAAGGCGACGAAAGCGCGCCAGGCCCAGAACCGGCTCAAGACCGCCGGCCGCTACCAGGAGCAGATCGAGGAGCTGCAGAAGTCGATGCCGGTGATTTCCAGGCGTCCGGCCAGCTTCCGGCTGGAGCTGGAGCGGCGCCTGCCGAGCCGGGTGCTGGAGTTCGAGAAGGCGGTTTTCGGGTACCGCGCCGACAGGCCGCTGTTCGAGCTGCCGCGTTGCGTCATCGAAGGGGGCAGGAAGATCGGCATCGTCGGCGTCAACGGCGCCGGCAAGTCGACCTTCCTCAAGTGCTGCGCCGGAGAGCTGCCGCTGCTTTCGGGCAGCAGGCAGCGGAGCGACCAGGTCGCCACCGGCTTCTTCGCCCAGCACCGCATGGAGGAGCTGCCCCTGCCCAGCGTCGCCCTCGATTATCTCGCCGAGCAGAGCTTCGGCAACCCTCCGGCGCGGGTGCGCTCCCTCGCCGCCAGCCTCGGGCTCTCGGGAGGGGATCTCGAGAAGCGGATCGAAGTGCTGTCTGGCGGTGAGAAGGCCCGCGTCAGTCTGGCCCGCATCCTGTTGTCGAGGCCGGGCATGCTGCTGCTCGACGAGCCGACGAACCACCTCGACCTCGAAGCCTGCGACGCTCTCAAGCGCGGACTGGCCACGTACGAGGGAACCTTGCTGATCGTTTCCCACAACCGCGACTTCCTCGATTCCCTCGTCGACTCGATTCTCGAGATCCGGCCGGGAGAGGCGGTCCTGCATCACGGCAACTACAGCGAGTGGCTCGAGCGCCTCGAAGCCCGGGAGCAGGATGGGCTCCAGATGGCAGATCAGCCGAAGAAGCCGGCGGGGAAGGGGAGGAAGACGGCGGAGATGAAACGGCGCGAGGCCGAGCAGCGGCAGCAGCGCTCGAACCGTCTGAAGAAGATCCGCGGGGAGGTGTACGCGGCGGAGGCGAGGCTCAGAAAGTGCACCGCCGAGCTCGCCGATCTCGACCGCAGGCTGTGCCTGCCGGAAAGCCCCCGGGAGCCTTTGTTTCCCGAGTGGCTGAGGCGGCACGCCGAGCTGACCGCAGACCTTCCCCGACACGAGCAGCGCTGGCTGGAGGCGTCGGAGGAGCTCGAGCGCTTCGAGGGTCAGTAAGGTTCGGAGTGTCTCCCCGGGGAGGCAGCGAGTCACCGATCGGCCACGGTGGGACCGCCGCATTCCTCCCGCCGGCAGCCGGGGGAACCGGAAAAAGGCGCGGCACGATTCTTGCGGATTGCCTACCGCCGAGCCCCGGGCTATACTCGCGAAAGGGATTTGCCGTGTCCGATGATCTCACAACCCGCGACGTGTTCCAGCAGGTCGACAGCCGTCTCACCCGCGTCGAGGAGGATTTGCGCCAGCTGAGGGCCGATACGACCGCCGGATTCGCCCGCCTCGATCTGCGGATCGACCAGTTTCAGCTGGGGCTCACCAAGCGCATGGATCAGTGGCAGCAGGGCCTCAGCCAACGCATGGACGAGGGTCAACGGAGTCTTTCCCAGCGCATGAACGAGGGGGACCAGGGGCTTATCCAGCGTATGGACGAGGGTCACCAGGAGCTGGCGCAACGCATGGACGAGGGCCAACGGAGTCTTACCCAGCGCATGGACCAGGGCGACCAGGGGCTTATCCAGCGTATGGACGAGGGTCAACGGAGTCTTACCCAGCGCATGGACGAGGGTCACCAGGAGCTTGTGCAACGCATGGACGAGGGCCAACGGAGTCTTACCCAGCGCATGGACCAGGGCGACCAGGGGCTTATCCAGCGTATGGACGAGGGTCAACGGAGTCTTACCCAGCGCATGGACCAGGGCGACCAGGGGCTTATCCAGCGTATGGACGAGGGTCAACGGAGTCTTACCCAGCGCATGGATGAGGGTCACCAGGAGCTGGCGCAACGCATGGACGAGGGTCAACGGAGTCTTACCCAGCGCATGGACCAGGGCGACCAGGTACTTGTGCAACGCATGGACCAGGGCCAACGCGGGCTTTCCCAACGCATGGATCAGCTGCAGTGGCGGATGGTCGGTCTCTTCGTCGTCACCTGGGTCACGGTGGTCGGATCCATCTGGCTGAAATCCTGACGAATCCGGTCATGTCGGAAGATCTCACCACCCGGGACGTTTTCCAGCATGCCGACAGCCGCCTGACCCGCGTCGAGGAGGATCTGCGCCAGTTCCGCAGGGAAATGAACGCGGGATTCGACCGCCTCGATCTGCGGATCGACCAGTCTCAGCAAGGGCTTACCCAGCGCATGGATCGGCAGCAGTGGCGCATGGTCGGTCTCTTCGTCGCCATATGGATCACCGTGGTGGGCTCCATCTGGTTGAAGCAGTAGCTACCGGTCCTCCGGCGGCCTGCGGAAGTACTCCTCCACCTTCTCTCCGACCTCGTACCCGAGAATACGCCGCGCCTTGTCGACGGGGTACTTCCCGTGCTCGAGGTAGCTGTTGAGGTTGAACCACTGGTAATGCTCCGGCAGGTCTTCGACCTCGAAGGCCAGGCGGCAGGCGTTGACGAGATCTTCCCAGACGATGGTGAAGGGCGGATGGCTGGTCCGCCCGCCCGGCTCCCGCGGCTTCGGGCCCAACCCGTTGAACAGGAACCAGACCGTGTCGATGCCGTGCTGCCGCGCGTAGGCACGGGAGATCTCCATGCCGAGGAACTTCGTCACGCAGTAGTGCCCGGTCCCCGGCGCCGGGGGAACGTCGTCGACGCCGAAGTCGTGGTCGTACCAAAGGCGAACCAGCTGCGGACCGGTGTGCAGGACGCGCCGGATGCCGTGCTCGACAAGGGCGCGGCTGATGTTCTCGACCCCGCGGGTGTTCACCTCCCAGCTCAGCACCGGGTCGTCGCGCACCACACACAGGTTGAAGACCGCGTCCTGCCCCTCGCAGGCGCGGCTCACCGCCTCCGGGTCGCGGATATCGACAGTGGATACCGGGTGGCTGTCCGGATGCGGGACTATGTCGGTCAGGGTCAGCTCGTACTCCTCCGACAGCCCCGGCGTGATGAAGGGGCCGATGTTGCCGCACGCCCCGAAGACGACGACCCGCTTCGCTTTCCTTCCGGATTCAGCGGTCATGGGCCACCCCCTTTCCTGGCAGTGGCGAAGTCGTGCTCGAATCCCTCCCTGATCGCATCGTCGATCAGGAAACGCGGGTTCGGAGGATCGGCGCAGACGTGGCGGACCTGCCAGCGTCTCGCCCAGTTGAGCTCGGAGCCGGAGTCGCGGCCCAGGGCGGTTCGCACCGCGCGCGCCGCATCGCGGGGATCGAGCCAGCAATGGTCGGGGGCCGCCGCGTCCGCCTCCTCCTCGAAGGTCAGCGTGCCCAGGCGCAGGGAGGTGCCGGTTATCGCGTGATCGCGGGTGAACTCCCGCACCGTGAGCTCGGCGAGATAGCGCCACATGGTCTGGCCGGAAGGGGGCGGAAAAGGCTCGTGCAGCTCGCTGATGTAGACGTCGCCGGGGTAGCGGTCGAACAGGTCGAGGGTGCCGCAGTACACGAAGCGCAGGGCGCCGGCGGCGACCGCGGCAGCCATCAGGTCGTAGGTTCCGCGGGTGTACCAGTCGAGCTTGCCGCCGTCGCCGGGGGGCGGTGTCAGCGGCAGCTCCCCCGTATGGACGACGGCGTCGGTCCCGGCGACCGCCCGCTCCAGGCTGGCGAGGTCGAGGTGATCTGCCCCCACGGATTCGCAGCCCGCCGGCGGGTCGAAGGCTTCGCTCTCCAGCAGGCGCAGATCATCCCCCGTTCCGGCGAGTTCGTCGGTTATGGCGCGCCCCAGCCAACTCCGCGCCGAAGTAATGAGTACTCTCACGATCGGGTCCTCCAACGGTCTGGAATGAGCCGGCGGGAAATCCGGCTCAGCGTTCTTCCTTTTTCAGGGCTTCCCGGCCCGGATCACACCGAAACCGAGGCGAGATAGATGTTGGAGCCTGGCGATTCGCCGTACTCGTGGCTCGAGTAGTAGGCGATCAGGGCCTCGCTGTCTCCATGCGGCAGGATGGCGGCATACCCGGTGTCCCCGCCGCTTTCAAGCAGCCCCTCGACAGTCAGGTCGCCCCTGTCGCTGTCGTAGAGGAATACCCCGGTCGCCAGCCCCTGCTTGCCGAACTTGCCGGTGAGGGAGCGCTGCCCCTCGTTGTCGAAGCTGCGACCGGTGACGACGATCCGGCCGCCCACCCGGGCGACGTCGGCCCCGTAGCAGCGGGACTCCCGGCTGCGGCGGTACTCCCACTCCCGGTAGGGAGGGGATGACGTGGCCAGCACCGCGCAGTGTCCGCGGGCGCGCACGATGGCCAACAGGCGCTCGTCGTCGAGAAAGAGGAGGGCGGCTTCGGAGGGAGAGGGGGTCCCGAACCATTCGCCGTCGACGGCGTCCACAAGGTCTGCTTCCCCGGCCGCCGAACCGCGGATGATCTCCGAAACCCACGCCCACTGCTCGCCGTCCTCGGAGGTCAGCAGGTCGACTTTGGCGTCGGCTCCCGGCGGCACCCGGCCGGCGTTGTCCGCGGTGAGGAAGTAGCGGCCGTTGTGCTCGACCGGGTGCCAGAAGTCGTGGTTCACGGCGTAGCACCGCCTCGGCCTGCTCCAGGTTTCCCCGTCCCCGGTGGCGGCCATCAGCATCCAGGAGCGGGCGACCCGGTCCCCCGCCATTACCGCTTGAGTGTCGGCGGCCCCGGCGTACATCAGCAACCGCCCGCCGGAGACGAGCAGCTGCGGTTCGGCGACGTACCCGCCGGCCGCCTCCTGCGAGATGGCGACCCGGCAGCTCCAGTTCTCCAGGTCCGTTGAGGAGAGCACCGCGCACTGGGTATCGGGCGAGTTGTGCCCCGAGCCGTCGCAGAAGGCGATGTGCCAGGCGCCGTTCCAGTGCACCATGTCGCCGACGTGCCAGCCCCTGCCGTTGGCGAAGATCCTCCTGGTCCAGTTGACGTTCATGTCAGCTCCCATGGCTGTTGGCCGCTATTGCAGCCGGTTTCCCGTGACTCCCGCCAGCGCGTCGACGATCCAGAAAAGGCCGTACACGGCCGTATGGCCGAGTATCATTCCCATGAAGAAGGAGCGCGCTGTCAAGTGCGAACGCTGTCCCCCGAAGCGCTTGACCAGGGTTTGCATCCCCCAGGCGATGAAGGCGTTGATCGTCAGCTTGCCGAAAACCGAGCAGACCGGGAAACCGAGCGGATGAAGCGGCCACCACGGGTAGCGCCAGCGCGCCGCCATCAGGGCGCTCATCACCAGGCCGCCGATTCCGGTATGCATCCAGCCGCCCGCCTCGGGAGCTGACGGCCGCTGGATCAGGGAGACGGCGTAGTCGCATACCGCCTGCGGCAGCCAGGTGAAGTGCCGGGACAGGTTGAGCCCCCCGTAGGCGTGGCAGATCTCGATCAGGGAGAAGGTTCCCGTCGCCGCGGCCAGCAGCGCCGCCGCCAGCATCGCCGCGAACATCCAGCCCCGCTTGCGCCCCAGCTGCTCGCCGAGCTTCAGGCCGTTGGCGCAGTGCGGCATGGAGAAGTTGAGAATGTCGTTGGCCCACACCCGGCTGAAAAGCAGCCCCGTCAGGCCCGACGCCCCCAGCGCCCCGGAACCGAGAATCGATACGGTGACGTCCGGGGCGACCATCGGCGGAAAAAGGGTCGCCACCCCTCCCTCGGCGCAGAGACGGGTCAAGGCGACGAAGATGACGAAAACCAGGAACAGGAACAGGGAGATTGCCAGCGGCGGGATACCGGCGAGATACAGCCAGCCCGCGATTACGGCAACGCTTGCCGCCAGGGCGGACAACGCCCCCCGGTAGGGGATGATCTCGTCGGAGTCGTCGATCTCCGGGGCGGGGGTGAATGCCTTGCGAACGACCTGCCCGAGGTGCCCCCTCGCCATCCACAACCCCCCCAGGACGAGAACGGCCATCGCCCCGACGCTCTGATGGGCGATGTGGTGGTGGGTGTAGGTCCAGTCGGAGACCGCGGGCATTTTCCCGCCCCAGCCGGAGATGTTGAAGACCCCGACCTGCAGGGTGTTCAGCAGGGAGAAGACCCAGAGGCTGAAGGCGATTTCCCTGTTGACGAGGTAGAAGAACCCGATGGCTCCGAAATGGATGAAGAGCTGCAGCGACGCCCCGCCGAAGACCGGGAGCGACCGGCTCAGCGCGATCTGGGGCAGGCCCGGGAAATAGGCGTGCAGACCCTGGAAACCGAGCACGGCCACGGGCACGGCGAACCCGAGCCAGACCGGCGCCCTGCGGAAGAACGGCTTCACCGCCCCGTCTCCGTCCTCGATCATCGCGAGCGGCACCTGGATCAACGGGTAAGGCAGGTGTTCGTGCTGCGACCACTGGCGGCGCAGCATGACCATCAGGCTGAGAGTGCCGGCCTGCACCGCGGCCAGCAGCGGCAGCCAGCACAGGAGGGGAGTCGTCCACACCTTCCAGAGGTCCGTGCTGTCAACGGCCTCGGCCCCCTCGTACAGGGCGGTCAGCCCCTCGATGTCCCGCGGCGCGATCCATTCGGGAATGTGGGGGTGGAGCAGCTGGAACTGGTTCTCCGGGGTCGCGTAGTAGAAGGCGCCGCTCAGGATCGGCACGAAGTAGAAGACCAGCGAGAAGGTCGAGTTGGCGAGGACCATCAGGATGTAGACGGTGATCAGCTCGCCCCGCTGCAGGGCCCAGGCCGGCCGCCACGCCGCGAGGGCGGTGTTGACGATCCCCACGAGGATGAGAAACAGGAAGTGGGCAAGGGGGTTGATGTAGTACAGCCCCCCCGAGTTGGAGCCCTGCATGTAGAGGGCGATGTAGGGCCCGGCAGCCCCCATGGCCGCGGCGAGCCAGAGCCCGAGGGCGAGGGATCGCCGCGTCAGCGCCGAGGTCGGGGGGTGCGCCCCTGCGGCCAGGTGGCGCCGATAGCTTTCGGGAACGTCTCTCGATCGCCGCATGGGTCCCTGACCGTGGTCCGGGCCGGTCGCTTGTTTCAGGAGAGTCGGGGTGCGCTGCGGCGGGGACCGGCCGCTGGGGGAAGGGGCTTCTTCACGGGCTTCCAGAGCAGGGAAACGGTGCTACACCGGAAGGTAATTGCCGATCATGCCCGTAGCCGCGTCGAGGATCCAGAACAGGCCGTAGGTCGCGAACTGCCCGAGGATCATCCCGAGGAAAAGGGGGCGCAATCTCATGTAGAGACCTACCCCGCCATAGCGCAGCACCGGGGCTTTTATCGCCCAGGCCAGGAAGGCGTTGAAGGCCATCCAGTTGAAGGCGGAGCTGATCGGGAAACCGATCGGGTGCAGCGGCCACCAGCTCCAGTAGCGGCGCGCCATGAGCAGGCCGCCCATCACGGCGCTGCCGATGCCGGTGTGCAGCCAGCCCATCATGTCGGGCCCCGTCGGGGACTTCATGCGCGCCGTGATGTAATCGCCGACGTAGTTGGGAAGCCAGACGAAGTGCGGCGGGCGCAGATTGACCGCCCCGTGGGTGTAGGAGAGCTGCAGCAGGCTCCACATCGAACCGGCGATGCCGACCAGGATCGCCAGCAGCATGCACCAGAACATCAGGCGCCGGCGGCCCTCGACCTGCTCGCCGAGCTTGAGCCCGTTGGCGACGTGGGGCATCGTGAAGTTGAGCAGGTCGTTGGCGAAGATGCGGACGAATCCGAGACCGACGAGGCCGGAGGGGCCGTACATGGCGGTGCCGGCCGCCGAGAGGGCGGCGTCCGGAGAGACCAGGGGGGCGTAGATGACGGCGACGCCCCCCTCGACGATCACGCGCGTCAGCGTGATGTAGACGACGAAGGCGAAAAACAGCACCAGGAGAGTGCCCGGCAGGGGTATCCCGGCGGCGGTCATCCAGTAGACGATAACCGCCATGCCGAGAATCAGCCCGAGGACCGCTGCCCGGTAGGACATGATCTCGTCCCCGTCGTCGACGTCGGGCGCCCCGGCGATGGCCTTGCGGAAAACCCGCTTGATATGCTCCCTGCCGACCCAGAAGCCGCCGAGAACCAGGACGATCGAAGCCCCCATGCCCTGGTGCACGAGGCTGTGCAGCCCGTAGCTCCAGACGCTGACCGCCGGCTCCTGGTCGATCCCCCAACCGATCTCGGTGTAGATCAGCTGCTGAAACTCGTTCAGCAGGGTGAAGACCCACAGCCCCAGGGAGACTTCCGTCTGGATCAGGAAGAAGAAACCGAGGGTGGCGAAGCTGAACCGCGAGCTGAACAGCGGAAAGGGAATGCTGAAGCTGAGGGAGGGGATGAACGGGAAGTAGGCGCTGAGACCGTTTACCGAGAGCAGCAGGACCGGCATCGAGAAGCCGACCCACATGACCGGGTTGCGGAAGAACGGCTTGAGGAGCGAACCGCGGTCGTCGTCCCTGACCATCGCCAGGGGCAGCTGCATCACCGGGTAGATGAGGCGCTCCTTCTCCACCCACTGGCGGCGCAGGATCACCATCATGCAGATCATCACCACCTGCAGGGCGATCACCAGCGGCGCCCAGGCGAGCAGCGGGCCGATCCAGACGTCCCAGGGGATCTGCGAAGCGCCCCCGGTCGAGCCCTCGAAAAACGCCTGAATCGCCACCGGGTCCCTGGGGACCAGCCAGTCCGGGATGTACGGGTGAATCATCTCCGCCCAGTCGTTTTCCGCGGAGGCGTAGTAGAACGGGCTCGAAACCAGGGGGACCCAGTAGGCGACGAGCCCGGGGACGGAGTTGGCCAGCGCCATCATGATGAACAGGATGACGAGCTCGCCGCGGTGGAAGACCCAGGAAACCCTGAGCTTTCCGAGGACGACGTTGACGAAGACGATCAGGACGAACAGCGCGAACAGCGCGATCTGGCTGGTGAAGTAGGCCGAGGCGTTGGACGCCAGCATGTGCAGCGAGATGAAGGGCACCACCGCGCCGACCCCGAAGGAGAGGGCCAGCCCCAGGAGAATGGCGCGCGCGGTAATGCCGAGGACCGGCGGGGAGCTGGCCGGGGTGGCGTCTCCGGGGTCTTTCAGGGCCGCGGGCC
Source organism: Candidatus Latescibacterota bacterium (assembly GCA_965243025.1). Classification (GTDB taxonomy): domain Bacteria; phylum Latescibacterota; class UBA2968; order UBA8231; family UBA8231; genus CBDCXV01. The sequence goes on from CBDETY010000003.1 coordinate 1,187,665, forward strand.
GGGAGGGAGAAACCGTCAATCCGCCCTGCCGTCCCCGGCCCCGGGGGCGCCCTCGAGGTCGATGCCGGTCGGTTTCATCCGGCCTTCTGCAACACCCGCCAGCGGTCGTAGAACAGCCGCATCTTCTCCGGCAGGGCTTCCCTGATGTTGCCGGCAAGGCGCCAGGCGAAGCGTCCGTCGAGCTCCTCGGGGGCCTCGTCGGGACGGTAGATGCGCAGGCCGCCGGTCAGCGTCAGCCGCCTTGGCAGGTCACGGGGCTGCCGGCCGCGGTGGATGAGGTGGCCGTTCCAGAAGATGCACTCCCCGCTTTTCAGCTCGACCTGCACCTCGCCGCTGATGGGAAGGCGGGTGTCGACCACCAGCGCCTGGCGTTCCGCTTCGGTGCGGTAGCGCTTGTGGCTGCCGGGAACCACCCACAGGCAGGGATCGTCGAGCAGGGCCAGCTGCCACTTGATGCTCCCCATCGGCCGCGTGAGAATCTCCATCTCGCGCTCCCGGGAGACGTCGCGGTCCTTGCCGACGTCCCGGTGCCAGCCGGTGTCGTACCCGCTGTCGGCGCACCACAGGTGCACGTGGCCGAGCCGCAGCTCATCCCCCAGGAAAGCGCGGACGTAGCGCAACACCGGTTCCGAGATCAGGTACTCGGCGAAGACCGGCTCGCCGAACTCGGGGGCGATGAGGCCGAAAATGGCGGTTGCATCGGGGTCGTTCCCGGCGACGTCCACCTCCCCCGAGCGGACCTTGGCCCACACCCGCCCGGCCGCCGCCTGCAGCTCGTCGAGCATGCCGGGCTCGACCGCGTCGTCGGCGACGAAGTACCCCTGATCGAAGTATTGCTCTTTCGCTTTTTCCACATCCATCGGGAACGGTTGAACCCGGGAAATCTGCGGTGGTCTCCGGGGGCCGGAAGTTTCGCGGAGGGGATCGATCGGATCCCCCCGCAGTGGGAGGGCTAGTCTGCACAGAAACCCCGGTACGGGCAATTGCCTGGAGCGGGAACCGCCTGTCCCGGAAACCCGGCTCAGCCGCCGCCTTCGACGACGACGATGGTGCGGTTGGCTTCCACGCCGGTCACCCTGTCCTCGAGACCGCTCGGCCAGACGACCACGACTTCGTCCACCGCTGTCCTTCCGCCCAGTCCGAAGCTGACGCGCAGGTCGCTGTGAGCGAGGTAGCTGTAGCTGCCCCGGACCTCGCGCACCAGGCGGAGATCTCCGGCGGCGATGCGGACGCGGGCGCCGATGCCGTCGCGGTTGCTGCGGCGGCCGGCCGCCTTGACCTTGAGCCAGTTGTTGCCGCCGCCGCGGTCGTTGCGCAGCAGGTTGGGCCGCTGCCCGACGTTGCCGACGAGCAGGTCGATATCCCCGTCCTCGTCGAAATCCCCGAAGGCGGTGCCGCGGCTGACCATCGGCGCGGTCACTGCTTCCCCTGCCGCCGCCGAGACATCCTCGAAACGGACCACACCCGCCGGGTCCGGCCCCAGGTTGCGCAGCAGCTGGTTCGCCTGCCCGTAGGTTCGCGAGCGGTCGAAGCGGGTGATGTTGTCGAGGACGTGGCCGTTGGCGATGAACAGGTCGAGGAAGCCGTCGTTGTCGTAGTCGAGAAAGCCCAATCCGAACGACAGCGGCCGCAGGGTCGGCAGCCCGATCCCGGCCGGGTAGGAGAAATGCAGGAAGGTGCCGCTTCCGAGGTTGCGGTACAGGCTGACCGGCTCCTGCTCGAAGTTGGTGACCACGAGGTCGACGGAGCCGTCGCCGTCGAAATCGCCGGCATCGACCCCCATCCCCGCCTCGCGCTGTCCGTCGAGGCCGTACGCCACCCCGGCGAGGCCGGCGACGTCCTCGAAGGAGCCGACGCCGAGGTTGCGGTACAGGAAGTTGCGCGAACCGTCGTTGGCGACGTAGAGGTCGGGCCAGCCGTCGCGGTCGTAGTCGACGGCGACGACGCCGAGCCCGCGCCCCTCGATGGAGACGGTGTCGACCATGCCCGAACGGCCGGTGACGTCGGCGAACGCGCCCCCCGCGTCGTTGCGCAGCAGGCGGTCCTCGGCGCCGGGAAACTGCCCGGGGTCGGGGTAGGCGCTGATTTTTTCCCCTGTTTTCCGGGGCCGTTTTTCCGTCGACTTCAGGTACGGGTCGAGATCCTCGTCGACCGAAGCGAAATCGAAGTGCACGTAATTGGTGATGTAGAGGTCGAGGTCCCCGTCGTTGTCGTAGTCGAAGAAGGCGCAGCCGGCGCCCCAGGCGGTGTCCCCCAGGGCGGACTCGGCGGTGACGTCGGCGAATCCGGGACCTTGGTTCCGGAACATTGCGTTGGCCCCGAAGTTCGTCACGTAGAGGTCGAGGCGGCCGTCGTTGTCGTAGTCGGCAGCGGCGCAGCCCATGCCGTAGCCCCCCGGATCTCCAGCCCCGGCCGCGGCCTCCACCTCGGTGAAGCGGCCCCCGTCGTTGCCGTAAAGGGCGTTGGCCGGCTCGGAGGCCTGGCTGTATCCGGGCAGCGGGGCGCCGTTGGGGAAGTAGAGGTCGAGGTCGCCGTCGCCGTCGTAATCGAGGAAGGCGACCCCGCCCCCCATGGTTTCGGGAAAGTACCGGCGCCCGCTCGCACCGGTCTGGTGCACGAACCCGATGCCGGCCCTGGCGGTTACGTCGACGAAGACAGGAGCCCCCGACCGGTCTGGGGCGGGTTCCCGGTCCCCGCCGGCCGGTGTCTGCAGCAAGACGACCGCGAGGAGCAGGTGGAAAGCGGGAGACTTCAACGCCGTGGCCGGGGCGAGAAGGGGAGGGGAAGGAAGACTCAGGCGGCCCTGCTCGCAGCCAGTTTCCCGACGTTGTCGTCGTACACCCGGACCTTGTCCTCGTTCTCGTAGCGAAGCTCGAGCAGGAACTCGTAGAATACCCGGTTGGCCTTGTCCCGCCTGACCAGGGCGCGCGCTCTCCGTTCGACCTTGGCGAAGGGCTCGGGATCGGCGCCGATGGTCGAGTCGAGGAGCTCGAAGATCGAATAATGCGGCCCGGCTGCCGACGCCGGCTCCGGTTCGAGAAGCTCGGAATCCGGGACGGTCAGCTCTACCGGACCGAGCAGATCCCCGGTTTCGGCGCCCCTGGCCGCCACCAGCGCCGGTCCGTACCGGCCTGTCTCGAAGGGGTGGATGTGGAACTCCCCCTTGCTGATCCGGCCCTGCCGGCGCAGGGTGTGCCGCGCCGCGAGCTCTCCCATGTCGGCGCCCCGCCGGATCTGGTCGAGGAGAGCCTCGGCCTCGGCTTCGCTCGCCACCAGGATCTCGCGAATGGTTACCGACTCAAGGGGAGTGAACTTTATCGGATTCTCCTCGTAGAAGCGCCGCGCCTCGGACTCGTCGACGAGCACGTTGGCCGTCGCTTCCCGCCTCACCGCCTGCAGCAGCAGCGACTGTTCGCGGTTCCGGTACCAGGAGACCATCTCCTCCTCCCGGTCGATCCCGGCGACCCGCGCCGCCTCGAGAATCAGCAGGCGGGGCTCGACCACCTCCCTGGCGAACCAGTCGAGGATCCGGCGCGAATCGCCGTACCCCATCTTGATGTATTCGGAGAAGACGAGGAAATCCCCGACCGTGTAGGCCCCTCCGGTGTTTTCGAAGAGCACGGTCTGCCGCTCCTCGTCGGTGAACGGCTGCCCGGCTACCAGCCGTTCGGCGAGGAGATCGAGAGCGGCCTCGTTGGTCCTCGCCTCCAGTTTCTGTTTCAGCTCGGCGGCCAGCTCGTTCATGCGAACCGGGATCTTCAGGCCGAACAGCTCCGGTTCGATCAGCGGGCGCACGAGCTCGAACTCGATGTCGCGCTCCTCCGTTACCTGGTAGACCCCGTACTGATCGCCGTAGAACACCGGGTCGGAGATCTCACCGGCTTTCAGGGGCCAGACCGCCTCCTGCAGGATTTCCGGCTTGAGCTCGTCCTTGAGAAGCATTCTGCCGCCCGAAAGGCCGGTCTCTTCGAGGATGGTGCGGGCCGCCAGCTCGTCGAAATCCGCGCCCTGGCGCCAGGCAGCGGCGACGTCCCCGGCTTCTGCTTCGCTGCGCAGGACGATGCGCCGCACCCGGACTGCGCGGTCCCGCCCGGTCTCCTTCTGCAGCTCCCGGAGCTCATCCTCGGTGTACTCGATCCTGTCGTACACCTCGACCTTCAGGAACCGTTTTATGATGCGGTCCGCCCTTTCCTTGGACAGCTTGCCGCGCAGCTGCGGATCCTGGTCGAGGCCGCGACGGCGCGCCTCCTGCAGCATCAGCTCCTTGTCGATCAGGGTCTGCAGGTAGTCGAGATACCCGGCGGCCCCCGGCTTTTCGCTCAGGCGGTCTCCGCTCAGGCGGCTTTCGAAATCCAGCAGGTCGGCGGCGGAAATCTCCACCTCGCCGACGGTGGCGAGCACCGTCTGTTCGTCGATGCCGCCGCAGGCGGCAAGCGAGGCGCACAGCAGTCCTCCGAGGAGCCCCTGGCGCCTGGGGGTCTTTCGTTCCACGGGTATTCTCACCGTTGTCGAGTGTCCTGTCTTCAGAATCAGATTGACGAAAATCCCGCCGACGCCAGCGAATGGATCGGCGCGCAAAAAGCGGCGTCCGGGGCCGCAAGGTCCGAGAGATCACCCCGAAACCCCAGGATCAGTAGCGCGATCCGAGGCCGGCCTGGATGCTGATGAAGGTCAGGGCGTTGGTGTCGGTTCCGCTGCCGCCCCCGAACTGCTCGATCTTCCTCCGGTCGACGCGGAGGCCCAGCTGCAGCATCAGGCCATAACCGGCATAGGGAGAAACGTTCGACAGCTGCAGCCCGAAGGAGGTCTCGTCGAAATCCCCGGTGGGATCCCCGTCCGCCGGACCGGAGGCCGGATCCGCGACAGGGTCCTCGTCGGCGACGAAGTCGCGGAAGATGAAGCGCTCGAAGCCGATCTCGATCCGCGACCGCTTCATGAAGGGGATCCTCGCCATCAGCGAAACCAGTCCGCTCCAGTCGTGGCGCTCGGCCCGGGGGGAGCCGAGGAAGCGCTCGATGAGATAGGGGGTGTCGTCCATGTAGAGCTCCTGCTTCAGGCGTGGACGCAGGTCGACCCGCCCTATCTCGACGGGGCGCTCGACCTTGGCGACCAGGCCGAAGCGCCGCGTCGTTCGCCCGAGGGGGCCGCCGCTGCGATCGAGAGCGTCCTTTTGCCGCTGCCGCAGCAACTGCCAGGTCATCTTGGTCTCGGCGTTCCAGCCGGTGTTCCGCAGCCGTTCGAACCCCAGCCAGAGACGGTTGACGATCGCGTTCCTCATGCCGAGGGGATCGGCGATCTCCTGCATCAATCCCGGGGACGTCGACATGGTTCCCAGGACCGGCGGCCGCTGCACCCACTGCACCAGGTCGTCGGGGATGTCGTCCCTGGCCACCTTGAACAGGTCGTAGAGAGTGAGGGTGCCGAGCAGGGGAAAGTTCTGTTCGTATGCCAGCAGTCCGTAGGCGGTGCGGTTGCGCTCACCGGTAGACAGCCGGCGCACCCGCTCGATGCCGGCGGTGAATCTCGCCTCGGGGGTGATCTCCGTCCCGAGGTAGGTGTTGAACCCCCGCCGCCCGCGCTTGTAGGGATAGTCCGGTTCGTTGTCGTTCTCGAAGCGGTCGCCCCAGCCGTTGTTGTTGAGGTCGAGGGCGAACAGGTACTCGGGACGGTCGACGCTGTAGCGCAGGAACGGCTCCTCGTAGTCGGGGATGTAGTTCGGCCGCACCGGAAGGTGGTTCTGGTTGAAGTCGGGGATGAAGTCGTTGTTCTCGTCGAGTCCCGGGAACACCGCATCGTCGATGGCGCCGAGAATGGGCTGCGCCCCCGGGGGGCGCTCCTCGCCGACGCGGCCGTCGTCGAAACGGCGCTGCAGGTCGTTCTTGCGGTCGTTGTCGTCGTTGTCGTCGACGAAGTCGTAGATATGGCGCACCCGCGCTTCGTCGGTATCGGCGTAGTTGACCTTTCCGAAGGTGTCGACGAAGCGGGGGCTCGTGTTGTACTCGGAATCCATCCCGAACGCCTCGGCGAAGAAATCGAACGGGTGGAAGGACCTGCTGAGGTGGGCCATCCAGCCGACCGCTGCGCGCTTGCCCCTGATCCCCGAGGTGGTGGAGTGCTTCTCCCGCTGGCGGTTGGGGTACTGGATGAACCGGTGGTTGACGTTGGCTTCCGCGTAGGCCCGGAAACCGGCGATGTCGTCGGCCTGCAGGGTAGCTCCGAATACCTGGGTCGCCGTAGGCAACCCGTAGTCGAACACGACGGTGCGGCGGTTGGAGTTGTCCTTGACGTTGCCCGGGGCCCGGGCAACGGTGCGGAACTGCGGGGTGGCCCCGCGCGGATCGTTGTCGGTCTGGATGTCCGAGGTCATCTCGACCTTGTAGTCGTTGCTCAGGATCATGCGCAGGCGCACGGCGTGGATGCTCTCCACCAGCCCGGCGTCGGGAATAAGCTCCTCGAGATCGGGAACGTCGGGGTTCTCGTCGGAGAAGACGTACTCGATCAGGATGCGGCCGTCCTCGCCGCGCCCCTCAGCAACCCGGAAGCCGTCCCGAAGGACGCCTCCCTCGACGGTCGGAAGGAAGCCGATCTCGCTGCCGACCAGAACGGTGTCGATGTCTCCCGTTTTCGCCGCGATCTCGATGTCGGTTGAAAAGAGGATGGGGCCTCCTTCGAAATCTTCCGGGGAGTCGTCGGAGACGCGCACGATGATGCGGTTTATGCGGCTCTCGAGCTGTCCGGTGGTCAGGGTGCCGGCGAACGGGTTCTGCTGGAAGCGCTCGGAGGTGATGCGGCCGTTGTGGGCGTTGACGAAGGTGCCGCCGATGCGCACTCCGTCGCTGACGGTCAGCTCGGTCCGCCCGCCTATCAGGTTGGTGAAGTTGTTGACGAAAGAGGGGGTGGCGGCCTGCCCTGCCCCGATCACGGGGGTGTTGATTCTCGACATGAGAACCGTGGCGGAGACCCGGTCCGAGGCGTAATCGGCCATGATCCCGTTGAAGCGGGTCTTGCGGAAGGTCATCGGGGTCAGGGTCGCCCGCAGTTCGTCTCCGATCGCTATGGAGATGTGGTGCTGCCCCTTGGCGTCGTGGCTGAGCACGAGGTTGCCGAACAGGCCGCCGAACTGGCCGGTCTTGAAAATCCCCGAGCCGTTGGAGACCGCCGGCTGTACCTGCCGCCAGTCGTAGACCAGCCAGCCCCGGGTCAGGAAGCGGCCGTACAGGTCGTAGAAGTAGCTCCCCTCGAGCTGGGAGCTGAGGTAACGGAGGTAGCGTTCGCTGGCGTAGTTGGTGTACTCCCACTGGCGGTAGTACTGGCTCGACAGCTCCTGCGGCAGGTACCACTTCCTCAGCGAGGGAGAGACCGCCTCCATGCGCAGCGGGGTTCCGCTGCTGTAGTAGACGGTGCGCCCCTCTTCGCGGCGCCCGAGGAGGCTGCCGTAATCCTCCTGGGCAGCCACCCCGGCGGCCGCCAGGACAGCGCCGGCGAGGACCGCCCGCATCATCGCCGCTTTCATCGCCGGCGCCATTGCCGTCCCGCCCCCGTCATTGCAGACCTGCGTACACCGTGATGAAGCTCGTCGTGAACGCCCTGACGTCGGTATCCCTCTCGAGTCCTTCGTCGCCGAGGACGATCTGCTCCTCCCAGGTGCGGATGTAGCTGAGCCCGAACTGGGTGGTCAGCCGGTATCCGAGGTAGGAACCGGTGGTCGACCACTGCAGGGCGAGCACGAGGTTCTGCTCGTCCTCCGTCGCCCCGGTGGGGCCGTCCTCGAGGAGCTCCCCCTCATCCCGCAGCAGTTCCCTGAACAGGACGAACTCCGCGCCTGTTTCGATCAGCGAGTTGCGCAGCATCGGTTGGCGCAGGAGGACGATACCCGTACCCGCCCACTCCTTGCGCCCCTCCTCGCGGATGGTGAATGCGGTCTGCTGCAGGAACTGGCTCTTGATCTTCGGATGGATGGTGAGGTCGCCGAGGCGCAGGGTGTAGTCCGCCTTGTTGATGATGCCGAAGAGGCGGGTGCTCTCCTCGAGGACGGGTCCCTGCTCGCGGATCCTGTAGGCGTCCCCCTGCTGCGAGTAGAGCTCGAACTTGAGTTTGTTGACGACGTTGAGCCTGTCGGAAGGCTGGTAGTCGAGCTGCAGGTAGGAGGAGGTGATCCAGGTGTCTCTCGCCGGCAGGATGTCCTGGACGATCGTCAGCGAGGTCGTCTCCAGGTGCGGGGTCATCTCGAAGCGGTCGTCGGGAATGCTGTCCTTGACCCGCTTCACCATCTCGAAGGCGCGCACCCGGGCGAAGGGATAGGTGCGGTCGAAGGTGAAAAGCCCGTAGGTGGCGCGGTTGCGGCGCTGGGAGGAGATGCTTTCCACCTGCAGGCGCCCCAGGGTCAGCTTGGCTTCCGGTCCGAGGAAGGAACCCCCGTAGAGGTTGAATCCGCGCTGGTCGGTGCGGTAGGGCAGGTCGGGGAGATCGTCGTTCTCGAAGCGGTCGATCCAGTTGTTGTTGTTGAGGTCGATCCCGAACAGGAACTCCGGCCGGTCGGCGTGATAGCGGAAGAACGGCTCGTCGTAGTCCGGGAGGCGGTTGTTCTTGTTGACGTTGTCGTTCTGGTTGAAATCCGAGACGAAATCGTTGTTCTCGTCCCAGCCGGGGAAGTTGAGGGGGTCCCCGGCCCCCTGGCTGAAGCGCGCCCAGTCGGGGTTGCGGTCGTAGTCGTCGTTGTCGTCGACGAACTCGTAGATGTGGCTGCGCTGGTCGTCGTACTTGATCTCGCCGAGAGCGTCGACCAGGTAGGACTGGGTCGAGTAATCGGGGTCGAGATCGAAGGCCTCTCCGAAAAGGAAGTACGGGTAAGCCTGGCGGGAGAGGTTGATCATCCACGCCCGGGCGTCGCTGGCGTCGGTGGCGAACGAGCGGTCGGCGTCGGCGCGGGAGGGATTCGGGTACATCCGGTAGGCGCGGCTGAGATCGAGCTCGGCGTAGGCGTCGAACCCCCAGACGTCGGTGACCTCGACGTCGAAACCGTATACCATGCGCGCCGTCGGCAGGCCGTAGTCGAAGAGGATGCGCCGCTGGTTGGAGTTGTCCTTGACGTTGCCGTCGGCGACGGCGACGTCGAGCAGCGGCGGTTGCAGCAGGTCGACGTCCCGTCCCGTCATCGGCAGGGTGGGAGCCGTGGGGTTGCGGCCGGTCTGCTGGTCGGACCAGACCTGGATCCTGTAGTCGTTGGAGACCACGAGGTCGAAGCGGATGTCGACGATCTCCGTCGGCCTCGGGCCGGCGTAGGAGAGATCGTTGAAGTCGTAGTTGATGACGATCCTCTCGCCGCCGTCCGCCGCCAGGGCGCCCCCGCGCGGGGATCCGCCCGTTACCGCCGGCCACAGGGCCGGATCGGTGCTGACGTCGCGGGTCCTGTAGGTGGTCCGCTGCCTGGTGACCGCGTCCTCGGCGGTGATGACGATGTCGTGGGCGAACAGGGTGGCGCCGCCTTCGCCGTCCTCGGGGGAATCGTCGCCTAGGATCAGGGCGATTCCCGAAACCGGCGCGCCGGTCTGGGCCGCCCCCAGGGTCCCGGCGAAGGGGCTGCGCTGGAAGGCCTCGGCGAAGGTGCGCGTGTTGTGGGCGTTGACCATGGTGGCGCCGACCTTGACGAAGTCGCCGATCTGCGCGACGCCGCGCCCCGCCATCAGGTTCGTGGCGTTGGAGGTTTCGCTCGGGTCGCGGTTGGGGGTGCTGCCAATGGTCGGCAGGCTGACCCGCGAGAACAGCATCGTCGCCAGGTACTTGTCCGCGGCGAAATCCATCTGAACGCCGTTGAACCGGGGCTTGGAAAAGGTCAGCGGGGTCAGGGTGGTGCGGATGCGGTCCCCGACCGTGATCGAGTACGAATACTGGCCGTGCGAGTCGGAGTTGACGGTGATCGTGTTGAACCAGCTGTTGAAGCGCGGATCCTTGTAGATCGAGGATCCGAACTGGACGGGCTGGTTCTGGTTCCAGTCGTAGATCAGCCATCCCCGGGTCAGGTAGTTGCCGTAGAGGTCGTAGAAAGGCTCCCCTTCGATGAAGACGTTGACGTAGCGCTGGTAGGGATCGCGGGCGTAGTTGGTGTATTCCCACTGGCGGTAGCGGTAGTCGACGAACAGCTCCTGGGGGATGAACCATTTCTTCACTGTCGGGTCGAGGGCGTCGAAGAGCACCCCCGACCCGCGCGGTTCGTAGGTGATCTCTCCTCCCCAGTTGCGCCCCAGGCGCCGGTCCCGGGTCTGGGCCTCGAGAATCTGGGCCGACAGTACGGCGAACAGGAGAACGGCGCCCAGACATCTCCAGCCCGGTAACGATGTTGGCATTTATTCCCTCCCAGGTCCCCGCGATGCACGCGGGTTCAGGCGGTCCTGACCATCCATTGCGTTCAGTAGGCGACCGCCACGGAAGTCACCGCTGTTTCCGAGGCGGAATCGCTGTCGAGCTCGATACGCACCAGGTACATCCCCGGGGTGACCTTGATCCCCCCCTCGTCCTCGCCGTCCCATGTCACCGTGAAGCTGCCCCCGGCCTGCGGCGCCGCCAGCAGCTGACGGACACGGCGCCCGGAAAGGTCGAGCACGGAGATCGCAACCGGAGCCTCGTCGGCGAGGCGGGCGAGGTCGTACCCGATGCGGGTGCGGTCGTTGACGTCGTCCCCGTTGGGGCTGAAGACCGCCGGTTCGGCGGCGACGTTGATAAGCAGTTGCCCGCCGGCCCCCGAGATCGGGACATCGACGGACAGGCCCCGCTGCGTCGCCGTGCCGATTGCCACCACGTCGTCGTCTCCCTCTCCGAATTCGGCGACGTTGCCGGGTATCACCTCCTGCCCGAGGGAGCTTCCCAGGCTGGCGAAGCCGCTGAACTTGGTGCCGAAGCGCAGCACCCGGGCGCGGAAGCGGATGGTGACGCGGGAGAGGCGGCCCCCCCCGAGGTCGGCTTCCGAAATGGCGGGGAAGCGCACCTGGAAGCGGTTTTCCTCCACCGCTTCGATCGCGAAGGAACCTTCGGCGCCGGAGACCGGGGTTGACGACAGGTCCGCCCCGGAAAAGTCGGCCGCTTCGGTACGGCCGTCCGGGTAGATGACCTCGATATGCTCGATCTCCTCTACCCGGACGGGGGTTTCGATCTCGAGCCGGTCGAACCCGGTGTCGACGTCGCCCCTGATTTCGGTCGGCATCGCGGAATAGGTGAAGGTCACCGGTTCCCCGAGCCTCGCCGAGCGCGGGTGGATTTCCCCGAGCACCTGCGAGGCGGTGGGCGGGGAGGAAACCGTGAAAGCCAGGGGCCCGATCCCGGTGGCGGCGTCGAGGTCGTCGCTCCAGAACTCGATGCGGAACTGCAGGTAACGCCTCGGCCCCGGCGAAACGATCCTGACACCGATGCCGGGGTCGCCGATGTTCTCCTCGGTGACTTCCTGGTCGAGGACGTAGGGAGAGCTCCATGCGCTCCAGTTGCCCAGATCGTCGGTGATGGAACCTTTCGCCGGACCGAGATCGCGGTAGTCGCTCTCGGTCAGGGCGACCGCTTCCAGCTCTTGCCCGGTCAGGCTCGCGAACAGCTCTCTCGCCTCTTCGAGCGGCAGGCCGTCCAGTTCCACCTCCCCGGCATCGGTGCCGGCGACCGCCCCCTCTTTCCAGGGGACGTCCACCTGCGCCCCCCCGACGATGGTCGAGCGGCTGAAGACGAGGGGTGTGTCGTCGTTCCCGGTCCGGGTGCGCACCCGAACTCCCGAAAACCCGTCGAGCCCCGAGGTCTCCGCTATCCAGCGGATGCGCCCCCACAGGGCGAGGTCGTCCCCCAGGTCGAAGATGTCGGAGATGAAATCGGCGGTCGGAACGAATCCGGTGCCGAAGACGCGGAATTCCGCTATCTCGAAAGGCACCGGGGTGCGCGACTGCAGGCGGATGAAGCGGACGTACTGGGGGGGGATGGCGAGATCGACGATGGCGTCGTCGTTCGGTGCCTGCAGCGTGAAGGAGCCCCAGATCGGCTTGCCCTCGACCTGGTTGTCCTCGTCCCCGTCGTTGAGAAAAAGCTCGAAGGCCTTGAGATAATCTTCCTGAAACGGGAAATCGGGGGCCGGATAGTCAGGGTGGGCGTTGCGGGGAAAGAACTGGATTCCCCGAACTCCGAAGCGTGCCCCCAGGTCGAAATCCATCAGCATCCCGGCGACGACGGTCTCTCCCTTCCGGTCGAGAGCCGTGGTCCCGTCATTGTCGAGCATCAGGGCCAGTTGCGCCTCGATTTCGGAACCGAGAACGGTGGGAGAGGTGACGCTGCCGCCGCGTCCGAGGATTCCGAGAGAGAGGTTGATCTCCTCGCTCACCCGTTGGGGAAAGATCCAGCCCTCGCGGCCCTCGGGATCGAACTCGACGACGCCTCCGGGAGTGTTGCCCCGCCCGGCGCTCTCGGCGCCGGTCTTGAAGATCGGCTCGAGACCGCCGCCCCCGTCGCGCCAGGAACGGCCCTCCACGCCTCCCATGACAATGAGGATGTCGTCGGCATGGACGGTGCCGGCCAGCAGCAGGATGGCGACGGCTCTCGTTACGGACATCGGGGAATCAACCGCGACTCAGTAGAGGACGTGGACCAGGCGCTGGGCCATGGCGTTTTCGGCATCCTCCTCGTCGGCGTCGATCTCGATCGCAACCAGGTAGATTCCGGGAGCAACCTTGCCGCCTCCGGCACCCTCGCCGTTCCAGGAAAGGGAGTACTCGCCGCTGGCCTCCGGGCGTTCCTCGACGATGCGGTGGACCAGGCGCCCGGACAGATCGAAAAAGCGCAGTTCCACCCGCTGTTGCCCGGTGAGGTTGGTAACCGCGAACCGGAAGGTCGCCTCTTCATTGAGGCCGTCGCCGTTGGGGGTGAGTACCGGTGAGCTCAGGACGATCTCGCTCAGAATGCGGTCGCCGCCGATGGGGCCGGTCAGGACCATCCCGGAGCCGGGAGCTATTTCAGTCGCGTCTCCGGAGTCGACGCGCTGCCAGGAACCGGGTTCGGCCGAGCTTCCGACCGCCGCTTGGAGGGCGGCCCCGGGGGTGTACAGCGTGGAGGTGAAGCGCAGTTCCAACAGGTCCGCGGAACGGGGAGGGACAGGTTCGTCCAGGCGCACCCGGAGCGAATCCGTGGCGCTCGGGATGACCTGCAGCTCGTCGTCCGCAATGGGTTCGACGGCGTTCCATTCCGCTTCGCGTCCGACGCGGAGCTCGGCGAACTGCAGCGCCATGCTGGAAGGAGCTGCCAGGAGGATTTCGTCGAACGCCTCTTCCTGACCCTCTATGCCGATGAACACCGAGAGGTCCTGCTCGACTCCGACCTCGTCCACCGCAGTCGGAGCCAGCTCTCCCAGGAGCAGGGCAGCCAGCGGGGGCACGAAATTGAGCCGCACCGCGTCCAGGGATGCGGCGGCATAGGGGTCGGTCGAAAGCAGGCGCACCCGCATCATCAGCGAGCTGCGGGGGCTGGGGGAGGTGATGCGCTCTCCCGATTCGACGTAGGGCCTGCTCCAGCCGCTCCAGTCCGCGCCGGGAACGTAGATCTTCACCGAGTCACCCTTGCTGAAGAACCCGAGTGCGCGGTACGCCTCCTCGGTGACCTCGACTCCGGCCTTGTTGTAGTAGAGGTACTTTTCCGCCAGGCGGTTGCCGGTGCGGGTCTGTATCTCGACCCGGGTGCCGGGAGGGGCGACGGCGTCCCACTCGATCGACACGAGGTTCTTGGGGTCGCCGAGGCTGACCGGGTCAGCGGTGACCAGCTCGACCTCCGGCTGGTAGCCCTCGCCGTAGAGCTGGAGCTCCCGCGGCACGTAGTACTTGCCCCTGTGCGGGGACCAGTAGAGAATCTGGACGTAGCGGGCTATGACCGGGGAAAAGGTGGTGATCTCGTAGGCGTCGGTTGAACGGCCTTCGGGTTTTCCCGACTCGGTGGTCTGCGTCGTCCACGCCAGGCTGCCGTCGGGGGCCAGGCTTCCGTCGGAGGTCTGCACCAGGAAGTTGCCGAAAGGTGCCTGGGTGTCCTGGTAGTATGCCTGGAAGGTATCGACCCAGTAGCCGGCGTTCAGGTCGAAGAAGAGGGGTCTGCGGACTCCCGAGGGGCCGGCGTTGATGTTCTTCAGGCTTTCGAACTCCCCGTCGATGAGTCCGAAGATCGATTCCCCGAGGAAATCCAGGGCGATGCCGGCCCGGTCCCTGATGCCCAGGGCGAGGTTCTCACCGGTGCTGACGACCTCGAGCTCGGCCAGTCGCGGCCGCTCGCGGCGGTAATGCCGCACCGAGCCGCGGCGCTCCGGGGAGATCGCCTCGTAGGTTGCCTGACTGATGCGGACTTCTCCGTCGGGGAGAGTCTTGTAGTAGTCGACCGCTCCCCGGTCGTCGCCGGAGAGGCCGGAATACTCCTCTTCGGAGACGCGGGCGCCCCGTTCGCCGTCGGTGGCGGTTACGACCACCTGGACGAAGCGTACCATTTCTCCTTCGTAGTCGGGGTCGTTGTTGGGCCGGGTAGGGCGCAGCGGGATTTCGAAGAGGCGTTGTTCCTTGTGGTCCCGGCGGGTGCGGAACTGCTGCTGGAAATCGAAGATCCCCTTGACCCTCTCGTCGCCGTCGGAAGTCAGCACGACGAACTGCAGGAAGGGATCCCCCCCACCCGGGGGAACGAACTTCAGCAGGATCTGTTTTGCCGAAACCAGCCGCCCGAGGTCGACCTGGAACCACCACTCCCCGAGGGGACTGTCGCCGGCCGGCTCCCAGTAGGTGGTCTCGTCGTCGTCGAACAGGTTTGCGACCGCCGCAAGGTTTGTGCCGGCCTGGAGAGCATCGGCGAGGGTCACGTCGGCGGGGTCCTTGCCACCGGGCGGGTTGCGCATGAGGTGGTCGACAATATCGCTGGTGGCATCCGAGTTCTTGGGCACGAAGTGGGGGGAGATGACCCCCCCTTCGATTTCTACCGTGCCCTGCGGAAACTGCCACTGCTCCCAGTGCGACTGGCTGTCGACCACGACCTGATCGCCGCGCACGGAGGCGGTCTGCCCCCACGCCGTTTCAATGCCGAGAAGGGCGATTGCGGCGATGGCGAAAGGCTTCATGGATAGCGGGTTTTCCAGATTGTCAGCGGATGCGGGTCCTGCGGCATGCACGGCCAATTCGCGTAAATTCTAATTTCATTCGCAGTTTGCAGCAACAAATCGCATCGCCGCCTCCCGGCCGGAGCGGGACCCGCCGGCGTTGCCGAATTCCGGGAATCTGGAGCATGCACCAGAGCAAGAAAGAACTGCATCCGTGCGCCGGGGCCGGTATAATGCACCGGCTCTCCGTCCTTCTCATCGCCGCCATCTGGCCGCTCAACGCCCTCGCGGCGGAGCCGGTGCAGATTGCCGAGCCGCAGGAGATCCTCGATCCGCACTGGCTCGGGGAGCGCCGCGAGGCCCAGCTGGGAATGGCCGGGGAAATCGGTGTTTTCCACGGCTTCCGGTTCAGCGACCGGGTCGAGGAGAGCGGCATCGCCTTCGAGCACCGCATTGTCGACGACGCCGGGCGCAACTGGAAGCCCAACCACTACGACCACGGCAACGGCATGGCGATCGCCGACGTCGACGCAGACGGCCGCTTCGACATCTACTTCGTCACCCAGGTCGGGTCCAACGAGCTGTACCGCAACCTCGGGGGGGCGCGGTTCGCCCTTTCGGAAGCCGGTCCGGACCTCGCCCTCGCCGACCGCATCGGGGTCGCCCCCTCGTTTGCCGACACCGACAACGACGGCGACCCCGATCTGTTCGTAACCAGCGTGCGCGGAGGAAACGCACTGCTGGCCAACGACGGGAGGGGAATGTTCCGCGACATATCGGGCAGGTCCGGCCTCGACTATTCAGGCCATTCCTCCGCCACGGTCTTCTTCGACTACAACCGGGACGGCATGCTCGACGCCTTCGTCGCCAACGTCGGGAAATACACCCGCGGCAGCGAGCCTGCGCCCGTGATAGGGTTCGCCCGCGACGGCGACGACGGAGAGTTCAGCTACTACCCCGGGTACGCCGACGCCTTCGAGGGCCATTTGAAACCGCTGCGAACGGAGAGAAGTCATCTGTACGAGAACGGGGGGGAGAACCGCTTCGCCAACGTCACTGCCCGAACGGGTCTTCTCGACGAAAGCTGGACCGGGGCGGCCACCCCGATCGATGTAAACGAGGACGGCTGGCTCGACCTGTACGTGCTGAACATGCAGGGGCATGACGAGTACTACGAGAACGACGGGGGCGAGCGTTTCACGCGCAAAAGCCGGGAGCGGTTTCCCAGGACTCCCTGGGGCTCGATGGGTGTGAAGGTCTTCGACTACGACCAGGACGGAAACCTCGATCTCTATCTCACCGACATGCACTCCGACATGAGCGAGGACATCGGCGTCGAGCGCGAGAAGCTGAAGGCCGACATGAAGTGGACGGAAAGCGTCCTGCGCAGCGGCGGCATGAGCATTTTCGGCAACGCCTTCTTCCGCAACGCCGGGGGAGGGGAGTTCGTGGAGATCTCCGACGCGAACGGAACCGAAAACTACTGGCCGTGGGGCCTGAGCGCCGGAGATCTCAACGCCGACGGGTACGAGGACCTGTTCGTCACCTCGAGCATGAATTACGGCTTCCGCTACGGCGTCAACTCCCTGCTGCTCAACGACGGCTCGCGCTTCCACGACAGCGAGTTCATCCTCGGAGCGGAGCCGCGGCGCCGGGGCCGCACCGCCAAACCCTGGTTCGAGCTCCAGTGCTCGCGAGCCGACTCCTCCCACAATCTGTGTGAGAGCCACGAGGGCCCGCACGTCTTCTGGGGGGCTCTCGGCTCGCGCACTTCGGCGATCTTCGACCTCGACGACGACGGGGATCTCGACATCGTCACCGGGGAGTTCAACGACGGTCCCATGGTGCTTCTCAGCAACCTGAGTGAGAGAAGAGAAAACCTGCGCTACCTGAAAGTCGCCCTGAGCGGCACCCGGACGAACCGGGACGGGCTCGGGTCCCGGGTCCGCGTTCACGCCGCCGGCAGGATGCTGACCAACATGTACGACGGGCAGTCGGGATACCTGTCGCAGAGCTCGTACCCGCTCTATTTCGGGCTCGGGGAGGCCGCCGAGGTCGACAGCGTCGAGGTGCGCTGGCTTTCCGGGCAGCGCCAGGTCGTCAGCGGCCCGATCGCGGCCAACCAGCTGATCCGGATCGTCGAGCCCTGATGCCCCCGAGGGAGGTCAGCGCTCCCGCGGGCTCCTTCGCGTGACCTCGATCAGACGATTCACCTCGAGGTCTTTGATTACCTCCAGGTTCCCGTCCGGCCAGCGGATCTCCAGCGCCTCGACGCTCCGCTCCCCCCCCAGGCCGAAGTGCAGCCTGGTATCGTCCTGGGAGAGATAGCCTGTCCCCGCCCTCACCTCGCGGATCTGGGAGGTCCCGCCGGCAACCACGGCGACGCGGGCGCCGACGGCCTGGGTGTTGTGTCCTTCCTGAATGAGCTTGACCTGCAGCCAGTTTCCCCGGTTGCCGCCGTCGTTGCGCAGCAGGGTCGGCGGCGAATCCTGGTTGACGACGACGAGGTCCAGGTCTCCGTCGTCGTCGAAATCGGCAAAGGCCGAACCCCTGCTGGGAGCGGCGACGGCGAACCCGCTTCCCGAGCTGTCCGACACATCGCGGAAACCGCCGCCGTCGTTCTCGAAGAGCTGGTTGCGCTGGTCGTAGCTCGAACCGACTCCATGGCCGTCGACGGCGGGGTAGACGTGGCCGTTGGCGACGAACAGGTCTTCGTCCCCGTCGTTGTCGGCGTCGAAGAAGGCGGCACCCCAGCCGAGCTCGGTGAAGCTGGCCGCCCCCAACCCCGCCGCGGAGCTGGCGTCGAAGAAGATCCCGTCTCCCATATTCCGGTACAGGGTGTTGTAATCGTTGGCGAAGTTGGTCACCAAGAGGTCGAAGTCGCCGTCGTTGTCGTAGTCGCCGGCGGCGATCCCCATGCCGGCCTGCTCCAGTCCGTTTTCGCTCAGGGCGGCGCCGCTGAGCTGCGCCGTCTCCTCGAAGCGGCCGCCGTCGTTGCGGTAGAGCAGGTTCGGGGTCGAGTCGTTGGCGATGTAGAGATCCGGGTCTCCGTCGTTGTCGAAATCCCCGGCCACGGCTCCCAGACCGTAGTAACGGTGTGCGGCCAATCCGAACTCTTCGTTGGCGACTGAATAGGACCAGGACTCTCCCGGCCCGTTGTTGCGGTAGAAGAGATCCCCGGCTCCGGCAAGGCCGGTCGGCCCGCAGAAGACGTCGAGACCCCGCCACCGGCACAGGTTCGGGTCCGGGGGGCGGTACTCCGGATCGAAGTCGATGTAGTTGCTCAGGTAGAAGTCGAGATCGCCGTCCCCGTCGAAATCGGCGAAAGCTGCCGCCGACCCCCAACCGGGGTGGGCGACTCCCGCCTGTGAGGCGACGTTCGTGAAGACCCCTCCGCTGTTCCGGTAAAGGGCGTTGGGACCGTAGTTCGCCAGGAAGAGATCGAGCCATCCGTCGGCGTTGTAATCGGCCGGAGTGCAGCCCATTCCCCAGCCGGCGTGATCGACTCCGACGCCCGTGCCGACGTCGGTGAAGCGCCAGTCCCCCTCGTTGCGGAACAGGGCGGCGCGCGGCTCCTCCCCATTCTCGAAACCCCCGAGCCGGGAGCCGTTGACGATGTAGATGTCGACGTCGCCGTCGTTGTCGTAGTCGAACACCGCGGTACCCCCGGTCGTGCTCTCGACGATGTACTCCTTGGCCGGAGTGCCCGAAACGGTGAGCAGGTCGACCCCGCTGGCCTCGGCGACGTCGACGAACGCCGGCCACTCCCCAGCCCGGGGACCGGGACCGGTATCCGCCAGACCGGGTGCCGCAGTCAGGGCCGCGAGCGCGCCAGCCGCCTTGAACCCGCTCGCGCTCACCGGGACTCGAGCTGGTCGATCCGCGCGCGCACTTCCCCCAGACGTTCGTCTCCCGGGGAGGCGTTGGCGGCGAAAGCCCTGTACGCCTCCCGGGCGGCCCGGAGGTCGTCGTTTCGATCGTGTGCCCTGGCAAGGGCGAGATGCCCCTGGGCGAAGGATGGTCTCGACTCCACGAGGCGTTCGAGCTCCTCGATGGCCTCGTCCAGCTTTCCGGCGCGTTCCAGGCAGGTGGCGAGACCGTACCGGGCCCCGGTGAGGTCCGGAGCATGCCGCAGCGCCGCACGGTAAGACTCCCCGGCCGCGGCGAGCCGACCCTGCATCGCGCGCACGTTGCCGAGGCCGACGTGGGCGTCGGCGAAAGAGCTGTCGAGGGAAGCGCTCCGCGCGAACGCCTCGGCCGCATCTTCCAGTCTGCCCTCGCGTGCGCCGGCAAAGCCGATGACATACCAGGCACGGCTGGCGACAGGGGCTTCCGGAGATGCGGAAACCGCCCTGCGGGCCCGGGCAACCGCCTCCTCGAGCTTGCCCCCGTGCAGCAGCAGCCGGCTCGACCCGGCCAGCGCCTGAACCTGACCGGGCTGGCGCTGCAGCAGGGCGTCGAAGGCTTCGAGGGCTGCGTCGGTCTGGCCGAGTTCCGAGTAGGAGGCCGCCAGCTGCAGGTAGATTCGGGCGTCTCCTTCTCCCCTGGAGATGGTTCGTTGCAGGCGCTCGGCGAGGTCGACGTGATGGCTGAGGCGCTCGAACTCGGCCAGCAGGCTCTTCGCCTCCCGGGAGCGCCCCTGGATCGCCAGCAGGTTGGCGAGGTTGTGATGCAGCTTCTCGTGCCCCGGCCCGATGTCGAGGGCGCGCCGGAAAAGCTCTTCGGCTTCCCGGTAGTGTCCGGCGCCGGTCAGGACGAGCCCGAGCTCGCGCAGGGATTCGACGTCCCTTCCGTCGACAGCCAGGGCCCTGCGGAAGGCCGCCTCCGCCTCTTCCCGGCGCCCGAGCATCCTCATGAAGTTGCCCAGGGCCTGGTGCGACCGCACGTCCGTGGAGTCGGCGCGGATGGCGCGAATCAGGGCTTCTTCCGCCCTGGAGTATTCCCCCTGCTGCTGGTGGAAGAAAGCCGCGAAGCGGTGGGACTCGGCGGCCCCCGGATCTATTCGCAGGGCCCGGTCCAACTGCTCCAGGGCCTCGGGGTACCGCCCCTGCTCGCCGTAGGCTGCGGCGAGGTTGTGATACGATGGGAGGAACGTCGAATCGAGGCGGATGGCGGTCCGGTAAGCGGCTATGGCATCCTCCCAGCGCCACAGCCCGACGTAGGCGTTGCCGAGGTAGCAGTAGGCGGGGGCGTACAGGGAATCCAGGGCGACGGCGGCTCCGTAGGCCTCGGTAGCCTCCTGGAAACGACCTTCCTGAAGGTGGGCGTTGCCCTGCTGGTAGTGGCGGTCCCTGTCCGGGTGCCCCGGCGGGGGCGATGGGGCGGGCAGATGCTGTTCACATCCGGAAATCGAGCCGGCCAGCACCCACCAGAGCAGGGAGCCGGAAAGGAGGCGGAGGGTGTCCAAGTCAGGAACCTCCCAGGCGGTAGCTGGTCAGGTCGAGACGCGTGAACCGGTCCTTGCCCTCGACGACCTCGATGAAGGCATCCATGGGGACACTCGGGAACAGCTGGGTTCGCCCCGTCGACGGCCAGTGCACCTCGAGGTTCTCGATCCGGACGGCATCCCCGAGACCGATGGTCTGGCGCAGCGGGTTGGCGCCGAACGAGCCGCCGCTTCCGACCGACTTGTAGATGGATCGAGGCCCGTCGGGAGTATCGACCGCGACCTTTATGCGCGCACCGATGGCGGAGCGGTTGGAGCCGGTTCCCACCAGCCTGACCGACAGCCAGCGATTGCCGAATCCCGGGTTTTCGTAGAGGGTGTCGCCGAAGCGGTCGCCCGGGTAGGCGCCCCCCATCTCGGCGAACACGTCCTGGTCGCCGTCGTTGTCGAAATCGGCAAAGGCGATCCCGTGACCCTTCTGCAGGTGCCCCATTCCGGAGGCGGCGGTGACGTCGAGAAACCCGCCGCCGCCGTCGTTGCGGTAGAGCATGTTGGGCATCAGGTCCTCGTAGTGCACGTCGCCGGTTCCGAGGTAGAAGTCGAGGAACCCGTCGTTGTCGATGTCGCCGAAGTTGGAGCCCATCGGCGTCGTCGGGCGCAGCAGGTTGAGGTCTGCGGCCACGTCGGCAAAGCCCCCGGTCCCGTCGTTGCGGTACAGACGCGCCATCTCGGCATCGTGCGGCAGTCCGAGATAGGAGGCGGCGAGGTGCTCGATGCCGGCCTCGTAGGAGGCGACGTAGAGATCGAGGTCGCCGTCGTTGTCGAAGTCCCAGAACCAGCAGGGGAAGCTCGACCTCGGCCAGGCCACACCGAGCCGCATGGCTGCGTCGGCGAAGGTGCCGTCCCGGTTGTTGCGGTAGAGCCGGTTGAACCCGTCGAGATTGGAAACGTACAGATCGGGGAAACCGTCCCCGTCGTAGTCCCCCCAGGCGACACCTTTGGAAAAGCGATGGTTGCCGACCCCGGCCTGGAGGGCGGTCTCCTCGAAGCGGCCGTTTCCCAGGTTCAGGAACAGCTGGGAGGGTGCCGAAAGCTCCCCGGTGGACTCGTTGCCGATGTAGAGGTCGAGGTCGCCGTCGAGGTCGCAATCGGCCCAGGACCCGGTCTGGGTGGGATAATGCCTCTCACCCAGGCCGGCGGCGAAGGAGACATCCGTAAAACCGCTCCCGCCGTCGTTGCGCAGGAGTGAGTTGGGATGCCTGCCTGCCCTCCCTGACCAGGCGCCCCGCAACACCAGGGCGTCGACGAAACCGTCGTTGTCGTAGTCTGCCTGAACGAGGTTCAGCCCTCCGTAAATCCCCCTGAGTCCCGCTTTCCCGGTGGCGTCGGTGAAGGTCCCGTCGGCGCCGTTGCGGAAGAACCGCAGCTGGCCGCGCGTATCCCAGTTGGAGACGAGCAGATCGAGGTGGTGGTCGTTGTCGAAATCGTCGGCGATCACCCCCCCGGAAAGGCCGAAGGTGTCGACCCCGAGCCGGGGGGCGACGTTCAGCAGCCGCGGGAATTCCCCTTCCGACCGGAACGCCTCCAGCGGAATCAGAAGATCGGGCGGCAGCGATCGGGGGTGCTCCCCGAGGGTCATGCAGGCGATGTTGAGCAGCCATCGCGCCTGCATCCACTGCTTCGAGCCTGGGGGAGCGTCGCGCAGCACCTCCCTGAAATGGGCGGCCGCCCGGCGGGAACCTTCCTCGACCTTGTGGATGCCTCCCGGCCGGATCGGCAGGATGCAGCTGTCGGTGGTGAAGCGCAGGCAGCAGTTCTCGGTCTCGCCCAGGCGCAGGTAGGCGAGGCCGAGCCGGAATTCCAGTTCCGAGGCGACTGCCGGGTCGCGTACCGGGAGCGCCATGTACAGGGACCTGGCCGAATCCAGCCGCGCGATCGCTTGCCGCTCGCGCCCCAGGTAGAGGAGGGCGATTCCCAGCCGGTAGTTCAGGCTGGATCGCGTCTGGACGGAGGCGCCGGCTGGCAAGGTCGACAGCTGCCGCTCCAGGCGTCCGGCTTCGAAACTACCGAGGTAGGGATGCTCTTCCGGGGTGAGATCTGCAACCTGGGCAAGGGCGCGCACCATGCGCTCGTGGCTGGAACGCGCCAGTCCGGGCGTTATCTCTGCCTCGACCTGGCCGGCAAGACAGAGGGTGGCCAGGACGGTCGCCATGCCGCCTGTTCGGATCACCGGTCTGCGGGATGGAAGCGAAGGATGAGGGCGTACGTGAGGAAAGGAACCCGCGGGCCCAAAAAAAGGGGGATGCACGATTCGTGCACCCCCCTTTGAGACCGAATCGGACCGGAGGTCCGAAGCAATCAACCTACTTGACGAAGGCTTCCTTGATGCGTCCCCAGGAGTCCTCTTCCACCGCGGTGAAATCAACGCGCGGGTCGACCGGGGCGAGCAGGAAGTCGGAAGCCGAAGCCGAGGTCTTCCAGGCATCGGCGGCGCCGGACATGAACCAGGTCTCCACCGGCGGCTTCTCCTCGTTGGTGCCGGAGCCGTCCTGGTCGCCGAACATCCACCCCAGACCGATGATGTTCTCCTCGGTGAGGTCGTGCTGGACCGAGGCGCCCGGATCGTTCCAGATGAACTCGTCCCACATCACGCGGTTGAACTCGATGTAGACGGTTGCCTCGCCCTGGTTCAGCTGTCCGTCGATCTGGAAGCCCCAGTCCATGTACTCGGGCTGGTCATGCCAGGTCGACTGGCTGACCCAGAACCACGCCCAGGTCTCGCCGCCTTCGCCGGTGCTGCCGGGAAGGTCCGGGAAACGGGTGTGGTAGGTCTGCGCATAGCGGCCCATGTTCAGGGCGCGCTCGTCGGCATCCGGAAAATCGTCGCCGCTTACCCAGAAAGGCTCGCCGCCGTGGTCGCCGTCGTGATGCATCTCGATGGTGTCATCGCCGCCGGCTCCGCCGCCGACGCCGTCGCGATCGTAGAAATCATCGAAACGCTGGTCCATCACATAGAGCTTGTTCTCGCTCTCGCTCCAGCCGACGATGACTTCGGAGTTGAGATCGCTGAAGTCAGTCGGGGGGTTGCCTTCGCCGTCGAGGCAGATCGAGAAGGGGATGCGGTAATCGTCCGGAACGATTTCCCATTCCGAAAGGTCCCCGTCCAAGGTCGGCTCGGTGCCGGCCGGCCACTGGAAGGCCTGATGGACGACCCCTTCGGGAGCATGGGCGAAGGCGGCGGATGCCAGACCCAGGCTCAGGACTAAGGTGAGAAGGCGCTTCATATCGGTGATTTTCCTCCGTCAGAGATTGCGATTGGCGCCAAACAAGCCGGGAAATTACGGCAAAACCCCGGAAAATCCAAATCCCTCCCGGGGCAGGGCGGATCAGGGTGACGCGAGTCTTGCCAGCCCCTGCCTGGCCTGCTCCTTCAGGTTCTCGCTCCCTGTCCACCTGCCGAGAAAGCTTGCGTACGCTTCCCGGGCGGCGGCGCGGCGGCCGAGCTGCTCCTGCGCTTCGGCCAGGGCGAGGAAGGCTTCGCTGCGGCCGGGGTCGAGCTGCAGGGTCCTCTCCAAATGGGGGATTGCCTCCTCGAATTTCGTCTGGAGCATGCGGACGGTGCCGAGTCCGTGATGCGCGGCGGCGAGTCCGGGATCGATTCCAAGAGCTGATTCGTACGCCGCGGCCGCCCGGGGATAGTCCCCCTGCAAGGTGAGGACCTTTCCCAAGTTGAAATGGAGACCGGAGCTGCCGCGCTCCAGTGCGAGGCCGTCGAGCAGGGCCTGCGCTGCCTGTCCCAGATCACCGGACCGCGCCAACGCCAGCCCCAGGACCGAATAGGCTCTCGCGGCGGCTTCCGGTTCGGGGCTCAGGGCGATCACCCGGCGCGCCAGCCGCGCCGCTTGCGCGAGGTTCCCCTGGTTCAGGTGAAGCTGCGCCATCCTTTCCAGTGCTTCGACCTTTACCGGATCCCGCTCCACGACAGCGGCGTAGGCGTCGAGCGCTTCCTGGCTGCGCCCCATCCGCTCGAGAATCTCCCCCAACGCCAGACGCGCTTCCAGATGGTCGGGGCGCTCGGCGATCCCGGTCCGCAGGGTCTCGGACCGTTCCTCGAGCCGGTCGAGGTGCTCGAAGCGGTCTCGATGGGTTTCCGCCTCCTCGCTCCGGCCGATCAGTTCCAGCAGCTCTCCCAGGTCTCGATGGGCCTCGGCGTTGGTCGAGTCGAGCCGTATCGCCGTCTCCAGGGCGGCGACCGCCCGGTCGGCCTGCTGCGACTCGACGTAGGTGTTCCACAGCCCCTTCCAGCTCTCCCTGTCGAGGGAATCCAGGCCGACCGCCGACAGAAGCTGTTCCTCGGCGAGGCCGTAGCGCCCCTGCTTCCGGTAGAGGTCGCCGAGGTTGCGGCGGCTCCCGGCATCTTCGGGGTCGATCCGCAGGGCCGCCAGCAAGGCCTGTTCCGCCGCTTCGAAGCGGTGCTGCTGCCCGTAGATGAAGGCGAGCGAGCGGTGCGCCCCGGCGTTGGACGGATCGAGACGCAACGCCTTCCGCAGCTGCTCGACCGCATCGTCGTAGCGGCCCTGTTCAAGGCAGGCGATGGCGAGGTTGTGGCGGGCGGGAACGTCCGTCGAGTCGAGCCTGATTCCGCGCCTGTAGGCCGTTTCCGCCTCGGAAAAATACTTGAGCTGGAGATAGGTGTAGCCGAGGCCGAAGTGCGCCTGCGCACGGAGGGAGTCCCCGGCGACCGCCTTGCGGAAAAGTTCGAGGGCGTCGTCGTAGCGCTGCTGCTGCAGGTACACCCTTCCAAGCGCGAGCAGCTGGTCGAGCTGCCCGGAGTCGCTGCCGGGCTGCCCCCTGTCGCCGGCGCAGGCGACGAATGCGATGGCTGCCGCCGCGATCGAGGCGCTGCGTCCCAGGGATGCGATGGAATGTTTAGAATTGTGAGTCGGCATTGATCTGGAAATGTAAGGCACCGATGGAGGCTGGATGCCCAGCTGCTGCCAGGCCGCACGGCTTCTTTGCGCCACCGCGCGGTTCCCGTTTCCCGCCGCCCTTCCCATCCTGCTCGCCCTCGCCGCGGCCTGCGGACGGGGCGGCCCGGCCCCGCGCGACGACACCAGCTACCTGGTGTACCCTGGCGGGGAAATACAGCCCGCCCTCGAAGCCGCGGCAGCGGATCCGGTCCGCAAAATCGTCAAGGTCCACGCCGGGACCTACCGGCCGCAGCGGCCCGGGCAGGCGATGATCTGGTTCAACGCCCGCCACGACGGCATCACCCTGGAAGCGGCTGGCGAAGTCGTGTTGACCGCGGCAAACCCCGATATCGCCGACCCCGAGGCCGACAGTTTCCCCGCGGTCGTCAACCACGTCGTCTACTTCGGCGACGGGGTTTCGGCGAACACGGTCCTGCGGGGATTCGAGGTCACCGGCGCCAACCACTTCGTCACCCACCTGGAGGAACCGGAAGATATTCAGCCCCACAGCGAGGACGTGATCTGGAAGAAGGGGATGTTCTTCTACACCGACGGCGGCGGCATCAAGGTTTTCGGCCGCTCCTATCCGACCATCGACCGGGTCGTGGTGCGCGGCAACTACACCAGTCCCTGCGGCGGCGGGGTGTCGATAGAGCACCGCGGTTTCAACGACAGGGAAGCGGTGTTCACCGACTGCATCTTCCGCGGCAACCGCTGCCAGGTCACCGGTTCGGCCGTCGACGTGCTCGCCGGCAGCGCCGCGGTATTCGAGAACTGCCTTTTCGTCGGAAACGTCTCCAACACCGGGGTCGACTACATCGGCCGCCGGGACGGCTACGAGTACAACGTCGAGCACGGCTCCGGCGCCCTGACCGTGTTTCCGAATTCGCGGGTCGAGGTCCGCGGCTGCACCTTTACCGGCAACTGGAACGGCGCCGACGACAAGGGGACCGGTTCGGTGTACACGCGGTCGATCTTCTGGAGAAACAACCTGCCGGGGGGCATTTCTCCCGGCCTTCGCTACGAGCTCGACATCCTCGACGGCGCCGGCGTCAGCGGCTGTTTCATCAACGGCGAAATCGAGGACCTGCGGGGCACCCTGGACCCGGAAACCAACGAGATGTCTGCACCGGACCCGGATTTCGACGCCGCTTTCAGTCCCCGAAACCCCGCCTACGCAGGGACAGGCTACCGGCCTCCCCCGGAATTCCCGTAGATTGTTGTGGACCGCGACACCCACATGGGACGCGGGAGACCCGAGATGACACCACCACGACTGCTGGCAATGGCGCTGATTCTTTCCGGGGCGACCGCGGCGCAGGCCCTGACTCTGTTCCGTATCGGCGGGGAGGAGCTTCCCGAGCCGGAGCTCGAGGCGCCGTTCGACTTCGTTCAACTGCCCTGGGAAGGGATCGACGAGAATCAGTTCGGGGGCATGATCAACCTCGAACTGCAGCCCGGGTTCATCTCCCCGGAGTTCGCCGATTCCGAGGTGAATCTCACGCCTTCGACGCTGGAGGGGAATTTCCGCTACAAGGACCTGGGCGGCGACTGGCAGATCCCCGAGCGCGTTCCTCAGTACATCGACCGCCGCTGGTCGGTCCGCTTCGCCGACGCCGACCCGAACTCCTACTACGCCGACGACCGCAGCATCGAATACCTGTTCGACTTTCAGAGACAGGTGCACCTCAGCCGCATCCGCTTCTACACCCGGGTGGACGACGGCACCATCGTAACCTGCGGTTTCGGGAGGAACCAGGCCGGCAGGGGATGCCGCAGCGGCAATCTCGAACCTATCCCCGAATTCCTCATCGGCACCAGTGACGGCGACCCCGCAAAAGAAGGGAGCCGCCCCTTCATGCCGCGGTATCATCAGCGCGTCGGCCCGGGAGAGCGCTACGATTTCGACGTCGTGTACGAAGGCCAGGGACGCGACCTCGTCGACCTGAATTTCCCGTCGATTCCGACTCAGCGCCTGCTGTTCAAGATTGCCGGACAGCAGGGAGTGGAATGGGAGATCGCCGAGTTCGAGATCTACGCCAGCGGTTATGCGCCGACCGCCCGCTACACCTCCAACGTCATCGACCTGGGGGAGGAGTTCAGCCTGGGAGACCTTGCCTGGGCGGGGCTGCAGGGAAGCGACCCGGACAGTCGCGTCGAAATCACCATGCGCAGCGGCGACGACGAACAGCCCAACGTTTACTGGCGCCGGACTTTCCGGGGGGACGAGCAGGTCCCCTTTTCGAGCAGGGGCGCCCCGCTCACCCCCGCGGCCTACAACCGGCTGGAGCCGCCCGAGAAAGGGGACATCCGCCACGACAACGAGAACTGGGTGACCTGGAACGCCGCCTACGACTTCGCTCCCGGCAGGGGGCGCGCCAACGCCGACCGCCCGCGGCGCTACGTCCAGTTCGATGTCTCGTTCCTGTCGACCCCCGAGTCTGGGGGACAGGTGCAGTACCTGCAATTCCCCGCCTCTCCCCCACTGATCACGGAAGCCCCGGCGGAGATCACCCCGGCCGCCGCGCCGGTGGGGGAAGTTACTGCCTTCACCTACCGGATCAGGCCCCGGCTCGAGCCGGGAGACGGAGGTTTCGACGGCATAACAATCGAAACACCGGCGCAGATCGTCGCGGTGGAGCCAGTGGGGCGAATCGGCGGCAGCGAAGTCGAGGTCGAGGTCATACGAATGGACGAAGAGGGTTTTGCCGTTCAGATTCCCCGCGTCGACATCGAGCGCACCGAAGAGCTGGTCGAGGTCACTTTCCAGGCCCGGGTGTTCGAGTACGACACCCCCTTCATCGCCCGCCTTTCCGACAGCGAGACCCCCTTCGAGGTTCCGCAACCGGTCACCGAAGGGGACGCCGACGAGGCGACCGACAGCAACCGCCTGCGGGTTGCGCTCACCGATATCCCCGACCGCGCCATCGAGGCGATAAGCCTCTCTTCTCCGCTGTTCACCCCGAACGGAGACGGAGTCAACGACGCTCTCCGGATCGAGTACGAGCTGGTGAACCTCAGCGGAGACGTTCCGGCTGTCGTCGGGGTGTACGACCTGGCCGGGCGCCGCGTCGGCGAGGTCGATGCCGCCGGCCCGGGGGTGAGCGGCCTTTTCAGCGTTTCCTGGGACGGCACGGGCGAGGGCGGGGTCCTGCCCCCCGGGCTGTACCTGCTGCAGCTCGAGATCGCCACCGACACCGGCAGCGACCGGGCCGGGCGCATCGTCTCGATCGCTTACTGAAAAGCGGGGTGAGGAATCGGAACAAGCCCGGACAGGCCGCTGTTCCCCCGTCCCTGGATCCCTCAACCCCCGGAAAGAGCAGGTCCCGGCTTCCACCCCGGCCCCGGCCCTTCCGCCCCGGGATGTACCCTCCACTACTGAAATGCGTGGAATGCGGTCGCTGCGAAACGATCTTTCGGTGACCGAGACGAGAATCTGGCACCTGGCTCGGGCCGCGGATTTCACCGCCGGCCTTCCGATCGGGGACCGGGCGGCTCGCCGCCATGGTTCTGGGAGACCCCGTTACCGAGCGCCTGGCCCTGAACCACGAATGGCTGTGGCGGGGCCGGAACCGGGACCGCGACACCCGGCCTTTCCTGGAGCGCCCTGAGTGGGGGGAGCTGCTTCGATCCCACGAAGAGGTGTACCGAAGGCTCTACGGGGGTCTGGAACTGGGGGTGGACCTGCCGTCATCGACCCTGCCGACCGACGAGCGGATCGCCGCGGCGCGGCGCGGAAGACCCCGGTCTGCCCCTTCTCTTTTTCAACTGCGGACGCTACCCTCACCTCGCCTCCACGGCCAACGCCGACCTGCCTCGACCTGTACGACTGCGAGGGGGTGGTGATTCCGCTCGCTGCAGCCCGATCCCTGGGGGCGGGCGACCCCGGCATGGTACGGCTGGGACGTCTGGGTCGGCGGCCCCGCCTGGCTGGCCCAGCACTTCTGGTGGCACTACGAGTTCAGCCTCGACGCCCAATTCCTGCGGCGTCGGGCCTATCCCTTTTTCAGGGAGGTCGCCGCCTTCTACGCATCCTACCTGGTCGAGGACGAGGGCGGCACCTTGCAGATCGTTCCCTCACAATCTCCCGAGAACCGCTTTGCCGGCGGCGGCGACCTGCCGGTGACCCTCTGCGTCTCGGCGACCGCCGACGTCCTGCTCGCACGGCAGGTCCTGGGGTACGCGCGGCGCGCGGCCGAGCTGCTCGGGGTCGGCGAGGATAAGCGGCGCTCCTGGGGGAAACGGCGGCACGGCTGCCGGAGATCGGGATCGGGCGCTTCGGCCAGCTGATGGAGTGGAACGAGGATTTCGAGGAGTGCGAGCCGGGGCACCGGCATTTCTCCCACCTGATCGGCATGTATCCCGGCGACTGCCTCGATCCCGAGGAAACTCCCGAGCTGTGGCAGGCCGCCCTCGTCTCGCTCGAGCGGCGGCTGAAGCACGGCGGCGGCAGCACCCCCTGGAGCCGCGCCTGGGCCTCCTGCCTCTCGGCCCGCGCCGGCAAGGGGGAGGAGGCCTGGGATCACCTGGTGCGACAGATCTCCGATTACGCCGGCGAAAGTCTGCTGAGCCTGCACACCGGCCCGGACCCGCCGCGGCTGTTCCAGATCGACGGCAATCTCGGGGCCGTCGCCGCGGTTCTCGAAATGCTGCTGCAGAGCTACCGCGGCGAGGTGCGTTTCCTGCCGGCCCTGCCAGCCGCCTGGAGGAGCGGCAGAGTGAGGGGGTTGCGCGCCCGGGGCGGCTTCGAGGTCGACCTGACCTGGGCGAACGGCGAGCTGACCCGTGCCCGGATCAGGGCGAGCGCCGCCGGCGCCTGCACCGTGACGCATGCCTCAGGCCGGTATCGCATATCAGGAGGTGACGACCGCCTCGGCCAGCTGTTGGGGGCCGTAGACGCGGGCGTTCAGGACGATCCCGAAACGCGGTTCGCCGTCCGCCTCGACATGGGGGCCGGCGTGCCAGCTGTGGGTGAACCGCAGGGCGCAATCGGTACCGACTCCGACGAGGGTGGCTGGCGGGGCCCCGTACGGCATGCCGTCGGCCCGGACCCGGGTCGAGGGACCGGTCTCCATCTTGAACAGGGCGACATAGGGCCGCAGGAAGTGCGAGTGCCCGTTCTCGAAGTTGGGCGGCGTTCCCGGAAGGGTGCGGAAGACGTACAGCTCGATGAAGTTGCAGGGGCAGCCCTCGCGCTCGAGCTCGGCCAGCCTCGCGGCGGTGTACTCGACGAGGGGGCTCCCGAGCTCCTCGCCGAAAAAACCGGTGACCTGCCCGAAGCCCTCCCCGACCCCTTCCCAGCGCGACCCCCGGGGGCGCCGCCGGCCGCCTTCAGCGGGAAGCGGGTCCTTCCAGGCGAAACGCTTTCCGAAGTACCCCGCTTCGGGGTTCTCTCTCATGTAGCCGTCGATGATCCCGTACACCCGGCGCTGATGCCCCCGGTTCCAGATCGGTCCGGTGCGGATGACGCGCATCCGCCGCCAGGGCTGGAGGAGATCGAGGATGGCGGCGCCGGCGAACAACCGCCAGGCGCGCGGAGAACCGAGGCCGGTGAGGTATCGCATGAGGGGCTGCTAATTTGTAAAATCAGACCTTCCTGTCACGCCCTCTTCCTGGATTTCCCCATGCTGGTCGATGCCCATTCCCATTTCCTGCAGGACTACACACCCTGCGCGCGGCTGCCGCGGACCGCGGCCGATCTCGGCGGCGTCGACATGGGGGAGGTGCTGCGGACCATGGACGAGTCCGGCGTCGAGGTCGCCGTCACCCTCTCGCAGGAGATGACCCGCGTCCGCGGCGACTGGCTCGGGTCGAACGAGCTGGCCGCGGACCTGCAGAGGAACTACGGCGGCCGCTTCGCCGGCGTCGCCAGCTTCGAGCCGCTGACCCCGGACGGGCGCTTCAACGGCGAGCGCTTCGAACAGGTGCGGGCGCAGCTGCGGGCAGGGGATGTGCGCGGCCTGCTGATCACCCCTCCCTACGGGCGCTTTCAGCTCAACGACCGCAGGGCCTACCCCTTCTACCAGGCCGCGGCCGAAGCGGACGCCCCGGTATACATCCACCTCGTGCAGCCGGCCGGGGAGTGGGGAGAGGAGTTCAACCCCCCGGACGAGGTCGAGGACTTCCCCACCCGCCTCGGCACCCTCGAGCAGGTGATCTCAGATTTTCCGCAACTCCGTTTCAACGTCGAGCACATGGCGCGCCCCCGCATCGACGACCTGCTGGGAATCATGGCGAAGTGCCCCCAGGTCTGGACCGACGTCACCAAGCTGCTCGGCGATCCGCAGCTGCCCCGCTACATCCATACCGCTGCCGAGGGGGGCTTCCTCGATCGCGTGTTCTGGGGAACCGACTACGTCGGCCTGGACGCGGGGGAGTGGGCCGAGTGGGTCGGCGAGGGGGTTGACTTCGTGCGCGAAGGCCTCAACCGGGGCCTGAGGCGGGGCGGCTTCAGGCAGCTGTCCGCCTCCCGGATCGACGGGCTTCTCGGCGGAAACATCCGGCGTTTCCTGGGACTGTGAGCCGGATACAGGGGGCCGGCACCTTCCTGCTGGCGATGGCGCTGTGCGCCTTCCTCAACTTCGTCAGCGTCCGCAGCTACCTGCTCCTGAGCCGCTACACCGGTTTCGCCGACCACTTCAACACCGTCGGGGTCATCTTCGTGCTGTTCTTCCTGCTGGCGGTCGGGCTGCTGCTTCGCGCCCTCCACCCGATCCTCGGCCTCAGCCCCGCCTCGTTCGCTCTCGTCTACGCCGCCCTCATGGTCGCCACCGTCATACCGACGATGGGGTTCGGCGGCTACTTTCTGCCGTTCATCGCCGGACTGATCTACTACGCGACCCCGGAGAACAACTGGGAGGAGGTGCTGTGGCCGCACGTTCCCGAGTGGGTGGTTCCGCGCGATCCGGAACTGATCCGCCGGCTCTTCGAGGGCCTCTCCGCGGGGGAGTCAATTCCCTGGGAGCCATGGGTCGTACCGGTCCTCGTCTGGGCCTCCTTCTTCGTCGCTTTCTCCTGCGTCAGCCTGTCGTTCGTCAGCCTCGTCCACCACCAGTGGTCGCGGGAGGAGCGGCTCGTCTACCCCCTGGCGGCGACTCCCACCCTCATGGTGGACAGCCTGAGAGACCCGTCGCGGAGCTTCCTGCGCAGCAGGCTGCTTTGGGCGGGGTTTCTCCTCGCCTGGTCGTACCCGACAGTCAATCTTGCCGACCAGCTCTTCGACCTCTCCTGGATCGAGAGCTTCGGCATCCCCTCCGCCCACATTCGCTTCGAGGCCCTCGGCCTCGGCTACGCCCTCAACACCGACCTGCTCGTCGTCGGCCTCAGCTTCCTGATCAGCCTGCAGGTGCTTTTCAGCGTCTGGTTCTGCCACCTCCTGCTCGCTTTCGAAAACAGCCTGCTCGGCTACCTCGGGGTTTCGCTGTCCCTGGCGGCGCAGCCCCACTCCGCCGGGGGCATTCTCATGGCCCACCAGCAGATCGGCTCCCTGGCCTTCCTGGTGATCTCCTCGCTGTGGCTGTCGCGCCACTTCCTGCGCAGGCAGTGGCTGATCATCGCCGGCCGCGAGCAGGAGCAGGGGGACAACATCATCCACCCGCGGACCGCGGCGATCATGGGGCTGCTCGGGTTCGTCTACATGGCGGTCTTCCTCAACGCCACCGGGCTGCCGCCGGTGTGGTCCATCCTCTTCCTGGTGGTAGCCCTGCTCGTCTTCTTCGGCACCACCCGCCTGCTCGCCCAGATCGGCTTCAGCCGCCTGCGCGCCGCCAACTCCATCCCGCCGCTGTTCACCAACTCGCTCGGCAGCGCCGCTTTCGGGGGCCGCGCCCTCAGCGCCATGGGTCTGAGCTTCATGTGGGCGGCGGACATCCAGCTGTTCCTGATGGGCACCCTGGCGCACGCCCTCAAGGTCTGCGAGGACTCGCGCCTGAGGATCGGCGGCCGCCGGCTTCTGTTTTACTTCGCCGCCGCCCTCTTCGTCAGCCTGGCCTCGATGATCGCCGTCTACCTCGACATGGGGTACCGCAACGGGCTGATCCACGGCATGAGCTGGTACTACGTCGCCTCCCCGCAGCTCTGCTGGGGCTGGGTGGCCAACAGCCTCAACACCCCGAGCGGGGGGGAGCCGCTGGCGGCGGTGTTCCTGGCTGCAGGCGCCGGCCTCGCCTGGATTCTCTCCTTCGCCACCCACCGCCTGCCGGGGTGGCCGCTGCATCCGGCGGGACTGGCGATCGCCCTGACCAACACGGTCAGCATCGACTGGTTCAGCGTATTCCTGGCTTGGCTGATCAAGGCGGTCGTGCTGCGCTACGGCGGCGTCGCCCTGTTCACCTCGATCCGGCCGTTCTTTCTCGGGCTGATTCTCGGCAAGTGCGTCGGCGTGGGCGGGGCGTCCCTCGTCCACTCCTTCTACTTCGCCTGACCTGCGGCCGGTCGTTTCAGTAGGCCAGCGAAACCAGCCGCCGGGCGCGTTCCTCGCCGCTGTCCGAGGCGACCGCGAGCTCGAGCAGGTAGAGGCCCGGAGGCAGCGGGGTTCCCCGCCGGTCGCGCCCGTCCCAGGAAGTCCGGTAGAGGCCGCTTGCGGCGCGGCCCCCTCCGACCTGTCCGACCCGGCGGCCGGAGAGATCGTACACGGCGATTCGCACCGGGACGTTCCCCGCAAGGTTGACCAGCTCGTACTCGATCTCCAGGAGGTCGTTGGCGCCGTCGCCGTTGGGGGTGAAGGCCGGCGGCGACAGGCGGAGGGTGTGGATCGGCCGGCGCGGTATCCGGACCAGGGCGACCCGCAGGCGGTCGCTGTCGCTGAGGTCGTCGGCGTTTCCGGCGATCACCGGCTGGGGAACCTCGAACGGCTGCCCGCTGCTGGTCAGCCCGACCCGGAACAGGGTGTCGTAGGCGAAGATCTCCGCCTCGAAGCCGACCTCGACCAGCTCCTCGGTGCGCTCGATGCCGACGCCGGGGAACTGCACCGCGAATCCCTCATCGTCGAGACGGACGAGGTCGAGACCGACGTCGTTGCCCCCGAGGCGGCCGGTGGGATCGACCGCGGTGACGCGCGCGTCCGTAGCGACC
This sequence comes from Candidatus Latescibacterota bacterium, assembly GCA_965243025.1. GTDB lineage: Bacteria > Latescibacterota > UBA2968 > UBA8231 > UBA8231 > CBDCXV01. Next base: position 1,222,172 of record CBDETY010000003.1, read on the forward strand.
GCCAGCCCGTCGAACCCGGGGTCTCCCGGCTCGAGCCTGGGCTTCACCTTGAGTGTGAACCGGCTCACCTCTCCGGCCGCTACCGCGGCGGGTACGATCTCACCAAGGGCTTCGGCGGCGAGCAGCGGGGAGGCGGCGAACTGCAGGTAGTCGATCTCCCCGCCGGCTTCCGGGGTCGCGGAGAAGGCGATGTCGAACTGCACGAAACGGCGCGGACGGTCGGCGTTGGGCAAGCCTCCGCCCGCGGCGAAGTCGTAGGATGCGTTCCAACCGTTCCAGTTCTCGAGGTCGTGGGTGATCGATCCGACCTCGGCGGGTTCCAGGCGTTCGTACTGCTGCCGGGTCAGGGGGCCGCCGTCCTCGCCGAAGGGCACCTCCTCCTCCCCGCGGAAAGTCCTGCGCCAGTAGACGTCGGGCTGGTCGTCCCCACCGGTGCGCATGCGCAGCAGGTTTCTCGCAGGTTCCACTACGCGCCCGGCCCACGCCAACTCCCCGATGCTGAGCGACTCTCCGAGGTCGATGACGTTGGAACGGTAGGTCGCCACGGGAACGAATCCCTTGCCGAAGATCTCGAACTCCGCCACCTCCCAGGAAAGGCGGTCCTTCGCGAACACCTGGAAAAGCAGCCGCCGGGTGGGGATGGAGGGGAATTCGAGGTCGACCACGTCGGCCCCCGGTCCCTCGTGGACGACGTCGAAATCGAACCGGTACTCATGGGGGGTTCGGGAAGTGTATGGAGGATTGTGAGTCCGCCTCCCTTTTTTTGCCGGGTCTCCGTCGTTGGCGGCAAGGATGAAACGGGGGACGGGATCGAGGCCCCCGGAGCGGCACTCCCCGGTCTGGAACCTGCCGAAACCGCAGGTGACCAGGCTGCCGTCGTCTTCGCGGGTGAAAAAGCGCACCCGGGTCAGGTGTACGGGGTGTCCGAGATCGAACAGGAAGTTCCAACTGCGGGTATCCGTGTAGTACAGGTCCTTGTCGCGGTCGACCATCCGGACCGAGAAACGGATATCCCTGGTCCTCGACACGCGCCCCCAGGGAACCCAACCCAGGCGTCCTCCTCCGGGGAAATGGTCCAGAACGGCGAAGCGGTCCCCGTCCGGAAGGGGGGCGAGGTTGGAGTCCGGGTCGGTTCGCTCGGGGCGGATCGATTCCGGCCGCAGCTCGAGGCCGGCGGCCGTTCCGAAGCGGTCCTCGTCGACCTCGGTCCAGTGGAGCTGCACGAACTCGTGCTCGACCTCGAGATCGGGGGGCGGCTCACCCGATCCCCCGAGTCGCCAGAGGGTGAGGGCCGCGGCCGCGGCCGCCCGGAAGAAAACCAGACAGCCTGCGAACAGGCGGAAACCGTTTCGTCTGCTTGGGGTCAAGTCACAGGTCCGGCGTTGAACCCGGAGCGCGGATTGCGCTTGTTTGCGGCGATGGATGAATTGCAAATGAACAGTGAACCGGAGCGACGGCCAAGGAAGCCTGCCAAGAGGAGCCCGACAAGGAAATGACCGGCTCATTCACCGGTGAGAAGGCGCTGGAGCTGATGCGCGAATATACCCCCTCCGAGGGGTTGCGCCGCCATATGTACGCCGTCGAGACCGCCATGCGGGCATGCGCGCGCCAATGCGGGGCCGACGAGGAGGCCTGGGGGCTGACGGGCCTGCTCCACGACTTCGACTACGAGCGCTATCCCAACGAGGAGCATTCCGCCACCGAGGGGCACCCTGCCCACGGGGTCGCACTGCTTCGCGAGCGCGGTTTTCCCGAGGAGCTGTGCCGGGCCATCCTCGGGCACGCTTCCTACTCGGGGGTTCCCCGCGACACCCCGGTCGCCCGCGCCCTGTTCGCCGTGGACGAGCTCTGCGGCTTCCTCGTCGCCTGTGCGCTGGTGCGCCCTTCGCGAAGCCTGGGGGACCTCACGGTCCGCAGCGTAAGGAAAAAGCTCCGGGACAAGGCGTTCGCCCGCGGCGTCGACCGGGATGAGCTGGTCCGGGGCGCCGAAGAGCTCGGAGTCGGTCTCGATGAGCACATCCTCTTCGTGATCGAGGCGCTGCGGCCCGAGGAGGGAAAGCTCGGGCTCGGGCGGTCAGGAGAATCTGCTCCCGGTCCTTGACGCCGCCTGCCGGTTTCGCTTTTTCCGGCTTCCGACCGCATCCCCTCCAACCCACAACCCTGGAAAACCGTTCATGGCAAAGTACCGCACCGCCATCATCGCCTGCGGCGTCATCGGCCGCGTCCACACCCGCGGCTGGCTCGGAGTTCCCGGCCGGCCTGTCGAGATCGGCGCCCTTGCCGACACCAACCCGGACGCTCTGCGGGAGTTCGGGGACTTCTTCGGCGTCGGCGGGGAGCACCGCTACTCCGACTACCGCGAGATGCTCGACAAGGAGAGGCCGGACTTCGTCGATGTCTGCTCCTGGCACCAGCAGCACGCCGAGATGGTCATCGCCGCGGCGGCGCGGCGCCCGAAGGCGATCCTCTGCCAGAAACCGATGGCCAGCGACCTCGGGGAGGCCGACCGCATGCTGATGGCCTGCAGGCGCAACTTCGTCAAGCTCGTCATCGCCTTTCAGCGGCCTCACCACGCTGTCTGGCTCAAGGCCCGCGATCTCCTCGCCGAGGGGGTGGTCGGAGAGATCAGGCGCATCGAGCTCGAGTGCGGGGGCAACATGCTCAACACCAACTCCCACAACATCCGCCTCGGCCTGTTTCTGATGGGAGACCCGCGGGTCGAGTGGGTCGTCGGTACGACCGAGCGCACCGCCGACACCTACGAACGGGGCCTGCCGGCGGAGGACTCCACCCTCGGGATGGCCGGGTGCAGCAACGGGGCGACGCTGCTGATCTCGGGCGGGGATATCGCCACCGGCGACCTCGGTCAGGGCTGCCGGGTGCTGGGCTCCGAAGGGATCATGGAGCTCTCGATCGGACGCAAACCGGACAGCGAGATCCCTTCCGACGAGGGGATGTACTCGCCGGAAGGACCTTCGGCCCGCTACAACGCCGAGTTCGGAACCGGCCGCTACCTCAATGCCTCGACCGGCGGCTGGAAGGAAATCGAGGCGCCTTTTCACGACTCCTGGGCGCACCAGTGCCAGGAGGCGATCGACTGGGTGGAGGGCCGCATCGACGACCCGATCAGCGGCGGCGAACACGGCCGCGCCGTTCAGGAAGTGATGATGGCCCTGTTCGAATCGGCGCGGAAGCGGCAGCGCATCCGCATGCCGCTGCGGACCAAGCTCAACCCCCTGGCGCGCATGATCGAAAACGGCGACCTGCCGGTCGAATGGCCCGGGTACTCGGAGGTGCGCTCCGGCATCGTGCGCGGCGAGGCGATGTCGTGGCACGATTCGCAAGCCTCCTGAAGATGAGCTGCATGGTACCGGAGGAGACCGGGATGCCCCCCGGGGGAGCAGGGAACCGGTGAAGCTCGGTTTCTCCACCTGGGCCATGCCCGACCTGCCGATCGACACCTCGGTCCGGGAGCTGGCCGCCCTCGGTTTTCAGGGGGTCGAGATCACCGTGATTCCGCCCTACTCGACCGAGCTCGACACCCTCGGCGCCGCCGAGCGGCTGCGCATCCGCAGGCTCTACGACGACTGCGGGGTGGAGATGCCGGCGGTGGCCGGGCACGCATCCCTGCTGGCCGCGGGGGACGCCCACGCCGAGAACTGGCGGCGCCTGACCAAGGCCGCCGACCTCTGCGTCGATTTCGCCGGCCCGGATGGACCGCCGGCGCTGAACACCACCCTCGGCAGCAGCATCGACAGCTTCGAACAGCAGCGGGATCTGATCGTCGAGCGCACCGGCAGGCTGACGGAGTACTGCGCCGCCCGCGGGGTGGTGCTGGCGATCGAGCCCCATTCCGGGGACGGCCTGCGCGACCCGGAGGAGTGCGTCTGGCTGCTCGAGGCGGCGGCCAGCCCCTTCCTCCGGCTCAACTTCGACATCAGCCACTTCAACATTCAGGGCCTGCCGGTCGAGCGGACGGTTCCTTTGCTGGCGCCGCTTTCGGTCCACACCCACGTCAAGGACGAGCGCGGCCGGATTCCCCGGTCCGACTTTCTGATTCCCGGGGAGGGGGAGTTCGACTACGTCGGGTACCTGAGGGAAATGCGGAAGGCGGGGTACGAGGGGTACATCACTGCGGAGATCAGCATGCAGGTGCAGCGGCGTCCGGGTTACGATCCGCTTGCCGCCGCGGCCATGACCTACGACACCCTGGACGCCGCCTTTCGCGAGGCGGGCATCGAGCGCTGAGGCCTGCCGTGCCTGCCTGATCCCGGGAGTCCACGGGGGTGCAGGCCCGTCGGGGCCGGGCCCTGCCTCACTCGACCGCAGGCCGGCGTCTCAACAAACCGGATGCCGTCATCCAGGTTGGGCGCCTGGATTTCAGCCGCCGATGATCATCCCCTTGGGGTCGTGGCGCAGCTTCAGGTGCTTGGGGTCCTCGTCTCTCTTACCGCTCCTGATCCGCTCCATGTAGCTGGCGTGGCGCCGGGGCATCTCCGACTTGCGCCAGCGCAGGAAGGCGCGTTCGCAGCGGTCGCGGTTGCCCGGTGAGGCCGCCGCGGGAACCTCGATCGTCCCGAAGGTCACCGCCGTTTCCCGCCGCGACAGGCTGACGATTTCTCCCTTGCTGACGATGAGGGTCACGCCGACGTTCGCCTCGACGATGGGCACGCCGTTCTCGCGCGCCCGCGCCAGCACCGCCTTGTCCTGTTCCTTCGAACGCGTGCCGAAGGAGGGAATCAGCAGGTACTGCGCCCCGTCGAGGACGGGAATGCGGGCGATGTCGGGGTTCCAGCGGTCGTTGCAGATCAGGAACCCGCAGCGCCCGAAAGGGGTGTTGCAGGCGCGGCTCTTCTTCCCGAGGCGGTTGAACCACCAGGACCGGTGGGAGCCCTCGGCGAGCTGCATCTTGTGATACCTGCCGCGGATGCGGCCCGTCTGGTCCATGAACACCGCGCAGTTGAACACCTGCCTGCCGATGCGCTCGGCGAGCCCGAAGGCCAGGCAGATCTCCAGCTCCCGCGCCAGCTCGCGAAAGCGGCCGATCACAGGGCTGCGCATGGTGAGGGCCACCTCCTTCATCCGTTCCGCCGGCTGCTCCCCGGAAATGATCGGGGTGACGACGTACCCTTCGAGGACCCCTTCCGGGGCAACGGCCAGCTGGGCGCCGCCGGCCGCGGCCTTGCGGAACATCTCCTCCAGCCGGTCCGCGTTCTTCTGCAGGCCGAATTTCTCGGGAACGAACGAAATGGCGGCCGCGGTCACTTCCTGAAACATGGAACCCTCCTCGAGGTTCGGCCGGCGCGGGAAAATAGCCCTCTTGCCGGCCGGCATTGGGGAAAGATGGCATACCGAACCCCGTCGGCGCCGGCGGTCAGGGGGCAGCGTAGCGCCCGACCGCGTCCATGTCGAGGGTCACCCCGAGCCCGGGGCCGTCGGGAACCTGCACGGAGCCGTCGACGACGGGGAATTCCTCCTGCACGCAGTCGTCCTGCTTGGCCCAGAAACCGACGAAATCGTGCGGTCGCGACAGGCTGGGCCCCGCCGCGCAGACATGCAGTCCGAGGGCGTTGTTGACTCCCAGGCCGACGTACTGCGTCCAGCAGGGGAGGCCGAGTTCCTCCGCCATGGCCGACAGCCGCACGGTCTCGACGGCCCCCGGCGCCCCGATGATGGCGTAATCAAGGGCCTCGGCCGACCACATGGTCAGCAGCCGGTCCGCCCCTGTGTGCTCGGCGACCGGAAAGCCGATCCGCTGCCGCAGGCGCCGCCATTCACTGAAGCTGTCGCCGTGAGCGCCGGTGACGATCGGCGACTCCAGGCAGTCGAGGCGGTGTCCTTCGAGCCGCCTGGCCATCTCTTCGGCCGCCCACACCTCCTCGAGGCGGCGGCGGATGTCGGGGCGCACATCCATCTCCGGCAGCTCGCGGTGAATGGCCTCGACGCGGTCGACGACGTAGTCGATGCGCTCCTGCAGGTGGGGGGTCCCGACGATGCACTTCATCTTGTAGGTGCGGAAGCCGCGCTCCCAGCCCCAGACCGCGTCCGCTGCGGTGTTCTGGACGGTCTTGTAGCCGGTACACAGGGTGACCGGAACCCGGTCCCTGACGGCGCCGCCGAGCAGCTCGGAGACCGGGCATCCCAGCACCTTGCCGCGGATGTCGAGGGCGGCGCACTCGTACGCCTCCGCCGCGAGCGCTCCCTGCGGCAGCCGGGACTGCCTGAGCGGGTCGAGCCCGATCCACCCCTCGGCCGCGGCAGCGACGGCGGCCCGGTCGACCCCGCGCAGGTCGAGCTCTCCCAGACCCTCCACGCCTTCGTCGCAGCGCACGACGACCAGCAGGTTCGCGGTCTGGCGGTGGGCGGGCATGCCGTTCTCCTCGTCCGACCAGGCCCAGGGCCGGTCCGGTACATTCACTTCATGCAGGTCAACAGCGGCGATCTTCACGTTTACTCTCCTCGAGATCGGGGCACCAGAGGGAACGGTGAATGCCTGATCCCCAGTCCGGTGGTCCGGAAGGTGACAGCCCGCGAACGGACGACGCGGAGCCGTCGTGGATGCCCGCCCGCCTCCCCGACCGGGCAGACCGGGTTGGGCCGCCAGGGCCAGGGTACCGGCAGGTCCGGGGTTTTTTTGCCGCCGGACCGGGTCATGCCGCGGCCACGGTGAGCCGGCGCAGTTTCCCGTCGTCGAGCTCGACCCCCCAGCCGGGTCCCTCGAAAGGGTAGAGATGGCTGGCCTCGGCGCGGATGCGCTCCTTCGCCGGCGACTCCATGTACAGGACCGGTCCCATGGGATCGCACGGGAGCGAGAGGTTGGGCAGCGTGATCCCCACCGCCACCTGGGCGGCGGTGCCGATCGTCGATTCCTGGTCGGTGCCGATCAGGCAGCGGAACCCCGCCGCCTCGGCGACCGCGGCGATGCGCCGGATGTAGGTGGGCCCGGAGGAAACGCAGGCGATGTTGAAGGCGGTGCCGGCACCCAGCTCCACTGCTTCTCGCGCCTGTTCCAGCGTGTCGATGTGGAGACTGACGGGCAGGTCCCAGCGCCTGGTGAACCCGGCGTTTACCCGCATCGAGCGGCTCGGATGCTCGAAGTGGAAGGGGTCGTGGTGGCGCAGGACCTCGGCGTAGCGCAGGGCCGTGTCCCAGGCGTCGAAACGCAGCGACATGTCGATCGACTTCAGGCGGATGCGGTCTCCGAAACGGCTTTTCATTTCGGTGAGGAAGCGGTCGTCGAGCTCGCTGTCGCCGGAGACGTAGTAGCGGAACAGGTGGTGGCCGAGGTCGACGATCCGCTGCAGGAACCCCGCGGACTGCTCGAAATCCGCGGCGACCTGCGTGCCGAAGATCGGGTAGCAGCAGTACAGCCTGTCGCGCAGCTTGCCCCCCATCAGCTGGAAGGCGGGAACGCTGCGGGCTTTGGCGTTGAGGTCGTAGAGGGCGATGTCGACGGCCGAGGCGAGGTGGGCGTCGCTGACCGTGCTGCCGAACCGCTGGGCCCGCATCAGCTCGTTTATTTCGGTGATGCAGGTGGCGTCCCGTCCTCTGAGCAGCTCGTTGCAGCGCGCGGCGATGGCGGGGACGTCGTCGGCCCTGCTGTCCGAAGCCTCCCCCAGGCCGACCGGCCCGTCGTCGGTGTGCACCTTGAAGACCACGTGTCCGGAGATCCCTCCGGAGTAACCGGGCAGTGTCTGGTAGTAGCGGGGGGTTTCGATCTGGATGACTTCGACTTTGCGGATCTTCACGGCTCTTGCCAAGTGTGCTGTCCCGGGTACGCGCGGCGGCGGTTCCGCCCGAATTGGGCGTTCACGAGTCGAGGTGAGTCGACAGGTCAGGCCGCGAACGGAGGTTCATCTGCTGCCGTCCGGGGAGCTTCCGGTCCGGGGAAAGGAAACCGGGAAATCCGAAAGATCGCCGGTATCCCGGCGGTGTTGGTCCATCGGCAGTCAATCCGAAATGAAAGCGGCGTACAGCGCCTCCACCTCGTCGGACGCCGGCTCTTCGGCGAGAACGGCGAAGCCGTAGCGCAGGCGCAGGGCGCCCCCTTCCCCGACTTCGAGATCTCCCTCCATCAGCAGCCCGGCCCCGAGGAGGTTGGCGCGCGTGAACCAGGTGACCGGGTGCCGGGGGTTGTCCGGGTGATCCATCATTACCACCGCGCCCCCGGCCGCGCCCGCGGCGCTCACCCAGCGCGCCCGCTGTCCCATGATGCTCTCGTGGCCGGAGGCTCCCTCGCTGCTGCGGTGGCGGGCTCCGGAAAAAGGGGGTCCCATGCGCAGCTCGAAGCCGCTGTAGTGCGACTTCCGCGACGCCCCCAGTCCGAGCGGACCGCCCACCGGCTCGATGCAGGTACGGACGTCCCAGTGGTAGGCGGCAGGGCTGCCGGTCCGGTGCACCCGGTACCGGCGGGTTTCGGTCGCCATGACCTCGTCGGCGGGATCGAGCCAGCTCAGCTTCTCTTCGACGGCCACCCCGCCGTCCTGCTCTTCGATCTCCGGGAACCGGTCGTGACGCTGCATCCCGTGCGTGCCCTCGACCAGCTCGTAGCGGTCCTTCTCCGGGAGGTACCAGGGCCCGCCCCAGAGGTTGGCGCCGTTGGCGAAGACCCAGCCGAAGTAGAGGCCGGTGTGCCAGGGATGGTCGGCCGGCCGGTACTCGGTCACCAGCCCTCCGGCGGGGGTGTATATCGGGGCGAAGCAGGGTTTGGGGGACTCGCTGCGCGGCAGCTCCTCGCTCGCCCTGTAGAGGGCGGCAAGCCGCTCTCCGTCGAGGATCTCGAACCCGAGTGCGTTCCGCCGGATGTGCAATTTGGTCATCGGGTGATTTGCGCCGATTGTTGGGCAGTTTGCCCCATGCCCGGCCTGGTCCGTCAACCTTGCAGTCAGTGTCGGAACGCCAGGGCCGGCGGGCCTCGCCGCAGTGGAGCCGCCGCTTGCCCGCCGCGGGCGGAGAAGGAACGGCCAAACCAGTTGTCGCAGCAAGGAAGGGGTGTGAAAGTGACAGAGCGAAGAAGAAGGTTCGGGACGGTTGCCGGCCCCCATCCCAGGACCGCCCGCGCCGGAATGGCCATGCTTCGGGCCGGGGGAAACGCCGTCGACGCCGCGGTGGCGGCAGCCTTCACCGAGGGGGTGGTCGAGCCGCTGCACAACGGCATCGCCGGGTACGGCGGCTGCATGGTCCTTTACCTCGCCGAACGCCGGCGGGTCGTCGCCGTCGACTGCAACTCCACCGCCCCGGCAGCCGCCTCGGAGGGGATGTTCACCATCGAGAAAGCGCCGCCGCCCGCCGGGTACCGGGTTCCGGGAAGGGCCAACATTTTCGGTCCCCTCGCAGTCGGGGTTCCAGGTGTCGTGGCCGGGCTCTGCCTGGCCCTGCGCCGCTACGGCACCATGCCGCTTGCCCAGGTGGTGAAACCGGCGGTCAGCGCCGCCCGCTTCGGGTACGTTCCGGGGCGCCGGAACCGCCTCGGGCTGGTGGAGAACGCCGCGGTCTGGCGGCGCGATTTCCCGGAGACCGCGCGCCTCCTGCTCAAGGACGGGCGCCCTCCCCGCCGCGGGGAGCGGGTCACAAACCCCGAGCTGGCCCGCACCCTCGAGGAGCTGGCCGAAGGAGGCCCGTCGCTATTCTACGGCGGCCCCCTGGCGAAGAAGATCGCCTCCCGTGTCGAGGAGCTCGGCGGCTGCCTCACCGCCGGGGACATGCGCAGGTACCGGGCCCGGGTAGTCGAGCCGTACGCAGCGTCCTACCGGGACTGCCGGCTGTTCACCCCGCCCCTGGGGGCTGGAGGGCTGACGACGCTGCAGGTGCTGCGGCTGCTGGAGGCCTGCGAACCGGGGGAGATGACCGCAGCGGAACGGCTCCATCACCTCGCCGAGGCGATGAAGAGCTGCTGGCCGGAACGACTCCGGCGCTACGGGGACCCGGAATTCGTCGATATCGAGGCCGGGGCCGAGCTCTCCGACGAGCTGGTCGGCCGCCTCAAGCGCCGCATGAAGCGGGGTCTCCGGTCCCCGGGACCGGGGCGTCTCGTTGCCCCGGAGCCGATAAGCTGCACCAGCCACATCTCGGCCGCCGACGTCGCCGGCAATCTCGTGAGCCTTACCCAGACCCACGGCGGACCGTTCGGTTCGATGGTCGCCGTTCCCGGGACCGGACTGCTGCTGGGGCACGGGGTCGCCCGTTTCGACCCCCGGCCCGGACTGCCGAACTCGATCGCGCCCGGCAAACAGCCGCTGCACAACATGGCCCCGTTCCTGGCCCTGCGGGACGGGCGCCCCTTCGCCGCATTCGGTCTGCCGGGAGGGCGCACCATCCCCAACAACCAGGTGACCCTTGCGGTCGGGCTGATCGACCGCGGGCTCGACCCGCGGCAGGCGCTCGACGCGGCGCGCCTGCACACCGAGGGGGCGGAGCCGCTGGAGGTCGAGCGCAGGGCGGGGAAGCGGGTGCTCGAAGGCCTGCGCAAGCTCGGGCACCGCGTTGAACCCGTGACCGGAATCGGCGGCCCCGGCCACGTGGTGACGGTTGCCGGCGATCCGGCCCTTCAGGCTGGAGCCACCGACCCCCGGTTCGACGGGCTGGCGGTCTCGGCCTGAGTGGCACCGGGTGGGCCGGGCAGAGAAACTCTTCGGTGCCCTGGCGTCCCGGGAATCCCTTGCCCTTCCCGGCGTCGGTCCATCCCGTCTCGCGGCGTTGCCTTCACTCGAGGAACACCCCGGGTACGACTCGCTCAGGCGCCTTGCGAGAGCCGGGCGCCCCGGCGCCCGGGATTTCTTCAAGTTGTCCGCGGGACGCGACACCAGCGAGTGCAGTCGCGTGGAGGGAGCGGTAAACGGACGGGTCAGTAAACGACGGCGTACCCGTCCCGGCGGGGGTCGGATCCGGCGGCGAGGGCACCGGTTTCGTGGTCGATGCGGATGAACTGGGCATTTCCGGGGCCCTCCCAGTCCCCCAGGATCTCCAGCCGGTGGCCGCGCTTCTCCAGGCCTTCCCGGGTCGAGGCGGCAAAGCGGTTCTCCAGCTGCAGCAAGTCCTCGCAGGTGTGCGGCACCGTCGACTCCATGGGGTTCTGCAGGCTGCGCCAGCGCGGCGCCTCGACCGCCTCCTGGGGGGTCATGCCGAAGTGGATGGCGTGGGTCAGCAGCTGCAGGTTGGTCTGCACCTGGGTGTCGGCCCCGGGCGTGCCGCAGACGATGGCCGCTTCGCCCTTCCGGGCGGCGATGACGGGGTTCATTGTGTGCCGCACCCGCTTGCCCGGCGCCAGGCAGTTGGCGTGCCCTTCCTCGAGGTGCCAGTAGGTCATGCGGTTGTTGAGCAGCACCCCCGTGTTCCCCGCTACCAGGCTGGAGCCGAAGCCCGACTGCAGGCTCTGCAGCACGCAGACGGCGTTGCCGGCCCCGTCGGCGACGCAGAAACAGGTGGTGTCCTCCCCCCGTTCCGGCGAGCCGGGCCCGACATCGGGGTTGACGCGCTCCAGGTCGATCCGGCGGGCGCGCTCGCGGGCGTACTGCTTGTCGAGAAGGCCGGCCAGCGGCACGTCGACCCAGTCCGGGTCGGCCATGAACTCCTCGCGGTCGGCGAAGGCGAGCCGCTTGGCCTCTACCATGACGTGGACGCTTTCCGGCGTCAGGCAGCCCATCCCCGCCAGGTCGAACTGCTCGACGAGGTTGAGCTCCTGCAGCAGCACGTGGCCGCTGGAGTTCGGCGGCATTTCCCAGACGCGGTACCCGTGGTAGTCGACGTGGATCGGCTCCTCCCAGCGCGCCTGGAACGCCCCCAGGTCGGCGGCCGTGATCAGGCCGTCCTGCTCGCTGCTGAAGGAGGCGATCTCCTGCGCCACGGACCCTTCGTAGAAAGCGGAGCGGCCCTCGCCGGCGATGCGGCGCAGGGTGGTCCCGAGGTCTTTCTGGACGAGAAGCTCCCCGGCCTCCAGCGGCCTTCCCCGGGGCTCGAAGAGCGCCCGGGTGATCGGGTCGGCGGAAAACAGTTCGTGCTCTCCGGCGAGCATGGCGGCGAGCTTCTCACCGACCGGGAACCCGCGCTCGCACAAGTCGATCGCCGGGGCGAGAACCTCGGCGAGACTGAGCCTTCCGAAACGCTCGTGCGCCTTGAGCCAGCCGTCGACCAGGCCGGGAACCGAAACGCTGAGGATCCCCTTCATCGGTATGCCGCCGCGCTCGAGGTAGAGCTCGCGGGTGGCGCCCCCCGGTGCCGGACCGGTGGCGTTGAGGCCGTACGCCTGCCGCGTGGCGGCGTCGTGGATCAGGATGAACCCGTCTCCTCCCACCCCGGACATCGGCAGCTCCACCACCCCGAGTGCCGCCGCCGTGGCGATCGCCGCGTCTACGGCGCTGCCCCCTGCCTGCATCGTGCGGATGCCGGCCTGCGAGGCGAGAGGGTCCCCCGAGGCGACGGCGCCGTTGCGGCCGCGCACCGAGGGGCGGTACGAATGATGGGTTGCCCCGTGAGGAGAGGACACCGGCCTGCCGGGGAGCTCAGCCGCAGGCGGCGAGGAGCGGCTGCATGACGACGCGGTCGAAGTTGTCGCCCATCACCTCGATGCCGTCGCCGTTCGGGTGGCACTCGTCCTCGGCGTACCTGGCAATCAGATCGAGGCCGAAGACATCGAGGCCGTCGAAACAGTAGAGGTTGCCGTCCCCCATCGCCGCGAGCCTGTCCCCGGCGTCGGCTATCGCCTCCCTCATGTCGGAGATCGAGTACCCGACCGCGTTGGGACGGGTCTCGTGCGGGGGATAGCCGATCGGCGAAACCAGGCCGATCGGGATGTCGGGGTGACCTGCGCGAATGATGCCGACCAGGCCGATCACCGCGGCCGGGAAAGTGCGGGCGTTGAACGAGCCGCCCGGCATGCAGTTGATCCCCAGCTTCAGGGTGATCAGGTCCGCGGGCTGTCCGGCGATGGCCATGCCGACCTGGGGGTCGAGGTGGCACTGGCCGGCGAACCCGAGACTTGCCAGGTGCAGGCCGTTCCGCCTGGCGACGATGGCCGGCCAGATGCGCGCCGGGCTGTGGGCGCGGGTGCAGTGGGTCAGCGAGCTGCCGTAGGTGATCCACCTTCGGCGTCCGTCGGCCGCGGCAGAGCAGGGTGCTCCGTCGTCGCTGGCGAGGCCGCGGAGGCTGACCGGGATCTCCTGGGGCAGCCAGACCTCGACGACCTTGTCCACTTCCGGCAGCCCGGACAGCAGAACCTCCCCGGCGCCGGGCAGGGCCCTGGCGGTGGCTACCAGCTCCCCGTCGACGGTGGCGTCGAAGCAGAAATGTCCGCGCCCGGCCGCGGGAGGGCCTTCGCCCAGGGGCAGGAAGCGGAGCCCGAGGGCGGTCGAGGCGGTGGCGAAGCGCAGGCGCACGCCGCTGGCGTTTTCCGCCCTGGCCATCAGGGCGTCGTCGGGTGAGGGAAAGAGCGCCCTGCGGTCGTGGGGGAGCCGCCAGGGCTTGATCCAGCCGTTCCCGCGTTCGAGCGACAGGTGGCCCTGGAAGAACTCAGGTTGCAGCGGATTGTCCCGCATCGATCGGCGTTTCACCCCTGCAGCCCGAGCAGCCGAGCCATGTTGTCCCCGAGGATCAGGTCCATGTCCCGGTCGCGAATGAAGGAGCAGTGGGTGCGCACCGCCTCCAGGGACTGCCGGTAGGTCATGAAGGGCAGCACCACCGGGTAGTCCGAGGCCCAGCACAGCCGCTCCGGTCCGAAGTGGGCGTAAAGGGTGCGCACGATGGAAATGGCGTCGGGGTAGGGGTAGTCCCACCCGACCTGGGAGACGTAGTGGAACCCGGACAGCTTGAGGTAGATGTTGGGCACCTCGGCCGACTCGAGCAGCTCGAGCATCGAGGGGTACGGAGGCCCTTCGGCGGCGCGGCAGCCGGCCATGTGGTGGCAGAGGAAGACGAGGCCGGGAAAACGCCGCGCCACCCTGCGCAGCGGTTCCTGCCAGGCGGTGCCGAGGGCGAAGCTGACGATCAGCTCGAGCTCGGCGGCCTTTTCGAGAAACGCCGTTCCCTCCGCGGTTTCGAAGTAGCCGTAGTCGTCCTTGAGGTACTGGGTGAACCCCTTGAGGCGGTACTTCTCCGCGGCTTCGGCGAGACGCGCCGCGGCTCCCGGCTGGTGGTAGGTCGGCCACCAGGAGCAGTCGACGTCGGCGAAGTTGACGAAGCGGTCCGGGTGGTCGAGGGCGCACTCGAGGCCGTACTCGTTGTTTTCGGGGTTGTGGTCGATGCGGGCGTTGACGAGCACCGCCCTGTCGACGCCGACCCGGTCCATTTCCCACAGCAGCTGCCCGGCGCGGCCCCGGCTCTCGGGGTCGGGCACTTCGGGCTGGTAGGGCCAGTACGTCCAGGCGTGGGTGTGGCAGTCGATGATCATGCTTCCCTTTCCGCAGGTCCGGGCACCCGGCGCGGGAGCCGGGGAACTCCGCGGTCAGCGCCTTGAGTTGCAATCAATCTGGTTTCGCCGCGGTGTCGCGCGGGGGTACGGTTCGCAGGCAGGGTGGAAACGGCTGCCGGCCCCCGTCTCCTGATGGCGACTCCTGCTGCGGGGCGCCTATTATAGGGCGGCCCCTCCGTCCCCGACAGAACCCGAGACAGGACCGGTGAGCTCATGCGCATCGTCGACAGCGGTATCCTCCACGTCAACCCGGAGCCCGCCTACCGGCACGTCTCCATCTTCTACCCAAACGTCGTGCAGCTTTCGGAGAGCGAGCTTCTGTGCGTGTACCAGCACGGCGACGGACTGTACGCGCCGAACAACACCCTCGGGGTGCTCCGTTCGCTCGACGGAGGCCGCACCTGGGAAGACGAGGGTGACCTGCACGACCGCTCCCGGGACGACCGTCCCTGTTCCTACATGGCCAGCTTCCTGTCGCGGATGGGCGACGGAACCCTGGCGGTGTCCCCGTTCCGCATCGACCGCAGCGACCCGGGAGTTCGTCTCTTCGACGACAATGCCGGACTGATCGACAACGATCCCATCCTGTTCACCTCATCCGACGGGGGCCGCACCTGGTCGGATCCGCAGGTCCAGGAGTTGCCAGGCGGCATGAACCTCACTGCGGCGCAGGGGCTGGTCGAGCTCGACGACGGCCGCTGGCTGGCGACCTTCGACCAGTGGCCTGCGTTCGGCGGTTCCGGGGCCTACGAGCCGCGCATGTGGTCCTGCACCTCCGCGGACCGCGGCCGCACCTGGAGCGGCATGACGGTCATGGCCGACGGCGCCGGGGAAGGCAAGGGGTACTGGCACGGCCGCGCCCTCAGGCTGTCGGACGGCCGCATCTTCTCGCTGCTGTGGGCGGCGGACATGACCCGGCCGCAAAAGGGGCCGGTCAACCTGAAGAACCACTTCACGGTCTCCGATCCGGCGGCCAGCGCCTGGGAGAAACCGGCGGAGACCAACCTTCCTGGGCAGACCAGCTGCACGGCGCAGCTTGCCGACGGCCGCCTCGCCGCGGTCTACACCTGCCGCGAGGCCGGCAGTCCCGGTTTCTTCGTGGCCCTGTCAGAAGATCTCGGCCCCACCTGGGACCTCGGGAGCCAGGTGCAGGTGTGGGACGCCAGCGGCTGGACGGCCATCGGTTACGACAGCGCCGAGAAGTACCCGCACAGCCACGACACCATCGCCTATGGAGCTCCTTCTCTGATCGTGCTGACGGGCGGGGAGCTGCTGGCGACCTGGTGGTGCACCGGGGCCAGCCTGGTGCACGCCCGCTGGGCGAAGCTCGCGGTCGATTGACCCCCCGGAGCAGGTCCGGGCTGTTCGATGCCGGGAGGGGAAACACGGGGAGTGGACCGGCGGTCCGGCTTTGCCGGGCGGTCAGGGTCTCCAGATCGTCGCCGCGGAGTGGGTGACGTTGTCGGCGGGCGTGATGTAGTAGGCGGTCAGAACCTCGCTCTCGGCGAGCTGGATCGAAAAGGGGTAGCCGACGTCTCCGGCGCCGGTTCCCTCGCCGCGATGGGGGGAATGGCCGCCCCCGTCATCCCGCAGGACTACGGGGTTGTCGGTATCCCAGGTCTCGCCGTCGTCCTCGCTCAGCAGGGCGCGCACCCCCATCGGGTGCCGCCGGTACCCATGGGTGCAGAGGACGCGCCCGTCCTTGAGCTTCATCAGGTGGGCGGGATGGCCCCAGATCCCGGTCCTTGCCGGTTCGCTCCAGGTCACGCCTCCGTCCTCGGACCACAACTGCAGGAGACGGTGGTCATGCGGATCGGACTCCCCTCGCACGAGAGCGGTCAGCCTGCCCGGACCGGTTTCGCAGATCGCCGCTTCGCTGGCGGGAACCCCGGCGGCGTGCGCGCACAGGTCGTGCAGGCGCCAGGTACGTCCGCGGTCGGCCGAACGCAGGGCGTAGGGCCGCTGCAGGCCCTCCTGGTCGACGCCGTAGACGCCGACGACGATGGTTCCGTCCGCCATCAGGGTGCCGCGGTTGAAACACCACATCCCCCGGACGCCGGCCACCTCCCACTCGCGCCGCTCCCAGGTCCGCCCCCCGTCCGGGGAACGCTGGCAGCACAGGAGCGGCGATTGCACCGCGATCCATTCCGGCCGCTCCGGGATCTCGCGGATCCAGCGCCCCAGTGAGCGGGCCTCTTCCAGCCGGCTTGCCTCCCAGGCTTCGAAGCCGCGGGCGCCGACGGCGACGAAGGTCCCGTCGGGCAGGATGACGGCGAAGCGGTCCATGCGCTCGTCCGCGGTCGCCGCGGGCCAGTTTGCCGGGTGGGCGGGATCGCCGCTCGCCTCCCAGCTGCGCCCTTCGTCTCGCGAGGCGAAGGCGAGAAACCTCCCGAAAACAGACGCCCCGGGATGGCTGCCGACAGGGGAGGTGACGACGCCGGCCCCGATGCCGCCGTCGGGCAGCCGCCAGAGAACCGGCCACGGGGAGTAGGCATTCTCGTCCCGGTAGAGCACGGCGTGCTGCATGGTACGGCTCAGTTTCGGTCATCCCGGCGCCAGGCCTCGTACTCGGCGCGGCCTTCATCGTTGAGTGGGTAGTACTTGTAGAGCGACCCCCCCTCGGTCAGCTTCATGCGGCTGAAGCTCTCCCAGTCCTCGTGCTCCCTGGTGATTTCGGCGACCGCGGCCGCCATCTGCAGCGGCACCACCACGGCTCCGTCGTCGTCGGCGATGATTACGTCTCCCGGCATGACGAGGACGCTGGCGACCGCGACCGGAACGTTGCAGGCCCATGGAAACAGGTGAGTCTGCGAAGCGTAGTTCGGGGTGAAGCCGCGCAGCCACATCGGGAGGCCGATCTCGCGGATGCGCGGCCAGTCGCGGACGCAGCCGTCGGCGACCAGGCCGACACCTCCCTGCACCTTGAAATAGGTCGTCAGCATCTCCCCCACGCAGCCGGTGTACATGTCTCCGTAGGCCTGGATGCAGAGCAGGTCTCCCGGCTGCACGTGGCGGAAGACCTGCCACAGGGCCGACGACTTTTCGACGTTTTCCTGGGCCGCGCCCGAAGCGACGTCTTCGCGCTGGGGCATGAACTGCAAGGTGAGGGCGGAGCCGACGACCTTGGCGCCCGGGGTGCGCGGCCTCGGTCCCTGAATGAAGGTCTGGCGAATTCCCATCTTGTGCAGCATGGCCGCGGCCGTGGCGCTGCTGACCTCCCGCATCTCCTCGAGAAGCTCCGGGGACGGGCGTTTGTAGGGTGCCCCCTGGATCGGGAGTTCCAGTCCCTCTGGCGGTCTCAGCTCGACATCGGGTGCATTCATCTTCTTCTCCGTGGGCCGGTCAAGCCGGCGGGGTATCGGGTGAAGGGATTCCGGTTCGCAGCTGGTTCGCTAAGAAGACCTAAAAGTCCGGAAAGGGAAACAGCTCCGCTCCGGCATTCCCGGGATGCGCAGGGATGCTCGTCCGCTTTAATTAGCAAGGGTATCATCAAACCGCGGCACCGGGATTTCCGGGGGGCGCTGCAGATCAGCCGGTATCCGGTGTCGGAAGCCAGCCTGCGGGCAGGCGCGCCAACGCGCCAGGAGATTCGGGTGATTCCGGGAAGGGCATTCATCGCGGCGGGCCGGCAGGCTGCTCATTCCATCTTCCACCATCCTGCCCGGGACGGAGGACAGCGAGTGGCTTATTTTATCCAGACAATGGAAACGAAGAGATTGCCCATCTGCGCGGCGGCATTGTTCGCCGTCGCCCTCTACTGGACGGAATCCGGCGCCCTCACGATCTACCGCTTCGGGGGCGAGGAACTGCCGCCCCCTCACGAGGCGGAGAACGAGGGAGTCGTGTTCATCCCGCGCAGCTGGGCCGATCCCGTCGATGAAGACCTGGGGGGTGAAGTCTACCAGGTGGATCTCGGCGACCGCACCCTCAAGGCTCTCCAGTACGACCCCGGGATCAACATGGCTCCAACCGCAAAGGAGCGGGGGGAAGGTATCCGGGTGTCCACGAGGCAGGCCGATCACGAAAAGGCTGTGGACGGCGACCTGTCGACCGCCTGGTTTCCCGCCCAGTACCTTTGCGCCAACTACGATCCCAACCAGGTCGGCAGCAGGAGATGCCCGGCGAACAGCGACTACCTGGCCCCCCCTCCTCCCTACTTCCTCGGCGGCGGCCGCCGGTTCATCGCCGGCGGATACGGTCTCGGAGGCTGGACCTTCGGCCTCGGCGGACTGTTCCTCATCGAAAAGGTCAGGATCATCTCCGGTCTCGAGGACGAGAGCGGGATCATGAAGAACTTCAAGCTCCTCGCCGCGGCGGGAAGCACTGCCGATCCCCGGGGCAGCATCCAGCATTTCAACGAGATCGTCGAGATCAGGGGAAACCAGCGGAAGGTTCTCGACATCGAGTTCCCTCCCGGTCAGCGGTTCGATTTCCTGTCGATCCTGCACGCCGAGCACAACACCCCCTGGGCGGTGCACGAGGTGGAGGTTTACGCGCGGGGATTCGTCGAAAGGTCCTCGTACGTTTCCGAGGTCATCGAGTTCGACCGCGACATGGCCTGGGGCGAGCTTTCCTGGTCGGGGACCCGGGATCCCGGTGCGGAGATGCTCATCCACACCCGCAGCGGCAACACCTCCGACCAGAACCTCTACTGGCGGTTCACGGGGCTCGGGGGAACGGTGCAGGTGGAGGACGCCAAGGCCTACAACCGCCTCGCCCTCGGCGAGAGGGCGGGAACCACGTACGACCGCGACAACTGGACCTTCTGGTCGGCTCCGTACGACCTGCCGGACAGCTCGGGAACCCCGATTGTCAGCCTCGGGCCCCGCAGGTTCCTGCAGTTCAAGGTCGACATGCTTCCCGGGGAGGATTCGGGAAGCGAGCTCAGGTTCCTGGAGTTCCGCGCCTCCGAGCCGCTGGCGGCCAGGCTGGTCGGCGAGGTGTATCCGACCCGGGCGCCGGTTGCCGAGCCAACGTCGTTCACCTATTACCTGCGACCGTCGATTTCGGGGGACAACTCCGGTTTCGACGGCCTCGAGATGACGACCACCTCGATCGTCAACGCGGTCAGCCAGGTGCGGATCGGGGAGCGGGAATGGCCCTTCTCGATCACCCCTCTCGATACCGACGGAAGTGAACTGCCGGAATTTCCCGCGCATCGCTTCGAGTTGACTCTCGTCGACACCAAGCTGGTATCGCGGGCCAGCAGCACCCCGGTCGAGATCGACTTCGAGGCTCGCGTGTTGAGGTCCGGTTCGGTCTTCGACCTGCGGGTCTTCGACAGCGGACGTCCCCTGGAGGTGCGGCAGAGCGTGGCGGAAGGGGATGCCAACAACCTGATAGAAGGGGACCGGGTGTCGGTGACGACTACCGCCGACGCCTCGTCCCTGCTGCAGGCCGTGGTGTCTCCGGCGGTCTTCACTCCCAACGGAGACCAGGTCAACGACGCCGTCCGCATCTCCTACGATCTGCTGGAAATCATCGGGCTCGCCTCGGTCACCATTGACATTACCGATCTGTCAGGCCGCGTGGTCAGACGCCTTTACGAGGGAGACGACGCCATCGGCAACTACCGGAGGGAGTGGGACGGCAGGGACGGGTCGGGGGAGATGGTCCCCCCCGGGATATACCTCTACTCCATCGTGGCCGATACCGACCGGGGCAGGGTGGCCAGACTCGGCAGCCTCAACATCGCCCGCTGACAGCCGTACTGCGGCGCGGCGGATCCCCGGGGGCCGGGGATCGGTCGCGCCATCTTCCCAGGCGTTAAGAAACCCGACGATCTGAAGACCGATGCCGGTGTCTTGGCGACGGGGCCGGGCACCCCCGGGGACCTCCGGTCTGGCCAGCCGTCGTCCGGGCAGGGCCGGCCCGTCAGGCTGCCGGCAGGGTGAAACCGAAAGTCGACCCGCGGCCGAGCACGCTGTCGACGAAGACGCGCTCGCCGTGCGCCTCGACCACGTGGCGGACGATGGAGAGCCCGAGGCCGGTTCCCCCCATTTCCCGGGAGCGGCCCTTGTCGACGCGATAGAAGCGCTCGAAAACCCGCGTGACCGCCTCGGACGGGATGCCGATCCCGGTATCGGCGACCTCGAGGACGATGGTGGGAACCCCTCTTCCGCCGTCTTCGGCAGGATCCTGCACGGCCCCGCCGCTCCAGCTCTTCCCGGCGAGGAAGGGCTTCAAATCCTCCCTGGACAGGACCCGGGCGCCGACTTCGACCCGTCCGTTTTCAGCCGAGTACTTCACCGCGTTCCCGATCAGGTTGACCAGGGCCTGCTCGATCAGCTTGCGGTCGCACAGGGCGCGCGTCTCCGCCGTCACCGAAACCTCGATGTGGATCTTCCGGCGCGCCGCCATCTGGGCAACCGACTCGACCGAGGACTCCGCCAGGGCCCGCAGGTTGCAGGGGGCCGGATCGATCTCGAGTTCATCCGCCTCGAGGCGGGAGAGGTCGAGAAGGTCGTTCAGCAGGTTGGTCAGGCGGTCTGAATGAGTGGCGATTACCTGGAGAAAACGCCCTGCCGCTTCGCCGTCGTCGATGGCCCCGTCGACGAGCGTCTCCGCACAGCCCTTGATTGCGGTCAGAGGGGTTCGCAGCTCGTGCGACACGTTGGCGACGAAATCCTTGCGCATGGTCTCCAGGCGGCGCTGGCGGGTGATGTCGTAAAACACCGCAACCGTCCCGCGGCCGAGACGCTCGGTAACGACCGGCGCCACCCTGATGTCGATATGGCGCTCTTCGCCGCTGAGCTCGACCTCGAGATCCGTTCCCCTCCCCGACCTCGAGGTTTCGGCGATCGCTTCCTCGACGCGGGTGTTGCGCACCAGCTCGACAAGGGGCATGCCGGGACGCCAGGCGTCGAGCCCGAACATTCCGGTCAGGGCGGGATTGGCCAGGAGGACGCGATTGTCGGGGCCGGTTACCAGGATCCCTTCGGAGACGCTGTCGAGAATGGTCTCGAGCCGCGTTTTCTCGGTGCTGAGCTGGACGACGCGATCCTGGATCTGGCTGTACATGTCGCGCAGGGCCCTGGCGAGGTCGTGGAGCTCCCTGGCCGCCAGGGCGGTTCCAGGTATGTGGCCGCCGTATTCCCCGGTGGCCATCTCCCGGGCGCTGCGGGTCATCTCGACCACCGGGCGCGATTCGAAGCGCGAAGCCCCGTAGGCGAGGACGATGGCGACAGCGAGGCCGAGCAGGGAGGCCAGCCAGACGGCGTCCCGGACATGGTCCTGCACATTTTCGACCTCGTCGAGCGGCATCGCCAGGCGCAGCACGAGCCGGTCGTCGCCGGGAACGAGCCGGGCGACGTAGAGCATGTCGGTCTTCAGGGTGTTGCTGAAGCGCAGGCTGCGGCCGACGCCCCCGGCCCGGGCCGCTTTCACCTCGGGCCTGTCGGCGTGGTTGTCGAGCCCTGGCAGGGCTGCTGTTGGAACCTGGGAATCGCCGACCACCACGCCGTCGGCGTCGATGAGGGTCAGACGCAGGGCAAGGCGGTGGCCCAGGAGGTCGGCCTGGGCGTCGAACGCTTCGACGTCGAGCGTCGGCTGCATCCGCTGCCAGGTCTCGCCGGCCAGCCGCGAGTCACGGGCGAGGTTGTCGGCGATGTGGTCGACGAGGAAGTTCCGCAGGTTGCGGTCGAGGTACCACTGGACGCAGACCAGGACCACGACGACCACCAGCACGTAGGTCACCATCAGTTTCCAGTGGAGGCGCATGTCGCTAACGTGCGGGAGGTTACAGGTGCTACTCGACCCAGCGTTTGAAGCGGTAACCGACGCCGCGCACGGTCTCGACCAGCGAGGCGTCGGCTCCGAGCTTTTCGCGCAGCCGCCTGACGTGGGTGTCGACGGTGCGCGCGTAACCGGCGTACTCGTACTCCCAGACGGTGGTGAGCAGCTCCTGGCGGCTCTGCACCCGCCCGCGGCGCTCGACGAGAGTGCGCAGCAGCTTGAACTCCGTCGCCGTCAGCTCGAGGGGCTCCCCGCGCAGACAGGCGCGGTACTCCAGGGGGTCGATGCGCAGGGGACCCGCCTCGATCGCGGCGCCTTCCTCCGCCGGGGGGGCCTCCCGGCCGGCGCGGCTGCGCCGCAGAATCGCCCGCACCCTCAGCACCAGCTCCCGGGGGGAGAACGGCTTGACCACGTAGTCGTCGGCTCCCAGCTCGAGACCGACGATGCGGTCCACCTCCTCGGACCTCGCCGTAAGCATCAGCACCGGTATCTCCCTGGCCGCCTCGTTCTGCTTCAGCATGCGGCAGACTTCGAGGCCGTCGACACCGGGCAGCATCAGGTCGAGGATGACGAGGTCGGGATCCTCCCGCTCGATGCTCTCGAGGGCGGTCTCGCCGTCGTCGGCGGTCGCCACTTCGAATCCGGATTGCCTGAGATTGTAGCTGACGACTTCCTGGATGTCGGGTTCGTCCTCGACTACGAGCACTTTCGAGCTCATGGTTCGACTCCATCGGTAGGTGGTCCCTTGCCCTCCCCCCACCAGGATTCCTTCTGGTGGCGGACGATTCTGCCCTCGACCAGGAAGGCGGCGTTCTCGGCGATGTTGGAAGCGTGATCGCCGATGCGTTCGAAGTGCCTGCTTATCAGGATCAGGTGAATGGCGCGGTCGACGGTGTCCGGCTGGCCGCCTTTCAGGTAGGTGAGAAGCTCGCGGAAGATCTGGTCCCGCAGCATGTCGACGTCGTCGTCGCGCCTGCACACCTGGCGGGCGACGTCGACGTTGCGCCGCACGAAGGCGTCGAGGGCGTCCTTGACCATGCGCTGGGTCATCTCGGACATGCGCGGGATGTCGATCAGCGGCTTGAGCAGCGGAAGCTTGTTGAGGACCAGGGCGCGCTCGGCGATGTTGACGGCCTGGTCGTTTATGCGCTCGAGGTCGTAGTTGACCTTCATCATCATGGCGAGCTGGCGCAGGTCCGAGGCGACCGGCTGGTGAGTCGCCAGCAGCTTGAGGATCTCCTCTTCGATCGCCACTTCCCAGTCGTCGATGCGGGCGTTGCCGGCGATCACCTCCTCGGCCAGGCGGTCGTCCTGGTCGACGAGGGCGCGGTTGGCGTCGGCGATCGATTCCTCGACGGCTGCCCCCATTTTCAGGAACTCGCTCTTCAGTTCGTCGATCTTGTGGGTCAGTTGTGATTCCATTTTTCGCTGTCCGCCGTCTCAGCCGAAACGGCCGGTTACGTAATCCTCGGTCTGGTCCAGGCGAGGATTGGTGAAGATCTGGTCGGTGCGCCCCATCTCGACGAGGCGGCCCATGTAGAAGAAGGCGGTGTAGTCCGAAACGCGGGAAGCCTGCTGCATGTTGTGGGTGACGATGACGATGGTGTAGCGCTGCTTGAGCTCGGCGATCGTCTCCTCGACGCGCGCCGTGGCGATCGGGTCGAGGGCCGAGCAGGGCTCGTCCATCAGCAGCACCGACGGCTCGACCGCCAGCGCCCGCGCGATGCACAGCCTCTGCTGCTGCCCTCCCGACAGCTCGAGGGCGTTGTCGTCGAGACGGTCCTTGACCTCCTCCCACAGGGCGGCCGACCTGAGGCCGTGCTCGACCGCTTCGTCGAGGGTGGACCTGTCCTTCTCCCCGGCGATGCGCAGGCCGTAGGCGACGTTCTCGTACACCGATTTGGGGAAGGGGTTCGGCCTCTGAAACACCATGCCGACGCGGCGGCGCAGGTCTATGGGGTCGAAACCGGGAGCGTAGATGTCCTCCCCCTCCAGGGTCAGGGTGCCCTCGATGCGGACCGAATCGATCAGATCGTTGAGGCGGTTGATGCAGCGCAGCAGGGTGGACTTGCCGCATCCGGAGGGGCCGATCAGGGCGCACACATGGTTCCCGGGGATCTGCAGGACGATCTGGAACAGCGCCTGGGTATCGCCGTAGTAGAGACTCAGGCTGCCGACGTCGATCACGGGCCTCGCGATCTCCACGGACGCCCTCCGGGGAACGACGTCGTCCCCCTCGGTCAGAACCCCGACAGCCGGATCGCTCATGGGGCAGTCTACAAGGCAGTGGGCGCGTAGCGCAGGCGCAGGCGCTTGCGCACGACGATGGCGGTGAGGTTGAGGACCAGAACCAGGGCGAGGAGCAGGAAAGTCGTCGCGTACACCATCGGCCTCGCCGCCTCGACGTTGGGGGACTGGAAACCGACGTCGTAGATGTGAAACCCGAGGTGCATGAACTTGCGCTCGAGGTGGAGGAACGGAAAAACGCCGTCCAGGGGGAGGTCGGGCGCCAGTTTCACCACCCCGGTAATCATCAACGGCGCCACCTCCCCGGCGCCGCGGGCGGTCGCCAGGATGACGCCGGTGAGGATTCCGGGCAGCGCCCCCGGCAGGACGACGCGCCAGATCATCTGCAGCTTGGTCGAGCCGAGGGCCAGCGAGCCCTCGCGAATGCCTGCCGGGACGGAGCCCAGCGCTTCCTCGGTGGCGACGATGACGACCGGGAGGGTGAGCAGGGCGAGGGTAAGGGAAGCCCACAGGATTCCGCCGGTGCCGAACGTCGGCGCCGGCAGGGCCGCGGAAAAAAACAGGTGATCGATAACCGCCCCGACGCCGTAGACGAAGAACCCGAGGCCGAACATCCCGAAGACGATCGAGGGGACGCCGGCGAGATTGTTGACGGCGATGCGGATCAGGCGGACAAGCGGTCCCTGGCGCGCGTACTCGCCCAGGTACAGTGACGCCAGAACCCCGAACGGGACCACCGCGAGGGTCATGATGATGACCATCATCACGGTGCCGAACAGCGCCGGGAAGATGCCCCCCTCGGTGTTCGACTCGCGCGGCTGCCCGCTGAGGAACTCCCACGCCTTGCCGGCGTAGAGGGCCGCCTTGCGGGCGGTTCCCATCTGGTTGGGCAGGTAGAGCCTGACTGCGTCGGCGAGCTTTACCCTGCGCGTTTCCCCGGATGCGAGAGCGACGAGGATTTCGTCTTCATCCCCCTGGCGGCGCAGGTCGGACAGGCGCGCGGTCAGGATTTCGTACCGCTTCCAGAGCACCTCCCGGCGCGAGGCGAGCCGTTCCAGCCCGGACGCGGACCGGTCCTCGAGCTGCAGCTGGCGCTCGCGCAGCCGGATCTCCTCGATCTCGGCGTTGACCGCGGCGATCTCGTCCCGTTCCAGCCGCCGGATCCGCTTCCGCAGAGCGTCGACGCGGGCGCGGGCGGCGGCGAGCTGCTCCCAGGCAAGGGGAGTGTCGAGGGCCACCGGCTCCCCTCCGTCGACGGCGAAGGAGGTGGGAACCCCGAGCATGTCCCCCCACTCGACACGCTCCAGGACGGCCGCCCCGGCGGGGAAGGTCGTGGAGAGGATCTCGGCTTCGGGGATCCAGCGGAAATCCAGCCCGTACACGTCGCGGTTTCCGGTCTTGATCTGGAGGCGGTGGGCGGCCGCGGCCCCGGCATCCTCTGCGGGGATCTCCTGGCGCCGGAGGATCTCGCCGAAGACGGCGGTGCCGTCGGCGAGCTCGAGCCGGGCGACGTCCCGGGGCCAGAAGAACCCCAGGCCGTTGACGGCGACGACGGCGACGAGCCCGGCGACGATCAGCAGGCAGAAGGCCAGCGCACTTCCCGCCAGCCAGATGAAGGGGTCGCCGCTGCGCAGGAAGGCTTTCATACCCGCCTGTACCTCTCCCGGAGGCGCTGGCGCACCCCTTCCGCCGCGGTGTTGAGCAGGAAGGTGACGGCGAACAGCAGCAGGCCGCTGAGGAACAGCACGCGGTAGAGGGAGCCCTCGTGGGGGGCCTCCGGCAACTCGACGGCGATGTTGGCCGAGATCGTGCGCATGCCGTTGAAGATCGACCAGTCCATGATCGGGGTGTTTCCGGTGGCCATCAGCACGATCATGGTCTCTCCCACGGCGCGACCGAAGCCGATCATGGTCGCCGAGAAGAGACCCGGCAGCGCCATCGGCAGGACCACCCGGGTCGCGGTCTGCCAGCGGGTCGCCCCCAGCGCCAGGGAGCCTGCCCGCAAGTCCCGGGGGACGCTGGAGAGGGAGTCCTCGCAGATCGTGAAGATCAGGGGGATTACCGCGAAGCCCATGGCGAAGCCGATGACGATGGCGTTGCGCTGGTCGTAGCGCACCCCGGTATCCCTGAGCCAGTGCTGGAATCCGCCGTCGAAAAGCATGTTCTCGAAAGCCGGGCCGGCGGTCAGGGCGATGGCCGATCCGGCGGCGGTCACCGCTGTCAGAACCGCGAACTCGGCGTGAACCGGCACCAGACGGCGCAGGCCGGGGGTGGAGTGCAACAGCCAGGAGGTCCCCGCTGCCGCCAGGGGCACGGTGCACAACAGGGCGGCGACACCGATTACGTGGTGCTGCAGCAGGGGGGCGAGCCACAGTCCGGCGAGAAAACCGAGGATCACGCTCGGCAGCGAGGCCATGATCTCCACCGCCGGCTTGACGACGTTGCGGATCCCGGGACGGGCGAACTCGGCGGTGTAGATGGCGGCGAGCACGGCCAGCGGCAGGGCGAAGAGCAGGGCGTATACCGTTCCTTTCACGGTGCCGAAGACCAGCGGCACCATGCTGAGCTTCGGCTCGAACTCGTCGGTGCCCCCGGTCGACTGCCAGACGTATTCCGGTTCCGGGTAGCCTTCGTACCAGACTTTGCCGAACAGCGACCGCAGGCTGATCTCCGGGTGGGGATTCGAAAGCTCGAACAGGCTCACCTCACGGGTACCGCCGGCGAGGAAACCATCCGCTTTCGGGGCGCAGGAAATGGAGGCGACCGGGCCTGCCCCGGAGTCGATGTCGAAGAAGGTCTGTTCCGAAGTGGCGTGGTGCAGGGCGACCCGCCCGGATCTGGAGCCGGTGAGAAACTGCCTGTCCCGGGCGGAGGGAGCGATGCAGGTGATGGCGCTTTCCCGGGCCGGGAAGGTGTGGATCCGCCGGTACCTCCTCGCCCCGGACTCCCCGGGCTCGGGCACTTCGAACCAGACGCTCAACCCCCCCGAGGCGTCGCCGACGGCAAGCGACAGGTCGCCCAGCAGGAATTCGAGCGCCGTAACCGGGTGCTCCGAGACGCTCAGGGTCCGGGAATACCGCGGTGGGGTTCGGGGGCCTTCCAGGGACCACTCGATGATTTCCCCCGAGGCGGTCCCGGCCAGCAGCTGGCGCCCCGATCCGTCGACGACGACGCTGCTGGCGGGTGCCGGCAGCTGCCGGGTCAGGTCGTGAACTCCCCGGTCAACCACCTCGCCACGACCGGGGGGGCTGCGTCTCCAGGCGCTGATCACGGCCTGCAGTTCGCCCGCCGCGGAGATGCTGGCAAGCACCGATCTCGAGTCGCCGTCGCCGCGGTAGGAAAGCCGCAAGGGCGGGTCTCCGACTTCGTGCACCTGCAGCGGCGGGGAGAAGGAGACCTCCGGGGTAACGACGCGCCGGCCGTCGACGAACCCGATTTCGAAGCGGATGGTTCCGGTCTGGACGCTCCCGTCGGACAGTCCGAGGGCGATCTGCCCGCCGCGGTGGCAGGCCGCGGTGACCAGCACCTTGCCGCTGTCGCGGGGGGCGACCCGGCGCTCGACCCTTCCGGAAGGAAGGCTCCGGAACTCCAATCCGTTCGGGACCACCGCGAAGGCGATTTCCCGGTAGGGATCGAGCCCCACCGCCAGCGGCGCTCCTGCCGGGGCCGGGATCGATCCGGTGCGGGCGATTTCCGCATCGCCGAAGAGCGGGTAGGTCTCCCGGGCGACGAACACGAAGATCCCCAGGACCGCGGCGATGATTCCGATGCCCCCGCCGGCAATGAGGCAGCCTCCGAGGCGGTCGAGAAGCCTGGCGCGTCGACCGACCCTCCCCCGGGACCCCGGCCCCCCGGGAGGGGACAGGGGACCCCGCGCCGGGTTATTTGGAGCCGGCTGTTTCAATCTTGGCCAATTCCTCCAGGAGGACTTCCAGGGGAATCGGCATGTAGCCGTCCTTGACGACGATTTCCTGGCCTTCCCTGGAAAAAACGAAGCGGCAGAACTCGCGGATCATCGGGTCGAGCGGCTCGCCCGGCCGCCGGTTGATGTAGAGGAACAGGTACCGACCCAGGGGGTAGGTTCCATCCAGGACGTTCTCGTAGGTCGCCTCCCTGAAGGGACCCTCTTCCCCGGCAAGGGGCACCACCCTTACCCCGGAGGTGCGGTATCCGATCCCGCTGTATCCGATTGCGCTCAGCTCTTCGGTCACCCCCTGGACGACCGACGCGGACCCGGGCTGCTCCTTTACCGTGTCTTTGTAATCCCCCTCGGAGAGGGCGACTTTCTTGAAATACCCGTAGGTTCCCGAGGCGGAGTTGCGGCCGTAGAGGCTGATGGGCGCCCGGGCCCAGGAGCCCCCCAGGCCGAGCTGTCCCCAGCTGCTGATCTCGTCGGCAAGCCCTCCGCGCCTGGTTTTCGAGAAGATGGCGTCGACCTCGGCAAGGGTGAGCCCGGCGACCGGGTTGTCCTTGTTGACGAAGAGGGCGACGGCATCGAGGGAGGTGCGCAGGGGAGTCGGTTCGTACCCGTACTTCGCCTCGAATCTGTCGACCTCGGTCGGCTTCATGGCTCGCGACATCGGCGCGAACTGGGCGGTGCCCTCGATAAGGGCCGGGGGAGCGGTACTGCTGCCCTTTCCTTCGATCTGAATGGTGACCGAAGGGTAGTATCTGCGGAAACCCTCGAGCCACAGGGCCATCAGGTTGTTCATCGTGTCCGAGCCGATGCTGCCGGCGCTTCCCGAGATACCTCTGGCCTTCTCGTACGGTCCTACCCCGGAATCGATCTGGATGGTGCCCGACAGGGAGGCCTGTGCCCCGACAAGCAGAAGCAACGCCGCCGGAAGGGATCTCCGTAACATTGCCCCTCGATCAGAACTGGTTGCAGGAAAGGGAGCTGCGGTCGCTGTAACAATCAGAAAGGAATTTGTTACAGAAATGTTACACAAATGTTACGCTTTTTTTAAGGCGCACGGATCCCTTCCGAAAGCCGGGAGCGGGGGGTAAGTCCCCAGATCAGTAGACGACGTGAACGAGCCGGTGGGCAGTCGTCGCCGTGGCCGATTCGGAATCGGTGTTCACCTCGATGCGGGCGATGTAAGTCCCGGGGGGAGTGACGGTTCCGGAGGCGTCGCGCCCGTTCCACGTCATCGTGTAACTGCCCCTTGGGTCGGTGCGTTTCTCGATCAGCTCCTCGACGACGGCACCGCGAAGGTCGAAAACGGTGAGCGCGACGGTCTGCACGGCGCTGATCCGGGTAACGCTGAAGTCGAAACTCACTTCGTCGTGGATGCCGTCTCCGTTCGGGGTCAGCACCCGGTTGCCGGCCTCGAGATCGCGGATTACCTGGTTGCCCTCCAGGGCCAGCACGGTCGTGGTCTGGCTGTCGACGAGATCGGTGGCGTCTCCGGGGTCGACCCGCTGCCAACCCGGCGAGCGCGAATTCTGTCCGGCGGCCCTGAATGACGTACTGGTGGAATAGGTGGTCGCCAGAAAGCGCACTTCCACCAGTTCGACGCGGCGGTTCAAAGGTTCGGGAAAGCGAAACCGCAGGCTTCCGGGAGGAGAATCGATCACCTCCAGATCCGGCAGTTCGAATACCGTTTCCCCACCGAGCCCGAAGTCCCCGTCGCTTCCGGCGCGCGCCTCGACGAGCTCGAGGGTTGCGTCCCCACTCGCCTCTATCCTGATCTCGTCGAACACCTGCCGGGAGGAGCCGAAGAAGGGACGCAGGAAGAAGGATAGTTCTCCGGGCCTGCCCAGCTGGTCGATCAGGGTCGGTGAGACTTCCCCGATCAGCCGGTCGGCGACCGGGTCGGAGAGATTCACCTGGATGGAGTGCAGGCGGGCGGCCTCATGCGGGTTCCCGGACAGGACCGACGCCCTGATCTGCATGTACTGACGGGGGCTGGGGGAAGTGATTTCAGCTCCCTTCCGCACGTACGGAACGCTCCACGGGCTCCAGTCCCCTGACGGCTCGAACCGGGTTTCGATATCTCCCCGCTTCGACTTGGGCAGCCGGTCGTAGCGGCTCCCGGAGATGACGTTGCCCCCCGAGTCGTAGTAGACGCTGGTCTCGTCCAGGGTGTCGCCCGACCGGGTTCGCAGCTGCACGCTGGTTCCCGGAGGGGTATCGGCCTCCCATTCCAGCGACAGCAGGTTCTTGCTGCTGTCGAGAAGTATCAGGTCGGAGGTCAGCTCGACGCCGGCCACGAACCCCTCCCCGTATACCAGCATTTCGAGGATGCCCCACCACAGCTTCCGGTTCATGAAGCGTCCGAAATTTCCGAAGGGAGCCCTGATGTAGCGGGCGGCGACGGGCTCCATCGAGAACTGGAAATACTTCGCCCTGTTGTCGGCCGCAGGAATCTCCTGCAGGGCGCCGGCGACGCTGTTTCCGGCCACCCGCGTCCAGGCGAGACCGCCGTCCGGGGTGCGCGACCCGTCGGAGACCTCGACGGAAAGCTCGTCGATGCCCCCTTCGCCGTCGTTGAGGAACTGCACGGTTTCGATCCAGTAGTGGGCCCCGAGGTCCACGAGTATGTGGTAGACGAGACCGCCGAAAATGGTGCCGTTGTGCCCGGTCGAGTACATCCCGTCGGAAATGGTGTTGCCGAGGTTCTTCGGGGTCGGGGAGTCGATCTCCACGGTCGCGAGTCCGCCGCGCCGGGCGAGGCCGAACAGGAGATTGTCGCCAACCGTCCAGGCCTCGACCTCGGCCAGGCGGGGCAGCTCCCTCCGGTAGTACCGGATCCGTCCCCGTCTCTCCGGTGCAAGGTCCCCGAATTCCTCCTCGGTTACCGCTGTTTCCCTGCCGGAGGGTTCGCTCCGGAAATACTCGACCGCTCCTTTGCTGCCGGCGGGCAGCAGCTCGTAGGCTTCGGCCGGCACCTCTTCGGCGCGGTCGAGGTCGCTGTCGGTGACGACCACACGGATCTTCTCGAGGGCGTCGCCGGCGAAGCCGCCCCTGGTAACGATGGTGCGGTGGCCCACTCCGCCGGACTGGGACCTCGGTGCCGGGAAGTATTCGAAGACCCGCCGATCCTTGTTGGGGCGGTCCGTCCTGCCGATTTCCCAGTAGTTGGGAACGCTGGTGCCGTCGAGGTAGAAATCGGGAGCCGACACCGGGGGAGGAGTGTGCCAGAGCAGGACCTTGAACTGGTTGAACGGGTCGCCGTCTCCCTCCCCGGCGAAGCGAAGAACGATCCGGTCGACGACGACGATGCGCCCCAGGTTGACCTCGACCCACCAGTTTTCCCGGCCGCTGTCGAGATCGGGGCTCCAGGCGGTGTTCATGTCACCGTCGATGAGGAAGCGCGCATTTCCGGGGTTGGAGCCGGCCGTCGCTCCGCCCTGGTTGTCCTCGGTCGCGAATTCCGCCGCTTCGAGGGCGGCATTGACGTTCTTGCGAATGAACCGCGGCCCGACGGATCCGGAGGGGGAGATCTCGACAGTCCCGCCGGCAACCTCCCAGGCACCCCAGTGGGAGCTGCGGTCGACGACGATCCGGTTTCCCGCAACGAGGTGGCCCTGCTGTGCCTGGGAGCTCCAGGCGCAGAAGAGGCAGAGACAGGCTGCCGCGAATGCAACCGGCAGGCGCGGCAAGCGGGGTGTGCCTGGGTGTGTCATGTGCCGTCCCTCCTTTCCCGAGGCCATGGAGCGGGTCCCGGCCTGACGGATCACGCCATGAGGAAGGTTGGACCTTTCATCAACGGAAACGGCCCGGTCCAGGTCGGGAACCGCCCGGAAGCACCCTCCGGCACATGACCATCTGAAAGAGACTGCTGTTCCAGGTGGCCTGCCGGCGCCGAGGGATTCAGAAATTCCAGGTGAAGTGAAGATCCACCCTGTTGGCCGTCCCGTCGTCCAGGCCTTTGTACTCGGTTGTCCAGTGCAGGTACTCGACCGCGGCCTGGAAGCTCTTCCAGGGCCGGTAGCGGTTCACCAGGTAGACTGCGTGATTCCTGGTGCGCCCCCCTTCCGGCACCGCCTCCTCGTCGGGGGTGTCCGTCATCGCTCCCACGTACAGCTTCCAACCCTGGCCCGGCTTGACCAGAACATGGACCCAGCCTCCGGAGGAGGGGATCTCCTCGCCGGTCTGCGTGTTGACTCCCTGACCGATGCCGCCGCGGATGTCGGAGAGATTGCTGCCCGTCCAGCCCTCTCCCTCGACGGTCAGCCTGTCGGCCGCCGATACCGAGAAGTCGACGCCTGCCACCGACGAGGTGAAGTCGGAGGAATTGCCGGCCACCGGGGTGGCTGTCTTCTCCGACCCTCTGTGGGCCCAGGCTCCGGCCTTGAACTTGCCATGCTCAATTCCGACCCTGGCCTGCAGGAACGGCACCGCCGCCTCCCAGCCGTCGAGAATCCCGTTTTTGTCCAGGTCCTGCTTGTCCACCGCCCCTGTCTGACCGAGGGCGACTGCCGCGGAGAAACCGGTCCCGGGCTTGTAGGTCAGGCGCGCCTGGGGATGGCGGTCGCCCAGGTTGCCGGTGTTCCACATCATGCCGTCGTTGTTGGCTGCCGGGAACAGGGGGGAGATCAGGTCCCAGGTCTGGCCGGCCAGGAAGTGCCAATCCCCTTTCTTCAGGTTGAAATACGCCTTGCGCAGGCGCAGAATCTGGCGCGACTCGCTGCCGCCGTTCTGGAAATCGGCCTCGATGACTCCGCTGATCTCGCTGCCCTCGCCCACTTCGGCCGGCGAAAATCTGGCTCCGACCCGGGTCAGGCGGGGGTAGATGGTCAGGTTGCCGTTGTTTTCCGCGCCTGGCGGCTCCGATTTCACCCAGTTGGGGTACTGGTGGTGCGACAGCCTCGAGTCGTCGAAGACGGCGTCGAAGCGGACAAAGCCGTAGGGTGTGATCTCGCCCGCGGACCCAGGCTCCGGTCCACTCATCAGGCAGACGAACACAGATGCGGCAATTGCTTTCTTCACGAATCGCTCCTTTTGAGGTTGATGCGGGCCGGACAGGGCCGGCACCGCTTCCCGACCATGGCAAACCGGATCGATCGATGGCCGGGGGCCCATCCTGTTCCGAGGGGCCGCTCTTCGGACCGCCGATGTTCTCGAGGTTCCAAACTTCGTCAAAACCATAACGGTGACAAGGTAAAAAAAATGGCAACGACCGGGGGAAACCGGACCAGCCGATGCCGGCCGGTTTTTCCCGCCATTCGTCGAGAGTTGCAGACAGGAATCCTGTCTCTATGTTTCCCGGTCGCAATCCAACCCGGAAATGGAAACAGGAGAAAAACCATGTCGCGCACTGGAGTCGTAACCTTCGCGGGGGGACCGCTGACCCTGGCAGGAGAGGGGTTGAGCGTCGGCGAGCAGGCCCCCGGCTTCGTTCTGCACTACTTCGAGGACGGCATGCAGACCATTACCCTGGAGGATCTCAAGGGAAAGCCGTCCATCGTCAGCGTGGTGCCTTCCCTCGACACCCCGGTCTGCGCCGTGCAGACCAGGCGATTCAACGAAGAGCTCTCCTCCCTGGGGGACGGGGTAAACGCCCTGACGGTCAGCTGCGACCTGCCGTTCGCCATGGCCCGCTTCTGCGGCAGTGAGGGGATCGCGAGCATGCGCACCGGCAGCGATTACCAGGACCGCCGCTTCGGGGAGGACTGGGGGTTGACGATCGAAGAGCTGAAAATCCTGACCCGGGCGGTCTTCGTGCTCGACGCGGATGGAACGATCGTCTACTGCCAGGTCGTTCCCGAGGTTACGGACGAACCCGACTACGACGCGGCGTTGGCCGCACTCCGGGAGTTGTCCGCCTGAACTGCCCGGATTCGGGACTCGCCACGCCTCCCGGCTGCATGCCGGGTAGCCGGTTCCCGCGTCAGCTTCTCACGCAGCGCCGGATCCAGTCGAGGTTGGGGCGGGGCATGACGCCGTAGTTGTAGAAGGAGAACTGTTCCCCCCCGCATTCCCCGGCGGCGGCGTAAACGGCTGCGAGCGTTTCCGCGTCGCCGGCGCACGGGTGGTAGGCCTGCAATCCGACCACCATCCTCCGGGGTTCGATCCTCGCCTGTTCCAGGGCGGCCGCGACCCTTTCCTCGACGACGGCAGGGCTGTCGGTGTAAACCAGGGCTCCGAGGAGGTCGCACCGGGAAGCGATCTTTTCCGGCCTGATTCCCGCCAGCCAGCGGTCCCCCATCAACAGGAAGGAGACCTCCGGGGCGCCGCTTTCCGCCTTGATCCGGCCGATCAGCGAGGTCACCAGGTCTTCCCGCATCTCCTGAAAGGCAGCGAGCTCCGGGTGCGATTCCACGAAAGAGGGAATGTCCCCTTCCAGCGGCCGCCCCGAGGCGAAAACCCGGTCCAGCTGCCCGATGACCCAGGACCTCAGCCCCTCGGCGTCGATGCCGCGCCGTTCCGCCCCGGCCATGCAACCGGCAGAGAAGCAGAGGCTGTAGAGGTAGTTTCCGACCGTTCCGAGGGGAACGCCGTTCTTTGTATGGTAATGGGAATGTCCATACCCGCCGTAGTTGCAGGTCTCCAGCTCGACGCGCCGGACTCCGTAGTTCGCCGCCAGATCGGTGCAGAGGGCGGTGACATAGGCGCGCACCTCATCCTCGCCCGGACACAGGATCCAGCCGAGGTTGTCGCCGTAAGCGGTCTGCTGGGCGTACCGGGGATAGGTCTGCGCCAGGCGGCTGGTGTGCAGGCACACCGTCCAGCTGATGAGGTCCAGGCCCTGTCCGGAACAGGCTTCGGCCAGCTCCTCCAGCGGGTTTGAGTCGCGGGCCAGCGGGGCGACGTGGGGCTGTATGGCGGTATCGCTGTAAAAGCGGCCGTCGGGGCGGAAGTAGACGGCGGCGGCGTCGCCCGTGAGCAGCTTCCGCCCCTGCCGGTGGGGGCGCACCTGCTGGAAGGTGTGGTATGCGGTGGCGACGCTGATCGCGTCGAGGCCGACCTCGTTGCGCAGATAGCGGACCGATTCGGGGATTCCGTCGTCGCAGAGATCCCACAGATATGCCCATATGGTGTTGTACATGCGTTCGGTGCTCCGTCGGAAACGGTCGGAAAGACCCCGAATGGCTGGGAGAAAAACCAGAAATCTGCTGCTGCGACAGGCGAATATAAGCCCCTGGGCAAGATAGAAGGTTTTGGTTGCCTGCCAGTCTGGTGGTATGTATCATTAGCGTCAACTTGTGACTGGGCAGGCCGAGGTTTTCGCCGCTTCCCCCATCATTTTACTGGCCAGCAGCCGACTGCCCGGCCACGAAAACCAAAGGAGCGAGAACATGACAAGGAGAATGACAGCGGTCCTTGCGACTGCTAGCGCGCTGTTGTTCGCAGGCAGCCTCCTGGCTCAGGAAGTTCCCGAGCGTATAAGGGAGCTGCCGAAATTCAAGGTGCCGCCGATCATCGACGGCGATCGGTTCTCGGTTGCCGACGAGTGGACCGGAGCAGACGAGCACGAGTGCTCCCCGAGCCAGATTCTCAGGGAGGGCGCCGAATATGGTTGGCGCGACGTCGAGTTGCAGCGAGGCGAGATCAGCGCCAACCAGCTGAACCAGAGCGAAGGGGAAGACGCGGCCGAAGCCCTCACTGACGCCGACATCTTCGGGATTTTCTGGACCGGTTGGGACGACGAGGCGCTCTACTACATCGTGGAGGTGGCCGACAATATCCGCGATGTCGAGAACAGCGTCGCCACGGCCTGGTGGGAGCGCGACAGCATTTCCCTGTATCTCGACCTGCTCAACGAGGATACTGGCGGGGACATCACCGGTGAATACGTCAACCTCAATATCATCAACTTTACCGCCGCCCCGCAGAACTCGAGCGAGACCACGGTCACGTTGACGAGGACCGTTCAGGCTTCCCGGACCTTCGAGCAGGAGCAGGATATCATTGAAGGGCTCGAGTACGGTTTCATCGATCGAGGCGACGAGTACGGCGGGGAAGCCGACTATTCGCAAGAAGGGAAGATCCCGTGGGCGACCATGATCCGCGGCGGAAACCTGCCGGCGGCTCCCGAGGTGGGATCCGAGATGGGCTACTCCTGGATCATCCTCGATCCGGACGGCGACGAAGCGTACGGCGGCCAGATCCTGTGTGAGGGCTGGGCGAGCGAGGCAGCCAACTACGCCACCCTGTTGTTCACCGACAATCACGTCGGTCCCCAGCCTGGGGAAACTGCTGTCGAGACGGACAGCTGGGCTCGCATAAAAGCGACTTTTCACTAGTTTCAAAAGCAACCGGAACCGGGGACGCGGCCATCGGTCGTCGTCCCCGCGAATCTTTTAGAAGGGGCACCCTCGCTGCTGGGTGCCCCTTCTTCTTTGGCAGGTGCCTGAGGCTATCGGGAAGATGGCGCGAGAAACGAGCGAGTCCACTGGCGGCCTGACCTGGCGCTCCCTGCTTCTGGGGTGCGGCCTGGTCGTCCTGCTGTCGGTCGGTGGTTCCTACGCGATCTGGACCCTGGGGGCTTCGGAGATCACATGGTCCTTCTTTCCGTCCGGGGTCGGGTTTCCCTTTTTCTGCCTGATCCTTCTCAACATCCTGCTGAAGACGGTAAACCCGGGCTGGGGCATGCGGCCGGCCGAGTTGATAACCGTCCTGGTAATGGGACTGGTCATCATCGGCGTTCCGGTTTTCCTGGTAGGCTACCTGCTCGCCATTCCCACCACTCCATACTACTTCGCTTCGGCGGAGAACCAGTGGGGCAGCCTGCTCGTTCCCCACATGCCGGCGTGGCTGTTACCTGGCAACGAGGCCTTCGCCATGACCTGGTTCTTCGAAGGCTTGCCGTATGGGGAGAGCATGCCCTGGGTCACCCTCCTGAACGCCTGGGTAATGCCGCTGTTCTGGTGGATGAGCTTCATCGGCACCCTGTTCTTCGTCTGCTTTACGCTCGTCGTCATCATGCGCAAGCAGTGGGTGGAGCGCGAAAGACTGTCGTTTCCCCTGATGCAGGTGCCCCAGGCCCTCGTCGCCGAAGCCGACCGCAACTCGCGCGTCCCTGCGGTGATGCGCGACAAGCTGTTCTGGATCGGCGCCGCCATTCCGGTGTCGCTGATCTCGTGGAACATCGTCGGGTATTTCTTTCACTTCGTACCCAAGATCGAATGGTTCTACCCGGTTCAGGTAGCTTACGGGTTTCCCGCCCTGCACATATATCTCTACCTGCCGGTAATCGGCTTCATTTACTTCGTCAATCTCAACGTTTCATTCAGTATCTGGCTGTTTTATCTCCTGATTTTCATCGAGGAAGGGATCTTCAACCGCTTCGGGTTGGGAGTGGTCGAGACCGATGCCTTCGTCTGGAGTTTCCCGTCGACATCCTGGCAGTCCTGGGGGGCCTTCGTGGTCATGGTGCTATGGGGGTTGTGGATGGGGCGGGGACACATCTCCGGGGTCTGCAGAAAAGCCTGGAATCCCCGTGGAGGCCTCGATGACTCCGGGGAGCTGCTGACTTACCGGACCTCGGTGATCGGACTCGTCCTGGGGTTTGCCTATATGCTGGCCTGGCTGCACGAGGCCGGCATGCCCCTCCTCGTAGCCGCCTTCTTTCTTGCCGGGGTGCTGATCGCTTATCTCGGAATCACGCGGCTGGTGATTCAGGCCGGCATCTATTACATAACCACCCCGATCGTTTCCCAGGCGATGACCGTAACGACCTTCGGCACCGGTGTCATTACCGCACCGGGGCTCGCAACCCTCGGCCTGACTTATTCCTTCTTCGGCGATGTACAGTCGATTTTCATGGTCGGAGCCGCACATGCGGCCAAACTTCAGGACTCCATGCGGATCAGCCGTCGCGGCCTCTGTCTGGCGATTGCCCTCGCCGTTGTCATCGGCCTGACCGTATCTACCGTCAACATCATTCACATGGCGTACGATCAGGGAGCGTCCAACTTCAATTCCTGGATATACCGGGTATCGTCCGGAGCCGGGGTCCACTCGTTCGATTACATCGCCGCAAAGATCAAAACCCCTGTGGAGACGGACGCGAAAAAGCTGACCTACTTCGGTGCAGGAGCGGCGGCAATGTCGATTCTCACCTTTTTTCAGTACCGCTTCCCGTGGTGGCCCCTGCACCCCATCGGTTTGACCGTGGCTTCGATCTGGATGATCCGCAGGCAGGTTTTCTCCGTCTTCATCGGCTGGGCGGCCAAGAGTCTGATCATGCGCTTCGGAGGCATCGAGCTCTATCGCAAGGCATCCCCCTTCTTTATCGGGCTGATCCTGGGCCAGTTCCTCGGGGTGGGCATTTCATTCATCACGGACATGATTTTTTTCCCGGGCAACGGGCATCGGGTTCTGCACGGTTAAGGCGAGGGCCAGGCTGGCCTCGCGGCGGAAGCGAACGTCCTGCCGGCCGGGTGTGGCTGTTCGGGGAGAACGCGGTCTGTCCGCACAGCCGCTCTCGGCAAAGGCAACCCGGCCGCAGCGGCGTCTTTACCAGCCGGTTCGGGGGGCGGGGATGTCGCCGTACTCCCGGTGCCGGGCAATGTCTCGCGGCATGGTTTTGACGTAGTTCCCGCGGATGGCGTAGAGTCGGGCGCTGTCGAGCTCGATCTCCAGGCGCAGGAAGCGGTCGCTCAGGGCGTCCATTTTCCCGCCATCGTTCCAGACCGGGATCCAGGCGGTGTCGTCGCCGGAGAAGGGGTGGCAGTCCTCGAAGCCGTATCCCTCCAGGGGTGTTCCCATCTCGTCGGTGACCTGGGCGCGCACCCGGCCTCCCTGGCTGGCGACGTTGAGCTCGACTTCGCCGCCGTTCCAGTAGACCGGACGGATTCCGACCAGCCCCGGACCGCCGCCGCTCTCCAGGAAACAGAACCCGTCGCGCCGCAGCCGGTACACCACAATCGAGCCGGAGCCGGCAGGGGGGACGCCGTGCTCGTGGGTGCAGGCCGAGGCGTAGATCAGCAGGGACCCGTCCCCCATGGCGGCGATCGAGCCGGGGTACACGCAGCCAGAATCCGGCTCGCCGGGAGGGCCGTTGGGGATGAAGGGATCGCGCAGGCCGCGGTGCCAGTGCCAGCCGTTCAGGCTGTAGGCGAGCTGGCAGTCGACGTGGCCTCCCTGGAAGCGGCGGATGTTCGGGTCCCAGGGGACCGTGTGGAAGAGCCACAGGAAAGCCAGGTAGTAACCTTCGTAGGGAAACACCGGCATGCCGTACGGCTCCGTCAGGGGGGCGTCGAGAGCGTCGGGCTGGATGACGAGCTCCGGCGCGGTGTAGTTCCGCCAGTCGGTGGTTTCCACCGCGGCGATGCGCCGATCCAGTACCTCGGGGCGGGTGAGAACGACATAGCTCCCGCGCACTTCGTTCCAGAAAGCGAAGACCCCGGGGTCCGCCCCCTTTTCGAGCCAGGCTCCCCCTTCCCTGGGAGTCCAGCGGATGCCGTCCGGCGACGCGAGAAGCACGGCGCGTCCACCGCCGGCGATGCCATGGGGAAAGGAGATCTTGAACGCCTTGAGGCGTTCCTCCGGGCCCGCGCGTTCATCGACGAAACAGGAAGCCCACTCCGTATGCTCCTCGAGGGTGGCGATCTGGTGCGGAAAACGCCGGTCGGCAAGGTCGATCTCGTCGGTGGTGTCCTTCAGCTTCCACTCGATCCCGTCCCTGCTTTCCGCCAGGACCTGTGCATGGGGGATCCCGCGACCCTGCCCTGCGTGGATCTGGTAGGCCATCCGCCAGGTGCGGCTCTCTTCATGGCGGAAAACCGAAGGGTAGCCGAAAGCGGGATTCCCGCAGGGGTCGCGATGGACCGCCTCTGCGATGCGCTCCGGGCGGCCTGGCTTGCGCACGACGTTGTCAAGCCGGTTGAGTCTCTGGTCGTCGAACAAGAGTGTCGTGGTCATGGAGGCAGAATTCCGTCAAGTCGTTGGTTCATTGGAGCGGGAGCATGCTCTGGTCGATATTCGATTTTGCCATTTCGCGACTCACCGGTAAGCCGCCTGCGAGCCTTCCGGAAAGGGCTTTCCGGCGGCAGACTGAAATCCCCACGGTCAAATCTCCCGCTGGCGGGAACCGAGGGCCCCGGGCCCGGTTTCGTTTACAATCCGATTTTGTGGGGACACGCCTTCCCGAAGAGGCAAGAATGATCGATTCAATCGACGTCGACCGCCATTTGCACGAACTGAAGGATTCGGGATACACCGTTGTCGAAGGCCTGCTCGAGGAAGCGGAACTGGCCGAGTTGAAAGCGGAGACCGACCGCGAGATCGAACAGGCGCTGAACGATCCCTGGGACCCGGGCGATTCGGCTCCGTCCCACCCGGACGACGTGGAGATCGAAGCGTTCTTCCGCAGCTCCTACCCGACCTGCCCCGAGGAGGAGTACGGACGCATCATGCGTCTGGTTCGGCATACCCGCCACGAGAATTACGATACGCCGTTCCCCCTTCCGGTCGCAAAGGTGCTGAAGAACTTCCTGCATCGGCCCGCAATCGAGGACGGCGGCCGCACGGTGTACCTCCATGAGCTGGCGACCCGTGCCCCGGTCTTCGCCAGGCTGGCCGAAGCCCCGGTGCTGCTTGAGCTGGCCCGGGGTGTTCTGAACGAGGATTGCGTCCTCGCCGACGTCGGCGGCAACAGCATAGGCCCCCACACCGATGGCGGCGCCTGGCACGTCGACGTGCCGCTGGGCCAGCTGCCCGAGCCGTTGCCTGAATTCGCGCTGACGACTCAGAACGTCTGGATGGTCGACGACTTCACCCCCGGGAACGGGGCCACGAGGGTGGTGCCGGGCAGCCACAGGAGCCGCAGGAAGCCTCCATGGGTGCGCCAGCCCCTCGACGGCGAGGTTGCGGTGACCGGACCCGCCGGATCGATGGCGATCTGGCTGTCGAGCACCTGGCATCGGCCCGGCCCCAACAGGACCGACCGCGCCCGTCGCGCCGTGCTCTGCTACTTCTCCCGCTCCTGGATAAAGGGGTGGTCGGACTTCCGGCCGACGGTCAACGCGGAGAAGGCGGAGGAGCTGTCTCCGACTTTAAGGTACCTGCTCGGCTTTTCGTCGAATCCGATCGTCAGGGGCTGATCCGGCCTGCCCCGGGTACACCGCGGGATTTCAGAAATACAGCTTGTGCAGCACCCGCAGGTTGCGGCCCGGCTCGGGCAGGATCTCCTTGACCCGGTTGAGGTGGCGGCGATAGACCGCGTTCGTGGCGTTTTCCAGGGTCGCCGAAAAGGCGTGCAGGCGCCCGCCCCAATTGGCGAGGTACTGCCCGGACAGGTCGAGCACGGCGTAGCCGTCGGTCGGTTTCTCGAACTCGCCGGGACGGTCCTGGTCCGCGGCGAGGCGAAGCCCGACGGTGCCGCTCAGGGACTCCCGTTCCGCGGTCAGACTGAAGCGCCCCTGCAGCGGAGGCAGGCGGGGAAGCGGCTCGTCGCCGCGGTCGCTCAACACCCCGCGCACATGGCTGGCGGTGACCGTGGTCTTCAAGCTCCGCCACAGGTCCCAGTCGAGGGCGACCTCGGCGCCGCGCATGTTGACGCGTTCGCCGACCGTCCGGTAGAGAAACAGGTCGGCGCGCCGCGGGCTGAGCACGCCGGTGTTCCTCGGGAAGATGAAGCCGTCGATGTCGTTGCGGTAAACGGCGAGACGGAGATGCCCCCGGGTGTGGTGGTAGTCGGCGAAAAGCTCGATCCCCCGTCCGCGCTCGCTGTCGAGGGCCCCGTTTCCGACTTCGTAGGAGTAGGCGGCCAGGTGCGGCCCCTCCGAGAACAGCTCCTCGATTCCGGGGGCCCGGAAGGTGCGCATCAGGGTGGTGCCGAGGGTCAGAGCTTCCACGGGGCGAAACTGAGCGGACAGGCCCCCTGAGAATCCGGCGAAGTCCCGCCGCTGTATGCGCCCGACCTGGTTGGAATGACGCTCCTCCCGCGGCTGGACGCGGCGCACGTCGAAGCGGACCGCCCCTTTCGCTGCCCAGTCCCCGCGGATCAACTCCTGGTAGGTGAAGCAGGCGCCGGCGTACTCGGTTGCCGGAGGTGTGAAGTTGAGGCCCGCGGCAGCGTAGTTCCGGTATTCGTACCAGACCCCGGCGGCCCCCTTCTCGAAAGGACCCACCGGGTTCAGGCGGGCGAGGCTCGCGAGGTGGTGGGTCAGGAGGCCGAACTCCATGCCCAGCGATCCGCCGGCCTCGAACTCCCCGTGATGGTAGCGGGAGAAGGTGTGGTGCAGCTCGAGTTGTCTGATCCGGTCGGAAAGGGTGAGGAATTCGGCGCGCGTTTCCAGGTGCTGGCGCTCCAGCAGGATCGACACCCCGGACGGGTGTGAGCCGACCGGGTCGGGAGGGATGCCGTACTCGGAATCGTAGAGGCTGCCGGATACCCCGAGGTGGCCCCACGGCCGCACCAGGCTGATCCCCAGCGATCCGTTGCCGGTGCGGATATCGGTGTTGACCAGGGGGCCGCGCGGGGTCGAGACATCCCCGGCATTGCGCAGGCTGCTGTCGAAGCGCATGGCCAGCGGCCCCAGCGGCTGTTCGAACGCCAGCCCCGCCGACAGGCCGCCGGTGACGCTTTCCGCTTGCCAGGTGAAGGAACCGTTGCGCCCCTGCGGCTGCTCGGAAGGGACGTATCCGCGGACGACGTTGACGACTCCCCCCAACGCGTTGGAACCGTACAGCAGGGTCCCCGGTCCCCGCACCACCTCGATCCGTTCGGTGGTCATCGGTTCGATCGCCACCGCGTGGTCCGACGACGACGCCGACAGGTCGCCGGTGCGCTCCCCGTCCTCGAGCACGAGCAGGCGGTCGCCGCTCAGTCCGCGCAGCACGGGACGGGCCGGCGCCGGTCCCATGGTGCGCTGCGTCACCCCGGGCTCGTAGTCCATGGTCTCGGCGATGGTGCGGCTCAGGTTCTGGCGGAGCTTGCTGCCGCTGAAAACGACTTCCGGCTTCTGCAGCGGGGAAAGCGGCCGTTCGTGATCGTCCTCGACCACGGTCTCGTCCATGTGCAGGGGTTCATGGCCGATCCAGAGATCGACGTGGGTGGTGTCCCCCGGCTCGATCCGCACCTCGAAACGGGCGTCGCGGTATCCGAGGTGCAGCGTCTGCAGGATGTACACCCCCG
This sequence comes from Candidatus Latescibacterota bacterium, assembly GCA_965243025.1. Taxonomy (GTDB): domain Bacteria; phylum Latescibacterota; class UBA2968; order UBA8231; family UBA8231; genus CBDCXV01. The sequence continues at coordinate 1,265,585 of CBDETY010000003.1, forward strand.
GGGTCAGGGCGGGAAAGAGGAAATACCCTCCGGTGTCGCTGACGCGGCCGCGGTTGATCCCCTCGATGACCACGGTGGCCCAGGGCACCGGCTCCCCCGTGTCGGAGTCTACGACGTGGCCTGCGAGCGCCCCTGTTTCAGCGGCGTACAGGGGCGCGGCCGCCAGGAATGCGGCAAGGGCTGCCGCGCCGAAGATCAACCCCTTCTAGCCTTCCTCGTCGTGATCCTCGTCGGCGTGGGAGTCCTCGGAGCCCGGGCCCCCTTCTTCGACGTGGATCTCGATATCCTTCGAGACGAAATCGGCGTGGTCGTTGTGGTTCAGCTTGATCACCAGGGTGGTCTGGCCTTCTTCCAGGCCGGCGATGTGGAAGGCCCAGGGGCCGTCCTCCTCGTGGTGCTCGACTTCGGCGATGCTCTCGTCGCCGATTTCCCAGTCGAGACCATACCCGTCGTCGGCGTCCGGGGTGAACTCGTCGCCGTCCTCGGCGAGGAAGCGCACCGACAGCAGGGCTGTTTCCAGGCCGTGCCCGACTTCGATTTCGCCTTCCACCTCGCCGCTTTCCTGGCGGACGAGCTCCTCGCCGCTGCCGAAGATGACCAGGCCGAACGCCTCGGCGTGCTCTTCCCCCTCATGGGGGTCTACGGGATTGTCGTCGTCGCCGCAGCCGGCAAACAACAGTACGGCGAGAAGGGATGAAATGGTTGAGCTGATCCTGAGCATGGTACGGTTCTCCGGGTAATGTCTCTGTGACCAGATGGCCCCAGGGAGGGATGTGATGTATATGTGAACCGGACGGGAAGGCTGAGGAGCGATGAGTCCTTCAGCCTGCTCCGAACGGGGCCGGGAGAACGCATCCGCACGCCGCCGATCCGGGTGGCGCCGAAGCGCCGGGCCTCGACGCCGGGAAGGCGGGAATGGACTGCGTGCAGCGGGTGCGGATGCTCAGGTGCGGGGTGGGGCGCGGTTTGCGAAGGAGTAGCCGCGGAAGAAAAGCGGCAGAGGGACGGACAAGAGCCTCCCCCCGCAGATGCGGGTGCCGGCGCTCAAAAAAAGGAGCGGAAGGATGACGACCACGAGCAGCACGAGGCTGCTCTCGATCATGCGGACCGGGCAGTTCTCCGGCTCGGCTCCCACCTCGTGAAACAGCTGGTGACCGAAGGGAAGCGCCAGGAAGAGTCCGATCAGCAGGGCCCCGAAGCAGAGCACTGCCAGGTTGGCGGGCCATCGGCGGTCTCTGTTGAATCCGGTCGGCATGATCAAAACACTGGGTTCAATGTACTCCTGCTGCGGATGGAGAGTCAAAATCGGTTTCGGGGTTCACGAGGGATCGCCATGTGAAAGAGATGATGTCGGTTTTTACGTTTCTCGGCGGCAGCGAGGCGGATCATGAAGGGTTGCGGTGTCGTTTCTCTTGCGGTCCTGGCAGCTTCCCTGTCGACCGCATTTTCCCAGATGCGCTGGGATATTCGGGCGGCGGACCACTACGAATGGACCGGCGGCAGGGCCTTTCTCGTGAATCATCCCACCTCGACCCGGGATCTGCGCGAAAAGTCCCGGCAAGGCATCGAGGCCCTGGCGCGCCGGTTCGCCCCGGAAGAGGCGATCATGGTGGTCCACCACGGACCCTTCGCGAAAAATCCCCTCAATGCAGGGGAGTCCGCCCGCCGCTACTACCTCTCCGGCGACGACGTGGGCCTGATCGTGCGCAGCCCCTCCGGGGAGCACCCCCTGCAGTTTCCGGAGGGGGCGACGGTCTATCTGGCTGGGGGCGGCTTCCTCCTCTGCCTTTTGCGGGGCGTTCCGGGATGTCCTGCGCGGAACCTCCGGGGACGCGGCGGCCGTGTTCGTGACCGATGGCATCTATCACACCCTGTCGAGGTTCGCACCTGCTGTCGCGGAGATGACCGAGGAGGAGTTGGAGGTTGCCCTGGATGCAAGGGTGCCCTTGCTGGGTGATTCTATGCAATTCCTCAGTGGCCTCGGCTTCCTCCGGTTTCTGCGCGAACGCCTGCTCGGATCGGGCGGCGACAGGGGGATCTGCCCGTTTCAGCCGGAAAGTCCGGGCGACCGCCTCCCGCTTCGAGCGGAGTCGCTCACCTTCCACGTCTTCAACGAAGCGGGCTACCTCGGTCCGATCGCCGGCGGGGAAAGGGAAATCGCGTTGCATTTTCTGCCCTCCCGGCGGGTTCCCGATCCCGCCCTCGAGGGCGGGGCCGGCGCCGCTGCCGCAATCCGGCGGCGGACGTGGGGAATCATCAGGGGGACTCGACAGCCGCGGTCCGCAACTGTGCGAGCTCCTTGATGGCGGCGTTGCCGGGGTCGTCCCCGCTATTCCGGCGGCTCTCCCATTCGGCCAGGGCAACCTCGACAGCTGCCTCGTCGCCGCGGCGCCAGATCGTCACGGTGGGGCGGTCGAACGCCGTCATCGTCGGTTCGTCGTACGCTCTGGGGAACCCCACCGGTCCCGCCGGGGGGCCCCTGCCGGACAAGCGGGGGAACATCCTCGACCTCGACGGCCGGCCGTGCCTGCACCAAAAAGAACCGGGCCGAGTTCCCGGGGTCGGCGGCGGGTGTCCCCCATTTCGCGGAACCCCTGCGCAGATTGGGTCGTCACACCGTTCTCCGGCCGGGCCCGCGCCGGCAGCCGTGGCCTGAACGACATCGGTTCCCCGGACCGTTACAGGAGCCGGCACCGTCGATCGCGCTCATTCCCGATGGGCTCCCGGCGGTGCCGATGGGATTCCCGATCCATCCGGCAGGGTCCCGGACAAGCAGGGACCGGTCCACGGTCTCCCGGTCTCCAGACCGTGACCGGACAGCGTCACACGACCGGATGAACCTTCACCTTCCCTTAACAAGGCACCCTTTTTTTCGAAAGTAGCGGGAGCCGCTCCCCGCCTCACCGACAGTCCTTCCCCGAATGCCCCAGACCTTCACGGTCCTGATACCGTACTACAACGAGGAGGCATTCCTCGAGCGGACGCTTGCCTCATGGAGAGCGCAGACACGGCCCCCGGAAAGGATCGTCGCCGTCGACAATGGCTCGACGGACAGGTCGCAACAGGTCTGCCGCTCCACCCTGGCCGGCTGGGACGTGCCCGAGGTCATTCACCTGACGGAAAACAGGCCCGGAAAGATCCACGCGCTGCAGGCAGGGTGCGCCCACCTGGCCGGGACGTTCGTGGTTCTGGCAGACGCCGATACCTGGTACCCGCCGCATTATCTCGCCTTGTGCGAAAAGCTCGCGGACGACCAATCCGAAAGCGCCGTCTCCCTGATGGCGCTGCCGGCGGCTGACGCGGACACGGTGCCGTCGCGGCTCCGCAGGAGGGCGGTGGTGATGCTTGCCAGGCTGTTCCGCCGCCAGGGGTTCGTGGGGGGGTACGGCCAGATCCTGAGGAGGGACGTCCTGCAGCGAGCGGGGGGATTCTCGACGCGCTACTGGAGCTACGTCCTTCTCGATCACGAGATCCTCAACCGCGTGTTTCGGTACGGGTACGCCTTGCATCACGTCGACCTGTGGTGCCGGCCTTCCAGGCGGCGGGGAAACCGCAGCAGGGTGCGCTGGAACCTGTTCGAGCGCACCCTCTACCACCTCGTCCCCTACCGCCTTCACGACTGGTACTTCTACGATTTCCTCGATTTCCTCGCCCCGAGGCTGGCGGACAGGGGCCTCGATCAGTTGAAGCTGCGCGAGCAGCCCTGGCAACGGCAGCCGGTCCAGGAGGGGAGGGAGATCTGAAAGCGTCCCGTCCCGCGTTGCCGCGGCGGGGCAGGCGGGGACCTGGCGCCCCGGGCCTGTACGGGAAGCTGTTCTGGGCCGGGGTGGCGGTCTGCATTCCTGCCGACGACGGCGCCAGGGCGGAGCGGGACCGGGGATCTCCACTGCCGATCGTTGTGGCCGACTTCGAGTCGCAGACACCGGGCGTGCATCCTGTCGGGTGGAAGTACCTGCACGAGCGCCGGCTGGTTCCGTTCGGGCCGAGGTTCAACCGCCCCGACGAACGCTTTCTGGTCGCCAGGAACGGCGGCGACACCTTTGTCAGCTCCCGCACTTCGGGGGAGGCGATCCGCATCATCCTGCCCAACGGGGATGGATACCGCTGGCGTCTCGAGACCCACCCACGCCTGCAGTGGAGCTGGAGGGCGCGCGTTCTGCCCCAGGGGGCCCGGGAGGACCGCCGCGAACGCAACGATACCGGCGCCGCCCTGTATGTCACGATGTCGCGGGACTGGCTGGGACGCCCGCGGACGATCAAGTACTCCTACAGCTCGACCCTCCCTGTCGGATCGACCGCTTCGTACGGCAACCTGAAGGTCCTGGTGGTGGCGAGCGCCCGTGACGGAGTGGGGGTCTGGCAGACCGTGGTCCGCGACGTCGTCGAGGACTACCGGTCCCTGTTCGGAGGGAGACCGCCCCCGGAGCCGGCCGCCATCGCCCTCTGGAACGACTCCGACTCCACGCAGCTGGCCGCGGAAAGCGATTTCGACGACATCCTGCTGCTGCCTTCCGGGCGCTGACCCGTGCTGACTCCGCTCTTCGGGCGCCTGCGGCCCTTCGTCCGCTGCATCGGGACCCACGGACACGCGGTACTGGCGGGCGCCCTCCTGCTGACGCTGGCCTGTACCCCGCTGGCCCTGCGCCTGGAGATCGACGCCGAGCTCTCCAACCTGCTGCCCCCGGATTACCCCACCATCCAGGCGCTCGAGCGCCTGCGCGAGACCATCGGCGGCGGGGAGGACGTCGCCGTTGCCGTATCGAGCCCGGATTTCGCCGCCAACCGCGCCTTCGCCGAGACCCTGATTGAGGCCGCCATGAGGCTGCGCTCACCCGAAGGCGAGCCCTGCTTCAGCCGCTTCGAGTACCGCCGCGACACCGGGTTCCTCGAGCGCAACGCCCTCTACTTCGCGACCGGCGAAGAGCTCGATGCCCTGGAGGAGTATCTCGACGTGCGGCTGGCGCGGGCGCGGCTCGAATCCAGCCCCCTCTACTTCGACCTGGAGGAGGGTGGAAAGTCCGGGGAGGACTCCCTGGCGCGGCGCCTGGAGAGTACCTACGGCCGCCTCGTCCCCGGGGAGTACCCGGTTTCGCCGGACAGCACGGTGCTGGCGGTGAGGTTTCACCCCTCGGTGTCCCAGACCGACTTCGAGCAGATCCGGCAGGTTTACGCCGCCCTCGACTCGCTGGCCGCCGCCCTTGAGCCGGAAACCTTTCACCCCGCCATGGAGGTCACCACCGCCGGCCGCCTGCTGCGGCGGCTGCACGAGATCAGGGCGATCTCCAGCGATGTCGGACGTTCGTTCGGGGCCGGGGTGCTCGCCGTCCTGGTTGCCGTGGTGCTCTACTTCTCCTGCAAGTCGTATGCGCCCTCGCCGGGGAGGTCCCGCGCCGCCAGCCTTGCCGCCATTGTCGGGCGAATGCCGGTATTGGCGGTCGTAATCGGTCTGCCCTTCCTGATGAGCCTGAGCTGGACCTTTGCGGTTACCTACCTGTGGCTGGGCGGGCTCAACCTGATGACTTCGACACTGGCGCTGCTTCTGTTCGGGCTGGGAATCGACTACGGGATACACTTTTAGGAACTTATACCGGTGGGTTACGGAAGCTGATTTCTTAGCTTTCAGCTTCCCGGCGTGAGAGCCGAAAAAAAGGGCCTCAGGGAAACACTTTGAAGGGGAGATGTCCTATGGCCGCTTACCAGACATTTCATCAGGCATATGATGAAGCCATTCTGAGAATCGGATGGAAACAGATACAGAATGGAGCAGCCGCATTTCAGGAGGTGGAATTAGAGATAGAGTCCGTATTAGTTTCAGAACTACGATCTCATAAGAAGGCTCGTTTTATCGAGGTCAATAATGCGTTAATGATTCAGCTGACTGATGACGGGAAAAACGCCTTTATTGCATTGGCAATGGAGCGGAAACAATCAGCTGATCAGTACACAGAAAAGAGCTTGATGGAGGCTCTCTTACTCACCTCCTGATTCTTCCTCACCTTCCGTGCCGCTTCTGTCACCTTGTATCCGCTCGATCTCTAACAGCTTCAAGCAGAGATCGATACGTTGATTAAGACAGTTACTCGGATCCGCGATGAACTTTTTCAGATCCATCTTTAGGCTGAGTACTGCCGCATCTGTGCTGAGTGACGGTTGTTCTTTTTTGCTGGTTTCCACTTGAATCATTCTCCTTGAGCGTGAAAAACGTCCCTCCGCGCAGGAGCAGAGGGGCGTTGGTGTTTTCGATTCGCGTCAGGTTGACCTATTTCAGGCGCCGGTAGAAGCCATCCTGAATCATCTCGATTTTACCCTGACGTGGAAGTTGTCGAGTCAAAACTTCTGAAAGAGAATTATATGGGTTCTCTGCTCTTGATTTTGTCTTTTTCAAAATCCTGTCAAACCGAACCCTGACCTTGAGATCGGCAGCATAGAAAGTGCACCCGCAGGGTACGAAACTCACGATTTCATCCCATACGGCTTGTTTCCATGAGATTCTCTTTTCAGACTGGCTCATCTTGCTCGGTTCCGCCTCCTTCCCGGTTCCGGTTCGGCGAATCCGCTCACCGGTCATGACCGGTCAGGGATCGCCAGCAAGCCGGTGGGGTTCCCCCTCTATGTAGATATGGATACGGAAAGGAATGATCCAGATCGGCTTGGATGTATTATCAATAAATTTGCTTCATGCGGTTTTCGATCTATGTGATGATTCCACTCATCGATTCCGGACTTGATGGTGGCCGGGGTCAGGAGGCGCCAGCTTTTCTGGTCAGCCACCATCTCGCGGAGGGAATTGCTCTTCCTTGACTTGAAATCTTCCCCTCCTACCAGAATTTCAGCATAACAAAGGTCCATCTAAGCCACTCGGATAGGGATTTTCGTCTAGAAAGACGTGGGTTAGGGGATAGTATGTTAGGTTCCTCGCATAGCCTACGGATAAGACTCATGTCTTTTGTGATCGTCTCATTGAGGAGGTGTAATGATTCCCTAGGCATACCCGATCCATTATCTTCCGAAGCTAGGCCAATGGTGTTTCTAAGGTGAGATTGGATGTCCTCAGTTGACATGCCTCTGCTCTTAAAGTCTCTGGCACACATTAGAGCAACGATAATTCTAAGAGAGTATATGTGTGCCAGTAGCTGATGTTCTTGACATGACATATATCATACCTCTGGTATGTTAAATTCATCCACTATATTCTGTACTGGAATGTCTCTGTTAATACACCACTCAACGGCCGATTGCGTTGTGAAAAGAACTTTCCAACTATTCGTCCTATCTTGAGTCAAATAATAGATGTTTCCTCTGGATCGGTACCGAAATAGCTTTTCGAGTTTGGTGGAACATGTGTCTATGGGTTCCGCATTCTCGGTGTTAAAAGCCATCTGTCCGTCAATAGTCTCTCCGATTATTTTCATAATACTCCCTCAGTCTCGTAGATCCGGGACCACAGCGGCGACTCTCGCCGCTATTCCAGTCTGACGGCCCAGAGCGGATAGCTCGCTCAGGGCCTTCTGGCGTTTCTGCTCCGCCCGATTGCAAGACATGGCTACCTGATGGATTTCTTCATGGTATGGACGCGAGAGGAGATGGGCGAACTCCGGCTTGCGGTTAGTGTCATGCACAATCCACGACCGCGCTCTTCCAGTTACCCGGTAGCTAACCTGAATCGCCATCAGCCGGTCCTTTCGATCCTTCTGAGGTGTCATCTGGCCGATTGGGCTTACGCAGCGACGGATCTGGCGGGTTGGCGGTGGCGAAGATGGCCTGAGCCAGCTCCTCCGGGGTGCAGTCGATCTTCAGGCGCCACTCAGGGCGGCCCTTCTGCTTGGCGCTGTCGTCTGAATCTGCGCGGTCAGTCATGCTCGGAAATTACCCCCCGGCTCATTCTGGGTCAATTACGAAAGCGTCGTAGGAGACGGGCAGGCTGACCCGCTGGCCTACGGCCTGAAGATGCTCTATTCCATTAGAAGGTTCTTCTGTGAATCCGAGCGGCTCCCACATGGCTGCGGAGTCCCGGACCATGATGACGGCCCGCCCGTCAGGGGCCAACATCATGTGGATCTTGTCCACGTCCTTTGCGCTCAGGAGTCCGTCATGGCCGTGCAACACGAGGATCTGGTCGTACGGCTCCGTGGGATACCAGTGACCGAATGAGCAGTTGTGCAGCCGATCTGCGAATAACGGGTTCCTGCTGGCGCACACGCGGAGCATGTTTTCCGACAGGTCGATTCCGCAGTAGTTCTGGGGTCGGATGTCCGGGCAGTTTCTCAGTAACCAGCCGGTGCCGCAGCCTACGTCGAGGATGCGCTGGCCGGTCAGATCGCCCAACAGGGCCAGGAGGGGCTCGCCTCCGTGGTCATTAACCATTGCCTGATCGTACTGGTGGGCAACCTCATCATATGGCGTCTCGTAGTGCATCCGGGCGCGATTCAGGATGGTGGTTTTGGCTGGCGGCCATCCCATCGTCCAGTAGTAGTGCCCGTTCAGCGTCAGGCTGCGGTAGTACTGGCGATTACCGTACCTGCGCCGGTAGCCGTAGGTCTGGACCATCTCCACGACTTCCTCGAACTCGTCCTCCGGCCAATTCACCCTGACGGTGTAGAAATGAGGTTTTTCGGGTATCGTCTTGGCGAATCGGAACGAGGCCGCGCCTACCAGCTCGGCCACCCGGAAAAGGCGCTCATGACTAATGGTGGGATCATTATCGAACATGGCTGATTCCTTGATAGGGGAAGGACTACCCGGCCAGCAGAATGCCCAGATAACTGCCGTATCGGATCAGTCCATCGGGGTCCGTGATGACGATCTTGCCATCGGAAATTTCACACGTCGGGGCCGTCTGGAAGGACGAGGCGAACAGCTCGCCCCAGGCACCAAACTCCATCCAGTTGGAGCCGCCTACATCGTCGTACCCGGTTACGTCGACAATGTCCTCTGAGACCCTGCTGCGTTCCAGATAGACGCCGAGGATATTGTCTTCCGAGAAGTTTTCGTTCGTGATGGTCCAGGATCGGGCCCCTCGACTGTTCCCGGAACCCGCGTGAAGTCCTACTTCGATGAAGGCGAACAGATTCCCAAAGGTAGTGGTAGTACTGCCGGTATCGACCGCTACGGTGTCGTAAACCGTGACGGTGTTTGTGTCTGGATTATCGCCTTGGTAGACGACAGTTTCACCGGTGATATTGATCACCACACAGGCGGTGGTATCGGCGGCTTGTTCGGCGGTGGTCTTGGGAGAGGTGGCCGGGCCCATCGGGCCCTCGGGGCCCTGACAGGCCGACAGCAGGTAGGCGGCGAGCAGGATGGCTGAATACTGCATGGTCCCTGTCTCCTTGAGGCGGGTGGGTTGACCCCGGCTCCGCTGTGGGGCCGGGCCTTGTCAAGCCTACACGCCAAGAGACAGCGGGAAGGATCCTGCTATTCGCCAGCTGAGAGGTAGCTAGCCCCCCAGCTCGGATGGTACGGCTGTTGTATTCACAGGAGACCCGACATCAGGGACCTCCTGACGCATAGACTTGACGGGTGGTAATTTGCAGCCTGAGCGGCTGGCCATCAAGTCAATTCTGCGCTAATTGCTTATTCCAGCTTGTGTTAGGTGGTTGATCTCGTCAGATCGCGATCCCCCGCTCGCCCCCGGTCAGCTCGTCATATCGAAGACGCTTTCCGGTCATACCTCGGGCGAGAACCACCATCATCTCAATCGTGTCCTTGTCGCGGATGTTATGACGGCCGGCGAACTCGTTCAGGTATCGCTGCAGGTGCTTGAATGACATACGGAAGAAAGTACCTCCATAAGCCCGTTTCAGCACCGCCCAGTATCCCTCGGCGGAGTTGGTATGCGCCATGCCCCGGACGTATTCCCCGACACCGTGATTCACGGACTCATGGTTGGGGAGCCCCTTGTAGCCGTGGTGCTGATCGGTGTACTTCTTGGCATTCGGCTTGACGTTCGCCATCACCTGAGCCTGAAGCGTGATGGCCGTCACGTCAGGCACCGTTACGGCCCGGATTTCATTGGTTTTCCGATCCACGATTGCGACGACCGCCTGTTTGCCCACCGTGCCGCGCCCTTTCCGTAGCTTCTTGCGAGCGTGCTTGTTGGGCTCCTTGCCGCCGAAGTAGCTCTCGTCAATTTCCACCGGACCTTCCATCAGCTCGCCGGTGTTTTTCACGAATGCTTCCCGGATGCGGTGCATCAGGAACCAGGCACTCTTGTACGTGATTCCAAGGTGACGGCGTACCTGTATGGCGCTCACACCTCGCAGATGAGTGGTCACCAGAAACAGGCCGATTGCCCACTTCTGGTACCCCAACTTGGAGCCCTCCATCACGGTACCCTTTTTCACCGAGAAAAACTGATGACAGTCCCGACACCGATACGGCATTTTCGGGTGCTTCGAAACCGAGGTGCTGACCGATCCGCAGGCCGGACAATACCGCTGGTCATTTGGCCACCTCTGCTCCTCGAACCATTTCTCCGCCGCCTTGTCGTCAGGGAACATGCGCATCAGTTCAGGGAGAGTAATCCCCTTGCGGTAGGCCCGTCCGGGTCCCTTGGAGCTATAGTTTGTCGGAAACTTGCTCATATCGGTATATGCTCGCTCATCGTCGTAATAAATATCAGCCATTATCCGCTTTTTGTCAAGGTCTAAGTCGTTGTTTTCAAAGAGTTTAGGCTTAAGGAGACGGTGAGGGATCGCCCTGGTGGGCTCTGGCGGTACACCCGGTGAATTGGGCTTGACAACTCGTTTCTTAGTCCTGAACTTAGTACGCATAACGCCCTCCTTACTGTAGGTGGGTGGAGGTCAGCAAAAAGCTCATCCCGCGAATCGAGAGTGGCTTTCTGCTGACTGTGGATGCGAGAAGTAACGGAATCAGCCGATCTGGTCGTCGTCAGCGACCTGATCGGCTTTTTTCGTGCTTCTCGTCGAAATTCACATACAATATACATATCCCGCTGGGTTTCCGCAGGGGGCGGGATACTTCCACATATGACTGGGTACTGAAAATGGATGCTCTCAAACCCTTTAGCGATGTCCTCGTTTCGCTACTGCCCGAATCCGATTCAGGCAAAATAATCTGGCTGATTGTTTTCGGTCTTTTCGTCTTGATTGTAACTGGACGTCTGAAATTGGAATGGATTGGACAAGGGATTCTATGGATCGTACAAGTCGTTATACGGATTGCAAAACACTTTTGGAGCCAAGCACAGAACAGGAAGGAACGAGAACGGATCAGGCGTCAACAGGCACGGGATAGTAGGGAACAACAACGGATCAAGCGTCAATATTGTTCAATTGGAAGACATTTCTTCCAAGGGATAGAGGGGATTAGGACTGTGACTTTTACTTGTAGATTCTGTCGGATAGAAAAGAAATTTGGCGAAATCGAATTTGATGAAGATTTTGAGTGGTGTTCCTATGGCCTTGAGGGGTCCGGGTGGGGTACATTGAAAGACCATGATGCCACCAAGGGTAGCTGAATACCTGTGGGCTGTTAATCCGGAAAATCGACCATCTGAGCAGGGTAACATCAAAGCCAAAAGCTAAGAGTCATTCACCCGTAACCCTCCGGTATAAGTTCCCACTTTTACGCGCGCTATGCCGAGGAGCGGGGCAATGGCCTGGACGTGCCGGCCGCCATCGAGGTCACCTTTGCGAGCACGGGGCAGGCGATAGCGGTCGGGGCCATGACCACCGCGGGGGGCCTCGCGGTCCTGGTGGTGGGGGACTTCAGGGGATTCAGCCACTTCGGGCTGATTGCCGCGGTCGGAATCGGGTTCGCCCTGCTGGCGATGATCGTCGTGATGCCGGCGCTGGTGGCGGTCTGCGAGCAGCTGGGGCTGTTGTCCCTTGGCCTCCGCGCCCGGGACCAGGCCCGGGTACCGGGAAACAGCCGCTTTCCCCTGGCCGGCCTGGTGACCGCGGCGGCCCTCGTCTCGGTCCTGGTTGGAATCCTGGCGTTTCCGAGAACCGAGTTCGAGTACCGGTTCGGCGAGCTGGAGCCGGTATACGGCGAATACAACAAACGGCGGGACAGGGTTCGGCAGGTATTCCCGCCCGCAGGGACACGCAACCAGGCCTACATCATCGCCGATTCCCCTGCGCAGGCGGCCGCCGCCGCCGCGGCCGTGAGGGAGCGCGCGGCGGCCGACACCCTGACACCGACCATCGCCGGGGTCGCCACCCTGCAGGACCGCTTTCCCGTGGAGGCCGCCGAACAGCAGCGGAAACTGCGGCGCATCGCCGCCATCAGGGAGCGGCTCGAGGAGCCGTTGCTGCGGGCCGCCGGCGGTGAGCAGCTGCGCCGCCTGCGCGTCGCCGCCCAGACCCGGACCCCGCTGTCCTCCGACGACCTTCCCGCCTCCCTGAAGGACCCCTTTCTGACCAGGACCGGGGAGATCGGACACTTCGTGCGCATCTCCCCGTCCGTGGGACTTTCGGACGGCCGCAACTCCATCGCCTTTCTCGAGGATGCCGGGACGGTGCGGAGCGCCGACGGAACGGTCTTCCACGCCGGCTCCCCCGCCCTCGCTGCGGCCGCGATCCTCCGGCGCGTGCGCGGCGAGTCCCCCTGGATGGTGGCCGCCTCGGCGATCCTGGTGACGCTGCTGATGTGGCTGAACTTCACCTCGCTGCGCTGGGCGGCGGTCGCCCTTTTGCCCCTTCTGGTAGGCGTCCTGTGGATGGTGACCGCCATGGCCGTTTTCGGCCTGCGCCTGAACTTCTACAACATGATCGTGCTGCCGGCGGTCCTCGGGATCGGCAACGACGCCGGGGCCCATCTCGCCCACCGCTACCGGGAGGAAGGCCCCGGCTCCATCCGGCGGGTGCTCGCCTCCACGGGGGAACACATCAGCGTCGGCTCGCTGACGACGGCGATCGCCTTTGCCGGCCCCCTGCTGAGCTTCCACCCCGGTCTTCGAACCATCGGAGTGCTGGCGATTACCGGCCTGGCGGCGACCTGGCTGGCCGCCCTCGTGGTGACCCCGGCGGTCCTGCAGTTCCTGTCCGACCGCGGGCAGTTGCCCGGGTTCAACCCGCGGAGGGAACCCGGTTCGGACGGCTCCCCGGACGCGGCCGGGAATCCCGCCTGAGATCGTGCACCAGCTGCGCCATCAGGCGGACGTGACAGTCGGCGATCACCGGCCAGCGGAACTGGCGCGTCTTGTCGGAGGCGCGGACGCGAGCCGCGTCGAGCCCACCCGGGTCCGTGTAGTAACGGAGTATGGCGTCGCGGAATTCCCCGGGGTGGCCGCTGCGGACGAGATGCCCGTTCTCCTCCTCGGTGATGACGTCCTGGATGCCCTCGAGCCGCGAGGCGATCGTCGGCAGTCCGCACAGCCCCGCCTCGAGCATTACGACCCCGAACCCCTCCATGGTGCCCGGAACCGGCACGTTGGGCATGATGAACAGGTCGGATCCGCGGTAGAGGCTGTGGAGGTGTTCGTCGGGCACGGCTCCGAGAAGGCGGACGCGATCCTCCAGGCCGCGGCGCGATGCCGCTTCCCGGATGTTTCCCGCTTCCGGCCCGGAGCCGGCCAGCCAGTAGTGGATGCTGTCCGGCAGCTCGGGCATCACCGCGTCGACGAACCAGCCGAACCCCTTGCGCTCCACCTGCCTGCCGACGCTGCAGAGCAGGAAGGCGTCCCCCCCCCGGCGGAGAGCCGAAGGGGCGCAACAGCTCCCGGCGCGGAACCTGGTGCCCGGCAGGCGGGGAAGGAGCGCCGGCAAAGCGGTCCTCGCGGATCCCGTTGGGGATGACGTGGAGCCTGGAGGGGGGCAACCCCCTGGCGACGCACTCCTCGCCGGTTGCCCGGCTGACCGCGGCGACTCCGTCGAGCGCCTCGAAGGCGTGCTCCAGAACGCGGCGGTAGGGAGCGAACGGCCAGGTGACGTCCTGACCGTGGGCTATCGCCAGGGTCGCGACCCCGGTATCGCGCAGCAGGCCCCGCAGGGGGGCGGCGAGGGCGGCGGGGATCATCGAGGAGAACAGCACGACGTCGACTGCCCCGGAACGGGCGGCCTCCTCGATGGCGCGGTATGCCCGCACCAGGTAGGGCGGGGTGCGCATGTAGATCCAGCGCCAGGAACTGCGCAGCACGACATCGCGAAGGGCGACCTCGGGGTGCCGCGTCAGGGCACCGTGCAGATCGACGGCGACCCGCTGCATGCCGCCGACGTTGGCCAGCGGCCGGTCCGCAGGGGGAAAGGTGTGGGACACGAAGAGCACTCCGAGCTGGCGGCGTTCGTTCTCTTCTGCAGGCATTGGGGCTCCGTTGGCGGGGAGTTGTGGGTGAGGCGGTCGTGGATCGCCGCAGCCGCGGTCGGATCCCGGGAAACGCCCCGGGAACCGGGAAATGGTTGGAAAACCTCAGGGGTGCGCAGCAACCTGGCCGGTTCCGCCCCCGGCTGTTTCCGCTTCGAGGTCCCGTGCGGGAAACCGCGAGGCGGCCTGCCCGGGATGCGGTCGCGGCTTCGAAACGGGAATAGCCAGGGCGAACCAGGCGACGAGGTTCGCCGCGCGGTCGAGGAGTACCGTGGTCAGCAGGACGCTGGCGACCACCGCCGAGGCGATTTCGACGTGACCGGACAGGAAAACTCCGGCACTGGCGAACAGGAGGTCCCGGGCAGGTATGAAGGGAATCCGGGCGACGACTATCTGCACGGCGAGCAGCGAGATCCAGGATTCGAGGGGAACCCCGGGGTCGGCGGACACCCACAACAGCAGCTGCAGGGCGTGAACGAGAATCAGCCTGAGGGCGTGGATGCCGAACACCGCCGTCGCCTGGCCTCGGCCGAGGCTGAGAAACCGGCGGCAGAGGAGGAGCGAGAGGCCCGCGGTGACGGCGACGGCTGCGGCCGCCTCGAACAGGGAGGGCTTCCAGCCAGGCCAGGGCAAGGCGACCGTTCCGGTACCCAGAAGCAGCCCCAGGATGACGGCGGCGAACAGGGTCGAGGCGATGGAGGAGAGAAGGATGTTGTCCTTAAGCGTGCGCAGGATGTCGGCACCCGGAATTGCGGTCCTTCGCCTTGCCCAGACGTAGGCGTACGCCTCTCCGGAATAGTCGAGAACCTGGCTGCTGAATATCCGGCGGCGCACCGCCGCCGGAGCGAGCTGACGTACCGGCAGTCCCCACAGGATCCGGAAGATCCAGACCTCGCACGCCGGAAGGGCAGCGAACATCGCCGCGAAGACGGCGTAGAAGGCGACCGAATCCGGCAGCGACGCGATCACCTCCACAGCGCCGATTTCCAGTACCTGGTAGAGCAGCAGGCACCCCATCGAAAGGGTGAGGAGGATGTTCAGCGGCCGGAGCAACAGCGGCAGACGGCGGCGGAGGGCGTCGATGGAGCTGCGCCAGGAGGTGGTGAACCCGGGAATCACCGTTGCGCCGTTGGCATGGAGGAACCGGGGGATCTTTCCGATCCGTATATATCGCCGCCGCGTTGCCGGGTCGTGGCGGGTAGTTGACAATGGCGATTTCGTCACACCCCCCGGGGCGGGGGCGTTCGGGGCTGCTTCTTCTGCTGGTTCTGTATGACCTGACATGCGCGGCTCACGACCGGAACGCGGAGAGCGTCGGCGGACCGGCGTCGGTGTTCGCGGCAGTGGATCTCGAGGGAAGCAACCCTGATGTGTACCGGGTTGTGGGCCGCATCGCCGGCGGAGCTCCCGGGGTCTCGACGACTCCGTCATTTGTCTTACCGCGGACGGGGCGTTGCTGAATCGGAAGCGGGAGGCGGGGCCGATGCGGACTGAGTGGTGGAAACCCGTAATCTTCGATTTCCATACAGACGAAACCGCGGGAGAAAGGTTCCGCTGCCGCATACTGGAGCTCCCCGTCGCCGGCCGGGCTTGCTGGTTCGCGTTGAGCCTCGGCCTCTACGTACCGAGGATCGAAGCGGCGGTTCTTCCCCTGGGAATCGCCCGCTGCGACGACCTCTCCTTCTGGTCGGACAACGGCCTGTCGCTGCGGAACGCCGCGGCCATCACCTCCCTGTGCGCCGTCGCCATGCACCTCGGGGTCACCGCGGTCATGGGCATCCGCTTCGACGCCTCCGTCCTCATCCTGCTTCCGCTCTGGAATCCCGTGCCGGCGCCGCTCGAAAGAGTGAGGTCGGCGGGATTCGACCGGGGGCGGCCGCGGGCCGAACCCCAGTCGCAGCCGCCTTGCGAATACTGCTGGTAACCCAGGACTACCCCCCGGCGGTCGGGGGCATTCAGACCTTTGCCCGCGAGCTTGCCTCCAGGCTGGGGGTCCGGTGTACCGGCCTGAGGGTGATGGCCCCGGCCCATCCCGGCGCCGGAACCTTCGACAACGGCAGCGGCGTGGCGGCGACGCGAGTCCGCTGCCGCCCGGAGTGGCTCGCCATCGCCCTTCTCCCGGCGCTGGTCCGGCACGCCGTCTTCCGGCGCGCCGACGTCGCCGTCCACATGCAGTGGCAGGTCGCAGTCCCTTCGCTGCTGATCCGGGCCATCTGCGGGCGCCCCGGGGGGATCGTGGTCATGGCGCATGGGAGGGAGCTTCTCCACGATCCGGTCCCCGGCAGGGTCGCCGGGAGGATCTACGGGCTGCTGCGCCGCTGGACCCTGAAGAACAGCGACCGTCTCTGCGCCAACAGCAGGTTCACCGCCGGGCTCCTCGAAGCCGGGGGAGCGGCGGCAGGGCGCATCGCCGTCGTCGGCTGCGGCACCGATCCCGACCGCTACCGTCCGGGGGACCGCGGCGCGCCGGCGCCTCAATCTCCCGGGCGGGCGCATCCTCTTCACCCTCTGCCGGCTGACCCCCCACAAGGGAATCGATACCGCCATCCGAGCCGTGGCCGGGCTAGGGGATTTCGGGACCTCCTCTGTCTGGTGGGGGGAACCGGGCGGGACCGTGAACGTCTGGCAACCCTGGCGGGGAAACTCGGAGTGGGGGAGCGGGTGCGCTTCCTCGGCGAGGTCGAAGAGGAGGAGTTGGCGGACTACTACAGGGCCTGCGACCTGTTCGCGATGCTGTCGAGGAGGGACGGAGCGGACGTCGAAGGCCTGGGGATCGCCTTTCTCGACGCCGCGGCCTGCGGCAGACCGGTGCTGGGCACCCTGTCGGGAGGAATTCCGGACGCCGTCGAGCACGGCCGCACCGGTCTCCTCGTCGAACCCGGAAACGCAGATGCGGCAGCGGCGGCCATGCGCAGGCTGCTGAACGATCGCGGCTGCGCGGACCGGCTCGGCCGGCAGGGCAGGTCGAGGGTGGAGGAGAGTTTCACCTGGGAACTGGTCTGCCGGCGGGTGCACGGGTACTGGTGGAAGCAACCGAATCGCAACCGGTATGACTCATTTACAGCTGGATGCTGCCGGAACCCGTTCCGCTCTCGGCTGTCACACAACGTTGACGAGTTCGAAGCCGTATTCCCGGCTCGTGGTGCTGAACCGCATGGTGTCGAAAGTGCGGCGCATTCCCGGCATGGAATACCGGTCCCTCGCCGACGGCGTCAAACGCCGCACCGGAAGCGTCAACGACGCGGTCGAACGCTTCAAGGAGGAGCTGTGCTCCCTCGCCCGGCACCGGGGATGCGACGCCATCCTCGCCGGGGCTGGCTTGAAACGAATATGAAGATCGCCCTGTTCACCGAGACCTTTCTGCCGAAGATCGACGGTGTGGTCAACACCCTCTGCCAGCTCCTGCGGCATCTGGAAAGACGCGGGCACGAGGCGGTCGTCGTCGCCCCGGGGAAGGGCCCGGAAACATTCGCTTCCGCCAGGGTGATCTACCACCGGGGAGCCGGACTTCCGATGTACCCCGAACTGCGGGTTGTCTCCCCCTTCACCGATGTCGGTGCATCCCTGCGCGGTTTCAGGCCCGATCTCGTACACGTGGCCAACCCGGTCTTCCTCGGCGTAGCCGGAACGAGGTGGGCGGAGAGGTCGGGTTTTCCCGTCATCGCCTCGTATCACACCGACGTGCCGGGGTACGCCCGCACCTACGGATTCCCCGCCCTGGCCCGTCCTCTGTGGGGCTACCTGCGATGGGTTCACGACAAGGCGAGGCTGAACCTGTGTCCCTCCAGGGCGACCCTGGCCGAGCTCGAGTCGCGGGGTTTCTCCAATCTCAAGCTCTGGACGCGGGGGGTCGACGCGGACCGCTTCTCCCCGGACAAGGCCTCGCAGGAATGGCGCCACCGCCTGACGGGCGGCGATCCGCAGGCGCCGCTGCTGCTGTACGTCGGCAGACTGGCACCCGAGAAGCGCGTGGACTGGCTGCGCCCCTTGCTGGAAGAACTTCCCGGAGCCCGGATGGCCATCGTCGGCGGAGGCCCGTCCCGCGGGGAGCTCGAGCGGCTCTTTGCTGGCACGGCCACGGTGTTCGCCGGATACCTGCAGGGGGAGGACCTCGCCGGCGCCTACGCCAGCGCCGACATCTTCGCTTTTCCTTCGGCCAGCGAGACCTTCGGCAACGTCGTTCTCGAAGCCGCCGCCTCCGGGCTTCCGGCCGTGGCTCCGAGAGCCGGGGGGGTCGTCGACATCGTCCGCGACGGCGAAACCGGTTTCCTGTTCGAAGCGCACAGCCGCAAGGCGTTCAGCGACAGCGTTCGCCGACTGGTGCACGACCTCGGGAAACGCCGGGAGATGTCGGCGAAGGCGCGCTCGCTGGCGGAGGGACGCAGCTGGGAAGCGGTGCTGGACGGTCTGCTCGAGGAGTACCACCGGGTCGCCGGTTTCCCGCCGCGGAGATCCCGGACAGCGGCCCGCTCCGGGAACGAGTTTGGTCTGTTGGCGGCCGGCCCGCGGTGAGAACGGCAGGCCGTGGGAGCGCATGCGCTGCCCGCCCTGCCGGCGACCTCGCCGGGTTCCCGGCCGTCTTCGGACTGTCGGGATCCATCGAGGCGGCGCCAGCGGGTGCGACACCTGGAAATCGGCAATGCCGTACCCGAGGTCGCCATCCCCGCGCCAAGCGGGGATGCCCCGGCGATCGAGGTGAGGACATACAACCTCGACCACCTGTGCCGGGGAAACGACAACGATGTGGCGGCGGCTGGCTGGTCCTGTCCAGGCAGCACGAAGGAGCTGTCCCCCCGGGTCGACCCGGCAAAGCGAAGGCCGCTGCCCGGAACGAGGCATGGCCCCGGACAGAGAGTGGAGACCCGGAATCTTCCTCCATTCGAATTCAGGTCCAAAGCAGTCGGAGCTCAGCGACAACGGAATCCGGCCTACGACACTCGCTTTCCCCCCCGCAGCACCGGCAGGCGATCCCCCCAGGGCTCGCCGGTGCGCACCAGGATCAGGTCGGGCACGTGGTACTGGGGAACGTAGGCCCGCCGCGGCCGGTCCCTGGAGGTATTGGGGCCGCTGCGATGCAGCAGCAGCGAGGAGAAGACGGCCACCTGTCCGGCGCGCATCTCCACGGGAATGGCCCCGTCGTCCTCTACCTGGGCCTTTTTTCCGGCATAGCGATGCTCGTCCTCCTCTTCGGGTACATGCTCCAGCACACCGCGCCTGTGAGATCCGGGAATGACCCATATGCAGCCGTTCTCCAGGTCGGAGTCGGAGATCGCCGTCCAGCAGGTGATGTACTCCAGCGGCTCGGTGGTCGTATATCCCGAGTCCTGGTGCCAGTCGAAAACCTTGCCGCGGCCTTCCGGCATCTTCGTCGTCGCCTGGTTGTAGTAGAGATCGGCATCCTCCCCGATGAGTAGACGGCAGGCTTCCAGGTATATCGGCTTCCTGAGGAAATCGAGCGCCACCGGGCTCAAGGTGTGGAACTGGCTGAAGGCGCGCCTCCCGCGGGCGCTTTCCACCGCCTCGGTGTCGCCGCCGGCCTCGACCTCGCGCACGTGCCCGGCGTATACCCGGTCCATCTCCGCCGCCATCCGCTGGAGCTCTTCCCCAGAGAAAACCACGCCGGTGACGAAATAACCCAGGTCGCGAAACTGCTGCACCTCTTCAGTGCTGATCAGTGTCATGGAGACCCACCTGTTCGGAGGCCCTGCCGGCGATCTGCCGCCAGGGTGCCGGGAGGAGAAGCGGTCAGCCGTCCGCCTCCGGAAGGTGAAGGAAAAACCCCTCGAGGGGGACGGCCAGCACCCACGGCAGACCGGGGATGCACAGACCTGCCGATGGCACCGCAAGCCACTGCAGCGATGCCTGGCCGCGCCGGTGCCGCCCATCCCGGGAACTCTCGGTCCGGCCCACATCCGGAACAGGGAATACAGGGCGGCCACCGCAGCGGTCAGGTTGGGGTCCCGGGGCCGGGGTGTCAAGATTCCGGCGCGGCCGGCACCGGTTCCCGGGACTCGCGGTCAACGCTTGCGAGCAGGGCCCGCACATGAAAAAAGGCCTGTCCCGGTATGAAGCCCGGGACAGGCCGTACCGGATTCCTCCTTGAGGGGAGGACCCTCCGGGGAAGGAGAGGAATTGAGGCGGAGTCAGGGGATTGTGACGATTTTGTGCCGCCAGGGGACCTGCGCATCCCTGAGAGCGCAAGGGTGGCTGCCAATCGTGACCGATCGCAGCGAGGAGCGGAAGCCGACCCTTCAATAGACCAGCGGAAACGGGGCCAGGGCGGTATCGGTCCCCGAGTCCGCCTCCACGGCCAGGCGCAGCAGGTACAGGCCCGGAGGCAGGAGTTCTCCGCCGGTTCGGCCGTCCCAGGAAGCAGAGAACCGGCCGCTGCCCCAGCCGGCCGTTTCCAGGATGGCGACCTGCCGGCCCGTCAGGTCCAGCACATCGAGGACCACCGGTACCTTCCCGCCCAGATTCACCAGTTCGTAGCTGACTTCGAGAGTCTCGTTGACGCCGTCTCCGTCCGGGGTGATTGCCGAGACGGCGAGTTTCTGGATCGAACGGGCTTCCAGGTTCGGCGCCCTGACAGTCAGGCCGCGTCCATCCGTACGTGGATCGACGTCTCCCGGAGCGATCCGATGGCGGACCTCCTCCGGCCGGGTGCTGTCGAACGCCCTGCCGGAGAACAGGGTGGATGCCTGGAAGACCTCCGCCCGGAAGTCGATCTCGATCGGTTCACCGGAGAGCTGTATGTCGATGAAGGGAAGACGTACGACTGTGTAGCGCCCGTTCCAGGGTTCCACCTCGTACTCGTCGTTGCCGAGAGTTCTCGCTCCGATTCTCACCCCATCGAAATAAGGGGCGGCCGGGGTATCGATCTGAATGCTGTCGAAGCCGGAGTCCTCTTCAGAAACGACGGCAAACAGTTTGTAGGTGAAGGAAGTCACCTCCCCGAGGCGGGTTTCGGGTGGGTTGATTTCGGCGATGAGGAGCGAAGCTATCGGGGGTTGAGTGATGTGGAACTGGATGTAGTCCAGTCTGCTGCCGGCGTTGCCGGTCGAGCTGAATTCGACGGCAAACTGAGCGAACCGGTGTGGCCGGGTGGCGGTGAGATCCAGCCCGCCCGAAGCAAGCTCCGAGGGAGCGGTCCAGAAATCCCAGTTCTCGCTGTCCGGGGTGATTCCCGCCGCCTCCCCTCCTTCGAGCCGGTGGTAGGAGCGGCGCGTCAATTCCTCCCCGTCCGCACCGAAACGCGATTTCCGATCTCCTTTGAAAGTGTTGCGCCAGTATTGGTTGGGGTCTTCGTCGCCGCCGCTGCGGGCGCTGACCCTGACGCTGGCCCCGGGAGATGCGTCTCCGCTCCAGGACAACTCCTCGAGGCTTGCGCGGCCGCCCAGGTCGACTATTCCCGAGATGAAACCGGCTTCCGGGACGTACCCGTCGCCGTAGATCTCGAACTCGGCGATCTCCCACAGCTCCAACGGGGCGGCGAACACGACCGCCTGAACGGGGCGATCGACGGTCAGGTCGAACTCCGACCTCGTATTCTCGAAATCCTCGTGCAGGACGTCGAACTCGAGATGCCCGACCTGAAGCGGGAGTTCCCGCGTGGACCCGCCGAACTTGAACCGGTTCAACAGTCGCGGGATCCACCCCGGGCGTACGGGATCGCCGCCCGCCACACCCAATGTCAGCTCGGGTATGAAGCGGTCGAGAGCGTGATCCGGCCGGGTACCGAAACGGATGCGGCTGATGTTGTAGGGATTGCCGAGATTGAAGACGAGGATCTTGTAGTCGACATCGCAGTCGCAGCCGGGATCGTACAGGGCCAGGGCGTTGTAGCTGCCCGATTGCCCCTCTGACGACCTCTTGCCCGCTGAGCCTTCGTACACAGTCGCGGGATCGCCATCGAGCAGATTGTCAATCTGGGGTTCGTTCTGCAGACGTCCCGCCGTGGTGGAAACGCGGACCGAACCGCCTTTGTCCCGTATCGAGGGGGTCAGGTTTTCCTCGGGGGAGGCGAAAACCGGGGCGATGGCGCCGTTTTCGAAAACGATCAGTCGGGTGGAACCGAAATCACCCGCGGCCGCTTCCTCCCAGGTCAGCTGAACCAGTCTGGCGTCCTTCGGGGCAGGCAGCCCCTGCCCGCCGATGCGGACAATCGTCAGGGCCCCTGGTTCCCGGGATGCCGAAATGCAGACCGAGAGTGCGGCGACGACTGCAATTCCCCGGTGTTTCAATCTCACCTCGCACGTTTCGGGAAAACCCCGTGTGCACAGCACCCTTGCAGGTGCGGGGTACCCGGTGGCTGCCGGTCCGGATGCTATTCGTACAGTTCGACCGCCGTCTCCCCGCGGGCAAAGCGCTGTGCCGTTTGCGCCGCCGACTGCGAGCCGATGCTGCGGCGGGTATCGGTTGCCCACCGGGCCAGACCGACCAGGAGTTGCCCCCGGGCCGGATGCCCCGCGCAGTGTTCCCACTCGTCGAACACGGAGCGCAGGGTGTTGAGCAGCGACCAGCCGTTGTCGTCCTTGAGAATGGTCAGGCCCAGTTCGGACAGAAGCCGGTCCCCCGAAAACCCGCTGTTGAGGTAGTCGCGGGTCATGCGGCCTATCTCGCGAATCCGGATCGACTCGACCGCCTCGAGGATGTCCCGCAGCGCACCTTCGCCCGCGGCGCTCTCTCCCCGTACCTGTGGGGACAGGCGTCCGGGGAGGTCGGTGAGTTTCCTGGTCGAGATGTTGAGCCAGCGGTCGTCGAAGAAGCGCCAGGCGGCGTGATAGCAGGCGCGGGCGGCAACGGCAAACCCGGCCTGTTTCTCCACCGCCCGGAGGTTCGAACCCAGAGCCAGTTCCCAGCCCAGATCGTGCCAGCCAGGGCTCATTCCGACGGGAGTGCGCGCCATGCGGTCAGCCGCCAGCAGCACCATGGTGGTGGCGATCTGTCCGATCGACGCTCCCTGCCGCAAGGATTCGGAAACGGCCCCGAAGGTCGTGGCGATGTCGCCGCTGACGAGGGCTTCGGTCAAACCGTTTTCGTCGTATTTCCCACTCTGTCCCCGGTTCGCCGAAGCCTCCTCGATCACGGCTTCGGCATCGGTGAACAGGTCCATGGCCTCGCGCAGCACGTCCATCGGAACCGGCCGGCCGCGGCCCAGCATCTTTCCGGCGAGGTTGCAGACCAGCTCCTCGCTCAGGTCCCATCCGAACTCGTCGAGCAGCTCGGCGAGATGGACCAGGTTCCTCAGGTTGTCCTGTTGGCCCAGGAAGTGGGGCTGAACCGCGCACTCCAGAAGCAGGGGGACGATGTCGCCGTCGCGGTCCCCCAGGCGGCGGGCGGTTATCAGGCACTTTTCGATCCCCTCCGACATCTTGTCGGCGGCGAAGTAGCGTACCCATCCTGCGAGCCTGGGCCAGTCGACGGGCGGGGGCAGCGGTTCCACCGGGGGGCGGTCCCCGGCGGTTCCCGCCGCGGCCGAGGCCGCCATCATCAGCGGGATCAGGCGGTCCTCCGGCTGGTAGCGCCGCGCCAGGTTCAACCCGTTGACGAACTGGGCGACGTCGTGGCCCCCGTTCTCGTGCCGGTGCGTGGCGATGTGCCTGCCCATGTGGCGGACGATCGACTCCAGGGTTTCCCTCTCCGAAACCCCCTTTGCCAGCAGAATGGCGATCGCCTTCGAAAGCGTCCAGCTGTCGCCGTTGTTGAGCCCCTCCTGCAGCAGCAGGAAATGGGCGTCGTGGCGTTTCGAGCCGCCGCTCGCCACGTCGACGAAAACGCCCCCGTCCCGCACCCGGACCGGAAAGGTATCGAGATCGTCGCAGCCTCCGGTAAAGCAGCCGCCGCCGGCCATGTCGTAGCTGTACCCGTGCCAGTCGCAGGTGAGGACGCCGCCGCGGACTATCCCCCTGGTGAGGGGGTATCCCATGTGGGGGCACTGGTTGTCCGTCGCATACAGTTCGCCGTCGTGGAGGAACAGGGCGACGCTGTGGCCTTCCACGCGCACTGCTTTCGGCTTTCCCTCCTCGACCTCGGCGAGGTCGGCGACCCGCACGAAGCTGTCCGTCGTCATGGTCTCCCCTTCAATCGTCGAAGACGTCCACGGTGGTGCGGCCCTCGGCGAAACGCATCGCCGTGGTCGTCGCCGATCCGCTTTCCGCGTTGGTGCGGATGTCGGTGGCGTAGCGGGCGAGGGCGACCAGCAGTTGAGCACGGGAGGGATGTCCGGCCCCGGCCGCCGCATCACCGGATCCGCCGGCTTCCCACTCTTCCCAGATGGTTCCCAGGGTCGGCAGCAGCTCCGGCCCGGTATCGTTCCAGAGGATCAGGCGTCCGAGCTCATGGAGAAGCCGGTTGCCGTCGCAGCCGGCCCGCAGACAGGCGAGGACCTGGTCTCCGACATCGGCGACCTGCAGGGTCTCGACCGACCTCGAGATGGCAGCGATGCCTTCCCCCTCGTTTCTCCAGATGTGCTCACGGGCATATTCGGGAGCCTGGCCGAGGGGGCGCGCGGGTATGTTGAGCCAGCGGTCGTCGAACAGCTGCCAGGCGAGGTGAAACAGTCCCATGACGGCGACGCGGTCCCCGGCTTGGGCACGGGCAGCCCTCAGCGACCGGGCGAGATTCAGCTCCCGGGTCAGGCACTCCCAGCCGGCGTCGACGTTGACGGGGGTGCGTGCCATGCGGTCCGCCGCGAGCAGGACGAAGGTAGTTATCAACCGTTCCAGGCGGACCCCGGAGGCCAGGGCGGCGGCGATGGCGTCGAAGGAGCGGTCGATGTCCACGCTCGACACCGCGTCGACGAGGGCGTCTTCGTCGTATTCGTCCCGGGTGCCCTCCGTTTGCGCGGCCCTGTCGATCTCCGGCCTCAGGGAGATCATCTTTTCGATGGCGTCCCGTCTGAACAGCTGCGGCTCCCCCCGCCGCTGGCCGACGGTCTTGGCGCCGAGATTCAGGGTGAGCTCGGAGGCATGCTCCCAGCCGAAGGACCGCGTCAGCTCGGCGAGGTATCCCAGGGTCTGGAAATTGCCGCTGAACCCGAGAAAACCGGGCTGCGCCGCGCATTCGTACAGCAGGGGGAGGATACCGCCCTCTTCCCCCTTTGCCCTCGCCGTGAACAGGCACCTCTCGATCCGGTTTTCCTGGCCGTTGCGGGAGAAGAGCCGCACCCATCCGGCAATGCGGTCCCAGGCGACCGGTTCGGGCAGGGTGACCACCTCGAGGCGTTCGGCCGCCTCTCCGGCGGCGCTGGTCGCCGCGGTTGCCAGTGCCATCAGGCGGTCCTCGCCCCCGTAGCGCCGTCCGATGGCGATCCCGTTGACGAAGCGGGCGAGATCGACCCCGGCGCCGGCGTCCCGCGAGCTCGCCACGTGCCTGCCGAAATGCCTGAGGATGACGGCGACGATGTCGCTTTCCGGCACCTCCCCGCGCAGCATCAGGGCGATCGCCTTTGAAATCGTCCAGCGGTCCTCGTGCAGGAGCCCTTCCCGCAACAGCCGCAGGTGCTGCTCCCGGCGGCGGTAGGCGCCGTCTCCCGGGCGTATCCAGATCTCCTCGCCGCGCAGCTCCACCGGGAAGACCTCGAGATCGTCGCACATGTTGTTGAAACAGCCGCCCCCCTCGAGGTCGAAGCGGCGGCCGTGCCAGTCGCAGGTCAGCACGCCGTTGCGGACAACTCCGCGAGTCAGGGGGTATCCCATGTGGGGACACTGGTTGTCGGTGGCGAAAATGCGGCCGTCGACGTTGAAAAGGGCGATGCTGCGCCCTTCACCGACCCGGACCGCCTTCGCATCTCCCGGCTCCAGCTCTTCGAGGGTTGCTACCTTGTTCCAGCCGTCTGTCGTTTCCATTCCCTTCTTTCGAGCCCGGCCGATGGCGGCGCGGGATGGCGTGCGGAGGAATTACCTGGCCGCCTTGACCCCGGGCATGGCCGGAAGGTAGGACTGGCGGCGGCGGTTTCCCGTCGTCCACGCCGCATCGGCGGGGCGGTGCTCCTCGAGCCAGTCGCGCAGCGGGGCTTCTCCCTGTTCCGGCGCGTACGTGCTGTTGTTGCTCGGGTTGTCGCGGAGCAGCTGCCCCCGGATCGGGTCGAGACCTTGGTAGAGGTGTTCGACGGTCATGTTGTCCTTGGGCAGCAGCCAGCGGTAGCTGTAGCCCATCATCAGCATCTTGCGCGTCTCGTGCCAGCTGTTGAAGCTGCGGCTGTGCCAGATGCGGCGGTCGATGATGACGGAGGTGCCGGGAGGCACGCACAGGGGAATCGCACCGTCGGGGCTGGATCGGCCGTCCTCGGGAACGTCGATTTCGTCGTGCAGGTGAGATCCCGGGACGATGAGAGTGTTGCCGCGGCCGGTCTCCGACATGTCGCTGATGAAAAAGAACACCTTGAGCGAAAGGCGGGGGCGCGGTGTCGCCTCGATTTCGTCGTTCACCCTCATGCTGTCCTGGTGCCAGGCAACGGTGGCAGCCGATGGCGGCCGTTCCGGATCGCCCGGCGGGGTCATCAACAGGCCGGAATGGTAGATGCAGATGTTCCAGCCGAGTATTCCCCAGACCTTGGGGAAGGTGGTCTCCCAGTCGACGAGTTCGAGAAACAGCGGGTCCTGGCCGATGATGTCGGGAATGTCGACGGGATCGTGGGGTCCGAACCCGTGGTGGCGCCGCTTCTCGGCGATCAGGCGGTCGCAGGCGTGCCTCAGGGCCTCGGTGCGGTCGGGCGGCAGGGCTTCGGGAATGACGAGGTACCCCTGTTCCTCGAACCGGGTGCGCTCCGCATCGGTGAGGCAATGGGCCAGGCAGGAGGAATTCATGAGCAGGAAAATAGAACCTTTGAAGGGCAATCCAAAAGGCGTCCCGCGAGCGCGGCCGCCGCGGTTGGAAAAAAGTGGTTCAGTTCCCCCGCGGGTTCCACTCGTTCGTCCCGGGGGGGAGGTGCGGTCCATGCACCGGCCGCCCGCGGGTGCCTCCGACTGCGGCTGCCGGGGGCCAACAGCCGTCGGAAACGACCTCTGCCGGGGTCAGCCCCGGCTCGCTCCAGCAGATTGCGAAGAGGATTTTCCTTGGAATTGGCGCGAAACAGTGGTACCGTTGACACAGATGGTATCCTCTCTTCAAGGAGGTGTCTCATGAAGAAGCGGATGCTGATGGCAGGCGTCGCTCTCGCTTTCGCG
This sequence comes from Candidatus Latescibacterota bacterium, assembly GCA_965243025.1. Classification (GTDB taxonomy): domain Bacteria; phylum Latescibacterota; class UBA2968; order UBA8231; family UBA8231; genus CBDCXV01. The sequence continues at coordinate 1,293,016 of CBDETY010000003.1, forward strand.
AGCGCGGCTTGGGGGCAGTGCCCGAGCTCCGACGTTCCGGCGCCCTCTCAGGCCACCGTCCAACCCTACGGAAGCCACCAAGAGCAGTTCATGCTGGTTTCGTGGGAGTCGGTCGAAGACGCGACGCGTTACACGATCTACTGGGAGGTTCCCGTCGACTACCAGGTCGATCCCAGTGGAGAGGTCGTCGAGCTCGACGAGCCGCGGGTTTCCTTCGTGCCGCTGGGCACGGTGGACGCCCTGCTCGACAGCGAGACGCAGAGCGCGGTCTTCGAGACCGGGGATTCCGAGGCCACGGGCTGGGGCGTCACCGCCGACGTCGATGTCCACGGCCGTTGGGTTTCGTCCTCGATGACGACCGCCGCCTTGATCGCTCCGGAGACCACCACCGCTGTCGAGGCGGTGAGCTGGGCCGAGGTCAAGGCAACGGCCTCCGAGTAGGCCTGCCACATCTGAAGCAGCGACCCCGTCGAGCCCGGCTCGGCGGGGTTTTTTTTTACAGGCCGAGCGACCTGCTGCCGGTCCGGGTGAGGCGAGCCGCCGTCCACCCCGGTTCCCAGGTAAAGTCGACGATGCACTCGCGAACCCCGTCCACCGCGAGCACGCGGTCGCGGATGGGGTTGCCGATGAACCGGTATTTCGGGCGGCCGCGGTGGGGCATCGTCATCAGGATGCGGACCACTCCGCCGTCGACGCGCAGATCGTAGATGTACCCCATGTCGACCACGTTGCTGTCGATCCTCCCGAGCTGGTCGTCTTCCACCTGGCGCAAAGCATCCCATACGGAGCGTTTGAGCGCGAGGTCGGCGGCCCCGGCAGGGGTCAGGCCGGTCTCTCCGGGGCGCCCCAACCTCCCGTTCGCAGCCGCCTCGACCTCCGGCAGTTCTCCTTCCGAAACCAGGAGGGGATTCAGCAGTCGTCGGCGCAGATCCTGAACGATCTCGCGTCCGTTTTGCTCTGGATAATGCGAGGCGAAGTAGGCGTTCTTCTGAAAGAGCGCCGATCCCTCTCTCATCTCCGTCCTGCCCTGGATGGCGGCGCGGCACCAGATCTGGCCGCGGCCGAAATAGCTGAGGTTGGGAGGGCCGCCGTGGTTCAGGGGGCCGCAGTTTTCCGACCGGTGCTCCAGCCACAGGGCAATGAAGGCGTCGCGGCTTTCGCGGCGGAAGAATCCGGCGCCCCACTGGTCGTTCTCGCGGGAAGCCGGAACCTCCCCTTCGTGCAGATTGCCCTCGCCGTCGATCCAGACCGAGTCGCTGAAAGGCATCCCGTAGAACAGCCATTCGTCGTCGCGCACCACGTTGGTCTCGAAGGGCCCCAGCGCATCCATGCGGCTCTCCTTGAGGAACCAGGGAAGCCCGGCGTAGAAGGTGTAGGTCAGGTCCATGTGCAGCCGGCTCGGGGTGAACACCGGGTGCAGGGGAGACCGGGGGAACCCCCAGCGTCGAACCTGCACGCACAAAGGGCCGCCGATGACCTCGTAGTTGGGGCAGCGGGACCAGCCGGTGACGCGGAACTTCTGGTAGTTGCCGGAAGCCATGTAGTCGTGACCCCAGTCGATTCCCGGTGGCTCCCCATGCCCTTCTCCTCCGGTGTTCAGCTCCAGCGGGCGCCGTAGGGCACGGTGCCGAAACCGCGCCTGAACTGCAACCGCTGCAACTGCCCGTTCTGGGGGGAGAGGTGAGCGGTGAAGTGGTTGCTGGCGATGCTGAGGCCGAACTCCTCGCCGCTGACCGAAAGGTCGGATGGGTACTCCGGCAACTCGGCGTCCGGGTTGCCGTACAGAACCAGGAACCGGACGCGGCCGTTGGCCGGCGTATCGACCTGGAGCAGCAGCCGGCAGCTTCGCAGCCCGCCATCGAGAGCCTCCCGGCAGACCTGGCTCGGAACTTCGCCCAGGGTTGCGCTTTCGTCGTCGATCCTGGCGACGCGAAGCTCGCGGCGCAGATCGGTAACCTGGTCCGCGGCAAACTCGACGACGGTTTCGACAGGCTCCCTCGATCTGCCCAGGCCGGCGCTCTCGACGATCTCCAGCACCTTGTAGAAAGCCCAACCCCGGGCCCAGTCCGCCCAGGGGCCAGGCAGCTCGGCTACGCGCCCGAAGTTCGGGGCCGGGGACGAGACCGCTTCGCTGGCGCCGTGACCGGACACGCGCCGCTGGCGTTCGAAGCCGACGGTATCCTTGATCGACTCCGCCAGCGACATGGCGACGTCGAGATTCCCCTCGCGGTGAGCCGTCGCCAGGAGCCTGATCTTCCCCTCGACGCTGTCGGTGCGGTGGCGGTATTCGGTCTCCTGCATTCCTCTGCCTCCTGGTCTGGATCTCCGGCCCGAAGGTGCTTCGGCACCCCTGAACCAGGCGTTTCAACGCGGGTGGTGGAATCGAAGGATCGAACCGACCCGGTCTCGGGCAGGCTACGAATTAATGCAGGACTCTGCTTCGGCCACGTCGTCGGCGCTGCCGATAATCAGCGGAGTCCGCTGGTGCAGGCTCTCCGGAACGAGATCGAGTATGCGCGTTGTTCCGGTCGAGGCCCGTCCCCCGGCCTGCTCGACGACGAACGCGAGCGGCGCCGCCTCGTACAGCAGCCGCAGCTTGCCGTTTTCCGATTCCCGATCCCCGGGATAGAGGAAGACCCCCCCCTTGAGCAGGTTGCGATGGAAATCCGATACCAGGGAACCTATGTAGCGCGCCGAGTAGGGGCGGCCCCTCGACTTGTCATTCGCCTTCAGACTGCTGACGTAGTTGCGGACTCCGGGAAACCACTTGTCGGCGTTTCCCTCGTTGACGCTGTAGATCTTGCCGCGGGAGGGGATGCGGATGTTCTGGTGTGAGAGCAGGAACTCGCCCAGGGTCGGGTCCAGGGTGAATCCGTGGGTGCCCCGCCCGGTCGTGTACACCAGCATCGTGCTCGAGCCGTAGATGATGTAGCCGGCGCACACCTGGTCGGTGCCGCGTCTCAGGAAGTCCTTTTCGATGGGGCGCCGCCTTCTTCCCAGGCGCTTGTGGCGGTAGATGGAGAAGATGGTCCCGATACTGACGTTGACGTCGATGTTGGAGGAGCCGTCGACAGGATCGAAAACGAGGAGGTAATCGCCGCTGGGATGCCTGGCGGGGATGGTGTAGACGTCGTCCATCTCCTCGGACGCCATCCCGGCGAGGTGGCCGGTGTGGTCGGTGGCATGGATAATCGTGGAATTGGCGAATTCGTCCATTTGCTGGACTTCCTCGCCGTGGACGTTGACCCTCCCGGTCAGGCCCATCACCTGCGCCAGCCCCGCCTTGTTGACCTCCCGGGCGATCAGTTTTCCGGCTATGGCCAGGGCCTGCAACAACTCGGAGAATCCTCCCCTGGCCTCGGGAAACCGGTGCTGCTCTTCGGTAATGAACCTGTGGAGAGTGGTTCCCCTTTCCATTCCCGGGAGCGGCTGGGGTGAAGTCGCCATATGTCAGGATCCCTTCCGGGCGAACAAGAAACGGTCGGAGCAGACGGGGTCAAGGCAGACCCCGGTGGAAGCCGGTTCCCTCTCAAACTTCAGCGAGCGCGGCCTCCCCGGGTCAAAGCTCCGCGGCGAGAACCCACATCGGTTTCTCTCCCACCTCGTAGCTTTCGAGAAAGGTGAGAATCCCGGAACCTCGGTCGATTCCATAAGCCGACATCCTGCCGCTGTCGACGCCTGCGGCGAAGACGAACTTTCCCTGCGGGTCCACGTCGAAACCGCGCACGTGGGGTTCGGTGGCCGCTCTGCCGATGAGGGTGAGCTTCCCGGAAGCCGGGTCGATGGCGAAGCAGGCGACCGTATCGTGGCCGCGGTTCGGGGCGTAGAGGAATTCTCCCGAAGGGTGAACGCGCAGCTGGGCGGTGGTGTTCCCGGCCGGGTCGAAATCCGGGGGCAACGTCGAGACCGTCTGGAAGGGCGGGGACAGACGGCCGTCCCCGGCGACCCGGTACGCCGAAATGCTGTTCCCCTGCTCATCGGTCGTGTACATCACGTCGAGGCCGGGATGGAAGCGGATGTGCCGCGGGCCTGTCCGCGTGGGAGGGACAAGGATTCCGAGATCCTGCAGGGCGAATTCGCCGGTCTCCCCATCGTAGGCGTACTGGAAGATGGCGTTCTGGGTTATGCAGTGGGGCACGTACACCCAGCGGTTGCCGGGATGTACCTGGACGGAATGCGCTCCCCGGATCGTATGGACCGTACAGGCCGCGGGGGCGACGAGGGCCCCGTCATCGCCGACGCGGTAGCTGCTGGCGCGGGCGCCCCCGTTGCTCGAGGTGAGCATGAACCTGCCGGTGGCGTCGGAAGTCGCGTACACGGAATCCGACTCTTCCCGGATCGTCCCGAGAAGATCCAGGGAGCCGTCGCCCCGGTCGATGGCAAGGCTCGCCAGCCGGCCGGCCCTGCGCAGGACCACGTAGAGGAACCGTTTCCCCGGCGCGATGGCGATGGCGGCAGGTCCACCTTCAATGGGAGTCCGACGGGCGAGGCGGAGGGCGCCGGTTTCACTGTCCAGGGAGTAGACGTCTACCCTGTCCTCATCCATGATCGAGACGTATACGTAGCAGGCCATCCTGTCTCCTGTGTTTCGGGGTTGTCGTCGGCGAGCAACCTACGGGAAACCTCGTCAAGGAACCAACGCGGCAGGCTGAGCCTCGACACGAGTTCACGGGGAAGCCGGCCGGAAAGGGATTCGGCTCCATTTCCATTCCATCCCGGATGGGTTGCAACCACGGGCGCACATGAGGTTTTTTCAAAGCAACCCGAAACTGAACGGAAGGTGAGATGAAAAAAGAAACATACAGGGTCGCCGTCCTCGGGTGCCGGGGCCGGGGCGGGGCAGCTGCGCGCGCCTACTTCGCGCATCCGCGCACCGAACTGGTCGGCCTTTGCGACCTGGTGGCGGAACGCCGCGATCGACTGGGAGAGGAGCTGGGAGTCGGGGCCCGCTACGAGGACCTCGACGCCATGATCGGGGAGACTTCCCCCGACATCGTCGCCATTCCGACGGGAACCGAGTTCCACCACGACCTCGCAATGCGGGTGCTCGACCACGGCGTCCACATCGATATCGAGAAGCCGTTGTGCGTCGACCTGGAAGAGGGGGACGAGGTTGTCGCCAGGGCCGCCGAAAAGGGGGTGCGAACAGCGGTACACCACCAGGGCCGGACCGGAGCAACCATGCGCGCCATCGCCAACGCCCTTGCGGAAGGGCGCATAGGGGAGGTGCAGCACCTGCACGGATACGGCAAGGGGTACTACGGCGGCTACGGGCTGATGAACATCGGCACCCACATGATCAACATGACCCTGAAGGTGGCCGGGCACTGCCGGGCCGTCTCCGCGGCGGCGATGACGGGCGGAAGCCCGATCGCTCCCGAGGACGTGCTGCGCTCCCCCCTCGGCATGGGCGTGATTGCCGGGGAACGTCTGAGCGCCATCCTCGAATTCGACCGCGGGGTTACCGCGACCCTGCTCCACCACCGCTACCCGGAACGGGTAACCCCGATGATCGAAATCGCCGGGAGCGAAGGCCGCCTGATGGTCGAGAGCCTGCTGTACAGGAAGGACCGCCGGAACGCCCTCTGCCTGGCGGCGCGGTACTTCACTCCCGGCCTCCATGAATGGGAAGAACTCGAACCGGTGCTGCCTCCCGGATTCGACCCGGACGGGCCCGCCGATACCGAGGATTTCTGGTTCGTGGAGGAGTACGTGTCAGCCCTCGACGAGGGGCGCGACCACGAATGCAGCGGCGCCGAGGGGCTGCACGTACTGGAGGTCATGATGGGGCTGTTCGAGTCGGCCGCGTACGGCCGCCGGATCGAGATTCCCCAGGAAGACCGGAGTCATCCCCTGCTGCGCTGGCGCCGGGAACACGGCCTCGAGGACCCCGGCCCCATGCCTAGGGACTACGGGGAATGGCTGGCGGCCGAAGACGAGCGGCTCGCCCGCAGGGACTCTGTCGCGTAAACCCGGGTGGCAACCAGGCCGTGGATGGCGGACGGCAACGGCCGGATCAACTGCAGATCGCCGCCCGCAGGTACGGATGGCCGGGGGATCAGGCCGCTTCGGGCAGGTTCTCCGGCATGTTCTCCAGCCTCGTCAGCCAGTAGTGGGCGTCGAAGTTCCCGTCGCCCGTCAGAAACCTCCACAGCTTGATCCTGTTGACGATCTCGAGGCGCCCGTCGGCCGCCTCGAACCAGGGTTCCTGCCGGTTGAGGATCGTCGGGATGCTGTCTTCCTCGTGGCTCGAGCCGCCGTAGATGATCTCCGGCGCCCCCCCTTCGTCAAGGTCGTCGGTGTTCCACAGCCGCAGCTGCCTCACCGCGGGGTTCAGGCGGATCTTGAACATGTAGCGGACCCGTTCGGTCCTGTTCTGGCGCCCGCAGTGCCAGATGCCGTGGTGGACGACCGCGAGGGTGCCGGCCCCGCACACCATCGGCAGCTGCCCGAGGAAGTTCTGGTAGCGGCCGACGTCGAGCTCGTTGACGCGGCGGAAGTGGCTTCCCGGCAGCAGCATGGTTCCCCCCATTTCCAGCGGCACGTCGTGCGGGAAGTACATCAGCTGGATGTCGAAGTGCATGCGCATGTCGATGATGGAGTCGCCGTGCAGTCCCTGGGCATGGCCTTCGTTCGGTTGGCGGACGTGAACGGCCTGATGGTCGAACAGGGGATCGGCCCCGACCAGGCTCTGGATGATTCCGTGTATTTCCGGCATCCTCAGCATCTTCCCGACCGGAGAAGGGTCGGGGTAGCAATTCGACAACGGCGTGCCGGCGGGCTGGCTGGCAATGCCGCCCCCGTCGATCTCGGCGATCACCGCCCGGTTGATCTCGTCCGGTACGATTTCGTCGAACTGAAGCACCCCGCGGGCCGCGAATTCGGCCATCTGTTTCGAGTTGAGCAGGTACTGTTTGCCGGCCATCAGTCGATCTCCTCCAGTTTCTCGAAAATGAACTCGTTCTTTTGAAACGACGTGGTGTACTCGGTGCCGGGGTAGGGGGGGATGAGCTGCGGGAACTGGATCACCCTCCACCCGTCGAGCAGGGCGTCGAGTCCGGTCTCGTACGGGGGTTCGGTGCTGTCGCCGGTGGTGTGGTGTCCCTTGCCCGTACCGTCGTAAAAAGTCCATCCCTTGACCGGGCTGTCGAGCGCCGAGTAGGACAAGTAGAGAATCATCACCTTCTGTCTGCGCTCCGGCATCTCCTTCTCCATCCCCCAACTGGTTGGGATCCAGCGGTCCGTCTCCTGTTCCCTAAATGATAAGCACTCCCGGTCAGGGCCGTCAGGCCGATGCGGGGGCAGCCGGAAGGCTGCCGGGGGCGCGGTCCCGGATCGGCAGGTGGACGATTGCGGCCACGACTCCGAGCGCGATGGCGCCCACCCAGACAGCGTCGTAGGAACCGGTGGCGTCGTAGATGCGGCCGCCGAGCCAGACCCCGAGGAAGGCGCCGACCTGGTGGCTGAAAAAGACGATCCCGTAGAGCGAGGAGAGCCTGGCGGGACCGAATATCTGGGCGACGGTACCGCTGGTCAGCGGCACTGTCGCCAACCAGAGGAACCCGATGGCGCAGGCGAAGACCAGGGCTGTCGCGGTGGTGACGGGCACCACCAGAAAGCCGCTGATGACCAGGGCCCGGGCGAAGTAGAGGAAGCTGAGGAGGTATTTCTTGCGGTAGCGGTCGCCGAGCCGGCCGAAGAGATAAGATCCCCCCATGTTGAACAGCCCGATCAGGGCGAGGGCGGCCGCCGCGGCCATCTCGGGGAGCCCGTGATCCCCGAGGTAGGCCGGCAGATGGGTGGCTATGAAAGCGACGTGAAAACCGCACACGAAGAAGCCGGCGTTGAGCAGGAGGTAGCCGGAATGCCGGCCCGCCCGGGAGAGCATGCGGGAGAAGCCTTCCTCGATGTCGGAGGTTTGGCCCCCTTCTCCTTGCCTCGGCGCCGGAGGGAATCCGGTTGCGAACAGGCCGATGGCGGCCACGACCGCCGCGGCGTACAGGAGGGTAGCCTGCCAGGATACCGTGTCGATCAGCCACTGGATCAGCGGGACGACGGCGAAGGTGCCGAACGAACCGGCAGCGGTTACGATGCCGAAGGAAGTCGCCCTTTTTTCGGCGGGTACCACCCGGGCGACGGCGCCGAGAAGGACGACGTAGGAGGTGGCGCTGAGAGCGAACCCGATCAGGGCTCCCAGAGAGAGGAAGGTCAGCCAGGGAGCGGCAGCAAGGGCGAGCAGGACGAAGCCGGCCGCGTACAGGAAGGCGCCGGCGGCCACCACCCGGCGCGGCCCCACGCGGTCGGCGAGCATGCCCGCGAGCGGCAGCCCGAACAGGAGGTTCTGTAGGGCCATGGCCAGGCTGAAGGTCTCCCGGCCGGTCGACAGCGCCTCCGTCACCGGCTGCAGGAACAGTCCGAACGACTGCCTTGCCCCCATGGAGATGGCGACGATGACCGCACTGACCAGGATGACGAGGGTGGACTTTTTCAAAGCCGGGGGATCCGGAAGGACTCAGCAGTGCGTTGCGGCCTGTAACCGGAAACCGGCGAACGCCGCAACAATCTCGGGCGGATGTCGACAGAACCCGGATTCGGCAAGGAACCTCGTCAACTCGGGGAGGTGAGGGGTGGGGGCTTGGGGCTTGGAAGGGCGCCGGACAGGGGGGCAGCCTTCAGACATGCCCCCGGGGGGCTGCCTCCTGCCGGCTTCTCTACGGTCAGGCGAAATACATCTCGCCGGTAAATGGCAGGGGCTCGGAAGGCCGTTCGTAATGGATCTGCTTCGGAGTCCTTTCGATTGCCGCCGCCCACTGGTCGCGCCAGTCCTCGTAGCGGGTCTCCAATGCCGGGTCGCTGCGGCTGCGAACCACGCTGCTGGGCCACTCCGGCCGCGGTGACGGCTCCCCCGTCTTCTGGTAACGCAGGTCCATGCTCCAGCGCACCGCGTCGGTGTTGTTGGGGCCGGAGCCGTGCGGGGTCAGCTTGTGCACGAACAGCACGTCTCCCTTTTTCATCGGCAGCGTCACCTTTTCGACGTCGGGGAGGTCGCGGTTGTAGGTCCAGTAGACCACGCGGTTGCGGTGCACCCGCGGCAGGACCTGCAGGCAGCCGTTCTCCTCGGTGGCGTCGACCAGCGGCACCCAGACCGTCACCTGCAGGATGCCCGCCGCTTCCCGGGTGGTGAATACGGCGTCCTGGTGGAAGACGACGTCGGTCGAGGGCATCTTCGGGCGCACGTGGGACACCGCGTTGCAGCTGATTTCCGGACCGATGAAGGGCTCGATGAGATCGACGAGGTTGTCGTTTCGCAGGAACTCGAAGGTGGCGCGGCGGCGCGTTACGCCGATATCGGGGCAGCCGTTGACCTGGTCGCAGTCGTCGGCCAGCCTGGCGAGGCGGGTTTCGAAGGGCTCGTCCTCGTGGAGGTCGTCGATCTCGCCGCGGTCGTGGAGACCGCGGGCGATCTCGTCGACGATGGCGTCGTGGTCCTGAATCAGGGGCTCGAGATCGGCGTCTGTGAGTCCTCCTTCGACGATGACGTACCCTTCTTCCTTGAAGAAGTCGATATGTTGAGCGGTGGTCTGCATGTCGGCTCCGGGGTTTACGTGACTTTTTTCAATTCGCAGGCCTGCGTTTGTCCGCAGGCCACCTGAAGATAGCGAAATAGCGATCCGCCCCACCAAAACCGAAGGAGCATACGATGCCCGATCCACACTCCCTGGAAGGGAAGAAAGCACTGGTGACCGGAGGCAAGCGCCGCATCGGCAGGGGGATCGCCCTGTCGCTGGCGGAGGCCGGCTGCGATGTCGGCATCAACGACCTCGTAGAAGACGCCGACGCCGGGGAGACCCTGCGCCTGATCGGAGAGCGCGGCCGCGAGGCGGCGTTCTTTGCCGCCGACATCTCCGACAGCGCCCAGGTCGAGAGCATGTTCACCGGGTTCCTCGCGCGCTTCGGCCGCATCGACATCCTCGTGAACAACCCCTACGGCGGCACCGGACAGCAGTTTCTCGAGCTCACCGAGGAGAACTGGGACGCCAATCTCGATGTCGGCCTGAAGGGGTTCTTCCTGTGCAGCCAGCAGGCCGCCCGGGCCATGGTCGATCAGGGGGAGGGGGGCTGCATCGTCAGCACCTCCTCCGTTCACGCGGAGCGCGCCTGGAGGGGAGACACCGCTTACGGCGCCGCCAAGGCTGGAGTCCTTCGCCTTACCGAGAGCATGGCCGTCGACCTCGGCGTGCACGGCATCCGCTGCAACGCCGTCATGCCCGGCCACATGAACACCGACCACGTGATTGGGACGCCGCCTCCGGAAAGGGGGAGCATCGGTGAGAGCCTGTTCTCTTCAGTGCCCCTGCGGCGCCGCGGCACCCCGGAGGACATCGGCCGGGCGGTCGCCTTTCTCTGCTCGCCTGCCGCGGGCTGCATTACCGGGGTATCGCTGGCCGTCGACGGCGGCCTGCTGGCAACGGGGCCGGGGGACTAGTGCCCCGTCGCAGAGATAGATTGACAAAATTGGGATGCCGAGGCGCCCGGCTCACAAGGCGCCTGAGCGAGTCGTACCGAGGGTGTACGGCGAGCGAAGGCAACGCCGTGAGCCGGGATGGATCGGCGTCCCAATGTCGAGATATTTCTGCGCCGGGGCACTTGGCAGGAGTCAGGCCGTGACCGCGGAAAACACCTGGATGCAGCTGCGCAGCAGGAACAAGGACTGCGGGGCGGTATTCGACAAACCGTTTCCCGTCGGCACCGAGTACTACCGGCCGCCGACGCCGGCGCCGGAGTTCTGGGACGGCGATTTCCGCCGCATCAGCGCCGCCGGCATGAGCATCGTGCGCGTCTGGTACAGCTGGAACTGGGTCGAGACCCTGCCAAACCGCTACGAGTTCGACGACCTCGACCTGCTGTTCGACACCGCGGCGAAACACCGGCTCAAGGTGTGGCTCGACACCCCGCTTGGAACCCATATGGCCGCTCCGGCCTGGATGCTGCGCGAGCACCCCGACATGCGCGCCGTCTGGCGGGACGGCAGCGTGCAGCAGGACCTGGCCGGGGACTTTTCCCCCCATGGCAGCATGACCCACAACTTCGACCACCCGATGTGGCGGGTGTACGTCGAGCGCTACCTGCGCCAGCTGGTGCCCCGTTACAGGGACCACGAGGCGATGGGGATCTGGGGCACCTGGGACGGGATCAGCTACGCCGCCGCCTGGACCGCGTCCGAGCCGTACCCACCCTACAACGACTACACCATCGCCAGGTACAAGGACTGGCTGTACCGGCGTTTCACCCTCGACGAGCTGAACGCGAAACTGCTGCGCCGCTACCGCTCCTGGGAGGACGTGCAGCCGCCGCGCAGCAACGCCGCCATCGTCGAGATGCTCCTGTACCGGCAGTTCCACTTCGAGAACATGGCGGACCATCTCGGCTGGATGGCCGACCTCGTCGACCGACTCGACGGCCGCCACGAGCAGCGCTCGCACGGGGGCTCCTATCCGATGCCTCACAACGAGACGGTGAGCCCGGTGATCGACAGCTGGGGCCTGTCCCACCACTCCGGCGACCGCCTGACGAGCGGCGATCCGTACAGCCTTGCCTGCGAGGCCTACGGCTTTCACTGGTGCCGGGCAATGGGGCGGAACGGCCGCTGGTGGAACGAGGGGGAATTATCTAGATAACTGCGCAAGGTAATTTTAGTGATCTCATCCGCGAATTTAAAGAAAATCTGGTATAATATAATAGAGAAAATGCAGAGAACCGGACATCCCCCTGTCCCCCTGCTTTAACCGGGAGATGGGGGATGTCGGCAGGCTGACCATTCCGGGATGATTCCGTGCTGATCCAGAAGCCTGCCAGATTGGCACCCTGAATCGGAAGGCCACCGCCCTGATCGTGGAGGGATGCGCGGATTCCCCCTGAGTTTCGCAAAGCCGTCGTCGTCGAGGTGAGGAGGGCATCATTCGGTTTGGTCGATAAGATGGCAAGGCCGGCTGGATCTCATTCCTGGATCGAAAGGCCGGGATCTGATCGAGGAGGGAACCGGGACTCCTGCCTGATCTGAGTCGGCGACTCGCAACCGCATATCATGGCGTTCTCATAGTCAGGCAGTCTGCATCCGGACTCGTACGCACGTCCCCCCGGGAAGTCGGCACCGTGGATCGGAGGTGGCCACCACTCTGATCGAGGAGGGGGATGCCCGAACTCCCCTGAGTCTGCAAATCCGTCGTCGCCGAGGTGAGGAGGAAGTCATCCCGTTTGGTCGACAAGATGGCAAGCAGGTGACGGAGGATTCTCGGGATTCAGGCTGAGCTTCAGGCGCAACAGGGGAGGCAGCCGGCAGGGATGTCGCCTTGCCGACCATTTGGCATGATTCGCCGCTTCCCTCCACCAGATGAGAATCGATTCCCGTTCCGCCGGCAATGCGCAAGACGGCAGGCACCGGCAGCGGGATGTCGCCTTGCTGACTATTCGAACAGCTTCGCCCTTTCCTTCGACCGGTGATGAGTGTAGGGAGTCGGAGGAACCTCCGTCGCCAGCAGATCCCGGTAGGTCAGCCGCTTCCGCATCATCCGCGCGGTCAGGTACCTCATCTGCTCGTCGGGGTCCAGGTTGCGGATGTTGTGCCTGCCTGTGATCTCCTTGAGGTATCGGGGCAGATACTTGGGAGACACGTGGTGGTGGGTCCCGTATATCGTTCGCTTCGCCTTGGCCCAGAACGATTCCATGCCGTTGGTGTGAACATCCCCTCGGACGTATTCATCCTTGTGGTTGACGGTTTCGTGTCTTCCCCGCCATCCGAAATTATCGCGAAAGACCGGGGCATTGTCGCTGAAAAGGGTGCCCTCCGGGCGTACGTTTTCCTCGGCGAAGGGGAACACGGTCTCGCGTGTCTCATCAGGAACCACCTTGGCGGCCACGTCGCCGGTTTCCCGGCACCACATTCCGCTCACCGGGGTACTGCCATACCTCCATTTCCAGTGAAACTTCTTGTCGGCGTGCCTGTTTTTATCGTCTCCGGCGAACCAGGCTTGATCTATCTCGGCTACCCTGCTGCGCAGCGGTTCGGGATCCGGCCAGGCTTCCCGGATGCGGTGCAGCAGGAACGAGGCCGACGGATACGCCAGATTCAGGTCGCGGCTCAGCTGCCTGGCGCTGATTCCCTTCGGGTGGGACAGGTGCAGGTAGACGGCGGTTGCCCATTTCTCCAAGGGGATCTTGGAGTGCGACATGACCGTTCCGGTGCGCACGCTGAAGCGCTTGCGGCAGCCGCCGCACCAGTAGGGCATGGGTTTGCGGCCGGGACATTCCGAGACCCCGCCGGAGCGGCCGCAGCGCGGACAGCGTATGGATTCGGCCAGGCCGTCTGAGGTCTTTCCCAATATGAGCTGTTCGAACCATTCTTCTGCCGTCGTATTGCCTGAAAAGTTTACCGATAACCAGATACCATTGTCATTATCCATTCCGATTGCCTTCGGGCCGTGGAATACCGTACTGGAGACCTGCGGCCCTTACCAAAAAGTGTGATTCACGCTCCCATGGCTGTCCTTTCGGTTTCAGTGGGATGGTGACTCTGCCGGAATGTCACCGACAGATGGGACTGGGGAGCGGCAGTGAATCCTGCCGGCTTCCCGTTGCATGTGCCTCTAGTGTATTCCGGAAAAATTAAAAAAGCAAATCGACTCCCGAGTTTTTTCGAAAGAGCTCGTAATAACGGCGGAGAACTTTAGTTTCTGAAGGCGGAGGATGGGGCGGCAGGACAGGGGGAGGGAAGAGGTCGGCGGGGAGGTGCAGGAAGGCTCGATTCAAGGGGACTGAAGCCGGGGTGCGGCGGTCCCCGGCAGCTGGCGAAAACCGAAAGTCGCGCTGCGATCCCGAGGCGGAAAAACACGGGTCTGCGGATAATCGAGAGGACGCGGAGGGGCAAATTCTGAAGCGGCCATCGCCGGGGAATCCGGGAGATTTCAGGAACGGCGCGTCGAGGCGCTGGCTACGGAATTGCGATGGGAGGGTAGCCCGGAAGCTGACGAACCGGCATGGCCGTGAGTGCTCCCTGGCATGGTCTTTTCTGAGGCCCAAGACCGGCAGGCTCCATCGGAGCATTTCCCGGTTTCCCGGCTGGAACTAAATCCGTTCGGGGGGCCACAGAAGCCGCACCAATAGGGCATGGGCACTGCGAGGTCTGCCCCGAAAATCCGCAAGCTGGGCAAAGTTCTGCAAGGATCGACCTGATGGCCTGTTCTTTGATGACAAGTGCGTCCCCCGGGAGCATTCAAAAGAGGAGCACCCTGACGGTTCTTTTCGTCTCCGGATGGATGAACTCGCTGTCCTCTCCAGGGGGTTGCGGCGGTGTCCGAGATGGGAGGCGATCATGTCCAGCCGCGGGTCGAATATGTTGAACACGAGGCGGCCCTCGTAGGCAAATGTTCGCGAATGCGGCCCAGGGCCTGGCGCTGGTCGGCCGGGGTTAGAAGGTGCAGGAACGACCGGAAGGGGGATGATGACGAGGTTCGGAACTCAGGTCGGAGCGCATGTCCCCTCGACCAGCTCGATGGCTGCCGCGTCGCTTCCCGGAGCCGGGCGACCTTCTTCCGGGCCGCGGAGGGCATTGCCGGCGAGCTGTCAAGGCCCACCACCGGCACCCCGGCATGGGAAATCGGTATCAGGACTCGCCCCGTGCCTCAGCCCACCTCCAGGACCGGCGACCGGGTCTGCCCGGCCTCCTCCACGTAGAAGGCCACGTCGCCGCGCACACCCTCCTGCCCGGCCCACCCGAAGGTGCGGTCGTAGAGGTCTGCGGCGGCCTCGTAGAAGTCCATGGGAGGGGCTGCTGAGCGCGCTTGCCTAAGGCGACGAAAGTGGGGGGAAAAAGGAAGGATCCTCTGCCTCGCTGCTCAGAGACGCATTCTGTCGAACCGGAAGGGGCCACTATCCGAGAATATCGTGAAGGCGAAGATAGATATCCCCTGTCTGCGAAGCGTGTCTCCTCTTCCTGAGCAGGAGCTCCACAAGCTCTATGCGACCCTCCAGTACCGCCATTAGATCACTACCATCCATAAGAACCATGAGGCGCCTCCCGCTGGAGTGCTTTCTTACTGCGTCTTCTGAGAAACCGTTTATCGATAGGAATAGACCGAGTGTGTTTTCCAGTTTCGCGCGAAGCTTCTCGCTAAATACGCTGAGGTCAGGGGACCCTGACTGCTCGTCACGCCACTTGGCTTCGAATAGGAAATCCACTCCCTCGAAAGAGAATGCCCCGTCGAGTTGCTCACCTATGATTCTGAACGCAGCTTTCGGATCCAAGTCGAAGAGATCAAACAGTCCGAGCATTAGACGTTCGAGGGCGTAACCACGTTCGGTAGGAGTTTGGCTAAGCAGTTTGTAGTACTCCTGTCGCAACTCTCCCAGTCGTTTGCTTACGCCTTCATTCCTGAGCCGTTTTTCTAGGCTTCTCCTTCGCCTTTCTTCGATCCGTTCCTGCTCATCTACAAGCGCATGGTGGGCTTCCGACAGTTTGGCTAGTGCTTCGACAGCCTCCTTCGCTCGGCTCTCTTTGACTGCTCCGTCCTCAAGTTGTCGCAGGTGAGTGAAATCTCTTATTCGCGTGACTTCGGAAATGAGCCGAAGTAAGTCGCCCTGATGCTTGTCTTGATCTCGTGCTAGGAACTCGACAAGCGTCGTGACGATATTTCGTTTATAGTCTTCCCAATTCAGGCTGGAGAGTATAGCGGGATTGCTGATAGCATTTAGGAGAAAACTCCGGAGATCAGACTTATACCAGTATACATGCGTTAGAGCGTGTTTCAGCGCATTGATAGCTGCGGGAGAAATCAATTTGCGTTCCATTTAGATCTTTCTGAGTCCTATCGCTACTTGACCTGCCGAAGGCATGATGTACCTGCTAGTGTCCCGTCGCATTAATTCGTTCACAAATCTCTTGATCTTAGCGAGGATGGAATCAGCCGTGGCCGTCCATACGAAGGGGTGGGCCTTTTGGTTCCAATGGTCTGTGAAGTGCTCAATGCGACGGATCCATTCCTTCACCTTCCTGAAGGAGCCGCGTGGAATCGCCCGCCGCGTGAGGATGCCGAACCAGATCTCCACCTGGTTTAGCCAGCACGCATAGGTCGGGGTGAAATGGAGGTGGAAGCGGGGGTGTCGAGCCAGCCACTGCTTTACTTTGGCGTGTTTGTGGGTAGCGTAGTTATCGACTACCAGATGAAGGTCCAGATCCGCCGGCACCTGGTCCTCGATGTGGCGCAGAAACTGGAGAAATTCCTGATGCCGATGGCGGGGCTTGCACTGCGCCATGACCTCTCCGCTCTCGATGTCGAGCGCCGCAAACAGGGTGGTCGTGCCATGGCGCTTGTAGTCGTGGGTTACCCCTTCCACATAGCCCAGACCCAAAGGCAGCAACGGCTGGCTGCGCTCCAGGGCCTGGATCTGGCTCTTCTCGTCTACGCACAACACCAGGGCGTGCTCGGGAGGGTTCAGATACAGACCGACGATGTCGCGCACTTTCTCCACGAAGAACGGATCGGTGGACAGTTTGAAGGTCTTCTGCCGATGGGGCTGTAAGCCGAAGGTGCGCCAGATGCGATGCACCGTGTCCTTGGACATCCCCGACGCGGCCGCCATGGAGCGCACCGTCCACTGGGTCTGGTGTTCGGGCTTCTCGTTGAGCGTCTTGTATACGACCGCCGCCACCTGCTCGTCATCAATGGAGCGGGGCGTCCCCGGACGCAGCCGTCATACAGGCCCATGAGACCTTGCTCCACAAAGCGCTTGCGCCACTTTCCAACGGTCGCCGGCGAGGTGGACAACCTGCGGGCAATGGCTTGGTTGGGCCACCCGTCGGCGGCCAGCAGAACAATCTCTGCACGACGGACGAGACCGTGGGGCGTAGAGCGTGAGCTGGCTAGAGATTGCAATTGCTTTCGAGTCGATTCACTCAATTCGAACGGAGCCAACGGGCGTCCGGATCGCATCGTGTCTCTCCTTTGGAAAAGGTCCTTGGAGAAGGATACCTACGACGCGGGTATTATGCTAGTAATTTCTGAGACTATACACTAGTACCACCTACCCATGGCCTATAGCATCACGGGGATAGAACTGCAAAATGGCTCCCCCCGGACTTCTAGGACGAATCAACAATTCTGACTTGTAGGTTATTGCGACGTTCTGCGTTTGAAATGGTAGCTACGGTCGCCGAAAGTTGCCCCAGATCGAGAGCCCACCGATCCCCTGTCCCGGAGCTGTAGGGTGGCTTGAAGCCCTTGGGAGAAGGATACTCAACCTGTATGTCAGGGTACAATGCCTTCGCGAAGTAGCAGCCGATAGCCTGCAATTTACTGCCGGCGGGGGCCAACAAGATTCGGTGGTTAACAGACAAATCCCAGTACAAGCGGGAGACAACTTCCACCGTCTCCCGATAGTCCAACGTGGAGACAACACGCTTTGGTAGTACGGCATTGTGTGTGCCCGAAACTACTGGATTATCACCCTCCCACTCTCGTCGAACTTGGTCATGAATCCAGGCGGTAGCCTCCTCACGCCACCTATGGTAGGGAGGTCGACTGTTGATCAGAAGAAGCCGGCTTGGGTAGACCGTATTCAGGAGAACCTGGGTGAGGGCATCATTGAACGACATGAACACGATCGCCGCGGTCGGCTGCCCCTGCATTGCGACACTGGACAGAGAATCAACTCGCACCACACCATGGACCCCGGTAAAAACCGAAACGCTAGGCTGATGAAGCCTCCCCCTCCTCTTCGCGTCCTCGAACTCCTCTTGGTTGGGCCCATACGCCTCAGCCTCAGCGTACACGATAAATACCTCAACCTGCAATCTGCAACAAACGTTCAAGACAAGGATAATCGCTAGCTTGGACATAGTTGACACGTCAAGAATCACCCTCCGGGCCCGGCTTCCCTGCAACTTGGCATGCAGACGCGTCTCGAAATCTCCTGGTTCGAAACGGTTGTACTGAAGGACATCACTGTCTGTAATGGCAACGCCCCGTGCGGCAAGTCGGCCTCGCACCTCCACCAGTCGGTTTCTAGGGTCCTTCGGAACGTAGTCTAACAGAATCCCCTTCGCGTTCCTTGCGCTGTCCCCGAACATCTCAGGAATTGCCAGCGCTCGATCCTCGAATCCGGGGGCATGAACCAGAACATCCCCATCAAAGCACTCAACGCTCTTGCATGCCTGAAGGGGGGGCAACAAATCAGCAATTCTGTTCATCGCGCTCTCTCATCTGGTAATTCTCACGGACACACCACCTCCTTCAATGCTCTATAATCCCTCTCCGTCAGCCCCTTCTTGCAGGTCATCGTATGCGGCATCATGCTCACTCGCCTGCAGGAAGGGCATCACCAACTGGCTTTCGGGAGTACTAGAGTCCGAACGCCTACTGAAGATGGCATCTTTGAATCGGTCCGGCTCCAACAACAGTTTGATGAAGTCGTCACACTTCAGTTGAACGCTGTCACGCTTGGACAAAGCAAGCGAACAAAAGGGGAGCAAGAGCCGCCGCAAATACAGGCGGGGGACGAAGGCTCCACGGACACTCTTCCCCCTACTGTCGCGCATAAAAAGGCCGTACCTCACCAAGTCCACATATACCTCTTGTGCAAGTCCACTAATGCGAAAGTCATCGACGATTTCCATTCGAAACGCCATCCGGGGCACCTCTCTGTCCAAGGAGCCCTCGGAGATTTGGTATGTGGGCCCGAGCAATAGTTCTCTGGCCGCCGCGACGAAGGCCTCGACAACAGCTTTGAGATGCTCGCCGTAGGCACCGGCCAGCTGGAAATCGGCCTTGTCCTGCTGGAGAGCTGCTAATGTGTGCTCAACGCGGTTCGGATTGGTCGGTTCGTTGCGAGTTTGGGAGTCAAGCCACTGGCCTCCACGATTACGGAAGATTCGATCCTGAGTCTCGTCCGGGACAGGTAGGTCAACCTGGGAGGTCTGCTCGTTGTTCGTCTTGGGCGCGTCATCAACAATGTCCGTCATCAGTTGGATCAAGGTCCGAGTATCCCCGGACCAAAGATCCGCGAATACACTGGCGCCGGTGTAGGTAACACGTGCTCGCGAGGGGCCCCGACGTTGGGAACTGCCATCAATGGGCACCGGGTTAGACACAATAGGGACCCTTGTCCTCAACCGACGTGCGAATTCAGTCTTGGAGAAGGGCGTCTTGCCGAGGACGGCTCCGAGGGTGGCGTCTTGATCGGGAACACGCGGATCAAAGGCCAGCCTTCGGGAAAACACCTCCTCGAGGAAGGATAGGCGCTCCTCATCCGAAAGAAACAGAGCTTCCTCACCCATGTCGACCAATTGGTAATCGTCTCCGTCCTGCAGCTTTTTACCGCTGGAGTCTTCAGAGACAAACGTACAAAAGGCTTCGGTCGCGATCTTGGAGAGGAAGTTTGGAGACCGTTGGAGAAACAGCCGGTTCAGAACTCGCTGCATAGAATGGGAGACTCGGGGAGTGGAGAAGTCATCGACAAACAAGAGCACTGACCTGTCTCCGAACCAAGGAGAACATGACCTAACAGCGGTGACAAACCTGGTCAGCCATCCAAACTGGGCCATGTCCGCAAAGGCAGGGAAAGGCGTAAAGGCGTCATCAAGAAATGTCCACTTGATGTGCTCAACAATTGTTCGATACCGCTCCAATCGGTCCTCCCCGTCGATCAAGTGGACCTCGTCTGGCGGCACTACCCATCCCTCGACCATCGCAAGGAACTCGTCTGTCACCGGTTCCTGGAGCCGGCCCGTCCGCGCTGATTGGACGCCAAGCAGATCGGCCAAGACACATAGGTTGGCGTAACAGACCAACCGCTTTTCATCATCCTTCGTAGGTCTCGATGGATAGCGTGAAAACACGTCAGCTAGATCGTTGGCATTGACGTACAACGCTACGAATTGGTTCCGCATCGGGAGAGCGGTAACCTCCCCGCACTCCACCACAAGCCGTTCGCTCAGCCGTCTAAACAGCATGGTCTTACCACAGCCTCGTGGTCCGGTCACAACAGTCGGAATGTCGAGGGCCAAGATCTTGGAACGGGCGGGCACGGTAGGGACAAATAGGCGTTCCCACCAGTTCCACCGCTCACCGATCATTTCACTCACTTGGAATTGCCCCACAGACCCCTCTTCAGTGGATGTGTGACCAGGGGCCGCAGTTTGGAGCGCCGATAGATCGTGCGCTTTCGCCTGTCGCTTCATTTCGAGAAGCGCCTGAAGGAGTTCCCGGGGGCCCCTACGCTCTGATCCTAGATCTCTCAAGAGTTTTCCCAAGTCTTGGCGAATTCTTAGCAGAATCTTTCGGTCCGTAGCAGTGGTCTTTGAGTAGTCAATATGCTCAAGGATCTTGTTGATGATGATCGCTAATCCCTCGTAATCATCCTTGGGCAACACGGCCGCACCTGTTGCTCCGTATCCGAAGTCGGATACAAATACTGGAGCCCGCCTCTGTAGGGAGTCGTCCAGCATGGTAGCGGAGGCGTCCCCGATGAGGATGTTGCCGGGATGCAAGTCTCCATGGCGAGCAACACCCCTCTCCTGGCAGGAGTTTAGCACGTGCAAAATGCGCTCAATCACTGAGACGAGGAAGCTTGTGCTGACTTGCTCCACGCGCTGGAGGTGGGCGTTCAAGTTTTCCCCAGGTGGTATGTAATCCCATACGGTATACTGACAAAGATGTGTCTCTCCCTGGTGGGTTATCTGTTCAGGGCCTAGTCCGTGAAAGTGAACCACATGGGGAACGAGGTTCAGCAGCATGACCTTGTTCAATTCGACCTGCCAGCCGTTTCTCAATTCGTCAAAAATCAGTTTGATTGCCCATGGGGGGCCGGGGAATTCGGTCTGTTCTGCGCGGTACACATAGCCAATCTTGCCGGCTCCGATAAATTCCAGAAGCTTGTACCCATTGACTAGGTGGCCCGATAGGCTGCGTCGCCATTCGTCGGACTGCCTTCTTTGCATGGTTGCTTGAAGTTTCTCCGGGCCTGGAGTGGGGGAAGGGCTTGGGCAGGGCTTAGGGCTTCCTGAATACCAGGACAGTTTCGTTCTTGGTGCCCTTGCATTTGCGTCTGGAGCGGCGGATGTCGGGAATCTTGTCCTCGTAGACGTGTTCCAGATGAAATTCCTTAAGCATAGGCTCAGTGTCAAATACGGTGTGAGCGAGAGTCGCCGTGCAACTCGGTCGGCGACGTCCGCGAGTTGAGTCGCCTAGCACTAGGACTATTCGGCCACCGGGGAGCACCTTAGGCCCAATTCGGGTGCACACCTTGGTAAGGAGTGCGCTGAACGATCGTTCACGGTCGCGGGCCTGCGGGTCGTAATTGCGTGGCAATCTACGTTCATGGAACCATAGGCGTAGGCGATTGTCCCTTACGTAATGAAGCTCATTCATGTAGGGGGGGCTAGTGATTACGGTTGTGATCTCGCGGAGGGGGGGGAACAGTCGTGCGTCTGTCTCGACTACCCACCTCCGCTGAAGGAGATGGGCCGGGGGGCGGCGGTATGTTCGTCGTAGCTTCGATTGCAGCCTGTGAAGGACGTCTCGTTGTTCGTACATTTCGGGGAAAGCGTCCCTTGGGAAGTTTTTGGTGCGGAGATATGGCACAAGATGGCTACTTGGGTAAGAGAGGAATCCTGGTCGCTGATGGTGTAGGATTCCGAGTAAGCAGGCTAGGAGGAAGTCGTCGTGCCTTTGGACGCACTCGTCGCGGAAAGCAAGGGCGCTTCGGAGCGTTTCTGGATGAAAGAAGGCGCGAACCCATTTGGGTATTCGTCGCAGATCCTGGGACATCAGACGTTGGCGAGAGCCTTCCCACACTTCCTGCAATCTGAGGTTGGCACTCTCTATGGTAGGGGGAGCGAACAACTTTGCCCGGGTAAGCAGCACAGCATATGAATTCCAGTCACCTGCAATCACTTGACGATTGCCTAGTGCTGCCTCGAGAGCTACCACCCCGCTCCCACAGAAGGGGTCAACGAGGAGGTCGCCAGGGTCTGTATAACGGTCGATGAGTGAGCGAGCCATCGACGTCTTCATTCGGCCAATATATGGTGCCAATTGATGGAATGTACAGTCGGTGGCGAGAGTTGACTCCTTAGTCCAGATTGGGCCTTGCTTTGAGCAGGGAAGCACCGGCGTAGTGGATGTACTTGGAAAGCCTGTCATAGTTTCTTGCGGCTGGTAGAATTGTGTTTGGGGGAAGTTGGGGGGAGACCAGGGCAGGGAAAGGAGGAGGAAACTTGGGGAAAGGGCGTCTCTTCTCGTTGGGCTTCTGTGATCAGAAAGGGGGCAGGTTCGTACGAGGTGAGATGCATTGCTGAGCAGGAGGCGTAGTAGATGCTCTATCGGAAAGCTCTACCTACCATGCGAAGTGTAGCCCGCGCTGCCGCAGATGCTCCCGCCGGCGTTCATAGTCCGGCATGAGCCTCCCGAGGGCCTGCCAGTACTCCCGCCCGTGGCCCCGGTGGCACAGGTGCACCAACTCGTGGACCACCACATAGTCCACCAAACGCATCGGGGCCTGGATGATGCGCCAGTTCAGCCGGATGGTGCCGCCGCGGTCGCAGCTGCCCCAGCGCCTCTTTTGGTCTGAGATCACAACCCGGGGCATTTCCACGCCGGCCTTCGGGCACCACATCTCCACCCTTTCCGGCAGCCGCTCTGCGGCGTGACCCCGCAGCCACGAAACCAGCGCCGCTCGCACGTGATCCCGCTGCTCCGCTCCCGCCGGCGCCGGCACGTGCAGCCACCCGCCTCGCAGCTTCGCCTCTCCGGTGCCGCCGGAATCAACCTTCAGCCGGTAGTGCCGACCCAGGTACATCACGCTCTCCCCGCTGACGAACTCCCGCGGCGATAGCGGCACTCCGTTTGACCCCACCCCCCGAAGCCGCTGGACGATCCACCCTGCCTTCCGCTGGACGACCGCATCGAGCCGGTCGGTGCTGAAATTCTCGGGCGCGAGAAGCAACACCCCGCCCCCGGGATCCACTGTCACCGCAACGGTCTTCTTCCGCCGGGCACTGCGCCGAATAGCGTACGTCACCCTCGTATCCCCCCAGGTGATGGCCGAGGTCTCCAGGCTTCCCGTCATCGCTCGGTCCGCACCTTGGCCAGGTCCACGATTTCGACGGCGAGCGATTCCACCGCCTTCGGATTGATCCCGCCGGCGCGGAGCAGCCTCTTGATCTTGCTGCGCATCTCCCGCTGCACGTCCTCCTTCTGGTGCCAGTCGACCAGCTCGGTGAACGGCGCGACCGCCTCGTCGATGAGGGACGCCAGCTCGCGGTTGGCGGCCTCGTACGTGACGGTCTTCTCACCGGCCTGGATCGGTCGCCCTTCCTTCAGCAACCCGTAGATGGCGAAGCCGCGCCCGTCGAGGCCGACCTCCTGCGCCTTGTCCTGCTCCCCCTTCAACTGTTCCCGCAGTCCGTTCAGAAGGGACAACTGCTCGGCGGCATCCACGCGTTCCCGACGTCTCTGCTCGATGATCTCCTCCAGGCGCTGGCGCAGCGACTGGTAGAAGGCGGGGTTCTCCTCGACGCGGACGTTGATTTCGTGGCGGATGGCGTGCTCCATCTCGCTGGCCTTGGCGTCGTCGCTCTTGAGGGCCTCGACCTTCTCGTCGAACTCCGGCGAGAAGAGCTGGACCTCCCTGACCAGGATCTCGATGCCGTCGGCCGCGACTGCGTCGGCGATGAGCTGCCGCACCTTCTCTCCGCAGCCGGACAGGTCGAGGCGGTCGTCGCGGTAACGGGCGCGGGCGGTGCCCCGGATCTTGCCCAGCCAGCGCAGGTCGGCGTGATAGGCGAGGGCGCGCTGATCGGGCAGCAGCATGTCCATCGACTGGCTGAAGCGGCGGAAAGCGAGGTCGAACTCGGCGCGCGCGTCCTCCGGCTCCAGCACCCGCACGCAGGCGTCGAGGTCGTTGGTGTCGGCCACCGACTGGAAGAACCTCATCGCTGCGGCGTGCCGGCTCTGCAGCCGGGGCAGCTCGTCGACGCTCGGGGTGAGCGCCCCCTGGATCTCGGTGGTCGAGAAGATGTCGAGCGCCTCCTGCAGTTTGGCGGACACGCCCCAGTAGTCGACGACCAGGCCGTAGGTCTTCTCCTCCCCGGGGCGGTTAACCCGGGCGATGGCCTGCAGCAGGGTGTGCTCCTTGAGTGGCGCGTCGAGATACATGACCTGCTCGACCGGCGCGTCGAACCCGGTCAGCAGCATATCGCACACGACCAGCATGGCCAAGGGGTCGTCGCGGTCCTTGAACCGGTCGATGACCGCATCCTGTTCGTTCTTTCGCAGGTGCCACCGCGCCAGTCGCCCCTCGTCGTTGTGACCGGCCGACATGATCAGGGCCGACTCCGGACCGTTCAGTAGGTCCAGCGTCTCCTTGTAGCTGACCGCGGCGTGGCGGCTGGTCGCCACCACCTGAGCCTTGAATCCGTTCGGGGCGATGAACTGGTTGAAGTGCTCGAGGAGGTCCAGGCAGACCGCCTCGATGCGGCGGGGGGCGCAGGCGATCTCCTGCTCGGTGGCGAAGCGCCGCTTGATGGCGGCCCGCTCCTCTTCGCTGCGGTCGGCGAAGACGCGGTCGAAGACCTGGTCGATGGTCTGCCCGATGATCTGCAGGTCCGCGAGCCGGCTCTCGTAGAAGATCGGCACCGTCGCCTTGTCCCGGACCGCCTGTTCTATGGTATAGGTGTCGATGTAGGAGCCGAAGGTCCGCAGGGTGCTCCGGTCCTTCTTGTCGATCGGGGTGCCGGTGAAGCCGAGGAAGCAAGCGTTCGGCAGGGCCTTCCGCATGTTGGCGGCGAGGCTCTGGTACTGGGTGCGGTGGGCCTCGTCCACCATGACGAAGATGTTGGCGGCCTCGGACAGCGTCGGGTGGACCTGCCCCCGCCTTGCGCCGCCACCGGGGCCGGTCAGCTCCTGGAACTTCTGGATCGTGGTCATCACCGTCCGGCCGGTCGGATGTTCGAGGATCCGCCGCAGGCCGCGCACGCTGTCGGCCCGCTCCGGGTTGGGGAACCCGCACGCGGTGAACACGCCGGAGATCTGCCGGTCGAGCTTGGTGCGGTCGGTGACGATGACCACGGCCGGCTGCTGCTGCGACTCGTCGCGGCGGAGCTTGAGCGCCAGCCAGAGCATGGTCAGGCTCTTGCCCGACCCCTGCGTGTGCCAGACGATGCCGCCCCGCCCGCTCGGTTGCGGTACCGTCTTGATCCGCCGCATCGCCTCGTTGACGGCGATGAACTGCTTGTAGCGGGTAACCTTGCGGACGGCGCGGCCGTCTTCGACCTCGAAGACGACGAAGTTGCGGACGATGTCGAGGAGGTTGCGCCGTTCGAGGAGCCCGTAAAGCAGGATGTCCTGGGGCGTTGGCGCGCGCCCGAGCTGCTCGCGGAGCTGTTCAATGCCCAGGGGATACGGCGCCTTCCATTCGAGAAAGAACCGCTCCGGCGTGCCGACCGTGCCGTAGACGGCGCGCTCCCCGCAGGTGCCGACGAGGACCTGCGCCGCCTCGAACAGCTTCGGCGCGCCCTGGTCCTTCCAGCGTGAATCGGCCTCTTGGTAGCGGTGGAGCTGCTTGACGGCTTCTGCCTTCCATGCGTCGCCGATGGTCGGGCTCTTGCACTCGATGACCGCGAGCGGCAGGCCGTTGACGAAGGCGACTACGTCCGGGATGACGTGCTTCTTCGAACCGTGGACCCTGTACTGCCGGGTGACGATCCACTCGTTGCGTTCCGGGTTGTCGAAGTCGAGGAACCGGACCGTGTGGCTCTTGCGTCCGTCGCCGCGGTCCTGCTCCAGGGCGATGCCGTAGGTGAGCGAGGTGTAGAGGGTCTGGTTGGCCTCGGCGAGGCTGGCGGCCTGGACGTGGGTGACCGCCCTGACGGCCTTGGTGAGGTTGGGCCCGGAGAGCCAGGGGTTCAGGCGCACGAGGGCCCGGGTGAGGCGGCCGGGGAGAATGGGCTCCTTGAAGCTGGCGCGTTCGCGTTCGAGGTCTTCGGGCGGGACGTAGGTGTAGCCGAGGGATTGCAGCAGCTCGACTGCGGGGTCCTCCGCAAGGTGGAGCTCATTCCAGCCGGAGGTCTGGGGGGTCATGCAGCCTTGATGTCGGGGGCGACACGGAGTTCGCCGGTGAGGAGGACGGACATAAGGGCAGACTTAGCGACCTGCACTTGATCGATATACGCCTGTTTCCTCTGGAGGACTTCGTCCAGAGACGATAGGATCGTGGAAATCTCGGTTTGCTCTGACAAGGAAGGCACAGGGATCGGGATGCTATTGAGGTCAGCCTGATTGAGTTTCGATCGTGTCGCCGCGTTGATGAATGGGCGAACATCCCTGTGCACCAAGGAGTAGTAGAACCATGAATTGTTGAATCCGTCCTTCGTGCGTAGGACATGCGCATGGTTGTTCACCCAACACTTCCCGTCGACCATATATGCGATGGGTCGAGTTCGGTACTCATCAAAGTAACCACCGTCCTCAGCCATCAGGATGAGTGGTTCATCAAAGATCCAATCCGACACGTGGTCAACAACACCGTTCGCACCGTAGTAGGGATACGGCCCTCTCATGCTCTCCCGCTGGCTCTTGTTGAGGGGCTTTCTCCTGCGGTCAAGAACTTCAAAAACCTCCTGAACTAACTTGACCTCCCACACCTCTGGAATTTCTCCGATCTCCGTCTGCTTGAACCGCGTGTGCCGGCCCGGCAGGCCCCGCGTGAGCAGCTCCTGCATCAGGCCCCGCTTGACGACCTGCACTTGGTCGATGACCGCCTGGGTCTTCTCGATAGCGTCGTCCACCGAGGAGAGGATGGCGGCAATCTTCCGCTGCTCCGCCGGAGAGGGAAGCGGAAGTTTCAACCCACAAAGATCAGTCTTGTTCACTGCAGCGAATGTGCTGCCCTGGGAAACGCGGACAAGGCCAGACACCATCCTCCGGAGTGCATGCCACAAGAAGGTAGATTCGACGCCGGTCGCGGTTATTGCGGACAACCCTCTTCCAATACAAATCCGCGTGTCCGCCAAGTTCAGAGCTCCAACCGGTGCTCGAACACTCAAGAGGATGTCCCCTAGCTGAGCCTCCTTCTGCGGCTTACTGCAGTATTTTACCGGTTGCGGGGTATGAGCACCGAACTCCGCATTTCCTTGGATAAAGGGAGGTCCATCTCCGTCTTCGTTTACGGTGCTCGACGGAGGTGACTGGCCCATGTTGACCGTGGCAACGTCACCTAGACGAACCGTTTCCCAGTCAAGGTTACTCATAACCCAACTCCGTCAGGTACCGGTTCATCTTCGCCTCGGCCGCCGCCCGCTCCCGCTCCAGCTCCCTCAACTTCCGCACCGCCTCCCCGACGTCGATCCGCTCCTCCTCGTCGGAGGTATCCACGTAGCGACTGATGTTGAGGTTCCAGTCGTTCTGCTCGATCTCTTCAAGCGGCACCACCCGCGCGTACTTCTCCACGTCGGCGTATGCATGAAACGTCTGGGAGATGTGCTCGATGTCCTGGTCGCGCAGCCGGTTCTGGTTGCTCCCCTCCTCGAACTCCGCTGACGCATCGATGAACAGCACCTTGCCCTTCCGATCCGCCGGCTTGTCCCGGTTCAGCACCAGGATCGACGCGGGGATGCCGGTGCCGTAGAAGAGGTTCGGGGCAAGGCCGATGACCGCCTCGAACAGGTCCTCCTGCAGCAGGCCCTGGCGGATCTTCCCCTCGGCGCTGCCGCGGAACAGCACGCCGTGCGGCATCACCACGCCGAGCCGGCCCTCCGCGTTGAGCACCGCCACCATGTGCTGGACGAAGGCCAGGTCTCCCTTGGTTTTGGGCGGCACGCCGAACCGGAAGCGTCCGTACCCGTCGCTCTCGGCCACGTCGCGGCCCCACTCGTCGAGGCTGAACGGCGGATTGGCGATCACCCGGTCGTAGAGCAGCAGCTCCGCCTCCTCCACCAGCTTCGGGTCGCGGATGGTGTCCCCCTTCTCGATCCGGGCGTCGGGCAGGCCGTGGAGCAACATGTTCATCTTGCAGATTGCCCAGGTGCCGAGGTTCTTCTCCTGGCCGTGGAGGGTCAGGTTGCGCGGGTTGCCCCCGCGCCGCTCGATGAAGTGGGCGCACTCGATGAGCATGCCGCCGGAGCCGGCGGTGGGGTCGCAGATGCGCATGCGCTCGGTCGGCGCCAGCAGCTCGACGATGAGCCGGACGACCATCCGCGGCGTGTAGAACTCGCCCCCCTTCTTGCCGGCGTCGTCGGCGAACTGCTCGATCAGGTACTCGTAGGCGCGGCCGAGAAGGTCGGGCTCGGCCATGCGGTCGTTGCGGAGCGAGACCTGCGAGAAGTGCTGCACGAGACGGGCGAGCACGGTGTCGCGGTTGCGGGCGTCGCCGAGCCGGCGCTCGTCGTTGTAGTCGATGCCGGCGAGGACGCCTTCGAGCGCCGGGTCCTGCTCCTCGAGGGCCGCGCACGCCTTGTTCAGGGTCTCGCCGATGTTGTTGGCCGTCCTCTGGATGGCGCCCCACCGCGCCCGGTCCGGCACGAAGAACTGGTGCTCGTCCGGGTCGGTCCACGCGATGTCGGCGGGCACCCCCTCCTCGATCAGCTTCTCCGCCTCCTCCTCGAACCGGTCCGACAGCCGCTTCAGGAAGAGCAGGCCGAAGATGTAGGTCTTGTAGTCGCTGCTGTCGATCGATCCCCGCAGGATGTCGGCGGCCGACCAGAGGTACTGCTCGAGCTGGGCGACGCTCAGGACTTCCGGGAGAAGGTCAGGGGTGTCGGAAAGGGGGGAGGGTGCAGGCTCGGTGGGTGCGGCACCGCCGTCGTTCTTCGGTGGCGCGGCGTTGCCGATGAGACGGGCGGCGATATCCGCTTTCTCGCGGCCGGAATCGTCGAGGCCGAAGGTCCGGCACAGCTTCTTCAGGCGATCCCGTGAGAGGTCCGGCAGGATCTCGTCGAGCCGCGCCTTCCGCGACGCGGCCAGCGTGTCGACCAGTTCCGTTTTCACGCGGCGGTCGAAGACGACCAGTTCGTAATAGTCAACGTTGGCGCGGAGTTCGTCCGCGGTCAGTTCAGAGAGGATGGCGCGTTTCGTAGGCATCGGAATGGGTCACGGTCAGGGCGAGCGTCCGTTCTTCATGGCGGACCTTCACCCGGCTGCGGTGCCCGCAGAAGGACGGTAAGTCGTTTACTGTTTCGTGCGGTCAGGTGTCTTTGATTGAACTGGCAAAGCTAAGGTCGCAGGCCACGTCGAGACAGCGGGGGGACTCGTCGGGTCCCGTTTCAGCGTGCAGTGCAGGCGTCCGGCCTATTCCCGGGGGCAGCGGGGCTGAATGCGCTCGGGAACGATGCCGAGGCGAGTCCATTATGACCGACGACAGCTGAGAGAGCGCATGGTCTGGGAGGAAGGGAAGGGGCCGCCGTTGTCGGTGCGGATAACGCGGGGGCCGGAGGCCTCGAAACTACAGGCGCGATTTTCGGAAAAATCTGGTATAACATAGTAGAGCAAGACGTTTACTCCCCTCCCCGCAGGACCTGGGAACTGCACGCTTCCCTCGATCCGAAGGACTGCATCCCACCGAATCACCGTTTCCTCCTCCGCCACCGCCGCCGCCAAGGCGTTTCCTGTTTCGATCACTCACAGACCCATCCGTCGCCGTTGTCGTTCCACCGAATCGAGGGGCTTTCCTCCGGTAGGAACTCCGCCTGGGCTTCAGGGAACAGGGAAGGTCAGTGAGGATGCCGCCGGCCAGGGCCGTCTCAAAGGGCTCGCTCCCCCTGGTCTAATGCTCATTGCAATGAAGTGAAGCAGACGCAGTTGCCACAGCCGGATCGCTGAATTCTGCAAACGGGATTCCTCCCCACATCCCGACCCTGCCGGAACCCGAATAACCTGTCAACACCTGCTGCCGGCTTTCCGCTTCAAGGCCGGGTCAGGCCCGTTCTGTGCCCTTCTGTCGGTGTCCACCGACAAATCAACCCCCCAACTGGAGAATTGAAATGACGCAAGATCAGCTGAAAAGAGCCAGAGACGCCCTGGGAATGAAGCAATGGGAGTTGGGCCTCGCCCTGGGAGTCAGTGAGGCCGAAGTGTGCCTGTGGGAGAAGGGAAAGCGAACGATGCCGGAACGGTATCTCCGGCTCATGGGAGCGATCATCCACCATCAGGAGCGGGGCTTGATCCTGTCCTACAAGGCATTCAATCCACCAAAAAAGGAGCAAGAAAATGGGAACCACCGTCTGTGATATCTGCAACGGGGTCGTATCCGAAGACGATTTGCGCGGGGAGCTCAAGGTCGGAACGGCCAGCATGATGGCCGAGGGGAGAAAGTTCGATGTCTGCATCGAGTGCGTGCACGGCCTTACCAAGTCCTCCCGGAAAACGGTGGCTTCGCCCTTCCGGATCTTCGTGGACGAGGAGGGCAGAATCCGGGACACGAGGGAGTAATGGTTTTCAAGCCGGTCTGCTGCGTATGCGGCCAGGAAATCAGACCCTGGCACCTGTTCTACAGGCCCACCCCCGGCGAGCACATCTGCATCCCCTGCAGCGAGAAGGAAGCTCCCGATGAGGAACAGAGATCAGCCGACGATGATGACGGATAGTTTGTGGCAGGGGGGATCGAGCAGGCTGGAAGGCAATGGGCCGGAGTCTCCTGTCCGTCCATTGAGCTATGCCCCCCGAGCGTAGTCTCTTGAGCCGGAAAGAGAGCATTCCCGCATTTTGCCGATTTCGTCCAGCCCGGCCTTCGGTACCCTCTGCCACTTCTCTCAACCTCACCAGACAGGCGCAGGGCAGCCGCCCCGTCATCCCGGCACCCTCCCGGATCAGCTTTTTCAGCCTGGCTCCATGCTCCCCATCAACAGAACGAACCCCTTCAATGAACTGTTGGTAAACCACCGACAAAGGAGAAAACCATGTCCGACGAAGTGGATCTACCCAGGTGGGTCATCCGCCGATATGCGGTGGTCAAGGAGGGTAAGGTTGACCGGTTTGAAACCCTTCCCGAAGCAACCGCACACCGCCAGAAGCACGGAGGGGAAGTTCGCGAGCTCGTGTTCCGTCTGTCCGAGGTCAAGACCCTATCCCAAAGGGTCGAGGGGTGGGTACGGGCTGATGGAGAGTGACAGGACAGGCCGACACCCCATTGCTCTCCACAAGCTCGCACTAATACGCAAATCCCCCTTTCCGGAAAAGGAAACCAGTCCATGAACCAGAAAACGAGAAACAAAATCGAATCCGTATATCAGGACGTGGCCTTCGAGAAGGTTCACCTGATGGCGGACGTAGATCCAGCCTGTATTGCCATCTTCTTCCGGCACCCCGAGATGGGAGGGATCGCCCTCCCGGTGTCGGCAGTGCAGGCTATATGCCTCACCTTCGCACTGCTGGAGTTGTTCGGAGAATCGGAGGGTATCATGGATCCGTATCTGGACATCGCCCTGGAGGAGATCAGGAAAATGGCGGTGAAGAAAGGATGACAGAACTATACCAGCCTTCCCCGGCCCTAGCAGCGATTGTCGGAGACACTCCGTTGTCCTGGGTGAAAATCATCGAGTTGGTAGGGGATCATATCAAGGAAAACAACCTGGAGGCGGAGCCGCTATACATCCATACGGATGCCGCTCTCCGCGCCCTGGTGGACCGGGACACGGTGTCTGCGAAGGAGCTGACCGAGGTCCTGAAGAATCACATAACCCCACAGGAAGGAATGCCGGATGGCTGACACGGAACGTCGATGCAGCAGTTCCGTTGAGGAAGCGGATTTCCCCCGGTGGGTGATCCGTCGATGGGCAGTCGTGAAAGACGGCAAGGTGAGCCGCTTCGAAACGCTGCCGGAGGCCACCCGGCACCGCCAGGACCATGGCGGCGAAGTCCGGGAGCTGGAATTCAGGCTGGCAAGTGTCAAGACGGTCCCCCAGGGCTACCAGCCCAACCAGGGCTGGACCAGGGCGGATGGAGAATAGTCCTGCAGTCCATCTCTCCTCCCCCTTTTCCCCTGTCGGCTTCGTGCCGGCAGGGGGTTTTTGTTGGTGTTCACCGAGCGAAGACGGACGAAGTCATCACCCCCCGACAGAACAGTACCAGAAAGGACCCCCATGAAACTCGAAGTCGTAGAACGCAAGGTGCGGCAGATCTGGCAGGACGTATGCTCGGAGCCGCTCACCAGTCCCGACGAGGTGCTCGCCTACCTGGATACCCTCGACATAGCCTCAGCCGACAGGGAGGTATTCATCGTCCTCCACCTCGACACGCGCAATCGCGTAGTCGCACATGAGACGACCTCCATCGGCAGTCAGAACGCTTCCCTTGTCCATCCCCGAGAGGTGTTCAAGGCAGCGATCCTCAAGGGAGCAACCAGCATCATTCTGGCGCACAATCACCCCTCCGGGGATCCGGCGCCCTCCAAGGAAGACATCGATCTCACCCACCGTCTTGCCGAGGCCGGCGGCCTGATGGGGATTCAGGTGCTCGATCATGTCGTCGTCGCTCCTCCTGGCGAAAGCGTGTCCATGAAGGAGCTCGGGATCGTATAGAGGAAGGACCCCGTTCTTCCATCTCACTCAGGAAAGGAACTCATGAAACTTTTTAAACGATTCCTGGGCCGCTGGTCCAAAGCCGGCAGGGGGCTCGTCCCGGAAGGGCCGGGAAGGAACGACCGGAAAGGTCTGTCCCTGATCGAGCTGTTCGCCAGGTTCCCCGACGACGCGGCCGCGGAACGCTGGTTCGAGGAAACCCGGTGGAGCAAGCAGATCCACTGCCCCCACTGCGGCTGTTACGGCATGATATCGGAATGTCCCGACCGCAAATCCATGCCCTACTGGTGCGGGGACTGCCGAAAGCGATTCAGCGTTCGCACCGGAACGGTGCTGTCCCACTCCAAGGTCCCCCTGCAGAAATGGGTGATCGCCATCTACCTGCACCTGTCCAGCCTCAAGGGCGTGTCCAGCCTGAAGCTGCACCGGGACCTCCAGGTAACGCATGCAACGGCCTGGTTCATGGGCCACCGGATACGCGAAGCCTGGTCGGACCAGGAGAAGCTCTCAAGCAGGAGAGGCGAGATCGACCAGGCCTATTTTGGCGGAAAGGAGGCCAACAAGCACGCCGACAAGAGACTGCGGGAACGGTGGATGGAGGGAAAAACCATCGTCGTCGGGATGAAGGACAGGAAAACCGGCAAGGTCGCCGCCAGCGTGGTTCCTGCCGAAACGGCGGACATTCTGAGGGCATTTGCCCGGAAGCACCTGAGAGCAAACGGCACCCTGTACAGCGACGGGGCCAGTGCCTTGAAGGATTTCAAGTGGCCGGGAAAATCCGAGTTCGTCATCCACTCGAAAGGCCAGTTCTCTACCGATGGGTCCCACACCAACGGCATCGAAAGCTTCTGGTCCATGATCAAGCGAGCCTACAAGGGGACCTATCACAAAATGTCCCCGAAGCACCTGCAGCGCTACGTCGACGAGTTCGTCGGAAGGCACAACATCCGCGACAAGGACACTCTTGAGCAGATGGAAGACCTGGTTGCCCGGATGGTGGGGAAACGGCTGCTGTACCGGGATCTGGTTAAATAGAAACAGCCAGGCCCCTTCGCTGCTCCCCCCGCCTCTTCGAAGGTCCGGGGGCTTTTTTGTGCCCTTTCGCAACATCAAACCGCTCAGAAAAGGAAACCGCATGGTCGAACATCGCACCGTGGAGATCCAGACCGTAGAGGAATGCACCTTCCTTTCGGGACTTCGGATACCTGGAATCTCCATTCAAGGGGACCGCCAGGGAGGCGGCACCTACGAAATCATCCTGCCCGTAGGCCGGGCAAGGCAACTCATCGAACTGCTGTCCCGGGAGGCCGGAGGAAAGACCCCCGGGCGTCCGAAGGACATCTGAACGCGAAAGGAGACTGATGATTCCCAATCCCATCAAAGGCAACGGCGAACAGCGGAAACTGCTGAACTCCCTGAAACCGGTTGTCAAAATCGTCGCCGTGGTCGCGGCCCGAGAAGCGGGGGTGTACCTCTACAAGCTCGCCCTCAACAAGGTCCACACCGAGTGGATCAAGGCGAAGGTGAAGGACAAGCTGAGGGTCGTTCGCAGGGACTTCGGGATGGAAACCGACCCCGAGCCCGGTCCACGGGACACCCCCGGTATCCCTGACGACGACATCCAGAACGGCGTGGATCCGGAAGGACCCAGCCCGAGAAGTCGGGCTGCCCAGCGGGCTGCCCAGCGCAGAGTGCGGGACGAAACCGGGAAGTTCGTCCGGAAAGATCCACCACGGGAAGGGGGTGATAGCTCATGATGCCAAGGTGGTTGGCGATTCTGCTGGAAGTGGCGCTGGAGGTGATTCAGATCGTGCTGAACCACTGGCGCAGCCGGTAGATGCCGACCGAGGGGTAGGTGCAATCCGTTGCGCCTATCCTTTAGCCGGTAACGAAAATACAGGCAAGCGACGCAGCCTGGAGGGGCAGTCCTACGATGTTCCGTGTGGACGATTACATCTGCATCACCTGTGAGCCGCCATGGAAATCCGAAGGGCTCGACTGGCCTACATCATCCATCGATTCGGCCCCCTCTTGGTGAAGCCGACGGACTCCGGCCATTTCGCCGCCTTTCCGGCCGCGACGGCTTGCTGTCCTCCCCGCAGAGAGGAAGCCGCGCGGAAATCCCCGAATTGTCGAGGAAGGTCATCACCCCGTAGCGGACTACCGCCAGCGACCGGGCTGAGTCCAGGACTCCTTGCAGAACTGTGTTGAGTCGGGGCTCTCATTGATGCGCAGGCTGGCCTGACTCAACCGGGGTCAGGCGCTCCCGCAGGACCTCGTTGTCTCGTTCCATCTCCTCAGCAGGTTTCATCCCTCCTCTCCTTGTCGGGCTCGGTTTCCAAGCCAAATCGTCCGAAATGTCCATTTTCCACCCCCAATTTCCATAAAAAAACCGCCGAAATGGACCTTATTTTCACCGGTTTATCACTCATGGGGGAGTTATATTATTGACCCGGTCTTTTCGTGTCGCAGCCGGTTTCCTCGGCGGAATCCCCACGCTTTTCGCAAGTGGGTTGCATCCGCCCCAGCAACGCACCAAGGGAGATATCTGGGATGAAAAAGCATTCGGTGTTCCACATGGCCTTGTTGTTGGCCGGCGTCCTGATGACGCAGGACAGTATTGCCCAGAAGATCCCCCCTTTACCCGAAGGCACCCTTGCCCGCCTGGGCAAAGGGGGAATCAGCTCGGGCGACCGAGGGCTGGCCTGGTCCCCCGACGGCACGCGGCTGGCGGTGGCCGGCATAGGCGTCTGGTTGTACAACGCCCGCACCCTGTCCGAAATCGCCTGGCTCAGAGGCGATGGGGACCCTGGCCTCTCGTCGGTGTCGTTCTCCCCGGATGGTCAGACCCTGGCCAGTAGCAGTTCGGACGGGACGGTGCGGTTGTGGGAGGTGGAGACCGGGCAGGAAAAGGCCGTCCTCGAAGGCCATTCGGGTCCGGTCTACTCGGTGTCGTTCTCCCCGGATGGGTCGTTGCTGGCCAGTGGCAGTGAGGACCAGACGGTGCGGCTGTGGGAGGTGGAGACCGGGCAGGAACAGGCGGTCCTCCAAGGCCATACGGGAAGGGTCTACTCGGTGTCGTTTTCGCCGGATGGTCAGATGTTGGCCAGTGGCAGTAGGGACGAGACGGTGCGGTTGTGGGAGGTGGAGACCGGGCAGGAACAGGCGGTCCTCCAAGGCCATGCGGGGAGCGTCTCCTCGGTGTCGTTTTCCCCGGATGGTCAGACCCTGGCCAGTGGCGGTTGGGACGAAACGGTGCGGTTGTGGGAGGTGGAGACGGGGCAGGAACAGGCCGTCCACCAGCGCCATACGGGTGGAGTCTCCTCGGTGTCGTTCTCCCCGGATGGTCGGACCCTGGCAAGTGGCAGTTGGGACGATACGGTGCGGTTGTGGGATATGGAATCCGGGCAGCAAAGGGCGGTCCTCCGAGGCCATGCGGGGAGCGTCTCCTCGGTGTCGTTCTCGCCGGATGGTCAGACCCTGGCCAGTGGCGGTAATGACCAGAGGGTGCGGTTGTGGGATGTGGAGACGGGGCAGGAAAAGGCCGTCCTCCAAGACCATACGGGGATCGTCTACTCGGTGTCGTTCTCCCCGGATGGTCAAACCCTGGCCAGTGGCAGTTACGACCAGACGGTGCGGTTGTGGGATGTGGAGACGGGGCAGGAAAAGGCCGTCCTCCAGGGCCATACGAGTGGAGTCTCCTCGGTGTCGTACTCCCCGGACGGTCAGACGCTGGCCAGTGCCAGTTATGACCAGACGGTGTGGTTGTGGGATGTGGAGACCGGGCAGCAAAGGGCGGTTCTCCAAGGACAGATCCAATCGGTGTCGTTCTCCCCGGATGGTCAGATGTTGGCCAGTGGCGGTTGGGACGAGACGGTGCGGTTGTGGGATGTGGAATCCGGGCAGCAAAGGGCGGTCCTCCAAGGACATAGGAGTGAGGTCGAATCGGTGTCGTTCTCCCCGGATGGGCAGACCCTGGCCAGTGGCAGTTGGGACGATACGGGGGTGCGGTTGTGGGATGTGGCCAGCGGGCAGGAAAAGGCCGTCCTCCAAGGACATACGGCTGGGATCGAATCGGTGTCGTTCTCCCCGGATGGTCAGACCCTGGCCAGTGCCGGTAATGACCGGACGGTGCGGTTGTGGGATGTGGAGACCGGGCAGCAAAGGGCGGTCCTCCAAGGCCATACGGGTTTGGTCGAATCGGTGTCGTTCTCCCCGGATGGTCGGACCCTGGCCAGTGGCGGTTGGGACGATACGGTGCGATTGTGGGATGTGGAGACGGGGCAGGAACAGGCCGTCCTCCAAGGCCATACGCGATTGGTCTACTCGGTGTCGTTCTCCCCGGATGGTCAGATTTTGGCCAGTGGCAGTTCGGACGGCACGATTCTGCTGTGGGACATGGCGCCCTATCTCTCCCCCATTACCGCGGTCGAAACCCTTTCTGCCTCGCTGCCGGCCTCGACGGCGCTGCTGGCCAACTATCCCAACCCCTTCAACCCTGACACCTGGATTCCCTTTCAACTGCACGCGCCGGCCCCGGTGCGCCTGAGCATCTACGACGCCCGGGGGGCGCTGGTCCGGGAAATCGATCTGGGTCATCGGGCGGCGGGTCAGTACCTGACCAGCGCCGGCGCCCTCCGGTGGGATGGCCGCGATCAGCGCGGCCAGCGGGTCGCCAGCGGAGTGTATCTGTATCGGTTGCAGGCCGGCCGGTTCGCCCAGGTGCGCAGGATGCTCCTTCTCAAATAGCCTGGCCGGGAGGGATAACGCCCAAAGTGAACCGGCCCCCGGTGTTGAAGGTCCCGGAGGTTTTCCAATTCCTGAGGCGGGATGACAGGGGAACCTGGCCGTCTTCGGGACCCCACACCCCAAAAGAGGTAGCTCGGATGAAAAAGCGTTCAGTGTTCCTCATGGCCTGGTTGGCCGGCGTCCTGATGGCGCAGGAGAGTTTTGCCCAGACGATACCCCCTTTACCCGAAGGCGCCCTCGCCCGCATGGGCAAAGGGAGTATCGGAAAGGGCGACGGAGGGGTGGCCTGGTCTCCCGACGGCACGCGGCTGGCGGTGGCCAGCATAGGCGGCATCTGGTTGTACAACGCCCGCACCCTGTCCGAATTGGCCCTGCTCCAAGACCTTGCCTGGTCGGTCCACTCGGTGTCGTTCTCCCCGGATGGTCGGACCCTGGCCAGTGGCAGCAACAGGACAGTGCGGTTGTGGGATGTGGAAACCGGGCAAGAAAAGGCCGCCCTCCAAGGACATACGGACAACGTCCGCTCGGTGTCGTTCTCCCCGGATGGCCGGACCCTCGCCAGTGGCGCGGGTGGGGACGAGACGATCCGGTTGTGGGATGTGGAGTCCGGGCAGGAAAAGGCGGTCCTCGAAGGCCATGCGGGGGGGATCACCTCGGTGTCGTTCTCCCCGGATAGCCGGACCCTGGTCAGTGGCAGTTACGACCAGACGGTGCGGTTGTGGGATGTGGAAACGGGGCAGGAAAAGGCGGTCCTCGAAGGCCATACGCAAACGGTCACTTCGGTGTCGTTCTCCCGGGATGGTCAGACCCTGGCCAGTGGCAGTTGGGACGAGACGGTGCGGTTGTGGGAGGTGGAGACCGGGCAAGAAAACGCCGTCCTTGGCCAGAGGTGGGTCTACTCGGTGTCGTTCTCCCCGGATGGTGGGACCCTGGCCAGTGGAAATGGGGACGGGACCATTCGATTGTGGGACGTGGCCAGCGGCCAGGAACAGGCCGTCCTCCAAGGCCATGCGCAAGCGGTCGCCTGGGCGCGGTTCTCCCCGGATGGTCAAAGCCTGGCCAGTGGCAGTTGGGACGAGACGGTGCGGTTGTGGGAGGTGGAAACCGGGCAGCAAACAGCCGTCCTCCAAGACCATTCGGGTTTGGTCAACTCGGTGTCGTTCTCCCCGGATGGTCAAAGCCTGGCCAGTGGCAGTTGGGACCAGACGGTGCGGTTGTGGGAGGTGGAGACCGGGCGGCTGAAGGCCCACCTCCAAGGCCATACGCATAGGGTCAACTCGGTGTCGTTCTCCCCGGATGGCCAGACCCTGGCCAGTGGCAGTGGGGACGAGACGGTGCGATTGTGGGATGTGGCCAGCGGCCAGGAACAGGCCGTCCTCGAAGGCCATTCGGACAGGATCCATTCGGTGTCCTTTTCGCCGGACGGTCAGACCCTGGCCAGTGGCAGTGATGGCGGGACGGTGTGGTTGTGGGAAATGGAGTCAGGGCAAGAACAGGCCGTCCTCGAAGGCCATTCGGACAGGATCCTCTCGGTGTCGTTCTCCCCGAATGGTCGGACTCTGGGCAGTGGCAGTGCTGACGAGACGGTGCGATTGTGGGATGTGGCCAGCGGCCAGGAACAGGCCGTCCTCCAAGGCCATACGCATTGGGTCAACTCGGTGTCGTTCTCCCCGAATGGTCGGACTCTGGGCAGTGGCAGTGCTGACGAGACGGTGCGATTGTGGGATGTGGCCAGCGGCCAGGAACAGGCCGTCCTCCAAGGCCATACGCATTGGGTCAACTCGGTGTCGTTTTCGCCGGATGGTCAGACCCTGGCCAGTGGCAGTTCGGACGAGACGGTGCGGTTGTGGGATGTGGAGACCGGGCAAGAAAAGGCCACCCGCTACCATACGTGGGGTGTCAACTCGGTGTCGTTTTCGCCGGATGGGCAGATTTTGGCCAGTGGCAGTGGGGACGGCACGATTCTGCTGTGGGACATGGCGCCCTACGTCCCCCCCATTACCGCGGTCGAAACCCTTTCTGCCTCGCTGCCGGCCTCGACGGCGCTGCTGGCCAACTATCCCAACCCCTTCAACCCCGACACCTGGATTCCCTTTCAACTGCTCGAGCCGGCCCCGGTGCGCCTGAGCATCTACGACGCCCGGGGGGCGCTGGTCCGGGAAATCGATGTGGGTCATCGGGCGGCGGGTCAGTACCTGACCAGCGCCGGCGCCCTCCGGTGGGACGGCCGCGATCAGCGCGGCCAGCGGGTCGCCAGCGGAGTGTATCTGTATCGGTTGCAGGCCGGCCGGTTCGCCCAGGTGCGCAGGATGCTCCTTCTCAAATAGCTGGCCGGGGGATAACTCCCAAAGCGAACCCGGCCCCCGGTTTGCAGGTCCCGGAGGTTATTCAATTCCCGAGGCGGATGACAGGGGAACCCCGGCCGCCTTCGGGACGCCACACCCAAAGGAGGTAGCTCGGATGAAAAAGCGTTCAGTGTTCCTCATGGCCTGGTTGTTGGCCGGCGCCCTGATGGCGCAGGAGAGTTTTGCCCAGACGATACCCCCCTTACCCGAAGGC
The DNA here is from genome assembly GCA_965243025.1 of Candidatus Latescibacterota bacterium. Taxonomy (GTDB): domain Bacteria; phylum Latescibacterota; class UBA2968; order UBA8231; family UBA8231; genus CBDCXV01. The sequence continues at coordinate 1,332,884 of CBDETY010000003.1, forward strand.
GCCCTTGCCCGCCTGGGCAAAGGGGGTATCGGAGAGGGCGACCGAGGGGTGGCCTGGTCCCCCGACGGCACGCGGCTGGCGGTGGCCGGCGTGGGCATCTGGTTGTACGACGCCCGCACTCTGTCCGAAGTCGCCTGGCTCAGAGGCGATGCGGACTATTTCCTCTCATCGGTGTCGTTCTCCCCGGATGGTCAGACTCTGGCCGGTGGCAGTGAGGACAACACGGTCCGGTTGTGGGATGTGGAGACCGGGCAGGAACAGGCCGTCCTCCAAGGCCATTGGAGTTCGGTCACCTCGGTGTCGTTCTCCCCGGATGGTCAGATGTTGGCCAGTGGCAGTTGGGACGAGACGGTGCGGTTGTGGGAGGTGGAGACGGGGCAGGAAAAGGCCGTCCTCGAAGGCCATACGCAAGCGGTCACCTCGGTGTCGTTCTCCTGGGATGGTCAGACCCTGGCCAGTGGCAGTTGGGACGAGACGGTGCGGTTGTGGGAGGTGGAGACGGGGCAGGAACAGGCCGTCCTCGAAGGCCATACGGGTCCGGTCTCCTCGGTGTCGTTCTCCCCGCATGGGCAGACCCTGGCCAGTGGCAGCTATTGGGACTCGTCCGTGCGGTTGTGGGATGCGGAGACCGGGCAGGAACAGGCCACCCTCCTCCATCCGGAGGGGGTCACCGCGGTGTCGTTCGACCGGGAGGGTTGGACCCTTGCCGGTGCCGGTACTGGGGAGGGGATCATTCTAGTGTGGGAGGTGGAGACCGGCCAGGAACTGGCGTTCCTCACAGGCCCTGAGTGGGTGGATGTCACCTCGGTGTCGTTCTCCCCGGACGGTCAGACCTTGGCCAGTGGCGGTCTGGACCAGAGGGTGCGGGTGTGGGATCTGGAGACCGGGCAGGAAATGGCCGTCCTCCAAGACCATACCGATGGGGTCAACTCGGTGTCGTTCTCCCCGGAGGGTCAAACCCTGGCCAGCGGCAACGGGGACGGGACGGTGCGGGTGTGGGATGTGGCCAACCAGGAACAGGCCGTCCTTGAAGAGTTATACGGGGGGTGGGTCAGTTCGGTGTCGTTCTCCCCGGATGGGCAGACCCTGGCCAGCAGCCAAGGGGACCGGAGGGTGGTCCTGTTGTGGGAAGTGGAACCCTGGCAGGAAAAGGCCACTCTCTGTTGCCAGCAGTGGGAGGTCATTTCGGTGTCGTTTTCGCCGGATGGCTCGCTGCTGGCCAGTGGCCATATAGACGGAACCGTCCAATTGTGGGACATGGCCAGCGGCCAGGAACAGGCCGTCTTCGAAGGCCATACGGACTGGGTCAACTCAGTGTCGTTTTCGCCGGATGGGTCGCAGCTGGCCAGTGGCAGTCGGGACGAGACGGTGCGGTTGTGGGATGTGGAAACCGGGCAGGAACAGGCCGTCCTCCAAGGCCATACGGATTGGGTCCGGTCGGTGTCGTTTTCGCCGGATGGTCAGACCCTGGCCAGTGGCAGCAGGGATGGGGGGACCATTCGATTATGGGACGTGGCCAGCGGCCAGGGACAGGCCGTCTTCGAAGGCCATACGGATGGGGTCAACGCGGTGTCGTTTTCGCCGGATGGTCGGACCCTGGCCAGTGGCAGTGATGACTACACGGTCCGGTTGTGGGATGTGGAGACCGGGCAGGAACAGGCCGTCCTCCAAGGCCATTCGGGGTGGGTCTCCTCGGTGTCGTTCTCCCCGGATGGTCAGATTTTGGCCAGTGGCAGTGGGGACGGCACGGTCTTGCTGTGGGACACGACGCGGTTTGTCCCCGACTCGTCCGTTCCTACTGCGGTCGCCGCAGCCGAGAGCAGCGCACCGGCGGCCAGCCGCCTGGAGCCGAATCACCCCAACCCCTTCAACGGACGCACCCGCATCTCCTATCGTCTGGCCGCATCCGGCCGGGTTCGGCTGGAAATCTGCAATGCCCTGGGACAGTCGGTGCGCACCTTGGTGGATCAGGTCCAGCCCGCCGGCGCGTATCGGGTCGTCTGGGACGCCCGCGATCAGCAGGGCGCCACGGTGGCCGCCGGAGTCTATCTGACGCGCCTGTCATTTCCGGGCGGACGGCAGACGCGCCGGCTGCTCTACCTAAAGTAGACCACCGGTACTCTTCAAGATCGAATCGACCACGTCTTTCCGGAAAGGACGAATCGTTGGGCAGGAAAGTAGATCACCCTGCTGCGATAAAATGCCGGAACGCCGATATCAATTACCTCTTCTCTAACGAAGCCCTTTTCCAAGAAAAGAAGAAGGATCAGATGGCAGCTTGGGCGGACCAACTCATCATCGCTGAGCGGGCTTTACGGCTTCCAGATACGCATTTTCTGGACGAGCACGGTTTCCGCCACATTCTTTCACGATTTCCAGGTTCCGGATCCATTCCGGACAGGGATGATGAAGTCGAGGTTGAGGGAGTCTCAGCGAAAGACCCGCCCCGAAAGGTGCGTTGTGGCGACTTGGGATCTTGTTGCCATGAAGGGATGAAGATCTCCTCGTCCGCGAAGCTCTTGCCCGTCGGGAACCCCGCCATCATCAGGTTGATCCTTGCAGAAATTCGGTCAGCTGCGGGATTGCCTCGGGACCCTCGACACTCCGTTCCCTGAATCTCCCGGACTCATCCGAGGCGGGAGCGACGGATCCCTTGCGAATCGTCGGCTTCTGTATTCTCCTACGGAGAATACTCCCTTTACCGTGACCGCCTGACCTCGAAATAGATCCAACTGGACAACCGGGAATCCTCCGATGGCGCATCGCCGGTTATGATTTCTCCTCCTCGTTGGGGGAACAATACCACCGCCACCCCTGTGGCGCGGTCTATTAGCCCAACGGGTGGTTCGAATCCGGGGGCGCACTTCACCCTTCTTTGGAAAAGAGGAAAAATGATCATAGATTTCACCTCCTCTCCTGATTGCGGTCTGATTTCCAAAGCCGAATCACCCGAAAAGCCAATTTTCCGCTGTGAAAACCAACCCAAAGGAGGCCAGCGATGGCGACGAAAGCGAGTTATTTGCCGCTGATTCTTCTGATGGTCAGTTGCACCGATGCTCCCTTGTCCTACTCTGAAAGGGGGGAGTTGTCGGAGAAGATAGTCGGGCAATGGATATCCGAAGGCGGCTCCAGCGGGTACGAGTTCACCGACAGGGGCCGGTTCACGTTCCATGTCTGGAACAACGACGGTCCCACGGAATTCGTAGCCGGTCAGTGGTGGGTGTCCACTGAGAAGATCAAGATCCAAGCTGAAGTGCGGTGTCTCCTGAAGGGTGAAGACTATTGGGAATACGCTCTTACCGGGGGAAACAGGGGGATCGAGTTTGACAGCTCGAAGTTCAAGGTCGGGGAAGCCGTTGCGAATTACGAGCGCAAGTCATTCGAAACACCGGCCCCCCCCGCTTGTGGGCTTGCGAATCCCTGAGTAACGGAGGGGAGACAGCTCTAATCCGGTTCCGATATGGGCGATGAAGGTGGCGCTTCCGCAGGAGCCTGTCGAGAGGAGTTCGCCGGGGTAAGCGCCCCCCTCGTGATGCGGCAGGTCTGCAAACTGGGATTCCTTCCAGCACTGACCGCACTGCCTTGTCGGTTCCTTGCCTCCGTCGACGACCTGCAGTCCCGGCTTCCTGCTATAGGCTCCGTTCGACCCGATTCGGGTATAGGAAGCCTCGGCAGGTCCCCTCGTTTTCCTTTCCGGCGAAGCTCTTGCCCGTCGGGAACCCCGCCATCATCAGGTGGATCCTTGCAGAAATTCGGTCAGCTGCGGGATTGCCTCGGGGCAGACCTCGCATTTGCGCACAGCCAGGACCCTCGACACTCCGTTCCCTGAATCTCCCGGACTCCTCCGTGGCGGGAAGCGACAGGATCCCGGGAATCGTCGGCTTCCGTATTCTCCGTAGAGAATTCCCTCTTTTCGCCCCCAGTGTAATCTAAGCAAAAATCATGCCGGGGCTCGTTGCTTCCCGCATCGACCTTGGGCATTCACGGCCTGCCGGTTTTCGCCAGCTTTCGGGATGCCCTCCCCTCGTAGTTCCGGGCAGCCAGCACCCTCGGCATCCAGTTCCCTGAACCTCGCAGGCACACCGATCCCGGACTGAGATCCCTCCCCGATCAGCCGGCAACCTCCTCGCCCTCCCCCTGTCCTGCCGCCCCTCCTCCGCTTCCAGAAACCAAAATTTTCCGCCGTCTTTACCGGCTTCGTTTGAACTAACGCGGAGTCGACTTGCTTTTTTAATCCAGCGGAATACACTAGAGGCACATGCAACGGGAAGCCGGCAGGATCCGCCACCGCTTCCCAGTCCCATCTGTCGGTGACATTCCGGCAGAGTCACCATCCCACGAAACCCGAAAGGACTGCCATGGGAGCGTGAATCACACTATTTGTTGAGGGCCTGGTTTCAACACGGTACTCCACGGCCCGAAGGTCAGTAAGGATGAGTAATGGTAAAAGCATCTCGTTAATCGAATTGTTCAGCATGTTTCCAGATGACGCAACCGCAGAAAAATGGTTCGAAGAAGACAGATGGGGGAAGACCGTAGACGGCCTGCCCGAATCCATATACTGCCCGCGCTGCGGCCGCTCCGACAGGATCTCGGAATGCCCCGGCCGCAAGCCCATGCCCTACTGGTGCGGCGGCTGTCGAAAGCGCTTCAGCGTGCGCACGGAAGGGGGAATGTCCCACTCCAAGATCCCCTTGCGGAAATGGGCCATCGGCGTCCACCTGTACGAATCCAGACCGAAGGGAATCAGCGCCAGGCAGCTTGCGAGCGACCTCGACCTAGCGTATTCGTCGGCCTTGTTCATGCTGCACCGCCTCCGGGAAGCCTGGCCGGTTCCCGAACCGCTGCGCAGCAGGATGGCCGAGATAGACCAAGCCTATTTCGCCGGAGACGATGGGAACAGGCACGGCAACAAGAAGTTTCACCGGAAATGGAAGTATGGCACTACCACCGTGAACGGAGTGCGCTGCCGGGAAACCGGCAACGTGGGCCCCAAGGTGGTCCCTGACGTGACCCGCGAAACCGTGTTCCCCTGCGCAGAGGAACACGTACGCCCGGAGGGCGCCCTTTTCAGCGACAATGCCCCGACCTTTCGCGATGGTTTCGAATGGCCGGGAAGACACGAAACCGTCAACCACAAGGATGAATACGTCAGAGGAGAGGTCCATACGAACGGCATTGAATCGTTCTGGGCCAAGGCGAAGCGAACGATATACGGGACCCACCACCATGTGTCTCCCAAGTATTTTCCCCGGTACCTCAACGAGATCACAGGCAAGCACAACATCCGCAACCTGGACCCCGAGGAGCGGATAAGGTATCTGACGGCGCGGATGATGAGGAAACGGCTGACCTACCGGGATCTGCTGGCGACGGAGGTTCCTCCGACTCCCTACACTCATCACCGGTCGAAGGAACGGGGGAAACTGTTCGAATAGTCAGCAAGTCGACATCCCCGTTGCCGATGCCTGCCGTCTTCCGCATTGCCGGCGGAACGGGAATCGATTCTCATCTGGTCTGTGGATGGAAGGCGATCATTCCGAATGGTCGGCAAGGCGACATCCCTGCCGGCTGCCTCCCCTGTTGCGCCTGAAGCTCAGGCTGCACCCTGAGGAATCCTCAGTCATCCTGCTTGCCCTCTTGTCGACCAAACGGGATGACTTCCTCCTCACCTCGGGCGACGACGGCTTTGCAGGCCCAGGGGGCTCGCGCATCCCCTCCTCGATCAGAGCGGTGGCTTCCGGTCCAAGGTGCTGACTTCAGGGGGGAGGTACCTGCGAGTCCGGATAGATCGCAGGATGCAGACTGCCTGACTTTGAGAACGCCATGATATGCCGCTGCCAGTCCCCGACTCAGATCAGGCAAGAGTCCCGGTTCCCTCCTCGATCCGAGTGGCCTTCCCGATCCGGAATCAGATCCAGCTTGCCCCTTGCCATCTTGTCGACCAAAACGGAATGATCCTTCTCACCTCAACGACGGCTTTGTAGACCCAGGGGGCTCGCGCATCCACTCCTCGATCAGAGTGGGGGTCGATCCATGGTGCCAATCTGGCAGGCTTCTCCGGTCAGCATGCAATCATGTGGAATTGCCAGCCAGTCGACATCCCCATCTCCCGGCTATACAGTGGGACAGGTGGTGTCCGTTTCTCTGCAATTTCTCTACTATATTATACCAGATTTTCTTTAAATTCGCGGGTGAGATCACTAAAATTCCCTTGCGCAGTTATCTAGATAATTCCCGAACGAGGAGATCTACGGAAGCTTCGTCGGCGGCCTGATGCCGCGCGAGAAGATGACCACGGGCGAGGAGTCGGCCATGCACATCTGGCTGACCCTGATCGAGGGGGGGGCCGGCGCCATGTTCTGGCAGTACCGCCCCGAGTACATGACCTTCGAGGCTCCGGGGCTCAGCATCATGGCTCTCGACGGCGGCCCGACCGAACGCTTCGCCGCCGCGGAGCGGACGATCGCGCGGATCGATGCGGTCTCCGACCACCTGCCCCTGTCGATTCCGCGCGCCGACATGGCGATCGCCTACAGCGGCAGCAGCCACCAGGTCTTCAGCTTCAACGACGCCGACTACAAGTTCCTCCAGCATCACCGCGGCATGTACCGGGCGCTGTGGCCTCACAGCGTCGCCGTCGACCTGATCACCGCGAAGACGGACTGGTCCGGATACAGGCTGGTGTACCTGCCCGACTTCGCAGTCATGGGGGAGGAGGCCCTGGCGCGGGTCAGGGGAGTGCTCGAGCAGGAACAGGGGCCGCGTCTGCTCGCCGACGGGTATTTCGCGACGTTCGCCGGCAAGGGTCACTGGAGCTTCAGCCCACCGGAAGGACTCGGCGACCTGATCGACTGCCGCCTTGCCGACTTCGACATGGTGAACGGCCGGGACGTCGAAGCCGGGAGGAATCTCCTGGCGACGCCGTACGGGGAGTTCCCGCTGCCGGCCGGCACCTCGTACAGCATTCTCGAGCCAGGGCGCGGCATGGACGCGGTTGCCTCTATCGGAGACCGGGTGGTGGGGGTGCGGTCCCCGGATGCGCGGATGACCTGGTACGGAGTCCCGCTGGCGGCGACCGGCTCTTCCGCCGTCACCGGGCAGCCGGGAGGGCCCTCGCCGGTGCCGGTGGTCGACGAAGGGGTGGCCCTGGCGGTCGCCCGGGAAGCCGGGGTGGAGTCGCGGTTCGACATCAGCGGCGACCGCGTCGTCGCATATCGCCGGCAGTCGAGGCGGGGCGGGTCGCTGGTGTTTCTGCTGAACCTCGAAGAGAGAACGGCGCGCACGAGGGTGCGGCTGCGCTGGAAGGTTGGAGCTGCCCGCGATCTGCTCGCGGGACAGCCGCTGGCGCTGGAAAACGGCTCCTTCGAGGTGGAGATCCCTTTCGGGGAAGTGTCGGTACTCCACTGCGCCGACGCCTGAACCGGTGCGGGGAGCTTCCCAGGTCCGGCTAAACCCCGGCCGGCCTTTCTACCCCACCTCCTGGTGAAATTGCGTTATTCGCGGCCCCCGGGAATGCACCGGCCGGCATTCCTGCTTCCGGCTGATGTCGCGTATTGGCGGCTTCGGGTCGGCACCGGAGTACCAACTCACTCCGGGGCCCGGGGGGATCAGACGACGGACCCACCATGGACCCCGGGCGGCTGCAGTTGGCGCGGCCGCGGTCAGCCCGGCAGCTCGATGACCTGACCCTGCGAGGCCAGAATCCGCTGCAGCTCCGGGACCGGTATCGCGCGGGGGGCCACCTCGTGCCGAAGGACGAGGTGAGCGGCCACCCCGGCCGCCTGTCCGAGCGCCATCCAGGTCGGCTCCAGGCGAATTGAGGAGTAGGCGACGTGGGTGGTCGATGCGGCCACCGGAACGATGAGGCCGTCGGTCTTCCGGGGCAGCATGATCCGGTAGGGGATCTGGTAGGGAGCTTCCGCTTCGAGCATTCCGATGTATCCCTCCAGCACCGCTGCGTCTCCGGGGCGCCGCTTGTGGCAGGGAAAGCTGTCGATCGGGAACTCTCCCACGGCGATGCTGTCGGCATGCTCGCGCGACCCCCCGCTGACCCGGGGACCGGTGATGTCGAGCTCCGTCAACGTGTACTCACCCACCAGCCGGCGCGCTTCGCGGACGTACAGCTGAAAGGGGAAGTGCCCGTTGTCGGCGAACTCGTCGAGCGGCAGGTGGTACTGGTTGGCCAGCTCTCGGTGCCCGGCGGGGATTTCCCCGTCGTTCTGCAGGAACCACAGGAGGCCGAGGGTCAGGTTGCGGTGGCGTTCGCGGATGCGCTGACGGGTGTCCTCGTCCCCTTCGACGTAGCCGCGGTTCTCCTCGGGGAATGGGAACGCGAGGGGCCGAGGGTTGATGTTGACGTCGGTTTTGCGATTCGGGATGTCGCTGACCGAAAGGGCGCGGACCAGGGTGTCGAAATGGGCGGGGTTGTACCCGCGGTCCGGCTTGGGGTGCCTGGGGCCGGCCAGGCGTCCGGCGGCGAGGTCGTCGAAATAGCCGAGGTATTCCCGGCGGTCGTACCCGGGAGGCGGCTGGACGAGACGGAAGGAGTTCTCCGCCTCCGTGGTCAGGCAGAGGCGGTAGGTGTAGGCCGGAAGGGCCGCGTCCCCGGCGCCGGTGGTTCCCGGCAGGAACCGGCGGGTCTGATAGTCGAAGTAAACGACCCCGGCATGCGGCTCCCCGTGCTCGTCGCGGGACTCCCGGCCGACGCGGAACTCCGCTCCCGCCGCGGCGTACAGGTCCCCCTCGTACGTGGCGTCGATGAAAACGCCCCCCTCGAGTCGCCGCACCTCGGCGGTGCTGCGATCGGCTGCCTCGATGGCGGTAACCGCGCCCTCCTCGACATGGACCTCGAGCAGCCGCAAACCGCACAGCAGGGCGACGTTCTCCCCGCAGTTTGCCAGCATCTCGGAGAAAACCGTTTCCGCCACGGAGGGCTCGCTGCGGTACCCGTCCCGGCAGAGCGCGACGTTCTCCGAGTCGGGTCCGTACAGGTCGGTGTAGTGGGTGAGGACCCGGTCGGTGAACTCGCGGAAGAGCCCGGCGATGGCGGCCCGGTTCTCGATGTCGCTCTTCCCCAGGCCGCTGGCCGCCATGCCCCCGATGTGCCGGTGGTACTCGACCAGGGCGACCCGGCGACCCAGGCGGGCGGCGGCTACCGTGGCGGCGATTCCTCCCGGGGTGGCGCCGACAACGGCGACGTCGAACTTCAGGGGAACGGCTGCTCCCGCTTCGGCGGCGTTGCCGGGGCGGCCCGAAGAAGCGGTCATCGCCGGTTACCCCCCGCCTCTCTCGATCCGCTCGATGAACCGGGTGCAGGCGCGAGCCACTTCGCCGGGACGTTCGATGTTGAGATAGTGGGAGGCGCCGGCGACCCAGACCAGCTCAATGTTTTCCCTGTCCGGGATGCGGAGCTCGTCGAGTCCGGGCCGCTTGCGGCCGCGGTCCCCATACAGCTCGAGGACCGGGACCCCGGTGCCTGCGAGGAATTCGTACCCGTCCCACTTCTTCCAGCAGGTGCGGAATTCAGCGACCTGTTCCGGGCTCCAGCGCTCGAAGACACGCCGGCGGGTCTCGTCCTTGCGGCTGATCAGCGACGGCGTCAGGGTGTCGAAGATGCGGCCTGCGAAGGCGTCCTCCACCACCTCGTGGCTGGTCCAGCCCTCGATGGAGATCACCCCCCTGGCGATTTCCGGGCGTACCCGGGCCAGCTGCATGGCGATCATGCCGCCGATGCTGTGGCCCCCCACGAAAAGTGGAGAGGCGAGACCGAGGTCGGAGGCGGCGGTCAGCACGTCCTCTGCGAACAGCTCGATCGAGGCGTCTTGCGGGGGAGGCCAGCTTCCTCCGTGACCGCGCAGTTCCACGACGACCAGCTGCATCCTCGCGTCGAGCCGTTCGACGATATCCCTGCATCCGGAGCTGTCGTCAAAGCTTCCGGGAATCAGGATCAGGGTCGAGCCCGGTCCCGGCCGGTGCAGGCAGGAAAGGCGCCCCCACTCCATGGGGATGTTCCGCCGCGTGAAAGCGGGGCCGAGTTCGTGGTCCGGTGCGGAGAGCGTCATGGAGGCGTTGGATTTGCTGTTGAGCGGGCCCGGGGGGCGAACTCGGGGGAACCATCCCCCGGGAATGGCCACCAACCCGGGCCAATGTGGGGGTGGCCGGGATTTTTCCGGGTGATGCGAGAGGATAGGAAGCTTGACATACCCCGGCCAGCGGGTGAGACTGACCGCATTAACGACGCCGGAACAACCGGGCGTTACGAGCATCGTCCACGCCCGGACCGGAAGGCGGCAAGGGTCGCGGCCATCTTGCCCGGGGTGGAGGGCCCTCCTTCGAGGCAGGGTCGGAAAGTGTTTCGGCAAAGGGCGGGGAGTCATTGTCGCCCGGTCTCCCCTTCCCCCGGCTTTCGCCGGCATCGGGCAATCGGCCGGCCTGGAATGGAAAGGATCATGAGGCGGGTAGCCAAACCGGAAGGCCTGCACAACATCGTTGTCGAAGAGGTGGAGACGCCCCGGATATCCCCCACCGAGGTCCTCGTGAAAACCAGGCGCACCCTGATCAGCCGCGGTTCGGAGATAGGCGCCCGTTACACCCGGGAGGGGCCTGTCGACCCGGCGATCATGGGGTACTCGCAGGCGGGCATCGTCGTCGAGGTCGGCGCCGGGGTCGACGGATACGCGGCAGGTGACCGCGTCGCCTCGGTGCGGCCGCATGCCGAATACGTAGTCGTCGACATCGACCGCCACGGCGGCGACATCATCCCCCTTCCGGATGGCGTCGGCTTCGAGACGGCTACCTTCTGGCCGCTTGCGACCAGTTCGGTCCGGTGGATGCATGAGTCCGGTATTTCCCGGGGCGAGACCCTCGTGATCCTCGGACAGGGGCTGGTGGGAAGCCTGTGCATGCAGGTGGCCAGGAAGCTGTACGATCCCAGGATCATCGCCGTCGATGCGCTGCCCCTGCGCTGCGACCTGGCGCGTGCGCTCGGTGCCGACCAGGTGGTCGACGCGTCCGTGGACGATCCGGTCGAGGCGATCCGCGGTCTCACCGGAGAGGGGGCCGACGTCGTCGTCGAGGCCGTTGGCGGGCGCGGGGGAGCCAGGGCATTCGAGCAGGCCCAGGAGATGCTGAAACGGGGCGGCCTGCTGCACGTTCTGGGTCTGTACGAAAACGAGCCGCTGCCCCTTTACTCGAGCCTGATTCAAGGCAGGCGGCTTCTGGGGGGGTACATCGACCTCGGAGCAAAAAGGGAGAGCTCGGAGGAGGCGATGTCCATGCTGGAAACCGGGGCCATCGCCACGGAGCGGATGATCACCCACCGCATCCCGTTCACCGAAGCCAAGGCGGCATTCGACCTGCTCTACGACAGGCTCCCAGAAGCGATGGCCGTACTCCTGACCTGGGATTAGCGGCCGGAAACACGCGGGAAGACCGCTGCGATTCTTCGATTTTTCGGACGAACCAGGCCGCCCTTTGACCGATTGACAGCCATTGGAGCGGGGCCTTGTTTCCAGGCGGTAACCCTCCTCTGGACCGCCAACAGTGAATATCCGGACCCCCGCCATACTCGGAGCCGTACTCCTTTTCGCGGTTTCCTGTGCACCCCTGACGAAACCGGTTCCCGAAACTGATTCCTCCGCCACCGGGCCGGATCAGGAGCAGGAACCCCCCCTCGAGCGTTATCTGAAGAACCGGAAGGCGGAGGAACCGGATGCCGGAAGAAGCGGCAAGCCGTGGATCGCGGTCCTGCCGATGAAGGACGTGTCCGACTTTCGCGAGGGTGTGTGGGATATAGAGCATGAATTTCCCGCCCTTCTGACCGCGGAACTGGGCTCTCAGGATGTCTGGCGGGCCGTTCCCTACGACGCGGTGCGGCAGGTCGCCGGCGCTGCGCGGGAGCACTGGACGGACCAGGAGCTGCTTCGGGTCGCCGGCCTGCTGCGCGCGGACATCCTTCTGGAGGGAGAGATCCTCGATTACAACACGGAACGGCTCCACGTCGGCGATCCGCTCGTCGCCGGGTACAAGTCCTTCAGCGGCGTCGCCGAACTGGAGTTCACGGCTATGCGCGGGGAGGACCTGTCGACGATAGGGGGGCTGTACTCGAAGAAGGAGACGACCGATCGCGATATTGGACTCGACCTGTTCGGGAAGCCGCGCGAGCGGGACTTCCAGTACGTCAATCTCGACAAGATGGTGTTCGGTTCCGACGATTTCCGAGCCACCCCGATAGGTGAAGCGACCGTGCGGGCGATCGTCGAGGTGGCCGACAAGCTCTCGGAGCTGATTCGCCCGGGGAACATCCGCCTCGGGAGCGACCCTGCCGAAATCCTGTCGGCATACGGCGACGAGATATTCATCAACCTGGGAAGCGAGAACGACGTGCACAGGGGGTACCGCTTCGAGGTCTTCCCGGGGCCGGAACGCGCCATCGAGGAAGGCCTGGACACCCTGGTGAGCGTAGCCCTGATCGAGGTGGCCGATGTCGTCGGGGCCCGTGTCTCCCGAGTCGTGATGATCAGCGGCGGGGAAATTGCCTCCGGGGACCGCCTGAAGTTCGTGCAGACGCAGTAGTTGCCGGGGAGGAGAACCAGAGGGTGAAGGGAGTTGTGAAATACCGGCGAGGCAGCGGGTTCGTGGAGCTTCGCGAGGTCGAGGAGCAGCCTCCCGGTCCATCGCAGGTGAAGATCGCCGTCAAGGCGAGCGGGATCTGCGGGTCAGACCTGCACATCCTGCACGACACCATCAACTACAACATCCGCACACCGGTGGTAATGGGCCACGAGTTCAGCGGGGTCGTGGTCGAAAAGGGGGCCGGCGCGGGAGCCGAGGTCGCTGTCGGGGATCGCGTCACCGGTGAGCCGAGCATCGAGATCTGCGGCAACTGCGCCTACTGCCTGAGCGAGCATTACAACCTGTGCCCGGACCGCAAGGTTATGGGGTATTTCCACAACGGCTGCTTCGCCCCTTACGTCAACGCGAGGTTCGTCCACCGCCTGCCGGACAACGTCAGCTTCAAGGCGGGGGCGGTAACCGAGCTGCTGGCATGCTGCGTTCACTCCGTAATCGAACAGGCGGGGGTGGCTGCCGGTGATTTCGTCGCCGTTATCGGACCGGGACCGGTCGGTCTGTTCTCCGCCCTGGTAGCGAAGGCGGAGGGTGGCACGGTAATGGTCTGCGGCACTTCCAGGGATGGCGGTCGCCTCCGGTTTGCCGAGGAGCTGGGGATCGAGCAGACCGCAGTCGTCGACGAGACCGACGCCGCGGAGCGAGTCCGCGAGCTGACCGGCGGCTACGGGGCTGACGTCGTGGTCGAATGCGCCGGGGTGGCACCGGCCGTCGACCTCGCCCTGGACATGGTGCGCAAACGGGGCAAGGTGTCGCAGATGGGTCTCCCCGGGAAACCGGTGCAGATCGACTTCGAGAAGGTGGCTTACAAGGAACTGCAGGTAAGCGGGGGGATCGGCCAGCGGCGGCCGGCCTGGGAGCGGTCGCTGAAGCTGATGGAGCAGGGGGTGATCGACTGCGAGAAGCTTATTTCACACGAGCTGCCCCTGGCGGAATGGGACCGCGGTTTCGAAATGATGGAGAAACAGGAAGGGATCAAGCTCGTTCTCAATCCTTGACCTGCACCCCCCTCGGCAAAAGCGCCCGGATGTCTCAGGGCGCTTTCAGTTTCCGCATCCTTCCGGGCCTGGCGACCCGCTTCGAAATACTCGTCCGGCGGTAAGTGCACAAGCAAATTGATTCCAGCCGGCAGGCCTTCGGGCAGGCGGTCGGAGGGACACAACCGCCTCACGGCCCCGGCCGCTATTTCTTCTTTTCGGAATCGTCGTCCACGACCTCGTAGTCGGCGTCGACGGCGCCGGAGGGCCGAGCTTCATTTCCAGCTCCGGAAGCCCTCGGTTCACCTCCGGCCTCGCCTGATTCCGGGGGCCCATCGCCCCCTGCTGCGCCGGCCTGCTGCTGGGCTTCCTGGTACATGATTTCGGCAAGCTTGTGCGAAGCGGCGTTCAGTTTCTGGACCGCAGCGTCGATCGCCGCGGAATCCCCGTCCTCTTCCAGGACCTTCTTGAGCTCGGCGATCGCATCCTCCACCGGCTTGCGGTCTTCTGCCGAAAGCTTGTCGCCGTGCTCGCCGAGCGACTTCTCGCTGGCGTAAACCAGCTGATCCGCTTCGTTTCGTTTGTCTACCTGCTCGCGTCGCGTCTTGTCCTCTTCGGCATGCGCCTCGGCGTCCTTCTGCATGCTTTCGATGTCTTCCTGCGACAGGCCGCTGGAGGCTTCGATGCGAATCGACTGTTCCTTGTTGGTGCCCTTGTCCTGGGCGGAAACGTTGAGGATTCCGTTTGCGTCGATATCGAAGGTCACTTCGATCTGGGGCATGCCGCGCGGCGCCGCGGGAATCCCGTCCAGGTGAAACCGGCCCAGGGTGCGGTTGTCCCTGGCGAACTCCCTCTCCCCCTGCAGGACGTGCACTTCGACGGAGGGCTGGTTGTCCGCGGCGGTCGAGAACACCTGGCTCTTTTTCGTCGGTATCGTGGTGTTGCGCTCGATCAGCCGGGTCATCACCCCGCCCAGGGTCTCGATGCCGACCGACAGCGGGGTCACGTCGAGAAGCAGCACGTCATCCACGTCTCCTGACAGGATGCCGGCCTGAATGCCGGCGCCGACCGCCACCACTTCGTCCGGGTTGACGCCTTTGTGCGGCTCCTTCCCGAACAGCTCCTGCACCAGCTCCTGCACCTTTGGCATGCGCGTGGAACCCCCGACCAGGATCACCTCGTTTACCTCTGCGGCCGTCACTTCGGCGTCGCGCAGGGCCTGCTCGCAAGGAACCCGGGTCCTCTGCACCAGATCCTCGACCAATTGCTCGAACTTGGCTCGCGAAAGCGTGGTCTGGACATGCTTGGGCCCGGTCTGGTCGGCGGTGATGAAGGGGAGGTTGATTTCGGTCGAGCCGGCCGACGACAGCTCGCATTTCGCTTTCTCCGCCGCCTCCTTCAGGCGCTGCAGTGCCATCGCATCCTTGCGGAGGTCGATTCCCTCGGCCTGCTCGAACTCCTCGGCGATCCAGTCGATGACCCGCTGATCGAAGTCGTCGCCGCCCAGATGGGTGTCGCCGTTGGTCGATTTGACCTCGAATACTCCGTCGCCCAGTTCGAGAATCGAGATGTCGAAGGTGCCTCCGCCGAGGTCGTACACGGCGATCTTCTCGTTGCGGCCCTCCTTGTCGAGCCCGTAGGCGAGCGCCGCGGCAGTCGGCTCGTTGACGATTCTCAACACCTCCAACCCGGCGATGGCGCCGCTGTCCTTGGTAGCTTGCCGTTGGGCGTCGTTGAAGTATGCAGGAACGGTGATGACCGCCTGCTGGATTTCCTCTCCGAGGTAGTCTTCGGCGGTCTGCTTCATCTTCTGAAGCACCATGGCCGAAATCTCCGGGGGTGTGAACTCGCCCCCGCCGGCCTTGACCACCGCCAGGTCCCGGGCCCCCTTCGATACCTCGTACGGAACCTCCGCGATTTCCTGGGACACCTCTTCGAAGCGGCGTCCCATGAAGCGCTTGATGGAGAAGATGGTATTCCGGGGATTGGTGACCGCCTGGCGTTTCGCGGTCTGCCCGACAAGGCGTTCCCCGTCTTTGGCGAACCCGACCATAGAGGGGGTGGTTCTCCCCCCCTCCGCGTTCGAAATCACGGCGGGCTCCTTGCCCTCCATTACGGCAACACACGAATTCGTCGTACCCAGATCTATGCCGATTACCTTGGCCATGGCCATTCCTCTTCTCTGGTTGCAATGCAACTGCTGGTGGTTGACAGGAGAACCCCTTGCAATCGATGTACCAGTTGCGGAAAAAACTCTCTAATTGTCTGGTGTTAAACCAGTTATACGATTTTGGCGGGTTCTTGAAAAAAACCGAATGACTGCCATAATGGCTGCCATGCATGCATTTATTGCACTGGATGCCGCAATTTGCCGTTCCCTGCCAGAGCAGGTGGACCTGAAATTGACACCTGTCGTACTGCCCGGATAGATTAGGAGTTTGTCTTCAAGCCGGGAGGGCGTGTGAATCCAGGTCCCTCCAGGTACGGTGGAGCCGGACGGACCATTTGTCGGCGGGTGCGATTGCTGCGGCTACAGAGGCCAGCGCTGATTCGGCGGTTCTGAAGCAATGCCCCGGGATCCAGGGAGAGCAGAAAAAGCGTGTCCGGATTCGACCTGATTTCCGAGTACAGGCCAGCGGGCGATCAGCCCAGGGCCATAGAAGAGCTGGTAGCCGGGGTCGGAAGCGGACAGCAGTTCCAGACACTCCTGGGGGTCACCGGAAGCGGCAAGACCTTCACGATGGCCAATGCCATCCAGCAGCTCGACCGGCCGACCCTCGTCATTTCCCACAACAAGACTCTTGCCGCGCAGCTCTACGGTGAGTTTCAGGGGTATTTTCCCGACAACGCGGTAGAGTACTTCGTCAGCTACTACGACTACTACCAGCCGGAAGCGTATCGCCCGGCGACAGACACCTACATCGAGAAGGAGGTCGACCTCAACGAGGAGATCGACCGCCTGCGGCTGCGGGCGATGACCTCCCTGCTCGAACGGCGGGACGTCGTTATCGTGGCGACCGTTTCCTGCATCTTCGGCCTGGGATCGCCTGTCGAGTTCCGGGAACAGAAGCTGACCCTGCGGGTGGGTGACCGGGTGGAACGGGACGAGATCCTGCGCCGCCTGATCGACATCTACTACAGCCGCAACGACCTCGAGCTCAAGCGCGGACACTTCCGCGTGCGCGGGGACATCATCGAGGTCGTCCCGGCGGTCGAGGAGCAGGCCGTCCGCATCGAGCTCTTCGGCGACGAGGTGGAGGCGATTGCGGTGGTCGACGCCATGTCGGGCACGACGCGGGAAAAGAGGGAAGAGGCGACCTTCTATCCCGCCAAAGCCTACGTCACCGACGAGGACAAGACCGAGCGGGCCTGCGAGGGAATCCTGCACGAGCTCGAGGGCCGCCTACTCGACCTGCGAACCGAGGACAGGCTCCTCGAAGCACACCGCCTCGAGACGCGAACCAAGTACGACGTCGAGATGATCCGCGAGATCGGCACCTGCCCCGGGATCGAGAACTACAGCCGCTACATGGACGGTCGCGAGCCCGGCCAGGCGCCGTACGTGTTGATGGACTACTTCCCCGGGGACTATCTCCTGCTGATCGACGAATCGCACATGACGATTCCGCAGATTCGCGGAATGTGGCGGGGAGACCGTTCGCGCAAGGACATGCTGGTCGAGCACGGTTTCCGCCTGCCCTCCGCGTACGACAACCGGCCACTCTACTTCGAGGAGTTCGAGGACAGGGTCGGCGACGCGGTCTTCGTGTCGGCGACCCCGGGTCCGTACGAGCTCGAGCGGTCGGGCGGGGTTATAGTCGAGCAGGTGATTCGGCCCACCGGTCTCGTCGACCCGGAGATCGAGGTGCGTCCACTGGGAAACCAGGTCGACGATCTCATGGAGGAGATCCGGGGTCGGGCGGAGCGGAAGGAGAGAGTGCTGGTCACGACCTTGACCAAAAGGATGGCGGAGCGTCTGACAGAGTACCTCGATCAGAACGGCTTCCGGGTCCGCTACCTGCACTCCGAGGTCGACACCCTGGACCGCGTCAGCATCCTGCGCGACCTGCGCCTTGGGGAGTTCGACGTGCTCGTTGGGATCAACCTGCTGCGCGAGGGCCTCGATCTGCCCGAGGTTTCGCTTGTCGCCATTCTCGACGCCGACAAGGAGGGATTCCTGCGCTCCGAGCAGTCTCTTATTCAGACCGTGGGGCGGGCGGCGCGAAACGCCGCGGGACTGGTGATCTTCTACGCCGACAAAATGACCGGATCGATGCAGCGCACCATCGCCGAAACCCGTCGCCGCCGGCGCTTGCAGCAGGAGTTCAACGAGGAACACGGCATCGTGCCGCAGACGATCCTGCGCTCAGCGGAGGCCATTCTGCAGACGACCTCGGTCCTCGAACACGCGCGCCAAGACAAGACCGAAGCCGTGGGGGACCTCGCTGCCCATGGTTCCGCAAGGGCGGGAGATACCCGTGAGCTCCTTGCCGAACTGGAAAAACGGATGGCCGAGGCGGCTGCGGCCCTCGAGTTCGAAAAAGCCGCTCAGCTTCGGGACGAAATCAGTCGCTTGCGAGAAAAAGCGGCCGGGTGACAAACCGTTCGAACGGGGAATTGATCGCCAGTGAAGGGAGTGTCATTTCCCGGTGCTTCATCGATGTCTGGTAGTGCCTCAAACCAAGGCACTGCCTGATGTTTCGGGTGATTGACGATGCAAGTTCCTGAAAGTACATTGGAGCCCTTCATCAGCGGCTTCCCCCTGCGGTTTCCCCTTGTAATCCCCGGAAATACAACAAGAAAACAACAGGCCCATGGCGAGTAGAAACGGTCGGATTATCGTCGACGTCCAGGATGTCACGATGGTGTACAACGCCAGGAATCGGGACGAATCCACCCATGTGCACGCCCTGAGGGGGCTCACCCTTCAGGTGTTCGAAAACGAGTTCTTCGCCATAATGGGGCCGTCGGGATCCGGCAAGAGCACCTTGTTCAACCAGATCGGGGCCCTGCAGACCCCGACATCGGGACAGGTGCTGATCGAAGGCGTCAATCTCGCATCCCTGTCGCCCCAGCAGCTGGCCGCGGTCCGGTGCTTCGAGTTGGGGTACATCTTCCAGACCTACAACCTGCTGCCGGTCATGAGTGCGCTGATGAACGTGTCGCTGCCGACGATATTTGCCGGCATGTCCACGGTGGAAGGGGAGGAGCGGGCGATGGAGTGCCTGCGCATCGTCGGGCTGGATGACAGGGCCCATCACCTGCCGTCGGAGTTGAGCGGCGGGCAGATGCAACGGGTCGCCATCGCCAGGGCCTTCGTCAACAAACCCCGCATTATCCTGGCCGACGAACCGACCGGTAATCTCGACAGCAACACCGGCCAGGAAATCATCGATCACATGAAGAACCTGCAGCAGGGATCGGGCACTACCATCATCACCGTGACCCACGATGACAAGATGCTCACGGCGGCGGACCGGATGGCCTGGATTCGCGACGGCAAACTCGAGCGGATCGCCAACCGCGAGGATATCGAAATCCGCATGGGAAGCATCAGGGAGCACTAGTGTCCCGGACTCCCTCCCTGATACTTCCCGGGCTCAGCGAGGCTGGGCCTTTCTTTTTTTCAACCCCTCTCTGAGAAACAGTTCCCGGTTCGCAAAAGCTCCTGCCAGGGTCAGACCGCCGTCCACTGCGATCAACTGACCGGTCATGAACGGCAGGCGAACGAAGGCGAAGGCGGCCTCCGCTATTTCTTCGGCAGTGCCGATGCGGGGGATCGCCTGGGCCCCTCCTGCCGCCATCAGGTCATAGGTTTCGGCCACCGTCAATTCGCTTCCGTCCGGATCGAACAATCCGGAAGGGCGGCCCGTCAGGGGAGTGTCGATTACCCCGGGACGCAGCGCGTTGACGGTGATATTGCAGGGTCCTCCCTCGAGAGCGGCGCCGATGACGGCGTGGTTCAGGCCTGCCTTGCTTACGCCGTACGGAATGCGGGTCGACTCGGGGGCAACGTCCGAAATCGACGTGATGAAGAGGATGCTGCGGTGTGCCGGCGTACCGCCCCGGGCCTTTTCCGCCTCTGACTGGGCGATCATGTGCCGGAGTGCGCGCTGCGCGAGCCGGTAGGCCCCTTTCAAATTGAGGTCGAGGACACGTGCCATCTCCCCCTCGAGATGTTCAGGGGGACACTCGTGGAAGCGAAACCGCTGCAACTGGCCGCTGTCATCCTTGAGGTAGTTGACGATACCGCTGTTGCTGATGGCGACGTCGAGTCTCCCGAACCTCTCGAACGCCTCGTCGACGAGGCGGAACGGCTCGTCGGGCCGCGCGAGGTCGGCGCCGATGCAGAGGGTCTCGACTCCGTCCCGGGAACGGATCGAGGCGGCGATGTCTTCGGCCCTCTCGCGCCCGGAATGGTAGTTGATGACTACGTCGTACCCATGGCGGGCAAAGCAGCGAACCATGGCCTCCCCGATCCCGCTGCTGGATCCGGACACGAGGCATACGGGTCGGTCGGCCACGGTGGTATGTTCCGGCTGGGAAGCGCGACGAATGCGCTCGCCTTTCAGGCGAGCGCCGATTCCCCCCTCATCGAGCGGACCGTTTCGACGACCCGGTCGACGCTGGGGATAGTGGGCACCTCGAGGGAGGGACTGAAGGGAACGGGAACATCGGCAGCTGCGATCCGCATCACCGGCGCGTCGAGGAAATCGAAGGCGGACTCGCTGATCCGGGAGGCGATCTCCCCGGTGACTCCGTAGCGGCCTGCGCCTTCGTCGATGACGACGGCATACCCCGTTTTTTCCACCGAAGCGACCATCGTTTCGGTATCGAGGGGGAACAGGGTGCGGGGGTCGACGACTTCGGCACTGATACCCTCGTTTTCCAGGGCCGCGGCCGCTTCGAGGGCAACTCCGACCATGCTCGAGGTTCCGATCAGCGTGACATCGCTCCCTTCGCGTCGAATCGCCGCTTCGCCGAACGGTATGGTATACTCTTCGCGAGGAACGGGCCCGACGTCGTTGTACATCATCTTGTCTTCGAACACGAGCACAGGGTTGTCGTCGCGAATTGCCGTCTTGAGGAGCCCCTTGGCGTCTTCAGGACAGGAGGGAACGGCAACCTTGAGACCGGGGATGTGGGCAAACAGGGCGTGCAGACTCTGCGAGTGCTGGGCAGCCGAAGAGCGGCCCGCACCCATCGAAAGGCGCACTGTCAGACAGACCTGGCACTGACCCCCGGTCATGTAGCGGACCTTGGCCGCCTGGTTTACCAGCTGGTCCATCGTCAACAGGGAAAAGTCGCCGAACATGAGTTCGGCAATGGGACGCATTCCCGTCATCGCGGCACCGACGCTTACTCCGATGTAGCCGGCCTCGGCTATGGGAGCATCGATCACCCGTTCACCGCCGAATTCCTCGAACAGGCCCTCGCTGCATTTGAAAATCCCACCCGACTTTCCGACGTCCTCGCCGATGAGAAAAACAGTCTCGTCGCGACGCATTTCCTCCGCCATCGCCTCGATGACGGCCTCTCTGAAACTGATTTCGGCGGTTTCAGGCATAGATATCCTCAAAGGCCTGTTCGGGAGGGGGCAGCTCGGAATTTCGCCCGAACTCGACCGCTTCGACGACTTCGTCTTCGACCTGGTTTTCCAGCGCCTCCAATTCCGACCTGGTCGCCATCTTCCAGGCGATCATCTGCTCTCCGAGGCGGTGGATCGGATCCTTGTTCTGCATCCACCAGTCGAGTTCCTCCCTGGTGCGGTACCCGGCCGCGTCCCCCACGTGATGTCCTCGATAGCGGTAGGTGTCGGCTTCGATGAAGGTCGGGCCGTTGCCGCTGCGCGCTTTCTCCACTGCCTCGGAAACTCCGGTGTACATTTCGACGACATCGGAGCCGTCCAGCCGGACACCCTCCAGACCGAGTCCGGCGGCCCGCTTCACTATCTGGTCGACTCCGGTGACCTTTTCGAACGGGGTATGCTCGCCGTACTGGTTGTTTTCGCAGATGTAGATCACCGGCAGGCTCCAGATGACGGCCATGTTCACGGTCTCGAGAAGGATGCCTTGATTCGCGGCTCCGTCGCCGAAGAAACAGACGGCAACCTGGCCCGAGCCGCGCATCTTGGCGGAAAGGGCGGCACCGGTGGCGATTCCGAAGCTGCCCCCGACAATGCCGTTGGCCCCGAGGTTGCCTCCGGAGAAGTCGGCGATGTGCATCGAGCCCCCCTTGCCGCGGCAGTATCCGGCTTCCTTGCCCATGATCTCGGCCATCATCCGGTCGAGGGCCGCTCCCTTTGCCAGGCAATGTCCGTGTCCGCGATGGGTGCTGGTGATGTAGTCCTCCTCGCCAAGAGCCGAACAGGCGCCGACTGCGACGCCCTCTTCCCCTATGTACAGATGCGCGAGCCCCGGCATCAGGCCGCGGGTGTACACGTCCCATACATGTTCCTCGAACTTGCGGATCTCCCACATCTTCCGATACATCGACCATGTCAATCCGGATCCGATCTTCGCTGTTTTCCCCGGGCGGGGGGAACCGGAGCCCGGAATGGCGGGGGTGGGACTTTTCGAGTTTCCGCCTTTTTTCACCGGCGACTTGGCCGTCTTCCTTTTCCGGGCGGCTTTACTTTTCTGCTTTTGCGCCATGGTCGTCTGAGACGCCGCTCCCGAGGCGTTTCGTGTGGAGTTGTGCGACAAGCCGGGAAAGATAGACGCCGGTTGCCGAAGGCGTCAACACGGCCGGCCCCGCGGAAATCACCGGAGCTCGTCCCCCGTCCTTCGGGGTAATGGCCGGGGCCGGCAGGCACGAAAAAGGGCGGTGGCAAGTTGCCACCGCCCTTCGTTCGACCAACTCGTCAAAGGCTACTTGTTCTTGAAATAGTTGGCGTTGATCTCGATATAGCTGTTCCACTCTTCGGGGAGATCTTCCTCGGCGAAGATCGCTTCTACCGGGCACTCCGGCTCGCAGGCCCCGCAGTCGATGCACTCGTCCGGGTCGATGTAGAGCATGTTGACACCCTCACCGTCCGTGGGATGGATGCAATCGACGGGACAAACCTCGACACAGGCCTTGTCTTTTACATCGATGCACGGCTCGGCGATGACGTACGTCATTTATTCCCTCCTGCTACTGTCAAATTTCCCTCCCGCGACGAAAAAACACTGTACAGTCCGTATATACAGACGGCAAAAAGAACTGTCAAGAAAACGGAAACAGGCGCCATACCCAGCCGCTCTGGACAGGGCGATTACCGGGATTCGCCGGCCGCAGGGTCACCGTGGAAGGGGAAACCATTGAGGATTTCAAAACGGCGAATGGGCCGTATCAGGCGCGGCGAACGTTTTCCAGCAACGTGTCGACGTCGAAATCTCCGGCAACCTTGACCCGCAGGTTGAAGCGCTGCCCGGGGTCGGGATCGCGGGCGATGGAAACCTCCGCCCCCGTATACATGCTGCCGAGAACGGAGCGGAAATGCGGTTCCAGCACCGCAGCCGTTTCCTCGGTGTTGGGTGCGTTGAGCCGGTCGTTGACAGTCAACAACAGCTCGTCACCGCGAAAGCGCAGCTTCCCCGCGAATTCCGACTCCCGTTCCAGCCTTCGGCATGCCTGAAGTGCGGTCACCAGGACGGAGCGAAGGCGGTCCTCGATTTTTCCGTCGACTTCTCTCTTGCGGGAGCAGTACAGCCCGAAGCGGCGGTCGGTGCGGTCGAGAGCGTAGTTGTGCTCGTGCCCGACAAGCAGTGTGCCGGGTCCGTCCGGAACATGGCTGTAGTCGGCGACGTCGACCAGGGTTTCGCCGCTCGTCTCCGGGATCCAGGCGTTGAAGACGCGGAAGGCATCTTCGGCGCTTATCGAGGATTCATCCTCGAGATAGAACTTGATCTCGATGCGCTGCAGATCCATTTCCGCCTACACCGTTTTCTCGGCCGTGGTGCTGCGGTCGTAGCAGGCGTAGGCGGCCTCGATGAAGAGCCCTGCTTCTTCGATGGCCCTGAAGGAGACCTCCTCGCCGATATCGGTTGCGGCCGTTTCATGCATGCGCAGCAGGTAGCGCGCGAACTTGTCCTTTGCGTAGGTGTCGAAAAACAGTTCGGTATCGACGAAGCGTTTGCGGAACTCTTCGACGACGACGTCCGCGTCTTCAGGCACGTCGAGCCACTGGCTCTTCACCAGTGCCCTGGCGGCGTGGACCATGGACCTGAAGGCAGTGCCGTAGGCCTTTTCGAAATCGCCGTCGTCGTGATGGATGTGGGCCTCGAACAATTCCCGCTCGCAGGCGGAGAGTTCGAAATAAGCCAGGGGCACCACTTCGCCCGCGCACTCCCCCTTGCCCATGTCGCCGGTGGTGAATTCCCGGGTGTCTCCCCAGTCGCGGTAGAAGGAGGAGTCCTGTTCGTACGCCGGAACCGGCGTCAGGTCCTCGAGCATCTCCTTTATTTCGCGCTTGCCCCGGCGGCCGATGAAGGACTGGAAGCTCTCGCCTCTTTCCCGCTCCTGCACGTAGCGCTCGGTCAGCCGCGTGACGACGGTGGGCACGTTCTTCGAGGGGATCGCGACCATGGGGAGTCCGAAGGCACCGGCGTTCTCCCTCCACATGCCTCCGAGCACAACCTGGAAGTGAGGCACGGTGATGCCGCCGATCTTGCGGCTGATGCCGTAGAACCCGAGATCGGCGGTATGGTGCTGTCCGCAGGCGTTGAAGCAGCCGCTGATCTTTATGTGCAGGTCTTTAACCGCTTCGTCGAGGTTGTGGTAATTCTCGGCAAGCCGCTTGCGCAGCTCGCCCGCCAAGCCGCGAGACGAAGCGATCCCCAGTTTGCAGGTGTCGGTGCCAGGGCAGGCGGTCACGTCGACCACCGTGCCGGCGCCGCGGCCGTGCAGCCCCAGTTCCCTCAGCTCGCCGTAAAGGGCGGGAAGGTCCGCCTCGCGGACCCAGCGGAGGACGATATTCTGCTCGACAGTGGTTCGCACCGTGTCCTTGACGTAGCGGCGGCAGATGTCGGCCAGGCCCCGCAGCTGGTTGGAGGTAATGTCCCCGAGAGGAAGGTAGACGGTGGCGACGGCATACCCCGGTTGCCGCTGCTGGTAGACGTTGGTCTCGTGCCATTCGGAAAAACCTTCGGGGGCCTCGGCGCCGTTGAGTGCAGCCCCCGGCTTCAGCCCCTGTTCGTCGTGCGAGTGCATGTCCTCGATATACTCGCTCCAGCGCGGGTCATGCGGCAGCGTCTTGCGCTCCTCCGCCACGATGCGCTTGAACTCGTCGATGCCCAGCTTGGCAACCAGGAACTTTATGCGCGCCCGGGCGCGGTTGTTCTTTTCCCCCAGGCGGGCAAACACGCGCGAGATCGCCTGGGCAGTCGGCAGCAGCTCCTCGACGGGAAGGAAATCGTCGAACAGCTTCGCCTGGTGGGGAACCGCCCCCAGGCCTCCCCCGACGTACAGCTCGAAACCGCGTTTCTCGACGCCGTCGACGACCCTCGTAACCGCTATCCCCCCCAGGTCGTGGAGGTTCGTCAGCCCGCAGGCCTCGTGTTTGCATCCCGACAAGGCCGGTTTGAATTTGCGGCCGAAATCCTGAACATCCGGGTGGCCGAGGAGGTACTTCGACAGGGCATTCGCATACGGGGTCACGTCGAAGGCTTCGGTGCGGCACACTCCGGACAGGGGGCATGCGGTAACGTTGCGCACCGAGTTGCCGCACGCCTCCCGCGTCGTGATTCCAACCGAAGCGAGACGCCGCATGAGGTCGATGGTATCGTCGATGTGAACGTAGTGGAGCTGCACGTCCTGCCGGGTCGTTATGTGGCAGATCGCGTCGGAGTATTCCTCCGCGGTGTCGGCGAGCACGTCCATCTGCTCGGTGGTCAACCCGCCGTAGGGGATCTTGATGCGCTGCATGCCGGGGGCGTGCCAGACGGTGTTGGGGCCCTTGGTCTTTTCCTCGGGATAGGAGAGCTCCTGGGTCTGAGAACCGTCGAAGCGCTGCCCGTTGTCGTAGCGTTGGCCGTACACCCCGCGCCGCAGGCGGGTTTCGGCAAAGATCACCTCGTCTAACTTGCCCTGCCTGCGCAGTTCGAGCTGGGTTTCGAACTGGTCGATTTCAGTACCGAGCGCCTCCGGAATCCGATCCCCGAGTTGCTCTTTCCAGGTTTTCGGTTCACTCATGGGAATGTCTCCCCTGGTCCTGCAGTGGAGTTGGGTCGCCTTTCAGCGGCTGACAACCGAAGCCGTGAGAGGGGTCCCCGGCCGAATGAAAAGCGGAGCTGATCCTGCGCTGCTTCAGATCGGTACGTTAAAGCGGCGGGTCCTGAAATGTCAACCGCCGGGGTGAGGGAGAATGGCTGTCGACGGCCGCCGGTTTCAGGGACAAAGGGCGATTGACACCCCGTTGGGGCTCTGGTATTATGGACGCCTGTTCACCATATCGACCCGTTGCAGGACCATCCCTCCGGTCGCCGCCCGCCGACACCGAACTCGAATGTCCCAGCCCCTGAGTTATCCAGAGCCGCCTGAAAACCTGCGCCGCGGCGGCCTCTGGGCATGCATGAAATACTTCGGACCGGGAGCGATTATCGCCTCGGTCACCATCGGCAGCGGAGAGACGGTTTTCGCCTCTCGCGGCGGGGCGGTGTTCGGATACGCATTGCTGTGGTGCTTCGTCGGGGGCGGCATCATGAAATTCGTCCAGGTCTACAGCGCCGCCCGCTACATAACGCTGACCGGGGAGCATCCGATCGAGCGCTGGAAGCACCTGCCGGGCCCGGGCAGCTGGGCGGTGTGGGTCCTGGCGGTCGGTACCCTGCTCTGCTTTCCACTGTGGTTGTCGGGGCTTCCGAAGATGCTCGGCGGCCTCACGGTCTGGATATTCGATCTCGGAGAACAGCAGGTGTGGGGGGATCCGCGCGTCTGGGGAACCGCCTTTGTCGCCGCCGCCATCACCATGACGATGGTGCAGAGCTACGCGCTGCTCGAGCGTCTCCAGACCGTGATCGTCGGCCTTCTCCTCATCTTCATCCTGATCGCCCTCTTTGCCACCGATCCCGACTGGCTGGCGGTGGCATACGGCACTCTCGTGCCGGGCATTCCCGGGTATCAGCCCTGGCTGATGGAGAAGTACCCCGAAGTGGGGTCGCGGTCCCCCTGGATCGAGCTGGGTACCTATCTCGGCGCCATCGGCGGCGGCACCCAGGATTATTTCGGCTACATCGGGATGCTGCGTGAGAAGGGCTGGGGACTGCTGGGCAATCGGGTGGTCGGCGACTCCTCCGGAGTCGCGTTGAACAAGGACCCGGACAACCTGGCCAGGGGGCGGATCTGGCTGCGCGCACCTCTCGTCGATTCTCTCGGCTCCTTCGCCTGCATAGTCCTGTTCACGATGGCGTTCATGATACTCGGCGCCGTCATCCTCTATCCGCAGCAGATCGTTCCCTCCGGCCTGCAACTGCTCTCGGTTCAGGCGGAATTCCTGACCCAGCTCCATCCCCGCCTGCTCTACCTCTACCAGGCCGGCGTCTTCATCGCTTTCATGGGGACGATCATGGGAGCCTACGAGCTGTACGTGCGCACCACCCACGAGTGTCTCAGGCCTGTGGTTGCCAGGGTCAGGGACATGCCGTTGTCGGAATTGCGTGTATGGGTGGTCGCCTACTGCGGTTTTGGCGGTGTCGCCATCATGTGGCTCGGGGGCAATCCCGTTGCGATCGTAACGCCGGCGGCGATTTTCGGGGGCGTTCTGACGTGTGGTCTCTGGTGTCTGTTGATGGCCTGGACGGACCGCCGCTTCCTCCCCCCGGAATTGCAGATGAAGCGGTCCCTTCTCATTCTCAACATCGTCTGCGGCCTGTTCCTGCTCGGGTGGGGTGTCCAGAGCGCGTTCGATTTTGTCCTGTCCCTGGCAGAGTAAGGTTGCAGGGGTCCCGACTGCCGCGGGCCGCGATTGAGCCATTGAGCACTCCGCCCCAGATCTGGGATGCCGTAGAGGGAATCATCGGCACCTCCATGAGGATCAGCCTGGCGGCCACCGGCGGGGGGAGCGTCGCGGTTCCGTGGCTGGTGAACCACCCGGGCGCCTCCGGCGCGGTTGTCGAGGTGCAGGTGCCATACCACGGCGGGGCTCTTCAAGACTTCCTGGGCATCTCGCGATCCCTTCCCGTCAGTGAGGAGACAGCGCGGCTGATGGCCCACCGCGCTTACCGGCGGACTGTGGAACTCGTCGGTGGAAGTCAGACGGACGGTCCTGTTTCCGACTGCATCGGGGCAGGCTGCACCGCCGCGCTCGCAACGACGCGCCGCCGGCGAGGGGAGGACAGGGCCTGGATCGCGGTGCGCTCCGGCGATGCCTACGAGACCCTGGCAATCGAGTTCGAGAAAGGAAAGGCAGACCGCCTCGATCAGGAGGATGTGCTCGGCAGGGAACTGGTTTTCTCCATCGCCCGGGCGTGCGAAGTCCCGGTTCCGGCTTCCACCGGGGCGGAGTCCTGGTGGAAGCTCCGCCGCGGCCGCCATGCCGTCGTGGCGGAGCTCGAAGAGGTCATGTGTGGAGAGCGGGAGGTAGCCGTCTGGCCGTCCCCGATCGATGACAGCGGTGAGCTCGCAAAACCGTCCCCATCCGGCCGGTACCTGCTTCTGTCCGGGTCCTTCAACCCTCAGCACGAGGGGCACCTGGAGCTCGTTCGGGCCGGGGGGGAGTTGAGCGGACTCCCGCCGATGCTGGAGCTTTCGATCGCCAACGTCGACAAACCGGAGTTGGCCTACGCCGAAGTCCTCGCCCGGCTGGCCACAACGTCACTGCCGGTATTCGTAACCAGGGCAGCCACTTTCGTTGAAAAAGCGCGCCTGTTTCCCGGCTGCGGTTTCGCGATCGGTTACGACACCGCGGTGCGGCTCCTGGATCCGGCCTACTACGGAGGGGATGGAGCGGCCCTGTCCCGGGCCCTGTCCGAGCTCGAACGCTCTTCGTGCCGATTCTACGTAGCCGGCCGGGTGCAGCAGGACCGGTTCGCGACCCTGAAAGACCTCGAGCTTCCCCGGCGCTTCGCGCATCTCTTCGTCGAAGTGCCGGAAACCCTTTTCCGCAGCGACATCAGCTCGACTTCGATCAGGGGAATCCGGGTCGGAACGGGGATAGATGCCGGTGAGGGATCCGCAGCACCCTGAGAACCTGGTGGAACCCGCATGACCATGAGGGCCCTCGAACATGTCGATAGATCCGGCAGCCGGATCGCCTCCCGGTTGCGCAGGCTGGTAGCAATTCCCACGGTCAATCCTCCGGGGGAACTGTACGGGGAGATAGTGGCCTGTCTGGAGAAGTCCTGCACGGACCTCGGCCTGAAGACGCGGGTGCACAAAGTGCCGGCGAAAACCGCCGAAGCCGCGGGAGTCGCTCCGGAATATCCGCGTTACAACCTGATCGCGCGGTGGGACGTCGGTGCCGCGCGCACCGTCCATTTCAACGCTCATTACGATGTCGTTCCGGCCGCGGGAAAATGGAAGTTCTCTCCCTTTCAGCCGCAGGCGGAGAACGGCTGGATGTACGGTCGCGGCTCCGGGGACATGAAGGGATCGATCGTCGCTCTTCTGACCGCCATCGATTGCCTGCGCCGCAGTGGGGCACAGCCGGCGTTCAATGTCGAGTGCTCATTCACCGCAGACGAGGAGACGGGCGGAGAGCTGGGAGCCGGGTACATCGTTCGTCGAGGCCTGGTGAATGCCGATAGCGCGGTCGTGTGCGAGGGAGCGGCCGGCACGCGTGTAGGCCTCGGTCACAACGGCGTATTGTGGCTGTACGTCCACCTTCAGGGAAAACCTGCCCATGCCTCGAGTCCCGACCAGGGGCGCAACGCGTTCGAAGCGATGCTGGCCGTTGCCCGTCACCTGCAGCGATACAGGAAGGATCTGACGAGCGCCGGTCGGCGGTACCGCGATTTCACCGGAAAGGACCGCTATCCGACGCTGAATATCGGGGGCGTCTTCGGAGGCACCGGTCAGAAGGTCAATACAGTTCCCGGCGATGCAACTTTCAGCATCGATCGGCGGGTTCCCCCCAACGAGCGCCTCGGGCAGGTGGAACGGGAGCTGCGTTCCAGCATTGCGGTGGCAGCGGCAACGCAGCCGCAGGTCCGCTGCCGGGTCGAGACGGCGCTGCGGATCGACCCCTGCGTGATGGATGCAGCTCACGATCTTCCGCAGCAGTTCGCCCGTTCCGTCAAGGCGGTGCGCCGTCGCGGTGCGGCATTTCGAGTCGCCACGGGATTCACCGACCTCCATTATTTCATCGAGGAAGCCGGCATTCCCGGAATCGGGTACGGAGTCGACGGCCGGCGCGCCCACGGTGCGGACGAGCGCGTCCGCCTGCGGGATGTCGCCGGCACGGCGAAGACCTACGCCCATTTCATGTTGACCGGGGGGTGAGGTCCGCGTGAACGCTCTGAAGGAGTTCCTGAGCGCCGCGTACGACCACTTCGGGGGCTTGATCTGCATCAACATCCTGTGGTCCCTGTTCTCGATACCCTGGCTCGCGGCCGCTGCGGCTGCGGTTCTGTACGGGGCCGCCCTGCAGGGGGACTGGGCGCCCCATGTCCGGTTGCTGGCCATCGTTCTCGCCACGGAGTTCGTCTGGTTCGCTCCTCCGACCGTCCTGTTGTTTCTCGCCGCCCGGCAATGGCTCGATGGTCGCGGGGCTTCGTTCAGCTCCCTCGCCAGACAGCTCCCCCGGCACGCCCTGCGCGCCCAGGCTGCGGGGCTGGCAATAATGGCGGCGACCTGCCTGCTGGCGATCAATCTGGTCTTCTATCACCACCTCGGGGGTTGGCTGGGAGCGGTTCTTTCAGGGCTCATGGGCTGGGTGCTTTTGGGGCTTGTCCTGGTTTCTCTCTATTTCGTACCCGTGCTGCTCGCCGGAGAAGCCGGCTTCCGGGGGGCATGCCGCGGCAGCCTGTTCCTCGTTATTTCCTACCCTGGCAGGACTCTGGTCCTGCTCGCCCTCGTGGCCGGACTGCTGGTCCTCGGATTGGCTTCGGGAATCGGACTCCTGTGCGGAGTCTCCGCGGCCATCGCCTTGATCGAGAGCGTCTGGGTGCGGCGGCTGGCGGGGGAAGCGGAGGGAGCGAGGTCCGACCTGTGGAATCGCAATGAGAGCTGAATGCACCAAGGTGGTCACCGGTACCCAGATGGCTGCCATCGACAGGGCGGCGATCGATGACCACGGCATACCCGGGATCGAGCTGATGGAACGCGCCGGGTCCCGGGTTGTAGAGACGATCCGCTCGCAGTGGGACGGTCTGGAGGGGCTGGAGATCGCGGTGGTTTGCGGGAAGGGAAACAACGGCGGGGATGGTTTCGTCATCGCCCGCCTCCTTCACCAGGCGGGAGTTCCTGTTTGCGCGTTTTTCACCTGCGAGCCGGCGGCCTTGACGCCCGATGCCGCCCATCATCACGCCCTGCTCGTTTCCTCCGGGGCATCGGTCCGGGAATTCCCCAGGGGCAACGCCGCCGATGTTCTCGCCGGATGCGATCTCGTGGTCGATTGCCTCCTGGGTACCGGGCTGCGGGGGGCCGCCCGCGACGATGCGGCGGGGATTATCAGATCGATCAACGACAGCGGGCGTCCTGTCGTCTGCGTGGATATGCCGTCCGGTGTGGAAGCCGATTCCGGCAAGGTCCTCGGTGCGAGCGTCAAGGCGGCGGTCACCGTCACTTTCGGCCTCCCGAAAATCGGGCAGCTGTTCCACCCGGGCCGCAGCCGTTGCGGCATGCTGCACCTCGTCGAAATCGGCTTTCCGAAAGAGGTCTTGGAAGCGGCTCCCGCGGCGGGGTTCCTGATTTCCGAGGCGACCGCGGCGGGCCTGATTCCGCGGCGGCGGGAAAATGCCCACAAGGGGGACTGCGGGTCCGTTGTCGTAGTCGCCGGTTCGGCCGGGATGACCGGGGCTGCGGCATTGACCGCCATGACGGCGCTGAAAACCGGTGCGGGACGGGTCACGGCTGCCATCCCCGAGAGCCTCAACGACGTACTCGAGATAAAACTGACCGAACCCATGACCTGCCCCTTGCCGGAGGTGAAGCGTCGCCGTTGCCTGTCTCTGCGGGCGCTCGGGGGAATTGGCCGTATCGCCGCACGCGCAAACGCGCTGGCGGTCGGACCTGGTCTTGGAATCCATCCCGAAACTGCCGAGCTGGTGCGACGGGTGCTGGCCCGGGAGGACTTGCCGGCTGTCGTCGACGCGGATGGGCTGAATGCACTGGTGGGCTGTTCCAATATATACGGGGCGACCGCCTGGCAGCGGGATTCCCGCCCGAACAGGGTGCTGACTCCCCACCTGGGTGAGTTCTGCCGGCTCACCGGCATGTCGAAGCAGGAAGTGGCCGGGGATCCGATTGCGAAAGTAAACCGGTTCGCAAAAGAGTGCGGAGCCGTCGTTCTCCTGAAGGGAGCTCCCACCTGTGTCGGTTTCCCGGACGGAAACACCTACGTCTGCCCCTCGGGAAATGCCGGCATGGCGACCGCAGGCTCCGGAGATGTTCTGACAGGGCTGATCGCAGGGCTGATCGCCCAGGGTTTGTCTGTCGAGGAAGCGGCGTGCTGTGGCGCTTTTCTGCACGGCCGCGCAGGGGATATCGCCAGAGACCGCATCGGGGAGTGGGGGATGGTGGCAGGCGATATCCAGGATGCGGTTCCCGAGGCAATTCTCGGGGTATTCCGAAACAATACCGGGGTTTCCCACCGACCTGGCCCGGGTTGACTTACCCAGGGGCATCGAGTACCCTTTTCCCGGCTCAGCGAGGGGTTTGCTCTTGCTGCCATCCCGCGGCGTTCCATGCGCCGCAATACTCCCCAGACAGCTTCCCCGATACTTGGTGGCCTTGCCCGGGTCGGCATACTACCCAGACTCGTTCCGGAACAGCAAATGACCAAAGTCCGAGAGGCGATAGAAGAGATTATCGAGGAGTCCTATCTCCTGGGGCGTTCGGAACGGGAAATCCGGCAGGATTTCAAGCGCTTCCTGGATACCTGTTACGCGGTCATTCACGAAAACATCGAGGATCGGGAGGCCGTTTCCAGTCTCCTGGAGCATCTCGAGCGGGAGCAGGCGAGGATCCTGATCGCCGACCGCGGAGACGGCGCGGGGGAGGCTGAAGCGGATGGGGAAACCGTGGGTTCCGGCACTCCTCCCGCAGAGGAATTCTGTGTGAAGGTCGCGCGTCACAAACGCCAGATTCTCCGCGCCATCGCCAAATACGATCCGGAGCTGGTGCGACTGATCGACGAGCACCGCTTTCAGGGGGAAATGGACGAACCCCTCAGGCCCCGGTTCAGACGTACGCCTCCAGGGGGCCGGCAAATCGATTGGTCCGCAATGAAGCTGCAGCTGCTGAAAACCGGTTACGCATTGACAATCGGTCTGATCGTTCTGGTAACCTGGCTCAGCTTCATACAATAAACTTACCCGTTTCCGGGATCCGCCTGTCCCCGAATGTGACAGCAACAGGGAGAATTTCCGGAGGTCGAATCGTGACCGCGCCGGGAAAACAACCCCGTTTTCGCCGAATCTGTCCGTTCACTGACCCTACTGCCCCCAGCGGGAACGCGCTGGAGTTCCGCTGTGCTGCATTTCGGAGCAGGGTGCGCGAATCGCCCCTTCCCCAAGTGGTGAGGTATGCCCAGACGTACTGACATCGACAAGATAATGCTGATCGGTTCCGGCCCGATCGTCATCGGCCAGGCGTGTGAGTTCGACTATTCGGGCACCCAGGCCTGCAAGGCGTTACGCGAAGCGGGGTATGAGATCGTCCTCGTCAACAGCAACCCCGCCACGATCATGACCGACCCTGAGTTCGCCGACCGCACCTACATAGAGCCGATCACCGCCGAGGTGTGTGAGGCCATCATCGAAGCCGAGAGGCCCCAGGCGCTGCTGCCTACCGTCGGAGGGCAGACCGCCCTGAACACCGCCGTGGAGTTAGGGGAGCGGGGCGCTCTCGAGCGCTTCGGGGTGGAGCTGATCGGGGCCCGCCTCGAGGCGATCCGAACCGCCGAGGATCGCGAGCTTTTCAAGCGGGCGATGGATGAGGCAGGGCTTGAGATGCCGCCAGGACACTTCGTGCACTCTCTCGAAGAGGCGGTGGCGCGGCAGCATGAGCTGGGCTACCCGACGATCATTCGCCCTTCCTTCACGCTCGGGGGGTCCGGTGGGGGCATCGCCTACAACGGCGAGGAGTTCGAACGCATCGTCAGCCACGGTCTCGATCTCAGTCCGATCGGAGAGGTATTGATCGAGATGTCGGTGCTGGGGTGGAAGGAATACGAGCTCGAGGTGATGCGGGACCTGAACGACAACGTCGTGATCATCTGCTCCATCGAGAACTTCGATCCGATGGGGGTACACACAGGCGACAGCATCACCGTGGCCCCGGCCCAGACCTTGACCGACAAACAGTACCAGGAAATGCGGGACGCTGCGATCCGGGTGATCCGGCGCATCGGTGTCGACACCGGGGGATCGAATATCCAGTTCGCCGTGGAACCGGATACCGGGCGCATGGTTGTAATAGAGATGAACCCCCGTGTTTCGCGCAGCTCCGCCCTCGCCTCGAAGGCTACCGGTTTCCCGATCGCGAAGATCGCCGCCAAGCTGGCTGTCGGATACACTCTCGACGAGATCACCAACGACATAACCAGGGAGACGCCGGCCTCTTTCGAACCCACGATCGACTATGTGGTCACCAAGATCCCGCGCTGGGCTTTCGAGAAGTTCCCGCAGACTCCCGACTCCCTCGACACCCAGATGAGGTCGGTGGGTGAGACCATGGCGGTCGGCAGGACATTTCACGAGTCGCTGCAGAAGGGGCTGCGCAGCCTCGAAATCGGCCGTTCAGGCTGGGGAGGAGACGGCAAGGACCTCGACCCGTTGAGGGTTTCCGACCAGGAGATCAGGGAACGGCTCGTGAACCCCAGCTCCCAGCGGCTTTTTCATATCAAGGTCGCTGTGGCCAAAGGGTTTTCGCTCGAGGAGATCCACCGCCTGACCCGGATCGACATGTGGTTTCTCGATCGCCTTTACGAAATTTTCGAAATCGAGTGTGCTCTCGGCGAACGCCCGATCCTCGACGACCCGGCGCTGTTGCGGCGCGCCAAGGCGTTTGGATTCAGCGATGCTCAGCTCGCCTACCTGCAGGAATGCGACGAAGTGACAGTGCGCGAGAAGCGCCGGCGACATGGAGTCGAGCCGGTATTCAAAACGGTCGATACCTGCGCTGCCGAGTTCGAGGCCTATACACCCTACCACTACTCGACCTACGAAAGGGAGAACGAGTCCAGGCGTTCCGATCACGACAAGATCGTCATCCTCGGCGGCGGGCCGAACCGCATCGGGCAGGGAATAGAGTTCGACTACTGCTGCGTTCACGCCTGCTTCGCCCTCGCCGAAGACGGCTTCGAAACCATCATGGTAAACAGCAACCCCGAGACGGTGAGCACCGACTACGACACTGCGGACAAGCTCTACTTCGAGCCGCTTACCGTCGAGGACGTCCTGGCCGTCGTCGAACGGGAGCAGCCGCTCGGGGTCATCGTCCAGTTCGGAGGCCAGACCCCCCTCAACCTCGCCCTGGACCTGGAAGCCGCCGGGGTCCCGATTCTCGGCACCTCTCCGCAGAGCATCGATCGCGCCGAGGACCGGGAGCACTTCGGCAATCTGCTGCGCGGTCTGGACATCCTGCAGCCGGAGAACGGAATGGCGAGAAGCCTCGGGGAAGCGCGGGACGTCGCCGAGCGCATCGGCTACCCGGTGCTGGTGCGGCCGTCGTACGTGCTCGGGGGGCGCGCCATGGTCACCGTCTACGACGAAAGCCGGCTCGAGACCTACATGGAATCGGCGATCTCGGTATCTCCCCAACACCCCGTTCTGATCGACCGTTTTCTCGAAGGAGCCCAGGAATTCGACGTCGATGCCGTCGCCGACGGACAGGAGGTTCTGGTCGCCGGGATCATGCAGCACATCGAGCACGCCGGTGTGCACTCCGGGGACAGCGCCTGCGTTTTGCCCCCCTACCGAATCGCGGACGAGAACCTCGAACTGCTGCGCCGTTACACGACCGAGCTGGCGCTCGCCCTCAACGTGGTAGGTCTGATGAACGTCCAGTACGCGATCTGCGACGAGCGCGTCTACGTCCTCGAGGTCAACCCGCGGGCTTCCCGCACTGTACCGTTCGTCAGCAAGGCGACGGGAAAACCGCTGGCAAAAATTGCCGCCAGGGTGATGGCGGGGCGCAGCCTCCGCGAGCAGGGTATCACCTCGGACATCACTCCAGTTCACATATCGGTCAAGGAGGCGGTGCTGCCGTTCAGCAAGTTCCCCGGCGCCGACGGCATCCTCGGGCCGGAGATGAAATCGACCGGCGAGGTGATGGGTATCGGCAACGATTTCGGGGAGGCTTTTCTCAAGGCCCAGATGGGGGCCGGATCCATGCTGCCGCGGGGCGGGCGCGTCTTCATCAGCGTCAACGACCGCGACAAACCGGAAGTCCTGCCGATTGCCCGCCGCCTCCAGGAGGCCGGTTTTCAGCTGCTCGCGACCCGGGGTACCTGCGAATTCCTGCGCGCCGGGGGAGTCGTCGCCGAGAAGATCATGAAGATCCACGAGGGCAGGCCGCACGTCGTCGATGCGATCCGCAGCAAGGCGATCGAACTGGTGGTCAACTCCCCTCTCGACGAGCAGTCGCAGTACGACGACCACGCCGTGCGGCGTG
The DNA here is from genome assembly GCA_965243025.1 of Candidatus Latescibacterota bacterium. Lineage (GTDB taxonomy): Bacteria > Latescibacterota > UBA2968 > UBA8231 > UBA8231 > CBDCXV01. The sequence continues at coordinate 1,369,246 of CBDETY010000003.1, forward strand.
CTGCGATCATGCACTCGATACCCTACACGACGACCCTGGCCGGGGCCCGCGCCGCGGCCGCCGGTATCGAGTCGCTGCAGCGCACACCCCTGAAGGTGCGCGCCTTGCAGGACTATCACGCGAGCGCCGACAGGTGATTCCTCCCTTGCGGCATTTTCCCCCGGCCGCAGCGCTCCTTTTCTGCGCTGCCGTGGTGGGTGGATGCGTCTATTTCAACACTTACTACAATGCCCAGAGGTACTTCCGGCAGGCGGAAAAGGCGAGGAAGGAAATCGAGCGGCAGCAGCCGGAACGGAAAGGGCGGGAGGATAGTCGGAGCCGGACTTACGGCCGGCAACAGCGAAGTCGCGGCGGGAAGGATCCCAACCAACTGTACGACCAGGCGGCTCGCAAGGCATCCAAGGTCCTCGAGAAGCATCGCGACAGCGACCTCGTCGACGACGCCATGTTTCTTCTGGGCAGGGCGTTCTACTGGCAGGGCCACTACCGCGATGCCGCAAGGTCGTTCAGGGATCTCGAGACCAACTTTCCCGAAAGCGAGTACTTCACCCGTTCCCGGTACTGGCGCGGGTTATGCCTGGAGGGCCAGGGTGCCAATGCGGAGGCCCGAAGTATTTATCGCGCCCTTTCCAGTGCCGGGGACGCGGACATGGCCGCCCTCGCCGGTATGCGCCTCGGCGAAATGGCATTCGAAAAGGAAGAGTATGCCTCCGCCATCCAGGAATACAGATCGACCCTGGAAGGCTTTCCGAAAGCGGAGAACCGCGCCGAACTCTGGCTGCGACTGGGCGAAGCCGCGGTCGCACTGGAGGACTCCTCCCTGTTCGCTACGGCGGCAGAAGCCTTTTCGGAGGTGTTGCGCGAATCTCCCGGCAAACGGGTGGAGTACAGAGCGCGCCTCGAACAGGGCCGCCTGTTTTACCAGATGGGAGAGGTCGAGAAGGCAAAGGATACCTACTTGCGGCTGCTCAGGGAGGGGAGTTTCCGAACCTTTGAAGGACAGACCCGCCTGCTGATCGGTCAGTACTACGAAGACCAGGGCTTACCGGAAGAAGCCCTCCGTGAATTCACCCGGGTCCGCGATGATTTTCCCCAGACCGACGCCTCGGCGATGGCGGTTTACCGCACGGCCCTCATCTATTTGAGCCGCAACGCCGACCGCGTGGGGGCCCGGGAATACCTCGAGACCGTGTCGGCGGAGAAGAGGAACTCGGAGGCCGCGGAGCTCGCGAAGGAAACCCTGTCCGACCTCGTCGAGGTGGAAAAACTGCTGCACAAGATCCATGTGGCCGATTCCCTGGATGCCGTGGACGCTGCAGCCGCCGATTCGGCGGCCCTGGCTCTGGCCGCCACATCCGACAGCGCCTCAGTTGCCGGTGGGACAACAGCGTCGTCAGACACCGCCTTCACGGACCGCGAAGTCGACCGGGCAATCCCGGATTTCGAGAGCCCCCCGGTGCTGCCTGCAGACAGCGCGAACGTGGCGGGCGCCGCAACCGCGCCAGGGGACATGTCGTTCCCGGGCAAGGAGGGCGGCCAAACCTCTCCCGACATCGGGATGCCCGGGTTTCCTCCCCTGAACGAAGCTCCCGGTGACGCAACCGGACCCGCGGACAGAACCTCGGGTCGGGAGGTCGACGAAGCCCCGGCGGGTGCCGAATTGCCGGAGGTGGCGCAAGATACGCCTGTTCGAGACCAGGATGACGGGGGGGGGCCCGGTTCGCGGACCTCGGTGCCGGGAGGAAGGAAGAAGTGGGAGGATCCCCGGAAAAAACTGGACGAGACTCTCCTGACGGTCGCCGAGATCTACCGGGACCGCCTCGCCATGCCGGACTCGGCAATCCATTTCTACCTTGAATTCACGCGGCGTTTCCCGGAATCGCACCAGGTTCCCAGGGCATTTTTCAGCATCGCCTGGATCCATACCGAGATGAAGGGGGACGAGGAGTCGGCGGCCTCCTGGTTGCACAAGCTGGCCGGGGATTTTCCGCTGACGGAACATGCGAATGCTGCTCGGGAGCTCCTCGGGAACGAGAAGGATATCACCGCGGAAGAGCGCGCCCTGGAGGAGTACGAACGCATCGAGGAGATCCGGCTGGAAAACATCGCCTCTCTCGACCGCTACATGCCCGAGCTCGACCAGCTGATCGCCGAATTCCCGGCAACCGAGTCCGGAGCGAAGGCGCTGTGGCTGACCGCCTGGACCTTTGAAAACGTCGCCGGTGACACGTCCGAGGCGGAGCGCAGGTACGCGCGAATCAAGATGGAGTTTCCAGGTACCCGGATTGCCACCCACGCGCTCGAGCGCGAGGAGGCGCGCACCGAGGGCCTGCTGGACAGGCTGGAGCGTGAATTCATTACGCTCCGGGCAGGGGAAAAGCCGGGTGAGCAGGTAATGACTATCGCCGTCGAGCCGGACACGGCGGACTCGGTGCTGCTGGCGCGAAAATATCTCGGTTTTGCACTGCGCGCCCATCGCCGGGGAGCCCTGGAAACGGCGCGGGAATTTTACGAGTTGTGTCTCGAGGAGCAGCAGCGCAGGCCGGAAGCCCTGTTCGGGCTGGGAGAAATAGCCTGGGAAGGGGCCTACTACGACGACGCCCTGGACTACTATATCGAGGCTTTGCGCATGCGCGGCAACCTGGTCGGCATCAGTTACCGCCTGTTCGCCCTTCACACCCGGGAAGGCCGCGCCGATTCCTCCAACCACTATCTGCGCCAGATCCTTCGCAAGGACCGGGACAACCCGGCGGTAACCGCCTTGAGGGACGAGTTCCCCGCTTTGTTGGAATCCGAGGACCTCGGCATGTCGACTCTGGAAGAAATCGACCTGCCCATGCCACCGCCGGAGGATCTGTTCGCTCCGCCCAGATCACTGCTTCCCCTGCGCGAGGAGCCGGTTGTCCGAAAAAGCACCTTGCCGCTTCTGCCTGCCGACGCCGGAGTGGACTCGGCCGAGGTCATCGTCGATTTCCTCGTCACCGTCGATGGGAAACCTGCCGTCGTCGAGGTCTTTGCCGGGGACGAGTCATTGGTTCCGGAAGCTCTCGAGGCAGCGCGCGGCTACGTCTTTTTTCCCGCCGTGGACAGGGACGAGGAAAAGGTGGAGGTATGGGTGGAGATTGCGATCCCGTTTTTCCCCGGCGGCCGCAGCGATCAGGGGCTGACCTCGGAGTCAGTAGCGGGAGGAGCCGGCTCGGAAGACTCGGTACCCCGTGAGAGGGTGGCCGCGAATGACGCGGTAATTGTCGAGACCCCGTCTCCGCCTGTTCGGCAGGAGGCGGCGGGTTCCCAATCCGGTCCAGAAGAAGCCGAATGAGCGAATTCACCGCTCCCCCGGACCCGGGGGTGCTGGTCGAGTCCAATGAGGAGGTAGCCGCCGACTTCTACCGCCTCCGACTTTCCCACCCGGAGGCGGCCGGAAAAGTCGCTCCCGGCCAGTTTGTCCAGCTGCAGGTGGGCGGCGGAGTGGCGCCGTTGTTGAGGGTGCCCCTCAGTGTCAGCGCCGCTGATTCGCGAACCGGAACGATCGAGGTTCTGTTCGAGGATATGGGGCCGAAGACCTTCCTGCTGAGTCGCGCCCGCGAGGGGGACCGGTTGCGTTGCCTGGGACCGCTGGGGATCGGTTTTCCGGATCCGCCGGCGGCCGCGGTCCTGGTGGGGGGAGGAATCGGGGTTCCCCCGCTGCTGTTCCTGGGCGAACGCCTGCGCCGCCGGCACCATGTGCGTCTTCTTGTGGGGGCGCGGGCGGCGGCGAAACTGCTGCCGGAAGAGCTGCTGTCCTCCGCCGCTTCGGAACACCGTATTGCGACCGACGACGGCAGCGCCGGGCAGAGGGGATTTGCCACCGATCTGCTGATCGAGGAGCTCGACGCCTTTTCCTCCGTTACTGTCTACACTTGCGGACCACCGGCGATGATGGCCGCGGTGGCGAAGATATGCGGCGCTCGCCGCATCGCCTGTTTCGCCTCGCTCGAAGAATACATGGCCTGCGGTTTCGGAGTATGCGTCGGATGCGTCGTTCCCCGGGTCGAGGCCGCCTCCCCTTACCACCGTTACAGCCGTGTCTGCTTCGACGGCCCGGTGTACGATGCTCGCGAAATCGCCTGGGATGATGTCCACTCCCCCCCATAGCCCCGCTGGATTGCCCACGAACAGGAATGGCGGACGCATGGGGCCGGGCTTCAGAAACGGCACGGGTGGCAATGGTTGAACTGGCAGCGAGTTTTGCGGGTATCGGACTGCGAAACCCGGTGCTCCTGGCCTCGGGAACGTGCGGGTACGGGGAAGAGCTCGAGTCCTTCGTCGATCTGGCTCGGATAGGGGGTCTGGTGACCAAGACCATCACCCCCGAGCCGCGTTCGGGGAATCCGCCTCCAAGAATCGTGGAAACCCCCGCGGGGATGCTGAACTCGATCGGATTGCAGAATCCGGGCCTTCAGGGTTTCATCGCGGACAAGCTGCCTTATCTGCGGGAGCTCGACACCGCGGTTGTCGTCAACATCGCCGCTCCCACGGCGGAGCTCCACGGCGAGATGGCCGCGGCCCTGGATGCTCTCGACGGAATCGCGGCCCTGGAAGTCAACATCTCCTCTCCCAACATGCGGGACGGGGGAATGCTGTTCGGCTGCCGGGCAGACGCGTCGGCAGAGGTCATCGCCGCGGTCAGGGCGGCTACGAAGCTGCCGGTTATCGCCAAGCTCACGCCCAACGTCACGGACATCGGTGAAATCGCCAAGGCGGTGGAAGGTGCCGGAGCGGATGCGATTTCGCTGATCAACACCCTGGTCGGGATGGCCGTCGATGTGCGGGAGCGACGGCCGCTGCTGGCCAACGTCACCGGGGGACTGTCGGGTCCGGCGATCAAGCCGGTGGCGCTGGCCATGCTCTGGAAGGTGCGGAACGCGGTATCCGTGCCGCTGATCGGAACGGGCGGAATATCCACGGCGACGGACGCAATCGAGTTCATGATCGCCGGAGCCTCCTGTGTGCAGGTGGGAACAGCGACCTTCGTTCTCCCCGATGCCGCACTCGCGGTCGTCGACGGCATGCGCGCGTACTGCGAAGAGAACGGCATCGACGACATCAACTCGATCATCGGAACTCTGAAGGCGTAACTCTCGGACGGAACGCAGCCACAGTGGCCAGCGCGCGGTCGACGGGAATCCGAAACAACCTGTTATCCCTGCTGCTTTTTTGGATCCAAGCGTTGGGGCTTGTCACCGCCTGCACTCCCCAGCCCATTTACAGGAATTCCGGAGCCGAAGTTTTGCCATCCTCCAGGTCTGCCGGCGGAGGGCGAATCGCCAAGCCGGGAAAGACCGCCCACCCGGTCGACCTTTCCCGGATCTCGAGGAAGAACGCCTACCAGGTCGGGGTGGCATCCTACTACGGCGAGAAGTTCCACGGTCGCAAGACGGCCAACGGCGAAACCTTCAACATGTACAAATTGACCGCCGCTCACCGGGTGCTGCCGCTGGGTACGATGATACGGGTAACCCATCTGACCAACGGCAGAAGAGTGGTCGTGAAGGTGAACGACCGCGGACCCTTTATCGAGGGAAGGGTGCTCGATCTGTCGTTCGCCGCGGCCCTGGAGCTGGAGATGGTGTCGGCCGGGACCGCCGAGGTGATGATCGAAATCATCCAGGAAGTCGACTGACCCCGCCTCCGGCGTGTTCATCCTTTCTGCATCGGGACGAAACGAACCGGCATCAGGGTTTTTCGTTCGTATCCCCCGCCTGCATCCCGCCGCACCAGAACGAGTTCCTGTCTCTGCGATCCGAGAGGCAGGATCATGCGGCCCTCCGGCCTCAGCTGCTCGAAGAGCCTGGGGGGGATCTCCCTGGGAGCAGCCGAAGCGATGATGGCATCGAATTCCGACCCTGCGGAATGGGGCCATCCCCGGGCTCCGTCGCCAACGAAAAACGAGATGTTGGAGTAGGTCAGCTGGCCCAGGTTTTTTCGGGCGCGGTCGGACAACTCCGGGATGAACTCCACCGTGTACACGGATGCCGACAACTCTGCGAGCAGGGCGGTCTGATAACCACAGCCTGTGCCTATTTCCAGGACTCGTTCCCTGCCCCGCAATTCCAGGACCTGAAGCATGTAGGCGACGACAAAGGGTTGCGAAATAGTCTGATCGAAACCGATTGGGAGAGGGTGGTCTTCGCAGGAACGGGTGCGGTATTCCGGAGCGACGAACAGATGACGCGGAACCTTCCGGAATGCAGAGAGCACAGCGGGGTCGCATATGCCCCTTGCAGCGAGCTGCGACTGCACCATTCGCTCGCGGTCGGCGGTGAAATCGGGACCGTTCGCCTCCGCGTGCCTGCTCACCCGATTCCTTCGGAACCAGCCACGCATTGCCTTTTCTCCAGTTTATCGAGGACGGTTCGGACCACGACGGCGACCGGAATCGAAGCCATACCCTGGTCTTGGGAGGCGATGACAGCGGCGTCCGTCCCCAGCGGTCTCCAGATATCGGGATTTGTCGGACCGAACAGGGAGATCGTGGGCGTCCCCACGGCTGCGGCGACGTGCCCCGGTCCGGAATCGTTGCCGACGAACAGGTCGACGCGCTCGAGAACTGCTGCCAGGTGCGCCACCGTTTTCGGCCAGATGCTGTAGACGCCAGGGAATGCCGGCTTCCCGAAATCCCCCTGCGTCCCGGCTTCGACCGGACCGAGGAGAACCACGACCCTGACCCCTGAGAGAAGCAACTCCTTTATCAGCTCTGCAAAATACCGCTTCGGCCAGCACTTGTGGGTTCCTCCACTTCCGGGATGAATGGCGACCACCGGTCCGCTTTCCGGGCGGCCGAACAATTCCGTCAGGTCCTTGCCCAGGTCCCGCTCCAGTTGCATGCGCTGTTCGAGGCCCAGGGCGATGCACGGCACCCACTCTCCAACCGGCATCCCCATTTCCCTGAGCGGTTGGCTCAGGTAGCGGGTGATGTGCTGTGAAAACCCTTCCGGGGGACGTGGATCCCAAACGACCACTTCTCCCGGGACGAATTGTTGAAGGCGTTTCCGGAGCTCGGCCCCGCGCGAGGAATAGGCGAGCAGGAAGCAACTGCCGGCCAGCGTTGCGCGCGTGGGGGGAGGGACATCCGCAGCGGGGTCGAAAAGGGATGCGACTGCAGTCCCACCGGCATCAGTGAAGGAATCGGAACGGGCGACACCGGCCATCATTCGGGGAAAGACGAGATGGATCGGCAGGTCGACGAACTCGCGGCGGAGAGCTGTCGCCGCCGGCATTGTCAGGACGGAATCGCCGAGCGCCCCGGAGCGCATGACCGTCAGGTGGCCTGGTGTGGTCATCTTGCCAAATCGAAAACCGGCCTCTATCTTCGAAAGTTCGTTTCCTGCAAGGAACTTAGATGCATCTCGCGGGGTGGCGCGAGGTGCAGTTTTTCCAACTTGGAAAGCCGGCTGACCTCGTTGGGCGGGGCGGAAAACAGCAGGCCATACTCGCGAGCATGGTTGGACTGATCGGAAAAAAACTGGGAATGACCCAGGTCTACAACGACAGGGAGGAGCTCGTTCCCGTCACGGTCGTTGCGGCCGGTCCCTGCCCCGTTGTAGATGTCCGCACGACCGAACGCAACGGCTACACCGCCGTGCAGCTCGGCTTCGAAGAGATCGACCCGCGCAAGGTGAACAAACCCGAGACGGGTCATTTGGCAAGGGCCAATCTTTCCCCCCAGCGCATTCTGCGGGAATTCAGGTCTGCGGGTGTCATCGAGGTCGAGGTCGGACAAGTGCTCGATGTCAGTCAGTTCGAAGTCGGGGACAAGGTGAAGGTCAGCGGCACCACCAAGGGCAAGGGGTTTGCAGGCGTCGTCAAGAGATATGGTTTCGCCGGAAAAAACACCTCGCACGGAACCCCTGACAGGGTTCGCCATCCCGGGTCAATCGGTCAGGGAACAACCCCGGGGAAGGTGTGGAAGGGCAAGAAAATGCCAGGCCACATGGGCGCCCGCGCCGTTACGACTCGGGGGTTAATCGTGGTAGGGATCGATCCCGACCGGAATCTCCTGTTCGTCAAGGGAGCCGTTCCGGGCGCTGCCGAAGGGTACGTGACGATCCGCAAACAGTGAAGATCCCCGAAGCGTTCGCGTTTCCGATTCGCAAAACAGCAGAGAAAATGGAGAGAGGCGGCTTCAAAGCCGCTTTTTTTTATCCGGGTGGCCAATCCAGCCGGCGCCCACCCAACACGTGGATATGAAGGTGGTCCACTGTCTGCCCTCCGTGGGCGCCTGCGTTTATGACGCATCGGAAACCACGTGCTGCAAGGCCTTCTGCAGCCGCTGCCTGTCTGGCGACGAGCAGCAGGTGACCTAGCAGGGGCACATCCTTTTCTTCGACACCCTGAATACCGGTCAGCGGTTCTTTCGGTATGACCAGAATGTGGACCGGTGCCTGGGGGTTGATGTCGCGAAACGCAATACAGCGATCATCTTCGTGAACGATATCAGCGGGTATTTCACCGCGGATGATTTTTGAGAAGACAGTTTCACTCACGACGGACTCCCTTTGGTGGAGTGGTGCAGTATTGCCATGGCTGTCTTCAATCAGAGATTTGCATTCACCCCGCACGAGCGAGCCAGGTCCTGCAGCAGGGACAGTGTTGAAGGCGCGAGCGGAATACCTCTCTCGTAACGATCCTGTCGCCGCTTTTCCTCCAACTCTCCCGGCACGAAGATTTCCTCGACTTGGGGCATGCGCGGCGAGCGTTTGACAGCCGCTACCATAGCACCCACCTGCTTTTTGAACATGGGCGCCGGCATGAACCGAGCCGGGTCTATGCAGATGAATGAGTGGCCGATGCCATTTTCGCGGATGTGCTCGGGCACGGCGCCGCGATCGACGCCGAAATAGGGGGCACCACCCAGAAGGCCTGCGAGAAGCTCGATCAACATGGTCAGTGCGTACCCCTTGTGCTCCCCGATGGGAACGATGGTTCCACTGAGAGCGGTCAGGGGGTCGGTTGTCGGTTCTCCCTTCAGATCGCGGGCCACCCCTTCGGGCAACGTGTCTCCGGCGGCTGCGGCGAGTTCCAGTTTCCCCGCGGCGATGGAACTCATGGCCAGATCGATGACGAGGGGAAAATCCTGATCGCCAGGAACACCCATGGCGATCGGGTTCGTTCCGAACATCGGTCGCGTGCCGCCAGTGGGGGCGAGACGAGGGCTGGAAACGGTCATCGAGATAGCGATCATGTCCCGTTCCAGCGCCATCAGGCAGTACGTCCCCGCCGCTCCGAAATGCCGGGACCGGCAGGCGGTCACTGTGGCCGTTCCGCTGGCCCGGGCTTTGTCGACGCAAACGGCAAGGGCGTGCCTTCCGACCAGTTGTCCGAGTGCCCCGTCTCCGTCGACACGGGCGCAGGCGGGCCCCTCGGCGATGGTTCGTATCGATGGGGAAGGATTCGTGAGACCCGACTCCAGCTCTCGAGCGTACCGGCCAAGTCTCATGCTACCGTGACTGTGGATGCCGCGCAGGTCCGACTCGACGAGGGTGCGGGCTACGAATTCGGCGTCTTCCCGGGGAACGCGGTGATGCGCGAGCACTTGTGCGCACAGTTCCGTCAACCGGAGGTGGTGGACACGCTGCATCGAGTCTTTAACGGCGTAGGGAGGGGTGACGAACGCGGCAATATACCGGGCCAGCGGTAGTTGTCAAAGCGCCAACGGCAGCCATCGAACCATTTTGACCCTGAACCTCGCCAACCCTACATTGCGCGAAGTTCATGGATCTCTCCATCGTCGTTCCAGCGTACAACGAATCCCGCAAAATTTTCGAAACCCTGCTGGCGATCACCTCCTTTCTCGATGATCGTCCATGGCGGTGTGAGATCATCGTTGTGGATGACGGCAGCGAGGATGGCACCGCGGGGATCGTCGGTGAAGCCTCGAGCAACGACCAGCGCATCCGCTGCCTTCGCAACGAGAGCAACCGCGGCAAGGGGTACTCCATCCGCAAAGGAATGTCCCATTCACGCGGAACAGCTGCAGGGTTCATCGACGCCGACAACAAGACTGAAATCAGCGCTCTCGATCAGGTAATGGAGCAACTCGGCGCCCCGGGGGTCGACGGGGTTCTGGGGGACCGCACGCTGCCCGGCACCGACATCGCCCAACCTCGAAGGGCGTACCGCCAGTGGGGCTCGGAGCTTTTTCGATACCTGCTTCGGACTTGTGTGGGTCTTTCCGGGTTCCCGGACACGCAGTGTGGCTTCAAGTTCTTCACACAGCCGGTCGCCAGGGATCTTTTCCAGCGCCAATCCGTGGACGGCTACATGTTCGACGTCGAGGTCCTGCTGCTCGCCGTTCGGTCCGGATACAACCTCGTGCGGATTCCCGTAGTATGGCGGGACGATCCCGACAGCCGCTTCAATCCGGTTGTGGGAATGCTGAAAAACATCGGTGAGCTGCACCGAATCCGACGGCGCACCGGTCGTCCAGGTAAGGGGGATGCCTGAAATCCTGTTTCTCGTCGCACTGGGGGCGCTTGTCGGTACCGTGGGAAGTCTCGTCGGCGCCGGGGGTGGGGTCATCCTGGTTCCCGTACTCGTCCTGCTCTACAAGGGGGAGGTGGCCAGCGAGATTACTTCGCTGTCCCTTGTGGTGATCTTCTTCACCGCCTTTTCCGGCTCGGTTACCTACGGTTGGATGCGCCGCATCGACTACGTTGCCGGGATTGCCTTCGCGCTGGCGGGAATCCCCACCGCGATGGCGGGTGCTTACCTTTCGCAGCATGTGCCCAGGCTCTACTTCGATCCGCTTATGGCGGGGATTCTCATCCTCTTCGGTAGCTACACCTTCATCAACCCGCGCTCGCGGAACAGGAAAGCAGAGGGGGAAGGAGATGTCGAGGCGAACACCAGGCGGCAATTGCGGCTGGGGTGCATTCTCAGCGCCTACATAGGTACCATTTCCGGCATCCTGGGAATCGGTGGGGGGATTATCCGCGTCCCGGTCATGGTCAAAGTCCTTCGGTTCACCCCGCACGTCGCTACCGCAACGTCCCTGTTCGCTCTCACCATCGTCTCCTTTGCCGCCACCATGGTTCACGCCGCAGAAGGGCGCTTCGAGGGGGAAAGCGACAAGGCGTTGTTTCTGGCGATTGGCGTGATGGTCGGAGCCCAGGTTGGCGCCAGACTTTCCACCTGGGTCCGGGGCACCCTGCTGCTGCGGCTGCTGTCGGCGATTCTTGTCTGTGTAGGCGCCCAGCTATTCTACACTTCGGCACATCGCTGGTAACTGCCGGCCGGGGAACGTAACGAGGAGAGAGCAAATGCCTTTCAACATGGGTTACAGCACGCTGCGCTGGCAGTTTCCGGATCTCGGGCCTTCACTGGTCGCCCTGAGGGAAGCCGGGTGGGACAGCTGGGAAGGGCGCTTCCCCCTCGACTGGCTCGGCCCCCCCAGCCGCCTCAAACAGGTGTGCACTGACGCCGGCATGCCGATGACGGTCTTTACCGCCCTCGGGTCGCCGGACGACAGGGATTTCAGGCACGTAGAGGGGAATCGCCGGCGCATGGAATTCGCTGCCGAGATGGGGGTCGAATGCTTCATGTTCATGAGCGGTGGGAAACCCGAGGGAAGGGAAGCCGGCGAGGACGAGATCCGCCGTGCTGCAGAAGGGGCCGAGGAGTGGGCGGATTACGCCTCCACAATGGACCTGGAGTTAAGCTATCACATTCACACCAACACGCTGGTCGACTCGATCGCCCAGTGGCAGTTGTACATGAGCTGCCTGAAAAAAGCCAGGCTTTGTATCGATGTCTCCCACGCCCAGCTCTGGGGATACGACCCGGTCGCCTCCGTCCGGGATTTCTGGACCCAGCTCAACTACGTCCATCTTCAGGACTACAGCTCCTGCACGCGCGCTGAAGACGGACGTTATAATCCGGTCTGGTGCGACGTCGGCGTCGCGGAGAACGTCGACTTCCCGGCGGTGCTCAAGGCCCTGGATGACCTGGGGTACGATGGGGTGATCACCAGTTGCCCGGGTGAGCCGGTGGCCGGAGCGGACGATCCGATAAGCGAGGCCCGGCGCAGCGCCGGCACTCGTGCTTACTTGCGGGGATTGGGCTATTGACGCCCGGTTCAGAATCCCAGCCGTTTGTCGACTACGTTCAGAACCGGCTCCCCTTTGAGGTAGCGTTCGAGCTGTTCCGAGAAGAACTCGTAGACCTTGCGGGGGCGGTGCTGAGAGGCGCCGGCCCGATGCGGAGTGAGAACCAGGTTGGGAGCGTTCCAGAGTGGATCGTCGGCGGGCAGGGGTTCGACTTCGGTGACGTCGAGTCCCGCGCCGGCGATGGAACCGGATTCAAGGGCTTCCAGTAAAGCCCCCTCGTCGATAATCCCGCCGCGGCTGGTGCATACCAGATAGGCGGTTTCCTTCATGCACGCCAATGCCTCGCGGCCGATCATGTGATAGGTCTCCTTCGTTCTCGGGCAGGCGACCACTACCGCATCGGAACGGGAGAGCATGGAATGCAGGTTGTCTTCGGTAGGGGGGGCGACCTCGGCGACTCCATCCGGGGCCTCAGTGCGAACCGGGTCCAGCGCAAGCACCGTCATGTCGTATCCGGCGGCCCGTTTAACGGTTTCCAGGCCGAAACCGCCCAGACCGACTATTCCGAGCACTCCGCCTGTCAGCTCCACGGCGGCTCCTCCCTTCCATTCCCGGCGTATCTGGCTCTGCACGGCGGGAAGGATTCCGCGCGCCAGGGCCAGGAGCAGGGCCCAGGCATGTTCACCTCCCTGCGGGGCGTAAAGCCCCGCCATGTTGGTTATGGCGACTTCGTCCCGCTCCACGATTTCCGGATACAGGAGCTTGTCCATACCGGCGCTGAACGACTGGATCCACCTGAGGCGTTTGCCGGCGCTGGTAACGCCGGCGGGGAATTGACCCATGAGGACCTCGGCGTCAGCAATGTCGGCCAAAGCCTCCTCGTCGGTACTGACGTGCACCAGTTGATGGTCTCCAAGGCGCGAGACCATCTCCTTCATTTCATCCAGCTCTTCCTCGGTAAACCCGTAGTAAACGATGACCTTCACTTTCCCTTTCTCCGTGATCAGATTGTCGTAGTTCCCGCCAGAATGGATTCAATCTCATTGCCCAGGGTCCGCTCCAGGCGCGGTCCCAGCCCCGAAACCACCTCGGCGGCGGCAAAACATCCGAGGCGTGCGGCGTCGGCGATACCGTAGCCCCGGCAGATACCGAAAAGGAAGCCGCCTGCAAAACTGTCCCCGGCTCCGGTTGTATCGACGGCTTGCACGGGTACGGCGTCGACCTGTTCCTGGGTTGTGCCGGCGGCGACCAGGGCACCGCCTGCCCCCCGCGTAACCGCAGCGATCGGAACGCGGTGCGCCAGCTCTGAAACTGCCTGGTGGAGTTCCCCCGACCCGGTAAAGACCATAGCCTCTTCTTCGTTGCAGAACAGGAGGTCGACACCGCTGTCGACCAGTTGGCGGAAGCGCTCGCCGAATGCCTGTACGATCGCCGGATCGGATAGCGTCATCGACACTCCGACCCCCTCGCTACGGGCCCATCGCCGGGCGAGATCGCAGGCCTCCATTCCCGATTCCGAGGTCAGCAGGTATCCCTCCAGATAAACATAGCGGCTGCGGCGGATTGCCTGCCGCTCAACCTGGCGGGGTCCCATTCCGGCGCTCGCCCCGAGGAACGTATTCATGGTCCGGTCAGCGTCCGGAGTAACAAAGACCATGCACTGGCCAGTTTTCCCGCTGCCCCGGGACGCGGCTCCGCTGTCCACCCCTGCCTCGCTCAAGTCGCGGCAGTAAAAGTCTCCCCACCGGTCGTCACCGACTCGAAAGGCGTAGTGGGCGTGCCCGCCGCAGCGGGCAAGGGCAATCATCGTGTTGGCCGCCGATCCGCCGGAGGCGGAATTGGCAGGAGACACAGCCAGTGCCGCCTGCAGTTCAACCTGGCGGTCTTCATCCACGAGGGTCATCAACCCCTTGGCAATACCGTGGTCCTCGAGGAAGGCGGGATCGACGGAGTATTGCAGGTCGACGAGGGCGTGACCGATTCCATATACGTCGTTGACGTCCATTACCGATTTCGCAGGCAGCAGTTCGCGGGTTTTTTGAGAATCCTGACATACGAGAATTAAGAACCGCGAACAGCGGGCCCGACACAATGCCGTTGCTGTTGGAAAGCGGCTGCGGTTGCCTTTTCACCGGGAGAACCGGCGGTTATATTTCCCCCGTACATTCGCACTTGGATGCGAGCGGTCATGAATTCCCGAACGTCAAAACCCAAACCCCAGGAGGTACCTTATCGCCAAACAGCAACTGTCATTTACGAGGATCAACGACGCCATTCGCGTCCCGGAGATTCGACTGATCAATGCCGACGGGACTCAGGTTGGCATCGTAGGAACATCACAGGCGATGGCGATGGCCGAGGAAGCAGATCTGGATCTCGTGGAGGTCGCGCCGGAAGCCAGACCCCCGGTTTGCCGTATCATGGACTACGGCAAATACCGCTTCGACAAAGAGAAGAAAGCCAAGGAGGCGCGCAAAAAGGGGCAGGCCGTGCAGATGAAGACGGTGCGAATCAAAAGCGCCAACATCAGCGAGCACGACATGGAGTACCGCCTCGGACACATTCGCGAGTTTATCGGTCAGGGAAATCTGGTGAAAATCAGCATGCGCTTCATGGGCCGTCAGGTGGCTTACCGCGACCGCGGCAGGCAGGTCATGCAGGAAGTCGCAGAAAAGCTCCTCGACGTCGCCATCGTACACCAACATCCTCAAATGGAAGGCCGCGAGATGTCCATGATCTTGCGGCCTTTGTGACGTCGCGCTCGACTTCGCTTGCGACGATAATCCCCTGGTAAAACCTGTGTAAAAACCTCAGTCCGGTGAACCTTCCCCCGTTGTCCGGGGCGACTGGGGAGGATACAGGAACGGCTTCCGTCCCCAATTCGAGGACAGGAGGGAGGGTTCCCGTGCGGTAACCCCTCCCAAGCTTCCGGTTTCATTTTCCGATAACCGATGTGCGAAGCTCGCTTGGGCCACTGCACGCATGGGAGCGGCGATTGGATTAAAGGGGGTTTCCGTCACCCTCGTACTGCTCATCCCCACCAAAAAACAGTTAGAGATCCTGATGCCGGGGGGTTCCCGGCGAGCCCGTCTCGAGCGCAGGATTGTTCCGCAATACACACCTTCTGATCGCGGGTTGTATGCCCGCTGTCAGAAAAATTCCCGCCTTCCTCAGGCCGACGCGAACAGGGTGTGCTCCTCGCATCCGCCCATACCTGAGACGACTGGAAAGGAGCGTTCAGCCGGTCCAGTTTTTCCGCGATAGCGGACATGCGGCGAAAAATAGGCGTATAGTGCCGTATTGCGAGGGTCTGGGGATCTGTTCGGCCCGGAACCATGCACGAGCAGGCTGTGAAAGAAAAGGGCAGACCCTGCCCCTAAAGGAACGTCGATCTGGGTGCTGAGGTCGATGTCATCGCGCTCGGTGAGGGATTCGTCCTGCTTGAGGACTATTCTTCCCCAATTCTGCAAACCCCATTCGTGGCTGCGCGGGATTACCTTGAAACAGCCGTTACCAGTCGTGGCCTCGGTCAACGCAATGCTCACGGTAACGAGAGAAGGGGGATCGATGGGCCAATATGCCGAATCCTGATGAAGTGCATGCGGTGAACCGTGGAATGCAGGCTTGAGCATGAGGGTGCTGCGGAATAGCAAGAGATCGTGTGAATTCAGCAGTGCTTGGGCGGTTTCGACAACCCTCGGGTGACGGGCGAGGCGTTTGAAAAGGTCCGAGTGGCTCCCCGTGTCTTCGATTTTGCGAAGCACTGGGACCTCCGAGGCGGGGTTGGCTGCGCTCCGACCATGAGGTTCCGGTTGAAAACTGCTCTCCGCCAATTCACCCCGCGCGCGAAGTTCCGCAGCCACCTGATGCAGCCTGTCTACCTCCGCACAACAGTCCTCGACTTCGGAAGGCGAAAGAAGATCGGAGATGACCAGGTACCCCTCCTTCGAGAAAAAATCGACCTGTTCGGCGGTGACCATGGTCCGAATCTCCGAACCAGAGCGAATGATTGAAGTTCCCGGTGTGGAGAAATCGGTGGGGGTACCGCGCTCGGTGTCGGAAGGGTCTGGAAATCAAGCCTTAAAAGCGTGGTTTCCATTCACCGGAGAGGTTTTCCCTGGTGATGGGGCGGGATCCGGCGTTGGGTTCATCCGGCTCGACCAATTCCTGCGTCGATCCCCCATGGCTCTCCAGACGCTCGGTGAATGAGCTGAGGCGTTCATCAGCCTGATTGAGCATGAGCTCGGTTTTTCCCCGCTCCTCAAGCACCTCTTCGGCGATCTCCATGGCCGCCAGGATCGCTATCTCAAAGGGGGATCTTTTTCCTGCTTCCTCGGCAGCCAGGCGCATTTTCTCGTCGAGATAAGCGGCGGCTTTCTCGATGTATTCGGGCTCTCTGGAATCGCTGCCGAGACGGTACTCGTAGTCGAAAATCTGGACTAAGACACCGTCCTTTTTTGACATGGTGTTTCGACCGCAGTTGACGGATTGAAGGGTGACAACAGATGGGATTACAAAAAAATGGGGGACTTCCGCGATCTCCCCTTACTCCCGGAAGCCCCCTCTGTTGCGCGCACTACCACGTGGTAGATCACAATATATAGTGTGTCAGAAAAATTGTCAACCACATATTGCGTTTTTTTTGACTGTTTCATCTTTTTTTCTTGGTTCCCGGACCCAATTGTTGTGCCGCATGGGCACAATTCGGCAATTGAAAATCACCGTAATCCATTCTGCCTCCTGTAGTTAGAGCTCGACAAGAGGTGACCGCCCGATTCGAAAGAGCCTTGCCCGACCTTCGCAGAAGAGCCACCGTTGGGCAGCTTGTCAAGGTGCGCAATTATCTGATTTTTCATACCCTTACATCAATTATTTCCCGCTTGGGGTAGATTGGGAGGCACCGGGGGGCGCATACTCTACTGACCCTCCCTTCCCTCCGGAGCCTGCTCTCTCACGCCGTTCGATCTGGTCGTCCGTCAAATTTTCTGATATTCGGATCTTTTTTTCAAGGTGCGCATTTCAAAAAACAGCCAGATTCTAATTGTCGGGGGGGGAATTGTCGGCCTGGCAATTGCTTTCCGGATGCTCGTCCGGTTTCCGGGCATCCGGATCACTGTTCTGGAAAAAGAGAAAGAGCTCGCCTTCCACCAGACCGGGCGCAACAGCGGGGTGCTGCACGCGGCTCCATATTACAAACCGAAGTCCTCAAAGGCCCTCCTCTGCCGGGCAGGATTGAAGTCGATGACCGATTTTGCCCGCGAACATGGGATTCCCTACGAAATCTGCGGCAAGGTCATCGTAGCCAAGGAAGCATCGGAAGAGGAGAGGCTTCGAAAACTGTTTCTGACAGCGAGACAGAACGGAGTGAACTGTGAACTGATTGGACGCGAAGCCCTTCTCGACCGCGAGCCGCACGTCCGGGGAACCCAGGCGATTCTCGTTCACGACACCGGCATCATCGATTATCGCGCCGTGGCCTATCGGCTGGCGGAGTTGATATCCGACGCGGATGGAGAGATTCACCTCGCTACCAGGGTTACCGGTTTCCATCGGGACGGGATGCAGCAGATCGCGCTGACCGATGCAGGGGATTTCCGCGGGGATCTCGTCGTCAACGCCGCCGGTTTGTTCAGCGACCGCCTCTGCAAGAAAGCCGGTAGCCGGCCCGCAGCCAGGATCCTTCCGTTCAGGGGTGAGTATTTCGCGTTAAAACCGGAAGCCCACCACCTGTGCAACCATCTTATTTATCCCGTCCCGGACCCCAACCTTCCTTTTCTGGGTGTCCACTTCACGCGCATGATTGAGGGAGGTCGCGAGTGCGGGCCGAATGCCGTGCTCGCCTTTGCGCGCGAGGGGTACGAGTTCTGGGATTTCAACGCCCGGGACTTCCTCGAAACCGTGACCTACCGGGGGTTTGTAAGGATGGCTTGGCATTGGCGCAAAGTGGGATTGGCCGAATTGTACCGTTCGCTGAGCAAGACAGCGTTCGTTCGCGAACTGCAGCAGTTCATTCCCGCAGTGTCGGCGGAAATGCTGGTTCCGGCTCCTGCCGGAATCCGGGCGCAGGTTGTGTTCCCCGACGGGGATCTCGCCAAGGACTTCGAGATTCTCAGGGAGGGCCCATTTGTGCACGTTCTCAACGCCCCCTCTCCGGCGGCGACCAGTTCCTTGGCCATCGCCGACCGGGTGATCGACGGAATGGAGGTCTGACTTCCGATGGCATTTCGAGTCAAACGGCGCGGCAGGCTCACCTACTACTACAGTGGAGAAAAACCGGTCCTTTCGGCCCTTGTAACCGAAGATCTGGGGGACGGCGATCTCCGGATTCATTTTGCCGGCCTGACCGGTGGCCACTCGGCGACAGGGATCCTCGACCTGGACCGGGTTCATACCATGAATCCCGCCGTCGAGGTGGACCTTGTGTTCAGGTGCTGGGAGAAATGGCTGCGCGATGCGGGGATATGCGATTCGATTTCCAAAATCGATTTCGTCGAGGTGCACGCCTTTGCCGCGCAGCCGAAGACACCCAACCCGATGCTGGAGCCGCAACGGTTCGCCGACGAACAGCAGCGTATATATAATGAATACGCGGAGGCGTACGGGAGTTTTTTCCAGGAACAGATGCCGGAGTGCGGCCTGCCCGCCCGCTTCACTGTTCACGTCGTCGATTTCCCCGACAAGGCCGCCTCGTATGAGTTCTACAGCGTCGGCCTCTACCAGAAGAGCCTCCACGAGGATGAGGGATGAGCCGGACTTTCGACCTTCCTTTTGGACAGCGGGCGCTGCGGCTTTCTCTCCCTGAAACCGCAGAGGTCGACGTGCTCGTCCCATCGGCGGCTGAAGCGGAGGAAGACGAAGCGGGTATTGTCAGCCGAGCCCTCCAGAACCCGATCGGGAGTCCGCCCTTGCGGGAGGTGGTCAACCAGGGGCAGACGGCGGTGGTGATAACCAGCGACAACACGAGACCCTGTCCGTCTCCACAGCTGCTGCCTCCGATTCTCGGTGAACTCAAGGCGGGTGGCATCTCCCCGGACGACACCAAGGTCGTGGTTGCCCTCGGTCTTCATCGACCTCTCTCGAGCAAAGAGCTGCGCGAGCTGGTAGGACCCGAGGTCTACGGTTCGGTGGAGGTGGTCAACCACAACCCGGCCAACGTGGTTCGGGTCGGGTGGACCAGGGCAGGCACTCCGGTCGACCTGTTCCGACCCGTGGTGGATGCCGATGTTCGGGTCGGGTTGGGGAACATCGAGTTTCATTATTTCGCCGGGTACTCAGGGGGCGGGAAGTCCATACTACCGGGATGCGCCGGCGAGCAGACTGTCAGCGCCAACCACGCCCTCATGGTCGAGCCGGGAGCACGAGTGGGGATCCTCGAAAACAACCCCGTTCGAGCCGACCTTGAAGAAGGGGTTGCCCTGGTCGGCCTCGAATTCATCCTCAATGCCGTCGTCGACCGCAACCACCGTCTGGTTGCCGCGGTGGCCGGCGACGCGACCCAGGCACATCGGCAGGGATGCAGGATACTCGCCCGGCGGGATGCCGTGAAGATTGACCGCAAGGCCGACATCGTAGCCGTCAGCTCGGGCGGCGCGCCGTTCGACCTGAATCTCTACCAGGCCCAGAAAGCGCTCGAAAACGCCGGCGCCGTCGTCAGAGACGGGGGTGTCGTCATCTGGGTGGCGGAGTGCCCGGAAGGCTACGGGAATTCCACCTTCGAACAGTGGATGCGGCAGGCGGAGGCACCTGAGCAGGTTATGGACCGCATCGCCCGCAGGTTCATTCTGGGGGGGCACAAGGCGGCCGCCATTGCATCGGTTCAGCTGCGAGCCGAAGTCTACCTGGTGTCGGCCATGGGAGTCCTGCTGCAGGATGCCTGCGGAGTTGTCGGTTTCTCCGATCTCGACACGGCCCTCCAGGCCGCCATGGAGAAGGTCGGTGTTCACCCCTCGGTCGCCGTGCTCCCGCACGGGAGTTCCACCTTCCCGGTTCCGGACGGGGTAGCAGAAGCTGTATGACGGTCAGGGGAATGGCGTTACTGCTTTCGCAACGCTGACGAGAAACCTGGGGCGATACGGGCTGTTCGTGCCTTCCCTGGTTTTGGGGGGAGGCCGTTGGAGGACTTGAGGGGCGGTTCAAGAGGTTGCGGGAACCTCCGCCTGTTTCAGAGTCGAATTCGCCCGGGGCCTCAAAACCCCTCGATCCCTTTTTCCTTCAGTGCGATTCCTGAGCTGGTGTCCCGAACAGGTCCAGTTGTGAGCTTGCCGGCTTGGGGACGGTGAACCCGGAAACACCGACACCAAGCAGCCGCACCCCGCGCTGGAAGGCTTGGGAACGGTGCAGTAACTGAACCGCGAGGTCCGCCACTACCTTGCCGTCACACAACCCTGTTGCATGTGTCCGTGACCGGGTAACAGTTTCGAAGTCCGGATAGCGAATCTTCACGGTTACAATCCGCCCCCGTAACCCGCGGCGCTGGAGGCGCGCGCTTACCCCCTCGCTCAGGCGTTCCAGGGTGGCTCGCATTTCTTCTGCGCTGAAAACATCCTCGGGAAAGGTTGTCTCACTGCTGAGTTGCTTTGGCTCCCGCCGGGGGCTGACCGGGTCATCGTCTCGACCCAGGGACCGGTGGTGGAAATAGAGACCCCTTTTGCCAAAATGATCCGTCAGTTTTTCCAGCCCGACTTTCGCGAGCTGACCGATCGTTCCGACTCCCATCTCCATGAATTTCGCTTCGGTGACTTTCCCGACTCCGGGGATCTTGCCAACAGGCAGATCCCCGAGAAAATCCGCAACCTGGCCCGGCATGACGACAACCAGGCCGTCAGGTTTGCGCAGGTCAGATGCCACCTTGGCAAGGAACTTGTTGGGCGCCAGTCCGGCCGAGGCTGTCAGTCCCAGACAGTTCCGGATGTCGGATTTGAGCATCTTCGCGAGCCGATGTCCAAGGGGCACTCCGAGCTTGTTGGTTGTGACGTCGAGATAAGCTTCGTCGAGAGCGACCGGTTCAATGAGATCGGTGTACTGGCTGAAGATCTCTTGCAGAGCATCCGATACCTTGCGGTATTTCCCGAAATCGCCGGGTATGCGAATGGCGTGGGGGCAGCGGGCAAGGGCCGTCTTCATCGGCATGGCGGAATGGATCCCGAATACCCGAGCCTCGTAGGAGGCTGCGGCAACCACCCCCCGGCCTCCCGGGTCTCCGCCGACGAGCACCGGTTTTCCCGCGAGGGAAGGGTCGTCCCGTTGCTCGACGGAGGCGTAGAAAGCGTCCATGTCGACATGTATGACTTTGCGGTTTCCAGTAACCGTCGACGAATGGTCCATCTCGTCAAGCAAGGATGCAACCAGCCAAACGAGGCTACACCGGAAACGGCAGTTCGCTGACGGTTACGAGGGAGGAAGTACCGTTCTCGTCCTCGAACGCCAGCTCCGTGCCGGGAGCGCAGAACTGGTTGCGGACGTAGGCGAGAGCAATCCTTGAACCCAGAATCGGGGAGAATGCTGTAGATGTTGTTTTGCCCGCCTTGCGTCCATCCCGGGAGACCAGCCTGGAGGATCCCTCGATTCGACAGGCAGCGGGAATTCGCAGGCCGACCAGCCGCTGTTTCACCTTGTCGTATGAGTTGAGCCTGGCGATGACTTCCTGGCCGAGATAACACCCCTTGTCGAGGTTGATGGCACCATCCAATCCGGCTTCCCAGGGATTGTGATCCTCCGTCAGCTCGGTCCCCAATGCGGGCAAACCTTCCTCGATCCTGATGGTTTCGAACCCGCCGTCGCTGAGTTGCTCCGCTCCCGCATCGCGCATTTCCAGAATCAAGGTCCCGATGTGGGAAGGATCTCCGATCAGTCGGATGCCTGGCAGGCGGCCGTAGCGGAGGCCGAGAAGCCACGGCTTCGGACTACCGGTTGAGATCAGGCGGTGTGGCGGGATCGGTTGACCTGCACCTCTCAGCCCCGGGAAGATCCCGGAAAGAATGGGGACTGACCCAGGACCGATTACCTCCATTGCCCCCGTCCTGGAAGTCAGGTCTTGAATCGAAATCTCCTCGTTGAAGATGAAGCGGTCGAGCCAGCCGACCAGCCGCCCCCCGCGCGAGGAGGGTATCACAAGGAGGGTGTTGTCATCGTCGAGGCGGGTGAATCCGCCCCAGGAAACGATGCGCCCCCGATTGTCGGTGAAAACCGCATCAACCCCTTCTCCACGTTGGAGATCGAGAAAATCGTTGGTTGTAAGGCGGTGCAGGATGCCGAGGTGATCGGACCCGGAGAGAAGAAGACGGGTGAAGGGCGTGATTTCCCTGAAAACCGCCCGATTTCTCGCCGCCGCAGTTTCCACCGTAATTCCGGGGGAGGGGGAGTCCCCCAGGCTCCATGCCCCGCGTCGGTTGTTTTCAGCCATGGTCCAGTCCCGAATTCAAGGGTCGGAATGACCCTTGGGTGCCAGGAGAGAGCCTTGTCCTGCTCCTCCAAATACAGGAGACCATGGGCAAATGCAAATCCGTTCCCATGGTTTCTCCATCGGTATGGAGTCAAGATATACGTCAAGCATACCCGGGCAATCGATTTTCCTCCGGAATCCGGGAATCCCTCCGGTCTGGACTGAAATCCCTCGGAAGAGGACCAGTCAGTTGCGTGGAAAGACCCATTTGTCTATATTGGCGACATCCCATACGAAAAACCATGAGCGGAAGCGACGGGCTGTTTCAAACGCTTCCGCTTTTTGTATGCACCCCTCGCAAGGCATCCTGGGGGGGAATTCTGTATGGGGTTCGAAGTGTTGGAGGTGGGATCCCCCCGCCGCAGCTTGCTCGAGTAGCAGCTTGCTCGAGTACAGGAGAGTGTCATCCAATGAGCGAAGTGTACCTGTCGAGAGAAGGCTACCAGAAGCTCCAAGAGGAACTGCGTGAACTGAAGGGAACCGAACGTCCGACGGTTCGAGCCGCCCTCCAGCACGCGCGGGAGTTTGGAGACCTGTCCGAGAACGCAGAATACTCGGCCGCCAAAGAGCGTCTGATGTTTCTCGAGCAGCGAATCAACAAGCTTGAGGAAACCCTCAGCAGGGCGCGTCTCATCGAAAACGAGAACATCCCGGGGGACAAGGTGTACATCGGGGCTACTGTCGAGCTGCTCGACCTCGAGAAGAACCGGGAGCTTACCTACACCCTGGTGTCCCCGGAGGAGGCGGACTTCGAGGAGGGGAAGATCTCCACCGTGTCACCGATCGGGAAGGGCCTTCTCGGTCACCAGGAGGGGGAGGAGGTCGAAATCCTGGTCCCGGCAGGACGTCTTCACTACAAGATCGTCAGCATTTCCCGTTGAAAAACCGACCGGTCCGGTGCAACGCCATCTCTCGCAAGCAGTTGGACTCTATTGACATTCCATTTCCGGGTACGTATCTTTTAAAGTCTGTAACTTTTTCGGACATGCGGCCTGATTAGAGTGTCCTCAGGGCCCGGGTAGCGGACGTTGCGGGAGTAGCTCAGTTGGCTAGAGCGCGAGCCTTCCAAGCTCGATGTCGCGGGTTCGAGTCCCGTTTCCCGCTCCATTTCGGGTTACGCGGCCGATGTAGCTCAGTCGGTAGAGCGCGTCCTTGGTAAGGACGAGGTCACCAGTTCAATCCTGGTCATCGGCTCCAGATTCTCTTGCAGTTTTAAACTCCATAGCTGGAAACAGGTTAGGGACTTTTCGGCTCTAGCATTCGGGCCGCCGGCCCCTGACCGTCAGCTGAAATTGGGACAGGGCGGCATGCCACGCGACCAGATTCACCTTGCATGCGACAGTTGCAGCAGGCAAAACTACTCGGCTACCAAGAACAGGCGCACACATCCCGGCCGCGTGGAGTACAGGAAATACTGCCGGTTCTGCCGCAAACACACGTCACACCGAGAAACCCGCTGAATTTTCTGCGAGTAGATCGACACACGAATCTGTTAGGTCTGTAGCTCAATTGGTAGAGCACTGGTCTCCAAAACCAGCGGTTGCAGGTTCGAGTCCTGCCAGGCCTGGTTTTTTCCAGAGCAGGTAGCGGAATCCGGGCTACGGGGGATGTGGGAAAAAGTCACCACCTTTTTGGTCGAGGTCCGCACGGAGTTTACGAGGGTCATATGGCCAACGCGAACCGAACTGGTCAATTCGACCACCATTGTGATCGTGTTTTCCATAGCCTTCGCCATCTTCATCGGGTTGTTCGACCTGGTCCTGTCCTACGTCCGCTCGATCCTGCTGGTTCTTTGAGGCCCCGTCGATAACGTGACTTCCCCCTCTCCGCCATCCCAATCCACAGCAAGCGAGGCAGTTCTCAAGCAGTGGTATGCTCTGCACACCTACTCGGGGCACGAAAACAAAGTCAAGGCCTACCTGGAATCGCTGATTCAATCCGGTGATGCAGGAGGAGCCATCTACCAGGCTGTCGTCCCGACCGAAGAGGTTGTGGAGATGAGGGGTGGCAAGAAAACCGTTACGAAGAAGCGCTTCTTGCCCAGCTACGTCCTTGTCGAAATGGAGATGAACAAGGACGCTTGGCACATTGTCACCAACATTCCCGGAGTAACGAATTTCGTTGGGCCTGGTCGCAAGCCTCAGGCACTCACCCAGGAAGAGGTTTCCCACATTCTCGGCCACATAGATCGCCGAAAGTCCCATGAGGTTGAAGAGATCCCGTTCCTGGTCGGGGATCAGGTCAAGGTAAACGACGGTGCGTTCAAGGACTTTGTCGGTACGGTTCAGGAGGTGATTCCCGAAAAACGCAGGTTGAAGATCGTGGTAAGCATTTTCGGGCGCGGAACTCCAGTCGAACTCGATGTCCTTCAGGTTGAGCCGGTGGAGGAACGTTCAGCCAGCCGTTGAGCCCGGGTATTTGGCGAGGGGAACGAATTACAAATGGCGAAAAAAGAACTCGCGGTGATCAAGCTGCAGATACCGGCCGGGGGGGCGAGCCCCACTCCTCCCGTGGGGCCGGCGCTCGGCCAACACGGCGTCAACATCATGGAATTCTGCAAAGCGTTTAACGCCGGCACTCAGGACAGGCAGGGCCTGATCATACCAGTGGTAATTACGGTATTTGCCGACCGTAGCTTCACTTTCATAACCAAGACCCCTCCGGCCTCGGTTTTACTGAAAAAAGCCGCAGGCATCGAGAAGGGGTCGGGAGTCCCGAACCGCGACAAGGTCGGCACCGTGACTCGTGAGCAATTGGTTGAGATTGCCGAGACCAAGATGGAAGACCTGAATGCCGATTCGGTTGCCGCCGCCGTCGAGATGATCGCTGGAACGGCCCGGAGCATGGGCTTGATCGTCGGCTCCCCTGGAGCAGAAGCCACAACGAGCGAGGACGTCGAAAACTGAACCGGGAAAACGCCTGCCGCTGAACTAGAGGAGAGAGCCGTGCCCAAGCGAAGCAAGAGGTACAAGCAGGCTGCCGCCGCCTACGACAAGCGCGATATGGTGGCACTCGACGCAGCAATCAGGATGATCCAGTCCTTTCCCAAACGCGGATTCGACGAGTCGGTCGAGTTGTCCTTCAATCTCGGAATCGACGGTCGGCAGGCCGATCAATCGATTCGCGGTACGGTGATGTTACCCCACGGGACCGGCAAGGAAATCAGAGTCGTGGTCATCACCCAAGGGGAACTTGTGAAGGAAGCATCTGACGCCGGGGCGGACTTCGTTGGCGGTTCGGATATCGTCGAAAAGATTCAAAACGGATGGCTTGACTTCGATCTCGCAATTGCATCCCCCGACATGATGGGGCAAGTTGGAAAACTCGGCAGGATCCTAGGTCCGAGAGGGATGATGCCGAACCCCAAGACCGGGACGGTGACCCGTACAATTGCTCAGGCAGTCAGGGAGTCCAAGGCAGGTCGAATAGAGTATCGCGCCGACAGCAAATCGGGCAAC
Source organism: Candidatus Latescibacterota bacterium (assembly GCA_965243025.1). Taxonomy (GTDB): domain Bacteria; phylum Latescibacterota; class UBA2968; order UBA8231; family UBA8231; genus CBDCXV01. Next base: position 1,395,231 of record CBDETY010000003.1, read on the forward strand.
AACGCGCAGGCTCCGATCGGCAAACTTTCTTTTTCGGAATCGGATTTGTTCGCCAATGCCAAGGCTTTCTCGGAGGCCATCCTGCGAAGCAGACCGGCTTCGGCAAAGGGGCAGTTTATCAAAAAGGCGGTCATTTCCTCAACCATGGGTCCCGGAATACGGGTCGACCCTTCATCCATCTCTCTGTAAGCAGGGAGGCCCTTTAGACAGGGCCCGAGAGGATTCAGCAGGGAACCGATGCCGACAGAAGCAAAGAGGGAGTCAGTCGCCAGCCTGTCGCGGAAGATGTCGGAGGCCAAATCCATCTTCCTCGCCGATTTCACCGGTGTCGACGTCGAATCCGTGACGCGACTGCGGCGTTCTCTCCGAGGCGCTTCGGTGGAATATCAGGTCGTCAAAAACCGGCTTGCCAAACTGGCCGTGGAGGATGCCGGGCTGGAGGGCTTGGGTGACTTCCTGAAGGGTCCCACGGCTTTGGCTTTCGCCCTTGAGGATCCTGTTGCGCCGGCAAAAATATTGCAGCAGTTCATCGACGACGGCGGCAGCCTGGCCATCAAGAGTGGTTACCTGGATGGACAGGTGCTGACTGCCGACCGGGTTGTGGAGCTGTCCAAACTGCCCTCGCGCGAGGAATTGCTCGGTAAGGTGGTTGGCTCGGTACAGAGTCCGATTCACGGCCTCGGCTTCACCCTGACCGGTTTGCTGCGCAGCGTAATCGGAGCGTTGTCGGCCATTGAAGAACAGAAGCGCAACGATCAATCGACAGACAACCCATGATGGAGGATCATCGACAATGAGCGAAGAGGCAACTCTGAGCCCGAAGATTGAAGAAATCATCGAGACCGTTGGCAGTCTCACGGTGTTGGAGCTCGCAGAACTGGTGAAGGCCCTGGAGGAGAAGTTCGGCGTATCTGCCGCTGCCCCGGTGATGGTGGCAGGTGCTCCCGCCGACGGCGCTGATGTCCCAGACGCTGTCGAAGAGAAAGACTCCTTCGATGTCGTGCTGACCAGTGCCGGAGACAAGAAAATCCAGGTAATCAAGGTAGTTCGGGAGATTACCAGTCTTGGACTGAAGGAGGCCAAGGCCCTTGTCGACGAAGCGCCGAAGGCGGTGAAGGAGGGCGTCACCAAGCAGGAGGCCGAGGAGATTCAGACCAAACTCTCTGAAGTGGGCGGTACAGTGGAAATCCAGTAAGGCAGGTGTCCCAGCGGTTGCCCCCTTTAAAGTGATTCCCCACGGTTGCCGGAGTTGCACGCCCATAATCGGCCCTGCGACCCGGCATCGTTCAAGCGACATTACCCGGCATTGCATTCCTTTCCTTTGGAGGTGCGGACGGCTGACTGCGCCTGTGAGCACCAATCTGCGAGCTGCCCGAATGTTGGGTAACCTGTATCCGGCCATCTACCTCTAAGAGGAGGTCCAGCCTTGAGTGGAAATAACAACGGCGGTATCGACAGACAGTCCTTTGGAAAGATCCAGGAAGTCGTCGCCATGCCGAATCTGCTCGAAGTGCAGATCGAGTCCTATCGGTCCTTTCTGCAACTCGAAACACATCCCAACAAGCGACAGCGGCGAGGACTGCATCTTGTCTTCGAAAGCATTTTTCCCATTTCGGACGCGCAAAACATTTTCACCCTTGAATACGTCGATTACTCGATCGGAAATCCCCGCTACAGCGTCGAGGAGTGCCGGGAAAGAGGAATGACGTTTGCAGCGCCGTTGAGAGCCACCTTGCGGCTTGTGACCCGGGACAAGGACAGTCCGGAAAAACCGGTCAAGGACATTGTGGAGCAGTCGGTGTTTCTCGGAGAGCTTCCACTGATGACGGAACAGGGCACTTTCGTTATCAACGGCGCGGAACGCGTCGTGGTCAGCCAGCTGCACCGTTCACCAGGAGTGTTTTTCGACGAGACGATGCATCCTAACGGCAAGCGACTGTTCTCCGCCCGCATTCTGCCTTCCAAGGGGCCATGGCTCGAGTTCAGTATGGACATAAACGACATCATGTATGTTCACATTGATCGCCGCCGCAAGCTGCCGGTAACTCTACTTCTGCGGGCGCTCGGATTTTCCAGGAACGGGGAGGTGCTTTCCCTTTTCCGCGAAGAGGCGCAAGAGGAGGTTGGAGAAGAAATCATCGGTCGCTGCCTGGGCGGTGAAGACCTTGTGAACAGGGACACCGGCGAGGTGATCGCGGAGGCATACGGGGAGGTTACTGAAGAAATCCTCGAGGCGCTGAAGGAAAACGGCTTCAGTGCCGTCAGCTTGCTGGCCGGACCGGACCCGAACGATCCCGGAGTTCTGGAAAACACCCTGAGGAAAGATCCCAGCGAAAGCGAAGAAGATGCTCTTACCCGCATCTACAATCTGTTACGCCCCGGTGATCCCCCGAACATAGAGACTGCCCGCGGTTTGCTGGATCGTCTGTTTTTTCACGCCAAGCGATACAACCTGGGCGATGTCGGCCGCCACCGAATAAACAGCCGGTTGGAGCTCGAAGTACCGGTCGAAAGTACTATCCTTCACTTGGAAGACTTCATGTGCATTATCAACTACCTGTTGGAGTTGCGCATTGGCCAGGGATTTACCGACGACATCGACCATCTGGGCAATCGCCGTGTTCGACTTGTCGGGGAACTCCTGGCAAACCAGTTCAGCATCGGCTTGACGCGGATGTCGCGTACGATCCGGGAGCGGATGAACCTCAAAGATGAAGAACAGATAACCCCGCACGATCTCGTCAACGCGCGCACCGTGTCTACTGTAGTGCAGGCTTTTTTCGGAAGCAGCCAGCTTTCCCAGTTCATGCAACAGAACAACCCTCTGGACGAACTGACCCATAAGCGACGCCTGAGCGCTCTGGGGCCGGGCGGTTTGAGTCGTGATCGCGCAGGTTTCGAGGTGCGCGACGTTCACTATACCCACTACGGCCGCATCTGTCCGATCGAGACTCCGGAAGGCCCGAACATTGGCTTGATTTCTTCTCTGAGCACGTTCGCCCGCGTAAACTCCTTCGGTTTCCTGGAGACACCCTACCGCAAGGTCGTGAACGGCAGAGCGACCCAGGAGATCGAGTTTCTTTCCGCGGATCAGGAAGACCGCTTCACGATTGCCCAAGCGAACGAAATCGTGGACGAAAACGGACAGTTTGCGAACTCCCTGGTCAAGGCTCGCCAACGCGACGACTATCCGATGGTACCTCCCGAAGAAACCCAGTATATGGATGTTTCTCCAAAGCAATTGGTCAGTGCCGCCGCGGCCTTGATCCCGTTTCTTGAGCACGACGATGCAAACAGGGCACTCATGGGCTCCAACATGCAGCGCCAGGCGGTGCCCTTGTTGTTTACCGAGGCCCCCCTCGTCGGCACCGGAATGGAAGAAAAGGTCGCTCGCGATTCCGGCGCCGTAATCCTGGCACGCAACCCGGGGAAAGTCCTGTCGGTCAATTCCGACCGTATGGTCGTAGAGCGTGACAAGAGCAGCAGTACACCGCTTTCGCCCCTCGACACCGCGGACGCGGACGAGTACAAGCTCATCAAGTTCAGCCGCAGCAACCAGGACTGCTGTATCAACCAGCGGCCGGTCGTGAACGTCGGAGACAATGTCTCCAAGGGGCAGGTGATTGCCGATGGCCCCGCTACGGACTCAGGCGACCTCGCTTTGGGTATGAACGTTCTGGTCGCTTTCATGCCCTGGAACGGCTACAACTTCGAGGATGCAATCGTCATCAGCGAGCGGCTGTTGAAAAAAGATGTGTTCACCTCGGTTCATATCGAGGAATTCGAACTTCAGGTGCGCGACACCAAGCGGGGGCAGGAGGAGATTACACGCGAGATTCCGAACGTCAGTGAGCAGGCTGTGCGCAACCTCGACGAGGAAGGTATCGTGCGGATCGGAGCCGAGGTCGGCCCTGGGGACATTCTCGTGGGCAAGGTGACGCCCAAGGGGGAGACGGAACTGTCGCCGGAAGAGCGGCTTCTGCGAGCCATTTTCGGGGAGAAGGCCGGAGACGTTCGCGATGCCTCTCTCAAGGCCCCTCCGGGCATGGAAGGGGTCGTCATCGGCCGCAAGGTTTTTTCGCGCAAGGACCGCGGGGATGCGTCACGCAAGAAAGAGAAGGCGGAGATTGCCGAAATGCGTGCAGAAGCGGTAGCGAAAGGCAAGAGTCTGGGCGATGAACGGGACCGTCAGCTCGTCGAGCTGCTGCGCCATCACAAACTCAATACTCTGCTCAGCAAGGATGATAACAGCGTCGTCGTCCGCGAGGGCACTCAGATCAGCGCACGACTGCTGGAGCAGGTTGATTTTTCAACCCTGACCGCCGGTCAGGGATGGACCGAAAACCAGTCGGTAAGCGACAGCGTTGACACTCTGCTGCGCTATACTGCCGAACAGATCCAGCTGGTCGAGGAGCAGACAGAGAGGGCCATCGAGCGGTTGACTCGAGGGGACGAACTGCCCCCCGGCATTATCCAGCTGGTCAAGGTGCACGTCGCCAAGAAGCGGAAGCTGTCCGTGGGCGACAAGATGGCGGGGCGTCATGGTAACAAAGGTGTCGTCGCCGCCATCGTTCCCGAAGAGGACATGCCCTATCTCGAGGACGGCACCCCCGTGGACATCGTTCTCAATCCTCTCGGAGTACCATCCCGTATGAATCTGGGGCAGATTTTCGAAACGCACCTCGGGTGGGCGGCCGAGGCCCTTGGCCTGCATGTGGCCACTCCCGTGTTCGATGGCGCCTCGCTCGAGGAAGTCAAGGTGATGCTTAACGAAGCCGGGTTGCCGGAAGACGGCAAGGCAAACCTGTTCGATGGCCGTACGGGAAAATTGCTGGATAAACGCGTGACCGTGGGGTTCATCTACATGCTCAAGCTCACCCACCTGGTTGCAGACAAGATCCATGCCCGTTCGATCGGACCTTATTCCCTGGTCACCCAGCAGCCGCTGGGCGGCAAGGCACAGTTCGGCGGACAGCGCTTCGGAGAAATGGAAGTATGGGCCCTTGAGGCATATGGGTCGGCATATACACTGCAGGAAATGCTCACTGTAAAGTCTGACGATGTTGCGGGCAGGTCGCGCATCTACGAGGCGATCGTCAAGGGCGAGAATCCGCCGGAGCCGGGCATTCCGGAGTCGTTCAACGTGTTGGTCAAGGAGCTTCAGAGTCTTTGTCTCGACGTGATTCTGGAGGACAGCATGGTATCCGAAACTTACTGATTGGCTCGCTGATTTCGCGAGACTGCAAAAACTCGAAATCGTGACAGTCCGGTAGCACTCGACCTTTCTCAAAAGGGAGCCCAACGTGATCAAGATGACCAACTCTCGCAAGCCGACGGACTTCGACTCGATCCGCATTCAGCTCGCGTCGCCCGACACCATCAGGTCCTGGTCGCACGGGGAGGTTACGAAACCGGAAACGATCAACTACAGGTCCTTCAAGCCGGAGCGGGACGGCCTTTTTTGCGAGCGCATCTTCGGACCTGTCAAGGATTGGACCTGCCACTGCGGGAAATACAAGGGAATTCGCTACCGCGGGGTTGTTTGCGATCGTTGTGGCGTCGAAGTCACCCAGGCCAAGGTCCGTCGTGAACGGCTCGGACACATCGAGCTCGCTGTTCCCGTTTCCCATATATGGTATTTCAAGTCGCTTCCGTCGCGTATCGGGGCGCTGTTGGACGTGTCGATGCGCAACCTCGAGCGCATCCTCTACTACGAGTCCTACGTGGTGATCGATCCCGGAGATTCTGACCTCGAGAGGATGGCTCTGCTGACTGAAGAGGAATTGATGGAAGTGCGGGAGCAGGGGAGCAACCCGATCGTTGGAATGGGAGCTCCGGTCGTTCAGGATTTGCTCGCCGACATAGATATCGAAGAACTCTCAGCGGAGCTGCGCGCCCGTGTGCGCATGGAAACATCGATCCAGCGGAAGCAGGAGGCGCTCAAGCGCCTGAAGGTAGTCGAGGCTTTCCGCCAGTCCGAGAACAGACCCCAGTGGATGATTCTCGACGTAATTCCGGTTATTCCGCCCGACCTGCGCCCTTTGGTTCCCCTCGAAGGGGGACGCTTTGCGACGTCCGATCTCAACGATTTGTACCGCCGGGTAATCAATCGCAACAACCGCCTCAAGAAGCTCATTGGCATAAAGGCTCCCGAGGTGATTTTGCGCAATGAGAAGCGAATGCTTCAGGAAGCGGTTGACGCCCTGTTCGACAACGGTCGCCGTTCCCGCGCGGTCCGTGGTGACGGCAACCGCTCACTCAAGTCCCTGAGCGATCTGTTAAAGGGGAAACAGGGGCGTTTTCGGCAGAACCTGCTTGGGAAACGCGTCGATTACTCAGGCCGTTCCGTGATCGTTGTGGGACCGGAGCTCAAGCTGCACCAGTGCGGACTTCCCAAGGGGATGGCCTTGGAGCTTTTCAAGCCATTCGTGATTCGAAAGCTCGAGGAGAAAGGTCTGGTCCAGACAGTCAAAAGCGCAAAGAAGCTGGTGGAGAGGGAACGGCCTGAAGTCTGGGACATTCTCGAGGAGATCATCCAGGATCACTGCGTCCTCCTGAATCGTGCCCCGACGCTTCACCGTCTCGGCATCCAGGCATTCCAGCCGATTCTCGTCGAAGGCAAAGCCGTCCAGTTGCATCCATTGGTTTGCGCTGCCTTCAACGCCGATTTCGATGGCGACCAGATGGCGGTCCACGTTCCGCTTTCGTTCGAGTCCCAGATCGAGGCGCGGCTGTTGATGTTGTCTTCGCAGAATCTGCTCAAGCCGGCAGACGGCGAACCGGTAATTATGATGGACCCGAAGGACATCGTTCTTGGCAGCTACTACCTCACCAAGGTCCGTTTCAGCGCCGCCGACAAAGTAGAGCGCCGTTTCTCCAGCCCGACCGAGGCGATCGCGGCCTTCGACAGCGAGCGCATCGGCATGCACCAGCCGATCAAGGTTCGCGTCAAAGGGAATCTTGTCGATACCACCGTTGGAAGACTGATCTTCAACGAAGCGATACCCCCGGAAATGGAATTCGTCAATCAGAACATCGAGAAAGGCGACATCAAGAAGATCACCGGAGAGGTTTACCGGGTGATGGGCAATCGCCGTACCGCCGAGTTCGTCGATGATTTGAAACACCTTGGCTACAGCCACGCAACACTTGCCGGGGTTACCGTCTCCGTTGACGATGTCGTCGTCCCGGCGGAAAAGGACGAAATCATCAACGACGCCCTGAGCGAGGTCGAAAAGGTGCGCGAGCAGTACGCCAACGGCATTATTACCGATGGTGAGCGCTACAACAAGATCATCGACATCTGGACGCACGCCACTTCCTCGGTATCCCGCGCGGTTCAGGGAGCACTTGAAGATGCCGAGGAGGGGTTCAATTCGGTCTTCATCATGAAGGATTCCGGCGCCCGGGGGAGCGAGGACCAGATCAAGCAACTGGGCGGCATGCGCGGTCTGATGAACAAACCCCAGAAGAAACTTACGGGAGCAGTCGGTGAGATCATCGAGACGCCGATAATCGCCTCGCTCAAAGAGGGTCTCTCCGTTCTCGAGTATTTCATCTCGACACACGGAGCTCGAAAGGGGCTGGCCGACACTGCGCTGAAGACGGCCGAGGCTGGATACCTGACCCGCCGCATGGTCGATGTGGCCCAGGATGTGGTGGTGAGCGAAGAAGACTGTGGAACCGGGCAAGGCCTGTGGATCGGCGCCCTGAAGGACGGCGAGGAGATCGTCGAACCTCTGGCCGACCGCATCCTCGGCCGCGTCCTTCTGGAGGACGTCGTTGAAGCCGATGACAGCGTCGTTGTGGAAGCCGGCAGCCTGCTCGAAGAAGAAGACGCCAATCGAATCGCCCAGACCGGGACCGACCGGGTGCGCATCCGTTCGGTCCTGACCTGCGAGTCGGAACGCGGTGTTTGCGCAAAGTGCTACGGCCGCAACCTGGCTACCGGAAAGATCGTGAATGTGGGGGAAGCGGTTGGCGTAATCGCAGCGCAGAGTATCGGGGAGCCGGGCACGCAGCTGACCTTGCGCACCTTCCACATCGGAGGCACGGCCAGCCGTATCGCGGAACAATCCCAGATCAACGCCCGCCGCAACGGCACCGTGCAATTCACCAACATCGTTACTGTCGACCACCCCGACCTCGGGCCTGTGGTGGTCGGCCGCAACGGAGTGATCGAGTTGCGCGACCAGCAGAATCGTGGACGCGGTACCGTGAGTGTTCCCTACGGGGCAAGTCTGAAAGTGGCTGACGGCGAGTTCGTCGACGCCTCGCAGGTGCTGTACGAATGGGACCCTTACAATCACGGAATCGTTGCCGACCGGGCCGGACGGATCCGGTTCACCGACATTGTCGAAGAGGTCACCTTGCGGGATGAATTCGACGAAACCACTGGTATGACCGCCCGTGTCATCGTCGAACAGCGCGACCGTTCGTTGAGTCCCCAGCTGGAGGTGGTGTCTCCCGAGGAGGGAACCAGGTCATTCATCATCCCGGTCGGCGCCCGCCTCCTGGTCGGTGACGGTGACGAGGTTCCGGCCGGGACGGTCCTGGTCAAGATTCCCCGCGAGCGCACCAAGACGCGGGATATCACCGGCGGTCTTCCCCGGGTCGCCGAGCTGTTCGAAGCCAGGCGCCCCAAGGAGCCGGCGGTGATTTCGGAGATCGATGGTGGTGTTTCGTTCGGCGGCATGGTACGCGGAAATCGCGAGGTGCTCGTGGCTTCCCCCGAGGGCGAGGAACGCAAGTATCTGGTGCCCTACGGCAAACATCTGCGGGTGCAGGAGGGAGATCAGATCGAGGCCGGAGAGCGGCTGTCTGAAGGTGCGGTCAATCCCCACGACATCCTCCAGGTCCAGGGTGTTCACATGGTTCAGGAGTATCTTGTGAACGAGATCCAGGACGTATATCGCTTGCAGGCGGTTGAAATTAACGACAAACATATCGAAGTCATTGTCCGCCAGATGCTGCAAAAAGTGCGGGTTCTCGATCCTGGGGATACCAACTTTCTCGAGGGAGAGGAAGTCGACAAGATCAGGTTCAACAGGGAAAACGACAAAGTCATTTCAGACGGTGGCGACCCGGCAACCTGTCAGCCGATCCTGCTCGGTATCACACGTGCCTCGTTGCGCACGGACAGCTTCATTTCCGCCGCCTCGTTTCAGGAAACGACGCGGGTGCTTACCGAGGCCGCGGTTCAGGGCAAGGTCGACCACCTCCGGGGACTCAAGGAAAACGTGATTATCGGACGGTTGATCCCCGCAGGAACAGGCACCTCCATGTATCGAACGATATCCTACACGGACCTCGAACCAGAATTCGATGAGATTTCCGAAACTGGCGGAAACGGCGAGGCGCTTGACAGCGATTTCCGAGCCGAAGAGGTGACAGTTCTCAGCGAATGAATGCAAGGCTCAGCCGGAAACAAGAGAAGCTGTTGACTCATACAATTATTGTGATTAGCTTTTGAGTTTATCAAAAAAACCGGCTTTTTGCATCAACAGGAAGCCGCCTGTTCCGGTTCCCTTCCCTGAATTGCGGTGGAGGGGGAAGGGGACAGACGGCTTTCCATTGCAGGCTGAACGCCATCGCTTTCTTCAAATCGCTCGATAAGACACGAACGACCTAAAAAGATTGCCAACCATCAATCAACTGGTCCGCAAGGGCCGCAAGAAACTGTCAAAACGCCGGGATGCTCCAGCCCTGCAGGGCTGCCCACAGCGGCGCGGGGTGTGCACGCGTGTATACACTACGACTCCAAAAAAACCTAACTCCGCCTTGAGAAAAATGGCGCGCGTTCGGCTTACCACAGGCCAGGAAGTTGCCGCTTACATCCCCGGTGAGGGAAATAATCTCCAGGAGCACTCGATCGTCCTGGTGCGTGGAGGCAGGGTCAAGGATGTTCCCGGTGTCCGCTATCACATAATTCGGGGCGTCCTGGACACGAGCGGAGTTTCGGAGCGCAAGCAGAGCCGCTCGAAATACGGAGCGAGAAGGGAATCCTGATGTCGCGCAGGCGCCGGGCCGTCAAGCGTCAGATCCTTCCGGACCCGAAATACAACAGCGTACTTGCGACCCGTTTCATCAACTGCCTGATGACAAGGGGAAAGAAGAGCGTTGCGGAGCGTATCTTTTACAACGCCGTGGAGATGGTTACCCGGAGATCTGACCAGCAGGGAATCGACGTGTTCCTGAAGGCAGTGGAAAACTGCAAGCCGATTGTCATCACCAAATCCCGGCGGGTGGGATCGCAGACCTACCAGGTGCCCCTTGAAGTCCGTCCAGAGGAACGCACAACGCGTGCCATCAAGTGGCTCATCCGGTATGCCCGGGAACGCACCGAAAGGACAATGGCCGACCGGCTCGCCAACGAGCTTCTGGCGGCATCCAAAGGAGAAGGAGGGGCGGTGCGGGCGCGCGATGACGTTCACCGAATGGCCGAAGCCAACAAGGCGTTCGCCCATTACCGCTTCTAGGTCGGTTCAAACCAGCAACCATGGCACGGAATTTCAGCATAGAGGCGACCCGAAACATCGGAATCGCCGCCCATATCGATGCGGGAAAGACGACCACGACCGAGCGGATTCTGTACTATGCCGGGCGGCTGCACCGCATGGGAGAAGTCCATGACGGCACCACCGCCATGGACTGGATGGACCAGGAGCGCGAGCGTGGCATAACGATCACCTCCGCCGCTACCGCGTGCGCGTGGAAGGGCCACCAGATCAACATCATCGACACCCCGGGGCATGTCGATTTTACCGCCGAAGTCGAGCGTTCACTGAGAGTACTCGACGGTTCGATCGGCGTCTTTTGCGCCGTCGGCGGAGTCGAGCCCCAGTCCGAGACGGTCTGGCGACAGGCCGACCGCTACCAGGTGCCCCGTATCGCATTTGTCAACAAGATGGATCGAAACGGGGCCGATTTTTTGCGTGTCCTCGAGATGCTGCACGAACGGCTCGGCAGCAACTTTGTCCCGATTCAGCTCCCGATCGGTTCGGGTGAAACCTTCACCGGGCTGATCGACCTTATCGATATGAAGGCGACTACCTACGAAGAGATGTCGCTGGGGGCGAAGTTTCACGAAGGGGAGATCCCCGACGACCTGCTGCCTCAGGCCCTCAAGTACCGCGAAAAACTGCTCGAATCCGTTGCCGAGTTCGACGACCACCTGCTCGAGAAATTTCTCGAAGGCCAGGAGGTCGCGCGCAGCGAGCTCCTCCCGGCGCTGCGGAAAGCGACGATTTCGTTGAAGGCCGTGCCCGTGGTTTGTGGAAGTGCCTTCCGCTACAAGGGAGTGCAGAAGCTCATCGACGCCGTCGTGGACCTGCTGCCGTCACCGGTCGACGTGCCGCCGGTTTCCGGAACCGTGCCCCACGGGGAAGAGGTGGTGGAGCGGGTCGCCGGCGATGGCGAACCTTTCGCCGGCCTTGCGTTCAAAATAATGACCGATCCATTCGTCGGCAGGTTGTCCTTTGTCCGGGTCTATTCGGGCACCTTGGAAGCCGGGTCGTACATATACAACCCGGGAACCGGGAAACGGGAGCGGGTCTCGCGGCTTCTCGAGATGCACGCAAACGACCGCACCGAGCGCAAGGCTGTTCACGCCGGCGATATCGTCGCCATTGTGGGATTGAAGGACACTACCACCGGCGATACGCTTTGCGATGAAATGAACCCTCTTCTCCTCGAGAAGATCGAATTTGCGAAACCGGTCCTGCACGTAGCGGTCGAACCGAAAACCCGTGCTGATCAGGAGCAGCTGTTCGCCGCCCTCACCAAGCTCAGCGATGAAGACCCGACCTTTGTCGTGCGCATCGATGAGGAGACCGGGCAAACGGTCATTTCAGGAATGGGCGAATTGCACCTGGAGATCCTGATCGACCGTCTTTTCAGGGAGTTCAAAGTAGCGGCGAAAGTGGGCAAACCTCAGGTGGCATACAAAGAAGGCCTGGGACAGGCGGTGCAGGCTACCGGCCGATTCGTACGCCAAACCGGTGGCCGCGGGCAGTACGGTCACGTGGAAATCGAAATCGAGCCGGGCGAGCCTGGCAGCGGCATGGTCTTCGATTCGAAGATCAGCGGAGGCTCGATTCCGCGCGAATACATCTCCTCGGTTCAGCAAGGTATCCAGGAGGCGATGACGAGCGGGCCGATGGCGGGTTATCCCGTGGAGGACGCCAGGGTCTTTCTGGTCGATGGCTCCTACCACGAGGTCGACTCATCCGAAATGGCCTTCAAGGTGGCGGGGTCGATGGCCTTCAGGGACGGGGCAAAGAAGGCGAAGCCGTTTCTGATGGAGCCTGTCATGGACCTCGAGGTGGTCGTCCCGGAGCAGTATCTCGGCGACGTGATCGGCGATCTGACTTCTCATCGCGGTGATATTCAGGGTGTCAACACGCGATCCGATGCCCAGGTAATCGCTTCGCAGATTCCCCTGTCGGAGGCTTTCGGTTACGCGACGCGCCTGAGGTCCCTTACGCAGGGCCGCGCCGTTTTCACCATGCAGTTTGCAAAGTACGAGAGGGTTCCGGCCCAGATCAGCGAGGAAATCGTAGATTCTGCGGGTCGATGATCCGGCTCGCTCCGCACACCGATTCGAATGAGACAGAAAAAGGAGAGTTGAAAACGACATGGCGAAGGAACAATTCGAACGAACAAAGCCCCACGTGAACATCGGCACTATCGGGCATGTCGATCACGGAAAAACCACGCTGACGGCGGCGATTACCCTGAACCTGGCCACCAAGGGCTTCGCCGAGGCCAAGTCGGTCGACGACATCGACAACGCCCCGGAAGAGAAGCAGCGAGGGGTTACGATCAACGTTTCCCATCAGGAGTACGAGACCGAATCGCGTCATTACGCCCACGTAGACTGTCCCGGCCACGCGGACTACATAAAGAACATGATCACCGGCGCCGCCCAGATGGATGGCGCGATTCTCGTGGTCAGCGCCGCCGATGGACCCATGATTCAGACCCGGGAACACATACTCCTGGCCCGGCAGGTAAACGTTCCGCGGATCGTCGTCTATATGAACAAGGTCGACATGGTCGATGACCCCGAGCTTCTGGATCTCGTCGAACTGGAAACCCGGGAACTGCTGTCGGAATACGATTTTCCGGGTGATGACATTCCCGTCGTGCGTGGATCCGCCCTGAAAGCCGTGGAAGGGGAGGACAGCGAGATCGGCACCGGGTCGATCGAGGAGTTGATGCAGCACGTCGACGATTACATCCCGATGCCGGAGAGACCTGTCGACCAGCCCTTCCTGATGCCGATCGAGGATGTATTCAGCATCACCGGCCGCGGAACCGTAGGTACCGGCCGCATCGAGCGCGGCCGCGTCAAGACCGGAGAGGATGTCGAAATCGTCGGCATCAAGGAAACCCGGAAGACGGTGTGCACCGGGGTGGAGATGTTCCGCAAGATTCTGGATGAGGGAGAGGCGGGCGACAACGTCGGACTGCTTCTCCGCGGCGTTGAAAAAGAGGAGCTTTTGCGCGGCATGGTGCTCTGCCAGCCCGCTAGTATTACTCCCCACACCAAATTCAAGGCGGAGGTGTACGTGCTGACGGCCAAGGAAGGCGGCCGCGAGAAGCCGTTCTTCACCGGGTACCGGCCGCAGTTCTATTTCCGCACGACCGACGTTACTGGAGCGATCACCCTGCCGGAAGGAACGGAGATGGTAATGCCAGGCGACAACGTAACTATGGATGTCGACCTGACTCCCGTTCCCATCGCGATCGAAGAGCAGTTGCGCTTCGCGATCCGCGAAGGCGGCCGCACGATCGGTTCGGGAGTCGTGGTCAGCATCGCCGAATAGGGCGGACAAGGGACGGACGGGACTCCCCGTGGCAATAGATCGAATACGCATACGCTTGAAGGCCTACGACCATGCCGCTTTGGACAGGTCTGTCGACGAAATCGTTCAGACAGTCAGGCGAAGCGGTGCGCGAATTGCCGGCCCGGTTCCCCTGCCTACCGACAGGACGGTTTACACCGTGCTGCGCGGTCCGCACGTCGACAAGAAGTCCCGTGAGCAGTTCGAGACGCGTATTCACAAACGCCTGATCGACATCTACGATTCGACCCCGCAAACCGTCGATTCCCTGATGAAGCTCGATCTGCCCGCCGGAATCGGCATCGATATCAAGGTCTGAGGACAGGTTGGCGGTGAAAACAAGTGTCGAGGTGGTAAATATCGATGGCGGGAAAGCCGGCACTGTCGAACTTCCGGAACACTTGTTTGGTGCCGAGGTCAACGAGAACGCCGTCTACAGCGCAGTGGTTGCGTACGAAACCCACCAACGACAAGGTACCGCCTCCACGAAAACCCGTTCGGAGGTCAATCGTACCGGGCGAAAGCACCACCGCCAAAAGGGAACCGGCCAGGCTCGACGGGGGACGGCGGCCACCAATCTGCTTCGCGGGGGCGGCGTGGCTTTCGGCCCCAAGCCGCGGTCCTATTCTCATAAGCTGACCAAGCAGCTGAAGAGGAAAGCGTTTTCTTCGGCGTTGACGCGGAAAAGTCGAGATGGACGGCTTGTCGTTGTCCAGGATTTCGAGTTTTCCGAGCCAAGTACCAAGTCTTTTGTCCGGGTGCTCGGCGCGGTCGGCCTCGAGGGAGAAAAAGTGCTTTTTGTGACCCCCCAAAGCCGGGAGACACTGGTCAAATCCTGCCGCAATATTCCAGGCATTGAAATAAGGCCTGCGAATAACGTTTCGACCTATGACGTGGTTTCGGCCAGTACCGTGTTGATGACGGAGAAGGCGGTTGCCGCACTTGCGGGAATTCACTCGGGCAAATGACAAATCCACGCACTGTATTACATGCCCCGGTGGTCACCGAAAAGGCGACGAATCTGCGCGATCGCAACACCTATACCTTCAAGGTCGATCGCCGGGCCAACAAGATCCAGATTCGGAACGCGATCGAATCGATCTTCGATGTCAGAGTCCAATCGGTCAGGGTCGTGAACGTTCGTCGCAAGCCGAAGCGGCAAGGGATGTTTGCAGGTTCCACCAGTGCGTGGAAAAAAGCCTACATAACCTTGCGGGCGGGCGACACCATCGAATTCCTCGAGGCCGTATAATGGCTGTCAAGAGATTCAGACCGACTACGCCGACGCAGCGCTACAAGACGGTCAATTCCTTTGAGGATGTGACTGCGTCTTCCCCCGAGAAGAGCCTGACATCAGCCCTGTCGAAAAGCGGGGGGCGCAATAACCGTGGCCGCATAACGATGCGCCGCCGCGGAGGCGGCCACAAACGACGCTACCGGATTGTCGACTTCAAGCGCGACAAGGATGGGGTGGAAGGGAAGGTGGCGACGATAGAATACGATCCGAATCGCTCGGCATTCATTGCGTTGATCTTCTACCGTGACGGGGAAAAGCGATACATCCTCGCTCCGCAGGGGCTGAAGGTTGGCAGCCCGGTTAATTCGGGCCCGGAGGCTCCCATCGCTGTCGGGAATGCATTGCCCTTGTCGAGGATCCCAGTCGGGTCGACAGTTCACAATATCGAGCTGAATCCCGGGCAGGGCGCACGTCTGGCCCGTAGCGCAGGGGTCGGGGTTCAGCTCATGACCAGGGACGAACGCCGGGCGCAGCTGAGGATGCCGTCAGGCGAAATTCGCGAGGTCCCGGTCCAGTGTCGGGCTACCCTGGGCCAAGTCGGGAATACCGACCACGGCAACGTGGTTCTCGGGAAGGCGGGCAGGTCGCGCTGGCTTGGAAGGCGGCCCAAGGTTCGCGGGGTGGTTATGAATCCAGTCGATCATCCCCACGGGGGGGGCGAAGGCAAGTCGTCGGGAGGGAGACACCCCGTGACTCCGTGGGGCAAGCCTACCAAGGGATGCAAGACTCGTCGCAGGGGCAAGAAGTCGGATCCCTGGATAGTCCGGCGGCGTGGAGTCAAGTAGCCTCAGTCAGGCAGAAAGACAGAAATGGCCAGATCGGTAAAAAAGGGCCCGTTTGTAGACGACAAGCTGGCTGCCAGAATCGAAGACCTGAACCGGACCGGCGAAAAGAAGGTTCTGCAGACCTGGTCCAGGCGGTCTACGATCACTCCTGATTTTCTAGGGCATACGCTGGCGGTTCACAACGGCAACAAGTTCATTCCGGTCTATATCACCGAGAATATGGTGGGGCACAAGCTCGGGGAGTTTGCACCGACCAGGACTTTTCGAGGTCACGGCGGCCGGACAACCGAGCGCACCACCGGAGTCCGTTGAGAATCCCGATGCAAGCGAGAGCTGTTGCCAGGCAGGTGGGCGTGCCGGCCACCAAGGTACGCCAGGTGATCGACCTGATCCGCAACCGGCCTGTTGAAGAGGCGCTTACAATTCTCAGGTTTTCAAACAGAGCGGTAGCGGGAACCATCGAAAAGACCCTGCGCTCGGCCATTTCCAACGCCGTTAACCAGGACGAAGAGAACCCGGTCGACGCCGGCGACCTGATCGTCCAATCGGTTTTCGCCGACGAAGGGCGAGACCTGAAACGGATCAGGCCTCGCGCCCGCGGCGCTGCTCATCGAATCCGCAAGCGCCACAGCCACATTACCGTCGTCGTCACGGACGAGACTGATCCCGGGAGCAGCCGGGCAAACGAAATCGAAAAGGGGCAGGAATAGTTGGGGCAGAAAACACATCCATACGGATTCAGGCTGGGCATCATCAAGGGATGGCGATCCAACTGGTTTACCGACAGGGAATACCCGGAACTCCTCAAGGAGGACCTGATGCTTCGTCGGTACATCCATCAACGCCTGCAAAGAGCCGGTGTCTCTCGTATCAACATCGAACGCCGTCCCAAGAGAGTTACAATCGAGGTGTTCACGGCGCGTCCGGGAATTGCCATCGGTCGTCGGGGCGCGGAGGTGGACAAGCTGAGGGACGAATTGAAGCAGCTGACCGCAAAGGATGTGTCGCTGAATATCCAGGAAGTGAAGAAGCCGGAACTCGATGCCCAGCTTGTCGCGGACAACCTCGCCCGCCAACTCGAACAGAGAGTCGCATTTCGCCGCGCTCTCAAGAAGTCGGTGGCTTCGTCGATGCGCATGGGTGCGGAGGGAATCCGGATTGTTTGCTCAGGCCGCATCGGTGGAGCCGAGATGTCCCGGCGCGAGCGTTCCGAGCCCGCGGGGAGGGTTCCACTGCACACCCTCCGGGCCGACATCGATTACGCCACCGCCACCGCATTCACGATATCGGGTACGGTTGGGGTGAAGGTCTGGATCTGTCATGGAGAAGTCGTCGAGGAAGACGAAATGGCCAGCGACGCCATAGGCCAGAGACAGGGATAGGGTCAGACCCGTGTTGATGCCGAAAAAAACGGAATGGCGCAAGCAGAACCGTGGCCGCATGAGAGGACAGAGCAAGGGTGGGGCCATGGTTTCGTTCGGGGAGTTCGGCCTCAAGGCGCTCGAACCGGGATGGATCAGCAACCGACAGATCGAGGCTGCCCGAATCGCGATCAGCCGGGCCATGAGTCGAACCGGAAAGATGTGGATTCGCGTTTTTCCCGATAAGCCGATTACCAAGAAACCAGCCGAAACCAGGATGGGAAAAGGAAAGGGAGCTCCCGAAGGTTGGGTCGCGGTGGTAAAACCTGGCCGCATCATGTTTGAGCTGTCGGGTGTTCCTCTGGAAATGGCCAAGGAAGCCTTGCGGAAGGCTGGAAACAAACTGCCGATCAGGACAAAATTCGTCGAGAGGACTGGCGGGGTTTGAAAGCGGGTGAACTGAGAGAGCAGAATGTCGGGGAATTGACCCGGCGCCTGGATGAGCTGACCGAGGAGCGTTTCAATCTCAGGTTCCAGCATGCCCTGGGTCAGTTGAGCAGTCCGATCAGGTTGCGGGAGGTGAGGCGTGAACTCGCAATTGTGCGCACTGTATTGCGCGAGCATTTCCTGGGAATCCGCGTGCTTCCCTCGGGCTCGGAAGAAAAAGCGGGCAACGGATAAGAACCCATGCAAAGTAGAACTACCAGCCTCTTTGTGAGAGACAAATGAGAAAAGCAGGGGACAGAGGCGGTCGGATATTCGAAGGCACTATCGTGCGCGCGCGGAATGACAAGACTCGCGTCGTTCAGATCGATCAACGTTTGACGAACACTCTGTATGGACGTCGCATAAAGCGGATTGCAAAATTCGTTGCCCACGATGAAAAGAACCAATCCGAAGTCGGCGACGTAGTGCGCATTCGTGAAACCCGACCCTTGAGCCGCACGAAGCGATGGAGACTGGTCGAGATAATTAAAAAAGCCCAGGCTGGAAAGTGAATGGTTGAAGAGGTCATTACACAATGGTAAGGGAATATTCGGTCCTCAGGATGGCGGACAACGCCGGCGCGCGACGGGCCAGGTGTATCCGCGTTTTGGGCGGTTCGCGGAAACGCTACGCCGGAGTCGGCGACATGGTTGTCGTGGCAGTGCACGACGTGACTCCCAACGGACCTCTGAAAGAAGGGGATGTCTGCCGGGCTGTAGTCGTGCGCACAAAGAAGGAGTTCCGTCGGCCGGACGGTTCCTACATCCGCTTCGACGACAATGCCGCTGTCCTTCTCGACACCAACAATGAACCGCGCGGGACTCGCATTTTCGGTCCCGTGGCTCGCGAGCTGAGAGACCGCCAATTCATGCGCATCGTCTCCTTGGCCCCGGAAGTGGTATAGGCATGTCGGTCTCGGCCAATCACCCGTTTCCCTGGCTCCTGGGTATCGCGGATTTTTCCTCTCTCGACCCCTACTTGGGTTTTGCGCTCCGGGACCCTGGGTTCGGGAGTGCCCACCGGGTATTCCCTGGAACTGAACGAGGGCTTTGACATGCACTTCCGAGAGGGGGATACGGTTGAGGTCATTAGCGGCAACGAGAAGGGAAGGAGGGGCAGGGTGCTGAAGGTCTTCCGCGAGACGGATCGCCTGATCGTTGAAGGCATACGCATGATGAAAAAACACACCAAACCGACTCAACGGGATCCGCAAGGCGGAATCGTGGAGCGCGAAGCATCGATCCATGCTTCGAGCGTCATGATTGTTTGTCCCCAAACGGACCGGCCGACGCGAGTACGAAAGCAGCGTCTTGAAGATGGCCGAAGCATGCGGGTATCGGCTCGCAGTGGCGAAATGATTGACTCGGAGTGACGGGATGTCCAGGCTGAAGGAAGAATATCGGAAGCGCATCATCCCGGCCATGCGCGAAAAGTTCGATTACAAGAACGTCAACCAGGTGCCGGAACTGGAGAAGATTGTCGTCAACGCCGGCGTTGGTGAAGCGGCCCAGGAATCGAAGCTTCTCGACAACGTCGTTGCCGAACTGACCGCAATCACCGGCCAACGGGCGACGGTTCGCAGGGCGAGAAAAGCTATCTCCAACTTCAAGCTGCGGCAGGGTATGCCCGTCGGTGCAATGGTCACTTTGCGCCGCGAAATCATGTACGAATTTCTCGATCGCCTCGTGAACTTCGCGCTTCCCCAGGTGAGGGATTTTCGCGGTTTGTCGAACCGCAGTTTCGACGGTCGTGGAAACTACACGCTCGGCATCAGAGAGCAGATCATTTTTCCGGAGATCGATTACGACGCGATTGATCGCATTCGGGGAATGGATATAACAATCGTCACCTCCGCATCAACCGACGAAGAAGCCCTCGAACTTCTGCGGCAGTTCGGGGCCCCGTTCAGCAACTGATCGAAACGAGAGGAAACGATTAGCGAATGCCGAAAAAGTGCCTCCTGATAAAGGCCGCCCGCGAACCGAAATTCAAGGTGAGAAAATATACTCGCTGCCAGCGCTGTGGCCGCCCCCGCGGCGTTTATCGCAAGTTCGGATTATGCCGGATCTGTTTCCGAGAGCTTGCCTTGCAGGGCGAGATTCCCGGTGTGACCAAGGCGAGCTGGTAGGGAATTGCGATGAGTATGACCGATCCGATAGCGGACCTTCTGACGCGGATCCGCAATGCGTGCGGAGCGAAACACTCGCGAGTCGACGTTCCGGCCTCGAAGCTCAAGAGGGAAATCGCCCGCGTCCTTGCTGAAGAAAGGTTTATCGACAACTTCGCGTTTTTCGAAGACGGCAAACAAGGGCAGCTACGCCTGTACCTTCGCTACGGCGAGGACTCGGTAAGCGTGATCCAGGGGTTGCGCAGAGTCAGCAAGCCGGGACTGAGACAATACTCGACCAAGGGGAAAATCCCGCGCGTTCGCAACGGATTGGGTATATCGATCCTCTCAACCTCGCGTGGCGTAATGACTGACAGGGATGCGCGCAAGACGGGTGTCGGTGGTGAGATCCTCTGCAGCGTCTGGTAGCATGGGAATGGACGGGCAAGAAGAAATCCGGAGGGCAGGAAGATGTCTCGGGTAGGCAAACAACCGATCGAGCTCCCGCACGGGGTCGAGGTAGCGGTAACCCCGCCGGAGGTCAGAGTAAAAGGCCCAAAAGGAGAGCTTAACGTAGGCTATCGAGCAGAAAGAATAACCGTCGAGGCCCGCGAGTCCAAAGTCGTTGTCACCAGAGACTCGGACGAGAAGGAGTCGAAGGCTTTGCACGGGCTCACCCGATCCCTTATCGCCAATGCCGTTGTCGGTGTGACCGCCGGGTATCAAAAGTTCCTCGATGTACATGGTGTAGGATTTCGCGCCGAACAGCGGGGAAGGAAGCTGACTCTTCATATCGGCTACTCCCACACCGTGGAATACGAGGCCCCCGAAGGTGTCGAGGTCAACGTCGTCGATCCAACTGGCGGCGCCCAGGCGAGGATCTCCATCTCGGGTATAGACAAACAGAAGGTGGGGCAGGTAACGTCCGAGATTCGCAAAAAGCGCCTTCCCGATCCCTACAAGGGCAAAGGCATTCGCTACGAAGGCGAGGTCATCCACTGGAAGGCCGGAAAAGCCGCTGTCGCCTAGGAGGGACTACCGTAGATGGACACGGGAAAGATTGCCAGGAAAAGAGCCGCACGGGCGCGCCGGCGCAACCGGGGGCGAAAGAAAGTCGTCGGAACTTCCCAGCGTCCGCGTCTTGTGGTTCACCGGAGCCTGCGCAACATAGAGGCGCAGATCATCGACGATCATTCCGGGCATTCCCTCGTGGGAATCTCGACGCTTTCGAAAGGGTTTGAAAAGGACGGAGCCAAGCCGGTGGAAAAAGGTCGCGAACTTGGCAGGATGATTGCGGAAAAGGCAAAAGAGCAGGGGATCAACCGCGTGGTTTTCGACCGTGCGGGGTTCCTTTACCACGGCATTGTCAAGGCCGTCGCCGATGGTGCCCGTGAAGGCGGTTTGAGTTTTTGAGAAACGACAGGCTGGACAAAGAAAGCGACTGGGGGAATAGAGTTGGCGAAGCGAATTGACGCAGGCAATATGGAACTTGCGGAAGTGGTCGTACAGAACAGCGTCAGGCGCGTTTCCCACGTAAGGAAGGGAGGCCGGAATTTCAGCTTTTCCGCCATGGTTGTCGTTGGCGACCGCAACGGCCATGTCGGTGTGGGCTCGGGGAAAGCCGGGGAGGTGGCGGAAGCGATACGCAAGGGAACGGAAAACGCCAAGAAGAACGTCGTCGAGGTTCCGGTTGTCGACGGAACCATTCCCCACGAGGTCGTCGGCAAGTTCAGCGCCGCCAAAGTGCTTCTGAAACCAGCATCTCCGGGAACGGGAGTAATTGCCAGCGGCGGCATTCGAATCGTGCTCGACCTCGCCGGAGTTCACGACATCCTTACCAAATCCCTGGGTTCCTCCAACTCCCAGAATACGATCAAGGCGACGATGGAGGGCCTTCGCGAACTTCAGGATGTCGAGGCGGTGGCGCGGATGCGGGGGGTCGCGGTCAAAGGCTTGCGATGAAGCTCTCGATCAGGCAAAGAAAAAGCACCATTGGCAGACCGGGTAAGCAGCATCGGACGCTGCGCGCCCTCGGTATCCGCCGGATGCACCAAGAGGTGTTGCATGAGGACACCCCGCAGATCCGGGGCATGATTCGGTCGATATCCCATCTCCTGGAAGTCGAGGAGATCGTCAATGGCTGAACGTTGAACAGGGAATTGCGAGGTCCTCAGGAAATGGATTTGGGAAAACTGCATCCGCCGCAAGGGGCGCGTCGTGCGGGAAAGCGCCGCGGCCAGGGAGTGGGGAGTGGCACGGGCAAGACCGCCGGCCGCGGTCACAAAGGGCAGCGGTCGCGTTCCGGGGCACGGCGCGGGAGCCGCGTCGGGTTCGAGGGCGGACAGATGCCCCTCTACCGCAGGCTTCCCAAAATCGGGTTTTCCAACCAGCGATTCCGACGCGTATACCAAGTTGTCAACCTGGCCGGGATCGAGTCCCGTGGTCTCGAGGGAGAGGTGGGTCCTCCGGAGTTGAAAGCGGCCGGTCTCATTCGCAAAGCGACCCTGCCCGTCAAGATTCTGGGAACGGGAACAGTGGCTCGTCCCTTGACGGTCAGGGCACATGCGTTTTCGAATTCGGCCAGGGAAAAAATCGCCGCCGCCGGGGGCAGCGCCGAAACCCTGGAAAAATAAGCCCCACCTGACCTGAGCAACATGCCCGTTCTTCTCGAAAGCTTTCAAAACTGCTTCAAGATTCCCGACCTGCGGCGGAAGATCCTGTTCACCTGCGGGATTCTCGTCATTTACAGGGTCGGCGGACAGATCACGGTGCCGGGAGTAAACTCCGCCGTACTGCAGGAGTTCTTCGCTGGCGGGGGCAACACGTTGTTCGGGCTTTACGACATGTTCGTCGGTGGTGCCTTCACGAGGGCGACGGTTTTCGCCCTTGGTATCATGCCCTATATCAGTGCTTCGATTATCCTGCAGCTGATGGGAGCAGTTGTTCCCTTTTTCCAGAAGCTGCAACGGGAAGGGGAAGAAGGACGCCGCAAGATAAATCAGTACACCCGCTACGGTACCGTTTTTCTCGCCGCCGCCCAGTCGTTGGGGGTCAGTTACTTCCTCGAGAGCATTCGCGGCCCCGGCTCGGGGATCGATGCCGTAATAGATCCCGGGATCGGCTTCCGGCTGATGACGATGCTGACGATAACGGCAGGAACCATTTTCATCATGTGGCTCGGTGAACAGATAACCGAGCGCGGCATCGGTAACGGCATTTCCCTGATCATTTTCGTCGGTATCGTAGCAGAATTGCCCTTCGCAATCAAGAGTGAGTGGCAGAACTACCTCCTCAATCGCGGCTTCAGCAAGAGCCTCATCGAAGAATTGTTCCTCGTCGCCCTGATGGTCGTCATTGTCGCCTTCGTGGTGTTGTTGACACAGGGGCAACGGAAGATACCGGTTCAGTACGCCAAGCGGGTTGTCGGACGGCGGGTTTACGGCGGACAGACGACCCACATTCCGCTACGAATCAACTCCGCCGGGGTCATCCCGATCATCTTCGCGCAGTCGATCATGTTCCTGCCCGGAACGGTTACCCAGTTTTTTCCGGAAAACGACATGATGCAGTGGCTCGGGGCCTTCTTCACCATGGATTCCCTGTTTTACTGGGGCGTTTACGCAACCATGATCGTGTTCTTCTGCTATTTCTATACCGCGATAGTAATGGACCCGAACCAGCTCGCAGACAACATGAAACGGCACGGAGGCTTCATACCGGGGGTTCGTCCGGGCAAACGCACGGCGATGTACATCGACCGTATCATGACGCGTATCACGCTTCCAGGCGCCATCGCTCTCGCGGCGGTTGCAATCTTCCCCTTCTTCGTTACACGCCAGTTTCAGGTTACCCAGTCCTTCTCGCAGTTCTTCGGCGGAACCGGGCTGCTCATCATTGTCGGGGTCGCTCTCGACACCCTGCAACAACTGGAATCGCAGCTGATGACCCGCCACTACGAGGGCTTCATGAAGGGCGGCGGGAAGATTCGCGGAAGGCGTCAGTGAGGGGATAACCAGGTTAACTTCAAGGTAGGGAAATGAAAGTCAGGGCATCAGTAGGAAAGCGCTGCTCCGAGTGCAGGATCATCCGCCGCAACGGGACCGTCAGAGTGATTTGCAAGCGCAACCCGCGGCACAAGCAGCGTCAGGGCTGATGGCAGGGACCTTGCAAGGAGAAAGAACATGGCACGCATAGCAGGTGTCGACCTGCCTCGAGAAAAACGCGTACAGGTGGGATTGACTTATATCTACGGGATCGGGAGAACGTCGTCCGACAAAATCCTCTCCGAGTCGAACGTCGACCCGGATACCCGGATCAACGCCCTCACCGACGAAGAGTTGACGCGGCTGCGGAACATTATCGAGAGCAAGTTCAAGGTCGAAGGAAGCCTGCGCGGAGAGGTCAACATGAACATCAAGCGCCTGATGGACATCGGGTGCTACCGCGGACTGCGCCATCGGCGCGGTCTGCCTGCCAACGGCCAGCGAACGCGCACCAACGCCCGCACCCGCAAGGGGCCGAGACGGGCGATCGCGGGCAAAAAGAAGGCGCCCAGGAAGTAGGGGGTGCCGTTTGCGGCGACCTCATTGTCTCCAATCGGGAATTTCGAATGCCACCTGAAAAAGCCAGACGACGACGCAAGAAGTCGAAAAAGGTCGAAGCCCTGGGCATAGCCCACATTTTTTCAACCTTCAACAACACCATCGTCACGCTTACCGATGTCGAGGGCAACGTCATTTCCTGGGCGACCCCCGGGAAAGTGGGAATCCGCGGCAGCCGGAAGTCGACTCCCTTCGCCGGCCAGCTGGCCGCGGAGCGGGCAGCCCAGGAGGCGATCAACATGGGCCTGCGCCGGGTCGAGGCCTGGGTAAAGGGCCCGGGAGTCGGCCGCGATTCGGCGATCCGGGCATTACAGAACGCAGGGTTGGAGGTTTCTGCGATCCGGGACGTCACTCCGATTCCCCACAACGGTTGCCGGCCGCCGAAACGGCGCCGGGTGTAAGCACCGAGCGAAAGGCTGAACCCAACGTGAGCAGATACACAGGGCCCAATTGCAGATTCTGTCGCCGGGAAGGCACCAAGCTCTTTCTGAAGGGAGAGCGGTGCACCCTGGAAAAGTGCGCATTCGAACGACGCAGCTACGCGCCGGGGCAGCATGGGCAGGGGATGCGGAGGAAGCAGTCAGAGTACAGCGTCCAGCTGCGCGCCAAGCAGAAGCTGGCGCGCATGTACGGCGTTCGCGAAGGACAGTTCCGCAGCTACTACCGGGAAGCTACCCGGGTGCCGGGAGTAAGCGGTGAAAACCTCTTGAGGCTGCTTGAGAGCCGTCTCGACAGCGTGGTCTTCCGCCTCGGATTCGCCCCGTCGCGCAAGGCTGCCAGGCAGCTGGTCAGGCACAATCACTTCATGGTCAACGGCCGGCGGGTAAACATCCCTTCCTACCTGACCAGGCCGGGTGACGTGATCGATGTCTCGGAGAAAAGCCGGCAGCTGGAGGTGTTCCACGAATCCCTGCGACGTGCTCGGGAGACGGTTCCATGGCTGTCCGTGGACAAGGCGAACCTGAGCGGGTCAGTGCTAGAACGTCCGGCGAGAGAGGACATACCCACGCTGGCGGAAGAGCAGCTGGTTATCGAATTCTACTCACGGGTGTAAGGGGCCAGCGACTTCGGAGCGAACCGCCCGGGTCGCCGAACAACCCCCATCTCTTTCCAAACCAAACCAAACCGGGGGCAGTAGCCATATGGCGTTAGATGGTCTTCAGATGCCGCGACTCGTCGAAGTCGACAAGGACACGCTTACCGACACCTACGGCTCCTTCACGATGCAGCCGTTGGAGCGCGGATTCGGCGTGACCGTTGGAAACGCGATCAGACGCGTCCTCATTTCCTCGATTCAGGGAGCCGCCATCAAGTCGGTAAGCGTCGAGGGGGTGCAGCATGAGTTCTCCGTGGTCAAGGGAGTGCGCGAAGACCTTCCGGAAATCGTGCTGAATCTCAAGGAAGTCGCCATCCGCTATTACGGGGAAGAGGACCGCGTTCTGCAAATCGAAGCTCAGGGGCCGAAGGAATTGGTGGCCGCGGATCTGATGGTCGATTCCGCGGTCGAGGTATTGAATCCCGATCTCCATATAGCAACCCTCGGCAAGGAGGCCCTCCTGAAACTGGAGCTCGCGGTCGGGCGAGGGTGCGGTTACGTGTTCGCGGAAGAGAACAAGCTTCCGGAACAGCCGATCGGGACCATTCCGATGGACGCCAACTTCTCACCCGTCCTCAAGGTCAATTACGACATCGAGCACGCTCGCGTCGGCCGTCGCACCGATTACGACAAGCTCAATCTGCAGGTATGGACGGATGGTTCCCTGCGGCCGGAAGACGCAATGGCGCAGGCCGCGAGAATCCTGATCGAGCACCTGAATCTCATCGCCAATTTCCAGACGGAACCCGTGCCCGATCCGGAGCGGGAAGTCGATGACCAGGTCAAGCATATTGCGAAACTTCTCGCCATGCCTGTCGATGACCTCGAACTGTCGGTGCGATCGGCGAACTGTCTCCGGGCGGCGGGGATCACGAATCTTCGAGAACTCGTTTCCCGCAGCGAAGCTGAAATGCTCAAGTTTCGCAATTTCGGGCGCAAGTCGCTGAACGAACTGGGTGAAATCCTCGACGAAATGAACCTCGGGTGGGGCATGGACATCTCCCGTTTCGAGGATGTCGAGCTGGAAGAGGAACCGGAAAGAGCCCTTGCGGATGAGTGACACAATGAATCCCGAGCCCGATGGTCGAGGACCAGCGAAGGGGACTCCGGACCTGAGAGAGTGGTAAATGGTACACAGGAACAAAAAGGCAAAGCTGAACCGCGACCGCAGTCATCTCAAGGCGATGCTCGGAAACATGGTAACCTCCTTGATCGAACACGAGGCTATCCACACAACCCCGGCGAAAGCGAAGGAACTCAGGCGAACTGCGGAGAGTCTGATCACCTTTGCCAAAAGGGGTGACCTGCATGCCCGCCGCCAGGTTTTGCGAACCATCGCCAACAAACGCATTGTGGCCAAGCTTTTTGACGAGATCGGTCCCCGGTACTCCAACCGCAACGGCGGCTACACGCGGATCGTCAAGGGTGGGCCGAGGCGCGGCGATGGTGCGGAGATGTGCATGATCGAACTGGTCGACAGGCCAGGCAGCGGAGATACGGCTTCCGTTCCAGCCTCGAGTCAGGAAACGGAAAATAAAGAAGAATAGGGGGGCGGCCCCGGGTCGGAACACCGGCCGGGAGTGGCCGCTCCAGAAACCGGAACGCGAGGCGCGCTTCTGATGGTGAAACCGGCATCATCTTGTGCGCCTCGCTTTTCGTTGTACCACCGCCTCACCATTCATCCAGCTACCAGAACCCGCAAGTGCCAAGACCAAAGCCCGGCGATCGGATCGAGCTCGATATTCGCGACTTGACGGCCCAGGGGGACGGCAGGGCATGGAGCGGCGATTCGGAGTTCATCGTCCGCCGAACCTTTCCCGGAGACCGGGTGGAAGCCACTGTGCGCCGGAGGAAGGGGAGAACCTGCGAGGCGGACCCGAACCGGATAACCGACGCCGGAATCCCCCGGGTAGCTCCTGAATGCCCTCACTTCGGAGTGTGCGGCGGGTGCCGCTGGCAGGATCTCGGTTACGTTGACCAGTTGCGACTGAAGGAACGGATGGTGGCAAAGGCACTGGAGCAACAGGGTCTTTTCTGCGACCGACAAAGACCGATTATTGGAAGCGGCGCCCCGTTTTTCTACCGCAACAAGATGGAGTTCTCATTCGGCAGGGATTGCGGAGGCGGCACGCTGTTGGGATTGCATCACCGCGGCCGCTACAACCGGGTTTTCGATGTGCGCGACTGCCGTTTACAGTCGCAGCTGTCGAACCGGATCGTCGATACCGTGCGCAGCTGCGCCTCCGCCGGGGAGCTTCCCCCGTACGACCTCAAGACCCACGAAGGAATACTGCGCTTCCTGGCGGTGCGGGAAGGCAGGAATACCGGTGAAGTGATGGCGAACCTCGTGGTCTCCGAGTACCCCCACAAGGGAGTCGAAGATCTGGTTCGCTGCGTACTCGAAAGGATTCCGGAGATAACGACTTTCGTCGTAACTCTGCACCGGGGAAAAGCCCAGGCCGCCATCGGTGAGCGGGAGTTCGTCCTCAAGGGAAGCGGCATGATCTCGGAGATCTGCGGAGGTATCGAATTCGACATTTCCGCAGCTTCCTTCTTCCAGACAAACACCGATCAGGCCGAGGTTCTCAACGAGCAGATCGCCGCGCTGGCGGGTAATCTGACGGGCGCCTCCGTTCTCGATCTCTACTGTGGAACAGGGGGAATCAGCCTCCACCTGGCGAAACGTGCCGACAGGGTGATTGGAGTCGAGCAGGTCGAGGAGGCCGTTGCCGACGCCCGCAGAAACGCGGAAAAGAACGGAACCGGGAACTGCACTTTCGTGACCGGCCGGGTCGAGGAGGAAATTGAGGCGCTGATAGAGGAGAACAGGCAGTTCGATCTTGTGATCGCCGATCCGCCCCGCGCGGGAATCCACAAGTCGGTGCTGAAGGCCCTGATCGGACTTGGAGCACCCTCTCTCATCTACGTCTCCTGCAACCCCACGTCCATGGCCGCGGACGCAGGGGTTCTCTGCGAAGGCGGATTCCGGCTGCGATCCCTGCAGCCGATCGACCTTTTTCCCCAGACCCCTCATTGCGAGGCAATCGCTCACCTGACCGTCTCCTGATCGGGAAACCGTGGTGGGAGGGAACGTTTTCTCCCGGGGGTTTGCCTGTCATACCGTCAGACGCAGGCGATCGGGTCGAGGCACCGAAAAGGAGAGAAGGAGCATGCCGGGAAGAAGCTCAGGCACCCCTTCTTGAAATGGGAATCGATCATAACATCCCCCATCCTCACGGGTCGGCGGGGACGGCGCGTGTCCTCGTCGTCCTGGCGGAAACCGATGAAACCAGGCATCTGGTCGCTTTTCTGAACGAGGAGGGGTACGAGGTGCTTTGGGCTCGCGAGAGTCAGTCGGCCTACGACATCCTCGACAGGGAGCGGGTCGACGGACTGATCTGCGATCTCCAGGCGGAGCGGGTCGATGGCCTGCGGCTTGTTAAAGTATCCCTGCAGCGCAACGCCGAGATCTGTTCGATTGCGGTCGCCAGCACGACACTCGAGGGGATCGAACTCGGAACAGAAGCCATGCGGCAGGGAGCCTATGATTTCCAGGTGCGCCCCCTCATACTCGCCAAGATCAACGCTGTTCTGCGGCGGGGTCTCTCGCACCAGCGCCTGGTCGACGAGGTTTACGACCTCCATCGCCGTCTCGACAGGCGCTACCGGTTCGGGGGGGTGATGCGCCGCTCTTCGGCCTGGCAGCGGATATACAGCCAGATCGAGCAGGTCGCCCCGTCGAAAGCCACCGTGCTTCTGCTCGGAGAGACTGGAACCGGCAAGGGGGAGCTGGCGAAAGCCATCCATCAGCACAGCAATCGCCGCGACAACCCCTTCGTCGAAACCAACTGCGGCGCCCTTCCCGAAGCGATTGTCGAGAGCGAGCTGTTCGGCCACGAGAGGGGAGCATTCACTGGCGCTTCCGCCTCCCGCAAGGGTCGTTTCGAGCTTGCCGACGGGGGCACCCTCTTTCTCGACGAAGTCGGGGACTTGACGATGCCGACCCAGGTCAAGCTTCTCCGTGTCGTTCAGGGTTCGGAGTTCGAGCGGGTCGGAGGCGTGGAGACCCGAAAGGTGGACGTTCGCCTCGTTGCCGCAACCAACCGCGACCTGGAAGCGATGGTTTCCGAAGGAGAGTACCGGGCGGATCTGTTCTACAGACTGAACGTTGTCAGCATCGAGGTGCCGCCGATACGACAGAGCCGCGAGGACATTCCCATCCTCATCGACCAGTTCATCCGCGAATTCGCGGAGGAGAACCGGCAAAAGACGGTGGGTATGACTCCGGCGGCCGTCGACTGCCTGGCGCAGTACGACTGGCCAGGCAACGTAAGGGAGCTGAAAAACTGCATTGAGGGGATGCTCGTCATGCGAACATCCGACAACAGGCTCGACGTCAAGGACGTCCCCGACCACATAAGGAACCCGGGGGGACGGCCGGCTGTATTCATCAAAGCCGGGATGACGATGAGGGAAATCGAAAAGCAGGCGATCGCCGACACCCTGGAAGCAGTCGGCTACGATCGGCGCCAGGCCGCCGCAGTGCTCGGGATCGGCCTCAGTACGCTGTACAGGAAAGAGAAGGAATACGGACTGAAAGGCAGTGGGAAGTCAGGCCGTGGAACCCATGAGAAGGGCTCCGGAACACCTCCCGGCAAGTCCGTCAGACTGCTGACCCGGAAGCGGTCGTAGCCGAAAGAACTACCGTTTTCGGTTTCAGGGGTTTTCGGTTTCCCCGGGATTGTACAGATCCTTGATAAGCTGGTTCAGGACCTCCTGGGGACGCGTGAGAACCTCCGGGGTGATTTCGAACTGCTCCAATTCGAGAAGCTTGAGGCCGTGTCCGTAATCCGAAAGGATTCCGGCGCAAACCTCCCCCGGCAACCGGCCCTGGGCTCTCGCCATTTCCTTAACCGCCTCGACGGCCTTCCCGGAGAAGCTCAGGCGAATTCCATATTCGCGCGAGAATTTCGCCGAGAAGCTGTGCAGGCTGGTATCGACGAGCATGGACTTCAATTCACCCTCCGGATCGAGGACCGTGCGCTCGGTCACGGTGAACGACTCGGTGTCCGTCGACGGCAGCCGGGTTTCGAAGCGAAGCAGGGTTTTCTCGACCACGCTGACCAGCCCGCGGGCTCCGATCTGCTCTTGGAATGCCATTTCCGCAAGTTTCTGCAAGGCCTCGTCGGAGAAATCCAGAGCGATCCCGTAGGCCCTGAAATCCCGCTTCTTCGACAGGACGACGCTGCTGTTCTCCCCTCTGAGGATTTCGAGCAGGTCCTCGCGGCCCAGGGAATGGAGCACCGCGACCACCGGAAGGCGTCCGATGAACTCCGATTCGAACCCGAAATCGATCAGGTCTTCCGCCCGGACCTCGTTCAACAGTTCACCGTCGGCAACAGCGTCCTCTGGCGGCGCCCGCGGATCGCGGAGTCGGAAGCCCATAGCGCCGCGATTCAGGCGTCGCGCAATGATTTCCTGGAGTTCACCGAAAGCTCCGCTGACGACGAAAAGGATGTTTCGGGTGTTGATTTTCTTGCGCTCCGCCTTTCCGGTTTTCTGGATCTGAATCACCGATTCCATCTGCGAGGAGATGTCGTGCGGAGCCTTGAGATCGACCTCCGTCTCCTCCATCAGCTTCAGGAGGTTGCGCTGAACTCCGGAACCGGAAACATCGGGCCCGGCGGTCGTCCTGGTCGAGGCGATCTTGTCGATTTCGTCGATGTAGATGATTCCGTGTTCAGCGAGCTCGATGTCCCCCTCGGCTTCGGAAACGAGCTCTCGCACCAGGTCTTCGACGTCGCCTCCCACGTACCCGGTTTCGGAAAACTTCGTGGCATCCGCCTTGACGAAGGGGACGCCCAGACGGCGGGCGATCAGCTTGACGAGAAAGGTCTTGCCCACACCGGTCGGGCCGATCATCAGGACGTTGTTCTTTATCGATCCCACGAACAGGTCTTCGTCATCGGCGGGGAGATTCAGACGGTTGAAGTGGGTGCAGATCTTGGTGGCGAGGATCGCCTTGGCTTCCTCCTGCCGGACTACGTATTCGTCGAGGTGGGAAATCAGTTCCTCCGGCTTCAGGCTGAAGTTCAGTTTTTCCCCCGGTGGGGCAGCAGGTTCTCCATCCCCGGTGCCAGCGGTCTCCGAATGGGGAGCTGCCTCCGCCTCCGTATGGTATTGCTGGGACAGGAATTCCCGCAGCTTTTCCGGGTCCATGCCCGGCTTTTCCATGCTGACATCCATGACTGACCCCCTGAAATCGGCAACCTGACAGGAATGGAATATACCGGAGCCGGACGGGGGCGACAACGATTGACAGTGGGGGTGTCCGCCCATAAATTACGCTCTCACATACACATGTGGCGTTTCTTTTCCAGGTGGAACAGGCCCTTCCGGGGGGCGCGGGTTCTCGGGGAGGGCCTTTTTACGACGGCTCTACTGTCCATTGGGGCACTCCCTTCCGTTTCGAGCCCCGCCCCGGCGCAACCGCTTCCGCAACAGTCATACTCCCCCGAGGCCGACAGTAAGTTCGCGCGCGGCGTATCGGCCTACGCCGAAGGGAACTACGGTGAAGCGCTGCGCGCGCTCGAGGAGGTCAGCGCCCTGCCGTCGAATCAGCGCACCTCCGCGGCGTTGCTGCTGGCCAGCTGGGCTCTGGTGCGCCTGGACCGGTTCAGGGAAGCCCTGGAAGCCGCCCGCCGGATAGAAATCGACTATCCCGGCAGTCGCTACACTGCGGATGCCCGCCTCGTGGCGGGGGACTGTTATTTCCAACTGGAGCGTTACCGGGAAGCCGCTGCGGAGTACGCCGGTCTTCTTGCAGCTCCCGGGCCGTTGTCCCTCCAGGCGAGCGCCGCTGAAAGGCTTGCGGGTATCGTTCGAAACCGGGCGGTATCCACAGAGGAGCGGGAGCGAATCCGCCGGCAGCTCGGCGCCGGGCGTTTCCGCGACGCCTTGCTGTTCGGCGAAGCCCGGTGGTATTCCCGCCTGGGGTGGAAGGAACGCAGCCACGCGGCTCTGGCAACCTACCTCGACAGCGTCGAGAACGGTCTGTTCGCCGCCCTCGCTCGCAGGACGCTGGGCGGCGACCAGGAAGTCCGCGAGGGGAACGGGGAATTCGGGACCGGCGGATTCCCTTCCACATCGGGGGTCGCAACCGGGTCGGGGGCGGGCCCGGACGGACGTCCGGCGATAGGCATCCCCATGCCTTTGAGCGGGTCGCGAAGCTACGCGGGTGAAGAGCTCCTCGCTGGAATTCAGATGGCGAACGACCGGATGGGAAAGCCCTTCGAGCTCCGGGTCGTCGACACCGGCCAGCGCCGGCTTGTGGGAGGACGCGGCTCCTCCGCTTCAATTCCACAAGGGGATGGAAGCAGCCTGCTGCGGACGGTGTCGGCTGTGGAGTCGTTGGCCGGGGACCGGAATGTCGTCGCCATTATCGGCCCGGTTTTCAGTCCCGCCTGCGTAGCGGCTTCTGTCGTGGCGGAAGCGGCTGGCATCCCCCTGATCGCCCCGCTGGCCCAGCAGAGCGGTCTCGACACGCTCGGGCGCCACATTTTCCAGCTGAACGTGGTTCCCGAAGTCCAGGGACGCGCCCTGGCGGAGTACGCCACCCTCGTCCTCGGGCTTGGCAATCTCGCGGTTCTCGCCCCGCTGACCGAATATGGATGGAATTTCCACCGCGCCTTTGTCAAACTGGCGGAAAGCAATGGTGGAGATGTCGTACACAGCGACTGGTACGTCCCGGAGGAGACCACCGACTTCAAGGACCAGTTCGAGTCCCTCAGACAGGCCGGGTTCCGGCTGATGCCGTCCCCGGATCCGGTCGATACCATGGCCGTGCTCGACTCGCTGTCGCTGGCCCTTCTCGATACCACCGATACCGGGGAGGGGACCTTCTACGAGCTCCTGGAAGCCCCCGTCGAGACGATCGAAGAACCCCCGGATTCGACGGAGATATTCATCGATACCATCGACGGCATCGCGGTAGTGGTGGAGAGCTTCGACGACGCCCGCACCATCGCAGCGCAGCTGCGCTTCTTTCGGTTGGAGGGCAAAGTGCTGGGGAACGATATCTGGTATCGCCCGGAGGAAATCCGTCAGATGGGCCGGATCGAGAGGAAATACGTCGAAGGGGGGGTTCTCGTTTCCGGACGATTCGGAGCGGCTTCGACCCGGGCCTTTACGGATGAATTCCGCACCCGGTTCCGCCGTGACCCCGGGCTCGCGGTCCATGGGTACGACGCCGCCGCGATGCTGATCAGAGGATGGGAGGAAGGGCACCAGACGCGGGCGGATCTTCGGGAATGGTTGGCGCAGATGAGGGGCTACGAGGGGGCGGCCGGCCGCGTCAGTTTCCCGGATGGGCGGCGTGTCAATACCGAGCTGACCTTGCTGATGATCGATCCCCGCGGGCGGGTGAGGGCATTCGGCGACCGGGACCTTCCGGGATTTTCTCCATGAAGCATTCCCGCATCAGGCCGATTCCCGCTCCAGCCCGGCCTCCTTCAGGTGCAGAGAACCTAAGGGCATATCCAGCCTGATCTTGCGCGCTTTCGCACCGGGGCTATATTTGGAAATTTTTGAAAAATCACCCCTCCAAACCCCCGGACTGACCGAACCGACTGTTTTGCCCGGCCCGTTCCGCCAATAAGCGATGCCGACATACGAGTACGAATGTCCCAGATGCGGTACGACCTTTGAAGAGTTTCAAAGTATAACGGCCGACCCTCTGACCGAATGCCCGCAGAAGGACTGTGGGGGCAAGGTCAAGCGCCTGATCGGGGCCGGCGGGGGACTCCTGTTCAAGGGGTCCGGATTTTACATAACCGACTACAGAAGCGACGGGTACAAACAGGCGGAGAAAGCGGCGAAGGAGTCGGCTCCGTCCTCCGGCAAGTCCGATAAATCCGACAACAAAGCGGCAAGTTCCGGAAACGGCGACGGCGGGGGCGGAAAGAAAAAGGCCTCCAGTAAAGATTGAAGCGCTACCCAGCAGAAAACACCGTATGCGGGTCCCGGTCGGGGAACCGCATACAGATCCCCGCGTCCAATGCGGAGCCCCGCTGGCTCCCCGGCCGGGTCGGCCCGGGGATCCTGGCGATGGCCGCGGCGGCCTGGATGTTCTCCATCGCGTGTTCCCGGGAAACCCCCGAACAGGCGATGGCCGCCGCCGAAGCCGCGGCGCAGGCGGCGGCGACGGACAGCACCTCGCTGAACCTCGCTGCCGAACGGTTCGGCGATTTCCTCGAACGCTATCCCCGGCATGAGTCCGCTCCGAAAGCACTGCGGATGCTGGCCATGATCACCCAGCAGGAGGGGGACATGCGCGGTGCGATCGGGCACTACGAACGGCTGCTCGAGAAGTACGGCAGCAGCGAGTACGCCGACGACGCCCAGTTCATGGTCGGGTTCATCTCCGAGGAGTACCTCGACGACTACGCGCGCGCCCGCGAGTCCTATCGCCTGGTTATCGACCGCTATCCCGATTCGGAACTCGCCGCCAGCGCCCGGCGGCTGTTGCCCAACGTCGGCAAGGCTCCCGAGGAATGGGTCAAGTTCCAGGAAGGGGCCAGCTCCCCGTAAGGCCGACCCCCGTTCCACCGGTTACTCAGCGATGATCGAGGCAGGTTCTCTCACCCATCGGATCGGAGTTCTCCCGAACGACGCAATTATCCGGCAACCTGCAGGGCTGGAAAAACCAGGGGTGGCTTCCTGGCGGCAGTCACCGGGTTCAGACAGGATTCCGTGACGACCGATATCGACATCAACGCCATAACCGAACGCGTCCACCGCGACTCCCAGGCGGTGGATCTCATCCTGCAGCAGATGGACCGCGTGGTCGTCGGCCAGCGCCACATGGTCGAACGCCTCGTCATCGGCCTGCTGTGCAACGGCCACGTCCTGCTGGAAGGCGTTCCGGGGCTTGCCAAGACCCTGACGGTGAGCACCCTTTCCAGGATAATCGGGGGCGATTTCAAGCGGCTTCAGTTCACCCCCGACCTGCTTCCCGCCGATCTGACGGGTACGCTCATCTTCGATCAGGTCTCGGGTACATTCCGGCCGAAGAAGGGCCCGATATTCGCCAACCTCGTGCTTGCCGACGAGGTCAACCGGGCTCCGGCAAAGGTGCAGAGCGCCCTCCTCGAGTCGATGCAGGAACGCCAGGTGACGATCGGCGAAGAGACTTACCCCCTGGACGATCCGTTTCTGGTGATGGCGACGCAGAACCCCATCGAGCAGGAGGGCACCTATCCTCTCCCCGAGGCGCAGATAGACCGTTTCATGCTGAAGGTCAAGGTCGGGTATCCGTCACGGGAGGAAGAGCGCTCCATTCTCGACCGCATGGCCGAGGACGGGGAAATCGAGGTCGAGCCAGTGGTGTCCCTCGACGACATACGTGCGCTTCGCAACTCGGTGCGCCTGGTGTATGTCGACGACAAGATCAAGGACTACGCCGTCGACCTGGTGCAGGCTACCCGCAACCCCGCTGGGGCGGGAATGTCAGAGCTCGCCGCTCTCATCGAATACGGGTCCTCTCCCAGGGCGACGATTTTCCTGGTACGGGCGGCACGGGCGCACGCCTTCATCCGCAGGCGGGGATACGTTACCCCGGAAGACGTCAAGTCGGTGGGAGCCGACGTTCTGCGCCACCGCATCGTGGTCAGCTACGAAGGCGAGGCCGAGGAGATCGACTCGGAGGAGGTCGTCAGGCGGCTGTTCGACGGCGTCGAGGTTCCGTGAGGTCCACTTGATACCCAGGGAAATTTTCGACCGGGTGCGGCTGATCGAGATTCACACCCGCAGCGTCGTCAACAGCCTTTTCGCGGGGGAATACCACTCGGTGTTCAAGGGGCGCGGAATGGAGTTCGCCGAGGTCCGGGAGTACCAGCAGGGGGACGACGTTCGCAGCATCGACTGGAACGTGACCGCCCGCGCCGGGCGGCCGTTCGTCAAGCTTTTCGACGAGGAGCGGGAACTGACGGTGCTGTTGGTCGTCGACGCCAGCGGTTCGGGGGCCTTCGGAAGCACCGACAAGATGAAGGGGGAGATCGGCGTCGAGATTTCCGCGCTGCTCGCTTTTTCCGCCATAAAGAACAACGACCGCGTCGGGCTGCTCATCTTCACGGACGAGGTCGAGGTCTTTCTGCCGCCGAAGAAGGGGCGCCGCCACGTTCTCCGCGTGATCCGCGAACTGCTGTACTTCGAACCGCGGGGGCGCGGGACCTCGCTCGCCACGGCGCTGGAATACCTCGACCGGGTGGTTCACCGCCGCGGAGTTGTTTTCATCATTTCCGACTTCCGCGACAGCGGCTACGATATGGCGCTGCGGCGTTTGAGCCGAAGCCACGACACCATAGCCGTCAACCTGGTCGATCCCCGCGAGGAGGCGCTGCCCGACGCCGGCATGCTTGCCCTGCACGACGCCGAAACGGGCGGCCGGTTGCTCGTCGACAGCGGAGACCCCCGCGTGCGCGAATTGTTTCAGACCGGGGAGGCCAACGCCGACGCAGCGCGACGACGGCTGTTCCGAAGTCTCGGTGTCGACGAGGTTCGCGTCGACACTTCCGCTTCCTGCATAGAGCCGCTAATACACTTTTTCAGGGCGCGAACGAGCCGCAATTAGCAGACCTGCCGAACACTGAACAGGAGGTGTAAAGGGTGATAGAGGTAAACGACCTGTCGAAGTACTACGGCGACGTGCCGGCCATCGACGGCGTGTCGTTCAGGGTAGAGAAGGGACAGATTCTCGGTTTTCTCGGTCCCAACGGAGCGGGAAAAACCACGACGATGCGGGTCCTGACCTGCTACCTGCCGCCATCGAGCGGCAGCGCCTCGGTCGACGGCCACGACGTGGTCGAGGAATCGCTCGAGGTCCGCAAGCGCATCGGCTACCTCCCGGAGCTGCCGCCCCTCTACAGCGACATGACAGTCGATTCATACCTGGGTTTCGTCGCCAGGATAAAGGGGGTGCCCGGTCCGGAGATCAGCGCGCGAATGGACGAGACCATGGAACGGACCGGAATCGCCCATGTCCGCAGCCAGGTAATCGGCCACCTGTCCAAGGGTTACCGCCAGCGGGTAGGGCTCGCCCAGGCGCTGGTTCACAACCCGAGCGTTCTCATTCTCGACGAGCCGACGGTCGGACTCGACCCGAAGCAGATCATCGAGATCCGCGAGACCATCAGGGGATTGGGGGGAGACCACACCATCATCCTCAGCACCCACATCCTGCCCGAGGTCAGCATGACCTGCGAGAAGGTGGTTATCATCAACGCAGGCCGCATAGTCGGGGAGGGTACGCCCGAAAGCCTGATCGCCGAGTTGAAGGAAGGGGAGATGCTGCGCGCCCAGGTCGCCGGGCCCCCGGAGGAGATCCGCTCGGCCATAGAGGGTGTGGAAGGGGTCATCGAGGTGCGCGAGGACACCGCCGGCGGCAGCGGCGGCGCCGATACGGTCTTCATCGTCACCGCGGCTCCGGGAAGGGAGATCAGGGACCAGGTCGCCAAGCGGCTCGTCGACGGAGGTTACGGACTGCGCGAGCTGCGCGGCCTCGAGATGACCCTTGAAGATATTTTCCTGCGCCTGACCACCGAGGAGGAGGCTTGAAGATGCGCAACCTGCTCGCCGTTTACTCCAAGGAGATGCGGTCGTACTTCGTGTCACCGGTAGCCTACGTGATCGCCGGGGTGTTCCTGTTCCTGTCGGGTTACCTGTTCCGCAACATCCTGATGCAGTTCAACTGGTGGTGCCTTCAGTACAGCCAGCGGGCCCAGTACATGGACGCCAGCGGCATGCCGCCCCTCAACCTGAACGAGATGGTGGTGACCCAGTTCTTCGCGGTCATGGACTTCATCTGGCTGCTCGTGGTGCCGATGCTGACGATGCGGCTGTTCGCCGAGGAGAAGAAAACGGGGACGATCGAGCTGCTGATGACGTCGCCGATCTCGACGACCCAGATCCTGCTCGGAAAGTTCTTCGCCTGCTTCACGCTCTACACCGCCATCGTCGCCCTGACCCTCGTGTACTGCGGCATCCTCGAAGTTTACGGCGATCCGGACTGGGGACCGATCTGGTCCGCCTATCTCGGGTACCTGCTGCTCGGGGGCACCTTCATCGGCGTCGGCATTCTCGCATCCGCCGTCACCGAAAACCAGATCGTCGCCGTGCTTCTCGCCTTCGGCGCCCTCCTGCTGCTCTGGCTGATCGACTGGTCGGCGAGCTTCGCCGGTCCGACTCTGGCCAAGATCCTCCAGTACCTGTCGATCATCCAGCACCTCCAGGACTTCCAGCGCGGCGTCATCGACACCAAGGACGTCGTCTTCTACCTGAGCTTCGTTTTCTTCACCCTGTTCGCCACCGGCCGCGTCATCGAGTCGAGACGCTGGCGGCGGTAAGGGGACGGCAATCGAATCGCGATGAAAGCGTATACCACCCACATCAGCCTGGCCGGCGCCGCCCTCGCACTCATGGGGGCGCTGGCGCTGGCTCTCGATCCCGAGGAAACGGGCGTACAGCTCGCCTGCCTCGGGGCCGGGGTGCTGGTGATCGCGGTCTGCGCCGCGATCAACCCCGCCCTGTTCAAACAGTACTCGAGCTGGCTCAACGCCCTGTGGGGGAGCATCCTGGTGCTGTTGATCGTCGTCATGGTCAACTTCGTCACCAGTTCCCACCCGCAGCGGTACGATCTCACCGCGGGAAAGCTCCACAGCCTCTCCCCCCTCACGGTGGAGTCGCTGCAGGGGCTCGACAGCGAAGTGCGCGTCCTCGCCTTCATGGAGAAGGGGGAAAACGAGAAGCTCGAGAGCCTGCTCGAGCAGTACTCGACGTACAGCGGCTCCTTCGATTTCGAGCTCGTCGATCCCGACCGCGATCCCCGGAGAACGAGCGACTACGGCATCCGCCGCTACAACACCGTCGTTGTCGAGTCGGGCGAGAAGCAGCAGAAGGTGACCGAGCTGACCGAGAAGGAACTCACCAACGCGATGCTCAAGGTGACCCGGGACCGCCAGTCCTTCGTCTATCTCACCGTCGGCCACGGCGAGAAGGGGGTTTCCCAGACCGAACTCGGGCTCAGCAGACTGCGGGACCGCCTGCAGGAGATCGACTACGTGGTCGAGGACTCGCTTTTCCTCGCCAGGGCCGGCGAAGTCCCGGGCGACTGCGCGGTGCTGGTCATCGCCGGGCCGCAGTCTCCGTTCTTCAGCACCGAAGCGGAGGCAATCGCGCGCTACCTCGACGCCGGAGGCTCGGTCATCGCCCTCCTCGACCCGGCCAACGAGAGCGGACTGGAGGCGCTGTTCGCTTCATGGGGGGTCGAGTTGGGGGACGACTTCGTCATCGACACGAGCGGAATCGGGAGCCTGTTCGGTCTCGATTTCACCATTCCCGTCGCCGTCAGCTACGACCAGGAGCATCCGCTGGTCAGCAAGCACCGTTCGGGCACCATGACCTTCTTCGAGCTGGCGCGCTCGGTCCGCTTCGTCGGGACCGAATCCGTCGAAGGTGTGGAGCTGGTAACGACGAGCAGCCAGAGCTGGGCCGAGCGGGATCTCAGCGCCCTCCAGCCCGGACAGGGGAAGCGCACGGTATCGCTGGACGAGGGCGTCGACCGGGCCGGCCCGGTAGCCCTGGGGGTCGCCGCGAAGCGGCAGGAGGGCGGCAGGCTCGTCCTCTTCGGCGATTCTGACTTTGCCAGCAACCGCTATTTCGACCTCCAGGGAAACGGCGATCTCATCCTCAACGCGATCAGCTGGCTGGCCGCGGACGAGGGCCTGATCTCCATCAGGCCGCGCGAGGCCGGCTTCAACCCGATCGCGCTGACCGACAGCCAGTCGGAATGGATCTTCTGGGTCGGCGTCATCCTGTATCCTCTGGCGGTTGCCCTCGCCGGCTTCTTCGTCGTCTCGAGCAAGGGCCGCTGGAGCGTGCGCGATCTCCTGGCCGCCGGGCTCGGACTGGCGCTGTCCCTCGGCATCGTCACCCTGGTGAACTTCATCGGCGACCGCTATCACAGCCGTCTCGATCTGACCGCGGACGGCCTGTTCACCCTGTCCCCGAAAACGCGGGATCTGCTCGAGCGGGCCGAACGGCAGGACCGCCTCATTACCGTCAAGGCGTTCACTTCCGAGATCGAGTCGATGCGCTTTCGCGAATTGATGGACGAGTACAGTTACGAGACGCGCAACTTCGATTACGAGATAGTCGATCCGCAGCAGCGCTCCCTGGAATGGAAGCAGCACGGGGTAACCGTCCGGGGAACCTCCCTCGTCGAGGTGTCGGGGGACGGCAAGGTGCACAGCGAACGCATCGAGGAACAGACCGAAGAGGCGCTGAGCAACGCGATCAAGAGCGCCCTCGATGCCCGCGAGCGCCGCATAGCGTTCATCGGCGGGCACGGCGAGGGAATGCTGACGGAAGTCGGCGGGGAGGGGTTCAGCATACTCAACGGGCGCCTGAAGGAGTTGAATCTGCAGATCGACGAGGGCGTCCGGCTCGACGGCGCCCCGATAGCGGCGCAGACGCTGGTCCTCCTCGGCCCGAAGCAGCCGTTGTCGGCGGTCGAGGCGGTGGCATTCGAAGCCCTCCTCCGCAAGGGCAAGGACGCTCTTGTCCTCACGGATCCAGGTGTCGACACCGGGCTCGAATCCGTGCTGGAGGGGTACGGTATCGAACTGGGGAACGACTTCGTCGTCGACCTGAGCGGTATCGGGCAGCTCCTCGGCGCCGACGTTTCGGTTCCCGTCGTGATCCAGTACGGCAACCACCCGGCCACCGGAAAGATCGGCTCCGGCACGATGAGCTTCTTCCCGTTTGCGCGCTCGGTTACTCCGGCTGCGGACGAGGTCGCCGGCTCGGAAATCACCGCCCTGGCCTTCACCCACCGCAGCAGCTGGGGGGAGACCGATCTGTCGCCGCTGGCAGGAGAGGGAGGGCAGGTCGAGTTCGATCCGGAGAAGGACCGCCAGGGCCCCCTGTCGCTGGCGGTAGCGGTCAAGGCCGATCCCGACAGCGCCGCCAGCGGCGACAAGACCCGTCTCGCGGTCTTCGGGGACTCCGACTTCGCCCGCAACCAGTACTTCGGCCAGCAGGCCAACGGCGAGCTGTTGATCGGGGCCCTGAAATGGGTGACCGAGAGCGAGGATCGTCTGGCGATTCCCGTGAAACGCCCCGCCTTCAACCCCATCAACCTCGTCGGCAACCAGGGGGACGTGGTGCTGTGGGTCTCGGTGTTCGTGCTGCCTTTCGCCGTCGCCCTGTCGGGATTCGTCATCATGCTGCGCCGCGGCTACGCGGCCTACTCTTCCGGGTTTGTCCGCTGGCTGATGTACTCCCACTTCTCGGCGGCAACCGGTCTCTTCGGCCTGGCGACGGTGGCGGTCGCCGACGGCAACATCCTCGCCGGGCTCGGTTACTTCATCCTGTCGGTCGGACTGGCGATGACCGGCTACGGCCTGCACCGCAGGGAGCCCTGGTCATGGCCCGCGGCCCTGGCCTTCAGCGCAATCGTCGTCGGGGTCGGGTTCGCCGCGATTCCCCACGAGACCCTGCAGCTGGTATCCGCCGGCTGGTGGATTGCAAATGCCTGTATCCTCGTCTGGATAAAGAGCGACTTCACCCCGAAAACCGGGACGGAGAAGTAGGAGATGCGGTTCAAGACCAACCTCGTCATCAGCGCCGTTTTCGCAGCCCTGCTGGCATTCGTCTATTTCTACGAGATAAAGGGAGGGGAGGAGCGCGAAGAAGCGGCGAAGAAAGCCAGGCAGCTGCTCGACTTCAGCGATCACGAAGCGGCGCGGATCTTCATCGAGCGCGCCGACACCCCAATCTCGGTGGCCAGGACCCCGGACGGCTGGCGCCTGCAGTCCCCGGTGACGGCCGACGCCGACGAGAAGGCGATCGAGAGGTATCTTCGCAACCTGCG
This sequence comes from Candidatus Latescibacterota bacterium, assembly GCA_965243025.1. Lineage (GTDB taxonomy): Bacteria > Latescibacterota > UBA2968 > UBA8231 > UBA8231 > CBDCXV01. The sequence continues at coordinate 1,437,738 of CBDETY010000003.1, forward strand.
CGAAACCGAGATCGAGCGCGTCGTCGAAGACAGCGCCGCGGCCGCCGGCAACCCCGGGCTGGCGGCGAAGTACGGCCTCGTCAACCCCAGGCTGCGGGTCCTGATCGAGCTTTCCGAGGCGGTTCTCGACACCGTCGTTCTGGGGGCGGACAGTCCGACCGAACGCTACGCGTACGCCCGGCGCAGCGGTGAGAATCCGGAGATATTCACCGTGCGCGCCTGGCGCTTCGACAACCTCGACAAGGGGATCTTCGACCTGAGAGATCGCAGGGTTCTGGTTTTCGACAGCGAAGAAGTGCGCGAGATCGGCCTGGCCGGTTTCGCCCTCGAGGAGGAGCTCGCCGTTGTCCGGGAGGAAGAGGACAGCTGGAGGCTGATGCCGGCCGACCGGCGCGCGGATGCCTCCGCAGTCGAGGAGCTGTTGCGTGAGCTTTCGAGCTCCGAGGTGCAGTCCTTCGTGAGCGAAACACCCGGAGATGAGGAGAAAGCGAATCGGGGTCTTTCCGAGCCGATATTCGAAGTCTCCCTTCTCCTGGGCGAGGAGCGGGCGGAGAAGCGGCTGTCCATCGGCCTCGAGGAGGAAGACGGGAAGCACTTCGCCTTCGATCCCAGCCGCGCGCCGATTTTCCTGGTCGATTCCACCCTCGTCAACGCCGCCGGCAGGAGCGCGCATGACCTGCGGGACAAACAGCCGGCAGCGGTCGAGGACCGCGACGCCATCGGCAGGATCGAGCTCTGGCAGGGGGAAGAGCCGGCGTTCACGGCCGAGCGCGACACGACCGGCGGCTGGCACATCTCCGCGCCTGAGGACCGCGAGGCAAAGTCGTGGAAACTCAACAGCCTGCTGGGCGACATCGACGGCATCGAGGTCGAGGAATTCACTGTCGATGCCGCCGGGGATGCGGCCATAGACCTCGCTTCGTACGGCCTCGACGTTCCCGCGGTGCGCATTCAGCTCACCGACGACCTCGAAGAGAAATTGGAAATCCGGGTCGGCGAGGTGGACGGCAGCGCCTATCTCATGCGCACGGGGGTGGCCTCGGTATACCGGGTCGGCACCGACCTGCTCGAGGATCTGAAGCTCGGCCTCGACGACGTTTCGAAAGCCCCGGTCGCCAGGGCAGCGGACGACACCACCGCCGATTAGAGGGGGGAGGATGTCGCGGCACCGCGGTCCGTCGTTGCGGCTCAGGGCATGCGGATTCGCCACTTTCCTCTTCCCGGTCGTCGCCGCCCTCGCCCAGGGAGCCCCTGGCCCGGCAACGGCCGTCGAAGTCTCCGCCCGGCTCGATACCGCCGCGGCCAGCATCGGGGCGCCGCTTACCCTGACCTTGCGCCTGCGCTACCCGGCCGAATACTCGCCGCTGTTTCCCCGCATGGAAGAGATACTTCCGCGGCAGCTGGCGGTCGAAGCTTTTTCTCCCGCAGTCAACCCCCGGCCCCTCTCTGCCGGAGAGGTCGAAGCGGACGCCACCTGCCGTGTGCGGGCGTTCGACCTCGGGGAGCTGACGATCCCCCCCATCCCGATCCGATTCGCCGCCGCGGGGAAGGACACCCTGCTGCGCAGCACCGCCCCGCTGATTCTCGAAATCCTGCCGGTCCGGGATCCGGAGGACGACGAGCTGCGGGACATCGTCCCTCCGCTGGTTATCGCCGGCGGGATTCCGGTCTGGCTCCTCGCCCTGCTCGCGACGCTGGCGGCAGTGGCAGCGGCCTGGATTCTGAAGGTGTTCTATCTCGATCGCCGGGCTCGCGGCATCGCCTCCCAACCCCCTCCTCCACCTGTCGACTACGTCGCCGAATTCAGGAAAATCGCAGGCATGGGACTGGTGGCACGCCGCGCTTACAAGAGGCACTACACCTTGCTGTCGGAAACCCTGCGGCGGTTTTTCGAGGACAGGGCAGGGGTGGAGGCGCTGGAGCGGACGACCGCTGAAATCGAAGGGGCGCTCGTCCGCATCCCCGGGTTTCCCGGGGAGATCGAGCGCCAGGCGGCCGTTTTCCTCAGGGTCGCCGATCTCGTCAAGTTCGCCCGTCACGTCCCGGAGGCCGCCGAAGCGGAAGCGGGCCCGGAAAGGGGAATCGAGATCGTCCAGGGTCTGGAGGACTGGCTGCGGGAACGGGCGAAAGCCCGGGAAGAAGGCCCCGCGGGAGGACTGAGGGAAACGGAGGAGTCCGGGACCGGTTCAGGCGGAACCGTGGTCCCTTCCGGGGCCCCGGGGGAGGCATAGGAGCCAGTGGAGGAGCATCTCCGTTTCGAAAACGTGATCTGGCTGGCGGCACTGCTGCTGCTGCCGGCAGTGCTGTACCGCTATCTGCGCGAAGAGCGCGGTGACCGCGGCAGCATCCGCTTCTCCAGCCTGAAGGCTTTCGCAGGCATCAGGCCCGGGCTCCGGGTGCGCCTGCGCCACACCGTGGTGGTGCTGCGGCTGGCCGGGCTCGCACTCCTCATCGTTGCGATGGCAAGGCCCCAGGCCGGCAAGGAGGTTGTCGACGTCACCGCCGAGGGGATCGACATCATGCTCGCTCTCGACGTCTCGGGCAGCATGGAAGCGAGGGACCTCGGGGAAGCGAACCGGCTGGAGGTCGCCAAGGAAGTGGTGTCGGAGTTCATCTCCGGCAGGCACAGCGACCGCATCGGCATGGTCGTGTTCGCCGGTGTGAGTTTCACCCAGTGCCCGCTGACCCTCGACTACGACGTCCTCCTCGAGTTTCTCGGGGAAATCGAGACAGCCTCGAGGAGCTGGGACGGAACCGCCATCGGGGTGGCCCTGATCAATGCCTGCAACCGGCTGCGCGACGCCGACGGCAGGAGCAGGGTCGTAATTCTGCTGACCGACGGAGTCAACAACGCCGGAGAGATCGACCCCATGACCGCCGCCGCCGCGGCCGAGGCCACGGGCATCCGGGTATACACGATCGGCGTCGGCGCCAGGAGCAACCCGGTTCCTGGCCGTCCCGGACGCGGGCTCGAATTCGACGAGGAGATCCTCGGGCGGATCGCCGAAACAACGGGGGGCCAGTACTACCACGCGACCAGCCGCGAAAAGCTGAAGCAGGTGTACGAGGAGATCGGCAAGCTCGAGACGACCCCCGTTACGAGCGCCGTCCACCTCGACTTTACCGAACGCTACGGCCGCTTCCTGCGGACGGGATCCGCCCTGCTGCTGCTCGGGTTCGTCCTGGCCAACACCCGTTTCCGCCGGCTGCCCTGACCGCAGTTCCGATGCGCTTCGCCTACCCCGGCTACCTCTGGCTGCTGCTCCTCATGCCGCTGCTCGCCCTTTTCGGGCTGTGGGCGGTTGCCGCCAAGCGCCGCGCTCTCGCCCGCTTTGCGGCGCCTCAGGTCGCCGGCAGACTGACCCGCAGCGTCAGCGTTCCCCGCCAGCACTGGAAGTACTGCATCGCGGTCTGCGGGTTCGCCTTTCTGACCCTGGCCCTCAGCGGCCCGCAGTTCGGAGCCGAGCTGACGATGGCCAAGCGCAAGGGTGTGGACGTCGTCATCGCCCTCGACGTCTCGAGGAGCATGCTGGCCGAGGACGTCGGCCCAAACCGCCTGCAGCGGGCCCGGTACCAGGTCGGGGAGCTGCTCGACCGGCTCGAGGGAGACCGCGTCGGTCTCGTGGTGTTCGCCGGCAAGGCCTTCGTCCAGTGTCCGCTGACCCTCGACTACGGGGCCCTGCGGCTGCTTCTGTCCGTCGTCGACGCCGGCAGCATTCCGGTCCAGGGAACGGCGGTAGGGGAGGCGATCGAACTGGCGCGCAGCTGCTTCGACGAAGGGGACCGCCAGCACAAGGCGATCGTGCTGTTCACCGACGGCGAGGACCACGCCGCCGATCCGGTGGCGGCCGCGGACCGGGCCGCGGCCGAGGGTGTGCGCATTTTCGCGATCGGCATGGGCACCTCCGACGGCGAGCTGATTCCGGTCCGGCAGGAGGGGGGAGGCGTCGACTTCCACCGCGACCGCGCCGGGAATCCGGTGAAGACCCGGCTCGACGAGGGGGTGCTGCGCGAGGTGGCCGCCCTCAGCGAGGGGGCGTACTACCGCAGCAGCTTGCGCGGGTCCGAGATCGAGGAGATATACGACGGGATCGCCAACATGGATCAGAAGGAGTTCGAGTCGCAGAGGTTCAGGCGATATGAGGAGCGCTACCAGATCCCGCTTGCTCTCGCCCTCGCCTGCTTTGCCCTCGAGTCCCTGCTTGGCGACCGGCGGCGGCAGCGGCGGGAATGGAGGGGTCGTTTCGAATGAGATCTCCAGATCTCCGGGGGAGTCGCAGGACGCCGGGAGGCTGCGGGTTGGCGGTCCTCGCACTGGGGCTGGCCGCGGTCGGCCTGCGCCCCGCCGTCGCCGCGACCGTGGGAGACGAGGCCGCGGCGCGCAGCGCCGAGGCGCTCGAGCATTACAACGGGGGCCGCTTCGCCGAGGCGGTCGATCAGTACCGGCAGGCGCAGATAGAGGACCCGGACTCCCCCGAGCTGCTGTTCAACGTGGGAGACGCCCTCTACAAGCAGGGCGACTTCGAGGCCGCGGGCCGCGCCTTCGAGGAGGCGTCCGCCTCCCCGGCCCTGGCGGCCCGGAGTTTATACAACCTCGGCAACACCCTGTTCCGGAAGCAGGCGTATCCCCAGGCGGTCGAGGCCTACAAGGAAGCGATCACGCGGGGATTCGACGGCGAAGCGGGGAAGGCGAACCTCGAGCTCGCCCTGCGCATGCAGCGGGAACAACCACAGGAACAGCAACAGAAGCAGCAGCAACAGCAGCCGGGCGACCAACGGGAGGAACCCGAAGGGGCGGGTCCGGGGGAAGAGGGCGAGCGGGAACGGCAGCAGGAGTCCGGGCAGGAGGAGCCTGCGGAAGAAAGCGAGCAGCCGGCAGGGCAGGAGGGAGAATCCCCGCAACCCCCGCAGGCGCCGCAAGAAGAAGCGGTGCAACCGCAAGGGAAACAGCAGCTTCCGGGGCGGATGCAGGCGGACGAAGCGGAACAGCTGCTCGACGCATTCGCCGACAGCGAGCAGGAAGCCCAGCGCCGCCGCTTCCGGGTGGAAGCCAGGACGCAGGTCAAGGATTGGTAGGGCCGTTGTGAGCATTTTGCGGCTGATTGCGGCGTCGGCCGGAGTGGCGGCCACGGCCTCGTTTGCAGCGGCTGAAGTCGATTTCACGGCCTCCGTCGACCGCACCAGGACGACCCGCTCCAGACCGGTCGAGCTGACGTTGTCGATCTCCTCCTCGCAGAACTTCCCGCAGATTCCCACCCCGGAGCTGAAGGCGGAAGAATTCGACGTGTACGGACCCTCCGTCGGGGTGCGCACCGAGATCGTCAACGGCCGCGTGACCCACGCCCGCGAACTGACCTACACCCTGTATCCCCGGCGCGAGGGGACCTTCCTGATCGGGCCGGCCACCCTTGAGCTGGGCGGCAGGAAGTACTCGACGAAGGCTGTCGAGGTGGTCGTATCGAAGGGAGGGGCAAAAGAGGACCCGCAGGCCCTGGAGGATAACCTTTTCGTTCGGGTGAAGCAGGATCGCCGGCAGGTGTACGCAGGCCAGCAGGTGCTGCTCTCATACGACCTGTGCTACCGCTACCAGCTCCGCGACGTCGGCTTCGAGGAGGTTCCCGCGTTCTCGGGGTTCTGGACCAAGGACCTGTTCGTCGCCCAGCGCCTCGAACCGCAACGGCAGGTTATCGGCGGAGTCGCCTTCAATGTCGTGCTCCTGCGCAAGGTCGCCCTGTTTCCCGCCAGCGCCGGGGAGCACGTAATCGAGCCGCTGGTGATCCGGTGCAGCGTTGCAGAGGGGAGGAGGAGGAACAGCCTGTTCGATGCTTTCTCGCTGTTCGACGATCCGTTCTTCGGCCGCGGCCGGACGCTGCTGGTGCGCAGCCCGGAAGCAGCCGTTGAGGTTTTGCCCCTGCCCGGGAAGGGCAGGCCTCGGGAGTTCGAAGGGGCTGTGGGAACCTACCGGATGATGTCGACCCTGCAGCCGCCGGCGCCGCGGGCCGGGGATCCGGTCACCCTCACCATCTCGATTCAGGGGCAGGGGAACATCGCCGCGGTCGGGGAGCCCCGGCTGGGCGACCTGGAAGGATTCAAGCAGTACGACCCGAAGGTAACGGAGGAAGCGGGGGATACCGGCAGCGGTTACGGAGGCACGAAGACCTTCGAGTACATCCTGATTCCCGAAGCGCCGGGTGCGCTCACCGTTCCGCCGGCGCGGTTCTCCTTCTTCGATCCCGACGCGCGGGCCTACCGGACCCTGCAGACCGAACCTCGCGAGCTCGCCGTCGGCGGGGACTCTCAGGAGAGCGGGGAGGATTCCCGCTACCTGTTGAGCCGAAAGGAAATCGAGGTCGTCGGGGCCGACATTCGGCACATAAAACCGGAAGTGGGGGAGTTGGGGGACGCGGGGTACCTGTACCGCAGCGCGGGGTTCTGGCTTTTGCAGTCGCTGATGCCTCTCGCGTACGCAGGTCTCTACTTCTGGCAGCGCCACCGCCGCCGGCTCGAGGGGGATGTCGCCTACGCGCGCCGAAGGCGCGCCAGAGGGGCGGCGGGACGCAGGTTGAAAACGGCGCGGCGGATGCTGGCCGCCGGCGCCCCGGCCCCGGACTTCCACGCGGAGATCCACCGGGCGGTGCTGGAGTTCGCCGCCGACCACCTCAACCGCTCCGCAGCGGGTCTGGAGAAGGAAGAGTGCGCCGCCGAACTGCGGCGCCGGGGAGTCCCGCAGCAGACCGTGGAGGACCTCGGCAACTTGCTGCAGGAGTGCGAGTTCGCCCGCTACGCCCCCGGGGCGTCTTCGACAGGGGAAATGAAGCGCACCCAGGATCGCGCCGAGGAGCTGATGGAACGGCTGCAGAAAGTGCTGAGAGGATGAAGATCCGGTTCCTGCTCGCGGCCGCGGCCGCGATCTCCTGCGCCGTGGGGGCTGCCCCCGCCTCAGGGCAATCCGCCGCCGCAGGCCTGTTTGCCGAGGGCAACGACCAGTACCGGGCCGGGGAGTACGAGTCTGCCCGCGACACCTACCTGAGGATCGCCGCACAGGGAATTCGCGATTCCCGCCTGTTCTACAACCTCGGCAACGCCTGCTTCAAATCCTCCCGCCTCGGCGAAGCGATCGTATGGTACGAGCGCGCCCTGCGGCTCCAGCCGAGAGACCGGGACATCCTGGCGAACTTGCGCTTCGCCCGGCAGGTGAAGAGGGACCGGGAGCCCCCCGCCGAGGAGAATCCGCTTGCCCGCTTCGCGGCCGCTGTCTACGCCTTTCCCACCCTCGACGAACTCGCCGTCGCCTTCGCCGTTACCCTGCTCTCCGTTCTGGTGCTTGCCTGTCTGCCCTCGCTGCGGCCCCGATCCTCACGGGTTCCAATGCCGCTGCTGGCCGGCTGCGTCTGTTCCTGGGCGATTTCCGCCTTGTTTCTCTCCTCGCGCATCTACACCCACGAATCGGAAAAACACGCCATCGTCACGGTGCAGGAGGCGACCGCCCGCAGCGGACCGGGCCGGGATCAGACCTCGGTGTTCGTCCTTCACGAGGGTACCAAGGTGCGCATCGACCGCGATGAGAACGAGTGGTATCTGGTGCGGCTGTCCAACGGCAGAGGAGGATGGATGCCCAAGGCCGCGGTCACCGCAATTCAGGATGAGAGAATCGCTGCTTGTCGCATTTGGACGATCTTGCTACAATTGAACTGAAGATGCCTCTCGCCACCGACCCCTCCCACTTCCCCAGGTTCCTCGGATCCGTTTGCCGGCTCCCCCAGGCGTTCGACCCCTTTCGGGTCGTTCTTCCGGCGGCGTTTTTCCGCCTACTTTCCAGTACGGCGGCAGGCAACGGACCGGTAGCGTGAAATATCTCCTGACCGGGGGCGGCACCGGCGGCCACGTCTATCCTGCACTTGCCATTGCCGACGAACTTCGCCGTCTGAATGCCGACGCGGAGTTCCTCTACGTCGGAGTTCGCAACCGGCTGGAATCCAGGGTGGTTCCCGCCCGGGGGTACGCCTTGCGCTACGTGCGCTCCCGCCCCTACCCGCGTTCATTCTCGGCGCTGTCCCAACTGCTGTTCTGGCTGACCCTGGCAACCGGAGTCAGCCGCGCTCTGCTGATCCTGCTTCGTTTCCAGCCCCGCGTAATCATTACCACCGGGGGTTTCGTCAGCGCCCCGGTGATGCTGGCCTTCGGCATTCTGCGCAAACTGGGCGTCGGCAATGCCAGGATGTTTCTCTACGAGCCCAACGCCCGTCCCGGCCTGCTCAACCACACGGTGGGGCGGCTCGCCGACCGCGTTGGCGTTGCTTTCGAGCAGGCGGGACGCTGGTTCGACATCGGCCGGGTCGCCGTGGTCGGCTACCCGGTTCGCCGCGAGCTCCTGCAGCTCGACCGCGCCGCCGCCCGCCAAAGGCTCGGAATCGGTCCCGATCGTCAGGTGCTGTTCGTCGTGGGGGGGTCCCAGGGGGCCCGCGAGATCAACCGCGCCGTGGTAGAAGCGCTGCCGCGGCTGCGAAAGCGCTCGGACCTGTTCATCCTGCACGTCACCGGGGCGACTCCTCCCCGGGGACCCTCCGAGGAAACCTACGACCCTGTTTCCGACACCGAACTGCGGTTGCGCGAGTCGGGACTCGCAGGCGACACCTCGGACTGGTACCGGCGGCTCCCCTACGCGGAACAGATCGAGGATCTATACGCCGCCTCCGACGTAGTCGTCTGCCGCGGGGGCGCGGCAACCCTCACCGAAATCGGCGTTTGCGGACTGCCTGCGGTCATAATTCCGCTGTCGACGTCGGCGGACGATCACCAGGCGATCAACGCCCGCGAGATGGAAAAGCGGGGAGCGGCGGCGGTCCTCTACCCCGAGGCAACGTGGGAAGACGGGGCCGTCACCACCCGGGTACACGGCCATCCCCTCGCCGCAGCGATCGAGGGATTGCTCGAAGCCCCCGAGGAACGGCGGCGGGTTTCGGCGGCGGCACAGGGGGTGCCGCGCCGCGACAGTCTGGAGCTGATCCGCAGGGAACTGGAAAGCATGGTCGAGGGGGGAAGGCCGGCACCGCTCAACCTGGAATCCCCGGCGGACGAGAGGCTGCCGAGCGATCCGAACGCCCTCGTCAGGAAGGTGCGCGAGCGGGTGGAAGCCGCCGGGGGTGTCCAGGGCATCCCCGGCCGCGAGCTGGCATACCTGCGCTACCAGGCGGACCGTCTCCTTGCTTCGGGGGAGTGGTACGAAATCCCGCTGGGCAAGCGCAACGTCGGAATCAAGCTCGCAGGCTATCTCGAGCAACGGGACCGGCTCGACCTGTTGCTCCAGATCCTCCAGGACCGGCGGCAGGTGGGTGCTTTGAAGAGACTGCTCGGCGGGGACTTCCGGCATTCCGGGATCCTGAGGCGCAATACCATACAGATCGCCCTGCGGGGGCTGCGCGTCGTCGGGGAGCGGAAGGTGGAAGCGGCGCTGCTGGTCGCGCTCGAGACCGATCCCTATTTCGAGGTCCGGGCCGCTGCCGCCGATTTGCTCGGGGAGGAGGGCAAGCCGTCCGACCGCATCGAGGGCGCCCTCGTGAATGCGCTGTCGGACCGCTCGCGGCGCGTCGTCGCCAGGGCGATACGCGCCCTCGGCGCCGTGGGACGGGATTCGGGGCTGATCCGGTTGCTGCGGAGCTTCTACCATCACCCGGACTGGCAGATCCGGTACGAGGTCGTACTGGCGTTGCAGAACCTGCTTCGCCGCGGAGTGCTGGGCCCGCGAGAGATGGCCGGGGAGGCGGAGCAGGTACTGGCGACCTCGCCGAACTTCACCCCGGAGTTTCCCCTGAAAGAGAGCCTGGCCGAGCTCGCCGAGCTGGCCGGCCCCGCCGAAGACGAGCCGGCCGCCGCCGATGCAGTCAGCGCAGGGGGAGGATAAGGGAACCCGTGCTGGTCTATCTCGGCGACTACCTGCAGTCGATCCAGTCCCTCTCCTACCTGCGGCTGTTCGACTCGATCAGCTTCCGCGCCATCGGAGGGGCCATTACCGCCCTGGTGTTCACCATCCTGTTCGGCTGGCCCATAATCCTCTACTTCTACCGCTCGGGCAAGCGGGACACGTCGCGAAAATACACCGACTTTCCGGTGACCGATCACCCCTCCAAGACCTACGGGGGCGGCCTGCTGGTGGCGGCAATCGCCCTGAGTGTGCTGCTCTGGTGCCAGCTGCACAATCCGTTCGTGATCATGTGCATGGCCGCGGTAACCTGGTTTGCCGCCCTGGGTTACATCGACGACTACCTCAAGGTTCGCCACGGAAACAACGACCGCGGCCTGTCGGAAACCGCAAAGCTGGCGTTGCAGTTCTTCTACGCCGTCGTCTTCGCCGTCGTCTTCGTCCACGACGGGCTGTCGCCGCTTCCCCCGGGGCTGGCGACGCAGCTCTACCTCCCGTTCCTGAAGAACCCGGTCATCGACCTGTCGTGGGGTTACGTGCCGCTGATCGTGTTCACCATAATCGCCATCTCCAACTCGGTAAACATCGCCGACGGCATCGACGGCCTCGCCGTGGTTCCCGTAGCTTTCGTCGTGGCGGTGTACGGCGTCTTCGCGTACGTCTCCAGCCACGCCAGGATCTCCGAGTTCCTGATCTTTCCGTTCATCCCCGGGGCCGGAGAAGTCGCAATCATCTGCACCATCGTTTTCGGAGCCTGTCTGGGTTTCCTGTGGTTCAACTCCTATCCCGCGAATGTGATCATGGGAGATGCCGGGTCCCTGGCTCTCGGCGGGCTTATCGGAACCCTGGTGGTCCTTGTGAAACAGGAGATCCTGTTCCTGATCGTCGGGGGGGTTTTCGTGGGAGAGGCACTTTCGGTCCTGATCCAGGAGAAGATCGGCATCAGGTGGCTCGGACGGAGATTCTTCCTCAGCGCCCCCATCCACCACCACTTTCAGGCGCGGGGGATCGCCGACACCAAGATCGTAATCCGCTTCTGGATCGTCGCCGGCATCCTGGCGCTGTGCGGCCTGGCGACCCTCAAGATCCGCTAGTGCCCCGTCGCAGAAATATCTCGACATCGGGAAGCCGATCCATCCCGGCTCACGGCGTTGCCTTCGCTCGCCGTACACCCTCGGTACGACTCGCTCAGGCGCCTTGTGAGCCGGGCGCCTCGGCATCCCAATATTGTCAATCTATCTCTGCGACGGGACACCAGGCGCGCACCTTCAGGGCCGCGCAGCGGTCCCGGGCGCGAGCCGTTCGGGGTCTACAACAGCGGTTGAATTCCGTATAGGAACAGCAGCACCAGCGCGGCGCCGGCGAGAGCGGTGATCCACAGGGGCATTCCCCTGCCGTCACCAAAAACCTCCCGCCTGTAGCGGCGGTACTCGCCGGACAACACCCGATGGCCGGAGCCGAAGGCGATGACGATGGCGACGAGGAGGAAATCGAGGCCCCGCGTTTCGGGGGCGAATGCCCGCGCCATCCCGAGTCCGTAGGGTACCAGCGCGACGAGCAATCCGTACTCCCGGGTAAGGATCCCGTAGAGGATGATACCGGCGCTGAGGGAACTGATGGCCATCGAACTGACGGTGTCCGCCGCCGGCACCTCGAGTTTCATGATCAGAAGGGGAATCCCGACGACGAGATGAAGCCACATTCCGCAATAGGCGAAGAGGAAGATCGGGCGGCCCCGTGAGCCGGAGCCTGTCAGGAACTGGGCGAAAGAGGGTCGCTGCATGATCGCGAGGGGTCTGGAAGTTGCCCCCGGGGGAAGGGCGAACTGCTCGTTGCGGGGAGGTCGGGTATATACCGGGAGCCGTTTCCCCCTGTCAAGCGTACCGGGTACCGGCCGGGAAGCTTGAAATACAAAGCCTTGCACCGTTCCATGTTCCCGGATGCCCCTGACGTTCCCCCCGGGCAACAGGAAGGTGGCTGCGATGAGGCCGTCCCCGAGGATGTGGGAGCGGGTGAACCTCGCGGCGGCAAAGATCTCGGGGAGAAACAGGTGCTCCAGCTGAACGGACCGCAATTGTCCACCGCGATCGAGGAGGTTCGGGGCGTTGGCTCGAAGCGGGGCCGGGCGCTCAGGGAGGCGGGGATCGAAACCGTTGCCGACCTGCTCCTGCGGTTGCCGCGGCGGTACCTCGACCGCAGCGCCGTGACGGCGGTCTCCGATCTGGCAACAGGAGGGGAGGTGACTGTGATCGCCACGGTAACCGCCTGCTCCTCGCCAGGTTTCGCGCGCACCCGGAGAGGCCGGCCGCTGCCGGCCAGCGTCGACGTCAGCGACGGCTCGGGAACCCTCCGGTGCGTCTGGTTCCAGGGCGGCCAGTACGTCAGGGCGGAAGTCGGGGATCTCCTCGCCCTGAGCGGCAGGGTGGAAGAGTACCGGGGGCGCCTGCAGATGCCCCATCCGGAGTACGAGTTCCTCTCCTCGGCAGGGGACCGCGGGCTCATCCATACCGGGGGAATCGTTCCGCTGTACGCCACCACGGCCGACATGAAGGAGCGCGGCCTGCGCAGCCGAGGATTTCGCGCTGTCGTGCGGACCGCCCTCGATGGGTACCTGCCGGGAACGGAGGAACCCCTCGACCCGGCCATGCGCCGGAGGAACGATCTGGATGAATTGCACAACTCGCTCCGCACCATACACTTCCCGGGATCGTTCGACGAGCTCCGCAGGGCGAGGAAACGCCTGGCATTCGACGAGTTGTACGGCCTGCAGCTCGCCCTCCTCGAGCGGCGGCGGAGGCAGAGAGACCGCCGCGGGCACCAGTTCGGGAGGAGCACCAGGCTGGTTCCCGGGCTGTTGTCCTCGCTGCCGTTCGACCTCACCGGGGCGCAGTCGCGCGCCCTGTCCGAGATAAGCGCGGACATGGGGGATCCGCGGCCGATGCGGCGCCTTCTGCACGGGGAGGTCGGGTCGGGCAAGACCCTTGTCGCCCTCTGCGCCATGATGACCGCGGTCGAGGCCGGGTACCAGGCCGCCCTGATGGCGCCCACCGAAATCCTTGCCGAGCAGCACTTCTACTACCTCCAGTCCCTGCTGCAACCTCTCGGGGTCGCCGCGGTGCTGCTGGCAGGAGGTCAGAGGAAAGCTGTGCGCGAAGAAATCCTGACGGCGATCCAGTCCGGGGCCGCTGCGGTCGCCGTCGGAACCCACGCCTTGATCGAGACCGGGGTCCGCTTCAGCCGCCTCGGTCTCGGGGTCGTCGACGAGCAGCACCGGTTCGGGGTTGCCCAGCGCGCCAGGCTGTACGGGAAAGCCCCCGCCGCCGACATCCTCGTCATGACCGCTACCCCGATTCCCCGCTCCCTCTCCCTCACCCTTTACGGCGACCTCGGAGTCTCCGTCCTCGACGAAGTCCCCCCCGGGCGCAAGCCGGTGCGTACCGAGCTGCGGACACCCGCCAGCCGCGCGAAGATCCTCGAGTTCGCCGCCAGCCGCCTGCGTTGCGGGGAACGCGTCTACATCGTGTACCCGGTAATCGAGGAATCGGAAAAGCTCGACCTTAAGTCCGCGGTCGACGGTTTCGAGGAGGTGAGGGATTCCGGGCCGCTGGCGGATTTCGAGGTCGGCCTCCTGCACGGGCGCCTGGCCAGCGCGGAGAAGACCGAGCAGATGGAGCGGTTTGCCCGCGGGGAGGTGCAGGTGCTCGTCGCCACCACTGTAATCGAGGTCGGGGTCGACGTCCCCGAGGCGACGGTCATGGTGATCGAGCACGCCGAGAGATTCGGCCTGGCGCAGCTGCACCAGCTGCGGGGCCGGGTCGGCCGGGGAGAGGGGCAATCCTATTGCATTCTCATCGACTGCTCCGAGGCGTCCGAAAGGGAGGGCGAGACCCGGGCCGAACAGCGGTTGCATGCATTCTGCGCTACCAACGACGGGTTCGAGATCGCCCGCCGCGACCTCGAGATTCGCGGCCCGGGCGAGATTCTCGGGACGAGGCAGGCAGGGATCCCCCGGTTCGTCGTCGCCGACCCCCTGCGGGACCTCGAGCTCATGGAGGCTGCCCGCGCCGAGGCAAAGCGCACCCTGGCGGGGGCCGGATGATCCCGGGCTCACGCATGGAAAACCCGGTCGGGCTGTCGGCTGCCACGGCCGCGGGGAACCGGCCGGCAACGCCGGGCAGTCGATGAGCCCTGCAGCCCGATCCCTCTCCGGCAGCCGGGCGGCCCTGATCCTGGGCCTCGCCGCAAGCGCCGCTGTCCTCCCCTGGCTCCTGTCGGAGTGGGAGCTGAACCAGGCCCTGGGCTTCCCCCTGGACGATTCCTGGATCCACATGCAGATAGCCCGCAACCTCAGCAGCGGCAACGGGATGTACTTCAATGCGGGGGAACCGGTCTCGGCTTCGTCGGCGCCTCTGTGGACTGTTCTGCTGGCGGGGTTGCACCTGCTTCCGGTCGACGTCGTCGTTGCCGCGAAGCTGGCCGGAGTCCTGCTTCTGTGGGGAACCGGCACCTTCACCTTCCTCCTTGCCCGCCAGGCCGGCTTGAGCGGCGGCTGGGCGTTGCTGGCCAGTCTCGCCGCGGCAACCACCCCGAGGCTGATCTGGGGAAGTCTGTCGGGCATGGAGATCACCCTGTACGCCGCCGCGGCGACGGCCGGGACCTGGCTCTGCCTGCGCTCCCGCGGGAAGCCGCCCGGGCCGGGAGCCACCGTTCTGCTCGCCGCGGCCGCACTGGCCCGGCCCGAATGCCTGCTCCTCTTTCCGGTCCTGCTTCTCGACAGCTGGCTGCGGATGCCGTCAAGGCCCCGGACCCGGGTCCTCCGCGATCTGGCGCGCCCCTGCCTGCTCTTCGCGCTGCTGCTCGCCCCCTTCGTCGCCTTCAACTTCGCCACCATTGGACACCCGTTTCCAAATACCTATTACGCCAAGGTGGGTCCCTACGGTCTGCCGGGAGCGCTGGCCCGGCTCGATGTTCTTCAAGTGTTGAAGTGCCTTTCCTACTACCCACTGCTGCAGCTGGTTGAGACAATCGAGTTCGGGGCGACCAACAACGCCGTTCTCACTGCCGGAGCGCTCGCGGGTGCCTTCGCGGCGCGGCGCCGGCGCGCCGGCCCCGAGCGGCTGCTCCTGGTTCTGATTCTGGCGCTGCCGCTGGTCCGCGGCGTTGTGGCCCCTTACAAGGGAGCGACCTTTCAGCACGGCCGCTACGTCGCTCACCTGGTCCCGCTGATAGCGGTTCTGGGAACCGTCGGGCTGCGCGATTCCCTCCTCTGGCTGGTCAGGTCCGGCGGAGCTGCCCTTCCGCGGGAATCCCGGATTCTGCGGCCGGCCGCTTTCGCCTGGGTTGCGGTGGCCCTGAACGCTCTGCTCATGCAGCCGGGCGGCGCCCGGCAGTTCGGGGAGAACGTCCGCGACATCCAGCAGATGCATTTGCCGATGGCCCGGTGGATCGCCCGCGAGACCCCTGAAGATGCCGTGGTTGCGGCACACGATATCGGTGCTCTCGGGTATTTCAGCGGGAGGCGGATAATCGATACCGCGGGACTGATCAGCCCTGAGGTGCTGGCCTTCCTGAAGCCGCGGCAGGCTGCCGATGAGGGTGTGCTCCAATTCCTGATGGTGAAGAGGCCGGAGTTCGTCATTCTCATGCCCAACTGGTACCCCCGATTGGTTGAATCCAGCTATCTCCTTCCCGTGCACAGCGTTTCACTCGAATCGAGATCCATAAGCGCCGGCGACCTCCTGGTGGCCTACCGCACGGAATGGCCTTGACATATGCACATTTGAATAGTATAATTATGTGCACATCATCGTCATGTCAGAACCGACAGGAGGATCGGGAATTGGAGAGATTTGATCGCGACCGCATCGAGCGCGCAGCGCGCATCTACGCCAGCAACCAGGATGCCGGCCTCGCCCTGGGGATAGCCCCCAGCAGTTTCGGCCGTCTTTGCCGGCGCTTCGGAGTCGAGACTCCAAAGGCCCGCCGCAAACACCGGGGCCGGGGGCCTCTCTCCGGGGATACCGAAGAGTGAGGTGGAGAATGGCCGCCGGAAACATCAACAAGGTCATACTGGTCGGGAATCTCGGAGCCGATCCGGAAATCAGGTTCACGCCGAGCGGGACGCAGGTTGCCAGTGTGCGCCTGGCGACCGACGACGACTGGACCGACAACCGGGGACAGCGGCGACGCCGTACGGAGTGGCATCGACTCGTCCTGTGGCGGCGTTTCGCCGAAATCGCCGGCCAGTATCTCAGGAAGGGAAGCAAGATCCGCGTCGAGGGCAGGCTGCACACGCGCAACTGGGAGGACGTCCACCGGCGCCGGCACCACGTGACCGAGATCGTGGTTACCGACCTGCAGTTCATCGACGCGGCAGGGGGGCCCGGAGAGCTCGACATGAAGTACGGACGCGCGGAAGAAACTCAGCTCGAGCTCGAAGCCGTTACCCGCCCGGCTTCACCTCCGGCCGCGGGGCGGTCTGACTATTCCTCCGACGATCTGCCGTTCTAGTGCCCCGTCGCAGAAATTTATCGCCATAGGGAAGCCGATCCATCCCGGCTCACGGCGTTGCCTTCGCTCTCCGTACACCCTCGGTACGGCTCGCTCAGGCGCCTTGTGAGCCGGGCGCCTCGGCATCCCGATTTTGTCAATCTATCTCTGCGACGGGACACTGGTGCCCCGCTCTGCCGTTGCGCCAATCCAGGCTGAATCCGGTCGTCGCCGATCCCGGCCTCCTGAAGTCCCCGAAACCCGAACTGGAAGGGGAGATTGTGGAAAACAGTCTCCCCTTTCTTGACCCTGGATTCGGCGCGGCGCCATATTGGCCCGGAAAAGGGGCAAAAACCCCGCAGCCCTCGCCGCTATGGCAGGCCCCTTCAGCTCCCGAGCGCCGGCAGCAAAGGCCGGCTGAAATTCAAGGGACTGCGCCAGATTCAGGAAAATGGTCTCAAAACCCCGGATGCGCCGATGGAATTGCTCTCTGCAGAACGGATTCGCGAACTGACCGTCGAATACGACGGGGACCGGTCCGGAGACGGGCGCCCGCGGGTTCCCGATGACATCATCGAACGGATGAAGAAGGTGACGACCGAGGAGGCCTGGGGGGTCCTGGCAGGGGAGGAGTACCACTTCCAGTTCGAAGGGGAGTGGATAAACCTCCATCCCGAGCGCGTCCTGACCGGGCGCGCCGTGACCTGCCGCTACGTCCCCCATCGCCCCGATCTCAACCAGGTCACCGAGGCGGCAGGCAGCAGGGAAGGCCGCGTCGGCGGGCAGAACTCGTGGGTGATCGACACGCTGGTGGCCGGTGACGTCCTCGTCGTCGAGCTCTTCGGAAAGATCGTTCGCGGCACCTTTATCGGCGACAATCTCGGCACCGCAATCGCCGCCAACACCGGAGGCACGGGACTGGTCGTCGACGGCTCTATCCGCGACACCCAGCGGGTCCGCGAGCTGCCGATCAACGTCTTCGCAAAGGGGCTCCACCCGACTGGCATCGGCGAGGTCACCCTGACGGAGATCAACGGCCCGATCCGGGTCGGACAGGCGTCGGTGCTGCCCGGGGACATCGTGCTCGGGACCTCGAGCGGCGTCATTTTCATCCCTCCGAAGCTGGCCCGCCAGGTCGTCGAATCCTCGGAAACGACGCGTCTGCGGGACTACTGGGGCAAGCAGTCCATTCGCGAGGGTCGTTACAGCCCGGGGGAAATAGACCGGGGCTGGACCGAAGAGATGAATGCCGAGTTCTCGGCCTGGAGCAGGACCGTCGACGTAAACGAGCTGGAGTACTGACTGCCGGCGATGCCGACCCGGGTGCTTCTCCTGCTCTTCCTGATCGCCGTTTCCTGGCGGAGCGCCGGCGGGTGGTGGGGTGACGGGCACGAGATCGTCACGCGGGCGGCAATACGCGCCCTTCCGGAGGAAGTTCCGGCGTTTCTGAAGGAAGGGGAGGAACTGGTCGCCAGCACCGTTTACGATCCCGACCTGGCGAAAAACCGGTCCCTGCCGAACCTTCGCGACCGCGAGCATCCCGAACACTTTCTCGACATCGAGCTCCTGTCAGGCAGGCCGCTGCCGGCGACGCGGTACGAATTCGTGCGGCTCTGCCGGGAGGTCGGCGTCCGTCCCTCCAAGGTCGGCTTCCTGCCCTATGCCGTGGCCGAGTGGACTGAGCAGCTGACCCTGGCGCTGGCGGAACACCGCCGCTGGCCCGGGCTGAAGGCGCCGGAAAGCAAGGCCCTGGTATACGCCGGACTCCTCGCCCACTACGCCCAGGACCTGTTCCAGCCCCTGCATCTAACTATCCATTTCGACGGCTACGCCCCCACCGACGGGGATTCCTCCGGGGGCGGCGGGTCGAAGCTTCATGCCGGTATCCACGAAAAGGTCGACTCCCTGATCGAGCGGGTCGCCCCCGACCCGGATGCTCTGGCGGCCGCCTGCCGCCCTCAGCGGTTCGGCGACCTGATGGCGGCTGTCCGGGCCCGCTTCGAGGAGAACCACGCCAAGGTCGGCAGGGTGTACGAGCTTGTGGATGGTTTCGAGCCGCCCTCGGAGCCGGCGGCCCGGTTCGGATGGCAGCAGGCCGTCGGCGCGGCGGAATTCACCGCTTCCCTCTACCTCACGGCGTGGAAGGATTCCGAGGAGGTGCGCCTTCCCGGGTGGCTCGACCGGCCCGGGCCCGGCAACCCGCCGGGCGGCAGGTGATCAGGCCCTCAGGCTGAAACCGCCTTCTTTGACCGCCCTGTTCCAGACTGCCTCCTCGATGTCGAAACCTGCCCCGGGGGTGTCGGGGACGAACAGGCGGCCTCCGTCCATCTTCCAATCGTCGGCCATCAGCCCGGGCAGCTCGGCCGGTTCCGCTTCCAGCAGGTCGAAATTGGGAATGGAGGCGGCAAAATGGGCGTGGGTGAAGCGCTCGACGTAGCTGCCCCAGGTATGGGGAGCGCAACGGGCCGCACACCCCTCGAGCCGGGCTGAAACGGCGCGCCACCAGGTCAGCCCGTACTGGTGGAAGTCCTGCTGCACCACGTCGATCCAGCCCGCTTCGACGAGGTCGAAAAAGCAGGGGGGCGGCTGGAACTCCCCGTCGGCAACCAGGGTGTTCCAGCCGTTCTCGATGATGAACTCCTTCAGCGCCCGGTTGAGGGGCAGGTCCTCGGCAAACGGCTCCTCGAACCAGTAGAGGCGGGCATCGGCGGTTTCCGCCAGCAGCTCCCGGGCGGTGTTCAGGGTGTTCCCCATGTTGGCGTCGATCAGGATCTTGGCGTCCGGTCCGGCCGCTTCCCTGACGGTCCGGATCACCAGGGCGTCGCGGGCCAGTCCTTCTGCGGGCGGCATCCAGCGGGCTCCGCGGCCGACCTTGATCTTGAAGTTCCGGTAGCCGGCATCCCATCCGGACTGCACCTGCCGCGCATACAGCTCCCGCGCCCCGGCGTCCCCCAACTCGAGATCGTCGATGTAGATGGAGCCGTCGTAGACCTCGACCTCCCGCGAGCCGCGCGGACCGAGCAGGCGGTAGAGCGGCAATCCCGCCAGGCGGGCGCAGAGGTCCCAGAGCGGCAGATCGATCGGCCGTCCTGCCTGATTCGTCCCTTCCGGCAGCGAGAACAGCTCTCCGACCTTTCTGCCGGCAAGCCCTGCGGCCTGTTCTGCGGCGATCCCCGACCACCCGATTCCCATCCCGCCGCCCGAGGTGCGAACCCGCACCACCTGGTCCCTGACGATGTTTCCGTGGACGGAGACGCGGGCGTTGCACCCCAGCTGCCGGGGGCGGCGTCCCGGCAGGACGCACTTCTCGATCAGGTCGATGCGCTCGCTCGCAATGGTCGAAAGCTGTTCCATGTCACCTCAATCCGGTTTTCCGCATCGGGCCGCGGGCGGTTTTTCGATTGACACTGTGCTGCCTGGCAGATACGGTAGGAGCCGGGCTTCCTGCCGGCAATTCCCGGGGCTCGGACAGACCGTCGCTTTCCCGTCCTGGTACGTTTCCCGTTTCCCGCCGGGCCTGAAGCCGGGCGGCCTCCGTCGGGAATTCATTCCGGGGGCCAACGACACCTGACCTGGAGGAGGCAGCCATGCCAACATGGGTTCGGGATCTGCTGAGCCACGACGATCCCCGGGTGCGGTCGCAAGTCGGCCGCCAGCTGTTCGGCCACCGGGGCCGGAGCCACGGCCACGGCCTCGCAAGCGGGTCTCTCGTCGAATTCACGCATGGCGGCGGTCTCTGGTTCGGGGCGGTGCTGCGGAACCCCGGCCGCCGCCTTCTCGTCGTCGACGTCCGCGGCCGGGAACGCTGGTTGCGGCGCGACAAGATTCTCGACCTGTCGCCAGACAGGGCTCCAACCCTGTCGAGGCAGGGGGTCATGTCCCATCTCCGCCGGATCGACGGGCAGCGCCAGGCCCGCAGCCTCGCCGTCGATCTCGAGCCGCTCTGGGAGATTGCCGCAGAGGAGGGGAAGGGCCGCGTGTGGTCCCTGGACGAGCTCGCCGAGCTCCAGTTCCGCGCTCCGGGAGCGGACGATCGCGTCGTCCTCCTGCGCGCCCTGTGGCACAGCCGGTTCTTCGCCCGCCACCCCGACGGGTGGTCCCCGCTCTCCCGCCAGGCACGGGCTCGAAGGGGCGAGCTCGAGTCTCTGAAGAAGCAGCAGGCGAAGGACCTGGCCGAAACCGCGGCCTGGGTTCGCCGTGTCGCCGACGGGGAAGCCCCCGATCCGCGTCCCGCAAACGCGGATGAAGCGGTCCGGTTGTTGCGGGAAGCGGCTGTTTTCGGCAGTGGAAGTCCGCGCCGCTCGCAAGCGGCCGCGCTGATGGAGAGGGCCCACCTTCACGGCCCCGGAGCCGCCTTCGATGTGCTCGTGCGGCTGGGGTTCTGGGACAGGCACGAGAACCTCGAACTGCACAGGTGCGGGGTGCCGCTGGAATTCTCTCCCGAATCCCTGGACGAAGTCGAAAGAATCGCCGCGGTGGTCGGCGGGGTCTCCGCGACCCGGGCCTGGCGCCGCCCCTGCGCCTTCGCAGACCCTGCCGACCAGACAGCGGACGTCGCCCTCCTGGCGCGGCGCACGATCCGGGGATTCCGGGTGCAGGTCTACCTGCCACTGGTGGCAGCCGCGGTTCCAGCCGGCAGCGCCCTCGACCGGGATGCCGCCAACCGCGCCACCAGCATCGAGCTTCCGGACCGGCGAATCCCCTTGCTCCCCCCGGCCGTGGAAGGAGCCGTGCGCTTCCGCGGCGAACGGGCAGCTCCCTCCCTGCGAATCGAGGCGGTGCTGGGAGGCGACCTGAGCATCCGCGATTGCCGCATCGCCCTGCGCCGCATCCGCCCGCGCATGGTTTCCCCGGACTCCGAAACCGAAGGCCGGGCGGCCGGCCGTTTGCGGACCCTGGCGGAGATTGCCGCCGGACTGCGCGCCCGCCGGCAAGGGAGGCTGCCGGCGGAGAGAGTGCCGGAAGATGATCCGGACATTCGCGTTGCGGGCAGCAGGGTGACGGTCTCCCGCCCCGACAGCATGGGGAGGATGATCCTGGAGGAATGCGTGAACGTCGCCAGCGAGGCCCTGGGCGCCTGGTGTGAGAAGCAGGGGGTCCCGGCGCTGTACAGGACCCGGCCTCTGCCGCCGCCATTGCCGCCCGAAGCGGGGGACGAACAGGAACCGGATGACTCCGGCCGCTTGCGATCCTACCTGTTGCGCAAGGCGGGTACGCCGGAGTCGATGCAAGTGAAGCCGGCGGAACACGAAGCCCTCGGCCTGTCCGGATGCGCCGCCGGAACGGCGCCGCTCGACCGCTACGAGCACCTCGTCATGCAGAGACAGCTGATCGCCGCGATAAAGGGCGGGACCCCGGTCGGCGAAGAGGAGTTGGAGCGCCTGCTCAGCGAATGCAGGGCGGGAATCGAAGCCGCTCGCCGGGTCGAAAGACACGGCCGCCGCTACTGGCTTCTGGCCGCCCTGCAGCCGTACCAGGGAGCCGACCTCGAAGCGACGGTCGTACGGCGCGCCGGCGTGGGGTATACGGTCCTGCTCGACCGGTTCGACATCGAGGGGTACGTGGCGGCAACCGAGATGTCCGCCCATACCGGGGACCGGGTCATGGTCCACCTGCAGCAGGCTTCGCCCAGGAGAAACCTGCTGCGCCTCGCCGGTCTTCGCCGCCGCTGACTCCCACCTTCCGGCCTCCCGCGATCCGGCTGCGGGCAGTGGAAACGCCGCCTGCTATTCGCTTGATTTCCGCGCTGTCGGCAACCCGAGAAAAAGGAGGAGGCATGACGGCGCTGAAGGTCGGGATCATCGGGGTGGGCGGGATATCGCGGTCCCACATGCCCGGGTGGCGGGCTTCGGAACATGCGGAAGTGGTCGCCGGGTCCGATATCGACGCTGCCGTGCTGCGGTCCTGGGGGGAGGAGCAGGGAGTCTCCAGGCTGTACGAGGCTCCCCAAGAGCTGTTCTCCGACCGGGAAATCGACATCGTCGACATATGCGTTCCCAACATGCACCACGCCCCGCTCGCCGTCGCCGCGCTCGAAGCCGGAAAGCACGTGATCTGTGAGAAGCCCCTGGCGCCGACCCCGGACCTGGTGCGCCAGATGATCGCGGCGCGCGACATGTCGGGAAAAAAGCTGATGACCGCCCAGCACTTCCGCTTCGAGCCCTCGTCCCGGGCGATGAAGGCGGAGATCGAACTGGGAGTTCTCGGGGACATCTACCACGCCCGCAGCTGGATGCTGCGCCGCGGCTTCGCCCCGACCGGATCCGGCTTCGTTCAGCGGCGCCTGAGCGGCGGCGGTCCGTGCATCGATATCGGGGTCCACATTCTCGATCTCACCCTCTGGTTCATGGGCAACCCGCGGCCGGCCGCGGTCAGCGGCGTCGCCCGCGCCGGGATCGCCAGGCAGGAGGGGGCCTTCGGCGGCGGGCGCCGCTCGATTCCCCCGGAATTCGACGTCGAGGATTTCGCCGCGGCTTTCGTCCGCTTCGAAAACGGCGCCACCCTGGTCCTCGAAGTGAGCTGGCTCCTCCACCACGACACCGCCGGCGAGGACATGCAGATGTGGCTGTACGGGACGGCCGGCGGTCTGCACTGGCCCAGGTGCGAGATCCTGGAGACCAACTACCGGACCCGGCAGTTCTACAACAGGGTCCTGAAGCTGATGCCGGAAGGTCTCGAGGCCCACGCCCAGGAGTGCGTCGAGTTTGCGCGGGCGGTCGCCGAGGACGCCCCCTCGCCGGTGCCGGCGGAGCAGTCGCTGCAGGTGATGGCGATCCTCGACGGCATCTACCGCAGCCAGGGGGCGGGGGCGGAAGTCAGGCTGGATTAGCGTCCCAACAGGGGGTGTTGCTTCCCACAGTCCCCCCGGGCAGCTCCCGCTCGGGAGGTTCCAGCCCGGGTCAACCCCAGAGCTCGGCCATTTCGTCCGCTTCGAGGGTATTTATCACGTCGGCCGCTTCGAGCCAGCCCTTGCGGCCCATGCTCACCCCCAACCCGATGTAATCGAGATGGGCGATCCGGTGGGCGTCGGTGTTGATGGCGATCCGGACACCCCGCTCCCGGGCTTTCCTGACCCAGCGCCAGTCGAGATCGAGCCGGTCCGGCTGCGCGTTCAGCTCCAGGGCAACTCCGTTGCCCGCGGCCGCCTCGATGACGGCCTCCATATCGATCTCCCATCCCTGCCGCTGATTGAGGATCCTGCCCTCGGGGTGGGCGAGGATGCGGGTATTCGGGTGCTCGAGGGCGCGGATCACCCGCGCCGTCTGCGTCGGCTCGTCAAGGTTCATTCCGTTGTGGACGGCGGCGACGACGAAATCGAACTGCGCCAGCAGTCCGTCGTCGTAATCGAGGCTGCCGTCCCTCCGGATGTCGCATTCGATCCCCTTGAATACCCGGAAGTCTTCCCAGGCCCCGTTGACGGCATCGATCTCCCGGTGCTGTTCGGCCACCTCCTCCGGCTTGAGTCCGAAAACGTACCCGGCGGACTGGCTGTGGTCGCAGATGCCGAGACAGGAATAGCCGCGCCCCCGCACCGCGGCGGCCATCCCGGCGACGGTGTCCCTGCCGTCGCTGTACGAGGTGTGCACGTGCAGGATGCCGCGAATGTCCGCGGGCCGGATGAGGTCGGGCAGGGTCCCTTGGGCGGCAGCTTCGACTTCGCCGAGGCCCTCGCGCAGTTCCGGGGGAATGAAGTCCAGCCCGAGGGCGGCGAAGAGGTCGGCCTCCGCGGCACAGGGAACCGCGTCCCCGGACCGGTCGAAGAGCCCGTACTCGTTCAGACGCATGCCTCTGCCGAGAGCGCGGGACCGCATGGCGACGTTGTGGTCCCTGCTGCCGGTGAAGTGATGGAGCAGGGCTGGGAACCGGTCGTCGGAGACGATCCTCAGGTCGGCCTGGATGCCGCTGTGCAGGCGCACGGAGGTCCCGGTGTCTCCCCTGGCGATCACCTCGCGCACTGCCCGGTGTCCGGCGAAGGCGGCCGAAACCGCGGCGGGGTCGTCGCTGCCGGCGACGATGTCGATATCCCTGACCGTCTCCCGGCTGCGCCGCAGGCTGCCGGCGATGGCCGCTCTGGTCGCCGGGAGAGCGCGCAGGGACTCGCACAGCTCCCCGGCCTGGGCGGATGCATCGCGCAGCAGCCAACACTGTCCGAACTCGCGCAGGCGGGCGACCGCGGCGAGGATGTTGTCCCGGGTCTTTGCCCCGAAGCCGCCGAGGCGGTCGAGGCGGCCGTCCCGGCATGCCCTTTCCAGGTCCTCCACCGACTCGATTCCGGCGCCGTCGTAGAGCGCCCGTACCTTCCGGACGCCGAGCCCGGGAATCCGCAGGATGTCCAGCAGCCCCTCGGGGACCCTCCCTTTCAGGGTCTCGTGGGCCTGTGCGGAACCGGTTTGCAGGAACTCGGTTACCAGCTCCTCCACTCCCCTCCCGATTCCCTCGATTTCGGTCAGCGTGCCGTCCGCCGCCATGGCTGCGGCATCGACACCGAGCTCCTCGATAAGGCGCGCCGCGTTGGTTATGGCGCGCACCCGGAAAGGGTTGGCCCCGTCGATCTCCATCAGGGCGCCGTGGCGGTTGAGGAAATCGACGATATCGGCGTTGGCCCCGACGCTCATGCGGTCCCTTCCCGCAACCGCGCGAGGAGCTCGAGCATCTGCGCTGTGAGCAGCTCGTTGCCGGCGACGAGCCCCGGTTCTACGAGGGTGCAGGGCTGATTGTATCGCCGCACCTGTCCGTCGAGATCGAGCATCCGGCCCCCGGCTTCGCGCACCAGCAGGTCGCCGGCGCAGACGTCCCACTCGTTTTTCGGCTTCACGCTGACATTTAGGTCGCCCTTACCGGCTGCGACGAGGGCGAGTTTGTAGGCGACGCTGCCGACGGGACGCACCCGGGCGAGGTGGGGGCGCAGGGGATCGATCTCGCCGCGCGCCGTTTCGCTGCGGCTGACGATCAAGGTCGCCCGGTCCAGCCGGTCCGTGGGGGTGCAGAAGATCCGTTTGCCGTTGAGAAAACAGCCGCCCCCGCGCACGGCGCTGAACAGCTCATCGGCGACCGGGTTGAAGATGACGGCCACGACCGGATCCCCATCCTCGACCAGGGCAATGGAGGTGCCGAACTCCCCGATCCGTTCGAGGAATTCCATGGTGCCGTCGATCGGGTCGACGATCCACAGGCGCCGCTTACGGAGGCGCCCGGGGGAGTCGACGCTTTCCTCGGAAAGCCAGCCGCAGCCCGGGGAGGCAGCGGTCAGCAGCTCGCGCAGGCAGGCGTCGACCTCCAGGTCCGCCCGGGTAACCGGATCGTACCGGGCGGCCGACTGCTCCCCGGGCAGCATGCCGCCCGGGCCGCTCCCCTTGTCGCGGATTCTTTTCGCGGTGCCGTAGTGTGACAGCAGTATCCGGCCAGCTTCACGGGCCGCGGCGATGGCGGCATCCAGCTCGGGTCTCATGGGGCAACTTCAGCCATGGTTGGCAGGCGTGCTGACAGGCGAGGCAAGGCTTTTAGTCCGGGCCCCGTCTTGACAATTCCGGGCGGCCTCCGGTAATCTAAACAGATGGGAGACAGCTTCTAACCGCCCCGTTGACACCGGTTCTCCCCGATTTCAAAGGAAGAGTCACATGATTCCAAGGAACGCCTTGTGCTGCAATATGATAATAGCAGTCGCGGTTGTGGGGTTTTCAGTGGCCCCCTACCCCCTCTACGGAGACGCTGACCGCATCGCCGCGACCCTGGAAAAGATGGCGGCCGAGGAATCCTGGGGAGAAGTCGTCCTCAAGTCCGGCAAGGTCCGCGCGATTCAGGTGGTGTCGATCGAGGGAGAGGAAATCTCCGTTCGCGAGGTGGTCGGCGCCCTGCACGAGCGCCCCGCGACCTACTCGCTCGATCAACTGCACTCGATCCGGGAGCTGGGAAACCGCCGCATCGCCATGCGCCCGGCGGCCTACCAGCCGCGGCGCTCGCTGCTGGCGGCCCTGCTGATCGAGACGCCGATCCCCGGAGGGGGGTTCTTTTACATCGGGGAATCCCGCCAGGGTTTCTCGCTGCTGCTTTTCTCAGCCGCCGCGGCAGGGACCGGATTCCTGGCGGGAAGAGAGGGCGCGGCCGGCTGGGTGCCGATCGTCGCCTGGACCAAGCTCGCCTCCCTGCTCCATCTGCGCGACCAGGTGGGCGCCATAAATGCCTACCACGAGCGCCAGCTCGAGGCCGACACCCGGTATGGGGAGGCCGGGCGGACGCCATCGTCCCCCCCCTTCCTCCGCCTGGGCTTCCGGTTCTGATCCGGTAGCGAACGACAGGCTGCAGGAGCATCGGTCCGGGACCGCCGGCCGGATCCGGTCCTCCCGGAAATCCGGGTCAGTCCTTCAACGCCGCTGGAGGCCGCCCTGCGCGGCTCGGCGATTCCCGGCCGGGGCGTGGGGACAGACCGCAATTCCCACCGAGACAGTCAGTCGCTTCGCCCGAAGTCGATAACCCGCTTTTGAGGCGACAGGTCGATTTCGTCGACGACGGCGCCTTCCCGGGAATCCAGGGCGAAAGAGACCGCGGCGGCGACATCGACCGGTAGAAGGTGCTCGCCAAGTTCGGCGCCGGGGCGGAAATCCAGCATTTCGTGAAAGGCGGTCCGCACCATGCCGGGATTGACGAGGCAGACGCGGATTCGGCTGGCGGCGGTCTCCTCGCGGATCGATTGCGCAAACCCCCGCAGGGCGAACTTGGCGGCGCAGTAGAGCGAACCCCGGCGCCCCCCTTTGACCGCTGCTTCCGAACCGATCAGCACGATGTCTCCCCTGCCCCGCCTCCGGAATTCCGGGAGAACGGCGCGCACGAGAAGAACCTGGCTTGTGAAGTTGAGGTCGAGAGAGCGGCGGATCCGGCCGCTGGAGAACTGTTCGAGGCTGCCGAAAACCGGCTCTCCGGCGTTGCAGACGAGGGCATCGAGGTCCGGGTGAGCAGCGGCTATCCCGGCCAGCCGATCGGGCAGCGCGTCGAGGTCGGCGAGGTCGATCCCGATCGCATCGAAGCCCGCCAGGCTGCGACCGGGGAATTTGCCGAAGTCCCGGGCGAGTCCGACGACCCGGTCCCCGGCTTCCAGGCGGGCCTCGCACACGGCGCGGCCGATTCCGGCGCTCGCTCCCGAAACCAGAACCTTCCGGCTCATACCGCTGCCCCGGCGCCGGTGGTCGGGTACGGGAAGACTGCATCATCCGGTACGTAACGCCGCAGCTCCTCGAGACAGAAACCGAGCATCTCTTCGCGAAGGTTTCCGGGATACCCGGTTTCCCCGCCGGCTTCCTCGAGGCCCCGGGCCAACAGCGCTTCCTCCGGGTAGAGAGCTTCCATGCGGCGGTGGAAGCGCCGCGGCAGGCGCAGCGTTCCCAGGAATACCGAGTGGACGCTGCCGCCGCGGACCGCGGCGAAGGTTTCGGCGAACAGCCGCCTGTAGGACTGGTGAAAACCCGGGGACCAGATGAGCGGATCGAAGCGCAGGCCGACGGGCCATCCTGCTTCCTGGAGCTGCGCCGCGGCGGCGATGCGGCTTCGCACCGGGGGAACCCCACTCTCGTGACTGGCCATCCCGGCCGGGTTGAGACTGTAGGCGACCACGACGTTCCCGAGGGCGGATTTCAGGGGAGCGGTGCGCACGCTCTTGGTGCGCAGTTCGAACAGGGCCTCCGGGTGGGCGGCGAAATAGGGAAGGAAGTCCTCGACGAATCCCGTGATCCCCTCCAGCGCCAGGCTGTCGCAATCGTAGCCGGTGAAAAAATGGGGCTCCCCGCTCGGTTCTCCTGAGGCGGGGGCCTGGAGCACCTCCTCGATGTCGGCCTTGAAGTCGTCGTAGTTGACGAAAACCACCATGTGAGCGGAGCGGTACATCCCCTGGAGAAAGCAGTAGCGGCAATCGTAAACGCAGTTCAGCATGTGGGAGAAATAGAAATTTGCATTGCTGCCGATTCCGTAGCCCGCCGGCGCCGGCAGAACGCGACGCCCCTGCTTGGCCGCGAGGATGAGGGCGGGGTTGCGTTTCTGGAGCCGGAAGTTCTGCCCGGAGCGGTTGAAGATTTCGCCGTAGCGGGTACAGTCGACGACGCTGGCCGCGGGAAAGCGCCGGCAGATCTCCCGCGCGCGCTCGCAGTCCCGCACCGCTTCCTCGACGTAGATGAAGTCGAACACCGTCACCCCCCGGGGCCGGGAAGCGTGGATGCCAGGCGTTTCTTCAGCTGGCGAATGACTTCCCCCCCGGTGCGCAAGCCCTGTCCCTGAAAGTCGGCCCCGGCCTGCCCCGGGGCCGCCGCCCGCAGCCGTTGCAGCAGCAGCCGCAGCTGGTGCCGTTGCGTCTCGGTGAAATGCCGGCCTTCGAGAAGGCGCAGGTACTCCGGGTCGGCCGCAGTAAGCGGTCCGGGCAGGCGCAGGAGCGCCGCGATTTCGGCGATGATGTCGGCGACGAGCTGCAGGTGGGCGCCGATCAGGGTCCTCGCCCTGGCCGCGGTCACCGCCGCGGCGGGTACTTCCCGGTTGTCGGACACGACCTTCAGGCAGTGGACGAGCTCGGGGGTGGTCCGGGAACAGGCCGCAGCGAAGAAGGGGTGGGCTTCCATGTCGCAGGCGGCCTCGCCGGGGTACTCCCGCTGTTCCCGGGCGACGGTGACGACCTCGACCGTGCCGCAGGCGGGAGTGAAGCAGAAAGTCGGGTAGAAGCTGCCGGTTTCCGGCTCCCCCAGGCTGATCTTGTGCGCAAGCACCGGGGTCCCCACCGGGAGCCGGCGGTGGCCGGCGATGCCGACGTTGAGCCAGGCGCAGGGCCGGCGGCCTTCCCCTTCGTCGCCGAACCCGCTTACCGCCGCCTCGGCGGCGGCGGCCCCGACGCCGCACGAGATCAGCGACAGGTCGATACCCCGCCGGTTCCCGGTCCAGATTCGCCGTCGCCCCGGGCCCGGGGCGGGTGCGGGCTTCAGCCCCAGGCCCCTGACCAGCGGCTCAGCCTCGGCGGGAAGGGCGCACAAAAGGCGGATGTCGACCCCGGGCAGGCTGCTGCCTTCGCCCCCTCCGCGAGCGTCGTTGACCGTTCTGTGCTCTTCATCCAACTTCATGCAAAACAACAGCCAATGGTGCCAGGGGAGGCGGAGTGAGAAACGGATTCTTCAAGGGGCACGGGCTCGGAAACGACTACATCGCCCTCGATCCCGGCGATCTCGATTTCGAGCTCACACCACGTGCGATACGGGCGCTGTGCGACCGCAACCGGGGCCTGGGAAGCGACGGCATCCTCGCCCTCTCCGACACCGGAACAGCGGATTTCGGCGTCAGAATATACAATCCCGACGGCAGCGAAGCGGAAAAGTCCGGGAACGGCCTTCGCATTCTGGGCCGCTACCTGTACTCGACCGGAAGGACTCGCAGCCGGCGGTTCAGCGTCGATACCATGGGCGGCCTCGTCGAGATAGAGCTGCACGTCGACCCCCACGGAGACGCCAGCGCCGCCACGGTCGCCATGGGTGGAGCCTCTTTCCGCCCCGGAGACCTGCCCTGCACCCTCGCCGCGGAGGAGCTGGTCGACCAGCCGATCGCCGTGGACGGCAGGGAGCTCCGGTTCACCGGGGTCAGCGTCGGCAACCCGCACTGCGTCCTGTTCCGGGAGAAGGGGCTGGAGTGGTCCCGCGGGGAGCTCCTCGACCTCGGGCCCCGGCTCGAAAACCACGAGCTGTTTCCGCGCCGCATCAACGTCCAGCTCGCCGTCCCGGCCGGACCGCAGTCGATCTACATCCTCATCTGGGAAAGGGGAGCCGGGGAGACCCAGGCGTCCGGTTCCTCCTCCTGCGCCGCTGCCAGCGCCGCGGTCCGCCTCGGACTGGTGGACAGCCCGGTCACCGTCAAGGCCCCGGGGGGCGCCCTGGAGATCGAGGTCTCCGACGACTTCGATCTGACGATGAAAGGGCCGGTCGACGAGGTGGCCACCGGCAGCTTCACCCAGGCGTTCATCCGCTCCCTGAGCTGAGGGAGTTCCGCGGTGCCGGGATGAAGCAGGAGATCGCCGCGGAGCTGCTGGCGGCATGGAACCGCAAGCTCTACCTGTGGTTTTCCCAGTACAACGAGGAGTACGCCGGGGGGCGCCTGCGGCGGCCCGTCATCGTGCTCGGGTCGGGCAGCAGGCAACTCGGCAGCTGGGATCCGGTACTGCGCCGCATCACCATTTCCGTCGAGCACGTGCGCCGCGATCCCTGGCTCGAGGTGATGGATACCCTGCGTCACGAGATGGCCCACCAGTACGCCCACGAAGTTCTCGAAGCCGGGGACCTCCCCCACGGACCGGCCTTCCGCCGCGCCTGCGAGGTTCTTCGCTGCTCTCCCCGCGCCGAGGCGGCTGCAACCGGTGAACCGCTTGCCGGGGAAGGGGACGAGCGCATTCTCCGCGTCCTCAAGAAAGTCCTGTCGCTGGCAACCAGCCCCAACGAGCACGAAGCCCAGGCCGCGGTCGACAAGGCGCGCAGGATGCTGCTCGAGTACAACGTCGATCTCGTCGCCCTCGACCGCGAGCGCAACTTCGACTGCGTCGCCGTCGGCGAGATCAAGGCGCGGCGGTCGACGTGGGAACTCTGGGTGGCGGCGATCCTCAACGAGTTCTTCTTCGTCGAGGTGCTGTGGGCGCGGACCTACCAGCCCTGCCGCGACCGGATGGGAACCGTGCTGCAGCTGTTCGGAACCCCGACCAACCTCTCCATGGCCTCATACGTGCACGACTACCTCGCCAACCTGCTGCCGCGCCTGTGGGAGCAGTACCGCCGCGACAACCGGCTGGCGGGGAACCGCGAGCGCATGCGCTACTTCGCCGGGGTCGCCCAGGGTTTCCACGACAAGCTCACCTGTGAAGCCGAAGCCGCGGCGGACCCCGGGACCGGCTCTGGAACCGCCGCCCTCGTGTGGAAAGGGGACGGCCGCCTCCGGCAGTACTACCGGTACCTGAACCCGTACACGCAGACGCGGACCACCGCAGGGGTGTCGTCGAGCGAGGCGTTCCGGGACGGCCTTCGCGAGGGGAGGAAGGTCGAGATTCGCCGCCCCCTCACCGCGGGCTCCGGCTTCGGCGGTCTGCTGGGACAGGGGTAGGGCAGGAATGCGGACCGCCCCTTGTTTCGCTTGGCTCGTCCTGCTCGCCACTGCCTTTGCGGGCCCGGAGCGCGGGAGTGCGCAGCTCTACCAGTTCGGCAAGAACAAGGTCCAGTACGACGAGTTCGACTGGCAGAAAATGGAGACCGCCCACTTCGACGTGTACTTCTACCCGGAAGAGCAGCAGCTCGCCTCCTGGGCAGCCCGCATGGCGGAAGAGGGGTATCGCGCCGTCGAGCAGGTCTCCGGCCATACCGTGCAGCGCCGCATACCGCTGATCGTCTACTCCTCCCACGTCTATTTCGAGCAGACCAACATCATCCCCGGCTTCCTGCCGGAAGGGGTGGCCGGGTTCACCGAGTCCCTGAAGGGGCGCGTGGCCCTGCCGCTGAGCGGGTCGCTTCCCGAGTTCGAGCGCGTCCTCGTGCACGAGCTCGTGCACGTGTTCATGTTCGACCGCATCCGCACCGTGCTCAAGGCCAGGGGGGCCGCCCGCTACCGCCGCGGGCCGCTGTGGTTTTCCGAGGGGCTCGCCGAGTACTGGGCCGGACCGTGGGACAGCTACGGCGACATGATCATCCGCGACGCCCTGTTCTCGCAGCGGCTGGTTCCGATCGCCCGGATGCACCTCATCCAGGGCACTTTCCAGATGTACAAGGAGGGGCAGTCGATCTGCGAGTTCATGGCCGCCCGCTACGGCCCGGACGTCTTCGTCCGCCTTCTCGACAACTGGTGGCGGTCCGAGGAGTTCGCCGAGGTGTTCGAGATCACCACCGGCGAGCCGCTGGCCGACCTCGACGAGAAGTGGGGCTACCACCTCCGCAAGACCTACCTGCCCGATATCGAAGGCAGCGACCCGCCCGGCGAGATTTCCCGGGCGGTCACCCGGTCCGGTTTCAACCTCAAGCCCGAGGTCTCGCCAGGCCGAACGGTCGGAGGGGAGCCCGAGGTGCTGTTCTTCCACAACCACCGGGGCCACTCGCAGATCGCCAGGGCCCCCCTGCGGGGGGTCGAGGCCGAGCCCGAGGTCGTCGTCCCCGGGACGCGGCTTCCGCAGTACGAATCCCTGCACGAGTTGAGCAGCAGTCTCGCCGTTTCCCCCGACGGCCGCCTGCTCGCCTTCTCGGCCAAGCGCAGGGGCCGCGACCATCTCCACCTCTGGGACCTTGGCGCTGGCCGGCTGGCCGGGACGCTGAGTTTCGAGGAGATCGTCGCCATTTCGAGTCCGACCTGGTCCCCTGAGGGGGGCCGCATCGCCTTCTCGGGCGCCGGCAAGGGGGGGATTTCGGACCTCCACGTGGTGGAGGTGGCAAGCGGCGGGCTCGAACGCCTGACCGCGGATCAGTTCCACGACCGGGACCCGGCCTGGCATCCCGCCGAGGACCGCCTGGTGTTCAGCTCGGACCGCTGGGAGGTGGCGGGCCGGCAGGGGTACTACAGCCTCTTCGAGTACGATTTCGCCACCCGCAGGGTGCGTCCGCTGACCCGGGGGAAGAACAACGACCTGCACCCGGCCTGGTCCCCGGACGGCGGCCGCATCGCCTTCAGCTCCGATCGGGACGGCAGGTTCGATCTGTTCGAGCTGGAACTGCAGGGCTCCGGCGCCGGGAGCCTGCGCAGGCTGACGAGGGTCCTGACCGGGGTCTTCGACCCGGCCTGGCTGCCGGACGGAAGCGGCGTTCTCTACACCGGATTCGAGAGCGGGGGCTTTCAGATCTACCTGCACGACCTCGCCACCGGTGCCGAAGGAAATGCCGACCCGGGAGAGCTGATTGACCTCGACGCCGTCGCCGCGGCCGCCGATTCCGGCTGGACCCTCGAGGAATCGGGCGGCTCCGGCGCCGTCGTCAAGAGCCGCTACCGCAAGCACCTCAGCCTCGACATCGCCCAGAGCCAGATATCGCAGGATCCGGTTTTCGGGACCTCGGGGGGGATCCAGATCGCCTTGAGCGACATCCTCGGGAACGACCAGTTCTACTTCGTTCTCTCCCACATTTCCGGCAGCGACGTCGGATTCTTCAACGGCCTCAACCTCGCCCTGGGCCGCCTCCACCTCGCCCGCCAGCTCAACATCGCCTGGGGGGTGTTCCGCCTCAACGACCGCTTTTCGAGCCGCTTCGGCCGCTTCGTGCGCGAGAAGCGGACCGGCGCCTACACCGAGTTCAGCTATCCCTTCAGCCGCAACAACCGCATCGTGACCCGGCTGTCGGTTCGCCACGCCGATATCGACCGCAGCTTCCAGGGCCGCAAGCTCAAGGGCTGGCTGATGTCGAACCACATCAGCTACACCCACGACGGCAGTTTCTGGATTCCCACCGGGCCGCTGGAGGGCACCCGCTACAGTTTCGGGGCGGGCCAGAGCGTCGATTTCAAGAGCTCGCGGCGCTTCAACGTGACCCTCTTCGGGGACTACCGCCGCTACCTGCGCCTGTCCCGGCGCAGCAGCTTCGCCGTGCGCTACGTTGCCCGGCACAGCCGCGGGGAAGTGCCCGAGTTCTTTTCCCTGGGCGGCAGCTGGACCCTCAGGGGATACCCCTGGCGCTCGATCTGGGGGAACAATCTCCTTCTCGCCAACCACGAGCTTCGCTTCCCCCTGCTCGACCGCATCGTGCTGGCGTTTCCGTTCGGGAACATCGACCTGAGAGCCTTCCGCGGCGCCTTGTTCGCCGATGCCGGAAACGCCTGGAGCGACCGCTTCGGGGACTGGCGGGGCAGTTTCGGAGCCGGTGTCCGCATCGCCCTGGGAGGAGTGTTCGTGTTCCGCCTCGACGCCTCGCGCCGCACCGATTTCAAGTCGATCGGCGGCAGCAACCACTGGGACTTTTTCTTCGGATGGGATTTCTGAGAGCGGGAAGAACCGCGGCGGTTGCGCTTCGCCCCGCCGCCCTGGCGGCGCTTCTGACTCTGTCCGGGTGCCAGCCCAAACTGCTTTTCCTGCCCTCGACCAGAGGGGCCGCCGACCAGTGGCTGCAGGAAAGCGGCTCACCGGGGGGTTCCTCGTTTCGCCGGGAAGGAGCCGAGCCGCCCCTGCGGCTGCGCTGGCGGCAGGAAATCGACAGCCCTCCCCTCGGAGGCGCCCTGCTCTCCGGGGAGCTGATGCTGCAGCTCACCAAGACCTCCAACCTCGCCGTCCTCGACCGCAACAGCGGGTTCCCTCTGTCGCGCAAGGGGTTCGACAACGACATCTGCGGTCCGGCGGCGGTCGCAGGCCCCTCCTCCAGGCTGCTGCTTGTCGGGGAGCTCGGCCGCAAGCCCGCCCTGCGCGCCGTCGACCGGCGCAGCGGCGAACCGGTCTGGAGCCGCCCGGGGAGGTTCTGCAGCGCTCCGGTAGTGCGGGGAGACACCCTGCTGATCGCGCGGGAGAACGGGCCGCTGCTGTCGCTCTCCCTGGCCGACGGCGGCGAGCTGTGGTCGCGGGAACCTGGGGGGCGATGGGCGGCTTCCCCCTCGCTGGGGGACAGCGCCGCCTACATCTGCGACAGCGACGGGGCGGTCACCGCGCTGCGGCTCGCCGACGGCAGCGAGCGCTGGACCCGCGCCCTGGGCTCGGGATTCTGCGGGCGGCCCGCGGTTTCCGGGGGTCGGGTTTTCGCCGCATCGGCAACCGGCGACCTCTTCGCCCTTGACGCGGCTTCCGGGGACATCCTCTGGAAAACCGGGCTCGCATCCCTTCCCGCCCCCGGCCTGGTGGCTGGGGAGGGGATGGTGGCGGCGGCCTGCTCCGACCGCAAGCTGTACGGGATCGACGCGGAAACAGGGGAGGTCGCCTGGCGATTCGAGACGGGGGCGGCGATTCGCTCCACCCCGGCCGCCTCGGGACGGATCCTGTACGCGGCCGGCAACGACCAGTTCCTCTACGCCCTCCGCCTCGACAGCGGCCACCTGGAGTGGAAGTTCAGGCTCGACGGGCCGGTCTCCGAGCCGGTGGTCGCAGTGCGCGACGCCGTCGTTCTGGCGACCGACTCGGGAACCGTCTACCTCTTCGGCAGGAGATAGGGTGTCCGGGAATCAGCGCGGTTTGGAATCAGGAGCAGGCCGAAGGCTGCCGCCGATGGCGGTGTACTGGCTCGGTTCGGTGCTGGCGGCGATTCAGCCGGGGGCGTTCCCCGGGTACGCCGCCGATGGAACGGTTCACCCGGACGAGTCCCGGCCGGGCCCTGGGGCGACCCTTTCGAGCAAGGCCTCCTTCCGGCTCGCCCCCTCCATTTTCGATCGAACTCCCCCTTTGTCCCCGGCCGCCGCAGCGCCGATCTCGAAGAACGGGGTGGGCCGGGAATCCCCGTTCTTCCGCGGTGGTCGGGCTCTCGACAGCCCCTGGTCCAGGGAGCAGGGGCTGGCTTGGCATGACCGGGAGCAGGGTGGGCGGTCGGGGTCTTCTGAACAGTTGCCTCTCGCCTCCCTCTTCCACGCGCTGGAGAAAGGGAATGAACCCCCGCACTCCCGGGTCCGGGGCATGGGGCAGTCCTTCGGGAGCGCGCTTTCCAGGCGGCAGGACAGGGCCGGGGATGACCGGAAGCAGCGGGTCCGGTCCCGTTTTTCGGCTCCCCTGTACCTCAGCGCCGCGCTGACGGTTTCGGCGGCGGCGGTCGCCCGGTTGAGCAAGGACCGGGCCGACGACGCGTACGAGACCTATCTCAAATCCGCGGGGCGCCAGCGCCAGCAGAGCCACTTCGAAGAGGCGGAGCGCTACGACCGCATCGCCGGGGCCGCCTTCGCGGTCATGGAAGCGGGACTGGTCTGGTCGGTATACCTGCTGTTCTTCTGACCGTGTCCGGCTTCCTTCCTGCACGCTTTCGCACCGCCGCCGGCCTGACGCTGGCCGGGCTCCTCCTGGCCTGCAGCGACCGGCAGCACCGCAATCCTTTCGACCCGATGGTCGAGAATCCCATCGATACGGTCACCGCGCTCGAGGCCACCGCCGGCGACCGGCGGGTCACCCTGAACTGGGATTACACCTACTTCGAAGATCTGGTCGGGCTGCGGCTCTATCGCCGCACTTCCGGGTCGGGGGAAACAGCCCTTGACCTGGCTTCCGGGCAGACTTCCCACGTGGACAACGACGTCGAAAACGGCACCGTCTACGAGTACCGGCTCGGCCTCGTGATCGCAGGCGAGGGGGAACGGGATTCCGGGGTGCTCGAGCGCGCAACTCCCGGGACCGCGGCGGCCTGGGTTGCCGATCCCGGCAGCGGCCTGGTCTGGCGCCTGGCACCGGACGGCCGCAGCTCGGTCTTCGCCCAGGGCCGTTTCGCCTTTCTCACCTCGATTGCGGTGACCGGCGAGGACCGCGCCTGCTGGGTCGGGGACCGGAGGTTCGGCGGGCTCTACCGGATCGACCAGGAGGGAGAGCTGCGGGTTGTCCCCGGTGAGCTCGAGGGGGTGGAAGAGCTCGCCGCCGCGGACGGTCTCGGCTGGATGATCGAGGCGGATGGGGACCGCGTCTGGTGGGCGGACCTCTCCACGGCCTCTGACTCGCTGCGATTGACGGCGGTGGACGCCCACTTCGAAGAACCGTCGGCGCTCGCCGCGGCCCTCGACGCCTGCTGGATCGTCGACAGCGCCGAACCGCGGGTGCTGCTCTACCACCGCGACGGCACCAAAATCGATGCCTGGGCCGGGCTGGATTCACCCGCGGCCATAGCCACCTCCCCCGCTTCCGAGAGCGGGGATGACGATGGGCGGCGCTTCCCCGCCGAGGCCTGGGTGCTGATCGGGGAGGGCAGCCGCCTGGCGAGGCTGGAGGTCGGCTCCGAGGCGGTGGAGATCGAGCTTCCGTTCGCAGCCGCTGTCGCCCTCGAGATCGACGCGGCCACCGGGGACTGCTGGGTCCTCGGGGAGAACGGCGCCGCCTCCTTCGGGCGCGACGGCGGCCAACGCGTACATTGGGAGAGTCTCCCGGTGGGGGAGGGTCGGCATCTCGACGTCGACCCCAGTCACCGGCAGCTTTGGATAACCGGATCGGAGGGTCTCTGGAAGGTGGGGATGGAGGGAGACGGGGGAACACTGCTCGGAGGCTTTTCCAGACCGATGCGGGTACAGGTGGACCCCGGTTCGGGACCTTAGGGAAGCTGGAGTTCGGCGCGGGTCGCCGATTCCCGCGCGGCCAATGGCATGAGCGGCGGAACGATCATCAGCATGACAGGCTTCGGCAGCGGCAGGGCCGAAGGGGGCGCGGCCTCGGTGAGAGCGACGGTGCGCTCGCTCAACGGCCGGTTCCTCGACGTCCAGGTCCGCTGCCCCGCTCCGTTGCGGGAGCTGGAGAGCGCCGTCGGGGAGCGCGTTCAGGAGGTCGTTTCCCGGGGCAAGGTTACCGTGCTCGTCGAGCTCGAGGAAACCGCGGCCCCCGGCGACACGGGACCGGTTCTCGACCTGGAGACGGCAAGGCGCTACGTCGCGGGATTGAAAAGGCTGGCCGAGGCCGAGGGATTCCAACCCGCCATCTCCCTCGGGTCGGTGGCGGCGATGCCGGGTGTCTTTCGCAACGACCCGGTGCCGCTCGATACGGAGAGCGCCGCACCCCTGGTCATGTCCGCCGTCGACGAAGCCCTGCGGGAGTGCGACGGGATGAGGAGGGCGGAGGGGCAGGCCCTCGCCCGCGATCTGCGGGCCCGGGTCGCTTCCCTGCAGGATTTGCTCAGGGAGATCGAGACCCTGGCTGCCGGCAGCAGGGAGCAGCACCTCTCGCGCCTGCGTGAAAGGGTGGCCGCCCTGCTCGAGCCGGGGGCCATCGACGAGGACCGTCTGGCCATGGAGGTGGTGATGGTGGCCGAGCGGAGCGACATAGCCGAAGAGCTCGTGCGCTTCGGCAGCCACACGGAACAGTTCGCCGAAACCCTGGAAACAGGCGGCGACGTCGGCAAGCGTCTCAACTTCCTCCTTCAGGAGATGCACCGCGAGGCCAACACGATCGGCTCCAAGGCGACCGCAACCGGGATCGTACACGAGGTGCTGGCGGTCAAGGAGGAGATCGAGCGGATGCGGGAGCAGGTCCAGAACCTCGCGTGACCGCGGCGACGATGGCGGGAAACGAAGGGATGGACGTCGTGACCATAGGGGGGTTTCCCGGCTCCGGCACCAGCACGGTGTGCGAGCTCCTCGGCAGGCGCACCGGATGGCGGCACCTCGACGCCGGCAGGACGTTCCGGGAGATGGCCGCCGAGGCCGGGGTTTCCATGGAGGCCTTCTGCCGCCGCGCCGAGTCGGACCCGGGACTCGACCGCGGCCTCGACGCCCGCATGATCGAAGCGGTCCGCACCCGCTGCGGCGGCCTGATCCTCGAAGGGCGCCTCACCGGCTGGATGGTCGTGCGGGGGCGGCTTCCGGCGTTGAAGGTATGGATTTTCGCCGACATGAAAGTGCGCGCCGGCCGCGTCGGCCGGCGCGACGGCCAGACCGTCGAAAAGGCCATGGAGGAGATGGATCGCAGGGAGCAGTCGGAACGGACCCGCTATCGCGATCACCACGGCATCGACATCGGCGACCTGTCGATCTACGACCTGGTGATCGATTCGGGATCGGAGGAGGCGGGGAGCGTGGCCGACCGGGTCGCCGAGCGCCTCGCGGGCGGCGGGTGACCGGGATGGGAATCGAGGGACGCAGGATCCTTCTCGGGGTCAGCGGAGGCATCGCCGCCTACAAGACACCCCTGGTCGCAAGACTGCTGGTCACCGCCGGGGCCGAGGTGCGCGCCGTCATGACCCGGGCCGCAACCCGTTTCGTCACCGCGACCACCCTCGAAGTCGTGACCCGCGGCCCCGTCCACACCGACCTGTTCGAGCGCAGCGACGAGTTTCCGGTGCTCCACGTCGGCCTCGGAGAGTGGGCGGAGCTGGTGCTGATCGCCCCGGCGACGGCGAACACGATCGGCAAGATGGCCAACGGCATCGGCGACGACCTGCTTTCCTCCGTGCTGCTGACGGCCGGGGCCCCTGTCCTCCTCGCCCCGGCAATGGAAGAGGGGATGCTGGAAAACCCGTACGTGCGGCGCAACATCAGCCTCCTGCGGAAGCAGGGGGTCGGCTGGATCGACCCGGAAGCGGGGGAGCTGGCGTCGGGGGCGCACGGCAAGGGGCGCATGGCGAGTCCCGAAACGATCGTCGCCGCCTTGGGGGGATTTCTTGGGAGAGGTTCGGGACCGGAGCCGGATCTCGCCGGGCTCACCGTGCTGGTAACCGCCGGACCCACCTGCGAGGACCTCGATCCGGTCCGCTTCATCAGCAACCGCTCGACCGGCAAGATGGGGTACGCCGTTGCCGCCCGCGCCGTCCGCCGGGGAGCCGCGGTGAAGCTGATCAGCGGGCCGACGGACCTCCGGCCTCCTGCGGGGGCGGAGGTCGCGCAGGTGCGCAGCGCCGTCGAGATGCTGGAGGCCGCCCGCAAGTGGTTCGGGGAGGCCGACATCGCCGTCATGGCCGCCGCCGTTGCCGATTACCGCGCCGCCGGGTATTCGGAAGGCAAGATCGAGCGGGGGTCCGGCCGCATCAGCCTGGAGCTGGTCCCCAACCCGGACATCTCCGCGGAGCTGGGGGCGAACAAGAAGAACCGCGTGGTTGTCTCCTTCGCCATGGAGACCGAGGAGGGCAGCGCCCGCGCGCGCGCCAAGCTCGCCCGCAAGAAGAGCGACCTCATCGCCCTCAACAACCTGCGGGAAGAGGGAGCCGGGTTCGCCGTCGACACCAACGTGGTCACCCTGATCGACGCCGACGGCGGGGAAGAGGCGCTTCCCAGGATGAGCAAATTGGAGGTGGCCGACCGGCTGCTCGACCGCGCCCGGGAGCTGCTGGCGCGCCGCC
Source organism: Candidatus Latescibacterota bacterium (assembly GCA_965243025.1). Lineage (GTDB taxonomy): Bacteria > Latescibacterota > UBA2968 > UBA8231 > UBA8231 > CBDCXV01. The sequence continues at coordinate 1,478,040 of CBDETY010000003.1, forward strand.
GGAAATCCGGTTGACAGGGCATTGCGCCCCGCTCATCTTCGGCTCGATACCCCTCCTTCCGCACCGAGTTTTCTTCAGATGGCAGCGACAGAAGGGCGCCCCGGAAACGGGGGCGATTCCCTCGTTTTCGCGGCGCGATTCCTCGAGCGGTACCTCGCCGACCTCGTGGCATTCGAGGGGCCGGACTTCGTCCTCCCTGCCGGCTTGGAAGATGCCGGGCGGTCTCTTCCCGAAGCGGCGGAGGCGGATGCCGGGCAGGCAGACGCCTCCGGCGAGCTCGAGGCCTTCCGGGCGGAGATCTGCAACTGCACCGCCTGCCCGCTCGGGCACTCGCGGCAGAATTTCGTGTTCGGCTCCGGCAATCCCGAGGCCGGCATCATGTTCGTCGGGGAGGCGCCGGGAGCCGAGGAGGACCGCCAGGGACTGCCGTTCGTCGGGGAGGCGGGCAGGCTGCTGACCCGGATCATCGAGGCGATGGGGCTGCGGCGGGAAGACGTCTACATCTGCAACGTCCTGAAGTGCCGGCCCCCGAACAACCGCGATCCCCTGCCCGAGGAGGTCGACCAGTGCGAGCCGTACCTGAAGCGGCAGATCGAGATCGTGCAGCCCCGCATCATCTGCGCCCTCGGGCGGGTCGCTTCGCAGGCCCTGCTCAGGACGCAGTCGCCCCTGGGGTCGCTGCGCCGCACCCTGCACCAGTACGAGGGGATTCCCGTGATCGTCACCTATCACCCGGCTGCCCTGTTGCGCAACGCCGGTTACAAGAGGCAGACCTGGGAGGACGTCAAGTGGCTCAGGCGCCAGTACGACGGGGTGGAGCTGTGACGGCAGGGAGAGGATCGCCGTGAGCCAGGGGAGACCGGCAAACGGCCGCGGCCTCGAACGCCTGCCGCCGCAGGCCGTCGACGTCGAGCAGGCCGTCATCGGGGCCATGCTGATCGATCAGCGGGCCGTCGGGCGCGCCATCGAGATTCTCGACGAGGGCTGTTTCTACCACAATCCCCACGCCAGGATCTTTTCCGCCATCATCACCCTCTACGATCGCAGCGAGGCAATCGACCAGCTCACGGTCAGCGAGGAGCTCAAGAAACGCGGCGAGCTCGAGGAAGTGGGGGGCCTGGTCTACCTCGCGACCCTGGCGGCGGAGGTCGCCACAGCGGCCAACATCGATCACCACTCTCGAATCGTCCTCGACAGGGGGCTCAGCCGCTCCCTGATCGAAGCCGCGGCGCTGATCAGCGACCGGGCGTTCGAGGGCAGGACCGACGTGTACGAGCTCCTCGACTGGGCGGAGCAGCGGATCTTTTCGCTCTCGGAAAGAAGGCTTTCCAGCGGCTTCGAGAGCATCGAGTCGGTCCTGCACGGAACCATCGAGCAGATCGAGCAGGCCCACCACCGCGACTCGGCGGTCACCGGCGTCGACACCGGTTTGACCGACCTCAACGACCTGACGTCCGGCCTGCAGAACGGGGACCTCGTCATCCTCGCGGCGCGTCCGAGCGTCGGCAAGACGGCGCTGGCCCTGAGGATAGCCCGCAACGCCGCGGTCGAGGCCGGGACCGGGGTGGGGATCTTCAGCCTCGAAATGTCCAAGCAGCAGGTCGCCCAGCGGCTGCTCTGCCTCGAGACCCGGGTCGATCTGCACAAGCTGAGGACCGGCCGCCTGCGCGACGACGACTGGATTCGCCTGACGCAGCAGGTAGGCGTGCTGGCCCAGGCGCCGATCTTCGTCGACGATACCCCGGGCATCACCATCCTCGAGACGCGCGCCAAGGCCCGGCGCCTGAAGCGCGAGCACGGGGTCGACCTGATCGTCATAGACTACCTCCAGCTGATGGGAACCCACGTGAACGCCAACAGCCGCGAGCAGGAGGTTGCGCAGATCTCGCGGGGGTTGAAGGGGCTCGCCAAGGAGCTCGACACACCGGTGCTCGCCCTGTCGCAGCTGTCGCGGGCCCCCGAGGCGCGCACCGGCGGGCGGCCGCAGCTCTCCGACCTGAGGGAGAGCGGCTCCCTCGAGCAGGACGCCGACGTCGTGATGTTCATCTATCGCCCGGAGATGTACGCGAGGCCGGAAGAGGCCGACGGCCAGGAGGGGGTCGCCGAGGTCATCGTCGGCAAGCAGCGCAACGGGCCTACCGGCTCGGTGAAACTGATGTGGAACGCAGCCTGCGCCTCTTTCGAGGACCTCGCTCCCGAGTACCGCATAGAGCAGGAGGAGGAGTTTTAGCGCCCGGTTCCGGGTGAATCGGGCGGCGGCTCCCTCGCAGGTTACATTCTGCGCTGCCGTTCGCCGGGGCAGGCCTTCGGGAAAGGGGGATTCCTCCCTCTCCGGGGGTGCCGCCCTCGAGGTCGCTCCTCGGCGCAGCCGGACTCACCCTTGCCAGCGAAAGTGTTCCCATGCCCGACCGTCCGGAAGTAATCCTCAGCGGTTTCGCCGACGAAGGTCCCGAAGACAAGAAGGCCGAGGCGCAGCTGGCCATGCTCGCCGCCCTCGGAATGAGCTACTACAGCCTGCGCTGGATCGATGCCGGGCAGGGGGTCAGGAACGTCATGGAGCTGACCCGCCCCGAGATCGACAGCCTGCGGGAGCTGCACGCGCGTTACGGGGTGCGCGTCTCCTCGATCGGCTCACCGATCGGCAAGGTGAAGCTCCTCGACCGCGAGGACGGCTCGACCAACCGCTACGTCCCGTTCGCCCGCTACCTGAGAGAGGAGGTCGCCCGCGCCGTCGATCTGGCCGGGGAGTTCGAGACCAGGCTGATCCGGGGATTTTCATTCTACCATCCCCGCGGCGAGGACCCTGCGGGGTACGTCGACGCGGCGGCCGACAGGCTGGGGGAGATCGCGGAGCTCTGCCAGCGCCGCGGCGTCTTCTTCGGACTGGAAGTGGAGGCGAACCTCGTGGGGCAGTCCGGTGACCTGCTGCGCGCCCTGCACCGCAAGGTGAAGAACCCGCACCTGCTGCTGATCTTCGACGGCGGCAACCTGTCGAGCCAGAACCTCACAGCCGTCGAGACCTTCGAACAGTACCGCGCGATGCGGGACGGCATCGGCTGGCTGCACGTGAAGGACTACAGGATCGATCCCGCCCTGGAGTGGAAGGGGTTCGTCGACGAGGAGCGGCTGGAAAACTTCGTCCCGGCCGACCGCGGGGACTCGGGGCACGAGGCGATCCTGCTCGATTTCAGGAACCGCATCCCCGCTCTCGCCAGAAAGCTCAGGCGCCTCGGAATCCCCGGGGTCTTCCTCGACCTCGAGCCCCATCTCAGGGGGGGAGGACAGTTCGGCGGCTACAGCGGCGTCGACGGCTTCGGGGTCGCCCTGCGCAGCCTGACGCGGCTTCTCGACTACGTCGGCATCGATTACCGGCTGACCGGCTACGAGGATCTGTAACCTGCGGCGGGCGGGGCAGCCCGGCCCGGGCTTCTCGACGGGGTCGCCCCGCTGCCTGCGATTTCCTGCGACACCCTCTGACCGCGGCCTTCCGGCCGGTCGGAGGGCGCCAGACCGAAGTTTTCGTGACCGCAGGAGGATTTCCTGCCGGTCCGCGCAACCGGGCCTGCCGGCCCGTGACGACGGACGGACCTGGGCGCCGGCAGTGGAAGCCAGTGTCCCGTCGCAGAGACAGATTGACAGAATCGGGATGCCGAGGCGCCCGGCTCACAAGACGCCTGAGCGAGTCGTACCGAGGGTGTACGGCGAGCGAAGGCAACGCCGTGAGCCGGGATTGAGGGAAAAAATCGCACCGGGTTAGGGTTTCCTTAAACCGCGGTTTTTCCCCTCGAGGTTTTCCCCTCAAATGGATCGGCGTCTCATTGCCGGCCTGTTTTCTGCGACGGGACGCTGGGTCAGCGCCCCCCCGCGACCAGCTTCTCGTGCTCCCTGGCAAAGCTCGAGCTGCCGTCGTCCTCGATGACCTCCAGGCCGACGCCGCCCTCGAAGCCGGGGATGCTCCCCTTGTAGAACTCCTGCTGGTAGTTCGACTCGTGGGTGAAATCCAGGGTGCGCCTGCCGCCTCCCGACCCGGGCCAGCTGATCCGGAGAATGCGCTTCCGCGCCCGGTACTGGTTCGTCGGAATGGGCGCCCCGGGATCGACCCGGTAGCGCTCAATGGCGCCCTCGTCGACCTCGACCCCCAGGCCGGGGGCGTCCGACACCGCCGCGTACCCGTCGGCGATTTCGAGCCTCTCGTTCAGCAGGTCGTGTTCCCACAGCTCGCTGCAGGTGATGTAGGGCAGCTGCGCGTGCGACAGGGTCGAGCCCAGCTGCACGGCGAAGGCGGTAGTCAGTCCGGTTCCGACCAGCTGCAGCCAGAACGGCTTGTTGAAGCTCGCCGCCAGGGCGTTCTGGTCCCGGCACCCGGAGATGCCGCCGCCGACGACGAAGCCGTCGCTGCAGTGGGCGTGAAGAACATCTTCGCGGAAATGCTCGACGATCGGTTTGCGCACCCGCTCGCGCAGAATGCGTGCTCCCGTGAGGTCGGTCCCGAGGTAGAAGGGGCTCTCGTACATGCCGACGTTGGGAACCTCGTCCAGGCGCTGCAGCATCACCTCGGCTCGGGAAGAATTGAGCAGGAAGCCGTTGAAATCGACGTCGAACTTGTAGTCGGCGGGCACCACCTCGCTCACGGTTTCCACCTGCTCGACGATGTCCCACCAGGGCCGCGCCTTCATCTTGAAGCAGGTGTATCCCCGGGAGATCGACTCCTTTGCCTCCAGGGCCCAGTCGCCGGGGGACATGTCGATGTCCCACCAGGAAACCGGGCAGCGGTCCCTGAGCCTGGTGCCGATCAGGGCGTGCGCGGGGGTCCCGGTGGCGCGGCCGACCGCGTCGACGACCGCCATCTGCAGCCCCTGTCCCAGGCCGTCGTCCTGCATGACGGCAAGCGGGTTGACCCCGTCCAGGCGCTCGAGGTCCCCCCCGCTGCCTCCGTCTCCGTATCCGACGCTGCCGTCGTCGAGCTCCACCCGGTAGACGTGCACCCGCTCGTTATGGGTCATGGCCCTCTGCATGGCGCGGGTCACGTGCCCGGCGTAGAATGGGATGTTGAGGACGATTTCCTCCGCTCGCGCGATTTTCATGGTTCGAAGCCTCTTTCCGGATTGGTGTCGCAAGTGAGTTCCAAGTATACGGAGTTTCTTCGCCTCTCCAGAGAACTGGCCGATCTCGGCCACGCCCGCGCCCTGTTGAGTTGGGACCAGGAGACCTGCATGCCGCGGCGGGGAGCCGATGAGAGAGCCCGCAGCATCGGACTGCTCGCCGGGCTGTACCACGAGAAGCTGACCTCCGGGGCCCTCGTCGACCTGGTGGGAGAGCTTTCGGCGAACCCCCTCGATGCGGACGCGACAGCCAACCTGCGCCTGGTCGGGCGCGAGCAGGACCGGGCCCTGAAGATCCCGCAGCAGCTCGTCGTCGAGCTCTCCGAGACGCAGGCCCGCGCTCACGAGGCCTGGGTCGCCGCCCGGGAAAAGGCGGCGTTCGGCGAGTTCGCCCCCTGGCTGGAACGGATTCTCGAGCTGCAGGGGAAGGTCGCCTCCCTGGTCGGGTACGCGGGCTCGGCCTACAACGCCTTTCTCGACGAGTACGAGCCGCACGCGCGGGTCGAGGAGGTCGCGCCCCTGCTCGGGGAACTGCGCGACCGGCTGCTGCCCCTTGCCCAGGCGATCCTGTCAAAGGGGAGGCCAAGGCCTGAACTTCTCGAACGGGAGTTCCCGACCCAAGCCCAGGAGGCGTTCGGACGCGAGGTCCTGGCGGATCTCGGTTTCGACCTGGAGGCCGGCCGCCTCGACGTCTCCGTTCACCCCTTCTGCTCCGCACTGGCCCCGACCGACGTCCGCCTGACGACGCGCTACAACTCCCGCCGGATGACGGAGTCCCTGTTCGGGATCATCCACGAATGCGGCCACGGCCTGTACGAGCAGGGCCTGCCCGGAGAGGCGATGGGAACCCCGGTCTGCCAGGCCGTCTCCCTCGGCATCCACGAGTCGCAGTCGCGCCTGTGGGAGAACATGATCGGGCGCAGCCGCGAGTTCTGGGAGCATTACCTGCCGAAGCTGAAGAGCCGCTTCCCCGGGCAGCTCGAGGATGTGGGGATCGAGCAGTTCCACGCCGCGGTCAATCACGTCGAGGCCACCCCGGTCCGGGTCGAGGCGGACGAGGTGACCTACAACCTGCACATCCTGCTCCGCTTCGAGCTGGAGCAGCAGCTGGTCGGCGGGCAGCTCGCCGTCGCCGAGCTGCCGGAGCGCTGGAACGACCTCATGGAAGACTTCCTCGGAATCCGGCCCGAAAACGACGCCGTCGGCGTGCTTCAGGACATCCACTGGTCTTCCGGTCTGATCGGCTATTTCCCGACCTACTCGCTCGGTAACCTGTACGCCGCCCAGTTCTTCGAGTGCGCCCGCGTCCGGATGCCCGGACTGATGCGGGATGTGGGCAGGGGGGAGTTCTCCGGACTGCTGGGCTGGCTGCGCGACAACGTCCATTCCCGGGGAGCCCGGCCGACCGCAGGGGAGTTGATCGAAGAGGTCACCGGGGCGCCGCTTTCGACCGGTCCCCTGATGGCATACCTGGAAGGCAAGTACGGGGAGCTGTATTCCCTCTGATATCCGCCCGTGATCCACCCTCGGCGGCGACCGGGCTTCAGGGCGAGTTGTCCGACAGGCCGCCGACCGCGTTTCCGAAGGCTGTTCCCGGTGGGCAAGGCCAGGCACCGCCCCCGGATGCCCCGGGCGGGTTTCCCGGGTCTCTCGGTGTTTCCGCGGTCTTGCCCGCGATTGTCCCGGGAACAACAGGGGGGCAATGAGCCGGCGGCGGCCCCCTTCTCACCCGATGACCGCCGCGAGCAGGCGCAGGTGGTTGCCGCCGAGGATGCCTGTCAGGGCTTCCTCTCCGAACCCGCGCCCCGCGAGCCCGGCGGTGATGCGCGGGAAGTCGGCGGCGCTCTCCAGCAGGGTCCCGCCCCCGTCGAAGTCCGACCCCAGTCCGACCGCACCGGGGCCGGCCACTGACACCGCGTGCTCGATGTGGTCGAGCAGGTGGGACAGGCCGGGGTTCTCCCCGGCGAGGAACCGGGGCACGAAGGTCAGGCCGACGACCCCCCCTTTTTCGCCGAGTGCGCGGAGTTGATCGTCGGTGAGGTTGCGCGGGTGCGCGCACAGCCGGCGGCAGCAGCTGTGAGAGGCGACCACCGGGCCGCTCGAGAGCTCGAGAACGTCCCGGAACCCGGCGTCGTTCAGGTGGGACACGTCGATCAGCATGCCGCGCCGGTTCATCGCGGCGACCACCTCGCGTCCGAACCCGGTGAGGCCGCCGCCGGAGACGACCTCGCAGCCGTCGCCGGCGTGCGAGCGCGTGCTGTGGGTCAGGGTCATGGTGCGCACCCCGATATCGTACAGGGAGTCGATGATGTTCAGGGTGCGGTGCAGGGCGTCGCTGTTCTCGACGGCGAGGACCGCGGCGATGCGCCCGCGTTCCCTGGCCGCGGCAATGTCCCCTGCGGAAAGGGCCAGCTCGATGTCGTGGGGGTGCCGGGCGATCTCCCTCTTGAGCCATGCCAGACCGTCGAGGGCGTAGAGCAGATGGTTTTCCCAGGCGTTGGTGACGTCGACGGCGAAAAAGGCGGCATCGATGCCTCCCTGGCGCATCGAGGGGATATCGAGCTGCAGCGGGGAGACCTCGGGGTCGATCTGCTCCCGCAGGCGGCTGATCGCCCCGCCCCTGCTGCTGAGGTCCCCGGACCGCTCTCCCGCCAGTCCGGTGTTGCCGCGGAGGATATGGCCGACGGCGGTGTCGTTGTGCGAATCGAGGACAAGGGCTCTGCGGTGCAACTGGGCGGCATCGATCATCGCCAATCTCCTGCCCTGACTGGTTTCCCGGTTGGCAGCGGAGTTTCTGTTTCAGTAACCACGAGCGCCGAAGCGATGCTGTCCCGGCTGGCTGCCAGGGCCGGACAGGCAGCCAGGCGACGCCCGCCCCGGCCTCCACGAAGCGGCGATGCCAACGGCGAGGCAGACAAGCAGCGCAGGCAGAGCGGCCACCGGGAACCTGGCGGGGAGGATGCGGGTCGAGGTGTTCAGCGGTCCCGGTCCAGGGCGATGCGGCTGCCGGTGGCCTTGCTCTGGAACTGGTACTTGCCGCGGTAGGGGTTGGAAGCGGAGCGGTCGAGCCGCGCGAACACCAACTGGCAGATGCGCCTGCCTCTGTGCAGGCGGATCGGCAGGCGGTTGGCGTTGAACAGCTCGAGGGTCAGGGTGCCGGAAAAGCCGGGATCGACCCAACCGGCGTTCTGGATGAAGAGGCCGATGCGGCCGATGGAGCTGCGCCCCTCGACGAAGGCGGTCAGGTTGTCGGGGAGCCGGATCGACTCGAGGGTCGCGGCCAGCAGGAAGGAGTGGGGGGGGATCACGATTTCCTCCCGGTGCAGCTCCTGGTAGCTGATCTCCTGATCGAGCCGCATCGCCTCAAGGCGGTTTTCGTCCACCTTGAGGAAGTGATCGCTCAGGCGCAGGTCGATGGAAGCCGGCTGGATCTGGTCCGGGGTGTGGGGATCGACCCCGAGCTCTCCGGCGGCGAGCAGGTCGCGAATGGCGCCGTCGGAAAGGATCATCGAACCGGGCAGAAGGAGCCGCGGCAGGCGGTCCTGGCCACTATACCGCTCTCTTCCAGTCCCTGGCGAGCCGGGTCAGCAAACGGACTCCGAAGCCGACGCCCCCCTTGGGTATGTAGGGTTTTGCCCGTGTGCTCCAGGCGGTGCCCGCGATATCCAGGTGGACCCACGGGGAGTCGACGAATTCCTCGAGCAAAGAGGCCGCGGTGATGGCGCCCCCGGCTCGCCCGCCGGTGTTCTTCATGTCGGCGACCGCGCTCTTGATCTGATCGCGGTACTCAGGCCACAGCGGCAGCGGCCAGACGCGCTCCCCGGTCTCGTCCCCGGCCTTGAGAACCTTCGCCTTGAGCTCCTCGTCGTTGCCGAGCATGCCGGCGGCGTGCGACCCCAGGGCGACGACGCAGGCACCGGTGAGGGTCGCCAGGTCGACGATGGCCGCCGGCTTCAGACGGCGTGCGTACCCGAGGGCATCGGCGAGGATCAGCCGCCCCTCGGCGTCGGTGTTGTCGATCTCTATGGTTTTCCCGGTGATCGTCTTCAGGACATCCCCGGGCTTGACCGCCCTGCCTCCGGGGAGGTTCTCCGTCGCCGGCACCAGGCCGACGATGCGGTGGGGAAGGTCGAGGTCGGAAACCGCCTGCATCGCCCCGATGACGGCGGCCGCCCCCGACATGTCGAACTTCATGTCGGCCATGCGGTCGCCCGGTTTCAGCGAGATGCCGCCGCTGTCGAAGGTCACCCCCTTGCCGACGAAAACCAGGGGCTTGCCCCCCCTGGACGCGTTGTGTTCCAGCACGATGAACCGCGCCGCTTCGCTGCTGCCGCGGGTCACCCCCAGCAGCGCTCCCATGCCGAGCCGGCGCATGCCGGTTTCGTCGATCACCTGGCAGCGCAGGCTGCGGCTGCGGGCGATCCTGCGCGCGGCGCTCGCCAGGTAGGTCGGGGTCGCGGTGTTGCCGGGGTGGTTGGCGAGGTCGCGGGCGAGGGAAGCGGCTGCGGCAATGGCGCGGCCGGCCCTGGTTCCGCGGCGGGCGGCCGCGAGCCTGGACCGGTCGAACTCGACGATGGCGAGCGAACGCAGCCGCGAGGCCTTTCTTTTTGCAGAGCGGTACCCGTCGAAGCGGTAACAGGCGAGAATGCTCGCCTCGGCCACCGCCTGGGCCGCCACCTCGACGTCGAGCCCGGCCTCCCCGGCCCCGTGGAGAATGGTGGCGGCTTTCTCGACCCCCAGGCTCTGGAGCTTTCCCGCTGCGGTTCCGGCGGCCTGACGCGCCGCCTCCGCGTCGAACGATTCCCTCTTTCCGAGGCCGACGACGAGGACGCGGGGGGATTCGATGAGCCCATGGGTGTAGAGCAACAGGGTCTCGTTCTTCTTCCCCGCGAAATCCCCGTCGGCAATCGCCCTGCCGATCAGTCCGCCGATCTCCCGGTCGACGGCGCCGGTTGCCCCGCCGGGTTTTCCGACCTCCTCGAACAGGTTGACGATCAGCGCCTGTTCCCGGCGGTTTTGAATTTCACCACGCGCTACTGTAATATTCATTTTCGCTCTTCGAGATGAGAGACCGGCCATTCGCACCCGTGCGAAGCCGGGGATTGTAGAATTGCCCAATCCGGGTGTCAAGCATCACACGGCCACGGCATGCAGCTGTTCCTAATCCGCCACGGACAATCGTTCAACAACGCCCTGAATGACGCCACCGCCCGAGTCGCCGATCCAGAGCTGACGGAACGGGGCGTCGAGCAGGCGCGGCTCGTCGCCGACCACCTCTCCGCCGGGGGCCACCTGGGGGCTTCCGAGCGCCACCGCGGACCGATGCTCGACGAGCTGTACTGCAGCGCGATGATCAGGGCCCTGCAGACAACTCAACCGATCGCCGGGGCACTGGGGTTGACCCCCCAGGTCTGGACCGACGTTCACGAAATCGGCGGGATCTACCTCGACAACGGCGACGGCACCGCAACAGGTTTCCCAGGATGCACCCGCAATGAGATCGCCGCGCGGTTTGCCGGTTTCGACTGCGACGGAATCGGGGACCGCGGCTGGTGGCATGGGGGCAGGGAGACTGCCGGCGAGGGGCGCGGCAGAGCGGTTGCCGCCGCCGAAAGGCTCACGGCGCGCGCCGGGGAGCCGCTGCGGGTCGGCGTCGTGTCGCACGGCGACTTCATGAGCGCCCTGATAAAGGCACTGGCGGATCACCTGCCGAGCTGGGGCCTGCAGTACCACCACGAGAACACCGCGATCACGAGAATCGACTTCGACAGACGAGTCGTGGTCGCATACATGAACCGCGCCGAACACCTGCCGACCCATCTCCTCTCGGATTAGCCGAACGCAACCAGGGCCGGCGGTCTTTGAAGACCTGAAACGGGAGTCTCGTTGTGAAGGTATACGCCCTGACCCTCAATCTCGTCGACGATGCCGAGACCATCGAGAAATACAAGGAGTACCACCGCAACCCCTGGCCCGAGCCGCTGCGGGGACTGGGGGAGGTCGGCATCACCGACATGAAAATCTTCCTGCTGGGCCGCCGCATGTTCATGTACATGACGGCTGCCGACGAGTTCGATCCCGGCGTCGATTTCCCGCGCTACATCGAGCAGAACCCCAGGGCCGTCGAATGGGACGAGCTGATGAGGACCTTCCAGGAGCGGGTGCCCGAGGCGAGGGAAGGGGAGTGGTGGGCCTTGATGGAGCAGGTCTTCGACCTGCAGGATCACGTGTGACGGCAGCCGGTCGGCCCGTGGCCATGGGGGTTTGCAGGGCAGGTGGCGGGGAGCCCTTCAGCCGCAACTTCTCTCCCGGTCCGGCGCTGCTGCCCGAACCGGTCAGGGAGCAGATAGGGTACCATTTCGCCTCCAGCCCCGGGGGCCTGTCGATCGTCGAGATCAGCCACCGCAGCCCCGGGTACGAAGAGATCCATCACAGCGCCCTGGCGCGCTGCCGCGCTCTCTACGGGATTCCGGACGACATCGAGGTGCTGCTCCTTGGGGGAGGGGCCTCGCAGCAGTTCGCCATGGTGCCGATGAACCTGCTGCGTCCCGGGCGCTCCGCCGACTACATCGATACCGGCTCCTGGTCGCGGAAGGCCGAGGCCGAGGCGTCGCGGCTCGGCAGGAGGACGCGGGTTGCCGCTTCGAGCGCGGACAGGGGATACAGCTATATCCCGGGACAGGACTCCCTGCGCCTGGATCCCGGCGCCGAGTACCTCCACCTGACCAGCAACAACACCATCGTCGGCACCCAGTACCGCGGTTTCCCCGACAGCGGCGAGGTTCCCCTGGCCGTCGACCTCACCTCGGATCTGCTGGCCCGGCCCGTCTCCTGGGACCGGGTCGGAGTCGCCTACGGCGGCACCCAGAAGAACGCCGGGGTCGCCGGGTGCACCCTCGTTTTCCTGCGCCGCGACCTGCTCTCGAGGGAGGAGGACTCGATACCGGCGATCCTCCGGTACTCGACCCATTCCGTGGCGGACTCGCTCTACAACACCCCCCCGGTGTTCGCGGTGTTCGTGCTCGATCTCGTCCTCGGGTGGCTGGAGGATTCAGGCGGCCTGGAGGCCGCGGAGGAGCGCAACGAACGCAAGGCCGGCATTCTCTACGACGTTATCGACGGCGATCCCGCGTACCGGGGCTTCGCCCAGCCCGCCTCGCGGTCGTCGATGAACGTGACCTTCGATCTCGCCGACCCGCAGCTGCGGAGCCGCTTTTCCTCCGCCGCGGAAAAGCAGGGATTCGTCGGGCTCCGGGGCCACCGTTCGTTGGGGGGACTGCGCGCCTCTCTCTACAACGGCATGACGGAAGAGGGGTGCCTCGCCCTCGCCGATTTCATGCGCGACTTCTCCGCCGGCCTGTAGAGACTGTTCCTCAGCGGAACGGCCGCGTTTCGCCGCGGTGGGAGAACGGAGGCCTAGCGTTTGCGGCGCTTTCCTGCCTGCAGGCGGTCGGCGGCATTGACCGAGCCGATGTGGAGGGTGTCGTAGGCCTGCCGAGAGCTCTCGAAAGGGCCCCGGTGGGCGGTTCCGTGCCATTCGAGGTTGGTGTACATCGGATTGGTGCGCCCGGTTTCGCGCTCCCTCCTGGCGACCCAGCCCTCCAGCCTGCCGCGCAGGGTGGCGACGATCTCCGGTTCCCTGTCGGCGAGGTTGTCGAGCTCCAGGGGGTCGCGCACGAGGTTGTAGAGCTCGAGCTCCGGTTTGAAGTGGAAGTCGGGCTCGAGCGCCTGGATCAGCTTCCACTCAGGGGTGCGCCAGCCGTGCTTGCGCATCCAGGTGCACTCGGTGATGTAGAAATCCGAGTAGTTCGACGCCTTTTCCCCGGCTATCAGCGGCAGCAGCGAGGTGCCGTCGAACCGCATCCCCCGCGCCGGGACCCCCAGCAGCTTCAGGATCGTCGGCACGAGGTCCTGGTGCAGGGAGAATCCGGGAACCCTGCGGCCGGCCGGCAGGCGTCCGGGAAGCCGCATGATCAGCGGCACGTGCAGGGTGTTTTCGTACAGGCCGTGGTGATCGAACCAGCACTCGTGTTCGTAGAGGGTCTCGCCGTGATCGCCGTTGAGGATCACCAGTGTGTCCTCCCGCAGTCCCAGCTCGTCGAGCCGCGTCAGGAGGCGCTGGATGCAGGCGTCCATGTAGGCGAGGGCCCCGTCGTACTGGGCGACGGCGTATTCGGCGTCGGTCAGCCCGGGGGGCATCCACTCGGCGAAGAAGTCGCGAAACGGCTTGAAGGCCCATACCGGCTCCATGGACCTGTTGCCGGGGTCGAGCTCGTCGCCGCTGTAGAACAGGCGCTCGAAGGGGGCGGGAGGCAGGTAGGGAGCGTGCGGGTCCATGTGCCGCAGGAAGAGAAAGAACGGCTTCCCGTCGGCGGCCAGACGCTCGAGCTCCGGGACCGCCACCTCGTTGAGGTTTTCCGCCTTGGGGCTGCGCCCCTCGGCCCAACTGCCCCATCCCGCGTACTCGAGGCAGCTGTCGAAGCCGGGCATGCCGACATTGCCGCCGCAGCCGACGCCGGTGGTGTTGTACCCGTTTTCGGCGAGTATCCGGGGAAGGGTGAGGACGTCGGACGGCACCTCGTTCCTGTGGCGCAGGGCGACCACCGTGGTCGAGAAGCAGTCGCGTCCGCTGAGCATCGACATGTAGGCCGAGGTGGTGGGGATATGGGGGGCGTAGTTGCGCTCGAAGAGAACGCCCTGCGAGGCGAGCCGGTCGATGTGAGGGCTCGTCAGACGCTCGTACCCGTAGCAGCTCATGTGGTCGGCGCGCAGGCTGTCGACGCCGAAGAAAAGCAGGTTGAGCTTTTTTCTGGCCATCGTGGGTATCTTCGTGAATGTGTGTGAGAACAAGGGGATTGTGAGCGGAGCCAAGCCTAGGGCCGGCGCAGAGGGCGGTCAAGAAAACGCCGCCCCCGAGGTTCCCTCCCCGAAGCCGGTCGCGGCGCTGCTCCCGATGGCGCTCCTCGTGGTCTTCTGCGGAGGCTGCACGGGTGAAGAGGAACCAGCTGAAGGGGGAGAGTCCGGGGGCGTTGTCGCCGCGGGAGCGGGAAGCCACGAGGCCGCCGACAGCGATGGGGAGAAGGGGAAGAAGCCCGGCCCCACCGCAGCGGAATTCCGCCGCCTGTTTCTCAGTTCTTCCTCCTCCGACTCGGTGCGCCAGCTTCTGGCGCGGCACCTTTTTTCCCGGGATCCGGATTTCCTCGCCCGTGAGTACGGCAATCCTGCCAACAGCGCACCCATCAGGGCGGCGATAAACCGCGCCGTCGCTACCGGCGACACCGGCGTCATACCGCTGCTTGTCCTACTGTTCCGGCAGCGCGGCGGCGAGGAGCGTATCGACCTGGAGGTGGCCCTTCTCCGCTTCGGCCGCCGGGCCGAAAAGCCGCTCGCCGCCCTCCTCGGGGACGCCGACCCGTCCGTGGTTCTGCGCGCCCTCGACGCCCTCGGCAAGCTCGAGGCGAGCGGGGAGATCGGAGCGGTCGCCGAACAGCTGCGCCACCGGGATTCCTGGGTCCGCATCGGAGCGGCGCACGCCCTCGGGGAGATAGGCGACACCACCGCGGTCGCTTTCCTGCTCGAGGCTCTCGACGACACCAGCTACTCCGTGGTCAACGCCGCCATGGTCGGCCTCGGCAGGCTGCGGGCCTCGAGGGCCTACGACAGGCTGATCGAGTTCACCGGAAGCGACAACCCGCACGTCCGCAAGCACGCGGCCATGGCCCTCGGCGAGCTGGGTGACCCGGCGGCGAGGCCGGTCCTGCGCAAGCTGGCGGTATGGGACGGGGACTCCGGAGTGCGCTTCATGGCCAGCCGGGCGATCAAGGCGCTGGAGGGGGACTAGTGTCCCGTCGCAGAGACATGTCGCCATCGGGATGCCGATCCATCCCGGCTCACGGCGTTGCCTTCGCTCGCCGTACACCCTCGGTACGACTCGCTCAGGCGCCTTGTGAGCCGGGCGCCTCGGCATCCCGATTTTGTCAACCTATCTCTGCGGCGGGACAGTAGGAGTGAACCGTACGGCCGTTGCTTGGCTATGCGCCGCAGTTCTTGCCGCGGCGGCCTGCGACATGGACAGAGGAAGGCTGGTCGAATCGGTGGAGGAGGTGCTTGCCCGCTCCGGGGAGGCCGCCGGTGCGAGCCGCCCCGTGATCGGACCGGCGGATCCTCCCTACTCGGACCGCGTGATCTTCCCGAGCGGCTTGAGACTCGAAGGTCTTGGGGGCGAACCTTCCCTGACGGAGTCGTACCCCGACGAGGAGGGGGACCTCTTCCCGTTCGGCAGCGAGCGCAGGGTCCACTACCGGCCGGTCGGGTTCTTCATCGATGTCGAGTCGCTGTCCGAAGCGCTGAGGCAGCAACGGGTGAGCGAAAATTTCAAGCTGGCGGAGTACGTCCGGATTCCGGAGCGCAACGGGGATCTCAGCATCTACATCGATCCGGAGATCGCCTTCTACGCCCAGGAGCTGCGTTACGCATGGGGAGGGCCGCTGGTGCTCTCCTCGACCTTTCGCAGTCCGGAGTACAACGAGGAGATCGGCGGCGCCCTTTTCAGCCGCCACATGTACGGAGACGCTGTCGACATTCGCGCCCCGTCGCAACAGGCGGCCCAGGATCTCTTCAACCTGGCGAAGTTTCTCGACGTCAGCTACCTCGAGCCGGCGTCGCTGACGATCGAGGGCAGGACACATCCCTGGATCCACATCGACACCCGCGGCTGGTCCCTGAACACCCCGGAAACGAGATGACATGAGGTCGCTGTTTTTCCTGGCCGCGGCCGCCGCCGGTTTCGCCGCTCCCTCGGGCGCCTTCGACTGGATGACCCTGCGCCGCGACATGGAAATAAGCGCTCCGCGCATCGCCCTTGCCGACCTCGACGGCGACGGGGATGCCGAGCTCGTAATCGGAGGGCGGACAGGGGGCTTCTCGTCCCGGGAGCGGCAACGGTCGGCCCGCCTCGAGGTACTTGCGGGGGCGTCGCCGGCGCCTGTGGCCGCCTCGACCTTCGACGCCGTCAGGGACATGGCCGCAGCCGACTTCGACGGCGACGGGAGAGAAGAGCTGGTCGTTGCCGGCGGCCGCGGGCTTGCGGTCCTCGCGGTGCGGGACGGCAGCCTCTTCAGGGTTCCGCAAACTGGCCTGCCTGCGGTCGCGGGAGCGGCCGGAGAAAGGGTGAACCGCGTCGACTGCATGGACGTCGACGGCGACGGTGAGGTCGAGGTCGCCTGGGCCGGAAACCGGAGGGAACCCTCATGGGAGGGAGGCGCAAGCACAGTCCTGCGCGTAGCCTCCGTCTCGGCTGACGGCTTCTGGCAGTTGCTCTCCGAAACCCGGTTTTCCGCCCACGTCGGCGACCTCTGCTTCGCCGATGTCGACGGAGACGGGCAGGGCGAACTGGTCGTCGAGACCGGGGTGGAGGAGATCGGGGGCCGGCTCGATCTGTTCGCCGTAACAGGGGGCGGCTCCGAGCTTTTCTACTCCCGCCCGGCCGATGCCGAAGCGCGGCGGCTGCTGAACCTGTCCCCGGTGCGGGAGGGCTCCGGCGACCTGGTGGTCGCGGCCGCTGTCGACGGCGCAGTGACCGTTTTCACCTGGCGGGGGCGGGAACTCCACGGGGTGAACTGGCGCCTTCCCATGGACCCGGGGGCCAGGGTCACGGGGATTGCCGCGCCCGGACCCGGGGCAGCGGCGTCTGGCCGCGGCCTGGACCTCCTCGTCGGATGCGCCGAACCGGACCGGGCAAGCGGCGCCCTGGTCGCGGTTTCGGGCCTGCACCGATGATCGGCGGCGGTTCGGTCGGACAGCGGATACCGCCACCGGAAGAAAATGGGCTGCATGCTGGTGCGGGCCCTGTTCCTGCGCCTCCTCGGAGTCGTGTACCTGGTCGCCTTCGTCTCGCTGTGGGTGCAGATACACGGGCTCGTCGGCAGCGGGGGGATCCTGCCGGTGGGGGACTTCCTCCAGCGCGCCGGGTCGGTGCTCGGCGACGGCGCCTGGCTGCGGGTGCCGACCTTCTGCTGGCTGAACTCCGGCGACGCCGCTCTCGGCGTCCAGTGCGGACTCGGAGTGGCTCTCGCCCTTGCCCTGCTCGCAGGGGCGGCCCCCGCTGCGGCCTCGGCAGGGTTGTGGGCTCTGTACCTGTCCCTGTTCACCGCCGGTCAGGAATTCCTGGCGTTTCAGTGGGACCTGCTGCTGCTCGAGACCGGCTTCCTCGCGATTCTCTGGTCCCCTGCGACGTGGCGGCCGGAATGGGTGTGGCCATCCCCCTCGCGAGCGGTACTGTGGCTGCTGCGCTGGCTCCAGTTCCGGCTGATGTTTTCCTCCGGGTTCGTCAAGCTCGCCAGCGGCGACCCCGCGTGGAGGGACCTGCGCGCCCTCGACTTCCACTACGAGACGCAGCCGCTGCCGTCCTGGACGAGCTGGTACGTCCACCACCTCCCGGAGTGGTTTCACAGCGGCGAGGTGCTGGGGACGTTCGCCATCGAGCTGATCGTCCCTTTCGCGATTTTCGCCGGCCGCCGCGCCCGCCTGGGTGCCGCTTCCGCCTTCGCCCTGCTGCAGGTCGCCATCGCCGCTACCGGCAACTACGGGTACTTCAACCTCCTCGTCCTCCTTCTCTGCCTGCCGCTGCTCGACGACGGATGTTTCCGGCGTCTCGCGGCGAGGGCCGCCACGGTTCCTCAAGCCAGGCAACCGGAGCCCGGGCCCGGAGGTCGCTTGGGCCGCCTCTCCTGGAAGCACCCCGTAACCCCTCTGATCCTGCTTGTGCTGCTTCTGAGCAGCATGCGGCTTGCGGCAACGATCGGGATGCCGGTCTCCCGGCCATCCCTGCTCGCGGAGACGCGGAGAGCGCTCGAGCCGTTCCGTCTCAGCAGCAGCTACGGGCTGTTCGCGGTCATGACTGCCGAGCGGCCGGAGATCGTCGTCGAGGGCAGCATGGACGGGGAGAATTGGCAGACGTACGAATTCAAGTGGAAACCGGGAGACGAAAACAGCGCTCCTGGCTTTGTCGCCCCCCACATGCCGAGGCTCGACTGGCAGATGTGGTTCGCAGCCCTCCGCTCCTACCGGGGCGCTCCATGGTTCGAACGGCTGCTGGCCCGGTTGCTTCAGGGTTCCCCCGAAGTGGCCGGGCTGATGGCGAGCTGTCCGTTTCCTCGCCCGAGGTACGTGCGGGCGTTGCTGTACGACTACCGATTCACCAGCCGTCAGGAGCGTGCCGAGAGCGGAAACTGGTGGCGCCGCAGGCTGCTCGGGGCCTACAGCCCGACGCTGTTCATGAGGCAACCGCAGACCGGATCCTCGATTGTCGAAAACCAGTCACGACCTTAAGTTTGCGGTTTCACTGGGACTTGAAGGGGGCGGAAGCGGGGAAATGAACCGGCTCGGACCTGAAGGGTTCAGCGCTGGCGAAGTCGTTCGGAGGATCGGTTTGGTATGAAAGCGGTGCGTTTCCAGCAGACAGGCGGTGCCGAGGTTCTGCAGTACGCAGATGTCCCCGACCCCGCTCCCGGACAGGGGGAGGCCCTCGTCGAGATCGAAGCGGCGGGGCTGAACTACATCGACACCTATCACCGGGAAGGTCTTTACCCCGTCGACCTGCCCTGCATCCCCGGAATGGAAGGCGCCGGCGTGGTGCGGGAAGTGGGTGACGGAGTGGAAAGCGTCTCGCCCGGGGACCGCGTCGCCTATGCCGGGGTCATGGGCTCGTACGCGGAACTCGCCTGCGTCGAGGCGGAACAACTGGTGCCCCTCCCGGACGGAGTGGAGGTCGAAACCGGGGCCGCGGCCCTGCTTCAGGGCATGACCGCTCACTACCTCGCCCACGGCACCTACCCCCTGTCCGCAGGGAAGGTCGCTGTCGTTCACGCCGCCGCCGGGGGCGTCGGCCTGCTGCTGGTACAGATGGCCAGGCGCGCAGGGGCCCGCGTCATCGGCACGGTGTCGACGCCTGAGAAGGAGCTGCTCGCCCGCGAGGCTGGCGCCGACGACGTCATCCGCTATTCGGAGGTGGAGTACGGAGCAGCGGTGCGCGAGCTGACCGGGGGCGAAGGGGTCGACGTCATCTACGATTCGGTCGGCAGGACGACCTTCCTCAAGGGACTCGAGCTGCTGCGTCCCCGCGGCTACATGGTCCTTTTCGGGCAGTCGAGCGGTCCGGTGGAGCCGTTCAACCCGCAGCTTCTCAGCGCCAACGGCAGCCTGTTCGTGACGCGCCCGACCATGACCCACTACCTCCTTACCCGCGACGAGCTCCTGCAGCGGGCCGGGGATGTCCTGCGGCGGAGGCCCACCGCGCTCGTTATCCGCTCGCCGAGGCGGCGGAGGCCCACCGCGCTCTTCAGGGCAGGCTCACCACGGGGAAGGTACTCCTTCTCACCTGAATCCTGCGGCCTTCCCGCGGCGGACCCGGCAGGAGGAAGCAGCGTCCCGATGAATCAGCGGCCAACAGAAGAACCGGCAGCCGAAAACAAGGTCCCGGCGGCTCCTCACCCGGCGGGTGAACCCGGAGAGAGTGCACCGGTGGTTCCCGAAGAGGGTGCGGCGGACCCGCCCGCAGTACAGTCCTTGCCTGCCGGGGAGGTTTCGCCTCCCGAAGGTGAGGTGCCCCCTTCTGAAAGTTCGAATCGGGGCACCGGCGAGAGCGGCCCTGTGGAAGGGGATGGCGGCGAGAATTTTGCGGCCATGCTCGATGCCACTCCCGGCGTCGGCAGCACCCAGGAACTGGTTCTCGGTGAGAAGATCAGCGGAGTGCTTTCACAGGTGAAAGGGGAGAACGCTTTCGTCGATTTCGGAGGCCGCAGCGAAGGGGTCATCAAGACGGGAGAGCTGATGAACGAGGACGGAGAGATGATCTTCGGCGCCGGCGATCCCCTCGAGGCCTACGTCGTCAGCACCGACGAGGAGATCATCCTTTCCCGTTTCCTGAGCAAGGATCAGCGGCAGGCGGACATGCTCTACCGCGCCTTCAAGTCGGGCATGCCCGTGGAGGGAAAGGTGACGGCGGTGAACAAATGGGGCCTCGGTGTGGAAATTGAGGGAACGCGGGCGTTCTGCCCGAAATCCCAGATCGACACCCGGCCGGTGAAGTCCGTCGAGGAATACCGCGGACAGACGCTGCAGTTCCGGATCCTGCGCTACCGCGACCACGGACGCAATATCGTCCTGTCGCGCCGCGCCCTGCTGCAGGCCGAGGTCGACAAGGCGGCAAGTGAGGTCCGGGAAGGGATCGTGAAGGGAGCCCGCCTGCAGGGGAGAGTGACCCGTCTGGAGTCGTTCGGGGCGTTCGTCGATCTCGGTTCCGATGTCGAAGGCCTGGTTCACGTCTCGGAAATGCGGCACGAGCGCGTCGAGCACCCCCGGGAGGTCGTCGAGGAAGGTGCCGAGATCACCGTCTCCGTCCTCAGGACGAAGAACCTGGGAGACCCCAAGAAGGAGCGGATTTCGCTGTCGATCAAAGCGCTCGAGGAGGATCCCTGGGACCGGGTGCGGAAGCAGTTCCGGCAGGGCAGCGTCGTGCAGGGTACCGTGGACGCTATCGAGGATTACGGAGCCTTTGTCGAACTCGCGCCGAACGTTCGCGGCATGGTCCACGTTTCCGAGCTCGCCGAGCGCCGGGTCAACCACCCCCGTGACGTCGTCTCCATAGGGGACCAGGTCAAGGTCGCCGTGCTCGAGGTCGATTCCCGCCGCCGCCGGCTGCGGCTCTCCATGAAGCGGGCGGAGAAAATGGAGGCGGACAGCAATCTCGAGGAGTTCCGCAAGCGCCAGGCCGAGGAAGTCGACGACCAGGCGGCCGGCAACGCCCTGGCAGACGCCCTGAAGCGGGCCGGCCTCGGCTGAGGTCGATTCCTCTCCAGTGTCCGCACGGCCCAAAGCCGGCAGTATCCTCGAATCCCTGACAGGTCCCGCCAGCCGGGACGGGTACTACGGAGAGTTCGGGGGCGCCTTCGTCCCGGAGATTCTGCGCACCACCCTCGACGAGCTCTCCGAAGCCTTCTACGAGGCCGCGGAGGACCCTTCCTTCTGGGAGGAGTTCCACCGGGTGATGAGCACCTACTCCTGCCGGCCGACCCCGATAACCTTTCTCGAGAACCTCTCGGCGGAACTCGACGGCCCCTCTATCTACCTCAAGCGGGAAGACCTCAACCAGACCGGCGCTCACAAGATCAACAACGTCATGGGGCAGGGACTCCTCGTCCGCCGCATGGGCAAGAAGCGGGTGATCGCCGAGACAGGGGCTGGCCAGCACGGGGTCGCCACCGCCACCATGGCGGCGCGCTTCGGTTTGCGGTGCACCATCTACATGGGAGCCGAGGATGTCGAGCGCCAGCGCCCGAATGTTTTCTGGATGGAGCAGCTCGGCGCCGAGGTCATCTCCGTCGAGGACGGCACCGCCACCCTCAAGGACGCGATCAACGAGTGCTTCCGCGACTGGGCCTTCTCGATGGGGGACACCCACTACGTGCTCGGCACGGCGTGCGGACCTCACCCGTTTCCGGCGATGGTCGCCCGCTTCGTGCACGTGATCGGGCGCGAGTCGCGGGAACAGATGCTGGAGAAGTGCGGCCGCCTGCCAGACCGCGTGTACGCCTGCGTCGGCGGGGGCTCCAACGCCACCGGCATGTTCCTCGGCTTCGTCGACGATCCGGAGGTCGAGCTGGTCGGCGTCGAGGCGGGGGGGCTCGGCCTCGATTCCGGGCACCACGCCTCGCGCCTCGCCGGAAAGGACGGATCGGCGGGAGTGGCGCAGGGGTACAAGACCTATTTCCTGCAGAACGAAGAGGGGCAGATGCTCGACACGCACTCGGTATCGGCCGGCCTCGACTACATCGGGGTCAGTCCCATCCTCGCCCACCTGCACCGGTCCGGACGCGTGCGTTTCGAGGCGGCGACCGACGAGGAGGTGATAGCCGGCCTGCGCAGGCTGATGCGCCGCGAGGGGATAGTCGGCGCCCTCGAGAGCATGCACGCCGTCGCCGGAGCCCTGCGCGAGGCCGCCCGACTCAGCGGGGACCAGGTTCTCCTGGTCAACCTCTCCGGCCGCGGCGACAAGGACATCTTCACGATCGGCGACGCCCTCGAGGACCAGAACTGGAAGACATTCCTCAGGAACAAGGCGTCGAGGCTGTAAATCTTGGTCCCGCTGACGGCGTTGCGCTCCCTCCGGGTTTCACCGAACCGCCGCGGCAAGGCGCCGTTCCAGTCGGGCGCCACGTCCGCCCCATGGTAACTCATATGCGCCAGGCAAACCTGGAGAACCGCCTGCGCGCCGGGCTGGGCCGCGACGACCGGGCAATCCTGTTGACGACCCACCTCGTCGTCGGCTTCCCGTCGCTCGAGGCGAACTGGCGCATGCTCGAAATCATGCAGGAGGTGGAGGTCGACCTCGTCGAGCTGCAGATGCCGTTCAGCGAACCGGTCGCCGACGGTCCTACCTTCGTGCGCGCCAACCAGCTCGCCCTCGAGGCCGGGCTCTCGGTCGACGAGTACTTCGATTTCATGTCCCGGGCGACCGCGAGCTTTTCCTTTCCCCACCTGATGATGGGGTACTACAACACCGCGTACAAGCTGGGGCACGAGGTCTTCTGCGAGCGGCTGCGGGCCGCCGATGCGGCCGGTTTCATCCTCCCCGACCTCCCCTTCGAGGAGTACGGGGACCTGTTCGACCTCAGCCGCGACAACGGTCTCAGCCCCATTCTGCTGATGACCCCCACCAACAGGAAGGAGCGCCTGGCCGCGATCGGCGAGCGCGCCAGCGGGTTCGTCTACGCCGTGGCGCGCAAGGGGGTGACCGGGAAGAAGACCGAGCTGGAACAGGGGCTGTACCGGTTCGTCGGGCGCTGCCGGGAAGCGACCCGGCTGCCGCTGGCGGTCGGGTTCGGTCTGCGCCAGCGGCAGGATGTCGAGCTCCTGCACGGCCGCGTCGACATCGCCATCGTGGGGTCCGCTCTGCTCGATGCCTGGGAAACGGGCGGCGAGCACGCGTACCGCCGCCTGCTGACCGAGCTCGCCGCCGGCAGGGCCCCGGCCTGAGGGACCCGGCAGGACGCTGGCCAGTCCTCCGGCAGCAAGCCGGTCGCCAGGGAGACCGCCGCTCCGGCGGTCCCCCGGAATCAATCCATGAAGAGCCCGCCGTTGACGTCGACGGTTTCACCGGTGATGTGGCGGGCGTCGTCGGAGGCGAGGAACAGGGCGCACGCGGCGACGTCCTCGGGCTGCCCTTTCTCCCCGAGCGGGATGGTCCTGGCGAGGTCGGCGTGGTCGGGGGAGAGGCCGCGCGTCATCGGGGTATCGATGACTCCCGGGGCCATGGCGTTGACGCGGATTCCGTGGGGGGCGGCGTAGCGCGCCAGGGTGATGGTCAGCGTGAAGATCGCCCCCTTGGCCGCCGCGTAGGGAGCGCTGGCCGCGAGCCCCCCGTTCTTCGCCGCCAGCGAGCTCATGCTGAGGATCACCCCCCGGCGGCGCGGCACCATTACGTTCAGCGCCGCCTGCGAGCAGAAGAACATCCCTTTCAGGTTGATGTCGATCTGCTTGTCCCACTCCTCCTCGGTGCAGTCGTGGACCTTGGTGTGCACCAGGTATCCGGCGTTGTTGACGAGGATGTCGAGGCGGCCGAACTCCGCGGCGACGCGGCCGACTCCTTCGCGCACGTCCCGGGTCGAGGAGACGTCCATCCGGACCGGCAAGCCGGGAACCGGCAGATCGGCGCCGGTCGCCGCCGCTGTGTCCGCGTCGATATCGGCGACCGCAACGCGCGCCCCTTCTTCGGCGAAGCGCCGGCAGATCGCCTCGCCGATGCCGCGACCGCCTCCGGTCACGAGCGCTGTTCTGCCTTCCAGTTTTCCTGACATCGCTTGGCTCCTCTGTAGGGCAGGTGAGTCTACGGATCGCCTTTTTTCCCAGCAAGCGCCCCTTTCAATGAGTACCGCGGCGCTGGACCGGGTGAAGGTGTCACACAGATGTTACGGGCTCTTCCTACCTTCGTTGAGACCGGCGAACCCGGTCCATACCGAGGAAGAGAGGAGCAGAGCCATGTCGCGATCAACCTCCCCGGAACAGACGCCGCGGAAAGAGAGGCTGGAGCCGGGAAGCCTTCTGGAACAGCGGCAGACCATTCTGGAAACCTGCTCGGAGCTGCTGCGAACCGGAGACGAAGCGACCCTGCGGCTGGTGCTCAACAGCCACCACGCCGCGGATCTCGCCGACCTGGTACGCCGCCTCAAGGAGGAGGAGGGGACCCGAATCCTCGGTCTGCTGAGCCCCGGCCTGGCGGCCCGGACCCTGGCCGCGGCGGACACGGCGACGGCCCTCGTCGCAACAGGGGCAATGAACGAGGGGATGCTGACCGCCATCCTGTCGCAGATGGCTCCCGACGACGCCGCCGACCTGCTGGCGGAGCTGCCCACCGACCTGGGCGGCCGGGTGCTCGGGCAGATGGAAGCGGAGCTTGCCGTCGAGATCGAAAAGCTGCTGGCCCACGCGGAAGAGTCCGGCGGGGGCATCATGACCTCGCGCCTGGTCGCCGTCCGCGACTCCATCACCGTCTCCGACGCCGTTCACTACCTGCGCGAATGGGCGGGGGACGAGGAGATCCTGTCGCTGTTCGTCGTCGACGATGACGGCCGCCTGACCGGCACCTTGTCCCTGAGGCGGATGCTTCTGGCCGAGCCGGAGACCCTCATTTCCGATCTCGTCGAGCCCGATCCGATATCGGTGCTGGTCGATGTCGATCAGGAGGAGATCGCCCGCATCTTCGCCGAGTACGACCTGCTGGCGGTGCCGGTGGTCGAAGAGGGGGGGGAGCTGGTCGGGCAGGTCACCGTCGACGACATCGTCGACGTGATCCGCGAAGAAGCGACCGAGGACATCTACGAGATGGCGGCGATGAGCTCCGAGGAGATAGGGGAGCGCTCGACCCTCGCCGTCATGCGGCGCCGGCTCCCCTGGCTGCTGCTCTGCCTGGCCGGCACCCTGGCGTGCGGGGCGGTAATCGATCGCTTCGAGGACCTGCTGTCCCGCATCGGGGCGCTGATCCTGTTCGTGCCGGCGATCATGGCGATGGGGGGGAACTCGGGGATTCAGACATCCACCGTCACCGTACGCAGCCTGGCGACCGGCGACTTCCCGCAGCGCAACCTGCTGCTGGTGGTGTGGCGGGAGCTGCGCACCGCCGTCGGCATGGGGCTGTTCTTCGGGCTGCTGGTGGGAGGGGTTGCCGGAATGTGGTCGGAGGCGGGAATCGTCGCAGCCTGCGTCGGCACAGCAATGGCAGCGGCGATCACCCTGTCGGCGCTCCTGGGGGCGGTGGTGCCCCTGGTTTTCCGGGGACTCGGAATCGACCCGGCTGTTTCATCCGGACCGCTCATAACCACCCTCAACGACATCCTGTCGCTGGCTATCTACTTCGCCATAGCCGCAGCGGTTCTGCAGTCGTGGAATTGATACCGGCTTCGGCCGCCGAACCTGACACCCACCCGCGGAATACCATCCCTGGCGCTGCCTCCAGAGCTGGGCGCGCAGTGCGAACAATTATCGTGCGCCGACCTGTCTGGTTGGAGGCCGGGATCCGGATCAGCGCCCCGACCCGGTTTGCGATCCCTTGGAGACGGGATGAATTTCCCCCTGTGCCGCAGCAGCTTTCCAGGTGCGGCATCACCACGGGGTAATTTTTTGAACAGGGTCGTAAGCATCGTCCTGGGCGGGGGCCGCGGAACCCGCCTGTTTCCCCTCACAAAGTTCCGCTCGAAGCCCGCCGTGCCGATCGGAGGCAAGTACCGGTTGATCGACATCCCGATCAGCAACTGCCTGCATTCCGGCGTCGACCGCATCTTCGTCCTCACCCAGTTCAACTCCGCCTCCCTCCACCGCCACATCAGCGCCACCTACCGCTTCGACAGCTTTTCCGACGGATTCGTCGAAATCCTGGCGGCCGAGCAGACCATGGAAAACGCCGGCTGGTACCAGGGGACCGCGGACGCGGTGCGCCGGCAGATGCACCGCGTACTGTCGCACAAGGCGACCGAGTGCCTGATTCTCTCGGGGGACCACCTCTACCGCATGGATTACCGCCCCTTCGTCGAGCAGCACAGGCAGCGGCGGTCCGACGTGACCATCGCCGTCAAGCCGGTTCCCCGCTACGCGGCCCCGGAGCTGGGAATCCTGAAGGTCGACGGAGACGGGCGCGTCGTCGACTTCGTGGAAAAGCCGCAGTCCGAGGCGGTTCTCGACGAGCTCAGGCTCCCGGACGGCGGCCGCGAGGGTGAGGAGATGTTCCTCGCCTCGATGGGAGTCTACCTGTTCGAGTGTTCGGTGCTGACCAGCATGCTGGTAGCAAGCGACGAGGACGACTTCGGCAGGGACATCATACCCGGGGCCATCGACAAGGTCGCGGTTTTCGCCCACAGGTTCGAAGGGTACTGGCAGGACATCGGCAGCATCCGCTCCTTCTACGATGCCAACATGATGCTGACGGACCGCGAGCCTGCTTTCGAGTTCTACCGGCCGGACGCGCCGGTCTACACACACCAGCGCTACCTGGCCGGCACCCGGGTGGAGAACTGCCGCATCGACCGCAGCATCGTCGCCGAGGGCTGCCGCATCAGCGAGGCGGAGATCGAGCGCTCCGTCATCGGGGTCAGAAGCATCATCGCCGAGGAGTCCCGGCTGTACAACACCGTTCTGATGGGGGCCGACTACTACGAGTCCCCGCGGGACCACGAGCGGCGCCTGTCGCTCGGTCTGCCGGCCGTCGGCATCGGCGCCGGGACCGTGATACACCGCGCCATCGTCGACAAGAACGCCCGCATCGGGGAAAAGGTGATCATCGCCAACGAGGGCAACGTCGACCACGCCGACGGGGAGGGGTACTGCATCCGCGACGGCATCGTCGTGGTGCCCAAGGACGCGGTCATTCCCGACGGCACCCGGGTGTAGCAACGGCGCGCGAGTCAGCGGCCGGATGCATCCGGGATTGCGCGCAAAGGCACCGCCATCCCGCCCCGGATCAGATGTCGCTCACCGAGCCGTCCCCGGGATCCCGCCGCGCCGGGCGCAGCCGCCATTCCCGCAGCCTGTGCCGCTCCAACCCGTCCGGGTCGATCTCGATCCCGAGTCCGGGCCCCTGCGGCAGCTCGACGTAACCCCGGTTGAAAACGAGGGGGGTCTTGAACAGGCCTTCCCCGGCGCCGCCCCCGAACTCGTGGATCAGCAGGTTGGGGATCGCCGCGGCGGCCTGAATGGAGGCGGCCACTCCGACGGCGTCGGCAGCCGAGTGGGGGGCCATGGCGATGTAGTGGACCTCGGCGCAGGCGGCGATCCTCCTCATCTCGAGGATGCCGCCGCAGTGGCGGATGTCCGGCTGCAGCACCGCGGCGGCCTTCTTTTCACAGATCTCGCGAAAACCCCACCGGGTCGTGTTGCGCTCCCCGGTGGCGATCGGGATGGTCGTCGACCGCGTTATCTCCAGCAGGGCGTCGACGTTCTCGGGATGGGTGGGCTCCTCGACGAACATCGGGAAGAGCGGCTCGAGCTCGCGCAGCAGGAGCCGGGCCATCGCCGGGCTCACGGCGCGGTGGAAGTCGACGGCCACGTCGACCTCGCTGCCGACCGCCTCGCGCACCGCGGCGACGCGGCTCACCGCAGCGGCGATCGCAGCCGGGGTGTCGATGTAACGGACCGGATCGGGGAAGGGAGTCAGCTTGACGGCGGTGAATCCCCGGCCGACCGCGTCCCGGGCGCTGGCCGCGAACTCCTCCGGGGTTGTTCCGCCTGCGGCGGCGTAGACCCTGATGCGGTCGCGGCAGCTGCCGCCCAGGAGCCTCCATACCGGAACGTCGAGCGATTTCCCCAGAATGTCGAGACAGGCCATCTCGACGCCGCTGAGGGCGGAGAGCAGGATCGGCATCTGGCGGCTGTAGCTGGAGCGGAACAGCGCCTGCCAGTGGTCCTCCACCTGGCGCGGGTCCCTGCCGACCAGGTAATCAGCCATATCGGCGACGGCCCGTGAGACCGTGCGGCCGTGCTCGTAGTTCATCGGCGAGCCCAGTCCAACCAGGCCCTCGTCGGTCCGCATCTGGAGCAGCAGGCCGCGGCGCTCGATCGGAGTTACATCGAGTCCGGTGATCTTCACCAGTCGACCCGGGGTCGCCGAGGCCGGGATCCGGGAACCCTGAGGAAAGAGGGGGAAGGGCTCAAGGAGCGACCGCCTCCGCGTAGGCCGCCCGCGCCGCCCCTTCGAGCAGCCTGAAGTCGCTGTTGAGGTCGATGAAAAGGAATCCCTCCGCGGTCCTGCGCCGCGCCTCGTCCCCGCTTTTCACCGGGATCCCGCACGGCTTGCCGGCGCGTTCGCAGCCCTGGCGGAACGACTGCAGGGCCGCTTCGTGATCGGGGTGGCCGGCCTCGACCCCCATGGACAGGGCGAGATCCCCGGGGCCGAGGAAGCCGATGTCGACCCCCTCGACCGCGGCGATCGCCTCGCTGTTCCCGATCCCCTCCATGTCCTCGATCTGGGGAATGCAGAGGATGACGTCGTCGCAGCGGTCCCGGTAATCGGGAGACATGGTGACGCAGCGGCCCGTGCCGGAGGAGCGCAGACCGCGCGGCGGGTAGCGCACCGAAGAGGCGAGCCGTTCCGCCTGCTCCGGGGTGCTGACGTGGGGGAAGACGATGCCCAGGGCCCCGGCATCGAGAAGGCGCCCGGCGGTGGCCGGCTCGTGATCCCATGCCCGCGCCAGCGGCACCGCTCCGCGGGCCTCGATGGCCCGGAAGGTCCGGGTGATGGAATCGAGGTCGAAGGGGCCGTGCTCGGCGTCGACGCACAACCACGGGTACCCGGCAGCGGCCATGACTTCGGCGGCCAGGGGGGAGGCCAGGTTGAGCCAGGATCCGACCGACGGTCTGCCGGCGGCCAGGGCCTCGCGTATGGGGGACTCTTTCATCGCGGATCTTCAGCCTTTCTCTTTCTGGAAGCTTTCAGGAGCAGATCGACTTCATTCTGTCCGCCACCCATTCGATGGCGTAGTCGGAGACCACCCGGCCCTTGTGGGGGGTCGCCAGGTCGCGGGCGGCCCGGTAGTATATCGGGTCCTTTTCGCGGTAGTTGTCGGCCTGGATGTCGAACTTTTCCCGGTCGTAGTCGACGTCCTCCCAGTGCACGTTTTCGGGGAACGCCGCCATTGCCATCGAGGTCTCGAACTCGGCGGCGTGGGCGGGGCAGTCCCCCGACTCGAGGTGCTCGGCGACGAACTCCTGCGGATACGACTCCCAGTAGGAGCAGAACTCGACGTCGATGCCCAGCTTCCGGCGGAACTCCTCCATGTGCTCTCGAAGGGGGCCGTTTCCGGCGTGTCCGTTGACGATCAGGATGTGCTCGATGCCGTGGCGCTGCAGGCTCTCGCAGATGTCGAAGGCGACCGCTGCGAAAGTCTCGCGGCGCAGGCTCAAGGTGCCCTTCCACTCCATCCAGTGCTCGGAAATGCCGACGGGGATCGGCGTCGCCACGACAACCGACGGGTACAGGGCCAGGGCGGCCTGGTGGGCGACGTACGTGGCGCTGGCGGTGTCGTGCTCCATGGCGAGGTGCTCGTTGTGCTGCTCGGTGCTTCCCGTCGGCAGCAGGGCTCCCTTCAGTTCGCCGGCGGCGAGACGCTCGCGCACCTGCTTGCGCGTCAGCTTCCAGAGTCTGACTTCACCTGATTTCACAATCGCTCCTTTCCGGGTTCTCATCCACCGCGGCGGAAATCGCCCCCGGCCGCAGAATGCTTCTCATGCCGGGCCGGTCCGGTGAAGGGGGACAAGGTGACCGGCAGGGGGGGTTCCGGCAAGCGCTCCACAGCCTGGAAGACCGCCCGGTGCGCAGACTTCCCCCCAAAAGGAGTTGCAGGGTCAGCCCGGGGTGAACGGGGAGGCGGGCGGTGTCAGGCTTCCGACTCGATCAGCCTGTCGACCTCGGCGGTGAGGCGGTCGAGAACTTCGTCGTAGGAGAAGCGTCCGATCAGTTCCGGGCCCCGCTTGAGATTCACGAAGGTCGGGGCGCACCAGAGCCCGAGATCGGCGTCGTCGGTCTCTCCGGGTCCGTTTACGCGGCACCCCATCACGGCAATGGTGATGGAGTGGCTCGCGGCGTAGGCCGTGACCTCCCGGACCTTGAGGGCGAGATCGACGAAGGCGTTGTTTTCGACGCGGGAGCAGGAAGGGCAGGAGATGATGTTCAGCCCTTCGGGCCTGTATTCCGGAACGGACCGGAAGCGGCCGTTGGCGATGTCGTCGAGAATCTGTCTGCCGACGCGGACCTCCTCCCCCTTGTCGTCGAACGGCAGCGTCAGGGAAACGCGGATCGTGTCCCCTATGCCCTGGGAGATCAGCTGCTCGAAAGCAACGCGGGTCTTGATGACGCCGTCCGGGGGCATGCCGGCCTCGGTGACGCCGAGGTGAAGGGGCACGTCGGGGCGCTGCGCGGCGAACCGCTTGTTGGCTTCGATGACCTTGTTGGGGTCGGAATCCTTCAGCGACACGCAGTAGCGGGTGAAGCCGAGGCCGTCGAGCATCTCGCAGTGCTCGAAGGCGGAGGCGAGCATCGGCGAGATCGAATCCTCCGGATCGAAGCGGGCGACCTGATCCGGGTCGACGGAACCGCAGTTTACCCCCACTCGAATGGCGCAGTCGTTCGCCGCGGCGGTGTCGGCGAGGAAGGCGACCTTGTCCCGCACCGGCCGCGCGGTTTCGTGGTGATACAGGTGGCCGGGGTTGTAGCGGATTTTCTGCAGGTGGGGGGCGACGGCGGTCGCCAGGCGGTAGTTTTCCTGCAGGTCGACGGAAAGGGGAGTGTCGGTCTCACCCGCGATGCGGGTCAGGGCCTCGGCGTCTTTGCGGCTGTCGATGGCGACTCGAATGATGTCGGCGCCGGCCTCCTCGAGCAGACGGACCTGCCTGGCAGTAGCCTCGACATCCTGGGTCCTCGTCGCCGCCATGCTCTGAACGGCGATCGGATGGCCCTTGCCGATCGTCGTGCTGCCGATCCGCACCGTTCTCGTCGGGTTGCGCTGGGGCGGGTTGGTCATTTCCGGACATCCGGTCTTGAAATGGAGCGCCGTGACGCGGTCTGTTCCAAGAGATTATATGGAGGTCGTTTGGAGCCTGTCAAAGCAGTTTCCCGGTTTGAAGACCACCGGAATCCGGGGTCCGGGCACCGTCTCCATGCCCCTGGCGTAACCGCCCGGAGGGGTTTGCAACGCAAGCAATCGAGGCGCATTTGACTGACCGGATCGACAAGGGCGGCCCCAGCCTGCCGCCCGCCGACATCGACGGCCTCCTCGAGGATTTCGGCGAGATCCTCCGCAGCGGCCGGCTCACACAAGGGGAGTTCCTCGACCGCTTCGAACGGGAGTTTTCCGAGTACGTGGGGGTCTCCCACGCCGTCGGCATGAGCTCCGGTACGGCACCCCTCGAGACCGCCATGCGGCATTTCGGCGTCGAGGGGGGCGAAGTGATCGTGCCGACCAACACCTTCGCCGCCACCCCCAACGCCGTGATTCTCGCCGGGGGAACCCCGGTATTCGCCGACCTCGACCCGTCGACGCTCTGCAGCGGCCGGGCCGAGATCGAAGGACTGCTGACCGCGCGCACCCGGGGCGTTATCGCCGTTCACGTAGCCGGGCTCGTCGTGCCGGGCATCGACGCCATGGCCGCGTGGTGCCGCGCCCACTCCCTCTTTCTGCTCGAGGACGCCGCCCATGCCCATGGCTCCCGGATCGGGGGCCGCTGCGCCGGCTCCCTTGCCGATGCGGCATCCTTCAGCTTCTATCCCTCCAAGGTGATGACCAGCGGGGAAGGGGGGATGCTGACGACGGACGATCCCGGGCTGGCGGCCTTCGCCCGCAGCTTCCGGTCCCACGGGCAGGCCGCCGACAGCCGCAGCATCGTGCGGCTCGGCAGCAACTACCGCCTTCCCGAGTTCAGCGCCGCCCTCGGCCTGAGCCAGCTGCGCCGGCTCGATGCAATCGTCGCCGGGCGCGCCCGCCTGGCGGATCGCTACCGGCACCGGCTCGGCCGCCGAAGCGACATCCGGCTGATCGCCACCCCGGAAAACCAGGTTCACTCCCACTACAAGCTTCCCCTTGTCCTGCCCCCGGGAATGCAGCGGGACCGCATGGCGGCGTCGCTTTCGGCCCGGGGGATTGCCACGGGAAGCATCTACTGGCCCCCCTGTCACCTCGAGCCCTACTACCTCGGACGGGCCGGGGATTTCCCGGCGCGCTGTCCGCTGGCCGAGGATGTCCTTGGCAGGACCCTGACCCTGCCCCTGCACGGCGGCATGAGCCTCGAGGACG
The DNA here is from genome assembly GCA_965243025.1 of Candidatus Latescibacterota bacterium. Lineage (GTDB taxonomy): Bacteria > Latescibacterota > UBA2968 > UBA8231 > UBA8231 > CBDCXV01. The sequence goes on from CBDETY010000003.1 coordinate 1,510,471, forward strand.
TGGACCGGGTCTGCGACTCGGTGGTGCGTGCGCTCGCTTGAATCCGGGGGAACCCGGGGTTTTTTTTGCGCGTTCCAATCAGTAAGTCATCGTTTACTTACCGATGAGACCGAACCGAAGGAACGAAATCGTCGCCGCCGCCATCCGGGAGGCCTCCCGTCACGGCGTCAGCGGGTCCACTGTCCGCGCTATCGCCGCCGAGGCGGGAGTCACGGAGGGGGCGATATACAGGCACTTCTCCAGCAAGGAGGAGCTGTGCCAGGCCGCGTACTGCCAGATCGTCGCGGAAATGGCGGAGCAGAAACAGGCCATTGTGCGAAGCCCCGGACCGATACCGCACAAGTTCCGCTCCTGGATACAGGTGACCTACGAGTATTTCGACCGCTTTCCCGAGGCTTTCGCCTACGTCCTGCTCAAGGATCACGATTTTCCGCCGGAGATCCGGGAGGTCGCAGGGCGGCAGGGGCGGATGCTGACCGGCATGATCGAGGAGGCGGTCGCCGGGGGGGAGATCGATGAGATCGACCCCATTCTGGCCGTCAGCCACTTCACCGGCATCATGCTCAACCTCCCCAGGTTGATCGGCGAATCTTCCATTTCGGGTCCGGCGGTGCGGTACCTCGACGACGTCGCCGGGGCGGTCTACCGCGTCTTCGGGATTCCCACCGGCAGGGAGGAAATGCATGCCGGAGAATAACAATCGCGTCCTGGTCCTCGCCCCGCACACCGACGACGGCGAATTCGGTTGCGGTGGCACGATCACCCGCCTGATCGAGGAGGGGCGCAAGGTTTACTACGCGGCGTTTTCGACCGCCGAGGAGTCGGTGCCGGCGGAGTTCCCACCTGACGTTCTGGAGACCGAGGTGAGGGAAGGAACGCGCGCCCTCGGGATCGCCGGCGAAAACCTGCTGATCTACAAGTACCGCGTCCGCCACCTCCCGCACGTCCGCCAGGAAATCCTCGAAGAGCTGGTGCGCCTGCGGAGGGACCTCAGGCCTTCGACCGTTTTTCTCCCGAGCAGCCACGACCTGCACCAGGATCACCAGACCGTGTACATGGAGGGGCTGCGCGCCTTCAAGATGGAAACGGTTCTGGCCTACGAGCTTCCCTGGAACAACATCAGCTTCGACTGCCGCCATTTCGTCGCCCTCCAGCGCCGCCACGTCGCCACCAAGGTCGAGGCCCTGAAGTGCTACCGGTCCCAGAATTCCCGCCCCTACAGCGAGGAGGACTTCATCTGGAGCTGGGCGAGGAGCCGCGGGGTCCAGATCTCGGTCGACTACGCCGAGGCCTTCGACGTCTTGCGGTGGGTCATGCCATGAGCCCTGCAGGCAGCGGGGTTCGCAAGGGCGGAAACCGCGTTCTCACCGCCCACCAGCCGAACTACCTCCCATGGCTTGGCCTTTTTCACAGGGTTGCCCAGTCAGACGTCTGGGTGCTGGCCGACGACGTCCCGTTCAGCAAGCACGGGTACACGAACCGGGTTCGAGTGCGCACGGCCGCGGGCTGGCAGTGGCTGACGGTCCCGGTTCGGACCAGGGGGAGAAGAGGCCAGCAGATCAGGCAGGTGGAAACCTGCGGGGAAAACTGGCAGTCGAAACACTGGAGGACCCTGGAGTGGAACTACCGCGGCAGCTTTCATTTCGACGATTTCGCGCCGTTCCTCGCGAGCTTCTTCGAGGAGAGACGGTGGGACCTGCTGGTCGACGTCAACGTCGCGCTCTGCGATTTCCTGCGCCGCCAGCTCGGGATCGAGGTGGAGACGCGGTTGAGCTCGAGCCTGCAGCTGCGCCGTGAACGCAGCGAGCGGCTCGTCGACATGGCGCTCGCCTGCGGCTGCGACGTCTACCTCGCCGGGGGCGGGGGCTCGCGCCGCTACCTCGAGGAGTCCTGCTTTGCCGAGGCCGGGGTCGAGCTGCGGTTCGTCGATTTCGAGCACCCGGAGTATCCCCAGTGCTTTCCGGGCTTCGAGGCCAACATGACCGCCCTCGACCTGCTGTTCAACTGCGGAGCGGAGTACGCGGGAAGGATGATGGAGAGTGCCACGGGCTGCTAAGGTCTGCCAGCTGACCAACGTGCACAGTCCGCTCGATCAGCGCATCTACTACAAGGAGGCCTTCAGCCTGGCCGCGGCCGGGTACGAGGTCTGCGTGGCGGGCCCGGGACCCGGCGACATGGAAGGAGTGCGCGGGGGAGTGCGGGTGGTGACCGTTCCGCGGGGCCGCGGGGTCTCCGGACGCCTCGTCAACGCACTAGCGCTGTTTCGCAAGGCCGCTTCGATGCGGGCCGACATCTACCACTTTCACGATCCCGAGCTGCTTCCGTTGGGGTTGCTGTTGCGCCTCACCGGGAGCAAGGTCATCTACGACTGCCACGAGCATTTTCCCCAGACGGTGTACGTTCGCCGCTGGGTCCCCGGAATGCTGCGCCCCGCATTTTCCGTCGCCCTCGACCGCATCGAACGCATCTTCGCAAGGCATCTCAGCGGTGTGCTCGGGGTAGTCGAAGAGCAGGGGAGCAGATTCGGCCACCGTCCGTTCGCCGCGGTAAGGAACTTCCCGCGCCTCGAATGGTTCGAAGCCAACGGCCATCCCGATGGCAGCGGACAACAGGAAGAGTGCGAGCTTCTCCACCTCGGCTCGCTGTCGCCCGACCGCGGCAGCGAATTTCTCGTCGATGTCATGCAGGAGCTGGGAAAGACGCATCCCGGGGTCCGGCTGCGCGCCGTCGGCCGTTTCCACACCGGCCAGGACGAGGCGAACTTCCGGCGCCGCCTCGAAACCTGCGGCCTGAAGGACCGCATACTCTGCAGGCAGGAGCTGGTACCCTACAACCGTCTGGGACAGGTGATCCGGCGCCACAGGATCGGGCTGATTCCCGGCCAGATTTCCGTGAAGAACCTCGCTCCCTTCGTCCCCACCAAGCTGTTCGAGTACCTTGCCTGTGGAATTCCGGTGGTCGCCAGCGACCTGCCCTCGATCAGGGCCTTCTACGAGGAGGGGGACTGGGGGGCGATCGCCGACCCGTCCGATCCTGCCGCTCACGCGCGGGAGATCTCGCGACTGCTCGAGGACCCGGCCGCCGCGGCGATCAAGGGGAAAAGGGGCCGGGTTCTGGTCGAGGAGCGCTACAACTGGGGGCTCGAGTCCCGCAAGCTGATCGCCTTCTACGACCGCATCCGCAATGACGGCATTGATTTTGGGAAGGAGGAATGATTCGTGCGATGAAGAAGCCTTCCATTCGCGATTTCGGAGGTTTGCCCGCGGCGCTGGCCTGCCTGGCGCTGACCGTTGCCGCGCCGCCGCTGTTCGCCGGCGCCTGGAGCCAGGAAAAGGGAAGCCTCTACCTCAAGTTTTCCGGGATATCCTACTCGTCCGACGAGGTCTACAACGACATGGGGAACCGCCAGCCCATGGGGGAGGAGAGCGACTCCTTCGCCGGCTCGCAGGGATTCCTCTACGCCGAATACGGGCTTGGGGGCCGCCTGACCGCAATCGCCCAGGCGAACGCCGGGGTCCTCGTGTCGGAGAACCGGCTCGTTCACCGGCAGACGACGGGAATCGGCGACGTCGACATCGGCGCCAGATACCAGCTGACGGAGGGCCCGGTCGTCCTTTCTCCGCTGCTGACTTTCAAGCTGCCCACGGGGTACAACGCCGACTACGATCCCCCGTTCGGCACCGGGAAGATCGACGCCGAGGTGCGCATCCTCGCCGCCCGCTCGCTGTATCCGCTGCCGCTCTACGTCGGACTGGAGGGGGGATACCGCATTCGCGGGGGAGAGTACTCCAACCAGGTACCCTGGTTTGCCGAGGTCGGGGCAACCCCGCATCCCAGGGTGTTCGTCAAGGCGTACATCGATGGCAAGGACACACGGGTGAGCGGGGACACCGAAGATCTCGGAGTGGTCGGGGCATCGGTCCAGGTGTCGGAAGGGGATTTCACCAAGGCAGGCCTCAACGCCGCCTGGAACGTCCGGGGCCCCTTCTGGGTCGACGTTCTGGCGGAACGCACGGTCGCCGGCGAGAACATCGGCGCCGGGGCTTCCCTCGGCATCGGCGTTTCATGCAGCTACTGACTCAAACCCGGGAGAGGGAATTGAAATGAACAGGCAACAGAGCCGGCGCCGTTTCCTGATGTCGAGCGGAGCCGTCGCCATTTCGGCGCTGGTCCCGCAGTGGGGGTGCGACAGCAACAAGGTGACCTTCCGGGAGATGCCCACGGCTCCGCCCATGGACATGCCGCCGGAAACCCCGATGGAGGAGATGCCGGAAGCCCGGATCACTCCGAACAGCCGTTTCTACCTGCAGTCGATCAAAGGCAAGAACTACGATCCCGGGATCGACGCGGCCAACTGGAGCCTGCGGGTCGACGGCCTCGTCGACAACCCGATCGAGTCGCTGGCGTACGAGGCCATCACCGGCATGCCGATGGCCCGCCAGACCATGACGATGCAGTGCATCGGCAACTGGATCGGCGGGCCCCTGGTGGGGAACGCCGAATGGGGAGGAACCCCGTTCCGCAACCTGCTCGACATGGCGGGAATCGGGGAGGGCGCCATCCGCGCGAAATTCTACAGCGTCGACGGGTACACCACCTCCATCCCGCTGGAGCGTGCGCTGCGGGAGGAGTGTCTGCTGGTATGGGAGATGAACGGCGAGGTGCTGCCCTCGAAGCACGGCTTCCCGGTGCGCCTGATAAACCCGGGTCACTACGGGCAGAAGATGCCGAAGTGGATCACGCGCATCGAGCTGATCGACGAAGTCTACCTGGGCTACTGGGAGAGCAAGCCGGAGAAAAAGCCGTTCAAATGGTCGGACGACGCCATCGCGACCGTCAACTCGCGGATCGATTCCCCGCTCTCCCTGTGGGACGACGTCAAGGATCCCGACAACGGGGGCGTTACCGTGCAACTGCAGACCATCCGCGGCGACGCCGACACGGTGTTCTCCGTACACGGAATCGCCATGGCGGGAGAGCGCAAGGTCGACATCGTCGAGGTGAGCACGGACGGCGGAGCTTCCTGGGAAGAGGCGCATATACTCAACCACCCGCGTGAAAACGTCTGGGTTGCCTGGCGCTACGAGTGGCCGCTGCCCCCTTCGGGCCGCTACGAGATAGTGGCCCGGGCAACCGACAACGCCGGGGACGCGCAGCCGGCCGAGGACAAGGGGGAAGATCTCTACGACGGCCGCACCGGCTGGCACCGGGTGCCGGTCAACGTGGTGCGCAGCGAGGCCTAGGGCCTAATCCTCCGGGAACCAGTTCCCGATTTTTTCGCGGATCGCCAGGGCCTGCCGGGGGCTCGAGATCTCGAATTTGCTGCGTGGAAGGTAGGATCCGTCGCGCTTCTGGTAGCGCCTGATCGACACCTTGTGGGGGCCGTACTCGCCGGATTTGCGGTCGAGATCCTGGTAGAGGAACATGATCGTCGTCCAGGATCCCTTGCTCAGCACCTCCTTGTCGAGCTGCTTGCGCAGAACCTTCCCGTCTTCTTCGTACTGAATCGTCAGTTCATCTACTGTTTCAGCCATGACTTAGAAATAAACGGCCCTCTCGGGAGCCGGGCAAACCCCGGAGGCTGCATGCCCTCCTCTCCCCCGCCGTGCTGCCCGTTCGCACTTTCTTGCCGCTCCGTACAGGGGGCCATATACTGACTGGAAACGAGCGAAAGGATCGGCATCATCCCCGCGAACACGAGGATCGAGGACAAGTACGAGCTCGAGGAAGGCACTGTCTTCCTCACAGGCATCGAGGCGATCGTTCGCCTGCTGGTGGAGAAGCAGCGCCGCGACGAGCTGCGGTCCGGGGCGGGCACGGTCAACCAGACCTATGTCTCCGGGTACGAGGGATCCCCCCTTGGAGGACTCGACCTCGAAATCGCCTCCCAGCTCGAGGTCCTGAACCGCCGCGGCCGCACCGTGCACCAGTTCGGCATCAACGAGAAGACCGCGGCCTCGGCGATGCTCGGAACCCAGTACGCCCCCTCGGCCGACGTCGACGCCTTCTGGTACGGCAAGGCGCACGGCGCCATGTGGATCCCGGACGAGGTCTGGCTCGCCAACCTCGCCGGTACCAGCGGCAGCGGATCGATGGTCCTGCTGTGCGGGGAGGATCACCGGTCAAAGAGCTCGGTTTCACCGGGGAGCAGCGACTGGGTGCTGCGCGGCAGCATGGTCCCGGTCTTCTACCCGGCAAGCGTCGGGGAAATCCTCAGCCTCGGCATGCACGCCGTCCACCTGTCCCGTTTCCTGGGAGTGGTGACCGCCCTCAAGCTCGCGACCCCGCTCTGCGACGGGGCGGGAACGGTTCGTCTCCGGGATGCACGCCCCGACATCCAGCTGCCGCGGACCGGCTTCGAGAAGCGCTTCAGCCCTATCGTCATGGCCCTCGGGGCGCTGCCGATGCAGAAGGAGCTCGTCGAGGAGAAGCTCCCCCTGGCCGAGGAGTACGTCCGGCTCAACCGGCTCAACCGGATTCACCCCGGAAAAGGCACAGGTCCGGAAGCGGCCGGCATCATCGCCACCGGCAAGTCCTTCCCCGACGTCAGACAGGCCCTGGAGATCATCGGCGTGGAGGTGCCGGTGCTGCAGCTGTCGGTTACCTACCCGCTCGACCAGGAGATCATCCGCGAGTTTGCCGGCACCTTCGACCTGCGGACCGTATACCTCGTCGAGGAGCCCGGACCCTTCGTCGAGGAAGGGGTGAAGTCCGCCCTCTGGGGTTCGCGCGTGGAGGAGGTGTACGGCCAGTACGACGAAGGGGGGAAACCGTTCGTGCCCTCCTGGGGGGAGGTTGACCCGGAGCGGATCGCCCAGCTGCTGGGCCCGCGTCTCCTTCCTTCTGCGCATGCCCCGGCATCTCCCTTGTACGGCCGCCTGGAGGACATCCTCGGACGAAGCTATCCCGAGGTCCCGAAGGTCGCCCCCATGTCTTGCGGGGGATGTCCCTACAACGCTTTTCGCGATCTCAAGGGGGAAAAGCCCGGGGGCGCCATCGGCTGCAGCTCGATCCGGGCGATGGAAGCCTACGACTACGGGGTGCTCTACATCCCGACCATGGGGGCGGGCGGTTCGATCTACAGCGGCACCGCTCCCTTCAACGGCAACAGGCACAGCTATCAGTACCTCGGCGACGGCAGCTACTTCCACAGCGGCAGGGGTGCGGTCCAGAGCTGCGTGCAGGGCGGGGTCAACATCACCTTCCTGCTGCTGTTCAACGGCGCCGTGGCCCTGACCGGGGGACAGCGCCCCGGGGGGCAGCGCAGCGTTTCGGAGGTAGCCGGAGAGCTGCTCTCGCTCGGGGTGCGCGAGGTGGGGATCGTCAGCGAAGAGCCCCGGCGCTACCGCTCCCTGAAGGGGGAGAACGTGCGCGTGTTCGGCCTCGACCGGCACGCCGAGGCCCTCGCCCGTTTCAAGGGGGTCGCCGGCACCACGGCGCTGATCCTCGACAAGGAGTGCGCCACCGAGAAGGGACGCCGCCGCCGCCGGCTGGGGGAGAAGCCGGAGAGCTACATCCTCGTCGACGAGAGGCTGTGCGAGGGGTGCGGCGACTGTTACCGGCAGTCGGAGGGCTGCGCCGCGCTCTACGGCACCGAGACGGAGTTCGGCGAGAAGACCCAGATCCGCCAGGCCAGCTGCGTTCAGGACGGCCTCTGCGTCGACGGGGAGTGCCCCTCGTTCGTCAAGGTGACTCCGCGCTCCGGCTCGGTGGGGCTGCGCCGGGCGACGCCGGAGCCCCTGCGGGACGTGCCCGAACCACCGTCCCATCCCGACCTGGACTCGGGGGACTACACCATCTTCGCCGTCGGCCGCGGCGGCACCGGGGTGGTGACGATCTCCCACCTCGTCGCCTACGCCGGCATGCTCGACGGGCTCAACGTGTACCTGTCGAACAACACCGGCCTGGCGCAGAAAGGGGGTCCGGTAGAAGCGCCGATCGTCTTCAGCCGCCGCCGGCAGCCGGTGTTCAACCGGCTTTTTCCCGGTTCCTCCGATCTGTATCTCGGCTTCGACCTGCTGCGCGCCGCCGAGCCCGGGAACCTCAGGTTCGCCTCGGCGGACCGCACCGTGGCCCTGGTGAGCACGACGCGCATTCCGACGGCGCAGATGAACCGCAATCCCGGCGGGAAGTTCCCCGATCCCGATTACCTGGCGGGGCTGATCGACCAGTGCAGCCGCAAGCCGGACAACATCTACATCGACTCCTTCTGGCTCGCCGAGAAGCTGTTCGGCGACAGCCTGTACGCCAACATGCTGCTGCTGGGAGCGGCGTACCAGGCAGGGCGCCTGCCCCTGAGAGCCGCCTCCATCGAGGCGGCCATTGCGCTCAACGGCAAGGCCGTCGAGGCCAACGTCCAGGCGTTTCGCTGGGGCCGCCTGGCCGTGGCGGACCCGGCGCGGCTGCAGGCCCATGTCGGTCCGGTCGTTCCCGACGGCGCCGACCTCGTTCGCGAAAACCGCGGCAAGCTCGGCAGCGGCAGCCAGCGATCGCTCCACGACGAGGCCTTGCAGTCGCTCGACCTGCCGGCCGAACTGGCCGCCCGCTTCAGCGTCCGCATCGCCGATCTGATTTCCTACCAGGACGAGTCATACGCGAGGGAGTACGTCGACCTCGTGCGAACCGTCGCCGCCGCCGAAACCGGGACCCGCGGCGACGGGCCGCGGCCGCTGACCCGGGCGGTGATCCTCAACCTGCACAAACTGATGGCCTACAAGGACGAGTACGAGGTGGCGCGGCTGGCACTCGACCGGGAATCGCGGGAGCGGCTGGCAGGGATGTTCGACGGGGAGGTGAGGATCTCCCATTACCTGAATCCCCCCACCTTGAGGCGCTTCCGTGTCGGCAAGGTCGCCGCCGGCCCCTGGTTCCGGCCGCTGTTCTCCTGCCTGCGGGCCCTGCGCGGCCTGCGCACCACGCCCTGGGATCCCTTCGGCCGCACTCCATGCCGGAAGCTCGAGCGCGAGCTGGTGGCCTGGTACAGGAACCTGGTGCAGGAGGTGGCGGAGCTGTTGTCGCGGCCCGGAACCACGGCCGCTGACCGCACCCGGGCGGTGGAGATCGCCGAGGCTCCCGACTCGATCCGCGGGTACGAGCAGGTCAAGATCGAATCCGCGGCGAAGGCGAGGGCTCAGGCCGAGACCCGGTTGCGGGACCTGCGAGGACGAACGGACCCCGATAGCGTTTCCAGGTAGACGGCGTTGCTCAGCGCAAGGGGACTTCCGCAACTCCGCCCGAGCGCCGGGCTTTGCGCATCGACCTGAGAAGGGCGAAGTCCCGGGCTGTTTCTTCCCCGGGAGGCCCTCCCGCGTCACCTTCGGCGACCGCCCGGCAGAAGGCCTGGAGCCAGGCCGGTTCGGGGCGCAGGCCGGGAGGTTGACGCACTTCCTCGCCCCCCGGTCCGAAGGCGACGACCCGGTTGGACCCGGCGGCGTAGGTCAACATCCCCCCGCTTCCGAGAAACAGGAAATCCCCTTCCGGAGCGCCGGCCCGGATCGCGGCGAGCTGGGCGGTGGCGCGATTGGCGAAAGAGACGGTGGCGGTCGCGTGCACCCCCCGTCCAGCCGCGGCCGCGGTGACGTGAAGGCGCGACGGCCCGGAGCGAACAAGCGCCGCCGCCTGGGAGCAGGCGTCGGCCAGGGCCCACCAGGTCGCCGTCATGCTTCCCCCTCCCGCCTCGACCGCGGCGCGCAGGAAGACCGGCCGGCCGAAGTCGTTTTCGCCGCTCGCTTTCAGCAGCCGCGCATGTGCGCTGCCAAACCCGTACGACCCGGCCCAGCTCAAGGCAACGCCGCACTCGCGGGCAGTACTGCGGAGCTCCTCGAGACGGTCCGCAGAGGTCGCCGGAATGCCGCGGCAGAGCACGTGAAAGCCGGCCCTGAGGGCGGCGCCTGCGTCGCGCTCGAGGTTCGGGCGGGGCGCCAGGAAACAGGCGATTCTGCTGTCGCCCTCAGTGGCGGACAGGGCGGTGCCCAGCGTAGCGAACGAGGGGATCCCAGGGAGCCGCACCGGACCGGCGGCGGAGGCGATCTCCAGGCTCGCCGCAAGCTCCTCGACGAGGGGCCGCTGGCCCCTTCCGGCGACCAGGCAGACGGCGCTCACGAGCCATCCCTTTCCGGCAGGCGCACCGGCCCGTTCTCGACGATGGAGCGGTACCCGGCGAGCAGGATTTCCATGTGGTCCCGCGCCTCGGCGGCGGAGTAGAGCGGCTGCCGGTCCTCGTCGATCGCCGCCACGAGATCTTCCAGCCCGTTGCCGAGGCAGGCGTCGTCGACCAGCGGCGAGGCCGTGGTCGGCGAGGGGGTGTGCCACTGCATCGGATCTTCGGCCGGGGGGTGGTAGTTCGTTGCCGTCACGGTCCGGCTGAGCGTGGTTTCGAGCAGCGGGCGCCTGGCGTCGACCAGGGCGCTGCGCTCGCTGCCGACGAGCCAGGCGCGCAACGGCCCTCCCCCGGCATGGGTGGCCACGCCGACGCGTCCGGCGCACAGCGTCGCCAGGCGGCCTTCCGCATCGACCAGGGTCATGGTGGCGAAATCCTCGGCGCGGCGGGCGGCGTGCTGTGAGAAGAAATGAGCCCCGCCGTGGGCGAGCACCTCCCTGACCGGCCCCAGGCAGCGCTGCACGAGTCCCACGGAATAGGCGCCGACCGTCAGCAGCTCCCGCTTGATGTCGGGGAACTTCCAGCGCCCGGCGGGCAGGAAATCCCCGGGGACGGACAGATCCGGCTCGGGCCAGCCCTTGCAGAAAAGGATGTCGGAGTGGACGGCCATCAGCTCCCCGAGCCCGCCGTTGTCGATCAGATCGCGGCACCGGCTCACCAGGGTCCCGTAGGTGTAGCTCGGCACGATCGCGCGAACCCCGGAACGGGCAACGGCGTCGACGACGGCGTCGCACTCCTCGAGGCTGCCCCCCATGAACTTGTCGATCCAGAGGTGCTTTCCCGCGCCCGCGGCGCGCACCGCGAGGTCGGCCCGGCGCTCGATCTCGTGGCCGATGCTGACGATGTCGACTCCTTCGATGGCCAGGGCGTCGTCCACCCCCTCGATGCAGGGAACGCCGATCTCCCGGGCCCGCTGGCGGTTCAATTCCCGCAGGCGGGGCTCGACGTCGGGTTCGTCGGCGACGGCGACGATGCGCACGCGCGGATGGTTCCGGTACAGGGGGACGAAGGAGTCCTGGTGACTGTGGCGGCTGAAGCTTACCAGCAGCACGCCGTAGGTTGCGGGCATTCCGTTCCAGGAGGTTGGGAGTGGGCCCGCGCGGGGACGTCGGTCCGGGCGGGGTGGCGAACGAGCCGGCAAGATAGGGAGGGGGAATACCCCTGTAAACCGGATCGCCCCGGCCTTCTGCAGGGGTTCCGCAACCGGGGATTGCCGAACCCGGTCGGTCCCGTCAGGTGCCCCGGGTGTTGCCCCACAGGTCGATGTGCAGACGGCCGCTGAAGCTGAACCCTTCCTGCTTGCAGATTTCCGCCACCCAGCGGCCGCGCTCTCTCAGCTGCTTCCCTTCGACCCCCTCGGGCATGAGAAATACCTGGTGCCGCGGGATCGACAGCTCCTCGACGAGGCGCACCACCTCGGCCGTATCCTCCGCAGCCTGGAGCACGAACTTGAACTGGAGGTCGATTCCCGACTCGAGGAATCGCGGCAGCGGCTCGAAGCTGTTGTTGCGGAGGTGAAGGGCCCGCTGGGCCGCGTGGACCGGGTCGGGGGTGCTGTTGGCGAGCTTGGGGGAAAGGCTGAACAAGTCGGGCCGCACCCCGGGCTGGAAGACCGTCCCCGCGGTCTCGATGGTGGTGTGGTGTCCGCGTTCTCTCAGCGCATCCACGAGGGGGGCGAGGTCCTTCTGCAGCAGCGGCTCGCCGCCGGTGATCACCGCGTGGGGAACGGCGCTCCAGGCCGCGGTCTCCTCCATGATCGCGGCCACGCTCATCTGCCTGCCCTCGGGGTTCCAGGAGGTGTAGGGGGTGTCGCACCAGGAGCATCTCAGGTTGCATCCCGAGGTGCGGATGAAGATGCAGGGCGCCCCGGTGTAGCGGCCCTCCCCCTGGAGGGTGTGGAAGATCTCCGATATCAGCATCTGCCCGCAGCCTTTGTCAACAGACAGGGTCATGCGCCGAGCAGCCGGTCGACCTTGGCGGCGCAGATGAAGTCGTTCTCCGAGAGGCCGTCGATCGCGTGGGTGCGGTACTTCACCTTGCAGGCCCTGTACCCGACCTCGAGGTCGGGGTGGTGGTTCTCCCTGTTGGCGACCCAGGCCACGGCGTTCACGAAGGAAATGGTTTCGGAGTAGTTCCTGAAACGGAACCTCTTCTGTATGCAGCCGGCTGCCGCCGTCCAGCCCGGGACCGATGCGAGGTGGGTCTCGATTTCCGCCTCGGTCATCGGGGGCACGCCGGCTTCGCACGGCTTGCAGGATCTGGCTGCCAGGTCGCTCATGGGAATGCGGATCTCCCGGTCGTGGGTGGGCTGAAATGCAACGGGTTCGACGAAAGGTACCTCTGCGCGGGGGGGCCTTCAAACGTACATTTTCCTGGGTCCGCCGGGTCGCTCCGGCCGCCGGGCCGCGGGACTCCGGAGACCGCCGCAATGGTGAATGGGGAATGGAAAACACCTACAGAAAGCTGATCGAACAGATCGGGGAGAACCCCGACCGCGAAGGACTGGCGTACACCCCCGAACGGGCCGCCAGGGCCATGGAGTACCTCACCCAGGGGTACCGGTCCTCCCCGGCCGAGGCGGTCGGGGATGCCATCTACGATTCCTGCTCCGACGAAATGGTGGTGGTCAAGAACATCGAGCTGTACTCGCTGTGCGAGCACCACATCCTGCCGTTCTTCGGCAAGTGCCACGTCGCCTATCTGCCAAGGGGCAGGGTGATCGGGCTGTCGAAGGTGGCGCGCATCGTCGACGTGTTCGCCCGCCGTCTGCAGATCCAGGAAAACCTCACCATGGAGATCGCCGACTCCCTGATGGATCTGCTCAATCCCCTCGGAGTGGGAGTCGTAATCCAGGCGCGCCACCTGTGCATGATGATGCGCGGCGTGGAGAAGCAGAACTCCGAGATGGTGACTTCCCGCATGCTGGGAAGCTTCCGGGAAAACGGCCAGACGAGGTCCGAGTTCCTATCCCTGATCGCGGACTGAGCCCGGCAGTCCGGGCAGGCGCGGCGATCGCCTGCGCCGCGGCGCTGTTTTCCGCCGGAACCGGGGCAGCGGAGAATCCCCCGTACGCGCCGGGGGAGGTCCTGGTCCGGTGGTCGCAGGGGACCGCGGCCAAGATCGCCGCAGGATGGCCGTCGCTTCTCGACCGGTTGCCCCCGGAGTACGGCTGGGTCGAGGAGACCCCCGTCGTTTCCCGAGGGACGCGTGCGGCTGCCAAGGCGAGCGCCGGCGCTTCCGGCATGGCTGCCTGGAGCCTGTTGCGCTACAGCGCCGGTACCGATCCGGCCGCGGTCGCCTCGGACCTGCGCGGCCGCCCCGTGGTGGCCCGCGCCCAACCCAACTACCTCCGCACCTTCGCCTCCCCTCCGGACGACCCGCTGTTCGCCGAGCAGAACAACCTCGCCGCCATCGGCTGGGACCAGTCGCTGGCAAGCGGCGGCGGAGTGGTCGTCGCCATCATCGATTCCGGCATCGACCGGGAGCACCCCGACCTCGCCTCCCAGCTGTGGCGCAACCCGGAGGAGGCGGCCGGGCGGGCCGGGGTGGACGACGACGGCAACGGCTACGTCGACGACGTGACCGGCTGGGACTTCACCGACGCCCCGGGGCTGCCCGGGGACGGGGATTTCCGGGTCCGCGACCCCGACCCGGATGACGAGTCCGGGCACGGAACGCACGTGGCCGGTATCGTCGCCGCGGCGGCCGGCAACGGCATCGGCGTCGCCGGGGTCGCGCCCGGGGTGAGACTGATGGCCCTGCGCGCCGGTTTCACGGTCTCCGGCTCCGGTTTCCTCGAGGACGACGACATCGCCGCGGCCGCGGTGTACGCCGTCGACCACGGCGCCGACATCCTCAACATGAGCTTCGGAGATCCGGTCTCTTCCCCCGTAATCAGGGACGTCGTCCGTTACGCGCAGTCCGCCGGCTGCCTCGTGGTGGCCGCCGTCGGCAACGAGGGGAGCGACGAGGTCTTCTACCCGGCCCGCATGGAGGAGGTCGTGGCCGTGGCCGCCGCCGACGACGAGGGCAGGCCGCTCGCCTTCTCCAACCGGGGGTACAGCGTCGACATCGCCGCCCCCGGGTTCCTCGTCCACGGACCTGTGCCCGGCGGGGAGTACGCGCAGCGCTCCGGGACGTCGATGGCGACAGCCCATGTCTCGGGCGTCGCCGCGGTCGCCTGGTCGCGACAGCCGCAGCTCACCGCCGGGCAGGTGCGCGGCGCCCTGGCCAACGGCGCCGCGGATGTCGGCGCCCCGGGATGGGACCGCTGGTCGGGAGCGGGCCTGGTCCAGATGGCCGCGGCCCGCATCGGCGATCCGGCCGCGGTAGCCCTCACCGAGCCGGCTTCCGGGGTTGTCCGCGCCGGGGAGGTGACCGTGCGCGGCCGCGTCTGGGGGGAAGGGGTGGAGTACGACCTCACCTGGGGGCGCGGATCTTTTCCGGAGTCCCGCGAGCTCCTTCTCAGCGGGAGAACCAGTGGGGCTGCCAATCGGTTCGAGGCCACCTGGCCGGCAGCGGATCTCCCTCCCGGTCCGTATCTGCTGCGGCTGCTTGCTGTCGCGGGGGCGCACAGGCATTCGCAGCGGATCCTGCTCGATCTCCGGCCCGCCGCGGCCGAGGTGTCGGACCTGCGCCTGGCGCGCGCCCTGGACGGAGCGGGGTGGACAGATATCCTGCGGTGGGAAACGAGCGCCCCCGAGGCGGGGACTGTGACCCTGCTCGAGGCGGCATCGGGCGACACGGTGTTTCAGATCCCCCTGGGCTCGGATCGCCTCGAGCACTCCGTTCCCCTGCCGGCAGATCTCGTACCCGGAGAGTACACGGCCATCGTTCTGCCTGCCGCCGGCGCAGCGGAAAGCGCAGGAAGGCTGGACATCGCCATCGGCGGTACCGGCATCCACCGCTGGACCCTCAGGCAATCCGGCACGATCCCCGACGGGTACCTGCTGCCGCAGCCGACCGATTTCGACGGCGACGGAATCCCGGAGATCGTCGCCATGGGGTACGGCGGCCCCGGGTACAACCCCGCCGGCTTCTTCGAGCTTCCCTCCGGTTCCCGCCCCGTTCACCTCTCCTCGAGGCCGTTCATCCCGTGGAACGCCCACGACCTCGACGGCGACGGCAGGGGGGAGATCATGGCGGTCGATGCCGAGCGGGTGCGCCTGGTCGAGACCGCGGAGCACGGATCCTTTCCGACCGAGGTGGTCTTCGAGATCACGGAGGTCTGGGGGGGCGAGGTGGGGGACGGGGACGGCGACGGCCGCATGGAGATGTTCCTGCGCTCCAGCCGTTCCGAGCAGTTCCGGGTCTTCGAGAACAGCGGCGGCGATTCCTTCGAGGGGACCGGGACCCTGCCGAACCCCTCCGAAGGCCTGGACGGGCTGGGGGACCGCCAGGTCGCCGGTGACCTCGACGGCGACGGCAGCCTCGAGCTGCTCGCCGGAGACGAGGACGGGGACATCTTCATCTACGAGAGCATCGCCGACGACACCTGGCGCAACACCTGGCTCGAGCGCCTGGAAGCGGGAGACAGCCGCGTGCTGGGGGGGCCGTTCGACACCGACGCCGACGGCCGGCTCGAGTTCGCGGTGGCCAGCCTGGCGGCGAACCTGTTCGACCCTGGGGAGACGATATGGACGCTGGCAGTTCTCGAAGCCGCCGGGGACAACCGCTACGAAACGCGCTGGAGCTTCGAGGTCATCGGGGGAGCGAGCGCGGGCAACGGAATCAGCTCCGGGGATTTCGACGCCGACGGTGTTCCGGAGATCGCCGTCGCCCTGGTGCCCGACCTCTACCTGCTGAGAGCGGATCCTGCCGGGGCCTTGGAGCCTGTCTGGCACATGGAGGTCTCGAGGGTGAACCGGCCCCTGGTCGCCGACGTCGACGCCGACGGGGTCGTCGATCTCGTCGCCAACTCGGAGGATGCCCTGCAGGTGCATTCGCTGCCTTTTGCCGACAACCAGGGGCTTCGTCTCGATGCCCCGGCCAGCTTCTCGGCGCACGCCGGGGGAGAGGGGTCGGTCCTGCTCTCCTGGACCGCCGCAGCGGGCGCGCGCAGCTACCGCATTTTCCGCGCGGACGGGAACGAGGGGGAGCTGCCGGTGCTGGTGGAGTCGCTGCGCGAAACCGGTTACGAAGACCGGGATGTCCTGGCCGGCAGTCCATACAGATACGCGGTTGCCGCCCTGGATTCGCTCTCGGGAGAACCCGGCCACCGGTCGCCGGAAGTCACGGTCACTCCGGAGCCGAACCCCCGGATCGAAGCGGTCCTGCGGGCGGCGGAAAATCAGCTTTCGGTGCGGTTCGACACGGAAATGGGCGGCGAGATCGGCGAGCACTTCCGCTACCGGGTCGAGGGATTCGGCATTGCCGGATCCGCCGCGGTGCACGCAGGGGCCAGGCGGGTGCTTCTCACCTTCTCCGCTCTGCCGGCCGAGGGGGAGCTGGCCCTGGTGACCAGGGGTCTTCGCAACAGCAGGGGGACCCCCCTCGATGCGGACCGGTTCCTTTTCGCCCTGTCCCCCCGGGCTGCGGCGATACGCCTTGTGAGGGCCGAGCCCGAATCGCCGACCCGCCTCGTCCTGCACTTCAGCGAGCCGGTGGTGCTGGATGCGCAGGGAGCGCCGGGGGACAGGACGGGGATCGCCCGCCGCCACTTCGAGATCGACGGAGGCCGCGTGCGCGTCGAGGACCTGATCCTCGATGACGGCCGGGTCATCCTGCTGTTGTCGGAAGAGACGCCCCTGCGGGCGGCGGGACGGCGCTACGAGGTCGCCCTTGTCGATCTCGCCGACGGCACCGGCCGCCCTGTCGAGGGTGCGGTCCTGGTCCAGCTGTCCCCGTCTTCACTCTCGGAGGTGTCGGTGTTTCCCAATCCCTTCGACCCCGCCCTCGGCGAGGTCACCGTTGCCGGCCTGCCGGTCGCCTCCGAGGTCACGGTGGCGACGATTTCCGGAGAGGTGGTCTGGACGCAGTCGGAAGAGGACGGGGACGGGGGATTGCGCTGGAACGGCCGCAACGCCTACGGGAGACCGGTCGATTCCGGGCTGTACCTGGTGCGGGTCGGCCACCGGGGCGTTACGAGGCTGCGCAAGCTCGCGGTAATCCGGGGCGCTGAGTGAAAGAGAAACGGGCGGGAGCTCGAAAGCCCCCGCCCGCCTTTGCCGGGAAACGCTGCCTGCCCGCCGCTAGTGCGGGTGTCCGTGGCCGCCCGCCGGGGCCGCAGGGGCCTCTTCCTCCGGCTCCTCGGCCACCAGTGCCTCGGTGGTCAGCAGCAGGGAGGCGATCGACGCGGCGTTGCTCAGCGCGGTCTTGACGACCTTGGTCGGGTCGATCACACCCATCTGGATCAGGTCGCCGTACTCCTCGCTGTGAGCGTTGTACCCGTAGCTGCCCTTCCTGCCGCGAACCTCCTCGACGACGACGGCCCCTTCCTGTCCGGAGTTGCCGGCGATCTGCCGCAGGGGTTCCTCGAGGGCGCGGCGAACGATGCGGACTCCCATCGCCTGGTCCTCGCTGTCCGCTTCGACCTCGTCGAGCTTGTCGATGGCGCGCACGAGGGCGACCCCTCCACCCGGGACGATCCCCTCTTCGACGGCGGCACGCGTCGCGTGCAGGGCATCCTCGACCCTCGCCTTCTTCTCCTTCATCTCCGCCTCCGTCGGAGCGCCGACGCGGATCACCGCGACCCCGCCGGCCAGCTTGGCGAGCCGCTCCTGCAGCTTCTCGCGGTCGTAGTCCGAGGTGGTGTCCTCGATCTGGGCGCGGATCTGCTCGGTGCGGCCCTTGATGTCGGCGGGCTTTCCGGAGCCCTCGATGACGATGGTGTTCTCCTTCTCGACGTGGACGCGCCTGGCCTCGCCGAGGTCGCTGAGCTGCACGCTCTCCAGCGAGATGCCGAGGTCCTCGGTGATCACCGTACCGCCGGTGAGGATGGCGATATCCTGCAGCATCGCCTTGCGGCGGTCGCCGTATCCGGGGGCCTTGACGCCGGCCACCTGAAGGGTGCCGCGGATCTTGTTGACAACGAGGGTGGCCAGGGCCTCCCCCTCGACGTCCTCGGCGATGACCAGCAGGGGCTTGCCCGCCTTGGACACCTTCTCCAGCAGCGGCAGCAGGTCCTTGAGATTGCTCAGCTTCTTCTCGTGGATCAGCAGGTAGCAGTCCTCGAGAATCGCCTCCATGGCCTCCTGGTCGGTGATGAAGTAGGGGGACAGGTAGCCGCGGTCGAACTGCATCCCCTCGACCACGTCGAGAGTGGTGTCCGTGCTCTTGGCCTCCTCGACGGTGATGGTGCCGTCCTTGCCGACCTTGTCCATGGCATCGGCGATCAGCTCGCCGATGAAGGTGTCGCCGTTGGAGGAGATGGTTCCGACCTGGGATACTTCGTTGTGCTCCTTGACCTTCCGGCTCCGGGAGTCGAGGCTGGCGACCGCGGCGGACACCGCCTTCTCGATGCCGCGTTTGATCTCCATGGGATTGAACCCGGAGGTCACCGCCCGCAGGCCCTGCACGTAGACCGATTCGGCGAGGACGGTGGCCGTCGTCGTGCCGTCGCCGGCGACGTCGCTGGTCTTGGAAGCGACCTCCTTGACCATCTGGGCGCCCATGTTCTCATAGGCGTCCGGCAGCTCGATCTCCTTGGCGACGGTGACTCCGTCCTTGGTAACGGTGGGAGAGCCCCAGCTCTTGGCGAGGACGACGTTGCGCCCGCGCGGGCCGAGAGTCACCTTGACGGCCTGGCTCAACTGCTCGACGCCGGAGAGGATCTTGTCCCTGGCCTCTTCCTTGAATGCTATCTGTTTGGCAGCCATTGATATCCACTCTCTCCGCTTACGAGATTACCGCGAGGATTTCTTCTTCGCGAAGGATGAGGTGCTCTTCGCCGTCGAGCTTGACCTCGGTGCCGGAGTACTTCCCGATCAGCACCCGGTCCCCCTTCTTCACTTCCGGGGCGACGCGCTCGCCGTCCTCGAGCCGGCCGGGCCCGGCGGCTACGACCTCGGCCTCCTGGGGTTTTTCCTTCGCGGTGTCGGGGATGATGATCCCCCCGACCTGCTGCTCCTCTTCGTCATCGAGTCGCTTGACCAGGATGCGGTCGGCGAGAGGCTGAATCTTCGACTTCGCCATGTGTGGGTCTCCTCGGTTTGGTGTGGGGAAGGCCGCGTCGGCCTTCCATGTGGCGGATGGTAGGGATGCAATGATTGTGCCAGTTCATTGTCAATGGCAGAAAAGGCCAGTAAAATCAATAGGTTGAGAAAAAATCCCCGGATCCTTTCGGAGATGGACATTTTCCAATAATGAGAATAAAATCGCCTTCTCCAATATGTGTAGTATATGATAACTTACTGATTAGAAACAGGTTATTCGGTTATTTCCAAATTCAGGAAAATAAGCAGTGAAATTTCCCGATATGAGAACAATGCGAGCTGAATCGAGTGTCGGATGGGAGTCCGGAGCCAGGGCTTTCGCGCCTTCGGGAAAGAAGGGGCAGGGGGTCGGGTCAGGCCCCCGGCGAACGCTGTCTTGGGGAGATGAGGCTTGAGTTCTTCTTTCCGCGACAGCCGCATGGTCGTTACCGGGGCGAGCTCGGGAATCGGCTGGCACCTGTCCCTTCAGCTCGCCCGGGAGGGAGCGCGCCTCGCTGTCGTCGCCAGGCGGGGGGAGCGGCTCCGCGGTCTCGCCGGGGAGATTGTGAAGGCCGGGGGACCGCAGCCGCTCGAGTGCATCTGCGACGTCGGAAGCTGGGAGGAGGTGCAGGAGGTGGAGGAACGGGTAGCGGCCGAGTTCGGCCATGTCGACGTACTCGTCAACAACGCGGGGCGCGGCGCCTGGGGGCCTCTGGCGCAGGCCGACCCGGCCGAGCTCGCAGCCGTTGTCCGCACCAACCTGACCGGGGTGGTCTACATGACCCGCGCCTTCCTTCCCGCAATGGTGGCGCGGGGTTCGGGGCACCTCGTTTTCGTCTCCAGCGTGCTCGGGGAACTCCCGGCTCCGCGCCACGCCGTGTACGGGAGCACCAAGTTCGCCGTCACCGCCCTCGCCGAGAGTCTTCGCCACGAGCTTGCGGCCGACAACATCGACGTGACTGCCGTCGAGCCCGGCCTGGTGCGGTCGGGTTTCGCCTCCGTAAGCGGGACCCCCGCGGTGCGCTTCGAGCAGCTGCCTTCGAAGAGCGCCGTCCGCACCGCGGAGGTGATTGCGTCCGCCATCCGCCGCAGGAGCAGACTGGCCGTCACCGATCCCTTGTCGGCGCAGGCCATCAGGGTGCGGCGGCATGCCCCGAGGCTGTTCTCCCGGCTGTTCGGCATCGCCTGCAGGCGCGCCTTCCGCAAGGATCCTTCCTGAGGGAGCGGGACAAGGCTGAAAGGGACTGGGATCCCCTCGTCGATCCCCTCGCGGAGAACTCGGGAGATGTGCTGGAGAGAGGGAGGGCTCGACGTCTGGTTCGAGCCTATACCGAACGGGGTCCGGCAAACGGCCGTTGCCCGGGCTCGTCGAGCTGCAGGCGGTAGACGGCGCCGGAGGCCTCGCTGACGAAGAGCTGGTCGAAGTCGATGCCGCCGAAGGTCATCCCGGCCGGGTTTCCGCCTGGGATCTCCAGGTTGTCGGAGACCGCCCCGTCGGGATCGACGACACAGATTCCGGCTCCTTCCTGGCCCACCAGCAGCATGCCGTGCGAATCGAGCAGCAGGGAGCCGGGACTGCCTCCGCTCAGTTCGACGAACACCTCGCGGTTGCCGGCGCTTCCGTCCTCCTCCAGCTCGAAGCTGAGGATCCTTCCCGCCCCCTGTTCAGCGACGAACAGGGTCATGGCATCGTCGAGCAGTACCAACCCCGAAGGAGAGGCCAGGTCTCCCGCCAGCTGTTCCACCTCGCCGTTGAGGTCGCAGTGGAAAAGCGACCCCCGGTCGGGGCCGGGGCCGGTGTCGCAGAAAAGCACTCCGCCTTCATGGGTGAAGCAGAGGTCCCGGGGCCCTGAGAAGCGGCGGCCGTGGCACTGGCTGGCGTACACCTCCACCGCCTCGTCGGGGGAGACCAGCAGCAGGTGATGCCTGCCGCTCTCGGCCACGAAGAGGTCCCCCGAGTCGTCGAAGGCGATTCCCATCGGACGCCCGCCCGTTTCGGCGAAGGGAATCAGCCTTCCCCCTTCCGATATCCTCGAAACGCGGCCGGCCCCCGACTCGGCGACGAAAAGCTGATCGTCGGCGTCGAACGCCAGGCCCTGGGGGGACGCCAGGTTCTCCGCTATCGGTTCCGCCGTGGGCATGGGTTCCGTTTACCAGCTGACGTATCCGCCGTCGACCAGCAGGGTCGAACCTGTGGTGAAACTGGAAGCGGGGGAGGCGAAGTACAGCACCGCGGTGGCCAGCTCCTCGGGGTCGCCCCAGCGTTCCATCGGAACCTTCGACTTCATCTGGCGGGAGGCTTCCGCGTCCTCGAGCAGGATATCGTTTATCGGCGTCGAAAACGGCCCCGGACAGATGGCGTTGACAGTGACCCCCGAAAGGGCCCATTCCAGCGCCAGGGTGCGCGTCAGCTGCACGATCCCCCCCTTGCTGGAAGCGTACGGGGTGCGGCCCGCTATCGAGATGGAGGAGAGGGTGGAGCCGAGGTTGATGACGCGCCCGAACCCGCGTTCGACCATCACCGCTCCGGCGGCCCTGCAGTAGTAAAAGGGGCCGCTGAGGTTGATGTCGAGCACGGTCTGCCACTGCTCGTCGCCGAGCTCGAGGATCGGGGCGCGTATGTTGATGCCGGCGTTGTTGACGAGGATGTCGATGGTTCCGAAACGATCGCACACCGCCGCGACCGAGGCGTCGACCTTGGCGCGGTCGCGGGCGTCCGCCTCGATGGCGAGCACCGGGTTGCCGGTGTGGGCTTCGATCGCCTGGGCGGCTGTTTGCAGCTCCTCGAGGTTGCGGCTGGTGACGGCGACCTGGGCACCAGCCCCGGACAGGGCGGCGGCCATCACCTCTCCGAGGCCCTTGCTGCCTCCGGTGACGAGAGCGGTCCTGCCGTCGAGGCGGAACAGCTCGGTCGAGCATTTCGGCAGTTTCATCGGGGAGGTTTCCGGTGAGGTGCTGGGTGGAACGAAGCGAGGGAGTTAAGCGCTTGTCTCGGTTGAAGCGGGGAAGCTGCTTTCGCGGGGGCGCCGTTGCTGGCTCAGGCGGCGGCCGGCTCGCCTCCGGAAGGGGTTACCATTGCTCGGCCTGGACCATCTCCTTGGCGAGCTCGCCGAGCTCCTCGACGAGGTCTTCCTTGTCCTGTGCGCGCGCCTTGCTGGTGATCTGCATGGTCAGGGCGATCAACCCGAGGCCGAAGATCCGCTGCAGGGATTCGGGCGCGTCCGGGTTGAGGTCGGGAATCAGCTCGCTGAGCTTGTTGAGCAGATGGCGGTGCTTGTCCGACAGGTCGATGACTTCGAAAGACATGGCATTGGCGGCGAACTGCGGTCGCCTGTGGCGCGGAAGTATAGGGCATGCACCAGCCAGGCACAATGCGCCCGCATCCCTCAGGAAGCGGCCTCCGGGACTACCCGCTTTCCATCCCGTTTCAGGGTACTCCAGGGAGATTCGGGATCGTGATCCCAGGCGACGATCCAGCCCCCGGAGCAGGCGGCATCGATCCAGCGCTTCTTCTCGCGCAGGGTGTCGTGGGGGTACATGTCGTAGGCCATGATCCAGTAGGGGGACAGGTGGTGGCGCGTCGGGATAAGGTCCCCGGGGTAGAGCAGGGTCCGGCCCGCGTTTTCGACGATGACCGCCTGGTGCGCCGCGGTGTGCCCCCCGGTGAGGCGGGTGCGGACGCCCGCGGTGATGTCGGAGTCGCCGTCGAGGAAGCGCAGCCGGCCGCTGTCGGCGAGCTGCTGCAGGTCGGCGGCGGCGTAGCTGGTGCGCATGATGCTGCGGCCCGCCACGGCGTCCTCGAACTCCCTTCTCTGGACCCAGTACACGGCATTGGCGAACGCCGGGCGCATGGAGCCGTCCTCTTCCGGGGCAAGGCTGCCCGCGGCGTGGTCGAAATGCAGGTGGGTCAGGACGACATGGGATATTTCGTCGCTCTCCACCCCTGCGGCCTTCAGGTTGCCGACGAGGCCGGGGCCCGGGCCGATGGCGAAGATGTCCCGCTCCTTTTCGCTGAAGCGGTCTCCGCACCCGGTTTCCACCAGCAGGTACTCCCCGGCGCTGCGCAGCAGCAGGCAGTTGCAGGCCATCGGGATCCGGTTGCGGTCGTCGGTGGGGCAGAGGGGCTCCCAGACGGGCCGGGGCACGACCCCGAACATGGCGCCCCCGTCGAGGCGGAAGCGTCCGCCGTCGATATGGGTGACGGAGATATCGCCGATTGTCAGGGTGCTCATGGAAACCGCGCCGGGGTTTGCCCCGCAAAGGTCAGGACAGGCCGCCTTTGCGTCGGGCCTGGTCCCATGCCTCCTTGAACTCCCGGATCGTCTCGACCGTACGGGGGTGGTGGACCATTTCCGGCAGGAACTTGAACGGAGTGGTGACTATGTGGGCCCCGGCGAGGAAGGCGCGGGGAATATCCCCGACCTGGCGCATGCTTCCGGCGATGATGCGGGCCTTGAATCCGCCCCGTTCGATGAATTCGGCGGTCTCGCCGATGGCGTGGCCGGAATCGGCCCCGAGGTCGTTGATGCGGCCCACGAAGAGACTCACGTAGGTCGCCCCGGCCATCATCGCCATCAGCGCCTGGCTCGAGTTCATCATGCAGGTGACGTTGACGCGGATGTCCCGCTCCCGTTCGAGCTCGTGGATGACTTCGACTCCCTCCAGGGACATCGGGATCTTGACGACGATGCGCGCATCCCAGGAGGCGTACTCGGCCGCTTCGGCCAGCATCTCCCCGACCTCCTCGGCCACCACCTCGACGCTTACCGGCCCCGGGCAGCAGGCGAGGATCTCGCGGACCCGGGACTCGAAGCTGCCCGGCTCGGCCGCGGCGGCGAGCTTGGGGTTGGTGGTAACCCCCGAGATCACCCCGAGGGCGGCGGCCCGGCGGGCCTCTTCGATGTCGGCGGTATCGATGAAAAGTTCCATGAATGGCTTCCTTCAGGCTTCCGAGATGCGCTCCCGCAAGCGGTCGCAGATGAGGTGCTCGATGGCCAGGTGGAAGGATTCGACCTGCGGCGTCGAGTCGACGGGGACGACGATGCAGACGTCGGACATCTGTTTCAGGGCGCCGCCGTCGAAGCCGCTGAGGCCTATGGTGCGGGCCCCGCGTTCCCTGGCCAGCCCCAGGGCGCGCAGCAGGTTCTGCGACCAGGCGCCGGCGTTCCCTTCCCCGGAACCGCCGTGAACGCTGATGAGGATGAGCACGTCCCCCGGGGAGACGAACGGCGCCAGCTGCTCGGCGTACACCGAGGCCGGGCCCTCGTCGTTCATCAGGGCGCTGTAGATCGGCATGTTGTCGGTCAGAGCCATGACCCGGAACCGCTTCTTTCCCGCCGCCGCCGTCCACTTGGCGAGGTCGCAGGCGAAGTGCGAGGCGGTCGAGGAGGACCCCCCGTTGCCGGCGATGTACACCGTCGCCGAGTTCTGCCAGGCCTCGAAAAGAAGGTCGATCGCCGCGGATATCTCCTGCCGCGGCAGGTCGTCGATTACCGAGGCCATCGTCCCGAGGTAGTCCTCGATGTAGCCGTGATTGTCCATTTTCGCTTTTCCCGACGCCGTTCTCAGGCGTTCATCAGAACCTTGGCGCCGTCCCTGTCGAACTGGAAGCGCATTTCCCTGAGCCCTTCGCCCTCCATCCTCCGGCGCAGCTCGGCCCGGTGATCGGCCGGGCAGTAGAACATCAGGAAACCGCCGCCGCCGGCTCCCAGCAGCTTTCCCCCCAGGGCTCCGGCGCGCCGCCCCGAATCGTACCAGCTGTCGATGACGCCGCTCGACATGTTGCCGGAACGCAGCTTCTTCGTCTCCCAGTGGCTGTGGAGGAGGTCCCCGAAGCGGTCGAGCTCGCCGCCCTCGAGGGCCCGCCGGATCTCGAGGCCGATCCGCTTGACCTCGTGAAGGCTGTCGATGACCTGCGCGTTCCCCCTGCGGGTGTCGGTCTCCTGCTGCTTGAGCAGGTCGAAACTCTCGCGCTCGATCCCGGTGTAGAACAGAAGCATGCTGTTGCGCAGCTCCTCCCGCGTGTGCAGATCGAGCTCGAGGGTCGAGACCGCAACCTTCCCTTCGGTATCGATTTCGAGAAGGGTAACTCCGCCGAAAGCGGCGAGATAGTGGTCCTGCTTGCCGGCCGGCTGCCCGGCGCGCACCGCCTCGACGTGATGGGCCTGTTCGGCCAGCTCCTGGCGCGGCACGCGCTCGAGCTTGTGCTCGTAGAGCGCCTCGAGCAGGGCCACGGTGAAGGCCCCGGAGGATCCCATGCCGGTGCGGCCCGGGAGATCGGCCATGGCGCTGATCTCGATGCCGCCCCCCGCGCCGGTGTGGAGCAGCGACTCGCGCAGCAGGGGATGCTCGATTTCGGAGGGGCGGTCGACCCTTTCGGTGCGCGAGTACTTGACGCGGATGAACCCCTCCACCTGCAGCTTGTTGAGCTGGATGTAGACGTACTTGTCGATTCCGACGCTGAGCACGAAGCCGCCGTGCTCGCGGTAGTAGGAAGGCAGGTCGGTGCCGCCTCCTCCCAGCGGGATGCGGAAGGGGGCCCTGGTGGTGATCAATCCCGAGATCCGAGGGCGGTGCCGGTCGTCGCCAGCTGGCGGCCCGGCGATGGAAGGTGCAGGTCGAATCGAATAGAAGTCAGCCGCGGGACGTGCGCAAGATTCCCCGACGGCGCATTTCCTCCGAGCTGCCGGCGTAGTAGTCGGCGCTTCCGGTCGCGCGCGCCCGCACCCAGTCGACGTACGCCGAGAGGATCTCCTCGAGAGATTTCTCGGCGCGCCACCCCAGGCTGGAGAGCCTGGCCGCCGACGAGGCGGTGTGGCGGGTGTCGCCGAAGCGGTATTCCCCAGACACCACCGGTTCGATCTGCTTGCCGCAGATGTTCCTCAGCAGCTCCGCCACTTCCGCCACGGTGTGGGCGCGCTGCCCGGCGACGTTGAAGGACTGGAAGTCGGCGCGTCCGTCCTCGTAGGCGAGCAGGTTGGCCCGGGCGACGTCGCCGACGTACACGTAGTCGCGCAGCTGCCTGCCGTCCTCGTAACAGATCGGCGGCTGGTCGTTGAGCAGCCTCAGGGTGAAGATGCGGGCGATGCCGGAATAGGCGTTGAAGAAGGAGTTGCGCGGTCCCTGGACGATGGAGTAGCGCATGTTTGCGACCGGGATTCCGTACTTGCGGCCGAGGCTCAGGGCGGTCATCTCGAGGGCGTACTTCGAGATCCCGTACGCCGTATGCGGATTGACCACCGCTTCCTCGATCGGGCGCGGGGTGGCGGGCGCCCCGCATTCGGAGCAGTGGATCTCCCAGTCGCCGCGAGCCAGGGCCTCCGCGGTCCGCGCCCCCGGGTAGAAGATGCCGTGCTCGCCGCAGTGATAGGTTCCCTCGCCGTACACCGCCTGTGACGATGCCAGCACCACCTTGGAGACAGGCAGCTTCCTGGCGACGATGATCTCGAACAGCAGCGCCGTGCTCACCGTGTTGACGCGGTAGAAGGTGCTGAAGTCGGGCATGTAGTCCTGGTAGGCGGCAAGGTGGAACACCCCGTCGACCCCTTCGAGAGCCGTCTCGAGATCGGCCCTTTCGCAGACGTCCCCGCGCAGTTTCTCGACTGTCTCAGGAAGGTATTCGGGCCAGCCCCCGGGATGGACCCGGGGCTGGAGGCAGTCGAGGACGCGCACCTGGTAGCCGCGTTCGACGAGCAGGTCGACCGTGTGGGAGCCGATGAATCCGGCTCCTCCCGTAACCAGGATCCTGCTCACGGCAAGTTGGTAGTCCGGGGGGAAAGGCGAGATTGGGAAGGGGGGGAATACACGCGTTGGAACCCAGCCGCTGAAATCGCTCTAACTTTAGCGTCAATATAGACATAGGTATGGTCCGCGGCAATGCGGAGACGTTGACAGGCCGGGCGGGAAGCGCCTAGTTTTCGCCCCCTTCCGGACAACCTTCACGCCATCGGTCGAGGCCGCGATCACACCGGATTCCGCGCACAATCACCCCACCGGCGGAGACTCATCCGCGGTTCGACGGTGGGTGAAAATCGGGGCGCTCTCCCTCTTCGGGCTGCTCTGCGGCCTGCTTCTCGCCGAGGCCATCCTCGCCCTGGCGGTCCCGCAACTGCACCGCCGGCCGCGTGCCTGGCAGTTCGACAGCGAGCTGGGCTGGCGCCACGTTCCCGGGGCCCTCGGGAGGCTGGTGAGCCCCGAGTTCGACGTCGAGTACCGGATCAACTCGCGCGGTCTCCGCGACAGCGAGACCGACCCCTCTGAGGCGCGGGGGAAGCGCCTGGTTCTCCTCGGGGACTCGTTTGCCGAAGGCTGGGGGGTGGAGATCGGTCAGGCGGTCAGCGAACAGCTCGAGGAGCGGCTCTCTTCGGGAGGAGTCCCGGGGGAGGTGTTCAACTTCGGGGTGGCCGGGTACGGGACCGATCAGCAGCTGCTGCTGTTCGAGCGCCACCGGCGCGCCTACGCCCCCGATATCGTCCTGCTGCTGTTTTACGGAAACGACCTCTGGAACAACGCCCTCGACCGTGGAATCGGCATCGAGAGGGGGTTCAAGCCGCGATTCGTCCTCGGTCCGGGAAACAGCCTGAGGCTGACCGGGGTACCGGTGCGGCGCACCCGCTACTGGGACTTCGACGCGCAGCTTCCCCTCGACCGGCGCGTCTCGAGGTACGCGTTCGAGCACTGGCACCTCGCCGCCCTCCTTCACAAGGCCTTCTCGCAGGAGGTTCCCGCAGCCCAGCGGCGGGATTTCTATCTCGGCCTGTACGGTACCGGCGCGGACGCGGAGCGGTTCGAGAAAGCCTGGAGAACCACCGCGCGGCTGCTGCTCGAGCTCGACACCCGGGTTCGCGGCGCCGGCGCCAGGCTGCTTGTGGTGTACGTCCCGGCGATCGTCCAGATCGAGCCGGAGGACTGGCAGAACAAGATCTTCCGGTTCGGGCTGCTCGAGGAGGAGTACGCCCTAGACAAACCGAACCGGCGGCTGGCCGGGGCCGCGGCCGGGCACGGGATTCCCTTTCTCGACCTGTCGCCGGCGTTCCTCGCCTCCGCGGTCACCGAAACCCTCTTCCACAGGGACAGCCACTGGAACGCCGCCGGGCACGCCCTGGCTGCCGACACCATCGCCGGGTTCCTGTACGAACAGTCCTGGCTGCGGTGAAAGCGGTGTCCCCCGAACCCCTCCGCCGCTCCAGCCGCTGAAGACCCGATGGCGAAATCCGCCGCCTCGATTCTGCTGCTCGCCCTCGCGGTGGCCCTGTATTTCCGGGAGGCGTTGACCCTTCAGGGGGCGTTCTTCGTCCAGGACGTCATGGTCCAGAACTACCCCTTCCGCCATTTCTGTTCCGAGGCGCTGAGGCAGCTCGAGCTGCCTCTCTGGCACCCGGGAATCAATGGCGGCTTCCCCCTGTTCGCCGAGGGCCAGGCGGGAGTCCTGTATCCGTTCAATCTGCTGACCGCGCTGCTGCTTTCCACCTGGGTGGGCATCAGCTGCAACGTGGTCTTTCACCTCTGGCTCGGGGGGGCGGGGACCTTCGCCTACCTGCGTCTGATCGGCGCCGGCAGGGCGGGGGCGCTGACCGGGGGACTGACCTTCGCCCTCAGCGGTTACGCCGTGGTTCGCGCCATGTCGCAGAACTTCGTCGACGTCATGGCCTGGATGCCCTTCCTGTTCGCCGCCTTCGAGCTCGCGGCGCGCCGGCGCAGCCGCCGCTGGCTGGGTCTCGCCGCCGCGGTCTTGGCCCTGCAACTGCTGGCCGGCCACCCCCAGGCAGCGCTCTACAGCGCCGCGGCGGCCTTTCTCTACGCCCTGTACCGGGGTCTCGGGATGAGGAGCTCCGGAGACGGCCGCGGACCCGCTTCGCCGACCGCGGTCTGGGCCGCCGCGGTCGCCGGAACCTTCGCCCTCGGCGCCGGGATGGCCGCGGTGCAGCTGGTGCCGACCTGGGAGCTGGTGCAGCTTTCGGGGCGCTCCGAAGGCCTCGACTACAGGCAGTTCGCCAGTATGTCGCTGCCCCCCGAGCGCCTCGTCTGCCTGCTGCTGCCCGACTTCTTCGGCAACTCGGCAACCGGTTCCTACTGGGGGAGGGATGCCGGTTTCTTCATCCAGCTGTGTCCCTACGTCGGGGTGCTGCCGCTGTTGCTCGCGGTCCTGGCCCTGCGCGGAAACCGCAACCGCCACGCCCCTTTCTTCGCCGCCCTCGCCGCCGCCGCCCTGCTGCTCTCCCTGGGCAGGTACACCGTCCTCTACGAGATCCTCTACGAGCTGCCCGGGCTGAGCTTCTTCAGGATCCCGACGCGCTTCCTGCTCTGGTGGGCGTTCGCCGCCGCGGTGCTTGCCGGCCTCGGCCTCGACCGGCTCTGCAGCGGCGGGCACCGGAGATGGTGGCTGGGTTCGCTGCTGGCGGCCGCCCTCGCCGCCGCCCTCGCCGCGGGCGTCAACCTCGACTTCGCAGGTCCCTCCTCAGGCACCGAGGCGGCTGCCGCCGGCCGCTACCGGGAGGACCTCTCCTCCGACCTGACGCGCTGCGGCCTCGTTCTCGCCGCGGCGGTGCCGCTCGGTTTCCTGGCCGGTCCCGGGCGGCGCCGGCGCCAGGTGGGGTGGGTTGTGCCCATGGTGCTGTTCGTCGACCTCGCCGATTTCGGCCGGGACTTCAACGGCGTTATCGAACCGGCGGCGTACCTCGAGCCGCCGCGGACAGCGCAGCGCATCCTCGCCGCGGCCCCCCCGGATTCGGCGGAGGCCGGTCTTCCGCATGCGGGGCGCTTCCGCGTCGCCAGCTTCGTGACCGAACGAGGCAGCGGACTCGACTGGCACAACGGGTGGGTTCACGACCTCGGCTCTTACCGATCCTACCCCGAGACCCTGCGGATGTACACCGGCTCGCTCTACGGCCTGGCCAACACCCTGCCGGGATGGAGTCCCCTGCACCTGTCCCGGCACTGGGAGTTCGCCAGGGGGTATCCCGGGTTCCTGTCCCTCGCCAATGTCCGCTTCGTCGTCAACCACTCCCCGCTCCGGCAGGAGGGATTGCGGCTGGTGCACGGGGAGAAGCTGTTCCTGTACGAAAACAGCCGCGTCCTGCCTCGGGCCTTCCTGGTCGGGGACGCCAGGGTGATTGCCAGGCCCGCGGAGCGCCTGCGCTACCTGCGCGGGAACCGGTTCAGGCCGGAGCGCGAGGTCGTCCTGGAAACGGCCCCGGAATCCCGGCCGGACCAGGCAGGGCTTTCCACTTCCGGACAGTTCCCGTCCGGGCGGTTTCCCGCCGGGGAGGCGCGCGTCACCCGCTACCAGCCGCGCCGGGTCGAGGTCGCCGTTGCGCCTGTCCGGCCGGGATTTCTCGTTCTGAGCGACAGCCACTACCCGGGTTGGCGGGTGTCCGTCGACGGGGAGGAGAGGCCGCTGCTTCCCGCCAACCACGTCTTCCGCGCCGTCGAGGTAGGGCCCGGCGACCGCAATGTGGTCTTCAGTTTCGAGCCGGCCAGCTTCCGCATCGGCGCCGCGGTGAGCATCGCCGCCCTGCTCCTCTGGGCCGGTGTCGCCTTCGCCGGACGGGGCCGGGTTCCCTGGGCGGCGGGGGAGCCCCCGGAAGGGGGCCGCATTCTCTCCTGGACCTGGCAGATCCTGATGATCCTGCTGCTTCACGCGGCGGTCAGGCAGTGGCCCCTTTGGGCCGGGATGCTCGACCGCTGCCGCGCCCCTGCGGCTTTCTGACCGGATTTTCGGGTTTCGACAGCAGAGAGAGGCAGAGGCGGCCGGTCAGCCGTTGCCGGCCGCGGCGCCCGCTATGGCGGCGATCGCTTCGGGGTTCACCAGGCTGGAGGTGTCCCCGGGATCCTCGCCGAGCCAGGCGCTGCGGATGACGCGGCGCATCACCTTGGCGTTGCGGGTCTTCGGGAGGTCCGGCACGAACAGCAGATCCCCGGGCCGCATCGGTTTGCCCAGCTCCGCGGCGACCTCGTCGAGCAGCTCCTGTCTGAGCTCCGCGTCAGCGGCGATTCCCGGCACCGGAACGCAGAAGCAGACGACGTCGGTTCCCTTGACCGGGTGGGGGACCCCGACGGCTCCGGCCTCGACGACCGCGGGGTGGTCGACGAGGACCGACTCGTACTCGGCGGGGCCGAGGCGCTTGCCGGCGACGAGAATGATGTCGTCGGAGCGGCCGAGGATGTACCAGGACCCGTCGCCGTCGACGGCGGCCCAGTCGCCGTGCACCCAGACGTCCGGCCAGCGCGACCAGTAGGTCTGCAGGTAGCGCTCCTCGTCGTTCCAGAAGCCGCGGGTCATGCCGATCCAGGGGGCGCGCACCACCAGCTCCCCGACTTCGCCGCGGAGCGGTTCGCCGTCGTCGCCGGCCACGTCGGCGGCCATGCCGGGACAGGGGCCGGAAAAAGCGGTCGGCTTGGACGGCTGCAGCAGGTTGCCCATGAGGATGCCGCCGCTGATCTCGGTGCCCCCCGAGTAGTTGACGATGGGCAGCCGGCTTTCCCCCGCGACTTCGAACAGCCAGTTCCAGGGGGCGGGGTTCCACGGCTCCCCGGTGGAGGCGAAGAGCCTCAGGGATGAGAGGTCGCGCTTTTTCACCGGCTCCTCCCCGTGCGGTATGAGGCTGCGCACGAGAGTGGGTGAGAGCCCGAGAATCCCGATTCCCCGCGTTTCCACCAGCCTCCAGAGGCGGTCGGGCCCGGGATAGTCGGGGGCGCCGTCGTAGATGACGCAGGTCGCTCCCAGCAGGGCGGACCCGAAGACCAGCCACGGTCCCATCATCCAGCCCATGTCCGTCACCCAGTGAACGACATCCCCGGGCCGCACGTCGGTTCCGAAGCACATGTCCTGCGCCGCCTTGATCGGGAACCCGCAATGGGTGTGGACCGCCCCCTTGGGCCTTCCGGTGGTTCCCGAGGTGTAGATGAGCATCAGCACGTCCTCGGCCGCGGTCGGCTCCGGCGCGCATGCCTGCGGCCGGCCGGCGAGCAGCTCGTGCCACCAGTGATCGCGCCCCCCGGCCATTTCGACGCTCTCGCCGGGCAGGGAGAGGTGGCGGACGACGACCACGTGGCGGACGCCGGGGGCATGTCTCAGGGCCTCGTCCGCGGTCTCTTTCAGCGGCACGGGCCTTCCCCGCCGGCGGGTGCCGTCGGCGGTTATCAGGGCCCTGGCCCCGGCGTCGTTGAGGCGGTCGGCGACCGCCCCGGCTCCGAAGCCGGAGAACAGCGGCAGCAGGATCGCCCCGATGCGGGCGGCGGCGAACAGGGCGATGACGATCTCGGCCGACATCGGCAGGTACAGGCCGACGACGTCCCCCTTGCCCAGGCCCAGGGAGCGCAGCGCGTTGGCGCAGCGGCCGACCTCGTCCGCCAGCTCGCCGTAGGTGAGGCTCGCCGCGGCCCCCTCCTCGTCCTCGGCGACCAGGGCGGTCCGCCGCGCCGTTTCGGGGTCGGCGAGCCACTTGTCGAGGCAGCTTTCGACGATGTTGAGCTCGCCGCCGACACACCAGCGCGCAAAAGGCATTCCCCGGGAAAGGTCGAGGATCTGCGTCCAGGGCCTGGCGAAGCGGATGTCGAGGAACTCGATGACCCGCTCGGTGAACCAGCCGACGTCTTCGGTGGAGCGCCGCTGCAGCTCTTCGAGAGAGCCGGCGCCGGCGTCCTCCATGAAGGCCGCGAGGTTGCTGCCGGCGACCAGTTCCGGATCCGGACTCCAGACGAAATCGAAATTCTCCGGCCCCGGCGCGGGCGCGGTGTCGCTCATGGAATCACCGGGTGTCACACCGCGTAGGCGACCGAGCCGTCCTCGGAGATCGGGGTGGT
This sequence comes from Candidatus Latescibacterota bacterium, assembly GCA_965243025.1. Lineage (GTDB taxonomy): Bacteria > Latescibacterota > UBA2968 > UBA8231 > UBA8231 > CBDCXV01. The sequence goes on from CBDETY010000003.1 coordinate 1,543,564, forward strand.
TCCGGTGTTCATCGGAGAGAAGGATTCGGCTGCGGCCTTTTCGTCGAGTTCCACCCCGAGACCGGGAGCCTCCGGGACAGGTATGAAGCCCCCCTCGCGGCGGTGGGCGCAGCGGTAGATCGCGTTCTTCGGGTCCTCGTCCCCCGTGGTGTACTCCTGGGTGACGAAGTTGGGGATGCTGGCGTCGAGGTGGAGGGAGGCGGCGGTCGTCAGCGGCCCGAGGAAGTTGTGGGTGACCACCGCGCAGTGATAGGACTCGGCGATGGCGGCGATCTTCCTGCAGTGGGTAAGCCCGCCGGCGAGGGCGACGTCCGGCCGCACGTACTGGGGTCCTCCCGCCTCGAGCAGCTCGCGGAACTCCCAGACCGTGGTCAGGCGCTCGCCGTTGGCGATGGGCACGCTGGTGCGGCGGGCGATCTCCGCCTGCGACTGGATGCTGTCGATCTGGATCGGGTCTTCGAGGAAGTAGAGGTTGAACTGGGCCAGGGCCTCGGCCACGGCCAGAGCGGTGAGGGGGGTCAGCTTGCGGTGCACCTCGACGACGAGATCGAGATCCGGGCCGCCGGCTTCGCGCGCCGCCCCTGTCAGGGCCACGGCGTTGCCGACGATGCGGTCGAGGCCGCTGTCGGGATGCAGCGAGAGAATCGGGTCGAACTTGAGGGCGGTGAACCCTTCCGCCACGGCGCTGCGGGCGGTCTCCGCCATCGCTTCCGGTGTCGGCCCTCCGGCCATCAGACAGAGGCGGATCCTGTCGCGGCAGCGCCCTCCGAGCAGCTCCCAGACCGGGACATCGAAACGCTTTCCCTTGATGTCCCACAGGGCGATGTCGATGGCGCTGAGAGCCCCGGCCACGGCGTTGCCGCGAAACGGGCTCATGCGGTAGAGGTGCTGCCAGTGGTGCTCGATGCGCAGCGGGTCCTGGCCGACGAGGTAGCGGCCGAAGGCGTCGACGACCCGTTCGACCGCTTCCGGATACCCCCAGCACGCGGTCTGCCCGAGGCCGGTCAGCCCGGTGTCGGTGTGGACTCTCACCAGGTAGTTCCTGCCGATGTAGAGGGACTCGAGGCGATCGATTTTCATCTTTTCTCCACCGTATTTCCGGTCTGGAAAGGCCCCAAACGGGTCGGCCGCGGGCGGTTGAATGCCTGCGGGGAGGGCGGCTATATTATCGTCCCTGTCAGCCGGCGGCAAATGCGGTCCGGGCCCCCACCCGTATCCACCGATCGCCCGGCTGGACCCCGATGAGCGGCCTTCGACACCGGCCGATTCCGCAGCCCTTTCACATCCCAACCTTTCGGACCCGCAGACCGGAAACCCCGTGGCAGAGCTCAGGTTCGCCGCTCCCCAGGAGCGCCGCGTCGCCCTCGTGACCGGGGGGGCCAGGGGTATCGGCCGCGCCATCGCCCTGCGGCTGGCCGCCGACGGCCGCGACCTGGTCATTGCCGACATCCTCGAGGAGGAGGCGGCCGGGACCGTGGAGGCGGTCCGCGGTCGGGGTCGGGAGGCGGTTTTCGTGCGCACCGACGTCGCCGACGAGCCGGCGGTGCGCTCCTGCGTCGAGGCGGCGGCCGGGCATTTCGGCCGCCTCGACATCCTCGTCTGCTGCGCCGGCATCCTGGGACTGGAAGCCGATTTCCTCGAGCAGTCCCCGGCCCAGTTCGACAAGGTCCTGAAGATCAACCTCTACGGCGCATACTACGCGCACCAGGCCGCCATCCCCCACATGCTCGAGGGCGGCTGGGGACGCTGCCTGTCGATCACCTCGGGCGCCCGCAACGGGTCGCCCCGCCAGGTCCCGTACTGCGTATCGAAAGCGGCCCTGTTCTGCTTCGTGCGCTCCCTCGGCAACGCCTATCCCGGGCAGGGTGTCTTCGTCAACGGGCTGGAGCCGGGGCGCGCCCTGACCGAGATGGTCGTTCCGCGGTTTTCCGAGGAGCATCTCGCCAACCCCGGAACCCCGGTGGGCCGCTACTCCGATCCCGAAGAGGTGGCCGAGGTCGCCGCCTTCCTCTGCTCGGAGCGCAACACCTACACCACCGGGTCGATCTGGAGCGTCAAGGGAGGCAGCGGCTGACCGAAGTGGCCCCCCTTCCGACGGTGCTGTTCGATTCCCGTGACGGGGCGGGGGGCTGGGCTTCCCGCTTTTCCGGTTTTTGCGGGGAGGTCGAGGCCCGCTCCCAGGGCGAGGTTGCCACCGCTCTGGAAGAAGTGGAAGGGGCGGTTGCCGGGGGCCTTCACGCCGCCGGGTTCGTTTCCTACGAAGCCGCCCCCGCCCTCGACGAGGCGATGCGCACCCGCTCCCCCGGGTCCCTGCCCCTGCTCTGGTTCGGCCTGTTCTCTGAACGCCGTGAGCCGGCCGGTGACCTGCCGTCCTCCCCCCCGGCAGGCGCATGTGCCGCCGGCTCCTGGGAGCCGTCGATGGAGCGGTCCGCCTACGCCGCCGCGGTTGCGGAGATCCACCGCTGCATCGTCGCCGGCGATACCTACCAGGTCAACTTCACAACCCGGCTGCGCGCCCCGGTCGCCGGGGATCTTCTCGCTCTCCACAGCGATATCTGCGCGGCCCAGGGCTCGGGTTACTGCGCCTTCATCGACATCGGTTCGCACGCGATTCTGTCCGCCTCTCCGGAGCTGTTCTTCTCCCTGGGAGAGGGACGGCTGCGGGCGCGGCCGATGAAGGGGACCCGCCCGCGCGGCCGCTGGCTCGAGGAGGACCGGGCCCTTGCCGGGGAGCTCGCCTCCGACCCCAAGGAACGGGCCGAGAACGTCATGATCGTCGACCTGCTGCGGAACGATCTCGGGCGCGTCTCCACGGCCGGCTCGGTCGCGGTCCCGGACCTGTGGCAGGTGGAGCGGTATGAGACCGTTCATCAGCTCGTCTCCCGAATCGAATCGGAGATCGAGCCGGGCACGACCTTGCGGGAACTGTTCTCCGCCCTGTTCCCCAGCGGTTCGGTCACCGGGGCCCCCAAGGTCCGCACCATGGAGCTGATCGCCGAGCTCGAGACCTCGCCCCGCGGGATTTATACCGGTTGCATCGGGTACCTCTCCCCGGGAGGAGGTACCCGCGGACCGGGGGCCTCCGGACGGGGAGTCGCGGCCATGGAAGCCTGCTTCAGCGTCGCCATCAGGACGGTCTGCGTCGACCGCGCCCGCGCCCGGGCCGAGTACGGCGTCGGCAGCGGGGTCACCCATTACTCCTCGGCGGCCGCCGAGTTCGAGGAGTGCCGGATCAAGGCCCGGGTTCTCATCGAACGCCGGCCCCCGTTCGATCTGTTCGAGACCCTGCGGCTCGACGCCGGTGCTGGCGCCTCCGCTCGGGAGGGCGGATACTTTCTCCGCGACCGCCACATTGCCCGGCTGCTGGACTCGGCGGCCTACTTCGGTTTCGCATGCGATGGGGAGCGGGTGCTCGCCGCCCTCGAAGGCCATGCCGGCGGCCTGCGCCGGTCAGAAGGCGTGCACCGGGTCCGGCTGGTGCTTTCGCGGACCGGACAGGTGACGGTCGAGAGCCGGCCGCTCGCCCCGGGACCCGAGGGTCCGCTGCCGGCGGGGATCGCCAGGGATCCGGTGTCGAGCGACGACGTGTTCCTCTACCACAAGACGACCAACCGGCAGGCCTACGAGGAACGCCGGTCCCTTTGCGGCGCCGAAGAGGTGCTGCTGTGGAACGAGCGCGGAGAGCTCACCGAGACATCCGTCGGGAACGTCGTCGTCGTCTCGGAAGGCAGGCGATGGACGCCCCCGCGCGAGTGCGGGCTGCTGGCCGGGACCTACCGGAACCTGCTTCTGGAGCAGGGGGAGATCGAGGAGCGGGTGATTGCCGTCGACGAGCTGAAAGAGGAGGTCTCCGAGCTGTTCATGGTCAACTCCGTGCGCGGTTGGGTTCCTCTCGAGCTCGCCGGCAGCGGGGCATCGGGCGAGGCGCGGGAACTCGAGCTCGCCGCAGACATGGGAGCAGGCTGATGTACAGAATGGGCGAAGCGGAGCTGAAGCGGCTGCGCAGGCTGATCGAAAGCGGCAAAATGTACCGCTACGAAGGGGGGGAGTGCGATCTCTTCGAGGAACGGTGGGCGCGGCACGTCGGGGTCCGGTACGCGCGCATGACGCGCAGCGGCACCGCGGCGATCTACACGGCCCTGATCGGGCTCGGGGTCGGTCCCGGCGACCAGGTGATCGTGCCGGCCTACACCTACATGGCCACCGCCCTCGGGATCGTCAACGCCGGGGCGATTCCGGTGGTCGCCGACGTCGACGAGTCCCTCACCCTGTCGCCCCAGGATCTCGAGAGGAGAATCACCCCGCATACCCGCGCCGTGATTCCCGTGCACATGTGCGGCCTGTCCTGCGACATGAACGCGATCATGAAGATCGCCCGCAGCCGCGGCCTGCTCGTGCTCGAGGACGCCTGCCAGGCGGTGGGGGGCGGGTACCGGGGGCGCAAGCTCGGCTCCATCGGCCACGCCGGGGCCTTCAGCTTCAACTTCTTCAAGAACATCTCCTGCGGAGAGGGGGGAGCCTTCGTCGCCAAGACCAGGAAGGTGTTCGACCGCGCCTCGGTTGCGGCCGACTGCTGCGCCTACTACTGGAACCCGGAGATTCACAGCGACGACGTGCAGTTCGCCGGCCACAACTTCCGCGCCTCCGAGTTCGAGGGGGCGATCATGAACGTGCAGCTGCGCCGCATCGACGGCATCCTGTCGCGCATGCGGGAGCACAAGAAAGCGGTGACCGCCGCCGGAGAGGAGGCCGGCCTGCGCTCGATCCGCTGCAACAGCATCGACCACGAGTGCGGCTCCCACGCCGGGTTCCTGTTCGACGGCGAGGACCGGGCGCGCCGCTTCCGCGACCGCCTCGGGCAGGCCGGGGTCGGCTCGTTCCTGCCGATGGACACCGGGCGCCACGTGTACACCCGCTGGCATCCGATCCTGAGGGAGCAGGGATCGCACCACCCGGCGCTCGATCCCTTCAAGATTCCGGCCAACCGCCGCTGCAAGGTGAACTACTCCGAGGATATGTGCCGCGATTCCCTCGACATCCTCGCGCGCGCCGTCCTCATCGGCATGCATCCCGACAACCCGCGCCCGCGGGTGCGCGCCATCTGCAAGGCCGTGGCCGCGGCCGCCTGAGAAACCGACAACCAAATACTGTATCCGAGGCCCGAAATGCACGCGACAGCCCGAACCCTGACCATCCTCGTTTTCTCCGCATTTGTCTGGTGCCCTCCCGCCGGTTCCGAGGCCGGAAAATCGATCACCATCTGGTGGGCGCAGTGGGACCCCGCGGTGGGACTGCAGAAGCTGGGTGACGAGTTCGCCGCCGAGACCGGCATCGCGGTCGAGGTGCACCAGATTCCCTGGGCTTCATACCAGGACCAGGTGTTCCTCAACTTCGGCAACAGGCAGACCGACTTCGACATCGTCGTCGGCGACAGCCAGTGGATCGGCCGCGGCGCCACCCGGGGCCTCTACCTCGAGCTTACCGACTGGTTGCCGCAGCACGTCGACATCGAGGCCATTCACCCCCTCGCGCGCCGTTTCCTGATGGAGTATCCCCCGGGAAGCGGCAGGTATTTCGCCGCCCCCTGCGAGACCGACGCCCTCGGCTTCGTGTACCGCAGGGACTGGTTCGAGGACCCTGCCGAGCAGGCGGCGTTCGCGGCGAAGTACGGCCGCCCCCTTCAGCCCCCCGACACCTGGCAGGAGTTCGGCGAGGTCGCCGGGTTCTTCCACCGCCCGGATGAGAAGCGCTACGGCTGCGCCCTGCTGACCGGCCGCGGCTACGACTCGCTGGTGATGGGCTTCCAGCCTTTCCTTGGGGCCTGGGGCGGTTCCTGGGGGAACCGGGAGACCTTCGAGGTCGCCGGCCACGTCAACAGCCCGGAGGCGGCCGCCGGGCTGCAGTACCTGATCGAACTGCTGCAGTTCGCTCCCCCGGGAGGGGTCAGCGCCGATTACATGCAGGTTCTCGACGCCTTCATGAACGGGTCGACGGCGATGGTCCTCGACTACTTTCCGTTCTACCCGGGGATCGTCGACGCCATGGGAGACAAGGCCGGGTTCTTCCTGGTACCCCGCAACGGCGACCGCCGCGTCATCAGCCTCGGGGGCCAGGGGTTCAGCATTTCGACCAAGGTTCCCGCCGGACAGCAGGAGCTCGCAAGGCAGTTCATCGCCTGGTTCTCGCGCACCGAGGTAAAGGAGCGCTGGATCACCCACCCGGGCTGCTTCACCGCCAACACCGAGCTGCTCGCCAGCGAGGCGTTCGCCGGGGCCTACCCGTTCAACGCCGTGTTCGCCCAGTCGCTCGACTACCTGATCGACTTCTGGAACGTGCCGGTGTACAACGAGCTGCTGGCGGCCGCGCAGCGCAATCTCGGAGAGGCCCTCGACGGGGCGAAGGAGCCGCAGGCCGCCCTCGACCAGCTCGCCGCCGAGCACGAGATGATCATGCGCCAGGCCGGCCTGCTCGAATAGCGGCCTCCCCGCCTGACAGCCCGTTGATGAAGTTGCTCTGCAGGCGAGGCCGAGTCATGGCGGTCGAAGACTTGGGGCAGAAAAATCACGAAATCGGATCCGACTCCCACCTGGATTTTTCTGCCCCAACAAGGGCGCGCGACCGGGTCGAATCGCAGGGGATTCGGGGAGGGAGCGCAACGATGTATTTCGACCGCCAGGGCCGGCCGCAGCCCGGACGGACTTTTTCAACGGGCCGCTGAGAGTGCCTGCCGCATCCGCACCCGGCAGGGCCCCGGGCGCCGCCCGGCGCGGGCGGGAGGGAGGGAGGTGGCTGGCGTACGGATTCGTCGCCCCCGCCCTGGTCGTCCTCATCGGCGTCAACGTATTCCCCCTCCTCTACAGCCTCGTTCTCAGCTTCTCGAACGCCGAGCTGACCGGCGGCGGCTACCGGATGATCGGCACCCTCAACTACAGCTTCGTCTTCCTCGACCCGAAGTACGCCGCCGCCTTCCGCACCACCGCCCTGTTCGTCGCCGCCGCGGTTTCCGTCGAGCTGCTGCTCGGGTACGGCCTCGCCCTGGGGCTGCGCGGGGACTTTCGCGGCAAGGCGGCGGTTCTGACCCTGCTCCTGGTCCCGATGATGCTGCCGCCGGCGGTGATCGGGCTGTTCTGGAAGCTGATCCTCAACGGCAGCTACGGCGTCCTCAACCAGGCGCTGGGAACGCTGGGCCTGCCGCAGCCGCAGTGGATAACCGATCCCGGCCTCAAGCTGTTCTCGGTGCTGGTGATCGACATCTGGATGTGGACTCCTTTCATGCTGCTGATCTCGCTTGCCGCCCTCAACTCGATTCCCGCCGCGGTCTACGAGGCCGCCGCGATCGATCGCGCCTCGCCCTGGAAGCTGTTCCGCCGCATCACCCTGCCCATGTCGGCGCCGCTGGTCGGCCTCGCGGTGCTGCTGCGGGCCACCGACGCGATCAAGCAGTTCGACCTCGTGATGGCGATCACCGGGCCCAACGACGGCTCCACGCAGACCCTGAGCGCCCTGCTCTACCAGGTGATGTTCCGCGACGGCAAGGTGGGCTTGAGCTCGGCGTACTCCTACGTCGTCCTGGTGGTCGTCATCGCCCTGGCCACGGTCTTCATCCGCTACCTGCACGGCCAGCAGGGCCGCAGCCTGCAGGGCGGCCGCGGGGAGGCGGCGTGACCCCCCTGAGGATCCTTTTCATCGCCGCGTACGGGGCGGTCTCCCTGATGCCGCTCGCCTGGCTCGGGCTCACCTCGTTCAAGTCCAAGGCGGACAGCATCAGCACGACAGCGAAGTTCCTGCCCGCGGCGGCCGGGACCGCCGAAGGCATCCGCTTCAAACCCACCCTCGACGGCTACCGGCGCCTCGGCGAGCGCTACGCCGGGGCCCGGCACGACTACTTCCACCACCTGCTCAACACCGTCCTCATCGGGCTCGCGAGCACGGCAGCGGCCGTTTCGCTGGGCACGACCTGCGCCTACGGATTCAGCCGCTTCCGCATCCCCGGTTCCCGGGACTGGCTGTTCTTCATCCTCTCGACCCGCTTCCTGCCGCCGCTCGCCGTGGTGATCCCGGTGCTGATGATGTACCGGCAGTTCGACCTGCAGAACACCCACGCCGGGCTGGTCCTCCTCTACACCGCCTTCAACCTGTCGCTGGCGGTCTGGCTGATGAAGGGGTTCATCGACGAGGTGCCTGCCGCATTCGAGGAGGCCGCCCTGGTCGACGGGTACTCGCGCCTGCAGGCCTTCCGGCTCGTCGTAGTGCCGCGCGTGCTTCCCGGGATGGCGGTGACCGCGGTGTTCTGCATGATCTCGGCCTGGAACGAGTACGGTTTCGCCATGACCCTGAACAACCGGGAAGCGGTAACCGTGCCCGTCTACTTCGCCGGGCTTCAGGGTAACGTTCAGGGCCTTCCGTGGTCGCAGATCGGGGCGGGGGTGCTGCTGTTCGTGCTGCCGATCATCCTGTTCACGGTGCTGGTGCGCCGCCACCTCCTCAGGGGGGTGACCCTGGGGACGGTCAAGCGATGATCCGCGGCCTCGACCTCCTGGCGCGGGCCGGCCTGGCGGCGGGAATCGCGATGATGCTGCAGCCGTGGTGGGCGGCGGGTTTCCGTTGGGGCTTCTTCGTCACCGCCGCCTTCACCCTCCTCCACATCGCGACCAGCCGCCTGCAGTTCCGGGGCCCGGACCGCGAGAGCCCGTCCCTGCCCGGGAGCGGCGAATGAGCTTTCTCGAGATCGAGGGGCTGACCAGGATCTTCCCCGGCGGCGTCGAGGCGGTCGCCGGCATCGACCTCGCCTGCGAGGAGGGGGAGTTCGTCGTCCTGCTGGGGCCTTCCGGATGCGGCAAGACCACCACCCTGAGAATGCTCGCCGGCCTGGAGACCCCGACCAGCGGGCAGATACGGATCGCAGGGGAACCTGTGGAGGGCCTCCCGCCCCCCCGGCGCAACGTCGGCTTCGTCTTCCAGTTCTACGCCCTGTACCCGCACATGACCGTCGCGGAGAACGTCGGTTTCCCCCTCGAATGCGACGGCGTCGGCCGCGGCGAGCGCGGCGAACGGGTCGGCGCCCTGCTCGAGCAGATGCAGCTCTCCCACCTTGCCCGGCGCCGCCCAGGCCAGCTCGCCGGCGGCGATCAGCAGCGGGTCGCCCTCGCCAGGGCACTGGTTCGGCGGCCGCAGCTCTGGCTGATGGACGAGCCCCTGGGCACGCTCGACGCCGGCATGAGGGCGGAGATGCGCGAGCTGATCCGTGAGCGGCAGCTCGCCTCGGGGATCACCACCGTGTACGTGACCCACGACCAGGAGGAGGCGATGAGCCTGGCGGATCGCGTGGTGGTCATGGACGCCGGCGAGATCTGCCAGGCCGGACCGCCCGCGGAGGTGTACGACGACCCCGGGAACCTGTTCGTCGCCAGCTTCATCGGCAGCCCGGGGATGAATTTCGCCGAAGGGGAGATCGGAGGAGAACCACCTGTGTTCACCGGCGCCCTCGACGGTGACGGCAGCGGCCGCTTCCCGGTGGAAGGGGGCAGGCCCGGCCCCGTCACCCTCGGTGTCCGCCCCGAGTTCCTGCGCCCCGACCTCTCCGGACCGCTGCCGGCCACCGTGGTCGTCGACGAGCTGCTCGGCCGCCATCGCAACCTCCACCTCGACACTCCGATCGGCAGGCTGATCATGCGCCTGGGCGGGGAATTCGCCGAAACGCCGGAGTACCGTCCGGGGGAGGGGCTCGGCGTCGCCCTCGACCGGGGGCATCTGCGCTTCTTCGATCGCGGCACCGGCCGCAGGATCTGACCGTGGCGGTGCTGCAGATCGACGACCTCCACAAGCGGTTCGGCACTGCCGCCGCCCTGCAGGGGGTCGACCTGGCGCTCGGCGCCGACGAGACCGGGGTGGTTCTCGGGCCCACGGGTGCGGGAAAGACCACCCTGCTGCGCACCGTGGCCGGGCTGGAGACCCCGGACGCCGGCTCGATTCTCCTGGGCGGGGAGGAGGTCGCCGGCTGGTCCCCGGCGGAACGGGACGTCGCCCTGGTGTTCGAGAACTTCTCCCTCTACCCCGGCTGGACGGTGCGGCGCAACCTCGAGTTTCCCCTGCGCGCTCCGGGCCGGCGGGAGACTTCAAGGGAGATCGACGAGCGCGTGCGCTGGGCTGCGGGCATGCTGCGGATCGGGGACCTGCTCGACCGGAACGCGGAAAAGCTTTCGGGCGGGGAGATGCAGCGGGTTGCGATCGGCCGGGCGGTCGTGCGCCGGCCGCGGCTGTTCCTGCTGGACGAGCCGCTGACCAATCTCGACGCCAGGCTGCGCGAGGAACTGCGCGTCGAACTCGTGCTCCTGCGGCGCGAGATCGGCCTGCCGATGGTCTACGTCACCCACGACTGGAGCGAGGCCCTGGCGATGGGGGACCGGCTCTTCGTCCTCTCGGAGGGGAAGGTGCTGCAGCGGGGCACACCCCGGGAGGTGTACGAGCGGCCCGCCTCCCCCGCGGTGGCGCGGCAGCTGGGGCTGGCGGCGACCAACATCTTCCCCGTAGCGGTCGCCGAAGGCGCAGTGCGCCGCGCCGGGGCCGGGGATGCCCAGGGACTCGAGATCGGACAGGTCGATCCGGAGTCTCCTCCCGCCGCGGCGGAAGCGGTCCTGGGTATCCGGCCGGATGACATCGACCCGGCGGGTGGAAAACAGCCGGCGCGGGTGCTCGTCGTCGAGGATGCCGGGCCCCTGGTGAGGGTGCTGGCGGAATGGGGGGGAGAGCCGATTCACCTCGCCCTCGAACGCGCCGCGCACCGTCCCTCGCCGGGAGAGACCATATACCCGCGGGCGCGCATGGACCGCGCCATCTGGTGGCCGCGGTAACCTGGGGAAATCGAACCTCGGGGGTCCTTTCCGCCCCGAATGGCGGGAGACCAGGAGGGCGTCACCGGTACCTATGAATCCATCCGACACGGCATGAGCAGGGCGGCGCGGGACTCTTGCCCTGCCTCGAAGTGAAGGGGAGGATGCTTGTATATCTCCATTGCCCCGAAATGGATCCGTATCTCTTCCGCGGCGTCCTTCAGCGCCTCCACGATCGTTCTGAGGAAGTCGTGATTGAAGCCGGCCAGGAATGATCCGCCATTCCCGATATCGGCCGCATCCGCCGGGCAACTCACCGAATGCTCCCAGTTCGGCCGGTCCTCCTGCGGTTCTCCTGACTCTTCCGCGGTCCGGCTGAACCCCAGGTCCCGTGTCGTTCGCAGCCTCAGGTTCCCCTCGGCGCTCGACACCCGCATCTCCACCAGCGGCATGTATTTCCATCCGCCGTTCACCGGCTCGTGCCGGTCCCGGAGGAACGGCTCGATCTCCTTCACGCAGGCCATCAGGTGCTCGCTGCGCACCACCGCCAGGACCGGACGGGGAGTGCCGAAAACCTCCTGGTACTTGACGTAAGGTCCGGGAGTAAGCCGCAGGAAAACCTCGTCTCCCTCAGGGCTCCGCAGGACGGCGGATTCCCCTTCGAGCACCAGGGTTGCCGCCTCCGCCTCCGGGACCATTTCGGATTGCAGCGAATCGAGGATCACCGGGGCGGGAAGCGAGGCCAGTCCCTTGCTCGGCCAGTCGAGCATCATGGCCCCGTTGGTCGCGACGATCCTGCCCCCGGCGTCGAGACAGATCCCTTGCAGAACGGGCCTGCCCGGGTCGTCGCTTCGAAAGCGGGCTGCGTGTCTCAGTCCCGCCAGGTCCTCAGGTCCGAGATCGAATGTCTGTGCGGTGCTGGATTCGGCCATCGTCGCAATCTCCTCGTGCAGGCGTTTCCGGGCTTTCTGCAGCCGGCTCTTCACCGTGTCCGTGCGCAGCTGCAGCAGGTCGGCGGTCTGCCGGTAGGAGTAGCCCTTGAGGTAGTGGTGGACGATCACGTCCCGGTGGGGCTCGCTCAGCTTTGCCATCGCCTTGCGCACCAGCCCTGCGATCTCCTTCTCCCCGGTCTCGGGCGGGGTCTCCGGTTCGAGCTGATCGAGAAGGTTGAGCTGGGTGAGGCGGCGCCGCTGCCACATGCGCGCCTTGTTGTCGGCGATCGAGCACAACCAGGCGCCGAAGCGCTCCGGGGAACGCAGCGCCGCCAGCTGCTGGTACGCGGCGAGCAAAGCCTCCTGCAGGATGTCTTCGGCCGCCTCTCTCGACCCCAGCCTGCGGACGAGCCGCCCCAGCAGCCACGGAGTGTGCTCCTCGACCAGCATCTCGAAGGCCTTCGAATCTCCGGCCAGAGCTCTCTTCACCCGGTCGCCGTTCCGGTCCATGATCACCCTGTAGTTGCCCGCCGGCGGCAAAGGTATCCGAAACGGGGCGCCGGTGGGAAAACCCGGGCGACCCTCCAGGCGCGTGTCGGAAGGGGGGATCCCGTCGCCGGGACGGGATCGATGTTGCCGCCCTCAAGCTGTTGTCGCCGGGGGGATTTGCGTTTTTTGACTCGAGCGCCCGGTGTGGACCCCGATCCCTGGCAAACTGACGATCCGGCCTTGTTCCTTGACGGGATACACCGTCGAAGCAACGATTCCCAAGGGCAGATTGACGATTCTCAATGGCAGTATGATGATCGATAGACTTGCGTGTGTGTTGCTCCTGCTGGCCCTGGCCTGCGGGGAGGAGGACAAGGGTACGGGGCCGGTCGCCGGACCAGGTCCGGACACGGTCCCGGAACCCGCTCCCGGGGCTGCGCTTTTCGCTGCGGAGGTGGCGGCTGTTCGTCAAGGGTGTGAAGACGGCTGCATTCTCGCGGTTGCAACCGGCGAATCCGACGACTACGGGGCGTGCTTTGTTTCCTGTGTGTGGGAAGGTGAGAAGGCGTTGTGGAAGGCCGGGATGTTGGAGGTCGCCGCCGAGCTGAACGATCAGGGGATCGAGGTCGGGGGCTCATTTTCAGACCTTTCAGACAGGTACTTCCCCGAGATCATCGGCTCCGGGGACACTCCTCGCACCTGGGCTTTGAGGCTGGCCTTGAGGATAGCCGCCATGGCGGGTGATGGGGAGTTGGTGCGCTCGGTGTTGGAACAAGGGGCGGGTTTGCCGGGCAATACAGAAGTTTTTTTCCTGCCTGGCGGGGTGCCGATGGAGTTTGTGAGGATCGAGGGGGGGACGTTCCTGATGGGCTCACCCTCTTCGGAGGAGGGTCGGGGGAATCATGAAGGTCCGGTGCATGAGGTGGAGATCAGCACGGGCTTCTGGATGGGCAAGTACGAGGTGACGCAGGGGCAGTGGGCGGCGGTGATGGGGCTGCGACCGTGGACTGGAAGAAACAACGTGGTTGAGGACCCTCTTTATCCGGCGGTGTATGTTTCCTGGGAAGATGCGCAGGCGTTGATCGAGATGTTGAACAGTGCCGCGGGTGAGGCACGGTATCGTCTGCCGAGTGAGGCGGAGTGGGAATACGCCTGCCGTGCGGGCACCGGGTCGCCGTGGTCGTTCGGGGATGACCGGAGTCGGCTTGTCGATTATGGCTGGTACCATGTCAATACGGTGGATGCAGGTGAGGGGTACGCTCATGCGGTAGGTCTGAAGGGTCCGAACCCGTGGGGGTTGCACGATATGCACGGGAACGTCTGGGAGTGGGTGCAGGACTGGTTTGACGGGGGCTATTACGAACGATCGCCCCGGGTGGACCCCCAGGGGCCTGAAACCGGCACATCCCGCGTCCTCCGGGGCGGCCGCTTCGACGATTCCCCCTGGCTGTTGCGGTCAGCCAATCGCCACAACGTCGCGCCGGGCCTTCGCGGCGAGGGCCTGGGCCTGCGCCTTCTGCTGGTTCCCTGACCTATGTGCTCTTCTTCCCTTGACCGGGAGACCCTTCGCGGTGTTTGGCCTCAACAGGATCTGGCGTGGGAACTCCGATCACATCCCTGACAGCCTGCGGCGCGAACCTCCGGCCTGATCTTCGGGCCGGCGCCGTCACCCTGGACACTCCCCGGACCCTGACTCCGGCCCGCAGCCGCGCCGAGTGGCGGGCGCGCGCCGCGTACATCCGCGACCACATCCTCGCCTGCGCCGGACTTCTTCCCCTTCCGGAGAGGACGCCGCTCAATCCCGAAATCTTCGAGCCGCTTCGAAGGGAGGGGTACTCGGTCGAGAAGGTGTTCTTCGAGAGCTTTCCGGGTTACCTGGTCTGCGGCAACCTCTACCGGCCGCTGCGGCCGGGGAAGACCCGCTTTCCAGGGATCGCGCATCCGCACGGACACTGGTCGGGGGGCCGCCTCGAAAACGGGGGTGCCTGCTCGGTCCCGGGCCGCTGCATCGAGCTGGCGAGGCGGGGGTTCGTAAGCTTCTCCTGGGACATGGCCGGGTACGTCGACAGCTGCCAGATCGCCCACCGCGCCTTCGGCGGCTCCCGCGAGGACCTGTGGGGGATCGGCGCCCTCGGCATCCAGCTCTGGAACAGCATCCGCGCCCTCGACTTCCTGCAGAGCCTTCCCGACGTCGACGGCAGCCGCATCGGCTGCACCGGCGCCTCGGGAGGCGGCACCCAGACTTTCCTGCTGACTGCGGTGGACGACCGGGTTACCGCGTCGGCGCCGGTCAACATGGTCTCCGCTCACATGCAGGGGGGCTGCGTGTGCGAGAACCAGAGCCACCTTCGCGTCGACATCGACAACGTCGAGATCGCCGCCGCGGCCGCCCCGAGGCCGCAGCTCCTCGTCGCCGCCACCGGCGACTGGACCGCCAACACCCTGGAGCACGAGTACCCTTTCGTGCGCTCGGTGTACCGGCTCTTCGGCGCCGCCGCGAAAGTGAGCGCGGTGCGCTTCGACGCCCCCCACAACTACCACCGGGGAAGCCGCGAGGCGGTGTACGCCTTCTTCGAGCGCTGGCTGCTCGGGTCGCGCCGCCGCAGCCGTCCGGAAGCGCCCCTGCAGGTCGAGGCCGAGGAGGACCTTCGGGTTTTCTCCCGCCGCCCCCGGCCGCGGTCGACGCTGCGCCGCAACGAGGTCGTCCCCGCCCTGGTGGGGCGGGCGGAGAGCCGGATGGGCTCGTTCGAGATCCGCACTCCGAAGGATCTGGACAGGTTCCGCCAGGCCATGGGCCCGGCCCTTGAGCACGCCCTCGCCGCGCACCTTCCCGATGAGGTCGCCGCCCGCGACTGCGGCCGCTCGAGAATCGAGGGCGGGTACCTGGAGCGCTTCGCTCTCGGCCGTCCGGGAACGGGCGACTCGGTTCCGGCGATCCTGGTCTCGCCCCTGCCCCTGCGGGACCGGGGCCCGGTCACCCTGCTGCTGCACCCGGCGGGGAAGGCGGCCGGGTGGCGCGGGGAGCGCCTGCCGCGGCTGGTCGCCGCACTCCTGGGGAGGGGGCAGCAGGTGCTCGCCGTCGATCTGTTCGGAACCGGTGAGGCCGGACCCCCGGAAAAGGTGGCAGCCGGGGAGATCCACCATTTCTTCACCTACAACCGGACCCCGGCCGCCAACCAGGTTCAGGACATCCTGACGGCGCTGGCGTTCGCCCGGCAAACCGGCGGCGGGCCCGTCAACCTGCTGGCCCTGAAGGGAACCGGCGTCGCCGCCCTGCTGGGGCGAGCCCTGGCTCCCCGGGTGGGCAGCGCCTGCCTTTCGCTGGCCTCCTTCGCCTTCGAGGACCGCAGCTGGCTCCGGCACTGTTTCGTCCCCGGGGTGCGCAGCGCCGGGGACGTGCGCACCGCCCTGGCCCTGGCGGCTCCCGGCCGCCTGTTCCTTCACGGGGCGGGTCGCGGTTTTCCCGCGGCCTGGGCCCGGAAGGCGTACCGGGCCGCGGGCCGGCCGCGTTCGCTGCGTCTGTCGCCGCGGCCGGCCCCGTTGGCAGAGATGGTCCGATGGACAGCGGCGGTTTCGCGGGGTTGATCGGGACCTGCGCGGCGCCCGGTGTGAATCGCTGACCGGAATGGCGAGTTTGTGGGAAAGGAGGCAAGGAAGAGGACGATGAGCAGCGGGGACCGCAACGACGTGCTGGTGATCGGCGGGGGGGCAATCGGTGTGGCCAGCGCCTACTACCTGGCGCGCCGGGGGGCCGCGGTCGCCCTGGTGGAGAAGGGGGAGGTCTGCTCCGGCTGCTCCTACGGCAACGCCGGTCTGCTGGTTCCCAGCCACAGCATTCCCCTTGCGGCCCCGGGGGTGGTTGCCCAGGGGTTGAAGTGGATGGGGCGCCCGGACAGCCCCTTCTACATCCGTCCCCGCGTCGACGCGCAGCTGATCCGCTGGCTGTGGCGGTTCTACCGCTCCGCCAACCACCGCCACGTGCGCCGCTCCGTGCCCCTGCTGCGCGACCTGAGCTTCGCCAGCCTCGAGCTCTACGACGAGCTCGACCGCATCGAGGGGTTCGACTTCGACCTTGTCCGCAACGGCTATCTGCAGGTGGGGAAGGAGGGGTACAGCAACGAGGACGCCGAGGTCCGGATACTCAACGAGGCCGGGGTCGTCGCTGAGGTCCTGACCCGGGAGGAAGCCCAGGAGCTGGTGCCGGAGACCGGGCTGGAGATCGGCGGAGCCATCCACTTTCCCCAGGACTGGAACCTTTCGCCGCACCGTTTCGTCACCGGGCTCGCCGCCCAGGCGGCCGCCCTCGGGGCCGACATCCGCACCGGCACCGAGGTGCTCGGGTTCGAGCGCAACGGCTCCCGGGTCTCCCTGGTGAAGACAACGCGCGGCGACTTCAGCCCCGGCGAGATCGTGCTGGCCGCCGGTTCCTGGTCTCCCGTGGTGGCGCGCGACCTCTCCCTGTCCCTGCCGATCCAGGCTGGCAAGGGGTACAGCGTCACCTGCAAACGCCCGCCCCAGGCGCCGTCGGTCCCGATCTCCCTGGCCGAGGCCAGGGTGGGGGTTTCCGCGATGGGGGATTTCCTGCGGTTCGCCGGCACCCTCGAGCTGTCCGGGCTCACCCTCTACCTCGATCCGGTGCGGGTAGCCGCCATCCTGAAGGCGGTTCCCGAATACATGCCGGGCCTCGACCCCGGAAAGCTGGAGATGGTCGAGATCTGGCGCGGCATGCGGCCCTGCACTCCGGACGGCCTGCCCCTGCTCGGACGCCCCGAAAGCCTCGCCAACCTCACCGTGGCCGCCGGCCACGCCATGATCGGGATCTCCCTGGCACCGGTCACCGGCAAGCTCGTCAGCGAGATCGTCTGCGGCGAGGAGCCGGGGATCGACCTCGCCCTGACCCGGCCGGAGCGGTTCGGCTGATGGCGGACAAGGCCGGGCTCCGGGAGATGAAGCGGGCGGGGCGGAAAATCACCGTGCTCACCTGCTACGACTACCCTACCGCCCTGTGGGAGGAGGAGGCCGGGGTCGACGTCGTCTTCGTCGGTGACAGCGTCGGCACCAACGTCCTCGGATACGCCAGCGAAACCGAGGTGACCATGGAGGACATGGCTCACCATCTGAAGGCGGTGCGCCGGGGGGTCGGGGAAGCCTACCTGCTGGCCGACCTGCCATTCGGCTCGGCCGACACTCCGGGGCAGGCGGTGGAGAACGGCCTGCGCCTGGCTTCGCTGGGGGCGGACGGGGTCAAGCTCGAGGGGTTCAAGCCGGAAGCGGTCCGCGCCCTGATCGCAGAGGGCCTCGACGTGTGGGGGCACCTCGGCCTTACTCCCCAGTTCCACAGGGAGCGGGCCCTGCAGGCGAAGACCGCGGAAGGCGCCGCGGAGCTGGTCTCCCGGAGTATGGAACTGGAGCGGGCGGGAGCGGATTTCCTCGTTCTGGAGGCGGTGCCGGAGGAGGTGGCCGCCGCCGTTACCCGGCGCCTGGCCATCCCGACCATCGGCATTGCCGCGGGCCGCGGCACCGACGGCCAGGTGATCGTCGTCTCCGACCTGCTCGGCGCCTCCGCACTCGAGCTGCGCCACGTCGACCGCCTCGCCGACAGCAGGGCGGAAGGGGTGCGGGCAATCAGGGCCTTTGTCGAAGGGGTGCGGGAAGGGAGCTTTCCCGCCGAAAGGCACGTGCGCCACATGAGCCGGGGCGAGCTCGGGAAGTTCGAGGCGGGTGCCCGGCCGAAGGGCAGCTAGCCGGAACCGCCCCTGCCGGCCAGGTCGAAGCGGGCATCCAGCCTGGGGAGATCGACGCTCGCCAGCCGCACCTGAACCACCTCGTTCAAGTCCAGCCCGCTGCCCCCCTGAAGGTCGATCTCCAGGGCGAGATCGGGGATCACCGCCACGGCCCGCGAACCGCGGTGATCGACGATAACCGCTTCTCCCTGCCATCCGGACCGTTGCCCCAGCCAGGCGAGGGTCCAGTGGCGGCGGCTCATCCGCTCCGCCCTTCTCACGGACAAAGCCGGGGATTCTGCAGCACCCATCCTTTCGACGATCTCCGCTTCGCTCAGGGTCGGCTCGCCGCGCAGGTGCAAACGCAGCTGCTGGTGGGCGACGAGGTCGAGGTAGCGGCGCAGCGGGCTGGTGACCCTGCTGTAGGCGTCCAGCCCCAGCCCGGCGTGCCGGCCTTTGAAGGCGGAGGGCCGGGACGGCCGCTGGCGCCTGCGAAGCGCCAGGGCTCCCGCAAGTCCCCACCCGACTCCGGAATCCTCCGAGGTTTCAGCAGGCTCCTGGAGGACGAACGGGAACGGCAGCCCGTTGTCGGCGGCGTGCTTCGCAGCCCCCTCTCCGGCGAGAATCATCAGCTCGGCGACAAGCCCGCGGCTGGCCCGGCGGATCAGCGGGAAAATGTCGATCGCCGCGGGGCTGGCCCCGGCGTCGGCGCGGATGTCGACTTCCGGCCAGTCGATGGCGACCGCGCCTGCGGCGAGCCTGCGCCTGGCGGAGCGGTCGGCGATCTCCTTGAGGGCGGCGAGCCCGCCGTTGCCGGTTTCCAGCTGCAGTTCCGCCTCCCCGTAGGTCAGACGGGTGACCCTTACGGTGCTCGCGGCGATATCGATCAGGGCGGACTCGCCCGACGGTTCCGTACGCAAGTGAAAGGATAGTGCGGGGGAGCGCTCCTCCAGACCGAGGCCGAGCCGCTGAATCAGCGTCCCGGGCAGCATCGGAACGGTGAGGTGGGGCATGTACAGGGTTTCCCCGCGGGCGCGCGCCTCCATGTCGAGCTCGCTTCCGCCGGCAACGGCCGCGGCGACGTCGGCGACATGCACCCAGACGGTGCCGTCGGCCGCGTCGAGGCTGACGGCGTCGTCTGGATGGTCGTTCCCCTCGTCGTCGATCGCCCAGGCCTGGAGGTGGGTCAGATCGAGCCGCTGCTCCTCCGGAAGCCGCACCGGGCCCGGATCCGGGGGAGGGGAGAGCAGGGCTCCGCAGCGCTCCGGACAGGGGAGATCTCCCTCCGTCCAGAAGCCGATCTCCAGCAGCAGGGCATGGGCGTTCTCCGGAGTCTCGCTCCTCTTCAGGGCCCGAAGGGCGCGGCTGTCGCCGCGGCCGCCCCTGGCCATGCGCACGATTTCAGAGAGGAACCGCTCGTCCTCCTCGATCCAGGTGCGGCCGCCCAGGCGCTCGAGGAATCCCCCCCAGGCCAGCCGCTCCCGCTCGGCCTCGCGGCGCCGCCGGGTTCCTTCGGCCACCGCCTCTGCCGAACGCGCGCGGATCCGCCGCGGCGTCCCCTCGAACCACAGCCCGTCGCTGAGAATCCGCCACGCCGCCCAGGCAGCCGGCGGGGTGAAGCAGCCGTACAGCAGTTCGCAGAGGGTGCGCAGATCGGCTTCTTCTCCGCTGTCTTCCAGGAGCTCCCGGGCGGTATCGATATCCACGTCCTCGGATTCTCCGCTGGTGTCGAGGGCGGCGAGGCCGCTCGCCGACAGCGGCCCTGGGTGCAGCTCGGTCACGTCCTTGGGGCGCACCGGGCGGGAACCGCCGTCGACTTCGATCTCGATGCGGTCGCCGGCGGTCTTCTTGACCCTCGCCGGGCGGTTTCTATACAGTACGAGCGCGTCGAGCGCGGGCTTGTCCGCGGAGGGCTTGACGTCAGGCATGGGCAGGGTGGCGGCAGAAGGTAACCTCCGGGCAGCGAACTCGAAACGATCACGTATCCCGAAAATGGCTACGGTACTGGGAATCGATCAGGGGACCAGCAGCGTCAAGGTCGTCCTCATCGACGAGAGCGGGCGCGAGCTGGGAAAGCAGAACGCCGGGTATCCCCTGCACAAACCGCGGCCCGGATGGGTCGAGCAGGACCCGGAAGACTGGTGGCGGGCGGCCTGCTCTGCCGTGCGGTCGCTGCTCGCAGAAACCGGGGCCGATCCGGGCGACGTCGCCGGCGTTGCGCTGTCGGGCCAGATCAACGGCGCCGTGGTTTCGGACGCGTCCGGGGCCTGCCTGCGCAACTCCCTGATCTGGCTCGACCACCGTTCCGGCGAGGAGTGCCGGTGGGCCGAGGAGCGCGCCGGCGACCTGCTGCGGGACCGCGCCTTCAGCCGCGTGACCCCGGTCAACTTCCTCGCCAAGCTGTTGTGGCTGCACCGCCACGAGGCCGGCCTCCTGCGCCGGGCTCCCTGCATCCTGCTGCCCAAGGACTGGCTGCGCCTGCGTCTGACCGGCGTCGCCGCGAGCGAAATCTCCGACGCCTCGGTGACGGCGGCCTTCGACCTGCGGCGCCGGCAGTGGTCGGGGGAGATCCTCGATGCCCTCGAACTCGACGCCGCCAGGCTTCCGGCCGCGGTCGAATCCACGGATGTGGTCGGCGCCGTCACGCCGCGGGCGGCCGCCGAGATCGGCCTGCGCCCGGGCACCCCGGTCTGCGCCGGGGGAGGAGACATACCCTGCATGGTCCTCGGCAGCGGCCTCGTCAGTCCCGGGATCGCGGGGCTGGGTATCGGGACCGCCGCCCACGCCGTCACCTGCGTCGAGGAGCTGGACCCCGGGGGCGTTGACAAGCTCTGGCCGATGTGCCATCCGGTCCCGGGACTGTACGCCTGGCTCGGCTGTTCCTACACCGGAGGGGCCTCTTTCACCTGGGCGAAGGAGGCCCTCGGGATGTCCTCGTACGAGGAGATGACCGCGGCCGCCGAGACCGTTCCGGTCGCTTCCGAGGGGCTGTTCTTCATGCCCTGGCTCGAAGGTTCGGCCACCCCGTGCCCCGACCCGGAAGCGCGGGGCGGCTTCATCGGGCTGACATTGAGCCACGGCCGGCCCGAGATGATCCGCGCCGTGATGGAGGGGGTCGTCTTCGAGCTGCGCAACGTCCTCGAATGCTTTGCCGGAATCGGCATTTCCCTGCAGGAGCTGCGCATCGGCGAAGGGGGCTCGCGCTCGGCCTTGTGGAGGCAGATCCAGGCGGATGTCTTCGGACGCGAGCTTCAGGTGATCGACACCGAGGACCTCTCGGCGGTCGGAGCCGCCCTGATCGCCGGAGTCGGCTGCGGCCTTTTCGAGGACTTCGACGACGCCTGCGGGAGAGTAGTGAAGCTGGGAGAGACGGTCCGTCCGGGAGAGCCGGAAGCTCGTGCCTACGCCGCGGCATTCGCCCGCTACGAGCGCCTGTACCCGACTATGAAGGACTGGTTCCACGGCGCGCAATGAGGCGGACGTGAACGACAGGGAGAACCGCCCGGACCCACTGGCGCCGGCCGGACTCCTGGCGGAGCCGCGGCGGAAACTACGGGTCTGGCTGGTGTACGCCCTGCTGCTGGCCCTCGCGATTCCCTGGTACTGGCCGGCGGGGTACCGCGGACCGCTGCTTCTGGGGTTCCCGCTGTGGGTTGCGGCGACGGTCCTGAGCGTCATCCTCCTGGCGGGCTGGACCTGCTGGGTGATCGCCGCCTGCTGGCGGGACGAGGGGGAGTGAAGGATGGTTCCGGCGGATCCGCCCGTTTTCGGCCCGGGGGCCCTCGCCGCGGTCGCCCTCTACCTGCTGTCGATGATCGGCATCGGCTGGTGGGGCAGGCGGCAGCGCCGCGGCGACAGTCTCGCCGACTTCTACCTCGCCGGCCGCTCCCTCGGGTTCGCCGTGCTGTTCCTCACCTTGTACGCGACCCAGTACAGCGGCAACACCCTGTTCGGGTATCCGGGCAAGTCGTACCGCATCGGCTTCGACTGGACCGTCTCGCTCCTTTTCATGTTCGCCATCATCCCGGGGTACCTGCTGTTCGCGCCCCGTCTCGTCGCCCTGGCGCGCCGACGGGATTTCATCACCCCGGGAGATTACATCTCCTTCCGCTTCGGTTCCCGCTCCCTGACCCTGCTCAGCACCCTGATGATGGTCTACGCCCTCGCCAACTACACCCTGGCGCAGCTCAAGGCGATGGGAGCGGCGGTCGAAGGGCTGACCGACGGCGCCGTCCCTTCCGCGTACGGGATCGTCGCCCTGGCCCTGATCATGGTGGTGTACGAGACCCTCGGGGGCATGCGCAGCGTCGCCTGGACCGACGTCATCCAGGGGATCGTGCTGCTGACCGGGTTCGCGGTCCTGCTCTTCATGGTTCCCGGACTCGGGGGCGGGTTCTCCGCCGTTGTGGAACGGCTGTCCGCCGCCGACCCCGCCAAGGTCGAGGCCCCGCCCCTGCGCCAGTGCGCCACCTGGCTCAGCTACGTCCTGCTGGTCGGCGCCGGCGCCGCCATCTACCCGCAGGCGATCCAGCGCCTCTACTCCGCCGGATCGGTCGCCGGGCTCAAGCGCGCCCTGTCGCTGATGGCCTTCATGCCCCTGACCACCACCCTGA
Source organism: Candidatus Latescibacterota bacterium (assembly GCA_965243025.1). GTDB lineage: Bacteria > Latescibacterota > UBA2968 > UBA8231 > UBA8231 > CBDCXV01. The sequence goes on from CBDETY010000003.1 coordinate 1,566,150, forward strand.
TCGCCCTGGTCTGCGGGGTCACCGGGGCGGTCGTCCTGCCCGGCCTCGAAGGGGCCGCCGCCGACCAGCTGCTGCCGCGGCTCTGCGCCGTCATCATGAGTCAGTCCGCCTTCGGGTACTGGCTGGTCGCCCTGGTGTTCGCCGCGGCCCTGGCCGCCCTGATGTCGACCGCGGACTCGGCGCTGCTGTCGATCTCGTCGATCTTCACCCGCAACGTCTACCAGGCCCATATCCGCCCCGGCGCCGGCCAGGCCGAGCTCACCCGGGTCGGCAAGCTCTGCTCCTGGGCGATCGTGGCGATTCTCGTGGTCGTCGCCATCGGCACCGAGAAAACCCTGATCCGGCTGCTGGAGCTGAAGTTCGAAGTGCTGATCCAGATCGCCCCCTGCTTCTTCCTCGGCCTCTACTGGCCGCGGCTCGGCGCGTCCACTGTTCTGGCCGGAATGATCGCCGGACTCGGGTTCGGACTGGGGGCGACCCTGCTCGGCCACGCCCGTATCCTGGGATTTCACGCCGGGGTAGTCGGCCTCGGGGTGAACCTCATCGTCTGCGCCGCCGGCTGCGCCGGCTCGCGCCTGTCCGAAAGGAGAATTGCCGCGTGAAGATCACCTCGGTCGACATCTGGACGGTGGTGGTGCCGACGATCCCCGGCAGGGTGCACAGCCCGGAGTGGGTGCCCGAGACCGGCTGGGACCGGGTTCCAAAGCAGATCCTGCGGATCAACACCGGCACCGAGCTCGCCGGCATCGGGGAGACCGGCCGCGGCACGGAAGCGGCAACCGTCGTTGCCGGAGCCGCCCGGCTCGTCGGCCGCGACCCGGAGTCGCTCACGCTGCGGGACATCTTCGGCGAACCCGCAGACGGTTCCGAGGAGATGCTGGAGACCGCCGCCGGGGAGGCGTACGAGGCCTTCGAGACGGCGGTGCTCGATCTGGTCGGCCGCATGCGCGGGCTGCCGCTGCACGCCCTGCTCGGAGGCGCCGTGCGCGGGCGTGTGCGCGCCGACTACTGGATGGGCCACCAGACCCCCGAGGACGGCCGGCGGACGGTCGAGCGCGCCCTCGAGCACGGGTTCAGGGGCGTCAAGATCAAGTGCCGCATCGAGGAGCCGATGGTCGAGCGGCTGCGGGCGATGCTCGAGGTCGCAGGTCCGGAGTTCAAGGTGACCGTCGATCCGAACGAGCGCTTCCACACCGCCGAACAGACGATCGCCCTCGCCGGGGAGCTGGCCCCGCTGGGCAACGTCGAGGTCTTCGAGGATCCGATCCCCAAGGCCGATACCGAGGGGTACGCCCGGATCCACGAGGAGATCGGCCTGCCGCTGGCGATGCACCTCGGAGACCCGGGGCAGGTGCTGGCGGCCCTGAAGGGGGATCTCGTCGACTGCTTCAACCTCAACGGCGGCCCCGTCGGATTCATGCGCAACGCCGCGGTGGCCGAGGCCGGCGGCATGCGCTGCTGGCACGGGTCGGGGAACGACCTCGGCATCGTCGACACCTGCTACGTCCACTGCGCGGCGCTGGCCCCGAACTGCACAATGGCATCCGATTTCGTCGGCTCCTGGACGCGGGAGGACGACCTTATTCTCGAGCCGATCCCCTTCCGGGACGGTTTCGTTCCGGTGCCGTCGCAACCGGGGCTCGGGTGCGACCTCGACCTGGCGGCCCTCGAGCGCTACTGCCTGGCTCACCAGGTGGTGACTCCGTAGGCAGGGAAGAGCACGCAGATGGCGGGAACATCGGATCGGGACGGCTTGCGGGCCTGCGGTTTGCGGGTCCTGGCAGCGGGCGCGGCGATCGCCGCCTGCCTCGCAGCCCCGGCCTGCGACCGCGGCCTCGAAGCCGAACCTCCCCTCACCGGCATCTCCGGCACCGTGACGTTCCGGGGGGAGTGGACGGAGGATATCGGCGAGGTAGCCGTAGCCGTGTACCGCGACCTGCCCGAGGAGCCGGCGGACCTGTTCGGTCTCAGCGGCACCGACCAGGACGTCCCCCTCGGAAGCCGCAGCTACGAGTACTTCGTGCCCCTCGAAAGGGAAGGGGTGTACAGCTGGATCATCGTCGCCTGGCGGCGGCCCGACGCCTTCTGGGACTTCACCTCTCTCCTCGGGTGCTACCACGTGGAAGGGGATTCGCTTCCCGGGGCGGTCGAAGTTTCTCCCGGCCGCGTCACCAGCGGCATCGACTTCACCGTCGACCTCGGCCTGGTCGCCGATCCTCCGGAGCTCGGTTCCACTGTCTGCTCGGCGGTGCTGCCCCGGGCCCTGATCGAGGCCGTCCGGGAAGGATCGCAGGGATGACCCCCCGTCTCCTTCTACAGGCGCTGCTGGCGAGCAGCCTGCTTGCGTCCGCCTTTGCGGCCCCGGGGACCGGCGCCGAGATCAGCGGGCGGGTTGCGGCGGCAGGCGACAGCACCGCCCTCGCCGGGGCGACCGTGTACCTGGAAAGGACCGGGCAGGGTTCACTTGCAGGGGAGGGAGGCAGCTTCCGGTTCGCGGCCGAGCCGGGGAGGCAGCTTCTCATCGTCTCTTTTGTCGGCTACTTCACCCGCACCGTTTCCATCGAGATCGGGGAAGGGGAATCACTCGATCTCGGCAGCATTCTCCTCGAGGAGTCGGCGGTGGAGCTGCCCGGAGTCGTGGTTACCGCGACCCGGAGGCCGCAGCCGTTCGCCGAGGCGCCGGTCAGCATGTCGGTGACCGGCCGCCGCGAGCTTTCCGGTTTCAACTCCTTCAGCCTGTCCGGGCCGCTGCGCCATCTGCCCGGTGTCACCCAGGTCGGAAGCCAGGTCAGCATTCGCGGGTCGAGCGGGTACAGCCGCGGCACCGGCAGCCGCGTGCTGCTGCTTTTCGACGGGGTCCCGGCGCTTTCCGCCGATCAGGGGGACATCAAGTGGGACATCATCCCGGTCACCGAGGTGGAGCGGGTCGAGCTGATCAAGGGGGCGGGCTCGGCCATGTACGGGACCGGCGCCCTCGGCGGCGTCATAAACGTGCTGACCCGCTCCCCCTCGGAGCTTCCCGAGACCCGCTTCCGCCTCGTCAGCGGCCTCCACGACCAGCCGGCGCACCCCTCCTGGAAGTGGCGGGACCTGATGTACCTCGGCGGCGTCGACGTCAGCCGTTCCGGCACGACCGCCGCCGGCGGCTACCTCGTCTCGGCGGGCCACAAGCGCGGCACCGGGTACCGCGAGAACAGCGAGTCGACCCGCTACAACCTGTTCGCCAAGGGGACGCGCCAGCTCGGCAGGCATACCCGCTGGACCGGCCTGGCCAACTGGGCCCGGGACGATCACGAGGTCTTCCTCCAGTGGAAGGACCGCGCCGCCCCGCTGCTGGTGCCGGAAGGGGACCGCGGGGCCGCCACGGTCTCCTGGAAGCTCAACCTCAACACCGAGGTGACCCACCTGGTGAACCCGGGGACCAACCTGCGGTGGCGGGGGTTCTACTTCCGCACCGACTTCGACAACACCCGGGCCGCCGGCGGCCTGGCCTCGGCGGGCCACAAGATCGGCACCGAGCTGCAGCTCGACCTCGGAGAACGGCTCGGCAGCCGCGGGGTCATCGTCGGCGCCACCGGGATCTACGACCTGGCGCGGTCCCCCGGCGATTTCCTCGGCGAGCGCACCGTGCTCAACACGGCGCTGTACGCCCAGAACGCGGTGGACTTCCGGGACCTCGAGCTCACCCTCGGCATGCGCGCCGACCTTCACCGCCGCGGGGCGGGAAAGGCCCCGGAAGCAGGGGGACCGTGCGGGTCCGCAACCGGCAACGGCCGCATCCCCGCCCACACGGAAGCCCAGTTCAGCCCCCAGGCAGGGCTGTCCTGGAAAACGGCCCCCGGCGCCATCCGGCTCTCGGCCGGCCGCGGCTTCCGGGCCCCCTCGGTCACCGAGATCCACGTCCAGGCCGACGCCTCCGGAATCCTCGTCTGCCCGAACCCCGACCTCGCCTCGGAGCACAGCTGGTCGTACGAGGCGGGAATCAGGCGGGTTATCGGAGGGGCACTGGCCATCGACGCCGCCCTGTTCTGGAACGAGTTCGAAGGCCTGATCGAAGCCAGGCCCGAACCGACCTCCTCGGTCGTCCCGAGGGCCAGCTTCCGCAACATCTCCAGGGCCCGCATTCGCGGGCTGGAGCTCGAGCAGCAGCTGGCGCTTCCGTTCGGGGCGCTATGGAAGGGCTCCTACACCTGGGTCGACGCGGTGGAGTTCCTCGCCGAGGGGGTACCGCTGCCGCCGTACTGCCACGACGACCTGCATCCGGGCGAGACCGCGCCGCTTCCGTACCGGTCCCGGCATTCCGTCAACTCGAGCCTGGGCATGGCCAGGGGGGCGAGCCGCGGCGGTCTCAGCTTCCGCTACATGAGCCGCTTCGAGCGGGTCTCGGGCCTGTTCGCCGAGTGCCGCCGCGACCACCTGCCGGTATACCTCGTCGACGCCTTCGTCGAGCGCCGGATCGGGCCGGCGACCCTCACCCTCCGCGTCGACAACCTGTTGCGCTACCACTACATCCTGTCCGAGCGCGAGATGCGCCCCATGCGCCGGGTGACGGCGGCGATCTCGGGGACCCTGTAGGGCCTGACGCCCGCATGGCACGCCACACGTGTTCCTGGGAGGCCTGGAGGACGGCCCTGGACCGGGGCGCCTTCCGGGATGAGTTCGCCCGCCTCCACGGGACCGGCGAAGCCCCCCTCTGGGAGCGGCGGTACGCCGGCGCCCTCGACGCCTATGCCGAATCGTACGGACGGGCCTCCCGGGTCGCGGTGGCGCGCTGCCCCGCGCAGATGAACCTCATGGGGATGCACCTCGACTACGGCGGCATGCCGTCGCTGCGCATGGCGGTCAGGGGCGCCGACGTCATCACCGTGGCCGGCCTGCCGGAAGGCTCCTTCCGGGAGACCCGGGTCCGCCTGCGCTCCATCGGCGACCGGGACGGGTGCGCCGATCGCTTCCCACCGGTCGAGCTCGACATGCGGGACATTGACCCCGGGGGGGACCTTCGTTCCCGCGAGGCGTTCATCGATTTCGCCAGCCGCGTCTGCGCCCGCCGCGAGCAGGAGACCGGGAGCAGCCTGGCCGGAGACTGGGAGGTCCTTCCCCGAGGTCAGCTCACCTACCTCTCCAGCCGCTTCCGCGGCCGCATCAGCGGATTCGACGGGGTGCTGTGGAGCAACGTCCCGTCCGCCGGAGGGATGTCCTCCTCCTCGGCGGTGGTGGTGTCGACCGCCTTCGCCGCCATGGCCGTCAGCGGCCTGACCCCCTGGGAGGAGATGTCACGCGAGGATCTCGCCGACGGCATCGGCATCTCCGAGTGGCTGCGCGGTACCCGCGGCGGCTGCGCCGACCACGGCGGCATGATCATGGGAAGGGTTGGAGAGCTGGTGGCGGTAGGAGCGCTGCCGACCAGCGACGAAGGACGGGTCAGCCTGCCGCCGGAATACGCCGCAGTCAGCTTCGACACAGGCGTGCGGCGGCGCTACGACGAGGCCGCAAAGGACGAGACCGTGATCTCCTATCCGCTCGCCGTGTTCGCGCTGCGGGAGCTGATCCTGCCGGCCCTGGCCAGGCGAGCCGGTTTTTCCGGTCTCGCCCGCGGGGAGCGCCTGGGGCTGCTGCGGGACCTCACCCCCGAAAAACTCGGTCTTTCCCCGGCGCAGATCTTCGAGCTGCTGCGGGCGCTGCCGCGGCGCACCTCGTTGAGGGAGATGGAGCGCTGGTCCGCAAACGCCGGCAGGGAGGCCCGGTTCTCCCGCTTTCGCGGCAGCGAGGTCGGCGACCGCTATCCGCACCTGTCGGCGGACTATCCCATCCTTTTGCGCCGGCGCGCAGCTTTCGCCCTGGCCGAGCAGGACCGGGTGCACATGATGCGGAGCTTCCTCCACCGCGGCGACATGGCCAACGCGCTGCGGTTGATCCGCCTTTCCCACTCCGGAGACCGCGACCGGGAGGTAGACGGCGAGCTGCTCGCCCGTCACGCCGCCGGGGTCGCCGCCGGGGTCGCCGCAGGAGAGGATGGCTGGCGCCTCTGCTTCCTTGCGGGAGGGTACGGGCGCATGACCCCGGAGTACGACCGGGTGGTGGGGGCGGTCAACCGCTGTCTCGTGGAGGCGGGCGGAGAGGAGGCCGGGGCGGTGCAGCGGCTCGGAGCCGGCTGGGGGGGAAGGGCCGGGGGCCTGGTGCGACGCGACTGCTTCGAGGGGAAACCGGCGGGGCAGCTGGCGGCCGCGGTCGGCGAGCGCACGGGAATCGAGCTGGAGCTGCAGTCGAGCGTCGTCGCTCCCGGAGAAGGGGCTTCGCTTCTGCAGGCCCCGTCCTGAGGAGGAGAGATGGAACAGGAAAAGACAGGTTTGCTGCAGGGCGTCCGCGTCCTCGACCTGACCCGCGTTCTCGCCGGCCCGTTCGCCTCGATGATCCTCGCCGATTTCGGCGCCGAGGTGGTCAAGGTCGAGCTCCCCGGGGGCGGGGACGAGGCGCGCGGGTTCGGGCCTTTCGTCAACGGCGAGAGCGCCTACTTCGCCAGCGTCAACCGCGGCAAGAAGAGCGTCGCCGTCGACCTGCGCAGCGAGCGCGGGCAGGAGCTGGCGCGCGCCCTGGCCGGCAGGTGCGACCTGCTTCTCGAAAACTTCCGCCCGGGAAGCATGGCGCGCTTCGGGCTCGACTACGACAGGCTGCACGCCGAGCATCCCCGGCTGGTGTACGCCTCGATATCCGGCTTCGGGCAGACAGGTCCCTACGCCCGCCGGCCGGCATACGACGTCATAATCCAGGCGATGAGCGGCATCGCCAGCATCACCGGTATCGACGGCCAGCCCCCGGTCAGGGTCGGCTCTTCCATAGCGGATCTCAGCGCGGCGCTCTACGGGGTAATCGGCATGGTCGCCGCCTTGACCCGGGCCCGGGAGACCGGCAAGGGGCAGCACCTCGACGTCTCCATGCTCGACTGCCAGATCGCCCTGCTCGAGAACGCCGTCGCCCGCTACGACGTCACCGGCGAGGTGCCGGCGCCCCTCGGCAGCCGCCACCCGGCGATCACGCCGTTCCAGTTCTTCCGGGCCGCGGACGGGTACCTGGTGATCGCCGCCGGCAACAACCGCCTGTGGCGGTCGCTGTGCGAGACCGTCGGCACGCCGGAGTTGTGCGGGGACGAGCGCTTCGCGACCAACGAGCTGCGCACCCGCAACCACGCCGAGATGGAAAAGCTGCTGGCGGCCCCGCTGGCGCGGCGTCCGGTGGAGGAATGGTGCGACCTTCTCGGGCAGGCGGGGGTCCCTTGCGGGCCCATCCACGACATAGGGGAGGTGGTGGCCGATCCCCACGTAGCCGCCCGCGGCGTGATCAGGCGGCAGGAGGTGCCGGCCGCGGGAGCCTCGGTCGCCGTCCCGGCCTCACCGCTGCGGTTCTCGCAGGCCGGCTGCGTGCTCGAACCGCGTCCGGCTCCGGACCTCGGGCAGCACACCGATGAAATCCTCGGGGAGATGGCCGGGGTTTCCCCGGACGAGCTCGCCCGCCTGCGGACCGAGGGCGTCATCGGTTGAGGCGACCCCCGGAGCGGGTTCCGGTGGATGGGTCCCCCGCACCGAAGCCGCCGTCAGGGCGGCGGGCGGATAGGCTTGAAAGTCGTCGAGAAGGCCGTGTCGGGTGTTCAGCCGGAGGATGCGGCGCGGCACTCGTCTCACGTCTTGGCCGGACAACGGCGGGGCGGGAACGAAAACGGGGGCCTCCACCCCATCGAAATGCTTGAAGTGGCGAGACTTTCGAGTTGCGCTTACAGGCACAGCGACAGGGTCAGAGCTGAACGAAGATACAGCCCCGCCCGGAGGATTGCCGACGGCGGGACGAACCAGACAAAGGCAATCGCCGCCGCGCATCATGCGCGGAAAACAGTACCCATGCTTCGACATGGAGGGCACCAGAGCCAACATCCGCAACGCGGGGTAGGGCACTCGCTGCACTTCGGGACTATGCCTGCTTGCCCCCCGGCCTGCTGACGATCTTGCGCAGCGCCGATCTCGCGGACGAAACGGTTCCCGAAACAATGTCCTTCTCCGTAATGCGCGCGAACAAAATTTCGCCGTCCTCGGCGCGATTTCGATCGTACTGAATGTAGAGGTACCCGTCCGGAGACAGGGCCACGTCCGGGTAGGAGATCCGGTGCCGCTCATCGAGCAGAAATCCGGGGCACCAGGTGGCGCCGTCGTCATCCGAAAGATAGGCGGTGAGATGCGAGCGCCTGTCGCTCCCCCGGTGAATCCCGGTACCGTGTTTGACCAGCAGCAGCCGGCCGGAGTGCAGGCGGCGAAGGTGAAACCTGCTCGACGCGGAGCGCGTTACCGACGCGATTTCGCCCTGGTTTCGGGAGGCGTTCGAAGTCAGATGTCCGATGCTCGAAGGCCTCGGTTTGCTCCAGGTGCGGCCGAAATCGGTGGAGAAACTCTCTCCGATACCGTACCTGGTGCGAGACAGCATCCAGATCGCGTTGTCGGTCCTCTCCACTACCATGTGTTCGTTGAATTCGCTGTCCGGAAAGATCACGCATCCACGCCATCCCCAGGTCCTTCCCTGGTCCGGTGAAACGAACACGCTCGCTCCTCGAACAGGATCCAGTTCGTGAAAGCAGTGTCGAAACGGTTCCGATACGTGCCACCGTTCCCACAGCGAAACCGGAAGCATCCAGTCCCCGTTCGACAAAACGACGGGCTTGTTTATGGAGGCTCCAATGCCCACGTAGGCGGGTTCGGTCCAGATCGGTTCGCCGGCGTCCGGGTTGTCACAACGGATGTACCAGTTGCTGGCGCATCCGTCGAACATTTCAAAGGTCTGCTGGAAAAAGAACCACAGCCGGCCGATCGGATCGCACCACAGCATGCCGACCCGCGAGCAGCGCTCACAGGGCAGATCCTTGCGGTGGGGATCGACGACGAAATCAGGCTCGGTCCAGTGTTCACCGTCGTCGTCGCTATGGGCGACGACCAGGAACGCCGCGGGGCTGTCGCCGCCGCCGACCCGGCAGGACCACAATCGTCCTCCCTGAGTCCGTTCAATGCCCTGCGCCATACCGTAATCGAGATGATCACAGCCATACTCGGGCAACGGCGAATGGTTGATGACCGGTTGCTCGCGGATCCTCTCCAGCAGCTCCCGGGTGACCATCGACTTATCCTGCATTTTCTCCGACATCTACCGCCTTGCCGCAGGAGAACCGGCTACATCCAGTCGATCGCGACCCCGGTCTCCCCGGCCAGCACGTCGAGGCGCCCGGCATCCTCCGTGCCTATGCGGATGCCGCTCTCCCGCTGATCCTTCTCAAGGCGGTCCTCGACGGCTCCCGGCAGGGTCGTCTCGCCGTATCCCGGCAGCGGAACCATCTGCTCGCGGGCGAGGCGGACCATCTCGTCGATGCCGTGCCGGAATTCTTCCGGCGGGCAGAAGAGGCCGATGTCCATGACCCAGACCATGCCTCCGAGCCTGGCGGACGGGTATCTCCGCCTGGTCTCCCGGCAGGCCTCGCCGGCGAGGCCGACGAAAACACCTCCGAGGGCTGAGGCGACCGCGGTGTACCCCATCGACTTGAAGAAAGCTGCCGGGATGAGGGTTCCCAGGGCATCGTACTGCGGTCCGCGCCAGTCGTCGGCCATGATGCAGGTGGCGCAGTCGAGGACGACGGGGGACTCCGAGGCGCTCGGGAGGCCGAAGCTGAGCGGCGGGTTGCCGTAGTACATCGCCCGTTTTCCCTCGTTCGATTCGTAGTACTGCGGGTAGGCCCCCTGCACCGAGAAGGCGGTGCAGCCCTCCTCCATGGCGCGGCGGACGTAATGCCCGGCCGAGCCGTAGTGGCCGATGTTGCAGGCGGCTCCGACCGCGACCCCCCTGTCGCGGGCCTTCCGGACCGCGGCCTCGGTCGCCATCATCATCGGGGAGTACCCCAGGCCGCCTCCGCCGTCGATATGGATCGCCGCGTCCGTCTCCTTGAGGACGCGGATCTCCGGGTCTGTGTTGACCGCCCCGCCCCGAAGGGCGCCGCAGTACCCGCCGAGGGCGCGGGTCCCGTGGGAGCGCACCCCGCGCAGGTCGGAGTTGACGAGGCAGCGGGCCAGCAGCGAGGCCTGGTCGCCCGGCATGCCCGCATGCTGCAGGCAGGCGGTTGCGAAGATCAGCAGTTCTCTTTCGGCGATGCGTCTGAATTCATCCGGGGGTCGGTTCATCGCGGCCCTTTCAGGAGTGGTACTTCAGCGCCCTGCCCGGCAGCACCTCCGGCAGGGGATCGACCGCCGTTCCCCCGGAAATCACCTGCACGCCGTTGACGATCACCGTGTCGATCCCGGTCGGGAGCTGGTGCGGATCCTCGTAGGTGGCGCGGTCGGCGACGGTATCGGCATCGAAGAGGACGACGTCGGCGTGGTATCCCTCGGCGATGCGGCCTCGCCGGGTAAGCCCGAAGCGCTCGGCCGGGCGCCCGCTCAGCTTGTGCACCGCCTCCTCCAGGGAGAACAGCTTCTGGTCGCGCACGCAGGGTCCCAGCAGGCGGGGGGCCGACCCGTACACCCTGGGGTGCACCTGTCCGTCGGGGAAGTAGATCCCGTCGGACCCCATCATGTAGAGGTCGTGTGAGAGAAAGGGGGAGACCAGCGAGTCGTCGCCGTGGTGGAAGACCAGCAGCACGGCCAGGCCCTCCTCGATCAGCAGGTCGCAGAGGGCGTCGGCGGGCGCCTTGCCGACCGCTTCGATGTACTCCGCGACCGAGCTGCCGATATGGCAGGCGTTCCCGGCGCTCTGCAGCCAGGCGATGTGGGTGTGGGGGAAGCGGGCCGGCTCGAGATCGGCGGCGAACTGCCTCCGCAGGGCGGGGTCCTTGAGCTTTGCCATCGCCGCGAGCGGTCCGTCCTCCCAGATCTCGTACGGCAGCAGGAAGTTCAGCATCGTGCTCCCCGGGAGGTAGGGGTACACGTCGAACGAGAAGTCGACCTCGTGGCGCGCGGTTCTGTCGACGTACTCGAGAACTTGCTCGATGGTTGCGGGATCGGCCGCTTTAAGGTGCGAAACGTGCACGGGGATTCTGGCGCGCCTGCCGATCTCGACCGCCTCTTCCAGGGCGGGGACGATCCCCTTCCGGTAACGCATGTGAGTGACGTACAGACCGCGCTGCTCCGCCATGACCTCGCACGCTTCCACCAGCTCGTCGGTGGTGGCGAAGCACTGGGAGATGTAGTCGAGGCCGGTGGAGACGCCGACCGCTCCTTCGGCCATGCCGCGCTCGATCTCCCGCCGGATCACCGTCATCTGGAAGTCGTCGGGGACGGCGCGTCCGAAGCCGCAGGCCATGCTGCGGACGTTGGCGTACGGGATGTGGGCAACGGCGTTCTGCACGTTGGCTGCGTCGACCCGGTCCATGTATTCGCCCAGAGTTTTCCATCCGTCGTACTCGCTGTACGACAGCGCGTTGAGTGATTTCATATAAAATATCCACTCAGGTGCGGTGTCCGGGTCGACGGGGGCGTAGGAGATGCCGTCGGCCATGATGACCTCGGTGGTGAACCCCTGGGAGGTCTTGGCGAGCAGGTTGGGGGTCTTCAGCAGCCAGGCGTCGGTGTGGTTGTGGGTGTCGACGAATCCCGGCGCGACGATCATTCCCGAAGCGTCGATGCGTCGGGCGCTCGCGTCGGCGGAAAGGTCCCCGACCGAGGTGATGCGGTCCCCGGAAACGAGGACATCGGCCTTGAAGCGTCCGGCGCCCGTCCCGTCTATGACGGTGCCGTTGAGTATGGCGGTTTCTGTCATGGGTTCAGTGGGTTTGCAGACCGGCTGCGACAGGGGTTGGTACCCGCAGTGGTCGAACCAGGAGGTCCGAACTGATCGGCTTCCTCCCCGACCGGAATCTGGAACCGGTCGAAACGCGCCATTTCGGCACGTACATTTTTTTTAATTCCCGATTCATGGACTTGCTCGAAGGGCCCGGCGGGTTTGAGGTTGGGATCGAAATAACGTAGAATCTGCTCCCGTTTCTCGATTGGGCAGGTCGGCGGCCTGCTTTCTTCAGGTTGCGTTTCTGCCCTGGCGGGCGGTCGAAGATATCGCCGCGCCGGACCGGGAGCAACCGCGCCCACAAGCCGCTTTTTTTCAATTCGCAGCGGTTCCAGATGACGAGGTGACGACTTGATTGTCGACCCCCATACACATGTATGGATCAACGATCCGGAGTTCCCCTGGCCGGCGGAGACCCCCGACCCGCCGCAGGAGGACAGAACCGCGGAGATGCTTCTCCGGGAGATGGCCGCCCACGGCGTCGACAGGACGGTGCTGGTCCAGGTCATCCATTACCGCTGGGACAACCGCTACGTCGCCGACGCGGTGCGCCGCTACCCGGAAAAGTTCATGGCAGTCGGCAGGATCGACCCGGAAGACCCGGGTTCTCCCGATCACCTCAGCATGTGGACGGAGGAGCACGGGCTTCACGGGGTGCGGCTCTCTCCCTCGGTCGACGCCGCCGGGGACTGGTTCGGCGGGCCCCTGATGCCGCCGGTTTTCGCCCGCGCCCAGGATCTCGGAGTGCCGTTGCTGCTGTTGACCAGGCCGCCCCGCCTCCGGGAGCTGGTCCCCCTGCTGGAGGAGCACGGCGACCTCGACGTCGTCATCGATCACATGGCCGACGTCCATCCGGATGACGGCGAAGGCAGGAGAATCCTGATGGACCTGGCGCGCTTTCCGGGGGTGTACGTCAAGATCTCCCACACCTGGAGCATTTCCCGCGAGGCCTACCCCTGGGCGGACACCCACGGTCTCGTGGAAGAGGTGTACCAGTCCTTCGGCCCCCGGCGCATCATGTGGGGCACCGATTGGCCGGTCTGCCTTGGCAAGGCGGAGTACGGACAGACCCTCAGCGTCGTCAGGGAGGGGATGAAGTTCATTTCGCCCGGGGACCTGGAATGGGTGCTCGGGAAGACGGCTCTGCGGCTGTGGCCGTTCTCGTGACCGCCCCGCGAGCGCTCCTTCCGGAGGGCTGAAAGTGATCCGCATCGGCATCGTCGGGGCCGAGAACAGCCACACCGCGGCGATCGCCAAGGTCCTGAACGTCGACAGGAGAGTGGCCGGCGCGCGCGTGACCCACGTCTGGGGGGAGACCCCGGAGTACGCGCGCGCAGCGGCCGGGACGGGGCGCATACCCGCCATAGTCCGGCAGCCGGAGGAGATGATCGGCGAGGTCGACGGCGTCGTGGTCGACCACCGCCACGGGGCGGAGCATCTGCCCGCGGCGCGGCCGTTCCTCGAAGAGGGGCTGCCCCTGTTCGTCGACAAGCCGTTCTGCTGCCGGACCGCGGAGGGGCGGCGGTTCCTGAAGCGGGCGCGGACCCTCGGGGTGCCGGTGTGTTCCTTCTCGGTGCTCCCCAAACAGGCCAGTTTCCGGTCGCTGCAGGAGAAGGCCGCCCGCCTCGGGGCCCTGCACGCGGTGACGACCACCGGGCCGTGCGACGTCAGGTCGAAGTGGGGGGGCATCTTCTTCTACGGCATCCACCAGGTAGACATGCTGGTGCGGCTTTTGGGGTACGACTTCTACCGCGGCAGCGTAACCAGGGGCCGGGGCCGCAACCACACCGCCTCGGTCCTGTATCGCGGCGGCGCCGTGGGAACGATGAACCTCATCGGCGCGGGCACACCCGCCTTTCACGTATCCGCGATCGGGGAAAAGGGCCGCCTGGACTCGGTGATAACCTGGGACAGGAGCATGTACCTGGCCGGGGTGCGGGAGTTCGTGCACATGTTCGCGACCGGGGAGACCTCCGAGACCGACGAGACCATGCTGGGCCCGGTCGCGGTTCTCGAAGGTCTCGAGAAGTCCCTCGCCCACCCGCACGCGCGGGTAGGAATCAGACTGTAAACTCCTCAGGAGGAGCAATGGCTGCGATGCAACTGAAGACCGCCGGGGAGACGCGCTACGACGCCGTCTCCCTGGGGGAGGTGCTGCTGAGAGTCGATCCGGGAGACGTGCCGACCGCAAGGGCGAGGACGGCGCGTATCTGGCAGGGAGGAGGAGAGACCAACGTCACCGTCGGCCTGAGCTACACCTTCGGGCTGAGGGCCGCGGTCCTGACCGCCCTGGTCGATGACGGCGTCGGCCGCAACATCGAGAACCAGCTCAGGGAGGTGGGTCTCGACACCAGCCGCGTCATCTGGTTCAACAACTCTGGCAAGGGGAAGTACAGCACCGACGCCAAGGGGACGCTGCACAACGGCGTCAACTTCACCTGGGCGGGGAAGGGTCTGCTGCCCTCGGTGACCGAGTACTACCGCGCCCATACCCCGATCCGGGAGATCGGTCCGGGGGACATCGACTGGGATCACCTCTTCGGCGAGGTCGGAACGCGCTGGTTCAGCACCGGCGGCATCTACACGCTGCTGTCTCCGAAGACCGCTGCTCTGGCCGAAGAGGGGATGAGGAAAGCAGGGGAGCACGGCGTCGGCCGGTCGTTCGACCTCAACTACCGCTCCAAGGTCGAGCCGGACAAGGAGCGGGCCCGCCAGATCAACCGCGGCATCGTCCCCCACGTCGACTTCCTGGTCGGCAACCACGACGACTTCGACGACGCTCTCGGGTACGAAACCGACCCGCTGCCGAAGGACGCCCCCTTCGAGGCGTGGCTCGACGCCTACACCGGGATGCTGCGGAAGGTGGCCGGCGACTACCCCGACATCAGGCTGATCGGCACCCAGCTGCGGGGAGCCCTGAGCGCCGACCGCATCGACTGGGGGGCGGTGCTCTACGACGTCGCAAACGACGCCGTCCACCAGGCGGTGGTGCGCGACAACGTCGAGATCGCCGACCGCACCGGGGGAGGAGACTCCTTCGCGTCAGGTGTGGTCGCCGCCACGCTGAACGGCAAGGGGCCGGAAGAGGCGGTCCAGTGGGGGGCGGCCCACGGCATCCTGGTGCAGGAGACCCCCGGCGACATCACCTTCGTAAAGCAGGGCGACGTCGAGAAGGAGATCGCACGGGCCCTCGCCGGCGGAGGGGTATCGGCCCTGCGCTGACCGCCCATCGGGGCTGACCCCTTTGCATCCCCTGATGAGAGGGGCCCCTCAGCCGCCGGGTATTGAGTGGGGAGCGGGGTATATGCCATTCTTTCGCCGGACATGCCCGTGGGCCAGGACCTGGGCATCTGTTTTCCGGAAATAGCCCTTTCCACAAGCCATTCCCTGGATTTTCGCCGCTGATCAGCGGGGTTCGCGCAGTTCACCCCGCAGCCCCGTCCAGACGCAGACCGCCATTCCCAGCAGGACCACGGCGAACGGGAAGCCGGATACGAGCGAGGCTGCCTGCAGCGAGTTCAGCCCTCCTCCGAGCAGAAGGGCTATGGCGACCAGTCCCTCGATCGTGCACCAGAAGACGCGTTGGGCCACCGGGGCGTCTACCCTGCCGCCCGCGGCGATTGTGTCCAGGATCAGCGATCCCGAATCCGAAGAGGTGACGAAGAACAGGACGGTCAGGAGAATTGCGAACGACGAAAGCAGCTTCCCCAGGGGGAGCTCGTCGAACATCTTGAACAGGGCGATCTCCAGCTTCCAGGCCTCGACGTTTTCGGTTACGCCGGTATACCCCTCGACGATATGCTGGTGCAGGGCAGCGCCGCCGAAGGCACCGAACCACAGCAGGCAGGCGGCCACCGGCAGTATGAGCACGAAAACCACGAATTCGCGCACCGTGCGTCCCCTGGAAATGCGCGCAATGAAGGTGCCGACAAAGGGGGCCCAGGCGAGCCACCATGCCCAGTAGAAGGTCGTCCAGCCGTGCAGGAAGTCGGTGTCCTCGCGTCCTGC
This sequence comes from Candidatus Latescibacterota bacterium, assembly GCA_965243025.1. Classification (GTDB taxonomy): domain Bacteria; phylum Latescibacterota; class UBA2968; order UBA8231; family UBA8231; genus CBDCXV01. The sequence goes on from CBDETY010000003.1 coordinate 1,581,957, forward strand.
CCAGTTGCTCAGGGGGACGATCCTGGCGAGATAGCTGCCGAGGGCGTCGAACATGCCCCGGAAGATGTACAGGGTCGGTCCGAGTCCGATGACGGCGGCCAGCAGCAGAAAACCGAGGACCATGTTCCACTGGCTGAGCCGCTTGATACCGGAGTCGAGGCCAGCCAGCACCGATGCGAGGGCGATGCAGGTTATCACCACGATCAGCCCCACCATGGTGGTGCCGGTGGCGGGGACACCGAACAGGTAGTTGAGACCCGAGGTCAGCTGCTTGACCCCCAGGCCGAGGGAGGTGGCGAGGCCGAACAGCCCGGCGAAGATCGCGAACGTATCGATGATGTGGCCGGGCCAGCCCCAGACGCGGTCGCCGAAAAGAGGGTGAAACGCCGAGCGGATGGTGAAGGGGAGTCCGCGGTTGTAGGAGAAGTATCCGAGGGCGAGCCCGACGAGGCCGTATATGCCCCAGCCGTGCAGCCCCCAGTGGAAAACCGTGGCGGCTATGCCGACGGCTGCCGCCTCCTCGGTTCCGGGGGCGATTCCCAGCGGCGGGTGCATGTAGTAGTAGACCGGCTCCGCCACCCCGTAGAACAGCAGGCCAATTCCCACGCCCGCGGAAAACAGCATGGAGAACCAGGTCTTGTTGGAGTACTGCGGTTTTTCATCCATCCCCCCGAGGCGCACCCTGCCGAGAGGGGAGAACGCCACGCACAGGCAAAAGAGCAGGATGAGGTTGGCGGTCAACATGAAGAACCAGTCGAACCTCGTGGTGAGCCACTCGCGGGTATTCCCGAAGACCACCGTCGCCGCTTCCAGGAACAGCAGCGTCCCGACGACGAACAGGACGATGGTGATTCCGGAGATCACGAACACCGGCGTCAGGTGGATCTCCAGGCCGAACAGCCTGCGGTAGCGTACGTCGTCAGCCAGCAACGGTTGTTTCGCCACTCGGGGGATTTCCAGTCGGGGCATTTTTCCGGTGTTCCGGCTCCCCAACGGTGCCGGAAAACGGTTTGTTGTCGCCCCCGAAACTTCGAGGTGGGGGAATGGGCAGGGGCTGTCCCGCCCGGGGTTGATCGAAGGCTGCGGCCCCGAGGGCTCAGCCGGTCGCCGCGGCCGGCCCTTCAGGCTGGAGCACGCGAACTGCGCGGGGCACTGGTGTTGCGTCCCGCGGACCTGGGAGGATTCCCGCGCTGAGGCGTCCGTCCCGCAGGGCGCTCGAGCGATTCGTCCCGGGGTTGTACGGCGAGCGAAGGCAACGTGGGCGAGACGAGATGGATGGCCCCGGACACTGCAAAGGATTCCCGGGACCCGACTTCAGGACGAAGCGAGACCCGGCTCCTCTCCGGGTTCCCGGGCAGGCTGCTGCCAAAGTGGGTGCCGGAGTGGGCCGGGCGGCGCGAAGGGAACCGCTCGCAATCCTTTTCCCGATTCCTGAAACAGGTTCCCGCTTCCTTACCGAAGTTGATATGTGACCGCCAGCTTCACCCGCCGGCCCTTGGGGTCGTGGGTGAAACCGTCGTACGCCTGCTCGATGTTGACCAGGGGCGGCCTGGTGTCGAGAAGGTTCATCCCCGACAGCACGAGGTTGACGCCCCCGGTCATGTTCCACAGGAAGCTCACGTCCAAGGTGACGAAGGGGTCGATGGTACCGAACAGGTCCTTGATGGCTGCGTTGTCCGAGGACATCGATCCCCGGTCCTCGTACGAGGAGATGTAGTTCAGGTAGCTGACGAGGTTGTAGGTGTTCCAGCGATAGCCTGCCGATGCCCGCCCCTTCAATTTGGGAAGGGAGGTCGCAATCGGATTGCCGAAGTTCAGGTACCCGGCAGCGTCGGCCGCCTCCTGCAGCACGAGATCGCCCAGCATCAACGCCTTTGTCTCGTACTCGAGGATGTAGCTGCCGTCCAGACTGGCGGCGACCTGCCCCGAGCCTGCGGGCATCCGCGTGCCCAGGTGCATGTCGATCCCCGAGGTCTTCACCCCCGGCCAGTTGACGATATCGACCTGCACCCGCTCGAGCTCCGAGGCCGCGCAGGTGCCGGTTCCTACCCCGTCCGGGCAGACGATGAACTGCTTCAGGGCGTCCTTGTTGTCTTCATCGGCATACAAGGCGGTAATGGCCCCGTGGGGCATGGCCCCGATTACATCGCTGAAATCGTAGCTCCAGTAGTCGAAGGTCGCTTCATGGCCCGCCTCGGTGACCAGGGCGAAGCCCGCATTGTAGGTGAATGCCCGTTCGGGTTTGAGATCCTTGCTGCCGAAGCGGTCCACCGTCTGGTAGGCGCCCGTCTCGTTGATCCACTCCAGGGTCGAGAGCGGGCTCTCGTTCACGTCGTCCAGCGACGGCGTGCGGAACGTCGTCTGCACCGAGCCGCGCAGAAAGAGCGATTGGGTTGAGGACTCGGCGATCTGGTAGCGCCACCCGAACTTGGGATCGAAACTGCTCGCCACGTCGTGGGACTCGAAGTTGGCGGCGAGCTGGGTGTCGAAGCGCGATCCCAGGCTCAGGGGAATCTCGGCGAAGAGGCGATGTACCGTCTGCGATTCATCGTAGGGCCGATTCACGTTGGTGAACGCATAAGGCCCGAACCTGTCTTCCTCTGTGCACCCGTCATCTCCCACCACCGGGCAGGGGTTGATGGTCACGTCCCCTGCGTCGTTGGGGTCGCCGCTGGCATTGAGCAGGCGGAACTGGTACCCGGCCGCGTAGCTGGCGACGTTCTCGATCCAGGTCCCGGTCAGCGTGGCATCGGCAACCAGCATGTCCGCCGTGCTCTGCAAGTCGACTTCATTATCTGCCAGCCAGTTCCGCAGCTCGGGGCTGTTTTTGAGGTTGGCCCGGTAACCGGGGTTCGGTCGGGTTGCATAATCCGAACCGTGTTGATCGGTGAGCTCGATGGCGTTGCCGAACGGGTTGTAGTACTGGCAGCCGCCCTGACCCGCTTCTTGGCCGTTGAGCGGACCGAGCTTCATCCCGGCAAGAGAGTTGGGATCCGCCTCGACGCCGACGCCGCAGTCGGGTCCCCCGAACCCGCGGAAGCCGAGGAAGAGGCGCTCGATGTACACCCCCGGCAGGTTGTAGTTCCCCTCGGTGCGGGACCAGGAGAGGCCCAGGTCGAAATGGGTCTCCCGGCCGCCGATCGACATGAAGTCCCCATTCGCCGAGGCCGCCAGGCGCATGGTGCTGGAGTCGCGGCCCAGCGTGCGGCCTGGGCCCGAGTTGCCGAAGGGGCGGCCGTTGAAATACCAGTTATCGCCGTCCTGGCATTCGTCGTAGTACAGGTCGCCGTCCTCGGCGCCGTAGTCTTCGCAGAAGGCCTGCCTGCCCGGGTGACTGGGGGCGACCTCCTGGATACTCGTGTCCGTCAGTGGGAAAGGAGGGTACGAAGGGGTGGTGTACCAATTTGGGATCTCGGCCGCCGCCCACAGGCCTTCGAAGTGATACTCCGTGCCATTGTCCAGCGCGCCGTTGACCTCGGAAAAAAGACGGAGATGGCTCATGTCCTCGACCAGGTTCTCGTACTGCTGGTAGCGGAAGCGGCAGGTCCAGGATTCCCGGTAGCCGCCGAACGCCTCGCAGTCGGGGGCGTGGATGGCGGCCGTCCAGGGGGCGGGGGCGCCGACGGCGAAGGTGCCCGGGTTCCCGATGCTCGACCATCCGAAACGCTGCCCGCCGCCGTGCCACGGCTGCAGCAGGTAGTCCCTGTCGGTGGCCGGCAGCTCCCGGCGCTTTCTCCACTCGCCGGCGACAATCGCATGGGCGCCCCCGAGTCTGCCGCCCCATATGGCGCCGAGGTCGGTGTCCCCGGCACCGGCGATATACTCGTGGTTGGCCGAGACTTCAAGCCCCGTGAAGTCGGAACGGGTCAGAAAGTTGGCGACCCCGGCCACCGCATCCGACCCGTAGATGGCCGCGGCCCCTTCCTTGAGCACCTCGACGCGGTCCAGGGCGATGGAAGGGATGGCGTTCACGTCGACGAAGCGGCCGCCGATGAGGCGCGCCGGCACGTAGGTCTGGCGGCGGCCGTTGAACAGCACCAGGGTCCGCGAGGCTCCCAGGCCGCGCAGGTTTACGTTGGCGATGCTTTCGGAAAGGGTAGCGGCCTGGTTGGCGTTGTACCAACTGCTTCGCTCCCCGATCACCCCATGGCTGGCACTGAGGTTCTTGAAGAAATCGACGGGCTGGGGCGAGCCCTGCTCCTTCAGCGTTTCCCGGTTCGCCGTGGTCACCGCATAGGGAAGGTTGATAGGGGATTCCTTGAAGGCGGTGCCGGTCACCGCGGTCTCCTCGAAGAGAATCGCCGCCGGTTCCAGGCGCAGCTCGACTGCGGCGGAGGTGCCTGCCTCGACCACGACGGTCGCGGTTGCAGGGGAGTAGCCGATCAATTCGACGGTCACTTCATGCTCTCCCACCGGGACCTCGAGGAGGGTGAGGCGCCCCTGTTCGTCCGAAGATCCTCGCAGGTCGAGAGCCGGCAAGTGGATCAGGGCCGCTTCCAGAGCATGTCCACTTGCGGCGTCGACGACGGTGAAGGCGACCGCACCGGTGGTTTGCGCGTGCACCGGAGCGATTCCGAGGAAGGCCGCACCTGCCACTGTCGAAATACACCTTTTCCAGGCATTCATCAGTGTTTCTCCTTGATTGATCGTTACGGCCCCAACGGGCGGGACGTTGTCAGATTTCCAACCCTGTCACGATGGGGATTTACAGGAAACCGGATGGGCTGCTCCGGTTGGCGGGAAGATCTCCCGGCGCCGGAACGAGCCTACCCCTTCTTCTTCCGCGTTCCCGCGCGGCCCGGGAAAGTGAGCTCCGCCACACCCGACTTGTCGAGCTCTCCCTTGCCGATCTTGATCATGCGGTCGAACTGGCGTTTGGTGGTACGCGCCAACGGCAGATCGAGGCCGGCCTGCCGCGCCACGGACAGGGCGATTCCGGAGTCCTTGGCGGCGTGGGCGGCGGAGAAGTAGCACTCGTGATCCCGTGCCACCATGTCTTCTCCATCGGTCTCGAGCACCCTCGAGTTGGCCCCGGTCTGAGCGAAGACCTCCATGAGCATCTCGAGGTCGAGACCGAGCGCCTTGCCGAGGCCCAGACCTTCGGCCAGGCCGGCGGTGTTGATGTTCATCACCATGTTGACCAGGGCCTTGACTTCGGCCGCCTTGCCCGTTGGTCCGACGTAGCGCAGGGCCTTGCTCATCGATTTCAGCACCGGCAGGACTCTGTCGAACACCTCGCGCTCCCCTCCGCACATCAGGTAGAGGGTCCCGTCGCGGGCCTGCGTGATGCTGCTCGCCATGCATCCCTCGAGGGTGGAGGCACCGGCTTTGGCCGCCCGTTTCTCGACCTCGCGATGGACGTCGGGGGTAATGGTGGCGCAATTGATGAAGGTCCTGTTTTCCGCCCCGGCCAGAAGGCTGTCGCCGCTTTGCGAGAAGATCGTGCGCATCGCCTTGTCGTCGGTAACAACGGTGATGATCGTGTTGGCGGCCGCGGTGACACCGGCCAGCTTTCTCACCGCCTTCGCATCCAGCTCCTTGGCGAGCCTGGTTGCCAGCGACGGCTTGACGTCGTACAGGACAGTGACCGGAAAACCGGAGTCCTTGAGGTGCCTGGCGATGTTGGCGCCCATACGGCCCACTCCGACGACGCCGACCTGGAATTTCGATTTGTTTACTCGAGGCATGTGCCGATCTCCTTTTGCTCGTCTGGAACTTCAACATTCCTTCTGATTGTTCAATAGGGTAAAGCCGCGTGAAGATAGGGCGATGGCAAAGGGGCGACAAGCAGTTGTCTTCGCTCACAGACCACGTCCTGCAACCGTTTCAGTGCAGGTTTAGGGAGGAATCCGGCATGTTTTCTGCTTCGCATGTTTTCTGCTTCATTGTTTCGGCTCCATGGTCCGCCAACAGGTTTTACTACTGTTCAGGGAGCAAGAAACACCGTGACAAGGGTAAAATGTTTCAACGGGATATCACCGGACGGATCGGCCCGGAACGGTACGGATTGTCCAAAGGGTTGCCGCCTGGGGGTTTTGCCATTTGCTTGCTTCCTGTCCTGAAGTTTGCGATTGGAGTGAACCGCGGATGAAAATCGGTGTAACGCAGATCGTTCTTGGCCGGATGAGTCTGGACGACACGCTCGAGCTCTGCCAGGAGGCCGGGTACGACGCGCTCGAACTCGTCTTCGGTCCCGGAAAGGACCTGGAGGCAGGCATGAGCGGGGCAGAACTCGGGCAGGTGGCAAAGCGGTGTGAAGGCGCGGGTGTCGAGATCACGAGCGTGATCGCCAACCTCCCCGAGCGGGGCAACCTGCTGAGCCGGGACGCCGGGGAGAGGGAGCAGTGCTGCCGTTGCGTATCGCGGTCCCTGGAGATCGCCGGCGCCCTCGGGGCCGGGGCGACGCTCCTTCACCCGGGGCAGCTGGCGGTCGAGGGTACGTACCGGGAAGCCTGGAACGATCTGACGGAGGCGCTGGGGCGCCTCGCCATAGAGGCGGAGGCACACCGGGTCGCCATCGGACTGGAGAACGTGTGGAACAAGTTCCTGCTCAGTCCGGACGAGGCAGTCAGGCTGGTCGAGGCAGTGGGAAGCGAGTGGGTCGGGATCTATCTCGATACTGCAAACATGATGGCGTACGGGTACCCCGAGCACTGGATCCGCGCCCTGGGATCGAAAATCGTCCGCGTGCACTTGAAGGACTTCGACCGGGCCGGGCACAAGTTCGTCAACCTCGGGGAAGGGGACACCGACTGGCCCACCGTCATGGCGGAGCTCCGCGCAGTGGGGTACGCCTCCTCGCTGATTCACGAAGTCGGTGGAGACCGGTCTCTTCTCGTCGACCTCGGTGAGCGCATGCGGCGCATCGCCTCCCAGTAATGGAAAGGAAGCAATGACTTGCCTTACGTGAAGAACTGGAGAGACGTCCAGCCCGACATCTCGCACCTGAGCGCCGTTCACTGGGGCGGGCTGCGGCCGCGAGACGGGAGCGATCCGGATGACGACCGCAATCGCCTGGCCAGACTGGGCGGGTTCGCCCGCCACGCCCTGCAGGGCCGCAAGACCTCGGACCATCACAGGCATGATTGCAAGGAGCAGGTGTACTACATCCTCAGCGGGTCCGGGGAGGTGCTGTTCGACGGCAGGCGGTTCCCCGTCGAGAGCGGGGATGCCGTCTATTTGCCCTCGGGTCTGTACCATCAGATGTTCAACGACATGAACGAAAGCTGGCTCGAGCACCACGTGATCAGCATGCCTGTGGAGGAGGACGGCGGCGAAATCTCCATCCGCAACTGGCGCCACGCGAGCCCGCAGGGGGACGGCGCCGGAGCCATCCGCTGGCACCAGCTGGGACCTCTCGGAGAGGAGGACTCCGGATGTCTTCGCGGCATGGCGTTCATCGATCGCGAAGCGGTGCAGCCGCAAGGCCGGTCGGCGCCGCGCAGGCACGAGGATCTCGAGCAGGTCTACTACGGGCTCGAAAACTCGGGGGTGATAACCGTCGGCGGGGAAGAGGTCCCTTTCACCGAGGGGGACATGATCCACCTTCCTCCCGGCTGCGAGTACAGCATCGCCAACCCCAACCGCGACTGGGTCAGCTACCTGATCATGGCGGCCTAGAACCTGTCCGCATGCCCGGTCGGATCGGGCGTTGCGTCGGCAGGCAGGGATCCGGCAGGATTCGGAAACAGCACGGGAGAACAGAAGAATGGCTTCTTTGCAGGAGCTTCACGCGGTCCTGAACGATATGATGGCGTCGATCGCCGGGGACGGGAAGGAAGGGGAAGTGGATATCGCCGGGAAGCTGGCCAGAATCGACGCCCTGGGCCGGGAGCTCGGTACCGAGGCCCCTCCGATGCTCCGGCATTTCCTCGAAAAGCGCAGCTACGCAAAGGCGCTCGACTTCCTCGAGGGAATCGACCAATCGAAGGCCCCGAACTGCCGCTAGGGGATGCACCCCAACCGCCTCGCAATCTACGCCGTTGTCGCCGATATCCCCCATGGACGCGTCGCCACTTACGGCCAGGTAGCCGCTCTCGCCGGATTGAGGGGACAGGCCCGGCAGGTGGGGTACGCCCTCGCCGCAATACCGGAGTCGCTCGAACTGCCCTGGCACCGCGTGATCAACGCCAGGGGCGGGGTGTCTGCGAGGAAACGTACCATGCTGCACATGCTGCAGAGGCAGCTCCTCGAAGCGGAGGGGATCGAATTCCAGGGCGGCAGGGTCGACCTCGGGAGGTTCCGCTGGGACCCCGGTCCTGCTCCCATCCATTGAATCACACCGCCCGTCCGCCAGTTGCCTTCCCTCTTCCGGTCCCGGCCCACACGCCGGAGTCGGGAGACACGGTCCGTCCGTCTGTTGCCCTGCCCATGCCGGTCCCCGCATCTGCCCGGAAACCGGGCGGGTCGGAGCGCCGTTTATGACAGGGCCCCTTACCCTGAACCGGCGCATCCTCAGACTGGCGATTCCCAACCTGCTCGCCTCGGTATCGGTGCCTCTGATAGGCATTGCGGATACGGCGATGATAGGGCACCTCGACCAGGTCGCCTTTCTCGGGGCGGTCGCAACGGCGAGCGTGATTCTCGATGTCATCTTCTGGGGCGCCGGTTTCCTGCGCATGGGGACGACCTCGATCGTCGCCCAGTACCACGGCGCCGGCGACAGGCGCGCCTGCGCCCGGAGTCTGTACCGCGGCCTGCTGCTGGCCCTGGTCATCGGTGCGGGCATCCTGCTGCTGCGGCAGCCGATCGCCTGGATCGGTTTCGAGCTCGCCGGGGGCAGCGAAGAGGTCCGGTACTGGGGACAGCGGTACATCGACGTGCGCATCTGGAGCGTGCCGTTGAACCTTTCGGTTCTCGTCCTCATCGGGTTCTTCCTCGGCACCGCCAACGTCCTCGTTCCGATGTACATCACGTTCGCCACCAACCTGGTGAACGTGGCCGCCGACTACGCCCTGATCTTCGGCAACTGGGGTGCGCCGGAAATGGGTGTCGTCGGAGCCGCCTGGGCGGCCCTGCTGTCGAGCGCGGTCGGGCTGGCCGTCGGGCTCCTGGGCCTGGCGGCGAGATACCGCGATTACCTGCGGCAGCCGGCCGGGCAGCTGTTCGACCGCGGCGCAATGCGGCACCTGATGTCGACCAACACCTACCTGCTGGCCCGTACTGTCTGCCTCCTGTTTTCCCAGTTCTTCCTGCTCGCCGTCGTGTCGCGCCTGGGGGAGGTTCCACTCGCGGCCCACGCCATTGTCTGGCAGATCTGGGGACTGGTCAGTTTCGCGGTGGACGGCTTTGCCCACGCCGCCGAGACCCTGGTCGGCAACAGCCTCGGGGCAGGTGATTTCACCGGAACCCGCCGGTTCTGCAGGCGAATCATGGGGTGGGGAATCGGTACAGGATTCTGTTTTGCGGCGGCCTTCGGCATGGGCATGAACGAGCTGGCGTCCGCGTTTACCGAACACCGGGAAGTCGTCGCAGCCATCCTTCCGCTCACCCCCATGCTCGCCCTGGCGCAGCCCATGAACGCCGCGGTTTTCGTGTTCGACGGGATATTCATCGGGGCCAACGACGTCGCCTACCTGTCGGGGGCCATGCTTGTCACGGCGCTGCTCTTCTTTCTCCCGGCGATAGGGGTGCTCGTTTTCCTGCTCGACGGGGGGCTGCTGGAGGCCTGGCTGGCGTACATTGTCCTGATGTTCGGGAGACTGGTGACACTGTGGAAACGCTACCGCAGCGACGCCTGGCTGCGGACCTTCGTCAGCTCCCGGTGAATCCGCATCATCCTCCTGACCACGGACAAGGACACATGCCTTTCATCAATGAAGAGGAACTGCCCAAACTGGAGCTGTTTCCCAAGGCGTTCAGCGGCATCGTTGCCGGGGAACGGATCATGTTTTCGTTCCTCGATCTCCAGCCGGGCTGCGAGATACCCGAGCACAGTCATCCTCACGAGCAGGCCGGCCTCGTCCTCCAGGGGAGCTTCCGCTTCCGCATCGGTTCCGAGGAGCGCCTGACCGGCCCCGGCGACGCCTTCATCGTCCCACCCGAGGTCGTGCATTCCGGAGAGGTCGTGGAAGGGCCGGTGAAGATCGTCGACATTTTCTCGCCCCCCAGGGAGGATTATCTCGAGAAGTACAATCGCTACAAGGAAACTTCCGCCGCGACCCGGTGGGAGTAGGGAGAACGGCATGCCAGATACCGGAATCACAGCCGCGGATTGCGCCACTGTCCTGGTCGTCGCCATTACTCCGCGGCTGGAAGATGGGCGCGTCGACGTCGAAGGTGTGCGCCGCAACGCGGAGTTCCTGATCGCGAGCGGCGCTGATTTCCTGATGCCGATGTGCGGAACCGGACTGGTGTACGACGCCAGCCTGGAGGAGTACGAAACCGCAGTCGGGGCGGTGGTCGACCAGGCCGGCAGCCGCGCCTTCGTCGTGCCCGGCATCGGTCCCGGGTACGGCCGCTCGCTGGAAATGGCCGCCGTCGCCCGCTCCGCGGGGGCGGCCGGGGTCATGATCATGCCGATCGTCGGTCCCGCTTCGGACAACGGGGCGAAAGCGGGCCTTGAGGGGATTGCCCGGTCGGGTGGATTGCCGGTCATCCTGTACCAGAGACGGCTCGACATCATGCCCGTGGACCACGTCGTCGAGCTCTGCCGTCTGGACGAGGTTGCCGGGCTCAAGTACGCGGTCGACGATTTGTCCGCGTTTTCGAGGATAGTCGAGAGGGCGGGGCAGCACGCTGCCATGATCTGCGGGATGGCTGAAGACCCCTGCATCGACTACCTCGAGGCCGGAGCGGCCGGGTTCAGCTCCGGGATGGCCAACTTCGTCCCCAGGATGAGCCTCGAGCTGTTGCGCTCGTTTCGCGAGGGGGATGCCGGGGCCGCGGCGCGCCTGCGCGAGGAAATGGTGCCGTTCGAGGATCTTCGCGGCGAGGACTCGGCACGCTACAGCTCCTCCGCCCTTCACGCGGCGATGGAGTACGCCGGCCTGGCGGGGGGGCCGGTGGTCCCGTTTGCCGAGCCTGTCGCCGTTTCTGACCTGCCCCGACTGCACGACATGATGGACCGGCTGCTCGGCAGGGAGGCGGAGCTCCGCGAAATGGCGACCGCGGCGGTGGTGGCAGAAGAGGAAGCTCCATGACCGCAGCTGGCGCCAGGTTGCTGCGCGTCGGCCTGGTGGGGACGGGAGGGGTCTGCGAGCAGGTGCATTTTCCCGGGTTTTCCCGCATTCCCGGAGTGGAGGTGGCCGCCCTGGTCGAAGCTGATTCCGGCCTGCTCCAAAGCAGGTTGCGGGAATGGCAGGTTGCCGAAGGGTACTCCGATCTGTCCGAGGCGCTCCGGCAGGCGGAGCTCGACGCAGTCGCCATTGCGACCCCCAACCACCTGCACCGGGATCTCATCGAGGAAGCTCTGGAAGCGGGGTGCCATGTCCTGTGCGAAAAGCCTCTCGGCATGGACTACGAAGAGACCCGCGAAATCCACGAGGAGGCAGCCCGCTCCGGCCTGCGGCACATGACCGCCTTCAGCTACCGGTTCGTTCCGGGAATGACCTACCTCAAGCACCTCGTCGACGCGGGCGAGCTGGGCGAAATCAGGCACGCCCGTTTTCAACGCCTTCAGGACTGGGGAGAGCATGCCATCGGCTGGCGGCAGTACAAGGACCGGGCCGGATCGGGTGAGCTCGGCGACATGGGCATCCACCGCATCGATTTCGCCGAGCATCTGCTCGGTCCGATCCGCTCGGTCTGCGCGCACATGAAACAGCTTGCGCCGCGGGACCGAACCGAATCCGGGCAGGCTTGTCCACCTCAGGACGTCGAGGATTGGGTCGCCTGGATCGCCGAGTTCGAATCCGGGACCACGGCGGTGTTCGAGATGGGAAAACTGACCAAGGGACACGGGCCGCAGGGAGACCACGACCTGGCAGAGCTCAACGGCACCAGGGCGTCCGGGGCCTACCGCCTGCACACACCGCACGAGATCCAGCTCGGTGAACGCCGCTGCCCCTACAGGACCGTTCCGGTCCCCGAGCGATTCCTCAAGCGTCCCGGTTCTCCGCGCAATCCCCGCGACGGAGTCGCGACGACGGTATTCCGCTACGACCAGGCGTGGGAGTTCGTCTCCGCCATCAGGGAAGGCCGCGAGTGCGTTCCGTCCTTCTATCACGGGATGCGGGCTCAGCTCGTTGCCGACATGGTGGTGAAGGCGGCGGCGGAGCGGCGCTGGGTGGACGTTCCCGCAATCGAGTCGGCCGCCTAGGCAAGAGCGGAAGAAGTCGCCGAAACCGCACGGCGATATCTCGGGAGCAGTCCGCCTGCAGGGGGTGTTCCGGACTGCGTGGACCGCACCCCGGGACGGGACAGCCAGGAACACCCGGCAGCCAACCGTCACCGCCTGCAGGTGGATCCCGACCCGGGCGCGGGGAAGAGTATCTCTTCCCTTACCCCTCCAGTTGGTTTCTGCTGGTCCAGCCAACCCGGCCCTGACCCGTCCCCGGCGTCGCTGTAAAAACTTCAGGTCAGCTGCCCACGCAGGGCGGCCACGATGTCTCTCATCACCCGGGGGTCGGAAAGCACGGACCGGTGGCGCTGGGGCAACCACAGCTCCCAGCCACCGGAATAGGCCTTGTACCGGCTCCCTGCGATCTTTGCCGAAGCGGGGGAAACCACCGGATCCCCATCGATCCGGAAGCAGGTGGCGCGATCGGCCATTGCGTGGAATCCGGGGTTTTCGAAGAAGCCGCTGCCGGGAGCGAGGTCGGCCAGGAGCCGTGGAAACCGGCAGCCCGGCCATTTCGATGCAACCGCCACCCACGTTCCCCGAAACGGAGTCGCCAGCGCAAATACCCGGTTCCGGCAGTTCTCGCGGGCGTGCTGAACCGCGACCAGGCCTCCGAGGCTGTGCCCGACGTAATCGGCTTCCGCACCGGGGGGAACCGGTACATGCGCAAGGAGCTCTGCCAGCGGTCTGTCCTGGTTCAAATCCGAAAAAACAACCTGGGTCTCGGCGTTGGTGAAGCAGCGCCCCAGTGTATCGAGGAACGGTTTCCAGCTCTCGGCGCTGCTGTCATAACCGGGCAGGAGAACGAGGGGCCGGGAAAGGGGTCGGGGGTCGGCGGCGAACCGAGCCAGGTCCTTCCGGGCCCGGTCCCGGTCCGCCCCGTGTCTTCGACGGGCGATTGCGGCAGCAACGGCCAGTCCCAGCGCGCACAGGAGCAACAGGACGTTCCCGTGGCGTACGTAGAAGGTCGCCGGAGCCGGTGACGGAAGGGTGACGTCAATGGCCGTTGTTTGAAACAGTTCCGTAGCCGCCAGAATCCTTCCATCGGGGGCGACCGCCCCGGAGATCCCGGTGTTTGCAGCACGCACCAGAGGTAGCCCGCTCTCCACGGCGCGGACGGCAGCCATTGCCATGTGCTGGTACGGTGCGGAGGTGTAACCGAACCATGCGTCGTTGGTGGTGTTGATCAGCAGGTTGGCCCCGTCAAGCGCAAGGGTTCGGGTAATCCCGGGGAAAATCGATTCGTAGCAGATGAATATGCCGAGGCGGAGATCCCCTTCCGGCAGTGCCAGTGCCCGATGCGAGTCCCCGTGTGTGAACCGCCCGCTTTCGGCGGTGAGCTGATCGAGGTAGGAGAACAGCTGCGGGAGGGGCAGGTACTCGCCGAATGGAACCAGGTGTACCTTGTCGGCGAAATCGATGAGCTCTCCCCTCCGATCCATCAGGAAGGCCCGGTTGTAGATCGGGTGGCCGGGATCTCCTCTTCGGCCTTCGAGGCTGCCTACCAGGATGGGAGTATCCAGTTGGCGCGCCAATCCCGAAACCCGCTCCCGGTACTCTTCGAAGAACGGGTCGGTCAGGTAGTAGGGGAGGGCGGTCTCGGGGAAAACGATCAGGTCGTAGCGTTCACCGGGGTTTTCCGCCAGGAAGTTCCGCGTCAGTTCGATGTAGTGGTCGGTGGTACGCCGCTGACGGTCCTCCTTCCACTTTGCGTCCTGGGGAATACTCCCCTGGATAACAGCCACCCGAGCGTGGGAGGCGGATGGTTCGCCCGGGATCGTCGCCAACCGATGATTGCCATAAGCAACGAGGCCCACCATCCCTATCAGAACCGGACCGGCGCAGAACGACAGGCGTCGCGGTACCAGGATCGCCTGGGTTACAGCGGAATTCACCAGGACCACGGCGAAACTCAGGCCGTAGATTCCGGCGACGGATGCGAACTGCAGCACGGGGAGGTTCCCATGCTGGGAATACCCGATCTGCTGCCAGGGGAAACCGGTGAGGATCCAGGACTGGGCCCAATCGAGCAGAACCCATACCGACGCGGCCAGCCAGCTGAAGAAGGGACTTCCCGACGGCAGGGACCGGCATATGAGAAAGAAGAGGGCCGGATAAAGGGCCAGATAGAGAACGAGCGCGACGGTCGATGCCAACGCCTGGATCTGGTTGAGTCCGCCGTAGTTTTCCAGCGTCTCCGCAATCCAGTAGATGCGGCCCGCACCTGCTGCGATCCCGCATACGAGGCCGGTCAGGAACATCCTGCCTGCCGCGAGTGGAATGCCCTGTCTCAAGCCGCACAGAAGTGCGGGCACGAGACAGACCCATGCGAGGAGACCGATGTCGATCGCTGGGATGCTCAGGGAGTAAAGCGTCCCTGAACACCCCCCTGCAACGAGAAGAATCAGGAGTCTCGGGACGCGTCGCTCCCCGAAGCCCTCCCTCCTCACGACTCGAGGTAGTCGGCGATTGGAGTACGGATTTTTTCCAGCGCGGAGCGCTCCAGAGCGGCAACGACTTTTCTGTCCATTTGCAGCTTGGAGGCGACCTGCCCAGGGGACTTCTTGTGCTGAAAGCGCAGCTCGACGACATGAAGCTCGTCTCGAGTGAGCTTGCCGAGTGCCTCCATTACCTGCTGTCGCAATTCCTGGCTTTCGACACGGTCGAGAGGGGTCTCGGGAAGAAATTGGGCCAGAAAACGTTCGTCCAGACCGACGCGTTTGGGCTTCCCCACACCGGCTGGATGGTCGCTGATGCGGCGGAATGGACTCATGTGCTACTGGAGGGGGAGAGCGAAAAGCTCTCTCGTGCAATCGGTTGGAGGGATGGCTTCAAATAGATAGGGAGTCGAAGGCAGAGCCGACGACTCCCGAAAAATGGTAGCGGGGGCAGGATTCGAACCCGCGACCTTTGGGTTATGAGCCCAACGAGCTACCAGACTGCTCCACCCCGCAACACACTTCCAAATATACTCGACGGAGAACCCGGATGCAACACGCCTCTGGCGGACACCCATTGCTACCTGTGGGCTGGAACCTCCTCCTGCCCGCCGACCTCACTGGCAACTGGCACTCGTTTCATTTGCACTCGGGCAATTCGCTGTCCCTCGACCTTGAGGATCTCTATGTCCAGCCCGGGAATCTGCAGGATCTGTCCCTCATCCGGAACTTCCCCGAGGTGATCGTAAATGAACCCCCCGAGGGTGTCGAAACCGTCGCTGGGAAGATCGCTCTCGAGGATCTCGTTCAACTCGTCGATGTTGATCCTCGGGTTGACGATGAGGATATCTCCCGAACGCCACTCGAACAGCGCTTCTTCCGCATCGTATTCGTCCTGGAGTTCACCCACGATTTCTTCGACGAGGTCTTCAGTGGTGACCAATCCGGCCGTGCCGCCATATTCGTCAACGACGATTGCCAGGCGGGTTCGCGCGACGCGCAGGTCGCGGAGCAGCTCGTCGATCTTCTTTGTTTCGGGGATGTAGTACGGCTCATGTGCGAAGGGCAACGGCTCAGACCCGCCCCCTTGTTCTTCCATCAGCTGGGCAACCGACATTTTCATGCCGATATCCCGGCGGTGAACGAGCATTCTCAGGAGGTCCTTTGCATAGACGATTCCCCGGATTTTGTCCAGCGACTCTTCGAATACCGGCACCCGCGAGTGGCCCTTCTCCTCGATCAAGCGAAGCAAATCCCCCAGCGATGAGGAGATCTCTATCGAGGTGACATCGACCCGGGGAACCATTACCTCCCGGACCACGCGATCGTGGAAGCCGAAAACCCCCTGGATCATGTCGCGCTCGGTTTCCTCCAGTACGCCCGTTTCCTGTTCGGAGTCGACTATGTTTCTCAATTCCGCCTCGCGCGCTTCCTTGAATTCCTCCCCCGAAGCATCGCTGCGTGAAACCCTTTCTACGAGACGGGCCGGAACGCAGAGAAGCAGGTGAATGGGTGCGAAAAGCAACGCCAGGCCAGGAATCCTCGCCTCCTCGCCATCCTCTTCGAAACGAACCCTCCGGGCCAAACCGGCGACCAACGCAAGAAATACCGATGCGACTCCCGCCGCCGGGACGGTAACGGGTTCAGGAAGTGAGAAGGACAACAGGAAGTGGGTGATTGACACTGAAAGAATGACGACGCCGAGGGTCTGGCCGATCCTTGCCATGATGTGGAGCAGGTGCCTGGGCTCGTGGATGCGGAGCATGATGGCCGCCCGCCGTACGCCGCTCTCGAGCATGCGCTCGAGGGATGATCTGGAGAGGGAAGTGAAGGTCGCCTCGTAGGATGACAACGCGAAAAGGCCGATAAAGGCCAGCACGACCAGTACTGAAGCAGCTATTTGTGGGGGTTCCAAAAAGGCGGACTACTCCTTTCGCGCAACACTGCCGGCCAGGACAGTCTGGGGGGTTTGGCTTGTCAACACATCGGTCTCCGACTCCATGAAAACCAGCTTTTCCGGGGTATCGTGATCGAAACCGGCAATATGGAGGAGGGCGTGAACCATCAGGCGACCGATTTCCTCAAGCTCGCCAATTTTCATTTCCGCAGCCTGGGAGGACGCACGGTCTCTCGAAATGTAGATTTCACCGCGCACTCCTTCAATCGCAGCCAGGTTCTGGGGAGGGGTATCGCTTTCAGCGTAATTGAAAGACAACACGTCGGTTGTGCGGTCTATTCCCCGAAACGTCGAATTGAGCCGGCGAAGCTGACTGTCATCGGACAGTATCAGGTTGATGTCGCCATCGATTCGGTGGCGTTCCATCACCCGCTCCGCCAGCTGTTCGAGGTAGGGACGAACCGAAGGAATGAATTCAGGTTCGTCGAATTGGCACAGGATTCTCAGCATTCCTCGCTTCCTTGCGGTCCCCTTTTTTCTGCCACGGATACTCAAGACGCCCGTGCAGGGTTCCCATCAGAACCGGAATGAAACTCTCCTCAATTCGGTGAAGGTCTCTCAGGGTAAGGGGACATTCATCCAGTTCCCCGCTGGTGAATTTCTGTTGAACTATCTGGCGAACGAGTTGCCTGACGCGGTCCGGGGTGCGTTCGCTCAAAGTCCGGGCAGCGGATTCGACCGAGTCGGCCAGCATCAGAATGCCCGCTTCCCTGGTCTGGGGTTTCGGCCCGTCGTAGCGAAAATCGTCGCGGCGGACATCCCCGACTCCGAGCTCTACGGCGCGGGTGTAGAAGAACTCATGAACCGTGGTTCCGTGGTGTTGAGGAATCAGATCGATCAGTGCTTTGGGAAGCCCGTGTTCCTCCGCCAGCTCGATCCCGTCTTTCACATGTGAGTCGATGATCAGCATGCTCATACTGGGGGTCAATTGATCGTGGGGATTGCGGCCACCTTGCAGGCTTTGATTCTCGGTGAAGTATTCCGGTTTCAGCATCTTGCCGATGTCGTGGTAGTAACATCCTACTCGCGCCAGCAGGGGATTGGCGCCGATCGCCTGCCCGGCAGCTTCGGACAGGTTGGCCATTATCAGGCTGTGGGTATACGTGCCCGGCGCTCGGATGGCCAGCTCCCGCAGCAGGGGGCGATTGAGGTCCGACAGCTCGAGAAGGGTAATGTCTGTGGTGATGTGGAACAGGCTCTCGAAGATTGGGAGGAGACCCTGAATGACGATTGGCGCCGCCAAGCCTGTGAAAACACCGGGAAGCACATGACCGTAGATCTCCTCGTTCGGAATGAACCTCAACAGGTCGCTGCCTGCAATCAGAAGGCAGTACGAGGCCGGAAGCAAAATCATGGCCCGATAGAACTGATTGCGGTGGCGGACGTGCCTGACCGCATGGACGGAAACGGCCGAGGTGAGAGAAAGAACCAGGGTGACGTAAAAGTCCCCAAACAGGCTGCCGATGAATAATGCCAGCAGAAACGAAACCACAAGCCCGATCTGTGGGCTCAACAGGATGGTCATCAGCATCGCCGCGAGGGGAGTGGGCACAAAATAGGTCTGGATTTCGTTGGCGTGGATGTAGGCGGCGATAGCGGCAGTCCCCATTGAGATCAGGGCCAACAGGGTCAGCTTGGCGGCACTTGCGTATATCTGCGGCTCCTGGGTCGCCAGGTAATTGCCGAAAATCAAAAGCAGGAATGCAGCAATAACGGCAGCGGAGAGTATCTGCAAATAGCGGGTTGTCGGATGCTTCAACTCCTCGCTGGCGAACTGCCGGGCAAGCGCTTCCAGCGCTTCGACGTGGGTCGCATCCACCTTCTGATTCTTGTCGATGATCATTTCGTCGCGGAGATAGCGGCGCATGATACTGGCCACACTGCGGCGCGCTTCGGCGCGCAGGCGGCCCGTTTCACTTTCGTCGACACTCAGATTGGGATAGACGAACAAAGCCAGGAGCTCGTGGACAGCTTCCGCCACGCCACGTTCTTCAATCGGCTGGTACGACTCGATCAGAGACATCAGCTCTCCGCGCTTCAGGTCGCTTTCGCTGTGCAGCAGCTCGATCGAGAAGGGGGTCTCGCCTACGCGAACCTGATCCGTGACAGCCAGGATATCTCCCTGTTTACTGGAGATGACGCCAGTGGAGTAGAGGTCGGTCAGCAACTGAACCCAGGAGTGTTGCAGGAGGTCGAGTGAATCGGCCGCAGTCGAGGAAAACAGGGATATCAGCTGCTTGAGAGAGGTTTCCGAAAGCAGGGGCACAACGCCCGGCAGTTCCCGTTGCAGACGGCGATACTTGAGCGAGTCGGGCATCTGCATGCGGCTGTTGGGCACCAGCACTGCCAACACCGAGTCGAAGCGGGACAACTGCAGCTCCTTGACCTCGTCATGAAGCTGCAGGACCGTGGGCACGGTCTTTTCGGCTGAATTGCGTTCGATTTCCAGCTCTTCAGTGCTTTTTCGGACGAGAAAGAGAAATGGGGCGTTTATTCGCTCAGGAGCTACGCTGCCCTCCCTCAGCTCGCTGATTCCGTGAGGTCGTTGGAACGGGGAGAGATAGGTCAGCAGGCCCATCACAGCGATAGCGAGCAGGATTCGAAACAGACGCATCCCACGCGAGGGAGACTGTATTCTCCCTGAGCGCGAGGGGGAGGTTGTGCTCGAGGTCCCGGCCCGAAAGCGTCGGAAGGTCGAAAAGAGATTCAAGACAGGTTCCCCGTTACCGGGGTCCCGGTGCACTCCTTAACGGCATTCCGAATCGGAGCTGTTATCGTGGGTTTCGTAGGCCTTGATGATTCGTTGGACAAGTGGATTTCGAACGACATCGCGTTCGGTCAGGTGAACGAATGCCAAACCGGATACATGGTTCAGGATCCGGCGCGCTTCCACAAGACCGGATGGCTGGGAGCCGGGCAAATCCGTCTGGGTGACATCACCGGTAATGACCACTTTGGAGTTTGCTCCCATCCTGGTCAAAAACATCTTCATCTGTGAAGCAGTTGTATTCTGGGCCTCGTCGAGGATGATGAAGGCGTCGTTAAGCGTGCGTCCCCGCATGAAGGCCAACGGAGCAACCTCCACGATCTTCATGCTTTGAAACCGGGATAGACGTTCCGGCTCAAGCAGGTCCTGGAGGGCGTCGTAGAGAGGTCTGAGGTATGGGTCGACTTTATCTTCAAGGGCTCCAGGAAGAAACCCCAGGCTTTCTCCTGCTTCGACGGCTGGCCGTGCCAGCACAATACGGGAGACTCGCTTTTCCCGAAGGGCCGCGACAGCTGCCGCAACTGCCAGGTAGGTCTTGCCGGTTCCGGCAGGACCGATCGCAAATACTGCATCGTGCCCTTCGACCGCTTCCAGGTAGTGCGCCTGTCCAACCGTTCGCGCGACAACGGTCCTTCTGTACGTCTTGATTCCACTGTCGTTCCCGATTTCGGGGATTGGGGGATAATTGCCCGGGTCGATCTGATCCTGAACCAGGAGAGTCTTTACTTCCTCCTCGCTCAAACGCGGATTCCTTCGGATTGATTCGACGACATATCCAAGCAGCCCCGATACGTGCTCAACCGACTTCCGTGGGCCGTTGAGGTGAAGATGGTCTCCACGCGCTACAATCTTGACCTGGGAGTTCCGCTCGATGGAAGAAAGATGCTCGTCATTTCTGCCGAAAAGAACGAGAGGGTCTATCTCCGCCAGGGAGATTTTCTTATTCAGGGTTTCCAAGCAGGTGGTGGATGGGGAGTCGGCCCCCCCATGGTGGAGGACAGGTGCGGAGTGGGAACTCTCGGAGGGACTGGAAGATAACGCACAAAGGGGTCCGAGCACCTGGTTCCAGGTATGCTCGAACCCCTGGGAAGATCAGGGCGTGGTCAATCGCTTCGGAATCCGACGACAATCGCCCTTAATGAGAAGATGTAGCCGGGAAATCAGTTCGCAGGAACCTCCAGAACCTGGGCAGGAAAAATGATATTCGGTTCGACGATCTGCTCCATGTTGGCCTTGTAGATCTTGTGCCACATGGTGGCGTCGTTGTAAACCGCCGCAGCGATTTTCGAAAGAAAGTCACCCCGGGTAACGAGATAACTTCCTTCGGAAACGCCAAATGGAACCGAAAGCTTCTGTTTTGGATAGATCAAGTCCGGGTCGCTGATCTGTTCGGTATTTGCGCGAAAGATCCGTGGCCACATGTACGGGTCACCGTAAATCGTCTCGTCTCCGGCAATCGCCCACAGGTGATCCCCTTTTTCCACTTCGTATGTGATGGAGACAATATCGCGGATCTGGAGATCGGAGATGAGAGTCTCGAGGCGGAGGATCATTGCAGCCATTTCAGGTATGGCACTGATCTTACTGGTCTTCAACTGCTCAACCTGGGCAAGGACATCCTTGATTTCCCCCTGGTGGCGAACCAACTCTTCCGGGGCCAGGGAGGTCAGACCTTCCAGCTGGCGCAGCAGGAGGTCCAGTGTGTTGCCGAAATCGCTGATTTGGGCAGCAGTTGCGCCGACCATGCTTTGAATCTCGGCCATTATCCCCGCGATGTCGTTGTCGAGGGCGGCTACCTGCTGGTTCAGCGAGGCAATCTCGGCGTCCAGCTGTGCAATCCGTGAATTCGCAGCCTCCTGCCGCTGCTGATAGTCAGCCAGTTGAGCTTCGTATTCCTCGCGAGTCATTTTGTCTTGTGCAAAAGCATTTCCCGCCGACAGGATCAGGACAACGGCCAGCAATTTCTTCGTCATCTGATGACCTTTCAAATCAAGTCGTTGCGTCGCTTACCGAGTTTGGATGCTACAGTGTGTGTGGCGTTTCGACTGAGTGGTAAGGGGTTATTCTCCAGACATCCCTGCAAGTCCCTGGGCGGTACCCTCCCGTTTTTCCTCCAGTGCCTTCTTTTCAGCCTTTTTCTCGGCCACCTCGCGCTCCAACTCGGCTTTTTCGGCCTTTTTCCGGGTGACCTGCTGCTCGGCCGCCTCCGTCGCCTGGCGATTCTCTTCCAGCACCCCCAACTCTTTTTCAGAAGGGCCGAGTGCGCACCCTGCGGCCAGTGAGAGGACAAGGCCTGCGAGGAGAAGGGCACTTGGTTTTCGGAGTTTGCAGATAGTCATCTATTTTTTTCTCCAGATCTGCTCGGGAGGCTCAAATTACCGGTCGCTACGTGCAGGCCACAAGGTAAAAACGTCCAATGGGTATGTCAAGTGGAGAATTGAAAAACCCTGTTCTTACAAAGGGTTACGCCAATCCGCGGGAGGTTGGAGAGCGAGGTGGGATCGACTATGTCGGGGACAGAATCAGGCAGGTCTGGTTGCGATGCCGAGTTCGCGTAACTGGACTTCGTCGACCCCGCCTGGAGTTTGTTCCATAAGGCCGAACGCCCGGTTGGTCTTGGGAAAGGCGATGACTTCCCGGATGGAGTCCTCTCCGGCGAGCATGGCGACAACGCGATCAAACCCGAATGCGATACCGCCGTGGGGGGGGGCCCCGTATTCGAGGGCATCGAGAAGAAAGCCGAATTTGCCCCTTGCCTCCTCCCGGGTCAGGGCCAGCAATTCGAAGATTTTCGACTGAAGATCCCGCTGGAAAATCCGCATGCTTCCCCCCGCGATCTCAGTGCCGTTGAGCACGAGGTCGTAGGCACGAGCACGAGCTTTCAGCGGCTCGCTGGAAAGGATGCCGACGTCCTCCTCCAGCGGAGACGTAAACGGATGATGGACGGCTGTGCAGCGCTCTTCCTCCTCATCGTACTCCAGAAGCGGGAATTCCGTCACCCACAGGGGGCGCCACAAATTTTCCGGTACCAGGTCGAGCCGTCGGGCCAGCTCGAGCCGCAATGCGCTGAGCACCTTCGCCACTGTTTTCGGTTCGTCGGCCACCAGCAGCAGGAGGTCTCCGGGTTCGGATCCCAACCCGGAAATCAGAAGTTCTCTGGATCGCCCGGGGAAGAACTTCATTATGGAGGATTCGGGACCGCTGTCGGTGTGTTTGATCCAGCTCAAACCCCCAGCCCCGGCATCCTGAGCAAAGGTGACCAACTGATCTATTTGACTTCTGGGTAACTGGCTGCCCCCCTTCACATTGATACCTTTTACCTGGCCACCTTTCTCAAGTGCTGCGTGGAAAACCTGGAACCGGGATGCAGCCGCCGCAGGACTGGCATCGTTCAGTTCGAGACCGAAACGCAGGTCAGGTTTATCGCTGCCGAAGCGGTTCATCGCCTCCGAGTGGGTCATGCGTGGAAAAGGGTCCGGGAGTTCGATTCCGCCGATTTCAGCAAACAGACCTCGGGTTATGCGCTCGGATATCCCAAGTATGTCATCCTCGGTGATGAAGGACATTTCAAGGTCGATCTGGGTGAATTCCGGTTGTCGATCCGCACGCAGGTCCTCGTCCCGAAAGCACTTCACGATCTGGAAATAGCGATCGAATCCGGAAATCATCAGCAGTTGCTTGTACGTCTGCGGGGACTGGGGAAGAGCGTAGAAATGGCCCGGGTTTACACGACTCGGGACAAGGTAGTCCCGCGCTCCCTCAGGAGTACTGCGAACCAGAAAGGGGGTTTCGACCTCGGTAAACCCTTCCGAATCCAGGATGCGGCGGGTTTTCTGGTAGCACCGATGCCTTATCAGCAGATTGCGCTGCATGGGAAGACGCCGCAAATCGAGATAACGATGACGCAGCCTCAGCTCCTCGCTGACATCGACCTGGTCATCGAGGGGAAACGGGATCGGGATGGAGGTGTTGAGAATCTTCAGTGAATGGCAATTCACCTCTATCCCGCCGGTTTTCAACCGGGGATTGACCATGCCTTCGGGGCGGTTCTCGACCTCGCCCTGTACCGCAATTACGAACTCGTTGCGCAGTGATTCCGCCTTGCGGTGCGACTCCGGATTGTTTTGGGGGTTGAAAACAACCTGAGTCACCCCGTAGCGATCCCGAAGATCGACGAAAATGACACCCCCGTGATCGCGTCGAGTCGCCACCCACCCCATGAGGGTCACCTGCTGTCCGAGGAAATCGGCAGTCAGGGTGCCGCAGTCGTGGGACCGCTGCCAGGCGCCCAGACCTTCAACGATGTCAGACATATCGCCGATGCTGAAGAGAGGAGTGAATCCCGGGCCAATCAACCGCCCGCAATCGAATGCCGGAGGAAGCGTTCAAGAATATGGGGTACCCTTTACAATGTCAACGGATCGGAAATGCTGCGGATTTGGTGCAACTTGGTGTGTTCACGGGAGATAGGTGCATTCGAAGCGCGTTGACACTCCAATGTCCAAGGCTATATTGGGAGTCTCCGTATTCCGGGAAATCGGCCTTCAGCCAGCCCGGTGATGAAGTTGCTCTGCAGGCGAGGCCGAGTCGTGGCGGTCGAAGACCTGGGGGCAGAAAAATCACGAAATCGGATCTGACCCCGGCCTGGATTTTCTGCCCCAACAAGGGCGTGCGACCGGGGCGAATCGAGGGATTCGGCGCCGTATTCGACCGCGAGGGGCCGGCAGCAGCCCGGATGGACTTTTCAACGGGCTGCCAGGAACAAGACAGGAAAAGGTTCGGAGCAGCGCTTGACAGGGACGAGGTCCGTGGTCGATCAAATCGGGCAGACGCCACTCCTGCGGCTGTACGACGAGGAACTCCCGCGAAACGTCGAGCTGTTCGCCAAGCTTGAATTCTTCAATCCCGGCGGGTCGGTCAAAGACAGGCCCGCCCTGCGCATGATCAGGGATGGCGAGCGCAACGGGGAACTCGTCCCGGGCAAGGTCATCCTGGACTCGACATCCGGGAATACGGGAATTGCCTACGCCATGATTGGCGCGGCCCTGGGGTACCCCGTTCTGCTTGCGATGCCGGCGAGTGTTTCCCGGGAGCGAAAGGCCATCCTCTCGGCATACGGTGCAGAAGTCGTTCTGACCGACCCGGGTGAGGGTTCGGACGGCGCCATTCTTCAGGCGCGGAAGATTTACGAGTCCTGCACGGGTGGCTTCTTCAAGCCCGATCAGTACAACAATCCGTCGAACTGGAAAGCCCACAGGGACACCACAGCACCGGAAATCTGGCGGGAAACAGGGGGGCGGGTCACCCATTTCGTCGCGACACTGGGAACGAGCGGAACCGCGATGGGCACAGGACGCGGCCTGAAGAGATATGACAGGGCGATCAAGGTCGTGGGCGTCGAGCCGGAACCGTTTCACGGTATCGAGGGCCTCAAACACATGGCCAGTTCGATCGTTCCGGGGATCTATGACGAGTCGTTTCTCGACAAAAAGATCACGGTCGATACCGATATTGCCTACGACACGACATTGAGATTGGCGCGTGAGCGGGGATTGCTCGTGGGGCAGTCGTCAGGGGCCGCCTACTGGGCGGCGGTCGAAGTTGCACGGGGACTCGAGGAAGGGGTGGTGGTGACGGTATTCTGCGATGGCGGGGACAAGTACATGAGTACCCCAATGTGGCGGGAAACGTTGAAGGAAGCCGGAAATGTGGCGGCTTAGGGAGGTTCGTTAAGGGTGCCGGTTCTCAGGTTGAGTGCACGAGGCATGAAGAGTATTGTTCAGCATGCAGAGGCGCAGCACCCTGCCGAGTGCTGCGGGATCCTCACAGCGGGAAGGAACAGCCAGTTATCGCAAGTTCACCCGTGTGAGAACATCCAGGACCGCCTGCACCAGGAAGACCCGACGCGGTTCCCTCGCGACTCCCGAATCGCCTACTACATCGATTCACAGGAGCAGTTTCGGATCATTTCCGCCGCCCAATGCCAAGGGGGTCGGGTATCGGGTTTCTATCACTCCCACGTCGACTGCGATGCCTACTTTTCGGATGAAGACAAGGAACGGGCCATGGTTTGGGGGGAGCCGGCTTTTCCCGATGCGGTGTATCTCGTGGTATCGGTGTTCGGCGAGGGCGTCCGCGACCACAAGGCGTTCGCCTGGGACGAGGACGAACGGGATTTCACGGAGGTAGGCGTGGAAGTCTCCCCGGGGTGAACGAGCGCTTTCGAAAACCCTTTCAGTCGAACCGGGACATTACCGTATCCGACTTTGAAACCGCGCCGTTCCCGAACCGGTGCCCTCATTTTCTTGCGCCAATCGGTCGGGTATCATTGTACTGAATTCAGACCGCGGGAAGACCGCACACAACCTGAAGGGAGGTAGATATGGCAATTTCCGTAAACGTACCGACTCCACTCAGAAAGCTGACGGACAATCAAGCGGAAGTAGAGATCGATGCCGCATCCGTTGAGGAGTTGATAGATGGCCTTGAGAACGCCCACGCTGGTATCAAGGAGAAACTGCTGGACGAGTCGGGAGATATACGTCGCTACGTCAACATCTTTGTCAATGACGAGGATATTCGCTTCCTGGAAGGCAAAGAGACGGAACTCAGGGACGGCGACAACGTCTCCATCGTTCCTTCCATTGCAGGAGGAGGCCGAAGGTAGCTCCTCGCAACGGTTCGAACCGGCTCCACCGAAAGCCTTCCCCGAGGCATTCCCTGACGGAGAAGCCAGGAACGGTGATTGTTCCCAGCCAAAGAATCCTTCCAGACCATCCTTCCCGCATCGCAGGCCTGGGTTGGCCGACGGCGGTATTCTCAGCAATTCCGGTATAGATCAGACGGCTCCATGAGAACGGTTGAAAATGTCCTCGGGTTGATCGGGGCTACCCCCATCGTGCGCCTCAATCGAGTGGTAGAGAAGGGAGCAGCAGAAGTCTGGGGAAAACTCGAGTCAGCAAACCCGGGGGGAAGCGTAAAAGACCGCATAGCGTTGGCGATGGTCGAGGCCGCCGAGGAGGCCGGCGACCTGAAGCCCGGAGGTACCATCGTCGAGCCGACCAGCGGCAACACGGGTATCGGATTGGCGATGGTTGCCGCCGTAAAAGGATACAAGCTGATCGTCACCATGTTCGACACTGCCAGCCGCGAGCGACGGCTGCAGATGCAGGCATACGGAGCAGAGGTCCTTCTCACACCGGCGTCCGAGGGAATGCGGGGTGCCATCAAGCGGGCCGTTGCGTTGAAGGCCGAGAACCCTGACTACTTCCTCCCGCAGCAGTTTGCGAACCAGGCCAATCCCGAAATACACAGACTCACCACGGGTAGTGAAATCCTGCAACAGTTGAACCGGAAGGTTGACGCGCTCGTGGCCGGCGTCGGTACCGGTGGGTCGGTTACCGGCGTCGGTGGAGTCCTGAAACGGGATTTGCCCGAAATCCGGGTGGTTGCGGTTGAACCGGAGGGATCCCCCGTTCTGTCGGGTGGGGACCCTGGTCTCAGCTATATCGAGGGAATCGGTGCCGGGTTTGTCCCTGAAATCCTCGAAATGGACATCCTGGATGAGGTCCGGACAGTAAGTGACGACGACGCATACGCCATGTCCCGGCGCCTGGCGCGTGAGGAAGGTTTGCTCGTGGGCGTATCTGCCGGAGGCAACGTTTTCAAAGCTGTCGAAGTCGCTCGAGAAATGGGGGAGGGCAAGCGGGTCGTGACCATCCTTTGCGACAGCGGATTGAGATACTTGAGCGCCGGTGTGTACGATTGATCCCCACTTTCAGGCAACCGGCCGGGGACCTCGCCTCCTCCCTGTCCAAACCCAAATGAAAAACCCCGCGGTATCGCATTGGATACGCGGGGTTGATCCACCACTTCCGGCGCATGCTCAAGCCATGTCAGCCACTCGCGCAGCAAGCCTTGATTTTGTGCGCGCGGCGGTGTTGAAGGGGAGGATTCCCTTTCTCGCAGTCTTGTCAATCAAGGAAACTGCTGATTTGAGAGCCTGTTGCGCCGTTTCGGCATCTTCTGCTGCGTAAACATTTTTCACCGCAGTTCGCACTGCTGAGACGTGGCCTCGATTTCTCGTCCTCTGCGAAAAACTCTTGGTGAGTCGTTTCTTTGAAGATTTCAGCTTCGGCACGCTGTTTCTTCCCCTCTTTTTTGAAGCCCTTCCCATCGGGTATGCCAAAAGCGGCGATGCACTCCCAAAAGGCCGGGCCGGTTGGTCGAATTGACCGCTGAGCCGAACAGGAAAGTTTCAAGATAGCTGCGTTGTTTCATTTGGGCAAGGAGGGATTACCTGCATTGAGGGCTTTTCGGGCGGGAGGACGATGGACCGAAACCGAGGCTCTCCAAATTGACTCGAAAGAGTCCCCTGGAGTCCGGGGAATTGGTGTAAGTTCCGGTTTGACAGGAAGATGCAGGGATGTCTATTTTCGGGCCCAATCGGTAATGCCCCGATACCGTTCCTTTTCTTCCCACCAGTTTCAGATCATCCTGCCGCCCCACCCGGGGGAATCAGAACCCGGCAAGCCTTGAACCGGTAATTCCGTGACAGATCCGAGCAAGCAGTTTTTAACGCGCAACTTCTGCATTATCGCCCATATCGATCACGGCAAATCCACCCTTGCCGATCGCCTTCTCGAGTACACCGAAACCCTCGCTCCCAAGCAGATGCAGGACCAGGTCCTCGACAACATGGACCTCGAGCGGGAGCGCGGGATAACAATCAAGGCGCACGCCGTGCACATGCAACACAGGGCCCGGGGCGGGGAAGAGTATGCCTTCAATCTGATCGACACCCCGGGGCACGTGGACTTCGCGTACGAGGTCTCGCGAAGCCTGGCCGCCTGCGAGGGAGCTGTGCTGGTGGTCGATGCCACCCAGGGTGTCGAAGCGCAGACGGTGAGCAACCTCTTGCTCGCCATGGGTCACGACTTGGCGGTAATCCCCTGTATCAACAAGATCGATATGCCAGGTGCGCAGGTAGCCAGCGTCCGCCAACAGATCGCCGACCTGATCGGGGAAGGAGCCGAAGAAGAGGTTATCTGCATCAGCGCCAGGGAGGGGATTGGAATCGAGAAGGTCACCCAGGCGATCGTCGATCGGGTCCCGCCTCCCACAGGTCAGGAAACAGGCCCCCTTCGAGCCCTGGTTTTCGATTCCCTCTACGACCAGTACCGGGGCGTCATCTGTTTCATCCGCGTCGTCGATGGAGAGATTCGCAAAGGGGGAAAAATACGCTTCCATTCAACGGGCAGGGAATACGAGGTGGAGGAGATCGGGCGACTGCGAATCGAGCGGATTCCGTGCGATTCACTCCAGGCGGGGGATGTCGGCTATCTGATTGCCGGAGTAAAGAGGCTCTCAGAAGCCCGTGTAGGTGACACTGTCCTCGACTCCGGAGCGGCAAAGGTCGATCCGCTTCCTGGATACATGCCCCTCAAACCGATGGTATTCAGCGGGGTTTACCCCGTCCACCCCGACCAGCACGCCGTACTTCGGGACGCCCTGGACCGACTGGGGTTGAACGACGCCGCCTTCACCTACGAACCGGAGACCTCGCCGGCCCTGGGGTTCGGTTTCCGCTGCGGATTCCTTGGGCTTCTGCACATGGAGATCGTTCAGGAGAGGCTGGATCGGGAGTATCAGATCGAAATCATCACCACCTTGCCGAACGTGCGCTACGAAGTCTCCACCAAAAGGGGGGAGGTGGTTGAGGTCGACAACCCCTCCCTGCTGCCGTCCCCGGGTGAAATCGACGAAATCCGCGAACCCATGCTTGACGCGCAGATCCTGGTTCCCAGCCAGTTCATCGGCAGTGTCATGCAGGTCGCCGAAGACCGCCGCGGTTCGTACGTAAACACCGAATACCTGGACGGCAGCCGCGCACTCCTCCATTACGAGCTGCCACTCGCCGAAGTCGTCGTCGATTTCTACGACCGGCTGAAGTCGGTATCGCGGGGGTACGCATCGTTGGATTACGAGCACAGGGAGATGCGGGCAGGTCCCCTGCAGCGAGTCGACGTGCTGATCAACGGAGACCTGATGGACGCCCTGGCCGTTATCATTCACCGCGACAAGGCGCAGGACTGGGGACGCCGGTTGTGCGCCAAGCTCAAGGAGCTGATTCCGCGGCAGATGTTCGAAGTGGTGATCCAGGCGGCAATCGGCAGCAAGGTGATCGCTCGCGAGACCGTAAGGCCATTCCGGAAAAACGTGGTCGCCAAGTGCTACGGCGGCGATGTGACGCGCAAGCGCAAGCTGCTGGAGCGCCAGAAAGAGGGGAAGAAGCGGATGAAACGGTTCGGCAACGTCGAAATCCCTCAGGAGGCATTTCTGGCCGCGCTCAGAATCGAGGACTGATGGCGGCGCGAGGCAGACCCGCTGATATGGGACGCAGTAAAACCACCAGGAAAAAAGCGAGTCCGGGAAAGCTGGTACGTGCGAAGAAAAAGGAGAAGGCATGGAAAAAAGCGCCTGTCCTGACAGCGGTGGCGGCAGCAGGCCTGACGGCCGCTCTCTTCCTTGACGGCTACCGGATTCCTTCCCGTTCCATGGAGGACACCGTTCTCTACGGGGATTACCTCCTGATCGAAAAAATCTCATACGGCGCCCGAATCCCGTTTACGAAAATCCGCCTTCCCGGGGTGCGGGACCCGCGCCCCGGTGACGTGGTTATTTTCCGGGCGCCGGACAGCCATCGACTGTACGCAAAGAGGTGCGTTGCAGTGGGCGGACAGAGAATCGAGGTGAGGAGAAAGGTGCTGTATGTTGACGGTGTCCGGCTGCGGGATCCGCCGTTCTCCAAGTACCTCGATCCCCGTGTATACGAGGCCTCGCAAACTCCAAGGGACAACATGGCCCCGATCGAAGTCCCGGACGGCCATCTGTTTCTCGTCGGGGACAACCGCGACAACAGCCGGGACAGCCGTCACTGGGGGCCGCTGCCCAACGAACTCGCAGTCGGACGCGGCCTCCTGGTGTGCTGGTCGTCGGAACCCGAAGTCCCGGATCGAGGGGACGGGAACCCCCGGGTTTCCTCTTTCGACTCGATTCGCTCCCTGCCCTGGCGGATCCGGTGGTCGCGGCTGGGAGATGCGGTGATCTGATGACCGCCTCCCTTCACAGGAAAACGAAACGGGCGGGGTTGTACGTGCATATTCCGTTCTGCCCGCAGCACTGTCCCTATTGCGGCTTTGCCGTGGTCGCGGGCAGGCGGTCCTACCACGAGCGTTACGTCGATGCGGTGTGCCGGGAACTGGCATGCCGTGGGGAGGAGATCCAGGGTCTGTTCGCTACGGTCTATTTCGGCGGCGGTACTCCCAGCCGCCTCGAGGCACCCCACCTTTCCCGGATTCTCGAAACCGCCGACAGCACCTGCGGGATCGCAGCGGATTGCGAGATCACCATGGAAGCGAATCCGGGAAGAGAGGACAGCGCCCGGTTCGGAGACTTCCGGAAGATCGGGTTCAACCGCATCAGTATCGGGGCCCAGTCGTTCCGCGACTCCTGCCTGAAAAAGCTTGGCCGTCTTCACTCCGCCGTCGACGCGGAGGCGGCCTTCGAATCCGCTCGAAGGGCGGGGTTCGCCAGCGTCAATCTCGACCTGATCTTTGCCGTTCCGGGAGCGCCACGCAGCGATTGGCAGGGGACCCTGGACACTGTCATACGTCTCTCTCCCGACCATGTATCGACCTATTCATTGACGATAGAGGAAGGGACCAGGCTGGAGAAACAGGTTGCTTCAGGCCGCGTTCGACCGCAATCCGAGGATGAAGAGGCGGAACAGTTCTCCCTGGGAATCGAAGCGCTTTCCCGAGCGGGGTACGAGCAGTACGAGGTGTCGAACTTCGCCAGGCCCGGCCATCGTTGCCGTCACAATTCGGCATACTGGTCCCGTGGGGAGTACCTCGGGGTAGGCATGTCGGCGCACAGCCATTTGAAGGGAGTGCGCAGCTGGAACCGTGCCGGCCTGCACGAATACCTGGGCGCGGTTGAAGGGGGAGATTCCCCTGCAGCGGGGCAGGAGTTCATCGACCCGTCCACCGGGAACAGGGAGCGCCTGTTTCTCGGGCTGCGCACCAGGGACGGAGTGGCCTTGAGCAAAAGGGAGAGGCTGCGTCTCTGGAACGAACTGAAGGGGGTTCCACTTGTGACGGAGGGCTATCTCGAGATGGGAGACAGCCATGTGCGGCTCACGCCAAAAGGGATGCCGGTGGCCGACGCGATCAGCGTCGAGATGGCGGAGCTGTTCGAGCACTGCGCGCGCGGGCCGGCGTGAGGGTCCGGGTGACAGTGCCGGCTTCCACCGCCAACCTGGGGCCGGGCTTCGACTGCATCGGGCTGGCGCTCTCCCTCCACCACACTCTCGACGTCACCGAACGGTCCGGATCCGGGGTCGAAATCTCCCTGAACGGGGAGGGTTCCGAGGCCCTTCCGGGTGACGAGACCAACCCGATGTTTGTCGCCATGTCCACGGCATTCGAAGAATCCGGGTATCGACCCGGATTTCTGAAGGTGGAGTCGAACAACAGCATTCCCCTGGCCCGGGGGCTCGGGAGCAGCGCCGCGGCGACGCTGGCCGGACTCGCCGCGGCTGCAGCTCTGGCCGGGGAGGTCGACCGCGGGCAGCTGCTGGCGCAGGCGTCGGCAAGGGAGGGACACGCCGACAATGTCTGTGCCAGTCTTTTCGGGGGATTCTGCGTGACCGCTCACGCAGCCGGGACGGCCGATTTCGTGCAGCTTCCCGCGCCACTGGAACTGGAGGCCGCCGTTGTCGTTCCGGACTTCGAGCTGGACACCATCTCCTCGCGGGCTGCCTTGCCCGTTACTGTCCCGTTCGGCGACGCGGTCGCCAACCAGGCCCGGGTCGCCCTTCTTACCGCGGCGGTCGCCTCTGGTGAAGTAGAGCTGCTGCCCCGTGCGATGGGCGACCTGCTGCACCAGCCGTACCGTCTCGGGCTGGTCCCCGGAATGCAGGCGGTGTGTGACGCAGCCATGGAGGCAGGAGCCCTCGGCGCCGCACTGAGCGGTTCGGGTCCCTCCATGGTCGCACTGGTGCGAGCGGGGGACGAGACTCCCGGAAAGGCGATGCGGGAAGCCTGGAGAAACAGCAGCATCGAAAGCCGCCTCCTGCAGCTCCCCTTCGACGATGCCGGCCTCGTGGTGGAAATCCATGAGTGAATCCGAACGATCTCTCCGGGACGAAAAGAACCTTCTCGATTACCTGTTGGTACTGGCGAGGTGGCGACGCTTCATCGCGACATCGACACTGGCAGTGACGGTCGCCGCCGTTGTAGCAAGCCTGCTGTTGCCTCAAACCTGGACAGCGCAGACGAAGCTGCTGCCTCCGGAAGAAGAAGGAGGAGCACGGATAGGGCTGTCGCTCTTCATGGGGAACGCGATGCCGGCGGGTCTCCGGGGTCTGGTTGGAGGGGCAACTCCATCGGAGCGATTGATAACCTTTCTCGAAAGCAACCGGGTCGCCGGCGGGACCGTCGACGAGTTCGAATTGGTTTCCCTCTACGAGGTGGAGCACCGGGACAGAGCGATAGAAATCCTGCGCAACCAGATCGATTACGAGTTGGAAGAGGACGGCTCGTTGACGATTCGCGTCATCGCGGATGACCCGCAACTTGCTGCCGACCTGACCAATGGGGTTGCCAGACAGCTCGACAGCGTCAATCGCCGGTTCAAGCGCCAGCAGGCACGCGGCCTGAGGGAGTTCCTTGAAAAGCGAATCGAGCTGACCGAAGAAGAACTCAGGCTGAGCGCGAAATCGTTGCAGTCATTTCAGGAGCAACACGGATTGGTCGATCTCCAGGCCCAGACCGGCGCCGCCGTCGATGTCCTGAAGGGAATCGTCATCGAGCTGGCCGAACTCGAGGTCGAGCTCAGCCTTCTGGAGCGCCAGCTCCATCCTCAGCACGAAGACCGAAAGCTGTACGAGCTGAAGGTCACCGCCCTGCGTGACCAGATGAAGAAGCTCCAGGGGGAGCTGGCAATGACAGGGAATTACCCGGGACAACCCGGATACGCCGAGCCCCTCGAGTCCCTCGGTCCGCCTCTTCGCGAACTGCCAGGGTTGATGCTCGAGCACTCCGAACTCACCCTCGCAGTCGACCTGCGCGCTGAGATCATCCGTTTCCTCGGGACCAAGTTCGAAGAGGCGAAATACCGCGAGGCCCTCAACACTCCCACCCTGCAGATTCTCGACCCGGCGACGCCCCCTCGCACCCGCAGCGGCCCGCGACGAACCCTGATCGTCGCAGGAGCCTTCGCGGTGAGCGCGCTCCTCAGCGGGGTCCTCGCGTTTCTCTTCGAGGCCTGCAACCGGCTGGACGGAACGAACCGTGACAAGCTCGGTTCCATCCGCAGGGAGCTCAAAGGCCGGTAATCCCGCTCGCCTCTGGTTCGTTCTCCTTTAACCGCAGGTTCCGCCGCAGATCCAGGCGTGGATTCCTGGAGCGGACGGAAGGGCAATGGAGCCGCGGCATCGCCATGCTGGAATTCACGGTGGGAAGCTCACGTGAATTTCGCAGGAGTTGGAGAGAACCTCGAGGCTGCTGTTGCCTTCAGGAATGAACGAAACTACCCGGTTGCGGGAAGGTTAAAACGGAGTGGATGGCGAAGCAGGAAAAGGGGTGGGTGGTGGGGGGAGCAGGATTCGAACCTGCGAAGGCGTACGCCAGTAGATTTACAGTCTACCCCCGTTGACCACTTGGGTATCCCCCCCTTCCGAGGCGGCAGAAGAAGGTAGTTCACAGCCCTGAAGTGTCAACAGAATCGCCACTGGAATACGGTTTCGGCGCCGAACATCTCCTCTGCAACCGCTGCTGAGGCCGCTGGATCATTTGCCGTGCCCGGACGGTTTCTCCAGTTTCTGATTTGCCGCGATTCACAACTAGGTTGGAGAGGAGCATCGATCTGGATATGGCGGGAACGGTTCGAGTCGCCGTCACCGGGGCAGCGGGACAAATCGGGTACGCCTTGCTGCCCCGACTGGCTTCGGGTGAGATCTTCGGAGCCGACACCAAGGTCGCCCTTAACCTGCTTGAAATAACCCCGGCCCTGCCCGCCCTCGACGGTGTGGTGATGGAACTGGACGACTGCGCCTTTCCCTTGTTGACTGACGTAGTTGCTACCGACAGGGCGGAGGTCGCCTTCGACGGGGTCAACTGGGCCCTGCTTGTCGGCGCCAAACCGCGGGGAAAGGGGATGGAGCGGGGAGACCTCCTGCGGGAAAACGGCCCGATCTTCGTCGGTCAAGGCCAGGCATTGGCGAAGGCGGCCGGGGATGTCAGAGTCCTGGTGGTCGGCAATCCCGCCAATACCAACTGCCTGATTGCTATGAGCCAGGGGGTCAAGGCGGGTATCCCCGCCGGGCGTTTCCACGCCATGACCCGGCTGGACCAGAACCGGGCAATGACCCAACTCTCCAGGAAGGCGGGCGTCCCCGTGACTTCGGTGACCAACGTTGCGATCTGGGGCAACCATAGCGCGACGCAGTACCCGGACGCCGAAAATGCCCGAATAGGCGGCAAGTCCGCAGCCGAAGTCATCGACGACCAGGACTGGATACAGGGCGAATTCATCGAGATCATTCAGCAGCGCGGGGCGGCTGTAATTGGCGCCCGCGGCCTGTCGTCGGCCGCCTCGGCGGCCAACGCCGCCCTCGATCACGTGACCAGCATGCAGTCTCCGACGCCGGAGGGGGACTGGTTTTCAGCGGCAGTTCCCTCCGAGGGCAGCTACGGGATCGCTCCCGGTGTCATCTTTTCCTACCCTGTCAGGAGCGACGGCAGCGGCAATTGCAAGGTGGTTCGGGATCTTCCCCTGAGCGACTTCGCCCGGCGGAAGATCGATGCCACCAACACCGAGCTTCGCGAAGAAAAATCGGTGGTGGAAGACCTGCTGTAGGATCCGGCTGCCCATCGAAGAATACACAGGTCCCCAGGCGCAGTACTACGACCAGTACTTCACCGGGATCGACGGCGACCTCGATTTCTATCTGCTCGCCGCCGGGCAGGCTGGTTCACCAATCCTGGAATTGGGGTGCGGCAGCGGGCGCATCCTGATCCCGATAGCAGAAACCGGCAAGGCCGTGGTCGGCATAGAGCGCTCGGCGGAGATGCTCCGGCAGTTGCCGCCCAGGCTCTCCGGGCTCCGGCAACTCCGCAGCGGAAGGGCGCATGCCATTCGCGGAGATATGCGCGATTTCCGTCTTCGGGAGCAGTTCGCCCTGGTTATCGTCCCGTACCGCGCTTTTCAGCATCTGCTGAGCGACGCCGATCAGCGGCGCTGCCTGCAGCGGATACGCGAGCATCTGCGCCCCGGAGGCGCGCTGGTACTCGACACCTTCGATTGCGAATTCCTCGACGAACAGCCTGAGCCGGCTCTCGACACCAGCTTTTCGGCCGGCAGCGGCCTCACCGTCGACGTCCGCTACACACGCCATATCGACGCCGATGCCGGCGTTCTCCGGCAGCAGCTGATCTTCGACGAGCGCGACGAAAACGGCCGGTTGCTGCGAAGCCGGACAACAGCGCTGTTGTTGCGCTGCTGCTCCAGGGTTCACATGGAAGGGATTTTGCGAGGCAGCGGTTTCGAGGTGGCGGCGCTGTACGGTGGTTTTCACGGGGAGCCGGTTGCCGAAGGCGGAGTACAGGTATGGGTAGCTGTCGAGGGGAAGTGAAAACACAACCGCAGAAAAAGGAAGGAACCACCATCGGGAACCGAACACAGGCTGACAGCTGGTCGGGGATTTTCGCCATAATCATCACCCCTTTTTCCGATTCCCTGGAACTCGACGAGGAGGGGCTGCGAAGGCAGGTGGAACTCTGTGTCGAAGGGGGAGTCCGCGGTGTCGTCGGGCCGGCGAACGCGAGCGAGTTCACCACCCTTTCCGACAGTGAACGCAGGCGCTGGCTGGAAACCGCGGTCAGCGCGGCGCAGGGACGCCTGCCGGTAATCGCCTCGATCACCTCCGGCCACGAGCTGCCTGCCGTCGAACTCGGCAGGTTCGCCGAAGGCATAGGTGCCTCGGGGGTGATGTCGATGCCGCCGCTGGTTTTGCCCCGGGAAGCGGATGGGTGTTTCCGGTATTTCGAACACCTCTCGAGCCAGCTGAGCGTCCCCGTCATCGTGCAGAATTTCGGCGCTCCGCTCGGGACTCCGATGAGCCCCGAGCTGCTGGCGCGAATCTGCCGGGAGTTGGAGGGGGTCGACTACATCAAGGAGGAGGTGGCGCCGGAACCACAGCGTATTTCGGCAACGCTGTCAGCCACAGGGCCCGCATGCAAAGGAATATTCGGCGGCCAGGGCGGAATCTTTCTTATTGACGAATACCTGCGCGGGGCGGCAGGCAACATGCCCGGTTCTCACAATGCGGACCTGCTCGCTTCCATCTGGGGCAAGCTGGAGCGGGGCGCCGAGGAGGAGGCCCGCGCCCTTTTCGAACGCATCCTGCCCTTGATGAGCTACGAGAGGTTGTACGGACTGGCCGTTTACAAGGAGGTCCTCGTGAGAAGGGGCCTCAGTTCAACCGCGAAAAGAAGAATCCCGGGCCCGAACCTGGATGCGTTCGACCGCCGCGAGCTCGATCGCATTCTCGTAGACCTCGACTCCCTGCTGAAGCTCTGACCCCGGCGTTACCGGGCAAGCCCCGCAGCCTGCCTTTGTCATTTCATGCGTCTCACAAACCGCTCTGACCCGCGTGGTTGAGTGCCCGGGCGGAAACGCCGAGGACGCCGAGAAACCCCTGGGAATCGCGGTGGTCGAATTCACCGATTTCCTCCATTGAAGAGGTGTCGGCGTCGTACAGGCTGTGCGGCGCGTCAGCGGCAGCGCAAAAGGACACGTTTCCCTTGTAGAGTGTCGAGGAAATCGTTCCGGTTGCCATGCGGCTCAGCTGTTTCATGAAAGCCCATGAGGCCCGGGTCGCGGTGTCGAACCCGTATCCCTGGTATATCTGTTCGGCTATGTGCGCCGATATCTGATCGTACAACCGCCGGCAGCGGCGGTCGAGAATCAACTGCAGCAGGTACTCGTAGCTGCGGCCCAGAAGCTCCATTCCGGGCGCCTCGTACACCCCCCGGGACTTGATGCCGACAAAGCGGTTTTCGACGGTGTGCAAACCGATCCCCACCCCATTGCGGCCGGCGATCTCATTGCAAGCCTCGATCGCTCCTACCGGGTCAACCTCGTTCTGTCCGATTTTGACAGGCAGGCCGCTCTCAAAGTGGATGTCGACAGTCTCGGGTTCGTTCGCAGCGTCCACTGGGAACACTCCCATCCCCGGATCGATCCGGGAAGCCGGGGTTGCCAGGTCCTCGAGCTCACCTGCTTCGTGGGTCAATCCCAGCATGTTGGCGTCTGTCGAATAAGGGGAATCGTGAGTCGCCCTGACCGGCAGGCCGTGGCCGCTGCAGTAGTCGATCATCTGTCGGCGGCCTCCGAACTCCTGAAGGAAAGCAGGGTCGCGCCAGGGAGCGTACACCCCGATGGCGGGATCGAGCATCTGGGCCGCCAGTTCGAAGCGCACCTGATCGTTGCCGCGGCCGGTGCAGCCGTGGCCCAGAATCCCGACCCCGTGCTGCCGCAAAACCGGAATCATTCCGGCCACGACCACGTGGCGGGCAATGGCGGTGGTATTCCAGTACCCGCCTTCGTAGCGCGCCGATGCCTGAATCAGCTGCAATCCAGCAGCGGCGATTTCAGGCCTGAGATCATCGAGAATGGCCTCCTTGGCGCCGCAGGCCAGCATGCGATTGCGCACATCCTCGATGTCGTCCTCATCCGGCTGACCGAGGTCCGCGGTGTAGGCAATTACCCCGACTCCCTGCCGAGCGAGCCAGTGGGTAATGGTGCAGCTGTCCAGTCCACCGGACACTGCCATGAGAACGGTCCGCCCCTTGAGATCGGTGGCCCTGATTTCCATCTGTTTTAAGTCTCCTCTCGATGAAACCGGGAAGGCCGGTTTCAACAGTCAGGCCGCAGGAAAAATGTAATAATTATGCATATCTAAGCATAATTATTACTGTCAAGATTGCCAAATCGACCGGAGTATCCCGCTCGACCAATCCAGGTTGTCTGCCGGCCTTTGCAAACCGGCAGACAACGACCGGCCCCCGTAAATGCAGTGAGCGATGTTTGTTTGGGCCATCGCTCGGTAGAGTTCTTCCCTTGACAAGGGCGGAGGGTAGTCCTAATGTAAGCGTCCTCCCCAGGTCTTCTCCCTTCACTGTAACTCCCTCAGTTTCAACAAGATATCGATGGATTTCTGGACCGCTTCAGCGGTCATGGTCCTCTGTTTTGCCGTCCTGTGGAAGTGTGCCGACTGGATGGTGGAGGGTGCCGTGGATCTGGCCCGCCGCATGCAGGTGCCGGCCATACTCATCGGCATCGTCATCGTCAGCATCGGAACCACGGCCCCGGAGCTGGCGGTTTCGGTGCAGGCCGCTGCATCGGGAAAATCGGAACTTGCCCTGGGGAACGCCGTCGGCTCGGTCATCTACGACGACGTCCTCGCCCTTCCCCTCGTGGCGCTGCTCTCGCCGGCAGTGGTCCTGATCGACAGGAGCATTTTCAGGGCCGCGGCGATCTTCCTGATCTGCGTCGACGTGGTCGCCTACGCCCTGAGCTTCGACGGGACCCTGGCCCGTTGGGAGGGGCTTCTCCTCGTGGCAGGTTTCTGCGGTTACCTGGTATTCACCTACCTGCAGCGGCGCCGCAATCCCAGCCAGGGTGACGTCCCCGAAGGTGTGCCTGAACGCTCGCTGTTGCGAATCCTGCTGCTGTTTGCCGCAGGTTTGGGGGGGGTGATCGTCAGCAGCGAGTACATCGTCGAGTCAGCAGAGGTGGTCGCCCTCGGACTCGGGGTCTCCGAGACAGTCGTCGCCCTCGGCCTGATAGCCCTCGGAACGTCCGTCCCGGAAATCGCCACCTGTGTCGCCTCGGCCCTGAAACGACAGGGAAGCGTCGCAGTCGGGAACATCCTCGGGGCGGATATCCTCAACATCTGCTGGATAGCCGGCGCCTCGGCTGTCGTCAACGACCTGAAGGTGGAGAAGGAAGTCATCCATTTCATGTTCCCCGCCATGCTCGTGGTCGTCTTCACCATGTTGGGGCTGATGCGTATCGGGTACCGCTTCGACCGGTGGAAAGGCGTCGTCCTGCTAGGACTTTTTGTTGTGTATCTCCTGCTTCTCGTGCTCAACAGTCCCGCCTAGGAAAGAGGAACGCGGAATGGATCTCGAACTGAAGGGAAAGGTCGCTCTCGTCACCGGCGCCAGCCGCGGCATCGGGCTCGGAATCGCCCGTTGTCTGGCCGCGGAAGGGGCGCACTTGTTCATCTGTGCAAGGACCGCCGAACCGCTCCAGGCGGCTGCCGGGGAGCTTGCCGATGAAGGCGTTGAAGTCGGCTGTGCAGTGGCAGACGTTACCTCGCCGGACGAGTCCCAACGGGTGGTCGCCGCCGCAAGGGACCGGTTTGGGGGGGTCGATGTCCTCGTCAACAACGTCGGTGGTTCGGTATGGACACCGTTCGCCGACATCACCGACGACGAGTGGGAACGGGTATTCTCCCTGAGTTTCTTCTCGGCCGTACGAATGTCGAGAGCCGCACTGCCGGTCATGGAGAATCGGGGCGGCGGCAGCATCGTCAACATCTCGTCGATTTTCGGCCGGGAGACAGGCGGTCCGGTTTCCTACAACGCCGCCAAGGCGGCGATGATCAGCATGACCGCCAATTTCGCCAAGGAAGCCGCTGCGAAGGGAATTCGCGTCAATACCGTTGCTCCCGGTTCCATTCTATTTCCAGGGGGAAGCTGGGAACGCCGCCGCAAAGAGAACCCTGAGGGAATCGCCAAATTCGTGGAGGACAACATCCCTTCGGGCAGGTTTGGAACCCCCGGGGAAGTTGCTGCGGTAGTCGCTTTTCTCGCTTCATCTCGAGCAAGCTGGGTAACCGGGGCGTGCATCAATGTCGACGGGGGGCAATCGAGGTCCAACATCTGACCCTCGCCACCCGGTCCAGGGCGATTATTTCGGAGACTGATGCGCAAGCTGCTGACGTGGGGATGGTTGGCGACGGTTTTTTTCAGCCCCGTCCTCATCGACGCGATTGAGGGCGGCGCCGGTCGCAGTCGGTCCGGTCGGGTGGACGCCAGGAGCCTGTCGCTGCGGCGGCAGTACAACGCCGTTGCCGCAGCGGTCGACACGATCATGAGGCAGCTCGGTCGCGACCGCGTCGACGAGCTCACCGACGATTCGGCCCTCCGGAACCTGCTTTCGGACGACGCAAAGATCGTGCTGTTGTTCTGGGCGGACGACGAAGCGGAGCTGTTCCTCAACGGCACCCCGGTCAGCTCAACCCGGTTGACTCCGACACGTGTCGAGATTCCCGAGTTCTACCTGCGGGAAAACAACCTGTTGCAGGCCCATTGCCGGGACACCGACAGGGTCGAGAGCGGTTTCATGGCAGGCCTTTACGTCGAGTGGAGCGACGGCGGCATGAGACCAGTGGTAACGACTGGTGAAGGGACCTGGCAGCTCGCAAAGGGAAGCCCTGAACAAGCAACCGCCGGAGAGATCTTGTACACCCACCCACAACCGGACATCCCCGAAGCGAGGGTTATCTGGGGGGAGAAGCTGTTCGGTGAGATCCGGCTGAGTGTGCAATTCTCTGCGGCGGATGTTCGGGCGGCCGGAGACCGCGGGCCGGCAGGGCTGCGTCTGCCCCATGATTGGGGAAGAGACCAGCCTATGGATTTTCACGTCTCAATCAGCCGCCTTGTCCATCTCCAGGAGGAGCGCCGCAGGTTGGCGCGAGTCCTCGAGGCAAGGCACTCGGAATTGGAGCCGTACCTGCGGTTCGGAGGGGCCCATATCTCGCCGATTGCCTACAGCCTCGGCAGAAGCGAGCCCCTTTCCGAAGAGCGGGAAAGCGTGGCTTCTTCAGCCAGGCTGGTAAAGTGGGTGAAGCAGCTGCCGTCCGAGGACCGTGCACTCGTGCTGGGGCCGGCGCGTCAGTTGAAGGGGGCATCCGCGGCGACTCGCCAGGAGTTTGCATCCCGGTCCGAGGCAGGAAGGGAAGACCGCCGTCTCGACTATCAGCCCCCCCGCGACCTTGGAGCGCAGCGCCGCCCGGCAACTGAGGTTATTTCTGTGGAAAGACTCGGGCCCCGGAGAGATACCGATGTCCTGTCGTTGGTGGCTTTCGGCCTGTTGGCCGCCTACACAGGAGCCGCGTCCCACCGGTGGTGGAAGCTGTTTCGCGGGCGAATCCATGTGGAAAAACGCAGGAGCTTGAGATAGCTCGTGGACTGGCTTCACTACGCCCTTGGGGTCCTATTCCTGATTGCCTGTGGTGCAAGTGGCTGCCTCATGTTGCTGCTCCGGGCTCGAGGTATTGAAGGGCGCGAACGGGTGTACGGCATCGTCACCCCGCGGCTCCGTGAAATCGCCAGCGTTCTGGGGGCCCTTGCCGGACTGGCCATCGGCGCCATCATCCTCTACTTCGCCTCCCGCACGTCACAATTCGATCTCATCGAGTGGGTGGGCCGGGGGTCGTACATGCTTGTTACCGGCGCCGCCTCCGGTCACCTGTTGATCCTGATACGGACAGCCTTGCACTTGCAATCAGAAGAAGCCGCCTGGGCGTCCGGGGGAAATCCGCCGCGGGGGACTCTCGCTTACCGGCGGCTGCAAGCTCTGGCGGGATTCCGCCGTCAGCACCTGCAATACGCTGAAATCAGCATGCGGGACGACGGGGCGCTCGAAGAGCTGATCGGGGTGCTGGGGACGCCGCTGTTGAATGCCCGCAACGACCTGTCGCGGATTCCCTTCTATGGCTACCTGGGAACCGTGTGCGGTATTCTGCTTATGGCTCGGCAGCTCGGTTTCATCAACGAGGCGACGGAGACCTTCAAGGTTCTGAGCTCCATGGCGACCGGCCTCGTGCTCGCCTTCCAGACTACGCTGGTGGCACTGCTCGCCTTTCTGCCGCTTCGCAAAATCACCGACTACCTTATCCGGCGGTTGGGCAGGCTGGAAGAGATGTGGCTCCAGGCTCGCGACGGGGGAGTCCGGGGATGAGCCGCCTGGTGCGCAAGGTGGATGCCGATGTCGTGGAACACGACATCAGCAAAGAGCTGTTCCTCGGCATCATGATGCTGATGCTATGCCTCGGCATCATGATTCTCAACGTATCCAAACCGGTTTGGCGGGTCCACAAACAGGACCCGAAGCCCGGCGACGTGGTCGTCGTCTACGGTGAGAACGAGTTCGGACTGTCGTCGGACGGAACCAGGATTCTGCGGACCATGAGTGAGTCGGATTTCCGCCGCCAGGTAGCCTCGATGGTCAGCGACCCGGAAACCGACCTTCACCTTTTCCGGCGAAGCGGAAGCCGCGAGAGGATCGTGCGCCATGCCGCGTACGCCGATTCCCTGCTATCGACGGATCAATCTGGAAACAAGGTGAGAACAGCTGTGTTCGTTCACGGCTGGTAGAATGTGAAGATGCCCGGATTCAGGGGATGGGTGAAAACGGTGCACCGTGGCATGGTGTCT
Organism: Candidatus Latescibacterota bacterium; assembly: GCA_965243025.1. Lineage (GTDB taxonomy): Bacteria > Latescibacterota > UBA2968 > UBA8231 > UBA8231 > CBDCXV01. The sequence goes on from CBDETY010000003.1 coordinate 1,624,972, forward strand.
GGTTACTCTTTCATCACGGCCAGCACATCGACGCCGCCGAGCGTCTCGTTGGAGAAGGTCAGGATCGCCATTCCCTCGCTCCGGTCCACCTGGTAGTCGTCACCTTTTTTGAGCGACCCGTAACGGTCCACGAGGGCCTCTATCTCCCCTTCGAGCATCAGGGTCTCCCCTGCTGCGACCAGTTTTACGGCAGGGTCCTTCGGCTCCAGCTTCTTCGTCATCCTGAACGACTTGCGAAAACCACGGCGGAAAGCCCGCGACGACTTCAGGTATCCGTTCTCTTTCAGAAACGATTCGGTCGCCGCATATACGCGCACCGAGGTTTGCGCCTTTCGCAAGGTGGCGGCGTCTTCCCGGGCACGGACGAGATCGGATTCCATGCGCCGGATGTATTCCTCCTGTCGCCGGATGCTGGTGTGGGCCTCGAGCAAGGTTGCGTTTAGGCTGTCGGCCTGCAGGCGCAGCTCGGCGATGGTCTGTTTATCCGCCAGTTTCTCCCGTTTGAGGTTGCGAATCTCCGCGGTGAGCTGCTCGTTCCTGCGCTTGTGATCCCTGGCGAGGTTCCGCCACCTCTTGACCGCCTTGTTGAGGCGCTGAACCGACTGCAGCAGTTTGGCATCGACCCGCTGCAGGCTGTCGACGCGGGAACGCATGTTGTCGATAAGGAGGTTCGACGACTCGACCGTGTAGTTCAGGCTGTCGATGGTCGTGTTGGCCTTGGTCAAATCCTCCTGCAGCTCGGCAATCAGGATCTCTTCCTCGGAAGGGCCGCAGGACAACGTCAGCAGAACTACACTCCCCAGGGTGACGGAAACACCCTTTCTCCAGGAAGCACGCATGATTCTCTCCACGCAATAGGGGACAGGTGCTACTTGCTTTTCCATCTGTAAAGACTGTCGACCTGGGTCATGGTTCGCGAAATGTCGCGGTAGAGTGATGCCTGGCTGCGAGCCACCGCGTCGATTTTCCTGGTGTTCATGTCCTGTACCTCAGCGGTTGCATTCACCTTGCCGATCAGGCTGTTCTGAGTGGCGCTCAACCCCGACACCTTCCTGTCGAGGCGGGTCGTCTCATCCTGAATGCGGGCAAGTTGCGTCTGCACTCCCTTCATCGTTCCCAGGTGAAAGTCGAGAACCTCGCGGATTCCCTCGTAGCGCACCTCCTCTTTCCGGAAGCGCTCCGCCGCCTGCCGGTTTTGCCCTTCCTGGTACTGCAGGCGGGCGCGCCGCTCTTTGTCGAGTTTCGCTTCGAGTTCCAGGTATCGGGCATTCAGCTCGCCCAGGCTGTCACGGGTCTTCCTGTGGGCGGCTTTCTCGTTCTGGAGTCGAGAGCGCACCTCGAATTCGGAGGCGGTCAGGTCCGCTTTCTCCGCCAGCTGGCCGACAAGCTGTTCGCTGAGATCGCCAAGCCTTTCAGTCACCCTCTTCATCTGCTGCTGCAACTCGCGGCGGTGGTCACGCTGGCGCTCCTGGGCAATGAAAAGGACGAGGCCGATTACCACTCCGGCCACGGCCGTGGTGTACGCACCGAACCACAGAACATGCCTGCTCTCGAAGCGCTCCACCGTTTTCAGCAGTGCAAGCGCGCCTCCCCAGAGCAGAATCAGGCCGGCGGCTATGGCGGCAACGATCGTTTCCACGCAGGAGATACCGGTGTCAGCGAGTGCGGCTCTTCGCGGATTCCCGGGGACAGATGATGCGATGAAGGGGGGATGTTCGGAGGAGTGAGAACCGGATTCCAAAATAACACCGCCACGGGCGGGTTGGCAAACAGGGGAAACTGTTGGTATCGAACGGACGGAACCATCAATGCGTCGAGATCTGTGGCAGGTAGCGGGTAGCTGCTGTTCGGGTGTTGTTCGTACAGCTCGGGATTTTCGTGGTTAACCCCCGAAGGTCCGCTGTGCCGTGCGGCAGCACCGCAGGTAATGCAGGTGCCGGTATCCCGCCCGGCGGCATGCCCAAAATCCGCTTCAACTCCTCAAGTTCTTTAGTACCATCCCTTCTCTTTTTCCGGGATGCCCCCTTTATTTTCCGAAACTGTGTTTCCATAGCCAGACGTCACCATAATCCTCGACATGATCTCCTCCATCCTGCACCTCCAGAATTGCCGAACCGATCCGGCGATTGACGATCGCCTGGTGCAACGGTGTCGCGGCCTCCCCGGAGGGACATTCTGATTCGTCGCCCGGGCGCCCTTCGAGGAGCTGGTAATCCCGGACTGGGCGGCAAGGTCGCTTTCACCACGGACTGTTCCGCTTCCATCCGCAACGATTCTTCGATGTTCTCATCTGCCGGCTTCGGGGTTCGGGGTTGATGGGCTCCTTCAACAATCCATTCTCCGAGTGGAATCGCGACTTCGCCCTGCTCGCAGCGGCAGTTTTCGGGGTCGGAATCTTTTTCGGCGTCCAGCTGACTCTGTTCAACAACTTCATCGTCGAGCGCCTGGATATCGAAGCCCACGAGCTGGGTTGGGTGGAGTCGCTTCGTGAAATTCCCGGGTTTCTGAATGCCCTTTTCATCGCCTTGATGATTCGGCTGGCCCCCTCGCTTGTTGCCGGGGTGGCGCTGGCGATCATGGGGATCGGCCTGATGGCCTACGCCGAGGTGGGCTCGGTGCCGGAGCTTGCGGTCTACTCGGTGGTGTGGAGCATCGGCTTCCACTGCTGGCTTCCGATGGAATCGACCCTGGCCCTGCGTTTCTCACCACCCGGAGGCAAAGGGAGGTGGCTCGGCCAGCTGCGCGCCATCAACAGCGTCGCCTGGCTTCTCACCATCGGCGCCTGCATGGTTTTACTGGAACGGATCAGGTACGAAGGCTTGTACATCCTCGCGGGCGGAGCTACCGTCCTCGGGGGCCTTGCGCTCTTCTTCGCCTCGCGGGGCCACTCCGGGGTCGAAGAGAAGGGATTCGTTCTCAAACGCCGGTACGGCCTTTACTACGTGCTGCAGTTCCTCGAGGGGTGCCGGCGGCAGATGTTCATCACCTTCGCGATTTTTGCACTGGTCAAGGTTCACGGGATGCCGGTCGGGACCACCATGGTCCTGGTACTGATCAACCAGGTACTGATAACCATCACCGCTCCCATGATTGGGCGCTTCGTCGATCTTCGGGGAGAACGCCAGATGCTCAGCATCGGGTATTTCCTGGTGATCTTCGTGTTTGTCGGTTACGGCCTCATCGAGAACCGGCCGATTCTCTACGTCCTCTACTGTGTAGACAACCTCATTTTCTTCGGTGGTATCGCGCTGACCACCTATATCAACAAGATCGCCCTGAAGGAAGACCTCAAGCCGACGCTGTCGATGGGGGTAACGATGAATCACTTTGCCGCGGTAGCAGCGCCGTTGCTGGGCGGATTCGCCTGGCATTACTTTGACTATCGTGTGATTTTCTTCAGCGGTGCGGTTCTCGCGCTTCTCTCACTGATCGTCAGTCAATGGGTCGACCCCGAGAAGGCGGCATTGGAGAGAGAACCGTAAGGGCCGAAGCGGATCCGGATGGGAGCGGCGACAAGCGCTGCTGTTTTCCGCTTGATCAATCCCGACAGGAGTTGGAGGCATGTTGAAAGTAGGGGCCCGGCCGCCCGGGTTCGCCGGAGAGATCGGCTTTGACGGATTTGCCGAGTGGCTTGCGGAGAATGGGTTCGGGGCGGTCGATACCCCGCTCCTTACGAGTGGAATCGCCGCTACCTGCAAACGGGTGGGGTTGGAAATCGGCACTTCCGACGCGCCGGGAAGCGGTCTGCTGTCGACCGACGAAACGAAGCGTGGCATTGCGCTTGAAACCCTCGAGAAAGACCTGGGCGACGTGGCCAGGCATGGTGGAAAAACCTGTTTCGCCGTTCTCATGCCGGACGATCCCAGTCAGCCGCGGGCAAAGTCCTTCAAAATCTTCGAAAAGGTGTATCCCCGGGTGGTGGAGCACGCCGAGGAAGCAGGGGTACAGATCGCGATAGAACCGTGGCCGGGGCCCGCTCCGTACTATCCCAACCTGGGATGCAGTCCGGAAAGCTTGCGGCGTATTTTTGCCGCCGTTCCTTCACCCAACCTGGGGATTTGCTACGACCCTTCCCATTTTGCCCGCATCCAGATCGATCACGTGCGAGTCCTGCACGAGTTCGCCGACCGGGTGCGCCACGTCCACCTCAAGGATACCGAGATCATCGACGAAAACCTGTATGAGTGCGGAATCCTTGGCCCGACCTTCGATTCGCCGTACGGATTCGGCGAGGGATGGTGGCGGTATACCATTCCGGGAGAGGGGATGGTCGACTGGCAGCTCGTCATCCGGCGGCTCGAGGATGCAGGATACGAAGGGGTCCTCAGCGTCGAGCTCGAGGACCATTACTTCTGGGGCAGCCCGGAACTGCAGAAAGAAGGTCTGCTGCGCTCGAAGGAGTTCATCGAGCAGATCCTGAAGTCCGCCTCATAGGGGGACGCCATGGTTGGTTTCGCGGTTGTCGGTCTGGGCATGGGGAAGTCGCGGGCCCGTTTGATTCAGGAGACAAAAGGAGCCGAGCTCGCAGTCGTTATCGACACGAACCAGGCCCTCGCCGCTTCCGCAGGTTCCCAGCTGGGGGTCGACTGGGCTCCGAACCTGGAAGAGGCCCTGGGCCGCAGCGACGTCGACGTTGTCATGGTGATGACCCCGAGCGGGCTGCATGCTGACCTTGGTTGTATCGCCGCCGCGGCGGGAAAGCATGTAATCACCACCAAGCCGATGGACGTTTCCACGAGCCAATGCGACCGGCTGATCGCCGCAGCCGACTCCGCGGGCGTGAAGCTCGCAGTGGACTACCAGAGCCGCTATGTCGATACCAACTACCGGGTCGCCCGGGCTCTCGAGCTGGGATACTTCGGCATGCCGTTGCTCGGGGAAGTGCGCTTCAAGTGGTTCCGCTCCCAGGAGTACTTCGACAGCGGGGACGGCTGGCGCGGTACCTGGGCAATGGACGGTGGGGGAAGCCTCGCCAACCAGGGCTCGCATCTGATCGACCTGCTGCTCTGGTTCATGGGGGAACCGGAACGGCTCTACGCCGAAACCTCGATCCTCGCCCACGATATCGAGACCGAGGACCTCGGCATGGCCATCATCAATTTTCGCAGCGGCGCCAAGGGAGCGGTTGTCGGCACCACTACCTTTCCGGGACACAACGCCTATTTCAGCGCCGAGGTTCATGGCACCGAGGGGGGCGTTCTCATCGAAGAGGCCCTCGACGGTACCTGCCGAATCATCGGCGAAGGTCTTGAGGAAAAGCTCAACGCCATCGAGAACCCGTTTGAAAACGCAATCGCGGATATGGTCTACTGCCTCGAGCGTGACAGCACGCCCCGAATCGATGGGCGGGAAGGTCGCAGAACCGTGGCCCTGCTGGAGGATATCTACAGGTCGTCGCGGGAAGGGGCCCGGGTCGACTGTACAGGAGGATTGAAATGACGATCGCCGCACTTGTCGGGTTGACCGCTCCGCACAGCAAAGGCTGGCTCGAAACCCTGAGGAACAGTCCGGAAATCGAATGCCTGCATGTCTGCGACCTCGACGGGGCGGTTCCGGAGAACGACGACGGAATCGACGGGGTATACTCCGGTCTCGACGTACTGTTCGACTCGGTGAGACCTGACTTCGCACTGGTGTCGGTGCGCAACGACGAGGCTGCGGATACAGGGAGTCGATTTCTGTCAGAGAAAATCCCTGTCATCATCGAAAAACCGGCAGGGCGCACGGCGGCGGAAATTGCAGGCCTCAACGAGCTGTCGCGCCGGCATTCGACGCCCTGGGCAACCGGTTTCACCAATCGCCTCGCCCCGGCGGTTTGCGAGATGAGGCGCATGGTGGCCGCCGGCGCCCTCGGGCGCGTGGTCTCCATCGAGGGGCGTATGGTGACCAGCTCTGTCGAGCAGCGCAACAGGGACCACTGGCTTTTCTCCAAAGAGGTTGCCGGCGGGGGGATTCTGCACTGGCTGGCCATTCATACCATCGACCTCATTCGCTTCACCACCGGTCTGGAGTACGATTCGGTCAGTGCTCACGTCGCCACCCTGTCGGACACCGGGGTAGACGTCGAAGATACCGCGGCAGTTTCGTTTTCCATGTCGAATGGAGCAGTCGGAAGCCTGCATGCAGGGTACATGCTGCGCAAGCGCTACGGCGACATCGGTCTGGCGGTGCGCGGAACCCTCGGCGACGTCGCCTGGTCTTCCCATGGATTCGACGGGCCCGGCCACACGGTCCATCTCCAGAGCGAAGCGCCTGGATGGGAGACGATTGCCAGCCAGAAGGTGGACCTCGAGCCTCAGGGTGGGCCTGGATACGGGGGGCGCGTCGGAACCGAGTTCGTCTCCCGCTTTATTCGCTGTTCGCGGGAGCGGGAAGAGTTCGTCACCGGCGGGGAAGATGCCCTGGGAGCGATGAGGTTTGTCGAGGCTGCCTATGCAGCCAGCTCGAGCGGCAAGTCAATCAGGCTTTGAGGGAATCCAGAGCCGAGCCATCAGACCGGGCAGATCAGCTGATTCTGTTCCATATCGCCGCCGTCCGGGTGGTTCACTGCGTCGCAAGAGGTAAGCGGCGCTTTTCGGTTCCCCGAACAGTCGGTCCTGTTCGGTTTGGAATAACGCGGAGGGCAGCTACATGACTGCGATCCCCCTTGGACGTCCGGTACGCGTCGCCCTGATCGGCTGCGGGCTGCAGGGGACAAACCATTCGCAAATCCTGAAGGGGTTGGGGGCGGAGCTGGTCGAGGTCGCGGCTCTGTGCGACTCCAGCCCTCAGCGCCTGTCCGAGGCTTCCTCCACCTGGCCAGGGGCGAGCACCGCTGAGGATTACCGCCAGGCACTGGATTCGGGGGCTTTTGACCTCGTAATCGTTGCAACCATGCCAAACACCCATGCCGAGATTGCCATTGCGGCGATGGAGAGGGGGGCTTCCGTGTTGTGCGAAAAGCCTTTTACCCTGTCGGTTCAGGAGGCGGAAACGGTGTTGGAAGCGGCAAGCAGGACGGGACGGCAGGTACAGCTGGGGACCAACATGCGCTACATGCCGGAGTGCCGTTACCTGCGCAATACCGTCGCTTCTGGAGAGGTCGGAAGTGTGGTCGCGTGCAAAACGTGGGGATGTCATTTCTCCCCACCGGTCTGGGGTCCCCACTACCGTCGCCGGCTTGCCGGCGGCGGGGTGCTCGCTTCAACTCTTGTGCACGCTCTGGACCTTTCCATGTGGGTGGGCGGGAATCCCAATCCGGTAGCCGTGAGCGCTTTCAGCGGCCGTCAATTCCCGGGAAAGCGGGGTGCCCAGGTCGGGGAGGACATCAGGCTAAGCTACGACACCGAAGACCTTCTCTTTGCACTGGTTCGCTTCGACACAGGTGCCGTCTACACGCTCGAAGGAAACTGGTGCGACGAACGCAAGGACAGCCATGGCTTTGAGCTGATTACGGAAAAAGCCACTCTGCGCAACACACCCTTGCAGGTGCTGGTGGACGAAATGGGGACCATCGCAGACCGCACCCCGAGCGGGGAGGAGTTCGAAAAACGGAACGACTGGCTGGGCAGTGTCAGGAAGCAGGACGAAGAGGTCATCTCAGGACTGAGCCAGGGAAAGCGGTGGACAATGCAGGATGCAAACCAGCTCCTGACACTCCAAAAAGTGATTGACGGGTGTTACGAATCGGCCAGGCTTGGCCGCGAAGTTCGGATCTGAATGGGATTTGACGGTGGCGAACATGGATCCTAGTTTTTTACGGTTCCTCTCCCGTTCTCCGCAGCAAAGCTTCTTCCCGAAGGCAGAGCCTGTAGCTCAGTCGGTAGAGCAACGGACTTTTAATCCGTAGGTCCTGGGTTCGATCCCCAGCGGGCTCACCATCAATTCATTTCAAATTGCCGTTGCACAGTGTCAGCCGATTTTCGGACACCGGCTTGCCCGCATCCGGCCATTTTGAAGATTTGCCGGTGAATTGGGCGTACGGGTCCTGCCGTTCACAGCGATGTTCCACGACTTGAAGGAGATTGAGTGATGGAGGCCCTCGGGATCGATATCGGCGGCACGGGAGTAAAGGGAGCCGTCGTAGATACGACTACGGGAAAACTCGTTCGCGATCGCTTTCGCCTGCTCACCCCGCAACCGGCGACCCCGGAAGCCCTTTGCAGGACCGTCTCCGAGGTGGTGTCCCACTTTGAGTGGTCTGGGCCGGCGGGGTGCGGGTTTCCGGGGATAATTCGAGGGGGCCTTGTTCGTAGCGCCGCCCATGTCTCCAGAAAATGGCTGGGCAGGAACGTCAAAATGAACTTCGACCAGGCAACCGGGTGTTCATTCCGAGTGCTCAACGATGCGGATGTCGCCGGCCTTGCCGAAGCTCGATTCGGAGCGGGGAAGGATCAGGGGGGGGTAATTCTGCTCCTCACCCTGGGAACCGGGATAGGATCCGCCCTGTTCATCGACGGCACCCTGGTTCCGAACACCGAGTTCGGGCATGTGGAGCTGAAGGGGCACGACGCTGAATACTGGGCAGCTGAAAGCGTGCGCAAAAAGAGGAAGCTCAGCTGGAGGAAATGGGCTCGTCAGGTCAATCTCTATCTGCAGGCGATGGAGTTCTACCTCTCTCCCGATCTGATAATCATCGGGGGTGGGGCCAGCAGAAAGCACGAAAAGTTCATTCCGCAGCTGAAGCTCGACACTCCCGTCATCCCCGCTCAGCTTCGCAATGAAGCCGGAATTGTAGGTGCGGCAGTCGCCGGTGCGGAACAAACGGCGTAGCGGCGGGGGCAACCCGAATCTACGGGCTTCCAATTTCCTGGAACGGCGCGATCCGACCCGCCCCGTCATGGCATTTGCGATTCGGAGTTTCAAAGGCTGGGAAAAACTCCCAATAAATTGAGTTACCTCCGATATTCCACTATTTTTGAAAGAATCTGTTTTTCTGCACATCGGCAGATCAGGCCTGGCCCTTTTTCAGGATACCCACAGGAAATGATTCGCGGCGACAAGGAATTGATTGTTGTGGGCGATCGCGTGCTTATCAAGCTCAACGAGCACGAGGAGCGGACCGAGGTTGGACTGTACCTCCCCCCGACCGCTCTTGAAAAGGAGAATGTCCAGTCCGGCAAGGTTGAAGAGGTGGGGCCGGGGATTCCGTTGCCGCCCAGGACGGAAGACGACGACGCCATGCCCTGGGCCGCGGAAAATATCGAGCAAATGCGCTTTATCCCCCTGCAAGCCCAGAAAGGGGATCACGCGATTTTCGCCCGCAAGGAGGCGGTCGAAATCAAATTCGACGGGGAGAAGTACGTCGTTGTACCGCACGCGGCGATTCTGGCGCTCGTGCGGTCTACCGGTCTCCTCGATGACGACGTCATCTAACGTATAATCAGGGCCGCAACTTCTTTCGTTTTTTACCAGCAATGAAAAAGCCCCGCCACCTTGTCGGTGACGGGGCTTTTCTGGTTACTCCGGATTATTCGGCCCCAATATCGAGGAACTCGACCGGGGCCGGCGTTTCCCAATCCCGCGAGACGTAATCCTGCATCGTCAGGGCAAGAAGGATCAGCAGCCAGAAAAAACCGGCGCCGGCAAACACCCACATCAGGGGGGTGTTGTAGCGAACGTGCATGAAGAACAGGACAACGATGGAGGCCTTGAATATGGCGATTGCCAGAGCAAGGGGGGTATTGAGAGGGCCGAGCTCGACGAAGGCCGCCAGAACCGTGATTACGGTGAACACGAACAGCAGGCTCAGCACCAGGATATAGACCCTTACAGGGACTACATGACTTGAATCCATGGGTCCCGTCCGATGAGGTAGAGCAGGGGGAAAAGGAAAATCCAGACGATATCTACGAAGTGCCAGTAGAGCCCGAAGTTTTCGATAGGGAAGAAGTAATCCTTGGTGTATCTGCCCTTCAGGATATTGGGGATCAACCAGAGCATGATTCCAACACCGATGACCATGTGCAGGGCGTGCATGCCGGTCATCGCGAAATAAAAGGAGAAGAAGATCTTCAAGTTTCCGGCCAAAGGCCCGTCGTATTGAAAGTTCAAGCCGGGAATCAGGTGATGGTGAAACTTGTCCGAGTACTCGATCACCTTGACTCCCAGAAACGTCAGGCCCAGCACCATGGTTCCGAGCAGCCACCCCAACATGCCGCGGCTGCTCCCCTGTTGCGCGGCCCGCACACACATCGCTACCGTGAAGCTGCTGCCAATCAGAACCGCCGTGTTGAAGGCTCCCCAACCGATGGGAAGGTGGTTGCTCCCCTCGATGAAGGCCGGCAGGTACTCGTAGCGGTATACTGCATAGGCCCCGAAAAGCCCGCCAAAAAACATGATCTCCTGAGCAATGAACGCCCACATCCCCATGTTGGAGGCGGCGTACTGCTGCTGCAGGTCGTCGAACTGGTGATTCAGTCCGGCGGGGTGAGCGTGAGTGGTCATGGCTGCGCGGTTTCCCTGGGCACGCCAACCTGCCCCGGTTCTGCGAGGGTCACGTCTTCTTCTTCGTAAGCGTATGCCTCGGAAGTAACTACTGGAGTCTTCTCGAAGTTGTGGGCCGGGGGAGGGGAGGCAAGCAGCTCCCACTCCAGCCCCTTTGCCTTCCACGGATTTGCGCCTGCGCGCCGGCCTCTGAATAGCGACCAGATGAGGGCAATCATCATTATCCCGTACCCGACTGCCAGAACAGAAGCTCCGGCAGTGGACATTACGTGCAGGATCTGCCACTCCTCGGGATAGACGTGGTAGCGTCGAGGCATGCCCAGGTAACCGAGTACGAACTGGGGGAAGAAGGTGAAGTTGAACCCGGCGAAAATCAGCACGGCGCCGGTTTTTCCCCATCCTTCGGAGTACATTCGGCCTGTGATCTTGGGCCACCAGAAGTGCAGGCCGCTCATGAAGGCCATCACCATGCCGCCGACCATCACGTAATGAAAATGGGCGACGATGAAATAGGTGTCGTGCAGGTGAATGTCGGTACCCAGGGTAGAAAGGAAGAGTCCCGTCAGGCCGCCGATCAGAAACAGGCCGATGAAGCCGAGGGCATACAGCATCGGCGACTCCAGGGATACCGAGCCGCGATACATCGTCGCCGTCCAGTTGAAGATCTTCACGGCCGTGGGAACGGCGATCAGGAAGGTTATGAACGAGAACACCATTCCCGCGTACAGCGACTGGCCGGTGGTGAACATGTGGTGTCCCCAGACCAGGAACCCCAGCACGGCGATCGCCAGACTCGAGAAGGCAACGAAGGAGTATCCGAAAACGCGCTTGCGGCAGAAGCAGGCGATGACATCGCTGATCACCCCGAACCCGGGGACGATCATGATGTAAACGGCCGGATGCGAGTAGAACCAGAACATGTGCTGGAACAGCACCGGATCACCGCCGAGAGCAGGGTCGAAGATGCCGATCCCGAAACCCCGCTCCAGGGCGAGAAGCAAGAGGGTGATCGCCACCACCGGGGTTCCCAGGACCATGATCAGGCTGGTTGCGTACTGCGCCCAGATGAACAGCGGCAGGCGGAACCACGTCATTCCTGGCGCGCGCATCTTGTGAACGGTGGTGAGAAAGTTGACCCCCGTCAGGATCGACGAGAAACCGTTGATGAACACGCCGACCAATGCGAGAATCACGAAGGAGTTGGAGTAGGTGCTGCTGTAGGGGGTGTAGAAAGTCCAGCCCGTGTCTACTCCTCCCATGATGATCGCCAGGGTCGCAAAACTGCCTCCGGCGACGTAGCAGTACCAGCTCGTGAGATTGATCTTGGGAAAGGCGACGTCCCGGGCGCCGATCTGCAAAGGGATGCAGAAGTTGCCGAGAACCGCCGGCACGGAGGGAATGAGAAAGAAGAAGATCATGGCCACGCCGTGCATCGTGAACAGCTTGTTGAATGTCTCCGCCTCGACCAGGTCCCCTTCCGGGGTCAACAGCTCGAGCCTGATCAGGGAGGCAAACAGGCCGCCGATCAGGAAGAACAGGGTGAGCACGACGAGGTAGAGAATCCCGACCCGCTTGTGATCCATCGTCAGCAGCCAGGATTTGATGCCGTAAGTGGCGTTCAGGTAGTTCGACGGCCTTCCGTTTCCCACTGTCTCAGCCACGGTGGTAGTCATGGCGACACCGCCTCGGTTGTACGCGATCGCTGCATAACCTATTCGCTCTCGCTGAGAGATTTGATGTAGGTGATGATCTGGAGCAGGGTTTCTTCGCTTATCTGTCCCTGGAAGGTCGGCATGATCGGTTTGTATCCCTGTACTATCTTCGTCTGAGGGTTAAGCACCGATTCGCGAATATAGGCCTCGTCGGCGACCACTGTCTCTCCCGACTCGAGCTGCACGGGCTTGCCGAAGACGCCGACCAAGGTTGGCCCCCGCCCGATCGATTCCGCCTTGTGACAGGTGTGGCACCCAAGCTGCTGGAACTGGCGTTCTCCCGCTTCGGCCATAGTTTCGCCACCGACGCCGCCGCTCAACCAGTTCTGGTAGTCGTCCGGTTCCATCACCACGACCTTCCCGATCATGGTCGAGTGTTGTGTTCCGCAGTACTCGGCGCAGAAGAGGTGGTACTCACCCAGTTTCGTCGCCTCGAACCACATGGTCGTGTAGCGGCCCGGTACGACATCCCGCTTTGTCCGGAAAGCAGGGACGGAAAAGGCATGGATGACATCTTCGGATGCCAGTGTCATGCGCACGGGAACCCCGATCGGGACATGAAGCTCGTTTATCTCCCGCTTTCCCTGGGGATGCTGGATCTTCCACATCCACTGTTTGCCGATTGCGTAGACATCGATACCGTCGCTGGGCATGCGGTATAGCCGGAAATAGACGTCCGCCCCGAGGGTGAACACCCCGACGGACAGGACAAGGGGAACGATGCTCCAGGCCAACTCCAGGGGAATCGAGCCATGGACCGGCTTCGGGCGCTCATCGTCCGAGCGGCGGCGGTACTTGATCGCAAACAGGACGATTGCGCCGGATACGCCTGCCGTAAACAGCACCGACAAGGCCACCATCAGGAAATACAGAGCGTCCACCTGCCACGCGAAGGTGGAGGCGAGTTCAGGGTGCAGTTGGAGATCTTTCGACATGCGAATTCGCGGCTTCAGTTGGTATTCGCCAGCGGCGTAACCCCATTCCCTTCCAGCTGCTTGGATTGTCGACGCTCCCTCCGCAGCATGGCACCGACGAATACCGCCAGTCCGAGAACCGTGGCGAACCCTGCAACGCGCAGGGAGTTGAGAACTGCGAGGGTGTACTTGCCAGTGGCCGGATCGTACTGAAAGCAGAGCAGCAGCAACTGATCCACCGGATTCCCGATGCGATTTTCCGAAGCCTCGATAAGTCCGAGCCGGAGATCCTTTGGTGCGTACTCGACCCCGTAGAAGTACCGGGAGAGCTCGCCATGTGGAGTGAGGAGCATGATGCCGCTTGCGTGTGTATACAGATCCGTCTCTTCGTCATACTGGTAACGGAATCCGACCGACTCGGCCAGTTGTTCGATCTGATCGTTTGACCCGGTCAGGAAATGCCACCCTTTTGAGCCCGATTCCCGGCGGTATTTTCCTGTGTATTCCCGTTTCTTGGCCGCCGCCAGAGACGCGCTTTCTCCGGGGTCGATACTGACAGTGACGATGTCAAACTCATCTCCGACACTGAAGGCCAACACCTTCAGACTGCGCAGCAGCCCGTTGAGCACCTGGGTGCAAAGCATCGGGCATTCGTAGTATACCAGCGCCAGAATCACCGGTTTTTCGCCAAAGTAGCCGCCTAGGGGAACGGTCCGGCCAGCTTCGTCGACAAACGACAGGTCGAGGGGCAGGGTTTCTCCCAGCCGCTGCTCGATACCGATTTCGTCCCCGACCTCGCTCTCCAGCCTCTGGGCTTCAGCCGGAAACGAGGCCAAGGCGGCGGCGCAGAACCACGCCATGCCGATCCTTGCCGGCAATCGCGACACCGAAGAAGTCACTTGGCTAATTCCCCGTCTCGTCAGTTGCTGCAACGCTGCCGGTTTTTTCCGGTAGACCGCGCTCGCCGAGGATATCGATGGCGCGGGCAATCGGGATCCGAACCATACCCTGGTCGCGGTCGACCCAGTCGTAGCTCGTCAGGAGGTGATCCTCGATCTCCCGCAGCGACCTTTTCTGTTTGGGCGGATCGATCTGAATCCTCGGTTCGGAGCTCACTGCCCGGTTCTGTGACAGTGGATGGGGTTCGGGATCCAATAGCGGCTGATAATAACTGAGAACCTTGAAAAGGACGACGATTCCGATGAAGGTACCGGTGACGAGCACGGCCATCGCAATGCCGACGTTTACGAGCGGTTTCGGCGCCGCATCGGTGATTTCGTGGCCGGCGGCTTCTGAGGTGTGGTTCCCGGCCCCGTGCTCAGCCATGATGATCCTCTCTCCCCTCGGCGGCCAGTTCCTCGAAATCGAAACGAGGGTCGTTCAGCGGTACCAGAGATCGCTTTTTCAGCTGGCCGAAAAACACGAAAAACCACAACCCTCCAAAACCGACCGGAATGGCTATGTCCATCCAGCTGAGGGTGAGTTCAGGCTTGCCCAGAGCCGGGGCGGTGATCCAGAACAAATCGACCAGACGCATGACGATCAAGCCCATGGCAAGCGTACAGAGAACGGGAATCCTCGCCTTGATCCGGCTCGAAACGAGAAGCACGAACGGCAGTGCGAAATGAAGGAGTACGAGTGCGTACCCGACATTCTCCCACCCCCCCTTGAGCCGGGTGTAGTACCAGGTGATTTCCTCCGGAAGATTCCCGGCCCAGATGATGAGCAGCTGCGAGAACGAGGTGTAGGCCCACAACATCACGAAGCCCAGCATCAGGGTCCCCAGATCTCTGAGGCGCTCATTCGTCAAAAGCGCCTCGAGCGGGGCGCGTTTGGAGAGACTGACTGCGATGAGAATCATGAAAGCCCAGGTAAGCAGGGCCTGGCCGATGATGTAGATCGCCGCGTAGATGGTGGAGAACCAATGGGGCTCGAGCGACATGATCCAGTCGATGGCGGCAAATGTCGCCACCACGACGAAGAGGACGACGCCCGGGCCGCTGAGAACCTGCATCCTCCGAGTCGGGAAGGTCTGGTCCGTGTTGTCCTGCATGGTCGACCAGCGATTCAGGAAGTAAGCCAGGCCTCCCCAGAACGCGAAGTAAAGGATCGTCCGGATGATGAAGAACGTCGGGTTCAGGAATTCCTTTTTCTTCTGAAGAACCGGGTCCTTGGCGACAACCTCTTCGTGGGACCACTCGTACAGCTCGTGAATCCCAAAGGCGAGGGGAACGGCAAGCAGGAACATCAGGGGCAGGGTTCGCGTGCCCGCTTCGAGCAGACGCCTGATGGCGAACCCCCAACGGCCCCCGGCGAGGTGGTGGATCATCAGGACCAGGAGGCATCCGAGACTCAAGCTGACCCAGTAAATGAAGGCGAGGAGATAGGACTTGAAGAACTGCTCCTGATGGGTTGCGAAAGCCAGCACGGCCAGGGCAATCCCAATCACCCCAACCACGAGGGCACGCCTTCCGAACGAGTTGAGATCGGGACCTACAGCCTGGCTCTGACGGATCAGTTCTGCGTTCATTGCAGCTGGGCTCTGTCCTCGGCGGGAAGACCGTCAAAATCGGCATTCTGGCTGAACTGCAGGGTGCGCACGTACGCCGCGATCGCCCAGCGATCTTCTACGGAGATGCGGGAAGCGTAGCTGTACATCGCGCCGAAGCCGTTGCTCATGACATCGAAGAAGTGGCCTACCGGAACCTCCCGGAGCCGGTCCTCGTGGTAGGAAGGGGGCTGTTTGAGCCCCCGCTTTACGATCATGCCGTTTCCCGTTCCGGTACGGTCGTGACAAGGGGAACAGAAGATGTCGTAACGCTCTCTGCCCCGTTCCAGCAGGTCCCGCGAAACCTGGACCGGAACGGTGGTGGCCGGTTCTCCGTTGACGGTGCCTCGGAAATAGTGGTCGTCCAGCCGCAGGTGCCCGCGGGCAACCGTGCCTTCGACCGGCTGGCGGGAGGAAAGACCGTCCTCGAAAAAGGGAGATGCCTCCAGCGGTTCGTAACGGGGCTGGTCGTACATCGCCTGCCGCAGCTCGCAACCCGATGAAGCCAGCACCACTGCCGATACGGCGGCAACGACTCCGACGGAAGGACGGCTCCGCATCGATGGCCGGCGACGGCGGGAGGCAGAGTGCCCGCCCGGGAACCCACGTCCTTCAAGGATCGACATCGGAGACATTCACCGGATCGAGTGACTGAAGGAAGGCGCGCGTCTCGTCGGCGTCGAACAGCGGGTCCGCCGACTCGATGCACAGGAAGAACCGGTCCTGGCTGGCGCGGGCGAACTCGGGAACGTTGAAGACCGGGTGATAGGGCATGGGCAGCCGGTTCGCGATCCACAGGCCCACGAAAGTTCCTATGCCGGCGAACAGGATCGTCAGCTCGAAAGTGACGGGAATGAAGGAGGGCCCGCTGTGCAGCGGGCGTCCCCCGATGTTGATGGGATAGTCGATGGCGTGAACCCAGTATTGCAGACCGTACCCGGAAATCGCCCCGATGAGACCGCACACGAAGGTCAGAACGGGCAGGTTGGTCCGGTGGAATCCGATGGCCGCCGCCAAACCGTGAACCGGGACGGGTGAAAACGCGTCGATGCGGCGGAAACCCGCCGAGTGCGTCTTGCGGGCTGCCGAGAGAAGATCCTCGGGGGTTTCGAATTCGGCCATCAGGCCGTAAGTCGTCGGTTCGGTCGGGTGATTCATCGATGCCTAGTGCTTCTTTTTCCCGACCGGCAGCAGCGTGCGGATCTCGTGCACTGCAATCAGAGGCCACACGCGGACGAACAGGAAGAAGGCAAAAAGGAAAAAACCGATGGTGCCGGCATAGGTCGCCCAGTCCCAGATCGTCGGGTAGTACATGTCCCAGGAAGTGGGCATGTAATCGCGGTGGAGGCTGACGACGACGATGATGAAGCGCTCCAGCCACATGCCGACGTTGATGAACATCGACACGACGAAGAGCCACAAGGTGCTGAGGCGAACCCGCTTGGACCAAAGCAGTTGGGGCACCACGATATTGCACAGAATCAACAACCAGTAGTAGTGGCCGTAAGGCCCGTACATGCGGTTTGCCATCATGAAGCCCTCGTAAACACTGGCGCTGTACCACGCGATCAGCTGCTCCATGAAGTACCCGTAAGCCACTATCAGTCCGGCAACCAGCATCACCTTGCCCATGTTGTCGAGGTGTCGATCGGTGATGAAATCCTCCAGGCCGTACAGCCTGCGCAGGGGGATCATCAACGTGAGCACCATGGCGAAGCCGGCGTAGATCGCGCCGGCGACGAAATAGGGCGGGAAGATGGTGGTATGCCAGCCCGGGATTATCGAAACGGCAAAATCGAGGCTGACGACGCTGTGCACGGAGAGCACCAGGGGCGTGGACAGCCCGGCCAGCATCAGCGAAGCCATCTCGTAGCGCTCCCAGTGGATGGCCGAGCCGCGCCAACCCATCGACAGAACCCCGAAAAACACCTGGGTCAACCGGTGTTTCGCACGATCTCTGAACGTCGCGAAGTCGGGAATCATTCCCAGGATCCAGAACAGCAGTGAAATCGTCAGGTAGGTACCGACGGCGAATACATCCCAGATCAACGGGCTGCGGAACTGTGGCCAGATGTCCATCGAATTGGGATAGGGGAAAAGCCAGTACGCGGCGAGCCACGGCCGCCCGGTGTGAAGCAGGGGAAACATGCCGGCGCACATGACGGCGAAGATGGTCATCGCCTCGGCGGAACGGTTGATCGATGTGCGCCATTTCTGCCTGAAGAGAAGGAGAATGGCGGAGATCAGGGTGCCCGCATGTCCGATCCCGATCCACCAGACGAAGTTGATGATGGCGAATCCCCACCCGATCGGGATGTTGATCCCCCAGATACCGACCCCTTCGTACAGCAGGTAGGCGATGGCGATCTGCAGAATCCCGACGAGCATGAACCCGACAAGAGCGGCAAGGAACCACGGTATCGGGGTCTCCCGCGTCAGGACGACCCCGCTGATCTTTTCGGTGATCGACTTGTAGGAAGTCTGGCCCGGACCCAGTTCCGGAGCTGGCGGAGTGTAGCTTCTGGCCGATGACGGGGCGGCCTCAGACATGAAGCACCTTTTTCCTGGTCACGTGCTTTTCAGATTCCAGGCAGAATAACGGGCACCTCCGGACTTCCGAATCCGCAGTCATGAGGCGCCAATTTCCGGATTCGGATTTGCGACGCGGGCGAGATAGGATGTTCGCGGCCGCGTGTTGAGATCGGTCAGGATGCCGTAGTTGAGGTCGGAGGCCTTCCAGCGGGACACCTCGCTGTCGGGGTCCTCGATGTTCCCGAAGCTGATCGCCTGGGTCGGGCAGGCCTGTTGACAGGCGGTCTGAATCCCCCCGTCGGCGATGGGATCCCCCGATTTCTTTGACTCGATACGGGCTGCGTTGATTCGCTGGGTGCAGTAGGTGCACTTCTCCATGACCCCGCGGTAGCGCACCGTAACGTCCGGATTCCGCTGCAGCTTGAGGCTTGGGGTATCGCGGTCGGAGTACTGCAGGAAATTGAAGCGGCGCACTTTGTAAGGACAGTTGTTCGAGCAGTACCGGGTGCCGACGCAGCGGTTGTAAATCATGTCGTTGAGCCCCTCTTCGCTGTGCGTGGTCGCGGTTACGGGGCAAACCAGCTCGCAGGGGGCGTTCTCACACTGCTGGCAGGGAACGGGCTGGTGGTAGATTTCCGGATCGTCGAGGTCGGTGAAATAGCGGTCGACCCGGATCCACGACATCTCGCGGCCGTTGAGAACCTCCTCCTTGCCGACAACCGGGATGTTGTTCTCGGACTGGCAGGCTACGGAACAGGCGTTGCATCCCATGCAGGCGTTGAGGTCGATTGCCATGCCCCACGAATAGCCTGTCGAGGACTTGAACTCCCCGGAGTTGTAGAGGGTGAGCTCCTCGGGGAACTCGTGGGCTTCTTCGTGGACGAAGTGGGGCCTTTTCTCGTAGTGCTCCAGGTCCGCGTGGCGGACCAGATGGCGGCCCTCCATGCTGTGGTGGTCCTGCGTGCAGGCAAGTGGGTGGCGGTCGAAGGTCTTTGACCACTTCAGATCCGTCGTGCTCCACCTCCCGGCGCTGGATGTGAGCGGATAGGCATCGAAGCCGACATCGTCGCCGACACGGCCGGCGCGGGTGCGGCCGTACCCGAGGTGAACGACAAGGGTTCGTTCGGCCTGGCCGGGAACGATCCAGACCGGAGCCCGGACCATGCGGCTCTCACGGCGCAACTCGAGAACCTGCTCGTTTTCCACACCCAGTTCCTCGGCCGTCGCCGGACTCACCAGAACCGCGTTGTCCCAGGTGAGCTGGGTGATCGGCCTGGGGGTCTCCTGCAGCCAGCCATTGTTGGAGAAACGCCCTCCTCCCAGCAGCGAGTCGGGACGCACGGCAAGCTCGAGGCCCTCTTCATCCAGAACCGCGCCGGTGTCTCCCGGCAACTGCAAGGTGCGGCGAAGACTGGTTTTTTTTGCCGAAAGTGCTGTTCCCGCCACCAGTCCGTCGTGCAGTGAGGTTTGCCAGGACCGTTCGAAGCTGCCCGACTGTGACAGATGGTCCTCCCATGTCTGCCTGACGATGTCCAGGGCCGGTTTCCCGCTCTCACCGGAAAGTACCGCGAGCAGGTCATGCGGCGATTTTCCGTTGAACAGCGGCTTTATCAGGGGCTGGATTATCGAAACCGTGCCATCGTAGGCGCGACAATCGCCCCAGGATTCCAGAAGGTGAGCCTGGGGAACATGCCAATGGCAGGCGCGGGAGGTCTCGTCAGCCACGAGGCTCAGCTGAGCTCGGAATTCGACGTTGGCGAGCGCCCCGGCGAAATCGAGGTCGGATGGGGCGTCGTAGACCGGGTTCCCACCGACCATCAGCAGAAGATCTACCTCGCCGGCTTTCATGTCCGCAACGAGGGCACTCAGGGATTCAGTCTGGTCGACAGATTCCACTTCCACCGGATCGGTGTAGTGAACGGTCTCGCCGATGTTGCCCAGTGCCCGGTTGATGGCATGAGCCAGGGCATGCACCGAAGGGGATTGCTGTGGTCCGGCAACGACGATGCCGGCCCCCGCGTTTTTCTTCAGGTCCCGGACCAGGGCGGGAACCCAGTTGGCCGTGTCTTCGAAAACCGGGATGTCGGTTTCGAGATGGACGCCCAGTTCCAGGGCTACCGCTGCGGCGAAACGCTCGATGGCGCCGCTATCTAGTGGTAAACGATGATCCGCCAGGCTGCCCGTCGGGGATGGGGTGGTCTCGACGGCATACAGGCGGTTCAATCCGTCTTTTGCGTCGCGGACCCTCCTGCCAGCCGCAAAATCCCGGGCGTAGCGAACTGCGCCCGGTCCCGAACTGCAGAAGTCGGCGTCGAGCGCCAGGACGACCTTTGCCTTGGCGAAATCGAACCAGGTATTGACTGGTTCTCCGTACGCGAGCACCGATCCGGCGCGAGCGGAATCGCGGTTTGCAGGTTCGTACTGGTGCCATTGCATCCCCGGCAACTGCTCGCGCAGGGACTGCAGCTGACGCCCGATGGTCGGGGAGGTAACAGTCTCCGTCAGAATCCTCAACCCCTTCCCGTCCCTGTGGCGCAGCAAGTCGACCTTCTGGGTAAGGCTCTGTACGAAATTGCCCCAGGTACTTATTCTGCCGGCGTTAGTTACAACCTGTGCCCGGTCCGGGTCGTAGAGCTCGAGAACAACCGCCTGAGTGACCGAATCGGTGGCGCCAAGACTTGCTGGATGGTCTGGATTTCCCTCGATTTTTGTGGGACGGCCCATGTGGCACTCGACAAGTATTCCGGTACCGACCCCCCCCTGGGTCGAGGCAGTCGCGAAAAACAGGGGCTTCCCGGGAATGACATTCTCCGGAGCACGCACCCAGGGAACGATCTTCTCCTCCGGCTGAATGGTGCAATTGGTCAGTCCTCCGAACGCAAGGGAAGCTCCCATCACCTTGAGGAAGTTGCGGCGGCTAACAGGGTCGGGCCACTCCGAGGCGCGGTCCGGGAACTCACGGTTCAACATCTCCTGGAATTCCTCTGTGCAGGCCAACTCTTCAAGGCTGCGCCAGTAATCCCGCCCCTCGGATTTCGACAGGGCGGTTCGGACTTCGCTGAGTTCCAGGCGTTTGCGACTTACGGCTACGGGCTGATCAGTCATAGGTGACACACCGAACAATCTCGCAATTGCGATGTTTGAATCCCGTACTCCGCAACCAACCTGCGCCCCAGAGTCTCCTGGTCGGAGGGAGGTACGTACTCCATGTTGAAAACTTCCTCGCGCGGTCTGATAAACTGCTCAGGTGCCCTGTGGCACTCGAGGCACCATTCCATGTTCAAGGTGTTTTCCTTGTACATGAGGGGCATCTGATCGACCTGACCGTGGCAGGTCTGACAGCCAATTCCCTTGTTCACGTGGATGTCGTGCTTGAAGTAGACGAAATCAGGCAGATCGTGAACCCGGGTCCAGCGCAACGCCACATCATCCCGGTAACTGGCGCGTACGGGCTCGAGAATCGGCGCCTCCGTCCATATCATCGAGTGGCAGGACATACAGGTTTCGGTAGCAGGAATGCCCGCAAAGGCGGAGGTTTCCACCGTGGTGTGGCAATACCGGCAGTCGATGCCCATACCAGTCACATGGTGTTTGTGGCTGAAGGGAACCGGCTGATCCCTCGGCACTCCAACCTGGCTTACGTAATCTAACCGGTTGATATTTAAGAGGATAGAAAGAAGAACAGCTACGGTGAGCCCGCCGCCGACAATACTGACATTGGCGACCCAGTTCATACTTCTTCCGAAAACCTGCGGCATATTCGGTGCGGTCCGGTCTCCTCCGCAGTGGGCTAACCTGTGGCTGGGACTGCGTTTACAGGCTGTTTAGGGGGGAACGTTGACGCTTTCGAGTAAGGGAATCGTAAAGCTATGGCCGCTTTTTCAGGAAGTCAACCCGCTACGTAGAGTAAACCACCGGCCGGCCGCCACTGTCAGAACAGAGATGGCCCGTGGACCCGTATATGAGCTGCCTTGCCTTTGACCCTATATTCAATAGTAGTGGAATCACCAAGAGTAGTGGAATCACCAAGAGTAGTGGAATCACCAAGCCCCCGTAGCTCAGTAGGATAGAGCAACAGATTCCTAATCTGTGGGTCCCGTGTTCGAATCGCGGCGGGGGCACCGTTTTTCCGGGAAGGACGCGGCTTCGGAGTCTTGTCCGCGAGAGCGGCTACCTGCTTGTGCTCCAGCCCATTTCGCCCGGGTGAGGTAGAGCTCCTGGAAGCCCGGGGTCGGAGCATGAATCGGTCCCCCCTTTTGAACCACCCCGCAATCGAGGGATCAGGTGTCTTCAGGATCTCGGGGGAGGCTTCCCGTCGCCGTGAAAACCCGAGTTCAAACCGGCCGACGAACCCGGTCCACGGAAGGAATGCAACGGTCAACCGCTCCCTGACAGCCACAGCCTCCATCGTCTCCTGCGCGAGTCTTCTGGTTCACCGCAGCACGGCGCCAGAGTTCGGGTGCGCCGGTGATGGACGCCCTCGACGTTCAGGGGTTTGGGGACCCGGGAAAACCGGGCGCATTCCAGAACTTGGAGTTCTGCACTTTTCAACAACCGCCCCTCCGGCTTCCGGTTGAACGTCCTCCAGCTGCAAGAGGCATTCGTTCGAGGCGACGAAGAAGGTTGGGATGTCGGTTCATCCAAAATCACGCATCCCCGCTGACGCCATCTGATCCGTATCGATGCTGACCCTTTACGATACCGCCACGCGACGAAAGGTTCCCTTCGAACCGATAGATCCGGCTCGGGTCCGCATCTACAGCTGCGGTCCCACCATCTACGATTTCGCGCACATCGGCAATTTCAGATCGTTTGTCTTTGCCGACGTCCTCAAGCGCTATCTGAAATACCGGGGATTCAAGGTCACCCACGTGATGAACCTCACCGATGTCGATGATCGAATTGCCGAGCACGTGCAGCGGGAAGGGGTTCCCCTGCGGGAGTTCACGGACCGCTTTGCGGAGGGGTTTTTCTCTGACCTGAAAACGCTGAACGTGGAGCCGGCCGACCACTATCCACGGGCGACCGACCACATCGTCGAGATGCTGGATTTGATCCAAACCTTGCTCGACAGAGGCTTGGCCTACCGCCGTGACGGCTCGGTCTATTTCTCGATCTCCAAGTTTCCCGGTTATGGGGAATTCGCCCGGATCGACACCGAGGGAATGCAGGATGGCGCCCGTGTCGACAGCGACGACTACGACAAGGAGAACGCGAGGGACTTCGTCCTGTGGAAGGGCTGGACGACAAAGGATGGCGACGTCGCGTGGAACTCCCCCTTCGGCCGGGGCCGACCCGGTTGGCATCTCGAATGCTCGGCGATGTCCAGAAAGTACCTCGGGGAGGAGTTCGACATTCATACCGGAGGGGTAGATCTGGTTTTTCCCCATCACCAGAACGAAATCGCCCAGAGTGAAGGGGCTTCGGGCAAACCCTTCGTAAGGCTTTGGATGCACAACGAGTTCCTCAATATCAACGGCGCGAAAATCTCCAAGAGCCTGGGAAATCACATTCGTTTGCAAGACATCGGTTCAGCGGCGGAGATAAGGGCTTTCAGGTACCTTCTGGCAACCTCGCATTACCGGACCCTGCTGAACTTCTCTGACGCTGCCGTCAGGTCCAGTATGTCAGCCCTGCAGCGGCTCGCGAAGGTGCGGGGGCGCGTCCTGGAAATCGCTGCCTCTGGCCGAGGGTCCGCCGACAGCCTCTGGCAGGGTCGGATCGCCGCAGCGCGGGAGGGGTTTGAGGAGGGAATGGACGACGATTTGAACTCGCCGAGAGCTATCGCGGCGGTGTTCGGCCTGATTCACCATGCAGAGCGGCATTTGAACAACGGCGACTTGAAGCCTGAGAACGCCGGAGCGGTGGTCTCGTTTC
The DNA here is from genome assembly GCA_965243025.1 of Candidatus Latescibacterota bacterium. GTDB lineage: Bacteria > Latescibacterota > UBA2968 > UBA8231 > UBA8231 > CBDCXV01. The sequence goes on from CBDETY010000003.1 coordinate 1,648,980, forward strand.
TCGACGAAATCAACCGCGTCCTCGGTATCTTTTTCGAAATTTCCGGGGAAGGTGACGAGAACCGGGCTGATCTACCCCCTGAGCTGGAAGCCATGTTTCGGCGCCGTCTCCAAGCTCGCGAAGCCCGGGATTGGAACCTTGCAGATCAGCTCAGAGACGAACTCGGCGCTGCAGGAGTCGAGGTCAGGGACAGCCGCGAGGGCTCGACCTGGGAATGGAAGGGATCCCCGAAAGGTTAGATTGCGGTCAGGGGGCCGCACCGGTCCCCGCTCGGGCCCGAGGTGAAGCCCCGAATGCCGGGCCATAGCGGTCGAACCACGAAGAAGGGAGCACGGTGAAAAAAGCGGCGACAGCCAGCGACAGGAATCCGAAGGATACGCCGCCATCGGCGCCGCGGGATACCGGAGCTGTAGGTATTCGCGACCGGATCGAACGATTCCGGTCCGCCCTCGAAAACCTGTCGCCATTCACCACTGTGCTCAGCCCCGAGGTTCGCCGGCTCCTTCAAGGGTTTGCCGCTGCACTCCCGGAAAACCCCCGGACCGATCAATGGAACAGCCAGGGGTCCTCAAACAGCCGGCTCAGGTATCTCGAGCTTGTCGGACAGCTGGTGAGTGAGTCGACTTCCCTCGCTTCACACCCGGAAAGTTCGCTGCTGTACGAGTACATAATCAACCGCATCCCGGCAGCCGACCACCCCTGCCTTCGCGTATGTGACAGCGGGAAAACCCCGACTTCGGAGATCAAGGCTTTGCTCGAGTCGGATCTCCACTGTCTCCAGCAAGTGGCGCAAACCCCTGTTTCCGAATTCGCCGCATCACCGCAGAGTCTTCCTCCCCAACCCGACAGAGCGGATTCTTCTTCGCGTGTGGCGACCCCTTCGGTGAACAATGGTTCGCCAAGGCTCCGGTGGGACCTGTCCGGGGACCTGACCAGACTCCGAGCCAGGTTTTTCGAGGCAGCCGATTGGAGGACTCTGGCCGAACCCCTGATGGAGTTCGTCCGGACCCACGGGGCCGGTATCTTCCAGGGTACCCCCGCTTTTTCACTTCGGGAAAGCGGGAATCGTCTGGAGCTTGAGCCTGTTGCGGACTTCGACAGTTTCAGCCTCGATTGGTGGCAGGGAACTGATTCAACGATCGAACCCATCGTGGCCAATACCGAACACCTGCTATGCGGGCTTCCCGCCCAAAATGTCCTTATCTGGGGACCTCGTGGATGCGGTAAATCATCATTGATCCGCGGTCTCATCACCAGGTATTTCTCCCGCGGATTGCGCGGAATCCAAATCCCCCCCCACCTGTATGGGCGTCTGAGGGAAGTTTTCAACCTCGTCAAAGGTCGGCCAGAGCGATTCGTAGGGGTACTCGACAACATCTCTCTGGACCCCCGATCGGCCGGCTTCAGGGAGTTGGCCAGCGTCCTGGATGGTGGCCTCGAAAGGCCACCGGAAAACCTGGTATTCTACGCGACCTCGAATTTCAAGGATCTGGTCGACCGCGAAGGGGACAGACCGGCAGGGCCTCCCAGGCAACAGATCGATCGCCCTTCTCCACCCGGCGACGGAACCACTGCCAATTCCCCTCGTCCCGAATTCTACGACCCCCAACAACAGCAACGACTCGATGAGCGCAGGGCGATGGACGACCGCTTCGCGCTCAAGGTATTCCTGGATCTGCCGGGAAAAAGCGAATACGATCAGCTAGTACTGGCGTATGCGGAGCGGGCCGGTATCGCCGCAAAGTCCGACGAGGTACTTGCGGCCTTCAACGTCTGGCGGATGCGCCACAACCACGATCTCGTGGGGGGACGTACCGCCCGCGACTTCGTCCAGTGGTTGTACGCCCGGGAACAATCGGAAACCAGGACTGCCTGACACCCGCCTCGGCCAGGGGACCGGGAAGCGGCGCTGTTCCCGGATTCAGAAAGGACCGTTAGTGGAGGGAAAGAAGGGAAGAACCCCCTCGGAGGATCTCACGGAGGTTGGAAAATCCACTACCTGGATCGCCCGTGCCCTGCTGCATGCCGCCGCTGGGACGCGCGACACTAGGTCACTTCGAGAAGCTCGACTTCGTAGCCGTCGGGATCGTCGATAAAGGCCATTTTCCCACCCGAGCTGAATTTCTCGCGCCAGCCGTCAGGCCAGATCTCGATTCCCGCTTCTTCGAGCCTGGCGCACGACTCAATCAGGTTCGGAACCCCTATCGCAATATGCATCAGGTCATCGGGAACATTCAGTTCGTAATCTTCTGACCAGGTCAGCTCGAGAGTGTGTTCGTTGCCCGGCAGCTCCAGGTGGGCGATCTGATTGCCTGCCGGGGACCTGTCGGACCGCCTTGCCACCCGGAATCCCAGGTGAGTACAGTACCAGTCGATTGAGCGATCCAGGTCGCTCACCCGGATTCTCGTATGCAGGAAGCGAGACATGATCACCGTCCTCAATTATGTTCTCAATGTCCTGAAGAGCCCCGATCTTTCAATCGGTCTCCTGAATCCCAGTACCGTTAACCGACTCACGGCCAGTCAGGTACGAAAGTGGCAAGAGGGAGAAAATGGTGGTGCCGAAGGAGGGACTCGAACCCACACGGGGATAAACCCCACTGCGCCCTGAACGCAGCGCGTCTACCAATTTCGCCACTTCGGCTCGCAATGATTGGCGGGAACAAAGCTAGGTGACCCCCCAGGCAGGGTCAACCCTGGAAAACACCGACTGTTCACCAAAAACGGCCATGCCCGCATCGAAGAAGACCGACGACGGAAAGGCGGAAAGCGGCACGAAGTTGATCGCCCAGAACCGCAAGGTAAGGCATGACTTCGAGGTTCTTTCGACAGTGGAGGCGGGCATCGAATTGCGGGGCACCGAAGTCAAATCGTTACGCGACGGTAAGGTCAATCTCAAGGACAGCTACGCTCGGGTGGACCGGGGAGAACTGTTCCTGCTCAATCTCCACATTGGAGTCTACGAGGCCGCCAACCAATTCAATCACGACCCGAACCGCCCGCGGAAGCTTCTTCTTCACAGGCGGGAGATCAGGCGCCTTGTCGGCCAGACAGACCAGCGCGGTTTGACTCTGGTTCCCACGAGGTTGTATTTCAAACGCGGCAGAGCCAAGATCGAGCTCGCACTCGCTCGGGGTAAACGCCTCCACGACCGGCGCCGCGACATTGCCGACCGCGATGCGCGGCGATCCGTGGACCGTGCCCTCGCCGAGGCCCGGAAAAGTTGACCGCTACTGCTCACCTGGCCACGGAAACCTGTTCCGCCTGCGCCGGCGGGGGAGTGTTCTACGACCCGAGGGTGGAAGTCGGACGCTTCGGAACCCTTAGGTTGTGTGGGTGCCTGGAGAAGGAATGCCGCTGCCGCGGAGAACGCCCCTATCAGTACTGGGACGAAAACTCGAGGTTGCAGTGGTGCCCATGCGCCGCAGGCCGGCGGCGGTTGTCGGAGATTCAGCGGCTTTTCAAGCTCGCTGAGATCCCTCCCAAGTTTCGCTGGAAGTTCCAGGACGATTTTTCTCTGACGACTCCGGACGGCGAGGCTATCGCAGTGGCAACCGAAGCCCGCGGATATGTTTCGACACTCCTGGACGTCGATGAAGAACCGCGCCGCGGCTTCGTTCTGATGGGTCCTCCGGGTACGGGCAAGACCCTGCTCGGGTGCATAATGCTCAACGAGCTCATCCTCCACCGCGCCCGGGCCGGCCGCTTCCTCAGCCTGTCCCGCAACTACTTTCAGCTGCTTCGCGATACCTTTTCCGAAAACAGCCCCCGCTACGGGCGGACTTGGCAAATCCAGCAGGAGTTGACCCGGTTGCCCTACCTGCTTCTGGACGATTTCGGTACCCAACGCGGTACCGAGTTCGAGATGGAGAAGCTGTATGAACTCGTCGATGCCCGTTACAGCGAGGAGCGCTTCACCATTGTCACCACCAACCAGCCACTGGACGAGATCAGGCAGCAGAGTGCCCCGATCTATTCCCGCCTTACCGAAATGTGCCGTTTCGTGAACATGACCGGGGTCGATTTCCGCCAACAGCTCCACCCGGTTCGGTAAATGGCAGGTTTCCGCGTAGACGGTCGCATGCCCGACCAGCTAAGACCGACCATTATCAGGCGGTCGTACCTGGAAACTGCGTCCGGCTCGGTGCTTATCGAAAGCGGAGGCACCAAGCTGATATGTACGGTCTCAAGTGAGAACCGCGTTCCTCCGTTTGTGGAGGGGACGGGAAGGGGTTGGCTCACGTGCGAGTACGGGATGCTGCCCGGATCTTCTCGACAGCGGATTCCACGGGAAACCGCCAGCGGCAGGCCCAACAGCCGCACACGAGAGATTCAACGAATGATCGGCCGTTCCCTGCGGGCCATCACTGATCTCGGAGCTCTTGGAGAAAGGACGCTCTATGTAGACTGCGACGTGATTCAGGCTGACGGGGGAACGCGGACAGCCGCGATCACGGGAGGTTACGTGGCCCTTGTAGAGGCCATCCGTGAAATGCGAGGGGAAGGGCTCCTTGATGTCGACCCGATTACCGGGCAACTTGCCGCAGTCAGTTGCGGACTTGTCAACGGCCAGGCCCTGCTCGATCTGTGCTATGCGGAAGACAGTTCCGCTGCTACCGACATGAACGTCGTTATGACCGGGGATGGAAAGTTCGTGGAAATCCAGGCGACTGCAGAAGGGGAGCCCTTTTCGCCCGATCAGTTGGACAGCTTGCTGAATCTGGCGTCCAACGGGATCGCCGAGTTGTTCGCTCTTCAAATCGACGCCCTCGGGGATCTCATTGCCTCCGAAGAAGTTGTAGCCGATGACCTGGCGGCGGACTGAACTGTGATCGGCTTGACAGCTGCAGGTGGCCCCGTCTATGTTTGTAACTCCGTTTTTGCCGTGACAAAGTCCTTTTGCTATATCGCGTACGATCCACCGGCTGTCGCCGGTGTCCTCTCCTTCGTACACCGGGTCGCATCCTCTGCGGCCCAGATACCCTGCATGCGCGGGAACTCCCCTTAACAGCAAGGACGACTCATGGCCGAGGTCGCGAAATCATTCTGGGATATGGAGGACTCCCTGGGTTCCTATCTCGGGGAGATAGCCAACTCGAGCCCGCTTTCCTCATCGGAAGAAGTAGATCTGGCGCGCAGGATCAAGTGCGGCGATGAGGGGGCACGCAATGCCCTGGTCGAAGCCAATCTGAGGTTCGTGGTCAGTGTCGCCAAGGAGTATCAGAACCGAGGCGTTCCCCTGGCTGACCTCATCAGCGCCGGCAACATGGGACTGATTACGGCTGCCGAGAGGTTCGACGAAAACAAGGGGTTCAAGTTCATCTCATATGCGGTCTGGTGGATCAGACAAGCCATCCTGCAGACCCTTGCCGAACAATCCCGCACGGTAAGGCTCCCCCTGAACAAAATCGGATTGCTGTACAAGATATCCAAAGCTGCCCGCCTCCTGCAGCAGGAACGGACTGACGACCCGAACCCCGAAGACATCGCCAACGAACTCGATGTCCCCGTTGAGGACGTGCGTGAAACCATGATGTGCGGCCGCTCGGTCCGGTCCCTTGACGCCACGTTCAAGGAGGAGGAAGATCACAGCCTTCTCGATATCCTTCCCGACGAGCGGCAGGAATCCCCCGAAAACCTCGTTATGCGGGGATGTCTTCGCGGACAAATTGATACTGCCCTCGGGTCGCTGGTGGGCCGCGAAGCCGAAATTCTGCGGCTGTATTTCGGATTGGACGGCGAGGAACCAATGACGCTCGACCAGATAGGGGTACGCTTCGGACTGACGAGAGAACGCGTCCGCCAGATCAAGGAAAAGGCTCTGCATCGACTGCGGCACCCCAGCCGCTGCGACCAGCTGAGGACCTACAGCCGCACGTAATCGCAGTTGCTCCTGCGCGATTGAAATTTCCATACTGCCGGTTTCTCCTCCGGCCCATCGGTCGCGCCGCAGTACCACTCCCCACTTCCTGCTTTTTCTCCCCGCGCAAATTCTTGGGGAAGGGACCATGCCCACTGAAGTCAGGGAAGAAGAACTCCTGCGCTCGATCGAGGAGGTCGAAGACCGAATCAGGAGTTTCCAAATGCAGGTTCGGAACGTCCTTGCATCTGCCCAATCCGAAACCACCCCAGAGGGGGGCTCAAAGAACTCCGGCTGACACCGGAACGTCCAGGCAAACCTGAAGGAAAATGGATTTGTGGGAGGTTTTTCTGTTCGTGCAGCATGCGGTACTACTGTTACTTTAATGAAATCATATGGTTATGAATGGCCGATACTCATGGGGACCTCGCAGAGATCCGGTCCGGCCTCCGGCCTGCAGCAGCACAGCCGCAACTGCCTTCGCCCTCCCGGATTCCAGGCCGTGATACCGGGGGACTGTTCGCGGCAGAAGACCGGCTCGATACCCGACGTCGAGGAGAAGCGCAAGAAACCATTTCCTCTCCGCGGCCTCCAACGGTTCCTCCTGCATCGAACCCACAACTCCTCGTGACAGGTCAATACCGAAAGGAGATGGAAACGGCCGCACGGTTGGCCTGGGCGGCGGGCAGGGCGACCCTGCGCCATTTTCAGACCGGGGTAGCGGTGGAGACAAAGCCTGACGCGACGCCGGTTACGGTCGCGGATCGGGAGGCGGAGGAGATCATCCGCTCCGGTCTCCGGGAGGCCTTTCCGGAAGACGGAGTGCTGGGCGAGGAGTTCGGGGAAATGACCGGGTCCTCCGGGCGCTGCTGGATCATTGACCCGATTGACGGGACCAAATCGTTCGTAAGGGGCGTTCCACTTTACGGAGTGCTGGTCGGGTTGGAGGATGAGAACGGGGAAGGGGTGGTCGGTGCAGTATACCTTCCGGGTCTCGACGAAATGGTCCACGCTGCCAAGGGTCTCGGCTGCTGGTGGAACGGAAGGACTTGCCGCGTATCGGGGGTTGAAAAACTCAGCGAGGCATGCGTGTGCTACACAAGCAGCCGCAGTTTTGCCCAACGCCACCGGGACCATGTCTTCGATGATCTCGCCCGGAAGGCGGGCTTGCTCAGAGGCTGGGGAGATTGTTACGGGCATCTGCTGGTCGCCACTGGTCGAGCGGAAGTAATGCTCGATCCCGTCCTCAATCCCTGGGACTGCGCTCCTTTGATGCCCATTCTGCAGGAGGCTGGCGGAACCTTTACCGACTGGAAAGGCGTGGCCACGATTCGCGGGGAGGATGGAGTATCCACCAACGGATACCTCTTCGATGAAGTAATGGATCATCTCTCACGGGAGGATTTCGGGCCCTCGTGAACCCGGAGGCTCGGGTTCCTTCGTGAGCGGTGTGATTCGGTTGATTCCACGGTCAACTGGACATTCCCCGACGAAATGCCATCTTTACGTCGGACGGCCCGGGCGAAAAGGCGAACCGCCCGCGGTCGGAACGTTTCTATCTGTTTGGCCGCATCCGACATGAACGACAAATTGGTACTGGCTGGCTGTACAGTCCGTCACCAAAAAACAGGGGAGGGAAGACTATGACAATCACCAAAGCGATTTCGCTGGCGGTGGCGTCCACGCTGCTTTGGAGCTGTAGTGGACCGCCGGACGAGCTGACCCCGTACGTGGCCCGGTACGAGAACATGCAGCCCTTCAACAGCAAGCTTGAGCGGTACCAGGGGTACCTGAAGAGCCCGGCACTCGAGCGCCAGGCCCGCGACATCCGCGATGTCATTCAGGCCTACCACGACAGCCTTGAGGGCTTCGGGAAAACCAAGAGCAAGTTCATCAAGGCGAGCCACAACAACGTAAAGAGAGCCGTGGCCCGTGCCCTGACACAGCTGGTTCAACCCGATTTCCCCACCTTTACGATCAGCGCCCAGAAACAGATCGCCTTGATCAAGGAGAGAGTCATCGACCATTACGACAACCTCGACAAGATGTGGCGCGAAGCCGGGAATACCGAGCCATTCCCCTTGAAGTGGCCAGAACAATAGGCGGGCCGTGAGTACTGAGTAATGGGCCCGGATCTCCGGAAAGGCCCTGGAAATGGCCCCCTGCTGAACCCTCGCAGGGACAACTTCACCGTGCCGGCGAAGAATCGTCATCCCGCTCCCGATTCTTCATCGCGCCACCACAGCGTTTCACCGGCATGATCAAACTCCTGCTGATCATCCTTCTGGTGGTAATTGCGGCCCATGTCGTTACCACCCTTTTGCGTTCGGGAAAACGGACACGGACGTCGGGCAACGAGAGAGTTGACCGCGACAGGGTCAACCGCGGCAAGGCGATCGACGTGGAATACACCGAAATTGTGGAAGAGAACGGCCCCGGGAGAGGCCCCTAGTGTCTCGTCGCAGAGATAGATTGACAAAATCGGGATGCCGAGGCGCCCGGCTCACAAGGCGCCTGAGCGAGTCGTACCGAGGGTGTACGGCGAGCGCAGGCAACGCCGTGAGCCGGGATGGATCGGCGTCCCGATGTCGAGATATTTCTGCGACGAGGCACTAACTGCCTGCATGGCCACACCGTCCCGGACGAACAGAGGCCAGACCCGGGCGGTCTCACCTGAAACATTGCGATCGGAAGTCGAGAATGGTCCGCGACTTCCATTTTTTCTGCTCACCGGTGAAGAGGAGTTCGAGCGGGACGAGACCGTCGATTGGCTCGTGTCCGAGCTGCAACCGGATGCTGCTCCGGAGTTCAACACCGATCTGATTTACGGGGACACACTCGATCCCCAGAGACTGCTCGAGGGATATTTCGCCTACCCGGTACTGGCCAGCCACCGGCTGATCGTACTCAGGAAATGCGAGAAGATCACCGCGGATCAATGCAGACAGCTCGAGGTGATCGTATCCGACCCGCAAAAAACATCCACCCTCATCGCGGCAGGGGGGAAGGTGGACATGAGGCGCCGGCTCTACCAGCAGATGGGAAAACTGGGATTGCGGGTCGAGTTCAAAACACCTTTCCAGAATCAGGTTCCACAGTGGCTATCGCGCCACGCGCGAAGCCGCAGCCTGGAACTCGAACCGGAGGCGGCGGGTCTGTTGGCGCTGTATCAGGGAAACAACACCCGCCAGTTGGCAAACGAAATCGACAAGCTGTCGGTCTATGTCGGGCAGGGCAATCCGATTTCGGCCCAGGCGGTCGTCGAGCTGGCGGGAGTCTCCAGTGCGGCAAGCGTCTTCGAGCTGGCGGATTCCGTTGGCAGGCAGGACTATTCGACGGCCCAGGAGATGCTTCATGGAATGTTGAGCCAGGGTGAGGAGCCGGCCAGGATTCTGCCCATGCTCACCCGTCACCTGCAGCTCCTTCTAAAAACCAGGGACCTTCAGGACAAGCGACTCCCGGGCCCCGAACTGGCGAGGCGAATCGGGGTTTCCCCTTACTTTCTGAAATCCTACCGCCAGCAGGCTCGCCAATTTTCGAGCGACCAGCTTTGGACCGGCATGGTGGCTCTGCTCGAAGCGGACCGACTTTTCAAGTCGAGGCGACGCAGTCAACACCCGAAAGTACTTCAGTTGTGCCTCTACCGGCTTTGCCGGCTTCGGCTGTAGAACCAGTGGCAGGTGAGGTGCCGGGTTGGAGTTGACCCGGTTTCGCGGACACCTCATTCCTGGGAAAGGAGGATGTCCAACCATGCCGAAATCAAAGGGCCGGAATCCTCCGGAATTCCGAAACCAGACGGTACTTGGGTCGCAGGAAGCGCCGGCCAGGGAATTCGAGCCGTCAGACAGACCATCCCCGGCGGGGTGATCCAGGCCGAACGCGATGAGGGGGTGCGCCGCGACGGGCCGGGTCGACCGGAGCAGAAGGGGGGACTGCAATCCCTTCGCCATCCGACCTTTCGGCAAACTGGGCCTCCGTCAAACAGGTTCTCCGGACACACCTGCTCAAACAAGCACGCAATCGGTCAGCTTTTGACCTGAGATTGCCTTGGCAGGTTACTTCGTCCTCAGCTTCTGCATTTCAGGTCCGGTTGACATGGTCAAGCCCCCTCGTTATATTGAAACAATAGCATAACATGCTGATAATTTGTTAGTTACAGCAAAATGAAGTTGGCGCGCAGGTGCGCGCCCTTACCTTTTTGAATGGAAAATGAGCACCCCGATTTCCCTGACTGATGACAACTTCAGCGTCGAAGTATTGAGCGCCGAGAAACCCGTCCTCGTTGACTTCTGGGCAGCTTGGTGTGGCCCCTGCAGGATGGTCGCCCCTATCGTTGAGGAGTTGGCCGAGGAGTACCAAGACCGGGCAAAAATCTGCAAGCTCGATGTGGACGATGCGCAAAAAACCGCTGGGGAGTATGGAATCCGCAGCATTCCCACATTGCTGATCTTCAAGGATGGCAAGGTGGCGGACCAGGTGATCGGAGCGGTCCCCAAATCTCAAATCACAGAAAAACTTGACGCGGTCATTTCGGATTGAGTAGGATCCACCATCCAGCACAGGTACGGGTACGGAGTTTTTCAGAACAGCGATGGCGGTGAAAAGCGGTCGCAAAAAGGAGGTTTGATTCTTGAGTCCACTCAGCCTGAATAACGCAGCCATTGGCACGCTTGCGGAAAAGCTTGTCATTGCGCGCAAATTGTACGGGAATGACAGCAGCTATGTCATTGGTTTGATGGCAGGTGTGGAAATGGCGCTAGACAACGAGGGCAATCTCCGAGAAATCCAGGACCGGGTTGTCGAAGTCGAAACAGGCAAATCACCTTCCCAAAAACCTTCCCAGGAATCGTCTTCGCGCGCGGGCAGGAGTGACTCCGGACTGGTCGAAAACAGTTGGACCAAAGGCTCCGTCAAGTGGTTCAACAACGACAAGGGTTACGGTTTCATATCAACCGGGGCCGAGACTGATGTGTTCGTGCATTGGCGCGATATCTCATCCTGGGATCGCAGCCTTTCCCAGGGAGATGAGGTTGAATTCATGGTGACCAAGACTGCCAAGGGTTTTCAAGCGATTAACGTGATGAAGAGCAGCGAGGGCCAGGAAGGAGAGTCCGACAGTGACTCACCTTCCGCTGTCTCTCGACCGATGGCATCGAATGACCAGGAAGGTTCCCATGCTGCAACTCCCAACTCCGTCGAGGAGGCAGCCCCGGATGAAGGCAGTGCGACCTCCGTTAAACCTGCGGTAGAGGATGAACACACATCCCGGGAAGGCGAGGGCGAAGCCGGATCGGCTGGAGAGGAGGAACCTCGGGAATCTCTGTCCGAAGGTGAGCACCAGGGATCCGGAAGTGCCGGAAATGCCGATGATTCATCGGCCGGCATCGAATCCAGGACTGGAAGCGTGGAGGAGCCCTCATAGTCCGGATCCGAACGAGGCATCGATGTTGAAAAAAACGAGAAATACAGTCAGTTGCTCGTTCTGCGGTAAAGGAGTCACCCAGGTCGAAAAAATCATCACCGGGCCATCCGTACATATCTGCAACGAGTGCGTGAGCCTGTGTAACGAGGTCCTCGAAGAAGAAGAGGCGGAGGAGCCTGACCTACACCGCCATCCCCTTCCCAAGCCTGCGGAGATCAAGGCCCAACTCGACAAGCATATCATTGGGCAGGAGCGCGCAAAGAAAGCACTCTCGGTAGCGGTATACAACCACTACAAGCGGATCTATTCCGGCTCGCATGAAGTCGAGCTGACAAAAAGCAACATTCTCCTCCTCGGTCCCACCGGTACGGGCAAGACATTGCTCGCCGAGACCCTGGCCCGAATTCTTCAAATTCCGTTTGCCATCGTCGACGCGACCGTCTTGACCGAAGCGGGCTATGTCGGTGAAGATGTCGAGAATATCCTGGTGCGTATCCTGCAGGCCGCGGATTACGATGTCGGCAAGGCAGAACGCGGGATTCTTTTTGTCGATGAAATAGATAAAATCGCGAGGAAATCAGGCAACCCTTCGATTACACGCGACGTGTCCGGAGAGGGCGTTCAGCAGGAACTGCTGAAAATCCTTGAAGGCACGGTTTCAGGAGTGCCTCCAAAAGGCGGCAGGAAGCATCCTGAACAGCCGCTGGTCCAGATCAACACGCGAAACATCCTGTTCATTTGCGGCGGCGCCTTCGATGGACTCGACAAGATCATCAGCGCTCGGACGGGCAGGCGCGCGATGGGATTCGGAGCTGACATCGAGGCTCCTGGCGACCAGGACGTCGGCCATCTGTTGTCGCGAGTCGAGCCTGAAGATCTCATCCAGTATGGAATGATTCCCGAATTGATCGGACGCCTGCCTGTCGTAAGCTCCCTGCACCCCCTGAGTTCCCATGCACTGCTCGACATCCTGGTAAAGCCGAAGAATGCCCTCGTCAGGCAGTACCAAAAACTGTTTGAGATGGACGGCCTGACATTGAGGTTCGAGCCGGAGGCCCTGGATAAGGTCGTAAAGCTGTGTCAGGAGAAGGAGATGGGCGCTCGAGGGCTGCGTGCTGTGTTGGAAACAGCGATGTTCGAGGTGATGTACGAACTTCCTTCGCGAAGCGACATCAAGGAGTGCATGATTACCGGGGATTTCATCGACGCCAAAGGCCCCCCGACATTTGCACACAAACGCAAGCGGGCATGACAAACCGCGTTTAGCATTTCACCGATTCTCACCCGGATTCAATATCCCACGGGATGCACCGTCACCGCATCCTGAAGCAGCGGGCTGAAATCATCGCTTCTACCCGGCGCTTCTTCGCCGAAGCCCGGTTCCTGGAAGTAGAAACGCCAACCCTGGTAGCGGCCCCGAATCCCGAGCGCCACATAGGGCCGATGCGAATTCGGACCGACGGAGATTCGGCGTCGGGCAGCTTCCTGATTACCTCGCCAGAACCTCACATGAAGAGGCTTCTGTCTGAGGGATTCGAGCGCATCTTTCAAATCTGCCGGTGCTTCAGGCAAGGGGAATGTACCCCGAGCCACAACCCCGAATTCACCATGCTCGAATGGTACCGCGCCGGAGGAACGTATGAAGAGATGACGTCAGATGCGGAAAACCTCGTACGGTACGTTACCCGGGAAGTCCTCCATTCCAATTCCCTGTCTTTCAACGGAACTGACGTCGAGATCGACCCGCCGTGGCCGCGCCTGTCCATGGTCGAAGCCTTCGACCGCCACGCGGATCTCAAGATCGATTTCTCCTGGTCGGAAGAGGAATTCGCCCGAGCCGCCGCGGCTTCCGGCTGCCTGAGCACGCGTCCCGGCGACTCGTGGGACGAACTCTTCGCAAAGCTGTTGGTCGAGAGGGTAGAACCGGCCCTGGCAGGCGAGCCCAAACCAGTATTCCTGATGGATTTTCCAGCACGTCTGTCCCCGATGGCCAAGCAGAGGGAAGACGATCCCCATACCGCCGCACGGGTCGAGCTTTATATCGCAGGCCTGGAATTGGCGAATGGCTTCAGCGAGCAGAACGACTCCAGGCGCCAGAGGAGAACTCTCATGGCTGAACGGCGACATCGGCCAAGCGGCCAGCGGTACCCGCTCGACGAGGGGTTTCTCGACTCGTTGCACCGCATGCCGGATGCCGCAGGTATGGCCCTCGGTATCGATCGCCTCGCCATGCTGATAACCTCTTCCAGTTCCATTGGCAGAGTCTTGGCGTTCCCATAGGGAGGTGCTCCTTTATGGGCAGCATCCTGATTCTCTCCGATGACAAGGCGGTCGTCGAGGACGTCGAGAAGGCGATTTCTCCGGGGAGTCATGCGGTCACGGTTTTGCCCCCCGAGACAGCGACCCTCGACTGCTCAACCAGGGCCAGGGTTGACCTCGTGTTCCTGAAGGACCGCTCCGGCTCCGTGAATCCGGATTTCCTGGAAACCGTTATCTCCCGGTTTCGTGCCCAGGACATCCCCGTTTTGCTGTTTCGAGAGTCGGAATCTCCCCAGCAACCGCCAAATCTTGAGGGGACCGTTGGCGACTACCTTTCATTGCCCGTCGACTCAAGCGAGGTCGCCAGGCGGACAGAACTATTGCTGAAGGTAAAGCAGCGTCTCGATGAACTGGGTTCAAAGGCCGTTATCGACGAGTTGACCGGGGCTTACAACCGCCGCTATCTCCATGAGCAGCTTAAGCTGCGCCTGGGAGAAGCGAGGCGCCACCGAACGCCCGTTTCATTCATTCTGTTCGATCTCGATCACTTCAAGAACGTGAACGATTCCCATGGACACCTGTTCGGAGACACCGTTTTGAAAGGCACCGCCGATTTGGTGAGGCAACTGATCCGCAAGGAAGACCTCCTGGCGCGATACGGCGGGGAAGAGTTCGCCGTGATGTTGCCCCATACCGACCGGTCCGGGGCGGCTGTTCTTGCAGAAAGGTTGCGGGAGTCGGCAGCCGGATGCTACCACTCGAACGGGGAGCGAAAAGAGCGTGTCACGATAAGCCTCGGGGTGGCGTCATTCCCCACAGATGAGGCGGACTCGGTGGAAGAACTGATCGATTGTGCCGACTTGCGTCTTTACAAGGCGAAGCATTCGGGCCGCAACCGGTCGGTGTTCGATTGAGTGCGGCCGCCGGAGCCGGTGGAATTCCCGCCTGAAGTCAGCCAGTGGCCTGCTTTCTTTCTTCCAGTTCGCTAGCGGATTCAAAGATGCCATCGATCAGACCGAAATCCTGCGCTTCATGCGGCGACAGGAAATAATTCCTCTCGGTGACTTCTTCTATCCTTTCCAGGGGCTGTTCGGAATCCGCTACCAGGATGGCGTTGAGTCTCTGCCGCCAATCCATGATCTCCCGGGCCTGAATCTCCATGTCAGCGGCCTGACCGCCGATGCCTCCCCAAGGCTGGTGCAGCATGATTCGCGAATGGGGGAGGGCATGGCGCTTTCCCCTGGCACCTCCGGCCAGTAGAATTGCGCTCATGCTGTACGCCTGCCCGACACACAAGGTCGCAACGTCGCAGGGGATGTGTTGCATGGTGTCGTAGATGGCAAGTCCGGACGTTATCAGCCCGCCCGGGCTGTTGATGTACAGGGAGATGTCCTGGTTGGGGTCTTCCGACGCGAGAAAGAGCAGTTGAGCGATAACGAGATTGGCCTCGCCGTCATCGATCGGCATACCGATGAAAACGATGCGCTCCTTCAGCAGTCTGGAGAAGATGTCATAGGCGCGTTCTCCGCGTCCTGTCTGCTCGATGACTACGGGAATTACCGCCATGTCGAAAGCTGTGGTGCGTCCTGTGCTCGGGTGGTTGACAAGCGAAAAAACGATTATTGCGGACGATAGACAGCTGCTGTGCTTCTGTCAACCAGGGCCGATGTCCCCACGCAGGGTGCTTTGATTGACATCCGGTTCCGCGACACCTAGATTCCCGCTGATTTCAATTCAGACCGAAAGGCAGTGAAAGGCAGTGCCGCAGCAGTTCGACTTTCCCAAGGCTTCCGTACCTTCGCTGAAGCTGAACCCCCGAACCGTTTACCTCGTCGTCGGTGTTCTCTTCGGACTCTGGCTTCTCAGTGGAATCTACACCGTAGCGCCCGACGAGAAAGCGGTCGTCCTCCGTTTCGGCAAGCTGCATTCCGTCGTCGATCCGGGGTTGCACTACCACCTGCCGTCGCCGATCGAAAACCGCATCACAAGATCGGTTACACAGGTGTACCGCGAGGAAATCGGATTCCGAACCATCGACCCGGGGCCCCCTGCGCGCTACACAGCCAAGCCCAAGGAATCGCTGATGCTGACAGGGGATGAGAACATCGTCGATGTCGAGATGGTGGTTCAGTACCGCGTTTCCAGCGTCGTCGATGCTCTCTTCAGTGTTTCCGGCTTGGGGGTTTTCGAGGGCCGCAGTGCGGGCCTGGTGCACGATGCCTGCGAAGCCGCACTCAGGCAGGTGGTGGGTCGCCATCGGATCGACGAAGCGTTGACGGAAGGCAAGCTCCGCATCCAGACCGAAATCCATGAAAAACTCCAGGAGCTGTTCGACCGCTACCAGTGCGGACTGTCCGTGGAATCCGTGCAGTTGCAGACGGTCGGCCCCCCGGCTCAGGTCGACGACGCCTTCAAGGATGTCGCCAGCGCCAAGGAGGACCGCGAGCGCCTTGTGAATGAAGCAAGGGGTTACCAGAACGACGTCATTCCCAAGGCCAGGGGTGAAGCACAACGCCGGATCAAGGAAGCCGAGGCGTACAAAGTCGAACGCATTCGCCGTGCCCAGGGCGATGCGGACCGTTTCCGAGCCGTTTATGCTGAATACAGGAAAGCTCCGTCTGTTACGGAGAAGCGTCTTTATCTCGAGACAATGGAAACGATTCTTCCGGGCCTGAAGAAGTACATCATCAAATCCGACAAGAAGGGCGGGCTCCTCAACATCCTCAACCTCGATCAGTCCAGGAATTAGCAGAGGAAGAGCATAGGACCATGCGTTCCGCCGCCGCCCTCGTCATCGCGATTGCCGTCGCCGTGTTTGGCGCCAATCTCGTCCTTTTCACCGTTACCGAGATCCAGCAGGCCGTCGTCACCCAGTTCGGTGAACCTGTCAGAGTAATTACCGAGCCAGGGTTGCATTTCAAGTTTCCGAATCCGGTTCAGAAGGTCAACTATTTCGACAAGCGCCTTCTCGACTACGACGCCAATCCGGACCCGATCTATACCAAGGACAAAAAAATCCTTCTTCTCGACAATTACGCCCGCTGGCGGATTGTCGACCCCTTGGTGTTTATGAGGGCGCTCCGAACCGTTGACGAGGCCACGGCACGTCTGGACGATATCGTATTCTCGGAGCTGCGCAAAGAGCTGGGTCAGCACGAGCTTTCTGAAGTGATCGCGACAAACCGCGAGACGATCATGCGTGAGGTGACCTCGCGATCGGCTGAAGCAGCCCGTCCGTACGGGATCGAGGTTCTCGATGTGCGCGTCAAGAGGGCGGACTTGCCGCCTGAGAACGAGGCGTTCGTGTTCAGCCGCATGAGAGCCGAGCGCGAGCGGGAAGCGAAGGCCTACCGGGCCGAGGGCGAGGAGCAGGCACTGAAGATTCGCGCCGAGACCGATCTCGAGGCGGCCAGTATCAGCGCTGAAGCGTATGAACATTCCCAGAGAATCCGCGGCGAAGGTGATGCGGAAGCCCTCAAGATCTATGCCGGCGCGTACAAGAACGCCGGCAAGTTCTACGAGTTCACCCGCACTCTCGAGGCGTATGAAAAGTCCCTCACCGAGAACACCGTCCTCGTGCAACCTCTCGACACCGAGTTCTTCAAGTTCCTTCAAGGACGAGATTGAGGCGACCAGCCCCTGGTTCGCCTTTTCTTTTTCCGATCTTCCTTCCGGCAGTTACTCCTGGGGTTCAGCCCAAACCGCCCGGTGAGACGGCGATTGCGCGGCGATGCCGGTCCAGCTTGTCGGAATCACGGGGAACATTGGCGCTGGCAAGTCGACTTTTTCTGCAATGCTCGCCAGAAGGGGAGCTCTTGTAGTTGATGCCGACCGCGTTGCCCACGAGGTACTCGACTGCCCCGAAGTAGTCGAAGCGGTTACCCATTCCTTCGGTTCCGGAATCCTGAATCCCGGAGGGGGTGTCGATCGCGCAAAGCTCGGAAGGGTGGTTTTCTCCGATCCCGGCAAGCTGCAGATTTTGACCGACATTCTGCGCCCGGTGCTGGAACCCGAACTCTGGAACAGAGTCGATTTCTGCAGGCGAGCCACCCGGGAGCCGGGAGCGGTCATACTCGATGCCCCTCTGATCCTGGAGTGGGGAGTGCAGGATCGGTTCGACCTGCTGGTCGTCCTGGTGGCGGACCAGTCGGTGGTGGGTGACCGCCTGGCGTCGCGTCGCGGCACAAGCGAGGAAGAGGTCGCCAGACGAACCCGGGCGCAAGCGCCGGAGGCGGAAAAGGTCGCTGCCGCAGATATCGTGGTCGACAACAGCGGCACCCTGGCAGAGCTCGAGAAAGCCGCCCGTGACCTGTGGAAAAAGGTAGCCATTTGAAAACGACGGTCCTGAGGGAAACCCATCTTGCCGAGTCGGCAAGGATGGTCCCATTCAACGGCTGGGAAATGCCGGTTCAGTATCGCGGCATCGGTCATGAACACCTCGCCGTCCGTTCCGGAGTCGGGATTTTTGATGTCAGCCACATGGGTCAGCTGCATATCGCTGGGCATGGATGCGTCGAGTTCCTGAAATACCTGCTTCCTGTCGATGCAAGCAGGATACGCGTCGGGGCGATGAAGTACGCGGTCATGTGCAATGAGCATGGCGGCGCAATAGACGACCTGGCTGTCTACCGCCATGGTGAGAGGGAGTTCCTCCTCGTGGTAAACGCCGGTCGAATCGACGCGGACCTCGAGTGGATTCGAGGGGTTGCCCGCGGCACGGAGACCGTCGTCGAGGACCGAAGCGCAGCCACCGGAATGGTCGCCATCCAGGGTCCCGAAGCGGAAGCTGCAGTCGCCGCTATCGCAGGCCCCGGAGTAGTGGAGCTGGGTTACTTCCACTTCGCATCCTTCTCCTTTTGCGGAGCGGATCTCCTTGTCAGCCGTAGCGGATACACTGGAGAAGACGGCTTTGAAATCATGTGTCCTGTTGCCCTGACCCCGGAACTGTGGGGCGCCGCCCGAAACCTCGGGGCCACGCCCGCCGGGCTAGGGGCCCGGGATACCCTGCGCACGGAGATGGGGTACTGCCTGTACGGGCACGAGCTGGACGAGGGAATCACCCCGCTGGAGGCAGGTCTCGACCGCATCCTCGGTCTCGACGCGAGCCGGGACAGGGATTTCATCGGCCGCCAAGCGCTTCTCGCGCTTCGCAATCGGGGAGGCTACAGACAGTTGATCGGTCTGACCGTGAAAGGGCGGGGGGTGCCCCGCCCCGGACATGAGGTCCTGGCCGACCGGCAGGGGGTGGGCTCGGTCTCGAGTGGTACCTATTCGCCGAGCTTGCGGAGAGGCATCGCCCTGGCTTTCGTCGACCCGGCCGCTGCTGCTTGCGGACCGCTCCAGGTCGACATCAGGGGAAACCTCCAGCCAGCTGAGGTAACGCCGCTGCCGATGGTTCCGAGCCGGGTACGAACGCGGCGGAAGAAGAAAAACCCGGATGGGTAGTCCCCTTTCAGCAACCACCACAGGAGGCGCCGCCGGTTCGAAGAGCGCCCCCTTTTCCCGCCGGCATATAGGTCCCAGTCCACGGGACCAGGAGCAGATGCTGCACAGCCTCGGGATCGACCGCCTCGATGAACTGATTGAAGAAACCATCCCGGCCGCCATTCGTTCAGCGCAGGAACTCCCGTTCCGGGAGGCGGTCAGCGAAAGAGGTCTCCTCGGGGAACTGGAGGAGGTCTCACGTCAGAACGAGAGGGTGCGCTCCTTCATCGGCACCGGGTACGCAAACTGTGTCACTCCCCCCGTCATCCAGCGCAACATCCTCGAAAACCCCGCCTGGTACACCCAGTACACGCCGTACCAATCCGAGATCGCACAGGGAAGGCTGGAAGCGCTGTTGAACTTTCAGACGATGATATGCGATCTCACCGGCCTGGAGCTCGCCAACGCCTCCCTGCTTGACGAGGGCACCGCTGCCGCCGAGGCGATGGCAATGATGAAAAGGCATCAGCGCAGGAACCGGTCACAGGCATTTTTCGTGTCCTCTGCCTGCCACCCGCAGACCAGGGCCGTCCTGCGAACCAGGGCCCGGCCCCTTCGGATCGAAATAACCGAAGGGGATCACCGGAGCTTCGATTTCGGTGCGCATCCTGTTTTCGGCTGCCTCCTGCAGTACCCCGCGACCGACGGCGCACTGTGCGACTACCGGGAATTCTGCTCCCGCGCCCACGAGGAAGGCGCCCTCGTGGCCGTCGCCGCCGAACTGCTGGCGCTTGCCCTGCTGACGCCGCCGGGTGAATTCGGCGCCGACGTCGCCGTCGGCAGCGCCCAGCGCTTCGGAATGCCGATGGGGTACGGAGGTCCGCACCCCGCCTACCTGGCCGCGAGGGAAGAATTCAGGCGCCAGGTACCGGGCCGCATCATCGGCGTATCCCGGGATGCAAGGGGCAGCAGGGCGCTGAGAATGGCCCTGCAGACCCGCGAGCAGCACATCCGCCGGGAGTCGGCGACCAGCAACATCTGCACCGCACAGGTTCTCCCCGCGGTGGTGGCCTCATTCTTTGCCGTCTACCACGGTCCCGAGGGCTTGCGCGCCATAGCTTCGAGGATTCACCGCCTGACCGCCTGGCTCGGTCGGGAGGCCGAGCGGCACGGGTATCGCGTCGTCCACCGCCAGTTCTTCGACACCATCCGCCTGCAGGCCGAAGGCTGCGGGATCGACGCCGCCGTGGACCGCGCCCGGACCCGGGGAATCGAGGTGCGCCGGCTCGACGACGAGAACATCTGCATAACCCTCGACGAGACTACCCGGCCTGAAGATGTCGACGAGCTGGCAGCCGTCCTCGCGAATGCATGCGCCAGGGAACCCCGGAGCGCTGGGGCACCTGAGCTGGGTTGCGGCCCCCCTGCCTGGGAATCGGGCCTGTTGCGGCAAAGCCCCTACCTGACCCACCCGGTGTTTCACTCCTATCGCTCGGAGACCGAGCTGTTGCGCTACATGCGCCGGCTCGATGCCCGCGATCTTTCGCTGACCACCTCGATGATCCCGCTGGGGTCGTGCACAATGAAACTGAATGCGACCGCGGAGATGATGCCGATCACCTGGCCCGCGTTTGCCGACGTTCACCCCTTCTCCCCGGTGGAAAAAAACCTGGGGTACCGGCGGATCTTCACCGACCTGGAGGAAATGCTCTGCGATATCACCGGCCTTGCAGCCGTCTCCCTGCAGCCGAACGCGGGCTCACAAGGGGAGTACGCGGGACTGCTGGTGATTTCCAGGTATCACGAAACCCGGTCCCGGGGCCGGCGGGACGTCTGTCTGATTCCCGCCTCCGCTCACGGCACCAACCCCGCTTCGGCGGCGTTGGCCGGCCTGACCGTGGTCGTCGTCGCATGCGACGAGGAGGGCAACATAGATCTGGCAGATCTGCGAACCAAAGCGGATGCCCATGCCGACCGGCTCGGAGCCTTGATGGTGACCTATCCGTCGACCCACGGGGTATTCGAGGAAGGAATCGGGGAGATCTGCGAGATCGTTCACGACCGCGGCGGCCAGGTTTACATGGACGGGGCCAACATGAATGCCATGGTCGGCCTGTGCCGGCCCGGGGATTTCGGAGTGGACGTCTGTCACCTCAACCTGCACAAGACGTTCTGCATCCCGCACGGGGGCGGAGGGCCGGGGATGGGGCCGATAGCGGTGGCGGCACACCTTCGTGGCTTTCTTCCCGGACATCCCGTAGTTCCCGTGGGCGGCGCCGGGGCGATCGGGCCTGTCGCATCAGCCCCCTGGAGCAGCGCTCTTATCCTCCTGATTTCGTGGGCCTACCTGCGGCTGATGGGAAGCCCGGGCCTGCGCAACGCCACCGAGGTCGCCATACTCAACGCCAACTACGTGGCGGCGAGGCTCGACCCGCATTACCCGGTCCTGTTCCGCGGCTCCAACGGGCGCGTAGCGCACGAGGCGATTCTCGACCTGCGGTCCTTCAGGGCCGTGGGAATCGAGGTGGACGACGTGGCCAAGCGTCTGATGGACTACGGCTTTCACGCCCCCACTGTCCATTTCCCGGTTCCGGGGACGATGATGGTCGAACCGACCGAGAGCGAATCGAAGGCGGAGCTGGACCGTTTCTGCGACGCCATGATCGCAATCCGAGCGGAGATCGCCGAGATCGAGAATGGGAAGGCGGACCCGCAGGACAACCTCCTGAAGAACGCCCCGCATACCCTCGACATGATCCTGGCCGACGAATGGGGCCACTCGTACAACCGTGAGCGCGCCTGCCGGCCGGCCCCGTGGACGAGGAACCACAAGTTCTGGCCGGCGGTCGCCCGCGTCGACAACGCCGCCGGAGACCGGAATCTCGTCTGCACCTGTCCGCCGGTTGAAGCGTACTCGGACCCGGAGCCGGGGGGGGCTCCGTGAACCGGAAAAGCGCCTTGATAACGGGTATCACCGGCCAGGACGGATCCTACCTCGCCGAGTTCCTGCTGGCTCGGGATTACCGGGTGTTCGGGCTGATTCGCCGAAGCAGCACGGTCAATTTCGAGCGCATAGCCCACATTCAGGACGAAATCGAGGTTCTTTCGGGGGACTTGCTGGACGAAAATTCCCTTCAGGGAGCAATACAGGAAGCGCGGGCCGACGAGGTCTACAACCTCGGAGCGCAGTCGTTCGTGCCGGTGTCATGGGAGCAACCCCTTCTCACCGGCGAGATCAACGGACTGGGTGTGACCCGGCTCCTGGAGGCGATCCGCAGCGTCGACAGGAACATCCGCTTCTACCAGGCCAGCAGCAGCGAGCTGTTCGGACAGGTTCGCGAAACCCCCCAGAACGAAACCACCCCCTTCCATCCGCGTTCTCCCTACGCGGTCTCCAAGCTCTACGCCCACTGGATCACGATCAACTACCGTGAATCCTACGGCATGCACTGCTGTGCGGGTATCCTGTTCAACCACGAATCGCCGCGGCGCGGCCTGGAGTTCGTTTCGAGAAAAGTGACCCGCGGTGTGGCGCGGATAAAGCATGGACTGGCGGATCAGCTCGCACTCGGGAATCTCGACTCCCGCCGCGATTGGGGGTTCGCCGGTGATTACGTCGAAGCGATGTGGCTGATGCTGCAACAGGAGAAGCCGCGGGATTTCGTCATCGCCACCGGTGTCGACCACTCGATCCGGGACTTCTGCCAGGTCGCCTTCGCCTGCGCCGGACTTCACTGGGAGGACCATGTAGTGGTCGATGAGAAATTCATGCGCCCCGCCGACGTCGAGATCCTTCGCGGCGATGCCGGCAATGCCCGCCGCGTTCTCGGGTGGCAGGCCAGGACCAGCTTCGAGGAGATGGTGCGCATGATGGTCGACAGCGACCTGGAAGCGGTCGGCCGTGAAACCCGCTGACATTCCGCCCGTCTGGCGAATCGCCTGCTGCTGCCTTCCCGGGCTGACCGCCTGCCAGGGAGATCCCGCGGTCACCCGGCAGGAAGTGCGCACCACCCTCGGGGTTCCCGGGCTTCGCAACCCCCTTGCGGCGCAGCTGGTGTCGCGCTGGAAGAACGGACGGTATCCGGGTCCGTTTCCAGGGCCGGCGGGGAGACTTCAGCCCGGCGCTGGTCTGGCCGCTCAGACGCCCCTTCTCAATCCCTGCGAAAACTTCCTTACCTGGCCGCAGATGCGATGAATCACCATGGCGTCGCGCCGCTCCAGAGGGGTCCGGGTCAGGAAACGCCGCAGCACCCGGGCGAAGGTTCCCGGATCGTCGTTGTACGCCTTGAAGCCGATGGCCGCCATGGTATCCAGGACATTGCGGATAACGCGCTCGGTCTGTTCCGCGGTGGCCAGGGAAAGCTGCGGAGAACCCGGCTCAGGCCCGCCGGATTTCTCGCTCCCCGCCGCGTGAAAGAGCTCGTAGGCGACCAGCAGCACGGCGTGGGAAAGGTTGAACGAGGGGTAGGGAACAGCCGCGGGAATGCGCAGCAGCCAGTGGCATTGCTCGAGTTCCCGCGACCACAATCCGTCGCGCTCGCGCCCGAAAACCAGGGCGACCCGATGGCTTCCCGCGCAATCGCAGGCTCTGGCAAGCAGGCCGCGATAATCGTCCTCCAGCTCCCGCAGGCGGCCGGCGCGGCAGGTGGTCCCGATTACGAGATTGGCGTGCCGGACGGCGGCTCTCAAGTCGGGGAAAACAGTGCAGTTGTCCAGGATTTCCCCGGAGGCATGCGCCATCCACCTGGTCTCGGGAAGATCCCAGTTGCCGGGATTGACAAGTGACAGCTGCCCGATTCCGGTGTTCTTGAGCACCCGGGCGACCGCTCCGATGTTGCCGGGCGATCCCGGCTCGACCAGGACCACCGAGATGTTGCCGAGAGGAGGGCCCGGCGGCCTTTCTTCCGTCGTCGAATCGGATTCCATGGCGGTTTCGAAGTTGGATGGGCGTCGTGGTTTCCCGAAGCTACGGCAGGGCCGGGGCGGGGCAAAGTGCCGTCCGGGCCGCTTGCTCTTTCCGGGGGCGGCAGTACATTGGACGGGTCAACTGCGCCTGTTCACGGCAGACGCTCCTCCTGGGAGCGCCATCCCACCGTCCCGGTATCTCCGGCATTGCGATCCAGAAATGGAGGGACACTCCCGCTTTCCGACCGCGGGAATCCATCCAACCCCTCCCTTGTTCCGGCGCCAGACAAACCGGCCTGTACCGGTCATCCGGACGAGGTTGTTTCAACCTGCGCAATCGACACCCATCCACTCGCGGATGGGGTGAATCTCCACCTTCATCCCACATCCCTGTACAAATCGACCCGCGTCGACATTTTCCTGACTGCGGAACTGCGTTCCCCGTCGGCCACGGAGCGCGCCCTGACCGCGCGCCTGCTCGAGCGCGGAACCTCCTCGCTTCCCGACGTACGCCTCCTCAACTCCTTTCTCGACGGTCTCTACGGGGCGGGCTTCGGAGTCGGTGTGGATCAATACGGGAGCAGCCAGGTCCTGCACGCGACCTTGGAGGTGATCGACCCCGGTTACCTGCCGGAGCAGGACGATCTCCTCGGGCGGGGCTTGCGCTTTCTTCGCGACGTGCTCAGCGACCCCAGCGTCGAGGGGGATCCGTGCGGTTTCCCGGAGGCGGTGGTTGGCCAGGAGAAGGAGGCTCTGAGGAAGGAGATCGAATCCGTTTTCAGCGACAAGACCGCCTACGCCCACCGTCGCTGCATCGAGATCATGTGTGCGGGAGAGCCGTGCGGGATCGCCCCACACGGCAGAAGTGAAGATTTATGGCAGCTGAATGGCGCCGGCCTGCTTGCCTCCCACAAGGATGGGCTGAAAAGACACGGAATCGACATCTACGTCAGCGGAGGAGAGCCGTCCGCGCGGGTGCTCCGCCTTTGTGAAGAGCTTTTCTCCTGGCCCCGCGAGTATGCGTCTCCTTCCCCGGACCTTACCGCGGCCCCCGCTCTCGAGGTGAGGGAAGTGGTGGAAGAGGAGGCGGTCCAACAGGGAAAGCTTGTGTGTGGATACCGCACCGGGGTTACGGTCAGGGACCCGGAGTACCCGGCGATGCTGCTCCTCGACCTCCTTCTTGGCGGAGATCTGCACTCCCGCCTGCAGCGGTCCCTCAGGGAGGAAAGGGGGCTGTGCTACCACGTGGCCTCGTTCATCGAACCCCTCTGCGGGCTTCTGTTCATCGAGGCCAGTGTCGACGCAGGAGACTATGTGGAGGCGCGCAGCCAGGTCGACAACCAGCTCGACTCCCTTGGCGACCGCGGCCCCGACCGGGAGGAGCTCGAGACCGCGAAGGCAGCGGTGCTGCAACGCCTCTCCACGATGGCCGGGGACAGGGAAGCGCTCGTCCGCTTCCATTTCCAGCGACGGCTCGCAGGAGTGAGCGCGTTTCCCGCCCAGCTTGGGGAGCAACTGCGATCGGTAACCTCCCCGGAGGTCGCGAACATGGCGCGCAACACCTTCCTGGACACGGCCTTTTATCTCCGCAACGGCAAAGCCCCGTCCTCGAGTTGAGATGAGTCCGCGATGTCCTTGCGCCTCGAGCAGATCCGAAACCCCCGCATCCGCGAAAGCATGTTTGTGGGAGCGGGCCACCGCCCTGTCCCCGTGTATGTCCACCCCAAACCCGAGGCGCACCATGCCCACGCCCTGCTCGCGGTCGAGTACGGCGCGATTGACGGTCTGTCCACCGGGTTTACTCCGGGTGTAGCCCACTTTCTGGAACACCGCCTGTTCGAAAAGCGGGAAGGGGATATCAGCGCGCGGTTCTCAGCCCTCGGCGCCGATGTCGACGCGCAAACCGGTTTGACGCAGACCTCGTTTTCCGTCACCTGCGCCGACGGCCTCGCCGCCTGTGTCGAATTGCTCATTCGCCTGGCCCTCGAACTCCATCTCAGCGATGAAGGAGTCGAGCGGGAACGGCGTATCATTCTGCGCGAGATCGAGTTGTTCGCAGACAACGTCGAATCGGTCTGCTTCGCAAATGCCCTGCGGGCCCTCTACCCGGACCATCCGATCAGCACCGACATCGCCGGGACCCCGGCGAGCCTGGGGGAGATCGACCGCCCTTTGCTGCGCGCCAGCCACGAACATTATTACAGCGCCGGACGCATCTCCCTTTTCGCGTCGGGAAAAGCGGCGCCGGAAGAGCTGTGCGAGGTGGTCGACGCCCATACCTCATCCCTTTGCCGCTGTCCCGCCGGCAACCTTCCCCGGAGAAGGGCTCCTGTGCCTGCGCCCCACCGGATTTCTTCCCGGCTGGCAGTTGTGCGCCCTCGCGTGTACATGGCCTTTCACGACAGCGAGTCCGGCCTCGAGGGAATCGAGCTGCTCAAGAAGGAAATCTGCCTCGACATGGCCGCGGATATCCTCTTCGGACCGTCGAGCGAGTTCTTCGCCGAACAGTACGAAGCCGGGGAAATCGACGGGGATGGTTTCGGCTGGGAGATCTACGCCGAGCCCGCGTTCCTGTTCGCCGTGATAGGGGGGGACGTTTCCAATGCCGGACGATTCGAGGAATCGGTGCTGAAGCGGTTGTCCCGTGGGGTTCGCGAGGGGATTGCGAGCGCGGACTTCGAGCGCGCCGCCCGCAAAGCGTACGGCACTCTTCTGTTCCGCTACGAGGACATCGAGAGCTGTGCCGCCATGGCCCACGGCGAGGTGAGCCGCGGAGCGCGGCCCTTCGACTCCGCGGCGGCACTTGAACAGGTTCGCCGGCAGGATGTCGAGCACTGCCTGCGGACTTGCTTCACCTCGGAAAACTGCGCCGTTTCCGTGGTCGAACCGTTGCCGAGGTCTTCAACAGGGGTTCCCGTAACATGACCTCCGGCCCGGGCACGGAGAAGATCCACGACTTCTACATTACTACGGTCGCCGGCCTCGAAAACGCGGTGCTCGAGTCCCTGCGCTCGCAGCTTGCCGGTGCGACGGGGTTCGAAACCGAGTCCGACCGACGCAACGGACGGGTTTTCTTCAGATACACCCGCTCTCCCGCAAAGTTGACGACAGTTCGTTCGGCCCTGTCCACCGCGGGGGTGGTTGCCCGTTTCCGGGGTGTGACCGTGGGCGCCCCGGGACTTGACCGCCTCTGCGAGCGCCTTCGCAGGGTGGACCTGTCCGCAGCGCGGAACCTTGTCCGGGCATGTCATCCCGAAACCGACGTCGATCGTTTCCAGCTGGCCTGCACCCTCTCGGGCTCGCACCGGTTCACGCGCCGTGATGTGGAAGAGAGGGTCCGCGCAATCCTGGCCGCAGAACACGCCCTGCAGCCTGCCGGAAAGGAGACGGGGCTTCGCTTGAGGCTGCGAATCGTCGGATCCCAGGCGTTGTTCTGCGTTCAGGTCGGTCCGCGGAGGCACCCCGGGGGACCGGGCAAGGGACTGTCCGAGGCGATGATCGCCTCGCTGATGGGGCTGTTGGAACCAGGACCCGAGGATGTCGTCCTCTGCCTGAACTGTCAGAAGGAAGGACTGGAGGAGTTGTCCCGGGCAGGCCCGAGACGCGTCGGTGCCCTCGGCGACCGCACCTTCACCCTCCAGGGAAGTGCCCTTCCCGGTGGCTTGCCCGTCGCCCCGGCACACGAAGCCCTGCCTGCCGGATCTCACTCCGCCAGCTGCGTAATCGACGGCAGCGCCGGACCGGGCATCCGGGAAAGGCTCGAGACCTTTTCCGCGGTCCTGGCGCCTGGCGGCGTGGCGGTGATTCCGTTTGCCGACCTGGAGGGGGTCGTGGCCGGGTTGCGCACCGCGCGGCTGCCTTTCGAGATTCTCGCGGCTCTGCCAATTTATATCGAAGGAAGCCCCTTCAAGTGCTGCATCCTCGAACGGCTGCAATGAGCATCCGGCAGGAATCGCCGGAAAAGATCCCGGCGGCCAGGCGTGAACCTCGGTATTCCGGTTCGGGTCACAGGAGCCGGTCCCCGGTCGGTTCCAGGTTCGGGCGGCTGCTCCTGCCGCTCCTGCTGTCCTTCGCTGCAACCACCTGCGGTTGCAGCGAAGAGATCGATCGCAGCGATGAATTCGGCCTTGATCAGGGTGGAGGCCGAGTCGAGGTGATCGTTCTCGACTCGAGCGGCATTCAGTACGGAGAAACCCCGGAATCAGGCGGCCCGGTCAGAGAAGGGGATAAGCCCTTTACCGGACCTGCCGGCTCTGACGGATCAACCGGGACCTCCGCTGGATCAACGGAAGACAAGGATGGACGCCAGGGGCTGCTCGCCGGAGCTGTTGCCTACCAACCGGACGGGGAGTTCACCGTACAGGTGGGCGTGTACTCCGATGTCCTGAAGGCCGGCGAGCGGGTGACGGAGCTGAGCGCTCTGGGATATCCCGCGTACGTCATCGCCCAGCCGGACGGCAAGGGGTTCCGGGTGCGCATCGGTTATTTCGGGACGCGGGAGGATGCGCGCGCGTTCGGCGACATTTTTTCCGAGGATCACGGGTCCGATTTCTGGATCGACCGCCGCGTCAATGAGCTCTGACCGTCCGCGGCCTCGCGTTCTTTGTTGCGGCACCTTCGATCATTTCCATCCCGGGCACGAGTCCTTCCTGGCCCAGGCCGCGGCATTGGGCACGGAGCTGTTCGTCGTGATCGCCCGCGACGAGAACGTAAAGCGGATCAAAGGGCGGCTTCCCGATCACAGCGAGGAAGAGCGCATGGCAGCGGTGGAGGGAGCGGGAATCGCCGATGACGTCAGGTTGGGAAACAAGGGGTCGAACCTCCTCCAGGTAGTCTCCGAGATAGCCCCCGACGTGATCGCTCTCGGGTACGATCAACGCCCCCCGAAGGGTCTGGCCGATGCCTTTCCGCAGAGCGAGATCGTCACGTTGAAACCGCACCGGCCCGACATCTACAAGTCGTCGCTGTTTCGCCGGGGGGAGGAGTGAGAGAAGCGGCCGGGGCGGACGCTACTCCAGGTACCCCAGATCACGCAAGCGGCGTTCTATCAGGGCCTCCTGCCCCGGCTCCAGGGGCATGGGTCCGGGAAGGTCTGAATACACACTGCTCGCCATGAGCCGGCGATACCTGCCGGCATAGAAAGCCACGGTCCGAGGCTGTGCTACCGATTCCAGAACGCGGTCGGTCAATGTCTCCGTAAGGACTCCCGTCCCCGACTCTTCGTCGTAGGCGAACTTCCTTCCCTCGTCGAACAGGGCCCACAGCAACCCTCTCCCCGGCTCCTTCCCCGGTACACCTCCGGGTTTCTCGATCCTCGTTCCCCCGCCGTTCAAGGGAGCGATCTGCGCCAGGTACTGCTCGTTCTCCCCGGCGGGTTCCCACAGCGGTCTGCCGAATCCCCGGTAGTCGCAGGAAACCCCCAGCAGACCGAGCGCGGTCGGAAACAGATCGATGAGAGACACCAGGTTCCTGTTTACGAAGCGACGGTTGTCTCGGAAAGGCACGTGGAGAAGCAGGGGGACGTGCAGGACGCTGTTGTCGAGGGTCTGGCCGTGATACGGCTCTGAAGCCGTCCAGCTCTCGCCGTGGTCTCCGAAAACGAAAATCGCCCATTGAGCCAGATCGAGGCCTTCGATCAGGGGCGCGAGTTTGCGCTCGAAAACCTCCTCGACGGCGCGCCGATAACGAGCCGTGACCACGTCGAGCCGCCCGCTGGCGAGCAGGTCGGCGGTCTCCCCGAGAGCCATTCCGTCAGCCGCTCCGTACGGGGTATGCGTGCTCCAGTAATGGAGGAGGACGCACTGGCTTTCGGGCATCGAGCCAAGCCGGGAGAGCACCTGTCGAACACCCCCGTCAACCCCCGGGGACAGCGGCTCGACCTGGGCGCCGAGGTCGAGTCCCTCGAAGATCTCGGCGGCTTCCGAGAAAGCTGCACAGGACATCCCGGCGCCGCGGCAGGCATCGAAAAGGTTCGGAAGGCCCCTCCGCTGACGGCTGTGGCGCTGTGACAGGATACCGTGCTCGAAGGGGTAAAGGCCGGAGACCAGACTGAGGTGCACTGGCCGGGTTGCCGAGGAGACGGAGAAGCAGTTCGGCGCCATGCCGAAGTCCGCGGTCAGGCAATCGAAGCGGGGCGTTGCAACATCGGGATGGGTGCGCGGCAGGTGATCCCCGCGCAGGCTGTCGATCGATACCAGGAGCAGGTTCACGTAAGCAGGCCGCGGCCGGCGATCTCCCACACGCACTCGACGACGCCCCCGCGGATTCCGACGAAGCGGTCGTGGAGAAAAGTGGTGCTGTCACTGTACCAGGGCAGCAGCTCGATGCGCTCCCCGACTTCGGGGCCCTGGTATCCGTCGCGGACCGAAAAAACACCGTGCTCCGCCGACAGGTAGCGAAGCTCGAGGTCGTCCCGGCAGAGGGGGCGGGGAGCGTTCTCCGACTGAGACAGGGTCTTGAAACCGGAGTCGAGAACGACATGGCCGCGCTGGCGGCTGCTGACCGTCGCCAGCACGCTGAGGGCGAACTGCAGACCTTCGACGTGGCAGCTCTCGCGGTACATCGCGTCCATGAAGATACCGCCGCCAGCCTGCAGTTCAGTGATCCCGTCGAAGGCTGCGGTGATGGTGTACGTCCCGGTGCCCCCGGCGCTGACGATGTCGCAGCGATGGCCCTGTTGGAGGAGGGCATCCCTGCTGACAACCAGCTTTTCCAGGGCCTCGTGGCAGGCCCGCTCCTTCGCTTCGGGCGGCTCGGTTTCCAGCACGTGGCCCTCGTACCCCATGATCCCCTCCAGGCGCAGTCCCTTTCTTGCCGAGATCGCTTCGGCGAGCCCGACCACCTGCTCTCCGGGGCGGCAACCGGTGCGGTTCATGCCGATGTCGACGTCGATCAGCACCGGGATGGTCGTCCCCGCGGCGGCTGCGGCGGCGGCCATCGGCTCCAGCACGACCTCGGTGTCGACGATCGCGATCACCCGCCCCTGGTTCTGGATCTCGGCGAGCCGGCGCTGTTTCCCCGCGCTCCCCAGCTGGTTGGCGAGCAGGATATCCCCGACGCCGTGGGACACCATCATTTCCGCTTCGCTCAGCTTCGCGCAGGTGATTCCGACGGCTCCAGCCGCCACCAGCAGATGGGCGATCTCCGGTGACTTGTGCGCCTTGCTGTGAGGTCTCCAGGCGGTGCCGTGGCCGCGGCAGCAGGCGGCGATGGCGGCGATGTTCGACTCGAACCTGTCGAGGTCGATCAGCAGGACCGGAGTGTCGAGCTGCTCCTTTTCCAGGCCTGTCAGGGACCGGGGTGAAATCGCGGATGCAGGTGTCATGGCTGTTGCGGGTTTCGAGGCCAGGGGGACGGGTTCGGAGCCCCGGGGGAGATTCCGACCGAAGCCGGGCGGCCCGGAGCAGGTCGGTCGCTTTCGCGCCGTGAACCCCGACCTGTCGGCGGCCATTCCGGGGAGAGGTATTCCGCCATGACAGTCCCTTCTACTCGAAGGCGTGGGGAAGGCCCCAGGTCTGGGGGTAGAGCAGCTCGCTGCCGTCCATGGCCAGGGGGGCGAGTTCCTTCATCAGATCTTCATGCAGAGGCCCGGCGGCGACCGCGGCCATGTTCTGTTCCAGCTCCGTCCTGGAGAAGGTCCCGAACAAGGTCACGTCCGCCTGCGCAGGACCGTAGGCGGCGAAACGCAGGGCGCATTCGGACAGACCGATTCCGTGCGCGCCCGCCACAGCCGCTGCCTTGCGGGCGGCCTGCTTCAGCGGCTCCATGTTCGCCGGATAGCTTTCGGTCCGATGGGACAACACCCCCTGCAGGAACACCGAGCGCAGCACGACTCCCAGCCCCTTCTTCCGGCAGTCCGGCAGAACCCGGCGCTCGAGGCTCCTGTCGAGCAGGTTGTAGGCCACCTGGATCGTCCGAAAAGGCTTCCCCTGGCGGATCACCGCTCTGGCGTCGGCCGGGCCGTAGGAGGTCGCACCCCAGAAGCGGACCTGGCCCCTGGCGGTCAGGGACTCGACCGTTTCCAGAAGGGGAGAGCGGATTTCCTCGCGCAAGAAGGTATCCTCCTCGACGTACACCTGCACCAGGTCCAGACTGTCCGCCCTGAGACTGGCGAGGCTTTGCCTGACCGAAGCACACAGGTGCTCCGAAAGCCCGGCCCCCTCGAGCTCCGGTCCGGAGGCGGAGGCGCGCATCTTTACCTTGGTGGCGATGACGGGGCGGGATGCTCCCATGCCCGAGAACGCCTTGCCCACCAGCTCCTCGCTGCGCCCGTACCCGGCGGCGGTATCGAAATATGTGATTCCCTGGTCGAGGGCGGCGCGCAACAGTCCGATGCACTCGTCGTCGGGGGGAGGATCGGGAAGCCCGATCCCGTACGGCAGTCCGATTTCCACTGTTCCCAACCCGACCCGGGAAACCTCGAGATCCGTCCCTCCCAGAATGCCGTTTTTCATGGGGAGGCTACTCCTGAGCGGCTCCGTTCCCCGTGGCCGACCACTTCCCTGATCCGCCCCTCGTGCTCGACGAGCAAGGCCGCCGCCCGGTTTCGACCGACTCGGCACAGTTTCATCACGATTGCCACCTTCAGGTCGCCTCCGGCGGCGCGCAGGCTCGCTTCGGAAGCCTCCCTCGTGATCCCCGTCACCATCTGAAGAATCCGCAACGACCGGTCCCGCAGCTTGGCGTTCCCGGGTTGCAGGTCGACCATGAGGTTTCCCAAGGTCTTTCCCAGCCGGATCATCGCCGCCGTGGAGATCATGTTGAGGACCATCTTGGTTGCGGTGCCCGCTTTCAGCCGCGTCGATCCGGTAACGACTTCGGGGCCTACCTGTGGCGCGATGCGGACATCCACCCCGGGACCTTCCTGTCCCGGGACTCCACAGGTGAGCAGGATCGTGGACGCCCCGCGGGCCCTCGCCTCGCCGAGACCGCCAAGCACGAAAGGGGTGACCCCGCTCGCGGCGATTCCCATTACACAATCACCCGTCCCCACCTGGCGCCGGCGCAACTCCCCGGCTCCGGAACCGGCCTTGTCTTCGGCTCCCTCTACGGCGGCGAAGACCGCCTCCGGTCCCCCGGCGATCACCGCCTGGACCATCTCGGGATCCGTGTTGAAGGTGGGAGGGCACTCGGCCGCATCCAGCACCCCGAGGCGTCCGCTCGATCCGGCTCCGATGTAGAAGAGCCTGCCGTTCTCTCGCAGGGCGCGGACCACGAGCTCCACCGCCCTGGCGACCTGGTCGAGCTCTTTCTCCACCGCCGCGGCGACCGAGGCGTCCTCGCGGTTCATGATGCGCAGCATCTCCGCGGTGGGAGCCTCGTCGATGCGGGCGCTTGCTTCGTTGCGCTGCTCGGTCGGCAGGTCGGCCCAGTGTGCCAAGGTCGGTCCTGGTGACAGGGTGTGAAAAACCGGAATGGGAGTTCAGGCGCAGACCGGCGCAGTCCTCTCATGTTTCGGTGCAATTATATCATCGCTTCCCCCGGCGTGCAAAGGCCGTCCGGAATTGCCATCGTTCGATGCGCCCCCCTATATTGAACTGATTGTAGAACACGCAGTTACAACGAAAATCCCCGACTGCTGAAAGCCTTTCATGTCGCTGAATCTGCCGACGAAGTACGACCCGGCCGCCGAAGCGGAATGGTACTCGTTCTGGGAGCGCGGCAACTATTTCGCCGCCCGTGTCAATCCCGGAAAAAAGCCTTTCTGCGTAACCATTCCGCCCCCGAACGTCACCGGCGAGCTGCACATGGGTCACGCCATCCAGCACGCCATCCACGACAACGTGGTGCGCCGGCGCCGCATGCAGGGGTACGAGACCCTCTGCCTTCCGGGAACCGACCATGCGGGAATCGCCACCCAGATGCAGGTGGAAAAGCGGCTCGACGGAGTCACCCGCTACGATCTCGGGCGGGAGCAGCTGCTCGAGCGCATCCGGGCATGGAAGGAGAAGTACGGCGACACCATCTACCGGCAGCTGCGCCAGCTCGGCTGCAGCTACGACTGGAGCAGAATCCGCTTCACCCTCGACGACGACTACGTCGAAGCGGTGCTGCTCGCCTTCGAACGCTTCTACGACAACGGCTGGATATACCGCGGCACGCGCATGATCAACTGGTGCCCCTCCTGCCGCTCGGTGATCTCCGACCTCGAGACCGAAGAGCGCCTGCTGCAGGGCAACCTCTGGCATATCCGCTACCCGGGGGCGCCGGGTGCCGAGGGCGTCGTCGTCGCCACCACCAGGCCGGAAACCATGCTGGGGGACACCGGGGTCGCCGTCCACCCCGGGGACAGAAGGTGGCAGGCCTCGGTTGGGAGCACGGTTCTGTTGCCGCTGATGGAGCGCGAGATCCCTATCGTTGCCGATGAGCACGCCGACCCGGAAATGGGAAGCGGTGCCGTAAAGGTCACCCCCGCCCACGATCCCAACGATTACGAAATCGGCAAGAGACACGGCCTCCCCGAGATCGCCGTCATCGGCTTCGACGCGGTGATGACCTCCGCGGCCGGCCGCTTCGCCGGGCAGGAGCGCTACGAGTGCCGGCGCAACGTCCTGTCGGCCCTGGAGTCGGAAGGCTTTCTCGAGGATACGGAGGAGTACGAGCACTCGGTTCCGCATCACGACAAGTGCGGCACCGTCATCGAGCCGCTGCCGATGGAGCAGTGGTTCATGGACATGAAGGCCCTGGCGGAAAAGACCCGTCCCTTCCTCGAGGGCCGGGAGATCGCCTACGTCCCGGACCGCTTCCGGGAGTACGCCATCGACTGGCTCGACGACATCCGCGACTGGGCGCTTTCGCGCCAGATCTGGTGGGGCCACCGCATCCCCGCCTGGTACTGCGTTCACTGCAGCGGCCCCGGAATCACGCCTTCCGGAGACATGCCGCGCGACCGCGCCCTGGCCGAGGGCAGCTTCCAGGTCTCGGTCGAAGCGGGGGCGAAGCCTGTAGTACAGAGAGAACGGCCGGACCGCTGCGGCCGGTGCGGGGGGAACGAGTTCGTCCAGGATCCGGACGTCCTCGACACCTGGTTTTCCTCGGCCCTCTGGCCGTTCGCCACCCTGGGGTGGCCGCAGACCGACGAGTCCCTGGACTACTTCTACCCGACCGACCTGATGATCACCGGCAGGGACATCCTCTACCTGTGGGTCCTGCGCATGGCCTTCACCTCCCTGGAGTTCACCGGACAGGTCCCGTTCAAAACCGTGCTCGTTCACCCCACGGTGATGACGAGGGACGGACGCCGCATGAGCAAGAGCCTGGGAACGGGGCTCAACCCGATGGATCTCGTCCGTCTGTACGGGGCCGACGCCACGCGCTACTCGCTGCTTCACCAGGCGGGGGCGATGCAGGACATCCGCTTCGACGCCGAAATCGCCGACAACGAGGTGAAGTCCTCGCAAAGCGCGAAGTCGGGACAGGCGTTCTGCAACAAGCTGTGGAACGCTGCGCGTTTCGTGCTCATGAACCTGGAAGGGTACGAGCCGGTGGATGAACCGAGCCCGAGCGCCGAGCTCGCGGACCGCTGGATCCGCAGCAGCTTGGCCCGGACCATCGAACGCGTCGACGAGCACCAGGAGGGGTTCCGCTTCAGCGAGGTAACGCGCGCCCTGTACAGCTTTCTGTGGAACGACTACTGCGACTGGTACCTCGAGCTGGCCAAGCCCCGCCTGCGGGGTTCCGCTCCGGAACGCGCCATGGCGCAGGAAATCCTCGTCGAGGTGCTCGAACAGTCCCTGCGCCTGATGCACCCTGTCATGCCCTTCATCACCGAGGCCCTGTGGCAGGCATTGCCCCGGCGGGCATCCGCCGGAGAGGCGGTCATGACCGCGGCCTGGCCGGCTGCCCGAAGCGGGGACTGCGACGAAGCGGCGATGGAGGAGATGACTTTCGTGCAGGAAGTGGTCTCGGCGATCCGCAACATTCGCGGGGAGCTTCGGGTGCCTCCCGGAAAGCGGGTCGACGTCAGGCTGTCTGCGGGGCCGGCATCTGCCGAGCTGCTCGAAGGCCGGCTCGGTTACGTCGAGACGCTTGCCCTGACCCGGACCGCAGAGGTTGGGAGCGGCCTGGAGAAACCTTCGGGGGCTGCAAGCGCCATGGTCCGGGACGTCGAGGTTCAAGTTCCCCTGGAGGAGCTGATCGACGTCGGCGCGGAACGCCGGCGCCTGCAAAAGGAGATCGACAAGCTCGGCAGGCTGTTGCAGGGGCTGGACTCCAAGCTGAACCAGTCCGCCTTCCTCGAAAGGGCTCCAGGGGAGGTGGTGGAACGGGAACGGCAGCGGCAGACCGAGTACCGGGAAAACCTGGCCAGACTCGAGACCAGTCTGGACGACCTGGGATCCTGACGGAGCTTCCACCCGGGGCGGGCCGCTCCTGACGCGCCCGGCTGCCGGCGGTCTGGTCCCTGGCAGGCAGGCCGCTTCCGGAAACCCGCAGTCCTCGAGCCGGAGTTGTTCCGGGCGGAAACGGGAATCGGCACCAATTGTCCTTCGATCTCTTCACAATCCATTCGGTCGCCCTCGAGCTCAACGAGATGTCTGCCGGCGGCAGGATCGCTCGGGCCGGCTTCTCCCCGGGGCAGGGGAGGGATGCCGGCAAACCGTCCGCAGACAGACCGGCTCTCGCCATAGCCTGCGAACGGGACTCCTACTTGTCGTTCGAACTCGGCGCGCGGGGATTCGTCAGCCTGCAGTCGGCTGGAATGCCTGCGGTTTTCGCCGTGCACGGAGCCGGCGAGCGCTACCTCCAGGGTGCTGCTGTCGACTCGGTGCACGCCGACCGGCGGGACCGCGTCCTGCGGATCCGGCTTTCCCGCGACAATCAGCGGGGGGAAAAGACCTACGGCCAGCTGCTCATCGAACTGATCCCCCCGCGCGTCCAGGCGGTCCTGGTCGCGGAGCGGTCGCAGTCGATCAAGGGAATCTGGCCAAGCCCTGACGGAACGGGTCAGGGACGCCGGCTGCGGCAGGGCGGGACGTACTCGCCCCCGGGGAAACCCAGGCTGCTGCCGGGAACGGACTGCATTGACCTATTCCCGGCTGCCCTCGCCGAAGAGCTGCGGAGACAGGAGGGCAACCTGCCGCTGGCCCTGCAGCGGACGATCGCCGGAGCGGATCGAGGGGTGGCTGCGGAACTGCTGTTCCGGGCAGGGTTCGCACTGCCCGGGGTGGAAACGGACCGCCCGCGGGGGACCGTCGACGACGCCCTTGTCCGGCGGCTCTGGAGCGTCGGGGCCGGGATGTTCGCCGAGAGTCCGGATGGGAAGGGCGGTTTCCTGTTCACCGAGGGTGGAAGGCTGATGGTTTCCTCCCTGTGTCCGCGGCGACCGGTCGAGGATCTTCGCCGTTTCGATTCAATACTGTCAGCCCTTGCGGAATGGCGCGAGAACCGGGAGCGGACCGAGGAGCGAAAGGCCGGCTTCAGGCGCGCCCGTCATGCCCTTGCCAGCGAACTGCGCCAGGCGGCGCGCTCCCGGGAAGCGGTGGAGCGGGATCTCGACGAAGCGGCCGAAGCTCCTTCCCTGCTGCAACGGGGAAGCCTCCTGCTCGCCCACCTCAAGGAGGTGAAGCCCGGGACGGCTCGCGTGGAATTGCCCAATTCCTTTGCAGGGGCGGAGGCCGATCGCCTCGCCATCGAGCTCGACCTGCGTTTCTCCCCTGCGGAAAACGCGGCGCGGCTTCTCAAGCGGGCGCGCAAGCTCCAGAAGCGCCTGCAGGTGCTGCCGGAACGTCTGAGCCGGGTGCGGCGGCAGGAGCAGACCCTGCGACGGATGCTGGGCGGATTGGAGACCGGTGCAGGCGAACTTCCGGAGGATGTGAGGAAATGGATGGAACATCGCGAGCCCGAACAGAGACCGAAGAAGGGGGATGCTGCAAAAGCCCACCCGCGTCGCTACCGCACCAGCAGCGGCTGGACGGTGTGGGTCGGGCGCAACCAGCGCGAAAACGACCAGCTGACCCACCGCATGGCTTCGCAGGAAGACCTCTGGTTTCACGCCAGCGGGTACCCGGGCTCTCACGTGGTGCTGCGCCGGGAGGGGCGCAAGGAAGAGCCCGGGGCCCGGAACATCGAAGAAGCGGCGGCTCTTGCCGCCTACTGGAGCAAGGGCCGCTCCGCTCGCAAGGTGCCGGTCGTGTATACCCGGGTGAAGCATGTATCGAAACCCCGGGGGGGCGCCCCGGGGCTCGCAGTGCTGAGGCGGGAGAAGACGGTGATAGTCGCGCCCCTGCTGCTTGCGACCGAGGACGAGGCGGGGTGAACCTCACCACCGGCATCGTCGGCCTGCCGAACGCCGGCAAGACGACCCTGTTCAACGCTTTGACTTCGGCATCGGCCGAGGCTTCGAGCTACCCCTTCTGCACCATCGACCCCAACGTCGGCGTGGTCGAAGTGCCGGACGGACGGCTCCGGATCCTCGATGAGCTGTTGAACCCTGCCAGTTGCACCCCGGCGAGCATCAGGTTCACCGACATCGCCGGCCTGGTGCGGGGCGCCAGCAAGGGTGAGGGAAGGGGAAACCAGTTCCTCGCCGACGTACGCGACACCGACGCCCTGATTCACGTGGTCCGCTGTTTCGAGGATCCCACGGTTTCCCACGTCGAGGAAGTCCTGAACCCGGTGCGGGATGTCGACACCATCGAGAGCGAGCTCATGCTCGCCGATCTCCAGTCGGTCGAGGAAGCCATGCCTCATCTCGAAAGGGTGGTTGCCACCGACCCGCGCAGCCCGCGCCGGTCCGAGCTCGAGGCCCTCCGGAAGATCGGTTCGGGCCTGCTCGAGGGTGTTTCCGTCCACGCCAACGGCGAGGTCACGCCCGGCGACCTGCAGGCAGTGCGCAGCTACAACCTGCTCTCGGCCAAGCCGGTGCTCTATGTCGCCAACATCGGGGAAACCCCGGATCAGGAGGACCCCGGGCTCGATCAGCTCCGGGGCAGGGTGGGGGAGGACCGGGTGCTGCCTGTCTGCGCCCAGCTGGAAGCGGAGGTGGCGCAGTTGGAGGAAGGGGAAGAGAAGGGGGAACTCCTGGCCGAGCTGGGACTGGAGTCCAGTGGGATCGACCGCCTGGTGAGGGCCGCCTACCGGCTGTTGCGTCTGATCGCCTTTTACACGGTCGCCAACGAGAAGTTGCAGGCATGGCCGCTCCCCTCCGGAAGCACGGCCTCGGCGGCGGCCGGCAGAATCCACAGCGACATGGAGGAGGGCTTCATCCGCGCCGAGGTCACAACAGTCGAGGACCTGGCCGCTGCCGGAGGGGAGCTGCAGCGGCTCCGGCAGCAGGGGAAGCTGCGTACCGAAGGCCGGGATTACGTTGTCCGCGACGGGGACGTCGTGCAGTTCCTGTTCCGGGGCTGATGGCCGGGTTCTTCCGACCGCGGCTTCAGCACACAGCTACCCGTGGTTTTAAGCCGAAGAGGCCGCCTCCAGCTGAATCGCAGCCACCCGGAAACCGGGGCGAATCCCGCTTCCGCTTGACGTCCCTGCCGCGCCCGGCTAGCTTCACTTTCTTTCCTGATGCTGCAAGCCATTCCCCAACAGTAAATTAAGCTCACCCATGCGCGGATCCATCGCAGTCCTTGCCGCCCTGGTTAAGGCTGGGGTTTCCCTGTGCCTGTTGACCCTGCTTTTGTGGCTGGTAGCGAGCCCGGAAGAGCTTTCTGACAATCTGCTCGCAGCGGATCCCCTGTATCTGCTCCTTGCCCTCGCAGGAAGCCTCGCCGGGGTGGCGATCCAGTGGCGTAAATGGCATGAGCTTCTCCTGTCGATCCGGCCCGCGACCCGGGCTGGTGAAAGCCTGCGCTCCCTGCTCGTGGGCTTCTCCCTGGGAATGGTATCGCCGGGAAGGGTGGGGGAGCTGGGCCGGGGGGCCTTGTTCGAGGGGAGCAGGGTCGAGGCCATGACCATGGCCGGTCTCGACCGGGCCCTTTCCGCGGGGATCACCATCTCCGCAGCGGTAATCGGGCTGGCCTTCATCGACTTGACCTTGGCCCTGGCCGGTGGAGTTGCCATGGCCGCGGCCGGAGGGCTCCTTTTCCGCCATGGTGGAGCGTTGCCGGCCGGTCTGCAGAAACGGGGTTTGGCAAAGCCCTGGAATGCAGCTGCCGCCAGGCTGTCGAAGGCACTCCGCTCCATCTCCAGGGCCCTGTTGCTGCGGGTTCTGCTCTGGTCGTTCCTGTTCAACCTGGTTTTCTTCGCCCAGTTCTACCTCCTGGCCCTGAGCTGGACCGAACTGCCCCCAAGGGGAATCGCCGCCATTCCGGTTGTATTCGGCTTGAAAACCCTCGCCCCGGTCGGACTTCTCGATCTCGGGCCCCGCGAAGCAGCCTCGGCTTTTGTCTTCTCCGGAATCGGCCTCGATCCGGTTCCGGCCGTCAACGCCGCCCTCCTGCTGTGGCTGCTCAACCTCGCCCTGCCCGCGATCGCAGGCGGAGTCTGGGTATCGGTAGAGGCGGCCAGGAAGCTGTTCGAACGGCCCCGGGCCGACTCCGTCCCTCCTGCCGGCGAGTTTTCGCCTGTTTGCGGTCGAAGCGCCCGGTTTGCCGGCAAACTCGAGGGGACCGCGGGCGGATGACGGAAACCCGGCTGCGCCAGGAAATCTGCGAGGTGGGGAGGCGGATCTACAATCTCGGCTTCGTGGCCGGGAACGACGGCAACATCTCCGCACGGCTCGAGGAGGATCGACTGCTGTGCACGCCGACCGGGGTCAGCAAGGGGTTCCTCGCTCCGGACATGCTCGTCGTCTGCGATCTCGACGGCAACC
This sequence comes from Candidatus Latescibacterota bacterium, assembly GCA_965243025.1. Lineage (GTDB taxonomy): Bacteria > Latescibacterota > UBA2968 > UBA8231 > UBA8231 > CBDCXV01. The sequence goes on from CBDETY010000003.1 coordinate 1,689,603, forward strand.
GGATCGACGGGGACCGGGAAGTCACCACGGAGATCCTCATGCACACCGAGTCGTACAGGTTGAGGCCGGAAACCGGCGGAATCGTGCACGCCCATCCCCCTACCGCCACGGGGTTCGCCGTGGCCGGCATCGATTTGAAGGAATGCATCCTGCCTGAAGTGGTCGTCCACCTCGGGGGAATCCCCCTTGCTCCCTACGGAACCCCGGGGGGGCCGGAGATAGTCGAGCCGATGGTGCCGCTGCTGCGCCAGAACTACGACGCCGTGCTGCTGGCCAATCACGGGGCAGTGACCCTGGGAGCCGATGCAATGGATGCGCACTTCAAGATGGAGACCGTCGAGTTGTGCGCCCGCATCGCCCTCGTTGCCCGCCAACTGGGACGCACCAACACCCTCGACGACGACCAGGTTCAGGCTCTGGGCGACCGCTACGGGTCCGGGGACAAACCGCGGGGAGAATTGCCGGCGGATTCCTGAAGCCATGTCCATTCCCATTCTGAAAGCGACGATGTCGAGGCTCGCGAACCTCCTTGCGCTTGCGGCCGTCCTGTTCAACATCGGCCCTGTACCCGGGTCTGGAGCTCAGACTGCTGCGGCACCTGACACCCAGGCAACCGAACTGCCGCCGATGGTACGGCTGGTTCAGGAAGCGGAGTTACTCGCCGGACGGGGTCAGCTCAAGCCCGCCATCGACCGCTACGAAGAGGCGTTGAAACTGGGGGCGGGAAGCGCCGAAGTGCTCAACCGGCTCGGAACGCTCTACCTGGCCGATGGAAAAGTTGCCGAGTCGGTCGCCGCCTTCAAGCGCTCCATGGCGGAAAGACCGGGCCAACTCCAGGTCTATTCGGCCCTCGGGGAGGCGTTCCTCGCCGCCGGACAGCTCGATTCCGCCATAGCCGTCATCGAGGCGGCCCGCCGCCTGGCTCCCCAGGTGTCGGTCATTCAGAGTTCTCTAGGTTTTCTCTACATGCAGGCCGGCAACCGGTCCAGGGCCAAGACCCACCTCGACTCCGCCCTGCTTCTCGACGAACGCAATCCCGAAGCTCACCGCTACCTCGGGTTCCACTACACCCGCGTAGATTCCCTGGAAAGGGCCATCCCCCATTACGAAACCGTAACGGAGCTGCTGCCGCGGGACGTCGAGGCCTACAACAACCTCGGCTTCCTGCACTCGCAACAGGGGCGCTACTCCCAGGCCCTCTCCTACTACAAGCGCGCCAAGGAGTTGTCGCCGGATCCGGACGTGATGCATGCGATAAACCTCAACATGGAGGCTCTGCGCGCGATCATGGCGGGGAAGCTGCGGGCGCGCATGATCCTGGTCGATTCCGAGGAGCAAGGCCGCGACCTCCTCAGGCGGGTCGAGGCAGGGGAGGACTTCGCCCAGCTCGCCATCAAGTTCTCGAAGGCCCCGAACGCGCGCGACGGCGGGGATCTCGGGTTCTTCGGTCCCGGGGATATGCTGGAGGCAGTAGAGGAGGCGGTGCTGAAATTGCAGGTCAGTGAGGTGAGCGGGATAATCCGCATTCCCCAGGGGGTGATGCTCCTGCAGCGGCTGAACTGAAGAACGGCCGGAAGCAGTAAACTGCTTCCGGCCGCAAGGGAGGGTGCGGGCCCAGACCGGGAGGGCCCGCACTGTGTATGACGCTCCCCGGGCGGGGGAGTTCCGCTTTTTGTTCCCGAACAGCAAAAAAACCCGGCCTTCCTTTCCTCTTTGAGGGACACAAAAAATGATGGGAGTATTTCTTGTTGTTCTCCAAATAGATGCAATCAATATTTGATATGACTCCCTAGATCAGCGTCACAGACAGTGCAGACTTGAGACCATCCGCGTCAGCAGGGCCGGTCAGAGCCGGACATCGGGACCAGGGACAGAACCGGCCGCAAGGACCGTTTGGACGCCTCGCGGTCCTGAAAGCCCACGACCGCCGGCGAGCCGTGCGGGCATTCGCTTGCGGGTTCCAGCTTATTTGAAACGCTCCTTCTCGATCCGGGTCCAGGCGGAGCTCGCCTTCGCCATTGCCCTTGCCGCCGTACTGAGCCTCTTCAAGCTCAAGCTGCCCCACCTCCTCTACGGAGGCTCGGTGAGCCTGGATTCGGTTCCCTTGTTCGTCGCCGCCTTCCGGCACGGTCCGGCTGCCGGAGGGATGGCCGGCCTCGCATACGGAATTGTCCACTTCGCCATGTCTCCCTATTTCGTGCATCCGGTCCAGTTGGCCCTTGATTATCCCCTGGCCTACGCGACTGTGGGGATCGCCGCCCTCGGGGCCTCACGGCGCGTCGCGGAAACGGGTCTTGCCTGGCCTCGCCTGGCCTCGGCCATCGCGGCGGCGGAGGCGGTCCGGCTTGGCCTCCATTTTCTATCGGGAATCGTCTACTTCGGCCACCTGGCGCCGGAGGGCATGGAAGTCTGGCGGTATTCCCTCGGGTACAACGCCAGCTATCTCATCCCCGAGGTCGTTCTCTATATCCTGCTCGTGCCCATGGTGTTGCGACGACTGCCTCCCCCGACAGGGGGATGACCGGCACCTCGGCAAACTCACTTCCTCTGGAGGAATTCCGTGAACCTGGAACAAAACCTGCCGGCAAGACTGGATCCCTCGCAGCGCCTGCTCATGGGTCCGGGCCCCAGCAATGTCCATCCACGCGTGTACGCCGCCCTGGCAGCGCCCGTGGTCGGGCATCTCGACCCACAGTTTCTCGAGGTCATGGAGGACTCGAAAGACCTTCTGAGACAGGTGTTTCAGACGCAGAACCGGCTGACCATCTCGGTTTCGGGCACCGGCAGCGCGGGCATGGAGACCTGCTTCACGAACCTCGTCGAGCCCGGGGACCGGGTCGTCGTGTGCGCCTGCGGAGTTTTCGGCCTGCGCATGCAGGACGTCGCCGAGCGCTGCGGGGCGGAAGTCCACACGGTTGCCGCCGAATGGGGCCGGCCGGTCGACCCGGATGAGGTCGCCGGAACCCTCGCAGCGATTGCAGGCGATGTAAAGCTGCTGGCCATGGTGCACGCCGAGACATCGACAGGAGTCCTGCAACCACTGGAGGAGATAGCCGCCCTCGCCCGCGGCCGCGGAGCCCTGCTCGTCGTCGACGCCGTGACCTCGCTGGCGGGAATCGACGTCGATGTGAACGCCCTGGGTATCGATGCCTGCTACAGCGGCACCCAGAAGTGCCTGAGTTGTCCCCCCGGGCTGTCACCCGTAACCCTGAACGACCGCTGCCTCGACCTGATCCGCAACCGGCGCGAGAAGGTTCGGAGCTGGTACCTCGACCTGTCGATGATCGAGCAGTACTGGGGAAGCGACCGCGTGTATCACCACACCGCCCCGATATCGATGAACTACGCCCTCAGGGAAGCGCTCTCCCTCGTTCTCGAGGAGGGCCTGGAAGCTCGCTGGGGGCGGCATGCGGAGAATCACCAGGCCCTGGTCCGCGGGCTGACGGCAATGGGCCTCGACCTCGTCGTCGACGAGCCCTTCCGGCTTCCCACCCTGACGACGGTGCGGATTCCGGACGGCGTCGACGACGCCGCCGCCCGCCGCCGCCTGCTGGAGGAGTTCAACATCGAGATCGGAGGGGGTCTCGGCGACTTCAAGGGCAAGGCCTGGCGCGTCGGCCTGATGGGGCACACTTCGAGCCTGGAGAATGTCCTGCTCTTTCTGGCGGCGGCCGCAGCCGTTCTGCGCGGCCAGGGAGCCTCCGCGAACGCCGGGGCGGCGCTCGAGGCAGCCCTGTCTCCTGGTTGAGCCAGGTTTCCGGTTCGAGCCGGCCGGATACCAGCCCCGTTCCCACGCATCGAGCTTCCAGCGAGGGGGACTGGTTCGAACCGGGAGGGAAGCTGTGATTCTTGCAGGTGTCATGCGCCAAAGGTAGATTCCTGACTTTTCCCCCAAAGGACTGAACCGGTATCCGCGCGACCTCGAAAACCCTGCACGGCGGAAGGATCATGGGTTATCAGGCCTGGTTCCAGTGCATCAAGTGCAACGAGACGTATCCGCTTACGGACATGATCTACGAATGCGGGAAATGCGGAGGCCTGCTGTCCGTCCAGCACGACATGACGGAACTGCGGAAGAGACCGGGGCCTGAATGGCGTGAGCTCTTCGACCGCCGCTACATGCGCACTGTCTTTCCATACGGCAGCTCGGTCTGGGGCAAGCAGGAGATGGTCTGTCCCGAAGTCGACGAAGGGAACGTCGTTTCGATGTACGAAGGGGGGAGCAACCTGTTCTGGGCGGAGAGGCTCGGCCGCGAGATCGGCCTGGAGGACCTCTGGGTAAAGCAGTGCGGGAACAGCCATACCGGATCGTTCAAGGACCTGGGAATGACGGTGCTGGTCTCGATGGTGCGCCAGATGCGTTCGGGGGGCACCGACATTCCGGCGCTGATCTGCGCCTCTACCGGCGACACCTCGGCCGCCCTGGCCGCCTACGGGGCGGCTGCAGGCATTCCCGTTATCACCTTCCTGCCCAAGGACATGATCTCCCTTTCGCAGCTGATTCAGCCGATCACGAACGGCGCTCTTACGCTGTCGATCCGGACCGATTTCGACGGGTGCATGCAGCTGGTCCAGGAAATCTGCAGGCGCGAGAACCTCTACCTCGCGAACTCGAAGAACTCCCTGCGCATCGAAGGTCAGAAGACCGTGGCAGTCGAGCTGACCCAGCAGTTCGACTGGAAGGTGCCGGACTGGGTCCTCATTCCGGGGGGCAACCTCGGCAACGTCAGCGCCCTGGGAAAGGGATTCCTCGAAATGAAGGAGATGGGGATCATCGACGCACTGCCGGGCATTGCCGTGGCGCAGTCGGCCCAGGCCAACCCCCTCTACCTCAGTTATCTGGACAATTTCGAGTCGTTCGTCTCGCAGCGCGCCGGCAGCACCCTTGCCAGCGCCATCCGCATAGGCAATCCCGTCAGCTGGGAGCGCGCCGTCCGCGTTCTCAAGCAGTTCAAGGGGGTAGTGGAAGAGGCGACCGAGCAGGAGCTGTCCGAAGCCGCCGCCCGGGCGGACCGCACCGGGCTGTTCACCTGCCCCCACACCGGAGTGGCGCTGGCCGCCCTGTTCAAGCTCGTCGAGCGCGGGACTATCGCCCCGGATGAAACCGTGGTCGTGATCTCCACTGCGCACGGCCTGAAGTTTCCCGACTTCAAGATCGACTACCATTCCGACAATCTGCGCGAGGTTTTCGGGGTCGTTCCCCTGAACGCCAACCGTCCCGTCGAGGTCGACGCCGATTACGAGCAGGTGCGCTCGACGGTGCTCAGATCGATCGAAGCGGTACCCACCCTTGCCGGCTGATTCGGAAAAACCGGTGTCCGGGAAACCTGTCGATTCCCGGAAAGAGGAAACCCCGGCCGCTGCGGAGACCATTCTGCCCGGTGGGGGACTCCCCGGTGCCTCTACGCGCTCCGTTCACGGGGGAGAAGACCGGGTCAAGGGAGCCAAGTCCCTGACCAACCCGATAGCGCAGACTTCGACCTTCGTCTTCGATACCCTCGATGAGTTCGAGGCCTACAAGGCGGGCGAGCGGACGCAGTACGAGTACGGCCGCTACGGCAATCCGACCCTGGCCGCGGCGGAGAGGAAACTCGCCGACCTCGACCACGCGGCGCAGGCGCTGCTTTTCTCCTCGGGAATGAGCGCGATCTCGACCGCCCTGATGGCGATGCTGCGTTCGGGCCAGCACCTGGTCGTAATGGAGGATTGTTACCGGCGTACCGTGCAGCTGTGCGACGTCCTCGGCAAGTTCGGGATCGAGAGCAGCTTCGTGCGCCCAGGGGATTTCGATCAGCTGCGGCAGGCCCTGCGGCCGAAGACGCGGCTGATCTTCACCGAATCTCCCACCAACCCGCATCTGCACGTCGTCGACCTGGAGAAACTGGTCGCCTTCGCCAGGGAGCGGCGTCTCAAGGTCCTGATCGACAGCACCTTCGCGACGCCGGTCAACCAGTGTCCCCTCGACTTCGGCGTCGACCTCGTCTTCCACAGCGCCACCAAGTACCTGGGAGGACACAACGACCTGATGGCCGGATCGGTCTGCGGCGCCGAGGGGATCATCTCCGCCATCAAGGAATTCCGCGACATCGTCGGCACAATGGCCGATCCGCACTCGAGCTACCTGCTGATCCGCGGACTGAAGACACTGGCCGTCCGCATGGCGAGGCAGAACGACACCGCGCTCAAAATCGCCGCCTTCCTCGAAGAGCACCCCAAGGTCAAGCGGGTCTACTACCCGGGTCTTCCCAGCCATCCGGATTACGAAGTCGCCGGAAGGCAGATGCACGGGTTCGGCGGGGTCGTCAGTTTCGATCTCGACGGCAACCTGGAGACGGCCAGGGATTTCGTTCACAGGTTGTCGATACCTTACCTGGCGCCCAGCCTCGGAGGCGTCGAGACCCTGGTATCTCATCCGGCGACGATTTCGTACTACGATCTGAGTTGGGAAGACCGGCAGGCGATCGGCATTACCGACGAACTGATACGGTATTCCGTCGGCATCGAGGACCCGGAAGATCTCATGAGCGACCTGGCGTCGGCGCTTGCCGCGGTTTGAGGTGCATATCCTGCCCCTGCACGAGGTGCGGTATCCCGGGTCCGGGCGGAGGCTGCGTTTCGTGAAAACGACCGCCGCGATCACCGGGAGCTCCCTCTTTCGGTCCGCACCCTTTTCCCGCCGTTCGAGGTCAGGCGATGAATGATGGACCGGCCGGGGTCCCGGCCTCCGGGCAGTCGCTTCCGGGAATCGGTCCACATCGGCCCAGGCGCCTGCGCCGCAGCCCGCTCATCCGCGGCATGGTCCGCGAGACCAGCTTGCGGACCGAAGATCTGGTGATGCCGTTTTTCGTCTGTCCGGGGGAGGGGGTGCAGCGCGAGATCCGGTCGATGCCGGGGAACCACCAGCTCTCCATCGACCTCCTGGTCGAGCAATGCCGTGAAGTCGCCGGTTTGGGGATTCCAGCCGTACTGCTGTTCGGGATTCCCGGGGAGAAGGATGCGGTCGGGACTTCCGGGTACGACCCGGACGGGATCGTCCCCGCGGCGACCCGCGCAATAAAGGACGCCGGCCTGGACCTGCTCCTCATCGCCGACGTCTGCCTTTGCGAGTACACCGATCACGGGCACTGCGGCCTTCTCGATGATCGAACCGCGGGAATGGACGGTCCCGAGGTCGACAACGACCGCACCGTGGAGTTGCTGGCGCGGGAGGCTCTGGTCTACGCCGAAGCCGGGGCCGACATGATAGCCCCTTCCGACATGATGGACGGGCGCATCGGACGAATCAGGGCGATGCTCGATGGCAACGGTTTCGCGGGCGTTCCCATCATGTCGTACGCGGCGAAGTACGCCTCCGCTTTCTACGGGCCGTTCCGGGAAGCCGCCGAGTCGGCGCCGCAGACCGGGGACAGGCGCGGCTACCAGATGGATCCTCCCAACAGGCGCGAAGCGATGCGGGAAATCGAGCTCGACCTGGCGGAGGGTGCCGACATCATCATGGTAAAACCGGCGCTGGCCTACCTCGATGTGCTGGGCGAAGCCCGGCGGCGTTTCGATGTCCCCCTCGCCGCCTACAACGTCAGCGGCGAGTTCGCGATGGTCAAAGCGGCGGCGGAGAAGGGCTGGATCGACGAGGTGCGCATCAGGGACGAAATTCTTGTCGGAATCAAAAGGGCAGGAGCAGACCTGATCATCACATACTTCGCCAGAGATGTCGCCCCAGGCCTCGGCTGAACGGCGAGATCGCCAGTTCCCGCCCTGCGCCGTCGGCGGCAGCGGTAAGGAATGAAGAACTACCTGAAAATCATGGCGGGATCGAGCAACCCTGAGCTCGCCCGGGAAATCTGCGATTATCTCGACTGCCCCCCGGGACGTCTGTCGATCGATCGCGCCTCAAACGACACCATCAAGGTCCAGATCAACGAGAACGTCCGGGAGGACGACGTCTTTGTAGTTCAAACCTCCTGTCCGCCGGTGAATGACCACTTCATCGAGCTCCTGCTCATTATCGACGCCCTGAAATACGCCTCGGCGCGCCGCATAACCGCGGTGTTGCCTTACTACCCTTACGTGCGCTCCGACAAGAAGGACGAGCCGCGGATTTCCATCAGCGCCCGTCTCGTCGCCGATCTGCTGGAAACGGCAGGCGCCGACCGCATCCTGACCATGACCCTTCATTCGCCCCAGATCGCCGCTTTTTCGCGCATCCCGGTCGATCAGCTGTGGGCGACCAACCTGCTGTGCAATCACCTGTTGCAGACCCGGGATCTCACCAACGCGGTGGTGGTTTCTCCCGACGTCGGCAGCGCTTACGAGGCGAACCACTACGCCCGCCGCCTCGAGCTTCCCCTCGCCATCATGGACAAGAGGAGAAAGGGGGACGACGAGGTCGCCGAGGTGCAGACCGTCATCGGCGACATCGAGGGCCGGGACGCGCTTCTGTTCGACGACGAGGTGCTGACCGGCAGCTCGATGATGGAGGCCATCCGCCTGCTCAAGGACCGCGGGGCCCGGCGCATCCTGGCGGGATGTACCCACGGGGTTTTTTCAGGCGACGCCATCGCCCGCATAGAAGCCTCCCCGGTAGAGCTGTTTCTGAAGACCAACACCGTACCGATGCCGCCCGGAACAGGTGCGGAAAAGATCGAGGCGATCTCGGTCGCGCGCCTTTTCGGCGATGCGATCAAGGCCATCCATCACGGGGAGTCGGTCAGCCGCCTGCTCGACTGACGGAGCCGCCCCAAGCCCTTGAGGATCACATGGCGAGCAGATTCAGTATCATCTTCGAGTTGTGGGCCTTTATGCAGGTGCGGAAGAAGTGGTGGCTGGGACCGATTTTCGCCACCCTTGTCCTGCTCGGGATGCTGATCGTCCTCACCGAGGGATCGGCGCTTGCTCCATTCATTTACACGCTTTTCTGATGGTGGACCGATTCCCGAATCCACAGTCGCTCACCCACCTTTCCCGCCTCTTTGACTGCCGGAACCCGGGAGACTTATGTTAATATGTAACAGTAAGTTCCGTCATTTTTTCGACGCCCTCCCCGCAGCGATACGGGCCCGGGATCAGCGGTCGAACACCTATGGACAGTGTCGGTAAGGCCGAGGTCGATCGCTTGACTGATTTGATCAGGGACATCCCCGACTTTCCGAAACCGGGGATACTTTACCGGGACATTACCACCCTGCTCAAAGACCGATCCGGGTTGAGGGCGGCGGTCGCGGCGATGGCCGCCCCTTTCGGCGCCCCCGAGGTAGACATGGTCGTCGGGGTGGAAGCACGCGGCTTCATTCTCGGGGCTCCTATCGCGGTCTCCCTCGATTGCGGGTTCGTTCCGGTGCGGAAGTCCGGAAAGCTGCCTGGAGACGTTGTCGGGCAAGAGTACGAACTGGAATACGGGACCTCGGAGGTGGAAGTACACCGCGATGCCCTGCACCCCGGGGACCGGGTGCTGATGGTAGACGACGTTCTCGCAACGGGCGGCACAATGGCTGCTTCCTGCCGCCTGCTCGAACAGCTCGGGGCAAACATCGCCGCAGTCAGTTTCCTGGTCGAGCTGAATGCTCTCCGGGGGCGCGACCGGCTCGGCCGGTACCGCGTCGAGTCTGTCATACAATATCCCGATTGACGACAAAGGTGCCAGATGGCAAAGAGGGAAAGACCTACCAGGGCAGAGCTCGAGGAAGACCGTTTCGTCGAGTGGATCATGCAGGCCGCGGACTTCCTGAAGGAGCGGATGCAGTTCGTCATCGCCGCCGCCGCAGCGGCGGTGGTGATCGTCGTGCTGATCACCTACATGCGCAGCGCCGAGGAAAAGGCACGCCTGGAAGCGTCGGCGAAGTTCGGCCAGGTTCTGATAGCGGACGCGAACGGGGAGGCAACGCAGGCGATGGAGATCGCCGAACACCTGATCAGGGAAAATCCCGGGACCCCCGCGGCGGCCCAGGGAGTGGTCTACCTGGCCAACCGCTACTTCCACCAGGGTCGGCTCGACGAAGCCCAACGCCTGTACGAAACATACCTCGAGGACTACGGGGATGTGGACGTTCTCGTGTTCGCTGCCTGGAGCGGTGTAGCGGCCTGCATCGAATCGCAGGGGCAGTTCGCCCGGGCGGCGCAAAAATACGAGCAGTTTGCCGACCGGCACGATGGACAGCAGGGGGCACTGGCCCTGATGAGCGCTTCACGCTGTTTCGCCCTGGCCGGTGACACCGCGGCGCAGAAGAAGGCTCTGGGCCGAATCGCGCGCGATTTTCCCACCTCTCCCCTTGTCGCCAAGGCCCGCGAGCAACTGAGGAGGCTGTGAGCAGGCTGCTGTCAGCGGAGAAGGGGTGATGACCAACAAGCTCAAGGTCTTCGCAGGAAACAGCAATCCCGACCTCGCGGCGAGAATCTGCGAATCGCTGGGGGTGGCGCCGGGGGGCCTCGAGATCATCCGTTTCAGCAACGAAAACCTCAAGGTCAAGATCTGCGAGAACGTCCGCGGCTGCGACGTCTTTTTCATTCAGACCTCCTGCGCTCCGGTCAGCGAGCACCTGATGGAATTGCTCATCGCCCTGGACGCTTTGAAGTTCGCTTCCGCCGGACGCATCACCGCGGTATTGCCATACTACCCGTATTCGCTCGCCGACAGCAAGGACGAACCCCGCATATCGGTCGCCGGCCGGCTGATGGCCGACCTGCTCACCGAGGCAGGCGCCGACCGCATCCTCACCATGACCCTGCACAGCCCCCAGATCATGGGGTTCTGCAGAATACCGGTCGATCAGCTCAGTGGGGTTTCAACCATTTGCGAGGACTTTCGCAGCAGGGAAATAGAGAATGCCGTCGCCGTCGCACCCGACATCAGCCGCGCCAAGGTCACCGAGGGATACGCGCGTCATCTCGGGTTGCCGCTCGTAGTCCTCGACAACCGGCGAACTCAGGAAGGGGAGGCCGGGGACATCGGCGCAATCGGTGACGTCGAGGGAAAAAATGCCATTCTGTTCGACGATGAAATAATAACGGGGGACTCCGTAATTGCCGGCTCCGAGGCTTTGGTAGCAAGGGGCGCTGAAACGATCTACGCGGGATGCGTGCACGGCACCCTCGCTGAAGCCGCTCTCCCCAGGATCGACAAGTCCATTCTGGCGGGGTTGACGGTGACCGACACGATCCCGCAGGCTCCCGAGGAAGACCACTCCAAACTCACCGTCCGTTCCGTGGCCGACCACTTCGCCAACGCGATAAAGGCGATTCACGAAGAGACTTCCATCAGTGCTCTCTTCTGACTACCGGGGTGGCTGCAGCATGCCTCTCAAGCCGGGTTTCCGTGGGGCAGTCCCCCCGGATCGTCGCTGAAACCGTTCGGTGAAATACGCCATCCTCGCTGACGTACACGCCAACCTCGAAGCTCTCGAGGCGGTGCTGATCGCCGCGGAAAAAGAGGGAGCCGATCACTTCGTTGCCGTCGGGGACATCGTCGGCTACGGTGCGGACCCGGTCGCCTGCGTCAACAGACTGCGGGAGCACGAGTTCGTGTGCGTGCTCGGGGATCACGACCAGGCCCTTGTCGACAGCAGACAGTCCCGAAGCTTGAACGCCTTGGCCCGCAATGCGATCCTGCGTTCACGCGATCTCGTTTCCGAAACCGAGCTCGACTACATCCGCCACTTCGGCTTCCGGCACGTTGAATTCGATGCTGTTTTCGCCCACGCAAATCCGGTCCGGCCCGAGAACTGGCTGCACCTGGTTCTTCACCGGGACATCTCCTGGTGTCTCGAGCGGCTGGACTGGAGGGTCGCCTTCGTCGGCCATACCCATTACCCGGGGATCTATTGCCGAACCGGAGGCCAGGTGACCTCGCTCACTTCATCGGAAGTCTCGGTGGGACCGCATCGGTATCTCGTCAACCCCGGGAGCGTCGGACAGCCTCGGGACGGGGACCGCAGGGCCTCGTACGCACTCTGGGATGTTGACTCGGAGTATGTCCAGCTGCGCCGGGTCGAGTACCCCGTCGAGAGGACGCAGGATAAACTCCGCCAGGCTGACTGGCCCGAATACCTGGCCGAGCGCCTCGGAAGAGGGGAATAGTCGAGGATGAGGGGCCTTGTGCTGCGGGTTTCCGGGCTGCAATCGACCGTAGAGGCGGATGGCAGGAGCTGGCAATGCGAGCTTCGAGGCCGGATGAAATCGGGGCCGCGGGAAATCCAGTCTCCGGTCGCTACCGGGGACTGGGTCGAATTCGAGCCTACGACCGAATCTACCGGCGTTATCGAGGAACGCCATCCCAGGCATTCCAAGCTTTCCCGTGCGATGGCGGGAAAGCGGCCATGCGAACAGATTCTCGCCGCCAATGTCGATTGCTTCGCCGTGGTCGTGGCCGCCCGTCAGCCAGCCGTCAGCCCGGGGTTCATTGACCGCGCCCTGGTGATGGCTCAGGAAGGAAAGGTCGAGCCCCTGATCTGTCTCAACAAAATCGACCTCTTGAAGGACCCGGCGGTGCATGAAGTAGTGCGCATCTACGGGGACCTGGGATACCGCGTACTTCTCACTTCGGCAAGGACGGGGGAGGGGATCGACGCCTTGGCGGAGACGCTGGCCGGCCGCGTGTCGGCGCTCGTGGGACAGTCCGGTGTCGGCAAATCCACAATTCTCAACTGCATCGACCCGGGCCTCGACCTTTCTACGGCCGGGCTGATGAAAAGGCACGACCGCGGGCGCCATACCACGACTGCCGTTCACCTTCACAGGCTGCGGCGCGGCGGTTACGTCGCCGATACCCCAGGGGTCAAGTCGCTGCAGCCGTGGGGAATCAACCGCCGACAGCTCACCAGGTATTTCGTCGAAATGGCGCCCTTGGCCGGACGGTGCCGGTTCCGGGACTGCACCCACATCCGCGAGCCCGGGTGTGCGATTCGCGACGCGGTGGAGTCCGGGAGGATAACGGGCGTGCGCTACGAGGGCTTCAAGCGCATCCAGGAAAGCCTTCCGGAGCCGACAGCCGAATGTCGGAACTGACGATAGATGCGCTGCTGAAACAGTACGGGCGCCCGCTGGGCCTGCGTCTGCTCGCCGGGGACAAGGGGATCGGACGCACCATCAACAGCGCCGACGCCAACCGTCCGGGGCTGACCCTTACCGGTTTCGTCGAGATCTTCACATTCGCCCCGGTCCAGATCCTCGGCAATCTCGAAATCGACTACCTCCGCAGCCTGCCTCCGGACCGGCGCCTGCAGGCACTGGAGATCATCTACCAGTTCGAACTCCCCTGTATCGTGGTGACCGGCCGCGGCCGCTTGCTTCCCGAGCTGAGAATCCTCGCAAACAAGAACAACATCCCCCTGCTCAGAACGGAATTCGACACAACCAAGTTCATCCACCTCCTGCACTTCTACCTCGATCCTGTCTTTTCTCCCCAGGTCACCATGCACGGCACCCTCGTCGACGTCCACGGAGTCGGCCTTCTCGTCGTCGGTCGCAGCTCCATTGGCAAGAGCGAAATCGGCCTCGACCTGGTGGAGAGGGGGCACCGCCTGGTCGCCGACGACACCGTTATCATCACCAGGCAGGCCCAGGGCATCCTCGTAGGACGCAGCCCCGAGCTGTTGCAGGATCACATGGAGATCCGGGGAATCGGCGTCGTCGACATCAAGAGGCTGTTCGGAATCGGCGGCACCCGCCGGCAGAAGAGGGTGGAAGTGATGGTGACCCTGGTAGACTGGCAGGCGGATTTCGACTACGAGCGCATCGGGATCGACGACAAGGGCAAGCTTATTCTCGGGGTCGAGGTCCCGGAGATCACCGTGCCGATCTTCCCGGGTAAAAACATCACCGTGATTGCCGAGGCAATTGCCTTCAACTACCTGCTGCGTCTCGACGGCTATCACGCTGCCCAGGAGTTCAACAAGCGGCTGATCAGAAGGATGCAGCGCAAGAAGCGGGGCGACTCCTGAACCTCCCACATTCCCCGATGCGCGTTGATCTCACCTGGGCCCCGGGGTATTTTCCAACGGATCTCCCGGCGTTCAGCCCCCCTGCCTTCAATCGGGCCCGCAGCCGTTCATTTCCCAGAGCAGGTCGATGCCCCACCCGGTGTTCGAGCTGGCCATCGTCGGCTCGGATCGCATCGCCGAGCACGAAGCTGCAATTCGAAAGCAGCCCTATCTGCACCTGTCAACTCGCATTGGGGAATCACCCACTGACCGGGTATCGAGTTCCGGGACGTTTGGAGATTTCGATTTCAACGCCGCCGATATCGGAGCTGTCGTCGTCAGCACGCCAGCCTCCGAAAGGGAGTACTGGACTCTCAAGAGCGCTCGCGCCAACAAGGCCGTCATTGTCGACGGCCCTCCGGCCGGATCGTCAGCGGGACTGCTGGAATTGCGGCGCCTCGACCAGTGCATGGGGGAGCAGGTCCTCATGGCCTCGACCGTTCTGTCATCGGACATCGCCAGGGACCTGCTGGCAGCACGCGGCCGCCTCGGGCGCTGCCTGTACATGGATCTCCACATGAGCATTCCGAAGGAGTCGCTTCCGTCCACCCGTTCGGGGATCGCCTCCCTGGGTGCGACCGAGCTGCTGCTGTTGAGCGAGCGTTTCTCCGGGCCTCTCGATTCCGTCCACGCCCGCAGCCGCAGCCTGCTGACCAACCGGCCCGGCGAAGACGCGGTCTGGGCAATGCTCCGGTTTTTCAACGGCGTCGAGGGAGTGCTGCAAGTGCGCGGACTCGACTCCACGGAACGGGCGACAATTACCGTCCATGGGACCGAGGGCACACTGAAGCTGTCGACCAGCCTTTCCCGGCAGACCGGAGAAATACGGGACAGACAGTACGAGAACCTCGTTCAGGTTCTGACGGGACACGGCAAACCGGCGTGTGGGGTCCGGGACATCCACCGCTGCCTTTTCCTGGGCACCTGGCTGGATCAGTCGGCCCGCCAGGACCGCGAGCTTTTCAGTTCCGACGTACGGGTTGAGTGAACCGATGCAGGAGCGCGAACCGGGAGCAAGGCCTTCGCTGTCCAACCCGGAGACGCCGTCCATCGGGCCGGTCAGATTGGCCCTGATGCTGGCCTCCGGGCTGATGGCCGTGCTCGTTCTGATAAACGCGCTGGGTGGGGGAGCAACCCCGGTTGACGAGGACAGGTTCCTCGAGCTCGCGCAGGCGGGAGTGGTTGAAAGCATCGTTATCGAGGGGCCGGTGAGTCTGACCGCGGAGTTGCGCAGCGCTGTCAACTTGCGCGATGCAGGCGACCCGCGCGCCCCCGAATACGTCGAAAACCAGGGAGGAGGGGCGGCCAGCTCTGTCTTCGTCGAGTTCAGCCAGCCGATCTCCGCGGCGCAGCGGGTGGTGTGGCGCAACCTCGGGATTCCCGTGAGGGAAGGGGAGCCGGGTTCCAGCCGCAGAAGCGGGCTTTGGGCAGCCATCGTGTTCGGCATGCTCGGTCTGGGGATCTGGCACCTGGTAACCCAGGCGAGAAACAACCTCCGGTTCGGCAGCCCGCGTCAGCTGCTTCAGGAAGTCGAAAGCCAGTTCCGTGAAGGACTGATCTCGAGGGAGGAGCGCGACCGCAAGGTGGAGGAAATCTCCGCTCGGCTCTGACTCGCAATGCGTCAAAAACCATGAGTCCCAACATATACAGACTGTCGGAGAACGTAATCGGCAAGATCGCCGCGGGGGAGGTGATCGAAAGGCCGGCTTCGGCAGTCAAGGAGCTGGTCGAGAACTCTCTCGATGCGGGAGCGAAACGCATCAACGTCGACACAGCCGCCGGGGGCCGGCAGCTGATCCGGGTCGCCGACGACGGAATCGGAATGACAGCTGAAGATGCCTGCCTGTCGGTCGAACGCCACGCCACCAGCAAGATGCGCAGTCCCAGCGACCTGTTCACAATCGACACACTTGGATTTCGAGGCGAAGCCCTGGCGAGCATCGCCGCGGTTTCCCGGCTGACCATCGAAACCTCCAACGGGGAACAAGGGGAAGGTACCCGGATCGAGGTGGAAGGGGGGGTGCGCACCTGTCTCGGCTCAATCGCCAGGGATACCGGGACTACAGTGACTGCACGGAGCCTGTTCTTCAACACCCCGGCGCGCAGGAAATTCCTCCGGCACATGGACACCGAAGCCCGGTACATTACCCGGTGCGTCGCCCAGTTGGCCGTCGCCTATTCCGAGGTAGCGTTCCGTGTGACCCACAACGACCGCGTGACACTCGACCTGCACCCGGGAGACCGTGCGCAACGCGTCTCCGATGTGGTTTCGGTCGATCCCTCGCTCCTGCTGCACGCAGCCTCCAGAGTCGAGGCCGGAGCAGCTGGCAGCATCTCAGTTGAAGTGCTGGCAGGATCCCCCCAGACATGTCAGCGCAGCCGCTCCCGGCAGTACGCGACCGTCCGCCGGCGGCCGGTGTACCATCGGAAGCTGAACTCCGCGGTTTACGGCGCCTTCGGCAGCCTGTTGCCCCATAACGCTCATCCGGTATTCGCTCTCTGGCTCGATATGGACCCCAGGACTGTCGACGTCAACGTCCACCCAACCAAGAAAGAAGTCCATTTCTCCTCCGAAGGAGACCTCGTCAAAGCGGTGCAATCCGTTGCGCGAGAGGCACTTGAAATACCAGAGGCGAGTGGTTTCAAAGGCGCCGCCGGATTCGATTCGCCGGCGGAGAAACCGGATTACGGGAAAGCCGCCGGGACTGCCGGTCACAGCAGAGTCCTGGAAGCGCCCATGGATCCGTTCGGCACCGAGACCTCTGCAGACCTCGATCAACTGTCGCTTTCCCTGTTGCCTCCAGCCAGGCTGGAGACCTCGGGAAGTACGGAGCAACCGCTGACGCCGCAGGAGGTTTTTCAGCTGTCATCGGCCGCCGAATCAACCCCGATGTGGCAGATTCACAACAAGTACATCGCGGCGCCGACCTCCGACGGCATCGCCATAGTCGATCAGCACGTTGCCCACGAGCGCATCCGTTTCGAGGAAGTGCTTGAGGATCTGGAAGGGGAGCAGAGGATCTCCCAGCAGTTGCTGTTGCCTCTGACACTCGATTTGTCTCCAGTGGAGATGGTCGCATTTCAGGATGCCCGGCCCCTGTTCGAAAGAATCGGTTTTGGAGCGCGTGAATTCGGTCCGACCAGCCTGATTGTCGATTCCATCCCGAGCGAGCTCAGGAACTGGGGAGACGGCGCGGTATTTCAGGAGATCATCAGCGACCTGATCGAGGAGAACGAGACCCGTGCGACCACGCAGCAGGCCCTTGCTGCCTCGATGGCCTGCCACACTTCGATCCGGGCAGGAGACCGACTCAACCAGGAAGAGATGAGGACCCTGGTTCAGCGGCTGCTCAAAGCCCGGGAGCCTTTTTCCTGTCCCCACGGTCGGCCGATAATTATCCGGGTTCCACTCAGCCACCTCGACAGGCTGTTCGGCCGAACCTGAAAAACCCTAACGAGGATGGTTCTGGGGAATCGATCAACCTTGGAAAGTCACATAAACAACTTTATGTAAATAACCAACCCGGAATCAACCAGCATTTGGAGATATCCGGGGACTCCTGGGAAGAATGGTATTTTCCCGGCCGGTAAATCAGGACCCGTACCGGATTCTCGCTACAGCTCCTCGTGCCGCCAGCTGCCCACGTGCATAGTGACCGGGCATTTGCGGCGAGGTCCAGCGGCCCGCAGTCTGCATTTCCGCTATCGAGGCGCCTCCCGCCGCAAGCGACTGGGCCCCGCCAACCCGCAGGGAGTGACCGGAGACCTTACCGTCGATTCCCGCGGCCGCACATCGGTGTTTGATGATGTTCCGGACGGATACCGTGCTCAAAGCCTTGCTTCCCACCCGGTCGCCGCGGAACAGGCGCCTGAACACCGGCCCGTCGTCAATTCCGGCCGCATCCATCCAGGCTTTGATCTTCCACGCAGTCGGCACCCCGAGAAACAGAACCACTCCGGATCCTTCCTGATCCGTTTTGGAGTGGTGGATCGTCAACCTCGCCGAGCCGTCGCTTTCAAAGGAGATGTCGGGTACCTGTACGCCGGCAACCTCCGAAACGCGGAGCAATCCGTCGGAAGCGACCGCCAGCAGGGCGGAGTCGCGCAAACCAGCCAGGGAATCATCCGAGGCAACCGCGGCCGCCGCATCCGCCTGGGCGAACTGGACCCCCTGCACCTGACCCCGACCGCGGTCCTTGCCCGCACGGCGAATTCCCGCCAGCACCCTGTCCGTTGCCGGACCGGCCGGGGAGGGCTCGCCCTGCATCCTTGCACGGAACTTTACCGCGGCGACTGCCTGTGAACAGGTGGCCGGAGACTTTCCTGCCATGTGCAGTCCCGCGATATAGTCGGCAAGATACACATCTGTCAGCGGGAGGTCGCCGAGATGGCTGTCGATCTTTGCCAACGCATGCCGGTAGGCCCTGAGCGTGTTTTCCGAGACGCTGGCATGAACCAGGTCCCGGATGGCGCCGGAATTGGCGAGCTCTTGCGGAGAGTTCGCGGTGATCAGATTACCCATGCCATCCTGGTTGATTAGTTTTGATAACGTGAATTATACAAACTAATAATCCAGGCGTCAACGCGGGGGGTTTCCCGGCTTGTGGTTTGTTGGAAAACACCGTCGCTTCGGGACTCCTTTTCGGATCTGGAATATTACTTTTGATAATTACTTTCGGAATTTGTTATCGCCGTTGATGTCCTGTGCGAATCAACTCCTGACCAGCCCCGGGTTCCAATCCTTGGTTTGAGCTGCCCTGGGGGCGGACATGCCAATAACCTCGATATTTACAAAATGAAATTTACATGGCATCAGACCACTATATTGACGATCCTCCCCGGGACATACACAAACCGCTTGGGTACGGCCGAATCCGGAAGGTACCGGCGAACGTTGTCCAGTTTCAGAATCAGATCCCTCGCTGTTTCTTCGGTGATTCCAGCCGGAACTTCAACACTGGCCCTTACCTTGCCGTTGACCTGCACGGGCAGGGTCAACGTATCCTCGACCAGCAGATCTTCCTGTGGTTGCGGCCAATCCTGGACCGACAAATCCCCGTCGCCGAAACCCCAGATGCTCCACACCTCCTCTCCAAGGTGCGGGGCAAACGGCGACAGCATCAAAACCAGAGATCGCGCCATCTCCTCGGAAACAGCCTCTTTCCCCACCAGGTCGTTATTCAGCTCGATCAGCGCCGCGATGGCTGTGTTGAGCCGCAATCCCTCGATATCCTCGGTCACCTTGGCCATTGTCCGGTGGAGCTTCCTGCGCAGAGCGACATCCTCCTCATCCTTTCCCGGAGCCATCCTCCTCGCCGTTCCATCCTGGGAAACCAGGTTGCGCCACACGCGCTGCAGGAAACGCTGCATCCCGCGTATTCCCTCCATGCTCCACGGCGTGCTCTGCTCGAGGGGGCCCATGTACATCTCGTACAGGCGCAGGGTGTCGACCCCGTACTCCTCCCCGACTTCTTCGGGAGGCAGCCCGTTCTTGTAGCGTTTCCCCATCTTGCCGCCGGAACGGGTCAGCGCCTCACCGGTCTGCGAGTGGAAAGGCCGCCCGTCGCGCAGCTCGACCTCGCGGATGTCGACGTAGACTCCGCGGGCATCCGTGAACGCATCGGCGGTTATCATTCCCTGGTTGAACAGTTTCTTGAACGGCTCGGGTGAAGAGACGTGGCCCAGGTCGAACAACGCCTTGTGCCAGAACCGGGAATACAACAGGTGGAGCACGCCGTGCTCGGCGCCGCCGATATACAGATCGACCGGCATGAAATGCCGCTCCCTGGCAGGGTCGCAGAATGCCTGGGTGTTGGCTGGATCGATGAAACGCACGAAATACCAGCAGGACCCCGCCCACTGGGGCATGACGTTCAGTTCCCGCTCGCACTGGGTTCCATCCATGCTGACGAACCGCCAATCGTCCGCGGCGCGTCCCAGCGGCAGCGAAACCGGAGTGTCGGGATCATCGGAGGTCTGCGGACGGAAGTCCTCCATCTCGGGAAGCAGGACGGGAACCTCGGTAGCGACTGAAAAGCCGTCCGGAGTGGTGGCCAGCGGGAAGGGCTCTCCCCAGTATCTTTGCCTGGAAAAAATCCAGTCGCGCAGCTTGTAGCGGACCGCAAACCTTCCAAGGCCGGCCCTTTCCAGTGCGGAAGTGATTTTTTCCCTGGCCTGTTGCGTCCCCAGGCCGGTGATGGAGAACTCGCTGTCTCCATCGGCGGGAGAATTGATGCTGGTCCCCTCCCCTGTGAAGCAACCCCCCTCTTCGGTTCTGTCGCTGTCCGGCGCCTGGACGACCTGGATCACCTCCAGGCCGTAGTTTGAGGCAAACTCGAAATCGCGGTCGTCGTGCCCGGGAACCGCCATGATCGCCCCCGTCCCGTATTCCATCGAAACGTAGTCGGCGACAAAAACCGGAATGACAGCTCCGCTGGCAGGGTTGCGGGCCCATATTCCAGTGAAAACCCCCGACTTCTCGCGCTCGTCGAATTCCCTTGCGACCTGAGTGGCTTCCGCTGCCGCGGCGACATAGTCCGCGACCGCTACCCGAGGTCCTGAGATGGTTCCCTTTTTCCAGACCTCTTTCGTGCCTTCGGGCCAGCGTGCCGGCACGAGATACGAGGAGTGTTCCGGATCGAGAAGCCGGTGCCCGGGAGCGACCGCCATGAAGGTCGCTCCGAACAGGGTGTCGGGACGCGTGGTGAAAACTTCGAGGCGCGCGGCGATTTCCGTGGAACCCGGTTTCAGCAGGTCGAACAGGATTTCCGCCCCCCCGCTGCGGCCGATCCAGTTCCGCTGCATCAGCTTGATCGGTTCGGGCCAATCCAGTGCGTATCTGCCTCCGCGTCCGTCTGGCAGATCCGCTGAATCCAGATCCTGCAACAGGCGGTCGGCGTAGTCGGTAATGCGAAGCATCCACTGCCTGAGCGGGCGCCTGTACACAGGAAAATCGCCGATCTCGCTGCGGCCTTCTCCGGTGACCTCCTCGTTGGCCAGGACCGTTCCCAGCCCGGGACACCAGTTGACCGTTACTTCTTTCTGATATGCCAGCCGATAGTTGTTGAGCACGGCAGCCCGCCCGGCCTCGGTCAGTTCGTACCAACCGGGGTTCGAACCGCTCCCGTTCTGCCTTCGCGAAATTGAGGCAAGGGTTTCGAGATCGCCGTCTGAAAGGGCACGACGTCCACGGATAAAAGCCTCTTCCAGCTCCCGGATCGGCACGGCCTTGCCCTTGATCTCGCGACCTGCCGCATCGAACTGAATAGCTTCCGGATCGAACCAGCAGTCGTAGAGCTGCAGAAAAATCCACTGGGTCCAGCGGTAATACTCTGCGTCCGAAGTCGCCAGCTCCCGATCCCAGTCGTAGGCCAGGCCCAGGACCTGAAGCTGTCCGCGCATGCGGTCGATACACTCGCGTACCGCCGTGGACGGATGCACGTTGTTTGCGATCGCGTACTGTTCCGCCGGCAGGCCGAAGCTGTCGAACCCCATCGGATGCAGAACGTTGAATCCCCGCATCCTCTTGAAACGGCTGTAGATGTCGCTGGCGATATAACCCTTGGGATGGCCTATGTGGAGCCCGTCGCCGCTGGGATACGGAAACATGTCGAGGACATAGCACTTTGGCCGGGTATCGGTCGTGCGGTCTTCCCCGGGACCTTGCGTCCTGAACGTCTTCTCCCCCAGCCAGCGTTCGCGCCAGCGGCGTTCTATCTCCTGGTACTGGTAACTTCCCCTCTTCATCTTTTTTTGTCCGTCAAGTTCCAGTCCGCCGGTACGTGGACTCACTCAAGGATACAACCGCTGCAGCGTGCGCGGAAACGGAATGGTCTCGCGCACGTGCCTGATTCCGCACAGCCACCCTACCACGCGTTCTATCCCCATCCCGAAACCGGCGTGCGGCACCGATCCGTACCGGCGCAGATCGAGATACCACTCGAATGCCGACCTCGGCAGGCGGTGTTCTTCGATACGCTCCTCGAGGATCCGGAGATCCTCTTCGCGCTGGCCTCCTCCGACGATCTCACCGTATCCCTCGGGAGCGAGCATGTCGACGCAGAGAGCGAGCTTGTCGTTCTCCGGATCGCGCTTCATGTAGAAGGCCTTCACCTCCGCCGGGTATCGATGCACGAGGACTGGCGACGTGAACTGCTCGGAAAGAACGGTTTCGTCATCCCCGCCGAGATCGGCCCCCCACTCGATATCGCTGCCATTGCTCCGGAGATTTTCCACCGCTTCGTCGTAGGTCATGCGGGGAAACGGCTTGGTTACCGCTTCCAGGGGACCGGGGTCGCGCTCCAGCACGGAGAGCTCGTCGCGTCCCTGTTCGAGCACGCGCTGGACCACGTAGCAGAGGAGGTCTTCGGCCACCTGCATGTTGCCGTCGAGGTCGCAATAAGCGATCTCCGGTTCCATCATCCAGAACTCAGTCAGGTGCCGCCGCGTCTTTGACTTTTCCGCTCGAAAGGTCGGGCCGAGACAGTACACTTTTCCGAAGGCCATGGCCGCCGCTTCCATGTACAGCTGGCCGCTCTGGGTAAGGAAGGCAGTGTCTCCGAAATAGTCGGTCTCGAACAGCGTAGTGGTTCCCTCGCATGCGGCAGGAGTCAGAATCGGGGCGTCGATCAGGATGAACCCCTCGCGGGCCATGAAGTCGCGGCATGCCTGGATTACGTAGCTGCGGATTCTCAAGGTCGCGTGGGGGCGCGAGGAGCGCAGCCAGAGGTGTCTGTTCTCCATCAGAAACGACACCCCGTGGTCTTTTGGTGAGATCGGGTATTCGGCGGCCTCGTGAACCGCTTCGATCGAGGAGACTCCCAGTTCGTGGCCGAGTGCGGAACGCTCATCCCGGCGCACCTCTCCCCTGACGACAATCGCCGACTCCTGGGGCAGGTTGCCGGCGCGCTCGAACGCCTCGTCACCGACATCCTCCTTGAACAGCACGCACTGAATGAGGCCGGTTCCGTCCCTGACCTGGAGAAAGTGGAGCCTCCCGCTCGACCGCTTGTTGTAGAGCCACCCCCGCAATTCGACTTCGCGGCCCTCAAAAGCAGCGATTTTCCGAATTTCTACTCGTTCCATAATGCGTAGAAGGGATTGTCGTCACCCGCCGCCCCCGGTGGGGATTTACAACCAAAAAGACTACCGAACAGAAACCTGGGCGGTAGTCTTTGTCAGTGCCCCTGGAGCAAGGGCGGTGTTCGCCGGACCCGGTCAGCGGCTTTTTTCGAGGTTCCTTTCCCGGTTGCGCCGATTATTCGGCCTGTCGAGTGTTGCCTTGTGGCTGAGTCGGATTTTCCCCGAGTTGTCGATTTCGAGAACCTTTACGGCAATTCTTCCACCTTCCTCGACGACATCTTCGACTGATTCGACCCGCTTGTGGTCGAGCTCGGAGATGTGGAGGAGACCTTCCTTTCCTGGAAGGATCTCGACGAAGGCTCCGAAAGGCATGATGCGCTTGACCGTACCTTCGTACTGCTGGCCGATCTCGGCATCGGCGGTGATCGCCTCGATCATCTCCCGGGCGCTGGCCGCGGCGCCCGACTCGACGGACGAAATGGTAATCTTGCCGTCGTCCTCGACGTTGATGGTAGCCCCCGTCTTTTCAATCTCCCGGATGGTCTTTCCACCCGGACCGATGACTGCTCCTATCTTCTCGACATCGATTTTCATGAACTCGATGCGCGGGGCGAATTCGGACAGCTCCTGGCGGTGGCTTGCTATTTCCTCGTTCATGGCCTCGAGGATCTGAAGACCGGCCTCGCGGGCACGAGCGAATGCCTCTTCGAGGATTCCGATCTCGACACCCTGGATCTTGTTTTCCATCTGAACCGCGGTGATCCCGTCGACGGTTCCAGCCACTTTCAGGTCCATGTCTCCGAGGAAATCCTCGGCTCCCTGGATGTCGGTCAGCAGCTCCCAATCATCCCCTTCGCTGATCAACCCGACCCCGGACGCGGTGACCGGGTTCTTTATCGGCACCCCGGCATCCATCAGCGCCAGCGAACAACCGCATACAGTCGCCATCGAGGTCGATCCATTGGACTCCTCGATGTCGGAAACCAGGCGGATTGTGTAGGGAAAGGAGTCCACCCCCGGGACCACGGGCTCGATGGCGGTTTCGGCCAGGTGGCCATGCCCGATCTCCCGCCTTCCGGGCCCGCGCGGGAACGATACTTCCCCGGTGCTGTAGGAGGGAAAGTTGTAATCGAGGAAATAGGATTTGAACGACTTCCCGCTCAGGTCGTCTATCATCTTCTCGTCGAGCTTGCTGCCCAGGGTCGCCACGCACAGGGCCTGGGTCTGGCCACGGGTGAACAACGCTGACCCGTGTGCTCTCGGAAGTATCTGTGTTTCACATGTGACCGTTCTGACCTCATCGAGAGCGCGGCCATCTATGCGGCGCTTTTCCTCGAGGACCATGCGCCGCATGTCCGCTTTGATAAGTCCGTAAATGATGTCGTCGATCTGCTGGTCCGATTCCGGGAAGCGCTCGGCCAGAGCTTCACGCGTATCCTTGTAGATTCCATCGACGAGGTCGTGGCGCTCTTCCCGGCTGGTGGTGTGGTTGGCTTCAGTTATGCGCCCTTCAGCCAATTCGCGAACCGCAGCTTCGAGCTCGGGGGCAACAGCCTGCCCGACAAAGGCCATCTTCTCCTTGCCGGCCAGCGAAACAAGCTCTTCCTGAAGGTCGATCAGTTTCACGATATGCTCATGACCGAACTTCAATGCGTCTATCAGATCCTTTTCGGAAACCTCGTGAGCTCCGCCCTCGACTGTCCCTATGGAATCCCTGGTTCCAGACAGGATAAGGTCCATGTCGCTTTCGTCCCGCTGGCCCATCGTCGGGTTGATGACGAATTCGCCGTCGACGCGGCCGACCCGGACGGCACCGAGTGGTCCGGCAAAGGGTATGTCCGAAAGGCCCAGTGCCGCGGAGCTGCCCACCATTCCCAGAACATCCGCGTCGTTTTCGTTGTCAGACGACAGAATGGTTATGAAAACCTGAACCTCGTGGGCAAACCCTTTCGGAAACATCGGGCGGATCGAGTGATCGGTCAGTCTGGCGCTGAGGGTCTCTTTCTCCCCCATCCTCCCCTCGCGGCGAAAGAAGTTACCGGGGATCCGCCCGGCTGCATACGACTTCTCCCGGTACTCCACGGTCAAAGGGAGGAAGTCACGGTCTGTCGCGTTCTGCGACCTGCAGGCGGTGACAAGACAGATGGTATCCCCATAGCGAATCCATACCGCCCCATGCGCCTGTTTGGCAACCTTTCCGGTCTCCAGGGACAGCGTGCGTCCACCTAGTTCAGCTTCGACTTTGTGAATCATCTCTTTCTTCTCGTTCTCTTTTTTTGAGTTTTGTGTGCTTCACCACGGATGCCGGATGTCCCGGTTCCTGTATGCCTCCCAATGGCTGGCGCAATCAACGGCCCTCACGAAATACCCTCCGCAAGCGACGATATCGATGGAGCACGGATTTCAGGCACGCCTCCAGCCGGAGAAAACCGGAGGCGACTCTTCCAGCTTATTTCGGGAGTCCTTGCTTGTGGAGAACCTCCCTCCCTGACCTTTGATCAGCGCCGAAGTTGGAGATCCTTGATGAGCTGGGCGTACCCTTCGGGGGTTTTTTTCTGGTAGTACCTCTGCAGCCGCCTCCGCCGCCCGATCAATTGCAGCAATCCGCGACGTGTCGCGAAATCCTGCCGGTGAGTCTGCAAATGGGTCGTGAGCTTCACGATCCGTTCCGACAGGATGGCAATCTGCACCGCCACAGCTCCCGAGTCGGTTTCGTTCCTTCCGTACTTGACGGTCAGTTCCCTGGTTCGCTCTGCAGTAATGGACAAAGTCTCCCTCCATGAGAATCGGAATTGGTCAATCCTTCACTTGTCGCCTTGTTCAGTGGACTGAATTACCTCTCGCGCTCTCTCGACGTCTTTTTCCAGCTGTTGAACCAAGGTCTCGAGGCTGGGAAAGCGCCGTTCATCCCGCAATTTCTCGACTGTTCGGATTCGCAAGGTCTTTCCGTACAGATCTCCGGCGAAATCAATTATATGGACCTCAACAGCCAACTCGCCGGATGAAAAGGTCGGCCTGACCCCCACGTTTACGACCGCGGCATGCTCCATTCCTGCTCCTGCCCAGAATGCCGTTGCGGCATATACTCCGGTCTCGACAATCCTCCTTACGTCCCCCTCGACATCGAGATTGGCAGTAGGAAATCCGAGCGTCCGTCCCCGACCGTCCCCAGCCACCACTTTTCCAGTCACCGCGGGCATCCGGGCGGTATCCGGAAAACCTGTGCGCGGGCAGGGCCGTCAGTCCTCAACTCCATCCGGCAGCAGAACCTTTGCCGGCCGTAACCTCGAACGGCTGCCGCCGACCCAGGCCCCAAGACCACACAGACGTTCTGCTTCGTCATATACTACGCATGTCTCCACATTCGCGTCTTCCACCACACCGGTTGTTGACGCAGGTTCGCCAACCGATTTCGTGGCGACGGTCCCGCCCTGCAGAAACGTCTTTGCTTCCCGGGGCGCCAGCCTAACCGCAGGAAGCGAACTCAAAGCGCGGGCAGTCGGGACCAGGATTTCCTCGAGCCCGCTCTCATCTACGGCCTTCTGCACCTCCTCCACAGTCACCGCAACCGACAGGTCCAAGCTCCCGACTCTCGTCCTGCGCAGGTCGACCACATACGCACCGCACCCCAGGGCGTCGCCAATATCCATCGCCAGCGAACGGATGTAGGTCCCCTTGGAACAGACCACGCGCATTTCGAAGTCGGGGAATCCGTACTTCAAAACTTCGAGCTGCATTATTCGAACCGGCCTTGCTGGTATCTCTACCGCCTTTTTCCGGCGAGCGAGATGGTAACTGCGAACCCCGCCGACTTTCACCGCGGAGTGAGCCGGGGGGATTTGCCAGATCTCGCCGCGGAAGCGGCCCACAACCGCGCCGGCCTCATCCTCGCTCGGAATTCGCATTTCCGGCACCGGTTCGATGACGCCTTCGGAGTCCCCGGTATCGCTCCTGGCTCCGAGGCGCAGACGCACCAGGTATTCCTTGTCTGTCCCCGCAATTGTTTCACTCAGCCGTGTATAGGTGCCAAAGCAGAGCACCAATACCCCTGTTGCGAGCGGGTCGAGAGTACCGCAGTGACCGATGCGTTGCATACCAAGGGTCCGACGCATCCGGGCGACAATATCATGCGACGTCGGACCTGCTTCCTTGTCAATGGCAAGGATTCCTCGACCGGGCTTCATCGCCGCTGCCGGCAGATCCTGTTGCAGACACCGCCTTTTCTATGAGTGCCGTCAGTCGCGCCCCTCTCTCCGGGGTGTCGTCGTATGCCAAACTGATTTCGGGAGCCTGACGCATGGAAATCCGTTGTGCGATCTCGTACCGGATATGGCCGAGTGCATTCTCGAGCGCCGCAATCGCCTGCGTCTTCTCCTTTTCCGAACCGAGAACGCTGACGAACATTCGCGCGTGTTTCAGATCCGGTGACACTTCTGCGTCCGCTACCGTAACCAATCGGATGCGCGGATCCTGGAGGTTCCTGACGATGTCACTGAACTCGCGGTGCAGCGATTCGCGAACCCTGCTGACCCGGTGTGAGGCGCCCATAAACGGGACTACCGCTCCTCAACAGAAGCGTCGAGCACCTGCACCCGGCCCTCGTCTTCTATGTAGCGGATCGCTTTTGATATCACCTCGTCCGCATGGTCCATTCCGTTGCTGACGACGGCGAGTGCCAAGGTACTGCGCTGCCATAGTTCGCTGAATTCCACTTCGGCCACGGACACGTTGAAGCGGTTGTGCAGGCGATCCTTGAGGCTCTTGAGAACCTGCCGCTTGTCTTTCAGCGATCTGCTTTCCGGCAGGTACAGCTGAACTTCACCTACCAATACGATCACTTTCCAGTACGGATAATTCCAAGTGGGAATGGATCAAAGGGAACGAGCTGCTTCCACAACTTCCAGAACCTCAAGGGAGTCCCCTTCCGAAATGTCCTCGAAACCAGCTACCGCCACCCCGCACTCGAAGCCCTCGAGGACCTCCCGGACATCGTCCTTGAAGCGTCTCAGTGAAGAAATGCTGCCTTCGAAAAGCGACTCGCCATCGCGCATCACGCGGACCTTGTTGTTGCGCGTGATCTTGCCACTCTGGACATAACAGCCGCCGATCTTGCCATCCCGGGAGGAGGAGAAGATCTGTCGAATCTCCAGGGTTCCGATGACGCGCTCCTGGAGTTCCGGAGCGAGCAGACCCGAAAGCGCCGCACGCAGCTCTTCAAAAACTTCGTAGATAACTTCGTAGTTCCGAATGTCCACGCCGTCCCTGGCGGCAATCTCCCGCGCCTTCGCCTCTGTCGACACGTGAAAGGCGATGACGATTGCATCCGACGCGGCGGCCAGAAGCACATCCGATTCCGATACCTGGCCGACACCGCTGTGTATGACCGAAATCCGAACCTCTTCATGGGTAATGCCGCCCAGTTCCTGGGTTATCGCTTCCACGGAGCCGTCGACATCCCCCTTAACGATCACCTTGAGCTCGTTGATTCTCTTTTCCTGGATCTGAAACTGAAGATCCCCCAGCGTCATTCCGCGACTGCTGCGGATTTCGTGCTCGCGCTTGATCTGCTGCCGCCTCTGGATGATTTCGCGCGCCTCACGCTCGGAAGGCGCCACCGCGAAGTTGTCCCCTGCCTGGGGTACTCCGCTTCCGCCCAGGACCTGAACAGGAATGGAGGGCCCTGCCTCCCGGACTCTTTGCTGATGCTCGTCGAACAGGGCTCTCACCCGCCCGCCGGACACTCCCGTTACGAACGGATCTCCGACGCGCAGAGTGCCCTCCTGCACCAGTACGGTGGCAACAGGACCCCTGCCCTTGTCCAGTTGGGCTTCAATGATCGTGCCGCGGCATCTCCTGTCGCGGACTGCCTTGAGCTCGAGGAGTTCCGCTTCCAGGATCACCAGTTCGAGAAGCTTTTCGATCCCTTGCCCCGTTATCGCCGAAATCTCCGCGCATGGAACCTTGCCGCCCCAATCCTCCAGAAGGACGCCACGCTCGCTCAATTGCCGCTTGACCTTTTCGGGATCTGCGGTCGGCAGGTCCATCTTGTTGATGGCTACTACAATGGGAACCTGTGCCGCCTTGGCATGGTCGATAGCCTCGACCGTCTGGGGCATGACGTCGTCATCGGCGGCAACGACAAGGATTACCAGGTCGGTGACCCGCGCACCCCGGGCGCGCATGGCGGTGAAGGCGGCGTGTCCCGGAGTATCGAGGAAGGTTATTGCCTCGCCATTGGGAGCGGGAACTGCGTAGGCTCCGATATGTTGAGTAATTCCCCCGGATTCACCCTCGACCACATCGGTTTTGCGCAGAAAATCCAGCAGCGAAGTTTTTCCGTGATCTACGTGACCCATTACGGTGACAACCGGCGATCGCGGTTCAAGCTCGCCCGTCACTTCCTCTTCGAGTCCGAGATCCTCCTGCAGTTCCTCTTCCTCCTCCTCTTCCATCGGCCTCGCTTCAAAACCGAATTCGTCCGCCACGGTCACGATCGTGTCCATGTCGAGGCGCTGGTTGATCGTGACGACGACCCCGAGCTGCAGACAGGTGGCGATCACCTCGGCGGAACGCACCTCCATCTGATCGGCCAACTCTCCGACAGTGGAGAATTCCCTGACCCTGATCTGGTGTGCTCCACCTCCCGCTCCCTCTTCCCCCTCCTCGCCGCCCCCGCGGTCGTAGCGGCGCCTGGTCCGGCCTTCTGCGATCTCGCTCAGGGTTTTACGGACGTTGTCCTGAACCGACTGGGTATCGGTCTGCCGCCGGCGCCTCGGCCTTCCTCCGCCTCGCCAACGACCGCTGAGGTCGGACGCGGTGTCGGGGGCGACGTCCCCAGGTTTGCCTGCCGGCTCCCGGCGCTCTGAGCTGTCCCCGCGTTTGCCACGACGTTTGGAGCGTCTTCGATCACCTTCTTCCTTTGTCGGCAGGGGAGTTATTCCCGGGGCCCGTTGTCTCCCGATTATCTCGCGGACGCGCTGGCCGGCTCCACGATCTCCCGGTGCGGGAGCATCGCTTCGCGTCCGGCCTGCCCGGGCCTGGCGCTCCTGTCGTCGTCGAGACTGCTCTTTCTCCTTCTGTCGCTGTACCTCCTCCTTCGAGGCCGTTTTCTCTTCTTCGATCTTCCTGGTGATCGCCTCGGTCATCTCGGGCGTCACCACGCTCATATGACTTCTGACCTCGTGACCGAGCGACTTGAGCATCGAGATAAGCGCGTCACTCGAAAGCTTGATTTCCTTTGCTACCTGGTAAACCCTGCGTTTTTCCAAAAGGAGATCCGCCCGTTATTCACTCGCTTCGTTGGTTTACTTCCTCGTTTGCAACGGCAGATTCATCGCTACTGGCGGCATTGCCTGGTTCGCCGGCGGCGGGAAACGCGTCTGTTTCTGAAACTCCTGACCCCGCATGGCTCCCGGCGGTGGTGGCGGGCACGCTTGCAACTTCGGTTTCCGCACTGACTGCGGGGATATCCCGCAACTTCGCCCCTTCAGCGGCCTCGGCGGTTTCTTCCCTGGCAGCCGAAGCCTCCATCGCTTCAAGCTCCTGGATCGTCGCAGGTCGCAACTCTTCCCCACGCGCCCCCGCCGCGCTCACGTATTCTTCTGCCTTTGCCTTGAGCCTGGCAGCAAGAACTCCATCTTCATCTTCGAGACCGGGCACGGTCTGCAGAAGTTTGACCTCGACCTCCGCGATCGCCCGGATCGAGATGAACCCCGAACTGGCCAGACTGATGGCAATCAGTTCGCTGACTCCCTCCAGCTTCCGCAGCTCCTGCTGGCTCTCATCGATCCGTTGCCGTCGGACCTGGTACTCTTCTTCCGTGAGGATATCGAGACCCCACCCTGTAAGCTGCACGGCGAGGCGGGAATTCTGGCCCGATCTGCCAATCGCCAGGGAAAGCTGGTCCGACTCGACGATTACAGAAGCCCGTTTGCGCCTTTCGTCGACGATGACACGGGATGTCGCAGCAGGACTGAGTGCGCGGGATATAAAAATCTGAGGTTCGTCGATCCAGGGCACGATGTCGATCCGCTCACCGCTGAGTTCTCTGACGATCGCCTGTACCCGGGATCCCTTCACTCCGACACATGCGCCGACAGGATCGACTCTCTCGTCGTTGGAACTCACTGCGATTTTCGCCCTTTCGCCAGGCTCCCTGGCGACGGCGTGTATCTTCACGATACCTTCCGCGATTTCGGGCACCTCGATGGAAAACAGCTTGCGCAGGAACTCGGGGTGGGTGCGAGAAAGCAGCACCTGAGGGCCGCGGCTGGACTTCAGAACTTCGTAGATGTATCCGCGAACGCTGTCCCCCTGGCGGTATCTCTCGCGCCGGATCTGCTCTTTCAAAGGAATCGCGGCTTCCGCCCGCCCGAGGTTCATGATGATGTCCCCGTGGCTGATCTGCTGAACGATCCCCGATTCTATCTGAGTCAGTCTGCCGCTGAATTCGTCGTAAATCCTGTCGCGCTCCGCCTCCCGAACCCGCTGGATCAGAATCTGCTTGGCTGCCTGAATCGCATTTCGACCGAAATCGGCAAGGTTCAACTCCTCGAAGACGACCGATCCCAGCTGCGCCTGCTTGTCGATCTGACGCGCATCCTCCAAGTCGATTTCAAGTTCGGGCTCGTTGACCTCTTCGACCACGGTCTTGCGAGCCAGGACTGCCATATGTCCAGTATCGGCATTGAGCTGGACCTCGAAGTTGTCGGCATTTTCAAACCGCTTCTTTGCTGCTGATACCAGAGCGTCGGTCAAAGTCTCGATTACCAGCCGACGATCCACGTTCTTCTCCCTGGCTATCTGACTGAGCGCTTCGACTATGTTGATGTTGTTCATCTGTCTCCAGAGAATGGCGGTTTCCAATTCATTGCGCGTTCAATAGCAAGCTGCTTTGAGAAACCGGGGCAAACCCGAATCTGTCAATCAGGCCAACCCTGCATTTCACATTTCCACTTGAATCGTCGCCTTCACTATTTCCGAGCGATGGATGCGATCCACCACCTCTTCAACCTGCAACTCGATCGCGTCGTTGTCCCAGTCGGCGAGCCGCCCGGAAACAGAGCGCCCCGAATTGAGCAGGACCTTCAGGTGTTTTGACAAGGCGCGCGCGAAGTCGCTGTCGGTGACGAGAGGCCGGTCAAGGCCGGGAGACGTGACCTCGAGACGGTAGCGACCTGAAACCGGGTCTTCGACATCGAGCAGGTCCCCAACTTCCCGGGAGATCGACTCACACAGGTCAAGGGTGATTCCAGGATCTTTGTGGATCAGAAGTCGGATGGAGCGGGAATTTCTCTTTCCCATAACCTCGACATCCACAAGCGATACCTCATAATCAGAGAGGACAGGCTCGACAAGGTCAACCAGGAGTTGCCGCAAAGCCTCTGGATGAGCATCGAATTCACGATGGCGGTCCGTGCAGGTCTCCGGGGTATCGGTTATCCGGCTCATTTATTCACGTGCTGTCAGCGGGAATACGCCAATGCCATGGAACCCTGTACTCAGAGTCAGATATAGACTTCTAAAGATAGAGTCATTCGTAGGAGTTATGCAAGATGGAATAATACAGATTCGCAGATTGTTTCTCTAACGCCCTCTGGTTCAATTGATTAGCAGAAATAGGCCACGCGTGTTCCTGCGGGGCAGCAATTCGGTCAGGAGAGAAACTTCAGGAGGCTCTCAAGCTCAGTCCGCAATTCCGACAGGAACTGGAAAAGCTGTCGACGGTCAGTGTGGCTGTTGCGGCCCCCGCCCGAGTCCGAGCCCGCCCTGGCTGGAGCCCTTGCGGGCGGCAGGCCTGCAGGGGCCTCAGGTGTGGGCGACGTCGCCATCCCACCCCCGGCATGGCGGAATTCCGTGCCCGACTCCCCCGCGCTGCGGACGAGCTCGGGCTCGTTCTTCAGTTTCTGCCGTGCACCGCGAGTCGAATAGCGATCGTGGTGCAACAGACGCTTTATGAGGAGGATGATGCCTATGTCGCGCTCGCGGTAGGCGCGGTTTTTCCCGCGCACCCGGCGGGGCCTCAGACAGGGAAATTCCTTTTCCCAAGCGCGCAAGGTGTACTGCGGCAATTTGGTAATCTCTGCAACTTCCCCAATGCTGTAATAGAGCTTCCTATCCAGGGCGCGTCTTGATCCGGATGAGCCGAATGGGGACACCTGTTCGAAAAACTCCTATCCTGCCGGGTTGCCCTTGCGGTGTCGGCTTCGCCAGAAGATTCTCACCGGGGAACCCTCAAAATCAAAGGCTTCCCGAAGGCTGTTTTCCAGATAGCGAGAGTAGGAATCAGACACCAATTCGGGATGATCTGCAAAAACGATAAAGGAAGGTGGCGATACCGACTGTTGTGTTGCATACAGGATATTTACCGAACGTCCACTTCCACGGGCAGCGCTATTCGCGACCCGCCGTAAATGCCTGTTCAGACGTGCTGTTGGCACTCGACGTCGCCGGCTGTCGAAAACTGCAGCTGCAGTTTCCAAACATCTCGAGACCCGGCTCCCTGTCAAGGCGGAAAGAACTACAAATGGAAAATCCCGGAGGAAAGGGTATTGTCCTCGAATGCCGTTGGCGAACTGCCCGGCGTCCTTGGGGAATTCGATGGCATCCCATTTGTTGACGGCAACGACCATTCCGCTTCCAGACTCCAAGATCTTGGACATGGTCCTGGCGTCCTGCGTCGTGACTCCCTCGACCGCGTCGATCATCGCCAGGGTGACATCCGCCTGCTCAATCGCACGTGTCGCGCGCAGCGAACAATAGTACTCCACCGGGTCATCGATCCGACGCCGCCTGCGCACCCCGGCCGTGTCCATCAGCAGGAACCGGCGTCCCTCCCACTCGATGCGGATTTCGGTGGTGTCGCGGGTGGTACCGGGCCGGTCGTGGACGATGGAGACCCGAGACCCGGCGAGTCGGTTCATCAGGGTGGACTTCCCGACGTTAGGCCTGCCGGCAAGCACCACCCGAATCGCATGCTCATCATCCCCGGCATCGGCCGGAGTTCCCCGGGCTTCGAACCGGGCGGTAAGAGAATCAAGAAGGTCTCCCGACAGTCGCCCGGATGCCGCCGACACGGGAATCGGTGCCCCCAACCCCAGGCGGAAAAAATCCCCCAACAGCGAATCTTCCTGCCCTGGGTGATCGAGTTTGTTCACGACCACCAGCGACTCCGCACCGCTTCGTCGCAGCACCTCGGCGACTTCGCAGTCAGTGGCAGTGGCACCGGCAGCGGCGTCGCACACGAGCATGACGATATCCGCCTGCTCCACGGCGCGCTCTGTCTGCACTCGTACCGCCGATTCGATTGCATCCCTGGAAAAGGGAACGAATCCGCCAGTATCCATCAGGGTAAAACGGCAACCATTCCACTCTGCCTCAACGGCGATGCAATCCCTTGTAATTCCGGGGTGATCGTCGGTAATTGCCTGCCGCCGACCTGCAAGCCGGTTAAACAGCGTCGACTTGCCGACATTTGGACGGCCGACGATAGCCACAAGCGGCCGCAACAATCCAGCCGGTAACTCCCATCCAGTCGGCTTTCGGTTCACCGTGGTTCAGTTTCACCCCCATTTCCCGATCCGACGAAAAAGCCGAGTTCGGACAGCTGCCTGCCGTCGCCGCGGGAACGCACCGACGCCCGAATACCACCCTCTCCGAGAAGGTTTCCGAGTCCGCGAGCAAGGTCGTACTCTCCGACCGAAATGGGGATCCCTGCGGCGGTCTGCAGATCAGCAACGGTCATTTCGTCGATTGTCAGGCCATCTCCGTTGATACAATTGGGAGGCAGTACAGCCAGGTCATGCGGACTTCCCTTCAATGCGGCAATGATATCCTTACCCGTCAGAAGGCCGGAAACGGTGATTCCGGTCCCGAAGAAATCATTTTCGACAGGGACAAGAGCGGCCTTGGGTAGTGCGAGTTCCCTCAGTTCATCGACCACGGGAGCGAGGAACCTCGCTGCCAAAGTTCCTGTCACCAAAGCCATCCGCACCGAAGTCCCCCGCCCCGCACTCAGGTTTGCAAGGCCGCCAAGATTCCGTTTTCCCCGTTCCCAACGGTCCAGAAACGTTCTCACCATTCCAATCCCGTTTTCGATCTGGGGGAAACTGTCATAGTCGCCTGCCTGCGGTGGTGGACGTCCAGCAAGTAGAAAAAACTCATCGGCAGCATAGATGAAGCGTTCTCCGAGTTCCTCGACGAACCTCGACCCCCAACTCTCCGCAGCCTCGAGGTAATCCACGGCAAGTTCCGGAGTAACAGACCGCAGACTCGGCAAGTGTGATCGGAAACGGGTAAGCCCAACCGGGACAAGGGCCAGGGAGCGAACATCCGGATAGAATTCGGCCAAGTCGCGGACCGTGCGCTCCAGGTGCGAACCGTCGTTAATCCCGGGACAGATCACGACCTGTGCATGCATCTCGATTCGGTGCCCTGCGAGCAGGCGAATCCTGTCAAGTATCGGGACGGTCGGTTGCCTGCGGCCTAACATTTGCTGGCGAAGCGATGGATCAGTCGCGTGAACGGAGATGAACTGGGGCGAGAGTCTCTGCTCGATGATACGCTGGAGATCCTTTTCCCTCATGTTGGTAAGGGTGACGTACGATCCGTGCAGGAAAGACAATCGATAGTCGTCGTCCTCAAAGTAGAGGCTTCGCCGCAAACCCTTCGGCATCTGATGCAGGAAACAGAAGACGCATTTGTTGTTGCAGCGCCTCAGCCGCATCTCCTCGAAGTGGATCCCCATATTCTCGCCATGCACCCTGTCGATCTCGACGGCATAGATCTCTCCTTCCCGTTCTACTTCGAACAGGAGCTGGGAATCCGCGCTGTGAACCTGAAAATCGATGAGATCGCGAATTTCTTCGCCATTTACCGCCAGAATCCGGTCCCCACGCCGGAAACCTGCCCGCGCTGCCAGCGAACTTCCTTCGATATCCCTGACTGAAATCATGGCTCTGGCTTCCGTTACCTCCCCCGGGTCACGAACAAACCTGGGGGCGCCGGTGTATCGGCCGGTAAATTCTGGGCAGTTTAGGGTAGATCAAGGGGGCGGGCTTCCAGTTGCAGCGACGAGAGGCTTTTCCGGCCAGCCCCGAAAACCTCCCGAAATGGACCGCTCTCTCAGCCGGTTGCATCAGGGAAGTTGCCGGGGGATCGTTTGCTCGGACGAAGGGTGCAGCGGGAAAAGAAATGGAGCGGGAGACGGGAATCGAACCCGCGACATCAAGCTTGGGAAGCTTGCGTTCTACCCCTGAACTACTCCCGCTCCAGAAGAGGCTGTTCCTCCCGGGTCTCCTGCCTTCGTCGAGAACGCCTTCGGGTAGGTGCCAATTGAAGCCAACTATTTGTTGTTTAACAAGTTAAGATAATGGATCGAAACTCTGTGTCAATGTCTGTTCATCCTGGAAACCGGTGTGTCCAGGTTCCAGTTCAGCAGCGGCCCCGACGCAGTTCACCTGGGCTGCAATTCGCTCCAACGCCCCCCGTTCCCCAAGGTTGTCGAGATCGAGCCAGCGCAGGCGGCGGTCCTTTCTGAACCAGGTGATTTGACGCTTCGCGTATCTGCGCGAACGCCGTTTGATCGCCTCGACCTCCCTCGCCAAGTCGGTTCCGTTCTCGATATGACGGGCAAGTTCCTCGTACCCAAGCGAACCGAGACCTGCGCTGGACCTGGTGAACCCCATTTCAAGCAGCTTGGCGGTCTCAAGCACCCACCCCTCTGCCATCATGGCATCGACGCGGTCATTCACGCGCCGGTACAAGGCTCCGCGATCGCGCCACAAACCGAACATGATCGGTGTATCTTCAAGCCCGGTCCGGGAATGCGAGCGAAAATGCTGTGACCGATTTGCCGGGGTTCCCAGGGCGATCTCCAGGGCGCGAAGAATGCGGGGCTCATCGTTTGGGGATATTCTGGCGTAAGCGATCGGATCGAGTCTGGCGAGCTCGTTATGAAGACTTGCCAGGCCTTCGTCTTGCAACCTGCTGATCAGGGCACGCCTGAGATCGAGATTGGGGCTGTCCGCCTCGAACAGTCCGTCGAGGAGGGCAGACAGGTACAGGCCCGCCCCCCCGATAAACACCGGCATTACCCCCCGGCACTGAAGTTCGGAAATCAGGGAACGGGCCTCACGCGCGAATCGGCCTGCGCTGTAGTATTCGTCGGGATCGCAAATGTCGATGAAGTGGTGGACGATCTCCTCCCGGTCTTCACGGGTCGGCTTGGCAGTGCCGATATCCATGAAGCGATAGATCTGACGGCTGTCGGCAGAGATGATCTCGCCATGGAAATATCGCGCCAACCTGAGTCCAAGGGCTGACTTTCCCACTGCCGTTGGTCCGACAATTACGACAGTATCCTTTTTTCTACGTGGGTCGGTCAATTTCCCGTCGATGCCACAATTCAATACTCAGGACCCCCGGCAGGAAGGATTGAACCAAAAAAACTCCTGCAATCAATCTCTGATCACAGGAGTTTGGATGGTCGGGGTGGGCGGATTCGAACCGCCGACCCCCTGCTCCCGAAGCAGGTGCGCTAACCGGACTGCGCTACACCCCGAAGCCGACCATGTGGGGACACCTGAATAGTAAATGGGCCACGAGCCACTAGCTCCCTGTCCAGGGAGATGACCCATGACCCATTTGTGGAAAGATGGTCGGGGTGACAGGATTTGAACCTGCGACCACCTCCACCCCAAGGAGGTGCGCTTCCGGGCTGCGCCACACCCCGACGACCTGTCTACCTCACGAAACGAGAAAAATGGCGAGCTATACAGGATTCGAACCTGTGACCTCTAGCTCCGGAGGCTAGCGCTCTATCCAGCTGAGCTAATAGCTCGAATCTGCGGCCGGATCCCCGTCATAGGGACCACTGCGCTTACAGAGCGCGCTTCTTGTGTCGGTTTTTGCGCAAACGCTTCTTGCGTTTGTGTGTGTTGATCTTATGCCGCTTTCTCTTCCTCCCACACGGCATCTTTCTTTGCTCCTGTCGGGGAACCGCTATGTTCAACCCGGCCCCTCAGTTCCTTTGATGGTTTGAAAACCGGCGCTCGACGTCTCGATATCTTGACCTCAGAACCGGTACGAGGATTGCGCCCTGTTCGCGGCGCTCTACTGATGGCTTTGAATGTTCCGAATCCTCTGATTTCTATGTGATCGCCGTTCTGCAGGGCATCGACCACGGATTCGATAAAGCCATCGACCACTGCTGCCGTGTCGGTTTTCGTCAAGCCCGTGGCATGGGCGATCTGCCGAACGATGTCAGCCTTGGTCAAGACCGCTCCTCCCTTTGTCAAGCGTGGCCCGAAGGTTAGGCAGCCCCTTCATTGACGCAATGCTCAAGAGAAAAAACAGACATATGGTGTTTCCGAATCGATTCAGAATTCCACCGACTGAACCGGATCCCAATTCGGAACGGATCTCGATAATAACCAAACCCCCAGGGGATGTCAAGGGAATGAAGGAGACCATAGAATCCCGCTATCGTGCTCAGGTCCAGACGCTTACGGCGATTCGTTTTCCGGGAACCCCCGCCCTTTTGGAGCCAGGTTTTTCATACGGGTAAAACCGTTGAAGAGTTACCGAACGGTGTCACCCATGACGAAAACCTCTTCCAGGTCCCAGAAGTCAACCTCCGACTGCAGGAATACGGCTTTGAATAAAGGGTCCTTCCGCTGCTCCTTGACCTCGGTGACATACCCGACGGTAATGCCCTTGGGATATCGACCCCCAAGACCGGACGTAACGACGCGGTCTCCGGGCTCGATCATACTGCTTGCATCGACGTATCGAAGCTGAAACCTGCCTCCGGGAACCCACGAAACTACCCCATGAGCACGGCCTTGCTGTACCACAGCGCTGACTCTGGAACGCATGATCAGCTGAACTGTAGAGGCATTCGCGTCTGCGTGAATTACATGCCCTACCAGACCAGCTGCGGTCACCACCGGCTGTTCCGTCTGAATTCCTGCCCTGGTTCCGGCGTTGACGACGATGGTGTCGTACAACTGGTCAGGGTCGCGCCCGATGACCTCGGCCGGAATCAGGTTGCTGAATGGCCGTCGTTGTGTGAACTCAAGCTCCAGGCGAAGCCGGCGATTCTCTTCGACCGCCTCTCGCAGCTGCATTATTTCCAGGGACAGACGGACGTTTTCGGAAAGCAAGTACCGGGACTTTATCTCGCTTCGCGAATACCTGACTATCCGGGAGGACAGCCACTGCCCCGAATTCAGGATTGCGGACCGGAAGTAGCCGGAAATTTGATCCTGGTATACTTCCGGAAGTCCCATCATCGTCAAGGACAGAACTACCGAGAGAAGGATGGCAAGCCCCTTTTTGGGGGCATGCAGCCCTCCCACAAGCAGCAGAAAAGCCTGAGAGAGACGCGGAATCAGGTAATCAACAGCCTCAGAAAAGGACCTTCTGGTAGCGGTCGAACTCATCGAGGACGCGCGCATTACCGCGGACTACGGCAGACAGGGGATCTTCCGTGTCGAGGTAAGTAGGCAGGCTGGTCGCGTCGATCAGACATTCACGCAATCCCCGCAGCTTTCCACCACCACCGCTCAGGACCATGCCCCGGTCGAGGATATCAGCCGCCAATTCGGGAGGGGTCCTCTCCAGGGCTCGGCGCACGCCGGCAATGATCTGGTCGACAGGTTCACTCAGGGCCTCGCGTATTTCTCGGGAGTCTATGGTAAGGGTCTTCGGAATCGCTGCGACAAGATCTCTACCGCGTACCAGCGCCTCCTCTTCGGGGTCCAGTGGAATCGCGGAGCCGACCTCGAATTTCACTTGCTCCGCGTTTCGGGGACCAATCAGCAGGTTGTACTTCTTGCGCATCCACTCGATGATTGCGAGGTCCATCTCGTCACCTGCAACGCGTATCGATTCCGAAGTCACCATCCCGGAGAGGGCGATGACAGCGATCTCCGTAGTACCTCCACCGATGTCGATCACCATCGAGCCGACCGCCTGCTCTACCGGAAGACCGATTCCGATGGCGGCCGCCATCGGTTCAGAGACCAGGTAGACATCCCGTGCCCCCACTCTCTCGCAGGAATTCCGCACCGCCCGCTTTTCCACCTGGGTAGCCCCGGAGGGAACGGAGACGATCATCCTGGGCCTCAGGAAGAGCTTGTTGCGCTGCACCTTCCGAATAAAATGCCGAATCATCTCTTCGGTGACCTCGAAATCGGCGATGACGCCGTCCTTCAGGGGCCGTATGGTCTCGATTTCGGAATTCTCACGGCCCATCATCTCCTTGGCTTCAGCCCCGACGGCAATGGTCTTCTTCGTTATGATGTGTCGTGCCACGATGCTCGGCTCGTTCAACACTATGCCCTCCCCCTTGACGAAAATCAGAGTGTTGGCGGTGCCGAGATCGATTCCGATATCGTTGGAAAACAAACCATTCAGGAAGCCCATTGCAGAGTACTCTTCCTCCTCACATTCCGTTAATTCGTACCGATTGCCTGGAATTCGGGAACTTTGCGGCTCGCCTCAAAGTTGACCGGCGGGGATGCCGATGGCCTGAAACACCTTCGCCCCCTTGTCACACCCGCGAATCCAGCCCAGGGTGAATCCCCGGAACAAGGGGGGTTTTGGGGGCCAAATCGTCGCGCCGAAACCTCATTTACTTGCGCGAAGCGGCGGAAAGATAAGGACACCGAACGAGGTGCGCCAACCGGGGCCATTTTCGCCTAGATGGCGCTAACCTTATATTATTGAACAGCATAAGGATGGTCAGTCTCTCGATCATCTGCGCATTTTTCGACAACTTCAAAGCCCGCCCGGGAGGCTCAGAATGAACCGTGCTGCCCGCTCCGTTCTACGCAAAATCGGTACCGATCCCAACCTCGAGGCGGAACGGGAGCGGCGCATCGAGCAGGAAGCGAATGACGCCACGAGTCGCCTGAACGAGCTGCGTCGCGAATCAGGTGCCGGCATACCGGACGGTTTGAGCCAGGTTCCCGAAGAGATGCTCAGCGAATCCGAGAAACGCCACGAAAAGTACAGACGCCAGCAGGAGGTCGCCGGTCGTTTCGCTCCGGCAGCGGAACGCCTCCCGATCATGACTTCCGACGAGCGCAAGGAACGCGACAAGGACCGTCCCAAGTGGAAGGCCACCAGTTTCGAAGGCCCGATCGAGAAACTGATCGAGAAATACGACCGCGATCTCGACGAGGTTCAGCGGCATCTCACCCTTGGTCAGTCCATGAAGTACGAGTTCACCGACGACGGCAAGGTTCTCGACACTGAGGGAAACACGATATTCGACGGCCAAAGAATCCTTTCGTCGCCCTAGTGTCCCGTCGCAGAGATAGATTGACAAAATTGGGATGCCGAGGCGCCCGGCTCACAAGGCGCCTGAGCGAGTCGTACCGAGGGTGTACGGCGAGCGAAGGCAACGCCGTGAGCCGGGATGGATCGGCGTCCCAATGTCGAGATATTTCTGCGACGGGGCACTGGCTTGCCAACGCAACGCCACAGGGCGTTGAATAAAGAGCGCCTCCTGCCTCCACCTGCCTCGCTTTCACGACCTGAATCTCACCCGTTTCATACCCCCGCTTTCTGCGACAGCTCTGATCTGCTGTAACGGGATCCCCGACTCCCCACCCGGTCCTTCGGAACGAATCGAGCTTCTTTCGAAGCGCGGGGGGCGCGGGGGGCGTATGGAAGGGCAATTTACCTCAACATCAACCCTCTCGATGCTTACCCCGGCCTCGGAGACCTGCCGGTTACCTTGGGAGAACCCCGGCTTGCCATTGAGCAGTTCGACAACGCCTTGCTGATCGATCCGCAACCGGCTGCGGCCAAATCCGGTCAGAAGCGGACGATCGAAGCCCCATGACGCCGGGTTCCTGTCTCAAGACCGGGGCGGCGGCAGGCCTGGGTGGACGAACACCAGGTTGCTCTCTCCCCTCCTTTCCCATCAGTTCCGCAACTCCCAAACCACCCGGGTTTGCCCGAAGGGGTAGCCAGGCTATCATGCGCCGGTTCGAACTGGCGGGCACCATCGTGGCGGTACTCCTTCTCGGGGCCACATCCGGCTGCGGCTTTCGGATCGGGGACCTCCCCTACTTCTGGCATCTGGCAAAAGGCCAGCTGAGGCTGATTGTCAACTGCCGGCCGATCCAGGAGCTGGTCCTCGAGGAATCTGTCAGCGAAGACGCAGCCCGAAGGCTCGGGTTCGTTTCAGACGTAAAGGCATACGCCTTCGAGGTCATCGGGCTGACTGTTTCCGACAACTATAGTTGCTTTGTCGACACCGAAGGCCGCCCGGTGCTCTGGAATGCAAGCGCCTCGCCACCTGACCGCTTCGACCCATACCAGTGGCGTTTCCCCATCGCGGGGTCGGTTCCCTACAAGGGTTTCTTCCACCGCGAGCTGGCGATCGCGGAACGGGATTCCCTCCAGGCACGCGGGTACGACGCCATTGCCCGTCCGGTAGCCGCATACAGCACACTCGGTTTTTTTTCCGACCCGGTGCTCAGCACCATGCTGCAGTACCCCGAGGATGCCCTGGCGGACCTTATCATCCACGAACTCACCCACTCTGCGCTTTACGTTCCAGATCACACGGAATTCAACGAAAGCCTGGCGACCTTCGTCGGAAACGTCGGCTCGCTGCGCTTCCTTGAGCAGCGCTACGGAGTCGACAGCCAAGCGGTTGCCAGGGCTCGGGCCCGCCGCGCGGACGTGGAACTGTTCCGACTCTTCATGCACCAAGTGGTGGCCGACCTCGACAGTCTCTACAACCAGCAGCTGCCACGGGAACAGGTCCTTCGCCTCCGGGTCGAACTCTTCGGCGCCTGGCAGCGGCGATTCGAAGCGAAGCTCCAGGAGTTTTCCGATCCGTCGCGGTATCGGGGATTTCTCGACTGGGAGCTGAACAACGCCCGCCTGTTATCCTACCGACGCTACCACAGCGGCCAGGAAATCTTTGCGGAACTGTACCGCTTGACAGGAAATGATCTGCGCCAATCCTTGGAGTTGCTCAAAGATTGC
This sequence comes from Candidatus Latescibacterota bacterium, assembly GCA_965243025.1. GTDB lineage: Bacteria > Latescibacterota > UBA2968 > UBA8231 > UBA8231 > CBDCXV01. The sequence continues at coordinate 1,732,664 of CBDETY010000003.1, forward strand.
GAGGAGGCCGAGGATCCCTGGAGGTTCGCGGAGGATCTCCTTTTCAGACTCCGCGACCCGGGTAACCCCGGCGAGACCTGATGGAGGCAGAATGAAATCGGTGCTGGATCGATTCCGTATAGACGGCTCCGTGGCAATGGTGACGGGGGCAAGTTTCGGACTTGGAAAGGCCATGGCAGAGGGGCTGGCGGAAGCGGGAGGCGATATCGTCGGAATCAGCCGCGAACGGGGGAATCTTGCGGAGGTCGAGAAGGCGGTCACAGCCTGCGGGCGCCGGTTTCTCGCCCTGGAATGTGACGTCGGGGACCGGGGCCAGCTGCGGGAAGCCGTATCCGCTTCCCACCGCTGGCAGAACCGGCTGGACATACTGATAAACAACGCCGGAATCATCCACAGGGATGCCGCCGCCGAACACCCGGAAGAGGCCTGGGACCAGGTTCTGCGCGTCAATCTCGACGCCGTCTGGTTCGGCAGCCAGGAAGCGGGAAAGGTGATGCTGCAGCAGGGCGGCGGGAAGATCATCTCGACCGCCTCGGTTCTCAGCTTTTCCGGTGGGATTCTCGTTCCCGGGTACGCGGCCAGCAAAGGGGCCATCGCGCAGCTGACCAAGGCCCTCGCCAATGAATGGGCCCCGCACGGGGTCAACGTAAACGCCATTGCTCCCGGTTACATGGTAACCCGGAACACCGATGCCCTGCGCGCGGACAGCTCCCGCTCGCAGGCGATTCTCGAGCGCATTCCCGCCGCCCGGTGGGGCGACCCGGATGATCTCAAAGGGGCCGCGGTTCTACTTTCTTCTTCGGCCGGGGATTACATACACGGGCACCTGCTCGTGGTCGACGGGGGCTGGTGTGCCAGGTAGCTCACAGAACCCCGCGCTCCGCGGCAGCCGGATTCTCGTCTATTTAATTGTAATGGCGGGGCTGGGGGCGTCCGGGTGCGGTTACGCCCGCAGCCGCCTCGCCGAATCCCTGATGGCCGATGTCGCTGCCGCCACGGCGAAACACGATGACGTCACGCTCGTTTCGCAGGCCGTTCCGACGTTTCTGTTGCTGCTCGAGGGAATGATTGAAGACGACCCCGACAATCCCGGACTCCGGACCGAGGCTGCCAAGGGATATACCAGCTATGGTGTTCTCGTCGAAGCGGAAGATCCGGAGCGCGCGCGCCGGGTCTACCGCCGCGGCATGGATCACGGTCGCCGTGCCATGGTGCGGAACGACCGCGCCGCGGCGCTCCTGGATTCGCCGTACCCGGAATTCACCTCCATCACCCAAGTCCTGGAAAAGAAGGACCTCGAGGCTGTCTTCTGGGCGGCGAGCGCCTGGGGAGCATGGATCAGCCTGAACACCGGATCGATGGCGGCACTCGCCGGTCTCCCGCGCGTCATACTGTTGATGGAGTGGGTGCTGGAACAGGACGAGACCTACCAGGGCGGCAGCGCCCACATCTTTCTCGGCATCTACTACGCCGCCCTGCCGCCGATGCTGGGCGGGCAGCCGGAACAGGCCCGATTCCATTTCGAGCGTGCCCTGGAATTGACTGAGGAGCAGTCCGCCATTGTATTGGTCCAGATGGCCAGGTTCTACGCCGTGCAGCAATTCGACCGGGAACTCTACGTCTCCCTGCTGGAACGCGCCCTCGCCATTCCGGCCGACTCGGCCCCAGAGCTGACCTTGCAAAACGAGGCCGCTCACCGACAGGCCCGCCGGCTTCTGCTGGAAACCGACGATATTTTTTAGGTCGGCACCCGCTCGAGAGGAAACGCGGAGTCCTGTCCGGATTCTGTTTCGCCGAAAGATACCCGGGAAAGGCAAACATTTTTTCACGTCGCAGGGGCCAGCAGCCCTGTCTCCGGTACAATTCGCCGAATCGGCGGATGGCGGGTTGTGCGGATTATCGATCCAGGAAATAGCTGTGCAAACCACAAACATGACATCTGTTTTCGGAGCGGGCTCATGCGGCCGCCCCACACGCAGGTCCAGAACCTTCGCGGCCGCGGTGGCAACTGCAATCGGACTGGCGGGCTTCGCCCATGGTCAGACGCTCAAAATCGCCACCCTGGCGCCGGATGGCAGCGGCTGGGTCAACACCTTGCGAGACATCGACAACGAGGTGCGGGAACGCACCGGGAACAAGGTGCGCCTGAAAATCTATCCGGGGGGAGTTCAGGGCGACGAGGACGTGATGATCCGGAAAATCAGGGTCGGCCAGCTGCACGGCGGTGGATTCGGGGGAACCGGCACTTCGGCGATCTTTCCCGACGTGCTGGCCCTGGAAATGCCGTTCCTGTTCGAGGATTACGACGAGATAGAGCATGTCCTTGCCCAAACTCAAGGGTATTATCGCCGCGGGTACGCCGAACAGGGCTACGTCCTCCTCGGCTGGTTCGATATAGGTTTCGTGTACCTGTTCTCCCAGAAGCCGATCGCCGGAGTTGACGACATCCGGGGGCTGAAAGTCTGGCGTCTTCAGGGTGAACCGGTAAGTGAGGTCCTGTTCGCCAGAATCGGCGTCACCTCCGTGCCGCTGTCCATTCCCGATGTGCTTCTCGGTTTGCAAACCGACCTGGTCGAAGTGGTCTACACCTCTCCGGCGGCAGCGATCGTGCTCCAGTGGTTCACCCGCGTCGGTTACTATTCGACCCTGCCTATCAACCACGTGCTCGGCGCCTTCCTCGTCGACCGACGCGCCTTCGCCAAACTCTCCGAGGAGCATCAGCAGATTCTCAGCGAGGTTTCCGACCGTCACATCCGCGCACAGAGGACCCTCAACCGGGCGGAAAACAAGGAGGCCCTGCGAGTTATTTCCAACCACGGTGTCGTCGCAGTCGACTTTCCCCCACCGGAGGTCGAATCGTTCGAGCAGGTTGTCGCCGAATCATTGCCCGACCTGAAAGGCCGCGCCTTCTCCGACGAATCGTACGAGATGGTGCATGGATATCTGGGTGAGTACCGGCAACGACGGGCCGAGGTTCAACCGGAGGAATAGAACTTTTTGTCCGCTCCCCGGGCTCCCTTGCATCACCGTATCGAAGACGGGGTCCTCACCTTCCTAACATTCTCCCTCGTCCTGCTGGCGGTGGGTGAAATACTGTTGCGGAACCTGTTCGAGCTGACTCTCCTGTGGGGGGATCCGGCAATCCGCCACCTGGTGCTGTGGGCGGGTTTCGTTGGCGCAGCCGTGGCCGCCCGCAATGGCAGGCACCTGCGCATCGACGCCGTTCTCCGGGTCCTGCCTCCCCGCCTGCGGGGGTGGGCCGACGGCATCGGTTCGCTGTTCTCATGCGGCATCTGCTTCCTTCTCTGCCACCTGGCCGTGCGTTTCGTCAACGACGAACGGACCTTTGGCGCCGCCGGGGACCTCGCCGTGCCCACCTGGGTGCTTCAGCTCATCTTTCCCGTGACCTTCGCCATCCTCGCCCTTCGCTTCGGGGTAGAGGGGTGCAGCAAGCTTCTCGGCAAAAAACCGTTGGATGAGGGGCCGTGACCGCCTTCGCCGCGGTCCTGCTCGCCGCCTTCGGCACCCCCCTGTTCGTCATCATCGCCGCGCTTGCCCTGGCCGGATTCGCCGCCGGCGAGCTCGACCTCACCATTCTCTTCATCGAGATGTACAGACTCGCCGACACCCCGGTGCTGTCGGCGATACCCCTGTTCGCCTTTACCGGCTTCCTCCTCTCCCACAGCGACGCCGCGCGTCGTCTGGTGCGGCTCTCGGAGGAGCTGCTCGGGTGGCTTCCGGGCGGTCTGGCGATCATGGCCCTGGCAGTTTGTGCATTGCTGACGGCTTTCACCGGGGCCTCGGGAATGACCATCGTCGCCCTCGGGGGGCTGCTGTATCCGGCTCTGAAGGCCGCCCGGTATCCGGAGCAGTTTTCACTCGGCCTGCTGACGACGTCAGGATCCCTGGGCCTGCTGTTTCCTCCAAGCATACCGCTCATTCTCTACGCCATCGTCGCTGAAACCCCCGTAGACCAGTTGTTCATCGCCGGAATCCTTCCCGGCCTCCTGCTGGTGCTTGCCCTTTCGATCTACAGCTACACGATCGGGATGCGGATTGCCCCGGCCAGGCGCAAGGGGTTCTCCGCTGTCCGCGCCTTGCGGGCGGTTCGCGCCAGCGCCTGGGAGCTCCTTCTGCCTCCCGTGGTCGTCGGCGGCATCTACGGCGGCTTCATCGCCGTGAGCGAAGCGGCTGCCCTGAGCGCGCTCTACGTCTTCATCATCGAAGTTGCAGTACATCGGGAAATCCCGGTGCGGCGGTTGCCTGCCATCGCGCGCGATACCATGGTTCTGGTCGGCAGTATCCTCATCCTTCTAGCCGCCGCCCTGGCCTACACCAACTACGTCGTCGACGCCGAGATCCCCACCCGCCTTCTGTCCTTCATCCAGGGAGAAATCTCGAGTCGTTTCCTGTTTCTCATCCTGCTGAATCTCTTCCTCCTGGCGGTCGGTTGCATGATCGACATGTTCGCGGCCCTGGTAATCGTCGTCCCCCTCGTCCTTCCGATCGCCAAAGCTTACGACGTTCACCCCGTTCATCTCGGGATCATTTTTCTGACCAATCTCGAAATCGGATACTCGACTCCCCCGGTGGGCATCAACCTCTTCATCGCCAGCGCCCGTTTCGATCAGTCCGTGCTCAAGCTCTACCGGGCATCGCTCCCGTTTCTCGCGATTCTGCTGGCGGCTCTTTTCGTCATCACGTACGTGCCGGAACTGAGCCTGTTGTTCGTCGGCATGGATTGAACCGGCGGGCCAGGCTCCCGGCAAGGAGGATCCTGTAGAGTGTCGAAGATCAAGGAGATTCGCTGCATCAGAAGCCGGGCAGGGGGCCACTGGGTCATCGTCAAGGTGATCACCGACCAGCCCGGGTTGTGGGGAATCGGTTCGGCAAACGACTACCACCACTCATCCGCGGTGGTAACCGCCATGGAGGAAGTCGTCGCCCCCCGTCTGATCGGCCGCGACGCCGACGACATCGAGGATATCTGGCAGAGCACCTTCACCAGCGCCTACTGGCGCAACAGCTCGATTCTCAATGTCCTTCTCGGGGGCATCGACATGGCACTGTGGGATATCAAGGGGAAGGAAGCCGGCATGCCGGTCTACCAGCTGCTCGGGGGCCGCTGCCGCACCGCAGTCCCGTGTTACGCCCACGCCAGCGGCAACGATTTCGAGAGCCTCGCCGATGATATCCAGCGCTACCTCGAAGAAGGCTATCCGGTGGTCCGCTGCCAGCTGGGCGGGTACGGCGGCGGCGGTTTCATCGAGTCGGAGCGCGCTGCCCGCCCGAAAAACGCCTGGCCCGCCTCTCACGTCTTCGACGACGAGGAGTACCTGGCAACGATCCCGAAGATGTTCGAACACCTCCGGGCGAAGCTCGGGTTCGGTCCCAAACTGACTCACGACGTACACGAACATCTCAGGCCGCAGAGTGCGGTGGCGCTGTCGAAGCTGCTGGAACCCTGCCGCCTGTTCTTTCTCGAAGACGTGCTGCCGCCGGAGCAGATCGCCTGGTTCCGGATGATCCGCGAGCAGTGCACGACCCCGCAGGCGATGGGTGAGCTCTTCGTCAACCCGCACGAGTACGTGCCCCTGATAACGGAGCGGCTGATAGACTACGTGCGCGTGCGAGTGTCGAAGGCCGGAGGAATCACCCCTTGCCGCAAGATCGCGGCGCTGTGCGAATTCTTCGGGGTTCAGACCGCCTGGCAGGAAGGAGGGGACAACGATCCGGTAAACCAGGCGGCGGCGATGCATCTCGACATGGCTTCACCCAGCTTCGGCATTCAGGAGGAGAACCACTTCAGCGAAGAGGAGCTCGAGGCGTTCCCCGGCCATGCCGTGCTGGAAGGTGGATACCTCTATCCCAGCGGCAACCCCGGACTCGGAGTCGACGTCGACGAGGAGAAAGCAGCCTCCCTTTTCGACCGGCCCCGTCCGACTTACGCCGCCGAGGACCGGCGCGCCGACGGTTCGGTGGTGCGCCCATAGCCCGGACATATTCCCGGTCGGCTGCGTGCAAAACGGGAAGGTGGTCTCATCCATCATCGCGCTGGTCCTGCTGGGCATCGGGCTGGCGGCACCCTTCGACCTCCTTTCCCCGGCGGCGCAGCGAGCCCTCGGGGTGACTGTCTGCGCGGTGATCCTGTGGACGGCGCGGCCGATCCGGATCGAGCTGACATCACTCCTCCTCCTGCTGCTGATACCCCTGGCCGGGCTGCTCTCCTTCAAGGAGACTTTTCAACCCTTCGCCAATCCCACGGTCTGGCTCGTATTCGCCGGCCTGGTGCTGAGTCTCGCCCTCTGCTTCTCCGGCCTCGACCGCGCCCTGGCGGCGAGGGCGGGGAGGGTGCTGGGAGGCAGCAGGTTGCGAATGCTTGTCTCACTCCACGCCATGGGCCTGGCCGCCGCTCTCCTCATCCCTTCCGGAGTCGTGCGGGTCCTGCTGCTCGTGCCCTTCGGCGTCGCTCTGGTCGAACGGGGCCGCGGCAAAGGCAATCCCCTTCTCGAAGTGACGGTTCTGCTGTCGCTGGTCTGCAGCACGTACTACGGAGGCTGCGGCATCCTCACGGGAGCGGTGCCCAATCTCGTGGTCGCCGGAAGGCTGGAAGAGGTCACCGGCCGCGTTCTTTTCTGGGGGGAGTGGCTGCAGTGGATGTTTCCCGTCATCGGCGTGCTCCGTACGTCCCTCTGCCTCGGAGTTGTCTGGGTGCTGTTCGCACGCCGCCTCCCCCCCTCCAGCCTGGAAACCGGGCCGCAGGTTTCCGTTGCACCCCTGGACGCTCCCCAGCGCCGCATGCTGGCAATCCTTCTCTCCGGGGTGGCGCTGTGGGCGACGGATACAATCCACCACCTGCCCCCGGTGTACGTAGGGCTGATTCTCGTGGTTGCCTGCCTTTTTCCACGGTGGGGGCCGTTGCGTATCGCGCAGATCCGCCAGGCCAACCTCCCCTTCCTTTTCTACCTGGTGGCACTTTTCGCAATCGGCAACATCCTGCAGCAGAGCGGCTTCACCGGACTCGCCCTGGACTTCATGCTGTCCCGCGCGGACATCGACTCGCTCCCGGCCCCGGAGCAGCACCTGGCGATAACGGCGGTGGTGCTGCCCCTGGATTTCCTGATGGATATCGCAGCCGTGGCGGCTGTCGTGACACCCACCATGCTCGAACTGGCCAGCCTGCACGGACTTTCACCGGTTGCCGCGGCCATGAGCGTCGCCATGGCCACGACCCTCGTTTTCCTGCCCTACCAGTCCGCCCCCTTCATGGTAGCCCTCGAGTTCGGGCGTTTCACCATGGGGCAGCTCGTCTCCTGCATGATGGCGATATCGATTCTCTCCGTCCTGGTGTTGTGTCCCCTGAACGTTCTGTACTGGTATGTTTCGGGGTTGATCTGACAAGCCCCGGGTGATTTTTCGGGCGCTGGCGATCATCGATTTCAGTGGTTATTATCTGCAAATACGGTTGCCGCTTTCCGTAGAACCACTCCGGACCGGGCTCCAGCCGGATGGTTTCCGCGATTGCCGAGCTGGCTTCCCGTATCTTCCCCCCTGCTTTTCGCTCTAAAGCCCACTCCCCCCGGATCGCCCGATGACGGACCGCGTCGACAACGTCCTGGCCTCCCGCTACGCGAGCCGGTCGTTGCGCCGCCTGTGGTCGGAGCACGGCAAGATCCTGCTCGAGCGCGAGTTGTGGATAGCCGTGCTCAAGGCGCAGCGCGACCTCGGCCTGAACATTCCCGCCGATGCGATCGAGGCGTACGAGCGCACCAAGGAGCAGGTCGATCTCGCTTCAATCCGTCGCCGCGAGGCCGGGACAAGGCACGACGTCAAGGCCAAGATCGAGGAATTCTGCGCCCTGGCAGGTCACCAACAGATCCACAAGGGAATGACCAGCCGCGACCTCACGGACAATGTCGAACAGTTCCAGGTCCTGAAGAGCCTTCAGCTCATCGCGCCCAAGTACGTCCACCTCCTCGACTGCCTGAGCAGGCGCAGCCGGGAGTGGCAGGATCTCTCCGTGGTCGGCCGAACCCATCACGCCGCGGCTCAGCCGACCACAATGGGAAAACGGCTGGCAATGTTCGGCCAGGAGATGGTGCTCGCCTTCGGCCGGCTCGAGGAACTGGTCGAGCGCTATCCCCTGCGCGGACTGCAGGGGGCGGTCGGTACGGGTCTCGATCAACTGACCTTGTTCGAGGGGGATGTCGAAAAGCTTTCGCGGCTGCAGCGGAAGGTTCTCACCTGTCTCGGGTTCCGGGGCCAGCTGGTCGCGGTGGGCCAGGTCTACCCGCGCAGCCTCGACTTCGACGTCATCAGCTGCCTCTACCAACTGGGCGGCGGCATGGCAAACCTGGCGCGCACGCTGCGACTGATGGCGGGGGCGGAAACGGCGACGGAGGGTTTTGCCGAAGGTCAGGTAGGATCCTCGGCCATGCCGCACAAGATGAACACCCGCAGCAGCGAGCGCATCAATGGACTGGAGGTGGTCCTTTCAGGGTACGTGCAGATGGCGGCCGGAATGGTCGGCGACCAGTGGTTCGAAGGGGACGTCTCCTGCTCGGTGGTGCGCCGCGTCGCCTTGCCCGACTCCTTCTTCGCTTTCGACGGCATGCTCGAAACCGCCCTGCACGTGGTGGAGGACATGGGGGTCTACCCGGTCGCCCTGCAGCGGGAGCTGGAGAAGTACATGCCCTTCCTGGCGACCACCACCCTGTTGATGGAATCGGTGCGCCGCGGCGCCGGTCGCGAGCAGGTCCACGAGGCGGTCAGGGAACTGGCCGTCGACGCCGCCCTGCGCATCCGGGACGGCCGCGAAAGCGACGGCAGCGGGCTGATCGAACGGCTCGGGGAGGACGGCCGCATTCCTTTGACGACCCGGGAGATAGAAGAGATACTCGCCAACCGCGATTTCGTCGGGGGAGCCCGCGACCAGGTGAGCCGTTTCATCGCGGAAGTCGATGCTCTCGTGAACCGCTATCCGAAATCCCGGGAAGTCTCCAAAGGCCGCCTTTTGTAGGCGGCCTTTTTTTTTTGCAGCACAACCAGTCGGGAACCAGGAGACTGCAAACCGGATGAAATACGAACGGGTCTTGTTGAAGCTGAGCGGGCGGGCGGTTTCGGGAGCGCGGGAGTTCGGATTCTCTCCCGAGTCCCTGGAGCATATTGCCGACGAGGTTCTCGCCCTGCACGCAAGGGGGGTGCAGATCTCGATCGTCATCGGGGGCGGCAACATCTTCCACGGCCACCTCGCCGCCCAGTGGGGGATCGAGCGAGCCGAGGCGGACAACATCGGCATGATGGGGACCATCATCAACAGCCTGATGTTGCGAGGCGTCCTCAAAGGGCGCTCCAACTCGTCTGTCGAAGTCCGGGTCATGACCGCAATCCCCGTTAACACGGTCGCCGAACCGTTCATACGGCTGCGCGCAGTCCACCACCTCGAAAAGGGCTACATCGTCATTTTCGCCGGCGGTACCGGCAACCCTTACGTCACTACCGATTACACCGCGGCGCAGCGAGCTCTCGAAACCCGTTGCGACGGTCTCCTCTTCGCCAAGAACAGGGCGCGCGGGATCTTCACCGCCGACCCGCGCGAAGATCCGTCCGCCCGCATGTATCGCCGCGTGAGCTACGGTACGATCCTGCGCAACAATCTCACCGTGGTCGACCAGCAGTCGGTCATCCTCGCCAGGGACCATCATCTGCCGTTTCACGTCTTCGACTTCGCCGAAAAGTCGACGATCGCCCGCCTCTGTTGCGGCGACACCGAGACCGGAACCTATGTAGGCGACGTCGGAGAGGACGAATTGGCCTGATCCTGTCTTTCGAGCGGCACCAGGGACCGCTCTACCCGGCCACACCTGCAACCTCCGCGGCTTCCGTCAGGTTCCGTTGGAGCAGGTTGACAGCACCAGATCGGTTGAACCCTTACAATTTCAAGATTGAAAACGACTGTTTGCGACGGCGGATGTTCCGCCCGAACCACGGCAACCATGGAGGAATGAATTGACTGCGGCTGAAATCAAGGCAACCAACATCACCTGGCACGAGGGCCACGTGGCGAGGCAGCAACGGGAGGCCCGGCTCGGCCAGAGCGGCGTCCTGGTCTGGCTCACCGGACTTCCCAGCTCCGGAAAGAGCACGATCGCCTTCACCGCCGAACACGCCCTGGCCGCCCGCGGCTTCCACGCCTACGTCCTCGACGGGGACAACATCCGCCATGGCCTCAACTCGAACCTGGGGTTCTCCGCGGCAGACCGCGCCGAGAACATCCGCCGCATCGGCGAGGTAGGAAAACTGTTCGTCGATGCCGGCATCATCACATTCAGCAGCTTCGTGAGCCCGTACCGGGAAGACCGGGATAATGTGCGCGCCAGTCTCGGCGAGGGGGACTTCCTCGAGGTCTTCATCGACACCCCCGTGGAACTGTGCGAGGAGAGAGACCCGAAGGGGCTGTACGCCAGGGCGAGGGCGGGTGAAATCCCGAACTTCACCGGTGTTTCGGATCCGTACGAACCGCCCGAAAACCCCGAGCTGGTGATCTCCACGGCATCCTGCACCCCGTTGGAAGCTGCCGCCGTGCTCCTCGATCTCCTCGATGAGCGGGGAAAGACCGGCACGAATCCTGAAAGCCGTTGCGGGTAAGGTCATGTCTCTGGTTGACGAAATCCGGTTCGACTCCGCCGGCCTGGTGCCGGCAGCGGTAACCGACTGCGAATCGGGGCGCCTGCTCGTCCTCTGCTACATGAACGCCGAGGCCCTCGAGAAGACCCTTTCGGAAGGTACAGTCCATCTGTTTCGGCGTTCCCGAGGGGAGGTCGTACCCAAGGGAGTCGACTCCGGGCACGTGCAGGAGGTCGAGGAGATCCGCATCAACTGCGACAGCAACTCCCTCGAAATCAGGGTGCGCCAGAAAGTTGCAGCCTGCGCATACGGTTACTACTCCTGCTATTTCCGCCGTTGGGATGAGGAAAACGAGGTTTGGGTCGTCGAAGAAGAGCAGGTCTTCGACCCTGACGAAGTCTACCGCAAGCGCCAGGGTTATCGATCGGGGACCCGGAAGGAAGCCAAGCGCGCCGGGAAAGGATGAAGGAGATCGCACGCAAGGTTCAGGTGGACGGAACTGCGATCCCTCAATGAAGCGGCGGAAATCGGCGCCGAAGCACCCGCGCAAGAACCATTCTCCGTATTCCGCATCCGCGTTGGGGACCCGTGCCCAGGCAAGTCCCAGGGCTCCCTTCTCGTCCATCCTGCGGCAGGATGGCGATAAGCCCGGGTCATCGCTCCGTCGCGCTGCGAAAGAACAACTGCGGCCCGCATTCTGGTGATCGCTTCATTCAATCGGCTTGCCCGCTACCTCGTCAGCCTGGCCTTGATGGGGATGTTCCTGTACTGGGCGTTCCATGGGATCGACCCGAGGGCTCTGTGGGAGTCGATCCAACTGATCTCGGCGCCCTGGGTGGCTGTCATCGTCGCGACCACCCTCTGCACCATCGCTCTGCGCGCCTGGCGATGGATCGCCCTGATGCGTCCGTTCACTCGCGAGGTCTCACTTCTCGACGCCTGCCTCGCACTGCTGATCTGCTACGCCGCAAACATCGTCATACCCCGGTCGGGTGAGGCCCTGCGGGCATTGAGCCTCAACTGGAGACGTGGAGTCAGCATCGGCTCCGTGCTGGGAACGGTGGTCGTGGAACGCACCCTCGACATGTTCTGGCTGGTATTCCTGGTCGGTGCGACCATACTGCTGCTGCGCGAACAGATCGACTTGCTGTTTCCGTGGATGGAGCCGCTCGCCCTGCTGTCCCTGGCAGGCTGCATGGCGATCCTGGTCCTTCTTGTAGCGGTTTCGGTGTACCGCGACAGTGCGGTCGCCCGGGTCCACGCACTGCTCGGCCGGCTGTCGCACCGGTTGGCCGACCGGGTAACCGGTTTTCTCGATACTTTCGTGCATGGCCTTCAGGCCCTGCACGCCCGGTCTGCGTACGCGGAGATCCTGACCGCTTCGCTGCTGCTGAATGCCGGATACCTGCTGATGATCTACCAGGCCTTCCTCGCCTTCGGATTCGACGAATCCCCCCACTTGCTGGGGATGATGGCATCCTTCGTGGTCTCGGCGATCTCCTCGCTCGGAATGGTCCTGCCGACCGCCGGGGGGATCGGATCGTACCATTTCTTCTTCGCCGAAACCCTCGAACAGCTGTATGCGGTTCCGCAGGCCTCGGCCCTGGCCTGCGCCACCGTCCTTCACGCCATTTCCACGGCGACGTACCTGGTCTTCGGAGGCCCGGGCTTCTTCATCCAGCGCCGCTTGAGCAGGCGATCCGGCGATTAGCGCCGGATGCAGTTCCGGAGGTACGCGGAAATCATCCGCGAACCTGGGCGCTCGCAGTCTCTTTGTTCCGGGAACTTCAGGGACGGGGCCACCCGTCCGGGGTGGCTGCAGATGCGGTCAGCGGCGGTTGGGGGCGTTTAGAAAACCCAGACAATGAGCATCGATCCGCCCACGTATCCGAACGCCTCCAGCAAACCCGCTCCGATCCTCGGAGTCTCTGCGGTCTGTTCTCCGGCGAGACTCACCCCGGGGGCGAGAAGCAGGTCGGTCAGTTTCTTGATGAGGTAGAGAGCGACCAGACCGAACAGGACATCCGCGGCGAACAACTTCAGGCTCTCCGCCCACCCCGTGAAGTCTCCGCCGACCGAGATGCTGACGATGTTTCCCATGCCGACCAGAACGCCGCCGAAAGCAAGGCCTACGGCGGCGTTGTCGCGCTCGAGCTCGTCGTGGATGCTGTGCGACGTGGTCCACTCGTACAGCAATCCCGCCAGCAGCAGAACGACCTGGGCGATTGCCCAGAACGCGATTCCGGTCTGCCAGGCACCCGCCCCCTGCTGTATTGACAGAAGGATCAGTCCGTTGGCGATATGCAACCCCGCCTCGACGAAGGCGGTCCCCAGGTTCTGGTCCTCGACGATCTCCTTGGTGTTGTCGAAATGATGCAGCAGCAGCTTTTCACAGATGAAGCTGGCGACAAGCATCATCACCACCGTCTGCAGGCCGAAGAGGGCGATGGAGGTCAGGTCGGCCTGCAAGCCCGCGGATGGCCCCGTGAGAACGCCCCCGAGGGCGATGACGATCCCGAGCAGGTACCCGGCGGTCGAAACCGCGAGGGCGCTGTTCGAACGCCCGAAGATCTCATCCTTCAGGGAAACCCGCCTGTAGATGCGGGTATAGGCGAACTTGGCGATCCACATCAACACGAACGCTTCGAGGACGTAGACCGCGGAGCGGCCCATGAAGCCCAGTTGTTCTGCCATGCCTACCGAATCCTTCCCCGGCTGTCAGCCGAACCTCGGGTTGTTCCGGATAAAACCACTTGACAGGCGGCCGTTCATTTTCCCCGGCCGAATCCACCCCGGAAAGAGGCGCTCCGCGCCCGCGTCCCGAAACCGCGCCCCCCGGAGCTTACGCGCTGGCGGTAGCGATTGTAAAAACCGGGACGCGTTTTCTGCGTAACGCTGCCGCGCGTGCCGAAGGCCGGCCGTCCCCTTTCCTTGGGGCCGAAGTACGGACGTCCGCGCTCGTAGTTGCGCCGGTAGTTCTGGTAGTCGTTCCGCCCGATGTTCCAGCCCCCGAGCATCTGGCTCATGAAGGCGTACTGGCCGTAAAACTGCCAGAATCCCCCTCCTCCCCAGTATCCGTAACTGGAATTCCCGACGTACTGGTAAGCGGGGGGATGGGCCTGGCGGACGCCGGTGGTGCGGCCGTCTTGGGATTTCGACGACACCACCATGCCGAGGTAGTGCTGGTAACGGGCGAAGGTCTCCTCGGGAACCTCCATCCACTCCGTGGTCTTCGGCTCGTACACGAGGGTGTCCCGCCCCGCGATCCGCTGGCCGGACGCGGTCAGCACTCGAAAGCGGATGAAATAGTCGGGAAAGAACCCGTCTTCGACGCGCAGGTCGTCGACAATGAGGGAGTATTCCGGGTAGCGGCCCAGATCGCGGACAAGGGTGTCCACCGGATCGGCTGATCTGCCGCAGCTGAAGGCGCCGGCGAGGCAGAGCGCCGCCGCTGCCACCCGAAGCAGGAGGCAGGCCCCCCGGCTCCGACGGGGCCCGGAATCAACCGGGCCGGGGCTAACCGGCAGGCAGGATGTTGGTGAACTGGTACTCTTCGACATACTCACCTTCGTAAGCGGAAAAGTCGCGGTCCCCGGACTGGACGACGTAGAGAACGCGCCCTGCCTCGCTTTCGTAGCTCCAGCTGACGAACTCCCGGGCTTGCGACGCTCCCGAGGGCCCGGCGTTCTCCACCATGGTGCCGGATCCGGATTCGACCGCGGCGTACTCCCCCTCTTCGAACCGGACCTGCTCAGGGGGTTCCCCTTCGTCGAGGATGGTCCCGGCGACGTCCCCGTCGACATCGCGAAGTGAAATCCGCCGGGTCAGCGTCCACTCGACCTTGCCGTCCTCAGAAGCGCGCTCGAGGAAACGCACCCGATCCCCGCTGGAAATCTGCCACTCGCTCGTCTCCTGGCCGTCGTAGTCGAACGATGTCATGGCGGTCACCTCCCAGGTCAGGAGGTCGTAGTCGACGAAGAAGCCGATCCTCATCTTGTCGAGAGTGTAATCGACCAGCGGGTCGATCTCGGGTTCTTTTTCCCGGCGCCACAGCTTCTTGAAACTCACCATGCGGATTCACCCAGGGATCCGGGCGGAGACCTCGGGGGAGACCGGCTCTCGTCCCCTACCAGCGACCCCAGTCCTCCCTATAGTACTGCGCCAGAAGGGGCCGGTCCAGGCGGTTCGCCTCTACCTCCACCGGTGCCATGTCCGGTGGAAAAACCGTCATCGCCGGCAGCATCTCGGGCCGCAGGTAACGCGTAGGCACCGTCAGAGGCGCCTCCGCAAGGGGAGGCGCGGCCGCACCGGCGGCGAGGAAGAATCCCCATTCCCCCAGCGTCGGCACCGGAACGCGGTAAGGAACCGCTCGCAAACCCGCCTCCGCAAGGGATTTTCCGATGCTCCAGAAGGTCTTTCTGGTGAAATACGGACTGGTCGCCTGGGTCGCCAGCATACCTCCCCGGGCCAGGTGGCGGCGGAGAATCCGGTAGCCTTCGACCGAATACAGCTTGCCAAGCGAATCGATCCGGGGATCGGGAAGGTCGACGATGATGACCCCGTAGGGGATCAGATCCTGCTGGATGAACCGGAAGGCATCCTCGTTCAGGATGCGGACCTCGGGGCGGTTCAGGGAATTTCGGTTGAGGTCCGTCATGCGCACGTCGCGGCGGGCGAGGTCGGTCACCGCCTCGTCCATGTCGACGAGATCGACCGCGACGACATCGGGATACTTCAACACTTCGCGCGCCGAAAGGCCGTCTCCGCCGCCAATTATCAGCACCCTGTCCCGGCTGCCGGCGAGGGACATCGCCGGATGGACGAGGGCTTCGTGGTAGCGGTACTCGTCGCTCGACGAGAATTGCAGATGTCCGTCGAGGAACAGGCTGATCTCCTCCTTCCACTGCGTCAGCACCACTCTCTGGTACGGTGATTGGGCGCTGTAGACGATGCGGTCGCTGTAGAGATTGCTTTCCCAGCGCTCGCGCAGTGCCTCGGCGCGCAGCAAAAGACCGCCGAGAACGGCGCCGAACAGGACGGACTGCAGCGCGAGCAGGCGCACCCGTCCCCCGTTCAGCACACCCCGGAAGGCGACCAGCAGCACCACCCCGATACCGACGTTTATCCCCCCGGTGACGAGGGCGGTATCGAAGGTCCCGAGAAGCGGCAGCAGCAGGTAGGGAAAAAGAAGGGCGGCGATCAGCGACCCGATGTAGTCGAGAGACAACAGGTCGGCCAGCACCTGCCTCAGGGTTCCGTACTGACGAAGGATGCGCGCCAGCAGGGGCAGCTCGAGCCCGACCAGGCCCCCGATAACCAGGATGAAGAGGATCATCCAGTAGCGGTACTGCCCCGAGTACGAGTAAACCGCGTACAGGGCCGGGACCGAACACCCCCCGGCCAGCCCGAGCCAGAGCTCGATGGATATGAATTTTGTAATCAGGTCGCGCTTGCAAAGCCTTGAGATCCAAGAGCCTGCCCCCATCGCGGCCAGAAAGAAGCCGATTGTAAGAGAAAACTGTTCGACACTGTCGCCGAGGAAGTAGGAGGAGATGGTGCCTATGAGGAGCTCGTAGATGATCGCGCAGCCCGCCGCGGCGAAAATCGAGGCGAGCAGCAGCGCGACCCCCAGGCGGGATGCACCGGGGTCGGTGGAGCCGGGGACCGCCTCGTCAGGCACGCGTCAATCCTTTCAGGGAGCTCTCGCAGGGGATATCGAGAAGATCGAGACACTCTTCCGCCGCGCGAAGGCCGTGAAATACAGCCTCTTCGAACAGGGGAAGCCCCGACACGTCGCAGGTTGCAAAGGAAACGGCACCGCAACGGAGCTGCCTGAGTTCGAGGTCGTTTCCCCACATGACGCCGGGTTCCGGTCTCACCATGGCGTGGCCCCACAGGTAGAGGTCGAGGCGCTCGACGAGGTCCTCGAGTCCGGGGTGAGCGGCGGTCAGGTCGGACATCACCGCGTCTGCCCAGAACCGGTGAGACCGCTTCAGCAGGGCATGCCGGGCCACTTCCGGATCGCTGGCGAAGGGCAGGTAGTAAACCAGGGTCCTTCCCCGCTGCGACACCGACCCCTGATGGCCGGCGTCGAGATAGCCGACGGACGGACCATCGTACAGGACGTTGTCCCATGCGAACCGATCCGGCGACAGGTCTCCGCCACCCCCCTTTTTCAAATGCAGGGCAGCGACCAGCCAGGGAGAGTAACGCAACCGCGACATGGCCAGGCGCTGCCCAGCTGGCAGTTCCCGAACGACGAACGGAGCGGTGTGCAGCTTGCCGGCATAGACGACGGAGCGGGCACGAACCCGGTAGCGCCGTCCTGAAACCAGGTCGATACAGGCAAGCTCCGCCCCTTCGGGGGCCGGGCCGATGGCAACCACAGCGGTGAGTGTGCGCCGTTCTTCGGGAAGCATCCGGCCCGCCAGCGCCTCGGTCAGGTAACCGTTTCCCTGTTCCCAGGTCAGGGTGTCGCTGGGATACTGCTCGGAGACCCGCCGGTCGTAGAGCCTGCAGGCGAAGTAATGGATCCCCGCCCAGGCCGAGACATCCCGGCCGAGACAGCCGTAGTCATCCCGGCAACAGTAATCCACCAGCCATCGCAGCGGCGCAGCCGTCCACTTCCGGCTTTCCATGTAGTCGGCCATCGATATCCGGTCCAGGCCGCGAACCTTCGAATCGGCGGTGCTGTAGGCGGCCGGCATGGCGAAACCCCGGCGTCCGTCGGCGCCCGCCAGAATCGTCCAGCGCAGCATGTCGTCCTCGAACTCCCGCCACTGCTCCACCGCTTTCGAACCGGCGTTGCGGAACGGATCGAGCCCTTCTTCCCAGTCCCCGTCGAGGAAGAGCCGCTCCCGGGGGTGTTTTACGAGGTGGTCGGGATTGACGCGCGGCCTTCCGGATGCGTCGTACCCGGTGATGACCCCGATGTCGGCGAGCAGCTCGTGGATGCAGTCCGCCTCTGCCGGAGGAACGTTGATGTAGTGGGCGCCCCACGGAAATGCGCGGCCGTTTGCCGATCCCGATATCGAGGTTCCACCGGTCCGCGACTCGAGCTCGAACAGGCAGAGCCTGCCGACTCCGGCGGCCTTGAGCTTCCAGGCCGCCGCAAGTCCCGAGACACCCCCGCCGGCGATGGCTGTATCGAGGACCGGCTCGGCGGCTGCCGGGAATTCCTCGAGCACATGCCGGGAGCGCAGCAGGTGCCCCCGTTCCGCCGAGCTGCCGTTGACGATCTCTCCGGGGATACCGAAGGAGCGGTTCGGCCTGTCTCCGGCGCCTCCGCAGCCGAGGGCCAGGCCACCTGCAAAGGCCCGCAGAAAGGCCCTCCGCGTCAGAGGTCTCATGTGAGGTGACGGAAAAGAACGCCGGGCGGGACGTCATCCCGATGCGAGGGCGCCCGGCAGTGGAGAAGAACCCGCGATGTTACGGGGGGAGCAGGCCCTGCCGGTCGCGGGGCTACGACATCCCCATCTTCGACTTGAGCTGGGCCAACGAGTCGGTGGCCTTGGAGGAGGACTGCCCGGCCAGAGCCTTGTCGATCTCGTCGTCGACCGAGCGCGAGGAATCTGCCATCTCCCCGTACGCTTCGGCCAGCGACTCCTGCTCGTCAACTTTTTCCTTCATGCGTTCGAGCAGGGCAACCGTGCCGCGGGAATCGACGTTTGCCAGCCTCTGGTTGATCTTCCGGGTCGCGTCCGCGGTCTTGGCGCGCGCCTTGAGCGTTGCCAGGTCGTTTTCGTACGAGGCGAGCTTCGACTTCAGCTCGTTCACATTGGCCTGGATCTTGTCGACCATGGCGTGCTGGGCCTGGGACTGCCGGGTCGACTCGAGAGCGCGGGTGGTTCCCTCCTCCTTGCGGGTCAGGGCCTCGGTGGCGAGACGCTCTGCATCGGCCATTTCCATATCGCCGGACTGCGCCCTCTGCAGCAGCAGCATCGCCTTGCGCTCGTAGTCGCCGGCGAGCCGTTTTGCATCTTCGGCCTCCTTGTCCATACGGATTGCCAGGGCCTTGACCTCGGCAAGGCTCTTGAGGCTGTCGGCGAGATCGTTCTTGAGGTCCCGGACCGCCTGCTCGCTGATCTTGATGGGATCTTCGAGCTTGTCGACAAGGGCGTGCGCTTCGGCCTGTCCGGTCTTGAACAGACGTTGAAAAATACCGGCCATGAGTTCCTGCTCCTTCCGTTCTAGGCTTTGGGCGCCGACTGTTCCGCGAAGCTCAGAAGCTCTTCCCCGTTCTCGGCAAGGCCGAGGCTGAGAGCGTTGATGGTGGTTTCGAGCTCGCTGAGGTCGAGGGTGTCGAGGGCAAGGGTGTTCCGGTACAAAAGGGTATCGGCGGCATCGTTGAGGACGAAGGCTCCGAAAACCAGTTCGCGGTTCATCTGCAGAATCCGCCGGTACATTTCCGCCCCGGCTCCGGAATCGACCTTCATGATCAACTGCTCGAGCACGAGCACCGACTCTTCGCAGTCGATGACGAGATTGTGAATCCCGCGCTCGTGGTCGTTGATGAGGACGATCTCCTCCTCGGGGATTTCCTCGTCGATTTCGAAACCCAGCTCGAGGACGTATTCCTTGACCATGTCAAAGCGCTCCGACATCACTGCTCCTTTTCCCGGTTTGACAGCGCCGTTTCCAGCTCCCTGTAGGCGCGGGTGAGTCGCGCCGTCAGCTCGTCGGCCGTGCGGCGCTTCTCCTCGTCCCGGGCGTGTCTGTCAGGGTGGTACTGCTTCATCATCCGGCGCCATGCAGCGCGCACGGTCTCCAGGTCCGACCCGTACGGCAATTCGAGGTTCGCGTAATACTCGGCCAGGGCCGGGTCGACATCGGACCGCCGGCTCCCCGGCTCTTCCCGGGGACCGTTTCCCCGTCCGAATTCTCCCGCCTCAAAACGGGGTGTCTCACCGCGCAGGCGATCGTAAAGCCGCGAGCGGCCGATTTCAATGAGGCGGCGGAAAAGGTCCATGGCCCTGGGTGAGAACGAATCGAATATAGAAGTGCCCGTTCCCCTGGTCCATACGGGAACCGGACTGGTCTGCCCCCGGTCAGTCAGCCTGCGACCTGGGCCCCGAGCCGGGGATCAACGGAGGTGCAGGGGCGACCGATTCCGCGGATTTACCCGTGTCCATACTAGTACGGCAGGGCCGACACTGCCTTGCTGATCATCGCCAGGGCGGCGCAGAACATGCCGATCAGCGCCATCCCTACCCCGAAGCCGACGCTCAGAACCATGGCGTAGCGGCGCCACTCCTGTTTGCCGTACCGCTTCCAGAAGTAGAAGCGCGCCATCAGGGCTCCGACGATCTGCGGCAGCAAAGAGTGAGGAATTCCGTTGACGCTCTGGACGTACCCCCAGATCAGGAAAATGGGCAGCCCGAGAAATGCCATGGTGAAGTAAGCGACAAGGCCGAAGCCGGCGGCGAACAGCGAGATCGGCCACTTCCGCCCGTCGAACGGATGGTGCATGTCGGACTCGTCCGTGATCCCGTCGCCGTCGTCGTCCAGTCCGTTCTTCAGCTCTTCGTCGATGAGCCCGTCGCCGTCGTTGTCGCGCCTGTCCCCGGTGAAGGTCATGTCGCGCCAGTGCGCCTCGAAAAGCAACGGGATGTCGGACGACCGCTGCAGGAACTCGCCATCGAATGAAGGCAGGCGGTCGACCTCGAAGTAGAACTCGACCGAATCCTGCGGGGCTTCGCTCAGGCGGGCATCGAAGTTCGGGTTCGGCGTGTCGATGATGTCCCCCGGACGGGGCCAGACAATCCCGGGGGCAGACGGCTGCGCAGACGATGATTCGGAGGGAGGTGAACGGGGTGGTAACAATCCCAGGTGAGGCGCCTGGGGAGCATCGGGAGCTCCCCTGCCGCTGAAATCGGTGTAGAAATAGCCGGTCTGCGACCACTCGCCGTAACGGCGCTTGTCCGGGTCGGGGATATGGACGTCGTACGAGGCGCGCACCCTCCAGTACCACCAGTGCTTGTCCTGCAGGTTGTGCGGACTCCATACGACCTGACCTCGCGAGATGGCAGTGCCATCCGAGAGGATCTCCCCGGCTCGCCAGCTGCGGCTGTACATCGTGCTGGAGAAAAACAGGGCCTGTTGGTACGCCTTGAGGGGCCACATCAATTGGGCATAGGGGTATCGTTCCGAGGGGATCGGGCCGAGCCGCCACAGCATGCTCCAGTACATCATGCTGACCACGAGGATGATGGGGAGCATGAACAGCTCGGCCTTGAGCAGGCTGGTGAAACGCATCCCGGTCAGCTCGACCACCCGGAACCCCTCGGCGTGGCCGCCGTAGTTCCGCGTCGGAAACGGCACGAACCAGACATCTACCCCGCGGTACCCGGTAAGAAAGATGACCGCCTCGTTGACATAGGGAATGGAGACTTCGCGGCCGATCATGCCGTCGAGTCGGGCGCTGACGAACGACATGATCGGGGCGTACACGAAGGCGATGCAGAAGAAGGTGAGGAGCAGCCCGGTGGTGACCAGCGTGGGAAACAGGGTCTTGGCGAGCACGATCGGGTAGAAAGCGGCGAGCCCGAAAAGCACGAGGCAGAGCCAGATGTTGAAGTCGCCGCGGCCGAGGTGGGTAAGGCAGTAGCCGCGCACCTCGGAGGGCCGGTTGCAGCCGTCGTGCCGGCAGGTTCTCGGGTACTCTTTGCGCTCGCCGATGACCCTTTCCCGAGCCTCGGCGCGCTGGCGGCGGCCGCTGGCCAGGAGGTTGTAGAAACTGATGACGGTGACCGCGAGAGTGATTCCGACGGAGAAGGCCTGCCAGAAATCGATGCTGGTGGCGATCTGGGTGTTGATCGTCGTCATCCCAGGGGCCCAGCTCGGAAGCAGTCCTTTCCAGTAGAGGAAGGGGCTGACCACGGTGTGCACGATGACCCCGGAGAATGAGCCGATAACCGCCCAGAAAGGCATCAGCAGGCCGGCGAAGATCGGACCGAGATGGAGAGTGATACCGAGCGGGGTGGCCGGCAGCAGACTCCCGAAAAACGGGGTCAGATCCCAGAACGGGATCGGGATCACCTGGATCCTTGAACCCATCGCCGCGGTTACCTCGGGGATCCCTACGTACACCGAGCCGAAGATCCCGCCGATGACACCCCCGATGCTGAAAACCGGCCACTTCCAGGTCTCGGCCTCGTCGCCGCTCTCCTCGGCGAGGGCCATGGCCGACAGGGCGGACATCGGCGCAGTCGGAAACGGCAGTTGCTCCCGGTCCGACATCAGCCGGAACAGCAGGTACCCGGAGGTGAACCAGGAAATGCGGCCGACGATGGTGCCGATGATGAGGAGGCCGATCGGCCACAACCAGTCCGGGTGCAGGAAAGTGCGCTCGGCGAGGGCGACCGAGTCGGGAGGCGGCGCCCACCACGTCGGCAGGAGCCTGGAGATGCCGAACTGTTCCGCCTCGGCGGAGCGCACGAAGTACTGGCGCCACAGCAGGTCGAGAAAAGCCCCTTCCTCGCGCGCCACCAGGGCGCTGGCCACGTACACGAGCAGGAAGATCTCCTGCCTCTTCAGGGACGTGAAGGAACGCTTTGCGACCTCGAGAAAGAGGATGACCGTGACCCACTGAGCGGCATCCCCTATTCCCCCACCGGTAACGAGGCCGAGGTACATCTCCCCCGGTGTCATGATCAGGGAGATGAAGAGAACCCCGATGATCGTCCGGATCGTGAAGCCGTCCTCGAACTTGTCGGGAGCTTCGAGGAGCGCGCGGTACTCCTCTACCTCCTGCCACTGATTCTGCTTGAGTTTGCGCCTGAATTTCATGCCGCAGGTATGGGCGAGGCGAGCATGGCCTCGGCCTTTTCCCGGTGATAGGCGCGCGCGTCCGCCCGGAGGGTATGCCAGAGGAGGAACTGCTTGCGCAGGGTGTTCATGAAGCGCTGGTTGACCCGCTGCCAGTAGGTATCCTGGCCGCTCAGCCGCTGAATGAACACTTCCACCATGTAGATGCCGCTGCCGTCGGCGGCGGGAAGGAAGTCGAGCTGCAGGTACTGGCTGACCCCCATGTCGAACGGGGCGAGCCAGGTGAGCATCTGCAGCGAGTACTGCGGAGCACCGGGCGTCTGCTCTTCACTGACGAGGGTGACCTTTTCCGCATAGAAGTCGCCGATCGATTCCTCCTTGTAGGCGTCGAAGAAGTTGCCCAGGAAACCGCAGATTCCCACAACCTCCCCGGAGCTGACCATGAACGGGAACTCGAACTCCCAGCGGTCTCCCGTGGGCCGGGGAGGCTTCCACCGTCTCACCAGATCCGGAACTGCTGCCCGCGACGCCACCCGGGCCGGATATACCGTCGAGGCGAGGACAACCGCCATGACCACGGCTGCGGAGGCGACCGCAGCGTACGAAGAGTAGTTGAGGTTGACCCCGGCGGAGAGGTGGAAAGTGACGATCGCCTTCCCGAGGGTCTGGCCGAGAAGGTACCCCATGGTGACTCCGATCACTGCGTACACGCAGGCCTCTGCAATGAAGAGGAGGGCGATGTGCATCGGCGCCAGCCCGACGGCGGAGTAGATGTCGATTTCGCGGAAGCGCTCGTACACCGCCCCCATCATGGCGTTGAGAACGATCAGCCCGGCGATCAGCATCGGAATCACCAGCGCCTGGAACCCTTCGACCGCGGTAAGCCCCACGGAGGTGTACGAGGCGACCGCAATGCGGTCGGTTTCCGGGTCGCGCGTCCCCGCGAACAGCGTCATCGGAGTCTGGGTGATGAACCCTTCGATCATCCCCCGGATGTCGCCGCCGGGTTCGAAACGCATGGCCACGGACCGCAGCTCTCCTCCCGCACCGCGCAGCGTCTCGAAAGGCAGGATGACCACGTTGTCCGGGTGCAGGTGCACGAAGGCCCTGGTCTCCTCTTCCCTTTCCGAGGTGTCCTCGACCTGCTGCGGCCGGGAGCCCATCAGCTCGGCAGAGGAGCGGTGAAAATCGACGGGAGTCAGCGGTTCGTCGTCGAGGTCGTGCAGGGCGAAAAAGGCATCGGCATCGAACAGTCCCCGCACTCGCAGCATGGTCCCGAGGACGCGCACGCTGTCCCCGGGAACAAGCGCCGCATCGACACCGAGAATCTCGGCCATCTCGAGGGAGAGCAGGCAGCTTTTTTCATCCGGGGAATCGAAAAAATCTCCAGCGGCCAGGGCGGTGTGAACGCCCGTTACTCCCCGTTCCTGCGGGGACAGGCCGAGCAGGGCCGTCGACAGCGAGGAGCCTTCTCCATGGCTGATCCGGATGTACCCCTTCTCCTCGGACTGGGCGATGTACCAGTTGCGGGGGGAAAGAACGGCGCGCTCGCCGAAGTAGGACCTCGCCGCCTCCATCTTCCACCTTCCGATCCAGTCCCAGTTGTGGTGCCGGATCAGGGCCCCTTCGTAGGCCCCCTCATGCCGGTGTGAGAAGGCGAAAAACTGGACGTCCGGCTTGAAGGAGGAGAACGACAGGACCGTGAAGGTCAGCAGGGTGATCGTGCCCAGGGTCAGGCTCGTCCGCAGCTTGCGACGGCGCATGTTGGAAATTCCGAGCATGAAGGCGGTGTAGGCGGCGCTGAACCGGCTTATGTCGGTCTGGTGCACTCTCGCCTGCTCGGCGCGGTATTCCCGGAGGTAGCGGTTGAAGCGGGTCACGACCATGAGCAGGACGAAAACCGCCATCGCCATGATCGCGAAGGCGAGCAGGACGACCAGGGGGTGGGCGATCGCGAAGGCGGGATGGACCTGGGAAATTATCGCCCAGATCACTATGAGGACGGCGACGAAACCGGTCAACTGCATGCGGATATCCGGCGATGCCAGGACCAGCCGCTCGGTGAAGAAGGCTGCGGGAATCACCAGAGCCAGAAAAAACACCATCCCCTTGATCACGTCGTTGAGGGTACCGATCACCTCCGGATAGGCCCGGAAGATCATTCCCCCCGCTTCGCGTATGTCCCTTGTGTAGTCGTCCCAGCGGTGCTCGGCCATGGCAGCCTCCGCACGCTGCAGCAAGCGGCGCCCGTTCTGCTGGAACCGGGAAACGCTGTGGTTCTCGATGGCGTGCTTGCGCATCGTGTGCAGGCGCGCTTCGTTGAGGCGCATCATGTCGCGAATCACGTAGAACTCCGTCGGAGTCAGGGTGTCGCGTCTGAAGTGGTAGCCGATCCCCCGGGCGGTGCTCTCGTCATTGCCGCCCGGGCTGTTCAGAAGATAGCGGGCACCTCCGAAGGTTCCGGCCATGACTTTGAGACCGTCGGTCTGCTCCGGAAGGTCGCGGTCGGCGTAGACCAGGGCTGCAAAACCGCTGCGGGAGTACCCGAACTGCCTCGGGGCGCGGCCGCTCCGGTCGAGAATCTTGAAGCTGTCGGAGCTCCCCCCCAGGCCGAACAGCCTGCCGGGGACGCAGGGAAACAGGACCAGGGTCTTCTCGTCCGCCGTCCACCGCGTCACCCATGGAATCTTCCCGCTGAACCCCGGTTCTCCCGCGAACTTCTGCGCTCTCTCACTCAGGTCCGGGGCAAACAGGACCTGCCCTGTCTCCCTGTCGAGAACGAAGGCGGAAACACCGGTGGTGTACCCGACCACCAGGCCATGCAACGTCACGTCCCCGTCCTCGTTCGTCAGGTAGTACCGTTCCTGGTGGACTCCCTTGTCGACGAGGTCGTACCCTTCGCTGACCACGGCCTGGGGCACGGGGCGGTTCGGCATCTGCGCCCGCCTCGGGAAGGAGCGCACCTTGACCTGATGGGTGCGCAGGTTGTCCCGGAGAACGGGATCGAACTCATCGAGATTCTCCAGCAGCTCCGGATCGTCGAAAGCCAGGGACAGGATGCCGTTGAGAAACCGGATCTGGGCGGCGAGCTGTCCGAAGCGGACCTCCCCGGCCCGGTCGAGGGGACTGTTGAGGGAGAGCCTGGCGTCGTGGGTGGTGACGAAACTGAGGGCGAGCTGCCCGGCTTCCATCGCCACCTTTCCGCTCGCGGGCACTCCCCCGGGGGCCAGCGTAGACCAGTCGATCCCCTTGATCGGGCTGATGCCGTTGGCGAAGGCGGCGGTTGGCTCTCTCCCCTGAACTGAAGCAACTTCCTTCGCGTACCGGGTGAATCGGCGCGAGAACGGAACGAACAGCCGCTTGAGTTCGAACCGGTCCGAGTTGTTCCAGACGGCGACCTGGTCTGTCCGCGAGCTCAGGTCGAGACTGATGAAGAGATCGACTTCGAGCGGCTCTTCCATCCACCTGGCGTACTCCTCGTTCTTTCTCGCGTGGCGGTTGAGGAAATCGATCATGCCGCGTTGCCCCTGGAAGTGGGCACCCGTCGCGGACAGAATCACCGTGCGGGCCGGCGGGTTCGATTGCAGGTGCCGCGCAAGCTCCAGGAGGGCGACGATGCTGCAGGAGGTCTCCGCCGAAGGAGCGAGGGCGGGAACGATCGAAATCCCGTCGTAGTAGGCGTCGACTACTATGGTCTGGTCCCGCAGTTCCGGGTCCGACCCGACCACCTTGCCCCGGATGTTCCAGGCCGGCTGCTCGCGCCAGTCCATGCGGCTGTGGACAACCACGGAAACCGGGTCCCCGCCGGCGACCCGGCGGCGAAGTTTCAGTCCTGACTCCCGGTCGATCCAGAACCGGGGAATGTCCAGGGGAACACTGGCGACCTTGTCGAGGGTTTGCAGGTACCCGGTATCCTCAGGCTCGATGAAGATGAAGGCGCGGGCTCCGAACCGGGCTGCCCGAGTCCACAGGTCCCAGCTGTTGAATTCCATGAGCACGGCGCTGCCGTTGAGTGGAAGTCCCTCGAAGTCGGCGTACTCCCCCCATCCCCCGTACACCAGCGGCAGCTCGATTCCTTCCGGGGGTGTCGTGGTGGTACGCACGTGATTCGGCCACAGGCCGAAAACCGGAAAGACCTCGCCGGAGCCGGAAAGCACCAGCCGGCTTCCTTCCTCGACCGGAACCGCTACCCTGTACTGCTCCCGGCGCATGTCGACGCAGCCGTTGCGGCGCAGCCCCTCCTCGATATACGAAGCGGCGCGCGCGTTGCCGGGGTATCCGGTTACCCGGGAACCCGATGCGAGGGTGTGGACCGCTGCTTCGACACGAGCGGTGAGATCGGGAGCCTCAGCCGGCTGGGAATCCTGGGAGGCACCGGCGGCGGAGACGGCCACTGCTGCCGCCATGAGGGCGGTGCGGCGGTAGGAGGGCAACTTGATTGGGGGCATCCGCAAGCCCGCCGGTCGGGGGGGTGCGATGGTTGAGAACAGCCCCTGGTTCGAGTTGGACGGGTGGGAACAGGAGCCAAGGTATTCCTTCGATAAAGATTGGGCAATCTGAATTTCGGGCGTTTCCGGGTTGAAACAGGTTTGACGTGTCATCGACCTTGCTGAACCAGCGATGCTCCCGCCATGCCCGTTCACTGCCCGCTGTGGATCTTGCCGGGTTGCGTCCCCGTGGCCGCCTGCTCACCCCGGTTGCCATCTCGGGCTCCGGTGCCGGATGGCACTTGCTTTTTCCTCTTCCCAGCTTCGTATTCGGACTCCCCCGGCAAGTCCCGGGCATCGGAACCCGATCGAGCAGGAGAACGGCCAATGGGTGTCACCGACGGCAAACTGGAAAAGCGGTTTCTGCATCACGCCCGGCGGCTGATGCCGCTCCCGACGGCCCCGTTTCGCGAGCAGTTCGTGATGGAAGCGATCTCGCGCCAGGCAGCGGAGCTCGGTCTGGAGACTCAGTCCGATGCCGTGGGGAATCTCCTGCTCGTTTACCGGGGGAACCGGGATTCGGGATTCGTCCCCCGGGTGATATTCACCGCCCACATGGACCACCCAGGTCTGCTCTACTCCCGGCCTCTCTCCCCCCGCGACCACCTGTTCGAGCTCGCCGGGAACGTGAACGTCGATCTGGCGAAGAAGAGCGAGGTCGACATCTACGACCCGGCAGGAACCGCGGACCAGGTTCCGGTTCGTGGTGTCGTCGACTCGTATGCCGGGCCTGAGGGCGGACGGCCGGTTTTTTCGGTCCGCACCGCCAGGGCGGATTCCGGGCTCCTGACACCGGATTCGTTCGCCATGTGGCGGCTCCCCGTGCTGCGGCAGCAGGGACGCCTTCTGAGAGGCCGCGCCTGCGACGACCTCGCCGGTGTGACGGTGGGGCTCGCTGTCATGGACCATCTGCGCCGCAGTCGATCCCGGACCTGCGCCGGCCTCCTGCTGACGCGTGCGGAAGAGACGGGATTCGGCGGCATGATGGCGGCCGTAAGGGGCGACTGGCTGCCGCGAGGGCCGCTCTACATCAACATTGAGTGTTCGAGCCGGCGCGCCGGGGCGGAGCTCGGGGCAGGTCCGGTCATTCGCGTCGGAGACCGCATTTCGGTATTCGACCCGCGTCTCTGCGCCGGGCTGGTCGCCATGGCGGAGGGTGAGGCGGAAGGCTTCGAAGGTCGGGGATTGCCATACCAGCGCAAGCTGATGGATGGGGGCGCGTGTGAAGCAACGGTCCTGGCGCTGGCCGGTTTCCAGGTCGGGGCGGTTGCCCTTCCACTCGATCATTACCACAATTGGGGAAGAAAGCGCCTGCGACCCGAAGCAATCGACATCGGAGACGCCGGCGCCCTCGTCAAACTGCTGGTTCGCGCCGCGGTCTGCCGGGAAGGAGTTGCCGGCAGCGGCGAGGGGGCGCAACGCAACGTCGAGCGCAGGCTGGAAACCCGCTACCGGAGCCAGCGGCCGCGCCTGGAGGAAGCCCGTTCACCCCGTCCCTTGGGAGGAACAATGTCATGATGGAAACCGTCGATCTCGGGCTGAGCGGGATCAGTACCTCGCGTCTGTGTTTCGGAACCGGTACCCATGGGTGGCACCACCGTTCGAACCAGGGCGATCTCGGCGTCGAGCGGCTTTCGTGCCTGCTGCGCTACGCCCACGAACGCGGAATCACCTTCTGGGACACGGCCGACATGTACGGAACCCACCCCCATGTGGCCGACGCCCTCCGCCAGGTCGAGCGGGAGTCGGTGACAATAACCACGAAAACGGTTTCGCGGACTGCTTCGGAAGTGCGTTCCGACGTCGAGCGGTTCCTGGCGGAACTCGGCACCGATTACATGGATATCCTGCTGCTCCATTGCCTGACCTCCGCCGATTGGCCAGGGGAAATGAGCGGGCCTATGGACGTCCTCAGTGAGTTCAAATCCCGAGGTCAGGTGCGGGCCCTGGGCTGTTCCTGCCACGACTTCGGGGCGCTGAAAGCGGCTTCGGAGTGCGACTGGGTAGACGTCAATCTCGTCCGCATCAACCCGGCCGGGCACGCCATGTGCGCTTCTCCCGACCAGGTCATTCCGGTGATCGAGGCGATGGACGCCCGGGGCCAGGGAGTCTACGGGATGAAAGTCATGGGGGGTGGCAGCGAACTGGCGGCCGATCCCGGCGGGGCGATCGAGTACGTCATGGGTCTTCCCGCGGTTCACGCCTTTGTCATCGGCATGATGGACGAAGGGGAGATCGAGTCCTGCCTGGAGTTCACCAACCTCCCCGTCCTGGTCTGAACCGCCTCGATTCCCTTCAGCCTGACCGGTTCTCGCCGAACCGGCCGGCACTACACGATGGTCCAGCCTCCATCGACGACGAGGGTGTGACCTGTCACCATGCTGGCCGCTTCGGAAGCGAGGAAGATCACCGGGGCTGAAATCTCCTCCGGTTCGGCGAGATCTCCTCGCAGCAGGTTCTTGGTTCTCACCGCTTCGCGAAACGCCGCACTCGACTTCAGGGCTCCCTCGGCCAGGGGCGAACGGGTCACCGTGGGTGCCACCGCGTTAACGCGGATTCCGAACTCCGCCCACTCCGCTGCCATCGTGCGCGTCATGTTGTTCACCCCTCCCTTCGCACCGCTGTACGGACCCCGCTCGGGAGCACCCACGACGCCTGCCTGCGAAGATATGTTGACGATACTGCCGCCTTTGCCGGCGGCGATCATCTGCCTGGCGGCGATCTGGCTGCAGAAAAAGACGTTCTTGAGATTGGCGTCGACGATCTCGTCGTAGAGCTCCTCGTCGCAGTCGAGGATCTTCCCGAGCTTGTTGTAACCGGCGTTGTTGACGAGCACGTCGAGAGGCCCTGCCTCGGCGGCCACGGCGTCGAAAAATGCCTGTATCGAGTCTACGTCAACGACGTCGAGACGGTGGCAGAAGCAGTTCCTCCCCATCTTTTCGATTTCGACGGCCAGTGTTTCCAGCTCGGTAACAGTGCGGCTGCCGACCGCCAGGTCCGCGCCGGAGCGCGCTGCATCGAGGGCGATGGTGCGACCTATACCGCGGCCGGCACCGGTGACCACGGCCATTTTATCCTTCAGTTCGAACCGTTCCAGATGTCCCAATTCCCGTTCCTTCCGTTGGTTTGCGAGGGCCGAGGAATTTGCAGGGCTCTTACGAAAGGCCCATGGCCCGCAGGTTCTTCAGGCTGGTCTCCAGGCTCTCGAAAGGGTCGCCCTGACAGTGGTCCTGCTCGACCAGAAAATGTTCGATGCCGGCTTCCCTGCACGCGTCGAGGATCGGCCCCCATTCGAGATTGCCCTGGCCCACCTCTGCGAACAGCTGGCGGGACCCGCTCATCGCCATGTCCTTGAGGTGTACCAGGTGCATGCGCCCGTTAAGCCGCCGGAGCCAGGAAACCGGGTTCCCTCCTCCGTGCTGTATCCAGTAGGTGTCCACTTCGAAGGAGAACACCTCCGGGTCGCTCTCGGCGGCGAGTATCTCCAGCCCGGTACGGCCTCCGAAGCGCTCGAGCTCGAAGCTGTGGTTGTGGTAGCTGAACGTCAGTCCGGCATCGATCAGGGGGCGCGCCACCCGGGAGGCCTCCGCTGCGAAACGGGCGAAGCCCCCGGCGCTGCGGTAGTCCGGGGGCATGCCGCCGATGCCGACGTGCCGGCAGTTCCACAGCCGGTGTTCGGCGACCACCGCCTCGACGTCGTCCCGTATGCGGTCATAGCTGATGTGGGTGGCGACGATGGCGACCTCCGCCTCCCCGGCAAACCCGGCGATCTCCTGCGGGGTTCCCGCGCCGTGACCTGAAAGCTGGACCGTGGAATATCCCAGCTCCCTGACCTTTTTGAGGGTTGCGCGGATGTCGTCCGTGGTCCGGAGGAAATCACGGAGGGTGTAAAGTTGCGCTCCAATTGCCGGTGACACGGTCTGCGGTCTCCATTCGAGGGTAGAAGGGACCAACCATAGGCAGGCTTCCTGAAACCGGTCAAATCAACTCGATCGCGGTGCGGGATTTTTTTGTTGAACGAATCCCCGCAGGCCGAAGGCGACGCCGGCAATTGCCGACAGGGCGGCCGCGGCCATGCAGCCTACGGCCACCGGGGCGCTGAAGTTCTCGGCCATTCCCCCCGCCAGGATGCGTCCCAGGGGTCCGAATCCGATGGCGATCACCAGAGTCCCCATCGCCCGCGCCCGCATCAGGTCGGAGGACTCGACGAGGATGATCGTGCTCTGCATGACGCTGAATCCCGCATGACCGACGCCAACAGCGACCAGAATCGAAAGAGACACCGGTAACGAGTCCGACTGGGAAAACCCGATGAGCCCCATGCAGGAGACCATGGCCGCCGTTGCGAAAATCCAGGACAGGCTCCTGGTCTTTCGCAGCCAGGAAATCAGGAGCATGCCCCCCAGGTTTCCCAGACCGCTGGCAGCCCCGAGCATGCCGAGCCCGAAGGCATCCGTTCCGAGGATGTCACGGGCGAATACCGGCAGCAGGTCCATGTAGGGAAACGCCCACAGGTTCATGGCCACCGTGATCAGAAGCACTCCGAGGATGGTGCGGTTGCCGAAGACGTAGCGGAGGCCATCGCGGCAGCGTCTCGCCGAATCCGCCAGACCCCCGGGTCTCTGTGGGGAGCGCGACCGGGTCCGGATCCCGGCCAGTACGAGAACCGAAACGCCCGCCGATACCGTCAGGGCGGCCAGGGCCCCCCGGGTGCCGATAACGGCAACGACAGCCCCGGCCGACAGCGGCCCCAACACCCGGGTTACGCTCTGAAGCAGGTTGTCGAGGAACATCGCGTCGACCACCCTGCTCTTTCCGAGCAGGTCCGGGAACAGCGACCGGCGCGTTGGCCAGTCGAGGGACCAGACCGTGCCGGTAACCATTGCCGCCGCCGCGAGATGCCAGTAAGCCAGCGCTCCGTGCAGGTGCAGGAGCGTCACCGTGCCGATTGAGAGAAAAGTGACGCTCTGGCCGGTTACGATTACCCGGCGCCGCTGAAATCGCTCGACGATCACCGGGCCGAATATCCCTGCCAGCGGCATCGGGGCCGATCGGAAAAAACCGATCAATGCCACCCACCAGGCTGAATCGGTCAGAGCCAGCGCCAGCCATCCGATGACGACCTGCTCGACCCCCATTGCCTGCCACCAGAGGCCGTTGCTGATGAGCAGGCGCAGGAAGTCGCGGTTTCGCAGCGGTGCCAGGAAGCCGTTGTCGCCGGCCGCGGAGCTATCCATGCTTCGGTTCAAGATCCGGACCCGCAACCGCGACCGGGGCTGCATTCGCGTCTGGCCGCGGCGAACGGGTGTGCAAGTGATGGTGCGTGGAAACGAACCTCAGCCTGCCTGGCCGGGTCGCTGGCAAGGGAGGGCCGACTGCCTTGTGCGGGGCTCTCTTTCCGCTCACGCCGCCCGACCCGGTCTGCCGGAAGACCGGGGGCGGGCTGCTGAAAGCGGAACCTCTGCGGGTTCGGGCGAGCTGCCGAAGGCGAGAAAGCTCCCGGGTCGGGCACACCATCCGGGCCGGGATCCGGCGGATGGATGCTGACAATCAAACTCCGGACAAGATCTTTGCGGAAGTCGACAGATCGCTTCCCGGTCGGGGTGCCAGCCCGGATTCAGGGCTCGCAGGGGAAGCGGGAGCGTCCGGACGGCATTCTCGCTGTCAGGGCCGGCTATTCTTTGCTGCCTCGGTCGTCCGCAGCAGAAGGGGTTGGTGCGAGAGAGTCGGTTGCAACAGGATCGGCACCGACGGCCGGGTCGCCGGTTGTTCCATTGCCTGAGGAATCCGGGCCGGTTTCCGAATCCCCCTGTTTTTCATCCGCGGCATCGGGAAGCCGGTCAACTACTTCCCCGTTGAGCAGATGACGCAACTCTTCCCCCTCCATTATCTCCTTTTCGAACAGCACCTCCACCACCTTTTCCAGCACCTCGCGACGGTCGACGAGCACCTCCTTCGCCCTGGCGTAAGACTCGTCGATTATGCGCGCCACCTCCCCGTCGATCCGCCTTGCCGTGTCCTCGCTGTAGAGTTTCTCCCCGTTGGGAACCCCCAGAAACGGCTGCTGCCGGCTCTCGCGATGGGCTACCAGTCCGAGCTTGTCGCTCATGCCGTATTCCTTGACCATGCTCTCGGCTATCTGGGTCGCTTTCTGAAGATCGTTCGCCGCCCCGGTCGAAATTTCCCCGAACACGATATCCTCGGCCGCCCGTCCCCCCAGCAGGGCACAGGTGGTGTCGAGCAACTCTTCCCTGGTCATGAGGTAGCGGTCTTCCGTCGGCATGTTCAGGGTATATCCGAGGGCACCCACACCCCTGGGGATTATGGAAATCTTCTGAACGGGATTCGCCTCCTCGAGCACTTCTCCGACGATCGCGTGACCCGCCTCGTGATAGGCGACGATGCGGCGCTCCTTCTCGTTCAGGACGCGGCTCTTGCGCTCCAGGCCGGCGACGGCTCGCTCAACCGCCTCGCTCAGCTCGTCCATGGTGATCTTCTTCTTGTCGCGCCGGGCGGCGAGCAGGGCCGCTTCGTTGACGACGTTGGCGAGGTCGGCCCCGGCGAATCCCGGAGTCTGGATCGCAACTTTTTTCAGGTCGACGTCATCGGCGAGCTTGGCTGGCCGGGCATGAATCTCGAGAATGGCGGTCCGTCCCTTTACGTCGGGACGGTCGACGGTAACGGTTCGGTCGAAGCGACCCGGCCGCAGCAGAGCGGGGTCGAGAATCTCCGGCCTGTTGGTCGCCGCCATCAGGATGATTCCCACGTTGGTGTCGAACCCGTCGAGTTCGGTCAGGAGCTGGTTCAGGGTCTGTTCGCGCTCGTCGTGGCCTCCGAATGAACCGACTCCCCTGGCCTTGCCCAGCGCATCGAGCTCGTCGATGAAGATGATCGCGGGGGCGTGTTTTTTCGCCTGCTCGAAAAGATCGCGAACGCGCGCCGCCCCGACACCCACGAACATCTCGACGAAATCCGAACCGCTGATCGAGAAAAACGGTACCTCGGCCTGCCCGGCCACGGCCTTTGCCAGAAGGGTTTTTCCCGTGCCTGGAGGTCCGACGAGCAGCACCCCGCGGGGAATGCGGCCTCCCAGGGCCTGAAACCGCTCGGGAGTCTTCAGGAACTCGACAACCTCCTCCAGCTCTTCCTTGGCCTCGTCGATCCCGGCAACGTCGTCGAAGGTTATGCCCGTCCCCTTTTCCATGTACACCTTGGCCTTGCTCTTTCCGATCGACATCAGGCCGCCGGAGCCCCCGCCCATGCGGCGGGCCATCAGCATCCAGATACCGACGAAAATCAGAGCCGGGAGGATCCAGGAAAGCAGCGTCGTGAACCAGGTGCTTTCGACCTTGCCGGAAAAATCGATGCCGTGTTCGGCCAGGAGGCTGACCAGCTCCGGGTCATCTACCCGCGTCACCACGAAACTCTTCTCGGAACCATCGGAAAAATAGGTGCCTGTTATCGAGTCGGATCCGATGGAGACTTCCCGGACCGCCCCTTCGGCGACCATGGCCCGGAAATCGCTGTAGGAAAGCGTATGCACCTGGCCCTGGAGGTAACTCTGAATGACGAGAAGGAGAAGAACGGTCAGTATCGCGTACGCGATCGACAGCTGCGTCCGGCGATCCAGTCTCACTGGAAAATCGTCCTAAGAAGTTGAAGAAACAAAAGTTACGTGCGTCTTTGGAAAATAACCTTGCCCTGTACCGGGGTCAAGAAGACCAGCCGCAACCGGAGCTGAAGCGGGACTCGGGAATCCCTGCTACGCCAGAAGACCCGGGGTCTCGAGGGTCTGCTTCAGACGGCCGAGGAAACGGGCACAGGCGGCACCGTCGAGGGCGCGGTGATCGGCTGCCAGCGTCATCGACATCTGGGGCCGCACCGCCATTCCGTGGTTCTCGATTGCCACCACCCTGTCCTCCAGGCTGCCGACGGCCAGTATGGCGACTTGAGGGGGATTGATGATGGCGGTGAACCGGGAAACTCCGAGCATTCCCAGGTTTGAAATGGTGAATGTTCCCCCGGTCATGTCGTCCGGCTGCAGGCGGCCGTTCCGGGCCGCATCCACGAGCCGCCTGGACTCGGCTGCAATCTGCTCCAGTGAAAGGCCGGGGACGTTGCGGATTACCGGAACCATCAGCCCCCGAGGGGTGTCGGCGGCGATCCCGATGTTGACCTCGCCAAGCTGTGTCAGGGTGGTTCCGTTCAGCACGCTGTTGAATCGGGGCTGCTCTTCCAGAACCTTCCCGAGCGCCCGTACGATCAGGTCGTTGTAGGAGATCTTTTTCCCCTCGATGGCATACCCCTGCCGGAACTGCTGGAGCCAGACCCCGGATATTTCCATTCCGATATGGATGTGGGGAATCTGCTGATAGCTGGCCGTAAGGCGTTCGGCGGCAACCTGCTGGGCACGAGTCAACTCGACGGGCCCCGACGCGGGGGCGGCGACCGGCGCGGCCGCAACTGTCCGTACTTCGGGAGCCCCGACAGCCTGCGGAACCGCTGGGCCCGCGTGAGCCTTCAGGTCGGAACTGACGATCCGCCCCCCGGGTCCCGTGCCCGCAACGGCTGTCAGGTCAAGGCCGAGGGCGGCCGCCATCTTGCGGGCCTTGGGGGATGCCCGATGAGGCCGCCCCGGGACCGCAGGCTGGAGCGGTTCAGGTTCAGGTGCCGGAGAAACGGTTTCGACCTTGGCTGGTGGCTCAGACGGCGAGGCGGCCGGTTCCGGGGACTGGCCTGGCTCCGGTTCC
Source organism: Candidatus Latescibacterota bacterium (assembly GCA_965243025.1). Classification (GTDB taxonomy): domain Bacteria; phylum Latescibacterota; class UBA2968; order UBA8231; family UBA8231; genus CBDCXV01. The sequence continues at coordinate 1,768,293 of CBDETY010000003.1, forward strand.
GCCTTCCCTGCCTTTGCCGCGAGCCGGGACTCGAAATCGCCGATTTCTTCCTCCGCCCCGGCGATGATGCCGATGGGAGTCGTGACTGGCACTTCTTCACCTTCCGGTACCAGGATTCGGCGCAGGACGCCGGATGCCTGGGCTTCCACTTCCATCGTGACCTTGTCGGTGACGACCTCGAGAATCGGTTCCCCGCGCGTCACTGTTCCCCCTTCGGATACCAGCCACGCTCCTATCGTCCCGGTCTCCATGGTCAGGCCCAGCTTGGGCATGACGACTTCCGTAGCCATCGAATCTCTCTTTGTCTTTCGCCTGTCTGATTGAAGGGGTTGTATGCCTGGGGAATCGCGGCTGCCTGCCCGCGGCTTCGGATGTTTTCGGCAGTCTGGCGCTTTGGAGTGCCGGCCGGGATCTGACGCTACTCTGTGGCAGCCTGGTCCAGTGCTTCGAGAACCTCGCTGATCCTCAATGTCCCTATGTCTCTGGTCCGGACAACCGCGACTCGATCGTTTCCCGGATGGATCCAGCGCCTGGGATCTTCATCGAAGATGGCAACAGCGGGAACCTCGAGGAAAATCGACAGATGCAGCAGGTCGGAATTGCAGGAAATCACTGCGCGACAACCTTCCAGAAGTGCGGCCACCTCGTACAGATCCCCAAGGTCAAGGGCGAGAATCCGGTTGCCGAAAATCGATCTAAAATAGTCGACCTTTTTTCTCTCCGCGAGGGTAAAGAACAGGATCGCCCTTTTTCCCGCTTCCATCAGACCCCGGACGATATCCTCGACCTGACGCCTCGCCAACCCCTTCCCATCCCGGCGGGACAGGTCGATGCCGACGAGATTGCCGGTAGCGAATTCCCCGAAGAAGTAGCGGCACCGCACCTCCCATGCGCGGGCTTCGGGTACCGACCAGCCTGGGTTTTCTCCCCTTTCCAGCCGAAAAAGGTCCAACAACACCTCGTAATGCCCTCCCTCGTAGGCATTCCTGTCATTGCACTCGATCTCGATGTTGAACCAGCCTTCCGGACCCGGGCGGCTGAATCCGACCCGCAGCCGGGCTCCGCTTCGGGCGCATACCATGCCAAGTCGAAAGCTGCAGTCCGACCCCAGGCATATTGCGAGATCGAACCTGCGGCTGCGCAGGGACCGGGTGAGTCTGCTTACGGGAGATTTCCAGAACGGACCGGCGTCCAGTTCGGCGGTGATAATGTCGTCAAAGTCAGGTATCTGCCTTGCCAGGGTGGCCAGGTGTTCCTGGCAAACGATGGAAATCTCAGCTTCCGGATAGGACTGGCGAAGTCCCTTGTAGACCGGAATCCCGAGAAAAAAGCCTCCCGGACGGTCACTGGGAACTACCAGAATCCGCTCCGCCTTCCGGAGCTCAGATAAAACGTCAAGCGTCTCTTTCTCGGGGCGAAACACCGATCCCCATTTGAGAAGCGCCTTGTCCCACAAGGATCCGTTTTCCCAAGCCTGATTCATCGTCCGGGGGAACCCTTCAGTTTACCTGAGTGTCGAGGGGGTTGGCCGGCCCCCCTCCCTTCAAATTGTATTGCCCGGATTGACCTGGAATGCGGTACCGCTTGAGGTGGGGGAAAATGTCCGTGGCGGGATTTCCAGGTTGGAGAAGTTGATGGTTTACCAAATTAGATGAAAACCTCGTGGGGGGTTAGAATATCCTGCCCCTCGGGGCCATGTCAAAGGCCGCTCTGCGGCCAGCAGCAATCGACTCCCCGCTTCCCGGAAGGGTGCGGGGGAAAATGTGTGTGCAGGCACGAAAATTCCATGACCGTTCCCTCCAGGGACTTCACTGCCACCACTTTCGTCGTCCAGGATGAAAAGGTTCTGTTGTTGTGGCACAACAAGATGAAAGCATGGCTCCCCCCCGGAGGTCACATAGCTGAAAACGAGCTCCCCGAGGAGGCGGCGGTTCGGGAAGTCCTCGAGGAGGCGGGACTCGAAGTCAGGCTTCTCGGAAACCGGAAGGTCGTTGGAAACGTGACCGTGCTGACTCAGCCCTCATGCATTCTTCTCGAGGATATCGAGGCGGGACACCAGCATATCGATCTCATCTACTTTGCCGAGGTCAGCGGCTCCGGGGAGGTGCTCCTCAACGAACGTGAGGCCTCCTGTTTCAGGTGGTATGACTGCGAGCAGCTGCAGGGGGACGAGATCGCCGAAGACATCCGCCATCTCGGTCGACGGGCGATCGCCGCAGTCCGCGGCCAGGGCGCGTGATCCCGATGGCAACCGGATTCCTGACCCACGATCGGTTCCTCGATCACAGCAACGGTCCAGGACATCCGGAGCGCCCCGACCGCCTGGTATCGATCTGGCGTCGGTTGCACGAGTCGGGAACGCGGGAAAGGCTGGTTGCGCTCGAGCCTGCCGGGGCCGGCCGGACCAGCCTGACGCAGGTCCACAGCACCAACCACGTCGACCGTATCGAGCGTCTCTCCGCGACGGGAAGAACCACCGGGCTGACGCCGGATACAGGCATTTCCAGGGGGACGTTCGAAGCTGCCCGCCTGGCATCCGGGGGGGCGATAACGGCCGTCGATGCCGTGGTTTCAGGCACTGTCGACAATGCTTTCTGCGCGCACCGCCCTCCGGGCCACCACGCCGAACGCGACCGGGCGATGGGGTTCTGCTTTTTCAATCACGTCGCCGTCGCGGCAAAACACCTGCGCCACCGCCACGGAATCCGCCGCCTGGCCATCGTCGATTGGGACGTCCACCACGGCAACGGCACACAGCACACCTTCGAAGCCGATCCCGACACCCTGTTTTTCAGCGTTCACCAGTACCCCCACTACCCGGGAACCGGCGCCCCGGAGGAACGGGGTATCGGGCACGGGGTCGGGGCGACGCTGAATGTTCCCGTCCCCGCGGGGACCGGAGACGCCGGATACGCCCGGATCTTCGCCGAGGTCCTGCGGCCGGCCATCGATGCCTTCGGGCCGGAGTTCATGCTGTTGTCCGCCGGATTCGACGCTCACCGCGCCGACCCTCTCGGGGGGGTTGAGCTGACCGAGAAGGGGTTCGAGATCTTGACGGAAGCGGTGACTGCAATGGCGCGGGATCACTGTGACGGCCGCCTCGTTTCCCTGCTGGAGGGCGGATACGACCTCGAGGCCACCGCGGTTTCCGTGGACGTTCATCTCCAAACGCTTTCGGCATAGGCCGGACCGGAAACAGTTCCGCTAATCAGCCGGGGGGCTGGTCAAGACATGGATGTCGATCCCCTGTTCCTGCCCCCGCCAGCGTACCGCCACCGTCTCCCGACTGTGGTCGAACCCCCGGTCGCGTAGTCCGGAGATGAAGTTGGCGGCAACAGGCCTGCGGGGGTCGCTGAGGTAGAGCCTTCCCCCGGGCTTGAGGAGCGATTTCAGAAGGCGGTTCAGGTTGGGGTGGTCGCGGGGTTCGTACGCGATATCGGACGCGACCAGGCACTCGCGGGGTTTTCCGACCGGGTGCCGCCAGTCGAGATAGGCGACCTGGTGACCTGGACCTGCCCGGTTCCTGACCGCGTTGTGGGTGGTGAAAATCAGTGCGTCTTCGACGTAGTCCGTCGCTTCGACGCGCCAGCCCAGGCGCGCCAGCGTTATGCCGACGAGCCCCAGTCCACAGCCCAGCTCGACCGCATCCACGGCTGGCAAACGCCTTTCGAACAACCATCGGGAAAGGCCCAGGGCGGCAGGCCACACCTCGGCCCAGTACGGAAACCGCGGATGGGAATCCGGCTCGCGATCGAGGAGCCGGTCGAGAAGCGCGTAGGCATCCACGGTCTCGACGATGGTGAGCTCGAGGCCTGTACCTACGGCTACGGTGGTCTCCCGGGTATCGTACTTGCCCAGGGTGCGTTTCAGCTGTCGCGGTGAATAGCGCTTCAAGCGCCTGGATCCGTCAGTCCCGGTCGCGCTTTTCCCGAGTCCCCTGGCCTTCGCGCCACCTCCAGCCGCGGCCCTCGGATGCCCGCATGCCTTCAACGATCTCGCGAAGGTCGCGGCGAAAATGGTCCGAAAACAGGACGAGCTTTGCCCGTTGCCGGATCGTCAGGTGGCCCTCCAGGCCCTTTTTGAACTCATCGTCGGCCATCCGCAACCGTCGGTCGAGGTCGACTACCTTTTCCATGGCGGCGAGCAACTCCGAATCTTCTGGAGATTCTCCCCCCAGAATATGCCTGAGGTCGCCGGCGGCCTTTTTTCTCTGAACCCTCAGCTCTTCCATTTTGCGGTGGTGCCGGCTCAAGAGCGGAAACAGCACGGCGGCCTGGTCGACGTCGATTTCGAGCTGGTCGACGAGCCTCCACATTTTCAGGAACTGAATGCGGTCCAGGGAACGCCCGCCCTCGGAAGACAGTTGACTCCAACCCGCCTCCGGGAGAGCGAGCACGAGGATTACGAGCGCCGCGGTTGCTTTCACTCTGCCTTCTCCGCTGTCAATGCGTAAATGTCTTCCCCCTCGACCAGCAGCTGCATCTGTTCAAAAAGCTCCGATTCGCTCGCCGTTTCGAGAAGGTACCGGGAGACCTCGGAATCGAGATCGGGAGGGCTGGACTCCGCCAGGAAATCCCCTCCAAACAGCTGGACTTCGTCCCCGTACCACAGGGAGACTGATTCCAGGAACTCGTCCACTCCCGGGGAATCCGGGGATTCTTCCCCACCCTGTTCCCCGACAAGGCCGGTACCCGCTGGCAGCCCGGGTTCGACCAGGGAGAGCCGATCGCTTGCTGCCAGGACCAGCAGCACGGCGGCGGCACCGGCGACCGCTCCGGAAAATGCAGGAGACCACCGCCTCCCCCATGATCTCCAGCCCGCGTGTTCCTCGATTCGACGCCGCACCCGGGCCCCGAATCCCGAGGAGACGAAGGGGTCCATGGCCGGTACTGGAACTGTCGAGGTCATGGCCAGTGTCTGCTCGAAGCCGGCCAGATTCCGCCGGCAGGCCTGGCACCGTTCGAGATGGCTTTCCACCAGGGGGCGCCGGTGGACCGGCAAACTCCCGTCCAGAAACTCGACCAGGGACTGTTCGTCGCAGACCGCAGCGCCAGGCTTGTCGGTAGACATTACCCCTCCTCCGCGCCGGATTCCCCAGCGGTGCTCTCGGTGAGGGCAGCGCGCAACTTGCGGACCGCGTGAAAATACCCTGCCCGGACCGACCCCTCCGACCTTCCGATCACCTCGGCGATCGCTGCGTGCGACAGGTCGTCAAAATGCCTCATCACAAAGATGCTTCTCTGCCTGGGTGGCAGGTCCCGGATCGCCGCCTGAATCGCTGCGATCCGCTGTTTCATCATCAGCTCGCTTTCGGGGTCGCAAGCATGGAGCCGACGGTGTTCAATGGCGGTCTCCGCTTCGGAATCGAGAAACAACCTGTTTCTCAGCTTTTTCCTGCGCATATGGTTGAGAGATGTATTCAAGGCAATTCTGTAGAGCCAGGTATACAGGGAGGAACGCCCGCCGAACCGGTGCAGGGATCTGTAGGCTTTCACGAAGGTTTCCTGGGCGAGGTCCGCGGCCTCGTCGGAGTCTCCGACCATGTGGGCCAAAAAGCGAAAAATCCGGTCCTGGTAGCGGCGAACGATGGCGTCGAAGGAGGATTCCCGCCCTTGCCTGAACAGGCTGACCAGCTCGGCATCTGAGGTGGTCTCACCTGGCGTGGGCTTGGTTATGGCTGTCGCCTCTCCGGTCATGATGCATCAGCCCCAGTGCTGGCGGCGGCAGTACTCCGACTCGTTCAGGACCATTAGACAATGCAGCCGGGATGAGCGTTTAACAGGTTCCCTTTCCGCGTCCGAGGGGCCGTCGGACACGATCACTTCAACCCTTCAGCCTGCTCGCTCCCGGCGGCTGACCTGGCCTCGGCGATCAGTTTTTCGTTCATCTCGAAGGTTTGATTGCCTGCCTCGGTAAGGCGGCCGGGGGGGAAATAGGACCGTCCGTACATGGGATAGGCCTCGCTGCGCAGATGAGCCAGGCCCAGGTGTGCGGAGCGCCGCCGGCGCTCGTGGCGCAACGCCCCCAGGTCGATCGTCGTCACCACGATCTTCTCTCCGGGTCCCGGGTCGGCCTGGGCAAGAATCCGGCCCTCGAAATCGACTATCATGCTCCCTCCAGGCCAGGAGAACGGGGCGTAGTGGCAAAGCGAAGCGCCCTGGTTTGCGCCGACGACATAGGCGGTGTTCTCCAGCGCGCGACAGCGGTTTACCACCGTCCACCAGTCCATCGGCGGAGTAGCTCCCCAGGGGTCCATGTAAGCGGAAACACGAACCAGTATTTCGGCCCCGTTGGCGGTCAACTGCCGCAGCGGTTCGGGGAAGATCCAGTCGTAACAGATCGCAGCCCCTATGCGGCCGATCTGCGTCGCGGCCACCGGAAACAGCTCCTCGTCGTATCCGTCCAGATCGTGCGGGCTGGCATGCACCTCCCAGGGGATCCAGGGATTGACCTTCCGGTACTTCGACAGGATACCCTCCGGACCGACCAGGCAGGTCGCATTGAAGACCTTGCCGGGCCACTTCGGATCTTCTTCCAGGAAGCTTCCGGTCTGAATGTAGATTCCGAGCTCCCGGGCCTTCGCCACGTAGCGCTCGGTGTGCTCGTTCGGTATGGGGACGGTCAGCTTCGCCAGCAGGCTGTTCGCGGTCGGATAAATGGGAGCGGCGTGGCCGAATTCGGGAAAAGCGATCAACCTTACGTCGGTAAAGGGCCGGTAACCCGTCACCGCCATGTCGATCATTTCGATCATGCGGTCCGTGCTGCGGTAAATCTCGCGGCGCGACTCGGGGTTAGGCTGGTCGACCTGACAGGCCGCCACGCCGTAGCGCAGTGAGCTGTCGGCCGTCATGCCCCCGCTCTCTTGGTCTTCCACTCCTTCACCCTGCCCCGGCGGACCTCGATCAGCTCGGCAACGACACTTATTCCGATCTCCTCGGGAGTGTCGGCGCCGATGTTGAATCCGATCGGTGCGTAGACCTCCTCGAGGCGACTGCGGTCTCCGCCCCTGCTTTCGATACGGTTCCAGAGGATCAGCTTCTTGCGCTCACTCCCGAGCATTCCGATGTATCGCGCCGGTGTTCTGATTGCCAGTTCGACGACGATCTCGTCGTGCTGGTGACCGCGGGTGGCGGCAACGACGTAGGTCTGGTCGTCGAACGGAAGGCGCTCGAAGACCTCCTCGATCTCGGCGGCCACGCACTCGTCTGCCTCAGGGTGGCGTTCGGGGTTGGCGAACAGCGGCCGATCGTCGATTACGACGACATGAAACCCCGAGTTCTTGGCCAGGCTGCAGATCTGCGCGCCGACGTGACCACCGCCGAAAACGTAGAGCACCGGGGGTGGCATGAAGGGCTCGAGGTACACCTCGACCCCCTCCAGTCCCGCTGCCCCGAGCGCCTCCCGGCTGCGGGAGTCGAGGCCAGGGGATTCCTCCGGCAGACTGAAAACCCGTGGTTTCTCCCGCTGCAGAACTTCCGCAGCCCATTGCTCGACGCACTCGTTCAGGGCAGCCGCGCCGAGACGCCCCAGCCGGTCTCCATCCGGGAACAGGAGCAGCTTGTCCGGCTCCCCATCAGGCAGCTTCTGCGAAGCGAGCACCGTCGCCATCACACACTCGCGGCGCCTGGATCTGGCGTCGACTACAGCGGCAAACAGGTCCGGTTCGGTATCCGGTTCGACCGGTTCCGTGTAGATACGCACCGTTCCTCCGCAGTTGAGCCCGCTCTCACCGGCCTGCTTCTCGGTCATTGTGTAGCGCGTCGTATGCGGACGTCGGGTGGACAAGACCTCCCTGCCGACGGTGAGAATCTCCGCTTCGAGACAGCCCCCCCCTATGGTTCCGGCGACGCTGCCGTCGTCCCGGATCAGCATCTTGGCGCGCTCACTCATGGGAATCGAACCGCTGCTTTCCACCAGGGACGCCAGGGCTCCGCGCCCGCCCTCGCGGCGCATCGCCACAACCTCCTGCAGCACGTCTTCCATTGCCTTCAGTCCGATTCAGTTCTGCCGGGACCTGGACAGGTTGGCCGCTGACACGGCAACCTTTCTGCTTCCTTCAATCAATTGCGAAACGAGTGCCGAGGCGGAGGTAATCTGCGGGCGTGTCCAGATCTTCCAGCACCTCGGCCGCATCTACTTCCAGCTCGACAGTGTCCCCTGCGTGTCTCCCGGTGACGGTGTTGAGCCCCTTGTCCGCCGGCAAAGCAAGGATCTCGTCCCGGTAGCGGCCGCAGATGTAGACCGGATGACCCCTCTTTCCGCGATGCGTCGGCACCACAATGCCCGCTCCCGCAGACCGGGAGCAGTGGATGATCCTTGCGACGACCTCGGTGTTGAGATCGGGTTGGTCGCCGAGGCAGACAAGGTATCCGGCGGATTTCGGGTCGGCGGACCGGACTCCCGACTGCACCGAAGTCACCATCCCCTGGCGAAACCGCTCGTTCACGACACAGGCGAGATCCCGGTTTCCCAGCCGCCGTTCGACCTCGCTGGCCCGATGGCCGAGAACTACCACGGTAGCGAGCTCGAAATCCCGCCCGGCAACGGCGCCAAGGCGTTCGACCACAGTCTCTACCACCGTGCACCCGTCGAGGGGAAGAAGTTGCTTGAACCTCCCCATACGCCGGGACTGCCCGGCGGCCAGAACGATCGCCGTAACCAACACTATTTCAACTCTAACTTGTTGTGGAAAATAGACTAATGGAGTTTATCGGGAGGGTTTTCCGGTGTCAACTGGCCGTCTGCTTCCGAGCCGGCTGAATCGAACCCCACTCGCAGTCCCCCGCCCACCAACCCCGTGCCGGTGAGCGAGCTCCCGGTACTGAACCCCGAATTCCAGCCGGATTCACCCGGATCCCTGTGCACTTGCGGAATCAGGGAATCCCGGAAACTTCGGTTTCTTGCACAGACCGTTTCACTGGCTTATCATTGAAATTTTCCCAATTTACGAACCGTACCAACATTCCGCAGGCCCGCTTTTCGCCGGGGAGGCGAGGAGAGCGCCGCCGGCAAGGAGATGGTTACGACCACGCACGTATCCAGTGCCGCATCTCCGAACCCCGGCCATCGGCCCTCATCGCCGGCGGCAATGGAATCCGGGACGGATGGTTCTTCACGAATTCTGCGGATACCGAACCCTGCCATGTTTCCGAAAGTAGCTGAAGAAGTCTCGAACTCGGTCGAGAAGGAGGGCATCTCCTTCATCTTCGAAGCGCGCTCGCTTTCCGCTGTCGTTCGCTATATATACACCCCTCTCGAAGGCAATCTCTCCGACATCGAGGTTGAGATCAACAACTCCGAGGCGATCAAGTTCGCCGAGGGGGGCGGCATTGCGATCGAGATGGGCGGAAAGATCTGGTCAGCCGACGATGAAGAGGTCGAGCGGCACTTCGTTTCATGTGAGCCTGTGGGCGACTGCATCGAGGCGAGGTGGCATTGGAAGCACGGGGAAGAACTCGCCGATTTCCTGTACCGCATCCGAATCCATCAGAAGTCGCTCGTAGTCGAACTCGAAGGCGGCAACGGCAAGGCAAGCGGTGTCGATCTCGGGTACGTTTCCGGGGCCGTTCACCCACGCGTAATCCAGGTTCCCTATTTCTCCTTCGGCGACGGGTCGCCGCTCCTGCTCGCCACCTCAGGGGTGTTTGTCTCCAGTGTCCTGGACTGGAGCGAAACCGCTGCCGCGCAGATTTACGCCCCCCCTGCCCACGATCCGTCGCATGAGATTCGGCTCGGCGGGGGATGCTTCTACCATCCGGCCTCCGACGGCCGCCGGCGAGCGCTGCGCGAACGCTGGATTCTGACCGTCTCACGCCAGTTCGAGGAGGTCCTTCCGACCATCCCGGTACGCCAGCGCCCATCAGGGAGCGCGGAACTCGACGACCTCGTCTGGTACCAGGTTCCGGCTCTTCCCCCCTCCGAAGAAGCCTACGTTGAGGTTTACGAGCAGCTGCGGTCGTTCAAGCAATGGGGCCTCGAACAGCTTCTCGTCAACCATCCCGCCGATGTATGGGAAGACGGCCTCGGTATCTCGCTCGGGGGCTCCGAGGCCAAGGGGGGAGACGACGCCCTGCTCGAATACCTCGAAGCGGTCGAGGACCTCGGTTACAGATACACCCTGGCTTCAGGGTACACGGAGTTCTCTTCGGAAACAGAAGGCTGGGACAAAAGCAGTGCCGGCCTCGGCTCGGACGGGAATCCGATCGCCAGCGGCGGCAACCGTTACCTGCTCAAGCCCTCCGCGGCGAACGACACCGCAAAATCGCATCTGCCGACGCTGTTTCAGCGTTTTGAAGGTGCAGGCGCCTTCGTCAGTGGTCACGCCGCCGCCCCGCCGTCGAGCCGAATCGATTATGACTCGAACACCCTGGACTCGGCGAGTTTTTCCAAGTCTCTCGACCAGGAGCGCCGGCTGCTTGAGGGGCTTCAGGAAATGGCCCGAGACTCATCGCGCCTGATCGTAGGCGAAGGCGGCAGCCATTGGATGTACGCGGGTCTGCTCTCCGGATACCTGGCCGGCCTTTCCGGACCGAATCCGTACCGAATCCCGCTCCTGCTCGATTTCGACCTCAAGCTGCTGCACGGAGCCCATGTCAACGCCGGGGTGGGAACGACCGGACTGTTCTTTGGCAAGAATCCTCCCCCCGTTTCCGAGCGCACAAGCCGCAGCGCCTGGCTCGATCGCTACATCGCCACCACTGTTGCGTATGGACATGCCGGAGTCTTGCCCGAAATCGATGACTGGGGCCTGGCCGCGGTGATGAAAACCTACTACCTCCTGGTGAAACTTCAGAACCAGTATCTGAACACGGAAGTCGAGTCAGTTCTCTACCATCGCGACGGCAGTATGCTCGAAGTTGCCGAGGCCCTGGTTTCCGGCGTCTATGAAGACAGCCAGGTCGAGGTGTTGTATCGAAACGGGCTGCGCGTATGCGTCAACGGCAGCTGGTCAAACGATTGGACGGTCGAGCACCAGGGCAGGGAGTACAGGCTTCCCCCGGCTTCCTTCCTCGCCCATGCCCCGGATGGTCTTCTCGTCTTTTCAGCCGACCAGGGCAACGGGCGTATCGATTTTGCGGATTGCGGTGATTTCTTCTATTGCGACACCCGCGGAGAGCGAGCTTCCCTGGGCCCGGTCTCCCTTTCGGGAGCAGCCGCCGTCAGAACGGAAGCCTGGCAGATTGACGTCTATCCCATCGAATGCGAAGGCGACATCGAAATCAGACCCGAAAACCTGTGGCCTGACCGCAGGATGCCGCGTCTTCGCATCCTCGCCTTCCAGGAGGACGAGGACCAGCCGCAGGTGATCGCAGCAAACGTCTCGGCGGCATCTGTTACCCTGGAGCCCCGCGAGGGGATATGCAAATTCCGAATCACCCTTCCGGAATGGATGGTCGAACCGGGGAAGTAGGCGGAAATCCCCCGCTGAAAACCCGGGATTTCAGAAAGCCACCCTCCCGGCGTCTTCCACTGGCGGCGCCTTGGACAGGCTGCGGGGGCTGCGGATCATTCGAGGTGTGTCCCGGCTGAACAATACACCGGCACCCGGTGACGGAAAGGGATCCGCATTCCTCAGAGTCTGCGCCGGCCAGGCGGTTCCGCGTCGGCCGGTGTGGCTGATGCGCCAGGCCGGAAGAATCCTTCAACCCTACCGCGATCTCAAGAAACAGACAGGATCGCTTTCAACCCTTTTCAATACCCCTGAGCTTGCCGCCCAGGTGACGTTGATGCCCGTCGAGATTTTGGGTGTCGATGCCGCCATCCTGTTTGCCGACATCTTCACCCCGGTCGAACCGATGGGCTGTGAGCTCGTATTCCAGCCTGGCCCGGTGTTGGCTTCTCCCGTACGCACCAGGAGCGACGTCGATCGCCTCCGCACCATCGACCCCGAGGAGGACCTGCCTCACGTGAGGCGGGAGATTGAGCTTGTCCGCGCGGGGCTTCCGCGCGGTGTGCCGCTCATCGGTTTCGCCGGCGCCCCGGTTACCCTGGCTACCTATCTCGCCGAAGGAACGGGCGCGCGCGAGTTCACCCGCTTCAGGAGGTTGCTCCACGCGGACCCGGATACCGCCGGTCTGCTTCTGGCCAAGCTTGCCGACGTGGCCATCACCTACCTGGAAATGCAAGTCGACGCCGGAGTCGATGCCGTACAGCTCTTCGACACCTGGATTGGCCAGCTCTCAAAAGCGCAGTTCGAACGCATAGCACTGCCCGGCCTGGAACGGATCTTTGCGCGGCTCAGTCGCTTGCAGGTCCCGACCATCTATTTCGCAAATGATTCCGCTCACCTGCTGCCACTACTGCCGCGTACCGGGGCAGATGTCTTCAGCATCGACTGGCGAACGGATATGCGACTGGCCCGCGACCTGTTCGGCCCCTCCAGGCCGCTGCAGGGCAATCTCGACCCTGCCGCCTTGTTCGCACCGAGGGAACAGGTTGTAACCGCGACCCGGGAACTGCTGGACATGACCCGTGGTACACCCCATATCTTCAACCTCGGCCACGGCGTCCATCCGGAGACACCGATCGATTCCGTGCGAGCCATGATCGATACGGTGCATGAATACGCCGGCTGAACGGGGGATCCCTCTTCAGGAGAACAACCGATGAACAGCGAAGAACAGGGGGTAACCAGGACGCACGTTTTTTTCTGTGTCGACAAGGAAAGGCACGCTCAGTACGGCGGCGAGAAAGTGATCGGCGCCCAGCCGAAGACGATCACCGTGCTCGGGAAGCGGGTAGATGGCTGGGTTATTACCACCGAGCTTCCGGTGATCGACAAGACCATAACCTTGAGAGAGTCGCTCGACGGGGCCCGGGACGTGCAGGATCCCGAGTAAGCCGGCCTTCTCTACACAGCGGCGGCACGCGGTCGAACCAGTTCAATCCCGCCATTTGAGGCGGTCTTTACGCCAGACTGCAACCTCCTCAGGCAGGGCGTCGAAGTCTTCACCCGGTTTCAGAAAGATCCCGCTGAAATCCCCCCGCGAGTCGAAACCGGGCCACAGTTCCGGAAACTCCTCGCGAAGCAATGTCATCGCCTGGTTCAGTATTCCCTCGGCGTGGTAGGAAAGGACACGCTCCGACTCTCCCCGGCCTGAATCCTCGAGGTGCTGGGCGAGCGGAGCGCTGAGGAAAAAATCAAAAGCGATGACGTTGGACTGGTTGAGGTAGAGGGAAACCCTGTAGGCCGGGTAACTGAGGCGAAGTCCGAGGAGTTCCAGCTTGAGGTTCAGCCAGTCGCGCTCCGTGACGGAACGGATAATCGTCAGGTCCTCCGAGCGGAGTTCTGTCGATCCCCGTGTCGGCATGAGAAATACAGTCCCGGCGACGGCGAGGAAAATGACTGCGGTAAGGCGGCGAATTCTTGGCATTTTCGAACTCCGACCTTGACGTATGGGAAAAAAAACGAGGCTCAGCGAAAACAGCCGAACCTCGCGAGTTCAGTCCCGGTTGCCTCGGACTCCTTCGGGTCCGCTATTCCGGGGACGAGAGCATTTCCTCCATGAAACGGACAATATCCCTGAATGAAATGTAACCGACCGGAATCCCGTCCTCGTCGACCAGTGGGACATGGCGGAAACCGTGAATCCCCATCAGATGCAGGGCATGGCTGATGGGATCGGATGGTTTGAGCGCTGACGGTCCAGGCGTCATCAGGCTCTCGACCGGGATGGCGGGGAGGTTTTCAATCAACCCCACCACCTTGTAGAGGACGTCCCGTTCGGTAAAAATACCGGCAAGCTCACCGCTGTTCCCGGTCACCAGCACACATCCCATGTTGCGGCCCTTGAGACGCGATATCGCTTCCTCTACGGATGTCTGCAGTTTTACGCATTCTGCCGGTCGCGGGTTCAACTCGAGCAGGGGACGCGTAAAGATGCTGGTCTCCGCCGCGGTCTCGACATCCTCCATGTACTGCTCGGAGAGGCTCTGGTTGCACTCCTCGCAGACATCGGTTCCGGCGATGTTGTCGTACCCGCACGCAGGACAGATGGCACCCTGGCTTTCGACATTTCCGGAAAATCCCGTCACTGCGCTGTCCCATCCAGGTGTTCTTCCCCGGCAGATGGCGAGCTCCCGGGTGTGAAGGCTCCCCGCTCACAGGGCGCCCGGGCGAGTGCCGGGGGCTGACCGCAAGCAGGGCCAACGCGGCCAGCCGCGGTGAATCGGCGCCAGGATTTCAAGGTCTGGATGGGGCAGAGCGACAGAAACCGGGTGCCGGATTCCCGCCGCCGAAGCTCCGGCCTAGGCAAGATCACTGAGCCACTCGAACCGGTTTTCCCGGAGAACCCCGGGAAAATCGGGGGCTGTCGGCCATCAGATTTCCTCCCAGGTATCGGCGCTGTGCAGAAGACTGTTCAAGTCGCCCTCTCCGTTTTGCTCTATGGCCGTCTCTACCTGCGCTGTCAGGAGATCCGTGTATGCCGGTTTTTCCACGGAGCGAAGGATGCCGAAAGGCAACGGGAATTCCGGGTTCTCCATACGCGACAGCATGTACGCATAGCTGGTATTTTCCACCGCTTCCTCGTGCACGATCAAGTCACTCTCGCTCACTCCGTTGCCCAAAGCCACCACCTCGGGATGCTGGCCGCTCATGCGCACACCCATGTCCCGGTCCTGGCCGAAGACCAGGGGCTGGCCTTCCTCGACGAAAACGATATTGTCTTCTCGCACATGGGTGTCCGTGGTGTGCTGCCATGCGGTCGGATGGTAGACTACACAATTCTGAAAAACCTCGACGAACGCGGTTCCGCTGTGCTCGGCCGCACGACGCAACACCTCGCTGAGGTGCTTGGTGTTGGTATCCTGGGTGCGGGCGACAAAGGTGGCCTCGGCTCCAATCGCCACCGAGATCGGCTGCAGGGGATAGTCGATCGAACCCATCGGGGTCGATTTCGTGCGGTGACCGGTCAAGGATGTCGGGGAGTACTGCCCCTTCGTCAGGCCGTATACCCGATTGTTGAAGAGGATGATTTTCAGGTCGACGTTGCGCCGCAGGCAGTGCAACAGGTGATTGCCCCCGATCGACAGCCCGTCTCCATCCCCGGTGATGACCCAGACACTCAGGTCCGGGTTGACCGCTTTCAGCCCGGTTGCAATTGTCGGCGCCCTGCCGTGGATGGAGTGTATTCCGTACGTGTCCATGTAGTAGGGAAACCGGCTCGAGCAGCCGATGCCGGAGACGAAAACGATCTTCTCCCTGGAAACACCCACCTCGGGCAGTATTTTCTGCATCTGTGCCAGAATGGCGTAGTCACCGCATCCGGGACACCATCGCACCTCCTGGTCTGACACGAAGTCCTTTCGCGTCAACTTGGTTTCAGCAACTACCTCACTCATGTCGTATTCCTGACGGCGGTTTCTCACTCCAGTACGTCATCGATTTTGGCGGCAATCTCCCGGATCTGGAACGGCTGCCCCTGCACCTTGCTCAACGAGATAACCCTTACCGGGTAACGCCCCTGAATCAGCAGGGCCAGCTGCCCCAGATTCAATTCCGGTACCAAAACCTGGCGGTAACGGCCGAGGACGTTTCCGAGATTGCGCGGGAACGGGTTCAGATAACGCAGGTGGGCACTGGCTACCGACTTGCCCTCAGCGGCCGCTTGACGAACCGCCGTTTTGATCGCTCCGAACGTACCTCCCCAGCCCAACACCAACAAATCGGCCTGATCGGGGCCTTCGACTTCCAGTTCGGGGATGAAATCGGCGATGCCGGCTATCTTTTGCGCCCTCCTGGCGATGATTTCCTCGTGGTCGAGTGGAGCATACGACACATCCCCGGTACCGTCCCGCTTGCCGAGACCGCCAATGCGGTGCTCCAGCCCCGGGGTTCCCGGCAGGACCCACGGTCTCGCCAGAGTCTCGGAGTTTCTCATATAGGGTTGGTAACCTGAAGGGTCGGTGCGGTGCTCGACGACCATCGGTTCGATCTCGTCGACATCGGGAATCTTCCAGGGTTCCGAGTTGTTGGCGAGGTAGCCATCCGACAAGAGGTAAACCGGGGTCATGTAGCGTACGGCGATGCGAAAAGCCTGAAGGGCGAGGTCGAAACACTCCCCCGAGGTAGCCGCCGCGAGCACGGGGACCGGACTTTCTCCGTTGCGGCCGTACAAAACGGACAGCAGATCAGCCTGTTCGGTTTTTGTCGGCAGACCTGTGCTCGGACCTCCGCGTTGGACATCGATCACCAGCAGAGGAAGTTCCAGAGCGACAGCCAGATTGACTCCCTCGCTCTTTAGCGAGATTCCGGGACCACTGCTCGCGGTGGCGGCCAACGCCCCGCCGAAAGCGGCGCCGATCACCGATCCGATGGCGGCGATTTCGTCTTCAGCCTGAAATGTGCGGACGTTGAAGTGCTTGAGGGTGGACAGCTCCTCGAGTATGGGACTGGCCGGTGTGATCGGATAACTCCCGTAGAAGAGCGGCTTGCTTGCCTTTCTGGCGGCGGTCACCAACCCGAGAACAAGGGCTTCGTTGCCGGTTATGCGGCGGTACGTGCCGGGCTCCACGTGCGTGCGTCCGGGGACGCGCAGGCGCGACTGAAACGTCTCGGTTGTCTCGCCGAAATGGTAGCCCGCCTTGAGAGCGCGGGTGTTTGCCTCCACGACCTGGGGATTCTTGCCAAACTTTCTCCGGTAAAAATTCAGAGTCGTTTCGAGCGGCCGGTCGAACATCCAGAAAGCCAGCCCAAGCGCAAAGGCATTTTTGCACAAGTCCTTTTGCTGGTTCGACATGCCATCGATGCCCTCGAGCGCCCTGCGCGTCATGGAGGTCAGGGCGACCTCATGCAATTCGTAGCCGTTGAGGGAATCCCCATTGAGCGGTGACTCGGCGTATCCGGCTTTTCGCAAGTTGGTTTTTGTGAAAGCATCGCTGTTGGCGATGATGACCCCTCCCGGCTCCAGGTCTTCCAGGTTTGCCCTGAGTGCCGCCGGGTTCATTGCCACCAGAACCTGGGGTTGATCCCCTGCCGTGAAGAGATCGGAAGAGCCGAAGTGGACCTGGAAGCCGCTCAGGCCGGGAATCGTCCCTGCAGGTGCCCGGATTTCCGCCGGGATATCGGGAAAGGTACTGACGTCGTTGCCGAAAACCGCGGAGGTGTTGGTGAACTGCTCCCCCGTCAACTGCATTCCGTCTCCGGAATCCCCGGAGAAACGGATGACGACGGATTCGCGGGTTTCGGCCCCTTCATCTTTCCCCGAGGGATGCAGCTTGGAAGGCGCCGACTCTGCCATGGAGGAGCTACTCCTGCCGATCGGAGGAGAATGAAAGGAGAGGGTACCGCTGATCCACATCCAGTCCCCGGGAGCCCGCGCAGGCCATCACCTCACGCACCTTCCCGTGTTGTCGGAATCATCTCGGGATCCGGGGGCAAGTTGTAGATCTCTCGGGGAAAATGGTCGGTCAGAAACGTTATCATTGCCTGTTGCGACAGATTGCCGATCACGGCACCGGATTGGTCGCGGACCGGGACGTTTCGGTAATCGCCGGCGTTCATCAGCTGCAGGGCGCGACCGACCGATGTGTCGGACGTAACTGTCTGCGGATCAGCCGTCATCAGGTCATCGACCACCTGGTCGAGGGCGGACGGGTTGTCCGCCACCTTGAGCAGAACGTCCCGTTCGGTGAAAATTCCGATCAGGCCGTTCCCGTTCTGAACCAGGATGGCACTGACTCTGCTTCGGCGCATCCGCACCAAGGCTTCACGCACTTTGGTGCCGGTCTTGACGGTTGCGAAAGAGGTGAGATCGAGGTGGGTTACTCGCTGTTGTTGCAGATCGATTTCGACGGTCATGGGGAGGTTTGCAAAATCGTGTAATTCGCCGAAAACACAGTGGTTACACCAATATACAGCCGTGCATTACAGCGTCAAGCAATCCGCCCTTCCGACCTGTGCCGAAAGGGCTTTTTTCCGCACCTCCCCTTCACTGAGGGGTTCCTTCGGCCACAATCCTCCCACCATCCGCTCCGCTCCCGGGGCCAAGAACCAGGATCCAACCAGCGTTTTTCACCAGCTCGGGATGGCGGTCCGCGACGATGACGGTGGCCTTTTTCGACACAATCTCAGCGAGCAGCTCCACCAAGGCGGATGCGTCTTCCGGATGCGCTCCCGCCAGGGGAGCATCCAGGAGCAGCAGGTCCTTCTCCGATGCCCGCCAGAGTGAGGCTGCAAGTTCGAGCCGAAGCCTCTCGGCGAACTCCAGCCTGCCTGCAGATTGGCCCAATCGGTATCCCCCCATTCCAAATCTGGAGAGCGTATCCAGGGGCGGGGCAATTCTCCCTTCCCGACTGAAATGCCGCCTTGCCTCATCCACGGTCATGTCGAGGATATCGTTCGGCGAGCGGCCGCGGTGAGTGATCTTCCCTGCTTCCTCGGAGTACCTGCCTCCTTCACAGCCGGAACAGGGTGCGGCAACGTCCGCGAGGAAATCGATGGGCAAGCGGAGCCGGCCGGTGCCTTCGCATATTCTGCAGCGTCCACCTGGCCGGTCCAGGTGAAACCACCCCGGTTTCAGGCCGAGGGCTACGGCAGCCGGCTGCCTGGAGAACAGGGCGGCAACCGGCCCCAGCAGTCGGATTGTTTGAACCACTGGTTCATCTTCATGGCCCCGCAGGTCCCGCAGATCGGTCAGGCGCCGGAGGCTTGCCGTCCTGGCGGAGGCAGGGCCACGCCCCGCTCCTGCGCGCCGCAGTCCGGAGCCGCCTCCTGAACCCCCAGGCCGTATCGATGGAGCGATAATGTCTCGCAGCAGGCTGGTTGCCCCGGCTCCGGAGCCTCCGGTCACAACGACAAGCCTTCCCGTGGGAATCTCGACGTCGACCGGGCCCAAGTTGCTGTTTCCCCGGTCTCCCGGATCGCGAATGATAATCGAGGTCGCCGACTCCCCTGGTTCCGAGCAGCCGACCAGGGGGACGGCCTTCTTTCCGCCAGCACCGCCGACTACCGGATCGGGAGCGGCAAAAACCTCCCCGTGTCGGAAAGCGGAAACCCGGTCGCTTGCGGCAAACACCGCCGGGTCATTGTCCAGTACAACCACGGTGTTGCCGCCAGCGGCCAGCTCTCTGAGGACCCGAATTGCCTCCCCCAGATGGGTCTCCTCGAGTCCAGAGCAGGGCTCCACCACGTAAAGGACGCCCGTCAGTGCCCTGCTCGCAGTCAGTGCAAGCACCAGCCGCAGCCACTCTCCCGAGGCCAGGTCCCCTGTCGACCGGTGCAGCGGAAGGTGATGCAGGCCGAAACCTGAAAGACGGGACAACATGGCGGTTGCTTCTTCCAGGGCCCCTTCAGAGAGCGCGTCCCGCATGCCGGAGGTTGAGTCGCGCACATCGCCAAGCCAGGAGATGGCCCGATCAATTCCCATCTCCAGGACAGCCTGGAGGGCACTCCCGGCCAGGGAGAATCCGACGCCGCTGCTGTCGGATACAGCATCGTCGGTTTGCAGCAACCCCTCACCCGACACGCCGGGATATTCCCGGCCGCAGGAGGTGCAGGTGAGTTGCTGGTTCAGGGGTATGGTTGCTTTCTTCACGACCAGCAGGGAGCGCCCGCCCGACATGACACGGGCGGTCCGCAAGGCTTCGCCGATGCGACCGAGGGCGTCATCGCCGATGTCGACGCGGTCGACCACTACCTCCAGAGTATCGCCGAGCTCTGCCACGGCTTCCGAATCGACCTCCTCACTCCGCCGGACCCCCCCGTTGACCAGGATGCGGGGAAAGCCGGCTCGCCTGATTTCCTCGAGAACTGCTGCCGGCTCGCCCCCTGCCTGCAATGCTACCGGGGCTACAACGAGTGCCCGGGTTCCCGCGAATGAGTCGACGGCATGCCGCGCCGCCTCGGCAACCCCGTAACCCGTACAGCGGCCGTCGCATGCGGGACATGTACTCTCCCCGAGGCGTTCGAACAGCACCGAAGCCAGTTCTGTGAACCGGAGGAAATCCGCGATCGTTCGGCGCGGCGGGGTTCCCGGAAGCAGTATCGCCGGTGGAAGTCCGAGGATCTCCTCCACTTCGGCTTTCTGAAGACCGGAATGGAATTCGCGTTCGAATGCGGAAAGTGCCTGCAAGTAGCGCCGTCTTCCCTCGCGGTACAGGACATCGACGGCAAGCGTCCGGGCACCGCCACCCGCCGGACCCGTGAAGCAATTGAGCTGGCCGAGCGGAATGTCGAGATCAACCCCTTGCAGACATCCTTCGCGTGCTCCGCGGATGGCGATCACACCCTTCTCACTCATTGCCCCTAACGGCCCCTCCTGCAATCTCGGACAATACCCCTCGATTCATACGGGTTCCCTCCGCCTGCCCCATGGCAGCCCGTTGATAAAGTTGCTCTGCAGGCGAGGCCGAGTCATGGCGGTCGAAGACAAGGCGCGCGACCGAGTCGAATCGAGGGATTCGGGGAGGGAGCATAACGCCGGATTCGACCGCCAGGGCCGGCCGCAGCCCGGATGGACTTTTTCAACGGGCTGATAGGCATCGGGTGTCTTGACGCTCCCAGCCGGCTGGCGTATGATTCGCCGTGCTGACCTCGCAGCAGGCAGCAGTTCGTTGCCGGCCGGCTTGATGCCGACTCCACTCCCCTACCGCAACTGGAGATCGAGTTCATGCTGGATTCCATGCACGACGGCGAAAACGCCATCCGCCTCTACTTCAGCGACATTACCGATTCCAAGCCGCTCTCGCGCGAACGGGAGGTCGAGCTTTCGGCGCGGATAAACAAGGGTGATATGGAAGCCCGCAACGAGCTCGTGCAGGCGAACTTGCGCTTCGTCATCGACGTGGCCAAGAACTATCAGAACCGCGGCCTCTCCTTGCCGGACCTCATCAGCGCCGGCAACCTCGGCCTGTTGACTGCGGCGGAACGCTTCGACGGCACCCGGGGTTTCAAGTTCATCTCGTACGCGGTCTGGTGGATCCGCCAATCCATTTTGCAGGCGGTTGCCGACCAGGCGCGAACCGTTCGCCTTCCCCTGAACAAGCTGTCTCAGTTGCGGGAGATCTCCGAGGCAGCCCGCAAGCTCGGGCAGGGACGCGAGAACGAGCCAAACGTAGACGACATTGCGGAGGAACTCGAGATACCCGCGCAGGATGTCGTAAACACCCTGTTGAGCGGACGAAGCGTACGTTCCCTCGATGAGACCTTCGAAAAGGACGACGACCGAAACCTGCTCGATACCCTGACCGATGCCGCTCAGAGCATGCCGGACAGCGGCCTTGTGGGAGAATCCGCCCGCGCCCAGATCGATGAGATCCTGCAACACCTCGACGGGCGCGAAGGATACGTCATCCTGCGCTACTTCGGCCTTGACGGCGACGAACCGCTGACTCTCGACCAGATCGGGGACCAACTGGGCGTTACCCGAGAGCGCATCAGGCAGATCAAAGAAAGGGCGCTCAGCCGCCTGCGTCACCCGTCCTGCTATCCCCCCTTCTTCGGGGGCATCCCTCAGAACGGGCTGCCCGGGCTCGACGAACCCGAACTACCTGGTCTTCCACACCTTGAAGGGGGGCCGGCCTTCGACCCCTTTGACCCGGCTCCCCCGGAAACCGGTGCCCCGCCCGATACGGATTCAACCGACAACGACTTCTAGTGTCCCGTCGCAGAAATATCTCGACATCGGGACGCCGATCCATTGAGGGGAAAAATCGCGGTTTAATGAAACCCTCATCCGGTGCGATTTTTCCCCTCAATCCCGGCTCACGGCGTTGCCTTCGATGGCCGTACACCCTCGGTACGACTCGCTCAGGCGCCTTGTGAGCCGGGCGCCCCGGCATTCCGATTCTGTCAATCTGTCTCTGCGACGGGACACCAGCTTCCTGGTGCGGGCGGCTCTACCCTTCCTCGTCGCGGCGCTGCCGCTCAGGGGCATTGCGGGGGAAACCCCAACTGCTCCATTCCCTCACCAAATCCTCGACCGCGTCCTCAAGGAGCACGTCGCTGACACAGGTGAGGTAGATTACCGCGCTCTGCAGTTACAGCAGCACGACCTCGCCGCCTACGTCGACAGCCTGGCCCTGGTCAGCCCGAAGTCCCACGGCAGTCGATTCTCAGGAACCGGAGACAGACTCGCCTACTGGATCAACGCCTACAACGGCCTGGTCCTGAAGGGGGTGGTTGCGGCGTATCCGGTGGCCAGCGTAATGGCGATCGTCACCGAGGGGTGGTTCTTCAGGGAACAGAAGTTCGTGGTAGGCGGAGTGGAGATGACCCTCGATCACCTCGAGAACCGGATCATCCGTCCGGAATTCAGGGATGCCCGTATCCACTTTGCCATCAACTGCGCGGCAGCGAGCTGTCCGCGGCTCGAGAATCGCGCCTTTGACGGTCCCACCCTCGAGCAGCGCCTCGAAGCGGCGACGAAACGCTTCTCCCGTACTGCTTCCCACGTACGTATAGACCGGGATGCGCGGATCGTGTACCTGTCGAAAATCATGGAGTGGTTCGCCCGGGACTTCCAAGCGGATTCTTCAGCGCCGAACCAGAACGGACACGGGGCCCTGAGCCCGCAGCTACGCTTCCTCCTGCCCTATCTGCGGCCGAGCGACGCGGAATACCTCAGGGGGAATCCCGACATTGCCGTAACCTTTGTCGAATACGACTGGGCGTTGAACGACAGAGTGTATCCCGACCCTGAACCGGACCGGGATTCGGGGGCTAATTGAAAAACGGGTTGTTCGTTTTTTCTTCCCCCACGGTCGTCGCCGGCCCATGCCCGGGGTAAAGGATCACCTGGTCTTCCAGCGCGAGGATGCCTTCGCGAACCGCTTGGCGCTGCCCTTCGTAGGCGACGCGGCTTCGCGTTCCCCCGAGGGATCCGGCAAACAGGGCATCCCCCACAAATGCGAAATGGTCGTGGACGATGGTCATCCCTCCCGGTGTGTGACCGCCCGTGGCGGTCACTGTGAACTGGAGATTGCCAACCGTCACAATCTGCCCTTCTTCCAGTTCACCTTCGATCTTGGTGCGCAGATTCCCGAGCATTGGGGAATCCGCACGACTGATGAAGGCGGGAGCACCTGTCGCCTGACATACCTCGGACAGCGCCCCCGTATGGTCTCCGTGGCCATGCGTGAGAAGCACTGAGACAATGCGGAGATCCAGCGTCTCTACGGTTTTCAGTATTTTTTCCGCCTCGAATCCCGGGTCGATGACCGTTCCCTGTCCGGTTTCGGCGCAGCCAACGACGTAACCGTTCATCAGGAAATCGCGGCCGAGCACCAGCATCTCCACGACCGCCCCGGCGACCGGACGCCCTGCCGGGAACAGCGGAAAAAACCGTTTACCCGCACTCGCCCGGAGTTTGTCGCGAGCGAGGCCCAGGATGTCGGCCAGGCGGTCAACCGCCTCGACGTGCGGGGTCAGCCGATACTCCTCGATCCGGTTCAGATCTTCCTCGCTCAGCCCGGAAAGACGGGCGAGCCGCGCTGTAGACATCTCCTGCCCGCGACGAGCTTTACCGACCACGTCCCCGAACTCGTCCTCAAGCTGCATGTACATGTTTGTTCCCTTTCCTGAAATCCGTGCCGGTCAGCGCCGAGGGCAAAGCCCGGGCTGTGCTATCCCCCCATTTCGAGGGAAGCCACCAGCTGTTCGAAATCGACGGTCCAGAGACCAACGGAAGCCTGGGAGCCAGTCAGTTTCAGGTGGTAGACGGTATTTCCTGCCCTGACAATGGCTGCAAGCATGCGGAATTCCGGTACGACCTTGCCGGCCATGGGACCCATGCCCCCCTTCAAGGTTCCGCTGATATCGACGACAGTGGCGGTGATTCCCCTGCCCCCGGAGACTTCCCAACGGCGTGCGACTTCTGCGGTCGGAGTCCCGTCCGGCTGCTCGAACTGACCGTACCAGCGATTCACATTGTCGTCGGTGCTGCCCCCGATTCCGGAGAACACCGCCAACTCGGCGTCGCCGGCAGCCGATCCATCGGGGGCCGGAAGAACATACTCTGCAATCCGCATGCTGCTTGAGGGAGGCCGCGACATCCACCCTTCCGGTATCCTGACGAGCAGGTTTCCCCAGCGTTCCCCGGTGCCACCAGCCGGGCGGCCGCTGACGGCGGTGCCCGTCGGAAGCGGTGTGAATCCTTTCTCCATCAAAGCCTCATCCACTGGTTTTTCGCTGTAATTCTGACTGCATGAGAACAGTGGAAAGAGGATAAGAAATAAAATTAGGTTTTCTCTCACATTGGTTCTCCAAGAATGAGTTACACTGACAGGATTTTCGATCATCGGCAAAGAATATCCAGTGGTGGGAACATCCTCAAATGATACAGTCCCGTCCCTTCAGAGAAAGAAACCGGAGGAAGAACGCGAGAAATCAAAAGGGACACACAGACCCCTCTCAGCCTCGCTGCCGGTAGAGATCGGGATTTACCGCATTCGCCATGGCCTCCACATCGAGCCCTCCCCCGAGAAACTCACTCACCCTGCCGGCCTCACGGCGGGGGTCCGCATGCACCTGTTCAAAACGGAGGTAGAGGACCTCGAAATTCCCCGCATGCTCCCGCAGCCAATTTTGCATGGCCTCGAGGTGTTTGACGAATGCCGCACGCAGGCAGGATTCGCCCTCACGACCCGGGCTCTTTCCACGGCGAACCATCATTTCCCGCTGCGAAGCCAGCAGCTCATCGAGGTCGCGGAGCATGAAGATCACCCGGTAGCGACGGTCCAGGGGAAGGTCCTGAAGCAGCCACGAGACCACCTTTACCGCCATCCCCGCCCCTCGATCAAGGCAGTCCGGATTCTCGGACATCCGCTTTACCGGCTCGAACTCGAAGTACCCCTGCGGGTTGTCGCAGTCGGGAGCACGAACGCCGTCCGTGAGCAGGGGCACTCCGCCGGCCGCCAGCATTTCCATCATCATCGAGGTTCCGGATCTCGGGATCCCTGACACCACGACAGGTCCGCTTCCGATCACGTCCCTTACGCCGTCTCCCTGGCCCTCCCGGTCTGGGAATCACTCATCCACCGAGCGCCGTCGCTTCATCGGGTTCCCGGACCTGGTGTATCGACCGGGCACAAAAAAGGACCTCGGGAAAAGGAGGTCATTCGGAAAACCGAGCCATTTCCAGGAGCCCTGGTGGAAACCGGTCATGGGGATGGACGGAGAGGAGTCCGACTGATTCTGCCGGTGGGATGAAAACCAGTGCCGCAGCCTTTTCGTGATCCGGGCATGCAATAACCGACCCGGAAGAGGAGGTCGGCTCTCCATCCGTTCAGCAACAGCGTGCATTGCCCTGAGCCTCAACCGGAAATCAGAAACTGATGACGATACCCGCACTGATCTCGTTGTACTGGACTGTGTAGTCCTCGGTTGCCAGGTCGGCTCCCGTTACTTCCTCAACCTGCCTGGAAACCTCGGCAGAAACGGCTCCCCTGACGGAAAACACCAGGTATTGGCGGAGGTCGAAACGGATATCCAACCGCTCCTGAACCCGGTAGCGGACTCCTCCGCCATAGCTCAAGGAAGTGCTCGTCTGCAGTTCGGATATCGCATCCAGAGTCTGCAGAAGGTCGGCGTCCTCGATGTTACCTGGGGGATCGGTGGCAGTCAGGGTCACCGCCCCCAGACCCACCCCCGCAAACGGCTTGAGATTGCCGGTCGGAAAATTGACCAGGAATCGCCCTTCGTAGAATACTGCGGTCGTGGTGGTTTTCTCCACACCGAGGATATCCCGGGTCGGCCGCGAGATCATCAGGGAGGTTTCTCCCCCGAAAGTCGCTCCCGATCTTCCCCAGCGCAGACCGAACCCGGGGGCGCTCTCGAGATTGACGTCCTCGTCGAACTCCACAGTTCCCGCGAAGGCAGACAGATCTGCGCCGGCGGGCGCAGTCGCCAGGGCGGCTGCAATGGCGGCGGCTGCAGCTAGGCGGGCTCGCATGGTGCAACTCCTTGTGAGAAACGTAGTTGTCGGAAATCTGACCGCTTCTGTCGAATGGTACCGAAGCCCATCTCCATCCGCAAGCAGTGGTGACTTCGTTCAGTCGAGTTCAGTCGAGATTGGGCCGTTCCAGGAACACCGTCACCCCGAGGTCGGCGTACCGCGGCCTGCGGTCCGGGGTCCCGGTTCGGAAGCAGATCGCCGTTTCCGTACCGGCAATTGATTTCGCTATCGCCCCGACACATTCCTCGACCGATCTGTACGGAGGATGGGGGTGAGCCTCGATGTCGAACCCGAGATCGGATGGCCCTATCGACAGACAGTCGACCTCCGGTCTGGCCAGCTTGTGGGCCTGCAACGTCGCCGAAAGAGACTCTATCTGAAGCCATAGCACGCCGTTCTCGTTCCACCAGTCAGCGTAAGCCCTGGGGTCCGCCCAAGCGCCGACCTTGAGGCGCGCTCCTCCGCCGAGGCTCCGCCTCCCCAGCGGGGGGTAGTAGAAATTCTCGACCGCTTCGAAGGCGGTCCGCTCCGTCTCCGTCTGGGGCACCTCGATACCCCCGGCTCCGAAATCGAGGAAGTTGCCGATCAGCTGGCAGTGCATCGCGTGCTTGATCCGGAAGCGCACCGGAAGGTCGAACTCGTCCGCAAGCGCACAGAACTCTACCAGCTGCGAGTCCTCGACCGCCGAGTGCTGCCCGTCTGTAAACGCGAACCCGTACGACTCATGGTCCATGGCGCGCTCGAAGTACTCCCTGGCCGCATCGATCGGTGCCCCCAGACCGATGACGGTTTCTCCGTTGCGGATTCTCTGCTTCAGTCCACTCGCTTTCACGGTTTCTCCTGCTGTTCGGATGAGGGATGACCTGAGAGTCTCCAATCAGGGCTGAGGTTCCGGCCGCTATCGAATCCTCGACCAACACCGGAGACACCGGGAAATCAATTGCAGGGGGCCCCGAACTCCAAACCCGGGCCCCTTGCTCCTTGTGTCCCCCTCTTCGAAGGTTGTGACCATGCTGCAGCGCACCTTTCCCCCAGCTGCCGCCGCTCTCGGATGGCTTCTCGCAGCACCCGGGGCCTCGCAGCCTGCCGACACCTTGGCCTCCCCCTCGGTGGTCGGATCGATTTCCGTTTTCGGAAACAGCCGCACCCGCCCCGAAGTAATCCGGCGCGAGTTGCTTTTCGCCAGCGGCGAACGCCTGGACACCAACCTCGTGCGAGAGAGCGAGCGCAATCTCCGCCGCCTTCTGTTTCTCGGAGACGTGCGGGTGCGCCTGCTTCCGCCTGCGCCGGAAGCCGACAGCGTCGACATCTCGGTGGAAGTGAGAGACCTGTACTCCCGGGCGGTATCCCCCCTCTTCTCCGGGGAAGTGGGCGAGGTCAGCTACGGCCTCGTCGCTCTTGATTACAACTTTCTCGGCCGTGGCCAGGTAGTGAAGGCGTCCGCCCGTCACGATGCCGTATCGGGAAACAGCGCCGGGCTTTTTTTTGGCGAGCCACGGTTGCTGGGTTCACACATCGGTTTCCGCACCCAGCTCGAGCTCGCCGAGGAAGGCCACCTCGCGACTTTTTCCCTTTCGCAGCCGTACTATTCGCTGTCGTCACCCTGGAGGTTCGGCGTGGCCTTGCGCAGTTCCGAGAGCCTGGCACGGCAGTACTCATCCGGAGAGCTGACCGCCCGCTACCGAAGCAGCCTGGGGTCCGCAGGTATCTGGGCCGGCCACTCCGCCGGAGACCGGATCAAGATCCGACCGAGTGTCCGTCTCGACATCTCCGACCAGGTCTTCGAACCGATGCCCCCCTTCCTGCATGCGCCAGAAGACCGGCGGCGGGTCGTCGTCAGCGCCGGAATCCTCATTTGGCAGCCCCGTTACGCCAAGACCCGATTTCTGCAGTCCCTGGGACGTACCCAAGACCTCCAGACCGGCAGCTGGGGGGGAGCCAGCCTCTCCCTTTCCCACCGGACACCAGGCTCGGACCGGACTTTTCCCACCCTCGCCGCGCAGGTAGCCCCCCGCCTGAACCCGCGGCCCGGCATCTACCTGTTCTCCAGCTTTTTCGCAAGCTCCCGCATTGTGGAAGGGACCTGGTCAAACTTCGTCACCACGTCCCGAATTCAGGCTTTCGTGCAGGTTTTCCAGGTTCACAGCCTGGCCTTTCGCAGCAGTTATTCCGCAATCGCTCGGCCCGACGACCCGGCACAGTACCTGCTTGGGCTGAACCGTGGCCTTCGCGGCTATCCCCCGAGGAGCTTCGACGGCCGGCAAAGGCTGCTCTTCAACCTTGAAGCCCGGCCGACGATCAAGCGCACCCCCTTCTACGTTCTGGCAGGCGCGGTTTTTTTCGATGCCGGGGAGGCGTGGTACCCGGGAGAAGATATCGACCTGAAACCGGCGGCTGGAATCGGGGGGCGGATCGGATGGCCGCGGATTTACGATGCCCCGATCATGCGCGCCGACCTTGCCCGCGGACTTGCCCGGGGCGGAGTCTGGCAGCTTTCCTTCGGGATCGGTCAGTATTGGTAGGAACTGCCGGGAAGCGGACGGATTCTCAACGGGTCTCGCGCACCGACAAGCGCACTTTCTGGGGAGTGACCCCCAGGATTTCCAGGGTGGTTGGATGGAGCACGTCGTCACGTGAAACGGCGAAAGTCCGGCGTTTGAGCTTGACCAGCGAGGTATTGCCGATCACCAGCTGGAAGTCCTCCGGACTTGCAAGCAGCAACTCCCGGCGCGGGCCGGCCACCTGCACCTCCACAACGTCCGGATCCACCCCTTCCAGGACATAGCCCTCCGGCATCCCCTCCACCACCACCGGAACCGGGAGGGTGACTTGCTCGACGGTCGAGCCGGGCACAAGCACCGTCCAGCTTGCCAGGGCCAAGGCAAAGGCGACAACCGCTTCAAGCCCCCGGCGCCAAAGCTGCGGCCATTTTTGGCGGCCTGGGCCCAATCCGGAGCGCGGGCCGAGTTTCGCCAGATGCCCGCGCAGGACGTCGATCAGGTGTTCGGGATTATCGAGAACCTGCAGTTCGCCGGCACTGGCTACCGCTACCGTTCCACGCTCCTCCGACACCACCACGCAAAGCGCATCGCAGCGTTCTGCCAGCCCCCGTGCCGCGGCATGCCGCGTACCACCTGGCCCCAAGTGGGGGTGATCTTCCGAAATCGGGAGGAGAGCGGAGAAGCGTCCAAGACGGTCCCCCTGAACGAGAACCGCGCCGTCGTGGCCAGGTGACCGGGGGTCGAAAATACTGAGGAGAAGTTCCTCGCTGATGGCAGCGTCGAGGGGTATGCCCCCATGCAGATGGCGTTCAACCGGCTCGCGGCCCGGAACGACCACGAGCGCGCCGATGTGCATCCGGGCCAGGCGCAACAAGGCCCCGGCCAGGGTGGAAATACCATCGGTCCGGGTACGGGCCGGACGGCGGCGCAGCCCGAACACGGCGATCTGCTCGAAAAGCCGCCGCAGATCGTCCTGGAATACCACCACCAGCAGGATGACCACCATTGCGAAGAAGCCCTGGAAAAACCACGCGGTCAGCTGCAATTCCAGCTGCAGGGCAAGGAGATAGAACGCGCCCAGGAAACCCAGACCCAGAAGCGCCAGACCGGCATGGACGCGGCGGGCCCAGGCCATCAAAGCCCAGAGCAGCAGGCTCACTACCCCGACATCGGCAAGCTCGTCCCACCCTATCTCGAGCAGTGAGCCCAACATGCAACATCAATTCCGCAGGAAAGAGCCGCGGAACTCGCGGGGATCAGTGGGAACCGGGCCGCGAAAAGGAGGTGCTCCCCCTCTCGACGAGGGCCAAACCGGAAGGCGCGCCGGAAAGCTTCTTCCCTCGCATGCAGGGAGGTTGTCGCGTTGAAGGAAGGGGGGAGGAAGAGAGGTATGGAAAAGGCGCCCACGACCTCGGTTGTCGTGGACGCCCTCATTACCGCAACAGACAAAAAGAAATGCTTACTCGGAGAAGTGCTTACTCGGAGATTATTATCTCCACGCGGCGATTTTGCCCACGCCCATCCTTGGTGGCGTTGCTGGCGACCGGTTCACTCTCACCCTTGGATTCGACACTCATGCGTCCGTCTTCGATCCCCCTGGACATCAGGTACTTCTGGACCGAAACCGCCCGCCTCATGCCCAGCCTGGAATTGTACCAGGCGCTGCCGGTACTGTCGGTGTGGCCGCGCAGCAGCACCCCCATCTCCGGTTGCCCTTCCAGATCCATGACAACCTCGTCGAGAATCCCCTTGGCTCCATCGGAGAGTTTCGAAGAGTTCAGGGCGAACAGAACCACTCTGGGAGCCGGCATCTCAATCTCTGGCTCTTCGACGACCTCTTCCATCGGAGGTTCCGGGGCCGGTTGCTCGACAGGGGGAGGAGCCACCGGTTCGGGCATGGGAGCGACCGGGACCGGCGGCGGACCGAAGCTGCCGAGGGTCAGCCCCACCCTGCCTTGCAGGGAGGCGTCGTTCCCTCCCTCTTCCACCGCGTTGACGGCATCGCTGAGGGCCATCTCATACCCTATGCTGACCTCCAGGGCGAGATTGTCCGAAAGTTTGTACTGGATTCCGGTGCCCAATGGAACCATCGGAACCGAGCCGATGACGTCCAGTCCAGGGGTGCGCAAAGGGGAAATCTCGGGTTGATCCCAGTCGTAACGAATCAGGCCGACGCCCCCGAAAAGGAACAGGTTCCAATCACTCCGGGTGATCGGGCTGAACAGCAGGCGGCCGCTGATGGTCGCCACATCGGTTGCGGAATCGGTGGCCAGGAAGCGCTCGAATCCCCCGTTGAGCTCGAACTGCCAGTTCGGCAGCAGACCCCGCCTCAAATAGGCAGTCCCCTGCAGGCCCATCTGGTTCTCCAACTCGGTAATGGGCAATAGGCCTCCCGCGCCGCCTCCGGCGGTGACACCTGCCGTCCCGCCCGGGTCGAACTGGGCCGGGGCGGGCGATGCCCATATCAATCCACCCGCGATGAGCGCGAGGACCGCGAGTGAAACCTGCTGAAACGGGTGCGTGATTTTCATTTCCATTCTCTTTCCTTATGTAGTGGAAACCTACGTCCTTAATTATAACGGAGATCGGTTAATTTGGCGCAAGTAAATTTCGAGTGCCGTCGAAAAACCAGGCACGAGAGACGGCTCACCCCCCTCTTTTGCCAGCGATTTTTTCTTCTGTCGGCCTACAGATCAAGACTCAGACGTCCATAGTAGAACCCGCCATTGGTGCCGAACTGGGTGACCCGCCGGCTGTACAGAAAGCCCCGGGAACCGATGTTGGCCTCTTTCCGGTGCTCCTCCGGGAAGGTGTTCAACAGGTTGTTGGCCCCGGCGGACAAGCGCACCCCCGGGAAAACCTCGCAGGCAACATCCAGATCGATGAGGGTCTTGCCCCCGAAGGTCTCGTCGTGATCCTCTTTTATCGGTTTGTATTCAACTGAGCCGTAGTAGGTTGCGGCCGCCAGGATGCCGACACGGTTGAGGTGGTAGCGAGCGGACAGGTTGAACTTGCTCCCCGGCAAGGCGTCCTCGAAGCGGTTCCGCTCCTCGCGGTTGAACAGGGTGCTCCTGATGATTTCGCGTTCGGAGTCGTTCGGAGTCCGGCCATTCGCCTGCCGGAAGGCGGCGATGAGTTCCTCGGGGATGTTGACCGCCTCGACAGAGGTGCCGGAGAGGCTGGCGGCGGCGGAAAGGGTCAGCGCCCCGGTCCCCACGCCGGCGCCGTACGAGGCCACCAGGTCTGCCCCGCGGCTGGAGGTATTCACCGCGTTGGCGAAAAACTGGGCCTGGGTCACCCCGGCTCCCCGGAACGGCTCGAGAATTGCGCCGAACGCATCGTTGCTTGCCGAGAAGCGGCTGGTCAGCACGATTCGGTCGTCAATGGAGATGCGGTAGAAATCGGCGCTGATCGAGAGATTCCTCCGGGGACGGGCGGTGATTCCCCCGCTGAGGTTGACCGACGTCTCCGCAGCCAAACGCCCGATGCCGAATTCCCTGGCGACGGCGCTCCGGTTGTTGGCGGTGAGCACCTCCCTCGGGACCAGTTCGCCGGTCTCCTCGTCCGCCACGAACTGCGTGCTTACACTGTTGAACCAGACCTGGTGCAGCGACGGGGCGCGGAAGCCGTTGCTTGCGGTGGCGCGCACTGCCAGCCTGTTGTGCAATCCCAGCCGCATTGCCAGCTTGCCGTTGGCCGTGCTGCCGAAGTCGCTGAACTGCTCGAAACGACCCCCGACGTCCACTGTCAGCCTTTCGGAAACCTGGTTCTCCAGGCCTGCATAAGCGCTGATGCTGTTGCGGAAGCGGTCGACCTCGTTGGCGGGCCGGAATCCGCCGAAGACCTGGGATCCTGCCGCCTTCAGACTGCCGCTGGCGGTGGTATCGTAGTCGACGCCGGCAGTCAGTCTGGAGATATCGCCCGGGTCTCCATTACCCAGGGAATAGGACTCGAACTGGCCGGCCTCGATCCGGTAGTTCTCGACGCGGAATTCACTCCCCAGGACCAGGGTCGCCCTTTCGACCGCTTCGAGCCCCAGGGGGCGCACCAGGTCGAGATTGCCCGAGGTCTGACTGAAACCGAGTCGCCCGGCATCGAAGGAAACCGGGCTGGCGGCCCCCATGGAGGCGTTGTTGGTGTTCTCGATGTTCCACTGGAAGCTGTTGCCCCCCCGGGTCAGACTGAAATCGACGTCCCAGGCACCCCTGGCCCCGCGCACTCCGGCGCTGAAGGAGCGGTCCTCGATATCCGGGTTGATCTGGGGCAGGAAGCCGTCGGGGTAGAGTTCGAACACCACCCTTTCCGGCTGGCTGCCCGGAAGGCGGTAAAACCCCGTGGCCCTGCCCCTGCGGTACGACAGTCCCCCGGAGCTGTAGAGCTGGGCTCCACCCCCCAGCGGATACACGGCGTTGTAGAAGCTCGCGCCAACCGTCGCCTTGCTCTGGCCGATCTTCATGTTGAAGGCGTCTCCCGGCAGGCCGTTCTCATTGAGCCACGTGGTGTCGGTCCCGGTGTAATGGCCCCCGCGGGCGGTGCGGCCGCGATCGAAAAACTCCCCGGTCACGGTGATGAATCCCCCGTTCTCCAGGGCAAAACCGTAGTTCACGTCGGTCTTGACCTGGTCGCCGTCCCCTTCCCCGGTGGTTCCCATCAAGCTGTTGAGTTGGAGGCTCTCCGTGTTCTCCTTGAGAACGATGTTGATTACCCCTGCTATGGCGTCGGAGCCGTACTGGGCCGCGGCCCCGTCGCGCAGAATCTCGATGCGCTCGACCGCAGCCTTGGGAATGGCATTGAGGTCAACCCCCACGGTGCCCCGTCCGAAGGTGCCGTTGACGTGCACCAGGGCGCTGGAGTGACGCCGCTTGCCGTTGACGAGCACCAGCACCTGGTCGGGACCGAGGCCGCGAAGGCTGGCCGGGTCGATGTGATCGCTGCCGTCGGCAATGCTCTGGTGGGAGGCGTTGAAGGAGGGGGCGAGCTGGCGCAGGGTCCGGTTGATCTCGGTTTCGCCGGATTGGCGTATCTCGCTCTCCGACAGGACATCCACCGGGGCGGGCGTTTCCAGGGCAGTGCGAACCGTCCGCGATCCGACCACCACCACTTCGTCCCCAGCCAAGGCCTGTCCGACGAGTTCGAATTCGACATCCACCGTGTCCCCGGCGGCGACCTCGACAGCCTGCCTGGCGGACTGGTAACCGATGAAGGTCACCTGCAGGGTATGGGAACCTGGAGATACTAGCAGCTGGAAACGCCCTTCCCGGTCCGAAACCGTCCCCCGGGCGGTGCCCACGACATGCAGACTGGCCCCTGGAAGAGGACCGGCGAATTCGCTGTCGGAAATCTGTCCCCTGATCGTTCCAGGCCGCGCCAGCAGCGGAGCGGCCCCCAGGAACGCAACAGCGGCAAGGTGAAACATGGTGCGCATCGTTTTTTCTCTGTCTCCAGGATGGTTCCCCCAGATTCCCGGGGGGGACCGGAGCATGTCAATCCATGAACTCACGTGGTTTCGAGATACTTACCCAGCTGTCAAACATACCAATCCAGTTTCGCCTTTTCCTGCGCCCGCCTCCTCACCTGGATGCAAGGCTCGTCATCAGCTCCCCAAGCCGCTCGAGTTCGCTTCCGGGCATCTCGGGATCGAACGGCAGGTAGAGGGCGTCGGCCAGCCGCTCTGCTCCAGGCGCAATGGAGCGGCCGTCCGATACCACGCCAAGCCGCTCGGACATGGCGTCGAAACCCTGTCGGCGCAGTTGGCTCTTCACCGCTTCCCGGTCGCGAACCAGAACCGGGACCATCCAGTAGGAATGGGTGCGCGCCTGGCGCGTCGGAAGCGCGACCTCGCGGCCCAGAGTGCGGAACAAGGCCCCCCCCGGTTCAGCGCGCCGGGTCACTGGCCCCTCCCCTTCCCCAAGCCTTCGTTCCAGCATGCCGAGAAGAGCCGCGCATGGACGTCGGCGGATGTAGCCCATCAGCGGCTCGCGAGGGACATTGCGCGTGAGAGCTCGTATCCAGCCTTCGCGGTCGAGTCCCAAGAGGTTTGTCGAGGAGACCAGAGCGGCGAAAATCGACGGATTCGATGCGCCTTTCAGGACGCCGTAAAGAAGCACACGGCGCAAGTACTCACTTGTCGCCTGGACCGGGTCCCGCTCCAGAAGAGCCCTCATCTCGGCGCGCAGTTGCGGCTGGCGGACCCGGGCGATGGCCCCGCCGAAGGCGGTGGCGATCTTCATGGGCCCGAAGGAAAAGAGGGTAAGGTCGGCTTTCGGGTGTCCGGACCAGCAGGGTCCCGCGTAGGCCTGGGCACAATCCTCCACCACCGCGGCGCCATGCCGGCGGGCAACGGCTACCGCCGGATTCACGTCGACGCGGGCCCCGAAGAGGTGGGCGAGAACGATTGCCCGGGTGCGCGGCCCGATAAGCTGCTGGAGTGCGCGCGCGTCCCACGCCGTCGTCAACGGGTCGATGTCGAGAGGTACCGGCCGCAGGCCATGCTGCCGTGCAATGTGCGGCATGTCCGGAACGGTCAGGGCACTGAAGATGATCTCGTCACCAGGGTCCCATTTCTTCGCCCTCAGGTAAAGGTCGAAGGCCGAACGCACCGTGAGACAGGCGATTGTGTTACGGTCGGCAGACCAGAGGTTCTCGATTCGTGCGGTGACGCTGTCACGCCGCGGCGCAGACAGGCAGGCCTTGAGGGCGAAACGCCAGTCCCCCCAGGTAAAGTCAAACCGCTTGCAAGGCCAGACCATGCGTGTCGGTCAGGTGCTTCAGGTAGTCGGAAACAGAGGGGGACCCGTGGTTGCGATCTGATCGTCGAAGCGGAAGGGATGAGGAGCTGACCGCCATTCTTTACTTACCTGGAGGGAGTCCGGGGTCGTCGGCATGCACCCCAACTCAATACGTCGGGTACGGAAAGACCCCGAGGGAAAACACCCCTCGGGGTCTTTAAAAAAATGTCGCCTGAATCGGCGGAAGATGGCTCCGGCGGTAGGATTCGAACCTACGACCAATCGGTTAACAGCCGACCGCTCTGCCAGCTGAGCTACGCCGGAATTTTCCTCAGGTTGAAAAGCTGAAAGTAGCCCCCGCCCGGGAGGCTGTCAATTCAGAAGGACTGCTTTCCAGCCTCTTTCAGTCTTCGCCGTAGTACTCCTTCAACACCTCGCTTCGGTTGGGATGCCGCAGCTTCTGCAAAGCCTTCTCCTTTATCTGGCGAACCCGTTCCCGTGTACGTCCGACATGCCTTCCGATCTCTTCGAGGGTCATGGGTTGCTGTCCATCCAGACCGTAATACATCCGCAGCACGCGCGCCTCCCCTTCGGTCAGGGTCTCCATGGCGCTGCGGATCTCGTCCCTCAGCTTTACCTCCGACAGGACTTCGTCGCAGGCCGGAAGGGTCTCGTCCGGCAGCAGATCGCCAAGGCAGCGATCGGCTTCGCCATCATCGCAGGGAGTCTCCAGAGACACCGGGCGTTGTGCCATCCGCAGCAGCAGATCCATACCGTCGGGATTGACATCGAGTTCGGCTGCAATCTCGTCGCTTTCCGGGGGACGCCCGAGCCGCTGCTCCAGCTTGGTGAGGACTTTGTTGACCCGGGTCAACTCCCCGATCCGGTTGAGCGGCAGCCGCACGATGCGCGACTGTTCGGCCAGCGCTTGCAGGATTGACTGCCTGATCCACCAGACGGCGTACGAAATGAACTTGAACCCCTTCGATCCGTCGAAGCGCCTGGCGGCCACCATCAGCCCCAGGTTGCCTTCGTTTATCAGGTCCGAAAGCGGCAGTCCCAGATTCTGGTACTGCTTGGCGACACTGACGACGAAGCGAAGGTTAGCCTGCACCAGACGGGCGAGTGCGCTTTCGTCTCCCTCCTTGATCCGTTTGGCAATTTCGATTTCGTCCTTCGCCGATAATCCGACCGAATCCTCGATCTCGTGGAAATACTGATCGACCAGGGTATCGGTCTGAAGCGTGGAAGTCATGGAACACACCCCTCTTTCGCAAGTGGCGAAAATGGCGCACAATCCGCCTTGCCGCCTCGCAGGCAAGCAGATCAAGAAGACGAACTCTTCGCACTTGGCACCGCCGCTGAAATAACGGCGGCCGCTGTGCTGTCCGATCTACTCGGGGAGGAGATCGAACGCAGGGGAACTGACGGTCTGTCTCAGTGACGGTTCGTCAGTGTGGGGAAGGCGAAACAACTCCGCGCGGGGAAGCGCGAAAGGGAGCCGAGACAAACAGATACTATCTATGGGGAGTATTGAAAACTACGACATGGGTCTGAAACTGATCAACCCGAAGGAGCAATGTTTCTGGTATAGGATAGACCGGGGAGCGATTGCAACCATTGCGATGCGAGCCCTGGTCGTCGAAGGGAGATCGCGACCGAAGAAGCTCTGACGACAAAGGGAGATCGCATCTGGGGTGTCGAATTCCGCCAAAATATAGCATAAGCGTCAGAAATTACAACACTTTTTTATCAGGTTCGGTTCCCGTGGATTGCCCTGACCTGGTCCGGCTCCCCCGCTGCTGGAAACGATCTCGGGGATCGAAAGTCCTCCCCTGTCAGGAAACTTCACATGCGGTGAACCGCAAAAACAAAGGAGCAAGGCAACGGAACTGGACAATCGAATCCGGCCCCGGTTGCCCGGCAGTAACTGAATCCCCAGTCCCGATTCCGTTGAGGCAGGACCACCCCTCGACGGCCAAATCCTTTTCCCTGTCTGAAACGGGCCGGCAGGGTGTCCCGTTTTATCAGCCTGCCTCAACAATGTCGAGGACAAAGCGGATCGGCTTTCATTTCTGGTCGATGGACAAACCTCCCAGTATATTCTGCCACCTCGGCGAGCACAGCGAAATCCAACTGCAATGAACTTCCTTGAGCAGCTCCGATAACTGTCCATTCCGCCTCGACGGAAAACGCGCCGTAATTACGGGGGGGGGTCGTGGTATCGGCCGCGCCGCCGCCATCGCCCTGGCCCGCTGTGGGGCCGAGGTAACCGTGATAAGCCGCACACGCGAGCAATTGGAAGCGACTGTCTCCGCCATCCATGAGATCGGAGGGACAGGGACCGCCCTCGTCGGCGACATCGGCGATCCGGAAAGTATCGAGGCCCTGGTCGAAAAACTGGGGAGGTATGGTACACCTGACATCCTGGTTAACAACGCAGGGGTCAGTCCAGTCGTCAAACCGACACAGGAAATCGAGCGCGAGGAGTTTGCGCAGATCCTGGGGATCAACCTGAACGGCACATTTTATCTGCTGCGCATGCTTGCGCCGGGGATGCTCGGGCGTGGGAGCGGCTCGATCATCAACGTGACGTCGATTGCTTCCCAGCGCGCCCTGCCTTTGCTGGCAGCCTACAACGCCAGCAAAGCTGCCCTCGACGAACTGACGCGAACCATGGCAGTCGAGTGGGCGCCATCGGGAGTGCGCGTCAACTCCGTCGCCCCGGCATACATCGAAACAGAGATGACGGCCGCCGTCAGGGAGCGGGAGAAACTCAAGCGGGCAATTGTCCGGCGCACCCCGGTCGGCCGCCTCGGCAAGCCTGAGGAGGTAGCTTGGGCGATTGTCTTTCTCGCCTCGGACGAAGCCAGCTACATCACCGGCCATACATTGTTCGTCGACGGAGGCTGGACCTGCCTTTGACTTGCCACCTCTTGGGGCCTGGGCGGCTACTCCTTCGACTCGGCGATCACCTGCAAAGCCAGCTGCTTGCAGCGGTCGATGTCGTAGTCGCGCAGGATCGTGATCTTCTGGGCTTCCAGCGATCCTTCGGCATGGATCGACAGCAGTTCGTTGTAGCCGCCGAAATCCGAAGCGGTCAGATCCCGCACGAGATTGAAGGCCCTCAGCCGGTCATCGGTCGCAACCCCCCCGGCGCCGCCTAGAAACCGCTCGATGTACTCACTGGTGTCGGGATTCTCCAGGTCTTTCTCCGAGGGTCCGGTTACCACCAAGCCTCCGGCGATGTCCTGCACCCAGCAGACCGCCTGGTGGTAATTACTGGCGAAGTAGTACTTCGCCAGATTGGTCAAAATCACGTTCGGCACCGCAAGGCCGTCACCGGTGAGGCGGCAATCGAAGGCCGCGGCACGGCCGAGCCCGCGCACGGTTTCCGTCCAGGCGATCAGCTTCGTCAGCTTTTCACGCACATGGCTGGGTTTTTCGATGCCGTTGTACTCCGCCAGAAGAGCCGCGGCCCCTATGAACATGTCACACAGGGGTGGCTTGTACGACACCGCGGTGAAGCGGTGGAACTCGACGAAGGTATTTGCCAGAAACCCGGCCGCCTGCCACTCCCCCTTGAGAAACACGTTCTCGTTGGGAATGAAGACATCGTCGAAGACGGTCAGGGTGTCGACGAGCCGGTGGCGTGAGCTGACAGGGTGGTGAAATCGGCTCGGCTCGGGTGAGCCGAACGGACTGGCGATCAGCTTTACTCCCTCGGCGCCCACCGGGACCGCGAAGGCGACGGCGTACTCCGAGTCCGCTTCGCCGATGGCCCGCGTCGGAATGACGACGAGGTAATCGACAAAGGGTGAATTGGTGGTGTGAGCCTTTGCTCCGCGCACTACGATTCCGTCGCTGCGCTCCTCGACAATGTGCACGTAGTAATCGGGGTGTTCCTGTTGGGAAGGCAACAGGCTGCGGTCCCCCTTGGCATCGGTCTGGGCAACCGCCAGGGCGAGATCCTCGCGCCGGCATTTACGGTGAAATGCGGCGACCCGCTCACCGTAGTTCGTTCCCGCCTTTGCATCGACCACCCTGGAAACGAGATCGAGAGCGAAAAGAGCGTCGGTGCCGATCTCCTTTATCAGCAGCACCACGCTGCCACCCAGCCGGGTCGAACGCTCGATCATCTCCCTGCGGTTCAGCAGGTCCTCGGTACCTGCCGGCTTTTTGAAGTAACGGCTGCTCAACTCCCCGTCCTCATCTTCGTACGCAAAGAGACCGCGATGATCGGGATCTTCGGCGAGCCGGTAGTCGAGAGCCACGTGCTCGCAGCAGATACCGAGGTCGGGATGGCTGGTCACGTCATCGACCCGCTCCCCTTTCGAGTAGACGGCCCTTCCGTCCCGCAGTCCGGCCTTGAACTCCTCCTCCTTCCGAAGTCCCATCGATCAGAATCCTCCTGACCCGTTTCGCATTTCGATTGCCACCCTCCTTCGCCCCTTTGGGTAAATCAGTTTCTCAATGGTTTGCCGGTCTTCAGCATGTGCCGCATGCGTTCCCTCGTTGCCGCCATGCCGCAAAGCTCGAGAAAGGTCTCGCGCTCCAGGTCGAGGAAATCCTGTTCGCGGGCTCCCGCCGGAGACAGCCCGCGCCCGCAGAGTACGCCGGCAAGGCGCACCCCTACCTCGTAGTCGTGCCGGGTGATTTTTTCTGCATCGCGATCAGCGGCCAGGACCTGCTGCAGGCGGTCGGCTTCCGGGTCACCGGCGGTTTCGACCGCCTTTTCGACGGGCGGCCGGTACCCGGAGGCGAGGTCCGAGCCGAGGCGGAGAGCTTCGGCGACAATTCCGCGGTCGTTCATGCGCAACCTGTCTTCCGCTTGAACGAGCCCCCATTGCCTGCCCTGGTGAGCATTGTCGCTGAAGCGCCCGGAAGAAACAGTTCGGAAGGCGCGATCGATGGTTCCGCCGGAACTCCGACGCGCCATCTCCTTGCAGCCGCCGGCCCCCGGTATGAGACCGACCGCTGTCTCCACCAGTCCAATGCGAAGCTCGGCGGCAAGCACCCGGGCGGCGGCGGCCAAACAGAACTCGCAACCACCTCCCAGAGTCAGGCCGCGGGCGGCGGCGATCACGGGGAAAGGAGCGAAGCGCACCGCCATGCAGGCCTGCTGAAAATTGGCTACGTAGCTTTCCAGCCTGTCCCACCTGCCCGACTCGCTCAACTCGACTATATAGGAAAGGTCCGCTCCGGCGGAAAAGTTGCCGCCGTCGCCGTACAGGACGAGGCACTCCAGGTCCGCCCCCGCGACAGTGCGCTCGACGAGGCCCAGCGACTGGTTTCCGATCACGTTCAGCTTGCCCGAAAAAACCAGGACACCCGCTTCGCCCAACCGCACCAGGCGGGCGTTCTCCGCTGCATCGGCAATACCTCCGGATGCAAGCAGGTCCGCATCGCTCGGTTCGGAACCCGGAGCGGCGGCATGCCTGCTTTCGGAGAATGAAAACGCCCGCTTTCCACTGCCCTGGTTTGTGTAGAACGCCCCGGCGGAAGACCGCGAGATATCCTTCAGCAGCGGGGGTACTGAGCGAGCGCGCTTCCGAAGTTGAGCCTCAAGCCTGTCCGCCCCGATCATGTCCGCGACTTCGAAGGGTCCGGCTTCCCAGTTGAACCCCCACCGCATGGCGCGGTCGATCCGGTCGACGCCTGAAGCCATTTCTGAGCCGTTCTCCGCTGCGTAGGCCACGACCTCGGCGAGGTGGCCGCAGGCAAATTCGGCCAGCCTTCCACTGCTGTTCATCAACCCTTCGAGGCGGTCTCGAAACCCGCGGCGGGAGGCGACCTCTCCCATCTCGCCTCCGAGGTCTGCCTTACGTCGGGGCCGGTACTGCATACTGCCGGGATCGAGGACTTCGATTTCACCAGCCGGACCCTTTCGGTAAAACCCGCCCCCGGTCTTTTCGCCGAGGAATCCCCCGGCGACCATCGAAGTCACCAATCCCGGTAACGCGAAAGTTTCCCGCCCGCGGTCGCCGGGAAGGTTGTCGTAGGCTGTCGAGGCGACATCGGCGAGCACGTCGAGCCCGATGATATCGGAGAGTCTCAGAGTCGCGCTGCGCGGCCTTCCGATCAGCACACCGGTCACGGCATCGACCTCTTCGGCGACCAGATCCGACCGCTGCATACGGTGCAGGCAGTCCATGAGCGCAAAGACGCCGACCCGGTTGGCGATGAAGTTGGGTGTATCGCGGCACTCGACCACTCCCTTTCCGAACTCCTGTTCCAGGAAACGCGTCATCCCCGACAGGACCTGACCCCCGGTATGGGCGCAGGGAACCACTTCGACCAACTTCATGTAGCGAGGCGGATTGAAGAAGTGGACCCCCATGAACATGCGCCGGAAAACTTCCGAGCGGTCTGTTGACATCCCGTTGACCGACAGCCCGGAGGTATTGGTGCTGATACACTGGATCGTCGAGGAACCGGCGACCGCATCGTCGAC
The DNA here is from genome assembly GCA_965243025.1 of Candidatus Latescibacterota bacterium. Taxonomy (GTDB): domain Bacteria; phylum Latescibacterota; class UBA2968; order UBA8231; family UBA8231; genus CBDCXV01. Next base: position 1,809,868 of record CBDETY010000003.1, read on the forward strand.
CCGGGCGAGCAACTCTCGCTTGGCGTCGAGGTCTTCGACAATGGCCTCGACGATCCAGTTAACGGTGCGCAAGGGCCGCAAGTCCTCAAGGGACCGGCAGCGGATGGATCTGGCGATCTCGCTGGAGAAAAACGCCGGCGGCCGGCTGTTCAGGGCGTTGGCCAACCCCTCCTCGGCCAGCCGGGTGGGGTGACCGTCATCCGGAAGGTCGTAGAGGTCGACGCTGAGTCCCCCGTTGGCGAGCAGGGCCGCGATCCGCGATCCCATCACCCCGGACCCCAGAACGGCCACCTTCGTGATCGGCTCGCTCTCCGCCGCCATTTCCGCCTCGAAATCAGTTTCCAAATTTCAAACCCTCCGCCAATTGCGACCGAATGCCCCGGGGGAGTCGGCCTCATCCGAGCGAAGGAAAGACCGGGATAAAGCGCCGTGCGTATTTCGGTCGCGCGTCCTGTTTCCGGCCTGGACCGCCGCCCTCACGGGAAAAGTCGAATGGGGGAACACGTAATCAGCCGGTCCGCAACGCCGGTATACTGCACGCTCTTCAGTAGTTTGACTGCAGATCGCTTCGACCGAGACGTTTCTGCAACCGCACCCGCACCGTCCAGACCGCTAACGAGGTGATTGCCGCTCCGATCACCACGAAATACAACCCTTTACCCGCTATCTGGACGAAGGTTCCTGTCGAGACAGTCGTCATCGCAATGACGAGAAGGATGGAGGTCATTATGGTAACAGTGAGCCACTTGAGCGCTTTTTGGCACATGGCAATCAGGGCGGCACAGGCCTCGGAATCGATGGCGTCTGCCCGCGGTTTTCCCCGGAGTGCCCGGGGTTTTTCCGCCTTCTTTCCGTGTCTGGTCATCGTTTCAGGTAATTTGTGTGGTGTCCCCGCGTCGGGCGCGCCGACCCACGAGTGCGGAAGCGTGCCGTCTGGCGTCGCCGTCGGCTTCGAGCACATCGGTCAGCGACGCCACATTCCCCTGAGCCAGAGGGCCTCCCGCCTGCTCGCAGACTTCGCGGTTGATCTCGTAAATATCGAGAAAGCCGATACGCCCTTCGAGAAAGGCGGCCACCGCGACTTCGTCGGCGGCGTTGAGGGCGGCCGGTGCGCAGCCGCCCGTCCTGCCGGCTTCGCAGCACAACCGCAAACAGGGAAATCCGGTCCAGTCGGGTTCCTCGAAGTGCAAGGCTCCAACGGCGATCAGGTCGAGAGCCTCGAGGGTCGCCGGTTGTCGACCCGGATGAGTCAATGCGTACTGGATCGGCAGCTTCATGTCGGTCTTGCCCAGATGGGCGAGCCATGACCCGTCTGCAAACTCCACCATCGAGTGGACGACCGATTCCCTGTGAACGATCACGTCGATTTGATCGATCTCCACGTCGAACAGCCATGAAGCTTCGATCACCTCGAAACCCTTGTTCATCAGGGTAGCGGAATCGACGGTGATTTTGCTGCCCATCTTCCACGTCGGATGAGCCAGGGCCTGCTGCGGGGTGACCTGAACCATCTGCTCCCGCGTCAGTCCGCGGAACGGTCCGCCCGATGCCGTCAGGACGATCCGCTTCAGGCTTTCCCTGGGTTCCCCGTGGAGACACTGCCATATGGCGCTGGGTTCGCTGTCAATGGGGAGGATCTCCCCTCCGTGAGCCCTTGCCGCATCGAGAATGATCCCCCCTGCCATGACCAGCGGTTCCTTGTTGGCCATGGCGACCTTCTTGCCTGCGCAGACCGCGTCGAGAGTCGGAAGCAACCCCGCCGCACCCACCAGCCCGTTGACGACGACGTCGATCTCGTCGATGGCCGCAATCTCCCTGAGGCCGGCGACGCCCGAGAGCACGGCGATGCTCGACGGCAGGTTGTCCCGCACTCGGGTTTCGTCCGCCCCGTCGGCGACGCAGACGTAGCGGGGCCCCCAGGCGAGGGCCCGTTCAACAAGCTTTTCTACCCGGCGTCCGGCGCTCAGGGCAACGACTGGAAACCGGTCCCGTCCGAGGCTTTCGATGACGTCGAAAGTCGAATCCCCTATGGATCCGGTGCATCCGAGGATGGCGACCGCGGTGGAATCCGGGCTCATCGCTGGCTGCGGTCCGTCCGACCCGTCTGGTAAACCGTCAACCGGAAACGCCGCCGCGCGCCCTTCGTTGCTGGAGACGGCGGTGGTTTCCATGGCGGTTGTTGTTGCGCTGGCCGCTCTTCGGCCGTTGGCGACCGGTGTAACGGACCGCCCGCGTCTCCCGGACCACCATCACCTTCACCTCCCCCGCGAAGGTAAGCTCGTTCTTGACCCGTTCGGCGATGTCGAACGCCAGGATCTCCGCATCGTCATCGCTGATTCGGTCACCGCGTACCATCACGCGGATCTCGCGGCCCGCGTTGATGGCGTACACATCCTTCACCCCGTCGAACGAGTTTGCTATCTCCTCGAGCTTCATGATACGGCGGGCATATCCCTCGAGGTCTTCCCGACGCCCCCCGGGACGGCTTGAGGAAATGGCGTCGGCGGCCTTCACCAGGAAACAGATCGGGTTGAGGCGCTCGTGGTCCTCGTGATGCTCGGCGATGACTTCCTTGACGACCGGATGCTCCCCATACCGTTCCGCCAGCTCCACACCGAGGTCGATGTGGGTTCCCTTCATGTCGTGGCTGACGGTCTTGCCGATATCGTGCAGCAGTCCGGCCCTGCGCGCCAACTCGACGTCAACCCCGATGTCACCCGCCATCAGTCCCGCAAGATGGGCAACCTCCAGGCAGTGCTGCAGCTGATTCTGGCCGTAGCTGCTGCGGTATTTCAGGCGCCCTACGGTACGGGGCAGTTCCGGATGGAAGTCGGCTGCTCCGATCTCCTTCAACGCGTGTTTGCCGGCATCCACCAATTCCGACTCGAGTTCCTTCCTGGCCGCTTCGACAACTTCATCGATTCTGTTTGGCGTGAACCCCCCGTCCTTTACCAGGCGCTCCATCGAGAGCGCCGCAACCTCCCTCTTGATCGGATCGAAGGAGGAAATCAGAACGGTATCGGGAGTATCGTCGACTACGACCTTGACACCGGTAGCGTTCTCGAAGGCCCTGACGTTACGCCCCTCTTTGCCGATGATGCGGCTCTTCAGCCCTTCGTTGGGTAAGGCTACAGTCGAAGTGGAAAAGTGTTCGGCCTCTTCCACGGCGCAGCGCTGAATCGCCTGCGCAATGATTTTTCGCGCTTCGCGGTCGGACTCCTCGCGCGCCCGGGCGCGTTCGGCGCGTATCATCGCCGCCGAACTCCCCTTCACTTCAACTGCCAGGTTTTCGAGGAGCTGCTCCTTGGCCTCGTCTGCCGTCATGTTGGCGGCCATCTCCAGCCGCTGCCGGTACTGATCGCGCTCCTGGTTCAGTTCGGCGGCGGCCTCCCTTACCGCCTTGTCACGGCCTGCGACCTTTCGTTGATCGGTATTCAGACGGGCCCATTCCTTGCGCAGATCTTCGCCTTTGCCGGTCAGGTCGCGATCCTTTTCGGCGACCGCGCTCTCCCGTCTGCTGATGGCGAGGAGCTGGTTTTCCAGATCCTTTTCCTGCTCCGCCCTGGCCTTGTACCAGCTATCCTTCTCCTCCAGGATACTGATTCTCTGCGACCGCTCTTCCTCGGCGAGCCGGCGTGCCGCGCGTTTCTCGGCTTCTTCCTCCATGCGCGCCTGGCTGCTTTTCTTCAGAAAATGGAACACCCAGAAACCGACCCCCGCACCCAAAAGCAGGAGACCGGCACAGAAGAGCGCCGCAAGCCAGACATCCATACTCGGGATGAAAGACTGCGTCGTATCTACCATGGCAATTCACCGTTGACATCCAGTTAGTCGGATTTGGTCCGTAGTCCTTCAGTGGGGATTGGCGCTTTTTGAAATGCCTCCAAATCCACCTTCGGGTGTACAGGGATCCTGTCTCCACGATACCGTTGAACGCACGGCAGGCTTCTTTCGGGGCCTTCACTTGCAGACCTCCCGCGCCTTTTGCAGTGCGCCGGCGATCATCGCGCGGCGCTCCTCGCTTCTGAGCCAGCGTTCGCCCACATCCTCCGAAAGCTCGTGGATGGGATCGAAAAACAGGAACAGTTCCCCGGGCCGAACCACCGGACTGAGGAACACGGCAATTCCGAGTTCTTGGTCGTAGAATTCGTGAGAGTGGACGTGCCGCTTGCCGCCGCCGCCCATTGTGTCGACGACGAAATTCGGCATGTGAAACCCCGCAGTAACCCCGCGAATCTCCTTCTCCAGCCGCTGCGCGGCGGCCAGAGTGGTGCGCAACTCCTCTACTCCTTTCACCATATCGTGAAGGAAAACGTAGTACGGCTGTACATTGACGTAACCCAGCCGGAGGACCAGGAGCTTCATGGTGTCCACCCCGTCGTTCACCCCTCTTTGCAGTACCGCCTGATTGCGAACGACGACACCCTCGCCGGTCAGCCGATCCAGAGCGGCTTTCGTCAACGCCGTAATCTCCCGGGGGTGGTTGAAGTGGGTGTGGAGCACTACCTGCTTGTTCTCGCGGCGCCCGCGTTCGACCACACTGCGCAAGGCAGCCACCCAGGGGTCATCGGTCAGCAGCTTCTGTGGCATGACCGCCGGCCCCTTGGTCGCATAGCGCAACCTGCGAATGTGATCGATGTCGAGAAGCCGGTCGCCGATGAGCTTCAGGTGTTGCGGCTTGAGGTTGTAAGCGTCCCCACCGCTTATGACTATGTCCTCGAGCTCGGGATGCCTGGCGACGTATGAAAAAACCTCCTCCCAGCGCTCGACATTGACCCCGAAACGGGCCTTTTCCACCTCTTCCGTATCGAGCCCGATCGAATAGGACCGGGTGCAGAACCGGCAATAGACGGGACAGGTGTCCAGCGCCAGAAACAGTCCCCGGTCGCGGTAGCGATGGGTGAGACCGGGTACCGGTGAGTCGGCCTGTTCGTTCAGGGAGTCGAGGCTGAGCTCGGGATGGTCGGGGCGAACCCGAGAAGCCAGGGGAAGGAACTGTGTGCGCAGCGGATCGCCGTACGGCTCGCTCCAATCGATGAGGCTGACGATGTAGGGCGAGATACGAACGCTCATCGTTGCATTGCGCACGCCCAACTCCGCGTCCCGGCAGAACTCGTCGGTTACGAGATCCCCGAGAACCTCGCGGAGCTTGCGGACCGAGGTGATCGAGTTGCGGCCTTGGAAACGGTGGTCGTTGAACTCCTCGGCGCTCAACCGCGAGTAGGCCGGGATTCGACGCCAGAAGTCGTCGTCGCGAAGCTGGCGGTGGTCGTTCGCCAAGTCGGAGCCGGGGGAGGTGAGAACCTCACCGGGCGACTTGCCGACAGCCGCTGCCCACGCCGCATCCTGGACGGGGGTAGTCATTTGATCCGGGGGATTGCCCGATGCGGACGGCCGTTGAAACAACGTACCCGCCCGCGTGGGGCCCGGGAGAGAGAGGGATCTTTTCCGTTGCGAGCCTGCGACTGCAGCCTCAAGTGGGGGAATCGGGCGAATCCCCTACGAGGTTCGGGTTGTTCCGGCTGTGCCTATTCTACCGGCGTCAACCCGGGAATCGGATAAATTGCGGGCTCCCTTGGGAGTTGCCCATGCGAATCACTCAGGCCGGCTGAACCGACTGGACATTCGTCGTCCGCCAGGCCGCCGCATGGGACGAGCGTCCGAACTGCCTCTCTCCCGCCGACTCCCCTACCCCGCCTCCCCGAAACGCCGCGCCACCTCGTCCCAGTTGATGACGTTGAAGAAGGCGGCGATGTAGTCCGGACGGCGATTCTGGTAATTCAGGTAGTAAGCGTGCTCCCAGACATCCATTCCGAGAATGGGTGTACCATCCCCGTCCATCAGGGGACTGTCCTGGTTGGGAGTGCTCATCACGCTGAGCTTGCCCCCATTGGCAACCAGCCAGGCCCAGCCGCTGCCGAAACGCTTGGCGCCGGCGTCGGAGAAAGCCTCCTTGAAGGAATCGAAGCCTCCGAGATCGCTGTCGATGGCGGCTGCGAGGTCGCCGGAAGGGGCTCCTCCTCCCGGTCCCATGACGGTCCAGAACAGGCTGTGGTTGGCATGCCCTCCAGCGTTGTTCCGAACCGCGGTTCTGATATCCTCCGGGACCGAACCGAGATCGGCGATCAGCTCCTCGACATCTTTTTCCGCGAGGTCCGCGTGCCCCTCGAGAGCTGTGTTGGCGTTGGTGATGTAGGTGTTGTGATGCCTTGAATGGTGTATCTCCATCGTGCGCGCGTCGATGTGGGGCTCGAGAGCATCATATGCGTACGGGAGATCGGGAAGAGAGTAGGCCATGACATATCCTTTCGTGAAATTTGAGAATTGGGGTGTGTGCTGAAGAAGTGCGCCCCCGCGCGGTCCTTCCTGCCGGCAGCGCATGTGAGCTTGAGATAAGCATTTCCGGGAACCGGTGCGAGCCGGAGGTTTGCATCAGTTCTCCGCGACCTGCCGCTTGGCGAGATCGGCCAGGACTGCCCGAATGGCGTCCTCGGCGAGTACGGAACAGTGAACTTTCATTGGAGGAAGCCCGCCCAAGGCTTCAACCACGTCCTGCTTGCTGATTCGGGAAATATCTTCGAGGGTGGCGCCCGTGACCATTTCGGTCAGGATCGAACCCGCGGCAATGGCCGCCGCGCATCCGAAGGTCTTGAAAGAGGCGCGCTCCGCGCGTCCGTCCGCAATCGAAAGGTACAGGTGAAGAACGTCGCCGCAGGCCGAATTTTCAGCAATCCCGACCGCGTCGGCGTTTTCAATGACTCCGGTGTTTCGCGGATTCCGGTAATGGTCAAGGACGGTATCGCTGTAACCGGACATGGAATTACAAACCCTTGTAACTAGCTGATAATCAGTAGGTTCCGCTGTTTTTCAAGGGCGGGAATGTACTCGGCCCTCATGCGGATGTCAACCGCGGAGATACCTTTCAGGCCTCCAGGTCGAGAGCACCTGCCGACCCTTTGCTGTTCTGCCAGTAAGTCCGCGCCTGCTTTACCAGATCCCACATCATCGTTTCGCAAGCAACCGCGTCTATCAATCGGAACATGCGCTCCCTCTTCTCCTCCCCGATCAGACCAAGTCCACCCATCATCGTCAGATGGTGAACGAGGCCGGTCTGCAGCAGGGTTCGGTTCATCTCCTCGAGGCCCAGTGCACTTTTTGTCTCGAACTCTTCCATCAATCCCTCATAAAGCTCGGCGAGTTCCTTCGACAAGGTAGCCTCGATCTCGATAACCAGGTCCATGGCAAGGGTCCTTTTTTTCGGATTTCGTTCCGGCAGGGTTGGACGGATCCGGGAGCTGCCGGGTTCCACCCCTTGGGTAACCCTGCCGAAACCGGATCTGTACTTCCCCCGGGCGTCGACGACCGCTTACTCGGCAAAAGCCGGGATGGTCGGTTACCGCTCTCTCGAAACAAGACGCCAGCCGAAATACAGAAGCGCAGCTGCCACGGCGATGGAGGCGGCTGCAACCAGGATGTCGAACAACATCCTCAGCGCAAAAAAGGCGCCGACAGCCAACATCAAGGCCCCCAGAATCCTGACCAACATCTGCTGTTCAACCTCCTCTTCCGGAGCGACCTGAAGCCAACCTGACCATCGGCCGGTCTCGCCCCGTGGCAACGGGATGGGAAAGTCGCTCCAAATCCCGGGCCGGGCAATCGAATCGGTCATCTCATTTGCAAAGCGCAACGGGCAAACGCAATCGGCCGCCAATGGCCCTGTCCCCCCACCGGCCTGTCCCGAAGAGGTCGGCCCGAACCGGTGACGCCCGCCTGTCTCCGGTTTGGGCCTGCTTCCACGCCCTCGGGTCCCGGCCGGCGGATGGGAGGACCTCGGCCGTCCGTTCTGGCAGGGCTTTCCGGGGCTCGTTATCATTGACCTTCCTGTCTTTCGGCACGGGAACCTCAGTCATATGACCACGGCACCGGTTCTTGTCGGTCTTTGCCTTTACCTGTTGACGATGCTTGGCATCGGCCTGTGGGCGAGCCGGCGCATCACAGCCTCGGCTGACTACATAGTCGCCGGCAAGCGTCTGTCCCTCCTGCTGGCGACCGGCACCCTTGCGGCAACCTGGTTCGGCGGCGGACTCTGCATCGGCGCCGCGAGCGCTGCCTATTCGGGCGGATTCCTGGCGGTCATCGCCGATCCTTTCGGTGCCGCCCTGTGCCTCTTCCTGGCCGGCCTCTTCTACGTGCGCCTGCTGCGGCGCATGGGCCTGATGACGATCGCTTCCTTTTTCACCAGCCGTTTCGACGGCCGAGCGGGATTGCTGGCGAGCCTGTGCACCATCCCCGCGTACGTCGGCTGGGTGGCCTCGTTGATGGTGGCCTTCGGCAGGGTCCTGCAGTCACTGACCGGTTTCGATCCAACCACCGGCATCCTGCTGGCCGCCGCGGTGGTGTTGATCTATACCTGGGCCGGGGGCATGTGGGCGGTCACCCTGACCGACTTCGTTCAGCTGACCATCCTGACCGCGGGAATGCTGATCATAACCCCGATGTTGCTGGCGGAAATGGGAGGCTGGTCCGCCATCGCCGCGCGCATTCCAGAAGAGCGGTTCGACCTCTACCCCCGAGATGCCGGTGCTTCCGGCTGGTTCGCATATGCCCGCGACTGGCTGGTGATCGGCCTGGGCAACCTCGCCGGGCAGGATCTGGTGCAGCGCTCCCTTTCCAGCCGCGACGAACAGGTCGCCTGCCGCAGCGCTTACCTCGCCGGCCTGATCTACGTCACTATCGGGCTGTTGCCGGTCCTGCTCGGGATGGCGGGATCGGTCATCCTTCCCGGCCTCGCCGAACCGGACCTGGTAATGATGGAGATCGCCTCCAGGTACCTGCCCGCGGCGGCGCTGGCGTTGTTCGCCGGCGCCCTCGTCTCCGCCCTGCTCAGCAGCGCCGACAGTGCCTTGCTCGCCCCAGCCAGCGTGATCGGCTGGGACGTGGTCCGCTTTTTCAACCCGAAGGCGTCGGAGAAAACCTCCCTTCGCATCGCCCGCCTTTCGGTGCTGCTGCTCGGGGCGATCTCACTCGCACTCGCCCTCCACAAGACCTCGGTCTACGACCTGATGGTCGACTCCTGGTCGGTGCTGCTGGCCACGCTGTTCGTGCCCCTCACGGGGGGGCTCTGGTGGTCGCGGGCCAACGCCACCGGTGCGCTGGCGGCGATCGTCGTCGGTCTGGTCTCCTGGCTCCTGTTCATTGTCTTCCTTCCGCAGCTGCCAGGCGACCTGCTCGCCGTGCCATTCGCCGCGGCGGCGCTGATTGGCGGAAGCCTTGCAAGCTCCCGGGTTCCGCGCCCCCTGGTCGATGCCGAGGGCCGCGTCCTGCCTCCGGGCAACCGGTTGGGATGGCCATTCGGAAATCCGCAGTAATCCGCGGTTCCGCAACCCGGGCAAGGGCCCCGTTCATTGCGGGAACAAACTGCTCCGCAAAACCCATACGGCTCGTCCACCGAGGTGGCGGACAATCGCCGCACAAAGGAGGAACCGCCTTAACGCATGTCTGGCAGCACATGCCCGGTTTACACCGCAGCTTCCACGGCGACCGCAACGAGGTGACCAACGCCCCCTGCGGCAAGTTCCTCGAACATGCGTGGGCATCGGGGGACCAACCCTGCCCCATCCGGAACGACCGGAGCCACCGGAATACAACCAGGACCTGATGACCGGGGATCTCGACGGCGACAACCAGCCTGCGGTCTGCGTTTCCCGGTACAACCCCCGCGGCTGCTTCCGGTGGGCGGGCAAGCGCCTTCCTGCCGAAGGGGAGTGGGGGTTTGCCGCACGGGGGGTGATCCTTGCAGAAAGTATCCCCGGGGAGGGGGTGAACCGGACGACGACGGGATCTGGCGGGCGAACTGCCAGCCGGCTCGGGGACGGGGCACCGGCGGGTACCGTTGGTCCGCTCCTGTCGGATCCTTCCCCGACGGCGTCAGTCCCCCCGGCCGGCTCGACATGGCGGGGAACGTCGAGGTGTGGATCCAGGACTGGCGCTACCCCTGCTGTTTCCCGCTTGCCAGGGAAAACCGGAATCCCACCGGCCCTGCAAACGGGCGCAACAAGGTCATCGAGGGAGGTTCGTTCGGAACCGGCAAATGGCCAATCCGGGTCGCCGCCCGCATCTACGGCCGGCCTGCCGGCCGCAGCGTTCGGCTTGGGTTCCGCTGCGCCAGCGGTCTGCAGGAGGAGTCTGCCGTGAGTGGCCGGAACCTCGAGCCGCACCGTGTAGGGGTAATCGCCGATACCCACGGTTTCTTCGATACCAGGATTCCCGAACTTTTCGAGTCGGTCGATCTGATTCTCCACGCCGGGGACGTTGGAGGGCGGGATATTCTGCGCAAACTTTCAGGGACAGCCCCGGTCGTTGCGGTCCGGGGAAACGTCGATCCCGGAACCGACTGCGACGATCTCCCTGAAACCGCCTGGGTCAGCATCGGCAAGGTCGACATCTACATGACCCACATTCTCACCCCACCGCGCCCTGATTCACCCCCGCCCGTCCAGGCTCGCCTTGTCATCTTCGGGCACAGTCACCGGCAGCACCTGTCGGAATGCGGCGGGACCATGTATTTCAACCCGGCGAGCGCGGGAAGAAAGCGGTTCACGAATCCTCGCTCGGTCGGAATGCTGACGGTTGCCGGGGAGGACGTGACCGCGGCCTTCCTGTCCCTGGACTGACGGGGGAACCCGCAGTCCCGATGAATGGGTTGACAATACCCCTTCAGCACCAAAAACTATCTTTTGCCGGCAACTTTCGTCCGGCCAGCGATTTCAACCCCGAACGACAGCGAACGAGGAAAACGACGATGAAAATGCACGCAGGAGGCAGATGGATCGACAAAGCGGAGAAGATCGAAGTCCTGAATCCCTTCGATGGTTCGGTGGTGGACACGGTCCCGAAGGGAGACGCTTCAGACGTCGACGCGGCGATCACCACCGCCGCAGAAGGGGCCAGGATCATGGCCGCGATGCCGGCGTACGAGCGTTACCAGATCCTTCACAAGGCTTCGGAAATCATGACCGAGCGGCTCGAGGACCTCGGGCGCACGATCACCATGGAAGAGGGCAAGGTGATTTCCGAGGGCCGCATGGAGGCCGCCCGTGCCACCGAGACGATCACCCTGTCGGCCGAGGAGGCAAAACGCCTCACGGGAGAAGTCCTTCAGCTCGACGGGGCCTCGAACGGAGCCGGCAAATTCGGGTTCACCATCCGCATCCCGGTCGGAGTCGTAGCCGCGGTCACGCCCTTCAACTTTCCCCTGAACCTCGTCTGTCACAAGGTCGGCCCGGCCCTGGCGGCCGGGAACGCCGTCGTCGTCAAGCCCGCAACCGACACCCCGCTGTCCGCCCTCAAGTTGACGGAAATCATGCTGGAGGCCGGGGTTCCTTCCGAGGCGATTCAGTGTGTGACCGGATCGGGGGGGGTGATCGGGGACGCTATCTCCCGCGACCCCCGGGTGCGCAAGATTTCCTTCACCGGCAGCAGGGACGTCGGCGAGCACATCTGCCGCCAGGCAGGGATCAAGAAAGTCACCATGGAGCTCGGTTCGAACGCCCCGGTGATCGTGATGGACGACGCGGATCTCGACAAGGTCACCGACGCCATGGCGATGACCGGATTCGCCAACGCCGGACAGGTCTGCATCTCCTCCCAGCGCGTCCTGGTCGACGACGGGGTGTACGGTGACGTCATCGATTCGCTGAAGCCCAAAGTGGAAGGCCTGGTGACCGGCGATCCGCTGGAGGATTCGATGAAGATGGGGCCGATGATCCGCGAGTCGGATGCCGCCCGAGTCAACGAGTGGATCCACGAGGCGGTAGGCGCAGGAGCGACGCTGGTCACCGGGGGCGAGCGGACCGGCACCCTTCACCAGCCGACCATCGTCGCCGACGTGAAACCGGAAATGCGCATCTCCAGCGAAGAGCTGTTCGGCCCTGCCGTCGCCCTGACCCGGGTAGACGACATCGACAGGGCCATCGCCATGGCCAACGACAGCAACTACGGCCTCAGCGCCTCGATATTCACCGAAAACGTCGACCGTGCCTTGAAATTTGCCAGGGAGGTGCATTCCGGAAACCTCCATATCAACTTCGGCACGGTCTGGCGCGCGGACATGATGCCGTACGGCGGGGTCAAGGACAGCGGCATGGGCAAAGAGGGCCCGAAATACGCCGTTGAAGAAATGACGGAAACCAAGATGGTGGTCTTCCACTAGGGCCCCGGGGCGCCGGGGCAACTGACCCCGGAAAGTCCGGTGGCTTGAATAGCCGGGGCATGGGAGATTCGAAGGTCTGGCGTTTCCCTGCGGGCAGGGAAGCGGGGGACAGGGCAATCCCGGTCCCGGGCTCGACAACCGGTAGTTTCCCGCGTCCCGCCGGGAACATCAATGGGGGCTCCTTCCAGGAGCTCCCATTTTTTTCGGTTCAGCCTCCTGCCCTGTGCAGAAATGCGGTCCGCAGGCGCCTGGCAAGCTGACCTGGTCGGCCGCATCCGATGGTTGTGCCGTCGATTTCGACTACCGGCAGCACCTCGGTCGCGGTACCGCAGAGTAAAACCTCTTCGGCGGCCAGGTACTCCCCGAGAAGGCTGAACTCCTCGCGTACCGGGATCTCCAACCCGCGCGCCAGTTCGAGGATTACCTCGCGGGTTATGCCGGGGAGAATGTGCGGGCCCGGAGGCGCCGTTTTCAGGACGCCGCCGACAACGCAGAACGAGCTTGTCGACGCACCTTCCGTCACCCTCCCCGCCCCGTCGACCAGCAATACCTCGAAAGCGCCGGAGGCCGCGGCTTCCTGCTTGGCCAGGACGTTGGGCAGCAGGGACACGCTCTTGATGTCGCACCGTCTCCAGCGCTGATCCTCCGAGGTGATGGCGCGCACGCCGCACTTCCAGAGTCTTTCGTCCGGCCGCAGGCATTCCCTGAAGGTCATGACGACGGTGGGAGCAATCCCGGGCGGGAACTCGTGCCCCCGCGGGGCGACTCCCCTGCTGACCTGGATGTAAATCAGGGTCTCGAGGAATCCGGCGCGCTCGATCCCCGCGGCAATCGACTCTGCAGCCCCCTGTGCGACGACGTCGTACCGGATATGCAGCGCGTCGAGACTGCGCTGCAGGCGGGCGAGGTGCCGTTCCAGCTCGAACGGCCTTCCGCCGTAGGTCGCCAGGACTTCGTACACGGCGTCGGCAAACTGAAAGCCGCGGTCTTCGACCGGGACCACGGCCTGTTCGAGAGGCAGGAATTCCCCGTTGACAAAAGCGATTTCGGGCACAGTCGGAGAGGTTCCGGCAGGGCGGCCTCAACAGGGCTGCAAGGCGGTCCAGAGAGCCCTGTAGTACCGCATCAGGCGCACCGGGTCGGAGCTCCCGGGGATTTCGGCGAGACAGAATCCCCGGTAGCCCGATTCCGAAAGCAGTTCGAACAGCCGTCTCCAGGGGTAGTCGTTCCAGAGCTCGGTGATGTGGACCAGGCGGATATCCTCCCGCAGAAGGTCGAAATTCCGGTCGATCGACCCCTCCTCGACGTCCTGGGGGTTAGAATTCCAGCACACGAAAAGGTTGTCGGCGTCTGCAAAATCGAGGATGGCGCGGATGTTCCGGGGCTCGCAGGTGACGGGGCCGTGCACCTCGAGCCTTATCTCGACTCCGGCGTCGCGGGCGAAATCCGCACATTCCGCGAGTGAGCGGCCTATCTGCTCGAAAGTCCGCTCCCGCGGCACGCCCTCTTCGTCGTGAACGCGGTTGGGTCTCACCTTGACCCCGGCAGCCCCGAGATCTGCTGCGAGACGGACGTACTCCTTGGTTCCCTCGATGTTGCGGCGCACTTCCGCCGGGTCGACGGCGTCGTATTCGAAGGCCGACCCCAGTCCGGCCAGCTCAACCCCGGAATTCTCGAAACGGGCGCGGACCTCGGCGCGCTCCGCGGTGGAAAGCCCCACCTCGACCCCGTGGGCATGGGTGGTGCGCAGCTCGACTCCTGCGAAGCCGGTATCCTCGCAGTTGGCGATAATCGCCTCCACGTCCCAGTCTTTGGCCAGTTGATATGTCACGAGACCCAGCCGCATTACATCCTCCCTTCATCGGCAGTCCGAAGCAGCCAGCCCACGGCGTTGTGCAGGAGCAGCTGCACCATCGGGTGTTGCAGGATTTCCAGGGTGTGGCCGTTCGCCAGGTAGGCGACGCGCCCGTTCCCATACTCGTACGCCCAGCCCGCCGGCGATTCCCTTCCGTCCCGCCCGATGCTTTTCAACAGCAGTTCAACGCGCTCGTAGTCGAACCAAAGGAAGTGCTGCTCGTCGACGATCTCGAAATCCGAGACGCCCGCGGAAACGGGATGGTCGCGGTTTACGACCCGAACCTCGAAAGGCAATACCGGAGGATGCCCCTGGAAATAGCCGCCCAGGACGCGCCGGTAGGGCCCGCGCCAGGGATAGGCCCACCCGGAGTTGTGCAGGGGCAGGAAGCCGCCTCCGCTGCGCACGAAAGCCTCGACAGCCTCTTCCTGAGCCGGGAGCATCCAGACCTCGTGCGGCTCTTCGTGCCCGTTGGGCCACTCCATGCCGTCGCGGAGAATGGCGAGCACCCGCTTGCCCTCGAGAAGCCTGCTGTCCAGGCTCTCGAAATCGGTTGTGTACTCGACGTCGAGGCCGGCCGACTCGAGCGCAGGTCCGACCCCCGCAAAGGCATCCTCCGCCTTGTGGTAACGATCTCCGGCCAACAGTATCGCGTCTGCCATGCGGGCATTCTCCGGTGGAAGGATGGATATCTTACGGCAATCGCTTCTCTATTCAACCCGGCCCGTTCGTGAACCAGCACCCGGATTTCCTGCTGCCCCACAACTGCCGCGGAACACAGCCCTGCCCGAAATATCCTGACGGCCTCCGAAAGAAGAATCGGACAGGACCACTATCCAAGCAGGACGGCGAGGATTCCCGCCCCAGCGACAAGTGTCAGGGCGGCCGACCGGTAGGACCGTTCCGAAACCCGCCGCTTCAGCCGCACTCCCGCGAGGAAGCCGGCCGCGATTCCGGGCAAGGAGCAGGCGCTCAGGGCAATCGTATCGATATCAAGCAGACCGCCTGTACGGAAAACCAGTGCGATGGAGAAATGCAGAATCAGGAAGTAACCGATGAGATCGGCTCTCAAGGCGGTGTGCGGCCATCGCTGCTTGAGTCCCAGAAGGACCACCGGCGGGCCGGTCATGCCGCTGACCCCACCCATCAAACCGCTGAGCAGACCGGCGCCGCAGGTGGCAAGGGTTGGCCTGGCAAGGGGTTTTCCCGATTTCAGCGCCATCATCCCGGCCCCAGTCAGGGCAACCAGGCCCGTCGCCGTGCGCATGAAGTCGGCGTCGAAGGTCGCGAGAACGTAAACGCCCGCAGGTACGCCGACCATGGCGCAGACGTACAGGTGCAGAACCCGGCCTGGGTTGATTTCCCGAATGGAATTGACCGCGAGCAGAAGGGACAGTGGCAGCCAGCTGATGACCACTACCGGAACAGCCTGGTCCGGGGGAAGAAACAGGATGGTTATCGGCGTTGCGATCATCGCAAAGCCGAACCCCGTAACCGAGACGACCAGGGCTGCAAAGGCGAAGAGCGAGTTGAGAAAGACGACTGTCGAAATGTCCATCGAGGCTATTGAGGAAGACCGCAATCGGAGCGGCGGAAAGACCCGGATCCCTGGCTCGTTTGGTGGAATTTGCGGTCTTTCGCCGACCATCCCCGCGGCTGCCCCCATTCAACCCCCATCCGGCAGCTTCGTTCACAGGGGTTCATGGGCGGATGGCTGAATCAGTTCCGGCCAAGTGTTCGCCAAATGCCGCCTGCTCCACTGGCGAAATAGCGTTGGCGTGGGCTGCCGCGCCAGCAAGGGACGGTCCCGGAAGGTCGGGGGCCCCGACCGCGCATCTGAATCGAATTCCGCGCGCACCGACCGACTGCACCCGGTCGGACTGTTGTTTCCCGCTCGCAGGTCTGAACTTATCACATCATGAATGTGCAGGTGGAAACAGTCAGTCTTGCAAGGGCGAGGGAGATTTCCCGGACTCTTTATCCGCATCAGGTTGAAGGCCTCGCGTTCCTGCTTGGCCGCAGACGCTCGATACTCGCCGACGACATGGGTCTGGGAAAGACCCGCCAGTCGATTCTCGGGCTGACCGAGGCCACCGA
The DNA here is from genome assembly GCA_965243025.1 of Candidatus Latescibacterota bacterium. Taxonomy (GTDB): domain Bacteria; phylum Latescibacterota; class UBA2968; order UBA8231; family UBA8231; genus CBDCXV01. Next base: position 1,826,031 of record CBDETY010000003.1, read on the forward strand.
GGCAGGACCGTACCTGGTCGTCTGTCCGGCGTCGGTCAAGAGAAACTGGGTGCGTGAGATCCTGATGGTCCTTCCCGAAGCCGAGACGCATATCGCCGGCCCGGCACCGGTACCCGAACCGGGCTTCGGCGGCTGGTTGGTTCTCAACTACGACATTCTTCACCGCCAGGTCGACGCGCTTCTGGCACACGACTGGAAAGCGCTGGTGTTCGACGAAGCCCACTACCTCAAGAACCACCGCTCCATCCGCAGTCGAACGGCGACGCGCATCGTCGCCGAGGCCGCGGGGAACCCGGTCGTTCACGCCCTTACCGGGACCCCGCTGACCAACAGGCCCCGGGACCTGTTTCCCCTGCTCCAGCTGGTCGGCCACTCGCTGGGACGCAGCTTTCTCTCCTTTTCCCGGCGCTACTGCAACGGTCACAGGAACGACTACGGGTACTGGGAGTCTTCGGGTGCCAGCAACGTCCAGGAGCTGTCGGTACAGCTTCACGGCACCATGCTGCGCCGCACCAAGGCGGAGGTTCTCGACCTTCCGGCGAAGGTGCGGACCTGGATCGACATCGACGTCCCCCAGCGCGCCATCGACCGCATGAACGAGGCGGTCGCGCGGTTTCTCGGGCCCGATGCGGAGCGCGACCGCCGCGGTTACAGGATGGGGATCGGCCAGCTCCAGGGCGCCCGCCGAATCATGGCCGCGGTCAAGGCGCGACAGACCCTTGAATTCGCCCAGGGAGTTGTCGAACAGGGTGAGAAGGTCCTCCTGTTCTCCGGGTTCGTGAACCCCATCGAGCGTTTCGCCCGGCACTTCGGGAAACAGGCGGTGGTTGTTTCCGGGGAAGTGCCGCAGGCGCGACGCCAGGCCCTCGTCGACCGTTTCCAGGAAGAGGAAGAGGTGCGCGTGTACGTCGGGCAAATCCACGCGGGGGGGATGGGAGTCAACCTGACCGCGGCCAGCCAGGTGGTCTTCAACGACCTCGACTGGGTGCCTGCCAATCACTTCCAGGCCGAAGACCGGGCCCATCGCATCGGACAGACAGGCACCGTCAACGTAACCTACATCGTAGCCAGGGGCACGATCGAGGAATTCGTGCGCACGGTCCTGGAAACAAAAGCCCGGCTGGTCGACGATGTCGTCGAGGGCCGCTCTTTTGCGCCCGACCTCGATACCGACGTCCTCGCCGAACTGAAGCGGATGCTCAAGGTCCTCGGAGGGCACATCGAGACGGTCGGGGGGGACCTGTCTGCGGATGACCTGCTTTCCCGCCTGCGGGAAGCGAGCAACGCCTATCTCGAGGATCAGGGCCGCCTGCAGCCTGGACTGCGGGCGGCTCTCACCCCGGTTTCGGACCAGGCGATCCGCGCCCTGGCAAGCGTGCTGACAGGCCCGCGGAGACGGCTGTTCCGGGCCCCCAGCGCGCGGCAGGAAGGCCGCTTCTACAGCCTCGAAGTCGTCGGAACGGACATCGCCTGCGAGTGCAAGGGGTTTTCCTACCGGGGCACCTGCGCCCACGTTCGCGAGCTGAAGGCCTGCCTGGTCGCCGGCGCGCAGCTGCCGGACGGCTTCGAGAGAATCGAGTGACGGCCCGGCCTCTACAGACCGGAACGAAAACCGGGACCATGTCATTTCACGATACAGACCGCACGACCGCGGCCGCCGCGTGCGAACGGCGCCCGGAACCGATTGCGCCAGTCCGGCGCCCAAACCAATCATGCGACCTCGGGAGATTCGGAAAATGACCCGGAAGCAGATCGACACTGCCGCGATACGGAAACGCGACCGCGACCACGTCTGGCATCCCCTGTTCCAGCACAGCCAGCTCGAGCAACAGGACCTGATGGTGCTGGACAGGGGAGAGGGCTGTTACCTCTTCGACAGCGAAGGGCGGCGGTACCTCGACGGATACTCCGGGCTGTGGAACGTGAATGTCGGCTACGGCCGGAATGAGATCGCCGCGGCCGTGCACGAGCAGCTGCAGCGGCTCTCCTACTATCCGCAGTCCCAGATCAACGAGCCGGCGGCGATGCTTGCAGCCCGCCTGGCGGAGATCCTGCCGGGAGACCTGCGCCACGTGTTCTACTCCAACAGCGGCTCGGAGGCGAACGAGACCGCCTTCAAGATCGCCCGGCAGTACGGACGCCAGAAGTTCCCGGGGCAGAATCGCTACAAGATCATTTCACGATACCAGGGTTATCACGGATTCACCTTCGGGGCGATGTCGGCGACCGGCCAGACGAGCCGGCGCTCGAAGTTCGAACCCCTGGTTCCCGGATTCCTGCATGTCGACCCCCCTTACTGCTTCCGCTGCCCCCTCAAGCTGACCTACCCCGGCTGCGGTGTAGCCTGTGTCGAGGAGATCGAGGAAGTGATCAGACGGGAGGATCCGGAAACCGTGGCGGCAGTGGTCGCCGAACCGGTCATCGGAGGGGGCGGGGTGATCGTGCCCCCGGACGAGTACCTGCCTCGCCTGCGGGCGATCTGCGACCGCTACGGGGTGCTGCTGATCCTCGACGAGGTGATTACCGGTTTCGGCCGCACCGGAGCGCTCTTCGCGGCCCAGCACTGGGACGTGGTACCTGACATGATGACCCTCGCCAAGGGGGTGACCAGCGGCTACCTGCCGCTGGCCGCCTGCGTCGTGCGGCCCCACGTCTTCGAGACCTTTCTCGGAGAGCCGGGAGAAAGGCGCGAACTTGCCCAGGTATCGACCTATGGAGGCCATCCGGCCTGTTGCGCCGCGGCCCTCGCCAACATCGATATCCTGCTCGGGGAGCGGTTGAGCGAGAATGCGGAGAAAGTCGGTTCCTATCTGCTCAACAAGCTAGCTGCTCTGAGGTCACCGGTGTTGGGAGAGGTGCGGGGCAAGGGGTTGATGCTTGCCCTGGAACTTACCGAACCGGACGGAAGGGAACTGCTGAACGCCGGTGCGACCGCTGCGGTGAAAGGCGGGATTCGGGACGCGGGCGTCCTCGTCGGGCAGATGAGCCACGTGATACCCGCCCCGGAGAGCATCCTGTACCTGGCTCCCCCGCTGATCCTGACCAGGGAAGAGGCGGACGCGATCGTCGACGCAGTGACTGCGGGGCTGCGGCGGGCGGCCTGACCGGGCTGCTTCTCAGGCCCTCCCGGTGAGAAGGTTGACGAGCAGGTCGGTGGCCTCCCCGGCGCTCATGCGGCCGGTGTTGATCGTCAGGTGGTAGAGCAGAAGGTCGTCCCAGTCCGCGTCGTGGTAGTTTCTCAGGTACAGCTTGCGCCAGCGATCGTGCTGTTCGACCAGCTCCTTCGCCTGGTCGAAGCTGACGTTGCGCGACTGCATCAGGCGCTCGCACCGGACCTCGAGGGGAGCGATGATCTTCACGTGCACGGCGTTGCCGCGGCCGGACAGGATCAACTGGCTGGCGCGGCCGACGATGACCGCCTTGCCGGCTTCGCCGTAGTCCTGAATCAGGGTGGTTATGAGAAGCTGGTAAGTACCCCGATCGAGGTAGGCGGCCTGTTCCCCTCCCTCCCTTTCGAGAACGTATGGGAATTCCAGGCCGAACTCGGGGAAATAGGCCGCCGACGAGAGCGGGAAGCCCCCAGGGCTCATTTCCGGAACGAGCAGACGTTTCAGGAAATAGCGAACCCTCCCCTCCCCCTTCTCGTCGTACTTCTCCACCTCCTCGACCGAGGTGTCGGTAATGCTGGCAATCTCCTCCACGAGACGGCGATCGACATACTCGTAACCGAGGGCCTTGGCGACGTTCTCGGCGATGCGGTCTCCCTCGCTGCCGAGCTGACGGGAGACGGTGACTACATCCAATTCCACGTCGGATCCGATCCTCTGTTCCGGTCGCTGCCAAACTAACCAATCCACCTGCCCCGGGCAACAAACCTCGGGGTTCCCCGCCGGGCCGGGAAAATCGACGTGGAAATAAAACCCGGGAGTGGTTATCTTAAGACGAGAGTTGCAGTTACGGCCTTTCCCAAGGGATTGTTCTCCGCCTTTGGAAGCCTCCGTTATCCCCCTCAGCAGAACTTGCCCAGAAGCGCCCTCCGCATCCTCGTAGCCGTCCAGAATCCCGCAACGGAAGAGGCCCTCGTGCGTCTTGCGGCGACCCTCGCGTCGCTGCCGGGGGGCCAGCTTCATTTGACCCATGTCCTGCGGTCGAACGGCACCAGCGAAGCCGACCGCAACCGCACTCTGTCGCGCGCGGCAGCATTGGCAAAGGAAGCAGGCGCGGATGCGGAACCCCACCTGCTGAAAGGTGAGGACGTCACCGAGGTCATCAAGTCCGCGGCCAGGGGCTGGGAATGCAACATGATGGTCATGGGCTGGTACGGAGACGTGAATCGCCAGGCCGTTCTCTCTTCCGACAACCGGTCGCTGGCCAAATCCGTCGACCTCGACACGCTGATCTTCAAGGACAAGAGCTTCCGCCCGGCCCGCAGGATCATCGTCCCCACCGGCGGCGGCAGCCACTCCCTGATGGGGCTGCAGATCGCCGCCGACCTGGCCCAGGCATGGGGCTCCGAGCTGCGCGTGCTGAGGGTGGCCAGGGACCGTGAATGCCGGCCGCGGGATCCGATTCTGGAGCGCTACTGCAGCCAGGTGTACGCGGACACGGCGTTGCGGTTGAAGCTGCTCGGAATCGTTGCGGACATCGACGTCGTCCCTTCCGTCGACATAGTGGAACCGATCATCGAGCGCACCCGCAAAGAGGACTTCCTCGTTCTCGGGGCTTCCAACGACTGGAGGCAGGAGGAGTTTCTGGCCGGCTCGATTCCGGATGAGATCGCCTTTGAATCCCCCTGCTCGGTCCTGATGGTGAGGTCGCGGTCGACCGCAAACAACAGGTTGAGCGGGATCTTTTTCGAAAATACCGTCCGCCTCCATCTGCAAACCCGGGACAAGTGGGACGCAATCGGACAGATGGTCGACGTCCTCGTTGAGGAGAGACAGATCCCCGCTTCCCAGCGCGACCAGGTTCTCGCCTCGGCACTGAATCGCGAGCGCAAGAGCAGCACCGCCATGGGGAGGGAGACGGCGATTCCCCATGCGGCGATCGACAACCTCCCCGGCATCATAGGCGCCCTCGGTATCTGCCGGGAAGGGGTCGACTTCGACGGACCGGACGGAGAGCCGGTGCGCTACATCTTCCTTCTCCTGACTCCACGGCAGAACTACCGCAGCTACATTCCCGTGCTCGGCCAGATCGCCTCGCTGATGCGGGGGGAGAAAATACGGGAGGAGTTGCTGGCCTGCCGTACCCCCGCCGAACTCACCGGCCTCCTGAAACGCCGGGAATCCGCTTGAGAGCCGCTGCATAGAAACTGGCCGGCCTCGGAGCCCAGGCTCCTCAAGCGGTTGCAAAGGCTTTTATCAACCAGAACTTCAGTTCCCGCCCCGCCGCCGCCGTCGATCTCGGAACCAACACCATTCTGATGGTCGTGGGCAGGAGGCGCTCGCCACGCCCGGACGACATCGAGATCCTCGACGACGCCCACGCGATCGCGCGGCTCGGCCAGGGGGTCGATGCCGAGCGCCGCATTCATCCCGAGGCGATCGATCGCGTCTGCGATTGTCTGCTGCGCTACCGCGAGAGGGCGGCTGGCGCCGGGACGACCTGGATACGGGCATACGGAACCTCGGCGCTGCGCGACGCCACCAACAAGAGAGAGTTCACCGCTGCGGTGGCCGTCAGAACCGGGGTGGAGCTCGTCGAGCTTTCCGGGGCTGAGGAAGCCCGCCTGACCTTCACGGGGGCGGCCTTCGGACTGGATCTCCCCGAGCGCTACGGGGTCGTCGACATCGGCGGAGGCTCTACCGAATTTGCGCTCGGAAACCGTGACGGAACGGTGGAAAAATCGGTCTCGGTCGACGTCGGCGCGGTCCGCGTCAGCGAGCGGTTCTTTCCTTCCCTGCCCCCCTCCCCGCAGCAAGCCGCAGGTGCGAAGGAGATGATTGCCAGTGTCATGGCGGGTCTCTTCCAAGTCCCCTCGCGGATCCCGGTCGTCGGGGTAGCCGGAACGGTTACGACCCTCGGGGCGCTCGACCGGGGGATCGAGCGCTTCGACTCAGCGGAGCTCGACGGCCACCTTCTGACGCGTTCCCGCGTGGCCGAGTTGAGCGACATGCTTCTGGGTTCGGGCCTCGATGAGATCCGGGCGTTCCCACAGGTGAGCGAACAGCGCGCTGACATAATCACCGCAGGTTCGCTGATACTTCGACGGTTTCTGGAACAGTCCGGCCTGCCCGCGGTCACCGTTTCGACCAAGGGAATCCGGTACGGACTGCTGCAGCAGATGCTTGCCGGGGAATAGAAGCGAGAGAGAGGCAGCGCAGATGCGGCCTGGGTGAAGTTGTTCCCCGGAGCGGACCTGGGCGGGATTTACCTCGACACGGTTGCCCGGTGGTCAATTACCGACAGGTCCCGGCCAGCTGGGCCGGCACCCGGGATCGACGACGTGCCGCCCACCTCGACACCCCACCGGTACGAGCGGCCCTTCCAGTCGAAGCGGCCGAGCCCCCCGAACAGACCGACGGCGACGATGTAGAGCGGTTGACTGAGGGTCCAGGGCAGGAACTGCCAGTGCAGATCCCGACGCTGAAAGACCTGTCTCGAACGCGCGAAAAGCGCTCCCTCTGCGGCGCTCTTCGCCAGCCAGGCAGCGGCCACGGAGAACCAGCTCGCAGCTCCCCACCAGGCGAGGACCGGAGCGGCCAGAAGCATGGCGCTCATGGCGAAGGTGCAGGCGAGGTAGGCGAAGAAAGGCGGGTCGAGAAGGGCCTGGAAGGGGGCGTTCGATGCCCAACGGCTGCGCTTCGCGAGAAGTCCTGACAGCGACGAGGAGGGCGGGTGGACAACATGCACGGCTGCATCCCCCGCAAACAGGATGCGCCACCGCCGCGTTCGCCGGATGAGCTGCATCAGGAGCACGTCGTCGCCCGAACCCCGGTGCATGATGCGGCTGTACCCGCCGACCTCGTCGAAGGCTGCCTTGCGGAAGCCGAGACTCTGTCCCGATGCCGCCAGCGCCCGCCCGCGGCCGGCGCCGGCAGCAGCGGCTGCCATAAGGTTCAGGAAATCGACCGCTTCCCACCCTCCGAGCAGACCCAGCCGGCCGCTGTCGCGCCGTATTCCGGCGTAGCCGATAACCATGCCGACCGCGTCGTCATCGAAACGGCGCGCCATGGACGCCGCCCAGGTTGGAGGCAGGCGGCAGTCGGCGTCGGTCGTCAGGACGACCTCCCCTTCCGCTTTCTCGACCCCCAGCGACAGGGCTCTCTTTTTCGATCCGGGGCCGCCGGTAATCCCGTCGGTCCGGAGGATGGTCAGGCGCAGACCGGTGCCGCGAGCGAACTCTTTGGCGATCTTCGCTGTGCCGTCGCTCGAGCCGTCGTCGACGAGGATCACTTCGAACCATTCGGCGGGAAGCGTCTGACGGGCAAGCCCCCGCAGGCAGGAGGCGATGTGGTCCTCCTCGTTGCGGGCAGCGATAACGATGGAGATGCGCCGCTCGGGGAGATGGGTCTTTTCCCGGTTTCGGTTGTCCTCCCCGCAATTTGCCAGTCCCTGCCGGAACCAGAGAACGCCCGCGGCGTAGACGGCCGTGAAACCTGCCAGCGACAGCTCGATGAGAGACGAGTCCACCGACCGGAGGGGGGCTAACCGCGCAGCTCTTTGACGAGGGAGAACATGCCGCGGTACCCCTCCGAGCAGTTGCGGCACATGTCGACCGACCTGCGGTCGGCCAGGATTTTTTTCCTGAAATCCATGTACGCCCGTCCTCGCCAGATGTCGCCGAAGTTTCCGGCGGGATCGAAGCTGTCCCCCATGCCGAAGTCGACGTCCTTGTCGAAGCAGCAGGGAGCCACGGCGCCGTTCCAGTTCACCATCGACGAATACCACAGGACCTTGCATCCCCTGGCGGGCTGACCCTTGACGAGCAACTCTCCCGAAGGGTCATCCTCGTAGCGCCGGTGGACGTCGTTTTCGGGCAGGAACTCCTCCACCTCGTCCGCGGAGTACACCTGTGCGGTTTTGACGAGGAACTTCTCCGCGCCCAACTCACCCGCCAGGCGCTCCGCCTCGGCGATGTCCCCCTCGTTGTGGCGGAATACGATGAACTGCAGGTTGACCAGAGGGGTTCTCGAACCGAGCTCGGACTTGGCCTGCGCCAACAGGCGGGCGCCGCGGATGACGTAGTCGAAACGCCCTCCGACGCGGTAACGCTCGTAGGTTTCCTGGTCGACGCCGTCGAGGGAAACGATGATTTCGTCGAGTCCGGAAGCGACGATCGCCCGCGCCTGCTCGATGTTGCGGATGTAATGGCCGTTGGTGCTCGTCATCGTCGGGATCCGCCGGTCCCGGGCGTAGCGAACCATTTCGACGAAGCCCTTGTTGATGAACGGTTCTCCCTGGTTCCACAGCATCAGCAGGACCAGGTACTCACCCACGTCGTCGATGAGGCCCTTGAAGTCGTCGAGATTCATGTGCCCGCGCGCCCGCTTCATCTCGCCGTTGCCGGAAGGGCACAACGGGCACTTCAGGTTACAGAAGTTCGTCGGCTCGACCATCATCATGAACGGCCGGCCCCAGACGATGGGACGACCGGCGACCGACGAGAGCCCCATCGAGGCGAGCACCTTGCCCGCGTTCCACAGCCGCTTCCAGGTGAAGGCGTACCCGTAGCGTTCGATGTACCTGGGAACCGCCTTGGGGGACAGCAGAAAGGCCAATGGGATCTGTTTTCCGGATCTTGTGGATGGCGGTGCGGGCCGGTCGGCACGCCTATGAACTCGTCGCCTCCTCCTCTTCCTCCGCTTCATCCTCACGCCAGCGGAACCAGCCCGCGGTGCCGGCCGGCACGAACAGCAGGACGTACGGAATATAGAGAAATTCGAGAATCGGCAGGAATGGGATCAGCCTGCGGTCTTCGGAGGCCGGGGCAAAGCTCTGCAACAGGAGGTAATCGATCAGCCAGCGGAATCCCCAGACCGCTGGAAAAGCGGGCGGCACCTTTTCGAACAGGAAAGTCTGCACCACCCCCCACAGCAGAGTGAGGTGAAAGAGGTAGACCGCCGCCCCCAACAGCTTCGCCGCGCCTCGATAATGCCCCGCCTTGGAGGCGTGGCGCAGTTTCTGGTGCATCAGACCGGACCAGGATTCAGGCCCCGGACCGCACGCGACCACGGCCGCCGGATCGCGGCAGTACACCATTCGCCAGTCGGTGGCCCGGGCCACCAGCCGGGCGAAGTAGACGTCGTCCCCGGCGACGAGGTGGCCGATGGAGGCGTACCCTCCGGCCTCGTCGTACAGGCGCCGCCTGTAGGCGAGATTCCTGCCTGTACAGGAAAGCACCGCGCCATTGCCGATGCTTCCGGCCGCGAGTGCGCTGACCGCGAGGTTGTCCAGGGCGAGTACCCGGTGCCGCAGCCACCTCGTCCTGCGCGGTCTCGCGTATCCTGCAACAAGCCCGACCCCGTCGGTGAACAGCGAGGCGGTAATTCGCACCCATGCAGGGGGCGGCTCGCAGTCGGCGTCGGTGAACATCAGCAACTCCCCGGAGCTGGCGGCAATGCCCCGGGCCAGGGCGCTCTTCTTCGGGCACTCGAACTCCCCTTCCCCCTCCCCTAACGGCACCGGCTTGAGGGCCGGCCACCCGGCCGCGATCTCCCGCAGGATTTGCCCGGTCCGGTCGCTGGAACGGTCGTCCACCACAACGACTTCGATCTCTCCGGCATACTCCTGGAGCTGAAGCGCCCGCAGGCAGGTGGAGATCGAGGCTTCCTCGTTGCGGGCGGCAATGATCACGCTGACGTCGGGAGTGGTTCCGGAGACAGTCGGGGCGACTCGTCGAAGCCCCGAGACCAGCCATACGACCGCGGCGACATACCCGCATCCGAGGAGTATCATCAGCGCCTGAAGCTCAAGCATCGATCAGGAGGGTCGTTGGGAGGGAAAGGGCTTCAGGGGCAGGACCGCCCTGGAGGTCAGAAATAACCGTAACGGAGATCGAAGCTGAAAAGACGGCTCTCTCCGTCGCCGTACCCGGTGCGGCTCCCCAGGGCGATGTTCGGTCGCCACCTCGGAGGCAGGGGCACGTTGGTTCCCCATTCGTTTGCATACCCGACCGCAACCCCGAGGCCGGGAAGAATCCGCCATTCGAGCTCGAGCGACATTTTCGTCCAGACGTGGAGGTTTCCGGCAAGGAAGTCCTTGGAGACGCGGTCGTCCCCCGGACGCCAGCCGCGGTGAAGGTCCCCGCCGACGTTGAGAACGGCTCCGTCGTCCAGGATTTCGTTGCTCCCGTGGCGTGAGCGGGACAGACTTGCACCGAGACTCAGACCGCGGCTGAAACGGCGGCTCGCGGCGACCACCCAGCGGTCGGAGTTCGGGCCGAGTGAATGTCCGAGCGGAGAATCGAAATTCCGAAAGGTGTTGATGGGAAATTTGTGGGTGTAGATCCAGGGCTCGATGCGCACGTATTCCACCCGCAGATCGGTATCGCGCAAGCCGGCCGGATCGACCCACAGCAGGCCCGCCTGCAGCGAAAACTTGTTGACGAAGTCATCGCTGAAGATGCGCAGCTTCTTGAGGTCGTCGACGACGTAGGCCAAATAGAGCTTCACCCCGTTGCCCGGATGGATGTCGAAATCGACGCCCATCATCAGGTTGTCCTTGTCGCCCTGATAGCTCTGGGCCGCCCAGTAGAACATCACCGGGTTGAGGTAAGTCGCCTGCGGAGGGCGGTCGCCGTACACCAGGACCTCCTGGAACCCGACGTCGAGCCAGTCGAACAACGACGCCTCCACCCGGTGGGCTGCGAGGTACTTCTGGCGCTCCAGCGGACGCCGGACTCCGTTGACTACGTACGACGAGGAGGTATCTCCGACACCGGCGCATTGGGGGGAATCCGGCCGGTCGGGACACGGGCGCAGGGCCCCGGCGATGCTGACCAGCTTGAGTATTCCGAACTGCCCGCGCAGACGGATCATGTCGAACCCGGGGGCGTTGTCGCTCAACCCGAGGTTGTCCCTCGCCGCCGGTCCCCAACTTGCCTGACCTTTTCCCACCTCGACCGTGAGACCCGGAAGCGGCGAAAAAAACAGCGCCGCCGCACCCTCGTGGAAGTCGGCAAGGTCTTCTTTCAGCTGCGGAACCTCCAGGCGGCGCTCGAAGACGTCGTCGCGAATCACATAGCTGCGATTCCCCTGCTCCCGCGTCTGCAGAAAGGCTATGCGGAAACCGAGGCGCTGCCAGGCTTCCCCCCGCAGAACTCCCCCGAGACGATTGCGGTACACCTGTTCGGTGCGGGCCCGGCCCAACCCGGAAATGGCGTCGACCTGGTTTCGCAGCAGGATATCGGCGAACAGCTCCCCCTGGGGAACGGCGTAGCGGACCAGAGGTTCTCCGCTTCTCAGCCGCCCCGTCCCCATTCCCCGGGAGGCATCCGCAGCCTCGCGGCCGATGGAGGGAGAGGCATCGAGGCCGAACTCCAGGCGCAGCAGGTCGAGCTCTGACTGCTCCACTTCGCTGAGGAGGCCGCGGCGCTCCTCGATTCGCCGCAGGGCGGCGGCAACCTCGGATCTCGTGAACGGTTTGATCCCGTCCGCCAGGCGCACCAGTACCCCTTTTGCCTCGCATCGCTCGAGGAAGCGGTAGCTCGGGTGAGCGATCGGGACATGGGTGGAACTACCCCCGGCCGCCCCGGAATCGGGGTGCGCCAGAATCGCGACGAGCGCACCTAAACCCAGTCTTGACAGTATCATACGTGCCGGATAGTTTGCCCCGCCTGCAAGCGGAAGAGGGCGTCGAGGGACGAATGATCCCCTGCGTCCCCCGCGGTATCCAAAAGTGCTCCGCCCGCCCGGGCCGGGCAAACCCCACAGAACAGCTGCCAACCCTTCACAGGTGAACGGTGAGCACGTCCGCATTCTCCATTGACACCGTCGCAGGCAGGGAAATCCTCGATTCCCGGGGCAATCCCACCGTCGAGGTCGACATCCTCCTGAACGGAGGGGCCTTGGGACGGGCCGCGGTTCCCTCCGGTGCTTCTACAGGTGAACACGAAGCGGTCGAACTGCGCGATGGCGACCCCGGCCGCTATCTCGGGAAGGGTGTCACCCGCGCGGTAGCCAATGTCTCGTCGCGGGTCGCGCCCGTCCTGAAGGGGCGGGACGCCAGGGACCAGGAGACGGTCGACCAGCTCCTGATCGATACCGACGCCTCCGTGAACAAAGGAAATCTCGGGGCCAACGCCATTCTCGGAGCCTCCCTCGCCTGCGCGAAGGCAGCCGCGGGTCAGGCAGGTTTGCCGCTGTACCGCTACCTCGGGGGGGAGTCGGCGCGCACCATGCCCGTCCCCATGATGAACATCCTCAACGGGGGCCGGCACTCAGACAACAACGTCGACTTGCAGGAGTTCATGATCATGCCCGTCGGCTTCGATTCCTTTGCCGAGGCCCTGCGTGCCGGAGTGGAGATTTTCCATCATCTGAAGGAAGTCCTCGGTTCACTCGGCCTGGGAACCGCGGTTGGAGACGAAGGAGGTTTTGCGCCCGATCTCGGCTCGAATGACGAGGCCCTCGAGGCCATCATGCAGGCGATAGAACGGTCGGGCAAGCGTCCGGGAAAGGATGTAGTCCTCGCACTCGATGCGGCCGCCAGCGAGTTGTACGAGGAAGGGGAATACCATTTCCGCTGGTCGGACGGCCGCAGCCGCGCACCCCGGGAGCTGATCGACTACTACGACGGGCTGGTGGGCAACTACCCGGTGCGCTCGATCGAGGACGGTCTCGGGGAGGACGACTGGGCAAACTGGAAGCTCATGACCTCCCGGCTCGGGCGGAGTGTGCAGCTGGTCGGAGACGATCTTTTCGCCACCAATACCGACCGTCTGAAACGCGGAGTGGAAACCGGTGTCGGCAATTCGATCCTGGTCAAGGTCAACCAGATCGGCACCCTGACCGAAACCCGGGCTGCGATCGACATGGCCCATCGAGCCGGGTACACGGCGGTGATATCCCACCGCTCCGGCGAGACCGAGGACACGAGCATAGCCGACCTGGCCGTCGCTGTGAATGCAGGCCAGATCAAGACGGGATCCGCATCCCGCACCGACAGGGTCGCCAAGTACAACCAGCTGCTGCGCATCGAGGCCGACCTCGGACCGGCCGCCACCTACCCGGGCGCAGAAGCCCTGGCCCGTTCTCCCTGACCTCTCGCCTCCCCCGGCCTGAGCCGAGCCACCATTCGACGCCGACCCGGCAGCACCGGGTGGCGAGGCCAATCCTCTTTCCAGATTCAGGAAAGTTACGGCCTAACCATTCCTTCCTTCTTCCAGCGCGGCGTTTTCGCCGGTCAGTTCGGTGCCGGAACTCCGGCTGGCGTCAGGCACTTCCGAGGAACGGGCAGCGGCGACATTCAATACCAGATATCCCGCAAAGACCCCCGCCAGCACCCCTGCCCCGACTCCCCCGTCGAAGGCTTTGAACACCATCAACGCCGCCAGTAGGGAAAGCTGCTCTGATTCGGAGAGATCTACCCCTGGACGGGGAGAAGCTGTAGAAGCCTTTCGCGACAGGAGACGGGCGACCTTTGTGGAGATGAATTTCACGGCGGGACGCAGCAGGAGGACCACCGCAAGAGTGACGGCGAACGCCTCCCAGTCGATTCCGGCAGCCTGAAGCCGGTCACCGAGCAGCCAGCCGAGAGCCAGTGGCAGACCGAAGCGGACAAATGAACGACCGCGCTCGGCCACCCGGAGGATGTCCAGGCGCCTCAGAGTGCAGTTGATCAACCAGATTCCCGCAAACGCCCCCACCCAGAGAGGCTGCAACCCGAGGGCTTCGGACAGGCCTGCCCCTACGAATGTGAAGGTTGCCAGGATGAAGAAAAGGTGACCGTCCGGGTGAAACTCCCGCGAGGTCAGATCGCAGAAAAGGCCGATTGCACCACCTAGTACAACTCCCCATAAAATTTTAGCAATCCCTTCTATTGCAAACCCTTGGGATAATAAGGACAAAGGTACAATCAACTCGAAGACCGATGCGGGAAGAAACGCAGAAGCCACTCCGAGGGTAGTTATGGCCGCCATCGGGGAAAGGGAGGGATTCTGGAATTCCCGGCGCTGCGCGGCCCGAAACGAACCGCGGCTTTCCCGGGTCAGGGAAGGGCCGGCGATGCATACCGCGGCCAGAATCAGGGTCGGTGCAGGGGTGGCCAGACCTCCACCTGCTCCCGGCAGTTTGCTCAGGGCGTACACAGAGAGGGGGACGAGTACCAGAGCGAGGAGGAATTGAGAGAGGCCGGGAAGCAGGCTCGAGCCGCTCCCCAGGCGAAGAAGGCGCAGGTCCAGGCAGCATCCGCAGGAAAATCCGATCCATCCGGCGAAAAAGAGGGAAGCCAGGGCGGCGGCATCCCCGAGGCCGGACAGCCAGGGAACCCCGCTGCCGCCGAGGAGGAGCCCCACAAGGGCGCACAGGTGGCTCTCGCCGACAACGGCGGCAACCCCAGGACTCACCGGCTCCCGCCGCAATACCGAGCGGCGGGCGGAATACGCCAGGTACGCCGCAATGACAGCGGCGGCGATCAGGAATTCCGGAACCGGCCCGGGCACTCAGTTCCCCTCGTCTATCGGCTGTCCCGTGTCGAGGTCGAGATTGGCGAGATCGACGAAACGCCCGGGCCAGGCGTCGGCAAAGTCGCTCAGCGCGGCTCGGCCGCGCGCCATCATTCGGCGCACCGATTCTTCCCCAGGACGTTCAGGTTTGACGAGGCCTGCCCCGTTTTCGAAGAACTCCACCGGCGCCAGGATACGGCCCAGAGCCCGGGCAAAAGGAGCTGAAATCCGTCCGGCCAGGCCCGCTGCCGGACTGTGTCCCACCGGCCTGGCGGAACCCGTCCATTTGAAGATGGCCGGCATTCTTCCGACCCAGCTTGCCAGGGACTTCCATCCGCGGCAAATGATTTCGTCGTCGGCCTCTGCCTCGAAATACCCCCGCGCCGCCATCGTGAGCTGGCACTCTTCCCCCGGCCGCAGCGGCATCTCGATGTCCACCGACCACTCGGGAGCGGAGCTGTTTTCCAGGACGTGACAGTCCAGCCCCCACTCCAGGCTCTTGTGCCACAGGTCGAATCGCTCTCTCAGGGGCCCGCTGCCTGCGGCGACATGCGAGACCTCCTCCTCGATCAGCGGGTGAATCCGGATGTCCGTGTAAAGGTGGAGGGCCCATCCGGCCGCGAAGGCCTCCTCGGCCGGAGTTCCCGACTGGGCGAGGAGGTGGCGGGCGAAGTCCCCGGTGGACTCGTGATGGATGCGGTGGGAAAGGCGCCTGGGGCCTCCCGGGAAGAAACCGATGTCGGGGGCTACCGACCCGGCCTGAAAGGCCCTCAGAAGAAGGGCGTCTTCCTTCGCATCACCTGTCTCCAGCGCCGGGAAGGCGCGGCGCGCCAGCCACAGGTGATAGACGCTTCCAGCCAATCAGGCCAGCCGATCGAACCGCCGGCGGCCAATCCCCTCAAAGGGTGGCCGGCGGGAGGGAATCAGAACGGAAGGTCGTCGTCGGCGTCGGTTCCGCCCCCGGGGGAGAAACCGGAACCGCCGGGGTTGCCTCCCCCGGCCTCGGGGGGGGGAGCGGGTGGAACCGGCGGCCCCGCCGCGGCGCCTTCCATTTCACCGCGACTGTCGAGCATCTGCATGTCGTTGACGACGATTTCCGTGGTGTAGCGCTTCTGGCCGTTCTGGTCGTCCCAGGACCGGGTCTCGATCCTGCCTTCGACGTAAACCTTGCTTCCCTTGCGCAGGTACTGTCCTACGATCTCGGCCAGCTTCCTCCAGAAGACCAGGCGATGCCACTCGGTCCGTTCCTGCCGTTCACCGTTGCGGTCGGTCCAGGATTCGTTGGTCGCCAGACTGACGTTGGCAACCGGGACCCCGCTCGGTGTGTATTTCACTTCCGGGTCGGATCCGAGGTTGCCGATCAGAATTGCCTTGTTGACACCCCCTCGGGACATTGGGAAACCCTCCTTTTCTCGTTACCAACCCGAGTCCGCGAGGGCCGCCGCATCGCGAGCATGGACCGGTGGAATTAGTTTCGATGTACGTAAATCGGTCGGTGAAACCGGGTCAAGGAGTTTCCCCACCCCGTCCAATCGCGGTTGCCCTGATCCCTTCCCGATGCCTCCCGGGCCGGGCATGCCTCCAGATCCCGAATCTGCAGAACAGAGCCCTGCAGGGCAGGAAACCCAAGGTTCGGCGCAGTTGTCTGCAAATTCGATCGGCAAAAAAGAAATCCGGAAGAAACTCATGAGTGCTCCGACCCTGTACCATCGCCTCGGCCTGCGCCCGTTCATCAACGCCCGGGGCACCATTACCACCCTTGGAGGCTCGATCATGCCGCCCGAGGTGGTCGATGCCATGGTCGAGGCCTCGCGCCAGTTCGTACACCTCGACGAGTTGCACGAGAAGGCCGGGGCCCGCATCGCCCGGCTCACGGGGGCGGAAGGGGCGTTCATTTCCGCCGGAGCCGCCTCGGGCGTGTTCCTTGCCGGGGCTGCTTGCCTGACCGGCGAGGATCGGGAGGCCATTCGCCGTCTCCCCGAAACCGGAGGTCGTCCCAGCGAATTCGTGATCTCCCTGGTCGACGGTCACTACTACATCCACCAGGGGTTCCAGGTGTGCGGAGGCACCCTGGTCAAGGTCGGCACCAGCCAATCCGTAAGCGTCCGTGACTATGCCGACGGGATTTCCCCGCGCACCGCCGCCTGCGTGTTCTTCCTGGGAAGCCAGCGGCGCGAACAACTGCCCGAAATCATCGAGGTGAGCCATGGCCGCGGAGTACCCGTCATCGTCGACGCGGCGGCTCAGCTTCCCCCGCGCGCCAACCTGACCGAACTGACCGCAATGGGAGCCGACCTCGTCGTCTTCAGCGGGGGCAAGGGTCTGTTCGGCCCCCAGTCCACGGGCCTCATCCTCGGCAGGGCCGACCTGGTGCGCGCCTGCCGCCTCAACAGCAACCCTTACTCGGGAGTAGGCCGTGGCATGAAGGTCGGCAAGGAGGAAATTTGCGGCCTGCTCAGAGCCGTGGAGCTTTTCCTGGACCAGGATGAGGAGGCGGTTGTTTCCGAGTGGGTGCGCCGCTGCCACCTGATCGCTGCAGCCGCGACCGGTTTTCCGGGGGTGGAACCGGATTACCAGCCGCCCTACACCAACCAGTTTCCGCCGGCCTCGCCCCTGGTTCGCCTTGTCTTCCGCCCTCACGCCCCCAAGACCGCCGCTCAAGTGGTCCGGGAACTGGAAGCGGGGGAACCGTCAGTACTGGCCAGTTCCACCGGCAATGCGGTAAGCGTAGGGCCGCAAACCTTGCAGAACGGGGAAGCCGAAGTCGTCGCGGCAAGGCTGCGGGCGATTCTGTCCGGCTAGGTTGCCGACTGCCGGGAGTCCGCCCGAGGCCACCGCCTGCCCGGCAGTCAGCACCGACCAAGGCTGTATTCGAACCGCTGCCGAACGAAGTTCCAGCCGCAGTCGCAGGCTTGGGGAAGAAGCCTTTGCGACGGCAGTTTCCAAACCTCTACCGCTTGACATTCCGGGCTACCATTGCTATCCTGAACGAAGACGCGACAGACTCAGAAAGGCCGCGGAGAGCCCCCTTTCCCCGGCCTTTTTTACCACCCTCTGACGCGGCCTCTTCCCGATTTCCCCTGGGTTCTCCCCCTCCTTGAACTGACAGCCGGGCCTACCCCTGCGCCATGGCGGAAGCTGGATTCCGACCTTCGATCAGGTGGGTCGGGGCCGGAATTCCCGGATGGTTCACCCGGTCGCGTAGAACATCGCCCATGCCATCTCCTGTAGTAGTGCTCGACATCGGCGCTTCCAAGGTTCACTGCCTGGTAGGTGAGGCGGTCGATGAAGTCGGGGTAAAATTAATCGGAACGGGCTTGAGCCCGTGTGACGGCATCCGTCGAACCGCCATCATCGACATGCCGAAAATGGTGGAAGCCATTCGCACGGCGGTTCGCGAGGCCGAGCGCTCCGCCGGTCTCAAGATCGTCGGTGCCTACGTCGGGGTGGCCGGCGAGGATATTGAAACACACACCCACCGGGGTGCCGTTGCCATTTCCGGAAACTCCAACCCCATCGACGAAAACGATGTCCAGAGAGCCCTTGCGGCGGCAGAAGAATCCTCCTCTCCTCCCGGAAGCGCGACGGTTCTGCACCGGTTCGTACAGAGCTACACCCTCGACGGCGAACCGGTGCAGAATCCGCTCTGGCTCCACGGCAGCCGCCTGGAGGTGGAAACGCTCAGCGCAACAGCTCCGGCGCACGCCTGCACGACGTTGCGGCATGCGGTTTCCCAAGCCGGAGTCGACATCGCCGGGTTCATCCTTGAAGCAGTTGCGGTGGGGGCGGCGCTGCTGTCGGTGGACGAGAGGGAAATGGGAGTCGGAATTCTCGACATCGGGGCCGGAACTTCCGACCTGTCGATATACCGCGGATCCCTCAGGTTTCTCGCCGAAATCCCCTTTGGAGGAGAGGACATCACCAAAGATCTCTCTGTCGTTCTCAACATGTCGCCAAGAGAGGCGGAAAAACTGAAGCGGGAAGAGGGCGGCGTCCGCTGTCCGGCGGAATCGGCAGATGAAGAGGTTTCTTTCAGTACTACCGCCGGACGGCCTCACACCCTGCTGAGACACCAGCTCAGCGCCGTCATCGAGGCCCGTCAGCAGGAGATACTGGAATTCGCCGCCCAGGAGATCCAGCGCACCGAGTTTGGACATCTCATCACTGCTGGAATGGTTCTGACCGGAGGCGGTTCAATGCTGGGGAACCTGGACCAACTCGGCGAAGAAATCCTCGGAATGCCGGTCCGCATCGGTTCGCCCCAGGGTGTCGTGGCACTGGAAAACTCCGACCCAACCTTCTCCACCGCCGTCGGCTTGCTGCGTTTCGCCACCGATCAGCACGATTCTCCCGGCAGCATCCTGCCTTCCGGTCCTGATCGCCGCGGCGGATTCTTCGAGCGCATCACCAGGATATTCAGCTTCCTCGTGTAGCGTTCTTCGAACTGGTGGCAGGGGGGACCCCCCGCCATCGCTTCGTTGACAGAATCCTCCGAGCCTGCGAAAATTGATTGACGATTGACGCCGGCCCCGGCGGCGCCAGCCATCGACCGCCACCCTAGCTCAGTTGGTAGAGCAACTCACTCGTAATGAGTAGGTCGCCGGTTCGATTCCGGCGGGTGGCTCCACAAATGAGAACAGGCACCTGACGAACAGCGTCCAGGTGCTTTTTTCATGAATACACCAGGTCCGGGTGAGGTCTCCGGCATGAACTTCGAAAGCCGTTCCGCCTCCCGATTCAAGCCGGGATCCCCGAGCCTCCCGTCACCCCCGGGAAGCTGAGGGCGGATGACAGCCGCTGATCTCCCGGATCTCAACGCCGGTCTCAACACGCTCAGCGCCCTGTTTCTCGGGCTGGGGTATTTCCTGATCCGGCGCGGCCGGCGCCGCATGCACATGCGCGCCATGCTGGCCGCCCTGTTCACCTCTGCCCTGTTCCTGTGCTCCTATCTCTTCTACCACTGGACAGTCGGCTCCGTACCCTATCCCCACCACGACTGGACCCGCTGGCTGTATTTCGCCGTTCTGATACCTCATGCGGTTCTCGCCACGGTCATGGTGCCTTTCATCCTCCTGTCCCTGTGGCACGCATACCGGAGGCAGTTCCGGCGTCATGCGCGAATCACACGCTGGGTCTGGCCCGTCTGGATGTACGTATCCCTCAGCGGTGTAGTAGTCTACGCGATGCTCTACCGGATGTAGCCCTGAGCCCCTGTGCCAAACGGGCGGGCCCCTCCGGTGCCGGTCGCCCGGACCGGGCCCAGGTATTTCTTGACACCGATTCCGGGCTCCGGTACAATCGATCCGTCCTGCCCGCATCGATGCCATCCTACCCAGATCTTTCAGATTCATTCTTGAACAACGGTTTCCCCGGGACCCCCTCTTCATGAGCAGGTCTTCGGTTCTGATCCTCGGTGCCCTGATGGCGGTCGCGGTTGCCACAGCGTCCGGTCTTGCCGCCGCGGTCTGGTGGCTGGACCAGCCCACCGGAGCCGGCGAACAGGTCGTCCGCATCGACAGGGGGATGAACGCGCGCCAGATCGCCGATCTCCTCGAGGAGCGCGGGTTGGTGCGCAGCTCCCGGATTTTTTCGTGGAACGCAAGGTTGAACGGACTCGCCCGCCGGCTCGAAGCCGGGCGCTACCCTCTTTCCGGCGCCATGACCGGCAGCGAGATTCTGCAGAACTTGCAGAAAGCGCCCCTGGAAATGGCTCGGGTGACCGTCCCCGAAGGCCTGACCCTGGGCGAAACCGCGTCCCTCCTGCAAGAGCGGGGACTTGCCGACTCCGCCCGGTTCGCAGCCCTTGCCACCGACCTGGAGATGGTCAGGAAGCAGGGGGTAAAGGCAGCGACCCTGGAAGGGTACCTGTTCCCCGAAACCTATTTCTTCGGCAAGGGTGTTTCGGAGAAGGAGATCATCGATCGCATGGTCTCGGAGTTCTTCTCCGTAGTCGACGACCCGTTGGTGGCGCGGCTCGACTCTCTCGAAATGTCGCTGCACGATGCGGTCATCCTCGCTTCGATCATAGAGGGAGAAGCAAGGGTCGACAGCGAGCGCCCGATCATTTCATCGATATTCCACCGCCGCCTGAAACTGCGGCGGCGGCTCGAGTCGTGCGCTACCGTCGAGTACGCCCTGGGCTTTCACAAGGAAAGGCTGAGCAACGAGGATCTGCGGGTTAACTCCCCGTTCAATACCTACCTCCACCAGGGACTGCCCCCCGGGCCGATCGGCAACCCGGGAAGGGCTTCCCTGACGGCTACCCTGTATCCGGCCGACACCGAATACCTGTATTTCGTGGCACGGGGCGACGGCACCCATTCCTTCAGCCGCACCAACAAGGAGCACGAAGCCGCCAAGCGGGCAATCCGGCGCGAGCAGCGCCAGCGCCGGACCCGGGGATAGACGCCGCGAAGGCCTCAAAACAGCCTCTCCCCGCCGTGAATCCGATCACCGACCTCAACCCCGCGCAACGGGAAGCGGTTCAGTGCAGCGAGGGCCCCCTGCTCGTTCTTGCCGGGGCCGGCTCCGGAAAGACCAGGGTTCTTACCTGCCGCATCGCCCATCTCATCGACGCCGCCGGAGTTCCCCCCTGGAACATCCTCGCGGTGACCTTCACCAACAAGGCGGCCGGGGAGATGCGGGAGCGCATCGAGGAACTGGTCGGAAACGACGGCTCCGGCATCTGGACGGGCACCTTTCATTCGGTCTGTGCGCGCATCCTGCGCTACGAGTCGCAGGCGTTCGGACTCGAGTCCTCGTTCACCATCTACGACGAGGAGGACCGGCGCATCCTGGTCCGCAAAATCCTGGCGGACCTCGAAGTCGACGAACAGGAACTTTCCCCGCGCGCCGCAGCGGGCCGCATATCCCGCGCCAAGAACGGAATGGCGGACGCGGCCGCCTTCAGGGAACAGATCTCCTCTTCCAGCGCGCCCCAGAACCGCATCACCGCCGACGTGTTCGAGCGCTACGAGTCGGAACTGCGCCAGAACAACGCCTTCGATTTCGACGATCTCATCTGCGAGCCGGTGCGGCGGTTCCAGCAGCACCCGGAGGTGCTCGAAAAATACCGCAACCGGTTCCGCTACATCCTGATCGACGAGTACCAGGACACCAATCGACCGCAGTACCTGCTCGCCAGGCAGCTGGCCGCCGAGCACCGGAACATCTGCTGCGTCGGCGACGACGATCAATCGATATACCAGTTCAGAGGCGCGGACATTCGCAACATCCTCGACTTCGAACGCGACTACCCGGACGCCACCGTCGTCCGCCTCGAGCAGAACTACCGGTCGACCGGGCGCATTCTCGAAGCGGCCAACGCCGTCATCCGGCACAACCTCGACCGCAAGGGAAAGAACCTCTGGACGCAAGCCGAGGAAGGGGACCCGCTCCGGGTCGGAGACTGCGGAGACGACCGCGCCGAAGCGCGTCACATCGTCGCTGCGATCTCCGCGACCTGCCGGAAGGAAGGTCTGTCCCTGAGGGAAGCGGCGGTGCTGTACAGGACCAACGCCCAGTCACGGGCACTCGAAGAGGAGCTGCAGCGGGGAGGTGTTCCGTACGCAATTGTCGGCGGCATCCGCTTCTACGAACGCAGGGAAATAAAGGATCTCCTCGCCTATCTCAGGCTGCTGGCGAACCCGGCCGACGACGTCAGCCTGCTGCGGATCATCAACGTCCCCAAACGCGGAATCGGCGCCGCCACGATCCAGCGCCTGCGGGAGGTCGCCTTGCGGGGCGGGATGGGCCTTCTGCAGGCGGTGACAGATGGAAACGTCCCCGGACTGGGAACACGTGCGGCGACTTCCCTGGAGCGCTTTGCGGCCATTCTCCGCGGCCTGCGCCGGGACCGGGAGCGCCTCGAGCTGCCTGAGCTCGCCGAGCAGGTACTGGTGCGAACCGGGTATCTCGACGCCCTCCGCGACGACCCCTCGGTGGAAGCGAGGTCCCGGGAGGAGAACATCGGCCAGCTGCTGGCGAGGATCGCCGAGTTCCAGGAGTCCGGCCCGGCGGAACCGAGCGGTTCCGAAAGGCGCGGTCTCGAGGGTTTCCTCGAAGAAGTCGCCCTGATGTCGCCGGTCGACGAGACGGGGACCGAGGCGGATTCCGTCACCTTGATGACCCTGCACATGGCCAAGGGGCTCGAGTTCCCCCTGGTGTTCATCGCCGGCATGGAGGAAGGCCTCTTCCCGACGGCGCGGGCCATCGAGGAAAGCCGGAGTGGGGGGGGCGCGATCGAAGAAGAGCGCCGTCTGTTTTATGTCGGCATCACCCGGGCGCAGCGCTTCCTGGCGCTGACCTTCGCGCGCTGGCGCTACTCCTTCGGCTCTCTCAGCCCGACCGAGCCTTCCCGGTTTCTCGAGGAGGTTCCCCGGGAACTGGTCGAGGTGGAGGAGGTTTCTCACCGTGAAGGGATCGGTTTCACCGCCGCGCAGAGACGCGCCGACTCGGACCGAAGGCGCGGCTCCGGGCGGGCCCGACACCTCCCTTCCCCAAAGCCCAAGGCAGCCGTGAAAAAAGGCATCCACTACGAATTCGACGACGAACCGGGGTCAGCGGCCGGGGAGGCCGGCGACGACCTCCTTGCCGTAGGACGCTGGGTCAGGCACCCCGCCTTCGGCCGCGGCGAGATCGTCGACCGCGAGGGCAGCGGTGAGGATCTCAAGCTTTCGATCCGCTTCGGCTCCTCGAGACCGAAGAAGATTATGGTCGCCTACGCCCACCTTGAACCGGCCTGAGTCCCTGCGCCGATTTTCGCATTTCGACCGCCAGACCCTCTTGGAGGAAAGCCCGGTCCAATGCCAACCGTTTCATCCCGGAAGTCTGCCCTCAACCCTGTTCCGGCCTCCCCGCTTGCCCCCGGAAGCCCGTTTTTGCGACATTCGACCACCCCGCTTAGGTTTGCTAATTGGTTGTAAATCACAATGTTGGAGCAACAGGCGCGCACTGTGGACCGCCCCCTTGACCAACCCTTGCGGGTTTCCTTCACGAACGTCGGCTGCAAGCTGAACCAGCACGAGCTGGAGACGCTGCAGAACGGATTCGACCGCCGCGGGCACGCCGTGGTCGGGGACGGGGAGGCGGACGTATGCGTGGTCAATACCTGCACGGTCACCGGATCGGGCGACGCCGATTCGCGCAAGGCGGTGCGCCGGGCCCGGCGCAGGAACCCGGGGGCAACGGTGGTGGCCACCGGCTGTTACGCCCAGCGGCGACCCGGCGACCTCTCCGCAGCCGGGGCTCACCTTGTGCTCGGCAACGACCGCAAGGCCGAGCTCCTGCAACTGGTGGAGAGCTACCTCGCCGGCGGCGAGGAGTTGCATCCCCCGGCACCTGACCGGGCCCCTGTCGGCCGTTTCCTCGAAATCGAAGGAGTCGTAGCCCGGGGCCGCACCCGCGGCACCCTGAAGATCCAGGACGGCTGCGACGAGCACTGCACCTACTGCATAATCCCGGCGGTGCGTGGAAAGGGGATCAGCAGGCCCGCCGCCGAGGTGGTGAGCCAGGCGCGGAAGATGGTGGAGGCCGGGTACTGCGAGCTCGCCCTCACCGGCGTTCACACCGGGAGTTACGGCGGCGACGGCGGCGGGACGAGCACCCTGGTTCCCCTGCTGAAGGAACTCGACGCTATCGACGGCCTCGAGCGTATCCGTCTCAACTCGGTGGAGCCGGCCTACGTCAGCGAGGCGCTTGTCGACCACGCCGCGACCTCGGCCAAGTTCTGCCGCCATTTCCACATCCCCCTGCAGAGCGGAGACGATTCCGTCCTGCGCCGCATGGGGCGCCGCTACCGGCGCGGCGACTACGCGGCGACAATCGACCGCATTCACGAGGCTGTCCCGGATTGCGCCATAGGGGCCGACGTCATGGTCGGCTTCCCGGGGGAGGAGCGGGCCCACTTCGACAACACCTGCTCCCTCCTGCGCGACCTTCCGGTTTCCTATCTGCACGTTTTCCCGTACTCCCTGCGCACCGAAACCCCCGCGGAGCGGCTTTCGGGACACCTGAGCCGCGGCGAAAAGTCCGAACGGGCCAAAGAGCTGATCGAACTCGGGAACGAGAAACGGATGCGGTTCCACCTGAATTTCCTCGGCCGAAGGGTCCATCCCCTGGTCGAGGACCGCCGGGACCGCGCCAGCGGTCTGCCGGTCGGTCTGACCGACAACTACCTCAAGGTCGCCATCGACTCCGGCCGCGACCTCCCCCCCGGAAGCATCGTCGCCGCAAACGTCACCCGGGCCCGCGAAGACATGGTGTACGGGACGGCCGCCGGGGCAGGGACATGAGTGTTCCAACCGCCGCACCGGGACGCCTGATCTCTCCGCAGGAGATCCTCCGTGAGCCTGCCGGACGCGGGGCGGCGGTTCCGGCACCGGCCGCGGCGGGCCGCAGCGCCTACATCGAGACCTACGGGTGCCAGATGAACGTCGCCGATACCGAGCTGGTTGCGGCTATCCTCGGCGACGCCGGCTACCTGGTTTGCGAACGTCCCGAGCAGGCCGACGTAATCCTGATCAACACCTGCGCGGTGCGGGAGCACGCCGAGGAGCGGGTGATCGGCAGGGCCTCCCAGCTCAGCGGCCTGCGGGCGCAGCGGCCGGGTTTGACCCTGGGAATCCTCGGATGCATGGCCCAACACCTGTCCAGGAGCCTTCCCCGGCGGGCCCCGTTCGTCGACCTGGTCGTCGGTCCGGATTCCTACCAGCGCCTTCCCGAGATACTCGCCCAGACCTCCGAGGAAACACTGCTCGACGTGCGTCTGAGCCGCAGCGAGAACTACGCCGGGCTCGACCCGACCCGGAACTCGGGAACCAACGCCTGGGTGACGATCATCCGCGGCTGCGACAAGTTCTGCACCTTCTGCATCGTTCCCTACGTGCGCGGCAGGGAGCGCAGTCTCGAGGCCGCGGAGGTTCTGAGACAGGTGCGCCGCATCGCCGCCGAGGGGTTCCGGCAGGTCACCCTGCTGGGACAGACGGTCAACTCCTACCGGGACGAAACGGGTGTGGACTTCGCCACCCTGCTGCGCTCGGTATCGGCGGTCGACGGCATCGACCGCGTCCGCTTCACCTCCCCCTACCCGGTCGATTTCGACGACGGCACGATCGAAGCGATGGCAACGGTTCCCGGAATCTGCCCCTCCCTGCACCTTCCGGTGCAGAGCGCCAGCGACCGCCTGCTCGGGCTGATGAAACGCGGGTACTCCATTTCACAGTACCGCGACCTCGTCGGCCGCCTGCGGGAAGCGATCCCCGGCCTCGCCCTGACCACGGATGTCATCGTCGGTTTCTGTTCCGAGACCGACGCCGAGTTCGAGCTGACCTGCGACCTGATGAAGGAGATCCGCTACGACTCGGCTTTCATGTTCAAGTACTCGGAGCGGCCGGGAACGGCGGCTCACCGCGGCATCCCCGACGATGTGCCGGAAGAGGTGAAGGGCGAAAGGCTGCAGGAGGTAATCCGGCTCCAGGAACGGATCTCGGGGGAGATCAACGAGGCCGCGGTCGGCCGCACCGTCGAGGTGCTGGTCGAGGGGCCGAGCAGGCGCAGTGGGAAATCGGGGATTCCCAGCAACTACGGGCGCTCTCTCCAGGGCAAGACGGTGGTTTTTCCCGAAGCAGCCGATCCCAACTCCCTGGTAGAGGTGCGCGTCGACCGGGTCACGTCCCACACCCTCTACGGAACCCGGATCGACACCTGAGCCGAGGCCCTACGGGCCACCGGCGAGCTCATCGTTCCAGGGCCCGCCCTCCCCTTCGTCCCTCTCCTCGTCGCTGACAGGCAACAATTCCCACTCGGCGAACGCGCCGGGGGTGTGGCCGCGCCCACAGTACGACCGGTACTCGCAGTGACGGCACTCCCGCTTGTCCCCGGTGCGCGGAAACCCTTCCGGATCCCCTTTCTCCGCGAGGGACGCGATCTCTGCGATCGCCCTTTGCAGACGGTCCTCTGCTTCGGCGTGCAGGGCCGCGGAGTAGCGGATCGGCTCCAGGGCGTCCGGGAATCCGGCGTGCCAGTACTGGAGTTCCAGCTCCCCGGGATCGACCGACCTTGAGCCCCCTCCGTCGACCAGGGTACCCCCCGCTTCGGCGAAGACGTAGCAGTATACGGCAGTCTGCCAGCTGCGCTGCAGGTCCGCCTGCCGCGGCCTGAGCCGGCCTGTCTTCCAGTCGATGATGCGCATGGTGGCGACGCTGCCGGGCGCCGGCAGCACGATGCGGTCGAACTTGGCGACTGCGTTGAACTCTCCTACCGCGGCGGAGAGCTCCACCTCGCTGATGACCCGCTCCCCATCCCCGGGACGCGGGGCGGACCGCAGGAAATTCTCCCACCAACCGGCGAGCACCGGGTCGCCGCTGGCAGCCACCGTGGCTTCGACATCGAGACCGAGGGCGGACTGCTGAACAAGCAGGTGAAACAACTGCCCTCGCCGGGTGGCCTCCTCCCACTGTTCCTCGGAGTCGGTGACAGGAGCCGGCCACTCCAGAGCGTCGACGTAACGCAGGAAAAATCGCCTCCGGCAGCGGTCGAACGCCTGCAGTCCGCTCTGGCTGAAGCGGAATTCCCCGCTGATGCCGGTCACTTCCTGCCCCTCCCTTCCGCCATGGACAGGCCATGGGAACGCATCACCTCGAACGCCGCGGCCCTGGAGGCGCTCCGTGTCCGTGTCGCCGTCGGTATGCGCCGGCTCCAACTGATGGAGAGGTAGCGTCTGGCCCGGGTGATGCCTACGTAGAGCAGTCGAAGACGTTCGGCGATAAGCTCGACGTGGCTGTCCCGGGTCGCCTCCGCCCCGGCGGCGGATCCTCCGATCCCTTTCCCGGGGCCGGAGAGCGCCCGTTCCAGCGCCGCGGCGGCCATCTCGGCCGGGTCGCCGCCCAGGAAATCGTAATCGCCGCGGAACCTTTCCTCGAGGCGGCTGTGAAAGAAATCGCCGTCAACCCCGACCAGATAGACGAGGTCCCACTCCAGGCCCTTGGCGCGATGCATCGTCGTCAGGCTGACCCGCCCGGGAGCCGGCTCGAAGCCCCCGTCACCTTCGGCCAGCACTCCGCGGCCGCTGCTCAGCAGATCCGCGGCCAGCTCCGGCAGGCGCCATTCCGGGTGCTGGTCGCGGCGGCGGCGGAGGTGCGAGGCAAGCTGCTGCGCCCGGGCCGTGTCCTCCCCGTCGAGAATCCCCTGTGCGACCGTGAGAAGCAGTTGCTCGACCGGCAGGGAGGAAGCCCTGAGGGAGTGCCCCAGGAATCGGGCGAACCCCTCGATCACCTCCAGGTCCGCTTCCGGAACGGGACCTACCGGGGGAAGTGAATCGGTGAATGTCTCACCCGGCCGGGGAAACACCAGGGTTTCGGGCCGGTAGCAGCTGCGCAGCAGGCGCGACACGTTCTCGTCGTCCGCTCCGGTCTGCTTGTCCTCTCCGGAGACAGGCCGCAGGTACGGTGCCGCCGCGGCGCAGGCGCGCTGGAGGTGGCCGCGGTGGAGGGGAGAAGCGGTGTAGGACAGAACCCATCCGAGGGCATCCCCGATCGAGCGGGATGGTCTGCTCGTCTGCAGGCGTTCGTCGAACTCGACGCCGAGCCGGGTCAGGTTTTCGCCGACCTCGTACCCGAGGCGGTTCGTCGGCACCAGGATTCCGAGGGTCAGCCCCGGGTTTCTCGCGGCGAAGCCGGCGGCCTTGCCTGCGACGTCTGCCAGCTCCAGGTCGCGGCTTCCGTACTCGCGGAACAGAACCTCGCTTTCGGCGTCGGCCGGGTTCCGCTGAGGGTCCCCGGGATCGGTGGGCACAATGAGCTGACGGCGGAAACAGCGGTTCCGCACCTGTTCGACCGGGTGGCGGTCACAGGCCCAGTCGACCAGGTGGTTGGCGACGTCGATAATGCGCCGGGAGCAGCGCCCCGAAACCGCCATCTCCACCGCGGCGACATCCTCCGCTTCGAGGAATTCCCGCAGGCTGGAGGGATCGGAGGCCGTAAAGCTGCTCATGATCGCCTGGTTGGGATCCCCGACGCGGACCCAGTTGCCGTGCTTCCGCGAGATCAGCTCGAGGAGCTGCTCCTGCAGGGGCAGGCTGTCCTGGGCTTCGTCCTCGACGATGACGGGCCAGCGCTCAGCCAGCATGTCCCTGAGATCGGGATGCGTCTCAAGCACCTCGACAGCGAGGCGGACCATGTCGTTGAAATCGAGCCCACCCATGGTCTCGAGCTGCTGCTGATAATTCCGGTAAACGAAAATCCCGAGCCTGAGAAAGGACTCCACCCGCCCCGACGATGCAAGGCCCGAGAGCCCGGCTTCGATTTCCGCAACGCTGCGGCGGCGGTTCTTGGCCTCGGAAACCACCCGGCGCGCAACCGAGGTGGCTATGTCCAGCCAGGTTCTCTCCCAATCTGCCGGTTCCCGGTCTGCCGGGGCGAGCCGCCGCCACTCCTCGCGGTGGGCGGCGTTCCATCTCCGCACCGCCCTTTCCAGCAGGTCGGACCCGGCGCGCTCGTCCACGACCTGGAAATCCGCGGTGGTCCCGGCCTGTCCCGGGTGCGATTTCAGGATCCCGTAGGAGAGGCTGTGGAGTGTGCGAACGTCGAAGGCCCTCCCGGACGGGGAGTGCCCGAGCTGTTCGCGGATGCGGACCGTCAGGGTGTCGGCCGCGGCGGTCTGGTAGGTCACAACGAGCACGCGGCCACCGGGGGGGACGAGTTGGGCGGTGGCGCCCCCCCGGTGATTCAACAGGTGTGCGGTCAGGGCGGCGACGGCAGCGGTCTTGCCGCTTCCAGGGACCGCGGACACGCCCATGCGCCCACCGGCGTACTCGAGGATCTCACGCTGGCCGGGACGGGGCCGGAAGCCGTTCATTCCTCCCCCGTCTTCACGGCCTCTCCGTCTTCTTCGGGGAGAGCAGCTTCCAGTGCACGCAGCAGGGGGCTGTCCTGAGGCCCGCCTCCCACCGCCTCGACCTCGCTCGCGCAGAGGTAAATCCCGTCCAGGCAGCGCCTGCAGAGTCCCCTGACGAGGCGTTGCAGCAGCTGGTTGCGGCGCCCGCGGTCCTCGGCCTCGGTCCAGCGAGCACCGCGCGTCCATGACCGGGAGAGCACGTGCGGGTTGGTCAGGGGCTGGTGGGGGGGCTCCCACCAGAAGATCGACCCGACGTCGAGCCAGAACTGGTACCGGGACACCTGCTCGTGCAGCAGGTAGGTGTACACCGGGGCCACCAGCATGACCTTCCCGGAGGAAACGATCTCCTCCACCCCGGTCTGGTACTCGGCCGAAACGATCCCTTCGGACAGCATGTCGAGGTAGCGCCTGCCCTCCGGTCTGTCGTCGAGCCCCATCGACGGAACGGCCTGCCGGAACCAGGTGGCGGAGTTGATGAGTCGGGCGTACAGAGCTCCCTCTTCTGCCTTCATCGAGTCCCTCGCCAGCACCTCACCGAACAGCTTGCGGAAGAAGTGGTCGATGCTGCCCGAGTCCGGATCGCCGTTGGCCAGCAGCCAGAGCCGCACCCTCTCCCAGTGCTCGATCCGGTTTTCTCCGATACGGCGGACGATCTCCTCGGCAAGGCCCTCGGCCGACCGCAGCCTGCCTGCCGCCTGGTCGAAGAAATGGCGCGCCGCAAGGGCCGCCCGGACCGGGTCCAGACCGGTAACCATGGCCATGGCCTCGGCCACGTCGTACGGGTGGGGACGGCACTCCCATTCGGGATGGGCAAGGGCGGCCAGGGTCAGACACGCGCGCACTTCAGGCTCCTCGCGCAGACTCCCGTAACGGCGCACGACGACGAACGGAATGCCCCTCTCTGCGAGGGCCTCGGACATCAGGAAGCGCAGCACTCCGTCGGCGTGGGGCGCAATCGCGGCGATGTCGCCGGGGTTCACCCCCGACTTTACGAGACCGGAAATGCCCTCCACCACTTCCTCGATCATCCGGGAACGGTAGTGGGTGAAAATCCGTCCGGCGACAGCCTCTCCTGCTTCCGGGGTGGAGAAGCGGGACTCCGCACCGAGCTCGGCGCAGACCGCCTCCCCCAGCTGGAGAATCGCGTCCGGCCGTGGCTGCGGTGGAGGCCCCATGCACAGGCCGGCGCTGGAGGCCAGCCTGCACGCGCCACCCGGGTCGACCCCCATGAACACCCTGTACCCCCCCTCGTCATCGCACAGCAGGAGGGAGGAATCACAGTTGGCGAGAAGCCCCTCGATCAGGTCCTGTGCCACCGGCACCGTCTCTTCGAGCTGGTCGACCGCCAGGTGGCGGTAGCGGCCCAGCGGCTCTGTGTGGGGGCCGAGCCCGGAGCGGACGAAAAAGCGGTCGAACAACTCCACGGCCAGGGAAAAATCGACGAGTCCGTGCTCGAGGCAGTGGGCACGGAAGCGGTCGATGCACTCCTGGGCCTGCTGGAAATAGACTTGATGGCCAGCCTCCCCTGCCCACGCTTCCTGCAGTCGCTCCCCCACCTCTTCCATTGGATAGCCGTTTACCGCGGCCTTGTTGAGATTGTCGAGAAGTTGCGACAGAATCCTTTGGCGCCGCACCGGAAGCCCCTCGAAATACCCCCGGTCGAGCAACGGCCCGATCAGCTGGGACATCAGGTACTGGGCCGTCTCGAAGGTGAGCATCACCGGGAGCCGCGCCCCGGCCTCCCTGGAGAATCCAGCCGCTGGAGCCAGCTTCGGCCAGAACAGGCCGACGGTGCGGTTGGCCAGCCCCGAGTAGGTCTGAATCTCCACCGCCCCCCCGGGACCGGCGAGCAGCCCCAGTCGGTTCAGCTCGCGAAGGCAGCTCCGCCGGCGGCCGCGGTTGCCAACCAGCACCAGCACCGAGTACGGGGAGACCCCGCTTTCGATCAGGTGCCTGACCCGGGCGCAGACGACCGCGGCTGTACGCCCCCCGAACGGGGCCGTGACTGCCGCGGTGAAATTGCCTTCGACCGGGCCGCCTGTGGCGCGCTCGAAGTCCTGCGGAAGAAAGCACCGAATCGGCGTTTCCCGCGCATCCTCCTGCGGGGCGGCCAGCGCTTCCGGCAGCAGGCCTGGCCCGCTGGAGGATTCCGGGGTTTGCCGGGGATCTCCGTCCGCAACCCGAAGCCCGTTATCGCTATTCGGCCTGCCCTTCATTCCTGGTGTCAGATTTCCTGCGCCTGCATCTGGACTCGGGTTTTCAGGAACCTCGTGCGGGAACCGGGCCTCCAGGGCAGCCTTCGTATACCGCTCGCGGCGCACCCCCTGGGGCATCTGGCCTTCCCGAGCCCACGCAGCGGGGATCGGGCTTGCCGGAAGCCGAAGGGCGCCCCGGGCCCGGTCTGCGGCGGGGATGGTTGGCTACTGCAACCCGTCGGCGTTCTCGGCCACCTTGCGGAAGGCGTCTGCGTACTGGTCGATGACCCGGGGCTCGTAGCGCTTGAACCAGGGAATCGAATAGCAGCGCCCCTCGATCGATTCCGTAATCGGCAGGCTGCCGGCCGGTTGCCTGAGGTCCCGTTCACTGTGGGCGATCCGCGTCGGCTTCCCGTGACCGTAGATGTCGGCTTCGTTAAGCACCGGGTGGAGATGCATCGCCGGCACCCCCGCCCCGGGCCGGACCTGAAAGCCGCCGGCAGAGATCTCGGCGTTCACGGCTTCGCAGAAGCGGAGAAGCGGCAGCCCCTTCAGTTCATCCGCCCGGTACAGTCCCCGCGCCGAGTAAAAGCCACCCATGACGCTGCCGCTGTCCCGCGGGGGCAAATGCGGACGCAGCCCCCGAACCCCCTCCAGCCGGTCCCAGAAGTGGTACATCGCCTTGCGTATCTCCTCCAGCCGGCCTCGGTATCGGCGCAGCTGAACGCGTCCGACCGCGGACGAGAGCTGGTGGATCCGGTGCTTGCAGCCGCCAAGGGGATACCCGGCGAACCGGGCAAGCTCCGGATCGGAAAGGGTGCGGGAACGGGCGTAATGGCCAAAGGCCAGGGCGCGGTTGAAGATCTTCTCCTGAGCGGTGACCAGGAATCCTCCCTCGCCCGAAACCAGGGACTTCCCGGACATGATCGACATCGCCCCGACGTCGCCGATGGTTCCGAGCAGCCTGCCCTTGTACTCCCCCCCCTGGGCGTGCGACACGTCCTCGATGACCTTGAGCCCGTGCTTTGCAGCGATCCCCATGATCGCATCCATTTCGCTGGGGTAGCTGCTGAGGTGAACGGCGACGATTGCCCGCGTGCGTGGGGTGATCCGGTGTTCGATGTCGGCAGGATCGATGGTCAGGGTCTGAGGATCGACCTCGGCGAAGACGACGGTGGCTCCAAGTGAAAAGACCTGCAGCACCGATCCCCAGTAGGTCAGGCTCTGGCATATCACCTCGTCGCCAACCCCCACCCCGCAGCCGTACAGGGCCCCCTGGATCGCCGCGGTTCCGGTGTTGTGGCAGAGGACATGGGGGAGGCCGAACCACTCCCCCAGCTCCTTCTCGAACTCCAGGGTGACGTCGAAGTCGGACATGGCGCCGCGGCGGAGGACGTCGAGAACCGCTTCCTCGTCCTCCCCCGTGATGACCGGCCACCGGAACAGGTCGCCGGGGTCTCCGGCAAGGGCGGGTTCTCCACCGAAAAGAGCGAGGTCGCTACGGCTTGCGCTCATTCAGGAGCCGGCGGCGAGCCGCTTCTCCAGCTGCCGGTCCGTGGGCATGCGGTCATACTCCCAGACATGCATGACCACCCCGTCTTCGATCCAGGCAAGGCGCGGCCAGCCGTGGCCCGCGGTGAGCCGCATCCAGTCCGAAGACGAGATCGTCGCTATGTCGAAGCGGGGCCTCATCTGTCCTACGAACTCCTTGAGCTCGGGCGAGTCCTGGGCGTATTCGTTGAGGCCGATGAGACGCGGAAACCGGCCGGAGGCCGCCCAGCGGTTGAGCTTGGGCACCGCCTTCTTACAGCGTGAACATTTCGGGTTGAACAGCTCAATGAGATAGCTTCCCGAACCCAGGTCGACGTCGACTCCCTTGAGCTCCAGTCCCTGCAGGGCCATTCCCGGCTTCAGGTCGGAACCTGCGAGCCGGTCGGCCTGGGGATAGAAGCGCATTCCGGTGACGGCCAGGGCGACGAGGGTCCCGACGCCGGCGATAACCGGGGCGCGGGCAAGTCCGGGGCGCGGCCATCGCAGGTTCCCCCGCCACCACCCGAGCAGCAGCAGCCCCAGCATCACTGTGTCCTCGGCCGCGGCCTGGCCGGGAGAGCGCTCCGCCAAAGCGCCGAAGCATCCGCAATCGACGTTGGCTCCGGTCCGCCAGGCGTAAAAGGTCAGCCCCAGGAAAATGGCCATCAGTCCCACCGCCACCGGATAGACAAACCGCTGCTTCCAGTTGAGCAGCAGCGCCAGTCCGACCGCGACCTCGACCGGGGCCAGGTAGATGGCCAGGGAGCCGAGATTGTGCCAGGCCTGGCGGTCTACGGCGAGCATATCGAGATAGGAGACCACCTCCCAGTAGAAGATGACGGGGTCCCAGGATTTGGCGGCGCCGGCGGTGAGGAACACCAGTCCCATCGCCAGCCGCGCCAGCCCGGCGAACTTGGAGAGCAGTGAAGCCTCGAGAGGAACCGTCGTCATTTCACCCCTGCCCTGTAAGCGGGTGGTCATGGCATTTTCGTTCCCTGAAGGAGACGGGATGAAGGGGGAGAGTCCCGAAGGTCCGGTCCACTCCTCCACATCCCCAACCTAAAGAAAAAAAGCAGCCCGGACTAAAACCCGGAGAATGGCGCGCATGGAGCGGAGGGCCGCCGTCGCCCGGGGAATCCCGGCGGCCAGGGCTGTCATTCCCGGCGAGGCAGGCGCAAGCAGGTCTCGGGAAAGAACCCCTTCACTGAGGAAGGTCCCTTGCCCTGGGAAATCGAGGCTGCGAACGGGAGCCCTTCTGGAAACACCGGGGTGAAGGATCCCCCGGCGATCCCCAACCTCGCCCCGGCGGCAAACCGCGCAGCCCACCGGTCCTGCGGGCCCCGCGTCCTCGTTCGGGTGGGGTGTTGCCACGGGTCGGAGCTATCCGCTCCTGACAGATCAGGCGGTTGCCGTCGGTGCTGGTGGGTTTCGGGTGGAGCCGCGTACCGCGGCGAGGCTGTCAGCGGCGGCCGGTCTCTCGCCGGGGTTTGCGGCCGTAGGTGATCGGTTCCCCTGGCAGGTCCCTCGATGCATCCCGGTCCGGCTCACTGGCGGCTTCCTGGAACTCCCTTCCGGAGACCCTGTCGGCAGCCTCGGATTCGGCCGGGGGTCCGGATTCCCCGGACCGGCGCCCACCCGGCCTGGAGCCTTCGTCGCCGCGGTTGACCGGAGCAGCGTCGAGTCCGCTCACTTCCCCCACGAACTCCGCCGGTATTTCCCGGGAAAGAATCACTTCGCCCCGGGCGTAAAACTCGATCCCGCCTTCTTCGAATGCCCGCTTCGCTTCGATTTCGACGACACACGGCTCCCCGGGTTCGTGACTGCGCGCCTCGGCGACCTCCCTGGTCATGCTCAAATGGAGGTAGGAGCGGTCGACTGGACGAAGTCCTTCCTCAGGCACCTTGCGGCCTGCCTTGACAGTCGTCCCCATGAACAGCTTTTCCGGCGGGTCGATGGGGTCGTCGTCGATCTCCAGGTAGAAACTGTGGCCATACAGGGCCCGGATGTATTCCTCGACGATCTCGAACCGCTTGGGTTTCGAATCTTCAACAAGCCTGCGAATATCCTCCTCGCCCACTTCCGCATATCTCTGCTGCACGGCCTCGGTGACCTCTTCGAGGGGAATGTACCCGTATTCGTCCATGTTGAGTCCGAATTCGTCCGGTCGGTGGCGCAGAATCAGGGACAGCAACTTCGAGATACGGCGCCGATCCACACCCCTCCTGGGTCTCTCTCTTTGCATCTCCACCTGTTTCCTTAGTGCGTTCGACAGTTACCTATGACCACTGGCCGCGATAGGCATCGATTGCCCGGGCGATCTTCCCGTCGGACAACGCCAGGATCTGCGCCGCCAGCATGGCCGCATTCCGGGCGTTGTCGATTCCGACAGTGGCCACCGGAATCCCCGGAGGCATCTGCACGATCGAATAGAGCGAATCCAGACCATTGAGGGCGCCCGATCCAACGGGGACGCCGATCACGGGAAGCGTGGTATGCGCCGCCAGGACGCCGGGAAGGGCCGCTGCCAATCCCGCCCCTGCGATCAGCACACGCAGTCCCCTTGCACGAGCCCCGCGGGCGTATTCGGCGGTGCGTTCCGGGTTTCGATGCGCGGAAGAAACCACCATCTCGTACTCGACGCCGAGTTCGCCCAGAAGGTCGGCCCCTTTCTGCATGGTGGGCTCATCCGATTTGCTCCCCATGACGATACCTACTTCGACAGCCATTCGCTCCCCTCCCGGGTCCGATGCCGGTCCGCGGCGCACAGGGGTGTTTGGAACCACCGGAAATGGCCGCGCTTGACCTCACTTGTCCGGGCGCAAATGACAAAAGGGGTCAAATCCCTGTCAAGGGGGTTCGTTACCCCGGGGGCGGAACCACCGCCCCCTCGAGAAAGGGGATGTCAGGCCGTTTTGTTGCGCAGAATGGCCGGGTAGTCGAAATCGCGATTCGTTTGACTATCCTCTTCGGCGCCCTCGCTCGAAGCCTGTGGAAATCCCCCGAACTCCGGCTGAATTGTCTCCAGGGTGCGTTGCGGCCCCCGGGGAACCTGCTTCTCTTCGAGGTTGTCGTAACGGCCCGCCCTTTTGTTGAGATAAAAACCGGTTGCAATGACGGTGACACGCATTTCATCCACAAGGTCCTCATCGATTACCGTTCCGAAGATGATGTTGGCCTCATGTCCGGCGGATTCCTGGATTATCGAGGCAGCTTCATTAGCCTCGTAGAGAGTGAGGTTCGAGCTGGAGGTAATGTTGATCAGGGCTCCTCTGGCCCCCTCGATGGAGACGTCCTCGAGCAGGGGACTGCTGATCGCTTTCTTCGCCGCTTCGAGAGAGCGGTTCTCTCCCTTGTGCGAGCCGACCCCGATCATGGCGTCGCCCCCTTCGGTGATGACCGTCTTCACGTCGTTGAAATCGAGGTTTATCATGCCGGGAATGGTGATGAGGTCGGAGATGCCCCGGGTGGCCTGCAACAGCACTTCGTCGGCGCGAAAAAACGCCTCGTCGAGCGAGGTTTCGCGCGAACAGATCGAAAGCAGGCGCTGGTTCTTTATCACTATCAACGTATCGACGTGCTCCTGCATCTCGGAGATCCCGACCCGCGCATTGCTCATGCGGTGCCTCCCCTCGAACTGGAACGGCTCCGTGACGATACCCACGGTCAATGCGCCCTGCTCCTTGGCGAGTTCGGCAACTACGGGAGCCGCCCCGGTTCCGGTTCCGCCTCCCATGCCGGCGGTTATGAATACGAGATCCGTATCGCTGAGATGTTGGACGACCATGTCGCGGTCCTCTTCGATCGCCTGCCGTCCCGTCTCCGGTTTGGCGCCGGCGCCGAGTCCGCGAGTGATGGAGTCCCCGATGATGAGGCAGTGGTCGGCTTTCGAGACATCCAGATCCTGGCTGTCGGTGTTGATGGCGACGAATTCCACGCCGTGGACTCCCGCCTCAACCATGCGGTTGATGGCGTTGCCCCCCGCCCCTCCTACGCCTACCACCTTGATTTTCGCCTTCTGATCGAAATCGATGATCTTGAACGTCATTTCATCCTCCTTTGAAGGACTGTGAGGGAGGCTGTCGCTGGCGACTTCCCCCTTCGGTTGATTTTCCATTCTTCGATATTCGCCTTCTACAGAAACGTCGCTATCCAATTCTTCATGCGGCCGGCAGCTGCCCCGAACACTCCGGATCCCGTCCCTTCCGGGTGCTGGCTGAAACCACAGCTGTCGGCGTCGGCCGCCATCAACACCAGCCCCAGCAC
The DNA here is from genome assembly GCA_965243025.1 of Candidatus Latescibacterota bacterium. Classification (GTDB taxonomy): domain Bacteria; phylum Latescibacterota; class UBA2968; order UBA8231; family UBA8231; genus CBDCXV01. The sequence goes on from CBDETY010000003.1 coordinate 1,863,519, forward strand.
GGCGGCATAGCAAGGGTTCGCAAGGCGCTCGCCGACGCCGGGAAACGCCGCGGGAACTCCCAGCCTCACCGGAATCCCGATCGACCGTTCGGCGAGCTCAACCGCTCCTTCAACGAGCGACCCTCCTCCAGTCAGCACGATTCCCGCGCCAAGGCGATCGCCGTACCCGCTGTCGTCGATCTCGCGCCGGACCATGGCGAAGATCTCTTTCATGCGCGCCTCGATGATGGTCGCGAGATCCCTTTTCGCTACCTCCACCGGTTTCCGTCCGCCCACTCCCTTCAGTTGGACGACGTCGTTCTTGTCGGCGCACTCCGCCAGAGCCATTCCGTAACGGCACTTCATGTCCTCCGCCAGGGGCCAACTGGTGCGCAGGCAGATCGCAATGTCGCTCGTGGCGTTCTGTCCCCCGACGCCGACCACCGAGGTACGCCGGACGGAACCATCGGAATGGATCGCAAGGTCGGTTGTACTGCCTCCAATATCGACGACGCAGACCCCCACATCCTTCTCTTCCTGGCGCAATACCGCCCGGCTGGATGCCAACGGTTCGACGACGATGCCATCCACCTCCATCTCCGTTCGCTCGATGTTCCTGCTGATGTTTCGCACCGAGGTGGCGGCGCCCGTGACGATATGCACCGACGATTCCAGGCGAACCCCCGTCATACCGACGGGATCGCGGATGCCAGCCTGGTCGTCGATTGAGAATTCCTGAGGAAGCACGTGAAGCACCTCGCGGTCGAACGGAATCGCCACGGTCCTGGCAGCCTCCACGACCCGGTCTCGATCCTCTTGTGTGACTTCGGGCCCGCCGTCGCCCACGGCGATGGAGCCCCGGCTGTCGAAACCGCGAATGTGTTCACCCGAGATGCTTGCAAGCACTGCCTCGATTTCAATACCTGCCATCAATTCGGCCTGGTGCACGGCCCCCCTTACCGCCTGCACAGTCTTTTCCGCGTCGACGACAGCGCCCCTGCGCAAGCCATCGGAAGATCTGTGCCCGTACCCGATGATCTCGATGCCTTCCGCTCCGAGCTCCGCGATTGCAACGCAGATTTTCGTCGTCCCGAGATCCAGTCCAACCACCGTGTCCCCGCGGCGCATCGCTCAACCTCCCCTCTGTCGACGGCCCCTGGCAGCCGAGACCAGACGCGACCCGACGACGACCTGACCCTCGTAACGCAGGTCGACGTACGCGGGGGGGGAACTCCTCTTTCCGTAAATCCGATTCATCATTCCCTTCAGGAGCCCCATGTGCCTGGCGGCCTCGGTTGCGGGTACCCTCACCTCGAGCCCGTCAGCCACCATCTGCAGTGCCAGTGCCCCGTCCGACAACGGCTCGATGGTGGAAATATTCCGGCTGAAGGCGCTGTCGCCGTGCACGGCTTCCGTCAGCCAACCCAGAACCGCGAAGAGAGAGGAATCGGGGATCACATCCCCCGACTGCAGCGAGTCCCAGCCGGGGCCTTCGCACCGGATCACTGGAAGGTCGATATCGGCGATCCGCTCTCGCGGCAAGGGAGCGGGGGGCAGGACTATTCCCTCGGCATCCACTCCGAAGGGGTCACCGCCGGCGTCGAGCCAGGCCAGGCGCCGCCGCTCTTCGACGGCGATGTAGATGCGATCGGGAGGACGCACGTGAGCGTGCGCCCTTCGGACCCATGGCAGCTCCTCGAGCCTGCCGGCCAGGGAATCGAGGTCGACGGCGAAGATGTGGTCTCCCGCCCGCAGTCCGCTGGCGGCAAGAATGTCCGCTCCCGAGAGGGCGCTGAGTCCGCGGACCTCGAGCGCGGCGAGCGGCAAGCTCCTCGATTGGTAGAACTCGACGCCGACCCATGCCGCGGCGCTGGCGACGACCGCAGCGATGGCGGCGGTGAGCAGCCTGCGGCCGCGCCTGCGGCTCCCCTTGCGGTGCGGATAAACCTCCCCGGCTCTCACCATTCGCCGGGGCCGTGAGCGGAACGTCACGGCGGCCCCCCCGTACAGGATTGCTTCGCCAGGAAATCGACGGTCCTCTCAGCCACCTCTCCGATGTCCCCGGCACCGAGAAAGAGAACGAGGTCTCCGGGTGCGCACGCCGCCGCTACCGCTGCCGGAAGATCGAGCTTGTCGGGAGTGTACTGGACCGGTTCGTACCCACGCTGCTTCATGGCATCACACAGGGTGCCTGCGTTTCCTCCTGTTGAATCGCTTTCCCGGGCACCGTACACGTCGGTGAGGAAGACGCGGTCAGCCGCCATCAGCGCGGCGGCGAACTGCTGCAGGAACACCCTTGTTCTCGAAAACAGGTGCGGCTGGAAGGCGGCGGTTACGGGCCGCTCCATCACCCGGGCGGCCTCGATAGCGGCGCCGACCTCTGTCGGGTGGTGGGCGTAGTCTTCGACGACCAGAATGCCGCCGGCTTCCCCCTTGATTTCGAAACGCCGTTCGACTCCGGTGAAAGCGGAAAGAGCCGACCGGATCGCTTCGGGCCCGACCCCGAGGGAATCGGCGGCAGCCGCAGCCGCCGTGGCGTTCATCACGTTATGGCGGCCCGGGACCCCGACCGAGATTTCGACGGCGTCCTCTCCGCGGCCGGTTTTCAGCCTGAAACGGCTTCCGTCCCCGGCGAGTCCGATCTTCTCGGCTCGATACTTGTTGGACGGGTGAATGCCGAAGGTCGCGTCCGGTTCACCCGCAAGCCTTCCCGAAACCTTCCGGCACCCCGGATCGTCGCCGTTGAGCAGCAGCCTCCCGTCGGCAGGGGTCCCCGAGGCGAACTCTGAAAAGGCGTCGACGACCTCCTCTTCGCTGCGATAGGTGTCCACGAGATGCTCGGCTTCGACGTTGGTGATGAGGGCCATCCACGGCTTCAGGTGCAGAAACCCCCGGTCGTATTCATCCGCTTCGAGAACGAGAAGCTCCCCGCTTCCAAGCCCGGCGAGGGCACGACCTTCCTTGCGTCCACCGATGAGGCAGGAGGGATTTCGGCCGCTCTCCTCGAGGATCTCGAACAGCATGCTCGCGGTCGTCGTCTTTCCGTGGGTACCGGCCACCGCAACGGTTCGGAAAGAGTGCGACAGATCGGCTACGAATCTTGCCCGGGAAACGGTGTCGATCCCGAGGTGCCGCGCCGCGGCCAGCTCCGGGTTGTCCCGCGGCACCGCGGCTGAGTGGATCACCAGGGCGACGCCGTCGCCGACGGCATCTGCACAGTGCCCGGCCATTACCGCGACCCCGTCCGCTTCGAGATTGTCCAGTGCTTGCGAAGGCTCCCTGTCCGATCCGCTGACCCGGCAGCCGAGATGCATCAGCAGCCGCGCCAGACCTTCCATGCCCACACCGCCGACACCGACCAGATGGACATGGGCTCTTGAGCCTGCCAGGGCCCGCAAGCGTTGATCGCTCAGTCTCATGGCAGCGCTACCGGCCGGCATTTGCAACAACCGGCATTCCCGGAGGGGGCTGCGCGGTTCTCAACGGCCGCAGCCTTCGCAGCATCCCCCCGAACCATGGTTGGCTTTTTGCCGGGGCAAGGGATGGAGGTGACTGACCGGTCTCCCGGGAGACGGCAGCGAGAATTCCTATACCGCTGAGATTCCACAGCAGCGAGGAACCGCCGTAACTGACCAGCGGCAAGGGCAGTCCCGTGGTCGGCAGAATGCCGGTTACCACGCCGACGTTGGTCACGGCATACACGGAAATCATTACCGTGATCCCGGCGGCAACCAGGAATCCGTGATAGGTCCGGGCGTCGCTGGCGATGCGGTACCCGTGAATGGCGATGGCGACAAAGAGGGCGATCACGCTGAGGGAGCCCGCCAGCCCCAGTTCTTCGCCGATGAAGGCGAAAACGAAGTCGGTGTGCGGCTCCGGCAGGAAGTACTTCTGGACGCTGTCGCCCAGACCCACCCCCAGGAACCCGCCGCTTCCAAGCGCGAGGAGCGACTGGGAGACTTGAAAACCGGCGCCGCGGGGGTCGGCACCGTGAAGAAAACTGGTCAGCCGCTGCATCTGGTAGGGAGAACTGATCAGGGACCAGGCGACAAATGGAACGACCGCTCCGGCGGCGGCTGCGAGGTGCCAGGCCCCGGCCCCTCCGAGCCAGAGCATGATTATCGAGATGAGTCCGATGGCGATGGCGGTTCCCAGGTCCGGCTGCAGGACGATGAGGACCTGAACCGCCCCCAGAACCAGCAAACGGGGCAGCAGACCTGTGCGCCAGTCTCCCATGCGTTGCTGGTGGCGCACCATGACATCCGCGAGGTAGAGAACAAGGGCGAGCTTTACGAATTCCGAGGGCTGGAAGGACAGGCTCATCCTGTCGAGGGGAAGGGGGAAAGGCAGCCATCGCGAAGCTCCCTTTCCCTGTCCGAAGATCAGAACCAGAACGAGCAGGGCCAGCCCGGTGAGGATCATGGGGCGGGCGGCCCGCTGCCAGATCCTCAGGGGCAGACGGGACAGGATGAACATGATACCGAGACCGATAGCCGCCCTGATCACCTGTCTGACAAGAAAGAAACTGCTGTCGGCGTAGCGGGTGCCGGCCAGAACGGAGCTGGAGCTGTAGACCATCACCACTCCGAGACCGACAAGAATCACTGCGATCAGAAGGATCTGGTTGCTTGCGCGCTGTGCCGCATTCACGGTCTTGCCGATTCCGTTTGATCCGCGGGACGGCGGCCTCGGGCCGCGTGGAACCCGGGTTCACAATTGGCCGCAGACCCGCAAGGGACCTGCGGTCGGAACAAGGGGGGGGTAGCCGCGCCCTGCGACGTCGCCGCCGGACTGAGCGGCAGTACATCCGGGGCAGGGCGCTGAGTATCACTGCGTGGGGTGCCGAACACCGGGTGAGGAAACCCGGAGGGGCAGTGAAGCGGGGACTTCACTTGCCCCAACTCGCCCTGAGCGAATAGGCCGTGTGAGAGGCTTGTATCTGAAATTTACAAAGAGCCTGCCTGAAGCGAAACAAGTAATCGCTCGACAATCTCTTCGAAGGCCGCGCCGCGTGATGCTTTTACAAGGACAACGTCCCCCGGCCGAACCTCTGCGCAAAGCTGCACAGCCAGTTCGGCCTTGTTTTCCATGTGGCGCGAGTTTTCAAGGCCGGCTTCAACAGCACCAAGGTGAGTGGAGCGGCTCAGCGGTCCGCAGGTCAGCAGCAGTTCGACACCGGCGCTCCGAGCCTGCCTGCCGAGTTCGGCGTGAAGTTCCGGTGCCGACTCCCCGAGCTCGAGCATGTCACCGAGGGCGGCAATGCGCCTTCCGCCGTTGGCCAACTGCATTTCGCCCAGCAGATCGAGGGCGGCTTTCGCAGATCCGGGGTTGGAGTTGTAGCAATCCTTGATCAGGCATGCGTCGTTTTTCCACACGACCTCCGAGCGCATCGAGGCAGGCTCGAATTCGGCAAGGGCGCGTCCGATTTCGGGCGCGGGAACGGCGCAGAGATCCCCTACCGCAGCTGCGGCCAGGGCGTTGTACACATTGTGCTTTCCGGGAATCCGGAGATCGATAGGAATATTCTGTAGAGAGAGGTGGCCGCGGCCCTCCTGGTCGAGAACAAGTCCCTCCCCACAAAAATGGCTCTCACTATCGAGACTGAAGCCGAGGAGTCTCCCCTTTTTCCTCATGACCTCCCTGGCTACGACACAGTCATCGACGTTTACGAGAGCCAATGAAGACTTGTCCCCGATATAATCCAGGAGTTCCCCTTTGGCTTTGGCCACCCCCTCTACAGTTTCAAAAAACTCGAGATGCGCGGTCCCGATGTTGAGCAGGACCCCGATGGTCGGCTGAGCGATCTCGCAGAGATAACGAATATCCCCCGCCTTGCGCGCCGCCAATTCAACTACGACCGCTTCAACTTCGCTCGTCAAGCGCAGAAGCGTCAACGGCACTCCTACCTCGTTGTTTTCGCTTTCCGGCGTCTTGAGGACGCGCATGGTGCGTCCCAGGACCGCAGCGGTCATCTCCTTGGTCGTCGTCTTTCCCGCGCTTCCCGTGATCGCTACGACGGGAAGGTCAAACCGCTTTCGATACTGTTTGGCGATCTCTCCCAGGGCCTTCTGAGCGTCGGCCACTCGCAGCACCGGCCGCAGGCGGCTACCCTCCCAGGAGTCGGCAATCGCAGCGCATGCTCCCCGATCGAAAGCCTCTTCGACGAACCGGTTGCCGTCGAAGTTCGGGCCTCGCAGGGCAAGGAACGCCTCCCCTTCCTTCAGGCTCCGGGTATCGGTACTGATCCCCCTCGGAGCGACACCGTCGGCCTCCTCCCCGGTCCATTGCCCGTCCAGCCATTGGCGTATCTCGCCGGCAGTGACCCCTTCCAATTCAACCCTCCCCAATCTCCGACGCGCCTGACCCCCTGAGCCACTCCCGGGCTACGTGGCGATCGTCGAAGTCGATGGCATGGTCGGCAAATACCTGGCGGGTTTCGCTGCCCTTTCCAGCCAGCACCACGACGTCCCCGCCTCCGGCCGCCCGCAGCGCCAGCCCGATCGCTTCCTTCCGGTCGGGAAGCAGGTGCGCCTTTTCCGGGGAGCTCATCCCTGCCGCTATGTCGCCGATAATCCGTCCGGGAGGCTCGCTGCGGGGATTGTCAGAAGTAAGGAAGACTTCGTCGGCCAGCTCCCCCGCGATTTTCCCCATTTGCGGGCGCTTCCCCTGATCGCGGTCTCCGCCGCACCCGAAGAGGCAGATCAGCCTCCCGGTTGCCAGTTCCCGCGCGGTGTTCAGGACCGTTTCGAGCCCCGCGGGAGTGTGGGCGAAATCGACTATGACCTCGAACGGCTGTCCTTCGTCGATGCGTTCGAAGCGGCCCGGAACGCCTTCGAAGCCGGCGAGGGCCGCGGCAATCGTATCTGCATCCACGCCGAGGGCGAGGGCGCAGGCGACGGCCGCCATGGCGTTGGAGCAGTTGAAGCTCCCGGTCAACCGCGTATCGAGTTCGATTTTGCCGTGAGGAGTGAGCAGCGACAGGGATGTCCTGCCTCGCCTCCCGGCAGCTGACATCAACCTGACATCGGCATCTTTTCCACTTCCGAACGTCAACGCGGATCCATTGAGGCATCGACTCAAACGCTGTCCCCAAGGGTCGTCGAGATTGACCGCCGCACGCGGCGGGGGGTACGGCTCGAGGAGGTCGAACAGCTTTTTCTTGGCCTCGAAATAAGCTTCTTCGGAACCGTGGAAATCCAGGTGGTCGCGGGTGAGGTTGGTGAACACCGCAGCATCGAACCGGATGCCGTCGACACGACCGAGGGCAAGGGCATGGGAAGAAACTTCGAGCGCCGCCGCAGCGCGTCCGGCGTCGACCATGGCGCGCAGTTCGCGGTGCAGTTCGGAAGCTTCCGGAGTGGTGTTCGCCAGCGGTTTCATGGTATCCGAGGTGAGGCTGCCCAAAGTCCCAAGGTAGCCGCACGAACGCCCGGAGCGGTCGAGGATGGCCCGGATCAGCATCGCCGTCGTGGTTTTTCCGTTGGTTCCGGTGACCCCGACGGTGCACAACTGGCGCGACGGTTCTCCGTAGAACCGGGCCGCGATTCTCGCCAGGGCCTGGCGGGAATCGCCGACTTCGACCACGGTAGCGGATCCGGAACGAACGGCTGGTTTCTCCACTATCACCGCAGCGGCTCCGCGCGCTACGGCGTCTTCGACGAATTCGTGCCGGTCCCTTTCCTCGCCCCCTCTGATCGCCACGAACAGACTTCCGGGGCCAACGGAACGGGAGTCGCAGGCGATGTTCCCGATTTCGATACCCACCTCACCGCTTATGCGGGCATCTGGCAGGACTTCCAGCAAGCGGCCAAGAGTGTTCGCGGAGGCCTTCATCGCGAATACGCCAGGGGGCGCCGGGCAAACTTGGCCAGCACTACCGACTGCCGGACTGGCATTCCGACCGGGGGAAAGAGGGCTTCCCGGGGGTGACCGAGCCTGCATGCAACCAGGTTCGAAAACCCGGACCCAGGGGGGGGATCCTGGGAAATGACGGTACTGCCCTCCCCCTCGAATCTGACGGCAAGCCCCCTTATGCGACCCTGGTAGCGGGCGGTTTCCCGGCTCAATCCCCGGAAGTCCGGCAGCACCGGGACGCTGGCAACAGCGGGAAGCGGCTTACTCTCCGGCGTCCCCGGGCTCCTGATCCTTCCCCGATAGTAGACGCGCTCCATGACGCGGCGAAAGACCGGGGCTGCAACCCGTCCGCCCCACTTCTCGGTGCGCGGATTCAACATTACGATCAGACAGAGAAACTCAGGCTGACGGGCCGGCAGGAATCCGACGAAGGAAACGATGTACTCGTCCTTTGCGTACCCTCCCCCGTGCTTTGCCGCCCGCTGCGCCGTTCCCGTCTTTCCCGCCACGTCGACTCCGGTAATCTTCGCCATCTGGCCGGTGCCGTCCCGCACGACCGAGGCGAGGATCTCCCTCATGGTCGACGACGTCTTTTCCGAGATTACCCGGCGAATCACTTTCGGTTCCACTACGGACCTTTCGCCGGCTCCATCATCCATCACCCGCAGGATCTGCGGAGCCATCAGCTGACCGCCGTTGGCAATAGCTCCGAAGGCCTGCACAAGTTGCAGGGCAGTTACCGAGACCTCCTGCCCGATGGCGATCGTCTCCAGGGAGCGGTCGGACCACTTGCGGGCATGTCTGAGCAGACCGGCGCTCTCGGCGGGCAGACCGACACCGGTACGGGTTCCGAACCCGAAGTTGCGAAGGTATTCGTAGAACCTGGGGCGCTGCTGTCGGCGGGCGATCTTCATCATCCCGATGTTGCTGGATTTCACCAGGACTTCACTGGCGGTGAGCCGGCCGTATTTCCCGACATCCCGGACAACATCGCCGTTGTTGAGCCTGAAGGATCCGTTCTCGCAGTAGACGATCGTGCCCGGAGTCGCCAGCTCCTCCTCGAAAACCGACGCCGCGGTAATCGCCTTGAAGGTCGATCCGGGCTCGAAGGAATCGGTTATCGCCCGGTTGCGACGGACTTCGGCCGGAAACTTTCCCGGTTCGTTGGGATCGAACCGGGGAACGCTGGCCATCGCCAGGATTTCCCCGGTTTGAGGTTGCGAGATGATGGCGTAGGCCCCTTCGGAACGGGTGGAATCGACGGCGAGCGCCAGCTCCTCCTCGAGGATATCCTGGTATACGGCATCGATCGTGAGAGTAAGGCTCGACCCGTCCTGCGGTGCCTGGTGTTCCCGATTGTGCACCGAAAGCTGCCGGCCGCGCGAGTCCACCTTGGTCAATCTCCTCCCGGTGGTCTCGCGAAGGGCGGAGTCGTAGGATATCTCCACCCCCTCACGGCCCTTTTTGTCGATATCGGCGAACCCCAGCAACTGGCCGGCAACCGGCCCGAAGGGGTAATAGCGACGTGTCCCCTTCTGCTCGCGGACACCTTCGATTTCGGAGGAACGGTAGGAGGCTGCCTCCGTGTCCGGCACCTGTCTGGCGAGGTAAACGAACGGCCGGTCACCGTTCAATGTCTCGAGGATCGCCCGGGGTGTGCGGCCTGTCTTCTCCGCGAAATGCCGGGCAAGGTCCTGCGGTTGCCGGACCTCCGAAGGATGACAGTAGAAGGATGTCGCCGGGATATCCTGGGCGAGCACCCTCCCTTCACGGTCGAAAATGCGGCCTCTGCGCGCGGCGATTTCCACCCAGCGTTCATGCTGCTGCATGGCCTGCTCGGCAAAACTGTGGTGCTGAACCGCTTGCACCTGTACAAGCCGGCCGACCAGAAGGGCCCAGAACGCGGCGCCGGCGAGAAAAACCAGGCGCAGCCGGGAAAGACCCTGGAGTTTGCCCGATTCCGGTCTCTGGTGCTCGCTTTGCCGGTCGCTCATCGCCTCCCTCCGCGGTCGAGCCGGTGCGCCGGTATCATCTTCAACTCCGACTCGGCGCGACGAACGATGACACCCGGTTTTTTGGCCCTGACTACCTCCGCCATCAGCCGGGTGCGCTCATCGTTCAGGGATGCGATTTCCGCTTCTGCAGCGGCGATGTCCTCCATCAATTCGGCGACTTCAATCTTGCCCCAGACGTACAGAATCGTGAGCGCCACGCCGGCGGCGACTGTGGCTACATAGGCTCTCAGCGTCTGAAACGAATGCATGGCTCCGTTCCGGCTTCCGGTGTCCGGCCTACACTGGCAACTTTTCGAATATACGAAGACCAGCGCTGCGGGCGCGGGGATTGACGGCTGTTTCGGCGGGCGCCGCCGTTCGTCTCCGGTGCACGGTGCGGAACGACCGCCTGCCCCCGCACCTGCATACCGGTATCCGCGGGGGACAGGTGCAACCCTTCAGCCCCGGCGCCAGGGCCGACTTCACGAGTCTGTCCTCCAGGGAATGGTAGGAGATTACCGCGAGTCTGCCTGTGCCTGTCAGCATTTCCATGGCCGAACCGAGTGCGGATTCCAGCGCTTTCAATTCGTCGTTGACGGCGATGCGCAAGGCCTGAAAAACCCGGGCAAGGGTCTTGTTCGGCATCCGGGGATGCGTGGATTCGACCGCAGCCCGCAAGTCCCCCGTAGACCTCAGCGCCCCGCAGTTTCTTCGTCTGCAGATTGCCCGGGAGATCCGGCGGGCCGCCCGCTCTTCGCCGTAGCGCCTGATCATGCCGCACAAGTCCTCCTCCGAGACCCGCGCCAGCAGATCGGCGGCCGGAGTCCCGGCGCCGGGGTCCATGCGCATGTCCAGAGGGCCGTTCGACCGGTAGCTGAATCCGCGGCCCGGTTCGTCTATCTGATGCGAGGAAACCCCCAGATCGAACAGGATGCCGGAGAGGGCTGTCGCCTCTGCAGCCCCCTCCAGAAGAACCGGAAGGTCGCGGAAATTGCCGTGACGGATTGTCATCCGGCCGCTGAACTCCCCCGCGATCCGGCGTAACCGCGCTATCGCCTCGGGGTCGCGGTCTATGGCGATGAGCCGGCCAGCCGGGGAGAGTCGCTTCATGATCGCCCGGCTGTGCCCCCCACCCCCGGCAGTGGCGTCGACATACACGCCGGAGGGGTGGTTGACGAGGCCGGTCACGACCTCCGACACCATGACTGGCCGGTGATATTCCTTCTCTTCCATCCGGTTGTTTCAGGGTGCGGGACCTCAAAGCGGCAAGCCCTCCGCGGAATGGGTCAGCTCTGCCTGGGCGGGCGTCAGATAGGAATTCCAGGAACCGGGCTCCCAGAATTCGAGCTTCCTTCCCGCTCCCGCGATAACCATCCGGTCGGAGATACCTGCCCGATCGAGCAGCTTTTTGGGAAGGGTTGCTCTCCCCTGCCTGTCGAGCCTGACCTCCGCCGCCTGCGAGAAAACCACGCGGTAGTACTGACGGGCATTCTGATCGGTCTGCGGCAGATCTGCAATTCTCGTGGCGATCTCGCTCCAGGCCTGATGGGGATGAGCGTTGAGACAGCCATCCAGCCCCCGGGTCACGACCAGGGTGTCCCCATCTTCCGGAAGCAGCTTGCGTCGCAGGTCCGCCGGCAGGAAGACGCGGCCTTTTTCGTCGACCGGCACGTCGTATTCCCCGAGAAAAAACTGAGCCATCGGCCCTTCCTTCCGCACCCGCCATCTCAATTCCCACTACACACCCTTTCACACCACTTTACACCCTTAAGCTTAGTATACGGTTCCCCGGGAAGGGATGTCAAGGCAATTATCCGGTCTTTCCCCTGACGACGGAGACGGCTTCTGCCCGACCCTTACGTATGGGTGGTCACTCCGGGATGAGGAGATTGTGGGTCGGTTGCCCGTTCAGGCCAGCTCCACGACCTTCCGATTGATGACCCTTCCCCGAGCCAGGTACTTCTCTTCGTAGTTGGTGGGAACCCCCTCCCACTCCGCGTCCACTCCCCGCAGCCGCGGGAACTCCCCCAGTACTTCGAGCATGACCCCGAAGTACTCGTCGTGATCGGTAGCCATCCACAGCCGGCCTCCGGGGATCAGGGTGCGCTCGATCTCGGCGATGAATTCGCTGTTGACCAGGCGGCGTTTGTGGTGGCGTTTCTTCGGCCAGGGATCGGGAAAGTAGATGTGGCAGGCATTGATGGAGTCGGCGGGAAGGAAGAACTCGACGAACTCCCGTGCATCTGCACGCGCCAGCCTGACATTGCTCAGCTGGCGCTTCAGGCACCGCTGGTGGGCGATCCGCATGTACTTGCTCGCCCACTCGACGCCGAAGTAGTTCCTGTCTGCGTGGCGTTGGGCGGCATCGATCAGAAAACGCCCCTTACCGATTCCCAGCTCGATCTCGACCTCGTTTGCATTGCCGAAAAGCTGCTCGAAGTCGAAAACGGGATCGCCGTCGCTCCGCGCCTCCAGGTCGAGAATCAGGTTTTCGACTTGCCGGGTCATCTACGCCACGTCGGACAGGGGGGGTGCTTCCCGTGGCCGTCTCAAAACAGCAAGGGCGCTGCTCCGGGCCCCGAGCAGCGCCCGGATGGGAGTTCCCCTTTCCGGCTCTCGGCTGTTCAGCCGCTCAGTGCGAGGGCAGGCCGCAGAACTGGTCGTAGTCGATCAGCTCGGAAATCGAGGGATTGTCGCCGCAAACCGGGCACTCGGGATCGCGGCGCAGCTTGAGCTCTCGAAAGGTCATGTCGAGGGCGTCGTAGAGAACGAGCCGGCCGACCAGCGACGACCCCTTGCCGAGGATGAGCTTGACGGCCTCGGTCGCCTGGATCACACCGACGATCCCCGGCAACACCCCGAGAACACCACCTTCGGCGCAACTGGGGACCTCGCCGGGAGGAGGAGGTTCGGGATACTGGCAGCGGTAGCAGGGTCCTCCTTCGGCGGGGTTGTACACGGTCGCCTGACCTTCGAAGCGGAAGATGCTGCCATCGACCACCGGCTTGCCCGCAAGAACGGCGGCGTCGTTCACGAGATAACGCGTCGGGAAATTGTCGCATCCGTTGACCACGATGTCGTACTCCGGCAGGATCTCCATGGCGTTGTCCGAGGTCAGCAGCTCGTGATGGGTGTGGACCTGCACTCCGGGATTGAGGTCGAGAAGGCGTTGTTTCGCCGCTTCGACCTTCGGCTCCCCGACCATCGATTCTCCGAACAGCACCTGGCGCTGCAGGTTGCTCTTGTCGACTACGTCGGCATCGACGAGGCCGATGGTGCCGACCCCCGCCGCGGCGAGGTAGAGGCCCGTCGGGCACCCGAGTCCCCCGGCTCCGACCAGCAGCACCCTGGCCTTCAGCAACTCCTGCTGCCCCTGCTCCCCTACTTCGGGGAGGAGGATGTGCCGCGAGTAGCGCTGCAGGTCTTCCGCCGACAGCAGCCCGTTCTGCTCGATGCCGTAGCCGGCGTCTTTCCAGCCCTTGATACCCCCGATCATCGAGCTGACGTTGGCGTATCCCATCTCCTCCAGGTCGCGGGCGGCCAGTGCAGATCGATTGCCGCCGGCGCAGTAGAGCACGATTCCGGCATCCCTGTCCATGGTGACGTCTTCCTCGATGTTGAGCTCGAGGAATCCCCTGGGAATCAGTTCGGCACCCGGGATGTATCCGTCGAGAACCTCGTCCCGCTCGCGGACGTCGATGAGGTGCCGGACGTCCCCGGACTGGAGTCCGCGATGAACCGACTCCGGGCTGACTTCGGTAATTTGCCGCTTTATCCTGTTGAGCAGCTGACTCGAGGTGACAGCCATTTCTCGACTCCTGGCAATGATTTCTTCGATGCGTGATGAACCGTGATGGTCAGCCGTTGCCGGCGACTCTCGAATATTATCTATGGCGTGTTCCCAACGCGTGCAACCCCACAGCTCCGTCCGGCGCCGGCCGCGGCGACCTGTCCGGCGGCCAGGGCCTCGGCACGCTCCCCGGCGACGGCGGCCAGGATCAAATCCCCTGCGGACTCGATCTCTTCCCCGGTCGTAAAGCGACCGAGGCCGAAGCGAACGGTCTCCGCAGCCGCGGTATCGTCGAGGCCGATCGCCGCAAGGACGTGAGAGGGCCCGGCGTTTCCCGATTTGCAGGCCGAACCGGAAGAAAGCGCGACCTTGTCGCGCAGGGCGTTCATCAACCTCCCGCTGTCGACATCGGCGAAGCGGAGGTTCAGGCATCCCGGGACCCGACGCCGCGGGTGACCGTTGGCGATTGCGGTTCCCCCTGCCTCGAGTTTGCGCTGCAACGCATCGCGCAGAGCCCCGAGCCGCGCTGCCTCCGCAGTCATCTCGAGACGGGCGATCTCACAGCCCTTGCCGAGTCCGACTGCACCCGGGACGTTGATGGTTCCCGAACGCAACCCGCGTTCCTGGCCCCCGCCTTCGAGCTGGGCGGCGAGGCGCAGGCGGGGGCGCCGGTTCGAGCGCACATAGAGCGCCCCCACTCCTTTCGGAGCATACAGTTTGTGAGCCGAAATCGATAGAAGGTCGACGCCCAGAGCGTCGACATCGAGGGGAATCTTGCCCGCAGCCTGCGCCGCATCGCAGTGCCATGGAACCCCGGATTCCCGGGCAACCTCGCCGATGGCTGCAAGCGGCTGGATTGTTCCCAGCTCGTTGTTGGCGGCCATGACGGATATGAGCAGGGTGTCTTCTGAAACTGCGGCGCGCAGCTCCCCGGGATCGAGGGTTCCGTACCTGTCGACGGGCAGCACGACGATATCGAAGCCGCGCTTTTCCAGCGACCTGCAACAGTCCAGGACCGAAGGGTGTTCGGTCGCACAGGTGACGATCCTGCCCCGGGGGGGCCGACCGGCTTCGGCGATCCCTTTAAGCGCGAGGTTGTTTGCCTCTGTTGCACCGCTGGTGAAGACGATTTCCCGGTCTTTGGAACCGATGAGCCCGGCGACCTGGGCGCGAGCCTCGGCTACGGCATCGGCAGCTTGCCATCCGAACCCGTGGGTCGCGCTCGAGGCGTTGCCGAAACGGGTTTCCAGGAACGGCAGGACTGCTGCCAGCACCCTCGGGTCGACAGGCGTCGTCGCCAGGTTGTCGAGGTATATCGGTGCGTGTGGTGCAGGAGGATGGGTGGCGGAACTAGATGCTGAAGGATTCGCCACAGCCACAGGTAGTCCGGGCATTGGGATTCTCGATCTGAAACCCGGAACCCATCAACCCGTCGTCGAAGTTCAATACCACGCCGTTCAGGTAGAGGCTGCTCTTGGGATCGACGAAGACGCGGACACCGTTCGATTCGACCACCTGGTCCATCTCTCCGGGAGCGTCCTCGAATTCGAGATGATACTGGAATCCCGAGCAACCGCCCCCCCGTACGGCCACCCTCAGACCATGCGTCGGGTTTCCATCCTTCTCGAGGAGGGTTCGGATCTTGTTGGCGGCGAAGTCGGTGACGGTAATCATCGCTAGCAGGTTCCTCAATTCAGGCCGGGCGGTCAGCTTCGATAGATCGCGCAATCGACCAGGTCGGGGACGTCTTCGATGCGCTGGTACACTTCGCAGTTCTGACAATCCCGCTCGAACACCTTGATCGAACAACGCAGGCATCCCTTCAGCGCTTCGATTCCGCGCGCGGTTCGCTGCCGCATTTCGGTGTAGTGGGCGAGCTTGAATTCGATCTCGCGTTGCTGGGCGTCGAGAAGCCGGATCATTTCCGAGGCAAGCTCGCCCCCGGTCCCGGCCTGTCGTCGAAGACTGAACATCTTGCCGATGCGATCGAGCTCGAATCCGAGCGCTTTCAGACTCTGAATGATCTCGAGACGGCGCAACTGTTCGGAGGAGTAGAGCCGGAAACCCCCACCGGTCCGTTCCTGGGGCTCTATCATTCCGAGCTCTTCGTAATAGCGTACCGTGCGGGTCGATACGCCCGCGCGCTCTGCCAGAGCGCCGATCCGCATCATCATGCGGGAAAAACCTTGTCCGGGCCAAACATACCCAGGCTGACGTTTACTTGGACTTTTTGGAATGTATCCTCCCCTTTTCCGAGTGTCAACGAGATGGGCCTGACGGTGTTCTTCCGTCTGCACCGTTTGTCCCTTAAGACGGAAAGGGAACTTCCACCGCTGTTTCCGGTCCGTCGATGAAGTCGAAAGCCGGAAAATTCCGGGTCCGGGCAGTCTCGGAACAAGTGACCGCCCAAGGTGGCAGCAGGAGCCGGCCTTACGAAGTCGCCTGGGTGTCGTCCCGGATGAAACCCTCGACGCTGAAGTAGCGAAACCCCGTATCGCAGAAGACGGTAACCAGCCGTTTCCCCGGGCCAAGGTCCGCGGCGACCTCGAGGGCGGCGGCCACGTTTGCGCCCGAGGACGGCCCCACCAGCAATCCCTCCTCCTTGGCCAACCGCCTGGTGCAGGCGAAGGCGGTCTCATCCGTCACCCGGACCACCTCGTCAACGACGTCCCGCCGCAGGATCGGCGGCACGAAGCCGGCGCCGATTCCCTGAATGCCGTGCAGGCCAGGCTCACCTCCCGACAGCACCGGCGAGCGCTCCGGCTCCACGGCGATGACGCGAACTCCCCGAACCTCGCGCTTCAGCACCTCCCCCACCCCGGTGATGGTTCCTCCCGTGCCGACTCCGGCGACGAAGACGTCGAGCTGGCCCCCGGTCGCATCGAGGATTTCCCGCGCCGTGGTATCGCGATGGATTTGGGGGTTCGCGGCGTTGCGGAACTGCTGCGGCATGAAGGTTCCATCGGGGTTTGCGGCGACGATTTCCTCCGCCTTGCGAATGGCCCCCGCCATATCTTCGGCACCCGGGGTAAGGAGGATGCGAGCTCCGTACGCAGCCATTACCGAAACGCGTTCCCAGCTCATGCTGTCCGGCATGGTCAGGATCAGCTCGTATCCCAGGGCCGAGGCGGCCATGGCCAGCGCGATCCCGGTGTTGCCGCTCGTCGGCTCGACGATAGCCATTCCCTCCTTCAGCACTCCGGCTTCCTCGGCAGCCCGGATCATGCTGAGGCCGATGCGATCCTTGACGCTGCCGCCCGGGTTGAGCGCTTCCAGCTTACCGATGATATCCGATCCGTTCTCCGGCACGACCCTGGCGAGCCGGATCATCGGCGTGGCCCCGATGGTGTCGAGAATCGACCGGGGGTTGGGCAGGGCGGTCAACAGGAACTACCGGAAAAAGGAATCACCTTGAGAGGAACTCCGTGCCTTCCCCGCTTTCCTCAGGCGGAGCCTGCTCTCCCCGAACCGCTTCCCCAAGCCGCGATGCGAGAGCCCGGGGGGTATCGATCGGCGGCGAACAGACCATCTTCTCGCAGACGTACGCCGCCGGCAAACTGTTGCTGCACTTTCCGGCGAGCAGGGGCACCAGGCCCTCCACTTCCCCGGAAGGCGCATCCCTCCCCGTGCGGGAGGGCCAACCGCACACCACCTTGTTCGGAAGGAAATGCTCGTGAACCGCAGCGGAGCGCAGGCGGCACCCCATGCCCTCGCCGACAACGGCGATTTCCAGCGGCTTCTGCATGGAGAAATCAAAGGCGCATCCCATCTGCGCGAACGAAGTGGGGGAACGCTCCAGGAGTCCGGCGAATGAAGCTACCGTGCCAACCCCTTTCTCCCACAGCGATTCACTGCCGGTCAGCGCCCCGAGGCGCATCATCGCCAGGGCTGCCATCGAATTGCCGGAAGGCGTTGCGTTGTCGAACGGATTCCTGCTGCGGACGATCAGGTCGGTGTCTCCTGCTTCGGTGAAGAAGAAAGACGACCCCTCCGGGTCCCAGAACCGCTCTACCATCTCCTCCGCCAGCTCGACTGCTTCCCGCAGCCAGCCAGAAACGTAGGACGCCTCGTAAAGATCGATGAGGCCGTTTATGAAACAGGCGTAGTCGTCCTGGAATCCGCCCCCGCTCGACTTCCCGTCCTTGAAGGAATGCATCAATCTGCCGTTGTCGGACCGCAGCTCGGACAGAATCAGGGCCGCGGCGGCTTCCCCCGAGTCGAGATGGCGCCGGTGACCCAGAACGGAATACGCCCGCGCCATGGCTGAAATCATCAGGCCGTTCCAGGAGACGACGACCTTGTCGTCGCGAGCGGGGCGAACGCGCTTCTCCCGCACCCCGAGCAGGCGTTCCCGGCCGAGCGCGACTGCCCGCTGCAATTCGTCGGCTTCCACCCCGAGGAATTCAGCCAGGTCGGCCATCTCCGAGCTGACGTGGAGGATGTTCTTCCCCTCGAAGTTGCCCTCGGGGGTGACGTCGTAGTAGCGGCAGAAAAGCCGCGCCGGTTCCGCGGACAGCTGGCGCTCGACTTCGTCCTTCGTCCACAGGAAGAACAGGCCTTCCTCCCCCTCGCTGTCGGCGTCCTGGGCGGCGGAGTAGCCTCCTCCCGGCTGGGCCATCTCGCGCAGAACGTAATCCAGGGTCTCCTCCACAACTCTGCGGTAGAGACCTTTGCGGGTGACCTGGTAGGCTTCGAGATACGTCATCGCCAACAGGGCGTTGTCGTAAAGCATCTTTTCGAAGTGCGGCACCAGCCAGCGTTCGTCGACGGAATAGCGGTGGAAACCGCCGCCGAGCTGATCGTAGATCCCACCGTGCGCCATTCTGTCCAGGGTGCGTTCCACCATGTGCAGGGCGTGCTCATTCCCGCTGCGCCGGTAAATCCGCAACAGCTGCGAGAGGCCCATGCTGTGGGGGAATTTGGGGGCGCTGCCGAACCCTCCGAACTCCGCGTCGAAGGTCTGGCGGTACTGCTCGAAAGCGGCGGTTTGGGCGGAATCGGAAGCGGCGGACCGGGCATTTTCCCCACCCGGACCGGCAAGGTCGCTCTGCCGTTGAAGGACGGCCAGCAGACGGTCTGCCTGGTGCTCGATCCGGTCCCTGTGATTGCGGTAATGGTCCGCCACGGCGGTCAGCACCCTGGGGAATCCGGGTCGGCCGCGACTGTCTTCAGGAGGGTAGTAGGTGCCCCCGTAGAATGGCCGCAAGTCAGGAGTGAGGAAGACTGTCATCGGCCAGCCGCCGCTTCCCGTCATTGCCTGAACCGCGGCCATGTAGATCTCGTCGAGGTCAGGTCTTTCCTCCCGGTCGACCTTGATGTTGATGAACAGGTCGTTCATCAGGGCGGCAATGCGGTCGTCCTCGAATGACTCGCGTTCCATCACGTGACACCAGTGGCATGCCGAATAGCCGATTGAAAGCAGGATGGGGCGGTCCAGGGAACGGGAAGACTCCAAAGCCTCTTCTCCCCAGGGATACCAGTCTACCGGGTTGCCGGCATGCTGGCGCAGGTAAGGACTGGTCTCCAGGGCCAGGCGATTCCTCCGGTCCTCGGGCATTGTCGTTTCAGGGGGAATGGAAGGTGTAACCCGCCGGTTGCAGCGGGATTTCTGGAATGTAACCAGGCCGAACCGGGCCGACAATTTACCCGGGTGTTACGCATGATACCCGGCAGCGTCGCCTGCCGTTCACAGACCAGATGCCCGGCACCATCCCGGCCGGTTGTCGCTACTTGTTGACCATCAAGGGGTTACAGCTTGTCCGCGGACCCTGGCATGGAACGTGCGGCAGGGGGTGCGTCGATTCGTCCCCCAACCCCCAATACCCAAGGGAGGTCAGACATGTCCGAACTGAGGATGCCGGCGGTAAACCAGGTCTCGATCGCAGGAAGGCTGGTTCAGGATCCGGAGTACCGGATCACCGACAACGGCAGCGCCCGGCTCAGTGCCCGTATTGCCGTCAACCGATCCTATCGCGACCGCGACGGTGAATGGCAGGACGAGGCGTCCTTCTTCAACATCGTCGCCTGGCAGAAGCTGGCCGAATTCGGCGCCGAGCGCCTGCGCAAGGGGACTCCCGTTTTCCTTACCGGGAGACTTCGCAGCCACTCGTGGCGAGACGAAGAAGAGAACCCGCACTCTATCGTCGAGATCCAGGTGAGAAACCTCCAGATCCTGGAACGCAGTGCGAACGCCGAGTCCGCGTCGAGCGTGGAGGTCGACCAGGAAGGAGAGGAAGAGCTTGAGCTCGGAGCTGTTGCCGCCTGAACCGGGGTCGCGAGCCCGGCCGGCAAACCACGGAGGAGCGTTGCTCCTTTCCTCGTTGAGCCTTGCCCCGATGGTCCGGGTTTGAAGGAGGCGGGGAATGGCCCCCTGCATACGGTGACGGAGGGAATCCCGGCTTTGGGCTTCCAAGCCCCTGAACGCGGAGGGAAGAGGAGGGGGCTTGGAAGAGCTCCCTCCTCGACGACGCCTTACGCCGGGATCTCGAACAGCGTGGCTATCCCCATTCCGCCCCCGATACACAGGGCCGCGATTCCACGCCGTGCCCGGCGCCGCACCATCTCGTGGATCAGGGTGACGGCAATCCGGGCTCCGCTTGCCCCTACGGCGTGCCCCAGGGCGATTGCTCCGCCGTTGACGTTTACCCTGTCCTCGTCCCAGTCCAGTTCCTTGCCTACGGCCAGGGATTGGGCGGCGAACGCTTCATTCACCTCGAGAAGGTCGATTTGGCGCAGGGTCAAACCGGTTTTCGCCAACAGCTTGCGAATCGCCGGGGCAGGGCCGATCCCCATGATTCGCGGGTCGACTCCGGCGGTGGCCGTGGCGCTGACGAAGGCGAGGGGATCTTCCCCCTGGCGCCTGGCGCGCTCATCCGACATCAACAGCAGGGCCGCCGCCCCATCGTTGATTCCAGAGGAGTTTCCTGCGGTTACGGTGCCGTCATCCTTGAAGGCAGGACGGAGTTGCCCCAGGCGTTCCAGGCTCGTGTCCTTGCGCGGGTGTTCGTCGACGTCGAACACCGTAGGGTCCCCCTTGCGCTGCGGGACCATGACCGGAACGATCTCCTCGGCGAACAGCCCCGCCGCGTGAGCCCGGTGGTAGTTCTCCTGGCTCCGTATCGCAAAGCCGTCCTGGTCTTGGCGGGATATCCGATACTGATCGGCGAGGTTCTCCGCCGTAATCCCCATATGGCAGTCGTAAAAGCAATCCCAGAGACCATCCATGATCATCAGGTCGGTCACTTCTCCATGACCGAGGCGCTGTCCCCAGCGGCCCCCCTGAAGGCCATAGGGCACCCGGCTCATGTTTTCCGCCCCACCCGCGGCCACCACTTCCGCCTCTCCAGTGACGATCGCCTGGGCGGCCAGCGCAATCGATTTCAATCCCGAGCCGCACAGCTTGTTGACGGTCATCGCCGGCACCCCGTACGGCACCCCCGCACCGACGGCGGCCTGACGGGCGACGTTCGGTCCCAGTCCACCTTGGTAGATGGTGCCCAGGATGACCTCGTCCAGGTCGGCCGGGTCGGTCTTTCCGCGCGCCAACACGGCCTCGATGACCGTAGACCCGAGAGATTGCGCATCGACTTCGCGCAATGCACCTCCGAAGGTCCCGGTGGCGGTGCGTGCGGCGCTGACAACTACAGGGCGTTCCATGGTCTGTCTCTTCCTCTCTCCCAGGATTCGGCGGAGCGATCGCGTTGACCAAGGGAAAATCCGATTCTATCTTTTTTAAAATCAACAATATATGGACTGTTTTCCACCGAGTGTGAGACCCCTTGGGGAAACGGGTTCCCCTGGAGTGCCACAGGCGTGCGCATCAGTTCGTGGCGACAGCGCAACCGTGGATACCAAATGCCCCCGGAGCGTTTTCCGGCAAGGGGAAGCCGTTCCAGAAACAGCCGCAGAATTTCAGTTGCAAGGGTGGGCAACAACCTTGGACCTCGCGCCTGATCCACCGGTCCTGACGTTCGATTTCCCACTTTCACTTCAACAGGGGCAGTAGCTCAGTTGGGAGAGCGCGGGCTTTGCAAGCCTGAGGTCGTCGGTTCGATCCCGATCTGCTCCACCACCCTTCCTCACGGACACCGGCCTCAACGGCAGGCTCACCTCTACCTGATGTAGAGCGCCCCCATGCTCACCGCGAGCCAGAGCAAGATCGCTGCCTGAAGCGGGCGGTCCCGCCAGACTACTTCCTCCGGCTCCGCCCCTTCCTCCCGCCGGTAAACAAGGAACAGGTATCTCAGGACTCCGTAGAGCACGAACGGAATCGTCCACTGCATGTTGGGGTCCGCCTGCCCTCGATCTTCGCCGACTCCCATCGCGTAAAGTGCGTAACAAATCAAAGTCCCGGACGTAAGGATGGAGATCACCTGATCGAGAAAGGGAAGGGTATATTCCCCCAGAGTGGCGCGGTGTGCCTCGGCTGCCCCCCCAAGGATCACCAACTCCTGCCGGCGCTTGATAACGGAAACAAACAAGGTGACCGAGAAGGCGCAGAGTACGAACCAGGTGGAAATGTACACGTCGATTACCACCGCCCCTCCCAGGGCTCTCAGGAGATAACCCGAGGCGACACACAACACGTCGACCAGTACTACATGCTTGAGGCGGACGGAATAGGCGAAGTTCAGGACCGTGTAGACCACCGTGACCCATCCGAAATGGCTGTCGAGCAGGAAGGCGCAGCCCCCACCCCCAGCGATCAGAAGCAGGCTGGCGACGATTGCGGCCGGCACGGACAGCGCTCCCGATGCCAGGGGTCTTTTTGATTTTTGCGGGTGCTTACGATCCTGCTCCAAGTCGAGCAGGTCGTTGACCAGATAGATCCCGGCGCTCAAGGACCAGAAACAGAGAAAGGCGCCGAATGTGCGGCTGGCGAACGACAGTTCCAGCAGATTTTCGGAGAAAACCAGGGGGGGAAAGACGAACAGGTTCTTCAGCCACTGGCGAGGACGGGTGGACGACCACAGTTCAACGAACATACGCGGTGGGGGCCGGCGTTCTGTCAGGAATGGACGGTGATGCGGAAAGTGCCCTGAAACCGCAATGGTATCGCGCTTTCAAGGCGGTTTCCTTAAAGGCGACTGAGTTCCGGGCTGGAAGTGTATGTACTCTGCGGGATTCCGGCACCGGCCAAACCACTCACCTGCAGGGCGGCCCGTATCGGGCACTACACTTCCAGAATCTCTTTCGCCTTCGACTCGATAATCTCGTCGACCTGCTTGACGAAGCCGTCGGTCAGCTTCTGGATGTGGTCGTGGGCGGAGCGGGCTTCGTCTTCGCTGATGTCCCCGTCCTTCTTGGCCTCATCGACGAAGTCGAGACCATCCCGGCGACCGTGCCTTACCGCTACCCGCCCTTCCTCGGCCCGGCTGCGGGCGATCCTGGTCAATTCGATGCGGCGCTCACCGGTCAGTTCCGGGATCGGGAGGCGAATGAGGGTACCGTCGTTGGACGGATTCAACCCCAGGTTCTTGTCGGCGAGAATGGCCTTTTCTATGTCCGGTATCAGATTCTGTTCGTACGGACGAACCGCGATCAGCCTGGGTTCCGGAATGCTTATTGCCGCGAGCTGGTTCAGGGGAGTGGGTGTGCCGTAGTAGTCGATGCGAATTCCGTCGAGCAGGGAGGCCGAGGCCCTGCCGGTGCGAATTCCTGCGAGATCGCGCTTC
The DNA here is from genome assembly GCA_965243025.1 of Candidatus Latescibacterota bacterium. Classification (GTDB taxonomy): domain Bacteria; phylum Latescibacterota; class UBA2968; order UBA8231; family UBA8231; genus CBDCXV01. Next base: position 1,886,810 of record CBDETY010000003.1, read on the forward strand.
AGGGCATCTATGGAGTTGCTCATCTGCCGCCGAACTTCCTCGTAGATCTCCTCCAACATGATCTCGTCTCCAGCGAGGAATTCCCCAATGATCGCCTACTGTTTGCCCTCACCCAGCCGAAATACCGAAAAGCGACTGATCGAAATCTTCTCGCCGACCTTTGATGTCAATTCCGTGACCAGATCTTCAATCGACTGGTCACTGTTCTTGACAAATGGCTGCTCGAGGAGGCAGACCTCCTGGAAGAATTTCTCAAGCCTCCCGGAGACGATCTTCTCGGCGATATGATCAGGCTTGCCTTCGTTTTTGGCCTGTTCGAGGTAGATCTCGCGTTCGTGGGCGATCACCTCCTGGTCGATTGAACCTCTGTCGACGGCGCGCGGCTGTTCGGCGGCGATGTGCATCGCCACGTCCTTGGCGAACTGCTGAAAGTCGTCGGTTCGCGCGACGAAATCAGTCTCGCAGTTTACTTCGACCAGGACGCCGAGGCGGTTGCCGGGATGGATGTAGGAAGTCACCAGCCCCTCGTGCGCCGCACGCGCCGCGCGCTTTTCCACGGCTGCCATTCCCTGCTTCCGCAGGTAGTCCACTGCCTTGTCGATATCGCCATTGGTTTCCTGCAAGGCCTTCTTGCAGTCCATCAACCCGATCCCCGTCTGTTCCCGAAGCTGCCTGACAACGGCCGCCGAGATGTCCGCCATTCCTGTGTCCCTTTCCCTTTGCAGATTGTCGCCCGTGCTTCCTACGGCGTTCGCTCCGCCGCCCCGGAACCGGTTGCCGAAGGGCCGCCAGGGGTCGACGACATGGAACTCCCGGAATCGGCGGAAAGAGGAATCGAGCCGGCCTCCGCAACAGGCTGGTCCAACGCTTCCCGATCAACACCTTCCGCGGCTACCGCTTCCGCTTCATCCGAGGCCGCCCGGCCTTCGATCACCGCGTCGGCAATCAACGTCGTAATCAACTCGATGGATCGCAGCGCGTCGTCGTTTCCCGGGATCGGATAGGTCACGAGATCGGGGTCGCAGTTCGTGTCGACGATGGCGACCGAGGGCACCCCGAGCTTCCTCGCCTCGGAGATTGCCAGCTTCTCTTTTTTGATGTCGACTATGTAAACAAGACCCGGGAGGGTCGCCATCTTGCGAATGCCCGCAAGGGTCTTGGCCATGCGCGCCCGTTCCTTCTCGAGCAGCAGCACTTCCTTCTTTTTCAGCTTCTCGTAGGTGCCGTCAGTGGCGATGCGATCGAGGTGGTCGAGATGGCGGATGTTCTGGCGGATGGTCTGCCAGTTGGTGAGCATTCCTCCGAGCCAGCGTTCGGTTACATAGTACATCCCGCAACGCTCGGATTCCCGCAGAACCACATCGACTGCCTGTTTCTTGGTGCCGACGAACAGAACCGATTTCCCGGCGCGGGCGGTATCTACAACGGCCTGGTATGCCGCGCCCAGCATCGTCACCGTCTTCTGAAGGTCGACGATGTGGATACCGTTGCGCTCGGTGAAAATGAACGGCCGCATCTTGGGATTCCAGCGTTGGGTCTGGTGGCCGAAATGCGTACCTGCTTCGAGGAGATCGCGTATCCCTACGTCGGGCATGTCACACTCACTTTCGTTAGGTCGATGTCGCGGGCACCGCGGTCCTCAAGCACAATGTCCTCCCTGCAGGGAGGACTGCATGCGCAACGAGGACCTGGTGAAGGTCTTCACGATTGCTCTGCCGGAAATGCCGAGGGCAGGGGATACGTCCAGACTCGAGGTGGGTGAATTGCCCCGACTGCTTCTTGGATGTGCAAGTCGTCGAAACAACCGGCGGTTTTCCTTGCGCCCGAAGTCGGGGGAATTTCAGCGCTTGGAGAACTGGAAACGCTTTCGGGCTCCGGCCAAGCCGTACTTCTTGCGCTCCTTCTCCCTTGGATCGCGGGTCAGAAAGCCCGCCTTCTTCAGGGCCGGGCGCCATGTTGGATCGTACTGGATCAGCGCACGGGCGATTCCCAGGCAGGCGGCCCCCGCCTGCCCCTGCAGCCCGCCTCCATGCACACTGATCTGAATGTCGAACCGCTGGCGCGATTCGGTGAGATCCAGGGGCTGGACCATCATCATCTCCAGGGCATCCCGCCTGAGGTAATCCTCGACGCTGCGGCCATTCATCGCGATCGTCCCGGACCCGGGACGGATGCGCACGCGGGCGATGGAAGTCTTGCGGCGACCGGTAGCCTCGAAAGTTTGCTCAGTCATCATACCGCCCTGCCCGCATTCAGAAAGTCAACTCTTCGGGCTTCTGGGCAGCGTGCCGGTGTTCCGGACCTGCGTACACCCGCAGCTTCTTCAAGGTCCGACGCCCGAGGACATTCCGCGGCAGCATTCCGCGAACCGCCATGGCAATCACACGCTCCGGGTGTTTCTCCATCATCTCGCGGTATGACGTCGTGCGGATGCCTCCGGGATAACCGGTGTGGCGGTAGTAGACCTTCCGCTCCTCCTTGCGGCCCGTGACCGCGACCTTGTCGGCGTTGACGACGATCACGTGGTCACCCATGTCGAGGTGCGGGGAGAAGCCCGGTTTGTGTTTGCCCCGGAGGACGTGGGCGATCCGCGATGCAAGCCGGCCCAGTGTCTGGCCGGTCGCATCGACGACGAACCACTTGCGATCGATGTCCTTCGCCGTGGGCGAGTATGTCTTTTTCACACCTTTTTCCGCAACGGTGAGTCTTCGGAGATAGACCAACCAACTTAATGGGGACCCTGCTGACTGTCAATATGGCGCCAGCGCCGCCAAGCCCGGATCAGGACGACGGCCAACACGGTGGCGATTACCGCGAAAACAATCCGATTGTAGTCCCCGAGCAGTTCGGCAGCGCGCTCCCAGTTGGTGCCGACGAGCATCCCGGCGTAGATGAGCAGGCCGTTCCAGACCGCCATGCTCACCAGTCCCAGCCCGACCACCGGTTTCCAGCCCATCCCGCCCATGCCCGCCGCAAGGGCGATTACCGAACGGATGCCGCTGAGAAAGCGGTTGGCGAGCACCAGCCAGACGCCGTAGCGCTCCAGCCAGCGCGTCGCCCGCTCGAGACTCTGCGCCGAGCCGATGCGAAGCCGGGACTGCAGAATGCGGGCCCCGTGCCTGGCGCCGAGGGCGAACATCACCGAGAAGCCCAACGTGCCTCCGATGCAGGTGCTGACGTACACGGGAATCCACTCCAGCACCCCGAGGCCGACCAGATATGCGCTGAAGACGACCACGACATCACCGGGGACCGGGGGAATCAGGTTTTCCAGGAAAGCGCTGACCGCCAGGAGCAGATAAGCCCAGAGCGGATTCCATCTCCCCAATTCGGCAACCGTGCTGTTGATGAAATCGACCAACGAGCGGCGCTACTTTTCGACCTGGGCAACGGCTTGCGCCGCCATGCCCTCGGAGCGCCCGGTGAACCCGAGCCCCTCTGTCGTCGTCGCCTTGACCGATACCGACTCCACCGGAATCCGCAGCGCTCCTGCCAGCCTTCCCCGGATGGTGTCCATGTGGGGGGCAAGTTTCGGTTCCTGCGCCATGACCACCGCATCGACGTTTACCACCCGGAATCCCTGCCCATCGAGCAGGTCGCGCACCTGGGCGAGCAGCAAAAGGCTGGAGATCCCCCGGTAGGCCTCGTCGTCGTCAGGGAAATGCCGGCCGATGTCGCCGAGTGCCGCCGCACCCAGCAAGGCATCGATGACGGCGTGACTGAGAACATCGGCGTCGGAGTGTCCATCGAGGCCTGCCGGGTGGGGAATGGTCACCCCCCCGAGAACCAGCGGCTTCCCAGGCACGAGGCGATGGACGTCGTATCCCTGCCCCACCCGCGTACCGGCGACGGCCTGAGCGGGTTCCGGACTGTCCGCGGTTTTTTGGCGACGGCTCATGTCCATGTTCCATTCCACCTTCTCGAAATCTTCGGGAGTGGTGAGCTTGACGTTCAGGGAATCGCCGGCAACGATTCGCACCTTCACTCCCATGCGCTCCAGCAACGTCGCCTCGTCGGTTGCCGGGTGGGTACCTGCCGCCTCCCTGTCGAACGCCTGGAGCAGGGCATTCCTGCGAAAACCCTGAGGTGTCTGCGCGTTCCACAAGGATCGCCGGTCCGGGGTTCCGACGATCACCCCGCCTCTCACCTCCTTCACCGTCTCCGTTGCCGGAAGCGCGGGGATGGCTGCCCCGGACTTTTCGGTCTCCTCGATTACACGGTCGATCAGCTCCCGGGTCACCAGTGGACGCACGGCGTCGTGGATCAGGACGATCTCGTCCTCCTCCGTCGTGCCTCTCAAGGCGGAGCGTACGGAATCGCTGCGCTCCCGGCCGCCCTCGACGGCCGGCCGCAGCTTCACGAAATCGCCGGCAAATGCTTCGTAACGGGCCAGGTCCGCCGGATTCAGGGCGACGATGATGCCCCCTACCGATGGGGTCTCCTCGAAGCAGCGCAGCGTATGCCACAGTACCGGCCTGCCCAGAATCGGCCGGAACTGCTTGGGCACGGCACCCGGCACTCGCGTCCCGCGACCGGCCGCGGGAATCACCGCGACGACCTTGCTTGCTGTTTTACCGCCCTCGGACATGGCGGTGGAGGCTTCCTTCGATCCGGGATTTCACGAGATGAACATGGCGTCGCCGTAGCTGTAGAAGCGATATCCCGCGGCTACCGCTTCCCGATAGGCGGCCAGCACCGTATCCGTTCCAGCGAAAGCCGCCACCAGCATCAGCAGGGTCGAGCGCGGCAGGTGGAAATTGGTCAGCAGGGCATCGACGGCACGGAAGCGATAGGGTGGAAGTATGTAGTGCTCGGTCCATCCGGACCCGCTGCGCACCAGTCCATCCTCCGAGCCCAGCGTTTCCAGAGTGCGCGCAGTGGTCGTACCGACGGCGACGATACGGCCCCCGGACTGTTTGCGGCGACATATTTCCCGGGCTTCCGATTCCCCCAGGTCGTACCACTCCGCCTCCAGTCTGTGTTTGCGGGGATCGGCGGTTCGGATCGGTTCGAATGTTCCCGGTCCGACGTTCAGGGTCAATGGAATCACTCCCACCCCCCTCTGTCGCAGGTTATCGAGCATGTCCCGGGTAAAATGGAGACCGGCGGTCGGCGCCGCGACCGCGCCCTCGCTGCGGGCGTAAACCGTCTGGTAACGCTCTTCGTCTTCGGCGACCGGTTTCCGCTGAAGGTAGGGGGGAAGCGGAACCTCGCCATGGGCGCGGATGATCTCCCAGTCCCGGCCGCCGCTTTCGAAACGAAGCTGGAGGCGGCCGCCGGCCCCGACAGACAGGACGCGTAGGGCCGCCCCGGACCCGTCTCCGGTGGCGAGTTCCAGCTTTTCCGACTCCCTGAGGCGCCGCGTCGGCTTGCCCAGCGCCTGCCAGCAGCCCTCCCCGGTTCGGTGAATCAGCAGCAGTTCGACCCTCCCGCCGCCCATCCTTCGGGCCAGGAGCCGCGCCGGAAAAACCTTGGCATCGTTGATTACGAGTGCGTCCGCAGGGGTCAGCAGGCCGGGGAAGTCGGCGAAGGCAAGGTGCCTGCGCAAGCCGCCCTCGCGACGCAGAAACAGAAGCCGCGAGCCATCGCGCGCTTCGGCGGGGTACCTGGCTATCTGACTCGGGGGGAGGGCGAAGTCGAAACCGGACAGATCCATCGAAACCGGGTCATGCCAACCGGGGAACTTGAGGGCGAGCCGAAACCGGATGGGGGCAGCCCGCCGGGGGCGTCCGAGGCGGGTCGGGCATAGCGGTCGGGAAGCGGTTGGTCGAACAGTTCACGGCGACCGCGGAAGGATGAGGTTGGCTTGCACGGCGTAAACGCCAAGCCTGAAAAGCCGCACCCCGAACGCTGACCTGAAGCTGATTGTCCCCACATCATTTTTTTCGTGAATGCCGGCAAATCGTCGAGAGGATCTTGAAGCCGGCCCGGACGCTTCCGGCCACCGTCCCGCTGATCTTCGACGCCCCGATGCGCCTCCGATAGCTGACGGGAACTTCGGCGATGCGCAGCCCCTGCTTTGCCGCCTTGATCTGCATCTCCACGGTCCAGCCGAAATCGCGGTCCTCCATCTCCAACTGCTCGAGTGCCCGCCGGGTTATCGCCCGGAACGGACCCAGGTCGGTGTAGGATACGCCGAACAACAGTCGTATCAGGGTGGTGGCGACGAGATTTCCGAGCCGGGACTGGAGGGGCAGGGCACCCGGCTGACGGATGCCCAGCACCCGCGAGCCGATGACGAATTCCGCCCCATCGGCCCACATGGGGTTCAACAGCCGCGCCATCTCTTGCGGATGATCGCTGTAGTCCCCGTCCAGAAAAACAACGATGTCGCACTCCCTGAGCGCGGCGATTCCCGCCAGACAGGCCTGGCCGTACCCCTTTCTTGACTCGCTGACTACCTCTGCGCCCCCTTCCCGTGCTCTGGCGGCGGTGTCGTCGGTCGAGCCGTTGTCCACGACTACGACCTGATCGACCACGGCACCTGTCTGCCTGCCGTTCCCGAGCCGCCTGGGAAGGTCGGCGAGCACCCTGCCGATCGCCTCCCGTTCGTCGCGAGCCGGAATGACGACCCCGAGGGACAGCCTGGGTGGGCAGACCTTGGAAGGATCACCGGAAGAAGGCATAACTTGCGGTCCGGAGAATAACTCGAGCCCGAGGAAAGCCACGACCCGTGAAGCAAGGACAGGGATCCACGACCCCGGGGGTCACGTCCTGAGCCCCGGTCCGCGCGAGGCCAACCGCCCGAAAGGGATCAGGTGGGTGTTTTCATCGACTCCCGCCGGGAATCGATTTCGATCGGAACCGGAGATGGGCTACAGATTCTGCTCGAGCCAGGAGAGCAACGCGTCGACGACATCGGGATTTTCCAGCAGGTCGAGCCCATGCGCATCCTGACCTTTGTACACGACCAGGTTCTTCGGATCGTCGGTGAAGTCGTTCAGGACGGAGGCGAAGGCGGCGTAGCTCAAAACCTGGTCCTCGGTGATCTGGCGAATGTCGTTCTCGGCGACGAGGAACATCATCGAGTGCGGGGAGAAGTCCTCAACCTCGGCACCGATAGCGAGGGGCTCGAGCGTTCCGGGATCGAAAACACCGGGAGACAGGGCGACACCTGCCTGGAGGTCGCCAGGAAAAGCCCCCATGCTGACGAAGGCGACGTTTCCACCTACCCCCGTGCCGACGATGGCGACACGGGCGATGTCCGCCGAGGGCTCGGTTTTCAACCAGTTCAGGGCGGCGCGGACGTCGAGGTGGAAGTTGCCGAGATCGGATACAAGCAGGGCCTCCTGGGGACGGCCGTCGTCGGGATACGGTGTGTTTCCGTGGCCGCGCAGGTCGATGGCCAGGGGGGAATACCCCTCTTCCAGCAGCCGTTCGAAAAGGCCGGCGACCAACCACTCGAGCCCCCCGATGAAACTGCTGATCTCCCCGATATCGTGGACGAGGATCACCACCGGGTACGGCCTGGGGACATCGGGGTGACCGTAGCGGGCGCTGATCTCGACGCTGTCGACGGTAGTGAAGGCGACATCCTTGACCGGATAGACAATGCCAGGTCCGGTGGGGTAACCCGGCCCTTCGATGGTGACGTTGTCCTCCTCGGGGCTGCAGCCGACGGCCAGCCAGAACACCAACGGGGAAAGCAGTTTCGGGACGTTGATTTTCATACTGCTCCTGGGGTTTTTCCCAAATGAATTGCCCTTGCCAACAGTGTACAACGCGTGGATATGAACAGCGCGTAATTTTAAGGTAACCAGGGGAATCGAGCGGTGCCAACCAACTCCTCCAGCGATCGATGATTCGCATACGGGACCTGTGCTTTTCCTTTCCCGGCGCCAGCGCCAGGGCCCTGGACAGGGTGAGCATCGACATAGGAAGCGGAGAACGCGTCGCCGTCATTGGGCCGAACGCATCCGGGAAGACTACGCTGGCGCGCTGCCTGAACGGACTCCTGGTGCCGGACTCCGGTTCGGTATCGGTAGATGGTTTCAACACCCGAGACCGGGATTCGCTTCCGTCGTTGCGCCGCCTGGTGGCGATGGTGTTTCAGAACCCGGACGATCAACTGGTCGCCACATCGGTGGAAGCGGAGATCGCCTTCGGGCTGGAAAACCTCGGCGTCCCCCTTCCGCGGATGCGGCAGCGGGTTGCCGAGGTGCTGGATCGTTTCGCACTGAAGCGCTACTCCGGCCACCCGCCCCATCTGCTGTCCGGGGGTGAGAAGCAGCGACTGGCCATCGCCGCCGGTTTCGCCCTGCGGCCTCGCTATTTCGTCCTGGATGAGCCGACCTCGATGCTGGATTCGGACGGGAGGGCTCAGCTCCTCGACGTAATCGATGAACTGAGCTCGATACAGGAGATCACGACGATTGAGATAACCCAGGACCTGGAACAAGCCTGCCGGGCCGATCGCGTGATCGTGCTGGAACGGGGCCGCATCCTGATGGACGCAACTCCAGGTGCCGTGTTTGCCGAGGAGGATTCCTTGAGGGCGGTCGGCCTGGAGGTACCCTTTCTTTTCACGCTCGCCCGGAAAATTTCCGCAGTTGGGACGGTTCCCGTGCGTCCGTCGCTCTCCGACCTCGCCGAACGCGTGGTCGACCTCTGCGGGGTGCGGCGCCGGGGCTGTTTCGGAAGCCCCCCGAGCGGCCGCATCGACAACGGCGGCACCCGCCCTTGCCTGCAGGTCGAAGAAATCCACTTCTCCTACGAGGCAGGGCCCGGGCGCGAGACACGGGCGCTGGAAGGCGTGACCGCGAGCCTGTCCACCGGAGGGTCGGTCGGAATCATTGGCAGAAGCGGTTCGGGAAAGAGCACCCTGGCGCAGCACCTCAACGGGCTGCTCGCCCCGGATCGCGGGCGCGTGCTGCTCGACCACGAGGATTTGTCCGACCCGGCAGTCGCCGCCGGCATTCGCAGGCGTATCGGCCTGGTGTTCCAATACCCGGAGGTTCAGCTTTTCGAAGAGACCGTCGCCGCCGACGTCGCCTTCGGTCCTGTCAGCGCGGGCTGCGACGAGGGGGAAACGCAGAGGCGGGTGCGCGCCGCCCTGAAAGCCGTGGCGTTGTCCCCCGAGCAGTACGGTTCGCGCCCCCCGACCGCCCTCAGCGGAGGCGAACGGCGGCGGGCGGCCATCGCCGGAGTGCTTGCCATGGAGACCGAGGTGCTGGTCATGGATGAACCCACCGCCGGGCTCGATCCGGCGGGGTTCGCCGGACTCCTCGATCTCCTCGCCAGGCTGCGAAAACAGGGAGTCGTCCTGGTGCTGGTAACCCACGACGTCAGACTCGTGGCCGCGGCCACCGCCTGGGTCGTCGCCCTCGACCGGGGACGGGTCGTGCTCGAAGGAAAAACGGAGGAGGTGCTGACCCATCCGGAGTTCACCCGTCTCACCGGGCTGGAGCCTCCCCCGGCGGTGCGCTTCGCCCAGAAGCTCTCGGGGGCCGGACTTCCGGTTGCGCCGGGGATCACGCGCCAGCAGCAGGTTCTCGATTTCGTGGATGTCCTGACCGGAGAAACCGATGAGTGAATCAGTCGTCATTCGCAACGGCCGGGTTATCGACCCCGGGAACAGTTGCGAAGCCGTTGGCGATGTCTGGATAGAAAACGGCCTGGTGCGCGCCGTTGCCGCCGGACTTCAGATCCCGGAGGGAACTCCCTGGCTCGATGCGAGCGGCATGCTCGTCACCCCGGGCTGGATCGACTCGCACGTCCATTTCCGGGAACCGGGCTTCGAGGCCAAGGAGACGATCGCCAGCGGCAGCGCCGCCGCGGCCGCCGGGGGATTCACCGCGGTCGCCACCATGCCCAACACCGAGCCGCCTCCCGATTCCCGGGCAACTCTCGCCGACCTGCGGGCCCGGGGCGCCGGCGCCTGCGTGCGCATCTACCCGATCGCCTGCATCACCGCGGGCCGCGCGGGGAAGCGCCTCGCTCCACTGGAGGATCTCGCCGCCGCCGGAGCCGTGGCTTTTTCCGACGACGGCGACCCGGTGGCGAAGGCAGGTCTGATGGGAGCCGCCCTCACAATCTCGGGGCGGACCGGAGTTCCCCTTTTTCCCCACGAGGAGGTCAGGGAGCTGACAGCCGGGGGCTGCATGCACGAGGGAGCGGTATCTCGCCGTCTCGGAGTCCGGGGAATGCCCGCGGCAGGGGAAGAGGAGATGATCGCCCGCGACATCGAGCTCGTGGAACGGTGCGGAGGGCACCTGCACATAGCCCACATCAGCACCTCCGGCTCGGTCTCCCTGATTCGCGAAGCCAGGCAGAAGAGCCTCGCGGTTACCTGCGAAGTGCTGCCGCACCATTTCGCACTGACGGACGAGGCGGTCGCCGAGCAGGGTTCGGCTGCCAAGATGAGCCCTCCGCTGCGCGGGAAAACGGACGTCGAGGCGGTGCTGGCCGGACTCCGGGACGGCACTATCGACACGATCGCCACGGATCACGCTCCCCACACGGCCGCGGAGAAACGGCTCCCGCTGACCGAGTCGCCGTTCGGCATCGTCGGCCTGGAAACCGCGGTCGGCCTGACCTTCACCTACCTCGTCGAGACCGGGGTCCTCGCTCCCGCACAGGCGGTCGCCAGGTGGACGTCCGAGCCTGCGCGCATACTCAGGCTGCCGGGGGGACGGCTCGATGTCGGTGCACCCGGGGACGTGACGATCATCGATCCGGCCAGGCGCTGGACGGTAAGGCCGGATCGCTTCAGGTCGAAGTCGAAAAACACGCCATTCGCGGGCTTCAGGCTCACCGGAAAGGCTGTGGCCACCATAGTTGGAGGCCGCGTCGTTTACGACGGGATGTCAGAGCGAGAAGAAGGGTGAGGACTGAAAGGCGTCCTCGACATGGGTGACCTCGGGTCCCTCTGAACCGGTCCCGAGCTGCACGGCGATTACGTCGAACCTCACCTCGCACCCCCGGGGAATGCCGCGGCGGCGAATGAAACACCTGGCGGCGCGGGTCACGCGTTCCTGCTTTTCGGCCGCTACCCTGAGTTCCGGGGGGTAGAGCCGGGATTCGCTCGACTTGACCTCGACGAACACCAGGCACTTTGCCCCGCGGGCAACGATGTCGATCTCGCCCCCCGCCCCCCGGTAGTTGCGCCCGATTACGCGGTACCCGGCAGCAACCAGGTGGGCGGCGGCGAGCTGCTCGCCGCGGGCGCCGATATCGCGCAAACGCCTGCGCCGCTCCCGCACCGATACCCCGAACTGCCGTTCCTCGTCCTCCGAAAGGGGAACCGCCTTCTTTCCGGAACGCAGCCAGCCCTCGAGGTCCTCGGAACTGGTCAAGACCTCCAGTTTCTCCCGGCACCGCCGGAGGGCGGGGCTCGGGGCGGGACGCAGTTGCTCCGCAACCGGCTCGAAAGAGCGCCTGTGGAGAGGGCAGGGGCCGAATTTTTGCAGGGCCCGGCGATGGCCGGCGCTCGCATACCCCTTGTTACTGGCGAAACCGTACTGGGGATACCTTGAATCCAGGTCGACCATCATCCGGTCGCGGTGCACCTTGGCGACTATCGCCGCCGCGGCGATGGATACCGAGCGTTCGTCGCCGCTGACGATGGCGGTCTCGGGGAACGGGCTTCCCGGCTTGAGGGCGCCGTCGACGAGAACCCGCTCGGGTGGTGGAGCAAGTTCCTCCAGGGCTTTCCTCATCGCCTTCAGGGAAGCCTGAAGGATGTTGAGCTCGTCGATCTCGGGGACACCGATGGAAACCACGGCCACGCACTCCGCCTGTTCGAGAATCTGCCGGAAAAGGGTTTCGCGCACCTCGGGCGGCAGTTTCTTCGAATCGTCTATCTCCCGGAGCTCGACACCGGGGGGAAATGCGACTGCCGCGGCCACGACAGGGCCCGCCAGGCATCCCCGGCCGACCTCGTCCACTCCTGCCACCACCTGAACGCCCGACCGCCAGAGACGGGTTTCGAATTCACGCATTCGGCGGACGCGCGCGCATTCGGATTCGCGTCTGCGCATCTGCTCGCGGGCGCGCACCGCGATCCTGCGCACCCCTGCCCGCCGGTCCCGCTCGAGGACCCGGCAGGCGCGCCGATCGATGAAAGGGTGGGAGCGAACGAGGTCGTCTACCTGGGAGACCGAGAGGCGTTCGACAACCTTGGGTGTGATACGAGTAACGGGCGCGGACATGGAGTGTTCAGGTTACAGATGCGATTGACATGGCCCCCTGGTCCATTATGTTGACGCAATCGCGTTCAAGTCCGGTGAGGGAACCCTCCCGGTTTTTCCGGGTCCATATGTTAAGGAAGGGGGTCCAATGTCGGTGAATGACATGGCAAAGATTGCAGCCGCGGCCCTGATGGCCGCGGGGTTGATCCTGAGGCCGCTGCCGGTCCCGGCGCAGACCGAAATTGAAATCCAGCCCCTGACCGAGACGAACACCCGGCTCTACCTGAACGACGGCACAGTCGTGATGGGCCGCATGATCGAGCACAGCAAGGACCTCGTCATCCTTCAGGTGAACGAGCAGGTCTTCACCTTCGAACTCGAAGAGATCGACCGCATCGTAACTCTCGATTCCCTCGGAGCCGGGGCCCGGACAGTCTCCGTCATCGAGTTCCCCTACATCAGCTTTTTAGGGGGAACGGTCGCCTTCGGCCTGCTGTCCTGGCTGCAGTTCGACACCGCTTCGGACCGCGAGCGCGACGCGGACCTCAACGAGGCCAGCGGCGTCTTCGCGCGCGCCCGCGAGTTGCGCGACAAGGCCGAGCGCGCGCGTCTGCTGGGGTGGTCTTCGGCGGCATTGGCCGCCGGCAGCACCATCGTTGCCCTGGTTCCGCGGAGGGAGAAGCGGCGGATGTTCCCCGAACTCGCGCTGCGGTTTCCTGCATCCGGCTCACCCGGAGTGTTCCTGGCCTATAACAGACGCTTCTGATCGGCGGGGCACTAGTCCCTTCCCGCGATTCCGCGTGAATCGGCCGCCGCCGACCCCGGTCCAGAGAACCTCTGCAACCCGGGGGGACCGGTCGCCCTCCTCCAGCCCGACCGGTAAACCGAATGGATGCCGGGCTATGGCTTGGTTTCGCTGCCGGCACTCTCCGACCCGATGAAGTCGACGAGGCCGCGCAAGGCCAGCAGATAGCTGTCGCTCCCGAAACCTGCAATCTGCCCGACGCAGACCGGCGCCACTACCGATTTGCGGCGGAACGGTTCCCGGGCATGCACATTCGAAAGGTGAACTTCCACCGCCGGGAGCCCCACCGCCGCCAGTGCGTCCCTCACGGCCAGGCTGTAGTGAGTAAGTGCCCCGGGGTTGATAACCACACCCCGGGCCCAGCCGGCGGCATCGTGCAAGACGTCGATAATTGCGCCTTCGTGATTCGATTGTTCGATCCTGAGCTCGACACCGAGCTGCCCCGCAACTTCTCTCAGGCCGGCGTCGATATTGGCAAGCGTCCCGGAGCCGTACACCCCGGGCTCGCGCCTTCCCAGCAGGTTGAGATTGGGACCGTGAACGACCAGAACTCGTAACGCCACTGATTCCTTCCCTTCTATTGGCCCGGCTCCTGCAGATGGCGACCAGCCCGTTCCAGCAACAGCGCCGACAGAACAACCCCTGCCGTATCCGAGCGCAGGGTCCGTTCTCCCCAGGAGAACGGCTGTGCCCCCGCTGCTGTCGCCGCCGCCTCCTCGGTCTTCGAAAATCCCCCTTCCGGGCCGATCATCAGGCCGACGGAGGCTCCGTCTGCACTCAAGGAGGCCAGTTCCGGTTGCCCCGCCCCCCGCGGGGCAGAGGCGATCACCACGGTGTCGCACTCGCGCAGCAAGGAAACCAGAATGTCCTCGAAGACACCGGGCTCGCTTACTGAAGGCACCCGGGAGCGACCGCACTGCTTGGCCGCCTCCCGCGCAAGGCGCCGCCAGCGCTGCAACCGGCTGCCGGCCGCGACCCCCCTCTCCGCCAGCATCGGCCGGATCGATGCAACACCGACCTCCGTCGCTTTTTCGACCACATGGTCGAAACGTTGGCTGCCCTTCATGACCGCCGCGGCGAGATGCAGCCGTACCGGACTTTCGCCGCGCTCGGGTTCCCTCTCCATAATAACGCCGTGCACCGAGGTACGCTCGACTCTCTCGATGCGCACGCAATAGAATCCCCCCTGCCCGTCGACGACGTCGACCCGATCCCCGGCAGAGTACCTGCGCACGGCGACGTGGTGGGCTTCGTCTTCCCGCAGGGTCAGCCGATTTCCCGCGATATCATCGGGATGGACGAGAAAGGAAGGCATCGTTCCCCCGTGCGGACCGGCTCACGACGGGCAGGCGGAAATACCGAGCCAGCCGTCCCTGAACCAGCGGCGGCCGACGCCGAGGCCGGCCCCTCCCAGAAGGGATTCGAAATCGTCCTTTTCCGAGGTCAGAAGTCCTGAAAACAGGATCCGCCCGTCGGCGGCGATCAAGCTTCGCATGGCAGGCAGGATCGGAACCTGGAACCGGCTCTCGAGGTTTGCGGCGATCACGTCGAAAGGGTCCTCTCCGGCCGCCTCGACGCTGCCCTGGACGACGCGCACCCGGCCGCGGCCGCCATCGCGGTCCGCCTCGAGATTTGCAGCGACGTTTTCCCTGGCGCAGGCGACGGCGTCGGAGTCGACATCGACGGCAACCACTTCCCTCGCCCCGAGTCTGACTGCGGCTATCGCCAGAATGCCGGTGCCGGTGCCGACGTCGAGAAAGCGCCGTCCGCGAAGTTCAGTCGCCGCCAGCGCTTCAAGACACAGCCGGGTCGATGCGTGGGTGCCGGTTCCGAAGGCCATCGCCGGCTCGATTGCGATGTCGATGTCTCCCGGGGAGGTCTCGACCCGGATCCAGGGAGGGTGGACCACCAAGTGGGGAGTCGGCCAGACCTCCTTGTAGAAACGCCGCCATTCCGCATTCCAGTCGCGGTCGGCGATGGCGCCTGAATCGATGCCCAGCGGGGAGATTGCGCTCCCCTCGAGCGCTTCGCAAAGTGTCGTTCGGGGAGGCCGATCTTCAGGGGATTGGCCGATTCCGAACCAGGCGACGATCGCGGCCCTGTCACCGGTCTCCTCGACCACCTCGACCCCGGTGCTGCCGCAGTCGAAACAGATCCCGACCGCGGCATCCAGATCCTCCGCGCGCAGGGTGAGGGAGACCCTCTGCCAACTCCCCGCTGACGGGCTCACGTAGCCGGCAAGTCCTCCAGCGACGCCAACACCCGGGCCGCGAGGGAATCGAAAATCCCTTTCTCCGGGCAACCCTCGCCATCGCCGCCTGCCGCAACCGGGCGGCCGCGGTCCCCCCCCGACCGGATACTCTCCGATATCGGGATCTCCCCGAGAAAGGGAATATCGAGGTCCTCGGCGAGAACCCGTCCCCCGCCTTCCCCGAAAAGGCGGTGGCGTTTGCTGCACGACGGACAGTCGTAGTAGCTCATGTTCTCGATGAGCCCCAACACCTCGACCTCGACCTTGTCGAACATGGCGATGCCGCGCTCGACGTCGTCGAGGGCGACGTCCTGGGGGGTTGTGACAATGACGGCCCCCGACAGGGCCACCGCCTGACTGAGGGTCAGGGGGATATCTCCTGTACCGGGAGGGAGGTCGAGGAAAAGGCAGTCGAGAACCCCCCACTCCACCTGGCGGAGAAACTGCTGCACCGCCTGGGCCAGCAGCGGACCCCGCCAGACCACGGGGGTGTCCTCGTCGGCGATCAACCCCATCGACATGACGGCAAGGCCGTGGCGGAAGACCGGAAGCAGGCGGTTCCCATCCGTCAACTCGGGCTGCTCGTCGATCCCCAGCATCAGTGGGGCGCTCGGGCCGTAGATATCGGCGTCCAGAAGGCCCACCTGCGCCCCGGTGCGCGCTGCGCCCAGCGCCAGGTTGACGCTCACCGTGGACTTTCCCACCCCTCCCTTGGCGCTGGCTACGGCAACCATGTTGCGCACACCCGGAACGGTTGCATTCGCGGTTGCCGGGTGCGGCCCCGGAGCCGTCCGATCACCCACCAAAGGCGTCCCGCATGCGGTCGAAAAACCCCTTGCCTTCCCTGGCGGCCCGATCCCTGTGCAAGTGGTCGAGCTCCTCGAGAAGACGGCGTTCCCTGGCGCTCAGGTGGGTGGGGGTCCAGACCGTGATCTCGACCAGTTGGTCCCCCACGCCGCGACCTTCGACATGGGGAATCCCCTTTCCCCGCAGCCTCAGCACGTGACCCGACTGGGTTCCTTCCGGGATGCGCATCTTGACCTTGCCGACCAGGGTCGGAACCTGCGCGTTGTCCCCGAGCGCCGCCTGGCTTATGGTGATCGGCAGGCGGTAGAGCACGTCGTTTCCCTCCCGCTGGAAGTCCGGATGCGGCTGCTCTTCGATAAAGACCTGGAGGTCGCCCGCCGGACCGCCGCGGCGTCCCGCGTCCCCCTCGCCCCGCAAAGGGATGTAGTTGCCGGTGCTGACCCCGGCGGGAATCTTGACGGTCAGAGTCGCCCGGTCCCTGACGGTCCCTTCGCCGCGGCACTCGCGGCAGGGATCGCCAACGACCCTCCCTTCCCCATCGCAGGTCGGGCACGCGCCTACGGTAACCGACTGTCCGAAGAAGGAACGGGAGACCTGCTTGACCTGGCCCATCCCGCCGCAGGTTTCGCAGCTGCGAGGCGAGGATCCGGGGGCCGCTCCCGAACCGGCGCACTCGCCGCACCGCCCCTGGCGGTTGAGGTGGATTTTCTTCTCGACCCCGGTTGCGACCTCCTCCAGTGTGAGCTCGACGACGACCCTGAGATCCCGCCCCTTCGGCGGTCCGGAGGGGCCCCGCTGGCGCCGCGTGCTGCCGAAGATGCCGCCGAAAAGTTCGCCGAACAGGTCCTCGAAATCGGAAGCGTGGGTGAAATCCGACCACTGGAACCCGCCCGTGCCGAAGTTGCCCTCGATCCCGGCGTGGCCGTAGCGGTCGTAGGCGGATTTTTTCTCCGGGTCGCTCAGAACCTCGTAGGCCTCGGAGGCCTCCTTGAATTTCGCCTCCGCTTCACTGTCTCCCTGGTTGCGGTCGGGGTGATACTTGAGTGCCTGCTTGCGGTAAGCGCTCTTTATGTCCGCTTCCGAAGCCTCTCGCTGAACCCCGAGCACTTCGTAATAGTCCCGTTTCGCCATCAGGCCCCGCCCCGGGAACGCCTGTCAACCGTCGCTGGCTTCACTTTCCTCCTTTTCGGCAGGAGCCCTGCCGACGACTACCCGCGCCGGCCGCAACACCTTCTCCCTCAGCCGGTACCCCTTCTCCATCTCTTCGAGGATCGTTCCGGGCTCGCAGTCGGCGCTTTCCACCTCCAGCATCGCTTCGTGGAGGTTGGGATCGAAGGGATTCCCCACCGCCTCGATCTCCTCGAGCCCGTAGCCGTTCAGGATCGTCTGGAACTGGGACAGGATGAGCTCCACACCCTGTTTCAGGGACCGGGCTTCGGCGGCCTCCTGGGCGAGGGCCCGCCTCATGTTGTCCATCAGGGGAGCGATCTGGAGCAGGAGGTCGCGCAGGGTTTCCTCGCGCGACTCCGCCCGCATGCGGACGGCGCGCTTGCGAAAGTTGTCCAGCTCCGCGGCGGCCCTCAGGTAACGATCGTAGTTATCGGCGGCCTCGGCGCGCGCTTTTTCCAGCTGCACGAACGGGTCGTCGTCCTGCGGGACCTGTCCTTCCTCCGGAGGTGCCTCCCCTTCGCTGCCACTGTCCCTCGGTCCGGTCGGATCCCGGGAAGCTGCAGCCTCTCCGGAGCCGGCTTCAGCTCCGGGGGCGACCTCGTCCCCGGAATCGTCCCGGGCCTGCGACAGGTCCGGGGTATCGGCGGGCGGCTGGCCCCCCCCGTCGGCCCGACTGCCGTTCGCCCGGGTCTCCTGTTCGCTGCCGTCGTTCTCGGAAGGCGAGGTCTCCTCGCTGGTGAATCCTGTCATGCCCCCCTGTTCTCCACTCTGCCTTGTGATGGGGTGGTCGGCGATCAGCCCGGCCGCTTCACGGCGGGCAATGCGTAGATGGAAGCCACTGCCTGAACGTCAACTGACGAAGTCGGCGGCGCGGGATGCGGTGTAGTTCAGCATGGCGAGGAGACGTTTATAGGGCATCCGCGTCGGCCCGATTATTCCCAGAACGCCAACGGCGTCGCGGGCGGCGTAGCTGGCCGTTACCACGCTGCACTGGCGCATCTCCACGGGCTCGTTCTCCTCCCCTATCGTCACCACCACACCCTCGCGCCCGGCCAGCAGGTCGGCGAGCACCTCCTTGCGCTCGAGCAGGTCCACCAGCCCGGCGACTTCGGACGAATCGCTGAACTCCGGCTGTTCGAAAATGTGGCGGGCCCCGGCTACAAACAGGCCGTGTCCGCGGGGAGCCAGCAGGGATTCGATCTCGTCCAGCACGACCCGCAGCAGCTGCGGGTGCGGGATCCTCATGCCACCCAGCCGCTCTCTCGCAGTCGACTTGATCTCACTCATGGTGAGGCCGGCCAGACGCTCGTTGAGCAACTGCCTGACGGCATTCATATCGGCCTCCGAGACCTCGGAGTCGACCTCGATAACCAGGCTCTGAACCGGACCGAGGCCCAGTGTCGCGACCAGCAGGAGCTGCTGCGAGGTCAGGCGCACCAGTTCCAGCTTCCGGAAAACCGCCTGCTCGAACCGCGGCGCAAGGGCCAGCCCGAGTTGATTGGAAACGTCTCCCAGGATGGCGGCGAGCTGAGCGTGAATCTCGTCGGCGCGAACCTGCTGGAACACCTCCTCCAGACTGCTCCGCAGCGACTCCAGCTCCTCTGCGGACAGGTCCAGTGTCTGCGTTTCCCCCTCGTCGACAAAGAAGCGGTAGCCCTCGTCCGTGGGCAGCCTTCCGGCGGAGGTATGGGGCTGCTGAACCAACCCCTTGCGCTCCAGGCTCGAAAGCGTCTTGCGCATGGTCGCCGGACTGAACTCGAAGCCCTCTCGCCCCAGAATCGTGCGGGACCCGACCGGGGTACGCAGATCGACGTAGGCCCTGACGAGGGCCTCGAGGACGAGACGCTCCCGCGTGGTCAGAGATTCGGAAAGCAAGTCCGACGACCTCCGGTTCTGTCTGCAATGGGACGAACGGCGGAATTACCGGGGCGGCCCCGGCGGGCTGCCTGCCACCTAAATGCGAGTATTAACAGCCTCTTCCGGGTCAGCGCGAGAAGGTACAGTCGCCGCAGGGCATGTCAAGAGTCGGGGAGGGCCGAAACCGGGCACTTCCACGCCGCTTCCCGGGCCCCCGGAATGTCTGCAGCCGCCCTCTGAAAACCGGATCGCGCATCGACCGCCGCCATTCCGTTCCGGGAGCGGACCCCGGTTGGAAGCCGCCCGCAACTGGCATAGTTTCCCTTCCATGCACCGCATGGTTCGTCAGCGGTTTCCCAATCACTGCGAGGGGGGCCGGCAAGGGCTCCCCCGCCATCGCCGATGAGACGTACTCCCTCACTGTTTCCCATCCTTCTGGCCCTCCTTCCTGTCCCCCCGGTTCAATCGGGAGCGGAAACGGCTGCGGAGATGCAGGAGGCCGAAGCGGACGCCGGCATGATCGAGCTGTCCGGGTTCTCCATCGACAGGTTCGAGTTCCCCAATCTGGAAGGAACGCTCCCGATGGTCGGCGTCAGCTGGGACGAGGCCCAGGAACTCTGCCGGTCGCGGGACAAGCGCCTCTGTTCCGAGCGGGAGTGGGAGATCGCCTGCAGAGGGCCGGAAAACTTCCGTTACGGGTACGGCAACGAATACGAACCCCGCCGCTGCAACGTCCCCTTTATTCACGAGGGGCGCTGGATCCGCAGCGGGCCTGCCGCCAGCGGCCTCCACCCCCAATGCGCCACGACTCCCGGGGTGCACGACATGATCGGAAATGTCTGGGAGTGGACCGACGGCTGGTACGACCCGGACAGGCGCTGGAGGGTGGTGCGCGGGGGTTCGTGGTTCAACAGTCTCAATTTCGCCCGGGTTGGCGGCCGCTACGGCCTGCGCCTGACCCCCGACTACCGCCTCGACCTGATCGGCTTCCGCTGCTGCCGGTCAGCCCCGGCCTCTTCGGAGGGCAGGTAGCGGAAAGGGCCCTCGGCCCCTTTTCGGGACGCGGTCGGGTTTCCCGGTCCAAAGGTGGCATCCGCGCCAGGGAAACAGCAGTGCATTCGGGGGACGCGTTCCCCGCACCTCATTCCTCAAGTAAGGCTGTCGTAGATCGCCTCCAGCGCCTGGGTCTGGCGGCTGGCGTTGTAGTTGGTCTCGACGTGGGCGCGACCTGACCGCCCCATCGCCGGCCACCTCGACGGATCCACGAGCAGGGCGGCCAGCCTGTCGGCAAGGCCCTCGACATCCCCTTCCCCCGCGAGCAGGCCGCTGGCTTCATCGACGACGTACTCGGGGATATCGGCGTGCCGGGTCGCCACCACCGGCATTCCCGCCGCCTGCCCCTCGAGCAGGATCACCGGGGCTCCTCCCTCCCCGTCCCCGTCCGACGCGGTCCTGCTCGGCTGGAGCAGGATGTGGCAGCGGCCCAGCTCTTCGAGGACCCTGGAGTACGGGAGAACCCCGAGCCGCTCCGTGAACTCCCCGATTCCCGTCTCTGCAAGAGCCCCCTCCACCGCGGGCCGCTCCGGACCGTCCCCGATCAGCACCAGCCGCACATCCGCCCCGGTGCGCTCGCGGGCGCGTGCGACCGCCCTTATCCCGTCGGGAATCCCCTTCTTTTCGCGAAAAGAGGCGCAGATCAGGACCCGTGTCCGCTCCCCGGCTGCCGGCCGATCGAAGGGAATGCGGGCGAGGTCCACCCCGAGACGGTGGACGGCGATCTTCCTTTCCGGGCACCCGATGCGGCCCAGCTGCGCCGCCATTGAGCTCCCCTCCGCAAGAAACAGCTCCCCCTCGCTGAAAAGACGGCGATAGAGGGCCCGCCATTTCGGATTGCCGGCGGCTCGGGTGGCGTCCGCTCCATAAAAGGACGTCACCATCGGCAGGGCAGAGCAGCGCCTTGCCCGCAGGCAGCGCCCCCCCTGGAAACCGTGGTGGGCGTGGATGAGGTCGGCCCGGTAAGCCCGCAGCACCTCCGGGTAGAAGGGGTACTGCCCGGTAATCCGGCGAACCACGCGGTTGGCCGCCCCTTTCCAACCCACGAGTGACTCGGCGGTGAAAAGCGCGGAAACAGGGTACTGGTCGAGGTTCCTGGCTTCCTGGGTCAGGGCGACGGCCCTGTACGACTTCAGCGAGGCGAGCTGGCTGTGGATCCAGGAGCCGGTCTCGGGAAGAAAGGGGGTGGCGCAGTGGGCTACGGTTTTCATGGGGGGAAGTTGCAAGGCGGGGCTGCCGCAATACTGCCGACTGATCTCCTGCCCGGCAAGGCGCGCGCGCGTGAGCAGCCCGCTTCCAGGGACCCGTTGATCGCCGCGACAGGGGGATCCTACATTCCCGCCCCGTCCCTGAACAAACCCGAAACTCGAGAAGTGCAGGCATGTCGGAACGGCTCAAGGAACTCGCAGGAAGGAAAGCGGTCGAACAGGTCCGCGACGGAATGGTCGTCGGCCTCGGCTCCGGATCGACCGCGGAGTACGCCATCCGCGCCCTCGGCGAACGCTGCGCGGCCGAGGGAATGGACATCCGCTGCGTGCCGACATCCGAGGCGTCCGGGCGGCTGGGGAGGGAGGTGGGCCTGGAGGTCTCGAGCCTCGAGGAAGAGCCGGCGATCGATCTGACGATCGACGGCGCCGACGAGGTCGACCCCGACCTCAACCTCGTCAAGGGCCTCGGCGGCGCCCTTCTCCGCGAAAAGATCGTAGCCGCGGCGAGCGCCAGGGAAATAATCATCGTCGACCCGTCGAAGCTGGTTGACCGGCTCGGCACCAGGAGCCCCCTTCCGGTCGAGGTCCTTCCCTTCGCCCGGGCGCTCGCCCGCGACAGGCTGATCGAATCCGCCAGCTCGGCGGTGATGCGCACCACCCCTGAGGGCCGCGAATACCTGACAGACAACGGCAATTTCATCCTCGACTGCAGCTTCGCTGACGGAATCCCGGATGCCGGCGCTCTGGAGGAGAAGATCAACCGGATCCCGGGAGTGGTGGAAAACGGCCTCTTCATCGGCCTCGCCGACCTCGTCATCATCGGGCAGGAGAACGGAACCTGCCGCGAACTCAAGGCCTGATTTCTTCCGGGAAAATCCCAGCATCACAATCGGTTCAGACGGGCAACCGGGGCTGCTAACGCCGCACCCCCACCCCGTGGAGATAGACGAGCTCGCCGCCGTACAGGCTGGCCGTGAACAGGACGCCGCAGCCGGCAAGGGCGGCGGTGACCAGGAAACGCAGGGCCCAGCCCCCGGTCCGCCCCCGCAGCTGCAGCGGCAGCCGGCCGAGGAGGATGGCGAGAAACAGGATGAATGCCGCCGATCCCCAGTCCTCGTGGCGCTGCACCAGCCCGCTGACCGCGCCGGCGTCCCGGTACGGCAGGGCGGCCTGGTTCCCGGTGATCACCGCCGCGGCCGCGGCCGCGGTGCCGAGCAGGAGCATTGCGTACCCCGCCGTGTGCCAGGCGGGCCGCCGCAGGATGATCGCGGCCAGGTCGATCAGGACCCCGACCGGAATGAGGGCGATCGCAAAATGGACTATCCAGGGGTGCCAGCTCATGGCGAGGTACGTTATCCGGGCCCCGGGGGAGGGGCAAGCCGGTCCGGCCGGTTGACTTCGGCGCTGGCGGCTGAGTATGCTCCGGGAAAAATGCCACTCGAAACCCGGAGCGCCCCATGGCCAGCGATCTGAAGCAGCACATCGACCAGACCGCGATCTGCGATACCCACGAACACCTGAAAAAGGAGGGGGACTGGGTCGACCAGGGGCCGGCCGACGTTCTCGTCGACCTCTTTACAAACTACGTCCCGGCGGACCTGCACACTGCCGGAGCCTCGCACGAGGCGCTGCAGCGGCTGACCGATCCGGGGGATCCGGACCTCGGCGCGCGCTTCGACGGCATCCGCGACGCCTGGGAGGCGATCCGCTTCACCGGGTACGGGGAGGCGGTGCGGATCCTCGGGGAGGATCTCTACGGCCTCCGGGACTGGTCCGCCGCCGAGTTCGAGCAGGCGCAGACCAGGCTGATGGAGTGGCGCCGGCCCGGGGGGCGCTACCGGCTGTTGACGGAGACAGCCAACCTCGACCACACCCAGACCGACGACGCCTGCTGGCCCTGCCTTGCGGACGCGTCAGGGCCGGAGTTCTTCTTCTACGACATCAGCTGGGCGGCCTTCTGCCGCGGTGACGTCGACCCCGAAGCCGTGGAGCGGGAAACCGGCGTCGCCGTCAACGATACCGCTTCCCTGCGCCTTGCCATGGAAGCGATCTTCGACAAGTACGCCGCCTGCGCCATCGCCGTGAAGGCGCAGCACGCGTACAACCGCACCCTCGCCTGGCGGGAGCGGAGCGACGGCGAGGCCTCCCGGGTCCTCGAGCGCGCGCTGCGCGGGGAACCGCTGGAGCCGGAAACGCGCAACGTCCTCGGGGACTGGTCCTGGGCGCGGGGCTGCGAGCTCGCCGCCGAACACAACCTCCCCTTCAAGCTCCACACCGGGTACTACGCCGGCAACGACCGCATGCCGGTCGATTTCATCAAGGGGGGCAACCTCTGCGCCCTGCTGGCCAGGTACCCGGAATGCCGCTTCGTCCTCATGCACATCGCCTATCCGTACTCCGACGAGCTCGTCGCCCTGACCAAGCACTACCGCAACGTCTACGCCGATCTCTGCTGGGCCTGGTCGATCGACCCTTACACCTCAGGGGACTTCGTGCGCCGCTTCCTCCACGCCGCCCCGGTCAACAAGCTGTTCGCCTTCGGCGGCGACACCGGCAATCCCACCAGCGCAACCGCCTACGCCATCCAGACGCGCCGCTGGCTGACGCGCACCCTGGAGGCCGAGGTCGCCGAGGGGCTGATGTCGGAAGCCGAGGCGATGGAGGTCGCCACCCGCCTGCTGCGCCGCAACCAGCTGGACTGCTTCGACCTGGAAGGGACCCGCGCGGCCTGCCGGGGAGCGGTTGAAGCCGCGGCCGCGGGGTGAGTCCGGGCCCGCCCGTCTGTCCCGGGCGGGCCGGAAGTGCTTCCGCGCGACACCCGAACGGGACTCCGTTTGTTTCGTTGAATTGTCCCCCCGATACCTATCTTTGCCTTGACTTGCGGCGGCGGATTACGCCCGAGGGTTTCCCTTTCCCCGGAATCCAAAGGGCCCGTCGGTCGCGGCCCTGAGACGAATCGAGCCACAAGCGTCCGGATTCACCCGAGAAAGGCATGGCAGTAGCGACATGACCGACATGAGACAGCACAGCAGCACCATCGTCGACGGCCCCCACCGGGCCGGAGCGCGGGCGATGTACAAGGCGGTCGGATACGGCGACGAGGCGTTGTCGAAGCCGCTGATCGGAATCGCCAACACCTGGACCGAGATCGGCCCCTGCAACTACCACCTGCGCCGGCTGGCCGAGTTCGTGAAGCAGGGGGTGCGGGAGGCGGGAGGAACGCCGCTGGAGTTCAACACCGTGACCGTTTCGGACGGCATCACCATGGGCACGGAGGGGATGAAGACCTCCCTCGTCAGCCGCGAGGTGATCGCCGACTCCATGGAGCTGGTCGCGCGCGGCCATATGCTCGACGGACTGGTCGCCATGACCGGGTGCGACAAGACGACCCCGGGGGCGGTGATGGCCCTGGGGCGGCTGCAGATCCCTTCCCTGGTCTTCTACGGCGGCAGCATCATGCCGGGCAAGTTCGAGGGCCGCGACGTAACCATCCAGGACGTGTTCGAGGCGATGGGGGCGCACGCCAAGGGGCGCCTCGACGACGCCGGTCTCAAGGGTATCGAGGACGCCGCCTGCCCCGGCGCCGGCTCCTGCGGCGGACAGTTCACCGCCAACACCATGGCCACCGCGGTCGAGATGCTCGGCATCGCCGCCATGGGCAGCGGATCGGTGCCGGCCACCGACCCCGCGAAGCAGGAGGTCGCCGTGGAGATCGGGGGCCTCGCCGTCGACCTCGTGCGCCGCGGGGTGCGCCCGAGGGACATCGTTACCCGGGCGGCGCTGGAAAACGCCATCGCCTCCATCGCCACCACGGGGGGATCGACCAACGGGGTGCTGCACATGCTGGCGATCGCCCGCGAGTTCGGCATCGACCTCGAGCTCGACGACTTCCAGGGCATCAGCAGCGTCACCCCG
The DNA here is from genome assembly GCA_965243025.1 of Candidatus Latescibacterota bacterium. Lineage (GTDB taxonomy): Bacteria > Latescibacterota > UBA2968 > UBA8231 > UBA8231 > CBDCXV01. The sequence continues at coordinate 1,912,004 of CBDETY010000003.1, forward strand.
CTGATGGTCAGCCTGAAGCCTGGGGGCCTGTTCGTCGCCCCGGACCTCCACCGGGCCGGGGGCATCGCCCTGGTCGCCCGGCGGCTGCAGCAGGCCGGAGTGCTGCGCGAGCAGTGCCGGACGGTCACCGGGCGCACCATCGGCGAGGAGGCGGAGGCAGCCCGCGAGACCCCGGGGCAGGAGGTGGTCCGCCCGGTCGACAAGCCGATCAAGGCGAGCGGCGGTCTCGTGATCCTGCGCGGCAACCTCGCCCCCGAAGGCTGCGTCGTTAAGCTCGCCGGGTACGAGCGCACCCGGCACGTGGGGCCGGCCCGGGTGTTCGAGCGCGAGGAGGAGGTCCTGCCGGCGATCGAGAACGGCACCGTCTCCGAGGGGGACGTGGTCGTCATCCGCTACGAGGGGCCGGTCGGGGGGCCGGGAATGCGCGAAATGCTGCACGTGACCGGCGCCATCATGGGAGCCGGCCTCGGCGACTCGGTGGCGCTGATCACGGACGGGCGTTTCTCCGGGGCGACCCGCGGCCTCATGCTCGGCCACGTCTCTCCCGAGGCGGCCCGCGGGGGCCCGCTGGCCGCGGTCAGGGACGGAGACGAGATCACCATCGACACCGAGGCCAAGCGCCTCGACGCCGCCCTCGACGACGCCGGGATCGCCGCCCGCCTGCGGGACTGGAAGGCGCCGGAGCCGCGCTACCGGACCGGCGTCATGGCCAAGTACGCCAAGCTGGTCTCGTCCGCCTCCGAAGGGGCGGTCACGGGCTAGCCAGCCGGGAAGACCGGCGGCGGCCTGCAGAAGCGTCTGCGATGGGGACGGGCAGCATCCTCTGCCGGGGCTGCGAAGCCGATTTCGGGTTCGCAGCCCCCTTCCACCGCTGCCCCGGGTGCGGGGGGCCGCTCTCCTTTTCCCTGGACCGCTCCTTCCCGCTCGCCGGGATCGCCGCGCGACCGCCCGGCATGTGGCGCTACCGCGAGGCCCTTCCGGCTTTCGAGGAGGCGGTCTCACTCGGGGAGCAGCCGACCCCCCTGGTTGCGGCCGCCCCCCGGGAGTTCGGGAGGGAGGGGGTGCTGTTCAAGTGCGAGTACGCCCTTCCCACAGGGTCCTACAAGGACCGCGGCGCCGCCACCCTGGTCAGCTACCTGAAATCGACGGGCGTGACCGAAGCCGTAGAGGACTCGTCGGGGAACGCCGGGGCCTCGATGGCGGCGTACTGCGCCCGCGCCGGTATCGGCCTGAAGGTATTCTGCCCGCAGTCCGCCTCGGCGGGAAAGCTGACGCAGATCCTGCTTTACGGGGCCGGGCTGGTGCGCGTGCCCGGGCCGCGGCCCCGGGCTACCGAGGCGCTCCTCGAGCACGTGGAGGCCGCCGGCAGCGCCTACGCCTCCCACCTCTGGCACCCCCTTTTCCTCGAGGGCATCCGCACCATGGCGTACGAGACCGCCGAACAGCTCGGCTGGTCGGCGCCCGACTACGTCCTCTGCCCGGTCGGTGCCGGAAGCATCCTGCTTGGGCTGTTCGACGGTTTTTCCGACCTGCTCGCCGCCGGCGTCGTCAAGCGGCTGCCGCGGCTGGTCGCGGTGCAGGCGGCCAACGTCGCCGCGGTCTGCGCGGCCGTGCGCAGCGGCGCCGGGCATGTGGAGCCGGTGCTTGCCCCGCAGCCCACCCTGGCGGAGGGAATCGCCCTGCCGGCTCCGGTCCGGGACCGCGAGGTACTGCACGCGATCCGCGCCTCCGGGGGGACGGCCGTCGCCGTAGGGGAGGAGGAGATCGCAGCCGGAGCGGAGGCCCTCGGCAGGGCCGGTTTCTGCGTCGAACCGACCTCCGCGGTCGTCCGGCAAGGGCTGCGGAAGCTTATCGAAAGCGATTCCCCTCCTCCCCCCGGCGCCACCGTCGTCGCGGTGCTGTCGGGGCACGGCCTCAAGGCCTCCCCCGCCCTGGCGGAAATCCTCGGCTGAACGGCGGAAGACCCGTCAGCTCCGGGCTTTCAGCTCTTTCAGCCGCTGCGCCTCTTCCGAGTTCCTGTAGTAATCGTCGAGGGGGAAACAGCCGCTGACCATGCCGTTGCGCGGGGCGGTGGTGCAATCGCTGAAGGTGCGGCAGATCCGCTTGCGGGCCAGCTCTCCCCCGCCGTAGAGCAGATCGTGCGGCAGGTCGGGGTACGACAACACCATGCGGCCCAGGCCAACGAAATCGACCGCCCCCGAACGCACCGCGGCCTGGGCGACGTGGGGCAGGAACTCCTGCAGGTAGCTGTACCCCGATCCGACGAACACCCGGTCCGGGAACGAGCTCTTCAGCCGGGCGGCCCCGGCGATCTGCCTCGCCACCCCGGCGAGCGGGTCCTCGGGCGGCTGGTACCCGTCGGACGGCGGAAACAGCGCCGGGCGCTGGATGTGGGGGTTGTAGTAGGGGCTTCCGCAGGTGAGGTTGACGAGGTCGACCCCCCACTCCCCGAGGGCGGCGATGAAGCGGCGGGGCTCGTCGAGGTCGATTTCCAGCGGATCGTCCGGGTCGATCCCGAACCCGTACTGGTAGGGCAGAAGCGCTTCGAAGGACTCGGGAACGCCGGTTCCGGGTTTGCCTCCCTCCCCGTCCGGACCGGGTCGGAACGGCACGAAGTCATAGGAACTGAGGCGCACTCCCACTTGTAGTTGCGGCGCCTCGCTCCGGATTCCCTCGACGATCTCGCGGCAGAAGCGGGTGCGGTTCTCGAAAGAGCCGCCGAACCTGCCGGGGCGGGTGCGGGCGCTCAGCAGCTCGTGGCCGAGATAGCCGTGGCAGTGCTTGACGTCGACGAAGTGAAACCCGGCGTCGCGGGCGATGCAGGCCGCCTCGACGTAGAGCTCGATCAGCTGTTGCAGGTAGTCGTCGGTGACCGGCGGGTGGCCGGGGTCGAGGCCGAACCTGCGGTCGAGAATCGGGTGCCTGTAGGCGATGCAGGGCTCCATCCGGTCCTTGCGGAAGGGCCGGCAGAAGCGGCCGGAATGGGTCAGCTGGAGGCCGGCCACGAGGTCGTCGGCCGAGCCGAAGCGTTCCCCGTGGGCGGCGGTCAGGATCTCCCTGAGCTCCCGCACTCCGTCCCGGGTCGAGGCGCAGGCCATCAGCTGGTTGGGGTTTGCCCTCCCCTCCGGACAGACGGCGAACGCCTCGCCCCCCCAGATCAGCTTGGCCCCGCTGCGCCCGAAGTTTCGCCAGCGCCGGCGCACGTTGTCGGTGGGCATGCCGTCAGCGGACCCGTCCCACCCCTCCATCGGCTGGATGGCGAAGCGGTTGCCCGCCCGCCTGTCGCCGATGGCGCACGGCTGTGCCAAGGGCGATTCGGGCGCCTGCAGCGGAGTTTCGTCGCAGGGGAGCGAGGCCCCGATGGCTTCGAGGTGAGCGCGGAAGTCGGCGGCCTGCTTGAAGGCGGACACCCGCGGATGGCGGTCCCGGCGGCGCGGGGGCCTTCCCGAACCGGCCTCAGCCACCGGGCCTTCCGGAATCCCCGGACATCCGACCGGACCTGGGCAGGTAGATGACCCCGGCGATTCCCACGGCCACCAGGGCCAGGCTGATCAGCTGGGCCCCGGTCAGGCCCCATGCCACGACCGGGTTCAGGCGGATGAACTCCACTGCGAAGCGGGCGCAGCCGCTGAGAACCAGGTAGAGGGAAAACGAAGTCCCGGGAACCGCAAGGCGCCTCCGGGTCGACCAGAGGATGCCGAAGATCGCCAGTCCCATCAGGGTTTCGTACACCGGGGCGGGGTGGACTTTTTCGAGGGTAGGGACGACTCCCTTCGGGTACGCCATGCCCCAGGGGAGGTCGGTCGGCACGCCGTAGTCCCCGTCGCCCGCCAGCTGGCAGCCGATTCTGCCTATGGCGTAGCCGATCGCCAGGCCGATGCCGACGGCGTCGGCCACCTCGGGCAGGGGCGCGCCGCGGCGGCGCACCAGCCAGACGACCGCGGCCGTCGCCAGGAACAACCCGCCGTGCCAGGTCAGGCCGCTTCCGGAGAACACGGCGCCGAGGGATTCGCTCCAGGTGACTCCCGGGGGAAGCTCGAAGAGGATGAAGTAGAGCTTGGCCCCGGCGAGGCCGGCGAGGATCCCCGCAGTGAGGATGGAGGAGGCCAGCTCGGGGTCCAATCCCTTGCGGCGCAGTTCCTTCTGGATGAAGAAATGGCCGGCGAGGAACCCGAGCACGACCATGGGGCCGAAGGTGGGCAGCCTGAAGCCGCCGATTTCCAGCCAGTAGGGGTACATCAGTTCGTTGCCTCGGCGGACCCGGCTTCCCCGCCGTCCCCGGCGAGGCGGGCGATTTCGCGCCGCACCTGCCCCGTGACCTCCCTGTAGACCTCGTAGTTTCCCAGGCGCTCGCGCCGCGCGGCGTACGGCGCCATCTCGACCGGAGGGCCGAAGTTCAGGCTCACCCGGTTGCGCCGGGGAAAGCGGCCGTTTTTCGGCAGCGCCTCCCGGGTCCCGGCGACGTGCACGGGAACGATCGGCAGGTCGAGCTCGATCGCCAGCAGACCCACCCCTGTCCTGAACGGTTGCAGAGCCCCGCTCGAGGACCTGGTTCCCTCGGGAAATACCAGCAGCGGCCGCCGCACCCCGATGAGGCGGCGCAGTGCCAGCAGGCTTTCGAGAAACTCCTCCTGCCGGTCGAAGGGCACGGCGTCGAGCATGGTTCGCAGGAACCAGCTAAGCGAAGGGGACCTCGAGAGGTAGTCCCTGGCCGCGGCGAGACTGATCCGGTCGATTCGGGGCCTTATCGCCAGCAGGATGGACGGGGCGTCGAGATGGCTCGTGTGGTTGGCGGCGATCACGTAGGGGCGGTCCGGGGGAAGGTGCTCCAGTCCCCTTGCCTTCAGCGAGAAATAGAGACGGTACAAACCCCCGCCGGCGGTCCAGAACGTTTTCCGCAGTATGCCGGAACCCCCATCGGCCCGCAGCTGATGCCCCCTGTTCCCGTCCTGTCCCCGCAGGGCACGTGTCCAGTACCCGCCCCCGTCCCCGGGAGAGGGGATCCTCTTTTCAGAGGCGACGAACAGGGGCTCCAGTTTGTCCACGAGACTGCGCAGCGTCGGGCTGCGAAGGATCTCCCGGGAAAGCGGACGGCCGAGAGTTTCCCCGACGATCCCGGCGAACTCCACCGACATCAGCGAGTCGAGCAGGCTGTCGAGGGGGGCGTCGCCGTGGGCGAGAACTTCGGCCGGCGTCAGTCCCGTTATCCTGCTCAACAGGTCGTAGACCGACCTCTCCCAGGGGGCCAGGCTCTCGTCGATCTCGACCTCGGCCCCCTGCAGCTCGTGCTGCAGGTCGGCCAGCACCCGGGGCCGGTCGACCTCGCCGGCGCAGTTGCGCGGAAGGGGCCCGCTGCGCACGTGCAGGCGCTGAATGCGCTGGTAGGTCGGAAGGTTGCGCGAAATCCCGTACGCCGCCTCCCTCGCGCGGGCGGCCGCCGCATCCCCGGCTCCCTCGGCCAGCACGGCCACGCCGTGAGCCTCCTCGCTCAGAGTTCGCGGCGATCTCACCCCGACGACGCTCAGCTCCGCCACCTCCGGCAGACCCCGGTACAGCCCTTCCACTTCATCGGGGTAGACGTTTTTGCCGGCGCCGGTGACGATCAGGTCCTTGCAGCGGCCGGTGATGAACAGGTACCCCTCGTCGTCGACCCAGCCGATGTCCCCGCTGTGGAGCCAGCCGTTTCTCAGGACCGCGGCGGTCAGTCCGGGGCTGTCGAGGTACCCCGGCATGACGTTGGGTCCACGCACGAGGATCTCGCCGCAGCCGCGGGGGTCAGGCTCGTCAATGCGCAGATCGACGCCGGGCAGAGGGATTCCGACCGACCCCGGCCTGGCCTTTCCCGGAGGGTTGACGGTGACGATCGGGGAAGTCTCCGTGAGGCCGTACCCCTCGTACACGGTAACCCCCATGCGGCGGTAGCTCTCGAAGATCCCCGGTGCCAGGGGGGCGCCGCCGCTGACGACGAGCTTGAGCCTGGAGATCGGGGCGGCGCTGTCGCGGTCGAGGGCGTGGCGCTCCTCCTCCCCGTGCCTGCCGAGGCGCTCGATGCGGTCTGCGAGGATCTTCAGCAGCCGGGGCACCGCCAACAGCGCATTCGTGCCGGTCTCCCGCATGGTCTCGAGGATCACCCGGCTGTTCAGGGTCTCGAGGTAGGTGACGGTCGCCCCGCTCAGGAGCGACATCAGCAGCGAGCCGGTGAACTCCAGGCCGTGGTGCAGGGGAAGCAGCGAGAGGACGCGGTCCCCCCGGTCGAGGCGCTGAACCTCGGCGATGGCGAGCAGGTTCGAGAGGAAATTCCCATGCGTGAGGACAACTCCCCTGGGCTCGACCGCGGTGCCGGCGGTGAAGATGATCGACGCCTCCATCCCGGGACTGACGCCAGGCGGTTGGAGGTGCTCACGAGGAGGGGGCTCGGCTGCGGCTTCGCCTCCCGGCAGCGGGAACATCCGGCCGTCGAGATCGAAGAAGGCAAGCGGCCGCCCGGAGGTCCCGGCGGCAGCTCTTTCGGAGCCGAGAGTCTCGAAGCTGGCGCGCGAGGCGACCAGTCCACGGGCCCTGGTGAACGCCGCCAGCTTCCACACCTCCCCCGGGGGGGTCTGGGGGTCGACGGGAACCACCGCCAGTCCGGCGACCGAGGCCCCCATGTAGGCGATCACCCACTCGGGGCTGTTTCCCCCGTACAGCAGCACCCGGTCCCCGGCCTCGAGCCCGCAGCGCTGCCACAGGTCCGCCCGGGCTTCGGCGCGCGCCAACAGCTCTCCGTAGGACACTCTCACCCAGGAATCGCCCCGCTTCATCTGCAGCGCCGTGATCTCCCCGTAGCGGGCGCAGGACCAGCGCAGCAGATCGGGGATCGTCTGCAGCTCCTCCTCCTGCTGCCAGCGCTCCTCTTCCGAGCCTACCTCCGCGGGGGGCTCGCGGAAGATCTCCTCCTCCCCGGCGTCCCCCAGGACGTGCCGCCTGAGCCCGGGCAGATGGACGTCGCCGATGTAGCGATCCCAGTCGATGCGCTCGACGTCCATGTTGAAAACCTGCCGTTCGCCTGCCGGGAGACTGGCGTGGAGGGCGCGGGCGCGGTCGGTGGAAAAGCTGCACTCCAGGTGGGTGTACGGATGGTAGATGTCGGCGTAGTACAGCACCCTCTGCAGCCGGATCTTCATCGTCGACAGGAGCCGGCGTTTCTGCGGAGATGCCCAGTTCCATCCGGATGGCAGGCGCTTCAGGAGCCAGGAGTGGAGCGTCAGCGGCAGCGAGTACTTGAGCCGGAACTTCAGCCGGAAGGAGCGGATGCCCGGGTAGGTCCACTTCGCCAGGTCCGGGGCGCGGCCGTCGCGCCCGAGGAGCGGGTTGGCGCCGAAGTAGGCCACCAGGCTTTCGTAGAGCTGGGAAATCCGCACCGGGTTGCGGCTCGCCGTTGCCGCGTGGTAGACCTGCACCTCTCCGGGGGAGGCCCGGGTCGCGGCGGCCAGGGTTGTGTTGACGACGACGTCGACCGGGACGATGTCGAGGGCGAGATCCGGCCGCGCCGGGAAATCGGGCAGCATTCCCTTCCCGTACGCCGCCACCAGGGGATCCATCACCTTGAGACCGGTGATCCACCCCGGCTCGGGATCCTCGAGAGAGCTCTCGATGATGCTCGGCCGCACGATGACGAGCGCCTGGCCGTCGCGGTTCCCGACCAGCAGCTGCTCCCCCATCGCCTTGGTGAAGGTGTAGACGTCGTTCCAGCCGTTCTTCCTGGCCCGCCGCATCCCCTCGTCGACGAGGCGGCGCTCGATCCAGTTCCTGGTGCGGTCCTCGGTGAGCTTCCCGAGCCGGCTCTTCGACAGCGGCCTGCTGCGGTGCTGCCGCAGGATGGCGCGCTCGAACTCGCGCCGGCGCGCCTCTCCCCGGCCCTCCTCGTACACCCCCCTGCAGAACGCCTCGCAGTCGGCGATTTCGCGCTCGGGATCGAACCGCGCCGACGCCGCACCCGGATTCGCCAGCTGGCGGATGTTCCGGTCAGGGGGCAGGAGCTGCTCAGGTATTTCCCCGGTGAGGCGCCCGTTGACGTACGCCGTGGAGACGTGGACGAAGTCGACCCGCTTGCGGCAGCCCGAGGCGAACTTCATGAGGGCGACCGGGCCGTGGGTGTTGAGGCGGATCGAGTCGTCGAGGGGCTCGTCGAAGACCACGGTCGCGGCGCTGTTGATGACGGTGTCGATCTCATCGCGCAGGCGGTCGAGCATCGCCGGTTCGACCCCGAAGTCCGGCTTGTCCGTGTCCCAGGGGACGGCGACCACCCTGGCGGCGCGGCGCGCGAAGCCGTCAGGATCGCGGTCGCGGTGGCGGCGGAAGACCGAGTCCTCCGCCAGCATCCGCTCCACCCGCTCTTCGGCGGATAGAACCTGGCGGTTGGGGCCGCGTCCCGGCCGGGCGAAGGCGTAGATCCGCTCCACCCCCGGCAGGTCGCGAAGGATCTTCGCGATCAGGGCCTGGCCGAGGAAACCGGTGCCCCCTGTGATCAGCAGACTGCGGCCGGTGAAATATTCGCGGATCATCTCGTGACCTGTTACGCTATCTCGCGGCGTTGCCAGTGTTCGCCGAACAGACGCGGAGGCCTTGCGAGGCGGGCGCCTCGGCCGGGAAATCCTGGTGATTCATTTACGGGGGGAGACAATTGCGGGAACGATTACTGGTTGGTGGAGTCGGGAAAGTCGGCGGGAAAACGGCCTGATGCCGCCGGGTCCTGTTCGCTTTCTTCCGGTCCGGCCTGTTCCCCTTCCGGGCCTTGCGGCGGCTCGAGCCCCTGTCCGGTAATGTACGGGTGCCTGAGCTGCTTCCTCAGCGCCTCCAGGCGCGGCTCGTCGAGCCGTGCCGGGCCCCCGCCGCCGTTGCCGGTCCTGTCTTCGCGACGTTTCGCCACTTGCATTCCTTGTCCGGGAAAACTCATTGAAGATACGCCGCCCCGTGGTGTCAGCAATTTGAGCGGAGGCAGCACCGCCGCCGGGGTAGAGCAGCAGAGGGGATGAAAAAGGATCCGACAGGAGGGGAACGCTGGACCGTCATCGCCAATCCGGCAGCGGCCCGTGGCCGCGCCACCCGCCTGGCGGCGGCGGCTTCGCAATTCCTCGAGGAGCGGGGAATCCAGACCGAGCTGCTGGTTTCGGAGAGCCGGGGCCACGCCTGCGAGCTCGCCGGCAAAGCGATCGCCGAAGGGGCCTGCCGCATCGTCGTGTGCGGAGGCGACGGAACCCTCAACGAGATCCTGCCCGCGGTCGCCGGCTCGGGGGCCGCGGTCGGGCTGCTGCCCTGCGGTACCGCCAACGACTTCGCGCGCGCCCTGGGGATACCGAGGCGGCCTCGCCAGGCGCTGCGCAACCTGGTCGAGGGGCGCGAGGTCCGCGTCGACCTCGGGGCCTGCGGCGACCGCTACTTCTGCACCGTCGCCGCCTGCGGATTCGACGCCGAAGTCAGCGAGATGATGCGCGAGGGACGACGCTTGCCGGGAACCGCGGGTTATCTCTGGGCGGGGCTCCGCCACCTGTTCCGCTTCGAGCCCGCCAAGGTTTCGGCGACCGGGGATTTCGGCCGCCTGGAGGCCGAGGTGCTGCTCGTCGCCGCCGCGGTTACGCGGAGCTACGGCGGCGGCATGCGAATCGCGCCGCACGCCGATCCGGCGGACGGGAAGTTCGACGTCGTCATCGTCGGGTCGGTCGCCAGGAGAACGGTGGCGGCGATGCTCCCCCGCCTTTTCCGGGGGGGGCACACCCGGCATCCCGCGGTGCGCATCGAGCGCTCCTCCTTCCTCGAGATCGAGACCGGGGGCGGGTCCCGGCCGCTCTACGCCGACGGCGAACCCCTGGGGAGTACGCCGGTTACCCTGCGCACCGCCGCCGGCTCGCTTCGCGCCATCGTTCCGGAGGGCCCAACCGAGAGGAGGTGTCCGTGACCGCACCGACGCCGCCGAAAAGGAGCGGGACCGGCATGCATGCACCGGCGACCATTCTTGCCCGCAGCCGCCATTGTCGCCAAATTAGAAGTCCCCCCACTGCAGCGCCGGGCACCGAGCCCACCCCCCTTGAAAGCTGTTGCGCCCAATGGCATCCCGGGCACAGAAAATCCGCCTAGCCGTCTTCGTGCTTGCCGCCGGGGGCGTGCTCCTGCTGTTCCTGTTCTACGTAGCGGGAAAAAGCCTCCTCACGCCGCGCCAGACCTATTTCGTCGAGTTCCCCGACTCGATCGGGGGGCTGCGCGGCGGGGACAAGGTCAAGTACCTCGGAATCGATGCCGGGCGGGTCGAGAACACCTCGATCTCCCCTGACGACCACTCGGTCATCGTCGTCGAGATCTCCATCGAGGGAGACAGGGTCCCCAACGTCATCCGCGAAGACACGCGGGCGCGTCTGCACAGCGCCGGCCTCACCGGGTTGAAGCACGTCGAGCTCGTGGCCGGATCCCCGGATTCGCCGGTCCTGCCCCCGGGCTCGCGCATCCCCTCGAGCCCGACCTTCCTGTCTGAAATGGGAGACCGCGCCCAGGAGCTGACCGACAAGATGGAGCTTCTGCTCGAGAACCTGACGGAGATGACCGACCGGGAAAACAGCGCTCAGCTCAACAGCATGCTCGCCTCGGGCAGCGAGTTCACCGCCAGCGCCAACGATCTGATGAACGACAACCGCCGGCAGATCGATGAAAGCTTTCGCAACCTCGCGGCAATGACCAGTTCCCTCGCCGGGGCGGCGGCCTCCCTGCACGCGACCATGGATTCGGTGAACGCCCTGCTCACCGACGGCGAGCTGCGCGGCACCCTCTCCGACCTGCGCAGCACCAGCCGCCACCTGCAGCTTCAGATGGAGGGCCCGGTTCCGCAGCTGCTCGCCAACCTCTCGCGCATGGCCGGCAACATCGACACCACCTTCATGCGCCTCGACCGCACCGTGATGCAGGGCCGCCGGAACTTCCTCGACTCGATGCAGGACCTCCAGGAAACGATGCTCAACGTCCGCCAGATGACCGAGCTGATCAAGGAGAACCCCTCCATTCTCATCCGCGGCCGCGCCGACCGCTAGCTCCGTGCCGATGCCTTCATCCATCCCTGTCAGCGCGCGGTTCCTGCGAGGAGCAGCGATCCCCTTCCTCGCCGCCTGCGCTTCCTGCACGAGCCTGATCGGGGGCAAGGCGGAGATCCGCGAGAACCGCAAGTTCATCATCGAGTCCGGGCAGCTGGAGCTTAACCTGCCGAACTCGGAGCGCCCCTACGCCCTGCACGTGGAGGTCGGCAAGTTCGACGTCTCCAGGCTGTACGACCGCAACCGGATCATCCTCAGAAAGTCCGCCGAGGAGGTCCGCGACATGGACTACCACTCCTGGGCGGTGCGGCCGAGCGAGATGATCACCGACGCGGTCGAGGGCTACCTGAAAGAAGCCCGCCTGTTCACCGACATCCGCCAGGACTTCGTCGACGTCATCCCCGAATACAGGATCACCGGCACCGTCAAGTCGCTGGAACGGCTCGACAGCGGCGACCAGTGGTACGCCAACTTCAGGCTGTCGGTGCAGCTTGTCGACGGCAGGAACGAGGTCGTCAAGAGGTGGGACTTCGACGACGAGGCGGAGCGCGTGTACCACCGGGATTTCGTGCACACCGTGTCGGCCTTCAACGAGCTGCTCAGGCGCTTCATGTACCGGGTGGTCCGCGACATGGACCACATGTTCCTCATCCGCAAGCTGCAGCGCGAGAACCGGCCGTACCAGCACATTCTCGACGTTCCGAACGGCCGCGCTGCGGCGCCCGCCGACACCGCGGTCAGCGACACCACCCGGGAGGCCCCGAATCCCGACTACGACATCATCCCCGGAAAGGGGCTGTAGCATGCGCCGGTGGCGTTCCGCCCCCTCGGGCGTCGGCCTCCTCTTCCTCGCGGTCCTGGCGGTCGGCGTCGCGACCGCCGACGAGAGCACCTGGTCGGCGCCTCCCGCACGCGTGCAGCTGGCCGAGGATCCGCAGCTGATCCCCAAGGGGAAGGGGATGCTGTTCGTGCCGATGATGAGCGTCCCCCACGGCAACGAGCCCAGCTACCAGATCTACAGGAAAGGGGGTGAACACATCGGGTCCGCCAGTCCCGGAAGCGGCGTGCTCCTGCCCCCCGGAAGCTACCGGGTGCGCATCGGTTCCGGGGCGATCTCGCAGATGATCAGGAAGACGGTGGAAATATTGGAGGGGAGCAGCACCCTGCTCAAACCGGACTGGTCCGCCCTGGTTATCGACGTCATCGACCAGACCCGCACCCCGGTCAGCGAATCGTACGAACTCTACCAGGAGCAGACCCAGGAGAACTTCGGCCAGGGACTCGGAATCGAGGAAGAGCGCGGGGAAAAGGTACGCACCTGGATCCTCAAGCCCGGCGTCTACCACGTGGTCAAGGTCGGCGAGTCGTTCTCGACCATCCGCAAGTTCAGCGTCCGTCTCGAACCGGGGAAGCTGGTGCAGCGCGACCTCGTTTATGACGACGACGCCGGCAACTACATCGGCTTCTACGCGCGCCCGGTGCTGCCGTACGGGACCGCCCGCATCGCCAGGAACGTCACCTCGCAGACCGAGCTCAGCGGTTCGACCCTGTTCCACACCTCCCAGAACACCGCAGGCGAGGACATGGCGAGCACCTCGCTGTCGCTGCAGGTCTTCAACCGGACCCGCTACAGCACCGACCGGCACTTCGCAAACCTGCGCCTGATCTTCGAGGAGGGGGCCACCCAGGAGGGGGACAATGGCTTCCACAAGTCCATCGACAAGCTCGAGCTGCGGGGCACCTACATCTACCGCGTGTCGACCGCCTTCGGGCCCTACCTGCGGGGGGTGCTAAACACCAAGCTGTTCTCCGACGACGTGTCGTTCGATCGTCCCCTCGAGGGGGACTTCATCAAGTACGGCGCAGCGGGCGACACCCTGAGCATAATCCCCAACCCGGCCGAGGTGACCCTGTCCCCCGCGTTCTTCCCCCTTCGTCTTCGCCAGGGTATCGGGATCAACTCCCAGCTCGTGCGCTCGTTCGCCCTCAACGCCGACGTCCGCCTCGGCTTCGGAGCGCGGCAGACCTACGTCTCCGACTCGTTCGAGCTCGCCTCGACCGAGCGCTCCGCGACCGAACTCCAGAACGCCTTCAGCACCGGTTTCGAGGCGGTGTTCATCACCGACGCGCGCCTGGCCAAATCGATCAACTTCGACTCGGAATTCGACATCCTCATCCCGGGCAGGAACAGGGACGACTGGGTGTTCAGCTGGCAGAACCGCCTGCGCATCTTTCTCACAAGCTTCATCAACCTCGACCTGGTGGCCGATCTCGAGCGCGAGGAGACACTGAAGCGGCTGCAGGGACGGGAGCAGATCCTGCTGCGGTTCTCCCGTTTCATCTGACCTCTCGACCATGAGCGAGGTCGCAAACGTCGACGAGGGGATCCGCCTCACCGGCCCCCTGACCCTGGAGACCCTGCCCGGCCTCGAAGGCCGCTGCCGGCGGCTGATCGACGGCCATCCGCGCACCCGCCTGTCGGCCGACGTCGCCGCCGTGAGCGAGATCGACACCGCCGGCGTCGTCTTCCTGCGCGGCCTCCCGGGCGCCGCCGGGGCCGCCGGCAAGGAGCTGGTGGTCGGTCCCCTGCCCGACGATCTGCAACCGTTCTTCGACTTCGTGCGGCCTCCGCAGGCCGCCGCCAGCGAAGCGCCAGCCCGTCCTGAACTCCGCCAGCGCTGCGGAGACGCCGCCGAGGAGTTCGTCGACCGCGCCGCGGATTTCCTCTATCTCGGCTCCGACCTCACCTGGTCGGCGGCCGCGGCGATCTTCCGGAGGTTCGGCATCCGCCGCGGCGCCTTCGTCGACCAGGCGGTCGCGGTCGGCTCCCGGGGCCTGCCCATCGTCGCCCTCATCCTGTTCCTCATCGGAGGCGTATCGACGCTTCAGGCCGCCGCACAGCTGCGGCAGTTCGGGGCCAACATCTTCGTCGCCGACCTGCTCGCCATCGGCATCAGCCGCGAGCTCGGGCCGCTGATGACGGCGATCATCGTCGCCGGGCGCAGCGGCTCGGCGATCGCCGCCGAGATCGCCACCATGAAGTTCACCGAGGAGATCGACGCCCTGCGCACCATGGCTCTCGACCCGCTGCGCATGGTCGCCGTTCCCAAGATGTGGGCGATGCTGGCCACGGTTCCCCTGCTGACGGTGATGGCGGTCTTCTTCGGCCTTCTCGGGGGCACCCTCACCGGGGTCCTCTCCCTCGACATCGCCGCGGCTACCTTCGTCGCCCGCATCGCCGACGCCCTGCAGCTCAAGGACATCCTCACCGGCCTGGTCAAGAGCGTCTCCTTCGCCTGGATCATCACCGTGATCGGCGTCCACCGCGGCCTCACCTCCAGCGGGGGAACTACCGGGGTCGGCGTCTCCACGACCTCGTCGGTGGTCAGCTCGATCTTCGGCATCATCGTCCTCGACCTCGCCTGGGGTCTGATCTTCTACATGGGGTGACGGCGATGGCGGCGGATTCTGCGGCGGTCCCGGCGATCGACATAACGCGGCTGCGCGTGGCCTACGGCGACTTCCTCGTGCTGCGCGACATCAGCCTGCGCGTCGAGCAGGGAGACGTCGCCGTCATCGTCGGCGGCAGCGGCTGCGGCAAGAGCACCCTGCTCAAGGCAGCCATCGGCCTGGTGGAACCGAGCTCGGGGGAGGTGCGCCTGCTGGGATCGGAGCTGCGCTCCCTGGAGGAATCCCGGCAGGATGCGCTCAAGAAGCGGATCGGGGTGATGTTCCAGTACGGGGCCCTGCTCAACTCGCTGACGATCGGCGAGAACGTCGCCCTGCCCCTGGAGATGCACACCGACCTCGACCCGGGCCTGGTGCGCGAGGTGGTTTCGACGCGGCTGCATCTGGTCGGCATCGGGCAGGCGGTCGACCGCTACCCGAACGAGCTTTCCGGCGGCATGCGCAAGCGCGCCGCCCTGGCCCGCGCCATGGCCCTGGAACCGGACATCCTGTTCTGCGACGAGCCGGGGGCCGGGCTCGATCCGGTGACCGCGGCCGAGGTCGACCGCCTGCTGCTGACCGTCAACCGCAGCCTCGGCGTAACCCTCGTCGTCGTCACCCACGAGCTGCTCAGCATCGACAGACTCGGGGGCCGCCTGCTGATGCTCGCCGGTGGGGAGGTGCTGTTCTCGGGCCCCTCGGAGGAAGCGCGCCGCTCCGGGAAGCCGGAGCTCGCGGAGTTCTTCCGCCCGCAGTGACGCCCCCCGCCCCAGGTGAATCCCCCTTCCCGCCGGGACCGACTTGAAACCGATTCCCCCCTTCCTCGCCCGCCTCCCCGACCGCTTCCGCAGGAACGGGTTGGTGCGCGGTTTCCGCGCCTCGTACCTGGCGCGGATCTGCCGCCCCGCCACCGTCTTCGACGTCGGCGTCGGACGCGGCACCGACGAGCTGTACCGCGCCTTCCCCGAAGCGAGGGTGCTGTTGATCGAGCCGCTGGCCGAGTACCGCCAGGCCCTCGAGCGGATCTCCGGGAAGTACGACTGCCGGATCATCGACAAGGCGGTCGGCAGCCGCTGCGGACAGGCGGAAATCGCCGTCGACACGGGCGATCCGCACAAGTCCTCTTTCGGGCGCCGCACCGGCCCGGGGTCGCCGGGGGGTTCGCTGGCGGCCCGCACCGTCGAGATGACGACGCTGGACCGGATCCTGCGGGAACACCCGGACCTCGAGCCCCCCTTCCTCCTCAAGATCGACACCGAGGGACACGAGCTCGAAGTGGTCGAAGGGGCTCAGGAGCTGCTGCGACGGACCGAGGTCGTCATCGCCGAGGTCTCGGTCGCCGAACGCTTCGAGGAGGGGTACCGGTTCGAGGAGTTCGTCGCCGCCATGGGGGCCCGCGGCTTCCGGGTGTTCGACTTCCTCAGGGTCCGCTACGAAAAGAAGGCGCCGGGGACGAGGTTTGCCGACATCGTTTTCAAAAAGGCGGATGCGGGATGAAGATCGTCCTTATGGCGGCGGTCTCTCCGGACCGCGTCATCGGCAGGGGAGGCGCCATACCCTGGCATTACCCGGCCGATATGCGCTACGTCAGACAGACGACCACCGGCCACCCCTGCGTGATGGGGCGGAAGACCTGGGAATCCCTCCCCCGCCGGCCGCTTCCCGGGCGGCCGAACCTCGTCCTCACCGGACAGGCCGACTACGAGGTCGCTGCCGGAGTGATCGTCTGCGCCAGCTTCGAAGAAGCGCGGCGGCGCTGCGAGGGGATGGGGGCCGGGCGCATGTTCGTTCTGGGAGGAGAGGGCGTCTTCCGCGAGGCGATGTCGGCGGCGGACGAGATGCTGATCACCCATGTTCCCGACCGCGTCGCTGGGGACGTGCATTTTCCGTTATGGGACGAGCGGGAATGGCTCCTGGAAGAGAGCCGGGAAGAGGAAGGGCTGCGCTTCGCGAGGTACGTCCGCCGGCGCGGCGGCAATCGAACCGAAAGGAAAGAGACGGAGAGCGATGTTTGAACACCTCGATCAGGCCCCGGCCGACCCGATCCTGGGTCTGACCGCGGCCTTCAGGGAAGACCCGGCCCCCGGCAAGATAAACCTCGGGGTCGGCGTGTACTGCGACGACCGGGGGGAGACCCCGGTATTCGCCGCGGTAAAGGAGGCGGAAACCCGTCTGCTGGCCGCCCAGTCGACGAAGAACTACCTGCCGATCGACGGCACCGCGGACTTCGGCCGCGAGGTGCGGAAACTGCTGTTCGGGCCGGAACTGGCCGATCGGTACGGCGCCGCCGCGGTGACGGTGCAGGCTCCCGGCGGCACCGGGGCCCTGCGCCTGGCCGGCGATTTCCTCAAGCGCCTGTTCCCCGGCGCCGGCGTCTGGCTCAGCGAGCCGACGTGGGCAAACCACTCCCAGGTGTTCGCCGCCGCGGGCCTGGGGACCGCCACCTGCCCCTACTTCGACTCCGACGCCAACGGCCTCGACTTCGATGCCTTCTGCGCTTCACTGGAATCGGTGCCGGCGGGGGACGCGGTTCTGCTGCACGGCTGCTGCCACAACCCGACCGGGGTCGACCCGACTCCGGAGCAGTGGCGGCGGATCGGGGGAATCCTCGCCTCCCGCGGCGCCGTCCCGCTGGTCGATTTCGCCTACCAGGGGCTGGGCGCCGGGATCGAGGAGGACGCCGCCGGGCTGCGCGAGCTGACCGCCTGTTGCGGCGAGCTCCTGGTCGCCAACTCCTTCTCGAAGAACTTCGGCCTCTACCGGGAGCGGGTCGGCTCGCTGACCGCGGTGTGCCGCTCCCCGGAGCAGGGCGCGGCCGTGCTCAGCCATCTCAAGACCTGCGCCCGCAGCAACTTCTCCAACCCCCCGGCCCACGGATCGGCCATCGTTACCGAGGTCCTGCAGGACGAGCGGCTGCGGTCGGACTGGGACCGCGAGCTCGGGGAGATGCGCGACCGCATCAACGGGGTTCGCCGACTGTTCGTGGAGACCCTCGAGGACCGGGGTGTGGACCGGGACTTCAGCTTCATCGAGCGGCAGCGGGGGATGTTCTCCTTTTCCGGACTGGACCCCGGACAGGTAGCCCGCCTGCGGGAAAGGCACTCGATCTACATCGTCGACTCCGGGCGCATCAACGTCGCCGGAATCACGTCGGGGAACATCGACAGGCTGTGCCGGGCGATCGCCGAGGTGATCGCCGAAAACTGAGTCTCTTGCAGGAGGGGTATGCGGGCGGCTTCAACCGGCGGCGGCAGGGTCGCTAAACGACTGCCGACGCGGAACAGGCGCATGGGAACGATAACTTCCATGAACAGGGACCTGAAGGGAGTTCTTGCACCGCTGATCCTGCTGGCACTCGGGTGTGCCGACGGAGGCGGGAGCCCGGTCCGCCCTCCCGGCGCCACGTTGCCCGGTACCTGGATCGACTCCCGGGATTCGGGGAACCATATCGTCTTCCGCACCGACGGTACCTTTCGCAGGGTTGCCGGCGGCGATACAGCGGACGGCTCGTGGCAGGCTGCGAACGGAATATTGACGCTGCGCTGCGAAGGGACGTACAAGCCGGTGATAACTGGAGACTCCCTCCACTTCGAGGCAGTGCAGCGAGGGTGTTCGCGGATGGCCGATTGCGTCTTCACCGGAGTGGGACAGGAACTGGAGGGCACCGACTGGCTGGACGAGTTCGGCCTCGTGCTGCGGTTCGACTCAGAGGGCTACTACCTCTGGGGCGATGCCCTGGAAGAGGGCACCTGGGTCCGCGAGGGCCGGAACATCCGGGTCATCTCGGTCGACAGACCCACTTACCTGATCGACGGAGACCTGCTCATGATACGGCGCCATGACGAATCCGAAGGCACGACGTTCCGGCGAGGTTGAGCCACGCAGCCCGTCGATGAGTTGCTCAGCGAGCGCCAGGGCCGGTCCGCAGCCCGGATGGGCTCGTCAACGGGCTGTCAGGAAACCGGCTCGGTCGACAGCTCGCGCAGGCGGCCGACGATCCCGGGGAGCAGCTCGAGACAGCGCGCCACCTCGGCCTCGGTGTTGCCCCATCCCAGGCTGAAGCGCACCGAAGAGGAGGCGAGGCGCGGCTCCAGCCCCATGGCGAGCAGGACGTGCGAGGGCTCGGGCGCTCCGGAGGTGCATGCCGAGCCGCTGGCAACCGCGATTCCCTCGAGGTCGAGGCCGAGGATTACCGCCTCCGCCTCGACGCCGCGGAAGGCGGCGTTGCAGGTCCCGGGCAGGCGGCCGGGGTCCCCGCCGGCAGCGGATGCCCCGGCGCTCCTGCCGTTGATCTCGACCGCATCCAGGCTCGCGAGAATGCCGGCTTCAAGCTGGTCGCGCAGCCTGCCGACCCGCCGGGCCGGGGTTTCGCCGGGCCCCTGCAGTTCCTCAAGGGCGAGGGCAGCGGCCGCCCCCAAACCGACGATCCCGGGGACGTTTTCCGTTCCGGCGCGGAGGCCCCCCTCGTGGCCGCCGCCGTGGGCGAGCGGGTGCAGCGGGGTCCCCGGGCGCACGTAGAGCGCACCCACCCCCTTGGGGCCGTTGATCTTGTGGGCCGAGACCGAAACCAGGTCCGCTCCGAGGTCGGTTGCCCGCCACGGCAGCTTGCCGAACGACTGCACCGCGTCGCAGTGGAAGAGGCTGCCCCGCTCCCTGGCAGCTGCGGCGATTTCGGCGACCGGCTGCAGGCGCCCGGTCTCGTTGTTGGCGTGCATGACCGAGACCAGCAGGGTCGCCTCGTCAATCAGCTCACCGACCGCCTCCGGAAGCACGGTGCCCTCGGCGTCGACCGGGGCGTAGGCGACCTCGACGCCGAGCTCCTGCAGGTGCTCGCAGGCGTGCCATACCGCGTGGTGCTCGATGGAGGAAGTGACGATGCGGCGGCGCCGGCTCCCCGAAGCGGCTGCCGAGACCACCCCCTTTATCGCCCAGTTGTCCGACTCGGTGCCCCCGCTCGTGAAGCAGACCTCGCCGGGGGCGCAGCCGAGGGCGGCGGCAACCTGCTCGCGGGCCCTGTCGACGTCCGACCTCGCCCGGCGCCCGGCCGCGTGCAGGCTCGAGGGATTCCCCGCCAGCCCGCCGAGGTGGGGCATCATCGCTTCGAGCACCTCCGGCCGCACCGGGGTGGTGGCGTTGTGGTCGAAGTAGATCACGTCAGTTGGGTTGAACCTCGAAGGAGACGGCGCGCACCAGAACCGGGGCCGCGTAATGGATCTCCGGCAGGCTCTCGAAGGTCTCCCCTTTTATGGTGAATATCTCGGAGCGGCCGCTTTCGATCTCTCCGGCGCGCAGCACCTCTACCGGGGGCGAACCTTCGAGCTGGTTGCGCAGGAAATCCGCGAGCATGACATCGACCTGGTCGATGCCCTGGAAGCGGTTGAGCTGGCCGTTTTTCACGAGCTCGGCGATCTCCTCGAAGAGGTCTTCGCGGCGCTCACTCTCCAGGTCCTCGGCAACCGCGAAATAGAGGGTGTACACCTCGTTCCCCCCGAGGTCGATCCATTCCTCTTCGCCGGGACCGTACTGCAGGCGGGCACCGTACACGCGGTCCCCGGAGAAGATCCCCTGCCGCTCTCCGCTCGAGAGCTGCAGGAAAGCCCAGACAGCGCAGGTCCTGCTGACCCGGAACCGCAACTGCAACTGGTCGCCGCCGCGCAAGACCGCACCCTCGCTCAATTCCACCAGCTGCGGGAACTCTCCCTCGACACGCCGCACCAGCAGGTGGAGATCGACGTCGGCGGCGAAGTCGGATACCTCTGCCTCGCCGTCGCTTCCCCGCAGCGCCGCCAGGGCGCCCCCGCGGCGGTCCAGCTCTCCTTCCGACACCCGGCCCCCGACGCTGCGCAGAACGGTGCCGTCGGTGCGGTCGACGAGCACCAGGCGCAGGTACGCCCAGGGGGGTTCGTAGCGCACCTGTCCCCCGAGCAGCCTCGGGGCATCCAGCTCCTCCCAGTTGCGGGGCAGGAGAGATTCCATCGACCAGCGCAAGGCGGGCTCCCCCCTCAGCTCTTCGAGGAGTCCCACGTCCGGGGCGACCGGCATGTCGAGGGACAGGGCCGCCGACACCAGGGCCTCGTCGAGGGTCTCGGTGCGCAGGGTGCGCTTGCCGTCGGCGTCGCGAAAGCCGACCAGGGCCACCCGCGAGTCCGCCGGCAGCGCGGCCGCCATCCCCGACACCATGTTCCCCAGAACCTCCCCCACCTCTTCCACTCGGGGTTTCCCTGCGAAGAAGCCGCACCCGCACCAGCCCAGGACCGCGACCCCGGCCAGGGCCGCGCCGGCCGCGGCCCCGGGCAATCCGAATCGCCGGGACCTGGGAGCGAGGTACGTGCGGGGGGGCTTTTTGGCAGAACCGAAAATCATGATTTCCAGCAAGTTGCCGCAGTGCCTGAGAGCATCGGGGCCCGGGCAAGGATCGAGTCAGAGGGAACCCATTCGGGAAGATCGAACACCCGTTGGTCGCTGCCGTGAATATAACATTCCGGCCGCTCCGGCAGCGGGCCAGGGTCCGGTCCCCGGGTTCCGGCGGCGAAACCGCAGCTCACGCAACAGAGCGAGTCCCGATCGACCAGGTCTTGCCTCCGGGGACACCCGGGGCCTGCGAGGAAACCGGGTGAGGTCCGGATGGAAAGGCGGAACTACCGCTCGAGTTTCCGCAGGACCGGCAGGAAGTACTCTCCGGCCACCCTTTCCCAGCTCATCCGCGAGGCGATCTCGTACCCCCTGCGCAGGTTTTCCGCGAGCCTGCCCTCCGCCCCCTGAAGCAGGTCGGCGAGCTGCCGGGCGGCCTGGCGGCTGCGAACCGCCTCTGCCCGGCGCCGGGCCTCTGCTCCGATCTCCAGGGCGTCGGCGAGGGAGGGTTTCCGGTCCAGGCGGGTGTAGTCGGCGCGGATGTACCCCCTTCCGGCCCCGCCATCGCCGGCGCTGGCCCGCAGAAACCCCAGGCAGCCGCAGACATCGCTGACGACGCTTGTGCTCCCGAAGCCGATCGGCTCGATCTGGGCTATCCCGAACGGCTCGTAGATCGACTGCCCGAACTCGGCGTCGCTTCCGTGCCGAAGGTCGGAGAAACCGATGCCCGGCATGCCCCCGCCCCAGGCGTCCGGAGCGATACCGAACTGGTTGACGAACACCACCTTGACGGCGCGCGAGCGGGCGTTGAAACGGCGCACCTGGCGGTCGAAATCCTCTTCGCCGCCGGCGAGGTCGGGAAACCCCTCGCGGTGAACGAGGGGCCATCCGTACCCCGCGGCCATGCGCCTCACGGCCTCCGGCTCCCGGCGGCCGGCCGCGGTCGCCAGCACGACCAGCACGGCGCTGCGGCCGCGCCGGACCAGAAGGTCGTCGAGGGCCCGGCAGACCAGCAGGTCCCGCCACAGCCCCTTGCTCTGCACCAGTCTCGAAACGTGGGTGAGGACGTAGTCGGGCCGGAAACCGAGAAGCCGCTCCGCGAACCGGGCGAGCGCCGCCCGCGCCGACTTCCGGTCCCCGGGGGAGATCTCCTCGGCCTCGACGCCGTTGTACACCAGCGCGGGCGGGCCGGAGCGGAACTCGCCGCCGAGGAAAGCGAGCTCACGCATCACCAGATCCCCCACCGCCAGGACCCTGTCGCAGCGCCAGGCGCGGCGCACCAGGGCGTGCTTGAAGTAGCCGTCCTGGCTGCCGAAGACCTCCTCGAGTCCGGCACCGGTTTCCGAGGCCGCGGCGAGGGCGTTGTAGAACATCACGTCCTGCCCGGGTGACCCCTCGATAATCCGGCGCACCGTCGCCACCTCGTGGGCGTGGAAAAGAGTGGTGAAGCGGGGGTCGGCGGAAAGAATCGACTTGAATGCAGTGGGCAGGCCCATGAATTCGTGCGCCACCACACTACACGGGGTCGGCGCCCGAACCAGGCGGGAAACCGCGTCGAACGCCGGGCCGGCAAGGCGCACGTACTGCTCGTATTCCGGATCGGCCTCGTAGCGGTCCGAGGTCAGCCCGAAGCGCCTGAAGAGCTCGTGCTTGAATCCCCCCAACCTCTCTGGCGGGGTGGTCACGTCGACCAGAACCACCTCAACCGCAACCCCGGGAGCGAGCGGCCGCCGCCCGTACACCAGGCGCACCCCGTGCTCCCTCTCGACCTCCTCCAGGGCCCTTGCGGCCGCCGGGTCCCCGACCCCGGAGATGCGGTCGTAGAGCAGCACTCCCCGCGGCCCGAGCGGTTGCGCCGACGATGGATCGAACAGCGGTCCCACCAGGATGGAGCGCTCCACCGACTCGCGGTACGCCCGGCTTGTCAGCAGGCCCTGCAGGACAGCCCCGATGCCGCCGACTTTCTCGACCGCCTCGTGGGTTACGTGGGCGATGACCGTCACAGGGGACCCCTCACTTGAGGACCATCATCTTGCCCGCCCGACCAAAATCCCCCGCCTGCAGGCGAAATAAATACAACCCGCTGGCAACCAGCCCTCCCCCCTGATCCCGCCCGTCCCAGTAAGCGGCGCGGGAGGTGCCCAGGTATGAGCCGGCAGGTTGGCGCCCCAGGTCCAGCGTCCGGATCAGCGCCCCCCGAACATCGTAGATGCGGATGCGCACCCGGGCCGGGCGGTGCAATCGATAGGGGATCCAGGTTTCCGGCTTGAAGGGATTGGGATAGTTGGCCAGCAAGGCCGTCCGTTCCGGCTGCGTGGTGGAAGGCCGGACCGCCGTCGATTCGTCCGGGGGAGAGACGCGGGTCTGAAGGATTGCCCATGGTCCCAGAAAAGGGATTTCAAAAACAGTCAGCCCGTTTCCGGTAGAAAAATTCACCTTCACCGGACCGGCCAGGGGAGCGAACAGGGTAGCTGATTCGACGCGGTTTGAAAAAGCTTCACTGACGGAGACCGTGAAATCCGAGTAATGAATAATTCCGTTCTCAGCCCGGGAATAGCTGCTGTTGACCAGGTGAAAGACCTTCTCCGTTCCGCTTTTTTCGCGTGGAATCACTGATACATTGCCGTTACCCACCGACACCTCGATGGACCTTGGAATCAGCGACCACAGACCGTCCAGAAGAGCGAGGTGAACCGTCTTGTCCGCATACCTGTTGAACAGGTTCTTCTCTTCCCGGTTCAAATACTGGAAATCGTCGGTAATGACGATGGCTTCGAGTCCGGCCAGTTGAGCCTCGTCAACAGGCCGTTCGTACAAATCGTCCCCCACAAAGATGAGCTCGAAGGGAATGTTGTTTTCGACCAGTGCAACTACAGCATTTTCGCTGACAGCCTTTCCATAACGGCTGCCAAGGTGGCTGTAGAGCAACCCGACTTCCGCCATCGTTTCGTAGCCCTCGAACAGCTCCCTGTTGTCGCGGACAAAGTCATACATATACAGGAATTCCGCCGGATCCGGATCATAGAACCCTGGATTGGTCCATTGCCGGATCGGAACCAGGAAGATGGTGCCGTTTGCATAGGCCTGTGCGATCCAGGTTCGGGCCAGAGCTTCGGCGCCGCCATCCTGAATATCGAGCCACTGGCGGGGGCCTGCGGTTATCATCGACGGCTTTCCAACGGCATCACCGATCTTGTATCCGAGCACGGTTTCATGCCTGAATTGGAGCGAGGAGATCCAGTAATTCACTCCCTCGGCAACAAAACCGTCGATTTCGGGAATGTAGGTCGTGTGCCGGACCTGGGATGGGTCACTCGAGGACAGGAACGGCATGCTTTTACCGGCGTGCGCGTCTGCATGGTCAGCGATAACCTTGTGAGCCTCGTTGATTGCACGGTAATGGTAAACGAGGAAGTCGCCGAAAAGCGGAATCGCCGCAGCGGGACCTTTCCAGGCCTGGTTTTTATAGGAATCGAGGGTCCAGTTCCTGTCCAGGAGGAATTGCCGGTAGCTGAAGGTATCGATATCCTGAATACCCATATCACTCAGCTCGGCCATGGAGTACCCGGCTTTCATGAACTCGCGGAAGCCGAGGGTGCAATGCCGACAGAAGCAGGCGCCCTGATTGATGTTGTCGGCCGAGTTGCGCTGCAGGTCCACTGAAATGAAATCCGCCCCTGCGTCGACGGCGACCTCCGCCCGCAGGTTCATTCCATCGCGGACCCTGGGGGAATTGGAGCAGAAACGCTGGTTTCCGTTCCATGGGAAAACCTGAACCGTCCCGTCCAACAGAACGACGGCGTGATCGTCGACCTCCTCCCCGAAACTTTCGATGTATTCGTTCATCTCCCAGGTCTGGTAATCAAAGGGCAGGCGGGCCATTACTCTCAATCCATCTCCCTGGGCTGCAGCCACCTCTGCCTTGAAGGTCCTGATCTGGTCGACTTCCCCGCTATCGAAGGGAACCGGAATCACCGGAACCTGTGAGTAAGCCTGCCCGTCCGGACCATAAAGTTTTTCCGTTTCACCCCAGGACTTGGTCCAGACGTCCGAATAGTTGAGCAACTGGGCGTTGACAAGGCTCCCCGTTGAAGCCACGAAGAACAGTACCCGCAGATCCAGCCATCTTCCATTCTTCAAACTCAATCCTTCAGGCTGTTGTGTTATTCGTAAAATGAGCCTTACCAGTAAACGTTGAGCAATCGAAACCATATCTTTCAACCCGCTCACCATTCCCGCGACAAGGCCACTCCGTGTCGGAATGGGTGGCTGCCCCCGGGCGGAGGTGAGCCTGGCCGGCGGGAGTTTGCCGTGAGATCGAACCATCTTCCGGGCGCTTTCCCGCAAAAGACGGCCGGCGCCCTCCGCAATCCGCCCCATTGTTGAAAATCATTCATGGGAAAGCAGATAGCCTCCCCCCACCGCGAGCACCTCGAATCGCGGTCCGAGCCGGTCCAGTCCGGGCACCACCTCACCTGGCGTGGATTCTGGGTCGGGAGCTTTCTCAGCTTTTTCCTGGCGATCGGGGCGCCCTACGGCAACATGATCCTGAAGGGCGACTACCTCGCCCTCGACATCAGCACCCCGGGCGCCATTTTTCTCTTCCTCCTGCTGATCGGGCTGCTCAACTTCCTCTTCAAGCTCGCTGCCCGCGGCAGGGGCACCGCCCTGGTTTTCGCCCTGGGTGCCGTCGCGGCCTGGTTCCTCGTCTACTGGCCCCCGACCGGCCTCGACCCGCTTTCCCCCGGGCTGATCTTCTCGACCTTCCTGCTGGTCTGCGCCCTGGCGAACCTGCCGGTGACCTGGGCCGGCCGCAGCCTCGCCCTCAACCGGGGAGAGCTGATCATGGTCTACGCCATGCTGGCGATGGTCTCGGCCGTCTGCACCATGGGCCTGATCGAGCAGCTCCTGCCCACCCTGACCGCCATCTTCTATTACGCCTCCCCCGAGAACCAGTGGCGGGAGAAGCTCTTCCCCGTCTTCCCCGAGCGGAACGTCCTCGTCGACGACGGGGCGGGCAACGCCGCTTTCTTCGAGGGTGTCTCCAGACCCGGGCAGGAGATTCCCTACGGCGCCTGGGCCGAGCCGCTGGCCTGGTGGGCGGTGTTCCTGCTCGCCCTCTACGTCTGCACCATCTCGATGGCGGTGATCCTGCGGCGCCAGTGGATGGAGCGGGAGCGGCTGGCCTATCCCATCGCCCAGGCAGGCCTGGCCATGATCCGCGGCGAGGAGGCCGGCAGCCTGGTCAACAGCTTCTTCAGGCAGCCCATGGTGCTGATCGGCATGGCCGTCCCTTTCATCGCAGGCGGCATAAGGGGCCTGTCCCACTACTTCCCCTCGATTTCCCTGCCGGCGCTGTCGGTTCCCCTGCCGTTCACGAGCGGCAACGTCAACTACGCCCTCGTCGGGTTCTCCTACCTGATCGACACGAGGATATCGGCCGGCGTCTGGGTGTTCTTCCTGCTGGCCAGGCTCGAGAAGGCCGCCCTCAGGCTCTGGGGCATCAAGTCGGACCAGGTGCATTTCCACGGGGTGAGCGACTCCCCCCTGGTCGGGTACCAGGGCCTCGGCGCCCTGCTCGTGCTCGTGCTGGCGGGGCTGTGGACCGGCCGCGAGCACCTGAAAGCGGTCTGGAACAAGGCCCTGGGCCGGGCGACTGACGTCGACGACAGCGACGAGATCCTCCCCTACCGCGGCGCCGTGGCCGGGACCCTCGGCGGGGCCGCGGTCATGACCGCCTGGCTGGCGATCATGGGGACGCCGTTGTGGGTCTCGTTTGTCTTCGTCGTCACCGCCCTGCTGATCTTCACCGGGGTTTCGCGGATAATAGCCGAGGCCGGGCTCGCGACCCTGCGGGCCCCGGTCAACGCCCCGGACTTCGTCGTCATGGGGCTGGGGTCGGCCCTGGTCGGCCCCACCGGAGTGTTAAACCTCTCCCTCGCCTACATCTGGGGCTCGGAGGTGCGCGCCTTCGCCATGGCGACCTGCACCAACGCCCTCAAGCTGATCGAGGAGATGGATTCCTCCGCCCGCCGGCTGGTCTCGCGCGCCCTCCTCCTCGCCCTGCTGATCGGGGCCTTGGGCTCCTTCTGGATGACCTTCCACATGGCCTACCGCCACGGCGGCGTCAATCTCGACGGGTGGTTCTTCAAGGCCGGACCGGGAGTGGCCTACGACCACGCGGCGAGGAACCTCGAGCCGGCGGGAATCTACTGGCCCGGAATGGGCTTCCTCCTGGGCGGGGGCGGCGCCATGGCCCTGCTGATGCTGGCCCGGCAGCGCCTCTCCTGGTGGCCGCTGCATCCGGTCGGCTTTCCGGTGGCGGCGACCAACCTGATGAATGGGGTGGTCACCAGCGTCTTCCTCGCCTGGACGGCCAAGGTTCTCGTCCTCAGGTTCGGTGGCGCCTCGGGGTACCGCCGCAGCCGGGGTCTGTTTCTCGGGATGATCGCCGGCCAGATGCTCGCCATCGGCCTCTGGCTCGTCGTCGGCTACTTCACCGGCGCGGTGGGAAACCGGGTCTTTTGACGGAACCGGGGGACCTGCCCCGGGCCTCACCGGGGAAACGCCAGCGTCGGCCGCCTGACTAAGCGCCTCATCCCCAGTTCCAGGCGAATGCGCATGCCGGGAGGCAGGCCGATCTCGACTGTCGACCCGTTGACCGCGATCCCCTGCCGGTCACCGTCGGCCGCGGCTTCGGTGAACTCGTGCTCCCGCATTCCTCCGGCCTGGACCAGCACCCGTCGATGCTCCCCCCCGAGGTTCACCAGGGTCACATCGGTCCTGTCCGCAGTCATTCCCGACACGAGCGCGGCCACGCCGGGAGGCAGGCCCGGACGCCGGCGCTGCGCGTCGAAGTGGCGCAGCCGCGAAACCAGCAGGCCCCCGTTGTAGTGAGGCAGCGGCGCCCCGAGGGTGAGCTGCACCAGGCCCTCGCAGGTGACGGGGTTGCGGCGCTGGAAATAGGCGTCCGAGTACTGCGCCGGATCCTCCTCGTCCTGCTCCATGAACTCCAGGCGCGCCCGCACCTGGGAGAGGTTGTGCTCGAGAATCCGCTCGGGATACCCGTCGAAATCCCCGTGCAGCCAGGCCAGCCACCCCCAGTCGTGCCCCCCCTGGTCCTTGGTGTGGTGCCAGGAGTCGAGGGCGAACGGGTCGCCGCTCCTCCTGCGGGTCCGCTCGAACCGCTGCGTATCCCCCGGGCTCATCGACATGCACCAGAGATGGGCGATGTCGGACGGATACATCGGCATGAACTCGAACCAGCCGTCCCGCTGCAGGGCGGTGCCGTCCTCGTTCCGGATCGGGTACTGCATCCAGGCCCCCGGCTCGAAGGAGACTCTGCCAGGGTCGTCGTACTTGTGGGGCACGTAGAGCTGGTCGTCCCGCTCGATGCCGCGCGCGATCAGTTGGTCGATCTGCGACCTCGGGAAATCCATGTACCCGAGGTCTCCCGTGAGCAGGGCGGCGTTCTGGGCCGCCACCCCGACAGCCTGCCCGACGCTGTGCCACCCGTGGGGCCAGGCCCAGCCGTAGCTCGCCCCGTACCACTTGCCGTCGATGTGCTCGCCGACCTCTCCGGACAGGCCGACGTTGTCGGGGACAATGCCGCCGTTGGCCGCGGCGCGCTCGATCCATGCCCCGGTGTACTCCAGGACCCACTCGCGGTACTTCTCCTCACCCGTCAGCAGGAAGGCGTTGGCGGCAAGGCCGGTCGCCAGAAGGTTTACGACCGCATCCCCCCGGCCCTGGCGGTCCCGCATCGCCCGGCCGAGCCGCTCCGGAAGCGCCGGATCCCCGCTCACCGCCTCGTGGCTGGTGCATCCCGGCACGTCGTAGAAGGGCAGGTTGTACCCCTGCCAGGGCCAGTAGGGGCTGTCCTCGAAGGTCGAGAAGGCCGGTCCCATGCTGCCGTTCCGGGCGCAGCGGATGATTCGCTTTTCCCGGTCGTAGTTGGGGGCCTCCGGATCCTCGCCGAGGAACAGCCCGGCGAAGCGGCGGGCGCGCTCGAGGTTGGCGGCGTTGCCCGGGTCGGCGGCGCAGAGCATGTAGAACAGGTGGTTCCCCTCCCCCTGGTGGAACCAGTCGTACCCCGGCTGGTACTCCTTGACCACCATGGGGTAGCCGTAACCGCTGCCGTGGCGGCTCATGGTCCCGGTGACGGCCTCGAACCCCCGCCGGCCGTCGGTCAGGAAGCGGTCGCTGCCGCCGAGCAGGTAGAAGAGCGGCCAGTTGTGGAAGCTCTCGTAGCGGGAATTATACAGATAACTGCGCAAGGGAATTTAAGTGATCTCATCCGCGAATTTAAAGAAAATCTGGTATAATTTAGTAGAGAAATTGCAGAGAAACGGACATCCTTCGTCCCACTGTTTAGCTGTGGGATGGGGGATGTCGACTGGCTGGCAATTCCACATGATTGCCTGCTGACCCGGAAACCTGCCAGAATGGCACCCTGAATCGGAAGCCCACTCTGATCGAGGAAGGGATGCGCGAGCCCCCTGGGCCTGCAAAGCCGTCGTCGCCGTGGTGAGGAGGAGATCATTTCGTTTGGTCGACAAGATGGCAGGGCAAGCTGGATCTCTTGCCTGATCTGAGTCGGCGACTCGCAGCGGCATATCATGGCGTTCTCAAAGTCAGGCAGTCTGCATCCTGCGATCTATCCGGACTCGCAGGTACCTCCCCCTGAAGTCGGCACCGTGGATCGAAAGGCCGCTTTCTGATGGAGGAGAGGATGCGCGATTGCCCCCTGGGTCTACAAAGCCGTCGTCGCCGAGGTGAGGAAGAAGTCATCCCGTTTGGTCGACAAGATGGCAAGCAGGGTGACTGAGGATTCCTCGGGTGCAGCCTGAGCTCCAGGCGTAACAGGGGAGGCAGCCGGCAGGGATGTCGCCTTGCCGACCATTCGGCATGATTCGCCGCTTCCCTCCACCAGATGAGCATCGATTCAGTTCCGCCGGCGATGCGGAAGACGGCAGGCACCGGCAGCGGGATGTCATCTTCCTGGCCATCCGAACAGTTTCGCCCTTTCCTTCGACCGGTGATGAGTGTAGGGAACCGGAGGAACCTCCGTCGCCAGCAGATCCCGGTAGGTCAGCCGTTTCCTCATCATCCGCGCCGTCAGATACCTTATCCGCTCCTCGGGGTCCAGGTTGCGGATGTTGTGCTTGCCTGTGATCTCCTTGAGGTATCGGGGCAGATACTTGGGAGACACGTGGTGGTGGGTCCCGTATATCGTTCGCTTCGCCTTGGCCCAGAACGATTCCATGCCGTTCGTATGGACCTCCCCTCTGACGTATTCCTCCTTGTGGTTGACGGTGTCGTGTCTTCCCGGCCATTCGAAACCATCGCCAAAGGTCGGGGCATTGTCGCTGAAAAGGGCGCCCTCCGGGCGTACGTTTTCCTCGGCGAAGGGGAACACGGTCTCGCGTGTCTCATCAGGGACCACCTTGGAGGCCACGTCGCCGGTTTCCCGGCAGCGCACTCCGCTCACGGGGGTACTGCCAAACCTCCATTTCCAGTGAAACTTCTTGTCGGCGTGCCTGTTTTTATCGTCTCCGGCGAACCAGGCTTGATCTATCTCGGCCATGCTGCTGCGTAGCGGTTCGGGATCCGGCCAGGCTTCCCGGAGGCGGTGCAGCATGAACAAGGCCGACGAATACGCAAGGTCGAGGTCGCTCGCAAGCTGCCTGGCGCTGATTCCCTTCGGTCTGGATTCGTACAGGTGGACGCCGATGGCCCATTTTCGCAAGGGGATCTTGGAGTGGGACATTCCCCCTTCCGTGCGCACGCTGAAGCGCTTTCGACAGCCGCCGCACCAGTAGGGCATGGGCTTGCGGCCGGGGCATTCCGATACCCTGTCGGAGCGGCCGCAGCGCGGGCAGTATATGAATTCGGGAAGGCCGTCTACGGTCTTCCCCCATCTTTTCTCTTCGAACCATTTTTCTGCGGTTGCGTCATCTGGAAACATGCTGAACAAATCAATTAACGAGATGCTTTTACCATTACTCATCCTTACTGACCTTCGGGCCGTGGAATACCGAACTGGAGACCTGCGGCCCTTACCAAAAACGATGTGATTCACGCTCCCATGGCTGTCCTTTCGGTTTCAGTGGGATGTGACTCTGCCGGCGTGGCACCGACAGAAGGGACTGGGGAAGCGGCAGCGGATGCTGCCTTTCCCCGCGATCTATATGCCCTACAGTGTACCTGGATGGACTTAAAAAGCAAATCGCATTCGAGAGATTCCGATAAAATCTCGTAATGGCGGCGGGAAACTTTGGTTTTATTGGAGCGGGCAGAGGGCGGCAAGGACTGGGGGAGCCGAGATGTCCGCGGGAGGTGCAGGAATGCCCGATTTCAAGGGAGTTGGAGCCGGGGTGCAGCGATCCTCCGACGCAATCGGCGAAACGGAGTCGCGCTGCGATTCCAAGGCAGAAAAGACCCGGTCTCTGGATAATCGAGAGGACGCAGAGGGAGGGCTTTCGGAGGCCCCGGCTACCTCGGGGTTCCGGGCGATTCGGGAACGGTCGAGGTGCCGGCTACGCGGAACTGCGAGGGGAAGGAAGCCCGAACCTGGCGAACCGGCAGGCCATGAGTGCCCTGGCATGGTTTTTGCAGGACTTCGCTTTGAAAGGGGAGTATTCTCCGAAGGAGAGTACTAACGGGAGGCAACGGCCAACGGGGGTACTTGTCCCTCCACCGATGAGGAAACGCCGAACGTCCTTGCGGGTTGCTCTGTTTTCTCGTCTGTTGTCCTTCCGGATGCCCTTATGGACTTTGGTCGTTTTTCTGATCGGAGTGGGCAAACATACGCCATATGAGCGTAGCGGTGGCCACCACTATGGCGAGGGCGGCTATCCAGATTTCAGCAGTCATGCCGGTAGTAGCGGATTCTGAAACTCAGCTCGTCCCCCACAGCTCGGGCCGGAACTCCACGGCCTTGACCGCCTTTACCTGACCGTCCTCTTCGGCTTTGGCCAGTTCGAACTCGATCATGGTGCCGCGCGTCTTGAACTGGGCGAACTGGGCGTTGGTTACGGGCCCGCCCTTGGCGGTCTGCAGGTCGGAGATGTGCAGGAAGACATCCTCGCGCACGCTGTCAAACTCCGTGCCGGTCCGCACCGTGAGGAAACCGAACCCCTTTTCCTCGTTGACCATGTGCAGGATCCCCCTGGCGCGCCGGTCGGAGCCGCGGTCGTCTGGAAGGATCCCTGGCACCAGGTAGCCGGAGAAGTGGTTATCCACTTCTTGGCGCAGCTCTCTGCTGGTGTTCATGAACGACAGCAGATCGACCCGCTTGCCCCTGTTCTGCAATGCCCGCACCAGGCGCACGAAGTCGCCGTCGCCGCTGCCGAGCAGCACGTAGTCGAGGTTGGCCGACTGCAGCAGGGCGTCAACGGCCAGCTCGAGGTCGGCGTTGGCCTTGGTGATGACCTGGCCCTCCGAATCACGGTACTGCTTCACCTCCTTGAGCACGAGGTGGTACCCTTCCCGCCGCAACCGGGTGCGGTAATCCTCTCTTCGCTGCTGGTACTCGGCGTCCGCGCTTTCGCGCTCGCTGTTGATCGCCATGTAGGCGTTTGCCCGCAGGACCATCCCCCCTTGGCCCTTGACCAGTTCCCTGACTTGGCGGGACCGGAGGGCGTAGCCACCGCAGCGGCTCAGGTTGTCCATGTCGAGAAAAATACCGGCTTTCAGCATTGCTACTTTCCTATTACGATTTCGAAATGGATTATGTGAATTACCACCCTCAGTCGCTCCACTGCAACCGTCCTTCCAGCCCTCCGAGCAGAACAACGGATTACCTAACCACGGACACAGAAAAGCCGCATCCCGCTGCTCTGGGACACGGCCTTTTGGCTCCTCGATAACTGTCGTGATCTCAGGAAATGGTCAGTTATTTTCTGTCAAAGTCTACGACGGTTGCCTGTGTTCTGTAATTGGGGTGTGATGTTCGTCCAATTCGAGAAACTATCAACGGTGGTCTCGTCCAGTTTTAGTCTTCTTCTCGAAGCATCTCAGCGATGCCTTCAAGCACAGAAGCGGCTATTTTCTTGGCGAGTTTCTCCCAATTCATTGGGCACTCTCCTATTATGGAATGTTGTCCCTGCGAAGGTCTTTCCTTCAATGGGTGTCATGGGGTAGTCGTATCTCCTTGTCTGGTGAAGCATGTTATCCCCTGCGAAGGTCGATCCTTCTGCGGGGAAAGGAGCAGGATAACATGCGGTAGCCATATTGATATGTCAACCCCAAAACCTCAGGGTATGTCCTGTAATCCAGAAATGGTTACAGGCATGCCTTGGGGTGCATATTTGAGCAGGTTGGTTAGGATCGTATATAATTCCCTAAAAGAATCCATCCGGGAGATACCCGGCGAATGGCGAGGACCAAGGGAAAGATGGTAGACCCGCAGGGTGCGCGTCGTGTGCGCGCACCCTGAGCGAAGTCGTTTTCGGTCAACGAGGCGGGGAAAAGAGTGCCTTTGATGAGGATGAAAGCAGCCATCGGATTCCTCATCGGGCTGGCATGCGAGTCGGGGGTCCCGGCCGAGGTGGCGGAGGACCTGCCTCGCCCATGTGCCGCGGAGCCAAGTCGTTCAGGCGTATCAGCGATCCGACCTGATGGCGCGCCGCAAGCAAGTGCTACAGGCATGGAACGACTACATTCTGTAGCGGCTTCGCGTTAGTCTCAACCCGTCAACGGTGGGCAAACACAATGAAGAGGAAGCTGATTCAGTGGAGAGTAGTACGGGCTATCGCCTCTGGTTGAAGCTTCGGGTGGGTAAGACGCTGGGAACGGAAGAAGCTGCCCTGACGGCATCGGTGGCCGGCAGGAAAGTCGTGATCGAGTCCGAGTCGCAACCGCTCAAAGAGGCGTCATGGTTGTTGATCGGATGTCGCGGATTCGAGGCCGAAGACGACGCACGGGATTTCGGCGAGAAGCTCCGGCGAGCCGCCCATATGGCCGGGTTGTGCGCCCGAGTGGGTGTCGACGCGGGCGAAGACCGCACGGTCTCATGGTTCAATCCGGAGGTCTTGCGAGAATCCGGTGCCCTGGATCCCGATACACGACTCGGACCCGACATCCATGGCCTCCTGGTCCTGCCGGACGACGGGAAGACGGTGTTCCTTCGCATCGGGCAGCCGACGGTGTCGGTACGCTCGAATGCCGGTGATTTCGTGCGGGCTCTTCAGGACGCGTTGCCGGAGAGCGATGAGCCCGCGGGCGATTCCCCCTCGATTCGGCGGGCGGTGAGAGTGCTGAATATGGCCGAGGTGAATACCGACCCAATCGTGAAGATCGTGATAGCGGTTTCCACCGTCGAAGGGTTGGCGACCGATCCGCCGTGGACGGACGCACAGAAGGGACTGATCGAGAGTGCCGCCGCTTGGCTTGAGCGCACGCATGGCGACGGCGAAGAGGTCCGCTAGGTCGCCAAGGCGATTCTCGGAATACGACCCGAGAGCATCCGTCAGCGGATACAGGAGATGCTTAATTCAAATGACCTGTCGGACTTGTTGCGGGATTGGGACGCCCTGTACGAGAAGCGGAGCCGCTTGTTCCACGGTGGAAGGGGTGGAAGGAAGGACGGCGGCGAGCAGCGGGGCGAACACTTGGAGGAATCCGAGCTTCACGCCTTGGGTCAAGAGGCATTGAGGCTCTGTGGTAGGATTGTCCTATCCATGGCAAAGCGAGAACGGATTCCGGTTCCCGGACGAGCTAGCGTGCATTTCGGTGTCGAATGAGTTTGATCAGGCGGCCGGTCGACGAGGCCGACGCCGTGCTTGAGTAGGTTGCCGGGATTCCAATCCGATCACGGGTCGAACCGGGTAGGCCGTGAGTGCCCCAGAAATCGATGGTTCCTCAAGGCGATGGTCTACTGTGTTTTCCGAAATTCCCTAGATTCTTTCGGGAGCTGGGAATCGTCGAACGCACCCAGATGAAACTCCGGGATCAGTTTTCAGGACCGGCAACAGATTTAGGGTTTTCCGCCACCATCCGCCACGATTTACCAGGGAGGATCCATTTCCCGGCGGTCTGAGTCGGATTCCGGATGGGAAGCACTTGGTAGCCGTCGTCATCCGTCTTCTCCACTACATAGAGGTACCACGAATCCGTCCCCTGCTTTTCCGCCGTTTCAAACGCCTTGCCTATCTGAGCGCGCGTCAGCTCCACGACCTCCTCTTCATCCCAGGGACGGCCCCTCCCCTTCACCTCGATCAGCCGAACTGCCTTGGTCCTCGGGTCAGTACTGCGGATATCCCAGCCGGTTTGACGGGGATCTCCAAGTTTCGGCTCTCGGCCTGCTTCTCTCTCGTATTGCGCCGCAACCATTCGGTACTCTTCGTCCCCGAGAGCCGTAGGCCGGTCTTCGTTGGAGATTCCGGTGCCGGCTGCATCGTCCTCTTCAGGGTTCGGCGCGATCTCCCCTTTCAGCGAACCCCTCAACTGTTCCGCCAGGGCGTTCTGTCGGGCAAGAGCTCTGTCAATGGTGTAAGAGCCGCCGGTTGAACCGGACTCCGGGCGCTCAAGCTCACCGGGTTGCCCTGTCTCGTCGTCGACCGCCTTCCCATCGCCGGACAGATTAGACTTTCCAAGCCCAGAGGCGCCGGAAGTGCGCGTCTGGTCCGTAGGAGCAACCGCGGCGTGCCTTTCGTCCCCGGTCGGTGCAGCGGTACTCGGGGGTTGAGTCGGCTCGTCCCCAGGATCGGTTACTTCCTCATGATCCCAATCCAGCCGGAAGGCTGGCGGCAATTCGAATTGGGGAACATGGGAACGCCGGAACTTTTCTGCGGCAAAACGAAAATCCTGATCGACGTCAATTGCCGTCAGCATGCCAGTGAGATCGGCGGCAAGATCTGCACGCTGTCTGAACGAAAATTCTCGTAGGAGTTCCTTGGCCGCGTCGGACGCGAACTGAAGCGGGCGGCCAGCGACGGTCAGAGCGCTCTCGTGCAGGCGGGCGTTCACCGGCACATCCTCGATGTCACCGTCAAGCAACCGAACCTGGAGAGTAAGCTCGCGAACGCAGATCAGCCTGGGGAGTTTTTCTGTCTCGATTCCGACTCCGTCGCCTTCCTCTTGCTCATTCCCCCGAACCCGTTGGAGAAGCTGGCAGGTAAGGTCGAACCTGGAAACCCAATCATCGGAGAGTGGGGTCTCTTCTCCGCAACGCCACTTCAAGATGACCGAAGACGACAGGAGCGGAAGGCCAATCGCTTCCGCAGTGCCAAGTTGCTGCGGCCGGGAACGGCCAAGGTGTCCGCCCGTGACAATTCGCACTTGGTGTTTGCTTGGGAGAAATCTCCGATCTTCGATGTCGTCAAAATAGGTGTTGTCGGCCTCGGTCAAGAAAACCCAATCCCGTTCAGCAAAGACCGTTGCCTCCTTGGTGGCTTCCTCCCATCGTTCAGATAGCCCCGTTTCTCCTGAACAGTCTTCAAGGCAGTAGGCATATGCGGTCGGGAGCACGTAGCGCACCTCGTTCGCCAACCCTTCGGGCGATAAGCGGGCACGCTTCCATACCTCCCGGATATAATCCATGGCTTGGCTGCCGGTTGTGGTCTCCGGGAACTCAAAGGGTAAGTCGGGATGTTCCAACTCCGTCCGCAGCACATCTTCGATCTGATCCAGCGGTACGACCCAACCTCCCAGCCCGCCTCGGAGACTACCCCCGACCCGCCGGACGATCCGATCAAGCGGGAAACGCCGGTTCTCACTGGACGGCACTGTGAGTTCTTGGAGAGTTTGATCGAATAAGCCCCTGTCCGTGTTCGACGTTACCTGTTCGCGGCACTCGGCAAGGAGCTGCGCCAGCTCTTCGGCATCGAGTCGGGAGCCGAGAGCCGAGAGTCTGCGGAGCGATGTAGCTTCCGGAATGACCGTACCGAATTCCACCCCTTCCTGTTCCAATTCGGACACGAGTTCGGATGAAAGTTGCGCAACCGGCGCATCTTCCCGTGCTGGGTCGGGCCGTGGAAGTACGTCCTGCGGACGCCGGAGTTCGCCATCTTCACAGGGCACCCATGCCAGTTTGGATAGCTTGATCACCCAGACGCTCGGGGTTCCATGGCTGATGTAGGAATGGTAATAGAAATACCAGCACTGCCGCCGCCCCGTGGCATGGAGGACTTGGGAACCATCCTCGATCCAGGCAGCCAGAGCCCCTCGGAGTTCTCTGGGTGAATCCGGACTCGGAAGACTTGGCTCGATGTCGAAGTCCAGAAGGCGGTAGCCGCTGTCATTCGATTCACGGATCGTGCCAAGGTCGAGGCCAAGGAATTCCGCCACACGCTGACGATTCCCTCGGAAAGCAAACTCCCGCAAGGTCCGCACTTCGATCTCTCCCTTTGCGCCAGCTTTCTCGAAGAAAGCCCGCCATTCCCTTGAGTTTGCATGCTTTGGATCCTGGTCCAAGTAATCCGCCGAGATCGACGGGTTCGCCGGAAACAGGAGGGCGCGATCCCCACCGTGTTCAACATACGGAGTTGCCAGAAGTGCCTCGCCAACCGGAAGGCTCGCTGATCCGCTCTCGGAATCCACAAGCACGTGAGTCAACAGGTCGGGGCGATTTCGATGTTTCGACCAGTGCCCAAGTGATACGAGCACCGACCAGTCCGGATTCGCAGATTGCATTAGATCGTTCACGGCAGCCTCGACGATCTCCTGAAGACTGATGCCGCGGGCGTGCCTCTCGATCCAATCCCACGCTTGCGAAAGGAGCGTCGGCTCTGGCTCGTTGCGTCTCCGTTGGCGAAGGGTGGCAACCCATTCGTCCTCCAGGCGATTCTCGTTCGGGACGAACGGCTCCACGAATTCGCGGGTTTCGGATCCGCCCGGCTCCCTTTTGGAAGGAATCCTCTCGTTGAGGAATACGACCTTGGTCACCGGGTGCCATTTGCCGGCGAGGGAACGAATGCAATAAAGATCGACATCCCCCCAGACATCATTAGAAAGCAGATCGGCGACAGCAGCCCATAGGCGAAAAAGCAGGCGCCGCCGACTCTCGTGCTCTCCGGGGAACTGTTTCCACCAATCTTCCAGACCACCCTGCCACGCTTGCTCCAATTCTTGCGGCGACATCTCGCCGAGAAGACCAATCCGGCGTAGAAGAATGAGCGCTTTGTGTCCAACCACCTCGTTTATAAGCACGGACCCTTTCAGAAGAACCGCCGGTCGCAATTCCGGATATTCCCTGAACGCCCTCGCCAAGGCGTCGGGCGGAACGACGGTTTCGCCCGGTTTCGCGAACGCCAGTGTGCCGTTCTCCTCACTCCAAACGGGAAACACCGCAGCGTCTTCAAGGCGATTCCGCAACCCCGACAGCCAGGGCTCCTCGGAAAGCAGTGCTTCAAGTCCTCCAGCCTCGGACGATGGCAACGCGAGGGCCCAAAAAGCCGCCTTGGCCCTGTCGGGCTCCCCAAGCGTATTGGCGGACCATTGGAGAAAGCTCGTCAATATGTCCGCGATACCGCGCTGCCAGGGATTGTCCTCGATCTCCCGGAGGCCAGTTCGGGAGATATTCAACAGCCAGTCGGCATTGATGTGAAGACCAAAGGGCAGAGTAACCTCAGTGGGCAAGGTTGCCCAGACCCGTCCCTTGGGGGGTGGTTTGGGAGTGCCGTCGTTATCCAAGGGCAGCACCCCCAACACCCGGCGATCACGGGCGGCTTCAGCGTAAACCTGCTCGCGCTCTTCCTCGGAAGGCTGGATTTTGCGGTGTTCGAGAAAACACGCAACCGATTCTCTGGAAGGTCGGAATGGCGCCGAAAATAGCCGCCAGAGCCGATTTTCGTGGTGCGTAACCGCAGTTGCCACCAAGCTCCCCCCGGCCTCTTCGCTGATGCTCAATTCCCACACCTGACCGTTCACTTCGAGGCGCTCCAGCCCGGACATCGCCAAGATTGCGAGTAGGGTGCGGTCTCCCTCGGGGAGAAAGTGCGCCAAGT
The DNA here is from genome assembly GCA_965243025.1 of Candidatus Latescibacterota bacterium. Lineage (GTDB taxonomy): Bacteria > Latescibacterota > UBA2968 > UBA8231 > UBA8231 > CBDCXV01. Next base: position 1,950,804 of record CBDETY010000003.1, read on the forward strand.
CCGCTTGGAGGTCCCGTCCTCCTTCCGTTTGCCCGTGCATCTCGAACCGGGTGGTGAATCCAGGTTCGGGTGCCGGGATGGTGTCATCCCAGACTGGGGTTACCGCCCCCAACAAATCGCGTTGTACGTCTCCATACTCCTGGCCCTCCACCTGAGTGGTCTCATAGCGGAATGTCCAACCGCTCCCGGAGATCCAGGCATTTTGAAACCTCCCGAAGACACTCTTGAAGCCGATACCCATGAAGCCTACGGACGAGGGGCCTTTGGTCGACCGGAAGACTTTTGAGAGTCCCCTGACGTCTTCCTCGTCGAGAGGTTGACCTCCATCGTGCTGGAAGGTCAAAGCGTCGCCGTTTTCTGCAACCCGGACTGCGATTGAATGTGCCCCTGCATCGAGTGCATTCTGGACCAGTTCAAACAGGTATACCCATGGATTCTCGAAGGCTAACTCGAAAACACGCAGTATGGCGCGGCCATCGGGTGAGCCGTAAAACCTCTGGTTCTCCTCGGCCAATCTCGAGACGAATGATTTTCGTTCATCGTTATCTATGGCGTTCATCCGATTCATCGCGACCGTCCAGGCAACCTGATATGCCCTCGGTTCCTTGAACCCATCCACCAACGGGGAGCACCACCGAGCCGAGGAGTCAGGAGACGACTCAGCAGGAGTACCCAATTAAGCAGGCAAGAAAATAAGGCTCCCTGCATGAGAACAAAGTGAGAATGCGTCTTCGAAAGCAGAAAGGTGGGAATGGTGGGGGAGGCCGCGGGCGGTCGCCGGCACATGGATCGGAGAGCCCCCCCGGCTCTGATTGAGGAGGGATCTCAGTCCGGGATCGGTGTTCCGGAGATTTCAGGAACGGCGGCGTCGAGGTCGCTGCTGAGGGATACGATCTGGTGACCTTTGGCTCCACGACGGCCAGGGCCTCTCCGACGAGGAGACCCCTTTCATCGCCTGGGGTTTCCAGCAGACCGTCGAGCGATGCAGAAGACAGACAGGCTGCCATGGTAGGAATCCCCGGTTGCCTGCTGGATCTTCTTCCGATTCGGCCAGGGCGCGTCGAAGTGTCGCTAGTAGCTCTGTTAAAGAGTCGGCATTGAATTTTGGACCTTCACCAACTTGGCATCGTCCCGGTTTCGATGTCGCCATACGAGGTACTCCTGCATGCGTTGGCCGACGTCTCGATGGTCCCTTGGGTCGCTGTTCTTGATGACGAAGTAATGGGCCGCCGTCAGATGGCATTCGAGACGATTCATCCAGGAGGCGTTGGTCGCGGTGAAGACCAAAAAGACCTGATTTCGCTGACACCATCGCCGGATCTTGTCGGTCGTGTGCGTCGACAGGTTGTCGAGGACGAGGTAGATGCGTTTGGCTTTGCGGTAGCGGCGCCGGATGGCCTTCAGGAAGGTGAGCACCACCGAGGCGTGCTTCTTCGGCTTGTGATGCATCCACAGGTGATCCTCGTGGACGTTGTAGGCGCCGAAGAAGTAGCTGACGCCGGCGTGCCGGGAGTAGGTGGCCCGGTGCCGCACCGGGTGTTTCTGCGGCGCCCACGAAGAGCCGGCATGGGGCTTGATCTGCACCGACCCCATCTCGTCGAAGCAGACTACGACCGCGTTTTTCGGCGGGCGTCGGTAGAGGCGGTTGATGCGTTTTTTTTCGAGGAGAAATCCGGATCCTTCGACTCCTTCCAGGTGCGAGTCCGCTGGTAGGTGATCTTATGCCGGTCCAGGACCTTGGCGATGGTCACGTGCGAGACCTTGGGGATCATCTGGCGCCCCACCAGACAGTCGGTCAGCTTGCACAACGACCACTGATTGAAGGGTTCGCCGAAAGCCCGAGGGGGCATCTTGGCGATCTCCACCACCACGGACTCGTCTTCGGGCGTCAGCGTCGGGGGCGCCCCGGATGGGCTCGGGTGCGCAGCGAGGCCAGCCCTTCCTCGTTGTATTGCCGCAGCAGTTGGCGCAGGTATTCCTCGTGCAGATGCAGGGTCGACGACAGTTCCTGGACCCGCATCCCCTGGGCACGGAGGGAGATCAACTGCCCTCGGCGCATCTGCACGGCATTGCGCGGCCGCTTCAGCCATCGGCTCAGTTCCCTGGATTCGGCCGCATTCGGTGTTCGAGCATGGAGACACATGGCAGGACCTCCCCGTAAGAATCGACGTATGTCCCCATGATACCAAGGCTTACGAGAAAGTACAAGCCGGAATCCTTAACGGAGCACTAGCTGACTCGGCTGGTTGGTGCAGGTCTGAAGGGCGTCGCTACGCGGAACTGAGAGGTCTGCCCTGAAGCAATCCCGCAAGCTGGCCGAATTTTCTGCAAGAACCGACCTGAGGGCACTACTTCGGACGGCAAAGAACTTCGCTGACGAGGAAATCCGCATCTGCCGTGGGTTTCATACAGACAGCACCGAAACGAGCGGTTTTCCGGGATTCCTATTACGATCCGGGTCGAACCGTGTAGGACGTGAGTTCCCCTGAGGTTCGATGCGGTGGATTTTGAAGCGCGCAAGGAGAACCCACTTCCTCTTAGCACGCGGTTGTTAGGCCCTGAGGCTGGCGACGTAGTGGAAGGCGCCAAAGACCCAGGTTATGCTGACGACGAAGAGGGCGATTCCGGAGGCAAAGTAACGGGGGTCATGGTGCGTCTCCTTTGGTTTGCGATCCTTTCAAATCGCGGGGTTTAAGGTGACTGGCCCGGGTATCGCAAACGGTGTGCCACTGCTCTGCCAGCTCCGGCGTGAAATAGATACAGGTTATTTAAAAACAGCAGGTCACAGAGAGTTAACCGGTGGCTTGCAGGGCGGATATTTCCGCTCGTCCTTTCGGGTATTATCTTTAGGTAACCTGCTGTTTATCAGAAGGTTAGGACCAAACCTGGTGATTCGAGGGTAACCTGGGAAAATACCGGAGGCTCCGATATTTCGGACTGCTGAATCCGCTATTCCGTAGGCCGGTCGGCCCCGTGTTCGATGTTCAGCTTCATCATGCGGACCCCAGAGGTTGTCGGCTTGACGTCGGTTCTTTCGGCGACCCCCTACGCCGGGGATGGCGCCACCCGGCCAACTCGAGCATCGCGAGAATGTGACCGCCAGGTCGTGCGGCAGCTTCCCGCCTCCGTCGAGAAAAGAGCGTGCGGGCTGTCGGAGAGCTCGAAGCGCCCGATCTTGCGTGCTCCGGTCCCTGTGAAGGCCCCCTTCCCGTGCCCGAAAAGTTCGCTCTCCATCCGAGTTCTACGCCTGCGCCGCGCAGTTCACTTTGACAGGAGGACCCTCGCGGACCCTCGTTGGAATCGCCAGTTCCTCCGGTTCAGGCCCGCCATATCCTGGAACCCCTTATTGCGTTCAAGTCCATGATTTCCTATCCTGTTGCCAAGTCACTCCTTCTGCAGAGATCCGGCTGCCTTCGCCGGGTCCCTGCCGAATAAACCCATACCTCGGTCGAAGGGTAGCTCCCTGAGACTTTGGGCGAATAAGCAGGACTTTCCCGATCTCTCTGCGGAAGGGTGACACGGCCCGGCTTTCAGTCGGTGCCGTTCGTCACCTTGTCACCGGGAGAGAACGGTAACTTCATAGAACCTGAAGTCCCCAACTACTGATCCACAGAACCAGAAGAAGGTCGGGTGGTTATCTACGTTCGTCGGTCACCGCCTTTAGGACCTCCTCTCTATCTATTACTCCATAAGAGAGTATCCGTTGGACAAACCGCTATTTGAGGGCCCTGCTGGAAAAATTCGCTCCCCTCGGAAAAAGGAAAAACAGACAGCACCTCTATGACATCTCAAACCAACTTGGTATTCCATAAAATCCCAAACAAAGGCGAACAGATATTTGGATTGGATTAAGGATCTTCCACTTCTATTTACTCTCAACTACGTATTGGCTCTTTTATTCTTTATTCAGACTTTAGCAGTAATTGGAGGGATCCTTTACGCAGCAAGTAAAGGAGTTTTTCGGAGATTGATCTGCTTGATATGGAGACGAGAGCTTTTACAAGAAAACATTACGGGGTTCTTGGTATGGGGAAGTTCTCTTTTTTCGTATTGGTATTTCCTATTTCTTATGAATATGGTCAACTCGGATATCAACGTCGGAGAATGCTTTGCAAACTATCCAATTGTCAGTTGGTATGTTATGACGATGTCTGTTACCTTCATGATATATATCCCGGTTGATACAACTCGGCGATTAAATGAAACCATGAAACGATGTCGCCAGTTGGAAATTTTGAGAAATATAACAGATGTTTTGGATGATTTAATTCCTATAGAGCCCATACTAAAAAAAATAATTGGACCATTGAGTATCTCCCCTTTGGGCAAAAGAATTGGACTAGCAGGAAAAATAGTATCGTGGATAGTCAAAAGTCATATTGATCGAAAAGTCGGGGATGCGGTTTCATATTTTCTAATCAGATCTTCTTTGGAATTTGGAGGACGAGTTTCTCTCCTGATTGGAGCTATATACTGTGCAACAGGAAAAATCATTCTTTGGTGAGAAGCAAATCTGGCCAGTAGCGGTGCACTGGTACTGGCCAGATTTGTCTGAGAAGGCGAGATCGACCGCGAATGCTCCGACATGGCGCCCCATAGCCATGCCTATCCTCACCAGATTAATTTCGGGGAAACCTTGCAACTATGCAGTAAAGTAAATTAAGGAGGGAGGGCAATAACCATGCTGAGAGTCATAGGAATTAATCCGATGGCAGCCGCTGGTGTTATCGCCATCGACTCGATGCTTTTCGGTGGAACAGTATTTACCGGAGGCGTTGGTTACATAGCTTCGATTCCGGTTGGTATCGCAACTGCCATTGCGGTTTGCCTCATACAGAACCGTGGATTTCCGCGGGACGATTTGGGGCTCGCAGCCGGGAAAGGAATAATGGTGGGGTTGCTTACGGCGATCCCAACGCCCTTGCCTTCGGTTTTTGTTTTTGGAGCAGGGACGGCCGGTGCGTTGGTACGCAAAAGGAGGCTTGATCTCCTGGAGGGCGACTCAGCAAATTCGCAGAAATTTCTGAAATTTAGAACAGTGGTAATTTTAATCATTTTTATAGCCATTTTGGCATCGATGGTCCTTGTAATGGTCGCATACATTGGTCGTTCAAACCAGGAAACTGTAAATTTGCCTAGAGTTGACCCGATTTCGTGGACACCTCATTTCCTGAAGAAAGAGAGGAGGATGTCCAACCATGCCATGCCGAAATCAAAGGGCTACCCATCCCGTTCCCCGAATCGATTTTGGAAACCTAAGATTACCGCGCCCTGCCGCATTTCACCTTGGCATGAAATGATTTGCTGATTCTCAAGCTAAAGGATAGGCGCAACGGATTGCACCTACCCTCCGGTCGGCATCTACCGGCTGCGCCAGTGGTTCAGGACGATCTGAATCACTTCCAGCGCGACTTCCAGCAGAATCGCCAACCATCTTGGCATCATGAGCTATCACCCCCTTCCTGTGGTGGGTCCTTCCGGACGAACTTCCCGGTCTCGTCCCGCACTCTGCGCTGGGCAGCCCGCTGGGCCGCCCGACTTCTCGGGCTGGGTCCTTCCGGGTCTACGCCGTTCTGGATGTCGTTGTCAGGGATACCGGGGGCGTCCCGTGGATCGGGATCGGTTTCCATCCCGAAGTCTCGACGGACAACAGACAGCTTGTCCTTCACCTTCGCCTTGATCCACTCGGTATGGACCTTGTTGAGGGCCAGCTTGTAGAGGAACACTCCCGCCTCTCGGGCCGCGACCACGGCGATGACTTTGACAACGGGTTTCAGGGAGTTCAGCAGTTTCCGCTGTTCGCCGTTGCCGGTGAGGGGATTGGGAATCATGAGGGTTCTCCTTCGCGTCAAATGTCCTTCGGACGCCCGGGGGTCTTTCCTCCGGCCTCCCGGGACAGCAGTTCGATGAGTTGCCTTGCCCGGCCTACGGGCAGGATGATTTCGTAGGTGCCACCTCCCCGGCGGGCGCCTTGAACGGAGATTCCCGGTATCTGAAGTCCCGAAAGGAAGGTGCATTCCTCAACGGTCTGGATCTCCACCGTGCGATGTTCGACCATGCGGTTTCCTTTTTTTGAGCGGTTTGATGTTATGGGAGAGCACAAAAAAGCCCCCGGCCTTCAAAGAGGCGGGGGAGCGGCGAAGGGCCTGGCTGTTTTTATTTTACCAGATCCCGGTACAGCAACCGTTTGCCCACCATCCGGGCAACCAGGTCTTCCATCTGCTCAAGGGTGTCCTTGTCGCGGATGTTGTGCCTTCCGACGAACTCGTCGATGTATCGCTGCAGGTGCTTGGGGGACATTTTGTGATAGGTCCCCTTGTAGGCTCGCTTGATCATGGACCAGAAGCTTTCGATGCCGTTGGTGTGGGACCCATCGGTTGAGAACTGGCCTTTCGAGTGAATGACGAACTCGGATTTCCCCGGCCACCTGAAATCCTTCAAGGCACTGGCTCCATCGCTGTACAGGGTGCCGTTTGCTCTCAGGTGCCTCTTGGCAAACGCTTGCAGAATGTCCGCCGTTTCGGCAGGGATAACGCTTGCGGCGACCTTGCCGGATTTTCGGTCCTTCATGCCCACGACGATGGTTTTTCCCTCCATCCATCGTTCCCGCAGTCTCTTGTCGGCGTGCTTGTTGGCCTCCTTTCCGCCAAAATAGGCCTGGTCGATCTCGCCTCTCCTGCTTCCGAGCTTTTCTTGATCCGACCAGGCTTCGCGGATGCGGTGGCCCATGAACCAGGCCGTTGCATGCGTTACCTGGAGGTCCCGGTGCAGCTTCAGGCTGGACACGCCCTTGAGGCTGGACAGGTGCAGGTAGATGGCGATGACCCATTTCTGCAGGGGGACCTTGGAGTGGGACAGCACCGTTCCGGTGCGCACGCTGAACCGCTTTCGGCAGTCCCCGCACCAGTAGGGCATGGATTTTCGGTCGGGACATTCCGATATCATGCCGTAACAGCCGCAGTGGGGGCAGTGGATCTGCTTGCTCCACCGGGTTTCCTCGAACCAGCGTTCCGCGGCCGCGTCGTCGGGGAACCTGGCGAACAGCTCGATCAGGGACAGGCCTTTCCGGTCGTTCCTTCCCGGCCCTTCCGGGACAAGCCCCCTGCCGGCTTTGGACCAGCGGCCCAGGAATCGTTTAAAAAGTTTCATGAGTTCCTTTTCTGAGTGAGATGGAAGAACGGGGTCCCCCCCTATACGATTCCGAGCTCCTTCATGGATACGCTTTCGCCAGGAGGAGCGACGACGACATGATCGAGCACCTGAATCCCCATCAGGCCGCCGGCCTCGGCAAGACGGTGGGTGAGATCGATGTCTTCCTTGGAGGGCGCCGGATCCCCGGAGGGGTGATTGTGCGCCAGAATGATGCTGGTGGCTCCCTTCAGGATCGCTGCCTTGAACACTTCTCGGGGATGGACAAGGGAAGCGTTCTGACTGCCGATGGAGGTCGTCTCATGTGCGACTACGCGATTGCGGGTGTCGAGGTGGAGGACTATGAACACCTCCCGGTCGGCTGAGGCTATGTCGAGGGTTTCCAGGTAGGCGAGCACCTCGTTGGGACTGGTCAGCGGCTCCGAGCATACGTCCTGCCAGATCTGCCGCACCTTGCGTTCTACGACTTCGAGTTTCATGGGGTCCTTTCTTCTGGTGAGATGCCGTCAGTTCATGTTTTCATCCCCCCTTCTTGTTCTGCCACAGGAGGTTGCGTATAACAGGTGCCGCATTACGTTCCGGTTTTTCAGGACAGGCGATCAGGAAAGACCGCCGGGAGTGACTCAAAGAGGAGGGCAGCCTGGAGTCTTCGAATTACCCAGGTATGCTATTCAGCAAGGTCCCTGACCGCATCGAATCGGCCAAGGGGGACGCGAGACTACCGTACCGGATCCAGAGCTGATTCCAGATCTTTCAATACCTGAAGGAACGCTCTTTGGCTTTTGTCTGTGCATCGCAGCAGCTTGTTTGAGGGGCATCGTGATACACCCGCACCGTCAGCTTTTCCTGGCGGGGATAGATTTCGAAATCGAAAGAGGGTCCCGTTCGGGCCGAACCCCACTGCAGACCGCCGCCCAGTGGAATCAGAATCTCGCCGTCATCACAGCCAAGCTGAACGCCGGAGCGGACCCGAATGCCCGGGACAACAACGGAAACACCGCACTGCATTTCGCTGCCTGGAACGAAAAAACCTCTGTCATTACGGCCTTCCTGAAGGCCGGAGCCGATCCGAACGCTCGTAATCGATTCGGGGACACACCTTTGATGTGGTGGGCTGCCACGGGAAGGGCCAATCCCGTCGCCATCGCTGCTCTCCTGGAAGCAGGAGCCGACCCGAACGCACAGAATAAATCAGGCGAAACACCCCTGCGTTGGGCTGCAGCGGTTAACGAGAACCCTGCCGTCATAGCGGCTTTGCTGAAAGCAGGAGCGGATCCCAACGCACGGGACATGGATGGGAATACGTACCTCCACTCTGCAGCCGCCAAAAACCAGAACCCCGCCGTTATCGCGGCCTTGCTGGACGCCGGAGCCGATCCGGCTGCTCGAAACGCGGAAGGTAAAATCCCGTGGGATTACGCCGAGGAAAACGAGGCGCTCCGAAAAACCGAGGCTTATTGGCGGCTGAACGACGCGAGGTTCGAATAACCAGATTCAAACAACCTGGTGGGAGGGGACGAGCCGATGTCCCAGGGCTCAGGTCGTGGAAGAATCAGCCAGGGGGCTCCGGGACTAAGGTGCTGGACCCAGAGCAGATTCCAGTTCCTTCAATACCTGAAGAAGTCCGTCTTTCGCCTTTGCCTGTGCATCGCAGGAGCTGAGTTCCGGGGTATCGTGATACACCAGCATCGTCAACTTTTCCTGGCGGGGATAGATTTCGAATTCGAAAGAGGGTCCCGGCTGAAGCGGCGGCTGGTAGAGGACCAGGACGATCTCCACCTCGGTAACGTATTTCCCTGCCGGTGGCGCAAAGATGCCGTCGGCAAACCGGTTCGGGTTCACCCTCTCGGTCTGGCCCGGGAGGGCACGGATTCGTTCGGTCATGCCAAGTCCTTTCTTTGAAGGAGGGAGATGTTGAAGTGGCTGCAGCCTTCTGAAGAACTGACTGCCATTTTCGGCCACGAGCCGGTGTCCAAGGCTCAGGTCGTCGAAGGATTCTGGGGCTACATCCGGGAGAACGGCTTACAGGACCCGAGGAATCCGCGAAGGATCAAAGCCGGCGAAAACCTCGGGAGGATTTTCGACGGCCAGGATCAGGTGACCCTGTTCGAGTTGACCAGGATGGTCAACAAACACCTGTTCGTCTGCTCGGAAGGCGAGGCGGTAACAGACGAGGAGCTGGTGAGGGAGTTCGAGGAAAAGGTGCTGGCGGGGTCCTACGAGACGCTGGGGTGCTCGCCGGAGATGTCCGACGAGGAACTGAAACAGAAATACCGGGAACTATCTCGTGAATATCACCCGGACAAGCTGTCCGGGGAGGTTCCCGCAGGAATCGTCAAACTGGCGGAGGAGAAGTTTCAGGAGATTCAAAGCGCCTACGCCCTCGTGGTGACATCCAGGAGCTGACCCGGCATCTTGGGAAACCGTGAAGGAGGAAGTTGGCCCATGAAAAGGTTCCTATTGGCCGCTCTGATTGCCGTGGCGGCGGCCTTTGTTCTTACGATGCTGCGAGTGATTCCGTAAGAGTGTCCCTGCCTGTCATCCTTTCTTCACCGCCATTTTCCTGATCTCCTCCAGGGCGGTGTCCAGATACGGATCCATGATACCCTCTGATTCTCCGAACAACTCCAGCAGGGCGAAGGTGAGGCATATAGCCTGCACTGCCGACACCGGGAGGGCGATCCCTCCCATCTCGGGGTGCCGGAAGAAGAGGGCAATACAGGCTGGATCTACGTCCGCCATCAGGTGAACCTTCTCGAAGGCCACGTCCTGATATACGGATTCGATTTTGCTTCTGATTTTCTGGTCCATTGACTGGTTTCCTTTCCCGGAAAGGGAGATTTGCTGATATATGCGGGCTTGTGGAGAACAGGAGAGCAATGGGGTGTGGGCCTGTCCTGTCACTCTCCATCCGCCCTTACCCATCCCTCGACCCTCTGAGACAGGGTCTTGACCTCGGAGAGACGGAAGACGAGTTCGCGAACTTCCCCTCCGTGCTTCTGGCGGTGTGCCGTTGCTTCCCGAAGGGTTTCGAACCGTTCAACCTTCTTGTCCTTGACTACTGCATATCGGCGGATGATCCACTTGGGTAGATCCACTTCCTCGGACATGGCATTCTCCTTTGTCGGTGGGTATCATCCGGATGGGGTTCGTTTAGTCGATGGGTAGCATTGAGCCAAGCTGAAATGCTGATTCGAGAAGGGGTGGGGATTCCGGCCCGGCTGGCCCTGATCTTTGGGGTTCTCGCCTCTCCGCTTTTCTCCGAGACCTGGATGGGCCTCGAAGTCGAGCCCGAAAACCGATGTTCCCCCTACAACCGTGATCGGGACTACCGGTATTCTCAATCTCTGGAGCCGGCCATAGCCGCTCGAATGGGAGGCATCCGATGCCGGTACACCGGCAGGACCTACCGAAGCCTCCGGCAGACCGACATCGAGCACGTGGTCGCTGTGAGCGAGGCGCATGACTCCGGTCTGTGCGCGGCGGATGCGGCCACCAAACGCCGATTCGCCAACGACCTGCTCAACCTCACCCTGTCGGACCCGGCGGTTAACCGCTACCAGAAGAGCGGGAAGGATGCGGGAGAGTGGATGCCCCGGATCGACCCCCGAGGGTTTGCGGAGACCGTCATCAAGGTGAAGCGGAAGTACGGCCTGAGCATTGACCGGAGGGAGCGGAAGGCACTTGAGATGGCCCTGGCCGGCGACACCCTCACTGTCCTGACCGATTCCCTGGAAGTCCAGGTGGACCCTCTACGGGAGGAAAGCCCCCTCGATCTGTGGGACGACAACGGAAACGGGTGGATTACGTGTGCGGAGGCCAGAAGGCACGGGATTGCCCCGGTGCCCCGAAATCATCCGGCCTACATCTACATGCGCGATGGGGATGGAGACGGTTGGGTCTGTGAGTGAAACAGAAGCCCGCCGGTCCTGGTGAGGTTTGAGAACAGTGGCAGAGGGAACCGAAAGGCGGGTCTGGACGAAATCGGCAAAATGCGGGAGGGCTCTTTCCGGCTCAAGAGACTACGCTCGGGAGACATAGTTCAATAGACGGACAAGAGGCTCCAGCCAAGTGCCTCCCAACCTGCTCGATCCCCCCTGCTCAAATTACCCGTCATCGTCGGCAGTTCTCTTTTCCTCTTCGGGATCTTCCTTCTCGCTGCACGGGATGCATATGTACTCGCCGGGAGCGGGCTTATAGAACAGGTGCCAGGGCCTGATTTCCTGGCCGCATACGCAGCAGACCGGCTTGAAAACCATTTACTCCCTCGTGTCCCCGATTCTGCCCTCCTCGTCCACGAAGATCCGGAAGGGCGAGGCCACCATTTTTCGGGAGGACTTGGTAAGGCCGTGCACGCACTCGATGCAGACATCGAACTTCCTCCCCTCGGCCATCCTGCTGGCCGTTCCGACCTTGAGCTGACCGCGCAAGTCGTCTTCGGATACGACCTCGTTGCAGATATCACAAATGGTGGTTGCCATGTTCCTTTTCCTTTCCTGGTGGATTGAATGCCTTGTAGGACAGGATCAAGCCTTTTTCCTGGTGGTGGATGATCGCTCCCATGAGCCGGAGATACCTTTCCGGCATAGTTCGCTTTCCCTTCTCCCACAGACACACTTCGGCTTCGCTGACTCCGAGGGCGATGCCCAGCTCCCATTGCTTCATGCCCAGGGCGTCTCTGGCCCTTTTCAGCTGATTTTGGGTCATTTCTAATTCCCTCCATGTTAGGTTGGTTTTCGGCGGAAATACTGACAGAAAGGGCACAGAACGGCCTGAGACGGCCTGTCGGGCATGGTCGTTGACTCGACAGTCCGCTATGCTATTTTTTGATTGGAAGGGTGTGTCCGTCGCCGTTGCGCCGACGAGAACAGCGGGAAAGGAGTTGTTACCTGAAAGGATAACCAGCCAACTACCACAGGCCGAAAGGCAATGGGGAGGTTAAAACCTTTCCACTATGTTATACCAGTTTTTTTGCAAAAACGCGGATCTGAGTTCCAACTGGGGTTGAGAATCCGAAGGCCGGGGGGCTCGGGAGCAAGCCCAAGGAAATCACCAATTATTCACCTTGGCTGTAGAACATAGAATGACTGCATGGTTCATCCTTCCAAGGAGAATGACTTATAGCTTGTCCAGTTCCGGAATGGTGGTTGACACATCAGACCTCCGTTGTCGGGGGTTTCTCAGCGGCTCCCCAGAAGAGAGTCGATGGAGTGTGGCCGCGAGTTCGGTAGCCCTGATGGGGTCGCTCGTTGTTGTAGAAGTCGAGGAACCGCTGCAGGGACGCGTCCAGTTGCTGCGGGGTGGTGAAATACCTGCGGCGGAAGGCGACGCGCCAATGCTGGTGAAGGATCGTGCTCGAAGCCGTTCGTCCAGGGGTGGTGCGGCTTGGTGCGGGTGTGTCTGATCCCGAGATCGTGACACGCCGCATCGAAACTGCCCTTGAATTCACTGCCTCGGTCCGTGAGGACCCGCTGGAACGGCCATCCGGCGGCCTCGTAGAACGGCAGCAGGGAGTCGACGAGGAAGCGCACGGCATGGTCGCTGGTGCAGGCGGGGATGATACGGGCCACGGCGTAGGAACAGGCCGCATCGCACGCCGTAATCTGCCAGACCTTCCCGACGCCCTTGAGGCGGCCGATGTAGAACGTGTCGAGACAGACGAGCTCTCCCGGCTCGCTGGCCTGCACATGTCGCCTTTGCCTACGAGCTCGCTGCCGGCGGCGGCGCGTACGCTCGGTGAGCAATCCGCGGCGCTCGGCGCTGTGACGCTCGAGGAGAAGGAGCCGCTCATGCCGCGTACCCAGTCCGACGCGACGCAGGGCCCGGTAGATGGTGCTCGGGAGACAGGGGACGCAACTGCTCAGCCAGCTGCAGGGCGTAAAACCCGGGACCACACGTGGGGTACAACAGGGAATGCGGTTCCTCCCTGTTGAGGACTACAGTGAATGAGCCTGAGAGACATTAAATACCAGACGGATTATCGCTCTGGTTACGAAAACATCGTTGAAGCCTTTTTCCGTCCGTCACTTCGGGAAGCAAAGCGCTATTGGCGGGCTGTTGGGTATTTTTCCAGTTCCGCCCTAGAGTCTTTCGGTTCTCCATTGGGTGAGTTCGTAAAGAATGGTGGTTCCATCCGCCTTGTCACCTCCATCGAGCTTTCATTGACGGATCTTGAGGCGATCGAGAACGGCAGGCCAAAGGAGGAAATCTGCGCCAAACGCTTATTACAAACGATTGAGAACGAATTCGCCGACGGTGTCGGCGATGGCACCGCCCGCCTTGTGCGATTACTCGAACTTGGCAGGCTGGAAATCCAAATTGCAGTTCCTAAAACCGGAACCGGGATCTACCATGAAAAGATCGGGCTTTTCATAGACAACGGTGATTTTGTTGCCTTCACCGGTTCTTCAAATGAAAGCCGTAACGCATTCGAAAACAACAGGGAATGCATTGACGTATACCCCTCATGGGAAAGCAGCAGGCGTGCCCAACGAAAACGGGATCACTTTGAAGCCCTGTGGAGGCGTACGGATATGGGAGTAGACGTTTTCAGTTTTCCGGAGGCAGCACAAAAAAAGCTGTTTCGCATTGTCGGTGAATTGGAAGGCGGACGGCGCACTCAGGATACCGACGAAAAGGGAAATCTCTGGTTGCATCAGAGAGCTGCCATTTCCGAGTTCATGGAAAAAAAACATGGTATTCTAGAAATGGCCACCGGAACGGGCAAGACACGCACAGCCCTTTCAATTTTGGCCCACTTGGTCAAGTCGAATGCAATCCATACGGCGATTATCGCGGCGGACGGGAATGATCTACTGGACCAGTGGTGGGGCGACCTCGCCAGCGTTCTCGCTGAGTGCTATCCCCGTTTTCGGCTATTACGTCACCACGGACCGCATTTTGATCGTGATGAATACTTGATCGATCCAGAGAACACTGTCCTATTATGCTCCCGACCGGCGCTGCAAGGAGTCCTCAGACGACTCGGTGAGAGATCGAAAGGTGGAGCGATCCTGATCCAAGACGAGGTTCATCGTTTCGGCAGTGCCACTCATGTAGCGAAACTTGATGGGGCAGCAGATGCCATCCCCTGGCGCTTGGGCCTCAGCGCAACCCCGGATCGCCAATATGACCAAGACGGAAATGCATTCATCAAGCGAAATATCGGTCCAGTTATCTTCCGCTACGGTCTTGAGGAAGCAATCGCCGATGGTATCCTGTGTGAATTCGACTATGTCCCGCTTGAATGGAATCCTAGCAAGGACGACAGATTGGCCGTTCACGCTCTGATGCGCCGACGGGCGGCGAGTCAAGGTGGGGACAGCCCGATGACCGAAGAGGAATTTCGACGCGAGGTAGCACGCGTCTATAAGATTTCAACCCAAAAGGTCCCCCTCTTCCAGCGCTTCGTAACCGAACATCCCTGGACGCTGGAACGTTGCATAGTATTCGTCGCCGAGAAAGCCTATGGGGAGTTAGTGAGGGATCACATTCATGCAGTCACGCCTCGATTCCATACCTACTTTGACGTTGATGATTCAGCAGTCCTTCGAGAGTTCGCGACCGGTGGAATTGAATGCCTAATAACTTGCCACCGCGTTTCAGAGGGAATCGACATCCGTAGCGTAAAAACGGTAGTACTCCTATCTGCCGATCGAACAAGGTTGGAAACTATTCAGCGGATCGGACGGTGTCTACGCATAGACCACCGTAATCCAAAAAAGAGAGCTCTGGTAGTCGATTTCATTCGACGGCGCACTACGCCAGATGACGACCCAACGGCAGACGAAGACCGCAAATTGTGGCTGGAAGCCCTTGGGAAGATAAGGAGAGCTTCAAGTTGTCAAGAGTGAATGAGAATGTGATTGCGGCACTAAGGCGCGCAGCGAACAATGCCAATCAGCCAAAGGAAGTCGCAGAGCGTTTTGTTTCTTGGCTGGATGCACTGGCTACGGGTAACGCGGTGATAACCGACAATAATGAGGCGATAAAGCGAATCTCGGATCTACTGGACCTCGTGCGTGTATCCTCGGAACAAACCAAGGCGGACGATCTGAAATCGGAGGTTGGAAAATGAGCGATGTTCGGTTACTGGGTTGGAATGCCAAGGGAATGCGGTGCCCCGACCACGAGGTATCGCTGATTCGATCAGACGGAAAACACCACCAGGTCAGCTTGATCCAGATGCCGAATGGCACAGGGAAGACAACAACCCTTGAGTTGCTCCGCGCTGCATTGTCAGGCCCTGAAGCTTGGGCGGATTCAAATAGGATATCCGAATTTGCGCCCCACCGAAAGGAGGTAGGAAATGGTGAGTTCAAAGTCCGTTTATTAGTCGATGGAAGACCCTTCACAATTGAAATGTTTCTTCACTTCGACATTAGGCGTGTGGATTTTCGGACGACATGGATATCATCGGTACCCCGGTTCCAACGCCCACCCTCTCTGTTACGCGTTCTGACTCCAGAGTTCGTTCCCTTCTTTGTCTTCAACGGGGAACTGGCACACGACCTCTTAAATCCAAAAAAGACACGCGCGCGCGAAGCACTGGAGGTCCAGTTTCAACTGACAAGTCTAAATCACCTCTCAGGGCTATTGGATAAATACTGGGAAGATAAGACCCGCAATTCAACGGCGAGAGGTGCGAAGGGGTTAACCCAAAGACGAAACAGGCTGAATGATCTGTTAAAACGAAAAACCAAACTAGTCCAGGAACAGGAAAATCGGAAAAGTAAATTGGTCGAACTAACCGCTAGGTTCGCAAAACTCGATGAGCAATACAAAATTCGATTTGATCAGGATAATCGAGCACAAAAGGAGCGGCGGCAACTCGAAGAAAATCTAACTCGGGCGAAAGAGAATTTATCCAAGTTGGTGGCGGTAACTCTTGATCAGATTCGCCATCCTCACTACCTGTCATTCCATTTCACGGCTGGGCTTCAGGCTCTCCGACAAAATTTCGAAAAGCTAAAATTACCGGAGAATGTAGCTAAGGAATTTTTTGAAGACTTAGCGGGAGCAAATCACTGTGTTTGTGGGGAAGAAATGACTGACACACGGAAGATGAGGGTTCTAGAACGGCGGGATTCTTACCTAGGAAAGGAGGATCAAGGCATCCTGAATGGGATAAAGGGGGCAATTAAAGATACAGCCGGTGCAGATCCCCGAGTCTATCGGGAGCAACTTAACAGGAAGCTAAATCGCCTTAATGATGGGGTCCGAGAACGTGACCTTATTCAAGGAGAGTTAGATGTTCTTGAACGAAAAAGGCTGGATGAGGGCGATGATGAGTTAACCGCAATGAAAGCCGAACTCAATGAGTTGGAGGAGGACATTGTAACGATTAAGAATCGGCTCGCGGAGTTGGACTCGGATGATGACTATGGCCGAGGTGACAAAACTGATTCTTTAAAAGCTCTTAACAAACTGATTATGCGGGCAAGGGATTTGGTTGACGAGGCGGCGGAAACTCGGGATGTGCGTCTGAAGACGGACCTTTTGAAAAATTTAATTGAAACAGCGGTAACCGAAGCTTCTAGGACCATCGCCAGCAAACTGGTTCAGTTTACCAATGAACGTCTAGAGACCATCCTTGTACGGGCACCGCTGCGTGTTTCGGATGTAGGAGACAGCGTAGTTCTTGATGGACAAAGTCGTGGAAGCCCAGGACAAACCTTAGCCCTCGGTTATGCTTTTCTTCTAGGACTTTTTGACGCGGGGCAAGTGAGCCTGCCCTTTGTTGTCGACAGTCCCACCGGGGCACTGGATAAAAGTGTTCGACGGGAGATCGCAGAACTCCTCCCTGGGATGTCACAACAATTGGTTGCCTTCACTACCAGTTCGGAGTATGACCGGTTCGTACCAGTAATCGATCACGCAGTTGGTGGAGATGTTCAATACCTGACAATGTTCAGGTTGAACAAATCAACTCGTACACTTCTCAAAAATGTCGACCCTAGGTCGGTAACCTTGACAGAGAATGGTGCTCTTGTCGGATCCAAACCATTTTTTGAAACTTTTGATAGCGAGACTTACGACGACCCGGTGCCAGAGAGAGAAGACTAATGAGCTTTCGCCTTCGCATTGATGCCGAAAAGTGGTTTTCCGATATCGAATCAGATCTAGAATATAGGTTTGACGCATTTTACTTTTGCCTAATGGCAGGATTCTCGGCCGTAAGAAAAGCTCCTATGACCTCGGAGGACAAACCGGCCTTCGTAGACGATTTTCCTGGACCATACAAACTTAATCAAAATTTACTCCTTGGTGGGCTGATAAATGCAGAACTGCGGGATCTCCTGGGTCGCAGTGTTGCCATGAGCGATAAACCCGTCGTCGAGCAAACAGTGTCTAGGCTCCTATCCGTAACTGGATCAAATACTTACCTGAGCACCGGAGTAAATGGTGGCGCGGCGTTAATGAACGAGTATTCTAGTGGTGGCTTCAACGTTCTTTCTGAACATCTTGACAAACCACGGCGACTCGAAACGTTCCTCCGTGGCTTCTCCAATCTAATTGAAAAACTGGATGCCCAAAGGATGGAGGTGGAAACCCTTCTTGAATCCGAACCCTTAAATGAGAATGTAATAACACCTTAACACAGCCTCTCCATTCAAAGTTCTAACTGTTCGCCTCCCCCAAAATACATAAAGAGGTAAAAAACAAGCCGATGGACCTAGATTCCTACATTCAACCGGTGGATTATCTTGAAGCAAAGCGAAAATTGCTGGGTGAAGTCTTTTTGGTTCCTGAGCGACAATTTGTCATCCCATTGAACCAAAGGCCTTGGGCTTGGAGGGACAGCAAAGATGTCCAATCGTTTTTGAGCGATTTCTGGAACATACTTTTTGCCTTTTTTGATCCGGATTCGTCCCCCAAGTGGGAAGCAAGAAAAGGAATCCAGCGACCGCCTCATTTTTTCGGGACGTTTGTTTTTTTCCGGCCTCCGGCCCACAATAATACCCTTGAGATTTTTGATGGACAGCAAAGAATAACCGCAGTTACCATGCTGTGCAGAATTCTCAGAGAACTCGCCATGGAACAAAGCGTAAAACCTGGTGGACACCAAACCTTGGCGCTCCAGTTGTATGGTGGCTTCGACAGCTGGCTCCGTGTATCCCCTTCCTCCGCAACGCCCCGACTTAGGCCGAACATTCTTTTCCAGGGTTTATTTAATGCACTAATTCTCCAGTCTCAAAATGAGACCGAACGAAAAGCGGAGATAATGAAACTCCCAGAAATACAACGCCACCATACGATTTCCAAAAAACTAATTAGCAGTTTCAGGCACATGCGTGCCTGGATTCGAGAACGAACTGACAGCGAAACTCCCGATGACTTAACAAGCTTTTTGAGCGCTTCTCATCAAGTATTGCGTTATTTGTTTTCCTGCATCGAAACATTGATTTTTGACGAACAATACTCTTACGAGGTATTTGGATGTCTTAATGCCCGGGGAGAAAGGTTAACACACGCCGATAACATAAAGAATGAACTATTCAAAATCGCCAATGCCGAACACCATCGGACAATTTCTGAAACTTGGAACCGAATTGGAGAGAATGTTCCGGGGCAAGACATAGGCGAATTTCTACGACGGCGTCATATTGCACTTTTTGATACTTGCAAGAAGCAGGAGATATACAGCAAAATTAATAGAACGGAATTGTCCCAGATTTCTACGGTTGAGCTAATATCTGACTGGGAACAAGATAGCCGTACTGTACGTCGAATCCTAAATCGAGACGCAAGTCAAGCAAAGGGGAAAACCTTAGAGAGGTTGAAGTGCATTTTTGATATCCTGAACGTAGGGTTAGCTTACATCCCACTTCTTTCGGCGGCTAGGAAATTCCTACCTACTGATAAAGACAACTTCCATAAGTGTGTTTGCTTAGTGGAAAATTTCGTGTTTCGAACCCTAACCATTGGACAAATGGACACTTCTCAACTTGAACAAAGGCTTGGAGAAGCAGCGAGGGGTCTGGTTGATGGTTGGTCTGTGGATAAGTTTCGGGAATTTTTGGCTGACCATAACAATGATTCGACCTTTAAATCAGATTTCGAAAAACACAGTGAACGGCGTTCTGGGGTTCAGTACTATATTTTGAGTGAATTGGAAAAGTTTTCATTGGGGAGCGGAAAAGGTGTTGTTCCAGGTGATCACGAATCAGCCAAAAACCACATAGAGCACATTCTACCCAAAAGGCTCTCGCAGGATAAAGGAAGGCAAGGTGAATGGGGTTGGGCTAGGGCTAATATGAACCAACACCGCAATCTAACTAATCGAATCGGAAATCTCCTCATTCTCGAAAGCGACATTAATAAATCGGTTGGAAACCATGTTTTCTCAGTCAAACAAACGGGAGAATTTAAGAAGAAAAGAAGTGGGGAGATAAAGCAGATTAAGTGCTACCGAGACTCATCCCTACCTTGGGCAAAGAGACTGCACAACAGGCAAGCTTGGCGGCAATGGACGGAAACCCAGATTCAGAAAAGACAGGTAATGATGGCTAACGATGCTGTCAAAGTTTGGAACATTCAAGCCTGAATCGCCATTGTCGAAAATCCCTCCTTTTTCCCGTTTCCGGGGTTTTTTCTAAGGCTTCGGGAGGCTCCTTAGTGCCTGAAAAAAATACAGCCCCATTACTTTGTTTTCGAAAATTAACGCAACCCACTAATTTGCTTTGCTATTTCTTCCCAATCTACATTCCGGGTCAGATGGCACCACGACAGGCGGACCGCCCCTTCGATGGCTGCGTCCGGCAGTTTCATCGCCCGAAGGACATGGCTTGGCTCGTAGGTTTGGGACGTGCAAGCTGATCCATTCGAAATGGCCGCAATGTCTTTCAGCGCAACCATAAGGGCTTCCGAATCAATTCCCTCCACAGAAAAGTTCAAGACATGGGGCAACGTTTGCCTGGGATCACCATGTAGGCGGATTCCCAGAGGGTTCAACGCATTTAAAGCTTGCTCCCGGAGCTCAAGACAACGAACTCGCCGGTTTTCGTGATTTTTCAGGGCCATTTCGGCCGCCAGACCAAACCCCACAATCAAGGGAACAGGTAATGTGCCCGGTCGTAGCCCCCGTTCCTGACCCCCGCCGTAGGCTAAAGGCGCCATCGGTGGACGCCTGAACCCGCGCCTACGTGCGATCAACGCACCGATTCCAAGGGGCCCGTAGACTTTGTGCGAACTCACGCTGATGAGGTCGATTCTGGGGTATTGGAGCGGCAGCAGCTCCTTGCCGAATCCCTGAGCTGCATCGACATGAAAAAACGCTTCGTAGCCCGAAAGGGAATCTGCGATTGCACCAATCGGCTGTCTCACCCCGGTTTCATTGTTTACCTGCATTACCGAGACGAGGAGCGTGTCTGGCCTCAGTGAGGCAACGATTTCCTCGACCGCTACGGCACCCGAGGTCTGCGGCTCGATTAAGGTGACCGAGAATCCCCGCCTTTCCAGTACTTCAAGTGGCTCGAGAACGGCCTTGTGCTCGATCGCAGTCGAGACGACGTGCCGACGCCCTTCTGCTTCTCCCCAAGCAGCGAGTCCGAGAATGGCAAGGTTGTTACTTTCTGTGGCGCCGCTCGTGAAGACAACCTCGTCGGACTTACTTCCCACGGACGAGGCGATTTTCTCACGGGCCTGCTGCACTGCGTGCTTCGCCCGAGTTCCGTATTCGTGGGTTCGACTGCCGGCATTGCCGATCTCCTCCGTCAACCAATAGGAAACAGCCTCGAGAACCGCTGGTTCAAGTGGGGATGTCGCATTGCAGTCCAGATATACAGGCCCAGCGCGATGTTCGGATCTATATACGAACGTCCGTTTCATTATTGACAAACATTCTCGAAATGGTTAGTATTAGTATACGCACAACCTTGGCGCTTGGGAAGAAAAAATGACTACCGGCTTCGAATACGTGTTCCCTGCCATTCGGGGCATCCAGGCCCAGCGGGAGTACTACGTTTCCATGTGTCCAATGCGTCTGCTCCCCAAGCTTTTTCTTTTTGACGAAGAAGAACTCGTTCCAGAACTTCGAGCCCAGCGCCATCTGAACAAAGCTCGTCTCCCGGAGTTGTCCCGGTACATCACTGAAAATGCTGACAATTATGTCTTTTCCGCCATCACCGTCTCCGTCGATGGCGAGGTCACCTTCGACCAGATCGTCGACGAAGGCGGCAGTAGCCGCATTGGTACACTTCGCATTCCCATGTCCGCTCGATTCATTATCAATGATGGCCAGCACCGCAGGGCGGCGATCGATTTGGCCCTCCGGAAGAAACCCGAACTAGGAGATGAAAGCATCGCGGTGGTTTTCTTTCTTGATCAAGGCCTTGAACGGTGCCAGCAGATGTTCGCGGATCTCAACCGCTATGCGATTCGCCCGTCGAGGTCGCTCAGCATCCTTTATGACTACCGTGATCAGACTGCACGGCTGACAAAAGCGTTGATTGCCGAATCGTCCGTGTTTCGGGACGTCGTTGAGTTCGAGAAAACGAGCCTGTCAAAGCGATCAGGACGTTTGTTCACACTCAGTGCTATCTATCATGCGACCCAAACGTTGATCAGCGAAGTGGAAGAAACCGATCCCCAGGAGACAGCCGGCTTGGCCCTGAAGTTCTGGGAGACCGTCGCAGAGAATTTGAGTGAGTGGGAGGATTTCCGAACCGGTGAACTTGCCGCTGGTGAACTGCGGAAAGATTACATACACACCCACAGTGTGGTTTTGCAAGCCTTGGCGCACACTGGTAAAACCTTGATCGCACGGCATCCCCATCAGTGGCAAAAGAAACTGGCCAAGATAAACAAAATCGACTGGAGACGGTCCAATAGTAATTTGTGGGAAGGCCGAGCCATGATTGGTGGTCAAATTTCAAAAGCCTACAAGAATGTCGTTCTGACCGCAAATGCAATCAAGATGCACCTTGATCTTGAACTGACTGAGGACGAACAACAAGCCGAAATCGCCTTTAATCGGGGAATGAATGGAAAAAAACAAGGGTAGGAAAAAGCAAGTCTCGGCCTTCGAGCAAGGAGGCTTAAAGGCCTCAGTTGCTTCCGCCATTCGGAAAGTGGCAGCACTTTACGAGAGTGATGAAACACCGTGGGTAATTGGGTATAGCGGCGGAAAGGATTCAACCGCTGTCCTCCAACTCGTCTGGCTCTCACTTGTGGAAATACCGCTTGAGAAACGCACCAAGCCCGTCTTTGTGATTAGCACGGACACGCTGGTTGAGAACCCGATTGTCGCACTCTGGGTCTCAAACTCGCTGGAGCGGATGGATGGCGAAGCGAAAAAACAGAATATCCCATTGACAGCTCACCGCTTGACACCTGCTACTGAGAATACGTTCTGGGTCAATCTCATTGGTCGAGGCTACCCTGCACCACGTCCAAAGTTTCGGTGGTGTACCGAGCGCCTCAAAATAATGCCATCGACCGAGTTCATTAGTTCGGTTGTGCAAAAACACGGCGAAGCCATTCTGGTCTTGGGAACGCGTAAAGCAGAAAGCCGCGCACGTGCGCGGGTTATGGAACGCTTTGAAAAAAAGCGCGTGCGCGACGCACTCAGTCCTAACGGAAGCCTCCCAAACTCCTATGTATATACGCCAATTGAGAACTGGACAAATGACGATGTTTGGTTGTTCCTCATGCAAATCCGGAATCCTTGGGGTTACAATAACAAAGATCTCCTGACGATGTACCAAGGAGCCTCTGCGGATGGTGAGTGCCCGCTGGTTGTCGACACGAGCACCCCGAGTTGCGGGGACAGCCGTTTCGGGTGCTGGGTTTGCACCCTTGTGGAAAAGGACAAGTCAATGCAGGCAATGATCCAGAACGACCAAGAAAAGGAGTGGATGCTGCCGCTACTAGGGCTGCGCAACGAACTTGATCCGCCAAAGTCACGGCAGGCCGACCGCCCACTGCGGGACTTCCGGCGCATGAGCGGAGCAGTTCAGCTTTTTCATGATCGCCCCATCCCTGGACCCTATAAGCAGCACGTTCGCGAAAATTGGCTGCGGAAAGTTTTGGAGGCGCAGCAGCATGTCCGCGAGAACGGTCCGGAGGAGGTTCGCGAAATTGAACTGATTACCCTCGACGAGCTTGAAGAAATCCGGCGAATCTGGGTTGTCGATAAGCACGAGTTAGAAGACAGTCTTCCCTCGGTTTACCGTGAATCGACCGGACAGCCATATCCCGGCAGCCGGATCGATGACAATCCTATCGTTGGGTCCGGTGATATGAATCTACTTCGCGAGATATGCGAAAAAGACGATCTCCACTACCAACTCACGCGGGAGCTTCTTTCGATCGAAAAAAAACATAAGTCGATGCTACGGCGGGCAGGGATTTTTGATGTGATTGAGAGTGCCTTTCGCCGACATTTCTACGATGACGAGGACGATGCTCTTGAACGTGCACGCCAAAGGGAGGGAACACTAGAGGCAGCGCGAACTCGCGTTTTTGCACAAACATCGAGCAACATCCAAGAATCTCTATTTGACGAGCCGTAGTCAGAGCCTAATAAATGATATTGGATGAAATCACGCTCTATAACTTCGGTCTGTACTCAGATCGGCAGACCATTTCGCTTACTCCGGCTTCAGCTAGCAAACCGGTAGTCCTGCTCGGGGGATTGAACGGTGGCGGGAAGACGACCTTTCTGGACGCGCTTCACCTCTGTTTGTTTGGGCCCCACGCAAAGATCTCCAATCGTGGGTCGCTTTCCTACGGAGAATACCTGAGCCGTTCCATCCATCGCGGAGTGAAAACACTCGAGGCCGCGATTGAGATTACGTTTCGTCATACAAGCGAAGGTCAAGAAGACAGCTACAACCTGGAACGATCCTGGTACGTCTTTAACGGTAATTGTAGAGAGGTTTTCAAAGTTAGGAAGAATGGAGTCGCAGATTCAGCTCTTTCCGAAAATTGGGCAACACAGGTTGAGGATTTTGTCCCACCGAACATAGCCCACTTGTTCTTATTCGATGGTGAACAAATTGAAGGCTATGCCTCGGACGAAAAATCCTCCGAATTGATTGGTGCAGCGATACAGAACCTGCTTGGACTGGATATGGTCGATCAATTGGAGAAAGATCTTCTCGTTTTCGAGAGACGGAAACGATCTGATAAGAAAAATGATGTGGCCCTGGCGGAGATAAAAGGCGCAGAAATTGATTTGCTCGACCTTCGAAGACGAGCAGATGAACTGACCCAAGAGCGTGCTTCTCTGCAAACGCATGGGATCGACCGCGTGGAACGTGAGCTGGAAAAAGTAGAAGATAAATATCGCAAGCTTGGGGGCGATCTTTTCGATCAGCGTTTGAAATTGGAACGGTGTTTGTGTGAGGCCGAGACGGCTGTTTTTCAGAGCGAGAATGCGCTACGGGAGGCAGCTGCTGGTTTATTGCCGTTGATGATGGTCGAGGCCCTTATTGAATCCGCTCACACAAGAGACCGACATGAGGAAGATTGTCGGCGCGCGCGAGAAGTGGTCGATGTGCTGCAGGCACGTGATCGTGCAGCACTGAAAAAACTTCGGTCTCAATCTCTGTCCGAAGACGTTCTTGAAACGATGAGGCAGTTTTTCAAAGCCGACCGTTCAGACCGCAGGGCACTAGGGAAGAAAGAAACCCTCCTTGGTCTTTCCCCCGAGATACGGACCGATTTTCACAACTTGATGCGCGGAGACCTTGGGAAGGCGTTGGCCAATGCCAGCCAGGAACTTAAGCGGCATAAGGAACACGAAGCCCGAGCCGAGGCTGCTCGAGCGGAATTCGAGAGCATCCCGAGCGCTGATACGATTAGCGAGGTCGCCAGAGAACGCAACGAGCTGAAAGGGGAGCTTGGAACGCTCAAGGCACAACATGCTGCTTTGTCCAGAGAGATTGATCGGTTGTACAGAGAAATAGATCGGAAAGGCCAAGCCCTTACCCGCCTGCACGAGGCAGAAGCCAAAGCGATGAATGATCGAGATGACCGGACCCGCACTCTGCGGCACGCTGCGAAAGTTCGCGGAACACTCAAGGCGTATCGCAAAGCGGTTGTCGAACGCCATGTACGCCGCATTGAGCAGCTCGTTCTCGAAAGCTACAAGCAACTCCTCCGAAAAGCTACCCTTGTGACCCGACTGTCCATCGACCCTCAACAGTTCTCGATCACATTATTCGGCGGCGAAGGACGGATTCTCACCACGGAGCGTCTGTCGGCCGGTGAACGGCAACTTCTTGGTATTGCCCTGCTCTGGGGGCTTGCAAAAGCATCGGGCCGGCCCTTGCCGACTGCCATTGATACGCCGTTGGGAAGGTTGGACGCTGGGCACAGGATGCATCTCGTCGAGCGCTACCTGCCCTTCGCCAGTCACCAAGTCTTGCTGCTGTCTACCGACGAGGAAATCGCGGGCGATTACCTCGACCGGCTTAAGCCGTGGATTGGGAAGACCTATTTCCTTGATTATGACGACCATACGGAAAAAACTCGAATTGTTCCTGGGTATTTCCAAGAAATGGAGGCAGCGTAATGGTTGTTGACCACATCAGACTGTCCCAGCAGGCCAAGGATCAGCTTGTCAAGCTCAAACGGGTCACCGGAATTGAACACTGGAATGTGCTATGCCGCTGGGCATTGTGCGTCTCGTTCGCCGAGCCGAGTTTCCCTCCTTCCTCAAAGATTCCTGCGGACAGCAATGTAGAGATGAGCTGGAAAGTATTTGGGGGTCGGTACGCCGGTCTCTATATGGCACTTTTGAAAGAGCGCTGTGTGCGCGACGGTCTTGGCACGGATAGCGATACCCTATCTCAACAATTCCGGCTGCATCTCCACCGTGGCATTTCCTACCTCGCAGGAAACAGGAATATACGTAGTATCACGGACCTTATTGCGCTTCCAGTTGCTCAAGAATAGATATCGTCTTCGTTTGCCGCGATACGGGGCTGGCCCTCCTTGGGTGGGTTCCCGTCCAGCGATGAACTTGCCCCCCAACTACTGTTCTGTAATGCGACAGAACGATTGGTCCGACGCAAATAGGCGCACCTGAAACGCTCGCTCAACCTCGCTCAACGAAAATGGATATCTCCGTAAAGTAGGGAAAGGGGGATCTCAGGGGACCCCCAGGAACAAGAAGAAAAGGGCAGCAAATCAACTACTAATGGATTTACCTAAATTCTGCTGTCCGGTTGTCCAAAGACTGGGTTCACCTGACGTATTTGCCGGGGCAGCTCGCTGGTTTTTTGATCGCTTGCCCTGCACGAATCCTCTGGCGATCAGGATCTCCTCCTCATCGGCGAGGCCCTTGCCGTCGAGGAATTCGGCCAGGAGGTCGTTATCCCTCAGTGGCACAGCGACCCGCCATTCCTGAAATCTCCCGGATAACACCGCGACTGGCGTCCTTCGAAGCGTAGCCTCCGGCGTCCTCTCGATTTTCCCCAGACAGTCGTTTCCCCCGACTCGACCTGAACAGATGGCGGAATCGCAGGGACTTCGTTTTCGCCGATTGCTGGGGGACTGCCTTCCCCTGCAAGGCCGACCTTTCCCTACTGCCAGGCCAGCCTTTTTCGGAATACTCTAGAGGCACATGCAACGGGGAAGCCGGCAGGATCCGCTGCCGCTTCCCAGTCCTTCTGTCGGTGACACGCCGACAGAATCACCTTCCCACTGAAACCGAAAGGACTGCCATGGGAGCGTGAATCACACTATTTGTTGAGGGCAGGCCCTTGGCCGGGGGGTTCTGGTGGAGCCTGATACAGTTGCCCGAAAAGTTGCTCGAACCGCTGGACCTGCTGCGGAACCCAGTGGTCCGCCTAACCGAGCGTCAAGGGGGGCAAAAGGGTAAGCTTGATTAAGAAACATAGTCACGCCATGAGGCCGTCAGCCCCGCGAAACCGCTGAACCGCCATTTCGAACGGCAGGGCATCTTCCCAGATTGCGCGACCGATTCGGAAGCGTGCCTCGCCCTCCGTGATTTCGAGTTCAATCTCGCCTCGCGGTTTGCGGGCAGTGTCCGCCGCTTCTTGAAGGGACTCGTAGTCCGACACTGCCGTCTGGAGGTGCGCCCCGATTCCGAATACGACCCGGAGCCCCTCGCGGATCATCTCGCTGGTTGGGGCGTCGTCATTTAGGGGAACCACGCACAGCGCGAAGCGGTCGCCGAGGGAGCACGCCTGCTTCGCCTGGACGGGCGTCATCTTCACTATGTCTCCTTTCGTGCTTTTGACTTCAATGAACGTGGAGCCGGGGGTGCCCTCCAGTTCGAGCCAGATCTCCTCATCGTTCTCGACGAAGTCGCTCTCCACCTCGAAGTCGGACCCTATCCCCGTGCGGCGCACGGTCAGTCCACAGCCTTCTAACTCCTGCTGCAGGAGTTGTTCGACCCGACGGCCGATCTCCTGGTTCCGCCGGACCTTCTGCCGGTCCTTCTTCTGTTCCTCGATCGAGTCTATGATCTCCGGATGCTCGCAGATCTCGGTCGCCAATTGGCGGAGGCGGTCGACATCGCCAGCCACCTCCGCTAGGTCATGCATTGACCGGATCAACATCAGCCGTTGGTCTTCGTCGACGGCCACGGCCCGAAGCGCGAGGTCTGAGGGCCTGATCCCCAAGGCGTCCAGGAGTTCCTTACCCCGGGCACGGGACAGGAGTTCCTGCGTTTCCGGCGAATCCGCGAGGAGCTCTGCCAGCGATTCAGCGGATGCCGTCTCAGCGCGACCGCTGCTTGCATCGATCGGCACCCACCTCCGGTGGCGGAGCGGCGTGAGCCAAGCTGCACGGTAGGTCTTGTGGCAGTCGCCGCATTCGCAGTCGACGCCGAATTTATGGAAAGCTCTCTCGTCCGACTCTGCCACGTACTCGATTAGGAACCGGACGAATTCCTTGGCACGCCTCCTGCTCTTTCGCGCCGTGTCGATCAATCCGATGTCGGATTCCTGAAGACACGCCACGTCTGATACCTCGACCTCGAGCGTCGACTTGTGGATGCCCTCAGGCGGCTCGTCGGGCAGGAATGCCTCAACCACTCGCTTTGTCTCGATCAACGGGGAGGCGTTCAAGTAGCCGCTCGCCACCAGCCTATCCCACACCTCGGGTTCGGTTTGGTCGACGAAGGCTTCCGCAAGTACTTTGCCCTTGGGGAACAGTGAACCGAACCGCCGTGCGCCTTCGGGCCAGATCGCAAGCGGCGCCAAGGGCTTTTCGGGTGCATCGCGTCCCCGTTCGAGACACAGCACGGCGAGGACGTCATCGCCCTCTCCGGCCGTCGGCACGGGGTAGCCCTCCAGAAGTTCAAGGTAGTCCGGGTGGACGGCAATCCAGTTAAACAGCCTGACAGCCGCCGGAGCCAGGAGCACCTTGATCGTTCCGTCCCGGCACTCCTCCTTCACGTGCGCCAGGAGTTTATCGAGCACCTCCCGTTCTTGCCTCGGCTCAAGGAGTTGGGTCAATACGTCCATCTCTGCCTGCCTGTCAAGCAGTTCGTTGCGAAACTCCAGGCCGAATGCCTCCGCGATGTCCTTGAGCTCGTCGGAGATCCCCTGGTCGCGAAAGAGGCCCTTGCGGGTTCGCAGGCCACCGGCTTGGGTAGGAAGTAACTTGTGCTTGTCGAGGATTCCTGTTTTTCCTGAGTCACAGACAAGTTCGAAAAAGGACAGGAGCCAGGACAGGCTTTCCCTGCTCGTCAGTAGCTGTTGCAGACCCTCCACGCTCTCTGCGTCGCTGACCAACTGTGCGACCTTTTCTATTGTTAAGGCCTCGTCCATTTCCTCCCGCGGTTTGTCCAAGAGCTTTGCCCAGTTGGTGAGGTTTTTCGACCAGGAGTCCAGTTCCTCGCAGCAGGGAAGCCGCTGCTGGGCCTCGCTCCACAAGGACATGAGAGTCCAGAGCTCGGTTGAATGGGCTGGGTCTTCGGTCGTCGGCACCCACGACGCTTGCGGCTGTATCCAGTCCCCACCCAGAGTCGGCATCAGCGGCGTTGCCCGGGCTTTTCGGACCAGTTGAGTTAAGAGGCCGCGAAAAAAAGCATCTCCGTCAACCCAGTCCGGATGATGCGCGGTGTCGAAACCCAGCACTTGGTGGGCCTTGGTCCACTTCCTCTGGGCACACCAATCCAGGATCTGCTCTTGGTGCCGAACTGATTCCAGTAGCAATTGCTTGTTCTTACGCACCCCTTCGGAATCTCCGGTCAAGAAGATACCGTTGCGGTCTTCGTGGGGCTTGAACCGTTTGCTGTTCACCGTAGCCGGAAGCCCCAGACCTTCGCTGCCTATCAGCGGGAAAACCACGAATAGTTTCGCAGTTGTCTCGTACCCCTGATCGATCTGAAGTCCGGATTCGCTTGGACGGAGCTGGAGTGCTGCGCAACATTCGCCTTCCCCTTCCGCGACTGCCACGTAGCGGGCCAAGTCCTCACCTGCCTCTGCGTACTGAATCAATAGCTCGCCGTCCGCACTCCGGTTGCCGCGTGTAAGGCTCCACCTTGCGTCGGAGGTCCCGACATGGATACTCGTAATCTCCGGACAGAAAGCCAGGACTAGCGGTCCGCACCGGCGAAGCTCCTCCAACCCCGCTTCGGCCAGCCCGCGCCCTGGTGGCGTGAATTGGTAGGCAAACGAGGTGTTCGGGCCCGCCCCCGGCTGCGCAGGTTTGACCGACTGCACGAACGAGTCCCATGACCGATTCATTGCACAACCCAACTCTTCAACGGTCCTCCCAGTACGATCCAGCAGGAAGGTAAATGCTTTCAAGTCGTCGAGCCGCCCCGCAACTCGGATTTTCCGGGACAGGAGGTGCGTGGTCAGGAATCCCGACCCGAACTGACCGATGTATTGGTCGTCCTGAAACTTGGTCGAGCCATGGTACACGAGATGCGCTATCTCATCGGACGTAAATGGCTTGCCGTCGTGCGCGAACCGGAACTCCTTCGCCGAAACGCGCATCTCGATGCGGACACCTTTGCCCCTTGCCACATCCCGGGCGTTTTGAAGCAATTCCCAGATCCAGCGTGCGCTCAGAAGAGTTCGGTTGTTCTCGATTCGCTCAAGGTGCTTGAACACGGTTTGCCCAATGGTTTCCGCAACGACGCGGTCCTTGGCATCGTTCAGTTCTTTTTCGGTCACCTGCCAGTCTCCAAGAGTAAGGACTCCACCTGCCCTGTTTTAAGGCTCCTCTGTGCCTCGACCGGTCGGTTCTGGTGGAGCGGCTTGAGTTTCACGAGAACGCTCCCAGGGGGGCTCGACATGTTCCGCAACCAGTAGTGTGAAGGGCGTCCACAGCGGAAGAGGGAGTTTCGGCCCGGACGAGGTACGGAAATCGTTATCCTTCGAGGGCGTTCCTCCAACCGTCTTCACCCGTTCTGTGCATCAATCCTGACCACATGGGCAGTCCCCCTCTGAGAAGTAGCAAGTTTATTCTAACTGGCCATATTTTTCCCGTCGGTACTCCACACGTTATCCCGTTCAACAACTATAACCATACAAAATTTGGACAAGTCTTTTCCTTTCCAAAAGGATATATCGTATAAGGAATATGAAGACCAGTTGGTTATTACCAGAATACACGGGTTACTCTGAACGCGAGATGATTTTTTTTCAAGAATTCGAATGACTTCTTTGCTGACATCAGCCAAAGTTTCCCCAGGCTGTTTAGCGACACGTTGGATTGTCTCTTCTAGATTTTGGTATCCTGCCTTGATGGTCCATTTGCCCAAATCTGGTACAGAGGTTATTTCGATGTCATAAACGGTACCTTTGATAGCTGCTCTATAATCAGGGAATTCATTCTCCCCATTCGGATATTTTTGTTCTTCTGAAATGGTTATTTTCTTCTTCAGAATCCACAGTGAAACCTTATTCCAAGTAATTTCTTCGGAGATCTCATTGCTATTCATCATCTCTGGTGAGAACATGGATATATTTGTTGGAGAATCGCTGGCAAGTATTTCCCACGGTGAATCGGCGGGATTGTTCAAAACAATAAACATATCTTTTCTTTCTGCATCTATATCAAGGATTTCCTCGAAAAGTGGTAGAGATTTTTCAGTTCCTTTCTTGTTGCGAACGTGGAGAACTTTCCGAGCCTTTTTCCTGAATGGTTCCTCTTTTGTGACTATTGGAGAAGGAAGATGTGCTAACTGCTTGGTTACCGTAGTCTCAAGAGATTTAGAGAAAAGAATGGTTACGGAAGTAACTCCTTCGGCAAAATCGGGATCAGCAGCCTCAACGGTGTTATAATGATCCTGAATTGTTTTTACAATATTTCCCTCATCATTACCTCGTGAGATCCCTGGTAAATCTCCTAAATGGTACCACAAACGATAATCCCACATCTTTAAAAAGATGCGGTTCATTTCTCCAGGCGATGCCTCAATAATTATCGGGCATCGCATCAAAAGTGGATGATCCTGCTCGACACGACGCACGGGCAGTCCGTATGGAATTCTCCCATTCATATAAATAAATCCTCCTAGTTAGGATCAGAGGGATCGGCGTTGGTGAAGATTTCCCACGCCGGCTGTTCTGGCTTTTACCGAGTCCTTTCGTCCATCCATTTCTCCGGTTTCATGGGTTATACAGGGCCAAGTGGGGGAACAAAGGAAGCCGTCGTTCGATTCGATTCAATAAGGTTTTCCACATCGCTTCCGTGATTGAGGGCAAACCAATGGAGGCCGTTTTTTCGCCCCTGTTGGCCGATGTTCCCTCCCTGGAGGAAATCCAGTATAGTTCAAAAACCCGGCTCGCTGCGCCAAGAACGCCTCTGGATCGAAGGAGCCGCTCTCCCTCTCCTAGGCTTCCAAGGGCGCCACTCCTGCGATCTCGCGGATCGAGGTGCTCAGGTAGACGGCGGCCAGCAGGTTCGCGGCAGGTGCCGCATGCGATGTCGTGGTGAACCGGGGCCAAGGCGTAAACCGGATCGCCGTTGTCTGAACCCCGGGAGTTCCGGGCGCTTGCCCGTGAGTCGATTACAAGGGCTTCGCCGACGAGGATAGTCCTGCCGAGTCAGCTGCCCCTCCCGCGACTTCCAAACGACCCCCCGATCCAGCGGGTAACCGAGGAATCCTCTATAGAAGCATTCCTGTCTCCGGCAGCGCCCGTTGGTCTAAGCAAGCCCCACGTCAGGGATGGTGCTATTCTTCCCCGGCCGGGGTGGGACTTCCTGTTTCTCAGGTCCCCGAACATTGGCTCTCCTTTGGCACTTGTCAATCAAACCGCATCGACCCTCAGGAACTCACGGCCTGCCCGGTCCGACTCGGATCCGATTGGAATCCCGGGGTATCCGCTCCTTTCCGAGCTGTCTGTAACGGAACCCAAGCGGATGAGGATTTCTTCGTTGGGGAACCCCTCGAATCGAGACCCCACCGGATCGTATCGGCGGAACCGCTCCTGGAAAGCGGCCAGTTGCGGATTTAAGGTGGAGGCCCTCGCAGTTCGCTCCTCAGCACCCGGTTTTTTCGCACCTCGCCGCTCAGTTCCTGAAATCTCCCCGAATCCCGATCCGGACTCAGATCCCTCCTCGATCAGGAGCGGTGGCCTTCCGATCCCCGGTACCGATTTCCCGAGGGGTGTGCAAGGCACCGACAGGATCGCCTCGCGAATCGTCGGCTTCTGCATTCTCCGTAGAAGAATGCCCTCTTCCGCAGGCGCGATCTCAGCAAATACCATGCCGGGGCACTCGCGCCTCGACCCGCCGATCCTGAAATCTTTCGGATAAACCGGCGATTGCCCGCTTCAGAATCTTTGCCCCTCCGAAGCGCCTCCTTCCGCGTCCTCTCGATTATCCGCAGACCCCCGGTCTTCTCCGCCTCGTAGCGCGACTCCGTTTCCCAGATCTCCGGAGACTGCCCCTCCCCTGACCTGCCCTCTCCCCCCCTTGCAGAATGCGCCAAAGTTTCCCGTCGCCATTACGGGGTTTTTTGAATTCCCCGAAAGCCGACTTGATTTTTTAATCCAGCGGAATACACTATAGGCACATGCAACGGGAAGCCGGCAGGATCCACCGCCGCTTCCCCAGTCCCTTCTGTCGGTGCCACGCCGACAGAGTCACATCCCACTGAAACCCGAAAGGACTGCCATGGGAGCGTGAATCACATCGTTTTTGGTAAGGGCCGCAGGTCTCCAGTTCGGTATTCCACGGCCCGAAGGTCAGTAAGGATGAGTAATGGTAAAAGCATCTCGTTAATTGATTTGTTCAGCATGTTTCCAGATGACGCAACCGCAGAAAAATGGTTCGAAGAGAAAAGATGGGGGAAGACCGTAGACGGCCTTCCCGAATTCATATACTGCCCGCGCTGCGGCCGCTCCGACAGGGTATCGGAATGCCCCGGCCGCAAGCCCATGCCCTACTGGTGCGGCGGCTGTCGAAAGCGCTTCAGCGTGCGCACGGAAGGGGGAATGTCCCACTCCAAGATCCCCTTGCGAAAATGGGCCATCGGCGTCCACCTGTACGAATCCAGACCGAAGGGAATCAGCGCCAGGCAGCTTGCGAGCGACCTCGACCTTGCGTATTCGTCGGCCTTGTTCATGCTGCACCGCCTCCGGGAAGCCTGGCCGGATCCCGAACCGCTACGCAGCAGCATGGCCGAGATAGATCAAGCCTGGTTCGCCGGAGACGATAAAAACAGGCACGCCGACAAGAAGTTTCACTGGAAATGGAGGTTTGGCAGTACCCCCGTGAGCGGAGTGCGCTGCCGGGAAACCGGCGACGTGGCCTCCAAGGTGGTCCCTGATGAGACACGCGAGACCGTGTTCCCCTTCGCCGAGGAAAACGTACGCCCGGAGGGCGCCCTTTTCAGCGACAATGCCCCGACCTTTGGCGATGGTTTCGAATGGCCGGGAAGACACGACACCGTCAACCACAAGGAGGAATACGTCAGAGGGGAGGTCCATACGAACGGCATGGAATCGTTCTGGGCCAAGGCGAAGCGAACGATATACGGGACCCACCACCACGTGTCTCCCAAGTATCTGCCCCGATACCTCAAGGAGATCACAGGCAAGCACAACATCCGCAACCTGGACCCCGAGGAGCGGATAAGGTATCTGACGGCGCGGATGATGAGGAAACGGCTGACCTACCGGGATCTGCTGGCGACGGAGGTTCCTCCGGTTCCCTACACTCATCACCGGTCGAAGGAAAGGGCGAAACTGTTCGGATGGCCAGGAAGATGACATCCCGCTGCCGGTGCCTGCGGTCTTGCGCATTGCCGGCGGAACGGGAATCGATTCTCATCTGGTCTTTGGATGGAAGGCGATCATTCCGAATGGTCAGCAAGATGAAAGCCCCGCTGCACGGTGCCTCCGGTCAGTATTCTCCTACGGAGAATACCCCCGTCTTCCGCATCGCCGGCGGAACTGAATCGATGCTCATCTGGTGGAGGGAAGCGGCGAATCATGCCGAATGGTCGGCAAGGCGACATCCCTGCCGGCTGCCTCCCCTGTTGCGCCTGGAGCTCAGGCTGCACCCGAGGAATCCTCAGTCATCCTGCTTGCCCTCTTGTCGACCAAGCGGGATGACTTCCTCCTCACCTCGGCGACGACGGCTTTGCAGACCCGGGGCATTCGCGCATCCTCTCCTCCATCAGAAAGCGGCCTTTCGATCCACGGTGCCGACTTCAGGGGGGAGGTACCTGCGAGTCCGGATAGATGGGCGGATGCAGACTGCCTGACTATGAGAACGCCATGATATGCGGTTGCGAATCGTCGACTCAGATCAGGCAAGAGTCCCGGTTCCCTCCTCGATCCGGAATCAGATCCAGCTTGCCCCTTGCCATCTTATCGACCAAACCGAATGATCCCCTCCTCACCTCGAAGACGACGGCTTTGCGAAACTCAGGGGAATCCGCGCATCCCTCCACGATTAGGGCGGTGGCCTTCCCGATCCAGGGTGCCAATCTGGCAGGCTTCTCCGGTCAGCACGCAATCATGTGGAATTGCCAGCCAGTCGACATCCCCCATCTCCCGGCTATTACAGTGGGACGAAGGATGTCCGTTTCTCTGCAATTTCTCTACTATATTATACCAGATTTTATTTAAATTCGCGGATGAGATCACTAAAATTCCCTTGCGCAGTTATCTATATAATTCCCCTCGTAGCAGTCGTCGAGGGCGTCGATGCTCTCGAAGTCGGGAGAGGGCGGCCACAACAGGTTGCCGTCCGGCTTCGTGTATCTCTCCAGCACCCGGGGCGCCGCCTCCTCGATGGCGTCGAACAGCCGGCGCTGAAGAACCGCCCAGCGCGGCGGGTCGGGCGCGGGCTCGCGGGCCTCGATTGTGACGGTCATGCTGCGGCTCCCCGGTTGCGCATAGGGCATGGCCCGGTTGCGCGTTCAACACCCCCCGGGCCGATACGCCGGGGGCATCTCTCCCTGCGCGACATTTCCGGGCGGCGGTTCAATCGGTCGGTGGACGAATGGCCGGTCGATATTGTACGTGATGCCGGAAGGTCCACTCAGGTATATTCTTCCCGGAATGAATCATTTCTCTGATCTGGCAACCGGCGGCGCCCGGAAAACGGCGGGTACCCGGGCAACGGCATGAGTCCGCTCCCTCGATTCACCGGACTGGAGGCAGCCGGCGCGCCGGACGCGGCCTCCGTCGACGCCATCGCCGCGGCGGCCCTCGCCGAGGACCTCGGCTCTTGGGAACCCTCCCCGGAGGCGGACCTGACCACGGCCTGGACGGTCGCCCCGCAGGCGCGGGCGCGGGCCCGCATCGTCGCCCGGCAGCGGGGGGTGATCGCCGGCCTGCCGGTCGCCTGCGCGGTCTTCCGCCGCCTCGACGGCTCGCTGCAGTTCGGCCGCCTCGCCGCCGAGGGCGGCATCGCCGAGGCGGGTGAAACCGTCGCCGAGGTGTCGGGGGCGGCCCGTTCCCTGCTGGTCGGGGAGCGCACCGCCCTCAACCTGCTGCAGCGCCTCTCGGGAACCGCCACCCTGACCCGCGGCTTCGTCACCGCCATCGCCGGCACCGGGGTGCGCGTCACCGATACCCGCAAGACCACCCCCGGCCTGAGGCAGCTGGAAAAGTACGCGGTCCGCTGCGGGGGGGGCGTCAACCATCGCCACGGCCTCTACGACGCCGTCCTGATAAAGGAGAACCATGCGGCCGCCGCCGGGGGCAGCGCCGCGGCGGTGCGGCTGGCCCGGGAAGGGGCGGCAAAGGCTGGTGCCGAAGGGGCCGCTCCCCCGCACCTCATGGTGGAAGCCCGCGACCTCGACGAGGTGCGCGAGCTCACCGCCCTGGAACGCGGCCTGCGGCCGGACCGGATCCTGCTCGACAACATGCCCCCCGAGGCAATCCGGGAGGCGGTGGCGCTGATCCGCCCGCTCGATCCGCCCATCGAGATCGAGGCGACCGGCGGCATCGGCCTCCACAACGTCCGCGACATCGCCCTGACCGGGGTCGACCTGGTCTCGATCGGGGCCCTCACCCACTCGGCTCCCGCCCTCGACCTCAGCCTGCTGTTCGAACGCGCCTGAAACCGGCCCGGCCCGGCTTCACCCGAACGGCTTCAGCGCCCGGATGGCGAGCACCTGCCCGGCGATCTCGTCCGCCGAGGCGTCGAGCATGCGCTCTCCCTTGTCCGCGGTGGCGGGCCGGGGGTCGCCGACCCCGCCGTGGCGGGTGCGCTGGTCGAAGCGGTGGTAGGAGGACATGCCGGGAACCCGCATCCCCTCGCGCTCGCCGTCGGGGTCCAGCTGGTCGGTGTGGACCAGGTCTGGCCGGAGCGCCAGGATCATCGACGTCTCCGTCTCCCCGGCGTGCCCGGATCCGTGCGGCAGGTCGCGGATCCGGTTGAGGGTGTCGGCGTCGGCCCAGGCCCAGCGCGAATAAAATTCCGCCTCCCCTTC
The DNA here is from genome assembly GCA_965243025.1 of Candidatus Latescibacterota bacterium. Taxonomy (GTDB): domain Bacteria; phylum Latescibacterota; class UBA2968; order UBA8231; family UBA8231; genus CBDCXV01. Next base: position 1,987,783 of record CBDETY010000003.1, read on the forward strand.
CGGGTAGCGCTCCATCAGCCGCTGCAGGAGCACCTGGATGTTGGCGCCGTTGCCGCCGTGGCTGTTCTGGATCAGGATCTTGCGGAAGCCGCTGCCGACCATGGAGGCGACGATGTCCATCATCAGCAGCAGGTGGGTCTCGCTGACGGCGCTGACCGTGCCCGGGTAGCGGATGTGGTGCTGCGAGTACCCCAGCCACTGCACCGGCAGCACGAGCACGTCGTCGGGGATGCGCTCGTGGACCCGCCGCGCCACCTCCTCCCCGATCATGCTGTCGGTCAGCACCGGCAGGTGCAGGCTGTGCTGCTCGCACGAGGCGACCGGGATGTAGACGACAATGTCGCGCGGCAGCGCGTCGATCCGGGGCGAGGTCATTTCGCCGAGGAGCATGGTGCAGGTCCTTTCTATTTGAACGCCGGCTTCACCGGGGCCGAGCCCCGGGCGGCGGAGAGGTTGGCCGCCTCGAGCACCCCGATGACGCGGGCCGCGGACTGGGCGGTTACCGCCAGCTTCGCCCTCCCCTGCAGGTGGCGGTACACGTTGGCGTAGAACAGCTCGGCGGTCGGCAGCCGCTCCGGCACCGGGACCACGGCGCTCATCTGCCTGCCGTTGACGAGGGCGCGCAGCAGGAAGCCCTCCTCGACCGCCTCGATGGCGCCGCGGTCGCCGAGGACGCGCCAACGGGGCCGGGGGCTCATCGACAGGTTCGATATGGTCTGCGTCACCTCGCAGCCCCCCTTGAACTTCAGGGTGTACTCGGAGTGGTCCTCGTTGGTGTACGACCCCCAGGCCGGGTTCTTGACCTGGAAGCCGCTGACCCAGTCGATCTCGTCCCCGACCAGCTGCAGGACCCAGTCGGTGAAGTGGGCGCCCCAGTCGTAGATGGCGCCCCCGGAGACCTTCTTGTCCGAGCGCCACCAGGCCCCCGACTCCCCGTACCTGTAGAAGCCGCACTCGATCCGGAACGGCTCGCCGATGGCCTTCTCCTTGTGAATCAAATCACGTAGAAGCAGGAAGTCGGTGTCCCAGCGTCGGTTGTGAAAGGTCGAAAGCATGACCTTGCGGCGCTTCGACAGGGCGATCATCTCCCTGATCTCCCGGCTGGTGATCGCCAGGGGCTTCTCGCAGACCACGCCCGCCCCGGCGTCGAGGCACTGCAGCACCAGCCTGGCGTGGGTGTTGTGCGGGGTGATCACGGCGACGAGATCGAGCTCGGCGCGGCGCAGCATGTCCCCGACGCGGCTGTAGACCGTCGCCCCCGGCCAGTCCCGGGCGGCCGCGGCCCGGTATTCGGGATTGAGATCGCAGACCGCGGCCGCCTCCATCCCCGGGTTCTTCGTCATCGCCTCCAGGTGGAGCCGCCCCATGTTGAATGCCGGACTGTACCCGATCGCACCGCATCGAAACCTCTTCTTCGGACTCACGTTCTTCTCCTCATCCTCCTCGCCGCGGACCCCTGCCGCGGGTTTTCAGAAATGGTCGGGGGCCCAGTAGATGACCTGGCCCCGCGGAAAAAGGGCCGCCAGCAGCCGGGACTGCGCCGGATCGACCGCCTCCCCGCGGGCAGCCGGGGAAGCCTCGATGTCGGACCAGCCGCTCTCCCCCAGCAGCAGGCGCCACAGCATCTCGCCGCTCAACGGCAAGGCCGGTCCCGCGGGCGGCCGCGGATCGAGAAGCAGCCGTCCTTGCGAATCGAGCGCCAGGGAGGAGCGCTCCCCTCCGGCCTCGAAGAGCAGCGCCGCCGGCCCCGGGGAAGCGAACTCCACCCGCTGACGCAGCTCCGGCAGCAGGGCGGAGAGCAATCCGGATAGGTCCAGCGCCTTCCACATGGTGGTGGCGTTCCCGGTCAGCTCGAGATCCCCGCCGCAGTACTCGCAGAGCAGATCGACGACCGGGTGCCGGTGCGGCAGCTCCCCGACGATCTCGCCGGCCCCCTGCGCGGCGCACTCCCGCAGGAAATGCCGCACCAGGGCATCGGTCGCGGTTGCCGCGGCCGCGTCGAGGGCCAGCTCGCACACTTCCGCCTGCCCGCCGTCGATCTCGTAGTTGAGGTAGCCGCGCAGGTTCCCCCCGGCGTCGAGGGCGACCGCGGCCGGAAGGATTCCCCGGATCCTCGCCGGCTGCGAGTCCCAGTAGGGCCGGTCCCTGACCAGGGAGCCGCTGAGGCCGGCGTTGTACCTGTCGTACAGCGCCATCACCGCCTCGAGGTCGCGGGCTTCGTCGAAGGCTTCGACCCGCCACTCCCCAGCGCCCTCTCCGAGCTCCGGAAGGGTTGCGCGGGCGTCCGGGGCGGCAATGCGGAACCCCGGCATCGGCACGCTCCCCCAACCGTGTCGGCGGTAGAATTCCGTGGCCACCTCGGTGAAGAGAACGCTGGTGAGGTAGCCGCGGCCCCGCATCCAGTCGATGGCATCCCTGAGCAGTGCCGAGGCATGGCCGCGGCGGCGGTGGTCCGGATGGGTCCCGACCCCGCCGATCCCCCCCATCCTCACCGCGGTTTCCCCGACCCGGACGGTGCGGTCCCAGACTCGCAGGGTGGCGACGATCCCGCCGTCGACGACCACGACCCGGGTCTGCTCGAGCTCGTAGGAGGAATCGCCGCGGATGTAGGCGTTGTAGCGTTCGTGGCCGCGGGGGCGGAAGACCAGGCACTGGAGCTCGATCATCTCCTCGAGCTCCTGCTCGCGGACGGCGCGGATCTCCACGGTCATGCCAGGGGCGGACGCCGGTGCGCCCATGGGGCGATGCGCTCGAAAGCGGCGGAGGCGCGCAGGACCTCGGCGTCCCGGCGCCAGCGGCCAACGATCTGGAGGCCGGCCGGCAGACCGTCGACGAACCCGCAGGGAACGGTCGCCGCCGGCTGTCCGGTGATGTTGAACGGGTAGGTGAAGGCCGTCCAGCCGAGATAGGTGGGCGGGCTGCCGGCGATCTCCCCGGGATGGTCTCTGCCGGCGGGAAAGGCGGTCACCGGAAGGGCCGGAGTCATGACGAAATCGTAGCGCTCCATGAAGCGGCGCCAGTCGTGGTAGTAGTCGATGCGGCGGGCGTGCGCCGCCCCGACCTCGGGGCCGGAGCAGCGGGCCCCGGCCTCGATCACCGCGGCGAGGCCCGGGTCGAGGCGGTCCTTCACGGACTCGAAGTCGTCGTGGAACAGCCCGGCGAACGAGGTCGACCACAAGACGTCGACGATCCGCTCCCAGGGGTCGCCGAGGTCGGGGTGGTCCTCCTCGATGCGGCAGCCGAGCCCGGCGAAGCGCTGCGCCGCTGCCTCGGCGGCGGCGGCCACCTCCGGTTCGACCGCGGCGTACCCGAGATCCGGCGACCAGGCGATGCGGATGCCGGACCAGTCGACCTCCTCCCCGAGGGCGGCGGAGAAATCGGTGGCGCAGGGAAGGGAGGCGCGGTCGCGGGGGTCCTCCCCGGCCATGACCGTGAGCATGGCCGCGGCATCGGCGACGCTGCGGGTGATCGGACCCATGTGGGAGAACGGCTCGACGGCGCTGGCCGGGTACTGGGGAACCAGGGACCAGGAGGGCTTGAACCCGTAGACCCCGCACATGCAGGCCGGAATCCGTATCGACCCGGCGCCGTCCGACCCCTGGGCCAGCGGCCCGAACCCGGCGGCGGCAGCGGCCGCGGCGCCCCCGCTCGATCCGCCCGCGGTGCGCCCCCGGCGCCAGGGGTTGTGGGTCGGGCCGGCGACGCGGTTGTCCGTGTCCCCCTTCCACCCCATCTCCGGGGTGTTGGTCTTGCCCAGCAGCACTCCCCCGGCCGCGTACAGCCTCTCGGCAACCGGGGCGTCGTAGCCGGGGACCCAGTCCCGGTACAGCTCCGAGCCCCGCGTCGTCCGTATCCCCCGGGTCGGGGTGAGGTCCTTGAGGGTGAAGGGGATGCCTGCCAGCGGCCCGGCATGGCCCCGGGCGTAGGCGGTCTCGGCGGCGCGGGCCTGGCGCAGGGCGAGCTCGGGGGTGACGGTCACGAAGGCGTTGATGCCGGGGTCGGCGGTCTCGACATGGTCGAGAATGGCCCGGACCGCCTCGACCGGGGAGAGGCGGCGGGAAGCGTACAGCTCGCGCAGTTCCGCAACCGTCGAGAAACAGAGGTCGGAAGCCACTGGCTACACCCTTGCCGCGGGGCCGGAACCACCGACCACCGGGGCTACCTCGGCGAACCGCCCGGCTGGCATCGGCCCGGTGCCTTCGCTCTCGTGGTAGAGATCGGAAGCCAACGCTACTCCCCTGCCCCCGGGCCGGGGTTTCCTGCATCCTGAGCCGCCTCGGCGAAGCGGCGGGCAAGCTTCGGCCCCAGGCCTTCGCTCTCGTGCTTGAAGAAGACGAAGGCGCGGTCCCAGGACTGCTCCCTCACCCGGTCCGCCCAGGCGCGCAGCTCGTCGTCGCCGTAGCCGCTGCCCCGCAGCCGCAGGTACCCCCAGGAGGAGGTGGCGGCGAACTTGCGCTCGGTCTCCCCGGCGGTGTCCTCGTCTTCGTGGGCGAAGCACAGGGCGACGTTCTTCGACTGCAGGCAGGCCTTGACCTCGTCGTCGAACCAGCTCTCGTGGCGGAACTCCATGGCCGCCGGGGCCCCGTCGGGGAGGACCTCGAGGAACGCCTTCAGACGGTCGATGTCCTTCCTGAGGGTCGGCGGCAGCTGGAACAGGAGGGCGCCGAGGGCCGGGCCGAGATTGGAGGCGATGTCGATGAAATACCCCGTTTCCTCCTCGACCCCCTTGAGCCGTTTCAGGTGGGTGATCCGGCGCGTCGCCTTCATCGAGAAGCGGAAGTTCCCCGGCACCCGCTCCGCCCACGAGACGACCACGTCCGGCTTCGGCACCCGGTAGAAGCTGTTGTTGATCTCGACGCTGTTGAACCGCTGCCCGTAGAAATCCAGCATCTCCCTGTCGGGGAACTTCTCCGGGTAGAACGGCCCCTTCCACTCCTTGTAGTTGTAGCCGCTGGTGCCGATGTAGAGATCCACGCGAAATGTCCCTTCGATCAACGGGGTCGGAAATCGGCGGGTAAGCTACGGAAAACGCCGAAACGGAGCAGCGGGATCTGCCGGAAAGGGACCGGGGTGTCCATTCCATGCGTGCCGGTTGGCACTGCACCGGGGGGTGAGGAGAGGGAAGCCCGGCCTCGACGGCGATTTGTGCGGGTAGTCTGAAACCGCTTTTTTCGACCACTTCCCGCCCAAGACAAACCCGAAAAAAATCGAATGGAAAAAACACTCAACGCCCGCGATTACCGGCTGTTCGCCGTCTGTTTCGTCGTCGCCGCGATCAGCCTGGTGACGGCGAGCCACTTCTTCTACGACGCCTTCCCGGAAGCGACCATCGACTTCCGCATCACCCGCGAGGAGGCGGGGGAACGGGCGCGGACCTTTCTCGACAGCCGCGGCCTCGACCTCGAGGGGTACCGCCACACCGCCATCTTCCTCTACGACGGCACCGCCAAGACCTTCCTCGAGCGCGAGCTGGGGCTCGAAGGGGCCACCGCCCTTATCGGCAACCCGGTGCGCATGTGGCGCTGGAGCAACCGCTGGGTCCGGGAGCTGGAGAAGGAAGAGTTCCGCGTGCAGTACACGACCGCCGGGGAGCTGGCCGGCTTCTCCCACCTGATCGAAGAGGAGGCCGAGGGGGCAAGCCTCGACCAGGCCGAAGCCCGCTCCCTGGCCGAGCATTTCCTCACCGGGACGATGGGCCGCGACCTGGCGGGGCTGACCTTCGTCGAGGCCGAGATCACCGAGCGCCCCAACCGCAGCGACCACACCTTCACCTGGAAGCTGTCCGACTTCGAGGTCTCCGAGGCGACCTACCGCCTGACGGTCGGCATCCAGGGAGACCGGGTCGGCCGGTACAGCGAGTACCTAAAGGTTCCCGAAGCCTGGCAGCGGGAGTACGAGGAGCTGCGCTCCTACAACGAAGCGACCGGCCTGGTCGCCGCGGTTCTCATGATTCTCACCTGGATCGCCATGCTCGTCATCCTGACCCAGAGCATCCGCGCCCGGGACGTGCGCTGGAAGACGGTGACGGTCTTCACCGCCATCGCCTTCGCCCTGACCTTCCTCGCCCAGCTCAACACCCTGCCGCTCACCGAATACAACTTCGACACCACCGAGACCTACGGCAGCTTCCTCACCGGGCACCTGCTCCTGGCGCTGCTGTCGGCCCTCGGGCAGGCGGTCCTCATCGGCTTTCTCACCGCCGGGGCCGAGCCCATCTACCGCCGCTCCTACGGGGACCAGGTCAGTCTCAACCAGCAGTTCCTGCCCGCGGGAATCCGCACCAAGCGCTTCCTGACCGGCACCGTCATCGGCCTGACCATGACCGCCCTGTTCGTCGCCTACCAGACCGTCTTCTACGTCGTCGCCGACGACCTGGGGGCCTGGAGCCCGGCGCAGATCCCCTACGACCAGATGGTCAACACCTACATCCCGTGGGTCGTCGTCCTGCTGATCGGGTTCATGCCGGCGGTCTCCGAGGAGTTCACCTCGCGCGCCTTCTCGATCCCCTTCCTGCAGCGGTTCCTGAAGAAGCGCTGGCTCGCCGTGGTGATCTCCGCCCTGGTCTGGGGATTCGCCCACGCCGGGTACCCGCAGCAGCCGTTCTACATCCGCGGCATCGAGGTCGGCCTCGCCGGGATCGCCGTCGGCTACGTGATGATCCGCTGGGGGCTGCTGCCGGCCCTGGTCTGGCACTACACCATCGACGCCTTCTACACCGCCATGATCCTGCTGCGGTCGAGCAACAGCTACTTCGTCGTCTCGGCCGGGGTGTCGGTCGGCATCATGCTGCTGCCGTTCGCCGCGGCCCTGGTCCTGTACGTGCGGCACCGGTTCTTCGTCGATCCCGAGCCGCTGCTCAACCGCTCGGAAAGCCCCCCTCCCGACGGGGCCCGGGAAGCCCGGCCCGGGGAGGCGGCCCCGGCGCCCGAAGCCGAACCGCTCTCCGCGCCGGAGCCTGCGTCGGCGTACACCGCCCTGTCGTGGCGCCGGCTTCTGCTCTCGACCGCGGTCGTCGCCGCCGCGGCCGGAATATTCTTCATCGACTACGACAAGCCGTTGAAGGGGACTGCCTTCACCGTCACCGCGCCGGAGGCGGAGGAGGCCGCGAGAAGCTACCTCGGAGACCGCGGGATCGATCTCGAGGGGTACCGGGTGGTGGTGACCGGTTCCTCCGCGGCGAGTCGCAACGTCGCCAAGTACCGCCTGGAGCGGGCCGGCTTCACGGCCATAGACAGCCTCTACAGCCGGCACCTGCCCCTGAACCGCTGGCGGGTGCGGTTCTTCCGGCCCCTCGAAAAGGAGGAGTTCCACGTGTACGTCGACTGCGGCGACGGTGCGGTCGATTCCTACACCCACCTGGTGGAGGAGGAGGCTCCCGGCGCCGACCTCCCGGAAGAGGAGGCGCGGGCCCTCGCCGAGGCTCACGTGCGGGAGTTCGGAGTCGATCCGGGCCGGTTCGAGCTGGTGGAGTCCTCCTCGGAGAAGATGAAGGCGAGGCGCGACCACAACTTCGTCTGGGAGGCGATGGACGGGGACCCGCGCAACCTCGACGAGTCCTTCTACCGGATCGAGGTCGACGTGATCGGCGACGAGGCGAGCCGCCTCCGCCGCTTCGTCAAGCTGCCCGAGGAATGGCTGCGAGACCGCGAGGAGAGCACCACCCTGAAAGCGGCGATCTCGGCGCTGCAGATCATCGTCGTCGTCGCCGTCGTCCTGCACCTGATCTGGCTGCTGGTCCGGCAGATGCGCTCGCAGGCCCTCGGCTGGCGCAAACCGGTGACGCTCGGCCTGATCGCCGGCGCCCTGTTCCTGGTCGGCTACCTCAACAGCCTGCCGGCCTTCTTCGCCGGGTACAGCACCGCCATGGCAACCTCGATCTTCACCGTCATACAGATCGTCGGCGCGGTGCTGGGACTGATCGCCGTCGGCCTCGGGGTGGTGTGCTATCTCGGGCTGGCCGATTCCCTCTACCCGGGATGCCTCGAGCGGCTGCGGGGGCCGGGACGGGCGGAATTCTTCCGCGACGCCGCCTGGATCGCCCTGCTCGCCTGGGTGGCAGGAAAGGCGGGGGACCGCCTCGCCGTCCTCGCCGCCCGGCAGTTCCCCGGGTTCGCCGAGCCCTCCTTCGGCCTCCTGTCGGTGACCGGGATGAACGACGCCGCCCCGGCCGTCAGCGGTCTGATCGCCACGCTGACCAGCGGAGCCCTGCTGCCGATCGCCTACGGCGTCGCCCTGTTCTACGCCCTGAAGGTCCTGAAGAAACCGGCGTACGTGATCGCCGTCATCGCCGCCCTGCTTCTGATCTTCGAAGGGGGGGCCTTCAACGCCGGCGAGTTCCTCCTCGGCGCCGGGACGAACGCCATCGAAATAGCGATCGTCGCGGCCGTCATCGCCTTCCTGCTGCGCGGCAACATCCTCGCCTACATCCTGCTCGGCGTGCTGACCGCCACCCTGGACCCTGCCTTCGATCTCGTGCGCCAGCCCGCCGCCTGGTTCTCGGTGAACGGGTGGATCTGGCTCGCCGTCGTCGCCGCGGCCATCGGCGCCTTCTGGGTAGAGTCGCGCCGCCACCTGCCGCAGGCGGAGCGCTGATCGGTTGCCCCTCATTCGACGAGCGATGCGCGTTCTGATCACCGGGGCGGCCGGGGCCGTCGGATCGACCCTGGTCGCAGGCCTGAAGGGGCGCCACGAGCTTCGCGGCCTCGACCTGGTCGAGGTGCCCGGCCTCGAGGCGGAAGACGTCTTGGTCGGGGACCTGTCCGATTTCGAGGTGACCCTCGAGGCGACGCGGGACATCGAGGCCGTCATCCATCTCGGCGGAAACCCCGGGGGCAGCGCCACCTGGGAGCAGATCCTGCCCAACAACATCGTCGGGACCTACAACATCTTCGAGGCGAGCCGCCGCAACGGCGTGCGCCGCGTCGCCTTCGCCAGCCGGGCCGGGCTGCTGGGGGCCTACCCCAAGTCGCTGCGGCGAACCGTGGACCTGGTCCCGCTGCCGCAGAACTACTACACGATAAGCAAGGCCTTCGGCGAGGAGATCGGTTACATGTACGCGACCCGCTTCGACATGGAGGTGGTGTCGGTGCGCATCGGCAATTTCAACCGGAACCGCGACCTTCCCGAACATCCCCACCACCTCAGTCACGGAGACTGCGTGCGGGTGTTCGAGCGCGCCATCATCCACCCCGGGGTCCGCTACGAAGTGGTGTTCGGCGTCTCCGACAGCAACTGGCCGATGTACGATCTCGACCACGGCCGCAGGGTGCTGGGGTACGAACCGCGGGACCGGGCGGAAGTTCCGCCGGAAGAATGGGGTACCTGATCGGTTTTTCCTGCCCCGGTACGAAAGGGAGGCCGCAATGGCCAAATACTTCCCTTGATTTTCTTAGATGGTTTTTTTTCTGAAAGATGAAAAAGCGAGTTTACATCGAAACAACGATTCCCAGCTATCTGACGGCCCAGTTGAGTCATGACCTGCTTCAAACCGCGAGGCGACAATTGACTTACTCTTGGTGGCACAAGGATCGTCACAATTTCGATCTTTGCATTTCACAAATCGTACTGGATGAAGCAGCTTCCGGAGATGCGGATGCAATTTAGAGACGCCTGTCTTTCCTGCGGGATCTTCCGCTTCTCGACCTGACCGAAGCTGTGAACGTTGTCGCAAAGGCTATAATTGATTCTGCCCTGCTCCCGCGAGTGGCAGCGCGTGATGCCATCCATATCGCAGTTTCATCGGTCCACAACATCGATATACTTTTAACCTGGAACTGTCGACACATCGCCAATGCTGCTATCATGAAGGAACTCCGTGCCCTCGTGGCGGATTGCGGTTATGAATTGCCAATACTTTGTACACCCGAAGAATTGCTCGGAGATTGATTGTCATGGAACCAATGGAGGATCAGGAAACCACGGATGAGATCATCCAGGAGACGAGAAGGATCAAGGAAGCTTTGGCAAAACCCCTGGACTTTGACGTGGATCGGATTCTGGATGTTGCGAGGAAACGGCAGGAAAAATCCGGAAGAAAGGTTCTTTTACCTCCGGTAGAAACCACATGATGAAACTTCCGGGGAATTAACTCGCCCGTTCATTCCGTATTCGCAAGAATCCCCCCGAACGTTCCTTTCCCGACTGAACCCCCCGCCTCAGACCCGCTCCGCCCGCGGCTGCGCCTTTCCGTGGGTGTGGTCCCAGAGGTGGCCGCGGCGCTTCTCCCCTTCCATGGTGGTCTCGAAATAGACGGCCCGCACCGGCTCGTGCACGAGCGGGAAATCGTGGTGGTGCCCCATGCCGGTGGCCACGCAGTCCCCTGCCGACACCTCGTAGCTCTTCCCTTCCGACACCGCGACCCCTCTCCCGGCGAACAGGATCCAGTACTCGTCGCAGTCGTGGAAGTGGCAGTCGAAGCGGGTCCGCTTCTCGTATGCCACAGAATCTCCCCGGTCCTCGCGCTCCCCGTCCGCCGCCTCCTCCACCGAGAACAGCCCGGAGCCGCCGACCTCGTCCCCCCATTCGCCGGCCATGCGGATCAGGGTGGCGTCCTCGGAGACCCCGAGGATGCTGAAGCCGGCCTCCCCTTCCCCTTCGAACAGGTCGATGTTGGCTCCCTTTTCGGCGGCCTGCTCCCTGCCGCCCACCGAGACCGAGCAGGCGCCCTCGCCGACGATCAGCTTCTCCCTGGGGCCGGCGCGGTCGAAGTCGTACCTGCCGGCCCCGGCGGGCAGGTCGACGATGTCGAATCGGTGCAGCTCGCACCAGGCCGGGGCCTGGCCGCTGCCTGCGCGAAAAACCGGCATGAGATTTCCTCCCTCTCCTGGCTAATCAGTCGGTGTAAGGGACCTCGACGACGCGGGCCTCCAGCTCCGCCCGCAGCTCCCGGACCCGCCCGGTCACGTGCTCGACGGCGCTCTCCACCGGGACGTCGGCGGCCTTCTCCTCGCGCCGCAGCTTGACCTCGACCTGTCCCTTCTTCAGGGACCGGTCCCCTATGGTGATGCGGACCGGCAGTCCGATCAGGTCGGCGTCGTTGAACTTCACCCCCGGGTTCTCGCCGCGGTCGTCGTAGAGCACCTCGACCCCCGCCTCCCGGAGGCTGTCGTAGAGCGCCTCGGACGCTTCCTGTACCGCCCCGGCGCTTTTTGCCAGCGAGACGAGGTGCACCTGGAAGGGGGCGATCGATACCGGCAGGGCAAGGCCGTTGTCGTCGTGGTACTCCTGGGCGACGCAGGCCAGCAGGCGCCCGACGCCGATGCCGTACGAGCCCATGAGAACCGGCCGCGGCTTGCCTTCGGCGTCGAGGAAGGAGCAGTTCATCGACTCGGAGTAGCGGGTGCCGAGCTGGAAGATGTTGCCGACCTCGACCCCCCGGCTGACCTGCAGCGGTCCGCCGCACTGACTGCAGACCGCCCCCTCTCCCACCGCGGCGATGTCGGCGACCGCTTCGGCTTCCCAGTCGCGGCCGTAGTTGACGTTGCGCAGGTGGTACCCCTCCTCGTTCGCCCCCGACACGAGGTTGGCGGCCCCGGGGATCGAGTCGTCGGCGACCACCAGGGCGTCTTCGACCCCCATCGGCGACGCGTACCCCGGAACGGCGCCGCTCGCCAGGATCTCCTCGTCGTGGGCGGGTCGCAGGGACAGGGCCCCGGCGGCGTTGGCCAGCTTGGTCTCGTTGACCTCCATGTCGCCGCGGATCACCGCCAGGATCAGCCGCTCCTCCTGCTCCTCATCCGATTCGCCGCGGAACCTGCCCATCACGAACAGGGCCTTGGCCGTCCTGCTCTCGGGGATCTCGAGGAGCCGCGCCAGCGCCTCGATGGTCGGTGTATCAGGCGTGGCCACCCGTTCTGTCGACTGCGCCTCCTCCGGCTCTGCCGCGGCCTTGGCGAACTGGGCGACCTGGCCGTTGGCGGAGTACCCGCACCCGGGGCAGTGGACGATGCTGTCCTCGCCGACCGCGGTGAGGTAGATGTACTCGTGGGAGAGCTTGCCCCCCATCATGCCGACGTCGGCCTTGACGGCGATGGTCGGGATGCCGCAGCGGTTGAAGATGTTGAAGTAGGCCTGGAAATGGTCGCGGTACTGCTTCTCCAGCCCGGCCTCGTCGGCGTCGAGGGAGTAGCTGTCCTTCATGGTGAACTCCCGCACCCGCAGCAGCCCGGAGCGGGGCCGCGGGTCGTCCCGCCACTTCGTCTGCAGGTGGTAGAGGAGCTGCGGCAGCTGCCGGTAGGACTTGATCTCCCTGCGCACGAGGTCGGCGACCACCTCCTCGTGGGTCATGGCGAGCACCATGTCGCGGTCCGAGCGGTCGCTGAAGCGCCCCATCTCCGCGTCGATGTCGTACCAGCGGCCGGTCTCCTTCCAGATGTCGGCCGGGTGCACGACGGGCATGGTGATCTCCTGGCCGCCGATGGCGTCGATCTCCTCGCGTATGATCGCCTCGATCTTGTCGAAGGCGCGGCGCGCCAGCGGCAGGTAGCTGAAGATCCCGCTCGCCAGCTGCCGGACGTACCCGGCCCGCAGCAGCAGCACGTGGCTGGCGACCTCGGCGTCGGCCGGGGCCTCGCGCAGCGTCTGGCTGAACAGGGCGCTCATTCTCATCGTCAGTTCTTCCTTTCCTTGCGGACCAGGGCCAGCAGCGACTTGTACATCGCGTACACGGATACGGCGACCCAGGTGAAGGCGATCGGGTAGGCCAGCGGCGGCGCGCCCCAGTAGGCGGCGAGTATGCCGGCGTCGGTCTGCTCGGTGTACATCCACAGGTCGGTGCGGAAGTCGTGGAGGCTGTAGATGCAGAGCATGACCCCGAGCCAGACGGCGCCCGCGGTCCCGGCGCGCTGGCTCTTGATCGCCAGGAGGACGAACACCATGCCGCCGAAGATCCCGAAGTAGAAGTCGCCGGCCCCGGCCGGGGTGTACCAGATCGTCATCCCCATGGTGGCGGCGCCGATGAAGAGCAGGGCCAGCCTCTGCACCTGCGGGAAGCAGCCGGCGTAGATCAGCAGCGCACCGACCAGGGCGGAGCCGACGTACCCTGCAGAGCTGATGATCGGGAAGATACCCCCCCGGGTCAGGGTGTGGCCCGACTCGTCCCAGGCGGTGCGGATCTCGACGACCTCGCCGCCGGTCAGCAGCGCGGCGCCGGCATGGCAGACCTCGTGCACCATGACCACGAAGACGCGGAACGGCTTTATCAGGCCGGTTTCCCAGAAGGCGAGCACCACCAGGGTCGAAAACAGGTGGTAGCGGAAGCGCCAGAAGACCACGGCGGCGCGGGAGATTCTCTTCTTCACCGGCACGGCCTGCAAGCCCTCCCTGCGGCTGCCCGGCCTTCGCTCGGCCGTCCCTCGGATTTCGCGAAAGTCATGCCGACAAGACCGTGTACCGATACCTACCCGGCCAGCTCCTCGGACCTGGAGGCGATGCGCCCGCCGATCAGGGCCGCCGCCTCGGAGACCGCCATCGAATCGAGCTGCTCGCCGGAGCGGAGCCGGATCGATACTTCCCCGTTTTCTACCTCGCGGTCCCCGGCGATCAGCATGTAGGGGACCTTCTGCGTCTGCGCGGCGCGGATGCGGTAGCCGAGGGTGTTGTCCCCCTCGACCTCGGCGCGCACCCCGGCTGCCGCCAGGGTTGCCCCCACTCCCGCGGCGTAGTCGGCGTGGCCCTCCCCGATCGGCAGCACCACCGCCTGCACCGGGGCGAGCCAGGGCGGGAAGGCCCCGGCGTAATGCTCGATCAGGAAGCCGATGGTGCGCTCGTGGGTCCCCAGCGGGGCGCGGTGGATGCAGATCGGCGTCTCCTGGCCCCCCTCGGCGTTGGTGTAGACGAGGCCGTAGCGGGCCGGCACCGCGAAGTCGACCTGGTTGGTGGCGATCGAGAACTCGCGGCCGATGGCGCTCCAGACCTCGACGTCGATCTTGGGGCCGTAGAAGGCCGCCTCCCCGGCGACCTCGACGTGGTTGATGCCGCCGTTGGCGAGGGCGCGGCGCACGCGCTCCTCGGTCTCGACCCAGAGCTCCGGCTCGTCGACGTACTTCTTCCCGAGGTCCTGCGATTCGTGGGTGCTGAAACGCATCACGTACTTGTCGATGCCGAACAGCTCGAAGTAGCCGAGGTACATGCGGCAGACGGCGAGGAACTCCTCCTCGAACTGGCCGAGGGTGCAGTAGATGTGGGCGTCGTTCATCTGCATCGAGCGCACCCGCATCAGCCCGAACAGCTCCCCGGACTGCTCGTAGCGGTAGCAGGTCCCGTACTCGGCGAGCCGCAGCGGCAGGTCGCGGTAGCTGCGCGGGACCGAGGCGAACACCTTGTGGTGGTGGGGGCAGTTCATCGGCTTGAGGTAGTATTTCACCCCCTCCATCTCCATCGGCGGGAACATCGACTCGGCGTAGTAGGGCAGGTGGCCGCTGCGCACGAACATCGAGTCCTTGCAGATGTGGGGGGTGCGCACCTGCAGGTACCCCGCCTCGCGCTCCGTCTCCCTGGCCAGCCGTTCCAGCTCCTCGATCAGGACCGTCCCCTTCGGCTGCCACAGCGGCAGGCCGGGGCCGACCTCGTCGTCGAAGAAGAAGAGCTCGAGGTCCTGCCCGAGGCGGCGGTGGTCCCGCTTCTTCGCCTCCTCGAGCATGGTCAGGTGCCCGTCGAGGGCCTCGCGGGTCGCGAACGCGGTGCCGTAGATCCGCTGCAGCATCTTGTTGTTCTCGTCGCCGCGCCAGTAGGCGCCGGCCAGCGACAGCAGCTTGAAGTGCCTGGCCTGGCCGGTGCTGAGCATGTGCGGCCCGCGGCAGAGATCGGTGAAGTCGCCGTCGCGGTAGAAGGACAGCGTCTCCCCCTCCTCGAGGTCGGCGATGATCTCGAGCTTGTAGGGATCCTCCCCGACGAAGGCGACCGCCTCCTCCCGCGGCAGGGAGAAGCGCTCGAAGCGGTGGTTCTGCTTTACGATCCGCTTCATCTCCTTCTCGATGCGCTGAAGGTCGTCCGGGGTGAACGAGGCCTCGCAGTCGAAGTCGTAGTAGAAGCCGTCGGCGATGGCCGGGCCGATGGCCAGCCGCACCCCGGGGAAGAGCCGGCGCACCGCCTGCGCCATCACGTGGGCGACGCTGTGGCGGTAGATCCAGGCCGCTTCCTCCGAGTCCCAGGGAATCAGCTCGACCTCGGCGTCTTCCGGGAGCTCGGTGTGGAAGTCGATCCGCTCCTCGCCGGCGCGGGCCCCGATGTATTCCCTGAGCAGCTTCTTGTCGAGGGACAGGAGGATCTCCTTGAGGGCCCCTCCTCCCTCGTGCTCCAGCAGGTTTCCGTGTCTGTCGGTGATTTTCATTGCAGTTCCGCCGATAAAGAAAAACCCGCCGTCGTCAGACAGCGGGTGTGTTTTCAGGTTCGAACTCCACCGCGGCGCGATTCCGGCGCCGCCCGAACGGCCTCCGCGGCCGCCCTCCACGACATCTAAACGATCTGAACGGCAATCTCCGCAGCGCCCGGCGTTCCGGGCGCGGCCGGGCCCGGCCCCGCGGTGGAAGGGGTGGATGCCGGCGTTCGCGGTTCAGGCCTCGGGACCCGCGAACCATATGCTGCAACCGATTTCGACATCCGCTTCGTCTTTCGTTTTCGGTGGTCAGAACCAACCCAACCTACCGGCAGCCCCATGCATTGTCAAACCGTGCCGGGGGCTGCCCGAACCGTCGGTACCCCCTACCAGCCGAAGGCGTAGCCGATGCTTCCCTTGGCCGAAGCGGCCCCTGAAATCACCCCGGATTCACCGTCGCGGCGGATCGCCAGAACCTTGCCGTTCGACCAGCCGTCACGCGGCGACACCCGGTGCCCGCGCCGCTCCAGCTCTTCCAGCACCGCGGCCGGAATCCGGTCCTCGGCGGCAACTTCCCCCGGAAACGCAGCGCGCGGGTAAAACGAGGAGGGGAAGTGCAGCGAGTGCACGCTCGGGGCGTCGATGGCCTCCTGCAGGTTCATCCCGAAGTCGACGTGGTTGAGGAAGAACTGCAGGGTCCACTGGTCCTGCGAGTCGCCGCCAGGGGTGCCGAAGACCATGAGGGGATCGCCGTCCCGCATCACCAGGGTCGGGGTCAGGGTGGCGCGCGGCCGCTTGTGTCCCGCCAGGGCGTTGGGGCGCTCCGGGTTGAGGTAGAACATCTGGCCGCGGGTGCCCAGCGGAAATCCCAGCCCCTCGATCACCGGCGAGGTCCCCAGCCAGCCGCCGCTCGGAGTCGCCGCCACCATGTTCCCCTCGGCGTCGACGGCGTCGAGGTGGGTGGTGTCCCCGAGGTGGGCGTGGCCCAGCCCGAGGTCCTTGACCTCGCGCGCGGCCACCTCGAGAGCGCGGCGATTGTCCTCTGCCACGTCGCCCAGCGCGTATTCCGGGACCCCGCCTCCGGCCTCTCCGGGCCGCATCTCAAGGGACGCGGCCTCCCCGATCAGCTCCCGGCGCTGCGCCGCGTACTCCTTCGACAGCAGGGTGTCGAACGGAACGTCATCATGCAGCGGGTCGCCGTACCAGGCTTCGCGGTCGGCGAACGCGAGCTTCGAACACTCGATCACCGCGTGCAGGTAGTCGGCGGAGTTGTGCTCCATCCCGGCCAGGTCGAACCCCTCGAGCAGGGTGAGCTGCTGCAGGAAGACCGGCCCCTGCGTCCAGGAGGAGCACTTGTGGACCTCGAGGCCGCGGTAGTCGACGCCGACCGGCTCGTCGAGGCGCGGCTCCCAGGCCGCCATGTCGTCGAGGGTCAGGAGCCCGGCGTGCTCGCTGCCGCTGGCGTCGGCGACCGGGTCCTGAATGAAGGAGACGATGGTCTCGGCGATCTCGCCGCGGTAGAACACGCCGGCCGCGGCCTCGATGCCGGCCACCCGGCCCCTGGCGCTCCCCTCCCGGTCGGCGCGGCTCATCTTCTTGAGGGCCTCGGCCCAGTCCGGGTTGCGCAGCAGCTGACCCGCTTCAGGCGGCGACCCTCCCGGCAGGTAGACCCGGCCCGTGGTCGGGTACTGGTCCCGGTACTTGGGGGCGTTGTTGCGCAGCGACGCGGCCAACTCCGGGTACACGGGGAAGCCGTTCTCCGCCAGGTCGATGGCCGGCGCGAGGACCTGCGCGAACCCGAGCCTGCCGAAGCGGGCCACGGCCAGCGCCCAGGAGCCGACCACCGCGGGCACGCAGGCCGGCAGGTACCCGTCCCCGGGCACCAGGTCGATGCCGTGCTCGCGGCACCATTCGACGGTGAACGCCCGCGGCGACCAGCCCATGCCGCTGAGCTCGAACATCCGCTTCTCCTCCGCCGAGTAGATCAGCGTCGGCACCTCGCCGCCGATGCCGTTGCTCTGCGGCTCGAGCAGGTTGAGGCAGAAGCACATCGCCGCGGCCGCGTCGACGGCGTTCCCCCCCTGCTCCATGATGCGGAACCCCGCGGCGGTGGCGAGGTAGTGGCCCGAGGTGACCACCCCCCTTCTTCCCATCACTACCGGACGCGTGGTGAATCCTGCCATCGGTCACTCTCCTGTGTTCTTTATTGTTCGATTGGCCGGTTGATTTCAGCGCCCCGACTCAGTCGGTACCGCGCAACCGGGTGTACTGCCTTTTCCGGACAAGCCCCGGCCTGGCGTTCCAGACAAGCAACCGGATCGTCTCCGTGTTATCCATCAGTTACCAGTTGCCTCGGCGTGGAGCCCTGAGTTGGAGCGCAGTCTCCCGTACCGACCCGTCCCGGAGATACTCCTCCTGCGAGACTACCATTCCTCATCATGCGCCAGATCCCGGAAGTGGGCCAGGGCCGCCCGGCGAAAAGCGGCGTCCTCGGGCTTCTCTTCACCTCCGTACACCTCGTCGAGGTTGGCGACAATTGCTGCTGCCGATCTCTCCTGGATACAGTCTCCCTCCGCCTCCCGGGAAGAAAGTCCCCTGCGCGTCATTCTGTCTTCCGGATTCCTTCCTCCCGCTGAGCCAGTGGATCGACCGGTACTCCTTCCGAACGGGAACTCTCCTCCCGAGCCTGCAGACCGTCGAAGGCTCCCAGGACCCCGCGGCCGTTGCGAACCGTGTTGGTCGCCAGCTCGACCGCGGCTGCCACCGCGTCAGCGAGGCTCTCGCCGCGGCTCAGCCCGTGGACCAGGCGCCCGTTCAGGGTATCCCCCGCCCCGACCGAGTTCCTCCCTTCCACAGGCACCGCGGGCACCGTTCCCGATTCCCCGGCGCGGCTGACGAACAGCGCCCCGAGGCTCCCCCTCTTGACGACCACCCACTGCGGCCCCGCTTCCAGGGCCCCCTCGGCCAGCGCCTCCGGAGAGCCGGCCGGCAGCCAGTGGCCCAGCTCCTCTTCGGTGGCGGCGAGGCCGTCGATCAGCCCCCACAGGCCGAGCATCTGCTCCGCCGATACCCTTCCCGCGAACCAGGGGCTCGGATCGAACACCACCCTGGCGCCGCGCGCCCTCGCACCCGAGAAAAGCTCCTTCAGACCGTCGACGTCCCCGCCCTCGACCCCTCCGTACCCCGACGCCAGCAGCCAGTCCGGCGTTTCGCCGGCGGAAAGCAGCCACTCGACCTTCTCCCCCGGGAAATAGGCGGAGCGCCTGCGGCCGGCCGCGTCGAGCTGCACGACGTGGACCGCGGTAGCTTTCGGGGGCGGGTCCGCGGTGACGAGGCTTACCCCTGCCCCGGTGAGCCAGGAAGCCGCCAGGGAGCCGGGCCCGTCGGCGCCGATGTTGCTGTTGAGGCTGACGCTGTTTCCGAGGCGCCCGAGGACCCAGGCAGGGGCGGCGCCGCAGCCTCCGAGGGTGATTTCGATCGGATCGTCGAGCAGCAGGGTGTTGGCCCCCCAGGTGTCGCCGGTTTCCTGCGGCAGGCCCGCCGGGGTGCGTACCAGCACGTCGAGGGCGCTGTTGCCGACGACGTGAACACTTGCCCGCGGCCGCTCCTCCGCCCCGGGCGTCGACCGCTCAGCCACCCCCCTCGCCCCGGGCACCGGGGAATTCAAGCTCCTCCTGCAGGCGGGACCCGGCAGGAGCCTCGCTGGCCGTCACCCGGTCCCCGACCCGGATCAGCCCCCCTTCGACCACCTGGCCGAAGACGCCGCCCCGCATCTGCACGGAGAGCATCTTCCGCAGTCCGGCGCGGGCCTCGTTCATGCGCTCGCACGGGACGGTCTCCCCCAGGATCAGCAGCTCCACCCCGCCGACGCGGAGCCGCCGTCCGAGAGTGCCGGCGAGATCCCCGCCGATCAGCAGGTTGGCGCGCCGGGTCTCCGGCGGCAACTGCCCGCCGAAAGGGGCGGCCGCCGCCTTCCAGGACTGCTCCGACAGCAGCGTCACCTCGCGATGGGGTTTGCGCGGGTGGTCGCCTGCCAATCCCTGGCCTGCCACGGCCTCGACTTCGGACAGCGGGGTGGCCGGCGCCCGCTGTTCCGGAAAGACGAAGATCGCCAGCACCTCCCCCACGAACTCTTCGCAACGCTCATCAGACATCCGGGCGGTCTCCTATTTCTCCGGGCACTCCAGCTCGCGGCTCAGGAGGCGGGCGTTGATGCTGTAGTCGACCGGGATCTCGACGACGTGGACCCCGGGGTGGTAGAGACAGTGGCGCAGCACCGGCTCCAGCTCCTGCGTGTTCCGGATGCGGTGGCCGTGCGCCCCGTAGCTCTCGGCGTAGCGGACGAAATCCGGGTTGCCGTAGTCGAGCCCGAAATCCGGCAGCCCCATGTCCTGCTGCTTCCACTTGATCATGCCGTAGCCGTCGTCCTTGAGGACGAGGACGACGAGGTTCAGGCCGATCCGGACCGCGGTCTCGAGCTCCTGGGAGTTCATCATGAAGCCGCCGTCGCCGCAGACCGCCATCACCTTCTCGTCGGGGTCGCAGATCTTGGCCGCCATCGCCGAGGGCAGGCCGGCCCCCATGGTCGCCAGCGAGTTGTCGAGGAGCACGGTGTTGGGGGCGTGCGCCTGGTAGTTGAGGGCGAACCAGATCTTGTACACGCCGTTGTCGAGGGCGAGGATGCCGGTGTCCGGCATCACCGCGCGCACCGCCGAGACCAGGCGCGGCGGCAGCACCGGGAAGGAGTCGTCGTCCTCCCCATCCCGCAGCCGCGCCTCGGCGTACTTCTTGACCCTGGCGAAGTAGTCGAAATCCCAGGTATCCTGGCGCTCGAGCCGCTGCATGATCTGCCACAGGCTGTTGCCGATGTCCCCGATCACCTCGTGGCCGGGGAAGTAGACGGGGTCGAAGGAGGCGGAGGAAAAGTTGATGTGGATGACCTCGAAGCCTCCGTGCCGCATGAAGAACGGGGGCTTCTCGACGACGTCGTGGCCGGCGTTGATGATCAGGTCGGCGTGCTCGATGGCGCAGTGCAGGTAGTCGTTGGCCGACAGCGCCGCGTTGCCGAGATACAGGGGATGGCGCTCGTCGACCACCCCCTTTCCCATCTGGGTGCTGAAGAACGGCATGCCGGTCTTGTCGATGAACTGCGACAGCATGCGCGAGGTGCGCTTGCGGTTGGTGCCGGCGCCGGTGACCAGCAGCGGGCGCTTCGCCGCGGCGATCATCTCGACGGCCCGGGCGACCGCCTTTTCCTCGGCGATCGGCCGCCGCGGCCGCTCCTGGGGATACAGCGGCACGTCGACCTCCTCGTCGGCGATGTCCTCGGGCAGCTCGAGATGAACGGCGCCGGGGCGTTCTTCCTCGGCGACCCGGAAGGCCTTGCGCACCGTGGAGGGTATCAAGGGGCTGCTGACGATCTGGTGGGTGTACTTGGTAAGCGGCCGCATCATCTCGACGACGTCGACGATCTGGAACTGCCCCTGCTTGCTCGTCTTTATCGGCTTCTGGCCGGTGATCATCATCATCGGCATCGCCCCGAGCTGGGCGTAGGCCGCGGCGGTGACGAGGTTGGTCGCTCCCGGCCCCAGGGTCGACAGGCAGACCCCGGTCTTGCCGGTCAGCCGGCCACGGGTCGCCGCCATGAAGCCGGCCCCCTGCTCGTGGCGCGTCAGGATGAGCTGGATGCTGCTCGATTTCCGCAGGGAATCGAGCAGATCGAGGTTCTCCTCACCCGGTATGCCGAACACGAACTGGACGCCCTCGGCCTCGAGGGCCTTCACGAACAGGTCCGAAGCTTTCATCGTTTGCTGCTTTCTCCTTCAGGTGCCCGGCTCGAGGTCGACCCCGAGCTCGTCCGCGCAGGCGGCGATCTGCCGCCACGTCTCCTCGTCCACGGCGATCTCCTCGCCGCGGCGGCCGCTCTGCCGGCGCTCGACCTCCCCCGGGATCAGCACCTCTCCGAAGCCGGCCATCGGCGGGGCCGACTTCAGGTAGCGGACGAAGCCGTCGACTTCGGCGGCGAAATCCCCGAACGGGAGGAACTGGGCCACGTCGAGGGCGAGCAGGAAGCAGCCGTTGCCCAGCCGCGCCCGCGGGTGCCCGGTGGTGCCGGCGCCGCTGAGGGCGCCCCCGAGCAGGTCGACGATCACCCCGAGCCCGTACCCCTTGTGGCCCGCCGACCCCCCGAAGGGGAGAATGGTTCCGCGCGGCTCGGTGTAGAGGTCCGCCGGGTCGTTGGTCGGCTGTCCGTTGCGGTCGAGCATCCACCCGTCCGGGACCGGCTCGCCGCTGTTGAGCCTGACCCGGACCTTGCCCTCGGCCACGGCGCTGGTGGTCATGTCGAGAACGATCGGGGCCTGCGCATCCCCGGTGGGGATGCCGACGGCAACGGGGTTCGTCGCCAGGCGGCCTTCGGCGCCCCCCCACGGGGCGATGATGGCCCCGCGGCCATGGGCGTTGGCCATCAGCAGGCCGATCTGCTCCTCCCGCGCCATCTCCTCGACGTAGGCCCCGAGCCGCCCGATGTGGTAGCTGCGGCGGACGGTCACCGCCGCCAGCCCGCACTGCCGGGCTTTCGCAATGCACACCTCGGCGGCGCGGCCGGCGACGACCTGGCCGAACCCCCAGTTGCCGTCGAGGGTTGCCGAGGCCGGGGTTTCCGCCGCGGTCTCGACCGCGGCCCCGGGCACCACCTCTCCGTCCTCGATCCCCTTCAGGTACTGCGGCACCCTGATGACGCCGTGGGAATCGTGGCCGAGCCGGTTCGCCTCGACCAGGCGCCCGGCGACGGCGGCGGCCTCCGGAGCGGGGACCTGCGCGGCGAGGAACAGGTTCCGGCAGGTCTCGACAAGGCGATCGGGGTGCAGAATCGGCATGCGGGCGCGCTGGTGCTGGACGGACTCGGTTTCCCCGGGATTCCGAGGAGGTGTAACTGACTGTAAAAAGATTACTTAAGGAAGGTGAAACAGGGGGGCTTCCGGGTCAACCTCGGCGGCGCCTGCGACCTGTCCGATGAGCCTCTACCAGATCAACAGCGTCTTGAGAAACCGGTCCGCCTGCCGCTCGTCGAGGCGGGCCTTTTTTCGCGCCTTCTTCACCAGGTCCTTGGTGGTGCTGACCTTCTCCCCGCGATACAGCTTGCTCCCCTCCGCGAGGATCTCCCCGAGCAGGCGCGCCGCCGCGGCCGGCTCGATCTCCGAAGCCGCGGCCGCGGCCTCCACCGCGGGGCGCAGCCGACCGCCCGGCTCTTCGATCTCCCGCCTGGCCCGGGCCGTCAACAGGCCGAGGAACATCCTCACCTTTGCCCGCTCGATGCGGATCGAGCGCGCCGGGTCGATGACGAACATGTCGGTGCGGCCGACGATGTCCTGCTGAACGAGCCTGGACAGGTGGCGCAGGATCTGGGTCACCACGGTGTCGGCGTCCGCGGCCGACATCCCCTCGGCGCGCTCTACCTCCCCTACCCAGGGGGGGATCTCGATCCCGGGCCCGCGCGCCAGGACGCTGCGGTTTCTCGCCCCGAGGCGGCGCAGCGACTCCACCGATCCCGGGGGAACTGGGGGCTGCGCTCCTGCCTCCGGAGGTTCCCCGTTCTGCATGGCCGCTTCCCCGGCAGCCTTCCGGAGCCGGGCGCGCGTCGCCTGTGCGGCGGCCCGGGCTTCCCGGGCGGCTTCGGCGGCTGTCTCGGCCGCCGCGGCCAGGCTGTCCCGGCGCGCCTGCAGGCGGGCGATGCCGTCCCCGACCCGGGCCGACACCAGGCCGGACGGCGGCTCCGATACCGGGCGTTCCAGCGGCGACTCCGGCTCTTTGGGAGGCGGCGGGGGAGGCTTCAGGCCGGGGGGCTCCCCGGACAGGACGACCTGGTGGCGCCACCAGATCCACTTGGACACCTCCTTGCCGGAGGCTTCGAGGGCGATCTTCCCGTGCAGGGACTCGCGCGGACGGTCGCTGTCGGTCACCAGGAACATCGCGTCCAGCACCATCTCGGGGAACGGGTGGAGCCCGAGCCAGGACCACGGAATGGCCAGCTCGTAGGTGTAAACTCCCGGGCGCGCCCGGGAAGCGGCCCGGACGGGGATCCCGGCCGCCGGCTCGGTGCGCTGCCTTCCCCCCCAGGCGAAGGCCTTCCCCTCCCCCGGCAGGGGCGAGACCCAGATGTTCAACCCGGTGTCCTCCCCGGGGCCGCGCACGAAGACCTTGAGGTGATCGTAGAAGAACATGGCGTTCTTCTCGCTGCCGCTGGCGCGCACCTTGCGTCTTTCGGGAGGGACCTGGGCGGCGTCGAGGTGGTCGTCGGTGACGGCGACGGCGACGTAGAGGTTGGCGGCGTCCCAGCAGGTGCAGACGTCCGCCTCCTGCTCCGGCCAGCCTGAAAACACGCCGCGGTGCCCGACGCGGTCGGCAGCCGGGTCCAGGGCGATGCAGCCGGCGGGGCCCCATTCGTTGAGATCGCCGTCGACGGCGACGCTCCAGTCGACGGCGGCGACTGTCCGGGCGGCGTCCCCGGCAGCCGCCGGGATCTCCTCCCCGGCGCCGCGGACCAGGGCCGGGAGCAGGCAGAGGAACAGGGCGGGGGCCCGGGGCACTACCCGGTGCCGCCTTCCCGCATCCGCGATACCGCCCACTCCGCCTCGGCGTCCTCGACGGCGACGGCGTGGACTCCCCTGGAGAACTGCGACTGCAGGTAGTCGTACTGCTCCTGCATCGCCGCGTCCGGGTACTCCCACCCGTGCAGGAAATGCACCCCATGGACGCCGGCCTGCAGCAGCTCCTTGGTGCACCCGAAGCAGGGTCGCATCGTCGAGTAGAGGACCGCCCCTTCGGTGGCGATGCCGAATCTCGCCGCGGCGAGCAGGGCGTTCTGCTCGGCGTGGACGCAGATGCACAGGTCGTAGCGGCTGCCGGACTGGTAGCGCTCGCGGTCGGCGCAGCGCTCGCAGCCGCCGTCGGTGCAGTTCGTCATGCTCGCCGGGGTGCCGTTGTACCCGGTCGAAATGATGCGGTCGTCGAGCACGAGAATCGCCCCGACGCGGTTGCCGAGGCAGTCGGCGCGGGAGCGCACCGACATGGCGATCCCCATGTAGTACTGGTCCCACCCGGGGCGTGAGTTCGGCTGCATTCGCCGGCCTTTCGATGCTGGTTCGTCCACCGTACCTTGAGGCCGCCCGGAACCGCCCGTTGCAACACCTGACGGGCTGTCAAGGGCCGTTTTGAAGATATGCGGTTGCCGGCGGGGGGCCTACCCTGCTCCCCGGCTGGGCGGGGGCGAGCCCGGAGGACTGAAACTCAGATCTGCAACGCCGCCGGATTCACGCTCAGGAACGCGCGCCCCGGGCAACCAGGACTGGAGATCGTAAATGAACGTTCCCCCCACGGACGGGGTCACCGTCGACCCGGAGGCGCTGCGAACGCTGGTCGGCGGCATCTTCGGCGCCGTGCCGGTCCCGGAAGAGCACGCGGAGCTGTTCGCCCGGCTGCTCGTCGACACCGACCTGCGCGGGGTGGTCAGCCACGGGGTCCTCCAGGTCGAGCGCTACGTGCGCGGGTTTCAGGAGGGGACCATCAACCCGTTCCCGGAAATCGAGGTGCTGCGCGAAGGGCCGGCTGCGGCGGCCCTGTCCGGCGGCGGAGGCCTCGGCATCGCCGTTGCCGCCGAGGCGATGCGCATGGCGATCGCCAAGGCACGCGCCTGCGGGGCCGGGGTGGTCACCACCACCTTCCACGACCACATCGGGAGCGCCGGCAAGTACGTGCGCATGGCCCTGCGCGAGCACCTCGTCGGCATCGCCTTCTCCGGGCGCAGCAGCTCCCCCTCCTACCCGGCGGAGGCGAGCCCCCAGGGGACCATCCAGGGCAGCCCTCCCCTGGCCTTCGGGACGCCTGCCGACGCCGACCACCCCGATTTCCTGCTCGACTTCTCCAGCGGCCTGCGCTGGCACGAGGAGATTTTCGCCCTCTACCCGGAGCTCTACTTTCGCGGGATCGGGCTGTCCCACGTGGCCAACATCTTCAGCGGCACCCTCGGGGGACAGATGCTGCCCCGCTTCGACCGCCGCAACCTCGAGTTCACCGGAGCGAACCAGTCGGGGTTCTTCACCGCCATCGACATCGGGCATTTCGTCCCGGTGGAGGCCTTCGAGAAGGACGTCGGACAGCTTATGGGAGCGGTTTCGCGGATGACGCCGTTTCCCGGGTACGACCACGCCGACCTCCCGGGAGGGCCGGAATGGAGGCGGGAAAAGGCCTACTCGGCCGGGGTCCCGATCAGCAGACAGGCCGCCGACGCCCTTGAAACCCTGGCCGGGGAGTGCGGCCTGACCGTGCCCTGGCAGTAGCCCCAGGGAAAACCACGATCGGCCACAAGGTGCCCCTGCCCATCATCATGTTCCGGTTCTGCCGCCGATGCTCCCCTCGGCGGCCCAGTCCCGGCAACCTGTTTCAGGGGTCAGGTCACCAGCGCGAAGGAGGATACCCGTGAGCGGCAAAGAGAGATGGATCATGGCGGCCTTCGTCGCCGTCGGCGCCTTCTACCTGTTCGAGTGGAACGCCCTGTACCTGTACGCGGTGGCGGCCCTGATCTACGCCTTCACCCGCGCCAGGGGACGGTAGTTTCCGGCGGCGGCGCGGTTACTGGTAGGACTCGGCGCGGTCGCCGCCGTTGACGTTGAAGTTCTGGCCGGTGACGTAGCTCGCCCCGTCCGAACAGAGGAACAGGACCACCTCGGCGACCTCTCCGGCGCTGCCTGCCCGGCCCATCGGGATCGAGCGCAGGAACTGCTCCCTGACCTCGGGGTCCCGCCTCGCCAGGGCTCCCCGCCCCATGCCGGCGTCGATCATGCCGGGCGAGATCGAGTTGATGCGGATGCCGTTGAGCGCCTCCTCCTTGGACAGCACCTTCGTCAGGGCGACGAGCCCGGCCTTCGAGGTGCCGTAGGCGGCGCTCCCCCCGGGCAGGGTGTTGACGACGTTGGAGGAGATGTTGACGATGCAGCCCCCGCCCCCGGTCCGCATCTCCAGGATTCCGGCGCGGCACATGTAGAAGGCGCTGTGGAGGTTGGCATCGACAGCCCGATGCCACTGATCGAGCGAGATGTCGACCGCTTTGCCGCCGCCGACGGCGACCCCGGCGTTGTTGACGAGGATCTGCATCCCCCCCATGGCCGCGGCCACCTCCTGAACGAGACGGTTGCAGGCGTCCGGATCGACCAGGTCGGCCTGAAACAGCCGCGCCTCGCTTCCGGCCGCGGTCAGGCTCCCGGCGAGCTGTCGCGCCGGCTCCTCCCCGGTGTTGTAATGGACCGCTATCCCGGCTCCGGCGCGGGCGAGCACGCGGCAGATCGCGCTGCCGATGCCGCCCGACGCCCCGGTGACCAGGGCGGTTTTTCCGTCGAGTCCCATACAGTTGCCTTCCTGTGCGGTTGTTCGTGTCTTGTGGTGAACTTCCGCAGGGGAGGACGCCGAATCAAACTTCCCCCTCACGGGAAGCGACCGCATGAAAACCGCCGCCCTTCTCCTGGTCCGGGGCGCCATCGCCGCGCTCGGAATCCTGCTGCTGGTCCTGCTGATCCCGGCCGCCCGCGACGCCTGTTGGGGACTGCTCTTCCTCGGCGACTTCGTCGCCGGAGAGCGGACCACCCTGTTCGACCGCCTCACCCCCGAACCCAGGATCAGCAGCAGCGAACTTGCCGCCGGCGAAGGCCGGCGCGTCCCCTTCGACTTCTACAGCCCGCGGCCGGTTGCCGACCTGGTCGCCGACGGGGAGCGTCTGCCGGCGTTCCTGGTGACCACCGGCCTCGCCCACGAGGGCTACCGCGACGCCCGGGTGGTCGCCATGGCCAGGCGGCTCGCCCGCGCCGGGTTCGCGGTGATGGCCCCCGACCTGCTGCAGATGAAGAACTACCGGCTCGGGTTCGAGGACATCGATGCGGTCGCGGCCAGCCTCGAGTTCCTGCTCGAATCCGCCCTCGTCGACGGCGAACGGGTCGGCGTGATCGCCCCGAGCTTCAGCGCCGGTCCGGTGCTGATGGCCCTGGGACGGCCGAACCTGCGCGGCAAGGTCCGCTTCGGCCTGATCTTCGGGAGCTACTACGACATGCGCCGCACCCTGCGCTTCGCCCTGACCGGCTCCTACGACGCCCCCGGACTTCCCGCGGTGCGCGCCGCCCCGCGCAGCAAGCGCAACCGCTGGCGGCTCCTGCGCGGCAACCTCGACCTCGTGCCCGGCTCCCCGAACCGCGCCGACTTCGCCGCCTTCGTGGCCGCCCGCGCGCGCACCCCCTCCCACGACGACCCGGAACTGCGCGCCGGCTTCTCGGCGGAGGAACGCCTGATGCTGGAGTTCACCGCCAACACCGACCCGGCCCGCTTCGACTCGCTGTTCCCGCGCTTGCCGGAAGCCTTCCGAAGCTGGATCGACACCTTCTCCCTGCACCATCACACCGCAGGGGTAAGGACGCAGCTTCTGATCGCCCACAGCAGCGCCGACAAGGTCATCCCCTACCCGGAAAGCCTGGCGCTGGCCGCCGACCTGCCGAACGCGCCCCCGCCCGACGTATCGATCCTCGATCTCTTCACCCACGTCGACCTGGAGATCGACCGGACCTCGCTGCAGGCCCTCGCCGCCGACGTCATCCCGGGTCTGTTCGAGATCTGGGGGATCGGGACCGCACTCATGCGCCAGCGCAGGTAGGAGGTTGTATATGACTATGCCACAAACGGATACGCCCAGGTGGCCCACCCGTTTCCGGACCGGACCCGCCCTGCTCTGCGGGCTCTTCTTCGCCGCCGTCGCGCTGCTGCTGCGGCCGGCCCCGGGCGAGGCCTCGGGCGCCCACGAAACCAGCGGCTGGCGGCCGACCGCGGTGCCGCTGTGGAACTACAGCACCGACGACGGGACCGGGTACGGGCTGCGCGCCAATCTCTACGAGTACGACGGCAGCACCGTCCCCTACCGCCGCAAGTACTCGGCGCAGCTGTTCTTCACCACCGGCGGCAAGTGGGTGCACCGGCTGCTGATGGACACGCCGCGGTTCCGCGGCGGAGCCGACCGCCTCGAGCTGGAGTTCGTGTTCGAGAAGGAGGAGTTCGCCAACTACTACGGCGGCCTGTCGAGGGAGGAGACCCGCGGCCTCGGCCGCGACCACACCACCTTCTCGCAGGCCTTCCCCGAGCTCAAGCTCCGGTGGATCCGGAGACTGGGACTTTCGCGCGATTCCACCCCGTGGAGGCTGCGGCTCGGCAGCCGCCTGAGCTACTACCGGATCACCCCGAACGCCGGCGCCGGAAACATCCTGGTCGAGCAGGACCCGCTCGGGGCCGACGGCGGCCCCCTCGCCCAGGTCGACGCCTCGCTGCGCTACGACACCCGGGACAACTACAACGACAGCTCCGCCGGCCTGCTCGAGGAGCTCCTCGTCGAGTACACCTTCGGCGCCGGCGGGGACTACAACGGAATCAGGGCCCGCCTCGAGCACCGGCACTTCGCCTCCCCGGTCTCCGGCATCGTCGCCGCGCACCGGCTCGCCCTCGACTGGACCGGCGGGGACCTGCCGTTCTTCGAGGAGCTCGAGCTGGGGGGCAGCAACACCGTCCGCGGCCTTCCCAAGGCCCGCGACCGCGGCAGCGCGCGGGTGCTCCTCAACGGTGAGCTGCGCTGGCGCGGCCTGCGCCTCTCATCGGGGGAGAACATCCATCTCGGGGCGCTGCTGTTCGCCGACGCCGGCCAGATCTTCGACCGCGGCGAGCTGCCGGCCGGCGACCAGTGGCGCCGCGGGGCCGGCCTGGGGCTGCGCTTCCACTGGCACAGCACCATCGTCCGCGCCGACTACGGCTCCTCGGCGGGGGGCACCGGCATCTACATAACCTTCTCGCAGGTCTTCTGATCATGACCGCATCCGCAGCTGCCGACCGCGACTACCGCAGGACGGTCAACGCCTGGTGCCTCTACGACTGGGGCAACTCCGCCTTCGCCACCACCATCATGGCCGGAGTCTTCCCCCTCTTCTACCGGTCGATGGCGACCAGCGCCGGCCTCGGCGAGGCGGACGCCACCGCGGCCTGGGCGTACACCACCTCGATCGCCCTGCTCATAGTCGCCGTCATCGGGCCTCCCCTCGGATCGCTCTGCGACCAGACCGCGAGCAAGAAGCGGTTCCTCGCCTTCTTCGCCGCCCTCGGGGTCTGCGCCTCGGCCCTGTTCGTCCTCCTCGGCGACGACAGCTACCTGACCGGGTCGGTCCTCTTCATCGCCGGCAACATCGGGTTCGCCGCGGGCAACATCTTCTACGAGTCGCTGCTGCCGCACGTGGCCCGCCCCGGCGACGTCGACCGCGTCTCGACGCGCGGGTACGCCATGGGGTACATCGGCGGCGGCATCCTGCTGATCTTCAACCTGCTCTGGGTCATGCACCCCGGCTGGTTCCTGCTGCCCGGCACCGGGTTCGCGCTGCGCCTGACCTTCTTCAGCGTCGCCTTGTGGTGGGCGGCCTTCACCGTTCCCCTGCTGCGCCGCGTCGGGGAACCCCCGGCGGCGCATGCCACCCCCGAGGGCGGGCCGTTAATGGTGGCGGCCGCCGCTTTCGGGCGCCTCGCGAGCACCTTCCGCCAAATCCGCCGCTACCGCCAGCTGCTGCTGTTTCTCGCCGCCTTCTGGCTCTACAACGACGGCATCGGCACGATCATCAAGATGGCGATCGCCTACGGGGACGAGGTCGGCATCGGCCGCAACGACCTGATAACGGCGCTGGTCCTGACCCAGTTCGTCGGCATCCCCTGCACCTTCCTGTTCGGCAGGCTGGCGCCGGTCCTGGGGGCCAAGCGCTCGATCCTCGCCGGCCTGGGGGTGTACGGGCTGATCTCGGTGGCGGGTTACTTCATGCAGACCGCCCTCCACTTCTACATCCTGGCGGGGCTGGTCGGCATGGTGCAGGGGGGCACGCAGGCGCTGAGCCGCTCGCTCTACGCCTCGATGATTCCGCGGGAGAGGTCGGCGGAGTTCTTCGGCTTCTACAGCACCAGCTCCCGTTTCGCCGGCATCTTCGGGCCGCTGGTTTTCGGGGTGGTGAGCCAGTTGACCGGCGGCAGCCGCCTCGGCATCGTCTCGCTCATCTTCTTCTTCGTCGCCGGCGGAGCGTTACTGCTTTTCGTCGACGAGCGGGAAGGGGCGCGCGCCGCCAGGCAGGAGGAAGGGCCGGCCTGAGAATAGGAGCGGGGCCCCTCGCGGAGTGGACCTGCCGCTTTGGAGCCGCACACCTGGAGTCGTTCGCCGCGGGTCCGGGGCCGCGGCCGAGCCAGCCGGCCGCCTCGGACCGGTCCGTTCCCCGACCAGTTTGCCCCACACCGGACATCCGAAAGAAGGATCCCTCATGCGCGAGGTCGGCAGCGACAAGCAACTGTTCATCGACCACCGCTTCATCGAGTCGTCCCGGCACGTGAAGCTCACCGTCAACCCCCCCGTCAAGCGCGAGGGCGCGGTGCTGCGCGGCGACCGCCCGTGGGACGAGTTCGGGCTGGGTTGGTACAGCATCGTCGACGACGGCGGCACCTACCGGATGTGGTACTACGGGGCGGACCGGGATCCGCGTCCGACGATCATCGCAGGAGAAAAGGGGCCGCTCGGCCACCTGACCGGGTACGCCGCTCCGGCCGGCACCCCGCGCCAGAGCCTCCCCGAGCAGGGCCGCTACCGCCTGTGCCACGCCGTTTCCCGCGACGGCCTGGAGTGGGAGAAGCCGGAGCTCGGCCTCGTCGAGTTCGACGGGTCGAAGCGCAACAACATCGTGCACGAGGAGTTCAGGCTCGCCTACGTCTTCCTCGATCCGCACGGCCCGGAGGAGGAGCGCTTCAAGCTCATCCACTGGACCGGGCCGGGGATCGCGGTCGCCACCTCCGCCGACGGCCTGCACTGGGACCGGCCGTCGCACCGGGTGAGCGCGCTCGCCGCCGACACCCAGAAGATGGCGTGGTGGGAGCCGCGCCTGAACCGCTACGTCGTCTACCTGCGGGTGATCGTCGAGGAGGAGAACCGGCCGATGTTCCCGTTCGTCGACCCGGTCGAAAGCGATCCCCCGGTGGTGGCGCCGAAGCTGCTGCGGCCGCGGCGCGCCGTCGGCCGGATCGAGGTCGACGACCTGCTCGCCCCGTGGCCGGAAGCAGAGATCAGGACGGTCCTGGCCGCCGACGAGCACGACCCCCCTGACTCCGACATCTACACGCACGGGCTGTACCGCTACCCGTACGCCGCCGACGCCTTCTTCATGTTCCCGATGACCTACCAGCACTACCGGGAGGGGGAGACGACGGTCGCCAACGACGGCCTCAACGACAGCCAGTTCTGCGCCAGCCGGGACGGCGTCCACTGGATGCGCTACGACCGGCGCCCGTACCTCGCGCGCGGCACCGCCGGCGAGCCGGACTGCGGGGGCACGCACACCAGCGAGTTCCACTTCCGCGACGGCGACCACCTGTACCAGTACTACGGGGCCGGGCCCTGGACGCACGGGGGGTTCCGGGCCCTGACGCTCGAGCAGCGCCAGGACCGGGCCAACTGGGGCCGCGGGTTCATCAACGTCGCCCGGCAGCGGCTGGACGGGTTCGTGTCGGCCGACGCCGACTACACGGGAGGCTGGCTGACCACGCCGCCGGTCCTCTTCAGCGGCCGGGAGCTGACCCTGAACATCGACGTCGCGGCCATGGGAGAGGCGCGCGTCGAGATCCAGGGTGAGGACGGCCGCCCGGTGTCCGGGTTTTCCTCAGGCGAGTGCGACCGGGTGATGGTCAACGACGTCGCCCATGTCGTGAGGTGGAACGGGAATGCCGACGTCGGCAGCCTCGCGGGCGGGCCGGTGCGCCTGAGGTTCGACATGCGCTCCGCCCGGCTGTTCGCCTTCCAGTTCGTACAGGTCCCATCGATATCCTGCAACTCTTCCGCCGGTCCCGGCTCGCCGCGGCCGATTTTTGCTGCCTGATTCCGGGACAGGAAACCGGCCGCCCGTTGGAATTCCCATCCGGGCTGCGGCCCCGGTCAGGCCGCAAGCTGACCAGAGCCCGGCAACCCCGGCTCGTCCGTGGTGCTCGCGTGGTCCGGACGACCCCGGAAAGGATCCCCCAGCCGGTTACTCAACCGGCAGATACCCCTCCAACAGGCCGACCTGGTACAGGAAGAACTCCTCACTCCACAGCTGCAACCCCTCCTGCTCGCTCGTAGGCAGGAAACGCTGCAGATCGCTGCGGGCGACTCCCCAGTCGATGGTGCGGATCTTCTCCCGCAGGGCACCCAGAAACCAGGCCGCCGTAACCTCGAGCCTTTCATCCTTCCAGGGACCCTGCTGTCGGAGGGCGTTGCTCAGGAGTTGAAAGTCGGGCTCGATGCGGCGGCCGGTGTACCATGTCAGGTCATACCAGTCCCGGCCCTTGGTATAGGTGCGGCACAAGAGCGCATGCCCCTTGGTTGCGAATCCCGAAGACAGCGACTGAACCGTGAGCGGGGCCAGCCGCGGGAAGTAGAGATAACCCGTTTCAAAACCGGAACCTTCCGGGGGATTGGTATCGATTTCGAGCTTTACCCGGATCTTCCTCCGGGTGTGCCGCCCGTAGGGAAGCCCCAGCGTCAGCACCTTGCCGACCGAATCCGTTTTGAGGAAAGCCTTGCGAACCGCCGAGGCTGCTGCGGATCTGTCCTGGATCTCGAATTCGATTCCTTCCTCGGCGCAGTCCCGCTGCACCCTTTCCAGGTACGGCTGCCAGACGAAACGCGGGTCGGGCTTCTTCAACAGGAAATCGAGGTCTTGTGAAAAGCGGTTGATCGCATGGACGATGCGCAGGCAGGTTCCGCCGTGGAAAATCGCTTCGGCGAAAAGTCCTGCGCGGGACAGGCTGGCCAGGATGTACTGCTGAACGATCTCCTGCAGCACGTTCTCCTGTTCCACCGCATCGCCTGGAGCCATTTCGCGAAGCCTGGCCGCGACGGACTCAGGAAACATGGCTCACTGCCTTTTCGAGTCCCTCGAGGTATGCCCTCGTCCGGCGACTGCGCACGGCGTCGCAGATTTCCTCGAGACGGGCAAAGGAGATCCTGGCGAGATCCTCTTCCTCGATCCGCAGGGACTCGGTGCAGAAGTCCGGACCATCCCGCTTCCAATCGATCTCCCTGCGCAGGTACACGGCATCGGCAAGGGCGCGCAGGGGGGAGGCGATGAACGCCCACTCCCCGCTTTGCAGCCGGGTCGCCTCGACTCCGGCGCGCGGGTTTGGGGACGGGACCCGGTCGAAGGAGAAGACGCCGACGGGCGTGGAAAAAGACCGGCTCCGGGAGACGGTAACGCTGCTGACCTGGTAGAGGGCTTCGGGAATCAGGCCGTGGTGCCAGAGGGCGGTTTCAAGGCTGATATGCGACGGGCCATGCAACACGGCGGCAAGCGCGAAGGGGTGGAGGTCGGACTTGCGGAACACCTTGTCCAGAAGGAACAACCCCCTTTTGAGCCGCAGGATTTCTCCGGCGCCGGCCGCCCGGTGAATCAGCTGCTTCCTGGCCCCCTCGGACGCATCCGGGAAGAGATTGCTCACGACGGTTCGGTCGAAGAAACCTCCCGGCGGGGACAGTCGGATGAGTTGCTCCGTCAATTTCTGCATTATGCAGCTAAGTTACTGGTTTCGTAACTTAGATGCAAAATTGTGACACCCCCGATTCGCTGAATCTGATGGTCCTGTTCCTGGGTTCGGACTAAGAGTTGGGTTCGTCCTCTGGAGGTCCTGTCCGGTTTCCAGCACCCCTGACCTCCGGCCTGAAAACCGCTCCTCAGGAGACCGCTTCCAGGGCTTTCACCAGGGCCTCTTCCGTCAGGTCGACCAGCTCGTCGATCTGGTCGCGGCCGCAGGTCAAGGCCGGACCGACGGCGAACCAGGTGGGGTCGACCCGCAGGATGACGCCGCTTTCGAGCGCCGTTCTCTTCAGCGCCCGTCCCAGCTCGGGAAACGGCTCCATTCCCGCGGTGTCCCTGACCAGCTCGACCCCGCGGAACAGGCCGCGGCCCCGCACCTCCCGCACCACCCCGTACTTCCCCAACCCCTCCAACCTCGCGGCGAGGTAGTCGCCGACCTCGCGAGCGTTGCGGTCCCAGCCCCGGGCGGCGATCTCGTCGATTACGGCGATCCCTGCGGCGCATCCCAGCGGGTGCCCGGCGTAGGTGTGGCCGTGGGCGAAGTTGGTCCCCTCCCCCGAGGCGAAGGCATCTCTCATCCCCTCGCGGGCCATCATCGCCCCGAGCGGGATCGTCCCCCCGGACAGCCCCTTGCCGCCGCAGATGATGTCCGGGGTCACCCCGAAGGTCTGGGCCGCGAACATCGAGCCGGTGCGCCCGAAGCCGGTGATGATCTCGTCGAAGATCAGCAGCACCTCGTGGCGGTCGCAGATGTCGCGGACGATGCGGAAGTACTCCTCGGTCGGGGTGATGATGCCGCCGGTGTTGGTGATCGGCTCCATTATGATGCCCGCCACCGTGGCCGGGTCCTCGGCGATTATGACGTCCTCGAACAGGCGGGCGCTGAAGCGGTTGCACTCCTCCCAGTCGCAGAAGCGGTCGCGGAAGTGGGTCGGCGGGAAGACCTTGAGGAAACCGGCCGGCTCGGGGTCGAAGGGGGTCTTGCGCGGCCCGGTGCCGCTGGCGGCCATCGCCCCGGTGGTGCCGCCGTGGTAGCCCTGGTAGCGGCTGATGAACTTGTACTTCCCGGGGCGACCCGACTGCTTGAAGTACTGCCGCGAGAACTTGATCGCCGCCTCGACCGACTCGGAGCCGCCGCTGAACGACTTGACGAAGTTGAGGTCGCCGGGGGTGACGCTGCCGACTTTCTCGACGAAGTCGAGGGTTACGTCCGAGGTGCCGTGCATCGGCGGTGCGAAGCAGAGGCGGTCCATCTGCCTGCGGATCGCATCGTGGACCGCGGGATGGCCGTGCCCGAGCAGCACCGAGTAGACGCCGCTGATGCCGTCGAAGTAGCGCCTGCCCTCGACGTCCCAGTAGTAGCAGCCCTCGGCGCGCTCGACGATCAGCGGGTTCTTCAGGAATTCGGCAGTCGCCTGGTAGTCGAGGAAGGTGTTGGCCAGCAGCCTCCGGTGGCGCTCGCTGACCCTCTTCATTTCCATCGTCTCAGCCATCGGTTTCTCCGCAGAAGTTCACCGCCGTAAGCGCGTACACCCTGGCCAGGCGCTCCAGCTCGGCGACCGGCACCTGCTCGTTCAGGGTGTGCGCCCCGGTGGCCGCGGGCCCGTGGGTGAGGGCGGGGATTCCCCCTCTGGAAACGAAGGTGTTGCCGTCGTCGACGAACGGCTTGGCGCCCACCGGCAGCTCGGCGCCGGTGACGTCCCGGTGCGCCCGTTGAAACGACGTCACCAGGGGATTGTCGAGGTCGATCTCGAAGGCGTCCCCGGGGAACACCTCCCGCGACCGGATGGCGGTGCCGCTCTTCCCGGCGACCTCGTCCAGGAGCTGCCGGTACTCCCCGCGCGCCCGGTCGGCGTGTCCCGGGGTGACCCAGCGCCGCGTCCCCTTCACCTCGCAGGAGAGCGGCGCCTGGTTGTATATCTCGCCCCCCTGCAGGTAACCGACGAAGAAGCTGTCGCAGCCGCTGTACCTGTGGGTGATTTCCCCAAGGCGCTGGTTTTCCCGCTGGAAGCGGGTAACAAGATCGGCGCCGGCTGCGACTACGTCGGGCAGCCCCTGGGGACGGAGCACCTCGTGCACCGGCTCCCCGTCCCGGGTGACGGCAATCTCGAAGATGAACATGCCGCGGCCGGCCACCGGGAGGAAGTCGGAGAGGTATTCCGGCAGCATCACCCCGTCCCCGAGGTAGCCCTCGGCGATCAGGGCCTTCATCTGCCTGCCGTCCCCCCACGGCCCCTCGTGCTGGTCGTGGGCGGTCAGCAGCATCTCCCCCGACTGCGGGGCGCCGCACTCCCGCAGCACCCGCATCGCCTCGACGGCGGCGGCGATCCCCCCTTTCATGTCGGAGCAGCCGGAGCCGTGGAGCACGCCGTCCTCGACGCGCGGGGGCACGAAAGGCAGGTGCACGGTGTCGAGGTGGCCGTCCACCTGCAGGACGCGCCCGCCCTCCCCGAAGCGCAGATGGGCAACCACCGCCGGGGACTCCGGCCAGTCGCAGACCGGGCGCTCGACCTCGAAGCCGTCGGCCCGCAGCAGCTCGTCGAGGCGGCCGGCGACAGCCCCGGCGCTCAAGGTGGGGCTGGGGACTTCGACGAGGGCCGTCGCCGTATCCAGCAGTCGGTCGCGGTTCACCGCGGCCGCGATCTTCTCTCTCAGTTCATTCACCGGTCGTTCCCTGGCTTTTCGAGGTTGGAGGCGGGCAGCAGGCCCGAAGTCAGGCCGGTTTGCCTCAGGTCCGAGGTATCGACCTATGCCAGCCTGTGGATAAAGTTGCTTCTCGGGTGGATGCGGGCAATTGCCGCAAGAGGCAGGTGGCGCCGTCGGCTCCCGTCATTCTCCGCGCACGTCCAGAAGCAGCTTGACACCCTCCCGGCGCTCGAACAGGGAGAACGCCTCGCGCCATTCCGCCAGGGGAAGCTGGTGGGAGATCAGCGCCCCGGTGTCGACCTTGCCCCTGCGCATCAGCTCGAGGGCGCGGCTCCAGGAGGTGGGCTGCTGGCCGAACGACCCGGTGAAGCGAAGCTCCTTGACCGCCACGGCCTCGAGGTCGATCTCGACCGGGGCTCCGAACAGGCCGACCTGGGTGTACTTGCCCTGCTTTCGCACCAGCTTCAGGGAAAGGGCCGCCCCGGACGGGTGCCCAGAACACTCGATAACGACGTCGGCCCCGTACCCGCCCGACAGCCCGGCGACGGCAGCTTCCGCGTCCTCGTCCTCCACAACGACGGCGCGCTCCGCCCCCAGCCGCAGCGCCAGCTCGAGCCGCGTGCGGTCCTCCCGGCGCCCGAGCACCACCACCCTTCCCCCCTCGGCGAGGGCCACCTGCAGGCACAGCAACCCGATGCTCCCCGGCCCGACCACGGCGACGAGGTCTCCCGCCGACACCCGGGTCAGCTCGGCGACGGCGTGCACGGCGCAGGCCAGGGGCTCGCTCAGGGCCGCGGCCCGGAAACCGACGTTTGCCGGCAGCTCCCGGATGCAGCGCTCAGGCGCCACGCACAGGGGAGCGAACGAGCCGTCGTGCCAGTACCCCATCGACTCGCGGCGCAGGCAGAGGTTGATCGCCCCGCTGCGGCAGTAGCGGCATTCCCCGCAGATGCGCACGCTCGGCAGCGCGGTTACGCGCATCCCCAGGGCGACCGACTCCACCCCTTCTCCGACGGCCGCCACCACGCCGCTGAACTCGTGCCCTACGACGACGGGCACGCGGATCGGGATGGCAATCTCGTCCCCGTACACGTGCAGGTCGGAGCCGCAGATCCCGGCGGCCTCGACCTCGACGAGCACTTCCCCCGGCCCCGGGACCGGTTGGGCCACCTCGCGGACCTCCATGTTTCCCGGTCCGCGCGCGTATTTGACGAGCCCTTTCACGCCGTTTAGTCTCTCAAACCCGCATTCGCTCGATACCTTGCCTCTCAAGTAGTAGCCCAATCGCACAGCTCCGGCAACAGGGAGTCCCCCGGAAAGTCCCTCCATGAACGACAGCACATACAAGGCCGCCATCATCGGCTGCGGCCGTCTCGGGCAGCATTACGGCTGGTGCTACCAGACCTTCCCCGACACCGAGATCGTCGCCATCGCCGAGCACAACCCGGAACGGCGGCGGCGGGTCGGCGAGGTGTTCGGCGTCGACGCCCTCTTCCCCGACGCCGAAAGCCTGCTGAAGGAGGTCGTCCCGGACGTCGCCTCGGTGGTTACGCCGACGAAATACATGAAGGACGCGGTCATCGCCTGCGCCGAAGCCGGCGTCAGGGGGGTGACCACGGACAAGCCGATCGCCGCCCGGCTCTCCGACGCCGACGAGATGATCGCCGCCTGCGAGTCGCGCGGGGTGGTGTTCGGAGGGGGCAACCTGCAGCGGGCCATGCACGAGGTGCAGGAAGCGAACCGCCGGTTTCTCCGCAGCGGCGAGCTCGGTGAGCTGCGCGGGGCCGCGGTCCACTCCTGGGGGGGCGAGATCTCCGGGGGCGGGTGCCAGCATATCTGCGTGCTCACCCTGTTCGCCGGCGCCCCCGTCGAGGAGGTGATTGCCTGGGGGTCCCCGCCCGAAGCGCTCGACCAGGAGGACGACAAGGGACTCGTCATCAACGGGCGCTTCCGCCTCTCCAACGGTCTCGAGTGCCAGGTTTTCGGCCAGCCCACTCCCTCGAGGGGGGTCGACGTCTGGACGGAGGAGGGCCTGGTGCGCTGGGACTGGAACCCGCCCGAGGTCTACCGGGGGGTCGAGGCCGGCGGCGGGCGCCGCAAGCTCGAGTTCGAATACAGCAAGCAGGACTGGCCCGAGTTCTACTACATGGCCAGCTCCCTGCGCTCCTTCCTGGCGACCGTGGCCGGCGAGGGGGAGCTCTACATCTCCGGCGACAACCTCCGCCACGCCCTCGAGGTCGCCATCGCCTGCAAGCAGTCCGCCCTTCTCGGGAACGTCCCGGTGTCGCTGCCGCTCGAGGACCGCTCCCTGGAGCTGAAGCCGCGGTTCTACCGCTGGCTGGGCGGGGATGCCGAGGGCAGGCCGCAGGAGGTATCCGACATCCCTGTCGAGGCCCCGGACCACCGCCGGTGAGGAGCGATCTCGACATCGCCCGGGCAGCGACCCCGAGGCAGATCACCGAGATCGCCGCCGACCTCGGGCTTTCTCCGGACGACATCGACCTGTACGGCCGCTACAAGGCGAAGGTCCACCTCGACCTCCCTGGAAAGGGTGAACCGGCAGGAGGGGCCAGGTACGTCGTCGTCACCGCGATGACCCCGACCCGCCACGGCGAGGGCAAGACGACGACAACCGTCGGTCTCAGCCAGGCGCTCAACGCCCTCGGAGAACGCTCGATCGCCACCATCCGGCAGCCCTCGATGGGACCGACCTTCGGCATCAAGGGGGGAGCCGCCGGGGGCGGCCACGCGCAGGTGATCCCGATGGAGGAGCTCAACCTGCACCTGACCGGGGACATCCACGCCGTCACCTCGGCGCACAGCCTGCTCGCCGCGGGGGTCGACGCCCGCCTCTACCACGAGGAGCGCCTCGACGACAAGCGCCTGGGGCGCCGCGGCCTGAAGCGGCTCGACATCGATCCCGGGGCCGTCACCTGGAAGCGGGTCGTCGACATGGGGGACCGCGCCCTGCGCGACATCGTCGTCAGCGACGGCGGCGAAGGGGTGCGGCGGCGCAGCGGCTACGACATCAGCGCCGCCTCCGAGGTGATGGCGATCCTGGCGCTTGCTTCCGGGCTGCCGGACCTGCGCCGGCGGCTCGGGCGCATCGTCGTCGGTTTCGACCGGGCCGGCAAGCCGGTGACCGCCGAGGACCTCGGGGCCGCCGGCGCCATGGCGGTCCTGCTCAAGGACGCGATGATGCCCAACCTGCTGCAGACCCTCGAGAACAGCCCTGTCCTCGTCCACGCCGGTCCCTTCGCCAACATCGCCCACGGCAACAGCTCCATCGTCGCCGACGATATCGCCCTGCGCCTGCTGGAAACCGGGTACCTCGTCACCGAGAGCGGATTCGGCGCCGACTGCGGCTTCGAGAAGTTCTGCCACGTCAAGTGCCGCTACTCCGGCCTCGCGCCGGACTGCGCCGTCATCGTCGCCACGGTGCGCGCCGTCAAGTCCCACGGCGGAGCTCCCGCGAGGGCCCGCGACCCGGGGGAAGCCCGGGAGAGGGAGTGGCTGGAGAAGGGGCTCGCCAACCTCGCCGCCAACATCGGCATCGTGCGCCGGTTCGGGGTTCCCGCGGTGGTCGCCGTCAACCGCTTCAGCGGCGACACCGACGCCGAGGTCGGCCGCCTCATCGAGGCGTCCCTCGCACATGGAGCCGAAGCCGCCTGCGCCTGCGAGGTCTGGGAGCACGGCGGCGCGGGAGGCGCCGACCTCGCCAGGGCGGTGATCGATTGCTGCGCGTCCGGTTCGGAATTCCGGATGCTCTACGGGGAGGAGACGCCGCTGCGCGAGAAGATCGAAACCGTGGCCGCTCAGGTGTACGGGGCGTCGGGAGTCGCCTTTGCCCCGGAAGCGGAGAAGAGCATCGAGCGCTGCGAGCGGCTCGGTTTCGGAGCCCTTCCCGTCAACATGGCCAAGACCCACCTGTCGCTTTCGCACGACCCGGAGCTGAGGGGGGTCCCCTCCGGCTTCGAGCTGCCGGTGAGGGACGTCGCCCTTTCCGCCGGGGCAGGTTTCCTCGTCCCCCTGTGCGGGGAGATCCGCCGCATGCCGGGGCTGCCCTCGCGGCCGGCGTTCATGAACCTCGACCTCGACGAAGAGGGTCAGGTGGTGGGACTGACCTGATCCGGCGGCGGCTGCCGGAGGTCTCGGAGCTCATCGAGTTTCAGCCCCGCAACAAGGACCGGCCCCGGACCCAGGTTGGTGGGGGTTACAGCGGTAGAAATGCAGCGGGCGGACGCCGCGTCCGGAACATCCGGCGCCAGCGCCCGCCCGGGAAATCGACTACCTGGCCCTCATGCCTCTTGCGCGGCCGCCATGGCAGCCAGCAGCGCCCCGACGTCGTACTCAACCCCGCCCACCGTCACTGTGCCTCCATACGGAGGGTCCG
This sequence comes from Candidatus Latescibacterota bacterium, assembly GCA_965243025.1. Classification (GTDB taxonomy): domain Bacteria; phylum Latescibacterota; class UBA2968; order UBA8231; family UBA8231; genus CBDCXV01. The sequence goes on from CBDETY010000003.1 coordinate 2,028,794, forward strand.
CCGACAGGTCGACGGTCATGTCGACGTTGATGTCCACCGGAGCTTCATACGCTTCGCCGCTTCCCACCAGGTCCCCCTTCAGGGTCGGCGGCTGAGCGGCCCCGTCGAAGGTCAGCTCGCCGTTGAGGACGAGCTGCCCGTCCTGGGTAAAATCCTCCAGCGTCATCACGTTGTCGGCAATCGTAATCGTTCCTCCGGTCTCTCCTTCGATGGTGCCGCCTCCCACGGCGAGTTTCACGAACGCTTCCTGCATTACAGGAACGAGCTTGCCGAACAATTCAGTCGCCCGCGCCTGGGCGGCCGCCTGGTCTTCTTCCGTGGTATCCGGTTCGGTCGGACCGGTTTCCTCGTCGTCGCCGCACGCCAGGAACAGGGACATGATGCCGATCAGCATCCAGGTATGGCGGCGGCGGCCTGCAAGACGTAGTCTCATTTCGATCATCCTCCTTTTGGCAGGTTCGCCCGCATCGTCTGCGGCCCGGTGGTCGATAAATCCGTCACAAAAATAGCCCATTGACCGCATGATGCGAGCGCTGCGATCCACACCCGGCCTGACGCCCCGGTCCCGATCCCGGAAATGAACCCCTTTCGCATCGACACCCCTTCCGCCGATCACCTCGCCCGTTTCGACGAGGATGGATACATCCCGTTCGAGGATGTCATGAGGGACGGTTACCGCGAGTCCCTGGTCGACGAAGTCCTCGCCCGCGATCCGGCGAGGGAATTCCTGGCGCTTTCCGGGGCGGAGCGCAGCCGGCTCCCCGACCCGACCCGCTATTTCGAACGCCCCTGGAACGACCGCGGTCCGTGCTCGGACGCCCTGATCGACGCCCCTCTGGTCACCGCCCTGCTGGAGAGGACTGTCGGCCCGGAGTACCACTTCTGCCATTCGGCGATGAACCTCGCCCTTGCCGGTGCCGGGCCGGTTCCGCTCCACCAGGACCACCACCACTGGGACCACGACAACCCGGTCAACCTGGCCGAACGGAGCCGCTACTACATCCAGTTGCTCTACTACCCGAACGGCTTCGCCCGCGGCGACCGCAGCCTCTGCGTGGTTCCCGGCAGCCACCGCGTCGACCCGACCCCGGAGGTGACCCCCGAGCGCCTGCTCTCCGGCGAGCTCGACCGCGAAGCCGGCCGCAGGCTCGAGCTCGTGCAGTTCGAGCTGCCCCCGGGCAGCTTCGTGTACCTCAACGCCCGCATGTTCCACGGGGTCGACCCCAAGGGGCCGGATTCGCCGCAGCCGTTCCGCATCTTCCTGATCGACATCTTCAAGCAGGCCGGGCCGCCCCACCGCTACACGCAGGAGATCCCCGCAGAGTGGATGGCCCGGGCGAACCCGCACCGCCGGCGGCTGTTCGCCCGCGAGCCATACACCGAGGGCTGCTGGCAGCAGTAGGCCCCCCCATGGCAGCGATAACCGTTCTCGGCAGCTTCGTCGTCGGCATCACCGTGCGGGTGCCGCGCATGCCGGTGCCCGGGGAAGGGCTGATCGGCGATCTCTTCGACCTGGGGCCCGGCGGCAAGGGGACCAACCAGGCGGTCGGGGCCGCCCGCCTCGGCGCCGACGTCAGCCTCATCGCCTGCATCGGCGACGACCTGTTCGCCCCGGTCGCCGACGAGCTGTTCGAGCAGGAGGGGATCTGCCGCGAGCACATCCACCGCATCCCGGGAATCAACACCGCGGTCGGCATGGTGACCGTCCTGCCCTCCGGGGAGAACGCCATCGTCGGGCATCTCGGGGCCAACATGGAAATGCGCCCCGAACAGGTCGAGGCGGCCGCCGGCCTGATCGCCGCAAGCGACATCGTCATGACCCAGTTCGAGGTGCCCCCCGAGGCGGTCGAGCGGGCCATGGAGCTGGGCCGCAGGCACGGAGCCCTGACCCTGCTCAACCCGGCCCCGGCGCGGGCGGTCGAGCCGCGGCAGCTCGCCGACGTCGACCTCATGACCCCGAACGAGACGGAGGCCCGCATCCTGCTGGGGCTGGCCCCGGACGATCCCGCCCCGACCGCGGAACTGGCGCGCCGGCTTCTCGATCTCGGGGTCGGGCGCATCGTCGTAACCCTGGGGAAGCGCGGCTCCCTGATCGTAACTGCCGAAGGAATCGTCGAAATTCCCGCGCCCCGGATCGACGCGGTCGACGCCACCGGCGCGGGCGACAGCTTCAACGCCGCCCTGGCCACCGGCCTGGGAGAGGGGCTGCGGCTGCCGGATGCGGTGGAGCGGGCCAACTTCGCCGGGGCCTTCTGCGCCACCCGGCTCGGGGTCGTCGACGGCCTCCCGGCCCGCGCCGAGCTCGACGGTTTCATCGCCGCCAACCGGGCCTGACAGGAGAAGAGATGGGCAGCCAATACCAGTACGCCGGCCTGAGAAACGCCAGGTCCCCCGGGCTGCCGGTCGAGGTCTGCAGCGCCCGCCTGCACCGCCTCGCCCATGCCGAGTCCCGCCTGATGTTCCTCGAGGCCGCCCACGTCATCAGCACCCCCGAACGGGACGTGAAGGCCCTGCTCTCCCGCTGCCAGTACGAGGACGGCCAGCACGCCGACCGCCTCCGCCACAGGCTCACCGAGCTGCGGGTTTCCCGGCGGCGGGCGTTCGAGGAGCCGGACCCCGATCTCGACGTCCTCTTCGACGAGGCCATGCACTCGCGCGGAACCGCGGAGCTGCTGGCCGCCCTGGCCCTGGTCATCAAGCCGGCCATGGTCGAGGCCTACCGCCGCTACGAGCGGGAGACCAACGGGCTCGCCGACTACGGCAGCCTGCGGGCCCTGCGGGAGATCGTTGCCGAGGAGGAGGAGGGGCTCGCCCTGCTGCGCCCGGCGTACGCCGACGCGGTCGGGTCGTCGGCCCGGTCGCGGGCCCTCGCGGAGGAATGGGCCGCGCACCTGCGGCAGCTGCTCGAGGCGGCCGGAGGCATCGACGGCAGCGGCGAAAAACGCCCGGAAGGGCTGCGCACCAGCCGCGGCGGTTCCCCCTACCGGATTCGGCGGCAGCAGGCCTGGGACGACACCTTCCCGAAGGTGTGGGACATCGAGCATGTCGGCGAGGAGGAGGTGCCCCCGCGCCTGGCGCAGATGATCTGCACCCGCCTCGGAGAGCTCACCATCGCCGAGGCGCTCTCGTTCGTGCTCTGCGAGACCGCCGGGCAGCCCTGGCAGTTCTACGTCGACGTCTCGCGCCACATGTGGGACGAGATGCGCCACTCCCTGTTCGGGGAGGCGGCCATCGAGGAGCTGCTCGGGGACCGCGCCGCCCTGCCCCTGCGGGAATGGGAGACGGAGTACCTCTACAAGCTCGAGCCGCTGCCCCTGTACGCCATGCTCTGCGACGTCGAGTCCGGGCTGATGAAGTACCCGCCGGGCAAGCGCTTCGAGTACGAGTTCTGCCGCGACCGGGCGCGCCACCCGCTGATGACGACCCTGCAGGACTTCGACTGGGCCGACGAGGTGCTGCACGTCCACATCGCCCGCCGCCGCCTCAAGGACTGGTTCCCGGGCTCGCAGAAGGAGCTGGCCGCCCTGGCCGCCGACGGCATCGAGGCCCGCACCCGGGCCCGCGAGAAGCATCCGCCGTCGCCGCTGCCCGACATCGCCGCCCCCCTGTCCGCGAGGAAGCGGCCGTGACCGCGGCGACGATCGCAGTCGGCGAAGAACAGGCGGCGTTCTTCCGCGAACACGGCTACCTCGTGATCGAGGCGATCACGACCCCGCGGGAGGTGGCGGAGCTGCGCGCCGTCTTCGACCGGCTGTTCGCCGAGCGGGCCGGCAGGGAGGAGGGGAACCAGTACGATCTCGCCGGCACCGACGAGGAGGACCGGCCCGCCCGCCTGCCCCAGATCGTCAACCCGGTCAATTACGACGAAGCGCTGCGGGACACCCTGTTCCGCGCCAACGCCGCGGCGGCCGGCAGGGGCCTGCTCGGGGAGGAGGCCGGGTTCCAGGGGGAGCACGCCATCGTCAAGCCGCCCGGGATCGGCGGGGCGGCCCCGTGGCACCAGGACGAGGCGTACTGGAAGGAGGAGCTGGAGTACGACAGTCTCAGCGTCTGGCTGGCCCTGCAGGACACGACCGTGGAAAACGGCTGCATGCAGTTCATACCCGGCAGCCACGGGCAGGAGGTCCTCCCCCATCACACCATCGGCGGCGACCCGAGGATCCACGGCCTCGAGGTGGACGAGGTCGATCCCTCCGCGGCGGTAGCGTGCCCGGTACCGGCCGGCGGGGCGACCATCCACCACTGCCGCACCCTGCACTTCACCGGCCCCAACCGCACCGGCGAGACCCGGCGGGCCTACATCCACACCTGGGCGGCCCCGTACAGGAAGCGGGAAACGCGGCGCGACTTCTACTGGCAGCAGAGCCGCAGGACGGCGCGCGACGAGCGGCGCCGCAAGGCCGGGACCGTGTCGGTCTCGTCCGGGCGGGTCCCGGACTGAAGCGGCCGCGCCCTCAGTTGGCGCGGAAGGAGGTCTTCTCCCGCTCTTCCCCCGCCCCCGGGGCGACCATGAAGCCCCAGTGCTCGAGCTTCTCGAGCCAGCCGGCGCGCTTCTCGCTGTTGCCGGGATTCGACGCCCAGTGCGGGTTGACGAACGGCGCCGGGGCCAATGCCTCGACGCAGTGCCCCGCCCGCCAGCGCATCCCCTTCTCCTCTTCCTGGGACTGCGGGCTCCTGTAGTAGACGACCGTGCACATGCGCCTGCCCGCGGCGCCGCCGCAGCTGGCGTGCCACAGGCGCACGTCGAACCCGATGAGGTCCCCGGGCTGCGACGCGCAGACGTGGCAGGGCACCCCGCGGATATCGGCCTCGCGGGTGTTCGCGTTGTCGACGGAGGTCCCGAACGGGTTGCGGTGGGAGCCGGGGATCACCCGCAGGGCCCCGGACTCGGGTCCGACCGGATCGAGGTAGTACGCGAACTTAATGCCGAAACAGTCCCTCTCGACGTCGATGAAGTGGTCGGGGTGCCAGCGCGAGTCGCCGACGTAGCGGTTGGCGTCGCTGGTGATCGGGAAGCAGTCCCCGTAGAGCTGCTCGGCGATCCCGTACAGCCGCGGGTCCTCGGGAAGGCCGGCGAAGAAGGGGGTATCCTCCCCCGTCAGCATGGCCGAGTGCCGCTTGCTGCCGTCGAACGGGTCGTCGGCGTACAGGGCGTCGAGGGCGGTCTCGAACTCGCCGCTTGCCCTCTGCACCTCCCGCGGCGAGAAGAACTGCCGCAGGACGATGAAACCGAAGGTCTCGAAGTGCCGGTGCTGTTCCCGGGTGAGCATCTCCCGCTCCTTTCGACGCTTGAATCTCCTGACGTTCCTCGTGTTCCGGTCCGAATAAGGAAACGGTTCCGGAGCGGAAAGTCACTCAGGAGATGCCATCCGGCTGCGGAATCTGCCCGAGTAGATCTGAAGCCCTGGAACATCCGGGTGGCCACTTATGCACCAGAATGCGCAGGCAACGGCGGCTGCTTGTCGCCGCCTGCTCCCCTGCCCACTATTGGCCGCCGTGCCAACCCGGCAGAAATCCCGGGGAAAAGGGGAAATATCGTGACCAGCATCCGCGAGCAGTTCGCCGGCGACCGCCACCGGCCCGTCTACCACTTCGTCCCGCCGAAGAACTGGACCAACGACCCGACCGGAACCTTCCAGGCAGACGGGCTGTTCCACCTCTTCTACCAGTACCGCGACGCCCCCTCCCCCGAGGGCCCGGGCGGCTGGGGCACCTGGTGCCATGCCGTGACCGAGGACTTCATCCACTGGATCGACTACCCGGTGGCGATCGAGCGCGAGGAGGGCGGCCCCGACCACGTCGGCTGCTGGAGCGGCGGGGCCTTCGAGCGGGACGGCTCCTACACCCTCATCTACTGGGGCAACCCGGGCGGCATCTGCCTGGCCGACAGCGACGACGGGTACCGCACCTGGCGCAAGCACCCGCGCAATCCCGTGATCGAGCTGCCCGACGAGCCGGTGGATTGGAGGCTGCACGACCCCTGCGCCTGGAGGGACGGGGAGTGGTTCTACATGGCCAGCGGCTCCCAGATCGGCAAACCGCGCGCCATCGGAACCTCCAGGGACGCCGGCTTTCTGTTCCGCTCCCGCGACGCCGTCGGCTGGGAGTACGCCGGCCTGCTCTACGAGCCGGGCGGGGAGAGCGACCTCGCGGTGCCGAGCTTCTTTCCGTTCGGCGACGGGCACATGCTGCTGTTCGCCAGCCACAGCCGCGGGGCCCAGTACTACCTCGGCCCCTACGCCGACGGCCGCTTCGAGCGCCGGGTGCACGGCCGCTTCAACTACACCAGCTGGGAACCGGGGCCGGCCATGCACGTCTGCGGCGACTCGATCGCCCCCAGCTCCTGGCTGGCCCCGGACGGAAGGCGCATCGTCATCACCTGGATCGCCGAGGGCCGCACCCCGGAGGCTATGGCGAGGGCAGGCTGGGCCGGCATCATGTCCGTGCCGTGGGAGATGCGGCCGGGTCCGGACGGGAGCGTACGGGTGTCGCCTGTGCGGGAGCTGGAGGGGTTGCGCGGGATGTACCGCAGCCTGGAGGGAGCCTTCGCCGACGACGGCGAGCAGATCCTTCCCGGGATCGCCGGGGACACCATCGAGCTGAGGGCGGAGATCGATCCCGGCAGCGCCGACGAGGTTGGTCTCAAGCTGCGCTGCGACCTCGACGGCGAGGAGGAGACGGTGCTGACGTGGGAGCGCTGCCCGTCGCGGATACGGCTGGACGTGTCCCGTTCCAGCGCCGACCCCGAGTTCGTCGGCCGCGACCCGCAGGTCGCCGAGCTCCATCACGACCCGGACCAGCCGCTGCTGCTGCGGATCTTCCTCGACCGCTCGGTGGTCGAGGTCTTCGCCGGGGACAGGGTGCTGCTGACCAAGCGGATCTACCCGCAGCGGACCGACAGCATCGGTACCCGCTTCTTCGCCCGGGGAGGGCGGGCGAGCCTGCGGTCCCTCGACTCCTGGCAGCTGCGACCCTGCCGCTACTCCAGTCTCGAAGCCTAGGCGGGCAGGCTCAGTCGTTGCCGGTTGGGGGTTGGGAATTCGCTGCGAAAATCTATTGCAGGGATGCCTTGATGCGGGCCCAGGAGACGGACTGGACCGCAGAGTCGCCGGACGCGCCGACAGGACCCAACAGCACGCCATCCACAAAATTGCTCGCATCGAACCACTCGGGCCACTCAGGCTCAGCACCATCGGGTCTGTCCATATGGTACAGGGCATTCAGTCCCGAGTCGTCGTCAAAGTCAACAACCCAGATATCGAAGCCAATGATCTTCCCTTCGGACAGCTGAGACACATCGCTGTCCTCGGGACCCAGGTGACTCAGGCGGTCAAAGCAGGTGACGTAAAATTCGATATGCCAGAAAGTGGGTTTCTCCCCCAGAACGCTCCCTCCACCCTGGGAGAAGGGAGGCTCTACCATCCACCTTTCTTTCACTTCACCGGTAGTCCCAGGCAAGTCGACCAACGGCCCGCCAGCCGCCCGGGAAATAGCCTCGTACCACTGGGCCTGCATGTTCGTCTCCAAAGGTCCTTCCAACTCCTCGTGGCTAGACGGGAAGTCGTATTCACCTCCCGAATGATCTCCGTCGACCATTAAAGAAATGCTGTCGTAAAAACTGAAAGACAGGTAGTCGGGGTCATATTCGTTGTAGTACGCATCGTCGGCAAACTGGCCGGCGAAATGGATTTTGCCATCCCCGCTCCATCCCAGCCAGATGCGGAAATCGAGGTTGGATGGGTCGTAAGAGGTTACCTGTACGTAACTGGACCTCATGTCGAAATCCAGGGTGGTCAGCGTCGGTTCACCGACGGCCTCCACCCAGTCGTCCACAGTGGCGTCATCCTGATCGAGAGCCGCCAAGGTCACGTCCGAGAGATAGCTGATCGGAAACATGCGGTCATTATCATGGGCGGCAAGGGGAGAAGCATTTGAAAAAATCGCTGCCGACATCGAAAGGAATATTGTATAACGGTACATCACGGTGTCTCCTTGAAGATTTGCATCAGATCAAAAACCTTGGACGCGCAACTGAATAGCAGGCCGCGTCAAGCCTTTCAGTAGACCGGAAACCCCAGGACCTTGCGCTGCTCCAGGGTCAGGGCGGCCAGCTGGCCGCTGTCGAGGGCCTTGACCTCGGAGTAGTCCGGGGGCGCCGCCATGATCCCGACCAGCCGCTTCGCCTCGTCCGACATGCTCGCCACCGCTTCGGGCGGCAGCAGGCGCAGGCTGTCGGTCTTCCCCTTGAGCCAGGGCCGCAGGTAGTAGGCGATCACCGACCAGCGCGGCCGGTCGCTGCGGTTGATGCCGCCCTGGTGCCACAGGGCCGCGTCCCAGACGATGGCGGAACCGGCAGGCGCCTCGATACGCACGGTTTCCCCGGCGTCGTGGTCGGGGTCGGGGACCTCGCACGACAGGTGGGACCCCGGCCACAGCCGCGTGGTGCCGTTCTCCGGGGTGAAGTCGACCAGGCACCAGACGACGTTCAGGGCCATCGGAAAGTGGGCGCCGGCGGCGAACGGCAGCACCGTGTAATCCTCGCGGTCGACGTGGACCTGGAACCCCTTGGCCGCGTCCCGCCTGCCCGTCGGCATGGGGACGCGGATGTTGCCGTCGTAGAGCATCGCCCCTTCCCCGAGGAGGGCGCGCACGACCCGCATCACCGGCGGGTTGAGGTAGAACTCGTGGAAGTGGGGATGCTTGCCGACGATGGCGTGGGCGTTGCGCAGGTTGTCGGTCTGCGTTCCCGTGGTGCGAGCCACCTCCTCCTCGGCGTCGAGCAGCTCGATCACCGCCCGCCGCGTCGCCTCGACTTCCTCGGGGGAGAGGGCGCGGCGGACGATCGTGTACCCCTGCCCGGCCAATTCGTGCAGGTGCGATTGGAGGTTCATACCGGTCCTCTCAACTCCGGCGCCAACTCGAAAGGCGTGTCCGAGGTCATGGCGCGCCCTTCGCCTCCGCTGCCGGCTCCTCGGAGCGTGCGTCTGGAATCACGCAGTCCCGCCCAACTCTGCCGCCAGCTCGCGGGCGCGCTCAAGGGTCGTGCTCCGCTCCTCGAGCATGCGCCTGCGGATCTCGCCGATCAGCTCCGGTTCGGCCCGGGTGGTGACCCAGAGGGCCCGGCCGGACAGCACCTCGTCGATCTGCTGAGCCGTGCGCCGCACCTCCGGCCCGGGGGTGTGCGCCAGCCAGCTGGCCGTGTCCTTGATGGGCTGGTAGCGGAAGTCGCAGGAGAGCCGGATGCGGTCGGAGCGGTTGGGCAGGCCGCGGTGGGCGGTGCGGCAGTGGAAGAGAACGGCGCTGCCGGGAGCGAAATCCCCCGTCGCCCAGGAGAGCTTCGAAGGGTCGAGGCCGTACCCGGCCTTATCGCCCTGCTGCTTCGTGGAGCTGGCGACGGTGCCGGCGGACTGCAGCAGCCCGAGCCGGTGCGATCCCGGGGCGACCGCGAGCCCTCCGACCTCGGCGTCGATCTCCATCAGCGAGATCCAGCAGGTGTAGAAGCGGCCGGCCTTGTACCCCAGCTTCGGGTCGCCGTCCTGGTGGGCGCCGATCCCCTGGGCCGCTTCGGCTTCCGGGTCGGGGTAGACGAGGCGGATCAGCTGCTGCTCCCAGACCTGGACCGGGCTGTCGCACACCACCTCGAGGAGAGTGAGAACCTCGAAGGACTCTGCCAGCCCGCGGAACGACGGGAGCCGGACGATGCGGTCGTACACCGCCATGTACTCCGCTTCGGTCGGCTGCGGCCCCCCGCTCCACACCGGGTCGGGGGAACCGTCCTCCTCGATGATGAACCGCTCCCGCAGGATCGCCATGATCTCCCGCTTGACCGCGGTCGCCCGGTCCGCGTCGACCAGCCGGGGCAGGAACAGATAGCCGTTCTCCTGCATGCGCTCGCGCAGCCCCGCGGGATCCTCCAGGAGCCCTGTCGAGTCGATCATTTCCGCCAGGTCGGGCATCGGTCGGGTCCGGGTGATGCCGGGGTCAGCTCCCCCAGCCGCCCGCCTCGTAGAACTCGCGGGATTGGTCGACTGTGCGCTCGGTTTCCTTCAGGAACCCCAGCAGCCCCCCGAGGACCTCGGCGAGGTCGGGACGCTTTCCGCCTGCGGGTGCGGCTCCCTCCGGCAGGTAGGGGTTGCCCGGCGCGCTCTGCAGGATCGCCTGGGTGGTCTTGGGCATGTAGGTGCACAGGTACCCGTCGTACCCGACCCCCTTGAGGATGCGGAAGATCTCACCGTAGTCGGCGTGGCCGGTCCCGTGCTGGCAGTGGTTGGTCTCGTTGAGGTGGAAGTGCCTGATCCGCTTTCCCGCGTAGCGCAGGGCGTCGGGGATCGAGCCCTCCTCGACGTTCATGTGGAAGACGTCGGGCTGCACCCCGAGGTTTTCGAGCCCCAGTTCGTCCACGTAGTTGACCGCCTCGTAGATCGTCGTCAGCACCCCGGGGAGGCCCTCGTAGGTGTTGAGCGGCTCCAGCAGGATGGCGATGCCGCGTCCGGCAGCGTGCTCGCAGACCTCGCGGATCGACTGCCGGAAGTTGTCGCGCAGCTGCTCGACCGGCTCCAGCGGAAACGGCAGCTGCGGCACCGCGGGCTGGGCGGCGCACAGCTCGGTGAAGCTGGCCCCGGCGTCGGCTGCGAGGTCGACGGTATCCCTGGCGTACTCAACGGCGCGGCCCCGGGTCTCCGGGTCGGAGCTGGCGAGGTTGCGCTCCTCGCCGGCGTGGTAGTAGCCCCAGGCGGCCAGGACCTCCGGGACCACGAGGCCGGCCTCCTCGACCCGCCGGCGCCAGGCGCGGCCGTCCATCTTCTCCGGGTTGCCGGGCAGGTCGACGCCGTCGTACCCGGCCTCGGCGGCGGCTTTGAGGACTACATCCGGCTCCTCGAGGAGGTTGTATCCCACCCAGGGAAGGGTGTCGCTCTGCAAGCTGTATTTGAACGCCATGATGTCAGGAATCCCCCTTTGGCTTGGAGCGGTCGTTGGTTGGTTCAAACTGTGAAACGGCATCAGTGCGACCGTAGCCACGGGCGCGCTGCGGAAACCTCCCGGGAGCTCCGGGTTAGAAGAACAGCCTGGGTGAGAGCAAGGAAATAGACAAATAAGGCAGAATAAGACATGCTAGATATAACTAGTTGATTTTTCGTCCTCTTACATCGTCCTAAGAAGAACTAGGCTTCGAAATAAGACAGAATAAGACACGCTAGACGTAACCCGTTGATTTCTAGTGGCTTATCGTCATTCAAAGAAACTCCGCCTCGGAAATAAGACAGAATGAGCCGAATCCATGGGGGAAATGGACTATTGGCGCTTCCACCGCGCACCTCTGCCGTGGCCCTGACACATCGCCAAGCCGAGCATCCGCAAGATCCGCAAGTCATCGCGCACCTGCCGCTCGGTAGGTGAATCCTCCAGTTGAGGGATGATCTCGCGCAAAGCGTATCCTCTGCGCCCTCCCGCAAGCAGGGACAGAATTGCCCTCTGGCGTTCGGTCACCTCCCGCTCGACACGTCTCGGCACGTAGGACTCCGGCCTGAAGCGCACGGTGACGCAACCGCCGACGTCCTCGATTTCCGGCGCCGGCAATCCGGCGTCCGTGGCCAGTTCCTTCATCTTGATCGTCCCCCGCCCCCACTGCTCGATGATTCCACGACGGTAGAAGACCTGGGCGACAAGTGGATTCCAGGGCAGGGATTCATGAGGTTCGAACAACGATTCCACGGTAAGCCCGAAGTGCAGGGTTCCCGACGAGGTCACTTCAAGGCGGTCGTCGTAAATCGCACCCGCCACCGACCCTCCTCCAATCGAGTAGTCCCGGTGACAGATGGCGTTGGCAAGTGCCTCGCGCAAGGCCTCCGGCGGATAGAGAGGATCGTCCACCCGTTCGAACAGTCCCGGCTCGATGCGTCCGGCAATGGGCAGATTCTCCCGGAAAAAACGCTCTGCCCTGTTCAGGAGCTCGAAGGCATTCCCGTGAAACTGCCGGTTGTCCAGAAACTCGGTACGGTCCGTACCGCGGAACTTCGCCACCCGCAGCATGCACTGGGTGTACTCTTTCTCAACGCGGTCCGGCCGGCCGAACAAGACGACCGCCGCTCGCAACAGGCGGTCTCCACGGATCAGGCCGAAGCCGCGCAGCAACGCCGCGGGGTCGCGGGTTCCCGGATCGTCCGCGCGCCCGCGCCGGACAGCTTCCTCGAGGGTTCGAACGATCTCGTTGCGGTCGAGATCGTCGACTCCCCATCCCGGAGCAGGTTCGTTTTCCCAGCGCCGCTCCCCATGCAGGCGTTCGAGAAGCACCTGGTTGTACTGGTCCCGCGACATGGCCTGGTTGGTGTTGGCCACCCTGAGCCAAGCCTTCCCGTGGTGACTGTACGGCTGATTCTGTCCTTTCGAGACGGTAACCACCACGACCTCCCTTCCCCCGCGCACGGTTACTCGATTGACGGATGGGGAGGCCGGGGGTTCGATGTTTTGCAGCTCGGCAGCTACCTCCTCGAGCGTGTGATCACTGACAAACTGACCGACTACCCGGCCATCCGCTTGCACGCCAAACAGGACCGTGCCGCCGCGGTGGTTCAGCATGGCGCATGCCGTTCTCGCACCTGTACGCAACTCGCCGGTACTGAGCTTCAGTTCCAGCGTCTCCGATTCTCCGTCAGCGGCCAACGCCTCGATCTCGTCAAGTGTCATGCGTCTGGAATCCGAGGATGTTTATGGAGCGAGCAGCCGGGCAAGATTCCCTTCATGCTGGTCGAAGAACTGTCTGCCCGAAATATAATGCCCGCAGAGCCTCCCAAATTCTGACGTTCCGCTGGGTCTGGCCCGAAGGCGAGATGCCGCTCACATTGCCATCGCGGTCACGCGCGGAACCCACTATCTTGTGACTTGGAACTTCCGGCACATCGCAAATGCCGCCATGCGCTCTCAGATCGAACGGGTTTGTCGTCAGTCCGGTTTCGAGCCGCCCATCATCTGTACCCCCCAACGAACTGATGGAACCCGACCATGAAGACGCCGCAGGCTGACCCCGTCATCGCTGAAGTCCGGGCAGTACGAGAACAGCGCGCGGCCCGGTTCAACTACGACGTCAAGGCCATTTTCGGAGACATTCGAGCCAGACAAGAGGCTTCCGGCCGCAAGTACGTCCGGTATCCTTCCCGCCGAACAGTTCCCGTCCCCCAAGTTCAGCACGGGTTGACGCGGCCTCGACCGTTGCCGCTGCCAACAGCGGCGGAATCGCCAATCTGAGAGATCCTCCATCATGGCCACGACGACAGCCCGTCTGACCGCGGCGGTCGAGCACTACCTCACCGACCTGCAGCGGATCCGCGCCTCCGGCAGCGCCACCGGTGAGCGCTCCAGCTACGGCCCGCTGGCCAACCTGCTGAATGCCCCATCGGCCGCGCCCTGAAGCCCAAGGTTTTCTGCGTCGGCGAGCTCGCCGACCAAGGGGCCGGCCATCCCGATTTCGGGCTCTATGCGACGAGGCAAGTGCAGAGGGGGGAACCGCGGGCTGGGCAGGTACCGGAGCGCGGGGTGGTCGAGGTGAAGTCTGCAGACGACGACGCCTGGCTCACCGCAGAGGGCGACCAAGTCAGCCGCTACTGGGACCGCTACGGTCTCGTGCTGGTGACCAACATCCGCGACTTCGTGCTCGTGGGCGAGGACGCCGAGGGCCGCCCCGCGAAGCTCGAAACCTTCCGTCTGGCAGAAAGCACCGAGGAGTTCCTCCTCCGATTGGAGAAGCCTTCAGCCTTTGCTCGCGAAGTCGGCGCGGGCCTGGGGGAATATCTGTGCCGGGCGCTGTCGCAGCGCGCAGCGCTCTCCGAGCCGAGAGACCTGGCATGGCTGCTCGCATCGTACGCCCGCGACGGGCTGGCGCGGGTCGAGGTCGCCGGTGACTCCCCGCTGCTGAAGACGGTGCGCTCCGCCTTGGAAGAGGCTCTGGGTGTCCGCTTCGAAAGCCCGCGGCGAGGCCTTCTTCCGCTCGACCCTGGTGCAGACTCTGTTCTACGGCCTCTTCTCCGCCTGGGTATTGTGGGCGCGGCAGGCCAGGCAGGCCGACCGCTTCGACTGGCGCACCTCGGTCTGGCACCTGCGCGCCCCGGTACTGCGGGTTCTCTTCCACCAGCTCTCGGGCCCCGCCCGCTTGCGGCGGCTCGATCTGGTGGAGGTAATGGACTGGACCGCAGCAGCTCTCGACCGCGTGGACCGGACCGCCTTTTTCTCCCGCTTCAACGAAGGCGAAGCCGTGCCCTATTTCTACGAACCCTTCCTCGAAGCCTTTGATCCGGATCTGCGCAAGCAGCTCGGGGTCTGGTACACCCCGACCGAGGTGGTTCGCTACATGGTCGCTCGCGTCGACAAGGCGTTGCGCGACGATCTCGGAATAGACGACGGGCTGGCCGCAGACAACGTCTACGTCCTCGACCCGTGCTGCGGCACGGGCGCCTACCTCGCCGAAGTGTTGCGCCGCATCGCCGCCAACCTCGAAGGCCGCGGCCTCGGGGCGCTCGCCGGGGCCCGGGTGAAGCAAGCGGCCCTGGAGCGGGTCTTCGGCTTCGAGATCATGCCCGCCCCCTTCGTCGTCGCCCACCTGCAGGTCGGCCTCACCATGCAGGACCTCGACGCCCCGCTTGCGGAGGAGGGAGAGGAACGGGCCGGTGTCTTTCTGACCAATGCCTTGACCGGATGGGAGCCGAAGACGGACAAGCCTCTGCCCTTCCCGGAGTTGGAGGAGGAACGGGACCGCGCCGAGCGCGTGAAGCGGGACACGCCGATTCTCGTGATCCTCGGAAATCCGCCCTACAACGGATTTGCGGGCGTGGCGGTCGAGGAGGAACGGCAGCTGTCCGAAGCCTACCGCACTACGAGGCGCGTGCGCCGACCCGAGGGCCAGGGGCTGAACGACCTCTACGTGAGATTCTTCCGCATGGCGGAACGGCGCATCGCCGAGAGGACGGGCCAGGGCGTGGTCTGCTTCATCTCAAACTACTCATGGCTCGACGGGCTGTCTTTCACCGGAATGCGGGAGCGCTACCTCGAAGCCTTCGACGCGATCCGCATCGACTGCCTGAACGGCGACAAGTACAAGACCGGCAAGGTGGCGCCGGACGGCTCACCCGACCCGAGCATCTTTTCCACCGAAGGCGATCCAGTAGGTATCCAACTGGGAACAGCGATTTCGACGCTGGTACGCAAAGCGGACCATGCCCCGGCCACCGAGATCGGCTTCCGCCATCTATGGGGTCAGGCCAAACCCGCGGAACTGACGGCGACAGCGGAGACGGAACCGGACATGCTCTATGACCCCATCGAGCCGGTCTTGCCGCTCGGCTTGCCGTTCGCACAAACTCAAGTGAGTAAGGATTGGTTCGAGTGCCCGGCGCTGCCCGATCTGCTCCCGGTTTCGTTTCCGGGCGTGAAAACCAGCCGCGACGGGTTTCTTGTCGATACCGATCTCGACCGCCTCAAGGCGCGGGTTGGCGAATACTTCGACGAAACCCTAAACCACGACGAGATCGCTCGGCGCTATCCAGGCGTGATGAAAACCACGGCCCGCTACGACGCCCGCGCGGTGCGCGATGCACTGCTCGCACGCGGCGGGCAAATCGATGCCGGGTTCGTTCGCTTCGCCTACCGGCCGTTTGATAATCGCTGGGTTTACTGGAGGGCGAGACAAAACTTCTTGACGAAAAGCGCGCCGACTACAGGTCGCATGTATTCGAGGGGAATGTGTGGCTTGAAGCGCGCGAACGGGAAGCCAAAGAAGATTTCTCGCGAGGCACTTTGGTGGGTCATCTTGCCGAAAATTTTGGCAACGGGCTTTCGAGTTTCTTTCCGGCGTGGTTGAGGGACGACGGCCTCGGAGTCGGCGCCAACGAAATACAACGCCGGCCCAATTTGTCCGGTGCCGCCCAACGCTATCTCCACCGAATCGGGGCAAGTGTAGAAGATCTCTTCCACCATGTCCTCGTCACACTTCACGATCCCTCCTACCGCGAGGCCAACACCGGGGCGTTGCGCATGGAATGGCCGCGTATTCCCCTGCCAGGCTGGCCGGATGGCGGAGCTGACGGCGCAGCAGAGATGCCCGCTGCATCAGCGGCGCGGGGCCGCGAACTTGCCCGCCTTCTCGACCCCGACACCCCGGTGTCGGGCGTGACCCAAGGTGAATTGCGTCCAGAGATCGCCGCCATCGCCGTCCCTGCCACCACCGACGGCCGCAACATGACCGTCGACGATTTCGCGCTTACCGCTGGGTGGGGTCATTTCGGAACTGGCGACGCCATCATGCCGGGCCAGGGCCGCATCGTCGAGCGGGAGTACACCCCGGGGGAACGTGTCGCCCTTGGCGATGCCATACGCACGCTCGGCGCCAAGACGCTGGACGTGTACCTGAACGAACGTGCCTACTGGAGCAACGTCCCCGCGGCCATCTGGGACTACAAGCTCGGCGGCTACCAAGTCCTCAAGAAATGGCTATCCTACCGCGAGCCCGATGTCCTCGGGCGAGCCCTGTCGCCGGAGGAAGTGCTGTACTTTGCGGAGACCGCGAGGAGGGTTGCGAGGCTCTTGTCATTTGACCACTCCTGACCTCGACATCTCTTCTCCCAAAGCCCGAACCAGTCTCACTTGCTTATATACGATGCCCTTCCCAGAACAGCTCAAGGTCAAGATTCGGAAACGCGCGAACTTCTGTTGCTGGTGCCGCCATCCCTCCGAGTCCTACGCGGTGGAGATCCATCACATTATTCCGCAGGCACAAGGAGGAAGGGATACTGAGGATAATGCTGCACCGCTTTGTCCCAACTGCCACGGATTACTTGGATCCAATCCGCAGATGCGTAAGCAGATTCGAGAACGTCGGGATCAATGGTATCAGCAATGTGAAGCACAGTTCGCAAGGAATAGCCAGCAGAAGGGAATTTCGGATACTCTTCAGGATCCTCCATCTAAGGAAGACGTTGAACGTATTGCCGTCCGAAATGCGAGCTATGCCTTGGGTGGCTCGGAAAGCAGCATTCAATCTTCTCCTGAGCACAGCAGCCGTTACTCCTTTGTTCGTGAGGAATTCGTCCATCCCTTGATTGTTCGTGAGTTGCTGGGGTGGCTTTCCGACGGAACAGAGACGGTAATCAGCGTAGACATTGCGTCGAGCAATAGAAGCAATCGATTCTATGGCGACTTTGGGGTCAGTGACCATGACGGGCGATCATGGGTGAAATGGGCAAGTTCCGGAAGAGAGTTCTTCCTCTACGCACACATTGCCACTGCCCCATCGGGCGTCGAGATTGTGGAATGTTACGACTGTGGTGGAGGCAGTGGCGTGTTTGGTTCAGTAGGACTGTTCTGCCTGGAACATGACCGAGCTCTGGGAGTAGACCGCGACGGGTAGGTGTCCACGCACGAGCGGGTGATACTCAAGACTCTCGGATCGATCGGTCTGGGCGACAGATACGAAGGCAAGATAGAGTACGAAGATGGATACTTGGTCATCGGTCCTGACAATGGCTGGTTCAGGAGGGGCCAGGATGCTGCCCGGCAAGTTCCGGTTCGGTAGTCGACACGGTCCCGATGCATTGGCTGACATCCCGAACTCTGGCGGCGGGATGTCAGTAACTCCTGTGGGCTTATGGGAAGGACAGAGAGGCGTCGACACCAAGGGGATCTGGAGAACCAAGTGGACCACTTTTTGGTTGACATAGATACGTAGATCCGAGAATCAGAGGTTGACTTGAACGGACGCGGACAGGATAGCCGACTACACTTTGGGGATTGTTCTGCGGGCAACCTGACCCCTGGGCAACCGTAAGATTAATCAAGCCTGCCGAACAAACAACTTGCTGATTTTCCGCTTTTTTCGGCCGACTCCTTATCCCTTGATCCCTCTACCCTACCTTCGCCTCCTGGTCCTCATTCTCCTGATCGGCCTCGCCTGCGGCGCCGGCGCACAGGAAGGCCTCAAGCACACCCTCAGCGGCTACGTCGAGGACGCGGCCAGCGGCGAGAAGCTGATCGGGGCCGTCCTGCACGAGCCCGACCTGCAGCAGGGCACGACGACCAACCGCTACGGCTTCTTCAGCCTCACCCTGAAGGCCGGTTCCCTCCGGGTGGTGGTCTCCCACATCGGCTACCGCAGCGACACCCTCGCCACCGACCTCGACGGCGACCTGCAGCTCAACATCGCCCTCGAGCCGACGCCCCTCGAGATGGAGGCGGTCGAGGCCGAGGCGGAGCGGCTCGACCCGATTCAGGAGCAGACGCGGATGAGCGTCGTGCAGGTGCCGGTCCGGCAGATCGAGAGCGCCCCCGTGCTCATGGGCGAGGTCGACGTCCTCAAGACCCTGCAGCTGCTGCCCGGGGTGCAGTCCGGGAGCGAGGGGATGAGCGGCCTGTACGTGCGCGGCGGCAGCCCGGACCAGAACCTCATCCTGCTCGACGACGCCCCGGTCTACAACGCCTCCCACCTGTTCGGCTTCTTCTCGGTCTTCAACGCCAAGGCCATCAAGAACGTGCAGCTGACCAAGGCCGGCTTCCCGGCCCGCTACGGCGGCCGCCTCTCGTCCGTGCTCGAGATCGACATGAAGGACGGCAACATGAAGGAGTTCGAGGCCGAGGGCTCGGTCGGGCTGATCGCCTCGCAGCTCACCGTGCAGGGGCCGCTGAGCAGGGACCGGACCTCCTTCATCCTCTCGGGGCGGCGCACCTACATCGACATGCTGGTCCGCCCCTTCATGCCCGGCGACGAGAAGGGGGGCTACCACTTCTACGACCTCAACGCCAAGCTCAACCACATCTTCTCCCCGGACAGCCGCGTGTACCTGAGCCTGTACAGCGGCGACGACCGCTTCTGGACCGATATCGAGGAAAAGTACGGGGCCGGAAGCTACCGCGAGGAGGACAGCACCGAGGCGGACTTCGGGTGGGGGAACGTCACCTCCACCCTGCGCTGGAACTACCTGTTCAGCAACCGCCTCTTCGCCAACCTCACGGCGATCTACAGCCGTTACCGGTTCTCCACCAACGTCGACCAGCGCTCCCTCCAGGTCATCGGGGGGGAACGGGAGAACGAGACCCTGCGGCTGCGCTACCTGTCCGGCATCCGCGACTGGGGGCTGAAGCTCGACCTCGACTACATCCCCGACCCCGCCCACTACATCCGCTTCGGGGGCAGCGGCACCCTGCACACCTACAGCCCCGGGGCGGCGCAGATCAGGTTCGATCCCTTCGGGGGCGCCCCCGAGGACACCACCCTGGCGGCCCGGGAAACCGACGCCCTGGAGTACAGCCTCTACGCCGAGGACGACCTGCGCCTGAGCAGCCGCCTGAAGGCCAACCTCGGGCTGCACACCTCCGGCTTCCTCGTCGACGAGGAGTTCTACGCCTCCCTGCAGCCCCGGGTTTCGATGCGCTACCTGCTGACTTCGGACTGGGCGGTGAAGACCTCCTACGCGCAGATGCGCCAGTACATCCACCTGCTCTCCAACAGCACCGTCGGCCTGCCGACGGACCTGTGGCTGCCGGCCACCGGGCGGGTTCGCCCCCAGAGGTCGCGGCAGGCGGGCATCGGCCTGGCGCGGCAGCTCGAGGAGCAGTACGAACTGAGCATCGAGGGGTACTACAAGACCATGACGGAGCTGATCGAGTACCGGGAAGGGGCGACCTTTCTCGCCGGCTCCGGGGAGAGCGAGGACTGGCAGGACAAGGTGGCGACCGGGAAGGGATGGTCGTACGGGGCGGAGCTGTTCCTGCAGAAGAAGCGCGGCCGCACCACCGGCTGGGCGGGGTACACCCTTTCCTGGACCCGGAGGCGGTTCGAAGAGCTCAACGAAGGCCGAACCTTCCCCTACCGCTACGACCGCCGGCACGATCTCGCCGTCGTCCTCTCGCGGCAGCTCAGCGGGTCGACGAGCTTCTCCCTGACCTGGGTGTACGGGACCGGCAACGCCGCCACCCTGCCCGTTGCCCGGTACGACAGCGAGGCTGAAGAGCCCGGGTTCACCCGGTTGCCCTGGCCCAACTACCTGCCGCATGAAACCGTGATCTACGGGGAACGCAACGGCTACCGCATGGCGGCCTTCCACCACCTCGACTTCAGCGTCAACTTCGGCCTCGCCGACAGCGACCGGCACGGGTTCAGCCTCGGGGTGTACAACGCCTACAACCGCAAGAACCCGTTCTTCATCTACTTCGAGGACCGTTACGACTACGACAGGGAGGTCAGACAGTTCCGCGCCAAGCAGGTTAGCCTCTTTCCCCTTCTTCCCTGGATCAACTACCGGTTCAAGTTCTGAACTCCCGGGCCTCCGCGATGAAAGCCGCCCTGCGCCTCCTTCCGCTCCTCGTCCCCCTGTGCGCCTGCGAGCAGGTGATCGAGCCCGACCTGCCGGAGCATCCTCCCCGGCTGGTTCTGCATGCCTTTTTCACCTCCGAAGGGGCCTGGACCGCCAACGTCGGCCGCTCTTCCTGGATTCTCGAGCCCCGGTCCTTCTATGACCCGCCGGTCGCCGATGCCACCGTGGAGCTGCTGGCCGGAGAAGGGGTCGTCGGCGAGCTGGAGTTCAACGAATGGGCGCACGGGTACGTGTTCGAAGGCGGCCCGCTGCAAGCGGGAGAATCCTACTCCCTGCGGGCAACGGCCCCCGACTTCGAGACGGTCCGGGCAACCGACACCCTGCCCGGGCCCGTGCCGACCTCCGTCCGGTTGTACCGCCCCCATGCCTCCGCCGGCTCCGAGTCCGGGGCCGGCCGCGATTTCTCGATCGAGCTGGAGATTCAGGATCCCCCCGGGGAGGCGAACTACTACCAGATCAGCCTGTTTCGCGTTTACGCAGGAAGGGGAGAGGAGGACGAAGCCCGGGACTTCATCCCGGCATCCCGACAGGAGGAGTATTTCTCGACCAGGGACCCCTCGATCCTGGCGGACAACAGCTTTGACGGATCGCCGTTCGAAGAGGGGGACTTCGAGGGCAAGGCGCCGTATTTCAAGGACACCCTTTTCGACGGCAGCACCCACGAGATCGAGCTGTCCACCAACTTCGACGGGGACCCGGATTTTTCGGAGATCCGTCTCCAGGTCCTGCACATCAGCGAGGCGTACTACCAGTATCTCAAGACCGCCCGGCTCCACGATGACACCCTGGACAACCCGTTCGCCGAGCCGTTGAACGTGTACGGCAACGTCGAGAACGGGTACGGCATCTTCGCGGGGTACAGCTCGCGGACCTTCGAGCTGACCCTCGATGAGTGAAGGCGGCGGCCGGCCGCAGGTAATTCAAAACGAAAGAGAAAGATGAAAGTTGCACTGGTGAGGAAGGCGAACCAGGAAACCCCGGGCTGGGTCCGGCCCGAGCTCGAGGCGGCCGGTTTCGAACTCGTCGAGCGCGTCTGCTCCGAGTCGCGGGAGGTGGTCGAGATCGCCGCCGACGCCGACATCCTCTGGGACCTGGGGGGCGTCAAGGCTATCACCGCGGAGATCCTGCCGGAACTGCGGCGCTGCGGCGCCATCATCCGCGGCGGCAGCGGCACCGACAACATCCCGGTCGCCGAGGCGACGGGGATGGGCATCATCGTCGCCAACACCCCGGACGCCACCGCGGTCCCGGTTGCCGAGCACACCGTCGCCCTGATCCTGTCGATGACGCGCAGAATCCCGGTGCACGAGCGCGCCGTTCTGGACGGCACATGGGAACCGGAGAACCCCTGTCCCGAGCTGCTGCAGGGCAAGACCGTCGGGCTCGTCGGGTTCGGCCGCATCGCCCGGGCGGTGGCGGTGCGCCTGCGGGCGTTCGGAACCCGGCTGCTGGCCTGCGACCCGCTGGTCGACCCGGCCCTGATGGGAGAGCACGAGGTCGAAGGGATGAGCCTGGAGGAGATGCTGACGGCGTCGGACATCGTGTCGGTGCACACCCCCCTGCTGCCGGACACCCGGCACCTGATCGGCAGGCGGGAACTCGGGCTGATGAAACCGACCGCCATCCTGATCAACACATCGCGGGGCGGGGTGGTCGACTCCGCGGCCCTCGCCGAGGCGCTCGAAAACGGCGGCATCGCCGCCGCGGGCCTGGATGTCCTCGAGCAGGAGCCGCCGGGGGACGACCCGCTGATCGGCCTGCCGAACACCCTCGTCACCCCGCACAGCGCCGGGTACCACCCGACCATGATGGAGCGGTTCTGCCGGCTGGCCGTCGACACCATCATCGACATGTCGCAGAAGCGCTGGCCGGTCTCGTACGTCAACCCCGGGGTCGAGCCGCGCTGGGAGATGGAGCCGCGACCGGGATGAGCCTCGAGCTGTTCCCGGGAAAGCACCTGTTCCTCGACGATTTCCGCATCGAGGAGCTCACTGCGGCCAGGAGGGTGCTCAACCCGCCGGTCAAGCACCCGGCCAACCCCGTCCTGCGGCCGCGGGAACCGTGGGAGGAGATCGGCCTCCACCTCGGGCGCTTCCTCCACGACAGCGGCCGCGGCCTGTTCCGCGTCTGGTACAGCTCGCAGGCGGCCACCGTCATCGGCACCCGGGTGCTGGTGAAGGACAACCCGCCGAGCAAGGTCCGCGAGTCCCACATCTGCTACGCGGAATCCGCCGACGCCGTCCACTGGGAACGCCCCGCCGCCGGCGTCACCGGGGAGGACCGCTACCCGGGCAACAACATCGTCGTCCCCTCGCTGCGCCCTCCCGGGCGCGCCTTTCTCAGCGCCCTGATCGACGATCCGTTCGAGAGCGACCCGGAGCGCCGCTTCAAGATGATGTACCTCGACCAGGCCGCCGAAGGCGAGGTCGGAGGCGGCCTCGGTCCCGACGCGCGCCTGCGCCTGCACGCGCACTCCCCGGACGGCATCAACTGGACGCGGTACCCGTGGCTGCCCGACCACGTCGCCCGGCTGTTCGGCGTTCTCGCCTACCTCGACGAGGCCCCCTCCAGCCGGCTCGACCCGGACGCCCGCTACATCCTCTACGGCCAGCGGGGATCCCCCTGGAAGACGCGGCAGATCGGCCGCCGCGACAGCGGCGACTTCCTCGAATGGAGCGGCAACCGGCCGGTGCTGGAAAGCCGGCTCGCCGACGACCCCCCCGGCCTCGAGTTCTACCACATGGAAGGAGCGGGGGTAAACCAGACCTACGCCGGACTCCACCTCGGCATGCTCGGGGCCTACCACACCGACCTGCGGCGCAAGTACGACCCGGCGCGCAACGACGGGCTCACCGAGTGCCAGCTCGCCTGGAGCCGCGACTCGGTGCGCTGGGAGCGCTGGGACGCCCCCTTCATCGCGCGGGGAGAGCCGGGGGCCTTCGACTGGGGCGGCGTGTACTGCGGCTACCCCGCAATCGCCGGCGACACCCTCTGCTTCATGTACACTGGCGAGAGCGGCCGCCACGGCCGGGAGAGCCGGCCCACCCTCGGCCTGGCCACCCTGAGACTGGACGGCTTCGTTTCGGTCGAGACCAGCGGCTTCATGCAAGGCACCCTCGTCACCCGCCCCCATCACTGGGACGCCGGAGAGGTCGCCGTAAACCTCCAGTCGGAGCGGGGCGGGGTCGCCGTGCAGCTCCAGGACGAGACGGGGCGGGCTTTCGAGGGGTTCGGCGAGGGGGACTGCGACGCGGTCCGGGAGGACGCCGTCGACCGGGTGGTCACCTGGGGCGGCGGTGCGGACGTACGCTCCCTCGAGGGAAAGATGGTGGCCCTGAAGTTCACGATCAGCCCGGGGGACAGGCTGTTCTCGTATACCCTGAGACCGTCCCGGGCGGCCTGACGAAGCGGCCGCTCGGCCGGCGCCGTCGGCCGGGACCCCGCGCCCGGCGGAAACCGTCCGGGGCACCCCGACGGAGCGGACCCCCGCGGCCCCCCGGGCCGGAAGAGGCCGCGTCCCGAATCAGAAACGGATGGTGAACCGGGTCGGTTCGGACGGTGGGCTCTCGAGGGAAAAGGCGAAACCGTGCCGGGTCAGGATCTCCTGGACCAGGGTCAGGCCGAGGCCCTGGCGGTTCTCCCTGGTACTGAAGAACGGGGTGAACAGGTTGCCGGCCGCTTCCGGGTCGATCCCGGGCCCGGTGTCCTCGACCGCGGCGAACCGCCGGCCCCCGGTCTGCCCGAGGCGGACCGTTATCCTCCCCTTCCCGCCGATCGCCTCCATCGCATTCTTCAGGATGTTGACGAACACCTGCTCCATCTGGTTCTCGTCCATCGGGACCGGTTCGAGGTCGGCCTGAACATCCCACTCCCACTCGATTTCGCGGCGCTCGCACTCGGCCCGCATCAGCAGGGCGATGCCGCGCAGAAGGGCCTCGAGGTCGACGGGCTGCGGGCGCGGCGCCGGCAGCTGCACCACCTCGGCGAAGCTGCCCATGAAGGAGCTGAGACGGTCGATGCGGCCGCTGGCCACCTGCAGGGCGTTCTCGAAATCGCCGCGGTCGGCTTCCCGCAGCTGTTCCCCGTAATGGAGGCAGGAGTGCAGGAGGGAGTTGACCGCCCCCGTCGAGTTGTTGACCTCGTGCGCGAGCAGGCGGATGACCTTCTCGTAGGCCGCCTTCTCCGAGAGGCGCAGCTCCTCGGTCAGCTCCTCCATCAGGATGAAGGCACGCGGGAACCCCTTGTCGAGGAACTGCGATTTGCGGCAGCGCACCCGCTGGCCCGCCAGTGACAGCACCCGGGAGTCGCCGACCGGCAGGTCCTCAAGGGAGCGGGCGAAGGGAGTTCCCAGCTCTTCCAGGCCCCGGCCGCGCGCCTCCCCTTCGGCCACCCCCAGCATGCGGGCGGCGCTGGGATTTTCCAGGACGACCTTGCCGTCGAAGTCGAGGGTGACGATCCCGGACGGCGAGGCCTCGAGGATCTTCTCCATGAAGAAATGCTGCTCCTGCAGGCGCGTGCGCTCCTCGCGCAGCTGGTCGATCATGCGGTTGTACACGCGCACCAGCCCGTCCATCTCCGGCTGGCCCACTTCGGTGAACTTGCTGGTGAAGTCGCGCTCGCCGATGAGCTCGGCGCCGGTGTGGATCAGGTCGAACGGCACCCGGAAACGCTGGACCAGGCGCACGCAGATCCACAGCGACAGCACGAGCAGCAGGTCGAACCCCAGCAGGTAGGGCCAGGGTTCAATCAGCAGGTGTCCGGCAACCGCGCCTGCGAGGTGTATGCAGACGAGGTAGCCGGCGAGCTTGAAGCGCAGGCTCAAGGGGTGAGCCCGTGCTTCTCGAAGCGGCGGTAGAGCGCCGCCCGGCTCAGTCCCAGGGCCTGGGCAACCCGGCTGATGTTCCCCTTGTAGTGCTCCATGCAGCGGAGGATCATCGACCGCTCCAGCTCGTCGAGGGTCATGGTTCCCGGGGCCGGCAGGCCGCCCGCCCCGCCCGGACCTTCCGCGGGCTGCATGGCCAGGGCGGCTTCGAAATCGGCGGTTCCGAGGACGGTGCCGGAGCTCATCAGGGCGGTCCGCTCCAACAGCTGCTTCAGCTGGCGGATGTTTCCCGGCCAGGGAAGGGCCTGCAGCCAGCCGAGGGCTTCCGCGTCGATCTCGAGGTCGCGGCGGTACACATGGGCGGCCCCCTGCGCGAAATGGCGCGCCAGCAGCGGTATGTCCCCCGGCCGCCGGCGCAGCGGCGGCAGGTGCAGGACGATGAGGTTGAGGCGGTAGAGCAGGTCCTCGCGGAAGTCTCCCGACTCGACCAGCTCCAGCAGGTTGCGGTTGGTCGCCGAGATCACCCGCACGTCGACGGAACGGGTCCTGTCCGACCCGAGCACCTCGTAGGTGCGGTCCTGCAGCACGCGCAGGAGCTTGACCTGGCACCCCGGGGCGAGGTCGCCGATCTCGTCGAGGAAGATGGTCCCTCCGTCGGCCAGGGCGAAGCGGCCGGCGCGGTCCTGGCGCGCGTCGGTGAAGGCCCCCTTGACGTGCCCGAACATCTCGCTGTCGAACAGGGTCGAGGAGACGCCGCCGAGGTTGACCTTGACGAACGGCCGGTCGTTGCGGCCGCTGTTGCGGAAGATGGCCTGGGCGATCTCGTCCTTGCCGGTGCCGCTCTCGCCAGTGATCAGCACCGAGGCCTCGGTGGGGGCGACGCGGCGGACCGCCTCGAGCAGCTTGAGCAGCTCCGGGTCGCAGCCGATGACGTTGCTGAAGTCCCCCTGGCGGTCGAGCTCCTCGCGGGTTACTTCGGCTTTACCGGCAGGGGTTGCCGCGGCCAGGCTTAGGGCTGTCTTCACCGCCTGCAGTATCTGGCTGTTCGTCCAGGGCTTGGTGACGAAGTCCGCGGCCCCGGCCTTGATCCCCTGCACCGCCAGCTCGATGGAGCCCCAGGCAGTGATCAGGATGACCGGCAGGTCGGCATGCTGGCGCCTGATCTCCCGCAGCAGCTCCATCCCCTCCTCGCCGCTGGTCCGGCGCGAGAAGTTCATGTCCTGCAGGACCAGTTCGCACGGGCCGCGGGCCAGCGATTCGAGGGCCTCCTGCGGAGTGGCCGCGGTCCCTGTCTGGTATCCGGCCTGCTTGAGCAGCAGGGACAGGGAGGCGGTCACCGAGCTGTCGTCGTCCACCACCAGGATCATGGGCGGGTGTCCTATGTCAGGAAGATCGAATCAACGGGACCGGTTTGAGCTTTGGCATTCTTCCTCTTTCCTCAAAGAAACAGTTCCGAAATCGCCACCCCCGCACCGATATAAGTACCCGTAAGCCAGAGATCAGAACCCGACACTACCGTTACCACGACCGCCCCCATGCTCAAGACCCCCCAGAGACTGCCCTCCTTTGTGCTTTTCATTCTCTTGACGCGAATGCGCTTTTCAAAACCTTCCCGGAAACCCTGGACATACTCCTTCTCCTTGTCCTGCAGGTGATCCATCTGTGTCCACGGCAGGTTCGCGTCACTCGATTCCGCCAGTCGGGGGGCCAGCTTCATGCCGATCACGTTGAGAAAGAAGCCGCTGGCATACCCACCCCAGAACCACCCCTGGGTCCCTTCGATTTCTGCGGACTTCTCGCCGTCGAGCAACCCCCGATCCCTCGTGTACCCCGGCGGGGACGCTTGCGCTCCACCCGGCCCTTGCGCAAGAACAAACGCCAGGTGCAGCCGCTCCCCGGGGAATCTATCCGTATACCGGGGCCCGGCTTCAACAGGTGCCATTACCGCTGCACTCATAACCCCAAGTGCAAAGATCAACGGCGACAGTTTCACAATGTTCTCCTTTCGTACGAGGCAGAACTTCCCACCCGGCTCAGTCGTGATGCAGCGCCTCGGCCGGACGCACGCGCGCCGCCAGCCAGCTGGGGTATAGCCCGCACAGCATGACCACTGAAAAAAGAACAAGTGCCGTGGCCCCCACCCCGCAGGCGGCCACCCAGGCCGGCACGCGGCTCCACAACACCATATCCAGCAGCCCGAACTGAAAGATCGGGAAACAGCCCAGCACAATGGCCGCGGTCACCAGCACGGCCAGTTCCCCAAGGAACTGCCCATATATCCGGCCGCCGGGAGCCCCCACGGCGCGCCGTATGCCGATCTCCCGGGTTCGGCGGCGCACGTTCTGCCACATTATTCCGATTAGTCCCAAGGCAACCATGAGAATCATCAGACCGCTGATCACCGCGATTCTCGTCAGCAGCGGAAGCCGGTTTTGCCGATTGAACTCCCTGATTCCCGCAAGGGATCCTACGCTGAATTTCATGGACTGGTCCGGGGGAACCACCGCCTTGATACGCGATTTGAGCTTTTCGCCGAATTCCGGTCCCGCGTCCGGATAAGGTTTTATCAGGAAACAGATCCAGTTCTGCGTCGGATTGGCCAACCACTTATTGGAAAGCCGGAGGAAGATGAAGCCGGGAGTTTTTACAGACAGGTGTCCATCTCCACCGAAATTCATGAAATAGAAACAGTCCTCGATGACCCCGACAACTCGAACCTCGGTGGGATCTGGGGTGTTGTACCCATCCTTCAGATTGGCATCGAATACCGGTGAGTCCCCGATGGCTTTGCCCAGCGGATCCGCATCGCCGAATAAAACCCGGCTCAGCTCCTGGTCGATGACAGCGGGGGTCCAGTCGAAGCCTTCGTCCTCCGTACCAAACCAGCGCCCGCTGAGCAGCCGCGGCTTCAGGACTTCCAGGCCCTCGTCCGAGATATGGACGGAACTGATTCCATTCCACGAATTTGAGAACCGAAGCGGGGCGTTACTTGCCAGAGCCACTTCCTCGACCTGATCGAGCCCTCGGACCTCCCGCTCCACCAGCTCGATATTCCGCCGGTGCTCTTCCCCGGCTTTTTCCCACTTTTCCCTGCTCATGCCCCTTCGTTCACTAAAGAGATCCCGGGCTTGAAGATTGGAGTACCACAAACCCTCATACTCGAATCCCAGCGGCTTCAACTCCTCCGCGGCGAACAGCACCCATCCGGCGACCAGAGGAGTCAGCACCAGGAACGACAGCAAGAGCTCCCCGGCAAGAAACAGGTTGGTTCTACGCCGGTTCCACGCCATGCGGCACAGGTGAGCGATCATCCTTCCCTCCTCCCCGTCAACGCCTTTACGGGATGCAGGCGCCCCATCTTCCAGGCCGGGTAGGTTCCTGAGAAGACCCCGAATAACAGAGCGAGCAACACCCCGTAAAAAAAGGTCCGAATCATTACCTCGACATCCATGTACCCGCCGAAACCGAAGCCTCCGGGAAGTTTTGGAATGCCCCAGGTCAAGGGCAGACTGAGGACTGCGCCCACCAGGGTGAGCAGCACGTTTTCCGCCACGAACTGACCCACCAGGGTGCGGGTCGAAGCGCCGAACGACTTGCGCACTCCGATCTCGGAGGTGCGCTCCTCGATGCGCCCAATGTTGAGATTGACGAGGTGGAGGGCAGGCAGGAGCATGAAGAGCAGCATGTAACCACCCAGGGTGAAAAGCCGCCACCTGAGTTGGGCTGCTGCCACCTCCTGTGGGTCAACATCATGCCTGTAGTCCTTGCTCCAGTCCGACTTCCTCTGGCGTGCCCAATCCTCCAACGTCGTGAGAAGCGGTGCGGAAACGGCGGTGGGGGGAAAAGATTCGCCTGATGGGAGTTCCACCTGCTTCATGACGGTCGCTAATTCTGCCCGAATTTGCTCCATGTCCTCGGGCCGGGGCGCCAGCACCGCGGCCATGAAATCCCCCAGCAGCTTGTAGGTGCGCCATGTCTCGGGAGGTGCGGTGGTCACAGGCACCCAGATCTCCCCGGAGTGTCTCCGGCGGGTAGCCCGAACGTCGGCCACCACCCCGACGACTCGGTAGTTCTGGCCGTCGATGGGCACACTCTTGCCGATCACCGCTTCGGAGCCGAAGAAGCGCTTGCCGAAGCCGGAGCTGATCACGGCGACGAAATCGCCGGTCTCCACTTCTTCCGGGCCATAGGGCCGGCCCTGGATAAAGTCGAAGCGGAAGACCTCCCAGTAAGCTTCATCGGTCATTATCACCCCTACATGCCCCTCCTCCGCGCCGCCCTGATGCCCCCGGTAGTCGACATCGGAGAACACTGTGACGTTTTCGGCGGTCTGGAGGGGGCGCACGTAGCGGTCGAGAAAGGCGTAACCGGGCCGGGACATCCCAAATCCTCTCGAAGGATCCGATGATTTCCGCACCACCATCAGCCAGCCGAGGTGCAGGGTGCGGTCGCTGTGGACCTCGGGCGGAATGGGCCCGGTTTCCTGATCGATGGAGGCCGCGGCCAGCATCAGCACCACCAGGGTGAAACAGATCCCGAAGAGGTTGATCCCGGTGAAGAACTTGTGCCGCCAGAAGACCTTGAGTGCGACCTTCACGTAGTTCTTGAGCATGTCTCACTCCCCCTCAATTCACCTGGCGCCCGTCGAAGAGCCGCACCGTGCGCCGGGTGCGGTCGGCCAATCCCTGGTCGTGGGTTACCATGACGATGGTGGTCCCTTCTTCGTTGAGGGCGTCGAGTATGGCCATGATCTCGTTCCCCATGTGGCTGTCGAGGTTGCCGGTCGGCTCGTCGGCCAGCAGAATCTGCGGCCGGCCGACGATGGCCCGGGCTACGGCCACCCGCTGCTGCTGCCCGCCCGACAGCTGCGCCGGGAAGTGCCGCAGCCGCGAGCCGAGCCCGACCCGCTCCAGGGCCTCCACCGCCATCCGGCGCCGCTCCCTGCCCGACAGGCCGCGGCGGTAGAGCAGCGGGACCTCGACGTTGTCGACGACGTTGAGGTCGGCGATCAGGTGGAAGGTTTGGAAGATGAAACCGACCTCCTCGTTGCGGATGCGGGCAACGTGGCGGTCGGCGTAGGTGTTGATGTGCCGCCCGTTGAGGCTGACTTCGCCGGCGGTGGGCTCGTCGAGCAGGCCGATGACGTTGAGCAGGGTGCTCTTGCCCGACCCGGAGGGGCCCATCACCGAGATGAACTCCCCCTTGTCGACGGAGAGGTTGATGTTGCTCAGGGCCAGGGTCTCGATTCGGTCGGTGCGGTACACCTTCTCGACTTCTGCAAGTTGAATCACGGATGCCTCCTTATCTGATCGGAACCTCGTCCAGCTGCAGGTAGCTCTTCATGCTCGAAATGATCACCTCGTCCCCCTCCAGCAGGCCCTCCACCACCTCGTAGTTCTCGAAATTCGCCAGTCCGATGCGGACCTGGGTCTTCACCGCGGTCTCGCCGTGGACGACGAAGACCTCGTGGAGGCCGGCCCCGCCGTTGATGAACGGCCCCCGCGCCAGGCGCAGGGAGCGTTCCCTGCGGTCGGTGACGATGTAGGCGTCGACCCGCTGGTTGGGCCGCAGCAGGGGGTGCGCCGGGTCCTCGAGCTCGACCTCGATATCGATGACGTTGTTGTCCACCGCGGGCAGGATGCGGGAGATGCGCCCCTCGACGTACGCGTCCTCGCCGACGCGCAGGCGCACCGGCAGCCCGGGGAGGAGCCGGTGGGCGTGGATGTCCGAAACCCTGGCGTCGACGCGGAAGGAGCTGAGGTCGGCGACGCGGGCGACCTCCTGGCCCTGACCGACCGGGGCCCCGACCACCGGGGAGACCGAGGTCAGCACTCCCTCCCTGTCGGCGCGGATGCGGGCCCGCTCCAGGCGGCGGCGCGCTTCCTCCCCCTCGCGCTCGAGGGTCTTCATCTCCAGCTGCAGGGCCTCGAGCTGAGCCCGGGTGGATTCGACCAGGTTGCTGCGGTTCTCTTCCAGCTGCCGCAGCTCGATGCCGGCGCGCTCCTCCTCGAGCTGCGCCTCCCCCAGCTGCTCCGCGGAGACCGCTCCGATACCCTGCAGCTCGCGGTACTGGGCGGTGCGGGTCCGCAGGCGCTCCAGGTCCAGTTTCTTGAGGCGCCAGCTCGTCTCCAGGTCGCCCAGTCTTTGGCGCTCCTCCAACTCGAGCCGGGTGCGCTGGTTCTGCTTGAGCGCCAGCTGTTCGGCCCGTTTCTCGACCTCGAGGCGCGCCGCGTTCAGGTCGAGCTCGACGATCGGCTCTCCCTTCTGCAGCCGGTCCCCCGGTTTGCGCAGAATGCGCACCAAGCGGGTGTGTACGGGACTGAAGAGGATCTGCTCGAACCGGGGGACCACCGTGCCCGAAGCGCTGATCGTCTCCTCCACGGGTCCCTGCTGCACCCGCGCGGTGCGGATGCGGTCCGAATCCACGGCCGGCCGGATCCAGCCCGGGAGCCAGACCAGGAGGGAGACGAGGGCGGCCAGTCCGGCCAGTGAACGCGCAATCTGCTTGAGACGGCGACGGCGCCGGAAAGACGGGTCCAGGGGGCGGTCCATGGGGTCCGGTTGAACAACTTCATTCCCGCGGGCGGCACTCCGCGGCCGGGAGCCTTTCTGGCCGGGAACTCTCGACAAGCAACCCGGAGGCAGGGCTCCGTTGCTTCCCGGCTTGCGGGATTCGACACGGATGCCCGCCTCCCCCTCTCCGGTCTCGGGGTCTCTGTCTCGGCTGCGGAACCATTTTTTCATCGGGCTCACAGGGTTCACCAGCTCCTTCCGCCCGCATCCTTACAATTTCCATGCCAGAGTGCAGCAGCACCTCACTCCCCTGTCCGCGGGCTTGTACGGGCTGTCCTCCCCTGTTCGATTTCGAACAGCCGCAGCCGATTCCGGACACTCTGCTCCATGAGTGGCACCCGCCTCGGGGCGAAGCTGGTTAGTGCACCGTGGGCTTGGATCCAGATGGATCGCCCTGAAAATCCGACCTTGATTGTTTGACAATCAGATCATGAATGATTATCAATCGCGACGTGAACGATTTGCAAAAAACTGTTCCCAGGTACCAGACCTCCGCCCTGGCCCGCACCCTCGGCCGACATCCGGTCGTCGTGTTGCACGGGGCGCGCCAGACAGGCAAGACGACCATCGCAACCCTTCCCGAGGTCTCCGGGGAACGAGTCTACCTCACCCTGGACGATTTCCAGACCCGCGAGCTGGCGCAACGCGATCCGGACGCCCTGTTCATTGGCCGAAATCGCGTCACCCTCGATGAGGTCCAGAAGGAGCCGGACCTCCTGCTCGCGGTGAAAAGGGCCGTGGACGCCGACCGCCGGGCAGGCCGGTTCCTGCTCACAGGCTCCGCCAACCTGCTTCTCATGCGCCAGGTGTCGGAGAGCCTTGCGGGTCGCGCCGTCTATTTTCAGCTGCCCGGACTGACCTGGGCGGAGGTTGAAGGCCGGGAGTTCGGAAGGAATCTCGAGGTCCTGGTGCGCGAGCGGTCCCTCGAGGCCGTGCTCGCCGGGCTCGAGCCGGCCCCCACGCCTGTCCGCTCTTTGCAGGAGGCGATCATGGCTGGAAGCTACCCTGTTCCATGCCTGAGTCCGGACGCGGAGTTCCGAACCCGGTGGTTCGACGGGTACATCCAGACCTATCTCGAACGCGACATGCGCGATTTGTCGGCGACCGACAACCTCGTCGACTTTCGCCGTCTCATGCAGATCGCCGCCGGCCAGAACGGACGTCTTGCCAACACCGCCTCGCTCTCCCGCGACGCCGGTCTTTCACCAGCCACGGCACGGCGATACCTGGGAACCCTCGAGGTCTCGTTCCAGCTGCTGCGCATCCCCGCCTATTCGGTCAACCGGGGCAAACGCCTCATCAAGGCGCCGAAGCTGTTCTGGTCGGACACCGGGCTCGCCGCGCACCTCGCCGGCATCTTCGACGGGAAAACCCTGCAGGAAAGCCGGGAGTGGGGGGCATGGCTGGAAAACTGGGTATGCATTCATCTCCTGGCGTTCGCATCGCTTCAGGTGCCGCGGATCTCCCTCTGCCACTGGCGCACCGCGGCCGGGGAGGAGGTGGACTTCGTCCTGGAATCCGGCCTCACGCCCCTGCCGCTCGAAATCAAGACGACCGCTCGCCCAAGGGGAGACGACGCCCGCGGCCTCGAAGCCTTTCTCGACACCTATCCGGAAGCGCCGTTCGGGATCCTCGCCTGCGGCTGTTCGGAGGCCCATGCGCTCAGCTCCCGCGTGGTCGCCCTCCCGGTCGCCGACCTGCTCCTCGGCTGACCCGCTACCCACCGGAAGGGATCTTCCTGCTTCCAACAACCCAATCCACATGGAGAAAAAGCCATGACCGAACACGCCAACACCTCGCACTCGATCACCGATGAAACGGTGGAGATGTCGACCGACGAGAAGTACCTCTTCGACCTGACCGGGTTCCTGATCGTGCGTGACGTGCTGAGCCCGGAGCACCTGAAGCTCGCCAACGAGGCGATCGATTCCATGGAGCTCAACCCGAGCCCGGAGTACTTCGGCGATTCAGCGGCCCTGAAGGGGGAGAACAGCTCGACCCGCCTCGGCAACAGCGAGGGCCTGATGGAGCTGCCCCATCCGTACTGCGAGCCCTTCCGGGAGATGCTGGCGCACCCGAAAACCATCCCCCACCTCAACACCATCCTCGGGGAGGGCTGGCGCCTCGACCACGGCCCCGGCCTGATCGCCATGGACAAGGGATGCTCCGGGGGCATGCTGCACGGCAACTTCGACAACGCCCCCTATTTCTACCGCGAGGGCAGGATCTTCACCGGGCTCTGCGTCATCGAGTACCTGCTCGCCGACGAAGGCCCCGGCGACGGCGGCGTCTGCGTCGTTCCCGGCAGCCACAAGGCGAACCTCGCCTGTCCGGCGAAGATGCGGAGGTGGGAGCAGTACCGTGAATTCGTCACCGAGATCAACGCCAGGGCCGGCGACGCCGTCATTTTCAGCGAGGCGTGCACCCACGGCACCCTCCCGTGGAACGCCGACCACCAGCGCCGGGCCATCCTCTACAAATACAACACCGGCCACATGTCCTGGGGCGGAGGCGGACTTCGCGGGCGGCGTCCTGATTTCTGGGACGAGCTCACCCCGCCCCAGCAGGCGGCTCTGCTGCTGCCCTCCCACCATTCCCGCAGGCCCAAGGCGAGCAACGGGTACGAGGGGCTCGCCGAGGTGGAGGACTCGGTCTGAGAATACCGCCGTCCGCCGTCAGCGGATCAGGGCCATCCGCCCCGCCGCGGTGAAGTCCGCCCCGGCGGCGAGCCGGTACAGGTAGACCCCGCTGGCGACCGGGCGGCCCTCCCCGTCGAGGCCGTTCCAGGAGCTGCGGTGGTGACCGGCGGCCAGGCCCTCCCCCCGTGCAGTTCGCGAACCATGCGTCCGAGCAGGTCGTGGACAACCAGGCGCACCGGCAGGGTTTCGGGCAGGTCGAAGGCGATGGTCGTGGAGGCGTTGAACGGGTTGGGCCAGTTTGCGTGCAACCGGAACGCCCCGGGCGTTTCCGCGGCCCGGTCGAGGACCGCGCTCGCGACCCGGTTCGGGGCTCCCGGCGTAGGATTGCTCACGGTCTGAAACTCCCCGGTGACGTCGGGGATGCGCGCCCAGCTGGTTCCCTCGTCCGCCTCTCCCCTTTCCCAGTCGACCTCGGCCACCAGCAGACCGCCGGCGGTCCAGATGCCGAGCTCTTCGTCGCGGCCGAGGGCAAAGCCCGGCCACCCGTCCTTGTCGAGCTCGACCTGGAGGTAGGCACCCGCCTCGATGACCGTGCCCTCCGGGAAAGGGGTGCGCTTCCCGGCGTCGGTCAGATCGTCGGCCATGAGGAAGTCGGCGAGATCCATCGGCTCATCGGAGGCATTGTATAGCTCGAACCAGTCCAGGGGATCTCCCTGGGCGGCGACCTCGTTGACGATCAGCCCGATCCGCGCCCCGATTTCCCCGGCGCCCTCCTCGGTGTAAGCGCCGCCCCGGAAGTCCACGAAGTTGCCGTGGAACAGGCCGGAAACCCTGTCCCCGGAATCGGTGCCGGCCTCGTCCAGCTCGATCCTTCCCGTGGCGATCAGGTCCCACTGGTTCGGGGGTGAATCCGCTGACGGCAACACCACGCGGAAGCCGCGGACCGATTCCAGGTCGATGGGCAGGCTGGCGCCGCTTTTCATCCGGTCGATCGGCAGCGAAACGGTCAGGATGTCTATGGAAAAATCCTCCCCGAGGCTGACGATGGTTACCGACGCCCTGTCCCTGTCGACGCGTCCTTCCTCCTCGGCGAGGCCGGAAACGACTCCCGAGCCCAGGAAGCTCTGCTGCTCCCCCTCCAGCTGGTAATGGATGAACGAGACCTTCCCTTCCTCCAGGGGATTCTCGCTCTCGGCCGATCCCCATGTGGTCTCGAAGCGCAGCTCGAACGCCCCTTTCTCCGGCCAGCAGAAGGGCTCGGTCAGGGGCCAGGGCCAGGTGGGCGGCTGCGGATCGAGATCGGCCAGAACCGCGGCCCGCCGCCCGCGGATGAACCGGCGCACCCGTTCTGCATCCCTGGCGGCATCGGCCCGCCTTTCCGGCAGCGCGTGCCGCCTGACGATCCCCTCCATTTCGTCGGCGAGTCCGAGCAGCTCTTCCTCGTTCCAGACCGTGTCGAGCAGTTGCTTCAGGCGGGCGACGTAGTCCGCCCGCGTCGCCTCCTCGCGGTACAGACGGTGGGGGATGGCCCCGTGCGCCAGGACCGAAGCCGGCGACCTGAAATCGTCGAAAGGGACATCGGTCGTGGTGAAAACCTGGTCGGCGCCCCAGGGAATGAACTGGAAGGGACCGTCCGGCTCGCGGTAGACGAAGTAGTTGTTGCGGTTGCCGGCGTACCCGTCCCAGTGGCCGATCAGCACCTCGACGGCCCAGAAGGTGAGGAAGCGGTCGAGGTCGACTGCCTCGGCGAGTGCTTCCAGTCCGTCCGGGGATGGGTCCTGCAGCGCCGCGACGACCGCGTCGATGTCCGACCAGTCCCCTTCCTCCTCGTTGGTCTTCTTCTGGAAGGTGCCGCGCCAGTCCGGGCGGAAGTCGCTGATGGTCCCTTCGTACAGGTTGCCCCCTGGATCGGGGAAATTGCGCTCGAGAAAGGCGGCCTTGATGCTCTCGACGTTCGCGAACAGGCCCAGGTTTTCGCCGTTGACCGATACGGTGGCGAAGTTGCAGCGCGGCGCCGGCAGGCCGGCGGAAGCGAAGACGCGGTAGGCCATGCAGGTGTTGAGCATGGACGGGTCCTGCTGGGCGTTGTTGAGGGTCAGGCGCCTCACCGCGCCGCCGAGAAGCTGGCCGTCGACGAACCTGTCGAAGCGGACCTTGAGCGCCGGTTTCACTTCGCTCAGCGATCCGAGGAACCCCTTCTTGCGCACCCCGGCCCGGGTGTGGGTTTCCCCGTCCACGGTCACGGTCGCCTCGAACCAGGTGAAGATCTCGTCCGCCGGGCTGTCGAGGCAGTCGGCCCCGGCGAGCAGATCGAAGAGGGTCCGCGTCTGACCGCGCAGGCGGTCCCAGTCCCCGGGTTCCATCTCGATGCTCACGTCGAGCACGCGGTCGAGGGCGAACCAGGGATCCCTGGGATCGGAGGTGTCTGGCGGGGTCTGTCCGGACGACGGCCGGACCCCCAGTAGAAGCCCGGCTGCCAGCAGGTATCTCCACTTCCGGGTCGGGGGAACTTCCTTCAACCGGGCCCGCCCCCGGTTCCCGCTCATTGCGTGTCCGTTGTCCGCGCCAGTGCCGGCGCCCTGCAATCCGCGCAGCGGAGATTTCCGATCGATGCGGCGCCGCTCACAGCGGCATGTACGACAGGTCCAAGACCCTTTCGACGAGCCAGCCGAGCCCGAACAGCAGCACGATGACGGAGACCCCCTTGATGAAGGCGCCCCGGAAGGCGCTGCGGCCGATCCAGATGACGAGCGGCAGCAGCACGGCCACGATGGCGACCTGGCCGATCTCC
This sequence comes from Candidatus Latescibacterota bacterium, assembly GCA_965243025.1. GTDB lineage: Bacteria > Latescibacterota > UBA2968 > UBA8231 > UBA8231 > CBDCXV01. The sequence continues at coordinate 2,065,970 of CBDETY010000003.1, forward strand.
ACCCCGACGTTGAAGGCCAGCAGGGAGGCGATCAGCTCCTGCGACTTCGTCGGCAGGCCCAGTTCGCGCAGCACGTTGGCGAACCCGAAGCCGTGGACGAGGCCGAAGAAAAAGGTCAGGCGCCAGCGGTGCGCGGGCCTGGGCTTCCACAGGTTCTCGGCGGCGACGTAGGCGATGCTGAAGGCGATGCCGGCCTCGACCAGCCTCCCCGGCAGGGAGACGACGTCGAGGGCCGCCAGGATCAGGGTGATGCTGTGGGCGACGGTAAAGGCGGTGACCACCTTGACCAGGGCCAGCGGCCGGCCGCCGATGGCGATCAGGGCCAGCAGGAACATCAAGTGGTCGTACCCGAGGAAGATGTGCTCGATGCCGAGGACGGTGAAGTCGACGACGTGGTCGAGGAGGCCGGGATCGCGCAGCCGGAACTGGCGCTGCGGAGTCTCCGCGTGCAGCACCACCGCCTGTCCCGGCCGGTCCCCGGCCTGCAGCTTGACGAGGCAGCGGTGGTCGGGGGCGAAGCGGTCGAACAGGTCGAAACGGACCTCGAGGGTCTCCGGATCTTCCGGGAGCCGCCCCCGCAGGGGCACGTCGAGAAAGAGGTTTCCCTTGTCGTCGAGGCGCAGGCTCCCCTCGCCGGCGGACAGTTTCACCGGATCCCCTTCCGCGGTGATCTTCAGGGCCTGCTCGAGGAAAGTCTCGACCGTGTCGCTGCCGGCGAGCATCTCCAGCCGCCGCAGCATGCCGTCCCCGTCCGCGTCGAGATCGAAGGCGGCCATGAGGTCGGTCTCGTCGAAGGAGACCCTTGCCTCAAGGCTTCCGTCCCCGGCGATATCCAGGTTGATGTAGCTGGTGTTGATCTTGTGGGCGGCGGCGCCGGCCGGGGGCAGGAGCAGGGCGAGGGCAACGGCCAGGCAGCGCATCAGGCTACTCCTCTCCATCGAAATACTCCGCTTCGGTCATGCGCCCCAGTTTTCCCGGGGGCCGTATCAGCCACTTGTCGGAATCGGGATAGTATACGGGGTCGCTCACCGGATTGTCGGCGATCACGTAGTAGACGAGATCCTCGGTCTCGCTGGGGTTGCGGATCTGGTGGGCGGTGCCTGGGGGCTGCACGAAGGCGTCCCCTTGGCCTACCTCGAAGGTGCGGTCGTTGCGGCGCACGATCCCCCGGCCGCTGACCACGAGGTAGAACTCCCACTGCACCTGGTGGGCGTGGCAGGGGAAGTTGGTTTTTCCCGGCGGCAGCCGGACCCATTCGACCTCGAACGGCTGTCCCTCGGTCTCCAGGGCGCCTGAGACATCCTTTTCCGAGGCCCCATACTTGCCCGAAGGGGACTGGATGGATTCCTCCGCCAGCTCGGACACGTTGACTTTCTCGATCATGGTCTCACCTCTTGCTGATCCGTTTCTGGAATTGCCGGTGCTGTTTCGCGCCGCCTCATGAGCGGCGTGTGGCGGAACGGTCCGCGGACCCGAGACGAAGCGCTGCGGCCTCTCGCTGCGGCCTCTCGCTGCGGCCTCTCGCTGCGGCCCCCCGCGAGCCAAACGCCATGAGCTGATTGTACCTCCGCCGCCCGGGCTTTGTGCCCGCGCTAGTCGAAGAATCCGGCGTCCTCTTCCGACAGGTGCCGCTTCGCCTCCTCGACGACGAACTCCACCCCCATCCCCGGGGTGTCCCACACGTCGATGTGCCCTTCGACGACGATCGGGTCCGGCAGCCCGTCGACCATGTCGAGCCAGGACTTCTCGTACCCCCCCGGCATCTCGAAGGCGATGTAGTTCCGCGGCAGGGTGGCGGCGAGATGCACGTGAGCCGCCAGTCCGAACAGCCCGTCGATCACCCCGTGCGGGGCCATCAGGATGCCGTGGAGGTCGGCGTACTCGGCGATCCACTTGGTTTCGGCTATGCCGCCGACGTCGGCCGGGTCCGGGCCCACGACGTTCACCGCCTGCTTTTCGAACAGCTCCTTGAAGTGCTGCCGCAGGTAGATCTGCTCCCCTGTGTGAATCGGCGTCGAGGTGCTGCGGGTCACCTCCCGGTAGAGGTCGGCGAGCACGTACGGGACGTAATCGCCGGTGATCATGTCCTCGAGCCACATCAGGTTCAGCGGCTCAACCGCCCGGGCCAGCCGTATCGAGTCGGGCACCGTCATTCCCGGACCGCAGTCGAGGGCGAGGCCGATCCCGTCCCCCAGCTCCTGCTTCATCGCCTCGGCGCAGGCGATCACGTGCTTCAGTCCGCGCTCGGTCAGCGGGCCCCGGTTGGCGTGCCAGCGGCCGCCCGAGGTCTCCCCGTAAAAGAAGCCGGGGACGTCGTTGGGCATGCCGCTGTGGAAGGAGACGCCCATCTTGCACAGGGTGAACCCCTCGGGCAGCTCCCTTATAGCGCGGGCCGCGGCGGCGTACTCCTCGGGGAGGGAGCTGGTCACCGGCACCGGGGCGCCGGTCAGGTAGACCCGCACGCGGTCGCGGATCTTGCCGCCGAGCAGCTTGTACACCGGAACCCCGGCGGCCTTTCCGGCGATGTCCCAGAGCGCCATCTCGATGGCGCTGACGGCGCTGCCCCAGGGCTTGAAGCCGCCGAGCCTGCGGATGCCGAGCATGACGCGCTCGACGTCGGTCGGGTCCATGCCGAGAACGAGGTCGCGGTAGAAGAGGACGTGGGGCTTGAGGTAGCGCTTGGATGATTCCACCTGCCCGGTCCCGACGATCCCCTCGTCGGTGAGGATGCGGATTATCGGATGGTCGCCGATGACGGCGCACCTCAGATCGACAATCTTCATTGGGGTCTGTCCTTTACTGTGGTTGCTTTCCGGCGGTGCGCGGAGATTCGCCGGGGGTAATGCTGTCCCTTGTTGAAAATCGTTTCAGGATGTGAATTCGGAGCAGGGGCCTGCAGCCCGGAAGGAGTTATTGCCGGGGCGGCCCGGTACGTTCCTGCGAAAGGGAAAAATATACCTGTCGTCAGAAATCGGCGATCATATAGCGGACCGCCGGTTCAGCATTCGAGGAGAAAATGTACGACTTCATTGTCATCGGGGGCGGCGTCCTCGGCGCGGCCACCGCCTTTCATCTGGCCGGGGCCAGGGCCCGGGTGCTGCTGCTCGACCGCGAAGACGAGGGGCGCGCCACGGCCGCCGGGGCCGGGATCGTCTCCCCGGCGACCTACCGCGGCGACTCCGACGCCTGGTACCGCTTCAGCCGCGCCGCGTACGCCCACCTTGCGGCACTGGTCCCCGAACTCGAGGCGGAAGGGGCCGGCACGGGGTTCGCCCGCTGCGGACTGCTGCTGGCGGCGGTATCCGACGACGAGTTCCCCCTTTTCGAGGCGGCCTCGCAGCTGATCCTTTCGCGACCGGGCGGGGGTTCTCCTGTTCGCGCCGTCGGGGCCGCGGAAGCAAGGGAGATGTTCCCTGCCCTCGCCGCATCGGCGCGGGCCCTGCACAACCCGGACGCCGCCCGCATCGACGGCCGGCTCCTGGCGCGCGCCCTGCTCGAGGCCGGAGAACGCCGCGGGCTCGAGCGCCGTTCCGGCTCGGCCGACAGCCTCTTCCTCGAAGGCAGCCGGGTCGCCGGCGTCCTGAGCGGTAACGAACGGATTTCCGCGGGCGCCGCGATCATCGCCGGCGGGGCCTGGTCCAGGCGCTTCTCCGACCAGCTCGGCATCGACATCCCGGTGGCCCCCCAGCGCGGCCAGATCATCCACCTCGACCTCGGGGGGACCGACACCTCCTCCTGGCCGATCGTCAGCGCCTTCCGCGACCATTACATGGTGCCCTGGCCGGACAGCCGGGTAGCCGTCGGCGCAACGCGGGAGACCGGCTCCGGCTTCAACCCGCAGGCGACCGCGGCCGGTATCGTCGAGGTGCTCTCCGAGGCCCTGCGCGTCGCCCCCGGCCTCGCCAACGCCTCGATCCGCGAGACCCGGGTCGGGCTGCGGCCGCTGTCGGCCGACGGCATGCCGGTCATGGGAGCGGTCCCGGGACGGGAGGGCCTCTACCTCAACACCGGCCACGGCGCCAGCGGCCTGCAGCTCGGCCCCTTCAGCGGGAGCGTCGTCGCCGACGCCGCCCTCGGCAACGAGCCGGGGTTCGACCTCTCCCCCTTCTCGGTGGAACGCTTCCTGTGACCGCCGCCCACGTTCAGGTTCGCGCCGTCACCTCCGGGCCGGGCTTCCACTGGTTCGGGTACTACGACAAGCTGCAGTTCGATCCGTCGGGGCGGTACCTCCTCGGCATGGCCGTCGACTTCGAGTCGCGGTCCCCGGAGCCGGAGGACGCAATCCGTCTCGGCGTCATCGACACCCTTGAAGGGGATTCCTGGCGCGAGGTCGGCGCGACCAAGGCATGGGGCTGGCAGCAGGGCTGCATGCTGCAGTGGATTCCCGGATCGGACCGCCGCATCGTCTGGAACGAGCGCGACGGGGAGCGGTTCGTGTCCCGCGTTTTCGACACCCGCTCGGGGGAATCGCGGACCCTGCCGGCCGCGGTCTACTGCCTTGCTCCCGGGGGCGACCTGGCGATCGGCACCGACTTCCGCCGCATCAACCACATGCGCCCGGGATACGGGTACGCAGGCATCCCCGATCCGAACCGCGACCAGCTGGCCCCGGAGGACAGCGGCATCTACACCGTCGACCTGGAAAGCGGGGAGTCGCGGCAGATCCTGTCGATCGCCGAAGTGGCCGCCCTACCCTACCCCCACGGCGACTATTCCGGGGCGAAGCATTATTTCAACCACCTGCTGTTCAACCCCGACGGCACCCGCTTCGTCTTCCTGCACCGCTGGCGCGTCGGGGGCGGACGCCGGACCCGCATGCTGACCGCGGCGCCCGACGGCTCCGACCTGCACGTCGTCGACGATTTCGGGCAGGTGTCCCACTTCATCTGGCGCGACCCCGAAACCCTCCTCGCCTGGTCGCGGCGGCCGCAAACAGGGGAGGGGTTCCATCTCTACAGGGACCGCTCCCCGGAGGTGGAGCCGATCGCCAGGGAGCAGATGACGCTGGACGGCCACTGCACCTTCCTGGCCGACAGCGACTGGATCCTCAACGACTGCTACCCCCGGGGCGAATCGCGGTCGCAGGACCTCTACCTCTACCATGTCCCGACGGGCCTCCGGATCGAGCTCGGCAGCTTCCACTCCCCCGAGGAGTACACCGGGGAGTGGCGGTGCGACCTGCACCCGCGCTCGAGCCCGGACGGCCGCCTGGTCAGCATCGACTCGGCGCACGGGGGCGACGGCCGGCAGATCTACCTGCTAGATGTCAGCGGGATCGTCGGGGCTTGAACCCGTCGCGAAAGGGGAACCAAATGAAATCAGGGATTCTGCTGTTTGCCGTGACGACCTTCGCCCTGTCGGCATCAGTGCTCGGACATCAGGGGGACAGGGTCTACCCCATTCCCGAGATAACCGAAGAGTCCAGGATCGACCTCAAGGACGGATCGGTAGATGACTGGAGCGAGCTCCTCGGGGAGCCAACCTTCACGGCCCTCGACTTTACTGTTTTCGAATCGCATCGGCGGAATGCCGTCACGAAGGCATTCGATCCATCGGATCTGGATTTCAGGATCTGGCTCGGATGGGGGCGCAACCCGGCGCGCCTCTATGTTGCCGGCATCTTCAGCGACGATATGTTCGCGGGTCCGGACTCGGAGTACCTGGGGCAGGCAATAGGTGGCCATCAGGACCACATGTACCTCAAGGTCGACGGAGACCATGATGCGGCTCCCAGGGCTGACTTTGGTGCTGGCGCCTCGGAAGTATGGGAACGGGATGCGCAATTGTACCACGCATTTTCTATCCCGGCCCACGGGCACCATGTATCGCTCCGGTGGCTGGAGTTGTTCTTCGAGGAAGACCACCCGTGGTGGAGCTACTCTCCGTACGCCGACGGCGGCGGCTCGGTTTCGGGTGAGAACCCCGTGTTCTGGGTCGTGGAGTTCTACGCCACTCCTTTCGATATGCTGATCAGGGATGAACCTGAACGCAGCCTGGTTTCGGAACTGTTTCCGGGGAAGACCATAGGGTTTCAGTTGGAAGTATGGGACTTCGATGATCCCGAACCCGTTCGGGACGATTATGTATCCGAAGGGTTGTACACCCTGGGAGACTATTCCGGCCTGACAGTTCGCGACGTGTTCGGGGATGCGGATACGTGGGCGGACGGCATCCTGATCGGAGAGCCGTCAACAGGCGGCCCCGGCTCCGTTGTGAAAGCGGATTCCTGGGCCAGGATCAAGGCATCGCTGCGGGACTGAGGAGAACTCAACCCCCACGAGCGTCCCGGACCTCACCCCGAGTTCAACAGCTCGTCGAGCCGCAGGGAGTCGGCGTAGGCGAAAAGCGCCGGGAGGCCCCCGGTATGAAGAAAGACCACTGCCCCTCCGGCGACCTTCCCCTGGCGCACGTGGTCGATCAGCCCCGACATCGCCTTGGCGGTATACACCGGATCGAGCAGCAGGCCCTCCAGCCGCCCCGCCATCAGCATCGCCTCGCGCGCGGCGTCGGTGAGAACCGCGTACCCGGGGCCGATGTAGTCGGTCATGCTGACTATTTCCGCCGGCTCTACCGACGTCGAGATACCGAGGAGCTGCCCGCACTCGGTCGCCACCGAGGAGAGGCACTCCTCGAAGGTCCAGCCCGAGGTCACGGGCTCCGGAAGGGCCGGAAGGCCGACCACGCGGATGGGGGACTCGAGGTGCTTCAGTGCCAGGGCGATGCCCGCCTGCGTCGAGTCGGATGAGCAGAGCCAGATCTCGTCGATGCGGACTCCGGCCCGGTCCGCCTGGTCGAGCAGCTCGAGGGTGGCGGCGGCGTAGGAGACGGCGGACAGCCCGATCCCGGACTCGTCCCCGACGCGGGCGACGAACACCTTGCGCCCGGACGCGGTGAGCTCCTCCCCCTTGGCCCGGACGCGGGCCCCGAGGTTCTCCCAGCTCCCTTCGTCCTCGGCGAGGTCGATCTGCGCTCCCACCAGCAGGTCGAGCAGCAGGCTCCCCTGAACCTCTCTGTCGCGCTCTCCCCGCACCTTGCGCAGCACGAGGTGGCACTCGAGCCCGAGCCTGGCGCAGCCGGCGGCGAGCTGGCGGCAGTAGTTCGACTGCACCGCGGCCCCGCCCACAACGGTGTCGGCCCCCTCCTCGAGGGCTTTCCCGAGGACGAACTCGAGCATCCGCGTCTTGTTGCCGCCTGTCGCCAGCCCGGTGAGGTCGTCCCGCTTGATCCATATCCGGGGGCCGCCGAGAGTCCTGGACAATGCGGGGCAGTGTTCGAAAGGGGTCGGCAGGGCCGCGAGGGCGACTCTCGGCAGGCGGTCCAGTGCGGACTGCAGCTCCGCGCGCCTGCTGGCATTCTGTTCGTTCATGGGATAGTCTCCTGTCGCAGATGAAGCGACCAAGTTCGGCTCCACCGGCCAGCTCGCGCCAGCACCTGCGGCTCGGCGGCCCCGCCCGGGGCAGGGCAAGTGCCCGCCTGGGAATCGGCCGGACTCCCGGGGTAACGCTCCTGCTGCCGGAACTCTCCAACCCCACCCATCTCCCGAGCCCCCGACCATGTCAGATTCGCAATTCCACCTGCACCCGGAAACCCCCTTCCCCGTAGGCGTCGAGTACTACCGGGCCCCCATCCCCAAACGGGAGGTCTGGGACGCGGACTTCGCCGCCATCCGGGCCGCGGGAATGCGGGTCGTGCGCAGCTTCAGCTTCTGGAACCACATGGAGCCGGCTCCGGGCCGCTACGAGCTGGAGGACTTCGACCTGATGTTCGACCTGGCCGAAAAACACGGCCTCCACGTCTGGCTCGACGTCACCCTGGCGACGCACGGCTCCTGCCCCGAGTGGCTGCTGCGCGAACACCCCGACATCCGCGCCGTGGACCGCCACGGCAATCCCCTGATGGTCTCGGGGAGCGCCGCGGCCCCGCAGGGAGCCATCCTGCACTGCTACGATCACCCTGCCTGGGAAGAGTTCGGCGGCGCCCTGCTGCGGCACGTGGTGCACCGCTACAGGGACCGGGACAACCTCCTCGTATGGGGCCTGTGGGACGGGGTGGCTCCGGGCAGGGCAGGGCCCGAGCCGTACCCCTGCTACTGCGAGCATTCCCTCGCCGCGTACAAGCGCTGGCTGCGGGCGCGCTACGACCTCGACGGCCTCAACCGCCGGCTCCTGCGCCGCTACCGCACCTGGGATGACGTCGCCCCCCCGCGCGACAACCACAACGTCGTCGAGATGATGATGTTCCGGCGCTTCAACTGCGAGAACCTCGTCGAAAAGCTGAGGTGGATGGTCGCCGAGACCCGGGCCATCGACCCCCGCCACGAGGTGCGCGCCCACGGCGTCGTCATACCGCAGCCCTGGCACGAGGCCTGCGCCGCCGAGGTCGACAGCTGGGGCATGTCGATGTCGTCGAACAACCTGCTGACCTCCGACCCGTACCGGATCGCCTTCAACGCCTTCGGCTTCGACGCCTCCCGCGGCCTCGCCCCGAACGGACGCTGGTGGAACGAGGAGATATACGCCGGCATGGCCAAGGGCGGGGTCACCTGGAAGAAGCAGTCCGCCCCGCAGGAGCTGACCGCCCTGCTCTGGCTGACCCTCGCCGGCGGCGCCTGCGGCTGCATGTTCTGGCAGTACCGCCCCGAGTATCTCAGCTTCGAGTCCCCCGGGTACAACCTCGCCGCCCTCGACGGGAGGCCGACGCCGCGGCTGCGGGCGGTCAGCAGGGCGATCGCGCGCATCGAGGGGATGAGGGAGCACCTGCCCGTCGACTGCGGCCGCGCCCGCGTCGGGATCGTCTACCACGCCCCGTCCCAGGAGCTGTTCGGCCTCAACGGCGAGGCGCAGCGCTTCAGCTCCGACCTCACCGGTGCGTGGACGGCGTTGTGGCGGCACGGAATCGCCGCCGACCTCCTCACCCCCGCCATGGACTGGACGGGGTACGACCTGCTGTTCCTGCCCAACCTCGCGCTCATGGACGGGGATGCGCGCCGGCGCCTGGAGCGGACCCTCGCGGAAAGCCCGGAAACCCGCTTCGTCGCCGAGGGCAGCTTCGGCCTGTACTCCGAGGACGGGCAGTCGAGCTACGACCCCCCGGAAGGGTTCGGGGAGCGGTTCGGGGTGCGTGTCGCGGACTTCTCGCAGGTGACCGGGCTCGACATCGAGGAGGGGCGCAATCTCCTGCGCACCCCCCTGGCGGAGGTGCCGGTCGCCACCCCGTGCGGGTACGCCGTCCTCGAGCCGGAAGGTGCGTGCGAAAGCTGGGCCAGCCTCGACGGCCAGACCGTGGGGGTGCGGACCGCGGGCGGCCGCTTCACCTGGCTGGGTCTCACCCTGTCGGCCGGCTTCGCGGAGCAAGCGCCGCCGGAGCTGGTGCTGGGGCTGGCCGCCGAGGCCGGGGTACGCCCCCCGGTTCGGGTCGAAGGGGCGGAGGTGGTGCCGGTGGTGCGGCCCTCGCGACAGGGGGGCCGGCTGCTGTTTCTCCTCAACATGCGGCGGGAGACGGCGCGAGCGCAGGTCCGGACCGACTGGCAGCTTGAGGAGGTGGAAGACCTGTTCACCCGCAGCCCGGTGCCGCTCCGGGAGGACGGTGCCGGCTTCGAGATCGGCATCGACGGCTGGGAGATGGCGATCCTCCACTGCCGGGAGGTCGAGGGATAGGAGCGAGGGATTGGCCAGGGAGAGAGTGGGTTTCCCGTTCAATAAAGCGGCCGGTACTGCCGGGTGGACCGGACTTCCCCGGGATACGTTCCAGGCCCCGGTCGCCGACAGACCGGGACCCGTTCCCGCCTCCGGGCGTCCATATTTTCAAAACGATGACCAGCTCTCATCGCGCACTTCTCACCGAACCGCAGGAGCCGATCCCATGAAAACCGCCCTCGCCCTGACCCTGTCCCTGCTGCTGACCTCCGGCCTTCGATCCGCCGGCGCCGAACAGGGGCAGGCGACCTTCGCCGGCGGCTGCTTCTGGTGCATCGAGGCCCCGTTCGAAAAGTACCCCGGCGTGATCTCGGCGGTCTCCGGGTACACCGGCGGGACCGAGGAGGACCCGACCTACAAGCAGGTCAGCTCCGGCCGCACCTCCCACATCGAAGCGGTGCTGATCACCTACGACCCGGAGCAGGTCGGCTACGAAGAGCTGATCAATCACTTCTGGCGCCAGTTCGACCCGACCGACGAGGGGGGATCCTTCTACGACCGCGGCCACCAGTACACCTCCGCGGTCTTCTACCACGACGAGGAGCAGAAGCGGATCGCCGAGGCGACCCGGGCGGCGCTCGATTCATCCGGGCGCTTCGACAAGCCGGTGGTCACCCCGGTCCTGCCGGCGGGCACCTTCTATCCGGCCGAGGAGTACCACCAGGACTACTACCGGAAAAACCCCGGCCATTACATGAGGTACCGCACCGGCTCGGGCCGCGACCGCTTCATCACCAGGATCTGGGGAGACGATCCGCCCGCATCCGCGATGCCGGGCAAGTCCTCGAGCAGCCGTTTCTCCAAGCCTTCCGAGGGGGTGCTGCGGCAGAAGCTGACTCCCCTGCAGTTCGAGGTGACCCAGGAAGACGGCACCGAGCCCCCCTTCCGCAACGAGTTCTGGGACAACAAGCGGGAAGGGATCTACGTCGACATCGTCTCCGGTGAGCCCCTGTTCAGCTCGACCCACAAGTACCGCTCCGGCACCGGCTGGCCGAGCTTCTGGCAGCCGCTCGTGGCGGACAACATCGTCGAGAAGGCGGACAACAAGCTGTTCATGACCCGCACCGAGGTGCGCAGCAGGAACGGCGACTCCCATCTCGGACACCTGTTCAGCGACGGCCCCGAGCCGACCGGCCTGCGCTACTGCATCAACTCCGCTTCCCTCCGGTTCGTCGAGAAGGACCGGCTGGAAACGGAGGGCCTGGGGGAGTTCGCCCACCTGTTCGAGTAGGGGGGGCTCGCAGTTTCACCCGGCATCAGGCGCCGAGCCACAGGCAAGGCGCCTTTTCTTTTCCGGGCGCAGGGCTGTATTTCCTGCGTTACGGCGCGCTACCTGGCCGCTGCCCGTGGCTGGGATAACCCGGGCTTCTGGCCAGGTTTCCGGCGGCTCCGGGGTCGCCTTACCCCAATCCACTTCTCCGGCAGGACATCGACAGATGAAGGTTACCGAAATCGAAGTTCACCAGGTTACGCATGAGCACCACGACTGGATCGCCTGGCAGCTCCTGCACTACGACGGTCCGCGGCGGAGCACGGTGTACGTCGCCCACACCGACACCGGGCTCACCGGTCTCGGCGAGAAGGGGGGCGCGCCCGAGCCGCAGGAGGTCCTCGACCAGTACATCGGCAGCAACCCCTTCAACTGGATCGGGGACGAAACCTCGATCGCCCTCGGGACGGCGATGTACGATCTCATGGGCCAGGCCGCGGGCGTGCCGGTGTACAAGCTGTTCGGCCAGAAGCACCGCTCCTGGGTGCCGGTCTCGAGCTGGACGGTGTCGACCTCGCCGGAGCGCATGGCCGAGGCGGTCAGGCGCTACGCCGCCCGCGGGTTCACCTGGATGAAGTTCCACCTCTCCCCCTTCGAGAACGTCTTCGACCAGACCGAGGCTATGCAGGAGGTCGCCCCGCGGGGGTTCCGCATCCACTACGACTTCACCGGCGGCGGCACCACCGACCACATGCCGGACCTGCTCTCGCGGCTCTCCAGCTACCGGATCGCCGGCTGCTTCGAGGACAGCATCGACGAGAGGGACGTCGAGGCCTCGATCGAGCTGCGCAAGCGGGTGCGCCTGCCCCTGGTGAGGCACCGCGCCGCCTTCGACGCGACCTACGAGGTGATGCAGGGCGCCTCGGACATCTACATGCTCGGGCACTGCAAAATCGGCAAGGCGGTGGAGGCCGCCGGCCTGTTCGCCGCCGGCAACATCCCGTTCATGGTCCAGTGGGTCGGAGGCGGCATCACCCGCGCCATGGTCGCCCACATGATGGCCGCCTTCCCGTCGGCGACCTTCCACGCCATCAACGCCGGGGAAACCACCCGCACCGACGTCATCGAGGAGCGCTTCGAGCCGGTCAACGGTTTCGTGCGCGTACCGGAGAAACCGGGGCTGGGGGTCACCCTCGACCGCGGCGAGCTGGAACGGCTGTCTGCCCTGGAGCCTGTCCCCTGCGATCCCTGGATCATCCGCTCCCGCTTCGCCAACGGCGCGCGGATGTACCACAAGTACGACGTCAGGACCACCCGCCACTTCCTGATTCGCCCCGACTGGCGCCGGGGGAAAGTGCCGATGAGCTACGACTCCCCGATCACCACCGACTACTGGGACGACGACGGCTCCCCGGAGTGGCGGCAGATGATGCAGCGCATCGAGACGGAAGGGATGGTTCTGGAGGGGTAGAAGCCGGTCCCGCGGCGGTGCATCCTGGGGGCCGCCTACCCGGTCTCCCCGCCTTCCGGTACGTGCGCCGAGGCCAGGCCGATCCGGTTGCCTTCCGGGTCGCTGAAAAGGGCGAACGTCACCATCCCCGGTATCGTCGTCACCGGCACCACCGTCTCGCCCCCGAGTTCGACCGCCTTCGCGAGAGCAGCCTCGATGTCCTCCACCTGCACGTAGAAGGTCGCGTGCGGGGTGCCGGTCGGGCTTCCCCCGACGCCGCCGCCGATGCCCGGGCCATCCCCGTCCGCTTCCACAATCGCGTACGGCATCTCCGGAGCGGGGCTGCGGAGATCCCACTCGAACAGGTTCCTGTAGTATGCCTGCAAGGCCTCGTGGTCCTTGCCGACGATCTCGAAATGCACGACCGGGTTCTTCATTTATCTCTCTCCTTCGCGGTGTTCGTTTTTTTCTCCCGGGTACGAACCGGGGGCGCCCGGAGGTCATCTGCATCCCGGGCGACGGGGGAGACTACGGGATTGGAAAACTACGGGATTTTTTTGAAAACGGGGGGCAGGGACATTCCAGGCCCCCCGCTCGCGGCGCGGGGCCTTCCGCCGCATCAACCAGGCGGGTCCCGGAGGCCATGCCGCTTGTCGATCTTGTCGCGCACCAGCTGGATGTGCAGGCGCAGGTTGTAGAGCTCGTCGGTGTAGGAAAGGGGCACCTCGACCCTGGCCGCCTCCTGCTCGATGCGGTCCAGCTCCTTCAGGGCCATGGCCGGGTCGCCGATCCCGGCGTCGACCGATATCTCCACGGCGGAAAGGTCGCGGTACCAGCGGTAGATGCGGGAGCGCACCTTCCAGCGGTAGGTGGGAACGGCGATCCGGAACAGGGGCACGAGCAAGGTGACGAGGGGCAGCAGGAATAGGGCGGAGCGCTCGACGAAGACCGCGGCCCAGAACGGCAGGTAGCGCCGCAGGAAGGAGGGGCCGCGCTCGAAGTAGCGGCGCGCGTCCTCGATCAGGGGAAAGTCGAGGTGGTCGTCTGAGGGAAACTGGCCGGCCCGTTCGAAAAAGCCGCCCTTGCCGTGTACCTCAACCGCCGCCTGGAGCATCAGATCGGTCAGGGCGGGATGGAAGTCGGGGGGGACGACCAGGGTGGCCACCGGGGCCAGCAGGGTGACCGGACGGCCGGGGATGTTGCGCCGGAAGTCGATGGCCCCCTCGGGCAGGACGACGCTGGACAGGTAGCGGTAGCGGCTGAGGTAGGCGTCGACCCGCGAGAAGCTGAGCAGCTCGATCCCGGGGTCGGCCAGCAGCTCGGCCACCACCGGGGCCCGGGGCGAGGCCACGAAGACCGCGGCGTCGACCGCCCCTTCCCTCAGTGCCTGCGCCGCAGGGGTTCCGCCGAGGTCGGACAGCCGCGTCGGAGGCTGGTCGAGGCCGTTCTCGCGCAGCAGGGTCAGGGCCAGGACCCGGGTGCCGCTGCCCTCGGGCCCGACGGCAACGGTGCTTCCCGACAGCTCCGTGAGCCGTTCCAGGGTCTCTGCTCCCCGGTGGAAAACCCACAGGGGCTCGTAGTAGAGGCTGGCAAGGTAAACCAGGCCGGCCTGGGAGGAGGCGTCCCCCACCCCGGTCTGGACGAAACCGACGTCGACCGCTCCTTCCCGCAGCAGCCGCAGGTTCTCCACGGACCCGGAGGTCGCCTTCACCTCCAGCTCGACCCCTTCCCGCCCCAGCAGGCCGCGGTACTCCATGGCGAATCGGTTGTAGGCTCCCCCGGGCATGCCGGAGGCCAGGACCAAGCGCCCGGGGGGCGCCGGTTCGACCAGCTGGAACAGCAGGAGGAACACCAGCCCGGAGAACAGGAGGGCGGGCCCGTAGACCTTCAGGCGGTCGCGGTTTGCGCCTTTCAGCAATTCGGCAATGCGCATCGGATGGCAAGTCGGGACAGTCCCAAGGATTTTCGGGGCGCCCTTACTCCTCCTCTTCCCAGGATTCGATGCCGAGCAGCTTGCGCCCGAGCGGCGTCAGCTCGGCGGTGGTCCCTTCGCGGTGCTCCTTCCCCTTCTCGTTCTTCCCGAGCCCGGTCAGACGCTCCCGCCACCAGTGCTCGCTCTCCGCCCGCGACTCCGGGCTCCGTTCGTCCGGGGCCGGGCCCATGGTGATGTACTGGGCGACGCGGGGGACCCCGGCGCGGTTCGGGCTGGCCCCGTGCGGCAGGGCGCTGTGCCAGATCACGAGGTCGCCTGCGCCTCCTTCGACGGAGACCGCCTGATCGCCGAACTCCTCGTGCACCCGCTCCCGGGGCTCGGCATCCGCGGGCAGCGACCGCAGCCAGTCGCGCAGCTTCCGGTGGAACCCGGGAATGCATGTGAATGCCCCCTGGTCCGCGGCGGTATCGGTCAGGTAGAGGATTCCCTGGACCCCGATCCGCTCGGGCAGCTCCTCGACCCTGAGGTCCCAGTGCAGCCAGGGCCCCACGAACTCGTGGCCGGACCGCTCCGGCGGGTTGATGCTGGCGCGGTCGCGGCTGACACCCAGCTTGCGGGTGCCCAGGATCTGCGCGAACGCCTCGTGCAGGCGCGGGTGCTGGCGGTTGTCCCACAGGGCCTGGTGCTGGTAGATCTCCTTCATGATCCCGCGCGGGGGATCGCTGTACCAGGTCTCCGGGTCGCCGGGGTCCATTTCGGCGAAATCCCACACCGCCTTCTCCGCGGCGCGGCAGTTCTCCGGCGGCACGGCCCGGCGCGCCACCACGTAGCCGTTCTCCTCCCAGAAATCGAGGTCCTCGCTGCTCAACACGGGTTCGGATGTCGTCATCGTTCAGTCCTCCGTCCTCGGATCGAATCGGTGTTTCAACTCTTCAATGCTGAAGCGGTCTCCCTGCAGGAACCGAAAAAACTCCTCCTCCTGGCCGCGCACGGCTTCCGCCCGGGCGGCGACGCCGGCGGCGATTTCCAGCGGCACCGACACCAGCCCGCTCCCGTCCCCGTGCAGCAGGTCCCCGGGAGCGATCTCGAGGCCGCAGACCTCGACCGGGGTGTTGAACTCGAGGTAGGCGGGGTACCCGTGGGAGACCACCCAGCCGCCGCAGAAGACGTGGAAACCCGGGGTCCGCCGGCGGATGCCGGCAAGGTCGCGGCCGTTGGCGTCGGTGACGATGCCGGCGCCGCCGAGTCTGTCGAGAACGGCGCAGAACATGTCGCCGAAAACGCAGCCGCGGCGGCGGTCCGGACCCTCGTGCCGGGCGACGAGGACGAACGGCCCGTCTGCTTCCGAGAGCAGCTGCACCAGCTCGTCGACCCTCGCCGGCCGGGGGTCTCCCGGGGTCGTGGTGTCGACCTTGCAGGTGAAGGCGCGCCCGACCATCGGGGCGGCGATCCCGGGGGTCTGGCAGACCAGCCGGTTGTCCGCGTACCCGGTGGTGGGGTCCCGGACCTCGAAATGCTCGATGGCGTTGGCGACCGTGGCGCTGTCGAAGCGCCGCAGCTTCTCGATGACCTGGTCCATGGGGGCGCTACTGGAGCCCGGGCCCGGGAGATCTCGAAGGCCGAGCCCGACTACCGCCGGTTCGGGGTCTGCCCGCGGGCCGCCTCGATCACCTCGCGGCCGGCGCGGAACAGGTTGGAGAAATCGACGTTGAGGTTGAGCCAGCGCACCCCGAGGGACATCCAGCGGGCGTAGGTCTCGGGGGAGTAGAAGGTCGATATCCCGAGGATGCGGCCGGACCTGCCGACCTTGGCGGCGACGGTCTCGACCGCCTCGACGACCTCGGGGTCCTGGTGCTGTCCGAGCTTGCCGAACGACCCGGACAGGTCGTTGAGCCCGAGGCAGTAGATGTCGAGCCCGGGCACCTCGAGCATCTCGTCGAGGTTGGCGACCGCGTCCCTGTGCTCGATCTGGATGGCGACGATCGGCTCGTCCCCTTTTTCCGCGAGGTAGTCGGGCTGGGCGACCGCCCCGTACCCCGTACCCCGGCGCGGTCCGTACCCCCTGACCCCGCGCGGCGGGTAGCGGCAGGCCTGCACCGCGGCTTCGGCCGCGGCCGCGTCGTTGACCTGCGGCACGATGATCCCGGCGGGAGCGAGGTCGGCGACCGGCTTGATGACGTTGACGTCGTTCCACTGCACGCGGATGAACGGCGCCGCCCCGGTGCCGCGGTGGGCGGCCACCATCTGCAGGGCGGTCTCGATCCCGATGGCGCCGTGCTCCATGTCGATCCAGGTGAAGTCGTACCCGGCCTCGGCGATCAGCTCGCAGATCGACGGGTCGCCGAACGTGACCCCCATGCCGATCAGGGTCTCCCCGGCCAGCATCCGCTCCCGGAACCGCTGCGCGTTGTTGATGTCCATTATTCGGGTTCCCGCTTCAGCTGCCGCAGACCACCGGCCCCCGGCTGGCGCGCTCGTGGAGGTCGGCGAACTCGCTGCTGCCGTCGTCGTCGATCAGCTCCGTGCGGCATCCCCAGTCGTCGACCGGGCGGTTCCCCCTGCCGAAGAAATCCCACTTCTGGCCGGAGTTCGCGAAGTAGACGCGGGCGCCCCCGGGCCGGACCACGCAGGTCAGCCGCCTCGGCAGGCTGTGGTCGGCCTTCTCCACCCGGTACTTCTCCAGGGCCTCCTCGTCCAGCTCGATGCCGAGGCCGGGCTCCTCCGGCACCCGCGCGTGCCCGTCGACCACCGGCAGGCGCTCCCTGAGCAGGCTGTGCTCGTAGAGCTCGTGGCAGGTGATCGTCGGCCACTGCGCCTGCTCGAGCACGGCGCTGAGATGCAGCGACAGGGCCGTCGTCGGGGCGGCCCCGACCATCTGCAGGAAGAAGGGCATGTTGACGGCGGCGGCGGTAGCTCCGTCGCGCATGATCCGCGACACCCCGCCCCCGAGGATCCAGCCGTCGCAGACGCCCCCCATCTCCAGGCCTTCGCGCGCCCCGATGGAGCCGTAGTGGTGGGCGACCGGCCTCTCGATCTGCGTGCGCATGTAGCGGTTCCCGGCGGCGTCGTTCCGCGGCAGCGGGTCCTCCCAGATCTTGATCTTGGGGAAGGCGCGCTCGAGCTCCCGCAGCAGCGGCACGGCGTTGGCGGCGTTGTTGAGCATGGCGTTCCAGTCGGCGTCGATGCGGAAGTGGTCGGGGGTAACCTCGCTGATGCGGCGGATGGTCTCGCGCACGTCCCACCAGGGCCGCGTCTTGATCTTGATGCAGTTGTATCCCAGCCCGACGGCGGTCTGCGCTTCGACGGCGTACTTCTCCGGGGACATGTCGTGGTCCCAGAAGGAGATCGCCGCCCAGTCCCGGCACTTGCCGCCGAGAAGCCGGTAGAGCGGCACCCCGGCCAGCTTGCCCGCCGCGTCGAACAGCGCCATCTGCAGCCCGGCCCCGAGCGAGTCGTCCCACATGGTCTCGAACGGGGAGCGGCCGATCACCTTCTCTTCCGCCTGCACCCTTCCCCAGGTGTAGTTCTGCACCGTCTCCCCCCAGCCGCTGATCCCGGCGTCGGTGTCGAGGCGGGTGATCTCGAGCTCGGACCAGGTGTGAATGCCGGCCCGTTCCATTTCGCGGCGCACCCTGTCGACGAAGGGAACCACCAGGGTGAAGCGCTCCAGGCCGGTTATTTTTGCCGTCATCGTCTCCTTCCTGTCCCGGTGATGGATGCTCCCCTCACCTGCGCACCGACGGGGCCTGCATGACCGCCTGCTGCTCCTCGGTCATGTCCCGGATGTAGCCGGGATAGGTGATGGTGTGGGCGCCCCGGCTGTAGGCGAGGAAGGGGGGGCTGAACTTGTAGAGCAGGGCCCGCCGCTGGTGCGCGGCGGTCCAGGGCAGGGTGCCGTGAGTCAGGGTCTCGGTGAAGATGACCGCGTCCCCCGCCCTGGCGTTCACCTCGAGCACGTGCTCGCGGCGGCGTTCCCAGAGCTTCACTGCCTGAGGGCAGGGAAGGTTCGACTTGTGGCTTCCGGGGATCACCGCCACGCCGCCGTCTCCGGGGCCCTCGTCGGCGAACAGGTACTCGACCACGGTCAGCCCGGTGTAGATGCGGCCGTCCTTGAAGAAGTAGGCCTCTGAGAAGTCGCGCTCGAATCCGCCCCCGTGCAGCACCCCGCCCTCGCAGCCGGCGTCCATGGCGATCAGGCCCGGCCCGTGGTCGAGGCGGTACCCCTCCCCGAGAATCCCCTCCAGGTACGGCTTGACCCCCGGGTGCAGGAGAAGCTCGCGGAACAGCTCGCACCAAGGGCGCTCCCAGGCGAGCATCCCGCCGAGGTCGAGGCGTCTCGACGTGCCCTTCAGGGCTGCGGACTCCCGGGCCAGGGAGCGGTCGATCTCCTGCATCTGATCGGCGTGGCGGTCGATCGCCTCGTTTCCGCGTCGCACCTCCTCCGGGGACAGCACCTGCGGCAGTACGAGAAAGCCGTTGAGGTCGAACAGGTATTTCTCTTCGTCGTTCATTCAGCGTCCAATGCCTCGGCACCGTCCGCGTTCGCTGCTCTTCACCGCCTTGGCGGCAGGCGGCGAACCCGGTCTATACTTGCACTGGTTTCATCACCGCGAGGGGGAAACAAGGTATGTCCGAATCGAATTCACAGACAGTTCTGATCCGCCCCGGGCTGCTCGCCGACGGCCTCGGCGGCGGCGCCCGAACCGGGGAGGCGGTGTTCGTCCGGAACGGCCTCATCGCCGCGGTCGGACCCGCCGAAGCGGTCGCGAAGGAAGCGCCCCCGGATACCCCGGCAGTCGACCTTGCCGGCTGCTGCCTGACCCCCGGGCTGATCGACGGCCACACCCACCTCAGCCTGGCGGGCGACGGCCGCCCCTACGACGAGATCTTCCTCGAAAGCGACGAGACCATGGTGCTGATCGGGGCCATGAACATGCGCCGCCACCTGCGCGCCGGCATCACCACCCTGCGCGAGCACGGGGCGCGCAACCGGATCGGCTTCACCCTGAAGGAAGGACTGCGGCGGGGATACATCCCGGGCCCGCGCATGCTGGTCAGCGGCCGCCCGGTCACCTGCACCGGGGGCCACTTCCACATGTGCAACGAAGTCGCCGACGGCGAGGAGGAGATCCGCCGCTCGGTGCGGCGTCTGGTGCACGAGGGAGCGGACTACATCAAGGTGATGGCCTCCGGCGGCGGCACGACCGGCACCATCCCCGGGATCGCCACCTACTCTACCCGGGAGCTGCAGGCCCTGGCCGGGGAGGCGCGCCAGTTCCACCGCCTCACCGCGGCCCACTGCCGCGCCAAGGAGTCGATGGTGCGGGCCGTGGAAGCCGGCATCGACCTGATCGAGCACGTCGAGTTCCTCGACCCCGACCACGAGATGCGCTTCGACCCCAAGGTCGCCGGGATGCTGGCCGAGTCCGGGATCTGGCTGAGCCCCACCCTGCAGGCATGGACCAACTACCCGGAGATGGTGCGCCTGCGCCAGCGGCGCGACGAGGGGGCGTTCGGCCCCGGGGAGGAGGCTGACCTCGCCCGCCTGGAGCAGCGCGCGGAGAGGCGCCTCGACCTGATGCGGAGGATGCTCGACTACTGCCTGAAGGAACGGGTCGTGCCGGGCACGGACTCCGGTGTGGGAAACCTCGAGTTCGGCCATATCGACTACGACCTGCAGCTGCTGGTCGAATGCGGCTTCACCCCGGCGGAGGCCCTGGTCTCGGCCACCCGGATCTCGGCGGAGGCGGCCGGAATCGCCGGCCAGGTCGGGACCATCGAGGTCGGAAAGGAGGCGGACCTTGCCGCCTTCGGAGGGGACCCGACCGCCGACGTCGCCGCCTTCAGCGACGTCAGGGCGGTGTTCCAGTCCGGGGTGCGGGTCCGGTAGAACGGGCGGGGCAGCCGGCCTGATGCAGGTGCGAGGGCTGCGCGAATGGAACGCAGGTGCACCTTCGCGCACGGGGCCCCGCACGAAGCCAGGGCAAGGACGCTCCCTCCCAGCTAATCGGAGGCGTGCTCGTACGGACCGAGGTCGTCGTCGACGAAGGAGCGGTGGTAGTTCCTGCCCATCAGGTAGCGGGTCTCCAGCTCGACGTCCCGCACCCTCAACGGCATGGTCAGCGCCCTGTCGCGCTCGTGCACCTTCACCTCGATCAGGTTGATACCCTGGACCGGCCAGTGCTCTTCCTGCAGCCGGAACACGAACCAGTAGGCCGACCCGGCCCGGTAGCGGGGGCGGCTCATCCGGTACATCTCGTTGATCCTGCGCAGGCAGCTTTCCGGCAGCTGCTCTCCGTTGAGGTGGAAGCTGACCTTGTCGAGCTCGGTCGTCGACATCAGGCGGAAGCGCAGGATCACCTCGTGCACCCTGCCCACGGCCGCCCAGCGCGGCAGGTCGTCGCTGACCCTCAAGTGCACCGCCGCCGTCTCCCCCTCCTGCAGCTCCTTCGGCAGCTCCATCTCCACCCCCGGCTCCAGCTGCGGCTCCGGGTAGCGGCCGGTCATGGTCGGGGCGAAGTAGAACTTGTCCCGCGGGGCCATGATGTCCGGGTGGGGCAGCTCGCGCAGGCGCTCGTAGAAATCCGCCCCGTACGGCCACAGGTTGAACCAGTGCGCCAGGTAGAGGCCGTCGACCCCCTGGGCCCAGCAGTTGGTGGCGCATGCCCGGGTCATCGAGACCGGGCCCTCCCCCAGGCGGTCGGAGTCGACGTGCGACTGGATGGCGCCGATCACCTTGCAGCCGGAGCCGCGCGCCGCCTCGACCAGCTCCGTGTAGTCGGCGTTGGAGTTGATCAGCTCCGGGCCGGAGAAGGTCTGCGCCACCAGGGCGTCGCAGATCCCCTCGTCGATCCAGGCCTTCACGTCCATGCCGACGCTGCCGCAGCCCTCGATGCTCGCCGGGATGCGGAGTACGAGGTGGCGCCCGGGACCGCTCGCCTTGACTTCTTCGTAAACCCGTTTGATCCAAGCGGTCAGGACCGGCTTGCCCTCCTCCACCTCGCCGGGGTGGAAGTAATGGGGAGTGTAGTTCATCTGCAGCTCGAAGCCGTCGACGTCGTATCTGCGCAGGGTCTCCGCGATCAGGGCGAACCGCTCCTCCCGCACCTCCTCGTGCATGAAGTCGAGGCAGGTGGCGTACGGAAGCTCATCGGTCCCCGGTTTTGCGCCGATCTCGAGGTGGGTGTTGTCGAAGCGGAAGTTGGAGCAGCGGGTGTCGCTCTCCCGGCCGCCGCGCCCCTGCTGCACCAGCAGGGTCGGGTAGAAGGCGATCCCCTTCTCCCGGGCCCGCTCCGAGACGATGCGCAGCGGGTCGTTCCCGGCGTCGATCAGGGCGCGGGCGTTCTGGTGCGCGCGCCGGAAGATC
Source organism: Candidatus Latescibacterota bacterium (assembly GCA_965243025.1). GTDB lineage: Bacteria > Latescibacterota > UBA2968 > UBA8231 > UBA8231 > CBDCXV01. The sequence goes on from CBDETY010000003.1 coordinate 2,087,624, forward strand.
TCGTGGGACCACCTCTCCATGTTGTGCCCCCACAGCTCCCCGACCGCGGTGTCGTGGAGCACGGTGCGGCCGTCACCCAGGCAGAACATGAGGGCCTCGACCGGGGTGCCGGCGAGCTCGTCGACCGCCTGCTCGTACTCCTCCTTCTGCATCGGCGGCTCGTACATGTAGATGAGGGGATGCCTGCCGTCGTGGTAGAACATGATGCGCGGTATGTCAGCCATCGGTGTGCCTCCGATCCGGATCGGTTGTTTCCGGCAGATGCCGAGTGGTCGCCGGGCTTCGGGCGGTGGTTGACTCCATTCGTGGGTCTGTGCGTCTCCGCTTTCGCCCGCAGCAGCCGCTTCAGCGGGTCATGCAGTCACCTGAAGCCAGCGCCGGGTGTCCGCAGTCCGCCGGCCCCTGGCGCCGGCAGGGCCGCTACCTGAACCAGTCGTAGTGCAGGCCGAGGCTGCGGTCGGGAAGCGGCAGCTCGACCTTGCGGCCGCCCCGGGCCGACGACTCCTTGAGGGCGACCTCGACCTCGAGAGCGATCCCCACCCGGCGGCCCGAGTTCTTGGGCTCGTCGAGCTCTCCTGCAATGCACCTCATCACGTCGTCGACGCAATAGACCGCCCCGTACGGGCCGTTGAACTGCGGCTTCGGCCACGGCACCGGCACCCTCCCCTTTGCGCCCCCGGTCTCGACGTCCTGGAACAGCTGCCAGCCCTCCTGGAAATCGAAGGTCATCTCCCCGCTGCTGCCGGTCAGGCGCACACCCGGAGCGCCGTGGCGGAAGTGCATTGCCGGCCCGCCTTCCGCCCAGGCCATCCCCTGCCCCTGGAACTCGCTGCTGCCGGACTCCCGCCGCGGCCCGTCGCCGGTGCCTACAACCCAGTCGGGGAGCCGGTCGAGGAAGTAGGACCAGTTCTGGTGCTGAGCGCCGGCGCCGGCGGCCTCGATCGACTGCAGTTCCCCGATTGCCCGTTCCTTCACCAGCCGCCTGGCGACCGCGAACGAGGGATGGGTGGTGGTGATCGAGCCGCAGTTAAGGGGAACCCCGGCCGCCGCGCAGGTCCCGACCATGCGGTCCACCTCCTCGAGGGTGTGGGCCATCGGCTTCTCGGTGACGATTCCCTTCGCCCCGCACTCCACCGCCAGACAGGTGAGGTCGGCCCGGTGCCGGGTGTTCGTCGCCACCGCGACGATCTCCGGCTTCACCTCCCGCAGCATCGCCCCGGCATCGGTGTACACGGCGTCGATGCCGTAGCGCTCCCGGAAGGCGTCCAGCCTCTTGACGTCCCTGTCGGCGGCGGCGACCAGCTCGGTGTCCGGGCGGCTCCACAGGGCCTCGGAGTACGAGGTCGGGTTGCCCTCGTCCCCGGGGTGGTCGTGGTGGTGGAAGCGGCGGTGGATGTCGAGCTCGGGGGTTGGCCGGTCGATGTCCTCGATCTCGAAGCGGTCGCCGATGCGCCGGGCGAGGTCGTAGAGCAGCCCCATCCAGCCCAGGCCGATCACCGCGGCGCTGTAGTTTGCCATGTCGTTTCTCCTGTCGGTGACGGAATTCGATTCGTTCGGGATTGAGCGACCTCACATAAGGCCGCGGCTCGGAGGCCGGCACCGGGCAACCCGGCCGCTACTCCTCCCAGGGAAGCGGCACCCCGAGCCGGGCCCCCACCTCCCGAAGCTCTTTCTGCTCCAGCTCGCCGTAGCGGATCCCCTCGCGGCGGTGCAGCTGCATGCGCCGCTCCTCGATCGCCCCGGGCAGCAGCGCCTCCTCCTGTCCCGGCATCGGCTCGTACGAGGCGCGCACGTCGGCGACGAGGCGGTCGACCTCGGCGCGGAAGTCCGCTTCCGACAGCAGGCCGTCGATGCGGATGGCGAGCACCATGCCGCCCGAACGGGCGGATGGCCAGGACTGCATCACCTCCCCGGCCTGCGGCAGGCTCACCCCGGCGAGCCCTCCCCCGAGCATCGTCGCCACCGCGGTGTACCCCATGCTCTTGAAGAAGGCGGCCGGGATCTTCCCGTGCAGGGCGTCGAACTCCGGGCCGCGCTGGTAGTCGGCCATGATGCAGGTCGCCGCGTCGAGGACGATCGGGTCCCCCTCTCCGGACGGCAGGGCGAAACAGATCGGCGGGTTCCCGTAGTAGGCGAGCTTCGGCTTCTCCCCGTCCCCGCGCCGGTTGCCGTGGTCCCGCGTCCCCTGCACCGAGAACCCGATCATCCCCGCCTCCATGCAGATGCGGGCGTAATGCCCCGCCGAGCCGTAGTGGCCGATGTGCCGCACCGTCGCGATCCCGAGGCCGTACTGCCGCGCCTTGGCCACGGCCATTTCCGAGGCTTCCACCATCGGCAGGTACCCGAGCGTGCCGTCGCCGTCGAGGGCGGCCTGGGTCGGACTCTCGTGCAGGACCGCGACGTCGGGGTCTGGGTTGAGCTCGCCGGTCTCGAAGGACAGGCAGTAGCGGTTCACCTGGCGGGTGCCGTGGGAGCGCACGCCGCGCAGGTCGGAGTTGACCAGCAGGCGGCTGATGCAGGCGGCGTGTCCGGAGCTGACCCCGGCCTTCTCGAAGCAGCGCGTCGAAAAGGCGAGCAGCCGTTCCTCCTCGACGAGCGCGAACTCTTCGGGGGGTCTGTTCATTTTCCCTTCACCTTTTCCTCCGCCGGGCCCCCGGGGGGACCCGGAGTTTGGCAGTCTTTCCGTACCGCGGAATCAGAGCCGCTGCCGCTTCCGGGCGCCGTCGGGACCGGCCTGTACGATCTTCACTTTCTCCGGGACCAGGGTCAGCGGCCGGGTCGTCCACGGCTGGAAACAGCCGAAACCCTGCCATATCTTGCGGGCTCCCTCAACCGTTTTCCCCCACCCCGAACCAGATCGGATCCGCAGATGAAGCTCGATGTCGTCGAGGTTACCCGTGAGATCGTCAACTTCCCCTCCGAAAGCCTGACCAGCAACGCCGCCTGCACCCGGCACAGCGCCAGGATGCTGCGGAAGTTGGGCTTTGAGGTCGAGAGCCTGCCCTACACCGACGCCAACGGCGTCGAGAAGCTCAGCGTTGTCGCCAGGCTCGGCAAGGGAACCGGCGGGCTCGCGCTGATGAGCCACAACGACGTCGTCCCGGCCAACATGGAGGACGGCTGGACCGGGGACCCCTACGACGCGCGGGTGTCCGACGGCCGGGTGATCGGCCGCGGCAGCGCCGACATGAAGGGGCCCCTGGCCGCCTCGATCTGCGCGGCGGCCCGCTTCAGGGCCGGCGACCTCAAGGCGCCGCTCTACATCGTCATCACCGCCGACGAGGAGATCTCCGGAGTCGGGGCCCGCATGGTGACCGACGAGTCCCGCCTGTTCGCAGCCGCCTCGGAGGGCTGCGGCATCGTCTGCGAGCCGACCCGCCTGCGCGTGGTGTACGCCCACAAGGCCGGGATGTCGTTCGCGGTCACCGCCAAGGGGAAACCGGCTCACACCAGCACCCTGCGGGGGGTCAACGCCAACCTCAAGATGATCCCCTTCCTCCAGGAGATGGCCGAGCTCAACGAGCTGGTGCTCACTGCCGACCGCTTCCGCAACGACGAGTTCGACCCGCCGCACTCGGAGCTGACGATCAGCGTCAACGACCACAACGTCGCCATGAACATCAGCCCCGCCCGCAGCGTCTGTCGGCTCTCCTACCGCTGCATGCCCGGCGTCGACCCCGGCGAGATCGTCCAACGGGTGCGGGACGCGGCGCGCAGGCACCGCCTCGACTGCCGCTACAGCGCCTCCGGCAGCCCGGTGTACACCCCGGTCGATTCACCCTGGGTGCGGACCGCCCTCAGGCTCACCGGCACGCGCGTGGCGCGCACCGTGCCGTTCGGCACCGACGGAATCCATTACGTGAGGAAGATGAAGCAGCTTGTGGTCCTCGGGCCCGGGGACATCGCCCAGGCCCACACCGCCGACGAGTGGATCGAGGTCGATCAGCTGCGCAAGGGGGTCGAGGTGTACTCCCGCTTCATCGACCGGGTCTGCGTCCAGGGGGAGCTGTAGCGGACCCAACGAGTCCCCCCGCTCCCAGTGCCTGCCGCACCCGCCTGGCAGGGAGCAGCGCTTCGAAGCGGCTGGCTGTCGGTTACTGCACCCGGTGGACACCGGCATTTCCCGGGCTGGGAAAGCGACTGAAATCCCGCGACCGGCAACCTACTGCTGCCGGCCCCGGCTGCAAGGAAGCAGGGCCTGAGCGGAGTAGCCGACCCCGGGGATTCCGTCGCCCGGGGATCCCGACCATTCTGCCGTTCGTTTGTGTCCGGCTTCGCCGCCCACCTCGCCACAGGCATTTCGCCGGACCAGCTGTTGCTGACGCGGAACTTCCGTCGAAAGGCGGAGGATTCAGGCGGCCACCGCCGGCCTGAGAAGCCCCTTTGCAATCAGCGCCTCGGCGATCTGAATGGCGTTGAGGGCCGCCCCCTTGCGCAGCTGGTCGCCGCTGACGAAAAGCTCGATGCCGCGGCCGTCGCTGCGCGAGATGTCACGGCGGATGCGCCCGACGAGCACCTCGTCCCTGCCCGAAGCCTCGATCGGCATCGGGAAGTGGTTGCTCTCCGGGTCGTCGACGACCTCGATTCCGGGGGCCGCGGCGAGGACCTCCCTGGCGCGCTCCGGGCTCATCGGCTCCTCGAACTCGAGGTTGACCGCCTCGGAGTGGGCGCGCATCACCGGGACGCGGACGCAGGTCGGCGCGATCCCGATCCCGTCGTCGTGGAAGATCTTCCGCGTCTCCCGGACCATCTTCTCCTCTTCTTCGCAGTACCCCTCCGGGCCGATGGCGGAGTTGTGGGAGAACAGGTTGAAGGCGGTCTGGTGCGGAAGCTCCCGAGGGGAGGCGGGGTTTCCGGCGAGCACCTCCCGGGTCTGCTCCTCCAGCTCGGCCATCGCCCTGGCCCCGGCGCCGCTGATCGCCTGGTAGGTCGACACCACGGCGCGCCGGATGCGGTTGACCCGGTGAAGGGGCCAGATGGCGACGTCGAGGATGATGGTGGAGCAATTCGGGTTGGCGATGACGCCGGAATGCCGCTCGAGGTCCCCGGGGTTGATCTCCGGGACGACGAGCGGTACCCCGTCGTCCATGCGGAAGGCTGAGGTGTTGTCGACGACGACGGCGCCGGCGTCGACGGCGCGCGGGGCGAACTCCCGGCTGATGGCCCCGCCTGCCGACGACAGCACGAGATCGATGCCGTCGAACGAGGCTTCGGCGAGGTTCTGGACGATCAGCTTTTCGCCGCGAAACTCGATCTCCCTGCCTGCAGAGCGCGAAGACGACAACAGCCTGAGGTCGCCCACCGGGAATTCCCGCTCCGCCAGGAGCTCGAGCATCACCTCTCCCACCGCCCCCGTGGCCCCGACGAGAGCCACCTCGTACCTGTCTTCCATTACTTTGTATACCTCCATATGCGCCAACAAGTTATCTGATCACGATCAAAGATCGTTTCAAGTGAAACCCGGCTTGCAGTCATCTCCCGGATTCGCGGACAGGAAAATAGAGATGAGCCCCGTCATCAGCTATGACTCTTCACCAGCTGCCGCCCAGCGCCTGCCCGAAACGGCCGCCGTGATCGGCGCTCCGAACCCTCGACAACCTACCCCATCAGCATCTCGATCATGCGATGGCCGTGGTCGAGCCGCTCGGCTCCCTGCTCCGCCCCCATCTCGTTGTAGGCCATCATTCCGTCCGCCTCGATTCCGGCCCCCCAGAGGACGAACGGCACCGGCTCGCGGCTGTGCGTGCGCAGCGCGATCGGGGTGCGGTGGTCGGGCGCCATCAGGATGCGCGCCGGCTCCTTCAGGGCCCCCAGCCCGGCCAGCACGGTGCCGACCACCTTGCCGTCGAAATCCTCGATGGCCCCCTTCTTGCCCTCGACGTCGCCGTTGTGGCCGGCCTCGTCCGGCGCCTCGACGTGCACGTACACGAAGTCGTCGCTTTCGAGGGCGGCCAGGGCGTGCTCGGCCTTGCCGGTGTAGTTGGTGTCGAGGTACCCGGTGATCCCCGGCACGTGGATGACCCTGAGGCCGGCGGCGACGCCGATGCCGCGCACCAGGTCGACGGCGGAAATCACCCCGCCGCTGACCCCGAACCTCGACTCGATGCCCGGCAGCCGCATGGCCCGGCCCGAACCCCAGAGCCAGATCGCGTTGGCCGGCTGCAGGCCGTCCCGGACCCGGCGCCTGTTGACCTCCGCCCCGGCGAGCACGGGTTCCGCCTCGGCCATCAGCCGGCGGATCTCCGCGGCCCCCTCGCCCCTGGGCAGGTGGGCGGCGATCGACTCCCCCATGATGTCGTGGGGCGGGAAGGATTGCAGCTTTTCGGGGCCGTTGCCGTACACCATCAGGTGCCGGTACCCGACGCCGGGATGGAAGCTGATTCCGTCCCGCTGCAGCCCGGCGGCGATCAGGGCCACCAGCTCCGCCGCCTCTTCGGTGCCGATATGGCCGGCGCTGTAGTCGACGAGAATGTCGCCGTCGCGGGTGATGAGGTTGCAGCGGAAGGCGACGTCCCTCTCGCCGAGGGGCACCCCCATGCTCGCCGCTTCGAGCGGGGCGCGGCCGCTGTAGTGCTCGCGGCTGTCGTACCCGAAGATCTCGAGGTTGCCGACGTCGCTGCCGGGGTGCTGCTCCGGCGGGATCGTCCGCACCAGGCCGCCCCGGCCCTCGCGCGCGAGGCGGTCCATGTTCGGCGTTGCCGCGGCCTGCAGCGGCGTGCGCCCGTCGAGCTCCTCGAGGGGGTAGTCGGCGGCTCCGTCGGGAACCAGGACCAGGTACTTCATTCCATTCAGAGCTCTTCCATGCGGATCAGGACCACGTCCTTCTCGACCATCTCCAGCCGGTTCAGGGCGGCCACCGCCTGCCTCATCGCCTCTTCCCGGGCCTCGTGGGTGACGATGATCAGGGGGACGCTGCCCCCCTGCAGGTCGCGCTCCTTCTGGATCACCGAGGCGATGCTGATCCGCTCCTGCGCCAGGATGCGGGCGATGCGCTCGAGCACCCCGGGCTTGTCGGCCACCAGCAGGCGCAGGTAGAAGCGGATCTCCGCGTCCCGAACGTCGGCGAAGTCCGGCCCCCCCCGGGCGGGGATCATGTCGCGGATCGACGGACCGGCCCCGGAAGCACGGCGCTCCGCGAGGTCGACCATGTCGGCGACCACGGCGCTCGCCGTCGGCATGCGGCCGGCCCCCTTGCCGTAGAAGACCTGCGTGTCGACGGCGCTGCCGACCACCTCGATGGCGTTGAACTCGTCGTGGATGTTGGCCAGCAGCGACTCGGCCGGGACCATCGCCGGGTGCACGCGCGCCTCCACGCGGGCCCCGGAGCGCTTGGCGATGGCGAGCAGCTTGATCGTGTACCCGAGTTCGCGGGCGTACTCGATGTCCCCGGTGGCGATCCCCTCGATCCCCTCGCAGTAGATGCCGCCGCAGTTGCCGGAAGTGTGGAAGGCGATGCGGCACAGGATCGCCAGCTTCTGGGCGGCGTCCATGCCGCTGACGTCCATGGCCGGGTCGGGCTCGGCGTACCCCTTGGCCTGGGCTTCGGCGAGGATCCCGGGGTAGCTGCCCTCGCCCCTGCTCATGCGGGTCATGATGTAGTTGGTGGTGCCGTTGAGGATTCCGTACAGGGACTCGACCTCGTTGGCGACGAGGCCGTTGCGCAGGGAGCGGATGATCGGGATGCCCCCGGCGACGCTGGCCTCGAACATCAGGTCGGCGCCGTTGGCCAGGGCCAGGGCGAACAGCTCGTCCCCGTGCTCGGCGAGGACCGCCTTGTTGGCGGTGACCACGTCCTTTCCCGACTTCAGGGCAGTGCGGATCCAGTCGATCGCCGGCTCCGCCCCGGTCAGCTCCACAACCATTCCGACGCCGGGGTCCTGCAGGACCTCGGCGGGGTCCGCAGTCAGCAGGCCGGCGTCGACTTCGACGTCCCGCGGCCTGCCGGGGTCCCGCACCGCGATCCGCCGGATCTCGAGCCCGGCGCCGCGGCGCTGCATCGACTCGGAGGCGTCCCGGACCAGGCCGACTACCCCGCCTCCGACGGTGCCGAGGCCGATCAGCCCAACTCCGCGGGGCCGCGGGGTCACTGCCTTTCTCCGGAAAGTGAGGATCCGTCGTCTGAGGTATTGTCCCGCAATGAGTTGCCGATCACCTGCATTCGGGCGTCCGGGATGCAGATCATCCGGAGTACTCCGTGGCGCACCAGGTGAACAAGGTCTCCCACTCCTGCCGCTGCAGGGCCACCAGATCGGCCGGAGCCCCGGCGTGCCGCTCCTCGACGGCGCCGATGAAATCCCGGGGATCGTACCCGATCCGGGAAATCGCCGGATGGTCCCCGACCTTGTTGAACCAGTACCTGCTGTTGTCGAAATCCCCTTCCCGGCGGTGCATGATCCCGTGCCAGAAGGAGCCGGAGGCGTCGTCGATCTGCTGGCATATCCGGTGGCTGCGGTCGAGGTCGTCGGCATAGAGCCAGAGGGCGGCCTGCAGGACCGGTGGGGCGAGCGCCCCGTCTTCGAGCACCGTTTCGACGCATCCTGCGACGTCTGCCGGCGGCGGTCCGGCCACCACGAGGCGGCCAAGCGACGTCTCCAGGGGCAACCGGGCCCACAACGGGGCCAGGGCGTCCGCCAACGCCTCGGGAAGGTCCTTCATCGCTTTCTCCCTGTTGTCGTAAGTTAAGTATCTGAATGTACATATGGCAGTTTATGCCGTCAACGGAGGGCACCGCTCCAGGTTGCCGCAGGGAGGCAGTCTGAATTATGATTGCGCCCATGTCCGGCCAGCTCATCACCGCCCTCGCCTGCGTCCTGGCGGGCGCTGCCTCCTCCCCCGCCAGCACCGCCCCCGACTCCGGCTCCCGCGCCGATTCCACCCGCACTCCTGAAGAGCTGATCCTTCCCGCTACCTTGCAGGACATCGACGGCCGCGAGGTCGACCTCGCCGGAATGGCGCGGCGCAGGCAGGTGGTGTTCGTCACCATGAAGGGCCCGTGGTGCGGGGTCTGCAAGCGGCAGCTGGTGCGGCTGCGGAGAATCCAGTCGAGGCTGAGCGAGTGCGGGGCGGCGTTCGTCGTCCTGGCCCCAGGGCCCCGGGAGGAGATCTCCGAAGTCAGGCGCGTCACCGGCTTCTCGGCCCGCTACGTCGAGGACGCCGGCCTGAAGCTCGCCCGCGCCCTCGGCCTGCAGCTCGCCGAGGACCAGATCCAACCGGCCATCTTCAGGATAGACAGGAACCTGCGGGTCGCCTGGATGCAGGCGGGCCGCTCCGGCCGCTACTACGGCGACCGCGAGCTCTGGAAGCACCTCGACTGCGGCAAGGTCGATACCGTCGCGCTTCCCGGACCCGCCACCGCCGGATCCTGGTTACTGCCCGGAAAGGGAGGGGTCTGACGGCGGGCGCTTTTGTGTGCGCCCCAGGGACCTGACCAGGGCCCGGATCTCCTGCCGTTCCTCAGGGTGGCGCAACAGGGCAAGGACCGAGCCCGCGGCGAAGACCCCGCTTCCCAGCACCAGGCGGACCAGGGGTTCCCCGGCCAGCTGGGCGGCAGCGGCGCTGACCAGGGCGACGGTGGAGGAAATCGCCGCTACCCGCGCCAGGCGGCTCCAGGGCAGCAGGTCGGCGAGCCCGCGGCGCAGATGGCGGGAGATGAGATAAACCAGCAGGGAGGTCTGCACCCAGGTCGCCAGCACGGTGGCCAGCGCCGGGCCGAGGAGAGCCTGCCCGGGGGCCTTGCCCAGAAGGACCTGAACGAAGGTGACGCTCAGGATGAAGTTCAGCAGCAGGTCCCCGACGCTTCCCCAGATCGCCCAGTGCGCCTTTCCCGTGGCGATCAGCAGGGGGTTGTAGACTGCGCAGCGCAGGGGGAGCATCAGCAGGAAGATGCGGAACACCGCTTCGCTTTCGCGGTACTCCTCCGGCACGTAGAGGGCGATGAGCTCCCCGGCGAAGGCGAAGAGAAAGCAGAACAGCGGCAGAATGAACAGGGCCAGCCCCCCTACGGTGCGCCTCCAGAGCACCGCTATCCCCGCGAGGTCCCCGTCGCGGTAGCGGGCGCTCACCTCCGGCACGAGAACGGTTATGACCGCGCTGAGGAGGAGACCGACAGGCACCTCGATCGCACCAATGTGGTAGATGCCGAAGGCGCTGGCGGAGAAGAAGAGGAAGACCACGAGCCGGTCGACGTTGCGCGAAAGGCTGCCGACCGCGTCGTTGAGACCGATCTGGAAGGAGTAGCGGAGCAGCTCGCCGAAGCGGTCGCCGGGGGGCCAGCCGAAGCCGACTGCCCTGGCCACCAGCAGCGACGCGACGGCGCAGCGAAGAAGCGCCAGCCCCGACACCCCCCACAGGAACTCCGTCAGCCCCCATCCGTTCAGGGCCGCGGCCAGCGCGGTGGCGACCATGCCGGCGGCGGTGCCGAAGGCGAGCCCCGCCTGCCAGGTCGTCCTGCCGGCGGCCACCAGCGCCGACTCGACGTACCCCGCCGCGACGATGGCGGCGGCATACGGCAGAAACGGGATGACGTACCTGCCCATGGCGGCGAAGTCGACGCCCTCCCACGACAGCTCCGCCGTCGCCGCCAACCCGAGAAGGCCGGCGAGGACCAGCCCGGAAACCAGCAGGCAGAGCGCCGTCTGCGACACCAGCACCGCCTGCCCGCCGGGCCCGCGGCGGGGGAAGAAATACAGCAGCCCGGTCGGCAGGCCGGCGAGGAATACCGGGATCAGGGTGTTGGCGAGTACCCAGACGCTGCCGAAGCGGCCGAACTCCTCCTGCGTCCAGGCCCGCGTCAGGATGACGTTGACGGCGAAGATGCTGGCCGTTGAGACGCCCCGGGCGCAGGCGACGATCGCTATCTTGCGCGTCAGGCCTTCAGCCACGTGCTGCAGACTGATTTGACCAAAGCCGCTGGCACCGGGACAAGCGCCGGCGGACATGCCCGACTCCTCCCGGCTGCAGAGGAAACCCCGGCACGCTGCCGCCCGCGGCTTGGTTCACTGGAGCTCTTCCGCGGGCTCGGCCCTGTCGGCGACTCGCACGACCGCATCGAGCTTCTCGCCGATCTCGGGGTCGATCTCCCCGGCAGGGACATGCTCGGCCAGCTCGTAGAAGTTCTTCTTCGCCATCAGGTTCGGCAGGCCGAGCTTCCCGAAGTAGGCCTCGAACACAGGCACCAGGAAATCGTCGCTGGCCTTGATGCCCTGGTCCCACGGAGACCCTTTTCCGAGCGTCTTCAGCGCCGATTCGACCTCAGAGATCGCCTCCCGCATCGCCGTCATGCGCCTGCGGGCTTCGGCCTTGGTGAACAGCGGTCCTGGCACGGCTTTCTCCGCCGACGCCGCGGCGTACGCCTCGAGGGTGGCAGGGGAACAGAGGTAGTTCTCGATCTCCCGGCGTTTCCAGACCATGCACCGGACGGGGGAAAGATCCGGTGGATCCGATTCGAACCGATCAAAAAGAGCAACCCCGCGCAGCTCGGGCAGAGCCTCCTTCAGACCGTGAAAATTGTCTCGAACCGCCCGGGGCTGATTGCCCACATACTCCACGAAGGGCCGATCGAGAGCCTTGACCGCGGCCTCGTGCTCCAGCCGCCTGGCAAAAGCCTGCAGAATCGAAAGGTCCGTCGAGCCCTCCAGATAGAGCACCCAGCCGGTCTGCTCCGCCTGGTAGTATTTTTCGAATCCGATCTCCCTGAGCGCCTTCTGAACCTGGCTTCCGCGGTCGTCGATGCGGTGCGGCTTGCCGACGAAGGCAACCACCAGATCCCGGCCGCCAGCCTCGTTGAGCAGCACCTCGGAATGGCTGGCAGCAATGATCTGACTCCCGCTTTCCCGAGCCGCCTCGGTGAGCAGGCGGTAGATCTGGCGCTGCCGAAGGATTTCAAGGTGAGCGTCCGGTTCGTCGAGAAGCAGGACGGCTCCCGGATTCGCGTACATGTAGGCCAGAAGAAGAAGGGTCTGCTGAAGACCCCGGCCAGCGGAGGACAGGTCGAGCTCAACCCCTTGCTCGCGGTAGGTCATCGCGATTTCCCCGCGCTCGGCAATGTAGCGGGGAGGACGTATCCCGGAACCGAACAGCCGTTCGATCTGTTCGACGAGCGTCTTCCACACAGCTTCGTTTTCGCCGTGGACCTGCAAACAGAGATTGCGAAGCACCTCCGCGGTGCGGCCTTCTCCCACCCGGACGTTTACGGCCCCTTCATCGAGACGCGTTTCCGTGGCAGCAAGCCCCGACATCGGGGGCAGGAAAGCAATCGGCACCGTACCTGCCTCGCCGGGGACCAGCATGCGTTCAGGAGTCTTTCCATCGGACAGGCGCAGGGGCCGGCAGTAGAAGGACTCGTCGTTGGCATAGTCGAACTCGAGCCCGCAAGTCCAGCATTTGTCGTTGGTCACCCCCTCGACGACTATGTCGATACAGATATTGCTGGTGCGCTGGCGGCCATCGACGTTGCGAACATTCCTCACGTGCAGTCCCCGCCACAGAAGGTTGGCGTCAGGAATGGGAATGGCCACGAGGTCGCGTCGATTCACGGTCACCCCGGGCCGCTTCTCGGGAGCGCTCCTTCCCGACCGCTTCTCGTTCCAGCGCCGGAGGCCGATGTCCCAGAGGGCGAGCGCCTGCATGGCCGAGGTCTTCCCGGAGTTGTTGGGTCCGATGAAGACCACCGGGCTCCCGAGCTCGATCTCGACCTCGCCGAAGCGCTTGAAGTTGCGGATGGTGAGTTTGGTCAGCATCAGGGAGAATCCGGTTCAGTCAGCCGCTCGAGGCAGCGCAGCACGCCATGGTTCCTGAAAGCCTGTCTTATAGATCTAACAAACATTAACCCAAGGGGGGATGAGATCACTGGCAATAACCCCATCGAAATCAGAAGAAACTTCGTCGACCACAAACTTGCCCTTCATGGCGCCGAACCCCCGGATGCCCGGACGGTTTTCGTACCGGACGAGCCGCGCAACAGGTATGCCATTGCGGGCATTCACGACCTCTTCACCGGCCTCTGCCCGCGACAAGAAGCGGGAAAGCTGGGTCTTGGCTTCACGGACATTGACATCAGACATCTTCGGACTCCTTCTCACCACAGCCCAACCCTGGATTTAGAGCTCATCTCCCGCCCGGGAAGTCTGCCGGGCTCAAGATCGGGATGTTTTGAAATGGCGACATTGCCTGAAGATCCTGATCCCCGGTGACGACACATTCAGCCTCTCCCATGAGCGCCGTTTCGAGAAGCTTGTCGTCGTCCGGATCGCGGCATCCCATTTTTGCTCCAACGATCGACACCCATTCCGAAACCGGCTCGAGCTGGGCCAGAAAAACCGACCGGTCTTGGCGGCTTATATAGTTGTCGAACTTCGAACGATCGATCCGGGTCTTCAGCTCGTCGAAGGTCTCCTCGGAGAATAGGAAGACCCCGTTCACCGCTCGTATTGCATCTACGACCGCACGCGGCGATCCATCAGGATTCAGTGCAGCGCTGATCAGAACGTCGGTATCGAGAACGACACCATCAGCTTTCATCGGCCAGGAGTGCTTCCAGGCGTTCGGCGGTCAAACCCCTGTCTGCGGCCTCGGCCCCCAGACGGTCCATGGTCGCGGTCAAGCGAGCCCATGCCGCGCCCCGCAGGCGTTCGTACTGTTCCATCGACATCATGACGCCGACGGCCCTGCCTTTCTTCGTAACGCAGACGGGGGCACTCTGGGCGGCATCCAACAAACGGCCGAACTGGTTTTTTGCCTCTCTGGCAGCGATCTCTTTCATGTGCCTATAATAGCTATTATGACTCCTGGTGAAAAATCCATCTGTTCGAGTGCAGTTTCCCCCGGCCTGAGCTCCTGCCCCCGGACCAATATATTTTCCGTAATCCCAAATGGACTCCAGGCCATGGACTTACCGATGCCCCTCATGGGCCGCCGGGATTCCCTCAATTTCTCTACCAGTACCTGAAGCCTGACCGGAATTGACCCGCTTCCAGAAACTGGCAGTCGCCACCACGACGGCGACCTTCCTCCTGATCGGCCTGGGGGGTTTCGTGCGCGCCGCCGGGGCCGGCCTCGGCTGTCCTGACTGGCCCAAGTGCTTCGGCCGCTGGATCCCGCCGACCGAGGTGAGCCAGCTGCCCGCCGACATCGACCCGGAGCTGTTCAACTTCCAGCTCGCCTGGATCGAGTACGTCAACCGGCTGGTCGGGGTGACCGTCGGCCTGCTCATCCTCGCCACCGCCTGGCTCGCCTGGCGCGACCACCGGGGCGACCCCCCGGTTCTGGTTCCGGCCCTGGCAGCGGTTCCGCTGGTCGCCTTCCAGGGCTGGTTCGGCGGCCAGGTGGTCGCCCACCAGCTCGACCCCCGGTTCGTCACCGTCCACCTGCTCGTCGCCGTGGCCATCATCGCGGTGCTGATCGCGGCGGCGGCCAACAGCTTTCCGAAGACCGGCGGGGATGAGACCGCGGACCCGACGCCGCAGTTCCGCCTGGTGCGGGCCGGCCTCGTTCTCGTGCTCCTGCAGATCTGCCTCGGGGCCCTGGTGCGCGGGAGCATCGACCTGGCGGCCGAGCGCTTCCCGGACCTGGACCGGGGCGCCCTGCTCGCCGAGGCCGGCTGGCTCGACGGCGCCCACCGCACCCTCGGACTGGCGGTGCTGGGATGCTGCGCCGCCCTTGCCCTTATCGCCGCCAGGGCTTCCAGCCACCTCCCCGTCTGGCGGCGGCTCGGCATGGCGCCCCTGGCCGTCGCCGCGGTGCAGTTCGCGGCCGGGGCCGGGCTGGCCTGGTTCGCCCTCCCCCCGGCCCTGCAGGTCGTCCACGTCCTCTTCGCGAGTCTCCTGTTCGGCAGCCTGTTCCTGCTGTCCCTCCGCCTGAGGCCCGGCTGAAGCCGCTTCCGCGGCCGGGAAGGTTCTCTTTTCGCCCGGGTGAAGCCGGCGGCGGGAACCTGGGGTTCCCCCGGCTGGTTTCAGAACCGCCGGGAGAAACAAGGTCGGCACATACCGCGCGGCTTATATTCTCTGGCACGGGCACGCAAACTGACCACGCTGATGACCTCAACCCACAACGGCAACCTCGTCGACGCCTGGCGGGGGCAGCCGGCTCCCCTGCTGCCGCTGCTCCACGCCTTCCACGACCGCGACCGGTTCCTCAGCGACGACGCCATCCGGGAAGTGGCCGAGGGCCTGAACATCCCGCTCGCCGAGCTCTTCGGCACGGTGACCTTCTACCATCACTTCGCCCGCAACCGCCCCGGGCAGTCCGTTCCCCGGGTCTGCACCGGCCCGGTATGCTGTCTGCGCGGCGCCGGCGGCCTGGTCGAATCCCTCGACGGCGCCACACCCATGCCCTGCTCGGGACGCTGCGACGAGCCGGTCCCGGTGCTCGCCGGCAACCGCACCCTGGTGGGGTCCCCCGACGGGACCCTGCGGGAGCTCCCTTCCCCGCTGCCGGCCCCCAACCCGGGGGGCTGCGAGGAGTGCGTCTTCGCCGGCATCCGCCTTCCCGGCCGCGCCGGCATCGAGGGGTACCGCGCCAGCGGCGGGTACGCAGCGCTCGAGCGCGCCCTCGGGGGCATGCCGCCGGAGGAGCTGCTCGACCTGATCGCCGACAGCGGCCTGGCGGGACGGGGCGGCGCCGGGTTCCCGACCGGGCAGAAGTGGCGGGCGGTCGCCGAGGCCCCCGGAAGCCCGAAGACGGTGGTCTGCAACGCCGACGAGGGGGAACCGGGCTGTTTCAAGGACCGCGCCCTGCTCGACTACGACCCGCATGCCGTCATCGAGGGGATGCTGCTGGCGGCGTACGCCTCCGGGGCGGAGCGGGGGTTCATCTACCTGCGCTACGAATACCCGGAGACCTTCGAGATCCTCGAGCGCGCCATGGCCGAGGCGGAGGCGGCCGACCTGCTCGGGACCGACATCCTCGGCAGCGGCTTCGAGTTCCGCCTCTACCTCAGGCGCGGAGCCGGGGCCTACATCTGCGGGGAGGAGGGCTCGCTCCTCAACAGCCTCGAGGGGCGCCACCCGTTCCCGCGCAACCGCCCCCCCTTCCCGGTCACGCACGGGTACGAAGACCTGCCGACCGTGGTCAACAACGTCGAGACCCTGGCCTCGGCCCCCCCGGTCGTGCGCAACGGGGCCGCCTGGTACCGGGGGCTCGGCCTCGGGGAGCACGCCGGCACCAAGCTGATCAGCCTCAGCGGCGACATCGAGCGCCCCGGCAACTACGAAGTTCCGCTCGGCCTGCCCCTGCAGACCCTGCTGCACGACTGGGCCGGCGGCGCTCCGGACGGTCGGTCTATCCAGGCGGTGACCATGGCCGGCCTCTCCGGCGGCTTCCTCGCCGGCGGCGACCTCGAAGCCACCCTCGACGAACCGGACATCCGTTCGCGCGGCTCCTTCCTCGGGGCCGGCGGCATCATGGTGTTCGACGACAGCCGCGACATGGTCGAGGCCGCGCACGGCGCCATGGAGTTCTTCGCCGAGGAATCGTGCGGCAAGTGCTTCCCCTGCCGCATCGGCACCCAGCGGCTGACCGAGCGCCTCGCCGGGGCCCCGGGGTCGCCGCGCAGACCGGCGGCCTGGCGCCGCGAGGTCGAGGAGATGGGGGCGGCGATGGCGGCGACGAGCGCCTGCGGTCTGGGGACGGCCGCCCCCAACATCACGCAAAGCCTGATGAAGTACTTTCCCGGAGAAGTGGAAAGACACGTGCGCGCCTCCGGCGCGTGACAGGAGCATCCGACCATGACAACGACGACAGTACCTGAAGAAACGAGGGTCGCCGGCAACGGCGCCTCCAGGGAGAACGGGCGGCCCGCCGCCGCCAGGGCGATCACCATCGACGGCGTCGAGGTCGCCTTCACCGATGGGGAGACCATCTACGAGGCCGCCACCCGCTCGGGGCACGACATCCCCACCCTCTGCTACGACCCGCGCCTGGAGCCGTTCGGTGCCTGCCGGCTCTGCGTCGTGGAGGTCGAGGGGGCGCGCACTCCGGTCGCCTCCTGCACCACGAGGGCGGTGGACGGCATGTCGGTGCGCACCTCCACCGAGGAGGTCGAGAAGCACCGCCGCACCCTGCTGGAGATGGTCGCCTCGGAGAACCGCCAGGTCGACGTCGACCCGCTCACCTCGTACGCCTCCCAGGAGCTCGCCCACCTCGTCGACCGCTACGACGCGCGCGGCGGCCGCTTCGCCGGGGCCAGGTCGGGCACGAGCAAGGAGGACGACAACCCCTTCCTGCTGCGCGACTACGAGCAGTGCATCTCCTGCTACCGCTGCGTCCGCGTCTGCGCCGAGCAGGAGGGCGACCACGCCATCAACGTCATGAACCGCGGCTTCCACACGCAGATCACCACCGAGTTCGACGGCCTGCTCAAGGACTCCTCCTGCACCTTCTGCGGCCAGTGCGTGCAGACCTGCCCGACCGGGGCCCTCGGCGACAGGAAGGCGCTGCGCTCCGCGGAGCTGCCCGGCGAGATCGAGAAGACGCGTTCGGTCTGTCCGTACTGCGGGGTGGGCTGCTCGGTCGACCTGCTGACCAAGGAGGAGACTCTCGTCGGCATCCACCCGGCCATGGACGGCCCGGCCAACAACGGGGCGCTGTGCGTCAAGGGGCAGTTCGCCTTCGATTTCGTCCAGCACGGCGACCGCCTCGCCTACCCGATGGTCCGCGGCGAGGACGGCGAGCTGCGCGAGGCGACCTGGGACGAGGCCCTCGAGCGCGCCGCCGGGGGGTTCCGGCGGGCCGCCGACAAGTACGGCGAGCACAGCGTCTACGGCATCGCCTCGGGGCGGGCGCCCTCGGAAGCGGCCTACACCATGCAGAAGTTCATCCGCGCGGGGTTCGGCACCAACCAGATAGACAACTGCAGCCGTGCCTGACACGCTCCCACGGTTGCCGGTCTGGCAGCCACGATAGGGCGCGGCGCCATGTCGAACCCGCTGGCCGACATGGAGAAACCGGACGTGATCTTCTGCATCGGGACCAACATGACCGAGTGCCACCCGGTGGCGGCGACGGCGATCAAGAAGGCGATCGCCCGGGGGGCCAAGCTCATCGTCGCCGACCCGCGGCGCATTCCCCTGGCCGACATGGCCGACCTCTACCTGCCGCTGCGCGTCGGCTCCGACGTCGCCCTGCTGGCGGCGATGGCCCACGTCATCGCCCGCGAGGGTCTCGTCAACGAGGAGTTCATCTCCCGGCGCACCACCGAAAGCGAAGGTTTCCTCGAGCACATCGAGCGCCTGACCCCGGAGTGGGCCGCCGCAATCGCCGAGGTGCCAGCCGCCGACATCGAGAAGGCGGCGATCTGGTACGGCGGCGCCGACCGCGGGGCCATCTACTACACCCTCGGCATCACCGAGCACATCTGCGGCGTCGACAACGTGCTGTCGCTGTGCAACCTGGCGCTGATGACGGGCAACGTCGGCCGCGAGGGGACCGGCATCAATCCGATGCGCGGCCAGAACAACATCCAGGGGGCCGGCGACAGCGGCGCCCTGCCGGACAACTACCCCGGCTTCCAGAAGGTCCTGGACCCGGCCAACCGGGAGAAGTTCAGGAAGCTGTACGGACGCGAGATCGACGGCGAGCGCGGCATCACCAAGGTCACCGCCCTCGACCGCTGCGGCGACGGCATCCACGCGATGATCATCAACGGCGAGAACACGCTGATTTCAGATCCGGACCGCGCCCACTGCCAGCACGCCCTCGAAAGCCTCGACCACCTCGTCGTCATCGACATCTTCCTCACCGAGACCGCCGAGCTCGCCGACGTCGTCTTCCCGGCGACCGCCTTCGCCGAGACCGACGGCGTCTGCGTCAACACCGAGCGCCGGGTGCAGCGGCTGCGCGCCGCGGTGCCGCCGCCGGGAGAGGCGAAGCCGGACTGGTGGATCGTCAGCCGGATCGCCCGGAGAATGGGGATTCCCGGCTTCGATTTCGCCAGCGCCCGCGACGTCTTCGACGAGCTGTGCAGCCTGTCGCCGATCTACGCCGGCCTCGACTGGGACCGCATCGAGCGCAACGAGTACCAGTGGCCGGTGCCGCACAGGGACCACCCGGGGACGCCGATCCTGCACCAGGAGGAGTTCCCCAACGGCCGCGGCATCTTCAGCAAGGTCGACTACCGCGACCCGGCCGAGTCGGTCAGCGCCGAGTTCCCGGTCTGGCTGACCACGGGCCGCCGGCTGCCGGCCTACCACACCCGCACCCAGACCGGCCGCGCCCGGGGCATCGACTACCTGCTGTCGGAGGAATCCCTGGAGGTGCACCCGGGCGACGTCGCCGCCTGGGGGCTGACCGAGGGGGGCTGGTGCCGCCTGACCAGCGCCAGGGGCCAGGTCGACATCAAGGTGCGGGCGACGGACCGGTCGCCGCGGGGAACGGTGTTCACGAGCTTCGGTTTCAGCGAGGTGCCGGTGAACGCCCTGACCGGATCGGGGTACGACCCGGTGACCCACACCGCGGAGCTCAAGGTCTGCCCGGTTCGCGTCGAACCGCTGGCGGGCCCCGGGGCGGAAACCGCTTCCTGAGCCCGGGTCGGCCGGGCTTCCCACGACCGCGGTTGATCGCGGTTATTCGGAAGCAGGCCCTGTCCGGCCCCGGGCGTCTTCCCTTCGGAAGCCGGTTTCCCCGGGACCGCACCCAAAGGCCGGGCGATGGGCTCGATCCGCCGCCCGGCCGCTCATCCCTTCCAGGTTCGCAGCGCGTCGCGCCACACCTTTTCGATCTCGCCGCGGGCGACGCAGGCGTCCTTCCATACGTCGGGAAAGCACTCGAGGGCATACCCCGAGCCCTGCGGCCCCAGCT
This sequence comes from Candidatus Latescibacterota bacterium, assembly GCA_965243025.1. GTDB lineage: Bacteria > Latescibacterota > UBA2968 > UBA8231 > UBA8231 > CBDCXV01. Next base: position 2,107,415 of record CBDETY010000003.1, read on the forward strand.
CGACTACCCCGTACAGCTCCGCCCCGCTCTTGGCCCCCTTCAGCCAGGATTCCAGCAAGTGCCTCAGGAAGTGGTCGCGCCACAGGGCGAAATCCCGGTCGATGCGGCCGCGGCCGTTGGTCACCGGAGTCTGACAGTGGCTGCCGGTGAACGGCCTGAAATGGATGAGCTCCCCCGCCCTCAGCAGGTCGGGCCGGGCGTTGGTCTTGGGCTCCCAGTAATCGGGGGCCCGCACCTGCTTGATGATTGCGGGATGGGAGTGGTCGAAGTTGATGCGCAGCTTCTCCTTGTAGCGGCGCTGGTAGGCGTCGGCGAGGGCGAAGGTCTTCTCCGGCGTCTCCGTGCAAGTGTCCCGGTGCACCTCGATGGCCGGCTGCAACCCCAGTTTCCTGCCCGCATTCATCACCGCCCTCGCGACCGGCACCGAAACCTTGAGCTCGGTGTCGTGATCGCACAGCTGCACGTTGACGTGGTAGGCCCCTACCTCGGTGAACTCCCTCAGCGTCGGCTCGGCCTGCTCCACCTCGGCGATGTCGACGCCGCCGACATAGACTATTCCGTGCTTTTCGCACGCCTTTGCCAGGTCGGCATCCGCGCCGTGACTGAAGCCGACGAACCCGGCTTCCTTGGCCCGTCTCACCTTTGTATCCATCGACCAGGGTCTTTTTGCCGACGGGTAGTTCTGCAGCGTCCAGTTTGAGGCGCACAAGTGCAGCCTGGGCTTCTCGGTTTTTGCTTTGGCCATGCGATCTGCTCTCCCGTTCTCGTGGGTTGGAGGTTTCAGGGTGTAATCCGGAAGGCGCCGGAATATATGTTGAAGCCGCGTCCGCGCAGGAACCCCAGCAGGGTCATGCCGGCCTCGCGCGCCAGGTCGACCGCCAGGCTCGACGGCGCCGAGACCGCGGCGACCACCGCTATTCCCGCCATCCTCGCCTTCTGCACGATCTCGAAGCTGGTGCGGCCGCTGACCATCAGCAGGGACTGCCCCGGCGGCAGGCTGTCGCGCAGGAGAAAGGACCCGACCAGCTTGTCGACGGCGTTGTGGCGCCCGACGTCCTCGCGCAGCCCCAGCAGCTCTCCCTTGCGGTCGAAGAGCCCGGCCGCGTGCAGCGAGCCGGTCTGGTCGAACACCTTCTGCGCCTGCCGCAGCTTGCCGCTCAAGCCGTACAAGGTCTCGGCATCGATGCGGAAATCCGCATCAGGCAGCGGCGGGGCCTGGGCCTCGATGTGGTCGATGCTCGCCTTGCCGCAGACACCGCAGCTCGAGGAGGCGTAGAAGTTGCGCTTGAGGCGGTCGAAGTCGAAGCCGACCCCGTCGGCCAGCCTGACCTCGACGATGTTCTCGAGGTTCGGGGGCTCCGCATCCCTGCAGTATGAGATCGCCCCGAGCTGCCCGGGTTTGTCGATCAGGCCTTCGGTCAGCAGGAAACCGGCGACCAGGTCGAAGTCGTCGAGGGGGGTGCGCATGATCACGGCGACCGCCTCCCCGTGGAGGCGGATCTCCAGCGGCTCCTCCACCGTGACCAGGTCGGGCCGGGCGGCGTGCTCCCCGCCGCGGTAATCGACCACCTCCCGCTCCACCACTCGAACCGGCGCGCGTTCCAGGGTCATCCTACATCGGCCCGACGCGGAGGGGGCCCCTGTCCATCGCCAGCATGGAGGCGTCGAAGCTGCGCTTCATCAGCTCGAGCTTGAGCGGCTGCGCCTCCGGTTCCGACCACATGTTCTCGAACTCCTCCGGGTCTTCCTCGAGGTCGTACAGCTCCCCCTCGTCGTGGCCGTGATAGACGACGAGCTTGTAGCGCTCGTCCCGGTACATGGTGGCGAAAGTGCCGTCCGGCATATCGAGGGCGTCGTAGTACTCGCAGCGCACGAAGTCGCGGTGGCGCTCCTTCCCGCCGCGGAGCAGCGGCAGCAGGGAGCGGCCCTGCATGCGCTCCGGCACCTCCTGCCCGGCGAGCTGCAGCAGGGTCGGGGCGATGTCGAGTAGCTCGACCAGGGCGTCGCTGCGCAGGCCGTTGCGGAACCGCGGCGGACAGGAGAAGATCAGCGGCACCCGCACCAGCCCCTCGTAGAAGCGGCAGCCCTTCTGGATGAGGCCGTGGTCCCCGAGCATCTCCCCGTGGTCGCTGGTGAAGATGACGACGGTGTCCTCGAGCTGCCCGCTGTCCTCCAGAGCCTGCATCATGTCGCCGACGCGGTCGTCGATCAGCTCGATCATCGCGTAGTACGCCGCCTGCAGGGTGCGGGCGTCGCGGTCGGCGAAATCCCCGTTGTCCGCCGCCGCCTCCTGCCCCGGAGTCCTCGGGGTCAGCGGATTCCGGATGTCGAGCTGTTCCGGGCGGCGCCCCGTTGACTGGAAATCGACTGCGGCGAGGCGCTGCTGCTGGACGAGATCGCTCTCGACGAACAGCGGCCCGGGCATGCGCTCGCGGGCGAAGCGGTCGCGGTACTGCTTCGGCGGGTTGAACGGCGGATGCGGGTCGTAGATGTTGACGCTCGCCAGCCACGGCCCCTCCCGCTCCTCGTTGATGAACTCGATCGTCTTCTGCGCGCACCAGGTGGTCTGGTGCAGCTCCGCCGGGACCCCGTCCCGACCCCGGATCAGCTCGCCGAGGACCTCTCCCTTCGAACGCACCCAGTCGGCGTAGTCGTGCCCCTGCTTCCAGTCGTCGCGCGGGGCGTGGCTGTACTGCCAGTAGCGGTAGCCGTCGTCGGCGCGCGGCTCGATGCGGCCGCTGGCGCTCGCCAGGTGCAGCTTGCCGATCAGGCCGCAGTCGTACCCGGCGCCGGCGAGCGTCCGGGTGACCAGCTCGGGGGCCTCGGGGGGGAAGGACTCGTTGCCGTTTCCCGTCACATGCACGGCGCTCGGGTAGCAGCCGGTAAGGAAGCTCGCCCGGCTCGGGGTGCAGATCGGACTCTGGCAGTAGGCGCGGGTGAAGCTGACGCCGCTGCGCACGAGCCTGTCGATGTTCGGGGTCGAGACCCACGGGTTGCCCAGCGCGCCGATGGTGTCGTGGCGCTGCTGGTCGGTGCAGATCCAGAGGATGTTGGGGCGTTTCATCCTGTCGCTCGGGGCCGTTCAGTAGCGGTCGAAGCCGGGCCAAAACCGCAGGAATATACGGCCGGCATCCCTGCCTGCAATCGCTTTTCCCGCGGGGCCGGAGGTCAGGTTTCGGGCCGGAAGCGTTCCCGCACCAGCTCGAGGGCGGCCTCGCGGGAGCGGACCGCGCCCTCGAGCTGGGCGTCCTCCACGGCGGCGAGGATCTCCTTGAACCGGGGGCCCGGGACGAACCCCATGGCGATCAGGTCGCGGCCGCTGATCAGGGGGGGCGGCTGGAGATCCTCCCTGCTTTCCTCTGCGAGCCGCTCGCTGCAGAACTCGTGCAGGTCGAGCATCCCGTGGCTGGCGAGGCAGTCGATGCGGTGCAGCTCGAGCAGCTCGGGGAAATACTCCTCCCGCAGGAAGCGCTTGAGCTTGCTCGGCCGCATCTCGCGGACGTTGCGGAAGCGCATGTGGTGGGCGGTGAGATGGCTGATCCGCTCGACGTCGGCGTTGGCCATGCGCAGCCGCCGGCATATTTCGCCGGCCATTTCCGCCCCTACGACCTCGTGCCTGTTGAAGCGGATGCGGTCGGCTTCCGTACAGGTGGGCGGCTTGCCTATGTCGTGCAGGAGCACCCCCCAGGCCAGGGTCCGGGTCGGATCCTCGAGTTGCTCCAGCATCAGGCACACGTGGGTCCAGACGTCCCCTTCAGGATGGAACTCCGGGGGCTGGGAGACCCCTTCCATTTTCGCCACCTCCGGCAGGATCGCCTGCATCAGGCCGAGGTCCATGAGCAGCTTCGCTCCGGCAGCCGCGCCTCCCTCGGTCAGGATCATGGTCAGCTCGTCGCGGATGCGTTCGGGGCTGACGGCGCCGATCTTTTCCGCTCCGGCGCGGATCGCCGCCAGGGTGTCCGATTCGATGGCGAATTCGAGACGGGCGGCGAAACGGACCGCCCTCAGCATGCGCAGGAAATCCTCGGAGAAACGCTGACGGGGGTCCCCGATGGCGCGGATCAGCCGCTTTTCGATGTCTCCGCGGCCCCCGACGTAGTCGATGACACGGCCGCTGGCAGCGTCGTAGAACATGCCGTTCATGGTGAAGTCCCGGCGCTGCGCGTCCGCCCCGGCGTCGGCGAACTCCACCTCCCGCGGGCGGCGGCCGTCCCCGTATTCCCCGTCCCTGCGGAAACGGGCGACCTCGTACCTGCCGTCGTCGAGAAGGACGGTGATGATCCCGAACCTGGCGCCGACGTCCACGGTCCGGTCGAAGAGATGCCTGACGGTGTCGGGACCGGCGTCGGTGGCGACGTCCCAGTCCTTGGGCTCGCGGCCGATCAGGAGGTCGCGGACGCAGCCGCCGCTGAGGAAGGCCCGGTACCCGTGGTCGTTCAGGGTGCGCAGGATGCGCAGCGCGCCCGGTTTTACGTCGTCGTTGTTCACGATGAAAAAGGTACCGACTCCAGCGCCCGGGCGCGCAATTGCGTCTGGAGTCCGCCACCAGGCTCCATGTCGAGGGATTCGCGGTTCATTCCAAACCGGTTCATCCATGCGATCCTCCCTCAATCCCGGCTTCCTTCTTGATTTCCAGCACAAGCACGCCCCCCGGATTGACACACCCGCGAAATCCCGTTTACCGTAGCGCCGGACCGTTCACAGAACCGATTGGAGGAGACATGACCAGGGTGCGGCGCGCCCTCGTCAGCACCGCGGACCGGACCGGCGTGGCGGAGCTGGGGCAGGGGCTGGTTGAGCTCGGAGTGGAGATTCTCTCGACAGGCGGAACCGGGGCGGCCCTGAGGGAAGCCGGGATACCGGTGACCGAGGTGGCCGAGGTGACCGGCTTTCCCGAAATCCTCGACGGCCGCGTCAAGACCCTGCACCCGCGCATCCACGCCGGGCTGCTGGCTCTGCGCGGGAACGGCGGGCACATGGCGACCCTGGAGGAGCACGGCATCGAGCCGATCGACCTGGTCTGCGTCAACCTCTACCCGTTCGAACGGACCATCCGCCGCCCCGGCTGCACCCTGGCGGAGGCGATCGAGCAGATCGACATCGGGGGCCCCTGCATGCTGCGCTCGGCGGCCAAGAACGGGGAGTCCATCTACGTGCTGAGCTCCCCTGACCAGTACGGGGAGGCGCTGCAAAGGCTGCGCGACTCCGGCGGCGTCATCGACCCGGAGTACGGCCGCCGGCTGGCGCTGGAGGCGTACCGGCTCACCGCCGGGTACGACGCCGCCATCGCCTCCTACCTCGCGGAGAATGTGTGAGTGTTGGCGGCGGGCGGCTCCGGAGTTCACACCCTGCGGCCCGACCAGCGCGCCTTCCAGTACTCGCCGAGATCGACCTCTCCTTCGATCCGGTCCTCCCCCCTCGCCCTGCCGGTGAAGCGGTAGGTGGCGCCGACCCCCTGGAACTGGATGTCGACGCTCATTTCCATATCCCCGCCATCCGCACTGCCCCGGACTTCGTGCTCCCCGTACCGGGTGCGATACCTGCCCGATATCACCGATCCGGTCTGATTCAGGCGGGCGCCGTGCCGGGCGCTGCCGCCGGTGAAGTCGACGTCGATCTCCCAGTCGCCGCTGAAGATGCCCATGGATTCACCTCGCCTTTTTCATGGGATTTGGCTGGACTGCCCGGAGCCTGGCGACGAACCTGTGCCTTCGGCAAGGGTTGGCGTACGTTGGAAAGCCACCGCCCCGGCACCCTACCCGGACCGAGCAGACCGACATGCCCCGAAGAATCAACCGCGCCATAGAGCTCCTCGAGCAGGACCAGCCTGTCTACTACACCGGCGGCCACACCGGTCACGTCCTCACCCGCGGGCAGGGCGACGCGGACGCGGCGACCTGGGCCGACTACATCAACGTCGGCATGGAGCACGGGGCCTTCGACATGGCCGGCCTCGACGCCTACATGCAGGGACTGATCGAGGGCGGACCGACCAGCAGCGGCCACCGCACCCCGGCGGTCATCGTCGAGGCGCCCGTCGACGGCTCGAGCGAGCAGATAATCCGCTTCAACGCCTGGCAGTTCCGGCAGATACTGGCGCGCGGAGTGCACGGCATCCTCCTCTGCCAGGCGGAATCCCCGGATGCGGTAAGGGCCTTCGTCGAGTCCTGCCGCTACCCCACCGCCCGCATCGGCGAAGGCCGCGGGCTCGGAACCGGCACCCGGGGTGTGGGCGCCGAGCCCTCGGCGGCTCCCGTGTGGGGGGTCGACGCCGATGAGTACGTCCGCCGCGCCGATCCCTGGCCCCTCAACCCCGAAGGGGAGCTGCTGCTCGGCATCAAGGTCGAGTCCGCGCGGGGCGTGCACACCATCGAGCAGATGCTCTCGGTGCCGGGAATCGGGTTCGCGGAACTCGGCCCGGGCGACCTGCACATGTCCTACCGCATTCGGCGGCCTGAAGGGCCCTACACCGACCCGCGGGTCATCGAGGCGCGCGAAAGGGTCAAGGCGGCCTGCGACGCCAACGGCGTCCGCTTCCTCGAGTCGGCCACCCCCGAGACCATCAGGCAGGCCATAGACGAAGGGGTTCGGGTCATATCCGGCCGGAGCGAAGAGACGGCCCGGGCCGGAAGGGAGTACTCCAACCGCACCATGCCGGTGTAGTCTGGAAAGGTCCGGGCAATTCGGCTGTTGTCAGGGGTGTGGCCGCCAGGGGCGCGCCCGACCTCGTTTCAACCGGCTCGGAGGACCTCGGAGAGCCGGCGGGCGACGATCTCGTCCTCCCCCTCTTCCATCAGGTGCGAGGCCACCGCGACCCCCTCGCCCGAGGCGCTCAGCTCTATGCGGGGAGCCCCCGCCGACAGCTCCCTCTCGACGTCGCCCGGGGAGATGCCCACGGCCCCGGGGTCCCAGGTGATCTCGAGGATCGGGGCGACGTTGGAGCGCCCGGGCCGGCGGATGCTCGTCGCCACCGTATCGACCGCCTCTACCGCGGCCGCAACGGTCGCCAGGCGGCGCTCCCACTCCCGCCATTCCGCCTCGTGGTCGCGGGCCACCCACTGTTCCACCGCGGCCAGCAGCCCCATCACCTCCTCCTTGCCCGCCTTCATCGGCCGCCCGATCGAGTGGTGGGGAGCCCCGTTGAGGAAGGCGGCCTGCAGCAGCTCCTTGCGCCCGAGCACCAGCCCCGAGGACTGCGGGCCGCGCAGGCACTTGCCGCCGCTGTAGGCAACGGCGTCCACCCCGGCGGCGAGGTACCTGTTGGGGACGTCGGGCCGCTCCGCCGCGGCGTCGACGAAGGAGGGGATTCCGCGGGATTTCCCGCAGGCGGCCATCTCCGCCACGGAGATCTCGCCGAGGTCCTCGGCGTCCCCCTTCATCAGCAGCAGGGCGGTGCGGTCGTTGACGGCGTTCTCCAGCTCTTCCCGGGTGCGCACCTCGACCATCTTCACCCCGACGGCGCGCACCGCGTGGTCGTACACGTGGCGATGGCTGGGCTGCACGATCACCTCGTTCTTCATGCCGGTGGTGTCGGGCAGGCGCGCGATCTTCTCCGGGTCGCCGCCGGCCACCGCGGCGGCCGTCACCTGCGCGAGCGCCGCGGCGCACCCGTTGACCGCCAGTCCCCACTCGCACTGCATGAGCCCGGCGATGCGGCTGCCGACCGCTTCGGCCAGCTCGTCGAGGTGGACGTAGCTCCGGGAGGCGGCCGTCATCGCCGCGCGCACTTCGGGCAGCAGCAGCGAGCCGCTGATGATGGTGTAGAATCCGCGGCAGTTTATCAGGGGCCTGACGCCGATGGCGCCGTACGTGGGAAACCGGAGATCGCTCATGCCGCTTCGCCGGGCGGCTCCATCTCCATGAAGTAGTAGCAGATCACGTGCATGAGCACGGTGTGGAGATCCTCGACGCGGCCCATGTGGTGGCTGTCGACGACGACTGCGAGATCGGCCGCTTCGGCCAGCCTGCCTCCCCCGAACCCCGTCCAGCCGATCGTCCGCATCCCCAGCTCCCGCGCCGCGGCGACCGCGTCGAGCACGTTGGGGCTGTTCCCGGAGCCGGAGATGGCGATCAGCAGGTCGTCGGCCTCCCCGAGGTTGCGCAGCTGCTCGGCGAAGATCGAGTCGTAGTCGAGGTCGTTGGCCAGCGCCGTCATCCAGGAGACGTTGTCGGTCAGGGCGGTGACCCGGAAGCGTTTCCCGCGCGGGTGGCCGAGGCTGGCCCCCTTGCCGAGGTCGTTGGCCATGTGGCTCGCCGTGGCGGCGCTGCCGCCGTTGCCGCACAGGAAGATGCGGCTGCCCCGGTCGCGGGCTTCGGCGATCTGCCGGCGGCAGCTTTCGACCGCCCCGAGGTCGAGGGATGACAGCGTGCCCTGCAGCTCGTCGAGATAGTTCCGCAGATGGTCCAAGGCTGCGCCTCAGATATTGAGCGCTTCTCCGAACGCCTCGGCGGCCGCTTCCATCACCGCTTCCGAAAGGGTCGGGTGGGCGTGCACCGCGGTGGCGAACTCCTCCCAGGTCGCTTCGATCCTCTTCCCGAGGGTCACCTCGGCGATCAGCTCGGTCGCCTCGGCGCCGATGATCGAGGCCCCTGCCAGCTCCCCGTACTCCGCGTCGAACACCAGCTTCACCATCCCCTCGGTCTCTCCGGCGGCCCGCGCCTTGCCGCTGGCGGCAAAGGGAAAGCGGCCGACCTTGACCTTCAGCCCCCTCTCTCCTGCCTCCGCCTCGGTCAGCCCGACGCTGGCGACCTGGGGCTGGCAGTAGGTGCAGCTGGGAACGCTCTCCGGATCGATCTCGGGGCGTTGCCTGCCGGCGATGAACTCGACCGCGGCGACCGCTTCGGCCGAGGCCGCGTGGGCGAGCTGCGGGGCCCCGACGACGTCGCCGATGGCGCAGATCCCCTTGACGCTGGTCTCCATGCGGCCGTTGACGGCGATCTGACCGCGCTTGGTCCTGACGCCGTTCGCCTCCAGTCCCAGCCCCTCGATGTTGCCGGTCACCCCGACCGCCATCAGCACGACGTCGGCGTCGACTTCCCCTTCCTCCCCCCCGTTCCGGAACGAGACGCGCATTCCCTGTCCGGCCTCGGCCACCCCGGTCACCGAGACCCCGGTGCGCAGGTCGATCCCCTCCCCGGAAAGGCTCTTCGCCAGGATTCCCGCGACCTCACCGTCCTCGCGCGGCAGCACCTGGCTCTCCGCCTCCAGCAGATGGACCTCGGCGCCGAAGGCGTTGAAGAACCAGGCGAACTCCACCCCGATCGCCCCGGCCCCGATGATGGCGATCCGGTCCGGGCGTTTCTCCAGCACCATGGCCTCGCGGCTCGAGATCACCTTCTCCCCGTCGATCTCCACCCCGGGAATGGAGCGCGGGCTGCCGCCGGTCGCCAGGATGACGTTGGCCGCCTCCAGGGTCTCGGTACCGTCGGGGGATTCGACCGCCACCTTTCTGCCGGGGGTGAGCCTGCCGCGGCCGCTGAAGACGGCGACCCGGTTCTTCTTCATCAGGAACCTCACCCCCCTCGCCAGCCCTCCCGAGATCTCGCGGCTTCTCGCGATCAGCCGGTCCCAGTCGTAGCCGACCTCCCCGACCGTCAACCCGAACTCGCCGGCGCGCTGCATCAGCCGGTAGAGCTCGGCCTGCTTGAGCAGGGCCTTTGTCGGAATGCAGCCCCAGTTGAGGCACACCCCCCCGAGCTCGGGCTCGGCTTCCACCAGGGCGGCCTTCAGCCCGAGCTGGGAAGCCCGGATCGCCGCGGTGTACCCGCCCGGTCCGCCGCCGATGACGGCGACGTCGAACACCTTGTCCTTTTCAGCCATTATCGCCCGCTTCCAACGCTGGTTTCCTGTGTTGGGGAGTTTGACAATCTAAGGGGTGCACAGTCTCCGTGCATCGGGGTCGCCTGCGTGAGTCCCGCCTCGAAAGACAGGCAGGCAACCGCAGCCGCAGGCTGCCGGCTCGGTGGTCTGCATTCGCTATTTTTCGAAGGGTGCGGGCCGAATCAAGTCCCGGACCGTCCTGGCGACCGCTATGTTCCCCCTGCATGTCAACCATTCGACCCCACTGCGCTCCGCAGCGGCCCCGCCAGGTCGCCGCGCCCCTCTACCATCACTTCGGTGAGCCCCAGCCAGGCGGCCATCGACCCCAGCTGCACGGCAAGCCCGGCAGCGACCTCCCCGGCTTGGCAACCCTCCTCCAGGTACGCACCCCGGACGATGAGGACGCGGTTCGCCCGGTCCGCCTTGAGGTCGACGCGACCCGCCAGCACCTCCCCTGTCAGGAACGGAAAAACGTAGTAGCCGTAGCGCCTCTGCGGCGCCGGGACGTAGATCTCGATACGGTAGCGGAAGTCGAACAGGCGCTCGGTCCGGTCCCGGAACCAGATCAGGGAATCGAACGGGCTTAGCAGGGCCCTGGCCCGCACCTGCCGGGGAATCCGCGCGTCGCGGTGCAGGTAGGCGGGCCGGCTCCAGCCTTCGACCCGCACCTCGGCAAGCTCCCCTTCCTCCACCAGCTCACGGACCCGGGGCTGCGCCTGCGGCGCGCGGATGCGGTAGTAGTCGGCGAGGTCGGCCAGGGTGCCGACGCCGAGGGCGCGGCCGGCAAGGCGCAGAAGCCCGCGCAGGGCGTCCTGCTCCGGCGGGGAGGGCGCGGCCAGCAGGCGGGGCGGAATCACCCGCTCGACCAGGTCGTAGACGCGCACGAAGTTCCCCCGCCTCATGGCCGCCAGCCGGCCGGTCGCGAAAAGCCACTCCAGGGCGAGCTTGCCGTCGCTGCGCCCCCACCAGGGCCGGTTGCGGTTGCGCCCCGGGTCCTCGAGGTCCGATACCGCCAGCGGCCCCCGCCCGGCGACCTCGCGGTAGATCGCCTCCACGTAGTCGCCGCGCTCCCGCGCGAACGAATGCATCGCCCCGGACCGGACCTCCTCCATGCGGTGCCGCAGGAGCGGAAAATGCCCGACCGGCAGCAGCGACGCCTCGTGCCCCCAGCCCTCGAACAGCCTCCCCTTGCCGTACGCGTACCCGTCGAAGCGGTCCTGAGGGTACGGGCCGAGGCGGGAGAACGCCGGCATGTAGTGGGTGCGCACCGCGACGTTTACCGAGTCGAGCTGCACGATCCGGACACGGCCGAACAGCCGGTCGAAGTGGCGGCTGTCGACGCGTCCGGCCGGGGGCCGGTCGGCGAACCCCTGCGCGGCCAGCGCGATGCGGCGGGCTTCCCTGTTGGACAGCTCAGTCTTCATTGCGATGCCCGGCAATGGAAATCGGACAGGTTCCGGCAAAGTTGAAATTGCATTTGAATGAAAACAACTTTTCCAATCCCGTTTGCACGAACGCAACCGTTTTTGAATGGCGATTCCCTGTTGCCACAGCCCCTTTTCCGGCGCCTGAAAGGCGCCGCCTATGAAAGCGATCGATGTCGATAACGATCTACAGTGACGGCGCCTGCTCGGGAAACCCCGGTCCGGGGGGCTGGGCGGCCCGCCTGAAGTACGCCGACGGCCGCATCCGCGAGCTGGGCGGGCCCGAGCCGGACACCACCAACAACCGCATGGAGCTGCGGGCGGCCATCGAGGGGCTGAGGTTCGCCGGACGCGGCGAGCCGGTCACTATGGTGACCGACAGCGAGTACCTGCTGAAGGGGATCACCCGGTGGATCCACGGCTGGAAGAAGAAGCAGTGGAAGACCGCGTCCCGGAAGCCGGTGCTCAACCAGGACCTGTGGAGGGCCCTCGACGAGCTCAACGGCAGCAGCGTCAAGTGGGCGTACACCCGCGGCCACGCCGGCGACCCGGACAACGAGCGCTGCGACGAAATCGCCCAGGCCTTCTCGCGCGGGGAGCAGCCGCGGCTCGAGGGCGGCTGACCTTCCGGATCAGACCCACCTCCACACCCAGTACGCGGCATAACCGAAGTACTCCTTGAACGCCCGGGTCGAGTAGCGCAGCCAGCGGGCATCCGGTACCAGGCGGAACAGCGACCACCCCTTGGGCACCACGACGATATCGGTCGGGGCCGGGAACACGGACAGTCCCTCGCGGGAGAAAGCTGCCGCAGCCCGGCGCATGTGGGACGCGGAGGTCACCAGGAGAATGCGGTTGGCGCCCATGCCGCGCAGGAGCCCGGCGCAGGCGGCGGCGTTCTCCCGGGTGGTGCGGGAGGCGGTCTCGAGCAGCACCGTTTCCTCGGGCACGCCGTACTCCAGCGCCAGCCGTTTCATCTGCTCCGCTTCGCTCATGGGGCCGCCCATGCTGCCGCCGCTGAGGAGGATCACCGGCGCCTTGCCGGCTCGCAGCAGCCGCATGCCGTGCAGCAGGCGGTCGAATCCCTCTTCCGCGTGGACGGAGACCCGCGGTGCGACCGGCGGATCCGTGAATCCACCCAGAACGACGATGGCTTCGGCCTCGGGGTGCGCTTCGGGCTCGAGGAGCTCGAAGTCGTTCTCCAGGGATCCGAGGAGCAGGCCGGCGACCATCGGGGTGCTGAAGAGGAGGAGGAGCAGGATACCGGCGGCCGCGCAGGATCCCGCCCATCCCCTGCGCCGGCGCAGCAGGAACCAGAAGGCGGCGACCCAGAGGGCGGTCGAGATGCCGAGGGGGCTGAGAAGGGGGGTGAACAGCTGCGACAGGAAGAAATACATCGGCGCCCGATTTAACCCCGGGGAAAACCGAATCGTTCAGGGCTGCGGGGAGCCTGAAGTCCGGCTCCACATACCGGGACCTCCGCGCCCGGGGGCCGGCCCTTCGGGATCCGGGGTCCTTCGAAGCCTATTCCCAGGTCTTGCCGCCGTCGGTCGACATGCGGGTGCGCCCCTTCCACCGGGCGACATCGTCCCCGGAGTCGACGTCCGCCCGCTTGGTGACCGCAACCTCCACCCCGACCTCGCCGCTGCCGTCGGGCCGGTTGGTTTCGATGCGCACGCTCTTGAACTGGAGATCCTCCCCCTCGAGGGCGCGGACGACCTCGCGCTGAACCCGCATCTGCCGGACTTCGAGCGCCTCCCGGCTGATGCCGCTCACCTTGAAGCGGATAACCAGCTCCCCGAGATCGGGGTCGAGACTGATGCCGTAGAAGTCCCCGAACTCGGGGTCGATGACCCGTTCCGCGGCGGCCGTATGGCGGTGGAGCGTCGCCCGCGCCGGGCGGCGGACCAATGGCTCGCGAGCGCTTTGCTCCTCCTTCCGGTCCGGTTCCCGAAGCCGCTCTACCACCTCCTCTCCCGGCTCGAAACCCCGCAGCGACGGCCCCCATATCCAGCCCTCGACGTTGATCCGAACCCATTTCCCCTCCCGTTCGAGCTCTTCGACCTCGATCCCCTTGACAAGGGTCCCGATCTGCTCGCCGTTGGGGCTCGAGCGGATGTTCTCCACCGGCTTTTCGACCTCGAGCCGGCGCGCCCCGAGCAGGTCGTCCACCCCGATGGCGAGAGTCGCCCCCGCCACCGGGACCGCGAGGAGAGCGCGGCAGAGGCTGGCTTTGAGTATTGTGCGTTTCATGTCGTAAACCCCCTGTGCTGCCCTGGTTTTATGGACCGCGACCGCAGCCGTTGCAAGCCCCGGCAGATCCCGGTCTCGATTACCGCATCGGCATGATGCACCCCTGTCAGGAAACGGGTGGCGCAGGTTTCCGGAAAACGGAGTGAAATGGCTGCTCCGGGAGCCGCGCGCATTCCCCGGCCTACTGGCCCTGGGTGACCCGTTCGGCGATATCGGTTGCGTAGTAGAAGAGTACGGTCAACCCCGCGGCAATGGCGACGGCAAGGCCGACCAGCAGCCAGGCCTCGTACCTGGGCGGACGCGGAGGGGGCCGGTTTTCAAGACCGAACATGGGTGCGGCTCTCTTCGTCGGTTGGTATGGCGGAATCCCCCCGGAACAGCGGGACCGCCATCGAAAAGTCGTTTTCGGGAGCAGACGGGGCAATCGCCGGTATCTCGTCAGGGCGGGCCGGCAGGGTTCCGGCATCCCCGTAATTTCGATTGACACTTCCCGACCCCTCCGCTACCGTCACGCGAACCTGTTCCTGAAACGGCCTCGAGCCCGCTATCGCCCCCCATGCTCTCCTTCCGCCGCTCCGCGGCGATCGCACTCGCAGCGGTTGCCGCCTCGGTACTCATCCCCTGGACCGCCGACGACATCGAAAGAAACTCCGCTCTCGACATCGAGCTGGTGCGCTCCGGCAAGGTCGAGTTCAAAGGGATCGAGGCGACCTTCGAGGAGCTGTCGCGGGCATATGCCCTGACGGTCTTCTCCGAAGCGGAATTCCTCGGCTGGTCGGCGGTCCCGAACCCGACCCATCCCGAGGCGGAGGCCCTTGTCACCTGCCGCTTCCGGGTCGCCGGAGCGGCCCCCGGTTCTTCCCCTGCCGGCGCCGCCCCCCCGCAGGTGCGGCACCGCGCGGGCCCGCTCGATGTCACCTGGCGCCTCAACACCCTCGCGGGGATCGGGATCGCCCCCCACGACGATGGCGCGCGCGACGCCATCGCCAACTTTCGCAACACCGTCGAGGACTTCCTCGACCGCCTCGTTCTCGTCGGCAAGGAGGACGCCTTCCTGCGCGGCGGTCCGGGACCGGGGCACCCCGTCGTCGACACCCTCGATCCCGGAACCCCACTGTTGCGGGAGGAGACCGCCGGGGAATGGACCCGTGTGAAGCCCGCCGGCTCCGGCATGCAGGGAACCACCGCCGCGAGCGGCTGGCTGCGCAGCGAACACCTGGGCCTGCTGCCGGAAATCGATTGACCGATCCCGCCGGCCCCGGGAATCCGTTCTGTCTGGCCGGGAAGAGAAAAAAGCTTGACGAACCGGGTGCAGGGCCCTTAGCCTGTATCAGCGGCCTGTTGCGGCAGGCCCGGTTCAAAAACAGCTGTAACGGTGCAGGTGTCCGCTGCCGACGGCAGCGGAAGAATAGGGAAGGCAGTGAAAATCTGCCGCGGTCCCGCCACTGTGACCGGTAGAACGGCCCCCGGGCCGTAACGCCCCCGGCGTCAGCCACTGATCCCCGCGATCGGGAAGGAGCCGGACGGCGATCCACCGGAAGCCAGGAGACCTGCCTGCGACCGAGGTGAACGGAATCCTTCGGCAGAAAGGTGGTCACCGGTGCCCGGCACCCCGACCCGCTCTCGAACGAGGGCGGGTTTTTTCATTTCCCCCCTCCTCGCCGGCCTGTTGTCGGCCCTGCATCCCCAGGTCCTTGCGGCCGGGGTCCTGCAGGGAAGGCTGGTCGACCAGGAAAGCGGAGCCCCCGTTTCAGGGGCGGTGGTGACCCTGCGCGCCCCTTCCTCGGGGCAGGTGCATTCCACCCGCAGCGACACCTCCGGCTTTTTCCGCCTCGAGAACCTCCCTCCGGGAACCTGGAATCTGCGCCTGGAACGGCTGGGGTACCGCCCTGTGCGGCTTCCCTTCCGCATTGGCGCCGGACCCGCAGCGGTCGAGTGGCGGCTCGAGCCCATCCCCCTGCTCGTGGACGAAATGATCGTCCGCGCCCGCCGCCATCCCGCCGAAGAGCACGTCGCCGCCTTCGTCGAGACCATTCCCCTCGACGGTCCGCGCCCCCCGGGGGCGGACCTCGCCCGCACCCTCGACCGCGCCGCCGGAGTCAACGTCCGCCGTTACGGCGGACTGGGCAGCTTCAGCACTCTTTCCATCCGCGGCTCCACGGCCGAGCAGGTGCTGGTCTTCCTCGACGGGGTTCCCCTGAACAACGCCGCGGGCGGCGGCGTCGACCTGGGGGGGCTGCCCGTCGGCGGCCTGGCCAGCGTCGAGATCTACCGCGGGGCGGTGCCCGAGCGCTTCGGCGGCAACAGCCTCGGCGGAGTGGTCCACCTGCGCACCCGGCCGCTCGGGAGCAGCCTCCGCACCCTTTTCAACACAGCCAGCGGCTCCTACGGCACCCGCCGGCTGGGGGCCTCGATCGGCGGACCCTGGAAGGACTGGGAGTACCTGGGCCTCGTCGACTACCGGGCAAGCCGCAACGACTTCCGCTTCCGTGACGACAACGGCACCGAGTACAACGACCGGGACGACGGCTGGGCGCGGCGGCTCAACAGCGATTTCCGCGGCCTCCGCGGCCTCGCCAAGATCGGGCGCCCCCTCGGGGCCGGCCGCCTGCAGATCCACTCCACCTTCGACCTGAGCCGCAAGGGCATCCCCGGGATCGGCAACAACCAGTCCCTGCACACCCGCTTCGGCACCTGGCGCCACATCGCCGAGGCGGGGCTCTTCGGTCCGCTGGCGCGCGGCCGCGCCGGGTACCGGCTCAAGGCCCACCACACTCTCTCCGGGGAGGAGTACCGGGACCTGCACGGCGAAGTCGGGGTGGGCCGCCAGCACGACCGCAACACCACCCGGAGCCTCGGCCTGCGCGGCGAACTCAACAGCCTGCTGCCGGGCCGGTCCCTGCTCACCGCCTTTGCCGCGGTCCGCAGGGAGACCTTCTCCCCCGACGACCTGCTGCGGAACGACAGCCGGCTCCTGCGCAGCCGCCGCCGGAGTGTGGCGGCCGGCACCGAGGTGGAGGTGCCGCTGGGGCAGCGGCTGACCCTCAACGCCGGCACCCAGGCGGAAGCTCTCGAGGACCGCTTCTTCGACCGCAAGAACTTCGCTCCCAGCGCCGTGCTGCCGAGCCGGGACAACCGCGAAATCCTCTGGGGATACCGCATGGGGGCGACTGTGAACCTGGGGACCGGCCTGTCCTTCAAGGCTCACAACGGCCGCTATGGGCGCGCGCCCAGTTTCTTCGAGCTCTTCGGCGACCGGGGCGCGGTGATCGGCAATACCGGTCTCGCCAGCGAACAGGGGAGCAACCGGGATATCGGCCTGGTTTTCCGCGGTCCGGCCGAAAGAACCGGGCTGGTCCTGGCCGAGGCCGTGTACTACCGCAACCGCGTCGAGGACCTAATCCGCTTCATGCAGAACTCGCAGCGGGTGTCGCGGCCCCACAACCTGGGACGCGCCTTGCTGCAGGGAGTGGAAACCCGCGCCGAGGCGCGGATGTCGTCGGTCCTGGAGGTGCGCGGCAGCTACGTGTACCAGCGCGCCGAAAACCGCACCCCGTTCTCTTTCGAACGGGGCAACGACCTGCCCAACGCCCCCCGCCACCGGCTCGACACGCGCGTGACCCTCGACCTGTACGGCAGGGAGATATACGGAGAATTCAGCCGCGAAAGCAGGCACTTCCTCGACCGCGCCAACCTGCGCCCGGTGCCGGTCCGGGCCCTGTTCAGCGTGGGCGGCACCGTGCCGCTGGCAGGAGACCTCGCTCTTTCCTGGGAGCTGCGCAACCTCGCCGACAACCGGGTCGCCGACCTGTGGGGCTACCCGCTCCCCGGCCGCTCCTACGGGTTTTCGGTGCAGTATGCCGGCCATCCGTAAACCCGCCGGAATGAGTGGGTCCGAACTTCATGCCACCCGTTTCCCGGGAACCGGGGGACATCCGCAGCCCCGTTGTTGCCACCCGACTTTGGCGCCAGCCACCAGGCTCCGCTCATGTCATCCGACCACACAACCTTATCGACAAGAGGAGGATTTTCGTGCACCGATGTTTCATCGCCGCCGCTTCAGCCGCCGGATTGCTGCTTTTGGCGGGCCCGGCCCGGGCTGAGAGCGGTCTCTTCGTCGTCACCACCGACTATTCCACCGGCAGCACCGCCTTCCTGGCCGCGGGCGCGTCCGAGGCCGAGGTCAATCTGCTGGGCATTCACTCCGATGCTGTGGGGCATTACCACGACGGCCGCGTCTATGTCGTCAACCGGCTGGGTCAGGACAACATCCTCGTGCTCGACGAGGGGGATCTGCGCACCCCCCTGGCCCAGTTCTCGGTCGGCAACGGCGCCAATCCGCACGACATCGAGGTCGTCGCCCCCGGAAAGGCGTACGTGAGCCTCTACGACAGGGCCTCCCTGCTGATCGTCGACCCCCGCGACGGAGCCGAACTTGGCGAGATCGACCTGAGCGCTTTCGCCGACGCCGACGGCCTGCCCGAAGTGTCGCAGATCGCGCGCGTCGGCGAGCGGCTCTACCTCAGCTGCCAGCGGCTCGACCGCGACGGGGGGTGGGGGCCGGCCGACATCAGCTACCTGATCGCCGTCGATCTCGCGACCGACACCCTGGTCGACGTCGACCCGGACGCCGAGGGAGTGCAAGGCATTGCGCTGAGCGCCTCCAACCCCAACAGCATGGTGGTGATCGGGGAACGGATCGCAGTGGGAGTGGTGGTCAACTTCGGGGACCGGTCCGGGGGAGTGGAGATCGTCGACACCGCCGCCGACCGCAGCCTCGGGCTGGCGGTCAGCGAAGAGGACCTCGGCGGCGACATCACCTCCATGGTGCTCGTCGACCCGGGCCGGGGCTACGCGGTGGTCGCCGACGAGAACTTCGCCAACAGCGTGCGGCCCTTCGACCTGTCGAGCGGCAGCGTCGGCGCCCCCCTGGAAAACATCAGCGGCGGTTTCGTCCCGAACCTGGCCGCGGACGGCGACCGCCTGATCGTCGCCGACCGCGGCTCCTTCGACGATCCCGCCAGCGCCGGGCTCAAGTTCTACGACGCGGCCACCGGAGCGTTCCTGCGCGGCCCGGTCGACACCGGCCTGCCGCCGTCGAGCATCGTGGTTCTCAGCGACGCGACGGTCCCCACGGCCGTGGAAGCGGCCACGGGGGGTTTGCCGCAGGTGTTCGCCCTCGAGCCGGCCTGGCCCAATCCCTTCAACGCCTCGGTGCAGATCCCCTTTTGGGTCCGGGAGGGGAATACCGTTGTCGAGCTGACCGTTCACGACGTCCTGGGCCGCACCGTCCGCACCCTGGCCTCCGGCCCGGCGGCCGCGGGGCGGCACGTCGTCCGCTGGGACGGCCGCGGTCAGGCCGGGGAGCCGGTGGGCAACGGCGCCTACCTCGTGCGGCTGCGCGCAGGTGGCAGAGCCGCTGTCGCAAAGGTGATGTTGCTGAAATGAACAGCGGCCCCGCGGACAAGGGGCCACAACAGGAGAGGGAACAGAGATGGTTACCCTGTCGAGGCTCTACACCAGAACGGGGGACGCCGGCATGACGCGGCTGGGCGACATGTCGCAGGTCCCCAAGACAAGCCCCCGGATCGCCGCGTACGGGTGCGTGGACGAGCTTAACTCCGCAATCGGGCTCGCCCGGTCCTGCGGCGCCGCGCACGACGACGTCCTCGCCCGGGTGCAGAACGATCTCTTCGACCTGGGGGCGGACCTCTGCGTCCCGCAGGGGGACGCGGAAGAGAAAGAGCGCCTGCGCGTGCAGCCGCGGCAGGTCCTTTTCCTCGAGCAGCAGATCGACGGGCTGACGCGCGGCCTCGCTCCCTTGCGGAGCTTCGTCCTGCCCGGGGGACGGCTGCCTGCGGCCTGGCTCCACCTGGCGCGCACAGTCTGCCGGCGCGCCGAGCGCGCAGCCTGGCAGCTCGCCGAACAGGAGCCGGTCGGCGAGCCCGTCCTGCAGTATCTCAACCGGCTTTCCGACCTGCTCTTCGCCATGGCGCGGGCCGCCAACGACGGCGGCGAAGCGGATCTGTTGTGGGAGCCCGGTAAAGGCGCGGCCGATGAGTGAGAGCGACATCCCCAGCGACCCCGGGGCGGCCCTTCTTCCGGCGGGGAGGTTACTGCGCAATCTGCGCTTGTTGGCCCTGCTTGCTCTCGGGGCGCCCGCTGCGAGCTGGGCCGACTGCCCCGACGACTACGACCCGGCCAAGGACTACTTCCCCCACAAGGCCGAACTGCAGTACGCCGAGAGCTTCGCGATCGAGTACTTCGGCAGCTACAAGCTGGTCACCGTGCGCACCCCGTGGCCCGGCGCCGAAGAAGCCGTCCGCTACCTGCTGTTCCAGTGCGGCACCCCGCCACCGGAGGGGTACGAGGGGGTCCAGCGCATCACCGTGCCGGTGCGCCGACTCGCGACCCTGTCGACCACCCAGCTGCCGCACCTCGAACTGCTCGGCGCCCTCGACAACCTGGTCGCGGTCAGCGACATCGCAATGGTGAACTCCCCCGGGGTCAACCGCCGTTTCGAGGCCGGCGGGATCGCCGAAATCGGCTACGGTCCAGGGGTCAATCTCGAGCTGGTGCTGGAACTGGAGACCGGCCTGGTCATGACCTCGGCCAGCGCCCGGTCCCGGCACAACGCCCACCCGGTCCTGCGGCAGGCCGGCGTCGCCGTGGCGATCAACGCCGAGTACACCGAACCCTCGCTTCTCGGCCGCAGCGAATGGCTCAAGTTCACCGCGGCCTTCCTCAACGCCGAGGCCCTGGCGGAAGAGCGGTTCGCCGGGATCGCCGCCCGCTACCACCGGTACGCCGCCCTGGTGCGGGATGTGCCGGCCCAGAGGCGCCCCACGGTGTTCGGCGGCTCCCTGTGGCGCGACACCTGGCACGTGGCCGGGGGGCGCAGCTACGCGGCGCAGCTGGTCGCCGCCGCGGGAGGCGCCTACCTGTGGGCGGACGACGATTCCAGGGGCAGCCTGCCCCTCGACTTCGAGGCGGTGTACGAAAAGGCCCACGCCGCCGACATCTGGCTGACCATGCGCAACGAGTGGCGGTCGCTGGCCGAGGTGCAGGCCGCCGACGAGCGCTACACCGCGTTCGCGGCCTTCCAGAGCGGCCGGGTCTACAATGCCAACGCCCGGCTCAACGCCCACGGCGGCAACGACTACTGGGAAAGGGGCCTCGTCGAGCCCCACATCGTGCTGGCCGACCTGATAAGGATCCTGCATCCCGAACGGCTTCCGGAACACCAACTCGAGTACTACCGGAAACTGGACTGAGACCGGTGCCCGCCCGTTCCGATAGCGCCGCGCACGCCCCCCCCTTGCCCCGGCCGGGGCCGCGCCCGTGGCTCTTTCCGGGCATGGCCGCCGCCCTGCTCGGCTTTTTCGCGCTCAGCCTCGGCGTCGGGTCGGTCTCGATTCCGCTCGACTCGGTGGTCGCCATCCTCTGGGACGGGGCCGGCGAGAAACCGAGCTGGACCCACATCGTCCACTCGATCCGCCTGCCGCGCGCGCTCACCGCGGTACTGGCCGGGGCCGCCCTGAGCGCCAGCGGCCTGCAGATGCAGACGCTGTTCCGCAATCCCCTCGCCGACCCCTTCATCCTCGGCATCAGCGCCGGGGCCAGTCTGGGGGTCGCCCTGGTCGTCCTGGGAACCGGGATCACCGGGGCCGGGCTCCTGGCCGGGCTCGGGCTTCTGGGACAGGCCGGGGTGGTCGCCGCGGCGGTGGCAGGCGCCGCCCTGGTTCTCGGCCTCGTGCTCCTGGTCGGCCGGCGCCTGCAGCACGTCATGACCCTGCTCATCCTCGGCCTGATGTTCGGCTACCTGACCGGCGCCCTGGTCAGCGTGCTGCTCTACTTCAGCATTCCCGAGCAGGTGCAGACCTACGTGCTGTGGACCTTCGGCAGCTTCGGCGCCGTAACCTGGGGACAGCTCTCCGTCCTGGCGCCGGTGGTTCTCGCCGGCCTGGGGATCGCCGGCCTGCTGGTCAAGCCCCTCAACGCCCTGCTCCTCGGCGAGACCTACGCCCGCAGCATGGGCCTGGGGGCGCGTCCGGCGCGGCTGTGGATCATCGCCAGCGCCGCGCTGCTCGCCGGCGCGGTCACCGCCTACTGCGGCCCCATAGGGTTTGTAGGGGTAGCGGTCCCGCACCTGTGCCGCGCCCTCTTCAACACCTCCGACCACCGCGTGCTGCTGCCTGCCTGCCTGCTTTCGGGCGGCATGCTGGCCCTGGCCGCGGACCTGTTGGCCCGCCTGCCGGGAAGCCAGGCCACCCTGCCGCTCAACGCCGTCACCGCCCTGATCGGGGCGCCGGTGGTCACCTGGATCATCCTGCGCCGCCGCACCCTGCGGCAGTCGTTCGCCGCCTGACCGCCGTGAGTGCAGCCATTCTGCAGGCAAGAGGTCTGTGCATCGGGTACGCCCCCAGGCGGCGCCCCCGCCTCGAGGTGGCCGCGGACCTGGAGGTCGAGCTGCTCGAGGGAGAGCTCGTCTGCCTGCTGGGGCCGAACGGCGCCGGCAAGTCCACGCTGGTGCGCACCCTGTCGGGCCTGCAGAGACCGCTTTCCGGTGAGGTGCTCCTCCGGGGCCGCGACCTTCACGCACTCACCGAGGGAGAACGGGCGCAACTGCTGGGGCTCGTCCTCACCGAGCGGGTCG
The DNA here is from genome assembly GCA_965243025.1 of Candidatus Latescibacterota bacterium. Lineage (GTDB taxonomy): Bacteria > Latescibacterota > UBA2968 > UBA8231 > UBA8231 > CBDCXV01. The sequence goes on from CBDETY010000003.1 coordinate 2,129,568, forward strand.
ACGCGGGCAACCTGTCGGCATACGCCCTCGCCGGACTGGGCCGCTACCCCTACACCGGCTGGGACGGGCGCCTTTCAGCTGCCGACGAGGAGGTGGTGCGCCGGGCCCTGGCCGCGGTCGGGGCCGGGGACCTCGCCGCCCGCAGCGTCGGCGAGCTCAGCGACGGCGAGCGGCAGAAGGTGATGATCGCACGGGCCCTCGCCCAGGAACCCGCCGTGCTCCTGCTCGACGAGCCCACCGCCTTTCTCGACCTGCCCCGGCGGGTCGAAATCCTGCGGTTGCTGAGAGACCTGGCCGGGGCCGGCGGCCGCGCCGTGCTGCTGTCCACCCACGACCTCGACCTGGCCCTGCGCTGCGCCGACCGCCTCTGGCTGCTGCCGCCGGGCGGCCCCCTGCAGACCGGGGCCCCGGAGGACCTGGTGCTTAGCGGAGCCTTCCAGCGGACCTTCGCCGGCGTCGAGTTCAATACCGCGACCGGTTCCTTCCAGCTGGAACAGGAGCCGGAAGGGGTGGTCGGCCTGGAGGGAGAAGGGCTCCATGCCCTGTGGACGGCGCGCGCCCTGGAGCGGGCCGGCTTCCGCGTCGACACCGCTGAGAATGCCCGGATTCGCGTCGAGCTTCTCCAGGACGGGGGCGCTACCGCCTGGCGCCTCCGGACCGGGGCGGAACCCCGGGTCTGCGCCACTCTTCACGAGGTGGTCGGCTGCCTGAAACATCACCTTGCCGATAGCGGCGAGCCCCCGCTCGAAGGAAGCGGGGATCGATGAACCGCGTCGTCTCCCTGCTGCCGAGCAGCACCGAGATCATCTGCGCCCTCGGCTGCGGGGAGCGCCTGGTCGGCCGCTCCCACGAGTGCGACTACCCTCCGGGGGTCGGAGACCTGCCGGCATGCACGGCGCCCAAGTTCGACCCGGACGGCACCTCGTACCAGATCGATCAGCGGGTCAAGGCGATACTCCAGGAGGCGGTCTCCGTGTACCGGGTGGACGCCGGCCTGCTCGACGAGCTGGAACCGGATCTGCTCGTGACGCAGTCGCAGTGCGAGGTCTGCGCCGTCAGCCTCGAGGAGGTCGAGAAGGCGGCCTGCCAGCTGGTGCGCTCCCGGCCGGCCATTCTTTCCCTGGAGCCCAACCGCCTCGCCGATGTCTGGGACGATATCGAACGGGTCGCCGCGGCCCTCGAAGTCGAGGACCGGGGCCGCGCCCTGGCGTCCGGACTGCGGGACCGTCTCGAATCGATCGCCTCCCGCACCCCCTGCATTGACGACCGCCCGCGGGTCGCCTGCATCGAGTGGTTCGAGCCGCTGATGGCGGCGGGCAACTGGGTTCCCGAGCTGGTGGAGATTGCTGGAGGCCGGCACCTCTTCGCCGCCGCGGGAGGGCATTCCCCCTGGCTGTCGTGGGAGGCCCTCGAAGAGGCGCAGCCGGACTGCATCGTGCTGATGCCGTGCGGCTTCGACATCCCCCGCTCCCGGAGCGAACTCCCCGCGCTGACCCGGCAGCCGGGGTGGCCGCGGTTGCGGGCGGTGCAGGAGGGGCGGGTGTTCCTCACCGACGGCAACCAGTTCTTCAACCGCCCGGGGCCGCGCCTCGTGGAGTCGGCGGAAATCCTCGCCGAAATCCTGCATCCCCGGTATTTCGAGTGCACCCGCGAGGTTTCGGGATGGGAGCGGTGGGAAGGGCCTGCCGGATGACCGGAAAGCCGATATGCAAGACCGGGATTGCCGGGGCCGGGAACTTCGAGGAAAGGTTTTGAGAAATGGACGAGACCCTCGCCTGTGAAAGCGGGTACGCCGTCCGCCGCCGCGGCCGCTTCCTCATCGTCGAGCTCCTGCAGCCGCACCGGGTGCTGTGCACCTCGGCCCATGGCGGCGGCCAGCGCGAGGACCTGCGCTACCTCGTCAACCACCAGAGCTGCGAAGGCCGCGGCCACCAGTCGCGCTTCCTGCTTCTCAAGCAGCTCGGCGAGGCCGGGTACCACCGCGCCGCCTGCGCGGAACTCGGACTGGATCCCGAAGCGGTTGCCCTGATGGGGACCGCGGCCAACATGAACTGCGCCTCCCTGGCGAGCGAGGAGTTCGCCGGCCTGCAGGTGCGGGCGGCGGTTACCGCCGGGGTCGAAGGGAATGCCGGGCGCGCCGGCGATCCGGCCCGCTGGCACGAAGGGGAGGAGGGCTGGAGCGAGGTCGATCCCCACGCCGGCACGATCAACGTGCTGCTGCTGATCGACTGGCCGCTGACCCCGGCGGCCCTTGCCCGGGCGGCGATCACCCTCACCGAGGCCAAGTCGGCCGCCCTGCAGGAGCTGGCGGTCTCCAGCCGCTTTTCCCCCGACCTTGCGACCGGCACGGGCACCGACCAGTACGGCATCGCCGCCCCGCTCGACGACCGTAGACCCAGGACCAACACCGGCCACCACTCCAGGCTCGGCGAGCTGATCGGCCGCTGCGTCCTGCGGGCAACCAGGGAGGCCCTGCGCTTGCAGAACGGGCTGGAGCCGTCCCACACCCGCAGCATTGCCTATGCCCTGCGGCGGTTCGGCCTCGACGAAACAGGCCTGGCGGCGGCGCTGAAGGAGCGTCTCGACGAGGAGGCATTCCTCCTGTTCGAGCAGAACCGGGAGGCGGTCCTGCGCGAACCGCAGGCGGTCGCCGCGGCCTACGGTTTCGCAGCGGTCTGCGACCGCGTGCGCCACGGGGTGCTCGCCCCCGACCAGGCCGCCCCCGTGCTGCGCCAGCAGGCGGCCGCCCTGGCCTCCTGCCTGGCCGCCCGGCCCGAGTCCTGGCAGAGCTGCTGGGAGCAGCTGACGGTCGATGCCGGCGAGCCCTCGCGGGCGGTGGCGGACGCCGTGGCACTGGGATGGCGTCGCAAATGGGACCAGTCCCCCGGCGGCCAATCACCGTGAATCCTGCCCACGCCAACTTGCTCCCCCGGGCTCAAATCAGGTCCCCGGCCACGGGGAACCATTCGCTGCGCCGGTCGAGCGCATCGGGCCGACAGCGGTGTTCGACACCTATTCTTCCGGCTGGCAGCTGAGCCTGGAATCCCTGGCGCCCGACCCGCTGCTCCTGCTGGGCGCAGTGGCCCTGGACGGGCTGATCGGCGACCCCGTCTACCCCCTGCACCCGGTCCGCCTGGCCGGGGCGGCCCTGTCGCGGATCGAAGCGGCGCTGCGTCTCCTGGGACTGGACGGACACCTCGGAGGCTGCCTGCTCTTCGCCGTCCTGGGCTGCCTCTGCGCGGGGCTGGTCAGCGTCGCGGCCCTGGCGCTAGGGCACCTGTCCCCCCTCCTCGCGTCGGTGTTTCACCTCTTCATGCTGTACAGCCTGCTCGCCCTGCGCGACCTGTTCCGGCACGGCCTGGCCATCGACCGCGCCGCCGGCGCCGGGGACCTGGTTGCGGCGCGGCGGGCAACCGCCATGCTGGTCGCCCGCGATACCGCCCCGATGGACGCGGCGGCCTGCCGCCGGGCAGGCATGGAAAGCCTCGCGGAAAACGCCGTGGACGGCTTCGTCTCGCCGCTTTTCTGGTACGCCCTGCTGGGACTTCCGGGGATCGCGCTCTTCAAGGTGATCAGCACCATGGATTCGATGGTCGGCAACCGGACCCCGCGCTACCTCCGCTTCGGCTGGTGCGGGGCCCGCCTCGACGACCTGTTCAACTCGGTGCCTGCCCGTCTCACCTACGCGCTGATGGTCCTGGCCGCGGCGCTGCTGCCGGGCTGCTCGGCCCGCAAGGCCCTGGTTGCGGGCTGGCGCCAGCACCGGCTCGTTCCCGGCCCCAACTCCGGCTGGAGCGAAGCCGCGGCCGCGGGAGCCTTGCAATGCCGCCTCGCCGGACCGATCTGGCAGGGAGGGGAGCGGATCACCGATCTCTGGCTCGGTTGCCCGGAAGACCCCGAGGGCGGACGCCCGGGCGACCTTCCCCGCACCTGCCTCTTCATCGCCGCAACCTGCCTTGTATTTGCCGGGGCGACGGCGCTGGCCCTGCGGGCGCTCTATCCCTGACCCGGGAGCCGGTCGAGCAAAGAATGCAGGCGCCGTGCTGGCTCCCGTGACCGGAATGCGACTACGCGGAAACTGCGGGTGGACCGCTGGAAGTCCGTTACCCTGACGGTTTCCGCCAGGCTGGACCACCGGGCCTCACCGGCGATCCCGGCTTTCACTCATCCGTTCACCCGTTTCCCCGCCCATACCGGATATCTACATTCCCGGTGGACATGCATTCGAACGGGCAGGAAGCCGTCGATGAGCGATCCTGGTGCCGGCACTGATTCGCATCGAAGGGGTGGAGAAGACCTACGACATGGGGGCGGTGCAGGTGCATGCCCTGCGCGGAGTGTCCCTGACCCTCGAGCGCAACGAGTACGTCGCCGTGATGGGCCCCTCCGGCTCGGGCAAATCGACCCTGATGAACATCATCGGCTGCCTCGACGTTCCCACCGCCGGCACTTACGAGCTCAACGGGCAGCGCGTCAGCGAGATGGAGGACGACGACCTCGCCCGCGTCCGCAACCGGGAGATCGGCTTCGTCTTCCAGACCTTCAACCTGCTGCCCCGGGCCGACGCCCTGCGCAACGTCGAGCTGCCCCTGGTCTACGCCGGGCTCGGACAGCCCGCCCGGCGTGAGCGGGCAGAGGAAGCGCTCGCCTCCGTTGGGCTGAAAGACCGCATGCACCACCGGCCCAACGAGCTGTCCGGGGGTCAGAAACAGCGGGTCGCCATCGCCAGGGCCCTGGCCAACGAGCCCTCGATCATCCTCGCAGACGAGCCGACCGGCGCCCTCGACACCCGCACCGGGACCGAGATCATGTCCCTCTTCCAGAGGCTTCACGGCAACGGCCACACCATCGTCGTCGTCACCCACGAGGAGCACGTCGCCGCCTACGGCCGCCGCGTCGTCCGCTTCCGGGACGGCCTGGTCGAGAGCGACGGCGCCGCCGGGCCGGGAGGATGAACCGGCTTCTGCCAGGCCGGCGGGGAAAGCTGGTTGCCGCGGCCGCTGTCGCCGTCGCGGCAACCGCCGGCGTGCTCGCCCTGTCCGGCACCGGCACCGGGAAGGGCGAAGCCGCAGAGACCTTCGTCGTCGGCAGGGGGGAGTTCCGCGTTTCGCACTTCGAGGCGGGTGAGATCCGCGCCCGCAAGGACGAGAAGATCCTCGCCCCGGAGGTGCGCGGGAGGTTGAAGATCACCTACCTCTGGCCCGAGGGAGAGAAAGTCGAGATCGGCGACCTCATCCTCACCTTCGACCGCAGCGAGCTCGAGGCCGAGGTCAAGAACGAGGCCGGAGAGCTGGAGAAAGCCCTGGCGGACCGGGAAAAGGGACTGGCCAACCAGGAGCAGGTCCTCGCGGAGCTGGCGGTACAGATAGAGAAGTCCGGGGCCGCCCTGGAGCTGGCGCGTATCAGCCTGCAGCGCAGCGAGTACGCCTCCCCGATCGTCCGCGAGGAGCGGAAGATCGAACTCGCCAAGGCGGAACGGGCGGTCGCCGAGGCGCGCGAGAACCTCGAGGCGCGCCGGATCGTCAACCGCGTCGAGCGCGCCAACTTCGACCTGAAGGTATCCCACCACGAGAAGCGTTACGACAAGGCGAGGAAGGACTTCGACCGGCTGACCGTGTACGCCCGGCGCCCGGGCATCGTCGTCTACGAAACCATCCGGAAGAGGGGGACCGGCCGCAGCGGCAAGGTGACCGAGGGGGACGTCGTCTGGGGCGGGACGTCGCTTCTGAGTCTTCCCGACCTCAGGGCGATGCAGGTGGTGTCGCAGATCGGCGAGATGGACGTCACCAGGGTGAAGCCGGGGCAGGAGGCGCTGATCCGGCTCGAGGCGTTCCCCGGCCCGGTGTTCCACGGCGAGGTGGCGGCGGTGGCGCCGATGGCCGGCGAGGTCGAGGACGCCCCCAACGTGCACGTCTTCGAGATGGTCGTCGACATCGAGGAGCAGGACGACCGCCTCTACCCGGGGATGTCGGCCGCTGTCGAGATCGTCCTGCAATCGATCCCCGACGTGGTGCGGGTGCCGCTGTCGGCGGTCCGCCTGGAGGAGGAGCGCGCCATCGTCTGGCGATCCGGGGCAGGCGGGTTCACCCCGGTAGAGGTGACCGCCGGCCCCCACAACGGCACCGAGGTCGCCATCGAGTCCGGCCTGGAAGCCGGTGACGTTGTCGCCCTCCACGCCTCCTCGGTACCTTTGCCGCCATGACCGCTTCCTCCTCTCCCCCCACCGGGGGCGCGTCCCGGCTGCACCGGCGCAGGCTCATCGGCGCCGCTGCCGTCGTTCTGGTCGCGGGCATGGTCGCCGGTTTCCGGGTGCTGATGCCGGAAGCGTCCCCGGAAGTTGCCTCGTTCCCCGTCAGTCAGGGGGAGTTCCACATTACCCTGTCGCTCTCCAACGGCGAGCTCGAAGCGGTGAACGCCGAGCAGATCAACGCCCCCCAGGTGCGCGGCCAGCTCAAGATCACCAAGCTTTTTCCCGAGGGGGAAACCGTCGAGATCGGAGATCTCGTCATCGAGTTCGACAAGGCGGAGTTCGTCAAGAGGGTGACCGAGGCGCGGCAGGAGCTCGAGGCGAGCAGGGCGGAGCTCGAGAAGACGATAGCCAACCAGAAGGTCGAAATCGGGCGCCAGGAGTCGGACATCCACAACAAGGAGGCGGAGCTCAGGCTGGCGCAGCTGAAGCTGAAGAAGATGGAATTCGAGTCGCTGATCGACAAAGAGGAGACCCGCCTCCAGGTGAGACAGTCCGAACTCGCCCTCGAGCAGGCGGGCAGGAAACTCGAGGCGCAGCGGATCGTCGACCAGGCGGAGAAGAAGAAGCAGGAGCTCGACGTCGCCCAGAAGGAACGGGGCCTCGACAAGGCGGAAAAGGACCTCGAGAGCCTGTCGGTCCATGCCGACAAACCGGGACTCGTCGTGTACGAGAAGATCTGGAAGGGCTCCCGCCCCGAGAAGATCCGCGTCGGCGACGAGCCCTGGGGCGGCGCCACCCTCGTGACGCTTCCCGATCTGGCTGCAATGCAGGTCAAGACCTGGGTCAACGAGGTCGACGTCGACAAACTCGAGGTCGGGCAGCGGACGACCATCGAGCTCGACGCCCTGCCCGGTCCCACCTTTCCCGGCTCGATCACCAGCATCGCCTCCCTGGGCCACGAGAAGGAGGGGGACAAGAACGTCAAGGTCTTCGACGTGGTCATCGGCATCGAGGAGGAGGACCGGCGTCTGAAGCCGGGAATGTCCGCCTCCTCGGTGGTGGTGATCGAAACGGTTCCGGAGCCGCGGGCCGACGGGGATTCCCTCGAGGTCAGCCCGCCCCCCGAGGCGGAGGAACACCCCGGCTTTCCACTCTACATCCCGCTCGACGCGGTCTTTGAAAAAGGGGGCGAGACCCTCGTCTACCGGGTGCGGGGCGGAGGCACCGAGGAGCGCAGGGTCGTCCTGGGAAAGCGCAACGACGACTACGTCATCGTCGAGGAGGGCCTGGGAGCCGGGGACCGCGTCGCCCTGCGCGACCCGACCCTGATGCTCGAGCACCTCGGCGGCATGCCCGGCGAGGCGGTGACCCCCGCCGCCCTGACCGCCGAATAACCACCTGCCGGCGCCGATGGATTTGCGGGAAACCCTGGGACTCTCCGCGGCCGGACTGGCCGCGCACAAGCTGCGCACCTGCCTGACCATGCTGGGAATCATCTTCGGCGTCGCCGCGGTCATCGCCATGCTGTCGATCGGCGAGGGGGCGAGGCAGGAGGCTCTCGGCCAGATCCGTCAGATGGGGATCGACAACATCATCGTCCAGCACTGGAGCCCCGAAAGCGATGAGGAAGGGGAGGGAGGGGAAGCCAGGGCAGGGCAGAATCTCTCCCGGGGGCTCAGCCGCCAGGACGCGGAGGCGCTCGCCGAGATCTGCCCGCTCGCCGAGATCGTCGCCCCCCTGAGGGAAATCAAGGTCAAGGCGCGCGCCGGCAGCACCCCGTTCCAGACCATGCTGGTCGGGGCCACCCCCGAGTACATCCGCGTCCTCGACGCCCGCCTGGGCCGGGGGGTCTATCTCAGCGACGAGGATCTGCGGGATGCCCGGCGGGTCTGCGTCCTCGGCAGCGACGCCAAGCGGGCCCTGTTCCTTTTCGAGGAGGCGATCGGCAGGCAGGTGAAGCTGCACGACCAGTGGTTCACCGTGGTCGGGGTGCTCGAGGACAAGGGAGCGGCAAGCGGCAAGATCGGCGGCGTCCTCGAGGTGCGGAACACCGACGAGGACATCTACGTGCCGCTGACCACCCTGCTCAAGCGCTTCAAGTGGGAGGCCGACCAGGCCGAGCTCACCCAGATCACCATCAAGGTCCCCGGGTCGGAGAAGCTGCAGGAAGCGGCCAACATCATCCGCTCGATCCTGCACCGCCGCCACCGCGGCGTCGACGATTTCAAGATCGCCATCCCCGAGGAGCTGCTGCGCCACAGCCAGAGCACCCAGAGAATCTTCAACATCGTCATGGGCTGCATCGCCGGCATCTCCCTCGTCGTGGGCGGCATCGGCATCATGAACATCATGCTGGCCTCCGTGCTGGAGCGGACCCGGGAGATCGGCATCCGCCGCGCCCTCGGGGCCCGGCGCAGGGACGTGATGGCCCAGTTCCTCGTCGAGGCGGTCGCCGTCAGCCTGATCGGGGGGGTTCTCGGGGTGATCCTGGGGTATTCTCTTACCGAGCTCATCACCCTCTACGCGCACTGGAAGACCATCGTCCATTTCTGGACCATCGCTCTCTCCTTCGGCGTCGCCGCCGGGGTCGGGATCACCTTCGGCTACTACCCGGCGCGCCAGGCGGCGCTGCTAAACCCGATCGACGCCTTGCGCTATGAGTGACGACCGTGGGCTTCCCGGAGCCGAACCCTTCCGGGCCCGGGGCAGGGACAACCGCCTCCAGCCGGGGAGCCGGCTGGGCCGGCAGGTGCTGATCGATCTCTACGACTGTCCGCGCGAGGTTCTCGACGACGAGAAGCTGATCGCCGCGAGCATGATCGCCGCCGCCCGGGAAGCCGGGGCCGCGGTCGTCGGTTCGACCTTTCACCGCTTCTCTCCCTGCGGGGTGTCCGGGGTGGTGGCGATTCGCGAGAGCCACCTGGCCATTCACACCTGGCCGGAGTTCGGGTACGCGGCGATCGATCTGTTCACGTGCGGGGACGGGGTCGACCCGTGGATCGCCCACGACGCCCTGAAACGCGCCCTGGGCGCCGGCCGCGGCGAGGCCATCGAGCTGCCGCGGCCCGGGGCCAACGGAGGCTGGCCGGGAAACGAGGTGAAATCGAAGTGATGGAGGCCGGAGACGGGCAAGTCCCCGCTCCGGGAGGGAAATCCCCGCGCCGACGGTTACCGGCCTTGCTGCTGGAGTTCCTGCAGGTGGACCGCGAGGTGGTCGCGAAAGGCCCCTATGCGCTCCTGGAGCACCGCTTCCATCTCCTTCAGCTCCTGCTGCCTGGCGCGCAGCTTGTGCAGCTCGAGCATGAAACCGCGGGGGGCGACCACGGCGACCATCCCTTCACCGCTGCCGACCTCGACGAGGCCCCCGCCGGTGTTCCGGGGATCGTCCCGGGGGGGCTGCCCGCCATCTCCGGTGAAGTTCACGGCAGAAGTTCCCTGGCCCGGTGACTCCACGGAAGCACTGCCGGGAATCTCCCCGACGGCACTCATCTGCAGGTGGAACTGGCGTGCCAGCGACCACAGCTTCCGCTCCATGCGGCCCTGGTCTTCGAGCCACCGGATCCGCCCCTCCATCTTGCGGGCTTCCTCTCGCAGAAGGCTCAGACGGTCTTCCAGCAGCACCAGCTTCTGCCGGATCTCGTCCGGTCCGTCGCTGGCGGCGATGGTCATGTCGACGGGATAGCGGCCCAGCTCCGGCTCGATGACGTCGTACCCCAGCTTCCGGCGTTCCTCCCACAGGATCATCATCTGCATCAGGAGTCCCTTGTCCATCGCTTTCGACAGGGCACCGAAGAGGCGGCTGATCTCCCAGTCGTAGGCAAGGCGCAGACGCTGGCGAAGGGAATCCGCTGCCGCGCCCGCCTGTTCGATGCGCTGGTCGACCTCGTCGAGTCGGCGCTCGATTTCCATCGACTCGATGAGCGCCTTGCGCATCTCCTCCGACCTGGGGGCTGCCCGCTTCAGGCTGTCGATGACGGCAGAGAGGTTTCCGGCGGTTCGGGCGAACTGGTGCCGCGACTCGTGGAGCCGCTCCCGGATCACCCCGAGGTTTTCCCGCTCCAGCCTGAGGGCATCGAGGTCCCAGGCCTCGGGCTCCTCGCCCATGGCCGGCGCCCCGAGCGAGGCCACGGCTGCCCCGAGAAGTCTACGCCATGCCATACTTTTCCAGCTTGTAGTAGAGAGCACTCGTTTTCACCCCCAGCAGCTCCGCCGCCTGGGTCTTGACCCCGTTCGCTTCCTCCATCGCCCGGCAGATCAGGTCTCTCTCCAGCGATTCCAGCTGATCGTTGAGGGCGAGCTTGCTCGCCGGCGTCGGTTCCCCGTCCCCGCCGGGTTCGTCGGCCGCATCGGCGAGCGGCAGATCCCCGGGGCCGATCTCCTCGCGGTCGACCAGGACCACCGTGCGCTCGATGACGTTCTCCAGCTCGCGAACGTTCCCGGGCCACGGATAACGGCAGAGGAACTCGACCGCTTCCCCTGACAGACGCCTGAGGGGCAGGTTCATTTCCCGGCATTTCTTGCGGAGGAAGTGATCGACCAGAAGGGGAATGTCGTCGCGGCGCTCCCTCAACGGGGCCAGGTGCATGGGGATCACCTCGAGCCGGTAGAACAGGTCCTCGCGGAAGCTGCCGTCGGCGACCCTCTCCTTGAGGGCCTGGTTGGTGGCGGCGACGACGCGCACGTCGGCGCTGATGGTGCGCTCCCCCCCGACCCGGTCGAACTCCTTCTCCTGCAGCACCCGCAGCAGGTTCACCTGGGTTTCGAGGGGGATGTCGCCGATCTCGTCGAGAAAGATGGTGCCCCCGGAGGCCAGCTCGAACTTCCCCTTCTTCATCTTCAGGGCTCCGGTGAACGCCCCCTTCTCGTGTCCGAACAGCTCGCTCTCGACCAGGTTCACCGGAAGGGCCCCGCAGTTGACCTTGACGAAGGGGCCGGTGCGGCGCGGGCTGAGGTTGTGGATCGCCCGGGCTACCAGCTCCTTCCCCGTCCCGCTCTCCCCGTAAATCAACACGGAGGAATCGATGGCGGCCACCTTTTCCACTCTCGCCAGGACCTCGGCGATCTGCCGCGACCGCCCGACGATTTCGCCGTAGCGATCCTCGATCTCCTCGCGCAGGTACTCGTTCTCCTCCCCGAGCCTGTCGCGCTCGCGGCGGTCGGCGCGGTGGTCCAGAACCCGCTGCACCTTGAGCCGCAGCGCTTCCATGGGAAACGGCTTGGTGATGAAATCGACTGCGCCGATCTGCATGGCGCGCACCGCGATCTCGATGGTGCCGTGAGCGGTTATGATGATGACGTCGGTGTCGGCGAAATCCCTTCTGACCGCCTCGAGGAGCTGCAGCCCGTCCATTTCCGCCATCCTGAAGTCGGTGATCACCAAGTCGAAAGCCGCCTGCCGCGCCAGTATCAACAGGGCTTCGGCCCCGCTGGCTGCCTTGACCGCGTCGCATCCCATGCGCTCGACCACCAGGGCGATGCCGGAGCGCATGGTCTCGTTGTCGTCGACGATCAGTATCCGGCTCACGCCTGCACCAGCCTGCTCCGCCGGGCGCTTCGGCCGGCGGGAAGATGGAGGGTCACCGTGGTGCCCCTGCCGGGTTCGCTGGCGATGTCGATGCGGCCGCGGTTTTGCTCCACCGCCTGCCGGGCGATCGCCATTCCCAGGCCGGACCCCTTCTCCCTGGTAGTGAAGAAAGGCTCGAACAGGCGCGCCTGAACCTGGCTGGGGATCCCCGGACCGGTATCCTCGATCTCGACCGAGACCCCCGCGTCGCCTGCCTCGGCGCGTACCGACAACCGCCCTCCCGTGCCTGCCATCGCCTGGACCCCGTTCTTCATCAGGTTGACGAAAGCCCGCTTGACCTGCTCGGGATCGGCGAAGACAGCCAGCTCCGGGGGAATCTGCTGGTCGTATTCCACCCGGGCGCGCTCCATCTCCGGCGACAGCAGAAAGGCGGCGTCTTCGACGAGCCTCGCCACCTCGACGCTTTCCGGGTCCGGTGGAGCCTGCCTCGAGAAGGCGAGGAAATCGGCGATCACCCTGTCGAGGTTCCCGACCTCGGCGATCACCTTCTCTATGTGCTGCTTGCGGGAATCCTCCTCCGGCAGGTCGTCGGCGATCAGGCCTGCGTAGATCTCGATACCGCCCAGCGGGTTGCGGATCTCGTGGGCGACTCCGCTCAGCATCTGGCGCAGCTGCGCGTCCCTGGCCAGCAGCTTGAGGCGCATCTCCTCCATCGTCTCCCCGAGGTAGCCGATCTCGTCGCGCCCCGAGGTGTCGACGGCATTCTCCAGGTTTCCGCCCCCGATCTCGCGGGCAGCGGTAACCAGCCTCTGGATCGGCCGCGTCAGGGTTCGTCCCAGCAGCAGCGCCACCACCAGGGTCAGGAGCGCGCTCAAACCGGCGAACAGGTAGACGGACTGCCTGAAGCGGTGCACGGCCTTGGTGTACCCCGGTCCGATGTCGACGGCGACCCCGGCGACGACCTCGCCGTCGTGGAAGACCGGGGCGTACCCGGTCATGTAGTCGAGCCCGGCTTCATCGGTGAACAGCAGAGTGTGAGCCGCCTCTCCCTCCCAGAGTCTCTCCACCTCCATGCGGTCGCGGTACTTCAGCCTGGGGTACTCGCGGCCTATGGCGATCCCGGGCTCGGTGTCGAGAAGGCTGCGGCCGTCGCGGTCGAAGACGTAGATCCTGCGCGCCCCGACCATCTCACGGGCGCGGCGCAGCCGGTTCGTCGAGTTGCGGTAGAAGCCGGAAGCCTCGTACCCGGGACGCAGCATCATGACGGTTTCCCCGTTGATCCCCGAAGCGATCAGCTCGACTTCGGCGACGAGGTGATTCCCCATCTGCCGCTCGAGGCTGTCGAGGGCGCGCTCGTACAGGACCCAGCCGCTGCCGCCGACGACGACCATCGCCAGGAGCACGAAGCTGAGAACGAGGCGCCGTCCGATACGTCCGCGCCGGGCGACCCTTTCCCTGACCCCGGCCGCATACAGGATCTCCCCGGGGCGGTCCTCCGCCCGGGGTTTGGCTGCGGGAATGGCAGGAGAGGTCATTCTTTCAGGCCGCAGATGCCGGTTCCAGGTTGCTGCCCTCCTGCTCCCAGGCCTGCCAGTAGCTGCGCAGGCGGCGGCAGAAGGCCCCCGGTTTCTCCGCGTAGATCCTGCGGGCGAGCCGCATCGACCCGGTCTGCAGGCATTGCCGGCGCTCGGCGATAGCCCTGTCGAGCTCGGCCAGGATGCCCGGGTTCTCCGTGCCGGGAAGCAGCTCACCAAGGGTGGCCGACAGGACGGAGAGGTCGTGATCGTCTCCCAGCATCTCCCCGAGGGCGTCCGCCTGAGCGATGGCTGTCGCCATCTGCTCCGGCCAGATCGATCTGAGGATCTGGTGGTGATACCAGAGGTACTTGACACGCTTGCGCCATTCGTGGAGAGCCTCGTCGGTGGGCAGGCGAAGAGCCTCCCCGAACTCGGCACACCCCTGCGCATAGATTCGCCGGAGGCCGGCTTCGAGCCCTTTCCAGCCGTCGCGGAGGGGCCATTCCGAGGCGCGGCGGTCCGCTTCCTCGAGCGCCTCGACTGCCGTTTCCACCGCGAGAGGGGTAACGCCCCCGGATCGATGGGCGAGCTGGCGGCCTTCTACCAGGCGGGAGCGAACGGCGGCGAAGCTGTCGGGGGGTTGCCGCTTCCCCAGCCGGGCCATGAGGGCGTCGAACGTCTCCACGAGGGCAGCGGCATCCCGGATCGCGGAAAGCTGAGCGGCGACGGCGCGAAAACAGGCGTTCTCGCGCCGGTACGCCTCATTGCCCAACCCTGTGCGTACCAGGCGCGCCAGGGCGCGCAGGCGCTTCATGCACTTGCGGGCTTCGTGGACCTGCTCGTCACGCGAGCCGGTGCGGCTGCGCAGGTGGGCGACGGCGGCCTGGAGCTGCTCGCGGGCAATTCGGCGCACCCCGGCAGGCACTCCCTCGCCGCGGATCAGTCGGTAGGCCATTTCGATTCCGGCGGTTAACCATGCTGTCCAGATTTCGGAAAGTTACTCACCCCGAAGCCGGATGTCCACCCTAAGGGCTAATACATACTGATACTTCCATCCATTGCGCCTACGGCCTGGCGGGCCTTGGCGGCAACTTCTGCGCGCCCCCTGGGCGGTTTAGCGTAACTCCCTCTTTTTCCATATACTTGAGACAGATTTTCCAGTCTGGACGGCGCCTTTGTGGGTGGACCGGCAGCGGTGCTCGGCATCGCGGTCCTTCCCGGGTTCAAGCGGGTCCCGACGGTCACCCCGTGGCGTAATTTGCGGGCCCCCTGACTCCATGCCTCCCCTTGACGGGTTTCGCCATTCAGCCCCCCGGGGACAGACCCCCCTGCCATTCCACGGGAAACCGGCAGCCGGCGCTTCAAAATCCCCGGCGTTTCGCAGCTGGATGAACACGCACTCTTTCAGATGAAAATCGCCACCGTCATCGGCGCCCGCCCCCAGTTCGTGAAAGCCGCCGCGGTTTCCCGCCTTCTCGCCGCCCGACCCGGCGACCGCGAGCTGCTCATCCATACCGGCCAGCATTACGACCGGGGGATGTCGGCGATCTTCTTCTCCGACCTCGGCATACCCGAGCCGGCCTGCAACCTCGGCATCGGCTCCGGTTCCCACGGAGAGCAGACCGGCCGCATGATGATCGCCCTCGAGCCGGTACTGCTCGGGGAACGGCCCGACCTGCTGCTGGTATACGGCGACACGAACTCGACCCTGGCCGGCGCCCTGACCGCGGCCAAGCTGCACATCCCCGTTGCCCACGTTGAGGCGGGGCTGAGAAGCTTCAACCGGCGCATGCCGGAGGAGGTCAACCGGGAGCTGACCGACCGGCTTTCGCGCTGGCTTTTCTGCCCGACTCCTGCCGCGGTGCGGAATCTCGCCGACGAGGGAATCCGCCGGGGTGTCTTCCACTCCGGGGACGTGATGCTCGACGTCCACCTTCTGTTCGCGGACCTGGCGGAGAAACGCTCCACCGTGCTCGCCGATCAGGGCCTGCGCCGGGGGGAGTATTTCCTGGCGACCCTTCACCGGGCGGAAAACACCGACTCCCCCGAACGCCTGCGGGAGATCTTCGCCGCCCTGGGGGATCTCGGCAGTCCCGTGTTTCTGCCTCTGCACCCGCGCACCCGCAAGGCGGTCGAGGTACTGGGACTGAAAATGGCTCCCTCGGTCCGCCTCGCCGACCCGGTCTCCTACTTCGACATGGTGCTGCTGCAGAAAAACGCCAGGGCGGTTCTCACCGACTCAGGGGGCATGCAGAAGGAGGCCTGGTTCTGCCGCACCCCCTGCGTCACCCTGCGCGACGAAACCGAGTGGACGGAGACGGTCGAGGCCGGGTGGAACCGCCTGGCCGGCGCCGACAGGGAGGCGATTCTCGGGGCGGTCGAAAGCTTCGAACGCCAGGCCCCGGCCGGGAGCATCGACGCCTACGGCGACGGCACCTCGGCGCGGAAAATCGTCGACATTCTGACATCCTGAGGCCCTGTGTCTGTCCGCAAACGGATTGCCGAGGCCCGGCCCGCGAGGCCTCCGGTCGGCGTGGAACTGGGCGGGGACACCGGGGTGTACGGCGAGCGAATGCCGCCC
This sequence comes from Candidatus Latescibacterota bacterium, assembly GCA_965243025.1. Lineage (GTDB taxonomy): Bacteria > Latescibacterota > UBA2968 > UBA8231 > UBA8231 > CBDCXV01. Next base: position 2,145,380 of record CBDETY010000003.1, read on the forward strand.
GGCGATCCGCAGGAATCGGCCGCAGAATGGCGGATATTGACCGGACCGGACAGTAGATGCTCGACCTGATCGCAGCCTCTCCCGCAGTCGGCAACCGCAGTTTCGAGGAGGCGGTATCCCTTTTCCGCCGCAACTTTCCCGTTCATTCCGGCATTGCGGTTGCCACGGCCCCGGGCCAGGCCCCCGCTGCTCTGGTGTACGGCGACTGCTCTTCAGATTCCCTGCGCTCCCATGCGGAGACCTGCCGCGGCCTGGTCGCCATCCCCGCCCTGCCGCCGGCCGGTCCCTCCTCCTGCGGCGCTGCGGACGCCTACCGGCTCGACGGGGCCACCGTTCCCCTGTTCACACCTGTGGAAGCGCCGGAAATCCCGGGTTTCCGGCCTTTCGCGCAGACCGAACACGGGCGGACCCTGGCCCTGGAGGGCCGGCTCGGTGCGGCGGAAGTGGTGGTTTTCACCGCGGATCTGGTCTCGGAATCGCACCAGCTGCTCAGCGGCGCTTTCGAAGCGGGGACCGGAACCGACGTCCACGGCCGCCACAACCCCGCCCACCCCGAAACCTGCCGCACCCCCGCCGCATCCTTTCACTTCAACCTGGTCGCCAATGCCGTGCGCCGCGTCTGCGACAGGGCGGGGCTTCCCCTGCTCTCCATCCCGCGCTGGCCGGCCGCCGCACCGATGGCCCTGTTCCTCAGCCACGACGTCGACGCCGTCAGGAAGTGGACGGGCAAGCGGGTGCTGTACGAGCTGGCGCGTTCGGCGGTGCGGCGGGAGAACCCCGGCCCGACGCTGCGCTCCATCGCCGCCGGCCTCGGCGGCCGGGACCCCTACTGGAGCTTCGACGAGCTGCTCGAGCTGGAAGCCGGGTTCGGGTTTCCTTCGACCTGGTTCTTCGCCCCGTTCGGCGGAGACTACGACCGCCGCACGCGGCCGATTGATCCGGTGTACCGGCGCCCGGCAAGCGAGCTCGCCGAGGCCTTCGGCAGGATCCGGGACAGGGGCTGCGAGATCGGCCTCCACGGAGTCCGGAACTCCTTCGCCGATGCCGCCGAGCTGCTCCGGCAGCGGGAAAACCTCGAGCAGCAGGCGCGCAGCAGGCTCGACGGCCTCCGCTTTCACTACCTGATGTTCCGCCACGGCAGCACCCACGCCGCGGCGGCCGGAGCGGGCCTGCGCTACGATGCCAGCCGGGGGTTTTCCGACCGCGCCGGGTTTCGCGACGGCATGGCCGCCCCCTGGTTCCCTCTCCCGGAAGGGAGCGACCTCGTCGAGCTGCCACTGCACTGCATGGACGGCCTGTTCCTGCACGCCTCGGACCCCGAAACGGCTGCCGCCGAGGTCCTCGAGGCCTACCGTCTCGCCAGGGCGGCTGGAGGCATGTTCAGCTTCCTCCTCCACCCCGGCTGTCTCGACCCGCTGGAAATCCCCGGGCTCGAGGCCTTCTACCGGGATCTTCTCTCCCGAGCCCGGGACGAAGGCTGCCTGGGCATGACGGGACGGCAGCTGTGCCGCTGGTGGCTGGCCAGGGAGCGGGTCCTGAAAAGCCTCGAGTTCAGTCCCGGCCGCTTCAGAATCGCCGGGGTTCCGGTCCCCGGGGAGATGGAGTTCGCCTTTTCCGTTCCCTCCGGGTCCGGGCTGGAGGTGTCGCTGGAAAACGGCGAGGCCGCGGCGCAGCGCCGCCGGAACGGCGCCCTGCTGTTGCGTCCCGGGCCGGTTGATCCCGGGCGCGGGATCACCTTCCTCCTGGGGTGACGGGGGTGCGGAGTAACCGATGAGCCCGCCTGCACAGGTGCTGGTTCTGGTCGTCGACGAGGTCCTGGAGGACGGGCGCGTCTTCAAGACCTGCACTTCTCTGCGCGATGCCGGGGCCCGGGTCACCGTGGGCTGCACCAATCCGGGGGGCCGCCCCGAAAAAGAGGTGCGCGAAGGCCTTAAGATCGTGCGCTTTCCCCACCCTCCCGAATTCTTCCTCAAGCGCTGGCACTCGCGGCTTCAGGGCCGCTTGGGCCGCCGGCTGGGAGGGGCGGCCTCGAGCCTGCACGAGCAGACCTCCCCTTCGGGGCTCCGGTCCCTCCTCCGGACCGCGGTGCTGTCGGCGAACTTTCGCCACCTGCTGCGAACCACCGCCGCGGCCAACCAGCGGATGATCCGGGCCTTTCGCGGCGGGCGCTACGACCTCGTTCACTGCAACGACCTTCTCACCCTGGAGGCAGGGGTCGGGCTCAAGGACTCCGGGGCTGCCCGCGAACTGCTCTACGACGCGCACGAGTTCTGGCCTGGAATGGCCTCCGAGGGCAGCCTGGCGAACCGCGCCTGGGGGAAGATGGAAGGGGAATTGATCGGCCGCGCCGATCGCGTCGTCACCGTCAATCCATTCATCGCGGAGCTGCTGGAGAAGACCTACCGGCTGCCGCGCACCCCGGCAGTGGTCATGAACTGCCCCCCGCTTGCCGCTGACGGGCAAGGGCGCACCGCCGGCGACCCGGTGCGCGTGCTGTACCAGGGAAGGCTCCAGGCCTACCGGGGCCTCGAGGAGCTGGTTCTGGCTTTCGCGAAAGTCGAGGGAGGCACCCTGACGGTTTCCGGGGACGGCCCGTTGCTGGGAGGGCTGCGGGCGCTTGTGGAATCCGAGGGGCTCGGAGGAACAGTGCGGTTCAGCGGCCGTTTCGCACGGGACGGGGGAATGCGGGTTATCGGGGAATGCGACATCGGCGTGATCCCCTACAAGCCGGTGAACCTCAACAACACCTATGCCTCCCCCAACAAGCTGTTCGAGTACATGATGGGGGGACTCGCCCTGGCCACGAGCAACCTGCCGTTCCTGTCCAGCGTCGTGGCGGCCGAAAAGGCGGGGATCGTCTTCCGAAGCCTCGAGCCGGCCGAGATCGCCATTGACCTCAACAGGTTGATCGGCGATCGGCAGGCCCTTCAGCGATTCCGGGACGCGGCCCGGGGCGCAGCCCGCCAACGCTACCACTGGGACCGGCAGTTTTCGCACTATCCCTGGGGACCCTAGTCCCGGTCCCCGTATCCCCCTGGATCCGGCCGCGGCAGGGCGGACAGACAGAGAACCAGGGCCGAGGGCCTTTTCACCCCACTGGCCCGGGAACCCCTGCCCGAACCGGGCGCCTGATCGACCCGATCATTACAGCCCGGTCCCGGCCGCAGGAGAGACCGGACACCGGTTCCGGCCATGAACCGGCGAGCTTTACAGGTTCGTCTGCCACACCCCGAAAAACCTTTGTTTCTCAAGGCCGCCGTGGTACCTTGTAGCAAGGTATCCCGGGGGGCTGTTTCGGGCCCCCGGCAATGGCGGCACGGCCGTTGCGACCGGCGGCGAAGTCAGCCCGACCTGCCGCCCCGGCACTCGGGCCTGAGCGAACCGCGCGGACGGAGACCCGGCCGGCCGGACCTGTCGAGAGAGGAGGGTTGTCCATGCTGAACCCCCGTTTGTTCCGTCTGCTGACGGCGGCCGCCTGCGCCGCCCTTTTCGGAGCTGACCCGGCGAATGCTGCCGGAGGAAAGATCACCGGGACGGTGAGCGATGCCCTGACCGGGTACGCCCTGCCCGATGCCAACGTCCTCCTGGTGGAGACCGAGGCCGGCGCCGAGACCGATACCGAGGGGCGCTTCTTCTTCCTCAACGTCGCCCCCGGCCTCTATACCCTCAGAGTCACCTACGTCGGGTACCGGCCCGTCACCATGGAGGGGGTGCGCGTCTCCGCCGATCTCACCACCGATCTCGAGTTCGTTCTCGGCAGCGAGGCGATCGAGGTCGAGGAGGTGGTGATCCAGGCGGAGCGCCCCATCATCGACAAGAACGCAACCAACGCGGTGCGCATCGTCGATGCCGAAGACATCGAGATCCTGCCCGGCCGGGGACTGGGCTCGGTGATCAACCTGCAGCCCGGGGTGGTGATAGATGAAGGCGTGCTGCACATCCGCGGCTCCCGGTCCGACGAGATCGGCTTCTACGTCGACGGGACCAGCGTGCGCAACCCGGTTTCCGGCGGCAGAGCGGTCAGCCTGATCGACGAGGCCCTGCAGGAGATCCAGCTGCAGGCCGGGGGCTTCAACGCCGAGTACGGCGGCGCCAACGCCGGCATCATCCTGCAGGAACTGCGCACCGGCGCCCCCGACTGGGAGGTCGGATTCCTGACCGAGACGGACAATTTCACTTCGAAATACGAGGAACGCTTCGGCACCTACTCATACGGCTACTCCAGCCAGGTCCTCACCTTGAGCGGTCCGGTGGCCGGCAACAGGGTCCGGGCTTTCCTGGCGGGGCAGCGCCGGGTGCAGGACTCGGTGCCTACCTATTGGGAGGGCTTCGAGTTCGAGAACCTGGCCGACTCGGGAGACCGGGGCGGGCGCATCCACTGGCGCGAGGACGACGATGGCAACGCCATCCCCGACACCGTGAACCTGCGGCTGCAACCGGGCAACATCGATCACACCGGCTCGGAGCGCCTCACTTTCAACGGCACCCTGCTCGTCGACCTGCAGCCCTTCCAGCTGCGCCTCACCAGCCTCTACTCCGCCACGAACGGGGAGCGCAACCTCGCCCCCGTCTACAGCATGCTGAACACGGGTCGCCTGTCCGAGTGGGAGCGGGCGTCGAGTCTTTACAATCTCAAGGCCATCCACTTCCTCGATCCCAGGACGTTCTACGAGGTCAACGTCAGTCTCTACAGTCAGGACCGAAAGATCTTCGACCCGCATTTCAGAGACGACTTCCTGCTCTACAACGACAGCCTCGCCGTCGCCGGGATCGACCCCGATTTCATCCCCTACTCGGCCCAGGGGATCTCGCTGCGGGATCTTGATCTCAACGGCTTCCCCTTTTCCCGGCCGGGCGACCTGGCTGCCGGCTACGGCAAGGAGGAGGACGGCTACCACGGAGTCAGCGGCAGCCTGACGCGCCAGACCGACAACCACGAGTACAAGGTCGGCTTCGACCTCCAGCGCTGGACTTCCCGGCGCTACGGCGTCGGCGCGGGCGGGCTCCGTTTCGCCATCAAGAACCGCTACCCGGAGCTGGATGAGGTCTACGACGAGTACTACGACGGGTCGATCGACGCCGGCGAGCTGTTGGACGCGGTCATCGCCAAAGCCGAGACCCTGCCGGACGGCGAGGGCAGCCTGGAGGACTTCGCCAGCCTGGTCCGCAACACGAGCCGGGCCGACTACTTCGGGTACGACGCCTTCGGGCGCCGGGACCAGGGGAGCGGCCTGGAGGCGCCGCGCCGTCCGCTGCTGGCCTCGGCGTTTTTCCAGGACAAGATCGAGTACCGCGACCTCATCGTGAACGCCGGGCTGCGCTGGGACTACTACGACGTCGACAGCTACCGCTTCAAGGATCCGCGGGCTCCGGCTCGCGACGATTCGCTCTACACAATCGACCTCGGCTCGATGACGAAGACCCGCACCTTCAACGAGATCACCCCGCGGCTCGGCTTCTCGTTCCCGGTGTCGGACGTGACCGTCTTCCACGTCCAGTACGGCCGCTTCTCGCAGATGCCGGCGATGCGCTCCATGTTCGCCGGCGGGGCGCGGCTGGCCCTGGAGCTGGGCGGGCAGAACTTCATCTCCGTGCCGACGGCCTTCGACATCGAGCCGGTCCGCACCACCCAGTACGAGATCGGCTTCGAGCGCCAGTTCACCGCGGACGCCTCCTTCGACATCACCGGCTTCTACCGCGACGTCAAGGGGCAGCTGCACCTGCAGCGGCAGGACGTCTCGGCCGAAGCGGTGGACGCAAACGCCTACAACTTCCTGCAGAACGGCGACTTCGCCACCACCAAGGGCCTTGAGTTCGTCTTCAAGCTGCGCCGCGTGAACCGCCTGCGCACCGAGCTCAACTACACCCTGTCCGACGCCCGCGGCACCGGGTCGTCGATCAACTCGGCGGTTTCCGGGGTCGAGAACAACACCAACCTGCCGACGATCATCTCGCCGCTGGACTTCAACGAGACGCACCGGGGCAACATCTTTCTCGACTACCGCTTCGCGGACAACGACGGCGGGGCCATCCTCGAGAACCTGGGGGCCAACCTGCTGATGAAGTTCAGCAGCGGCCACAACTTCACCCTCTTCACCGGGTCCATCGGCCAGCGCGGCCCGGAGGAAGGCGGCATCCTCGCCGGCGACGATCCGCGCTCGCGCAAGCCCGCCGAGAGCATCAACGTGTCCTCGACCCCATGGACCTTCGAGGTCGACTTCAAAGTCGACAAGGAGGTCGATCTCTTCGGGACCGGTGCAAAGGTCTACATGTACGTGTACAACCTTTTCAACCGCCGGAACGTGATCAACGTGTACGGCCGCACCGGCAACGCCGAGGACGACGGCTTCCTCACCAACCCGGATCTGAGCAGTCAGATCGTCGAAGCCAGCGGCGGCCAGACTTACCGGCAGCTGTACGAGGCGATCAACCTCGCCAACCGGCAGCACTACTGGACAACCCAGGGCGGCGACATTCTCGGCGACCCGCGCCAGATCCGCTTCGGCGTCGAACTGGGACTCTAGACGAGGAAGGGGGAGCGACCCGTGAAGAAGCTCATCACCTTCGTGGCGGCCGGGGCGCTGCTTGGGGCCACAGACCCCGTGGAAGGCCGCGGCCTTCAGGCCTACGGGGCGGCCAAGGCCGCCCAGGACGAGACCATATCCGGCCAGCAGACCCTGATCAACGTCAACAACATGTCCATGTGGTTCAAACGCGACGGCTGGTCCGGGCGCAACCCGCTGAACGACAACTCCGGGGTGACCTTCCCGCGGTCCACGGGGGCGGTCATCTTCCAGGACGGCCTGATCTGGGGAGGCATGGTCAGGGACGGCGATCCCCAGGAGTTGCGCGTCGGCGGCCAGACCTACGCGATCGGCACCGTTCCCGGCCGCATCCTCAGCAGGGGCGTGGCCGAGGATCCGGGGGACCCGGGGGTGCGCATCTACCGGATCCGCCGTGATTACCGGACGGCTGATCTGCGCCTCGACGCCTCCGAGGGCCTGGGGGTCGGCCTCAGCTCGGTGACCGACGGCGACGTCGAGGATTTGCGGGCCCAGTACGAGCGCGACTGGCGCGAGTGGCCCTGGGAGAAGGGGGCGCCGTACTACGACAACGACGGCGACGGCTCCTACGACCCGGACGTCGACGAACCCGGGGTGGCCGGAGCCGACCAGGTGGCCTGGTTCGTCGTCAACGACCTCGACGAGGGGGCCACCCAGGCCCTCTACGGCTCAAATCCGATCGGGCTGGAAGTGCAGATGCTGTTCTGGGCCTATGCCCGCACCGACGCCCTCGGCGACGTGATCTTCAAGAAGTACACCGTCATCTACAAGGGGGCCAGCGCCACCCCGGACACGGCCCGCATCGAGGATATGTACTTCGCCCAGTGGTCGGACCCCGACCTCGGCGACTACGGCGACGACTTCGCAGGGGCCGACGTCGGCCTGAGCCTGGGGTACGTGTACAACTCCACCGACCACGATCACACCTACGACTTCTTCGGGCTGGCGCCGCCGGCGGTGGGGTACGACTTCCTTCAAGGCCCCGTGGTGCCGGTTTATCTCAAGGACGACAATGGAGATACCCTGCTCGACGAAGATGGGAACCCCGTTCTCGACGGGAGTTCCGAGGCGATCTTCAACTTTGGACTGCGGCCCGGGTTCCGCAACCTGCCCATGACGTCGTTCGTGTATTTCGCCGCAGGTTCGGCGATCAGCGACCCGGAACTTGGAGACTACATCGGCACCCAGCAGTGGTACAACCTGCTGCGCGGTTTTCAGCCGCAGCCGGATATCGACAACCCGGTGCCCTACACCAACCCCCTGACCGGCGAGGCCACCTTCTTCACCCTCGACGGCGATCCGACCACCGCCCAGGGCTGGAACGACGGCGTCCCACTGCCCTCGGGCGACCGGCGCATCGTGCTGAATACCGGGCCTTTCGAGATGGCCCTGGGAGATACGCAGGAAGTCGTGGTCGCCCTGCTGGGGGGCATCTCCACCGACCGCCTGCGCAGCGTCTCCAAGCTCAAGTTCAGCGACCAGTTCGTGCAGGACGCGTACAACAGCTTCTTCGAGGTGCCCTCGCCGCCGGTGGGGCCGGACGTGCGGGTCACCGAGCTGGAGGCCAGGGTCCTGCTCGACTGGGGCTGGAACGAGGATGCGATCGCGCAGACAGAAGCAGACGACGGGTCGGGTTTCCTCTTCGAGGGGTACAACCTCTACCAGCTGCCCTCGGCCGAGGCTCCCCTCGGCCAGGGGACGCGCCTTGCCACCTACGACCTGGAGAACGGGGTCGCGTCGATTCTCGGAATCGCTCTCGACGACGAGTCGGGGGTCATCCTCGACGTCCCTCTGCAGATCGGGGCCGATTTCGGCGTCCGGCGCAGGGTGTGGGTGACCCACGACGCCCTGCGCGGAGGCCCCCTGGTCAACGGTCAGGAGTACTACTTCGCAGTCACCGCATACAACCGCAACACCGCCGAAGAGGCCGCGGTGACCACCCTGGAGAGCAGCCCCAGGACGCTCATCTGCGTGCCCCGGAAGCCGCCGCCGGGAACCCGCTACGGGACCGAGGCGGATGACAGCATACCGGTCGACCACCTCGGAGGCAGCGAGGGAACGGTGCTGGTCAAAGTCGTGGACCCGACCCGTACTACCGGGGATTCCTACCAGGTGGAGTTCGGGGAAATGGAAGGGACCGTGGTCTGGAACCTGGTCAACACGACCTCGGGCGAGGCGGTCCTGGAGAATCAGACCGACCAGACGGGCATGTCCAACTACATGCCCGATGACGGCTTCGAATTCATGGTCTCCGGTCCCCCGCTCGCCATCAAGGGCTGGACCTGGATGCGGGACGGAGAGCCGAATGACGATGACCGCTGGCTCACCGGGGTCAACTGGGGAGGGGGCTCCTTTTTCGGTGGCGTGGACCTCGGGGCGTATTTCTTCGGCAGCTCCATCGTCACGGGGGCCGAGTTCATCGCCATAGAAATCCGCTTCAGCAACACCGATACCCAGAAAGCCTACCGGTATCTCAGAGGGGGAGACCCCAACTACGGGTTCCAGGACTTCGTCGAGGTTCCATTCACGGTATGGGATATCGACAGCGATCCCCCGCGGCAACTGAACGCCGCCTTCGTGGAGAACAGCGGTTCCACCTCGGAAGACGGCACCTGGCTCCCCGCCGATACAGAGGAGGACCGACCCCTGGGAGGGCGCGAGTACCTCTTCATTCTGAACAGCGACTACAGCGACCAGTCCCTTGCCCAGTACTCGGAGGGCAAGAGCATACTGGCCGACGCCGAAACCTTCGATGTTCTCTACGCCGGGTGGCTGAAACTGGCCGACGGGCACGAGAGCTCCGAACTGACCGACGGCCAGGCTTTGCGCCTCACCCCTTACCGCGTCAACACCCCGGAGGACATCTTCAGCTTCCAGGTGCCCGGAACCTCGTTCGATTCCGAGTTGCAGAAGGAGGACGTCGCCCTGATCAACGTCTTCCCCAACCCCTACTACGGCGTCAACGAGGCCGAGACCTCCCCCTACAACCACTTCGTGACCTTCAGCCACCTGCCGCGGAGAGCGACCATCCGGCTGTACGACCTGGCCGGCAACCTCGTGCGCGCGCTGGAGAAGAGCGATCCCGACCCCTTCCTGCGCTGGGATCTCAACAACCACAACGGCCTGCCGGTGGCCAGCGGCATCTACCTCGCCCACATAGAACTGCCGGATGTCGGCAGGAACCGTGTCCTGAGGGTGGTGATCCTTCAGGAACAGCAGTTCCTGGAAAGCTACTGAGCGGAAAATGTCGAACAGGAGACCTGTCATGATTCGGATCGACCAACGCGTCCGGTTCCTTCTGCTGGCCTGTCTCTTTCTGGGCTGCGTGCAGGCGCACGCAGCGGGTCGCGACCGCATCGGCACCGCGGCCGCGCCGGAGCTGCTGATTCCGGTGGGGGCCCGCGACATGGGCCTGGGGGGCGCTTCCATCGCCACGACCTCCGGAGTGGAAGCCCTGCACTGGAATCCCGCGGGACTGTGCCGTTCGGCGAACGACGTCGACCTGATGGTGTCGACCATGGATTACATCGCCGGAATTCAGGTCAACTACGCCGCGGTGGGCAGCCTCTTCCCCTCGATCGGCAGCCTCGCCCTGAGCATCAAGTCGCTGGACATCGGGGACATTCCGATCACCACCGAGACCCAGCCGGACGGTACGGGGGCCACCTTCAAGCCGACCTTCATGACCCTGGGGGTCCACTTCGGACGCGCCCTGACCGACCGCATCGGCGTCGGCGGGACCGTGCACTACGTGACCAACCGGATCGAGCGCGCCCAGGCGACGGGCATGTCCTTCAGCGCCGGGCTGCAGTATTCCGACCTCGGCGGCATCGAAGGGCTGGACCTCGGCGTGGCCCTCAAGCACATCGGCCAGCGGCAGAGTTACGAAGGTCCGGCGCTGCTGAACCGGGGAGATATAGGTTCCCTGCGACGCGGCCCTTCCTTCTACAGCGTCCAGGCGAGCTCGGCCGACCTGCCTTCGACCTTCGAGCTGGGTCTGGCCTGGAACTACCCGGTGACGTCGATGGGAGAGCTGAATCTCAGCTCCGTCTTCGAGCACCAGAACTACAGCTACGACCAGTACAAGCTGGGAGTTGAGTACGTGCTCAACGGCTTCCTGGCCCTGCGCGGCGGCTTCGACTACGCCGCCGGCGCCGAGGACGACTCCTACCTGTTCGGCAACAGCTTCGGACTGGGGCTGAGCCTGCCCGGCGGCAAGACCCGCTCCCGGCTCGACTACGCCTACGGCAGCGTCGACCGCTTCGACGCGCTCCACACCTTCACCTTGCAGGTCGGCTTCTGAAGCAACGCCGCAAGGTCAGCTGACCTTGTGCGAGGTTGCGCGTACTTTGTGCGCCGAAGTCTGACTCCGCACCGGACAGGCGCTTCACCGGTTGTCGGATGGAGCGCCTGTCGCTTTCCGCCCATCCCGCTCACAAGCGAGATTCCGCGATGAAGGTTCCGCGACCGGGCATTCTGTGCCTCGTCACCCTGTTCTGGACCCTCCTGCCCGGGACCCTCGAGGCCCAGTCGCAGGCGACCACCGGGGTCATCCGCGGTTCCGTCCGGGACCAGTTCGACAACCCCGTGGCCGCGGCCGCGGTCGCGCTCAGGGAGACCCGGACCAACTACGAGCGCACCCTTACCTCGTCGGATCTCGGGCTCTTCACCGCGGCCCTGCTCCCTCTCGGCAGCTACGACGTGACGGTGCGGGCTCCGGGGTGGAGCGAGGTGCGGCAGACCGGGGTTCAGGTACGGGTCGGGGAGACCGTCGAGCTCGCGGTCCGGCTGGTTCCGCGAATGGAGGAGATCGTCGTCGAGGCCGACCTGCCCGCGGTGGACGTTACCCGGAGCGAGGCGGCCACGCGGCTGCCGGAAGAGGCGGTGCGCGACCTGCCCAACAACGGCCGCAGCTTCCTCAACCTGACCCTGCTGACCCCGGGGGTTGCAATCGTTCAGGGACCCGACGGGGACGAGTTGAGCATCGCCGGGCAGCGGGGCATCCACAACAACATCTCCGTGGACGGGGCCGACTTCAACAACCCCTTCTTCGGCGAGCAGCGGGGCGGCCAGCGCCCGGCCTTCACCTTCAATCTCGACGCGGTCGAGGAGATGGTGGTGGTGCCCCAGGGTGCCAACGCCGAGTTCGGCCGCTCCAGCGGCGGCTTCGTCAACGTCATCACCAAGTCGGGCAGCAACCAGCTGCACGGCTCGCTGCATTTCTTCGGCAAGAACGGGGCCCTGTCCGGCACCGCGAGGCACGACGGGTTGCGGCGCGAGCCGGATTTCAGCCAGGGGCAGGCCGGCTTCACCCTGGGCGGCCCTTTGCTGAAGGACCGGGTCTTCTTTTTCACGGCCTACGATCAGCAGCTGCTCAGAGACACCCGGCAGCAGGAGAAAGAGCGCATCGACGGCCGGCTGCGCGCCTTCATGGACACGCAGTTCGACGGGGCCCTGGCCGGCGACTACGGCCCCATCGACCGCAGCGACGACGCCCGCGCCTTCCTCGCCAGGATCGATTGGCGCCTGTCGGAGGATCAGTCGGCCACCTTCAAGTACAACTACACCTGGTCGGAGCAGGAGAACGGCACCTTCGACGTCGATTCCTGGGCGCGCAGCGCCAACGCCGTCGAAAGGGACTGGTCGCACGCCTTCAACGGCAGCCTGCTGTCGCTGCTCTCCTCTACGGCGACCAACGAGCTGCGCTTCCAGGTTTCGCGCGAGGACCGCCCGCGCCCCTACAGGGGGCCCCTCAATCCCCGAACCGGGCGGCCCTTCCCCGACACGGCCATGGATTTCGACCGCGGCTACCGCTTCGGCATGCCCTACTTCATACCGGTCGAGTACTACGACACCCGCATCCAGCTCCTCGACAACATCTCCGTTGCCAGGGGGGATCACCTGATCAAGGCCGGCATCGAGTGGAACCGGGTGGAATCGGTCCAGACCTTCATCGGTTTCGCCAACGGCCGCTACATCTTCAGCTCGACCGAGGGTTTCCTCAACTTCGTCGAACAGGGGGACGGCTACGTCGAGTGCTCCGACGGCAGCACCGCCGGCACCGGGGCCTGCCCCGACGGGACGGAGATCGCCGGGCCGGTCCTGGTTTACCTGCAGCAGGCAGGCGCCGGGGGGCTGACCGTGGAAGAAGCCGGCACCCAGGAAATCCCCCAGCACGAGCTGGCCCTTTTCGTTCAGGACAGCTGGAAACCTTCGGACAGGCTCACCCTCAACTACGGCATGCGCTGGGAAGCGCAGATCCAGCCGGATGTCATCACCGATCCGGAGGAGGTGTTTTTCGCCGGTTTCATCGGCCGCACGGTCAGCAACGAAACGGGCACGTACGAGTTCCCCTCCAACGGCGGGATCCCCTCCGACCGGGGCATGCTCCAGCCGCGCCTGGGGGTGGCGTGGGATCTGCACGGGGACGGCAGGACCCTGCTGCGCGGCAGCGCCGGTATCTACCACGCCCGCATCCCCGGCCTCAACCTCGCCAGCTCGCGCTCGACCAACGGCTCCCGCGGCCAGACGATCTTCCGCTCGAGCGCCCTGACGCCGGTTCTCGGGGCGCCCCCTGCCTACGGAGAGCTGTTGCCCTCTCCGGCGGGCGATCCCTTCCGGCCCAACATCTTCGTCTTCGACCAGGATTTCGAGAACCCGCGGACCATCAGTCTGAACGCGGGGATCGAACGGGAGCTGCATCCATCGGGGCTGGTCGGTTCCCTCGGGTACACCTGGTCCCGGACCGACCGCCTGACGCGCTTCGTCAACCGCAACGACGCGGTCTTCGGCTCCCCGTGGTCGACCGGCCTGGGGGCGGACGGCGGCAACGGCATCGGCGACCTGACCGTGGTCGAGAGCACCGCCGAGTCCCGCTACCACGGCGTGGATTTCGGCCTGCGTCAGATGCTGCGGAAGGACCTGCAGTTCCAGGTCAACTACACCCTGTCGTGGGACCGGTCGGACGACGACAACGAGCGCGACCCCTTCACCTTCCGCTACGTCGACGCGACCCGGCTCGACCGCGAGTGGGGCTGGTCGGACCGCGACCAGCGCCACCGCTTCAACGCCTGGGCCCTGGCGGGGCTGCCCGGCGGGTTCCTGCTCAACAACCGCCTGAGCTGGTACTCGGCGCAGCCGGTCTCCGAATCCTGCGGCGCCGGCAACCGGGGCACCGGGCATCCGGCGGTCAACCCCTGGGGCGCCCTCTCCGACCGCATTTGCGGCGACGGCAGCATCCTCCGGCGCAACTCCCTGCGCAAGGAGAACGAGTTCTTCTCGTGGGACCTGCGCCTGTCGCGGCCCATTCCGATGGGCCCCGGCAGGCTGGAGGCCATCGTCGAGGTCTTCAACCTGCTCAACACCGACAATTTCCGCGATCCGGCCAGCGGGGGCCTGCTGTTCAATTTCGACGGCACCGTGCAGTCCGGCCTCGGCGATCCGCGCGAGGTGCAGATCGGCTTCCGCTACGTCTATTGAATTCGCTGCTGCTTCCCGACTTTCTGCGTGGCCGGGGTCCTTCTGCAAGCCGGCTGCGCGCCCCGCCTCAGACCGCCGCAGCAATCAGGCGGTTAACCGGCCGCTTGCCCGCAAAGAGATGCCCCGCTTATTCCCGGGGGTCGGTCCAGCGCCGATGACTTTCTTTGTAAATTGGTTACGGTTACCGCCCGGTTCGATTACCTCACTGTGAATCCACCCCCCCGGCATCCGGAGCGAATGAGCATCCCTCGAGGAAATCCCGCATGAACGCCCCCGGCCAGGAACAGCGGATTCAGACCGTCTGCCTGCTCCTTCTGACCATCGTCGCCGTGGCCGCGGCGCTCTTCTGGCTGCGCTCGGTCATGGTTCCCTTCGTGTTCGCCGTCCTCATCGCTTTCGGCCTGTCCCCCCTGATCAACCTGCAGGTGCGGCATCTCCGCTTCCCCCGGGCCCTGGCCATACTCGCCACCCTGGTTGCCGGATTCCTGATCCTCGTTCTGTTAGGGGTGCTGGTCTCGACGTCGGTCGGACAGCTGGCCGCGAAGGCGGACGACTACCTGCAGAGGCTGGTGCAGCTTCTCGACGTAGTCGTGGCGGCGATGCCCGGGCACCTCGAGGACGAGGCGAGGCGGGCGGTCGATTCGCTGTCGGACATCTCCCTGTCCACGGCCGGCACCATTCTCGTCACGGTCACCAACGAGCTTCTCAGTCTGCTGTCGAGGGGCCTTCTGGTAATGATCTTCGTCGGCTTCATGCTCGCCGGAGGCTCGGAACTCGAGCGGACGCGAAACCAGTTCTGGAAAGAGGTCCAGTCACGCATTCAGCGCTACATCATCGTCAAGTCGCTGGTGTCCGCCCTGACCGGGGGGCTCGTCGGCATCATTCTGGCAGTTCTCGGCATCGATCTCGCCCTGGTCTTCGGGGTATTCGCGTTTCTCCTGAACTTCATCCCGAGCGTCGGTTCGATCATCGCCACCCTCCTGCCCCTGCCGGTGCTGATCGTCAGCCCCGACCTCTCCCTGACGACCTGCGTGCTCGCCATTCTCCTGCCGATGACGGTGCAGTTCATCGTCGGCAACATCGTCGACCCGAAGCTGATGGGAAAGACTCTCGACCTGCATCCGGTCGCGCTGCTGCTGGCACTGATCGTCTGGGGGACCATCTGGGGGGTCGTCGGAATGCTTCTCGCCGCCCCGATTACGGCGATTCTCAAGTTCATCTTCGAACGGATGGAGGTCACGGCGCCGCTTGCCGAGCTGCTTGCCGGGCGGCTGGCCGGCCGACCGACCGAGGAGGAGGATGGCCCGGCAGAAGAAACCGGGCACCATGAGGCGGAAGAAGCCGCTGCCCCCGAGGAGGGGGAAGAGGTGGAAAGCACTTCCGAAGGACAGCGATGCCCGGCGGACGGGAAGCCCGATTGAGGGCTGCCTGAGGGGACTTCGGCGCGCCGGCTTCGGTGTTCCCTACCGCGGAGCGACCCCCTCCGGAAGCAGTTCCCCGGCCTCCAGCTCCGCCCACAGCGCCGGCGGGATCTCCTCCTGCATCAGGCGCGCGTTCGCCTCGAGCTCGGCCACCGAGGCCGCGCCGGGAACCACCGAGATCACCGCCTCGTGTCCGAAGGGGAACTGCAGGGCCGCCGCCCTCAGGTCTACGCCGTGGCGGTCGCAGACCGACTTGAGCTCCCGGGCCCGCTCCACCAGGTGATCGGGCGCGGGCTGGTAGTCGAAGGACACCGGCCTGCCAAGGTCCCCGGCGAGGATGCCGCTGTTGTAGGGCCCGCCGATTACCAGCCTGACGCCCCGCTCCACGCACAGCGGCAGCAGCTCCGGCAGGGCGGACTGGTCGAGCAGGGTGTAGCGTCCGGCCAGGAGTATGCAATCGAGGTCGAAGCGGGCCGCCATCCGCGCCGTCCGCTCCCACTCGTTCATCCCCATGCCGACCGCCCTGACCGCGCCGCTCGCCCGCAGCTCGACGGCGGCCTGAAGCGCCTCGACGAAGACCTCGTCGGCGTGCTGCCCCTTGAAGTCGCTGTCGTGGACGAAGAAGATGTCGACCCCGTCCAACCCCAGCCTTTCCAGGCTCGAATCGAGGGAAGCCCGCAGGCCTTCGGCGCTGAAGTCGAAATCGCAGGTACAGCGCCGAATCCCCTCCTCGCTCCAGGGCTGCGGGTTTTCGGGGTCGGGCCGCAGCAGACGCCCGCCCTTGGTCGACACGGCGAACGACCCCCGGGGAAGCTGCGCCAGCACCCGCCCGCAGCGGACTTCGCTGCGCCCCTCGCCGTACAGGGGGGCGGTGTCGAAATAGCGCACACCCATCTCCCAGGCGCGGCGGATGATTTCCAGGGCCTCTGCGTACCCGCAGCCCTGGTAAATCCCGTCGGCCAGGACCATCCCTCCCAGGGGCGCGCCGCCGAGGCCCAGGCGCGTCACCGACACCCCCGTGTCGCCGATCTCCACCTTTTCGAAAGGGTCCATGCACTCACTCCAGCCCGTAAATCCGTTCGGCGTTGCCGGCGAACAGCCTGGCCTGCTCTTCCCGGGGCCGCGCGGAGACGATCTCTCTCAGGGAAGCGGTCCAGGCGCCGAGGTCCGCCCCGAGGTTGCAGACAGGCCAGTCGCCGCCGAAGACCACCCGCTCCGGCCCGAAGCAGTCCAGGCAGTGATCGACGGCCGGCGCCAGGGTGGCGGCGCTCCATCCGGCGGGGGCGCGGGCGACGATACCGGAGATCTTGCAGACGACGTGCTCCCGTTCCCCCAGCGCCGCGATATCGCTGAGCCACTGCTCCCTGGTGTGGCTGAAGGGGTTGGCCGGGTCGTACCCGGCGGCGCCGTTGACGACGCCCGGGTCGGCGTTGCCGCAGTGGTCGAGAATGAAGCGGGTGTCCGGACACCTGTCCACCAGACCGACGGCATCCCCCAGCTCGGACGGCCTCAGACACAGATCGAAGCTCAGGCCGGACTCGCCGAGGTAGCGGATGTCGCTGACGAATCCCTCCCGCAGGCAGCGCCCGGGTCCGGCGGCCGGCACGTGCAGCACCTGCCGGATTCCCTTGACGAACCCGTTTCCCCTGTAGCGGTCGATGTAGTCGCGGAACCCCTCCTCCCCCGGGCTCCCGGAGATCACCGCCCCGGCGACCGGGTTGTCCTCGGCGGCGCACAGGCCGATGGCGAAATCCGCCTCGGCTGGCCTCTGGTCCGGGTCGAGGTCGACCTCCATGTAGATGGTCCGGTCGATGCCGGTCCCCTCGGCAGCGGCGAGATAGTCGCCGACGAGGTGATTCCCCTGCAACGGCCCGGTACCCTCCCCGTCGAGCCAGGGCAGCGAGAACCGGTCCAGGTCCCAAAGGTGCTGATGGGTATCGACGATCGGCAGCATGTTTCCTCCCTCCAGGTTGTGATTTACTGAAGGTACGGCGACGATTGTTTCACGACCCGGCTTTTTCACCGGGTTTTCTCGACTTTCACGTGTGCACGGGATTGGCCATTTTGTATCTTTCGTAAGCGAACCGGTCGAATGGCCGACGAGTCGGCTTCCTGGTCCATGAGGAGCGAGGCAGTGGACGCAAATCTCGAGTTGGATGTCAGGCTCGACCCCGAAGAGCCCAGGCGGGTTGCCGAGCAGTTCGAGCGCTTCGGAGCCGAGCATGGGTTGCCGGACAGAACGATTTTCGGATTTCAGCTTGCGCTTGACGAGATTCTGACCAACGTGATCTCCTACGCCTTCGAGGACGGCGCTCCCGATCCGGTCATCAAGGTCAACTTCGACCTCGACGACACCCGGCTCGAGGTGGTCGTCCAGGACAACGGCCGGCCCTTCGACCCGCTCCAGGACGCCGACGAGCCGGATTTGACCCTTCCCGCCTCTGGCCGCCCCATCGGCGGCCTCGGCATCCATCTCACAAAGGCATTCGTTCACACGCTTTCCTATGAGCGGGTGGACGGGTACAACCGATTGAACCTCGTGCAGCCCATGGAGGCGCACCCGGAGGACAATGCATGAACGTCGACACGAGCTTTTCCGGAAGCACCGCAGTCGCCGCAGTGAACGGCCGCGTTGATTCGGCCAATGCCAAGAGTTTCGAAGAAGAGCTGAGCGCCATCATCGACCAGGGGGCCACCGGCCTCGTGGTCGATTGCGGCGAGCTCAACTACATCAGCAGCGCCGGGCTGCGGGTCTTCCTGATCGCCATCAGGAAAACCAGCGCCGCGGGTGGAGGCCTGGCTCTTTGCCGGGTGCCCGAACATATACAGGAAGTGCTGGAGATAAGCGGTTTTTCCCGCCTGACGAAGATTTTCCCCACGGTGGAAGAGGCGCGGGACAGCTTCGGATAGCTTCCCGGCCATGAAGTGCATTGGACCGGCGAGCCCGTGCCCGCGGGTATGCCGGCCCATAATGCGACCCGGTTCAGCCACCCGGGCTCCATACGTCCCGACCCTGGGACGGCACTCCCAAACCCCGCTCGAGGAGGACGCATGAACGCACGCCGACACCGATCGTCCATTCTCCCCCGCCCGCGGATTCCCGGGGCGGCCGCAGCTGCCGTGATTCTCGCCGCCGGCATTCTCCTGACCCCGGGCACCGCCGCCGCCGCGGACGAGACCGGCTTCGTCCTCAACACCTTCTCGTTCCTCGTATGGGGCGCCCTGATCATGTGGATGTGCGCCGGCTTCACCATGCTCGAGTCCGGGTCGGTGCGCTCGAAGAACGCCTCGATGATCTGCCTGAAGAACATCGGGCTGTACTCCATCGCCGGGCTCACCTACTACGCCATCGGCTACGGTCTGATGTACGTCGACGTCGGCAAGGTGATCGGCTCGCTGAGTCTCCTGTACGGTCCATCGGCCGACGAGGTCGCCTTCCTTGAGGGCGACAAGGGGAAGATGGGGGCGGTCGTCGCGAACAACTACTCCACCATGTCGGACTGGTTCTTCCAGATGGTGTTCGTGGCCACAACCGCCTCGATCGTATCCGGAACGCTGGCGGAGCGGGTGAAGCTCTGGGCTTTCTTCGCATTCACCGCGGTCCTGACGGCGATCATCTACCCCGTTGTCGGCGCCTGGACATGGGGCGGCGGCTGGCTCAACCAGATGGGCTTCACGGACTTCGCCGGCTCCACCATCGTCCATTCTACCGGGGGCTGGGCCGCCCTCGCCGGGGCCATCGTCGTCGGAGCCCGGTGGGGCAAGTTCCGCAAGGACGGCTCGGCCAAGCCCACCCCTCCGTCCAACATTCCCGCGGTAACCCTCGGCGTCTTCATCCTCTGGCTGGGATGGTTCGGATTCAACGGCGGCTCGCAGCTCGCCCTCTCCGGCGCCGCCGACGCCCTGGCGATGAGCAACATCCTCGTCAACACCAACCTCGCCGCGGCGGGGGGAGTGCTCACCGCCATCTTCGTGTCGCGCCCCATTCTCGGACGCACCGACCTTTTCGCCGCCCTCAACGGGGCCATCGCCGGCCTCGTGGCGATCACCGCGGGACCGGACATCACCGATCCCTGGCTGGCGATAATCATCGGCGCCGTGGGAGCGTTCCTGTGCACCCTCGGACTGAAACTGCTCGAGCGCATGAGGATCGACGACGTGGTCGGCGCGGTTCCCGCGCATCTCTTCGCCGGGATCTGGGGGACGCTCGCGGTCTCTCTTTCCGGGAAGGGCAGCTTCCTCGTGCAGCTCGTCGGGGTCCTTTCCGTCGGCGCTTTCGTCTTCGTCACCTCCCTGCTGCTGTGGGTCGTTCTGAACCGCACCCTGGGGACCCGGGTCTCGCGCGACGTCGAGGATATGGGCCAGGACGCCGCGGAGCTGGGAATCGACGCCTACCCGGAGTTCGCCCTCATGGTGGACCCGGACGAGGGGGGAGACTACCGCGACCCGGACTGAAACCTCGAGCTGATTCACGGGCCCGGACGCTGCGTGCGCCCCGGCCCGGTGGAGCCGTCCCATGAACTTCGACGCCTACGATCTCGACGCCGCGATCTACGATGAGATGTTCCTGCCGGACGGTACCCCGCGGGGCCACTCCCGGGCGTTGCACGACACCCTGAGTCAGCTGCCCGCCGACGAGGTAGGCAGGATCCAGGAAAGGGTCACCCGCTCCTTCTCGAACGAGGGCATCACCTTCACCGTCTACGGGGACGACGAGGCCGATGAGCGCATCATTCCCGTCGACTGCGTTCCCCGCATCCTCTCCGCCGACGAGTGGCGGCACATCGAGACCGGACTCACCCAGCGCCTGGAGGCCTTGAACCGCTTCCTCGAGGACGTCTACGGCGAGGCGCGCATAATCGCCGACGGGGTGGTCCCCGCCGACCTCGTGCGCGGCTGTCCGCAGTACCGCGTCGAGATGTGCGGGGTCCCGGTACCCCACGGCACCTGGGTCGCCGTCTGCGGCACCGACCTGGTGCGCACCAACGACGGCTGGCTGGTGCTCGAGGACAACCTGCGGGTTCCCTCCGGCGTATCCTACATGATCGCCAACCGCAAGGTGGTCAAGTCGAGCCTGCGCCGCCTCTACCGCGACTGTCGGGTGCGGGAGGTGGAGCAGTACGGGCAGGTGCTGCTCGAGACGCTCCGCGAGCTCGCCCCCGGGGGGCGCCCCGACCCCTGCATCGCCCTGCTCACCCCCGGGGTGGCCAACTCCGCCTTCTACGAGCACATCTTCCTGGCCCAGGAGATCGGCGCCGCCCTCGTGGAAGGCCGCGACCTGCTGGTAAACGACGGTTTCGTCCACATGCGCACCACCGAAGGGCTGCGGCGGGTGGACGTGATCTACCGCCGCGTCGACGACGACTTCCTCGACCCCCTCGTCTTCCGTCCCGATTCGCTGCTCGGTGTGCCCGGGCTGATGCACGCCTACAGGAGCGGGCGCGTCGCCCTGGCCAACGCGCCGGGGACGGGGGTGGCCGACGACAAGAGCGTCTACGCCTTCGTCCCCGACATGGTCCGCTACTACCTCGGCGAGGAGCCGATCCTGGCCAACGTCGAGACCTACCTGTGCAGGCGGCCCCGCGATCTGGAGTACACCCTCGACAACCTGCAGGACCTCATCGTCAAGCGGGTGGGCGAATCCGGGGGTTACGGCATGCTCGTCGGCCCCCAGTCCACCCCTGAGGAGCGCGACGCCTACGTCGAGGAGCTTCGCGCCGACCCGGCGGGATTCATCTCGCAACCTGTGCTTGCCCTGTCCCGGGCGCCCTGCTTCATCGAGGGCCGCCCCGAGCCGCGCCACGTCGACCTGCGCCCCTTCGTCCTCCACGGCCGCCGGACCCGCATAGTCCCCGGAGCTTTCTGCCGGGTGGCGCTGCGCCGGGGCAGCCTCGTGGTGAACTCGAGCCAGGGCGGCGGCGGCAAGGACCTCTGGGTGCTGGAGAACTGAGATGCTCGCGCGCAGCGCCCAGGGACTCTACTGGATGGGACGCTACCTCGAACGGGCGGAACACCTGTGCCGTCTGCTGCGACTGCAGGTCGAGTCGCTGGTCGACCGGCCGATAGAGGAGATCAACCACGGCTGGACCCGAATCTACGCCGGCCTCGGCCGGCAGCCCCCCGGGGGAGACCTCGCTACCGGCGGCAGCGACGACTATGTCCTCGCCGATTCCTACACCCTGGCGGGGGACCTCACCTTCGAGCGCTCCAACCCGGACTCGGTGCGGCGGTGCCTGGCCCTGGGCCGCGAGAACGCCCGCCAGATGCGCAACTGCATAAGCGCGGAGATGTGGACCTGCCTCAACCTCTGCTGGCTGCGCATACGCGACCTCGGCATCGAGGACATCTGGAGGGTCTCCCCGGAGAGCTTCTACGCCGAGACCATCCGGGAGATCGGCACCTTCACCGGCGTCGCCGAGGCGACCATGTACCGGGACGAGGGCTGGCGCTTCATGCGCATCGGGCGATTCATCGAGCGCGCCCAGCTTCTCGCCTCCTTCCTCCTCGCCCAGCTCGCCGGACGGGAACAGGCCGGAACCTCCGACACCGGCTGGACGAGCATGCTGCGCGCCTGCCTGGCGTTCGACGCCTACAAGAGCAGCCACAGCGTCGAGGTCCAGGAGGACCGGGTGCTCGACCTCCTCGTCACCGATCCACTGCTGCCGGGCTCGCTTTGCCGCTCGCTCGACATGCTGGCGGCCGAGCTGGCCGCCATGGCTCCCGGCCCGGGCGCACACGACGAGGCGGCGGCCGAGAGGCTCTCCGGCCGGCTGTGCGCCCTGATCCGCTACGACTGGCCGGACTGCGGGGACGGCGATGAGCGGGAGGGGCTTCTCGCGCAGGTCGGGGAACACTGCCGCAAGCTTCACGACCTCGTCAACGCGGCGTACATCGGCTACGCCATCGAGGACTCGCCGGTGCACTGACGCATGACCGGGGCAGTCCGTTTCGAGATCGAGCACGTCTCCCGCTACAGCTACGATTCCAGCGCGCGGCAGTGCGTCATGCTGCTCTGCCTGGAGCCGCTTCAGGACCGGGGCCAGCGGCTTCTCGACTTCGAGATCGAGACGCGGCCCCCGGCATTCCTCAACCGGGAGACGGACTTTCTCGGCAACGCCAGACACCTCCTCGACCTCAACCGCGAGCACCGGACCCTCGAGATCAGAGCCTGCTCCACGGTCGAGGCCGCCCCCTTCCCGGCGCCTCCGAACTGCCTCGGGACCGGGGCCTGGGAGGAGATCCGCTCCCGGCAGGATTCCTTCGCCTACTGGAACTTCACTCGCCCGAGCGCGCTTGTACAGCCCTCTGCCGGTCTCGAAGCGTTCGTACACCGGCATCGTATCGAGCCGGGCAGCGACCCGCTCGAAAGCCTGTCGCGGCTTTCCGACACCCTGCACCGCTGCCTTTACTACATTCCGGGAAGCACCACCGCCGAATCACCGGTCGAGCACATCCTGGAAACCGGCAGCGGTGTCTGTCAGGACTACTCCCACCTGATGATCGCCATCGCCCGTTCCTGGGGCATCGCCGCCCGCTACGTCTCCGGCTACCTGCACCTTCCTGAGGGGTCCGGCGGGCAGCCGTCCGCCAACGCGACCCACGCCTGGGTGGAATGCAGGCTTCCGGGGCTCGGCTGGGTCGGCTTCGATCCCACCAACCAGAGTCTCTCGGGGCACGGGGGCGTGGTGCGGACCGCTGCGGGGCGGGACTACCACGACGTGTCGCCGACCCGCGGCATCCTCCAGGGCGGAGGAGAAACCCGGCTCGAGGTCGAGGTGCGGGTACAGGCCGCCGGAGAGGACCGGACCAGAGGGGCCTGGGACCGGGCAACGGGATCCCCCGGTTCCGCCCCGGTCGAAAAATCGCCTGGCCACAAGAACCCCGACGCGGGGGCCACGGCCGCCGTTCAACCCTGACCGAGGAGCAAATTCAATGGACCTGCTCAAGCGCATCATCGGCATCTATCTCGTAGCGACGGCAGTTGCGGTCGGCGTCCACACAGTGGTCGAACCGCTCTATCACGCATCCGGTCCCGGGCAGCCGTACAGCCCTCTGTGGAACGTCCTGAATCCCTTGATGGCCGCAGCCATCGCCCTGGCCCTGGTATTCGGCTATCTCCGCAAGCAGGAGGTGGACGGGGAAGGGGGAAGCGCCGGGGTAACCCGGGAATTCGTCGCCGCCAACGCCCACTTCTACGGGTTCCTGTTCGTCGGCATACTTTTCTTCTGGAACTGGTTCAACCTGCTGATGCCCGCGTTCACCGCGCTGGGTGACGACACGGTCACCCTGGTTTGGATACTCATCGACGCCACCCTGCCGCTGCTGCTGGGTGCAATGGGGGTTTCCCTGTTGCGTGGTGGTCGCGGCGAATAGCCTGGAAGGGAGTTGACGCTGTGCCTGTCCAATGGAGCCGGGGCCCACCGGGGTCCCACCAGAAAAAATTCTCACCGGGACGCCCTTTGCTTTGGCCGGCAAGCGTCCTCTTTCCCGGTTTCAACAGAGTAACCGAATGATACCGACAATCAGATTCCGGAATTGGAGAACAACATGGCAAGGCGTCCGACAGCTGTAATCGTTATGGGGGTCGCCATCCTCCTTCCCTTCTCGCATCCCGCCGCGGCGACCACCGCCGGCGAGGTGGTGGACCGGGAAACCCTGGAGGCTTTCGTGCGGGCGGCCAAGGCCCGCCTGGACAGCGCCACCACTCTTCTCGAGTACCAGGCGGCCCTGCAGGACTTCCGCACCGACGAAGCCTGGAAGCAGGGCTCCATCTACCTCTTCATCTTCAACACCGACGGAGTTTTCATCTTTCACGGGGACGACCCAAGCCTCGAGGGCCGGAACCTGATCGACCTCGAGGACGCCGATGGCGTCAGGATCGTCCAGGACCTGATTGCCGCCGCCGCCGGAGGGGGAGGTTTCGTCGAATATCTGTGGCCCGATCCTGTGGTCGCAGGGGACGAGGAAACCGGTTCGCCGAAAGTGAGCTACGCCCTGCCCTATTCCGCTCTCAACCGGGACTTCGTCATAGGCTCGGGGATTTTTCCGGGATCCGTCGGCGTGGAGGCTCCCCCCGGCGAGCCCGCAACACCCCGGGACTCGGTGATAACCGCCGCCGGAGTGGTGGACGGCGAGACCCTGCGGGCCTTCGTGGAAGGCGCCAAAGCACGTATAGAGGAAATTGACGAGTCGGGGGAACTGCTGTCGCCCTTTCTCTCCACTCTCAGGGAAGAAGGAGACTGGAAGCACGGGAACACCTTCCTCATTCTCATGAGCGAAGAAGGGATCGTCCTGCTTCACGCGGACGACGAGAATGCGGGGGACAAGAACCTCCATGCGCTCGAAGACGATCGCGGGAACACGGTCGTGCAGGACCTCATCGCGGCCTCGGACACAGGCGGCGAGGTTGAGTATTTCTGGGACGACCCGGCGCAGGAAGGAGACGAGGATACTGCCAAGATCGCCTATGCTACCCAGTTCTCCGGCCGGACATACGGAAACACCGTCGTTCTCATTGGAGGGTATTACCAGGATGTGTCGCATGTCCCGCCGCCGGTGTACGACCTGTCGCTCATCCCGAGTCCGGAGGTGACGGCCGCCGAGGTTGCGGATCTCGAAAGCCTCGCGGCTTTTGTAACGGTAGCGCTGCAGGCCTATGTCACCGCATTGCGGGAACATGGCGTCGAGCGCTACAGGGACATCCTGAACGTCTTCAGGGCGGAAGAAGGAGATTGGCGGCATGGTTCGATCTACCTCTTCATCTTTACCACCAACGGATACGTGATCTTTCATGGAGCGGATCGGACCCAGGAAGCCCGGAGCGTGCTCGACGCCGAGGACATCAACGGGGTCAAGGTCGTCCGGGAACTCATCGAGGCAGCCAGGGCAGGGGGCGGCTACGTCCAATACAACCTCGATGATCCGTCAGTAACAGGAGACGAAGACACCGGTTCGCCCAAGATCAGTTACGCCAAGTCCTTTACCACGAGGAATGGCCGGGAGATTGTTGTCGGCGCCGGGATTTACGGGCTCCCTGCCCTGGGTGAGACTGTCCGAACGGAAGTGGACGCCACGGTCCTGGGCGACCCGGTCGAAGACCTGACCGTCGAGTTTTCCCGGGCCATCGCCGGGCGCGCACGCGCCTACGCCTGGAAAGCCGTCACCGACACGGCTGGCAAGGCCTCCCTGACCATCTCCGGCTCGAGGCGCTCCCACGTCGGCGGTTTCTACGAAGCCCGCGCGCGAACGGCCGACGGCGACGTCGTCGGGCAGTGGCACAGCATCCCCCTCAACCGCGGCATGCGCCAGGTTCTGGAGCTGCCCCTGGGAGGGGACGCGCGGGTGGTGTCCAGCGAACGGCTGGACGCCGCCAAACAGGTCGCCGAACCGGGGCAGCCGCTTGCCGTCGGCCTGGAACCTAATGCGCCCAATCCCTTCAACAGCAGCACCCGGATTCCCTACCGCCTGCAATCCCCCGGACCCGTGCGCCTGGTGATCTACAACGCTCTGGGCCAGCCGGTGCGCACGCTGGTGGAGGAGTCTCAGCCGGCAGGGGCGCACCTCGTCCACTGGGACGCCCGCGACCGGCAGGGCTCGGCGGTTGCCGCCGGGGTGTACTTCGCCCGCCTGCATTATCCCGGAGGGGTGCAGACCCGGCGGATGCTCTACCTCAAGTAGCCCGGAGCCCCGGAGCTTGCCCCGTCGCATCCGGCCGGGCCTGACTGTCGGCTTACGGTTGGCGCTCTCCGGATGTTCGTCAACCCAAACGGAGTTCGAACTGAAACAGCCAGGAGTTTTCCCGCTCGACCGCGGGTTTGCCCCATCATGAAGGAGACCCCCATGAAATCCGTTTCATTTTCCCTGCTCGCGTGCGT
This sequence comes from Candidatus Latescibacterota bacterium, assembly GCA_965243025.1. GTDB lineage: Bacteria > Latescibacterota > UBA2968 > UBA8231 > UBA8231 > CBDCXV01. Next base: position 2,171,717 of record CBDETY010000003.1, read on the forward strand.
CCTTATCCTGGGCGCCTGTTCCGACCTCGATCCGGTTTCCTCCAACCAGCCGGAAGCTGCCGCCAAGCGGATATCCAGCAGCCTGACCCCGAGCGCCCCGGTCGCCGGACTTGCCGAGTCCAGGCCCTCCCGAACCGGCTTCGAGCCCGGCCCCCTCGGTGCCGTCGAGGTCGGCGAGGGGGAGGCGCTGCAGATCCGCTCGCTGCTCGCGCACACCGTCGCGCCGTCACTGGGAGCGCCGTCCCGGCAAAGCATCGAGCTTGCGGTGGCGGACTTCGGACCCGTTCACGGCCGCGAGGTCGAGCTCGGAGAAGCCGTGGACGCCGCGTGCTCCCCGGAAGGGGGAAGCGCCGGCGCCGAACAGATCGCCGCCGAGCCGCAGGTGATCGGCGTCATCGGCACCTCCTGCTCGGCCGCCGCGGTGGCGGCTTCACCGGTTATAAGCGAAGCGGGGCTGGTGATGATCTCGCCGTCCAACACCTCGCCTTCGCTCACCTCCGACCTGGCAGGCAACGCCAATCCCGGCCACCACCCGGGGTACTTCCGCGTTTCCATCAACGATCTCTACCAGGCGCAGGCGGTCGCCGGCTTCGCCTACACCGAGCTGGGCCTGCGGAGCATGGCTGCGGTCGACGACGGCGACCCGTACACGACCGCCCTCGTCAGCGCCTTCGGCGACGCGTTCGAAGCCCTCGGAGGGACTCTTGGGGCCACCGCCCGGATCGAGAAGGGGGAAACGGAAATGACCTCCGTGCTCGCGGAGTTCGCCGGGGCCGGTCCCGACGGCATCTTCTTCCCGCTGTTCGAGGTGGAAGGCTCCCCCTTCGCCGAGCAGGCGCGGGCCTTCGACGGCCTGGAAGGGGTGGCCCTCATTTCGGGCGCCGCCCTTCTCGTGTCCGAGTTCCTCGCCACGCCGCAGTCGGAGGGGATCTACTTCGCCGGACCGGAGTCGGCTCTCGGCTCGAACGTCAACGCCGCGACCGGCAGGAGCGCCGAGGAAGTGCTCGAGGCCTTCGCCGCCGCGTACGGGGGCGCCCCGGGGACTCCCTACTGGGCGCACTCCTACGACGCGGCGACGCTGCTGCTGGGAGCAATCGAGTCGGTCGCCGTGGCCGAGGGAGGCAAGCTGCACGTCGACCGCGCCGGGTTGCGCGAGGCGATCGCCGCCACCGAGGGTTTCCAGGGACTCGTCGGCGCGCTCTCCTGCGACGATTTCGGGGACTGCGGCACCGGGCGCATCAACATCTACCACCACACGGACGCCGGCATCGCCGATCCGGCGCAGCTGCCGGTGGTCTACCGGTTCGCTCCCTGAAGCGGGACCTGACCACCGGTCGGATCAGCAAGGGCCTCGCCCAGTCCCACCGGGTATCGGCCGCAGATTCGGCAACCCCCTGGATAACGAGGTCAGGACCGCAGGCGTTCCCGCCTGTTTTCCGGGAACGGGAACAGCCGAGGTCACCGCAACCATTTCAGAACCCCTGATGTCCCGTCGAAGAGATATGTCGCCATCGGAACGCCGATCCGTCCCGACTCACGGCGTTGCCTTCGCTCGCCGTACACCCTCGGTACGACTCGCTCAGGCGCCTTGTGAGCCGGGCGCCTCGGCATCCCGATTTTGTCAACCTGTCTCTGCGACGGGACACTAGTCGAGGCCCCCTCTGTCACCAGCCCCCGCAGACCGTCAGATCCGCTACGAACCGGACGAACGGTGCCCGCCGCTCCTGGCCATGCTGGTCGGGGTTCAGGGGATCGTGATCGTGCTCGCGCCCACGGTGTTGATCGTGGCGGTCACCGTGCTTGCCTCGGGCCAGGGCGAAAGCTTCATGTCCTGGGCGGTCTTCGCGGCCCTCGTCATCGCCGGGGGGGCCACTGCCCTGCAGGCTGCCAGAATCGGACGGCTGGGCGGAGGCCACCTGCTCATTACGGGAGTCACGCCCAACTTCATCGCCGTCTCGGTCCTGGCCCTGGAGGAGGGCGGCCCGGCCCTGTTGGCGAGTCTCATGGTCCTTTCCTCGCTCTTCTACCTGGCGGTTGCCGCGTGGCTGCCGCTGCTGCGCCGCATCATCACGCCGGTCGTCTCCGGCACCGTGCTCATGCTTATCGCCGCCATGGTCCTGCCCATCGCTTTCGACCGGCTGACAGAAGTACCGGAAGGGGCGCCGGCGGCCGCCGGTCCGTTCGTGGCCGCGGTGACCCTGTTCGTATCGACGATGCTGATGCTGCGCGCTCCCCGGACCTGGCGTCCGTGGTCCCTGCTGATCGGGATCGCCGCAGGCTGCGCCGCCTCGGCGCCGCTCGGACTGTACGATTTCGAGCGTCTGGCCGCTGCTTCCTGGATCGGAGTTCCCGACAGCGGGTTCCCCGGACTGGACCTGAGGCTTACCGCCGGGTTCTGGGCCATGCTGCCGATGTTCCTGATCGTCGTCCTCGTACAGGCGATCAAGAACATCAGCGACGGCATGGTCGCTCAACAGGTGGCGCGGCCCCGGCCCCGGGCAACCGATTTCCGCCTCATCCAAGGATCGGTCTACGCCAACGGGGCGGGCATCCTGTTGTCGGGCCTGGCCGGGACACCGCCGACATCCTCCTATTCCTCGCTCACCGCCTCGCTCATCCACCTCACCGGGGTCGCCGCCCGCAACGTCGGCTACGCCATGGGAGGCCTTCTCGTGGTGCTCGCCTTCCTCCCCAAGGTGACCGGCGCCCTGCTCACCATTCCCCCCCCGGTCATGGGGGGCTTCCTGCTGGTCGCCCTGGGCATGTTCTTCGTCGAGGGAATCCAGACCCTGGCGCGGGCCGGCCTCGACCTGCAACACGCCATCGTCGCCGGACTGGCGTTCTCGATCGGCCTCGGCATGAAGGACCACAACATCCTCGAGGGCATTCTGGGAAATCCCTGGGGGGCGTTGCTCGGCAACGGCATGACCATGGGCACGGCGACGGCGATGGCGCTGACCGCCTTCCTCGAGCTGACCAGACCGCGCCGGCGGCGCCTCGAGGTCCGGCTGGATACTTCCGACCTTCCCCGGATCGACGCCTTTCTCCATGAGGTCGCAGCCAGGATGGGTTGGGACCATGGCGCCGCCGGGCGCCTGCGCTCCGCTGGCGAGGAGACCCTGGCGTGCCTGCTGCAGCCGGGAAACCCGGATCCGGCGGGGCAGGCGCCGCGCCTCGTCATCTCCGCGCGTCCGGAAGGTGGATCAGTCGAGATGGAGTTCCTGGCGATTTCCGACGAGGAGAACCTCGAAGACCGCCTTGCGTACCTGGACGAACAGACCGAAACCGCCGATGGAGAAGAGCTGTCGTTCCGCCTGTTGCGCCACTACGCTTCCTCGGTCCGGCACCAGAAGTACCACGGGCTGGACATCGTTACGGTGCGGGTGACCCCTTAGTGTCCTGTCGCAGAAATATGTCGACATCGGGAAGCCGATCCATCCCGGCTCACGGCGTTGCCTTCGCTCCCCGTACACCCTCGGTACGACTCGCTCAGGCGCCTTGTGAGCCGGGCGCCTCGGCCTCCCGATTTTGTAAATCTATCTCTGCGACGGGACACCAGCAGCCCGGATCTCGGAAGGGGACAGCCCCCCAACGTGCCCAAACCTCCGGGCCAGGTCTGCCGGGACAGGCTTTGCGAAAAGTCGCGGGTCAGGCAGGAACGTTCTGCTCGAGGAATTCACGCATCAAGCCGGCGCATTCCTCGGGTTGTTCCAGTTGCAGAAGGTGCGTCGTCTCGGGCAGGAAATCGTAATTCACCGTCAGGATATGGCTGAGGTCGAGCGTCGGCAGATAGGAGTATGGAAGGGTGGGATCGGCGCCGATGACCTTGATGGGGCAACCGAAGGTCGCAAAGTCCACCAACACCGCATACGGGGCGGCGTAATCCACGATCTGCGCTTCGTACTCGGGCGGACAGCGAAGTTCATACCCCTCGCCGCCCGCACATTCGCGCAGGGTCGTCCTTGCAACCAGGTCGGAAACCCCGGGAACAACACGCTGGAAGGTTGGTATATAGGGAAGAACATCCGCGAGTTCCTCCCTGGATTTGAACCGACAGGTGCGGCGCCGGGTCATTGCAGCCACACGCTCGCTCGCCGCGTCGAATTCCTCGTAGCTGGCGCCGCGCTTGCACAAGGGCGGATCGAACAGGACGCAGGCGGAAAACCCACTGCCCCTGGAAGGGGACAAAAGCGCCGTCAGGGCGGCAAGCGAATGGAAAACCCCGATTTTCGGTTTCTTTCCGTAGTGGCGGTCGATTGCCTGAAGAATGAGGTCGTGGTCGCTGACGAAGGTCGGAACATTGTGCATTTGCACAGGGCCGACGGCGTTCCAACCGTGGTTCCTGAGGTCGTAGACAATCAGGTCGAAGTCCTCGGCAAGCAGCGACCAGAAGGGATAGTAGAGGTCGATCGCCAGACCGTTGCCGTGGCTCAGAACGAGCCGCTGCCCTTCGGGGTTTCCGTGGCGGCGCAAGGTAATGGCCGTGTCACCGTCCACCCGGACATCGCAGGTGGAAAGCGGCTCGGGTACATCCCAGACCGGTTCTGGAGTCGAGGTCAACGGGAATCCGGATCCAGTTCGCAAGCGATGGCAGCCGCGAAACTCTCGTTGCCGAGATCTTCCAGCCGCCACCTTACGGCCGGCACCTCAGGGAACCGGAAAATACTCGTCCTCTTTCCGTGGCGCATGGCCAACGGGATCTCCAATCGGGACATGTCCAGGGAAAGCCCCAGACCCAGCGCCTTGATCAATGCTTCCTTCATGGTCCAGAGATGAAAGAACAAGTGGAGCTTGCAAGATCCACGCGCCAATGCCAACTCGGCTTGCTCCGCCGGCCCTAGCACCGCACTGATCAGTTCGTCGAGATGACGGCGGGGGCCGCGTTCCTCCACGTCCACACCCAGCCGTCCCGCCGCCGCCAAAGCGATCAGGCCGTGCTCGCCGCTGTGACTGACGTTGAAGCTGACGGGTGCGGCGGCTCCATGTATCAGCGCATACGGTTTTCCGTGCGCCGAGGCGCCGAAACCAAGCTGCTCGTTCCGGCAACCGAGCCTGCCGCAGAGAACGGCGCGGAGCGCCGCCCTGCATAAAGCGAACCGGCGCCGCGGACCTTCGTGCCGGTATTGTTGCCAACGCGACCGTTCCTGCCCATCGAGCCACCCCGAGGCCTCGGCTTCGCGGGCAGCATGGGGCGTCAGATCGACGTGCAGTACCGAGGCATCGCCGACTTTCCTGAACGGACGCCACCAGCACTCGGCAACGGAACCAGGCATATGTGCGGCCCGCCACATGGAAACGGCGGCTTCCCAACCGGCCGTGTCGGCCCGACTGGAAAGCCGCCGATTTCGATCAGCGGACCCCCTTCCTTATCGAAGGCCGTTCAGCCAGCCTGGGAATCGATGAGTTCGACTACTTCCTGCACGCTTTTCAGCTCCGTGCAATGCTGGGCCGTAAACGTGATGTTGAACTCCTGGGAGACCAGTTTCGCGAAGGCAACGAGATCCGTGGAGGGAACGCCTGACTCCATGAGGCTGAAGTTCAGGTCCTCGGGCAGATCCAACGGCTTGCCATCTACTTCGAGGTTTTCGCTTATGAGGTTTCTGAGGCGATCTCCGGTCGAGGCCATCTTCACTTTCCTTCCGCAAGGGTGATGGTGGTTTTGGCATGCAGCCGCGAAAGAAATAAGGACAGGGGGAAAGGCTGGTCAATCGACTGCATTCAACCCCCGGATGCGGTCTGCGCATCGATCCAGTGGCGCCGGCGCTGGAACGGATAGCCCGGAAGGGAGATCCGGCGCCGGGTCTCTCCGGCGAACAACCCCGAAAAGGAAACCGCGAGCCCCGCTTCGTACGCCCCTGCGACCGCCGACACGAAGGCCTCGTCACATTGCGAATCCCGCCTCAGGCTCGACAGCGCAACCGGTGCCCCGGGGCTGCCCCCCGAAGCGTGGGATCCGTTCCCATCGGCTTGGCGGCCATCTCCCGGCTTCGGCCAGGCCCGGGAAAACATCGGGGCCAGCACCGCATCCGGGCCGATCTCCAGGACGGCCTGCACACCCAGCCCGGCCAGCGTCTCCGCGCATCGGTCGAAAGCAACCGGCTCCTGCCCCGGCCGTTGCCAGTACCCCCGGTCCAGCCCGTCCGCGTCCAGCACGCGCCCCGTAACACTGCTCACGAAGGGAAGGGAGGGCGGTGAGATCGCGGTGGCCTCGAGCACCGCTTCCCGGCCGTTCCGGTCCGGGTCGGTCGCACCCCGCACGGCCGCAAGCCGCAGCCCCTCCTCCAGGCCGAACACCCCCGCTGCCTGCGCTGCCGCAAGCTCCCCGGGACCCTGCCCGACCACCGCGCCCGGCCGAATCCCCAGGCTCGACCAGAGGGCCGCAAGGGCGCACTCCAGCGCGTAAACGGCAGGCTGAGCCCTCGCCGGGTCCTCCAGGGCGCCCTCCGACCCGGCGCGGCCGAACATCGCGTCCAGCAGAGAAGCGCCCCGTTCATCCTGCAGTACCGAGTGGCAGCGGTCGAGAACCGCCCGCACCACCGGCTCGCTTTCGTACAGCTCCTGACCCATGCCGGCCCAATGGCAGCCTTCCCCGGTGAACACGAACGCCGCCTTCGACGCGGCGAGGGGTTGCGGCCGCTCCTCCGCCTCCGCGAGCGCCTCCAGCCCCTCCCGCAGCGACGCGGCGCCGCGGAAAACCACCGCCGCACGGTGGTCGAAATGGCTGCGCCCCGCGCCCGCGGTCCAGGCCATGTCCGCCAGCACAGTGTCCGCGTCCCCTTCCCCATCCCGCTCGTCGAGCCACGACAGGTAGCGCCCCGCCAGCTCCTGCAGCGCCCCTTCCGCTTTCCCGGACAATGGAAGGATGCGCGTCCTGCGCGTCCCTGACTCCCCTTCCCCGGGCAGCGGCAGGTCCGCCAGCGGCTCCGGCAGGGAAACGCCTACGGGTAGGGCCGGACCGGAAGCGAGGGACTCCCCATCCGGTCCGGCGCCGTTCGCTTCTCCGTACCCCTCGACCACGACGTGGGAGTTCGTCCCCGAGATCCCGAAGGCGCTCACCCCGGCGCGCCGCGGCCGTCCGGGATGGCTCGGCCAGTCGGTCAGGTCCGACACCACCTCCACCGGGAGCCGGTCCCAGTCCAGGTGCGGGTTCGGTTCCTCAAAGTGCAGGTTCCGCGGAATAATCCCCCGCTTCATCGCCAGCACGGTCTTGATCAGGCTCGCCACCCCGGCAGCCGGCTCCAGGTGTCCGATGTTGGTCTTCACCGAGCCGATCAACAGCGGGCGGTCCGCTTCGCGTCCCCTGCCGTATACCGCTGCGGCCGCCTGCACCTCGATCGGGTCCCCGAACCCGGACCCGGCCCCGTGCGCTTCGAGGTAGTCCACTTCCTCCGGGACGACACTACCCCGGGCGAGCGCCTCCTCGATCACCCGTTCCTGCGCCGGGCCGTTCGGCACCGTCGGTCCGGCGGCCGCCCCGTTCTGGTTGACCGCCGACCCGCGGATCACGCCCCAGATGCGGTCGCCGTCGGCCTCGGCCTCGCTCAACCGCTTCAGGAGGACTACTCCGCAGCCCTCACCCCGCACGAAGCCGTCCGCGGCGGCATCGAAAGCCCTGCACCGACCGCTGGCCGACAGCAACCCCAGCTCCGCCATCTCTCTGGTCAGCTCGGGCGACAGGACGGCGTGCGCTCCTGCGGCCAGGGCCAGGTCCACCTCTCCCTGCCGCAGGGCGGAGACAGCATAATGCACCGCGACCAGCGACGAAGCGCAGTTGAGCTCCACCGGTATCGTCGGACCCTCCAGACCCAGGGCGAAGGAAACCCGCCCGACCGTCATGCTTGCGGCGGTGCCCAGATAGCTGACGCCGCCTCCGGTCATCAGGTCGCGGTATTCGCTGGCGGCAATGCCGGCATACAGCCCGGTGCGGCTGCCCCGCAACCGGTCGGGGTCCATCCCCGCATCATCGAGAGCCTGCCAGGTCGTCTCCAGCATCATCCGCTGCCGCGGATCCATCAGTCGCGCCTCGATCGGGGCGATCCGGAAGAATCTCGAGTCGAACTGTTCGATCCCCTCCACGAACCCGCCCTGGCGGTAGGCGGCGTACTCGGACGGCAGGTCTTCGGAAAGGTCTTTCCAGGAACCGGAATCACCGCGTCCGTCCGTTACCGCGTCCGCACCCGTTTCGAGCTGGCGCCAGAAAGCCGCAATATCCGGTGCCCCGGGGAACCTGCAGGCCATGCCCACGATCGCGATGCCGTCCTCTTCCTCCCCCCCCGGCACCGCCGGCAGGGGCTCCGGCACGGGTTGCGGACGAGGGGCGGGGGCACCGCCGGCCTCGCCGAGTTCCCCGGCCAGGTGACTGGCGAGAGCGGCGATGTCCGGGTAGTCGAAAACCACGGTGTTGGGGACCACGTACTCCTCGGCAAAGGCGCGGTTCAGGCGGTTCCGCAACTCCACCGCCATGAGCGAATCCATGCCCAGGTCGAAGAACCCCACTGTGGGCTCCGGGGGGCTCGTCAGCCTCAGCACTGCCTGCACCTCCTGCTGCAGGAAGGAAACGAGCAGTTCCTCGCGTGCCGGGGCCTCCCGCAGCCGGGACAGCAGGTCCTCCGACGAGGCCGGGGAGTCGGCTTCGTCGGCGGGAACGGACAGCAGGTCCTCAAGGAAGGCGGGACGGTCCTCCACCGCCTCTTCGAACACCGACCAGTCCATCGACATCACCACGGAAGTTGTGGTGTCCTGGCGCACCAGCTGGTCGAATGCCTGCATACCCTGCTCGGGGGTGAACCAGCGGCCTCCGAGCGCGGTTCGCTGCCGGTCGATCCGGTCCCGTTGTTCGGCGGCTTCGCCGATCTCCGACCACGCTCCCCAGGCGATGGCCTGTCCGGGAAGCCCCATGGCGCGGCGGTGGCCGGCGAGCTGGTCGAGAAAGGCGTTGGCCGCGGCGTGGTTCGCCTGGCCCGGATTGCCCATGACGCCGACCCGGCTCGAAAAGAGGATGAAGAGATCCAGATCGCGGTCCTCGGTCGCCCGGTGCAGGTGCCAGGCGCCCAGCACCTTCGGCCAGAGCACCGTTTCGAACCGCTCCCAACTCTGGTTGGTCAGGGCGCCGTCCGACAGCACGCCCACGCTGTGGACCACTCCGCCGAGCGGCGGCAGCGCCGCATCCACCCTCGCGAGCATTTCATCTATCGCGGCGGCGTCGGTCACATCGGCGAGCTCCACCTGTACCGTTACGCCCCGCTCCCGCAGGCGGCGGACAGCCTCCTCTGCCTCGGCATCCGGTGCGCGGCGTCCGTTGAGCACGATCGCCCCGGCTCCGCGGTCTGCGAGCCAGCCGGCCACGGCGCATCCGATCCCGCCCAGGCCGCCGGTCACCAGATAGGTGCGGTCCTGCCGCAATCGGCCCTGCCGGAGCGGCGGCGGCGTCACGACGATCTTCCCGAGATGCCGGGCCGAGCGCATGAAGCTCAACGCCCCCCCGGCTTCGGCGAGCGGCCACCTGCTGTGCAGGATCGGTTTCAGCTCTCCCGCCGAAAGGCGCTCCACAACCTGCCGCAGGACTCTTCCCACCCACGCCGGCTCGGTTTTTTTCAGGACATCCAGCTCGAGGATGGAGTAGGACACATCCGGACGCACCGCCGCCATCTCTTCCTCGCTGAGGATGTCCCGCCTCGCCATCTCGACGAAGCGGCCGCCCTGCCTGAGGCAGGACAGGCTGGCGTCGATGAAGCCCTCTCCCGTCAGGCTGTTCAGCACCACGTCCACACCCTCGCCGCCGGTGGCTTCGAGGATCTCCCTTCCGAACGCCGTCTGGCGGCTGTCGAATATCCGCTCCACCCCGAGCGACCGCAGGTACGCCTGCTTGGGGGCGCTCGCGGTGGCGAAGACCTCAGCTCCCGCCGCCTGAACCAGCTGGATGGCCGCCAGGCCGACGCCGCCGGCGCCGGCGTGAATCAGCACCCGCTCGCCGGCCTCCAGCCCCGAGAGCTCGAAGGAAAGCGCCGCCGACACGAAAGCGCTCGGAACCGTGGCAAGTCCGGAGACGGAGAATCCGGATGGCGCGGGCGCCACCAGCTCCTCCCGCGTGACCATTTGCGGCCCGAACGCACCGAACCCCAACCCGACCACATGGTCGCCGACCGCCGCGGTCGACACCTCGGAGCCCACCTCGACGATGTGGCCGCACATCTCCCTGCCCAGCAGCCCCTCCTCGATGAAACCGAGGGACCGGAACACGTCCCAGAAGTTGAGCCCCGCCGCCTCCACCGCGACGCGAACTTCCCCGGGCTCGAGGGCGGCCGCCGGCAGCGGGTGGACGTACGGTCTGTCGAACACCCCGGCCGGGTCCGGAGCCAGCACCCAGTCCGGCTCCTCCGGCAGGGACAGACGCTCGGATTCGGCGCCGGCCCGGACCAGGCGCGCCACCTGACGGCGCCCCGATCTGTAAGCGATGTGGTTTTCCGGGTCGGGATTCAGGAGTTCGGTGACGAGATCGGCTTCCGGGGCCATCTCCCCGGGGTCCAGATCGATCATCCTCGGCTGCAGGTGGGCGGCTTCCCGTGCCACCGCCTTGCCGAAGCCCCAGAGCGTTGCCCCGGCGAGCTCACCGCCGCGCTCCCGCTCCAGCACCTGCGCGCCCCGGGTGACCATCCAGAGGCCGTTGGCCGGGACCACGTCGGAGTCGACGACGGCCTGCACCAGCGCCAGCGCGCTCGCTCCGGCTCGTCTGACGTCCTCCGCCATTTCCCCGGTCGCGGCATGTGCGCCGTGACCGTCCAGTCCCGCCAGATGCACGACGCCGCTGAGCGGCACGCCGTCCGGCAGACCGGCCAGGAGCGACTGCCACGACTCCCTCCGGTCCATTTCCACGCCGGTCCTGAAAACGCCGGGGCCGGCCGCTTCGGGCTTCCCGTCTTCCGGCGCTTCGCTGCCCGCCAGCACCACCGTCTGGCTCCGCGCCGCCAGACCGGCGGCCAGCTTCGCCGCCAGACCCCCCTGGTCCGCCGCCAGGACCCACACGCCGGCGGGCTCTTTCACCTGCGCCGGCCCCCGGGCCACGATAACTCCCTTGTCCGGCGTCCGGGACGGATCGGACTCGTCCGGTCCGAGAACCTCCGCAGCCTCGAAGCCGGCGTCGCCGAGGGCCTGCCGCCATACCGCCGGGCTCGCCAGGGCGTGGTGCGGACGGTAGCCGTCGGCGAACCGCCACCAGCCGTCCAGCTGGCCGAAGGTCAGGTCCATCCAGCCCAGGCCGCTGAGGTTCTCCAGCGCGATCAACTGTCCCGACGGCGCCAGCAGGTCGAGGCAGTGCCCCAAGGTCTCCTCGAGGTACCGCGTCGCGTGCAGCACGTTGGACGCGATCAGCAGGTCGTAGCCGTGGGAGTCGAAACCCTGGGCGATCGGGTCCTTCTCGATGTCCAGCGGACGGTACTCGATCGCCTTTTCCCCGAACCGCGCCTCCGCTTCGGCAAAGAAACCCGCGGAGATATCCGTGTACACGTAGTCGAACCTTCCTTCCGGAAGCTCCGGCAGCACCGACGCGGTCGCCGATCCCGTTCCCGCCCCGACCTCGATCACCCTCAGGCGCCGTCCCTCGGGCAATGCCGCCACCAGCGCCCGCACGGCCTCGGCCAGCATCCGGTTCGCCGCGCGCGCCACCGGTGCCTTCAGGTAGAGATCCGCGGCGGTCGGTTCCCCGCTGCTGAACAGGAGGGTAAGCGGGTCCTCGCGGCCGCGAAGGACCTCTGCCAGGGCCTGGCCGGAACGCCGGAACAGCCCGATCTCGGTCAGACCGTGGGGGTGCAGTTCCTCCAGCCGGGATGCGAACTCCTCGAGATCGCCGGGCATTTCCTCCGGCAGCGGATCGTCCGGCCCCACCACCACCAGGAACCGGTCGCCCGCCTCCTCCAGCACCCCTGACCTGGCGAGCATTTCGAACATCCGGCGAAACACGCGACTGTGCTCGGGAAGGACGTCGAGCTGTTCCCGCAACGCCTCCGGGTCCACGGTCTCGCCCGCCCGGCGCTGCCAACCCAGCTCTTCCAGGGTCGCCAGGGCGCGGGACCGCGACCATCGCTCGAGGTTCGAAAGCAGGGCGTCCCGGTCCCCGGGATCGACCCCGGCGTCGGCCAGGTAACCGGCGAACAACTGGGAGCCCTCGGCGACGGCTGCCGGACCCGGGAAGAAGTCCGCGGGTGTCATTCCGGGTGGAAGCCCGCGCTCGCGCCACACCACCTCGTACAGCAGGTCCTTGACTCCCTGGACCGCCGAGAGCAGCGCCTCCCGGGTCGCCCTCTTCACCGTGTACCCGCTCAGGCGGCCGAGGGGCATTCCGTCCGGGTCGTAGATGCGCAGCTCGCCGCTCAGCACCTCCGCAGGCTCGCCGGCGCCGGTCTCGGCGTCGGCGGACGCCTCGCTCAGGCGCACGTGGCAGACGACCCGGTCGGGCAGCGGTCCGGCCAGCCACAACCGCTCCCAGCCGAACGGCAGGTACGTGGCCCCGCCCTCGGTCCCGGCCAGGTTGCGCGCCGCGCCCACGACCTGGAAGCAACCGTCCAGCACGAGCGGATGGACGTCGAGCCCGTGCCCGGTCAGGGTTTCCGGCAGGGTAATTTCGCCCAACGCCTCCCCCGGGCGGGCCCAGGCCCTCCCGAGGGTGCGGAAAAACGGACCCAGGTCGACCCCGGTGCTCGCCCGGTGGCGGTAGTAACCCGCCACGTCCACGGGCGACAGGCCGGCCTTGAGGCTTTCCAGATCGATCCGCCCACCCGCTTCCGGGTCGGATCCCCCCGGCCCCAGACGACCTTCCACGTGAACGGTCCATTCCCCTTCACTCCCCCTGCTGAAGATCTGGAGAGAGCGCGGCGAGGCCGGCTCGGCGGAATCGAGCACGACCTGGACCTTCCTGCCGTCACCCGTTCCGTCTTCTTCCTCCTCCTCGAAGACCAGGGGGTTGTGCAGCTGCATCTCCTCGACGACCACCGGCCCGCTCTCCTCGAGGAGCGACGCCGCGCAGGCCATGGCCCCGTAGAGGGCGCCGGGAGCAACGATCCGGCCGAACACCTTGTGGTCGTTCATCCAGGACGGATCCGAGGGGAACAGTTCAGTCTCAAAGGCGATTTCGCCCTGGGCGGACTCGTGCCGGGCACCCAGCAGCGGGTGGCCGGCGCTTCCGGGACGGCGTCTCGGCAGCTCGATCCAGTGCCGCTCGCGCTGGAACGGATAGCTGGGCAGGGAGATCCGCCGCCGCGTCTCCCCCGGGAAGAGTCCCTCGAAACGGATCGGGAGCCCCGCCTGGTACGCCCCGGCGACCGCCTCCACGAAACCGTCGGGACTCCCGGACTCCGCTGCGTCGTCCGGCGGCGGGCTCAGGCTCGACAGCACCACCGGGGGCGGGGCCTGCGGCGACTGCGGCCAGGAGGAGGCCGCCATCGGAGCCAGCACCGATCGCGGACCGATCTCCAGCACCGCGTCCACACCGAGATCCGCCATCGCCTCCACCCCCCGGGCGAAAGCCACCGGCTCCCGGGCATGCCGCCTCCAGTAAGCCCCGTCCTGCACCTGGCCAGGTTCGACGGCTCGCCCCGTCAGGTTGCTGACCACGACAAGGGATGGCGGCTGAATCGCCACGCCGTCGAGGGAGGCTTCCAGCTCGTCGAGGATGGGCTCGACCAGGGCGCTGTGGAACGCGCGGGTCGTGTTCAGCCGCCGGACCCGCACTCCCTCCAGCTCGAATCGCTTCGAGATCGCTTCAACTCCCGCAACCGGGCCGCTGACCACCTGGTGGGTACCGTTGTATCCCGAGATGCTCAGCCCCGGGCCGGAGGAAGCCGCGTTCACCTCCTCCACCTCCGGGGCCACGCGCTCCGGCGGAGCGAAGACCGCGGCCATGCCGCCCTCCTCCATCCGCGACATCAGCGCACCCCGTTTGGCGGCGAACCGCATCCCGTCTTCCAGGGCGAACACCCCTGCCGCCTGCGACGCTGCGAGCTCTCCGATGCTGTGTCCGACGACCACGCCGGGGCGGACGCCGAGACTCGACCAGAGCGCCGTCAAGGCGCACTGCAGGGCGTACAGGGCGGGCTGCTCCCACGCCGTGTCGCCGAGTTCCCCTTCTCCTCCTGCCAAGCCGAACATCACCTCCAGCAGGGACTCCCCTCTCTCCTGAAGAACGACCGCCTCGCAGCGGTCCAGAACCGCCCGCGCCACCGGCTCGCTCTCGTAGAGCGTCCGTCCCATGCCGACCCACTGGCTTCCCTGCCCGGTGTAGGCGAACGCCACCCGGGCCGGTGCCCGCGGCGACGGACCCGCGTCCACCTCCACCAGCCCGCCGAGACGCTCCCGCAGCGAATCCGCGTCGTGGAAGATGACGCCGGCGCGGTGGTCGAAGTGGCTCCGGCCGACGCCCGCGGTCCATGCCATGTCGGCCAGGAGCGGCGGCAGCCCTCCGCCCTCGGGAGAGAGCTGGTCCGCACGTTCGTCGAGCCAGGACAGGTAGCGCTCCGCCAGGTCGCCGAGGGCGCCCTTCGACTTGCCCGACAGCGGCAGGAGACGGGTCCGGCGCGGCTCGACCTCCCGCTCCGGCAGCGGCAGGTCCCCCACGGTCGCCGGCAGCGAAACCGCCACCGGCTTCCCGGAGCCGGCAGCCCACGGTTCGCCAGCGGGCGCAGCGTCCGGGCCGCGGTATTCCTCCATCACGATGTGGGCGTTGGTCCCGGATATCCCGAAGGAGTTCACCCCCGCGAGCCGCGGCCGCCCCGGACGGTGCGGCAGGTCCATCATCGACGAGGTCACCTGCAGCGGCAGGCGGTCCCAGTCGAGACTCGGGTTGGGATCGTGGAAATGGAGGTGTCTGGGAATCACGCCCCGTTCCAGTACCAGGGCGGCCTTGATCACCCCGGCCACGCCCGCAGCCGACTCCAGGTGGCCGATATTGGTCTTCACGGACCCGATGAGAAGCGGGCGGTCCGCCGGCCGGCCCTTCCCGTAGACTGCCGCCACGGCATCGATCTCGATCGGGTCCCCCACCGCGGTACCGGTCCCGTGGGCCTCGAGGTAATCCATCTCCAGCGGGGAGATTCCCGCGTCGGACAGCGCGGTTTCCATCACCTCTTCAAGCGCCGGGGTGTTCGGCACCGTCAGTCCGACGCTGGCCCCTCCGTGGTTCACGGCGGCGCCGCGGATCACCGCCCGGATCCGGTCGCCGTCCGCCTCCGCCTCGCTCAACCGCTTGAGGACGACGACCCCGCAGCCCTCACCCCGCACGTACCCGTTCGCCGACGCGTCGAACGCCTTGCACTGCCCATCGGGAGACAGCATCATCGAATCGGCGCGCAGCTCGTAGATGCGGCCGTTCAGGATCGCCTGCACGCCGCCGGCGATGGCCAGGTCCGCCTTGCCCTGCTGCAGGTCGGCCACCGCGTCGTGAACCGATACCATGGAGGACGCGCACGCGGCGTCCACCGCCTTCGCCGGCCCCCTGAGACCCAGCACGAAGGAGACCCGCCCGCTGGCGCCGTTCAGGTTGGTGCCGCTGAGGGCGTAGAGGCACCCGGCAGCCCCGTCGGGCTTGCTCGAGTCCACCACCAGCATCCGGTATTCGTCGTTGCTGATCCCGGTGTAGACGCCGGTAAGGCTCTCCCGCAATCCCTCCGGATCGATTCCGGCGTCTTCGAGGGCCTCCCAACTCGTCTCCAGCATCATGCGCTGTTGAGGATCGAGCAGCTCCGCTTCCACCGGAGAAATCCGGAAGAAGGCGTCGTCGAAAAGGTCGATGTCGTCGACGAAAGCCCCGAAACGGCAACTGTCGCTCTGCACGGCGTCCCCGGCGAAGAGCTGGCCCCAGCGCCCCTCTCCGGAACCCGGAACCCCCTCGCTGACCGCGTTCCCGCCCGCTGCGAGCAGACGCCAGAAGGCGGGGATGTCCGCGGCGCCGGGGAACCGGCAGGCCATGCCGACGATCGCTATCGGCTGACCCCGCCGGGAAGCCTCCAGGTTACCCGCCCCTGTTTCGACAGGGGACTCCCGGGAGGGACCGGAAGCCCCTTCCGCTCCCGTCATGGTGGTTCCAGTGTCAGCAGTCATTTCCGGACTCCTTCAGTCGTGGAAACCGGGCGCTGCCCGGCGCTTTCTTCCATACCTGATTGTACGACAATATCACCTGCGGATGTAACCTGCCGAGCGGCACAGCCAATCCGTTGCATGTCAAATCCGCCGCCCCTCCCCCGCGGTTTACCGGCATACCTGCGACAAAAACATACCGTGCCGGAATCACATGGTTTACCTTTTCTCCCTTCGCGTGAACCTCCGCCGTTTGCTGGTGGCAACCGGGACCCCACACCGCCAGGAGCCAACTATTTCTGCGAACACCTGGAGGCAGACATCAGCCCCCGGCGGCATGATTCCGGAAAACCTTCCTCCGGTTCGTACCTTCCCTTCCCCGTCGGACCGATGCAACCCCTTTCCGCAAGGCGACGACTCCTGCATGCCGAGGGCTTCCCACAACCCCTTCCACCACCTCGTCCGGTGACTTCCGGACCATACAAACCTGGAGCGCCTCGATGGCCAAGATCCTAGTCGTAGACGACGAGCCGGACCTGGAGCTGTTGCTGCGGCAGAAATTCCGGCGCCGCACCCGGTCCGGAGAGCTCAGTCTCGTTTTCGCCCAGAACGGCGTCGAGGCCCTGCAGCAACTCGAGGAACACGACGACGTCGACCTCGTGCTGTCGGACATCAACATGCCCGAAATGGACGGTCTCACTCTCCTGCAGCAGCTCGGCAGTCTCGACTACGACCTGCGGGCGGTGATGGTCACCGCCTACGGGGACATGAAGAACATCCGCACCGCCATGAACCGGGGGGCTTTCGACTTCGTGACCAAGCCGATCGACTTCGACGACCTCGAGGCGACGATCGCCAAGACCCTCGAGCACCTCGGGGTGATGCGCGAGGCGCTGCGCTCCCGGGACGAGCTGGTGGCCATTCGGCAGGAGCTCGGAGTGGCGGCGCAGATGCAGGAGTCCATTCTCCCCACCGACTTTCCCGAGAACCCGCGCTACGAAATCCACGCATCGATGATCCCCGCCCGCGAGGTCGGCGGCGATTTCTACGACTTCTTCCGGCTCGAGGACGAACGCATGGGAATCGTGGTGGCGGACGTATCGGGAAAGGGAGTGCCGGCGGCCCTGTTCATGATGGTGAGCCGGACCCTTATGAAAGGAACCGCGATCGGCGAGAGCAATCCGGCCAGGTGCCTTTGCGAGGTCAACGAGCTGCTGACGGAGTCGAACGAGGAGTCGATGTTCGTCACCGTGTTCTACACCACCCTCGATCCGGTAACCGGGCGCGTCGAGTTCGCCAACGCCGGGCACAACCTTCCGTTCGTGATCAAGCCGTCGGGCCAGGTGCGGCAGATCGCCTGCGATCCGGGACTGGTCCTCGGGGTGCTGCCCTCCTTCGAGTTCCCGGGCGGCACGGCCGAGCTGGCGGCCGGGGACGTGCTCTTCTTCTACACCGACGGCGTCAACGAGGCGATGGACGAGAACGGCGTCGAGTTCGGCGACGAAAGGCTGACCCGGGTTCTGGCGGAGGCCGCGGGTGCGAGCGCCGCCGAGTTCAGCAGCCGGGTGGTGCAGGCGGTGCAGGACCACGCCGGGGAAGCCCCCCAGTCCGACGACATCACCTGCATGGCGGTGCGCTACATCGGAGACCCCGCCTAGTGCCTGTTCCATCCATTTCCTTCAACCTGCCTCCGGAACAGGACCCTGGTGCCCGCCCGCGGGATTCCGCTTGAACTCCGCCGCCTGCCCGCGCGGGCCGGCGAGGCGGCGGGCCGCTTCGCCCTCCTCGCCGCGGCGGCCTCGGGACTGGCCCATGCGGCCGCTCACGGGGCTCCCCCCGCCGGGGGCGACGGGGTGTTCCCCGACTCGATCCTCTTCGGACAGTCCGCTGCTCTGAGCGGTCCCGCCGGAGAGCTGGGCACGAACATGAACCTCGGGATCCGCGCGGCTTTCGAGGAGGCGAACCTCTCCGGCGGCATCCACGGCCGTCAGCTCCGGCTGCTCGTCCGGGACGACGGGTACGAGCCCGAGGCCGCGGTCGCCAACACCAGGGAGCTGATCGCCCTCGGCGTCTTCGGGCTGATCGGCGCCGTCGGCACCCCGACCTCGAACGCCGCCGAGCCCATAGCCAGCGGCGCCTCGATCCCCTACATCGGGCCCTTCACCGGCGCCGACCTGCTCAGGGGGAACGACCAGCGGTACGTGGTGAACGTGCGCGCCTCCTACTTCCAGGAGACCGAGGAGATGGTGGAAAGGCTGACCGCGGACCTGGGGTTCCGGCGCATCGCCATCCTCTACCAGGACGACAGCTACGGCAAGGCCGGCCTGACCGGAGTGCGCCGGGCCCTCGACCGGCGCGGCATGAAGCTGGTTGGAGAATCGACCTACATGCGCAACACCGTCGCCGTCAAACGGGCCCTTCTCGACCTCCAGGACAGCGACCCGCAAGCGGTCATCATCATCGGCGCCTACCGGCCGGCGGCGCACTTCATCAAGTGGGCCCGGAAGATCGGCCTGGGCGCCGTCTTCGTGAACATCTCCTTCGTCGGCAGCAACGCCCTGCTCGAGGAGTTGGGCGGGGCCGGCGACGGGGTGGTAGTCACCCAGGTCGTCCCGTTCCCCCGCGACACCGGCATTCCGGTGGTGGCCCGGTATCAGACCGCCCTCAAAGCGATCGACGCGGCGGCGCAGCCGGGGTTCGTCTCCCTCGAGGGGTACCTGGCGGGGCGCCTCGCCGTCGATGCCCTGCGAACCTCCACCGCCCCAGCCGGCGGCGGTGAGGCCGGGCGGCCGACGCGTGAGGCTTTCCTGCGAACCCTGGAGGAGTCCGGTCCGATCGACCTGGGCGGCTTCGAGGTCCGCTACGGCCCCGGGGACAACCAGGGATCCGACCGGGTCTTCCTGACCATGATCCGCGGGGGCGGTTTCGCCCCGGTTGCACGGCTGTCGTCGAGATGAACATCTCCGAGCAACGCCTCGAATCGACCTTCGAAAGCGTCCTGGCCCGGGTCCCGGGCCCCCTGGGAGACCGTCTCCGGAGAGCGACCGGAGGGCGCTTCGGCATCGGCAGCAAGATCGCCCTGGTCCTGGGGGGCGGCGTCGCCCTGACCATCGGGGCCGTCGTTCTCGCCCTGGGGCTGATGAGGATCGTCAGCACCAGGCAGAGCGAGGTCACCGAGGGGTACATGCCGGCCCTGGTCGCCGCCTTCGAGGTCGCCCGGAGCAGCTCCGAGCTGGTGCGGGCTTCCCCCCGGCTCCTCGCCGCCGACGATCCCGACGACCTCGGGCTGGTGATGTGGGACGTGGTGCGGGAGGAGGAGACGCTGCGGAAATGGCTTTCCGAAGTCAGGCGGGCCGAATCGAAGGGAGGCGCCGAAGGGGACATCGGCAGTGCGGTCGTGCCGCTGGCGGACAGCCTGGTGGAGAGCATCGGCCAGATCCAGGAGTCGGTCCGGCGCAGGATGCAGCACCGGGCCCTGCTGCGAAAGCTCGAAGGGGAGGTCGAGAGCCTCGCCCTCCAGCTGCAGCTCCTGCTCGAGGAGCTGGTCGACGACCAGCATTTCTTCATGCACACCGGGCTCCGCGATCTTGACGATGACCCCGTTTCCCGGTCACGGAGGATCTCCAAGGCCGAACTCGATCATTATGCCGGCCTCCTAGATTTCCAGGCTTCCCAGAACGTCACCACCACCTTCATCCAGCAGGCGATGACGGAGAACGACCCAGAGCTGCTGAGGGCGAACCGGGAAAGGGTGGAGACCGCCATGAGCGACGTGCGCCGGGCCCTCGGCGGGATCAGACCGGCGATCAGGTCCCGGCTCCAGCCGCAGGTGGAGAAGCTGACCGGCCTCTACGCCGCCCCGGACGGGGCCTTCGAGATCCGCACCCGCGAGCTGGAGGAAATCCGCCGCTCCGAGGATCTCCTGGCGCGCAACCAGCAGACGACCGCCGACCTCGTGGCCATGGTGGAAGGCCTGGTGAAGGAGGCCGAGGTCTCCACCCAGAACGCCGCCAACCGCTCCCGCAACCTCGTGCGGCTCGGGTTCTGGTTTCTGCTCGGGGTCACCCTGCTCACCCTCGCCGCCGCCTACCTCGTCTGGAAGTTCTTCGGCAAACGGCTGCTGGCGAGGCTGGGCAGGCTCTTCGACGCCACCCGGCGCATGTCGAAGGGGGACCTCGAGGTGCAGGTCGAGATCGAAGGGAACGACGAGGTCACCGACATGGCCGGGGCCCTCGAGGTCTTCCGGCAGCACGCCGTCGAGGTGCAGCGGCTCAACCTCGTCGAGAAGCTCGCCGCGGAAGTCCAGGCCAAGAACGCCGAGCTCGAGACCACCAACACCGAGCTGGAGACCACCCTCGAAGACCTCAGGCGCACCCAGCAGCAGGTCGTCAGCCAGGAAAAGCTCGCCTCCCTGGGGGCCCTCACCGCCGGCATCGCCCACGAGATCAGGAACCCCCTGAACTTCGTCAACAACTTCTCCGGCCTTTCCTCCGAGCTGATCGACGAGCTGCGCGAAGAGCTGAAGGGAGAGGGAGAAGGGGGCGCGGACCAGGAGCTGATCGACGAGATCCTCGACGACCTCGGCGGCAACACGGCCAAGGTCAAGGAGCACGGGGAGCGCGCCAACCGCATTGTCGAGGGCATGCTTGCCCACTCCCGCGACGAAGCGGGACAGGTGGAATCCGCCGACATCAACCAGCTTCTCGACGAGTACGCCAAGCTCGCCTACCACGGCCTCAGGGGGACGGATTCGACTTTCAACGTCAACCTGATCCAGGAGTACGACGACGCCGCGGGGAAGGTCGAGGCGGTCACCCGCGACCTGAGCCGGGTCTTCCTCAACGTGGTGACGAACGCCTGCCACGCCACCGCCGCCCGCGCCGGCGATTCCGACGGCTCCTACAAGCCGACCGTGTGGCTCAGGACCGAAGGCAGCGAGGACAGCGTCAGGGTTTCCATCCGCGACAACGGCACCGGGATTCCCCCCGAGATCGTCGAAAGGATCTTCGACCCGTTCTTCACCACCAAGTCCGGCACCCAGGGGACCGGGCTCGGACTGTCGATCTCCCACGAGATCGTCCGCGAGCACGGCGGGGAGTTCCAGGTGGAGACCGAAGTGGGCGAGTTCACCGAGTTCAGGATTCTGCTGCCGAGGAAGGGGCTCCTGTCCGGGGGTCCAGCCTCCTGAACGGCTGCCGGTGCCGTGGGGTGGCGGGGCTTCCGGGAACCTCCCCCAGGGCCCCGGCCCGGTCACGCCGCCTCCAGTCCACCTTCAACCGGAACCTGTTTTTTTCGTCGAGTCAAACCAGCCTACCGGAACGGGAGCCGGTGGGACAACAACCGGGCTGACCGAATTTCGCGCCATGGCGGGGAACCATCCCTTCAGAACCCTGAAAACCGGAAACCTGCAACCGCGAGGACAGTATGAAAAAAGCATGCGCAGCCTGGTTTGCCGCCGTGCTGCTGGGCGTCTCTACCGCGGCTCCCGCCCGGGCCGAGTTCCACCTGCAGTACGGCAAGCTGCTCAATCCATTCTCGGGGGCGGAGGAACAGACCCTGGTCTTCACCCTGCAGCAAGCCTCGGCATGGAAGTTCGGAGACAGCTTCTTCTTCATCGACCATCTCGACGACAGCGGGGACGACGGCTTCAACGACAGGGAGTTCTACGCCGAGTGGTATCCGACCCTGAGCCTGGGCAAGCTGGCAGGCAGGGATTTCCGGCTGGGCCCGATCGCGGACTTCTCCCTGGTGGCCGGGTTCAACGCCTCAGGCGACGGCAAAGTCGTCAAGTACCTGCCCGGTCTGAGAGCTTCCTGGAACCTGCCGGGGTTCCTGTTCCTGAATACGGACCTGACCGCCTACCTGGACGGCAACACCGGCATCTCCGGCGGGGGGCCTCCGGCAACCGGCAACAGCTTCCTGTTCGACGTCAGCTGGGTCTTTCCCTTCGAGGCGGGAAGCCAGTTGTTTGCCATCGCCGGTCATGCCGAGTACATCGGTGGCAGCACCGACGAGCTGGGAGGAGATGTCAGCTCGTGGATTCTCGCCCAGCCGCAGTTCACCTGGGACCTGGGCAACGCGATATGGGGATCACCCCACCGGATCCTGGCGGGTATCGAGTACCAGTACTGGCTCAACAAGCTGGGAACCGACCTCGACGAGAGCGCGGCGCAACTGCTGCTGGTCTGGCGACCCTGAAGGGCGCGCGCAGGCGGAGACAGCCAACCCCGGGAGGAATCACAATGAACCCAGGTTAACGGACAAACTTCAAAATTTATAATAAATCAAACTCGATTCAGGACGCATAACCCACTGCAAATCAACTAATTGAACATGACAAAAGAAAAGGGATCTATCCGCTTCGAGCCGGAGGAGCACCCTCCCCACTCCGTCGCCCTGGGGGCTGGTTTTCAGGCGGCGGTCGTGGTCCTGGCGCCCGTGGTGCTCAGCGCCGTGATCATTGCCCGGGCGGCCGGCCAGCCCGCCGGCTACCTGACCTGGGTCGCCTTCGCCGCCCTGCTGATCAGCGGCGTGACCACTGTGCTGCAGGCGGTCCGGGTCGGGCGCATCGGGGCCGGGCACGTGCTCATCATGGGGACCTCGGGGGCCTTCATCGCCGTCTGCATCACGGCGCTGGTGAAGGGGGGACCCTCCCTGATGGCGAGCCTTATCGTCGTTTCGGCGCTGTTTCAGTTCCTCCTGGCGGCGCGGCTGTCGCTGGTCCGCCGTATCATCACGCCGGTCGTCTCCGGCACGGTGATCATGCTGATCGCCGTCACCGTCATGCCGGTCGTGTTCGATCTGCTCGCGCAGGTACCCGAGGGCACGCCTTCCTCTGCAGCTCCGGCCGCGGCCGCCGCCACCCTCGCCGCCCTCGCGGCCCTGGCGTTGCGCGCCCCCGTGGCCTGGAGGCTCTGGGCCCCGCTCATCGCCATCGCCGTCGGCTGCGCCGTCTCGGCCCTTTTCGGCCTCTACGACATTCAACCGGTATTCGAAGCCCCCTGGATCGGTCTTCCCCAATACTCATGGCCGGGCCTGGACCTGTCGTTCAGCCCTGAGTTCTGGGCGCTGCTGCCGGCCTTCGTGGTCGTCACCCTGGTGGGTGCGATCGAGACCATCGGCGACGGCGTCGCCATTCAACGGGTCTCGCGGAGCCGTCCGCGGGCTACCGATTTCCGCCTCGTCCAGGGCGCCCTCAACGCCGACGGGGTGGGCAACCTGCTCTCCGGCCTCATCGGGACGCCCCCGAACACGACCTACTCGACCAGCATATCCCTCGCCGAGCTGACAGGGGTCGCGGCGCGCCGCGTCGGCGTGTACATCGGCGTCATCTTCGTGCTTCTTGCCCTGTCGCCGAAGGTGACCGCCCTGATCATCGCCATTCCCAACCCGGTCGGCGCCGCCTATGTAACCCTGCTTATCGGCATCCTGTTCGTTCAGGGCATGAAGATCGTCGTCGGAGACGGCCTCGATCACCGCAAGGCGGCGGTGGTCGGCCTGTCGTTCTGGATCGGCGTCGGCTTCCAGAACCAGGTGATCTTCGCCGACCTGCTCGGCGGGACCTGGGGAACCCTGCTGGGAAACGGCATGACCGCCGGGGGTATGGCGGCGATCGCTCTTACCGTCTTCATGGAGCTGACCGCTCCCCGAAGCAGGCGGCTGAAGGTCGACCTGGCCGGCTCGGCGCTGCGGGAGATCGACGCCTTCCTGCACGCCTTCGCCGCCGGGGCCGGCTGGAAGCAGCGGTCCGGGGAGCGGCTGCGTTCCGCCGGAGAGGAAACCCTGGCGGTCCTGCTGCAGCAGTTCGAGGAGGAAGGGGCCGAACCCCAGGAGGGAAGCCTGGTCGTCACCGCCCGCCTTTCGGAGAAGGGAGTGGAGCTCGATTTCCTGGCCGCCTCGGGGGTCGAGAACCTCGAGGACCGGCTCGCCTGCTTGAGCGAGCAGCCAGAGCTGGTCGACGAGCACGAGATCTCCTACCGCCTGCTGCGCCACTACGCCTCCTCGGTGCGGCACCAGAAATACCACGACGTCGACATCGTCTCGGTGCTGGTCGAGGAGGCGGCGGAGTCCGCCCCGGATCAGGGCGAATAAGGGGAGTGGGCCACAGGCCCCGGATCTGCCCGAGGGGAGTGCCGGTCTGCCTGAGTGCCTGCCCGATACAGGCAGGTTCCACGCCTCCGCTCTTCTCGTCGGTTGCAAGCCGGGGCCGGACGCCTTGGGCATGCGGGTCCTGACCCCGGCCGGAGACTGCCGCAAGCGGAGGCCGCGAACCGCTACGGACGGGACAGCCTGTGGGTCTGGTACGGGTTGCTGCAGGGCGGACCGTCGGCGACCTCGAGAGTGCCCGCCGATACGTCAATGACCACCGAGGCCAGGGTTTCCAGGACGAGCTCGTCCGGCTGGTCCTCCCGGTGCCGGCAGATCGACTCCGGCCGGTTCTCATGGTCCCGGAGGATGGCCTTCAGACGCCCGCCGTCCGCCTCCCCTTCCCCGATCAGCTCTCCGGCCCGCCGGGCGCGGTCGCAGAACCCCGGATACAGCACCGCAAGGCGGTCCTCCAGGCCCCGCTCCCGAGGAGGGCCGCTTTCACTGGAATCGGCAAAGACGTTGCAGTGGGACGCCCGCCCTCCGGGAGACGCGGCGACCACGGCGACGTCGGCGGGGCTCACCTCGAGCGAGGCGACCTTCCCCTCCCCCGAGCCCGGGACGCCGCGCTGCGCCATGGTGAAGTTGACCGAGGCTACCCGTTCTGCCGGCTCCAGGGCGCGGCGCGCCTCGTCGATGGTGGAGCAGTTGAGCGCGGCGCGCGCCAGCACCCAGACCGGCACGGCCGCCTCGAAGCGGTCGAGCTGCGATCCCATGGCGTTGGCGCACAGGGCGAGGCCCTCGGAGTTGATCCCCTTGTGGCCGACGAACCCCGCCTCGACGTGGGTGAGGATGTCGGGGCGGTCTTCCTGCCGCACCTCGAGCAGGATGCTGACCTCCCCTACCGGCACGGCCCAGTCCCAGTTCTGCCCGACCAGGGTGTGGCCGCTGCCGCCGGCCCGGGCGATTCCGAGGGAGGTGCATTCCCCGCTTCCCGCCGGCGCTCCGGCGAACACCGTCGACAGCATGATCTCGTAGCGGCCGTTGACGATCAGCACGTCGTCGACCGCGAGTCCGGAGCCGGCCGCGATCCCCTCGATCTCGGTCAGTATCTCCGCGTCGAAGTCGCCGATCCTGCCGGCGAACCCGGAGATGACCTCGATCAGCTCCCCCCGGGAGCGGCCGCTCCCCTTCTCCCACATGTCGACGTAGAACTCGACCCCCTTGCGGATGAGAGCGCCGGCCCGCTCGCCGTACTGGCGGCCGCGTTCGAAGGGGCCGCCGCTGACGGTCACTTTGCGCGGCATCGGTCTACTCCCGTCGACAGGACTTGGCCGGCGAACTTCATCATGCCGCAGTTCCGCTGTCGCGGCCGGGTCTCCCTGCATGGCAGAAAGGCCGGCACCATCACTCCTCCATCACCGTCTGCCTGTCGGCGGAGGAAAAGGCGATGAACAGGACCGCCTCCTCGGTCTCGGACAGGTTGCGGGCCTTGTGCGGCACCCCTTCGGGAATGGTCACGGTGTCCCCGGGGCCGAGCTCGGCGGTCTCACCCGCGTCCAGGGTGTGGGAGATTCCGCCCGAAACGACGACGAGCACTTCCGAGCAGTTGGGGTGGTAGTGACGGGGGTTGGCCTGTCCCGGTTTCAACCGCGCCGTGCCCAGGGTCATCTCCCCGGAATTGCCAAGCGCGCCGCTGGCGTGCCAGCGCAGCTCCCCCCAGTCGAGATCGACCACCTCGCACTCGTTCGTTCGCAACACCGAAATCCCCGCCTGTTCCATGACAGTCTCCTTTGCTTCAGCCCGTTGTTGCCGCAACTCTTCGGGCGAGGCCCGGACACGGCGGCGGAAGACAAGGGGCGCCGGCCGCCAGTGCCGGTCCTGCCCGGATGGGATTCTTCAACCGCTGTCGGGTCTGCTTTCCGCCGACTGGCGGCAGGCGTAGTATATGGCGGCTCCGAAACCGACACCAAGCACACCTCTTCATTTTCATATGGTAAAGCTGCACACCGCGCAGGACCTGTCGCGGCTGCGCCGGCGCGCCTCCCAACCGGCCTTCGCGGCCGCGGCCGCCGCGCTGCGCCGGCGGACCGGCGACTTCCTCGTCACCGACCTCGCCGTTCCCGGGCGCTCCGCCGGCTTCTATCACGACTACTTCTGCCCCGAGCACGCCGTCGAGCTCGCCTTCGACCCGGCCTCCCCCACCGCGCACCGCTGCCCCAGCGACGGCCATCTTTTCTCGGGGGAACCGTTCGACTCGGCCTGGCTGTGGTTCGTCAACAACCGCCTGTCGACGATGGCCCTCTCCCTGGCCCTGCGCTGGCGCATCGACGGCGAGCCCGCCCACCTGCTCCGGGCGGGTGAAATCCTGACCGGATACGCATCCCGCTACGGCAGCTACCGTCCCCTGAAGCCCCGGGAGTTCGGAAACGGCAAGGCGACCTTCCAGTCCCTCGACGAGGCGGTCTGGCTGATCCCCCTGGCGAGGGCCTACGACCTGGTCCGGGACGGCCTGTCGGAAAACGAGCGGGGCGAGGTCGAGGAACGGCTCCTCATGCCGGCGGCCGAGCACATCCTCAGCCAGAAGTACAACCGGATCCACAACATCGAGAACTGGCACAACACCGCCATAGCCGCGGTCGGGCTGCTGCTGGGCGAGGAGCGCTTCGTGCGCATCGCCATCGAGGAGGAGAACGGCTTCCACCACCAGCTCGCCGAAGGGGTGCGGGACGACGGGCTCTGGTGGGAGGGTTCATCGGGGTACCACTTCTACGCCCTGACCCCGATGATCGCCCTGGCCCAGTTCTGCTCCGGCGGCGGCCTCGAGCTGTGGCGGCACGAGCGCTTCGAAAGGATGTTCCGCGCCCCCGTCGACCTTCTGCTCCCCGGTCTCAGGCTGCCGGCAAACAACGACTGCTGGTTCTTCTGCAGCCTCGCCGCCGACGTCTGTCACGGCGTTCCGCCGGCGGCGTCCTTCTACGAGATCGCCCATTCCTGGTACGGCGACCCCGCCTTCGCCTGGGTGCTGGCGCAGAACTACCGGCACAGCGCACGCGATTCCCTCGAGGCCCTGCTCTACGGCCGCGACGAGGTGGCCGCCGCCCCGGCGCCGGACCTGCGCAGCGTCAACCTCGAGCCGACCGGATGCGCCCTGCTGAGGTCTCCGGGGCCGCTGGAGAAACAGGACTGCCTGCTGCTCAAGTACGGCCCCCACGGGGGCGGGCACGGCCACCCGGACAAGCTGGGCGCCTTCGCCTTCGCCAGGGGCAGTGACCTGTCGGCCGACCTCGGCACCCCGGGGTACGGAATCGAGCTGAACGACACCTGGTTCCGTCAGACGCTCAGCCACAACACCGTGCTCGTCGACGGCTGCTCCCAACCTCCGGCCGAAGGCAGGCTGGTCCGTTTCGAGAGCGGGGAACGGGCCTTCGAGGTCGCCGACGCCGAGGTCGAATTCGGCGAGCCTCCCTGGGAAGGGGTGTCGCTGCGCCGGGTCATTCTGTGGATGCCGGGGTACTACCTCGATTTCACCCGGGTGCGGTGCGGCCGCGAAAGACAGGTCGACCTCCCCTGCCGCATGCGGGGGGGCGCCTTCGAGGCCCGCGGCCTCGAGCCCTGTCCGAACCCCCCGCGGCTGCAGGGTGCCGGCTACGAGCACGTCGGCGAGGCGCAACGGTTCGCCGCCCCGGGCATGGCGGAGCTGCGCTGGCAGCAGAAGGCCGGCTCCACCGCCCTCCACCTTCCCGGCTGCGGGGGCACA
This sequence comes from Candidatus Latescibacterota bacterium, assembly GCA_965243025.1. Classification (GTDB taxonomy): domain Bacteria; phylum Latescibacterota; class UBA2968; order UBA8231; family UBA8231; genus CBDCXV01. The sequence continues at coordinate 2,199,624 of CBDETY010000003.1, forward strand.
GAGATCATACTCGGTGAAGTTCCCGGCAATCCCGCGGCCGACCGCAGCGCCATCGTCATCCAGCGGCGGCATGCCCGGGAGACGGCGTTCCTTTCGGTGGTCGAGCTCTCCTGCAATGAGCCGCTGGAGGTCTCCCACTGGCCGGGTGGGGCGGATGGTTTCCGGGGGGTGGTGGTGAAACAGGGGGCCCGGCAGAAGGCCTGGGCGGTCTGCGAGCCGGGGTGCGAGCCTGCCCCGCTTCCGCCGGGGGCCGCCGGCGCCGAAATCGAACGCTACCGGCTGTAGCCGCAAAGGGCCTGTTCACGGCTGAGGGAGGCCGCAAAATGAGAGCATTCTTTTTCTGGGAAGACGGACGCGGCATCGCCATCCGGGGGCGCAGCAACCCGTACGCCGGGCTGCTGGGACGCGCCCTCGGGAAGCGCGGCATCCACCTCGACGAGGGGCTCTACCGGTTCGAGCGGGAGTGGCTCGAGAAGGGCCGCGAGGACCACGAGGTCCTGCACCTGCACTGGCTGCACGGCTTCTACCGCACCGACGACCTGCCGACGACGGTCGAGAAATGCAACCGCTTCTGCGACACTCTCCGCTACGCCAAGGCGGCCCTCGGGTACCGCATCGTCTGGACGATGCACAACTTCTACCCTCACGAGCGCCCCTTCCCCGAGGTCGACCACCTAGCGCGGCTGTTCGTCGCCCGCGAGGCGGACGCCGTCATCGCCCACTGCCGCTACGCCGCCGGGCTCTGCCGGAAGCAGTTCCATTTCGAAGGGGAAGTGAACGTCATCCCGCACGGCAACTTCATCGACGTCTTCCCGAACGAGGTCACCCGCGCCGAGGCCCGGGAGCGGCTCGGCATTTCCCGGGAGTCCTTCGTCTACCTGTTCTTCGGCAACGCGCGCACCTACAAGGGGGTCGACGCGCTGATCGGGGCCTTCCGCGAGATCGACCCGGAAGACGCCGAGCTGTTGCTGATGATGCGCGCCTCCTTCAACCCGCAGTACGCGCAGCAGCTGCGAGACCTCGCCGCCGGGGACGCGCGCGTGCGCGTGCACACCTCCGACTTCTTCCCGGAGGAGGACTTCCAGGTCTACCTCAACAGCGCCGACGTCGTGGTCATTCCGTTCTCGGAGGTGCTGACATCCGGATCGACCATCGCGGCGCTGGGGTTCGGCAAGCCGGTGGTGCTGCCGGCCCGCGGCTGCCTGCCGGAGCTGATCGACGACTCGATGGGAATCCTCTTCGACCCGGACAGGGAAGGAGCTCTGCAGGGGGCGATGCGGGAGATCCGGGGGCGCGACATCGAGGCGGCCGGGCGCGCCGCCCGCGCCTGCGCCGAAAGCCTCGACTGGGAGGAGATCGCCGACCGGCACGCGAGCCTGTACAGGGGGTAGCGGCGAAGCGGGTCGGCCCCCCCGGAATTGCCTCCCCGCCGTCGAGGCAGAGGCCGCCCGGCGGTTTCCCTGCAAGGCAAAGCCAATCGCCGGAAAACGGACTGCCCTGCCGATTTCAGCTTACCGGAAAGGAGAATCGAGTGGACATCTACGAAGAGCTGGGAGTGCGCACCCTGATCAACGCCGCCGGCGCCATGTCGCGCTACGGGGGATCCCTGGTGGATCCCGGGGTGTACGACGCAATGCGCGAGGCGGGCGGGAAGTTCTGCATGCTCGACGAGCTGCACCAAAAAGTCGGGGAGCGCATCGCCGGCCTGCTCGAGGTCGAGGCGGCGTACGTGACCGCGAGCGCCGCTTCCGGCCTGGTGCTGACCACCGCGGCCTGCATGGCCGGCACCGATCCGGAGCGCATCGCGCGGCTGCCCGACAGCAGCGGCATGAGATCGGAAGTCGTCATCCAGCGGCTGCACCGCATCGGCTACGACCAGGCGATCCGCCTGGCGGGGGCGACCCTGGTGGTCGTCGAGGACGACGGGGAGCCTCCGCTCGCGGCGATGCGGGAGGCAGTGGGCGACGACACCGCGGCGATCTTCTGCATGGCCCACAGGCTCGAGGAGCCCGGGTCCCTGCGGATCGAGGATTACGTCGCCCTTTCGAGGGAGTCGGGAGTGCCGCTGGTCGTCGACGCCGCCTCCGAGTGCCCTCCGTTGTCGACGCTGACGCGGTTCTCACGGGAGGGGGCGGACCTGGTGATCTTCAGCGGCGGCAAGAGCCTGCTGGGCCCGCAGTCGACCGGGCTGGTGGTCGGCCGGGGCGGCCTGATCGCCGCCTGCGCCGCCAACGGCAACCCGTTCGCGACGGTCGGCCGCCCGATGAAGGTGAGCAGCGAGGAGGTGATCGGTTTCCTCAAGGCGCTGGAGAGCTACCTCGCCCGCGACCACGAGGCCGACCGGGCGCGCTGGCAGGCGCAGGTCCGGCGCGTGGAGGAGGAATTGGCCGGACTTCCCGGGATCGAGCTGCAGCACCTGGTCAAGTGCCGGACCTACGACGTCCCCCTGCTCGGGGTGCGGCCCTTGCCCGGGGCGGGGTTCACCCGGGACGACATCTTCGCCGCCCTGGAGGCGGGGGAGCCGAAGGTCATGGTCTCGGAGGGGTACGCCGACGACCACGTCGTCATCAACCCGCACATGCTGGAACCGGGCCAGGAGGAGGTCGTCGCGTCCCGCTGCGCCGAGGTGATCCGGCAGCTGGGACAGCAGGGGTAGTCGGGGGGCCGAACTTCACTGCGGCAATCTCGAGGCGGCTCTACCTCAGGGAGCAAGGCGATCCTGAGGCCAGTCGGTGCAGGAATAAAGTGCGGATCGCCGCGGCCGGATGTCGTTACCCTGGCTTGGGGCGCCGCAGTCCGTACTTGGACATGCGGTACCGCAGCTTCTCCGGATGCATGCCCAACAGGCGAGCGGCCCCCCGGTCTCCATAGACGATCCAGTTGGTGGCCTTGAGCGCCTCGAGAATCTGCTGCTTTTCGTCCATCCCTTCAGGAGCTTCCGGTTCAGCGGGCGAGGCAAAAGCCGGCCCCTCAGCCGAAAGCGGCAGATCCGACACCTGGATGACATTGCCTTCGCACAGCACGACCCCCCTCCGGATCAGGTGCTCGAGCTCGCGCACATTCCCCGGCCAGGTATGTCTCTGCAAGTGCTCCACGACATCTTCGCCGAGGTTCGGAACGGGGCGCTTGAGTTCGTCTGCGGACCTGGCCGCGAAGTGCGCCGCCAGAACCGGGATGTCCTCCCGGCGCTCCCGCAGCGGGGGCAGCACTACCGGGAACTCGCTCAAGCGGTAGTACAGGTCCTGCCGGAAGGCCCCTTCCCTGACCGCCTCTACCAGATCGCAGTTGGTCGCTGCAATCACCCGCACATCCACCTGGACGAGATCGCTGCCACCGACGCGCCTGATCCGGCCATCCTCCAGGATGTGGAGCAATGCTCCCTGCGCCTGCAAGGGCAGATCGCTGACTGCATCGAGAACCAGGGTGCCGCCATGCGCTCGTTCGAAGCAGCCGATCTGCCCCGCCCCCGCGCCTGACAACATCCCCTTCTCACGGCCGAACAGTTCGCTTTCCACCAACCCCGGGGGCAGGGCCCCGCAGTTGATCTGGACGAAGGGATGCTCCCTGCGCGGGCTCAGGTTGTGGATTTTCCGGGCGAGCAGGCTCTTGCCCGTCCCCGTCTCGCCTGCCAACAGCAGAGTCATATCGGTATTGACCACCTGCCCGAGCCCCGACAGAAACCCGGATAGGGTCGGGCTCTGGAAGGCCTCGGTCCGAAACGATGCCGGCGGCTCATTCTCCAGGTCTTCCAGGCCGCCACCCTGGGTTGGGACCACCTGCACTTCCAGGGCAGCCACCTCCGACACCAGGTCATCCATGTCCCGGGCTCGCACCTCAAAGCGATATTCGCCGGCAGGCAAGCCCTGGTAGGCCACCTTCTTCTCAGGCTCGAACTCGCTCCATTCCTCCCCTTGACCGTGACCGACAAGCCGGTGGCTGTAACCCATCTGTCCGGGTCCCCCGGCCCGGAAACGGATGCCCTGGAAGTGAATCGCTATCTCCGGAAGGTCCTCCGGGAAGACCACGGGTCGGGTTGTCTCCAGGAGACGCCCCTTCACAATCCGGCGGATCACGATGGCCGGAGGAGTATGGGGCGGACCGTACATCTTGAGGCCTTCCAAGGTCCCGAACCATAATCGGCCCCGCCTATCGCACAGAATGGTGTTGACTGTATTCTCCTGCGCCGAAACCCCCAACCCGAACCCCTGAAAAATGCGGCCATCGTATTTCAGGGCGCCGCCGCCGCCCAGCCCGATCCACAGGTGCTCCCTGCCGTCTACCGCCAGGGAGCTGATGACGTTCGTCCGGAATCCGTCGTTCTCCTTCGTAAACTGTCGGACTTTCCCCGACTCGTACTCCACGGCAAAGAGCCCGGTATTCGTCCCCACCCAGAGCGTACGCTGGTGCTCGCACAAAGCCCTCACTTTGAAAACCGATTTCAGCCCAGGAAAATCGGCCGCCCTCAGACCGTGACATCCATCCATATGGTACAACCCCGGGTTTTCCGAATGTGCCCCAATCCAGAAGCCTCCGTCGCTATTCACCCCCACGGAATGGAACGGAATCCGCCTGGGCAACCCCTGGTCTGGCTCGACTATGCGATCACCCTCGATCCATCCCCCCTTCCCACCACGTGTGAAAACCCAGAAACGCCCTTCCTTGTCCCCACACAGTCCTATAGCGAAGTCGTACTCGTCCTGTGAACACAAGGGAATTACTTGAGATCTTTCCCCAAGCCCCTTGGACACCTGGTTTCCTTCTCCAATCCAAAGCATTTCCCCCCGGTCTATCCCCAACGCGGAGACCCCTCGACTCATTCCGGTCCGATGGATTCGCCCGTCTTCCAGGAAAGCCAATCCCCCTTCTGTGCCTATCCACAGCCGCCCTGCGCCGTCTTCTTCCAGACAGGTGACATTCCGATGGGGCAACCCATCGGCTTCCGTATAAGCCTTTAAACTCAACGGGTCGAAAAGAACCAGGCTGCTGTTATATATCCCCACCCAGATATTCCCTTCCCGATCCTCATATGTCACGCGGACTTGCCTGAATTCCACATCCGGGAAATGCTCCGAAAACGAATGCCAGTCCCGACCATCGAACACCAGCATATCACGGCGATTCGCTATCCATACCCACCCTCTACGGTCCACACGCACATGCCTCGCCCCGCAAAACGAATTATGACCTCCCCCGACACCGGTAATCGCATCGATCCGCTCCAGCCGTTTTCGTTTCGGGCAATAGCGGACGATTGCCCCTCCGGTTCTACGGTGAAGAGCAATCCACAGATGTCCGGATTGGTCCTGGGCGAACTTCCAGGCCCAACGAACCGCCCCGACCCCATCATTTACCTCCAACTCCTGACCATCCAGGCTGATAACGCCACGGTCCTGCGTTGCCAGCCATGTCGTCCCCGCGACATCGGTGGCGATGTCGTACACCCGCCCGATCGGCCGGCCTTGGATGTCCGTGGTAACTCCTGAGCACCGCCCGTCGACGAACGAGCCGAAACCCGCACTGGTCAGAACCCGCAGGGAACCATCAACCTGGGGTTGCAAGCCCAGGATTTCATCGGACGGCAGCCCGTGCTCAGTGGTGTAAACCTGAAACTGCCCCTCTTCGAAGCCAGCCAGCCCTCCCCCGAGCGTGCCGAACCACAGCCGCCCGTCCTCATCCTCGGCAATAGCCATAACCGTCGGATGCGGAAGTCCGTCCGCCATGTTGAAGGTGTCGAACCGGGTGCCGTCGAAGCGGCTGATTCCACCGTCAGCGGTTGCTATCCAGAGCAGGCCTCGCCGATCCTGGTAAAGGTCTTCCACCTGCATCCCCGCCAATCCATCGGAAAGGGTGTAACGGTGAGCTGAAATGCCGCCAAGGGATCTTGTCCCACCTGGACTCCCTCCGGATTCCCCACGGTGATTCATTCCAATTTCTCCCAATTCGGGCTTGGCTGACCGGGCAACCGATGAGCCGTACGAAAAATCGTGCAACAGAAAAAACCCATGATGAATTTAAGAATGCTTGTTACCAAGCGATATGTAAAATTCCCCATGGGCAATTCACAGAATCAATAAATCAAAACCCAGTCAATTTCCACGATTTTCCGTGTAAATTCCCACGATTAACCGTGTCCGGTAGTTTAACTTTCACTTTTGTAATTCATAAGCAAATAAAATTTGGTGATTTCCTTGGCCAAATCCATTTTGTTTTCTTCCTTACAAGACCATAAGACCTGAGTTCGCATACTATTCCTAAGGAGCTTCTTTTCAACAACGGTAGCAAAATGAAAACTCTGGTTTACGCCGCCATTTGTTCCGGCTTTCCCATCTTGGTTCTCTCCCCGCCGCCGGCCGCCCATGCCTCTTTCTCGCCGGCCGACAGCGTGCACCCCTGCGCCTTCGACGACCACCAGCAGTGGCGGCGCGATCACCCCCGCCCCGCGGCCAAGCCGCTGGCCGATCTCGGCGGCGAACCGCGCACGGTGCGGATGATCTACTTCCTGCCCAACGACCGCCCCTTTCGCCAGGAAGTGGCCGATTCGATGAAGGATTCGATCCGGCAGGTTCAGCAGTTCTATGCCGAACAGATGCAGGCACACGGCTACGGGGACAGGACCTTCCGGATCGAAACCGACGCCCGGGGCGAGCCGGTCGTGCATCGCGTGGATGGGCAACACCCGGACAGGCACTATCTCGAGTTCACGAATGGCAAGGTGCTCGATGAGATTGTACCGGCCTTCGATCTCCATGCCAACATCTACTTCATCGTCATCGACAACTTCCCCGGTCACATCGATGTCTCCGGTTCTCCTGCGACAGGCGTCGGAGTCGAGTGGGGGAAGAACGGTGGATTCTTGTTGGTCTCCGAGGAGTTTGATCGGGCCCTGGTGGCGCATGAGCTTGGACATGCCTTCGGACTGTACCACGACTTCCGCGATGATGCATACACCATGTCCTACGGCCCGGGACAGAATCAGTTGTCCGAGTGCGCTGCCGGGTTCCTGGCCGTGGATACCTACTTCAATCCCGACAGCCCGGTCGAAGAGGGGACATCCCCAACCATCCGGCTCCTCTCTCCGCGCACATATCCGGCTGGAACCACAAGTGTTCCGGTCCAGCTCGAAGTCGCCGACCCGGACGGGATTCACCAGGTGATCCTGCTTGTCGGGTTTGGAGGCGAGGTGAAGGCGTGTCGGGGATTGGCTGGCAAGGAAGCGGGCGTGGTCGAGTTCGAGTACGACGGCGTCATCCCCTCCGAAGTCTCCTCGAGTCTGTACGACCCTGTTGTCCATACAATGAGAGTTGTCGCAGTTGATACGGATGGGAACGTCAAAACGCGGCAATTCGGTCTTTCCGAGCACTCTCCACAACAGACCGCCACCCTTGAGCATGAGTTTCCGGTCACTTCACTGGCCTTTTCGCCGGATGGGACTCTCGCCTCCGGGTCGCTTGAGACAGTCGAACTGTGGGATGTGGCGACAAGAGAACGCATCGCAACCTTCGAGCATCCGCATTGGGTTTCCTCGGTGGCCTTTTCGCCGGATGGGCACACCCTCGCCTCGTCCTTGCAGGAGTTCAACACGGTGAAGCTGCGGGATGCGGCGACGAACAAGGTCACAACCCTCGAAGGGCATACGGATCTGGTCCCGTCTGTGACGTTTTCCCCCGACGGGACTCTCCTCGCCTCGGGATCGTGGGATGGTACGGTGAAGCTGTGGGACCTGGCTGAACTGAGAGAGACCGCTGACCTCGAAGGGCATACAGACTTCGTTTTCTCGGTGGCGTTTTCCCCCGATGGGACTCTCCTCGCCTCGGGATCGAAAGATGGCACGGTGAAGCTGTGGGACGTGGCCACAAGGGAGAACACGGCCACCCTGGAAGGGCATGAGTGGGGGGCCAAGTCGGTGGTGTTCTCGCCGGATGGGAGCCTCCTCGCTTCCGGGACAGGAAAGGGTCCGATCAAGCTGTGGGACGTGGCCACAAGAGAGGTCACCGTCACCCTGGAAGGGCATGGGGGTGATGTCGATGCGGTGGTGTTTTCGCCGGATGGGACAATTCTCGCCTCCGGATCGAGTGATTTCAGCGTCAAGCTGTGGGACGTAGGGGCAGGGTCGGATATCGCCACGTTCAAGGGACATTCGCATTGGGTCGATGGGGTGGCCTTTTCGCCCGATGGGACACTCCTCGCTTCCGGGTCGCAGGATAGAACGGTCAAATTGTGGGACCTTGCCGAGTGGCCGACGGCGCCACGGGATGGTCCGCTCGGCGGGAGGAGGCCCCGTCCCTCCGCGCTGGCGATCATCTCCGGCGACGGCCAGCAGGGCCAGCCCGGGGCCGCGTTGACCCAGCCCCTGGTCGTGGAAGTCCAGGATCAGTACGGCGATCCCCTGCCCGGGGCTACCGTCACCTTCACGGTCACCACCGGTGAAGGCCAGCTCAGCGGCCGGTTCACGGTGGAGCGGGCCACGACCGATGCCAGCGGCCGGGCCGAGCTGACCCTTACCCTGGGTCCCCTCCCCGGTCCGAACATCGTGGGCCTGTCCCTCGGCTGGCGCGAGCTGGCCGCGTTTACCGCCGATGGGGTGGGCGTCGCCGTGGCCGAGCTGGAAGGGGACTACCGGACCTGGCATCTCCCCGAGGGGGCGACGGCGCGCCTGGGCAAGGGCGCCCTGGAACGGGGCGACCGGGCCGTGGCTCTTTCGGCGGACGGCCGCTGTCTGGCCGTGGCCAGCGGCATCGGGGTGTGGCTGTACGAGGCGGCCACGTCCCGGGCCCTGGCGCTGCTGCCGACGGAAAGTGCGGTCCATTCGGTGTCGTTCTCCCTCGACGGCACCCTGGCCGCGGGGTTGGACAACGGCCGGGTCGAGCTGTGGGAGGTGGAGACCGGGGAGCGGATCGGCACGCTGAGGCAGGCGGATCGTCCGGTCTCCTCGGTGGCTTTTTCGCGGGATGGGGCAACCCTGGCGGCCGGGTCGGGTGATCAGGTCATCAAGGTGTGGGACGTAGAGACCTGGCGTGAGGTGGGCACTTGGGAAGTGCTGCGTGAAGGCAATGTCCTTTCTCCACTTTCGGTTGCCTTTTCACCGGACGGGACGAGGCTGGTATCGGGGTTCCAGGACGGCACGGTCCGGCTGTGGGACGTGGCAACGCAAGAGGAGGTGGCAACGCTGGAGGGGCACACGGATCGGGTCGCTTCGGTGTCGTTCTCCCCCGATGGCGCCCTGCTGGCTTCGTCCGGGGGGAGTAATGATGATCCCACGGTCCGGCTGTGGGACGCGGCCACACAGGCACAGATCGCGACTTTGGAAGGGCATACGTTTGGGGTCAACTCGGTAGCGTTTTCTCCGCCCGACGGCGCCACCCTCGCTTCGGCGTCGGATGACGGTACGGTCCGCCTGTGGGACGTGGCCACACACCAGGAGACCGCCCTCTTGGACGAGCATGGGGCCCCGGTCCATTCGGTGACGTTTTCCCCCGATGGGGCCACCCTCGCTTCCAGTGGTGCCGACGGCACGGTGCTGCTGCGGGACCTGGAGACCGACAATGCCGCCCGTCTCTCCGGCCACGGGTCTTTGTGGTCGATGGCGCTCGCGCGAGATGGCGTCCTTCTGGCTTCGGGGTTCGGGGACGGCACGGTGCGGCTGTGGGACGCGGCGACGCGGACACGGATCGCCACCCTCGTGGGACATACGTCGCTGGTCACTTCCGTGTCGATTTCTTCCAACGGCGGCCTCCTGGCCTCCGGGGCCTTGGATGGCAGGGTCAGCCTGTGGGACATAGCGACGAGGACCAATACCGCTACCCTCGAGGCACATGGTCCGGTCAGGTCAGTGGCCTTTTCGCCCGACGGCGCCCTCCTGGCTTCCGGGTCGCAGGGTGGCAGGGTCAGCATGTGGGACGTGGGGACGCAAACGCAGGTCGCCACGCTGTGGGGCACGTCCGATGTCAATTCGGTGGCTTTTTCTCCGCCCGATGGAGCCCTTCTGGCTTCGGCCGGAGGCTTTGGAGACAAGACAGTCAAGCTGTGGGACGTGGAGACTCGTGACCTGATTGGCACCCTGGAAGGTCATGAGAGGGAGGTCGGTGGGGTGACCTTTTCCCCCGATGGCAAGACTCTTGCCTCGGGGTCGTGGGATGGCACGGTGAAGCTGTGGGACGTGGCGACACGCACTCCTGTCGCCACTCTGCAGGATGTGAATACAGTCCGTTCGGTGGTCTTCTCGCCCGATGGCGCCCTCCTTGCTTCCGGGTCACTTGGTGGCACGGTCAGCCTGTGGGACGTGCCGACGAAGAGAAGAACCGCCACCCTGGAGGGGCATAGGGATCAGGTCCATTCGGTGGCTTTTTCGGGCGACGGCGCTACTCTGGCCTCCGGGGCCAGGGATGGCACCATGCTGCTGTGGGACATGCAGCTGGTTCTGCCGCACCCCCGCACCCTGGCCAAGCTTTCCGGCGATGAGCAGCAGGGATTGCCCGCTGCTCAACTGGCGGAGCCGTTCGTCGTTTCGGTGCTGGACCAGAACGGGGCCCCGCTTCCCGGGGCGGAAGTCACTTTCACAGTTACCGCCGGCGAGGGAACGCTCTCCCCAACCACCGCCACCACCGGTGAGAACGGCCGCGCCGCCAGCACCTTGACCCTGGGCAGCCTGCCTGGGACCAGTACCGTCACCGTATCGGTGGCCGGCCTCGACCCCGTGACCTTCACCGCCACCGCGGAAGCCACCGCCGACTTCGACGGCGACGGCGCGGTCAGCTTCTCCGACTTCTTTCTGTTCGCCGACGCATTCGGCGGCAGCGACCCCCGCTTCGACCTCGACGGCAGCGGCAGCGTCGACTTCGCCGACTTCTTCCTCCTGGCCGACTACTTCGCCGATCCTGCCCGGGGCAAGCTGCTGGCCCTTGCCCGGGAGAGGATCGGCCTGCCCGACGGCCCTCAGCTTCGGCAGAACGCCCCCAACCCCTTCAACAGCGAGACCGTCATCTCCTGGTTCCTGCTGCGGCCGGGTCCGGCGCAAGTGGAGGTGTTCGCCCTGACCGGGCAGCGGGTGGCGGTCTTGCACCAAGGACCGAAGAAGGCGGGCGTGCACCGAGTGCACTGGGACGGGGGTGACGACGATGGCCGCCCACTTGCCAGCGGCGTCTACCTGTACCGCCTTTCGACCGCCGAGGCTGTGCAGACGCGGAAGCTGACCCTGCTGCGGTGAGCCCGGCAAACCTGGATCTACGGTTTGAAAGCCATGAAGGCGAACAGCCTCATGGGGTGGATACGCTTCGCTCGATGGTACGTCGATCGGCGGCCAAGCACCTCCGCCTGACGCCGTTTGCACCAGTGATCGTAAAGTGACCGGCAGCACAGGGGGGACTGACCCGAAAGAGGACGCCATGGGGCGCTGGTGGGTTTATCAGGGAGAGCGTTTCCCCCTGTTGAGGCACGGGCCGTTGATCCTCGCCTTCAGTTTCAGCGCCGTCTCTTTCTCCTGGATGCTGCGCTCCCCCGGAGGATGGCCCGACCCGTTGTCGGTGGTGGTCGCCTTCGCCTCCTGTCTGGTCTTCTTCCTGCAACTGCGCATCGCCGACGAGTTCAAGGACTTCGAAGAGGATGCGCGCTATCGGCCCTACCGCCCGGTACCCCGAGGTCTCGTAACCCTCCGGGAGCTGGCCGGCCTCTTCGCGATCGCGGGGGCTCTGCAGCTGGGCCTCGCCCTCTGGCTTGACCCGCGGCTTCTCGTCCTGCTGCTCGTCACCTGGATCTACTTCACCCTAATGAGCAAGGAGTTCTTTGTCGCAAGGTGGCTGCGCGGCAAACACCTGCTCTACATGGTCACCCACATGGCCATCATGCCGCTCATCGACCTCTACGCCACCAGCACCGACTGGCTGGTCTTCCAGGGCCATCCTCCATCCGGACTGTTCTGGTTCCTGCTTGCCAGCCTCTTCAACGGCATGGTGATCGAGATCGGCCGCAAGATTCGCAGTCCCCGGGATGAAGAGGAGGGGGTGGCCACCTATTCCGAGGTGTGGGGCCGGAGGCGGGCGGTGGGCGCGTGGTGGCTTGTGCTGGGGCTGGCGCTCGGTTGCGCCTGCCTGGCCGCGCGCCCCATCGATTTTGTCCCACCGCTGGCCATTGCTCTCGGGGCGTCCTTGGGCGGTGCGGTGCTCATCGGAGCTCGCTTCCTGCGGCGCCAGACTCCCGGAGCGGGGAACTGGATCGAGAACTGGTCCGGGGTCTGGACGCTGGTGTTCTATCTCAGCCTGGGTCCGGCACCGCTTCTGTGGCGGGAAATCGGATGACCTTCGTTCTCTCGTCTTCGGACGGCGTCGATCCCGGCCGCATGGGAGGCAAGGCCGCCGCCCTCTCCCTGCTGGCCGGCACGGGGGTGGAAATCCCCGCATGGTTCGTGATCACGCCGGGCGCTTTCGAAGCCAGTCTCTCGCCCGCCCAGCGCCGCGCCCTGCTCCGGGCCGAAGGGCAGGAAGAGCTCGAGGGGTTCTTCGACCGGGTCTCGCCGGCGCCCCAGGTCCTGGATGAAGTAGAGAAAGGCTTCGCAACGCTGGGCGGCGATACCCGCTTCGTCGCGGTGCGCTCGTCCGGTGTACAGGAGGACGGAGTCGAGCACTCCTTTGCCGGCCAGTTCGAGAGTTATCTGTCGGTTACCCGGAAGCGCCTGCCGGCCCGGATCGCCGACGTATGGCGATCCGGTTTCAGCGAACGCCTCCTCGCCTACCGCCGGGAGAACGACCTCGAAGGGCTGCCGCAAGCTCCGGCCGTGCTGGTGCAGGCGATGGTCGACAGCGAGACCGCCGGAGTCGCCTTCAGCGCCGACCCGGTGACGGGACGCCGCTCGGTGGCGGTGGTGTCGACCCTCTACGGCCTGGGAACGGCGCTGGTCGGCGGGGACGCCGACGCGGATACCTATCGCGTCCACTTCGATGGCACGATCCTCGAGCGGGACATTGCCGCGAAGAGCCTGGCGCACCGGCCGGCCCCGGACAGTCCGGAAGGGTTCGCGGCGCAAGAGGTCGCGGAGCCCGCTGCCTCCAGGCCGGCGCTCACCGACGGGGAGGCAGCGCGCATCGCCGAGCTCGCCCGCCGCGCCGAGCGCCACTTCGGGCGGCCGCAGGACATCGAATGGGCGATGCGCGGCGGCGAGATCTTCCTCCTCCAGTCGCGGCCGATCACCTCTCTGGCCGCGAGGCCGGATCCCGACGGGGTCCGCACCATCTGGGACAACTCGAACATCGTAGAGAGCTACAGCGGTATCACCACCCCCTTGACCTTCAGCTTCGCCCTTCACGCCTACGATGGGGTCTACCGCGAGTTCTGCCGCCTCCTGGGCGTGACCAAGGGCAAGATCGCGGCCAACGACCTCACCTTCCGCCGCATGCTCGGGCTTGTGCGAGGCCGCGTCTACTACAACCTCCTCAACTGGTACCGCGTCATCGCCCTGCTCCCCGGCTACAGCTTCAACCGCCGCTTCATGGAACAAATGATGGGGGTGCGGGAGAGTCTTCCCGACGAGATCACCGCCGCCGCATCCAGCGCTTCCCCGCCGGAGCGTCTTCTCGATCTGCTCCGACTGGGCCGCACTGTTGCGGGAATGGTCGTCAACCACGTGCGCCTGCCCGGCATGACCGCCCGGTTCGAGGAGCGACTGGATCGTGCCCTTGCTCCTCGGGAGCCACCACTGGAGGCGATGCGGCTCGACCAGCTGACCGCCGACTATCGTGCCCTGGAGTCGAATCTTCTGACGCGCTGGGACGCACCGTTGATCAACGACTTCTACGCCATGGTCTTCTTCGGCGTTCTGGGCCGCCTCACGTCCAGGTGGTGCTGCGCCGGGAAGGACGAACAGGGCTCTCTGTACAACGACCTGGTGTGCGGCCAGGGGGACATGATCAGCGCCGAGCCCGCAAGGCGCATCGTCGAGATGGCCACCGTCGCAGCGCGCCACTCCGAGCTGACCGAGGTCCTCTGCCAGGGGGCGGCCAAGGCGGCCGAGAAGGCCTTGCGCCGGCACGAGGAGCTGGAACGACTCTACGACGATTATCTCGCCACCTTCGGCGATCGCTGCCTCGAAGAGCTCAAGCTCGAGTCGACTACTCTTCTCGACGATCCCGAGCCCCTGCTGCGCTCGATCGGGCACGCCGCCGCACGACTGGCGCGCGGTCAGACCTTCGATTCCGGTCATCAGTCGGCCGTGCGGCAGAGGGCGGAAGAGAGGGTGCGGCGGGCCCTTGCGCGGCGCCCCTTGAGGCGCGCCGTCTTCGCCTGGGTTTTGCGCAACGCCCGCCAGCGGGTGCGGGACCGGGAGAATCTGCGGTTCGAGCGTACCCGCATCTTCGGCCGCGCCCGCAGGATCTTCCTCGAGGTCGGGCGCAGACTGTTCGCCGAGGGAGTCCTCGACGACCCGCGCGACGTCTTCTACCTCGAGCGCGAGGAAATCCTGGCGTACGCCGAAGGGGCCTCGCCTTGTGACGACCTGCGCGGTCTCGCCATCGCGCGCCGCCGCGCCTTCGAGCGCTACGCAGAGCACGAGGCTCCGGCCAACCGCTTCGAGACCTTCGGCGCCCCCTACATCGCCAACAGCTGCGCGGGGAGCGGCATGGGGACGGGAGAGCAGGGTGAAGCCGGCGAAGAAGACGTACTCCGCGGCCTCGGTTGTTGCCCGGGAGTCGTGCGGGGCCGGGCGCGCGTGATCCGCGATCCTCGCGGGGCGGAGCTGCAACAAGGGGAGATAATGGTGGCGGAGCGCACCGACCCGGGATGGATCATGCTCTTCCCGGCCGCCGCCGGCATTCTGGTCGAGCGCGGCAGCCTGCTCTCACACTCGGCGATCGTGGCCCGAGAGATGGGAATTCCCGCCATCGTCTCCATCGCCGGCCTCACTGCCCGAATCAGGAGCGGTCACTGGATCGAGATGGACGGCTCGGCCGGCCGGGTGAGCCTGAACCCGCCGCATCCTGAAGCCGGCCCGGAGCAGGGAACCCGTCCATGAGCACCGAAGCGGCGGCGCAGGCCGATTTCTCGTTCATCCGCTACGCGCAGTGCTGGGAGGACGCCGACGTTCTCCTCGAGGCGCTCGAGGTTGGCGAAGGGGACGTCTGCCTGTCGATCGCTTCGGCGGGAGACAACTCGCTCTCACTCCTGTCCCGGGGTCCGGCGCGCGTGATTGCCGTCGACATGAACCCGGCGCAGCTCGCCTGTCTCGCGTTGCGCGTCGCCGCCTACCGCGTGCTCGGGCACGGCGAACTCCTGCAACTCGTCGGCTCGCGGGAATGCGCCGACCGGGAAGCTCTCTACAGACGCTGCCGCGGCGCCCTCGAGACCAGGGCTCGCGGCTTCTGGGATGCCCGCCCGGAGCTCATCCGGGCCGGCATCGGCGGCGCCGGAAAGTTCGAGCGTTACTTCGCCGCTTTTCGCACAAAGGTATTGCCGTGGATCCATCCCCGGCATCGAGTCGACCGGCTCCTGGCCGGCGGCACCCTGCAGGAACGCCGGCGTTTCTACGCCAGGAGCTGGGACAACCGGCGCTGGGGTCTCCTCTTCCGGCTCTTTTTCTCCCGCTTCGCAATGGGCAGGATGGGCCGCGATCCGGCTTTCTTCCGCTACGTGGAGGGCTCGGTGGCGCAGCGCATCCTGTCGCGGGCCAGGCACGCGGCCACCGAGCTCGACCCCGCGGCCAACCCCTACCTCCAGTGGATTCTCACCGGCCGCCACACCACCGCCCTGCCCCACGCCCTGCGCGAGGAGAATTTCGACGCCATCAGGGAAAACCTGAACCGGCTCGAATGGCACCGCATGTCGATCGAGGAACTCCTCGCCTCCGAGCCCGGGCTTCGCTTCGATCGCTGCAACCTGAGCGACATCTTCGAATACATGTCAGACGAGAGCTTTCACCGGCTGCTCGCCACCCTGGCCGACCGCGCCCGCAGCGGGGCCCGCTTCGCCTACTGGAACATGCTGGTGCCCCGCAGCCGTCCACCGCAGCTGGCGCACGCTCTCACTCCGCGCAGCGAGCTTGCCGAGCGGCTTCACCTTCAGGACAAGGCGTTCTTCTACAGCCGGTTCGTCGTCGAGACGGTAGAGGGGGAGGCAGGGCCGCGATGACACTCACCGCCACCCTCCTCGCCATGGCGGTCCTCCTCGCCGCGTTTGCGGTGCTCCTGGCTGGTCTCAAGGCGATTGAGAAGAGAAGCCGTCTCCATCCCGAACTCCTGCGCAAGGGCATGCACGTCCTCATGGGGATGGTCCTCCTTCCGTTGCCCTGGGTCTTCGACCGCGCCTGGCCGGTGATCGTGCTGGCAGTCCTCGCCTGCGGCGCCATGGTGGCGGCGCGCGCCAGCCGCCGCCTGCGCAGCGGCATCGGAACGGTGATGGGCGGAGTCGGGCGGAACAGCCTCGGCGAAATCTACTTCCCGATCGCCGTGTGTCTCCTCTTCCTCCTCAGCCGCGGCGACTGGCTGCTTTACGTCGTTCCCATCCTCATGCTGGCGCTGGCGGACGCCGTCGCCGCCCTGGTGGGCCTTCGCTACGGGTTGTCGCAGTACCGGACTTCGGACGGCCACAAGAGCCTCGAGGGTTCTCTCGCATTCTTCCTGGTGGCCTTCTTCAGCGCCCACCTTCCCCTCCTGCTCCTGACCGGCACGGGACGCGCCGAGGCCGTCCTGATCGCCGCGATCCTCGCCCTCCTCCTCATGATGCTGGAGTGCGTGGCGTGGCGCGGACTGGACAACCTCTTCATCCCCCTGGGGGCCCACGCTTTCCTGCGCCTCTACCTGGGTGCAGAAACCGGGCTTCTCCTCTTTCACCTGATGGTTGCCGTGCTCCTGACGGTTTTTGCACTGGCCTGGAGGCCGCGCAGGAAGCTCGACGACAGCGCGCTCATCGGATGCGCGCTCTTCGGCTACGCCGCCTTCACGCTGGGCGGTTGGCTGTGGCTTTCCGGACCGGTGGTCTACTTCCTCACCCTGATCCTGGTCTGGCCGCGCTCCCCTGCGGATCGTCCGCACACCGTGTATGCCATGCTCGCGTCTTCGGCCGCGGGCCTGTGCTGGCTGTTCGCCCACTCCATCACCGGGAAGGGGTGGCTCCTGATCCCCTTCACCGGCTCCTTCGCCGCCCAGCTCACCCTGTACGGGGTCGCGAGGTTCGGCCACCTCCCCGACCGTGGACCGCGTTCCCTGCGCCTGCTCGGCGACATAGGTCTCGGCTGGCTTCTCATTCACTGCCCGACCCTGCTCATCGCTTTCGCCTATGGTCTCGCCGACCTGGCGTCCCACGCTCCCGTACTGGATGTCCCCGGTCTCTTCAGCGACCTCGGTCTCGGCCTGTTGGCCACCAGTATGGTTGCGGTGGTCTTCTACCTGCTGGTGCCGCGAATCTACGGTCCACCCATGCGGGAGGCCGCCATCAACCCCACCTTCGCCGCCCTCGGCATTGTGGCGTCGGTCGTGGCGGCGCTGCGCTGGCTGGGCTGAGGGGGAGAAGGTGGTCCGGCAGCGTCGGCAGCAGGGAGAGGCCAGGAGAGTGAAGACGACCCTTGCCCTGTTTGCCCGGCTGCCGGTGGCCGGGAGCCTCGCCCTCCTCGCGGCGGACGCGAGTGCACAGTCGATCGATGACGCAAGGTCCGCCTACGCAGAGGGCCGCTAGCCGCGCCGGTTGCAAACCTTCCACACAGTCGAGGAGAGATGAGCCCTTTTTCCATTGTCGAACGGGTCGAGGATCTGGCGTCGCTGCGGGCCGGTCCGGTGGAGCCGTTGCAGGCCGAGGACTTCCTGCTCACAGCGCCCTCCCGCCATCTCGCATTGCAGGACGCGACGGGCGGGTTGCTCGCCCGTTGTTCGCTGTGGAGGGCCCGCGACGCCCATGGCGAGCCGACCACGGCCGGCCGGATAGGACACTATGCCGCTCTCGATGCCGGTGCCGGCAGGGCGCTGCTGGGACAGGCCTCGGACTGGCACCGGTCCGAGGGGTGTGAACGGGTCATCGGTCCGATGGACGGCTCCACCTGGAACCGCTACCGAATGCTGACCGAGCGCGGGACGGAACCGGTTTTCTTCCTGGAGCCCGACAATCCCGACGACTGGCCCCGGCACTTCGCCGACGCCGGATTCGCGCCGCTGGCGACCTATGTCTCGGCGCTCAATTCAGACCTCGACCAGTTCGACCCGCGTTCCGACCGGCGGCGGTCCGAACTCGAACGGAACGGCATCACCATCCGGACCATCGACGTCGAGCGCTTCGACGCCGACCTCGCCGCCATTCACGAGCTGTCGCTGGCGGCGTTCGCGGGCAATTTCCTCTACAGCCCCATCGCGCTCGAGACCTTCGTTGCCTCCTACACTCCGATCCGGCCCTGTCTCGTTCCCGAGCTCGTCCTTCTCGCGGAGCAGAGCGGGCAACCCGTCGGCTTCATCTTCGGCATCCCGGATCTCATGGAGCCGGCGCGAGGCGAGCCCCGGCGCACGGTGGTCCTCAAGTCGCTGGCGGTGCATCCGTCCTGCGCTGGAAACGGCCTCGGCGGTCTGCTGGTGGACGATTGTCAGCGGGCGGCGAGGAAGCTCGGGTTCGAGCGCGCCATTCACGCCCTGATGCACGAAAGCAACCTGTCGCGGAGGATTTCGGCTCGCTACGGAACCGTTATCCGCCGCTACACTCTCTACGAGAAATCGCTGGTCCGGGAATGAACATCAGCCAGGTCCTGATCGATCGGGCCGCCGAGCGGCCCGGGGAGCCCGCGATCGTCGAGGCGGTGGGAGGGGGGACGCGCTCCCTCACCTTCGGTCAGATGGCGGAACGCTCGGCGAGAGCGGCCGCACTCCTGCACTCGGCCAAGCTCCACGAGGGGGATCGGATCCTCGTATTCCAGCCGATGTCCATAGAGCTCTACGTCGTCCTCCTGGCGATCTTCCGTCTCGGCCTGGTGGCCACCGTGCTGGATCCCTCGGCCGGACGCCGGCACATCGAGCAGTGCTGCAGCATCGCCCGTCCAAGGGCGTTCGTCGGCCCCGCCCGGGCACACATCCTGCGGTTCGCCTGTCGAGGTCTGCGTCGCATCGAACGGCACTTCGCAACCGCGGGCTGGGCCCCTGGTGCGACCCGGTGGTCCAGGCTCGAACGCCTCGAGCCCCTGAAACCGGTCACCGCCTGCGATTCGTCGCACGACGCCCTTCTCACCTTTACCAGCGGCAGCACCGGAGTGCCGAAGGCGGTGGTCCGCAGCCACGGTTTCCTGCTGGCGCAGCACGAGGTCCTGGCCGAGTCCATCGAACTCGAGCCCGGCGAAGTCGACCTCGCCACGCTGCCGATCTTCGCGCTCGCCAATCTGGCCTCGGGCGTGACGACGGTCATACCACGGTGCGACCTCCGTCGTCCCGGTTTCGTGGAGCCGGCCCCGATTCTCGAGCAACTCAGGCGTCATCGCGTCACCCGGACCGCCGGATCCCCGGCGCTGTACGCCAGGCTGCTTCAGGGAGCTCGCGCCGCAGGGGAGGCAGGAAGCGAGAGCGGTGAGACGAGCCTCGGCACGCTCGAGAAGCTCTACACCGGCGGCGCTCCCGTCTTTCCCCGCCTCCTGCAGCAGCTCCGTTCGGCGATGCCGCAGGGCCGGGTGATCGCAGTCTACGGCTCGACCGAGGCAGAGCCCATCGCTCACCTCGATTGGGACGAGGCGGAACCCGCCGACCTGGACGCCATGTATGCCGGCAAAGGACTTCTGGCCGGAAGGCCGGTGCGCCAGATCGAGTTGCGCATTCTGGACAACCGCTGGGGGGAGGCTCTTCCGGAATTGAAGGCAAGGGAATTCGCCGAACGCGCGTTGCCTGCGGAGCGGGGCGGCGAGATCGTGGTGAACGGTCCCCATGTGCTCGCCGGCTACCTGGGCGGAATCGGCGACGAGGAAACCAAGTTCCTGGTCGAAGGGGAGGTCTGGCACCGCACCGGCGACGCCGGCTGCCTTGACGCCGCAGGCCGACTGTGGCTCCTGGGACGCGCCGGGGCGGTCATTCGGGACGAACGCGGCACGATCTATCCCTTCGCCACCGAGTGCGCGGCAAGCCAGCTGGCCTGGATCGAAAGGAGCGCTCTCGCCGGGCACAACGGCGAGCGTCTCCTGGCGGTGCAGCTGGGGGCACGGGCGCCTGCGGACGCGGAGCGGCGCGTGAAGAAGACCCTAAGCTGGGCACAACTCGACCGGGTCGTGCGGTTGGCGCGAATACCGGTCGACCGCCGCCACAACGCGAAAGTCGACTACCCCAAACTGAAGAAGGAACTCGAACGCCATGGCAACTGCCGATGACAGCTGGACAAAAAAGGCTGTTCCTTGAGAGAGAGCGCTTGTGAAGCGGTTGGGGGAGGGCACGAGTTTTCAAGTGGGCAGGTGGAATCCAGGATTGGAGCTTTAGTCGATTTTTTATTTGGAGTCAGCCTCTGGGCCTGCTGATGTGCAAAGGGGCCCGCAGTGCTGACCTGGAAGGAAAGGTGGCGATCTATCACTGGTCGATCGACCAGAAACGGATGAGCGAGAATCCCCGTACGGAAATTCCTGTGGTTGAATTCTCAGGACATATTCCGGAAACGGAGTTTCAGCCGTCCGGAATCGAGCGGCACCCTGCCTCGGGGAACTACTTCGTCGTGGCTGCCCGTCAGCGCGCCATAACCGAGATCACCCCCGACGGGCAGGTCCTGGCCGTCAGGCAGTTTTCCGCGCAATGGCATCGCCAAGTTGAAGGCATCACTTTCGCGGCGGACAACACCCTGATCGTTGCCGATGAAGGCGCGGGTGGAAAGGCCGGAATAACGGTTTACCCGATAAAGAAACCCGGCAAGTAGCTGTTTCAGGGCAGCTACTGGTCTGGGCGGTCCGGATGGGCGTTCAAGTGCGGGGCTCTTCGGCCGAACACCGATTGTAACGGCCGCTTATTTCGAGGATTACTCCGGGCGAAGCTGCTGCAGGAAACCGTCGAGACCCTCGTCGAAACGCTCGATGAGCTCCGGGACCTTGTCGGCGATCTCCCCGACCTTGAGGGGATCGAGGTCGGCGGTGTAAGCGTGGCGGAACAGGTGCCTGAAACGGCGCAGTTCGTCGAGAATTCCCGCGGTCTCAAGAGACAGCAGGGCGGGCCGGATGCCCTCGATCCGCAGCTTCATGCGCCGCAGCAGGCCGGTGTGGCAACTCTCCCCTTCAACCCGGTTCTCGAAGGTCCCGGCAACCTCTTCGAACAGCTGCTCGAAAGACTTCCAGCCCCGCTTCGGTGAACGAATCGGCCGCGGGATGGCGGTCGAGGTCGATGACGTCGACCTGCCTGGCGGTCGCCTCCTCCAAGTCCTTCATCACCTCCAGAACGGCATGCGAACAGCCCCGGACAGCGACGTCGACGTCCGATGAGCTGCGCCATGCCCCCGGCGTCTTGAGTGAACCGACGATCCAGGCGGCCTCGATTCCATGCTTGCGGCGGATCCGCCTCAAAACCTCCTGCACCCGTTCGAGCAGCGCGCCGCGCTCCTGCTCCAGCTTCAACCGCCGGCTCCTGAGGGCCTCGTCCAGTCTGCTCGTGTCGAACATGGAACCTCCGGCAGATGAGCTTACATCAATATCAATAAGGTACGGGGAATGCGGGTACTCCCGCGATGCTCACGCATCGAGCACGCCGATGGTCGGTCCGAAGCTGTCCTGGTAAGCCTGGGCGTCGAGGCGGCAATCGATCAGGGTAGTGACGTCCGCAGCGAGGGCCGCTTTCAGCGCCTCCCGGAACCCCTCGGGGGTATCGACGGTCGCCCCGGCCAGGCCGCACGCCCTCGCCACCTGGGCGTAATCGACCCTCTGCAGCTGCAACTTGTACTCCGGCATCCCGCGCGCCTTCTGCCGCCACCTCATGGTTCCGAGGGCGTCGTCGTTGAGGATAACCAGGGGCGCCGCCACCCCGGCGCGCGCCAGGGTCTCCAGCTCGCCGAGCCGCATCAGCAGGCTGCCGTCGGCTCCCAGCCCCAGCATCGGGGTTTCCGGAGCCGCCAGTTTGGCACCGAGCAACGCCGGGATCGTCAGCCCCATGGTGCGGCCGCCGCTGGTGCCGCGGTAGCTCGCCGGATCGTCGACCTTCCACATGTGCTCGAGAATGGTGATGTAGATCCCGGTCTCCGAGAACAGCACCCCTCCCGAAGGCATCAGCTCCCCGGCGATCTCGATGACGTCCTGCGCCGCCAGGCGCGCCTGCGGGGGCCGCGCGAAGTGCGGCTTCACCGCGGCGTCGATCGCGGCCAGCTCAGCCTCTGAGAAGCCCTCCCCCGCCGCCGTCAACTGTTCGATGGATGCCTTCAGGTCGCCGTCCACCCGCACTTCCGGGTCGGCGGTGAACGACAGGTGTTCGGGCCGCGCCACCAGCTCGCAGACCGGCAGCGGGGTGCTCAAGGGCACGTGCGCCATCATCGCGTCCGCGCCGGCGAAGAGCACGGCGTCGGCGCGCTGGAGCACCTCCATCTCGACGGTGTTGTCCACCCAGCTCCCGGTCATCACTCCGGCCCAGCGGGCGTGGGACTCGGGGAAGGCGCCGCGTCCGTCCATGGTCGACAACACCACTCCCCCAATGCGCTCGACGAGCTCGACCAGCTCAGGGGTGGCCCCGGCCCGGGTCACGTCGGCGCCGGCGACCACCGCCGGCTTCACCGAGCCTTCGAGAAAGGCGCGCGCCGCCTCGACGGAAGCCGCAGGCGCAGGGCTGTCGATACTGGCCGGAAGGGGCGGCAGCGATCCCCCGCAGTCCGCGTCGCCGAGGTCGGACGGCAGGTCGAGGAGCACCGGTCCGGGACGGCCGTCGAGGGCCCGGAACCAGGCCTCCCGCAGCATCTCCGGGGCGGCCCCGGGGCTCAAGGTGCCGCTGTACTTGATCACCGAGCCGAACAGCTCCTCGTGGGCGCAATGCTGCACGAGGCCTCCCCGGGTCACCGTCGAGGAGGCGGACTCGCACAGGCAGACGACCGGCGCCCTCTCGAAATGGGCGTTGACCGCGCCGCCGGCTAGGTTCCCCGCGCCGACCCCCTTCACCGACAGCGCCAGGCCCGCGGTATCCTTCATCAGGCCGTTGTACGCCCCGGCTATCGCCGCGGTCGACTCGTGCGCCACCGAGACGAACTCGACCCCGAGCCGGCGGCCGTACTCCATCAGGTCGAGAGGACAGCCGCCCCCGGGAATCCCGAAGAAGTGGCGAATCCCCCTCTCCCGCGCTTCGCTTATGATCAGTTCCGCCAGTTTCACGGCTGCTCGGACCTCCTGTCTTCCGGATTCTTGAGTATCCCCCGGGGAACCGGTAGGTTCGCCCCGCCGCCCCCGGCCGGAGGCGGATGGCAGAATGTAGGACCGATACCTGGGGGATGTAACCTTTGGCGATGGACCGGAACTCCCGGAGGTTGTGGGTAGGCAACGATGTCGTCTACCGGCACGATCCCCACATAGCCGCCCACCACCTCAAGCGGCGTTTCGTCGACCGGGTCTGCAGCCCCGGAGAGGCCGAACGCGTGCGCGCGAGCCGGGAGCCCGGCCTCCTGCTGTGGTCGCTGTGGGCGGCCAAGGAGGCCGCGTACAAGGCGGTCGTCAAGCTGCGGCCCGGGACCCCGTTCGCGCACCGGCGCTTCGTCGTCGCCGAGACCCTGGCAGGAGTCCGCTACGAAAATCTGCTGCTGTCTCTCGAGGTGGAGGGGAACGAGGAGTGGGTGCACGCCGTCGCCTGCACCGGGGAGACCGCCGTCCTGTGGTCAGTGGAGCGGATGGAAGACGGGGCGGACCAGAAGGTAGCGGTCCGCGCCCTCGCCCTCGAAGCGGTGGCGGCGCGTTTCGACCTGCCGCGAGACCGCCTCGAGATCGTCCGCCCCCCGAATGCCCGGGGCCGCCCCGGCCCTCCGCAGCTGCTCGTGGACGGCCTGGCGACTGGAGTCGACATCAGCCTGTCGCACGACGGCCCGTTCGTCGCCTGTGCCGCAGTCCGCAGCTAGCAACTGCGCCCCGGTTCCATCTGAATCCGGCCTTCGGGTGCATCCTGAGGAGTCGCGGATTCAATCCATGCCGGGTCATCCGTAAGATCTTCCCTCGATTCCGGCACGCGGCTGCCAAGGTTTCTCCGATTTGGCGGGAAGCCCCTCAGGCCCGGGTCAGCCGCTCCCGCTCGCGGCGCTCGATCTCGCCGAGCCGGGCCACCGCGTCGAGGACCTTGCGCCCGACCTTCACCTGGTTGCGGAACAGCCTCGGGTCGACCCCGTCGAACTCCGAGGTGTCGACCGGGTCCCCGTACACGACGATCACCGGCCTGCGCCCCCGCAGGTTGAGGCGCACCTCCTCGGCCGGACTGTCGCTCAGGCCGTTGACGAAGATCGGGATGACGATGGGGCGGGCGTGCAGGACGACGCGGCCGAACCCCGGCTCGGCCGGCAGCAGCTCGTAGGGATCGTCGTTCTTGTTGCGCGTCCCCTCCGGGTGGATGCCGACCAGGGCGCGCGGCGACTTCAGGCGCTCGGCGAGGAAGTCGAGCCCGGCGCGCGTCACCCCCCGCTTGTGGCGCGGCCGGAAGATCGGCGGGAACATCGACATGGTGCTGAACAGCAGGTTGGCGAGGATCCCGGGGACCGTGTCGTAGAGGAATCCGGAGCGCACCGGAAAGAAGAACTGGTTCCAGTGCACGACGTGCCGGTACAGGTAGGTGGCGATGATGTACTGGTCGAAATAGGTGCGGTGGTTGGAGGCGATCAGGACGCCCCGGTCCGGGCGCAGGGCCGCCATCCTGTCCATGCCGACGAGGTGGATGCGCCGGCTGGTCAGCAGGGTGACGAAGTGGCGGTGGACGTTCTTGTTGATCCAGTGGGTGGCGGTGCGTGCGCGCGGGGATTCGTTGATCCAGCTGGCGAACGCCAGCGCGGTGCGCTCAACCCGGGTGAGGTTCGCCAGATCCTCGGGGGGAATCTCCATGTAGTCACGGGTGAACGGGGGGTAGGGCCGGCGGGGCCCGCCTTGGCGGCCTCGGGGATCAGCCGGTCGCGGCGATCAGGTTGACGGCATCCCCTACGGTGGTCACCTGGTCGGCGTCGTCGTCGGAGATCTCGATGTCGAAACCGTCCTCGATTTCGAGCACGATGTCTACCAGTCTCGCGGAGTTGACCTCGAGGTCCTCCTGGATCGAGGTCTCCATGGAGACGTTCGAGAGCGCCTCCTCGTTCTTGGCGAAGGGAGTGAGGATCTCGACGATCTTTTTGAAGACTTCCTGCGTGTCCATTGCTGCGATCCTTTGTGCGTTCTGTTGGCGGCGACGGCCGGCCCCGTTGCGGAGCGGATCCGCTCCTGCATGACCGCAGGGGCCGGCATCCCGGCGATTTCCCGGCCCGGACCGGGCGGTAATCTGCCCCGGACCGATAGATAAAGTTACGCGATTTTCCTGAAAATCACACAGCCGTTCACGTCCCCGAAGCCGAAGCTCGCCTTGGCGACCGCCTTCAGGCCGGGAAGGTCGACGCACTCGTGGGGTATGCGGCCGGAGTAGGCTTCGAGGTCGGGGTGCAGGTCTTCGCAGTTGATGGAGGGATGGACGAAACCGTGGTGGAGCTCGAGGACGGAGGCGACGCACTCGATGCCCCCGGCGGCCCCGAGGGCGTGCCCTATCAGCGACTTGGTCGAGTGTATGTACGGCATTTCCGCGGGGTCGATCCGCAGCGCCCGGGACCAGTTCACGACCTCGTGCGGGTCGGCGAAAGTGGCGGTGAGGTGGCCGTTGATCGCCCCGATCTCGCCGGGGTCGAGCCCGGACATCTCCAGGGCCCCGCGCAGGCAGCGCTCGATGCTGTTCGGGTTGGGGGCGGTCATGCTGCCCCCCTGGCGGTGGCCGCCGCAGTTGAGGAAGACGCCCGCCACTTCGGCGTAGATGCGGGCGCCGCGCTCCCGGGCGGTCTCCATATCCTCGAGCATCAGCATGCCGGCGCCGGACCCGGGGATGAAGCCGGCGGCGCTGGCGCTCATCGGCCGCGACGCCGCCTCCGGGTCGTCGTTGCTGTTGCGGTTGAGCACGCGCATGGCGTCGAACCCGGCCCATATGTAGTGGCTGTGGCCCTCCGAGCCTCCGGCGAGCATGCGCTTGGCCAGCCCGTCCCTTATGCGCTGGCAGGCCTGCACGACCGCCTCGGTGCCGGTGTTGCAGGCGCTCGAGTTGGTGCTCACCTGGTTTCCGAGGCCGAGCTTGCCGGCGATGCGGGCGCTGTTGCCGCTCGACATGATCTGCTCGACCATGGTGCTTCCGAGCCGCCTCACCCTCCCCGCCTGCGTCTTCGGCGCCAGGGTCTCGGCGATGGTGTCGATCCCCCCGATCCCGGTGCCGATGATGCCCCCGGTGTCCCAGTCGGGCTCTTCGCCGTCCCCCCGCATCTCAAGGCCGGCGTCCCTCCAGGCGTCGATGGAAGCGATCGCCGCGTACACCATGTTGGCGTTCATCGCGAACAGCTCCTCCTCGCTGAGGTAGTCCGACTGCAGCTCCTCGACGCCGTCGGGGATGCCGCCGACCTGGCAGCCGAACTTCAACTCGGCGAGCTGCTCGTGGAAGGCGATGCCGCTGCGGCCCCGGCGCAGGGCCCCGGCGAACTGCTCGAGGCCGTGGCCGTTGGGAGCCAGCACTCCCAGGCCGGTCACGGCGACCCTGACGTCATTCCCGTTCACGCGGCACTCCCATTCCCGAAACGGTCCCGCCGGCGACCCAGGTGCCGTCGGCGAGCCTCAGCTCGACTTTCGATTTCAGTTTCCGGCGCCTCCAGAACAGCTTCTGGGCGGTGACCCGCACCGTGGCCCCCGGGGGGACGACCTGGCCGAACTCCACCTCGGCGTCGGTGAACAGGGTGATGGTCCCGGCGACCTCCTCCTCGGGGACCTCCATGCCGAGAAGGTGGATCCCGAGGGCGACCAGCCCGGTCTGGCACATCGCCTCGATCAGGATCACCCCGGGGGTCACCGGGTTTCCGGGGAAGTGCCCCTCGTAGAAGGTCTCGTCCTCGCGGAAGGTGTACTCGCCGACCGCGGTCGACTCGCCGAGCTCGACGATGCGGTCGATGAAGCGGAACGGCCGCTGCTGCGGGATCAGGGCGAGCACCTGCTCCGGGGTCAGCATCAGGCGCCCCGGTCCATGATGCCGCCGACGCTGTTGGCCGAGCGCGCCGGGTAGTCGGGGTAGGCGATGCCGAGGAACATCCCGACCTTGGCGTCCCTGACCGTGTAGATGTGCTCGCCGTCGACGAGCACCCTGGCGCTGCCGATGGCGACCGCCGAACCGGACTCCTTCAGCTGCGAGAAGCGGCGGATGTCGACCTCGTAGCGCACCACCTCGTTCCAGGGGCGTATCTGGCCGGCGAACTCGACCTCCTTGCAGCCGAGGGCCCGCCCCGAGCCCGGGGCGCCGTTGGCGGCGATGTAGAGCCCGACGAGCTGCCAGATCGCGTCGACTCCGAGACACCCGGGCTGCACCGGATCGCCGCGGAAATGGCAGTGAAAGAACCAGTCGGCGACGCTGATGTCCTGTTCCCCGACGATGCGCCCGCGCGGCCCCCGGCGGTCGAGCTCGACGACGCGGGAGATCATCAGCATCGGCGGCGCCGGCAGGCGGATGAACTCGTCCGGCGGATCCTCGACCAGGGTGCCCTGCGAGATGCCGAGCAGCTCTTCCGGGGTGAAGTGGCCGCGCTCGATGAACTCGGAGTAGCGCATCCT
The DNA here is from genome assembly GCA_965243025.1 of Candidatus Latescibacterota bacterium. Classification (GTDB taxonomy): domain Bacteria; phylum Latescibacterota; class UBA2968; order UBA8231; family UBA8231; genus CBDCXV01. The sequence goes on from CBDETY010000003.1 coordinate 2,227,345, forward strand.
CAGGAGACCTCGATTCGCAGGCTCGACCATGTGAGACCGGACCCGACCACGGCGAGGACGACGCTGTCGCCGGATCGCAGCTCCTCCCAGCGCTGGGAGAGCACCACCGGCGCCCCGGCGGCCCCGGTGTTGCCGAACTCGGCGACGTTGTGCCAGTGCGAGTCGCCGTCGACGCCCGCCCGGCTGGCGACCCCCTGCAGCATCAGCAGGTTGGCCTGGTGGCCGATGAACCGCAGCGCCCCGCCGCCGGCTTCGGCGTGCCTGCGCGCCTCGGGAAGCATCTCCCTGACCAGGGAGATCGTCGTCTTGATGGCGAAGCGCTGCACGGCGTTCCCCTCCTGGAAGAAGTGGCCGTGGCGCGGGATGCGCACCGCGTCCCAGCGCTTCGAGTCGGCCCCCAGGGTGCTGGCGACCACCCGGGCCGGGGCCGGCTCCCGGGCCGACAGCACCGCGGCGCTGGTGCCGTCCCCCCAGAGCACGGCGTTGGCGCGGTCGGAGTAGTCGATCGCCCGCGTCGTGTTCTCGGGGTTGACGACGAGGACGAAGCGCGGCAGCCCCTCCATCGAGCTCAGCATGTGCAGCTGCGCCCCGAAGCTGCAGCAGGCGGAGTTGATGTCGATCCCCGGGGCGTCGATGTCGGCGGCCGCGGCGACGCGGCTGGCGTCGGCCGGGATCGCCATGTCGGGATAGCATCCTCCCGCAACCACCAGGCCGATCTCGGAGGCGGCGACGCCGGCGCGCTCGAGGGCCATGGCCGCGGCCCGGGCGGCGGTGTCGGCGTTGTCGTACAGGGCGGCCTCCCCGGCGCCGCGGGGGTCGCGGTTGTAGGTGCTGCGGATGTAGTCGAGGGGCAGCACCGTGCGCCGCCGGCGAATCCCCACGCGCTCGAGGATCCACTCGTCGCTGGTGCCGATGTCGAGATCCTCGAGAAAGCCGTTGTCGATGACGTTCTCGGGATGGAAGTGACCCATGCCGTGCAGGTACAGGGAAGCCAACGATCAGCCTGCGATATGCTCGCCGCCGTCGACGCGGACGATGGTGCCGTTGATCCAGCGCGCCTCGTCCGTGCTCAGCAGGAAGATGACGTCGGCCACCTCCGCGGCCGTGGTCAGCCGGCCGAAGGGGTTGCGCAGGGACGCGGAGGCCTTCAGGTGTTCGCTGCCGGGAATCAGCCGCAGGGCGGCCGAGTCGGTCACCCCGGCCTGGACGACGTTGGAGCGGACGCCGTGGGGGGCGTACTCGGCGGCGATGGCGCGGCTCACCGACTCGAGCGCCACCTTGGCCGCGGCGACCGCGGCGTAGCCGCGCCAGGCGACCTCGTTCCCCTCGCTCGTCATCGCCAGCACGCGCGCGTCCTCCGCGAACAGGCCGGCCTCGAACACCTCCCGGGTCCAGGTGGCCAGGCTCGTCCCCATGCTGTACACGGTGCGCTCGAAATCCTCGTCCTCGAGCACCGCCTTCGCGTCGTACGGAGGCGGGCTGGCGAGGTGGACGAGGCTCCTGCCGGTGTCCCCTGAAAAGACCGCGTCGACCGCCTCGGCAAGCGCCTCCGGGTCGATGCCGAGCCGTTCGGCCAGCACCCGCCGGTCCTGCTCACCCCGGCCCCCGAAGGAGTCGGCGAGCGGGGCGATGAGACGCAGGTTGCCGAAGGCTATCGAGTGCAGCATGGTGCGCACCCGGCCGCGGCCTCCCAGGCGCTCCTTCAGAGCCCCGATCACGGTATCGCGGCCCTCCTGCGACAGGGCGTCGAGGTTGAAGGAAAGGAAATCTCCGTCGGACCGGCGGATCGCCTCGAACTCCGGCTCGATCCCCTTCATGGCGCCGCGCCGGTCGCGGTGCACGACGGCGACACTCATCCCGTGGCGGGCGAGCTTCCTGGCGGCAGCGAGGCCGAAGCCGCTGGAACCTCCGAGGATCAGCGCCCACTGGTCGGTGTCGAAACGGATGCTCAACGGGTGGGAATTCTCTCTGGCGGGGTTGATTGGGAAGGGAGAAAATCTGTGGGACCGGGTGGCGACTGTCAAAGCCGGAGCGCCTGTCCGCGGCCCCTGCGGCCGGGGGCGGGGCGTTGCACCCTCGCAGCGCATGCCGGAGTTTTGCTCCGCTTTTTTCCGCTGTCGCCGGAGGCAGCGGTAACCGCCCGGAAAAACAACATGAAGATCACCCGCATCGAGCAGTTCATCACCGCGGTCCCGCACATACCCGAGATCGAGAAGAGCCGCCCGGGAGACTACCGGGAGCGGCCGATCCCCATCATCAGGGTGCACACCGACGAGGGGATCGAAGGCATCGGCGAAGGGGGGCGCGGCGAACGGTTCGAGAACCTCGAGGAGTGGATCGGGGTCGACCCGATGGCCCTCAACCCGACGACGATGGGGGGCGCCTTCGCCATGGCGGTGTTCGACATCGCCGGCAAGGCCCTCGGAGTTCCCGCCAACAAGCTGATGGGGAGCCGGCACTGGGACGAGGTCCCGGTCGGCTGGTGGTCCCCGCCGCTCGAGCCGGCGGAGTTCGCCGCCATGGCCGAGACCGGGGCCCGGCTCGGGTACAGGACCCACAAGCTCAAGGCGCGGCCCTGGAACATCGTCGAGACCGTCGAGCTGATGACCGCGGCCGCCGGCCCCGACTACGCCATCATCGTCGATCCCAACATGACCTTCGAGACCCTGCACGCCACCCTGCGCATCGCCGACCAGCTCGAGCGCTACAACATCCAGGCTTTCGAGGACCCCTTTCCCAGGCTTCCCGGCTGGCACCAGTACCGCGACTTCCGCCGCCACTCCACCATCCCGCTGGCCCCCCATATCGCCGATCCCCAGCTGATCATGAGCGCCATCCGGGCGGAGGCGGCCGACATGTTCAACACCGCCGGAGAGGTGGAGCGCGCCAAGGGGAACGCCGCCATCGCCGAGGCCGCGGGCATGCCGGTCTGGCTGCAGGTGGTCGGGCTCGGACTGGGGGTCTCGGGCGCCTACGGAACGCACGTGCACTCGGTGATCCCGAACGCGACGATCCCTTCTGACAGCCTCCACTTCACCCGGGAGAACGACCTGATCTCCGGGGCCCTGACGCCGAAGAACGGGCTCGTCAAGGTCCCCGAAACCCCGGGCCTGGGGGTCGAGCTCGACATGGAGGCGGTCGGGAAGTACCGGGTCGGCTGACGCGGTCAGGAGAGGAGTCGATGGAAGAGTCGAGACGGCAGCAGTTCTTCGAGGAGGGGTACCTCGTCATCCGCGAGGCCGTGCCCCCGGAGCGGCTGGCCGGGCTGCGCCTGTCCGCCGAGCTGATGGTCGACCGCAGCAAGGCGCTTTCGGCGGCGGCGCGCGACGGCGGCCCGCCGGGCGGCGACTGGTACGAGAAGGTGCAGCCGCGCGTCGAGATCGACGACGCTGTCGAGCCCGAGACCGCCGGTCTGGTCGATTTCCTGCTCGGGCCGACGGTCCGGGGCGTGAGCCAGGAGCTGATGGGGGCCCCGGAAACCGCCATCACCGGCATGCAGATCACCTGCAGCGGCCTGATCGACTACGGGTACACCGACTGGCACCGCGACTCGAGCGCCCGCGAGCAGGCGCCGCTGTGCGGCCTGCAGGACGACCTGATGGCGAACGGGCCCGGGTACGTGCAGTGGAACATCCCCCTCTACGACGACGACGTCTTCTGGCTGGTGCCGGGCAGCCACCGGCAGCCGACCGACGAGGAGCAGCGGCGGCAGCTGCTGACCGACCCCACCTCGCGGCTCAGGGACGGCATCCCGATGGACCTGAAGGCCGGCGACGGCGTCGTCTACCCCAACGTCGTCATGCACTGGGGCAGCTTCTACTCCAGCCGGCTGCGGCGCACCCTGCACCTCGGGTTCCGCTCCTTCGGCAGCGGCATCTTTCCCTACGCCCACTTCACCCACTGGGACATGGGCCTGGGGTTCACCAGGCACCTGTCGCCGCAGGCGCGCGCCTACTTCGAGCGCACCGTCGAGCTGTTCGACCGCGAGGGGGACGAGATCGAGCGCACCTTGCGGGCGGTGATCGACGGCGACGGCGGCCGCTTTCGCGAACAGGTCGCCATCCTGCACCCGGGGTCCGAGGGGCGCATGACCACGGTGGTCCTGCTCTGCCGCATCGCCGAGAAGATCGCCCTTGCGCACAGCCCGGAGGTCGCCGCGCTGCCGGAGGAGGAGCGCAACCGCGCCCTCTCCGGCCCCTCGGATGGGCATTACTACGGCGGTCTGGCACGGCGCTTCACCGACCCCGAGGCCGCCGCGCTCGAGAAGCGGTTCGCCGTGCTGACGGGGCGGCTCGAACAGGACGCGGCAGCCGTGCACAAACGCTACCTCGCCGTGCACGAGGAGCTGAAACCAGGGGCGGAAAGCCCCCCGGACTTCGAATCGCGGCCGCTGCGGCAGTTCCACTGCGACATGCCGGAGGGGTTCGGCATCGACGAGTTCGTCGAAAGCTGGTAGGAAACGGAGGCGGATCCCCGGGTTGCGTGAACTGCCCGTGCCGCCGGCGGGGGCCACCCCCCGCTGCAGAACCGGCCCCGGTTGCCGGGGCGGAGGTGAGGAATGGATGAAATGCAGAAATACCTGTTCGACCTGAACGGGTACCTCGTCATCGAGGACGTGCTCGACCCAGCCGGGCTCGCCGTCCTCAACCGCATCATCGACGGCCTGGAGATCCCTCCCGATTCCCTCCGCGTCTCCTATGCGGGGGGCCGGCACACCCGCCCCGGGTTCCTCGACTGGGGACAGCCGTTCGTCGACCTCCTCGACCACCCCGACGTCATGCCGGTCCTGCGCTTCCGGCTCGGGGACTGCTTCCGGCTCGACAGGCTCTACAGCATCGTCATGAGCCCCGGGCAGCCGATGGGAAAGCTGCATTCCGACTACGGCGCCTCGTCGCCGCTGGCCGCTTCGGTTCCGGGCGAGTACTACTCCTTCCCCCTCAACGAGGTCCACAGCGGCTTCGTAGTCGTCTCCTGGAACCTCACCGACTCGGGGCCGGAACACGGCGGTTTCTGCTGCCTTCCCGGCAGCCACAAGAGCAACTACAGGCTGCCGGGGCAGATCGCCGAGGAGGGGGAGGACTCCCCCCACGTCCTCATCCCCGAAGCGCCTGCCGGATCGGTCACCCTGTTCACCGAGGCCCTCACCCACGGCACCTCGGCCTGGCGCGGCCCCCACCAGCGCCGCACCCTGCTGTTCAAGTACTGCGTGTCGCAGATGGCATGGGGGAGCGGCCGCGTCCGGGCCCCCGAGGGCTGCGAGCTGACACCGCGCCAGCGGCAGCTGCTCGCCGAACCGGCCGACCCGCACAGGTTCTTCCCCTCCCTGTTCGCAGAGGAGGAAACAACCGCATGAACCTCGCCGATCTCGGGGCCGCCGCGGGAGCCCTGCTCAAAGAGCGCGGCCGAACCGTCGCCGTGGCCGAGTCCTCCGCCGGAGGGGTGATATCCGCGGCCCTGCTGGCCGTGCCGGGGGCCTCGGCCTATTTCAAGGGAGGAGGCGTCGTCTACACCGGCGCTTCCAAGCAGACCCTGACGGCGGTCCCGGACGAGGCCATGGCGGAGGCGCGGGCAGCCACCGAAACGCACGCCCTCCACCTCGCCCGCGCCGCCAGGCGGCGGCTCGGAACCGACTGGGGCATCGGGGAGACCGGGGCGGCCGGGCCTTCCGGCAACCGCTACGGCGACCCTCCGGGGCATACCTGCATCGCCGTCTCCGGGCCGCTGGAGAAGGCCGTCACCCTGGCGACCGGCAGCGACCGCCGCGAGGAGAACATGTGGGCGTTCGCCAAAGCCGCTCTCGACCTGCTCGCCGAGTGTCTAGGCCAGGAGTGAGAAACGGCGGCCGCCGAGGCTATTCCCTCACCCGCCGTTCACCCTCGGCATACCCGCATCGACATTCCGCAGGGGGTCCCGGCTTCCGCGCATGAATCCCGCCCGGAAGGGGAAGATCCGGCGTCCCATCCCGGTACCGGCCCCGGGCAGGACCCTGGAATCCGATGGTTTCCTCTGCAGCGATGCAGTCCGCATCTCTGCATTCCTTTCGCTTGACCCCGCGTCAGGGCGGTCTTCGTATTTTAATGTCGACACACGATTCCGGCGCCTTTCCGCCCGCACCTTCCACAAGGACCGTCGATGCCCTCCCGCCTCCTCGACCGGATCGATGCCCCGAGCGATCTCAGGACGCTTACGTACGAGGAGCTCGCCCAGGTGGCGCAGGAGGCGCGGGACACCATCATCTCCGTCATAAGCGAGCGCGGCGGCCATCTCGCTTCCAACCTCGGGGTCGTCGAGCTCACCCTGGCCCTGCACCGCGTTTTCGACAGTCCCGCGGACGCCATTGTCTGGGACACAACCAACCAGTGCTACACCCACAAGCTGGTGACGGGACGGCGCGACGAGTTCAAGGACATCCGCCTCGAAGGAGGCCTTTCCGGGTTCGGGGAACCGGGCGAAAGCCCCCACGACACGCTCGCCGCCGGGCACGCCGGAACCGGCCTTTCCATCGCCCTCGGGATCGCGGAAGCCGCGGCGAACCGCAACCTCGACTCCTGGACCATCGCCGTGGTCGGAGACGGGGCCATGACCTCCGGCTCGAGCTTCGAGGCGCTCAACAACATCGTTCATCTCAACCCCGGCAGGTTGATCATCGTCCTCAACGACAACGGGATGTCGATCTCGGAAAACATCGGCTTCCTCACCAACTGGCGGAAACGCCTGATCACCCATCCCGAATACCACGCCATCACGGGCCGCATCAGGGAGCTTTCGAAGAAGGTGCCCTCCGGCGAGGGGATCTACCACCTGGTCAAGCGGTTCGGGGACGGCCTCGCCGGCATGATCGTGCCGACGATGTTCTGGAACGAGATGGGGTTCCAGTACCTCGGCCCGGTGGACGGCCACGACTTCGAGCAGCTCGAGGAGACCTTCCGGCAGGCGATGACGCCCGGGGACTCGGTGCCCCTGGTCCACGTGGTGACGCACAAGGGACGGGGGTACGAGCCGGCCGAGGACGACCCGGTGAAGTTCCACCAGCCCGGCTCGCCGCTGGCGGACACCCCGGGTGCGCCCACCTACTCGCAGGTGTTCGCGCGCACCCTCACCCGCCTCATGCGGGAGGACGAGACCGTGGTCGGCATCAGCGCGGCGATGCTGGAGGGCACGGGCCTCGCCGAGGTCCGGCAGGAGTTTCCCGGCCGCGTCTTCGACGTCGGCATCGCCGAGCAGCACGCCGTCAGCATGGCCGCGGGAATGGCCTCGAGGGGCCTCAATCCCTTCGTTTCGATCTACTCGACCTTTCTGCAGCGGGCCTTCGACCAGGTAATCCACGACGTCTGCCTGCAGAATCTTCCGGTGACGCTGATCGCCGACCGCGCCGGCATCGTCGGGGAGGACGGCAAGACCCACCACGGCGCTTTCGACATCTCCTACCTCAGGTGCCTGCCCAACGCCGTGGTCGCCGCCCCGATGGACGAGAACGACCTGCAGCATCTCCTCTACACCGGCTACCGGCACCGGGGGCCGTTCGCCATCCGCATAGCGAGGGGAGCGGCCGCCGGGGTTGCTCTCGACGGCGAGCTCGTCGAGCTGCCCCTCGGCAAGGGCCGCGTCGTCATGGAGGGGAGCGACGCCGTGATCTTCGGCCTGGGCAAGGCCGCCCGCGCCGCGGTGGAAGCCGCAAAGCTGCTGGGCGGGCACGGTGTCTCCTGCGGCGTCGTCAACCCGCTGTTCATCAAGCCGCTCGACGTCGATCTGCTTGCGGAGGCCGCCCGCGGAACGGGCCGTATCGTCACCGTGGAAGAGAACGTGCTCGCCGGAGGATTCGGCTCGGCGGTGCTCGAGGCGCTTGCCGGGGCGGGGCTCGACGAGGTGGCCGTGCACCGCATCGGCATGCCGGACTCATTCATCGAGCACGGCAGCGCAGCCGATCAACGGCGCCGGCTGCAGCTCGACGCCGAGGGCATCGCCCGGCAGGTTCTCGATGCCTTCTTCCCCGAGGCGGAGAAACCGGGACGGCTGAAACTTCTGTTTAAAAGAAAAGCGGGACGCGGAAGGGGTTGAGGAGGAAAGTGGGCGGGGCGCGGCGGAATCGCACCGCCGCGCCCGCATTCGGGACCGCGCCCCCGATGGGGAGGGCGCGGGCAGCCTAATGTTCGATGACTTCTTCCACCGCGTCGTTGCCGCGGTGGCGGATGCGGTCGACGTACGACTGTCCCTTGTCCCAGGCCTCACCGACTCCGCGGCGCACCGATTCGCGCGATTCCCGGCCGGATTTGGGAGCCAGCAACACGCCGGCGGCGAGCCCCACGACCAGTCCCCCGATCGCGCCGGCACCCAGAAGTCCCAGGGAAATCCCCAGGGTTTTCATGTGGCTGTTCATCTCGATCCTCCTTTGCGAAAGTAAAGGATCCGTTTTAATGGAAACTATAGCGCCCGGAATACATTGCCCAAAGCATCCATATCCCGTGACGCGGTTCGAAGGTCTTCAATGATATAGGGACCCGCGTCGATCCGTCAATCGATTTATCTCTCGAAAAACCTGCCCTTTCATCAAGGAATCATTTTGATGCACCATATGTGCATGTATGAAGAACTGTTGACCCCAACCAATAGTAGCACACCGCACCGTGTGGAGCGGCTGAAGATTTCCTGAAACAGGTTCCTGCCAGGGAGAAGGAAATTGAAAATCACCGGCATCGATACCGTCGTGATCGATTCCCCGGGACGCAAGTGGACCATCGTGCGGGTTTTCACCGACGAGGGGATCACCGGCCTCGGGGAGGCCACCTACTCCAACAAGGAGCCGGTGGTCTGCGCCGCGGTCGAGCACATGAAGCAGGAGCTGATCGGCTGCGATCCGGCGCGCATCGAATACCTGTGGCACCACATCTTCCGCCAGTCCTCGCTGTCCGGCATCTGGCGCATGAGCGGCCCGGTCTGGATGAGCGCCCTGTCGGGGATCGACCAGGCGTTGTGGGACATCAAGGGCAAGGTCGCAGGGCTGCCGTTGGCGGAGCTGCTCGGCGGCCTGTTCCGCGACCGGATCGAGGTCTACACCCACTTCGGCGGCGGCACCCCGGAGGAGTCCGCCGCCCAGGCCCGCGGCCTGGTGGAGCAGGGTTTCTCCGCCCTCAAGGGAGGGATCTTCGGCAGCGGCACCGACCGCTTCGACCCGTACCTCGATATCGATCCGCTGCCGACAGCGGCCCATTTCGAGGCGGTGCGCGAGGCTGCGGGACCGGCGGTGAAACTGCTGGTCGACTGCCACGGGCGCCTGACCGTGGCCGGATGCATTCGCCTGGCGCGCGCCCTGGAGCGGTTCGACCTGTACGCCCTCGAGGACCCGGTGCCGCCCGACGACCTGGGCGCCTACCCCAGGGTGCGGCACGCCATCGGCATCCCGGTGATGGGCTCGGAGCGGCTCAACACCAAGAGCCAGTTCCGGCAGCTGCTGGAGCTCGACGGCATCGACATCGCCCAGCCGGATCTCATGTACGCAGGCGGCATTACCGAAGTGCGCAAGATCGCCGCCATCGCCGATACCTGGCACGTCCCGGTATCCCCGCACAACACCAAGGGGCCGGTCGGCATTGCGGCCGCGGCGCACCTGATGGCGTCCATACCCAACACCGCCCCGATGGAGCTGGTGACCGGCATCGACTGGCGCGACGAAATCATCGTCGAGCCGCTGGTCGTCGAAAACGGCTGCCTGCTCCTTCCGCGGGGTCCCGGCCTCGGGGTGGAGCTCGACATGGACGGTGTCGAGAGGCACCGCTGGCGGCCGTGACATCCCCGCGGGAATCAGGCCGCGGGAAGGCGCGGATGAATTGCAGCAGGGAGCGGCATGGATGGTCAGAGTCGAAATAAACGCGGCATCCCTCGCGCTGGTGCGAGGTGACATCACCAGGGAACGGGTCGACGCCATCGTCAACGCCGCCAACGAACGGCTGATGGGAGGGGGCGGAGTCGACGGCGCCATTCACCGCGCCGGGGGGCCGGCGATCGCCGCCGAGTGCAGCGGGATCCGCGCCCGGCAGGGAGGGTGTCCGACCGGAAAGGCGGTGATTACCAGCGGGGGCAACCTTCAGGCAAGGCACGTCATCCACACGGTCGGGCCGGTGTGGCGGGGAGGGAGCGCCGGCGAGGCGGAGCTGCTCGCCGGCTGCTACAGGGAGAGCCTCGGGCTCGCGGTCGGCCACGGCCTCAGGACGATCGCCTTCCCCTCGATCAGCACGGGGGTGTACGGATACCCGCTGGCCGCGGCCGCGACCGTCGCTCTCGACACGGTGAAGCAATTCCTCCAAACCAGCGGCGGCATCGACGAGGTCCGTTTCGTCCTCTTCAACGACGACGCTTTCCGTTGTTTTTCGGAAGCCCTCGCGAGGATGGATTTGTAAGGCGCCACCAGCGGAGCCAGGGCAATATCATCTGGGGGGAGCGCGGGGAATCCCGCCTGAACCGGACCGCCTCTGCATCCCGGGGACCCGGGACAGGTCATTCGGCGGCAGCACGGGAACTTTCCCCCTTGACCGGGCGGCCTTTCGTACCGGGGGCAACCTCGGTTCGATCCAAACCGGATCGTCAACCCGGTTTCTCCCCTCAATCCGTCCCCGCCCTGTCGGTCGGCCTGTCTGCCCCCGGTGCCCTGGCAGGGCGCACCCGGGGACCGTTGAGAAACCTTCCCAGCCAGGTATAGCGGACCAGGAACCGGTAGGCCAGCAACAGAAGGCCGGTGACGGCCGCAATCACCAGGACGAACTTCAGCGCCGAGGGAAGCGGCCAGTCCCGCACCGCCAGTTGCGCGCCGATGACCAGCGGCAGGTGCGCCAGGTACAGCCAGTACGACGAATCCGACAGATAGCGAATGGTCCTGTTTTCGCGGGCGCAGAGCTTGCGGAACAGGCCGATGCAGGCGAACGCCATCGTCCAGGGGTAGACGGCCTGCAACACCACCGCCGCGGCCCGGGCCGCGGCCGGGTCGAACAGCTCCCGGCCGAGTCCGAACGAGCCCGTCGAGAACTCGAGGCCGAGCGGAAAGAGGATGAACAGCCCCGAGGGCAGCGCCAGCCACCACCATTTCCCCACCCTGCCGTCCGGGTCGCCGCAGTCGAAATACAGGGCGCCGAAAACGAAGAAGAGGGCGTAGTAGAGCAGCACGTGCGGCATGGGCAGGAGCCCCGGGGAGGTATCCGGTCCGAAGCCGGGAACCACCAGTCCCATGAGCGACTGCGGGATCAGGGTCAGGGGGATCAGCCAGAGAAACCGAGCCGGAGACAGGACCAGCCACTGACGGGGACCGGGCCACTTCATCCAGCCGGCGAGGCGGGCCCCCAGCGCATGGAGGAGGACCAGCCACCAGAGGAACCAGAGGAACCACAGGTGGTGGAACGCCGGGGCGGAAAAGAGCGGCGACGCCATCGCTTCGATGTACCCGGCCCCGGCCGTCTCCTCCCTTTCCCTGCCGGTTTCCTCCGGGCCTGCGACAGCGGAGGACGGGACCATGAGCGCGGCGATCTCAACGCGGCCGGCCTCGACCTCCCCCTGGTCGATCTCGATCCGCAACAGGCCGGCCAGGTACCGGGTCAGTTCCCAGTCCGCCTTCAGGACCCCTCGAGGCGTGTCGCCGTTGTGGTTCCGCGCCCCGGGATCCGCCCCGTGCCGGAGCAGCAGCCTGCCGATCTCCGCACGTCCCAGGAACGCCGCCGCGTGCAGGGGCGTCCCGCCATCCTTTGTGCGGCCGTTGACCGCGGCCCCGTTCTGCAGCAGCCATTCGGCGGCTTCCACCCGGCCGGCCAGGGCCGCCCATACCAGGGGAGTCACCCCGGTTCCCGGATCCATCCCCTCGACATCCGCCCCGTCCCGCAGGTGCCGTTCCATGGCGGCGAGGTCCCCGTTCCGGGCGGCGCTCCAGATGCTGTCTTTGCCGGGCGTGGCCGCCTCCGCTTCGAAGGCGGACGCAATCGCCCGGCCGCTGATCCAGTCGACCGCGGGAACGATGGTCACCAGCCCGAGCAGGAAGGGCAGCAACACGCGGCGGAAACGGTGTGCGAGCATCGATTTCATGCCGCCCCGGCGCCAGAGCATGGCGGTGAAGAAGCCGCTCAGCAGGAAGAACACCGGCATGCGGAAGCCGTGGATCGCCGCGAACAGCAGCCAGTAGAACCCGCTCTGCCGCTCGTCCTGCACCGGCCACGGAAACGGCACGAAGGACAACCCCGCGTGCAGGACGATGCCCAGCAGCATGGCCGCGGCGCGCAGGGCGTCGAGGTCGTTGCGGCGGGGGGCGGGGGCGCTGGTCATGAATCCAGGTCCGGGTCCGGGGACGGTCCGGATCGATGGGAGGTCCGTTTCAACCCTGCGGCCTTCGGGGCAGGCAGGGCTTTCGGAATCCCGGACGGTGACGATCGCGTCGGCGTGATGACCGGGACCGCGCCGCCGGCCCCTGGCCAGGGGGCAACGCATCCTCCGGTCCGGCGCACTTCACCTGAGGCAAGGCGCACCCCCCCGCCATCAACCGGAGGGATAGGCCTCGCGGTACCGCTCGAAAGCGGCCGCGGTGCCGCAGACGTAGACCGCGTCCCCTTCGGCGAGCCTGAACGAGGGGGGGAACTCCATGATCACCTCGCCGCCGCGCTCGACGGCGACGACGGAGCAGCCGGTGCGCTCGCGGATCCGCGTCCGCGACAGCTCCTGCCCCGCCAGCTCTCCGGCCTCCTTCCGCGCCAGGCGGATGCGGGGCTGGTGGGAGACGACCTCCCCCAGCACGTAGCGGGACAGCAGCTGGGCCGAAACCTGGCTCACCGACAGGGCGAAGTCCGCCCCGGCCTGCTGGATGCGGCCGGCGTTCTCGACCAGCAGGGCGCTGGCGATGACCGGCACCTCCGGGGCGTGATCCCTGATCACCCTTGCCGCCAGCAGGGCGGCGCTGTCGCTGGCCGCGGTCAGCACCACCACCCGGGCTTCGGTTACGCCGGCGCGCTCGAGGACCCGGGTGTCGAGGATGTCGCCGACGACGGTGACCCCGGGCCCCTCGGTCTCGGCGATGACGCGCACCTCCTCGCCGGCATCTGCCAGCATCCCGACGAGGTTCCTCCCCACCTCCCCGGCCCCGGCGACGACGATGGGCCCTTCGGCGGCGATCGGCCGGCTGATCTCGCCGAGGCGGCGGATGCTCGCCGGGCTCCCGGCGGCCACCAGGATCGTCCCCGGATCGAGGGGGCGGTCCGCAGGAGGCGGCGAATCGAGGAGATCGCCGTCCCAGCGGCCGACGATCTGGGCCCCGGTCCGGGTGTGAATCCCGGTCTCCGAGAGAGTCCTGTCGGCGAGGGGGCCGCCTTCCTGCACCCGGATCTCGGCGATCTCCAGCAGTCCCTCCAGGGCCTGGGCCCCGGTCACGCGCGGACTGATCCTGCTGCTTGCCCGCACCGCCAGGGCTCCGGCCAGCAGGTGCGTCGGCGTGAACGCCGCGGTCGCCCCGGCCAGCTGCATGGCGGCGCGCCGGTTGGGATTGTCGATCAGCGCAACGAGCGGACCGGAGAAACCGTGCTCGCGCGCCCCGGCGGCCAGCAGGGCGTTGAGCTCGTCCTGACCGTTGGCGATCACCGCCCGCGCCAGGGCGAGGGGCTCGAAGTCGAGGGCCTCCTCGGCCAGCGAGGTGTACACGACCTGTTGCCCCCGCGCCTGCAGCCGCCTCGCCTCCTCCTCGTCCTCCTCGATGACGACGGCGGGCAGGTCCCTGGTCGCCAGCTCCCCCATCAGGGTTTCGACCTCGGGGCCGTACCCGTAGATGACCACCGCGTCCGGTTCGGCGGGAAGCGCCGAGGGCAGCCTGCCGCCCGGGAGCTCCTCGACGAGGGGCGAACCGAACTTGTCGATCTGCACCAGGCCGCGGGTGGCGCCCCTGAAGCGGGCCGCCTTCCCCTCGAGCAGCACCGCGCACCCCTTGAGCGCCATCGGCGTGAACAGGTTCATCAGGAAGGCGGAGAAGATCAGGGCGGAGAAGACGGACTGGTCGATGGCCCCCTGGGCGAGCGCCAGGGAGGCGAGGATGAAGGCGACCTCGGCGCGGCCGCACATGCCCACCCCGACGGTGAACGCCTCGCGCGCCGGCAGCCCCATGCGCAGGGCCATGCCGCCGGCGCTGAGGATCTGTCCGGCGACCACCGCGGCCGTGAGCAGGACCATGAAAGCGACCGAGGAGGCGCTGATGTCGAAGGTGACCGAGAACCCGAGGGAGATGAAGAAGATCGGCCCGAGGAAGGAGTAGGCGATTCCGTAGGCGCGGTCCTTGACCACCCTGACCAGGTTGGGGTGGGCGACCTTCTCCTCGAAGAAGAGGCCGGCGAGGTAGGCGCCGAGGATCATGTGCAGGCCGATCGCCTCGGCGAAGAGGCCGCCGGCGATGGCGGTCAGCAGCACGAAGGTGAACCCCTTGCCCCCCTCGGAGCGGAACGGCAGCGACAGGCGCGGGTAGAGGAAGCGGCCGACCAGGAAGGAGACGGCGAAGAACCCGGTCACCTTGCCGACGGTGAGGGCGATGGCGGCCGGCTCGAACCCCCCGCCCGACAGCAGGCCGAGGACGAGGCTGAAGAGCACCAGGGTCAGCAGGTCGTTGATGACGCAGCTGGCGAGGATGAGGCGGGCGACCCGGGTGTTGTCCAGCCGCAGGTCCTTGAGGCACTTGAGGGTGACGACGACGGCGGTCGCCGTGCCGATGGTCAGCCCGACGAAGGTGGCCCCGAGGAGGTCGAGGCCGAAAAGGACCGCCACCCCGAAGCTGATCGCGAACGGCACCGCGGCCCCTGCCAGGGCGATCCCGAGGGAGCGCTTCAGGGCGTCGAAGAACTGCACCGGCTGGGTCTCGACGCCGGCGTGGAACATCAGGAAGAAGATGCCGATCTCGGCGAGCAGCTCGATCGCATGGCCCGGGGCGATCAGCCCGAGGACCGCCGGCCCCACCAGCACCCCGACGATCAGCTCCCCCATCACCGTCGGCATCCCGAGCGGGCGCAGGGTGACGGCGACGAACCAGATGCCGGCGAGCAGGATCAGCAGGTCGAGGGCGATCTCATGCATGGCGTTTCAGCCGCTTGCGGGTCCCAAGGGTCACGCCGGCAGCGGCTGGCGGCCGCTGATCTCCGTTATGCGCCCGCTGACGGCGGCTGTCAGCAGCTCGAGACAGCCGGGAGCCAGGCAGGAGGGCTGCTCCTGGTACAGCCCCAGGCCGTAGCGGTCCTCGGGGAGCAGGTAGGCCACCTGGGGATCCCCGGCGACCGGAGAAAGAAGCAGCGCGAGACCGGGAAAACGGCGGCGCAGCTCCTGAGTCACTTCGTTGTACGGCTCCCCGGAGCAGGTGATCCAGACGGCGTCGCCGAGGCGGAAGACCGAGTACCGGAACGGGAACGACGCCCCCTCGGGCATGTCGGCCAGGCGCCCGAGCCAGCGGCGGCAGCGCTCCGCCCTCGCCCCGGCATCGCGCGCCGCCGCGGCGTCGCCGGCGGCCTCCGCCTTCCCCTGCTCTTCGGAGTAACGCTCGAGATCGCGGCGCAGCTCTTCCCTGCCGGGCAGATCCCGGTACGGCAGATCCACGGTGAACGCTCCCCCCGCCCACCGGGAGGCGGCCTCGGTGCGGCTGCCGGTGAACGGGGTCCAGGCCCAGGCCCCGAGGGTGGCGCCGGATTCCACCGGCCCCCGGTAGGTGAAGTCGCAGCGCGCCGGACCGAGCGAGAAGTAGGCCGACAGGGCCGTGTGCCCCAGCTGCCTGCCGTTGCGGTCGGCGGTTCCGGTGTCCCCGGTGAAACCGTCCCGGGGCCCGAGCTCGCCGCAGGCGCCCTGGAAGAACACGCAGGGCGACCCGGTCCCGGCTTCGAAGACCTCCCGCATGGCCCCGGCGAAGTCGGGGCTCAGAAGGCTGTTTTCCCAGGCCAGGGTGGTGGGATGGCAGGCGTAGTGGACGATGCCGAGCCGCGGCTTTCCCGCCTCGTCCTCGACCCGGGCCACGACCACGGTGTCGTCGGCGGGAGCGTCGGGGTTGTACCCGGTTACGTAGATCTGCCGTTCCTCGTCGCGGTAGTCGCGGTTCGCGGCCATGTCGCAGCGGCCCGCCGCGTAGGTGATGACGGCGGGCCGCAGGTCGTCGAGGGCCTGCCGCGTCAGCTCCTCGACTCGAGTTTTCAGGGAGTCGAGGTACGGGCCGATCAGCTCCCCGCCGGGAAGGGGCATGCGGTCCGGCAGGAAGAAGCCGGCCGCATGGGAGTGCGAGTGCGTCACCAGCACGCGGTCGGGAGCGACACCGGAGACCGCGGAGATGCTCTCGATCAGGGCGTCGGACTGGGCGTTGGCGAGCAGTACCAGGTCGAGCTGCAGGCGCGCCATGCCGGGGCCGCCCCCTGCGGCCGGCTGCAGGAGAATCAGGTCGGCGGCCAGGGGGCGGTGCACCCCCGAGGCGCGGTCGTGGCTGGCCGCCCCCCACATCCGGTGGTATATCCCGACCGGCGGCGTGACGTCGGCGCGGGCGTATCCCAGCCGCAGTATTGACGTGGGGGTGCGCACGGACCGGGTCGACATCTGCTCTCGATCTCCGTCGGGGTCGGTCAGCCGTCAGCTCCCCGCGCCGCTGTCTTCCGCGTACCGGATCGACAGGCGGACCCCGCACAGCCAGGCCGGGTCCCCCTTCTCGAGGGCGATCTCCACCCTGTTGGTACCCGGGGCCAGGATCGAAGGCGGGACCGCGAACTCGACCTGCTCCTCCCCTTCCAGCGGCGTCTCGGCCAGGCGCGAGGGGTACTCGTTCCAGTCGGCGTCGTACCGGGTCTCCGTCCACGCCGCCCCGGGGGCCTTTCCCTCCTCCCAGTCGAGCCGGTGCCCGTTTACCGCAAGGGAAACGGCCCGCTGGCCGGCCGGGCCCCCGTCTCCCGAGGTCTCGAAGCTGAGCCCGAGGACCGCGGAAGCGGCCGCGGCCGGATCCTCTCCGGACAGGTCGATGGCGAGGGAGGTACCGCTTCCCGGGACCGTCTCCTGCAGGCGGACCGGCAGCTGCGCCCGCGGGATCGCGTTGAAGAAGGAGAACCCGAGCTGCGAGTCCGGCAGCTCCCGGCCGGAGCGGTCGACCTGGTAGCGCTTGTTGCCGCCAGCGAGCTTTGCCGGGTCGGCGAGCTCGGCGACGAACTCCCGCTTCCACTCGTTCGGCATGCTGTAGTAGTTGAAGAAGTAGAGCCCGTCGACCCCGGCGGCCCAGCAGCGCGCCGCAACCGCCCTCATCTCGTCCCGGTTCAGCATCGGCCGCAGGGCCTCGAAACAGCCCAGCACCCGGCAGCCGGTCCCCCGGGCGGCCTCGACGAAGGAGGCGACCGGCGTCTCGAACGGTATGAACC
This sequence comes from Candidatus Latescibacterota bacterium, assembly GCA_965243025.1. GTDB lineage: Bacteria > Latescibacterota > UBA2968 > UBA8231 > UBA8231 > CBDCXV01. The sequence goes on from CBDETY010000003.1 coordinate 2,244,714, forward strand.
CGCCCCCGGCGATCAGGATGTCGGCCAGCCCTTCCCGCATCCAGAGCCCGGCGTCCAGCCCGATGCGCCGGCAGTCGGCCAGGGTGGGAGGGACGCGCACGGCGAGCTCGAGGCGGCGCCGGCGGGCGGCCCCGGCCTCGTCGAGCCGGGAGCGCACCCGGCGCACGAGGTCGGTGGCGAGGTAGCGGTGGGCGAAGGCCTGCTCGATGCGGAAGAAGGCCGGGTGGCGCATGAAGTCGAGCTCGATGCCGTCGATGTCGAAGCGGTCGATCAGCTCGAAGATGATCCTCAGCATGTGGGCCCGGACCCCTGCCTCGGCGTAGTTCAGGCCGGTGCGGATCCCCCACTCGAGGGTGCCGGGCGGCAGCTCTCCGTCGGCGTGGCCGATCAGCAGTTCCGGATGCCCGCGGCGCAGGCGGCCGTAGTTGGGGGCGGCCTCGTCGATGTCGTAGTGCTCGTTCATGCGCACCGACGGGAAGAAGCGCATCCCCGCCTCGCGGCACAGCCGCGAGGTCACGGTGACCGGACCTCCGTGGTTCTCGGTCAGATATCGCAGGTTGTCCCGCTGCCGGCGCTGTCTCTCGTCGAGGTCCCCGTCGCCGTACCCGTCGCCGAGGCGCTCCCCGATTTCGGTTTCGTAGTCGTACACCTCGTGGCCCCCGACGGACCACAGGAAGACGCCGGCCGGAGAGCCCTCGTAGGGGGCGATCATCTTCTCGCGCATGATCTCCGGGGTGATGGGAGGTCCGTACGTCCCCATGATCCAGCCGTCGTCGTTGAACAGGATGAGGGGTGTTTGCGGTTCGGTCATTTATTCATTCCCCTGAATGCTTTGAGAAGCTCATTTTGCAGTACCGGCCTCCGAACGGCGCTCCCGTCGGGCACAGCATGGCGGGATCGAGGCCTCCGCTTCACGGTACGGGAAATCCGGGGAGAATACCAAGGTTTGAGACCACTCCGCTTCTCCCCTGCGGTCCTGTCGCCTAGTGTGCGAGAAAGGGCAAAGGCCAGTTGACGCACCCGATCGGTCGCCCCTTCTCAACCGCCGCCAGGTATTCGTCCAACACCCCTTTCCGAAGGGTGTAGACCATCGCCGCTTCGCTCGCTTCCGCGCTGACCGTCGCCCAGGCCGGATCCAACGCATGCTGCGCCAGCCAGCCGGACGGATGGTGTTCGAGCGCGCTGGGCCGCAAGGTATAAATCACCTGTCGCGCCTGATCTGGATCCTCGGCGAGCAGCATGACCAGTTTCTCCCGCTGCCGGGCTGCCCGCATGGTATAGGCCACGCGCCTGCCCGCCTCATCCCTCCACATAAGCGAGTCGATGCCTCCCAACCGCCATTCACCCTCTGTCGGTCCCCACATCCAGCCAAAGTCCACATCGGCCAGCTCGGCCTCGAGGCGCTCCGTAAGCCAGAACAGGTCCGCCGGTTGAACCGGACGGGCGTCCAGGGCGACCGTGGAATCGGGCAACTGCTCGATGTCAATAGCGACCTTGCAGAATCCGTGGGTCTGCGTCTGATAGCCATAGCGCGGATAGTAGGAAGAATGCCCCAGCAGAAAGGCGAAGCCATAACCTTCTCTTTTGCCCAGCCGATGTCCGTAGGCGAGTAGCTGTCCGCCTATTCCCTGGCGTTGGAATTCGGGAACCACCGCCACCGGTCCCACTGCCAGAGACCACATGGTCGTGCCCATCAGTCGCTGCCGAACCGGGGTGAAAAGTGCGTGCCCGACCATTTCCTCCTGGTGCCACGCCGTCACCGAGAACCGGCGGTCGTAGAGAGGATAGACCCGACGCATGTCGTCGACTATCTGCCCCTCGTCGCCATGGCGGAAGGCCCGGCAGTTTACCTCGTTGATCGCCTCTTCATCGCCAGGCCTCTCACCGCGTATTTCAATGTTCGTCATGCGGTCGCGCAGATTCGGTGGTATCCTCGCCCGCTTCGACGGTGGATTTGTCCGGGGTGGTCAAGGCGTGTTCCCAGGGGTTGATGACATCGACGTCCAGGTCTGCGAAGTCCCCGACGTTCCGCGTCGCAACGGAGAGACCGTGAACTTTGGCTGTCCCGGCGATCAGCGCATCCCCCAGGTCCAGCACGCGACCAGAGCGATGCGCCTGCGCCCGGAATTGGGCAGCCCGCTCTGCCCCGGTCCTCTCCATGGGCAGGATGCGATCCTCATACGCCGCAATGAATTCTGACAGCACCGACCGCAACCCGTCGCGACGTTGTCCCGGCGGCAGCAGCTCCAGGCCGAACTCCAACTCGTGCAACACCAGCGCGGACGACCACAAGTCGTCTTGTTCGGTCAGGAATGCGACAACCCGGGGATCGGGCGCGTCCTTTGTCAACTCCGAGACCACGTTGGTGTCTAAAAGAAACCCTCTCACCCTGCGTCTCCGGACGCGAATGGGATTTCCCGCCGGGACTGTCTGTTTCTGGTGGTCTCGAGGTTCGCGCCGCGGGGCATGTTGGCTACCAGCCACTGGCCCATGGGTTGGCGCTGCGATTCTTTCTCAGCCCATACGTGGGCGGGAACTACAACGAAGGACTTCCGCGTTCCGATGTGTTGCGGCCCTTCCTCTTCGGCGCGACGCAGGACTTCGGACAAACGCGCCTTGGCCTCGGCGACGGTCCAGACTCGATGGGGTGCTGAGTATCGGGTGGTCATAGCTCCTCCAGCTGAGTTGTCATTATAGTCCAACATAGACTATGTTGGCTGTCGCATCAATGCTTTGTTGGTTTCCCGGGAAAACCTGACCGGCCCCGTTGCCGGCGAACAAAGGCGCGCAGCCATGACCATCCCCCTCGACCAGATCACCTCGATGCCGGCGTACTCTCCCTATTTCCCGCGGCCGCCGGCGCGCTACCGCAACGTCCGCTTCCAGTACGTCTGCTTCCGCGCCGATACCGCCGCGGTCGACCGCCTGCTGCCCGCCTGCTTCGAGCCGGCCGGGGACGGCTTCTGCGCCGCCATCGGCCTGACCGTGCCCTGGTCGGCGAACTACGGGGCCTTCGACGAATCCGTCCTCGTGGTCAAGTGCCTGTTCGAGGGCCGGGAGGGGTACTTCGCCCCGGTCGTCTTCCTCAACTCCCGCAGCAGCATCCCGGCGGGGCGGGAGATCTACGGCACCCCGAAGGTGTACGCCGACCTCGAGGTCCGCATGGATGAGCGGGTGATGGTGACCGACACCTTGGTCGGCGGCGGCAACGCCCTCTCCATACGCTCGACCATGCATTGCGAGGCGGCCCCGGAAGAGATGCCCGACCTCTCCCCTTCCTGGCGGCTCAAGGCGATCCCGAGGGCGGACGGGGCCGGGTGCGACGTGCTGCAGCTGATCGACGGGGCCGGGGCGAGCCGGGACGTGACCGTCCACGTCCGCCGCAAGGGAGACGGCGTCGTGCGCTTCGAGCCGGTGCCGGTGTACGACCTGTCGGGTTTGGAGCCGCTGGAGTACCTCGGGGCCTTCTACGTCGAGCAGGATTACACCGAGGGGTACGCCGAGATCGTGCGCGATTTCCTCGCCTGAGGCTTCGAGGGATTCTGTTTGAACGCCGCTGACCGCCGGCACCCGGCGCCCGTGCCGGGCAGTCCTCCAGGATGCGGGGGGCCCCCTGCCGGGCGACTGCCTTCCGCGAGCCGGCGTCCGGCCCCGAGGCCGCTCAGAAATCCATGTCCGGCGGCCCCTTGTAGCCGATGCTCCGCCATCCGGCCACGTCCCCGCCGCGCAGGCGGTAGGGGTGGGGATACAGCTTCAGCGAGCGGTCGGCGAAGGGGAGCGGAACGCGCTCGTGCCCATTGCAGGCGGAGCGCACCAGGGCGATGGCGACCTCGAGGGAACGGAGGTGATCCTCCCCGGTGCTCAGCGGCTCGGCGCCGCTTTCATGGGCGCGGATCAGCCGCTGCACGGTGAAGTCGAAGGCATCGTCGGGCGGCTCGTCGAGAAACGAAGGATGCACAGGGGTCGCGGCCGCTCCCTTTCCCTGGATCAGCACCGGCCGCGGGCGCGCGAAGAAGACCTGCCCCTCCTCCCCCTCCACCGACACGAAGGCGGCGACCCCGTCGTCCTGCCGGGGCCTGGCGATCTCGCAGAGGATGTCGCCGCTGAGTCCGAGACGACCCCAGGCCGGCACGTCCGCTTCCTCCGGGGCGGTCCCGGAAGCGACGTAACCTGGGACCTCGGGCAGGGTGTACCCCTCGGCCCACTCCACCTCCATTCCGGTGATGATGCGCAAGCTGGCGAGCTGAACGCAGCCGCCGCCGGAGACCTCGGTCGGCAGCCCTCCAGGTATCGCCGCGGCAGTCAGGCGGCCGATGTTTCCCGCCTTCACCCATTCGGTAACCTGCGGCATGTACGGTGTCGCCCATCCCGCCTGAGCGCAGCCGAACAGGGTGCCGCGTTCCCGACAGATGCGGATCATCTCGTCGGCTTCGCGGAGCTCGTGGGAGATCGGCTTCTCACAGGAGACGACCCGCACCCCGGCCTCCGCGCAGGCGGTGACGCAGGGGTAGTTCTGACTCACCGGGACGATCGCCGAGACGATGTCCGGCACCTCTTCGGCCAGCAGCTCGTCGAGCTCGTCGAACACCCTGGGCACGCCGTAGCGGCGGGCGATCTCGTCCCGCCGGTCCGCGGCCCGGTCGACGAGGGCGGCGATCTCGCACCGGGGGTGGCTGGCGTAGGCGCGGGTGTAGAAACGGCCCCAGGTGCCGGCCGCCCCCACTACGGCTACCCGGTATTTTCTCTCGGCCATTTCTTGTTCTCCTTGAGGGTGATTGTCAGCTTGCCTGTCGCTCTCGAGACACGATCCCCGCCCATGGGGGCCGCCGAGTACATCCCGGAGACGCTGCGCCACGACGCCTTGCACAGGGCTATTTCCCGGGCCGGGGGCACCAGGGCCCAGGAAGGACCAATCCGGCCATTACCGCGGCCCTGTCGATCGGTGATTCGCCGGCTTTTGGCTCACTTCCCTCGCAGCGAACTCTCAGTCGAACTCGTCGAAGAAGGTGGCGTCCGCCCCGAAGCTGTCCATGGCCGCGACCTCGTCCCCGCGCCGGCGCACCCTGATGTCGCGGGTGCGGTGCTTCATCTCGATCTCCTCCTCCTTCAGCGGGAAATCGATGGGGATCTCGCGGTTGACCGGGGGCTCGGCGATCAGCAGGTAGCCGTTCGACCACCCCGGCTCCCCGGCGATCCCCTCGACCCGCACCTCCTCCCGGTTCACCCAGGTGGGGATGCGGACGAACAGCGGGGCCGGCTTCTTCGCGCGCACCGAGAGGCGGCCGTGGGTGTAAGGGGACTTCACCCGGACATGGCCGTTCTCGTGGTCGAACAGCAGGTTGACCCGGTGGCCGGACTCATCGAAGCGCACCGCCTCCCGCAGGGCCTCGCACAGCGATCCTGTCGAGCCGCCGACCACGTCGGTGTTGAAGCGCAGGAACCGGTTGCCGATCGGCTCGTGGCCGTACGGGGCCGGGAAGCCCCAGGAGCCGCGGATGCGGTTGCGCACGTCGCGCAGGTGGTCGGACCCGTCCGGGTTCTCGGGGTCGCGGATCCAGGAGACGTCCCGCAGCTGCGACGGCAGCAGGTGGCAGCGGAGTATCCGCTCGGCGTCCTGGTAGTACTCGCTGAACCCCCAGCGCCCGAGGATCAGGGCGGTCTCGAGGATGTCCCCGGTGTTGTTCATCTCCCCCTCGTCGGCGCGTGACTCGTCGAAGCGCGCCGACTCGATCGACCAGCCGGTCTCGTCCCGCAGCTCCCACAGCCCGTTGTCGAAGAACGCCTTCACCCGCCCGAGCAGGGAGCGGTCCCGGGTCAGGTCGGCGAGCTGGGCCAGCGACGACATCACGCAGGTCGTCGAGTGCACGTGGGGGCCGAAGCGCTCCTTGTCGTAGGAGCCGTCCTCGAGGTAGACCTCGGAGACCAGCTTTTCCTTCAGGGCGCCCGCCAGCTCCAGGGCCCGGCCTGACCCGGTGACGCGGAAGTACTTGACCAGCGGACCGATGCAGCGGCCGACCCCCTCGACGACAGTGCGGTCGTCGTCGACCTGCACCCCGTGCTCCCGCTCCATGCGCCCGGCATCCCAGCGCCCCCGGGGAACGAAGTACTCGAGAACCGCGGCGATGCTCGCCTCGGCCAGTTCCCGGGCCCGCCCCGAGCTGCGGTACTTCACCAGCGGGTACAGGGCGTGAAACCCCTCGCGCACGTTGTGGTCGTTGAACTTCACCGGCTCCCCCCGGTAGTCGACCCGCTGCTTCGGCAGGGCGAGGCTGCCGCCGAAGGAGAAGAAGGCGGCGCGCGCGTGCTTGTCGATTGCCTCCTCGTCGACCTCGACGCCGGCCGCGTCCTCGGCGTTCAGCAGGCCGTTGAGGTGCCGCCCCGGGATGTGGTCCTCGATGCTCATGCCGAGGTAGCAGTCCGGCCGCACCGCCACCCGGAAGAAGGGGATGTCCCCGTCGTCGGCGTTGAAGACGTTCTGCATGGTGTGGCAGCCGAGGCGGATCGCCGCGGCGAGGTCGGTGGTGTTGACGTCGTTCAGTCTGGCCATCGGGTGGTTTTCCCTGCTTGAGGAGTTAAAGCGAAGTATCCCCGGGCGGGCGGTAGATCTCGAACGGCCCGGCCTGGCTGCCGAACCTCTCCGGCTTCCAGTACCAGACCTGCCCGAAGTCCGCCCCGGCCAGCAGCTCCCGGCGCCCGTCCCCTTCCCAGTCGACCGCAGCCGGGTGGGCGCCGTGGCGGAAGAACTCCTGCGGCTTCCCGTCCGCGTCGAACAGCAGCACTTGCGGCCGCGCGAAGAGGGGGTCCCGATTCGAGCCGACGTTGCGGCAGAGGAGGACGAAGCTGCCGCGGAACGGGCTGCCCGGCTGCGGACCGACCCCAAGAAGCAGGTCGAGGCGTCCGTTCCCGTCCCAGTCGACAACCTGGATCTTGGTGCGCCCCCGGCCGTCGCCCCCCTGCGGGGTGTACGGGCCGTGGGTCTTGATGGTGTCCCCGTCCTCGAAGCGGAGCTTCTCACCCGGCAGCAGGCAGCAGAGGTCGTCGCTGCCGGCGCGCCGGTAGAGCGCGAGGTCGAGGTCGAGATCCATGGTGACGACGTCCGGCAGGCGGTTGCCGCTGAAGACGCCAAGTCCGGGCTGCACGCGCCAGGGGGCGAACAGCGGCTCGTCGCCTACCCGCAGGCGATGCGGCGGGTCGAGCTTCGGCTCGCGCGCCGTGCCCCGGTTCGGGTACCAGTCGTAGAGCCCGAGCATGCTGCCGACGACGAGGTCGAGCAGGCCGTTGCCGTCGAAGTCGACGAGCACGGGGTTGCTGTACCCGCCGATGCTTCCGTCGAGCGGCCCCTGCGAGCCGCCCCAGTGATGGCCTGCCGCGGGGTTGGGCCTGGCGGTGTAGCGGATCTCGTCCCCGGCGGCCCGCACACGTTCCGGGGGCGCGAAGCGCAGCGGATCGGTCGAAAGCGTCCTGTACCAGAAGACGTACCCCTCGACGCTGCCGACGAGGAGATCGGCGCGGCCGCTGGCGCGCCAGTCGCCGGTGGTCGGGACGCTGAAGCAGCCGCCGTTCACGTGGGGGTTCCGCTGCCGGAGCTTCAGGGGCTCGCCGTAAACCGGACGCCCCGCGGCGTCGCGGCCGTGGAAGCGGCACCAGTGGGCGTTGTTGGCGATGTCCCCGGCGAACAGGTCGGCGCGCTCTCCTTCGAGGGCGGCGGTGGTGATCGAAGTGAAGTTGGCGCGCCGCGAGAACGGAGCCCCGTGCAGAGTGAGCAGCTCGGCAGGCTCTCCCCACTCCGGGCCCCCCCCGGGCTGCAACGGCAGGTGCCAGACCGGCCCGTAGTAGTCGAGGATCAGCAGTCCGGCTCCCGGGTCGCCGCCGTCTACCGGGCACAGTGGCCCCCCCGGCACCTCGACGTCGAGCTTCCCGCAGTACTCGAACTCGAAGCGCTCCGCGGAGCAGGCGTTGCGCAGCAGGTGCAGGGACCAGGGGCCGACGATCCCCTTCCAGGTGCCGTCGTGGCGGTAGCGGTCGCGCTGGTCCCCGGCCACCGTGTCGACCCCGGGAGGCAGCCAGTAGCCGCCGTTCTCGTGGACCGCCGCGACGAGGTCGAGGCGGCCGTCTCCGTTCCAGTCGCAGGGAGCCAGGGCGGCCGCACCCCAGTCGATGCCGTCGCCCTCCCCGTCCGGGCTTCCGCTGAACACGACCGGTTTTCCCCGGGAGCGGTGCGAAGGAGGTCCGCCGGCCAGGGAGAGCATCACCGTGGGAAGGCCTGAGTAGGGGCGCGGCCCCAGCAGGATCTCGGGAAACCCGTCCCCGTCGAAGTCGCCGGCGGCCTGTATGCCCCCGCAGAGCCCCCGGTCGTTCTCGTCCCGCTGGTGGGAGCGCGACATCTCCCCCCAGCGCTCGCCCCGGTCGAGCACCGGGGTGCCGTCGGCGAACGGCTCCTCGAAACCGTACGAGAAGACCGCTCCCCCGGAGTCGACGAGCTCGAGCCGGCCGTCGCCGTTCCAGTCGACCAGGTGGGGGTTGCCGTTGACGAGGAAGGCGTCCCCGAAGACGCCGGGATCGCCGAGCCGCAGGGGCGAGCCGTCGCCGCTGTTCCCCCCTTCGACCGGCCGCGGAAAGCTCAATGCGTCCACCCGGAGCGGATGCGCTCGATGAAGCGCCTGCCGTTGCCGGAGAAGTGGTCCTCGATCTCGCCGGAAGTGAGCCCGAGCATGTCGGCGACCTGCTTCTCCTGGCGCAGCTGCTCGTAGATGACCAGGGTCGCCCGCGGGTCGCAGTGCGGCAGGTCGGGCATGCCGTAGAACTGCGACCAGGCCCGGCCCCAGGTGATGTACTTACCGCGCTCGCAGCCGGCGACGATGTTGTCGGACCCGAACATCACCCGCGAGCGGTCCTCGTGCTTCATCAGCAGGAAGTGGCTGTACAGGTCGTTCACCGCGGAGGTGTCGTACCAGATGTTGGGCAGCCCGGTGAGGAAGTGAACGGCCTCCTCCATCATGAAGGCGTTGAAGGCGCGGGCGCAGTGGGCGAGGATCCACTGGGCTCCCGGGTAGTCGCGGGTGTAGCGCTCGAGGTCCTCCCGGTTGGCGGGGTCCGCGGGCCCGGTCGGCATCGACAGGTGCATGGTGATCGCCAGCTTCATGTGGTGGGCGAGCTCGATCAGGTGCTCGGGCAGAAAGTCGCGGATGCGGGCGCTGGCCGGGTCGGGGGCGAAGGTGCGGTAGGGCTTGAGGCCGAGGAAACGGTGCTTCTTCACTTGCGCCTCCACGTACTCGGCGCTCATCTCAGGGGTCACCAGCATGTTGACCGCGGAGGCCGGGTCGGCGCCGATCTCGGACGCCATCCAGTCGTTGTGCCCCTCGGCGTCGCAGCCGACCACGGGGGTGCCGAGCACCAGGTAGTGGATCTCCCGCCCCGGGTAGAGCTTCTCCGCCCAGTCGAGGTGGCCGCGGTAGTCGTGCTCGGCGCGCAGGCCGGCCGGCTCCTCCTGCAGGGAGCCGCGGTGTTCCTCGGACCAGATGTGGACGTGCATGTCGTGGATAACCGGGGGCACGAACCCCTCCAGCTCCCGGTCCCAGATGTCGCGGTCGAAATCGGTGTAGGAGAATCTCAAGTCTCTTCCCTTTCCTGCAGGCGGCAGCAGCGCACGTACGTGACCTGCTCCTCGGTCACGTAGAACGCAACGACGATGGTGCCGTCGGACAGCTGCGTCACCGACGGCGTTCCGAACGTGAAATGGTGGTAGGCATGCAGGACGTCGGCGACGGTGTCCCGCCTCATCGCCAGCACCGGGGCGCTGCGGACGCGGGCCGGCTCGATCCCCCACAGCTCGAGGTGGTTCCCGTCGAAGCTGGCGCCCCCGTCCCCCGAAAGCAGGGCGCGCACCCCCAGGGGCTCGCGGCGGTGGTTGGTAACGGCGATGACGCGGCCGCTCTGCAGGCCGATGACGTCGGTCACCTGCCCCCAGAACCCGGCGTCGGCCGGTTCGCTCCAGGTCTCGCCGCCATCCTCCGAGCGGGAGGTGTGGACGTTGACCCCGACCTCCCGCTTGAGGTCATGGGTCCAGTAGGCGGCCAGCAGCCGGTCGCCGGAAAGCCGCGCCAGGCGCAGGTCGAAGAAGTAGAGGCCGTCCTTTCCCGGCCCCTGGATGCGGCGCCACGGTTCCCACGAACGGCCGCCGTCCCGGGAGCGGGTGACGGTCGCGGCCCAGTCGGGAAGCCGGTCCCCGCGGCGGTCCTCCCCCCACTCGCCGGCGGCGATCATGCTGCCGTCCGACAGGGTCGCCAGGTTGCCGCCGGGTCCCATGCGCTCGAAGGGACGACTGTCCACGGCCTGGAGCGGCGACCAGGTATCCCCCCCGTCCCGGGAGCGGGCCATCAGTTGTCCGTCCCCCTTTCCGGACGGGTAGCGGACGCAGGCGACCACGTCCCCGTCGGCGGCGATCCCGAACCCCCCGGGCAGCCGCACCCCCTCGCCGGCATCCTGGGGCTCGGGAAGCTGTCCGGCGCGGTCCCAGGTCTCCCCGCCGTCCCGCGAGCGGTGGATGACCACCTCGCCGTCGTCGCTCTCGCGCGCGCTCCCGTGCCGGCACATGCACAGCAGGGTGTCGTCGGCAAGCGTCTGGATCGACGGGAAGGCGACGTACCCGCTGGCGAGGTTGGGATGGGGGTTGCGGTAGATCGTGTGGTGCCCGAGGACTTCGAGGCGCGCCATGCTCACATCCCGCTGCGTTCGTAGTGGCCGAGGTCGGGGTCGAGGTAGTCGCGGTGGAAGCTCTTGCCCATGAGGTACTTGATCTCGAGCTCGAGGTCGCGGAGCAGCACCTCCCCGAGCAGGTGCTCGTCCCTGCGGGTCAGGGTCGCTGAGAGCAGGTTCTCCCCCCGGGCCGGCCACTGCTCCGGCTCCAGGCGGAACACGAACCAGTAGGTCGGGCCGCCGCGGTGCCGCGGCGCGTTCATGCGGTAGGCCTGGTTGATCCTGCGGCAGATCCTTCCCGGAAGCTCGACGCCGTTGAGGTCGAAGCGGATGCGGTCGATCTCGGTGACGTTGGAGATGCCGACGCGCAGCAGCACCTCGTGGACGCGGCCGCGCTCGTGCCAGCGCGGCAGGTCGTCGCTGATGACGAAGCGCGCCCCGGCCGGCTCGTTCAGCTGCATGACCGCCGGCAGGTCCGTGGTCACCAGCCGGTGCCAGGGCCGGTCGATCTCGGTCGGCACGTAGTAGTACTTGTCCTTTGCCGCCATGATGTCGGGGTGCGGCAGCTCGCGCAGCTTCTCGTAGAACTGCCCCTCGTAGGGCCACTGCTGGAACCACTGCGCCATGTAGATCCCGTCGACCCCCTGGTCCCAGTAGTTGCAGGCCGCCGCCCTCATCATCGCGATCGGGCCGTCCCCGATGCGGTCGTTGCCGACGCGGGCGTGCAGCACCGCGAGCACCCGCGTCTTCGTGCCGGCGGCCGCCTTCAGATACGGCGTGAAATCGAGGTTCGGGTCGAGGCGGTGGGCCCCGCCGAGCGGCTCCGGGGCGATGACGTCGACGATGCCGAGGCGGATCCACTCCTCCGGGTCGAAGCCGATGCCGGAGCAGTCCTCGAGGCCGAGCGGGATCCGGACCACCAGCTCGCGGCCGCCGCCGCTGCGCTTCACCTCCTCGTGGATGCGGCCGATCCAGTCGGTCATGGTCGTCCGCCCGGCCTCGACCTCGTCGGGGTGGAAGAAGAGGGCGTCCTGGTAGTTCAGGCAGAGCTCGAAGCCGTCGACGGGGTACTCGTTGACCGCCTCCTCGACGATGGCGAAGCGCTCCTCCCGCACCTCCCGGTGATTGAAGTCGAGGCCGGTGATACCGGGCATTTCCGGGTCGAGGTCCCCCCTGCCGCCGATCTGGAGGTGGGGGTTGTCGAAGCGGAAGTTCGAGCAGCGGACCGGGCAGGACTCGGGGCCGGGGGTCTGCACCAGCAGGGTCGGGTAGACCAGGATTCCCTTCTCGCGGCCGCGGTCGCAGACCAGCCGCAGCGGGTCGAAGCCGGCGTCGATCAGGCTCCTGGCGTTCTGGTGGGCGCGCTTGAAGACGAGGTGGTCCCACTTGTCGACGTTGTGCCCCCACAGCTCCCCGGCCCGGGTGTCGTGGAGCAGGGTGCGCCCCTCGGCCAGGCCGAACATCACCGCCTCGACCGAGGTCGTGGCCAGCTCGTCGATGCAGGCCTGGTACTCCTCGGGGTACATCGGCGGCTCGTACCGGTAGATGTGCGGGTGCCGGCCGTCGTGGTAGTAGACGATTTTCGGTTCGGCCATGGAATCTCCCCTTACCTGTGCCAGTCGTATTCGAGCCCGAGGGTGCGGTCCGCAAGGGGCAGATCGACCCGCTCCCCGCCGCGGGCGGACGAGAGCTTGAGCCCCACCTCGACCTCGATGGCCCGGGCGACGCGGCGCCCCGAGTTCTTCGGCTCCTCCATCCTGCCCTCGATGCAGTCGATGACGTCGGCGAGGCCGAAGATCGTGCCCAGGCCCGCGACGTCCTGCTGCGGCTCCGGCCACGGCATCTCGACCGGGCGCGGGCTTCCGTCGACCTGCCGCTTCTGGAACAGCCGCCACCGCCCGTAGGGATCCTTGTGGAGGATCTCCCCCTCGCTTCCGGTGAGGCGGACGAAGGGGGCCCCCTTGCGGAACTGCACCACCAGGCCGCTGCCGGTCGCCATCACCCCCTGGCCGCGGAACTCGCCGCTGCCGGACTCGCGCGGCGGCTCGTCGCCGGTCCCCACCACCCACTCCGGGGTGGAGTCGACGAACAGGGACCAGTTCTGGTGCTGCGACAGGTTGCGGTCCGATGCCGTGTCGATGGACAGCAGGTCCCCGATGGCGCCGTCGAGCAGCAGCTGCCGGGCCCTGCCGAAGGCCGGGTGGTTGGTCGAGATCGCCCCGCAGCAGAGCGGCACCCCGGCCCCGGCGCAGGCGGAGACCATGGCGTCGCACTGCTCGAGCCGCTCGGCCATCGGTTTCTCGGTGACGATCCCCCGGGCCCCGTGCTCGACCGCTGCCAGGGTCAGCTCCGGCCGCATCTTGGTGTTCGTCGAGATGGCGACGATTTCCGGCTTTTCGCGGCGCAGCATCTCGACCGCGTCGGTGTAGAGGGCCTCGACGCCGTAGCGCTCGCCGAACGCGGCCAGCCGCCGGGGATCCCGCTCGGCGGCCGCCACCAGGTCGATTTCCGGACGGTCGGCCAGGGCCTCGGAGTAGGTCGAGGCCCTCCCCTTGCGGCCGGTGTACATGGTGTGGAAGTGGAAGCGGCGGTGGACGTCGAGGTCCGGGGTCGGACGCTCGATGTCGTCGACGTGCCAGACCCCCATGCGGTCGGCGAGGTCGTAGAGCAGGCCCATCCAGCCGAGGCCGATTACGGCGCCGCGGTACCTGGCCATCAGGAAGGCCTGCGCACGAAGCTCTCGGCCAGGGCGAAGACGCAGGAGCTGCGGTCCCCCCCTATGGTCGAGCGCCAGATGTCGCGGATGTACGGAGCGCCGGCGACCGGCTCGCCGTCGACTTCGAGGGCGGCGCGGCCGCAGAAGTGCAGCAGCGAGAACACGAAGTCGCCCGAGGGGCTGTCGGGCCAGGGGCCGTTGCAGACGACGGGCGCCTCGACCTCCCCCCAGGCCGCCGCGATCACATGGTCGCCGGTGTCGATGCGCCAGGCCGGGTCGGTGCGCAGGGCCCCCGATTCGCTGAAGGCCGCCTCGACCACGGGAATCTCTTCGTCCGGCCAGGAGCGGGTCATGGTCGCGCGCGCGTACTCCAGCACCTCGCGGTTGTCGGTGCAGAGCCCGGTGAACCGCCCCGGGACGTCGACGAGGGCGGCGACCCCGGCCCCGGCCGGGCACCAGCGGAAGCTGAACAGGCTGACGCGGCCGCTGTCCGTTTCCCGGCCGGGTTCTCTCAGGTAGTTGATCCAGTGCTCCCCGGTCCAGGTCAGCTCCCCCTCGACCCGGGGCCTGTCGCCGTCGGCGCTCATATTCGATGCCTCGCGCGGTTCGGGTGCGATACCGCCGCGGCCGCTAGCGGACCAGGCGGCGGAAGGAGTCTTCCTGGAGGCCGGCCTCCAGGAGGGTGTCGATATCGCCGCCGCGCAGGCCCCCGGCGATGACCTCGAAGGTCTCGCGCACCCCGGCCGCCGTCGCGGCCACCGCCTCCTCGTCGTGGGCCATGTTGAAGAAGAACCCCGTCGCCAGGATGAGCCCGCGGCGGGCGTTCTCCTGGACGAACAGGGTCGACACCTTCTTCGCCAGCTCCGCGTCATCGATGTTGAAGCGGATGCCGGGATGGGCGGCGACCCCGGCGCACTCCGCGTCGATGCCGGCGTCCCTTGCCGCCTCGTTGATCCGCCCCATCAGGTCGGCGCCGATCTTCTCGAAATACGCCGGGGCGTCGAGGCGCCGCAGCTCCTTCAGGGTGGCGATCGAGGCGCTGATGCCGACGTTGTCGTCCCAGTAGGCGCTGGAGATGAACATGCCGGCGGCCGCCTGCATCACCTCGCGCCTGCCGACGACCGCCCCCATCGGGTAGCCGTTGGAGATCGCCTTGGCGAAGGCGGTCAGGTCCGGGGTCACCCCGGTGAACTCCTGGACGCCGCCGAGGGAGATACGCCAGCCGCAGGAGACCTCGTCGAAGACGAGGACGACGCCGTAGCGGTTGGCGAGGTCGCGCACCCCTTCGAGGTACCCTTCCGGCGGCAGCTCCGAGCGCATCGGCTCCATGATGATGCAGGCCACCTCGTCCTCGTTCTGCTTCAGCAGGTCCTCGAGCATGTCGAGGTCGCCGTACTCGAAGGGGATCGCGGTCCCCTCGAGGGCGGCGGGGACGCCGACCGGATCGATCCCGGAGAACAGGTGGCCCTGCAGCTTCTCCCTCCCGAGGTTGGCCGCCAGGTACCAGTCGTGCCAGCCGTGATAGCCGCTGAACAGCACCTTGTCGCGGCCGGTGGCGCCGCGCGCTATGCGCACCGCAACGGCGCAGGCCTCCCCGCCCCCCTTGCAGTAGCGGACCATCTCCGCGGACGGGACGATGTCGACGAGCAGCTCGGCGAGCTCCACCGAGTTCTCGTGGATGATGCTGTAGATCGATCCCTTGTCGATCGCCTCGACGACCGCGGCGTCGACGGTCGGGTTGGCGTACCCGAGGATGATCGGGCCGACGGCGCTGCCCCAGTCGATGTACTCGTTGCCGTCGACGTCCCGGATGCGGCAGCCCTTCGCCTTCTCGGCGTAGATCGGGCTGACCCCGAAGGCGGCGCGCGAGGGCCGGCGGCTGATCAGCTGCGAGATCCCGGGAATCAGCTCGGCGGCGCGCGCGTGGATCTCGAGCGAGCGGGAAATGCGCGAGGTGGTTTCCGTCGCCGGTGCGGGTGCAGGTGCGGTTGCGGTCATGAAAGTCTCCGTTGGTTGCGCCGCGGTCAGCGGCGGTACTTGTCGAGTTTCTCCTCGTCGACGGTCACCCCGAGGCCGGGCTCCATGGGCACGCGGATGCGGCCTCCCTCGAAGCGCAGCGGCTCGACGAGGATGTCGTCGGTCAGTCCGTGATAGCAGGTGTCGCTCGGGCCGGAAAAGCCCGGAGTGCAGGCGGCGATGTGGGCGACCGCGGCGGTCTTGAGCCCGAAGTCGTGGGCGCAGTGCATCAGGCAGGGGACGTCCCAGGCCGAGGCGGCCTCGGCCACCTTCTTGACCGCCAGGATGCCCCCGGAGCCGACGGTGTCCGGCATCAGGAAGTCGGCGGCGCCGGCGGTCACCAGGGGGGCGATGCTGGCCGGATCGGAGATCCCCATGTTGACGAGGATCCCCATGCCGATCTCGCCGCGGAACTTCGCCAGCAGCCCGGTGTGGGCGGCGTCGCAGGGGTCCTCGAAGAAACGCACCCCGAGGTCGCGCATCTCCCGCATCTGGCGCTCCGCCACCCCGGGGCTGTACCCGGCGTTGGCGTCGGGGCGCAGCACCGCCTCCTCCCCGACCTCCTCCTGGATCGCCGCGGCGATGCGCAGGTCCTGTTCAGGGTCGTCGCCCGCCTTCGTCTTGATGAAGCGGAACCCCCACTCCTCGATGTAGGCGCGCGCGGTCTCGGCCGATGCGGACGGTTCCTTGATCCCCATGCAGGCGCAGAAGTCGGCCTCCTCCCGGACCACCCCGCCGAGCAGGCGGCAGACCGGCAGGCCGGCGCCCTTGCCGAGGGCGTCCCACTGCGCCATCTCGACCGCGGAGATCTCCCCGTGGCCGGCCCCGGCCTCCGTCAGCCTCGCCACCGCCCCCTGGACGTCGGCAACGTGGTGGCCGGCCAGGACGGCGTTGACGTCGAAGGGGAAGGAGTTGATCCCCTCCCCCCAGCCGACCAGGCCGTCATCGGTTTCCAGCTTCGCGATCAGCCCGGCCGCCCCCTCGGTGGCGCGGTACTCGCCGCCGCGGTGGCGCCCCACGTAGGGGCCGACCGGGGGCTGGTAGGGTATGAACACCTCGGTCAGGGTGATTCTCGCTATCTGCATTCGATTTCCTCGTGTCCCGGCTCAGGAGGTTCCCGGGTGAAAGCTGCCGCCGATCCTGGGACTCCCGGCCCCCCCATCGGGGCGTTTCATCGAGCCCGGTTCAGGCCGGCCCGCAGTAGAGGGCGGCCGCTGCCGCGTACACCCTGGCGGCGTCGGCGAGCCTGCGCATCGACACCCACTCGACGTCGGCGTGCGCGGTGTCGTTCGAGGGCCCGTAGTAGAAGGTCGGTATTCCGGTGCCGGCGACATAGAGGTTGGCGTCGCCGACGACGCGTCGGCCCACCAGCTCCGCGGCGCTTCCCGTCACCCGGCGGTGGGCCGCGGCCACCGCGACGACCGCCGGGTCGTCCCGGGGAGTCTCGAACGGCTCCCGCTCGTGCTCCATGGCCACGCTCAGCCCGAGGCCGCCCGCCTCGGCGTACGGCCGCGCCATCGCCTCGAGCTCGGCCAGCACCTCGGCGGCGCCCCGGCCGCTCATCCAGCGGCGGGTCCCGGTCAGGCGGCAGCGCAGCGGCGTGCGGTTGAAGTAGTCGCCGGCCTCGGCGATGCCGAGGTCGATGCGCTCGCTTCCTGCCAGGGGATGGGTCCGGCCGCCGTCGAGCTCCCGCTGCAGCCGCTCGACGGCGACGATCAGCTCCCCCATGTGGCGGATCGGGTTGTCGGCGAAGTCGACGTACTGGGTGTGCCTTCCGCCGAGGGCGGAGGACAGCTCGATGGTAAACACCATGGAGCCCATGCTCATCACCCAGAGCTCGTCCGATCCCTCGACGATGAGGATGCGGTCCCCGGAAACGCGGCCGCAGTCGATGTCTTCGATCAGGGCCCGCGGACCGTCCTTGCCCGCCTCCGGCTCCTCGTGGCCGACCACCGCGGTCAGGACCACGTCCCCGGCCAGCGCCGTCCCGGAGTCGCGCAGGGCCTTCGCCGCCCCGAGAATCGAGGCCATCCCCCCCTTCATGTCGGTGGAACCGCGGCCGTACAGGCGGTCTCCTTCGAGCCGGCACGGGGGACAGCCGCCGACCGCGATGGTGTCGAGGTGCCCGTTGAAGAGCAAAGCCGGCCCGCCGCCGCTGCCGGGAATGCGCGCGTACAGGTTGTTCCGCCCCGGGGTGACCTCGCGCACGTCGACGTCGAGCCCGAGGCCGCGCATCTGCCGCTCGAACAGGGCGCAGACCTCCGGTTCGTCCAGGGTCTCGCTCTCGACCTCGACCAGCTCGCGGGTGCGCTCGACGATCCAGTCTTCGTCGACGGCCGAGACCAGGGTGTCGATGTCCGTCGCCATTTTCAGTTTCCTCCGTTGCGTCCGCTACCTGGGCGCCGCGCTGAAATCCCAGGGTGAATTCGGTCGCCGCGACGCCCGTTCCTGTGTATCGATCACGCTCGCATGCCCAGCAGGGCCTCGACCTCCGGGCCAGGTGGGATCTGGGCGGCCGGGTGCTGGACGACGTTGGCCCCGGCTATGCAGGCCGCCTCGAGACAGCGCTCCGGCGCCGCCCCGAGCAGGATGCCGGCCGCCAGCACGCCGCTGAAGGCGTCCCCGGCGCCGACCACGTCGGCGACCTCGACCTTCAGGCCCGGGTGGGAGTGCACCTGGCCCGCGGCGTGGAGGTCGGCGCCCCGCTCCCCCCTGGTAAGGGCGACCGTCTCCAGGCCGTAGCGGTCCATGAGCTCGGGAACCGTCGAGACTCCCGAGAGGCCGGCGACGGTCTCGAACTCCTCGTCGGTCAGCTTGAGGATCGTCGTCTCCCGCAGCAGCGGATCGATGAGGTCTTCGGTGTAATAGCCCTCGCGCAGGTTGACGTCGTAGAAGCGGTGGCGGGGCCCGAGGGCGAGGAGCCGGCCCAGGGTGCGGCGGTTCGCCTCGCGGCGCTGGGCCACGGTGCCGAAATAGACCAGCTCCGGCACCGGGTCGGGGATGCGCGCCAGGTCGATGTGGTCCCACGCCGAGTCGTTGATCGTGAACTCCGGCTCCCCATCGACGATGCGGACGTCGACCGTGCCGGTCGGCTCGGGGCGCTCGATGATCCAGGATGTGTCGACCCCGGCGGCGGCGAGGAACTCCCGGATCTCCGCGCCCAGCCCGTCGCGGCCGACGGCGCTGACGATGGCGGTGGGGACGCCGAGGGTACCGAGGTACCAGGCGACGTTGAGCGAGCCGCCGCCGATGGCGCGGTGGTCCTCGAAGAAGTCGACGAGGGTCTCGCCGAAGGAAAAGGCGATGGGCGCGGGAGCCGGCACGGGGTTTCAAGTCCTCCGGGGGGAGGTCCTACGTCCTCTCCGTCAGCCTGCCGGACAGGTATTTATGGATTACGCTCGACAACAGCGTCTGATACGGGATGCCCTCCTCACGCGCTCGTGCATGGGCGAGATTGAAGTCGCGTTCGGTTACCCGCAGGTTGACCCGTCGCGTCTTGTTGAAGGTGTTGCGGGCAGCTTGACGCGCTGTCTCCATCTCACCTTCAACGGCATCGACGCGGCGCAGCTCGCCTCGCTCGAACTGCTCGAGAATTTCCTGCTCTTCAGTGTTCAGTTGGCCGCTCACGATGATGCCTCCTCTGATAGTCGCGCGTCGCCTTCCGGCTGGGGATGATCGTCTTCAGGAACCTCGTGCCGTCAGTACCAATCACGAAAGGGACGAGGTGGAGGTACTGTTCGATGTCCACGACGTAGATCATCTGGCCCGGATACCGGTCCTGATCGGGGTGTTCCAACACGTCCACAAGACCGCCTCGCTCGATCGCAGAGACGATGCGCTCGAATGACACTCCCCGCTGCACAGCGAGTTGTCGGTTCTTATCCAGGTTCCAATCGAAGGCAGCAGTCACGTTTCCGATCTTCATCCATTGTGTGCATTTTGTCAACAGGCTTGGGTTCCCGTGGTCCGCATCCCAACCGGGTTATCCGAGGTGGAGCACATTATTCATTATCATTCAGCCGAGGAACGATACCCGAACAGGCGTGGAGGTACAGCAATGGCGGACGAACGGCTGGCATACGAACCGGCGACCGAGTTGCTCGAGCTGATCGCGGCGAAACAGGTCTCTCCCGTGGCGCTGGCGGAGATGTTTTTCGAGCGCATCGCCCGCCTCGATCCGCGGATCGACTCCTTCCTCCTGGTGACCCGGGACCTGGCGATGAAGCAAGCCAAGGCCGCGGAGGACGCGGTGATGCGGGGCGACAGCCTCGGCGCCCTGCACGGCCTGCCCCTTCCAATCAAGGACACGCAGATGACCGCGGGCGTGCGCACGACCATGGGGTCCGTCGTGCACGCGGACCGGGTGCCCGAGCGCAACGCCGCCGTGGTCGAGCGCGTCCTGAACGCAGGGGCCGTGATGCTCGGCAAGACCAACGTGCCGGAGTTCGGCATGGTGGGCACGTGCGAGAACTCCCTGGGGGTGCTGGGACGCAACCCGTGGGATACCGGGCGGACACCCGGAGGGTCGAGCGGCGGAGCGGCCGCGGCCGTGGCGGCCTGCCTGTGCCCGGCGGCGACCGGAAGCGACGGAGGTGGGTCGCTGCGCATACCGGCCAACTTCTGCGGGGTCTACGCCATCAAGCCGACGCAGGGCCGGGTGTCGGGTTACACCGGACTCGGGGGGCCTCCGATGCCGAACATCTTCTCCCAGCCCGGGCCGCTGGCGAGGACGGTGCGGGACGCGGCGCTGCTGCTGCAGGTCATGGCCGGATTCGACCGGAGGGACCAGGCGTCCATCCGGCAGGCTCCGCCCGACTTCATGGCGGCCACGGAGCGGGATATCGACGGACTCCGGATCGGCTGGAGCGCCGATTTCGGGTTCGCGCCTGTCTTTCCCGAGGTCGTCGACGTCACCTCCAGGGCGGCGATGGTCTTCGAGAAGCTGGGCTGCGCGGTCGAGGAGGCCGACATGGTGCTCCCCGAGCCGTACGACTCGTTCGGTCCCATCCAGTCGGCGGGTTCTTACCACAACCTGGCGCAGTACCTCGAAGAGTACGGCGGCCGCATGACGGAGTTCGCGCGCTTCTATATCGAGATGGGGTCCCGGGTAACGACCGGGGATTACATCCGGGCCGAGGGGCGCATCGCCGAGCTGAAGGCCACGTTCGACGACGCGTTCGAGAGGTACGACCTCATCATGTCGCCCGTGTCCTGCTTCCCCGCCTTCCCGAACGAGACCTTCCCGGGCAGCATCACGGGGGAATCGTCGTATCCCGTGCAGTACTGGAACGGGACGTTCACCATGCACGGCAACGCCATCGGCCACCCGGCCGCGTCCGTGCCCGCGGGGTTCTCACCGGAGGGCCTGCCCGTGGGACTTCAGATTATCGGACGGAAATTCGACGAAGAGACGGTGCTCGCCGCATCCGCGGCGTTCGAGCGCGCGCGGCCGTGGACCGGGCGGAGGCCGCCCGTGTCCTGAGGCTCAGAACGCCAGTCCAGACATTGACTGAGGATTTTCCAGACGCCATAAATCCGGCTCCGCTTGTGCACGTCCCCCCTGGGCTCGTAGCGAATTCCGTTCCCCTTGAACCGCACCTGCCCGTCCTCCTCGAGGATCCTGCGACGGCTTTCCGCTTCCGTCTCCACGTCCGGACTTTCTTCCGCCAATCCCCCGCCGATCAGTTCGGATCCTCTGGTTCGGAACCGCATGAGGACGACTGGCTGGCGGATACGATGACCTTGGGGGCCGTGCCGGGCACCGGGTAAGGCTCAATTGTCCCCACACCGCAGGACCACCGGCTACCCGATGCGGCGACCTTGGGGGCTGTGCCGGGAACCCGGTAGTACTCAGCACCGGAGGGGTCCACCTTGTAGCCGAGATCGGCGAAGGCCTGTACGGTAACGGCGCTGAGGACCCGGCGGACACCGGGCTCTCTTCCGAGGGTCATGATCTCGTTGCCGAAAACGGACTTTCGCCAGTGGGAGTCCCGGCCGATCCCCATGTGCTCGACGGGTACGCCTTCCCTGTCGTACGTGCCTCCGGCCTCCTCAAACGCCTGAAGTGCCTGACGGCCGGTGAAATGGGTTTCTTCCCCGGGAGTACACCAGGATGGAAGGGCCAGCATGTTTTCCCAGGGCGGGCGGGACGCCCCAAAGCCCAACACATGGCCCAGCTCGTGAATCATGGCGTCTCTGCCCAGGTCGTAGCTTTCCTCGAACACCCGGTCATTCAGGACCACACCGCCAATGAGGGGGACACGAGTGTCGCCGCCCCGGGTCATTATAGCGCCACCGTAACCGTAAATTCCCTCGGGCAACGAAGCCAAGGTCACGTACACGAGCACGTCATCGAGGATTCCACCGAAGTAAATCCGCTCGAACCATTCATCCCACCCGCATTGCGGCCACCACTCCTCCTCATTCGTATCGAATGGGTATTCTTCGAAGTGAAAATCAATCACGTCAGTCGTTATGATGCTCTCCCACGTGGCCGCCGCCTCCTCGATCACACGACGCTGTTTTGGTGAGAATTGATGCCCGGAGGTATGACGCTGCTTGGCGAAGGGTCCAGGATCGGACACGAAAACCAGGTCGATGTTGAATCCGGGCCTGGGAGAAGGATCGAACAGCTCAGGCTCAATGGAGTTTGTCGGTGTGCGGTTGCAACCGGCTGAAACCAGAATCACTGCGACGAACGACAGAATCAGAGCGGTTTTCATGGCAGCACCTCGTAAAGGCCGATCGAGCCCCGAGAAAGGATACGGAACTCCGGCTCATAAGCTTATGGTTCCGGTGATGGGACCGTGGCCTTGATCCGGCCCCAGGTTTCGGCCTCCACGGCCGTCTGACCCGGGCCCAGCAGGCACGGTATTCTCCAAGGAGACAAAGCTCCTTCTGAGCACCCCTCCATGGTCTTGTTGACTATTACGGTCTTTGGCCTTGCCCCGTGAACGATGCAAACATCACCTGCGAGTTCCCGAGTATTCGATCGATTCAACAATAGATCCCCCATCCTTGATCTCAACCCCCCTTGGAACCTCCATGGAAGGGGGACCGGTTTTACCGCAGTACAATCAATATAACCGGCTGATCCTGAGAACACCTGCGGTTATCGTCGGGGGACAAATGTTACCGGCAGCGCTCCTCGAACACCCTGACCCCGGTGCGCACCGTCGTCAGGGCCAGCTCCACCCGCTGCGCGAACGCGCCGTACATCCCCATCTCGGTGCCGAACGCCATGCCGTGCCGGCGCGAGGCGTAGTCCATCAGGTTGAGGCCCTCCCCGCGCCTGGTGGCGTCGAGCCAGAAGACCGCCTGCTGCGAGCTCGTGAACCACTTCGACGGGGCGTCCCCCGCCTCGGCGAGGGTGACCCCGGTGGCGGCGATCTCGCCGATGATCTCGCGCGCCGCCCGCTCCTCCCAGCGCTGGCTCTCCGCGTCCGGCAGCGCCCGCGCCGACAGCCAGAAGCGGTCCTCCATCAGCGAGGATTCGTGCAGGTCGAAGCTGATCCCGGGCTCGATCTCCTCCATGAGGCGGCGCGTCACCCGCGGCTCCACCGGCGCCCAGGCGGTGTCGTGGAAGCGGTTGATGTGCAGGATCTCGCCGTCGAAGCCGATGATCAGGGTGTAGGCGCGCCCGAAGTCCCCGGTCCCTTCGACCCCGGGCTCGCCGGGGTTCATGTACACGCGGCGGCCGTACACCGGCTCGAGGATCCCCGGCTCCTCCCTGAACAGCCGCTGCAGCCGATGGAAGAAGTAGATCTGCGTGCAGGCCCGTTCCGGCTGCGGGCGGCTCAGGGTGTATCCGTACTCGCCGATCAGCACGAGGAGGAGGTCGTCCTCCTCGAACAGGACGTCCCCCTGTTCCCGCAGCAGGGACTCGAGCTCGTCGTAGGAGCCGAACTCCGGTGGTTCCCCGAGCCCGAGGGAGAGGGCGTGGGCGAAGCCGTTGAGGCCGACCGGGTCGCGGGTCGGGATCACGTACACGGCGTGCTCGGTGTCGAGCCGGTCGATCAGCTCGACCGCGGCGCTGACCCCGGCGTGCTCGGTCGAGTGGCTGCCCGCGGTGATGAAGACGGCCGGCGCCTTGTTTCCTCCGCCGCGGGCCGCTACCAGGGGGGAGCCGTCGAGGGTGTGGCCGAGGGTGCGCACCTGCCGGCTGCGGCGCGTCACCTCGTCGAGGAGTTCTTCGTATTTCCAGTAAACCTTGTTATATTCGGTCTTAAGTGGTTTCATAGGGAAAAAGCTCCATTTAGGGTAGTCTCTAAGATAGAATATCTTTTGGGATTATCTATAAGAACAACCAAAGTTAAAACATGGAAAAATCCGAAATCCGCCGAATCGTCGAGGGTCGAATCTCCCCCCATACTCGCAAGCAGTACGGATACTGCCTTGCTCGAATTGGCCGGGAAATCGACACAGACGAGGGATTATGTGAATACATCGAAGAGAAATTCCGGGAAGGGAAAGCACCCGGCTCGATACAGAATATCCTCAATGCGGTTCGTTGGGATTGCGAGAGAAACGGGAAACCGTCTCCCGTAGGTCCCCTAACAAGAGCCCGAATAAAGGCGATGAGACGGGAAGGACGCAACCGAGGCAGAGGGCAGGCAAAGGGGGTTCAGTGGCAACAAGCTGCGGAGGTTGCGGCAATGGCGGAACGGGACACCTCTCTTGTCGGTTTGCGGGATGCTGCCATGATTGCCGTTCAATCCGATGGACTCTTACGGGTTAGTGAGGTGGCGAAAATCCGAGTCGAGGACGTGCAGTTTGGAGAGGACGGAACCGCCACCCTCCGTATTCCCTACTCGAAGACAGACCAAGACGGCAGAGATTGCCCGGAATTATTCCTTGGCTATCCTACTGCCAGCCGAATACGTGCTTGGTTGGGTGCTTCAGGGATTCAGGAAGGACCATTGTTCCGAAGAGTCCATATCGGGGCAAAGCGAACCGGAACGAGAATCGCCGATGGAGAGATGAGTACAGAAGGAGTGCGGGGAATTCTCAAGCGACGTTGCAAGGCTGCCGGAATTGAGGGAATTTCTGGCCATTCCTTCAGGGTAGGAAGCGCGCAATCCTTGGCGGTTATGGGAGCGAGCTTGATTGAGATGCAACAGGCTGGCCGATGGACAAGCCCCGAGATGCCGTATCACTACAGCAAAAAACAGCTTGCCGCAAAAGGTGCCGTTGCCCGCCTCAGATACGGGCAGCAATAAAGCCCCCGGGAGGCGATTTCCTGGGGGGCTTTATTGTCTATTTTCTGGTTTTGTCTGGCCCTCTCAATTTCCTGCCATATCCAGAACACCAACAAAGGCCACTACTCCCAAGAAGCCATACCACAACCGACTCGACCTTTTCCTCTTTCTCGTCCCTTCCTTGTAGCTCATGGCGAAAGCTTTCTTGTATATTTCGCTTTCGCCTTCCTGGGATAGTTGGAGCTTTTGGGGAACATTATCTCCCCGTGTCATCCACCACTGGGGGATGACCCAGATTGTTCCTCCCACGATTCCGGATGCAAATCCCGCACCCACAGCCACCAGCCTGGTTTTCGCCATGCTGGCCTCATGTGCGGCCACCTCTCCTTCAATTTTTCCGTCAATGGCCCCTTTCTTGGTCACGACCACGACGGTATCCTGAGTAGCCCCCACGGAGCCCGCCAACAGGCATACGAACAGCAGCAATTTTCCCATGTCCCTCTCCTTTTCGATGGGTGAGGTGGGAAAGTAATGAGAATCTAACCGATGATGCCAGGGCGGGCGCAATAGCTCGGGGATGAAGGCGGCGGCTATTGGGAGCTATTTCCTTACTCCAGCCCCGCCAATCTCAAAGCTTCGTCAAGCTCGACACCACTACCGGCCAGGGAAGCGGCTGCCCTCGCCTTCGACATAACGTCAGAGGCAAACAGCCTGTCGAAAGACAGGGTTACCGGAGTTTCCAGCTTCTCGGATAGTTCCGCCTCGACGGATCGCGCAACCGGGCTGACGCTACTGTGCAAAAACTGCCTCCAAGCCTCTCGCCTTGCTGCCCCGTCTCCACGTTCTGAGACAAGCGACAGAGGCACCCCGCAAGCCTGCAACAGACTGTGGGCAACGTCTTCCCGTAGTTCTCTGAGGCTGTCGGGAGGGTCTGCGCCAATTCTGACGGGTACGAAGTCTTTCCGGGGAGCGGTGTTCATCCCCTCCCCAAATCCCCCGGCTGTAGTCTCGACAAGGGCGGTTTTTCCCTTCAGGGTCTTCAGGGTCTGCCGCAATTCCCCGTATGCGTCGAATTCTTCCCCGTCTACCTCTGCCGGTTCCGGATCGCTTGGAACCGGGAGTAAATGGCCAACAATTCCGCCAGTTTCTTCGCTCAGACGCTTTTCGAGGTTCCCGAGTAGGGTAGAGGTAAGGGAGGCTCGCTTCCAGGGAGAAGCGCCAAATTCGGGCAATTCTGCCTGATAACTCCATCGGCAATGAATCACTTGGTCTGCCGGTGCTCGTTGGTAGGTTAAGGTCGATGAAGGTCCGTACACCGTACACCGGTACCGCCAACTGTTGCGGCTGGCTTTCCCGGTTACGGAAAAGTCACCAACCGGCAGCAATTCCAGCTTCCCCCCCTCGACTTGGATCACTGCCAACCCTTCGCCTCGAAGTACCAACTCTTGCCCGATCCATCCGAGAAACTCAGGAGTCAAAGCCTGTGTAAGGGGTGTAGCAGGATCTACAGCCGCTGAGGAGAAGGCCCGTCTCCACAATCCCGCAGCCGTTTCTATCGCAGCCACACCCCTTACAAGCTGGCTGTCGTCTGAATCTGCCTGAGATTCGACGGCATTTAGCAGAATGTTGGTGAACCCGTCTACCTCGGTAGATCGCTTCTCAGTCTTTGTAAATGGCCAAAATTTCACCGGTAAAAATTACTCCGGAAGAGTGGTAATACTGTCTGACTTGCAGTGCAACCGTTGCCACCTTTTTCGATCCAAAGCCTCGATTCGGGCAATTACGAGGGTCTCCCCGTCATGTCGTATCCAATCGTCTGTTTTGTACCGCTTGGAATACCGTACGGTAAAGACTGCCTCGTTTTCTTCGCCTCTGTGGGTCAAGAATCCCGTAGCGGTGACAAGGTTCGATTCTGCTCCCGGATCGCGTCTGCACCACACCTTAGAGAAGGTTTCCGGGGTCCGTCTGCCCTCGGGGATTGGTCCGTGTTCGAGGATTGAATCGAGGGCAAAGCGCAGCCTCTGGCGTGTAGTTTTCGCAAGATCAGGCATGTTCAATTACGGCTGCCGTATGCTTTCGCCAGGTAGACAACAGCCCCTTTGCCCCGCTGTTTGTGAAGGCGGTTGAATAGTTGGGGTGTTGGCTGCCGTCGATGTCGTAGAGATACGAGACAAAGCGTACCGTTGCCTCTTTCTTTGTCGCCATTGGTGCTTGTGGTGCGTACCGTTCGATTTCCGCATTGGCAACCCCGCAAAGGTCCGTCAACCGCTGTTCAATGGCTGCCTCAAGCGTCTCTGTTGTGTCTGCGATGATGCGAAGGGCAACCCCTATTTTCTGCACGTCTACAGCCATAGCAACCGCTCCGCTTTGTGTCGCCGTCTCGGGAGGTTGTGGTATTCCGGTTCTCCCCAACCTTCGGAAGCGTCTGTACTCCCGATTACCAGTGCTCGTAAGATGGCAGCCGAGTACGCCATTGTTACCCCTTGGATAATCCCCTCTGACAATCCCCTGTCCAAGTGCGGCCGTACGTAAACCGGGGCAGCTTCGATCTTGTCGAGAAGGTCGTCTACCATTCCTTCCGGTACGTCGATCTCAACCGAAAGACCGTTTTCGAGTCGCTTCCCTCGTACTGTTCCCCGTGAAGTACTGGCCAATGGGCTGCCGTAGCTGGACAATACCGCCAGTACTTCCCGCTCGCTGAGGGATTGAAACATTGTGTCAATTGCTTCAGGGGTGAAGGTGGCATACCTACATTCGGGACCACTGCACCGGCAGCCAAGGGAGGTATCTTGGGGCACGAAAGCCCGTATCATTGGACCTTGTTTCGCTCGTGCCTCCACTGTGGAAGCTGGATAAGCCGATCTATCCACAACACCCAACCCGGAAAGGTTGGCAAGGTCGATTACTCTCGTGCCGTCTTCGTAGTGTTCGGAAATCACTTCAAATTCCGCTGATAATCCGCGAAGGACGCCAGAACTAACGAGGGTAAGGGTATCTCTTGCCTCTGAGGTTTCAGGCAGTACAGCCTCCATTTTCAAGCTTTCCGGTCCGTCTCTGAGAATCAGCCCGGCACCGGTACGGGCAAGGGGTCTGTCCCGCTGATGTTGACGGTTCAAAACAACATCGCTACAGAGAAGGGAGCCGGGAGCGAACCTTTCAGGCTGACCACCAACAACAGCAATGTCGCCGTAGTTGATGACTGTACCGAGAAGTCTTTTCCCGTCTGCCCTTATCTCTGTAAAACGTGTTTCCATCTATGCGGCAACCTGAAATTTCAACAGCTCCCAACCGTCTGCCCTTGGCACGTCGAAGGCAAACAGAACGTGCAAGGTGAGCCCGACAATTCCCTTGCTGGCATCGGTGTACGGATCGCGGATCAATCGCGGAGCCTGCCAGATTGGAGCGACGGCGGAGCCCATCTTTCGACAGGCAAGGGCAAGCTGGATCTTGCTGGCTACGTCTGGAACATGGGCAGAAACCCGGCAACCTCCCGAGATCCGCTTGACGTGTTCCGCTGCGGTTGTGTCGCTGTTGGTTCCCCCGAACTTGCTTGACATATGAGCGTTTGTCTTGGCGCCAATCAGCAACTTGATATCGCCGTTTTCGAGTGCGTACTTGCCGTCTACACTGTCGGCAATGGCTGCGATATAGTCCGACCTTCCTGCCTCTGCGGTTGGATCAGATGGAGCCGTAAGGGGTCCAGAGGACGAATCGAAGAATCCCGACACGTGTTGATCTGTCCCTTCTCCCGCGAGGATTTCCTTATCCATCTCTTGCGCGATTGCCCCGGAAAGGTCGTCTCGAAGGGCAGCCTCCATACCCTGAAATACTGCCGCGTCTTCGATGGCGAAGGTATACCGGGCAGTCATTCTCTTCGGAGAAAGCGTCTTCACGCTCCACGTCGCAGCCGTCGAATCGTGAGCGGCTGCCTTCTCTTTCAATGCGGGAGTGTTCCCGCCAGTGAGTACGGGATACTGACGCTCGCCAACACCAACAGACGGAAACCGAACGCCAGCCCACAGTGCCGCGCCTTTGGCGAACACCCTTGAAAGAATCGGGTCTTGAGCGGCTGGCACATCGGCGGGAGCGGTTGTGTTGGCATCGGCTCGCCGCTCTACCGGTGCGATAGCCTCCCACGGAACCGAGAAATCAGGCAGGTTGTGCTCTTTCTGCCATTCGTGTTCTGCTCCGTCTGCAATCCGTTCTTCCGTTGCGGCTGCCCCGAGGTACCGACGTAATTCCAGTTTCCCGGCAAGTTCCCGTTTCTCGGTTTCTTCCCGGCTGCCTTCCTCTGCCGTCTCGGTTCCGTCAAGTACGATTGCTGCCCGTACTTCGGTCTCAAGTTCCTGAAGTCGCTTTGTCAGCCCGTCGAGGGTCTGCCGTTCTTCTGTACTGAGGGATTCCTTAGCAAGTAACGAGCCTGCCTTTTCGCGGTGCTCGCTTTGTTCGAGTTGGAGTTTCTGAAGCTTTGTCATTGGTTTTCTCCTTCAAGAGATTTCGTATGTATGCCTTGAAAAATTTCACCTCAAGCAACCCGTGCCGCTCGTGAATTTGGGTATGGCACTGGCAGCAAAGGCTGACAAGGTTGGTCAGTTTGTAACCGATTTCCTCAGCAACAACCGGAGAGAGTCTCTTTCCCCTGTTGGGAAGGGGGATACGGTGATGTACGTGCAATTTTCCACGTCGATAGCAACTCTTGCACTCGTACCCGTCTCGCTCAAGTGCCTGTTTTCGGACTCGCTGCCATCTGGCGGTTTTGTAGAGGTTAGAAATCACGGGTTTCCCTATCTCCTATTTTTGGAGAATCCTACACCGCAGCCGCTCGCAAGGGTCTCCGCAGACGGGTTTTCGTCATCAGAGGTTCAGCGATACCCGCAGCAATCACGGCGGCTGACAGGAGGTCGATACGGCCCCTTGACGTTGATTTATCGAGACCGGGGTTTCCGTTGCCATCTCTTCGAATCGCGGAATTGGAAACCGCCGTTGCGAAACTCAACGATTCCCTCAGCTTCAATTTTTTGCCGATGAAAAGGCGTTGTAAGGCTCGAACATCTCTCCCGCCATCCTTCCCGGCACCAACACGGCGAAACTCGTATGGCCATCGAAGTTCCGCATTTTCCAGGAAATCCTTTACCTCAGCATCCTTGTAGCCATCCGCAGCCAGCCGATACACGGTACAACCCTTCAGATCGGCAGCCACGTCTCCAAGAAACTGGGATACTGGCGTAACCCTTCCCGGATAGGTGCAAAGTTCTCCCCCTTGAATCATCATATCATATCTGGCGCCATCTCGTTTCCCTCGCTCGATGGGAGAAGGATTGTCCCCGAAAGCCATCCACGTTTCGCACCTTCCCGTTGCTGGCCATATGGCGAACACGGCACTTGCCGCCGTCGCTTCCCCCATATCCAACCCAAGGCACACCACACCTTGACGGGGAGGAAGTTCGTCAACCAGACACCCCCGATAGTCTGAAAGCGTGAAGATCATTTCGCGGGTTGGCGATTGGGGGAGGTTTAAATCGAAGGCGAGGAAGGTTGATCTATCCGAAGGGGTAGCCTCGACTCTGGCTGCTTCGTCTCGCATCCATTCAGCGGATTTGATCCCGCAAGGGATTCCAGGGTTACCGGCTGCCCATACCTCGGGACTGTGTATGTCAACGTCCTCCCCGTCTGGCGCGTACAAGTGTACGGCGGTTGTAGGGAGGTTCTGACGCTCAAGCAGCTCCTCAAGGAGTGGAGACTCCCCCCGGATAGATAGCGCAAGGAAACGCCCGTTGCGGGCGCTTGTGGCGGTTCTGAGTCCCGCGATCAATTCACGGTCTCGCTCCGTCATCAAACCCAATTCGTCAGCAATCGAAAAATCGAATCCGCTGGAATGTCCCGCTGATTTGTCGGCACTCAGAAACTCCGCCGTCGATCCGTTCTCCGTGTTTACCCATCCCGGAGCGGGAGACTTGCGGAAATCCAGATCATCGAGGTTCGAAGCCTTCGCGATCTCTTCCATTTGCCGCAGAAGCTCAGCCGCTTTCTCTCGTGTTACCGAGACCGTACCGATCCGCAGCCCCGCCCGTTTCAAGGGTCCCGCGAGGAGTGCCAGACATAGCACCGCGACAATTGCAGACTTGGCGTTTTTTCGTCCGAGACAGAGAAGGGATTCCCGGTGTGTCAGTGCATCGCGTATGAAGCTGATACCGTACTCGGGCAACTCCATAGGCTGCCCCGCGAGAGGATGGCCAGGGGGTACCTTCAGGCAATCTCGCGACCATTCCGCTACGGCTTGGGCAGGGTCTGCCGGTGTTGGCGGTAAAGGTTGTGCCTTCTGTTTCTTCAGCTTCTTACGAGCACGGCACTTGCGTTGTCGTTCTCTCGCGGCTAACCGTTCTGCTGTCTTGTCTTTGTATGGCATAAGTCAATTTGGCACGTCACACCCGGTCACGGCGTGACACCATTCGAGCACAGATCAGGAACCCCCACGGTCCCTGGTCCCTCTTTTCCAATTTGCTACAGGGTCCCGAAGGGGTCGTACTGTCATGTTGACATCTATCTGCGAGATTCTCGAAGATGGAATTGGGCAGGATCGCTTAGGGATTGGGTATCCAGCCTGCGCTTGAATGCCACTGCAAAGAATCTCAATCATCAGGGGAAGTGCCGAGACGAAGTTTCTCGCAAATCCCCTCTCGAAAACAACTATCCACGACTATTGGAGAGGAGGGACATTGCCTCTCTGGATTGCTGTTTCTGACGCTTTTGTACCGTCGCCTATTACCATATACGCGCACGATTAAAGTACTACCATATATTTTCTGTATCTTGTTCATTGTCAATGAGTTTTTCATTGTCAACGTAACCTAAGTACTTAAATAACTACCTATATGTACAACGCATCTTTCCGTACTACCCCCCAAGTACGGACGAGCGGTACCCGACAACCGCGCGCGTACGCGTGTGCGCGGTAATGGTAATAGGCGAGGGCAAAATACGGGGCAACGCTCCACTTTTCGGGGGAGCCTTGTTCGACAGTACCTGAAACTTGCCCGATTCGGGGCAAAAACAGCTCTACAATCGCTTATCGCCTTCATACCCTACTTCCGACATCCTACCACATTTGAGCACCGTTACAAGCCCTCAAATTTGCCCCGATTCGGGCAAATGATTTTTGGCAGGTTTTGAGATTTTATCTGCGAGATTCTCGCAGATAGCCAGCCCGGTACCGTCTGTTTACCGATTCTCCAAAAGTAGTAGACAGGAAAAAACATTTTTCAAGCCCGGTTCCTCTACCCGGCTGTGGCAACCGGGCAAGGGAAGCTGGCGGATTACCCTTCGGGGCTGCCAGCTTCCCAACTACCTCCAAGATTGCCCCGGAAAGCCCTCAAATCTCGCATATGGCAGCCAAACGAACCGCACCCCATACGCACACCCTCGAATACACTGGCGATTACGTAGAGTGCCGAGATTGCCCCTTTTTGCTGCACCTTGGGGAGATCGGAATACCGGAGCGGTTCGAGGTTATGTCTTGGCCAAACGAAGAAATGGCGAGACTTCGAGAAGCGGAGTCGAGATACTGGGGAAGACCCTTCAGTTATCGGATTTCCGGGATGGACGAATACGGAAAGCCCGTCAACTCTGAACAGGGAACCGAAGCGAAAGAGGAAGAGCGGGAAGGATTTCCAGACCGTCCACCCGGCAGAATTGGAAAATGGCGGTTGTTGAAGTGCCGAACCTTTCACACTTGCAGCATTTGCGAAGGGGAGATTTTCGAGGGGACCTTGTGCTATCGGACGGCGGGAACAACCGGGGGAAGAGGTGGGAAATACCGC
Source organism: Candidatus Latescibacterota bacterium (assembly GCA_965243025.1). Classification (GTDB taxonomy): domain Bacteria; phylum Latescibacterota; class UBA2968; order UBA8231; family UBA8231; genus CBDCXV01. The sequence continues at coordinate 2,277,155 of CBDETY010000003.1, forward strand.
AAGCGGTATGCCTGTCTCGATTGCACTGACGAAATCACACCGCAAGCGGCAGAGCGGGAAACGGATCCTGACGTAATAGAGCGGCTACGGAAGGCACTGGCGGAAGGCAAGGGAGAGGCTCGAAGGCTCAAACTGCCTCGGCCCTGCCAGCTATGCGGAATGATCCTGCACCGGGGACAGAATGGGTTACGATGGCGTACCGCGGCGTACGAGAATGGGAAGCGTCGAGGGTTGGACCTATTCGTGCATCCCGAGTGCTCGTAAACTTTACCGAATTTTGTGGTTTTTTTTAACAAAAACTACCTTTTCGTAGTTTCATAACCTTCACAAAAACAATCAGTTGCGAAGCTGTTTTTTCAATGCTCTAAACCCAATAAAAACACGAGTTTATACATAGCTTGTACTTTTGACAGAACCAACCTAATGCCCTACCTTTATCTCTATGTCTGGTGCATTCGGCACTGGGCACGGAAACTCTCGACTACTTTGCGTAGTCGAGCAACGAAAGGATAAAGCAAAAATGAGGAATTGTGTGATCTACGCAGACGAGGCGGAGAAAGATAGGTACTTCTTCGACCGGGAACTCCACAAACAAGAGGACTTCGACATGGGATGCGTTGTCGCTGGCGTCTTCCAGCCACCGACTAACGCATCGTTTGGCGCCAAAGATGGGGTTACTCACTTGGTCATATCAGAACGTTATTACAGTGCTCATGATGTGATGAAGGGTGAGGAAATCAAACCCTTCAAGGGAAAGGGAGTTGATACCGTCGAGCTTCTTTGGATCGCAGAGGATTTCAAGCATATTTCGACACGAGAGCCCCGCCTCACTTCCGCTGAACTCCTCAAACGCACTGCCGATAATCAACCCCCAAGTTCGATACCAAAGTGGTGAGGAACCTTTTTTTGGAGACAGTCAATGAATGAATTCAAGGTAGGGGATGTTGTTCGTCTTCGTAGCGGGGGACCCAAAATGACCGTAGACACTTCTCAGCCTGGGGACATCAACCCCAATGAAATACCCACAACATGGATTGAGAGAGGAACCGCCAAAAGAGGAAATTTTGCCCCCGAACTTCTGAAACTCGTAGACGAAGAAGACTGAGAAACCCCGCCAAGCGAAAGCCCCGGAATCACTCGATTCTGGGGCTTTTTCATGTATTTTCCCCAATCCTTAGCGCCACCTTTACGAGGTTGAGCACTCATGTAGGTAACTGCTCGTTTGGATTGAAGTGCTCAAATGAGCACAAACTGGCTATTTCCATGAAAATATCGTAACCTATTGTTTTTATTGAAATTAACGAATACTTGCTATTTCCAGTAGATTCGCATGGTATCCTCAAGTAGTGTGGGAAACAGGAAAAACAGAAACCCGGAGTAGTACTCCCTTCTTGACAAACGTCTGCATTGCAGTCATATCAACAAGGAAGATCAAGGAGAGTGCCAAGTGGAATGGAGCAGCTTCATCGCGCCCGGCGTTGTCGGAGGGTTGCTCGGGCTTTACCTGAAGAGCATCGGCCAGCGAATCGATGACCTGAAAACTTCCACGGCACAGCAATTCGAAGTGATAGACAAGCGGTTTGACGAGACAAGCAAGCGGTTTGACGAAACAAGCAAGCGATTTGACGAAACAAGCAGGCGACTCGATGCCTTGCAGATCGAGGTAACCTCGCTGGGCAAGGGAGTGGCTCGAATAGAGGGACGGCTCGATCCCTACGACCGCACAACGAGCAGCCCACACTCGGTAAAAGAGGAACGGATGAAGACAGCTTCCCCCCCATCCTCCCAGGAACCGCCGGGTCAGGGCCAGTAATGGATTGGAGCAGCTTCATCGCGCCTGGGGTTGTCGGGGCTTTGCTCGGGCTTTATTTGAAGAGCATCAGTCAGCGTATCGATGACGGAACCAAGCGACTTGACGAGATAGGCAGGCGAATCGATGCCGTGCAGACCGAAGTAACGTCCCAGGGCAAGGCTCTGGCGCGAATCGAAGGCCGGCTCGATCCATACGACCTGGAGAAGAACCGCAGCGAGTAGCCAATCCCCTGCGGGACACCCAAACCAGCCCCCGGAATCGGTCCTGTTCCGGGGGCTTTTGTATTCCGGAAACACAACCGGAAGACAGGTACAGGGGATTCACCAAACCGCCGCCACCCGGATCCGGCCAGGGCCGAGCCTGCTATATCGCGGTCCAGCCGCCGTCGACGTACAGGGTCTGCCCGGTGATCAGGCCGGCCGCGTCGCTGGCGAGAAACACCGCGGCCCCGGTGACGTCCCCGGGCATGCCGACTCTTCCCATGGGAATGCGGGCGAGCAGGTCCTGCCTGATGTCGGGGTCGTCGAAAGAAGACTGGGTCAGCGCGGTGAGGATGAAGGTGGGGCCGATGGCGTTGACGTTGATGCCGTAGGGGGCCCACTCGATGGCCAGCACCCGGGTCAGGTTGACGATCCCGGCCTTGCTCGAGCAGTAGGCGGCGCGGTTGTAGTAACCGACGGCCCCCATGATGCTGGCGATGTTGATGATCCTGCCGCCGCCGGCATCCTTCATTCTGCGGCCCATCCGCTGCGACAGGAAGAACGGCCCCTTGAGGTTGACCCCGAGGATGCGGTCCCAGTCCTCCTCGGTGACGTCGAGGGCCGCGGCCGGCGCGTTGACCCCGGCATTGTTGACGAGGATGTCGACGCGGCCCATCTCCCCGAAGGCGGCTTCGGTGAAGGCGTCGATGCTGTCGAGGTCGGGCAGCTCGAGGGGAAGGGGCAGGGCCTTCCTGCCGGCGTCCCGCACCGACTCGCAGACCGGGTCGAGGTCCCCCATGCGCCCGGGAAGCTCGCCGAGCACGCAGTCCGCCCCCGCCGCGGCCAGGGCTCCGCCGAGGGCGCTGCCGATGCCGCCGCCGGCCCCGGTCACGACGGCGACCTTGCCGTCGAGCCGCATCGAGAGGTCGGTCACTGTCCCTCCTCCTGCTCCGGATAGCGCACCTCCACTCCCATGACCTGCTCCCACACCTTGATCATCGCCCCCTTGCTCTCCTCTCCGAAGCCGCGGGCAAGGGCCGTCTTGTAGGTCTGCATCGCCGCCGAAGCGACCGGCAGGGGCACCCGCAGGGCGTCGGCGTTCTCCATCACCGTCTTCATGTCCTTGAAGGCGGCCGCCATCGGGTAGCCCTCGTCGAACACCCCCCTGAGGGCGCGCTCGGAGAAGTAGTCGAAGCCGAAGCTCTGCCCCGAGCCCGAGCCCACCGCCAGGCGCATCTTCTCCGGGTCGAGGCCGAGGCGCGCGGCGAACGGGAGCATCTCGGCCATGGCGGCGCAGGAGATGTTGTAGAGCACGTTGTTGGTCATCTTGGCGAGCTGGCCGTTGCCCGGCTCCCCCATGTGCAGGACGAGGCTGCCGATCCGCTCCAGGACCGGGAGCACCGCGGCGAAGGCATCCTCGTCACCCCCGACCATCACCGTCAGGGTTCCCGCCTCGGCGCGGGTCTCCATCCCGGTGACCGGGGCGTCGAGGAAGAAGGCGCGGCGGCCGGCCAGGCGGCGGGCGGTGGCGCGGGTGTACTCCGGGTGGGTTGTGCCGCAGTCGACGACGATGTCCCCCTCCTCCAGGGAGGCGAAAAGCCCCCCTTCCCCGAACACCACCTCGTCGACCGCATCGGCGTCCGGCAGCGAGAGCAGGATCCGGTTGCAGGTCGCGGCTATATCGGTGACATTGTCAGCCGCCCCGGCGCCCCTGGCGGCGACCTCGGCCACCGCATCCCCGCGCAGGTCGAACACCGACGTGGGAAAGCCGCCGCAGATGTTGGCGGCCATGCGCCGCCCCATCGAACCGAGACCGATGAACCCGACTTTTTCCTTCAACCTCATCACCCCTTTCTCTTTCCTGACGCCGACCCCGGCCGTCCCGAGCCGCCGCACATGAGCAGATTCAGGCAGTTGGACCGCACCGACCTCGACACCGAGCAGACTCGCATCTACGACGACATCGTCGATACCCGGGGCAGCATCGACGGCCCGTTCCGCACCTGGCTGCACAGCCCCGAGCTCGCCGACCGCGCCCAGAAACTGGGGGAATTCGTCCGCTACCGCACCAGCCTGGGGCCGCGCCTGAGCGAGCTGGGGATCCTCGTCACGGCGCGCTTCTGGGACTGCCAGGTCGAGTGGACCCTGCACGAGCCGCCGGCCATCGAGGCCGGCCTCAACCGCAACACCATCGACGCGATCCGCCACAGCCAGTACCCGGAGTTCAACCGCAAGGACGAGCGCGCCGTGTACGACTACACCAGCGAGCTGCTCTACAACCGCTTCGTCCAGGACCGCTCCTTCGCCGCGGCCAACGAGGAGCTGGGCAAGACCGGCGTCGTCGAGCTGACCGGCCTGATCGGCTACTACAGCATGGTGGCCCTGACCCTGAACGGGTTCCAGGTGCCGGTCCCCGACAACTACGCGCCCTCCCTCGTCGACTGCCCCACCTTCCGGCGCTGAAGCCCGGGCTCTCAGGGAGGGTCCGGTTTCCTTGCGCAGCATTCATCGCCAGCAGGTTCCGCTCCGGCTGACGGACTGCGCGAAGGGGGGCTCGACCCTACGAGGTCTTCCTGACCTGCCGTATTCCAAAAGGGGTGGCTCGGCCATACACCCCTGCCCTTCATGCACCCATCCCCCAGCTGGCGTTGCCCCGGTCGCCCGGTACCGGCCGAACCCCTACGCCAGTACCTCGCAAGCCTGCCGGATCTGCTCCGGGCGCTTGATCCCGAGCAGGATGCTGGTGATCCCGGGAACCGCGACGGTCTCCTTCAGCACGTGCTCGTAGAGGCTCCGCCCCTGCTCCAGGGCAGCTTCCCGCAGCTTGCTCACCTGCCCCATGATCTCCTCGTCGTCGAGTTGCGAAATCCACGCCGGGTTGTCCTTCGCCCGGCTGCCGGACGGAATCCCCCCTTCGTACTTGCCACTCAGCAGGCCGCTCTCCAGCACCCGGTACGGGACCAGGCCGATTCCCGCGCCGCGGCAGAGCGGCATCAGGTCCGCCTCGATGCCGCGGAAAACGAGGCTGTACTGCGGCTGATGCAGCACCGGCCGCGGCCAGCCGTCGGCGTCGCAGGCGGCAAGAAGGTCCCTGGTCTGTCCGCTGTCGAAGTTGGAGATCCCCCAGAAGCGGACCTTCCCCTCCTCGATCAGTTTCGCCATCGCCTCGATGGACTCCTCGAGCGGGGTGGCCTCGTCCGGGGTGTGCATGTAGTAGACGTCGATCCGGTCGGTCCGCAGGCGGCGCAGGCTGCGCTCGCACTCCCGCCGCATGTGGGGGGCGCTCAGGCCGCGGTCCCCTGCCTCCGGCCCGATGGCCATCCCGACCTTGGTCGCGACCACCGCTTCCCCCCTGCGGCCGGCAAGGGCTTTCCCGAGGAGCTCCTCCGAGAGGCCGCCGGCAGACCCGATGTAGCGGGTGTAGCCCTCGTACATGTTGGCGGTGTCGAAGAAGTTGGCGCCGCCGTCGAGGGCGGCGTCGACGATGGCCGCGGCCTCGGCTTCCCCGACCGGGGTGCCGAAGAGCATGGTTCCGACGCATACCGCGGAGACCTCGATGTCGGTGTTGGGGATCAGCCTCGATTGCACGTCGTTTGCCTGCCTGTCCGGTAATGAGGGGGGTGCGTTTCCGCCAGGGGCTTCCCGGCGCGCGCGGCTCTAATCAGGGCGCCGGGGCCCCGGGTCGCAACCGCGGTGGGTCTGGACCCGGGCGAAGCAGAGCAGAGCCCGGGGCTCTGCCGTGTTGCCGGACAGGGCGCGGAACTGGCTCCAAACCGGCCGAAGCCGATCCGCCCCCACGGGACACCGGACCCGCGGGGCGCTGCAGAACGGAGCAGCGCATGACCGCTCCCGGCCGTCCGCGGGCTTGCCGAACCCGCCATTCCCCCGGTCAGCGGGAGGCCCAAACCGCGCCAGGTCAGCGGCGGCTTTACCCATCCATAAGCCCGGCTCCATATTGTCCGCTCCATGCCCTGGAAACGCCACAACGTTATCTACAAGAAGGCCGGTTCCTACTCCTGTTTTCCGGACCTGAGCAAGCAGGCGGACGGGACCCTTGTGGCCGCGGTGACCGAGCGGGAGTGGCCCTCCCACTCCTCCACCGGACAGGTGCGGGTTTTCCTGTCCCGGGACGGCGAGCAGTGGGAGGAGAGCGGCGACACCTCCCTGCCGCCGCTCTGGCCGGGGGCGACGGGCAAGTTCCGCTCCGAACTGCCTGACGGCGCCTGGCTCGACGTCGGAGCCGGCGGGCTCGACGGCCACGCCGACGCTCCCGGAGTGCGTCCCGTGTCGGAGCGGCCGCGGTGGGAGGCCGAGGGCTGCCTCACCGCGGACCACGAAAAGGACGACACCCTCTTCTACCTCAGCGGCCGCGACCTGAACGTCTCCAGGTCCGGCGACGGCGGCAGGACCTGGGAGAGACAGTCGATCCCGGCGCCTGAAGGGATGAGGAATCTCTGCGGCTTTCGCGGCCTGCGCCTGACCGACGGGACCCTGCTGTTCCCCGCGGGCGGCAGGTTCGATCTGCCCGGTGTCGATCCGGGCGGGAACGGGGACGGTCCCTGGCGGCAGTGGGTCGCCCGCTCGGCCGACGACGGCCGCACCTGGGAGTGGGTGCCGATGGTCGAGGACGCCACCGGCTCCTTCACCGAGGAGACCAGCCTGCTCGAGCTGCCAGGCAGCCGCGTCCTGGCGATGACGCGCTGCCACCGGCCCGGCCCCACCGGGTACCTGTGGCAGCAGTGGTCGGCCGACGGGGGCCGCTCCTGGAGCGAGCCGGTCGAGACCCGGGTCTGGGGCTACCCCTGCCACCTGCTGCGCCTGCGGGACGGCGGCATCCTGTGCAGCTACGGGTACCGCTTCAAGCCGGCCGGCATCCGCGCCGTGGTCAGCCCCAACGGCTGGTTCTGGGACCTCGAGGGGATGCGGGTCCTGCGCGACGACGGCGGCGCCCCGGCCCTGGGCTGGGGCGAGGAGCAACTGCGCAAGTTCGAGGAGCGCGGCGTCGCCGGCGCCGATCTCGGCTACCCCCTTACCGAGCAACTCGAGGACGGGTCCCTCGTCACCGTGTATTACATCACCGGCCCCGACCGGATCACCCACGCGGCGGCGACCCGGTGGCGGCTCGAAGGGGAGCTGTAGGGCGGATCTGCCTGCAGTCATTGCCCCCACCTGCCCACCGGTTCATCGCCGGGCGGGATCCGGGGGGAACTCCTGCCTGGTCCGGAAAACTCCGCCGGCGAGCGCCGGCTGGCGCGATGACCGCAGGGGACTGGTGCAGTCGGGCGGTAAGGTGGAGAATGGATCGATTGAGAAGAGCGGTTACCTGGACCATGGCGGCTGTCGCAACCGCGGCTCTGAACGGCGCCTCCTCCGCGGTTCCCGATGACCCGGTGGCCGAAAGCCCGGCCACCCTCAGCGGCTTCATCCGCGACCGCAGCGACGGCGAGCGCCTCCCCAACGCCACGGTGGCGGTCGGGGACCGGCAAATGGGCACCCTCAGCAACGCCGAAGGCTACTACGCCCTGCCCGGAATCCCGCCGGGAACCTGGGTGATCGCCGTTTCCTACATCGGCTACGCCGTCCACCGGGACACCGTCCACCTCGACGCCGGCCAGGAGCTGCGCCTGGATGTCGAGCTGGATCCGGAGGAGCTGAGGATGGAAGCCGTCGTCGTCGAAGCCGAGGGGGAGCGGGTGAAGAGCGAGTTGAGCCAGCAGACGAGCGTCGTCGTCCTGCCGATGACATCCCTGAAGAAGATGCCGGCCATGGGCGAGCCCGACCTGCTGCGCAGCCTGCAGCTGCTGCCCGGCGTCCAGACGTCGTCGGATTACAGCAGCGGGCTCTACGTCCGCGGCGGCGGACCCGACCAGACCGGCATCCTGCTCGACCAGGTGCGGCTCTACAACCCGTCCCACGCCTTCGGTTTCTTCTCCACCTTCAACCCGGATGCCATCAAGGACGTCACCTTCTACAAGGGGGCTTACCCGGCCCGGTACGGCGGCAACCTCGGGGCCGTTCTCGACGTGCAGAACCGCGACGGCAACCGCCGCCGGTTCAGCAACCGCGGGGGAGTCAGCCTGATCTCCAGCCGCTTCATGAGCGAGGGGCCCCTCGGCCGGGGCTCGTGGATGGCGGCCGGGAGGCGCACCTACATCGATCCGGCCCTGCGGGCGTTGCGCAGAGCCGTCGACGACCTCGACGGCCTGGGCTACTGGTTCTACGACCTCAACGCCAGGATCAACACCCAGCTGACCCCTGACGACAACCTCATGGTCAGCGCCTACGGGGGTGAAGACCATCTCGACATCTCGGTGGGCGACAGCACCAACACCCTCGGCTTCGCCAACGAGTGGGGCAACCGCGCCCTCACGGGACGCTGGACGCACCTGTTCTCGCCGTCGCTCTTCGGGCGCGCCATCCTTCTGTATTCCAGGTACCACAGCGACATCATCATCGACCTGTTCGGCACTCCGATCGAGATACGCAACAAGGTGCGGGACGTCACTCTCAAGGGGGATCTCGACTGGTTCGCCTCCCCGAACCACACGTTGCGCGGGGGAATCGACATCACCCGTTTCCGCTTCGACTACGGGGTGCGCTTCGACGAGTACGAAGAGAACCAGGTCGTACAGCCGTACCTGCTCTCCGCCTATATCGAGGACGACTGGCAGGCGACGCCACTGACCGAGGCCCTGCTGGGTCTGCGCGCAACCTGGTACGAGGAGGGAGGGCATTTGTCCCTGAACCCGCGCCTTTCGCTCAGCCGGGTGTTGCGGGAGGGCTTGCGCGTCAAGCTCGCCGGCGGAAGCTACCGGCAATACCTGCAGCTGGTGTCGACGGAGGGGTTCGGCGGCGGCGACGTCTGGGGCTCCCTCGACGAGACCGTGGATCCCGGGCGCTCCTGGCAGGGGGTCTCGGGACTGGAGTGGGAGCCCTCCGGAATCTGGCGGTTCAGCCTCGAGTCCTACTACACCGACCTGGCCAACCTGGTGGTCCTCGACGAGGACCGGGAGGAGAACGCGGAACAGCAGACCTCGGAGGACGTGTTCAAGACCGGGGGGGAGGGGTACGCCACCGGACTCGAGCTGTTCGCGGAAAAACGGCGGGGGGCACTGACCGGCTGGCTGGGCTATACCCTCGGATGGACGCGGAGGAAGTTCCCGGAGATCGACGAGGGGCGCTCCTTTCCGCCCAAGTACGACCGCCGGCACGACGTCTCGCTGACCGCCAGGTACTCCTCGGGCCGCTGGACCTGGACGGCCAATTTCGTCCACGGCACCGGCCAGGCCTACACCCCGGCGGGGGCCCGCTACACCCTGCGCGACCCGGCGTCGGACCGCCCGGTCGACCGCCTCCTGGCGGCGCGTCGCAACAGCGCCCGGCTGCTCCCCTACCACCGCCTCGATGCCGGGGCGCGGCGCCAGGTCCGGCTCTTCGGAGCCGAGGCCGAGTTCTACCTGCAGGTCTTCAATCTCTACAACCGCCGCAACGAGTGGTTCATCCAGTACCACCCCGAGGATTCCGAAAAGGAACCCACCGTGGTCAGGATGCTGCCGGTTCTGCCGACCTTCGGCTTCGACTTCAGGTTCTGATACGATGACTGCATGGCTTTTGCTGCTGGCTCTTCTGCCGCTCCTGTCCTGCGACGCCCCGGGCCCCCTGGCGGCCGACCGGGATCCCGGGGAGCTGTTCGGCCCCGGCGAGGAGAAGCTGATCGTGGTCGACGCCGTCCTCGTCGTCGACGCGCCGCTGCCGCCGGTCATGTTGCGGCGCACCGAGGCCCCCGGAGTTCCCTACGAGGCGGCGGCAACCGGCCTGACCGGGGCGGAGGTTCTCGTTCGGAGCGGCGATGCCCTGTTCGAGTACGGCCCAGACCCGGAAACGGCCGGGCGCTACCTGCCGCCCGGAGGCGCCCCGCGGGTCGAGCCCGGCCGCGTTTACGAGTTGCAGGCGACAAGCGGCGACGCCCCGGTGGTGCGCGCCCGGACCCGGACGCCCGGGCGGGTGCGCATCGAGGAGCTGGTCTGGATCGACGACGACCTGGAGACCGAGCTGCAGCAGCTCCGGCTTTTCTCCGAGATCGGGGACGAGGTCTACGGCGCCGGGGAGAACCAGCTGGAGTACACCCGGGGACTGCTGATAGCCCGGCTCGGGGACGGCGGGGAAACCGGGTTCTACCAGTTCGCCACGTCCAACCTCGAGAGCTCCAGTCCGTACCTGTTCGACACCGACTGGATCGAGGAGGGAGACCTGGAGGACGAGGAGGGTTTCGAGCTGGAGCGCGACAACACCTCCCCCCTGTTCCGCGCCGAGGAAAGCGAGCTCTACCTCCCCTGGGACGGCATCTATTACATGGGGCGTTACAAGGTCAGGCTCTACGCCGTCGACCGGAACTGGTACGACCTCGTGCGCACCGACAACATCGATTCGGAGCGCGGCACGGGGGAGGCCGGCCAGTCGTTTCAACGGCCCCTGTTCCACGTCGAGAACGGGATCGGCCTGTTCGCCTCGGCCTCGGTGGATTCCTTCGGCTTCTTCGTCCGGCCCCAGGGAACCCCGGCCTGCTCCGGGTGCGAGTGCTGGGAGTGCGGGGAAGCCTCGCCGGACGAGTGATCGGCGCCGTCGACCGGACACTGCGGCCGGGGTACCGGCCGCTCCCGGCTCCTGACCTCAGAAGACCAGCCGCGCCAGGCTGTGCCGGGGAAGCCTGAAGGCAACCCCGCCGTCAATCGGCTCGACCTCGAGGCTGCCGGTTTCGAACCTCGACGCCGGCAGGAAATCAGGGCTGCTCATCAGCACTCCCTCCGACAGCCCGGCCGGCTCTCCAGCGAACGACAGCCGCACCCCTGCCGCTGCGGCCGGGCTCCGGTTGACGAGGGTGACGACCAGCCGCCCGGAAGCGGGGTCCTTCGACGCGAGGCCGTCGACCTGCCCCCCGCCGTCGCCGCGCATCGCCACCAGGCTGTTTCCCGAATGCGCCCTGAACAGGGAGAACGCCTGGCCGACAGGCGTAAGCCGGGAGGCGAACCGCTCGACGACGATCGCCCCCTCGTTCACCGGCTCGAAGTAGCAGCCGATGGTCACCCCGGCTTCCGCGGCGGTGCGGCAGAGCGAGTGCAGCATGCCCCCGGCGTAGATACCCTCGGCCACCCCGGGGGTGCGGTACCAGGAGTACCACACGTTCCACTCGTCGAAGGAGATCCCGACCTCCTTCCCGGGCGGGGTGACCGCGTCGAGCCGGGCGCGCACGTCGCGGAACCGCTGCTCGGTGCGGGACGGGGCCCCCGCGAGGCGGGCGAACTGCTCCTCCGCCTCCGCCCCGAGGTAGGTGGACAGCTCCCGGTCGTACTGGTGCAGGGCGATGTGGTCGACGATCCCGGCCAGCGGCGGCAGCCCTTCGCTGAACCACTCCTCCCGGCGCCACTCCCCCGACATCACCAGCTCGAGGTCGGCGCCGGCGGCGCGCAGGGCCTCGGCGCAGGCCCGCGCCTTTTCCGCGTACTCCCGGGTGGAGTTGGGGCCCTCCATGTGGCCGTACCCCAGCTCGTTCCCCAGCGACCAGTAGCGCACCCCGTACGGTTCGGGGTGCCCCCTTTCGATGCGCAGGCGCCCCCACTCGCTCTCCTCGCCGGCGTTGCAGTACTCGACCCAGGCGGCGCATTCCTGAGGCCGGTCCCAGGCGAGGTTGAGGGAGATGAACGGCTCGGCCCCCACCTCCCGGCACAGGGCAACGAACTCGTCGATGCCGACCTCGTGAAAGTCGAAGCCGAAGCTGTGCGGCAGGGTCTCGACCTCCTGCCAGGTGTTGATCGGGGGGCGCATGTCGGTTTCGAGGAGGCCGTCCTGCCAGCGGTAGTCCCCGGCGAAGTTGCCGCCCGGCCAGCGCAGGATCGGGCAGCCGATCTCCTTGAGCAGGGCGACGACGTCGGGCCGCATGCCGTGGAAACTGCCGGCGTCGAGCAGCGACACGCTGCCGATGCGGACCTCGGCCGCCCCCTCGAAGGTGATCTCGAGGCGGGCGCCGGGATCGGCCGCCGCGGCGGTGAAGCTGAACTCGTGCGCCCCCCAGCGGTCGGACAGCTCCGCCTCCCCGGTGAACAGCGGATTGCCTCCGGAGCCCCCGGTCAGGGCGACGGTCACGGACGGGGCCGTTCCCCTGGCCGCCACCCGCAGCCGGTACTCGCGGCCCCCTTCGAGGGGGATTCCCTCCTGGCCGATGCCGCACCGTTGTCCCGGGGCGCATCCCTGCACGAGCTGGCTGTGGATGTTGTTGTGGCGCCGGGCGCGCTGCAGGCGGCCCGTCATCCAGGGGCGGGTGTACGCGTCCTCGGCGTCGAGGGTCAGGAAGGTCTGCGGGGGGCCGATCCGGTACCACTCCATGGCGGCGCCGCTGAGCTGCTGCGGCTTGCCGGCGAACTTGCGGTTGCGGACCAGCTGGGAGCAGAGGCCGCGCCAGGTGCAGCTGCGGGTGTGCTCCAGGTTGTGGCCGAACAGGAGCGGCTCTATGCGCGCCCCCGCGGCCCCGGGATCTATCGAAAACTCCGTCATGCCTGCCTTCTTCATCTCTTCTCTCTTTATCGAGTACACCGGGCTCGCATCCCCGGCGTTTCTTGAGATACAGGGCGGCTATCGTTTCCTTCCACCCCCTGCCGCGAAGGCAGGCAACCTCCAACTGAAACCAGCTTCAAAAAAGGGAGACTGTCATGAACTCGGAACATCCCGGCCGCGTCGCCGGCAAAACAGCCATCGTCACCGGGGCCGCCTCGGGGATCGGGGAGGCGACCGCCAGGCGGCTGGCCGAGGAGGGAGCCTCGGTCACGGTCGCCGACATCGACGATATCAACGGCAAGCGCGTCGCCGGGGAGATCAGGGCGGCCGGGGGAAACGCCCTTTTCATCAGGACCGACCTGAGCAGGACCCCCCAGATCGAGCGCATGATCGACCGCACCGAGCAGCACTTCGGACGCCTCGACATCCTCCACAACAACGCCATCGCCTTCCAGCACGGCTCGGCAACCGAGCTCGACGAATCCGGCTGGGACCTGACCCTGAACGTCGGCCTGAAGGCGGTTTTCCTGGCGTCGAAATACGGCATCCCGGCAATGCGCCGGACCGGAGGGGGGGTCATCATCAATACCGGCTCGGTCCACTCGCTCGTCAGCTTCGCCACCTGCACCGCCTACGACTCGGCCAAGGCCGGAATCCTCGGGCTGACGCGGGTCCTCGCCCTCGACTACGGCCCCGACATCCGCGTCAACGCGGTGCTGCCCGGGGCCATCCTCACCCCTTTGTGGGACAACCTCGAGGTGCCGGAGAAGGAGCGGCAGCGCTACGCAGACATGGTGCCGGCCAAGCGGCTCGGCAACGGCGACGACATCGCCAACGCCGTGCTCTTCCTGGCGTCGGAGGAAGCCTCGTTCGTCACCGGCACCCACCTCGTCGTCGACGGCGGGATGCTCTGCCGCGCCGAGTAGGAGCCTCCCGGTCCCGGGTGTATGGGCGGCATTCCCGTCCGAACGGGGAGGCCCCCGTTCTCCGCTTGAAACCCGCTCGCCCGGCCTCCGGCCCGCAAGCCAGCCCTGCCCGCCCGGAGGCACAGGCTAACGGCCGTCCCGGAGGAGGGTCAGAACCTGGTTGGCCGCCACCCCGGACAGCTCCTGCACCGCCCCGTCCGGCCAGCGCACCCTCAGCAGGTCGACCTCGGGAGCCGGCCCCAGGCCGAAGTGCAGGCGGGTGTCGTCCTGGGACAGGTAGCTGCCGCCGGCGCGCACCTCCCGGACCATCCGCAGCCTTCCCGCCCAGGCCGTCACCCGCGCCCCGACCGCATGGGTGTTGGGGCCCCGGTCCCTGAGCCGCAGAATCAGCCAGTTGCCGCGGCCGCCCCCGTCGTTGCGCAGCAGGGTCGGGGCGGCGTCGAGGTTGGAGACGGCGATGTCGAGGTCGCCGTCGCCGTCGAGGTCCCCGAGGGCGGACCCGCGGCTCGACAGCTCGACCTCGAACCCGGGGCCCGAAAGCGGCGAGACGTCGATGAAGCGCCCCGCACCGGTGTTCTCGTAGAGCTGGTTGGGCTGGCGGTACCTCGTCCCGAGGCCGCCGCGGTCGACCGCCGGGAAGACGTGCCCGTTGGCGACGAACAGGTCCTCGTCGCCGTCGTGGTCGCAGTCGAAGAAACCGGCCCCCCAGCCCAGGTACGACAGGCTCGACAGCCCGAGTCCGGCCTTCCAGCTGACGTCGAGGAAGCCGGCGGGGCCGCGGTTCTCGTAGTAGGTGTTGTGGTCGTGGGAGAAGTTGGTGACGAAGAGATCGAGGTCCCCGTCCCCGTCCGGGTCCCCGGCGGCAACCCCCATTCCCGACTGCTCCCGCCCGTCCTTCTCGAAGGCCGCCCCGGCGGCGACGGCGATGTCGACGAACCGACCCCCGTCGTTGCGGTAGAGCACGTTCGGGGTCGAGTCGTTGGCGACGTAGACGTCGAGGTCGCCGTCGTCGTCGTAATCCCCGGCCACCGCGCCGAGGCCGTAGTACTCGTACTCCCGCAGGCCGGCCTCGTCCCCGGCCTCGGCGAAGACCCACCCGCTTTCCGGCCCCTCGTTGCGGAAGTAGCTGTCCCTTGCCCCGGGCAGCCCGTTGGGCCCGCAGAACACGTCGGTGAGCCCCCGCCAGTTGCAGTAGGCGTCGCGGTCCTCGGGGACGAAGCCGGGATCGAAGTCGACGTAGTTGGCCAGGTAGAAGTCGAGGTCGCCGTCGCCGTCGTAATCCCCGAACGCTGCGGCAGACCCCCATCCGGGGTGGGCGACTCCGGCGGCCCCGGCGACCTCCCGGAAGCGCTCCCCTTCGTTCCGGTAGAGGGCGTTGGCCCCGTAGTTGGCGAGGTACAGGTCGACGCGTCCGTCGCCGTCCCAGTCCGCCGCGGCGACCCCCATGCCCCAGCCGGCGTGGGCGGCCCCGAGCTCGCCGGCGGCCTCTGCGAAGCGCCACTCCCCGCGGTTGCGGTACAGGGAGGCGCGCGGCTCCTCCCCCTCGGGGAAGCCGCCGAGGCGGGAGCCGTTGGCGAAGAAGATCTCGAGGTCGCCGTCGCCGTCCTGGTCGAACAGTGCGACCCCCCCGGTGGTGCTCTCGACGATATGCTTCTTTTCGGCGCCGCCGCCGATTACGGGAATTGTGAGCCCCGACTCGGCGGCGACGTCGACGAAGCGGGCGGGCCCCTCCCCGGGGGCCGCCGAACCGGGGAAACGGGCCTGGTCCCGGGCAATTGCAGGCCGGGCGAAAAGGTCCGCGGCTGCAACGACAGCTTCCGCCCCGGCGGCAACGGCTGTGCCATGGGGAGAACCGGACCGACCCGGGGGCACCCGCGTTCCGGAAGAGGGGTCGGACGCTCCCGCCTCAGATCCCGCTCCGGGGGCACCGGCTGCGGCAAGGACGATTCCGAGAAGGGTCAGCTTCGCGCAAGGAGCCGCGGCCCTGCTCCTGTCCATGAGGCGGCGCCGCCGTCCTGCCCGATGGCCGCTTCCCTGACGGCTGGCAAACTGCGACCGCACTGCGAGGCCGGGCCGACCGACGGAGCCAGCCGGCGGGACCGGCCGGCCCTTGCCTTCAGGCGGTGAAGAAGGCGACGACGGTCCAGCAGATCGCCGCAAGGCAGGCCGCGAAGGAGGCCTGTGGGATCTGCGTCTTGACGTGGTCCATCAGGTCGCAGCCGGTGCACATCGAGCTGAGCACGGTGGTGTCTGAGATCGGCGAGCACTGGTCGCCGTACACGCTGCCGTCCATTACCGCGGCGAAGCAGAGGGTCATGAACAGCTCGGGATGGGCAAGGCCGTGAGCCCCGGCCACCGCCCAGGCCAGCGGCATGGCCAGCGGGAAGGCGACCGCGTAGGTGCCCCAGCTCGTCCCGGTGGAGAAGGCGATGACCATGGTCATGATCTGCAGCAGCACCGGCAGCAGGAAGTAGGGAATCGCCTCCCCGAGCTGCTCGACCAGGAAGATGCCGCCCCCCGTCTCCTTGTTTATCCCCCCGATGGTGATGGCGAGCAGGAGAATGACGGAGCCGAGAACCACCCCCTTGAGGCCGTCGTGGAATCCCGCGACCAGGTCCTTGAGCGACATCCCCTTGGCCAGGGCCATTCCCGCGGCGAGCAATAGGGCTATGCCGAAGGCCCACTGCACGTTGGGGGAGCCCCTGACGATGAAGGTGCCGACGGCGATGCCGATGAGGGCGATCAGGGGCAGGAAGAACTCCAGCACGTGCGGGGTGTAGCCCTCCGGCACGTTGCTTCCCTGCAGCTCCTTGGCGCTCAGGGGGTTGGCCCCTTCGGCGTCGAGCTGCCCGGTGGCGCGGGAGCGCTCCATCGCCGCCTTGAGCCGCTTGCCGAGGAACAGGGGCCTCTCGACGCTGAGGAGGAAGGTGCCGAGCACGGCGAAGATCGCGTAGAAGCAGAACGGCACGCTCTGGAAGAAGAAGGTGATGCGGTCCGCCTCGGTGGCGAGGAAGCCGACCCCGGAGACGAAGATGAAAGCCTGGACGTACCCCGGCCAGGCGTTGAAGGCGAGCTGGGAGGCGATCGGCGAGGCGGTCGAGTCGACGATGTAGGCGAGCTCTTCGTGGCTGACCTTTTCGTTGTCGGCGATCGGCTTGACCGTGGTGCCGACCAGCACGGTGCTGACCGTGCCCCCCTGGAAGAAGATGACCCCGAGCGCCCAGGACACGAGCTTGGCGCTGCGCGGGCCGCGCACGAAGCGCACGGTCATGAATTCGGCGAACGCCTGCGCCGCCCCGGTCCGCGACCAGATCCCCATGAGGCCGCCCAGCAGCCACAGGTAGAGCAGCAGGACCCCGGCGGAGCTGGTCGTGGCCAGCGAGGGGATCAGCACGTCGCCGGTGAAGTCGTAGCGGCTCAGCACCAGGGCTCCCGACAGGATGCCGCCGAGGAGGGAGGTGACCGGCTCCCGGGTGAGCCAGCACAGGACCACGGCGACCACCGCGGGCAGCAGGGACCAGAAGCCCCAGTGGTGCTTGGCCAGCAGCTGGTAGTAGAAGGTCCGGGGCTCCCCCTCCTCCATCCTGACCACGGAGGCGAACTCCTCCTTCACCACCGGGGCCTCGCGCGAGCCTTCCATTCTCTCGGGGTTGAGCCGCGCGTCTTCGATGGGGACGGCTTCGAAGTAGGCCGGCTTGTCCCGGTATATGTAGTAGAGCCTGCCCTCGCTGTCGCTGCGGGCGTCGAGGGCGATCTGCTCGACCGTCCAGGTCGGGGCGACGTTGATGCCGATGATCCAGGATACGACCAGGGCGATGGCGAAGACGATGAACTTGCGGATACCGGGGCTCATCTCGTTCTCCGGATGAAGAAAGCGGGTGCCTTGTCATTGACATGCCCGCGATTCGGTGGTGGGCCACCGGGCGGTTGCGGCCAGGTGGCCCCTGGGGAAAGCCGCCCCCGATAAAGCGGGTTGGGTATGCCGTGGTCAAGGGACCGGCCCGGTCTCTGCCGCCGGCTCCGGCGGCCGTTCCCTGCCCCCGGTTCAGCCCAGCAGTTCGAGGACGTTGCGGTGAGGCCGGTTGTCCAGCCCTTTTTCCGGGCCGCTTCCCGGGCCGGGCTGGTAGTCGTTCGGGTAGCGGGCGGCATATTCGCGCGCGGTCACGTCCCGCAGCGGGGTGGAACCACCCTCGGGACCGGGTACGCGGATATTCGCCCTGACCGCGGGATCCGCCCCGTTTGCGAGAAGCAGCCGCAGCACCGGAAAGCTGCGGTTGTGGTTCGAGGCGACGGCGTGAAAGACCGGGGTCTGGTTCCCGAACCCCTCCCCGTCGGGCTGCGCCCTGCCGTTGACGTCCGCCCCGGCGGCGATCAGGACCCGGGCCGCCTCGAGCGCCCCGTACTCGGCGCAGATATGCAGGAGGGTCGGCCGGTGGAGGGGCGCCCCTCCGAAAAAGCCGCCGAATCCCGCTCCCCCGTCCTGCCGGAAACCGGAGTGGGCGTCCACGAGCCGGGGATCCCCGGCCAGCCTCGCCCGCAGCAGGTCGATCCGACCCCTGAGGATGTCCATCTCCGCGCCGTCCGTGTAGCTGGCCCCTGCCTGGACCAGGAGCTCCAGGCACTCCTCGCGGTGCTCGTGCTGGTAGGTGTTCAGGACCATGTCGAGGGCGCTTCCGTCCCTGTCCCGGTAGTTCGGGTCGGCCCCGTGCTCGAGCAGAAATCGCAGGCCGTCCGGGTTCAGGCTTTCGCAGGGCCCCATGATGGTGCCGCCGCCGTTGTGGGTGGCCGGGTCGACCCCGTGGGCGAGCAGCTCCTCCATCACCGGAACATTCCCCTGCGTGGCGGCGCGTGAGAGGACGTCGTCCTGCGGGTCCGCCCCGCTTTCGATCAGCAAGCGGACGATGGCGACCTGGTTGGGCCCCTCGGCGTTGTCCCCCGCGGCGAAGCGCAGAGGGGTCCAGCGCCGGGCGCGGTCGGCGGTCATGTTGACCTCGACGATGTGGGGATGCGCCTCGAGCACCCTGCGCACGCCGACGACGTCGCCGGTGTTGATGGCTTTGCGCAGCTGTGCGATCTGAGCTGACAGCTCCGGGCCGGGAGCGATCGCCGCGACGAGCCGGGGCCACTCCGGGTAACCGTGCTCCCTGGCGATGACGCGCCGCGCCTCCTGCAGGGTCAGGTCCGTTTCCGTGTTCCCCCGGGCCGGCTCCCCGGACAGGGGCCGGTAAGTGTCTGCCCGCAACCGTGCCCGCGCTCTGCCCTCCCGGTAATCCTGCAGCAGGTCTTCGGCCTGCTTCTCGAAATCCGCCAGGCGGGCTTTCCTGGGAAGTCTTTGGGACATGCGGGGTTCGCTCATGGACAAGGCCGGCTCTTCAGAGGAGGCGCCCCCACATCTTCACCGTTGAGATAAGACGGAAAGTGTTTCCGTGATGATCGCGGGATAGAATGCCCCGGCCATCCGGCGACCAGATCGGTCGAGGTGGACGGGTCAGGGGCAATGAAGTTCCGGTTGGTCTTGAAATCCCGCAGCGTCATGTTGGGTTCGCCGATCTCATCCCTTCGTCGGTAAACCCTTCGCGCAGATCGATCTTCTCCCAGCATCCCATGCGTAAGCTCGTAGAAGCTGTCGGGGACGACGCGCTGCCCGGACTCCTCCAGCGACTTGGGGCGAAGCGCAACCGAAGGTCCCGCAAGGTCGAATTCAGGAGGGACACCCTCAATCCTCGGTGACCGTGGCGCTCTGCATGGCCTCGAGCAGGGTATCGGGGGATAGCCGGAGCCCGAGGATGCAGCAGGGCATGCCCCGGGGTATCTCCAGTCCTTCATCGGTGGCGGCGATCCCCTCGAAGCCGCGCACCGGCTCGACGGGGATCCTGCGGTTGGGCCGGTCGACGACGAGATCGGCGTGCAGGGTGATCCCCGCGGCGTTCTCCACCGTCACCTTGTTGCAGTCGACGGGGATCCGGATCCTGCCTGCGGCCCCGCTGTCGTGCCTCCTGAACCCCTCGATGAACAGGCCGACCGAAAAGCCGAGGGGGCTTTCGAACAGGTAGCCCCGCACCGGGCTGCCGGGAAGCAGGAAGTGGGTGACGAGCTCCGCTTTACAGAGGAGGCGTTCGTCCGGCACCGTCATGTCGAAGTCGACGAACGGCGGAGTTTCGAGGCCGAGATGCCGGGCGAGGGCGGTTCCGTATCCGTAGACGCAGCCGGTGAACGACTCCCCCCAGAGCTCCAGCCGGGTGGTCTCGAGGTCGAGGTCGTGCCCCTTGGCGGCGAGCTGCGCCAGGAAGGAGTCGCTCAGCTCCCGCCGGTAGTCCTCGATCTCCTTGCCGTCGCGCCACTCCGCCCGCGGCTCGATGACGCGGTCCTCGCCCAGCTGCTGTCTGGCCCAGGCGAGAAACTCACTTCCCCCGGCGAGCTGGGCGTAGAGGGCATCCGGTTCCAGCTGGCGGACCGCCTCCCTCCAGCGCCGCTCGCACAGCCGCTCGCGTTCGAGGTAGATGCCGGCGTTGGTGTCGCGCAGGACCCGCGGATCCCGGGCCGCCAGCGAGCTGTAGATCATCGAGTGAATCAGGTAGACGACTCTTTTCGCTTTCATGTCGGCGCATCGGGCGGCCGCGGCCGCCTCACTCCCCCGGGAATTGCCCCCGGTACTCCAGCCCGAGGAGGTCGCGGGAGCGGGCTGCGTTGCAGTGCCGGTCCGCCTCAGGGTGGCTGGCGGTGTGCATGATGTCGAAATCGATGGTTGCGTTCTCCAGGGCGAGGTGGCAGGCCTCGGCCAGGTCGTGCCGGCACACCCAGCCGATGCCGCCGCGGGCGGGGCTGCCGTCGCGGTTGATGCCGAGCCTGCTGTCGCCGATGCCGCAGGGCCGCAGGACGATGACGCGGCTGCCCCAGGCCTCGTGGTACTGGCGGCAGATCTCCTCCTGGAGGCGCTTGGTGATCCCGTAGAGGTCCCCCTCCATGCTGCGGACCTCCGAGGACAGGAAGACCCCGTCCGGGCGCTGCACCACGCAGGAGCCCATCTGCACCACCCGCCCGAGCCCATGGCGACGTGCGGATTCCAGGATGTTCCACATCCCCTTCACGTTGACGAGGAACGGCTCGACGCTGTCCTCGGGCGGGACCCCTTCGCCGAAGAAGGCCGACAGGTTGACGACCCCCTCCATCCCCTCCAGGGCGCGGTCGATGTCGTGAAAGTCGGCGACGTCGCCGTACACTTTCTCCCCTTCCCAGTCCCCGTCGAAGCGGCGGTACACCTCCCAGGCCTCCCGGCTGCGGTCGAAGGCGCGCACCTCGTGGCGGCCGGCGAAGCTTTCCAGCACCGCCCGGCCCACCCATCCGGCGGCGCCGATGACGGCGACTTTCACGGTCTCCCCTCCTCCGTGGATTTTGCGGAAATCATTGGAAATCCCGGGTTGAATCCGGTAATTCTGCGGCACGGGCCAAGCTTCACCGCCCAGACGGCGGCAACCTCCCCGCCGGCTCGGCCCGAAGAAAGGAGCCTGTCATGGCAGATCGCAGGATAACCGGACTCGCCCCCGGCTTGCTGCTGGCGGCGCTGGCGCTTTGGGGCTGTCCGGGGTCTCCCTCCCACATGTCGACCCTTCCTTCGGAGGCCCCTCCGCCTCAACCGGGCACCCTGACCGCACAGGTCCCGGACGGTTCGGGGCTGATCATCGAAGCAGGCAGCACCTACGACCTCACCAGGGAGCTGGAGTTGATTGAGGCAGATTGGGAGCTCGCCGACATGAACCGCCTGGCCGGTCCCATGATGGCATTCCTCGGGTCGCATGATGATCGCTACATCTCCTCCCAGGTTTCCGATATCCACCGCTCCATCCTGCCGCGGTTGGTCCGGAAGATCGAGCAATCTCCTCTCCGATACGAACGCTGGAACGGCGCCTTCCGCCTCTCGTTCCACGTCTGGTCGCTCTATTTCATGTTCGAGAACCAGAACAGGGTGGTCTGGCCCCATCCCATCTGCTCGACGGAGATCGGCGTTTCCCTGTACGAGACCGCCGGGGACAGTCTGCTCTTCAGACAGGATCCCAACCTTGTCGTAGAGGTAAGGAAAGAGACTCCCCCAGGCAGGTCGACGCTGGAGCAGGTGTATGAGGAAGCCGCACAGGGGATATTCGAAGCCTTCGACGGGTACTGGTCCTCCAAGCCGAGGTGATCTTTTGCAACCTCCCGGTCCTCAAGGACCGGGACCGCCGAACGGTCGGCGCGGCGCTTGCCGCCTCTCCCAAACGTGCGGAATTCATTGGAAATCCCGGATTTTATCCGGTTATTCAGCCGTACCGGCCAGGCTGCACCCCCCGACGGCGGGAACCTCCCCGCCGGCTCGACCCGAAGAAAGGAGCCTGCCATGGCAGATCGCAGGATAACCGGACTCTCCCCCGGCTTGCTGCTGGCGGCGCTGGCGCTTCTGGGCTGTCCGGGTTCGCCCTCCCGTACGTCGACCCCCCCTTACCAGGCTCCCCTGCCGCCGCCAGGCACCCTGACCGAACGGGTTACCCACGGTTCGGGGTTGATCATCGAAGCAGGCAGCAATTACGACCTCACAAGGGAGCTGGAGTTGATCGGGGCAGATTGGGAACTCGCCCAAGCTGGCGGGGCCGATGCCATGATGGTATACCTCGGGACCCGTGACAGCCGCTACATCTCCTCCCAGGTCACGGACATCCATCGCTTCATTCTGCCTCGGTTGAGCCGGAAGATCACACAATCCCCCCTGGGGTTGGAACCGTGGAACGGGGCTTTCCGCCTCTCGTTCAACGTCTGGTCGCTTTATTTCATGATCGAGACCGATCCCAGGGTGGAGCGGCCCCACCCCAGCTGCTGGATGGAGATCGGCGTTTCCCTTCACGAGACCGCCGGGGACAGTCTGCTCTTCCGGCAGCAACAACTGATCGTCAGGGAAAGGCATCCCGATCCGATCGGACCGGTAAGTAAAGAGACTCCCGCAGGCAGGTCGACGCTGGAGCCGGTGCACGAGAAGGCCGCACAGGCGATATTCGACGCCTTCAACGCGTACTGGTCTTCCAGGCCGTGACGATCCTGTAGAACCCCCAGGTCACCATGAACCGCGACCTCCGGACGGTCGGCGCGGCGCTGGCCGCCTCCCTCGCCCTGCACCTGATCCTCATCTCCGTCCGCCTCGCCGACAAGGAGGCGGAAGTCCGGCGTTTTCACATCCGCAAGTGGCCGGACCTGTTCTGGACGCCGCGATTCCAGGCCACCGACCCGGACCTTCCCGACCCCCTGATGGACAAGCTCGCGTCCCCGTCCCCTTCCCATCCCCGCACCCGTCTCGACCACTCCCCTTCCATCCTCCCGATACCGCGGATCTACCTGCCCGAAAGACTCGGCGAACCGGCGGGAACCGGGGCGCGGCCCGAGGAGTTCGTCGCCGGCGACCTCGGCCTGCCCACCCTGGAGGAGCTGGAGATGGCCGCGGCGCTCCGCAAGAGGAGGTGGGAGCGCTACGAGCGCTTCGCCTACCTGCCGCTGGCGCTGATCGACTCGACGACAGCGGGCCAGCGCATGGCGCGGCGGATCGTCATGAGGGCGGTCGGGGCGATGGGAGGAGTAGCCGCACTGGCGAGAATCACCCGGTTGCAGAAGCGGGTGTGGGTCGAGGCGCACGAGCACGTGGCCGGGCGCCGGACCATCCCCAAGAAGATGTTCCTCTACCCGGTGGAGACCTGGCACGCCTCCGGGCTCGACTCTCTCGACAAGCGTCCGGTCCCCATCGAGGTTTCGTACGACCTGGATCGCCCCAACGCCGAGTACCAGGTGTACAATCCCGCCAGGACTCTGGAGAAGTACGGCCGGCTGATTGCCTCCGTCTGGCATTCCTGGCCGCTTATGCCGGATGAGGCGATGGAGCTCAGGCGCCGCGGACGGAAGACCCGATGGCACTTCCTTGATCGATTCCTGGGTGAGGGTATCGGGCTCGAGTACCTCGGCCGGGAACATCTGCAGCGGGACCGCAGCAGGAACGTTACCGGCCGCGCGAGGGTGGACGTCGTCGAGGTGAGGGACTACGAGTTCGGCACCTACCTGCAGGCGAGTTTCGACGTCGAGACCGGGTTGCTCGTCGCCACCCGGGAAGGACTGAACCCCGCCGAGGAAGACTGGTACCGCCCGCGGTTCCCGGGGGAACCTCCGGCCTGGACCACTGAGTACGGCGATTACCGGCCTGTGCAGGACGTGCTTATGCCCCACCGGATGGAGGCCTACGACGACTGGCCGCTCAGGGTCGTACTGAGGCTCGAAATCGCCGCGAACGACGATACTCTCCGCTCCCTGCCCTGAATCCCCTCCCCTGGGACAGGCCTCCCGCAGGTTCAGCCATCCGGCCCGGCGGGCTCGAAACCCAGCTCGACCAGCTTCGATATCATCCGCCGGATGCGCGGGCGCCCGCTGTTCAGCATCGCCTCGGTCGGCCGCACGCTCCACCGGGTCCTGTCGTGGACTTCCCTGACTTCTGCGACCTGGGCATCGGTCCGGGGGTTGGTGAAGAAGTTGACGGCGTGCTGGTGGCGGCCCGGCCTGCCGCCGAACGCCCCGTGCAGCACGGACTCGGTGAAGACGACGATGTCGCCCGGCTCCACCTCGAGGGGGACGTGGGGAATCTCCTCCTGGGCGAGCCCGAAGGGCCTGTAACCGGGGTCCATGCCGGTCCGACGCAGGGGCGCCATCGGGTCGGGGTTGCGCGGGATGTGCGTTCCGGGGACGACGCGCAGGCAGCCGCTGTCGCGGGTCAGGGTCTCGGGGTAGAACCCGATCTTGATCCAGCGCAGGCCGCTGGGAAAGGGATCCCCCGCATGCCACGCCGTGGGCTCGACGCGCAGCCTCCCCTCCGTCTGGTCGAGAACGAAGTCGGGGCCGCACAGATCGACCCCGATGTCGTAGATGCGGTCGTCGTCGAGCAGGCTGAACAAGAAAGGCCGCCGCTCGAAGAAAGGCTGGACGTACTCGGTCGTCTCTCCCGAAAACGGCTGCCCGCCCCGGTCCTCTTCGAAAACCTCCTCGGCCTCGCGCTTCAGGGTCGCCGCCTCCCCGGGGTCGAGGAGCCGGGGCAACAGGAGGAACCCGAAGGCTTCGAAGTGGGCTATCTGTTCGGGTGACAGCATGTCGGCCTCTCCGGTTTCAGTGCAGTGCGGGTTTCCGCGTCAGTTCTCATGCAGCTGCATCCGGAGCCAGCCGGCGAGGAGCTCGCCTGCCGGCGCCCGAACTCAGGGTACCGCATGGCCCGCCATCACCCCCGTGCAGCGCTCCTCGTCGACGGCGATCTGCCCGTTGACCAGCACGAAGGGAATGCCCGCGGGATACTGCTTCGGGTCGTCGTAGGTCGCGGTGTCGATGACGCGGTCCGGATCGAACAGGACGACGTCGGCGAAGCAGCCTTTCTCCAGGCGCCCCCGCGAGCGGATACCGAACCGGCGCGCCGGGTTGTCGGTCATGCGCTGAATCATCTGTTCGAGGCTCAGGACCCCGAAGCGCCGCCGCAGGCGGCCGAGAAAGCGGGGGTAGGCTCCGTAACAACGCGGGTGGGGCATGCCCCCTGCAGGGGTTATGTCGCTGCAGGCCATGTAGTCGGGACGGGCGAGCAGCTCGAGCGAATCGCGGCTGACCTGCCTCCAGAGACCGGTGTTCACCGGCGGCGCGGACAGGTAGCCGATCTTCAACTCCTCCTCCAGCAGCAGTTGGCACAGCGTCTCCCCCAGCGGCAGGCCGCGGCCCCCGGCGACATCGATCAGGCTCATTCCCTCGAGCCCGGGGTTCTTCGGCAGGCAGGTGAACACGACCTCGTCCAGGGGTTCGTACTCCTCCTCAAGGAAGCGGGCCATGCGCGCACGCTGCGCCGGGTCCGCGAGCCGCTCGAGAATGGCGTCCGGCCCCCCTTCCTGGGCGAATCCCGGGAGGGAGGCCACGCTGATACTGCTGCCGGTGGGGTAGGGATAGATGTCGAAGCTGCTGTCGACCCCTTCGGCCTTCGCCCTGTCGATGGGCTCCAGAAGGGCTTCCACCTGTCCGGCGTTGCGGGCCGCTGTCCTGAAGTGGGCGAAGTGGACCTTGACGCCGGTTTCCCGGCCGACGTGAAGCGCCTCCTCGACGCCGTTCCCTCCCCGGGCGCGGTCGAGCTCGACCAGTCTCGGCTCGACCACGTAGATCCTGCCGGCGTCGGCGACGGTGCGGCACAGGTCGACGAACTCGGCGGTGTCTCCCCAGGGACTGGGATAGTAGCTGGCCCCCGTCGAAAAGCCGACCGCCCCCTCCTCCAGGCCCTGGGCGATCATGCGCCTTGCCGCCCGGGCGTCGTCGCCCGTCAGCGGAACGTCGCGAAACCCGAGGACCTCGAGACGGATGGCGCCGTGGGGAACGAGATAAGCCGTGTTGATGGCGACCCGGCGATGGTAGTGGCTGCGGAAAGCGGCGACCGAATCCATCGCCAGGCCGGGGATCGGGTCGCCGAGCAGGCCGGCAAGCCAGCGCCGGTAGGTGAGGTGATTGGCCGCGGACAGGGGGGCGAAGGACATTCCGTCGAGACCCATGACCTCGGTGGTGATCCCCTGGCGCAGCCCGTTGGCGTGCTGCGGGTCGGCGAGCAGGTCCCCCTCGGAGTGGGTGTGGGTGTCGATGAAGCCGGGGGCCACCGCCAGGCCGCGGGCATCGATGGCGCGGGCCGCCTCGGCCCCGGCGAGGTCGCCGACCTCCTCGATGCGCTCGCCGAGGATGCCGACGTCGGCTTGCCGGCCGGGAGCCCCGGTCCCGTCGTACACGGTGCCGCCGCGGATTACGATGTCGAAAATGATGCCCTCCCTCGAGGATCTCTACCGCCGGTTTTGAGCACTGGCAAGTCGGCAGGCTTCAGGATACGATCCTCTCGACCTCCCACTTGCCGTTCCCGGCCACCGCCCTCATCCCCCGCTGCTCGGGCTCCATGGCGGCGCAACTGCTCTTCAGTCAACACGGGATCTTCTTCCCCCATAGGTTTCCCGGGAACCGGGCGAACACGGGACCTTTCCGGAACAGGCGCAGCATGGCGCTTTGTCAGCCGACGATATTGCAATGCCCGCCTCCCGGCAATCTCCTTCGCAGGCGTGACTCGAGGAGGAAGTGAGGACACCGGCGATCGGAGCTGGAGGAACCCTCGGGGGAAATCGGAATCCGTTTCGTTCCCCCGCCGTCGCATTCCTGGAACACCCCTCCCGTACGCATGGCAGTCCGGGCCCCTCGGCGATCGGGTTCCGGCGGTCTATTTTTCCGGACCGGCTGTTGTGTCCCGAGCCGATAAACATTTTAAACCGGCCGACCGCGGATGAGCCTGGAAGGCTCCATGGCCGCGGCCGCAACCACCGATGCTGTTCATCGACGACTATCACATCCACTCGAGCCAGGGCCTCGAGAGGCGGTTCCACCGCCTCAACAAGCACCCCGGCAACCCGGTGAAGGTATTCACCGACCCCTGGGGCTCGTCGGTCGTCAACCACGGCGGCTTCGAGCGCGATCCGGATACCGGCGAGTTCGTGCTCTGGTACTCGACCGGGCCGGCCGATCCGGCCAGCGTGGTCGAGCGGCGCTTCGTCTGCCAGGGGAGGTCGAGCGACGGCCTGACCTGGGAAACGCCCCCCCTCGGGCTGTACGAGTTCCGCGGCAGCCGCGACAACAACATCTGCATCACCGGCTACACCTACGCGGGGGTCTGCGACGAGCCGCACGAGTTCACCGGTCCGGCGATCCTGCGCGACCCCCTCGACCCGGATCTGTCGGCGCGCTACAAGATGGCCCTGTGGCGCTACAACCGCGGCAGCAACCCCGCCACCGGCGAGCCGCTCTACGAGTCGAAGGACACACCCTACCCGACGGGACTCTACACCGCCACCTCTCCCGACGGCATCCGCTGGCCGGCGCGCGAACGCCTCGTGCACACCCATGCCGACGGCTTCGGCGACACCTGTACCTGGATGCTCGACACCCTGCGCCGGGGGTACCGCCTCTTCGGCAAGCGCCTCTACTGGGACGACCGCTTCGACAGCGGCAAGATCCGCCATGGCCGCCCGGGAATCTGGGTGCGGCTGCGCCATACCTGCTGGAGCCCGGACTTCGCCTCGTGGTCGCCGCACGTCCCGATCCTGCCGATCGACGGGGAGGACCGCCCCCATGACCAGATCTACATGAACAACGGCTTCGTGTACGACGACATGTACCTCGGGTTCGCCCAGATCCTGCACGCCCTC
Source organism: Candidatus Latescibacterota bacterium (assembly GCA_965243025.1). Classification (GTDB taxonomy): domain Bacteria; phylum Latescibacterota; class UBA2968; order UBA8231; family UBA8231; genus CBDCXV01. The sequence goes on from CBDETY010000003.1 coordinate 2,304,894, forward strand.
GACGACTGGGCCCTCGACATCGACTTCGCCTGCTCCCGGGACGGGGAGGAATGGCAGCGGCCGGCAGCGGCCCGGCGCATCCTGCCGCGGGGCGAGGAAGACGAATGGGACAGCGGGCGCCTGGCGATGTTCCCGTCGCCCCCGGTGCGGGAGGGAGACGAGCTGTTCTTCTACTACACCGCCGGCTCCCAGTATCACAAGCCGGCCCCGAAGCGGGAGCTGCCCCCGGGGAGGGAGCGCCCCAACGGCCTCTGCCTGGCCACCCTGCGGGTCGACGGGTTCGCGGGGATGCGCGCCGCGGGTTCGGGAAAGCTGCGCGCGCGGCCGATGTTCATCCGGCACCGGGACCTGGCGGTCAACGTCGACGCCGCCGGGGGCGCCTGCCGGGTCCGCCTGCTCGACGAAGGCGGGGTGGAGCTTCCCGGCTTCGGCTTCGACGACATGGAAGCGGTCGCCGCCGACGCGGTGGAGCATCCCCTGCGGTGGCGGGGCGGCGACTCGGTGGCGGCCCTGCACGGACGCTGGATCACCCTCGAGATCGAGCTGCGGGGAGCGGAGCTGTTCGCCGTGCACAACCGGACGCGGACCTGAGGGGAATGCCCGGGGAAGTCGCCGGGAGCCGCGCGATTGCCGACTCGATGGCGAACCGCGAGACAAGGAGATCCAGATGAACAGGGCTGATGCGGCTTCCTTCGACGAGTTCCTCGCCGGCGGGATCTTCTCCTCGCCGGAAACCCGGATCAACCTCGAGATCCTCTGCGACGACTTCGGCAGCTGTTTCGCCGGCACCCGCGGAGAAGAAGAGGCGGCCCGCTTCCTCGAGGGCAAGCTGCGCGAGTACGGTCTCGAAAACGTCCGCACCGAGCCGTTCGAGTACAACGGCTGGACGCGGGGAGCCGCCCGCCTGTCGATGACCTCGCCGCGGCAGCGCGACCTGGAATCCCTGTCGATGCCGATGGCGGCCCCGGGCCTGGTCCGCGGGCGCGTCATCGATCTCGGGTACGGCGCCCCGGAGGACTTCGAGGCCCGACGCGGCGAGCTCGCCGGCAACATCGCCCTCGTCGCCGGCACCAACCCCCCGGGAGCCGGCCGCTGGATCCACCGCATCGAGAAGTACAACCGCTCGGTCCTCGCCGGCGCCGCCGGGTTCATCTGGACCGGGCACAGCGAAGGGGTGGGTCCCTTCACCGGGGCCGTCGGCTTCAATCGCTGGGGCCTGATCCCCGCGGTCATGGTCTCCCTGGAGACCGGGCTGCTGCTGCGCCGGCTCATCGGCCGGCACCGGGCGGTCGAGGCGGAAATCGAGAGCGCCGACGTCCAGGAGCGCAAGACCTCCTGGAACATCATCGGCGACACCGGCGGCGGCGGAGCCGGCGACGACGGGGAGATGGTCGTCATCGGCAACCACTACGACGGCCACGACATCTCCCAGGGGGCCGAGGATCCGAAGTCGGGATTGGTGGCCGCCCTCGACATCGCCCGCGCGCTGCCGCAGTGCGCCGGCCGCCTCGACCGCCGGGTGCGCTTCGTCCTCTTCGGGGTCGAGGAGCTGGGCCTGATCGGGGCGCACGCGTACGTCGACACCCACCCCGCCGACATCGCCCGCACCCGCTGCATGTTCAACCTCGATGCCGCGGGCGGACGCGGGACAAAGGGGCTGAGCCTGTACGGTCCCGACACCCTGTCTTTCTTCCAGCCCCTGGCCGCCGCCCTCGGGGAAGGGCTCCAAGTCGAGAGGGAAACCTCGCCGCTGGCCGAACCGCCGCATCTGTCCGCCGACCACTACCCCTTCGTCGCGCAGGGGATCCCCTGCGGCTTCATCCGCGACCCCGACCAGGGGGTCATCATCACCCGCTACTACCACACCCCCCACGACACGGTCGACAAGCTGCGGGTCGCCGACATCCGGCAGGCGGCCTTCCTGTGCGCCCGCCTCGCCTGGAGGGTCGCCAACGCCGGGGACTGGCCCCAAATCAGGCCGGATGCCGCCGGGGTGGCGCGGGCTCAGGCGGAGTACGACGCCAGCCAGGTCAGCAGGCAGTTGGAGGCGGAGATCGAGGAGCTGAGGAAACGCCGGCAGTCAGACCCCGCGGAGGACTGAGACGCTGCCGGTTCGGTGCGGCCTCCCTCGAATCTGCAAGGATCGAAGCGGAAGGTGGGAAGCACGTCTCCCCAATGCCGGCCTGCCGGACGCAGCAACGGCCGCGTCAGCCCTGGTGAATCAGCCGGGCGGGGACTGACCGGATCGCAATTCCGTGTACCCAGGGCAGCCTCTACCGCGCCTGCTCCCAGGCCGGCCCCGACTCCGTGGCCGCCCACCAGCGCTCGAAGGCTTCGGGATCCTCCGCCCCGTCCCAGTGGTCGGCGACTACCGGGGCGGCGTAGGAGGGGACGTTCGAGGGGGCGTCGAGCCCGTGCAGGCGCTCCAGGGAGCGCATGGAGTCGGTTCTGCCCGGCTGGTCGGGGTCGTGGCGGACGTAGACGGCCGTGCCGTCGGCGTAGCGCACCCGCACCAGGAAACGCCCCCTGTCCATCGGCTGCTGCGAGGCGCACTTCTCCAGCCTTTCCCGGTCGAGAGTGACCCCGAGACCCGGCCCTTCCGGCACCTGCACGGTTCCGCCGACCACCGGCATCTCTTCGGCGGTGACGTCCTCCTTCCAAAGGTGGCAGATGTCGACGTGGTCGATGGTCGCCGCGGGAAAGACCGCGGCCTGGTGGGCGAGGAAGGCCTGGTTGATTACGCCGCCGGCGTTCTGCAGCATCAGCGGCGTGCGCGTCATCTCGGCCACCGCCGCGAGTTTGGCCGCGCTCCCGACCGGGGCGTGGCCGCTCATGAAGCCGTCGCAGATCCTCCTGACCATGAACTCGGCGGGCCCGTGGTGGGTGATGATCGGCAGCTTGCACTTCTCCTTGAGCAGTCGGTAGCCGTCCTCGTCCCCGGGATCCATCGGGTCCTCGATGCGGCCGGCCACCGGGAAGCGCTCCAGCTCGAGCAGGATCGGGCAGATGGTGTAGAAGGAGAGGTTGGCGTTGAAGTCGTAGTGAACGCGGAACCCTTCCGGGGCGGCCTCCTGCATGGCCGCGGTCTGGTCGAGGATGTTCTGCACCTGGTCGAGGTGGAACTTGATCCAGCGGTAGCCCGCGGCCGCGGCGCGGCGCACCTCCTCGGCCATGTCCGCCGGGGGCCGGGCAACCGTCCAGGCCGCCACCGGCACCCAGGACCGCACCTTCGGCCCGATCAGCTTCCAGGCCGGCACCCCCAGCATCTTCCCCATCAGGTCGTAGGCGGCCATGCAGATCGGCAGGTCGACCTGTGAGTTGATCCAGTCGAACGGGTCGGTGCCGACGTAGCGCCGGCGCAGCGCCTCGACGTCGGCGCCCAGGCCCCACTGCTCCCCCAGGCCCTCCAGGCCGTCGTCGGTGCGGACGATGAAGACGACGCGTCCCTGGGTCTGGCGGCCGTGGGTGCGCGCGAGGTAGAGGCCGTTGAAGTCCTGGTATTCCGGGTAGATTTCGAAGGCTTCGATCTCGGTTATCCGGGCCATGCTCCCCTCCTGTCGGTGGCGGGGTAACCTACGCCCCCCGGATTTCACCGTCTACGCGGTGCAGGCATGGGGCGATCCGTTCTTGACAGCTATCGGGGGCGCTACCAACTTGCCGGGGTTGCCCGAAACTTCAGCGGCGCCGGGCTGAAAACCCGGCTGTTCCGCCGCCCATCTTTCGCAAAAGAAATCGAAAAGGAACACAGGTTTGAAAACGTTCGGATCCGGCGATCACACCTACAGGGCGGTCGAAGGCTGGGGCCGCGGACCCGAAGGCTGGGACTTCGGCATCGTCTCGTCGATGGCCACCGACTCCGAGGACAACGTCTACGTCATCGACCGCGAGCCGAACCCCGCCATCGTCGTCCTCGACCGGAACGGCAGGCTGCTGGCCACCTGGGGCCAGGATTTCTTCAAGGTCCCCCACTCGATATGGATCGGGGGGGGCCGCGTCTACATCACCGACTGCACCCTGCACACCGCCACCATCCACACCCTTCAGGGGGAGCTGCTGCGGACCCTGGGCACCCCCGGCGAGCCCGGAGAGCCGGGCAAGCCGTTCAACTCCCCCACCTGGATGGTGCCCGGCAACCACAACGACCTCTACGTCACCGACGGGTACCGGCAGAACTACGTGCACCGGTTCTCCAGCGCCGGCGAGCTTCTGTGCACCTGGGGCGGCGACGGCACCGGGCCGGGTCAGTTCGACACCCCGCACTGCGTCCGCGTCGACAGGAACGACCGCGTCCTCGTCCTCGACCGCAGCAACTCCCGCGTCCAGATATTCGACGCCGAAGGCGGTTTCCTGGAGGCCTGGACCCACCTGTTTCCGGGCAACGATCTCTTCATCGACGGCGACGACACCGTCTACCTCGCCGAATCGGAGAAGCGGATCAGCATCCTCGACCTCGGGGGTGCCATCATCTGCCAGTGGGGCGAGGAAGGGGAAGAGCCGGGGCAGATCGTCGACGCCCCGCACGGCATCTGGGTCGACTCGCGCGGCGACATCTACATGTGCGAGGTCCCCTGGACCCCGAACCGGCTGACCAAGTACGAACGCGTGAGATAAGCGGAGGCCGTATCGATGAAGCGCATGCAATGGCTGGCTGCCTGGACCGCGGTCGCCTGCACGGCCTCGGCGAGCGGGGCGCTGACCCTGTTCCGCGTGGGGGGCGAGGGTCTGCCGGAGCCGGAGCTGGAAGTTCCCTTCGAGTTCGTCCAGCTCTCCTGGGAAGAGCCGGACGCCAACCGCTTCGGCGACGAAATCAGCCTCGACCGCCGGCCGGAGTTGATTACACCGGAGGTGAGCGACCCCGGGGTGAACCTGTCCCCCACCATGCTGCAGGGCAACCTGGTCTTCCTGGCGGGAGGAGACTGGGCGATTCCGGAACGGGTGCCCGGATGGATGGACGTGCGCTTTTCGGTGCGCATGGCCGACGAGGACAGCGAGTCCTACTACACCGATCACAACAGCATGATCTACATGTTCGACCTGCAGCGGCAGATCCATCTCCGCCGCGTCCGTTTCTTCACCCGCCCTGACGACGGCAACCTCGTCACCTGCGGCTTCGGCATGGCCGAAACCCTCACGGTCTGCCGCTCCGGCGGCATCGACCCGGTGCCGCGGTTCCTGATCGCCGTCAGCGACGGCGACCCCGCCAAGGCAGGGACGCGTCCCTACACCCTGCAGTACAACAACAAGACCCACCCGTCGCGGCGCCACGACTTCGACGTCATCCACGAGGGTACCGGGGGCAAGCTCATCGACCTCGACTTCCCCTCGGTGCCGACGCGGCGCCTGCTCTTCCGCATCTTCGCCCAGGAAGGGGTGGACTGGGAGATCGCCGAGTTCGAGATCTACGGCAGCGGGTTCGTCCCCTTCTCCAGGTACACCTCCAACGTCATCGACCTCGGGGAGGTGCTCAGCATCGGCGACCTGACCTGGTCCGGAAGGCAGGGAGAAGAGGTCGGGACCCGCGTCGACATCACCATGCGCAGCGGCGACGACGACCAGCCCGAGGTCTACTGGCGCTACACCTTCCGCGGGGGCGAGCAGGTGCCGTTCTCCGAAACCGGGACGCCGCTGACCAAGGCCCAGTACCGGCGCCTCGAAATCCCCGAGCAGGGGGACATCCGCCACGACAAGGACAACTGGCTTACCTGGAACACCCCTTACGATTTCACCGCGGGAAGCGGCACCGCCCACGCCGGCAGGCCGCGGCGTTTCGTGCAGTTCGACGTCGCCTTCCACTCGACACCGGAGTCGGGCAGCGAGGTCGACTACCTGCAGTTCGCCGCCTCTCCTCCCCTGGTCACGGGGGCCGCCGCCGAGATCAACCCCAACACCGCCGCGGCCGGGGAGCTCACCACCTTCACCTGCCGCCTGCGCCCCCACCTCGAGCCGGGGGACAACGGCTTCGACCTGATCGCCATCGACACCCCGGCGCAGGTCTCCGGCGTCGACCCGGTCGCCCGCATCGGCGGAGCGGAGATCGACATCGAAGTGACGCGCATGGACGGGGAAGGCTTCGCGGTGAAAGTTCCCCGCGTCGACCCCGGGAGCACAGGCGAGCTGATCGAGCTGACCTTCGAGGCGCGGGTGTTCGAGTACGGAACCCCCTTCATCCCGCGGCTCTCCGACAGCGAGCTCCCCTTCGAGGTGCCCCAGCCGGTGGTCGAGGGGGAGGCCGACGAAAACAGCGACGGCAAACGCCTGCGGGTCGCCCTGACCTCGATTCCCGAGGACCCGATTCGCAACCTTCGCCTCTCCTCCCCCGTGGTCACCCCCAACGGCGACGGCGCCAACGACCGCGTCGAGATCGAGTACCAACTGCTCAACCTGACCGGTGAAGTCCCCGCGGCCATCGGGATCTACGAGCTGTCGGGGCGGAAGGTGGGTGAGATCGGCGTCGGCGCCGGCCCGGTCAGCGGGCTGTTCCGGGTCGAATGGGACGGCTCCGGGGAGAGGGGGCTAATGCCTCCCGGGCTCTACCTCCTGCAGGTGGAGGTCGACGCAGACACCGGGCGGAACCAGGCCGGCCGGCTGGTTTCGGTCGCCTACTGAGCCGCGGGCTTCGCCGGCTGCGAACCGCCCCAGTCCGTGCAGGCGACGTTCACCTGCAATCCCGGGCAGGCGATATCGGTCGCTTTTCCGAAGCGCCCTCAGGCTGCGGCCGCTCCCCAAGCCGGGCAGGGCCCTCCCCTTTACCGGACAGTCAGGAACGGCCCCGGCCTTTGCCCTCGCTGGCTAAACACCGTCCTCGCCGTCGGTCAGCCAGTCGAGCGAGAAGCGGGCGAAGATCGTCCGCGGCCCCATCCACAACCAGTAGAGCAGTCCGATCTCGTTGTTGGCCAGCACGGTCAGGCAGGAGTAGGCCACCGGCCCCTCGTAGATCAGCCTGGCGACCGGCCACGTCTTCCCCTCGTCGTAGCTGAGCTTGACCGTCATCCTTTCGCGCGCCGTGCTCGCCGGGTTGGAGAACAGGATGCGGCTCCTGCCGCCGTCTTGTGCGAAGGAGTAGCGGATCGAGCAGCCCTGGCAGTGCGAGTCGACGAGCTCCTCGTTGCAGACCATCTCCGACCAGGTGTCGCCGCCGTCGCCGCTGTGCGCCATGCCGCGGCACTTGGGCCCGGTGTACTGCCGCATGTTGAGCTGCAGCGAGCCGTCCTCGAGCTCGACCACGTGGCACTCGTCGGTGTCGGGGGGCAGGCTGCCGCCGACCTTCCAGGTCTCCCCGCGGTCGTCGCTGTAGAAGACGTGCGAGTGCTGGGCGTGGTGGATGCCGCCGTGCTCGAAGTAGTCGAGGAAGGGCTCGACCCGCTCGCTGTGGTCGCAGGGGATGAGGATGCGGCCCTTGTGCGGCTCCCGCTGCTTCTGGATTCCCGCCCCGGGACCGCAGGCGTAGAACCCCCAGCCGGGGCGCCTCACCTGCTCGGTGATGTCGCGCGGCGGCGACCAGGTGGCCCCGTCGTCGTGGTAGTCGCTGTGGATGGCCTTGACCTGGTTGTCGTTTGCGAACACCCCGTCGCGGACCTTCTCCCGCTCCTGGTGGTTGTAGGTCAGCCAGATGGCCCCGGAGACCCGGTCGACGACGGCGCAGGGGTTGGTGATCTGCTTCCCCCGCGGGGACTCGGCCAGCAGCTGCAGGCCGCCCCAGGTGCGGCCGTTGTCGAAGCTGCGCTTGAGGACGATGTGGGAGGTGTAGCGCTCCTGCGGGGTCTTGCGGTTCTCCCGCCACGCCGACTCGCAGAAGGCGAGGAGCGTCCCCTTCCTGCTGGTGACGATGGAGGGGACTCCATACTCATCGAACCCTTCCTCCCCGTCGACGAAGACATCGGTCTCGAAAAGTCCATCTGTCGTGCTCATGGAATCGATCCTTTCAGTTGGTGCCGTGGCAGTCGTCCCAGGGTCGTGCGGAACATCGGGCAAAATACAACCTGATCGGGACGACTCCGACAGTCAGTGCCCCCGGCGACTCCGGGGCCCACCTCGCATCGTCAGCAGCCGGAAGGGGAAGGGTCGAAGGTTCGTTCCCCGCCGCTTTCATGCGCTCAGGCGGCTCGTCCGTTCTGCACAGGTGAGGCGGTCAGCTCGAGGGCGCCGCCGATCTCGACCTCGATGTCGAGGCTGGCGGCGCCTTTGTCGACGGGAAGCTGCAGGCTCCGCCGCTCCTCGAGGAAGCGGTCTCGAACCCCCGCCTTCAGCCGCCCGGCCTGCCACCCCTCCAGCCGGCAGCAGAGCCGGGTCCGGCTGCTGCCGTTGAGTATCCACAGGCGCCGCACCTGCGGCGGCAGCTCGAAAACCCCGGGTGCATCCGGCGTGAAGATCCCCCACACCCCCTCTTCCCCCTTGCAGATGGAGAACAGCGAGTGGTGGGCATCGGCCCCCAGAACCCGGTGGCGGCCGAACAGCAGCAGGTCCCGGTGCTCGCGGTACCACCCGAGCCAGGCGCGAACCGCGCGCCGGTGCTCCCGAGGAAGGGCGCGCAGGTCCATCGACAGCATGGGGACGGCGCTGGTGACCAGGCTGGCCATGAAGCGGGCGACGTTCTCCACCGGCTCCTGCGGCAGCCAGTAGGCGGGGTCGGTGTGCGGGGCGACGTTGCCTTCGCGGCCGGCCCCGGGATCGAGGATACAGCTCCTCAGGCGGGTGCACATGCGGCGGATGTGGTCGCCGTCGAAGGGGGCGTCCTGGGCGCGGTGGCTGGTGGCGAAGGGGCGCGTCGCCAGGGTCGAGTAGTTCATGCGGAACTCGATCAGGGCGTCGGGGCGCACCGCCGTGATCGAGCGGTGTATCCCCGCGAGCAGCTCCCGCACCGCTTCGCCATACTCCTCGATGTCGTGGGCGTGCGCCCCCTGGCAGGGCAGGGCGGCGCGCTCCATCAGGGGATCGATGAAGTCGGTCTTGAGGCCGTCGACCGGGTAGGTGCGCAGCAGGTGCCCGACCATGCGGGCGGCATAGGCGCGCACCCGCGGGCTGCGCGGGCAGAGGAACTGCTCGGGGTTCTCCTGCCCCTGCGGGTGAAACAGGTGCCCGGCCACGAACGGCTCCCCGGCGATCTCGCCGAGGCGGAAGACCGGCGCGCACCAGAGCAGGATTTTCAGGCCGGCCTCCTGCACCTGGCGGGCGAGCCCGCCCATGTCGGGGAACTTGCTCTCGTCGGCAATGTAGTGGCCGGTCTCCTCGTCGAAATGGTCGCGCACGAACCAGCCGTCGTCGACGATGATCGACCCGAACCCCCAGTCCCTCAGCAGCGGCGCCATGCCGAGGATGTAGGCGGCGTCGACGTTCCCCTTGATCCCGTACCAGGAGCACCAGACCGGGTCCCAGGCCGCCGCCGGTGCCCCGGCGATCCGCACGCGGTGGAAGCGGTCGTGCTCGCGGGCGAAGGCGCGCACCGCGTCGAAGAGGTGGCGCGGGACACGAGACAGGTAGATGCCGTCCCGCCACTCGGAGGTGCTGAAGGAAGGGCGCTTCAGCTCCACCGCCGAGTCCTCGTCGTAGCAGCTCTGGCGGATGTCGGCAACGCGGACGTGGTCCATGAAGCCGATGCAGAAGCGGTTGGCGTCGTCGCGGTTGAGCAGGGCGATGAAGGGGAAGGACCAGGTGGCGAAGGTGCGCTCCTCCACCCCCCAGGGCAGGCTGATCAGGTCGGTCTTGCCGATCGCCTCGTGGAGGGCCGGCACGAACACGCGGTGCAGGTCGACCGCCGGCACCCCGGTCGAGACGGTGCAGTCCACGACCTCGAAGGGGGCGCCGTCGCGGCGGCGCAGCGACCAGCCCAGGAGCCGGCTGTCCGCATCGGGGGCGGCGACCTCGGTTCCCCACTCGTAGAGGCCGCCTGCTCCCTGCCCCGGGGAGACCGGGTCGAACCCCTCGACGGGGGGATCCGTTTCGATCGATACGGTCAGTGTCAGACCGGCGAAATCGAAGGTGTGGGGCATCATGCTCCTCCCGGCAGGGGCCCGGGGTTGGCCACCCGCGCCCCGCTGACATCATCGTTGCGTTCGCCCCCCGGAAAATGCCAAACGGATGTCCATGGGGCGGGACTGCCCTCAGCCCACGACCGGCCAGGCGCCCCGGATGCTGCCCTCGTGGCGAACCAGGTCCCCGAAACCGTCCGACTGCGGATCGGGCGTCACCGGTTTCTCCCCGTCGAGATAAAGCATCCCCACCTCCCCGGGAGGCAGGGAATCCACCAGTTCGCGGGCCTCTTCGAGGGCATTCAGCCACTTCCTTTTCAGGATCCCCAGATCGAGGGGCTCCCGCAGGTCCAGGCGATCGAGGTCGGCCTGGGCGTAGGCCGCGTGGCGCCCCGCGTGCTCGAGCAGGAACCCGGGAGTGAACCCAGGGTCCTTTCCGCAGGCGGCCCAGGCCAGCGAGCCGAGGTGCAGGTAGGAGCCGTGGAGGTGAAGGATGTCGACGAAGTCGCGGATCTCCTGCCTGCCCGCCAGGGCCAGAACCTTGTTGACCGCGGCGTCGGCATGGTGCAGGCGGTACCCGCACTGGACGTCTTCCACAACCGGGAAGAAGCGGAAGGCGCTGTCCTGCGCCCACTCGATCCGCAGCTGCTCCCCTTCCGCCGACAGGACCGCGCGGTAGAAGGCCGGGGTGCGCAGCAGCCACTTCAGCTCGAAACCCGCCTCGCGCAAGGTCGTTGCATCCGCTTCCGCGCACAGGGCCACGCTGTCGGCGAGGTCGTGGAACAGGTCGAGATCCCCGGAGAAGCGGGGCGTATCCCGTTCCCGATGGAGGACCGTGGCCCCGGCCAGGTAGCTGTCGGGACTGCGGTTCGCGGCGATGGTCCTGAGCGCCCGCGTCTGGATCGGGGTCAGGGGCACAGTCTTGCCGCGAGAAGGAAACCCCGGCGGCCACCGTGCTGCCGCAGGCCGCGGGCAACCTCGGGTACGTCCTCCAGGGTGACCTTCAAGTCGGATGGCATGTACCAGAAGCATTGCGCGTGGAAGTCGCGGAAGGCGCGGCGGGCTTCGCGGACCCGGACCATGTCGAGGGCATCCTCCGAGGACAGGTGCCGGCGGCTCTTCCTGCCGCCTTTGCGCCCGATCTCCGCCAGCCAGGCGCTCACGTTTGTTGAAGGGGTATCCATTGTCAACATATCCTTATCATAAGCCGCTTATGTTAAAGCAAGCCCAATCCCGTCCCGCCCGCAAGAGGACCCGATGCAACTGTCCGACCTCGATGCCCGGCGGTTCGCACCGCGAAACCAACCGCCCGGACGGCCGGAGCGCCCCTACTATTCCACCGAGTTGGCGGCGATGAACGCCTCCATCTCGCGAAATGCCCGGTCGCGCTTCTCCCGCAGATCGTCCCGGGGGCAGATCGCCAGGCAGGTGGTCAATCCGCCGTCCACGGTGATCTCCTGGCCGGTGACAAAACGGGATTCGTCGGAGGCGAGGTAGACCGCGAGGTAGGCGATGTCGACCGGTTCGCCGACCCTCTCCAGGGGCTGGAAACTCCAGTGCTCGATGCGGCTGCGGTCCCCGAAGCGCTCGACGAACTCGGCCCGGGCTTCGGGCTTGAGGTTTTCCGGAACCAGGTCGCGGTCGCCGCCGAGGTAGATGGCCCCGGGACTGATGACGTTGACGCGGATGTTGAAAGGGGCCAGCTCCGCGGCCAGGGCCCGGGTGCCGCCGATGATTCCGGCCTTTGTGGTGGCGTACACCGTGGCGCCCGGACTGCCCTCGATCCCGTGGACGGAGGCGACGTTGACGATCGCCCCCCGGCCCCGCGCCTTCATCAGGGGGACCGCCAGCTGACAGCCGAGGTGCATGCCGCGCAGGTTGGTGTCCATCAGGCGGTCGTAGTCCTCGTCCTTCACCTGCTCGACCGGATCGCCGATGCCGATGCCGGCGTTGTTGACGAGGATGTCGAGGCCGCCGAAGCGCTCTTTCACGGCGTCGAACAGGCCCTCCATCTGCCCGCGCACCCCGACATCGGTCGGGACCGCCAGGACCTCGCCGCCCGCCTCTTCGATTTCGGATTTCACCCGTTCCAGCTTCTCGGCGGAGCGCGCCGCGATGGCGAGCCTCGCCCCGTGCCCGGCGAACAGCATGGCGATGCCGCGGCCGATGCCCTGGCCGCCCCCGGTAATGACGGCGATCCTGTCCTTGAGTCTCATGTGCTCTTGTCTCTGGCTTCGGAAGTTATGCTTGGGATCCGTCGATCAGAATGATTCTTGGTCTCGAAACTTGCTGCGGAATTTGCAGCCTCGCGCAAGGGCTTCCCGTCAGGGCTTCCAGGTCTCGGCCAACTCCGAGTACTCGCGCGCCTGCCCGGCGATGTCGACCCCCACCTCCCGCGACCAGGCATCGAGCAGCTGTTTGTAAACCGGACCTGGCTTGCCGTCCCCCACGGGGCGAAAATCGAAGCGGGTGATCGGCACCATGCAGATGGTGGTGCTCGTGAACCAGGCCTCGTCGGCGGCGCGCACGTCGTAGGGTTCGATGTCGGCCTCGATCACCGGGTTTCCGAGCTTCTCGGCCAGCTCCATGCAGGCGCCGCGGGAAACGCCGCGCAGGATGTCGTGCGGTTTGGGGGTCAGGATGCGGCCGTCCCTGACCATGAAGAAGTTGTTCCCCGTGCCCTCGGTGACGAAGCCGCGCTCGTCGGTGAGCAGGGCCATGGCCCCCTCTTCCATCCGCGCCACCTGGGTATCGGCGATCTTGTAGAAAATGCGGCTGCGGTTCTTGGCCTTGGGGTCGATGTAGCGGGCCGGCACCGACTGTTGCCGCGGGATCGCGAAGTGGGCGCCGGTGTCGAACTTGGCGGCCATCCCCCCGATGTGCCGGACCAGCGGGATGACGTTGATGGTGACGATCGGCGTCTCCCCCTCGCGCACCAGCTCGGCGTAGAGCCCGAGGACCCCGCGGGTGACGTCGTGCATGATCTGGAAGTCGTAGCCGCCGAGGGCCTCGCGGTTCTTCTCGATGGTCGCGAAGGTCGCCTCCTCCATCCCGTCGATGGTCATGTCGAGGTCGATCCCGGCGTACTTGATCGATTCGTAGAGGCGCTCGAGGTGGTGGCGCAGCCGATAGGGCTCCTGGTTGAAGGTCCGCGTCATCTCGAACACCATGTCCCCGAACATCAGGGCCGAGTCGAATATGGAGATGCGCGCTTCGTCTTCGGGGACGAAGTCGCCGTTGAAGTAGACCAGGCGCTTGGTCATCTGAAATCCCTTTTCGGTTAATGTGCTTGTGACGGCAGCTTCCGGCCGGACCGGCTCGCTGCCGTCCGGTCCTCAGTGGTTTCGCAACGGCCTCGACCGACCCCGTTCGATGAAGGCCGGGCCCCCCGCGTGAACTCTGCTCAGTACCCCAGCTGCCGTCCCACCTCGTCGATGCTCTCGAGCACGGCCTCGACCGAGCGCCGCACCTCGGCCTCCTCGATGGTGAACGGCGGGCTGACGGCAATGTGGTCGCCGTTGACGCCGTCGATGATGCCGGGCGCTCCCGGCATGATGAGCACCCCCTTGTCGAAGGCCGCCTTCACCACCGCCGCGGTGACTCCCTCGGCCGGATCGAACGGAGTGCGCAGCTCCTTGTCGCGCACGAACTCGACCCCGGCCAGCAGCCCGCGGCCGCCGCGCACCTCGCCGACGATCGGCAGGTCGAACCCCTCTTTCAGCAGCTCGAACATCAAATCCCCCATCTCCGCGCACCGCCGCACCAGGCCGTGGTCGTCGATGTACTTCTGCACCGCCAGCGCCGTGGCGCAGGAGAGCGGGTTGCCGCCGTAGGTGTGGCCGTGCACGAAGGCCCGGCTCCTGCTGTAGATGGCCTCGTAGATCTCCTCCGTCGCTACGGTCGCGGCGATCGGGGTGTAGCCGCTGCTCAGCCCCTTGCCGGTGGTCAGGATGTCGGGCACCACCCCCTGCCAGTGCTCGATGCCGAAGTTGAGGCCGGTGCGGCCGAAGCCGGTGACCACCTCGTCGACGATGAACAGGACGCCGTAACGGTCGCAGATCTCGCGCACCCGCGGGAAGTAGTCGGGGGGCGGCGCCGCCCCTGCGGCGGACGTGCCGAGGATCGGCTCGGCGATGAAGGCGGAGATGTTGTGGGCCCCCTCCTGGAGGATGACCCGCTCCAGGGCGTCGGGGGAGCTGAGCGCACACTCGCCGCACTCGCCGCCTTTGTCGCAGCGGTAGGGGATCGGCGGCGGCAGGTGCGGGAAGTCCATCAGGTAGGGGCCGTAGTCGGCGCGCCAGCTGGTGCGCCCCGACATCGACATCGCCCCGACGGTGTTGCCGTGCCAGCTCTGCCAGCGGCTGATGACGCGGAACTTTCCCGGGTTGCCGGTCTCGACGTGGTACTTGCGCGCCATCTTCATCGCCGACTCGGTCGCCTCGGAGCCGCCCGAGGTGAAGAAGACGCGGTTGAGGTCCCCGGGGGCGATGGCGGCGATCCTCTCGGCGAGCTCGATCTGCGGTTCGGTGAGGAACTGCGAGTAGGTGAAGCAGACCTTGCCCGCCTGCTCGCGCATGGCGTCGGCGACCTCCTGGACCCCGTGGCCGATGCTGATCACGTGCACGCCGGCGCAGGCGTCGAGATAGCGCCGGCCTTCGGTGTCGACGAGGTACACCCCCTCGCCGTGCGAAACCACCGGCCAGGACTCCTTCAGCGTCCGGTGGAAGATGCGTTCCCCCGTTTCCGGGGCTGCTGTAGTCTCCAAATCTCTTTCCCTTCCGATGCTGGATTAATGCTGGTCCCGCCTCGGCGGGATCTCCTGTTGTTTCAGCTCGCGGATCAGCTCGACGAGGCCGTCGACTGCCGCGGCGAGGAACCTCTCCCCCTTCTCGACGGAGGCTTTGGTGGCGTCCCCCATGACGCCGCTGGCGGTCTGCTGGCTCCAGTACGGGATCAGCCGCGCCGCCGAGCCCTCGGGGTGCCTGCCCGAGATCAGGTCGGTGCGGAAGCTCGGCGACAGGGGCGAGCGCTCGTCGACCGCCCTGCTCATGTCGACGAGGTCCGGCTTCAGCGCCAGGTACAGGGAGGTCTCGTACTCGCCGGCGTGGGAGGTGCCGCCGTAGTCGGAGTCGCGGATCTTCTCCCCTTCCTCCTTGACCCTGCGCACGTCCCAGTGGTTGACCGAGGCGCACAGGATGCCGCCGCCGTACTCGATCACCGACAGCCGCGCAGCCAGGTCGAGGGGGGAGGTGTTGCTGCCGTGGCCGTTGACGACGAGGATGCGCTTGAAGCCGTGGTGGGCCAGCGAGCAGCAGACGTCCTTCACGTAGCGGATGAAGGTGTCCCAGCCGATGGTCAGGGTGCCGTGGAAGTCCATGTGGTGGGGGCTGTACCCGTGGGGCACGGACGGAACCAGCACCGCCTCCTCCGGGATACGGGCCACCGCCCTCTCGCAGATCCCCGTGCACAGCACCACGTCGGTGTCGACCGGCAGGTGCGGCCCGTGGTCCTCGTAGGTGGCGACCGGCAGCACCGCGACGCGGTCCTGGGCCGCCGCGTCCCGGATCTCGTACCAGATCATCTCGGCGAAGCGGTATTTCATTTTTCCGACTCCTTTTGCAGCGGCGCCGGATCCCCCGGCGCGCACCATTGCCTGAACCAGGTCGCAGTGCCTGCCCCGGGAACAACGGTTCTCAGGTGCCCTGCGAACCGTGCAGCCCCGGCGCCCCTGCCCGCTGCCCGCGCCTTCCTCCGGTCCCGTCGCAAACGCGGGACCCCGGATCTACTGGATGCCGAGGTCGGCGTTGATCCCGGCCTGGTACCCCTCGAGCTCGCAGCGTTCGATCTCCCGCAGGGTCACCGGGCGGCCGTGCCATCCCGACTCGTACACCGCTACGCAGATCGCCTGCGCCTCGAACCCCTCCATGCCGTCGACCTCGGGCCGGCCCCCGCTGCGCACGGCGCGGGCGAAATCCACCAGCTCGACGGCGACCGGACTGGTCACTCCCCCGGGGAACAGCCGCTCTTCCGCCTCTTCGTCGAGGCCGGAGCGGAATTCGGCGACGAGCTCCTCGTTCGACAGGTGCTCGCCCTGGCGGGGCCACAGGCCGGTCCCCCAGTCGATGCAGCCCTCGCTGCCGTAGAGAACGCGGCTCCGAAACCCCTGCCCCGGGGCAGACCCCTGCCACGTCCACTGGACCACGACGTCGTCCTCGAAGGAGACCAGGGCGTGCGACGAGTCCTCGACGTCGACCGCCCAGGTGCCTGAGCGCGCGGCCACGTCGTCGTAGCGGAACGGCTCGAACTGCCGGGTCACTGCGTACACCTCGCGCGGCTGCAGGCCGAGGTGGTAGCGGAACATGTCGGCGAAGTGGACGCCGCCGTCGAGCACCCAGCCGCCCCCGGAGTGCTGCCGGAAGCTGCGCCACCCCCACTTTCCCAGCGACTCGGACACGTCCTGCCAGTAGAAGGTGCGCGGCCTGCCGATGCGGCCGCTGCGGACCGCCCAGTTGCGCGCCCTCTCTTCGGGAGAGCGGCGGTACTGCTCGGCAACCGCGAGCAGGCTGCGGCTGCGGGTAGCCGCGTCGAGGATGCGGCGCGCCGCCCGCATCGTCACCCCCAGCGGCTTCTCGATGAGGACGGCGAGGCCGGCTTCGAGGCAGGGGACGGCGACCTCGTGGTGGGCGGAGTGCAGGGTGCAGATGTCGACGGCCTCGAGCTCCGGGCCGCTCCCCAGCAGGTACTCGAGCCGCTCGAACAGGGCCGGCTCCGTGCCCTGGACCTCCGCCACCTGGGCCGCCCGCTGCCGGGCGCGGTCGGTGTCCGGGTCGCAGACGGCGACGATTTCGAGGGGGCGGCGGTCAGCCCCGCGCAGCTCCTCGAGCCCGCTCACGTGGGCGGAGGACATGCCGCCGCATCCGACCAGCGCAGTCCGTACCGGTTCCATGGCGGGGTCAGTTCCCCGCGCGCTGATCGGCGATCCAGGTCATGCTCTCGCCGCGCACCAGGAAGGAGCGCTCGTCCCATATTCCGGGCCGCTCCACCGGGATCCTCCCCTCTTCCACGGCGACGTCCAGCGGGTTGTCGCGGGTCTTCAGGGGCAGGTCGACGCGTTCGTGCATGCGCGCCGACTCGTACACCGCCATCATCACCTCGAGCGTCGCCTTGCCGACCTCCCCGGTGTTGCGGTAGCTCTCGACCTTGCCCTCGATCCAGTCGACGATGCCGTTGGCCTGGTCGGTGAAGGCGTCCCCGTAGCCGCCTCGCGCCTCTTCCACCGGATCGAACTCCTGCCACCCCGCGGCCCTGGCGGTCATGTACTTCAGGCTGTTGTCGTCGACCACCATCATGCCGTCGGTGCCGTAGACCGTGGCTCCGACATTGTAGTTGCCGCTGAGCTCGTTCTCGATCACCCCGGTGGCGCCGCCCTCGTACCCGATCAGGCCGCAGCAGCGGTCCTCGACCCGGTGGCCGAAGATGTGGTGGTCGGTCTTGCGCTCCACCCCTCCCATGACCCACAGCGCCTTCGGGTCGCCGAGCAGGCAGAACTGGCAGTCGATGCCGTGGGTGCCGGTGTTCATCATGCCGGCGCGCACACCCGTCCACAGCCGCTCCACCTCGCCGATGGCGCCGTCGGCGATCAGCCGGGCCGCCTCGTTCCAGGAGGAGTAGAAGCGGCGCTGGTGGCCGATGGCCAGCTTCACGTTGTTGCGCTCGCAGGCGATGATCATCGCCTCCCCCTCGCCGAGGGAGGTCGCCATCGGCTTCTCGCACACCACCGCCTTCGGCTTGCCGGCCGCCGCGGCGATCGTCATCTCGGCGTGCTGCGGGTCCCAGGAGCAGACGCTGACGATGTCGAGCTCCTCCTTGGCCATCATCTCGCGGTAGTCGGGGTAGGTCGATTCCACCCCGAAGTCCCCGGCGTAGCTGGCCAGGGCTTCCGGGTGGGAGTCGGCGATGGCGACGATCTCGGTCCGTTCACACCGGGTCCAGCCGCGGCCGTGCTCGCGGGCGATGCGTCCGCTGGCGATGACCCCTACGCGATACTTTGCCACTTCATGCCTCCTTGCTGGTTAGCGCGCTTTTACCGCTGCGCAACGGGTTGTCTTTCGAAAATGGAGTTTTGCTGCTGTTGCGGACCCGCAGCCAGGACAGGTAGGGGGAGCCCCCTTCCCCGGCGCTGGCGAAGTCGCACAGGCGCACCCTGCCTCCCCCGGCCCCTTCCATGTCGACGGCGACGACCGGGTCCGACCCGTCGATTTCGGCCAGCTCCGGGTGCGTCTCCTCGGCGTCGAGCTCGGGAAGCCCGGCCGGGTCGAGGCTGTTGAGGCGGCGGTCGTATGCAAGCAGGACCGGTCCCCGGTACAATGAGGTCTTGCCGCGGCACTGCTTCTCGCCGCGCCAGAAATGGAGGGAGAAGTCGAGGTCGAGGTCGACCCGGTCCCCCCGCCTCCAGGTGCGGCGGATCTCCGCGTAGGAGCCGGCTTCGGCGGCAACCGGCTCGCCGTTGACGCGCAGGGAGGTCTGCTTCGACCAGTGGGGAATGCGCAGCTTGAGGGCGAACTCCGCCGCCCTTGCGGGGCTGACCCGAAGCCGCACCGAGCCCTGTCGCGGGTACTCCGTCTCCTGCTTCAAATCCACGGAGGTGCCGCCGGCCCGAACCGTCATCGACCCGGGGCCGTACCAGTTGAGGATCAGCCCTCCCCGCTCCCTCATCAGCGCCCAGTCGCCGATCATGCCCAGCGCCCGCGGGCCGTTGACGCTGCAGCAGTTGAGCTCCGGGCTGCCGGCGCGCGCCTGGAAGACGATGTCGTGGGCGCTGGCGTTGCGCACCCCGTCCATCGGGGTGTTGTAGGTCACCCAGCGGCCGGAGCGGGAGTGCAGGCCGAAGCCGGAGTTCAGCGTCGCCAGCTCGATCTCGTCGGCGACGACGGAGCTGCCGGTCACGCGCAGCATCTCGACGCTCATCGCCAGCCAGGCGACCGTGCAGCAGGTCTCGATGGCGGCCCGGTGGTAGGGGTTGCCCTGCGCCTTCTCCCCGGAAGTGAAGCCGCCGTTGTTGTGGCGGTCGAGCTTGACGATGCTCCACCAGATGTGCTCGAAGGCGGTGCGGAAATCCTCCTCCCCGGTGAGCCAGTAGAGCTCGGCCATGCCCATGATCGGATGCAGGCTCTCCCAGCGCGGCTTCGGGGTGGCGTAGAACTCCTCTCCGGCCAGGGCGGTGCGCAGGTAGTCCCCGGCGGGGCCGTCCGGCCCTCTGGCGCCGAACTCGCCGGCGATCTGCAGGGCCATGTCGAGGTAGCGCTGCTCGGGGATCTTGCGGTAGAGCAGGCAGAGGGAGTGGATGACGGCGAGGTTCATCTCGCTGCTGCCGGTGTCGACGAGGCGCCTGCCGCGCCCCTTGCGGCCGAGGAACTTGCCGCAGACCAGGTCGCCGATGTCCCGGGCGCACTCGAGGGCCTGGCCGCTGCCGCTCTCCTCGTGCCAGAGCAGCAGCCCGAGCATGGCGTGGTAGTGGCCCCAGGCGTCCCACGTTCTCATGCCGCGGCGGTTCGGGGCCTTTCCGGTCAGCCGGAAGGCGCGCGGCCAGGGGCCGAGGTACCCGTCCTCCGCCTGCAGCGATGCCAGCTCCGAGGCGAAGCGCCCGAGGTGGCGGCGCAGGCCGCTCTCCCCGGTGAGCCGCAGGATCTGCACCGAGCTGGTCAGGTACTTGCCGGCGAACTCCCCGGCCCAGGGGACCATGTCGCGCAGCGGGTAGCGGTCGCGGTCCCGGAACATGTCGAGCATCGCCGGGTTGGCCGCCGGGGCCGGCTTCACCCACTGCTCGGTGACGTTGGCGAGGTACTCGGCGGCGAATCCCTCGAGGCGGTAGGCCGTCCTGGCGGGGCGGGTGCAGACAGGTGTGGCGGTCATGCGGTATTCCTGTTGGATGGTGGGGCTGATTCGGGGCAACCGCTGCGGGCGGTGAAAGTCGCGACAACGGCGCGGGGGAAGCAATCGGGCCGGCAGCAAGGCGCAAGCGAGCCGAAAAGATAAGGCGGGCAACGGCAACTGGAGAGAAGGAGGCAGCCGCAACCCTGAGAAATGGCAGCACCGCCCGGGTTTATGAAGACACTACCCGGCGGAGGAGCCTGTTGGAAAGGAGATCTCCGGATTGGTCAGTTTGCTGCCCGGTCTCGCGATCAGGGCGTTTCTTCGATGTCGTCGACCGCCTCTCCCACCACCTCCATGCCGTCCTGCCCGGCAAGGAACTCCCTGACGGTTTCCCGCAGCATTTCATGGTCGTCTTCCAGTACTACTCGGATGGTCGTGATTCGGGTCACTCCTTCGCCGCGGCAACAGAGGCAATATCGGGCACGCCACTCCTGCCCGGGAACTCTCATCAGTGCCGCACGAGCTGATAATCCCGCGCGTACACGAAGTCGTCGTCGTGGTCGCTGTTGTGACATTCCAGACAGGTCCGTTCCGACGGAAGGCGCCGGACCGTCTCGCTGGAAGGACGCTCGATATGGATGCTTCCAGGTCCGTGACAGACCTCGCACTGCACGTTTGCCAGGCTGCGGTCCGGTTCGAGAATCGAGAACCCGCTGTCGCGGTTCAGCCCGGCCACGTGGCATTTCACGCACTTGGAAAACTGGTGGCGGTGCGCGTCGAGCAGGGTCGTATAGGCATCGGCGTGCCGGGTCGACTGCCACTGTTCCCACTGCGCCGAGTGGCAGGTACGGCATTCCTGCGTCCCCACGTACTTCCTCTCGTCGTGAACCGGGTCCCACTCGAAGAGCGGCGGGATGTTTCCTTCCAGCAGCTCCTCCTGTTCGGCCACGGACCGGTAGTAGGAATCGAGGTAGGCTTTCATGTCCTCGTCTTCGCGCATCTCGTACAAGGCCAGCAGGTAGTTGCCCTCGAACGAGGTGAATCGGCCCTCTCCATCTATGCCGATATCGACGTGATGCAGGCCGTACACGTCTGCGTTCGCGTAGATGACCAGCACGTCGTCGAGGAAGCCGTACATCGATTCAGTCCGCTTTCCCCCCTGGCCGTCGGCGCGTATCACGTCGAGGGCGGGGGCGTGGTGCCCGGTGGTGATGACCAGGTCCAGGGCCGGGAACTCCTGCACCAGGTCATGGACGAGGCCGGTGTTCAGCTCGCCGATGACCCCGACGAAGTCCGCCTGCTCCCTCAGCCCGGGCAGGTATTCCCGTACCGTCTCCTTCGGGTCGGCTGTCTCCAGGTCCCGGGTGTTGTCTTCATACAGCGAGGGCTCGATGGCCACCGTCGCCTGCAGCAGACCAATGAAAGCGATCGTGTACGGTCCCACCTCGATGGCGTACGTCGGCGCGCCGACGAGGGAACCCTCGTGGTACAGGTTGGCGTTTATCAGGGGCACGGGACTGTTGCGGGCCTGGGTCCGAAGAAACTCGCTGCCGTGGTAGGTCTCGTTGCGCGCGATGACGGAAAAGCCGTACTCCATCCGCCTCAGCCCTCCGAGGTAGGTCGCCAATTCGCTTTCCGTCAGGGCGTCCATTGCCGGAACGTCCTGTTCGTGGGGAAAGGCGTTTCCGGCATCGATGACGGCCACGCTCCTGCGCCTTTGTTTTATCTGGTCGATGAGGGTGGCGCGGCGGGTGATCCCGCCCGACATGTTGGACTTGCAGCCGCAGGCTTCGAGAAAGCTCCTCGTTTTTCCGGTCACGATCAGGGTGATCGTGTCTACCGCGGTCTCCGACCGCGACCACGGCAGGCGGGGCGGTTGATCACCGGGCACCGGACCGTCGGCGTGCCACAGAGGCTCCGGAGGAGGCGAACCGGGGCCGGGGTTGGTGCGTTCGTACAGCGCCGACAGAAGATCGGCGCCGGCGACCCGCTCGATCGCGCCTCCCAGATCGACGCCCTCCCGTCGCCAGTAGGCGTACTCCAGAACGTCCTGCAGATCCTGTTCCCCGTCCGTGCTCCTGGAGATCTGCATATCGAGGTAATGGGCGAGGGCCAGGCCGCTGTGCCTTATCAGCGACTCTTTGGCGGCGCTGTGCGTGTAGTAAGTCTCCGGGACGATTCCCTTGCTGAAGTGGGACACCCGGAAGCGGTTGTGATTCCTGTACGCTTCGTACAGGTACGGCTCCAGATCGGAAATGACCCCGTGCTTCCGCAGGCCCTGGAGACCCAGGTACATGCTGGCCCCTTCCACGAACCAGAAGTCGGATGCCTGGGCCAGTTCCATGCGGTGGGGGGCGTGCCGCAGCCATCGGTAGGCGATGCGGGTGGCCACCGAGAGCCACCTTCCCGGGGTGGCCGGCTCCATTTCCCCGGCTTGGCCATAAGACGTGCTTGGAATGTGAATGCTCATTCCATCCGCCGTCTTGGGGGTCAGAATGACCGTGTACGGTTCTGGAACCGGCGCCTGCAGGGCCCTCGTCATGTACTCGTAGAGGCTCCATGCTCTTCTGGCCAGCTCCTCCTGCCGTGCGCTCGACCACCCGTCGTACAGCACAACGCGCACGGGAGCCGTCCCGATGGTCATCTCTCGCGCGGTCAATGCGCCCAGGGCTACTGCGCCGTTGACCAGATCCTCCAGGCCGGTGCCGTACAGGCGCGGTTCGTACGTGCCGGCTTCACCCTTGGCCGGGATCCAGGTGGTCTCGACGGCCCAGCCTCCGGGTCCCTGGATCGAAACCGCAATGTGATCGAACTGCCCATAGGGAACGAGGAAGAGGTTGCGGCCGGAAACGAGATGGAAATCCTCCCCCAGGTAGCCGCTGACCTCGGTGGAATGGCGCCCGTGCCCGCCGCCGATCGGCCGTCCCGGCCGCACCCGGTACTCGGCGCGCAGCTCGCTGCCCGGCGCCTTCACGCGGTAGGTCGTCCGGCCGGTGGCCGATACCCGTTGCGCATGCGGAACGGGCCTGGCCTCGGAGTCGCGGAGTTGCAGCCCCGTAACGCCGATGTACGGGTCGGCCTCGAAGGCCTGCAGAAAAACGGAATCGGCCTCGATGCCGCTGATCCTCAACCCGACCGCTACCGACTCCGCGTCAGGCGATTCTACTTGCACTTGGTACGCGAGCCGCAGGCCCGGGTCCGAGCAGGCGGAGAAAAGCAGCACGGCTGCGGGGAGGAAGCGAGAAAGGATCATGCCGGTTTTCTCCTGCGTTCTCTTTTCCCGTTCTATATGGATGGACCGAGAAGCGCTTCGATCACCGCGGCCACACTGTCCGCGGCGGTCACCACCCCGCGCTGCTCCAGGTGGATCGTCCCATCGCGAGCGACGAGCACCGACAGGGGAATTCCCTTGTCGACGCCATACTGTCGCAAGAGGCTGGTGTCCGCGGTGGCGGGCATCAGGATCGGGTAGGGGACCTCGAGGTTCTCGACCCACAGCTCCACCGCGAGACGGGTGGAGGATACGGCTATCCCCCATACATCCAGCCCGCGTTCCCGGTACCGGGTGTAAAGGTCGTTGAGGACCGGCTGTTCCTCCCGGCAGGGACCGCACCAGGTAGCCCAGAAGTTCAGGAGCAGCACCTTGTCCCGTTGCGCCGGGACCTTCAGGGTGTCGCCGCCAAGCGAGGCAATAGCAAAGCCGGGAGCTGTTTTGCCGGGCGCTGATTTAGCCGGCGCGGGTGGCTCCTCGGCAGCGGGTGCGCAGGAATGCAAACAGGCCGCCAACCCCAGGCATGAGAACGCACGGGCGATTCTGCCGAGCTTTATCCAGGCGGTGTTTCGGGGCGGCCTGTTTTGGCGCGTCTTCATTCTCAGAACGGATACACCCGGTCGCCGCCATGCCCGAGGACGGAGTCCATGCCGAACAAGGCGATTACGGCTGAAAGAAGGACCACATGCATGGTCAAACCTATTGCGAGAAACTCGCCTTGATGCGCGCCCACGAGTCGGGTGCGACCGCGGTACCACCACCACCACCACTGTCGACGCCGTTCGCCGAAAGCAGAATGCCATCCATCATGACAACGTGGTCCCTAATACGACCCTCATCGTAGTGCCCGACCATATGAGTTTCTCGCGCCCTATTGCTGCCCGGCCCATGGGTGGCAGGCTCATCGAAATCGCCTACAAACACCTGAAACCCGACAATCCGTCCCGCACTCAGATCCGAGACGACGCTGTTTTCCGGCTCCCTCCGGATCAACAGGTCGAACGGGGTGACGAAGAACTCGGTGATCCAGACAACTGGATTTTCCCCGACTACGGAGCCGCCACCGTCTCCATAGGGAGGATATCCCCACCAGTTCTCATCCCACCACATTTCCAAAACAGACAGGCCAACGTGGGAAGTCTCTCGACGAAGCGGCACAGCGCTGTAGAATTGGGACCCTTGACCCATCAGTCCGGAATCTTCCCCCTTGTCGTCACGTCTGGCAACGCTTTCATCCCATCCCGGTGAACCGTCATGATCACCATCGACTTCAATGGAGAGATGATCCTCGCCCTCTCGGTCAAAATAATTGTCAGACTTTTCATCCTCTCCCACATAAACGTCATCTATGCAGATGGCGCCTACATAGATCCGGTTGGAAGCGTCGTTCCATCCCAGCCAGATTCGAAAATCGAGGTCGGACGGATTGTATCCCGTCACCCATTTGTCTCGGTCGAACGCCGTGAAGTCCAAGCTCGTGAGGGAAGGCTCCCCGAACAGCTCCTCCCAGTCTTCTATGGATCCATCGGTCACGTCGATCGCGTTCTCGTCGGTTATCTCGTAGAACGGATACACCCGGTCGCCCCCGTGCCCGAGGACGGGGTCCATGCCGAACAAGGCGATTACGGCTGAAAGAAGGATCACATGCATGACAGCCTCCTATTGCGAGAAGCTCGCCTTGATGCGCGCCCACGAGTCGGGTGCGACCGCGGTACCACCACCACTGTCGATGCCGTTCGCCGAAAGCAGAATGCCATCCATCCAAGTATCGGTGTCACCAATAACGTCACGAAGAGTGCCTCCGTAATAGCTACCCAACACATGAAGTTTTCCCGCTCTATTTCCACCAGGCCCACTGATTGCCGGCTCGTCGAAATCTCCGATTGACACACGGAACCCGACAATCTGCTCCGCACCCAGATCCGAGACGAGGCTGTTTTCCGGTTCCTTGCGAATCAACATGTCGAACGGGGTGACGTAGAACTCCGTGACCCAGACCACGGGATTTTCTCCGGCGACCGAGCCGCCACCGTTCCCGTATGGAGGGTATCCCCACCAGCTCTCACCTTCAAAAAAGGTCTCGAAAAAAGGAATTCCGACGTTTGACGCTTCACGGCGAACCGGTACCCCCGAATAGACTTGCGCCGCCTGACCGTATTTTCCGGAATCGTCGCCTTCGTCAAGATTGACCTCATCCCATTGCGGGAAACCGTCATGATCGCCATCAATCATAAGAGTCACCGAATCCTCACCCTGACGCTCCAGGTACTTAAAAGATCTTTCCTCCTCGCCTATGTACCTGTCGTCAATGCAGATAGCGCCTATGTAGATGCGGTCGGAAGCCCCGTTCCAGCCCAGATAGATGCGGAAGTCGAGATCGGACGGGTTGTATCCCATGCTCTCACCACTAAGGAAGTAGGAGTCGAACCCGGTGAAATCCAGGCTCGTGAGGGAAGGCTCCCCGAACAGCTCCTCCCAGTCTTCTATTGTTCCATCGGTCACGTCGATCGCGTTCTCGTCGGGTATCTCGTAGAACGGATACACCCGGTCGCCCCCATGCCCGAGGACGGGGTCCATGCCGAATAAGGCGATTACGGCTGAAAGAAGGATCACATGCATGGCAGCCTCCTATTGCGAGAAGCTCGCCTTGATGCGCGCCCACGAGTCGGGCTTGACCGCGGTGCCACCGCCGTCGATGCCGTTCGCAGGGAGCAGAATGCCATCCATCCAAGTATCGGTGTCACCTAAAGCGTCACGAACAGTGCTTCCGTGATGGCTACCCAACACATGAGGTTTTCCCGCAAAGTTTCCACCCGGCCCATTGACAGCCGGCTCGTCGAAATCTCCGATTGTCACTCGGAACCCGACAATCTGCTCCGCACCCAGATCCGAGACGAGGCTGTTTTCCGGTTCCTTGCGAATCAACATGTCGAACGGGGTGACGAAGAACTCCGTGACCCAGACCACGGGGTTTTCGCCGGCGACCGAGCCGCCACCGTTCCCGTACGGAGGGTATCCCCACCAGTTCTCACCTTCGAAATAGGTCTCGAAAAAAGGAATTCCGACGGTTGACGTTTCACGGCGGACCGGTACCCCCGAATAAATTTGCGCCGCCTGATCATGTTTTCCGGAATCGTCGCCTTCGTCAAGATTGACTTTATCCCATTGTGAAGAACCGTCGTGATCGCCGTCAATCAAAAGAGTCACCGAATCCTCACCCTGACGCTCCAGGTAGCCGAAAGATCTTTCCTCCTCACCTATGTACTCGTCGTCGATGCAGATGGCGCCTATGTAGATTTGGTCGGAAGCCCCGTTCCAGCCCAGATAAATGCGGAAGTCGAGATCGGACGGGTTGTAATCCATGCTCTCCCCGGAACTCTGGTAAGAGGTAAAACCGGTAAAATCCAGGCTCGTGAGAGACGGCTCTCCGAAAAGCTCTTCCCAGTCTTCTATCGATCCATCGGTCACGTCGATCGCGTTCTGGTCGGGTATCTCGTAGAACGGATACACCCGGTCGCCGCCATGTCCGTGGGCGGCGCCGAAGCCGAATAAGGCGATTACGGCTGAAAACAATATGATGCCCATGGCTCCTCCTCGTCTGGTGTTTAGGACTCGGGAAATGGAAGCAGGGGGCGCTGCGCGGCGCCCCCTGCTTTTGTGTGCAGGCGATCCAATCATCAGAGGGTCCGAACCCTCACCGATCATTGAATCGGCTTGCTTCGTCGCTCTCTTGCTAATCGCAGAGGCTGTCGTGGCAACCACCACCACCACCATCGCAAGGCTGGCAGTTCAATGCGAGAGTCTCGGGGATGCAATCTCCGCTACCTGCGCAGATCTGGTAGTCGCAGGAGGCCGCCGCCGGGGGCACCAGCAAGGGCTCCAGGGCTGCGTACGGCCCCGAGTTGGTCTCCGTCCCGGTGAACGGGATGAAGGCGAACACCACCCACACGGCCAAGGTGGCGACGAACGCCGCCAGACTGCGCGGCAGGATGAGCCGCGGCAACGTCGCGATGAGGTCTTTCATGGTCTTTCGTTCTCCAGTTGAGAATGATTGCGAGTTTTGGCTCCTCTTGGGTGCCCACGGGGCAGCGGCGTGCGCGTTACCGTTTTTCTTCTCCTTTCCCATGCCCTGGATTTTCTCCCTCCCAGCTCCCGGTGTAGCCTTCGGGATGCCGCGTCGTATCGCGGTGCGGTGTACTTCCTGTCGGGCGTTGACGGCCACGGGACGTGACCTCCTTTCCGAGAGCCTTTGGGGGCCTTTCGTTTGTCTGAGAACGAAGATCGCACCGGACAGACGGCTCCGGTATCACCCGAACGGGTACATTTTTGTCACCCGAAAGGGTACATTTTCCGAAAAATGGGGGGATTTGCCCGGAAAAACCGGGTTTGCGGGGCTCGGGACTGCCTGCGGAATTGGCGCCGAACCCGGAAAGGGAGTGACTGCCGCGAAGAGGGCAGCTACAGCGAGGTGAGCCCGGTGCTGATCGCGTACCTGGTCAAAGCGGCAATGCTGTGCAGGTCGAGCTTGTCCATGATGCGTTTCCGGTACGTGTTGACGGTGTTATCGCTCAAGTTCAGTCGTTTGGCAATTTCCGCTGTCTTCAAGCCCTTGCTGATGAGCCGTACCACCTCGCGCTCCTGCGCGCTCAGTTTCGGGTGGCCGGCAAGGGTCTGCACCTGGTCGTACACGGCCCCGGCCAACTCCGGGCTCAGGTAGGTGCCGCCGGCGAGGGCCGCCCGGGCGGCCCGCATCACCTCGGCCCCGGTCCGGGCGGCCCCTTTGACCACGTACCCCGAGGCCCCCGCCTCCAGCATGCCGGCGACGAAGTGCGGTTCTTCGTGCATCGACAGGGCTACCACCTTCACCTCCGGGGCCTGGGCGAGGATCTGGCGCGTCGCCTCCACCCCGCTCAGGTCGGGCAGGGCTACGTCCATGACCACGATGTCGGGCCGGCAGGCCGCGGCCTGCTCCACCGCGGTGCGCGCGTCCCCGGCTTCGCCCACCACCTCGAACCCGTCGTCCTGCGCGAACCTGGCCCTCAACGCCTCGCGCATCAGCTCGTGATCGTCCACCAGCAAAACCCGGATCGTCATCGGGAACTCTCCTTTTTCTCGAGCAGCGAGGAAGGAATCGCCAGCACGCAACGCGTGCCCTGCCCCGGCGTCGATTCGATGTCGAAGGAGCCGCCGGCCTGCCTCAGGCACTCGCCGATGCTGAACAGGCCGAAACCGGTCCCCTGCCGGGGGTCCTCCGGAGAAGGATCGAAGCCGCGGCCGCGGTCGGCGACCGCCAGGCTCAGTCCGGTCCCGTCGCGGCGCAGGGACACCGCGGCCGCGTCCGTGCCGGCGTGCCGGACGACGTTGAGCAACAGCTCGCGAAGGCAGCGGAACAGCGTAGCTCGCAGACCTTCCTCCGCCACCTCGCAGTCCCCCTCGCATACCAGGCTGACCCGCAGCCCGTGCTCCTTCTCGAGCTGCCCGGCCAGCGAGTGCAGAGCGGCGACGAGCCCGTAGTAGTGGAGCTCGGGCGGACTGAGATCGAAAACCAGCGTGCGCAGTTCTTCCATCGTCCGCTCGAGCAGGCCGTCTATGTCGTGGAGCAGGGTCTGGCGTTCCTTCTCGTCCGCCTGCCGCAGGTCCTCGATCTTCATCCGCGACGCGGCCAGGGTCTGGCCGGCGCGGTCGTGCAAGTCGGCGGCAATGCGGCGGCGCTCGCGGTCTTCGACGGCGACCAACTCCGCCACCATGCGCCTTGCCTCGGTGACGTCGCGGACGATGCTCTGGTAGCCGCGGACGCTGCCGTCGGCGGCGCGCCGCACCACGTTGGTCAACAGGCAGTCGAGGCGGCGCCCGTCCCGGGTTACGAAAACGACCTCGTAGTCGCGGACGTACCCTTCGCGCTCGATCCTTTCCTGGTAGCGGGCGCGGTCTTCGGGATTGGCGTAGACGCCGAGGATGTTCATGCCGAGGAACCGTTCATGGGGCCAGTCGAACATTTCGCTCGCCGCGTGGTTGGCTTCGAGGATGGTCCCGTCGCGCGCGGTGACTATCATGGCGTCGTGGCACTCCTCGAACAGCTGGCGGTAATCCTCCGCGTTCAGCCGACCGCTCCCTTTACTCCGCTGTCGCTTCTGCCCACTCATACGTGTCGTGCCCCAAGTTGACTTGTGATCTCCCGGGGCCGGAATACGGGGTTTTTTTGAGCAGCCGTCAGTCGGGCCAGCGCGCCAGCACCGTCTTCTGCCGGGTGTAGAACAGCACCCCCTCGGTCCCCTGGACGTGCAGGTCGCCGAAGAACGACTGGTCCCAGCCGGAGAAGGAGAACAGCGCCATCGGCGCCGGCACCCCGAGGTTGATGCCGATCATGCCGCACTCGGCCTCGCGGGCGAAGCGGCGGGCGGCCCCCCCGTCGCGGGTGAAGATGGTGGCGGCGTTGCCGAACGGGATGCGGTTGACCCAGGCGATCGCCTCGTCGATGGTCGACGGCCGCATCATCCCGAGCACCGGGCCGAACAGCTCCTCGCTGAACACGCGGTGGTCGGGGGTCACCCGGTCGAGCAGGGTGGGGCCGACGAAGAACCCCTCCCCGGGAATGCCCTCGCGGCCGTCGCGGGCCACGTCGAGCTCCTGGTCCGGCGCCTCCTCGATGCAGGCGAACAGCCGCTGCCGGGCGGCCGGATCGATCACCGGCCCCATGCCGGCGCCGCGGTCGGCAAGGGTGTCGCCGACTTCGAGGCGGTCCATGGCGGCCAGGACCTGCTCGCGCAAGGGGTCCGCCCCGGCACCGACCCCCATCAGCAGGGAGCCGGCCATGCAGCGCTGTCCGGCGCAGCCGAAGGCCGAGCCCATGATCGCGTCGATCGTCGGATCGACCGGGGCTTCCGCGGCCAGGGCCTCGCCGACGAGCCCGCTCTCCACCGCGTCCGGCATCGCCAGCAGCACGTTCTTGGCGCCGCCGGCCGACTGCACCCGCTTGCCGTGCCCGGCGGCCAGTTCGTACACCCGTCCGGCGACCGCGGAGGAGCCGACGAAGCTGACCGCGGCGACCTCCGGGTGCACGCACAAGGCTTCGACCACCTCCCTGCCGCCGTGGACGACGTTGAGGACTCCCGGCGGCAGGCCGGCCTCGCGGAACAGCTCGGCGAGGCGGTTGGCGGTGAGCGGCACCTTCTCGCTCGGTTTGAGGACGAAGCTGTTGCCGCAGGCGATCGCCAGGGGGTACATCCACATCGGCACCATCGCCGGGAAGTTGAACGGCGTGATGCCGGCGCACACCCCTATCGGCTCGCGCGTCGCCCAGCCGTCGATGCCGCGCGCCAGCTCGGGCAGGATCTCCCCCTTGGAGAGGTGGCCGACGCCGCAGGCGAACTCGACGACCTCGATGCCGCGGCGGACGTCCCCCCGGGCCTCTTCGCGGGTCTTGCCGTTCTCGCACACGACCAGCCGCGCGAGCTCCTCGAAGCGCGCCTCGAGCAGCTCGCGGTAGCGGAACAGCACGCGGGCGCGGTCAGGGGCCGGGGTCCGCGCCCAGCCGGGGAAGGCCTCCCGGGCAATGCGGACGGCGACATCGACCTCCCGCTTCGTGCAGTGGGGAGCGCGCGCGATCACCGCCCCGCTCGCGGGGTGGTGGACGGGTGTGAACTCCGCTGCAGCCGGTTCGGTCCACAGATCACCTATCAGTATCGGAACGACGGGGGCTGTCATTTTATAGCTCCGTGCCTGCCGCCTCAGGGGAGCCCGGCGGCCCGCCTGGCGGCGAGAATGGTGTTGAAGAGCAGCATCGCGATGGTCATCGGCCCCACCCCTCCCGGGACCGGGGTGATGGCGCCCGCCTTCTCGCGGACGCGGTCGAAGTCGACGTTCCCGACCAGGCGATGGCCGCTGCGGCGCGTGGAATCCTCGACGCGCACCACCCCGACGTCGATCACCACGGCGCCCTCGGCGACCATGTCCGCGCTGATGATGTGGGGGCGGTCGGCCGCGGCGATGAGGATGTCGGCGGCGCGGGTGTGGGCGCCGATGTCGCGGGTGCCGGTGTGGCAGACCGTCACCGTGGCGTTGGCCCCCGGCCCCTTCTGCGCCAGCATGTTGGCCAGCGGCCTGCCGACCAGGGTGCTGCGCCCGACGACGACGACGTGCTTTCCCGCCACCTCGATGCCGCTGCGGCTCAGCATCTGCACCACCCCGTGCGGGGTGCAGGGGAGGAAGCCCTCCTCCTGGCGCACCATGCGGCCGAGGTTCACCGGGTGCAGGCCGTCGACGTCCTTGGCCGGAGCGACGGCGTTGAGGACGAGGCTCTCGTCGAGGCCGTTCGGCAGGGGCAGCTGCACGAGGATTCCGTGGACGGCCTCGTCGGCGTTGAGGGCGGCGATCAGTTCCAGCAGCTCCTCCTGCGGGACATCGCCGGGAAGCCGGTGCTCGCGCGAGTGGACGGCGATCTTCCCGCATGCCCGGCGCTTCCCCTTGACGTAGGAGAGCGACGCCGGATCGTCGCCGGCCAGCACCACCGCCAGCCCGGGGACGAGGCCGTGCCGGGCCTGGAGGTCGGCGACCTCCCGCCGCATCTCCTCCCCCATCCCCGCGGCTATCTCGTTTCCGTCCAGGATTCGCGCCGTCATCGGGTCATCGGGGGCAGTGGTGAATCGCAGGCATCGGGAAACTGTCGGTTGGCTGTTGCTCGACCCGGGCGGAAGCGGTCATCGCTCGGCTGCGGGCGCCGCCGGCATGGGGCTTCAGCCCGCGGCGGTCGAGTCCCTGCCGACGGCGTCGCGGAGCGCCGCGGGGACCTTCACCGAACCGTCGGCCTGCTGGTAGTTCTCGACGATGGAGATCAGCATCCGCCCCATGGCGCAGCCGGTGTCGTTGACGGTGTGGCAGAACCTCGGCCCGCCCTGTTTCCCCTTGCAGCGGATGTTGAGGCGGCGGGCCTGGTAGTCGGTGGTGTTGGTGTCGGTCATGACCTCCATGAATTCGCCGCTGCCCGGCAGCCAGACCTCGAAGTCGCGCTGCCGGTGGCTGGCGAGGTAGCCGGCGTCGCCGCCGCACTTGTCGACCGACCGGTAGGGGAGCTCGAGGGTCTGCAGCAGCCACTCGTTGATCTCGCCGAACTCCTCGTACATCTGCTCCGACTGCTCCGGGGCGCAGACCGAGTTCATCTCGATCTTGTCGAACTGGTGCACCCGCTTGATCCCCTTGACGTCCCTGCCCCAGGAGCCGGCCTCGGAGCGGAAGCAGGTGGTGGCGGCGAACACCCGGACCGGCAGCTCTTCCTCGGTCAGGGTGCGGTCCATGAAGTAGCTGAAGTTGGCCGGCTCCGAGGAGCCGACGAGGAACAGCTCCGTACCCTCCTCGACGTTGTGGGTTTCGATGGCGTACACCTGGTCGCGGCCCTCGGGGAAGTGGGAGGTCCCGTAGAGGGAGCGCTCGCGCACCAGCAGCGGCGGCACCATCATCTCGTAGCCGCGGCGCAGCAGCTCTCCGGACAGCAGCTGCTGCAGGCCGAACTGCATCAGGGCCGCGCCCCCGCGGATATAGGCGAAGCGGGAGCCGGAGACCTCGGAGGCCTGGGCGGTCTCCATGCCGATGGCAGGGCCGAGGTCGGCGTGCTGCCGCGGCGCGAACTCTTCCTCGGCGTGCACCGGCATCGCCGGCATGGAGGCGGCGCTGTGGTTGCCGCTTCCCAGCTCCTCGCCGGGACGGTACCCGGCACCCGGGATCCACACCTTCTCCTCGGGGTTGTCGGACTCGTCGTCGCCGTCGGGCATGTCGGGGTGGGGCCAGTTGGGGAACCAGTCGAGGATCTGCTGCCACTCGCCGCTGACCTCGCCGAGTCCGGCCTCGAGCAGGCGCCCCTTCTCGCGCAGCTCCTGCCCCTTGCTGCGGGCGGCCTCGGGGTCGGTCCTGCCGAGCCGGGCGAGCTGCTTTTTCTCGCCGTTTACCTCGTCGATCTCCCCCTGCAACCGGCGGCGCTCCCCGTCGAGGGCGAGCCAGCGGTCGACGTCGGCCTTGCCCGGGTCGACGCGGCGCAGGCGGATCGCCCGGCGCAGAGAATCGGGGTCGCGGCGTATGGTCCGTACGTCGATCACTTAGATTTCACGGGCTGCTGAAAAGCGTTTCCGCCGGCTGCTCGAGGGGGCCGGATCGCGTCCCGGCGGCCGCGGATTGAGCCGGCAGGAGGGTGGTCGCGCGGCCGCTGCAAACTTAGGAGTTGCCTTGTACGCTGTCATCTTCGACGTCGACGGAGTGCTCGTCGACAGCGAGGGGATGAGCTGCGGCGCCTGGCTGCCGGTGCTGGGGCGCCGCGGAATCGCGGTCCGGCTCGCGGAAATCGAGGTTTTCATCGGCCGTAGCGACCGCGCCGTCCTCGATCACTTCCGGCGGCTGCACCCCGCCGCCGATCTCGGGGATCACCTGATCGACGAGAAGGAGCAGGAGTTCTTCGCGGCCGCCCGCGGCCGCCTGCGGGCCTTTGCCGGGCTGAAGCGGGTGCTGCGAAGGCTCGAATCCGGGGGCGTGCCCATGGCCGTCGCCTCCTCCGGGCGCCACCGGAAGATCCGCTTCTCCCTGAAGACCGCCGGCCTCGGGGGGTTCTTCGACGCGGTCTGCAGCGCCTCCGACGTCGCGCGGGGCAAGCCGGCCCCGGACCTGTTCCTGCGCGCCGCCGGCCTCCTCGGGGCAGACCCGGGTATCTGCCGCGTCGTCGAGGACTCGGTGCCCGGGATCGCCGCGGCGAAGGCCGCGGGCATGAAGGCCCTGGGGTTCACCTCGTCGCACCCCGCCCGGGTGCTTCTCGATGCCGGCGCCGACGCCGTCTTCTCCCGCTACGAAGAGCTGCCGGACCTGCTGCCCGGGGAGAGTTAGTGCCCGGCGCGTGGTTCCGCGTCAATTCGGAAGCTCCATAACGCCCCTGCGGCGAGCTCCCTGCTCTGCTGCTCTGGGAGAGTCGGCCCCGGGGGCAACCCCGAGCAGGTCCGGCCAATCCGCCGGCGCCCTACCGGACCCAGTGGCGGAACAGGGGCTTGACGTCGTCGGGGAGCCCCTCGAACACCCCGCGAGGCACCGGGGGAACCAGGTTCTCCTTCAGTCCCCTTTCGTCGGCGAGCCGCCGGCGCTCGTCGCTGCCCGGCATCAGGCTGTCGAGGTTGAGCCACCAGGGGGCGAAGCGGATCGCCAGGCCGACCCGGGGCTCGTCCGACCGGTTGGGGGCGGCCGCGTGCCACAGCCGGCTGTCGAGCACGGCCACCGTGCCGGCCTCCCCGGTGAGGGCGGTCTCCCCCTCGAGAACGGCCTGCGGATCGACGCCGTTGCCGCCGCTGGGGTTGTCCGGCCTGCGGTGGCTTCCCGGGGCCACGAGGGTGCCGCCGTTCTCCCGGGTGAACGGGGACAGCATCCACAGGGTCGTCAGGTGCATGACCATGTCGGGGTACGGCTGCTCTATGTGCCCGCCGTTGCGCTGGTTGAACGGCCAGTCGGCGTGCCAGTCGCCGCGGTCGTTGCCCGGGTAGTTGACGATCGAGGAGGTGTAGGAGACCCGGTAATGCTCCCCCAGCAGGTCCAGACAGAGGCCGGCGAGCCTAGCATCGATAAGGTAGGGGGTGAAGGACTGGCTGTAGCGGATCAGCCCGGAGACCGCGCCGATGTTGGGCGGCGCGTCCCGGCGCTCCTGCCGGTGGATGTCGACGGCGCCCAGGACATCGGCGCGCACCGCCCCGACCTCGTCCGTCGGAATCACCCCTTCGAGGAGGCAGAACCCCCGCTCTGCCAGCTGGCCGCGGAGTTCATCAGGGATCCGGTTCATCTTGGAATCGCCAAACTGAGGCGGCTTTGCTGCCCCATGTGCTCACAATGTATGAACATGACTTGCTCCAATGGTTGAAACCCCACTGATGCTCCGGACCTGGTTCGCCCGCGGCGGGTCATGCCGGCTGCGCCGCGGCTCCCTTGAGCTCCGCGATGCGGGCGGGCCGGAAGTACGCTGAGAACAGCGCGGTCCCCAGGACACTGGCGACCGCGGCAATCGCGAACAAGGTCCCGTACCCGGAAGCGGCGATCACCTGCCCCCCGAAGCCCCCGGTCAGCATGAAGGAGAACCCCATCGCCATCGAGCTGACCGCGGCCATCCCCGGCCGCCAGCGCGCCTCCACGATCTCCTGCTGGAAGACGGTCAGGACCGGCAGGCGGATCGCCGACAGCGCATGCACGAGAAAGACGGTGCAGGCCGCCCCCGCCCAGTTGCCCGACAGCATGACCGGCAGCAGCGCGGCCCCCGCAAGCAGCGAGGTGGCGGCGATGGTCGTCCGCTGGCCCCGCGAGGCGACGATCAGCGGCGTCGACAGGGCGGCCAGTCCGCTCACCAGCATGGCGGTCGCGGAGACGGCTCCGATCAGCGCCGTCGGCTCCCCGAGGAAGTCGTCCATGTAGACGTTGAAGAAGGTCTGCTGGGTCGCCATGGAGATGGCGCAGAGGAAGCCGGCCCCCGCCACCGCGGCCATGGGACCGCGGGGACGCGGCGATACCCCACGCGCGCCCGCGCCTGCGGGCAAGTCCTCCGCCTGTCTGGTGGCGGCGACGGCGAGAGCGGCCGGGACGATCATGGCCGCGGCGAAAAACAGCGGATACCGGTAGGGAGCCGGCGCGTCGAGGGAGGTCCCGGTCAGGGCGGCGATGGTCCCGGGAAGCACCCCTCCGACGAGGTTGCCGGCAAACCCGGCGATCGGCCACATCGCCGCCTGCACCGAGAACACGTGGGTGCGCTCGACCCGGGTCGTGATGGACAGCAGAAAGGGGCCGGCGTTGACGATGGAGAGGGCGAAACCGAAGGCCCGCGGCAGGCGGGCCAATATCAGCCAGTGCGCCTGCCATTCGCGCGGCATGAACTCGGCGAAGGGCAGCATCGAGTTGCCGACGGCGATGAGCGCCAGGCCGAGGACGATCATCCGGCGCGGGCCCCAGCGTCTTCCCATCGCCCCGGCCGGAAGGCAGAGGAGGGCGTAGGAGGCCGCCCCTGTGGCGTTGACGAAGCCGACGAACCCGATGTCGTACCCGAGGCGCAGCAGGTAGATGTTGAGAAGCAGGTTGTAGATGCCGCTGGAGGAGGCGAACCCCACCAGGGCGCCGCTCAGCAGGTAGAGGCGTACGTCGCGGTTGAACGAGCGGACGATCTCTAGGTATTCGCGCAGCAACTAATGCCCTGTCCCATCGATATCTTCCGCCGATCCACCCCGCCCTGGCGGCCGAATTGTTGCAGTCTGTTCCGTGAGCGGATCGCAGCTTCCCGGCTCTGAACAGGCTGCGGGGGAGATTCCGCGGCAGAGTTTCCCGGCTCGCAAGTGCCGTCGAGGATGGATTCGCGAAATGGCCGGGAGGATTCAGGCGGGACGACACCGGGTGGCAGCGCGAGGCCGCTGTTCCCGCCCCGCGGCTGCCCGCTGCCCCTATCTCGCGAAGGTCGAGCTCTTCAGGACGGTCTGGGTCTCGTAGATCGAGCCGGGCCTCTGGGCGGGGGGAAGGGGCAGGCGCCATGGGACCTCTTCCATGCGCGGCTCCAGGACCGGCTCGCCGCGCACGTACGAGGCGCAGTATTGATCCCAGTCGAGCTGCTGGCAGAGGGGCCAGGAGTCCCCGGCGCAGTACTGGAGCAGCAGCAGGCGCCGGGGATTGGCCGAGGAGTTGGGCAGCGAAGCGTGCAGGGCGCGCACGTGGTGGAGGGAGATGCCGCCGGCCTCCACCTCGATCAGCTCGGCCTTCGAATCGTCGAACCCGGCCTCGGTGACGGCGCCGGCGAAGCAGCCGTCCTGGTGGTGGTCCCGGATCTTCCCCTTGTGGGAGCCGGGGATGACCATCAGGCAGCCGTTCTGCTCGGTCATGTCGTCGATGGCCACGCCGACGGCGAGCAGGTCGTCGTTGGTGTGCGGGTAGAAGGCCCAGTCCTGGTGCCAGTGGACGGGGCTGCCGAACTCCCCCGACTTCATGTTGAGTTTGTCGCCGTTGGTGCGGATCGCGTCCCCCCCGATCAGCTGGGCGACGATGTCGAGGATGCGGTCGTTGCGCAGGGCCCCGTCGTACGCCGGATGCGCCTTCACCGGGCTCTTGAGGCGGCGCAGCCTGGGGAACTCCGGGGTGTGGTCGGGCTCGAGGTCGAAGACCCCGTCGTGCTCGGTCACTTCCCGCGACTTCTCGACGAACTCGTCGGTGACCCGGCGCAGCCCGGCGACTTCGGCCGCGGTCAGGACCCCTTCGACGCTGCAGTATCCCTTTTCGTGGTACGCTTCGATTTCCTGTCGGGAAAGCATCTCTTCTCACCTATTTGAGTTTGACGATTTCGCGCTGCGCGGCGCTCAGACGAGCGTCGAGGCCGGGGCTGAAGCGCAGCCCCTGGCCCCCCCAGTCGGGCATGTAACCCGTGCTGTAACAATAATAAAGGGTCCGTCTCGGACGGCGGGAAGTGTTGACGGTGGAACCGTGCGTCAGGGCTTCGGTGAAGACGATGGCGTCCCCGGCCTTGGCCGGCAGCGGCACCAGGGCCGGGTCCTCGTCCGGGTGCGGTCCCCAGGGCCGCGGGAAGTTCGCCTTGTGGGTGCCGGGAACCACGGCGAAGCAGCCGTCTTCCGGCCCGCAGTCGACGGCGGGGAACACCGCCTTGGTCAGCGTCGACACCATCTGCCCGTTGTGGCAGCGGTACTGGCACTTCGGGTTGACCGGGGTGCCGTGCATGTGCATGTGCGTGAACCCGCCTCCCCAGCGATAGATGGCGTAGGTGTGGTTCAGGCGCCAGGGGCCCCCGGTGACGGCTTCGACCACGTCGAGGACCTCGGGAAGCTCCATCAGCGGCAGCATGGCCGCGTCCGCTTCCATGATGTTGGAGATGTAGAGCTCCTGCCCGGTCTTATCCGTGCCGAGGACCAGGGGCTCGGGGTACTCCTCCGGGTCCATCCCCTCGAAGCGGTCGAGCACCTCGTTGGCGGCGGCTACCAGCTCGGGCGGGACCACCTGCTCGAGCAGGATGTAGCCGTTGAGGTCGAACAGGTAGGTCTGCTCCGCGTTCATTTCGGTTTCCGGGCTCCTCTCCGGTTGAAGGTCATTCCCCGCTCTCGCAACCCGGCAGCCGGACGGGCTTTTCACTCGGCTGCCAGGTCCCCCTCCAGGCCGGCCCCCCAGGCGAGCAGCTCCTCGTCGCGGCCCATGGGAGCGATGAACTGGATCCCCAGGGGCATGCCCGAATCCGAGGACTCTCCCGCGGGCAGCCCCAGCACCGGCATCCCGGCGTGGGTCCAGGGCAGGTTCATGCTCGGGTCTCCGGTGGTCGCCAGTCCCTTCGGGGCCGGTCCGGTGGCCGCCGGACAGGCCCAGAGGTCGACCCCTTCCGCGGCCATCAGGGCCTCGAGCTCCTGGCGCAGCCCGCCTCTGCCGCGGCGGGCGTTTTCGAGCGCCGCCCGCGGCACGGAGCGGCCCTGCTCGACCAGGGCGGCGGTGCCCTCGTCGTAGAGGCCGGCGTGCTCGTCGAACCAGGGCTCGTGGACCCGGGCCATCTCCGCGGCCATCATCTGCCGGTGGCGGTAGTCGATCTCCTCGATGTCCGCCAACGCCGGCACCTCGGCGACTTCGTACCCGGCACCCCGCAGGAGCTCCAGCTGGTTCTCGAAATCCTCCCGGGCAGCCGGCTCGGTCTGGTCGAGATAGGGGCCCTCCGGAATCCCGAGGACCGGCCGGCCCGGGGCGGAAACGCCCGCCCGCCACTCGCCGCATAGGACGGAAGCGGCCCGTCCCGCGGTTGCCGCGTCCCGGGTGAAGGTGCCGATGGTGTCGACCGACGGCGAGCAGTGGATGAACCCGGAGATGTCGATGCGGCCGTAGCCCGGCTTGAAGCCGGCGATCCCGCAGAAAGCCGCCGGCCGCACGATCGAACCGATGGTTTGCGAGCCGAGCGCCAGCGGGCAGTACCCGGCGGCAACGGCCGCGGCCGAACCGCTGCTCGAGCCTCCGGGGGTGTGCTCGAGGTTGATGGGATTGCGCGTCGCCGCCGGCTTGAAGCAGGCGAACTCCGTGGTCACCGACTTGCCGAGCACCAGGGCCCCCGCCCGCCGCAGCGCCCGGATGCACCCGGCTTCCGGTCCGGCGAGCACCCCGGCGGGCAGCTGCGAGCCGGCGCGGGTCTCGAACCCGTCGACGTGGATGATGTCCTTGACGGCGACCAGCCTGCCGTACAGGGGCATGCCGGCGCCGGCTTCCGCGGGCAGCCGGGCGGCCTCCTCCAGCAGGCGGGAGCGGCGGTCCGCCTCGGGCAGCAGCGCGCGGATGTCGCTGTCGAGCGCCTCTATGCGGCTGCAGGCCTCACCTATCTCTTCCCTCATGCCCGGCCTCCCCCGCAAGCCTGCGGAATCCGCGCCCGGTTCCACGCGCCCGTTGGAGTATCCCATCCGTCCTGCCTCCGCGTCACTTCTTCCGGGGGCGTTTCTTCGCCGCCTTCTTCGGCGGTTTCCATTTCGCGAGGTGGCCCTGCCAGCTTTTCTCCAGCTCCCCCCTGATCGCCTTGACGTCGCGGAAGCGGTCGCCGAACACCGACAGGTGGTAGCCGCCGGGGATCTGCTCCGGGCAGACGAACAGCTCGCGGCCCGGTGTCGCCGCCTTGAGCCAGAGCGCCAGCAGCTTGTCGGCGAACTCCATGCAGTCGATGAACTCCGGTGTCAGCCTGCCCCCCGGGCCGAGGGCGGGGATCATCGCGTGGTGCCCGTTGAAGGGGCGGAAGTGGATCTGGTTGGCGAGCTGCACGAGGTCGGGGCGCTCGACGAGGCGCTTGAAGTAGGGGGGCGACAGGTGCTTGACGACCGCGGGGTGGGAGAAATCCCAGGTCATCTTCAACGGCCGCTTCTCCTCCTTCTCGAACCCCTCGGCCAGGGCGTAGGTCTTCTCCGGGGTCTCCGTGCAGGTGTCGCGGTGGACCTCGATCGACACATCCATTTCGAGCTCGTCGGCGACGCGCATGACCTCGCGGGCGCAGGCGACCGCCTCCGCGGTGCCGGTGTCGTGGTCGAGCATCTGCACGTTGACGACGCGGGCGTTGTACTTCCTGATCCGCTTGAGCTTGCGCTCCACCTCCTTCGGCCCGCCCATGTCGGTGGTGCAGGCGAAGATGAGCCCTGACTCGGCGACCACTTCGGGCGGGAACATGATGACGCGCCCGAGGAAGCCGTCGAAGCCGGCGTTCTTTATGCGCTTCAGCTTCTGGGGGAACGTCCATTCCACCCCCTTGGTGCCGTACCCGAGCAGGGTGCCGACCGAGCACATGTGGCGCAGGACCGGGGGTTCGGCCTGCTGTTTCGATTTTGCCATGAGATCTCCTTCCCTGTGTGAACCCGCCGGCGCCCGGCATGCGAAGCGCAGCGGGGGCGACCTGAATGGTATTGGTACTTGTCAGTTGGTTAAAGGTTGAAGCAACAGCAGCAGCACTGATCCGGCACCGGGCGCGACGACTCCTGCCCGGAAATCTACATCAATGCCGCACGAGCCGATAATCATGCACGTACAGTAATCCGTCGCAGTGATCATTTACCCGACTCTGTTCGAGCTGTACCGCCAGCATCTCAAGGGAGGGTTGCGGGAGCCAGGCGTGCGCGCGATGATCCTCTACTCTACAAACCCGCGGCTGCAAACTCACCAGCTTCAGGCGCCGCCACCAATCGTAAACTGCCGTAACGGAATCGACCTGTAACGCTTGTCGCCTTCCGCGATTTCAATCGACTGGTCCATCGGCACATCAGAGAAGGTCTGAGTCAAATCAGATGTGGGCCAGTACACTTCGATCGACTCGATCCGTTCAGCTTTTCCCAGACCAATGTTCTGACGCAGCGGATTGCACCCGAAGCTGCCGCCACTGTTGACGTATCGGTAAATCGATCGCTCGCGGCTGTCTTCGACGATCCTGACGTGAATACGTGCACCGATCGCAGAACGGTTCGATTGCCGACCCGTAAGTTTGACCGTGATCCAGTGGTGGTTGAACCCTGGATTCTCGAACAGCGCGTCGTGATAGTGGTCACCTGTCAATTGCCCGCGGGGCGCCTCGGCATCCCGATTTTGTCAATCTATCTCTGCGACGGGACACTAGCCGTCCGAACCGGGCAACTGAAGGCATGGGGATTTTCACCCCACAAAATGCGCGGCCTTGTCGGCCGCTCCTGCAACGTTATGGTTGTGCTATATTCTGGAACTGAAAATACTGACACTGGAACTACAGAAAAAGGGGCGCTACGAGAGTGAAGAAATTCGGATCAGGCGACTACACTTACAGAGCCGTGGAGGGATGGGGCCTTGGGCCGGAAGGGTGGGATTTCGGCGTCGTGTCGTCTATGGCGACCGACTCACAGGATCGCGTCTACATCATCGACCGGGAGCCGAACCCGGCGATCGTCGTGCTGGACCGATCCGGCAAACTGCTGAACAGCTGGGGGCAGGATTTCTTCAAGGTCCCGCACTCAATTTGGATCAGTCCCGATGACATCGCTTACATAACGGACTGTGAGTTGCACACGGCAACCGTCCATACCCTGGAGGGAGAGCTGGTTGCAACGCTGGGTACGCCGGGCACAGCTGGAGAGCCCGGCAAGCCTTTCAACCGTCCAACCTGGGCCGTCCTTGG
The DNA here is from genome assembly GCA_965243025.1 of Candidatus Latescibacterota bacterium. Classification (GTDB taxonomy): domain Bacteria; phylum Latescibacterota; class UBA2968; order UBA8231; family UBA8231; genus CBDCXV01. Next base: position 2,346,637 of record CBDETY010000003.1, read on the forward strand.
AAATAACGATGATCTCTATGTGAGTGATGGTTATGGACAGAATCTCGTTCATCGCTTTTCCACGGATGGAGAATTGCTGCGCACGTGGGGTGGAGATGGCACGGATCCGGGACAGTTCGATACCCCGCATTGCCTTCGCGTGGACAAAGACGACCGGGTGCTCGTCCTCGATCGCACCAATGCGCGAATTCAGATATTCGACGCCGAGGGGAATTTCCAACAGCAGTGGACGCACTTGTTTGACGCCAACGATCTCTTCATCGACAGCGATGATGTCGTCTATCTCGCCGAGTCCCCGCGGCGAATCAGTATCCTCGATCTCGAAGGGAACGTAATCACCCAGTTTGGAGAAGAAGGTGAGGGGCCTGGTCAGATGGTCGATCATCCCCACGGTATCTGGGTGGACTCCCGCGGCGATATCTACATGTGTGAGGTCCCCCGCACGCCGAATCGGCTGACGAAGTATGAGCGCGTGTAAATGACAAGGGAATGACACCACCGTGACGGAGATGAAGCTCTGGCACCGGAATCCGGCGCGCGATTACATCGCCGGCTTGCCAATCGGCACGGGCAGACTGGCGGCCATGGTCCTGGGCGATCCGGCCACCGAGCGAGTCGCTCTCAACCACGAATGGCTGTGGCGCGGCGAGAGCCGGTGCCGCGACACCCAGCCGCGCGCCCACCTGCTGGCCGAGGTGAGACAGCTCCTGCTGGAGGGGCGCTATGAGGAGGGAACGATACTGGGCACCGAGGCCTTTGGCAACATCAGCGGCGATCGCGACGAGCCGATCCATCTCGATCCCTACCAGCCGGCCGGGGATCTGTTTTTTCAGCCGGATCATGGAGAGGTGGCGGGCTATCGGCGCGAGCTCGATCTGCGCAACGGAGTGGTCTCGGTCCAGTACGAAGCAGAAGGCACCCACTTCACCAGGCAGTACCTGGCGCACATCCCGAGCGACTTGATTCTGGTGCGTCTGATGGCAAACCGGCGCTTCGGTGTTCGGGTGTGGCTCGACCGGGTAGCAGACGAGCACTGTCTCGTGCGGCGGGAACGCTTGATCCTCGACGGGGTTTTCAACGCCGGCATCTCCTTTCGGATCCAGGTGCGACACCACTTGCGCGGCGGGTCTGCGCACTGGGAAGATGACGTGCTCGTTATCGACGAAGCGGACGAGCTTCTGCTAGGCACCGACATCGGCACCTCGGCCACCGGGCGATCTCCTCAGCAGGAGTGCCGGGTGCGGCGGCTGGAAACAACGAACTGGGAGGAGTTGGTACGGGATCACGAGCGGGCATACCAAGAGCTGTACGGGAAGCTGCAACTGGACGTGGACGTGGCGGAATCGGATCGACCCACCGACGAGCGGCTCGAAGCGCTTCGCCAGGGAGTCGAGGACCCGGGCCTCCCGCTTCTCTTTTTCAACTACGGGCGCTACCTGCACGTCGCATCTACGGCGACCGCAGAACTGCCCCCCAATCTTCAGGGCAAGTGGAATGAGGAACTGGAGCCATCCTTCCGCTGCGACTACCACCACAATGTCAATCTGGAGATGAACTACTGGCACGCCGAGGCTGGTCACCTCCACTGGACTGCGGAACTGCTGTTCGATCACATGGAACGATTTCTGACGCACGGGCGCAAGGCTGCCCGCGACCTGTACGGTTGTGATGGTGTGCTGGTGCCGCTGCAGACCGACCCCTGGGGGCGAGCGACGCCCCAGTGGTTCGGCTGGGATGTGTGGATCGGGGGAGCCGCCTGGCTGGCTCAGCACCTGTGGTGGCACTACGAGTACGGGTTGGACATGGAGTTTCTGCGGGAGCGCGCCTACCCGTTTTTCAAGGAAGTAGCGGCGTTCTATGAAACCTACCTCATCGAGGACGAGGCAGGGATCCTGCAGATCGTGCCCTCACAGTCGCCTGAAAACCGCTTTGTCGGCGGCGGCGATCTACCGGTCAGCCTGTGCGTGTCGGCCACCATGGATGTGCTCCTTGCCCGGCAGGCCCTGGAGTACGCCCGGCGCTCGGCCGAGCTGCTCGGCCTGGACGAGGAGAAGCGGCAGATGTGGGCGGGGCTGGTGGAGAGACTGCCGCACATCGGCACAGGTCGATTCGGCCAGCTGATGGAATGGAACGAGGATTTCGATGAGGTCGAGCCCGGCCACAGGCACTATTCGCATCTCATCGGCATGTATCCAGGCGACCAGCTGGACCCGGAAAACACACCGGAGCTGTGGGAATCCGCCCGAGTGTCGCTGGAGCGGCGACTGGCTCACGGCGGCGGTCATGCTCCCTGGAGCCGGGTCTGGACTTCCTGCCTCTTCGCGCGCATGGGCGATTCTCAGCAGGCGTGGCACCACTTGATGCTGCAGCTGGAGGAGTTTGCGGGGGAAAGCTTGCTGAGCCTGCATACGGGTGTACAACCGCCCCGGCTCTTCCAGATCGACGGCAACCTCGGGGGAGCGGCGGCAGTCCTGGAGATGCTCCTCCAGAGCTATCGCAGTGAGCTGCATCTGCTACCGGCTCTCCCGGCAGCCTGGCCGGACGGGAGAGCTCACGGTCTGCGCGCCCGGGGGGGGTATGAGATCGACCTTGCTTGGGCACGGGGAACGCTGAGGCGGGCCGAAATCAGGCCGAGCGTCAGCGGCACCTGCACCATCCTGCACACTGACGGCCGCTACCGTATCGCAGACGACCACGGGGTGCCGGTGGACACCAGACGGGGTGGACATCGGCTGGCCTTCGAAGTGTCAAACGAGAGAAGCTATGTCGTGAGCCTTACGCAGGAGAATGTGGGCGAGTTGCTGGCAAGTTCGCCTGCTCAATGAGATTGGGCGCCCGCCTGTCCAGCCCTGGGGATCGTCCGGCTCAGGCCCGATATCCCGAGGTGTTTGCGGGCTCCGCGAGTCGTTTGGCGGGTGAAGCAGAGTACTGGGGGCTGTGTCTCTGCTAGGTATCCCCCCCTCAAAAAAAAAGCAGGTAGTCAAGAGGTTTTTTCGAGCGAGTCAAACTCCCCCACCGGAACAGGATGTCGAGGCTCGAACTTTTATTGAAGCCCCTGTCGCCATGGAGCTCGACCAGACGCTTCAGGAACTGAAGCCCCGCCTCCTTGACTCGCGGATTTCGTCGCTCGTAACTTAGGGGAAAACAAGTTGTTAGATCATTGAACCGGGGAGCGGTCATGAGGCGAACGATCAGTCTTTTTGCGGTGATGATGGCGGTGTGGCTGCTGTGGTCGGGGCAGTACACCTGGCTGCTCGTCGGCTTCGGCCTGCTCTCCTGTCTGCTGGTCGCCGTTATCGCCCGCCGCATGCGCATCCTCGATTTCGAAGGCCACCCCGTTCACCTGGCGCGGCGGCTGCCGGCATACTGCCTGTGGCTGCTCCTGGCGATCGTCCGCTCCAACCTCGACGTCGCCCGCCGCATTCTCCATCCGCGCCTTCCGGTCAGCCCCCGGATCGTCCGCGTCAAGGCGAGCCAGCGCACCGATCTCGGCAAGGTCGTCTTCGCCAACTCCATCACCCTGACCCCGGGGACGCTGACGCTCGAGGTCGAAGGGGACGAGATCGAGGTGCACGCCCTGACCCGGGAGAGCGCCGCCGACCTCGAGTCGGGTGAGATGGACCGCCGCGTGACCTGGGTCGAGGGGGAGGAAGACTGATGTTCGCCGCCGCGGCGGCCGCGATCATCTTCACCCTCGTGCTCGCCCTGGCGCGGGCGGCTCTCGGGCCGACGGCCTACGACCGCATCCTCGCCGTCAACATGGCGGCGACCAAGACCGTGCTCCTGATCGCGGTGGCCGGCTTTCTCACCGGCCGCCCCGACTTCCTCGACCTCGCCCTCGCCTGCGTGCTCCTCAACTTCATCGCCGCGGTCGCCGTCCTGAAATTCGTCGACCGCGGGGATTTCTCCGTATCGGGAGAGGCCGGCAATGGCTGAGGCGGTCGCCGCCTGCTGCTGGGTCCTGCTGCTGTCCGGGTCGCTGTTCTGCGCCGTCGGCGGCGTCGGCCTTATGCGGCTCCCCGACTTCTTCACCCGCGCCCACGGCGCCGGAATCACCGACACCCTCGGAACCGGGCTGCTGATCGCCGGCATGGCCGTCTACCACGAGGGGGGCCTGTTGCTTCAGTACCTCGACGGGGCCATCGCCGCCGGGGAGCTGTTCCGGGGCTCGCTGGTCACCTTCAAGCTGATTCTCATCCTCCTGATCCTGTGGCTGTCGAGCCCGACCGCCACCCACGCCATCGCCAAGGCGGCGCGCCTGTCCGGCCTCGAGCCGCTGGCCGGCGGGGCCGAAGGAAAATCCCCGTGACCGAGCTGCTCAACGTCTGCCTGCTCGCCTTCATGGCAGTCGTCGCCCTCGTCGTCCTGCGCCTGCGCAACCTGTTCGCCGCAGCGATGGTGGCGAGCTTCTTCAGCCTGCTTTCGGCCGGGATGTTCGTGGTCCTCGACGCCGTCGACGTCGCCTTCACCGAGGTCGCCGTCGGCGCCGGGGTGACGACCGTCATCATGCTCGGCACCCTGCTCCTGACCAGGACGGAGGAGAAGGCCGCGGCCTTCTGGTCCCCGTGGCCCCTGCTCGCGGTGCTGGCGCTGGGCGGGCTGCTGGTCTACGGCACCCTCGACATGCCCCGCTACGGCGATCCGGCCTCGGCGGTGCACACCCACGTCGGCCCCCGCTACATCGAGGAGTCCCCCGCCGAAACCGGGGTGCCGAACATGGTGACCTCGGTGCTGGCGAGCTACCGCGGCTACGACACCCTCGGGGAGACCGCGGTGATCTTCACCGCCGGCATCGGCCTGCTGCTGCTGATCGGGGCCGGGTTCGGCGGGCGCCGGGAGGAGGGTCCGTGAGCGACCACCTGATCCTGCGCGTCGTCGCCAAGCTGTTCATCCCCTTCATCCTGCTGTTCGCCCTCTACGTGCAGTTCCACGGCGACTTCGGGCCGGGGGGCGGCTTCCAGGCCGGGGTGATCTTCGCCGCGGCCTTCGCCCTCCACTGCCTGGTGTTCGGCATCGACCGGGTCCGCCGCGCCTTCCCGCCGCGCCTGGTCGAGTTCTGCGCCGCCTTCGGCGTGCTCCTCTACATCGGCACCGGGGTCGCCGGGATCCTGCTCGGGGGGGCCTTCCTCGACTACAACGTCCTCGGCAGCGACCCGGTGAAGGGGCAGCACCTCGGCATCCTGCTGGTCGAGCTGGGGGTCGGGATCACCGTCGCCGCGGTGATGGTGGCGCTGTTCTACTGCTTCTGCGGGAGGTCGCCGGAAGGAAGGGGCGGGAAGCAGTGAGCGGCTGGTCCGGCCTCTACAACTACTGGGCCGTCATCTTCCTGATGATGACCGGCCTCTACACCGTGATCTCGCGCCACAACCTCGTCAAGAAGGTGATCGGGCTGACGGTCTTCCAGACCTCGGTGTTCCTGCTCTACATCACCATGGGCAAGGTCGCCGGCGGCACGGCGCCGATCGTCGCCGCGGGCGGGGCGGCGTACGCCAATCCCCTGCCCCACGCCCTCATCCTGACCGCCATCGTCGTCGGCATCTCCACGACCGCGGTCGGACTCGCCCTGATCATCCGCATCCACCAGGCCTACGGCACCCTGGAGGAGGACGAGATCGCCGCCCTGGACCATCCCCCGACGGACGGACCGCCCCCGGACGATTTCCCCCCGGATCGCAATTGCTCGGCCACCTCCCGATCCTGCTGATCGCCCTGCCGCTGGTCTCGGCCCCGCTCTGCGTGCTCCTGCGCCGGCGCGCCCCGGCATGGGTGCTGTCGGCCGTGGTCAGCTGGCTGACCCTGGGGATGGCCGGCGCCCTGCTCGCCGAGGTGCTGCAGTCCGGCCCGGTCAGCTACGCCCTCGGGAGCTGGAGCGCCCCCTGGGGGATCGAGTACCGCGTCGACGCCGTCAACGCCTTCGTGCTCATGCTGGTGTCGCTGATCGGCGCCGTGGTCGTCCTCGGGGCGCCGGCGAGCATCGCCGGGGAGCTTCCCGGGATGCGCGGCAACCTCTTCTACGCCGCCTGGCTGCTCTGCCTGTCGGGCCAGCTCGGCATCGTCGCCACCGGCGACGCCTTCAACGTCTTCGTCTTCCTCGAGATCTCCTCGCTGTCGTCGTACGCCCTGGTCGGTATGGGGCCGGACCGCCGCGCCCTGTCCGCCTCGTTCCGCTACCTCGTCATGGGCACCATCGGGGGGACCTTCTTCGTCACCGGGGTCGGCCTCCTCTACATGATGACGGGCACCCTCAACATGGCCGACATGGCCGGGCGCCTGCCGGCGGTGATGGACACCCGCACGGTGCTGGCGGCCTTCGCCTTCCTCAGCATCGGCCTGGGGCTCAAGCTGGCGCTGTTCCCCATGCACCTGTGGCTGCCGGACGCGTACGCGTACGCCCCCTCGGCCGTCACCCCGTTCCTCGCGGCCACCGCGACCAAGGTCGCCGTGTACGTTTACCTGCGCTTCTTCTTCACCATCTTCGGCGGCGACTACGCCTTCGCCAGCCTCAACCTCGACTACCTGCTCGTTCCCCTTGCCCTCGCCGGGGTCTTCGCCGGCTCGCTGGCCGCCCTGTTCCAGCACGACGTCAAGCGCATGCTCGCCTACTCCAGCGTCGCCCAGGTCGGGTACATGATGCTGGGGATCGGGCTGTTCTCGGTCACCGGGCTCACCGCCACCCTCGTGCACCTGTTCAACCACGCCCTGATGAAGGGGGCTCTGTTCCTGGCAATGGGATGCGTCGCCTTGCGGATCGGATCGGTCGAGTTGGAGGACCTGCGCGGCCTCGGCAAGCGGATGCCGCTGACCGCGGCCGCCTTCGTCGCCGGGGGGCTGAGCCTGATCGGGGTGCCCCTGACCGCGGGCTTCATCAGCAAGTGGTACCTGGTGCTGGCGGCGCTGGAGCGCGGCATGTGGCCGGTCGCCGCGCTCGTGCTGGCCGGCTCCCTGATCGCCGTCGCCTACGTCTGGCGGGTGGTCGAGGCCGCCTACTTCCGCGAACCGGAAGGTGAGGCCGTCACCGGGGAGGCGCCGCTGTCGATGCAGATCCCGATGTGGATCCTGGTCGCCGCCAACTTCTACTTCGGGCTGGCGACGGAGACGACGGCCGGGATCGCCGGGCAGGCAGCCCGGCTGCTGATGGGGACCGCCCCGTGAAACCCGTAGTGGTTCTGCTTGCCGTTGCGTTACCGGGCGGCTCCGGGGCCCGGGGGTCCTGGCTGCCGATTGGAGCCGCCCCGTGAGCCCGGCCGCCCTCATCCTGGCAGCCGTCTTCCTGCCGCTGGCCGCCTGCCCCCTGATCGCCCTCGCCGGCGGCCGCCCCAACCTGCGCGAGGCGGTGACGCTGGCCGCCGGGGTCCTGACCTTCGGCGCGGTGCTTCAGCTGCTGCCGCTGGTGACCGCGGGGGAACGGCCCGGGGCAAGCCTCATGCAGGTGCTGCCCGGCATCGAGCTCGCCTTCGAGGTCGAGCCGCTCGGCATGCTGTTCGCCATGGTCGCCTCCGGCCTGTGGATCGTCACCTCCTGCTACTCGATCGGGTACATGCGCGGCCACCGCGAGACCTCGCAGACCCGCTTCTTCTTCTTCTTCGCCGTCGCCGTCGGCGCCGCCCTGGCCGTCGCCTTCGCGCGCAACCTGTTCACCCTGTTCCTCGCCTACGAGGTGCTGACCTTCTCGACCTACCCGCTGGTGACCCACGCGCGCACCCCCGCCGCCCGCCGCGGCGGCCGCGTCTATCTCGGCATCCTGCTCGGCACCTCGTTCTTCTTCCTGCTGCCGGCCCTGCTGTGGACCTGGCACCTGACCGGAACCCTCGAGTTCGCCGTGGGGGGCATCCTCGAGGGAAGCAGCGGCACCGCGGTCGCGGGCCTGCTCCTGCTCTACGCCTTCGGGACCGGCAAGGCGGCGCTCATCCCCTTTCACCGCTGGCTTCCCGCGGCCATGGTCGCCCCGGCCCCGGTCAGCGCCCTGCTGCACGCGGTGGCCGTGGTCAAGGCCGGGGTCTTCACGGTGCTGAAGGTCATCCTCTACGTCTTCGGGCTCGACCTGCTGCGGGAAACCTCGGCCGGCGTCTGGCTGATGTACGCCGCCGGGGCCACGGTCCTGATCGCCTCGCTGGTGGCGATGACGAAGGACAACCTCAAGGCGCGGCTCGCGTACTCCACGGTGAGCCAGCTCTCCTACATCCTGCTCGGCGGCGCCCTCGCCAGCTCCTGGGGGATCGTCGGCGGCGGCATGCACATCGCCATGCACGCCTTCGGCAAGATCACCCTTTTCTTCTGCGCCGGCGCCATCGACGTCGCCCTGCACAAGACCGAGATCAGCGACATGCGCGGCATCGGCAGGCAGATGCCGGTGACGATGTCCTGCTTTCTCGTCGGCGCCCTGAGCGTCATCGGCCTGCCCCCGCTGGGGGGGGCGTGGAGCAAGTGGTACCTCGCCCTGGGGGCGGTCGACGCCGGACAGCTGCTGTTCCTCGCGGTGCTGATGGTCAGCACCCTGCTCAACATCGCCTACCTGATGCCGATCCCGATCCGGGCCTTCTTTCCCCGGGAAGAACCCGCGCCGGCCGGAGAGACGCCAAGCGGCGCAGGGGCCGCTTCGAGCGGTGCAATGGCGGCAACGGGCAGCGGTTCCGGAAGCAGCGGCGGCATCCGCGAGGCCCCGGCCTTCATGCTGGCGCCGATCTGCTTCACCGCCCTGGGATGCCTCGTTCTCTTCTTCTGCGCCGGCGGCCTCTACCGGCTGCTGCTGCCGCTGGCCGGCAGGTGACTCCGGCATCGGCGAGATGGAAATGAAGCGAACGAACGACAGCGGCCGGGGCTGGATCGAAAGACCGGGAAACGCCGGCAAGCTCTATCGCCTGCTGCTGGCGGTCTGCGGCCTGCTCCTCGCACTGGACCTCCTCGATGTCCTCGGGATCTTCCACAAGCACGTCCATCACGACGCCGAGGGCTGGCTCGGCTTCTACAGCTTCTTCGGGTTCGCCGCCTACGCCTTCATCGTCGGGGCCGGGTGGGTCTGGCGCGCCGTCGTGGGGCGCGGCCCCGACTACTACGACCAGGGTTCGTCCGGGGAGACCGGAGGCAGCGAGGTTTCCACTTCCGGTGAGGACTCATCCTCAGGTGAGGACCCGTCCCGATGAGCACCCCGGTCCGCTTCCTGCTGGCCGCGGCGGCCCTGGCGCCGCTCGCGGCGGTCCCCGCCTCCGGGGGGGACCTCCCTCCCGGGGCCGTCATGATCCTCGGGGCGCCCCTGCTCGCTGTGCTGCGGGGGCGGCTGCAGCAGCTCTGGCTGCTCGCCCTGCCGGTCCTCAGCTGCGCCCACCTGTTCGCCCTCGAACCGGGATCGTCCGCACAGCTCGCCCTCTTCGACTACAGCCTCACCGCCGCCCGCGTCGACAAGCTCAGCCTCGCCTTCGGGTACATCTTCGGCATGGCCGCGGTCATCGCGGCGATCTACGCCCTCCACCTCAGGGACAGCCTGCAGCACACCTGCGGCGCCATCTACATCGGGGCGGCCACCGGCGCCGTGTTCGCCGGGGACCTGCTCACCCTCTTCGTTTACTGGGAGCTCACCTCGGTCGCCTCGGTCTTCCTGGTCTGGGCCGGCGGCGGCGAGCGCGCCTTCCGCGCCGGCATGCGCTACCTCCTCGTCCAGGTCGGCTCCGGCGTGCTGCTGCTGGCCGGCCTTCTGGTCCGTTACGGCGCCACCGGGTCGCTCGCCTTCGACCACCTCGGCGACCCGGGGCCCGGCAACCTCGGCGGCACCCTGATCTTCCTCGCCTTCGGCATCAAGTGCGCCTTCCCGTTGCTGCACAACTGGCTGCAGGACGCCTACCCCGAGGCCTCGGTCACCGGCACCGTCGTCCTCAGCGCCTTCACCACCAAGCTCGCGGTGTACAGCCTCGCCCGCGGCTTCGCCGGCGTCGAGATCCTGGTGCCGATCGGGACGGCGATGACGGTGTTCCCCGTCTTCTTCGCCGTCATCGAGAACGACCTGCGCCGGGTGCTGGCGTACAGCCTCAACAACCAGCTCGGGTTCATGGTCGTCGGGATCGGCATCGGCACCGGGCTGGCCCTGAACGGGGCGGTCTCGCACGCCTTCGTCCACATCATCTACAAGGCGCTGCTGTTCATGTCCGTGGGGGCGGTGCTCTTCCGCACGGGCACGGCGAAGGCCTCGGAGCTCGGGATGCTCTACAAGTCGATGCCCTGGACCGCGTTCTTCTGCCTGATCGGGGCCGCCTCGATCTCGGCCTTTCCCCTGTTCAGCGGGTTCGTCACCAAGTCGATGACCCTGGGCGCCGCCGCACAGGAGGGCTGGACGGTCTGCTGGTTCCTGCTCCTCTTCGCCTCGGCGGGGGTGCTCCACCACTCGGGGATCAAGATCCCCTTCTACGGTTTCTTCGGCCTGCGCGACTCCGGGATCCGCTGCCGGGAAGCCCCTTTCAACATGCTGCTGGCGATGGGAATCGCCGCCTTTCTGTGCGTCGCCATCGGCGTGTACCCGCAGCCGCTCTACGACATCCTGCCGTACGAAGTCGAGCATTTCCATGCCTACACCAAAAGCCACGTGATCACGCAGCTGCAGCTGCTCTTCTTCGCCATGCTCGCCTTCGCCTTCCTGGCGCGGCGCCACCTCGAGACGCCGGAGCTGCCGTCGGTCAACCTCGATTTCGACTGGACCTACCGGAAGCTGCTGCCCGGAGCGGTCAGGGGGCTGGCGAAGGCCATGGTCCCGGTGCGGAACCGCCTTCGCGACAACGCCGGGACGACCGTCCTGGAGCTGACCGCCTTCCTGCAGGAGCACCACGGCCCGGCCGGCATCCTGGGACGCACCTCGCATACGAGCGCCGCGGTCCTCATCGTCGGGCTGCTGCTGGCGCTGTCGCTGATCCTCTATTTCTCGGGTTCGTAGTACCTGCTTGCGCAGTCCGCGCGAGTTTCGGCCGCCAGGGCCGGCCGCAGTCGGGACCACCTATTGGCGGGACCGCAAACCGGGCGGAAGCACCTCCGGGTTGCGCTGGCGGTAGAGCTCGAGCCAGTAGAACCCGGCGACGACCAGGGCGTGGTCGATGTCGCCGCTGCGGATCAGGGTCTCGACCTCTGCCAGGTCCACCTCCTCGACGGCGATCTCCTCGGCGGCGTCGAGCCTGGGCTCCCGCTCGCGGCGCGCGCCCAGGGCGAGGAAGGTGTGCATGTGGTTGTCCTGGATCGCCGGGTTGGCCGCCACCCTGCCGATGGGGATGATCTCGCCGGCGGCGTACCCGGTCTCCTCGAGCAGCTCGCGGCGCGCCGTTTCCCCGTGCGACTCCCCGGCGTCGACCACGCCGCCCGGGATCTCCAGGCTGACCTCCCCGGTACCGTGGCGGTACTGCCTGATGACGACCACCTTCCCCTCCGGGGTCACCGGGACGACGTTGACCCAGTCCGGCATGCCCAGGACGTAGAAGTCGTGCACGGCCCCGGTGCGCGGGGACCGGCGCCGCTCCCGGCGGAGGTTGAAGACGCGGAAATCCCCGAGGTCCTCGCTGTCGGTCGTCGGCCAGTGCCCGGTCATCGGACCGGCTCAGACATCGAGGGCCTCGCGCAGCTGCCTGAGCGCCGCTTCCGGGGTCGACGACACGTCGACGGCGATCGCCCCGGCAGGCATCTCGAGGGTCTCGAACTGGCTGCGCAGCAGGCTCTGCGGCATGTAGCGGTGCACGCGCACCGCGAGGCGGGAGGCGATCACCTCTTCGGCGGCGTGCAGGTGGGCGAAGCGGACCTCGCCGCGGCCCGCGGCTAGCAGGTCGCGGTACTGCTGCTTCAGGGCGGAGCAGGCGAGGATGCAGCTCTGGCCGCGGTCGATCCGCTCCCCGAGCATGGCGGCGAGGTGCTCGAGCCAGGGCCGCCGGTCGTCGTCGTCGAGCGGCATTCCGGAGGCCATCTTGGCGACGTTCGCCTCGGGGTGAAAGTCGTCGCCGTCGAGGAACGGCCATCCGAGCTCGGCCGCCAGCAGCTCCCCTATCGTCGTCTTGCCGCTTCCGGTGACCCCCATCAGCACGAGCGCCACCGGGGGCCCCGGCGCCTGCAGTACCCTTCGGAAAAACAGTTGCAGCACACGCTGTCCGGCGGCCGACACCGCGCACTCCACCGGGAAACCCGCTCCCTTTTCAAGGCCGAATGTTACCCGGCCGCGCGCCTCCCCGGAGGTCTCGACGTCGATCCGGTGGACCTCGGTCTCGCAGAGAGAGCTGTCGATGGCGAAAGCGACGGCGAGCAGGTCGTGAAGGTGGATGACCGCCCTGCCATGAGTCTCTTCCATGCGCGCCATGCCGGTGCCCGCCGCGGCCTTGCAGAAAACAGCGGCCGGCTTGGGATCGGCTCCCAGCCGCCGCTGCAGGGCGGGGCGCGACAGCTCGACCTGGCGGGTGGCGTCGAGCGGAACGAGGGTCAGGCGGGCGCCTGAGCGGACGACCGCCTGCGCCGCCTCCGGGTCGGCGTAGAAGTTGAACTCCGCGCTTGCGGTGACGTTTCCCGGTTCCGCGAGAGCCCCGCCCATGACGACGATCCTTCCGGCGCGCTTCAGCAGGCCCGGCTCGCGGGCTTCGGCGAGGGCGAGATTGGTCAGGGGGGCCACCGCGATCAGGGTGATCCCGGGCTCCTCCCGCAGGCGGCCCACCAGGTAGTCGACCGCGTCTCCGGAAGCCCGTCCCATGGGTGGGGCCAGCTCGGCTTCTCCGAGACCTCCGGTCCCGTGGAAGTGCGTGGCGCGCAGGGGCCGGCGGCGCAGCGGCCTTGCCGCGCCGGCGTACACCGGGATATCGCCGCGGCCGGCCAGCTCGGCGATCCTGAGGGCGTTGGCGACCCCGGCGGACAGGGGCACGTTGCCGCTGGCCACGGTAATCCCCCCGACCTCGAGCTCGTGAGAGGCGAGGGCGAGGAGGATGGCCATGGCGTCGTCGACTCCCGGGTCGACGTCGAGAATTACTTCTTCAGGCGGCATTGGGAAGAGGCTGTTCTGGCTTGCGCACGACCCTGGCCGCGGGCTCGAACAGCGGCAAGGGAGGGGTCATTTGGGGAAGATTCCCGAAGTTCGGGACCGGGCGAACCAGGGGCCCGCGCTGCGACCCTGGGGGACCTGCCAATCCGCGGCGGGGCCGTCCGTCGGTCCTGCACCTGAATCCCCGGTCCCGGGAATCCTATCCCCCGCCCCGGCGAGGGTCAAGCGCCCGCGCCCCCCTGCTGCGATCGAGGGTCTCGGGAACCCAGACCAGCAGGATCGCCGCCGCCGCCACCCCGACCCCGGAGACGGCGACCGGGGCCGCGGTCAGGCCGAGGAGGTCGGCTACCGGGCCGACGAAAAGGGGGCTGCCGGCGTTGCCGGCGTCGCCGATGAAGCGCCACACCCCGAGGAACTCGCCGCGGGCATTCCCGGGAGCCAGGTCGGAGCCGAGGGTAAGCATGGTGCCCGAACCGATGCCGTTGCCGAAGCCGATCAGGACCGCAACCGCGGCGAGGCCGGCGAAGCTGCCGGTCAGGGGAATCGCCGCGATCCCCACGGCCTGCACGAGAAAGCTCGGAACCGAGGCGAACTTGCGGCCGAAGCGGTCCATCAGCAGCCCGGCCGGGTAGAACATCAGCATGTCGACGCTGTACGAGAGGCTGGTGACCACCCCGATGTCGGCGGCGCCGAGGCCGAGCTGGTCGGCGCCGTACAGGGGGATCAGCACGTTGCGGGCCGAGCGGATCAGCGACACGCAGAGGTGGGCGGCGCAGGCCGGCGCGATGGCGTGGTGCTCCCGGATCATCCGCAGCAGGATCCCCCGGCGGCCCCCACCGCGCTCCCGGCCCGGAGGCTCCGGCCCGTCCCCGGGGATCCACCGGGCCGCGGCCAGCAGCGCCAGGAAGGTGAGGCCGGCGCAGGCGAGGAAGGGGACGCGCAGGCCGAACGCCGAGGCGAGGAACCCCCCGGCGGCGGGGGTGAAGAAGGAGGTCACCCGGTTGATCCCCCCCATGAAGGCGCTGGCGCGGCCGCGGCGGTCGCTGCGGATCGCCTCGGCGAGAAAGGAGTGGCGGGAGACGTTCCACATCGCCGTTCCTATGCCGCCGGCGAACTGCACGGCCACCGCCTCGAAGACCGATTGCACCCACCACAGCGCCAGCAGCGACAGCGAGACGAGCAGGCCGCCGGCGAGCATGACCCGCTTGCGCCCGAGGCGCCGGATCAGCACCCCGACGGGGAGGTCGGCGGCGAGGTTGCCGCCGGCGCCGGCCGCCAGGATCAGGCCGACGGTGGCGTAGGAGTCGGAAAACTCCCCGGCGAACAGGGGCAGAACCGGCAGCAGCAGGCCCCGCGCCAGGCCGTTGATGATCGTGGGGACGTAGAGGGCCAGCAGCAGCGAGCCGCGGGTCGGGGTACGGCTCCCCGTCATCGACCGCGGATCGCCTCAGACACCAGTGCGGGGCGCCGGGGCCGGTTTCCTGTCCCCCTGATAAAACCGGTCGATGCAGCCGCCTGGCCCGGCCTGCCGGCAGCCGGTGGAATCAGCCCATCCGGTCGGCCGCGCCTGCGGGGAAACTGTATCGACCACCTGCAAAGCCCGGCGCCCTCCCCTTCCTGGAGTTCAGCCCGGGAACGGGCAGGGCCGCTGGACCGGCTCAAGCCATCGGCTCGCGGCGTTCGCACAGCTGCAGGGCGAGCCCCCAGGGGTCGCGCAGCATCGCCATGCGGTCCCCGGAGGCGTTCTCCGAGACCCCGCCGAGAGCGGTGGCCCCGGCCGCGGTCAGGCGCTCGTGGTCGGCGCGGGCGTCGTCGCTGGCGAAGGCGATGTGCAGCAGCAGCGGGTTCATCGACCCGTAGTCGGGGACCTCGTCCGGCAGGGCGCGGTAGATCTCGAGCATCAGGCGGCCGCTGCTGTCGGCGAGGAAACGGGTGTCGGCGGGCGGGTCTCCGGCGCGCACGACCTGCATGCCGAGGTGGCGGCAGTACCAGTCGGTCATGGCGACGGGGTCCTCTACGTTGAGAGCGAAGTGCTCGACGTGAAGTGCCATGGAACGGCTCCTCTGAAGGGATAAGGGAAACTCCAACAGCCCGCTGAAAAAAACCCATCCGGGATGCCTGCCTGCGGCGGGCAGGCGGCCGGCCCCGGGGGTCCCGCCTGCAAGCGCGACGCGTCAACGGGATGACATGCGTTGTCGGTGGAATCGGCGGGCGCTACGTTCTTTTCGATCTCAGGCCGCACGCCTGCGCTGTGTCCGAAAATATAGAAAACCCGCCCCCCGCCTCGTGAAGACCGCCGTACTGCTCTCGGGAGGAGTCGACAGCTCCGTCGCCCTGCGCCTGCTCGTGGAGGAGGGGAAGCACGACCTGCGCGCCTGCTACCTGAAGGTCTGGCTCGAGGACGACGCGGTGCTCGCCGGCGGCTGCCCCTGGGAGGAGGACGTCCGCTACGCCCGCGCCGTCTGCGAGCAGCTCGGCGTCCCCCTCGAGATCGTGCCCCTCCAGGCGGAGTACCTCGAACGCGTTGTCGGCCACGCCCTCGGCGAGCTGAAGGCCGGGCGCACCCCGAGCCCGGACATCCTCTGCAACCAGCGCATCAAGTTCGGGGCCTTCCTCGAGCGGGTGGGAGACTGCGGCGCGGTCGCCTCCGGGCATTACGCGCGCCTCGGCCGGGAGAACGGCCGGACCGTCCTGCTGCGCGCCGCCGACCCGGTCAAGGACCAGACCTACTTCCTGTCGAACCTCCGCCAGAACCAAGTGCAGCGACTGCTCTTCCCGATAGGCCACCTCCAGAAACAGGAAGTCCGGGAACTGGCCGCCCGGTTCGGACTGCCTACGAAGGACCGCAAGGACAGCCAGGGTATCTGCTTCCTCGGCAAGATCGACTACCGCGAATTCGTCGCCCGCCGCCTCGGGGAAAGGGAGGGAGCCATCCTCGAGAAGGGGAGCGGCCGCGAGCTGGGCAGGCACCGGGGATTCTGGTTCTACACCATCGGCCAGCGCTTCGGCCTCGGCCTCGGGGGCGGCCCGTGGTACGTCGTCGCCAAGGACCTCGAGCGCAACCTCGTGTACGTCGCCCACCGCGACGCCGCCGAAACCCGCCAGCGCCGGCAGTTCCGCGTCGAGCGCCTCAACTGGATTTCCGGGCCGCCGCAGGGGACCGACCTGCAGTGCAAGCTGCGCCACGGCCCCGGGACGACCGGCTGCCGCATAGATCCCGGGGGCGAGCCGATCGCGGTGACCCTTCAGCGTCCCGACCCGGGGATCGCCAGCGGCCAGCACGCCGTGTTCTACGACGGCGAGCGCTGCCTCGGCGGCGGGGTCATCATCTAGTGCAGAAACGTGACTGAGCCCCATCCCAAACTCCTCGAGCTGCTAGAGGGGGCTTCCGACATCCTCGTCTTCACCGGCGCCGGAATCTCGACGGTGAGCGGCATCTCGGATTTCCGCGGCCCCCGGGGGGTCTGGAAGACGCGCCGGCCGGTGTACTACCAGGACTTCATGACCTCGGAACGGGCGCGGGTCGAGGCGTGGGAGTTCAAGCTCGAGAGCTGGGAGCAGTTCCGCGACGCCAGGCCGACCCCGACCCACGAGGCGATCGTCGAGCTCGAGCGCGCCGGCAAGCTGCTGATGGTGGTGACCCAGAACATCGACGGGCTGCACGGCAAGGCAGGCACCTCCCGCGGCAAGCTGATCGAGATCCACGGGACCAACTCCGAGATCGAGTGCCAGACCTGCGGCGAACGCTCCGATCCGGAGCCTCACTTCGACCTCTTCAGGGAAACCGGCCGTCCTCCGCCCTGTCCCTGCGGCGGTTTCCTGAAGTCGGCGACGATCAGCTTCGGCCAGGACCTGGTCGCAGCCGACCTGCGGCGGGCCGCGGAGATGGCGGCCAGGACCGATCTCGCAGTCGCCCTCGGATCGACCCTGGGAGTGTACCCCGCCGCTTCCATTCCCCTGATGGCCGCCGAACGCGGGGCGCCCTACGTTATCGTCAATCGCGGCGAGACCGATCAGGACGCGCACCCGGGGGTAACCCTGCGGCTCGAGGGCAGCGTCGACGAGCTGTTCGCGCCTGCGTGCCGCGAGGCGTGCCGGCAACCCCGGCAGACCGACCGGAAATCGAAATGACCGAACCCGACCTGAAGTCCCTGACCCGGATCCAGCTGGACCAGTTCCACCAGAAAGGCTTCCTGGTGGCCGGTCCCCTGCTGGAGGAAGGGGAAGTGCGCGAGCTGAGGGAGGAGTACGACCGCCTGTTCGCCGAGGCCCGCGAGACCGCGAGGATGCGCAACCTCTCCAGCGCCGACGGAGAGGCGACCACCGGGGCGGACGAGGAGATGCTGCAGATCATGCAGATGTGCGAGCGCAGCATCCTCTACCGCCGGCTCCTGTACGACGACCGCCTCCTCGACATCGCCGAAGACCTGATCGGCCCCAACCTGCAGCTGTTTCACGACCAGGCCCTGTACAAGCCTCCCCGCCACGGCGGCCCCATCCACTGGCACCAGGACAACGGCTACTGGAAGTGCCTGCCGGCGAACCTCGTCAGCTGCTGGCTGACCCTCGACGACGTCGACGTCCACAACGGCGCCATGCACCTGATCCCCGGATCGCACCTGCGGCCGGAACGGCACGAGCGCCAGGAGGGGACGCCGCTGTTCGACCTCGGCGGCCAGGTCGACGCGGAGCGGGCCGAGGTGGTCGAGCTGCCGGCGGGAGGGGTGATGTTCCACCACTGCCAGGCCCTGCACCACACCCCGCGCAACAGAACCGACCGCGAGCGCCGCGCCTTCGCCATTCACTACATGAACCCGGGAACCCGCTCCCTCAGGGACGGCGAGTACATGCCGGTGAGCTTCTCGCGGCCGCTGCTCAGGAGCCGCATGTAGAGGGGGACGGCATGAAACAGTACCACTCCCGCATGGACTTCCTGACCGTCCTGATCAACCTGCTGGCGGTCTTCATCATCGACGCGGCGGCCCTGTTCGCCTCGTCGAAGGCGCTGGTGCGGGAAACCGGGCTCACCTCGTTCGGCCTCTTCATCGGGGCGGTCGCCGCGCCGGTCGCCCTGCTGCTCTTCTTCTTCCCGGTGCGCTACTTCCTCGGCGATTCCCAGCTCGTCGTCCGCAGCGGTATCCTGCGCTGGCGCATCCCGGTCGAGAACATCCTCCGCGCCGTGCGCCTGCGCAGCATCGTTCCGTCTCCGGCGCTGTCGCTGGAACGGATCCGCGTCGACTACTCGAAGGGGAGCCGCGTCCGGCGGATCTTCCTGTCGCCGGCGGACCGCACCGGGTTCCTCAACGACCTCGCCATGCTCGACCGCGGGCTCCACCACGACCAGAACGGCCTCGTGAGACTGGCAGGCAGGATCATGCCGCTCCAGGGCCGGGCCCGCTGAACCCCGCCTGTTCCCCTACCCGGGCAGCTGCGCCCAGGCGGTCACGTGAACCGGCAGGGCGAGCGGGCATTTCGACGCCGCCACTTCCCGACGCACCCGGTCCGCCAGGGTGTCGACATCGACCTCCTCCGCGGTGGCGATCCCGAACTGCACGAGGAGCGGCAGCAGGCTGCCGAAACTGGCCGCGGCGTACGGAAACCCGGCCCAGCTCTCCGGACCCCCGACCGGGGCTTCGAAATGCATGAACGGCGCCGGCAGGCCGGCATCGACGAAGGTGCGGTACAGGTCGAACCCCATGCCGACATGCGCCCCGGAACGCTCGAACACCTCGATAACCCAGTCGATCAGCTTGTTGGCCACGGGGGTCTCGGGACGATGCATGCTCCGGTAGATGTTGAAGTCCGCCTCCTGGAAGGCGGCGACCCCGCCCGGGCGCACGCGGGCGGCGAGCTGTTTCAGGGCCTCGGCCGGATCGGCCATGTACATCAGGACCAGGCGGCCGATCAGGGCGTCGAAGCCGTCCCCGAGATCGAGGGTGCGGGCGTCCCCGGCGATGAACTCGACGTTCTCCAATCCGGCTGCACCCGCCCGCTCCCGGGCCGTCTCGAGGATTCCCGGGTTGACGTCGACGCCGACGACCGAGCCTTGCGGGCCGACCAGGTCCGCGGCCGCAGTCGCCACCTCCCCGGTGCCGCTGCCGACGTCGAGCACCCTCATGCCGCTGCGCAGGCCCGCCTCCCTGAGAAAGCGCCGGGTCACGGCGTCGTAGAGCTGGGACTGCTGAATCAGGCGATCCTCCTCCTCCTTGCTGCGTCCCATCGTATATATCGCATCGTTTTTCGACTCGCTCATCGGCTCGATCCTTCTCCTTTTTCCGGCGGTATTCCGCAGTTGGTGGGTACGGTGAGCGGCTTGGCTGTCCAAGGAATGATCGGGCAGGATCAGCAGCCAGCGGCTCCCGGGAATGGTCCGGTATTGTTACTATCCCGCGGCCGGGAGTCAAACCCCTCGGCTCCCCCGGAAGCGTCTCGCTCACGCCTCGAACCGGATACCGGATGCGGCACCACTTCAGGAGATGATGCGTGACCGGCGCGAAGATCGACAGCGTTACCATTAGTCTCGAAGACCCCGCATGGCTGAAGTGGACCCTTCTCCTGTCCGTTCTGGCCTGGGCTGTTGTTTCCGTCCTCCAGTACGCTACGGGACAGCACCCGGTGCTGTGGCTTCTCACCACCGCCCTCTCGCTGCTGAGCATTCTCTTCGGTATGCTGCGCCGTGTGAAGTCGGGGCAGGGGATGTCGGACGCCTATCTCCGCGTCGACCCGGAGGGGATCCGGATCAAGCGGCTTCTGTCCCGGCCCCGGCGCTTCCCCTGGGAGCAGGTGCAGCGGGTGTGGCTGCGAGATGTCGTCGTCGAGGTGAACCTGCGGGGAGGCCGGCGCGAGCGCTGCCTGCTCAACCCCCGGCTGCACGCGGCTGCACGCATGGAGGAGCTGCGCGACCTGCTCGGGCGGTACCGGGACCGCCACGAGTTCCCGCTGGCTGTGGATGAGGTTTGAAGCCGGGAGCGGAGGCGCCCGGTCGACGGGCGGCTGGGTCAGCGGCCGACAGCATCCGCTGCGATACCGCCGACAGCACCGACCTGATTTGTTGCCGGAGGCTGCCGGTGGGAGAAACTGCCTGGATGGCTGGCCTTCTTCGATGAAACCAAGGACCGGCCGCCGGGGTATGCGACACCAGACACCAGTTTAAAACAAGGACACCGGGAAACTTTGGTCCCCGGAGTTTCAATCCCGTCTTTGCCATCTCCAGGGACTTTCCCGAAAGGCGGGACCACATCGAGACTTTCAACCTGTTCTCCGGCTGAAAGTTTCACGACCTGCCCCTTATTCGAGTCCGGTAAATGTCCAAGGCTCTATTGCGCGCCAGGACATGGTCTATAATGGGACCCGGATAGTCCCTTCCCAGTCGGACACCCGCTTCGGCGAGGGCTGTCGGGGGAACCTCCCAGGGAGCGTGGATCAGCCCGTCCGGCAACCGCCGCAGCTCCGGGAGCCAGGTCCTCAGGTACCGTCCAGAGGCATCGAAACGCCGCGATTGAGCGACGGGGTTGAAGATCCGGAAGTAGGGTGCCGCATCCGCCCCGCAGCCGGCGGTCCATTGCCAGCCGGCGCTGTTGTTTGCCCAGTCGGCGTCGACCAGGGTGTCCCAGAACCAGTCCGCTCCGAGGCGCCAGTCGATCAGCAGGTGCTTGGTCAGGAAGGAGGCGGCGACCATGCGCACCCGGTTGTGCATCCAGCCCCTCGCCCAGAGCTCGCGCATGCCGGCGTCCACCAGCGGGTAGCCGGTCAGGCCGCGCTGCCAGCGCCGCAGTCCATCCGCATCCTCCCGCCACGGCATGCGGTCGAACTCCTGCCGCAGGTTGGCTGTCCCCATGTCGGGGTTGTGGTACAGCAGGTGGTGGCTGAACTCGCGCCAGCCGAGCTCGCGCAGAAAGCTGTCCCTGCCGGGTCCTGGCTCGAGGGCGGCGAGCGCCGCGGCGACCTGGCGCGGACCGATCTCGCCGAAATGCAGGTGCGGGGACAGCCTGCTGGTTCCCGGGTCCCCCGGGTGCTCCCGGTCTTCGCGGTACCTGGCGACCCGGTCCTGCAGAAAGCGGTCGAACCTCTGGCGCGCGCCCGATTCCCCCGGCTGCCAAACCTCGCGGAAACCCGCGGCCCAATCCGGGTTTTTGCACCGCAGGCCCCAGGATTCGAGGGATTCGCTGGCGGGCCACGAGGCCGGAGCTGCAAGTGAGGTCACGGGGCCTGCCGGATCTTCGAAACCCCGTTTCAGGCACTGGCGCCAGAAAGGGGTGAACACCCGGTAGGGGGAACCGCTGCCGGTACGGACCTCCCAGGGCTCGAACAGCAGGGAGGCATTGAAGGAACGGGGCTCCACTCCCGACTCCCTGCATTTCGCCTCGACTTCGATGTCGCGCCGGATCAGGGCGGGGTCGTAGAGCCGGTTCCAGACGATGGCCGAGGCCCCTGTCTCCCGCGCCAGCGCCCCTATCTCATCGCCGGCGGGACCGCGGCGGAGGATCAGGCGGCTGCCCAGACCCTCCAGCGCTCTGGCGAGAGCGCCGAGGCTGCCGTGCAGCCACCACCGGGAAGCGCCGCCGATCGGACGGCTCCCGGGGTCGTCGTCCAGGACGAAAACCGGAACTACCGGCCGGCCGCTTCGGGCTGCCCGGGACAGGGCCTGGTTGTCCTCCAGGCGCAGGTCGCTGCGGAACCAGACGAGGACCGGGGAATGGCCGCTGCTGCCGGAAGGGCGTCCGGTGCTGCCTACGGCCACTTCCCGCCTTCGTGGAAATCAACCTGCATCGTCGATGCCCCCTGGGGTGTCCCGGCTCAAAGATGGTTCCCACGGTGGGGCTCAGGAGCCCCTCACTCCGATGGTGAAGCTGTCTGCTTGGAGGATGGAGCGGTTCCCCGGGCAAGTATCCGGGCAACCAGGGCGTTCATGCTGATACCTGCCTGCCCTGCCTGCATCGCCAGCCGCCGATGCAGGATCTTGTCGATCCGCACGTTGAACTGGCCGCTGTACTCCTTTCGGGCCGGTGCGACCGGCACCGGCTCGCCGTGCTCCCGGTAGCTTTCCTTGGCCGCTTCCCAGGCGGCGGCCAACTCCGCCAGGGCTTCGGCCGGGGTACCGGCAAAGGCCGAAACAGAGGGCATTTCCACCAGGTGTCCCAGCCAATCGCCGTCTTCATCCTGAAAGAGATTGACCGAGAACCCGTCGAAATCATCCTGCATCGTCTGATTCCTCCGCATAGTGCCGCAAGAATCGCTCTACCTGGTACCCTTTGGCCCTGTTTCCCCTGGCCTGTACCGCCAAGCGCATGCCCTGGGGGGAATACCAGATTCGGTGCGAGCCCCGTTGCCGGTCAAAGGTCCATCCGCACTGCGTGAGCAACGTTTCGAATTCGTTGAAGCGCAATGAGTTGGAGTTGCGGATCGCCTTTTCGAGCAACTTGCTCTGTCGGACCATTGCAACTAAATGCAGTTACAAGAGCGTCGCAAGGAGGCAGGATGATGGATGCACATCCAGAGGCCGGCTACTTTAGCAGGAGCATCCCCATGGAGCGGCGACCCTCGGGCGTGCTCAGGAGAGCCTGGTAGCGGCCGCTGGCCAGGGGCCGGCCCTTCTGGTCGGTGCCGTCCCAGGCGATCCGGTATGCTCCCGGTGTCCGGTGGCCTTCGTCCACGACCCTGACGAGCTGGCCCAGGCTGTTGTAGATACCGAGACGAACCGGCCCGGCCGCGGTCAGATGAAAGGGAATGAGGGTGCGGGTGTTGAACGGGTTGGGATGGTTGGGCTCCAGGGCCAGCCGCTGCGGACTGCGCGGCCCGGGTTCGACCGCGGTGGGCCATGCCTCCCCGGGGGCGAGAACCGGCTGGTCGGCGAGGTGGACGGCGGTCAGACGGGCTTCCCCGGGGCGGGCCCCGGGATCGGGGTACAGGCGCAGCAATTCCCCCTCCCCGAAGGCCGGACGCGGCCCGGCGAACGCGATCCGGGTGGCCCCGTCCTTGTGCCGGAAGTCCAGCAGGAAATTCTCCAGGCCGGAATCCAGCTCGACCCGGCCGCGGACCCCTTCGACCGCCATGCTGCCGGAAGGGGCCGCGGAGCGTTCGTCGATCCAGACCGCCAGGTGGTCGCCGCGGACCATCAGGGCCAGCAGAGGCGCCGGGTGCCCCGCCTTGGATGCCGCCACGATCCGGGGGTGGTTGTCCGCCCCGTCCTCCTGCACCGGGAAGCGGCGGATCAGGCCCACCCGGTGCTGCAGGATGAGGGAGGCGTCCAGAGGGGTGATTCTGCCTGAGGCGGCGTCGAAGGCCTGGGCGTCGACGTTGGTCGACAGAGAATCGAGCCCTGTCAGGAAGGGCTCCAGCACGTGGGAAAGCACCCGGGCCGCGTCGAAGGTCTGCAACCGTTTGTTGCCGTCGGCGTCGCCGAAGAGACCGACGATGTTCGTCGCCGCGGTCCGCACTTCCGGGGTGCCCGTCTGCGTCAGGGCGTCCGTGTAACTCACCTCGACCCGGTCCCCCCGGGCCACCGCAAGGGCACTCCCCGATCCTGTCAGGTTGACCGGCAAGCGGCCGGCGAACTGGCTGTCGTCCGCCCCGGCCTCCCGCAGGGTTGCCGCAACGGGAAGGCCCGCGGCGTTGCGCCGGGCATGCACGGCCACCTGCTCGCGCACCAGGGGATCGAGGTTGAGGTCCGGGTCGGTCACCAGGATGCGCAGCGAGTCCCCCGGCTGGGCCGCGGCCGTGACCGCCAGCCTGCCGTCCTCTCCCCC
The DNA here is from genome assembly GCA_965243025.1 of Candidatus Latescibacterota bacterium. GTDB lineage: Bacteria > Latescibacterota > UBA2968 > UBA8231 > UBA8231 > CBDCXV01. The sequence continues at coordinate 2,370,364 of CBDETY010000003.1, forward strand.
CAGGGAGACCGAATCGCACCGCACCTCCGCCTTGCCTGCGGCGCTCAGACTGTCGTCGTAACAGGCCGTAACCCGAATCGCCGTCCCCACCTCGATGCTGTCGTTTGCGGCCGACGGAAGGCCCCGGAAGGTGCGGAAGGTCCCCTGGAACAGGCCGGTGGCGTCGTCGACCTCAGCGAGCAGCACCTTTTCGCTGTCGCTTCCGCTCTTCACGGTCACGGCCAGCGTGTCGGGCTTGAGGGAGTCGCGGTTTTCGTCGGGGTCCCGCGTCTTCAGGGTCAGCCCCGTGCCCGGAAACAGCAGCGCGGGCAAGGCATCCAGGGTGCCGGTGGTGCCCGTCCACCGCAGCCGGCCGTCCACCTTGGTGACGCCAAAAGCGCCGTCGTTGAGGAGGGCGTGGGTCAGGTAGAGCGGGGCCGTGGTGACCTTGCGGCGCCCCGCGGTGTCGAAGGAGAGATCGACCAGGGCGCCGTCCCCGGCCAGGGCCGGCCCGTTGGAGGCCAGGACGATCTTTAGCGTGTTGAAGTTGGTTCCCACCGAGGTATTCTCCTCCAGGACCCAGGCCCTGGTCAGTTCCGCCAGGGTCACCGCGGCCGGAGCCGCCCTCAGCAGGTCGGGATCGTAGGCCACGAACAACTCGACCGCGACAATTTCCCGGCCGGCGATCCCGGTCAGTCGAACCGGCAGATCGATGCGGGTTCCGTAGAATGCCGTCGTATCGGGCAGGATCAGGCTCGGACCCGAAGTTGCGGTGCTGGTGTCAGGCGTCGAGGGCTGGCTGGCTGCCGGCGGTGGGGCCCCACCGGTCCCGGGGGTGGGGCTGTCCCGGGCGGAGAAGTCGGCCAGGTTGTCACCGGTATCCGACCCGTCCGCGGCCCTGGAGAGACTCTGACCGGCCGTGACCTGCGGGGCGGGATTCCCCTCGCCGGCGTTGTGCTGCCCGGCATCCCCGTACTGAAGGGCGTCGACGATCCGGTCCTCGGGGTCGCGCAGCTGGACCGCGTCCGGACCGTTCTGCCAGTCGACGTTGGCGGTGAAGTCCCGGTGGGTAAGGGCGTCCCCGGTGGCGTTTTCATGGGCAACTACCAGCAGGCTGTCCGCGGGAATGGTCGCCCCGTCGAGAGAGATGGTTCGGTACGCCTGCCCGTTGCTGCCGTTGACCCCCACCAGGCTCCAGCCGTCCATGACCTTGCCGGCCGGGCCGGAAATTTCGGTGAAGGCCTCTTCGGAATCGGTGCCGGACCCGTCGTAGAGCACCTCCTGAATGAGGACCGGGGTGTCGGTCTGAGCGGCAGCCGGGTGAACCGCGGAAAAGGCCAGGATCAGCAGGCCGCTCGCGAGACCGGGGGGTTGGAGGAATGGGGATGCAGCAGTGCGCTGTGTCATGGCCGTACCGCCCTGGATGCAAGATGAGCTGGAAGCGAGGGATTTGATTTTCCGCCTGCTCTTCTGCACGCACCGTGCCAGCGCCGCGGGGGGCTGCCCGGACGGGTCATCCGGTTGCGGGGCAGGGCATTAGGACCGAGCCCCCCGGAGGTCCGCCGCGGACGGGGTGTTACCTGTCGGGGGCACCCGGTGGGGCGGTACGGATACAGCTTGGTGTCGCGGGGGTGAGACACCGGTATTCCATCTCAGGGTCTTCGGTGCCGGCCGGTGAGTATCCAGATCATTTTCCGCCCGGGAAGAGGGGCCAGGTAGCAGAAAATCTCGGATTTCCCTTTCAGGGATTGGGTGATCCGGTTCACGATGCTTGCTGATGGCTGGCTTCCTCGGCTATTTCCCAAAGGAAACCGCCATGCAATAACTCCTGGGAGAGACGGCGACTCGTGATCATCCCCCTCATCGAAACAATCAGGAATCTTCACAACCCGCGTAGGCGGCCGGACTCACCCGGGGAAATCCAGGCCCGGCGGCTGAGCGGGACCTTCGCGGCAGTCCTCGCCGCCTGTTTGACGGGGGCATCCTGTACCCACACGCAGGAGGCGGCAGAGGTTGAATTCAGCTTCTCTTTCGAAGGCGACGCCGAGGAGTGGACCGCCGGGTTCGCGGACTTGCCCGCCGGCTTCGACCCGTCGATCTACGAGCTCGACTCCGGGAACCGCCGGCTTCCCGACGGCCTCGAAGGCAACGGCCTCTACATCCGGGGGCACAACCGCAGCGACGACCTCTTCATGTTCTTCAAGAAGCAGGTCGGCGGACTGAAGGCGGATGCGGAATACACCGCCGTCCTTTCCCTCGATCTGGCGACCAACGTCCAGGAAGGTCTGGTCGGCATCGGCGGTTCTCCCGGCGAGAGCGTGTTCGTGAAAGCGGGAGCGTCCGCCGTCGAGCCCCTGGCGCCGGAGGACGACAGCGGGTACTTCAGGATGAACATCGACAAGGGCAACCAGTCCAGGGGGGGCCGGTCGATGGCGGTTCTGGGGCACGCCGCCCATCCGGAGGTGACCGGGGAGGAGTACCGCATCAAACGCCTCGACAACACCGGCAGCCCGGTGCCGGTCGCCGCGGACGGAGCGGGAAAGCTGTGGCTGATCGTCGGCACCGACTCCGGGTTCGAGGGACTGAGCGCCTTCTACTACGCCCGCATCGCCTGCACGCTCACCCCGGAGGGAACCCCGGGCTCGGGGGGTTCCCCCCTCGGGGTCGACTAAAGTCCAGACAGGTCGAGGTCAGGACCAGGGCGTCTCAAACAAGCCGCCGGCCAGGTGCGGTTGCCGAAGGCCCGCCGGAATCGGCAAACCCGGTTTCGATCTTCCTCGACACCCCCCTGTCCGGCCCCTGCCGTGGCCGAGAGGCGCTTCAGCCTTACGGGCTCCGGGCTTCCTCGGAAAAGGCACAGATCCCGTTGGCCAGCCGCATCTGCCGCACCGAGCGGCACTCCGGCTCGAACAGCTTCGGGGTCGCCACCAGGATGCAGACGCAGCGGGCGCGGCTCGTGGCGACGTTGAGCCGGTTGAGGCTGTACAGGAACTCCATGCCGCGCGGGGCATCCTCCGGGCTCGAGGTGGTCATGCTGTAGACGACGGCGGCAGCCTCTTGGCCCTGGAACCTGTCGACGGTGCCGACCTCCACCCCGGGGAGCCTCGCCCGCAATTCCGCCACCTGGGCGTTGTAGGGAGCCACCACGAGGATGTCCTCAAGCCGTTTCACCTTGCCGTCGGTATCCCTCCAGGTCACCCCCTCCCGCGTAAGGTCCGCCACCACCTCGGCGACCCGCTCCACCTCCTCCGGGCTGGTGCCCTGGTTCCCCTCGTGTTCCACCTCCTCCACCCACAGGCCTGCCCCGCGGTACTTCGTCGGCCCCTCGACGGCCTGCCGCTCCATCCCTTCCCGGGAACTCAGCTGCCCCTCGTAGAACTGCCGCGAGGTGAAGCCGCAGACCGCCGGGTGCAGGCGCCAGGTCTGCTCGAGGAACAGGCCCTTCTCCTGCGGCATGACGCTGCCCTCGCCGATCACGTGCTGCAGCGCCGACACGTCGGTCCCTTCCGGGTGGCTCCCCTTCTGCGGCTGCTCGAGCTGCTGCGGGTCGCCGAGCAGCACCAGGCTGCGCGCGCACGGGCTCATGGCCAGCGCGTTGGCGAGGCTCATCTGTCCCGCTTCGTCGACGAACAGCACGTCCACCGATCCGGCGTACTCCTCGCGCGACCACAGCCAGGCGGTGCCCCCCACGACGGTCGCCTCGCCCGCTTCCAGGGCGGCTAGCGGCCTCTGGTTGCTTGTGGTCTCCTCGATTCCCTCAGGGGGTTTGTCCGAGGGAACCGTCACCTTGTGGAGGCAGGCCAGCTCCGCCTTTTCCTCCGCGGCGGCTTTGAGGGCGCTTTCCAGCAGGTTGACGATCACCTTGTGGCTCACCGCGGAGACGCCCACCCGCTTTCCCCGCTTCACCAAGTCGACAATCATGCGGGCCCCGGTGAAGGTCTTGCCGCTTCCCGGCGGACCCTGGACCGGCAGCGTCCCGCCGTCGAGCACCCCAGTGAGGCGGCGCGCGGCATCGACCGCTGATTCACCTCCACTGCGGAGCGGACCCGGGCGCGTCCGCCGCGGACCGAGGCGCAGCAGCAGGTCGCGGCCGGCCCGGGCGCAGGTTTCCGCGCCTCCGGCGTCAACTCCGTTTCCGGCCACCCATTCGCCGAGGCGCATCAGGCTTTCGCGCAGTTTATCCGCGCGAATTTCGTCCCACTCGTACACCGACCTCGGCCGCGCCTCCTTTTTATTACCCGACTGCTTGATATCCACCGTCCGGACGATGAGGTCGATGCCGACGACCTCTCCCAGTCTTTCGCCATCCGCATCGAACAGCTTTGCCCCTTCTCCGATCTCGACGATCTGCTCCGGATAGGAGTACCGGTGGCGGGGGTTCCTCTCCTTTCCCATCTTCGGGAGCTGCTCCTTCCATTCGAGCCCGGCTACCCCCGCCTTCTCGTCCAACAGCTCGTCCTCGGGCAGGTCGCGAAGCCTGAAAAACTCCCACCAGGCGGTCTTCTCCTCGCGCCAGTGCCAGTCGAGCAGGTAGGCGAGCAGCCAGCGGCCCTGTTCGTCCCTGTTGCGCTCCTCCGGCAACGGCGACACCCCCTCCGTAAGGCGGCCGCGCAGGTCCTCCAGCTCCTGCTGCCGCTCGCTCAGCGCCCCCCCGGGCTCCCCCTCCTGCGGCAAAGGCCGCGGCACCTCCACCCCTGCCGCGACCTGGCCGTCGCGCAGCTCCTCCAGCCACTGCCGCAGCCGCCACGTCGACACGCAGTCGTCCTCGTTGTACCGGCGCACGATCTCGCGGATCTCCTCCGGGGCCGCCTGCCCCTGTCCGGTCTCCAGCAGGGCCTCCAGCCGGCGCTTCGGGCGGCTCACCTCGGGGAGGGCGATGCGGCGCTCGTACCCGAAGAACCGCTCCAGCTCCTTGATCGAGTAGCTCTCGACGCCGGCGCGCACCGCCTGCCGCGTCACCCGGTACAGGTCGACGAACGCCTCGGCGCGCAGCAGCTCGTCCACCTCCTGCTCGCGCGTTGCGTAGCGGCCCATCAGCCGCTTGAGGGCCGCCGGCTCGTACGGGGCGTAGTGGTAGACGTGCATCCCCGGATGCTTTTCGCGCCGCTCCATCACCATGTCGATGAAGCGCTCGAAGGCCACCTGTTCCGATTGCCCGTCGTGGGCCCAGTCGTGGCCGTAGGCCGGCTCTCCAGGGCTCCCGTCCGGCACCGCCGCCCACCCGAACAGGTACTCCAGGCCGGCCTCCCCGACGAACGGATCTCCCTCCAGGTCGAAGAACAGGTCCCCGGCATCCGGCTCGGGCAGGCGCGCCAAGCCGCTGTCCTCGCTGACCGGGAGGGTCTCGAAGTACGGCTCCGGGCTGGTGCGGTCCTTCAGCTGCACGTGCGCCTGGTGTTGGGAATGGTCCAGACTCTCGCGGCTGCCCCGCCCCGGTTTCAGGCCGGGCTCGAGAGGCTCGCACCCGAACCGCTCGACAGTGCCGATCCCCCACCCGGTCAGCTCGCTCCTCTGCCCGCGCGTGATCCCGGCCACCAGGCTGAGGTGGTCGTCATCGTGCCGCTGCCTGTCGCAAAGTTTCCACCAGTCGCAGACGTTGCAGTGCTCGCACGGCTCGGGGTAGGTGTCGGCCCCGTTGCGGGCCGCCTCTTCGAGGCGCCTCTTCACCCGGCGGTAGCAGGCCTCGTAATGATCGACGCGGTACACCTCCGGCTCGAAGCCGGTGCCCGGGGTCACCACCTTGACCGCGTCCGGCCGCCGCCCCTGCAGCCTGCCCAGCATCTCCGCGTAAAGGCAGAGTTGCAGAATGGTTCCCGGTTTCGTGTGCGCCGACAGCTTGGTGTCCACCACCTCGTAGTGGTACTCCCCGAGGCCGCTTCTGCCCGGCACCCGCAGCAGCACGTCGGCGCGGCCGTTCCAGCAGCCGTCCTCAAGCCAGGCCTGCGAGATGGCGCCGGCACCCTCGGCCAGGGCCCGGCGCGTCGCTTCGAGATCCTTGTTTCCCGGCAACTCCTGCACTTGCATGCCCTGGTTTTTGAGATGATCCAGGTAGGACCGCTCGTGCTCCATCCCCTTCTGCCGCAGCACATCGACCCCCGGGTCGTACCAGCGGGGTTTCCGTAGCTCACCCTTTGCCCCGCGCACCTCGAGCTGGATCAGGTGACGGCAGGCGAGCTGCTTGGCGAGGTCTGTGGCGGACAGCCTGAGACCGGAGTCTGAAAAATGCATTCCGTGTTTGTTCCGGGTTGAGCAGCAGTGGAAGGTTCACTCCCGGCAACGCCGGAAGGGCTACGTTTGCGGCTTCCGGGGCGCGCCTACCCCTCCCGCTCCTCGGCGAACTGCCCCTCCCTTTCGAGCCGTTCCCATACGGCCGCAGGCCAGCACGTTGCCGATGCCGCCGCCGCCGAGCATGTAGAGGTCGGCCATGCCGAGAGTCGAGTCCATGGCGGTTCCGAGCTGGCCCCCGTGCCCCATGATCAAAGGGATGCGGGTGCGCTCCCGCAGGTTGCGCCAGCCGTGGACGTCCCAGCGCGCCAGCGGGTCCTCGACGAACCCGACCACCGGGTGGTCCTCGAGTTGCCGCAGGATCGGCAGCACCGTGGCCACGGTGCGCGGCAGGCGGGTGTGGGGGGCGCCGCGGCCTCGGCACAGGCGGTATGCTCCATCACGTCCCACAGCGGCGAGGTGTGCATCTTCAGGATGGTATACCCCCCGGCGGCCGCGTGCCGCACCTCGTCGGCGAGCTCCGTCGGGGAGCAGGGCCGCGTCCAGGCGGCCAGCGACACGGCGTCGCGCCGCTTCTTCCCCATCAGCTTGTAGGCGGGGACCTCGAGCCGTTTCCCCATCAGGTCGTACAGGGCCGCGGCCAGGCCGTGGTTGAGGTTGCTGCCGACGAAGTCGAACGGGTCGCGCCCGATTACCGGCTCGACCGCGGACCGGGGCGGCACCGGTCCCCGCGTCTCCCCGTAGCCGACGAGCCCCGAGTCGGTGGCGACGCGGTACACGGCGATTCTGGACAGCTGCCCGTAGAAGGCGAAGTTGCCGCGGTTGCGGGCCTGGTTCCGGGGGTGGATCTGGATGACGTCGACGTCGGGGATCTTCATGGCGTGCCCGGGGGCTCCGGCGGCAGCAACACGGGCAGGGCCCAGGAAGCCTGGAGGGGGAACGTCAGAAGGCTTTTTCGCCCCCGGACTCCTTCAGAATGTGATTGGCGGTGTGACGGGATTTTATTTGTCGGGGAACGGTAACGTGTCTTTTTGTCAGCGGGCTGTACCAGATCTCGTGACTGCCCTTTCCCTCCCGAACTTTATGGCATCCGATATCGGTGAGCAGTCTTCTGACCTGCCTTGAAAAATCTGCCACTACACAAACTCAAGCACTGTTTCCCCGTGAATTTTGCAGAGAAGGGAGGCAGTCGTGTCGCCTGTAACGCCGTTCAGACGCAGCAACTCCGGCACCAGGCGGCGCGCTTCCTCGACAATGCCGTCGAGGGTTTCTGATTCAAGGACCAGGCCCGGGACGTCCTCACTGGTGGCAAACCATACTTTCGCTTCTGAATCCCAGGTCGAACTGATAGTGATTTCCCCGACGGCCATATCGCTCCTCCTTGATTCGAAACAGTACCGGAGGTGATGCCTTGGTGGCCAGGCCCCATGCGGACCGGTCCGGCGCCGCCTCAGGCGGCGAAGATCACCTTGCAAAATCGTCCTGTCAACGCGATCTCCCGTCCAGATCAGCGAGCCGAACGGGCCGGGACTGGGCTCCATCCCGGCAGGCGGCCGGAGCATCGGCAAAAACCCGGAGGTTTGGCATTCGCACGTGTTAATCCTGCCCGCACTGCGCCCCTATATTGATCCTCCGGCAGCCGCCCGCCACCGCACCCCGAATCCTCCGCACCAAAAAAAAACCCACATCCGCCCATGAACCCGTTCACCCTCGCCCGCCCCGAGCTCGAGGCCCTTCTCGGAGAGCGCCTGTCGGTGGCCGGCGACGTGCTCGCCTCCCACTCGAAGGACGCCTCCCACCACCGGCCGCGTCCGCCGCAGGCAGTCGCCTTCCCGGAGAGCAATACCGAGGTCGTGGCGCTCGTCGAGGTCTGCCGCGGCCACCGCCTCCCCATCATCCCCTTCGGCAAGGGGACCGCGGTCGAGGGGGGCGTGGTCGCGGTCAGCGGCGGGCTCAGCGTCGACCTCTCCCGCATGAACGCCGTCCTCGAGGTCAACGCCGGCGACCTCGACGCCAGGGTCGAGGCCGGGGTGACGCGCAAGCAGCTGAACCGCCACCTCGCCGAGGCCGGCACCGGCCTGCACTTCCCCGTCGACCCGGGGGCCGACGCCAGCCTCGGGGGCATGGCCGCCACCCGCGCCTCCGGGACTGAAGCCGTGGGCTACGGGACCATGCGCGAGAACGTCCTTGGTTTGACGGTGGTGACCGCCGGCGCGCGGCTGGTGCGGACCGGGGGCCGGGCGCGCAAATCGGCAGCCGGGTACGACCTCACCCGGCTGCTGGTCGGCTCCGAGGGTACCCTCGGGATCATCACCGAGGTCTGCGTCAGGCTTGCCCGGCTGCCCGAAGCGATCGCCGCGGCGGTCTGCCCCTTTCCCGGCATCGAAGCAGCCACCGCCGCGGTGATCGAGCTGATCTCCTCGGGCATCCGGGTCGCCCGCAGCGAGCTCCTCGACGAGATCCAGATCGACGCCGTCAACCGCTGGGCCGGCTTCGACCACCCGGTCACGCCGACCCTGTTCCTCGAGTTCCACGGCAGCGGGCAGGCGGTAGCCGAGCAGGCCGCGGCCGCCGGGGACATCGCCGCCCGCCACGGAGGCGCGGACTTCCGGTGGGCAACCGAAGAGCCGGAGCGGGAGCGCCTCTGGCAGGCCCGCCACGACGGCTACTACGCCTGCCTCGCCCTGCGCCCCGGGTCGGTGGGGTACGTCACCGACGTCTGCGTCCCGGTCTCGCGGCTGGCCGACTGCATACTGCGGGCCAGGCGCGACCTTTCCGGCTCAAAGCTGATCGCCCCGGTCTTCGGGCACGTGGGAGACGGCAACTTCCACGTCGTCTACCTCGTCGATCCGAAGCGTCCGGAAGAGCTGGAAGAAGCCCGCCGCCTCGGGGACCGCCTGATCGCCCACGCCCTCGAGCTGGGGGGAACCTGCAGCGGCGAGCACGGCATCGGCATCGGCAAGCTCGACGCCCTCGAGCGGGAGTTCGGCGAGGGAGTGGGGCTCATGCGGGACATCAAGCGGGCCCTCGACCCGGACAACATCATGAACCCGGGGAAGGTGGTGCGGCTGTAAATCTCCGGGGTCCTGCCGGGGACCTCGCTCATCTTTACCCTCCCGGGGCGATTCTCTATCGTTAGCCGCCGCTCGCGGCTCCCCCACCTGCCGAAAGCATCCTCCCACCCGGAAAGCCTCATGAAAATCACCGACATCGAAGTCTTCCACATCAACCCGCGGCTTGCCGACCGCAACGCCGGCCAGAAACCCCGCTTCGTCGGCATCGACACGCAGACCGTGTACAAGGTCGCCACCGACAACGGCATCGTCGGCTACGGGGAATCCCGCGGCCACTCCCAACTGCCGGAAAAGACCCGGGAGACGCTCGTCGGCCGCAATCCCTTCGAGCTCGTCAACTCCCCGTGGACCGGCGGCCTCACCGGGGCGCTCTTCGACGTCATGGGCAAGCACGTCGAGCTGCCGGCGTACCGGCTGATGGGAGAGAAGGTGCGGGAGCGCGTGCCGGTGGCGGCCTGGACGCGGCCGGCTTCCCCGGAGGACCTGGCCGCCGAGGTGCAGCGCGCCGCGGACGAGGGGTACACCCTCTTCAAGATCCACACCTGCACCTACTACGACGTGCTGGAGCAGCACCGGGCCGTGGAGGACGTCGCCCCCCCGGGATTCCTCATGCACTACGACTTCAACCACAACCGCACCCCGGGCGCGGTTTCGCGGCTGATCGAGGAGCTCGAGAAGTCGCCGTTCACCGGCTTCATCGAGGACCCGGTGCGCTGGCAGGACCTCGACGGCTGGCGCTCCCTGCGGGAGAGGACGCGGCTGCCGCTGGTGATGCATGTGCCCCAGCTCGGCGGCGGACCGGAGATCATCCACGGCTGCGCCGACATGTACATGGTCGGCGAGGGAGGTACCGGCACCCCGGTGCAGCGCGGCTTCGCCTGCGGCCAGGCCAACCTCTCGGTGGTGATCCAGATGACCGGCGGCACCCTGTGCAAGGCCCTGGCCATGCACCTCGGGGCGGTGCTGCCGAACCTGTCCCATTCCATCAACCTCGACGACCAGTACGGCGAGGACGTAACCGGCGGCCGCCTCGAGGTCGCAGAGGGCAGCACCCCGGTTCCGGAAGAACCGGGACTCGGGGTCTCCGTCGACGAGACGGAGCTGGCTCGCATCGCCGAGAACCCCAGGACGGTGCTGCCCCGCTTCATCACGGAGATGCGTCTGCCCCGCGGCGGGATCTACTCGAAGGCGGGGTGGCCCAACGTCGAGAGCGTGACCGGTTTCGCCGAGGGGAACGTCAGGGGGATCCGCCTCGACGTGCGCGACGACGACGGCAGCGACGAGTTCGACCGCCTCTACCGGGAGCTCGAAGAGAAGGGCCCCCGCTTCGACAACCCGAACGCCTGACCGGGCGCCCCGGCGCACCTGGATTCCGGAGATCGCCCCAATGACCGGCAGCCTCATCGACAACCTCACCCGCATCGGCAACGGCAGGACGGGCCGCGCCTCCTCGTGGGACACCAGCGGCCGCAACGCCGACTCCTGGTCCTTCGAGCCGGGGGAGTCGCGGGTGCTCGCCGACATCGACGGCCCCGGCGCCGTCACCCACCTGTGGATGACCCAGCCGAACCACTACCGCGAGGTGCTGCTGAAGATCACCTGGGACAACGCCCGGCAGCCGAGCGTGCTCTGCCCGCTCGGGGACTTCTTCGGGCTCGGCCACGGGATCGTCAACTCCTACCAGTCGCTGCTGTTCAGCGCCTCGACCCGCCGCGACAACTGCTTCGACGAGGGCTGCGCCCTCAACAGCTACGTGCGCATGCCGTTCCGCGAGCGCGCCGTCGTCGAGCTCGTCAACGAGAGCAGGGAGCTCCACCGCCAGTACTTCTACGTCGACTACGAGCAGGACGCCGCCTCGCCGCCGGAAGACGCCGGGTACTTCCACGCCGAGTTCCGCCGCGAGAACCCGTTCGGCGGCTGGTCGCACGACATCCCCGTCAACCACCCGGAAGCCAACGTCGTCAACAAGGAACGCGCCGCCTGGGAGAACAACTACGTCATCCTCGAGACGACCGGCCGCGGCCACTACGTCGGCTGCAACCTCAGCGTCACCAACTTCCAGGGGACCTGGTGGGGAGAGGGGGACGACATGATCTGGGTCGACGGGTACAAGTGGCCCCCCGACCTGCACGGCACCGGCAGCGAGGACTACCTCAACCAGGCCTGGGGCATGCAGGACAACGCCTTCCTGCGCAACGGCTCGTCGATCCACGAGGAGAACACCGGCGGCTACCAGACCAGCTACGTCCACCACCTCGAGAACCCGGTCCGCTTCGAGAGGGAGATCAGGGTCACCATCGAGCACGGACACGGGAACCACCTCTGCAACGAGATGAGCAGCGTCGCCTACTGGTACGGGGCGGAGCCTGGCGGGGTGAAGAAGCCGCCCCCGGTCGCCAGGCGCATGCCGGTGCTTCGCGACAACCAGGGGAGCTGGCTCCACCAGCGCCGCAACCAGACGACGTCGAGGAGGGTCGAGCCGAACCGCGAGATGCGCAGGATGGCGGAGAAGTGGAAGAAACGGGGCTCCTAGCGCCGGCGCCGGCCGCCGCGCTTCCTTCGTCTCTGTGATTTCGACGCGTTTCCCGATCCTTGGTCGCTATGTCCCCAACCCCTCTGAACAGCCAATCCCCGGACTGGTCCGCGGAGCCGTCCTTCGAGCCTGCCGTCTTCGCGCCCCCCGGACTCGGCGGCGAGGCTCTGTACTTCGCCTTCCGCGGCGACCGCCTGCTGGTGCGCAGGGCCGGGGGCCGCCCCGAGGTGCCGCGGCTGACCTCCTTCGCCGAGGCCGGTGTGGAGACGCAGGCGGATGCGGGCGAACCGAGGGGAGATGGGGGCCGCGGACAAAGGGGATCCCAGGGAGCAAGCGGAGACCCGGACGGAGGCGGCGAAACCTTGGATGCGGAAGGCCGGGGACTACGGGAATCCAAAGGAACCGGCGCGAGTGGGGCCGAAACCTTGGTTGGCGAAGGCCGCGGTCAAGGTGAATCCAGGGAACCCGGCGGGGGCCGGGCCGAACCGCCGGATGCAGATGACGGCAATCCTTCGGAATTTCCGGGAGCCCGGACCGCTCCGGCCGAGCATTACCTCGGGGCCATCGCCGAGGACCACCCCGGCAGCCACGCCGGCCTCCACTGCTTCGCCGTCGACCTTCCCGACTCCGCCGAGGCCGCGGACGGCCTCGCCTTTCAGGGCCTGCGGAAACTGTTCGGCCTCATCGACGAGGAGCTGTTCGCCGTGGCCGGCCGCGCCTTCCAGGTCGTGCAGTGGGACCGCACCCACCGCTTCTGCGGGCGCTGCGGCGGCGCCACCGCGCACCACGAGCGGGACCGCGCCCGCCAGTGCCCCGGCTGCGGCCTGGTCTCCTACCCGAGGGTGTCGCCGGCCGTCATCGTGCTCGTCAGCCGCGGCGACCGCTTCCTGCTCGCCCGCAACGCCAGCTTCCCCGGAAAGCGCTACAGCATCATCGCCGGCTTCGTAGAGGCCGGGGAGACCCTCGAGACCGCGGTGGTCCGCGAGATCCGCGAGGAGGTCGGCATCGAGGTCCGCAACGTCGCCTACTTCGGCAGCCAGCCGTGGCCGTTCCCCCACTCGCTGATGGTCGGCTTCACCGCCGAGCACGCCTCCGGGGAGATCGCCATCGACGGCGAGGAGATCGTCGACGCCGGCTGGTACCGCGCCGACCCGGAGCAGCTTCCCGAGCTGCCCAACCGCATCAGCATCTCGCGCCGGATCATCGATTCCTTCCTGAACGCCCACGGGGTCCACCTGCCGTGAGCGCCCGGGGAAAGCCCCTGACCCGGGCGCAGAAGGCGGATGTGATCGTCAGCACCCTCGACGAGCTGTTCCCGCAGCCGGCGATCCCGCTCAGGCACCGCGACCCCTACACCCTGCTGGTGGCGGTGGTGCTGTCGGCGCAGTGCACCGACGCGCGCGTCAACGAGGTGACCCCGGTGCTGTTCGCCCGGACCGACACCGCGGAAGGGATGGCGCGGCTGACCGCGGCGCAGATCGAGAAGATCATCAAGCCCTGCGGACTGGCCCCCACCAAGGCGAAGAACATCCGCGCGACCTCCCGCATCCTCGCGGAGCAGTACGGGGGGGAGGTGCCGCGCAGCCTCGACGAGCTGGAGACCCTGCCCGGGGTCGGGCACAAGACCGCGCAGGTGGTGGTGTCGCAGGCCTTCGGCATCCCCGCCTTTCCGGTGGACACCCACATCCACAGGCTCGCCTACCGCTGGGGCCTGTCGACGGGAAAGAACGTCGTGCAGACCGAGAAGGACCTGAAGCGCACCTTCCCGGAGGAACGCTGGAACGACCTCCACAAGCAGATCATCTACTTCGGCCGCCAGTACTGCCCCGCCCGGGGCCACGACCCGGAGGAGTGCGTCCTGTGCCGCGTCGTCGGCCGCAGGAGCCTTTTCGCGAGGCGGTAGCGGCAGCTGGCTGAATATGGAAATAGCCCCGTCAGGGTTCAGGCAGGCGGGACAATCAGGACGGCCAGTCTGGCGGTATTGAATAAATCGGCCAGGGTACTGAGCAGGATGTTGAAATCGTGCAGGAAAAGGGACCCCTCGTTGACGAACACGAGCGGGGTCAGCAATTCATCGGTTTCCGGACTCACGGAGATGTCGTAAATGACCGCGTAGGTCAGGGGAAGCAAACTGCCCTCTTCGGGTACTTCCAGGTAGATGCCCCGAAACGATTTCGGGGAGATGCGGTCATCCCATATCCAGATATTGTAGTTTTCGTCGTACTCGATGTCGTGAAAAATCAAGACCGCTTCTGCGGGTGGACCCTGTTCCCCCTGAGGGCCTCGTTCACCCGGTGGGCCCGGCTCTCCTTGTTCGCCTCGGGGACCTCGATCACCTGGTGGACCCTGCTCCCCCTGTTCGCCTTGGGGGCCTCGTTCACCTGGTGGACCCATCGGACCCTCGCACGCGATCAGGGCCGCGGTGACCAGGACCACGAAAAAGCGGCTCATCTCGTTACCTCCGGGGTTTGAAAAGGGCTGTCTGATTCCGGATAAAAGGGAATCCGGAGTGTGCGGCAGGAATTAACTCAAACCCTGGACAGGCACAATCTGGTCATGCCTCTCCAGCCCCGGGCTGGGATTCGAGGAAATCCCGGCGGGAACGAACCCCGCTTCACCACCACAAGGAGAACTGGCACATGAGACTGGGCGTTGCCTTCTGGGACGGAGTCTCCCTCGACGATCCGCAGAAAACCGTGGACCGCCTCGAGACCATCGGCGTCAGGGGCGCCTGGCTCAACGCCGTCGAGGAGGGTTGGTCCCCGGCCCGGATCGAGGGCACCAGAAAGACCTTCGAAGAGGCGGGAATATTCGTCGGCGCGGTCGCCTCCCTGCACTTCGGTATGGCCACCAACCCGGACGAGGCAGTGCAGCGTCGGGGCATCGAGGCGACAAAGAGGTGCATCGCCGACTCGGTCGCCCTCGGGGCCCACTGCATCTCCGTCCACTGGCGGCAGAACGGGGCCGCCGGGGACTGGTGGTCTGAGAACTGCTGGAAGCGGCTCATCAAGAACACGGCGGTCGTCGCCGGGGAGGCCGAACGCCTGGGGATCGACCTCGGCTTCCACTCGTTCAAGCTCTGCCCCTGGGACACCCCCGAGCAGCACCGGCGGCTCGCCGACGAGGTCGCCTCCCCGCGCGTCAAGGTGCTCATCGACGCCGTCAACATGATCGATCACCGCGGCGTCTACGACAGCACCGACTACCTGAACCGCACCTTCGACAGTATCGGCGACCTGGTGGTCGGGGCCCACGCCAAGGACGTGACGATCGAGCCCCGGCACTGGACCCTGAGGATCGACGAGGTCCCACCCGGGGCCGGCATGCTGGACCACGACACCTTCCTCCGCCGGCTCTCCGAGCTCGACCCGGACCTGGTGCTGACCATCGAGCACCTCCGCGACGTCGGCGTCGCCGGCACCAACGCCATCCCCAACTACGTCTACTACCCCGATACGCACCTGGAGATCATCCGCGCCAGGGAGTTCCTCCAGTCGGTGGCGGGGCGTATCGGAATACCGCTGGAGTGAAGCCATGCCCGACGCACCGATGTTCTCCCTCGAAGGCAAAACCGCCCTCGTAACCGGCGCCGGCCGCGGCATCGGCCGCGCCATCAGCCTCGCCTACGCCCGGGCCGGAGCGGCGCTGGCCATCGGCGCCCGCACCGGATCCGAGCTCGACGACACCGCCGCGGAGATCGAGAAGCTGGGCGGCCGCGTCGTAAGCCGTCGCCTCGACATGAGCGACCTCGACAGCGTCCGCGGCTTCGTGCGCCGGACCCTCGACGAGCTGGGCCGCGTCGACATCCTGGTGAACAACGCCGGGGTGCCGATGCGCAAGACCGCGCTGGAGACCACCGAGGAGGACTGGAACCGGGTCACCGACGTCAACCTGAAGGGGCTGTTCTTCTGCACCCAGGAGTGCGCCCGCGCCATGGTCGCCCGGGGAGGAGGCAAGGTGATCAACATCACCTCGACGATCGGCGTCGTCGCCCTTCCCGGACAGTCGGCGTACGGCGCCGGCAAGGCCGCGGTGATCCAGCTGAGCAAGGTGTGGGCGATCGAGTGGGCGGAGCACAACATCAACGTCAACACCATCGCCCCGTTCTCCACCCGCACCGGCCTGGGGCGGGACATGCCGGACTACGAGGAGATGCTGGCCGAGCGCGCCAGGACCATTCCCATGGGAAGGGTGCTCGAACCGGACGACCTCGTCGGGACCGCCCTGTTCCTCGCGAGCCCGGCGTCGGACTTCATCACCGGACAGACGATCGTCGTCGACGGGGGCTATTCGGTGCAGTAGCGGGGGCCGGCAAGCCGGTTGCCGTGATCCTCTCCGGTCTTCTTCCGAAATGGAAGTCCCGGCAGGTTCACGGGAACAGCCAGTCCGACCGAGCCTGACAGCTGCCGGTGCAGGATGCGTTCCCCGCGGTACGACTGGTCCACCTCGACGTGTCTCGCATTAAAAGTCAGCAGCCAGTTCTTCCACAGGTTGCAGCCGACCCCCGCGCCGAACCCGAGGCCGGCAAGGGAAAGGGATGTGTCCTCGTGGTCGAAGCCGATTATGGAAATCCCGTATTCGATTAAACCGGTCCAGGACTCCGACAGCTCGAAGGAATGCCTGACCAGGAGATGGGTGAGCAGCACCGGCTTGTCTCCTGCGGAGATCAGGTTGTTCGGGCGGACCGTTGCCTTTGCGCCGCCGTGCCCTACATAAATTCCTGTGCTACGCTCGTCCCGGATGGATAGAGGTTTCCAGACACCGATCTCTACCGTTGGAGATTGTCCGGTCGATTGTTGGAAGCTGGATAGAACACCCACTGCCGGATGCAGGTAAAAATCGGCTGCTCCTTCGGCGAAAAGACTTCCGGGCAGAAGAATCGCACAAAGAGAGAGCCGCTTTCCAATCGCAGTCATTGAACAGACCAGTAACAATCGAAGGTTTTGATAATTCGATTTAAGCATCACCGGGTTACTGAGCGGCCGAGAAGTCGAGATTCCCGCGGATGTCCTTTCGGAAACAGGTTCGTCAGCACCCGCATGTCATGCGTGAGAAAGCAGGGTCGCGCCCCAGCCACTTTCAACAGACCGTCTCCATTGGCAGACCAACCTCTTATCGGGCCATCAGCACCGTCACCCGGTGCGGCTCGGTTCCCGGCGGCAGTTTCCGGGCTCCGTGAGCATCCCGCAGGGTGAACGGGTGATGCACGAGGATGTCCTGCCTGCCGTCCCGGTCGAGGTCCGCAAGCCAGGCGTACTCCCCGTCGTGCAGCGGGACCTCCACCCTTTGGGGTTTTGGGGCGAACATACCGGGCCCCGGCACTCCGGCATAGACGTGGAGCTCCCTGAACTCCGGCTCGATCAGCAGGTCCGGGCGGCCGTCGCCGGTCACGTCCCCGATCAGCAAGGTCCGGTTGAATGCGCGGGGCCATTCTTCTTGCGTCCTGCGGCTCTCGTGCGTTCCCCCGCGAAGCAGGATGTCGAGGGGCACCCACCCCGGCTCTCGATGGCTGGGCACACCGTCCAGGGCGATGCTGCGGATGGCGTCCGGTTCGTCCGGGAAGGGGCCGTCTCCCGTTCGGTAGAACTCGAGATCGAGGAAGACGTCGTCCCCCATGAACCCCTTGATTCGCTTCCACAGGCTGCCCTCGAGGAACCTTTTCTCGATGGTCGTGAACACCAGGGCGACCCGCCCGCCGCCGTCGAAGTCGTGCCGGTCCATGCCGAGCTGGATGCTGCCGTCCGACTCGATCCGGGCCCCGGCCTCGGGCGCGAAAACCGTATGGCCACCGGGTGTCCGGGCGCCGAAATGCAGCTCGAAGGCGGAACGCTTGCCGGATATGTCCCGGCCCTCCAGCGAGAAGACCACGAGGTCGGCGACGCCGTCGCCGTTCAGGTCGGTCAAGGAGTGCAGCACCCTCCCGGTCATGTCTCCGGAAGCGAGCGAGGAGAGGTCGTCCGATTCGAACTCCACCCCGGTCGCGAAGGTTCTGCCCGCCGGGGAAAACAGGCCGCGCTCGTCCTGGAGGTGAACGGCGAAGCTGTCCCCGTTCCAGAACACCAGGTCGCTGCGGCCGTCTCCGTTGCAGTCCACCTCGTGGACACGGCTCTGGCTCCAGGGGTCGTACCGGTACCCGTCGGCTCCCAGGATCCGGCTCATGTCGGTGGAACGGCCGACCTTCACAGGATCCGCGAAGGCCCCGCCCTCCGTCTGGACGAACACCTTAAAACCGTCGACGTCCGGCACTGCAAGGTCGTCGCGGCCGTCGCCGTTCAGGTCGTGGGTGACGTCCACATGGGGGATTTCCGTTGGGCGAGGGGGGACGAAATTCGATGAAACCGCAACCAGCGGACGCTCTGTCCCCGACTCGGGATCGAACCAGCTGAGTCGTCCGGGTGCGAAAGTGACCAGCCGGTCGCGGCCATCGATTCCCGCCACGTCGACGAACTCCACTTCGGGACCAAGGGTTGCCTCGAGTCCCGGCGCCCTTGCGCCGTCTGCGAATGCGTAGATGCGCAGGAGGCGGTCGCCGCTGTCCCCGACGGTGAGGACGGCAAGTTCTGCGACAGGGCCGCCGAGAAGAAAGCCGGTCAGAACGGTCTGGCGTTTCGCCAGGCCGGTGACGACCTCGAAGCGTTCGAAACTGATTTCCGCGGCGACAGATTGCCCGCCCCAGGTTCCTGCCGGGGTCGTGAATCCCGTCAGGAGAACCGCAAGAACGAAGGTGGATGTCGGGGTATCCCCCCTGTATTTCATCCCGCGGCGCGATCTGTGCCTGCAGACCGCTGTGAAACCGGTCCCGCCTCGTACCGCACTACCTCGATCTGGTCTTCGCCCCGGCGAGCCTGCGCCAGATCGTACGAAGCCTGCCGCCGCAGCCAGAACTCCGCGCTCGACCATCCCGCCTTCTCCAGCCGAATGGCCATCTCCGGCGAAACGCCAGCATGGCCGTTCAATACCCGCGAAAGGGTGTGTCGGGCAACGCCCAGCACCATTGCCGCCTCGGTAACGGTCAGGCCAAGAGGTTCCAGGCAGTTCTTCCTTATGCTGAGGCCGGGATGGGGGGGGGTCTTCATAGCCATGGTTTCGGTTCCTAGTGGTAGTCGATCAAGTCAACGTCGGTGGCGTCACCTTCGCCGAAACGGAAGATGATTCGCCAATTGGCGGTAATCGAGATACTCCAAAACCCTTTCAGATTACCCTTCAGCGGATGAAGCCGATACCCCGGTAACTCAAGGTCCGAAGGCTTTCCGGCCTCATCGAGATCCGCCAGGGCGATGGCGACTCGTTCCGCCAGATCAGCGCCTACTCTGCTTGGATCTCCGCGTTCATACAACCGCTTCAGGCCAGGATGCCGAAAGGATTGAATCATTTTTTGGAGTGTACCGTGTTCCGGTACGCCTGTCAAAACTCACCCTTATGACGGGAACCACGGCAACTATCCCGGCCTGCATAAACCTGGACCCGATCCGAAGCGGCTCCGCGCGGGTGAGAAATCTGGTCCAGCACCCTTTTGTCTGATCTGGATCATTCTGCATCTCCCGATGCGAACGGGAGCAGCCACAGCACCCGGTCCGGGGCGCGCCGTTCATCCCCGGGGACGCCGGTCGAGTGCAGGGCGGCCTCCCCCTGCAGGAAGCCGTGGTTGCCGTGCGGCGACCGGTCCCCCGGCGGGTCCTCCTCCATCGGGAGCCAGGCCACCAGGCCCGGCTCGTCCCCTTTCAGTCCGCGGCGCATCGACTGCCGGATCTCCTCCTGCGTTCGCGCGATGTTCCAGATCTCGACATCGTCGATGAGAGCGGGAGTGCTGTCCAGGTATCCGCTGGCTCCGATCCAGACCGGGCTGTCCGTCGAGTTGATGCGCTTGCCCGGGACAGCTCTTTCCGCTGCAAGCTCGCCGTTGACGTAGACCCGCATGCGGCTGCCGTCGTACGTGCCGGCGTAGTGGGCCCACTCCAGGTACGGAAGCGTGAACCCGCGGATGTTGGTCTGGGTCCGGTCTTCCCAGTGCAGGTGGAACCCGTTTCCCGGCAGGTGGAGCACGTACGACCAGGAACCCCGCTGGTACCACTTGCCGATGACGGTGCCCCTTTCCCCGAGCCGGTAGACCCAGGCGGCCAGGGTGATTTCGTCGGTGATGTCGAGGGACGGGGAGGGCTTCAGCTCGATGTAGCCCGGGGCTGTCTTCGCCGCGGGGCTTTGGGAAAGCACCTCGTGGACCCCGTGCCCCGGGGGCGCCTCGCGCAGCATGGCCTCGAGGTTCTGGGCGAACCCGGCGCCGGCTTCCCGCAGCAGGCGCCCGATTTCGGGGCGGCCGTGCCTGACGGCGAGGTCCAGCGGGGTCCATCCCCGGCGGCGCCGGTTGACGAGTTGCGGGTCCGACTCGATAAGGGCCCGCGCCTTCTCGACATCGCCGAGGATGATGGCGGTGCCGAGGTCGATGGCCGCACCTGCCTCGACCAGAACCAGGATGATGCGGCTGCTGTCCGGCCCGTCGCGGTCCGGTTCGTCGCGGCATTGATCGGCCGCCCGCATGAGGGCGGTCCGTCCGTCGCTGTCGACGGCGTCGACGCCGGCCCCCCGCTCCAGCAGCAGCGCAGCCATATCCCCGTTGCAGTGGTCGGCGGCCTCGTGCAGGGGAGTTCCCTCTCCCCCGTGGCCGAGCGGCTTCCACTCGTCGACCCGGGACGGATCCCGTTCGAGCTCCTCACCCAGCCGCTCCCGGTAGTCGAGCATGACCAGATGGACGAGGTCGAAGCGCCCCCCTGCGGCGATCAGCAGGTCCAGGCAGTCGAGGTAGCGCTTGCCCATGACGTGCGAGCCCTCGTGGGCGGTTGCGGAGACGACGCTGTTCCCGGTCGAGCTGACGTAGTCGGGATCGCCGCCGTGCTCAAGGTACAGCTGGACGAGAGGCGGGCTGCCGAAGAAGCCGGCGTACCCGAGGGCCGACTCGCCCGATCCCCGGGCCTGGCCTCCCTCGGCGTTGACGTCCGCGCCGCGCGCGATCAGCAGGCGGGCGATCTCGACGTCTTCGGCGCTGGTGCCGTACGCCCCGACGATGCGGTGCAGGAAGGTGCTGCCGGCGGCCGGCGCGTCCGGGGACAGGATCCGGGATGCCGCCAGTCCCGGGTCGCGCTCGAGCAGGGCCTCCGCTGCGGCCACGTCGTTCCGGTCGGCGGCCATGGCCAGCGCCAGCTGCGCGGCGACCTCCTCGGCGGGACGGGACGGGTACTCCTCCCCGCCGTCGAAGGTGAACCCCTCCATCGCGACGTCCCGCAGCCCGACCGAAAACAGGCCTTCGTCCGCCCCCGGCCGCTCGTAGTACTGGATGAAGGGGCGCAGCGCCAGGCCGAAGTGCGCTTCACCGGCAACCCGCGTGCTGTCCGCACCGGCTCCCAGCAGGGTCACGCCGCTGACGAGCTCGAGCGGCTGACTGTAGGTGCCGGCTGCGAGTCGTACGGTGTCGCCTCTGCTGCTCGCATTCAGCGCTTCCCCTATGGTTCGGAACGGACGCTCCTCCGATCCGTCGCCGCCGACCTGCGCATCGTCGTCGACGTACCAGTGCGCACCGCCATGCTCGATCTCCATCCGTGCGATACGCCCCGCGCGTTCTTCGGCGAGGTCGAGGTCGCCCACCTCGGCGATGGCGATATCCCCCCTGTGGGACTCGAAGACGAGCCTGCCGCCGTCCGGGGACCACCTGGGCCCGATGTGCCCCGCGGTCGAGTCGGTCAGCTGAACGAGGGGGCCTCCCGCAAACGGGATGGCGTACAGGTTGAACGGCCCCTGGTCGCGGGCGGTGAAAGCGATCCAGCGGCCGTCGGGAGACCACGCCGGATTGTAGCTGTTCTGCGCCAGGGAGGTCAGCCGGCGCACCTCGCCGCCGGCCGCCGGTATCGCCCACAACTTGGCATACCCCTCCTCGCCGTGCGCGTTGAAGGCGATCCAGCGGCCGTCCGGGGACCAGTCCGGATCCCAGCCTCTCAGTCCATGCGTATCGAGCTGTCTTCTGTCACCCCCGGCCGCGGAGGCGATCCAGAGCTCATACCCACCTCGCGACCCGGTAAAGACGATCTCATTGCCGTCAGGGGACCAGCCGGCCGGGAGGGCATGAGAAATGACTGCGTCCTCATCCTTCGTGATCTTGATCAGGCTGCTTTCACCGGAGAAGGGGGCCACCGTCCACAGGTTCCAGCGCCCGCCGCGGTCGGAGGCGAAGAGCAGTTTGCCGCCATCGGGAGACCACCTCGGCACGCGGTCGTTCCCCAGGTCTGAGGTGATGCGCACAGGGTCGCCCCCGGAGACCGGTTTGATCCAGATGTCGCGATTGCCTTCATGGTTTGCGCCGTAGGCGATCCACTTGCCGTCGGGCGACCAGTCGGCGTGCTCTTCGCGCACCGGCAGGGCCGCGAATTCACTGATCGGAACGTCGCCGGCGATGTCGAAGTCGGCCGAGGATCGATAGACTGGCTGGGCCGCCCCGGCAGCGCGCAGAAGCTCGACGACGCCGCCGCACTCGTCTCCCTGACCGAGCGCTGCCTGGAGCGGTGTCCTGCCGCTGTCGTCGAGGGCGTTCACGTCCGCGCCTCCCTCCAGCAACAGCCGCGTCGCTGCGGCGATGCACTGGTCGGCTGCCTCGTGCAGCGGTGTGCCCCGCCCCCCCCTTTCCAGTGGAATCGGTCCGTTGACTTGGGCGGGGTCCTTGTCGAGGTCCGCCTCGAGCCGCCCGTTGTGCTCGAGCATGACCAGGTGACCGAGGTGGTAGCGGCCGCCCGCATTCACCAGCGCCTCGAGGCAGGGGACATAAGTAGAGGAGCCTCCCGCCCGGGATCCTTCGCGCGCCGCCGCGTCGACAGGCGTGATGCCGGTGGAGCCGGCGCGGTTGGGATCGGCGCCGTGCGCGAGATACAGCTCGACCAGCCGCAGGTCGCCGAAGAAAGCGGCGTACCCCAGCGCCGACTCTCCGGCGCCGCGGGCCTGACCCCCTTCGGCATTGACGTCGGCCCCGTGCTCGATCAGCAGGCGGGCGATCTCGTACTTCCCGTCGCTGGCGGCTTCGGACATGCTGACGGCGCGATGCAGGAAGGTGCTGCCCCCGGCATGGGCATCCGGGGACAGGATGGGCGCCGCGGCCAGGCCGGGACTGCGGGCCAGCAGGGTCTCGACCGCGGCCACGTCCTCCCCGTTGATCGCCATCACCATGGCCAGCACGTCGGCGACCTCTTCGGCTGGGCGCCGCGGGTACTCCTCTCCGCCGTCGAAGGCGAACCCTTTCATGACGACGTCCCTCAAGGCGATGGCGCGCAGCGCCACCTTTTCGCCGGGTCGGGTGTGGTAGCGGATGAAGGGACGCACCGCCAGCCAGAAGTGGGCTTCACCGGTCACCGTTGTCTTGTTCGAGCCGGCCCCCAGAAGCGTCACGCCGCTGACGGGTTTCACCGGGTGATCGTAGGTGCCCGGCGCCAGGCGGACGGTATCGCCGTAGCTGGCCGCGTTCAGGCCTTCCCGAATGGATCGGAACGGCCGCTCCCGGGTGCCGTTTCCCCCCGGTGGGGCGTCGTCGTCGACGTGGAACTGCGTGCCGAAATCCGCGAACTGCAGGTCGAGGACCTTCTGCTCCCCGTCGGCAAGAGCCACTGCCGCCGGGTGCACCCCGGCTCCCCGGCCGGAACCCAGCTCGTACGAACCCGAAGGCAGATCGAACCGGTACCGACCCGTCGAGTCGGTTCGGGTCATCGCCACCAGGCGGCCACCGGCGGAAACCGCCAGGTCGACCCCGCCCGCCGCCCGGTCTCCGGCGCGAACCACGCCGCCCAGGCCGGTCAGGGACAGGTCTGCGACGTCGATCGCCCCGAGTGCGCTCACGTCGGCGATATCGATACCGGAGCCGTCGAAGACGAGCCGCCTGCCGTCGGGGGACCAGCGCGGGCCCGTATGCCGGCCATCCGAGGCGGTCAGTCGCAGCGGAGACCCTCCCGCGAACGGCGCCGCCCACAGCTGGAAACCCCCCGCCCCCTTCGAACAGAAGGCGATCCAGCGGCCGTCGGGAGACCAGCTGGCGTTGTAGCTCTTCTGCTGAAGGGAGGTGACCCTTCGCAGCGCGCCGCCGATCATGGGAACCGCCCAGATCTCGCTCCACCCGCCGCGGTCGGAATTGTAGACGATCCATCTTCCGTCGGGAGACCAGTCGGGGTCGGAACCGTTGTACCCATCCGGGAGGAGCCTGCGTTTCTCACCGCCGACGGAAGGGATGACCCAGAGCTCGCGGGTCCTGCGCTGGGAAGCGAAAACGATCTCGCGCCCGTCGGGCGACCAGCCGGCGGGGAGTGCATGCGGTGGTACGAGGTCGTCTTCGTCGGCAGTGATCCGCACCGGTTTCGCTTGCGACCGGAACGGCTCGATGGTCCACAGGTTCCAGGCGCCGTTGCGGTTGGAGGCGAAGAGCAGTTTCCGACCGTCCGGAGACCATCGAGGGACCCGGTCCCACGCCGGATCGGTGGTCAGGCGAATGCGCTCTCCGCCGGCGGCCGGTTCGATCCAGATGTCGTAGTTGCCGCCGTGCATGACGCCGCAGGCGATCCACTTGCCGTCGGGCGACCAGTCGGCGTGGAACGTGTTTTCTCCGGGACGCGCGGAGAACTCGCTGATCGGAACGTCGCGGGCGATGTTGAAGCCGGCCGGGGATCGATTGACCGGCTCAGGCGGGGTCGCTCCGGCAGGGCCGGCGTACGGGGCCGGAATCAGCGGGGCGAGCGCGGCGGGCAGCAGGAAAAGGCGGACCAGGGCGGTTCCCAGGAACCGGTTGCGAGCATTGATGATGTTCATCCCCGTCTCCTCGTTATTTCCTCTCGGTGTTTCCCGCCTCAGGTCTCGAGTCCTCGTTGGCGAAACCATACAGAAAAGGCGGTCCTGCTCCCTCAAGGCTCCTGCGGCAGCCTGTCGATCACCGAAATCGTGCGGTCGGAGTTGGCGACGTAGACGAAACGCCCGTCCGGACTGACCAGGGCGATTGCAGGCGAGCTGCCGACCGGAATGGTGGCGGCAACCTCGTGCGTCTCCAGGTCGATCGCGGACACGGTCTCGTCGATCAGGTTGGCGACGTAGAGAGTCTCGCCGCCGGGCGTCATCCCGACGGTTCCCGGAAAGCGGCCCGCGGGAATCGTCTCCCTCACCGCAGCTGCCGGCACGTCCCATACGGAAACGTAGTCGCTGTCCGGCAGGGCTGCGTACACCAGGTCGCGGTCCGGGTGAACGGCGAACGAGGGATACGGGCCGAGGCGGACGGCGAGATCGGCGGCGACCTCGAGGGATGCAGTGTCGACGACGATGAGGGCGCCGGCCCCGGCGTACCCGACGTACAGGCGGCTGCCGTCGCGCGAGGAGCGGACCGCGGCGTACCCCGACTGCGCAAGACCGGTGCCCACCGTCTTCGTCACCTCCCGGGCCGAAAGATCGACCACCGCGATTTTCGAGCTGTCCCAGCCGACGGCGAATCCCCGCCGGCTTCCCGGGGGAATGAACATTCCCAGCGGCCGCAGCCGGTCCGGGATCGGGACGGCGCCGACGACCTCGTTGCTCGAAGTGCTTATCACCGAAATGTCCTCGGCGTTGGCGCCGCTGCCGTCGATGTTGGCGACGTAGGCGAACCTGCCGTCGGGCGAGATCGAGATCCCGCCCGGCCCGCGGCCCACGGGGATCACCCTCGATACCTGGTTGCCGGAGGTGCTTATGGCGATTATCTCGTCGGTCTGGTTCTGGTTGACGTAGAGCGAGCGGCCGTCGGGTGTAATCGCCAGGTCGCAGTCGAGGAACCCGGTACCCGTGGTCTCTGTCTCCCCCAGGTCGATGGTTTCGACGACCTCGTGCGAGCGCCCGTCCACGACCGAAACGAAGTGGCCGTAACAGTTCATCACGTAGAGGGTCCCGCTGTCCGGGGTCATGATCCCCTCGGAGAACTCGAGCGGGATCGAAGCGACCACCCTGCCGGCGTCATACTCCGGGCTGGCAACCGGGGAGCGCCCCTCGTCACACCCCCACGCCAGCAGTGCGAGCCCGAATACGGGCAGCCATTGTTTATTCCCCATGATCCAGCAAAGGTAAGCCGGAGACGGTCATGAGCCTGCAAGCAGAGGCCGGGCGCAGCCGCCCGGATTTCACCCTGTTCGTTCCCCCTGAGGGGGAGGCCGGCGTCGAGCGGAACAACATGCACCTCGTCGTCACCCCCCTGCCGGACGGGGACTTCCTGGCGACCTGGACCCAGGCGAGCGAACCCCACGGCCCGGACCAGCGCGTGGTGGTGGCGCGCTCCGGCGACTGCGGCCGCACCTGGAGCCCCCCCGAGGTGATCGACGGGCCCGAGCCGGGCACCGAAAACATCGCCAGCTGGTCGATGCTCGTGCCCGTTCCCGGCGGCAGCAGGGTCTACTGCCTCTACCACAAGAACACCGGCATCGTCGACTACGACCGCGCCATGACCGGGGTGCTGGCCTGGCGCTGCTCCGAGGACGGCGGCCGCACCTGGGGTGAGCGCTTCCAGGCCCCGATCGGGCGCGGGGCCGTCGACCACAGCGACTCCTCCGTCCCGGGCAACTGGGTTACGGCGGGCTGGCAGCATCCCATCGCCGCCGGCAGCGGTCTGATCCTCCCCGTAACCCGCTGGGCGAGCCGCGAGCACCGCTTCCGGGAAGGGTTCGCCGACCAGCACCACGAGGGCTGGTTCCTGCGCTTCGACAACATCCTCGAGGAAGCGGATCCCTCGCGGCTGTCGATCACCACCCTGCCCCGGGGGGACCGCGGCATCCGCATACCGTCCCCTTCCGACCCGGAGGTCAGCGCCGCCATGGAGCCGGCGGTGCAACCCCTGGCCGGAGGCCGCCTCGTCTGCCTGCTGCGCACCGTGACCGGCTTTGTCCACTACTCCCAGTCCGGGGATCTCGCCGAATCCTGGAGCGAGCCCAGGCCTCTCTGTTTCCACCCCGGCGGCCCCCGGGTGCCGCATCCGAACGCCCCGGTCGGCTTCCACCGGATGGCGGACGGCCGCTTCCTGCTGCTTTTCCACAACAACGACGGCACCGCCAACGGCTGCAGCGGTCCGCTCGACTGGAAGGCGCGGCGGCCGGTCTACGCCAGCGTCGGCAGCGAGATCGACAATCCCGGGGGGCAGCCGCTGGCCTTCACGGAACCGCGGTTCTTCTACGACAACGGCGGCCCCGAGCGGCCGTATGCCGGGTCGCTGGCGCTCTACGGAACCTTCTTCGAGCACGACGGCGTCCGCTACTGGTGGTACCCGGACGCCATCCGCTTCCTGCTCGGGCGCGTGGTGCCGGACGACCTGGTGGCTTGAGGCGTCTCCCGGGAACCTTCGTCGATTCGGCCCTTCAGGGTTAAAGCCTGGCATGGTCCTGAGATTCAGTCTTCGGGCACCCGGGATTTTTTAGTGCAAGCTTTAGCCATCTGCGGCGGGCTGCTAAAGAGTCTTCAGCTCCGGATTGGCCAATCGCGTTACCCACGCCGGACATGCGGGGCCATTTCCAGGACAGGGAAAAATCTCGAACAAAGCGGCCAGATTTTGTCCCCTTGTACTTAATTCCTGCTCCTGTCTTTCATTGCTGCCTTTTTTCAATCTCCGCATTCAAGCGCAGGCCGGCATTGAACCCTGTCGATGCGAAGCACGCTGAATGGTGTCGGTGTATGGGACGGCCTGATGGTCAGGGTGGCTGAATGCAAAAATTGAATTTGACCTGCCGTACCCATCCTGACTAGGATACTGGCCGTGCAGAGGTTGGCCCTGCATTCCAGTCAGAGGTGCCATGATGCTTCGATCCCTTTCCCTCGTCATGGTGCTGACCGCAATGGCTGCGCCCGCTGCTTCAGCGCAGCCCTTCCCTGCGGCAGCCCCGGAAACCGACACCACCGACGTCTACGAGACCCGGCGCAATCACGTTCTCGCATTCCCGAAGTACGTCTGGGACGCGCTGGTCTTCCCGATCGGCAAGTTCACCATCTGGCTCGAGCGGAAGGAGATTCCCCAGCGGGTGATCGAGATGTTCACCTTGGAGGATGTCTTCGAGGTGTATCCGTATGGGACCCTGGGCGGAGAGACGGGAACGGCCGGCGGCGTTTCATTGCTTTACGGCGACCTGTTCGGCCGCGGCAAAGGGATCTCGACCAGCTTCATCGCCAACTCCTCCAACTACAGCGGATTCGTCCTGTTCGAGGACCCGGGGATCGGCGGCGGTCCCTGGTACTGGAACGCCTCTCTCGAGGCGCTGAAGACGGGGAACGAGAACGCCACCATAAACGGCGAGCTGCGCAAGTCGGGGTCCCTGCTCGAGCACGAGCAGCGTGATACGAGGCTCACCCTCGGGCGCCGCTCCAACTACGGGGTGACCGAAGGGTACGAACCGGATGCCGTCGTCGAGCTGCGGCTGTCCCACGGCTTCCGCAAGTTCGCCTCCGGAGATCTCCACCCCGGCCGCTTTCCCGGCCTGAACCGGGCGATCAACCTGTTCTCGGTCGGCGCCATGGCCGCCTTCGACGACCGGGACTTCAAACCCCCTGCCGCCTCGATCAGTCTTCCGCTGAACTACCAGCTGCCGGGGCGGGTGCTGCTTTTCGCCGACGACCGTTACTACAGCTTTCGCGACACCGCCTTCCCCGAGCACGGCGGGTTCGCCCGCGTCGAGGCCGACTACGCAACCGGCTCCGATGACGTTCGCTACTTCCGCTACACTGCGGAGCTTCAGCGCTTCTTCACCCTGTTCTTCAGGGACCGCATCCTCGGTATCCGGGCCCGGCTCGACAGGGCGCACGCCCTCGGAGACGGCGGCATCGTCCCCTACTCCGACATGCCCGACCTCGGGGGAGGCGACCGCCTGCGCGGGTACCGCCGCGGGTTCTTCCGCGGCGCCGGCAGTCTGCTGTTGAGCGCCGAATACCGCTACCCGATCTGGGACACCTGGAACGCCTTCCTCTTCCTGGAGGAAGGGCAGGTGTTCGACAGGTACGGCGACATCGAACCGGGCCGGTTCGAGTACAGCTACGGCGCCGGCATCAGCGTGCGCACCGAGCGCGCCTTCCTGTTCGGGGTGCGCATCGCCCGCAGCAGGCAGGAGAAGGCGTTGACCGGCTTCTCGCTGGAAAAGGAGTTCTGATGGGCTCCCGGCGAGGCCTCATGCTGCCTGTCCTTGTGCTGTTGCTGCCCAACGCGGCGGCGGCCGGCCCGGACCTGACCACCGATCCAATCAAGTGGTTCGACGCCGACAACAAGACGATCCCGGAGCCGGCCGAGGCGAAGGAGAACAAGGTCTGGGACTTCATCGACAAATCCTCCTTTTACCAGGTCGGCAAGGTGCTGGACCTGGGGTGGACGGCGCGCCGGATCGGAGACCTCCTCGGCGTCGTCGGGCCGCGCCAGGCCGACAACGTCAACGCCCTCGACGAGGTGCCCAACTCCTCCTGGTTCACCAACCGGCACTTCCTGCAACCGATGACCCTCGAGGAGCTGGCGGAGGGACCCGGCTTCGCCGAACCGGACGACAGCGGCCCCTGGGAGGTCGTCGCCGGCAAGTTCGAAGGGATCACCGCCGGCTTCACCATCAAGGACGCCTCGAAGCGGTACTTCCTGCTCAAGTTCGATTCCAAAGGGAACGACGAGATGGGATCCGGGGCCGAGGCGGTGGTCACCAAGGTGCTGTACGCCGCCGGCTACAACGTGCCGCGCAACTCCGTCGTCTACTTCGACCCCGGACAACTGCAGATCGGACCCAAGGCCAGGGTCCCGGACGGGGAGGGCGGCAAGCGGCCGATGACCCCGAAGGATCTCCGGAAAATCCTCGACCACATCGCGCCGCAGCCGGACGGCACCCTGCGCTGCCTGGCCAGCCGGTTCCTCACCGGCAAGCCGGTCGGTGTCTTCAACTACAACGGCAGGCGCCGGGACGACCCCAACGACCGGGTCGACCACGAGCACCGGCGCGAGCTGCGCGGCCTGCGCGTCATCGGCTCCTGGCTCAACGATGCCGACCGCCGGGCCGCCAACACCCTCGACATGTACGTGACCGGGGAGGCCGGCCGCCGCTACGTCCGCCACTACCTGATCGACATGGGCTCCGCCCTCGGCAGCGGCAGCTGGAGACCGCACCAGCCCAAGCACGGCAACGAGTACATGGTCGACCCGCGCACGATCCTGCGGTCGCTCCTGTCGCTGGGGTTCTACATGAAGAAGTGGGAAGAGCCGGTGCCGATGCCGTACACCTCGCTCGGTTATTTCGAGAACGAGACGTTCAGTCCCGGGGGATGGGTGCCGGACTATCCCAACCCCGCCTTCGAGCGCTGCACCGCCCGGGACGGGTACTGGGGCGCCAAGATCGTCATGGCCTTCCGCGACGACGAGATCCGCGCCATGGTCGAGCGGGGGCGCTACTCGGATCCGGGCGCCGCCGACGAGCTGACCCGTCTGCTGGCGGAGCGGCGGGACATGATCGGGCGCTACTGGTTCGAACGCGTCAACCCGCTGGACCGCTTCGAAATCGAGGGGGGCCGGCTGCGGTTCGCCGACCTCGCCGTGGATGGGGGGCTGGCGCCGCGCGCCTCGCGGCAGTGGCGGTGTGCTGTCGTCGCTGCCGACGGGGACGAGGCTGGCGAGCCGCGGCGGCTGACCGGGCCGGTCGTCCCGGTCGGCGAGGAGGCGCGGCCCGGGCAGTTCTTCGGCTACCGGCTGCAGAGCCGCAGCGGCGACAGGGGGAGCTGGAGCAAGGATACCACGGTGTTTCTCTACAAGCACGAGGACGGCCGTCTGCAACTGGTGCAGATCGACCGCGAGGAGTGAGGAGAAAGGACTAAAGCAATGGACGTTCTGGGGTTCGGTTTTTTTCAGGGTTTCATGCACTACCTCGGCGTGCTGCAATGGCCGCTGGTCGCCGTCTTCCTGCTCTTCATCGCCTGGCAGATACGGGGGTTCGCCCCGGAAGAGCGGCTGCAGACCGCCCTGATGTTTGCCTACTTCTTCCTGGTGATCACGACCTTCTGGATCCTCAAGCCGATCAAGAAGGGGCTCTTCATCACCTACTACAAAGGGGTCGGAGGCTTCGACCTGCTGGGCTGGAACCTCGACCCGGCGCAGGCCGAGCTGCTGGCCAAGGTCCTCAACATGGCGGTCGCCGCCGCGGCGGTCGCGGTCTTCACCCTGCTCGCCCGTTCCTTCCGGCGCCAGCAGCTCACCTTCATCCTGTCGGGATTCTTCATCCTCTGTTACCTGGTCTACAGCTTCCTCCTCGACGGTGCCGGCGGCGGCACCGTCTGGACCTTCTACCTGTTCGGCGACCTGTTCAGCACGTTGATGGTCGCCACCTTCTTCGCCTTCCTCAACGACAGCGTCGATCCCTCTTCCGCCAAGCGTCTCTACGGACTGATCGGTCTCGGGGGGGTTTCGGGAGGTTTCTTCGGCAGCGCCGTGGTCGGCGTCAACGTCAAGAGCCTGAGCCCGGCGCTGTCCATGTGGCTGTGCCTGGCGATCGCCGTCGCCATCGCGCTGATCGCCATGGCAGCCGGCCGGGTGGTCAGCCGCAAGCTGGCGGCGCAGGAACCCGGGGAAAGCAAGGAGGAGGAAGCCTCCGATTCTCAGGCCGCCCCCGCCGAGAGTCAGCCGCAGGGCAACCCGGCATGGGAAGGGGCGCGGCTCGCCCTGCGCTCCCCTTACTTGTTGTCGGTGGTGGCCATCGTCGGTCTCTACGAGATGGTCTCCACCATAATGGACTTTCAGTTCACCTCGACGGTGCTGCACTACCTCGAGGGGCCCCAGATCGGAGAGCATTTCCCGCGCGTGTTCACCTTCACCAACATGGTCGCCCTCGTCGTGCAGCTGTTTCTCACCAGCTTCGTGATGACGCGGTTCGGCGTCGGCACGGCGCTGCTGTTCCTGCCGGTCGCCGCCCTGCTCGGTTCCGCCGGGTTCCTGATCGCCCCGGTGCTTCTCATGGGAAGCCTGCTGAACACGACCGACAACGGCTTCAGCTACTCGATCAACCAGTCGGCGAAGGAAGCCCTCTACGTTCCCACCACGCGGGACGAGAAGTACAAGGCCAAGGCCTTCATCGACATGTTCGTGCAGCGGTTCGCCAAGGCTCTGGCGGTCGGCCTGAGTCTTCTGATAACGACCCTCTTCGCGGGGTTCTCGAGCATCCGCTGGCTGTCGCTGGTGACCGCGGCCATCCTGGTGCTGTGGATCCTCGCCGCCATTTACGCCGGCCGCACCTTCCGCGCGAAGGAAGAAGCAGCCTGATCCGGCGTCAGGGGCGCTGCTTCGGCAGATTCAGCGGGGGCTGCGGCGGCTCTTCTTCGCCGGGGGGATGCTCGAGCGTGACGTGGCGGTAGGCGAACTCGATCCGGTCGTTCCGGTTGAAGGCCTCGATGACTCTCCCAAGAATGTCACTGGCGATTCGTTCCCGATCGACCGCTATGGACTGGTACCGCACCCGCATGGTGATCCCCGAATGGAAGAGCTCGGCCCGGACAAAGGGCGTCTCCCCGGTCTCCTCGATGATTTCCCGGGTCACCTCGGTGGCGCAGTCGATGAGGGTCTGCTCGACCGATCGAAAATCCGAGCGATAGGAGACCCGCACCGGCACCTCATCGAGAATGTACTTGGCCTCCTCGAGAGAGTCCGTGTCCGCGTAGTTGATGACCATCTGGTCGAACAGCAATGCATTGGGGATCAGGATAATCCGCTTGGATGCTTCTTCCCCGGGGATGGTCCCGCCCACTTCCCCCAGCAGAATGTGGCTGGGACTGATGTCGAGCACGTCGCCCGTCACCTCCTGAAAGATGATGCGGTCACCGATCTGGAAGGGCCGCTTCATCATGACCATGATCCAGGCGGCCACCCCGGTCACGGGCCGTTGCAGGGACCAGCCCATGAGCATGCCGAGGAAGCCCAGGCCCAGTCCCATGGCAGCGAATGAACCCGACAGGCTGATGACCAGGAGGATGATCCCTGACAGCACGAAGGCGTACTTCAGCAGGGAGTGGGCCCTGTGGACCTGGACCTCGCGGCGACCCTGGCGCCGCATGGCCCCCAGGACGAAGCGTTTGGTGATCCTGTAGATGAGCACCGTAACCGTCAGCACCAAGGCGCCCGGGAGGAGATAGACGATCACGTCCACGACATCCCTGCCCATTTCGGGGACGTGATGGGCGACCCATCCCTGCGTGGTGTCCACCAGGCTGGCTACTTCCTCGTTCATCGTCGGTTCCTTTTCGCTCGATGGTTATTTATGAGGACTACTTGAAAGTTTACACGTCATCCAAGGGGTAATGCCCCCATCACTGTAACCTGATTTACCGGCCTCCGTAAAAATACCTTTGGTAACTTCCGTTTCACGGAGACGGGCACCGAAGGCATCATGGCCCCGCGACCCCCCCGGCTCCCCCTCTCACAACTGCCATCCGCTGTTCTTTGAGCCTTCCGTCTGCAAGCTACCGGGACGGAAACAGCGCGTCAACGGAACCGGGAAGTTCGTCTCCGTATACGGAAATGCCGCCGGATACAAGGACGATCCGGATGCCCGGAACGAGACCGCTCAGGGACTGATCCTTCCAGGATAAACCTCCTCATACGCGGTAACATCTTCATGCTGCCCGACTTCCGGATGGGCCGGGGAGATTCGCGTTCGGAGGGAGTCGGTTTCGCTGAGAAAGGGGACAGTAACTGTCCCCCCAATTTTTTTTTTACCTGTTGCACACAACGGACACCCCCTGTCCCCTTGGAGCCCATCTTTATCGGGGGGAGGAGAAACAATGCTCATATCAGATGCGATCCACAAAGCGGATCGGCTCGAACAGATCAAGGTACTGTTTCGGCGGCGGCCCGAAGGGGTAGGAACCGGGGAAATCGCCCGACTTTTGGGGGTGAGCCAACGGACGGCCCGGCGCTATGTGAAGGAGCTGTCGGAGCGGGGACGGCTCCCGGTATACCGGGAGGGCCGCGTCTGGAGGCTGGTGGAAGGCGGGCACATCGACCTGCTTCGCATCCAGCTGAACCTCGACGAGGCCCTCTCGCTCTACCTGGCGGCGCGGATGCTGTCGGCCTACAGCGACAAGCACAATCCACATGTGGTTGCGTCCCTGCTCAAGCTCGCCGCAACCCTGCCCGACGCCATCGGAGAGCACGTCGAGCAGGCGGCCGTGGCTGTTTCCCAAAGGCGGCTTGCCCCGGACTACCTGAAAGTTCTGGAAGGCCTTACCCGGGCATGGGCGGGCCGGCGGCAGGTGCAGCTGGTTTATCGCGATCCCATCACCGGGGAGCGCTCCGAGCGCCTGTTCGATCCCTTCTTCATCGAGCCCTCCTTCGTGG
The DNA here is from genome assembly GCA_965243025.1 of Candidatus Latescibacterota bacterium. Lineage (GTDB taxonomy): Bacteria > Latescibacterota > UBA2968 > UBA8231 > UBA8231 > CBDCXV01. The sequence continues at coordinate 2,404,526 of CBDETY010000003.1, forward strand.
GCTATTCCTGTTATGTGTTCGGGTTCGATCACTTCCGCCAGGCGATCCGCTCATTCAAGGTCGAGCGGCTGGAAGATGTAGAGGTGCTCGATACCCGCTTCGAGCCTCTGCCGGACTTCGACCCCTACGACTACCTCAAGCACTCCTGGGGAATCAGGGGCGGCGACGAGGTAGTGGAAGTGAAGCTGCGCTTTTCCAGAAACGCGGTCTACCGGGTGAATGAATCGGACTGGCCCGGGGTTGTTGCCCACGAGGAAGACCGGGAGGGGCGCTGTACGCTGACGTTCCTGGTCAATCACGTCCTGGAAATCAAGTCCTGGATCAGGGCATGGGGACCGGAGTGCGAGGTGCTGTCCCCGGAGGAATTGCGCCGGGAGATCGGGGAGGAGATGAAGGCAGCGAGGGAACTGTATGCAGACAACGAGGAATGATCGAAATCGGCGTCGGTGGGCGTGCCCGCCACCCTGGAAACAAGCGGCGATGCGCCATGGATCCGTGACTGTCGAATAACCCGCTCCTGCCTTTTAGAAACCGCAAGGCAGGGCTGAAAACCTCTTCTGCCAATTACGCAGCAGATATCCCGAAAGGGCACATGCACGGGGAATTGACCTCATGAAGGTTGCGATCGGCTGTCTCGTATGGTTGTTGTCGAGCCTGCAGGCGGAGGCCGAGCCCTTGGTCGAGGGCCGGGTGAGACTGGCCTCGGGGGATCCCGCCGCCGGGGCTCAGGTGCTGCTGTTCGATCTGAACGACCTGCGCCTGGCGCCGGCCGTGGCGACGACGGATGAGGCGGGATACTTCTCTCTGCCATTCGGGGGATTGCGGGGGCGGGTGCCGGTCCTGCCGGAGCGGTTCGAGCTGGGCCATAACTACCCCAATCCGTTCAATCCTTCCACCATCATCCCCTACCAGCTGCCGGCCCCGACCCGGTTGCGGCTCGAGATCTTCAATATCCTCGGACAGCGGGTGACGACCCTGGTCGACGGGGAACGTCCGGCCGGTTTTCACACCGCCCGCTGGGACGCCACCGATGCGGCGGGGCGGGCGGTGGCCGCGGGAGTCTACTTCTACCGGCTGAAAGGGGACGGGGTTCACCTGACTCGGCGCATGGTGTTGATCGACGGGCAGGCCGGGATTCCTTCGGCCGGGGGGAGCGGTCCATCCACCGCCGCCGGGGAGGAGGTGGAAACGCCCCCGGTGGTCGGGTTGACCGTCTCGGGAGAGGGGCTGGTCCCCTACCTCGACCCGGCCTTCCGGGTAGAGCCTGGAATGGCGCCCGTGGAGGTTGTCGTCGAAGCCCTGGGCGGGGTCCGGCATGGGAAGGTGGCCTCCAGCGGAATCCTGGGGGACGTCGACAACAACAGCCGGGTCGACATTTTCGACGCCCTGCTGGTTGCCGTGTACAGCGCCAATCCCAGCCTCGTCATGCCGAACAACGGGGATATAACCCTCGGCGACGTCAACCGGGACGGCCGCACGGATCTCACCGACGCCTACCACATCGCCGCCTACACAGTCGATCCCTCAGACCCGACGCTGCCTCCAGGAATAGGGGAAGCCCTGGTCCAGGGGACGGGGACCGCATCGCTGTCCCCCCCGCCCTCCACCGTCTCCTTCGAGGACGACGGAGCATGGCACCGGTTTACGGTCCGGGCAGGCGAGTCGATCGTGGTGGTTGCCAACCCCACCGGAACCACCCCGCGCGTGGAGATCAACGCCACCAGCGGTTCCAATTACTGTCCGGCCGAAGCCGAGGACGACCGGGCGCGCCAGGACGGCGAGGAAGTCTACCTCGCCGGCTGCTCCTCTGGAACGGGTACAGTTGAACTGCGGCGGGCGTCCGACCAGACCGTTCTGCAGACCTATACCTTCACGATACGGGGACAGGGAACAGGTGGAGGGGGCGGCGGCACCGGCCCCGACCTGGTCGTCGAGCCCCCTGCGGTCAGCAACAGCAGCCCCACTGCCGGAGCCTCCTTCACCCTGAGGGCCAGAGTCCGCAACCAGGGAGCCGCCCGGTCCAGCTCGACCACCCTGCGCTACTACCGCTCCACCGACGCCACCGTTTCCACCAGCGACACCCAGGTCGGAACCGACCCGGTCAGCAGCCTGTCCGCCTCCCGCACCAGCTTCGAGTCGATCAGCCTGCGCGCCCCCTCCAGCGCCGGCACCTACTACTACGGGGCCTGCGTCGAGAGCGTCAGCGACGAAACCGATACCGGAAACAACTGCTCCGCTTCCGTAACCGTTACCGTGGGAGCGGCCCCTGCCCCGGATCTCGTCGTCGAGACCCCTACGGTCAGCAACGGCAGCCCGACCGCCGGAGCCTCCTTCACCCTGAGGGCCAGGGTCCGCAACCAGGGAAACGGCCGGTCCAGCTCGACCACCCTGCGCTACTACCGCTCCACCGACGCGACGGTCTCCGCCAGCGACACCGAAGTCGGCACCGATCCGGTCAGCAGCCTGTCCGCCTCCCGCACCAGCTCCGAGTTCATCAGCCTGCGCGCCCCCTCCAGCGCCGGCACCTACTACTACGGAGCCTGCGTCGAGAGCGTCAGCGGAGAAACCAATACCGGAAACAACTGCTCCGCTGCCGTCACCCTGACCGTGGGCGCCGCACCCGCCCCGGATCTCGTCGTCGAGACCCCTACGGTCAGCAACTCCAGCCCGGCCGCCGGAGCCTCCTTCACATTGAGGGCCAGGGTCCGCAACCAGGGAAACGGCCGGTCCAGCTCGACCACTCTGCGCTACTACCGCTCCACCGACGCGACGGTCTCCGCCAGCGACACCCAGGTCGGAACCGACCGGGTCAGCAGCCTGTCGGCTTCCCGGACCAGTTCCGAGTCGATCAGCCTGCGCGCTCCATCCAGCGCCGGCACCTACTACTACGGAGCCTGCGTCGAGAGCGTCACCGGAGAAACCAATACCGGAAACAACTGCTCCGCTTCCGTCACCCTGACCGTGGGCGCCGCACCCGCCCCGGATCTCGTCGTCGAGGCCCCTACGGTCAGCAACTCCAGCCCGGCCGGCGGAGCCTCCTTCACCCTGAGGGCTACGGTCCGCAACCAGGGTGCCGCCCGGTCGGGCTCGACCACCCTGCGCTACTACCGCTCCACCGACGCCACCGTTTCCACCAGCGATACCGAAGTCGGCACCGACCCGGTCAGCAGCCTGTCCGCCTCCCGCACCAGTTCCGAGTCGATCAGCCTGCGCGCCCCCTCCAGCGCCGGCACCTACTACTACGGGGCCTGCGTCGGGAGTGTCAGCGGAGAAACCAATACCGGAAACAACTGCTCCGCTGCGGTGGCCGTAACCGTGCCCGGAACCGTCACTCAGCCGCCCCCCCAACCGGGAGTGGCGAAGCTGTACTGGTCGGACTGGGGCACGGACAAGATCCAGCGCGCCGACCTCGACGGCTCCAATGTCGAAGACCTGGTAACAGGCGCCGGACTGGACGGCCCGGACGGGCTGTCCCTGGATCTGGCCGGCGGCAGGATCTACTGGGCGGATGCCGGCACCAACAAGATTCAGCGGGCCAACCTCGACGGCTCGGGGGTAGAGGACCTCGTCACCGGCCTGGGGATTCCATACGGGCTGGCGCTGGACGTGTCCGGCGGCAAGATGTACTGGACCAACCGGCAGACCAACAGGATCCAGCGGGCCAACCTCGACGGCTCGGGGGTAGAAGACCTCGTAACCAGCGGCTTGACTTTTCCCGGCGCCCTGGCCCTGGACGCAGCCGGGGGCAAGATGTACTGGACGAACCCCGGCGCGACGAAAATCCAGCGGGCCAACCTGAGCGGCTCCAACGTCGAAGATCTCGTCACCAGCGGTTTGACCAGTCCCACCGGGCTGGCACTCGACGTGGGCGGCGGCAAGATCTACTGGACCGACCGGGGCACCGACAAGATTCAGCGGGCCAACCTGAGCGGCTCCAACGTCGAAGACCTGGTAACCAGCGGCCTGAACAGTCCCAACGGGCTGGCACTCGACGCGGCCGGCGGCAAGATCTACTGGACCGACGCGGAGACGAACAAGGTGCAGCGGGCCAATCTCGACGGCTCCGGGGTCGAAGACCTTCTCACCAGCTCCGACGGACTTGTCGATCCATCCGGAATTGCCGTCGGGGGAACCGCCCGGAACGGGTCCGGTGGCGGTGGAGGCGGTGGCACCTCCCCTGCCCCCGACCTGGTCGTCGATGCCCCCACGGTCAGCAACAGCAGCCCGACCGCAGGCGCCTCCTTCACCCTGAGGGCCACGGTACGCAACCAGGGGAACGGGAGGTCGGGCTCTACCACCCTGCGCTACTACCGCTCCACCGACGCAACGGTTTCCACCAGCGACACCGAAGTCGGCACCGACCTGGTCAGCACCCTGTCCGCCTCTCGCACCAGTTCCGAGTCGATCTTCCTTTCCGCCCCATCGAATGCCGGAACCTACTACTACGGAGCCTGCGTCGAGAGCGTCAGCGATGAGAGCGAAACCGGAAACAACTGCTCCTCAACCGTTACCGTAACCGTGGGCGCGGCACCTGCCCCTGACCTGGTCGTCGATGCCCCTGCGGTCAGCAACAGCAGCCCGACCGCAGGCGCTTCCTTCACCCTGAGGGCCACGGTACGCAACCAGGGGAACGGGAGGTCGAGCTCGACCACCCTGCGCTACTACCGCTCCACCGACGCAACGGTTTCCACCGGCGACACCGAAGTAGGCACCGATGCGGTGACCACCCTGTCCGCCTCCCGCACCAGTGCCGAGTCGATCAGCCTCCGCGCACCCTCGAGCGCGGGGACCTACTACTACGGGGCCTGCGTCGAGAGCGTCAGCGACGAAACCGATACAGGAAACAACTGCTCCTCAGCGGTTACCGTAACCGTGGGTTCCGCCCCGGCTCCGGATCTCGTCGTTGACTCGCCTTCGGTGAGCGACAGCAGCCCGACAGCGGGGGCTTCCTTCAGGCTGAGCGCAACCGTTCGCAACCAGGGAACCGGCCAGTCCGCGTCGACAACCGTGCGTTTCTACCGCTCGAGCGACGGGACGATCTCTGCCAGCGACACGGAAGTGGGATCAGCCCACACAGTGGGCGGCCTTGCGGCCTCCCGAACAAGCACCCATTCAACCGACCTGACCGCCCCCTCGAGCGCCGGCACCTACTACTATGGCGCCTGTGTCGGGAGCGTCAGCGGCGAAACCAATTCCGGAAACAACTGCTCCTCAGCGGTGACCGTAACCGTTTCAGCGACCGTCACTCAGCCGGACCCCCAACCCGCCGGGATATCAAAGCTGTACTGGTCGGACTGGGGCACGGACAAGATCCAGCGCGCCGACCTCGACGGCTCCAATGTCGAAGACCTGGTTTCCGGCGCCGGACTCAACGGTCCGGACGGCCTGTCCCTGGATCCGGCCGGCGGCAAGATCTACTGGGCGGATGCCGGCACCAACAAGATCCAGCGGGCGAACCTCGACGGCTCCGGGGTCGAAGACCTCGTCACCGGCCTGGGGATTCCATACGGGCTGGCTCTGGACGTTGCCGGCGGCAAGATGTACTGGACCAACCGGCAGACGGGAAAGATCCAGCGGGCGAACCTCGACGGCTCCGGGGCCGAAGACCTCGTCACCAGCGGCTTGACTTTCCCCGGAGCCCTGGCTCTCGACGTTGCCGGCGGCAAGATGTACTGGACCAACCCGGGGGCGACGAAAATCCAGCGGGCCGACCTGAGCGGCTCCAACGTCGAAGACCTCGTCACCAGCGGTTTGAGCAGTCCCACCGGGCTGGCACTCGACGTTTCCGGCGGCAAGATGTACTGGACCGACCGGGGATCGGACAAGATCCAGCGGGCCGACCTGAGCGGCTCCAATGTCGAGGACCTGGTCACCAGCGGCTTGAGCAGTCCCAATGGCCTGGCACTCGACGTGGCCGGCGGCAAGATGTACTGGACCGACGCGGAGACGAACAAGGTGCAGCGGGCGAACTTGAGCGGCTCCGGAGTCGAAGACCTTCTCACCAGCTCCGACGGACTGGTCGACCCATCCGGTATTGCCCTGGGAGCTGAGAGCGCCAGTAGCACCGGTACCACCTATAGAGTGGGCGATGCGCTCCCCGGTGTCCCCACGGGCTCCTTCTTTCCGGCGCGCCTTTCCGGTGGTGCAAGTCTTTCCAGCTCCGGGGGAACCACGACCATCACCTTCAACAATGGAGGCGAAATGGAACTGCAGGACGGGACCACCTATACCTGTATCGCTTCAGGAGGATGCAGAGTCGAGAACGGGCGCGTCACCCTGGGGGAATTCGAATAGAATGACCGATGAATGCGAAAGGGGTGAATCGGGGAAATGCCCTCGGGGGAGGTCGTTCCATGGCAAGGGAGTCTGATTCAACTGGCTGATGAGCGCCGGGCGCGTTCTGAGCCGGAGCCTCACTCTCCTGCTCTGAGGGGACGTACGCCATTATTCGAGCACAGGTTGCCCGAAATGGAATGCAACAGGGGGCATTACCATATGAAAACTCCCGTTCTTCTTTCTGCTTTCATGGGGTTGCCCGGCTCTTTTTTCACTCCGCTGGCTGTCGCCTATGGTTCTCCTCTTCCACCCGACAGCGTGCATTTCTGCCGGACCGTCGATCCCGACCAGTTGAACCGCCTTCATCACCCTCCTGCCGGAAAGCGTCTGCAGGATCTGAACGTCGGCGAACCGCGCACCGTGCGGCTCTTCTACTTCCTGCCCAACGACCGGCCCTACCGCTCCGAGGTCGTCGATTCCCTCAAATCCGGAATTCTCGATCTTCAAACCTTTTTTGCCGGCCAGATGGAGACGCATGATCAGGGTCGCAAAACCTTCAATTTTGAAACCGATGACCGGGGCGACCCGGTCGTCCACCGCGTCGACGGGGACTCTTCGGACAGCCACTACAGCAGGCGAGGTTATACAGAGGGCGAGATCAAACGAGCGTTCGACAACTCAGCCAATACCATACTGATCGTGATGGACGTGAGTGCCAGATCCGTGCATGGAGTGGGAACCGGCTCGAAGGGCAGCGGATGGGCGATGATTTACGGAGAATGGAACTGGTTTGCGGCCGCGCATGAACTTGGGCACTCCTTCGGTTTGCACCATGACTTCCGCGATAATGAATACATAATGTCGTACGGTCGAGCGGATCGGGCATCCGCGAAAATATCCCCTTGCGCGGCCCGATTCCTGGCGGCAAATCCATACTTCAACTCCGATGTCCCACTTCAGAATGAATCGCCCCCCACGGTAGAGCTTGTTTCCTCTTCCGAGTATCCATTCGGATCAACAAGTACGGCCGTCCAACTGAGAGTTCGGGATGATGATGGACTTCACCAGTTGATCCTGTTCGTGATGCCCAAAAATCCCTTTCTGGGCGGCACTCCCGAAGTGAAAGCGTGGAATGCATTGTCGGCTGAAACAGATACCGTTGTTGAGTTCAACTTCGATGGCAGGCTTCCATCGGACAACGTCGGCACCAGCCCCGAGGCTCACACGACGCTTTCGAACACCGTCCAGCATCGAATACATGCCATGGCAGTCGATACAGACGGCAATCGGAACAATATCCCGAATACCAGTTATCAGTTCAATCTGGAGGCAGGGCACTCGCCGCAACACATCGCCACGGTTGACCGGCCTTACTACTATGACATCGGGGGCTTGGCGATTTCCCGTGACGGCTCGCATCTGGCGATCGGGACGGGCGGTACAGTCGAATTGATGGACGCTGCGAAAAGGGAACGCATAACCACCTTCCGCCATACCGAGGGCAACAGATACACGAACTGGTCCGTCGCTTTTTCACACGATGGGACGCTGCTGGCCTCCGGATCGGCGAACGGCACAATCAAGGTGTGGAACGTGAACACAAGAGAGGAAGCCGCCTCGCTCGACGGGCATACGGAGCAGGTTCTCGCTCTGGACTTTTCGCCTGATGGAACGCTGCTCGCTTCAGGGTCCCGGGACAGTACCGTAAAGCTTTGGGACGTGACAACATGGACGAACACGGACACGCTCGAAGGACATACGGATGGAATTGTTTTACTCGACTTTCTTCCCGGTGGGAAGCTCGCAACCAAATCCTGGCGGGATGGAACAGTCAGGATTTGGGATGTGCAAACGAGATCACAGAACTCCACCATTAACACGGATGCGGTCGGGACCGTTGCGTTGTCACCCGATGGTGCAACTCTCGCATCATCGATTTCCTGGGCCATCAAGCTATGGAGTCTGTCGACAGGAGCACAGACCGGCGCCCTCAACCATATGCGGGAATACAATTACGCGCAGCTGGCGTTTTCCCCAGATGGAACAATCCTCGCCGTAGCCGCTAACGGTTTGATTGAAATTTGGAACGTTCCGACGAGTGAACTCCTGGCTACCATTTCCGGGGGACCGGGAGGGGTGGGAAGGATGTTGTTTTCACCCAATGGGAAGCAACTGATTGCCACTGCTGACAAGGGGATCAAATTCTGGAACGTGTCCGAGTGGACGGCTCCCACGACTCCGGTCAGCCAACGTACCTCGCAAGTTCGTGAGGCGATTCTCGGCGTAGTCCGCCTTGATTATCCGAACCTCTCCAGCTATGCGGAAATTTCCGAGACGCATCTTGCCGGGATTACTGCCCTGTATCTCAACGATAGAGGCATCACCTCCTTGAAACCAGGGGACCTTGACGGCCTTTCAGGGTTGGAAGAACTCCGACTGTGGGGCAATCAACTCACGAGTCTGCCGGAGGACATTTTCTCCGGGCTTTCGTCTCTGGCAATCCTTCGCTTCGGCCTCAATCAGTTGACGACACTTCCGGCAGATCTGTTGGATGGACTTTCCTCCCTGACTGACCTGCGAATGATCGGCAACCAGTTGACGACGCTGCCAGACGGAATCTTTGAAGGACTGACCGGGCTGACGAGGCTGGCGTTGGGTAGTAACTCTGTTAACCCCCTCCCACTTACCGTATCCCTGCAAATAGTTGGAAAGGCGCAGTTCAGGGCCGAGGCACCAACGGGGGCACCCTTCGACCTCGTGCTGCCGTTGATTGTTTCAAACGGCAGTATCGACGGCGGCTCAACCTCCATAACGATACCTGCCGGCAGCGTGGGAAGTGAATTGCTCACCGTGACACGAACACCCGGCGCAGCCTATATGACCAGCATAAATATTGGAACATTGCCCGGGTTGCCTGTCAATCATTCAGGCTACACGCTCGTCAGGTCAAACGACCTCCCGCTTGTGTTCACAGAATTGGGAGGAGCGGTATTCACTCCGGTTTGCGACCGTACGCCGCAGGTGCGCGACGCGATTGTGGGAACGGCGACCGGAGTAAGCAACTGCCGGAACGTGACCAAGGCACATCTGTCCGCTATCCCGGGCTTACATATACAAAAAAAAGAGATTGCATCACTGAAGGCTGGAGATTTCGCCGGACTCACCGCGCTGGAAAGCCTTTTCCTTTGGCGCAACGAGTTAAGTTCGTTGCCGGCGGGCATCTTCGACAATCTCGACGCCCTGACACAGCTCCACCTTTACACCAACAGGTTTACCACGTTGCCAGCGGGCACCTTTGAACACCTCGGCGCACTGACATTCCTGGGCCTGTCCCATAACCAGTTGAATTCGTTGCCCCCGGGAATCTTTGACAACCTCAACGCGCTGAGAACGCTCCGCCTGTGGAGTAACCAGTTATCGACGTTACCGAAGGGCATTTTTGACAACCTCAACGCACTGACGGAGCTCAACCTTAACAACAACCATTTCACCACTCTATCAGCGGGAATTTTCGATGGGCTGTCCTCGCTGCAAACTCTCGATCTGTACAACAACCAGCTCACCACCCTACCGTCCGGCATCTTTGACAACCTCAACGCACTAACCGAGCTCACCCTGTACAACAACCAGTTCACCACCCTACCCGCGGGCATCTTTGAAGGACTGACCTCGCTGACAAACCTCCGCCTGGAAGGCAACCCGGTTGATCCCCTTCCACTTACCGTGACATTGGAAAAGGTTGGCGTGAGTCAGGTCAAAGCGGTGGCCCCCACCGGCGCCCCTTTTGATATGGTCCTGCCGATAACAGTTGTAAACGGAAGCATCACCGGCGGCTCCACCACCATCTCAATTCCTGCCGGCAGCGTGGACAGCGACACCCTCACCGGGACACGAACCTCCGGTACGACGGCTGCCGTAACCGTGGATATCGGCACCTTGCCGGGATTGCCCAGTAACCATGACGGCTACGAACTCGTCAAATCCACCGACCTGCCGGTGGAGATCATCGGGGACGCCGCCGCGCAAGCCTCGACGGATTTCAACGGCGACGGCCAGACGGACTTCGCGGATTTCTTCCTCTTTATCGACGCCTTCGGCGGCACGGACTCCCGCTTCGACCTCGACGGCAGCGGTACCGTCGATTTCGTCGATTTCTTCCAGTTCATCGATGCCTTCGACCAGGCGGGGCAGGCCAAGCTGCTGGCACTCGCCCGGGAGATGATCCGCCTGCCTTCCGAAACCCAATTGCAGCAAAACGCTCCCAACCCCTTCAACAGCGAAACAGCCATCTCCTGGTTTCTGCTGGAGCCGGGGTTTGCTCGAGTGGAGGTGTTCGCGCTGAGCGGGCAGCGGGTGGCGGTCCTGCACCGGGGGCCGCTGCAGGCCGGCTTCCACCGCATCCACTTTGACGGCCGCGACGATGCAGGCCGCGCCCTGGCCAGCGGGGTTTACCTCTACCGGCTGGTGTGCTCCGACCGCGTCCTGACCCGCAAGCTCACCCTGCTGAGATAGTCGCACTCCCCGATGAACAACCAACCCTTCAATCGGAAACTCATCGTGTCCATCCTGGCGGTAATTCTGGTGTTATGCGTCCTCCCAGGAACCAGCCACGGCGGCGGCGTCGGCGATGTCATCGGAGGAATCGTCGAGGTCACGGTCGGCCTCGTGGAATTGACCGTCGGGATTGTCGAGATCGCCGTCGGGGTAATCGACCTTACCGTCAGCCTCCTTGCCACCCTCGCCTTGCATACGGCTGCCGTCACCGCCGCCATCATCAGCCCGGACGGCGCGACGCTGATCAGCGCAAGTCTCGACCTGACAATTGCCCTGTGGGATCTCACGACCGGGGTGCTCGGGGCTACGCTGGAACATCTGTCTCCTGTCCTGAGCCTGGCCCTCTGCCCCCTCGATGGCTGCCTTCTGGCAAGCGGGACCGAGGACGGCAAGCTGCACCTGTGGAACCCCGACACCGGGCAGCTCATCAGAACGCTCATCGGGCACACCGCCGCCGTGCTCAGCTCGGCTTTCAGTCCCGTCGACCACAGCCTGCTGGCAAGCAGCAGCGCGGACCGCACCATACGTCTCTGGGATGCGGTGACGGGTACACACCAGCGGACCCTCACCGGGCATACCGACAGTGTCCTGAGCGTCGCCTTCAGTTCCACCGGCGACAAGCTGGCCAGCGGCAGCGCGGACGGCACCATACGTCTCTGGAACCCAGGGACAGGTGCGCACCAACAGACACTCACCGGGCACACCGAAGCCGTCATGAGCCTTGCCTTCAGTTTCAGCGACAGCCTGCTGGCCAGTGGCAGCGAGGATGGAACGGTGCGGTTGTGGAACGCCCTCACCGGGGAGCACCTCGCCACTCTCGATCACAAGTCTCCTGTCCTGAGCGTGACCTTCGGTCCCGGCGACAGTCTGTTCGCCAGCGGCAGCGAGGACGGCAACGCGCGCTTGTGGGACCCCGCCGGGGAACTGTTGGCAACACTCGGGCACGAGTCTCCGGTCCGCAGCGTGGCCTTCAGTCCCGACGGCAGCCTGCTGGTCAGCGGGGCGGAGGACGGCAAGGTGCGCCAGTGGCAGGTAAGGTCCGTCGCTAGTTGTTGTCCCCGGAATCCGGCGAACGATTTCGACACGATGAAGGCTGCCGGGAACGAATCGCCGCGAGGCATCTGGTCGGATGGAACCACCATGTGGGTTGTGGACGACTGGGACGACAAGCTGTACGCCTACGACATGGCATCAAGAGACCGGGATCCCGCCAGGGACTTCACTACCCTGGATGGGGCTGGAAACAACAAACCATCCGGCATCTGGTCGGACGGAACCACCATGTGGGTCGCCGACTATTTCGACAGGAAGGTGTACGCCTACGACATGGCATCCGGTGCCCGGGATTCCTCCGAGGATTTCAATACCCTGGATGCAGCCGGGAACACGAGGCCACAGGGCATCTGGTCCGACGGAACCACCATGTGGGTGGCCGACGACTGGGACGAGAAACTGTACGCCTACGACAGGACATCAAAAGCCCGGGTACCGGCAAAGGATTTCGACACTGCCGGGAATCATTACCCCACGGGCCTCTGGTCGGACGGAGCCAGTTTGTGGGTGGCCAACTACGCTGGATCAAAGTTGCATGCCTATGACCTGACCACCAAGGCCAGCGAACCGGACAAGGACTTTCTAACTCTGCGCTCGGCGGGAAACAATCTTCCGGTCGGCATCTGGTCTGACGGAACCACAATGTGGGTAACGGACGACTCCGACAGGAAGCTGTACGCCTACGACATGCCAACCGATGGGGAAAGACCGGTCGTGGACGCACCCCAAACCCCCGGTACTGGTACAACGACACCGCCTGCGCAAACCTCAGCGGCCACCGACTTCAACGGGGACGGCAAGACCGATTTCGTCGACTTCTTCGAGTTCATCGACGCCTTCGGCAGCACGGATTCCCGCTTCGACCTGGACGGCAACGGAACAGTGGATTTCGTGGACTTCTTCGAGTTCGTCGATGCCTTTGGCCAGGAGGAGCGCGCCAAGATGGTGGCGATAGCCCAGGAAATGATCGCTTTGCCGACTGAAACCCGGCTCCACCAGAATGCGCCCAACCCGTTCAACAGTGAAACGGTCATTTCCTGGTTCCTGTTGGAGCCGATGCCGGCGCAACTGGAGGTGTTTTCCCTGACCGGGCAAAGGGTTGCGGTCCTGCACCAGGGGCCTCGACAGGCCGGCCGCCACCGAATCCATTGGGACGGCAGGGATATCGGGGGCCGTCCCCTGGCCAGCGGGGTTTACCTGTACCGTCTGGTTACTGACGAAAGTGTCCTTACGAGGAAGCTCACCCTGCTGAGGTGAGAACAGGAGGACGTTCACTTAAGGAGGGATTTATGCCTTTTCGAGAATGGAAACCAAAATTCTGGTGTCTACATATTTGCACAGGACGTTCTACATTGGCATAAGCAGTAAGCAGGGTTCTTTCGAATCGACAGGAGAAACGTATATGCAGTGTTTTTTTCTGGTCTTCTGCCTGGCCGCGCTGGCATTGCACTCGCCGCTTTTCGCCCAGAAGATTGAAGATGTCATTCACTTGAAAAATGGAGAAACGGTTCGCGGCACCATCATCGAGCAGATTCCGGGCGAATCGCTGAAGATACAAACTGCCGACGGCAGTGTTTTCGTCTATACCATATATGAGATCGCCGAAATAAGCAGGGAACCTGTGATGAAAATGGAAGAGGGGTTCATCAAGGCCAGGAAGAAAAATCCCTGGCTTGCCTCCGGCCTGTCATTGTTGATTCCGGGTACGGGGCAATTTTACAACGACCAACAGAAAAAGGGTTTGCCCCAACTTGGCGTTGCACTTGCGGGAGCAGGGCTTATGTGGTGGGCGGTGCGGGATAATTATGAAACTTGGGAGAGTTATGAAAACAACCCTTCCTGGAACCCGCTCGATTGGATCGATGAGAATGGAAACGACAAGCTGTTCTATCTCGGGACTCCCCTCTGGTTAGGCAGCCTGGTCTGGTCGGTGGTTGATGCAAACCGCTCGGCCAACCGGATCAACCAGGAAGGCGAACAACCTGATTTCGGTCATCTGCTGGAGTTGGGTACCGACCGGGTCACACTTGGAGTGGATCCCGTCTTCGGGCCCTACGGACCGGGTGGGAAACTGATACTTCATTTTTGATCTCCATTCAGGGGCGACTCTTCCATCCTGACCATGAGAGCGCAGGAAACCTCTTCATCTTTTTTCAGGAGCAGCCGGATTTGGAATGACTGACCGTCGATTGAAAATCCGTTTATCCAGTTACCCGCAAGGAGACAGTTTATGAATTACTATGGTCTGATTTTGTTATTGGCCCTGAGCCTCGCCGCATGCAGAGGACCCCAGGGTCCCCCGGGCGGTGATGGCCAGATGGGCCCGATGGGCCCTACCGGCGACCAGGGTTCCCAGGGGGAAAAAGGAGAGCAGGGATCTCAAGGACCTCAAGGGGAAACGGGAGACCAGGGACCCCAGGGGGAAACTGGACCTCAGGGCCAACAGGGTTCCCAAGGGGAAAAAGGAGATCAGGGACCCCAAGGGCCTCAGGGGGAAACAGGACAGCAAGGACCTCAAGGAGAAACCGGGGAACAGGGACCTCGAGGACCCCAGGGGGAAACAGGACCTCAAGGGCCTCAAGGGGAAACTGGAGAACAGGGACCTCAAGGAACCCAGGGGGAAACAGGACAGCAAGGGCCTCAAGGAGAAACCGGGGAACAGGGATCTCAAGGACCCCAGGGGGAAACAGGACAGCAAGGACCCCAAGGTGACCCAGGACCTGAGGGACCCCAGGGACCGGAGGGATCTCCAGGCGAGCAAGGACCTCCAGGTGACCCGGGACCTGAAGGACCCCAGGGACCGGAGGGATCTCCAGGCGAGCAGGGACCTCCAGGTGACTCAGGACCTGAAGGACCCCAGGGACCGGAGGGACCTCCAGGGGAACAAGGACCTGAGGGACCTCAAGGGCCCGGCGGTGGCGAACAAGGGCCCCCGGGACCTCCCGGCCCCGAAGGGCCCCAGGGACCTCCTGGCGAACAAGGACCTGAAGGCGAGCGAGGACCGGAAGGACCTGAAGGACCCGAGGGACCTCAAGGCGAGCGAGGACCTGAAGGACTGGAGGGACCGGAAGGGCCAGAGGGGCCCCAGGGCGAGCGAGGGCCGGAAGGACCGGAAGGACCTCAAGGACCTGCAGGGTCCGGAGGCGGCCAAGGGGGGCAGGAACCTCCCGTCTTCGAGGCCACGGGGGACAGCGCCGCTCTGGTAGCGCTTTACTATGCGGCGGGTGGGGATGCCTGGACGCAAAAGTCCGGGTGGCTCAGCTCGGCTCCCATCAGCAGATGGTACGGAGTCACTACCAACCCCAGCGGCCGCCAGGTACTTCGCCTGGACCTGTCAGAGAATGCGTTGTGGGGGCCAATTCCCCCCGAATTTGCCAACCTCCCCTACCTGGAATTCCTGGACCTCTCCGATAACGGTTTGCGGGAGGAAATTCCACCGGAACTGGCAAACCTGGAAAACCTGGAAGTTCTGAATCTTTCAAACAACGATTTGCAGGGGGAGATTCCGCCGGAACTGGCAAACCTCGAAAACCTGGAAATCCTCGGCCTGTTCGGCAACGATTTGCAGGGGGAAATTCCCCCGGAACTGGGAGACCTCAACAATTTGAAAGCACTGTCCCTGGGTTTCAACAGGTTGGAAGGAGAAATTCCACCGGAGCTGGCAAACCTCGAGAACCTGGAGTTCCTGAACCTGAGCAATAACCGGTTCGAGGGAATTCTGCCGGATTTTCTGGCGGATTTCCCCAACCTGGAAGACCTGTTTCTCGGTGGAAACACCCAACTGAATGGATGCTTGCCCGAAGGGGCGTCGGTGCCGTTCTGCACACAGCCAGGCAACCTCAATGCAAGGCGGGAAAACGGCACTACAGTCCTCACTTGGGATCCTGTGGAAGGGGCTACCCACTATAATATTTACTATGAGGATTTCTGGGGTGAATGCTCCGTGACTTCTGGTGGTGTAACCGGCAGCTTCGCGTGTGATTTAGTGGTTGCCGACATCTTTGAGACGACCTACACACACACCGTCAGGGAGGACGATGATGCAGAGTACTGGGTTGCTGCCTGTAACGACGACGGGTGCTCCCCGATATACAGAACTGATTCGGGAGCCAGTCCTTAGGATTTCTTTGGAGAAAAAGGGGCGTCTCGTCCGAACGATATCGCAGGCCCAATCACCAAAATTTGCCGGATGAGAACGCCTCTTCCCTGTTGGACCGATTTCGCATAACCCTCACCCGGGGTTTGTGAAACCACGTGATGAAACCAAACATGGATTCCAACCGAACTTCCAGGGAGACCTTTTCATCAGGTACTCCTTGCACCGGAAAGGAGGAAAGGCAATGAATTACCTTGTCATTTCTTCGTTGATTGTTTTCGCCCTCGCCGCCTGCGAAGGGCCTCCGGGACCGATGGGCCCTCAAGGGCCCATGGGCGAGCAGGGTCCGTCAGGGCCACAGGGTCCTCAAGGGCCTGAGGGACCACAGGGAGAAGGTGAACAAGGACCTCCAGGGCCCCAGGGACCCCCGGGACCGCAAGGGCCTTCTGGATCCCCGGTGGAAACCGGTGAACAGGGACCTTCGGCCTCCCCTGCCATGTCGGACAGCACCGTGCTGGTTGCGTTCTACCACGCCACGGGCGGAGAAAGCTGGAAGGACAACACCAACTGGTTGGGTGAGGCCCCCATCAGTGAATGGTACGGTGTCACCACCAACCCGGGCGGCCGCTACGTAACCCGGCTCGATCTTTCGCAGAACGGGTTGTGGGGAACGATCCCGGCTGAACTGGGAAACCTCCCTTACCTCGAACTCCTCAGCCTGCACAGCAACGAGCTCCGGGGGGAGGTTCCGGCGGAACTGGCCAACCTTGCCAACCTGGAAATCCTGGGCCTGGAGAACAACAGGCTGCAGGGGGAAGTCCCGTCGGGATTGGGCCAGCTTGACAACCTGCTCGCGCTGGCCCTGGGGAACAACAAGCTGCAGGGAGAGATTCCAGCGGAACTGGGAAACCTCGACAACCTGGAGTACCTGAGCCTCAACAACAACCGGTTGGAAGGAGTGGTCCCGTCCGAACTTGCCGACCTCAAATACCTGCAATCCCTGTTTCTCGACGGAAACAACCAACTGAACGGATGCCTGCCCGAGGGGGCTTCGATCTCTTACTGCACAAGCCCTGGAACCCAGCGATTCAGATGGGAGGAGGAAACGATAGTCATCAGCTGGGAACCCGTGGAAAGGGCGACCCACTACAATATCTACTGGGACGATTTCTTCACATCCTGCCGTCTGGAGCAAAGCGGTGAACCGAGCTGGTGCGAGGAACTTGCAAAAAAGGTTTCCGGGACGACCTACGTTCATACCGATCCACCGGAACCAGGCCTGTTCGACATCAACTACTGGATCACTGCCTGCAACGGCGATGGTTGCTCGAAGATCGACACTGAAAACCCGGCCAGGTCTTCGAACCAGTAGAAAACAAACTTTCAAGAAGGTGCATCGGAAAACCAGCCCTTCATCTGAAAGGAAGGATGCAATGAAATATCCGGCGTTTTTCTTGTTACTCGCTTTTGCCTTCTCTGCATGCACCGGCCCCCGGGGGGAACAGGGTCCGATGGGACCTCAAGGTCCCCAAGGAGAAAAGGGAGAACCAGGACCAGCCGGGCCAGAAGGACCGGCGGGGGCACAAGGGGAAACGGGGGGACAGGGACCCCAGGGAGAACCTGGCCCAGCCGGTTCGAACAATGGAGGATCCGCGCAGAGCATGCTGTACTGGACCGACACCGGCGCGGGCAAGATTCACCGCGCAAACCTCGACGGTTCCGAAGTTGAAACCATCGTCTCCGGATTGGAAGATCCGGAGGGCATTGCCCTCGACGCGGAGGCAGGCAAGGTCTACTGGACGGAACAGGAGAGCGTTAAACGGGCAAACCTCGATGGCTCCCAGGTCGAAAGCCTCGGAACCGTATCGGGCAGCGACATCGCTTTGGACGTGGCTGGCGGCAGGTCGTACCTGGGGAACTGGAAAGAAACAATCTACCGCACGGGCCTCGGCGGCTCCCCGGTCGAAACCCTTCTCACCGATGCCGGTGCATCAGAGGTCATCGCCCTGGATCTGAGAAAGGGCAAGATGTACTGGGCAGGCTGGAGGGGAGAAGAAATCAGGCGGGCAAACCTCGACGGGTCCGAGGACGAAACCATCATCACCGGGGCGGCGCGTGTGTACGACCTTGCCATCGACGAGGGCGGAGGCAAGATATACTCCGCAGGGTGGGACGGGATTCTTCGAGCCAACCTCGATGGATCCCAGGTCGAAACCTTTTTCCCCGGAAGTTTCAAGGGCGTTGCCCTCGACGTGGGCGGTGGCAAGATATACTGGACGGATTGGATTGAAGGCAACATTCAGCGGGGCAATTTCGATGGCTCCCAGGTAGAAACAATCGTCTCCGGACTGGATGAACCTCACGATGTCGCTTTGGGTCCCTGAACCCGGCATGAGCGGGAATAACCAGGAATGCTGCAGGTGAACCCAGGCCGTTTGCGAATTTTCCGACGGCAATCCTGAACCCTGTGGAATCATGAGAAAGCAGCTCATCTTCCCAATCTTTGTTGCAGTAGCCGCTTTGAGCTGTTTCCCGAGGTACCTCGGGGCCCGGACAGATGTCGATGTCCTCTCCGAAAGCATCGTCCGTGTTCGGGCGTACGACAATAACCAGGTTGCCGTCGAGGGAGCCGGGTTTGTCGTCAACGAAATGGGACATGTCCTTACGAATGCCCATCTCATTGAGAAAGCGGAGAGAGTAACGGTATTGTCCCTGAAAACGGACGCCGAGGCAATTCCCGGGCAGGTGTTCGCAGACCGGGAAACAAACCTCGCCCTTTTGCAAACAGAGAATTTGAACCTCCCCCACCTCAGGCTGTCCGAAAGGGCAGCCGGTGCAGGCCAAACCGTCCGGACGCTGCGCTTCGGCGTCATGGGGGACGTCTCGCTTTCCCAGGGAACCGTAAGCGCCTGGGAAACCATTTTCGAAAAGAAGGCAGGACGGCCCGTCGGGCGCCTGCTGCAACACAATGCCTTGATAACAGGAAAAGCCTTCGGCACGCCCTTGTTCAACGAATGCGGAGACGTGGTGGCAATCAACATGCCGAACCCACGCGGCGAGCCTTGGCCGTTTCGAACAGCGAAGCCGAAAGGAGCGGTTTTTGCCTTGAGCAGCAAAGACATGGTGGCTGCTCTCGACGACCGGAAAATCCCGCATCAGGCGGTAAATACTGAATGCCTGGGTGCACTCGAGCGGGCCGAACGCGACAAACTGGCCACCGAGGACAGCCTGAAACTGGCAAGGGCGGAAGCCGACTCGGCGATAAAGGCCGCATCAGAAGCCGGGGAGAAGGAGAAGGCGGCCCGGCAAGAGGCTGAAAGGGTTATAGCCCGGGCGGACGCTGCAAAAAGGGCCGCTGCCCGGAGCATTCAGGCTGCCAGAGCCCAGGCGGAGAGTCTGAAAAGAGCGACAACGCGGGCGGTCACCGCGGTAAAAGCTGCGCCCGATGGCCCGCAGGCTTCCAAGGTTCAAACGGACAGCCTGGAGACAGGGAAAGCGTTCCCCGATGCGGCGACTGATGAGATCTCCGGCAGCAGCGAACAACCTGCCCGGGAGATCCCGCTGAGCTTGAAGTGGGGAATTCCAATCGGGGGAGCCGTTGTGTTGCTCACCCTGCTCGGCTGGTTGCTTGCTACCCACCGTAGAAAGGAACAGCTGCGAAGCGCCGAGTCCCGTTTGAGCGCAGCGCACCAGGCTGCGGCGGCCGCACCGAAGCCGGCGCCTTTCAGATGCCTGCTGGAAGGCCGGGACAGCTCCGGCCGGGAATTCGCATTGACCATATCGGCCCTGGCGCTGGGTGATCCGGCCGGTGTAACGCTTGGGAGGAGTCCGGCGAATGCCGATTTCGTCGTCGATCACGATGAAGTCTCCCGCGAACACGTCCGCCTCAGGTGCACTGGCCCCACCCTCTACGCGGAGGATTTGAACGCCCTGAACGGGACCAGGGTAAATGGCCGTTTGCTGAATCAGGAGGAAAGGGTGCCCCTGCAAAACGGGGATCGGCTCGAGACAGGCCCGATTGTTTTCTCCGTGCTCCTGGTCCAGGAGTGAGTTGAAATGAAAAGACGCAGACCCGAACTGACGATTTTCAGTATGTCCGCGCTCGATCTGCTCGCATCGGCCCTCGGTGCTTTCATCCTGATAACCGTAGTGCTTATCCCCCTGTTCCCGAACCTGGAAATCCTGGGTCAGGTGAGGGGCGAGTTGGCCCAGAAAAAAACCGAGTTGGAACAGACCAGGGAAGATCTCGACCTGGCAATGGCCGAATTGGACCGGAAGAAATCCGAATTCCAGTTGGACAAGGAGAAATCGGAGCGGGAAAGGACTCAACTGGAGCAGAAGAACGTCGAGCTGAAACGGGAAAAGGCCGGACTCGAGCAGAAAAAGGCATTGGCCCGGCAGACCAGAACCGAACTTGTAGAACAGATCCAGGCGTTACAACAAAAGATTGACGACACCAGTGTCCTGCTCGGCATAAGGACAATCGCCAGGAAATTCGTTTTCGTCATCGATATGTCGGGCAGCATTTACCACCCCGGGGAGCACGACTACCGCCAGTTCATAAGGCTGTCCATACAAGACATGCTCGCTTCCTTCAAATCCGAAATAGAAGTCTGCCTGATCGGTTTTCAGACTCCTGAACGGGGAACAACCTTGCATTTCTGGCCCGAGAACAAGGAATACTTCCAGGTCGGGAAGGATGCACATGATCAACTGATTGAAAAGGTAAACGACTGGATGGGAATGGTAGACGGCGTCACCCCTACCCGGGCGGCGTTGCTGGAGGCCATTGCCCTGCAACCTGAGGAAATCATCCTTCTGAGCGACGGGGCTCCCTCGGAGGACTGGCGCACGGTGGTGCGAGCCGTAACCGCCGAAAACAGGCAGAGAATACCCATACACGCAGTAGCCGTGGGAAATTACACCGCGGACCGGAAGTTCATTGATTTCCTCGTGAATCTGACAAAGCAGAACAACGGGTACGTGGTGGGAGCAAAACCGGGCTGACATGTACGGCTGAGAGGAGAAGGAGAATGGCGGAATCCAACATGGTAAAACCCAGAAGCATCAACAGGGACCAACGACTGATCGCCAGCGTCGTCAGTCTGGCCGGGGGCATTTTTTACATAGCTGTCCTGAGCTTTGTTTTCGATCATCCCGATTCCATCGCGGGCGACTTCCTGCTGGATCGCAACTCCAGAAACTTCACCTACCCGTTCACCATCCAGAACCTCATGTGGCTGTTGTTCTGGTTCGGGTGCGGCGAACTGTTTGTGCGGTTCAACCAGGCCAAGCTCGAAATGGAGCAGATTTCCAAAGGTTATCTGCCGGAAGGTGACGAGGTAATGCTTCAGGCCCACGAATTGGGGCCCTTGCACCAGAAATCCATGCCCGTCGCCAGGGAACGGACCTTTTTCCTGCCGCGTCTGATCGTGCGCTGCATCCTGCAATTCCAGGGAAGCCGCTCCGTCAACCAGGCCAACTCCCTGCTCAATTCCTCCCTCGAGTTGTTCCAGCACGAGCTCGACCTCAAATACTCGATGCTGCGCTACCTCGTCTGGCTCATTCCGACGATGGGTTTTGTGGGCACTGTTCTCGGCATCGCCTTGTCCCTGGACTACGCGGCGAAAATCGTGGACCCCCATGACCCGGACTTGCTGCGCCAGATCACCGGGCGGCTCGGGGTCGCCTTCTACACCACCCTGCTTGCCCTGGTCCAGTCCATTCTTCTGGTGTTTGCGCTCCACATTGCCCAAAACCGGGAGGAAATGGCCCTGAACCTGTCCGGGCAGTACTGCCTGGACAACCTGATCAACCGCCTCTACGAAAAGTAAATCTCCTTCGAGAAACTCCGCGTCTCAGGGAACCCCAAGGAAGGAAGGGAACCATGCCGGTTTTTCGCCGCCCCGATGGAAACATAACCGAGAAAAAAACCGGGAAATCAGAGAAGGATTCCCCGCCGCCCGACCAGGCCAACAGGCCGCTGCCGCCGGCATCTCAGGAAGGGGGTCAAGCCGCTCCCCCCGGTCGTTTCGATGCTGCCACCAAGCGGATGGAGACAGACCCTTCACCACCCCGCCCTGGAGATGACGAGAAAACACGGCTGGTCGGTGGACGGGCGCCGCGGTCAGACAAAGGGGTCGTCCAGGAAAGCGCCGCGGAAAGCCGCGGGATGGACGATCCGGTCGTTGGATGGCTGGTGATCGTCGAGGGGCCGGGAAAGGGCCGGGCGGTGCAACTGGGGTATGGATCCAATTCCCTCGGGCGCGGCGCAACCGACCGCGTCAAGCTCGATTTCGGCGACGACCAGATTTCCCGGAATGGCCATGCGGTGGTCACCTACGACCCCCGCGGCCGGAAGTTCTACGTGCAGCACGGGGGCGGCACCAACCTGACGTATCTCGGCGATCAGCCGGTCTTGACTCCGGCAGAGTTGCCGCCAATGGGCCGGATCGGAATCGGGAATACCGTTCTCCGGTTCGTGCCCTTCTGCGGTACGGAGTTCGACTGGCAGGACTCGGAAGAAAGCGAAGACGCTTGAGCGAAAGCGGTCGCTGTGCCGCGGGGCAAATCCGCGGCAAACGGAGCTGCCAGGAAGACGACTACGGCTTCGTCGATGCACGCGCCCTCGGAACAGACCGTAACGAACACTCCCTGTTACTGGTGGCCGACGGCATGGGCGGCCACGCCGGCGGCGCCACTGCCAGCGGTCTTCTGAGAAAGACCTTTGTCGAGGCCTACCCGCGGGCTTCCGGGCCGATCGTCCATCGCCTTCAAGGTTGTCTCCAATCGGCCAATGCAGCCATGGCGGACGCCGTTGACCAGAATCCCGAGCTGGCCGGCATGGGTTCCACCCTGGTCGCGGCCGTCGTCTCCGCCGGGGGCCTGAACTGGATCAGCGTCGGGGATTCCCCGTTGTGGTTGTTCCGCAAGGGCGCGCTGGAGCGGTTGAACGCAGACCACTCCATGGCACCGGTCCTCGCCGACCTCGTTTCCACCGGGCGGATGACCGAAGAGGACGCCGCCCGGGATCCCGCCCGGCATTCGCTCAGGTCCGCGGTCACGGGCGAGGACATACATCTGGTTGACATATCGCCGCAACCGGTTCCCGTGGAGAATGGCGACCGGCTGCTGTTGGCCAGCGACGGGTTGATGACCCTCGGAGACCGGGAGATCTCCGGTATCCTTGCCGAAACGCAGGAGGCGCCGTTGGAGGACAGCGCCGCGGCCCTTATCCAGGCAGTGGAAGCCGCGAGCAATCCCCGCCAGGACAACACCACTCTTCTGTTGTACGCCCCCGCCGGAGGCACCCAACCCCCCGGGGCCGATGTGGCCGGGTCGGAAGCCGACCGGGGCATTCCCCGCCTGAAACGCTGGGCGAGACTGTTTGGCAGATCCGCAGGACGGAAACAGTAGGGGGTCAGCCGGGAGGCCGGGGAAGCAGAAAAGGTGCCTTGGCGGCCCTGCGATACACACACGGTCCGGTCTGATGGGTGAGGAACAACAGCATCGCCTGGCGCTGCCGAAGGGGACTCGCATTCGCGACTTCGAGTTCCACCGGGTTCTCGGCCACGGCGGGTTCGGGATCACCTACCTGGGGTGGAACATCACCCTGGATATTCCCGTCGCGATCAAGGAGTACTTCCCCTCGGACCTGGCTACTCGCGAACGGAACCTGTCCGTCGTTCCGCAGACAGCCCAGGCTGCCCCTGATTTCAAATGGGGCCTCGAGCGCTTCCTGGACGAAGCCCGCATCCTCGCCCGCTTTCAACACCCCGGCATCGTCCGCATCCATCACTTCTTCGAAGCCCACCGCACCGCCTATATCGCGATGGAATACGTGGAGGGAGAAAGTCTGTCCGCATATCTGAAGCGCAAGGGAACCCTGAGCGAAAAGGAACTGAAAGGAATATTGGATCCGTTGCTGGGCGCTTTGGAAGTGGTCCATCGAGCAGACTTTCTGCACCGGGACATCAAGCCCGCCAACATCGTCCTCCGGGCAAAGGACGGCTCCCCGGTGTTGCTGGACTTCGGCGCGGCGCGTCAGGCAATGGGCGCCAGGAGCCGCTCGGTCACGTCGATAGTTACCCCGGGGTATGCGCCGATCGAACAGTATTCGACCCGGGCTGCCCAGGGAGAGTGGACGGACATTTACGCCCTGGGAGGGGTCTGTTATCGGGCGTTGACTGGAGAGAGCCCCTTCGATGCAACCGACCGGATGCGGAACGACCCGCTGGTTCCGGTGGCGCAACGATGCGCGGGCAAAGCCAGTCCGGGATTTCTCGCGGCGATAGATGCGGCCCTGGCGGTCGATGCCCCGGACCGTCCCCAGAGCATTCCGGCGTGGCGAGAGTCCTTCAGCGATGCCGGGAAAGTCCGCAGGCCCCGGAAGAACCTCCCATACAGGCTTGTTGCAGCAGCCTTGGGGTTGGTTGCTCTCCTGATCGGTGGCGAAAGGTATATGGAGCACGCCGCACAGGCGGCAGCAGAGGAGAAACGGCTGGAACAGGAAACGCTGGAGAGACAGGCTCGGGAGCAAGCCGCCCTGGAGAAACAGCGCCGGGAAAAGGAAGCGTTGGAGAAACAGCAACGGCGCAAACAAGCGTCGCTGAAGGAAAAGCGTCAGGAACAAGCCGCCCTGGAGGAACAGCGCCAGGACCGGGCGGCGTTGGAGAAGCAGCGGCGGGAAAAAGCGGCGCTGGAAATACAGCGTCAGGAAGAGGCGGTACTGGAGAAACAACGTCAGGAACGGGCCGCGTTGGAGAAGCAGCGGCGGGACGCTGCATTGGAAAAGCAACGCCTGGAAGGTGCGGCATTGGAGAGACAGACTCAGGAACAGGCATTTGTTGCAGAGGTGGGACGCCCCCCCAACCCCGGTGGGATGAACAACGGCGACACCGATCTGCATACCGCCGCCCGGTTGAACCTGCCCCTGTTGACGGTATCCCTGCTCGAGCAGGGAGCTGATGTCCACGCCGGGAACAAGGACGACTGGACACCCCTCCACGTTGCCGCCGGGGAGAACGCTTCGGCATCCGCCGAAGTCCTGCTTCAGCGGGGAGCTGACGTCCACGCAAAGAACAAGGACGGCTGGACACCCCTCCACGTTGCCGCCAGGGAGAACGCTTCGGCAACGGCCGAGCTCCTGCTCGAACAGAAAGCCGATGTCAACGCCAGGGAAAAATTGTTCGGCTGGACGCCGCTGCACCTGGCCGCGGCAAAAGAGGATGCTTCTGCAACCGCCGAGATCCTGCTGAAACAGAAAGCCGATTTGAACGCCAGGGACAAATTCGGCTGGACTCCGCTGCACTCTGCGGCATCCAACAATTCTTATGAGACAGCCGAGGTTTTGTTGAACAGGGGGGCCGATGTCAACGCCAAGGACAATCACGGCTGGGGACCGCTCTACTGGGCGTCGCGAAAAAATGCCTCCGAGGCCGCGGCCGTCCTGCGCAGTCACGGCGCTCGACAGTAAAAAAAAGACGGCCGGGGTTTATTCAGAAACATGGCACACCACAACCGAGTGACTCATTCGCTCACGGCCTCCCGGCACAACCGCCAACTGAGGACAGGCCCATGAAAACCTGGTTGTACAAACCCGCCTGTCTGGCGATAGCGGGTCTTTTTCTTTCGCCTCGCGCAGGCCATGTCTCCCCCTTCCCTATCGACTGGTCGATCTCCTGCCGGCCGCTCGACGCGGAGCAGTGGGAGGAAGGTCACCCCGGCGGCCATGCCGCCAAGTTGCTCTCCGCGAACGCCGACCAGACGCGCGACGTGAAGTTGATCTACTTCATTCCCAACGACCGCACGTTCGACTCCGACGTGGTCGACTCGATAAAAGTCAGGATTCCCCGCATCCAGACTTTTTTTCG
Source organism: Candidatus Latescibacterota bacterium (assembly GCA_965243025.1). Taxonomy (GTDB): domain Bacteria; phylum Latescibacterota; class UBA2968; order UBA8231; family UBA8231; genus CBDCXV01. The sequence goes on from CBDETY010000003.1 coordinate 2,430,377, forward strand.
GGACCAGATGCAGGCGCACGGCCGCGGCACGAAGACCTTCCAGTTTGAAACCGACGCCCAGGGAGATCCCGTGGTGCATCGCGTGGACGCGCCGAACTCCGACGACAGCTATCTCCGCTCTTACCGTAGGGTCGGCATCGGCAACGTGCTCAGGGATCTGAGACCGGCGTTTGATTCCAGCAGCAGCATTCTGTTCATCGTCGCCGACCACAGCACCTACGACAATCTCGGTTGGGGAAACGTGGCCGGGTTCGGCGGGCGGGCAGGCAAGAACAGCGGCTACGCCCTTGTTCCCGCCAGCTTCATTGACGAAACCGCGGCTCACGAACTCGGCCATGCCTTCGGGTTGCAGCACGATTTCAACGACAATGCCAACATCATGTCGTACGGCCCGGGATGGAACCGGTTATCCGCGTGCAGCGCCGGGTTCCTGGCCGCGCATCCCTACTTCGATTCCGGCGTCCCGATTGAGGAGCAGCAGACCTGGGACCTTCTGGCGCCGGCCGTCGATCTCGTTTCCCCCCTCAGGTATGCGGCGGGCTCAAAGAGCTTGTCAGTTCAATTCAGAATCACCGCCCCGGGAAATCCGGGGCTTCACCAGGTGCTTTTCTTCCTCAAATCAAGGGCGCCCCACCCTGCCGCCGGATCGCATGAAGTAAAGGGATGCCATGACCTGCATGGCGTGCAGGATACCGTCGTTGTATTCCAGCATGACGGGGTGATCCCGTCGAAGGGCTCGGGAAATCTTTCCGACTCCCCTGCGCATTACCTGTCCGTACAGGCAGTCGATACCGATGGGAACGCCAATTCCGGCCCTTATAAAGATTCTCATTTCGTTCTGGCGGAAGATTCTCCCCACCACCTCGCCACGCTTTTCAGGTATACGCGGGATACTTCGCCCGAGATCTATGGCGCGAAGTTTTCACGGGACGGAACGATCCTGGCCGTCAGTTCGTCCGCGGGAATCCAGATCTGGAACACGGCGACTCGAGCCGCGGTCGGAAGTCTCAGCGGGGGAAGCTCCTGCCTGGCCTTTTCGCCCGACGGGACCACCCTCGCCTCCGGGTCCACCAGAACCGACGAGGCCAACATCGAGCTGTGGGACGTGGCCAACAAATCTCTGATCGCCACCCTTCCGGGGCATACGGGAGGACCTACGGGGGTCCATTCCGTGGCGTTTTCGCCCGGCGGGGACACCCTCGCTTCAGGTTCGGGGGATCAGACCATCAAGCTGTGGGACGTGGCAAACCGAACCCTTATCGCCACCCTCACCGGGCATGCGAGTCATGTCTTCTCGGTGGCCTTCTCGCCCGACGGTACGCTCGCTTCCGGGTCGCGGGACGGCGCCGTCAAGCTGTGGGACGCGGCATCGCAAACCAGTACAGCCACCCTGGAGGGAAATACAGGCAGGGTCCTCGACGTGGTGTTTTCCCCCGATGGATCCCTCCTCGCAGCGAGCACGGACGGGCCGATGCTGCTGTGGAACGTGGCGGCGAGAGATACGACCGCCGCCCTTCAGGGGCACGGAGAGCCGTCGTTTTCTTCGGACGGGACCATCCTTGCCACCGGGGCAAGCCTGGGGGAGGTCCTGCTGTGGGACCTTGCGACGAAGGCAATCACCGCAAAACTCGGGCATCCGGACCGGCTGGAGGACGCCTGGGGTTTCGGGATCAACGGGGTGTTTTCTCCGGACGGTTCCCTGCTCGCTTCGGTCGGGCTGAACGGGATCGAGCTGTGGGACGCGTCGGAGTGGACGGGAGTCTCTCCTGTCGCCTCCGCGCCCGCCCACCCGGACAGTGTCGCGCTGGCTGCGCTGTACGATTCCACCAACGGGGCGGGTTGGCAGGACAGGACGAACTGGCTCAGCAGCAGGCCCCTCGGCGAGTGGGAAGGCGTCTCAACCAACAGCCTCGGCCGCGTCAACGACCTGGAACTCAGTTGGAACCGGTTGAGCGGGACGATACCGGCCGAGACAGGCAACCTCACCTTCCTGTCCTCCCTGTACCTCTATGTCAACCAGTTGAGCGGCTCGATTCCTCCCGAGCTGGGCAACCTGTCGAATCTGATTTACCTGGAAATCAATCACAACCGGTTGAGCGGACAGATTCCCCCGGAACTGGGGAATCTGTCCAGGCTGGAACGGTTGTGGCTGCAGAGTAACCAGTTGAACGGAGTGATCCCCTCCGAGCTCGGCGGGCTGACCAACCTCAAGAAACTGAATCTCGCTGGCAACCAGTTGAACGGGGCCATACCGGTGGAATTGGGAGACCTGACGAACCTGACCAGCCTGGGGCTCTCCAACAACCGGTTGACCGGATCGATACCGGCGGAGTTGGGGAACCTGACCAACCTGACCAGCCTGGGGCTCTCCAACAACCAGCTGACCGGGGCCATACCGGCGGAACTGGAGAACCTGACCAACCTGACCCACCTGTACCTGGCCGGCAACCAGTTCACCGGGTGCATCCCCGCGGGCCTGCGGGACGTGGCGACCAACGACATGGGTACGCTCGGCCTGTCCGACTGCGGCCAGGAACAAACCCGGGCTGCCACCGACTTCAACGGCGACGGCAAGACCGATTTCGTCGACTTCTTCCAGTTCATCGACGCCTTCGGCAGCACCGACGCAAAGTTCGACCTCGACGGAAGCGGCACGGTCGATTTCGTCGACTTCTTCATGTTCGTCGATGCCTTCGGCCAGTCGGGGCAGGCCAAGCTGGTGGCCCTGGCCCAGGAGATGCTAGGGCTACCCGCCGGCCCGGAACTCCATCAGAACGCCCCCAACCCCTTCAACAGCGAGACCGTCATCTCCTGGTTCCAGCCCGACCCGGGGCCGGCGCGAGTGGAGGTGTTCGCCCTGACCGGACAGCGGCTGGCGGTTCTGCACAAGGGGCCGCTGCAGGCAGGTCGCCAGCGCGTTCACTGGGATGGCCGGGACGAAGAGGGCCGGCCCCTGGGCAGCGGCGTCTACCTGTACCGGCTGGTGACGGAAGAGGGCGCTTTGACTCGCAAGCTCACCCTGCTGCGATAGGGATCCAAACCCCCTGCAATCCGGTCCACCGCCGATGACTTCGGCGCAGATGGTTCGAGTTCCGGAACAGAAGGCAGCCCCACCCTTCAGTGCCGTCGGAGTAATGGGAAACTGCATGGACCAAGGGCGCCTGACCCGAGGTGCTTCTGAATGGAAGTGTTGGACCAACCCCCAGCCCCCACCAAGGAGGGGTGCAGAGTCATGAAAACGCCTGCTGTGAATCACCAATTCCCTCAGCTGGTTCCAGGATTGCTGCCTTTCTGCGCAGCCTTTCTGCTCGCCGCGGGGGCAGCGGATGCCTCCACGGTTTCCTACGACAGCGACGACGACGGCCTGATCGAGATCAGCACCCTGGCGCAGTTGAACGCCATCCGCTGGGACCTGGACGGCGACGGCGCCGCGGACAACGGTTCGAACGCATCCGCTTATACCAGAGCCTTCCCCAATCCGGCTGCGGGAATGGGCTGCGCCGCGGCCGACCACGATGGACATTCGGCCACCCCGGACGTGCCGGTCTGTACCGGGTACGAGCTGAAGGTGGACCTGGACTTCGACACCGACGGCGATGGCGACATGGATGTGGGCGACGAGTACTGGAACAGAGGCGCGGGCTGGGAGCCCATAGGCAGTTCCGGAAACGAATTCATCGCCACCTTTGACGGCGATGGGCACACCATCACCCGCCTGTACATCGATCGCTCCTCAAGCCGGATCGGTCTGTTCGGGGTTGTCGGCGACGGCGGGCAGGTGCGGAACGTGGGAGTTCGAGAGGCCAATGTGACCGGCTCGGGCAAAGGGAGCATTGTCGGTGGGCTGGCGGGAAAGAACGCCGGCATCATCACCGGGAGCTATGTGACGGGGTCCGTGACAGGCACGGGATCGGGCAGCAGCGAAGTCGGGGGACTGGTTGGCAGGAACGCAGGCTCCAGCGGCGCCAGCCGCAGCATCGTCGCCAGCCATGCTTCGGCGTCGGTGACCGGCTCGGGCAGCCATGGCCGGGTCGGTGGGCTGGCCGGGTACAACTACGGAAGTATCCGCGCGAGCTATGCGACCGGGGCGGTGAGGGGTACAGGCAGCAATTCGGAAGTCGGTGGACTGGTGGGGTTTCACAACGGCGGGAGCATCGCGGTCAGTTATGCGTCGGGCGCGGTCACCGGCGGGAGCCATGTCGGCGGGTTGGTGGGCAAGAACTGGGGCGGCGGCATCTGGGCCTGCTATGCGTCGGGCGCGGTGACCGGCGGTAACTACGTGGGCGGGCTGGTGGGGGAGATCCAGGGGAGCATCCGAGCGAGTTACGCGACAGGCTGGGTGACGGGGACGGGAACCTACGTCGGCGGGCTGGTGGGAAGAGACTACGACCTGGTAATCAACAACAGCTCCTCGTTCATCGGCAATTGCTACTGGAATACCACGACCTCGGGAAAGGTGTCGAGCGCCGGAGGGGAAGGCAAGGCCACAGCGGAACTGCAGACCCCCACCGGGTACGCGGGCATCTACGCGGAATGGAACCTGGATCTGGACAACGCGGACGGCGACCGCGATGCGACCACCGGTGGCGACGACCCCTGGGACTTCGGGACCGCGCAGCAGTACCCGGCGCTGCGGGCGGATTTCGACGGCGACGGCACGACTACGTGGCGAGAGTTCGGAGAGCAGAGGCCGGACGCCGCCCCGCCGGACGACGCGGGTTCCCCGAATGACGCGACGCTGAAAGCGTTGGGAGTCAGTCCCGTGGACATCGAGGGTTTTGCCGCCGACGTGCGCACCTATCAAATCGGCGTGGACAACGAAGTCAGCCAAGTGACGGTTACGCCCTACCTGAATGACGAGGCGGCGACCGTCGACATCAATGGAAGTTCGGTCTCCAGCGGATCCGGTCACGCCGTCTCGCTCGCGGAAGGGCGAAACGAAATCACCATCACGGTAACCGCGCAGGACAGCACGACCACTAAAGAATACATCATTGTTGCGGGCAGAGGCTCCAACGCCCCCTTTGCCTGGAAGGTTACTGATGACTTTGGGGCGCGTCTCCCGTTTACGGAACCCTACGGTATCTGGTCAAGCGGCACGACTATGTGGGTGATGCACACATCGCTTTTTTTCAGGGATCCCGGCGAGACTTCGAAGTATACGACGCTTCAAGCATATGGAATGTCCACGAAAGAGCAAGGGGTGTCCTTCCATACTCTGAAAACTTGGGGAAACGACGATCCCCTGGGCATTGCATCAGATGGAACAACCATGTGGGTTGCGGATCATTACGATGGCAAAATATACGCCTACCGGTTGTCCAACTACTCAAGGAATCTGTCCAGGGAAATAAACGGTTTGGTTCTCGCAGGAATTACCAAGCCCAAAGGCATAGCCGTGGAACCCGTCCTGGGCGGGTTCTGGGTCGCCGATGATGCCGACGATAAACTATACGCCTACAATCGGCACACCCTGAGGCGAATCCCCAATGCGGATTTCAACACCCTCGCCGCCGCCGGGAATAACAATCCGACCGGCATCTGGACAGACGGTACGACCATGTGGGTTGCTGACAGTCTCGACGCCAAGCTATACGCCTACGACAGGAGCTCCAAAGCCCGCGTTCCATCCAAAGACTTCAACACTCTGAGGGCTGCGGGTAATACAAGGCCTTGGGGCATCTGGTCTGACGGCGAGACCATGTGGGTAACCGATTGGTGGGATAAGATATTCTCCTACAACATGCCCGACTTTTCGGACGCGACGTTGAGCATGCTGACCGTGAGTCCCGCGGGCATCGCCGGCTTCGACAGCGAAGTGACGGCCTATCACGTGGGCGTCGCCAACGACGTGACGCAGGTCTCGCTAATTCCAACCCTTACCCTGTCAGGTGGCACAATCGATCTCGACGGGAGCAGCGTCGCCAGCGGCTCCTCCCATTCGGTCTCACTGTCAGAGGGGCGAAACGACGTCACCATCACGGTAACCGCCGATGATGGCCGGACGACCGAAGTCTACACCGTAACCGTAGGACGGAGCGACACCACGGCCTACGGGTGGAACGCCGCTGAAGACTTCAACACTCTGTACTCCGCAGACAACGATTTCCCGACAGGCCTCTGGGCGGACAGCACCACGATCTGGGTTTCCGATCTGGATGGCAAACTCTACGCCTACAACAGGTCTACCAGGGCCCGTGACGCGGCGAAGGACTTCGATGCGTTGGGACCCGCCGGAAATACTAGCCCCCGTGGAATGTGGTCCAACGGAGTGACCATGTGGGTTGCGGACACGGATGATGACAGGATATACGCCTACAACATCGCTACGAAATCCCATGACCGGAGCAAGGACCTCACCACCCTGAACGCGGCCGGAAACGAATATCCCACCGGCATTTGGTCCGACGGCACGACCATGTGGGTGGTGGACGCCCGGGACGAGAAGATTTACGCCTATAACCTGGCCACCAGGGCCCGTGACGCGAGCAAGGATTTCAACACCCTGAGCGCTGCTGGAAACTTCAGCCCCCAAGACATCTGGTCTGACGGCACGACCATGTGGGTGGTGGAAGACCGGGGACCCCATGCCTCAGGTGACAAGGTCTATGCATATGACATGGCGACGAAGATTCGCGAACCGGCCAAGGACTTCACCGGGTTGACGGCCGCCGGAAACAAGGAACCGTCCGGTATCTGGTCCGACGGAACGACCCTGTGGGTTGCCAACTACGAACAACGCAGCTTCACCGATGCAGGGGATCGCCTCAGGCATTACAGCGCCAAGATATATGCTTACAACATGCCGCCCAAGTCCACCGTCGGTTTCCCGGGGGCCCCCAGTATCCGGTCGGTGACCCCCGGGGAAGGCTCCCTCACCGTGACCTGGGACGCGCCATCCAGCGACGGAGGGTCCGCCATCACCGCCTACTACCTGCGTTACACCCGCACCAGGGGTGGCGGTAATCTTCTGGGGGGCCGGGTACGTGTCTGGACTACCGACTCGGGAGCCCTGAGGTACGAACTGACCGGCCTGGCTGAAGGCACCCAGTGGGATCTGGAGGTGCAGGCGGTCAACAGCCGAGGCGAGGGCCCTTGGTCCGCCGCCCTCAGCGGAACTCCGACACAAGCAACACAGGCGAAAGCAGCCACCGATTTCAACGAGGACGGCAAGACCGATTTCGTCGACTTCTTCCAGTTCATCGACGCCTTCGGCAGCACCGACCCGAAGTTCGACCTCGACGGAAGCGGCACCGTCGACTTCGTCGACTTCTTCCAGTTCGTCGATGCCTTCGACCAGCCGGGACAGGCCAAGCTGCTGGCACTGGCCCACGAGAGGCTCGGCCTTCCTTCCGAAACCGAATTGCAGCAGAATTGGCCCAACCCCTTCAACAGCGAAACCGTAATCTCATGGTTTCTGCTGGAGCCGGGTCCAGTGCGGCTGGAGGTTTTCTCCCTGACGGGACAGCGGGTGGCGGTGCTGCAGCAGGGGCCGCTCAAGGCAGGCCGCCACCGCGTCCATTGGAACGGCCGGGACGATTCGGGCCGCCCCCTTGCCAGCGGCGTTTACCTGTACAGGCTGGCGACGGACGAGACCGTCCAGACGCGAAAACTCACACTGCTGCGGTGATTTTTCCTGAATGCTACGGGCGATTTCCCCCCCATCTTTGTATCCTATGGTTCATATAATTTTTGAATGTTGGTATTTCCGCTTTTTTTTGCGGCCTTTTCAGTGCTTCCGCTCAGAAAAGCGCTGCTCACCCTAGGAACGGAGAATGATATGCCGGGTTTTTTCCTGCTGGCCTGCTTTTCGGCTTTTTTTCTGACCTCTCGGGTTTTCTCCCAACAGGTCTCCGCTCCGGAGACCGAAAATCCCGGCCCGTCCCTGCAGGCCGTTGAGCCGCCCCCTGCCCCGGCTGCCTGCCTGGTCGGGGAACATTCCGGTTTCCCGGAAGCCGACGCGCGGACCGCCGCGCTTCTCGTGTGCGGCGAGCTGAACAAACAGGGCATAGCGGTCGGGGAGCCCGCTTTCCGTGCACCGGACTCCGGGGGTATCTACCGGTTGGGGCTGCACCGCCTGGGACAAAAGATCCTGGTGCGCCTGAGCCATGAATTCCCCGCCGGGACCGTCGTTGTCGAGCGGCAGATCCAGTTGGGAAATATCGAAGAGATGATCTCGGCCGCGCCGCGACTGGTCGATGCCCTCGTCCACCGGAAATCGCTCGCGGCCACGGTCGACATGGAGAGTGTCGTTGAACAGGAGGCACGCCGGCATCGAAAGATACCCGGTGAGTCCTTCTGGGATATCGGGCTCCTTGGAACTTTCGCTCTCATCACGGACGCTGACATGATAGGCAAACCGGGCTACAGTCTCGGCTGGTTTCACGAGACACCGTCCTATGCCGTGGGAACCGCGTTCTGGGGTGCAGGAGGAGAGGACGATGAGGGCGACAGCTTTCACTTTTTCTCCTGGGGAATCGGGGGCCGCTACTTCTTCAACAAGCAGAACTTCTCGCCCTATGTCGGCGGCGGGTTCTCCCACGTCTGGTCCGGCTATGAACAAACAACCTCGAGGTGGAATTCGAGGCGGGACAGGTGGGAAGAGGAATGGGAATCCGAAGACGGGAATGGCCTGGGGGGTTACGTCGTCGGCGGAATGGAAGCCATGCGTCTCACCAGTGTTCGCCTCAAGCTCGAATTGCGCGTGGACCGGCCGTTTTTTCAGTTGGAAACCCGGGACGTGATGCCGGTGACACTGGGTGTTTCGTTTTGCTTCCGCGGAGGTGGGGGAGGATTCGGAGGGATGTGGTTTTGAAACCGGCTTACCTGTCCGCAATCCTTGTCGGCTGTGCCCTTTCCCCGGAGGCGGCAGCCGAGACGCAAACGGGCCATTCGGCATCCCTTGCCCACGACCGGAACCTGCTGCTGAAGGCGACCCGTTTCGGGGCGCTGGAGCTGGCTTTCCCCAAGGCCTGCGCGGCCATGCCCGACAGCCTGCGGGAGGGGGCCGAGGATGAGGCCAACCAGGCCAACCGGCCCGGGTTTCAATACAAAATCGAGCACTTCTGCGGGTTTGCGGAGGGGCACGCATTGGTTCTCAGCCGCATCGTCGGTCAGGAGCCGTCCGCGGACTTCGCCTACCTGGCCGGGTACCAGCCGGTGGAGCGCCGTTCCGGGGACGACTACCTCCAGGTGCGATCCATGAATTCGGGGGCGGTAGCGCTCCGGGAGTACTCCTTCGTGCGCTCGGGCTTTATCGTCAGGCAGGTGTTCGTCCAGACCCCCGCGGCAGTGTACCAGCTGGACGTACTCATCCGGAAAGCGTGGACCGGAGTCATGATCAAGACCTACGAGTCCGTGCTTTCTTCCATTCACATCGTTCCCTGAGGAGGGATACCATGAAGAAGAAGCTGATCGCCCCGCTGCTGCTGGCCGTCCTGGTCCTGGCCGGCTGCTCCGCCCACGTGCACATGGTGGGCCAGGGTGCACAAGGGACCGAAGTGGTAGCCGCACGGCAGTTCTACGTCATCAGCCTGGCGCCGCTCAACGAGGTGGATACGCGGGCCATGGCCGGCGGAGCCGAGGACTACACCATCAAGACAGCGGCCGGTTTCGTCGACATCGTCATCGGGGCAGTCACCGGGGGGATCATCACGTCCCGCAAGGTGGTGGTGGAAAAATAGCCGGACGCTGACATCGCCTGCTGCCTGCCCCTCCCCCCGGGCAGGCAGCCCATACAGGCTTTTCAACGGGTGGTCAGGAGCGTGAGATGGCAAAAAAGGAAAAAGGAGATCCCCCCGACTCCTCCGGCAAGGGGAAGTTGAACCGGGTGGGTTACGAGAAGGAGCTGGCCAAGCTCCAGACAGAGCTGGCCAAGCTGCAGGAATGGATACGCCACGAGGGCCTGAAGGTCGTCGTCATCTTCGAGGGCCGCGACGCGGCCGGCAAGGGAGGCGTAATCCGGCGCATCACCGAGTCGCTCAACCCCCGCATCTGCAGGGTCGTCGCCCTCGGCACTCCGACGGAGCGGCAGAAGACGCAGTGGTATTTCCAGCGCTACGTCGAGGAACTTCCGGCGGCCGGGGAGATGGTTCTGTTCGACCGCAGCTGGTACAACCGCGCCGGCGTCGAGCGGGTGATGGGTTTCTGCACGGAAACGGAAGTGAATGAGTTCTTCCGCAGCTGTCCCGAGTTCGAGCGCATGCTGGTGCGCTCGGGAATCATCCTGATCAAGTACTGGTTCTCGGTTTCCGAGGAGGAGCAGGGACGGCGTTTCAAGCAGCGCATCTCCGACCCGGCGCGGCGCTGGAAGCTCAGCGGCATGGACCTGGAAGCGCGCACCCACTGGGTCGACTACTCGCGGGCCAAGGACGACATGTTCCGCCATACCGACATCAAGCAGGCGCCCTGGTTCGTCGTCGACGCCAACAACAAGCGCCGGGCCCGCCTCAACTGCATCTCCCACCTGCTGGGCATGATCCCTTACAGGAACGTGCTTCCTGACAAGCTCGAGCTCCCGCCGATGCAGCAGGATGACAGCTACGTGCGCCCCCCGGTGGATGACCAGACCTTCGTGCCCGAGGTGTACTGAGCATCCCGTCAGATCAAGGGAGACCGATCCGCGATGATCCTTCGATCACTCATCCATGCACTGGTGTTGGCGTCGCTGTCCGTACCGGCGGTTTCGCAAGATGGGCTTGCCGCAGCGACCGAGACGGACACCGCCGAAGTCTACCAGACCCGGCACAATCAGATGCTCTCCTTTCCCAAGCACCTCTGGAATATCCTTATCTACCCGATCGGGCAGTTCACCATCTGGGCCGAAGCCAAAGGCCTGTTCACCCGCGGGGGCAAGGAGAAAACCGCCGGATGGTTCCCTTATGTGGTCTTCGGCGGTGAGACGGGAACCGGTGAGGAAACAGGGTTCGGGGGTGGGCTCAACCTGTTTCGCGCTGATTTGTTCGGGCGGGGAAATCAATTCTCCGCGAACTTGATCGCCAACCGCTCCAATTACAGCGGGATTGCCCGGTATGGCGACCCCGGGGTCGGCGGCGGCCCCTGGTATTGGAATGCGACCGTCGAAGCGTTGGGAACCAGGTACGACAAGGCTACCATCAATGGCGAGGGCGAATCGGGGGGCCCTGAGGAGCGGTTCGATTTCCAGCAGCGAGACGTACGGCTTACTCTGAGACGCCACTCAAACTACGGCGAGACCGATGGCTGCGAACCGGATGCGATCGTTGAACTGCGGCTGTCGTACGGCTTTCGCCAGTACGACGATATCGGCCGCGAGTCCAGCGGCATTGCCGGGGCGAACGAGGCCATCGACCTGTTCTCGGTCGGCGGCCGAACGGCCTACGACGACCGCGACTTCAAGCCGCCGAGCCGGTCAATCAGCCATCCTTTGAACTATCAATTCCCCGGACGCGTCCTGTTGTTCGCCGACGGGAACTACTACAGCTTCCGCGACACCGCCTTCCCCGAGCGCGGCGGACTCATCCAGATCGAGGCGGATTACGCCGTCGGGTCCGGGAACGTTCGGTATTTACATTACGCAGCCGAAGTTCAGCGATTCTTCACGCTGTTTTACAACAATCGGATTCTTGCCTTGCGGGCAAGGCTCGAAAAGGCGCATCCCCTCGGAGACGACAGCATCATTCCCTATTCCGACCTGAACACCCTGGGAGGCGGTCAGCGCTTGCGGGGCTACAAGCGAGGATTCTTCCGCGGCCAGGGCAGCCTGCTGTTCAGCGCCGAGTACCGCTACCCGATCTGGGATACCTGGAACGCCTTCCTGTTCGTCGACGAAGGGCAGGTGTTCGAAAAGTACGGCGACCTCGAACCGGCGGCGTTCAAGTACAGTTTCGGCGGCGGCATCAGCGTGCGGACGGAACGCGCCTTCCTGTTCGGGCTGCGCGTCGCCCGCAGCGAGGAGGAAAAGGCATTGGTGGGGCTTTCACTGGAGAAGGACTTCTGATGATTGTCCCGACGGTGACGTTGCTGTTGGCTTGGAGTCTGTTGTTTCCCAACGCGGCCACGGCCGCCCCGGAGCTGACCACCGAGCCGATCAAGTGGTTCGACGCCGACAACAGGCATATCACCGAGCCGGTCGAGATCGAGGAGAACCAGGTCTGGGACATCGCCGACCACACCTTCTTTCACCAGGTCGGGAAAGTGCTCGACCTGGGGTGGTCCGCCCGCAGGGCCGGCAACCTCCTTGGCTTCGCCGGCCCGCGCCAGGCCGACAACGTCAACGCCCTCGACGAGGTGCCCAACTCCTCCTGGTTCACCAACCGGCACTTCCTGCGGCCAATGACCCTGGAAGAGCTGGCCGCCGGACCCGGTTTCTCCGAGCCGGACGACAGCGGCCCCTGGGAGATCGTCGCCGGCAAGTTCGAAGGCGGCACCGCCGGCTTCACCATCAAGGACGCCTCGAAGCGGTATTTCCTTCTCAAGTTCGATTCCGAAGGGAACAACGAGATGGGGTCGGCCGCGGAGGCGATCGCCACCAAGGTCCTGTACGCCGCCGGGTACAACGTGCCCCGCAACTCTGTCGTCTACTTCCACCCCGGGCTGCTGCGGATCGGCCCGAAGGCCAAGGTGCCGACCGGAGACGGCGGCAAGCGGCCGATGACGCAGGCGGATCTGCAAGGCATCCTCGACAACATCATCCCGCAGCCGGACGGCACCCTGCGCTGCATGGCCAGCGAATTCCTCGAGGGCAAGCCGGTCGGGGTCTTCAACTACGACGGCCGGCGAAAAGACGACCCCAACGACCGGGTCGACCACGAGCACCGACGCGAGCTGCGCGGCCTGCGCGTGATCGGCTCCTGGCTCAACGACGCCGACCGCCGGGCGGCCAACACCCTCGACATGTACGTGACCGAAGAGGACGGCCGCAGCTACATCCGCCACTACCTCATAGACATGGGTTCCGCCCTCGGCAGCAACAACAGGATGCCGCACCTGCCCAAGTACGGCAACGAGTACGTCTGGGATCCGCGCACGATCCTGCGCTCGCTCGTGTCGTTCGGGCTCTACCGCAAGAAGTGGGAAGAGCCGCTGCCGATGAAGTACCCCGCGATCGGCTACTTCGAGAACGAGACCTTCAGTCCCCGGGGATGGGTTCCCACCTATCCCAACCCCGCGTTCGAGCGCTGCACCGACCGGGACGGGTACTGGGGCGCCAAGATCGTCATGGCCTTCCGCGACGACGAGATCCGCGCCATGGTCGAGCAGGGGCGCTACTCCGATCCGGGCGCCACTGCGGAGCTGACCCGGCTTTTAGCCGAGCGGCGGGACATGATCGGACGCTACTGGTTCGAGCGCGTCAACCCGCTGGATCACTTTCAAGTTGAAGACGGCGGCTTGCGGTTCGCCGATCTCGCCGTGGAGGGGGGGCTGGCGCGGCGGGCGTCGCGTCAGTGGCGGTATGCTGCCGTCGATGCAGACGGAGACCCGGTTTTCGATCCGCGGCCGATAGCCGAGCCGCTCATCCCGGTCGGCGATGAGGCGCGGGGCGGGGAGTTCTTCGGCTACCGGATCCGGAGCCGGAGCGGCGATGGCACCAAGTGGAGCAACCGAACTACGGTGTTTCTCCACAAGCACGAGGATGGCCGCCTCCAACTGGTTCGGATCGACCGGGAAGGGTAGGAAAAGTTTCTCCAGGATCCACTGGCCCTTGGCCAGGCCAGTTGTTCACGCTTCATTCCCGTTTGCGTTCGTCACCCCTGTGGCAGACCCCCTGACACTCCTGACCTTCACCAGTAAACGGGCTCGCTCGTGAAAACCATCTTCATCATCCTCGATTCCCTGAACCGCCACTACCTCCGCAGCTACGGCCCCTCCTGGGTGCAGACACCCAACATCGACCGCCTGGCGCGGCGCGGCCTGGTGTTCGACAACCACTACAGCTGCTCCCTTCCCTGCATGCCGGCGCGGCGCGACCTCTACACCGGGCACGCCGGATTCCTCGAGACGCCCTGGAGCCCGCTGCAGCCCTGGGACGACACCCTGCACGCGGAGCTGCGCCGGCAGCGCCAGACCTACAGCCACCTCATCACCGACCACTACCACTACTTCCACAGCGGCGGCGAGTTCTACCACGTCCAGTTCGACAGCTGGGAGTTCGCGCGCGGCCAGGAGCGGGACGTCTGGCGGCCGCTGGTCGACCTGCCGCCCCCGCCTCCCCACCTCGGCAAGTCGCAGCGCGGGTACTGGGCCAACCGCGCCTTCGCCGACACCGGGAACGACGAGGACTACCCGACCCCGCAGTGCTTCGCCCGCGCCATCGAGTTCCTCGACGCCAACCGCGGAGCCGACAACTGGCACCTCCACCTCGAGTGCTTCGACCCCCACGAACCGTTCTCCTGCCCGGCGCGCTACCGCGAGCTCTACGGCGACACCTGGGAGGGGGAGCACTTCGAGTGGCCGGAGTACGCCCCGGTGAGCGAGAGCCCCGAGGCGGTCGAGCATATCCGCAAGTCGTACGCCGGCACCCTGACCATGGCCGACGCCTGGCTCGGCAGGTTCCTCGACCGGATGGACGAGCTCGACATGTGGGAGGATACCGCCGTCGTCCTGAGCACCGATCACGGTCACCTGCTCGGCGAGCACGGGTACTGGGCCAAGAACTACATGTTCGACTACGAGGAGCTGGTGCACATACCCCTGATCGTCTGCGCTCCCGGGGTCGGGCACCGCCGCGTGCCGGCGCTGACCTCCGCCCTCGACCTGATGCCGACCTTCATGGAGCTGCACCGGGGGGAACTGCCGCCGAACGTGCAGGGCCGCTCCCTCTGCCACCTGCTGCCGGGGGGCGGCAGCCACCACGACGCCGTGTTCTTCGGCTACTTCGGCAAGGACATCAACCTCACCGACGGCCGCTACAGCTACTGCCGGCAGCCGCTGCCCGGCTCCTTCGCGTACAACCACGCTGCGGTGCTGTGCACATCACCCGACCCGGGCAGGATGGGAAATCCCCTGCACAGCCGGGAGGATCTCGCCGGGGCCGAGCACGGTCTCTTCCTGCCGCACACCCACGGCATTCCCCACCTGCGCCTGAAGGTGCCGTCGCACCGGCACCACAACGCCCCGGACTTCAACCCGGTCTACGATCTGGAGGCCGACCCGGGGCAGGAGAACCCGGTCCGGGACGGCCGGCTGGAGGAGGAGCTGGCGGGACAGATGAGGGAGCTGCTCAAGCGCTACGGAGCCCCGGAGAGCGAGTTCAGGCGGGTGGGGCTGTAGGGGTGGGGATACAAGTGGCCTGGTCCACCGCTTCAGGAAACATCTCCTGAGGAAACCTTAGCTTTAGAGATTCCTTCGAAACCAGGGCCACTGGTATTCCGGAGAATACTCCACATTCAGTTAGAGGATTGATGACCCAGCCCGAAACCGCAACCCACGACGCGGTGCAAACCGCACCCCGAACCGGCATCCGCAACGTCGCCATCATTGCCCACGTAGACCACGGCAAAACCACCCTGGTCGACGGCATGCTCAAACAGAGCAATGTCTTCCAGGCCCACCAGCAAATCGCCGAACGGGTCCTCGATTCCAACGATCTCGAGCGCGAGCGGGGCATCACGATCCTGGCGAAGAACACGGGCATCGTCTACGAGGGCACGACCATCAACATCGTCGACACCCCCGGGCACACCGACTTCGGCGGTGAAGTCGAGCGCATCATGAACATGGTCGACGGCGTGGTGTTGCTCATCGACGCCGTCGAGGGGCCGATGCCGCAGACGCGCTTCGTCCTCAAGCAAGCGCTGGAGCGCGGGCACAAGGCCGTCGTCGTGGTCAACAAGGTCGATCGGCCGGCGGCCCGCCCCGACGCAGTGGTCGACGCCACCTTCGATCTGTTCATCGATCTCGGGGCCGACGACGAACAGGCCGACTTCCCCGTGGTGTACACCCGTGCCCTGGAGGGCCGCGCCGGACTCGCTCCCGATCGGCTGGCCCAAAACCTGGTCCCCTTGTTCGATGCCATCGTCGGCCACCTCCCCCCGCCCCAGATCGCAATGGACGGTCCGCCGCAGTTGTTGGTCACGACCCTGGAGCACAGCTCGTATGTGGGCAGGATCGGCGTCGGCCGTTTGAGCAGCGGTTCGCTTGCCGCCGGTCAGGCGATCATGCACATCGACGCCGAAGGCGGGATGCAGCCGGCCACGGTCGGACAGGTTTTCGTCTTCCGCAACCTCAAGCGCGAGCCGGTCGAGCAAGTCCACGCCGGCAACATCGTCGCCGTCTCCGGCGTGCCCGCCATCGGTATCGGCGATACGCTGACCTGCCCGGAGCGACCGCTGGCGCTGCCGCCGATCAAAGTCGAAGAGCCTACGGTACGCATGGTCTTCAAGGTCAACGACAGCCCCTTCTCCGGGCGCGAGGGCCGCTTCGTGACCAGCCGCGAACTGCGCAGCAGGCTTTTCGAGGAGTTGGAGAGCAATGTCGCGCTGCGCGTGGAGAACCTGGAACGTTCGGGCGAGTTTGTCGTGTCCGGCCGGGGAGAGCTGCACCTGGCCATCCTGGTCGAGACCATGCGACGCGAGGGCTACGAACTGGCCGTGAGCAACCCCGAGGTCATCTTTCGCCCGAGTGCCGGAGGTATCCTCGAACCCGTCGAGCGGGTTTTCATCGAGGTGCGTGCCGAGTATCTGGGGCCGGTCAGCGAAATCCTCGGCAAAAGGCGCGGGCGGCTGCAGGACATCCGCCACGGCGATGACGGCGTAGTCTACGCCGAATTCCTGGTTCCCACCCGCGGAGTTCTGGGGTTTCGCCAGCCCTACATGAATGCCACGCGCGGTACGGGCACCTTCAACACGCTCTTCCACGATTACCAGCCGGTGGCCGGGGAGATCGACGTGCAGGAGCACGGCTCGCTCATCTCACACGAGCACGGAACCGCCAGCGCCTATGCCCTGGAGCATCTGCAGCAGCGCGGCACTTTTTTCATCAGCCCCGGGGAGGAAGTCTACGCCGGTCAAGTCGTCGGCCAGGCCATCCGCAACGAAGACCTGGTCGTCAACGTCTGCCGCACGAAACACCAGACAGGCCACCGCGCTACGCCCAAGGCCATCATGGATTCACTCTCACCCCCGCGCATCCTGACGCTCGACGAGGCGATAGAATACCTGGGCAACGACGAGCTCCTGGAAGTCACGCCCAAGGCCTTGCGCGTGCGCAAGAGAGAGCTGCAACACAGCCTGCGCTACCGCGCCGAAAAGAACGCCAGGAAAGAACAATAGCCCCCCTGTCGCCCGGCAGCGGAGCGACAGATGAAGCCGGACGCAGCGGTAGATGGATTCCTCGCCCGGCTCAACGGGTGCGCTCCGCGACGGCCAAGTCGTGGATGCGCTGCAGGTTGACCCAGAAGCCGGCCCCGTTGCCGAACAGCTTGCCGAAACGAACCGCCATCCCGGCGGTAACCGGCTGCCTCTCGTTGATGATTTCGTAAAGGGTCTGCCGGGATATCCCGAGGGTATCGGCAAGGGCCGTTTTGCTCATGGAAAGCGCAGGCAGGATGTCCTCGCGCAGGATCTCGCCAGGATGCACCGGATCAATGGAAGGGTGTCTTCTGATCATCAGTGATAGTCCTCAATGTCAACGTCCGCAGCACCGTCATCGTCCCAACCGAATGTGACGCGCACATTGGCCGTCAGGCGGACCGAGTACCGGCCCTCACGGTCGCCCTCAGGGGATGAAAGTACGCTCCTGAGCCTCAGCTGCTCCGCTTTTCCCGCCAGTACCCCTCCAGGCCGTCCCCGGGCTCCCACCCGAGAAGGCGCCGGGCCTTGCCGGCCCGCACCTGGTCCTGGGGCAGGTCCGCGGTGATGAAGAACGCCTCGCACTTCGACGGCAGCGCCTCGAGATCCGCCTCCAAGGCGCAGCGGACCGCCGCGGCCGCGTCGCGGTAGGTGACGGCGAACGGGTTCATCCCGGCTTGCGGACCGACGGAAGGGTGCGGCTCGCAGAACCGGGAGAAGAGCAGGGTCAGGACGTGGACCGGGTGCCGTTCGGAGAACAGGCGGCAGATCTCCTGGCCCAGCGACTTGCTGAGCGCGTAGAGCCCGGTTCCCGGGTGAGGCGGAATATCCTCGACGATGCCGAAGTCCCAAGCCAGGTAGCGCGGCCCTGCCAAGGTGAAACGGGGGCCGGTGTTGACGAAGCGGAGGTGCCCGACCTCGACCGCGGCCCTGAGTCCGTTCCAGGTGCCGCGTGTGTTGACGTCGAAAGCGCCGCGGCGGTCCCGGCGCGACACCGAGCAGTTGACGATGGCGTCGGTCCCCTCGGCCGCGGCCCGCACCTGCCGGTAGTCGGCGACGTCGACCTGCATGGTCTCGTGCGGGCCGTCCACCGGGACCACGTCGGTGACGCGCAGGTCGCAGTCTCTCTGCAGCTCCCTGACGACGTGCGGCCCCAGGTAACCGTTGCCGCCGAGCAGCAGGATACGCGGCCTAGCCAAAGGCGACTCCTCCCCTGCCCTCGAGCCCGGCGTAGCGCTGCGCGAACCCGGGGCTGCCGTTGTCGTCTATCACCTCGAGGTTGGAGCCGGCCTCGAAGATCGGCAGCCCGGCCTGCCGGTAGCGGCCGTGGAAGGCGCTGCGGTTGCCGGCGATCTCGACGATCTCGCCGCCGGCCCGGGTGTAGCGGTAGAAGTGGCGGGGCTCCTCCACGGTCGTGTAGTCGACTTTGTATTTCCCGATTGCCGCCTCGTCGATCTCGACGCCGAGCCCGGGCCCGTCGGGCACCGGGTAGTAGCCGCCCCTCACATGGTGCGGGGTTTCGAGCAGCTGGGACTCGTAGATGTTCATGCAGGTGATCGCCGGCCACCGGGCTTCGCTGCAGACCGAGCCGACGTGCGCGGCCCAGGCAGTGGTAAGGCCGCTGCCGACCAGCTGCAGCCAGAACGGCTTGTTGGCCGCGGCGACGACCGCCTGCTGCCGCATGATCTGCGCGGCCCCGCCGCCGATGATGAGGCCGTCGGCGATGTCGTCCCGCAGGACCGTCATGATCGCGGGCCGGTCGACGTGCATCGCAACGGGCCGGTCGATCCGGGCGCGGATCTGCCGGTTTCCGGCGACGTCCTCCTGCGGTATCGGGGTCTCGATCATCGCCACCTGCTCGTACTGCTCCAGCGACTTCAGCAGAGGCACGGCGTTGGCGGAGTTGACGAGGTGGCCGTTGAAGTCGAGGTCGAGCCGGAACTGCGGCGGGACCACCTGAGCCACCGCCTCGATGCAGGCGTGCAGGTCCTGCCAGGGCCGCGTCTTCAGCTTGGCTGACATGTAGCCCCGGGCCGCCGCGGTCTCGCACTGCCGCGCCCAGCCTGCCGGGTCCATGTCGCAGGTCCACCAGGAGACCGGGCAGCGGTTGCGGACCCGGGGGCCGAGCAGGTCGCTGACCGGGACGTTCTCGTTCCTCGCAACCGCGTCGAACAGGGCGACCTGGACGCCGCAGCCGAGGCTGTCGTCCCAGAGCAGCGAGGCGGCTTCCCTGCCGATGATGCGCTCCTCGATGTCGTCCGGGACGCGGGCGTGGGTGGCGTTGAGGATGGTCTCCCCCCAGCCGGCGGCGCCGTTCTCCAAGGTCAGGCGGCACAGCTGGATTATACGCCACGGGGAGATCCAGTACTTCAGGTAGCTGCCTGCATGCGGTTCGAACGGCACGTCGAGGTGGAAGAGCTCGACACGGGCAACCTTCATTCGGGTCCTCCTGCAATCATCGGGGTGAAAGTCGGGGAGTGCTCGGACCGGCGGAAACCGACGGTGGGAACACCTTGCTGCAACGACGGGCGGTCAGCCTTCGTCATCGGCCGGCGCGAGCCTGGGCCAGCGCGGCGGTGCAAAAGAGGCCGGCCAATCGAGATGAAATCATGCCGGGCCAGTGACGACAGACGCTGCGCCGACGGGAACGGGCCCCCTCGATCGGCTGCGAAAGACCATTGCATGCCGGGGGCCCCCGCTCAGCCGGAGGCGTCCGCATCCCTTTCGATAGCCGCCTGCTCGATGCGCATGCGGCGGTTGCCGGTCTCGAAGGCGGCCAGGCCCCGCGCCGGTTCGCCGGGGCCGCGTCCGAGCCGGCCACGGACGGTTACCCCGCTCGGCAGCCGGAAAGAGTACTCCACCGGCCCACTGGCCGGCTCCGGGGCTATGGTCCTGCCCTGCGGCTCCGGCCGGCCCTGCGGCAGGACCCGGTAGCGCTGCCCTGCTGCCGTTGCGAACCGCAGCAGGTCGCCTTCAAGCAAGGTTCCGCCCGCGGCCGCATCCCCTTCCCCAGCCCCGGTCACCGTCAGCAGACACCGCCCGCCCCAGGGATTGCGCAGGCGGCACTCCTCTCCGAGGCGCGACTCGACCTCGACGAACTCCACCTCCCCCTTGCGAATCGCGGCTGTCACCAGGAAGCCGCCCCGCCCCAGCAGGCGGAAGGAGGCCCCCCACTGCTGCGGCCACGCGGGAAACACGCGGATCACCTCCGGCTCCCCGGGCCGCGGGGACACGCTCTGCATCAGTCCCTGCTGCAAGGTCCCGGCCGCCATCCCGGAAGGCTCGAGCCCCATCGACTGGATCCCCTGCTCGAAGCAGCTGAGACCGTTGGCGAGGAATGGCCTGTACATGCTGTAGTGGGCGGCGAGCAGGGCGGGCAGCTCTTCGCCGCGGCCGGCCAGGGGAAAGGCGATCGGGGTGCGCACCAGCGACGGCCGCCAGTGCCTGCCGGTCATCGCCTTGCGGTGGTTGGGACAGAGGTCGAGCATGCGCCGCACCATCTCCTTCTGGCCGTCGTCGCCGCTCTCCAGGGTCCAGACCTCGAAGGTCTCGACCGGGTGCGCCCAGATGTCCTCGGACGGGAAGTCCCCCCGGGGGACGTCGATATGGCCGAGGTGGCCGGCGGCCCAGACGTCGTCGGCCAGGGTCCCGAAGGTGAGGGCCTTCGACTCCGGCTCGGATCCCATCGGGTAGGGGGCGAGGTGCTCCAGCAGGTCCCGCCAGCCCTCCCGCAGGCCGGCGTCGACCCCGAGGATCTCCGCGGCGCGGATGGCCGGCCCGGCGATGCCGCGGATCGCCGCGAGGTCCTTGAGGCTGTCCTTCACGAGGTAGAAGGACTCCATGACGTTGGTCCCCTCGAGGTGGTAGAGGCCGTCCTCTCCCCTGACGGCGAGGTGCCGGTAGAGCTCGGCCGCGCCGCGCAGCAGCGGATACGCCTTCTCCCGCAGCCAGGCCTCGTCCCCGGTGCGGCGGTACCGCCACCAGGCCTGCAGGGCGATCTTGCTGCCGGTCGAGACGATGTGGGCGATGGCGGCGAACGGCCGCAGCCCCCGGCGCGCCTCCTCCTCCTTGTTGCCGGCGAACGACGAGCTGTAGTAGAGGTGGGAGTCGTGCTGGCAGAGGACGCGGGTGCGCGCCGACAGGGTACCGCTGCCGGTCCTGCCGAGGAAGTAGTTGCGGAACTCCCGGGCGCTGTCCGGCGGCAGCGACACCGGTCCGTCGGCCGGGCTGGTCTCGGGGAACAGGGCGCCGGCGGCCACCCCCCAGCGCTGCCGGGCGGCCTCCTCGCACAGGGGCAGCTGGCGCGAATACATGTCGAAGTAGGGCTCGCACAGGTCGGCGCCGTCGGCGGCCTGGAGCGGCCGGTACATCATCTCGACGATCCAGTGCCAGAGCTGGGTGCCGAGATGGGGGATGTCCCCCTCGGTCTGGAAGATCAGTCCCGCCCCCTGCGGCGCCGGACCGGGGCCCCGCGACGAGGAGGCGGCGTAGTACAGGTGCAGGGTGCGGACGCGCTCGAGGTAGTCGGCGAAGCCGTCCGCGCTGGTCAGATGCACGAAGCTCCGCGACCAGAACCGGTGCCACCAGGCGGCGTGCTCGGCGCGCAGCGTTTCATATGGCATTCCGGCCGCGGCGTCGAGCAGCTCAAGAGCCCTGTCGCCGGTGCCTTCGGCGTCCGGGCCTGTGGCCGCGGCGCTGGAGAGGAGCACCGTGCGGACTCCCTTTTCCGCGGGCAGAACGAGGGTGCGCGCCTCGGGCCGGCCCTTGCGGACCGCCTCGCGCTCGTTGGTGATGCCGAGCGGCTTCTCGTCCCAGAGCAGGGCCGCCGGCTTCCAGGCCGCCTCGTGCGCCTCGACCCGGGGCTCGGCCCCCGGCACCGCGACGGCAACCGCGGATCGGGCTCGGTACTCCTCGTCGCGGAAGAACCGCTTCTCCTCGAACTCCTGCACCACCAGCAGCCTGCTGTCACAGTCCTCGAACCGGTAGCGGGCGGTGTGCACCCCGGTCTCGACCTCCTCGGGAATCCAGCGTTTTGCGTTCCAGAGATTGAGGGGCGTGGTCACCTCCGGGGCCCGCCACATCGACAGGGTCACGCGGATCTCCCGCGGCTTCGCGCGCCGGTCGTCGACCTCCACAGCGAGGAGGTCGCGGGCCGAGGAGAGGAAGCAGCGCACCCGCACCCCGTCGCCGGAGAGGGCGCACTCGGCGTCGTACAGGGAAAGGTGCTGGCGGAAGGCATCCCCGGCCGCGAACGCCTGGCCGCCCACATCCACCTCGAGGCGGGCGCAGCCGCCGCGGTAGTCGACGGGGCTGCGGTGCGAGCCGGCGTGGTTGCGGTCGGAGGAGAAGAGATCGCGCCGGTTGAGGTGGAAACGCACCGAGTCCGGGGTCGTCCAGACCGTGGTCCCCATCATGCCGTTGCCGATCGGGGTCCCGTCGATCGACACCTCCGCGGGGCTGTGGTACACGAGGTCGGCGCGCGAGACCAGGGCGCGGTAATCGACTGCGATCAGCTCGGGCATCTCTCTCCTGTTGTCCGCTCCGGGCGGCGGGTTCGGCCGGCAGATACAACTGACCGGGGTTTTTTACCAGGTATCACCGAAAAAACACGAATCATTTGCGGCTCGCCGCCGCTGGACACCCGTCCTGTCCGGGAAACCCCTGCCCTGGGGGAGGTGCCACGGGCACTCCACTCCGATCAGTTCGCCGCAACGGCCGGCTCGGTCCGGAAGAAACACTGTTCGACGTAGTTCGAGGCGGTGGTCTCGTAGTACCCCCGCTGCCGGGCAACCGAGATGTTCCCGAGCCGCTTCGAGTACACGAACGGCACCGGGGCCTCCGAGACCGTGCTCAGCACGTACAGGTGCTCGGCGAGCAGGCGGAACACCTCCCCGGCCGCGGCATCCCGCTCCGTTTCGGTCGGGGCGGCGAACATGCGGTCGCAGGAGTCGAGCACCTCCCGCGCCCAGGGGGCCGGCTCGACCCCCTCGGCCCCGCTGGTCAGGAACCACTTGTGCCACAGCGGCGTGTGGGTGAAGCCGCAGATGAAGCTCCTGTCGGTCGGCACGGCGCCGTTGCCGCACCAGACGATGGCCTGGTGGCCGTTCGCCTCCCGCAGCTGGTCGAGCAGGCCGGAGGATTTTACGATGACGTCGATGCCGAGGGCGCTCCAGTACTCCTGGGCCATCTCGGCGCCGTTCCCCCACTCGGTCTGCTCCGACGGGTAGTGGAGGATGAAGGTCAGCCGCTCGCCGTCCGGACGCAGGCGGAAGCGGCGCTCCTCGTCCCAGCGCAGCCCCATCTCGTCGAGGAGCCGGTGGGCGCGCTCCAGGTCGTACTCCGCGTAAGCGCCTGCGAACGAGGGATCGTACCAGCGGCTGTCGCGGGGCGGGGCCAGCTGCGAGGGCCTGCCGGCCCCGAGCCACAGCACCTCGTTCATCTCCTCGCGGTTGAAGGCCAGCGACAGGGCGCGTCGGAAGCGGACGTCGCCGATGATGCGGTTCCAGACCGGGTCCTTCGTGTGGTAGTTGAAGGGGTAGATCAGGCGGAACTCCTGGTCGGTGCGCATGATGACGGCGTGGTAATCCCCCGCCTCCTCGTTGCGCTTGAGCAGCGGGAAGTCGCTGAGCCGCATCCACTGGAACTGCAGGTCGGTCTCCCCCGAGATGATCTTGAGGTTCTTCATCTGGATGTCGGAGACGTAGGTGCGCGCCAGGCGGTCGATGTAGGGAAGCTGGTTCCCCTCCGGGTCGATCTTGTAGTAGTAGGGGTTGCGCTCGAGCACGAGGTCCCCGGGGTTGGGCTGCGCCACGTGCAGCCAGGGATCGAGAGTCGGGTAGCTCTCGACGCCGGGGACCTTTCCCGGCACGAACTCCTCCACTCCCCAGCGGCGGGCGTGCATGTAGGTGAACCACCGGGGCCAGTCCTCCGGCCCGGGATACCCCATCTCTTTCATGCGCGGCAGCAGCGACTCGATGTCGGCGTACTTCCTGTGGAACGGCTTGAGATGGTGGGACGGCAGCATGAACCACCACCAGCGCCACTGCGCCAGGCGCTGCAGGAAGACCCCGGCGGGGCGGGCGAACACGAAGCGGAAGGTGTAGCGGTCGAGGATCTCGAGCTTCACCGGCTCCCCCCCCCAGGCCGCCCACTCCTGCGGCACCGGGTAGAGCTCCTTGTCGAGGACGACGTCCTCGATGCAGAAGCGGACGTCCTCGGTGGTCACCGGGGTTCCGTCCGACCACCGGAGGCCCCGGCGGATGCGGAAGGTGAAGGCCCGGGCCCCATCTTCCTGCTTCCAGTGCTCGAGCACGCCGGGCTGCAGGGTGGCGTTGATGTACTGGACGATCGGGGAGGTGCCCGGCTCAGGCTTGATCTCGAGCAGCTGGGTCTCGTTGAAGTAGCGCAGGTAGGTGTCGCCGACGAACCCGGCGGCGGCGTAGCGCAGGGTGCCCCCGTACGAACCGATCTCCTCCCAGGGCACGACCACCAGCGGGTTCTCCGGAAGGCGCTCGTCAACCGGGGGCAGCTCGCCGCGGACGACGCGTTCGGCCAGCAGGGGCGGTTCCCGGAAGCCGGAAACGGCGCGCCCGGTGAGAGCGGCGTAGTCGTTGAGGTTGTAGCCGTTGCCCGAGTGCGGGTCGTCGACGAACTCCCCTGCCGCCGGGGCGGCCGCGGGCGGAGGCGGCAGCCGCGGTTTCTCCGCCGCCATGCAGGCGGCGAGGAAGGCGAGCGGCAGCAGGGAGACAGGTTTCGGCATGGCGGGTCTAAAGGTGTTATCCTTCCTTCGTCCGGAGTGGGGAAATCTGAGCCCCGGCGGTTTCGCTCCTCCGGTCACACTGAAGCGTTTTCCGGTTTGATCTTTCCAAAAGGAGCTCGATCCGGATGCCATCCCGACGCGATCGCCCCTCGCAAACAATGCCTTCTCCGCCGCAAACCAAAACCGGTCGATGGCTCCTCTGCAAGCCGAGCCGGCAGGGGCCGGCCCCCTGCCTGCCCCGCAGGCCGGCAGCGCGGAGGGAGAACCGGCCGACAGGGACCACGCCATGAACAGGGACGAGCTTCACGCCAGAGCGGTCCGCCTGGAGCGGGAGCTTCGCGAGACCCGCGAACTTCTGCGCCGGGCCTGCCACGACCCCGGAGCTTTCACCGCCGAGCTGGTGCGCACCCGCGCCTACGCTTTCGACGCCGCACGGCCGGTCGCCGAGGTGGTCAGCGGTTGCGCCGGTTCCCTGGACCGGTACGGGTTCTGCGTCATCGACAACGCAATCCCGGACGGGGAGGTGGAGGCCGTCCGGGAGGAGGTGGCAGCCGCCCGGGAGGTCATCTCCCGCAACATCGAGGCGATCAGGGAGCTCTCTGAAAAAGATGCGCCGACGGCAGGCGCCGGAGGGGGAGTGGAGCTGCGCCCGGTGCGCCGCCTCGGACATCCGCCCAAACCTCCCAACGACATCGTCTGGATGCCCCGCTTCGCCCGCCACCTGGCTTCCCCGGTGGTAACCGCCCTGGCGCGCCGCGTCCTCGACGACCACCTGCGCATCGCCCAGCTGCATTCGCGCATCGTCCCGGCGGACAAGCCGGACGAAACCGGGGTGGCGCCCCGGAAGCACCCCCTCATGCGCGGTTGGCACACGGACTGGCCCCACGACCTGTCGGCCTACGGCATGGGATCTCCCCTGGAAAACGCCGGCTGCATCCGCCAGCCCTTCCCGGACGTAACCATGTGTCTGGTGATGATCTGGTATCTCACCGACGTCGATGAAAACTCCGGCGGCACCTGGGCGGTCCCCGGATCGCACAGGGACAAACGCAACCCGCGCGGCCCCGGCGACGGCATCATGGTCACCGCTCCGATCCCCGGCGACATGCAAGTGAGGGCGAAGGCCGGATCGGTCTATATCCAGGACTCCCGTACCTGGCATGCCTCCCCCCGGAACAACCCCAGCGGCCGGGACCGGGTGGCCATGGTGACCCGCTGGTGTCCCTGGTGGTTGTCGGTCGACGACTTCGCCCCGGGCGATGCCTTCAGCACCAACATGGTCTGCCGGCCGCTCTCCCAAGAGGAGTATCTCGCCCTGCCCGAGGCCCTGCGGCCGCTGATGAGGCACCTCTGTCCCGGCGAGCGGGACACCCTCCAGCAGCCGGTGCTCGACCGCTCCGAGGCGGCCGATCGTCAGAACCAGCGGGGATTCCGCCTGCTGGAGGAAAACCCGCAAGCCCTGGCACAGGCCAACGCCCACATCCGGGTCCCGGTGGAGGATCGGTGAGGCCGGGGGAGCGGGAGCGCGCGTGAGCCGCAAGAGCGAAACCTGCTTCGGCAGCCGGACATCCGGTCCGCTGATGGAGTACGACTCGGAATTCGATGCGCGGGAAGCGGCGGAGTACGCCAACAGCCGTTACCGCAGGAACCTGGCCCCGTACCGGTGCGACCGCTGCGGCATGTGGCATCTCGCGCCAGACGACAGGGACACCCCGAGCCGTCCGTGCGGGTACTGCACCGGCAGGGACGGCCAGCCCAAGGAGTCGTACCGCAGCCGCGAGGCCGCGGCTGCCAGGGCGGAGATCCTGCGGAAGGAAGAAGGGGCCTCGCTGCAGGTGTACGCCTGCCAGTACGGCGATGGCTGGCACCTCACCGGCAGCCGCCGGCGGCGTTGAGGTGCGTCGCCAGCTTTCACCGGAACGGAAAATCAAAATGCCCCCCGACATCGACCGCTGCGTCGAGGAAGTCCTGACCAGGGGCCACTGCCTTCTGGAGAACCAGTTCCCCCGCGGCGCCTGCGAGGCCTGCCGCGCCGGGTTCCTCCCCCTGCTCGAGGAGGTAGCCCGCCGCATCCCGGAAGGGAACCGAGGCCCCGACCGCTGGGCCATCGGCCTGCCGTTCGCGCCCCCCTTCTACCACTCCGCCTTCTTTCTCGACGAGACCGTCAACCGGATCTGCGGCCGCATCCTCGGTGAGGACATGCATGTCGTCTACTACGGCACCGACACCCCGGTCGCCGGCTCGGAGTACCAGAAGGTCCACGCCGACATTCCGATGCTGTTCCCGGAGGATCCCAACCACAGGCATCCCCCCGCGACCCTGTCGGTGCGCTTCACCTTCGGCGACATGACGATGGAGAACGGCCCCTTCGAGGTTGCCCCGGGCATGCAGCACCTGCCGCGCCAGGAGACGCTGGCCCGGCTGGAATCAGGGGAGCTGCCCCTGGAACCGCTGCTGCTGAACGCCGGGGACGTGATCGTGTCGGACGCCCGCACCCCTCACCGGGGCACCCCCAACCGCACCGGCGAGCCGCGGCCGTTCGCCGTCATCGTATACAACCGCTCCTGGTACTTCACCGAGTCGATGGACGCCCGCGAGCTCGAGGCCAACGAGGAGACTCCGAGGCTCACCGAATCCTTCTACCGATCCCTGTCGGAGAAGGAGCAGTTCCTGCTGCGCCGGCTGAAGAGGCAGCCGGGGTAATTTCCCGCGGCGGCAGGAAGGGCTTCAGTGGACCTTCCTGGCGCGGTAGTCGGCCATGACCTGTTCGGTGCGGCGCAGGAGGTGCTCGTCCTTCTCGCTGCGCACCGCGGTGGGGTCCATCCCCGACCAGTCGTAGTACCCCTTGCCCGACTTCAGCCCGGTCTCGCCGCGCTCGACCATGGCGCGGAGGTAGGCCAGGGCATCCTCCCAGCCCCCGAGGTGCCGCCACAGGTGGCCGGCCACGTTGACGTGCATCTCGAGGCCGTTGATGTCGCGCTGCTTGAGGGGGCCGGCGGTGGTGAACCGCGGCGAAAGGCCCAGCTCGACGGCCAGGTCGATGGACTCGGCGTCGGCCACGCCGGTCACCAGCAGGTTCACGGCCTCGCAGATCACGGCGTGCTGCAGGCGGTTGCACAGGAAGCCGGGCACGTCCTTCTCGACGCGCAGGGGGATCTTGTCCAGCCGCTTCCAGATCTCGCAGGCCCGGTCCATGGCTTCGTCCGAGGTGTGCTGCCCGCGGATGACCTCGAGGACGGGGACGATGTGGGCGGGTTGGAAGAAGTGGGAACCGGCGATGCGGTCGGGATGGGCCATGCGCTCGCCGAGCTGGGTGATGGGCAGGCCGGAGGTGTTGCTCGCCAGCACCGTGTCCCTGGGGGCCGCCGCGTCCATGCGCCCGAAGACCTCCTGCTTGGCCTCGAGGTTCTCGGTGATCGACTCGACGACGAACTGCGCGGAGCCGACCGCTTCCTCCAGCCCGGTGGTCGCGCGGATGCGGCCGGCCACCGCGGCGGCGGTCTCGCCCTTCAGCAGATCGTGCCTTTGCAGGTCCCCGGCGCCCCGCCGGATGTTGGCCATGGCCTGGTCCAGGGTTTCCCGCCGCCGGCTCATCAGCGCGGTTTCCCTGCTGCCGAGGGCCAGCACGAGGGCGATCTGGCTGCCCATGAGGCCGCCTCCCACGACGGCCGACTTCTCGAGAAAGAGATCCGGTGCCAATACCTTCCGCCTCCTTGCGCGGGTTCCAGTTAGTAAGGTTTCACGCTGCCCCGGCCTTCATCGACCGGGTCGGTCGAGACCGATGGGTACCTACTGGTCTTCAGCTTCCGGCGGCCCCGCCGGCGCGGCGGCCGGCGGACGCTGCCCGGAGCGTGCCCTTCACGGCCTGCAGCGAATCCCCGGCCGCCTGAAGGGTACGGTCGACGTCCCCGTCGCTGTGCGCCAGCGACAGGTAGAGCTTGCCCCCGGGGGTGACCAGGACGCCGCGGCGGATCATCTCCACCCCGAAGCGGCGGGCGGCGTCAGCGTCGGCCTGCAGCCCGTCGGCGTGGTTGCGGACCGGGGCCTCGGTGAAGACCGGCTGCAGCACGGGACCGTCGCCGATCACCTGGAATGGAAGCCCGAGACGCCCGCCGGCTTCCTCCAGGCCCTGCCGCAGGCGCTCCGAGACCTCGTAAAGCCGCGGGTAGACCCCCTCCTTCTCCAGCTCGTCGAGGGTCGCCAGCCCGGCGGCGCAGCCAACGGGATTGCCGTTCATGGTGCCGCTGGCAAAAACGTAGCCGCTCTCGGCTTTCCGCCGGGGGTCGGCCAGGGCCATGACCTCCTCGCGGCCGCAGACCGCGGCCAGCGGGTAGCCGCCGCTGATCGTCTTGCCGTACACCGCCAGGTCCGGCACCACGCCGTAGCGCTCCTGTGCGCCTCCCCGGGCGAGGCGGAAGCCGGTGACGATCTCGTCGAAGACCAGCAGCACCCCGCGGTCCCGCGTCACCTCCCTCAGCCTCCCGAGGAAGCCCGGCTCCGGGCGGATGGCCCGCTGCAGCGGCTCGACGATGACGGCGGCCAGCTCGTCCGCGTTGTCCTCCACGATCCGCTCCGCCGCCCCGGGATCGTTGAAGGGGGAGACGAGAACCGTCCTCGATGCGCCCCCCGGAATCCCGGAGGAGTCCGGCGCCGGGGTCGGGTACTCCGCCGGGCGGGAGGGGGCGGCGCTCTGCATGGCGTAGTCGTGGGCGCCGTGCCATCCCCCCTCGAACTTGAGGACCTTCTCCCGGCCGGTGAAGGCCCGGGCGAGGCGCAGGGCGGTGAAGGTCCCCTCGGTTCCGGAGCTGGCGTAGCGCAGCAGGCCGCCGCAGGGAACGGCCTCGGTGACCCGCCGCGCCAGGTGCAGGGCGGGCTCGTTGAGGCCGTAGAAGGTCGACCCCAGGCCCGCCTGCTCGCGCACCGCGGCGACCACCGCGGGGTGGGCGTGCCCGAGGATCAGCGGACCCGAGCCGAGGACGTAGTCGATGTACTCCTTCCCGGCCACGTCCCGGATGCGGCTGCCCTCGCCCCGGTGGAACACGGCAGCGACCTCGTCGGGGAGCCGGAACATCCCGAAGCAGCCCCCCGCCAGGACGCGCTCGGACAGCTCTATAAGGCTCTGCTGCAGGCCGGCCCGCTCCACCCGTTCATCGCCTCCGCGCCGTGCGGGCGCCGTATCACCCGAGGGCACCGATCCCTCCCTTGCCTGCCCCCTACGGAGCGAACTGGTAGACAATCTGCAACTGCGCCGGATCGGTGATCTCCGGGTCGGTGTGGTGGTAGATGTTCACCGCCCCGGTGCCGCAGTCGCCGAAGTCGTCGCAGGAAAGCGTGCCGAGGAGGCCCTCGAAGTCCTCGGTCGCGCCGAGCGCCTCGCGCAGGGCGGCGCGGTCGACGTAGAGCGTGCCGTCCACGACCTCCCCGACGGACTCGATGGCGCTGAACAGCAGCGTTCCCGCGTCGTAGGAATGCACCCAGTACGGGGTGGTCGGAGACTCGCCGTACGCAGCCGAAAACGCCTCGAGCACGTCGTCGACGCTCTTGCCGGTGGCCTCGTTGACGTTCGCGCCCACCGCCGGCTCCGGACCGGCGAAGTAGATGCCCAGCGACTGCGGCAGGGAAAGGAACTCGGTCAGCAGAAAGGCGGAGCTTGTGAGGAGCGTCGCGTCTTCCAGCCCCTCTTTCTCCTGCGCCTGCCCGGCGAAGTGCTCGCCCTCGGCGGGGAAGATCGGGAAGTAGATCCCGTCCGGCCCGGCTGCGGCGAACTCCTCGAGGATCTCCGCCATTTCCGTGGTCCCCTTCTCGATCCTGGAAGCGACCGGGACCTCGCCGCCGAGATCGCTGAACGCCCTTCCGAAGGCGACGGTCAGGCCCATGGTGTAGGGATCGCCGTCGTCCAGGGTCACCACTTTCCGCAGGCCGAGCTCATTGTAGGCGAAATCCGCTACGGCGTTCGCCTCGTAGAGGTCGTTGTTGGTGGTGCGGAAATAACCGGCGTGGTAGTTGGGACTGGCGTTGCCGGCGAGGTCGGAGGTTAGGGCCGGCGAGGTGTTGCCCGGCGAGATCATCACCAGCCCCGCCTCGCTGAGCAGCGGCGAGGCCTCGACCGCGGCGCCCGAGCAGGAGGTGCCGATGACGCCGACCACCTGCCCCTCGGCGATGACGGCCGCGGCCGCGGCGCGGCCGCCCTCTCCCGAGCACATGGCGTCAAGCGATTCTCCGAGGTCGACCTCGCGGCCGTGGATGTCCCCGTAGTCCGCGGCTGCCAGCTCGAGGCTGTTCCGCAACCCGGTGGCGAGACCGGGAACGACGGTGTGCGAGAACAGCGATCGGATCCGGATGGCCTCGCCGACGCCGATCTCGACCGCTCCGAGCGCTCCGGCCTCGAAGCCGGGGGCTTCCATATCGGCCCGCGACTCGTCCAGACCGGCCACGGGTGCGCTCCGCGCCGGACTGCTGCCGATGCGCTTGCCGGACGGCTCGCCCGGTGAGGTGGAGGAAACGGGGTCCCGGTCCGAGCAGGCGCCCAGGACCAGGAGACCGGTCAGCAGAAAAGAGAGTGGGACTTTCATGGGTCCTTCCTTTGAGAAGAATCGGGTGATTGCCCCGGTAGATGCATGGCAGCAGGAGCTCTCTGCGGTAACCGGAGGAATGGATTGAAAAAGGAGCGGCTCAGGTGAATGACATGCTGCGGGTATTCAAGGAAATCCTCCTTTTCGCATGAATGAGATGGAGCCGGGGGAGGTGAAACTTCTGATCCGGGAGTAAGGTGCCGCGGAAAAGCAGCCTGGCTTTTTTCCATCTGCTGGCTCAGGTCGTATCGACGATGGCGACGCCGTCGCGCATCTCGAGCACCAGAACGCGGTCGCCGGGGCTGAGAGCGGCCCGTCCCCCGGCCCGGCGCGCCAGGAGCTCGATGGTGCGGCCCTGAACGGTTCCCGAGATCTTGCCGGTGCCGCCGACGGCGATGGGGACGGTGACTTCGGCTTCGAGGCCGACCAGGTCCTCCCCGTCCAGGGAACTGTCCGCGGTGGAGCTTCCGAGCCGGCTGAGAACCCAGTCTCCCAGGAAGGCGCAGACCATGCCTGTGCCCAGCGCCGTGAACAACGTGGCGCCCGGCCCCATCAGCAGGCGGCCGAGCAGCCCGGCCAGCCCGAAGAAGAAGGCGAAGAACAACACCGCCCTCAGCCGCAGGAAGGCCAGCGCCCTCAGCCCGTCTCCCAGGCCATCCCCGTCTCCCCCGAACAGCGAGGCGCCGACCGCGATTCCGCCGACGATCAGGCCGCTCAGGTACAGGTAGAACAGGTCCACGCTACCGATCCTGG
Organism: Candidatus Latescibacterota bacterium; assembly: GCA_965243025.1. Taxonomy (GTDB): domain Bacteria; phylum Latescibacterota; class UBA2968; order UBA8231; family UBA8231; genus CBDCXV01. The sequence continues at coordinate 2,462,728 of CBDETY010000003.1, forward strand.
GCCGGGAGCTGGCCGTCGGACTTCTCGGCGATGACCGAGGCCAGGTCGACTCCGGTTGTCGCCTTGATGCTCTCGAACAGCGCCGGCGCCAGCGCCCCGATCTGGTTGACGACCGCGGGCAGACCGCTCTGGCTGCCGTTGCCGGAATCGACGACGGCGAGGTGGTCGATCTTGATGTCCTTGGCCATGGCCGTGATCTGCTCGACCAGGTTGGGGAGCATCTGGATCAGCAGGAGCTCCTTGCCGTTGGGCCCGGCGATGTTCCAGATGTCGTTTTTCTGCTTGAGCACCTCGATCTCGGCGAGTCCGTTTTCGAGGATGTCGGCCGCGGCCCCCTTGGCCCGCAGCTCCGCGGCGTCGCGGTCGGCGCGCGCCGGCTCGATGACCTCGATCTCCAGCTGGCGCTTCTGCAGGGCCAGCCGCTCCTGCTCGACCTCCTGCTCGGCCTGAACCTCGGCCTTGCGGGCGACCTGTGCGGCGCGCTTCTCCGCGGCCAGGCCCTCCCCTTCCAGGTCGGCCTTGCGGACCCTGAGCAGGTTCTGCGCATCGACGATCTCGACCTGGGCCTCGGCGTCGGCGACCTCGCCGCGGCGGCGGGCATCGGCGGATTTCTCCTGCGATTCGGCGCGGTTTTCCGCCTCGGCGATCTCGGCTTCCTTGAGGACGGCGGCGGTGCTCTTGCGGCCGATGGCGTCGAGATAGCCGACCTCGTCCGAGACGTTCTGGATCTTCAGCGTGTCGAGAACCAGCCCGAGCTTCTGAAGATCGACGTCGGCCTCGCCGATGAGCGATTCGGCGAACTTCAGGCGGTCCTCGTTGACTTCCTCCGGGGTCAGGGTGGCCAGGACCCCGCGCAGGTTGCCCTCGAGGTTGTCCTTGGCAATCTCCTGTACCTCGGCGAGGTCTTTGCCCAGAAAGCGCTCCAGCGCGTTTCCGAGCAGGGGCTCGTCGCCGGCGATCTTGATGTTGGCGATCCCCTGGACCGAAAGCGGAATGCCCCCCTTGGAGTAGGCGTTGGTGATCGAGACTTCGAGGGGAATCGTGCGCAGGTCGAGGCGGTCGACCTTTTCGAGAAGGGGGATGCGGAAGGCTCGTCCCCCCTTTATCACGCGGTAGCCGACGTCGCGGCCGTCGGAGGTCCGCCGCTTGCGGCCCGAGAAGATGATCACCTCGTTGGGCTGACAGATGAAGAGATTCGTCGTGATGATGGCGATCAGCACGACGAGCAGCGCCGAAAAAACCAGGGCGAAGGTCAGGATCATTCCCATCTCGCACCTCCTTTGGCGTTTGGGGGACCCGCAAGCGCACAGGACACCGCTAATTTATCGATGCCCCGTCACGCTTCCGAGAACAAATTTCCCCGCCAGCCGTGAACGATGCGGCCGCCGGGTGAGAAAACGCGGGAATCCATGCAACGTCTGGCAGCATTGACCGTGCGTGAAGAAGCCGGCCTCGAGCGCCGCGCCTGGCCTGTGACCCGGGGAGTGCCCCTGCCGCGGGGAGCGGTGGCCGATCCCGGAACCCTGCGGCTGCAGGATGCCCGGGGCCGGGAAATCCCGCTTCAGAGCAGGGCCTTGAACCGCTGGGAGGAAGGCAGCGTCAAATGGGTCCTGGCCGACTTTCAGGCCGACCTTCCCGCCTCCGGCGAGGCCGGCTACTCGCTGGTCATCGGCGCCGGCGGGGAGCCGGCCGGGCCGGAGCAGGGCGTGCGGATTCACGAGGACCACGAGCGTCTGGTCGTGTGCACCGGCCCCATGCGCTTTGGGGTGGACAAACAACGCTACGGCCTTCTGCAAGAGGTGGAGCTGGGCCGGTGGGAAGGGGGCGGGTTCGTCGCGGAAGCCGCGGCGGCCCCGGGCCGCGGGGACGCCTGGGCCCGCATCTGCGAGGCTTCCCCGGTGGAGGGGACGCGGCGCCGGATCTACGGCATGGGCGGGGTCTGCCGGGCATCGCTGGCCCGGGAGGGATACCGCGTCGAGGTGGAGGAGGCCGGGCCGCTGCGGGCGGTGATCCGCTGCGAGGGAGCCCTCGAGGCCGAGGCCCCGATGCACCATTACGCCGGGTACCGCCCCTTCCGCCTGGTGACGCGGATCCACGCCTTTGCCGGCCATGCCTTCGTGCGGGTGCTGCACACGGTGGTGGTGGCCTGCGATCCGAGGCAGACCGAGCTGCAGGAGCTGGCCGTGCGGATTCGGCTGGGAGCGCCGGGGGCGCGGCGCTGCCGGGTGGGCGGAGACCGCGCTCCAGGGAAGGGCGGCCCGGGCGACCCGGCCAGGGGAAACGACCGGACCACGGAAGGCGCGCTGTCCATGGAAGGGGTCCTCGCGCCGGATGAAGCGCTGCTCCTGGCCCAGCACCAGGACCGCCGCTTCCGCCTGGAGCGGCGCCGCGGCGGGGGCACGGAGATCCTCGACGAAGGGGAGCGGGCCGCCGGCTGGGCGGTGCTCGAGGGGGAAGAGGCCGGCGTCGGAGTCGCCCTGCGCCATATGGCCGAGGAGTACCCCAAGGCCCTCGGCCTGGAGCCGGGGAGCATCGACCTGTTCCTGTGGAAGGACCCCGGCGGCGGGCGGCTCGACTTCCGGCGCTGCGCCGAGGAGGTGGCCTGGCACGAGGGGGAGGGGGTGTACAGCGACGGACTCGGCATCGCCAAGACCTCGGAGTTCTTCCTCGACTACTTCCGCGGCCGGGAGAGCGCACAGGCGCCCCGCAGGCTGGCCGCCCTGCTCGACTGGCCCCAGGCCTCCGTCGATCCCGGGTGGATGGCGCGCTGCCGGGCCGCCGGCGGTTTCGCCCCCCGCGACCCGGCCGCCTTCCCGCGCTCCGAGCGCATGCTCGACGGCTCCCTCGGGTGGATGGCCCGCAGCATCGAGGCCAACCGCTGGTACGGCTTCCTCGACTGGGGCGACGCGCTGGCCTCCTGGGAGGAGTCGACCGGCGGCTGGCGCTTCCGCGGCCGCTGGGGCTGGTGCAACAGCGAGTGGGACCCCCGCCACGCGGTCTGGATCCAGTACGCCCGCAGCGGAGAAGCCCGCTGGTTCCGCCTCGGGGAGGCGATGACGCGGCACTCGATGGACGTCGACACCTGCCACTACCACCCCCTGAGGCCCTACATGGTCGGCGGCTGCTTCCGCCACAGCCTCGACCACTTCGGCGACGAGCCCTGCGCCTCGCACACCTTCATCGACAACTGGATCGACTACTACTACCTGACCGGAGACCTGCGCACCTTGGAAGTGCTGCGGGAGGCCGGCGAGTTCTTCCTGCGCTACCGCTGGAGCGAGGATCCCCGCTTCTCCTTCAGCCTGCGCAGCATCGCCAACACCCTGCGCGGCCTGCTGCATCTGTGGGAGCTGACCGGCGAGGAGCGCTTCGGGAAGCGCGCCGGCGAGGTCTTTGCGGTCGTCGCCCGGGGCCAGAACGAGGACGGCAGCTGGCACAAGCGCTTCCAGGTCTCCACCCCGGACCGGCTTCCCGGGCAGCTGCCCAGCGGCATGGCGACCGAAGGCACGACCCTGGCCGTGGAGATGGGCACCGCCGACCCCTTCACCGGGGACGAGCTGGCCGGCCTGTGGGGAGCCCCGGCCCGGGGCAGGAAGGAGCTGCCACACTCCGAGCTGAAGGGGTACCAGACCCACTACCTGATGATCGGGCTCGAGCTGATGCACGGCCTGACCGGCAGGGCCGACGTGGCCGGGTGCTACCGCCGCGCGGTGGACTGGTTCTGCGGCGGGCCCGGAGCGTTCGACGCGGACTTCGCCTGGGAGCAGCAGTACGGCGGCATCCTGTGCCGCCACCTAGGGTACGCCTGGAGGCTTTCCGGCGAGCAGGGCTACCTGGAAGTGGGCCGGCGGCTGCTGGTCCGCCTGGCCGGGTCGCAGGACTGGAGCGACGATCCCCGGAAACGCGGCTCCGTGGGCATGAGCCCGATGTACCTGAGCCTGCTGTTCTTCGGGGTGCCTTATCTGCTGGGGGTGCTGCAGGAGGCGGGGCTGGAGGAGTGAAGGCGGGGCCGGCCGCCTTCCGCTGATCGAGGCTCAGTAAGCCACGTAGACGGCGCGCAGGGTTTCCGTGGCACCGCCGGAGTCCTCCCCTGCATCGACGGACACCCGCAGCAGGTAGGCGCCCGGTGCCAGGCGGGTGCCGGCGGCGTCGACTCCCTCCCACTTCACCCGGTACGCGCCGCTGGCCCGTGAACGCCGCCGGACATCGCTCCACAGGCGGCGCCCCGACAGGTCGAAAACCTCCGCTGAAACCTGCCGCGGGCCCTCGACTCGAAGCACACTGAAGGTCAGCTGCATCTCGTCGTTGGTGCCGTCTCCGTTGGGGGTTACCACGGGGGAGCTCAGTTGCAGTCCGCCGACCATCGGGCGGCCCGGAGGCGTCAGCACCTGCATCACACCGCTCTGGATCTCCTCCAAAGCCTCCTGATCGGGGTCGACGCGCTGCCAGCTGCCCGGGGAGCTGGTGTTTCCGACGCTGGAGGACAGGGCCGTTCCGTGGCCGTAGATGACGGTGCTCATGTCGACGGCCACGACATCGTTGCGCCGCACCACCCCGGGCAGGCGCACCCAGAGCGAATCGGGGCCGGTGGGGATCACTTCGAGCTCCTCCTGAACCTCGCCGCCCCCGCCGGCGATGTCGGCAGCCGGCCCGAGGCGAAGCGCTTCCAGGCTCAGCGGCACGTCGTTGGCGCTCACCACCAGGATCTCGTCGATGCCGGGGCCGGAACGGCCGCGGTCGGGACGCAGGTAGAGAGTCAGGGGCGAGGCTTTCCCGAGATCGTCGAGCTGGGTGGGGTAGACCTCTCCGAGAGCCCGTTCCACCCAGGGGCTGGTGAAGCGGATCGACAGGCGCTGGAGGGTGGCGGAAAGATCGGGATCGTCCGACATCAGGCGGGCGCGGATTTTCATGAGCCGGCGCGGCGACGGCGACACGACCCGGTCGCCCGAGTTTTTTACCGGCCTGCTCCACTCGCTTCAGTCGGCGCCGGGAACGAGGCGCTCCCTGATCTCGCCTCGAAAGGACTTGGGAAGGGCCTTGTACTCCGACTCGGTCAGCTCCGAGCCGTCCTTGCGGAAGAATCGCTGAAGCGCTTCGGTCTCGTTCCCGGTGCGCGTCGAGATCTCTACGCGGGTGCCGGGGGGTTCGTCCGCCTCCCATTGAATAGTCGTCAGGTTTTTCGACTTTCCCAAATCGATCAACGGCGATTCGATCTCCACCTCCGGCTGGTAGCCGACCCCGAAGCTCTGAATCTCCCGGATGGGGACCTCGCGGCCGTGCCCCCGGCGGGGAATTTCCCGGATATCGAATTCAAACTGGACGAAACGGGCTTTCGACGGGGAAAACTGCGCCTCGTTCCACAACAGGGCCCTGGGTCCGGAATCCCACACACCGCTTCCCGCCTCTCTGTTTCGCCGTTCGTACAGCTGCCGCCACAGCAGCGTGCCGTCCGGGGCCAGGGATCCGTCCGAGACCATCAGCCGGTACGTGGAGAGCACCACCTTGCGGCCGAAGTTGCCGAACAGAATGCGGATCCGGTTCAGCCAGTAGAAGGACCCCAGGTCGATGAGGATGCGCTCCCGGGGATCGGGCAGGGCCCGCCCGACGGCATCGACGACTTCGTACGTGGAGAGGAAGTTCCCGTCGACAGTGCGGCTCTCGTTGGTACGGGGCCCGACGACGCTGCCCCCCCGCTCGAAGGTAGCCAGGGCGGTGTTCTCTCCGAAGGTCCACACCTCCAGCTCGGCCAGGCGCGGCCGTTCGCGCCGATAGTAGCGGAGAGGGCCCTGTTCTTCCGCGCCGAGCAGCTCCCAGGCCCCCTTTTCCAGCTGCCATTCGCGTCCCGTGCGGCTGCGGCCGAAGTACTCGATATCGCCCTGCCGAGCCGTTGGCAGGGCCTCGTACTCAGCACGGGAAATCTCCTCCGCCTTTCCCAGGCGGGAGTCGGTCACCACCACCTGGACGAAGCGGATGACGTCGCCGGCGAAACCGGGGTCGGCCTTTTCGCCGGGTCTGATGTCGAAGCTGAACTCCCGCTGCCGGCGATTGGGGCGTTCCGTGCGGCCCACTTCCCTGAACAGGATCTGCTTGCTGAGAGCGATCGTCTCGCCCGTCGAAACCAGCACCTTGAACTGCAGGAACGGGTCGCCCAGTTCCTCGTCGACGAAACGCAGCGCCACCCGGCGGGCGGATACCGCTCTGCCGAGGTCGACCTCGACCCACCAGGTTTCCGGAGGCAGGGACAGGTCGGGCTCCCAGAAGGTGTCTCCCCTGCCGTCGATCATGCCGGACGCCTGGCGAACGTTGGAGCCGGCCCGGCTTTTGCCCCCCTTCTCCTCGTCGTCGCCCAGCGGATACTCGCCCGCGTCGAGACAGGCGTTGTGCACACTGCGCACGTAGTTGGGTGTCACGCCTGCGGCGTCGACCGTCGCCGTCCCGAAGGGAATGTCCCAGGCGCGCCACCGCGTGGCTCCGCTGATGTCGATGCGGTCGCCGCGCAGCAGGAAGCCGCTCTGCGCGGACGCCGGCTCCTGGCCGGCAAGCAGGAACAAGGCCCACGGGGCGAGGAGCTTTTTCACCCGCAGTCGGGGACGAACCACGGTTTTACGCCGTCCTGCGGCTCGCTCTTTGAGTTTACTGCGAACCTTCAACTTCCGGAGGCAAGTCAGGCGATCCGGCCGCCCCTCACGCATGACCTTTCGGCCGCGGCAGGTCCCTGCGGGACCCGTGCCACCCTCTGCCGCCATCACCCTCAACTCCTCGCCTCTTCCTCCGACACGCGGCGCTGCCCGCTCTCCCGGGCAGGGGCCGGCTCGATCGCCGGCGCCTCCTCCCCGGCCTCGAGCATGCGCCTTACCAGCCGTTCCCGCATGACCGCGGCCGCCCCCTTGTGCGACCGCAGCCCGGCGAGGTTCTGCAGCTCATACGGATCCGCCTCCAGATCGTACAGGTACTGCTCGACATAGCGGTCCGATCCGGGATAGTCGCGGCCGCTCCTGCCCGGGGCATCCACCGCGTACTTCCAGCGCCTCGTACGCACCGCCCGCCCCACCTGCGCCTCGCTGATCTGCACGAACACCTCCTCGGGCCAGCCGGCCCTGTCCCCGCGCAGGAGAGGAAGTACCGAGCGGCCCTGCATCTCCCCGGGAACCGGCAGCCCCGCGGCATCGAGAAGGGTCGGCGGCAGGTCGACGAGACTGACCAGCTCCTGGATCTGCCCCCCGCCGGTGAACCCGGGGCCGTGCAACGCGGTCGGCACCCGGATCGAGCTCTCGTGGCAGGAGCGTTTGTACTCGCTGTTGCGGGTCTTGAAGTGACAGCCGTGGTCGGAGGTGAACAGGAGGATGGTGTCGTCGAGCAGCTCGAGGCTTTTCAGCGCGTCCAGAATCCTGCCGAGCGCTTCGTCCAGCCGCTTCACCATGCCGAAGTAACCGCCCAGGTGCTGGTGGGCCGAGCCCCCGAGCGCGGCGAGGTCGGGCGGGGTCCACCTTCCCGTGTACCGCTCCCGGTACCCGTCCGGGGGCGGGTAGTCGTCGATATGGTTCTGGTGGTGGGGTTCGATGTACGAGGTGAAGAGATAGAAGGGCTCGTTCCTGTGCCCGTCGACGTAGCGGATCGCCGCATCGGTCAGCGCGTCCACCCGGTAGCCGGGGAGGTCGACAGGCCGGTCGTCGTTGTCGTACAGGGTCGTCCGGTAGGCGTCGGAGGTGAACTCGAGGACGTTGGAGGCCAGCCAGTAGTCGTATCCTGCCCGGTGGCCGGCCGGCACCGGTCCCGCCGCATCCCTGGTGTGGAGGTGCCACTTGCCGATGTACCCGGTGGCGTACCCGGCCTCGCCGAAGTGGTGGGCGAGGGTCTTGAGATCGCCCGGGAGCGGGATGCCGTTCCGGTAGCACCCGGTGCGGGTGGCGTACATCCCCGTCTGCAGGCAGGAGCGCGCCGGCCCGCAGACAGGCTGGCAGGTGAAGGAGCGCCGGACATGGGTGCCGCGTTGCGCCATGCGGTCGAGGTTGGGCGTAAGGTCGAGCGGGTTGCCGTGCAGCCCGGAGGTGTCCCACCGCTGCTGGTCGGTGAAGAAGACGATGACATTCGGTCGGTTTGCCTCGGATCGCGGCATGGCCTGCTATTCCCTCTGTCCGGTTGTTGGGATTCCTGTTGTCTTGACGAGGTCGCCCCGGCGAGCGGTGAATCAGCGCCCGGTTGTCCCTGAAGTCCAATATTCCCGTTCCTTTCCGCGGCTCTTTTTATCCTTGAATCCATTAATGAATTCAGTCGTGGCCGATAGCACATTCCTTCGAAGGGCAGACTGTATGGGTCCGGATCTCAGGAGACTCCCTTGAAGGCCGTCGTCCTCCACAAGGCCGGGGACCTGCGAATCGAAGAGCGGGAAGAAGGCCCCCCCGGTCCCGCAGAGGTCAAGATCAGGATCGCTGCCGGCGGCGTCTGCGGAACCGACCTCCACTACTACAACCACGGGGGCTTCGGATCGGTGCTCCTCAGGGAGCCGATGATCCTCGGGCACGAGGTCGCCGGCCATGTCGGCGCGGTCGGCCCCGGGGTCGAGGGGTTCGCGCCGGGAGACCTGGTCGCGGTCTCTCCCTCTCGTCCCTGCGGAGACTGCCGCTTCTGCGCCGGAGGCCTGCACATCCACTGTCCCGACATGCGCTTCTACGGCTCCGCCATGCCGTTCCCGCACATCCAGGGGGCCTTCCGGCAGGAGTTGGTCGCCGGCGCCTCCCAGTGCGTGAGGGCAAAAGGCCTGTCCGCGGGCGAGGCGGCCATGGCCGAGCCCCTGTCGGTCTGCCTTCACGCCACCCGCCGGGCCGGCGAGCTCGAAGGGAAGCGGGTGCTGGTAACCGGGTGCGGGCCGATCGGGGTGCTGTCCATCCTCGCCGCCCGCTGGGCAGGCGCGGCCGAGATCGCCGCCACCGACCTCGTCGGCAACGCCCTGAAGCACGCTGCCGCGGCCGGGGCCGACCGGGTGATCGACGTGTCCGAGGCGCCCGACGGTCTGGAGGAATACGCAGCGGGCAAGGGGTATTTCGACCTGCTCTACGAGTGCACGGGCTCGGAGGCTGCCCTGTCAGGGGCGATTCCGGCCATGCGTCCGCGGGCAGTGGTGATGCAGCTCGGGCTCGGCGGCGACATGACCGTGCCGATGATGCAGATCACCGTAAAGGAGCTCGACCTGCGCGGGTCCTTCCGGTTTCACGAGGAGTTCGCGACCGCGGTGCGGCTGATGCAGTCCGGGGCCATCGACGTGAAAGCGGCGATCACCCACACCCTTCCTCTCGAGGAGGCGGAGCTCGCCTTCCGGATCTCCAACGACCGCACCCGGGCGATGAAGACGCAGATCGCGTTTGTCTGAGAAAAGGGCGGGGGCCCGACATGACCGTCCGGGGACATGGTTTACAGGTCCGGCGATGGGCTGTTATCGTATGCCGGCCGCCGGCGCATCCGGCGGCAAACTCTCACCTGAACAGGAGCACTTATCGTGAAAGTCGCTGTCTGGGGCCGTGAACTCGAGGACTCCTACCTGAAGTTCGTCTGCCAGATCGGGGCGGACGCCGTCGACGGGTTGCCGATACCGAACGAGCCGGGGAAGGGGTACTTCGATCTCGACGAGACTCTGAAGATCAAGAAGAAGATCGCCTCCTGGGGCATGGAGATTAACCGCGTCTCCCTGCCCTACCTGTCGGAGACCTACGTCGACGACGGCGACGGCGCCGAGGAGGAGCTGGAAAACTGCTGCCAGTCGCTGCGGGTGATGGGCGAGGCGAAGCTGCCCCTCGGGCGCGTCGGTTTCGCCCGGGACGTGTACCCGTGGATGCGCAAGAACCACCGCGCCGTCCACCGCGGCGGCTACGTGTACCGCGGCGAGGGAGTCAAGGAAGGCACGGTTCCGCCCCCGGCCGAGGAGCAGGAGCGCTACTGGGGCCGGGTCTGCCACGCCTACTCGAAGCTGGTCCCGATCGCCGAGGAGTACGGGGTGCGGCTGATCATGCACCCTTCTGATCCCCCGAGCCCGGACGCCCCCTTCGGCGGCCTCGGGTTCCACCGCCTGATCGACGCCTTTCCCAGCCCCAGCGTCGGCTACCTCTACTGCTGCGGCACCCGCTGCCAGGCTGGCGGCCTGCCCCTGGTGCTCGACGAGGTCCACAACTACGGCCGCAAGAACCGCATCTTCATGGTCCACTTCCGCAACGTCCGCGGCAGCATCGCCACGGCCAACGGCTTCGAGGAGGTGCTCCTCGACGACGGCGACATGAACATGTTCAAGATCCTGCTCGAGCTGCGGCGCGTCGGCTTCGACGGCTGCCTCAACCCCGACCACTGCCCCGCCCTCGAAGGGGACGGCCCGGACGCGACCCAGTCGCTGGCCTACGCGGTCGGGTACATCAAGGCGATGCTCGCCGCCCTCGCGGTGGTGTAGGCCGCCCTGCGCAGAACTTCCCCCATCACACTCAAGGAGGGTGTCGTGACAACCATGACGGAGCACGAGAACTACTACTTCGACGTGTGCGGCTACCTCGTCGTCCGCAACGCCCTCTCCCACGTCGAGGTCGACACCTTCAACAAGGCGTTCGACGCCGCCGTCGACGAGGACGGATCCCTGCCCGCCGGCGCCCCGTACCGCTATCCCTTCCTGCAGCTGCGCGACCACCCGGTCCTCAGGCGCTACCTCTCGGAAATTCTCGGCGAGAACTACCGCTGCGACGGCGGACCGGAGCTTGTCGGCGCCCCTGGGGCCGGCGCCAACGGCCGGCTTTCCGGCGGGAGCGAGTGGGTCGACTGGTCGCGCGCCTACCGGCACCAGGGCGGGGTCCGCCTCTGCCAGGGAGTGCGGGCTCTCTGGGCCCTGGCCGACGTCGGGGAGGGAGACGGCGGCTTCGTCCTGATACCCGCCAGCCACAACTCCGAAGTCGAGACCCCTGACGAGGTGCTAGGCGGCGGGGACGACATGGGGCTGACCTTTCAGCCGGACCTGATGGCCGGGGACCTGCTGCTGTGCGCCCACTCCCTCGTGCACGGGGCGCGGCCCTGGAGGGGGGCGGGACCCTCCAGAACCCTCGCCTGGACCTACGTCCACGCCGAGGTGCGGGCCAACGACTGGAGCAGAGGCAGCCAAACGGCGAGGGACTGGCTGTCCTCACTGACCCCGGCGCAGCGGGCGGTGCTGCCCGACCCGGACCGCGAGGGACTGCCGCCCCCGATACGGACCGACGGCGAAACCTGCTGGATCGAGGAGGAGGGTCCGGAGATCCACCACCCCTCGATCTACGTGCGCAACCCGGAAGCGGAGATCGACGAGAAGGAGTTCTACCACTGGGACCTGTGCGGCCACCTCGTCGTCAAGGGGGTGATGGACGCCGACTGGCTGGCCGCGGCCAACGAGGCCATCGACAGCAACGCCGACCGTATCAGCCACGGATTGAGCGCCGCCGGCGGGAAGTCGAGGCGACTCGCCGGCAGGCACAGGGACTCGATGTCCGACCCCTGGGAACTGCCCGAGCCGTACTGCGAGCCGTTCCGCCGCATGATCGCTCACCCGGCCCTGATCCGCAGGTTGAACTGGATCATGGGCAGCGGTTTCGAGGTCGGACAGTGCTCGCTGTTCGCCCACCGCAAGGGCGGGGTCGGCCATTACCTGCACAGCGGTACCGCCGACCCCAGGCCCGGCAACCACTACCGGCTCCGGAACGGACGCGCCTACTGCGAGTTCATCAACGTCGCCTGGCAGCTGCGCGACGTCACCGCCGCGGACGGGGGCTTCTGCTGCATCCCGGGCAGCCACAAGGGGCGCTACCCCCTGCCCGAGGGGATCGCCTCCTGCGACGACGACCCGATGCAGGTAGTGCGCCACGTCGGCATGGAGGCGGGGGACGTGCTGATCTTCATGGCCGGGGCGCAGACCCACGGCGCCTTCCCCTGGCGCGGGGACCAGAACCGCAGGGCCGTCTTCTTCACCTACCCGGGCCGCAACTTCAGGCGCTGAGCGGGGTGCACGGGGCCGGCGGGGCGGCGGGGACGATCCCCTCCGAGATCGCCGCTACTCGCGCGCATCGTGCGCCATCACGTGAGGATAGGTGAGGATGCGGCTGTCCGCGGTTACCACAGTGAGGTCGTGAACTCTCGCCGTGGCGATCAGGATGCGGTCGGCGGGATCCCGGTGAAACTCCCCCGGCAGGTCGTACGCCCCCGCCGCTATCTCGTGGGAGAGGGAAATCGTTTCCGCAAGCAACCCCTGCAACGACTCCGAGATCCACGTCTGCAGGCGCCCCGCCAGAGTCAGACGCCCCGCCCAGGCGAGTTGCGCGAGTTCAAGGGATGACACCGGGGAAACGAAAAGGCTGTTTTCCTCGTCAGCGAGCGCGCTCCTTGTTCCGGGCCCCAGAGTTTCGGACGACTCCTGGGTCCAGACCCAGACATGGGTATCCAGGAGGAAGTTCAACCTTCCCACTCCCAGTGCCCGGAAAAGTCGCAGTTGACGATGTCGCCCTGGATGGTCATGCGCCCGCGCAGGCTCCCCAGCTCCCGCTTGCGTGGAGTCTCCCGATAGGGATCGACTGTCGCAATGGGACGCTTCCGCAAAGTGACGACGAGAGTTTCTCCCGTTTCGTGAACGGTCTTCAGCTCTTCGATGCACTTCGCCTTGAACTCGGAGATACCCATGGTTTTCATCGTCGACTTTCCTTCCACTTGGGAGGGTTTCCGTTTTGGAATCCGGAAGGAATTAAACCTGGTCAACTAACCAGGTCAATTACACGCCCTCCACGGTACCCTCGATCAGGAAGTCGACCACCGCCCGGAGGGCTTCCTCCCGGGACGCGCCGGACTGAAGGGCTTTCCGGAAGACCTCCCTCTGCAGGTGCGAGCTGGTTCCCCGCTCGACGATGGTGCGCGCGTGTTCCACCTCGGCGACGCACCCGAACTGTTCGGCGTCTTCGCGAACGAGGCCGAGGAGCTCGTCGATCAGCTGCGAGTACCCCACGATCTCGCCGCGGCCAAAGTCGACCATGCCCTCGTCCAGGCCGTAGCGCTGCGCGCGCCAGCGGTTCTCCTCGACCAGGAAAGGGGAGTAGATCCGCCAGCGCTGGTTGTCGCGGCGGAGCCTGTACAGCATGCGGCAGATGCAGCGGAACAGGGCGGCGCAGCAGAGTGAATCCTCCAGCCTCGTGCAGACATCGGTGATGCGCATTTCGACGGTGGGGAAACGCTCGCTCGGACGCACGTCCCACCACAGCTTCGTCGCGTCCTCGATCAGGCCGGCCGAGACCATCAGGCCGACGGCCCGCCTGAACTCCCCGTAGCTCTCGAAGCGCTCCGGCAGCCCGGTGCGCGGCAGCTCGTCGAAAACGCAGAGCCGGTAGGACTGCAGGCCGGTCTCGGTCCCCTCCCAGAACGGGGAGGAGGTGCTCAGCGCCAGCAGGTGCGGCAGGAAGTAGGATACCTGGTTGAGGGTGTCGATGCGCAGGTCCTCGTCCTCGATGCCGACGTGGACGTGCATGCCGCAGATGAGCAGGCGCTGGGCAACGACCTGGAGGTCCTTCTGCAGGATCTGGTAGCGCGGCTTGTCGGTGTATTTCTGGTCCCTCCAGTGGGCGAAGGGGTGCGTGGAGGCGGCTATCGGGGCGAGTCCGTGGCGGCCGGCGATCCGGGCAACGGTGCCCCGCAGGTGCTTCAGTTCCTTCCCGACTTCCCGGATCGATCCGCAGACGGAGGTCCCGATCTCGATCTGGGGACGCAGGAACTCCGGGCTGAAGTGCCCCGAAAGGCGGCTCTCGAACTCGGTGATCAGGTCCGGGGCCGGTTCGCTGACCAGGTTCCGGGAATCCATTTCGACCAGCAGGTACTCCTCCTCGACGCCGATGCTGAAGCTCGGCTCCCGCAGGCTCATGAGTACATCTCCCTGTTACATGCCCGGGCGCGAGGCGCTCAGAACTCCGCCGTCTCTTCCGGCTCGAGCACGATCGCTTCCACCTGCGGAGCGTGCTTCTTCAGCGCCTCGAGGAAAGCATCCGGAGTCTGGTCCATGGTGTCGAAGACCCCGTAGTGCGCGGGGATGACGTATTTCGGGCTGATCATGCCGACGGCGTACCCGGCGCTGTCCCCCCCGACCGTGAAGCCCCCGCCGCAGATGTTGAGGACCGCGAGGTCGGGCCTGTAGTATTCGCCGATCACCAGCTTGAGGTCGGCGCACAGGCCGGTGTCGGAGGATATGTAGACCTTGAAGCCGTTCTCGAACTCGACGACGAAGCCGATCGGGTCGCCGACGTCGTGGCCCTTGAGGCGGCCGTCCTCGAGCGGGACGATCTCCGAGGAGGTGTGCTCGCAGTGGACGCCGGAAACCGAGATGCCGTCGATCGGCGGCAGCGGTCCGCGGTTCATCCCCCAGCCGTTGTTGCAGAAGTTCTCCAGCCCGGTGTGCTCGCGGATGTAGACCGCCGTCTCCACCGGGGTCAGGATGATCGGGTCGAAGCGCTCGGACAGGGCGGCGATGTCGCCGAGGTTGAGGTGGTCGAAGTGGGCGTGGGTCTGCAGGATGATGTCGACGTTGCCGAAGGCGCCGACGTCCTGCTTGTACTTGTCGGGCACCGCGGGGTTGCCGTCGGGGAAGAAGGGGTTGCCGGTGAGCCAGGGATCGACGAGCAGCACCTTGCCCTCCGGCGAGGTCAGCTTGAGGGTGGCGAAGCCGATCATCTGCACCTGGACTTTTCCGTTGCCAGCCATGCGGCGTCTCCTTGCGAAAGGTGATGGTCTGTCGGTTCCGTCTGCAGGGAGGTAAACAACTGTCATTCCCCTGCCGGCGCTACCGCCGCGTTCCCTTGACCGGGCGCCCCCGCCTCGGCTTTAATCCGGGGGCGCCACCCCAACCGCAGGAGCCCACCGGTGTCAGAACCGATTTCCCTCGCCGAGGTCGAACGGCAGTTCCGCGATCCCCCCGCCCGCTACGGCCCGGTCGACTGCTGGTGGTGGGAGGCCGCCCGCCTCGACCGCGCCAGGTTGAGGGAGCAGCTCGAATCGCTGAAGGAGCAGGGCGTCAGCGGCACCTGGTTCTACCCGCGCTGGGTCGGCGGCGAGCCGCTGCGCTCCGACCCTCCCTACTGGTCGGAGGAATGGTGGGACCTCACCCGGTTCTCCCTCGACGAGCACGAGCGCCTCGGGCTGATCTCCTGGTTCTCCGACTGGACCGCCCACGGCGAGTTCCAGTCGCGGGTGCGCGAGGAGAGCCTCGGCCCCCGCCCGGAGTTCGGCGGCCGGCGCCTCGTCCTGTACGAGAAGCGCACCACCATCGGCGGTCCGGAGCGGGAAGGGGTGCAGGACTGGGAGAAGATCCAGCACTCCGAGCCGCGCGGGCCGGTGCAGATCGAGGTACCCGTGGACGAGGAGATCCTGCACGCCGCGGCGTACCGTCCGGCCGGCGGGGGTATCGATCAGGGGACCCGGGTTCCCCTCGAACAGGCCTGCAGCGGCAACCGGCTGCGCTGGCTGCCCCCCGGTCACGACGACTGGATCGTCGCGGTGGTGACCGCCCAACCCCACGACCTCGACTACCTCAACCCCGCCGTGGCCGACCGCTGGATCGAGTTGCTGCTGGGGCGCTACGAGCGCGAGCTGCCCGGCCACGTCGGCAGCACCCTGCAGGCCTACGGCCCCGACGAGATGTACGTCCTCAACGGCAACATCCTCTACTCCGGCGGGGTAGTCGAGCGGCTGCGGGCGCAAAAGGGATACGACCCCCTGCCGCTGCTGGCCGGCCTCTTCCTCGACATCGGCAGGGAGACCGAGCGCATCCGCTGCGACTACCTCGCAACCATGGTCGACCTGCTCGACGAGAGCTTCTACCGCCGCGTCGCCGACCGCCTGCACGACCGCGGCATGCGCTACACCACCATAGCCACCTGGGGCCGGGAAGACCCGATAGAACAGACCTTCCACTACGGCGACTTCTTCCGCATGATGCGCCACTTCGACGTCACCGGGAACGAGGACCCGCGCGACTGCGAGGTGCACCGGCGCCGCTTCCTCGACTCGAAGTTCTCCAGCTCCATCGCCCACCTGAACCGGCGCGAGCAGGCGATGGTCTGCGGCTACTGGAACTCGGGATGGGGGGTGACGCAGGAGCAGAACCTCGCCTTCACCGGGGCCAACTACGCCTTCGGCATCAACCTCTACAACCGCCACGGCGGTCTCTACTCCCTGCTCGGCGGCTGGTACGAATGGGTGCCCCCGGCCATCCATTTCCACCAGCCGTACTGGAGCTACTGGCGCCGCTTCGCCGACCTCGTGCGCCGCCTGAGCTGGGCCATGAGCCAGGGCGTCCACGTCGCCGACGTCGCCCTGCTCTACCCCCTGACCACCATGCACGCCGGCTGGACCGGGGGCGGCCGCTTCAGCAGCGAAGCCCGCGAGGCCGCCGCGGCCTGCATGGACCTCGCCAGGGCCGTCTACTACTCCGGCATCGACTTCGACTTCGTCGACGAGGCCTCGGTCGCGGGCGCCGGATGCGGCAGGGGACGGCTGACGATCGCCGGTATCGGCTTCCCCGCGGTGGTGCTGCCGCCGCTCGCGGCGATACCCCGGGGGGTGCTGCGCAAGCTGCGCGATCACTGCCGGTCCGGCGGGACCGTCGTCGCCCTCGGCCGGCTTCCCACCGCCTCGCCCGAGGCGGGGCGCGGCGACCCGGTGCTGCAGCGGCTGCTCGCCGAGACCTTCGGCCCCGGGGCGGACCAGTTCCGGACGGACGCGGTGCGGGAGCACCCGGGGGGCGGCCGGGGCGTCTTCGTGCCGGGCCGTTCCGACGGCGTCGTCGCCCGCCTGCGGGAGCTCGTCGACCTCGACGTCTCCTGCCGGCAGCCCGACCTGTTCCACACCCACCAGCGCCTTCCCGGCGGAGAGGACGTCTACCTCCTCTTCAACGCCAGCGAGAAGGAAAGGCGGATCGACTGCAGCCTCCGCTCCAGCGGCGAGCCCCGCATCTGGGACCCGGCGACCGGAACGGTCCGGCCCTTGCACCGCTTCGAGCGCCGCGGCAGCCGCACCCTCCTCTCCCTCGACATGGGGCCGTTCGAGACCGCGGTGGTGTCGCTGGAGGAGGGGGGCGAGCGTCCCGGAATCAGCCGGGACAACCTCGACACCGTCACCCGGGTCGCTGCCGCCGATACCGAGGTCCGCGTCGAGGGGCTCAGCGGCGCCGGGGGACGGGCGGAGGTCCGCATCCAGGACGGCGGCTCACTCCTGAGGGCGGATGCCGAGGTCGAGGCCCCGCCGCCCGCCATCCGCCTGGACCGCCCCTGGGACTTCCGCCTCGAGCCGCTGCTCGACAACCGGTGGGGCGACTACCGGTACCCCGCCTCCGACCGGGTGATCGGCCCCGAGGCCCGCCGTTTCAGGTATCGCGAGGAGACCGCCGCCGAGGACGCGGCGAGCTGGACGCAGCCCGGTTTCGACGACGGCGAGTGGACGCAGGCGGCCTTCACCTGCGGTCCCTTCTGGTGGACCCTCGGGCCGTTCCGCGCCGCCTCCGAACCGGAGGAGGTCCTGCGGCAGGTGACGTCCGAAGGCTTCGACCCTTCGGCGCGCTTTCGGGGGGCGCAGGAGTACGGCTGGTCCCCTGTCGAGGTCAGCGAACAGTTCGGAACCCCTGAGTCCGGCGGCGAGTTCGGCGGCCTCGCGGGGGTTTCGGACGAGTTTCTCCATTGCGGGGCGGTTCCCGGTGAAACCGATGCCGTGCGCTGGTTCGCCGCCATTGTCGACGCGGACGCAGCCGGCAACTGGCAGCTGCACGCCGGGGCTGGGTCCGATTTCACCGCTTCCGCCTGGGTGAACGGGGACCCGGTGCTGGCGGATGTCCGGGAGCCGGCAAGCTCCGGGCCGGTGCGGCTGCAGGCCGGCCGCAACGAGGTGGTGCTGCGCATCCTGCAGCCGGGCGGCGCCCGGGTGCGGGCCTGGGCCGCCTTCTCAACCCCCGGGCACCCCCCGCCCGGCGACCCGTACGTCCCGCTGCTCAGGTGGTTCCGCGATCCGCCCCCCCTGCTGTTCGACGTCACCCCCGGGGCGCGCCGCGCCGGCTGGTTCCGCTTCGATGCCCCGCCCGGGCTCGCCGGCATGCAGATGCAGCTGTACGGCCGCCGCCTCGAGGTCTGGGTCGACGGCGAACCGGTCTGCACCCGGGCCGTCGACTGCAACCCGCGGGAGCGGCGCCCCGCAGCCGTCGAGGTGACCCTGGCGGCGCCGCGGCCCCTGCCGTCGCAGGTCGCCGTACGGGTGGAGATGGCGGAGAGCCGCTACGGCGGCGCCGTGTTCGCCGCGCCCGTGGCTTTCCGCTGCGGTCCGGGCAGCTGTCCGACCGGCGACTGGTGCAGTTACGGGCTGAGCGAGTACTCGGGCGCCGCGGTGTACTCCACCACGGCTGTCCTCGAAGCCAGGCATCTCGACGGCGCCGTCCGCCTCGACCTCGGCCGCGCCGGCATCATCGCCGACGTCTCGGTGAACGGGGAAGCCGCCGGGGTGCTGATGGCGCGCCCCTACCGCCTCGACGTCACCGGTCTGGTCCGCGAGGGAGCCAACGGGATCGAGGTGAAGGTGGTCAACACCCTCGCCAACCACATGAGCAGCTACCCGACCCGGCACGTGCTGACGGGCCAGACGGTCTCCGGCCTGCTCGGACCGGTGGAGCTGCAGTTCCTGCGCCGGGTCGAGCTGAGGGCGCCGCGCGGGTAGGAACCTCCGGATACGGCCTCGGGGGTTCGGACGTGGAGGGTTTCTGGTGCAGTTCAGTCGGTCCGGCAAACTGGCACCGGAGAACCAACCCGGCGGGGCCGGGCCGGGCGCCCCCCAGAGGTGTGCAGGCAAGCCGGAACTCCTCGAGGTCCGGGTAGGACTGCGGGGCCCTTTTTTTGATATTAGCGCCGGGGAACAGGGTGCCTTGAGCAAATCTGCTGCACGTCCGGGCGGGTGTCCCGAGAGCTGGCAGATCATCGAAAGGGGTCCTGAAATTGGACTTGGGGAACCGGTTGTTTCGCGCTGTCGCCGCAAGCGCCCTCTTTTCGGCCGGGGCAGCGGCGGAGGAAGACTTTCCCGGCGGCAACGGCGGTTTCGAACTCGGGAATTTCAACTCCTGGACGGTTTCCGGCGGCCAGGGCTGGGACGTCGTCGAGTTCGATCATCCCGGCAAGAGCGGCCGCTTCTACGCCAGCACCTGCAACGAGATCTGGCCGGGCAACGGCGGCTGCAAGAACGGCAACGGCGAGCGCGACACCGGAGTTCTCACCTCCGCGGTCTTCACCGCGCCGGGGGGATTCCTCGAGTTCAGGATCTCCGGTTTCAACGGCCCCTCCTGCGACAACGGCCTCAGCCACATCTCGCTCAGAAGAGCTTCCGACCACGAGGAGCTTCGGAAACAGCTGCTTCCCTGCCAGAACCCCTTCAGGCTGCACCGCTGGAGCCTCGAGGACCTCGCCGGGGTGGAGGTCTACGTCCGGGTAGAGGACGCCGATGCGGCAGCTTCCTGGGCGGTGATGGCCGTGGACGGTTTCCGCCTGACGAGCGAACCGCCTGACAGCCTCGACCCCGCCGCCCCGGACAGTGCTGAATCCCTTGCCGGTTCCGGGGCAGAGGGGCTCACCTTCACCTCACGTCCCGACGGCTGGCAGGGGATCTACGCCATCGAGGACGGCGAGGCAAAGCAGGTTGTCCCCCACGTCGACTGGAAACTCTGGGATCCTTCCTGGTCCCCCGACGGCCGGACCCTGGCCGCGGTGTCCAACCGCTTCACCTCGAATCTGGAGATTTACCTGTTCTATTTCGGGGCTGACGGGGCCCCCGCCGGGCTCCGGGCCTTGACCGACCACCGCGGGGCGGACAACCAGCCCGCCTGGTCGCCCGACGGCAGGCGGATAGCCTTCGTTTCGGACCGCACCGGTGAGGGGGACCTGTACCTGGTTCCCGCCACGGGGGGCGACCCGGTTCGACTGACCCGCGGAGCGTCGGTTTCGCGCCCGAGCTGGTCGCCCGACGGGGGGCGCATCGCCTTCTCCCAGGAAGGGGACATCCGGTCCGTCGATCCCCTCACCGGAGTGATCTCCGTGCTCTCCGACGCCCCCGAATGGGAAGGGTACCCCGCGTGGTCTCCCGAAGGTGGCCGCATCGCCTATTCCGCCGACGGGGAGCTCGCCATCCTCGACCTGCAACAGGGCGCCGCCCGCCGGATCACCCGCGGCTACTCCCACGTAGCGTATCCGTCCTGGTCGCCGGACCAGGCCTTCATCGCTTTTTCTTCCAATCGCGAAGGCGCTTCAGATATCTATTTGCTGGAACTGGCCTCGGAGCGCATCGCCCGGATCACCCATGCCCGCGACACATGGGGCCACAGGGAGCCGGTCTGGAATCCCCGGACAAGCGCGGTTTCCCCCCCGCCCGTGACGGTGCCGCCTCGCCGTGACAGCAGAACCAAAGTCGAGGCGAGGATCATCGGCGAAGGGGCCGCCGGACTGATCCTCGAGTTCACCCGCGCCATCGCCGGCCGCCGCCCCGACTACGCCTGGAGCGCGGTCACCGACCGGAACGGCTACGGGGAACTGACCATATCCGGCGACAGGAGGGTGTCCGGCTTCTACCACGCCCGCGCCCGCAACAGGGACGGGGAGGTGGTGGGCAGGTGGACGAGCATACCCCTGAACGAAGGGCGCCGGCAGCTTGTGGAGCTGACCCTCGGAGGGGGTGTGCGGGTTGCGGCCATCCAGCCGCTGGGACCCGCAACAGCCGAACTGCCGCCGGAACAGACCGGGCTGGTTGCCCACTACCCGCTCGACGGGGATGCCCGCGACGCCAGCGGCAACGGCTACCACGGGACCATGAGGGGCCCCGTGCCCGCGCGGGACCGCTTCGGCAGCGAAGACGGCGCCGTTCTCTTCTCCGGAAGCGACCACCGCATCGACCTCCCGCACCAAGTTCTCGACGGCCTGTTCGACGTCACCGTCTCCTTCTGGCTGAAGACCACCAAGTCCGGAGCGCAAGCCATCCTCAGCGGCGCCAACCAGAGCAACGACAACGAGCACATCGTCTTCTTGAATAACGAGAGCCAGTTCCGCTTCTTCTCGCATGGCAGGGCCGACCCGGACCTGCCTGATTGCGACGTCGACATCCCCCGGATCAACGACGGCGCCTGGCACCACTTCGCCGTGGTCCGCAACACTTCGGAGGGCAACGCCGACTTCTTCGTCGATGGAGTCGGCTATCCGGATCGCTGCGGGCACCTGGAGTACGGGAGCCTCGATATCGATGCGGGTGGGCTGATCCTCGGCCAGGAGCAGGACAGGCTGGGCGGAAGGTTCGACGCCAGCCAGGTTCTCAGGGGTTCGCTCGACGACCTCAGGGTGTACGCCAGGACGCTGTCGGCCGCCGAGGTGCAGGAACTCGCGGGTGAAAGAGCGCCGGCCGGGACGGAGACAGAAGAGGCGTCGCCGGAAAAGCCAGGGCTGGTTGCCCACTACCCGCTCGACGGGGATGCCCGCGACGCCAGCGGCAACGGTTACCACGGCGCCATGGCCGGCCCCGTTCCAACGCAGGACCGCTTCGGCAAGGAGGACGGCGCGGTGCTCTTCTCCGGAAGCGACCACCGCATCGACCTCCCGAACGAGGTTCTCGACGGCCTGTTCGACGTCACCATCTCCTTCTGGCTGAAAACCTCCAAGTCCGGAGCGCAAGCCGTCCTCAGCGGCGCAAACCAGAGCAACGACAACGAGCACATCGTCTTTTTCATCAGCGAAAGCCGGTTCCGCTACTACTCGCATGGCAGGGTCGGACAGGACCAGCTCTGGTGCGACGTCGACGTGCGGCCGATCGACGACGGCGCCTGGCATCACTTCGCCGTGGTCCGCAATGCCTCGGAGGGCAACACCGACTTCTTCATTGACGGCGCCGGGTATCTGGATCAATGCGGGTACCTGGAGTACGAAAAGCTGGCGATCGATGCCGGAGGGCTCATCCTCGGCCAGGACCAGGACAGGCTGGGTGGGGGGTTCGACTCCAGCCAGGTTCTCAGGGGTATTCTGGACGACCTGAGGATTTACGGCCGGGCGTTGTCGCCCTCCGAGGTGCAGCAACTCGCGGGTGAAAGCGCCCCGGCTGCGGGCGGGCAGGATGCCGCTCTTCATCTGCCGGCCGCCAGCGGCCTGGAGCCCGGCTTTCCCAACCCCTTCAACAGCTCCACGCAGATCCCCTACCGCCTGGCCGCCCCCGGCCCGGTGCGGCTGGAGATCTACAGCGTCCTCGGCCAATTGGTTCGGACCCTGGTGGACGAAGCCCAGGCTCCCGGCTCATATCGGGCCGCCTGGGACGCCCGCGACCGTCAGGGAGCCCCGGTGGCCTCGGGGGTCTACCTGGCGCACCTGCAGTACCCCGGCGGAGTGCAGACGCGAAAGCTCCTCTACCTGGAGTAAGGACCCGAGGCGGCGTCCCGGGACGGGGGCGACCTCAACGGAGGCGCAGGCGGGCGAGCAGGGGGTCGTGGTCGCTGGGGGCCCCGGAGAACTCGCAGTTGAGGTGGACGACCTCGAACCGCGGCCCGAGGTCGTGCAGGGCGCGGCTGACCAGCATGTGATCGAGCTCCTGGGAGTTTCCCTCGAAGATGTAGGAGTAGCGCTCGGCGGCCGGCAGGCGGTCGGCGAGATTGAACAGGACCTGCGGTCCGCCGCCGTATGCGCCTTCCAGGATCGCCATGGGAGCGCCGAACCGGAACTCGTTGAAGTCCCCCAGCAGGAGGATCCTCGCCTCCGGGTCGGCCGCCAGCAGGCCGTCGACGTGGGCTTTGAGGAAGGCGGCCTGGGCTTCGCGCTTTTCCAGTCCCCCGATGGCGGGCGGCTGCAGCCTCCCGAACAGCGGCGACGAGCCCCCCCTGGAGGTGAAGTGGTTGTTTATAAGGACGATCCGCTCGCCATCGAACTCGAAGCTGGCCTGCAGGGGCTTGCGCGCGTTCTCGAAGGCATCCTCGCCGTCGCCGTCCTCGAGGCGCAGGGGCCGACCCGCCAGCTCCACCCTTTGGGAATTGTAGAGAAAGGCGACGCGGATGTTGCCGCCCGGCTGGCCGCCGTCCTTCCCGTCGGCCGGGGGGTTGTCGATCGCCGAATAGGCCGGCCCCCCGGCCCCGGCGATGGCCTCGGTCAGGGTCCGCAGGGTGCGCCCGGCCGCGGTGGTTCCGTCGTCGTCCGAGCCGCTGTCGTCCTGCACCTCCTGCAGGGCGAGGATGTCCGGGCTGTTCAGCCCCTCGACGATCTGCGCGGCGAGGGCGGCGAAGCGCCCGTCCGCGACGTCGGCGTCCCCGTCCCCGTCGTTGGGATCGAGGTTGAGCAGGTTGAAGGAGGCGACCAGCAGGTGTCCGGCGTCCCTTTCCAGGGCGGTTTTCTCCGGTTCCAGTGAGCCCGAGACCGGGGTGGGCGCCGCCGCGGGCAGCACCTCGAAGTTGCCGAACCGGTAGCCGACCACCCCGGTGACGTCCCCGAGCCGGTCGCCGGTGTCGACCTCCGGCATCGACCCCGGCATCAGGCTGTCGTCGATCTGCAGGCGCTCCGGATTGAAGTCCCCCGGGGAAAGGGTCAGGCCGCCGCGGGAGTTGATGCCGCTGGCGCCGGCTCCGAGGTCGGCGACGACGTAGATCTCGCCGAAGCGGGTGGTCGGGGCCAGGGCGCGGGCGGCGGCGATGGCAACCCGCATGCTTTCGAGGCTCTCGAGGAAGTCGATGCCGTCGGATTCCGGGTCGAAGCGGGTGAAGCGGTCGTCGTCGATGATCCCGGCAGGAGGCCGGCGGCCGGAAGCCCCGACCACGACGGGGGGCGGCAGCGGGTTCCCCGACGAGATCACCGCGACCGACGGAGACCCGCCGATCTGGGTGACGGACAGGTTGTCGGTGCGGGCCCCGCCGGGAACGTACTCCCCGACCTTGCCGGAGACCGAGACCGCGTCCCCGGCGGCGACCCCGGGTTTCTTCCGCGTGTAGACGAAGATGCCGTCGGAGGTGCGGTCGTCGCCGTCGCCGGCGGGGTCCTGCAGGTAGAAGCCGTTTTTCGCCACCGCTGTCACGATTCCCGAGGTCCGCACCCTGGCCCCGAGGTGCGGAGAGACGTGGCCCGCCCCCTGGACCTCCCAGATCGCAGCCCGACCTCCACGTGCCTCAGTGCGGCTGCCGGCGGCGGCCAGGACAGGGTGGGTCCGGCCGGCTGCGTCCGCGGCTCGCGCTTCCCCGGGGACGCGGCCGGTCCGGCCCTGCTCGTCCGCATGGCCGGTTCCCCCGGGGACCGGCAGGTTCCAGCCGAGCCACGCGAATGCCAGCACCGCCCCCGCGATTCGCCCAGTCAAATGAGCCTCCGTTTACCCAGCCGCAAAGACAGGAACCAGGTGAAGGGAACCGGGGTCCCCAAAGTGGCAGAATGGAGATCGCCCCATAGATTCTGGTCCCGTTCCAATCCCGTCTGAGGACTCATGGGATTCATCCAGGCGGCACCCCGGAACGGACGGGAACCCCCACCCCCGGACTGACAAAGGAGAACAGATGACGATTCGACTGGCGTTGCTCGCGCTCGCGGTTTCCCTCTGGTCCTGTGGAGACGACGACGCTCCCCCCGCCGCTCCGGTAGAAACGGTTCTGCGTCCGAGCGGGGAACTGATGCCCTGGGATCTTTCCGCCGTCGTGCCGATCGACTCGGTCCGCACCCTGTCCCCGGGCACCCCCCTGTACATGCGGACCGAGTTCGCCAACGGCGAGCTCGCCGACCTCGAGATGCTCTTCGTCGAGGTGGTCGACGACTTCCTGCCGCCCATGCCCGTAATCATGGTGGAATCCTCCGATCCGGTGCTGCTCCAGCTCGGGGGCATCGCCCGGGGCATGAGCGGCTCCCCCATCTTTTCCGAGCAGGGCACCATGGGGGCCATCGCCTATGGATACACCGCCCAGGACAACCCGCCATTCTACTTCTTCGCCACCCCCATAGAATGGGTTATCGGCTCACGGGGAACATTGCCAGCGGCCAAACCCGCGGCCACGTGGGACGGAGCCCGCATCACCCCTCTGGAAATCCCCCTGGTGATCACGGGACTCAACGGTCCGCAGCTGTCAGGAGGGGGTTCGTTTCCTTTTGGTGAAGCCGTCTCCGCGGGCCTGACCCAGGAGCGCCAGGAGAGCTTCGAGGCCGGCAGGCCGCTGGCGGTCGGTCTGCTGCTGGGTGAAATCACCGGAGGCGCGGTCGGAACCATATCCTACGTCGACGGAAACCGGATATTCGGATTCGGGCACCCCTTCGAAAGCCTCGGGCCGGTCGCGCTTCCCATTATCGAGGCAAAGGTTCTGGGTGAAATCTCCAATCTCTCTGCTCCCTTCAAGTTCGCGACCCTGAACCCGACGGTGCGGGGCGTCATCACCGAAGACCGGTTGCCCGCGATTCGCGGAGTGCTCGAGGAGGAACCGGCACTGGTTCCGATCCGAAGCAGGTACACGTTCCCGTCCGGGAGCGAGCTCGAGTTGACCCACCATATGCCCACCGTCGGTCTCGACTCGTACACCACGCTCAGTATCGCCACCTCTGCTTCATTCAGCCCGTTGAACAACCGGGTCGACAACGACCCCGACCACAGCGTCCGTGTTTCGACGAATTTCTCCTTTGCCGGCACCGACTCGGTGCTTTCCCGCACCCGCCTGTACGCAGAGCCGGATGGAAGGCTTCACTCCCTGATCGGCACGGCTTCCGGGGACCTGTCGTTCGCCCTGACGGAGCTGATGACGAGGAACGATTACGCCCTTCAGGTCAGCGAGGCCGAGGTTCACGTCGAAATGATCCCGGAGCCCCGCTTCGCCCAGGTCGTGGAGGTCTCGGCGGATACCGTGATCAGTCTCGGGAGCACGCTGCCGATTACCGCTTCGCTGCGGGTGGGGCGGCGCGCCGACCGGGAAGTCGGGCTGGAGCTCGCCGTACCGGATACGATCCCCCCGGGCATCTACCTGCTCGAGGTCGCTTCCGCGGCCAACCTGGTGGACACCGGAGACGATTTCGGGTTCTTCGGACCGCCGGGATTCGGTGGAGGCGATGAGAAGCTCGAGGAGGTCTTCGCGCGCCTGAACGAGCCGGACGAGAACATCGTCCTGAAGGCGCGCCTGACGTTTTCGGCGCCGCCCCCTCCCCCGGAAATCCCCGAACCCCCGCCCGAGGGGGACGGTTCCGAGGGGGATGATCCCGGAGAAGCTCCCGGGGATGTTCCCGACCTCGGACTGGGCGACATCCCGTTTTTCGGGGGCTTCTTTCCTCCCGAAGGCCCCCCGCCGACTGTTTCCACCGAGCAGGAGGTGGGTCTGTATATCGAGGGCACCCGGAGTCTCGAGATCGAGCTGACGGTCCCGGAAGAGTAACCCCACGAGGATACCGGGGCCGGCGGGCAGAGCGCGACACCCTCCCCCCGGCCCCGGGCCACCGGCCGGAATTCCAGTCGGAACGACGCGGCCCCTGCCCGGGCAGCCAGCCGCGATGTTATCGGTCGAGCCGGACCTCGCGGCCGGTTCGCGACGACTCGTACACGGAATCCTGGATCAGCTGCAGGTTGCGGATCTCTCGCCGGGTCTGCGACGGCTCGGTTCCCTCGCGGATGGAGGTGACGAACCGGGAGACCTCCCGGTTCACGCTGTCCCCCCAGGAATGCCGCTGTTCCGGCCCGGCGTAGCCGGTGGGCGTGCGGTCGACGATCTCCCCGCCCTCGTCCATCAGCACCGACAGCGGACTGAAGCAGACGGTGCCGCGCTCGCAGATCATCTCGAAGCTGTAGTGGGCCTCCAGCCGGTCGTGGGCCCAGGTGCCTTCGAGGACGAAGGTGGCGCCGGTATCGAGGCGGATGTGGGCGGCGGCGATGTCCTCGACGTCGTACCGGTCCCGCTCCTCCGCGTCCGGCGCGGTCTCGGCCCGCTTGTGCGGAAACAGCCGGTGGGTCGACCCGGACACGGAGACCAGGCCGGGACTTCCGGCGACCCACAGGGCCACGTCGGCGATGTGGATCGCCGTCGCTGCCAGGGCTCCGCCCGCGGAGATCTCCCTGATGTGATGCGGGCCCCACCAGGGAATGTCCGGGTAGTAGGTCCAGGCGCGGATGTAGGTGGGCTTTCCGAGCTTCCCCGAGGCCACCAGCTCCCTGAGAAGGCCGGCTTCCAGCATGTGGCGCATGTTGGTGCCGATCTGGATCATGCGCCCGCCCCGCTCCGCGGCCGCCAGCATCCGGTCCGCCTCGGCGACGTTCATCGCGAACGGCTTCTCGCACAGGACGTGGGCCCCGGCTTCCAGCGCCGCGACCGCGATCTCGCAGTGCGTCTGCGGCATGGTTACGACGCTGACGAGGTCGAGGTCCCCCGGCTCGAGCAGCCCGCGGAAATCCGCGGCGGTGCGCGCTGCCGGGAAGAGCTGCCCGGCGGCGGCGAGCGCCTCCTCCCTGATGTCGCACAGGGCCGCGACCTCGACGGTCTCCGGCAGGCGGCCGTAGGCCTCGAGATGGCCCTTCCCCATGGTGCCGCAACCGATCACTCCGACCCGCAGCTTCTCCATACCGGTTCCTTTCTCTCCGTTACGCCTTTTTCTTCGCGGCGGTTTTCTTCTTCGCCCCGGCCTTTCCGGCCCTGGCTTTCGGTTTCTTCGCCGGCCCGGCGACCGACTGCAGGAACTTCACAACTTCAGCCGCTTCCTTTCCCCCCTTCCTGGCATGGGTCATCAGGGCGATCCCGTGCGGGCCTTTCTCGTCGACGACCGCGGGGTTGTCGGCCACCACCGCCTGCACGATCTCGAGCTTGCCGAGCATGGCCGCGGCGAACAGGTCGATGCGCGCCCCCTTGCCCAGCAGGAGCTCGGCGATGTCCCGGCGGCCCATGTGGGCGGCGGCTCCCAGTCCGGTCTCCCAGTCGCCGCCTCCCCAGTCCCAGGAGGAGTTGACCAGGGCCGGTTCCCGCGCAAGCAGCTTCCCGACGCTGTCGAGGTCGCCGTGGGCGTCGTTGACGAACTGGTGCACCAGGTCAGGGGAGATGGCGGTCTTCTTCGGTGACATGGCTTCCCTCCTACTGTTGGCGTTGGCGGAGCAGGTCAGCTGCGGCGATGGTGGGGCGAGATCGGTCGCTGGATCGCCCTTTAACCCACCCGCCCCCGAGCAGGCGATCCGGCGGACCGGTCAGCCGGATGTGCCGGCCGCCTCGAAGCTCGCCTCCACGTCGGCCCGGTACGCCTCCAGGGGCGGCGTTTCGAGGTCTTCGACCTTCGACAGGTCGTCCCAACGGCGCAGCCGCACCGCGGTGTCGAGGTGCGGATGGCGGGCGAACTCCCGCCGCTCCTCGTCCGACATCGGCCCCCCCTGCAGCTCGAGGCTCTTCTTCGATCCGGCGGACAGGCCGTCCCGGTACTCCGGCTCGACCGCGCACAGGTATCTCTTTGCAGGCACGTGCAGGCGGATCGGCTCGACGATGGAACCGGGAAGGAGTGCCTCCATGTAGTCGGCCCCGATGACCTCGTGCTCGAGGTCGTCGTGCTGGAAGTCCGAGGTCTCGTCGTGCTCGTCGAGCAGGAAATGCCCGATGTCGTGGAGCAGGGCCGCGGTCACCACCTCCCCGGCAGAGTCTTCCCGGCGCGCCAGGCGGGCGCACTGCAGGGCGTGCTCGAGCTGGGTGACGCTGCGGTCGTAATAGATCCCCCCCTTCTGCTCCATGTAGGCGAAGAGCAGGTCGGTTTTGCGCCCTGCCGAGGGGGCCGCCCGCAGGTCTGCGCTCAGAGATCGATCGATGCGTCCCGGGTCGTTCACAGTACCGTCCTTCCTCGAAAGTGCCTGATCTTGCTGATCATCCCGGCTTCCTCGGGATTCTCCCTCATCTTCTCCATGGCGGCGAGCTTGTCCTCGTAGTAGCGCTCCCGCAGGTCCCCCGCCGACAGGGCGTTGTAGGTGACGTAGAGCAGCCGGCGCGGCTGGCCGGTGTTGTTCGGCGGGCTGTGGTGGGGGGCGTACGAGCCGAAGAACAGGATGTCCCCCGGATCGGTCGGGACCGGCACCCACTCCATCCGCGCCGCCGCCGCCTCCTCGATGCAGCCGTGCTCGTCGAGGGCGACGAAGCCGCGGCGGTGCAGCCCCGGGCTGAAGAACAGGCAGCCGTTCTCCGGGGTCGCCGGGTCGACCGATATCAGGCAGGTGACGTGGTAGTCGACGAACTCGTAGGCCGGGGCGTCCTGGTGGGCGGCGTACCCGCCCCCGCCGGGATACTTGTAGTTGATCTTCTCCTTGTAGAGGACCGCAGGTTCCCCCATCAGCCCGGAGACCGAGTCGACGACCTTGCCCCCGGTGAGCAGGTCGTGCAGGTCCTTCTGGAACGGGACGAAGTTCTCCGACCTCGACAGGCGCACCCCGGAACCGGTCCGCTCGAAATGATGCAGCCACTCGCCGCCGTCCGCTGGCCACTGGGACACCTCGGCGACCGCCCTGCGCAGCACGGCGACCTCGGACGGCTCGAAGAAGCTCCTGACGCGGAGAAACCCGTTCTCCTCCCAGCTGCCTTTCATGGCGGGGGTGATGGCGGAGGCCGTTGCCTGGAATCCGTCGGATCTGGACATACCGCAATAATATGCTTTGGCTGTTGTGCGCTCTTCCGGCAGGTGGTGAACCTCGCCCCGCGGGGGAGTCCGGGCAAGTGGCTCGCGGTCTCCTGCCCTGCCGGCCGGGAAAGGCCCGGCCCCTGGAAGTACCGGACACCTCCCCGTGCATAAACTCGTTCAACGCCTCGGTCCCCTGCTCTTCACCGCCGTCTCCGCCGCCGGCTTCTGGTACGCCGGGGCCCGCTCCCTCGAGCCCGGCGACGGCCGCGTCGAGGTCTCCTGGCTGATCCCCGTCAACGACATGAAGAGCAGCTACGAGGAGCTCGCCGCCGGCTTCCGGGAGCGCCATCCCGGCATCGACCTGCGCATGGTCTGGGTCCCCGGCAACCAGTACCAGACCAAGTTCAAGACCCTCGCCGCGGCCGGCGACGCACCCGACGTCTTCTACACCGGCGACGTCTGGGTGGCCTACATGCTCCCCTTCCTGCGCGACATGACCTTCTACTTCGAACGCGACCGCGAGGAGATCGATCTCGACGATTTCTTCCCCGAGGTCATCGCCGCGATGCAGCACAAGGGCAGGTTCTATTTCCTCGCCGTCCACATCAACGTGTCGATGCTGTATTACAACCGGAAGCTGTTCGACGAGGCCGGGGTCTCCTATCCGACCCCGGACTGGACCTGGGACGACTTCTTCCGCGCCGGCGAGGCGATATCGCGGGTGCGGGAAGACGGCGCCCGGATCTGGGGGTCGGACATCAGCACCTCCTGGTGGGGGGAGTGGCTGATCTACGTCCGCCAGGCCGGCGGCAGCATGTTCAACGAGGACATGACCCGCTGTCTCCTCGACTCTCCCGAGGCGATCCGGGGGGTGCAGTTCTACCACGACAAGGTGACCAGCGGCATCTCGCCGCGGCCCGGGTACGGCCCCGTCACCCGTTTCGCGAGCGGCCGCATGGGGCTGGTTTACGGCGGCCACACCACCTTCTGGCGCATCTACAACCGCGCCGGGGACCTCGACTGGGACGTCGCCCTGCTGCCGAAGGGACCGGTGCGCAGGCACGGCGGGGAGATCGCGGTCGGCGCCTTTGCCGTGACCAGGAACTGCCGGCACCCGGAAGCGGCCTGGGAGCTGGTGAAGCACCTGGCCTCCAGGGAAGGGGTCATCGCCGAGGTCCGGGCCGGCGGCCTGCCTTCCCGCCGCTCGGTCGCCGAGGAGCTGATGCTCGGCCCCGACCGCCTCAACGACAGGCCGCCCAGCGTCGAATGGGCCTTCGAGCAGATCAAGTACTCGATGACGATCCCCCGCTCCCCCGACTACATCGAGATCGCCATCGAGGTGATCCAGCCGGAGATCGACCGCATGCTGCAGGGGGAGCTGACCCCCGAGCAGGCCTGCCGCCGCGCCGCCGAGGCGGCCAACCGCTTCATCGAGACCCTGGGCCGCCGCGACAGGTGAGGGGCTCCCTTTGAGACACTTCCGCGCCGGGGTCTGGTTCTACCTGATGGCGGGACCGGCGATCGCGGGGTTCCTCGCCTTCGCCCTGATCCCGATGCTCTACTCCCTCTACCTCAGCTTCACCCGCTACACCGTGGTGAACCCGCCCGAGTGGGTCGGCATCGACCACTACATCTACCTGTTCAGGCACGACCCCTCGTTCTGGGTGTCGGTCGAGGTGACCCTGCTGTTCGCCGCGTTCCAGGTGCCCCTGGCGCTGGTCACCTCCCTGTCGTTGGCCCTGCTGCTCAACTGCCCGATGCGCTTCCGCGGCGTCTTCCGGACGATCTACTACGTCCCCTCCATCCTTCCCTCGGCGGCCTCGGCGGCGATCTTCGTCTTCATCTTCAACCCCGAGTACGGCATGCTGAACGCCCTGCTCGCCCGCGCCGGGGTCGCCGGGCCCGCCTGGCTCGACGATTCGGCCTGGGCGCTGCCGACGCTCATCCTCATCAGCCTGTGGGGGTTCGGCAACGCCATGCTGATCTTCCTCGGCGGACTGCAGGGGGTCGCCCGCTCCCTCTACGAGGCGGCCTCCATCGACGGGGCCGGGGCCTGGCGGCGCTTCTTCCACGTCACCCTGCCGCAGATCTCCCCGGTCTTCTTCTTCAACCTGGTCATGGGGGTCATCGGGGCCCTGCGCGTCTTCGACCTCGCCTACGCCTTCGGAGCCGCCCAGGGGAAGATCCCCGGGGGGCCGGCGCAGTCGACGCTATTCTACGTGCTCAACCTCTACCAGAAGGCTTTCAACTACTTCCACATGGGACAGGCGAGCGCCATGGCCTGGATCCTGTTCGCGGTGACCGTCGGCCTTACCTGGCTCAACTTCCGCTTCGCCAGCAAGTGGGTGCACCATGAACAGTGAGGGCAGGGTGCGGGTTCGGGTGCGGCCGGGGCGGGTGTTGTTCTACGGCTCCATCGTCGGGGGAGCCGTGCTGATGCTGTTCCCGCTCGCCTGGATGCTGATGACGAGCCTGAAGTCGTTCACCGAAGTCCTGCAGGAACCGATGAAGTGGATCCCCGGCAGTCCGCAGTGGAGCAACTACCTCGTGGTGTTCCGGGAGTTCGAGTTCGGCAGGTTCCTGTGGAACTCGGTGTTCGTGACCGGGATGACGATTGCCGGGACCCTGGTCTCCTGCTCGGCGGCGGCCTACGCCTTCGTCTTCATCCGCGTGCGCTTCAAGGGTCCGATCTTCGCCGCCCTGCTGGCGACGATGATGCTGCCGGGGCAGGTGACGATCATCCCGCTGTTCAAGTTCTTCGCCCAGATCGGCTGGGTGAACACCTACTACCCGCTGATCGTGCCGCACTGGCTCGGCGCCAACGTCTTCGGGATCTTCCTGCTGCGCCAGTTCTTCCTCACAATTCCGCACGGATACATCGAGGCGGCCCGCATGGACGGCGCCTCCGAGCTGCGCATCCTCTGGCACGTCGTCGTCCCCCTGAGCACCCCTGTCCTGCTCACGGTCACGGTGTTCACCTTCCTCGCCAGCTGGAACGACCTGTTCGGCCCCCTCATCTACCTGCACGACGAGAGGCTCTACACCATGCCGGTCGGGCTCTTCTATTTCATCGCCAAGGCGGGAGTGATCATGGGGGGGGCCGGCACCCAGGTGACCCCCTGGAACCTGGTGATGGCGCTGACTACGGTAATGATCGTGCCGGTCATCGCCGTCTTCTTCCTGGCGCAGAAGCGGTTCATCGAGGGAATCAGCGCCTCCGGGATCAAGGGGTAGGGGGAATGCCTCAGGCCTGGCGGACCGTAGAGGCGGGGAGGAAATCCGGCCATGCCAGGGACAGGTCGGGCTTGCTTCGGAGAGCTGCCCCTTCACCCGGCCGTGCGCCCCGGAGATGCCGGATGTGCATGCTGAAAGAGGAAGCGGCGGCATGAGCGGAGCGGGGCCGGGATTGCCGGCTGTGCATGCGAAAAGGGGCCGCCCCCGCATGGCCTGGCGGGTCGGGCCTCCTGCGGTTCAGGAAGCGGCTTGTTTCCCTTGATGGCTTCGGCGGGCCCGTACATACAAAGAGGGCGCCGAGAAATCCCCGGCGCCCTCTGTTTTTCCGAAGCGGTCGGTGCTACAGCGGCCTTACGTTCTCCGCGGCCGGGCCCTTCTGACCCTGAACCACCTCGAACTCGACCTGCTGGCCTTCAGCGAGCGACTTGAAGCCGTCCGTCTGAATGGCGCTGTAGTGCACGAAGACGTCGTCCCCGTTCTGCACGCTGATGAAGCCGAAGCCCTTGGCGTCGTTGAACCACTTCACTGTTCCTGACTGGCGTTCCGCCATTGGTAAAACCCTCCCTGTGGAGCATGTGATTACAGCAGGACGTTTCGAGATGGACTGGGGGGATGTAACTCAGAACAGCGCGGAACGACTGCCGAAATAAAACCCCTCTGCGGGTGCAGAGAGTTGAATGAAAGTAATATATGGCCAATGTCGAAGGAAATCCAACAGCATTTTGCCCGTCCGGGAGTACCTTCCCATGCCGGCCAGCCACCGGGTTTGACGGCCGATCCGGAGCCGGGTGCCATGCCTCGGGCGGTGGGGAAGCCGGCGGACCGAACCTTTGACCCGATCTCAAAAAGGAAACCGATGGGAGATTCCAGCACTGCAGGAATCCCTGGTTCCCGGAGTTCGGGTTCCCGGTCAGCCTGCAGAACCTGCCTCAGGCTGGCGGCCTGTCTTTTCCCCTGTTTTGCGCCGGCCTTCGCCGGGGATCCGGGGCGCGCCGCGATCGCGTGGGAGTCGCCGCTTCCCTACGGCACCTTCAGCTCTCCCCGCCTGATCGAGAGCGCGGGAAAACCGGAGCTGCTGATGGCCTTCGGCAGCGAGGATTCCCTCGCCGGCGGCGTGGTCGCCGTCGACGCCGCCACCGGTGAGCACCGCTGGCGCGTCGATACCGAGCAGGAGCTGTTCGCCCTTCCCCAGCCCCTGACCTCTGCGGACTCCGGTGTGCACCCCTGGGTGGTGGCCGGGCGCAACGGCCAGCTCGGCGCCATCGACGCGGCCCGGGGGGCGCTGCTGTGGCGCTTCCGCCCGTTCGGCGGCGACGGCAAGAAGCAGGGGATCTACAACTTCTACACCGGCTTCGAGCTCGGCGACGCCGACGGGGACGGCATCGGCGACTGGGTCGTGACCAACGGCGGGGATTCGGCCCTGGGGAAGTACGAGGGCCGTCCCCCCGGCCACCTGATGGTCGTCAGCGGCAGGGACGGCTCCGTCATCCACCGGATGCTGGTTCCCGACCATCGCGAGACCTACTGCTCCCCGCTGCTGTGGCGGCGAATGGACGCGGAGTGGGTCGTCTTCGGCACCGGGGGAGAGACGTTCCCCGGATCTCTCTGGGCCGTGGCCGCCCAGGAGGTGCTGGCCGGCGGCCTCGCGGGGATCCGCTCCCTCGTCGATTTCGTCGAGTACAAGGGGGCGATCGCTCCCCCTTCCCTTGCCGACCTCGACGGGGACGGCGTCCTCGACCTGGTCGCGGTGCCGTTCGACGGCCGCATCATCGCCCTGTCGGGCCGCACCCTGGCGCCGTTGTGGAGCTTCGACGCCCCTGTCGACGAAGAGACGCAGTCGAGCCCTGCCATCGGAGACTTCGACGGGGACGGCGATCTCGACGTCGTCCAGGTCGAGCAGGAGGGGATCTTCCCCCGGTGGACGGCCTCGGTAATCCGGGTCTTCGACGGCGGCACCGGGGCGCAGCTGTGGGAGCGGAGGATGGTCCGCGATCTGGTGCCGGCCTCACCTCTCGCCGTCGACCTCGACGCCGACGGCCGCGACGAGATCCTCATCACCCGGTCGGACGCCGGGCTGTTCCGCGGAGCAACGAGCAGATCCCGCATGCAGGCAGTGCACGTCGAGGAAGCCCGCATCGATACCCTCGCCGAGACCGACGGCTTCAATTCCGGGGCCGGGCTGGTGGCCGACGCCGACCGGGACGGGCTGCTCGAGTGGTTCGTGCCCCTGCGCAAGGCCGGTGAGCGCGGCAGCCTGGTTCGGATCGACCTGAAAGCGCCGGTACCCCGGCGCATCGCCTGGGGCGGGTACCTCGGGACCCGGCACGACGGCGCCTACTGAGCCGCGCCCCCCCTCCAGACTCGAAGGTTTTTTGGTGAGAATTGCCACTGGCCGGCGGTTCGCCTCCGGGCACCGCTCCGTCGACCGGCAACTCCCTGTTCCCGGGCAAGGGACGGAGATCCGGCGCCGCGGCCGCGGGAGGCCGGGATCAGCTCGATGCCCCCTCCATGGGGGGGAAGTCGTAGGAAGGCCGGTGGACGAACCGCTTCATCCCGAGGTCGAGCTCGATGCGCGCCGCCGCTCCCAGCTCGACGACGAGGTGCCTGTTCCCCACGGTCACCCGCTGCTCTTCCCCGCGGCCGTCCGTTCCGCAAGCCTCGGTGAACTCGTGCTCGCCGAAGGAGCCGGCCTGAATCAGCACCGGGCGGGACCGCACCGGATCGGTGTTGACGAGGGTCACCCGGGCCCCGTCCGCACCGGCGCGGTCGGCGAGGGCGGCCACGTGCGGGGGCAGCCCGGCGCGCCGCTGCTCGGGGTCGAAGTAGCGCAGGTGAGCCTGCAGCAGGCCGCCGTTGTACACCGCCGCCGGCGTTCCCATCGCCATCTGCACGAGACCCTCCGGCAGCACCGGGCAGAGCGGCTGGAAGTGGTAGCACTCCCGCGTCTCCGGGTCGCTGTCGTCCGCTCCGAGCCGGTCGAGGGCGCGGCAGACGCTGCTGTAGGTCGTGTCGAGGACCTGCTCCGGGAACCCCGGGTTCTTCCCCTCGACGAAAGCCGCCCAGGCCCCGGGCGGGCAGATCCCCGCCTTGCCGGCGCCCCAGTCTTCCGGCAGGCCGGCGAACCCCTCCCGGTCCGGGAACAGCTCGTCGAGGCGGGCGAGGTCCTCCTCGCTCTGGCTCAAATAATAGAGGTGGATGTAGTGGTAGGGATCCGGCGGCCGGTAGTCGAACCAGCCCCGGTCGCCGTGCCGGGACGGGACCACCGGCACCCCGTCGATCTCGCGGCGAAGGGACCACAGCATGTCGAGCTGAGAGCGGCAGAGGTCGAGATGCGACATGTCCCCCGTCATCAGCGCCGCGCAGCTGCCGGCGACGAAAGCCGGCTCGACGACGTTGCGGGCCCCGTGGGGCCAGCGCCAGCCGTAGTAGCCGCCCCACCACTTGCCGTTGTTGAGCTCCCCGATTCCGCCGCCGGGCCCGATGTTGTCCGGCATGATGCCGCCGTTGGCGTCGCGGTGCTCGACCCACCTCGCCAGGTAGTCGAGCACCCACCTCCTGTACTTCTCCTCGCCGGTGTACAGGTAGGCGTTGGTGATCATGCTGGCGGCGCTGAGGTTCAGGGGCACGTCGCAGCGGGTCATGCGCTCGTTGATGAGGGCGAGGACCCGGGCGAAGGTTTCGTCGTCGGTCCAGTCGACCTTGAACATCGGGTCCCGGCTGTCGGCGCCGGGCATGTCCTCGAACGGGGAGAGGTACCCGGCCAGGATCGGCCGGTGGTACTCCCAGTCGGTCCGGGTGGTGACGAAGCGCGGGCCGCGGCTGCCGTTCAGCGGGCTGCGGATCATCCGCTTCTCCGCGTCCCAGTTCGGAGCCAGGGGATCCTCCCCGGTGTACATGGCGGCGTAGCGCAGGGCGCGGTTGCGGTCGATGTAATGCCCCGGGTCGGCCATGGCGAGATAGTAGATGTAGGTGTAGCTCTCGCTGTGGTGGAACCAGTCGAAACCGGTGACGAACTCGCGGTCGACGGTGCCGTAGTCGGCGTACTGCCAGGTTATGGCGTCCCACTCCCTGCGGGCGGTGCGGTGGATGAACTCGCTGCCCCCGAGGAGGTAGAAGAGGGGAAACGACAGGAAGGCCTCGTAGCCGTTGTCGGTGCCGTCCATGCTCGTCCAGACGGTGCGCTGGATCAGGGTTCCGTCGGGACGGGTCGCGTGCCCGGTGAAGGGGACCGCGGCCCGGTCCATCAGGTCGATCAGGTGGCGCTGGCGCACCGCCCAGTGCGGCGGAGCCGTGCGGCCTTCGGCGCGCAGGACTGCTTCTGTCATGGGATGTTCCTCTGGTTACGTCACCGGGGGGAATCTAACGGCTCGTGCATGGCGCGGCGACCGTGCTGATCTTTTTGCACTCCCGGTGAAAAAGCCCATGCCGCCGAGGCCTGCACAGCGATGCGCAAGCGGGGCTGTCCGGGCCGGATCCGGGATCCTTCATCCATGACAACCGATTCTCCATTCGGGGCGCGGACCCTCCTCGCCGGGGCCTTGTTGTGCCTTGTTATCAGTGTCTTCGCCCCCTATTCCAACATGGTGCTGCAGGGCTCCCTTCTCGCCCTCGACTTCGGCACCTCGGCCGCCGTCTTCCTGCTCTTTCTCCTGCTTCTCGCCAACGCATCCCTTTCCCTGTTGAACCGGCGTTTCCGTTTCCGGCAACCGGAGCTCGCCGTGATCTACGCCATGATGATCACCGCCTGCTCCATTCCGACGATGGGGCTGATGGAGTACGTGCTCCCCGGCCTGACTTCCCTCCATTACTACTCGGGGCCGGAGAACGAATGGCAGGAGCAGATTCAGCCGTTCGTCAAGTCCTGGATGGTGGTCGAGGAGCCGTTGGCGACCAAGTACTTCTACGAGGGCCTGCCCCGGGACATGGCGATCCCCTGGCAGCCGTGGGTCAAGCCGCTGGCCGCCTGGACGGTGCTGATTCTCGCCCTGTACATGGTGATGATCTGCGCCGTCGTCATCGTGCGCCGCCAATGGATGGACAACGAGCGCCTGCTGTATCCGCTGGTCCAGGTGCCGCTGGCGATGATCCGGCAGGACGAAGGCCGCCTTCCCCCCTTTTTCCGGAACGGCCTGATGTGGCTCGGGTTCGGGGCCGCGGTGGCGATAGGGAGCCTGAAGGGGCTGAACCACTACTACCCGGAGGTTCCGCAGATCGCCATGGGAACCTACCTGCCCGTGGTCCGGGACGCCGTCAACCTGCCGATCATGCTGAGCTTCACGGTCGTCGGACTCAGCTACTTCATCAGCCTCGAAATCGCCCTCGGGATCTGGTTCTTCACGCTTCTCGCAATCGTCGAAAAAGGTGTCTTCAGCCTCGTCGGCATTCAGAGCACGGAGATGGTGAGCGTCTACGGCACGCCGGAGTCCCCTTACCTCGCCCACCAGGGGATCGGGGCGATGCTGGTCTTCGCCGCCGCCGGGCTGTGGTCGGCCCGCCGTTATCTCCGCGGCGTCTTCGGCAATGCCTGGAGCCGCGGCGGCGGCAGGGGCGAACCGATCGACGACAGCCGGGAGATGCTCTCCTACCGGAGCGCGGTGACCGGGCTGGTCGCAGGCCTGCTGGTGATGGCGGTCTGGCTCTGGCTGTCGGGGCTTCCCGCCGTTCTGGTGCCCCTGTTCCTGGGGGTGGCCCTGGCGATCTTCTTCGCCCTCACGCGCATCGTGGTCGAGGGAGGAATCGCCGCCGCCCGCAGCCCGATGATCGCCTCGACCTTCGTGGTTTCGGCGGTCGGCACCCCCCTGGTCGGACTGCAGGGACTGGCGGCCCTGGCCTACACCTACATATGGCACGGGGACGTGCGCACCTTCGTGATGGCCTCCTGCGCCAACAGTCTGAAGATGGTCGAGGGGGAGCGCAGCCAGCGGCCCTTGTTCTGGGCCCTCCTTCTCTCCATTCTGGTCACCATGATCGGGTCCTGCGCGACCATCCTGTACCTGTCCTACACGCACGGAGGCGTCAATCTTCACGGCTGGTTCTTCATCTCGGGACCGCAGGTGGGGTTCCGGTTCATCACCGCCAAGATGCAGTCCTTTCCCCCGGCAGACGCCGGCGGCTGGCTGTTCAAGGCGATCGGTGGAGGGGTCATGGCCGGCCTGATGTACCTGCGTCATCACTTCCTCTGGTGGCCCTTTCACCCGCTCGGTTTCGCCGTCTGCACGGTCTCCTACATCGTCGGGCGCGTCTGGTTCAGCGTCTTCGTCGCCTGGTTCTTCAAGCTCGTCATCCTCAAGTACGGCGGGGCGGCGCTGCATCGGCGCATGATGCCGTTCTTCATGGGGCTCGTTCTGGGCCAGATCAGCAACGCGGGGTTCTGGGTCGTCATCGACGCCTGCACCGGAACGTCGGGAAACCACATAGGGGCGCTGTTCTGGTGATGGCGAAGAACGGAACCTTCCTTCCAGGCTTCATCGCCGCGGGCCTGTTCCTCCTTCTGTCCGGATGCGGGCCATCCGAAGAGCGGCTGACCGAGGGAACACGGCGCATGGCGGAGCGGCTCGAGGCGATCGCCGACTCCGCCGATCCCGCCACCCATCCCTACGTCAACTCTCTCCGGGTCGGGTACTACCGCGGCCTCGTCGAGAAGCTGCGCGAGTCGGGGGCGTCCGCCGATCCCCGCGGCAAGTTCCGGCTGCTCGACGCCCGCTTCACCCTCGCCAGCGAGCTGCTGCGGGCGGGCCGCTCGGAAGAGGCGGCCCGGGAGTATCGACAGCTGCAGGCCTCGGCCGACCCCGGCTTCCGGCATACCCTGCAAATGCTGGTGGGAATCTCCTGGCTCCGCCTGGGGGAGCAGGAGAACTGCATCCTCCGGCACGACATCGACTCCTGCCTGCTGCCGGTCCGCGACTCCGGGGTGCACCAGGACCAGCGCGGGTCCCGCGCCGCCGTCGAGGAGTTCCTCGCGGTTCTGGAAGCCAATCCCGGCGACCTCGGGGCGCGCTGGCTTCTCAACCTCGCATCCATGACCCTCGGCGAGTACCCCTACTCCCTCCCCGAGGAGCACCTGATCCCCCCGGAAGCGTTCGCATCCGACTACGACATCGGGAGATTCACCGATGTCGCCCCGGCCCTGGGCCTCGACGTGGTGGGGCTGTCAGGGGGCGGGATCATGGAGGATTTCGACGGCGACGGCCATCTCGACATCATCGCCTCCTCGTGGGGACTGCGGGACCAGGTCCGCTACTTCCGCAACCTCGGAGACGGGACATTCGCCGACCTGACCGCGGAGGCGGGCCTCACCGGGATCGTCGGCGGCCTCAACGCCCTTCAGGCCGATTACGACAACAACGGCTTCGCCGACGTCCTGGTCCTGCGCGGCGCCTGGCTCGACCGCGACGGGCATTACCCCAACTCCCTGCTGGCCAACCTCGGCGGCGGCAGGTTCGTCGATGCTACCGAAACCTCCGGCATGCTGACGTCGCATCCGACCCAGACCGCGGCCTGGGGAGATTTTGACAACGACGGCCGGGTCGACCTGTTTGTGGGCAACGAGACGGTGAGCGCCGAGCGCCACCCGTGCGAGCTGTTCCACAACCTCGGGGCCGGCGCCCCCGCGCGTTTCCGCGACCAGGCCGAGGCGGCCGGCGTCGCCGCGGCAGGGTACGTCAAAGGGGTGGTCTGGGGAGACTTCGACAACGACGGCCGCCTGGACCTGTACGTTTCCCGGCTGTCCCCCGACGAGCCCAACCTGCTCTACCACAACCTCGGGGAAGACGAGGACGGCCGCTGGCGTTTTGCCGATGTCGCCGCCGAGGCGGGAGTGACCGGACCCGCCCACAGCTTTCCCGCCTGGTTCTGGGATTACGACAACGACGGCTGGCTGGACCTGTTCGCGGCGGGATTCAAGGGGGACGTGGGAGACGTGGCCGCCGCCTACCTCGGGCTTCCCCACGACGCCCAGACTCCCAGGCTGTACCGCAACAACGGCGACGGCACCTTCGCGGACGTGACGCGGGAGGCCGGCCTCGACGAACCGCTGATAGCGATGGGGAGCAACTACGGCGACCTCGACAACGACGGCTACCTCGACTGCTACATCGGCACCGGCGACCCGTACATGGCCACCGTCGTCCCCAACCGGATGTTTCGCAACGCGGGGGGAAACCATTTCCAGGACGTCACCACCTCCGGCGGCTTCGGACACCTGCAGAAGGGGCACGGCGTCGCCTTCGGGGACATCGACCACGACGGCGACCAGGACGTCTTCGCGGTGATCGGGGGGGCCTTCACCGGAGACGTCTACCAGAACGTCCTCTTCGGGAACCCCGGGCACGGCAACCGCTGGATCAAGCTGAAACTCGAGGGCCGGCGCTCCAACCGCGCCGCCATCGGCGCGCGCATTCGCATCCTCGTGGCTACCGCCGCGGGAACGCGAAGCATCGAATCCACCGTCTCCAGCGGCGGCAGCTTCGGGGCCTCCCCCCTGCAGCGGGAAATCGGCCTCGGCCGGGCCGAGTCGATCGAGTCGATCGAAGTCTTCTGGCCGGCCAGCGGCGAAAGGCAGGTTTTCCGCGCGCCGCCGATGGAGAAGACCCTCTACATCCGGGAAGGGGACCCGCATTTCGAGGCGCGTGCCTTCGAGCCGTTCCCCCTCGCTTCCGCAGGGGAATCCGGAGCCCATGAGCGGGCGGGCCACTAGCCCGGGCCGAAATCTCAGCCGTTGCCTGGCGGGAGCGGCGGCATGCCTCCTGGGGTTGGCGCCCCCGCTGGCGGCCAGCGACCTACCCGGGACCGGCGGCCGGGTGCAGTTTCGGGACGCGGCCCCCGAGCTCGGGGTGACCCTGAGGAACGTCTCCGGGGACGGGGAGCAGCAGTACGTCGTCGAATCCATGATGGGGGGATCCGCTTTCCTCGACCACGACGGCGACGGCGACCTTGACCTGTACGTCCTGAACGGATCGCAGGTCAGCGGTTTTCCCGAGGGCGGCCATCCCCGCAACGCATTGTACCGCAACGACAACACGGCGTTTGTCGAAGCGACCGGCGAGGCCGGGGTCGGGGACGCCAACTGGGGGATGGGCTGCGCCGTCGCCGATTACGACAACGACGGCGACCCGGATCTCTACGTGACCAACTACGGCGGGAACTCCCTCTACGCCAACCGGGGAGACGGGACCTTCGCCGACGTCTCCGCACCCGCAGGGGTCGCCGGGGAGGAACGCCGCTTCAGCACCGGGTGCGCCTTTTTCGACTACGACCGGGACGGAGACCTCGATCTCTACGTCGCCAACTACGTCGATTTCTCGCATTTCATGGAAACGACCCCGGAAATGAGATACGAGTGGCGCGGACTCACCGTCCACTTCGGGCCGCGCGGCATGCGCGGAGAGCCTGACTTTTTCTACCGCAACGACGGCGACGGGACTTTCTCCGATGCCACGGAAGCGGCCAACCTCGTCGACCGCGAGATGCTCTACGGGCTCGGCGTGGTGGCGGGGGACTACGACAACGACGGCGACGCCGACCTGTACGTGGCCAACGACACCGGGGCCAACTACCTGTACGAAAACCAGGGGGACAGAACGTTCGCCGAGGTCGCCTGGCTGAAAGGGGCCGCCTTCGGCGAGAGCGGTGAGGCCCAGGGGTGCATGGGGATCGCCTTCGGGGACTACGACAACGACCAGTACCCCGACATCCTGGTCACCAACTTCTGGGAGGAGACCAACACCCTGTACCACAACGACGCGGGGGCGTTCTTCTCCGACCGCACCTTCGATGCGGGAGTCGGTATGGAGAGCTTTCAGTACCTGGCCTGGGGCACCGGTTTCTTCGACTACGACAACGACGGCGACAGGGACCTGTTCGTAGCCAACGG
Source organism: Candidatus Latescibacterota bacterium (assembly GCA_965243025.1). GTDB lineage: Bacteria > Latescibacterota > UBA2968 > UBA8231 > UBA8231 > CBDCXV01. The sequence continues at coordinate 2,505,424 of CBDETY010000003.1, forward strand.
CCACCTCTTCCCGCAACTGAACGGGGCCAACCTCGGAGTCGACTACGCCCAGACCAACCAGCTGTTCGAGAACGCGGGGGACGGGACTTTCAGGGAAGTGACCGGTGTTTCCGGACCCGGCCTTCAGATCGAAAAGGTGAGCAGGGGCGCCTCCTTCGGGGATTTCGACGGCGACGGCGACCTCGACATCTTCGTCCTCGACCTCAACGACTCACCCACCCTGCTGCGCAACGACGGGGGGAACCGCAACAACTGGCTGCTGGTGAAGACGGTCGGCACCGAAAGCAACCGGGACGGCATCGGCGCGAAAGTAAAGGCCCGCTGCGGAGAGCTGGTCCAGATCAACGAGGTGCGAAGCGGCTCCAGCTACCTGTCGCAGAACGACCTGCGTCTCCACTTCGGGCTGGGCCGGTGTGCGGCGGTCGACGAGTTGGAGGTATCCTGGCCGAGCGGCCGGGAGGAGAGCTTCGAGGATATTCCCGCCAACCAGGTCCTGACGATCCGGGAGGGCAGCGGGACCGTGCAACCCTGAAGCGGGTCAACGGTCGGCGAGTGCGGCCGAGGCCGCCTCCTCGTTGACCGTCACCAGGGATTGGTAGCGCTCGCGCAGGGTTTCGAGGTATTCGTTGAATTCCTCCTTGTGCAGCTTGCGCCTCAGCTGTGACTGCGCCCTTTTCCTGGCCTCTTCAAAAGTTTCGCGTTTGCGCTCCCTCGACAGGACCTTGAAAACGGAGTAACCCTCCTGAACCGGGACGGGACCGGTCAGCACTCCGATCTCCGCCTCGACCACATGTTCGACAAAGCCGCCGAATTGTGGGGATTCGTGCTGGTGTACGTGGAAACGGCCTTCTTCGTCCCGCACCTCCCTCGAGCGGATCGAGTGCCTGCCCGCCAGTTCCGCCAGCGAAGCCCCTTCCTCCACCAGCTCTGTCAGGCGCAACGCCTCCGATTCCGATTCAACGAGGATCTCCTGAACTTCGATCTGTTCCGGATGCAGGAATCTGTCGGCGTTGGCTTCGTAGTAGGCGCGGATGTCCGCTTCCGTAATGTCGACCCGCTCCATCAGGTGCTTTGCCCTGAGCCCCCTGACCAGCACCTGTTCTCCCTGTTCCTCGGCCCAGGCGACGAACTCCGGTTCGCTGTCGATTCCGCCACGGACCGCAGCCTCGACTATCAGGATGTCGGGAAGGACGTTCCTCTCGGCAAACGCGATTACCGTTTCCGCGCCGTCGAGGCTTGCCAGAACGTTCCTCCGGGAATCCTTTGCCACTTTGAGAAAGTCGGCGGCGGTAACCTCTCCCCCGTCGAAGCTGTAGAGAACCATGTCGAACGGGTCGTCGCCGCCTGTCCGCGCACCTCGCAGCAAGGCCTCGACGAACTGCTTCATTCCATCCTGGTGCACCCGCAGCTTGTACTCCCGCTTCAGCTCTGCGACGACGGAGTCTCTCGCAGCCCGGAATTTCGCCTCCCGCAGCCCGCGGAGGGCCTGGGCTTTTTGCTGGGTGTTGAGGTCGACTGTGGTTTCGTCGAGGATCTTGAAAATCGCGTAACTCCGGCCGATCCGGATCGGCTCGGATACCTCTCCGAGGGCCAGGGGGAACAGTGCCTGTTCCAGGGGGAAAATCATCTGGCCCTTCATAACGTACCTGCCGACATCCCCGCCTCTGACGGCTGTCTCCCGGTTGGTCGAACGTTTCCGGGCGACCTCCGCGAAATCCGCCCCGGCCCTGATTTCCTCTACCGCGGCCTGTGCCGCTTCCAGGCCGGGGACCTTGATGTCGGCGATTCGAATCGCCCTGTTGAGCCGCTCCTTATCTATGAAATCGTCCAGTTCGGCGTCGTCTACCGAAACCCGGATCGTGCGGTCTTCGAACAGACCGAGGAGCTTTGCGCGCCGCGCCCTGTCCATCCGGGTGAGGTACGCGATGCTGTTGTCGAGTTCCTGGTTCCGGGCCTCGAGGAGCATCAGCTCCCTGTCGATCATGGTCCGCAGGTGGACCCGGCCCTGCTCCGCTCCGGGAGTTTCTTCCCCGGCCTTTTCGGAAAGGCCGGCGACGAATTCCCGCAGGTCCGCCGCGGTGATTACCCGCTCTCCCACCTGAGCAACCACCCCGCCATCATCCTGCGCGCAACTGCACAGGGAGAGCACCGCCAGGGGGACAACAGCTGCCAGCGAGCGAACCCCTGCTCGCTGGCGGTCGACCATGAAGAGAGTCGAAGCGATCACTCGAGACCGGCGTATACCGTGGCGAAAGCCACACGACCGATCTGGGTCTCGTCGCCGATCGACCTGCGGGTGAGCCTCATGCCCATGTTCGTCGTCAGGCGGTATCCCAGGTAACTCCTGACATTGGAAAACTGCACGGCTCCGACGATCTCGGTGAAGTCGTCGAGCAGCCCCTCCTTGACGGCAATCTCGGAGTCCCGCATTTGGTTGAAGATCCCGTACTCGACTCCCGCCTGCATCGAAGAGGAGGAGAACAGGGGCCACCGCGCCAGCAACGACAGGAGCAGGGTGTTCTCCCGGCGTTCCGGGTCGGACCGCAGCGCCGGGGATTCCAGCCTCAGCTCGTTCTTTATCCTCGGCTGGATGTCGAAGTAGGCAATCTTGCGCTCGTAGTCGATTTTGTTGATGAGGCCGAAGAATGTGAAGTTGTCCCGCAGGTCCGGCTGTCTCTCGTTCTGGTGCCAGCGGTCGTACTTGAACTTGTTGATGATGTTTATGTTGGCCAGACCTGTGTATTTGAAACTTATGAACGAGGAGTTGATCCAGGTGTCCTGCGCCGCCAGCGGGTCGACGGTCGGGACGTTCCTTCTCTCGACCTCGCTCCACTGCCGCAGGTCGTTCTCGATGTTGTCCCTGGCGATACGGAAGTTCTCGAAGATCCTCAGCCTGCCGAGGCCGGGGTAGTCCTGCTCAAGGGCGAACAGGATGTAGTTGGTGGTGTTTTCACCGTCCCCGGCGATCAGTTCCTCTTCCGTCCTTCCAACCGTCAGCTTTACTCCCGGATAAAGGTCCGCCCCTCCGTAGACGTTGTACCCCCGGTGGTCCCTGGGGTAGGGGAAATCCGGCTCGTCGTCGTTCTCGAAGCGGTCGACCCAGATGTTGTTGTTCATGTCGATCCCGAACAGGAACTCCGGCCTGTCCGTGCCGTACCTCAGGAACGGCTCATTGTAGTCCGGGACGAGGTTGGGAAGGTCTTCGCTGTCGTTCTGGTTGAAGTCGGATATGAAATCGAGGTTTTCGTCGAACCCCGGAAATACCTCGACATCTATATTCTCGAATATCCTCTGCCAGTCGGGGTAGCGGTCCTGGTCGTCGTTGTCGTCCACCAGTTCATAGTAGAATCGCGACTTGTCCGCGTAGTCGATATTGGTCTCCCCCCTGGCCATGATGACGCTGGTGTTGTAGTTGTGGTCCATGCTGTACGCCTCGCCGAAGAAATAGAAGGGGTGCGCGACCTTCGAGGCGTTTACAATCCAGCCGTCCCCCTCGTCGGAGGCTCCGAGGTGGGTGGTTTGCGCCCTGTTGGGGTACTTCCGGTAACTGACGCTGCGGTCCCATTCTCCGTAGAAGTCGATCCCCCAGAGTCGGGTTGCTTCCAAGGTAAATCCGAATATTTCGGTGGCCGTGGGCAGACCGTACGGGATCTTGAGTACTGTCAGGTTGGAACCGTCCTGGACATTTGCTTCCGCCCGGGCGGCCACGAGGTAGACGTTCGCCCGCTGCCTGTCGAACTGGCGGTCTGAAGTCGTCTCGATACGGTAGTCGTTCGCCACCACGAGCTCGTGAGTCACCCTTCTGATCTCGGACGGATCAGGACCGGTGTACGATCCGATCGTGAAGTCGTAGACCAGCTCGATCTGCTCCGAGCCGCTCGCCTCCCAGAACCCGAGACGCTGGAAACCGCCTTGCGGAGCGGGAATCAGGCCGACGTCGCTGGCTCTCACCGTCTCTTTTTCAAAGCTGACATTCCCCTCAGTATCGATCTGCTCGGTTTCCGCCTCAATGATCAGGTCCCAGGCGAAGAGGGTGGCGCCTCCCTCGTTGTCCTCGGGTGAATCGTCGGAGAGGCGCACGAACACGCGGCTGACGTTCTCGGCGTTCTGGCTGGAGGCGATCGAGCCGCTGCGCGGGCTTCCCTCGAAAGCGTCGAGCAGCTGAAAGGAATTGTGGGCGCTGACGTAGTTTGCCCCGACCGTTACGGCGTCGCCGAGCTGGGCGGTCGCCCGCCCTCCGGTGAGCGTCGTCGAGCTCGTTGTCTGCTGGCTGGCCGGGTTTCGCGGCCCCGGCCCGCCCGGGGAGCTGACCCTGGACAGGAGCGCCGTCACCTCGTACTTGTCCGACTGGTAGTCGACCTGGATTCCGTCGAACGCCGGTTTCGAGAAGGACATCGGGGTCAGTGTCGAGCGGATTTCGTCCCCTATCGTTATGGCGAGGTTGTGCTGCCCCTTGACGTCGGAAGCTATAACCAAGTTGTTGAACCAGCTACCGAATTCCTCCGTCTTGAACAGGTTGCTTCCCCCCTGCTGGGGCTGCGTCTGGCTCCAGTCGTACACCAGCCATCCCTTGGTGACGTACTTGCCGTAGATGTCGTAGAAGTAGTCTCCTTCCCGGGTGATTGACAAATAGCGTCTGTAATGATCGCGGGCGTAGTTGCTGTACTCCCACTGCTTCCACTGATACTCTCGAAAGAGCTCCTGGGGGACGTACCACTTCTTGACTGCCGGGTCGAGGGCTCCGAACAGCACCCCGGGGCCGGTCGGTTCGAAGGTGAGCTCACCGCCCCGGCGCACCCCCTTCATACGATCCGGATCGAAGGTTTGCGCCGTGGAATCGACGCTGAGAAGCAGCGAAATGGAGACAACGGCACAAGCTATGGCCGCGGTGCGGAGCTTCGCTGGCGCGACTCTGACTTCATGACCGGTCATCATGTTGCTCTCCCTTGCCTTTCTAATTGCAGTAGACTGTGATTGATCAATAAACCAAAGGCACTATTGCCGTCCTGCTCTCTGTTCCTGTATCCGCAGCGACCTCCACGCGCACCAGGTACACTCCTGGCGGCAACATCTGACCGCTGTCGTCCGCTCCATCCCAGGTTCGCCGGTATCTCCCGCTGGCTTCGGGACCGGAATGGATCACCCTTCTCAGTCTCCCGTTCAGGTCGTACACCTCCACCGCCACAGGGGTACCGCTCGTGAGGTTGACGATGTCGTAGGAAATCGCGGCGAGTTCGTTTACCCCGTCCCCGTTGGGCGTGAACGGCGCCGGCACCGCTTCCAGGGCATGAATGATGTTCTTTGCGATCACGATCGTGACCGACAGGTCGTCCCCGAGGGCAAGCTCATCATCGGCCGCATCTCCCGACCTGATCTCCTGCGGGAGGTCCTGCGGCCTCTGACTGTTGAAAACCCTCCCGGAAAAAACCGTGTTGTACTGCAGGGCGATACTTTCGAAGACGACTCTCAGGGTGCTGTTCCCGGAAACACCGGGAAACCGGATCTCCACGCCGCCGTCGATGTCGAACTTCTCGAACTCGACTTCCGAGCCGTTTATGGATACCGAGCTGACCGCCTCCACCGGTGCCTGCGTCTCGATGTGCAGACGATCGAAGCCGAGGCTGTTGAAGCTCCTTACGGTGTAAACCAGCTCGGTCGCTTGCCCGATCATGGCATTCTGAGGCCAGATCTCCCCCAGCAGCGAGTCGGCGAGGGCGGGGGCAACCTCCACGGCGATTGAATCGACCGTTGCAGCCGACAGGATGTCGCTGCTGGCGAAGTTCAGCTGAAACTGCCAGTACTGATTCGGCGCCGGCGAGGTAATCCTGTTCGGGATTCCCGCAGGATATGGGGGAGACCATCCGCTCCAGGTGGTATCGGTCGGCACCTCGGTACTGCCGCTGCGGGTCGCCAGGGTCACCCCTACCTTGGTCGGTTCCCCGATTGTGTCGCTTGCCCAGGTTACCTGGCCGAACACCGCCGGGGCGCCCTGATTGAACACGTTCGAGGTGTACTGGGCGGCCGAGGCGAAACCTTCCCCGAAGATCTCGAATTCGTCGATCTCCCACTCCCCTCTCACCAGTTGTTTCACCTCGATGTAGCGGACGTATTGAAGCGGGACCGGCAGGTCGACTACCGGATCGACGTTCCGCTCCACCGTCTTGAAGAGCCTGTAGTCCGGTGTGCCGGAAAGGGTCCGCTGCTCTTCGCTGCCGTCGTTGAGCGACACCTCGTACCCCTTGAGGAAGTATTCCTGGAATCCCTCTCTCGGGAAGAAGCGAATCCTGTTGACCCCGAAGCGCTCGCCCAGGTCGATCCTGAAGATGATGCCCGTTGCCGAAGGAATCTTGATCTCGAAGGCCCTGTCCCTGCCGTCGACCATGTAGGTCAGAAGCTTGTCCAGGTCGGACTGGGATACTTCGAGCACTACCCTGGCGTTGGGGGAGGAAATGGTTCCCCCCTGCTCGATCAGTTTCAGGGAAATGTTGTCTTCGGGGCCGGTCTGGGCGGGTTGAATGAACCCGGGATTGGTCTCGAAGTCGATAACCGTCAACTCCGAATAGTTTTCCTGCCATGCCCGGGACCCCGGGCCGCCTCCGAAAACGACCGTCTCGGAATCGCCCGTCGAGGCGAGCCCGAACACCAGGGGAGCAACAGCGGGCCAGAGAACCGCCTTTTTCAATGATTTCCCGACTTTCATTTCACCACAGGCTCCTGTTACATGTCGCGACGGGCGAATGCCGCCCATCGCCGGTCAATACGCGAGGTGCACCAATCGATGGGCCGAGCTGTTCTTGCCCGACTTGTCGTCGACGTCCAGGTCGATGCGCACGAGGTAGATGCCCGGGGGCGCCAGCCCGCCCGAGCCGTCCCTGCCGGTCCAGGTCACCTTGTGGCGGCCCGCCTCCTGCGAGTCGTCGCTCAAGCGGCTCACGAGGCGGCCGCTCAGGTCATACACTTCCACCCGAACCGGGGCGGCCCTTCCCACCCGCATCAGCGAATACCCGACCTCCAGGGCGTCGTTGACGCCGTCCCCGTTCGGCGTGAAACTGGCGTCGATCTCCAGGTCGCCCAACAGCTCCCCCTGCTCCAGCGCCAGCACCACCGTCGTCTCGCTGTCGTTGACCCCGTTGGCATCCCCGTCATCCACCCGCTGCCACGAGTTCGCGAACTCCGAGTGGCCCGTCGAGCCGATGAAGTAGGTGTTGTATGCGAAAATCGTCGCTTCGAACGCGACCTCGACCAGCACCGACCCGCTCGTCGTCTTGAGCGCTTCGGGAAAACGCACCCACAGCGAGTCCGACTCGTTGCGAACCACCTCGAAGCCGTCGCTGCCGGGCGTGTAGGTCACCGCTTCCCGGCCGGTGACGTTCACCTGCGCCTGCTTCAGCGACATCTCCACCCCGTCGGGCGCCTCGATGAGCACCTCGTCGAACCCCCGGCTGCCTTCCTCGAAGGTCGAGCGCACGAAGTAGGACAGCTTCTGGCGGCGGCCGATCTCCTCCAGACGGGACGGCAGCACCTCCCCCAGGATGGCCCCGGCCACCGGCGTCACGAAGTTCAGCGCCAGCGAACGCAGCGTCGCCGAGGCCATCGGGTCTTCCGTCAGGAACGTCGCCCGGATCGACACGTAGCGGCGCGGACTCGGCGAGGTGATCTTTTCGCCCGGCTCGAAGTACGGCTGGCTCCAGCCGCTCCAGTCGGGACCCGGAATGGTCTCGGTGACGGCCGGACCGACCGAGCTCTCGCCGAAAAGGTCCTTGTCGCTGTTGTAGGCTTTGGCCGCTTCCTCTTCGGTGCCGGGGTATACATCCCCGTTCTTCTTGTAGTAGTGCGTGATCTTCTGCACCGTGTCGCCAGAGCGCGTCTGGATGATCAGCTGTGTACCTGGCGGAGTATCGGCGTCCCATTCGATCGTCGACAGGTTCTGGGGAAGATCGCCCAGCTCGATGTACGGCGACTCCCCTGCGAAAACCGACTCGATGCTGGATTCAGGCATGAACCCCTCGCCGAAAAACTGGATCTCCGACAGGCCGTGCCGCCCCGCCCTCTCGAACAGCCGGTAGGTGAAAGCGAAATGTTCCACCTTGGACAGCGGAAACTTGAAGTCGTGATACGTTTCCCCCCCCCCGATGTTGCGGAGCGACCCGACCGTCTTCCACGCGAGCTCGCCTCCGGCATTGGTCGACCCGTCCGACAACTGAATCCGGTAGGCGCGAAAGGGCCCCGGCGGGCTGGTGGCTGATGAAAGCACCCGGATATTGTCGAGGAAGAAGGATCCGCCGAGATCGATGAACAGCGAGCGCTCGACATCCGGCGGGTCCGAAATCGGCAGCCTGTCCGGATTGTAGCCGCCCTGGGCGGGCCAGTACACCACCTCCCCGAAGAAATCCCCATCCACGACAGACCCCTCGGCCCCGTTGTTTTCCCAGCTCTTTGCGCTGCCGCCCCGCTCCAGCACCCCGGTGCCGATGTTGTCGCCGATCGCCCAGACCTCTACCTCCGCCAGCCTGGGAAGCTCGCGGCGGTAATGGACCACGGGCCCCTGTCTTCCGGAACTCTCCAGCACCTCCCAGTCCTCCCTTCCATCCAGCAACCAGACTTTTCCGGAGACCTCCCGCCGAAAGTACTCGATGTCTCCCTGAAGGCCGGTGGGAAGACTCTCGTAGACGGACTGCGAAACCTCCCTCGCCTTGCCGAAATCGCTGTCGGTGATGCCGACTCCGACATAGCGGATCACGTCCCCCGTGAAGTCGCCGTGCACGTTCGGCCACTTGGTGGGCAGCTGCCTGGTAAGGTCGATCTCGAACACCCGTTCGTTCTTGACCGGTCTGTTCGTGGTGAAGCGGGTTCGGTACAGCAGGGGACCGATGGTGGTTTCTCCCTGTGAGGTGGTCACCTTGAACTGCAGAAAGGGATCGCCCAGATCCTCGTCGACGAACTTCAGCACGATACGGGTGGCCGATACCGTCCTCCCCAGGTCGATCTGCACCCACCAGTCCTGGAGCGGGTCTGACACGTCCGGTTCCCACCAGGTGTCCATGCGGCCGTCCATCAGGTCGAGTGCGCCTGAAATATTGGAGCCGGCATCCCTTATCCCGCCGCCGAACTCCGCGAAATCGAGAACGGCATTGATTCCGGGAACCACTACTTCCCTGCCATCGATGTCGAGAACGGTGCTTTTGCGGATGAACTCCGGCCGCACACCCTCGTCGCCGACCTGGATCGTTCCGGCAACCGAATGCCAGCGCTCCCAGTGCTCCCTCGAGTCGACAACCACCCTTTCGGAATCGAGGGAATACCCTTCCTGGCTCCGGCCAACCCCCGACGAACCGAGGGTGATAACCGGGAGAAACAGGACTGTCCTAATTGACACGGCAGAAAATGCCGATCGACTCATGGCCGTTGCCATGCCGGTCAGTACGCCATGTGCACCAGTTTATGGACCGAGCTGTTCTTTCCCGACTTGTCGTCGACGTCCAGGTCGATGCGCACGAGGTAGATGCCCGGAGGCGCCAGGCCCCCCGAGCCGTCCCTGCCGGTCCAGGTCACCCGGTGGCGCCCCGCCTCCTGCGAGTCGTCGCTCAAGCGGTTCACCAGGCGGCCGCTCAGGTCATACACCTCCACCCGCACCGGGGCCGCCCGGCCCACCCGCATCAGAGTATACCCCACCTTCAGCTCCTCGTTGACGCCGTCTCCGTTCGGCGTGAAGCTGCGGTCGATCTCCAGGTTCCCCAGCAGCTCTCCAGGCTCCAGAGCCAGCACCACCGTCGTCTCGCTGTCGTTGACCCCGTTGGCATCCCCGTCACTCACCCGCTGCCACGAATCGGCGAATTCCGAATGACCCGTCGAGCCGATGAAGTAGGTGTTGTACCCGAATATCGTCGCCTCGAAATCGATCTCGACCAGCACCGAGCCGCTGGTCGACTTGATCGCTTCGGGAAAGCGCACCCACAGCGAGTCCGACTCGTTCTTCATCACCTCGAATCCCTCGCTGCCGACCGTGTACGTTACGGCGTCCTGCCCGGTCACATTCACCTGCACCTGCTTCAGCGACATCTCCAACCCGTCCGGCGCCTCGATGAGCACCTCGTCGAACCCCCGGCTGTTTTCCTCGAAGGTCGAGTGCAGCAAGTAGGACAGCTCCTGCTTCCGGCCGATCTCTTCCAGGCGCGACGGCAGCACCTCTCCAACGATTACTCCGGCCACCGGCGTCACGAAGTTCAGCGCCATGGAACGCAGGTTCACCGCCGCCATCGGATCCTCCGTGAGAAAGGTCGCTCTGACGGCGACGAACTTGCGCGGACTCGGGGAGGTGATCTTGTCGCCCGACTGGGAATACGGCTGGCTCCAGCCGCTCCAGTCGGGGCCTGTAGCCGCTTCCACGACGATGGGGCCGACCGAGCTCTCGCCGAAAAGGTCCTTGTCGCTTTCGTACGCTTTGGCCGCTTCCTCTTCGGTGCCCGGGTACTCATCCCCGTTCTTCTTGTAGTAGTGCTTGATCTTCTCCACCGTGTCGCCCGAGCGCGTCTGGATGATCAGCTGGGTAGCGGGCGGGATATCGGCCTCCCACTCGATCGTCGAAAGGTTCTGGGGAAGTTCCCCCAACTCGATAAACGGAGACTCACCTTCGAAAACGGACTCGATAATCGATTCGGGCATGAACCCCTCGCCGAAAAACTGGATCTCCGACAGGGCGAACGAGTCCGCGTAGATTTGAACGGCGCTCGACCCATCGTTCGGCCACAGCCTGTAGGTGAAGGAAAAGTATTTCGCCTTCGTCAGCGGAAACTCGAAGTTGTTGTAACGCTGGCTGTTGGGGGAGGTAGTGATGTCGAGACCTGAAACCGATGCCACGGTCCGCCATTCCAGGGCGCCGCCGGCATTGGTGGAGCCGTCCGACAGCTGAACCCGGTATTCGGGAACGGGGTTTGTCCAGAAAGTAAGGGGGGCCTGCTGCAGCACGCGGATGTTGTCGAGAAAGAAAGCGCCCCCGAGATCGATGATGAGCTGGCGTTCCTGGTCCAGGGGCACCGTGGGTGCAATGAGGTCCGGATTGAAACCTCCCAGGCCGGTCCAGTACAGCACCTCCCCGAAAAACCGCCCGTCTACCAGCGCCCCTTCAGTGCCGTTGTTGTCGACACTCGTCACCGTGCCCCCGCGAGGCAGTACGCCGGTGCCGATGTTGTCACCGATCGACCACACCTCGATCTCGGCCAGCCTGGGCAGCTCGCGGCGATAGTAGACCACTTTCCCCTGGCTGCCGGTGCCTTCGAGGGCATCCCAGTCCTCCTTGCCCCCTCGGAGACGCAGCTCCCTTCCCGAAGCATCTCTGCGGAAGTACTCGATGTCCCCCTGCCGGTCGGGTGGCAGACTCTCGTATACGGCCTGGGGTACCTCCCGGCCTTTGCCGAAATCGCTGTCCGTCACGACGACACCGATGAAGTCGATGATATCCCCCGTGAAGCCCCCGGTTGAATTCGGCCATTTCGTCGGCGGTTGCCTGGTCAGGTCGATTTCGAACACGCGCTCGGTCTTGACCGGTTGTTTGGTGGTGAAGCGGGTCCGGGTCACGTAGGGGCCAACGGTAGTCTCTCCCTGGGAGGTGGTAACCTTGAAGTGGAGAAAGGGGTCTCCGAGGTCGTCGTCGACGAACTTGAGGACGATCTTGGTGGCCGAAACCGAGCGGCCCAGATCGACCTGGATCCACCAGTCCTGTACGGGGTCGGAGAGGTCGGGCTGCCAGTACGTGCTCAGGTCGCCATCGGTCACGTTGAGGGCGTCGAACCGGTTCGATCCAACGTCCAGGATTCCACCGCCGAAATCCGCGGCGTTGAGCATGGCGTTGATCCCGGGAACCGTTACTTCCTCTCCCTCTACCTCCAGCGTGGTGCTCTTGCGTATATACGCCGGCAGCACCCCCTCCTCGGTGATCTGCATCGTGTTGGCCGAGAACTTCCACTGCTCCCAGTTTCCCTTCGAATCGATCACCACCCTGCCAGGCTCGAGGGTAAACCCCTCCTGTCCCGAACTTCCCGCCGCCGCCAACAGGACGACCGGAATGCCGCGCGCCGCTATTCGAAGGCCTGCTTCAAACGCCGATCCCATTTCGTATCTCCTCGATTCGCAGATCAGTACGCGACCGAAACAATCCCGCTGCTGATCTCGTTCTCCAGGTTCACGTCTGCATCTATCCGGTACAGGTACAACCCCGGGGGAACAATGCCGTTCGAATCGTCCGTTCCATCCCAGGTGTACGCGTACTGTCCGATGGGATCCACCCCGGAATGCACCTGTTTTACCAGGCGGCCGGACAGGTCGAAGATCTCAATCGATACGGGAATCCCCGAAGTGACCCGCAACAAGGTGTAAGAGATGTTGACGACGTCATTCACTCCGTCCCCGTTGGGAGTGAACGGGTTCGGCGAGACAGAAGGAGAAAACAGGAGCGAACGGCTCAACGAGGTCCTGATTGCAATCCCGTCACTCGGGATCTCGTCGATTGCGTTGCCCGGCACAATCCGCTGGCGGACCTCCAGGGGTTTCAGCGTATCGAACACTCTGCCGTCGAACCGCGTTCCCACCTCTCTGAACACCGGGGCCGTGAAAACCACTTCGACAATCGTGCCGTTGTCGGACTGCTCCAGCCGGCGCGGAAGGAGCACTTCGAAACCGCGCCCGTCTTCTCTGACCCTCCATGTGAAATCGTCCTGGTTGACCGCGTCAATGCGCAGCGAATCGACGGATACCACCCCCGAGGGAGTGGAGATCTCGACGCCGTCGAACCCGCCCGCACCGGCGGGGATCGTCGGGCTGAAGTAGTAGGTGAACCGGGTCGGTTCCCCCACTGTAGTTTCCAGCGGAAAAACCTCCCCCACCAACTCGCCGACCAATGGCGGAGATGATGCCTCGAACTGGATGTAATCGATATTGCCCCCGTCCTCGACGGTCGATGCGAAATCCGCCCTGATCTGAACGTATCTCCGGGGCCCGGGAGATATGAAAGCCACACCGGGATTCTCGAACTCGTACGGACTCGACCAGAAGCTCCAGTTTTCGGTGTCGAAGGACACCTTGTCCCCATAGTTCACCGGTTTGTATATGTCCTCGAGCCTGCCGTACTTGTTCTTGTATTCCGTCAGGGTCAGGTCTCCTCCGCCGTCGAGGTAGCGGATGCTGTCCTGCTGTTCCGGACGGGTTTCCCAGAAAACCACCGGGTGGGGATCGAGTCCTGCCCTGGTCCGGATGGCGATCTGAGCGTTGGGGTCCCGTCCTCCCGCCCACGTGATTTCGCCCAGGCTGGCGATGTCATCCAGCTCGATCACGTCGGATTCGTACGCCGCCGGGGTGACGAAGCCGCCTCCGTACACCTCGAAAGAAGCCAGCCCGATCTCCTTGAGGGTCTGACGGCTGATCCGCAGCTGCAGCGCGTCGGTCGTTATCGGGGGCTCGAAGATCACGCTGACTTCAGGTTCGAAATTCTCCTTGATTTCGGCGACCACGGGGAAATTCGGGACCGAGTTTCCGTGGCGGAAGCCCCGGTCGCTGGCACCGATGACGAATTTCTCGAGAAAGTGCTCAGGCTTGTCGGGCAGGGGCCGGAACCGCACTTCATGGATCAGGAACCGACCACCGAGATCGACCGTCAGCTGCTCGCTGCGTGAACGAGCGGCATCGAAGCTCTCCGGGGCTATCGCCACCCAGGTATACGAGGTCGTCTCGTCTCCATCGACGAGCACCCTGGGGGCCAGCCGGTCGATATTGGCGAAGTCCCGCACCCCGATCCACCCGTCCCTGTCGAGGAGCGTCCCGGCGATATCTTCCCCATCGTCGATGAAATTGGGCTGCAGCGACCCTGTCTGAAGAGAATCCGGCTCGAGCGCCTCTCCAAGCTGAAGCGGCAGCCAGTCGACTTCCCTGAAATCGATACCCAGCCCTCCGAGACTGTCCCTTTCAGCCGCGGAAAAGGGGGCCCCGATGCGGTAGATGGTGAGACCCGATGCCTGTTCGGCGAGGAACAGGCACCCGAAAACGGAGGTGATCGAAAGCAATCGCGATAATCTCTCAAAAGACATGGACGCTACCTCTTCGAGGGCTCGAAGCCGCACGGACTTCGGCCGTTTCGTCAGCAATAAGCAACTCGATATGCGACCGGCACAAGGCCGGTGTTCGTATCAAACAGGCATTCGCCGACGGTCCTGGATCCACAGGTGGGACAGCCCCCCTTTTTCCGAGGCCGTCCGGTTCGCAAAATGCCCCCGGGCGGAAAACAGAAAAGGGGGCGGAGAAATCCGGGATCTCTCCGCCCCCTCGGTTTCAAGCTATCTCCTACAACAGAAGCTTTTGTTCAGTTGGAGAAGCTTTGCTTGATACGGGCCCAGCTGTCCTCCTCGACAGCGGTGGCCACGTTCTCTCCGGGAACCCACCAGTCCTCGTTGTAGCCGAGGAACACGTAGTCGACCATGGCGGTTGCCTTGAAGTAGATCTCGGTGTCGCCGCTGTTGGTCCAGTACCCGTTGTAACGGCCTTCGGCTCCGTCATCGTCGTCCTGAACGGAAAAGCCGACGCCCATGATCTCACCCTCTTGGATGGTGTGGAAGATGATCCTGTCGTCGTCCGGTCCCGTCGAGTTGGTGGGCAGATCGTTGAACGGAGTGAACCACATCTCCATGTAGAGAGTGGTCGGGCCCCCGACCAGCTCGCCTTCGTAAGACCACCTTACGCCCGAATGCGGCTCGGTGCCGGCCCACGGAGCACCACCCCAGATCCACATCTCGTTGGGGGCCCCTTTGTTGAGCTGGTAGCGGTAGTTCTGCGAGAGGGCGCCTTCCCACCTCTCGGGATCCAGACCTTCAGACTGCACGTTCTGGAAGATCGGGTCGGCGCTGTGGTCGAAGTCGAGCATCACTTCGAGGGTGTCGAAGTTGTTGTCGATGGTTCCGTAGAAGAAGTCGTCGAACTTTTCCTCCATGACATAGAGGAAGTTGGTCACCGGACTCCATCCGAAAATGATGCGCTCGGCGAGGTTGCCGGGATCCGGGTCGCCCTGCGTGCCGGTGACGGTCTCGACGAGGTCATCGTGGGTTACCCAGAAGGCGGAAGGAACGTTGTCCCAATCGCCGAGATCTCCGTCCATCTCGACATCCCTGATCCCGTCCACGTTGATCGGAACCTGGACAGCGGCCCAGTTCCTGTCGGTGCGCAGGTGGGCTGAGCCCGCCACGGCCATGACCAGAACCAGCCCGATTGCTGAAGCGAGAATCCTTTTCACTGCTGAATCTCCTTTCTCAGGATGAAAATGACTACTTGACGAATCTACCGAAAAGCGAAAGACCTTGCTGAAAGCAGCGGAACAAGCGATAACTGCTTCGTTTTCACCCCCTTTCGACGCAGTTTTCCTCAAACATCCAAAACGGGATATCGGCATTCCGAATATGGACACTGCAGCCAAGCCATTGGAAATAAAGGACTTGGGCCATCTATTGGCCGTCTCGGACAATTGGTTTGGCGGTAAAAATACAGAATTTCCCCCCGGAAAAAAAGGAAAAATTCCCAGAGGCCGGCACGGATCGATTTCGTGATCCTGCCTTGTCCGGGACCTGTCATTCATACGGGTCGCTTCCCGGAGTGAGCACGGTGTGTGGCCCCCCCTGCCGCACCACCAGCAGCCTGTTCGCCGGCACCGACTCCACCGTCCGCACCCCCCCGCCCGGCCAGGCGATTTCAACCAGGTCCGCGCTCGACCCGGGGCCGAGCCCGAAGTGCGCGCGGCTGTCGCTGAACGACAGGTAGCTTCCGGCGCCGCTGACCGTGCGCACCTGCTCCCCGCCCGCGGCGACCAGCCGGATGCGCGCTCCGACGGCGTGCCGGTTTTCCCCGCTGCCGAACAGCTGCACCGTCAGCCAGTTGCCGGCGCTGGTCTCGTTCCGCAGCAAGGTCGCGGTGTCGTCCAGATTGACCACGAAAATGTCGATATCCCCGTCGTTGTCGTAGTCGGCGAAAGCGGCGCCGCGGCTGACTTTCTCGATCTCCATCCCGCATTCGGCAGCCGGAACCTCTTCAAGCCGACCTTCTCCCTCGTTGCGGAACAGCTGGTTACGCTGCCGGTAGGAGGTTCCCATGCTCTCCAGGTCGATCTGTGGATACACGTGGCCGTTGGCGACGAAAAGGTCGAGGTCCCCGTCGTTGTCCCAATCGAAGAACGCGGTTCCCCAGCCCAGCATTTCGAGGGTCGGCCGCTCCAGCCCGGCAAGTCGGGTTACGTCCCGGAAACGGCCGCTCCCGTCGTTGCGGTAAAGAGTGTTGCTCTCGCGGAAGAAGTGGGTGACGTAGAGATCCGTGTCCCCGTCGCCATCGTAATCTCCGGCGCCGATTCCCATGCCGGCCTCTTCCTTTCCCTGGGCGTTGTAGGCGACCCCGGCCTTGAGCCCGGTTTCGCTGAAGGTGCCGCCCCCGTCGTTGCGGAAAACGAGGTTGGGGGTCTTGTCGTTGGCCACGAACAGATCGGTGTCCCCGTCCCTGTCGAGATCCGCGGGGAGCACGCCGAGGCCGTAATAGCGGTTTGCCCACGCAATGCCGGAAGCCCTGGTCACGTCGGTAAAGCGGTTGCCTCCCTCGTTGCGGTAGAGCACGTCGCCGCCGCGCGGCAGACCCTGGGGACCGCAGTAGATCTCGAACCCCCCGTAGGTGCATGTCCTGCCTGGAGGCTTTCCGGGGTCGTAGACGAGATAGGTGGTGGCGTAGAGGTCGAGGTCTCCGTCGTTGTCGCAGTCGAAGAAGGCGGCGCTGGCGCTGTAGTCGTTTCCCGCCACGCCGGCTCTTGCGGTGACATCCTCGAACGACCCGCTGGCGAGGTTGTGGTAGAGGATGTTGGGGCCGTAATTGGTCACGTACAGGTCGCCGTAACCGTCTCCGTCTATGTCGCCCACGGTGCAGCCCATGCCCCAGCCCCGGTCTCCTGTACCAGTTGAACCGGTGACGTCCGCAAACGATCCCGTCCCCTTGTTGCGGTAAAGGACGTTGCCCGGACCTGATTTCTGCAGGTAGGTGTCGACGGTGGATCCGTTGACGGCGTAGAGATCGAGGGCGCCGTCGTTGTCGTAGTCGAAGAAGGCGGCCCCGCCACCCATGGTCTCGATGATGTGATTCTTCACCTCCCCGCCCGAGACATGGAAGAATTCGACTCCGGCGGCTTTCGTCTGGTCCGTGAAGTCGCTGCCGCCCGCGTTGGGAAGAAACCATGACAGAACCAGAAAGACCCCTGTCGGGAAGCACCGCTTTTCCCGGCGAAAACCCCAACGGCACCCCGCTTTTCCCGGCTTCCCCGGCGGGCTGGCGTTTTCCCCGACAGGTGGACCCCGCCTGCTGCCGCCCGGACTATCGGTGTCTGGCCTGACCTTCATGGCACGCGTTCTGACGCTCTCCCTGATCGGGCTCTGTTTCGCCGCAAGGACAGGCGCAGAAGAATCAGTGGAAAGCATCACCGTCGATCTCCACGGCGGGACGATGATGGAGTTCGTGTGGATTCCTCCCGGCAGCTTCCTGATGGGTTCTCCGGTCTCGGACCCCGAACGCGGCAAGGACGAGGACCCTGCGCACGAAGTTGTCATCAGCCGGGGTTTCTTCCTGGGAAAATACGAGATCACCCAGTCGCAGTGGGTCGCGATCATGGGTACGGCGCCGTGGACGGGCAAGAAGCATGTCGAACGCCACCCCGACCACCCGGCCTCCTACATCTCCTGGACCTCGGTGCAGGAGTTCCTGCGAAGGGTCAACGACGCGGCCGGAGAGCAGCTCTACCGGCTGCCGACCGAGGCGGAGTGGGAGTACGCCTGCCGGGCGGGGACCTCCGGGAGGCGCTTCTTCGGAGAGTACGAAAACCGCCTCGGCGACTATGCGTGGTTCATCGAGAACGGCCCCAAGGCCGGCCTGGGGTACGCCCAGCCGGTGGGGGAGAAGCTGCCCAACCCATGGGGGCTTCACGACATCTACGGAAACGTCTGGGAGTGGGTCCAGGACCGGTACTCCCCCTACAACGCGATGGCGCGCCAGGTCGACCCGGCCGGTCCTCCTTCCGGCACCGCGAGGGTCATGCGCGGCGGCGGTTTCGTCAACCACGCCCGCAACGTGCGCTCGGCAAAGCGCTTCAGCCACGACCCGTCCCTGCGCTTCAGCGCCATCGGGGCGCGGCTGGTCCGGACCCGAAAGTAACGGTTCCGGCCGCGGCCGCCCCCCTTCCATCCCCTTTTCCGCCTTTCTTCCCGTCGATCCCCGGTTGGTGAATAGGTGAAACAGATTCCCCCCACTCATCAGCCCCGGGTTTCGAGGGGAGGGCCAGGCCCCGCCGACCTCGAGGGAATCCCGGTGCGCGGCATCCTGATCGGGGCGGTGCTGGCATGCCTGCTCAACGTCTTCGACGCCTATGCGACCAACATCATCCGCGGCTCCTACCTGACCCTCAACTTCAGCACCCCGGCAGCCCTCTTTTTCTTCTTCTTCGCGGTGATCGCCGCCGGCCTGACCGGGCTCGCCCACCGCGCCTTCGCCCTGGCGCGGTCGGAGCTGATCACCATCTACTTCATGCTGGTCGTGGCCTGCTGCATTCCCGGGATGGGCTTCACCCAGTTCATGATCCCCTGCCTCCTCGGTTCCACCTACTACGCCACCCAGGAAAACAACTGGGATTTCCTCTACAACCAGTACATCCCGCAATGGATGATCCCGCAGGGGGAGAACGTCGCCCGCTACTTCTTCGAAGGGCTTCCCGAGGGAGGGGCGATTCCCTGGGAGGCGTGGGCGGGGCCCCTCAGTCTGTGGTACGGCTTCTTCCTGGCGCTCGCCTTCGCAATGATCTGCAGCATGGTCATCCTCCGCCGGCAGTGGGCCGACCGGGAAAAACTGGTGTACCCACTGGTTCAGGTGCCGATGGAAATGATCGAGAAGGAACGGGGCGGGATCATCGGCAGGTCGTTCTTCACCAACAAGGTGATGTGGGCGGGGTTTGCGGTGTCCTTCATCCTGATCAGCGTCAACGGACTGCATTCCTACTACCCGTCCTTTCCCCAGCTCTCAAGGCACGTCAGCCTGCCTTTGTTCGGGAATACCAGCCTTCATTTCTGGTTCAGCCCGCCCTGGACCGGGTTCTTCTACTTCGTCAACCTCGACATCACCGCCTCCATCTGGATCTTCTACCTCTTCACCACCCTCCAGCGCGCCGTTTTCAATACCGTCGGGCTGCAGAGCACCCAGCGCATCGATTTCTACTCGATAGATCCCTACCTCGCCCACCAGGGAATGGGATCGATGATCGTCTTCGTCCTGGTCGGCCTGTGGGTTGCCCGGGGGCACCTGAAGGCTGTTCTCGCCAGGGCCCTCCACGGGGGCGGCGGGATCGACGACAGCGGCGAGATCATCTCCTACAGGCAGGCGGTCTTCGGCCTCTTCGCGGGGCTTCTGCTGGTCGCCTTCTGGCTGACGGCGATCGGGCTGCCGTTTCCCGCGGCCCTGCTGTTCGTTTTCGGGGCGATGGTGCTTTTCATGGGGTTGACGAGGGTGGTCGCGGAGGGAGGCATCCCCGCCATGCGGCCCCCGATCATGACCTCGAGTTTCGTCATTTCGGCGATCGGTCCCTCGGCGCTGGGGGCATCCGGCCTCGTCGCCCTGGGGTTCTCGTACGGATGGCACGCCGAGATCCGCTCGTTCGTGATGTCTTCGGTCGCCAACGGCCTCAAGATGAGCGAGATAATCACCGGCTCGAAGCGCCGACTGTTCTGGGCCGTGGTCATCGCCGTTCTCGTCAGTCTCGCCGGCTCCTCCTACGTCACCATCGTCATGGCGTACAAGTACGGCGGCATCAATCTCAACCCGCTCTTCTTCGTCAACCAAGCCCCCCAGTTCGCCCCCCGCGACATGGCCCCCCGCATCGCCGCGGAGCTCGCCGGGCCGCGCTGGGACGCCTGGCTGTTCATGGGAATCGGGGGTGCGGTCATGGGGGCCCTGATGTGGGCGCGTCACAACTTCCTGTGGTGGCCCCTGAACCCGCTCGGATACACGATCAGCGCCAACTGGAAGACGGGCCACATCTTCTGCGCGGCCCTGCTGGCCTGGTTCCTCAAGCTGGTGATCCTGCGCTACGGCGGCCCCCAGCTGTACCGGAACCTGCGCCCCTTTTTCCTCGGATTGATCCTCGGGGAGATCATCGCCGCCGGCGGCTGGCTGGTGGCCGACTACCTCACCGGACACATCGGCAGCTTCCTGACCCAGATCTGAGCCTCGGTCATGACCGGGGCGGAATCACCGGCAGGACGATGTGGGAGGGCCTCATCGAATCGCGCATGACGGTGTTGATCGCCGGCTGCCCCGAGGCCTCCCGGTGGATTGGCCCGCCGCTGTTGAGGTTGCGGTCGAACCGGGGAAAGCTGCTGCTGGTCACCACCACCCTGATGCGGTGCCCCTCGAGGAAGACATTGCTGGTCGCCCACAAGTCGACCTCGAAGCGGTAGACCTTGCCCGGGTCCAGCAGCCTGGGATTGGCAAACGATTCCCGGTAACGAGCCCGCAGGATGCCGTCGCACACCGGGCGGGAGTACCCGTCCGGATGCACGTCGGTCAGGCGCACCACCCAGTCGGTGTCGGGAGCTGACGACATCCCGAAGAGCACCGCCCTCACCGGACCGGTGACCTCCAGCTCCTCCCGCAGCGGTTCGCTCGTGTAGGTGAGGCAGATCCCGTCGACCGGGCGCTGGTCTATCACCCCGTCGGAAATGTGAAGGGTGTTGCCCCCCAGGGTGGGGACCGGCTTCTCCGGATCGTAGAGAAAGCTGTCGGGACTGTCGGCTCCGGCCGGTGCTTCCCTGGACAGGGTTCCGTCGTTCAGGGACGCGATCGATCCGCTCGTTCCGCCGCGAAAGAAGAAACTGGTGTACTCCGTATCTGGCAGCGGCCAGTCCGGTTCGTCCCGCCACTCGTTGCGCCCCATCACGAAGATGCGGACCGGCGGCTCGTCCATGACGCCGTTGTCGATTCCCTTGAGCCAGTAGTCGAACCAGGGCAGGCGCATCCCGTTGAAATCCCCGGCGGCCCCGGGACCGAAGTCGAACTCGCCGGCGACCTGCTTGCCGATGTTCGGCGAGCCGTGGACCCAGGGACCGATGATGAGCTTCTGGCCCCGGCGCGCCTCTTCGGTGCGCGCCCGCGCCTTCATCCCCATGTAGTTCTTCAGGGTGCCGGCGAGAAAGATGTCGAACCACCCCCCCTGGTGATACGCCGGGGTCTCGACCTGGTCGTGGTAGGGCTCGATGTTGAACTCGTCCCAGTACGGGCCCGCCTCCGGGTGTTCGAGCCACACGTTGTGCCAGTCGCTCAGTCCCTCGAGGAACCGGCACGGGTAGACGGGCAGCCTTCCGAACCAGTCCTCCATCTCCTCACCCACCTTGCGCAGCAGCTTCCTCTGGCGCTCGAGCTCCGCCCCTTCGGCGAGGTGTTCGATATTCATCCCGGTGACCGTGCGCGCCCAGGCGGTGCTGAATCCGAGCTCGAACGCCCCGTCCCGGTAGACCCACTCCCGCTGGTAGTCGGCGGAGGATTCGCGCACGAACAGGGCCCGCAGATGGGGGGGCCGGCTCAACGCCGCCTGGTACTGGGTCGCCCCGGAGTAGGAGCCGCCGATCATGCCGACCCTGCCGTTGCACCAGGGTTGGGCGGCAAGCCACTCGACCGTGTCGTAGCCGTCGCGGTTGACGCCGGCCCCGTCGTCCCTGAAGGGCTGGAAGTCGCCGTCCGAGGCGCACCTGCCGCGCACGTCCTGAATGACCACCGCGTACCCCCTGGTGGCGAAGAACCGGGGCGAGCCCACCGCGTTTTCCGATGCCCCGTCCTTGTTGTAGGGGGTGCGCTCCACCAGGACGGGGAACGGCCCTTCGGCATCGGGCCGCGTCAGGTCGCCGCGCAGAATCGTTCCGTCCCGCATCGGCATTTCGAGGTCCTTCTCGAATACCGTCTCGTGGCGGGGTTGCGAGAGGAGTTCCGGGTTCACGGACGGGATCCTTTCAGTTCGGTTGCGAGCCTGCCGGTCATGTCCGGACAGCGCCTTATCGGAGGAGGCTGGCGGCAGCGGCAAAAACGGCTGGCACCCATGCGTTCCGGGAATACCGCACGCAGGGCAACGAGGTGCTCCGCCCGCTACCGGTCCGGCCGCAGGCTTGCCGCGAAACCCGGACAGGCCAGGCTGCGCTCACGGAAGCGCCTCGAGGAGGCGGTCGATGTCGTCGTGGTTGTTGTACACCGAAGGGGACAGGCGCATCTTGTTGCCGAAGCGCATCGCAATGTGGACGGCGTTCTTCCGGCAGGCGGCCATCGCCCCTTCCGGGTCGGGGGCGGTGAAGGCGAGTATAGGACTCTCGTTGCCTTTCGGCGTGATCGATTCGTACCCCCTGCGAGGCAGCTCTTCCTGCAGGCGGCCGGCCAACTCCCGCGAGTGGCTGCGTATGTTGCCGACCCCGAGGCCCAGGATGTACGCGATACTCTCCGTGGCGCATACCACTCCCTCGTAGGAGGGGTAGCTGACCTCGTAGGCGCCTGCGCCCGACGCCGGGGAAAACGAGATCTCTTCGCGGTCCGGGTCGGCGCTGTCGACCCAGGGCGGATAGTTGAACGACACACCCCCGGTGGGCTGCGACGGCTCGAGCACCGTTCCCTGCAGGTCCGAGCGCACGTACAGGAACCCGAACCCCTTGACTCCCATCAGCCACTTGAAGGTCGAGCAGGCGGCGAAATCGATCCCCATCGCCCTGACGTCGATCGGCACCCCGCCTGCCGCCTGCATGATGTCGGCGTAGAGGTAGGCCCCGTTGGCGTGCGCCAGCTCCCCGAGGGCAGCCGCGTCGGCGAGCAAGCCGTTTACATTGGAGACCAGGGCCACCGAGATCAGGCGGGTATCGCCGTCGACGGCGCGCTCCATGTCGGCCATGTCGATCTGCCAGTTGCGGTTCCTGACGATCCGCACTTCGAGCCCGCGGCGCTCGCGGAACTTGTAGTTGTGTATGCATGGATTGAAGGCCAGGTCGGAGATGACGACGTTGCCCCCCGCCAGGTGGTCTCCCAGTCCGTTGAGGATGTTGCTCTCCGACTCGACGGTGCTGCGCGCGAAGGCGATCTCCCCCGGGTCGGCGTTGATAAGGCGGGCGAACAGCGTCTTTACCTCGTTCCGCGGCGCCGCCCAGGCCGGCCACCAGGGCTCCCCTACCTCGTGGGTCACCCAGTCGACGTAGCGGTGCAGGGCCGCCGCCGAGCGCACGCTTATCGGGTGCGAAGAGGCGTTGTCGAAGTAGGCCATGGTGCGCGCCCGCGGAAAATCCTCGCGCACCCGGGCGGGAATGCCGCTCATATCCGCCCCTCCTCCGGAACCGTGCGGCCCCCGTCCCAGTAGGATGCGGGAATGGTGCCGGTCGGCCAGTACCGTTCCCCGGCGTACTCGTCCCACCGGTTGCCGCACAGGGAGCTGATGACCGTCCATTCCGCGGCGCCGAAGTCCGGTTCGGGGTGGTAGAGGAAGCGCTTCAGCCCCGCCCGCTGCGAGGCGGCGAGGATTCCGTGCAGGTCGCGCGCCTGCATCTGGTCGCCCCCGTGAGGCCCGCGGCCGGTGGAGACCCAGGCGATCACCTTGTCGGGGTCGCCGATGGCGTCGAGGGCGCGCCGCGTCTCGCTGTAGACCACCTCGCTGAAGAACTCGTCGGGAAAGCCCATCTCCATGTCCATCAGGGAGTTGACGCCGGGCAGCTCGATCCCGAGAAGCGCCTTTACCGCGGCGAAACAGTCCGTCTCGGTCAGCGACGGATTCCAGTTTCCCAGCCGCTTCACCCACCGCGCGATCGTTCCGTACATCCCGTCCATGCCGCGGTGCCAGAAGTAATGCTTGGGAAAGATGTAGTCGAAGTACTCCGCCATCCGGTGGTAGTTCTGGCCGGTCAGGGAGGACCAGGTCACCGCCCGCGGAATCCCCCCGAGCTCGACCTTGCGGTCGACGCCGTCGACCTGCTCCCGCATGAAGCGCCAGTCGGCGCGGGAGCGCTCCTGGCGCTGGCGCAGCCAGTAGAGAACGTCCTCGTCGACGTCGAACAGGATCAGCGAGGCCAGCATCCCCCCGTCGGCGTGGTAGCGCACCAACTCCGGTGTGAGGTTGTGCAGGCGCTCGCGCAGATGGGCGATGCCGCGGCGGATGCGGTCGACCTCGGCGCCGATCTGCGAGAAGCGCTCCTCCTCCCCAGGGCGCAGCTCCAGCAGCTCGCCGCCGTGGTGGAAGGCGAGCTCGTAGTGGTTCTCCCCCGGGCCGTCGGAGATCACCCCGTGCGCCTGCGGAAAGGCGTTCATCAGGTCCTGCACCTGCACGGTGGGCCCGGTGCCGCTGAAGACCAGGATTCGCCAGCCGCGCCCGGCGGCGTTGTCGAGCATCGCCTGCAGCTTCTTCTCCTTTTCGGTGTCGCGCGGGGCGGCTTCGGGTGGCTCGGCTCCGAAGGACTCGTACAGCTTGCGGTCCGGAGCCCAGGCCGGAATCCTGGTGCCGTCCTCCTGGAGGAAGGACATGCGGCCGACGGCGAGGCCGCGCACCCCGCCGTCCTCCCATGCGTCGAAGCGGTCCTCGAAGCCCTCGAGCCAGTGCTCGAGGGGACTGTCGCTGCAGGTGAACACCCAGAGTTTCATCTTCTCTCCTGTTCTCCGGTTGAAGGGCGGCGCCGCGCGGCGTAGAGTAGGTGGCCGAACCCGGGCGATGTCAAGCCGCCTGGAGAGCCTCGTGGAAGAAGCGGCCGCCAGGAGATGCGGACCGGGCGTCCTCGCCGCCGCCGCCCCGGCCGGGACCGCCGCAGGAAACCCGGCCCGGTGACCAAACCGGGGGGAACGGCAGAGAATGGGAGTTCTGGACGACCATCGGAAAAGTGGACCGCGGGAATCGAATCCGGCTGCTGCGGCCCTTGCCGCCCGGTTTCCGGGCGGTAACTCGCTGCCCCATCTCCCCTCGACTCCCGCTGCCCGCGCGCATGACTTCAGACTGCGATGACCCCTGCCGGCCGCCGACAACATTCCGAGGTGATCCTCGAGGGATACGGTCTTCCCTACTGGCTCGACTTCGAGCGCCCGTCCTACCCCTGCCTCGATGAGCGGGTGCAGGCCGACGCCGCGGTCATCGGCGCCGGCATCGCGGGATTGAAGATCGCCGAATGCCTCAGCGGCCGCGGTCTCTCCTGCGTCGTCGTCGACGCCGGCAGAGTGGGAGAGGGCGCATCTTCCCGCAACCAGGGATGCATCGTCACCGGCCTCGGGACGCCCTACTCCGAGCTGGTGCGGAAGGTCCCCCGGGAGATGGCGCGCTCCCTGGTGGCCCTCAGCTGTCACAACCAGGATCTGCTCGTCGAGCAGATGGAGCGCCACGCCATCCGCTGCGGTTACGAGGTCCTCGGCGAGACCGCACTGATCCGGGGCGACCAGGCGGATTGCGTCGGGGCGCTCGAATCGCTCCGCGCCGACGCGGAGCTGCTCCGAGAGGACGGTTTCGCCGCCGAGTGCCTCGATGCGGAGGAGGCGCGGGAAGCTACCGGTTCCCCGCTGTTCGCCGGCGGCATACGGTTCCCCCGGGACGCCCAGTTCCACTCGGGCCGCTTCGCCGCCGGCCTCGGGGCGGCTGTCTCCCGCCTGCCCGGCGTCCGCCTGTTCGAGGCCTCGCCGGTGCTGTCGATCCAGCGGCGCGGCGGCGGCCACCTGGTCCGGACCCCGCGAGGCGAGGTCGGATGCAGCCACCTCTTCGTGGCGACCAATGCCCTCGCCCCCCAGCTGCTGCCGGGGCTGACCGGCAGTCTGCGGGCGGAACGCGGGCAGGTGCTGGTGACCGAGCCGCTGGCGGCGCGGCCCTGCCGCGGCTGCTTCGGGGGCGGGCTTGCCTGGTGGCGGGACATCCGCGAAGCGGACGGCCGCTGGCGGCTGCTCTTCGGCGGGGCGAGGCGCCGCGACGAGCCCGACAGCCTGTTCAGGCAGTACGGCACCGACGGCAGGCGGAATCCACGCCTCGGGAACGGTTTCCTCCCGACTGCCGCCCACCAGCGCCGCCTGCATGCGCGCCTCGCCGAGATCTTCCCGCATCTGGCCGGGGTCCGCATCACCCATCGCTGGGGAGGCCTGCAGTCGTTCACCGGCGACGGCCTGCCGGTGATCGGCGCCCTCGATCCGGAGCGGCGCATCTACGGCATGGCGGGCTTCTCCGGGATGGGAAACTCCTATTCCAACGTCGGCGCCGCCTACCTCGCCGACCGCGCCGCCGGCGTGACGGGAGAGGTCGAGCGGCGTTTCGGCGCTGCGGTCGAGATGCTCCTGGCCCCGCACCGTGAGGGGGCGCGCTGGCCGGGACCGGAGCCGACCCTCGCGCGCGCCGGAACCGCCGGGGTCGCCAGTCCCGGCCGGACCTCCCCGGGCGAGGCCTCCACATAGTTCCATGAACGCACCTCAACGGCGCAAGCCGTTCGCCCGGGCTGCCGCAATCGTTCGCGAACGCCGTCCTGAACGTCCCGCCCCTGCGGCCGCCCCGCCAGCGACTTGACAAACCCGGGAAGAATTTCCCCCTGTTGCCGGGGTCGAACTCTCGCAGGTCCTCCCCCGGGAGGTCCAGGTCCGAACCGACGGCATCCCGCTGTCGACACCCCAGGAAGCTGAAGTCGCAGCTCCCGAAAACGGCCAGGAGCTCATCATGCCGAACCCGTACAGCCCCGAACAAGAAGCCGGCGGCGATCCCCCGGCCGGCAGGGCCGCCCTCCTCACCGACGGACAGGTGCAGCAGTTCATCGCCGACGGGTACCTGACCGTTCACGCCGACTACCCCCCTTCCTTCCACGAGGGCATACGCCGGAAGCTCGACTCCGTGCTGGAACAGGAGGGGAACCCGGGAAACAACATACTGCCGCGCATCCCGGAGATCGGGCACGTCTTCCGGCATCCCGCGGTCGCCGGCGCCCTGACAAGCCTCCTCGGTCCGGGATACATCCTCAATCCGCACCGGCATTGCCACCTCAACCCCCCTGGAAGCAGGGGCCAGACCTGGCACAAGGACTGCTACGTCTACGACCACAACCTGCGCCACCCGCGTTTCTCCTGGGTGCTCGCCTTCTACTACCCGCAGGACACCACCCCGGAGATGGGCCCGTCGGGACTCCTGCCGGGGACGCAGTTCCACCGGACGATAAGCGATCCGGACCCCGCAATCACCCGGGAGCCGGAGGCGGCGGTCTGCGGCCCGGCCGGCACGGTGGCCCTCATTCACTTCGACTCCTGGCACCGCGCCATCCGCAACGCAGGCAACCTTGGCCGCTACATGCTCAAATTCCAGTTCGCGCGCCTGCGCGAACCGGCGGCCCCCGCCTGGGACCACCGCGAACCCTCCTGGGCCCCGGAAAACGCCAACCCCAGTCCGCGGGTTTCCCGCGACGTATGGGACTGGATGCTGGGCCCCGGTGCGAATGGCGACGGCAGTCCGGAAGCGGGGCCTGCTGCTGAAGGAGATTCCGAGGCGGCTCGCCTCGAAGCGGCGTACCGGCTCGCCGCGGCCGGCGAACCCGCGGTCGCCGAACTGATCGCCGCGATGCGGGAGCAGACCCTGGCCGCCCTCGAGGAGACCACGGCGAAAACCCCCGACAACGCGCACGGGACCAACCCGACCCCGGGCCCGGCCGCCACCGCCCTGACCGCGGCCGGGGCCGCCGCGGTGCCGGCCCTGATCGACACCCTGGGAGACTCCCACTGGTGGGTGCGGGCGGTCGCCGCCGGCGCCCTCGCCCGCATGGGCGCCGAGGCCGCCGAGGCGGTCCCGGGCCTGACCGCGGCCCTCGGGGACGATCACTGGTGGGTGCGCAGGAACGCCGCCGAGGCGCTGGGGACGGCCGGCCTGTACGGCGGCGGGCTCGTGAGGGAAATGGGAAGGCTGCTCGGCGACGGCGACTACCGCGTCCGCCGCAACGCGGCGCTGACCCTGGCCAAGGTCGGCCCGGACGCCGGGGCCGCGGTCCCCGCCATCCTTCCCCTGCTGGAGGATGAGAACCGGTACAACCGCTTCTACGGGGGACTGGCCCTGCGCCGCATCGGCACGGGCAGGGCAGGCGAAGCCCTGCTCGAATCCCTGTTCGAGTCGCGCTGGTGCCCGCTGACCACGAAGGACGACATGTACTGAAACCTCCGGCAGGGACCTCAGGCGGTCGGGCAATCAACCCTTCCGACGCATCGACGTTCGGGCAAGGCCGGGTCAGTTCGGCCGAAAACACAGGCGAAGCGCATGAGGCGCTACCCGTGATTGGACCGGCAGCACGCCGACGGTTGCAACAGCCCCTACCCCCGGGCCATCCCGTAATGCGTCGCGAAGATGCTCTCGAGGTTTTCGACCAGCTGCTCCGGGGTGATCTCGCGGGCTACCATGAAGCGGTTCCACTCGTTCCAGTACTGGCGGTAGAGGAACGGCTCGGCCCCTTCGAGGCCGAAAGAGAAGGGGAAGAACCGCTCGGTGTTCCCCAGGATCAGCTCCAGCCCCTGCTGCACGTCCGGCAGCTCCATCCCGGGATAGGAGCTCACCATGCGGGTGGTGCGCACCATCTCCGACTGGAACCAGCGGCTGCTGACGATGCGCAGGTAGCGGGCGGCGTGCTCCGGGTGCCTCGCCCTGGCCGGAACCGACAGGGTGATCAGGGAACCGATCAGCTCGCGCGGGCTGCCGGCGCCACCCGGCACCTGCGGGAAGCGGAAGGCATACATCCGGAAGCCCTCCATCATCACTTCGGTGCGTCCCGCGGTAAGCCAGGAGCCGACGAACACGGTGGCGGCTTTTTCCTGCCAGAAGATCAGCTCGGACTCGATGTGGTTGAGGCCGGCGAACCCCTCGACGAAGTACCCCCTGTCGAGCAGCTCGCCGACCATCCTCGCGGCGCGCAGGAAGCCGTCCTCGGTCCAGGGAACGCTGCGCTGCGGATCGCGGAAGGCGCGCCGCACCTTGTCGGATCCGAGAATCCGCTGCGCCAGGTGGTCGAACCACCAGCTCGTGTACCAGTGGATCCCGTCCTGGGTGATCGGGGTGATCCCCGCCCTTTTCAGGCGCTCGCAGTTGTCGACGAACTCTTCCCAGGTCTCCGGGTTGAGGCTGGCGCCGGCCTTCTCGTAGAGACGGCGGTTGCAGTACACCTGCAGCGAGATGACGCTTATCGGAACCGCGTAGAACCGCCCCTTCCAGGAAATGGCGTCGTGGTAGAGGGGATCGAGCGTCTCCAGCCAGGTCTTCCCCGGGGTGTCGTACGCCGGCCACTGCATGTAGTCGGTGATGTCGAGCACGTGCCCCTGCTCGACGTAGGAGTAGGTCAGCCCGGTCTCGGCCGTGGCGAACGACATGATGTCCGGCGGATTCCCCTCCATCACCCGGATCATCAGCTCCTGGTAGCCGCCCCCTCCGCCGCTGGCCGGCTCGATGCGGATCTCGGGATGGTCCTGCTCGAAGCGGTCGACGGCCTTCCAGTGCAGCTGGTTCCAGGGGGTCGCCCCGGCGCGCGGCCCCAGGCCGGAGACCTCCATCACCTTTCCGTCCGGCAGGTGGGAATCGCAGCCGGCGACCAGGGCCCCGGCGCCTGCGCCGGCGCTCTTGAGAAAGCTCCTGCGGTCCACGGTTCTATCCCTTGATGGCGCCCACCGTGAGCCCCTCGGTGATGCGGTCCTGAAGCAGGATGAAGACGACGATGAGCGGCAGCATGACGATGACGAGCCCGGCGAACAGCTCGGTCCAGCGCGACTCGGTCGACATGTTGAAGAACAGGGTCTGCAGGCCGCGGGCAAGGGTGTAGAGCTTGCCGCTGCGCAGCAGGATCAGCGACCAGAAGAACTCGTTCCAGGTGTTGATGAAGCTGAAGATCGAGACCGTGATAAGACCCGGCCTGGCCAGGGGCAGCATGATGGTCCAGAAGGTCCGCCACGGCGAGGCCCCGTCGATCAGGGCCGCTTCCTCCAGCTGGGTAGGCAGCGTCCTGAAGAAGGCGGTCAGCACGAACACGGAGAACGGCAGCCCGGTGGCGACGTAGATCAGGATGAGGCCGGCGTGGCTGTTGGTCAGGCGCATCTGGCGCATCTGCACGAACAGCGGAAACAGGTAGAGCATCGCCGGCACCATCATCCCCGCGAGGAAGAGGTAGAAGAGGAACTGCCGACCCGGAAACACCACGCGCGCCAGCACGTACGCCGCCATCGCCGCCAGCAGCACCGTCGCCACCGTCGACACCACGCTTATGTAGGCGGTGTTGAAGAAGTAGTCGCCGATCTCGGCATTGGCCCAGGCGTAGCGGTAGTTGCTCCACTTCCATTCGCTCGGAAGGGCCCAGGTGCTCGCGAAGAACTCGGCGTTGGATTTGAGCGAGGTGTAGACCACCCATGCCAGGGCCCCGGCCGAGCTGAGGCAGTACGCAATCAGCAGGAAAACGGTGGTCACCCGGAGGAGGAGGGCGGCCATCCGGTCGCGGGGGTCGGCCATCAGTACTCGACCACTTCGCGGCGCATCAGCCGGCTGACGGCGAGACTGAAGACGAGGACGAGGAAGAACATCACCACCCCCATGGCCGAGGCGTAGCCGATGCTCTGCCCCTGGAATCCGGACCAGTAGAGGTAGGTTCCGATCACCTCGACGACGTTGGGATAGCCCCGGGTGATCACGAAGATCAGAGCGAATGCCTGCACCGAGCCGATTATCCAGAGCACGACGAGCACCTGCACCACGTCCCACAGCAGGGGAAGGGTCACGTGCCGGAACTTCTGCCAGCCGTCGGCCCCGTCGAGCTCGGCCGACTCGTAGTAGCTCCGCGGGATCTTCTGCAGCCCCGCCAGGAACAGGATCACGAAGGTTCCCAGCCCCTGCCAGATCATCGCCACGGTGATCGCCGGCAGCCCGGTGCCGCGGCTGCCGAGCCAGGGCTGCGCCCAGGAGGAGAGCCCCAGGCTGCGCAGGGTTTCGTTGAGCAGGCCGATCACCGGGTTGTAGATGCTGCCCCAGAGCGCCGCGGTGACCACCACGGAGAGCAGGGTCGGCGCGAAAATGATGAACTTGAGGAGGCGCTCGAACGGCGGTTTCTGCGACAGGACCACGGCGAACAGGAGGCTCAGCGGAAAGATCAGCGCGAACCCGAGCACCGAGAACCAGGCGACGTTCTCCAGCGACGTAACGAAGGTCTTGTCGTTGAAGGCGCGCTCGAAGTTGGCGAGGCCGACGAACTCCTTCTCCGCGGTGATTCCCGACCAGGAGGTGGTCGAGTACCAGAAGGCGTTGAGGGCCGGCGCCACGAAGAAGACGCAGTGCAGGACCAGGGCCGGGCCCAGCAGCGGCACCACGAGCTTGCGGAGCTCTCGCTGAATCACGGAATCGGGAGGAACCCTAGTGTCCCGTCGCAGAGATAGATTGACAAAATTGGGATGCCGAGGCGCCCGGCTCACAAGGCGCCTGAGCGAGTCGTACCGAGGGTGTACGGCGAGCGAAGGCAACGCCGTGAGCCGGGATGGATCGGCCTCCCAATGTCGAGATATTTCTGCGGCGGGGCATTAGGTCTTCATGCCGCTCAGGCTGATTCCCCCCACCAGGTAGCGCTGGGCGAGCAGGAACAGCGCGATCAGGGGGGCGGCCCCCATGACGCTGGCGGCGAAGATCCGCGGCCAGTCGGCGCCCCCCTCGGAGCGGAAGAAGCTCAGGCCGACGGTCAGCGGATAGAAGTCCTGGTTGGTCAGCACCACCAGCGGCCACTCGAACATGTTCCAGGAAGCCATGAAGGTGAACAGGCCCAGGGTGATAAGGGCCGGTTTCGAAAGCGGCAGGATGACGTGCCAGAGGATGCCCCAGGTGCCGCAGCCGTCGATGCGGGCGGCGTGCTCCAGCTCGGCGGGGATGTTGAGGAAGAACTGGCGCAGCAGGAAGATGCCGAAGGCGCCGGCGAACATCGGCACGACGACCCCCCAGAGCGTGTCGACCAGCCCAAGCTCGCGCACGACGAGGAAGTTGGGTATCAGCAGCACCGCGGGAGGCACCATCATCGTCGACAGCAGCAGGGTGAACAGGAACTCCCGACCCCTGAACTGCATGCGCGCGAAGGCATAGGCGGCCAGGATGTTGAAGAACAGCTGCACGACGGTGATAAGCGACGCGAAAATGGCGCTGTTCGAAAGGTAGCGGTCGACGTTCCCGAACTGGATGGCGTCGACGTAGTTCTTCCAGACCGGCCAGTCCGACCCCGGCCAGTCGAGGGCGCTCGGCTCGCCGCGGGCGTGAGCCAGGCGGTGCCCGATCTGGAAGCGGGGCGGGATAATGCTCTGCCGGTCCTCGGCGAACTCGCGCCGCGTCTTGAACGAGGAGCCCACCATGTACACGTACGGGTAGGTCATGACCACCGCCCCGAGGATCATCGCCAGCAGCGCCAGGGTCGGCGCCGAGAACAGCCGTGCCGTGAGCTTGCGGTTTCTCAATCGTACACCTGCCGCGAGCGGAAGATGCGCATCTGGAAGAAGACGAAGACGAACACGGCGATGAACAGCAGCCAGGCCAGGGCCGAGGCGTACCCCATCTGCCCGGCCACGGCGAAGGCGTTGATGAAGATGGTGTAGGCGACGACCTCGGTGCTGCGTTCCGGCCCCCCCAGGGTCATGATGTAGACCGAGGTGAAGACCTGGAACGAGCTGATGATCGTCATCACCGTGACGAACACCAGGGTGTTGCGCAGCATTGGAACGGTGACGTGGCGGAACTGCTGCCAGCGGCCGGCGCCGTCGACGCGGGCCGCCTCGTACAGGTGCGGCGGGATGTCGGCGAGGCCGGCGAGGAATATGACCATGTTGTAGCCGGCCCCCGCCCAGACGCCGAGAATGGCCAGGGCCGGCAGGGCGGTGTGCGACTTGTCGAGGAGCTGTCCCCAGTTGCCGAAGATGTGGTAGAAGACCAGCGCCACGACCACCCCCGGGGTGATCGAGGGCAGGAAGTAGAGGGTGCGGAAGAACGGCTGCCCCACCGGGGCGCGCTGGCAGAGCATCGCCAGGGGCAGGGCGGTTATCAGCACCCCGACGACGCTCATGGCCACGTACAGGGCGGTGGTGCGCATCGTCAGCCAGAAGAAGCTGTCCCCGGAGAACAGGGCGCGGCGGTAGTTGTCGAAGCCGATGAAACCGGTGGCCCCGGCGTAGGAGTCGAAGTGGTGGAAGCTGGCCCACAGGCTGACCCCCATGCTGACGAAGCTGAACACCGTGGCGACGGCGAACGCCGGGGCGATGTACCCGTAGGGAACGAGGTCGCGGAGCCTCACGTTGCTACAACTCCTCTCCCCGCATGGCCGCCCAGCGCCCGACCTGGGCGTTGTAGCGATCGAAAACCTGGTCGACGTGATGGGCCGCCTCGTTCAGAGCCGCCTTCACCGACTCGTACGGACCCTTCCCCGAGGCGATGTCCGGATAGCGCAGGATCACCGTTTCGAGGACGGGGTTGGCCTTGTGGTTGGAGGCGATGATCTCGGTGTGGCGCAGCTTGTTCCCGACGTCGCACAGCTGCTCGATGTTCGACTGGTAGGGGTACTCCTCCAGGGTCCGTTTCCACTCGGGGGTGTCGTAGAGATCGAGGCGCGGGCTGTTGTAGCTCAGGTGCTTCAGCCGCAGCAGGGCGCCCTCCAGGCTGCAGACGAACTGCACGTAGCGCCACGCCGCCTCGACGTTGGGGCAGCGGCGGCTGATGACGAACATGTTGGCCCAGGTCACCGTCTCCTGCCCTTCCCCCATCGGTCCCGGGGGAAACCCGGTCTGCGCGAAATGTTTCCAGCCCATGGTGTTGCGGGTGATGTCCTTGCCGGACCAGGTGCCGGCCACGGTGCAGGCGACCTTCCCCTCCTGGAAGAGATCGACGTCGGTGATGTCGCGGCGGAAGGGCGGGCAGATGTCCTCCTCCCAGTAGAGCCGGGCCATGAAGGTCAGGGCCTCGATCCCATTGGGACTTGAGAACATCGCCCGGGTGCCGGCCGAGTCCTGGAAGCGCGCCCCGTTCGAGGCCATCCACGGCTCGAACATCCCCATGCCGCCGGTGTAGGCGTTGATCACGAACCCGGCCTGGTCGATGCTTCCGTCGGCATGGTAGGTGGTCAGCTTCTTCGCCAGGTTCCGGAAGTGGTCCCAGTCGCGCACCGCGTCGAAGCGCATGCGGTCGTAGTCGATCGAGCCGTCGGGGCGGCGCAGGAAGAGGTCGCGGATCTCCTCGTCGGTCTGCGCGGCGGACTCGAGGATGTCGAGGTTCCAGAGCAGGCACTGGGACTCCAGCATCTGCGGAATGCCGTAGACCACGCCGGACGGGCTGGTGTTGTGGCGCCACCCCGACTCGACGAAGGCGTCGCGGGTGATGCGCAGGGGAGGCGGGGCGCCGCGGTTCTCCTCGAGCAGGTCGTTGAGCGGCAGCAGCATGCCGCGGTGATACAGCCCCTCCGCCCAGTACACGGAACACTGGAACAGGTCGGGAGGGGCGTTGCCGACCAGGCCGGTGGACAGCTTCTGCACGTAGTTGAAGAACGGCACGGACTGGTAGATGATGTCGACGTCGGGGTTGCGCCGTTCGAAGATGCTCTCGACTTCGTCGAAGTACGACCCTATCTCCTCGTTTCGCGACGGGCTCCACCAGTCCCAGATGCGCAGCTGGATGCTGCGCCCGCCCCCATCGAGGGACTCGATCCAGGCCTGGGTGAATCCCGAACGCATCACGGCGCCGGCGAGAAGCAGCGCCGGAATGGCGAACAGGAGGTTCTTCTTCATTCGGAAAAGATGAGCAAAGAAAATCGTCGATAGAAAATGAGAATCGTTCAGGAGAAAGAGAAATGAAGCACATCATCGTCACCGGTGCCAAAGGGGGCACCGGCGTCAGCATCGTCGCCGAGCTCGGGAAGGCGGGGTACGAAGTCACCGGAGTCGACACCGCCTACCCCCGGCACACCGACGGCGGCTACAAGAGAGCGGACGTCCTCGATGCCGCCAGCCTCAACGACCTGTTCGCCGGCGCCGACGCCGTGGTCCATTTCGGCAGCCTGCCGACCGATCACTGGTCCTCCTGGAGCGCCTGTTTCGAGAACGTGATGATGGGGGGCTTCAACGTGTTCCAGGCCTGCGCCAACACCGGGGTAAAGCGCGTCGCCTGCGCCTCGAGCATGGAGGTGTACGGCGATCTCGCCCGGCAGCCGCACATGCCCGTCACCGAGAGCAGCGCCACGGTGCCGCAGTCGATCTACGGGTCGGCGAAGCTGCGCCTCGAGGAGCTCGCCGCCGACTACTGCCGCTGGCACGGCATGTCGATCGCCGGCTTCCGGCTCGGACGCATCGTCTACGAGAACTCCTTCGAGTGGCGGCTCAAGGCCCAGACCGAGGCGGCCGAAAGCTGCGCCGAGTGCCTCTGGTGTTACGTCGACGCCCGCGACGTCGCCGACGCCTGCCGGCTCTGGCTCGAGTCCGGCCTGCAGGGCTTCAGGGCCTACAACCTCGCTGCCGACGACGTCTGCATCGACCGCCCCGCCGCGGAGCTGCTGCGTGAGTTCTTCCCCGGGACCCCCGTCCGGGGGGAGCTCGGCGAGTTCCAGTCCCCGTACGTGTCGGACGCCGTCAAGCAAGAGCTGGGGTGGAGGGCGAAGTACGGCTGGCGCGACCTGCGGGCCGAGTGGGAGGCGGACCGCTGAGCTTTTCCGCCATCAGCCGAGCAGTTCCCGGAGCCGCCCGGCGATCACCAGCTCGTCCCCGTCCTCCACGGTGAACATGAAGAAGCGGATCACCCCGTCCCCCGGGTCGGTCCAGATGCTCGGGTTGCCGCCGCGCAGCTCCTCGTCGAGGTCCGCGGCGGTCTTTCCGATGGCTTCCTCGTCCAACCTCAGCGGCAGGGTGGCCATGGCCTGATCCCCGCGGTCCGGCGGGAGCTCGATCCCTTTCAGCCCCCGCAGCGCGCTGCCGAGATTGCGCCCCCTCCTCGCGGCGGCGGCGAAGCGCTCGCCGTGGTCCATCTCCAGCCACTGCCGCAGCGCCGCCACCGCGCCGACGACCTCCTGGCGGTCGATCTTGAGAGGGCGGCCCACCCCGGGGACCTCGAGCTTCTCGAAGCTCGCGAAACTGTGCAGACGCGCCGCCTCGACGAGGTCCTCGCGGCCGCACAGCAACCCCGCCGAGTTCGGGGCTCCGAAATACTTGGCGCCGTAGCCGACGAGATCCGCCCCGAGATCGGTGTACTGCCTCAGTCCCTCGACCGGGTACACCCGGTAGGCGGCGTCGACGATCACCGGCACCCCGCGCTCACGGGCGATGGCGAGGGTTTCCTCCAGCGAAACGAGATCGGCAGGGTTGTCGATGGCCGGGTAGAGCACCGCGGCGGTCCCGGGCCCGAAGGCGGCTTCCAGCTCGTCCCTGGTGGTGCCGGCCCCGCTGCCGGCCTCGACGATGCGCGCCCCGGTCAGGCGGACGACGCGGTCGTACTTGTAGCGCTGCGCCTTCTGGAGCACGACCTCGTTCTTCAGGCCGGCGGTGTCGGGCAGCTGGTCCATCTTCCGGGTGTCGGTGCCGGTCATGCAGGCGGAGGTTCCCAGGACCAGGGCGGCGGCGCATCCCGGGGTCACCAGGGCCGCCTCGCAGCCGAGCAGGCCGGAAACGACCCGCCCCGTCCCCTCGAACAACTCGACCATGTCGACGTAGTAGCGCGCCGACAGCTGCATCGCTTCCAGCACTTCCGGGGCCGGGTTGCTGCCGCCCAGCATGGTGCGGTTCCCCAGGGCGTTGATCACCGGCCTGGCCCCCAGGGCGGCGTACAGCTCGCGTGCTTCTCTCATGATCTCTCCATGGAATGCAGTGTTTCGTCTCGACGGGCGATCCCGTTTTCCGTTCGGGCCCCGGTTCAGCGCGAACCTCCCGGGCGATACCGCCAGGGGCCAGGCCCCGCCATACCCCGGGGGCCCGGGACAGCCGCGCCCTCCCGGGACCAGCAGGGGAGCCCCCGGCGGGGGTGCTTTGCTTTCGCTCAATCTCTTTCTTCCCCGGCCTTGAGCCGTTCCCGCGCCGCCTTATGATAAGGCAACTTTCCAGGGCCTGTCGGACCGCCGCGCAGAAGCTCGTGACGCGGTTTCCCTGTTCCTGCCCGCCCGCCCTGTCATGCCCGGCGGCCGGGCACCGGGGCGGGACAGGCGAGAGGAAACCCCCTGACCACCGTGACCGGAGAATGAGAAAGATGTCGATCTACGAGGAGCTGGGCGTCGTGCCCGTCGTCAACGCCATCGGCAACCGCACCCTTCTTGGAGGCAACACCCCCGCGGCCGCGGTGCGCGCCGCCATGGACGAGTCGGAGGAGTACTACGCCTTCCTCGACGAGCTGTCGGAGAGGGTCGGGGAGAAGATAGCCGGCCTGCTGGGAATCGAGGCGGCCATGGTGACCTCGGGCGCCGCCGCGGCGCTGGTGCTCGGGGCCGCGGCCTGCATGGCCGGCGACGACGACGGCAGGATCGAGCAGCTGCCGGACACCGGGGGGATGCCCCATCAGTTCATCATCCAGAAGCACCTGCGGCTGAAGTACGAGCGCTGCATGACCATCCCCGGGGGAGTGCTGGTCGAAGTCGGGGACGAGGAAGGGACCCGGCCGGAGCATGTCGAGGAAGCTATCGGGCCGGACACCGCCGCCATCCACACCCTGGCCCAGGTCGCTCCGCGTCCCGGCACCCTGCCGATGGAGGAGCTGGTCCGCATCGGCCGCGCCCACGGCATCCCCGTCATCGTCGACGCGGCGGGAAGCGTTTTCCCCACCGGGCTCCTGAGCAGGTTCGTGAAAATGGGGTGCGACCTGGTGGCGTACGGGGCCAAGTACTACGGCTCGGTCAACACCAGCGGCCTCCTGACCGGGCGCAGGGACCTGGTGAAGGCGGCCTTCAAGCAGAGCTTCGTCGGCTTCGAGGCATCCCCTCTGAAGACGTTCGGGCGGCCGATGAAGCAGGACCGGCAGGACATCGTCGCCGCGTACGCCGCGCTCAAGGTCTGGCTCTCGATGGACCACGAGGAGCGCTTCGCCGGGTACGAGCGGCGCATCGCCGCGGTGCGCGGGCAGCTGGGCGGCCTGGAGGGAATCTCGTTTCCCGATCCGCCCGCAGGGGACCGCAGCAACCTGTGGATCCGGGTGGACGCCGAAAAGGCGGGAAAGACCGCCGACGACGTGGTGGCGGAGCTGCTCGCAGGCAACCCCCGCATCTGGGTCAGGCAGGATCTCGAGGACGGAAACCACTTCAACCTGGCTTTCCTGGCGCTGCCGGAAGGCCAGGAGCAGATCATCGTCGACAGGCTGAAAGAGATTCTGTAGCGCCTCGTTGAAAAGCCGTCCCGGCTTCCGCCCGCCCGGGTCGGGACCTCCTGAGGGCGGCCTGAACACTGGCGATTCACAGGCCCCTGAGGGCCGGCCGGCGGGAGATCTGCTTGAAAACGAGGGGCCGGGAGACCGGGGAACGGCCGGCGGCGAGCCGCACCGGGGGGATTTACTGCGGGCGAAAGCTCTCTGCTTCCGGGAAGATCCCGA
Organism: Candidatus Latescibacterota bacterium; assembly: GCA_965243025.1. Taxonomy (GTDB): domain Bacteria; phylum Latescibacterota; class UBA2968; order UBA8231; family UBA8231; genus CBDCXV01. Next base: position 2,544,008 of record CBDETY010000003.1, read on the forward strand.
TCCGGTGGTTGGCCATCGACAGGAACCACTCCTCGCCCTCGTGGTACACCGGCAGGTTCCTCGCCTGCTGGTCCGGCATGTGGCAGACGGTGCAGCGGTCCCCGCGCGCCAGCTCCGCATCCTCGGGGTGCGGCTGCGAATGGCAGCCGAGGCACTTCTGCGAGAAGGCGGCGGTCCGGCCGGTCTGGTCGGCGTGGACGTCGTGGCAGGTCGAGCAGGTCATGTCGGACTCGGAAAAACAGCGGCTCTCCTCCAGAAACGGCACCTGCCCCCCGTGCACGGACAGTTTCATGCGCTCCGCCTCCGGGTAGACCCGGTGCTCGGAGATTTCGTCACCGGGCCTGAAGGAGAGCGACGGGGTGCGCGGGAGCCCCTGTCCCGAGTGGCAGAGGGCGCATGAGGAGAGCTGCCGCGAGCGGCTGAGACGCGCCGGGTTGAGGATGTGGCGGCCTTCACCGATTTCCGGGTTCTGCTCGTGGAAAGCGACGTGCCTCTCCCCGGGGCCGTGGCACTTCCCGCAGCTGATGCCGGTCTCGAGGCTCTCCGGCCGGAACTCGAACCCGTCCGGGGAACCGACCCGTGTCGCCGCGGATGTATGGCACTCGAGGCAGCGGCCGCCTATGGGACGCTGGTAGAGCATCGACACGCTCTTTCGCGGCAGATTCTCCCAGGCGGCGATCCAGTTCTCGTACCCGGGCCCGAGCGTCCAGGTCGCTTCCGGCGTGAAGTACATCCCCGGCAGCTGGAACAGCCTGTTCCCCTCCCAGAACAGGTAGGTCTGGGCGCGCTCACCCGACCCCACGACGACGTGAAACGGCTTCGTGAAGCTCGATGTCGTATCCGCCGAATAGGTCCCGGTCTGGAAGAAGCCGCCTCTCGACTTCTCCATGGTGAAACGGAGCCCGGGAACCGGAGTCTTCACGGCGTTGTGACCCTGGCGGAAGTCCCCCATGACCGCCTCCCGGGTGGCGGGGCTGGAGGTGAGGTAATGGCCGGTCTTCACGTAGCTGTCGTAGATCGACTGGTGGCAGGGCCGGCAGGTTTCCGCAGTGCCCGCCGCGGTCGCATACCCGCCGGCAGGAGCGGCGGCGCGCTGCAGCAGGTAGAGGAAGAAGAGGAGGGCGAATACCCCCGCCACCGCGGCGGCGGCCGCTGCCACGGAAAGGGTTTTAACCTTTTTCAAAAGGCGAATCACTTCCAGTCGATGGCGTCGTAGAGGTGCTCGGCGGCGGCGCGGTGGGCGCGGTGGTTGGGGTGGAAGTCCCGCGGGTGGACCCAGTACCCGGTTTCATCCTCTCCCTCGAACCGCTCCAGGAGGTCGACGAAACGGATGTCTGCCTCCTGGGCGAATTCCCGCACCGCGTCATGGGCCGGGGCGAACGGGTAATCGGCAAGTTCGTACAGAAGGGGAAACAGGACAATGACGAACTCGCACCCCTTGCGGTCGCAGCGCCTCTTCATGCGCTCGAGAAGGTCTTTGGTCTGCTTCCATCCGGCGTTGTCCCCGAACAGGTAGTTGTAGCGCTCGACCGTGCGCGCCGAGATCTGCTGCCGGGCAATGCGCGCCCCAACCCACTGCGCCGCGTGGCTCCTGCCGGCCAGGAATTCGCCGACCCTCTCGGAGAGAAGGTTCGTTCGCAAATGCATCAGGTCGTCGATCTCCTGGTACATCTCCAGGGCCCGCCTGTCTCCGACCGGGTCGTTGAGGGTGAACAGGTAGACGACGCGCTCGAGACCGGGGAAATCGTCGATGTGGCGGTTCAGGGTCCGGCTGACCGAGCGGATGTTGAACCCCATCATGCAGAAGTTGGCCAGTTGGTGGTCGGAGCCCCCCACCCGCAGCCTTGTCTCGAGAAGCTCCGTCAGACGGTCGCGGACCCGCACTCCCTGTCCGGCCCCGAAACTGTCCCCGAGCACGAGGGTCGTTCTGCTGCCGCGAGTGGATGTGAAGTGCTGCAGCGGCCGCTCGCGGAACCCCGCTCCGTTCACCCTGACTTCGATGGCATGCGGGACGCGCAGCGGATCGAGACCGGCCAGCGACGGGTCGCCGTCCGTGTTGGCGGCGTAGGCGAGCTCCGGGTAGGGCTGCTCGAGACGGAGATCCCAATCGGCGACGCCGAGGAATTCGCCGTCGTAGCAGAGAAGCTTTGTGTGCTCCTCCCCGGTTCGATACCAGACCGCCGGGTAGGTTCGCTGCTGCTTGGCGAGAAAGTATAAGAAGGCCTCCGTCGCCAGAACGCAGAACAGGCAGCTGGCGGCCAGCAGCAGGAACCGGGACTTGCGGTTCAACGGGTTCGGGCCAGCCCCAGCTCTTCCACCAGGCGCCGAAGCTCCCGCAGGGTCAGCTCGTCGGCAGGAGGCACGGGGTGGCGCAGTCTGGAGCTCTTGAAGACGCCGCGCAGCCTCAGGACCTCCTTGTTGACGTGGGGGCCGTGCAGCCTGAACAGCGGCGTGTGCCTGTTGAATTCCCGTTCCGCCTCGTCCTCCCTGCCGGCGAGAAAGAGGTCGATGACGCGGCGGAACATGTCCGGGACGTGGCAGTGAGGCATGGTTCCGACAGAGCCCCGGCGCATCTCCTCGATCAGGAAGGCGCCGCTCATGCCGCCGAGGACGATCAGGCCGTCGCCGGCCGCGGCCACGGTCTCGGCGATCCGCGGCGGCGTCGGGGGGGTCTCCACCTTGGCGTAGCAGACGTTCTCCGATTCCCTGGCGATGCGGGCCATCAGCGCCGGCGCGACCCCTGTGGCTCCGGCGTCCTGGATGAAGACCGGGATCTTCAGCGCTTCCCCGATGGCGCGGAAGTACTCGACGACCGGATCGCCGCCACCGGCGGCCGCGGGCGGCACAGCCATTACCGCGTCCGCCCCCATCTCCTCGGCGCGGCGGCTGTACTCGACCGCCACCCGGGTAGACTCGGCCCCGGTATTGACCACGACCGGCACCCTTCCCGCGGCCTGCGCTATCACGGTCCGGGCCGCCAGGTCGCGCTCGGCCTCGGACAACCTGTTTACTTCGCTGCCGAAGGCGAGCCCGAGACCGTCGACCCCGGCGTCGATGGCGAAATCCACCTCCCGCTGCAGGTCCTCGACGTCGATGTCGTCCCTGTCGTCGAACGGCATCGCCAGGATCGGAAACAGCCCCCTCATCGACCTGTCGACCATTTCTATTGATCTCCTCGCAGCAGTCGGACCGGAGCGTCCGTGCGCTTTGTTCTGATGGCCCCCAAAATACCGTATACTTACGGCAAACGCCTGTTCCGCCGCATTCGTTCCGGTCCAAAGGCGTCGCGACAGGCTCCCCGCATCCCGTCCTGCTCCGCGTCCCCCTGCACCAGGCAGGACCGACACGTGCTCCGCAAGGCTGCCCCATGGGAACCGCGCTCAGCTGCCTTCTCGCCTGCCTTCTCCCGACAGCTCCCGGCCGGGGCCTGGAGAGCTTCTCCCCCGGGCATCTACCTGGTACCCATCGGCCTGGACGTCGTCGAAAGGTCGGGAACGAACAACCCCGTCCATCGATTGGTGAACAGGGCGTATTGACGCCGACGTAGGAGAACGACAATGCCATCACTGTTTCTGCTTGCCGTCATCCTTGTTTTCCTGGGCGCGCGCGACATCCCGGGTGCGGTCCTCTACCGGGTCGGCGCACCCTTCACCGCCGCGGAAAAGGACAGTATCGAAGGCCTCGGGCTCGACTACGTGGAGATCGACTGGTCGGTGGCCCAGCTGTTGGAAGCGGTCGAAATGGACTCGATTCAGGCCGGCTCCCTGCAGCCCAACTACTTCGACGAGGACGAGGACATCGCCGCGACGCTGTTGGACAGGGACGGATTCGTGGCCGGAACCGATCTCAGGTTCCGCTGGGGAGAAGTCGCCGCCAAAATGATCGACAAGGATCCGACTACGGCCTACATCTGGCCGGCCGTCCCTCCCGAGGCGTTCAGCACCCTCGCCGGGAACCGATGGGCGGTCTTCCTCGATCTCGGCGGGGATTTCCTCGTGAGAGAAGTGAGATTCCGCACCCTGGAGGGCAGACCGGACCATTTCCTGGAACACTTCACCATCGGTGTCAGCGACGAGAGGGTCAGCAAGTTCCGGATTCCGCCGTTCACGACCGTGGCCGAGGTCAAGGAAAACACCGAGGCGGACATCCGCGTTGTTCTGAATTCACCCGTCAGCACCCGGTCCGTCTACATGCGCATCTTCCGGAAGACCGCCAAGGAGATCTCGGTCGGCGAGTTCGAGGTCTACGGGGGAGGTTTCGTCAGCAACGCGTCGTACGAATCCGACATAATCGACCTCGGGGACATCGCCAACTGGGGGGAGATCAGGTGGTCGGGACGCAGGGACCCCCACGCCCGGATCGGGATCCGTACGCGTGCGGGCGCCGACCCGCAGCCGGAGGTTTACTGGGAGGTGCGGCCGGAGCAGCAGGACAGCATCCGGTTTCTCGGAGGAGGAGGGGACCTGAGCCTGACGGAGTACAAGCGGAAGTACGAAAGACTGGCAAGCTATCTCAAGCCGGCGAGAGCCGAGGACAGCATAAGGCCCGACACCGAGAACTGGAGCTTCTGGTCGAGCGCCTACGAGTTCGATAACCCCGGAGTGGACATCGTATCTCCGGGCCCCAGGCGGTTCCTCCAGATCAGGACCGATTTCCTGTCGACCGTTGAAGACGGAGGCAAGATCGACTACATCGAATTCAAGGCCACCACCCCGCCGCTGGTCCGCGAGCTGAAGGGGGAGATTTCCCCGGTCGAGACCGAGGTCGGGAAGGCGACCCGGTTCACCTACTACATCAAACCGACGATTCTCGCCGAGGACATCGGTTTCGACGCGGTGGAGATTTCGACTCCGTCCGGGGTGGTTTCGGTCGACTCGCTGCGCCTGGACGAGGTCGATCAGCAGGATTTCTCCTGGACCATCCGCGATGACGGCCTGGGGTTCGAGCTGATGCTCCCGCACAGGCTGAAACCGGCCGACACCGGGACGCTGATCGAGATCGATTTCAGGTCGACTGTGCTCAGGGAGGTCGGCACCCTGTTCGCCGGCCGGGTGTTCGACACCACGCGCCCCCACGAGGTGCGGCAGCGCATCCTGCCGGGAGAGGCCGCGCCGGAGATCGAGAGCGAGCGTCTTTCGGTGACGACCTCGCTCAGCGGCTCGCTCGTCTTCTCCCCCCTGGTGTCGCCGAATCCCTTCACCCCGAACGGCGACGGGATCAACGACGTCGTCCGCATCTCCTACAAGCTGCTGCGGGTCACCTCGGGCGTGCCGGTCGTCATCGAGATATACGACCTCTCGGGAAGGCGCGTCAGAGAGGTCTATTCCGGGACCGACCCCCTCGGGGAGTACTCCCACAGCTGGGATGGAACCGATGACTCGGGCCGATCGGTCCCCCCCGGAATCTTCCTGTACCGGATCCTGGCGGACCTGCATTCGGGACAGGAGATCGACTCAGGCGTTCTCTCGGTAGCCTACTAGTGTCCCGTCGCAGAGATAGATTGACAAAATTGGGATGCCGAGGCGCCCGGCTCACAAGGCGCCTGAGCGAGTCGTACCGAGGGTGTACGGCGAGCGAAGGCAACGCCGTGAGCCGGGATGGATCGGCGTCCCAATGTCGACATATTTCTGCGACGGGACACTGGAACCGCGCCGACTGGCCGGCGATTCAGCAGCCGCGGGTCAGGCACTCCCGCGGTGCGCGGAACCCGCGAGAGGTTCAGGCAAAGATCGCGCGGCTGGCGATGCCGCAGCGGTACCCCTCCTCCTGGATTCCCCCGAGGAACTGGGCGGTGCGGCCGGCAGGCGCGGTGCCCTCGTACCAGGCGCTGAAGGAGCCGTTGAAGGTCTGGATCCACTCCCGGTCCGCGGCGGAATCGCCGCCGGCGACGACGTAGGCGTTGTTGAAGATGCCGTCCTGCTTCAGGCCGTTGCCCCCCGCTTCCCGGATGCGGCCGTCGAGCGACCCCAGGAGGGCTCCGGCGTCGTCGCCCCCGGCGGCGCTCAACAGCACCTCGGTCAGGCCGCCGTACTTCAGCGCCGTCCAGGTGCTGAAGCCGTCGGCGGTCTCGCCGGAGCGCACGATCTCCGCCTCCCCCGAAACCAGGCGCGGCTGGATCTCGACCTGCCCCTTCTCCAGGGGGATCCTCGAAACCGGGTAGATCAGGCCCGCCGGCCGCGCGTCGCCGTAGTACTCCTCGACGAGCTTGCGGACGATCTCCACGCGCTCCCAGGCCTCGCCCGGGGCGTAGTCGGCGGCGACCATGATCTCGATCCACGCGGTCTGCTTCTTCATGTCGACGCCGGCCTCTGCGAACGGCTTCTCCAGCTGTTCCTCGAGGATGAAGGCCGCTTCCTCGGCGATGCCGCCACCAAGTGTGTCGACCATTTCCCCGCCGGCCTCGTGCAGCACCGTCTTGCCGCTCGGGTGGTGGTCGATCCAGTACCCGTGATCGATGTCGACGCTTCCGGAAAGCGACACCCCCGCTCCCTTGACCGCCTTGATCTGCACCTCGAACAGCGCCGCCGGGTCGGGGAACCCCTCCGGGTGGGTGTGGCGCGCCATGCGGTTGGAGCGCAGGGGGCCGCCGGTGACCGCCTCGATCATCGCCGCGTACACCTCGTTGAAGGCGTTCTTCTGCTCGTCGCAGGGCTCCCAGCCGCTCGACGGGGTCGTCCACAGGACGTCGGTCTTGTACACGTCCGACCAGTGCGCGCCGCATACCTCGAGGCCGGCGTTGAGGTTCTCGATCGTCCCCAGCCACTGGCTGCCGACGTCGGCCGGGTACTGGGTGCCGACGTTGCCGCTGGGCTCGATCAGCCGGAAGACGTTCTCCCTGTCGTCCTTGAGGATGACCTCGGTCGGGTTGGAAAAGATGGCGATCGGGTTGTGGCGGATGATGCTTACCTGGGCCATTGGGGCGGTCCTTTTCTGGTTGGGTCGGTTGGTGTTTGAAGGGGGTACATCATCGGGGGCGGGGGTACATGGTGCAAGTACGTGGAGGTCCGGGGAGACCCGGGTGACCTGGTTTTCGACGGGCTCGGGACCTTCCCCTGGCTTGAGAGAAGCTCAGGATGCCTGACTGCAGCTCAGCTTTTTCAGGGGGGTGATTCGGCTGCTAGTCCAGCAACCCGCCGAGCGCCGATGCGGCTTCCCAGGCGGTGTCAGACTCGGCGAGCTGTTGGCGCTGGGTACCCGTGAGCCACCTGGTCCGGGTTCCTGTAGCGTCGCGAGTGACCGCGAGGACATGGTCGATCTGTTCGGCAACCGCCCGGACGTGGGAGATCACTCCCACCATGCGTCCCCTGGCCGCGACCGTTCCCAGCGCCTGGATGGCGGCGTCGAGGTTGTTGCGGTCCAGCGACCCGAATCCCTCGTCGAGGAAAAGCGATTCCAGCCTTCCACCGCTGCGCGCCATCATCTCCACCATGCCGAGAGCGAGAGAAAGTGAGGCGATGAACTGCTCCCCTCCGGAAAGGCTCGCTGGGGAGCGCGCCTGTCCGGAATCCCGATCGAGGACCCGCCACCGCTCTTCCGTTTCTCCGGGGTCGACGAAAGCGTACTTGCCTGCGCTCATCTCATCGAGGAGGCGGGAGGCATGGACCAGCAGCCGTCGTGACCTCCGCAGGGTCAGCCATTTCAGGAAAGCCCCTGGTTTGAGGGCATCCTCGAGGTCGGCGAGCGCTCGTTCCCTTTCCTCGACTTCCGCGAGCAGCGCGCGGAGTCCCAGGACGTCATCGATGATCGCCGAGAAACGGTCTGCCGACTCCCTTGTGCGGCGCTCCTGGAAGCCGGCATCGTTCGCGCGGTTACCTGCGGTTTCCACGATTGCATCCAGGTCGCGGACGTCGAGCTCCGGGTCGAGCCGTTCTGCGATCGCCGCGAGCTCCGCACGGGCGCTTACCACCCTGTCGGAAGCCTCTTGCAATTGCCGATTCGCGGCGCGAACTGCCTCCGCCGTCATGGCTCGAAGCGCGTCGATGTTTCCCTGCAGCGCCTCGACGTCACGCTCATAAACCACTGGCGGAACCTCTGCTTCGAGCCCCAACCGACTGACCGACTCTACAAGGACGTCGCGGTGTGCAGTGAGGTCGCGGACGATCTCTTCGAGCGGTGCTTCTACTTCCTCGCCTCGCCGGCTCTCCAGGACCGATCGCGCGTTGCGTACATCGGCCAGCTCCACCTCCAACCGTTGTCGTTCGGAGTCCCGTTCCGCCAAAACTTGTGCCCGCTCCCGTGCCGAGTCCGTCTGCGCGTCCACCGGACTTGCGTCCACCTGGACCAGATCGGCGGGGTCGTCGGGCAGATCGAGTGATGGCCGGTATGCCGGTGGCACGGTACGAACCGCCTCCCTCAGCCGCTCCAGAGCATCGCCCGCCGCCGTACGCGCGTGTTCGACCAACTTACCGGCGTTGGCCGCCTCCGTACGGGCGACGGTAGCGGCTGTCTCCTTGCGGGTCGCTTCCAAGCGAAGTTCCTCTGTTTCCCGCTCGTGCTCCGCCAGCCGACCCTCTGCTTCAGTGCAGGCGGACTCGAATGGGGCGAGCAAGGCACCGCGCTTGGGTACGGGCGCCTGTTCACCAAAATCGACGTGCCGGGCAAGCTCCTGGCGCGCCTCCGTCAGCATCGTTCGGGCTCCAGCGAATCGATCTTCGGAATCCGCGATCTGGCGCTCGATCCCCGCCTGTTCCGTACCGAGCCTGGTAACCGCCTGCTCCGCTTGGCGAGCAGCCTGGCGCGAAGCTTCGGCTATCTGCTCCGCTTCGTTCAGCAGGGCTCCCTCGGGGGGCTCCCAGTCGCCCGGAAGGTCGCGGCGGCAGATCGGGCACTCGTCGCCGGAATGCAGGCCGTGGGCGGCGGACGCAGCCGACTCCGATCGTCTCGCCTCCTCCAGATGCTCCTGGGCCTCCGCGGCCGTCCCGCTGGCGCGCCGTTCCTCCTCCTGAGCGGATTCCAAGCGCTGCACGCACGCGGCTTCTTCCGTCCGGAGCATTTCAAGCTGCTTCCGGGCTTCGTCCAGAACGGTCCCCCGTTCTTCGTGCAGGGAGTACTTCTGGTCGACCTCTGTGCGGCGTTCCTGCGCGCTGTCGACTGCTTCGGTGAGTGGACCTCGTTTTTCGGCATGCCCTTCCGCCCTTTCCCCGGCCCGCTCAGCCTCATAAGTCAGGTGTTGCGCATGGGCATGTTTGCGCGAGGCCGCTTTGTCTGCGGCGCGAAATCCCCGGGATGCGTTTTCGCTGTCCGCGACCAGGCGGCCCATGCCCCCCAACGCCGTCAGGGCCGCCGCCACTTCCCCGCTCGTGGGACCGTCGTCCGAGGGGATGCGCGCCAGCTCATCCTCCAGGTTTTCCTGCCGTTGTTTAAGGACGGCTTCTTCTTCCCCGAGCTGCCGTTCAATCGCGGCGATCGGCGCCAGCCTGCGGGCCGCCCCTTCGGTATCCAGGGCGCGCATCCGTTCGATGACACCTGAGGCCGTTTGCTGCACCTCTTCAGCGGCAAGAACGGTAACGCGTGCGGTGATTGCGGCCCGTTCGTCCCCGGATGCAGCGGCGGCAAGATCGCGGGCTTCGGCGAAGGCCTCCTGAAGCTTCTCCAGGTGCCTTTCCGGATCTTCGGGATGAAGTGAAGCCTCATGCTCCAGCCGGACCCGCAAGTCGTGAGTTCCCTGGCGTGCCTGGCCTGCGAGCGTCCCCGCCTCTTCGAGCTCGTCGGTGCGCCAGACCTGCCGGAGGATCTGGCTCCGGACCCCCGGCTCGTCCTCTACCAGCAAGCGGGCGAAACGGCCTTGCGGAAGAACGACCGTGCGGAGAAACGCGCTGCTGTCGAGCCCGAGGAGATCCTCGATGCGCTCGTTGACGCGCCGGACCTGCTCAATCTGCTCGACCGTCGCGTCGTCGTCATCGATGCTTCGAAGCAGCGCGCGAACCTGCCCGACGTCCCCCTGGCCGCCGCGGCGCAGGGTTCGGGCCACCTCCCATGTCTCGCCCGACACCCGGAACCGGAGCACGACCCTCAGATGGGTCGAAGTGTCGTTCATCAGCTCCTGGTTCACCTGGGACGCGAATGTCGTCTGCCCGTACAGGGCATAGGTGATCGCCTCCAGGATGGAGGACTTTCCCGCACCGGTATCTCCGACGATTGCGACATGGTCCCGCCCGGTGAAGTCGATGGACTCCGGGGCCCTGAACGACCGCAGCCCTTCGACGGTGAGCTTGAGTGGGCGCATTTCAGCCCCTGCTGGAGTCCCGGACCGAGGCCAGGCGGTCGAGGATCTCCTGCGTACTCGATGCGAGCGGAGTCAGCCCGAAATCGGGTCTCGTTTCCTGACCCACACCGCCCAACGCCTGCGAAAAGAGCGTGGCCACGGTATCGTGCGGCGCCCTGATCCCGCGCGCCCCGGTTGTACGCCACTCCATGAACAGGTCCTCGAGTTCAGGTTCTTCCTGACTTTCCGAATCCGGGTCTATTGCCGTTACCGGCTGGTTCTCAATGACATTGACGATTTCGAAAACCGCGCAGTTCGGCGACCATTCCGCCAGCCGGTCCGCCAGGTCCGGAATCGGATCGCCGGAAACCACCCGCGCCTTCAGGATGCACTCGTCGAAACCCCCGTTTGCGGCGCAATCCTCAAGTTCCGCCAGGGTGCCGGCAAACTCTTCGAGGGGCCGTCCGCACGGCAGGCCGCGGGTGTCCACCTGCACGCCCTCACCGATCGTCACCAGCACCGCCTGCTTGGTCTGCTCGCGCTCGCCGAAGTCCAATGGGATCAGCGAGCCGGCGTACCGTCCTTGCGCCTGTCCTCCGGGCAGGAGCTGCGCGTCATGAAGGTGTCCGAAGGCGCAGTACAACGCCCGCTGGAGCCCTTCGACGTGCGTGGCGTAGTCCTCCCCCACGGTTATCCGCCGTTCCGATCTGCCGGGCCGGGCGTCATGCACGAACAGGTGGGCAGCGTAGAGGACGATCCCCCGTTTGCCCGCGCGCTGATGCGCTTCATCGAGCAGACCCTCGTTGATGGTCCTGATGCCGTCGGCGTAGATGCCCTCGAACAGGGACGGATCGCCGGTCGCGTAGTCGGCGATGGCGCTGGGTGCGATGAACGGAACGCATGCCACGGCGACCGGCACCTCGGCGACCTTTGGATACTCCGGGGCGTCGGGATACTCAACCACCCCGGGCCGGGTAATCAGCCGCAGCCGCCTGGGGCTGGCCGCCCCTGCAAGCTCGTCGATCACCCGCAGCAGAACGGACGAGTCGTGATTGCCCGCCAGCACCAGCGTCGGTGCGATCGCCGCCAGGCGCTTCAGCGCCTTGACGCCGAGCTCCAGCGCCTCATGGGGAGGACGCGAGGCGTCGAAGAGATCCCCGGTGTGCAGGATCAGGTCCGGTTCCGCAGACTCTGCAAGGTCGAGAAGTCCGCGGAGGGCCTCCACCTGGTCGGGGGTGCGGTCGTGCCGGCCGAGCTTCGCCCCCAGGTGCCAGTCGGAGGTGTGAAGCAGCTTCACAGATCAACCCGGGGACCGTCCAGGGCTTCGAGGTTCCCCTCGATCCGGCGCACCTGTGCCTGCTGGCCCTCGTGGTCGGACACGGCTTCATCCGGGTTGGTCGCGAACGGCGGGAAGGGAAAACGGATCGGGATCGGCTCCGGCACTATGGGCTGGGACGCAACCATTGTTCCCGGCATGAAGCGGGTGGCGCGGTCGCGCAGCGCCGGAGTGAGGAACCGGTACGCCTCGGACTCGCTGGCATCCAGCCGCCCGGCGACCTTCAGCGAGGCGTTGCGGGGAAGCGCCTGGGCCACTGCGGAGGCTGCCTGCTGCGCGCCGATCAGCAGCACTCCCAGAGAGCGGCCGCGTTCGGCGATATCCACAAGGAGTTCCTTCAGGGGGGAGAATCCCTGGGCCGGGGCGTACTTGTTGAGCTCGTCGAGCACCACGAAGCGCAACGGCAGGCGGCCGGTGCCCTGCTTCTCGCGCCAGATCCGTTCCAGCAGCGCGCCCACAACGAAGCGCTGGGCGTCGTCGTGGAGGGTCGAGATGTCGACGACATGGAGCTTCGCGTTCTCCGACGAGACCGGCTCGAGACCACACCCGATCAGGGGGCCGATATGGCGGCGAAGCCGTAAGAGCCTCCGGAGAAATGCCTGCCGTGTGCCCTGCTGTGTGCGGCCGAACCACTCGTCGAGCACCGCCTCGTCCTCCTCGGAGGCGACGCCTTCCAACAGGTCGATGAGGTCGCCGAAGTCACGGACCAGATGCCCGGCCCCCGAGGCCACCTGATCGGGTTCTCGTTCGGCGAGGCGGTCGGGGTTGTAGCTGGTGTTGGGAGGTACTGCATGGGCGATCACCACAGCTCCGGAGGAGTCTCCTTCCAGCCTCCGGAGCCGCCGCAGGAGCTGAATCCGGACCTGCTGCTCCACGAAGCCGACCTGGGTAAAACGCTCGTCTTCGGATGTGAAGCAGAACTGCAGGAGCTGCTCGCGGATGAACTGCTCCGGAGTCCAGCCGTAGGGGTTCACGTCCGCGGTATTGCGGGTCCTGACGTTGGAGACGGCATTCTGCGACGCACCGGATTGGCGGGGAGCGTATAGACGGACCGACCGGAACGGCCCGGGATTATCAATGCCCAGGGCGTGCCATTTTTCGATCTCTTCCGGTTTTTCGGGAAACTCGGCGTTGATGCGGTCCAGGTGGAGGAGATCCTCACCTTTTGTATTGAATACGAGCGCCCGGACGCTTTCCCGCCCGGCCCTCCCTCCCAGCAGATCCATGCCTTGCCCGGTCTCCAGGAGTTGGTAGAGCAGGAACAAGGCATAGGAGGTCTTCGTAGCGACTCCCGAAATCCCCGAGATCGAGACGTGACCTCCCGAACGCCCATCGACGAAGCGCATGTCGGCATATACGGGAGTCCCTCCCAGGTCGAGGCCCAGGGGCAGCTTGCCGCGGGTCATCTCGTCCTCGAAGAGGGCGACCTCCCGGTGTTCTCCCGCTGCGAGTGCCACCACCGCCCCTGCGTTTGGAGCGAGGAAAAGTTCGGGCCGCACCCGCAGTACACGTACCTCCGCTCTCCGAACGAGCTCCGCGGGAAGGGTCCGGTCGATGACGCGGCCAGTGTCGGAGGGAAGCTCGGCCCCCTCGAAGCGGGAAAGCAGCTCGGTGACAATGCCGTAGTGGATCACCTCCCGCCCGTCGGGAAGCTCGGTGGAAACGGTGACCAGCTCGTCGAGCTGGATTACCGTGTCCGCGTCCAGCACGACATGGAACGTCCTGGAGTCGCTGTCCACCGAGCCGTCGACCAGCCCGATGCGTTTGGACTCACCGCTCATACTGCAATCTTCCCTTCCATCTTTCTCTCGCGCTCACGCCGGCCGCGACTCGCGATTCAACTCCATCACGGCCGCGCGCACTGCGCGCAAGGCCAGGCGCGGATCTCCCTGCAAATGGTGCAGATGCCGCTCCAGGCCGGCAATCGGCGTCATGTTGACCGGCGCGCGTTCATCCCGGTGCGGGGCGGAAGCGAACGCCGGAAGCCAGCTCGCCGCGGCATCCGCCGTTTCCACCGCCAATCTCTGCCCGACTCCGGCCGGCACCTCGAGCCGCACGATCCCCGCCCACGGACTGGCCCAGGGTCCAGGCAGGCCGACCCGCAGGTAGCAGCCGTAGAGGTCGTCGCGCATGGCGAACAGACCGGAGCGCTCCCCCGAGGACAATTGCGGTACCCGGGACCACGCCTCGGGCTCCAGCATCGGGCGGTGATGGGTCTTCACGTAGCCGATGACGGGGAGCGTGCGCGTGCGCCGGATATGGTGCAGCGGTCCGTCGATGACCGTGAGCCAGTCCCGAATCGAGAGTCCCTCGGCAATGGCTGCCTCGGTATCGCGCATCCGCCAGCGCAGGCGGTCGCGGGCAGCCTCGAGTTCGGTGCTGGTGATCGAGTCCGCCTCCCAGCGCCACCCGCCGGACTGCGGCGGCAGCTCGACCCGGTGACCGTCGGTGAAGATCGCCGTCCGACCCACCCCGACCTGATCGAAGCGCAGCGGCTCCTCCCCCTCTGCCAGTACCGCACCGGCCCCCCAGCTTCCCGCCAGGCCGGTCACCGTTCCCCGCTCATCGGTACGGGTCAGGCGGGCCTCGATACGCATGGTGCCGTCGACGAACGCCAATCGTCGGGGGCGTTGCGTCTCGACTGGCCGATGGCTGCGGAACAGACCATCATCCTCCACCAGTTTGCAAGCTTGAGCTTCTGAAGAATCGATGCGGACCTGAAAGGCGCCTCCGAACCCGGTATCGAACGGCTCAACTCCGATGGTACTGTTCAAGTCGGTCCATTCTCCCCTGGTTGCGTGCCGTTCGGCCGACCGATCTCCCTGGTGGGTCTCACGCCTGTCTTCGAGACCAAACGACTCTGCTCAGGCCGCGGTCTGGAAAGGCTTCCAGTCCTCGCCGGCGGCCGCGGCCTGGCGCTCCAGCTCGCTGCGCCAGCCTACCACCTCCCCGGACTTGATGCGGTTGATGTCGAAACCGGCGTAGCGGTCCTCGAGCGTGTCCCCCAGCCTCTGCGATTCCGCCCAGCGGTCCCAGCCGGTCTTCATCCACTCGTGGGGCAGGGCCTCGCGCACCACCGGGTCGAGCTGCCAGGCGTGGCGGGCGTCCGCAACCGCCGGCTCCCCGGTAAACGGGCCCTTCCACTTCGACCAGCCGATCGACAGGGTGTTGCGCTCGCGGTCGGGGCGGGTGTGACCGGTGTGGATCGTCGCCCCGTTGCGGATCAGGGCCTCGCCGGCTTTCAGCCGGATCGCCACCTGCCCCGGGAGCGGATCCTCGCCGTTCCAGCTGGGGGTGTAGGGCACCCCCTGGTCCTTCATCTTCTGCGGCAGGAGGACGTCGTGCTCGAGCGGGGTCCGCCAGCGCTCGTGGCTTCCGGGCACGAGCTCGTGGGCGGCGTCGTCGGCCAGCGCCAGGAACATGCTGACGCCGTCCCGCTCCTCGATGGACCGGGCGTTGTCGGCGCGGATCTCCTCCCAGCGGATTCTCTCAACCTCCTCCGAGTAGTCCTCCGGGGTGTCCCCGCGGACCTCCCGCTGCGCGAGGTAGCCCTTCCCCGTCCCCCACCAGGTCGCGTCCCGGTGCCAGCCCAGCTTGTTCTCGTAGCCCCGGGGGTTGCACCACAGCAGCATCCCCCCCAACGCCATGTCCTCCGGCCCGAGCCCGTGGCACCAGGAGGCGGCGAAGGCGAGGGCCTCGGGGGAGCCGTGAAACTCCGCGAAGTCAGGCTCGCCGAAGGCGGGGTGGATGAGGCCGCGGATCGCCCACGGCTCCTCCTCCCTGGCGCGGTGCACGTACCCCTTCGAGCTGTCGATCCTGCTGTAGCCGTGCTCCGGCCTGACGGCCTCGGTGATACGGCGGCCCGCTTCCCGGAGGACGGGTATCCAGGGGCTGCCGACGAAGTCGTTGATGATGACGAACCCGTGCTCCTTCAGGTGGGCGAGCCTCTCGGGGGTAGCCCCGGGAGCGGTGAGCTCCGGCCTGAAATCGGCGAAGCCGGCCTGGTACGGCGACGACTGCGGCTGATCGTTCATTTTCATACTCTCCTTTGACTGTAACCCACAGGAAATGATTCAACCCCAGTTTGGGGACTCCAATCTGTTGGACCGAACGAGTCGATAGAAGGCTTCCTCCACCCCTGATCTGCCGCCCCTTCCCATCCTTTCCCCGCCTGATCCGGCAAACCTCAAAACCGCGTATGCTCGAAGCGGGCGAACCGCGTCTCGACCCCCAGCTTTTCCGCCTCCTCGACGAGCGCCCGGATGTGGCCGTCGCTCATCGGGATCCCTTTCTCCCGGTTTTCCCGCTCCCACATCCACTCGTTGCCGCCGGCCAGCTCCGCCCGAACCATGCCGGGCGCGGGCCGGGTCCGGCGGGCAGAGCCGATGAAGCGATCCATTTCGCTCTTCAACTCCTCAACCGGCATGAAGTGGGCGACGTTGACGACGGCGATGAACGAACCCTGGTTCGCCTCCCACTCCGACTCGACGGCCTCCTCGCGGTACACCCCGGGAAACACCCCTCCCAGGGAGCGGATCGCCGCACTCAGCGCCATCGATTTGAAGAACGTCGTCGGCATCCGCTCGAACAGCTCCTCATCGAATTGGACGAGGCCGCCGCCCATATCCATGGTGACGGGTGGCTGCTCCCCCGCCGGAATCGCGATGCTGATCGGAGAGGGATCGACGATGTCGGCAATCGTCTGCTCCGGGCCCAGGCAGGTGCGGTGCGCTGAAACCGCCAGCCCGATGCAGTCCCGTTCGATCGCCAGACGGGTGTAATTCCCGGCAGAGCCGAAGTGCTGGTGGTTGCGCGTCGTCAGCACGGCTACCCCGCCAGTCCGGGCTTTTTCGATGATCTTTTCAGTTCCGCGCCAGCACGGGAAGTATCCCAGGCCGCCGTCGCCATCCATCACCAGCGCCCCGGGGGCCTCGCTCACGGTGGTGATCCGCGGGCGCGGGTTGATGTCGCCGTCCTTGATCTTGTGCAGGTAATAGGGAACCTGGCCGGTCCCGTGGGAGTAGATGCAGCGCCTGTTGTTGCGCGTCAGAATCCCCGCCAGCAGGCCGGCGTCGTCCCCGGACATGCCGACTTTCTCGAAGAGGCGGACGAGAAGGGAATGGATCTCCCCGCCCGGCACGCGAATGCCGTGGTCGGGCGGGTAATTGCGCCTGTTCAGGTTCTTCATCTCCAGAATCGTCGCGGGTTGTGAGGGATTACTCACCGGAACCGACGTGCCCCTCGAATCCCCACCGGCGCAGGACCTCCAGCCAGCGCCGGCGCTGCGGGCTGCCGCCCGGGTTGGCGAGCCATTCGGGGTGCGGGCGCAGCAGCGGAAAGGCGTCGACGAGACCGGCGTGCTGCCCGACAAGCTCCCGCACCGACGCTTCCTCACCGGGCGTTTCCGGCGCCGCGAAATAGCCGACGCTGCACATCCTGCGATCGCTGCCGCCCCCCCAGCTCGCGTGCCAGACGCGGTTGTCGAAGGCGATGACGTCCCCCGGTTCGGAGCGGGCCGCGAACGCCGGGACCTCGTCGGTGGGCAGACCCTCCTCGTTCGCCACCCCGTCGATCGACTGCTTGAGCGGCAGGGCCGCGATAGCGGAGTGCAGGGGATCCCTGTGAGAGCCGGGAACCAGTCTCAGGGCGCCGGTGTTCCCGTCGAGGGGCTGCAGGTAGAAGGCGAACTTCACCCCGCGGCGGCGCAGGTCCGCGGTGTCGGGGTGCCACTCCGTCTGCTCCCCGTCGAAGGAGTTCGAGTTGGCGTAGTGCCCGACGGCCCCGCCGCCGTACAGCTGTTCGGCCGCCCCGACGAACCGGGGATCCTCGAGCAGGCCGGCCAGCCGGGGGGTATCCGGCCCGAGGTTCGACCAGTTGAGCTGCCTGCGCCCCCCCTTCCGGCTCATCTCCTTCCTGGCGCGGGCGAGCCCGAGGTCGAACTCCGCGGCAAAGGCGGCCAGCTCTTCCCGGCCGAGGAAGCCGCGCAGAACGACGAAGCCGAAGGTCTCGAACCGGGCCAGCTCGTTCGCGGTGAAGGTCACGGGCCCGCCTCCGTCCAGCGCCGGAAGCTCTCCTCGTCGACGTTGCGCCCGCTGACGACGATCACCACGTCCCCCTCTCCGTCGAGATCGACGGCCCCCTGGAGGGCGGCGGCGGCGGCGATCGCCCCCGAGGGCTCGGTGCGCAGCCCGTGCTCGGCGTAGAGCCAGCGCATGGCCTCGCAGGTGACGGCGTCCGCCACGGACACGGCCGCGGGCACGTGCCGGCGCAGGATCGGCCAGTTGTGCTCCCCCACGTCGTAGGACAGCAGGCCGTCGCAGATGCTCTGCGGCTTTTCGATCCGCACCCGCTCCCCCTTGGCCAGGGACCGGCAGTAGTCGTCGGCCCCCTCCGGTTCGACGCCGACGACGGCGGCCCCGGGAAAGCCTCCGGCGACGGCGAGGGCATGCCCCGCCATCAGTCCGCCGCCGCTGACCGGACAGATGAAATGGGAGAGCCCGCGGTCCTGCCGGCGCAGCTCCTCGACGATCTCCAGACCTCCCACCCCGTTGCCGGCGATGACGTGGTTGTCGTCGTAGGGGGAGGCCTCGACCGCCCCGCTTGCGGCGATCTCCGCGGTCAGGCGGTCGCGCTCCCCGGTCAGGTGGTCGCTGCTTATGTCGTAGGTGCGGATCTCGGCTCCGAGCGAACGCGTCAGCTCGAACTTCACCTTCGGCGCGCTCTCCGGCATGACGATGACGACCCGCTTGCCGTAGCGATGCCCCGCGAAGGCGATGCCCGAGGCGAAGTTGCCCGACGAGTGCGCCACCACCGGAAGGCCGCCGATGGCGGCGAGGTTGTTCTCCATCCAGTTGAGCGCCCCGAGCAGCTTGAACGAGCCGACCGGGGTCCAGCCGTAGTCCTTGAGCCAGACGCGGCGGCCCCCGGCAAGGCAGAGCTTTTTCTCGAGCGGGTACGAGCGCACCAGCGGCGCCGGGGAGACGTGCCGGCGCACGACAGCGGCGGCGTTCTGCACGTCGGCGAGGGTCGCCGTTTGAATTGACATTACGGTCACAGCTTCTAAACTCAGCGGGCAAAATCGGCTTGTAAAGAAAAAACGCCGCGGGCCCGCGGCTTCTCCAACAGGGGCAGGGACTCAACTGATGGCTCCACCGGAACGAGAGGTGTTCAGACAGGCCTGGAAATGGCACGATCCGCTCGGCAGCGGCGAGTACACCATCGGCAAGGAGCAGTTCTACCAGATGGACGCCTCCTGCGGCCCGGTCCGGAACAGCCGCCTGCTGGCCGAGCCGATCACCGATGCCCGCGGCGCCGTCGAAGTGCAGATGGAAATCACCTGCGGCCGCGTCTACCGCGTCCTACTCCACGACTCCGGGGACCGGGTGGCCGCGCACCTGCGCATCGACCGCGAGGGGGTCATGGCCTTCCACGACGGCGGGGAGTTCGTCGACTGCGGGGCGCGGCTGATGTTCGAGTACGGCGACGAGCGGCTCTGGGAGGACAACTCCATCGGCCCGACCTGGTTTGAGTCCAACCGCATGCTCTTCACCCTGCGCTCGAGCCTTCACACCTACCGCTTCGGCGGCTTCTCCTTCGACGAGGGCAGCTTCACCTTCAGCCTCGACGGGGAGTCCCGCACGGTACCGCTCGCCGGACCCGCTGCGGAAATCGTCAAGCTCGAGCTGCAGATCGAGACCGTGGAGCCCGGCACGGCCATCTGGCTCGACCATTACGCCCAGTTCCGCGGCGGCGAGACCATCGACTACGAGGACTTCCCCAACTACTTCGACGACTGGGCCCTCGACAAGTATTACCCGCAGGAGAAGTTCTACCCCAGCAGAATGAGCATGAAGGACCACCGGCACCTCGAGATCTGCACCAAGTACGGCGACGTCATCAGCCGCATGCCGGAGTCCGTGCTCAGCGGCTCGGTGGAGCTCTCGGTGATGACGACCGACGTCAACCAGGAGGTCGCCTTCCAGATCATGGAGCTGGGACAGCGCCGGGGCGAGGAGGCCGGCGGCATCTTCATCTTCATCTACGCCGGCCTGTGGTCGGCGGCAACCGTCAAGCGGGACAAATGGGAAGAGATCACCGCCGCGGCCGAAGCCGGGCTCATCCCGCCGTGGGGGCACTACTACTTCGAGAGCTTCGATCCGCCGCTGAAGGCGGAGAACGGCCGGTTCTACGAGGTCCGCATCGAATGGGACGGCGTTCAGGGAACCTGGAGGCTGTGGATCGACGGCGAGCTGCGCAGGGACGAGGGCCAGGGGTACGACAGGCCGCTGAAGCCGCTTAAGAAGGGAGTGGACACCATCAGGCTGCACCCCGGCTCGCACGTGTTTCCGCACGGGGGGGTCTCCTCCTATTCCTACTGGGGGGAGATCGCAGTCAAATCGCGGGACGAGGTCTCGTCTTGAAAGACGGGGACCCGCCGTGAAGATCGCCGCCCTCCGCGCCACCCTGGTGGCGGTTCCCTACATCGAGGCGCTGCGCGACGAACGGCCCGGCGGCTACCGCACCGTCATCGTCGAGCTGGAAAGCGACGACGGCGCCGCCGGCGTCGGGGAGTGCGGCATGGGCTGGATCGAGCCGGAGGTGATGCTGCGCATGGTCGCCGAGTACGAGCCGGCGGTGGTCGGGGAGGATCCCTTCGACACCGAGCGGATCTGGGCGAAGCTGTGGTCGGCCTCCCCCCATCACCAGCGCTACTGGCCGATCAACCGCGTCCTCTGCGGCATCGAGACGGCGGTCTGGGACCTCCTCGGCAAGGCCAGCGGCCAGCCGCTGTGCAAGCTGATCGGGGGCCTGGTCAGGGACCGGGTTCCCTTCATGCCGACGCTGCACCGCTACCGCGACCTCGACCGCATCGTCGACGAAGCCCGCGACCGGGTCGCCCGGGGTTTCAGCTGCTTCCAGGTAAAGGTGGGGGCTGCCGGAGGCACCCCTGAGGAAGACCTCGCCGTTCTGGGCGCCCTGCGGGAGGCCCTCGGTTCCGGGGTCGAGCTGGCCGCCGACGCCAACAGCGGCTGGACCCCGGACACGGCGATCCGCATGATCCGCAAGACCGCAGGGTACGACCTGTTCTACGTGGAAGACCCAGTCAACGGGCTCGACGACATGGCGGCGATCCGCAAGCGCGTCCAGGTCCCGATCTGCGCCCACATCTTCGCCGCCGGCCCCACCCAGTCGACCCTCGAGGTAATCAGGAAAGAAGCGGCCGACCTCGTCGTCATCGCCCACCGCAACATGGGGGTTCTCGGAGTCAAGAAGGGAGCCGCGGTGGCCGAGGCCGCCGACCTCCCCGCGGTGCTGCACAGCGGCGTCGAGCTCGGGCCGGGCCTGGCGGTCATGGTCCACCTCGCCGCCTCGACTCCCAACTGCCGCTACCCCAACCAATTGCAGTACGACCTGCTCGCCGACGACATCGTCAAGGGGGGCCGCATGCAGTTCGTCGACGGCTGCCTTCCGGTGCCCGAGGGCCCGGGGATCGGGGTCGAGCTCGACCCCGACAGGATGTCCGAGTACACCTTGAACCCCTGAGGAAAGAGGATCCGTGAAAGAACTTCCGACAACCAATGCCGGATGGACGGCGCTCGCCGCCCGGTACGACCTGCGCCAGTCCGGGCAGCGCCGCGCCTACCTCGTCCCCGAACGCGGGGAGGGGATCTACATGTGGGACGTCGAGGGCAACCGCTACATCGACTTCCAGTCCGGGCAGCTCTGCCTGACCCTGGGCCACTCGCACCCCGAATACGTCGAGGCGGTCTGCGAGCAGGCCCGCAAGATCATCCAGACCGGCTCGAGCTTCTCGGCGCCGTCGGAAGTCATGCTGGCCATGAAGATCGCCGAGCTGACCCCCGAGCCGCTGAAGCGGACGTTCTTCGCCTGCTCCGGTTCCGAGTCGGTCGAGGCAGCCTTGCGGCTGGCCAAGAAATACACGGGCCGCCACGAGATCGTCGCCCTCGTCAACGGCTACCACGGCCAGACCGCCGGCAGCGCCTCGATCACCGGGCGGGGCGCGGTGCTGCGCGACGGGTACGGCCAATCGGTGTCCGACGTCAGCTTCATCCCGACCCCCTATCCGTACCGCTGTCACTTCTGCATGGACAAGGGGGGATGCACGAAAACCTGCGCCGAGTACGCCGAGGAGATCATCGACTTCACCACCTCGGGGGAACCCGCGGCCCTCTTCTACGAGCCGATGCTGAGCACCGCCGGGCAGGTCGTCCCCACGGTCGAATGGACGCAGGAGATGCGCCGCATCTGCGACGAGCGCGGCATGCTGATGGTGGCCGACGAGGCCCTCACCGGGTTCGGGCGCACCGGCAAGTGGTTCGGCTTCGAGCACTTCGGCGTCGTTCCCGACATCCTCGCCTGCTCCAAGGGGCTGGGCGGGGGCGTTCCCCTGTGCTCGGTGACCACCAGCGACGAGATCGCCGACGCCGCCCTCGACAAGGGGTACCTGCAGTCCTCCTCCCACTCGGGGGACCCGCTGCTGTGCGCGGTCGGCCTGAAGAACCTCGAGATCGTCGAGAGGGAGAACCTCGTCGAGAACGCCCGCGTCGTCGGCGCCTACATGGAAGCGAAGCTCAAGCGGATGGAGGAGCAGTACGAGATCGTCGGCGAAGCCCGGGGCCTCGGGTTGTGCCTCGGCCTCGAGATGGTGACCGACAAGGAGAGCCGGACCCCGAACGTCGACGCCGCGGTAGAGGTCACCCGCTACTGCTTCGAGCAGAAACTGTGGATCGCCGCGGGCAAGCCCCCCGAAAACGACGAGGAGCGCAAGATGGGGGGCCGCTTCGGCTCGCACATCATCCGCTTCATGCCGCCGATCTCGATAACCGAAGAGCAGGTGGACGAGGCCCTCGAAATCATCGAGGCCGGCATTGTGGCGGCGCAGCGGAACTTTCCGGCGCGCACCGGGTGATCACGGCGCAGCGGGCCGTCCTATAATCCAGCCGGCGAATATGCGCCGAAGCGGTCGCTTCCCTGACTCCCGGGCAGAATTCCGACGCCTGAGAGCCCGTTGATCTGCCTTCAAAAGGAGGAAGCCAAAGAAATGGGAACAGGATTCGACGACACCGGCTACCGCGTCCTCCGGGGGGCGCTGACCGAAGCGGAAGTCGACCGCCTCGCCGGGCCGATTCGCGCCGCCTTCGCGGCCGGTGAGTACGACGGGTTCTCAGAGGAGGCGGCCTATCCGTCCCCCGGCACCTATTCGATGGGGCCGCGGATCCTCGAAAAGCACCCGGAGATTGCGGGGGTGAGCCTGGCGCACCCCGCCATCGTCGCCGCCGTCGAAGACCTCTTCGGCGAGCCGGCCGTGCTGGCGCAGTACTGGTCGATCATGCGCACCCCCGGGGCGGGGGTGGGCGACGAGCCCTTCGTCAACGGCAGCGGCGCCCACTACGACTACAAGCCATGGCGCTGCGTCGGCTCGTTCGTGAAGTGGATGTTCGCCGTGGTCCCGTTCGTCGACTACACCGAGGCAGCCGGCCCGCTCGCGGTGTCGCCCGGCTCCCACCTCAAGACAAAGGTGCTTCCCTCGGACGGGCGCGTGCACCCGGTCGATGCGGCCCAGGTCCCCTTGCCGGCCGAGATCCCCTTTGACGACCCGTCCTTGAAGAAGGGGGACGCGATCCTGATGCACGGCTTCGCCTGGCACGAAGCGCGGCCCAACTTCGGCGGCACCGACCGCTGCGGTCTGTACATG
The DNA here is from genome assembly GCA_965243025.1 of Candidatus Latescibacterota bacterium. Lineage (GTDB taxonomy): Bacteria > Latescibacterota > UBA2968 > UBA8231 > UBA8231 > CBDCXV01. Next base: position 2,567,264 of record CBDETY010000003.1, read on the forward strand.
AAGTTCCACGCCAGATCCTCTCCCCCCGCCTGCGGGCCGACGATCTACCCTTCCCAGGTCCACGACTTTCTGCCGCCCGAGGCCAGGCACCTGGTTCCATGGCACCGGGGCGACGGCCGCTACGCCGCACTCCGCCACCGCCCGGTGGGAGGAGTCGACGAGGCCCGGCTGCTGATCGAGGACAGCGAAGGACGGGTGCTGGTGCTCGGCGACGGGGCCGACGGCTGGGGGCTGCCGAGGTTTGCCGCGGCCGAGGACGAATCAGCGGGCATACTGGACGTCTGCAACGTCATGGGGTCGGTGCTCGAACAGGCCGGCGAGCAGCTCGGCCTGCGGCTGCCGTGGCTCAGCTGGCTCCTCGACCTTCCCGGCTCATCTCCGGATGGAGGCGAGTGGCGCTGCCGGGTCTACGGCCATCGTCTGGCGGAGGCCGCCCCCGAGATCGCCAGCGGGAACGGCAGCACACCCGGGCATCGCTGGATGCCGGCCGCCGAGCTCGAGGAGGCGGGAGCGGCGGGCAGGATCGAGTGCGGAGAGCAGGTGCGGCAGTGGCTGCGCATGTGGCAGGAGGAGGAGGATGAAGAAGGGCGCCCGGTGACGAGAAGCTTTGGCGTCCCGAGCACACACGTGAAGTATTTCTCGTACAATGGCGGCGGAAACCCGCAGGGAAACTATCGCGTCGGCGTCTTCGACAGCGAAGGCCTCCCGGCGCCGCCGCCGCAAAAGGAGCGGCGATGAGAATCCGCAGAATCACTCCCTGGCTGATCCGCGGCCCGCAGCCCTTCATGGCTTCGGCGGGGGAACCGCCGGGCGCCGAGCGCCCCTACATCTTCGTCCAGGTCGAGACCGACGAAGGGGTTACGGGCTGGGGCGAAGTCACCAACTCCACGCCGGCCCACAACGCCGCGGTCGCCGCCCTTCTCGCGCAGGCCAACGAGCTCGTCGCCGGCGACGACGCCAGTCACATCGAAGCGGTCTGGCACAAGATCTTCCGCAACTACACCTACATGGGTTCGCGCGGCGCTGTGACCAGCGTGATCAGCGGCATCGACATCGCGCTGTGGGATATCCGCGGCAAGGTCGCCGGACGCCCGGTGTACGACCTCCTCGGCGGCCCGGTGCGGGACCGCATCTCCCTCTACGCCCACCCCAACGGCCGCACGGCCGAAGAGACCGCCCGCGCCGCCAGGGCGATCGCCGACTTCGGCCACACGGCGCTCAAGACCGATCCCTTCCCGCTTACCGAAGAGGAGGGCACCTATTTCGGGTATCTCAGCGGCGAGGTGGACGCGGCGACGGAGAACGCCGGCATCGAAAAGGTGGCGGCGATCCGGGAGGCGGTCGGCCCGGACATCGAGGTCCTGATCGACGCCCACGGCCGCTTCGACGTGCCGACCGCGGTGCGCCTGGCTACGCGCCTGGCCGAGTACGACATCGGCTGGTTCGAGGAGCCGGTCCCCCCCGAGAGCTACGCGGCGCTCAGGCAGGTCAGGTCGGAGGTGCCGGTGCCGATCTGCGTCGGCGAGCGGCTGTTCACCCGCTTCGACTTCCTGCCGGTGCTGCAGGAGGGGCTGGCGGACTACCTGATGCCGGACGTGACCTGGACCGGGGGGATCACCGAGCTGCGCAAGATCTCCAGCCTCGCCGAGACCTTCTACATCCCGGTGTCGCCGCACGACGCCTCCGGGCCGGTGAACGTCCTGGCCGGGGCGCACGTGATGATGACGGTGCCCAACTTCTACAGGCTCGAGACCATGCGCGCCGACCTCGGGGCCTACGGCGCCTTCATCGACCACCCTCTCGACATCCGCGGCGGGCACCTCCACCTGTCGGAGCGGCCCGGCCTCGGCATCGAGCTCGACCTCGATTTCCTGCGCGCTCACGCCCTTCCGGCCGCCCACGCCCTTCCGGCCGCGGGCGGGTGACCCGGAGCTGTCTGGTACGATTTCCTGCCCATACCGGCGCCGATCCATCTTGAGGGAAGATCGCGGTTCAATCAAAAACTCCCTGTGCGATTTTGTCCCTCAATCCCGGGCAGCGTAGTTGCGCCTCCCGGCAGGTGTCTCCGCCCACCTCCCCCGCCGGCGGCCGGATCCTGGCGCTCTGGACGCCGGGCTTATCTGTTCGCAGCCTCGGCGGCGAGCACCTTCACCGCCTCGACCAGGGCCTTCAGCTCGGCCCCGCTTGTGTAGAAGGCAACGGAGATCCTCACCCCCACCGGGTCGGTCATGTGGGTGCTGCGCTGACCGATCTCCCAGCGCTGCCTGAGGGCGCGCGAGACCTCGTCGCCGTCCATGCCTTCGAGGGCGATGGTGACGATGCCGGTCTGCGAGTCGGGACGCCGCGAGCTGAGGATGAGGACCCCGGGCACGGCGTCGAGGTCGGCCTTTAGTAGATCGGCCTTGCGGGCAACCTCCTCCTGAATCGCTTCCACACCCCCGATGCTCTCCATGTACTCGATGCTCGCCCGGACCCCGGCGTACAGGGCGTGCGCCGGGTGCCCGAGCTTGTACTGCGCCGCCCCCGCGCCGGGGTCGCGGGGATGAAGCAGGGGCTCGAGGGTCGACTGCGATTCCCGCCTGACGTACAGAAACCCGGTCCCCATCGGGGCGAGCACCCACTTGTAGCAGTTGGACGCGTAGAAGTCGCAGCCCATCTCCCGCAGGTCGATGGGAAACTGCGCCACGGCCTGGCAGCCGTCCCACAGGGTCAGGACCCCGCGCTCCCGGGCGATCCTGGAGATCTCCTCCGCCGGCAGGCGCAGGCCGCTGTCCGCGGTGACGTGGTTCGTGCAGATCATCTTCGTGCGGGGTGTCAGCAGCCGTTCGAAGCGTTCGACCACGATCCGGGGATCGCAGTCCAGCTCCATCACCTTCACCACCACCCCGAAACGCTCGGCAAGGGCGTGCACCGATCCGTAGGACAGCGGGTACTCCTCGCTGGAGATCACCACCTCGTCCCCCGGCTCCCAGGCGAGCCCGGCCAGCACCGCCGCGAGCCCGTCCGCGGTGCTGTTGGTCAGGGTGATCTCGTCCTCGCCGGCCCCGAGGAAGGACGCGAGCTTCAGCCGCGCCGCTTCCGCGGACTCGCATATCCCCAGGTGCCAGTCTATCGGAGAGGTGTGATCTTCGTGGAGCTTGCGGTAGTTGGCCTCGACCGCCTCGCGCACCTCGATCGAAGGCAGGCCGATGCCCCCGGTGTTGAGCTGGATGCCGTTCTGCAGGCCTGGATAGTGCCGGCGGATCTCCTCGAGGTTCACTTGCCCATGCCCCCTCAGCCGTTCCCCGCCTCGCGGGACAGCACCTTCACCGCTTCGACCAGGGCCTCGATCTCCTCCTCGCTGGTGTAGAAGGCGATGGAGATGCGGACCCCGGACGGATCGGTCATGTAGGTGCCTCGCTGAACGATCTGCCAGCGGGTCCGCAGCGCCTTGTCGAGGTCGCCGCCCTCCATGCCTTCGATGGCGAAGGTGACGATGCCGGTCTGCGAGTCGGGGCGCCTCGAGCTGATCACGATGGTGCCGGGCACCTCGTCGAGCTTCGCCTTGAGCAGGTCGGTCTTGCGCACACACTCCCGGCGCACCGCCTCGACGCCGCCGATGCCCTCGATGAAGTCGATGGCCGCTCCCACCCCGGCGTAGAGGGCGTGGGCGGGATTGCTCAACCTGTACTGGCCCGCTCCCCCTCCTGGATTGTGGACATGCACCAGCGGCTTGAGCACATGCTGCGCCTCCCTGCTGACGTAGAGGAAGCCGGTCCCCAGCGGGCCGAGCACCCATTTGTAGGTGTTGGTCGCGTAAAAGTCGCAGCCCATCTCGTCGAGATTCACCGGTACCTGGGCGATCGCGTGGCAGCCGTCCCACAGCGTCAGGATCTCGCGCTCCCGCGCCAGCTTGCAGATCTCCTCCGCCGGCACCACGAGACCGGTGTCGGTGGTTACGTGGCTCATGCAGATCATTTTGGTACGGGGGCTCAGGGCCTCCTCGGTGCGCTCCAGCATCACCGCCGGATCGTGGTCGATCTCGACGACCTTGAGGACCACCCCCTCCCGCTGCTCGAGGGCGAGCACGGCCCGGTGCGGCATCGGGTGTTCCTCGCTGGTGATCACCACCTCGTCCCCGGGCTCCCAGGACAGCCCGGCGATCGCCGCGGCGTACCCGTCCGCGGTGCTGATGGTCAGGGCGATCTCGTCGTCCTTCGCCCCGAAGAAGGCGGCCAGCTTCTTCCGCGCCACCTCCGCCGACTGGCACATCAGGGTATGCCACTCGATCGGCGGCACGTACTCTTCGTAGAGACTGTTGAAGCCGGCATCGATCGCCTCCCGCACCTCGTTGGAGGGCAGGCCGACCCCGCCGGTGTTGAGCTGGATGCCGTTCTGCAGGCCGGGGTAGTGGGTGCGGATCTCTTCGAGGTTCACGGGCGGCTTTCTCCTTTCAGGTTCATTGTCCTTCTCCCATTTCGTCGAGCAGCCGCTGCACCGCCTTCTTGCGGTGCCGGAACGAGGCGGGCTGCTTGAGCTCGAACAGTTCGGGTGATATGAGGTCGCGGTATTCCTCGGGGGGACCCCCGCCGGGCGACCAGGAGGCGTACGACGTCGTGTAGCGCACGAACGCGGTGGTGCGGGGGTTCTCTTCCGTCCACCTGCGGGCACCGTGGCAGAGCGCCTCGGTGAACAGCACTGCGTCCCCCGCGCGCACCGCCGGGTTGGCGACCAGGGGCGGCCCGTCGTAGATGGTTACCCGGTCCGGCCTGGGGAAGTAGGCCTTGTGGGTTCCGGGGATGCAGACGAAGCCGGTGCCGGCCGGCACGTCGACCAGGGAGACGCCGGCGTTGAGGAAGGTCGCGAAGATCCTGCCGTCGGCAGCCTGGTAGTCGTTGGCCGGGTGGTGGATGCCGCCGCTGACGCCGCCGTGGAAGGGCAGGTCGTCCGTCTCCCTGGTATTCCTGGCCAGGGCCGTGCCGGCGTGCTGCGGGCAGTTGTCGGTGAGGGCCAGCACCACCCGCATGATCTCCCGGTTGAGCACCAGCCGCTCGAAAACCTCGTCGGCGTACTCGACCATGGTGATCGAACGGGGAGAGGTCGGCCTGGTGCTGGCGTCCCGGTAGGTCCACAGGGGCGCCGGCAGCTCGCTCTCCTCCAGGGCGTGCCACTCGTCGGCGAGCTGCATCATTCTGGCGACGTCCTCCGGGCATACCGCGTTCCGCAGCACCAGGTACCCCTGGATGTCGAAATGCCACTTCTCCTCTTCGGTCAGCAACGGACCTCCCCGGCGATGGCTGTCCTTGAAACGGAAATGTGCGACAAGGGCGGGCGGGACTGCACCCGACCCCCGGGTCCTGCTCGTCATCGGTGATCGGGCCGGGCGTAATCTGGCCAGACACTTGCCGCGGCGCCACCGGCCGGGCAGGGTGCCTGACCTCCGACCTTGCCGAACGGCTGCGGCCGTTTCTCCGTTTCCGGCATCTGTTCCGCAACATCTACGGCGGACAGCTGCGCTGGGAGCGAAGCACCGAACTGCTCGCGGAAGCGGATGAGGTTTGGCCGCTCTTCCAGCAGCAGATGCGGGAGTTCAGGGGGGTGCTGACGCACCTTCACGACGGCTGCCGGTGAAGATGTCCCTCCTCATCCGGCGCTCCTGTTCCCGCACCCCGGCAAAAACGCAGTAGGCTCCCCAGGCGCTGTCGACGTAGAGATCGAGGCTGCGGTACCCGGTGCCGCCGAAGTGCACGAGAAGGCGCCGGCTGCCGTCCTCATGCGCGAAGGACTCGTGCGGCCAGACGATTGGGCGGTGCCGCTGGGCGTCCGGGTGCTGCTCGCCGAAGCAGACCGCCTCTTCCGGGGTCGGGCGCCGCAGTCCGTGCAGGCCCAGTTCTGCCACCGCCTCTTCGGTGGTGGCGATCCGCCCCAGGGCGACGAGCTCGACGGCGACCTCCGCCTGCGGCCGCGGCGCCAGGGGAAAGTTCTCCTGGTTGATGAAGGAGTGCACCCCGTCGTAGCGGCCGGCGCGCACGATCTCGTCCATCGTGCGGTTCCCGCCGGTCCTCACCGGAAACCCCCTGCCCTCCGCCGTGCCGGGACCTGACGCGGTCACTTCACCATCACCTCGAACACCTTGACGCGCCGGGCTTTTCCCTCGGAGCCCTCGACGTTCAGCGTCACCACGAACGCCCCGGCTTCCTTGTACTGGTGGATCGGGTGCTGCTCGTCCGAGACCGCGCCGTCGCCGAAGTCCCACGACCAGGAGGTGATCTCGCCGCGGGAGCGGTCGTTGAAGGCGACCATGCGGCGCTCCATGTCGACGACGGTGTACTCGTACTCCGCCTCGAGCGGCTTCAGGTACTCAGGTTCCAGCGGCATCAGCCGGAAGGCGCACAGATTCGAGGCGTTGTTGTCCATGCGCGTCTCGTGGGAAAGGTTCCAGAACCCCTCGTACTCGGTGTGGTCCTCGTCGTAGTCGAGGATCGACCAGGAGAGCGCGATCAGGCTGTTCTCGACCAGCTTCGACACGCTGGCCCGCTCCGGCCCGTCATAAGGGGCGTAGTCGAAGGGGGTGATCCAGCATTCCAGCACGAGGTTGCCGCTCTCCCCCTCCTTGAAATCGTAGGAATAGGCGTGGTTGGAGTACGGGAGCTTGCCGATCCAGGGCTGGCAGCCCCAGACGAAGACCCAGTCCCGCCCTTCGCCGGGAGGCGTGAAGATGTGGTAGTTCTGGGCGTGCACCCCCTTGAACATGAAGTGGCTCTCCCAGGGGTCCTCGATCTGCGAGTTGACGATGTTCGGCCCTCCCGAGCGGTCGGCGTCGACGGCGATCTCGAACAGGTCGCCGCGGGCGTAGTACATGTTCCAGAAATCGTCGTACGCCTCGTACAGGAAGTAGAGGCGGTTGAGGCCCTCGACCCAGCCGACGCGCACGCGGACATCGAGGTCCTCCGGGTCGTGGTTGGTCCCCTTCCCCATCACCGTGTCCTTCAACTGGTCCGTCCCGTAGACGTACTCCTCGGGAACCATTTCCCAGTCGTCGATGCTGCCGTCGATGCGCGGGATCATGTCCGCGGGAAACTGGAAGATCCTGAACTCGGTGTCCGTGCGCTGCAGTCCTTCCGAAGCGGTCCCGCAGAGCAGGAGAGCCGGCAGTACGAGAACCGGCAGCATGCGGAGTTCGTGTGTTTTCAACTGTTGACTCCTTTCCGTGGCCATGGTGGGATGACAGCTCGTGGCAGATGTTCCCGCATCCGCCTGCGGCACGACTTCGCATTCCTTTCGATGCGAGCCGATCACCTGCCGGCGAGCCGTGAGCGAGCAAGGTAAAGCGGGCGCCGGCATGGCAAAACCTGCAGCCTGTGCCCGGGCGCCGAGCCACCGGCGCTCATCCGAGCAGGTTCGCCGTTTCCTCTCGGGGACCCTACATCACCGGCATGTCGGCGGGCCGGTACGAGCTGGTGCGCGGGTTCCAGCGGGTGCCGCAGATCTCGCTGATCACCGTCCACTCGCCGGGGGTCAGGTGGCCCATGTGGTGGAACAGGAACCGCTGCAGGCCCCCCTCCTGCGCCGCTTCCAGCAGTTGGCGCAGGTCCCCCGCCGGCATCGGGTCGCCGTCGTGGGGATGGCGACCGGTCTCCACCCAGGGGACGATCCTGCGCGGATCCCCCACCGCGGCGATCGCCCGCTCCGTCTCGGCGGTGACGATCTGGCGGTAGAACTCCGGGCCGAGGGCGCTCTCGAAATCCCCGACCTCCCGCACCCCCGGCAAAACGATGCCGAACAGGGCCTGCACCACCTTCAGGGCGTCGCCGGTTTCCAGCCCCGGGTTCCACTCGCACAGGGTCTCGACGTAGCGGTGGACGGTGCCGACGAAGCCGTCGAAGCCTCGGTGCCAGAAGTAGAACTTGGGCAGCAGGAAGTCCATGAACCCGGCGAGGCGGACGGCATCGTACCCGCACAGCGGGGCGAAGGCGGGTGAGCGCGGCCCCACCCCGACCTCGACGGGGCGGCCGAGCTCGGAGGCGAGACCCTCGCGCATGAAGCGGAAGAAAGCGGTCAGCGAGTCGACCCGGAAGTTCATCCACGCCATCAGGTCGGGGTCGGACCCGAGCAGCCGGTACCCCCCGAGCAGGCCCCCGGCCCCGTGCAGGCGGACCCGTTTCGGGTCGAGGCCGTGCAGCAGGTCGAACAGGCGGTCCCTGGCCGCGGCGAGGGCGGCGTAGTCGTACCCGAGACGTTCGCACAGGGGGGCCGTGCTCTGCGGAAGGTCGTCGAAGATGAAGGAGCGCCGGTTCATGTGATGCGGGGCGATCTCGTACCCCCACTCCGGACCGTCCATGACCGCCCCGTCGGCCGCGGGGAACTGCTCGAGCGTATCCACGGCCCGCGCCAGGCGCGCCCGCATGCTCTTCCCGTCCTCGAAGTGGTGGCCATCCCCTCCCGGACCGGCGCCGCTGTCGGCGTAGATGATGTAGACTGACAGTCCCCGGTCCCTGGCCGCATGCAGGGTCCTGTCGAGCAGGGCCCGCTGTTCGGGCAGGGCCTGCTCCGGGGGCGGGGGCGGCTCGACGCCGAAGCGCTCATACACCTTCGGATCCGGGTCGAACACCGCGACCGGTGGGCCTTCTTCGGTTTCGGGAGCCACGGCGACGCCGTCGGTGAGGTCGTCCTCAGGCAGCCCCCCCTTGCCGAGGGTGCCGACGCTGAACGCCAGGGGCCCGACCGCCAGTGCCTCTACCCCTCCTTCGGCCCAGGCGTCGAGGATGCGCTCGTGGTCGTTCATCAGGAGCTCGAGGTCGCGCATCACCGCCATCCAGAGCTTCATCGGCCGCCTCTCTTTCCAAGGGGGATCGTGTCGCTTTCCCGATCTTTCGGGGGTTCTATATTACCCGGCTTTCGCAGCCGCTTCCAGCAGCTGTTCCTCCCCTTCTTCCGGGAGCTGACTACCCATGCATATCGCCGTATTCGGCGCCGCCGGCTGGCTCGGGCGCGCCCTGCTCGCCAACCTGAAGGAGAATCACACTGTCCGCGCCGTCGACCGCTCCCCGGAGTCCTGGCAGGCCTGGGAAGACGTCGACGGAACCTGGGAGGGGGAGACCCTGCACGGGGAGATCACCGACTTCGCCGCGGTGGACGCCGCCCTCGAGGGGATGGAGGCCGCGGTCCACGCGACCGCCTTCTTCCCCGGCGACCGCCCCGCCGAGGAGGAGGCGGAAACCGCCTTCTCCGTCAACGTGCGCGGCCTGTGGAACTTCCTCGAAGCAGCGCGCCGCCGCGGCCTGAAGCGGGTCGTCCACATCGGCTCCTGCCACAGCCGGCACCCGGACGGCCGCTTCTTCACCGCCGACGTCCGCCGGCCCGACGCCCACCTGTACGCGGTGACCAAGCGGCTGCAGGAGGAGATGTGCCGCCAGTACCACGAGGGCCACGGGATCTCCATCGTCGTCATGCGCCCCGACTACATCGTCGACAGCCGCATCGGCCTGGGCCGTTTCCGCGAGCAGCTGGCGAACTCTCACCTTGGAAGCAGCGGCTGGGTCTGCCGGCACGATCTGGCGGATGCCTGCAGGCTCGCCCTCGAGTCGGAGAACATCCAATTCGACATCTTCCACACGGTGGGGGAACCCGAGGCGGACGCCACCTGCGAGGTCGCCCGCTCCCGCGAGGTCCTGGGGCTGACCTACCGGGGGGATCTCGCCCGGTACCGGACCACAGAGAACCCGTAACCGAAGGAGGCCCGACATGCCGCGGCGCGCCGACGCCCACATCCACCTGTTCGAGCACAGCCTGCCGGGGAGCTTTCCGACGCGGCCGGGAGTGCGGATCGACGAGGCGGCCTGCTACGACTCGCTGGCGCAGGAGCACGACGTCGCCGCGGCCCTGATCGTCTGCCACACGGGGTACGGAAACGACGGGAACCACGAATACGTCGCCGGCCTCGTGCCGAACTACGACTGGGTCCGGCCCGCCGCCCACGTCGACCCGCGGGAACCGCCTTCGCTCGAAACCCTCGGCAAGTGGCGGGACCAGGGGTTCGTCGGCCTGGTGATGTACGTCGATTCGGAGAACGCCGCCGGCCTCGGGACCTTCCCGGACGAGATCTGGGAATGGGTGATCGCCCGCAACTGGCTGCTGAGCGTCAACTCGAAGGGGGAGCCCTGGTCGGCCTGGCACGAGGTGCTCGAGCGCCACCCGCGGCTGCGCCTGGTGATGTCCCACCTCGGCCTGCCGGACCCGGTCGAAGCCCCCATAGGTCCGGACCGGGCGCGGTCGGGGCTCAGCCACCAGACCGGACTGGCCCGCTACCCGGAAGTGCGCGTCAAGCTAAGCGGGTTCTACGCCCTGACCGAACCGAAGCACGACTACCCCCACGAGCTCGCCTGGCCCTACGTCGAGGTGCTGATCGAGGCGTTCGGCGTCGAGCGCCTGCTGTGGGCTTCCGATTTCTGCCCCCATCTCAACTACCAGACCTTCCCGCAGACCCTCGGGCTGCTGTGGAAGATGCCCTTCCTCGGCGACGGCGACCGCGACCGCATCGCCGGGGAGAACCTGCTCGAGCTGCTGGAAGGCTGAGTGCCTGCTTGCGCATGCCAGGCGGGCGGGCGATCCCCCGACAGAAAGGAGCCGCATGAAAGTCACCGCAGTCGAACGCATCGTCGTCGACGTCCCCTTCACCCCGCGCCAGCAGGAGATCACGCGCCAGTCGGTCTACAACTGGTCGATCCTCGAGCTGTGCAAGGTCTCCACCGACAGCGGCCACGTCGGCTGGGGGGAGACCGTCGTCCACTACACCTACGGCCGCGTCACCGACGTCACCGTCGACCGCGCGATCGGGCGCAGCCCCGCCGAGCTGATGAACGACGACAGCCTCGGCGCCGGCCTGCAGATGGCCCTGTTCGACGTCGTCGGCAGGATCCTCGAAACGCCGGTGCACCAGCTGATCGGCCCCAAGGTGCGGGACTGGACCCCGATCTCCTGGTGGTGCAGCCACTCCTCGCCCGGGAACTGGGCGGCCGAGGCGGCCGAAGCGGTGGAGCACGGGTACACGAGCCTCAAGAACAAGCCGCGGCCCTGGGAGGACATCGTCGCCCAGGTCGAGGCCATCTGCAAGGCGGTGCCGCCGCACTTCCACCTCGACCTCGATCCCAACGGCTCCTGGGAGAACGCCGCCAACGCCATCCCGATCATGAAGCGGCTCGAGGCCTTCGAGAACGTCGCCATGTTCGAGACCCCGATACCGCAGGACGACATCCTCGGCAACCGCCAGATCCGCCGGGCGGTGAACAGACCGGTGGCCATGCACTTCGGGTCGCCGCCGTTCACCACCGCGGTCCGGGAGGAGGTCTGCGACGGCTTCGTGATCGGCGGCGGCAAGTCCAACACCGTACACCAGGGAACGTGCGCCGCGGAAGTCTCGATGCCGTTCTGGCTGCAGATCGTCGGCAACGGACTGACCACCACCTGGGACGCCCACCTCGGGGCGGTGCTGACCCACGCGAAGTGGCCGGCGATCAGCTGCATCAACCTCTACAGCCACCACCTGCTGACCGAGCCGGTGCGCGTGGTCAACGGACACCAGCGCGTCCCCGACGGGCCCGGCCTCGGGGTGGAGGTGGACGAGGAGGCGGTCGAGCGCTTCCGGGTTCCGCAGGAGGTCCTCGACGAGCACGCGGGCAGGGGCCAGCTGTTCATCCACCCGAAACCGCGGCTGATCAACGCCGTCGTCTACCCGGACGGCACCTGCATCTACATGGACGGCCTCGCGGCCCCGGGCACCTACGTCGAGGGGGTGCGCACCGAGATCCTCGACGACGACGGCTCGAAGGAGTGGAAGGAGCTGCACGGGCGGGTGCGGCGGGAAGGGCAGGTGGTCAGCCGCTGGGAGGGGTGAGGCGGCTGGAAGCCCTTGGCCGCGGGCAACCGATGGGATACCGGGTCACGGCGTCGGTCGAGTCCACCTTCGAGTTCGACGAGCCCACCGGCTACAGGTTGGAGCCGCTTCCCGGACTCGAACCGGGGACCGCCTGATTACAAATCAGGTGCTCTACCAACTGAGCTAAAGCGGCTGTCTTTAACGATCGAGCCTACATGGGCCCTGAAACACTGTCAAACCACCCGGCGCGGACCCGGTTCAGTTCAGCGGATTCCGGTACTGAAGCCCGGCGGTTGCCGACCTCGCCGCGTACGCAAGCATCTCCTCCTGCAGGTCGACCGGGATCCCCGCAAGCTCGACCTGAGCCGCGCCTGCGGGGATCTCCTCGCGTGCGCAGACCCAGTGCCCCTCCTCCTGCCTCCAGCGCAGCGGCGGAGCGCTGCCGGGTCCCCGCGTGTAGAACTCCTGCCCTTCGGCAAGGACTTCGAGGTTCATCTTCTTCCGCTCAGACGTGGGGGCCGCGGTCCCTGATGATGCGGACCGCCAGCTCCGGGTCGATCTGAAAGATCATCTCCGGCTCGATGGTGATCCCGCCGGGCAGGTCGAAGCCGGCGACGGCGCTGCGCGTGTGCCACCCGGACAGCGACGAGTCCAGCCCGTCCGTGGCCGAGCTGGAAAGCGGTCCGCCGAAGACGTCGTGAAACAGTCCGGAGTACCCGTCGACGACACCCGGCGACTTGGTGAAGGTCCCGCCTCCCGGTGAGTTGACCATGCCGATGCACTTGACGCAGTACCAGACGTCGTTGAGCGTGCCCTCGGGATCGAGCGCCCAGTGCAGGCTCTTCAGGTGGTTGATCCCGGCCTCGCGGCCGGCCGCGTAGCCTCGCTCCATGTCGGCGTCGTCGTCGGCCATCCCCCCCTGCCCTCCCCCGGTTCCCGAGGTGAAAACCAGGCCGGACGGAGTGAAGGTCACGTTGGCGATTCGCCGGCCTTTCGGACCGGAGACCGACTCCTCCTTTGACCCCAGATCGATACCCAGCTCCCCGATGCGGTCGTAGACATCGAAGTTGCGTTTCCAGTCGTCGTGCAGTGTGCCCATCTTGCGGTTTCTCCTTCCGGCTGAGGCAAATGATTCGATTGCGGGTCGAGGATTACGGTCCTTTTTCCCGCGCCCGTTCGTTCATGCGAGTGTTATAATTTGAGCCCCTGCCGTTTTTCAGCAAAGCCCATGCAAACCCGGTTCCCGAATCTTCCGCCCGCGAAAATGAGGTTCCTTTCGGGACATCTGCCTCCCATTTCCGGAGCTTGACCCGTTGAACAGCATATCGCGTTCCCGCCTGGCCAGCCTTTCCGAACCTGTTCGAGCCTCCCTGGACAGCATGCGCGGGGATGCCGTCCTCCACCGCATCTGGAACAGGGACCACACCCTCTGGTCCCCCGATCCGGCGGAAGTCAGCAACCGCATGGGGTGGATGGACAGCCCCGAAGCCATGGTGCCCGGGATCGGTGAGATCGATCCGGTGGTCGAGGCTGTCTGCGCGAGCGGCTGCACCCATGCCCTTCTCCTCGGCATGGGAGGGTCCAGCCTGGCGCCCGAGGTGTTGCGAAACATCTTCGGCTTCGCCCCCGGGCATCTCGACCTGTCCGTGCTCGACAGCACCGATCCGGCAGCCGTCCTCGGGCAGGCGAGGCGGCTCGACCCGCCGCGGACCCTCTTCATAGCCGCCACAAAGTCGGGAGGCACGGTCGAGACCCTCTCCTTCCTCAAGTACTTCTACAACGTCCTTCACGATGCCCTCGGACCGGAGATGGCGGGAGACCGGTTCATCGCCATCACCGACCCCGGCAGCGGCCTCGAGGAGCTGGCCCGGGGTCTCGGTTTCCGCCATCTCTTCCTCAACGACCCTGACATCGGGGGCCGCTACTCGGCGCTTTCCTTCTTCGGAATGGTTCCGGCGCGTCTCGCCGGCATCGACGTCGAGCGCCTGTTGGAGAGGGGGCGTGAAGCGGTCGAACAGTGCCGGTCAGCAGAGGACAACCCCGGTCTCTTTCTCGGCGCCGCCATCGCCTGCGGCGCCCTCGCCGGCCGCGACAAGCTGACCCTGGCCGCTTCCCCCGCCATGGCGCCGCTGGGGGCCTGGATCGAACAGCTGATCGCCGAGAGCACCGGCAAGCAGGGCAAGGGGATCCTCCCGGTCGACGGCGAAACCCTCCCGGGCCCGGAGCATTGCGCCGACGACAGGCTGTTCGTGCGCGTGCGGCTGGCCGGGGACTCCGCCCTCGACGGCAGGCTGGAGGCCCTTGCCGCCGCGGGCCACCCCGTTATCACCCTCGATATCGACGATGCCTTCGACGTCGGCGGGCAGTTCGTCATCTGGGAGATCGCCACCGTCGTCGCCGCTCACCTGCTCGGGATCAACCCGTACGACCAGCCGGACGTCGAGGCGGCCAAGCGGCTCGCCGGGGAAATGACGGAAGCCTACCGACGCGACCGCACCCTGCCGCCCGGGGAGTCCGCACTGGTGGACGGGGACCTGCGGATCAACGGGGCCGGCCCGGGGGATACCTGCCTGGAAGAGGCGCTGTCGGCCTTGTTCGACGCGGCTGCGACTTCGGGGAAGGTCCGCAGCTACCTCTGCCTGCAGGCCTGGCTCCCCCCGGAGGCGGCGACCGATGCCGCCCTCGAGCGCCTGCGGCTGGCGATCCGGGACCGCACCGGCCTGGCGGTCACCCTCGGCTACGGGCCGCGCTTCCTGCACTCGACGGGGCAGCTGCACAAGGGGGACGCCGGGCACGGACTGTTCCTGCAGCTCACCTGCGACGACGCCGAGGACGCCGCCATACCGGACCGTGCCGGGAGCCCTGAATCCGCCATGTCGTTCGGTGTGCTGAAGGAGGCGCAGGCCCGCGGCGACCGCCAGGCCCTGATCGACGCCGGACGAAAGGTGCTGCGCCTCCACCTCGGGGCCGACGTTCCCGGCGGTCTCGACAGAATCGCCCGGGCCGCCGCCGAAGCAGGCTGACGGTCTTCAGCTGCCGTTTTCTGCCGGCACGGGTCTCCGCCCCGGCCGAGGCGGGTCCGTCGGCATCACAGCCGCTTTCCCGAAAGCTGCGCCCGCAGCATCTCGACGAAGGCGGCTGCCGCCGGGGAACGCCGCCTGCCCTTGTGCTCGACGAGGCCGATGTCGCGGGCCGGCAGCCCGGCGACAGGCACCGCGGCAAGCCTCCCCGACGCGGTCTCGGCGGCGACCGCCACCTCGGGCACCAGGGCGAGCCCGAGCCCGATCTCGACGAACCTCTTGAGCACCTCGATGCTGCCGAGGTTCATCGCCACCTCGACGTCGAGACCGGCGCGCAGGAACATCTCGTCCATCAGCTTCCGCGTCGTGCTTCCCTGCTCGAGCGCCAGCAGCGGCTGCGCCGCCACTCTCTTCAGGGTCGTCGAGCGCTTTCCCGCCAGCTCGTGGTCGGGCGGGCATATGAGGACGTCGCGCCGCGCGAACAGGACCTCGTTTTCGAGGCTGCGGTGGCGGACCGGAAGGGTCGCCAGCCCGAGGTCGACCTCGTCACCGAGCACCATGCGCCCCACCTCGGACGACATCTTGTTGCGTATGTCGATTTCGACCTCGGGAAAGCGGTCGCGAAAGTCCCGCAGCACCGGCGGCAGCACGTACGAGCAGTTGGTGTCGCTCGTGCCGATCACCAGCCTCCCCCGCAGCACCTGCCGCAGGCCCTCGATCTCGGCGCGGGCGGCGGCGAGCTCGTCGAACACCGCCCTGGCCCGCCTGAACAGGATCTCCCCCGCCGGGGTCAGCCGGGCGTTGCGGCGGCGGCGCTCGAACAGCGTCTCCCCCAGCTCCTCCTCGAGCCCCTTGAGCTGCAGGCTGATCGCCGGCTGCGTCAGGTAGAGCTTGTCAGCTGCGCGGGTGAAGCTTCCCTCGCGCGCCACCTCGAAAAAACCCTGCAGTTGATGCAGCTCCATGACCTCCTCCTGCGATATTGAAAAATTATGGTATTCATGAAATATATAAATTTTGATTATGCTCGCCCGGACGGTATCCTCGATTGCCAACGGCGCGCGCCGCTCGGCGAAGTCAACGCCAACTGGATTCAGGAGAATGGAGAATGAACGCCATCATCGTCGTCGACGCTTTCTGGGGGGATTCAGGCAAGGGCAAGATCTCGGCCTGGCTGTCCCGCAAACACAGGGCCGCGTTCTGTGTCCGCGCCGGCACCGGAACCAACGCCGGCCACAGCGTCTATTTCGAGGACGGCCGCGAAATCCGCACCCACCAGCTGCCCTGCGGATTCCTCGACCCCGGAACCGAACTGCGCGTCGGCAGCGGCGTCGCCGTCGACCCGCAGAAGCTGACCTCCGAGATCGCCGCCCACGAGGAGGCCTTCCGGCTCTCCGGCCGCGTCCGCGTCGACTACCGCTGTCCCGTCATCCTGCCGGAGTACCGCGAGCGCGAGGCCGCGGACCCGCACCTGACCGGCATCGGCACGGTCGCCAGCGGCACCGGCGTCGCCCGGGCCGAGTTCGTCATGCGCAGGGCGCGGCAGGCCCGGGACATCGAGGAGCTGGCGCCGCTGACCGCGGACGTGGCGCGAGAGCTGAACACCGCCTGCGCCGCCGGGGAGACGGTGGTGATCGAGGGCAGCCAGGGCACCCACCTGTCGCTCGCCCTGACTTCCGACTACCCGTTCTGCACCAGCGACAACTGCACCGCCGCGGCCCTTGCCGACGACGCCGGGCTCAGCTGGCGGCACATCGGCGAGGTCGTGCTCGTCGTCAAGGCGCTGCCGAGCCGGGTCGGCGCCGGGCCGCTGCCGCTGCAGCTTCCGGAAGCGGACGTGGAGGAGCGGGAGATCGTCGAACATGGGGTCACCAGCGGCAGGCGCCGGCGCAAGGCCGCCGGCATCTCCTGGGAGCACCTCGAAGAGGCGGTCATGCTCAACGGCCCGACCGCGGTAGCGCTGACCTTCTGCGACCATCTCGACCGCGCCGTCGAGGGCGCGCGCTCCGCCGCCGGCCTCACCGCTCCGGTCCGCGAACTGATCGCCGAGATCGAACGGCGATGCGGCGTTCCGGTGACCTTGTGCGACTGCGGGCGATACTTCGAGGACCTGGTCGAGCTGCCTGGCTAGTCTGGGGATCGGTGCCGCCTGAGGGCG
Source organism: Candidatus Latescibacterota bacterium (assembly GCA_965243025.1). Lineage (GTDB taxonomy): Bacteria > Latescibacterota > UBA2968 > UBA8231 > UBA8231 > CBDCXV01. Next base: position 2,584,293 of record CBDETY010000003.1, read on the forward strand.
CTTGCGCTTCGCTACGCAGCAGCGGGGCCTGTATCGCGCAGGCCGGGGGGACGCCAGCGCTCGGTGAGCCTCGGGGCATGTGAGCGCACTGCGATCGAGAGCCGCTCCAGTCCGTCGACCTCGACGTCGACGCGGTCCCCGTCGTTGATGTTGCAGAGGCCCCCGTGGTGCGTGCCGCACGCGATCACGTCGCCGGGCATGAGGGTGATGTAGCGGCTGAGCCAGACGATCTGCTCGGCGATCGGGTACGCCATCGCCGACGTGCTGTAGTCCTGCTGGAGCTCCTCGTTCAGCCACAGCCGCACCCGCACGTCCTGCGGGTCGGGGATCTCGTCCCTGGTGACGAGCGCGGGGCCCATCGGCGCCCAGCCGTCGATCCCCTTGGAGAGGAAGGTGGTGCGCCGCCCCTGCAGGCCCCGGCAGGAGACGTCGATGAAGTTGACGTACCCGAAGACGTGGTCCATGGCCTCTTCCCCGGACACGTGCCGCCCCTGCCTGCCGATCACGTATGCGATCTCCGGCTCCGGCTGATAGGCCGAGGCGCCTTCGAGGTCGGGTACCTCAATCGTCGCTCCCGTGCCGACGATGCTCGTCGCGCCCTTGTAGAAGAAATCGATCATGCCTCTCTGCGCGCCCTCCCGTTCCAGGTAGTTCGAGAACGCGCAGAGAAGGTGGCGCGGCCGCGGCAGCGGCGCCCGGACCTGCACGGAATCGATGGGTACGCCCCTCTCGCTCTCTGCCAGCTGCTCGAACTGCGGGCGGTACTCGTCGAAGGCTTCGATCACCGCTTCCATGCGCCATTGCGCCGGCTGCTCAGCCAGGCTGCCGAGTACCGGACCGAGGTCCACCAACCGGCCATCGCGGAGCAGGCCGGTCCTGTCGTCATCGAACAGGACGAGCTTCATTCGTTCCTCCTATGAAAAAAACGCGCCTCCCACTGGAGCACCCGGTGTCCTGTCACGGAAAAGGTTGAAAAAAATACGGCCGCAAATTACCAGCGCAGGCTGCTGGCCTGGACCGGGATCTCCTTCGACAATCAATCCGCGCTGATGTCCTTCGCCGCCCAGCCCGGATCGGGATCGCCGGCCATCGCCTTGCGAACGTCGGGGCCGGGCGGACCGGCCGTACCCCAGATGTCCGCAGTTTCCGGCACCCGTCTCCACACCGCGGGTTCGTGTGTTGCTTCGTCCTCGACGTACTCCAGGTCGCTGGAGAGTTCTACCACGTATCCGGCCGGATCCCTGTAGTAGCAGAAGATGTTGTTGCCCGGGCCGTGGCGCCCCGGTCCCCAGGCGGGTTCCCACCCCCGGGCGCGCAGGTTGGAGACCCCTTTCATCACGTCGTCCACGTTGGCCATTGCGTACGCGACATGGTGGACCGATGCGTGGTCCGCGCGATTGAAGACGATGGCGTGATGTCTCCGGTCGCATCGCAGGAAGACCATCTGGTCCTCGATCCGGTCCGAGACCCGAAACCCGAGAACATCGGTGTAGAACTCCACGATCTGCACCAACCCCGGAGTGTTGAGACCGACGTGGCACAGCCGGCGGGGGCCGACTTTGCTGGCAGGCCAGCAGTTGGGATGTTCGGCCACGCCGGCCGACAGCTCGATGCAGCGGTTCTCCGGGTCGAGAAACCGCAGCCCGTATCCGCCGCCGGGTTCGTCCAGGTCGTCGGGCTGCGCCAGGAGGGTGGTTCCGCGCCGTTCGAGCTCGGTCGCCGTCGCGTCGACTGCTGCGCGTCCCTCGAGACTGAAGGCCAGGTGATGGAGCCCGGTCCGGCCGGCCGGATGGAGGCTGAGAACGTGGTGTCCGGTCGACGCGGCGCGGAGATATCGCGCGTGCCGGTCTTCTGCGGCCGGTTGGAGTCCCAGGACCTCGAGGTGGTAGCCGGCGTGGGAGGCGATCTCCGGCGACAACAACCCCACGTGGCGGATGCCCTGGATCTTCACGGCTTCCTCCGGGTCAGATCGATCTTCAAGTCCCGCCGGATGTAGATCTCGACGAACTCCCGCAGCCAGACTTCCTTCGCAAGGGTGAACCGCTCGATCAGTCTCGGCTCGGGCCGGTCCGTGAGATAGACGATGCGCCACAGGTTGAGGGGTCGCAGTTCGTCACCATCGACCGAATGCTCTACGTGAAAGAGCGGCTGTTCTTCGCCCGCTCGAAGCAGGTTCCCGTCTCCGTCGAGGAGTTCCGCTGCCCCGATGAAAGTGGCACTCTGCCGCGCCGGGTTGAGGAAGACCTGTTCCAGGACCAACCCGTGCTCCGACGGCTCTAGCCAGAGGCGCTGCCGCGAGCATCGCACGAAGGATTCGGCTCCGCCGGCCTCCCCCCGGCGGCGCCAGTAGCTGGAGCTTCCCTCCGATACGACAGAGGGTATGTAGAGGTCGGGCCGGAACGCCTTCTTCACCTCCATGTCCCACAGCATGGTCCGGGTGAACCTCAGCGGTTCGCCCGTGCGGTAATGCCCGGCGAGCACCCGGTTGACGTCGACCGGGGACAGCTCGATCCGGGTGTTGCCCGGTTCGGTCCAGGCCCGCTCGAACTCTTCCTCATGATTCAGCCGGGTGACCGGCTTCGCCGTCTCCTCCGGAGGGCCGGCATCTTCCGCTTCGCTTCTCACGACGCCCTCTCCCGGCTCTTCCCGTGGCCGGTCTCCGGGACTTTCACGTGGACGGTCACGATTTCCGTGTCGTGGAACTGCTGGTGGCGAACGGAGGAGGCGATGTGCCGCAACAGCCGCAGCGAGACCTCCCGCTCCATCAGCACGTCGTCAGGGGTCTCGGTGAGCAGTGCGATCCTGTTCTGAAGGTTCTCCTCGCCGGAGGCTGCGACGAACTCGAGGACGGCGCCGTCCGCTTCCTTGCGCGCCTGCAGCAGCAGGCGCCGCCGGTCGCGCTCTCCGTGGTCCTCCTCCTCGCCGATCAGCGTCAGAATCGTTTCCTCGGTGGCGGCGTCGAGGCGGTCGACCATGCCCGCCCCCCAGCCGCTGCGGGACGCGAAGGCAGCGAGAAACTCCCTGATTTTCGGCAGCACGGACAGGTCGAGCTCCCCTTCGATCCGGCTGCGGCGCGGGGCCGTCGCTTCCAGGAACAGGGTCATGAGGATCGCCACGATGCCCCCGGCGGTTATGCCGTTCTTCAGCAGGCCGCCCGCAAGCTCCGAGAGAAGCCCGGGAAACAGCAGGTCGTTCTGGCAGCCGACGCCGACCCAGAAAGCGACGCCGCAGATCATTCCCTTGCGGTGATCGATGCCGCCCTGCACGACCTCCGTCATGCCGCGCACGAAGGTCATCGCCAATACGACGGTCAGGTAGGCGACGATGACCGGGCTGGGTATCGCCAGGATCATGGCGAGGACCTTGGGCAGGAAGGCCACCGCCACCAGCACGCCGCCGGCGGCGATCCCGACGCGGCGTGCCGCCACCCCGGTCAGCTCGATCGTGGGGGCGCTGACCGCAATGGTCTGCGTCGGCACGATCGCCGCGAGGCCGGACAGCAGCTTGCCGATGCCGTCGGCGGCCACCGCGCCCTCCACCGAGCGGTAGTCCACGGCCCGCGGCCGGCGCCACGATACGCGCTGGATGGCGACGGCGCCGGTGATCGTCTGGATGGCGCCGATGAGGGACACGAACACGAAGGCCGGAAGAAGCCCGACGAAGGCCGGACCGAGATCGAGCCCGATTCCCGGCCAGCCGCCCTGCGGCAGACCGACCCACGGAGCCCGGGTCACCAGGTCGAAGTCATACAGACCCAGCGATCCGCCGATTGCCGAACCCGCGATGACCCCGGCGAGGGGAGCCCACAGACGCAACGTCGCCCCCGCCTTCAGGGAGATGCCGCTGATGACCAGAATCGTGGCTACAGCAGTGAACGCCGGACCGAGCGCCATGTCGTGCGGCGCGTCGGCCAGGCGGCTGAAAACGACGGGCAGCACGGTCGCCGGTACGAGCAGGTTCACGGTGCCGACGATGGTCGGCGTCAGAAGCCGCCTGAACAGGGCGAGGCGCATCGAAATCACGATCGGGACGAGCGACGAGGCGACGACCAGGGTCGCGAGCAGCGCCGGACCGCCCTGGTCGAGGGCACTGACGCAGACCCCGATGAAGGCCCCGGCGGGGCCCATGAACAGCAGATAGCCCGCTCCGACCCTGCCAAGCCGAAGCGCTTGCAGAGCCGTGCAGATGCCGCTGACGGCGACCGCGCCGAACACGGCCCAGGACAGGAAGGCGTCGGTTCCGCCGCCGGCCCGGATGACGATCGTGGGGATGAAGATGATGCTGGTTATGCCGAGAACAACCAGCTGCAGGCCGCAACCCAGAGACAGGAGCGGCGGAGGATTCTCGTCGGGTTCGTAGCGAATTCCGGAATCCGGTTGCTGGTCACGGCTGCTCACAGCAGTGTTCCCTCCAGGGAAGGCGCGTCAACGCTCACGGCGCACGGCCCCGGCTGCGATGTCGGCCGGTTGCTGAGTCCACGTAGTTGCGTATGCGTCGGGGCGGCGAGCGGACTGAATCGAACGAACCCCGACGAACCAGCTTGCGCCTCACCTGGAGGTGGTGTAACCGGTCCGTCGGGCGACTTCGGCACCGGGGATGCGACCGGCGATCGACCACCCGGCAGGTTCACGCCGGCTGAGCCCGGCGGGGCCGACGAGGACCGCTGCAATCGCTGCAGTTCCCGCCGGTCACCCGGGGACAGAACGATGGGACAATACCCCAGGGACCGGCGGGCAGGGTGATCCGCGGTCAGCTCAGCCGGGCCGCCCCGTCAACCAGTTCCATGGCCGAACGTGGGATTCCGCGAAGAGACCTGCCTGACCATAGGGGCTGTCGGCGACGAAGGCCCGGGCCGCCTCGAGTGAGGGAGCCTCGACCGCCAGGAGCAGGCCGTTGACGGATTCTCCGTCGTCGCCGAGAGTGGGGCCCCCGTGGTGAACGATCACGTCAGGATGATTGGCGTGATCTTGAAGATAGGCGGCGAATCCGTCACGGAGACGTAGCCGCTCCTGTGCCATTCCTTCTCTGTGAGTCGCGAAGACGGCGAAATACATGAAACGCTCCTCCTGCCAGTGGTGGGGGTTGCCCTGATTATGCCCCGGATTTCCCGCGGCAGTCAAGGAATCCCACCGGGCTCAGCAAGGAGGAACCGGTGTGGTTGAAGGGTGATCGCGCCCTGGCGCCAGTGCCTGCGCGCGTAATTTAGCGTACGAACGAGGGCGCCGATGCACGGTTCGCAAGGCGCCGCCTGAGCGAGTCTTACCGGGGGTGTACGGGGAGCGAAGGCAACGCCGTGAGTCGGGATGGATCGGCGTTCCGATGGGGACATTTCTGCGACGGGACACTATAAGCCGCGGGTCCGTGCCGCTGAAACCGTCCCTTCACGAAAGGGACCCCGGGTCCGTCCCCGAAGTCCCTGCCCCCCAGCGCGACAGGTACTCGGCCATCGCTTCCTGCAGGCCGGGATTGCCGTGCTTGACCGCGCCGTCGCGAACGATGGCGGCCTTGCGCACGAGGGTGTCGCGCGCAGCGGCCCGCTCTGCGGCCGTCAACGGCGCGGCCCCGTCCGCCAGCAGCCGGTCGAGAGCCCGGACGCGAAACCGGTCCATGGCCGGGTGGGCCCGCGACAGCTGGTCCGGGTGACCCCCGTACTTGACGGTGAGCTTCTCCTCGAGATAGAGCACCTCGCAGCGGCAGGTCAGCCGCAGGAACAGCTCGTAATCCTCGCAGGCCGGCAGCGACTCGTCGAACAGGCCGATGGCGTCGAACACCGTGCGCCGCAGAAGGATGGAGGAAGGCGAGATGACGCACCGGGGCAGGGCGTGCAGGAAGATGCGGCCCCCGTGTTTGGCGTGGTGCTTGTGCGGGTTGACGCGCACGCCGTTGCGGATCCAGATCTCGTCGGTGTGGCAGACCGCCAGCCCGCTTTCCGCCAGCGCCGCCATCTGTTTCTCGAGCTTCCGCGGCTTCCACTCGTCGTCGGAATCGAGCAGGGCGATCCAGTCGCCGCGGGCTGCCTCGATTCCCGTGTTGCGCGCCGCCGACACCCCGGAGTTGACCCGCTGGCGCAGCAGCCGCACGGGCGCCCTGTCCCATGCGGACCGGAGGTACTCCAAGGTGCCGTCCGTCGAGGCGTCGTCGACGACGATCAGCTCCCAGTCGGTGAAGGTCTGGGCGGACACCGACTCCAGGGCCCTGGCCACGAGCTCCCTGCGGTTGTACACGGGCACGACGACGGAAACGGTGCTCACTGTCCTGGCCGGGAGACGAGGGCGGACCGCTCAGTTGCCGGCGAACGCATCCCGTCCGGCGACCAGCGCCTCGATCTTGCGGTCGGCCACCGACCGCCTGAGCATCCACAGGCCGCAGTCCGGATTGACGAAGGCGATGCGCTCCTCGCCGAGGGCCCTGGCCGCTTCCTCGATGCGGGCGGCGATGAGGTCGGCGCTCTCGACCACCGTCGACTTGATGTCGACGACGCCGAGGCCGAAGCGGATTTTCGGGTCGACCCGCCCGAGGTATGGGAGCTCGCGGTTGCCGCGGTGGGCGAGCTCGAGCAGCACGTGGTCGCAGCGCAGGCTGCTCAGGTAGTCGACGAGCCGCTCCCAGCTCCCCTTCTGGATCGACTGGCCGCCGTAGTTGCCGAAGCAGAGGTGCACCGCCGGCGTCCCGGGCACCGCGTCGAGGATGCGGTTGATCCCTTCGAGGGCCCACTTCCACTCCCCAGGATGACCCGGGAGGTTGGCCTCGTCGACCTGGACGACGTCGGCGTCGATCTCCGCCACTTGCGCGGCGAGGATGCCGGCAAGGGCGAGGCAGAGCTCCGGGGTCGAACCGTAATGGCGGTCGAGAAGGGTCTTGGCCAGCATGTGGGGGCCGGTCAGAGTGAACTTCAGGGGGCGGCGGGTGAGGCCGCGGGCGAGCCGGTAGTCGCCCGGCAGATCGAGGGTCCCCTCGGCGAGCGGGCCTTCGACGACGGCGCTCGGCCGGGCGCGAAAGGACATCCCCTCGTCGCGGCGGAACTCGGCGGCGTCGGCCCGGGTGATCTCGCTGCGCACGTTCTGCAAGGGGCGCACGAAGTACTCGATCATGCCGTTGGTTTCGGGGTGGTTGACGTCGAACCGGGAGAGCTCGCCGTCGGCGACGACGTCTATTCCGGCGTTCTCCTGCGTCTTGAGCACCACCGCCATGGCGTCGGCGAGCGCCTGCCTCGACGGCATCGCCGCCAGCCAGTCCGGGATCGGGTAACTGCCCACTACCGTCGTCTTCACGATCCGGTTTCCCCGCGGTTTCCGCCTTGCCCCGACGTCGAAGCACGCCTGTTCTCCGCCTCCTCCAGAGCATCGAAGAGGATGCCGGGAGTAATCACCTCGGGCAGCACCAGGGGGGCGTCGAGGCGGTTGCCGGGGAAGATCACGTAGAGCGGCACCCCTGAGCGCCCGAAGGCCCTCAACAGGCCGGTGATCTCCGGGTTGCGGTTCGTCCAGTCGGCGCGCACGAGGGCGACGTCGTGCCGCGAGAAGCGGTCGCCCACCTCCTCGGTGTCGAGCACCGCCCGTTTGTTGACCTTGCAGGTCCAGCACCACTCAGCGGTGAAATCGATGAAGACGTGGCGGCCGGCGGCGACCTGGCGCTCGATCTCATCCTGCGAGAACGCGAGCCACCCGGACGATTCCCCCGCGGGCGCTTCCGACAGCTGCCGTTCAGCCGCCATCAGGGGATGAAGGAAACCTCCATAGGCGGCCGCGGTTATGGCCGCCGCCGCCGTCCAGGCGACGGCCCGCTGCCGGGGCGAGCTGCGCAGGTCGATCCACTGTCCGGGGATCCATGCCGCCATCGCCAGGGCCAGCAGGAAGGCGGCGGTCCATATCACCGCCTCGACCCCGAGCTGCTTGCCGAGCACCCACAGCAGCCACAGGGCGGTGGCCGCCAGCAGGAACCCCATCAGCTGCTTGAAGCGCTCCATCCAGGGGCCGGGCCGCGGCAGGAAGCGGAGCCAGCCGGGCTCGGCGGCGAGCAGGACGTACGGAAGCGCCATTCCCAGTCCGGTCACCAGGAAGATCCCCACGGTGACTCCGGCGCTCTGGCTGAACGCGAACCCGAGGGCGGTGCCGAGGAAGGGGGCGGTGCAGGGGGTCGCCAGGATCGTCGCGAGGACGCCGTTGAAGAAGCTGCCGGCCAGCCCCTCCCCGTCGGCGAGCCCCCCGAGGTTCCCCTGCCCCACGGCGATGCGCACGGTTATCAGGCCGAACAGGCTCAGGCTCAACAGGAACACCAGGGCGCAGAGGAAGATGACGAACGCCGGGGACTGGAACTGGAATCCCCAGCCGACCTGCTCCCCCCCCGACTTCACCAGCAGCACCGCGCCGGCGAGCCCGAGGAACGCCGCCACCACTCCTGCCGAGAACGCCAGCCCGAGCTGCCTGGCGCGGGCGCGCGACTCGCCGGCCTGCGACACGAACCCCAGCACCTTGAGGGAAATCACCGGAAAGACGCAGGGCATCAGGTTGAGGATGAGCCCGCCGACCAGGGCGAAGAGCAGGTACGCCGGCAGGGAACCTGTCGCCGGCCCGGCGCCGGTGAACTCCATCGCCGACAGGCCGGGGCCGCGGCCGGCGTCGAGATCGAGGGAGACCGTCCGGTACGACGGCCGCGGGTCCCCGGGCCTTTCGTACACCACCACCCCGGTCAGCTCTGCGGGCTTTTCCTCTCCTTCGAAGTACAGGTTCAGCTCCAGAAGCACCTGCAAGGCGGCGGAATCGACGCGGCGCGTGGGGGGATCGAGCAGAAAGCTCTCCCCCTCGATCGGGTAGAAGTCCGGAGTGGCACCGTCGACTGCGACGTCTTCTCCCCGCGGGATGATGGTCAGGGAGACCGTCTCTCCTCCCTTCGGCGCGCCTGAAACCCGGTGCTGCAGGCGCACCGGCTCCTCCGGGCCGGCCCAGGACCGGGGCATGCGCCGGCGGTGCTTTTCGAAGAGCTCCTCGTTGGCGGGCGCTGCATCCCCGGCGAGCGGCAGCCCGAGGGTCAGCAGGGTGTCGCCGGGGATGCAGACCTCGCGGCAGACCAGCCAGCTGACCTCCGCGGCGATGGCGAGGGAATCGGCGGCCTCCGGGACCCCGCTGACCTCGGCGCTGAGCATGGTCTCATCGGCGTATCCGTACACGACCAGTCCCTGCTCGTCGTACTTCTGCGGCGCTTCCCAGCGCAGCTCCCCGGCCTTCAGTCCCGGCGGCAGCCTCCACTCGACATGGCTCGGTGCCCCCGCGGCGCCTGCGTAACGCCAGTAGGTGTGCCACCCCTCGTCGATCTCCAGCTTCACCCCCAGCTCGAACGGCTCCCCCGCCCGCACCGGGGCGCGGCTTGCCACCAGCTCCGCCCGGACCGGGTGATTGCCGAGCTCGAACCCCGCGGCCGTGCCGGAAGACAGGCCGGCCAGGGCGGCGGCCGCGGCAACCCTGACGGCGGTGTGTCTCACGAAATTTCCTCCCATGCCAGATGCTCCTGAACGATCTCCTGATTGAGCTCCACCCCCAGTCCGGGGCTCTCCGGCACCGCCATGAAACCCCCTTCGACCCGCTCCGGAGGCGAGATCAGCTGCTCCCGCCACGGCACTTCCCCGAAGGCGTACTCCAGGACGAGGAAGTTCCCGATCGAGGCGGCCAGGTGGACCCCGGCGGCCGTCGACACCGGTCCGGCCGGACTGTGGGGGGCGACCGGGATGTTCCGGGTCTCCGCCAGGGCGGCGATGCGCCGGCACTCGCTGATGCCGCCGGCGTGCTTGACGTCCGGCATGACGACGTCTACCGCTCCCCGGCTGACGTACTCCCAGAACCCCTCGCGCCCGAAGAACGACTCCCCTCCCGCAAGGGTCAGCCCGGAGGTCTCGCGCAACGCGCACATCTCTGAGACCTGGTCCCGGGGCAGCGGTTCCTCGAACCAGAAGAGGCCGAGGCCGCGCACCTTTTCCGCGGCCCTGCGCGCCAGGGCGAGGTTGAAGCGGCAGTGGCAGTCGACGAGCAGGTCGACGCCGGGACCGACCGCTTCCCGCGAGGCGGCTATGCGGGCGACGCCGAGATCGAGGTCCTCCTCGACTCCGTCGCGGTCGAGCCGGTCATGCCTGATCTCGTCGAACGGGGTGCACTTGACGGCGCGGAAGCCGGCCTCGACCGCCGCGCCCGCAGCGCGCGCGAACCCATCGGCGGAGCGGTCCCGGGTGCCGCGGTTGAGGTTGGCGTAGAGCCGCACCCGCTGGCGCCGCCTCCCCCCGAGCAGGCGCCATACCGGCACCTCGAGAGCCTTCGCGGCGATATCCCAGAGCGCCTGGTCGATGGCGCTCACTGCCGTCGCCGCAACCCGTCCGGAGCCGGCGAAGATGTCGTGCGAGCGCGCCAGCCGGTCCCAGGTCACCTCGGGCTGGGTCGGGTCGGCGCCGGCCAGCCGCTCCCCGAGCTGGAGAAGGCACTCCTTCACCAAACGGTCGTTGCCGCCCTGGCTCGCCTCGCCGATTCCCGTCACCCCGGCATCGGTCCGCACCTCGACCAGGATCCAGTTGCCGCGCGGGGAGGCTTCGATCTCGAGCACCCGGACCCCGGTTATTTTCACCGGCCGCCCCTTCCGGAGACAGGCATGCCAAAACCTTCCCTGTCTGAAGCCGTGCACGCCGAGGCGGGGCATCTCCCTGATGGAAAGCCCGGAATCGAACCGGAGTCCCGGAGAGCCGGATCTTTCATTTCAGCGGAGCTCAATGTCGGCTCCGAGGGAGACCAGGTCGTCGAAGAAAGCCGGGTAGGACTTGCCGACGGTCTCGGCGTCGGCGAGGGTCAGTCCCCCCCGGCAGCGCAGGCCCAGAACCGCCAGCATCTGCGCGACGCGGTGGTCCTCGTGGGTGTCGGCCTCGACCCCCCCCTGATAGCCGCCCGGGTTCCCCCGAACGACGATCTCCGACTCCCCCTCCTCGCAGTCGACGCCGATCCGCCGCAGCTCCCGCACCGGGACGGAGATGCGGTCGCACTCTTTCAGGCGCAGGTTGCCGATGCCGAACACCCGGGTCTCCCCCGCAGCCAGCGCCGCCACCGGCAGCGTCGCCAGGACCATGTCGGTGGCGGTGTCGCCGTCGAACTCGATCCCCCGCAGGCCCTGGTGCCTTCCGGTCTTCACGGTGCTGCCGTCGTAATCCACGGGGACCCCGAAACCGCGCAGCACCTCGATGACGGCGCGCTCCCCCTGCCGGTCCTCGAAGAGGCGCTCGACGGCGATCTCGCTGTTGGTGACCGCGGCGGCGGCCAGCACCGCCGCGGCCGAGGGATAGTCCCCGTTCACGGAGTACTCTCCCGGCCGGTAGCGCTGCCCGCCAGGGATCTCGAAACGCATGAGATCCTCCTGCGCAGCGACCTCGATGCCGGCCGCGGCCAGCACCTCCAGGGTGGTGCGGACCAGGGGCTTCGAAACCAGCCTGTCGACCACCTCGATCTCGACGCCCTCCCCGATCAGCGGCGCCAGGAACAGCAGCGCGCTCAGGAACTGCGAGCTCAGGGCCCCGCTGACCTGCACCCTGCCGCCGTGCAGGCGGCCGCCGCGGATCGCAACCGGCAGCCTCCCCCGGTCCGATTCGGATTTCGCTCCCAGCTGATCGAGGGCTGCCAGCAGATCGCCGTGAGGCCGCTGGCCGAGGGACCCGGCGTAGCCGGTCTCGAAGCGGACCTCGGGGAGCAGGGCCCCTATCGCCATCAGGAAACGGGTTACGGCGCCGGCGTTGCCGGCGTTGAGGACACCGGCTTCCCGCGGGCGCCTGCCGAATCCGCGGATGCGCAGGTGGCGGCCCCCTTCGCCGTCCGTCTCTTCCCCGATTTCGGCTCCGAGGGCCCTCAGGCATCTCAGAAGCGCCTCGGAGTCCTCGCTGCGGGCGGGGTAATGGACGCAGCTTTCCCCTTCTGCCAGGGCCGCGGCCAACAGGTAACGGGTGGTGTAGTTCTTCGACGACGGGGGGTTCAGCCTTCCCCCCAACTGTTCGGTGTAGCGGACGTGGGCTTTCATGCCGCGGTTTTTCTCGCGCCTCTTCAGAACCGTCCCGATCGCACTTCGTATTTCGTCGGCATGCCGAGGCTGCGCCCTCCCCGCGCCACCCAGCGGGCGGTCCACCGGATCATGGTTTCCGCCGGGACCTCCGGGGGCCCCAGCCGCTCGATCAACCTGCTGGCATTGCCGAGGAGGGAGGTCGGTGCTTCGCTTCCGGAAAATACCGGCCGCCTCCCCATCGCCTCCCCTGCCTCCTCGGCGATGGCGCGCACCGACAGCACCTCCGGTCCGGTCATGTTGACGACCTCGGGCGGGTTGGAGCAGAGCGGAAAGCAGCGCGCCAGCCAGGCGTTGGCGTCCCCCTGCCAGATCTGGTTGACGTGACCCGTCGTCAGGTCGACCGGCTCGCCGGCGTGCACGCGCCCGGCGATGTCGCGGATAATGCCGTAGCGCAGCTCGGCCGCGTAGAACAGGCGCACTGTGAGCAGCGCGGTGCCGTGCTTCAGTGCGGCGTACTCGGCGAGTCGCTCTCCCCCGAGCCGGGACTGGGCGTACTCCCCGACCGGCCCCACCGGGTCGGTTTCCCTGGAGCCGCCGCTTGCCGCCGCGCTGAACGGGTACACGTTGCCGCTGCTCACGTAGATGACGCGGGCGCCGCGGTAGCGGGCGACGAGACGGCCCGGCAGCTCGGCGTTGACCGCCCAGGTCGCCGCGGGATTCCCCGAGGAGCCGAACTTGTGACCGGCCAGGAGCAGCACCTGCCCGGCGTCCGGCAGCGACCGCAGGGCCCCCTCCTCCATCAGGTCGGCGGCGACCGTCCCGACTCCTGCGCCCTGGAGGTATTCCCGCAGACCCGGCTGGGAAAAGCGTGACACGGCGATCACCTCCGCCCCTGCCCTGGAGAGCAGCTCGGCCAGGGTCGGCCCCATCTTGCCGCCGGCGCCGAGAATCACCACCGGCCCGTCGAGGGCCTCCGCCGCCTGGGCCACCGCGGCGCTCGGGGTCGTCAGCTGCGCGATCAGCTGCTCTTCCGTTTCGATGCCGGCCTGCTCGATTCCCGCCATCGAGTTGCCGTCCGATTGTTGGGCCATTCCCGCTCGGTTACCTTCCCGGAAATAAGGTACTGTCTTTGCCCGATGCCCGAACCCATGCCGGAACAGCGACCCAGAAGGAGCGCCCCCGACCTCGACCTGTTCGCCGCGGGGCGCCGCGACCAGCTGGAGCGCGAGCAGCCGCTGGCGGCGCGTCTGCGACCCGCGGCGCTCGACGACTTCGTCGGCCAGGACCACATCCTCGGGCCCGGACGGCTGCTGCGCCGCGCGATCCAGGCCGATCAGCTCTCCTCGGTCATCTTCTACGGCCCACCCGGAACCGGCAAGACCACTCTCGCCCACGTCATCGCCAACACGACGCGTTCCCATTTCATCACCATCAACGCCGTGCTCGCCGGGGTCGCCGATATCCGGCAGGCGATCGACGAAGCGAGGGAACGCCGCCACCTCCACGGCCAGCGCACCATCCTCTTCATCGACGAGGTTCACCGCTTCAACAAGGCCCAGCAGGACGCGCTCCTGCCCTGGGTCGAGAACGGCACCGTCATCCTCATCGGGGCGACCACCGAGAACCCGTACTTCGCCGTCAACCGGCCGCTGGTATCCCGCAGCCGCCTGTTCCAGCTCAAATCCCTGACCGAGAGCGACCTCGACGCCGTGGCCCGAAACGCCCTGACCGATCCCCGGGGGTACGGAGATCTCGAGGGCCTGACCGTCGACGACGACGCCCTCGCCCATCTCGTCGACGTCGCCAACGGGGACGCCCGGGCGCTGCTGAACGCCCTCGAGCTCGCGGTCGAGACCACGGCTCCGAGCGACGGCCGCGTGCATGTCGATCTCGCCGTCGCCGAAGAATCGATCCAGCGTCGCGCCGTTCTCTACGACAAGGAGGGCGACTACCACTTCGACTCGATCAGCGCCTTCATCAAGTCGATGCGGGGCTCGGATCCGGACGCCGCCCTGTACTGGATGGCCCGCATGGTCTACGCCGGGGAGGATCCGCGGTTCATCTTCCGCCGCATGATCATCTTCGCCAGCGAGGACGTCGGCCTCGCCGACCCGGGAGCCCTGCCGCTGGTCGTCGCCGCCGCCGAAGCCTTCGACCGGGTCGGTCTGCCGGAAGGCCGCTTCGCCCTGGCGCAGGCGGCGCTGCACCTGGCGACCGCTCCCAAGAGCAACTCCTCCATGGCCTTCTTCGACGCCCTCGCCGCGGTCGGGAAGGAGCGCGAAGACGAGGTCCCCAACCATCTCAAGGACGCCAACCGCGACAGCGAGGGATTCGGCCACGGGGAGGGGTACCTCTACCCGCACGCCTACCGCGACCACTGGGTCGCCCAGCAGTACCTGCCCGCCAATCTCCAGGGGCGCGTCTTCTACCAGCCCTCGGACCGGGGGCACGAGGCCGGCATCCGCACCGAGGTTGCCCGCCGCCGCGAGTTGCAGCTCGCCGCGGTGATGGAGGGCGGCCCCGACCTGGCGGCGCCGGAACACCTGTCCCACTCGCCGGCGGACCGCGCCCGCGACCAGTGGCTGGAGCGGGCCGGCGGCGAGGCCGGGGCCCTGAACGGCCATCTCCGGGAAGAGGTCTTCCGCTCCCTCGGGCTCGAGCGCCACCACCGCGTCCTCGACCTGGCCGCCGGCTCCGGCCTGCTGACCTGGGAGGCGCTGCGCCGGGTCCCCGAGGGAACGGTCTGGTCGGTCTGCACCGACGCCGCCTCCGCGGCGGCACTGCGGGAGCTGGCAGCCGCCCACCTCGAAGAGCTCGACCGCCCGCGCGTTCTCGAGACCGCCGTCGAGGACCTCGGCCCCGCGGTCGAGGCCGCAGATCCCCAAATGCGTTTCGAGGCGATCATCGGCCGCAACGCCGTCGGTTCCTCCGGGGAGAAGGAGCAGATCGCCCGCCAGCTCCGCGGCCTCGCCGCCCCGGGGTGCCGGCTGCGGCTCTGGGAAGTGGTGCAGCGGCGAGCCCAGCGCCTCTGCCGGCTCGTCGACCTCGGCGAGTTGGAAGGGGATCTGAATGAGCGGGTGGTCAGCGCCGAGGAGGCGATCTACGACGACCCGGAAAACCCGCGGGTCAACTGGGTGGAAGATGACCTGAAACGGCTGCTGCAGGAGGCTGGGTTCGAGGAGGTGGAGTACGCAACCGAGGAGCGGACGACGGTGCGCCGGATCGAAACGCGGCAACTCGGCCACTGGTTCAATCCCGGGGGGGAGAAACACCCGACCTTCGCGCGTTACCTGCACCGACAGCTCGACAACGCCTCGTTGCGGCAGGTGCGCGGCCTGTTCGAGCGCCAGCTCAACGGCAGCAAGGTGCGCTGGACTGCGACCTACTCGCTGTTTTCCGCGGTTGCCCCCTGACCGGGGGAAATCAGATCATGTCGCCGAAACGCTGCTCGAAAAACAGGGCGAACTGTTGCGGCAGCAGCGGCAGCAGCCGGGCGATGATCGCGAACATCCCCGGGGCCACCACGCTTTCCTTCAGCCAGCCCATCCCCTCCGGCAGGTAGCGGCCGATCATCAGCACGGCCGCCAGCAGAACCTGCAGCGCCACCAGCACTCCGAAGATCCCTCCGAGAAGGCGGTCGATCCATCCGAGGAACATGGCGTGCACCGCCTTGCGCAGCAGCCGGGAGACGACGTTCACGCTGAGGGCGATCGAGGCGAACACCAGGGCGAAGCTGGCGGCGAAACGGAGCCGGGAGTCCTCGAAGTCGGGCAGCAGCGGCAGGGCGGCGTCCTGGAGATGGAGGCCCCCGAGAAGACCGAGGCCTATGGCCAGGAACGTCGCCAGCTGGAGTATCAACCCCTGGCGGTAGCCGCGCAGGCCGAGAAGGGCGACGAGCCCCAGGGCGGTCCAGTCGAGCCAGTGAATGCCGCTGATCACGTTGTCCGGTTGCTCCTTCCCCGGGAGCGATTTAGATTACGGCCCTTCATTCCGGAGCTTGTTATCGTATTCCGGTGTATCCTGCCGGCCTGAAAGCCGGTGGCGGAGCAGATTCGAGTGCTCCAGCCCTCGCCCGCAAAGCTACTTTCACACTTCCTGCCCGACAACGTCGGTTGACTTCACTGATGATCAGGACACGGATGTTGCCGGCCCTGGCCGCGATGGCCCTGGGGACCGGCTGTACGACCACCGAGCAGGAGGTCGCCGAGCAGATCGAGGTGCTGGCCTCCAACGAGATCGATTCGGAACGCTGGAACCAGGCGGTTGACGAACTGGTTTCCATCGGCCGCCCGGCGGCGCGCCAGCTGATGGTACTTCTCGATCCGGCCAAGTACAAGGGCAAGGACTACCGGGAGTTCCGGGCCGAGATCGAGCAGACGCGAACCGGGGCCACCGTCGTGCTGGGGCGCATCAAGCACAAGGCGGCTTCGGCGCAGATCCACCCCCGGACCGCGGCGGTGACCTACACCTACCCGGAGCGGGTCGCCAGCCTCAGGGCCGTCGGCGAGCTGGGGTACAACCAGCCGGCGGTAACCGCCCTGAAGGCGCTCTTCGACGGGGACGGGGACCCCGTCATCCGCCTCTACACCGCCCTGGCCCTCGTCAAGATGAACGAAACTTCCGGCGTCGGCGCAGTGCACGCCGCGCTCTCCGCCGACGCCGACCCCGCCCTCGCGGAAATCGCCATAGAAGAGCTGCGCCGGACCAACTATTTCGGGGTTCCCCTGCTGGTGGATCTGCTCGCCTCGGACACTCCCTACCGCGAGCAGATCTCCTCCGCCCTCGGCGATGTGGAGAAGGGCCTGCTGCAGCAGCTGGAATCAGACGATCCGGAAATCCGCATGCACTCGGCGCAGGCCCTCGGCAACGTCGGCAACCCGGAGGCGATCAGCGCCCTTTCCATGCTTCTCGACGATCCGAGCAACCTCGTCCGCTTCAACGCCGCGGCTTCGATGTCCCGGCTCGGGGACGAGGGCGGAACCGATTTCCTCTTCGCCTCGATGGGCAGCGACGATCCCATCCTGCGGGTCAACGCGGTGAAATCGCTTGTCGAGGTGCAACGCAGCTCCGGCGCGGTCGAGGAACGGCTGATCGCCACCTTGTCGGACGACCAGCAGCTCGCCCGTTCCGGGGCCGCCCAGGTCCTCGGCCAGGCCCGGGTGCTCGCCGCGGTCCCGCAGCTTCGCGATGCCGTTTCCGACAGCTCCCCGGAGGTGCGCTTCAACGCCGTGATCGCCCTCGGAAGAATCGCCTCCCCGGAGGCGCGCGAGCAGCTCGCCACCCTGGTCGACGACGACGACGCCACCGTCGCCTATTACGCGGAATGGGCCCTCAAGCAGCTCGGAGGTTCCTCGTGACATCCGCCAGCCGCGGCAACTGCCGCCTCCTTTTCCTGATCGCCTTCTTCGTTCCCGCCACCGCTTTCGCAGACGCGGCGGCGACCTTGCTGATACACCAGGCCCTGGGCAAGGAGCTTTCGGGGCGACGCAGGGGAAACGTCGAGTTGATGACGTCGGCGTACGACGAAACCCGGTTCGTCGTATACAACGGCGGAGGCCGCATCGATCCGGTGGGCTGGAAGGTCGTGCACGAGTCCGCCTCCGAGTACGCCCGGATGCTGGAGGAAGACCTGCGCGCCAGCAAGTACGACATCCAGCGCACCTACCTGCTGGTCAACGTCCTCGAGGGCAGGGCTTTCGTCGCCGTCGTCGACTCGGGCTCGGTGATCGACCGCGCTACCGGTTCGGCCAGCCAGTACTGGTTCAACGACCTGTGGCTTTTCGAAAAGCGGGACGAGGAGTGGTTCGCCACCGGTTTCATCCACGACATAGGCGACAGCACCGCAGGCCGCTTCGCCGGCGACGTTGCCGTGGACGCGGGACTGGCCGGGTTCCTCGAGGAAGAAGCCCAGGGGTGGCGCGACGGCAGCGCCGGATCCCTTGCGGGACTTTACGACGACGGGATCACCGTCGTCGACGCCTACGGCCTGGTCACCCCGGCCTCCTGGATCGTCGTGTTCAGCGGCGAAAAGGTCTGGAATGAATGGCTCGGCAACCGGCTCGGGCTGACGACCTACGACATCGAGCGCGAGGTCCTTCACACCAGCATGGGGGGCTCCGGCACCGAGGCGCTCGCCGTCGCCCGCGAAAAGGTCACCGTCGGCCACACCCTGGGGGATGCGACCCACGCGGCCGACCGCCACGTCCTGTGGACCCTGAGCAAGCGCGGCGGCAGCTGGCGGGTGACCAACCTGTTCTGGCACCTGCGCCGCCCCGACTAGTGTCGCGTCCCGGGAATCCCCTGCAATTTCGGGCGCCGATCCATCCCTTTCGCGGGGGGGCCATCACTGTTCATTCAGGCAGCTGACCCGTGGAAAAGCTCGGTTGGCTGCTGCTCTTCATTCTCGGCTACTGGGCGTACTGCATCTTCTGGGGCTGGAAGGGCGCCCGCCAGGCCCGCACCGCCAGCGACTACTTCATAGCCGGCCGCAGCATCGGGCTGTGGGTATTCGTCCTCGCCGCCACCGCCACCTCCTTCAGCGGCTGGACCTTCGTCGGCCATCCCGGAACGATCTACGGCGTCGGACTTCCCTACGCCTTCGCCTCCTTCTACGCGATAACGATACCCCTTACCGGGGTGATCTTTCTCAAGCGCCAGTGGCTGCTCGGAAAACGCTACGGGTACATCACCCCCGGGGAGATGTTCAGCGACTACTACCGCAGCGACTGGATGCGGGTGCTGACCGTCGTCGTCGCCATGGTTTTCTCGGTGCCGTACCTGGGAATCCAGCTGCGGGCCTCGGGAATCCTGTTCAAGCGGCTCGTCGAGGGCACCGCCCTCGAAGCCACCGTGATCGGCAACATCGAGGGGGGAGCGATCCTGCTGTCGATCGTCGTCTTCCTCTACGTCGCTTCCGGCGGCCTGCGCTCGGTCGCCTACGTCGACTGCGCCCAGTGCATCCTCCTCGCCCTCGGCATAGTCATCCTCGGCTTCGTCGCCCTCGATCTCGTCGGCGGCTGGGCGAACTTCCAGCGCGGCCTCGGGGGTCTCGCCGGCCAGAGCCGCGACATGGTCGCCATTCCGACGCGGCCGGGGTCCGATTCCTTTCTCGAACGGGCCGGCACTCTGTTCTGGGACCGTTCCGGGGGTCCCTGGACCGGGCTGATGATCATGACCTACATGTTCGCCCTGATGGGCATTCAGTCCGCTCCGGCATTCTCGATGTGGGCCTTTTCAAACCGCGACCCCCGGCCCTTTCCCTGGCAGCAGGTGGTCGCCTCCTCCGTCGTCATCGGCGCCATCCTCTTCTTCTTCACCGCCTTCCAGGGACTCGGCGGCGCCATCCTCGACCGCGGCATTCTGCCGGGGGTCGAAAAGCTCGGGGTCCCTGTCAACGACGCGGGAAAACCGATATCCGACTACCTCGTCCCCTACCTCATATCCACCCTTTCGGAGGGCTTCCCATGGCTCGTCGGGCTGCTCGCGGTCTGCGCCCTCGCCGCCATGCAGTCCACCGGGGCCGCCTACATGTCGACGGCGAGCGGCATCGTCACCCGGGACCTCTACCGCCACTTCCTCAACCGCGAAGCCTCGCACCGCGCCCAGCTCCTGGTCGGCCGCCTCACCGTCGCCGTCGTCATCACCCTCGCCCTGATCGTCGGGCTCGCCAGCGGCGACCTGCTCGTGCTCCTGGGCGGGGCCGCGGTCTCGTACGGCTTCCAGATGTGGCCGGCGCTTCTCGGCATCTGCTACATCCGCTTCTTCACTCCGGCCGGGGTGGTCTGCGGCCTGATCGGGGGTCTGCTCGCCGTCACCTTCACCTACGTGACCGAGCTCGGGGGGCTGATCGGCATCGGGCGCTACCCGCTGACGATTCACAGCGCCGGATGGGGGATCCTCGTGAACATGGTGCTGACGGTCGGGGTCAGTGCCTTCACGCAACCGAAAACCGCCGTCGAAACCGAGCACCGCGACCGCTATCACCGCTTCATCGCCCGGCACGCGGCGCTGCCTCCCGAAAAACGGAAGTGGAGGCTTCCGGTCTGGGGGCTGGTGATCGTCTGGTTCCTGTTCGCCATCGGGCCTTTCGCCGTTCTCGGCAACCAGGCCGATCCCGCCGAGTGGCTATTCGGCATTCCCACCCTCTGGGTGTGGCAGATCGCATGGTGGATCATCGGCTGCGTCATGATCTACCTCCTCGCCTTCAAGCTCGAGATGTCCACGGTGCCGGAAGCCGAGATCGAGTCCCTGTCCTCCGACTGATCACCGACAGTCACTGAACCGGCATGTCTCGGGTGTTTTGGTCATTGATCGGGGCGGGCCGAAAGGGTTGGCTCGACCATTGGACCAATGGTGGTCAGGCACGGGCCGTTGATCTGCGAACCGGGCACTCGCCCGGGAGATTCCCTCTGAATCGACACCGCGAATACCTGTGAAAAGCAACGCCCCGAGGAATGCCAGGGGACTGGTTCGTTACGCCGCCGCCCTGCTCGCCGGCATCGCGGTATCCTGGGCATTGCCGGCTGCCGGGGAACAGGACGGCTGGAGCCTGTTTCCGCCGCTGGTCGCCATTCTCACCGCGGTAGCCACCGGCAGGCTCGCCCTCGGCCTGGGGACCGCCATCGTCGCCGCCGCCGCCATCAGCATGCCGGATGCGGGGGGATGGACATTTCCCTTCGCCGTTCTCCAGCGCGCCGCCGTCGATTTCGTATGGGCGCCGCTGCGGGAGTCGTTCCAGCTCTACATACTCGCCTTCACCGCCTCCCTGGTCGGCATGGTCCGGGTGGTCGTCCTCGCAGGGGGGACCCAGGGAATCGCCGACCTGCTGGCGCGGCGGGCGCAAGGAGCCCGCTCGGCGCGGCTCGCCTCCTTCCTGATGGGGATGGCGATCTTCTTCGACGACTACGCCAACACCCTCGTGGTGGGCACGACCATGCGCCCGATCTGCGACGGATTCCGGGTGTCGCGGGAGAAACTCGCCTACATCGTCGATTCCACCGCCGCCCCGGTGGCCGGCCTGGCCCTGATCAGCACCTGGATCGGGTACGAGGTCGGACTGTTCGAAGGGGTCATGAAGGAGCTGAACACCGGGATCTCGGGATACGAGCTGTTCTTTCTCGCCCTGCCGTCGCGGTTCTACTGCATCCTTTCGCTGGTCCTGGTCGCCTGTACGGTGCTGATGCGCCGCGACTACGGACCCATGCTCACGGCGGAGCGCAGGGCCGCGGCCACCGGTGCCGTTCTGCGGCCGGGGGCGCGGCCGATGACCGGGGAGAGGAGCGACTCCCTGAAGCCGCCGCAGGGGGTGCGGCCGCACTGGTGGATCGCCGCTTTCCCGGTGGGCCTGGTGGTTTTCGGCGTTCTCGGAGGCATGCAGTGGGACGCCTGGGATTCCCCGGCTGTCGAGGCAGCCCGCCGCGGGTTCTTTCCCGCCGACGGCGGCTACTGGATCGCCGTCTTCAGCAATGCCTCCGGGGCCCGGGTGATGTTCCTCGCATCGATGGCGGGAACCGCCGCGGCGGCGGCGCTCGCCCTGACCCGCCGCTCCCCGGACGGGGTCCGCCCCCTGGGGGCGGCCCGGGTCGCCGCAGCGTGGATCGGAGGCATCGCCAGCTTCCGGCACGCCCTCGTCGTCCTGCTGCTTGCCTGGGCGATCAAGGAGGCCTGCCAGGCCGTCGGCACCGACGACTACCTCGTCTCGGCCCTGGGAACCTCCCTGGCCCCCGGTCTGGTTCCGGTCGCCACCTTCCTGCTGGCGGCCCTCGTAGCCTTTGCGATCGGCACCTCGTGGACGACGATGGCGATCCTGCTGCCCTCGGTGCTGCCGCTCGCCTGGGAGCTCGGGGGCATGCCGGTCGCCGTGCTCACCGCAGCCGCGGTGCTCGACGGCGCCATCTTCGGCGACCACTGCTCTCCCATCAGCGACACCACCCTGCTCTCGAGCATAGCCGCCGCATGCGACCACATGGACCACGTACGCACGCAGATTCCCTACGCCATGACGGCGATGGTGGCCGCCGCGGCCCTGGGGTACGCCGGTAGCGCGTACCTGTATTCTTCGTGGGTCGGTCTGCTGCTGGGTGGAGCGGGGCTCTGCGTGGTGGTGCGCCTTGCCGGCAGGGACCCGGAGGCTACCAGCTCGCCGTAGTGCGGTCGACGATCTCCTCGATCACCATGTCGATCCCGGCTTCGACCGCCGGGTCGCGACCGTCTTCGTCCGGAAGAGCCGCGTCGTAGGTCCCCCAGCCCTCCAGGCTCTCGAGGTCGAGCAGCGAACTTTCGTCGCCGGTGCGCACCAGTTCGGCCTCGATCCAGACGCGAAACCGGTACTGCTCGGTCACTTCCCCGGCGGTGAAGGTGAACGGACGGTCCTCGAGGGCCACCAGCCGCAGCAGAAGCAGGGCATCGGCGCTCTCCTCGTCGACGACACGCAGGCGGCCGTCGACGGTGAAGGCTTCGCTGATGCGCTCGGTGAGGGTCTCTGCGACCCGCTCCTCGGCGGTGTCGTTTTCAGCTACCGGAATGGCGACGCTGCGAATGCCGCCGACAAGCCCGGAACTGGTCGAGTAACGGGCGCAGGCGCCCAGGAAGGCCAGGGCGAAGAAAGGGAAGGCAAGGCTCCCGAAGCAGGACCTCAGGCTCCGGGTGAAGATCGGGATTCCTCCGCGTCGGCGGCGGTTTCTTCCGGCGCCGGGGGCTCCCCCTGCCCCGGCTCGGCGGGCGCCTGGTCCGCGGCCTCGGCAGTCGCCGCCGTCGCGTAGGTCTTGGATGGCAGGTCGGGGGCCACCGGCTGCTCCGGGGAAGGGCCCGCAGCCGGCGGCTGGCGGCTCTCCTCCATCACCAGTCGGGCCCGGTCCCCGACCTCGATCGGGCGAACCTTCGGGCGCCCCGCCAGACCGGTGGCGCGAACCTGCATGCTGGCGCGGTCGCCGGCGGCGGAACCGTAGGCCCCGAAGGAATGGCGCACCATCATGGTGCTGAGGGTGCCGGAGGTGTCGATCTCCTGCCTCAGGGGGGAGCGCACCGTGCACATGCGCTCCTGCACGTGCTCGACCACCACGCGCGCCTTGACCACCTCCCAGTTGCCGAGGCTCTCCCCCGAGTCCGGATCGGCGATCTCCTGCTGTTCGGCGACGATGGCGAACACCATGCCCTCGCTGACTCCGTGTTCGGAGCCGACGTTGAGAACGAGGGTGGTTTCGTCGGCGACAGCGGCGACCTTGGCTGCGATGTTTTCCGGCATGATCGGTTCAGTCTGGCGGAACGGTTTTCACAGGTACATGAAAAAACCCGGTCTGCAAAAGCGCAAGCCGGGTTTTCGTCCTCCTGTCGGCCATTATCCTCCCGCAGCCGCTGCCGACAGCCAGCCTGCGACGCGGTTGTCTTCGGGCCAGTCGAGGAGAAAATCCTCCGGATCGAGGTACCCCTTCCACCCCCCTGCCTTGATGTTCTGGTAACGCACCGCGTAATGCAGGTGCGGTCCCGTCGAGCGTCCCGTGCTGCCCATGGTACCGATTGTCTGGCCCCTTTCGACCCATTCCCCTTTCCTGACGAACATCTTGTCGAGGTGGCCGTACTCGGTGCGGAACGTTCCCGGAAGGATGTAGACCTCACCGGAGTCCGTCTTCATCCTGAGGTCGTGCTTGATTACGATGACGTTTCCGAGCCGGTTGTCCCAGTACGAGTGAATCACCTGCCCGTCGGCGGTGGCGATGACTTTCGTGCCCTTGCGCCCTGCGAGGTCCAGACCGAAGTGGCGGGCTTTGCGCCCCGTGAACGGATCGATCCGCGGACCGAACTTCGACGACTTCCACGCCAGATCTCGCGGAACCGGGGAGATCGTCGGCAAGGCGCGGCGCCCCTCCTCGCTGAGCCGGTAGTTCCTGAGGATCTGGTCGTAGCTGACTTCCTGGAAGCTCGCCTCCATCCGCAAACGGAAGATGCGGCCCTTGATATCCTCGACGAGGGACCGTTTGCGCGCCGGCAGGAAAGCGTACTCCTCGGGCAGCTCTTCCGTGTACTCGCTCAACCCGCCGATACCCCCCAGCCTCGCGTCCTCGGTGTCGAGCTCCATGTTGTGCAGGGCGCGGAGCCGGTAGTCGTTCTGCGCCAGCTCCGTCATCACCTCTTCGAGACCGGTGAGCTCCCTGCTCGTCTGCTGCAGGGAATTGGCGAGCTGCAGGTTTTCGTAGCGCAGATCGGCGATGGTGGCCGACTGATCGGCGCGCAGGAAGTACCCGGATGCGTAGTAGCCGACGGCACAGCAGATCAGCGCCAGTCCCACCGCTCCGAAAATGGGCGAGGAAATCCTGATCTCCTTCACATTCCCGTCTCTGGGTGGAATTACGATGAATGTGTATTGCTTGCGGGGCATACCTCGCTCAGGGTTCGGGGCAGGCACTCGAATTGTATGTCGACGGGGTGAGGATGGCGGGTGAAGCGAGGACGGAGATGGCAGTGCGTCTGGGCGTCAAGGTGCAATCGGACCGACAGTTTCTCACACGCTGAATCGGGAATCTTCGTGCGCGGAACCAGCGCACTCTTCAGTACTGCAACCTGTTTGTAACAGAGACCCCAAGGTAGCCACGGTCTCCCGGAATGTCAATCACCCGCCCGCCCCCGGTATTGTCCCGGGAGACTCCTGCCCCAGCCCTCGCATTTCAGACAACAACAGCCCGGTTTCCGCCCCGGTCCGGTTGTCCTGCTAAGGTTCCCCACCCGATCCACCCAATCCCCCCGCCGCCCGCGTTGCGGCCCGGATGCGCCCTGTATACCTTTGTCGCAAGTGTTGTAAGTGCCGGTATAATCTGAATTAAGGGGACAGGTAATGGCATTCCGTACGGGGGTGGTCGGTGCCTTCGCAACTCACCTGCTGCTGGCTGGACTCGCCTTCGCAGAGGGACGGGAAACCAGGGTTGAAGACGAGGTGCGGGATTACCTGCTCCCCGTGGTGAAGCACTTGATGAAGTTCTACATCGACGAGGTTCCGCCCGATTCGCTGATGCGCGCAGGGGTCGACGGCCTCTTCCGCGCTCTCGATCCGGGGTCGGACTTCACGTGGTCCGGAGAGGGCGGCAGCTGGCCGGAAAACTTCACCCGTCTCGAGAGGATCGTGCACCACCTCGACCGCAAGGCGTTCTACTCGGTCGGCGCCGACACCCTGGTCCGCTTCGGCATCGCGGGAATGATGTCGATGCTCGATCCGGACACGGTCTTCATGGAAAAGATGAACCTCGACAACTTCCGCATCGACGTTCAGGGAGAATACGGAGGGCTAGGGTTCCGCATCCAGGTGATCCGCCCGGACAGCGCCATCGCCATCGCCTCCCTGCTGCACGAGAAAACCCCTGCCGCCCTGGCCGGAGTCCGGTCGGGGGACATCATCATCGCCATCGACGACAGCGCCACCACGCACATGTCGGCGAGCGACGCGGCGAGCCTCATGCGAGGCATGGCCGACACCCCGGTGACCCTGACCCTGCTCCGGGCAGGGGTGGATGAGCCCCTGGAGATCACCATCACCCGCAAGAAAGTCCACATCGACGGGGTCTCCTACTCCACGATGTTCCCGGACTCCACCGGATACATCCGGTTGCTCAAGTTCCAGCACAACTCCGCCAGCGAGGTCGACTCCGCCCTGGCCGGCCTCATCGACCAGGGGATGAAGCGCCTGATACTCGACCTGCGCAGCAACAGCGGCGGGTTCCTCCACGAAGCGGTGCGCGTCGCCGACCTGTTTCTCCCGAAGGATCAACTCGTGGTCTACACCGCCGGACGCGCCTTCGAGGATACCGCGAAGTACTTCACGAGGAAGGTCCCCAGGTTCGGCGAAGGGCCCCTGCTGCTGATGGTCGACCGCGGCTCGGCCAGCGCTTCCGAGATCGTCTCGGGGGCCATGCAGGACTGGGACCGCGGCCTCGTTCTGGGCCAACCGACGGTGGGCAAGGGTTCGGTGCAGAAAACCACCTCCATCGGTGAAAACGCGGAGCTCAAGCTTACGGTTGCGGCTTATTTCATCCCCAGCGGGCGCTCGATCGACAAGCGCATGCGCAAGGATTCCACCCTGGTGGCCCTGTCGGACCAGGAGTTCAGGACGCGGCGCCGGGGACGCATCGTGCACGGGGCTGGAGGGATCACCCCCGACATACCCGCGGCTGGTCGCAAACGCACCCCGCTTTTTGCTCAGCTGGAGGGCTATTGGACCGCGGACAGCAAGTTCTTCCGCTTCGCCCGCGAGTACCCCGTAAACCACCCGGAACTGACCCGGGAGTTCGTCGCAGAAGACCCGGTCCTCGAGGAGTTCCGGGAGTACCTGGAGGAAGGTGAGTTCTCCTATGTCAGCGATCTCGAGAGCCGGCTGCTGCAGCTCGAGGAGGCGGTCGAGGAAGAAGGTGAACAGGAAAGGCTCGAGAAGCCCCTGGGCAGGCTGAAAAAGGGGATCGACGACATCGAGGAGAAGCACTGGAAGGCCGACGCCGAACTGATCAAGTGGAAATTGACCTTCGACATCCTCGAAAAGGCATTCGGGATGAAGGGGGCCTATGCCTACGATGTAGCCGTAGACCCACAGGTCCGGATGGCCAGGGAAATCATCGCAGATCCGGAGGGTTACGAGAGCTATTTCAGGCGGATCGAGGTCGGCCTGGCCGATGAGGAGGCGATCGCCGCGGCCCCGGATTCGTCAGGACTGGAAGCGAGGCTGGGGGTGGACCTCGGGGTGCTTGAAGACCCGGTCTCGGAATTCTGAACCGGATCCTCCCGTTGTTCTGGCTGCTTTCGACCGGGCCCGCTTCTTTCGCTGGAAGCCGGGCCCTTTGTTTTTCTCTTTCTCCTGAAGTATACAATTGAGCACTTGTCGACAACAGGCCAGGGAATTTTGTATATGTATATTTTACAATATGTTACACATATTGTTCGTCATGCTCTGACTTGCTCCCGCATCAGCCGGTCGATTATATTGGATAATCCTGAGACTTGGAGAGCTTCGCAAGAAACCGGTGAAACGAACGCAACCAGCTGTTTTTGATGACGATATGAAGAGCAAGGGTCGTTTGCCTCCCTGGCTCAGGGTCAAAGCCCCCGGAAGCCCCGACTACCTCGATCTCAAGAGGCTGGTAAAGGAGCTCAGGCTCAACACGGTCTGCGAAAGCGCCCAGTGCCCCAACATCGGGGAATGCTGGGGCAGCCGCACCGCGACCTTCATGATCCTGGGAGACGTCTGCACCCGCAGCTGCGGCTTCTGCGCCATACGCACCGGCCGCCCGCAGGGGCTGGATGAAGGAGAGCCGCTGCGGGTCGCCCGCGCCATCGCCACCCTCGGCCTGAGGCATGCGGTGATCACCTCGGTCAACAGGGACGAGCTTCCCGACGGGGGGGCGCGCATCTTCGCCAGGACCCTCGACGAAGTCCACCGCCTGTGCCCCGGGACATCGGTCGAGGTGCTGATTCCGGATTTCCAGGGGGACCTCGAAGCGCTGCAGACGGTCCTCGACTCCGGTCCCGACATACTCAACCACAACATCGAAACCGCCCCGCGGCTTTACCGCTTGATGAGGCCCCAGGCGAAATACCAACGCTCCCTCGAGCTGCTCGAACGCGCCCGCCGACTCGGCCCCGCCCCGACGAAATCCGGGATGATGCTCGGGGCCGGGGAGACCCGCCGGGAGACCGAGGAGGTGATCGCCGACCTCGCCGCCGCAGGCTGCAGCATCCTCACCCTCGGACAGTACCTCAGCCCTTCCAGGCGCCACCACCCGGTCGCCCGTTTCGTGCCTCCCCGGGAATTCGTCGAACTGCGCGACTTCGCGCTGAAGCTCGGCTTCCGGCATGTCGAATCGGGACCCCTGGTGCGCAGTTCCTACCACGCCGAACGGCAGGTGAACGGCTTCGAAATGGCCGCCCGCCGCCCGGCTTCTCCGCCACTCACCGATGCGGCTGCGGCAGCAGAGGTTTCGCCGCGGCGGCATTCAACCGGATGACGTCCCGTTCATGCCAATCAACCTCGACAAGAAGTCCCTTCCGCCGTACCTGCGCCGCAAGAAGATCGTCGTTCAGGGAGAATCGATCCGGGAAATCGACGCGGTGGGAGACGGCAGAAAAAACACCATCTACGCCGTGGTCACCTCGCGGCAGCGGCTGATCGTCAAACAGGCGCACTCGCGAGTCCAGCAGACCAAGGAGCGCATCTATCTCGACCGCAAGCGGGTAGTCCACGAGATGGCCTGTATCGGCGTGCTTGCCGAGATCGTACCCCCCGACTTCGTGCCTGCCCCCGTCCTCCTGGACCGCAGCAATTTCATCCTCGTGACCACCGCGCCTGCCCGGGAGGCCCTGCTCTGGGAGAACGAGCTCCTGCGCGGGCGCGTCGACCTGCAAATCGCCGCCCAGTGCGGGGAGCTGCTGGGCACGGTTCACAGCGACACGGCAAACTCGCGCGATCTCAGGGAGACGTTCAAGGACACCAAGCCTTTCGAGCAGCTTCGCATCGCTCCGGCGTACGGCCGCATCGCCGAAGCATATCCCGAGTACAGAAAGGTCATCGAGGACCAGTCCAAGGAGCTGCTGAAGGGCTCCAGGGTCATGGTGCTGGGCGACCTCCGCCCGCGCAACGTCTGGGTCAACAAGGGCTCGATATACCTGATCGACTTCGCCACGGCCCATTTCGGGCACCCCGCCTTCGACCTGGCATTCTACTGCCGCGACCTCTGCCTGAAGGCGATCATCAACAGCCCGCAGAAGGCCGCCTACCTCGAGGCCATCAACGTCTTCTGGCTGTCCTATTTCGTCGTCGCGCGGTACGCCGGGCAGCCAAAAGTGGAGCGCTCGGCGGTGAGGAACTTCGGCTGCCTCCTGCTTGCCAGCGCCCTCCATCCGCCCCCTGACATGGACCCTCCTACCAGCGACCTCACCCGGCGGATCGCGCAGAACCTGCTGGTCACCGAACTCGAAAAGATCGAAGACATCACCGAGTTCATTAATCGCACCCTGATTGATGGGTAGGAGCCTGCCCCGCGCCCGGCGCCTCGGCGCGGCGGTGGCGGCCGGGCTCGTCCTTTCCTGCTCTCTTCTCTCCCCGAGGCCGCTCTACCGACCCGACCTCCCGACGCCGGCCCGGGAGTTCCGAGGCGTGTGGGTGGCGACGGTCGCCAACATCGACTGGCCGTCGGCACCGGGCCTTCCGAGCCGAACCCAGCAGTCCGAGGCGCTCGCCATTCTCGAGCGCTGCCGCGATCTCAACTTCAACGCCGTCATCCTTCAGGTCCGGCCGCAGTGCGACCTGATCTACCCCTCCGGCCTCGAACCCTGGTCCTACTTCCTCAGCGGCGAGCAGGGGTTTCCGCCGCAGCCGCTCTACGATCCCCTCAGCTTCTGGATCGACGAGGCGCACGCTCGGGGCCTCGAGCTCCACGCCTGGATCAATCCCTTCCGCGCCAACCATCCCGGACACGCCGGAAAGCCTTCCCCCCGCTCGATCCTCTCGCAGCGTCCCGACCTCGCGCACCGGCTGGGCGGAAAGGGGTACTACTGGCTCGACCCCGGGCATCCCGAGGCGCGCGCCCACACCATGGAGGTCATCTTCGAGCTCATCGAGCACTACGATCTCGACGGGATTCACCTGGACGACTATTTCTACCCCTACCCCTCCTACAACGGCGGCGCCGATTTTCCCGACGGGGCCAGCTGGAGGGCATACCGCGATGCAGGGGGCTCCCTTTCCCGGTCGGACTGGCGCCGCCGCAACGTCGACGACTTCGTCCGCGACCTCTACCTGGAGATCAAACAGCGGCGTCCCCGAGTCATGGTCGGAATCAGCCCCTTCGGCATCTGGCGGCCAGGGCATCCGCCCGGTGTGAAAGCGGGAGTCGACCAGTACGAGACCCTCTTCGCGGACCCGCGCCTGTGGCTGCGGGAGGGGTGGCTGGACTACCTCGCCCCGCAGCTGTACTGGCGGATCGCCCCCGAGGCCCAGAGCTTCCCCGCCCTGCTGTCCTGGTGGCGGGAGAACAATCTCCACCGCCGGCACCTGTGGCCGGGCCTGTTCACCAGCATGGTAAGCCAGGGCAAGTGGCCCGCCGGAGAGGTGGTCGACCAGATCGCGCTGGCCCGCGACATGCTGGAGAGCGACGGACATCTCCACTTCAGCATGCGGGCAATCCGGGCCGAAAGCGGCCGTTCGCGGCAGCTGACCACCTCGATCGGGGCCCGGATATACGCGCAGCCGGCTCTCGTTCCGCGCTCGACCTGGCTCGACTCCATCCCACCCCCGCCCCCAAAAGTGGCCCCGGCAGTGCGGAACGACAGCAGGGTGGTGCTGTCCTGGAAGCAGCCGCCCGGGGAGACCCCTTTTCTCTACGTGGTGTACTCGAAGGCGGGAACGAGCTGGACGTACGACATCCTGCCCGGCAACCGGACCGGCCACGAGCTGGACCCGGGCGGGCTGTCGTGGCCGGGACCGGGGCGCGCCGAGCGCCGGGAGTTTGCCGTCAGCGCCGTCGACCGCCTGGGGAACGAGAGCGATCCGGTGATCGTCGCCTTGTCTTCGCAGCCGATCCGCAGGGCGGTTCGGGCCCCGGCGCCTCAACGGAGATGGGACTGAAAGTCCTTGCTGCTCGACAGGACGTGGGCGCGCATGCTCTCGCGCGCGGCCCTGGCGTCCTTGCGAGCGAGGGCCTCGAAAACCTCGTGATGCTGGGACACGGAAAGCCTGGCGCGGTCCCCCGCCCGGGATGACGAGGTTTCCAGGCTCCCCTTGATCCACTCCTGCAGGTAGCCTCGGGTGGTGCGCACCAGGTTGTAGAGGATCGAGTTGTGGGCGGCGCGGGCGACTTCGAGGTGGAAGGCGACGTCGAACTCGAGGAACTCTCCCGGCCGCTCGATCTCCCTCTCCATTCCGCGCAGCGTCGCCGCGATCGCCTCGAGGTTCTGCTCGCTGGCGCGCTCGGCGGCCCACCAGGCCGTGTTGGACTCCAGCATGAGCCGCGTCTCGATGAGGTCGCCGACCTGCTTCGGGTCGAGGGCGAAGCCCCACTCGTAGGCGCGGCCGAGGTGGCTTTCGTTGTCGGCCACGAAGGTGCCGTCCCCGACGCGGCCGGTGAGGATCCCCATCACCGACAGCGACCGCAGGGCCTCGCGGACCGAGGTCCTGCCGACGGCGAAGCGGCGGCACAGCTCCCGCTCCGACGGCAGCCGGTCCCCCGGTTTCAGCACGTTGCGCGAGATCAGGTCGGTGATCTGATCGACGATGGCGTCGCTTACCGAGCTTTTCGGGACGGGCCGCAGCAGTTCCGCCCCTTCGGCGGCCCCGGACCGGCCCCGATCCGTTTCACCTGAGCTCATGAATTCCCGATTGCTTTTATTCGCCGCCTTCGTACTTTCCTGTTGCCAATGGTCTGACCATCAGGCAGATTTTCTATTGATACTCAGCCGGAAGCGCGCTGTCAAGGAAGGTTGCCCATGCCCCGGATCCTCGACCTAGGCTCCCGCATCGAGCTCGTGCCGATGGACTCGCACTGCGGGGAGATCTCTCTGGCCCTGTACCGCCGGGAGGAGTCCGGCGGGCCCGAGTTTCTCGTCCACACCTACAGCACCAGGGAAGGCGCCGATGAACGGGTCCGCTTCATAACCGCGGGGATGAAGGTGCTGGGAAACGTCGAGGACTCCCCGGCGAACCCCGGCTGCCTGCGCTTCCCCTGCGGCCACGGCCACGAGCTGGCCTGCCGGCGGCTGTTCCTCGAGGTCTGCAAGCTCCCCACCGGCAGCGACCTCGTTCCCCGCCCGCTGTCGGTTTTCGACAAGAAGGCCGGCAAGGAGATGGTCGCCGTCAGCGAGGGGGAAGGCCTGTACACGGTAACCGCGGACGATCCGGGGGAAAGCATGACATTGCGGCGCATCGCCGCCACCGCGGGCGGCCTGGCCAAGCTCGGGGAAATGGAGCAGGCCGGCGACCGCCGTGACCGGGTCCGCTTCGCGTGCGGCCAGTCCCACGACAACCTCGTCGCCGTGCTGCTTCCCCGCGCCCTCAACGTGCGCACCGCCATGCGCGAGGCGGAGGCCGCCGCGGCGCGGGGGGTGCTTTCCGCTCCCAGCGCCCAGGAATAGCAGATCAAAAGGAGATGTTCACATGGCAGACATCAAACCGATGACGGGCCGCGAACGCGTGCTCGCAGCCTTGCGCCGCGAGCCGGTCGACCGCACCCCCGTGTGCAATCCGACCTCGGTGGCGACCGTCGAGCTGATGGACCTCGTCGAAGCCCCCTTCCCCGAGGCCAACCGCGAACCCGAGCTCATGGCCCGCCTCGCCGCCACCGGATACACCGAGCTCGGCTTCGACAGCATCATGCCGGTGTTCACCATCATCCAGGAGTCCTCCGCCCTCGGCTGCAAGATCCAGTGGGAGCAGAAGGACAACTGGCCGACGGTGCGCATGCGCGAGCCGATCTACGAGAAGCTGGAGGACATCGTCATCCCCGACGATCTCTGCACCCACCCCGACACCCGCTGCGTGCTCGAGGCGATCACCATCCTCAAGCGGGAGTACGGGGACGAGGTCGCCGTGATCGGCAAGACCATGGGGCCGTGGTCGCTCGCCTACCACTGCTTCGGCGTCGAGCCCTTCCTGCTGCTGTCGCTCGACGACCCGGATGCCACGCGCGCCATCCTCGACAAGCTGAAGAAGGTCACCGTCGACTTCGGGGTCGCCCAGATCGAGGCCGGCGCCGACGCCCTGACCCTGCCCGACCACGCCACCGGCGACCTGGTCAGCGGCGAGTACTACGAGCGCTACCTGCGCGACATGCACATCGAGTTCAGCGAGAGCATCCCGATTCCGCTGATTCTCCACATCTGCGGTCGCACCGTCGACCGCATGGAGTACATCGCCCAGACCGGGATGGCCGCCTTCCACTACGACTCGAAGAATCAGCCTCAGGAGTCGGTCGACATCATGCAGCGGCGCATCTCGCTGGTCGGCAACATCAACAACCCGGAAACCCTGTTCTCCAAGGGCCCCGAAGAGGTGCGCGCCGAGGTCTACAAGAACCTCGACGCCGGCGTGCAGCTGGTCGGCCCGGAATGCGCCATTCCGCTGCAGACCTCCATCGAGAACCTGGTGGAAATCCCCAGAGCGGTGCAGGACTGGCACCGGGACGGCGCCCCTTCCGCACCCAGTGCGACACTGAACTGACGAGGTGATTTGACGATGGCGGAACTGTCCGACATTCAGAACGAAATAATCCGCTTCGAGATCGAGGAATACGTGGAGCGGCCCGACGAGATCGAGCGCAGCGTCGAGCTGTTCGCCGCGGCGCGGCCGCTGATGCAGGATATCGCCGCGGCCCTGGTCGAGGGCGAGCACGAGACCGTGGACCAGCTTTCCAGACAGGCCCTGGACGAGGGCATCGAGGCGCTCGAAATCATGGACGACGGCCTCATCGCCGGCATGGGCATAGTCGGCATCAAGTTCCGCGAGAACTTCATCTTCGTGCCCGAGGTGCTCTCATGCGCCCGCGCCATGAAGGCCGGAATGGCCCACATCGAGCCTATCCTGTCGGCCTCGGGCGTGGAGAGCGCCGGCATGGTGATCATGGGGACCGTCAAGGGAGACCTCCACGACATCGGCAAGAACCTCTGCATCATGATGCTCAGGGGAGCCGGCTTCGAGGTCATCGACCTAGGCGTCGACACCTCCGAGGACGAGTTCATCGACGCCGTGGAGGAGCACGGAGCGCCGCTGATGGGGATGTCGGCGCTGCTTACCACGACGATGCCGAACATGGGCAAGACCATCGAGGCGTTCATCGACGCCGACCTGCGGGACGACGTGCAGATCATGGTCGGCGGAGCGCCGGTAACCCAGGAGTTCGCCGACGACATGGGGGCCGACGGCTACGGCAAGGACGCCCTGGCCTGCGTCGCCCTCGCCAAGGAGCTGGCCGCCGCGAAGGCCTGAGCGGAGGCACGATGCGCAAGATCACCCAGGAGGAGTACCAGCAGCGCCTCGACCGCATCGCCGGGCTGTTCGCCGACATGGTCTCTCACGCCGACGAGCAGTCCCGCAACCGCTGCCCCTACCGCAACCGCCACGACGAGTGCACGGCGAAGATCCGCTGCCGCAACCAGCTGCCGGCGCGCTCCGAGGGGTCTCCGCTCATCTGCGGCCACGACGGCAGTTTCGACTACCGCGACGCCTGGGACTCCGATCCCGGTGCCGTCGAGAAGGCCCGCGACAAGGTGTCCCGCATCAGGAAAACGGCCGGGGAGCGCCGCCGGGACGGGTGACATGGCCACGGTGATTCACGATCAGGTGCGGACCGAGCTCACTCCCGGCAGGACGATCTTCGACTACGCCGACGAGCTCGCCGTGCAGGTGCCTACCTCCTGCTACCGCACCGGCCACTGCCACGAGTGCGTGGTCGAGATCAGGAGCGGCATCGAGGCCCTGGCGCCGCCGACGGAGGCCGAGTCCTTCCTGCGCGAAAACTACCGCCTCGCCTGCCAGGCCGAGATTGTCCGCGACGACGTCGACGTCGAGTTCGCCCCCCTGCGGCGGACGCCGAAGATCCTGACCGCGGGCGTCGAGAAGAGGGTCCCTCTCGACCCGGTGGTGACGCGCCGGGGCAACGAGGTGCTCTACGACGGCGAGCCGGTCGACACCTGGCGCGGGCACCTCTACGGAATGGCGGTCGATCTCGGCACCACCACGGTGGTGATGCAGCTGATCGACCTGGAGACGGGGGCGACGGTCTCGGTCAGCTCCTTCGAGAACCCCCAGCGCTTCGGCGGCAGCGACATCATGCACCGCATTTCCTACGACGGCGGGGAATTCACGGGGGAACTGCAGCGGTCCCTGGCCAACGCAATCAGCCACGAGATCGTCGAGCTCGGCAGGCGCCTCGGGTTCGCGCGCCAGGAGATCTACGAGATCGTCGTCGCCGGCAACTCGACGATGCGCGACCTGCTGTTCAAGCTCGACGTGCAGAGCATCGGCCAGAAGCCGTACAAGTCGCTGATCGAGCACGACTTCCTCGAGGGCAACAGGCCGACCACCGCCCTGGTCGCCGACGCGCGCCGCCTCGGACTGCGCGCCAACCTGCGCACCAGGGTCTACGGCATGCCGCTGATCGCCAGCCACGTCGGCGCCGACACGGCCGCGGCCATCGCCGCCTGCGGCCTCGACCGCGACGCCGGCGAGGCGGCCATGATCGTCGATGTCGGCACCAACACCGAGGTCGTC
This sequence comes from Candidatus Latescibacterota bacterium, assembly GCA_965243025.1. Lineage (GTDB taxonomy): Bacteria > Latescibacterota > UBA2968 > UBA8231 > UBA8231 > CBDCXV01. The sequence goes on from CBDETY010000003.1 coordinate 2,619,541, forward strand.
GTCGCCGGCCGGGGCCGCATGCTGACCGCCTCCTGCCCGGCCGGCCCCGCCTTCGAGGGAGGGCTCGTCAAGTTCGGAATGCCGGGATACGAGGGGGCGATCGAATCGCTGCGCATCGCCCCCAACGGCAGCGGTGAGTTCCGGTACTCGACCATCGGCGGACTGCCGCCCCAGGGGATCTGCGGCTCCGGGCTGATCGACCTCCTCGCCGAGCTGCGGCGCCGCGGGCGGATGACGGAAATGGGGGTCTTCGGGGACAGGAAGCAGCGGGAGATGACCCTGATCCCCGAGCACGGCATCACCTTTTCGCGCGAGGACGCCAGCAACCTCGCGCAGGCCAAGGCGGCCAACTACTGCGGCCAGTTCATAACCCTGCGCGCCTTCGGGGTCGATCCCCGCGACGTCTCCAGGCTCTACCTCGCCGGAGGTTTCGCCAACTACATCGACGTCGACAACGCCATCGACATCGGCTTCCTCGCCCCGGTGCCGCGGCAGCGCATCGCCAAGGTCGGAAACGCCGCGGTCCAGGGGGCCCGGGAGGTGCTGCTCAACCGCCGGCGGCGCGCCGGGATCGAAGCGCTCGTCCGCGACGTCGAACACCTCGAGCTCGAGACGACCCCCGACTTCTTCGAGGTCTTCGTCGAGGGCTGCCAGTTCAAGCCGATGCCGGCGCGCCTGGCCCCGGCCGCTGCGAAGGCCTTAGAACGGTGAGCACGTCGACGGCAGCGGCCGGTCCCTGGAACAAGCGCTCGCTGCGCCACCTGCTCGAGCGCACCGGCGAGTTCGCCACCGTCGTCGAGCTGGTCAACTCGCGCGGCGTCATCACCGAGCGCGGCGGCAGCAAGGTGATGCAGCTGGCGCGCGGCCTCGCCGACCTGCCGGGGATCCACGCCCTGAGCATCACCGACAACCCGGGCGGCAACGCCGTCCTCAGCGCCGACACCCTCGGCTTCGACCTGCTGTCGCGGGGGCAGGACGTCATCATCCACCTCTCCTGCAAGGACTGGAACCGCAACGGCCTGCAGAGCCACGCCTGGCAGCTGGCCAGCGAGGGGTTCGAGAGCATCCTCGCCCTGTCCGGGGACTACCCGGCCGACGGCTACAGCGGCCGCGCCAGCGGCGTCTTCGACATCGACTCGGTCGGCCTCCTCAAGATGCTCTCCGACATGAACCAGGGACTGGAGACGCGGACTCCCAGGGGCCGCCGGGCGCGCATGAAACGGACCGACTTCTTCCTCGGGGCCGTCGTCAACAACTACAAGCGCCACGAGCGCGAGGTCATGCCCCAGTACTTCAAGCTCGCCGCCAAGGCCGCCGCCGGGGCCGCCTTCGTCATCAACCAGATCGGCTACAACGCCCGCAAGATGGACGAGCTGATCAAGTACATGGCGCTCAAGGGGATGGACGTTCCGGTGCTCGCCAACGTCTACGTCCTCAGCGGGCCGGCGGCGCGCTACTTCCACGCCGGCCGCATCCCCGGGGTGGTGGTCTCGGACGAGCTGCTCGCCGAGGTCGAGAGGCACGCCCGCGGCAGGGACAAGGGCAAGGGGTTCCTCCTCGAGTTCGCCGCCAGGCAGTGCGCCGTCGCCCGCGGCCTCGGCTACCGCGGCGCCTACCTCGGAGGCCACCTCAAACAGGATGATTACGCGCGCATCCTCGAGCTGACCGCCTCCTTCGGCGACGGCGACTGGCGGGACTTCGCCGCCGACTTCCGCTACGGTTTCCCGGACGAGTTCCACTTCTTCGAGGCCGACCCGGAGACCGGTCTCTCCTCGACGGAGATCAACCGCGAGTACGAGGCTTCGCGAACCCCCCGGGCCCGGCGCGCCCTGCGCCGCAAGGTGCCGCTTGCCTACAAGCTCAACCGGGCCGCCCACGAGGTCCTGTTCGAGCCGGACCGCCCGGCGTTCAGGGCCGGGGAAAAGCTGTTCGCAGCCGCCGAGAAGAAGGAGGGAGCGCGCAGGCTGCTTCACGCCGCCGAGCAGGCGGTAAAAGTGCCGGCCTTCGACTGCCGCGACTGCGGCGACTGCTCGCTGCCGGACATCGCCTTCCTCTGCCCGGAGTCGCAGTGCGTCAAGAACCAGCGCAACGGCCCCTGCGGGGGAACCCGCGACGGCAAGTGCGAGGTCGGCGAGAAGGAGTGCATCTGGGCGCGGGCCTACGATCGCCTGAAAGCCTACGGCGAGGAGGAAGCGATGCTCGAGCGGCCGGTCGTCTACCGCAACGGCACCCTCGAAGGGACCAGCGCCTGGGGCAACACCTTCCTCGGGCGCGACCACCACGCCGCGAACCCTTCGGGTTCGTGCCGGGAACAGCGAAGCCGTTCCCCTGAAACGCTCGAAGAGGGTTCCGCGAACCACTCCGGGCCGCGGGCGGAAAAACCTTTCACGGAAAAAAGCGAATGAAGCTGCAGGACCCCGATCTCGATTTCATCATCATCGGCGAGAACATCCACACCACGCGGGTGGTGATGCGCCGCGGCAAGCTCGTGACCGCCGACCCCGACGGCCGCGAAGCGGTGCGTTACACCTCCGCCGCGGGGGAACGCCGCCACCTCGTGATCCCCGAGGCGGTGAAGCGCACCCAGGATTACGAGGAGGGGCGCGTCAAGCACGTCAAGATCGCCCTGCAGGCAGCGATGGCCGGCGGCGGCGAAGCGGCTGCCGAGGGGATGCAGTACCTCCAGCGGCTGATCCAGCGCCAGGAACAGGGGGGGGCCGACTTCCTCGACCTCAACGTCGACGAGATCTCGCTGAAGCTCGAAGAGCAGAAAGAGGCGATGGCCTGGCTCGTGCGCACGGTTCAGGGCATGACCGGTGTTCCGGTCTCCGTCGATTCCTCCAACGTCGAGACCATCGCCACCGGCCTGGAGGAGTGCGACCAATCGAAGGGCAGGCCGCTGCTCAACTCCGCCTCGCTCGAGCGCATCGAGGCCCTCGATCTCGCCGTCGAGCACGGCGCCGGCGTCATCGTCACCGCGGCCGGCGATTCCGGAATGCCGGAGAGCGCCGGGGAGCGCATCGACAATGCCTCGCGCATGGTGGATGCGGCTTTCGAGAGAGGGATCGCCGACAGCGACATCTACATCGACCCGCTGATCTTCCCGATCTCGGTGGACGGCCGCTTCGGGATCCACAGCTTCGACGCCATCCGCGGCCTGCGCGAGAAGTACGGCCCCCGCATCCACATCACCGGGGGGATGAGCAACGTCTCCTTCGGCATCCCGAGCCGCAAGTGGATCAACGACGTCTTCATGGTCCTCGCGGTCGAGGCCGGGGCCGACAGCGGCATCATAGATCCGGTGACCAGCCGGCCGGACAAGGTGTTCGCCCTCGACCGCGGCTCGCGTCCCTACCGGCTGGCCGAGGAGGTGCTGATGGGCCGGGACGAGCACTGCGCCGGGTACATCCGCGCCTGGCGCCAGGGGGAGCTCGGGGACGGCGGCCCCCGGCGGCGCCGGCCGCGGCCGGGGAAATGAAACCGCTTCTCGAGCGCCTGGAGGAAGGCCCCCTGCTCTACGACGGGGCCTTCGGCACCGAGCTGTTCGCCCGCGGCATCGAGCTGCCGAACAGCGCCGTGGCCAACCAGCTGCACCCGGACGCCGTCGTCGACATCCACCGCAGCTACATCGAGGCGGGCGCCGGGATGATCCACGCCAACACCTTCGTCGGCTCGCCTCTTCACCTCGAGATGGCCGATCCCGAAGCGGACGCAGGGCGCATCGCCGCCCTCGCCGCCTCCCACGCCCGCCGCGCCGTTGCCGAGTCGGGGCGGGACGTCTACGTCGCCGGCAGTATCGGGCCCTCCCCGGGCGCCATCGAGGCGGATGCCGGCGACACCGACTTCGGCATCCCGGACGCCAAGGTCCGCGACGCCCACCGGCGGGTGGCCGGGGCCCTCGCCGAGGGCGGGGTCGACCTCTTCGTCATCGAGACGATGTTCTCCGCCAACGAAGCGGCGATCGCCGTCGACGTGGCGCGCCGCTTCGGGCTTCCGGTCGCCCTGTGCCTGACCTACAAGTACACCCGGGACCGCACCACCCGGGAGATCGTCTACCGGACCGACTGGGGCCACTCCGCGGAGGATTTGCTCGAGATCCTCGCCTCGGGGGAGCTCTCCGGCGGCGACGACCTCCTCGAGTCGGTCGACCTGCTCGGGCTGAACTGCGGCGCCGAGCAGCGGCGCCGCGAGCACACCGGCATGCCGTACGCCCTGCTCGGAATCGAGCAGCTCAACGCGGCGATGGACGCCCGGGGCATGGCCCGCAAGAAGACGATCGCCTACCCGAACGCCGGCATGCCCCGGCTCGACGAGCAGCAGCGCACCGTGTACTCGCAGTCGCCGGAAGAGATGGCGGGGGAGGTCCCCGCCCTGCTCGCGGCCGGGGCCGCGGTCGTCGGAGGGTGCTGCGGGACCGGACCGGACCATATCCGCGGGTTCGCCGCAGCCATGGACGGGGACGGATCGCCGCAGCCTCGGGAGGACTAGAATGGCCGTCTACCAGATCCTCTACTGGCAGGACATTCCCGCCCAGGTCCGCGTCTTCGACGGGCGCCGGCCGCTGGCGCGGCAGATGCCCGACCGCTTCCAGGAGGCCATCGACCGGACGGCGATGGAACAGGGGCTCGAGGGAACCGACGACTACCTCGAGCAGTGGAGCTGGACCGCCAGGCAGGAGCGGCCCGGCAGCCCGCAGGAAGTGCTCGAGGCGCTCCTGGCCGAGCTCGAAGAGGAGTACGACCGCGGGGACTCATGAGCACCTACCCCAAGACCTACGACGTCATCGTCGTCGGGGGCGGCCACGCCGGCACCGAGGCGGCCCTCGCCGCCGCCCGCATGGGGGCGGAGACCCTGCTGCTGACCATGAACCTCGACACGGTGGCGCAGATGTCCTGCAACCCGGCCATCGGCGGCATCGGCAAGGGGCACATGGTGGTGGAGATCGACGCCCTCGGCGGCGCCATGGCCCTCAACACCGACCGCTCGGGGATCCAGTTCCGGCGCCTGAACACCAGCCGCGGCCCCGCGGTGCGCGCCTGCCGCGCCCAGTGCGACAAGAAGGCCTACCACCTCGAAATGAAGTACACCTGCGAGGCGCAGGAACGCCTCGATCTGCGCCAGGGCATGATGGAGAGCCTGGTCGTCGAACAGGGCCGGGTCAGGGGGGTCGGCGTCAAGGGGGGGATTCTCTACCCGGGACGCACCGTCGTGCTGACGACCGGCACCTTCCTCAGGGGGCGGATCCACGTCGGCGACTTCAGCTACAGCTCCGGCCGCGCCGGGGAAGCGGCGGCGGACAAGGCCTCGGAGGGGCTCGCATCCCTCGGGTTCGAGATCGGCCGCCTGAAGACCGGCACGCCGCCGCGGGTCAACGGGCGCAGCATCGACTTCGAGGCCCTCGAGAGGCAGCCGGGCGACGACCCGCCGCGGATGTTCTCGTCCGAAAGCGAGGCGCCGGTGCTGCCGCAGATGCCCTGCTGGATCGCCTACACGAACAGCGAAACCCACGACCTGATCCGCGACAACCTCGGCCGCTCGGCCATGTACAGCGGCCGCATCGAGGGGGTGGGCCCGCGCTACTGCCCCTCCATCGAGGACAAGATCGTCAAGTTCGCCGACCGCGAGCGCCACCAGATCTTCGTCGAGCCGGAGGGAGTCCGCACCCTCGAGTTCTACATCAACGGCCTGTCGATGAGCCTGCCGGAAGAGCTCCAGCACGACATCCTGCGCACCGTTCCCGGCCTCGAGCGGGCCGAGATCATGCGGCCCGCCTACGCCGTCGAGTACGACTACGCGCCGCCGACCCAGCTGCACGCATGGCTGGAAACCAAGCTCGTAGACTCCCTCTTCTTCGCAGGCCAGATCAACGGCACCACCGGGTACGAGGAGGCCGCCGCCCAGGGCCAGCTCGCCGGCATCAACGCCGTGCTCAAGGGGCGCGGCGAGGAGCCGTTCGTGCTGCACCGCTCCGATGCCTACATGGGGGTGCTGGTCGACGACCTCGTGACCAAGGGAACGCCGGAGCCGTACCGGATGTTCACCTCGCGCGCCGAGTACCGCCTGCTGCTGCGCGAGGACAACGCCGATTTCCGGCTGATGGAACACGGGCGCCGCTTCGGCATGGTGGGAGACGGCGCCTGGAGCCGGTTCCGGCGCAAGCAGCGGGACGTCGCCGGAGAGCTGGCGCGCCTGCGCAGCGTGCGCGTCCGGCCCGGGGAGGGAGTGAACGAGGTGCTGGAAAGGCAGGGAACGGCGAAGATCTCCGAAGCGGCCCTGCTCGCCGACCTGCTGCGCAGGCCGCAGCTCGGCTACGGGGAAATCTGCGAGCTGTCGCCGCCGCCGAAGGCCCTGACCGCCGACGCCGCCGAGCACGTCGAGGCGGAGATAAAGTACGAGGGGTACATCGACCGGCAGCAGCACGAGGTCGCCAAGGTCCGGCGCCTCGAGGAGCTCGCCATACCCGCGGATTTCGACTTCGAGGCGGAGGCGGACAAGCTGTCGACCGAAGCCCGCCAGAAGCTCTCCACGGTGCGGCCCCGCACCTTGGGGCAGGCATCCCGGATCTCAGGGGTCTCCCCGGCGGACGTCTCCTCCCTGATGGTCATCCTGCACGCCCGGGGCGGCCCCAAAGCGGGGGGCGGGTAGGCCACGCCCGCTCCGCCACTGCTTCTCAGCCCGGTGTGGCTGAATCATCCAGGTTTTTGAATCCTGCCTGATCCCGGCGGCTGATGTACCGTCGCCGTGAAGGTCTTCCACCTCTTCGGGCCACGGCGCGAAATGCTGAAGCGATACGGCCGCACCCCACGTCGAGGGGGATGGGCGGATTGCCGGTGAGATTCCCCTCGAATCAACCGACGCGGAACTGAGCGTCCGCTACGCCTGCCCCGATGGGCCGTGGGAGGGGGACGCCAACAGAAGCGGGTAACCCTCAGATCAGTAGACGGGGATCTCGTTCCCCGCCTCGCCTGTGACGAAGTCGGACATCACCCAGAAACCGGACACGAAGACGTGCCCGAGGATGAGCCCCAGAAACAGGGGCCGCAGGCGATGGCAGCCTCTGCGAAGCCGGCCAGCCGTGAGCCGTTGACGATGTAGATGTCGACGTCGCCGTCGTTGTCGTTGTCGTAGTCGAAAACAGACGTGCCCCCCGTCGTGCTTTCGACGATGCAGGCCTTGTACGGCGTGCCCGATAACGTCAGCAAGTCCACACCGCTCTGCTCGGCTACGTCGACGAAGGTCGGCGTCTGTTGCGCCGGGGCAGGCGCATTGCCCTCGCCGGCAGGCAGCGATGCGGCGCCCAGCAGCGCCGGGAGCATCAACCTCAGGGCGGGTTCACTACTGCCGCTCACCGCGACTCCAGCTGCGCGGTGCGCGTGCGCACGTCGCTCAGACGTCCGTCATCGGGCTTACATGCAGTGTACTGCGCGTGGCAGGTTGCACCCCCGGTTTCCCAGCAGTGGAGGTGGTCGCTTATCAGGTGCGGGGAGACGCCCTGCTATCTCAGCATCCTCGGTACCGAACCGTCGAATGGCTCGAGCGGCCCCCACGACCGGTGCAGGAAGTTCGGCCGACCCGTGTGCAGGTCGCGACGCGCCGGCATGCATGGCATCGAGCAGATGGAGCTCTTGTACCCGCCATTGCGGTGATTTCCATACTCCACTCGAGACAGATGCCCGGGCAGACAGGGCTGCCAAATGGACGCAGGGTCTGCTCACCGTAAGTTATGCAGATCCTGAAGCCGGAGCATCCGGCTCGGTGCTGCGCGGTCTCCCCCGATTCTATCGCCAACGAACTTTCTTGTACCGGTCCATCACACAGTCACCCTTCAGCCTGAAGGGTCTCGCCACCGGCATAGCTCTCAGCATCCTCGTCGGCGTCGTCGCGCCGCTCGGCGCCGTCTTTCAGTATTTCCTCATTGGCTTCAACCCGTCGTCACCGGGAGCGATCTTCTTTTTTCTCGTCCTCACGCTCGTCGTCAACGTCATCCTGCGCATTGTCAGCAAGCGTCTGGAGCTGTCGCGAGCCGACCTCGTCCTCATCTATTGCATGCTCCTCATGGCCGTCACCATGCCGACGTGGGGCCTCGGCTTTTTCCTGCTGGGAACGATCGTCTTCCCGTACTACTACGCGACTACGGAAAACCGCTTTGCCGAGCTCTTCCACGAGCTCATTCCACGCTGGATGACACCCCAGGACCCGGAGGCGATCAGGCTCTATTACGAAGGTCTGCCCAAGGGGGCGCCGATCCCGTGGGGGCCCTGGATCGAACCCCTCGGCTGGTGGTTCGCTTTCATCATCGCCCTCGGTCTCTGCCTCGTCTGCATGAGCGCCATCCTCCACCGCCAGTGGTCCGTCCACGAGCGCCTCAGTTACCCGATGGTACAACTTCCGCAGCAGATGATCGAAGAAGGGGGTGAGGGCTCCCGGGTGGCGCCGCTCTTCAGGCGCAAACTCATGTGGTTCGGGTTCGCCGTGCCCTTCCTCATCTTCAGTCTCGACGGCCTCCATCACTTCTTCCCGATTGTTCCCGAGTTCGGCTTCTTCCACCCGGCTTTCAGCTGGTTCCGCGGCACGGTCAGCCTCGTCTTCGCATTCAGTTTTGCCTGGGTCGGATTTTTCTACCTCGCCAGCCTCGAGCTCTCCTTCAGCATCTGGTTCTTCTACGTGTTCTGTAAGGTCGAGGAGGGGATTTTCAAGGTGCTCGGCATCAGCAGCACCGAAAAACTCAGCTCGTACGAATACTCCCAGCCGGCCGACCTGACCCACCAGGCGGCGGGGGCGACCATCGTCCTCGTCCTGTTCGGTTTATGGACAGCGCGAGTTCATCTGAAGGAGGTGTTCCTGAAGGCGTGGAATCCCGCCACAGACATCGACGACAGCGAAGAGCTCCTGCCCTACCGGTCTGCTGTGCTTGGTTTTCTGGGATCGCTGCTCTTCATCACGGTCTGGCTGTGGCGCTCCGGCGTGCCTCCCGTCGTCCTGCCCGTGCTTGTCATCATCAGTCTCATCTTCTTCATCCTCGTCGCCCGGGTCGTGGCCACAGCCGGCGTTGCCACGGCGCGCAGTCCCATCGTACCCGCCTATTTCATCATCTCCGGCCTCGGCACGACCATCCTCGGCGCCAAGGGACTCATCGCCCTCAACTTCACCTTCATCTGGCAGGGCGAGTCCCGCACGTCGCCGATGGTCGCCTGTTCGAATGGGCTAAAGCTTGCCGAGATGATTCGCGGACCAAAAGGGATCCTGTTCTGCGGTTTAATGCTCGCCCTCATCTGCAGTCTCGCCGCCGCCACTTTCACGAGCATGCAGCTGGCGTACGAATACGGTGCCGTGAACCTGTTCCTTCTCGACCGGGCCGGGGGCCATGGGTGGCCGTACATCGGACCGACAATCCTGGAGATGCCGGAGGTCGATGTGCGGGGCTGGCTCTTCACTGCACTCGGCGGACTCGCTGAGGGATTCCTGGTCTGGGCCCAGCACCGCTGGTTCTGGTGGCCCCTGCACCCGATCGGCTTTGCCATCGGCGTCGGCTGGCTCACCGGCCACATCTGGTTTTCGTGCATGGTCGCCTGGGTCATCAAACTCGTCATCGTGCATATCTGGGGTGTCCGCACGTTTCAGATGATGAAGCCTTTTTTCCTCGGCCTCATTCTCGGCGAGGTCTCGGTGAGCGGCGTCTGGGGATCCATCTACCCCTTCGTTACCGACACCGGCAAGTGGTTGACGGTCATGTGAGGCGCCGGCGCACTGTCCAAACCCGATCTGCCGCCATCCACACCATGCCGGTCCCGCGAAAAAAGCAGATTGCCGGGTTTGTCGACGAAACAGGTCATCAACCCGGATGTCCAACCATGCGGAAGGACATGAAACCGGTTGCTGTCGGGCGCCAACCTGCATCACATCTACTTTGTCGCTTTCTGTTCGAGGAACTGAGACATGAAAATCACGAAAATCGACATAATTCCGATTCGGCCCCGGCTCGCCAGTCGCTATAGAGGAAGGGAAGTGAGATTCCAGGGTGTCGAACACCGCACCGTATACAAGCTGCAAACGGACAACGGCCTGGTGGGCTACGGCGACCATCGCCTCGGCGGGCTGCCCCGGGCAGCAGTGGAGCCGCTCATCGGCCGTGACCCTTTTGATTTCATCAACAACACTCTCGACCCTGGTCTGGGCGGAGCGCTCTACGACCTCATGGGCAAATACCTCGGAGTGCCGGCCTACAAGCTCATGGGACAGAAGGTGCGCGATGCCGTGTCGGTTGCGGCCTGGACGGCGCAGTCATCGCCCGCTGAGTTCGCCAGCGAGATCGAGCGAGCCGCGGCGCAGGGCTATCGGGTTTTCAAGATGCACACCGCGGCGTTCCACGATGTGGTGGAGCAGACGCGCGCTGCCGAAGAAGTGGCGCCGAGAGGTTTCAAGATTCACTACGACTTCAATGGCAACCGGACGCTGGCCACAGTACTGCCCCTCATCAAGGAGCTGGAATCACATCCGGTCGTAGGCCATATCGAGGATCCCCTGCCGAAAAGCGATCTGGACAGCTGGTGCAGGCTGCGGGACAAGGTCGCGATCCCCCTGATTTTCCACGTGGCGGCCGGGCACGACGGCCTCCAGGAAGTGACGGCCGGAGTGGCCGACACCTACCTCTTCAGCGGCGTGTCGATCGGCGATACCCTCGTATCCGGCTTTGCCTGCGCCCGCGCAAACGCGCAGGTCCTGTTGCAGCTCACCGGCGGTACGCTTGCCAAGGCTTTCGCGCTGCATATCGCGGCTGTATTGCCCACGGCGACAGGTCACTCCATCCATCTGGATGACCAGTACGAGGACGACGTCACGCGAGAGAGAATCCCCGTTACCGAGGGGTGCTCCCCGGTGCCGCAAGGGCCCGGCCTGGGCGTCGAGGTGGACGAGGAGAAGCTGTCGGAACTGGCGGCGAAAAGCTCAGAGGGTCCCGCGGAGTCGTCGAGAAACATCGGCATTCTACACCTGCCAGGCGGCCGGAAACTGTACACTTCGGCAACACCTGCCATAACCGCGATGACCGGGCGTGAAGAGGGTGCTGTTCGAGGCATCCGAATGGAGTTGTGGGAGGACGATGATTCAGAGGAATTCGGGCGGGTTTACGAGCGCATCGACAGGGAGGGCGTCTTCGAGGCCGGCGACTGAGGTAAAAGAATCGTCGATTTTCGACAGCTGATCGCCCTGCCCCGCTCTCACCCGGACCCTCATGTCGGCCCGGAACGTACATTTTCCTGTCACCCTGAACGTGGACATGCTTTGGCTCATATATCCGGCCTCAGCTCCAGTGCGAGGGTGCGAAAATCTACCACCCGATGAAGGGTCACCAGATTGGTGTCGTGCTGGTTCTTCCCCCCTTGCGAGGTACGCGCTACCACCAGCAGGTCGTCTCCATCTATTAATTGTGAAGCATAACTGAAGGATTCGAGCGGACTACGGCTCATCGCCACACAACCGGCGTCGAACCAGTTAAGGGCATCCAGACTGTACATGAGGATAAGGATGCGGCGCTCGTTTCCCGGAGCCCCGGCGAATCCGATCTTTTTAAGAGGCTCTCTATCCTGCCAGGTGTTGGTAGGTCGAGTCACCGTCGTCCAGAAGAGACCGCTGGCATCATCATAAACGATGTAGAATTTACATTGAGCTCCCGGCATCGGGTAGAACTGCAGGAAGCGATAGCTTAACTGCTTACCATCATCCTCCAAGCCACACACCGCCGCCAGCCCTGCAGTAGAGTGAGCATCGATAATTGTTCGCAGGATCACGCGGATCTCACCGCCAACATCGATGACGTTTCCTTCAAGCCAGCTGTCCTCAGCGATTTTGTCCTCGAAGCTGGGTTTGTAAAAGCCCCTGGCAAGGGCAGGAGGAACGCCGGGGAAGTCCAGGTGATTGGACATTCTCCAGGCGGAGGGGTCGAGCAGATCTCCCGACTGGTCGCCGGCTATTACCAAAGAATTCCACTCGCTGCGGTGGCCGGTCGGACAGGTCTCGAAAGCGCTGTAAACAAAACCGTCTTTCATCACAACGGGGGTCGGAGCGCTGTGGAAACGTCCCTCGTACAAAACATTTTCCTGGGTGAAGGTCTCTCCCCCGTCACCCGAACGCGAGATGACGATCTCGCGCGATTTGGGTCTACTTCCTATCACATAAAGGAAATCATCGTGAACGAAAAGCGACGGCCAGGTGATGCTCAGACTTGCCTTTTCGCTCCAGCTTTCTCCACGGTCATCGCTCACAAGGATCTTGAACTGACCGGGGAGGCTTGTGGCGACCGGCGAGGGGCGGAACCACTCGAAGCTTGCGATCATCCGGCCGGACGATAATCTCGTCAGCATCGGCGAGCCGGTGTAGAGGTTTTGCGGGTTCGAGGTACGAACAACGGTAGTAAAATCCTGGGCGAGGATGGTTGTCATTGTAATCCCTCCTTGTTTTAACGAGGTTGGACGATTTGGGCGGGGTTGGCGGTGGCAACCCAGGCCGGTAGCAGTGGAGAGGTCAACATGAGCCGCAATCGCGACAAACTGCCGGTGCACACCATCCGAGGCACCGAAACACAATGTGGCCGCCAGTATGGCGAGCGCTGGGCGACGGAGATGCTCGGCTTCTACTACCAGGAGGTCTCCCCGTCGACGGAAAATCTGAGCTATGCCCGCCGTTGCTGGAAACATGTGGAGCGCTCGGCGCGGCGTTCGGCACTCTTCATGAAGGGCCTTGCCGGCGGGTCCGGGCTCACCCTCGATCAGGTCTGCCTCCTCGCCCTGCATGAGGAGATCCATCACACGCCCCACTGCACAGCCTTCGCCGCTGCCGGCAGCGCAACGCGAGGTCGAAAGACCCTCGTGGCGATGAACTGGGACTGGGGAGCTCAGCTGTATCCCTGGGCCGGCTTGCTGCGCCTGGCGCCCGAGGGCAGTCCGCGCGTCCTCACGTATCATTTTCCCGGTCTGTGGGCAGGAGCCGGCATCAACGAACACGGCATGTCCCTCATGTGGACGAGCTCGGGGCTGATGCCGCGACTCCAACCCGAAGTCGGAGTGCCCACCTATGTCGTCATCGCTGAGATCCTGCGCCGCAAAACCGTGAACGCCGCCCTGCGCTGGCTCGACTCTGTCGAACACGCCGGCTGTTTCATCTTCTTCCTCGGTGACACCGACGGGACGATCGCCGTGGTTGAGGGTCAGCCCGGTTACACTGCCGTCGACCAGTCAGCTGATGCGCTGAGCCGCGCCAATCACTATATGTGTGAGGGCGCCATTCGAGCGTCCGGTCAGCGCCTCGAACGCGGCTCTGCTTCTACCACCGCATACCGCGGACAGCGGATGGCGAAACTCCTCGACGAACGGCGCCCCCTTGGAGTTCCGGCCGCCAGAAGCATCCTCACCGACCGCGACGGTCCCGGTCCCTGGATCCATCAGCTGCCGTTTGGCAGACACCGATTAACCCGCAACGGCATGACCCTCGACAGCCTCCTCGCCTCCTGTGAGGACCGCGCTCTCTACACCTGCCGCGGAGGTCGAGAACCCGGTCCCTGGCAGCGCGTTCGGGTTTAACAGCCACGGAAAACCGATGACAGATCTTCGCCAGGAGCGGGTCACCCTCTCCGATCCGTGGGTACCGAGAGTGGGGCGGGCGAGTGCGGGACTGCCGCAGCTCTCGTCCTGCCACAGCAACGCGCCCACCGTCTGGCCTGGGCAACACTCCTGGCCGGAGTGTTCGCGCCCGGAAGCGACATTCAATCCCTACCGAGCCATCGAGACCGCCCGATTGATGGATCGGGAGACCATCTGATTCAGCCTCTCCTCGCCGCCCCTCGACACTGCCTGATTTTCGGCCCATACTGCCTCGTCCAAAGTAAGACTATCTCTTACCCTAGCCAGAACGTCAGCCCGAATCGATCGGTCCAACACCTTTTCGATTTCTCTTTCTGACAGTCCCCTTAATCTGAGATGCGCGACGTCAGCGACCTGCACTGGAGCGTCGACTACACGGCCCAGACGGATCACTGGGACGTCCGGTCCGAGCTCTCACAGCCTTTATCCGAAGCCCTCTCCTCCCCATCTGTCGATCCAAACGCATCCGCCAAGACGCACGGCTATACGATCCTCCCCAACTTCTGGTGTGGCTACAATCCGGACGAGACGCACAGCGCCCAATTCAGCATCGGATCACTCCTCGTCGAGCGAACACTGGCCGAATCCGGATGGCGTTATCGCGTCACCCACGATAACAGGCCGAGCGGCGAGCGCCTCACCCTCGACTTCACCTGCGGCGACGAACCGCTCCATCCACTCCGCAGCCCCTGGCGGATTCTGGCACGTAACGACGCTGACGGCGTTTACAGCGAAATCGACTGGAAGGGATCGATCGAGGGGGCGACGATCTCGCTCACCACCTCGCGTGGACTCTCGTTCGAAGCAGGTGAGGTGCCGCCCGGCACGCCGCTCACGACCATCTGGGCTCTCGTCGACGTCCTCCCGACACTGACCGGCGGGGCCGATGGATTCTCCATCCTCGAAGACCTCGAAACGCTAAAACTCGGCTGCCGGATCCACCCCCTCGAGACGTGGACCTTCGAATCACACACGTTGACTGGACACGTGCTTTCCGGCGAAGGCCTGCCACCCTCATACTGGTGGCTGACCGAGTCCGGCGACGTCGCCCTCGTTTCCACGATCTTCTCCACCTACGTCCTCTGCGAGCGAGGCACGTGATGGACCGGCCGAACATCCTCTTCATCAACACCGACCAGCAGACGTGGAACGTCGTCTCGGCCTACGGCAATCCTCACGTCCGAACGCCCCACATGGATCGCCTGCACCGGAACGGGACCTCCTTCATGCGGAGCTATTGTGCCGATCCGGTCTGCTCGGCCTCACGTGCCAGTTGGATGACCGGACGGTACACATCCGAGAACGGCGTCTGCTTCAACGCCGGCCTGATGCACGAGGGCATTCCCGATCTGGGACAGATCCTGAGCAGGAACGGCTACGACGCCGTCCACTGCGGGAAGTGGCACATCGGCGGTCGGTCGATGAGAGACAGCTTCCAAAACCTCTACACGGGCAACTGTGACATCGCTGCGGGAGGAGCGGAGTACTACGATCGCGTCTCCACCCACGCTCTGATCGACTTCCTTGACAGCCGTAATTCGTCGAAGCCGTTCTATCTCCAGATCGGCCTCGTCAACCCCCACGACATCTGCGAGTACGAGCACAACCACGAGGTCAAAGCGATCCCCGGCCCGGAAACGCAAGGGTTTTCTCCCGACGCACTCCCGCCCCTGCCTGAGAATTTTGATTACGACGAACGGGAGACGGTCGTCCAGCAGGTCTTCCGTCGCGGCAACCAGCCGCTGATTCATCACCGAATCGTGAACGGAATCGCTGACTGGACGGACAACCAGTGGCGCTTTCTGGCGTGGAACCACGCCCGATTCACCGAAATGGCCGATCACCAGATCGGCTTGATCCTCAACGCGCTCGAGAGAAGTCCCTTCCGGGACGACACGCTGATCATCTTCATGGCCGACCACGGTGAAGCAAACGGGCAGCATCGGACGTTCCAGAAGTTCGCGCTTTACGAAGAGAGCATCCGCGTGCCCACCATCGTCGCAACCCTTGGCGATCGTCTGGACGTGGGAAGCGGGGGATTCGACCGGGAGCACTTCGTGTCGGGCGTCGACTTCCTCCCGACCGTCCTCGACTACGCAGCTGTCGACGCGCCTGACGATGTGCAAGGCAGAAGCCTGCGTCCCCTCCTCGAGAGGGGTGCCTCAGACTGGCCCGAATATGCCTACGTGGAGAGCAACTACTGGGGCCGTGCGATCATCACCGGGCGGTTCAAGTACGTCACCGAGTACAGGCCGACCGAACCCGAGGACTTCATCCCTCCAGGACCGGACCCCGACGCCCTCGGCCTGGAGCAGCTGTTCGATCTCGACAACGACCCGTGGGAGACGAAGAACATCGCCTCGGAACCCGAGTTTGCGGACGCCGTCGGATCGTGTCGAGCGAAACTTCTCGAACACGAAAGCAGACTGGTTCGGCGACCGCTTCGTGACGGCAGTCCTCGTGACAGAGTGATCGAATGGGGCGACGCCCTCCGCCAACGCTGGGCCACGTCCGAATGACGCAACCACCCCACTACTCGAACCGCCCAGGTCCAGGTGGGAGATCGAACCGGTTGAGTAGAGGAAGCAGCGCGCGCGGGTCAGAAAGGGCCGGCGCTGGCAGGTTCGTTCACGTAGCGCTGCGTACCCAGCTCGAGGGTCATCTCTGTCCCGGCCGGCAGCGCCACCTGCAGGTGCCTGCCGTTCACCGAAATCCGGCGCCTCTCCGCCGTGGTGGGGTCGGGCGCATAGCGGTTGGGGGGGCCCGGATAAGGGCTCGCCAACGCGTCGTACTCCGCGTCCGTGAACCGGTGCTCTCCGTAGCCGCCGGCCTGAACGATCAGCTCACGGTCCTCTTGCGGGTTGAGATTGACGAGGCGGACTACGGTGCGGTCGGCCTCCAACTTCTCGACCAGGGCGGCGACATCCTCGGGAAGTCCCGGCCGTCTGGCCCCACGGTCGAAGTAACGCAACCGGCAGTGGAGGAGGCCGCCGTTGTAGATCGGCTGCGGGGCGCCGAGGGTCAGCTGGATGAGGGCCTCGGACGAAACCGGGTTCGTGTCTTGCCAGCGGTGGACGTCGCGAAGGGTGCCGACTTCGGTCTCGGCGCGAACCAGAGCGAGGCGCCAGGCCACCTGCTGGTAGCTGGCCTGCAGGATGCATTCGGGATAGTCCGGGTTGGCGCCGGCCAGGAAACGCAGCCAGGGTTGTTCGTGGATTGAGTCCTCCTTGCTGCGGAAGGAGACGACGGTATTCCAGTCGTAGGCCTCGGCTTTTCGCACGCGCTCGATGCGCTGCCAATCCTCGTCAGCCATCGACAGGTTCCAAAGCGCTGCGAGGAAGACGGGTGAAGGGGGCTGCCAGTCGAACCAGCCGGCGTCGCCGTAACGGTACGGCACCAGCAAGGTCTCCGTGCGCTCGCCCATGGCCGTGAACTGGCCGATCCAGTGGTGTCTCAGACTCATGTGCTCGCGCCGGACATCGCGAATCTGCCCCAGCTCGAGTATCCGGTCCATCTGACGCCGCGGAAATTCCAGGTAGCGGTTGTCCCGCGTCAGCAGATAGGCATTGGCGGCTGCGACGGTCACCGTCATCTGCAGGTTGTACCAGCCGTGATAGAGCGTCCAGCCGTAGAATCCGCCGTGCCACTTGCCGTCGATGTATTCCCCCACCTCCCCGGAGTGACCGACGTTGTCGGGGATCAACCCGTCGTTGGCCCGCGCCCTCTCGATCCATGCGTCGGTGTACTCGACAACCCAGTCGCGATACTTCTCCTCGCCGGTGAGCAGGAAGGCGTTCGTGACCAGACTCGAGATCGCGAGGTTGGCGGGCACGTCCCCTCTGTACCAGCGTCCGTGAACGGCTTCGCCCACACGCCTCGCCTTTTCGTCGTCCTGCGTGTCCTTCCAGCTCTGGATGTCGGGTAGTTCGTACGTGGGCAGACCGTAGTTCTCGCGCGCGCGAAACGGCTGCGGCTGCGCGTCAGTCGGTGTCCGGCGAGCGCCGCCCGAGCCGTTGAACGGCGACAGGATGATCCGGTGCTCGCGATCGTAGTTGATGGCTTCGGGATCCTCGTTCAGGTAGAATCCGGCGAAGCGCCGCGCCCGTATGGCGAGGCTGGCGTTGGCCGGATCGGCCATGCACAGGTGGTAGAAGAAGATGTCGCTCTCCGACTGGTGGAACTGGTCTTCGCACCGGGCGTACTCCTTGTGCACGGTACCGCACCGGGTGAGCTGTCGCGTGATCCCTTCCCAGCCGCGATGCGCCATTTCCAGCAGATGGCCGCCACCCCCCATCAGGTAGAGGAGGGGCCAGCTGAAGAACGCCTCGTAGAAATCGTCGGGGCTGCTGCCGCCGAAACCATAATCGTCGGGGCTGACGCCGCCGATACTGTCGTCCCAGTACAGCTCGCCGTCGTCGCGCACGTACCGGTCCCAGAAGGGAAGGGCCGATCTCTCCATGGTCTGCAGCAGGAGACGCTGCTGGACAGCCCATGAGGGTGGGGTGGTGACGGGTACGCTGGCCGTAATCTTCTCCATGCTCTCCTCGCGGTGATGTCATTTACCGGTAGTGTGTGAATGGCGACCGGATTCGAGTGACTTGCGCAGCTCATCCCTGCTGACCCCGATCTCACCGGGGCGCCAGCGCACCTTGCACACGTCGAGCCAACCTGTGATCGTTTCGGTGTCGTCTTCGCAGTGCCATGCGACGACGAGCGCCGAGGGCATGTGTGGCGGCTTTCCGGGTTCAGTAGGCCACGGCGATGGTGCGCAGGAGCTCCCGGCTGGTCAGCGCGTTATCACCGGTGTCACCATCGACGCCGAGCCTCACGGCATACACCCCGGGCGGCACGAGCGCTCCCTGCCGGTCACGTCCGTCCCAGGTGATCTCGAGAGGCCCTGCGCTCACCTGGCGCACCTCGACGCGGCGAGCCACGAGCCGCCCGCTCAGATCGAAGATCTCCGCTTTGACCGCCGTGTTTGGCGCAGCCAGCAGGACGGTGAAGGCCAGGGTCGATTCTTCATTCACGCCGTCCCCATTCGGCGTCAGGACCGGCGGATCGATCGTCAAGTCCACGAACAGATCGTTACTCTGCGTCGCAGCCAGTACCATGAGAGAGGAGCGGGGAACCTTCTCGTCTACCCGCTGCCAGGCCCCCTGTCCGCTTTCGCTGCGGCGCAGGCTGGCATGCAGGCGCCCGCCCGCCGAGAACAGAGTGCCGGTGAACTCCAGTCTGATCTTCTCCACGTCGTCGGAGCGCTCGATGGCGGGGAAGCTGAGATGGAGGCTGTCTCCTTCGGCCAGCGTCTCGACCCCGGACAGGGCCAGCCCGCTCATATCGGCCGCCTCGGCCAGCTCCGACTCCTTGCCGGCGTAGAGCGTCCCGTAGGTGAGCTGCATCCCCGCCGGCGGCTTCACGAGAAGCTCGTCGAATCCGGCTGTCAGGGTGTCGACCGCTACCCCGAGAATGTAGGGTCGGGCCTCTCCCAGGAGCTCGACCAATCCCGGTTTCAGCTCGCCGACCAGCCGCCGCGCGACGGGGCTGTCGAAGCTGAGCCGGATGCTCTTGAGCGTAGCTCGAGCATGGGGATCGTCTGACCGCAGGGTCGCCCTGACGAGGAGGTACTCCCGCGGCGAAGGCGAGGTGATGGCGCTTCCCTCCGGGTCGGTGTACGGCTCGCTCCACGGCTCCCAGTCACCGGCGGCGACCAGCTCGGGCACGATCGGCCCTTTTCCGAGCCGGAGCTTGTCGTACGCCTTCCTGGCCTCCTCCTCGGTCTCCCTGACGAGCTCGAGGGTGTCTTCGCCGACGATGCGGAAGTAGTGGAACGCCGTATCGAGCCTGGCGCCCGTCCGCGTCTGCAGGGCCACCTCGGTGCCAGGGGGTGTGTCGGCATCCCACTCGATGGCAAAGAGGTTGCGGCTCCCTCTCAACGGGATGAGGCTGGAAGTAAGTGTCACCTCGGGTTGGTAGCCCTCCCCGAAGACCTGGATCTCCGCCAGGTTGACGGTGAGAGCCGCCGTGCCCTCCGGGTGCATGAGCCATTCCAGTCTCACGTAACGGGCCTTGATCGGCTCGAAGTCGGCCTCGTCGAGGACGATGATGCGCGATCGCGTGAAAGGCGTCTCGTCGAAGAGCTTCCTGTCCCATTTCAGACTGCCGTCCACTTCGCGGGTGCCGTCGGAGAAGTCGAGCCCCCACTCCGGCAGGGTGCGGGCGTGCGGCGTTCCCCGGAACTGAATCATGTGGCGGTAGCCGTCGACCCAGAACAGAGAGCCCAGATCGACACGCATGTTGTACCAATCAGAGGTCTGGCCGATATAGAGGGAGAGGTTCTGATGACTCGACAGATCGCCGTCGGTGAGCGTGGCCGGCGGTTTGAGCACATTGGGAAGCGTCCACGTCAGGCACGGCGGCTCCTGGCATCTTCTCGCGAAGCCCTCGAAGATGTCGTCCCCCTTGGACCAGACCTCCAGCTCCGCCAGCCTGGGACGTTCGCGGAGCCAGTATCGAACCGGGCCCTGCCGGTGAGACGGCAACTCCTCCCACACGTCCTTCGAGACCGCCCGCTCTCCACTCGGCAGGAGCTTCTTCACGTACTCTACCATCCCCGTATCCCGGGGCGCATTCACCCGCACGGAATCGTAGATCGCCTCGCTCACCTGGCGGCCCCGCCTGAAGGCGCTTCCGTGAACGACGACCTGCACGTGGCGAACCAGGCGTTTGCGCACTTCCGGATCCTGTGTCACCTCGGCAAACGATGGGTGCCAGCCCTGTTGCTCTGCAAAGGTCTCGAAGGCCCACCATCTCTCCACCGTCTCGACGCGTCTGAACTGGGACATATCGATCTCGAACTGGCGCTGGCTCTTGTTCGGCTCGAGGGTCGTGTGCACGCGCGCGAACTCCAGGCTCTCGGCGCCTTGCGCTGCTGTGGGCGTCTGTCCGTCCGACGTCAAAACATCGAATAGAAGGAAGGGGTCACCCAGATCCTCGTCCACGAACTTGAGCACGATCTTCTCGGCCATGACGATCTTGCCCAGATCGACGGTAAACCACGCCTGAGATGCCGGATCGATGGTCTCGTCATCGGGAAAGGAGGGTTCCCAGTAGGTGCTCGGGTCGCCGTCGAAGAGATTCGCCGTTGCGCGGTGATTCGACCCCGCATCGATGGCGTCGAGGAGCTCGAACTCCTCCGGCGCCTTCCTGGAGAGGTACTCGGGCGGATTCCTGCGAAGGTTCTGCACAATTTCGTGCTCTGTGGCGACGCTCGTCCCCTTGCTCCAGAAATGAGGCCCCACTGCGCCTGCCGGGAGCACGTCCACCGTGCCCTCGGGGAAGCGCCATTGCTGCCAGTGCTCCTCATCGGAGATGACGACCTGATTGGCGCGGATGTGGTGTCCGTCCTGACCCCGTACGCCGGCTGTTAACGCCAGGAGAAGGGAGCCACTCACGGCGAATCGTCTCACCATCATTGTCTCCTAGTAGACATTGTCTCCTAGTAGACCACCGGCACCGCAGCGGTGGCCGTCTCCGAACCGCGATCGGTTTCTACCTCGAGCCGAAGCAGGTACAGACCGGGCGGCACCAGATCGTTGCCGTCGTCGGTGCCGTCCCAGGCGGCCGGAAAGCGACCACTGCCGGCGGCGGGAAGGAGAACGCTGGAGATCCGCGAGCCCGACAGATCGAACACTCCCAGCGCGGCCTGCACTTGCCCGGCCACGTTGACCAGATCGTACTCGACTTGAAGCACGTCGTTGATGCCATCCCCGTTGGGCGTGAACGGGGAGACCCGGAACGCACGGATCACAGCTTTCCCGATCTGCACCGGATGTACCGTCAGGGAGTTGCTGTCCGCGAGCGGATCGGCGTCTCCGGCCGTCACCCGCTGATGCACCTCGTGCGGCCGGTCGCTGGCGAAGACGCGGGCGGAAAAGACGGTACCCACCTTGAACACCTCGGACTGGAATACCACCTCGATCAGATCGCCGCTCTGAACCGGACCGATGCGCGGAATCTGCACCGCAAACCGTTCGCCGTCGTGGGGATCGACGCCGAACTCGCCGGCGCGCAACGTATCGAGCCCGATACGAACCTCATCGACGCTCGCCGGCGCCACCGGCGTCTCGATCTCGATGGTATCGAACCCCAGATCCCGCTCGCCGATGTCCGGCCGCAGCTTGTAGGTGAATCGGGTCAGTTCGGCGAGCGGCACCTGCTGCGGCTCGATCTCCGCCACCACCTGTGAGGCCGCCGGCGGCGTCGACACGGCGAACTGCAGAAAGTCGAGCCGCGCCCCTGCCTGCGCCTTCGAAGAGCTGAAGTCGGCCTGCAACTGCACGAACGCGTGCGGTCTGTCACCCACCAGATCGGCGCGGCCATCCTCGAAGTCGAGCGGCGGCGTCCAGAACTCCCAGTTCTGCTGATCGGGACTGGTGCCGGCCTTCTCCCCTGCTTCGAGCCTTCCGTAAGCCCTGCGCGTCAGCGGTCGCCCGGCGGCGTCCAGCGCAGTGCGCTCGTCTCCTCGAAACGTCTTGCGCCAGTAAATGTTGGGGTCGTCGTCTCGGCCGCTGCGCATGGACAGGTCCAGCCGTGCGCCCTCCGGGACCTCGCCGCCCCAGGTCAGCTCACCCAGGCTCGACAGGTGGTCCGGCGTGCAGTCCAGCAGGTCGGCGCCGCCGCAGCCCAGGGGGATGAGCTGGGTAGTGTAGTTCGCCTGCGAGGCGAACCCGTCTGCGTAGATCTCCAACTCGGCGATCTCCCACGGCAGGTTGTTCACGGCCTGGAGGAGGATTCCGGCGACCGGTTCGTCCGGTAGCTTCAGGTCGAGAAGGGGCGTCGTGTTCTCCCTGATGTCGTAGCGCACGTCGAAATAGAGGCGAGTTCCGCCGCGCCATTCCACGTGCCCGTCGTGCGCGCCGGCGGTGCCTAACCCACCATCGTTCGTGCCCAGGCGGAGGGCGGAGATGAAGCGCTCGTTGAAAAAAGTCTGCGACGGCTGCATGACGATCCGGTTGATCGGCAGGGGAGACGGCGTCTCTTCCCCGAATTGGATCCAGATCGCCCTGCACCTGTCCGAACGCTCCGGGCTCGTAACGGGGAGCCCGCTCCCATCGGCCTGCACGGCATCCCAGTTCCCGCAAAACAGCTGGAACCAGATCCCGAGTCCCGTGTAGGCCGTCTCGTAGTCGCCGTCGAACATGAGATCGAGTTCCGGAGCTTCAGACCAGTGGCCGATGTGGTCCATGACCCTGATGGATCCTCCCCGCTCCCGGATGAGGGGAGTGAGGTTGACACTCGGGTCGAGCTGTTCGGGCTGCAGGAAGTCCGGCGTCGGCGCCACGAGGTGAGCGCTGCCGAATTTCCCGGCATCGACGACATCGTCCCATTCCAGGAAATGGCAGGTCACGTTCACATCGCCGCACTGCTCGGGGGCATCGAGATTCGCGCCGCCTATGCGGTAGATGTCGAGGGCGGAGGACGGTCGAGGTACACCGAGGGACAGCACGCCGAAGGCGCACAGCAGACAGGCGAGGTTGGGAATTCTCATCATCGCGGGAACCCCCCTGCAAGGGGCCTCACTTAATATACCAACATGTACACACCATCCCATTCCCCCCATTCCCCCAATAAAGTCACTCGGTCCCGGCGTAAAGGGTGATAAAGCTCACCGTCTCCGTGAAGCCTTCGCTGTCTCGCTCGAACCGGCCCGGCTCAATCCGCTCGATCAACTCGTTCGAGGTGCGGCCGACCCGGAAGCCGAGCTGCGTGGTGAGGTGAAATCCCTGGTACTGGGATCGGTTCGACAACTGGATGGCAAAGGTGGCGGAGCGGAAGTCCCGGGTCTCGCCGACCTCGACCGCTTCCCCCAGCCCCGCCCGCCTGATGACGTCCTCTTCGTCGAGGACGAGATCGTGAAACTGCGCCAGCTCGAGCCCGGCCGTGAACTGTGACCGCCGCAGCACGGGAAACTGGAACACGAGCGCCGCCAGCCCCATCCAGTGCTCGCGGGGCTCGTCTGCCCGGGCAAACGCGTCCTGGAGCAGGAGCTCACTCTTGAGTCTGGGCGTCACGCTGAGTCTGCCCAGCGGCAGAGCGTACTCAGCCTTGTTGATAAGACCGAAAAGGACGGATGCGTCCTCCAGCGGCCGCCCGTCGATGTCGCGCGGGTCGTCGGCCGCCTGGTTGTAGATCCGGTACTTGAGCTTGTTGTTGATCTCGAGACGCGGAACTGCGGTGTAGTCGAGCCCCAGCCAGGCGGTGTTCACCCATGTCTCCGGCGCGGGAAGGATGTCCTCGACGAGGGGCTGGATCGGGGCGTTTCGAAAAGGTGACGGCGCCCGCCGATCCTCGGGGATCGTGTCCTCGACGCGTTTGAGCATGTCGAAGACCCACAGCCGCCCCCACGAAGGGAAGTCCCTGTTGTAGGTGAACATGGCGTAAGTGGTCCGGTTGCGGCGGTCGTCGGAGAACATCTCCTCATCGAGGTGCCCCACGAAAATGCGCGCATCCGGCGTGAGGTGTGATCCCCCGAAGACATTGTACCCCTTGCGGTCGGCCTTGTAGGGGTAGTCGGGCAGATTGTCGTCTTCGAAGCGGTCGATGTAGCCGTTGTTGTTCAGGTCGATACCGAACAGGAATTCGGGCCGATCTACGTGATGTCTGAGGAAGGGCTCCTCGTAGTCCGGAATCGTGTTGGGCACCGAGGTGTTGTCGTTCTGGTTGAAGTCGGAGATGAAGTCGTTGTTCTCGTCCCAGCCGGGGAAGATCTCCGGGTCCACGAACGAGGCGCCCGCTCGGGCCCAGTCGGGGAGGCGGTCCTGGTCGTCGTTGTCGTCGACGAACTCGTAGAGCGCGTTGGCAGGGACGTCGTACTGGAATTCCCCCTCATCGTCGGAGACGAAAGCGCTCGTGGAGTAATCCTCCGCCACCGAGTAGAGCTCGCCGTAGGCGAAGTAGGGATAGCCCTGTCTCGAGACCGAGAGCAGCGCCGCATCGGCGCTGCGTGAGGAGATCTCGTGTCCCCGATTGGCCGCGAAGCGGGAGGCGTTGGGGTACTGGGAGTACCTGATGTTCCGGTCCCACTCGCCGTAGAAGTCGAAGCCCAGCAGGTTCTTGCCCTCGATCGTGAATCCGCCCACCAGGTTGGCCGTGGGCAGACCGTATTGGAAGCGCACGACCCGCACGTTGGAGATGTCCTTGATGTTCCCCTCGGCCCGCTCCACGGGAAGCAGCACCGGCGATTGCTGCTCGAAGACTTCACTCGTCAGAGGCGGCAAGGGTACATCTTCCTCGCCATTCAGGCCGGTCTGCCTGTTCGACCACATGTCGATTCTGTAGTCGTTGGCCAGGATGTAGTCGAACTCCACTGCGATGATGCTCGTCAGGTCCGGACCGATGTAGGCCGCGTCATTGAAGTCGTAGTTCAGGGTGATCCGCTCGACGCCATCGGCCGCCAGGAACCCCTCCTTGACGAATCCCCCGAACACGGCAGGCCATTCCGCGCCCGCGCGCACGACCTCGGCGAGGGTGTGGACGGTTTCCTCCCCGGTTTCGAAGTCCCTGGTCCTGATACGCAGATCGTGGCCGAAGAGCGCTGCCCCTCCCTCGCCGTCCTCGGGGCTGTCATCGCTCAAGACGACAGCGACCACGGTGACGGGCTTCCTGCTCTGGCCAGCGGTCAGGTTGCCGGCGATGAAATTGCCGTCGAACATGTCGAGAGCCGGATTCGAGTTCCTGGCGCCAACCAGGGTGCTCCCCAGGGTGATGAAGTCGCCGACCTGAACGGTCGCCCGCCCGCCGATGAGACTGGTGTGGCTGCTTGCAACGGAGGGCGTCTGGGTCCTGACAATGCCGGGGTCAGTGATGCGCGACGCGAGGACGGTGGCGGCGTACTTGTCGGCCGCGAAGTCGACCTGAACACCGTTGAACCTCGGTTTGGAAAAGGTCATCGGTGTCAGCGTAGTCCGTATCTCTTTCCCAACGGTCACGGCGTAGGCGTACTGACCGCGGGCGTCGCCGCTCACCGTCAGGTCGCTGAACCACTCGGTGAATCTGGGGTCCTTGTAGAGACTGCTGCCCTGCGACTGGGGCTGGTCCTGACGCCAGTCGTAAATGAGCCAGCCATAGCTGATGAAATCGCCGAAGTTGTCGTAGAAGTAGTCTCCCGCGATCCTGGTATCGACGTAGCGCTCGTACCCTACCCTGGCGTAGTTGCTGTACTCCCACTGTCGCCACTGGTATTCGTGATACAGCTCCTGAGGCACGTACCAGCGCCTGACGGTGGGATCCAGAGCGCCGAACATCACCCCCGATCCCCGGGGCTGGAAGTTCACATCGCCTCCCCGCGCCGCCCCGAGTCGGGAGCCGTAATCCTCTGCCCCGGCAGCGCCCGAGGACAGCGCAGTCACAGTGAGGACTATGTCGAACAGGCGAGACTTCAAAGCGGGCTCTTCCTCATGTTTTCGAGAAAAAAGTGTGTTCTCAAAGGCGCGCGTCAAGTGACGGGCGGGCGGTTTGTGGTTGGCTTGACGGCCCTCAAATCGTCATTTCACAACTGATGCCCAGGGAAAGTTGCCGGCTCGCCGGTTTCGGGCGGCTTCATGATGGCGCGCTCCCCCTGAAACCCGGCCTCGTCGCCGGGAAGGCGCCTTCCCACGACAGCGGCATTTTGCTCGGGGCGTTTCGCCGAAGCCGACGGTGCCGTGTTCCCGTCAGGGCCGTTCGCCCAGCACCTCGAGCAATCGGCGCGACACGTTTTCCTCCGGATCGATCGCAGCGGCACGCCAGAACCGCTCCCGCGCTCTGCTCCTGTCACCCTTGAGCATGGCGATCGTCCCCTCGACGGCGTAGCGGCGTGCCGCGAGGCGCTTCTCGAGCCTTTCCACCTGTTCCGGGCCGGCGCCCGAAAGCATGGAGGCGTCCACCTCTTCGATGAGATGGCGCCTCATGCTTTCGAGGGCTGCCACGCCGTTGAGACCGTAGTCATCGCTGTCGGTGTAACCAATCCGGGTCATGGCGTCGGTGTTGATCGGGCCCCTGCCCACGCAGCGGTCCACGGCCGCCCGGTCGAGAGCGAGAGTGCTGAGAAAGGAGACGGCGTCACCGAGGTCGACCGGCGCGAGATTAGCCTCGATTTCGGGTCGCGCAAGCCGTCGCTGCAGCATGGCGTAGTCGATATGCAGGGGGTCGAAGGAACCGAGCAGGATCGTGTAGATTTCGTTCAGCCACACCGAAACGTGCGGGAACGTGGACCTGAAGGTCCGCAGGATGACTCTGTAATCCTCGGCCGTCAGACCGTGAAGGGGCACCCATTGAGCGAGCAAGCCGCCATCATTCAAGCCCCGGCGGCAGAGGTCGTAGAACTCGCGGGTGTACAGCAGCCAGCTGTCCGCCGTCGTCGGATGGGTGGCGTCGCAGATGATGACATCGTAGCGCTCGTCCGTGCGCAGCAGATGGGTTCGCCCGTCTTCGGCGATCAAATTGATGTGAGACGAGTCGAAGCGACCGGCGATGCCGTTGTTGTACTCAGCGAAGTAGCCTGCCGCCCCGAACACGGCCGGCACGACCTCGACGCAGTCGAGACGCTCCGGACCGTGCAATTCCGCCGCTGACAGGGTCACGCCCCCGCCGAAGGCCACGACGAGAGCTTTCTCGGGCTCGGGGTGCAACAGGAGAGGCAGATTGCCGAGGGTGCGAAACGTCTGCATCGCGGCGTGGTCGGTGCGAACTTCGCCAGTGCCGTTCACCCGCAGGCTGCGATGGCCCTCGGCGATCTGGTAGACGCTGACCGTGCCTCCCACATCCTCGCTGTAGTAGATGAGCTCACCCTGCGGGTCGACCTGATCCAGAAGTCTTGCGAAAAGATCCCCCGGCACAGCGACTTCAAGGGCCACCGCCGGAAGCGCCAGGACCGCGACAAGGGCCCATTTTCTCCCCAATCGAGTCAGCGGGCCGGCGAGGAGCAGGACAACCCCGAGAACGACATTCGTCCACGCCAGGGCCTGAATCGTCAACTGCGTCCCGAGGAGGGGGATCAAAACGAACCCGGCCGCCAGGGAGCCGGCGATAGCCCCACCGGTGTTGGCCGCATAGAGGTCTCCGATGCGCCGGCCCACGCTTTGCAGTCCGGTCACCTGGAGCCGGACGGCTATCGGAAAAACGGCTCCCATGAGGAAAGTGGGGACGAACATGACGACGACGGCGACAATGAGCAGATCCGCTTCGGGCGACAGACTGAAGGCGCTCTCGAGAAAACTGAAGTAGGCGACGCCGCTGCCCAGGAGGGCGATCGAGGCGAGGCCGAAGAGTCCGATCAGCATCTCGATGGCGCCGAAGGCGAGGGCGGGATCCCGCCCTCGATCCGCGAGGCGCGCGCCGGCGGCTCCACCAGAGGCGAGGCCGAGGAGGAAGGCGATCAGGATGGTGCTGAAACTCAGGGTTGTCGCCGCCTTGTGGAGAATCGTCAACAGCCTCGTCCACACCACTTCATAGCCAAGAGCGGTGAACCCGGACAGGCCGAATGCCACCAGTGTGAGGGGACGCATCCAGGTCGGAAGAGCCTCGGAAGAGTCGTGCCGGACGGTCGGCCTCGGAACAACCGGATGTTCTTCGGCCGCGATGTCGTGTTCCCGCGTTTGCACCTCTCCCCATGTCCGGCTCAGGAGGAGAGAGGTAGCTCCTATGAGCAGATTCGTCGCGGCGCCCAGGTAGGTGGCGCCAGTCACTCCGACGCTGGGCAGCAGTACGAAAGCGGCTACGAACACTCCAACGGCAGCACCGAAGGTATTCACCGCGTAGAGTCCGCCAACCGTCGAACCAGTGCCCGCAATACGATCGACGGCGAACTTGCCCATGACGGGCAAGGTCGCACCCATCAGCGTCGTCGGCACGATGAGGACGGCAAAGGCGAGTGCGAGGCGAGTGACGGAGGCGAAGAAGGGACTCTCACCGCTGAGCCGGAAGCTGAGGACGTAAGCCTCGTCCAGAGCTCCGATGATGAAAGGAACGACGAGGGCGCACACGCCGATGGCGATCTCGAGTCGCCCGTATGTCCTCAGCCGTTCCGCCCGCCTGTCCGTCGCTCGACCGAAGTAGAACCCGCCCAGTGCGAGGCCGGCCATGAACGACGCCAGCACGGTGCTGACGGCGTGGGCACTGACGCCGAATACGACCAGCAGCATCCGCACCCAGATGACCTCGTAGACCAGTGAGCACGCCCCGGACAGAAAGAACAGGGCGAGAATGACGGCTCCCATCGATGAGGTCATAAGCCCGCGGCGCACCAGTGTCTCACACGGCCGTGATGCGATTGCCGTAGTTGCCGGTTATGCCGTCGATGACGAGCCACACGCCGCCTGTCGTCGTCTCTCCCAGGATGAGGCCCGGGAAGAACGGCCGCAGCTGGGCGAAGAGACCAGGGCCACCGTACTGCAGGGTAACGGCCTTCAGGAACCAGGCGACGAAGGCAGAAAGCCAGATCTGGCCGGTGATGAACCCAGGGGCGCCGGCGAACAGCGACAGCAGGCAGCCGACGAGGAGGCCTTTCCATGTGAAGGGGGATCGCGACGAAGACATGCCCGGAGTGGACGAGCGCGGTCCGAGCATGGGCTAGTGTCCTGTCGCAGAGATAGATTGACAAAATCGGGAGGCCGAGGCGCCCGGCTCACAAGGCGCCTGAGCGAGTCGTACCGAGGGTGTACGGGGAGCGAAGGCAACGCCGTGAGCCGGGATGGATCGGCTTCCCGATGTCGACATATTTCTGCGACAGGACACTAGGATCTGTCGATCTTCTGCAGTTCGTCCCAGAAGACCGTTACGCCGTACCTGTCCCGCAACCTGCGCAAGTAGTCCTTGTAGACCCGGGATCTTTTCTGCATTGTGACGAACGCTGTGGCGCGACGCTTGGAAAAATCGTGGTACGGCTTGAGCTCCGGCGACTTGCGGTCGAGGATCACAAACACGGAATATCCGTCTTTCACCTTCACCGGCCCCCCGATGTCGCCGACCTCCATCTCCTTCGCCGCTTCGTAGACGTCTGGATAGCGCGTTACCGTGCCCAGCTTGATTCGACCTCCGTGATGCGCCCGCCCCTCGCGGAACGTGTGCGAGGTCGCCAGCTCCTCCGGGTCCGCCCCCTGTTCCAACTCTTGCTTCAGTTGCCGCGCCAGCTGCGGAGAAGGGACCAGCACTTCGATCGCTTCCATCTCGTCCAGGGTTTGAAAGAGCTCCGGGTGATCTTCGTAGTAGGCCCTGGCCTCTTCGGGTGAGACCGCCACCTGCTCGACCACTTCCCGATCCCGCACGGTACTCATGAGCAGATCCTGCCGTTCTGCCTCCACCGCCGAGACGACCGAGGGGTCCTGGTGCAGTCCTGCGGCATGCGCCTCCTCCAGGCGAAGTCGATCGACGATGACGCGGTCTCGAAGATACCTTGCGAAGGAGGTGCTGTCGGCAAATCCCTGTCCCTGGGGCGCCATGCTCTGCAGATCTCCGACCGTGAGCTGCCCTCCCCGGTAGTCGACGATGACGACGCTCGGGTCGAAACCCGCCACCGCGGCAGTGTCTCCCGGCGTCGAGTGGGTCGATCGCAGCAGATCGGAAACGACTTCGAACTGGATCTGCGGCGCGTACGCCTCGACGAGCGAATCGCTCACCGCCGCCATACGCTCCTGCTGTTTTCGAGCAAACACCTCTCCCCGCAGCACATCCTCGGACTCGGCTACCGGAAGTGGCATCTCGTCCAGTATCTTGAAAATCGCATAGTGTCTCGCGCCCCTGTATGCGAGGGACACGGGTTCGGAGAGCTCCCCCACCTCAAGGCGAAAGATCTCTTCTCTGATCTCCTCCGCGGTGGCGTCCTTGGTCAGGTACCTGAAGTTGTCTCCACCCTGGTCCCTGGTCTCTTCGTAGACCGAGCGCTGTCGCGCCAGGTCGGCGAAGTCAGCTCCCTCTTCCAGCTCCGCCAGTACCCCGAGCGCCTCCTCACGAGTCGCCAACATGATTCCGGCGAACCGGAGCGCCCGATCGCGTCGCGTCTGTCGGTATTGCTCCAGTATCTCCTGCCCGGTGACGACGACCTTGGCGTTGATCTCGCGCTGTCCGTGGAGGATGAGCATTCTCTGCTCTCTGAAGCGCGAGATCGTCGGATCGAACCAGGGCTCTTCGTCGATTCCCATCGCTCTGGCTTGCTGCAGCAGGACGGTTTTGTCGATGAGACTCTCGAGCAACAGACTGTCCGACGAAACGCCGGGCTCCTCTCCCTTGTAGACCTCCGGCAGGCTGGCGCCAAACGACTCCAGGTCGCTCAGCGTGAGTTCCGTCGCCCCCACCCGGGCGATCACCGGGTTGCTCTCCGACGCGGAACTTGCCGCTACGGCAAGTCCGTGCAGTATGGCGACCAGGGTGAGCAGCCGGCGGCCAGCCACTACAGGCCCGCCATCACGGTGAGAAAGATCAGACCGGAGGTATCTGTGTCCCGATCGCCGTCGACGATCTCCAGAGAACGTCGATCGATGCGGCTGCCCAGCTGTGCCGTGACGTGATAGCCAAGGTAATCACTGCGATTCGTCAGCTGGAGCGCCAGCACCGAGCCGCGGAAATCGCCGCTGAACAGGCCCGCGAGTTCGTCCTCGTCTTCTCTCAGTTCGTGGAAAAAGCGTTGCTCCCAGCCGGCCTGCAGCTGGGTCGAGCGGAGCAGCGGCATCGACAGCTGGAGGAAGAAGATGGCGTCCCAGGAGCGCCGTTTGAGCTCATCGCGCCGGAAAGGAGTCTCGTTGAGGAACTCGCTCTTGAATCGCGGCTCGATCTGCATCCGTCCGAGGTCGTGAACGTATCCGACCTTGTTGATCAGGCCGGTAAACCCGGAGTGCTCCCGTCCGTTTCGTCCCTCCGGACCGAGGGGATCAAAAACAGAGACTGTGTCGCCGGCGGCATCGAGTGTGACCTCGACGTCAGCCTGACGCTGACGCCAGGTCTCCCACTTGAAGCGGTGAAAGGTCGCCCAGCCGCGGGGGCTGTCGTAGCGGTAGTCGGCGTAGAAGCTGTTGATCCAGGTGTCCTCGGCTGCCAGGGGGTCCTGCACCGGCTGGTTCCGCCCGCGCGAGGTGGCAGCGCGCCCGAAGTCCGTCCTCGGGATGACCCATTGCATCAAGTGATCGGGAATGTCGTCCTCCACCTTTTTCAGCATGTCGAACAAGCGGACCCGCCCCCACGGCCGATCCTCGTAGGCGGTCGCGAGTGCGTAGGTCGCCACGCTTTCCCGTGAGCTTTTCCTGGTCTCCTCCCGCAGCTGTCCGACTCTCAATCTCGCTCCCGGAGAGAGCTCGACACCGCCGTATACGTTTCGCCCCCAGTGGTCCTT
The DNA here is from genome assembly GCA_965243025.1 of Candidatus Latescibacterota bacterium. Taxonomy (GTDB): domain Bacteria; phylum Latescibacterota; class UBA2968; order UBA8231; family UBA8231; genus CBDCXV01. The sequence continues at coordinate 2,651,533 of CBDETY010000003.1, forward strand.
CTTGTAGGGGTAGTCCGGCTGGTCGTCGTTCTCGAAGCGCTCCGCCCAGCCGTTGTTGTTCAGGTCCATCCCGACGAGGAACCGGGGACGATCGGCGTGATAGCGCAGGAAGGGCTCGTCGTAGTCGGGGAAGAAGTTCCGCCGTCCGGGGATATCGTTCTGGTTGAAGTCGGAGATGAAATCGCCGTTCTCATCGTAACCCGGAAAGACTTCGGGATCGGCCCTGCCGCGAGACTCGATCGTCACCTGCGGCCGCTGCGGATCGGGAATGAGACTGCCCTCGCCGATGCGCAGCTGGTCCGGGTGCCGGTCGTTGTCGTCGTTGTCGTCGACGTAGTCGTAGAGCACGTTGGTGGCCTCTGGATCATAATTCGTACGGCCCCCCGTTCGCACAGGACGCACGCTCGTGGTGTAATCGTCGTCCATGCCGAACCCCTCGGCGAAGACGGACCATGGGCCATGTCTCCAGGACAGGTTGAGCATGAAGCCGACGGCGTGCTCGTCCCCCCGAATGCCGGAGATGGCGCGGTGCTTATCGAGCCCGCCCGAGGGGTATTTGCGGTAGGTCGTGTTGAGGTTGGCCTCGCCGTAGAAGTCGATGCCGTGGAAGTCGCGGATCTCGGTCGAAATCCCCGCGATCTGGTTCGCCGTCGGCAGGCCGTAATCGAAGACGACCTCTCGCCGGTTCAGCCCGTTCTTCACGTTCCCTTCGGCCCTCGTCACGAGCCGGAACTGAGGCACGTCATCGTCGTCGGTCTGCCGGTTCGAGGTCGCCTCGATGCGGTAGTCGTTTGCCACGACGAGCCGGAAGCGGACATCCCTGATGTTGAAGACCGCGTCCTCGGCCTCCTCCGGTGTAAGGCGAAGTCGATCTACCAGCAGTGTTCTCAGATCGGTCACATCCGCTTGCGGTCGCTCCACCAGCGGATACTTGAGCACGATATCCTCGGTTCCGCTCGCCGTCAGGAAACCGCGCTCCAGCCGGCCACCCTCCACCAGGGGTCGGAAACCGATGTCGCTGCCCAGTATGACGGTGTCGATCCGAGCCATGACGGGAGGCTCCGTATCGGGCAGCTCGCGCACGAGTGTCGTGTGGATCTGCACGTCGTCGCTGAAGAGGACGACTCCGCCTTCGCCGTCCTCGGGCGAGTCGTCGGACAGCCGCAGTACGAGAAGCTCCAACCGCTCGGACAGCTGCACGGCGCTGAGGAACCCCTTCATCGGATTCCCCGTGAAGGCGTCGCGGGTGGCGCTGTTGTTGTGACTGTTGATGAAATTCAGGCCCACCGTCAGGAAGTCGGCCACATCCACCTCCGCCCTGCCGCCCATGAGATTGGTAAAATTGGAGAAGCTCACGAGGCCGCCGAAGGCGGGGTTCGAGATTCTCGACAGCACACCGGTGAAGCGGAAACGGTCGGCTGCGTAGCTGCCCACCAGTCCGTTGAAGCCGGCCTTGCGGAACGTCATGGGTGTGAGAGTGGCGAACATCTCGTCCCCAACGGTGAGCGCGTACCCCCGCCCGCCGCTTACGTCGGAGGCGATGACCAGGCGGTCGAACCACCGGATGTAGCGCGCATCCTGCAGCACCTGGGAACCGCCCGAACTGGCCGGCTGTGTCTGGCGCCAGTCGTAGATCAGCCACCCCTGCGTGATGAGGTCGCCGTACTGATCGTAGAAGTAGGCCCCCTCCTGTGTGCTGCTCACATACCGCTTGTAGATGTCGGAAGCGTAGTTCGTGTATTCCCACTGGCGGCGGCCCCGCTCGCCGAACATCGATGCCGGCAGGTACCAGCGACCGATGGTCGGGTCGAGGGCTTCTGCGTAGATATTCACCCCCCGGGGACGGTAGAGGACTTCGTCCCCGACGCGGTTGCCGATCCGAAAACCGTACGGCCCTTGAGCGAGCAGGGGGAGGGGAATCAGGGCCGCCAGCAGTACGCTCGTCCCGAGAATTCCGGCACGTGGATGGCCAGCCATCGTCATTCGAGTCCGGCGTAAATGGTGAAAAAGCTCATGGTCTCCGTCTCCCCCTCCCACTCCCGGGCGAAGACGATGTCCGGATCCGTCCGGGCCAGCTCGATGAGTTCTGTCGAGAGGCGCGTGATTCGGACGCCAAGCTGAGTGGTCAGACGATAGCCGAGATACCCGGACCGGTTCGACATCTGAACGCCAAACACGGCCGAGCGGAGATCCCCGGTTTCACCGGCCAGGCGCTGTTCGATCATGGCCTCTTCGTCCACGGTGCGTTCCGCGAAGCGGGCCAGCTCGATCCCGGCGGCGATTTCACTGCGCCTGAGAAACGGCAAGCGGGCCATCAGCGTGAACAGGCCCTGCCAGTGGTGCCGATCGTCGTCCTCGGCTGCGAAGGCCTCCTGATACAGGAACTCGCTCTTCAGCTTCGGGTACAGACTCAATCCCGCCGCATCGAGACGGTATTCGACCTTGTTGACGAGCCCGAAGAAGGTGGTCACCTCGTCGAGCGGCCGGCCGTCGATGTCGCGGGCGCCCTTCTCCTGGTTGTAGAATTCGTGCTTGAGCTTGTTGATGATTTTCAGTCGCGGGACCCCTGCGTAATCGAAGCCGACCCAGCCCGTGTTGATCCACGTATCGGGCGCCGGCAGGATGTCCGGTACGAGGGGCTGCAGCGGCGCAGCCCTGAAGAGCGCCGACGCCCTGCGGTCGTCGGGGATGCTGTCCGAAACCCTCCTGAGCATGTCGAAGACCCGCACCCGTCCGAGGCCGGCGTATTCCCTGTCGATGGTGAACAGGGCGTAGGTGCCCGTGTTCCGGCGCTCGTCGGAGAACATCTCCTCCTCGATTCGGCCCAGGAACAGCCGGGACTCCGGCGTCAGATGAATTCCCCCGAAGATGTTATAGCCCCGTCGGTCTGCTTTGTACGGGTAATCGGGTAAGTCATCGTCCTCGAATCGATCGATCCAGGCATTGTTGTTCAAATCGATGCCGAAGAGAAACTCCGGGCGGTCCACATCGTGACGCAGAAACGGCTCGTCGTAGTCGGGAATCCTGTTCGGAATGGCGCCGGAATCGTTCTGGTTGAAATCAGAGATGAAGTCCCAGTTCTCGTCCCAGCCCGGGTAGACCTGCGTATCGGTCGTACCACCGCCCGCCCTCGACCAGTCCGCCCGGCGATCGTTGTCGTCGTTGTCGTCGACGAATTCGTAGAGCACGCTGACGGGCTGATCGTACTTGAAGTCCCCCTGATTGTCGGAGACGAACGCGCTCGTCGAGTAGTCCTCGTCGATAGAGTAGAGCTCCGCGAAGGCAAAGTAAGGGTAGTCCTGCCTGGAGATCGTCAGCAGCGAGGCCTCGGCGCTGCGGGACGAGATTTCGTGCCCTTTGTTGGCGCTGAAGCGAAAGGTGTTGGGATACTGCGAATAGCGCACATTCCGATCCCACTCGCCGTAGAAGTCGAAGCCGAACAAGTCCGTGGCCTCGACCGTGAACCCACCCACCAGGTTCGCCGTGGGCAGACCGTAGTGGAAACTCACCACCTGAACATTGGTAAGGTGCACAACGTTGCCCCGCGCCCGCTCGATGGTAAACAGAACGGGCTCCTCCTGGTCGATGAGGGCACCGGTCAGCGGCGGCTGGGGCACGTCCTTCTCCCCGCCGGTGCCGGTCTGCCGGTTCGACCACATCTGGATCCGGTAGTCGTTGGCCAGCACGTATTCGAACTCGACCTCGATGATGTTGCTGGCGTCGATCCGGGTGCCGTCTTCTCGCAGAAGTTGGAAGGCGGGATCGGTGAAGTCGTAGTTCAGGACTATGCGCTCGGCGCCGTCGGCGGCGAGATAGCCCTCCCGGTCGAACCCCCCGACCACGGCCGGCCACTCCGTTCCCGGCCGCACCACCTCGGCGAGGGTGTGAACCGTCTCCTGCCCCGTGTCGAAGTCCTTGACGGTGATCTGTACGTCGTGGCCAAACAGAGCCGCGCCACCCTCCCCATCCTCGGGACTGTCATCGCTCAGGACGATGGCGATCGCCGTCACCGGCGTCCCGCTCTGACCGAGCGTGAGGCTGCCGGCAATCGGGTCGCCCCTCTCGAGGGCGGTGTTGCCGTTGCGGGCATCGACCAGGGTGCCGCCCAGGGTGATGTGATCTCCGACCTGGACCGTGGCCCTGCCGCCCACGAGGCTCGTGATGTTTCGCCGTCTCAGAGGCGAGGTCGTGGCAAAAGGGGCCGGGTCGCTGATGCGCGAGGCCAGAATCGTCGCCGCATACCGGTCCGACGCGAAATCGATCTGGACCCCGTTGAAATCCGGTTTCGAGAAGGTCATGGGCGTGAGTGTGGTGCGCAGCTGGGTGCCCACCGTGACGGCATAGCCGTACTGCCCTTGCGAATCGCCGCTCACCGTGAGGTTGGTAAAGAAGCTGCCGAAATTCCTGCCCTTGAAAATACCGCTGCCATCTGAGGAGGGCCGTTGCTGCCGCCAGTCGTAGATCAGCCAACCGAAGCCGATGTAGTCACCGTAGAAATCGTAAAAGTAGTCGCCGTTGATCCTGGTATCGACGTAGCGCTGATAGTACTGGCGGGCGTAGTTCGAGTATTCCGATTGCCGCCACCGGTAGTCGTTGTACAGCTCCTGTGGCACGTACCATCGCCGCGCGACAGGATCGAGGGCGCCGAACAGGACGCCCCGCCCTTTTGGCTCGAAGGAGATGGCGCCCCCCTCCTGCACGCCGAGCCGGGCGCCGTACTGCTGGGCGTCGAGATCCGGGGCGTTCGCCAAGGCCGTCAGGCCCAGGAACAGGGCCGCGAAAACCGCTCTGCCAGCAGGCGGTTCGTCAATACGCGACACCGACGACCCCCGCGCTTTGCGCGTCAGCCGAGCCGGGAACATTCATTGAGACGGCGTACACATAGTTGCCGGGTGGGACGAGCTCGCCGGCCTGGTTCCGTCCGTCCCATGTGTGTCGGTAGCGGCCGCTGCGGCGTCCCTGCGTTTGCGAGCTGACCAGGCGACCCGAGAGGTCGAAAATCCGCACCTCTACTGCGAGCGCCGGCGCGACGTTCGTCACGTCGTACTGTATGGTCACCGTGTCGTTGATGCCGTCCTGGTTCGGCGTGAAGACGCCGATGTCCGTGCCGACATTGACGAGCAACTGGTCGACGACCTGCACGTCCACGAAGAGGTTCCTCTCCTTGAGCGTTCCGACAGGCCCGGTCACGACGTCGTCGGGATCCACCAGCTGTCCACGGCTCAGATCGGTTGCATTCCCCGCTATCACCGGATGCGCGAACAGCCTGTCGGCGCTGTTCCGCGCCCCGCCGCTGAACCGCGTTCCCACTCGCAGGACGGCGCTGCTGAAGTCGATTTTCAAGAGAGTGCTGTCCCGCTGCACCTGGGGGAAGGAGATGACGAACCCGTCTTGCCGCGATACTTCGATGCCGAACTGCCCCTGTGTCACCGGTGGATTCGCCAGCGACTGCCCGGTGAAGTCGGCGAAGGTGACATTTCCATCCGGCTCTGAGATCTCGACCCGGCCGACGCTCTCAGTCCTCACCGGCGTCCTGACCTCGAAGCGGTCGAACCCGGCATCCCGCCCGTCAGATCTGTAGAGGACGGCGTAGGTGAACTCCGTCTCCCGGCCGACCTCGGCTTGGCGCGGGAAGATTTCGGCTATGAGTGATTGGGCGAAGGCGGGTTTCGTCACGTCCACGGCAAGGGCCCCGGTCCCGGTGGCGGCGTTGAAGCTGTCGTTGAAGAATTGGATCATGAACTGGAAGTACCGTCGCGGCGTCGGTGAGGCAACCGGCGTTCCGGCCAGGGGATCCGCGAGCCGGCCTTCGTCCACGACGCCATCCAGAGGATAGGGCGCCGACCACGAGCTCCAGTTCGTCAGATCGTCCCGGATGACGGACCTCTCGTCGGCGTCGAGGTCGAAATAGTCTTCCTCGTCGAGGGCGAGGCGCAGCCGGTCCTCCAGCGGCAAACTGGTGAAGTCCAGCAACACCTCGCGCCCGTCGCGGGATTCGTGATCCAGAAGCGTTTCCACCACCGACTTCAGGTCCGCGTCCTCCACGTCCTCGGCCTTCTTCCACAGGGCATCGATGGGCACATCGGTGATGAGGGCGCCCGATCGGAGCTGGCGGCCCGAGGATTGCACGCCGATGCGGGTGTACTCAACCGGTTCGGGATCGATTCCCGTCCGGGTGCGGATCAGAGCCCGAGACCTGGCCTCGTCGCCGATTTTTTCCCGGACCCAGCGCAGGTTTCCGAGGATCGCCGGTTCACCGAAGTCGAAGATGTCCGAAAGATACAGGGCCTGTGGCGCAAACCCCTCGCTGAACACCTCGAACTCGGCGATCTCGAAGGTGGGCAGGGCCGTGGATCGGAAGCGGATATGGCGTACGAATCTCGTGTCGAAGCGGATGTCGACATCGACCTCCTCATTCTGCCCTTCTTCTGCCACTTCGTCCCAGATCAGACTGTTAGCCCGTACGGCCTCCGGAGACCCATCGTTGAGGAACAGCTGGTAGCCCTTGGTGAAGTCGCGCCTGAAGGCGGCGCGCGGAGAGAACCGGATGCGGTTGACGGCGAACACCGAACCGAGGTCGAAATTGAGGATCAGACCCTTGGCACCCGATGCTCCGAAACGCTCCGCCGCGACGACGAGGGCCGTATTGGCATCGCCGTCGTGCATGTTCCTGAAGTCGGGTTCGAGAATCTCGAAGGACGGGATCGGTGTTTTCACGCTCCCGCCCCTGGACGCCGACGTGAAACCGATGAGGATGTTCTCATTCGTGTCCGCCTCCGAGGGAAAAATCCAGGTCTCTTTCCCCTCGCGCTCGAAGTCCACGACGCCACCAGGAGTGTTCGTGTGCTCGATCGCCTGGTCAGACACGATCACGGTGGCCGCGACCTGGCCACCGCCGTCGCGCCACGGAAGGCCGTCGACCCCACCCATGACCAGGAGCTCCGTGGCCGCCGTGGCGGCCGAAATCGAGGCGGCCAGAAACGTCGCAACCAGACCGGCACGCACGTTGACTATCGCTGTCAGCAGAGGATTACACATCGACGCAGGATTCCTCTATACCAGAAAAAGGGGAGCTCGATCCCCGTTCCTAAGAGGTAAGGTCGATTAAAGACGGCAACGTATTACTATCCGAGGCGTCGATCAAGCGGACGGCCCCTCAGTTCCCCCGCTGTGTCAGCTCCCTGGCCCTTTCTTTGATTCGCTCGCTGTCGTCGGGCCGGCCCAGGGTGCCGTACACATCGCTGAGGTAGAGGTGAGCCACGGCGTTCTCCGGTTGCAGCTCCGTAACCCGCTCATAGGCTGCCGCGGCGCTGTCGAACCGGGCCAGCCTCACGTACGAGGCGCCGAGATTCAGATGAGCCCGGGCGTAGGTCGGGCGCAGCTCGATGGCGCGCCGCAGCAAGCCGATGGATCCTCGAAAATCGCCTCTGCGAAAGTGGATGTCAGCACGATTCAAGAAAGCCTCGGGAAGGCTCGTGTCGAGACGGGACGCCTCCTCGAAAGCCCTCAGCGCCTCGGGAAGTCGATCCAGCTCGCGGTAGGCCCATCCGAGTCGCATCTGCGCGATGGGGTCCTCCCCATCCAGCTCGACGGCTCGCTGCAGGGGAACGACGGCTTCGTCCGCCCTGCCGCTTTCGAGGAGCGCCATGCCCAGCGCCGATTGAGGGTCCTTGCGGTCGCGATCGATCTCGGCGGATTGGCGGAGTTCGGGGATGGCCTTATCGAGCCGTCCCGCCATCATGTGGACCAGGCCCATGTGGTAGTGATCCTTCGCCGAGCCGAGTGAAACGGCTCCGTACCTCGGCGGCGTAACCTCTGCGTGGAGTCTGCCGAGCAGCTGGCGCATGCGCTTGGCTCTTTCCACAAGGCGCCGCCCTTTCTCCTGGTGGCCTTGCCGCATGTACATAGTGCCCAGAGTATATTGGATTTTGTGATCGATGGGATTGAGTTCAGCCGCTCTTTCGAGGCTGGCGACCGCTTTGTCGAAATCGCGGATGTCGCCGTAGGCCATTCCGAGGTTGAAGTAGGACTCCGCATCGTCGGGAGCGTAATGCACGGCTTTTTCGAGAGGGGATATCGCTTCCTGCCGAAGACCCTGATTCCGGTAGATGAGGCCGAGTTTCTTGTGGGCGGGGGCGACAGTGGAGTCCGCTCTCAGGGCAGAGATAAAGGCCTCGGTGGCCAGTCGAGTGCTGTCCAGGTAGTCGTACATGATGCCGAGGTTGTAGTAGGGACCGGGCCTCAGTGAATCGAGGGCAATCGCTCTTTGAAAAGCCGCGATGGCGTCTTCGCCGTGGCGCTGCCAGGTCTCGGTGTACGGTTTCGAAGTGAACCGCGCAGTGTGGATGATCCCGAGAAGCTCGAAGAACCTGGCGTCGTCGGGTGCGAGTGCCATGGCCGCCTCGATCTGGCGCTCGGCCTCCTGGTGCCGACCAAGAGACAGATAGGACTTGGCGAGATAGAGGTGGCCTTCCCGGTCATCGGGTCGATCCCTGGCGAGCCTCTCGAGGACGTCGATCGCCGAGGCGTGCTCCCCTTTCCAGTAATGACCCTTTCCCTGCTCCAACAGCCGATTCATCTCGGCGTCGTTCTCCCCGCAGCCACCGAGGAGAGCGCCGGAGACGAGGAGGACAAGTCCGAGCGGGATGGCGCACATAAAAACAGGGGGAGGCTTGATCAGCCCCCCCCTGTTTCTGGTGTTCGTTGGAAGCCGTTCTACCTGGCCACTGAAGCCTTTATCCGGCCCCAGCTGTCCTCCTCGACCGCGGAGGGGAAGTCATCAGCGACCTCCATGAGCTGAAAATCGGCCCAGAAATCGGCGTCGCCGAACGCGGCGCCTTGCGCCGAGAGCACCCACCTGCTTGCCGTTCCGGGAGGCACATCCTCAGTGTCGTCATTCTCTTCGTTGTGATCAAAATCCTTGAGGCGGGGGTGCGCGCCGATGATCTCACCGGCCTCGAAGTCGTGCAGGGGCGCGTCGGGATCCGCCCAGTTGAAGTCGTCCCAGAAGACCTGGTACCACTCGACGTTCTTCCTGGTCGGCGCGAGGCTGCAGGGCTCTCCCTCGGTATACTCGAACGCGTGGTCGGTATATCTCGGGGCGTCGTACCAGTCCGCATTGGTCATCCAGAACCAAGTCCAGCCAAAGACCCCCCGATGGGTAGTACCACAACCCCCGCTGAAGGACCAGTGGAAGGGTTGGGCGTGGCGGCCCCGCTCGCGATTATTCTCCTCGTCCGTCCCGTCGAACCACATGCTGCCCCCCGAGTGGTCGGCGTCGAGACCGAACTCGAAATTGTCGTGGGGGGTGGAAGTCTCATAGTCGTCGTATTCTTCGTAGGCGAAGTAGATGCGGTTCGTCTCGTCGTTCCAGCTCATGAGGAAACGCATGTCCCAGCTCGCAGGATCGGCCGTCTCGCCCTGGGCGACCCTGGCCTCCGCCTGGTCGTAGTTCTGAATGAGGTCCTCTGGCAGGAGCCAGAACTCCCTCGGGACGATGTCGTACTCCGACATGTCCGCATCGAGTACCGGCACGGCGCCAGCCGGCCACTGCCAGACCGGAGCCAGAAATTCCGGTGGATCGTGGGCTATGGTCGCGGAGTTGAAGGCGAAAAGGCCCGCTGCTGCGAGCAGGATCGGCTTTCTCATAAGAGTTCCTCCTGTCTGAGAGGTTAGTATACGGAGCTTCTGGTCATGGGTGGAGTCGACGGCCTTCCGTGGCGCGACGGCGGTGGCCGGATCGCGGCCCCCATGATCGTGTCGGACGCGGAATTGTGGGATAGGGTACCACAATCGGACACTTCGAGCAAGCAAAATCTTCCGCCTCCGCCGCCCCGGGGGGGCTACGGCGTAACATATTGGAAAACATTCCCTTAATCGGTGCAGGCCCCGGGTGGGAGACTCGGGCTCCTTATCGGTCTATCCGCTGTACGCTGCAGTGGTGCAGGGCTTCGAGTGAGTGGCAGCTGCCGTTTGCCAGAGACCTGCCTGTCCCCAGTTTCCGGCGCGTAAAGACCCGGCCCTGCAGCGCAGCACCGCGGCGGTTCGGACAGTCCTCGATCTTTTCTGCAGCTCCCCGGCCAAGGACGCCGCCGACCGCACTGCCCCCCACCTGCATTCTCCGATATCGGTGCTGCCGTCCTGCCTGAAGCCGACCACGTCGACTTGCGTGACCTTGTCCCGGTACTCCCCGATTTCGCAGGCGGCATTCACACCTTCGCGTTCGAAGCGTCGTCTGGAGTCTCTGAACTTTTCCCGGAGCTGTCAGGCTTTCGCCAGTCCCCATGTCCTGTCCTCCGCTGCTCTCGAACCAAGGCCCCTTCCCTCCACCGGCATTACCCGGCTTCCTCGGTACTACGGTGCCTCTCCGCAACAGGGGTAGGCTGGCAGGCCCCGCGCGGAACAGGGCAATTCCGTGACCACGCGCCGGGGTCCGCCCCTCCCACGAGACTTTCCGGAAATCTGAAGAGGGAGCTCGGGCTTGCAAAACCCCGGACGATTGGTTAGATACAGTGATTCGTTTCCGCCCGCATTAACTCCACTGCTGCAGATGCGGCGCTTCCCGCCTCAACCAACCTCGCCGAAAATCAGCCACCCGATCCACTACAGGAGAACAGCTTTTTGCGTCTGATCCTTTTGGGTTCCCCTGGCTCCGGTAAGGGGACCCAGGCCAGAAGGCTTGTCGAGCACTTCGGCATCCTTCAGGTATGCACCGGCGACATGCTCCGGGAGGCCGTCGCCTCGCAAAGCGACCTCGGGGTCCTTGTCCAACATTACATGAGGACCGGGCACCTCGTGCCCGACCACCACGTCAACCAGCTCGTCGCCGAGCGCCTCGCGCAGGAAGACGCCGGCAACGGCTTCGTCATGGACGGGTACCCACGCACCCTGCCCCAGGTCGATTCGTTCCATGAGCTGCTCGACCGCCGCGGGCTGCAGCTCGACGGCGTCATCTTCATCGACGTCCCGGACGAGGCGGTCATCCACCGCATGACCGGACGCCGCGTCGATCCGATGACCGGGGCGATCTACAACCTCCACCTCGACGGCCCCCCGTCCGGCGAGGTCGCAGGCCGCCTCGAGCAGCGCCCCGACGACACCGAGGAGGTGATCCGGGAGCGCATGGCGACCTTCCACCACGAGACCGGTCCCGTGATCGCCCGCTACCGGTGCCTCGGGAGGCTGATAACCGTCGACGGCAACGCCGATTCCGACATTGTTTTCGAGGAGATCCGGCAGCAACTCATGGCGCTGGCCCCGGAACCCCGGCAATGACCGCATCCGACAAGCTTTCCCTCTACAAGACCGGTCTCGACCATTACGCCCGGCAGGAGTTCGAGGCCGCGGCCGACACCTTTCGCCGGGCCCTCGAGATCGATCCTGACTTCGCGGACGTCCACCAGGCGCTCGCCCACGTCTGGGAGAAGCTCGGGGATTTCGACGCCGCTCTCGACTCGGCGAAGCGCGCCGCGGAGCTCAATCCCGGCGACTTTCTCGTCCACACCAGCCTGTCGATGTTCTACCAGCGCAAGGGGATGATCGCCGAAGCCGAGGCTTCCAAAGCCAGGGCCGCGGAACTGCAGCCGCAACAGGGAAGCTGATCCCGTTCGGCTGCCCCTGGCGCCTTCGGCGGCCGCCCGCAGAAACCATGTCCCTCCCTTCACTCGCCACAGCCCCGGCGCCAGCGCCTTCCGGGCCGCCCCGAAACGAGCCGGGGCCCGGCTTCCGGATCGGCCCGCATGAGATACGCCCCCTGCGCCCGGACATGCCCGTCCTCTCCCTCGCCCCTATGGCGGGAGTGGGCAACTGGGTCTTCCGCCTGATCTGCGCCCGCCTCGGGGCGCGCACCGTCGGGGTGGAGTTCATCAACTGCCGGGTCATCGGGGAGAACTCTGCGCGCACCCGCAGGCTGCTCGACTTCTCGGACGCCGGGATCTACGACCGCACCGGGATGTCGCTGCTCGCCGCCCAGATCTACGGCAACGACATCGACCTCATCGCCGCAGGGGCGGGCGAGTTCGAGAGGCGCGGCTGCCACCTCGTCGACATCAACTTCGGGTGCAGCGTGCCCCAGATCCTGCGCAAGGGATGCGGCGCCGCCTACCTGCGCGACCTCGACCGTATGTACCGCGCCGTGCGCGCCGCGGTCGAGGCGGTTTCCGTCCCGGTCATGGTCAAGACCCGCATCGGTTGGGACGCCGATTCCGTCAACATCGTCGAGGTGATCAAGCGCTGCGAGGATGCCGGGGCCCGGGCGATCGCCGTCCACGCCCGCACGGTGGAACAGAAATACAAGGGCCGGGCCGACTGGGGCTGGATTGCCGCGGCAGTGGAAGCAGCGAGCGTGCCGGTGTTCGGCAACGGCGACGTGCACACCTGCGAGGACGCCTTCGCCATGAGCGAGCAGACCGGATGCGCCGGCGTCATGATCGGGCGCGCCGCCATCGCCAACCCCTGGATCTTCGCCGGCAGGAGGAACGTCGGGCTGCCGGAGCGCATCGACCTCGCCATCGAGCAGCTGAAGCTGATGGCGCGCTACAAGGGGGACCGGGTCGGGGTGCTCGAAACCCGCAAGCACCTCGCCCTCTACTTCAAGGACCTGGGCAGGAACTCGGAGACGCGGCGCAGGATCCTGACCACGGCGTCGCTGCCGGAGCTGATCGAGGTGCTGTGCGCCTGGAGGCAGAGCGGCGCCGAGGAGCCTGCGGCCGACCTGGGGCTGACCCACGCCGAAGCCGGGGCCCTCGCCTGGGGCGGCAACGGCTGATGTCGGCTTGCGCCGCGGCCTCTTCCCCGATTGACCGCCTCTGTCCGCAGGGCCGGCATTTTGGCGCGCTTCGCCAAGGAGGATGAGCACGTGAGCAAGACTTTCTGGGATTCCACCCAGCGCCATTTTCCCACCCAGGAGGAGCTGGCCGCCCTCGACAGGGACCTGCGGTTTCACCCGGCCCCGGCCGCGGCCGGCGAGAAGCTGAGCGCGCAACAGCTCGAATCCTACAACCTCGAGGGGTACCTGCTGCCCTTCCGCGTGTTCTCCGACGCCGAGATCGGCCGCCTGCGCTCCCATTTCGACGGCTGGCTCGAGGAAGCTCAGTGCCAGGGGGCCGACAGCTATTCGATCGTCTCGGCCCACATCAAGCACGGCATCGTCTGGGACCTCCTCAGGGACCGGCGCATCACGGCGTACGTCGGCGACATCCTCGGCAGCGACTTCATCTGCTGGGGCGCCCACTTCTTCTGCAAGATGCCAGGCGACGGCAAGCGCGTCTCCTGGCACCAGGACGCCAGCTACTGGCCCCTTTCTCCCTCGAAGACGGTCTCCGTCTGGCTCGCGGTCGACAGGGCGGACCGCGAAAACGCCTGCATGCAGTTCGTCGCCGGCTCCCATCTCCACGGCCACCTCGATTTCGTGCGCAGCGCCGAGTCGGAGGCCAACATCCTCAACCAGACCGTGCCGGAGGCGGAGCGCTTCGGCCACCGGGTGGTCGACGTCGAGCTCGAGGCGGGCGAGATATCCCTGCACTCCGACCTGCTGCTGCACGGCTCGGCCCCGAACCTGTCCGACCGCCGCCGCTGCGGCCTCACCCTGCGCTACGCCGCCGCCGAGGTGCGCGCCGAGTACAACTGGAACTCCGAGGGGGTCGTCGTCAGCGGCAGCGACCCGGGCGGTCACTGGGCAGATCCGCCGCGGCCGGCCGCCCACTGAACCGAAGGTGAAACGCGCCTCGTGAAACGAGTCCTCATCGCCGGCCTCTACGAGGAGGTCGGCAGCTTCAACCCCCTGCTCACCCGGTACGAGGATTTCCAGATCCGCCGCGGCCGGGAAATCCTCGACCAGCTCCGCGGCACCGACAGCGCCACCGCCGGCGGCATCGCCGTGCTCGAGGCCCGCGGCGACATCGAGCTTGTGCCGACGGTCCACGCCTTCCGCGACGCCACCGGGGGGCCGGTCGCCGCCGCCGACCTCGACCGCCTGCTCGAAGAGATCCTCGCTTCCGTGGGCGACCACGCCGACGCCGACGGCGCCTTTCTCTTCCTGCACGGGGCCATGGCCGGGGTCGACGAGGACGATCCCGAGGGCCGGCTGGCCGCCGGGGTGCGCGAGATCCTCGGACCCGGAAAGCCGATAACCGCGCCGATGGACCTGCACGCCGTCCTCACCGGCAGACTCCTCGACAGCATCGACATCGTCAACCTGCTGCTGACCTACCCCCACACCGACATGGTCTCCACGGGAGAGCGGGCGGCCCGCAACCTGCTGCGCCTCCTCGACGGCGAAGTGAGCCCGACCACCGCCCGCATCGAGCTGCCGATGCTGGTGCGCGGCGACGAGCTCATCACCGCGACCGGCCTCTTCGGGGAAGCGGTCCGGCACTGCGAGATGCTGGAGAGAACCGGCGCCTGCCTGGCCGCGGGGGTCAACATCGGCAACCCGTTCACCGACGTTCCCCACCTGCGCTCCAACGTGGTCGTCACCACGGACAGCCATCCGCAGCGGGCGCGGCGGGAAGCGCTGCGGCTCGCCCGCTTCATGTGGCGCCACCGCGCCGACATGCAGGCCGACCTGACCCCCCTGCCCGAGGCGATCCGCCTCGCCGAGGAGACCGAAGGGCTCACCGTGTTCTCCGACGCCGCCGACTCGACCGCGTCGGGCGCGCCAGGGGACAGCAACGCCGTCCTCCGGGGGCTGTTCGAGCACCGCTATTCGAAGCGCGCCCTGGTTCCCATCGTCGACGCCCCTGCCGTCGCCATGGCCGCGGAGGCCGGTGTCGGCGCAACCCTGACGCTGCCGCTCGGGGGGACCATCGACAGCGAGCGCCACGCCCCGTTCGAGGTCGAGGCAAGGGTTGTGAGCCTCGGCGACGGCAACTTCACCTACGAAGGGGGAATTCCGGGGGAGGCCGGCCTCACCGCGGTGCTCGCCGCGGGCGGACACCGCGTCATGGTCACTGAAAGGCCGGTGATGTGGGTGGGCCTCCGCGTCTTCCGGGCCCAGGGACTGGAACCGCTGGACTTCGACCTGGTGGTGTGCAAGTCCCCGAACGGGTTCCGCGTCCACTACGAGTCGATCGCCGCCCGCATCGTCGCCGTCGACCTGCCGGGAGGGACCAGCGCCAACCTCAGGTCGCTGCCGTACCGGCGCATCCCGCGGCCGATGTACCCCCTCGACGAGGATGCCGGACCGCCCCCGGAGTTCAACGGGGCCGACGATTGACCCCGGCCAGGACCGGGTCGACGGGTGGTGCCGCCTACGTTCTGGCCGGCACGACCTCCCAGCGGTGATGCTTCGAGCCCCCGGCGGCCTCGGCTGCCAGGGCCTCCTCCCACATCCGCGCCCACTCGCCGTGATCGGTCAGCACCGAGTCCGGGTTTGAGCGGCTGCGCACAACGAAGTCCGGGTAGAACGGGCGCCCGGTCGGGGTGCCGGTCTTCTGGTAGCGCAGGTCCATGCTCCAGCGCACCGTGTCGGTGTTGTTCGGGGTCGAGCGATGGGGGATCTCCTTGCTCATCAGCAGCACGTCCCCCTTCTCCATCGGCAGGGTCAGCGGCTCGACGTCCGGCATCGCCTCTTCGGCGATAACCGTGCCTTTGCCCTGGATGGTCTCGTGCTTCCACAGCCCGGTCCTGTGCACCCTGGGAATGATCTGGAGACAGCCGTTTTCCGGGGTCGCCGGGACCATCGGCAGCCAAACCGTCAGGATGAAGTGGGGATCCGCCTCCTCCCAGGTCACGCCGGCGTCCTGGTGCCAGGGCGCCACGTGGCCGTCCCCCCCCTTCGTGGTGCCGTGGGGCAGCTTGCCGCGGATGTGCTGGATCGGGCTGCAGATGATCTCCGGCCCGACGATGGGCTCGACGAGATCGAGCAGGTTGTCGTTGAGCAGGAATTCGAACGACGCCTTCCCCCGCAGCCGGTATATGTCGAGGTCGGCGTAGATCTCCGCGCACTGGTCGTTGATCAGGGCGAGCCGCTTCTCGAACGGGGCGTCGGCGTGCCGGTCGCCGATCTTCCCCTCGGCGAGCAGCTCGTTCGCCCGCCGGTCGATGTGCGCCTCGTACTCCTCGATGACGGGGTCGACGTCGCTGTCGGCGAGGATGCCCCGCAGCAGCAGGAAGCCGTCGTTGCCGAACATCGTCAGTTGTTCTTCGGTCAGTCCCATGTCCATGCTCCGATACGTGAAAGGGTGCTTTCCCAAAGGTGCCCTTTGAGGGCGGAGTCAGCAAGCATTCCGGGTTGAATCATTTCTCCCCAATTCTACGAAATTTCCCGCCACCATCGCCTGACCCACCAAAGGCCGAAAGTTGCTTCCAGTTGCTTCCACTGGTGTACCGTTTTTATGCGGTGGTGGCTGGAGCGGGCACTTCCGCCGGTGGATGCGCGGCGATGACTGCCAGGAACGCCTCGCCGTAGCGTTCGAGCTTCCCCTGTCCGACCCCGTGCACGCGGAGCATCGCCTCGGGCGAATCCGGCCGGCCGCGCACGAACTCCTTGAGCGTGGTGTCGTGGAAGACGACGTAAGGGGGCACGCCGGCCTCGTCGGCCATCGCGCGGCGGGTCTCTCGCAGCGCTTCCCACAACGCCTCGTCCGCGGTGGTGATCTCGAAGTCGTCGTCGCGGGTCTTCGCCGGTGTCCGTTCGCTCCTGGCGGCTTTCGTCTCTTCGCGCAGGGTCAACGACGCATCGCCGCGCAGCAGTGGTTTGGACGCCGCGGTCAGCGTCAGGGCGTTGAACCGCCCGGGATCGGAACTCACGTAGCCGCCGGCGACGAGCTGGCGCAGGACGGAACGCCACTGGCCGTCGCCGAGATCGGCGCCGATGCCGTAGGTCGACAGGCGCTCGTGGCGGTGCTGGCGAACCTTGGCCGTGTCCTTGCCGCGCAGCACATCGATGACATGGCCGGCACCGAAACGCTGCCCGGTGCGGACGATGCACGACATCAGCTTCTGCGCGGCGACCGTGCCGTCCCAGGTCTTCGGCGGCGCGATGCAGACGTCGCAGTTGCCGCACGAATCCGGCGGCTCGTCGCCGAAGTAGCGCAGCAGGGCAGCGCGCCGGCACACGGTGACCTCGCACCAGCCCAGCAGCGCGTCGAGCTTGGTGCGCTCGACCCGCTTGTGCTGCTCGTCGGCCTCGGATTCCTCCACCATCTGACGCAGGCGGACGACATCCTGGAGGCCGTAGATCATCCACGCTTCGGCGGGTTCGCCGTCGCGTCCGGCGCGGCCGGTCTCCTGGTAGTAGGCTTCGACGCTCTTCGGAAGATCCACGTGGGCGACGAAACGCACGTCCGGCTTGTCGATGCCCATGCCGAAGGCGATGGTGGCGACGATGACAACGCCTTCCTCGCGCAGAAACCGCTCCTGATTGCGAGCGCGCGTTTCCGCAGGCATCCCGGCGTGGTAGGGCAGCGCGCCATGGCCGTTGTCGCGCAGCAGTTCCGCGGTGGCTTCCACCTTGCTGCGCGACAGGCAGTAGACTATGCCCGCTTCGCCCTGGTGGTCGTCGAGGAAACCGGACAGCTGGGCGTTGGCGTTGGTCTTGAGGCGCACCGAATAGCGGATGTTGGGACGGTCGAAACCGCTGACGAAGCGCGCCGGATCGGCGAGCCGCAGGCGCTCTACGATCTCCGTCCTGGTGCGCGCGTC
Organism: Candidatus Latescibacterota bacterium; assembly: GCA_965243025.1. Classification (GTDB taxonomy): domain Bacteria; phylum Latescibacterota; class UBA2968; order UBA8231; family UBA8231; genus CBDCXV01. The sequence continues at coordinate 2,669,176 of CBDETY010000003.1, forward strand.
GGCGGTGGCGGTCAGCGCCAACCTCGGGACACCGGGGAACCTTTCGGCGAGCACGTCGAGCCCCAGGTAGTCCTGGCGGAAATCGTGTCCCCACTGCGATACGCAGTGCGCCTCGTCGATGGCGAACAGGTTGACGGACGAGCGTTGAAGCAAGGCCAGGGTCTCTTCCTGCAGCAGGCGTTCCGGCGCGAGGTAAAGCAGGTTCAGGATGCCCCGCGCCATGTCGCCGGCGATTTTTTTCTGCTCGAACCAGGGCAGCGTCGAGTTGAGGAAGGCGGCGGCAACCCCCGCCTGGCGCAGCGCCGCGACCTGATCCTGCATCAGGGCGATCAGCGGCGAAACCACGACCCCGGTGCCCGGGCGGACCATGGCGGGTACCTGGTAGCACAGCGACTTGCCTCCGCCGGTGGGCATCAGGACCAGGCAGTCGCGCTCCTGGAGGACAGCCTCGATGACGGCTTCCTGGCCCGGGCGGAACTCGCCGTAGCCGTAGACGTCGCGGAGAACTTTGCGGGAATCGAGCATCGGGGGTTCAGCCTGTACCTTCGAAGAAATGCGGAAGTCCGCGCCCGTTTTCACGGTCAAGGACAGGAAGCATTGCGTGTTTCTGGACCTGGACAGGACGAATGCAGCACGGCCCTTAAAAGCGAAACCGCATCCGCTCCAGCTGATTTTCGTGCGACGGACCGGAGGCTTCCGAGCGCCTGCTCTGCAACGGTCCGCCTGCAGACTTCGAGCCAGACCTTCTCCCGGCGTGTCAGGTCGGGCATGGTTGGTCTCTCCAGTAGACGGATCCCGCGGCTACTCGGCTACCGCCTCCTCTCCCAAGTTCTCGCGGATCCACTCCCGCAGCGGCACGTCCTCCTCCTTCGGGGAGGTGAACCCCATCCCCCCGGTCGGCCCGGCCCCGAGCAGCTGCCGCCTGACGGGATCGCAGCGCTCCATGTAGTGGCCCACGGTCATGTCGTCGCGCGGCTTGAGCCAGCGGTAGCTGTACCCGTAGAAAAGCACCTTGCGGGTGATGTTCGAGCGGTTGCGGCCGGCCGCGTGCCACAACCGGCGGTCGAAGAAGACGGCGTCCCCCGGCCTGGCGCGGATCTCCGTCGCCCCCGGGGGATCGGAGCCGTCCCGGGGCAGCTCGAGCTCGTTGCGCAGGTGGCTCCCGGGCACCACGGTGAAGTTGCCGCGGTGCGGCTGCGAGGTGTCGGTGAGGAAGTAGGCGACCTTGAGCGACACCCGGGGGCGCGGATTCCCCTCGAGCTCGATGTTGAGCCTGCCGGTGTCCTGGTGCCAGCCGAGCCGCCTGTCGAGCCGGCGGTTCTCCTCCGAAAGCGGCGGCGTCACCACGATGTGGGAGTGATAGAGCTGGATGTGCCAGCCGAGGATCCCCCACACCTTCGGAAAGGTCAGCGGCCAGTCGAGAAGCTCGAGGAAGACGTCGTCCCTGCCGATGAAATCGAGCAGCAGGTACGACTCGCGAGGGTCCGGGGGCAGCTCGATGCGGTCGGTCGCCGCCTCCAGCCGGGATACGAGGTCGGCGGGAACCACGCCGGGAACCTGGAAGTAGCCGTCCCTTTCGAAGGCGAGCCGCTCTTCTTCGGTCAGGCAGTGCTCGAGACAGGAAGGGTCCATTTCATTCACCTGTTTGCAGTGGGGCCGCCCCGGCGCAAGCCCGTCCCGGATCGGTGGCCGTCAGGATTCCATGCCGGGCAGGAAGCGAGCCTCCAGGGCAGGGAATGCGGCGGCCGCATGACGCGGGAGCTGTGCCGGGAAACAGCGGTTTCACCTGATTGACATCCGCAAAAAAGATCGCTAAGGTCGCCCGCCGCTGCTACCGACCAACCGGGAGACAGATCCTTGGCTGAAACCTACGACGTCGACCTGCAACTCGATCTCAAGGTGCCGATGCGCGACGGCGTCGGGCTGTCGGCCGACATCTACCGGCCGCGCGCTCCCGGGCGCTTTCCCACGGTGCTGATCCGCACCCCGTACGACAACAACAGCCTCATCGCCAAGGCCCGCAGCCTCGCCAACCGGGGCTACGTCTGCGTCGCCCAGGACTGCCGCGGCCGCTGGGACTCCGACGGCGGCTACTACCCCTTTCACCCCGACGGCGAAGACGGGTACGACACCCAGGAATGGATCGGCAGGCAGGAGTGGAGCAACGGAAAGATCGGCATGTCCGGGGCTTCCTACCTCGGCCTGGTCCAGTGGCAGAGCGCCGTGCACGCCAGCGAGCACCTGACCTGCATGGCCCCGCGCGTCATCTGCGCCGACTTCTACCAGGGCCTCGTCCACCCCGGAGGGGCCCTGCAGCTGGGGGTCTGCATGACCTGGGGCATGCGCACCAACGGCCGCACCGCCCAGGACATCGACTACCACAACTGGACCGAGGCTTTCCGCGGCCTGCCGGTCGCCGGCATCGACGAGCTGGCCGGCCGCCGCATGCAGTTCTGGAAGGACTGGGTCGACCATCCCTGCTACGACGACTACTGGAAGGCGGTCGACGTCGAGAAGCGATTCGCCGACATCCGCGCCCCCGCCTTCAACATGGGGGGCTGGTACGACCTTTACGCGCGCGACACCTTCGTCTGCTTCAACGGCCTGCGCCGGCAGGGGGCCACTCCCGAGGCGAGGCGGAGCAAGCTGATCGTCGGCCCCTGGCCGCACTCGCTGAGCACCTCGACGAGGACCGGGGACATCGACTTCGGGGCCGACTCGATGGTCGACCTCGAGGGCCTGGAGCTGCGCTGGTTCGACTACTGGCTGAAGGGGATCGACAACGGCGTCGCCGGCGAACCGCCCCTGCGGCTGTTCATCATGGGCAGCAACCAGTGGCGGGACGAGCACGAGTGGCCGCTGGCGCGCACCGACTGGCAGAAGTGGCACCTCCATTCGCGGGGCAGCGCCAACACCCTGCTCGGGGACGGGTCGCTTTCCCCGCAGGCCCCAGGCGACGAGCCGCCCGACCGGTACGTCTACGATCCCGAGCACCCGGTGCAGACCAACGGGGGCAACAACTGCTGCTCTCCCCACATCGTCCCCTGGGGCCCTTACGATCAGCGCCCGGTGGAGATGCGGGGAGACGTGCTCTGCTACACGAGCGCGCCGCTGCGGGAGGCGATGGAAGTGACCGGGCCGATAAAAGTGGTGCTGTTCGCCGCCACCGACGGCCGCGACACCGACTGGACCGCCAAGCTCGTCGACGTCTCCCCGGCCGGCTACGCCATGAACCTGTGCGACGGCATCATCCGCGCCCGCTTCCACGAGGGTTTCGAGAGCGAGTCCCTGCTCGAGCCGGAGCGGATCTACCGCTACGAGATCGACCTCTCGGCGACCGGCAACCTCTTCCGCGCCGGGCACCGGATCAGGCTGGAGATCTCGTCGTCGAACTTCCCGCGCTTCGACCGCAACCCGAACACCGGCAACGAGCTTGGCAAGGACACCGAGATGCGCAGGGCGAGGCAGACCGTCCACCACGACGCTGCCAACCCGTCGCACCTGCTGCTGCCGGTGATCCCGGCGGGCTGAGCGGCACCGAACACAGTCGGCCCCGATGGCGAAGGCTCTCATCCATTGGCTGCGACCGAGGTAGAAGTCGCCACCTTCGACGGCCCCGGAGCGCCGCCGCGGATCCAGTCCGTTGAGCGGCCCCCGGTTCCGGAGCGGGCCGCCCTGATCGAGGTGGGGGCCTGCGGCGTCTGCGGCACCGACCTGCACATCCTGAAAGGTCACTGGCCGAAGCCGCTGCCCTGGCCCTTCACCCTCGGGCACGAGGTCGCCGGCGTAATCGCCGAGAAGGGCTCCGGCCTCGAGGCCGACTACATGGGCAAGCCGCTCGAGGTGGGCGCGAAAGTCATGATCCCGCCGCTGATGCCCTGCGGCGAGTGCCACTACTGCCGCCACTACCCCGCCCATGCCAACAAGTGCCTCAACCCGACCTACTACGGCCGCTACATCCCGTTCGCAAAGCCGCCGCACCTGTGGGGCGGCTGGGCGGAGATGGTCTACGTCGACCTCGACATGTTCCCGGCGACCAAGATCTACCGCCTGCCCGACGACATGACCTGCATGCAGGGCTCCCTGTCCGAGCCGCTCGCCTGCTGCATACGCGCCCTCGGGCGGGCGCGCTCGGTGGGCGGCTTCGGCTACGGCGACGCGGTGGTCGTTCAGGGGGCCGGACCGATCGCCGTGCTGATGGTGGCGGCGGCGCGCGAGATGGGGGCCGGACCGATCGTCGTCATCGGCGCCCCGGAAGAGCCCCGACTCGCCCTCTGCCGGGAGTTCTCCGCGGCGGCGACTGTCTGCCTCGACGACCACCCCGCATCCGGGGCCCGCGTCGAGGCGGTGCGCGAGAAGCTCGCCGGTCTCGGGGCCCGGTTCGGGGCCGATCTGGCGATCGACTGCGCCGGCCATCCCTCGGCCGGCCCCGAGGGCCTCGAGATGCTCCGCGACGGCGGCACCTACGTCGAAATGGGGCAGTTCACCGACGCCGGGGCGGTCGCCACCAACTGGCACCGCATCTGCGCCAAGGACGTGACCATCGTCGCTTCCTGGGGAATAACCGCGGGCGACCTGCCGCTCGGGGTCGACATGCTGCACCGGGCGCGGGAGCGGTTCCCCTGGCGGCGCATGCAGACGGTCTTTCCCTTCACCCGGGAGGGGGTGCAGGAGGCGACCCGGAAGGCCATGGCCATGGAGTGCGTCAAGGCGACCATCCTGCCGAATCCGTCGCTCGCCGAGTAGGGTCCCGTTCCATCCCTTTGCCGTTTCCCGCCGAATCCGCGAATCGATACCGGACCGGGACAACAGGTGCCGGCCCGGTATCGCTGCAATCGTAACCGAAGCTTCGCCGGATCGCCACGCCCCGGCCGCCGGGACGAAACCCGCAGGACGCCGGTCCGACGCGGATCGAGCGCCGCGCAGCCGCGGATCCCGGGCTACCGCCCGACGGCGGTTGGCAGCGTCCCGACGGCGCCGGGAACTCCCGGTACTTTCGCCTGACCCCGCGCGGATTCGCCCCCGGCCCGGCGGGAAGAAACAAGGTGGGGTGATTCGTCAGCTCATCCGATGGCGGGCATGATGCGTTGGAACGGCCTCGAGCGCCGGCCTATCGTTAGCAGCATCACGCTCAACGAAAGGGTCCCTCATGCCATTCGACCTGCTGCTCACCGGCGGCCACGTCATCGATCCCGCCAACTCCATCGACACCCTTGCCGACGTCGCCGTCAGCGACGGCAGGATCGCCGCCGTAGAGGCCGGAATCCCCTCCTCGCAGGCCGGCAGAACGATCGACGTCTCCGGGCTCTACGTGACCCCAGGGCTCGTCGACGTCCACGTCCACCTCTACGCCACCCCGGGCAACCGCAATGCCTGGGCAGGGGACAAGAGCGTCCTGCCGGACGGCTTCAGCTTCCGCACCGGGGTCACGACCATGGCCGACACCGGATCGGCCGGCTGGCGCAACCTCGATGACTTCCGCCACCGCGTCATCGACCGCTTCGACACCCGCGCCTACGCCTTCGTCAACATCGCCGGTCTCGGCATGGCCACCGACAGCACCGAGCAGAACACCGCCGACATGGACCCGGAGCGGACCGCGGCCATGGCGCGCGAGCACGCCGATATCGTCGTCGGCATCAAGACCGCCCACTACCGCGGGCCGGACTGGACCTCCGTCGACCGCACCCTCGATGCCGGACGGCGCGCCGGCCTCCCGGTCATGGTCGACTTCGGCTTCTTCCATCGCACCCGGCCCTACTACGAGCTCGTCGGCGAGCGCCTGCGGCCCGGCGACATCAGCACCCACATGTACCGGGGCCCGATTCCGATCCGCGGCGGGGACGGCAACCTCTATCCCTACCTGTGGCAGGCGCGCGAGCGGGGAGTGCTGTTCGACCTGGGGCACGGGGCGGGAAGCTTCGTCTGGGCCAACGCCGTTCCCTGCATCGAGCAGGGGTTCTGGCCCGATTCGATCTCCACCGACCTTCACACCATGAGCATGAACATCGGAATGCTCGACATGGCGACCACCATGTCGAAATGCCTGGTGATGGGGATGCCCCTCAACGACGTGATCAAGGCCTCGACCGTCGACGCGGCGCGGGTTATCGGCCGGCCCGAGCACGGCCACCTTGCGGTCGGGGCGGCCGCCGACATCGCCGTGCTGCGGATGCTCGAGGGCTCTTTCGGATACCTCGACTCGTTCGAGGGCCGCTACGAGGGGGACCGGCGTCTGGTCTGCGAGCTGACCCTGAAGGACGGCGAGGTGATGTGGGACTGGAACGGCCGTTCCGGGGTCGACTACCGCGAGATGGGGGACAGCGTCGGCATCAGGGGCGGCGAAGAGCGCACCCCTCCTCCCGCCTGAGCGGGACTACACCACGGCGACCGAGGTGCGCTCGATCTCGTCCCAGTCCGGTTCCGGGGGCCGCACCGGCTTCCAGGCGATCGACATCCAGCCGTCCTCGACGACCGTAGTGCCGAGACAGTCGAGCTCGTCGTCCGCCGGGCGTGGAGAGAGCCCGCCGCCGGCCGCCTCGAAGATCGGGTCGTTGCTGTTGGCGAGGATGGTGTTGGGGTCGCCGCCGTGAACCCGGACGCCGAAGCTCTCGGCGAGCTGGGCCTGCTTCACGGACCCGGTGATGCCCACCCCGCGCTGGCGCACGATGTCGGCGGCCCCGAGGGCGAGGTAGGGAGCGGTGTTGAACGGCTGGCCGCCGATGGCGCCGATCCACTCCAAGGTCAGGACCGGCAGGTCGAGGGCGTCGCACAGCTTCTTCAACCCCATGATGTCGTAGTCCTGCAGGGGCTCCTCGATCCAGGTGTAGTTGAGCTTCTCCAGCTGCCGCCCGATCTGGATCGCCTCCATGCAGGTGTAGGATTCCACCGGGTCGTGGAGCAGGATGAAGTCGTCCCCGAGGGCCCGGCGCAGCTCGGTCCCGAGCTCGGTGTTCCCCCTGACACCGCGGTAGGAGTGGTCCTTGCAGCCGACGAAGCCGTCCTCCCTGACCTTGAGGGCGCTGGCGACCAGGTCGTCGATGGTGTCGCCGCCGATGTTGCGGTACGCCGGGATGCGCTCCCGCGAGGCTCCCAGCAGCTTGTAGACCGGCATGCAGGCGTAGCGGCTCGCCAGGTTCCAGAGCATGCGGTCGACCATGTCGACGACGCCGCGGCCGGTGTAGAAGAAGCGCTGCGCGTACCACAGCCGCTGCCAGATGAACTCGCGGTCGAAGGCGTCGACCCCGAGCAGCATCGGCGCCAGCCTGACCTTGAACTCCTTGGCCGCCCACTCGAGGTCGTCGGCGTGGAAACCCCTGCCGAAACCGGCGTAGGCGTCGAAATCGCCGTCGGTGACCAGGCGGATGGTCGACTTGAAGTGCGGGCTTTCTTCGGCGGCTGTGTACTGGAGGCAGAGGGCGCCCGGATCGATCAGGTCTTCGTCGATGCGGATCGAACCGTCGCGGAAGCCGCCGGAGTGGGTGAACAGACCCGACAGGCCGGGAGGGACCTTTTCGATCGTTCCCATGCCTCCGTTCGCGACGCTTCGGCGGCGGGTGCCGTCGGGCTGTATGTAGAATTTTACGTCCCTGATCAACATGGCGGTCAGCTCGGGATGGGCATTCTTCGAGGGATTGAGTCAGATGGCCGCCAACCTAAGCCGCCCCCACGGCCGGGTCAATTGACAGGGAAGCCGGCATTTTGAATGATACTGGGCCGCATCCCCGGAGGGCGTTGCCCGGCTCGGGCGGCCCCCCGATTGCCCCTGCGAATTCAAAACGGAGTGAGCGAAGCATGACTGCCAGAACCTCCCTGCGACCACCCGGCTGGACCTGGGCCGCAAACCTCAGCCACGACCTGGGGGTCCAGGTGGGAGACACGATCTGGGTCTCCGGGCAGGTGGCGTTCGACCCCGGGGGCAGCATCGTCGGCGGCGACAGCATGCGCGCCCAGGCCGACCAGGTCTTCGCCAACATCGCCGCGGTGCTCGCCGTCGGCGGAGCCACTCTGGACGACGTCGTCAAGATCACCGCCTGGCTGACGGACATGGAGCGCTACGGCGAATACAACGACGCCCGCGCCGCCGCCTTTCCCGGGCGCCTGCCGGCTAGCGCGACGGTGATGTCCCCGCAGCTGGTGGTGCCCGGTCTCCTGGTCGAGGTCGAGGCGGTCGCCGTGGTGGGAACGACGTGATCGAGAGCCTGGTTCCCTGGTACCTCTGGCTGAAGGCCATCCACTTCATCTCGGTGATCGCCTGGATGGCCGGGCTTCTCTACCTGCCGCGGCTGTTCGTCTACCACACCGGGGTCGCCGTCGACTCCGAGGCCTACAGCACCTTCGAGACGATGGAGCGCCGCCTGCTCCGGGTCATCGTCAACCCTTCGGGAATCGTCGTTTTCGTCACCGGAATCCTGCTGATCGCCGCCACCGGCTACGGCGCTCCCGGCACCGGGGGCTGGATGCACCTCAAGCTCCTGCTCGTCCTCGCACTGGGGGGGCTGCACGGCATGATGGCGCGCTACCGCAAGGACTTCGAGCGCCGGCAGAACAGGCGGACGCAGAAGTTCTACCGCGTCTTCAACGAGATCCCGGCTGTGCTGATGATCGCCATCGTCCTCCTCGCCGTCCTCAAGCCGTTCTGACCATGCTGTTCGGAGCCCACCAGTCGATCTCGGGAGGGGTGTTCCGGGCGATCGAGCGCGGCCGTGAGGCCACCTGCGACACCGTCCAGATCTTCAACAAGTCCAACAACCAGTGGCGCGCCAAGAAGCTGGCCGCCGCCGAGGTCGACCAGTTTCTCGAGGCGATCGAGACCACCGGGATCGGGGTGGCCTGCTCCCACGACAGCTACCTGATCAACCTCGCCTCGCCCGATCCCGAACTCGAGGAGAAGTCGCTGCGCTCCTTCGTGACCGAGGTTGAACGCTGCAACCTCCTGCGCATTCCCAACCTCGTCTTTCACCCGGGCTCCCACGTCGGCTCCGGGGTCGAGCCCGGACTCGACCGCATCGCCGCCAACCTCAACCGCGTCTTCGAGGAGGTACCTGACAACGAGGTCTGCCTGTGCCTGGAGGCGACTGCCGGGCAGGGCACCAACCTCGGCCACCGCTTCGAGGAGCTCGCCTGGATCATCGAACGGGTCGACAACGAAGGACAGATGGGGGCCTGCATCGACACCTGCCACCTTTTCGCCGCCGGCTACCCCCTCGCCGATGCCGGTGAGTACGCCGCGACCATGGGGCAGTTCGACGAAATCGTCGGCCTCGGGCGGCTGAGGATAATCCACGCCAACGACAGCAAGAGGGAGCTGGGCTCCCGCGTCGACCGCCACGAGCATATCGGAGAGGGGGAAATCGGCCTGGAGGGGTTCCGCCACGTCGTCAACGACGAGCGCCTGCAGGAGATCCCGGTGATCATCGAGACCCCCAAGGGGGAAGACCTGGCCGAGGACGTCGAGAACCTCCGGGTGCTGCGCTCGCTGGTCGCCTCCTAGGACTCGGTCATGGGACTCGGGGACCGATCCCGGGGCATACCTCACACCCGCCGCCGGCAAGCTCCAGTGCCCGCTTTTGTCCTCCGGGTCCGGATGAATCGCCGTGGGCCCTTGTATCGAGCCCACCGGCCGCTGCTGCGGGTTCGGAGATATCGGCGTGAATCCCGCGGCATCGAGCGCACCGGCGGTTCCCACGTGCTGAAAGTCAGGGGCCGCGGAACTCCGCCTTGTTCCAGTACTTCCCCAGGTTCGTCCTGATCCATTCGAGAGGTGCGGAGCGGAGCGCGTTGAAGCCGCCCCAGGTCCAGCGCTCCGGCAGCCGGCGCCCGATCAGCCGGCGGATCAGCTTCTGCCGCTCCTCCCCTTCCACGAGCTCGACCTTTCCTCCCAGGCGGACGAGGGCGCGCTCGTAGGCCGAGGTGATCAGGTTGCTGGCGTGGCGGGCGAGCTTTTCCGGCTGCGTCACCATGACCCGCGGGCAGACCATGCCCCCCTCGCGGATCGCGAACCCCCTGAGCCAGCGCTCCGGGACCTCCCCCTCGTGGCGCTCGACCGCCTCGGCAATGGCAGAAGGGGTCATCACCCCGTAGGTGCGGCAGATCAGCGGCCGCACCGGGTAGATCGAGCAGCGGTTGTCCCCGGCCAGGAACGGGCACCGCCGCGGCCGCTCCTCGGTTGCCGCCAGCAGCTCCTCGCGCTTCTCCCCGGGAAACTTCTCCCCCACCCAGCGGACGATGTTGAGGTACTCGGCGCGGTAGAGGGGGAACATGGTCGCGTACCCCTCCTCCATCTCCTTCTCGGTCAGGAAGCAGCATTCCCCGGAACTGGCGCAGCAGGTCGCCGGCACCTGCTCGTAGAGCTCCCGCAGCTCTTCGGCGAGCTGTTCCCCGTTCAGTCGCTGCACCGGAAGTCTCCCGCTCCCCCGGAGGGGCTTCCCGGGAGCAGCCGTTGATTCCGGACCGCTGCCCTGCCGGGCGGCAGCCTCCCGAAACCGGGCATGCTCAGAACCGGTGCTCCCGCTTCCGCCGCCCCGCCCCTCCATGCAGGGGGCAGCGCTCGGGCAGGACTCCGTCGGCGATGAACAGCTCCTCCGACTTTCTCGGGCAGTAGCGCGTCGCCAGGCGGTCGCTGTCCTCGCAGACCTGCAGGGAGGTGACCGACCCTTCGGGGTAATCGAAGCCCTTCCGGCGGCGCTTCCGGTACTCGGGGACGGTGTCGTACACCTCCTTCATGAAGTGGGCCCACAAAGGGAGGGCGGCGCGCGATCCCGGCTGCCTCCCGAGAGTCTGGGCCGGGTCGTCCATCCCCACCCAGACCCCGGCTACCAGGTGCGGGGTAAAGCCGATGAACCACGCATCGGCGTACTCGTTGGTGGTTCCGGTCTTGCCGCCGGCCGGGGAGTGGAAGCCGTAGCGGGTGCGGGCCCCGCGGCCGGTCCCGCCCACCTCGTCCATGACCGACCGCATCAGGTCCGTCATCAGCACCGCCACCGACGGGCGCAGCACCTCCTTGGCAATCGCCGAGGCCTCGTACACGAGGTTGCCCTCGGAATCCTCGATGCGCTCGACGACGACCGGGGGGACGAGCACCCCCTTGTTGGGGAACACGCCGAAGGCGGCGACCAGCTCGAGAAGGAGGACCTCGCTGGTGCCGACGCCGATCGACTCGAAGGGCCGGATCGGGGTCGTGATCCCCATGTTGCGCGCGTACTGCACGACGCGTTCGGGACCTACCTCGATCGCCAGCTTCAGGGCCACGAGGTTGCGCGACTGCTTGAAGGCGTCGCGCAGCGTCATCGGCCCCTTGAACTTGCGGTCGTAGTTCTCTGGATCCCAGACCTTTCCGGTGACCGGATCGACGATGGTGATGGCGTTGTCCTCGTACACGTCGATGGGGAAGATCCCGTTGTCGAAAGCCGCGGTGTAGACGAACGGCTTGAAGGAGGAGCCGGCCTGGCGCAGGGCCTGGGTCGCCCTGTTGAACTCGCTGTCGCTGAAGTCGCGGCCGCCGATCATGGCCAGAACGCGCCCGGTGGCCAGATCCATGGCCACGAAGGCGGCCTGGACAAGGGCGGAATCCGGCGTTCCCGGGCCGTGGGGCCGGGACCCCATGGACTTGTCGACCCTCTCCTGCACCTTGCCGATCTCGGTGACGAACAGGGTTTCGGCGATCCGCTGCAGCCGCGAATCGAGGGTGGTGTGCACGGTGAAGCCGTCGCGGTAGAGGGAGCGGCCGTACTCGCGGTTGAGCTGCTGGCGGACGTGCTCGACGAAGTAGGGGCCCAGGCCGTAGGTCTCGGCGTGCCTCCGCTTGCGCACTTCCACCGGCAGCTTCTGCAGCCGCAGGGCGTCCTCCTCGGTCAGGTTGCCGGAGCGCATCATCTGCGAGAGCACCTCGTTGCGGCGCCGGGTCGCGCGCTCGGGATCGACCATGGGACTGTAGTAGTTGGGGGCCTTCAGCAGCCCGGCGAGAAGGGCGCACTCCTCGACCGCCAGCTGCGCCGGTTCCTTGTCGAAATAGAGGCGCGCCCCGGACTTGAGGCCGTGCGCGTCGTGCCCGAAGAAGACGGTGTTGAGGTACATCGTCAGGATCTCGCGCTTGGTGTACAGGCGCTCGACGTGAACGGCCGTGATCTGCTCGCGGATCTTGCGCGCGTAGGTCGCCATCACCTCTTCGAAAGTGCCGCTGCCGCTCTGGCGGCCGACCTGCCGGTACAGGTTGCGCGCCAGCTGCTGCGTCAGGGTGCTCGCCCCCTCGGCGGTCGGATCGAGCGAAACGACGTTGGCGTACACCGCTCCGAAGATCCGCCGCAGGTCGATGCCCCAGTGCGAGTAGAAGCGGCGGTCCTCGATGGCGATCAGGGCCTCTTCCATCCGCTTCGGGATCTCCTCGTACCCCTTGAGCAGCTCGCGGTTCTCCTCGAGGAAGTTGCGCAGGTGCCGGCCGTCGGCGGAGTAAACCTTGGTGATCCGCTTGGGCTGAAACCGCTCGAGCTCGTCGATGTTGGGGAGATCGTCGCTGAACAGGCTGACCGCGGCCGCCAGGGTGATGCCGTACACCGCCGTGCAGGCGATGGCGATCAGCAGCAGGAATTTCAGCATCCCCGAAGGTCCTCTCCTCGCCGACCGGCTACTCGTAGTAGCCGGCGACGCGCCGGGTGTTGTACTCCAGCACGTACTCGACGTGCTCCGGGCTCGCCGGGTAGGACTCGGTCGCCGGGTACGGGTACCTGCTCATGCCGTGGAACGGCAGCGGCCCGACCGTGAGGGAGGCGGCGCTGTGGAAGTCCATGTCCTTGCCGAAGCCGTCGGAGTAGAACAGGAAGGTCCTGCTCATGCCCTCGCCCAGCGGCGGAAAGGCGTTCGCGGCGATCTCCATGGTCAGCTCGTCCCCGTGGCCCATGATGACGAAGCGGTCGTCGACCTCTCCCAGCAGGTCGGACACCGGGCCGAACCGGGTGAAGGCCCCGGCGTGGGTGCCCCAGTCGGTGTAGGGATCGAGACGGTCGTAGTGGTAGCGGAAGGCGAACGTCCCCTTGATCGAGGTGTGCTCAGGGTAGCCGCGCCAGTGCAGGTCCGCCGCCTCGAAGCCGCGGCGGTGAACGCTGACGTCTGCCTCCGCGATATCCCCGACGAGGATCTGGTCGAAGTAGACGGCGGCGGTGGTGGTTATGCGCACCTGCCCGACCCCGGCCGGCAGGGCCCCGGAGAGATCGACCAGCATCCGCTTCGGCAGTCCCGCGGGGACCCCCATGTCGGCGATGGCGGTGCGCCAGCCGCCGGCCCCGTCGGGAATCTCCAGCCGCGGCGGGGACAGCTGCACCCCGGCCTGGGCGGCTGCCCAGTTCGAGGTCGAGTGGGCGTAGTCGACCCAGCCGTGGGCAAGCAGCGCCGGGCGCTTCATCCGCGACAGGTCGCCGAGGTCGAGAACCAGCGAGTACTCGCGGGCGTACCCGTGAATGCGCAGGCGCTCGAAGCCGTCGTACCAGTCGTCGTCGACATGCTCGAGCTGCCCGAGGATGTCGTCGCCGCGGTCGTCACGGGCGGCCGCGGGCGGCCGCAGCCCGGCCAGGGCGCAGGCCTCGAACTCCGGGTACGGCGGCGCCGACAGGAGCCGCTCGTTCGGGTGCACCTCGAGGCCGGGGGGATGGTCGACGGCGATCAGCTCGGCGGCGTCGAGGTAGATGATCTCCTCGAGCTGGTTGGCCGCCTGCAGGACGTAGCGGCCTTCCTTGGGCACCAGCTCCCCGATGCGCACGTACTCGTCGTGGTCGGGGGTGTAGTACTCCCCCGGCGCCGTGAGATAGCCGATGATGCCTCCCCCGAGGAAGTCGGTAACGAAGCGGAAGCTGCTGCCGTCCCAGGCGTAGAGGATGGGGCAGGAGGTCCCCTTGCGGTTCAGCTCCACGAGGTCGAGCCGCTGCCGCCCCGCCGTCGCCAGCTCCGTCTGCCGGACCCCGCTCGGCCACAGGATGCGGACGAACTCGACCGAGTCCGCCGCTCCCAGGCCGAAGGTGAGGCTCGACGGCGAGCGGCTGCCCCCGCGCAGCTCCCGTTTCTGCTGGTGGCTCCGGGTCTTGACCTCCACCTTGGCGCCGAAACCGTCGAGGTTGCTGTTCAGACCGCTGAGGCCGACGCGGATCCAGCTGCCGCCCGCGGTGGTGTTGGCGTGCAGTTCCCCGTCGGACCAGACGTCGAGATCGCCGTCGCCGTCGAAGTCCTCGAGCAGGACCAGCCCGGCCGCTCCCGCGGCGCGCAGGGCGGCATCGGCCGGACGGAAGCCGCCCCCGGTGCGCTGCAGGAAGCGGATGCCGCCCTTTCCGAAGGCGACGAGGTCGAGGTCGCCGTCGTTGTCGACGTCGGCGGCGCGTATGCCGCGGGCCTCCTCCAGAGGCGCTTTCCCCGACTCCCTGCGCTCGAAACCGGGTCTGCCGCCCCTGTTTTCAAACAGGTGGACTTCTCCACCGGGCGAGACGGAAGCGATATCGATGCGCCCGTCCGGGGACAGGTCGCCGACGCAGATGTCTGCGGTGGTGCTGCGGCCGCCGGAAAGCCCTCCGAGACCGCGGTCGGCGGCGCGGTCCGAGAAGGTGCCGTCGCGGTTGTTCTCGTAGAGCTCTACCCCGCCGCTGTCGAGGAGGACGAGGAAGTCGACGTCCCGGTCGTTGTCGAAGTCGGAGAAGACCGCTTCCCGCCCGGGGCCGTCCCCCACCCCGGCCGCCTGCGTGACGTCTTCGAAGGCGGCGCTGCCGTCGTTGCTCAGCAGGCGCTTGCCCCCGGCTCCCGACTGCAGCAGGTCGAGATCGCCGTCGTGGTCGACGTCGGCAGGCACCGACCGCGAAAAAGCGCCGCCGAGCGGGATCGACTCCCCGAAGCGGCCGTTGTCGTTGAGGGCTCCGAGACTCGCAGCGGCGCTGATCGCCATGTCGGGGTCGCCGTCGCCGTCGAAATCGCCGAAGGCAAGGTCGGCGGCATCCTCCACAGGTACCGGGAAGCTCCAGCGGTCGTCGGCGCTCAACCTCTCGCCGTCGCTGGCCAGCAGGCTGAAACCCGCCGCCTCGGCGACCACCAGGCCGGGCCTGTCCTCGCCTCCGATCCCCGGGACCGCCGCGGCCGCCAGCGGCGGGTCTCCCGCCGGGGCCTCCTGGCGGAGCTCGAAGGAGACCGCCGCGGCCGGGGCCTCTCGCGTTTCGCCTGCGTAGCTGCCGTCGGCGAGCGCCTCGGCGTACTTCCCCTGGCCCTGGTAGGAAGAGCTGACTCCCTCGTGTCCGGCGCGGCTGAGCTGGTCGAACTTCTCGAGAGTCCGGCGCCATTCCTCCGTGCGCTGCTGCAGCCGGAACTGATGGGCCAGGGCGTAGTGGGCGGAAACGCTGTTCGGGTCGAGCTCGATGGCCCGCTCGAACTCCGCGATCGCCTCGTCGCCGCGCTCCAGCTTCGCGAGGGTGCGGCCGAGGTAGTAGTGCACCAGGGGATCGTCGTCGTCGGCTGCGGCAACCGCCTCGAAGGCCGCCAGGGCGGCCTCGTGCTCCTTGCCCTGGGCGTGGAAGATCAGCCCGCGCGTGTAGTGGGCGTGCAGCAGACCGGGGTCGCGCGCCAGAGCTTCGTCCAGGGCCACCAGGGCGGAGTCGTACTTGCCGAGGCTGAACAGGGCGATCCCGAGATTGGCGCGTGCCAGCGCGTACGTGGGATCCGCCGCCGCGGAGGCGTCGAACTGCTCGCGGCCGCGCACGTAGTTGTGCTGGTCCATGTAGACGACGCCCTGGTTGTTGTTCCAGCGCGCCTGCAGGCGCTCGGGGGATGGTCCACCCGGCTGGCAGGCCAGCCCGGTGAGGGCCGACGAGCACAGCACCAGCAGGGCGGCGCTCCGGCACGGTGATTTCTTGACTGGTACGGGCCTCATCTCTACCTTCATCGCTCCTTTGAATCGCTTGGACTGGGGTGTTCGAGCCCCTTTCGGGCGGGGTTGTCGAGTTTCGGGCGGGAGTAGCTCAGTTGGTAGAGCCCAACGTTGCCAACGTTGTTGTCGCGGGTTCGAGTCCCGTCTCCCGCTCCATCACATTTCACTGAACGGTTGCACTGACCGGGTTTCCCGGCCAGCAGATCAAAAATCGGATGTTGTCGCCTGCGGGCAATCTGCCCCGGGGCAGGCGGCAGCCGAACGAGAACCGACCCGGCCCGGGTTTTGCGGCCGGGTTTCTTTTTTGCACCCCCGGCCTCCCCGCCGGCGGGGCTCCGCCTCACGCCCTGCCCTCGCGCAGCTGCAGCAACGCCGGCAAGAGGGTGACCGCGGCGACGAAGCAGCAGCCCAGCCCGAACAGCGAAACCGTGCCGATCCAGTAGAGCGCCGGGTGGTGGGCGGGCACCAGCCCGGCGAACCCGACCATCGTCGTCATCGTCGTCGCAACCAGCGCCACTCCGGTGGTGCGCAGCACCAGGCGCAGCGAGCCCTTCCCGGACTCGCGGTAGCGGTGGAAGATGTGCACGGCGTTGTCGATACCCATGCCGATGATCGTCGGGAAGGCGACCATGTTGTAGATGTTGACGCGGTAGTCGAGCAGGTACATGAACCCGGTCACCCAGGCCAGGGCGGTCAGCAACGGCGTCAGCACGAGCACGGTGTCGACGGGGTTGCGCAGATCGATAAGCAGAACCGCGAAGACGACGAGCAGGGTCACCACCACCGCCTTCACCGCATCGTCGAGCATCAGCTCGAGCATCTCGGCGAAGATGATGTGGGCGCTCGAGGCGTGCCAGGTGCTCTCCCCGGTGCGGATCTCCTTGATCTCGCGGGCGAAGTTCATGGCGTTGCGGCCGTCGCGGAGAGGAACCGCGGCGTTGATCATCACGAACGACAGGATGTCGCCGTCCTTGCTCGAAAAGCTCTTGGTAAGGTCCTCGGGCAGATCTTCCAGGGTGAGCCGCTCGACCTCCAGGTACTGCCGCAGGGAATCGAGGCGGGCCCGGTCGCCTTCGCTCAACAGCTTCTCGTTGCCCTCGACGAGGGCGCGGATGTCGGCGATCAGCGCGAGCTTGGCCTCCTGGTCCGCCGGCAGGGCGCTGTAGACGCTCTTGACCGAGCGGATGGTCGACGAATCCCCCCGGGCGGCCCTGATCCTCTTCACGGCCGCAACCACTTCCGTCGCTTCCTCGAAGCTCTCGGTCAGAACGATCGCCGGGGAGCGGGTCTCCTTGAGATCCTCGGGAAGCGTCGCCTGCGGGCCGGAGCGCGGCAGCTCCGGACGCAGCTTCTTGAAGTCGTACTCGAACTGGAGGTCGTTCAGGTGGTAGAGGGAATAGGCGGTAGCGGCCAGCCCGAGAGCCACCGTCGCGATCGAGAAAGGATAGCGGCCCATGCGCAGCAGGTGGACGGGAACGCTCTTCTGCTGCAGCCGGATCAGGTCCAGGCGCTCGGCGAGCACGATGAAGGCGGGACAGACGACGAGCATCGCCCCGAGAGAGAAGAGGATGCCGGTGCCGACGATGAACCCGAACTCCGAGAACCCCTTGAAATCGGAAAACAGCAGCGAGAAGAAGGCTACGGAGGTGGTGACCGCGGTGGTCGTCAGGGCGCTGCCGGTGTGGACCACGGTCTCGACGAGGGCGTCCTCGGTGCCCATGCCGCGGCGGCGGGCTTCGCGGTAGCGGGCGAAGATGTGGATGCCGAAATCGATGCCGAGGCCGAACAGGATCGCGAACAGGCAGACAGTGATCTGGTTGAGGTTGCCGATGACGACCTTGGTCAGGCCGAAGGTCCAGGCAAGCGACATCAGCAGCGGAACGATGATGAAGATCGGCGCGAAAACCTGGCGGAAGTGGAAGGATATGAGCAGCAGAACCCCGACGAAGGCCAGCATCGCCGAAGACTTGAGATCGTCGACGACGACCTCGTACTGCTGGGAGGCGTTCTTGAAGCTGCCCTGGTAGTCGCACTGGATGTCGGGGTGGAAACGGGCCGGGTCGATCGCCGCGATGGTCTCGTCCAGGCTGCGGCGCAGCTGGCGGGTGAACTCGATGTCGGTTATCACCCCGGTCGGATACAGGCGCAGGATCACCCCATTCTTTTCCTCGGTCAGGTAGAAATCCTTCTCGAGGCCGCTGGCCTGGTGCCCCTCGTACTTCCGCTCGATGTCGCTGAAATCGAGGCCATCCCCCTCTGCGTCCTCCTCCCCGAACCCGAAGTAGAGGGGGGAGCGTTTCAGCTTTTCGAGCTCGACGTGGTCCTCGACGCGGCGGCGGATCTCCTCGAGATCCCCGGTCTCCATGTAGAGCAGGCGGTTGCGGCTGAAGAACCCGGTGCTCTTGCCGCGGATCACCGAGCTGATCAGTGGGTTGCGTTCCAGCGAGTCGGCGAGGACGAGCATGAAGTCGACGCAGCGCTGCAGGTCGCTGCCGGTGACGATGACCATCGAAGGACCGATGCCTCCGACCCGCTCCTTGATGCGGTTGAGCTCGCGAACGCTGTTGTAGTTGTCGGGCAGCAGGTCGGCCGAATCCGCCTTGATGCGCAGCTGCACGGCGAAGCTGCCGGCTGCCAGCGACAGGGCCAACGCCACCAGGATGATGCCTATGTGGTGGTGATAGACGTAATGGACTATGCGTTCGTAGCTGACGCGCATCGCTTCCCGATCAGTCGGCCGACAGGCCCTCGAGCTGGCTCTTGAGCCGCTGCAGCAGCTTCTCGAAGGAGTGGCGCTCGATGTAGCGGGCGTACTGGCGGCGGTTGCCCGCGGCGGTTCCGGCGCCGTCGATGGCGAGATCGTAGATGCGCCAGCCGCCGTCTACCCGGTGCAGGTGGTAGGTGATGGGGACGCGCTCGCGCCGCAGCGGGGCGGTGGCCTCGACGGTTGCCCGGCCGCCGGCGGTCTCCTCCCCCCGGTACTCGATGCCCCCCTCGCGGTAGTAGCGCACGAAGCTGTCGAAGTTCCGCTCCTCGACGATGCGCCGGAAGGTCTCGACGAACTCGGTCCGCTCGGCTTCGCTGCGCCCCTCCCAGTGGTCCCCCAGCGACAGGCGGGCGAGCTCCACGAAGTCGAAGGCGAGGTTGATGCGCTCCTTCACCCGCAGGCGGTGTTCGGCGGAGAGGCTGTCTGACGGGCTCGCAGCCAGTATGTCGCGGACCGCCCGGTCCTGGGCCTCCAGGAAGGCGATGGCGTTTCCCGGCTCCGCCGCATCTCCGGCCGGTTCCTCCGCTCCCCCGGCGGTCCAGGCGGCCAGGACGAGGCCGGGCAGCAACAGCAGCATTCTCGATGACATGTAAACCCCCTCTATGGCCCCGGGGCGGCCCGGCCCGCGGCCGTCTCGGCAGGTCCCCGGCCCGCCGTGGGGGGCGGGTCGGGCAGGCACTCGCAGTGGTTGCGCACTTCCCCCCTCTCGAGCGCCTCGCGCGTCCACACCCGCAGGTCGGCGTAGTGCGCCTCGGCGTAGGAATGGGTGGAGTTGGCGTCTGTCAGTATGCCGAGACCGCGCGTCCGGCTTTTCGGTTCCCCCCCGTAGACGCGGTCGTAGTCGGCGAGCAGGTCGACCTGCTCGAACACCCAGCGCCCGAGGTTGTCCGCACCCGTCTCGACGACGAAGAACCAGGGTCTTGCAAAGCGCTTGCGGCGGTCGACCGTCCCCTCCGGCAGGGTCGTGCTCCACACGTACTTGATCTGCCGGGGAATGCCCAGCCAGTTCTGGGAGAAGAAGACGTAGAGGCCGGCGGCGCTGTCGTTCGTGGGGCCGTAGCGCTCGTCGCCTCCCGGGGGCAGCGACTCGGCCCGCCAGCACCAGGTCAGGATCGGGAACTTCCGGGGATTCCAGTGCGAAACCTTGAGGATGATTATCGAGCTGCCTGAATCCCGGGCCGCGAGGAAGCGCTGATCGCCGGCCGCGAGCACCGCGTACGGCTTGGGCTTGTCGCGGTCCTTGTCTCTCCAACCCCAGCCCTCGGGCACGCGGCCGGACTCGGTGGTCGAGAAATCCTCGAGGACGACGTACGGCCGCTGCCGCATGCGCGCCTCGAGCACCGGCAGGGAGTACTCCTTTTCCAGGATCTCTTCGAAACGTCCCCGCAGCAGTTTGCTGGCGCTCCCGTCCCCGGTCTCGACGTCGACCAGCCGCCAGTCCCGCCCCTCGGCCCGCAGCTTCAGGGTCAGGGAGAGCGGCTCCCGGCCGGGCCCGGTCTCGGCTGCGACCTCCACCTCGGCGTCGCTGCCGCCCTGGTCGATCTCCACCAGGTGAAGGGAGGCCATCGGCGCCTCGCGGAGCCAGGCGGCGAGAGCGGAAATCCAGTAGGCGCGGAATTTCCCCTGCAGGCGCTCTTCGTGGCGGGCGACGAAGTCCTCGAGCTTCTCTTCGGACATGAACTTGCCGTACTCCTCAAGGGTTTCTTCGCAGTAGTCGCGGAACACCCGCCTGGTGAAGCGCTCGTGATCGACGCGGCGGCCGGCGAATTCGTCGAGGAAGCCGTCGAGGGAGGCGGTGGAATCGGCGAGGGCGGCGTTGAACCGCGCCAGGTCCTCTCGCAGCTCCACCCAGGCGGCCCGATCCGGTTGCCCCCCGGCGACGTCGCAACAGAGGGCGAGGGCTCCGCAAAGGGCGGCCCCCCTGCGCAGTGCCGGGTACACGAGGGCAAAAAGGCCGGAGCGACGGCGGGAATCCACGGCTGTCACGGTCATTCGAACGACGAGGTCATTCCCGCGGTCCGCTCCAGGCGGGCGACTGCAATGTTGAATTCGTACACCGCCTCGTAGAACCCCTGCTCCGCCCCGGCGAAGGCCTCGAAAGCGCTGACCAGCTCCTTTACCTGCCCCGGGTCGAGCTCGTACTCGTCGCGGGCGGTCCGCAGCCAGCGGCGCGCGATGCTGCGCGCTTCCCGCGCCGACTCCAGTCCGTCCCGAGCGCGCTCCCAGTCGGCGAAAGCCCGCTCGATTTCCAGCCGGATACCCTGGACCGCTCCCCTCTCCTTGGCGCGCAACTGGTAGAGATCGGCCCGCGCCCGGGCCGCTTCCGCCTTCAGCAGTCCCCACTCGAACGACTGCCGCAGCCCGAGGAAGACCCCGCCGTTGAAATAGTTGAACTCGTCCTTGACGAAGGGATTGCGCTGGTCGGTGCGATTCGGGGCGACGGCGTAGCGCATCCCCCCGGTCAGGAACAACTGCGGCAGGTAGGCTTTGGCGGTCGCCTCCTGCACAGCCTCCCTGGCGGCGATTCCCGCCCGCAACCGGCGCCAGTCGGGCCGCTTCCCGAAGGCGAGGGCGAACAGCGAATCCCGGGGCGGCACCTCGGACCGGGCCGGCTCGATCCACTCCTGCTCGAGCTCCAGCGGCGCATCCTCCGGGAGGCCGGCGGTCCAGGCGAGGGCCCGGCGCGCCAGCGCCTCCTGGTCGACGGCTTCCCGCCGGCGCCGCTCCAGCTCGATCAGGGCGAGCTCGAGCTTGTACGGCGCCGACAGCGGAATCGAGGGATCGTCCGGCGACACCCCCTCCCGGTGCGTGCGCAGCTCTTCACCCAGACGTTCGGCGAGGGCGGCGAGATCCCGGGCCGCGAGAAGGCCGTGGTACAGCTCCTTCACCTGCAGGGCGACGTCGAGCTCGACGCCGGCGAGCGACGACTCCTCCACCTCGACCCCGGCGGCGGCGGCTTCCCGCAGACTGCGCAGGTAGCCGAAGGTGTAGAGCGGTTGCACGAACTGCAGCTCGGTGCGGTTGAAGACCCCGAGGGAACGGAACCCGGTGGTGTCCTGCGGGGGGTTGAAAACGTCACCTTCGGCGTCCGGCGCCAGTCCCGAGGCGCTCTCGAGCCGCAGCCTCGGCAGCAGCCCGGACGCCCGGGCTTCGTCGAGACGGGCCTCTGCGCCGCGCACCCGCCATCTCCCCTCGGCGACTTCCGGGTTCTCCTCGAGGGCGCGCGCCACCAGTGCTTCCAGGGACCAGGGGGCCGCAGAAGGTGCCCGGGGAGGCTCCGGCCCCGAGGCCGACCCCGGACGCCCGGACATGGCGAGCGCCACCAGCCAGAAGAGAAGACGCGCCGGCATCGCTACCGCGGGGCGAGGTTGCCGCCGAGCCCCTCCGCCGTCCCGGCGGCGGACTCCCGGTCTTCGCCGAGGTGGACGCGAACCGAGGCGCTGGCGGCGCGGCCGAGGTACGTGAGAAACAGCCAGCCGATCGAGATCCAGATGATCTTGCGCATGCGCTTGACGATGCCGAGGGAGAGTCCGAGAGCCGGGTTGAGTCCGAGGGTGATGAACAGGAACACCCCCCCTCCCTCGAGGACGCCGATGTTGGACGGCATGAAGAAGAAGAGGCTGTTGATGAGGACGGTGAGGGCCGTGATCAGGAAGGCGATCTCGAAATCGGTTCCCGCTCCGAGGACCTCGAGAATGAGGTAGGTCTCGCAGGCTCCGAGCATCCAGCCGAGGGCGTGGAAGAACATCACCAGGGCGAAGCGCGTTTTGTGCTCCCCGTAGAAGCGGCCGATGCTGGCGTCGGTGCGGACCGCGCTGTCCATCTGGCGCGCCGCGAACTGGCCGAGGCCGACCGCCCGGAAGACCGCCAGCAGCGACGAGAACATGCTGCGGCGCTTGAGATAGAGGGCGGCCGTCAACACCGCGGCCAGCAGCCCGAGGCCGGCGAGGCCGGCCTTGACCGGAAGCGGCAGGGCCTGAGGCAGGTCCCAGTGGGCGACTACGAGGCCGAGGCCGACCAGGGTGAACATCAGGCCGGTGAAGATCTGCGCCGTCTTGTTGACCACTACCGCGGCCAGGGACCGCGACACCGGGGACTGCTGCTTGAGCAGGAAAGCCTTGACAGGTTCGCCGCCGAGGTTGGCCAGGGGGGTCAGCTGGTTGACCGCCTCGCCGGCGAGCTTGGCCATGAACAGGGTGCGCAGGCGCGGCCGGAAGGCGTCCGGCGGGAAGGCGAAGCCCCAGGCGATGGAGTTGGTCACGTGCCACAGCAGGGCCAGCCCGAGGACGGCGGGGAACCACCCCCTCATCACCAGGAGGTTGTCGAGGATCTGTTGCAGGCCGAGAGTGCCGACGAGGTAACCGAGCAGCAGCAGGCCTAATCCCGGCAGCAGCAGGCGCAGGATCTTCACGGAGCCGGCTCCTCGTACCCCGGTGCGCCCTCGACCTGCAGGCGGTGGGCGCTCAGCATCTTGCGCAGGGAGATAAGCACCCCCAGGGCCAGCAGGTGGAGACCGCCCACGGTGTACCAGTAGAGGACGGCGAAGGCGTCCGCCAGGCAGCAGACGAGGAACACGAAGGAGAAGGAATCGCGCTTGGCAATGAAGGCGGAGGGCTCGAGAAGGCGATACATGAAACCCTTCTCGCTGTCGGGAACGTCCCTCGAGTACCCGACCAGGTATTTCTGCAGCGACCCGCTGCGGGTCTTGAGGGCGTAGGTGTACATGACACCGAGAATGACGAACAGGGCTCCGACCGCGGAGAGGGCAAGGTATAGATAGAGGGGCTGGTCTCCGTAGATGCGCTGAATCCCGAACAGGAATCCGAGGTAGGCGCACAGGTAGGCGAAGTTGTCGGTCAGGGTGTCGAACCAGGCGCCGAACTTCGACTCGGACAGCTGCACCCGGGCGATCTCCCCGTCGCAGCGGTCGAGGACCGCGGCCAGCTGCCACAGCACCCCCGCCAGGGCGAAACCGGGGTATTCGTCCGGCCGCGATATCAGCCAGGCCCCGGCAAGCCCGGGCGGCATGACGAACAGGACGGTCACGAGGTGGGGGGAGATCCCGGTTTCGATCAGCAGCTTGCTGACCGGAATCGACATGCGGGCGTTGAGGTGCCGGGATACGGGGCCGCTGGTCGCCTTGGTGACCTGGGAGAACAGCATCCCCTTGGCCTGCCGCGAGGAGCGGGAGTCGACCACCCGCCTCCACAGCGGCTCGGCCCTGGACACCGGGGCCGTTTCCACTTTCCGGCCGGCGCAGCGGCCGGCGAGGAAATCGGTCACCGCGGGGATGGCTGCCCGGTCCGCGGCCCCCGTGCCCGCGGCGGTCAGATCCGCGGCCCCGACCTCCGCACTGCAGAGAAAAGCTCCCGTCGCCACCGGACCGCCGGCGCCGTTGAGCGGTCGCAGCCGCGCCGTTCCGCTTTCGACCGCAAGGTGGAGAGCCGGATCCTGCCGGGGGGGAAGGGGGCTGGTCTGCACCACGAGGTCGGCCCCCTGCAGGCCGCGCCCGGTCAGCCGGGAAAGCGAGGTGTGGTGGTGGACGCAATCCCCCAGCAGGAGGAGAATCCCTTCGCCGGACGGGAATGGGAGGTCGGTCCCGGTGCCCCAGGACACGATCTTCAGCTGCAGGTCGAGCCGGCGGGTGACCTTTCCCAGCTTCGTCGCGGCGCCGGCGGGGACGAGGACCACGAGTCGCTCGATCCCGGCGCGCGCCATGGTGCGGATGCCGCGCTCGAGGAGGCTCAGTCCTGCGCAGCGGCGCTCCGGCCGCACTCCCCGGTCGAAAGCGAGAATGCCGTTGCGGATCACGCCGGCTCCCGCGGGGGGGCGGATTCGGCGACCGCGGCCTCGAGCCGGGTGTAGCGGTCCAGCTGGCTGCGCACGTGGTCGAGGTCCGCGGCGGTGTCGACGTCGGCGCAGGGAAGGCGGCCGATGTCGCAGTAGCTGACGTGGCGGCCCTGGTCAATTATGCCCTGTATGGCGCTCGGGAACAGGGACTGCATGGCGCCGTCGGCCATGACGCACTCTTCGAGTATGCCGCGAATCCAGTCCGCGCCGCGGCCGCTGAACCTCATGATGCCGACCGACTCCGCGGTGGTCTCGACGGCGCTGAGGTCCTTGCCGATGCGGACGATGCCGTCGCCCTCGATGGCGACCTTCATGTCCTCGTCGTCACAGGATTCCCGCCGGCGCACCATCAGGCAGCAGGGGGAATCGGAGTGCGCCAGCAGCGGCAGCGCCGCGGGACTGAAGACGTTGTCCCCGTTGATGAGCAGGAAGTCCCCGTCCATGTGCGAGCGCGCCGCCCACAGGGAGACCAGGTTGTCGGCCACCTCGTGGAAGGGATTGGAGACCAGGTGAATCCCGATGCTCCCCGGGTAGGCCTCCGCCGCCCGGCGAACCTGGTTCATGCGGTAGCCGCAGACCAGCACCGCCTCGCCGACTCCTGCGGTCTCGAGATTGCGCAGAAGGCGCTCGAGAATGGTGGCGTCCCCGATGGGCAGCAGGCACTTGGGCAGGCTGTCGGTGAGCGGCCGGAGCCGGCTTCCGCGGCCGGCTGCGAGAATGATCGCTTTCACACTACCGTGTCGGCGGGGCGAAGCTGAGGTTCGGAACGGAGGTCTGACAGCCGGTGAAAAACACACTCGAAGAAGGCCGAAAAACCGCCGCAACCCGGATGGACCAGGCGCCGGTGAGCGCTACCGTGGGCTGGTGAAATAAAGGGCCGCTCCTCTTTCGAAGCAGCCCCGGGCTCATGTTTGAATAAGCCAATAAAATGACGGCGGGTCAATGAGATAGCCGGAATCGAAAGGCTCATTCGGGGAGGGGTCCGAACAGCCGGGCGACCCCCTCAAAGCGGCCTGGAACGGGATTCGAGAGACAGCCCCGGAAAGCTCGCCGCCTGTCCGTATATTTTTATCCTGCGCTTCCGGAAAGGCATGCTTGAACCGGGAAGAACACAGACTGCTGATCTTCGGAACCGACTTCCCCCCCGAGTCGGTCGGAACCGCTTCGTACGCCCATGCTCTCGCCACGGGAATGCAGCGACGCGGCGTGCAGGTGACCGTTCTGACCCGGGATTGCTCCGTGGCCGCGAGCGAGGCGTTCGACCGCGCCCAGCCCTTCTCGGTGATCCGCATGCGGCGGCCCCGGGGCGTTCCCGAGGCCTACCTCGCCGCCTGGGGCGGCCTCAGGCGAGCCCTGGCGGCAACCCGGCCCCACTGCCTGTGGACGACCAACGGCATGGCGGCGCGGGTCGCCGGCCTGCCGGGAATAGACCGCCGCCTGCCGGTAATCTCATCGATTCGCGGCACCGACATCCGCACCCGGCTGCCGGGGAGAGGTCCCTGGCGCAGGCTGGAGAGCATACCCCAGCGCCGCTGCTACCGGCGCTCGGCCGCCATTGCCGCGGCGAGCGGGTACCTGCGCGAAGCCGCCATCTCCAAGGGGGTCGCCGGCGAACGCATCTTCGTCTCCTTCTCGGCGGTCCCGGAGGAGCTGCAACAAATCGCCGACGCAGGCCCTGCCTCCCCCACCCTGGCCGAACGGGGTGCCACGGGCGCCTCCATTCTGACCGTCGCGCGCCTTACCGATCAGAAGAAGCTCAATGTGGCGATCGCCGCCATGGAGATCGTGCAGCGCCGCTTTCCCGGAGCCGGCTACACCATCGTCGGCGACGGCCCGGAACGCCCCCGCCTGGAGGAGCAGGCGCGGCGCCGGGGGGTGGGCGTCCGCTTCGCCGGGCAGGTCCCGGCCATGTCCGCCGGCCTGTGGCAATTCTACCGCTGCGCGGACCTGTTCCTGCTGACCAGCAGCGGCGAAGGGCTGGCCAACGTCCTGCTCGAGGCCGGGGCCTTCGGCCTCGCCAGCGTCGGCCCCTGCTCCGGGGGGGTGCCGGAAGCTCTGGTGGACGGCGAAACCGGCCTGCTCGCCGACGCGGAGGATCCCCGGCAGGTGGCCGGCAAGGTCATGCAGCTGCTCGCCGACGGCGGCGAGCGCCGCCGCATGGGGGACCGCGCCAGGCGCCGGGTGCGCTCCCTGTTCAGCGTCGACGCCCTCGCCGACCGCTGCCATCCCGTCCTCGAGTCCGTGCTCGCAGGGGCCCCGCGGGCCGTTGCAGGCAGCCGCTGAATTGGCCGATCCCGACGCCGGCCCCGGCCTCCGCCTGAAAGCCGCCCTGCTCAAGAGAGCCCCGGTACGGAGGGCCGCGGCGGTGCTCGGACGCGACCTCGAACCCCGGCGGTGGATCTTCGTCATCGGCTGCTACAACTCCGGCACCACCCTGCTGAGCCGCATGCTCTCCCGCCACCCCGGAATCGCCGCGCTCCCGAGCGAAGGGGTGCGGTTCGCGGACGGACTGCCCCGCCCCGAGGAGTTCGGCTGGAACCGGATGTGGTGCCGCTGCCTCGACCGGGTGCGGCTCGCCGGGGATCCGGGGGCGGCGCAGCGGGCGCGGCGGATCAAGCGGCAGTGGTCGCTGCTATACCCCAGGAACGCCCCCAACCTGCTGGAGAAGTCGATCGCCAACAGCGCCAGGATCCCCTTTCTCCACCAGTTCTTCCAGCCTGCCTTCTTCGTCTACATCATCCGCAACGGGTACGCTGTTGCCGAGGGGATCCGGCGCAAGGCGCTTCCGGGCAAGTGGGGAAACCCCGAATACCCGGAGCGCTACCCGATCGAGCTGTGCGCCGAGCAGTGGCGGGCATCCGACGACCTCGTCGAGGCGGACCGCGTCCATACGGAGCGGTTCCTCCGCATCCGCTACGAGGAGCTGACCGCGGCCCCGGAGGCAACCGCGGGAAAGGTGACCGGCTTCCTCGGACTGGAGCCGCTGCCGGCAGGGGCGCTGCTGTCGCGGTGGCGCATCCACGGGGTCGAAGCAGAGATCCGCGACATGAACCGCGACAGCATCGGCAGGCTTTCCGCCGACGACATCGCCGCCATCGACCGGGTCGCCGGAGCAGCCCTGGCGAGGAACGGGTACCAGGCGGAATGAGGAGCCTGAATGCCCGGGACGCCGCTCCCCCCGGAGGGCTCCGTCGTGGAAGGGACCTGCCGCGGCGGAGACGGGACACTCGAGGATCCCGGGTCCGCTCCATGCCTGGAAACGGGATGGTCGCCTGATGCGGGACAGCATGGAGCGCGGAACCGGGATGCCCGTGAAGGAGGGGGCCAGGCTCAAGGTCGGCCTGCTGCTGCCGGCGAACGGCTCCGTAGCCTGGGTCGAACACCTGGTCCGCGAGATCGCCGCCGCCCCGGTCGCCGGGATCGGCCTGATCGGTGTAGCGGAACGGATGGGCGCCGGGCTCGGGCCGCGGGCGGCCTTCTTGTGGCGCTTGTACACCGCGCTCGACCGCGCTGGCGCCCGCATCCGCCCGGACGCCTTCGCCATGGCTGACCTTTCCGCATCCGTCCCCGTGGAGATCCAGCGCTTCGATCCGCGGGAGCCCCTGCCTTCCAGCGACGGTCTCGACGTCCTCCTGCTGCTGGGGGAGGCGGCCGGGATACGCGGGCAACTGCACCCCCCTCGCTACGGCCTCTGGTGGTTCGCCGGCGGCTGCGGCGCGGGAACGGCTGAGGTGGTCTCGGGGGCGGCCGCGACCGCGACCACCCTCTGGGCGGCGCTGCCGGACAAAAGGAAGCATCCGATCTGCCGCTCCTGGTCTCGAACCAACGACAAGTCGGTCTGGAGAAACCGCCAGCGCCACTGCTGGAAGGCCGCCCACATGCCGGCGCGCAAGCTCAGGGAGCTCCACCACCTGGGCGCCGCTGCCCTCGCCTGTGCGGGTGGACCGCCAGGGAAGTCAGCGGAGGCAGCTTCCGACAGCGAGGAGGTTGCCGGCCCCGGGAACCTCGAGACCGCGGCGTTCGCTTTCAGGCTGGCGCGGCGCGCCCTGCGCGGCGCCGTCGAGACAACCCTCTACCGGCCCCAGTGGTGCCTCGCGTACGAGCGCGACCCGGAGCCGGCACGCCTGAGCCCGGGCCGGTTGCGGCGTTTGATTCCCCCTGGGGACCGCTTCTGGGCCGACCCGTTCCCGGTCGAGGTCGACGGGCGCTGCTTCGTCTTCGTCGAGGAATGGCTGTACCGCCGTGGCAAAGGGCGCATCTCCGTGCTCGAGCTCGAGGGGGAAAACGTCAGGGAGGCCGGGACCGCCCTCGAGGCGAGCTTCCATCTATCGCACCCGTTCCTGTTCCGATGGAATGACGAGTTCTACATGATTCCGGAGAGCGGCCGCAACCGGCGCGTCGAGCTGTACCGCTGCCTGTCCTTCCCTTTGCGCTGGGAGCGGGAAAGGGTGCTCCTCGACGGCCTGTGCGGAGTGGACGCCACCCTCGAGGAGATCGACCGCACCTGGTGGATGTTTCTCAACATCGGCAAGCGCGGGATCTCCAACCACGACGAGCTGCACCTGTACTACGCGGAAAGCCCTCTCGGTCCCTGGCGGGAGCACGCCGGCAACCCGGTCA
The DNA here is from genome assembly GCA_965243025.1 of Candidatus Latescibacterota bacterium. Classification (GTDB taxonomy): domain Bacteria; phylum Latescibacterota; class UBA2968; order UBA8231; family UBA8231; genus CBDCXV01. The sequence continues at coordinate 2,698,302 of CBDETY010000003.1, forward strand.
AGTCGGACGTGCGCTCGTCGCGGCCCGCCGGGCGGCTGATCAGGGACAACGGGCAACTGCTGCGTCCGGCCCAGGACTGCACGCCGCGCTACGGCAGCGCCATCTGCCTCCACCGCATCCTCGAGCTCACCCCCGACCGCTTCGCCGAGGAGCCGGTGGCCCGCCTCGAGGCCGATGCCGTCCCGGGGGCGGACCGCATCCACACCCTGAACGGCTGCGGCGGCATCAGGTTCATCGACTTCCAGCGCCGGCGCCCGCGTATCGGCTGGAATTCGCATGACTGAAGGGGAGGGCAGCGGAAAACGGCCGCCCGCGGCAACGGACCAAGAGGCGGCGCACCGGGATCCCGACACTTCCTTCGGCGACATCAGGGACCTCGCCGGCGGCGCCCTGGTGACCTTCGTCGGCAAGGCGGGCCGCCTGTCGCGGGCCGCCTTCCTCGCCGTGGTCGCCCTCTTCTGCGGCCTCGAGGTGGTCGGAGCCTACTCGGTCGCCTGGGGGTTCGTCGCCACGGTGAACCGGGTGGCGCGCTTCGGGCTGCAGCGCGGCGTCGTGCGCTTCCTGATCGCCGGCGGGGTCCGCGGCGGGGCCCAGTCGGGGCGGGCCGCTTCCGGCCCCGCGATCGACGCCGCCCTCGCCGCTTCGCTGCTGATCGGGGCCCTGGCGAGCGCCGCGGTGGTCGCCGCCCTGCTGCTGGCGACCGGGCAGGTCGCCGCCTTCTACCACAAGCCAGGGCAGCTGCCCCTGCAGGAACCGCTGCGCATCCTCGCCTGGTCCGCCCCCTTCGTCACCGCCACATGGATCTTCCTCTCGGCGACGCGGGCACTTCGCATCATGCGCTACGCCGTGTACGTCTTCTCGATCGCCGGCCCCCTGCTGCTGCTGGCCGGGAGCCTGGGGATCGCCCTGATCGGCGGTGGGGCGGAGTGGACGAGCCCCGGGCAGCAGCGCGCCGCCCAGTCCGGTTTCGCCGTCGCCGTCGCCTGGGTGCAGCTCGGCACCGCGGCGGCATCGGGCGTCCTGGCCGCCGGCTGCTTCAGCCGGCATTTCTCGCTGCGGCGGAGCCTGACCCGGCTGCGGGGAGCGCCGGTCGCGGCCATGGCCCGCTTCTCGGCGCCGGTCATGGCCGCCGACGTGATGGTCGCCGTCCTGACTCAGCTCGACGTGCTGATGCTCGGCAAGCTCGTCAGCCTCACGGAGGTGGGGATCTACTCGGTGGCGCGCCGGGTCGCCAGCTCGATGCTGAAGGCGGTTCAGGCCTTCGACCCGGTTTTCAGCTCCGTGGTCAGCGAGCTGTCCCACCTGCGCCGGGAGGAGGAGGTCGCCCGCCGCTTCGTCGTCATATCGCGCTGGCTGCTGACCGTCAACCTGCCGATTTTCGCCATCTTGTTTATCGTTGGTGACAGCCTTCTGGGCTGGGCCGGCGAAAAATGGGTGGGCGAGCCGTCGCAGCTGGCGGTCGGGCTGAAGATCCTCTACGTCCTCGCCGTGGGGATGCTGCTCCAGGGCACCTTCGCCCTCATCGAGCCGCTGCTGGCCATGACCGGCCGCCCCGGTCTCAACACCTTCAACAACAGTCTCTGGCTGCTGGCGAACTTCGCGCTGAATCTCTGGTTCATAACAGAATTCGGGGTTGTCGGAGCGGCCTACGGAGCGACCCTGTCGATGTTCTTCGTCAACTCCCTGCGGGTGCTGCAGGTCTGGCGACTCCACCGCATCCGCCCCCTCGACCGCAGCCAGGTCAAACCGCTCGCGGCGGCCGCCGCCGCGGCCGGAGCGGCCTGGCTCGCATCTGCGGCCTCGGCCCCCGGATCCCTGCCCGGTGTCGCGCTCGCGTGTGCAACCTTCATCGCCGCCTACGGACTGCTTTTGTGGAGGTTGGGCCTCGAGCAGGAGGACCGTCAGCTCCTGCAGCGCGCCGTCCGCAGCCTCGGCTCGAAGCTGGCGGGCCCCCGGAGCTCCCGGTGACGCGGCGGGCCATCGTCCTGGCGGCCGGGGCCGGCACCCGGCTCAACCCGATGACCAACGGACTGCCCAAGTGCCTGGTGCCGTTCGGAGAGCGGCGCCTCGTCGATCTGCAGGTGGCGGCGCTGCAGGCCGCCGGGGTCGAGGAGATCGTCCTCGTGGTCGGCTTCGAGGCCGACCAGGTCCGGCGCCACTGCCGGGCCCTGCCCGCGGTCCGCTTCGTCGACAACCCCGACTTCGGCTCGACCAACAGCATCTACTCCCTCTGGCTCGCCCGCGCCTTTCTCGACCGCGAGACCTTCCTGTTCAACTGCGACATCGTCTTTCACCCGGCCCTGCTCGAACGGATGCTTGAGGACGGGATGCCGAACGCCGTCGCCGTCGACTCGCGGGTGCGCCGCGTCGCCGGGGAGATGAACGTCCGCATCCGCGAGTCGGGCGCGGTCGCGGCCATCGGCAAGGACCTCGACCCGTCGAGCTGCCAGGCGCAGAGCGTGCAGCTGGCGAGGTTCGACGCCGCCGGGGCGCGCTCCGTGGCCGCCGAGGTCGAGCGCCTGGTGGCCGGACGGCGGAAGGACGCGTTCCCGACCTCGGCGTACGGCCCCCTGATCGAGCGCGGCGAGCTGTTCGCGGTGGAGGGAGGGGACCTGCCCTGGGCGGAGATCGACTCGGTCGACGACTACAACGCCGCAATCTCCACGGTGCTGCCGCGGTTGTGACCCGCCCCGGGGGCTTGCGATGATCACCGCCTGGATCGACGCCACCCGGCCGGCGGCCTGCTGGCACCTTTGGGGGATGTCGCTGGTCGAGAGGCAGCTGCGCCAGCTCGCCCTCAGGGGGGCGGCCACGGCCCGAGTTGCCGTTGTCGAAAACGGCGCGCCCCAGATCCGCGCCGATTTCGCGAGACGCTGCGACCTCGACATCCGTTTCCACCGGGTGAGCCCCGACGCCGGCTTCGGGGCATCTCTGGCAGCGGTCGAATCCCCTTTGCTCCTGCTCGAAGGAGACGGGGTGTACGACGACCGCGTCCTCGACCACCTGCTGGCGGCCGGTCCGGGGAACTCGGTGGCGGGAGGCGGTCTCTGCGCCGCCTGGGCCGATACCGGGCTCGCCGCCGAGCTGGCGCGGGTGCCGCCCGAAGAGGGCGGGTTTCCCGGGCCTGCCCTGTGGAAGGCGATCTCGGAACAGACACGAGTGACCGACGCCGCCCGGCTCGACTCCTACGTACCGGAGCTCAGGCTCACCATGCCCCCGGTTGTGTTTCGGCTCGAGCGCCCCGGACAGCTGGGCGAGGTCGAACGGCTGATGTACCGCCGCACCTTCAAGGGGGTCATCGACATCGTCGCCAGCCGCGGCTACTACCACCCGGTCCGCTGGATCACCCGCCTCCTGGCCCCCACCGCGGTCTCCCCCAACAGCGTCACCGCCCTGTCGATCGCCGCCATCTGGCTGGCGGCACCCTGCTTCGCCCTGGGAATGCCGGGGGCCGGAATCGCCCTGGGCTGGGCCGGCGTGGTCGCCGACAGCGTCGACGGCAAGCTGGCGCGCCTGACCCTGAACCTCAGCGACCGCATGGGTGCGGTCGAGCACGTCTCCGCGGTCCCCGCCCTGGGGCTCTGGCTCCTCGCTTTCGGGGGCTGGGTGAGCGACTGGAAGCTGCTGACCTCCTCAGTTCCGGCGGTCGCGACCTGGGTGCTGCTCGCCTGCTTCGCCCTGGACAAGGGGGTCAGCGGCGGCTTCCGCAGGCTCACCGGCAGGGAGATCTTCGACTACGGCCGCGGCGACGCCCTGTTCCACCCTTTCGCCGCCCGGCGCAACATCCTCCTGCTCATGATGACCGCCGGGGTGGCCGCGGACGCGGCCGGAGCCGCTCTCGCGGCGATGTCGGCCTGGATGGCGGCGACCCTTCTGTTTCACGGGCTGCGGGCGCTCCAGGTGGCAGCTGCCCGGATCGGGAAGCGGCCGGAAGGGAGGGCATCCGAGGGGTGATCCCTGGCTGCAATACCCCATTCCAGGTCCCGTTCAAGAACGGAAGGTGCCATCCCCGCTGGACCGGTCATGGCCGCAAGGCCCGAGGAATGGAGGAATTGTCGAAACCAGGCATCCCCATTCGATGACCTCTGAAGAGAACGGCGCCGTCGCCATCCGCGGGGCCGCGGAGAACAACCTCCGCGAGATCGACGTCGACCTCCCGCACCGGCGGCTCGTGGCCGTCAGCGGAGTCTCCGGCTCGGGGAAATCCTCGCTGGTGTTCGACACCCTCTACGCAGAGGCGCGGCGGCGTTTCCTCGCGGCGCTCGATACAGCCCGGCCGGGGGCCTCTCCGGCCCGGTTGCGCCGCCCCCGGGTCGCCCGCATCGACGGCCTGGCCCCCGCCCTGGCCACCGACCAGGCCCGCTCCGGGGGAAGCAATCCCCGCTCGACCGCGGCGACCGCGGCCGGCATCCACGACTACGTCCGCGCTCTTTTCGCCCAGGTCGGCAAGCCCCACTGCCTTGGGTGCGGCTCCCCGGTGCACTCGCACCGCTTCGAGGAGCTGCTCGAAACCGCCTCCGCCCTGCCCGCGGGCACCCGTCTCGTCGTCCTGGCGCCGCTGCCGTTCCGGTTGCGTCAGGGAGAGGAAGACCCGCTGCAGGCAGTGGAAACAACGGGGTACACGCGGCTGCGGCTGCGCGGCGAGACCCCCGCTCTCGAGGAGGTCGACCCGCAGGTGCTCGCCGCGGCGGTCGCATCGGGGGAAGCGGTCGACATCGTCGTCGACCGGATGGTAGTCAAGCCTGAAACCACGGAACGCCTGCGCGGCTCCCTCGAAGCCGCGGTGGAGACGGGCGAGGGACGGGTGGGCCTGTTGGAGCCCGGAAAGGAGCCCCAACGCTTCTCGGTCCGCCCATCCTGTTCCGACTGCGGGCGCCCTTTCAAGGCGGTTACCCCTTCCCTCTTCTCCTTCAACAGCGCCCACGGCGCCTGCGGTGAATGCCGCGGGCTCGGGGCCCGCCGGGGCTCCGGCCCGGACCTGCTGCTGGGGCCCGAACCGGTCAACGGGACCCTCTCCCCCCTGTGGGACGAGTTCGGCCACGACGACCTGCGCGCCGAGGTGGTCCGGTTCTGCGAGCGCCGCGAGGTCGATCCCGAGGAGCCGGCGCGGACCTGGCCAACCGGGATCCTCGAGCGGTTCTGGGGCGGAGAGCGTGGCCGCGGCCGCTTCCGGGGAGTCGGCGCCTGGCTCGACCGGCTGGCGGCGAAAGCCGAAGGAGAGGAGCTGGCCTGGATCGAGGAGCTGACCGCCGACACTGTCTGCTCCGCCTGCGCCGGCAGGCGGCTGAACCCCGACGCCCTTGCGGTCGAGGTGGCCGGTCTCGACATCGCTTCCTTCCTGGCGCTGACCGTGGACGAGGCCGGGGAGCTCGCGAGGGCTGCTTCGTTCGAAGGAGTCGACGGAATGGCTGCGGCCCCCCTGCTCGAACAGATCTCCGGCAGGGCGGCGGTTCTCGGCGATCTGGGCCTCGGCTACCTCACCCTCGACCGGCCTGCCGACACCCTGTCGAGCGGCGAGTTCCAGCGCCTGCGCCTGGCCGGGGGCCTCGGCTCGGGCCTTACCCAGGTGCTCTACCTGATCGACGAGCCGAGCGCCGGCCTCCACGCCCGCGACGCCGGACGCCTCGGGCGCGCTCTGCGCGGCCTGACCGAAGCTGGGAACACCGCGGTGTTCGTCGAGCACGACCCGGCCCTGATCCGGCTGGCGGATTTCGCCGTCGATCTCGGTCCGGGAGCCGGGTCGCAAGGGGGAGAGGTGGTTGCGGCGGGAACTCCTGAAGAGTTGGCGGCTGCCCGGTCCCCCACCGGCCGCTACCTGGCCTCCGGGTTCCGCTGGCCCTCGACAAGACCCCAGCGGGACCCGGATGCGGCTTCGGTCCTGCGCATCGAGGAAGCCGCCGGCAACAACCTCAAGGGTATTTCCGTCGACATTCCCCTGGGACTGTTCCTCTGCGTGACCGGGGTGTCGGGATCCGGCAAGAGCAGCCTGGTCCAGCACACCCTCTACCCCGCCCTGGCCGGCAAGCTGCAGCATGCCCGGCAGCGGCCGCTCCACCATGAGGCCATCTCCGGGAGCGAGCACCTCGAGCGGGTGATCGCCGTCGACCAGCGGCCCCTCGGCCGCGGCTCGCGCTCGAACGCGGCGACCTGCACCGGAATCCTCACCGACCTGAGGGGCCTGTTCGCCAGGACCCGAGAGGCGCGCGTGCGCGGGTACCGCCCTTCCCACTTCAGCTTCAACGCCGCCGAGGGAGCCTGCGCCTCCTGCCGGGGCAGCGGGCTGGCCGCGGGCGGCGGCCTGCTTCTGGGTGGCATGCGGAATCCCTGCCCGGGCTGCGGCGGCCGGCGCTACAATCCCGAGGTGCTCCAGGTCCGCTACCGCGGCCTCTCCATCGCCGACGTTCTCGACCTGACCGTGGCCGAGTCCCTTTCCTTCTTCGAGTCGGTCCCCGGCCTCGAACGGCGCCTGCGCCTCCTCGCCGAGCTCGGCCTCGGGTACCTTCCCCTGCGGCAGTCCGCCTCGCAGCTGTCGGGGGGCGAAGCGCAGCGCGTCAAGCTCGCCTCCGAGCTGAGCCGGCCGCAGCGGCAGCGGACCCTCTACATCCTCGACGAGCCGACGACCGGCCTGCACCTCGACGACGTCGGTTTCCTGGTCGAGCTGCTGCAGCGGCTCGTCGACCGCGGCAACACGGTGCTGGTGGTCGAGCACTGCATCGAGCTGATCGCCGCCGCCGACTGGGTGATCGACATCGGCCCGGAGGCCGGGGCCGGCGGCGGAGAACTCGTCGCGGCGGGGACGCCGGAGCAGGTGGCCGCGGCGGAGGGTTCCTGGACGGGGCGCTTCCTTCGCACCCATCTCGAGTCTCGCGAAACCGACGGAGACCGGAAATGAGTGAATCCCCGCGCGGCGCCGCCGAGGCGGTTGCCTTCATGCGGGACAGCGGTCTCGACGGCTGGCTGGTGTACGACTTCCGCGGCAGCAACCCGGTGATGCGGCAGCTGCTTCCCGGCTGGTCCGGCATGACCCGCAGGGGCTTTCTCCTCATCCCCGCCGTAGGAGGCGAGCCGGTGCTGCTGGTCAGCGCCATCGAGGCATCCCGCTGCGCCGGCATCGCCGGGGTGTCCGCGGTCTCCTACTCGTCGCGGCAGGACCTGGTCGGCAGGCTGGGGGAACTGCTGACCGGGTGCAGGCGGGTGGCCATGGAGTACTCCCCCGACGGCCAGCTCCCCACCCTCTCCTGGGTCGACGGCGGCACCCTCGACCTGGTGAGGTCCCTCGGGGTCGAGGTGGCCGGCTCCGCGGACCTGCACCAGGCGGCGCTCAACACCTGGAGCGCCGGGGCCCTGCGCTCGCACCGCACCGCATGCGCGGCGGTCGCCGAGGTCAAGGACCGCGCCTTCGAATACATCGGCTCCGCCCTCGACCAGGGCGGCAACCCGACCGAGTTCGAGGTGCAGCAGTTCATCGACCGGGAGCTCGCCGGCCGCGGCCTCGAGACCGACCACCCGGCGATCGTCGCCGCCAACGCCCACAGCGGCGACCCCCACTACGCCCCGCAGCCGCAGGGGTCGCAGCCGATCCGGCGCGGCGACTGGGTGCTGATCGACCTGTGGGCGCGGCTTCCGGGTGAGCAGAACGTCTTCGGCGACATCACCTGGGTCGCGTTCGCCGGCAGGGAACCGGGCCGGCGGCGGCGCGAGGTGTTTGACATTGTCCGCGCCGCCCGGGATTGTGTACTCTCACGGCTGCGCGAGGCGCACGCCGGGGGCCGCGTCCTGCAGGGCTGGGAGCTGGACCGCGCCGCCCGCGAATGCATCGAAACCGCGGGGTACGGCGAGTTCTTCCCGCACCGGACCGGACACAGCCTCGGGCCGGGACCGGCCGTTCACGGGCTCGGCGTCAACCTCGACGACCACGAGTCGCGCGATACCCGCCGCGTCCTGCCGGGAGCCGGCTTCACCGTCGAGCCGGGGATCTACCTGCCCGACTTCGGGGTGCGGCTCGAGGTCGACGTGTACATCGACCCGGAGACGGGCCCCGAGGTGACGACGCCGCTGCAGGACGCCATCACCCTGATCTGACCACAGCGAGAGAGACGACCGGATGGGCAACGCATTCTACGTAACCACACCCATCTACTACACCACGGGCGACCCCCATATGGGTCACGCGTACACGACCGTGATTGCCGACTTCCTGGCACGCTTCAACCGGCTCGACGGCAAGGACACCTTCTCACTCACCGGAACCGACGAGCACGGCGAGCGAATCTACGAATCGGCGCGCGAGGCCGGGGTCGACACCCAGACCTGGGTCGACGGCCTCAGCGAGAAGTTCCACCGCGCCTGGGAAGCCCTGGAGATCGCCAACGACGACTTCATCCGCACCACCGAGGAGCGGCACAAGAAGGTCGTCGCCGAGGTCCTGCGGAGGGTGCACGACAACGGCGACATCTACTTCGGGGAGTACGGGGGGCTGTACTGCGTCGGCTGCGAGCGCTACCTCACGGAGAAGGAGCTCGTCGACGGCAAATGCCCCGACCACGACCTCGTGCCCGAGGAGCGGCGCGAGGGGAACTACTTCTTCCGCATGGACAAGTACCGCCCGTGGCTGCGCGGCCACATCGAGGAGCGCCCGGACTTCATCCGCCCCGCCGGGTACCGCAACGAGGTGCTGGCGCTGCTGCGCGAACCCCTCGGGGACCTGTCGATCTCCCGCCCCCGGGAGCGCGTGCCCTGGGGCATTCCCCTGCCCTGGGACGACGGGCACGTCACCTACGTCTGGTTCGACGCCCTCCTCAACTACCTCTCCGCCCTCGGCTACCCGGACGGCGGCCGCTACGCCGCCTACTGGCCGGCCGCCACCCACCTGATCGGCAAGGACATCCTCAAGCCGCACGCCCTGTTCTGGCCGACCATGCTAAGGGCCGCGGGGATTCCGCTGTACCGGCACCTCAACGTCGGCGGCTTCCTGATGGGCCCGGACGGACGCAAGATGAGCAAGTCCCTCGGCAACGTCGTCGACCCCTTCGAGCTGGCCGGGAAGTACGGGGCCGACGCCCTGCGCTACTACCTGCTCAAGCAGGTGCCGTACGGCCAGGACAGCAGCGTCGGGGAAGCCGATCTCGTCGAGCGCCACAACGCCGACCTCGCCAACGACCTCGGCAACCTGCTGGCGCGGGCCCGCGCCCTGCTCCTTCGCCACCTCGACGGGGTGCTGCCGGCGCCGCGGCAGGAAGCCGCCGACGCCCCTGTTGCCGAGGCGGGAACGGCGCTTTCGCCGCGGATGCGGGAGCTGGTCGGGGAGCTGCGCTTCTTCGCCGCCCTCGAGGAGGTGATGCAGTTCGTGCGCCTGCTCAACCGCTATTTCAACGACCAGGAGCCCTGGGTGCTGGCCCGGGACGCGGCCCGCAGGGAGCGGCTCGGCACGGTTCTCTACAACGTCGTCGAGGGCCTGAGGATCGCCTCCGTGCTGCTCGAGCCGGCGATGCCCTCCAAGGCCCGCGAGATCCGCGCCAGCCTGGGGATTCCCCTCGGGCAGAACCTGGCTGCGGCGGAGGAATGGGGCGGCGCGGCCCCTGGCACGGCGATTCCCGCCGAGGCTCCGATCCTGTTCCCGAAGGCGGAGCTGCCCGAGGCGGAAAAAAACCAGGCCGCGGATGCGGCCGCGAAAGGAGAGGCTGACATGAGCGAAGCGGTCGAGGAGATCGCGATCGAGGAGTTCGCCAGGGTGCAGCTGCGCGTCGCCGAGATCCTCGAGGCCGAGGCTGTGCCGAAAACCGACAGGCTGCTGAAGCTGCGGGTCGGCCTCGGCGACGGGGAAAGGACCGTGGTGGCCGGCATCGCCGCCTGGTACGATCCGGCCGATCTGCCGGGAAGGAAGGTCGTGCTGGTCTCCAACCTCAAGGCGGCGAAGCTGCGCGGGATCGAATCCCAGGGGATGATCCTCGCCGCGGAGGACGGCGAGGGGAACCTCGCCCTGGTGGTGCCCGACGGCGACCTCGCCCCCGGATCCGAGGTGCGCTAAGAAGCAATGCACCCGGAGGCACCTGTTGAGAAAAGCCGGGGGCCGGCGGTATAATTCGGCCCCCCTTTTTTTTGCCGCGGGAAAACTGGAATGAATAGGATCAGGATGGGCTTCATCGGCTGCGGGGGCAACGCCTCCAGCCACATCGGGAGAGTTCTCGGCTTTCCCGAGGTCGAGGTCGCCGCCCTCGCCGACGTCAGCGGCGAAGCCATCGACCGCGTGCGCGACCGCCACGGCGAGCTGGCGGAGACGCCGGCTTTCGGCGGCTACCGCGAGCTGCTCGCCGGCGCCGACCTCGACGCCGTCGAGATCTCCACTCCCCACACCCTGCACTACGAGCAGATCATGGCGAGCCTCGACCGCGGCCTGCACGTGCTGACCGAAAAGCCGATGGTCTGCCGCGTCGACCACGCGCACGACGTCATCGCCGCTTCCGAGCGGGCCGGCAAGCTGCTGATGGTTTCCTACCAGCGGCACCTGGCCGCCGAGTTCCGCTTCGTGCGCAACCAGGTGCGCTGCGGCGAGCTCGGGGAGATCCAGTTCGTTTCCGCCCTGCAGGACCAGGGCTGGTACCGGGGGTCGCGGGGCACCTGGCGCCAGCAGCTCGCCCTCAGCGGCGGCGGCCAGCTCAACGACTCCGGCAGCCACCTGCTCGACATCGTGCTGTGGATGACCGGCCTCCAAGCCGCCGAGGTCCACGCCTTCATGGAGAACTTCGAGGCCGAGGTCGACATCAACTCGGCGATGAACGTCAGGTTCGCCAACGGCGCCCTCGGGAACATAGCGATCGTCGGCAACTCTCCCGCATCGGGGATCTGGGAGGACATCACCATCTGGGGAACCCGGGCCGCGGTGATGATGCGCAACGGCCGCATCACCTGGAGACAAGCCGGCGCCGAGCCGTGCGAGCCGGCCAACCTGCCCGGGGGCAGCACCCCGGACCGCAACTTCGTCGACGCCATCCTCGGCCGCGACGAGATCCAGGTGCCGCCGGAGTGCGGCCTGCGCGTCATCGAGCTGACCGAGGCCGCCTGGGAATCGGCGCGCACCGGCGGGCCGGCCGCGGTGGCGGCCCCGTAGCGGCGATGGCGTACGAAATCGAGAAGCTGTTCCGCGCCCCATACGGGGTCCCGAACGGCCTCCAGGTCACCGCCGAGGGCCTGTGGATCGCCGACCAGATCACCGACAGGGTCGCCCTCGTCGAGATCGCCGAGCCGTCGATCTACGGGGTCACGCGGTGGCTGCGCGAGGTGCCGAGCGAGAGCTCGAACACCAGCGGCCTGGCCTACGGCGACGGCTCCCTGTGGCTGGCGGCCAACGGCGACGGGGGCATGTGGCGTCCCCTGCGGGAAACCGACGCGAAAAAGGGCGAGATTCTCAGGATCGACCCGCGTACGGGAGATACCCTTGCCCGCTTCCCCGTCCCCGGGGGCGGCGGCGTCCACGGCATCGAGTACGATCGCTTCGAAAGCGGCTGCCTGTGGGTGACCACCCTGGGCGAGCAGACCCTCAGCAAGGTCGCCGTCGACGGCTGGGAGGTGGCGCACGCCATCCCCCTTCCCCTGAACCGCGCCCACGGGGTCGTGCGCACCGCCGACGGCGTCTGGGTGGTGTTCACCAGCGACCGCGTCATCCTCAAGCTCGACCTCGAGGACGGCACCGAGCTCGAGCGCATAGTCGTGCCCGAGTCCGCACCCGAGCCCCATGGACTCTCCATCTGCGGCGGCGGCCTGCTCTACTGCGACGCGACGTCGGGGTGGATCACCCGAGTTTCCGGAGAGCGGATATGAACTGCGAAGGACAGCATTGCCACCCATCCCGCCGGCGCTGGCGCGGGGCGGCCCGGGCGGGGCTGGCCGGGGCGGCGGCATGGCTTCTTGCCTGCGACTCCACCAATCCATCCTCGGAGCCGGAAGCCGCCCCCGAAGCAGTGATCTTCGACATCGACGAGGAGGCCATGGCCAATCCCGAAACCACCCCCAGCGGCCTGCAGTTCATCGTCGTCGAGGAGGGCAGCGGCGAGCCCCCTGCCCCCGGCAGCAGGGTGCGCGTCCACTACACCGGCATGCTCGAGGACGGATCCGTGTTCGACAGCTCCTACAAGCGCGACGAGCCGTTCGAGTTCTACCTCGGCGAGGGCCGGGTGATCGCCGGCTGGGACGAGGGCATCGCCCTGATGAAGACTGGGGCGAAATACCGGCTGATCATTCCCCCGGAGCTGGGATACGGCGAGCGCGGCGCCGGCGGCGGGTTGATCCCCCCGAACGCAATCCTGCTCTTCGACGTCGAGCTGCTGGGGTTCTCGTAGGTTCGGCCGGAAAGCGTGGCCCTTGCGGGCGAGGCCGGTTGCCTGCCTGCTTGCGCGGCCGGCCTGAGCGATACTCGCCCGCCTGCGCGCAGCGCGCCGACAGGCAGACAGGCCAATCAGGCAGCCCGGATGGAGTTGGCCCCCGGCTCGAAGGCCGGGACCCCGGCTGCAGGAGCTTTTTGCAACTTCATGCCTGACGAAGAACTGACCTGTCCACGGCGCGGCTGGGGAAAGACGAAGCTCTCGATACCGGTCGTCCCCTTCGGCACCCAGGGATTCGGCAATCACTTCGGACCGGTGAGCGAGGCCGAGGCGGCGGGACTGATCCGCCGCGCCGTCGACATCGGGGTCAACCACTTCGACTGCGCGCGCTGCTACGGCGACTCGCTCCGCAAGCTCGGGGAGGCGATCAAGCGGGAAGTGGTGGCCCGGGACGAAATCGTCCTCAGCGGGCGCGTCTGCTGCCACAGCGCCGAACCCTGGGGCGGGTACGGAAAAGGAGACCCGGACTACTCCCGCGGCCGCGTCCTCGCCGACGTCGAGGACCAGCTCGGCATCCTGGGAACCGGCCATTTCGACGTGCTCTTCATCCACGACCCGCCGGCCATGGAACCGACCCTCGCCGCCGGGGGCGCCCTCGAGGGCCTGGAAGCGGCGCGCGAGCGCGGTTGGGTACGCTGGCTCGGGTACGGGATGCGCCCCCACGATTTCCATTGCGCCGCCATCGCTTCGGGGCGCATCGACGCGCTGCTGACCTTCAGCGACTACAACCTCCTCAACCAGAGCGCGGGGGCCCGGCTCCTGGGGGCCGCGGCCGACAGCGACATCGGGGTGCTCAACGGCTGGTCGATCATGCGGGGGTGGCTGACGGGAACCCCGGGAGAGGCGATCGCCCCCCGGGAGCGGTGGAGCGAAAATCACCATCGCGCCGAGGCGATGCGGCTGTGGTGCGAGAAGCGGGGGCTTTCGCTGCTGCAGCTGGCCCTTCAGTTCTGCCTGCGCGAGCCGCGCATTCACGGGAACCCGATCGGCAGTCTCACAATCGAGCAGCTGGAGATGAACGTGCGCGCCGCGGCCACGTCGATTGACGACGGCACCATCGCCGAATTCGAGCGCGCCGCCCTGTAGGCTGTCCGACAAGCGAGGTTACTCCGCCGTAGGGAGGGAACCTCTCACATGCGCAGGCACCGGCCTGCCGACAGAGAAAGAGGGAAGACTCATGAAACTGGCGATGCTCTACGGTCCGCAGGACCTCCGAATCGAGGAACACGAGCTGGACACCGCGAACCTCGGGCCCACCGAAATCCATGTGCGCACCCTGATCTCCGCCCTCAAGATCGGGACCGACAGGGGGAACTACGAGGGTGCGGAGCGGGTTCCCGGGGCCCCGGACTACCCCCGCCAGGTCGGCGACAGCAACCTCGGCGTCGTCGAGGCGGTCGGCTCGCAGGTTACGAGGTTCAGTCCCGGCGACCGTGTCGTGTCGCGGATCTGGCACCAGTCGGAGTACGTCGCCGAGGAGGACAGCCGCTGGCAGATCGTCAAGGTGCCCGACGGGGTCGACCCCGAAGACGCGGTATGGTCGCAGCTGTACACCCTGAGCGCCCACTGCTACCGCAAGGCCTGGTTCACCCCCGGAGAGACGGTCGCCGTGGTCGGCCTCGGAATCCTCGGCATCGGGGCGGTGGCGCTTGGGCCCTGCTTCGGGGCGCGCGTCATCGGCCTGGGGAACAGCCCGGAGCGCATGGACATGGCGCGCAGGATGGGCGCCCACACCTGCTTCGCATCGGACGACCCGGAACTGGCCGGAAAGATCGACGCCTTCACCGACGGCATCGGGGTCGACCTCGTGATCCTGACCGCCAACCCGTGGCCGGCCCTGCGCACGTCGCTCGACGTGGTGCGCAGCAACGGACGCGTCGCCATCGTCAGCCTCCCCGGCCGCGGGGAGCCGCCGCTGGACCACAACCCGCTGGCGATGGAGCGCTTCTACTTCAAGGGGTTGGCGCTGATCGCGGTTTCCGAACAGGGGGGCTATCTCTTTCCCACCGGCGGGGACCGCTTCGCCTGGAGCACCGCCTGCGCCCACACCCTGTCGCTGATGGCCGACGGCAGGCTGGAACCCCGGCACACGATCACGCACCGGCTGAGCTATGCCGGGATGAAGACCGCCTACGACAAGATCTACACCCGCGACAAGGACATGCTGGGGGTGATCTTCGATTGGCGCGGCGCCTGAGAGGACTGCCGCGATTCGCGGTGCTGCCGGGAGGCTACCGGTAGGCGGCGACCGCCTGCGCCGCCCCGTGGGCGATCAGCTCGACCTCGGTTTCCATCTCGAAATAGCGGCAGCCTTTCTTAATCCAGCGCCTGCCGGCCCCGGGGCTCGAGGCGGTGGTGCCGAAAGCAATGCCGCGCGCGAGGCAGACCTGCAGGATCCGGTCCATCCCCGCGACCACGTCCGGGTGGTCGTAGTCCCCGGGATGACCCAATTCGATAGCGAAGTCGTAGGGGCCGACGTAGATGACGTCGAGATGGGGGGTCCCGGCGATCTCCTCGATGTTCTCCAGCCCCAGCGCCGTCTCGATGTGGGCGACGACGACGGTCGACTGGTTTGCCTTGCGCAGCCAGGCGGCGTGGTCGTCGGGAAGGGCGTAGTCGGTGTTCCCGTATCCGGGCGCGCCTGCCCGGGTTCCGAGGGGCGGGAACTTGACGTAGTCGACGAGCGCGGCCAGTTGCTCGCGGCTCTCGCTTCTCGGCAGCTGAATGCCGGTTGCCCCGGCCTCGAGGAGACGCCCGACTTCGGCGCGGTTGAGCTCGCCGAGCTTCGAGACCGCCGGCAGGCCGTTGTCGCGGCAGGCGAGGACGAAATCGGTCAGCTCGGGGCCGTCGAAGAGCCCGTGTTCCTTCTCGATGTAGACGAAGTCCATTCCGGCCAGGGCGTACAGCTTGGCGAGCGAAGGCCGCAGGTACTCCATCGCCGTAAGGCCGAGAGAAACGTCCTCCGACCGGAGGCGGCGCTTGAAGGCGCGGCCGAGGGCTGTCGGGTCCGAGCGTCTGGTTGCGGCCATCGGTTCTTTCTCCCGGGTCAGTACGCTTCAGGAACGAAGGTCTGGTCTCCCACCGGCGTGCGCACGTAGCTGTCGTCCTCCTGCAGGGGCGGCACCTCGAGCTTGCTGGGCAGCACGTTCTTGTAGGGGATCATGCTCAGCAGGTGGGAAATGCAGTTGAGGCGGGCGCGGCGCTTGTTGTTGGAGTCGACGACGTACCAGGGCGCCTGCTTGATGTCGGTATGCCGGAACATGTCGTCCTTGGCGCGCGAGTAGTCGACCCAGCGCCGGCGCGACTCCAGGTCCATGCCGCTGAGCTTCCAGCGCCGGGTCGGGTCGGAGATGCGCCGCCGGAAGCGCAGTTCCTGCTCCTCCTCGGAAACCGAGAACCAGTACTTGATCAGGATGATCCCCGAGCGCACCAGCATGCGCTCGAACTCGGGGCAGGTGCGGAAGAACTCCTCCACCTCGTCCTCGGTGCAGAACCCCATCACCCTCTCGACGCCGGCGCGGTTGTACCAGCTGCGGTCGAAGAGAACCATCTCCCCGGCCGCGGGCAGCTCCTCGACGTAACGCTGGAAATACCACTGCGTCTTCTGCCGTTCGGTGGGGGTTCCGAGGGCGACCACCCGGCAGATGCGGGGGTTGAGCGACTCGGTGATGCGCCGGATGACGCCCCCCTTCCCCGCGGCGTCGCGCCCCTCGAAGACGACGACCACCTTGAGGCCGTTCTGGCGTATCCACTCCTGCAGCTTGGCCAGCTCGACCTGGAGCTTGGCCAGCTCCTTATCGTAGTACTCGCGGCCCAGCCTCCTTTTATTCCCACCGGAGGAATTGGAGGGGGAATCCCCGCTGCTCGCCTTCGCCATTGCTGCGCTCCCTGTCGTTTTCGCGGCCCGGGAATTTGGCGCTATCCGGGCGCCTCATCAAGAAAAGCAGGACGACTTGCCCCGGTACCGGGCATGCCATTAGTTGGTTCGCAGGCGCCGCACCGAGGCCCCGAGCAGCTCCCGACCCCCCTTTTCACGACATGACCGAATCCGATACAGCCAGCGGTCCCGCTTCCGCCCGGACTGCGGCCCTGCCCGGCCTGGAACTGGAGGGCCCGACCCTCTACCTGCTCGACGGCATGGCGCTGGCCTACCGCGGTTACTTCGCCATGATCAACAACCCGCCGACGACCGCGGCGGGGGTCAACACCGCGGCGCCGTTCGTGTTCACCTCGACGCTGCTGGAAATCCTCGACAAGTACCACCCGACCCACATCGCCGTCGTCTTCGACGCCCCCGGCCCGACCCACCGCCACGAGGAGTACGCCGAATACAAGGCGCAGCGCGAGGCCATGCCGGACGATCTCGGACAGGCGATGCCGTTCGTTTTCCGGATCTGCGAGGGCTTCCGCATTCCCGTGATCAGCGAGCCGGGGTGGGAGGCCGACGACGTCATCGGGACCCTGGCAAAGCGCGCCGAAGCGGCCGGGGCGACGACCTACATGGTGACCCCGGACAAGGACTTCGCCCAGCTGGTCTCGGAGCGCACCTACCTGTACCGGCCCGGGCGTTCCGGCAGCGGCACGGAAATCCTCGGGGACGCCGAGGTGCGGGAGAAATGGCAGGTCGAGTCGGCCGACCAGGTGCGGGACATCCTCGGACTGATGGGGGACGCGATCGACAACGTTCCCGGCGTCCCGGGGATCGGCCAGAAAACAGCTGCCAAGCTCGTCCAGGAGTTCGGCTCGGTCGAGAACCTCCTCGGGCGGCTGGATGAGGTCAGGGGAAAACGCCGCGCCGTGCTGGAGGAGCACCGCGAGCAGGCCCTGCTCTCGAAGAAGCTGGTCACCATCGTCAGGGACGTTCCGGTTGACGGGTCGCTGGCCGACTTCGAGCGCAAGCCGATCGACGCGGAGGTTCTCAAGGGGATCTTCGTCGAGCTCGAGTTCAACATGTTCGGCAAACGCCTGTTCGGTGACGGCTTTCACGCGGCGCCGCGGCAGGTGCGGACCGCTTCCCCGGCGCCGGGCGACGGAGTCCAGCTGGGAGTCGATGAGGCGGGGGAGCTCAAGACCATCGCCGACGTCGAGCACGACTACCGCCCGGTGTCCGGCCCGGAGGAGCGCGCCGAGCTGATCTCCGCGCTTCTCGACAGCTCGAGGATCAGCATCGATCTCGAGACCACCGGCCTCGACGCCAAGTCCTGCGACATCGTCGGAATCGCCTTTGCCCTCCAGCCCCGGTCCGGGTTCTACGTGCCCCTTCCCGCAGCGCGCGAGGAAGCTTCCGCGACATTGGAGGAATTCCGCCCGGTCCTCGAAAACAGCGGGATCGCCAAGGTCGGCCACAACCTGAAGTTCGACGTCGTCACCCTTCTCTGGCACGGCATCGAGGTCCGGGGGAAGCTGTTCGACACCATGGTCGCCGCCTTCCTTGCGGTTCCCGACATGAGACGGAGCCTCGACTACCTGTCGCAGGCCCTGCTCGGCTACCGCCCGATTCCGATTTCCGAGCTGATCGGGGAAAAGGGCAGCGAGCAGCGCAGCATCCGCGACGTGCCGCTCGAGGAGCTCGTCGAGTACGCCGTCGAGGACGCCGACGTCGCCCTGCAGCTCGCCGGCCTGCTCGAGGGTCTGCTGGAGGAGAAGAACCAGACCGCGGTATACGACCGGGTGGAGGCGCCGCTGATCCCGGTGCTCGCCCGCATGGAGACCGCCGGCATCCGCGTCGACGCCGGATCCCTCGACCAGCTGTCCGGGGAGATGGAGGCGGACATCGAGACGGCGGCGCGGCGCATCGAGGAGCTCGCCGGAGAGCCGTTCAACCTCAATTCCCCCAGCCAGCTCGGCAACATCCTGTTCGACAAGCTCAAGCTCGATCCCCACGCGCGCCGCACGCAGAAATCCAAGCAGTACAAGACCGACGAGCTGGTGCTTACGCGGCTGTCGCACGAGCACGAGATCGCGCGCCAGATCCTCGACTACCGGCTGTGCACGAAGCTGAAGTCGACCTACCTCGACATGCTTCCCGGGGCGGTGTTCGACCGCACCGGGCGCATCCACACCTACTACGAGCAGGCGGTCGCGGCCACCGGCCGCATGCAGTCGAGCGGTCCGAACCTGCAGAACATCCCGATACGCACCGAAAGGGGAAGGGAGATCCGCAGGGCCTTCGTCCCCAGCCCCGGCGGCTACACCCTGCTGTCGGCCGACTACTCGCAGATCGAGCTGCGGGTCATCGCCGAGATCAGCCGGGACGAGCGCATGAACAGGGCCTTCGCCACCGGGGAAGACATCCACACGGTGACGGCGAGCCGCGTCTACGGCGTCCCTGCGGAGATGGTGACCGCCGACATGCGGCGCAAGTCGAAGACCGTCAACTTCGGCATCATCTACGGGATTTCCGCCTTCGGCCTGTCCGAGCGCCTGGGATTGCCGCGCAAGCTGGCGGGGGAAATGATCGAGCAGTACTTCGAGGAATACCCCGGGGTACGGACCTACATGGACGAGACCGTCGAATTCGCCCGCGAAAACGGTTTCGTCGAGACGATGATGGGACGGCGCCGCTACCTGAGGGACATCAACTCCCGCAGCGTCGCGGCGCGCAAGGCCGCCGAGCGCAACGCCATCAACTCCCCGATTCAGGGATCGGCCGCCGACATGATCAAGGTCGCCATGGCGAGAATCCACCGCGAGCAGCAGGAGCGCGGCTGGAAGACGAGGATGCTGCTGCAGGTCCACGACGAGCTGGTCTTCGACCTCTTCCTCGAGGAGGAGGCGGAGGTCCGGAGCGTCGTCGGGGAGGCGATGAAAACGGCGATCCCGATGAAGGTGCCCGTCGTCGTCGAGATGGGGACCGGTCCCACCTGGCTCGACGCTCATTGAGCGAAACCAGACCGAGCCATTCGGGAACACCCGTCGAGAACCTGACTGGAATCGGCGGGGTGTCGGCCGCCTGGCTGCACGCCGCCGGTATTCGCACCCGCTCCGACCTGGAACGCCGGGGAGCGGCGCGCGCTTTTCTCGAATTCAGGAAGGCGGGCTTCAGACCTACCCGCAATCTGCTGTGGGCGCTGCAGGGGGCCATCATGGACCTGGACTGGCGCCTCGTTCCGGACGCCGTCAAGGAACAGATCGACGGAGAGGTCAACACCCTGACAGACCAGCAAGGAGCCGCACGATGATCATCGATACCCACACCCACTTCTACGACCCCGCCCGCCCCCAGGGAGTGCCCTGGCCGGGCGCCGGAGACGCCCTCCTCTACCGCACCGTGCTGCCGGAACACCACCGCGAGCTCGCCGTTCCCGAGGGGGTGACCGGAACCGTCGTCGTCGAGGCCAGCGCCTGGCTGGAGGACAACCAGTGGGTGCTCGATCTCGCTGCCGCCGATCCCTGGATCGTCGGCCTGGTCGGACACGTCGACCCCGACCGGGCCGGGTTCGCCGCCGACATCGAGCGCTTCGCCGGCAACCCCCTGTTCCGCGGGATCAGGGTCGCCGGCGGCTCGTTCGCGGAGATCGATTCCGGCAGCTTCATGGCCGACATGGAGCTGCTGGCCCACCGCGACCTCGAGCTCGACGTGCTGATGGACACCGGCAACTTCGAGGGCCTCTGCTCCCTTGCGGAACGGATACCCGACCTGCGCATCGTCCTCAACCACCTCGTCAGCGTGCCGATCGACGGCAACGCCCCCGAGCCGCGCTGGGCCGACTGCATGCACCGTGCCGGGGCGCTGCCACAGGTGTACATGAAAGTCTCCGGGCTGGTGGAGCAGGCGGCGGTCAAGCCGGCGCCAACCGACCTCGCCTACTACGAGCCGACCCTCGACCTGGTCTGGGAGACTTTCGGAGAAGACCGTCTGATATACGGCAGCAACTGGCCCGTATCCGACATCGGGGGGGACTACGGAACGGTGATCGGCCTCGTGCGCAGCTATTTCGAGAGCAAGGGGAAAGCGGCCGCGGCCAAGTACTGGTCGGAGAACGCCAGGGCGGCATACAAGTGGGTCGACAGGTCATCTGAACTGTAGGGTCCCCTCGAAAAAGCCCATCCGTGCTCCGGGCAACTTCGGCAACGGGCCGTTTGTTGACCGATCCGGGGATTTCCCTTTGGTTTGCCGGCCTGCACCCTGAGACCGGGAGTCCATGATCAACCATATCACAAGGGAGGGAGATATGGAATCGCCTCGCGCCGTTCAGGCGTACCGCGGCCCCCGGAGTTCCCGGAGGTTGCAAAGCCGGGGGTTCCTCGTTTTTGCGGCCCTGGCCCTGCTTCTGGCCCTGCCGGGGGCGGCCAGCGCAGACGAGCTCGACTCCGGCGACACCGCGTGGATGCTGACGTCGACGGTGCTGGTCCTGTTCATGACCATTCCGGGGCTGTCGCTGTTCTACGGCGGGCTGGTGCGCACCAAGAACGTGCTGTCCGTACTGATGCAGTGCTTCGCCATCACCGGCCTGATGTCGATCGTCTGGGTCCTGTGGGGCTACAGCATCGCCTTCGACACCACCGGCATGGAAGCGGGGGTGATCAACTTCTCCTCGTTCGCCGGCGGCCTGTCCAAGGCATTCCTGTCCGGCGTCGGCGCGGACTCGATGTCCGGAACGATACCGGAGACGGTTTTCGTCACTTTTCAGATGACCTTCGCCATCATAACCCCGGCCCTGATCGTCGGGGCCTTCGCCGAGCGCATGAAGTTCACCGCGACGCTGCTGTTCATGGCGATCTGGTCGACGGTCGTGTACGCCCCGGTCTGCCACATGGCCTGGAGCGGCGACGGTTCCTTCTTCGGCGACCGCGGGGTGCTCGACTTCGCCGGCGGCACCGTCGTTCACATCAACGCCGGTGTAGCGGCCCTCGTCGCCGCCCTCGTCGTCGGCAAGCGCCAGGGATACCCCGACAAGGTGATACCGCCTCACAGCACGGTGCTGACCGTCGTCGGCGCCTCGATGCTGTGGGTCGGCTGGTTCGGCTTCAACGCCGGAAGCGCGGTGGCCGCCGACGGCGCCGCGGGCATGGCGATGCTGGTGACCCAGGTTGCCACCGCTTCGGCCGCCCTCGGCTGGATGATCGCCGAGTGGATCAAACACGGCAAAGCCAGCGTGCTGGGCATGGCAACGGGAGCGGTCGCCGGGCTGGTGGCGATCACCCCTGCCTCGGGCAGCGTCGGCCCCATGGGAGCCATCGCAATCGGGCTGGCTTCCGGACTCATCTGCTTCTGGGCCGCCACGAGTCTCAAGCAGTCGCTCGGCTACGACGATTCGCTCGATGCTTTCGGCGTGCACGCGGTCGGCGGTATCGTCGGTGCCCTGCTGACCGGTATCTTCGCCGCCGAGAGCCTCGGAGGCATGGGGCTCGCAAAGGATTCGGTGGGAAGTCAGCTCGGCGCTCAGATCCTCGGCGTCGTGTTCACCATCGTCTACTGTGCGGTGCTGTCTTTCATCATCCTCAAGATCGTGGACGCCGTCGTGGGATTGCGCGTCTCCGACGAGGACGAGGATCGCGGACTCGATATCTCGCTGCACAACGAGCAGGGATATTACCCGGACTGATCTCCGCGGGGAGCGCTGGCGTTGACGGGTCTCCCCCGGGTGTCACCCACGGATAGCACCAACAGGAAGCTCACTCGCAAGTTGACGAGCGACGCAGGAAGGAAGGCAATAGATGAAGCTGTTGAAATGCATCGTCCGGCCGAACGCCCTGGACAAGGTCAAGGAAGCCCTGAGCTCCCTCGGCGTCGTCGGCATGACCGTCAGTGAAGTAAAGGGCTTCGGACGGCAGAAAGGTCACCAGGAAGTCTACCGCGGCGCCGAATACCACATCGACTTCACGCCCAAGCTCGAGATCGAGGTGGTCGTCGGCGACGGCACCGCCTCGCAGGCGATCGATGCCGTCAAGGAGGCGGCGAATACCGGCAACATCGGCGACGGCAAGATTTTCGTCATGTCGGTCGACGAGGTTGTGAGGATTCGCACCGGCGAGACCGGCGAATCCGCCATATAGCAGAAGCGGCCTGCGGTAAAGCGAGAGCGGCTGCATCTTCGATGCGGCCGCTCTTTTTTTGGCCCTCCCGGAGGGTCTCGTGGAACGCCAACAGCCTTCTCCCGGGCTATCCAGGGGCCCGGGCAGGAGTTATATTCAGCCTCCTCCAGCCCTCGACATGTCCGACAGCGTTCGCCACAACTGCGGTTTCTGCGTCGCCCACACCCTTCACGACGCCTACTCCTTCATACGCTCCCTCCAGCACCGGGGCCGGGAGGCGGCGGGCATCGCGGCAGTCGGAGAATCCAGCATCGATGTAATCAAGTGGGAAGGGCCGGTCGACCGGTTCGACGTCACCGACCTGCACAAGATCTTCCCCAGCCCGCGCTATCACACCTACATGGCCCACATCCGCTACGCCACCAGCGGGCGCAAGGACGAGATCCTCAAGGACGCGCATCCCCACACTCTCGGCGGCTACGCCGAAGACCGCGGGACCCACCTGTTGATACGGGGATGCGAGATCGTCGCCGTGCACAACGGACAGGTCGAAGAGGGCTATTTCTCGGAAGTCGACCTGTCGGCGATGAGTTCCCGGTGCGACACGGAAGCCCTGCTCTACCTCTACCGCCGCGACGGCGAGCACAACCTCCTCAAGGACGTCCCCGGGGCCTACACCATGGCGCTTGCCGACTGGCGCAAGCGGGACGTGCTCGTCATGAGGGATCGAACCGGCATAAAGCCCGGGGTTCTGGGATGGAAGGACGGCAAGTACGGCGTGGCATCCGAGGACATCGCCTTCCGCAAGAACGGCGGCGAATACATAGAAGACCTCGAACCGGGCTCGATCTACTACCTGACACCGGAAGGGGACTACAGCAAGGAAACCCTCGTCGAATCGAGTCCGTCCTACTGTTTCTTCGAGTGGAACTACATCGTAAACGTCGACTCGATCATCAACCACGTCGGCGCCCGCAAGATCCGCGAGTCCCTCGGGGAGATGCTGGCCGGGGAGTTCCGTCCCGAGGATGCCGACATCGTCACCTTCCTGCCCAGATGTCCCGAGGTCGCCGGGCGCAGCTACGCCAAGAAGGCGGGACTGCCGTTCATGCACGTTTTTTACAAAATGCGGGGGGAGCGCTCTTTTCAGGGGTCGACCGCGGACGACCGCAGGAAGTCGATCGACGACAACCTTCACCTGCTCCCAGGCCTCAAACCGCAGCTGCAGGGGAAGACGGTCGTCATGATCGACGACAGCATCATCCGCGGCAACAACTCGATTCGCGCCCGACAGCTACTCTATGAAGACCTGGAAGTAAAGAAGGCGTACCTGGCCAGCTACACCCCGCCAATCGGCATTACAGGAGAGGACGATGTCCGCCGCGGTTGCATGTTCGGAGTGGACATGCCGCCCGACCCGCCCGAGGGAGAGGAGTTCATCGCCAGGGGGCGAACCCCCGAGCAGATCAGCGCGAAGATGGGGATGCCGGTGGTCTACCTCTCACCGCAAAGCATGCTGGCGGCCTTCCGTCAGGCCGGTATCCCGGAGACGAACCTGTGCACCTTCTGCATCGGGGGGTGTCACCCGTTCGCCAGGTTCGCCGCGCAAGCCGAGGCGAGCGACGGTCAGCTAGGCCTGCTTTAGCCGAGGTTCCGCGGCCCGGTTTCCTTTTTACAAGTGCGCCTTGATCTCGCCGTGTTCCGGGAAGCGGTTCTCGGCGAGCTTCGAGAATACGAGCACACCGTCGACCGTCACCTCGAAACGGCCGCCGTCCGAGGGCAGGATCGCCACCTGAGACAGGTTCATCTTCCCTTCCTCGAGGATATCTTCCGCCAAACTGACGGCTGATTTGAGATACCCTCAAGAAGTGCAGTACTGAATCGATACTTCCCTGGCCACGATTTCCTCCTTCGCGATTCGCGAGCTGCTCAACTGCGGATATGGCGGTTTGAACCTAATCAGCCTCTTCCACCTGTGCCAACCGGCCTGGATTCGCATTCGAACGAGCTCAACAGCGCCCGCACCGCCTCTCCCATTGAGGCGATGTCGTACCCTCCTTCCTGAACGAACAACACCGGCCGGCCGAAATCGGCGAGGATCTTTCCGACCGCGGCGAACCCGTCGAGGGTGAGCTCGAAGTCCCCCAGCGGGTCTTCCGCAGAGGTGTCCACCCCCAGGGAGACGACAATCCGGGAGGGGGAGAACCCGCCCAGGTACTCGAGGGCGCGCCGCAACTCGTCGCAGTAGCGCCCGTCGCCCGTACCGGCGGGCAGGGGGAAATTGCGGTTCCGGCCTTCCCCGGGGCCGGCTCCGGTTTCCCCGGGATAGCCCCAGAAGAACGGATAGGCCCGGTGAGGGTCGGCGTGAAGGGAGGCGGTCGCGACCGCCTCCGATTCGAAGAAGATCTCCTGGGTGCCGTTGCCGTGGTGGTAGTCGATGTCGAGAACGGCCAGTGTTTCGCCCGAGTCCCCGGCCAGCAGCGAGGCCGCCGCGGCGGCGTTGTTCAAATAGCAGTAGCCCCCGTACACGGACCGCGAGGCGTGGTGCCCCGGGGGGCGGCAGAGGGCGTAAGCGGTTCGCTTGCCGCCGAGGAGCAGGCGCGCGGCGGTGACTGCGCAGCCGGCGGAGGTGAAGGCGGCGTCGCGCGTTCCCGCGGCTATCGGCGTCTGGGCGTCGAAGCAGTAGTAACCGGGCTGGGCGAGGAGGTCATCGGGCCGGGTCGCATTGCGCAGGGCAAAGGAATCGGGAATGACCGCCGACGCCGGTTTTCCCGCCGCGAGCCACCGGGGGTAGATCGCCTCGAGAAAATGGAGGTAGCCGGGATCGTGGATTCCGGCCAGCAACCCGGGGTCGAACTCCTCCGGTTCCGCAAAGCGGAAGCGGGGATCTGCCGCCAGGGCCCCGCGAATGGCCTCGGCGCGGCCGGGAGCCTCGGAATAGGGATACATCCCGTCAGCGGCGAATTCGCGAGGCGGGTCGTGGCTGCGGTGCCTGTCGCTGTAGATGACGTCCAAGTTCGGAGGGCCTTACCGGGCAATCCCGAAACCGCCGCTGCAAGCGGCCGGCCGGTATTGTCCGAGGGAATGATGCGTTGCAAGCCGGGTCCCGGCCGGCGCAAACGGTCCGGTTTGATTGGGGTATTCCGTGCGTCCTGGAGATGCCCTTGCGCCGCCCCTTCCCGTCGCCGCAGACGCCAATCTGAAAGGGCGGGCAATCCACCCGGTTTGAACAGCCGGAGGGAATCCGGGAAGGAGCGCCAAGGTACCGCCTTTTCGGCGAACGACCGAAGGGGGATCAGCAGGTGGCGCCGCGGACGTCGCCGCCGAAAACAGCCATTCTGTCCTCGGTCGTGGTCTCGGCGGTACCCCGAGGCCTGAAATGCAGCTGCAATGCCCTTCGCCGTTGACCGGACCGGTTCCGGGGACTGCCGTGGTGGGTCATGCCGTGCCAGAAGAGAACGCCGCCCGGTTTCAGGGGCACGGCGACGTCGCGCTCCACGGCGATTTCGGAATCGCATATCTGCCAGTCGCGGCGCCGGAAGTGGTTCAGCGGGCCCTCGCGGTGCGATCCGGGAATGACGTGCAGAGCGCCGTTGGCGATGGTCGCCTCGTCGAGGGCGATCCAGACCCCGACGACGGGAGTTCCGAGGGGCAGGTTGAAGTAGGCACAGTCCTGGTGCCACGGTTTTTCCCGCCCGATTTCCGGCGGCTTGAGGAGGGCCATCTCCTGGAACCGCTCCGGCTCGTCCCCCACCAGTCCGCGCACCACGTCGAGAATCGGGGGGTACTCCGCAAGAGTCTGCAAACGCCGGTCGTAGGAGACGAAGCTCATCAGTTTGCGGACGCCCAGATGGCGCTGCTCCCGGCTCAGCTTCTTCTTGTCCCCGAGGCCGGCCTCGAACTGCAGGCCGCGAAAATCGGGGCGGCTTCCCTCGATCAGGTCGTCGATGGCGGTGCGGGCCGCAACTATCATCTCTTCCGGGCAGGTTCTCGCCACCGCGAGGTACCCGTTCGTCTCGAAAAACCGGCACTCCTCATCGCCGACTTCCGAGATTTCGTCCGCGATTTCCGCTACCCGCGTTTCGGTGTAGAGGCCAGGGTTATGGTCGCGTATGCGCGATTCCCCTGGAAGTGCCGCCGCTCCTGCCATCCGGACTGCCCGGTTCAGCCGGCCTCCCGGTCGACCGCCGGAGATTCCCTCGCTCCGGGGTCCCTGTACAGGATGGCCCAGGGGATGACGACACAGTAGCCGAGGACCAGCAGGATGGGGGCCATGGTCAGAGAGAGGAATCCGTCCGCCGGCGGAATGCTCAGCAGGCCATACCCCACGGCGATGACAGCCACTCCCCCGCCGAAGATGATCCAGTTCCGGTTCGTAAACGGCAGGTCGCGCCGGGCCACGGGACTCTACCTCTTTTCCTTGATCCGTGCCGAACGACCTTTGCGGGCCCGGAGGTAGAACAGGCGGGCGCGCCTCACTTTGCCCCTGCGGATCGGTTCGATCCTCGCAATCCTCGGAGAGTGCAGCGGGAAGATCCTTTCCACCGCGATTCCCTGTGTAACCTTGCGCACCGTGAAAGTCTCGCTGATTCCCCCGCCGCGGCGCTGGATGACGTCCCCCTCGAAAACCTGGGTGCGCTCCTTCTCCCCCTCGATCACGCGCACGTGAACCCTCAGGGTGTCGCCGGGGCCGAAGTCCGGGATATCCGTCCTCATCTGCGATGCAGTGATTTCGCGCAGTATGTTCGTGTCCATGACGATCCTCCTACTCCTTTCGAAAAATACGGCCGGTTTGCAAATCGAATCAGTCGGTCCGCTCGGGCCGGGTTGACGCCTGAGTCGAACCGCCCGATTCCCGGCGCCATTCGTCGACCAACCGCCGTTCCTCCGGATCCAGCTCCGCCCGGGCGAGAATTTCGGGGCGGCGGTCGAAAGTGCGCCGCAGCGACTGCCGGCGGCGCCATTCCATGACCTTTTCGTGGTTGCCGCTCAGCAGAACCGCGGGAACCCCGTCGCCGCGGAACTCCGCCGGCCGCGTGTACCACGGGCAGTCGAGCAGGCCGTCGTGGAACGAGTCGGAGAGGGCGGAGGTGAAGTTTCCGAGCACCCCCGGAATCAGGCGCACGACGGCGTCGATCAGCACCAGTGCAGCCGGTTCACCGCCGGTGAGAACGTAGTCGCCGATCGACACTTCGCGATCGACGAAACGGCGCGCTCTCTCGTCGATCCCCTTGTAGTGGCCGCACAGGAGCACGAGCCGCTGTTCCAGCGACAGTCGTTCCGCCAGGGATTGGTTCAAGGGCTCCCCGTCGGCGGTCAGGTAGATGCAGTGACCCCGCCCGAGGTCCAGGGCTTCCCAGGCCGCCGCAACAGGCTCCGGTTTCACCACCATGCCGCCGCCCCCGCCGAAGGGGGCGTCATCGACCGTCCTGTGGCGGTCCCCGGCGTACTGCCTCAGGTCGTGCACGCATATCTCCGCACATCCTGCCGCGACCGCCCGCTGCAGCATGCTCGTCTCCAGGGGCGTCCTGAAGAACTCGGGAAAAATCGTGACGACGTCGATTCTCATTTTCTGTTGCGGCCGGTCCTGACCAGATCCTCGACCCCGGCTACCACCACGCGGCGCTCCGACACGAGCACCTCGGTGACGAAATCGCCCACCAGAGGAATCAGAACCTCTTTCTGACCGTTGCGGATCACCAGCAAGTCGGCCGAGGGCATCTCCTGCACGTCCGCAACCTTCCCCAGTTCGGAACCGTCTTCGTCCTCTACCCGGCAGCCGACGAGATCGAACACGTAGTAGCTGCCTTCGGGAGGATCGGGAACCTCCTCCCGCGGAATCGTCAGGTACCCCTTGGAGAGCTCCCCGGCTACTCTCTCGGGGCTGTCGATGCCGGCGAACTTCACCAGGATTCCGCGTCCGTCGATACGCCATCCCGCGATCCGCAGCCGCTTCGGTGGCTGTCCGGAACGCTCCAGGGTGACCTCTTCGACCTCGTCGAAGCGGTCGACATCCCCGGTCAGGGGCTCGACCACCGCTTCGCCGCGAACTCCTTTTGGTCGCACCACGTAGCCGATGGCAACGCGCTGCTGGACGGCTCCTCCCGCCTCCGTCCCTGCCTGGCCTTTGTCCGAGTCCACGATGGCCGCTATATCCGCTTACCGCCTGGCCGACACAGCGGCCCGGCCAACCCGCGCCAGCAGTCCGGCCACCCGGGAACGCCTCGCCCTCACCCCGGCGGGGCCCCTCGCCTCATTCGGCGCTGTCCGGCTCCTCCTGTTCAGCCTCGCCCCCGGGAGCCGCCTCGGCCACCGCAGCCGCCTCGACCTGCTCCGCCTGCGCGAGATTCCGGCGCCGTTTCGGCTTGTCCCTGGTCAGGGCTCCTTCCCGGACGGACCCTTCGAAACCGCGGAAACGGGCGAGTATTCCCTGGCTTTTCAACAGGTCCTGGACGGTTTTCGTCATCTGCGCTCCCTGTTTCAGCCAGTTGACGGCCGCTTCTTCGTCGACCTCGACGCGTGAGTGGACGGGATCGTACGTGCCCACCTGCGAAAGCGACCGGCCGCCGCGCGGAAGCGTCGAATGGATCGCCACTATCCTGTAAAAGGGCCGCCCCTTGCGACCTGTTCTTTTCAAACGAAGCTTGACCAAACGGATCTCCTTTTCTGCGATGGCGCGCCGCTCTCCATGGGGACGGCGCCAGGTGTATTCATCACGCGAACCCTGCGGGCATCCGGAATCTGGCGGCGCCGCGCCGGGCGCGGCCCGGGCGGGTGGCCTGCCTCATCATTTTCTGCATCGCCTGGAACTGTTTCAGAAGCCGGTTCACGTCCTGGATCTTCGTGCCGCTGCCGCGTGCGATGCGCCGCCGGCGGCTGCCGTTGAGTATCTGAGGCTGCGCCCGTTCGGACCGGGTCATCGAGTTGATGATCGCCTCTACCTGAACGAACGCCTTGTCGTCAACCTGCGCCTCCTTGAGGGCATTGCCGGCCCCGGGAATCATTCCCAGCAACTGGTCGAGGGGGCCCATCTTCCTGATCGCCAGCAGCTGTTCCCGGAAGTCGTCGAAGGTGAACGCGTTCTGCCGGAGCTTCGCCTCCATCTTGCGCGCCTGGTGCTGATCGAAGGCCTGTTGCGCCTTCTCGACCAGGGAAACCACGTCTCCCATCCCGAGGATCCGGGACGCCACGCGCTGCGGATGGAACGGCTCCAGCGCCTCGACCCCCTCGCCGGCAGCGATGAATTTGACCGGCCTCCCGGTGACCTCCCGGATGGACAGGGCGGCGCCGCCGCGGGCGTCGCCATCCATCTTGGTGAGAACACATCCGGTGAATTCCAGCCGTTCGCAAAACCGCGACGCGGTCTCGACGGCGTCCTGCCCGAGCATTGCGTCGGCGACGAACAGGATCTCGTCCGGCTCCGTCGCGGAGCGGATCGCAATCAGTTCGTCCATCATCCCGTCGTCGATGGCGAGACGCCCGGCGGTGTCGAGGATTGCGGCGCTGCGGTTTCCGGACCGCGCCCTTTCCACCCCCAGCCGGCAGATCTCGACCGGATCCCCGTTCCCTTCGGAAGGGCCGCCGAACACCGGCACGGAGAGCCCTTCGGCGAGGGTGCGCAACTGGTCGAAAGCCGCGGGGCGGTACACGTCCGCCCCGACGAGGAAGGGAGGCCGCTGTCTTCCCCGCAGGTGCGACGCCAACTTGGCCGCCGCCGTCGTTTTGCCGCACCCCTGCAGGCCGACCAGCAGGATTACCGTCGGCGGCCGTTCCGACTGGGCCAGGGGGGCGCTGTCCCCTCCCAGCAGGGACACGAGCTCGTCGTGAACGATCTTTATCACCTGCTGGCCGGGGGTGAGGCTGCGCAACACCTCGCTGCCGACAGCCTGCTCGCGGACTCGTTTCAGGAAGCTCCTGGCGACGTTGAAATTGACGTCCGCCTCGAGCAGGGCGCGGCGGATTTCCCGCAGGGAGTCGTCGAGATCGCGGTCGCTCAGGCGCCCCTGCCCCCGCAGTTTGCGGAAGGCGTCGTCCAAGCGCTCTGTCAATCGGTCGAACATCGACCAAACCGGTCCGGATGAGAGAAAAACGAACTGGCAAAAGCAGGTGAATGTACGAGCACCGGGGGCAACCGGCAATCTGCCAACCGCCGGAACCGCGGCGGCGTTCAGCCGCTTCCGCGGATGGCTCGGATGGCTGCGGCGGCGTCGTCAGCCCCGAAAACCGAAGAGCCCGCGACCAGGAGGTTCACCCCGGCATCGCGGCACTCCGCGGCGTTTTGCGGCGAGATCCCCCCGTCCATTTCGATCGGCACCGTCAGGCTGCGGGCCCGCATCCAGGCGGACAGGTCCCGGGTCTTGGGGAGGACCTCGCCGCGAAAGGACTGGCCGCCGAAACCGGGCATGACCGACATGATCAGGACGAGGTCGAGGTCGGGGACGAACGGCAGCAGCGCTGCGATCGGGGTGGCTGGATTTACCGCGACTCCGCAGCCGAGTCCCAGATCCCGGATGGCTCCGATCAGCTCGGCGGGGTCGGGCGCGGCTTCGAGGTGAACGGTCAGGGAATCGGCGCCGGCGTCCCGGAAGGGTTGGAGGAACCGCTCGGGGGAGCTGAGCATCAGGTGGGTGTCGAGCTCGAGGTCCGTGGTTCGGCGCACGGCCTCGACCACGGGAATCCCGTAGCTGAGGTTGGGCACGAAATGGCCGTCCATGATGTCGAGATGAAGGAAATCGGCGCCGCCGTCCTCCACTCTGCGGATCTCGTCCCCCAGCCGGGAGAAATCCGCCGCCAGCAGGGACGGTCCCACCTTGACTCTCGCCGGCTTCACGGCTGCATTCGCTTCCCGGTTCCCGGTTGTCACTGCGGTCCGCCTGTTGTCCGGGCGCTGACAGTCAGCTCGACCGAGGTGTTCCGCCCGACTCGTTTCCCGGCCTCAGGCCGCTGGCCAAGCACGATCCCCGCCCGCCGTGCGTCGCCGGGGCGCTCGACGATCTCCCCCATGCTCATCTCGTACTTGCGGAGGGTGTCTCGCGCCGCGGCGACCGACAGGCCTTTGAGGTCGGGCACCCGCCTGAGGGCTGACGGAGAGCCGCTGCTGATCTCCAGGCTCACCCGGCCTCCGCGGGGAAGGCTGGTGCCGGCGGCAGGTTCCTGGCGCACTACGACCCCTCTCGGGATCTCCACGGATGAGACGTACACCCAGTCGCCCAGCCGCAGCTGATTGCCCGCAATCTGCAGACGGGCCTCCCTGATGCTGCCTCCGGTTACGTTGGGAACCTCGTGGAGGCGCGGACCGCGGCTGAGATCGACGAACACCCGGCGCCCTTTCTTTATCAGCTCCCCCGTGTCGGGCGACTGCTCGACGACGTGTCCGCGGGGGAGAGCCTCGCTGAAGACGCTGTCGCGCACCGCCATTCGCAGGCCTTCCCGCTGAAGCCGCAGGGCGGCCTCGCTCGAAGGCTGGTCGTCGACGTCGGGCACGCTGACCCGCTCCACTTTCACCACGTAAGGCATGACGGCGTTGTCGAGAAGCAGGAGAAACAGGACCAGGGAGGCGGCTGCGGTCGCCGCTGTCAGCATGACTTTGCGCAAGAGACCTCTCATTCGGCCGGGACCGGTTTCTTTCTGATGCGGGCGGCGAAGGCGCCATCGCCGATTTCGCGGCCTGGAACCGTCTGCACCCAGGCCGCGGCCCAGGGCGCTCTGAAAAAACGTTCGGCCGGTTCGAGTGCGGCGGTCGGGGTGCGTTCCAGGAAAGCTGCGACCAGATCCTCGTTTTCCTCGGATTCGAGCGAGCAGGTGCTGTAGACGAGGACGCCGCCAGGTTTCAGAACTTCATACCCCGATACGAGAATGTCGAGCTGGCGCGCGGCGTATCCCCCCAGGTCTCCCGGGCGGCGGCGCCAGCGGGCCTCGGGCAGGCGCGCCAGAACCCCGGTGCCGCTGCACGGTACGTCGAGGAGCACGCGGTCGAAACCGCCCGTCCCCGCGGCGCCCGGAAGAATGGCCGGGTTCGCCGCGTCCTGGGCGACGACGGCAACCGACTCGAGCCTCATGCGCCGGCAACTTTCCTCGACAAGCTTCAGCCTGGACGGCGCCGAGTCCGCTGCGACCAGCAATCCCCGGCCCCGCATCGCCAGGGCGATCTGCACCGACTTTCCCCCGGGAGCACTGCAGGCATCGAGCACCCTTTCCCCCGGCTGCGGGTCGAGCAGGGAAGCGGCGATGCCGGCGTTTGCATCCTGGATCCAGAACAGCCCGGCGCGAAAGGCGGGCGAGTCGAACAGTCCCTCGGCTTTCCTGACCATGTAACAGCCTTCGAAACCCGGCACCTGCCCGGGTTGAAACGCCCCCTCCGGAAGCTGCGCCGCCAAGTCGTCGGCCCGGCCCCCGTCGATCCTCGCGAACAGTGCCGGCGTGCGGTTGTTGGCCTCCAGAAGCGCTTCGGTTCGGGCTTCGCCCCAGCGTTGCAGCCAGCGCTCGACCAGCCAGCGGGGATGGGAGTGGGCAAGGGCGAGGTGCCCGGCAGGATCACTGCCGCGGTCGGGAAGGGGCAGCGACGCCGCTTCGGTCGAGGCCCTGCGCAGGACGGCGTTTACCAGTCCGGCGAGGTTTCCCCTGCCCCTGCTTTTGGCGAGCGCGACGGCGGTGTGCACCGCCGCCCTTGCCGGCACGCGGTCGAGCCACAGCAGCTGGAACAGGCCCAGCCTGAGGAGGTTGCGGACATCCCGGGGGAGATCTTCGACAGGCTTCCTGGCGAACTGGTTGGCGGTCCAGTCGAGCCGCGCCCGCCATTTGACGACCCCGTTGACGAGCTGTCTGGCAAAGCGGCGGTCGCGGCTGTCGAGGTTGGCGGCGGCGGCCTCGAAGGCCTGTTCCAGGGCTCCCTTCCCGGCGTCGAAGGCGCACAGGACGGCAAGCGCCGCGGAGCGCCCCCCGCCTGCGGACCGGGAGGCGTCGGACCGGTGCTTCACGAAGGGGTTACAGGCAACATTGAGAGGGGGATTTGCGGGAAATCCGCAGGGGGGAGAGGTTGGGGAAGCGCGCGCAATCCCGGCTCCAATCTACTCTTGACCGGGTTCACCTCCAAAGTATATTGCCGCCCTCCCCAGGAAAATCTGTTCTCCCCGCGAAACACCGGTACCGGAAATGCGCCAATACGCTATCTGGGACATCCACCGCGAACCTCCCTATTCGTCTGTCCGCGAAGCCCTGCTGCAGTGCCGGGGACTTGAGGGGAGCGATCTCTCGGTGGGAGCGGAGACCCTGCACGCACCCGAGCTTCTCAAGGACCTGACCCGTGCCGTCGAACGGATCTCCCGGGCAATTCGCGACAAGGAGCTGATCCTCGTCTTCGGCGACTACGACGCCGACGGCATCACGAGCACCGCTCTGCTCCTCGATTTTCTCGAATCGGTCGGGGCCGAGTGCGACTACATGCTCCCCAACCGCCACCTCGACGGATACGGGATCAGTCCGCGCGCCGTCGCTGCCGCCCTGGAACGGGAGGCCGGACTGATCATCACCGTCGACAACGGCATCTCGGCCTTCGAGGCGCTGCAACTCGCCCAGTCCCGGGATCTCGACGTCGTCGTCCTCGACCACCACCGCCAGAACGAGGAACTTCCGCCTGCCCACAGCATCGTCAATCCCAACCGCCGCGACTGCGACTACCCCTTCAAGGGCCTTGCCGGCGTCGGGGTGGCCTTCAAGGTCGTGCAGGCGCTCTGTTCCACCTTCATGACGCCTGAGAATCGCAGGCCCTACCTCAACCAGCTGCTCGAGTTCGTCGCCCTCGGCTCGGTCGCCGACGTCGCTCCCGTCCTCGAAGAGAACCGCGTCCTGATCCGGCGCGGGCTGAGGGCCATGCAGCAGTCCTCCCGGCCTGGAATGAAGCAACTGAAAGCGGCAGCCCGTTGCGACAACGGCCCCGTCGACACCACCTCGGTCGGCTTCTACCTGGGACCCAGGCTCAACTCCGCCGGCCGCCTGGCCTCCCCCGATCTCTCCCTGCGGCTCCTGCGCGCCAGGGACGAAGGCACCGCAAAATCACTGGCAGCCGAGCTCGAGGAGCTCAACAGCCGCCGCCGGGAGCTTCAGCGCGAGGGCATGCGCGAAGCGCAGAGCCTTGTCTCCGAGGACGACCTCGAGATCGATCGCATCCTCGTCCTCCTCGGAGAGGAATGGAACCCCGGGATCATCGGCCTGATCGCCGGCGCCGTGGTCGAGAAATACAACCGCCCCGCGGTCATCGTCACCGACGCGCGCCGCGACGGGACCTACGTCGGTTCGGCGCGCAGCATCGAGGCGTACGACATCAATGCCGGAATAAGCTCCTGCGCAAAACACCTCACCAAGTACGGAGGCCACCCGGGGGCGGCGGGATTCTCCCTGCAGGGAGAGAACTTCGAGGCTTTCCGGGCCGACCTCATCAGGCACGCCAACGAGCGCCTGACCGAAGCGGACATGGCACCGAAACTTCCCGTCGACCTTCTCCTCGACCCCTCC
The DNA here is from genome assembly GCA_965243025.1 of Candidatus Latescibacterota bacterium. Classification (GTDB taxonomy): domain Bacteria; phylum Latescibacterota; class UBA2968; order UBA8231; family UBA8231; genus CBDCXV01. Next base: position 2,733,167 of record CBDETY010000003.1, read on the forward strand.
GATATCGGCATGCGGACCCTGGGGACCCTGGCGGAGATGGAGCCGTTCGGAAGCGGCAACGAATCGCCGGTGTTCGCCGCCCTCGATCTCGAGGTAGTCGCCCGGGGACGCATGGGACAGGGGGGGGAGCACCTCCGCGCCGTCCTGAACGTCGACGGCCGTCCGACTTCGGCAGTGTGGTGGAGGAACGGGATCGTCGCGGACCAGCTTGCCCCGGGAGACCGGGTGGCCGTGGCCTTCGAGCTCAAACCCGACCTGTACGAAGGGGCGGTCACCGGAGTGCAGATCGTGGTCCGCGACATGTACCACACTCACCGCTCCCCTTCCCCCGCCCCCGGACCGGCCCCTGAATCCGCGGCGGACGGCAGCGCGGAACCAGTAGTCGAAGTAGACGTCGTCAGTACTTCGGGAGAGCCGGCGAGGGGAGACTTCGCGTTCTGAGAAGCGGCCTCCGCCCATGATCAGCTCGGACTTCACCCGGCCACTGCTGGTCCCCGAAAGCGACAGCAAGATCGTCCTGCTCGTGATCGACGGACTCGGGGGTCTTCCCGACCCGGTCACGGGAAGGTCCGAGCTCGACTGCGCGGTGCTGCCGAACCTCGACCGCATCGCCCGCAGCGGGTCCTGCGGCGCGCTGACGCCGTTGGGACCGGGGTTCACACCGGGGAGCGGTCCCGCCCACCTGGCGCTGTTCGGCTACGACCCGTGGCGCTGGCGGATCGGGCGCGGGGCGCTGTCGGCCCTGGGAACAGGGATGGACTTCCGCCCGGGAGACCTTGCGGCGCGGCTCAATTTCTGCAGCCTCGATGCCGACGGCAGGGTGACCGACCGGCGCGCCGGGCGCATATCGACGGGCGAGTGCCGGCACCTGTGCGCGCTCCTTGAGGACATCGACGTTCCCGGCGTGGAGATCTCACTGGCTCCCGAGATGGAGTACCGGGCCGCCATCCTGTTTCGCGGCGAGGGTCTTTCCCCCCTCCTGACCGAGTCCGATCCCCAGAAGACGGGTGTTCCTCCAACGGCGGTGACCGCCCTCGAGGAGGCGGCTTCGTGGACGGCGGCCGCGGTGACAGGCTTCCTCTCCGAGGCCGAAAAGCGGCTGAAGGAGCAGTCGCCGGCAAACATGGTCCTGATCAGGGGATTCGGCACCTTTCCCGAGATTCCGCGGTTCGGGGAGGTGTACGGACTCCGGGGGCTGGCGGTCGCCGCCTACCCGATGTACCGGGGGGTTTCCCAGGCGGTCGGCATGTCCGCGGTCCCGGGCGGAGACGACCTCTCTTCGTCGTGCGAGCTCGTGAGCCGGCATTGGGACCTTCACGACTTCTTCTTCATCCACTTCAAGAAAACGGACAGCGCCGGGGAGGACGGCGATTTCGGCGATAAGGTCCGCCTCCTCGAAGAGGTGGACGCATCGGTGCCGCACCTGGAAGAACTCGAACCGGAGGTCTTCGCTGTCACCGGGGATCACTCCACCCCGTCGCTTGCCAAAAGCCACAGCTGGCATCCGGTTCCGGTCGCCGTTGCCAGTCGCTGGGCCCAACCTCACCTCGGGGCCGCATTCTCCGAACAGGGGTGCCGGAACGGCAGCATCGGGAACATTCCGAGCTCCAGCCTGATGGCCCTCCTCCTCGCCCACGCCGGCAGGCTGCGAAGGTTCGGCCCCTAGCTCCGGGCCGGCATCCTACCCTGGCGGTTCGACCCTTTTTCCTGGCCGCCCCGGGGGTTAGCCCGCCACCTTCACGGGCCCTATACTTCCCCGGTTCGAACACCGAGTCCACCACTGGAGCGAACGTACATGATTCACCCGGTGCGCATCGCCCACCGCGGAGCATCCGGTTCGGCTCCGGAAAACACCGCCGCCGCCTTCGAGCGCGCCATCCAGATCGGGGTGGACGCGATCGAGGTCGACGTTCACGGGACCAGCGACGGCCGGGTTGTGGTCATCCACGACCCGACACTCGACCGGACCACCGACCGCTGCGGCTGGGTTCGGGAACAGACGCTCGAGCAGATTCGCCATGCGGACGCCGGAGCCTGGTTCGGCCGCCAGTTCAGGGGAGAGCAGGTCCCCCTGCTGGAAGAGGCGATCGAGACGACCCGCCACCGCGCCCTCCTGCTCGTTGAAATCAAGGGGGAGTTCCTCGCCGAGAAGGTGCTGCAGATCGTCGGCGAAACGGACGCGGCGGACCAGGTCGTCATCCAGTCCTTCAACCCGGAGACGATCCGCCGCGTCAAGCTCCTCGATGCCGGCATTCCCACCGCCCTCCTGATCGGAAAGCTGCCGGCTGCTCCCTCGAGGGTCAGGGCGCGAAGGTTGGTGAAACAGGTTCTGGAGGTCGGGGCCAACGCCCTGGCCATCTGGCACACCACCCTCACACCCTCCTTCTTCGAGGAGACGCGCAAACGGGCGGTTTCGGTGTGGGCCTGGACGGTGGACGAGGAACTGGTGATGCGCGACATGGTGCAGATGGGGGTGCAGGGGATTATCACCAACCACCCGGAGAGGCTGAACGGCATTCTCGAGGACCTCGAGGAGGCAGGTCTCATCCAGACGCCGCTGGGTCGGCGGCAGCGCCTCAAACCGACCCGCTGGGGACGCCGGCGGCGTCTCAGAAAGCTGGGCAAATCCCGGTCCTGACCCATGTTCCCCCGGTCCATGGACACCATTCGCCGCGGCCGCCCTCGGACAGGTCGCCCCGGGCGGGCAACCAGGCGCCGGGGAAAGGCCTGAACTTCGGTGACAACGACGCTCTACCTGCTGTTCGCATGTCTGCTCCTGGTGGTCATCGCCGTTCGCTTCTTCGGCAAACGCCGGCAGCGATGCCCCCAGTGTTTCAGTCCCAGGGAGGGAGATCACCCGCTGTGCCGGGAGTGCGGCTGGATATACGATGACGATTCCTCCGAAGACGACGACTACGGGGAGCTCGAGGAGACTGAAAACCAGCCGTGACCGGGCCTGACCGGGAGGCGGGATCCTCTTGGGGGCCCAGGCTTTGCCGACAGGTTTCTGCTTGACAACCGCAAGGTCAAATTTTAGTTTGTTTTTACTCTATTTACGCCACTTTCAGGTTCGCTGAGCGGACCTGCCAAGCAGGGTCGGAGGAGGTTATGAAAACGCGGGTATCTTCGTTGCTTGCAGTGCTTCTCGCCGTCGGACTGACACTTGGTTGCGGTGGCGACCCCCCCAAGGCGGATCTCGACGCCGCCAGTCAGGCCCTGCAAGCCGCCAGGGATGCGGGGGCCGAAAAGTACGCCGGCGGCGAACTGGCCTCCGCCCAGCGAACCTTCGACGATGCCAAGACCGCCTACGACGCCGAAGCCGAGAAGTGGTTCAAGAACTGGGACAAGGTGGTCAAGCCCGGACTCGCCGACGCCACGAACAAGGCGAACGCCGCCGCCGCCTCGGCAACCGAGGCCAAGAACGCTGCCCGGAGCGCTGCTGAAGCGGCCATAGCCGGGGCTGCCGCCGCAGTCGAGGAAACGCGGGCGAGCCTGGACGCCGCTCCCGCGGGCAAGGGGACCGAAGTTGACATCGAGCAGCTGAGAACCGATCTCGGTGGTGCCGATTCAGATCTCGCTGCCGCGCGCGCCGCGGTCGAAGGTGAAGAGTTCGAGGAGGCCACTGCAAAGGCGAACAGCGCCATGAGCACCGCCGAAGCGGTCGCCGGCGGAGTCGAGCAAGCCGTCGCCAGGTACCACGAGCTCGTCGAGAAGAACACACCCTGGTATCTCAAGATGTAGGGACAGTCGACACGATCTGCCCAGAGGCCGGGGAGGGATTCCTCCCCGGCCTTTCTTGTTCAGGTTCCTCAATGTCTCGCTTACCCGTGGTTTCCCGCCTCCCCGTTCCCGGCCTCCTGGCAGCGGCAACCATTCTCGGCTTCCTGCCCCATCAGGCGGCGCCGGAAAGCCTGAAGGATTTGAGAAAGCGGCAGGCCGTTCTCCTGCACCAGCTCTCCAAGCGGGAGCCTGAGGCGCCGTACCTCGTCGTCGATACTCACGACAACCGCCTGCTGCTGCGTTCCCGGGGGCACGAGATCATGCGCAGTGCCGTCTGCGCAACGGGTGCGGCCCGCAAGTTCGAAGGGGCCAAGGCGAGGTACCGTTGGAATTTCGCCACTCCCAGCGGGCGCTTCTCCATCTTGCGCAAGGAACGCGACCCGATCTGGACCAAACCTGAGTGGGCGTTTGTCGAATCCAACGAGTCGGTGCCGGTTTTCGCGGAGGACCGCCGGCGCTTCCAACGAGGGGTGCTCGGAGAATACGCCCTGTATTTCGCCAGGGACTACATGATCCACGGCACCCTGTACGAAACCAACCTCGGCAGAAACATCACCCACGGCTGCGTGCGGGTCGGTGCGGAAGATCTGTCCTACCTGTTCGAAAACGTCGAGCTCGGGACCCAGGTCTTCATCTACTGACCCGTTTTCCACCTCTTCGGAAACCCTCCTGAACCGACCGTGATCGGGTTGTGGCTCGAGGAGCAAAAGCTCACCCTGCGCAACGATCTCCCGAGGCCCGACCCCGGCCCGGGTGAGAGCCTGGTCCGGGTCCTCGTCGCCGGCATCTGCAACACCGACATCGAGCTGACCAGGGGCTACTACCCATTCCGCGGCGTACCTGGCCACGAGTTCGTCGGGGTCGTCGAGTCCGGTCCCCTTGAAGGGAAACGGGTGGTCGGCGAGATAAACGCCGCCTGTGAGGCATGCTGCCGCTGCCGTTCCGGCATGCGGGCCCACTGCGGCAACCGCACCGTTCTGGGGATCGCCGGCCGCGACGGCGCCTTCGCCGAACACCTCGTGCTGCCCTCGCGGAACCTGCACGCGGTCCCGGAAACGGTCGACTCCTCGGCGGCGGTCTTCACCGAGCCCCTGGCTGCGGCCCTGCAGATCCAGGAACAGGTACGGGTCGCAGAGGACGACCGGGTGCTGGTGGTGGGGGACGGCAAGCTCGGACAGCTCATCGCCCAGACGCTTGCCCTGGCCCGGTGCCGCCTGTTCGTCGCGGGACGTCACGAAAACAAGCTCGAGCTGCTGCGCCGGCGCGGCATCGCCACGGTAACTGCCGGGGAGGTGGAAGAGGGCAGCTTCGACCTGTCCGTCGAATGCACCGGCTCTCCCGGGGGGTTCGAACTCGCCCGCTCCGCCCTCCGGCCGCGCGGGACCCTGGTGATGAAAAGCACCTATGCCGGCCGCCTCGACCTCGACGCCGCCCCGGTGGTCGTGGACGAGCTGACGATCCTCGGTTCGCGCTGCGGTCCCTTTGCACCCGCGGTCGACCTGTTGGCCTCGGGAGCGGTCGATGTCGCGCCCCTGGTCAGCGGCCGCCTCCCCATCGCCGACGGGCTGGAGGCATTCGAGCGGGCGACCCGGCGCGGTACCCTGAAAATCCTCCTCGATATCGCCGGAGGCTGATCCCGTGCGCTATCGCTTTCTGGGCCGCACCGGGTTGCGGGTCTCGCTCCTCAGCCTGGGAACGGGCGGCCCGAGCCAGTTCGGCCAGGCCTCCGGCGTCGGGGAGGAGGCCGCGGCCCGCATGCTGCGCAGGGCCCTGGAGCTCGGGGTCAACTTCATCGACTCGTCTTCGCAATACGGCGACAGCGAGTCCCTCCTCGGCAGGATGCTCGCCGACGTGCCCCGCGACCAGTACCTGATCGCGACGAAGTTTCCCTCGGCGATCGACGGACGGGTGCCGTCGGGTGCTGAAGTGACTGCGTCGGTGGAGAGCAGTCTCGAGCGGCTCGGGGTCGACGCCATCGACCTGCTGCAGTTCCACGGCGTGATCCCGGAGCTGTTCGACGAGGTCATGGAAACCCAGCTGCCAACCGCCACCCGCCTGCTCGAGCAGGGCAAGTGCCGCTTCCTCGGCATGTCGGAGAACTACAGCAGGGACCACCACCACGAAGCCGTCCGGCGAGGTCTCGAGGTCGAAGCCATCGACGCGATGATGATCGCCTACAGCATCCTCAGTCCCTCGGCCGGGGAGCTCGCCTTCGACAGCTGCCTCGAACGGAATGTCGGGGTCATCGACATGGTGGCGGTCCGTCGCGGCCTCAGCCGTCCGGACCACCTGCGCCCGCGCATCCGGGACGCGGTGGAACGGGGCGTAATCGACTCCGGTTCCGTCGATCTGGGCGATCCCCTCGGATGGCTCCTCGGGGGGGACGTTCCGTCCCTGCCGGCTGCGGGGTACAAGTTCGCCGCCTCGCATCCGGCGGTGTCGACGGTTCTCACCGGGACCGCGAACATCCGCCACCTCGAGGCCAACGCCGCAGCCGTAAACGGCCCCCCGCTGGATGCCGAAGCGATGGCGCGAATCGGCCGGATTTTCGGCCGCGTTCGCGAGAATCTCGGGGATTGATCCCGCATGAAGGACTTCCTGATGTCCGCGGCGATCGCCTCCGCGGCGGTGCTGCCGTTGCCAGCCTCGGACACGCCCCCCGAGATCGCGGAACTCGAAGCGATCAACAGCGCCCTGCAGGCCTGGGTGCGGGCGATCGATGCCGGCGAGCCCTATCTCCTGCTCGATGTCGAGGCTGAGGAATTGCGGCTGATGCAGCAGAAGGCCCTGCTGCGCAGCTGCCCGGCGGACGCAGACTCCCTCACCGGAGACGGCGGGGAGCGGGAGGTGCTGGAGAAGATCCGGCGTTACTGGCGCGCCCCGGGAGGCGGCGGGAACTCCCAGCCCCTCGATTGGGAGGACTACCTCGCCGAGGACGGCGACAGGGACTGCGCCGTGTGGCTTTCGGGTGGCCTGCTGATCTACGCAGCCCCGGAATGGGGGGTGGTCCGGGCTCCTGGCGTGCGTCTGAACGAAGGGGACATCCGCGCCCTCTACAACGCCGCCCGGCCGGGGATGCGGCTGATCGTGCTGCCGCGCGGATGGAACCCCCGAGCCGACGGCCCGGCTTCCCATGTCCGGTGAAACGACCCGCGATCATCCGCCCCTTACTGCAGCTGTAGCCATCCGGCGGCAAGGAGTTCACCGGAAACTTCGCGGGAGCGGCGGCCTGCCGTCCCGCGGTGACGCTTACAAGTGGACGCTGACAACCCCCGAACCCATGAGGGTTTTGACGGTTATCCCGAGGCCGACAGCGATAATGACCACGGAACTGATGACCGGCAGGCGTTGAATCCACTTGCTGTCCCCGGAGAAACGGTCGACGAGGGGACGCGCCTTGACCATGAGCACGCCGATGGCGATCAGGACCGCGGCCAGCCCGAAGCTGAAAGCGAGGAGCAGAAGCAGCCCGAAGGCGATGCGATGCAGGGCCACGGCCAGCAGCAGGATCACCAGCGCCCCATGGCACGGGACGATGCCGCCGGAAATCCCGAGGGCAAGGAGACTTCCCAGGGTCACCCTGTCGGGTATCTCGTGGCTGTGGGTATGGCCATGGTGGTGGTCCTCTTCGCGGCCGTGGTCGTGGTGGTCGTGGTCGTGATCATGGCCGTGGCCGTGATCCCCGTGGTGGTGGTGATGATGAGGGCGACCATGTCCGCCCAGCCTCTTCACATGACCGGCGAACAGCCATATGCCGAGGGCCATGATCAGAACCCCGGAAGCCGTGCCGAGCCAGGGATAGATCTGCTCCGGCTGGACGTACCGGGTTGCGAAGAGCGCCACCAGTCCGAGCAGGATCACGCTGAAGGTGTGCGTGAAGGTGACTACCCCGCCCAGGAACATGGCGTTCCCCACGGTACCCCGCGAGCCGACGAGGTAGGCTGCCACCACGGTCTTGCCGTGTCCCGGTTCCAGGCCGTGGGCGGCCCCCAGAAACAGGGCGAGGGCAAGCGCCCCCAGAATCAGGCCCAGGCTCAGCTCTTCAGAGCGCAGCATGGCACTGAGAGCATCCGTTTCTTCCCCCTCCCCGGCCGGGGCGGCTGTCCCCACCCCCTCCTCCTTCCAGACGACGGGAACAGCTGTGGCCCCGGCCCTGGCCGGAGGGGGGCCTGCCACGCCCGAGCCGACATTCGGGAGGGCCGTCCCTTCTGCCTGAACGCCTGGAAGATCCGCGGCCGTCACCTCGACCCGAGCCGGTGAAATCCCGGTGCAATCCGGCGCACCTTCCTTTCCAGAGGCGGTCGACCCGCCGGGAAGATTCCCCCGGGACTGGGTGAGGTAGTCGCCCTGGACCTGGGCAGCGCTCATCAGCCCTGCGAGCATCAGACACAATCGAATCAGCATCGTTTTCCTCTACCGTAACTGCCGGTTCCAGAAGTAAGAGTACGGCAACACGGCGGCGCAGGCATCCGATTCGGGATGGGCTCCAGAAAAAAACTGGATCTGCCTTCAGAAATAGTATACTATATAAATAGTACACTATGACACCAACCGGTTGATGTTCGAATCGAACCGGATTTCCCCACTGAAAACCAGACTGGCAGCTCACCGGCCGCGAGAAAACAGGGCCGACCGGGAACGGATGCCGGCGTTGTGAATCAGATCGGAATGGGGCGAACCGATGGGCCTCGATTTTGACCCTGCCCGTCCCATCTACCTGCAGATCATCGAGGCGGTGAAAAAGCGAACCGCCCAGGGGGTCTATCGGGCCGGGGATCGTTTGCCGTCGGTGCGGGAAATGGCCGCGGAGATGGGGGTGAATCCCAACACCCTGTCAAGAGCCTACATGGAGCTGGAGCGCGAGGGTTTCATAACGACCCGGCGCGGAGAGGGATCGTCGATTACCGGCAGCGCCGAAAGGATCGACAGCGAGCACCGCGCCCTGGCCCGGTCGGCCCGCGACCGCTTCATCTCCGAGGTCCGCGGCCTGGCGCTCTCGAGGGAACAGATCGAGGCACTGATGCGCGAAATCCTCGAGGAGGTCGATTCGTGATTGAAGTGAAAAACCTGTGGAAGCGATACCCCGGGGTGACCGCCCTCGGGGGGGTCTCCCTGTCCGTCGCACGGGGCCGGGTCATGGGCATACTCGGAGAGAACGGCAGCGGCAAGAGCACACTGTTGAAGATCCTCGCCGGGGTCGCCCGCCCCAGCGAAGGCAGCGTTTCCGTTTCGGGGCGCCCGGTGGGCGTCGAAACCCGCCGCATCACCGCCTACCTGCCGGAGGTCAACCCGTTCTACGACTGGATGGGGGTAACCGAGCAGCTGGAGTTCCTGGCCGCGTTCTTCCCGGGATGGAACATGGAGAAGTCGCGCCGGCTGCTCGCCCTCATGAACGTCGACGCCAACCGGAAGATCGGCTCCCTTTCCGACGGCCAGAGGGCGCGGCTGAAGGTGGCTGCCGCCTTCTCCTGGCCGAGCGAACTGGTGCTGATGGACGAACCTCTCGGGCGCATCGATCCGCCGTCCAGACGGCGGATCCTCGAGACCTTGCTGAGCGAGTTCCGCTTCGGCGAGCAGACGATCCTGATTTCGACCCATCTCGTCAGCGAGGTGGAAGAGCTGATAGAGGAGGTCGCCTTTCTCCGCGGCGGCGAGGTAGCGGTAAGCGGCGACGTCGACGAGCTGAGGAAGATTCGCGGGATGTCGCTCGACGACATCTTCGAGGAGGTGGTGGCGTGAACGCCTGGAAGAGCCTGTACCTGAAAGAGATCAGGGAGCACCGCACCCTTTTCATCCTGCTGCCGCTGGTAACCGCTTTTCTCGAAACAATGGCGGTGCTCTCTTTCGACGATGATCAGATCCTCCCATCCATCCACCTTGTCTGGAGCTTCGTCCCCTACGCCTGGCTGCTGGTCCTGCCTTTCGTGCTCGGCCACTCGTTCACCCAGGAAGTGAAAGGGCAGACCCATTACCTGCTCCTCTCCCTGCCGGTTCCCCGGGCCCGGGTCTTCGCCGCCAAGGCGGCGATGGCGGCGACGCTCGGCATCATCCTGTACGCCTTGACCAGCGCCGGTCTCATCGCCGTTCTGGGCGAACTGCGCGCCCTCGCCGCCCGGGCCGCCAATGTCAGCATCTCTCCCTTTAACGCCGTGGACGTTCTCGTGCTCAACGGGGTCGTCTACCTGTCGGCAATGGGGATTCTGCTGGGTATTGCCGGCGGTATCGCCGGCCTCAGGCTGGTGGTGAGACGCTTCACCGGGCTGGCGTCTGCCGCCTTCGCCATCTTCGTCCTCTACTGGTATCTCCGCACCCTGCCCGAGGTCCTCGCCCTGCCGGCGGTTCTCGGCACCTACGAGCTGTCGCTGGGGATCGAATCCCCCAGCGTGCTGAGCGTCGGCCCGGATCCCATCGAGGTCAATCTCATGTTCCCCGCCTACACGATCGCGGTCGGGCTCGCTTCCATGGGGTTGGGAATGTGGCTCTTCGAGAGGCAGGCCGAAGCGTGAACGGGCGGGCCCGGGCCCGATTCGGCTGACGGGAGGTGAAGTGAGGACTGCCCGAGGGGCAGAGGTGCTGCTAAGGGACGAAGAAAACGAAGAAGAGTCCCCCGACGATCAGGCCCGAGATCCCGATCTCGACCGCCTTGTTTCCCGGATCCACGGAAACCCGGTCCACGGTTTCCGAGCCGCCCAGCCACTGGGTCCCTTCCGAGGGAACGTTCTCGGAACCGTACCCCTGGATTCTCCTGATCCAGGACAGCTCGCGATCGGGGTTCTCGAAAGCGAGAAAGAGATCGCCTATCGCCTCCCGGCGGCGCTTTGGCGCCAGCGGGTTCCACCCCTTCTGTGTGTACACCACGCGGGCATCGACCACCCGGTAGCTGAGGGAAGCCCCCGAGTCCTCATCCTCGTCCGCAGAATCCACCGCAACGCGGTACCCTTTCCGGATCAACTCCGCGGTCAGAACGTCCTCGGCAATCCAGTTCCTGTCGTCCTTTTTCGCGGCCTCGAGGTCGACCCGGGACCCGGCCGCCAGGGGAAGATCGGCAAGTTCCCTGCGGACCTGCGCCTGAAGCGCTCCCTGGACGGCCTCGAGGTCGGTCCTTGCTTCTGACTTCGCATCCCCCGCCTGTTTCCCGGCCTGCGGCCCTTCCTCGACCACCCTCACCGCGACCTCTCCCGGCAGGGGAATGGGATCTCCCCCGGCTTCGGGATAGAACGCGCTTTCGCACGCGAACAGGCCGGAGCGGGTCGGCCGCACCACCAGGGTAACCTGCACCCTGCCCCCCGGGGCCAGTTCACCGGATTCGGGACGGACCACCAGGTGCGGCCAGAGGGAGGGCCAGCCAAGGGAGACCTGCTCGGAAGGAGTGGATTCGACCGCAGCTCGCGCCGCCTCTGCAGAACCGTCCTTTACGGAAATGTCCCTGAAGCTGTCGGGAATCGGGGCGCGCAACTCCTCCACCGGAATCGAGGCCTGCGAGTCGTTTCGCCAGGTGAACCGCAGCTCGCTGGTGCTGCCTTTCAGCGCCCGCCCCCCGGGAAATGCCGCCGAAGCCAGGGGCACGGGCAGAAGGTCGAGCTCCACCGCGGGCAGCGGCGACCCGTAGACCGCCCGGGAACCCGCCATACCTTCCAGAGCAACCGTTTCCGACGCCCCGGTGCGGACCCGCAGATCCAAGGTAACCGCAACACTGTCCCCCCCTTCCACGGGGGCCGCGAGGTCCGCTTCCCGGGCACCGTCGAGCAACTGCAGTGCCTCGGGCCACTCCCACAACAGGGACTCGACCCGGCGCCCACCCGGATCGAGATTGCGGATGCTCATGGCCAGCTCGACCGGAACTCCCGGGTACACCGCCGTCGGCCGGGCGGTTATGGCGACGGGAATGGGAGATCCCACGGCGAGGGAGAAGCGGCTTGCGTGCGCCGGCTCGGCCTTCCCTTCACGCGAAGAGTATGTCCGCAGATCGAATTCCAGGGACTCCCCGGGAGTGGCTGTAATCCGCAGGGTGTCCTCCGCAACTTGCGCGAGCGGGGCACTGCTGTAATCGATCTCGATCCGGCCCGAATGCAGGGCCGCGGCGCCGGCTGTCGAGGTTGCGCCCGCCACTGCAAGCACCTTCGGATCGAAATCGACTTTTGTCAGCAGGACAGCCTCGCCGTCCCCGGGAAAGTAGCTCACGAAAAGCGTGAGGACGTGTTCCAGGCCCGGTCCGGCGACTGCGGCGTAGTCGGACCTCACCGAGAAAGTGGTTCGCGCCTCAACCGCCCCGAGCCAACAAATCAGAAGGGCGAGCGGCAGCCCGACCCGCCCTTTGGGCAATGCCATGATCGTCTTCCGGAAATCGTTCAAGTGACTTTTTTTCCTGCACTTGCGTCAATTCTACCTTAACCGGGGAAATCCCTGGCTGTCAAGCTCTCCGGCGGTTTGCGGCCAACTCTCCGGACCTGAGTTTTCTTGACGCTCCCGGACCCGGGTTTCATGTTTCTCCGAATCGACAGCAAACACCGGTTCTGATTCACATGTGGGAATTTGTCCTGTACCTGTCTGGCGCCGCCCTCGCTTTGCTCGCGGTCCCCGTGGCCTTGCGCATGCGGTTCGACCGGCCCCTGCCCGGGGGAGCGATCTCGATGCGGGCCGAGGCAGGCCTGCTCTCCGGGCTCGTGGGAGTCGCCGTCACCGGTCCGGGCGCCTGGAGATGGGGCCCAACCCTTGGCGGGCGCTCCCTGGGAGGCATCTCCTTTCCCCTGAGGACCCGGGGCAGACCCGGGCGCCGGAAGGGACCGCTTCCCGGACAGCCGGTGAGGCCTTCGGAAACCGCTTCCGGGGCCGGGCTTGAGCAAAAGGCCCCACGGAGGCAGACTCCCTCGAGGCGCCTGCTGCGGTTCCCCATAGAGCCCGGGCTGCGGCTGCTCGGATCGCTGGGGCGGGCCGTCAATCTGCGCGCGGTCCGCGTCAACGGACGCCTCGGACTGGGCGACCCGGCGAAGACCGGGTACATGTACGGTGTCATCCAAGCCGTTGAAGCGAGCCTCCCGAAGCGGCGGAAACAGCTGCAGATCCGGCTCGAACCCGATTTCGGCGAGCAGGTGTTCTGCGGCCGCCTGGAGATCTGCCTGCATCTGTCTCTGGTGCGTATGGCCGCCTCCCTTCTCCGGTTCGGGCTGGAGGTGGGAATCAGACGGGTCTCCGACAACCTGGAGTCGGTTCGATGGATTCCCTTCCTGCCTGGCTGGAAAGCTTCGTGACTGCAACCTGTAACCGGAAAACGGGCCAGTGACCTCAGTAGAAGGGCTTATCGAGCGGGTGATGGGGGAACTGCACCGGATTGTGCAGACCAAGACCGTGGTCGGCGAGCCCTTGGTGGCCGGCGACCTGACCTTGATTCCCGTGAGCAGGATCACCTTCGGCTTCGGGGCCGGGGGCGGGCAGGAAGGCAAGGGCCAGAGCGGCACCGGCGGCGGCGCCACGGTCGAGCCGATCGCCTTCGTCGTCATCGACCCCGACGGCAAGGCCCAGATTCTCACTCTTTCCGACAAGGACGTCTCCTGGAGCCAGGTCCTCGGCCTGATGCCGGAGGCGGTGTCGAAAATCAAGTCGTTCGTCGACCGCAAGAGCCGGAAAGAAGAAGCTGAGGAAGAAGGGGAAGCTTCCTCGAAGTGAGAGCGCCATCCTCCCCTGCGGAGGCTGAGAACCGCCGCGGACGCTTCAGCTGAAGCCGCCCGCCGGCGACCGGGAACGGTCCCGATCGACAGGGATCAGGGTTCGTTCTCCTGCGGAAACACCCGGAACAGCCCATCGAGAATCAGGTGGGTGTACCAGCCGGCGAGGGCGGCCCCGGCGAACTGCATCTCCAGGCCGTGCGGCAACTCGCGCAGGACCGCCAGCCACTCCCCCGGCCCGGCCCCTTCCAGCTTCCACCAGGCATACCCCGCGGCGGCAACCACGGCCGCCGCGAGCGGACTCAGGCGACAATGGGTCCAGCCGCGGTGGTGATCGAGCACCGGCAGAAGCGCAAGCACGGCCACTGCGGTCGCGGTTCGGTACTCTCCTGCCCAGGCGAGGTACAGCAAGCCGGCAAAGACGAACTTGAAGAACCAGCGCTGCGGGCGGGAAGAGGTGTCGAGATCGGGAAACAGCGAAAAGAACAAGGCGGTTGCGAACAGGCCCATGGTGGTTTCGGGACGCGCCCCGCTTCCCTCCGCCACTGCCGCCACCGCGGCAGCGACGAGAAGACCCCCTGCCAGGTGGCCTTTGTAGCTCACTTCCCCTCGAAGCGTCCGGGCCGGGCTGTTCTCACCCCGGGGACCGGCGGCGGGCGGGCCTTTCGATGCGCCGGTAGAGCTGCCCGCAGGCCGCGTCGATATCCCCGCCGCGGCTTTCGCGGACAGTGACCGCAGTTTCGGTGTTGGCCCTCACGAGCTCGGCAAAGCGCCTGACTCGCAGCCGCGAAGGGCGTTCGAAGGCCTCCTCGCCCGGGGGAAGCTCGCTCAGCTCGTTGTAGGGAATGAGGTTGATCTTGCACGGCAGCTGCCGCGACAGCGAGGCCAGGCGCACGGCATCTCTGTCGCTGTCGGTGACCCCGGCCATCAGCACGTACTCGAAAGTCACCCGGCGGCCGCGGCGCTGGTAGTAGAGACGCCCCGCCTCCAGCAGCTCGGCAATCGGGAACTTACGGTTGATCGGCATCAGACGGGTCCGGGTTTCGTCGTCCGTGGCGTTGAGGGAAATCGCCAGGCCGACGTTGAGGTCCTCGTCGGCCAGCCGCCGAATCCCGGGAACGTACCCCGCGGTCGATACCGTGATGCGGCGCCCCCCGATCCCGCCTTCCCGGGAGCGGATGATGCGCAGCGCCCGCACCACCTGATCGTAGTTGAGCAGGGGCTCCCCCATCCCCATCATGACGATGTGGGTTACCCTTTCCCCGAGGGACCGGGCGAAATCCTGAAGCTGCAGGAACTGATCGACGATCTCGCCGGCGCCGAGGTTGCTCAGGAAACCCATCTTCGCGGTGGCGCAGAAGCGGCAGTCCAGGGGACACCCCACCTGGGAGGACAGGCATGCGGTCCGCCTCGTTCCGTCGGAGATGTAGACCGCCTCGACCAGCCCCCCTCCCGGAACCTCGAAGAGGAACTTCACCGCCTTCCCCGCCGGGGACCCCACGCGCTCCTGCAGGGACATCCCGGCAACGCTCGCGCGCTCCTCCAACCGTTCCCTGAAGCTCCGGGGCAGGTCGGTCATGGCGGCGAAGTCCGCGGCGCCGCGGTCGTGGATCCACGACCAGAGCTGCCGCCCCCGGTACGGTTTCTCCCCCAATTCGGCGACCAGGCCGGCCAGCTCCTCCCGCGTCAGGCCCCTGAGGTCGACACGGGGTCCGGTTCCGGCCCCGGCAGGGAGTGTCGAGACCGCGGCAGCGGGGGGTTCGGCAGGGCCGTGGCGGGCCGGCGAATCGTGCAGTTTTTCTTGACGCATTTTTTACGTAGGTGTATAATAACGAACATGTTACGACAATTGCAAAGAACTCCCGATCGCTGCGTTTCTCCCCGCCGTCGGCGGCGTACCCGCTCCCCTTCCGACCGCCCCCCGATCATGACCCGTTCCCCCTATTCGCTCTGGCTCTGGCCGGTGATTTCGGTGCTGATCGCCCTGACCGCGGCCGCCGCGGTTATCCGGCTCGACCGCCCGCCGGGGGAACCGCGCGCGGCCGTCCCCGAGGCGACCGTCGAACCGGCCCCTGCGCCTCCCCCGGACCCGGCAGCAGCGAGGGTGGAGGCCAGCGCCCTGCTCGATACCATCGGCCGGGACGACTCCATATACCTGTCTCTCAAAAGGCACGGGGTCGCCGATCTCGAGCTTGCGCACATGACGGAAGCGATGGGGGCCGTTTTCGATGCATCGAGGTCCAAACCCGGCGACAGCTACCGGCTCGTCGTCGGCCGGGACGGGGAGATAACCAGCTTTTCCTACGTGCAGCGCAACCAGCCGGAGCAGGTTCTGCGCGTCGAGCGCGCCCCGGCCGGCGGTTTTTCGGTGCGGCGGGTCGCCGAACCTCTCGACACCACGGTTGTCGCGCTGCAGGTGACCATAGAAGACAACCTGTCGAACGCCATTGCCGGCGCCGGGGAGAGCGTGCTCCTTACCGACCTGCTCGCCGACCGCATCTTCGGGTCGGTAATCGACTTCAACAAGGACCCCAGAAAGGGGGACCGGCTCGGCCTCGTGCTTCGCAAGCTCTTCAAGGACGGGGACTTCGTGCGCGTCGACCGCGTCCTGCTGGCCCGCTACGAAGGCGAGATCGTGAAGCAGCTTGCGGTGTTCTACGAGACCGGGGAAGGCTCGGGGTACTACGACGAGAACGGCAAGTCGGTCGAGCGCATGTTCCTGCTTAGCCCCCTCTCCTACCGCCGCATAAGCTCGGGTTTCAGCCACAAGCGCTTTCACCCCATCCTCAAGCGCAACATGCCCCATCTCGGCATGGACTTCGCCGCGGACACGGGAACCAGGGTGTGGGCCACGGCGCGCGGGACGGTCAGCTACGCCGGCCGCAAGGGCGCCTACGGAAAGCTGGTGGAGATCGAACATCCCAACGGCTACAGGACCCGCTACGCCCACCTCAGCCGCATTTCCGTGCGCAAGGGCCAGCGGGTCGACAAGTACGAAATCGTCGGCCGCGTCGGGTCCACGGGGCGCTCGACCGGCCCTCACCTGCACTACGAGCTGCTGCGCAACGGACGCCACCGCAATCCGGCCAATGTCAACAGGGAGGCCAAGGTCACACCCCTTCCGGAGGATCGGAAGACCCACTTCTTCGCCCACCGCGACCGCCTCGTCGCCCGGGCAGCGGCAGCCGGCCCGGCGGTCGCGCTTCAGAACCCGGGGCGCTGATATGGGCGACAAGACCGCTCTCCCACCCAATCTCGACCGCGCCGTCGAGCGTCTGGTCGATCAGGACGGGCGCTATGCCAAGGAGGCGTACGTGTTCCTGTACGAGGCCCTGAACTACACGGTCAAGAGCCTCGGCAAGGCGGGCCTTCCCGATGACCAGCGGCACGTCTCGGGCACGGATCTGCTCAAGGGAATCAGCGAGTTCGGTCTCAGCCGGTTCGGTCCGCTGACGCGTACGGTTTTCGAGCACTGGGGCGTCCACAAGACCGAGGACTTCGGCATCATCGTCTTCAACCTGGTGTCGGCCAAGTTGATGGGAAAGACGGAAAAGGACTGCATCGAGGACTTCATCGACGTCTACGACTTCGCCTCCGAGTTCGACTGGAACAAGCGCAGGGCCGAATTCCGGAAGTAGAACCAACCCCTGACCCCGCCAGACCCGGCCTGCCCCATGCGCCTAGCCCATTTCGACTGCTTCTCGGGGATCAGCGGTGACATGGTCCTCGGGGCCCTGGTCGACGCCGGCCTCGACGCCGATCTCCTGCGCGCGGAGATCGCCAAGCTCCGGCTGCCCGCAGACCTCCGGGTCGAAAGGGTCGAGCGCCGCGGACTGGGGGCGGCCCGCGTGGAGGTGCGTGTCCGCGGAGAGGCGGTCGCCCACGCCGACGAGCACCACATTCACCCGCATGCGGATGGAGAGGGCCACCACCGCCTGGAAGACCTCGTTGAACTGCTGGCGGCGAGCGACCTCGACGAGGAGGTTAGAACCGGTGCCATCCGGGTCTTTCGAAGACTCGCCCAGGCAGAGGCCCAGGTTCACGGCGTCGACGTCGAGAAGGTCCGCCTGCACGAAGCGGGGGCGATGGACGCCGTCGTCGACGTCGTCGGAGCGGTGGCCGGTCTGCGGCTGCTGGGAGTGGCCGCCGTGCACTCCTCTCCCCTGCGCTGCGGCACCGGGCTCGTCCAGTGCGCCCACGGCAGCTACCCCGTGCCGGTCCCCGGGGTCCTGGCGCTGTGCGCGGGCGTGCCCGGTCTGCGCCTGGTCCAGACCGAGGTCGAAGCGGAGCTGATCACCCCTACCGGGGCGGCAATCATCACCACCCTTGCCGACTTCGACGCGCCACCGGAGTACCGCCTGCTCAAGGTCGGCTACGGCGCCGGATCGCGGGATCTGCCCTCGGTCCCCAACGCCTTGCGAGTCCGCATCGGCGAGCTCGCGACAGCAGCCCCGCCGGAGGGACCCGCCCGGATCGAGCGCGACGACGCACTGCTCCTCGAGGCCAACATCGACGACATGAACCCCGAAGTGTACGGTTACCTGTTCGACCTGCTGCTCGAGCGCGGAGCCAAGGATGTGTACATCACCCCCGTCTACATGAAAAAGGGGCGGCCCGGCAGTCTTCTGAGCGTGCTCGTCGACCCGGAAGGGGCCCAGGCGGCCATCGAGACCGTTCTCGGGGAAACGACCACCACGGGTGTGCGGTTTCACCCCGTCGAGCGGCGCAAGCTGCAACGCAGCTCGACCACGGTTTCGACCGAGCACGGTGAAGTCCGCGTCAAGGTCTGCCACTTCGACGGCGGACGGCGCCTGGCGCCCGAATACGAGGACTGCGCGGCGCGCGCCCGCGAGCGCAAGGTGCCGATTCTCGCGGTGTACGAAGCGGCGAGAGCGGCGATAGGGGAGGAGATCGAGGAATGAAACTGTCAGCCTTCGGGATTGCGGCAGCAGCCGCTCTGCTTGCAACTGCCCCGGCGGTCGCCACGGGTGACTCCCTGTCGGCACAGCTCGCCGGCAACTGGTCGCTCGATGAATTCGACAACATCAGGCCGCTGCCGCGGGAAAAGCCGGAGGACCCGGCTCGACTCGTCCTGGGAGAAGCCCGGGGGTTCCTCCACGTGTACGAGGAACGGGACGAGGCCTTCGAGGAGGTCTGGAGCAGCGAGCATCTCGAAGGGCCCGTCGGCGGCCTCCACGTATCCGACCTGGACGCCGACGGCCTCTCGGAGCTCCTCGTGTACACCGAGGCCGGGCGCATCCACGTGCTCGACGCCGCCGATTACCGCACCCTGTGGAGCAACCCCCCCACCGAGTTCGCGGCGATCACCGCCATGGTCCTCCACAACGTCGACGATGACGAGCAGCTCGAGATGGTGTTCTGCGGCGACGGCATGCTCATCATCTACGACGGCCTCGACCGCTTCGAGGAATGGCGCTCCGACCAGTCGAACATCGAAGCCGTGGAGATCGTCGTCGCCGATGTCGACGGGGACGACGCCGAGGAGATCGTGCTCAACGACGGGTTCGTCTTCGACGCGCGCTTCGGCGACCTGGAGTGGCAGTCCCCCGAGTCGTTCGGAGAGCGCCTGGGAACCCTCGATCTCGACAACGACGGAATCGTCGAGCTGATCGGGGAGTTCCCCGGCGGCCAGCTGCGCATATTCGACGTCGACCTGAGGCGCCAGAAAGCAATCCGTCATTGACCGGCGCCGGCACCCGGTCCAGCCGGTGACTTTCACGACCACCCGGTCCCCGGCCTCGCCCCGGGCTGAACAAGCTTCCTGAGGGGAAGCCTTCTCCTGTCGGCTGCTATTGACAGTCGCCGGAGCGCCCATCTACTTAAGCCCGCCGGCCTTACCGCTTCACGCACCTGCCCTTCCTCCACCCGGAGGGAGAATCCGCTTCCCCCGACCAGGGAGTCCCCCATGCCGAAACAGATCAACGTCGGACTCGTCGGCTACCAGTTCATGGGCAAGGCCCACAGCCACGCCTACAAGGACATGGGCTTCTTCTTCCCCGATGCCGGGGCGATGCCGGTAATGAAGGCCCTTTGCGGCCGCAACCGGGAGGCCGTGCAGGCCGCCGCCGACCAGTTCGGCTGGGAAGAGGTGGAGACGAGCTGGAAACGCCTCGTGCAGCGGGAGGACATCGACCTCGTCGACGTGTCGACGCCGGGAAACACCCACGCCGACATCGCCATCGCCGCCGCGGAGAACGGCAAGCACCTGTTCTGCGAGAAACCGCTGGCCAACAACCTCTCCGAGGCCCGGGCCATGCTCGCGGCGGTGAAGAAAGCCAGGGTCAAGCACATGGTGGCCTACAACTACCGGCGCGTCCCGGCGGTGGCCCTTGCGAAGCGGATCATCGACGAGGGGCGCCTCGGGGAGATCTACCACTGGCGCGCCGTCTACCTCCAGGACTGGATCATCGATCCGGACTTCCCGCTCGTCTGGCGGCTGCAGAAGAGCAAGGCCGGCTCCGGGCCGCACGGAGACCTCAACGCCCACATCATCGACCTCGCCCATTACCTCGTCGGGGACATCACCGAGGTCGTCGGGGCCGACGCGACGTTCATCAGGGAGCGGCCCCTGGCCGAGGAGACAGACGCCTCGCTCGGCGCCTCGCGCGGCAGGACGAGGAAGAAAGGCAGGGTGACCGTCGACGACGCGACCCTCTTTCTCGCCCGCTTCAGGAACGGCGCCCTGGGATCCTTCGAGGCGACCCGCTTTGCCGCCGGCAGGCGCAACCACAACCGTTTCGAGATCAACGGCAGCAAGGGCTCGCTCAGCTTCAACCTCGAGAAGATGAACGAGCTGCAGTTCTACGACCGCGACGACCCCGGCCACCTGCAGGGGTTTCGCGAGATCATCGTCAACGAAGGGGGGGCGCACCCCTACATGGATGCCTGGTGGCCCCCGGGACACATCATCGGTTGGGAGCACACCTTCATCCACGAGGTATACGACCTGATGCAGGCGATAGCATCCAACGGGAAGGTGCATCCGGATTTCGCCGACGGAGTCAAGGCGCAGGCGGTGCTCGAGGCGGTATCGCTTTCGGCGAAGGAACGCGGCTGGATCCGCATCCGGGACCTTTAGGAAATCACGAAGCGGAGAACATCATGGCGCGACCTGTCACACTGTTCACCGGCCAATGGGCCGATCTCGACATCAGGACCATGTGCGAAAAGGCGGTCTCGTTCGGATACGACGGGCTGGAGCTGGCCTGCTGGGGAGACCACTTCGAGGTCGACAAGGCGGACGACGAGTACTGCCGGGCCAGGCGGGCGCTGCTCGAAGAGCACGGCCTGCAGCTGTTTTCCATTTCCGCCCACCTCGTCGGGCAGGCGGTGTGCGACAACATCGACGGCCGTCACGAGGCGATCCTGCCGCCCCACGTCTGGGGGGACGGGGATCCGGAAGGAGTGCGCGAGCGCGCCGCCGCGGAGTTGATCGCCTCCGCCCATGCAGCCTCCCGCCTCGGCGTCGACGTCGTCAACGGGTTCACCGGCAGTCCGATCTGGCACCTGCTGTACTCGTTTCCCCCCACGCCTCCCGAAATGATCGATGACGGGTTCGCCGGGTTCGGGACCCGGTTCAAGCCGATCATGGACGAGTTCGAGAAGGCGGGGGTGAAGTTCGCCCTCGAGGTCCACCCCACCGAAATCGCCTTCGACACCGCTTCGGCGGAGCGCGCCGTCGCCGCCCTGGACGGGCATCCGGCGTTCGGCTTCAACTACGATCCGAGCCACCTCGGTTACCAGGGCGTCGACTACGTCGAATTCATCTACCGCTTCGCGGAGCGGATCTTCCACGTGCACATGAAGGACGTCGCCTGGTCGGCAACTCCGACCGATGCCGGGGTGTTCGGCGGCCACGTCGAATTCGGCGACCGCAGGCGCTACTGGGACTTCCGCTCCCTCGGCAGGGGCAACATCGACTTCGAGGAGATCATCCGCGCCCTCAACCGCATCGACTACAGGGGGCCGCTCTCGGTCGAATGGGAGGACGGCGGCATGGACCGCGAGCACGGCGCCGCCGAGGCCTGCGCCTTCGTCAAGGAAGTGGATTTCGAGCCGTCCGCGGCGGCGTTCGACGCCGCCTTCTCCGAGTGAGACGGCAACCCGTTTCCGCAGCTTCCACCCCGCGGCCCCGGTTCCCGTTCCGGAACGCCGCCCAGGCCGGGGCTTCCACCCCCCTTCCCCGCAGCAACGCCCCTTTTTCCGGGCAGGGTCTGTTTCGCATCTGTCTCTTTCTGTTGGCCGCCCTGCTGCTGGCAGGGTGCGCGCGCGAGGCCGGCCAGGTCCTGGTCTTCGGCCGCGGTTCCGACTCCGTCGGCCTCGACCCGGCCCTGGAGGGTGACGGGGAGTCCTTCAAGGTCTGCGACAACATCTACGAGAACCTGGTCACATACGGGGAAGGCTCGACCACGGTGGTCCCGCAGCTGGCGGAAAGCTGGGATGTCTCCGCCGACCGCCTCACCTGGACCTTCCACCTGCGCACCGGGGTGCGCTTCCACGACGGCACCCCCTTCAATGCCGAGGCGATGCTGTTCTCCCTTGCCCGCCAGGGAGATGAAGAGCACCCCTACCACAAGGTGGAGGGGGCCTACAACTACTGGAACAACATGGGCATGAGCGACATCGTCGCGTCGATGGAAGCCGCCGACGACTCGACCTTCGTCATGCGCCTCGCCGAGCCGAACGCCACTTTTCTCGCGACCCTGGGGATGAACTTCTGCGCCGCCGTCAGCCCTGCGGCGGTGGCAGAGCACGGCCCGGATTTCTTCAAGAACCCCGTCGGCACCGGGCCGTTCAGGTTCGTCGAATGGCGCAAGGACGAGCGCATCGTCCTCGACCGCAACGAGGGCTACTGGGGCGAGCCGCCTGCACTGAAGCGCCTGATCTTCCGGCCGATACAGGACGCCTCGGTCCGTTTCCTCGAGCTCAGGACGGGAGCCATCCAGGGGATCGACAACGTCAGCCCCGAGTTCATCGAGACCATCCGCGGCAACCCCGACCTTCAGCTCCTGACCCAGCCCGGCATGAACGTCGGCTACCTGGCGATGAACATGGACCGGCCCCCGTTCGACAACCGCCTCGTCCGCGTCGCCCTCAACTGCGCCATCGACAAACAGGCCCTGGTCGACAACTTCTACTCGGGCCTGGCAGTTCCGGCGAAGAACCCGCTGCCGCCGCTGATGTGGGGGTACGACGACAGCGTCGAGCCGTATCCCTTCGACCCCGAGCGGGCGCGCAGGCTGCTCGCCGAGGCCGGGTTTCCCGACGGCTTCGAGACCGAGCTCTGGGCGATGCCGGCGCCGCGGCCCTACATGCCCCAGCCGGAAAAGATCGCCGTCGCCATCAAGGCCAACCTCGACGCCGTCGGCGTCAGGGCCAAGATCGTGCGCTGGGAGTGGGGCACCTACCTCGACAAGGTGTTCGCCGGCGAGCACCCGATGTGCCTTCTCGGATGGACCGGGGACAACGGCGACCCCGACAACTTCCTCTACGTCCTGCTCGACAAGACCGCCGCGGTCAAGCCGGCCAACAACGTCTCCTTCTACCGCAGCGACCCCCTGCACGAGCTGCTCGTCGCCGCCCGGCGCAGCGGCGACATGGCCGAGCGCACCGCCCTCTACAGGAAGGCGCAGCAGATAATCCACGCCGATGCCCCTTGGGTCCCGCTGGTGCATGCCACCCAGACCGCGGCCTTCCGGTCGAACGTGCGCGGCTTCGCGCTGCATCCGACCGGCAGCAAGTGGTTCCACCGCGTAGTCCTGGCGAACTGAACGGCTCCCGGGAGCCGATTGCGGAAGCACCCCGTTGACCGGGTTCATCCTGCGGCGGCTGGCGCTGCTGGTGCCGACGCTGATCGGGATATCCTTCCTGGTGTTCCTGATGATCCACCTGGTTCCCGGGGACCCGGCGCAGATCATGCTCGGGGAGCGCGCCGACGCCGCCAGCATCGAGGCGCTGCGCCTCGAGATGGGGCTCGATCAACCCTTCCACGTGCAGTTCGCCCGCTACTTCGGCAACCTCCTGCGCGGCGACCTCGGCCGCTCCTTCCGCACCCACGAGCTGATCAGCACCGAGATCCTCGAGCGCTTCCCCGCAACCTGCGAACTGACCCTTGCGGCGATGGTGATCGCCGTCGCCGGCGGCATCGGCCTCGGGGTTCTCGCCTCCCTGGCGCAGGGAAAGGCCGCCGACTACGTCAGCATGGTGGCGGCCACGGCAGGCATCTCGATGCCGGTCTTCTGGCTCGGACTGATGCTGATGCTGCTGCTGGCCGTGCAGTTTCCCCTGTTCCCGGTGTCCGGGCGCCTGGGCGCCGCGGTCCAGGTCGAGGCGATCACCGGATTCTACCTCCTCGACGCGGTCCTCGGCGCCAACTTGGAGGGGTTCGCCGATGCGCTCTGGCACCTCGCGCTGCCTGCCCTCACCCTGGCGACGATCCCCCTCGCCTTCATTGCGCGGATGACCCGAGCCAGCCTGCTCGAGGTCCTCGGGGAGGAGTACGTGCGCACCGCCCGGGCAAAGGGTCTGCCGCCGCGGCCCGTCGTTCTCCGCCACGCCTTGAGGAACGCCTTCGTGCCGACCCTGACGGTGATCGCCCTCCAATTCGGCTACCTGCTGGGAGGCGCCGTCATCACCGAGACCATCTTCGCCTGGCCCGGGTTGGGCCGCTGGGTCTTCCTGGCGGTGCAGGCGCGCGACTTCCGCGCCGTTCAGGGAGGGGTGCTGCTGCTGGCGACGGTGTTCATGCTCGTCAACCTGATCGCCGACATCCTCTACGCCTGCCTCGACCCGCGCATCCGCTACCGCCGCTGAGAACAGCTCCCGACCCGAGGTGTCGCCGACGGGCACCGGCCGCTGCCCCGGCCGGCATTTTTCAACGGCGTCAGGGCGTCGGGCCCGAAACAACGACCCTGTAACTGCGCACCTCGATCTCCAGGGTCGCCTCCGGCTGCACGATGCGCACCAGCCCCGGCAGATACAGGGGGACGGACGCGGCCCCCGGCAGGGGAATCTCGCGGTAGCGCTCCAGGTCGCGGCGCCAGGTAAACCCGCTGGCGGCGACCGACTCCTCGCGAAACACGAAGCCGCGGTGGAGATCTGCCCATATCGAGCGGCGGCCCCGCTCACCGCTTACCGTGGCGACGACGCGGTCCCCCCTCGGATGGGACAGGGACGGCACCTCGTGCGGCTGCCACGGGGCGACGATGCCGAACAGCAGGTAGCGCAGGTCGTACTCCCCGAGGTCGAGAAAGGGAAGGTAGCGGAGCAGCCCCCGGGATGTCGTTCCGCGCCAGCTGCCGCCACCGTCGTCGACCTCCATCGAATCCCCGCGCACTACCGCGGAGAGGATCTGCCTGAACAGCGGATCCCTGACCTCCAGCCGCAACTCGCGCGGTCTGCGGTAGAGGATGGCGGCGGTCGCCCTGCCGCTCCCCTCGGGGCCGCTGAACCTGATCGACGCCTCCGCGGTAAGGCCTTCGAGCTGCTCGAAGCTCCGCTGCGACAACGCCAGCAGCTCGCCTACGTCCGCGCCCGACTGCCAGCCCTGGCGGGGCGTGCGCGGGGCGCATGCCAGCAGCCCGGCGATGCCGAGGAGAAGGAAGAGAGCTCGTGTTGCCGGCAAGGGAACAGGCACCAGGTGGGCGAAAGCGAAAAACCTGTCGGCGGCCTTCAGGGGACCTCGGCCCCGAGCTTGCGCCGCAGGCCCTCGTCGTCCGGCGTCAGCTCGAGGGCGCGCCGCCAGTGGGAGGCCGCCTCGTCCTGCTTTCCGAGCGCGCTGGCGATGTCGCCGGCGTGATCGTAGATGACCGCCAGTTCCTCGTCCTCCTGATCGACGAGCCGCTCGATCGCCTTGGCGAGGAAGCGCTCGGCCTTCTCGAACTCCCCGAGGCGGTAGTAGGCCCATCCCAGGCTGTCGAGGAAGGCCCCGTTGCCGGGATCTATGGCCACGGCGCGGATCAGCAGGCCGACTGCTTCCTCGAGATGGATGCCCCGCTCCGCGTACATGTACCCGAGGTAGTTGAGGGCGTATGCGTCTCCGGGATCGAGCTCGATCAGGCGTTGGAAGGCGGCGATGGCCGCATCGAAGTGAGCCGCCGAGTCGGGCTGGCTGCGCGACGCCTGCTCGAGACAGCTGCCGAGGTAGAACAGCGGAACCGTGTCAGAGCTGTCGAGCCCGGTCGCCTGCCTCAGCTTCTGTATCGCCTCGTCCCAGCGCCCCAGGTTCTCCAGGGCGATGCCGGAGTGCATGTAGGCCTCACCGAGGACGGCGTCGTCGGCCGCCTCCCCGGCAGCCTTGTCGAAGAGTTCGAGCGCCTCGAGCCAGCGTTCCTGGCGGCCGAGGACGATTCCCCAGCGTATGAACATCGGCCCCGGCAGAGCTCCGGCGGCCAGGCCGTGGCGGTAGACCTCGATCGCCTCCTCGTACTGCTCCTGCCGTTCGTGGACGTAGCCCCAGCGCTCGAGCAGATCGACGTTGCCGGGCTGCCGCTCCAGTCCGCGCCGGAAGGTGGCGGCCGCCTCGTCGTAACGTTCCTGGCGGGCCAGGGCCTGCCCCCAGAACAGGTAGAGATCGACGCTGTCCGGCATCGCCTCGACGGCTTCGCCCAAAAGCTTGTCCACGCGCTCGTGGTCCTCGAGGTGCAGGTAGTATCGCGCCGGGTCGAGCCAGGCCTCGACGCTGGCGGGCTGCAGGCCGACGATGCGCTCGAAAACTGTCGCCGCGAGCTCGTATCGCTCCGCCGCGGCCAGTGCTTCGCCGAGCCGGTACAGGAACTTGGGATCCGCCTCCTCGAAGCGGGACAGATCCTCGGGGCCCTCGAGCAGGCGCGCGAGTTCCCACATGATCCCCGGGTTTTCCGGAAGGTGATGCGCCGCGGCGACGAAATACTCGATGCCCCCGTCGCGGTCCCCCCGGGCGAGGTGAATCTCCGCCAGACCGATCCAGGCTTCCTCCGCGCCGGGGTTTTCCCCGAGGATCCCCCGGAAGATCCCCTCGGCTTTTTCCGGGCGGCCGCTGCGCGAAAGCGTGAACGCTATGTTGACGCGGATGTCCTCGGGGGTGTCCTCCCGCGACAGGAGATCGTCGAAGAGCCGGTCGATGCGGCCGGTCTCCCCCATTTCCTGGTAGAGACGCGCCAGGTGGGAGTAGAGCGGCCACCGGGCGGGCTGGCGTGCGATCAGCTGCTCGAGATGGACCGCCGCGGCCCCGAAGTTGCCCGCCGATTCGTACCAGCGGATCAGCTGCAACCGCAACTCGTCGAGGTCCGGGTCGAGCTCGAGCGCCCTGGCCGCAAACACGATCGCCTGCTCGTAATCCTCGATCTTCTCGTAGTTGTCGGCGAGGCGCGAGTAGATGGTCGGCGACGTCGGATCGAGGTCGGCGGCGCTGCGCAGGGCGACAATGGCCCCCAGCGGGTTCTCCTGTTGCTCGAACACTTTCGCCTGCACGAAATACTGCATCGCCCGATCGGCCTGACGCGACTGCTCCCCTTCCCCCGCCCCGCCCCTGAAACCCGGCCACACGGCGGCGCAGCCTCCGAGGGAACAGTTCGCGGCCACTGCCGCGCTCCAAATGAAGATCCGGCCGCCCCAGCTCACGCCCCGGTCTCCGCGGTGAGGCCATCCCCGGCGCGCGGATCGAGGAGGTCGCGGAGTCCGTCGCCGAAGAGGTTGAACCCGAGAGCGACGACGAAGATCGCCAGACCGGGGAATACCATCACCCAGGGCGCCACGATCAGCAGTTCGCGCCCGCTGTTCAACATCGCCCCCCATTCGGGGGCCGGGGGCTGGGCTCCCAGTCCGAGAAAGCTGAGCCCGGCCGCGTCGAGGATGGCGGTAGCGAGGCTCAGGCTGCCCTGGACTATCAGGGGTGCCATGCAGTTCGGCAGGATGGCGCGCAGCACGATGCGCCGGTGCCCCGCTCCCAGAGCCCTCGCCGCCTCGACGTAAGGCATCTGCGCCACCGCGAGAACCGTCGCCCGCATCAGGCGCGCGAACTGCGGAACGAGCACGATGCCGACCGCCAGGATCGCGTTGTCGATGCCCGGTCCGATGACGGAGACCACCGCGATGGCCAGCAGGATGCTGGGAAAGGCGAGCATCAGGTCGACCACCCTCATCAGGGCGGTGTCGACAGCGCCGCCGAAGTAGCCGGCAGTCACCCCGATCAGCGTGCCCGAAGTCAGGGCGATGGCGATGCAGACGATCCCGATGCGCAGGGAGATGCGGGCACCGTAGAGGATGCGGCTGAAGATGTCGCGCCCGAACTCGTCGGTGCCGAGCGGATTCGACAGCGAGGGAGGGGCGAGCCGCTTGTAGAGGTCCTGCTCGAAAGGATCGCTGGGTGCCAGAACCGGCGCCAACAGGGCCGCGGCAACCAGCCCGGCGACGATCGCGGCTCCGCAGACGGCGAGCGGATGGCGGCGCAGGGACCGCAACGGCGAACGGCTGCTCACCCGCACCGGGTCCCGGAGTTCGGCCGGGACCAGGAGGGCGGCCCCGGGGAAAGCGGAGTCATTTCCGGCATGTTGAGGAGATTTTCTTTCCGTGACGGCGCCGTCGTCCCGGGAGGACCGTCGCGCCTTGCACGCCAATCAATATAGGGGTTGCCGCCAGGGGCCGGCGGCTGAAGGACAAGACCTGTTTTGCAGGCAAAGTATGCCCGGGGGGTTACCGGTGAAACGAGTGTGGGTTCAGGAAACATGTTGCCGCAATTCGGCCCCGCTGGTACGGGACAAGCCGGCCTATCAGGGGAAAGAAATCGGATGAGCTAAGCCGGGGTTCGCCGAAACACCACCGCAGCGAGCGGCGGCAGGGTGACCGGCGCCGACCAGTCCAGGCCGTGCCAGGGATGGGGGATCGCTTCCAGCCCGCTGGGATTCCCGGCGCCGCTGCCCCAGTAGGCCTCGGCGTCGGTGTTGAGCAGCTCCTCGTAACGGCCTGGCAGCGGCAGCCCCAGCCGGTAGTCCCGGCGTATCGCCGCGGAGAAGTTGAACGCGAACACGAGCTCTCCGTCGGCCGCCTCGTCCGACCGGCGACGGAACGACAGCACGCTGTTGTCGGCGTCGCGGCAGTCGATCCACTCGAAGCCGCAGGGTTCGGCGTCGAGGCGGTGGAGGGACGGCGACTCCCGGTAGAGGGCATTGAGGTCCCCGGCGAGACGCTGGATTCCCCGGTGGGGGGCGTGCTCGAGCAGGTGCCAGTCGAGCACCCGGTCGCAGTCCCACTCCGACCACTGGCCGAACTCCCCTCCCATGAACAGCAGCTTCTTTCCAGGGTGTCCGTACATGAAAGCGAGGAGCAGCCGCAGGTTGGCGAAGCGCTCCCGATCGCTTCCCGGCATGCGCCCCAGCAGCGATCCCTTGCCGTGAACGACCTCGTCGTGCGACAGCGGCAGCACGAAGTTCTCGGAACAGGCGTAGAGCATGCCGAAGGTGAGGTCGGACTGGTGACACCTTCGCTCCGCCGGATCCCGCGACATGTAGCGCAGGACGTCGTTCATCCAGCCCATGTTCCACTTGTACCCGAACCCGAGCCCCCCTTCGGCGGGGGGCCGCGAAACCCCGGGCCAGGAGGTCGACTCCTCGGCGACAATCAGGGCTCCGGGAAAGCGCTCCTGAATCGCGCCGTTCATCCGCCTGATGAAATCGATCGCCTCGAGATTCTCCCTGCCCCCCTCGGCGTTGGGGATCCACTCCCCTTCCCGGCGCGAGTAGTCGCGATAGAGCATCGAGGAAACGGCGTCGACGCGCAGGCCGTCGACGTGATAGCGGTCGAACCAGAAGCGGGCGTTTGAGACCAGGAAGCTCACGACTTCGCGGCGCCCGAAGTTGAAGATCGAGGTCCCCCAGTCCGGGTGCCGCCCCAGGCGCGGGTCGGCGTGCTCGTACAGGTGGGTTCCGTCGAAGCGGGCAAGGCCGTGGCCGTCGTCGGGAAAATGGCCCGGCACCCAGTCGATGATGACGCCGATGCCGCGGCGGTGGCACAGATCGACGAACCAGGCGAAATCCGCCGGCTCTCCGTAACGGGCGGTCGGGGCGAAGTAGCCGGAAACCTGGTATCCCCAGGAGCCCCCGAAGGGGTGCTCGGCGACCGGCATCAGCTCGAGGTGGGTGTAGCCGAGACCGGCGACGTACTCGACAAGCTCCTGCGCCAGTTCGCGGTACCCGGGGGTGCGCCCCTTCTCCCCGCCGCGCCAGGAGCCGAGGTGGACCTCGTAAATGGCCAGCGGCTCCCGCAGCCAGTCGCGCTCGCCGCGGCGGCTCATCCAGTCGGCGTCGCTCCATTCGAAAGCGGTGACGTCGCAGACCACCGACGCGGTGGCCGGCGGCGCCTCGGTCCGGAAGGCGCAGGGGTCGGCCTTGAGCAGGAGGTCGCCGTCCGCGGTCCTGATCTCGTACTTGTAGACCGCCCCGGCGCCGAGGTGGGGTACGAACAGCTCCCAGATGCCGGAGACGCCGCGGTGGCGCATCGGGTGGCGCCTGCCGTCCCAGCCGTTGAAGTCCCCCACGACGCTGACCCGGGAGGCGGCAGGAGCCCAGAGGGCGAACGCCACCCCCCCACAGCCGCAGAGGGTGCGCTGGTGGGCTCCCAGGAAGCCGTCCGCCTGGAGGTGGGTGCCCTCGTTGAACAGGTACCGGTCGCACTCGCCTGTGAGGAGGGGAAAGGAATAGGGGTCCCGCTCTACCGCCACCTCTCCCCCGCCGCCGGTGATCTCGAGCTCGTAGGGGAAAGGGTCGCGCCCGGCGATTTCCGCCTCGAACAGACCTTCGGCGTGGATGCGCCTGCTCTCGAAGCGGGCGCCGTCGGGGGAGCGGACGGTCACCGCGCGGGCATCGGGCCGGAAGACGCGCACTCCCAGGGCGCCGTCCGGCCGCGGATGCATCCCGAGAAAGGAGAAGGGGTCGTCGTGCTCGGCGGCGAGCAGAAGCCGTACGTCCGGCGGCCGCTCCCGCTCGCCTGCTTCGCTCCGTCCGCCGGGGCGCTGGGGACCGCGCGAGGCCATCGGATGGGGTCGGTCAGTCGCGGACGGGTGCCGGCTTCCGGGGCTCCGCCGGGGCGCGGTTCCCGCCGGAGCAGCAGTCGCTCCCGCCTTGGGAGACCGATGTACCGGCCCCACCGGGACGGGGCTGTCCCCCACCTCTGGCGAACAGCGCGATCAGCGACGGTGCGGCGAGGCCGGCCAGGGCTGCGCCCGCGGCGGTCCAGCCGGCAAGGGAGATGCTGTCCGGAATGATGTGGAGCAGCGCCAGACCAGCCACTGCGACGACGGCGAATCCGTCGAGGGCGGCCAGCAGCGAGCGCCCCCCGCGGGCGAGCTGGTACAGCAGGGGGCCCGCGGCCACGGCGATCAGCCCGGGAACCAGGAGCATCTGCGAGGGTTGGTTATACAACTGGATTACCTGATCGGAATCGGTCAGAGATGAGACGGCTTTGCACTGGGCCGGAAACCGCCGGGATCCCGGGAAACAGCGAAGGTCAGTTTCCCATCCGCGGCAGCAGACCTCTGCACGTTCCCGCCGGCGCCGTGGCTAATGTACTTGCCCACCTCCCGGCCTGCCATCAGCAGCCCGTTGACGGACTGCCAGGGATTTGCCGGGCGGGAAACCGGGGTGTTATCATCATTGTCCTGCCCCGCTGCTCCCCCCACCCGTGCCATGCTCCACAAATCGCCGAACCTGTCGTGAAACCTGAACGCCTCGCCGGCTGGGGCAATCACCCCGTCATCGAGGGAGAGAGAAGGAAGGCGCGCTCCCTGCGGGACCTCGTGCGCCTGGGGCACCGGTCCGAACCGGTTCTGCCGCAGGGGAACTGCCGCAGCTACGGCGACGCCTGCCTGTTCCCCTCGGTGGTGTCGACGCTCAGCCTCGACCGCCTGCTGTCGTTCGACCCGGAAACGGGAGTGCTGCGCGCCGAGGCGGGTGTCACCCTCGAGAAGATCATCCGCTTCTCCCTGCCCCTCGGCTGGTTTCTCCCGGTGACCCCCGGGACCAAGTTCCCCACCCTCGGGGGCTGCATCGCCGCCGACATCCACGGCAAGAACCACCACCGCGACGGCTGCCTGAGCAACTTCGTCGACGAGCTCGAGATGGCAATCCCCGACGGCACCGTCATCCGCTGCTCCCGGAACGACCACCACGAACTCTTCCGGGCCACCTTCGGCGGCATGGGTCTCACCGGCTTCGTGTACGCCGCGTCCCTGCGCCTGCGCAAGGTCTCCAGCTCCTTCCTGAGAACCTGCACGGTCAGGGCAGGGAGCCTGGCGGAAACCTGCAAGATCCTCGTCGACACGCAGGAGGAGTGCCTCTACTCGGTCGCCTGGATCGACTGCCTGTCCCGGCGCCCCGGGCGCGGTCTGGTCTCTCTCGGCAGGCACGCGGACGCGGCCGAGGTCCGGGGTGATCCGGTGGTCCTGCACCGGCCGTCCCGCCTCGGCCTGCCCCTGCCGCTGCCCGGTCGGTTGGTAAACCGGCTGACGGGGCGGCTGTTCAACGCGGCCTACTACCGCCGGCAATGGCGCCGCCAGGTCGACGCCCTGACCCACTACGAACCCTTCTTCTACCCCCTCGACGCGGTCGGCAACTGGAACCGGGCCTACGGCCGCCGCGGGTTCATCCAGTACCAGTTCGCCGTCCCGTTCGCCGGCGGCGAGGCTGTTCTCGAAGAGTTCATCACCCGTCTCGCCGAAGGCAAGCACCCAGTCACCCTGGCCGTGCTGAAGACCTTCGGGCAGGAGGGGGAGGGGCCGCTCTCCTTTCCGCTGCCGGGGTTCACGCTCGCCCTCGACCTGCCGTTCGGTGACGGCGGCGTGATCGCCGCGCTGCGCGGGCTCACCTCCCTGGTGACGGAGGCCGGGGGAAGGGTCTACCTCGCCAAGGACGCGGTCCTCGAGCCGGAGCAGTTTCGCCGCATGTACCCGCGGCTCGACGAGTTCCAGCGCGTCAAGCAGCAGTTCGACCCGCACGGGCGGCTGCGCTCGCTGCAGTCGGACCGCCTGGGGCTGACGTGAAACGGGCTCTCGTACTCGGCGCGCGCTCCGAGATCGCCCAGGCCCTCGCCCGGCGCCTGGCCGATGAAGGGTGGAGCCTCGTGCTGGCGGCGCGGCGCGCCGAGGAGCTGCAGCCCCTGGCCAGCGACCTCGAGCTCACCCAGAACTGCGAGGCGACCCTGCTCGAGTTCGACGCCCTTCAGACCACCCAGCTTCCCGGACTCGCCGCGAGGGTGCGGGAAGCGGCCGGCGAGTTCGACCTCGTCCTTCTCGTGTTCGGCTACATGGGAGACCAGGAACGGGTGCGCCGCGACCCCGGGGAGATGGCGCGCACCCTGGAGACCAACTTCACCGCCGCGGCCCTGACTCTCGGCCACCTCGCCAACTACCTCGAGGAAAGGGGAAGCGGCGGGATCATCGCCGTCACCTCGGTCGCCGGAGACCGGGGGCGCCGGTCGAACTACGTGTACGGCGCCGCCAAGGGGGGCCTCGGCCTGTTCCTGCAGGGCCTGCGCAACCGGCTGCATCCCGCCGGGGTCCACGTGCTCACGGCAAAGCCGGGATTCGTCGACACGGCGATGACCGAAGGGCTGGACGGGCTGTTTCTCGTCGCCTCTCCCGACCGCGTCGCCGGCGACATCCTGCGCGCCTGGAGGAAACGCCGCGACGTCGTCTACACCCCCTGGTTCTGGCGCTGGATCATGCTCGCGGTGCGCATGCTGCCGGAGCGGATCTTCAAGAAGCTGTCGCTGTAGCGCCCCGGGACCCGGACAATCCGCCGCTACCGGGTTTCTTCGAGCCGAACCGTAAAAAACCGACCAGAACCAGTTGGCCCACTAAAGAGCCGGGCCGTGTCTCCTGTCCCCCGGCCGGGGCACCGGGGCGGGCCGGACCGCTCGTCCAGCCGTTCTCAGCCGGCCGGGCGGTTTCTCCCCATCCGGGTTCTCAGTCCGACCCCCGCAGCCGCTCGCCGAGGGCGGTATAGCGCCTGGCGACCTCGTCGTTGGAAATCGCCCGCCCCAGGGCCCTCCTGCCGCCGACGACGACCAGCAGGGAGCGGGCCCGCGTGATCGCCGTGTACAGCAGGTTCCGCTGCAGCATCGGGTAATGCTGCGTGGTCAGGGGCAGCACGACGACGGGAAATTCAGATCCCTGGGCGCGGTGAACGCTGACGGCGTACGCCGGCACGATCTCGTCGAGGGAGTTGGCCCCGTACTCGCACGAGACGCCGCTGTCGAAGCGCACCCGGACCGAGCCTTCCTCCGCGTCGAAAGCGAGGATGCGCCCGAGGTCGCCGTTGAAGACGGCGCGCTCGTAGTTGTTGCGCACCTGCAGCACCTTGTCGCCGACGCGAAGCTCCCGCTCCCCCTTCCGGCAGACCTTGCCGCCCGGGTTGAGCCGCTGCTGCAGCAGGCGGTTGAGGTTGATGGCCCCGGTCTCCCCCCGGTACATCGGGCTCAGCACCTGGATGTCGCCGACAGGGTCGTAGCCGCCGTGGGCGGGCAGGCGGCGGCCGACGAGGTCGGAGATCAGGGCCGCGGCTTCGGGGGGATCCTCCTCCTCGAGGAAGAAGAAGTCGCCGTCGCGGTTGTTGCTCAGCTCCGGCCAGTCGCCGGCGTTGATGCGGTGGGCGTTGACGACGATGCGGCTGCGCCGCTCCTGGCGGTGGATCTCGGTCAGCAGCGCAACCGGAACGCGCCCCGAGGAGATGATGTCCCCCATGACGTTCCCCGGCCCCACCGACGGCAGCTGGTCGGCGTCCCCGGCCAGAAGCAGGCGGACCTGCGGCGACAGGGCGCGCAGCAGGGCGTGCATCAGCGGGACGTCGATCATCGAGGTCTCGTCGACGATGACGGCGTCGGCCTCGACCGGGTCGTTGCGGCCGCGGCGGAACCTGCCTTCGGCGGGCATGAACTCCAGCAGCCGGTGGATGGTTTTCGCCTCGCGGCCGGTCGCCTCGGCGAGCCGCTTCGCCGCCCGCCCCGTGGGGGAACAGAGAGCGACCCGCAGACCCGCTTTCTCGAAATGGCGCAGGATCACCCGGGTAACCGTCGTCTTCCCGGTCCCGGGACCGCCGGTCAGAACCATCACCTTCTCCCGCAGAGCGGTCTCGACCGCCCGGCGCTGACTGGGACTGAGGTCCAGTTCGGTCGCCGGATCTTCGCCGAACTCCGCCCCGGCCCCTTCGGTCCGCAGCAGCCGTTCCAGGGACGCGGCGACCTTCACCTCGGAGTGGTAGAGGTACGGCAGGAAGCAGCGCTCCTGGTCGCGGACGATCTGCCGGTCCTCCTCGAGGGCCTCCAGGGCCGCCGGGAACAGCTCGGCGCCGACCTGAAGGAGCTCGCTCCCCTTCTCGACGACCTCGGCCTGCGGCAGGAACACGTGCCCCTCCCCGGCCGCCGACTCCAGCAGGTAGCCGATCCCCGCCTGGATCCTCTGCGGGGCGTCGCGCGCGATCCCGAGCTGCGAAGCGACGGCGTCGGCGGTCACGAACCCGATGCCGTCGATGTCGCGCTGCAGCCGGTAGGGATTCTCGCTGACCTTCGCGATCGCCTCCTGCTCGTATTTCCGGAAGATCTTCACCGCCGCCGCCGAACCGACTCCGTGCGACTGCAGGAAGACCATCGCATCCCTCATGCGGCGCTGCCCCGACCATGCCCGCGCCAGCATCCCCGCCCGCTTGCGGCCCAGTCCCGGCACCTCGAGCAGGCGCCGGGGTTCCCTGTCGAGCACCTCGAGGGTGTCCCGGCCGAATCGGGCGACGATGCGCTCGGCGAACTTCTTCCCCACTCCTTTGACCAGCCCCGAGGAAAGGAACCGTCGGATCCCCTCCTCGGTGGTGGGAAAGACCGCCCGGCAGGACTCGACCTTGAGCTGCCTGCCGTACTTCGGATGGTCTTCCCAGGCGCCGGTGACCTCGACGGTCTGCCCCTCGGCGATCCCGGTCATGACCCCGACCACCGTTATCCCCTCGGGAGCTTTCTTTTCTTCCGTCTCCGGCTCGACCTGGGCGATCGTGTAACCGTTGTCGGGATTGTGGAAGGTGATGCGGCGGACGAGGCCGGTGGCGGTCTGCATGGAGGTCAGCCGAAATGGGGCAGGAGGAGGGCGGGCACCAGGGCCCCGAGCAGAATCCCGGCAAGGACCTGCGCGACCGTGTGCGCCCCGAGCCGCAGGCGCGCCCAGGCGGCGAGCGGGGGGGCGGCGAGCAGGGGCCACAGCCCGGCGCCGCCCGCGGTCATCAGGACGAACACCCCCGCGGCGGCCCCGACCGAGTGAATGCTGATCTTCCAGAAGCGGTCGACGACGCGGACAGCCGCCGCCGCCACGGTGATCGAGGCGGCGCTCCAGGTGATTACCGGGGCGGCATCCATCGCGGCAAGAACCAGGAATCCCGCCAGGTAGCAGGCAGTTCCCATCAGGAGGATGCGCTGCCTGAGGAACGGCTCGGGATCGTACACGTCCTCAAGGCCGCGGCGGCGCAGCAGCACCATGACCGCGCAGGGCAGCAGGGTGAAAAGGAAGAGAGCGGTCCCCAGGGCTTTCCAGTCGGCCTCGCCCGGGCGCAGAATCGCCAGTCCGGAGAACACCCAGACGGCCATCGCCGCCGGACTGAACAGGTGCGACAGAAACCTGGCGAGCCCGCGCCGCCAGTCGGAACCCCCGGTCATGTCTGTCATTCCCGACCCCGGGACCGTGTCGATAAAATGGAGTGGCGGGGGCAGGGGTGCGCCGCGGTCGACCGCGGCGGATAGAGGGAAGAGCCGGGCGAGCCAACCGCGCGACTGTCGTCGTCGGCGCCGGTCCCGAGCCTGAAAAACCGGGGAGGAGCGGCCGTCGAAGCATCGGCGAACGGGCGATTCTCCTCCTCGCCGGGAGTTAAAACCGGAACTTGCGGGGGAAGGCACTGTTTCTCCCGCTTCCCGCCGCCGGCGGCCGGCGCTCCGAAGAAATCCGGACAACCGGCAGTCCGCATGCGCCCCGGATTACAGATCGGCCTGCGGCGGATCTGGCGGTATCTCCGACAGGTCCTCCCGCCCGCTTCTCACTTCTCCCACTTCTTGCCGCTCGCATTCGCCCTGGAGTACTGCTTCCGCTCGGAGCTTTCCGCCCCCTCGAGGACGAAGCCGACAAAGCGCTTCTGCCCCAGCGTCTTCAGGTACTGCAGCAGCGACACTTCCGCCTCCTTGCGGTCGAGCTTGTACTTGTCGCGCAGCTCCTCGATCATCTGCCCGACCGAGGTGCGGCCGTTGCACATCTGCCAGATATCGGTACCGACCTCATCGAGAGTGATGGTGCGCTTCCTGGGGACGTAGAAAAGCTTGGAAAGCAGCCGCACCTTCCAGGAGTCGATGCGGGTGACGGTTATGCGGACCTCGCCGCTCTCCGTCTTATCCCACTTGAGCAGGTCGTTTCGCGCCGGACGCGAGTTGAGCATCGCCTCGCGCGTCAGCTTCGGTTTCTTGCGGGTGGCAAACATAGGCGGCGCTCAGGCGGTCGGTGAGGTCGTCCCGCTCCTTCTGCCTCTTGTAAAGGTGTTCGACGACGCAGATGCGGTTGCCCTCCTCGCAGTGCCAGACGAGGGCGTCGAGGTGTTGGCGGGGGCGCGGGTTGAGCAGCGGCAGGGGCCGCAGCAGCTGGCGAAAGCGGCTGCGCGGCCGCCCCGTAACCCGCAGTCCCCGGTGATCTCCCACTTCGGTCCCGGCGATATCGAAGTTGAAATCGCGCAGCTGCTTGCGGAAGAAGTTGGGGTACCACTCCTGAAGGGTCGTGCCCTTGAGCAGCATCTGCGCCATGCTGAGGCGCTGCACCCGGCAGCTGTGGTTCTTCCTCTCGAAGGTCATCTGGATGTTGCCGGACTTGAGCTCGTGCTTCGAGAGATTGAAATCCTCGGGCACCCGGAAGGACATGCCGTAGACGCTCCAGTAGCGCTGCCCGTCGCCGCTGTGGCAGACGACGGAGCGGAAGACGAGGTCGGCGAGCTCTTCGAGGTTCTCGGTGAGCCGGGCGAGGACCCGCAGCAGGAGAATGCGCCCGCAGACAGGGCAGGCGCGCGCCAGGTTGTAGGCGAGGTAGTCGGCGCGCCAGGTGAAGGCCTCGTACTCCGAGCCCTCGAGCCAGCGCTTGTCGCGCAGGAACTTCGCCTGCCGGGTCACGGAGAACGGGGTGTCCATCTTCTCCGCCTTCTTCTCGAGCTTGTCGAGGTAACGCTCCACGAGGTCGGGGACCGGCAGTCTGCGCCCCCGCTCCGGGGTCTCCCGCCACTCGACCTCGGCGCGGACGATCTCGGCGTCGTCGAGGCGGGCGTAGCCGCTCTTCGCGTCGCCGTCGACCTTGCCGAGGTTCCACTCGTCCGGAACGCGCAGGAAGATCCCCTGCCATCCGAAGTCCGCCCACTCGACTCCACGGTCAGCCATTGGCAACGCACATGTGGGGGATCAGAAGATGAGTACCGAGACCGACTTCTGGATCAGGGCGATGGAGATCGAGGCCATGCCCATGAGCGCCATGCCGCAGGCGAACCCGACCGCCAGGACCGGCGCGTACAGGCGCCACTCCTTCTTGCCGTACTTGCCCCAGAAATAGTAGCGGGCCAGCATGGCGCCGATGACCTCGGTGATCATCCAGTGCGGGATCGTGGTCAGGGCCCGGACGTACCCGAAGACCAGCAGGATCGGCAGCCCGAACATCGACAGCAGGATGTAGCTCCCCAGGCCGACGACGGCGCCGGCGGCGATGATGTTCGGCTTGATGGCCCGGAACAGCCAGGGCTCGTCGGTGGTGCGCTGGATCCACGGACTCGAGAAGTTCGGGTCGGTGTCGAGGGCGAAATAGTACTGCCAGCCTTCGGGAAGCGGTTCGGAACGGACCACCATCTCCGGTCTCGGAATGCGGATGATGCCGACGTCGGCTGTCGGCGCGATCGGCGTCACCCCCGGTCCGGTCAGGGCGACCGCGGCCGCCCCCGGGTCGGGCACCGGCTTCATGGCGCCTGGGGGATGCTCGGGAATCAGCTCCGGCTCGCCCTCGTCGAAGTGGGTGAAGAAGGCCCGCTTCTCCGACCAGGGGCCGGCCTGCCCCTGCTTGCCCTTCGACTCGAGCCAGTCGGGGTCGACGGCCCGCACCCGCCAGTACCACCACTCCCCCTCGACCAGGTTCGCCGGCTTCCAGGTCGCCTCGGAGCGGTCGGGCATGTACTCCATTTCGCTGCGCAGAGTCCCGGTGAACCACAGGCAGGTCTGCAGGGCCTGCAGCCTCCACATCACCTGGGCGTACGGGTACGACGCCGACGGAATCGGGGCCAGCTTCCAGACGTAGGAGGAGTACAGGAAGGTGGTGAACAGCACGATCGGCACCATGAAGACCTCGGCCTTGATGATGCTGGTGAAGCGGGTTCCGGTCAGCTCGATCTCGCGGAACTTCTGACACTGGTTGCCGTAGTTCCCCAGGGGAAACGGGATGAACCAGATGTCGACCCCCTGGTACCCGGACATGATGATGGTGGCCTCGCGCACGAACGGAATGTCGACGCTCTGTCCCACCATGCCGTAGAGGCGGGCGTTGATGAACGACTGCAGCGGGGTGAAGACGAAGCCGAAGAACAGGAAGAACCAGATGAAGCTCTTGACCGCCGGCAGCAGGAAGAGAGCGATAAGTATCAGGCCGCTCGTCGCCATCGCGTACAGCCCCAGCGCCGTCCACAGGGGGAAATCCCCCCTGCCCTTGGGCACCTCCCAGCTTCTCCTGACCTCCCCGGGCCGGTCCGCCGCAGAGCGGGCGCGTAGCAGGGCCTGGACGACCTGGTAGATGCCGATGACGGCGATCGCCAGGGTCGTGCCTATGCCGAAGCTCATCCAGAAGTCGACGCTGTTGACGAAGAAGGTCTCGATCGCCCCCATCCCCGGCTGCCAGATATCGAGATATCCGTACTTGTAGAGGAAGGGGTTGGCGATCGAGTGCGCTACGACCCCGAGGAAGGTCCCCATCACCCCCCAGAACGGGACTACCAGCCCGGCGAAGATCGGTCCGAGATGGGCGGTGAACCCCAGCGGCGTCGCCGGGATGAAGTTGCCGGTGACCTGGGTGAAGTCGACGAAGGGGATCGGGATCAGCTGGATCGGTTCGGTCAGCAGGGCCCCGGTGATCGCCGGGATGGCGACGTAGAGGGTGCCGAAGACGAGTCCGATCATCGCCCCCGCGGAAAACACCCGCCAGCGCCAGGACTCGACTCCCTGGGTGGTCTCGGCCAGGGCCGTGGCCCCCTGGGCCGCCACCGGGGCGAAGGGAAAGGGCAGGCGCTCGTAGTCGGAGTTGACGCGGAAGAGGGCGTAGGCCGCGGTGAACCAGGAGACGCGGGCGATCACCACCCCGGCCACCAGCAGCACGATCGGCAGCAGCCAGTCGGAGTGCAGGAAGGTCCGCTGCAGCAGGGCGGCCGATTCGAGGGGCGGCGCGAACCATTCGGGAATCAGGTTGGCGATGCCGAACTGCTTGGCCGCCGGGGACTGGCGCAGGTACTGGTTCCACAGCAGGCCCTGGAAGGAGCCGGTCTCGGCGGCGATCAGCCCGGCCGCGACGTAGTAGAGGACGTAGACTTCCTGCTTCCTCAGCGACGTGAAGGAGCGCTTGGTGATCTCGGCGAACAGGATGATCGTCACCCACTCCGCCGCGGCGCCGAGATTGCCGCCGACCATCAGTCCCAGGTAGATGTTCCCCGGGATCATGATGAAGGAGACGAAGAGGACGCCGAGGATCGTCTTGGTCGTGAACCCCTCCTCGAAGGTCGAGGGGGTCTCGAGCAGATCCCGGTACTCTTCTATTTCCGCGTTGGGGTTCTTGTCTTTGCGAAACAGCCTCACTTGAGGGTCCCTTTGCTCGCTCCGTACGCCTGCGGCGGTTCCTTACGCCGACACCTCGGTGCGCTCACCTGCGAGGATCTCGTCCCCCTGCTGGCGGTACGCGTCCTTGGCCTCGGCGTCGACGGTCCGCCAGATCAGGAACTGCTTGCGGATGACGTTCATGAAGCGCTGGTTGACCCGCCGCCAGGAGGCATCCTCGCCGCTGAGGCGGCGGATGTCCAGCGATATCGAGTAGATGTTGTGCTCCGACTCCGGGTTTGCCCGGATGACGACGTGCTGGCTCACCCCGAGGTCGAACGGAGCCAGCCAGATGTTCATGTCGATCGAGTAGCCCTCGCCGTGCTCCGAGTCGAACCGCTGCAGGGTCGCCCCGTCGGTGTAGAAGGTGCCGATCGACTCCTCGCTGTACGAGTCGAAGTAGCCGATCAGGAAGACGCTGAGGCCGACGACGTCGTGCCCGCTGACCGTGAACGGGAACTCGAAATGCCACTCGTCTCCCGACGGGGGCGGCAGGCGCCACTTGCGGGTGACGTCGGGAACCGCCATCTGCGAGGCCTTGCGGGCCGGGTAGACCGTCGACAGCATGACCACGGCCATCACCAGGATGCAGGACATCACCGCCGACAGCGACGAGTAGTTGAGGGTGAAGCCGGCGACCAGGTCGAACTTGATCAGCGTCGTCGCCGTGATCTGCCCGGCGAGGTACCCGGCGACCACCCCGAGGACTGCGTAGACGCAGGACTCGGCCATGAACAGCCATGATATGTGGCCCGGTGCCAGTCCGACCGACGAGTAGACGCCGATCTCGCGGAAGCGCTCGTACACGCTCCCCATCATCGTGTTCAGCACGATCAGGGCGGCGATCAGGATCGGGATGAACAGGTTGGCCATGCCCGAAAGGGAGGTCATGCCGAGGGAGCTGTAGATGGAGACGCGGATGTACTCTTCCCCCTCTTCCTGAACCCCGGCGAACAGGGTGACCGCCAGCCGCGACAGGAACTCCTCGATCTCGAGGCGCACCGGGGCGTCCTCGTCCTCGAAGCGGACCGCCACCGACTGCAGCGGGTTGCCGCTGCCGATGTTGCGCAGGGTGTGGTAGGGGACGATCAGGGTGTTGGCCGGCTCGAGGTGGACGAACGGCTTGATCACGACCTTGGCGTCCTCGAGGCCCTCCTTCTCCCGCTTCTCCTCCTCGGCCATCTCCTGCACCGCCTGGCCGCCGGTGACGGCGAAATCGGCGGGAGTCATCATCTCGTCGTCGAGGTCCTTCAGCTGTTTCATCTTCTTCGAGCTGATCACGCCGACGATGCGGAACTGATCGCCGAACACGCGGACCTCGACGGGCTCTCCGGCGTTCACCGCGGCCAGGTCGACGTCG
The DNA here is from genome assembly GCA_965243025.1 of Candidatus Latescibacterota bacterium. Taxonomy (GTDB): domain Bacteria; phylum Latescibacterota; class UBA2968; order UBA8231; family UBA8231; genus CBDCXV01. Next base: position 2,774,855 of record CBDETY010000003.1, read on the forward strand.
AGCTTGTCCTGCGTCTCCCCGATCATGTCGTTGGGGATGATGCAGACCTTCTCCTCCCCGGGCCGGAACCAGCGCCCCGCCATCACGGCGCGGTTTAGGCCGGTGATCTCGCTCTCCTGCGGGGTCAGGCCGAGCACCCCGAGGGCGTTATGCTCGCCGACGCCGCGCTTCATCTTGATGTGGGCCTTGGTCCTGTTGTCGTACCAGCTGCGCGGCGCCACCACGGCGCGGTCGCCGAAGTGGCTCAGGGCGTACTCGTACACCGACTCCTCGAGAGGGGTCCAGGCCTTGCTGCGGATCATGATCCCCTCGTAGAGGCCCTCGTTGTCGCGCTCGATCTGGTTGAAGCGCAGCGACGTCTGGATCGACGTGAAGGAGAGCACCGTGAAGGTCAGCAGCAGCAGGGTCGTGAACGTGAGAACGGTGCGCAGCTTGCGCCGCTTCATGTTGGAGATGCCGAGCAGGAAGGCGGTCAGCGAGGCGCTGGAGCGGGACACGTCGGTGTCGTGAATCACCGCCACCTCGGTGCGCAACTTCTTCATCTGCTCGTTGAAGCGGCCCGATATCAGCCAGATGACGAGCACGGCCAGCGCCAGGATCACGAAGGCGAGCAGGATCACGAAGGGATTGGAGAGCCGGAAGGCCGGGTGCACCAGCGACAGGACGACCCAGATGACGATGAAGATGCTGCCGAATCCGAGGATCTGGTTCTTGATCGTCGCCGCGGTGATCAGCAGGCGCTCGGCGAAGTAGGCGCAGGGCAGGACCAGGGCCATGAAGAAGATGATGCCCCGGATGACGTCGTTCTGCGTCGACTTGACGTCGGGATAGGCGCGCGATTCCAGGCCGATGGCGGCGCGCGTGTACTTGACGAAGTCACCCCACTGCTTCGATGCCAGCGCCTGCTCCGCCTTTTCGAGCTCCGCCCCGGCGCGCTCGTGCAGGGCGTTGAGGCGCTGGTTTTCGATCGCGAAGCTCCTCAGCTCGCGCATGCGGGCCTCGTCGAGAGTCCACATGTCCCGGGCGGAGCGGTAGGAGGTGCGCGCGAAGGAGGTCCCCGGCTGGATGGCGAACCCCGCCCCGAGGGCGAGCTCCTTGTCGTCGGCCGACTCGGAGTTGAGCAGCAGGGAGCGGAACCCGAGGATGCTGGCGCCGAAGCCGAGCTTGATGATGGTTCCCGGGCGGGCGAACAGCACCCCGACCGCCTCGTCCCTCGCGGAGGGGCCCTCGCCGATGGTGTAGCCGTACTCGACCGGCGTCGTGTTGGTCTCGTCGAAGACCGTCACCTGCGAAAGCTTGGTCAGGTAGCGCGGGTCGACGATGTCGAAGAAGTTGAACGACTCGCACGGAAACAGCACCACCATCCACTGCTTGTCGCGCCAGTCCATGCTGATCTTCATCGGGTAGGACCCGTCCCCCTGCTCGCCGCGGTCCGGCGCGTAGGTGACGCTGCCGGTGGCAGGGTCCATGAAGTACCCCTCGATCTGCACCGAGTTGACGCGAATGCGGTTGTCGAAGAAGGCGCCGTCGGCGTCGACCACCTCGAAGTGCTCGCCGCGCACCCCCTTGTAGGACTTCTTCTTGCCGTTGCGGACCGCGGCGACCGCCCCGGGCCGCGGCAGGTCGGGAACGATGCTGCGCCTCGGGAAAACCATCGTCCTGGCCTTCAGGGTGCGCATGGTGTCCTTCAGGCGCATCTTGAAGTCCGGGAACAGCTCCGGGTCCTCGAAAGCCATGTGGAACATCCCGGCCAGCGCCCTTATCTGGCGCGCCAGGTTCTCGTGGTTGATCTCGGAGGCGCGGTCGAGCGGGGTGTCGGCGAGAAAGCGGGCGTCGTTCACGGTGACGAAGGCCAGGGCCGGCGTGCCGGTGTCGAGGACGAGCTCGCTGTTCACGGAGATCTCGCCGGGAACGAAAGTCTCCCAGCTCTTGCCCCCCTCCGGGCTGATGCCGTTGACGAGGATGTCGCGGTCGTCGTACCCCAACTCGCGGCTGAGGACGCGGGCGTACGACATGAAGTTCTTGCCGAAGGGAGCGAAGTAGCGCTTGTAGTAGAAGCTCGTGTTGCTGTTCCAGACCCCGAGCTCGTCGGTCTGCGTCGACAGGTCGAGGCTGACGAACAGCTTGACGTCGAGGGAGTCGACCTTGGGATCGACCCATTCCTTGTAGAAGGCGAGCCTGAGGTCCTCGTCGTCGGCCAGTTCCTCCCCGAGCTTCTCCAGGCTGGAGAAGGATTCGTCGGCGACTGCGAACCGGTCCCCTTCCCGCCGCACCACCTCATCCTCCTCAAGGGCGGCCTCGAGGACGGAACGGACCAGGATCGTATCGGTCTCGGCGATCTCCCGGATCAGCCCTTCCTTGCCGTGGAACTCGAGATTCCCCAGCCGGTAGACCACCCCTTCCGACTCTATCAGGCCCCTGGCCAGCGCCGCCTCGACGACCCTGCGAACGACCATGCGGTCGATGAAGGGGTCCTCCTTGCGCAGGTAGCGCTGGATGAAATCGTCGACGCCGCGCAAGGCGAGATGGTGCGCCGACGTCGCCAGGAAGATCACCGTCCGCGAGGGCGGATTGTCGCGGAAATACCTGGCTAGCTCGAGCAGGGCGGAGATGCCCGCCGCCTGCTCGGCCCCGGGAGCGAGGGCCGGCACCACCGACATGGCGTCGTAGTACGCCTCGATGACGATGGTGTCCTCCTTGAGGAGCGGATCGTACCCGGGGATGGCCCCGAGGATGTTCCAGGCCGGCCGGCGCTCCCAGTCCATGCGGTACTCGAGGTGCACCGGCAGCGAGCCGCCCTCCTGCAGCCGCCCCCGCAGGTTTTCGGCGTCCTGCTTCGAGATCCAGAAGCGCGGCATGTCGAGCGGCATGGTGAGGAACTTCTTCTCACCCTCGAGATAGACCGTCGAGTCCGGCTCGGCGAACAGGATCGCCTCGGCGCCGAGGTAGGCGCAGTTCAGCCAGTTGTCGCCGGAGTTGAACTCGAGGAGGACGACCGATCCCTCGATGTCGGTACCCGAGAGCTCGGGAAACTCCCCGGTGCCGCCGTACACGAGGTGCGCGTCGATGCCGCCGTCGGGAAGGGTGGAGGTGCGCACGAGGTTGGGCCACAGACCGTGAATCGCGAACCGCCCCTCCTCGCCGGGAACCTCGAGGAATCCCCCCTTCTCCACCGGGATCGAGATGTCGTACTTCTGGAAGGAAATCCCGTCCAGCCCGATCTCGCGGAACTGGTGCTGGATGTAGAGGGCGGCGGATTCAGCGCCGGGATACCCGGCGACGCGGGAGCCGAGGCCGGAGAAATACCCGATGGTTTCTTCGAGTCGCTGCTTCGGGGCCAGCCGCTCGAGCGCCCTGAAATCGACTTCGGCGTAAAGGGGCGGGCTCGACCCCAGGATGGCGCTCCCCAGTAGAGCCGTGAGCGCGCTGGCGGGGCGTATTCTCATGCGCTTGGATGGATGGTTTGTCGGAGGCCTTGCGGAACGAACGCGGAAGTTGCCTGCGGAGCGTTGCCGATTGTTCGGTTCAAATGCCGTTCGGAATTCGGATTTTCAATGCCGGCTCAAGCGCACAAATAAAGGAGAATACGCTTTTCGGGCAATTGCCAACCCCCCCGGCAGGGTCTGCCGCGCCGTCAGCTCCGTTCGAGGCGCCGCAGCCGGGCGGCGCACCAGTGGGCGACCAGGCCGATCGCAAAGCCGCTGACCAGTCCCGTGAGCATGAAGAGGGGCAGGAAGGCGAGCAGGCCGGAGTGATTGAGGTAGACGCGGGCGATGAGCAGCTGGATCAGCTGATGGGTGACCGCTCCGAGAACGCTCAACCCGACCAGACTGAAAACACCCGGGGCCAGGCGGTGGGCCAGCGCCATGGCGGTCACGCTGGCGATTCCGGCTCCCCCGCCGATGGCGAAGGCCGGACTGCCGAAACCGCCGCTCACCAGGCCGCCGGCGGCGATCTTGACCACGGCGACCGCGATGGCGGGAAGCCCCCCGAAAAGCTCGAGGGCGACGACGACGGGAAGGTTCCCGAGTCCCAGCTTCATCCACGGAAGGGGCCGGGGCGCCACCGCCTCCAGGAGGAAGAGGACCAGGCCGGCGCCGGCGAGCAGGCCGAGCCGGGTCAGCTGCCTTGCGGACATCGGCGGCATCCGCTCAGCCGCTGAAGGCGTCTACGCCGCCGGGCCGCTTCGGGGAGCGCTCCCCGCGCAGGAGCAGGACCATCCCGTTCGGGACGCAGGCGGCGATCTCCCCGATACCCTCGATCCACCCGGCGAGGACGCAGATGCGGTTGCGGCACCCGGCTTCGGCGAAGCGGGCGGCCCCGTCGCGGACCTCGATCACCACTTCACCGGTGCGGGCCCGCAGGACCTGCCTGCCGTTCCTGTCCAGCGGAAAAACCGCCACTTCCCTGCCCTCGACCTCGACCACGGCGACCGAAGCCGCGGCGGCCGGGGGCTGCCTCCAGGCCGCCAGCAAGGCTGCGGCGGCGACCGCCAGGATCAGGGCGGCGTCCCCGGGGGTAAGGATTCTCCTCAGTTCGAACCAGTCTCGCATGGTCTGCACGGGTGGCCGGAAATTTCCGGATTGCGCGGGTAATGTACGGGTTTGGCCTCGGGAGCCGCCCCGTCCCCCGTTCCGTGCCCGCCCTCCTTCCCCCGCCCTCTCCTCTGCCGGGCAACTCCCCTCCTCGCCCGGGAACCGCGCCAAAGACGGATTGTCCATGGGTACCTGCTCCGATAACCCGAGGGGTCCGAATCCTCCGCGAGGCTCATATCAACCGTTCCTGGGATGGCGTAACCTGTTGTTCCTGTTCATCATGCGGTATTTCTCCCTTTTTTCGGGGACCCCGCTTGGATATATTGAGGGTCAGCGGAAGGAATTTCAGTGAGCGAACTGACCGAAATCGCCGCAACCCCGGGGAAGGGAACCGGGTCCCCCGGCAACGGGGCCCCCGCGGCAACGGACCGGCTCCGCAGTCTCGACGAGGTCCTCGAGGAGACCAGCGAGCTCGAGCTCCAGATGCTGCTGATCGAGGTCGCCTCCATCAACGAGCAGGCGGACTTTGACCTGATCGCGCGCGCCTACGGCTGGGCAAGCGACAAGCACGCCGGCCAGACCCGCATGTCGGGGCGGCCGTTCATGCAGCACTGCGTCGAGGTCGCCCGCATCCTCGCGCAGCTCCGTCTCGACTCGACCACGGTAACGGCCGGACTGCTGCACGACGTGCTCGAGGACACCTCGGTGACCCTGGAGGAGGTCGCCGCCGAGTTCAGCCCCAAGATCGCCGCCCTGACCGACGGCGTGACCAAGATCGAGCGCTTCCAGTACCAGAGCCGCGAAGCCCGCCAGGCCGAATCCTACCGCAAGATGCTGCTGTCGATGGTCGAGGACCTGCGGGTGATCCTCATCAAGTTCGCCGACCGGCTGCACAACATGCGCACCCTCGACCACGTCGAGCCCGAGCAGCAGAAACGGATTTCCCGCGAAACCGTCGACGTGTACGCCCCGCTGGCCTACCGGCTCGGCCTCGCCCGCATCAGCCGGGAGCTCGAGGACCTCAGCCTCAAGTACCTCGACGCGGATCAGTACGACGAAATCCGCCGCCAGGTGGCGATGAAGAGGGAGCAGCGCGAGGTCTACATCGAGGAGTTCAAGGCCCCGATCCAGGCCGACCTCGCCAAAACCGGGATCGACGCGGAGATCACCGGCCGGCCGAAGCACTTCTACAGCATCTACAACAAGATGAGGACCCAGGGAACGACCTTCGAGGAGATCTACGACCTCAGCGCCGTGCGCATCCTCGTCGAGTCGGTGCGCGACTGCTACACCACCCTCGGCCTCGTGCACAGCCTGTACGTGCCGATCTCCGACCGCTTCAAGGACTACATCGCCACCCCCAAGACCAACATGTACCAGTCGCTGCACACCTCGGTGGTGGGCCCCGACGGGCGCCCGGTCGAGGTCCAGATCCGCACCCGGGAGATGCACCAGACGGCCGAGATCGGCATCGCCGCGCACTGGCGCTACAAGTCGGGCGAGCTGCCGGAGGTCGAAAGCGACCAGCGCATCGGCTGGCTGCGCCAGGTGCTCGACTGGCAGCGCGAGGCGGCCGACCCGATGGAGTTCCTCGAGAACCTCAAGGTCGAGCTCTACCGGGACGAGATCTACGTGTTCACGCCCGAGGGTGACCTGCTGCAGCTGCCCAGAGGGGCGACCACCATCGACTTCGCCTTCGCCGTGCACACCGACATCGGCCTCCACTGCCTGACGGCGAAAGTCAACGGCCAGATCGTGCCGCTGGGAACCGAGCTCCACAGCGGCGACTCGGTCCAGATCATCAGCTCCCAGCACCAGCACCCGACCAGCAGCTGGCTCGACATGGTCAAGACCGGCAAGGCCCGCCACTGGATCGGCCGCTGGCTGCGCGAGGAGCAGTTCTCCCACGGGGTTCGCCTCGGGCAGGAGATCCTCGAACGCGAGCTGAAGAAGTACCGCCACTCGGTGCGCAGCGAGTCGCTCGACGAGCTCGCCGAAGAGCTGGGGCTGGCCGGCAGCGAGCACCTCTACGCGGCGGTCGGCAGCGGCGAGCTGTCGGTGAGCGGCGTCGTCAACCGCCTGGTGCCGAAGCGGCCCAAGCGGCGCATCCGCCCGCTGTTCCGCGACCTGCGGGGGATCCGCATCCAGGGCCTCGACAACATGATGATCCACTTCGGAAAATGCTGCTCCCCGATACCCGGGGACCGCATCGTCGGCACGATAACCAAGGGGCGGGGAATCACCGTGCACCGCACCGACTGCCCCAACATGGGCGACATAGCCGAGGATCCGGACCGCGTCACCGTGATGGAGTGGGACGTCGACGAGGAGCAGTCGTTCTCCGTGCAGCTGCGCATCGCCGGAACCGACCGCACCTACCTGCTGACCGAGATAACCCGGGTGATCAGCGAGGCCGGCGCCAACATCCGCAGCGCCGAAAGCCATACCCGGCTGCACCGGGTCGAGGGGAAGTTCGAGGTCGACGTCACCGACGCGCGCCAGCTGCAGGCGATGATCAAGGGGCTGTCCAAGCTCGAGGGAATCAACGAGGTGACGCGCGTCGACGCCCCGGACCCGACCCCGGCCTGAAGCCGGCCTGGGCGGCCGGCCCGCATCCCCGCGCCCCGGCCGCTGCGCTTACCTTCTTTTCTTCACCTGCCGTCACGCGAACCTTTAACAGTTAACAGTCCCGCGAACCGTGCCGCCCGATCCGTTCCTTCCCCACATCCGCAGCATGGAGGGGTACGTCCCCGGCGAGCAGCCCGGAGAGGGGGAGTTCCTCAAGCTCAACACCAACGAAAACCCCTATCCCCCTTCCGACCGGGTGGTCGCGGCGCTGCGGGAGGCATGCGGCGGCAACCTGCGGCGCTATCCCGACCCGGACGCCGTCGCGGTGCTCGCAAAGCTGTCGGAAAGGTTCGGGGTGCGGGCCGAACAGATCGTCATGGGGAACGGCTCGGACGAGCTGCTCAACGCCGCCCTGCGCTGCTTCGCCGGCCCCGGAAAGCCGGTGGCGATCCCCTTCCCCACCTATCCCTACTACCAGAAGCTGATCGACCTGCAGGACGCCGCCGCCGTCCGCTGCGACCTCGACGACGACTTCGCGATCCCCGCCGGCTTCCCCCCGGAAGAGGCGCGCCTGACCCTGCTGGCCAATCCAAACTCCCCCACCGGCACCGCGGCCGGGGCCGGCGCGGTCGCGGAGATGGCCATACGCACCCGGGGCGTGCTCCTGGTCGACGAGGCGTACGTCGATTTCTCCGACGGCGGCTGCATCGGCCTCGTCGAGCGCTTCCCCAACCTGCTGGTGACGCGCACGATGTCGAAGTCGTTCTCGCTGGCCGCCCTGCGCATCGGTTTCGCCTTCGGTCCTCCCGACCTGATCGCCGGGATGCGCAAGGTGCTCGACCACTACAACATGAACTCCCTGTCGCAGGCGGCCGCGGCCGCGGCTCTCGACGACATCGAGGGTATGCGGGCAAATGCCGCCCGGGTCAAGAGGACGCGGCAGCGGCTGACCGAAGCGCTGCGAAGCCTCGGGTTCCGGGTGTGGGACTCGGAGGCGAACTTCGTGCTCGCGCGCATCGCGTCGCCCCCGGCCGAGGAGCTGTACCTCGGCCTCAAGGAGCGCCGCATCCTGGTGCGCTGGTTCAGCGAGCCCCGCCTGCGGGACTGCCTGAGGATCTCCGTCGGCACCGACGGGGAAACCGAGCGGCTGCTGGGGGAGCTGGGAGAGCTGCTTTAGGCGACGCGACCCTCGGCTGCTGCGGGCACTGCCCTTGCAGGGTGAAGGAAGGGTAGTCACAATATTTGCGGAAGCAGAATGGTCGACTTCCCAAACCCGGTCCGCTATCCCCGAAGGAAACCACCATGGGCGCAACCTGTGTGGACGTTACCATCCGCAATCCCGCGGACCGACAACGAAGCTGGACCGGGAAATTCCTCGTCGATACCGGCGCCTTCGACTCGCTGGTCCCGAGGGTGCACCTCGAGCGATCGGACTCGAACCGAGGGGCCTCCGCGAATACGTACTCGCCGACGGAAAACCCACCGCCCTGGACATAGCCATAGCAGAGATCGAGTTCGAGGGTGAGGTGGTCGGCGGGACAATCGTCTTCGGGGAGGAAGGGGCGGAACCCCTGCTCCGCGTTACCGCCCTGGAGTCCGGCGGATTCGAGGTCGATCCACGCAACGAAGAGCTGAAGCGGTTGCCTGCCGTTCTGTTGAAGTCCGCCGGAACAATGCAGCAGCCCGGAGAGCTCCTTGCCGAGGTCCGGCTCCGGAAGACCTCGGACTCCCCGGAAAGCTTCCCATACCAGACGCCCCATCCCACTGCCCTGAGCGGAGATTGTTCACAGTGAAGAAGAGACGGTGACGAAACGACTCGGTAGACTCGTTGATTCCGACGGGTTCCAGTACGGGATCCTCGCGGTAATCGTCGGTGCGGCCCTGCTGGTCGGGCTGGAAACCTCGCGCGACCTCGTCGCCCGCCACGGGGACCTGCTGCACCGGCTCAACCTGCTGGTCCTGTGGATCTTCGCCGTCGAGGCGGCCCTCAAGATCGCCCGCCACGGGAGCCGCTGGTACCGCTACTTCGCCGATCCCTGGAACGTCTTCGACTTCCTGATCGTCGTCGTCTGCTTCCTGCCGGTCGGGGGCCCGTACGCCGCGGTGCTGCGGCTGGCGCGGGTGCTGCGTGCCCTGCGGCTGGTGACGGCGCTGCCGAAGCTGCAGCTGCTGGTCGGCTCGCTGCTCAAGTCGATCCCCTCGCTGGGATACGTCGGCCTGCTGCTGGCGGTGCTGTTCTACGTGTACGCGGTGATGGGGGTCTTTCTGTTCCGCGGCAACGATCCCGTCCACTTCCAGGACCTGTCGACGGCGCTGCTTACCCTCTTCCGGGTGGTGACCCTCGAGGACTGGACCGACGTGATGTACATCCAGATGTACGGCAGCGACGCCTACCCGAACTACGGCGACTTCGCCCAGGCCCACCTGCGCGAAACCTCGCTGGGGCGGCCGCTTCTCGGGGCCGCCTTCTTCGTCTCCTTCGTGCTGCTGGGGACGATGATCATGCTGAACCTGTTCATCGGCGTGATCATCAACTCGATGTCCGAAGCCGAGGCGGAGAAGGAGGCCGAGGAGCGGCGCCGCAATCTCGAGCGCGACGGCGAGATCAGCGTCGGCGACGAGATGCGCCTGATCGAAGAGGAGATGGAGAAGCTGTCCCGCCGGCTGGGAGAGCTGCGAAGGCGGGCGGCCCGCGGGCGCGGGTAGGCCTGTCGGGCAGGTCTATATGTAGTAGGTCGGGACCGGGGGGTCTTCCGGGGGCAGCTCGGGGGCTTTGAACTGCCGTCGGTTGCGCAGCCGCCGGGTGGCGGTGAATCCCCAGGCGACCAGGGCTCCCCACAAAGCCGGAAGGACCACCGCGGCCGTCACCAGGATCGCTGACGGAAGGTCTGCCAGGGCGCTCACTCCGCATCCTCCGCGGGGGCAGGCTCGCCGTCCAGGCGGCGGCTGATCCGCGGCGTGCGGCCCCCCCGCTGGTGCATGCTGGCCACCATGTCTCCGAGCAGTCCGGTCGAGAACAGCTGCACCCCGACGATGATCAGCAGGACCCCGAGAATCAGCAGCGGCAGCCGGTGCTGTATGGTGCCGGTCTCCGCCCACAGGTAGGTGATGTAGCAGCCTACCAGGGTTCCGGCGGCGGTTGCCGCCAGGCCGAGGCTCCCGAAGACGTGCATCGGCGTGGTCATGAAGCGGACCACGAAGGTGATCGAGAGCAGGTCGAGGAAGCCGTTGAGCAGGCGCCTGCTTCCGAACTTCGACGCACCGTACATGCGGCGGTGATGGCGCACCGGGATCTCGCCGACCCGGTAGCCGCTCCAGTGGGCGATCGCCGGCAGGTAACGGTAGAGCTCGCCGTACAGGTAGGGCAGGCAATCCTCGGCCACCTCGCGGCGGTAGGCCTTCAGGCCGCAGTTGAAATCGTGCAGCCTGACGCCGGCGACCACCGAGGTCACGAGATTGAACAGCCGCGAAGGCAGGGTTTTGCTCAGGGGATCGAGGCGTTTCTTCTTCCAGCCGGTGACGAGGTCCTTGTCGTCGTCGAGGGCGGCAAGAAGGTTCTCGATCTCTTCCGGGTCGTCCTGGAGGTCGGCGTCCATGGTGACGATGACCTCCCCCCGGGCGGCCTTGAAGCCGGCCGCCAGGGCCGCGGCCTTGCGGTAGTTGCGCCGGAAGCCGAGGGCGCGGATGCGCGGATAGCGGCCGCCAAGCTCCCTGATGACGTCGAACGAGCCGTCGCCGCTGCCGTCGTCGACGAAGAGGATCTCCGACGGCCGCGGGATGCGGTCGAGGGAGGCGTTCAGTTTTTCGCACAGCAGCGGCAGGCTCTCGCGCTCGTTGAACACGGGGATCACGACCGAAATTTCCGGCGCCGTTGCGGCCTGTTCCGGGCTCATCTATCGACTATTGCGGTTTCGACGCCGGGTTTTCCGCCCGCCGCCGCCTTTCCCGAACTTTGCGTATCTTCATATTTAAATCAAACTTACAGCCGGTTCAGGGGCAATCCGCCTTTTCCCTCTCCCTGACCGCCGCTCGGGCGGCTCTGACGGCCTGCCCTCCCGATCCCCCCGGCAGATCCAATCCGACCGATGCAGCCCCCTCCCGGATCACACGTTCACCTGATCGCGGTCTGCGGCACCGCCATGGGATCGCTCGCGGCCATGCTCGCCGAGCGCGGCTGCCGGGTGACCGGCTCGGACGCCCACACCTACCCGCCGATGAGCGACTTCCTCCGGGAGGCCAAGGTCGCGGTGTACGAGGGGTTCGACGCCGCCAGGCTCGATCCGGCTCCCGACCTCGTGGTGGTCGGCAACGCGGTGTCGCGCGGCAACCCCGAGGTCGAGGCCACCCTCGACCGCCGCATCCCCTACACGAGCCTTCCCGAGCTGTTGCGCGACGCCTTCCTGGTCTCGAAGCGGCCCCTCGTCGTCACCGGCACCCACGGCAAGACCACGACCACGGCTATGGCCGCCCGTCTGCTCGAGGCCGGCGGTCTCGACCCCTCCTTCCTGATCGCCGGGATTCCGCGCGACTATCCGCGGCCGTACCGGTTGGGCTCCGGGAGCTGCTTCGTCATCGAGGGGGACGAGTACGACACCGCCTTCTTCGCCAAGTTCCCCAAGTTCTTCTTCTACCGCCCCGACCTGCTCATCGTCAACAACATCGAGTACGACCACGCCGACCTGTACGCGAGCCTCGACGAGATCGAGCGGGCCTTCCGGTATCTCCTCAACACCGTGCCCGGCAACGGCCTGATCCTCGCCAACGGAGACGATGCGGTGACCGCTCGGCTGCTGCCCCGGGCCCCGGCGCCGGTGCAGACCTTCGGCACGGGAAGCACCTGCCGCTGGCGCGCCGCAGAAGTAGAGCAGGGGCGCGGCCGTCAGCAGTTCTCCGTGCTGGACGGAGAGCGGGTTTTCGGACGCTTCGAGATCCGCCTGAGCGGGGAGCACAATCTCCGCAACGCCCTCGGAGCCGCGGCCGCGGCCGCCCACCTCGGAGTGCCGGCAACAGCCATCGCGGAGGGACTTTCTTCCTTCACCGGCATCCGGCGCCGCCAGGAACTGCTCGGGGAGTTCGGCGGCGTCACCGTCATCGACGACTTCGCCCACCACCCGACCGCAGTCGAGCAGACCCTGCACGGCCTGCGCGAGGCCTGGGCGCCTGGCCGCCTGTGGGCGGTGTTCGAGCCGGCGAGCGCCACCAACGCGCGCGATGTCTTCGAGGATCGTTACCTGCGGGCCTTCGCCGCGGCCGACCGCGTCACCCTTGCCGCGGTGCCCAGACCGGACCGGGCGCGCGGCGACGCCCCTTTCTCCCCGGAACGCCTCGCCGCGGAGCTGAGCCGCGGGGGCTGCCAGGCCGGCTTCGCCCCCTCGAAGGAGGAGATTCTCGAACTGCTCGGCGCCGACGCGGCCGAGGGAGACCTGGTGGTGTTCATGAGCAACGGGGGCTTCGGCGGAGTGCAGCGGTCGTTCGTCGACCTGCTGAAGCAGCGGGCAAGGGAAAGCGGGAAATGTCCGAAGGTCTGAACCGTCCCCGCGCCCTGGAGCCGGGCGACCTCGTGGCCCTGGTCGCCCCCTCCCGGCCGGCCTCGGAGCGGGGGCGGCGGGAAGCCGAGGCATACCTGGAGCAGCGCGGCTACCGCGTCGATGTGTCCCCTGCCATCCACGACCGGCACTATTACCTGGCGGGAACCGACGATACCCGGGCGGCCGAGCTCAACCGCGTCTTCGCCGACCCCGAGGTACGGGCGGTGTTCTGCGCCCGGGGAGGGTTCGGCAGCGGGCGCCTGCTCGACCGGCTCGATTTAGGCGCCGTCCGCGGCGACCCGAAGATCGTCGCCGGCTTCAGCGATTCCACCGCCCTGCTGCTGGCGCTCTACTCGCGGGCCGGGCTGGTTGCCTTCAACGGCGCCCTGGCCGACTTCGACCTCGGCGAGGTCCGGGACTCCCTGGTCGAGGCCTCGCTCTGGCCGCTGCTGACGTCGCCGGAGCCGCTCGGGGAGGTCCCCGAGGCAGCGGATTCCATGGGGGTGGTGCGCCCCGGGACCGGGCGCGGGCCGCTGGTGCCGGCCAATCTCGCCCTGCTGTGCAGTCTCCTCGGGACCCCGTACTTCCCGCCGCTCGAAGGGGCCCTGCTCCTCCTGGAGGACATCGACGAGTACCCCTACCGCATCGACCGCATGCTCAACCAGCTGCGCCTGGCCGGCGTCCTCGAGCGCCTCGGAGGCCTTCTGTTCGGGCAGTTCAAGGACTGCTTCACCGACGGGGAAATGGAGGAAGCGCCGACCCTGGCCGAGCTCGCCCTGGAGCATGCGCGGGGGACCGGATTTCCCATCGTCGCCGGGCTTCCCTTCAGCCATTTCCCGCGGCGCCTGGTGCTGCCTGTCGGGGTCCGCGCCGAGCTCGACACCTCAATTCCCTCCCTGAAGATCACCGAGGCCGCGGTGGTGAACCCGGCCGGGAGCTGATGGGGTGGGCGTGCAAAGACCCCATCCGTTCCGCCGGAACAAAGAGCCCGCCGGGGCTGCCATGGAACCCCGGTCCACCCTGTTCTTCCTGGTCGCGGTCATGGCGCTGGGGGCCTGCGGCGAAGGGGATCCTGTTTCATCCCGCCAACCGGCCGCCGATTCCGGGACTGCCGCCAAACGCATATCCAGCGGGGTGACCGTCAGCGCCCCGGTCGCCGGTCTGGCCGAGTCCCGGATGTCCGGGGCCGACACCGCGGGCACCGACTCGACCGGCGCGATTACCGCAAACCCCGACACCCCGGGGAAGGACGGGGATCCGGGAAAACCGGGGACCCTGGTTTTCGCCGAATCCCCAGATGCGGCCGAAGAATGGGGTGCGGATCGTTTCCAGTTGTCCGCTGCCTCGATAACCGGTGATACCCTTGCCGTCACGGTGTCGTACAGCGGTGGATGTCAGGTCCACCAGTTCACCCTTGTCGCTTCCGATTCCTTCCTGGAGTCCGACCCGGTACAGCTCGAGGTTGCCCTCGCCCACAACGCCAACGGCGACCTTTGCAGGGCGTGGTTGACCGAAGACCTTCTATTCAGCCTAGTCCCGATCAAGGAGCGGTTCCAGAGTCAGTACCAGGATTCGGGCAGAGTGGTTCTGCTGCTCGAAGACGCTCCCGGTGAGCTCCTCTACGAGTTCGCGGAGTAACGCCGGCCCCGGCCGAGGGCCAGGCGAGGCGACAACCACTCCTTTCACCATACCCGCTGCGAGCCGGTGCCACCGTGGCGCCGGCGCGGAACCGTGCCGGCGCCAGGAGCCGGGTGAAAGCCCGCTCGATCTGCGGCCGGCCCTGGCCGCCGGTTTCCGCGACTCGAAGCGACTGTCACCACGGCTCCTGGACTTTCCCGCTGTCGGCCTTCTTCCCGGGCCCCTCCTGCTCCTTGTGGCAACTCCTCGGACCGGTCCCTTTTCGGTCCGCGCCGGCGAATCCTCAGATGACTCTCCATGGCCTGTTTCCCTGGAGAAACCGGCGGGGCTCAATCGCCCTCCGAAGCCGCGAGCGGAAGAACCCGCTGCTTGACCACCCCCCAACTGCTCCCCTGGACCGCGGTGGGGATGGGCTCCTCGGACTCGCCGGATCCGGTATCCTCCATGTCTGTTTCCTTCGGCCCGGTGTCGGCCGGCTCTCCGGTTTCCCCCGTCGACAGCGTCATCAGGCGCTCGGGAATGCTCCCGGGTGTTCCCAGCTCGCTGCTGCCGTCGTCCCAGCCGCTCGCTTCGGTCGCGGTCGCCCAGGCATGTTCCTGCGAGCCGTCGGTGTCGAACTCGACCCGCACCATGGCCGCCTTCTGCTTGTTGTCTCCGGCAAGCGGCGCGCCGCTGCCGTCATCCGCGGTGTCGATCAGGTTGCCGCCGTTCTCGGGGTCGCCGCTGTAGAGGCGCAACAGCAGCCTGCTGTTGGGCAGCGCCACCGAGGTCGCCACCACATCCGGATCGACGCTGATCTGCGAGCGCGCCGCGTTGTAGTTGGAAATCAGGAACGCCGCGCCCGGAGCGATTCTGCCCTCGCTCAGCTGGAGCATCACCGCCTCCTCGCCGTCTTTCCCCGTTTGCGTGATGGTCCATCCGCTGAGATCCTTCGCGGAGGACCCGCGGTTGTAGAGCTCGATCCACTCGTCGGCGCTCGAGGACTCGCTTCCCATCCACATCAACTCGCTGAACACCACGTCGCCCGGTTCGCCGGCGGCTACCGACGTGTCGAAGGCGATCGCACCGAGCAGAGAGGCCAGGAGCAGGCTGGTGCAACTGGAGAGGTTTCGGGCAGGTTTCATGTCGCAGTCTCCTTTCCGGGTGAAGGTTTCCGATCCCTTGCGAATCGGCTGACTGCGACGGGGCAATTCCGGTGCCGCCCCCATGTCCTCTCCCGAAATGGGCCGCCAAGATCTTTTTTTACAGGAGGTTACGCTCCAGTCCCCCCGCGTGGCCGGGGCAATTCAGGCGGCACCATGTCGACACAGGTGTCACCGCAACCACATACCGGGCCCGATAGCCCGGTGACCCGGGCAAACTCTCGGTTACCGCCCGGGTTTTGGCCGCGGCGTCATTGACGTACCCTTTCGCCACGGTTCCCGAAACCCGGAAAGGATGAGGTTGTGAAGATTCTCCTGCGCCAGTCCGATCTGTCTGACGAGTACCTGCGCTTCGCTGCCCAGATCGGCGCCGACGGCATCGACATCCACAACGCCGAGAGCGTCCCCGGCTGGATGGAGCAGGGGTACCCCGATGCCGGTGAACTGCAAAGGATCAAGGAGCGGATCGAAGCAGCCGGCCTGCGGCTGTACCGGCTCGCCCCCCCGGACGACCCCTGCAAATTCATGCTCGGCCACCCCGGCGGAGAGAAGGACATCGACGACCTGAAACGCTCCATCGAGATCATGGGCCGGCTCGGCATCCCCTTCCTGTCGACCCCCTTCCACTTCGACCACCCGGGCCATCGCGGCGGCGTCCAGTTCGAGCACCGGGGCGGCTACAGAATGGGGGGGTTCAGCGCCGACAGGATGAACGCCAGTTTCGCCGCCGAGCCCTGGGACCCGCCGGTCTCCATAGAGGATCACTGGCAGCGGTCCCTCGAGATGCTGCGGGCCCTGGTCCCGGTCGCGGAGAACCACGACGTCAGGCTGATCACCCACCCCGGGGATCCGCCGCTTTCGAACTGCTACGTCTCCCCCCAGCGCTGGACCGACATGATCGATCTCGTCCCCAGCTCCCACAACGGCCTGCTCTACTGCATCGGCACCCGCTACGAGTCCGGGGTCGACATCCACGAGGACATCCGCCGCTACGGCCGCAAGGGCCAGATCTTCCACACCCACCTGCGCAACGTCCGCGGCCAGATCCCCACCCACGGCGGCTACCAGGAGGTGGCGATCGACGACGGGGACATGAACCTGCTCGCCGTGCTGCGCACCCTGCGGGAGGTCGGCTTCGACGGCGGCCTCCAGCTCGACCACATGCCCGGCTTCGACGGCGACGACCGGCACCGCAGGATCGCCTGGGCGCACGCGGTCGGGTACGTGCAGGCCCTGCTGGCGGCCATGGAGGAGTGATGAATATCCAGGACCAGCTCCCCCACCAGCACCTGAACGACGACAACCTCGCCTTCTTCAAGGCGATCGGCGTCGATTACCTGACGATCAACCCGCTCCCCTTCGCCGCCGACGACAAGGGGGAGCTGTCGACGTACGACGAGATGGCCGGCTTCCTGAAGTCGGCGCGCGACCTGGCCGGGAGGAACGGCCTCGAGCTGATGAACGTCGCCCTCGAAGGGCCCGACGACATCACCCTCGCCCGCCCGGGACGGGACGCCAAGCTCGAGCAGTGGAAGGACGCCCTGCGGGCGATGGCGGCGGCCGGCGTCCCCACCCTGGGCTACAACTT
The DNA here is from genome assembly GCA_965243025.1 of Candidatus Latescibacterota bacterium. GTDB lineage: Bacteria > Latescibacterota > UBA2968 > UBA8231 > UBA8231 > CBDCXV01. The sequence goes on from CBDETY010000003.1 coordinate 2,791,854, forward strand.
CAAGCCGATCGGCAACTTCCGCACCACCTCCGCCGTCGGCCGCGGCGGCTCCCGCTACAGCACCTTCGACTACGAGGAGTGGCAGCGGACCGAGCCGGAGTGGGGGCCGCGGTTCCGCCACAAGCAGATCGACGAGGAGGGGATGTGGGAGAACATCGCCTGGTTCCTCGAGCGCATCCTCCCGGTCGCCGAGGAGTGCGGCGTGCGCATGGCCCTGCACCCGGACGACCCGCCGATCCCCGAGCCGATGGGAGGGGCCGCCCGCATCGTCTCCACCCTCGAGCAGTACGAGCGCATCTTCGCGATGGCGCCCAGCGACAGCAACGCCATGCTCTTCTGCCAGGGGTGCGTCACCGAGATGGGGGTCGACGTGCTCGCCTCGATCCGCCGCATCGGCGCCCTCGGCAAGATCGCCTACGTCCACTTCCGCAACGTGCGCGGCTCGCGCCGTTACTTCGAGGAGGTCTTCGTAGACGAGGGGGACGTCGACATGTTCGCCGCCATGCAGACCTACAGGGATGCCGGTTTCGAAGGCCCCTTCATGATGGACCACACCCCCTCCATCCCCGGCGACCGCGGGGGCCGCGAAGGCCACGCCCTGGCCGCCGGCTTCATGCGCGCCATGATCCAGGCGGTGTACGGCCGCGGCTGAAGCCCCCGCCGGCCCGCCTCCCAACCCACGACAGGAGGACCGTCATGCCGCTGATCCTCTTGCTGCCGCTGCTGGCCCTGGCCGGCGGCTGCGCCGACCCCTGCGCCACCCCCGAGAACGAGAAGGTCCTCGCCGCGGCCGCCGCCGAGAAAGGGGCGGTGCGCACCGAGTCCGGGCTGGTGTTCAGGCAGATCAAGGCCGGCCTCGGCCCCAAACCCGAGCCCCGCCACCGCGTCAGGGTGCTCTACGAGGGGCGCCTTCCGGACGGCACCGTGTTCGACAGCTCCGAAAAGCAGGGACGCTCCGCGGAGTTCAAGCTGTCCGGGGTGATTCCCGGATGGGTCGAAGGACTGCAGATGCTGAGCGGGGGCGGCAAGGCCAAGCTCACCATCCCCCCGCATCTCGCCTACAAGAAGAAAGGCAAGCCCGGCAGGATCCCGCCCTGCTCGGTGCTGATCTTCGAGATCGAGCTGCTCGGCATATCGGACTGAGGGACCCCCTCCCCGAGGCTGCCGTCCGGCTATCCCTGCCGGCGCACCCGCGCCGGGGTGTGGTCCTGTCCGATCTCCGCCGAGAGGATGCCGAGCGAGCGGTCGGGAAGCGGCAGGTCGACCCGGGTAAAGCCGCGGCGGTGGGACTCGCGCAGGGCCACGGCGATCTCCAGGGCGTGGCGGGCGTCCGCCCCGGAGCAGCGCGGCTCGCCGCCGTTTTCCGCCGCGGTGAGGATGTCGTCGACGATGGTCAGCCCCATCCCCTGCATATGTGTCGGATAGGGGAAGGGCAGCCGCGCCGGCATGGGGCGGCCCCGCGGACCTCCCTGCACCGACTTCCAGAGCTCGAACTGCAGGGCCTGCTCCAGCAGGCGCACCCGCCCCTCGGTTCCCAGCACGTCGAACTCCCAGCCCGCCGCCGCCCCGGTAGGCGTCGCCCGCAGGTAGCCGCGGGCGCCGTTGTCGTAGGCGAAGTAGCCGTTCCCCTGGGGGTCCTCCTCGCCCTCGGCCGCCGCGTCCGACTCGAGCTCGCCGAAGAGCCAGCTGACCTTGCCGTCGAGGGCGAGGTAGCGCATCGCGTCGATGGCGTGGCTGCCGTTGTGCGACAGCCCGCACTGGGCGTATGCCGTCACCTGCAGCAGCTCGCCGATGTCGCCGGCGGCGATCAGCTCGCGGGCGCTGGTGTAGTGGGGATTCCAGCGGCGGGCGCAGTTCACCGCCAGGGCGACCCCGTTGGCGGCGCAGACCTCGACCATGCGGTCCGCCTCTTCCAGGGTCAGGGCGATCGGTTTCTCCGCCCAGATCGCCCGGGCACCCGAACCCGCCACCTCCTCGACGATTTCGGCGCGCACGCGGGCGGTGGTGCAGACGCTGACGATCTCGGGCTGCTCCTTCTCGAGCAGCTCGCGGTAGTCGGCGTACACGCGGCCCTGCATTCCCCAGCGCTCCGCGTAGATCGCGCGCTGCCCCTCGTGGGGGTCGGCCCCGCCCACCAGCTCGGTCCGCGGCGAGGCGGCGAAGGCCGGGGTGTGGCAGTAGGGGAGGTAGATCGAACCGCCGCGCGTCATCTCGTCGTCGAAGGTGCTGCCCATGCGGCCGAGGCCGATCACTGCGGCCCGGTACGGTCTGCTCATCTCTCGCCTGCCTGGTTTCGGGTTGTCGGGGTTGTGGTTTTTTGCGTCCGTCTACGGACTGTTTCGACGCATCGGGAGCCACCAATATGACGACCGGAATTTCCTCCGACAAACGCCGGCAGCTGCTGCGGGACGGGTTCTGCCTGTTCGAGCAGATCCTCGACCCCAACCTGTTGAAGCAGACCCGGGAGATCTCCGACACCCTGCTCGACGGGCAGCCGCCGGAGCATTTCGAGCAGCAGAAATCGACCGGCAGCATGATCTCCGTGTTCGACGACCCCGGCTTCGCCGAGCTCGTGCGCTGCCCTGCCGCCGTCGACGCCCTGGCCAGCCTCGGCTTCCCGCGCCCGAAGTGGTGGTTGGGGTTCGTCATCAGCAAGCCGCCGCACAGCCCGCCGCTGTTCTGGCACCAGGACTGGTGGGGCTGGAACCACCCGGTCAGCTACGGCGACCCGGTGCCGCAGCAGGTCTTCCTGATGTACTACACCGTCGATACGGCCCCCGGAAACGGCTGCCTGCGCCTGATTCCCGGATCGCACCTCGAGCGCCACCCCATGCACGACGCGGTCCCCGACGCCCATACGAACACCTTGCGCCAGATCGACGATCCCCGCAGCCCGGTCTACCGGAACGTGGAGGAAGCTGTCGACGTGCCGGTGCGGGCCGGCGACCTCGTCATCGGGGACTCGCGCCTGCTGCACTCGGCGCACGCAAACGATTCGGAGGAACGCCGCACCGTCATCACCCTGTGGTACTTCCCCGCCTTCGAGCAGCTTCCCGAGCCCATCCGGGCCCATATCGTCACGGAGAGGAAGATCGACACCTGGCCGGAAGAGGCGCGCTCCCGCATCGCCCACCTCCTGCCGGAGTACGACGGCGGCGCCGAACCGATCGCGTGGAACCGCATCCCCGGTCCCGCCCTGAGGCAGTTTCCAAGGCCATTCCGAACCGGAACAGACCGGCGACAGACAGGAAAACCCCGTCACGTGAAAAAGGTGATCCTCGTCGGCGACTCGATTCGCATGGGGTACGAACCGGTGGCCGTCCGCGAGCTGACAGGCTGGGCGGAGGTGATCGAAATGGGCCGAATCCAGGGGGGCAACACCCGCAACCTCCTCGCCCATCTCGACGAGTGGGTGATCTCCCGCGACCCGGACATCGTCCACCTGAACGCCGGCCTCCACGACATGGCCCGGGACCCGGGACCGGGGCCCGAGAACCGCGTGCCGCTCGACGAGTACCGCGCCAACCTCGAGCGGATCCTGCAGACCCTGCAGCGGCAAACCAGGGCCGACCTCGTCCTGGCGCTCACCACCCCCGTCGATCTCGGGCGCCAGCTCGCGGTCGCCAAGGGGGTCAACAGAACCCCGGAAGAGGTCGCCGCCTACAACGCCGCCGCCCGGGAGGTCGCCGCCGGGCTCGGCGTCGCCGTCAACGACCTGCACGCAGCCGTGGTCGAGGCCGGCGCCGCGGAGCTGCTGGCCGAGGACGGCGTCCATTTCACCGCCGCCGGAGACGAGGTTCTCGGGCGCGCCGCCGCCGCCGCGGTGCGGGCGGCCGCGGATCAACCTTCAGGAGAAACCACATGAACCCTCGCGTCCTCGCCGGTATCCGGCGCCTTCCCCTGCCCCTGCTTGCCGCCGCAGCCCTGTTCGCCGCACAGGCCGCCGCCCACTTCCCCGAAGACACGGTGCACCCGCTGTTCCAGTTCCCCAGGGACCGGGTGCCGGTGATGGACGGAGACCTCAGCGACTGGGACATGCTGCCGGCGGAGTACAACTTCGACCTCGTGAAATACTCCCAGCACAAGGAGCAGACCAGCACCGAACACAACCCCGCCGACCTCAACATCATTCGCGCCGCGGCGGCCTGGAACGACGAGCTCAACCGCCTCTACTTCATGGCCGAGGTCTACGACGACGTGGTCCGCTTTCACAAGGAGGACCCCGACTCCCTCGACCACCCGTTCACGCGGCTGACCGGCTCCTACGTCCACGGCGCCGACATCTTCGAGATCGTCATCGACGCCGACCACGGCGCCGAAGACGTGGTCGGATACTCCGAGAATGAGGAGCGCGAACTGCGCTACCGCAGCGCCTTCACGCAGAACTACCACCTCTACATGCCGCCCCTGAACGGCTACTACTGGCACTGGTACTGGGGCAAGCCGCTGTGGACAAAGGACGAGGCCTGGTCCGCGGTCGGCTGGAGCTTCCCCGGGGAGCACGGATCCGCCGGCACCGTCACCTACGAGTGCTACCTCACCCCGTTCGACGACCTGCACCCGGACGGGCCGGAGGTCAGCGTCCTCCACGACCTTCAGGAGAACGCCGTCATCGGCCTCGCCTGGTCGTTCATCGACGCCGACTCCAGCGCCACCGCCTCGGACGCCTTCTGGAGCATGACCGGCGACGTCAACATGTACTGCATGGGGGATTTCCTCTCCGACTTCCGGCTCATGCCGGTCGACGCCTCGCTGTTCCCGGAAAAGCGATGAACTCGATCCCGGAGCGCACCCGCCGCTTCCACCGCGACCACCCGATCGCCGACCTGCTCGCCCTCAACCTCGGCCATCCGCGTTTCACCGTGGCCGACATCGACCTCGGGAAAAGGGACCCGACCTCCCGCCGCGGCGACTTCCCCAAGTTCCGGGACTGGGGCCTGAAGGTGGTGATGTGCAAGGGCGGGGCCGCGGTGCCGGAGATGAACTTCGACGCCGCCTGGCCCCGGGATCCCACCTTTCGCCCGGGCCGCCCCGACAGCGAGCCGATGTACCTGAGCATGGCCATAAACAGCCCGACCCTGCTCTGCCTGACGGTGCTCGACCGCTTCCTCTGCAACGTCGAGGAGAACCCGGACAAGGTGATCCTCGTGCGCACCGCCGCCGACCTCGACCGCGCCCTGGCCGACCCGGAGCGGATCGCCGTGCTCATGGGGGCCAACCGCAGCGACTGGTTCGGCGACAGCCCGGGGGCCCTGCGCCAGTTCGCGCGCCTCGGGCTTCGCATGATCACCATCGGCCAGGCGACCCGCGAGCTGGGCTGGGACGTCTCGGACGAGATGCGCTCCGGGGGGCGCATGACCTCCCTCGGGGTGCGCATGATCGAGGAGATGAACCGCTGCGGTATCCTCGTCGACCTGGCGCACACCAACGACCCCTGCGCCCTCGACGCCATCGAGGTGTCGGAGAAGCCGGTGATCGACACCCACTCCGGCCCGCGCGCCCTCGAGGAGGACCCGAGCCCGCGCAGCACTCCCGACGAGGTAATGAAGGCCCTGGCGGCCAACGGCGGCATCCTCGGCATCACCCCGTCCATCGGGCGGCCCGAGGGCGACGCCCCGTACGAGTCGGTCGACGACGGCGAGATGGAAGCGACCCTGAAGCAGATCCGCTACGCCGTCGACCTGATGGGAGCCGGCGGCGTCGGCATCGGAACGCACTTCAATTCGGCGATCATTCCCTGGATCACCGAGGCGCTGCTCGAGGACGGATTTTCGGAGGAGGACACGGCAAAGATCATGGGGGGCAACTACCTCCGCGTGCTGCGCGAGGTGCTGCCGGCGTGACCGGAATGGCGGGGGTTGCTGCGCCGAGGGCCGGGTGCGCGACCTCGAACCCTGCCCGGGACAGCCGCGGCTTCGACGCCGCTTCCTGTGGCTCCCGGTGCGTCACCGGTCCAGGCCGGGACAAGCCGACACACGGGTGGATCAAGTGAAGAAAGACTGGCGCGCCGACGAGTTCCGGTGCCTGGTCGCCCTCGGAGAGAGCACCACCGCGGGCGGCTGGAGCACCTCCCCGGAGCGCTGCTGGGTAGCGGTTCTCGGCGGCCTCATCAACGACTTTCAGGAGACGCCGGTGCGGGTGGTCAACTCCGGGATCGGGGCAAACCTCATCTCCACCCGCAGCCCGTTCTACGACGTGAGCGGAAAGCCGGCCGCCTCGGAGCGCCTCGAAAAGCACGTCCTCGCCCACGACCCCGACCTGCTGATCATCTCCTACGGCCTCAACGACGCCCGCGGCGGCACGCCGCTGCCGCAGTTCCGCGCCGACCTCGCCCTGCTGGTGCGGCGCGTGCGCGAGCGCACCGACCCGCTCATCCTGCTTCCCGGTCCCTACTTCATGACCGACTTCACGGTCGGCGGGGCGGCCTGGAGCCACGCGGATCTGCGGCTTTTCAAGAGCTTCAACGCCGCTACCGCGGAGGTCGCCGGGGAACTCGGCTGTCTCTACGCCGACCTTCTCGAAGCCAGCGGCGAAGCGCCCTGGACGGTCCATTACGACGGGGTTCACCAGAACGACCTCGGGCACCGGCTCGTCGCCAACCGCATCTTCGAGGTCCTGGCCCGGAACTGCTCCTGCCTGGCGAAGAAGACCCGGGAAGCCGAGCTGAACAGCCCGAGGTGGCGGGACGAGTCGACCCTGAAGTCGGACTACGGACACTGAACGGCCATGTACCGAATACTCGCAGCCGAGTGCATGCAGGAGATCTCCTCGTTCAACCCGGTCGAGACCCGGTACGACGACTTCGACATCCGGCGGGGAGAGGAACTGTTCGCCCATCACCGCGGCATCGAGTCCTACGTCAGCGGAGCCCTCGGGGTGTTCGAGGCGCGCACGGACGTCGAGCCGGTGCCGCTGTGGGGCGGAGACGCCTGCTCCTCCGGCCCCCTGGTGCAGGCGGACTTCGAGCGCCTCGCCGCGGAGCTCCTCGATGCGGTGGAGCGGGAGCACCGCCGGGGAGCCGACGGTTTCTACTTCACCCTGCACGGGGCCATGGGGGCCGCCGGAGAGCTCGACCCCGAGGGGTACCTGCTGCAGGAGGTGCGGCGGCTTGTCGGGCCCGACCTCCCCATCGTCATCTCCCTCGACCTGCACGGCATCCTCACGCGGCGGATGCTCGAGCACTGCGACGCCCTCACCCTGCTGCACACCTACCCGCACGTCGACTTCGCCGACACCGGCGCGCGCGCCGCCCGCCTGCTGCTGCGCATCCTCGACGAGGGCCTGCGCCCCGTCGTCGCCCGGGTCCCGGTTCCGGCGCTGGTCCGCGGCGACGAGCTGATCACGGAGACAGGCATCTACGGAGATACCATCCGCCGGGCGCAGGAGCTGGAACGCTCCGACAAGGCGCTGGCCGCGGGCATGATGATCGGCAACCCCTTCACCGACGTTCCGGAGCTCTGCTCGCAGAGCGTCGTGGTCACCGACCGCGACCCGGAAGCAGCGGAACGGGAGGCGCTGGAGCTGGCGCGCGGCTTCTGGCCCGACCGGGCCCGCATGCAGGCCCCGCTCGTCAAGGTGGAAGAGGCGATCGCCCAGGCGCGCGGCCTCGAAGGAACGGCGATCTTCGCCGATGCCGCGGACGCCACCAGCTCCGGGGCCAGCGGCGACAGCAACTTCATCCTCGCGGCCCTGCTCGAGGCCGGGTACGAGGGAACCGTGCTGGCGCCGCTCGTCGATCCCCCGGCGGTCAGGCGCGCCTTCGAGACCGGGGTCGGCAACACCGGCCGCTTTTCGCTGGGGGGCGCCCTCGATCCCCGCTTCACCCCGCTGCCGCTCGAGGCCACCGTTACCATGCTGCGCACAGGCCCCTACCCTTTCGAGTCCTGGGGGACCCGGCAGGACGCTGGCGACACCGCCCTGCTCCAGGCCGGGCGCATGAGCATCGCGGTTACCTCGCTGCCGGTCTACCTCTTCGACCGCTCGCTCTTCCTCGCCCACGGCTGCGATCCGCGGGGGTTCGATCTCGTGGTGGTGAAGTCCCCCCACTGCCAGGAGCGTTTCTTCACCGCCTGGGCGGCGGCGAACTTCAACATCGACGCCCCCGGATCGACGAGCGCCAACCTTCCGAGCCTGGGGCACACCATCTGCAGGCGACCGGTTTATCCCCTCGACGACGGCGTCCGTTTCGAGCCACGGCCGGAGGTCTTCTCGCGCCGGGGCCGGGAACCCACATGAAGCTCACGTGTACCGCAGATTACCGCGCCCCCAGGTTCCAGCAGGTGGCGGAGGTTTTCCCGCGCCCGGGCTCCGGAGCATGACGAAACTCGAGCTCGCCCCAGGCAACCACGCTCCCGGATACGAGCCCGATGCCGGGCGCCCGGGAACGGAAAGCTGAGCCGCATGCTGCGCGTCGCCATCGCCGGCTGCCACCGGCAGCTCCTGCGCAAGCCGGGAAGCCACAACTTCGCCTCCGCTTTCAGCGCCCATCCCGGAACCGAGGTTGCCGGTGTCTTCGACTACGGCGCGGAGGAACGCGCCGGGTTCGTCGAGTGCTGGCGGGATGTCTGGGGAGAGGTGCCGGCCTTCGACAACTACGGGCAGCTTCTCGCAGAGGTCGGACCCGACATCGTCTGCATCGCCACCCGGCAGACCATGCACGCCGACCAGATCGAACAGGCGGTGGCCGCCGGAGTTCGCGGTATCCTGTGCGACAAACCGCTGGTGACCAGCCTCTCCGAGCTCGACCGCGTCGTAGCCGCCTGCGCGGAGATTCCGCTGGCCTTCGCCCTCGACCGCCGCTGGGACCCTGCGTACCGGGCCCTGTGCTCAGCGCTCGCAGACGGGCCGGTCGGGAAGGTCACGAACCTGGTCGCCTACGGCATTCCGAACACCATCAACCACGGATGCCACTGGTACGACGCCATGCTCATGCTTCTCGGCGACCCGGAGCCCGCCTGGGTCAGCGGCTTTCTCGACCCCGGCGATCCGCAGGACGAGCGCCGCCGCAGCGATCCTCCCTGCCGGGCCCAGGTCGGCATGGAAAACGGCGTTACCGCATACGTCACCTGCGACGGGCCCAGGGGCCCCGCCTTCGAGATCGCCGCGGAGGAAGGGCGGATCTCCGTGTACGCCGACGCCGCCGCAGCCCGCATCAACAAGGACGCATCGGAAGAGCCCCTGCCCCTGCCGCCGAAGGAGGAAGGCTGGCCTGCCGGAATGGACATGGTCGCCGACCTCGTGCGCGCCGTCGAAGAAGGTGGCCCCACCGCCTGCGACGTTCCCGAAGCCCGGCGCGCCACCGAGGTCGGGTTCGCCATCTGCTCCTCTTCGGAACGGGACGGGGCCCGGGTCCAGCTGCCCGCGGACGACCGCTCCCTCCGCGTCGAGTCGTATCCTTGGGGGAACGAACCTCCAACCATGCCACCTTCGGAGACCTGACATGGGCGTGAGAATCGAAAAAATCAGCGAGCACATCGGCGCCGAGGTCCACGGCGTCGACATCGCCTCCCCCATCGACAGCGGCACCTTCTCCCTCCTGCGCGAGGCCTTCCACCGGCACTCGGTCCTCGTGTTTCGCGGCCAGGAGATCAGCGACGAACAGCACGTCGCCTTCAGCGAGGGGTTCGGCCCGCTCGAGATGACCATCCCCAGCGACCCGGTCGGCGACGGCGGCCCGGTCGGCGTCATCTGCAACGTCGACGACAACAACGAGGTCATCCCGCCCGACGACCGGCGCATGCTCTACCAGAAGGGGAACACCCTGTGGCACTCGGACGGCTCTTTCCGCAAGGTGCCGCTGCGCGGCTCCCTGCTGTCGGCCAAGGAGGTGCCCCCGGAAGGAGGCGAGACCGAGTACGCCAGCCTGCGCGCCGCCTGGGCCACCCTCCCCGACGAGCGCAAGGAGCTGATCGAGGACCTGTTCGCCGAGCACAGCATCGCCTGGTCGCGGCAGCAGATCGCCCCGGGCCTGATGGACGACGCGTTCCTCAAGGACACGCCGCCGGCCCCGCATCCGCTCGTGCGCAGGATTCCCGAGAGCGGGGAGAAGGTCCTCCTCGTCGGCTCGTACACCACCCACATCCTCGGCTGGCCGGTGGAGAAAGGGCGGGCGCTGCTGGCGGAGCTGCTCGAATGGGCGACGCAGCCGGCCTTCGTGTACCGCCACGAGTGGCGGCGGCACGATCTCGTGATGTGGGACAACGTCAGCTGCCTGCATCGCGGCCGGCCCTGGGACGGCCGCTGCCGCCGCGTCATGCACCGGACCACCCTTTCCATGGCGGGCCTCGCAGACGCGACCGTTTCCTCATGAGCGGACGGAGACCGGAACAATGACGACGAATGCCACTGCCGACCCGGCAGCGAACCCGGCGCGCCTCGACGACCTGCTGAGGCCCGAGGTCCTGGCCGCCTTCGACCGCGCCTCCTTCGAGCGTGAGGGGTACTGGGTCTGGGAGGGGATCCTCACCGAAGCCGGAAGGGAGCGGTTCACCGCCAGCCTGTCCCAGCTGCAGCAGCTCAACGACGACATCATCATGGCGACCGACTGGGGAGCCATCGACTACGGGGCCCGGGGCCTGGAACCGCCCGCACCCGAAGAGCTCGGCATCGAGGCGAGACAGCGCACCCTCGGCGGCTGCGAAACGGTCGCCTGCCTCCCCGGGGACGGGCGCGGCTACATGCACGAGCACGGGCTCTTCGGCCCGGAGCCCACCCTCGTCACCCCCGGTGTGGAGTCCGAGGGGCTGATGCCGGAGTACTGGGCCGCGGCGTACGACGACTTCATCCTCGACGTCATCACCGCGCACCCGCAGATGATGGATCTGCTCGACAAGCTGTTCGAGGGCCGCTTCCTCCTCGACCACCTGGTGCTGATGAACCGGGCTCCGGGGTCGAGGGGCCGCCGCTGGCACGGCCACCCCTACCGCGACGGCAGCTACGAGGTCCAGGACCGGGTCGGGGACGGCAGTTCCCTGACGAAGGAGTACCTGCGGCAGCAGTGCATCCGCACCCTCTGCTACCCCGAGGGGGCCGACGACGAGCACGGCGGCGAGCTCGCGGTAATTCCCGGATCTCACCTCTACCGCATACCTTACAAGTGGGACCGCGACCGCAGCGAGGGGGACGCGGAGATGGAAAGGGACTGGCTGCCGGGCAAGATCCACGCCTTCACCGGGGAACCGCTGAGGATCGTGCACCTGCAGATCCCGCCCGGAAGCATGGTCTCCTTCGTCCACCACATGCCGCACTTCGTCAGCTACCGGGCTCCGGACGCCCCGGTGCGCTGGGGGCTGCTGATGGCCTACCGGACCCCCGACCCGAACGCCGGGCCGGAAAAGTGGTCGGAGGGGGTGCCGGTGCACTGGGCCGAGCGGATGCTGGCGGCCGGCAGACTCTCGCCGCAGGCGCGGCAGGTGTTCGCGGGCGACAACCCCGTTTTCTGAACAACCGCCAAACCGAGACCAGGATGGGAAAGGAAGAGCTTTCCCCCGCGACCTTCATCGGCGTGCAGGGGGACGACGTCATTTCATTCGGATCGGGGCAGCCGGACCTGCCCCCGCCTCCCGAGGCCTACCACGTCCTTCCCCACTACCGGGACTTCAAGTACGGGCTGATCCAGGGGATGGTGGAGCTGCGCCGGGCGCTGGCCGGCCAGTACCCCGACTCGACCGCCGACAGCTTCGTCATCACCAACGGCGCCTCCGAGGCGCTCGACCTCGTGCTGCGGGTGATCGCCCGCAAGCAGGGGCCCGGCGGCAAGGTCCTGATGGCGCGCCCCTACTACTATTCCTACCCGAACATGGTGCGCTACGCCGGGCTCGAGCCGGTCTACACCGATACAATCGACGGCCGCATCGACTTCGACGACTTCGCCGCCAAGGTCGGGGACTGCTGCGCCGTCATCGTCAACTCCCCCTCCAACCCGACGGGGCGGGTCGAGGCGATCGAAACCCTGGCGAAGATCGAGAAACTCACCAGCGAGCTGGGGGTGTACGTGCTCTCCGACGAGGTCTACAAGGACCTGATCTACGTGCGCGAGAACTACCTCATCAAAGGGCCGCACGTGGTCACCATCAACTCCTTCTCCAAGACCTTCGCCATGTGCGGGTTCCGGGTCGGCTACCTCTGGTCCCTCGACCAGGAGCTGGTCGAGGAGGTGATCGCCGTCAAGACCCACACCTCGATGAACACCAACATCCTCGGCCAGGAGATGGCGCTGGCGGCCGTGGGAGTCTCCTCGGACTTCGCCGAAAAGCAGCTCGAAATCTGGCGCCACCGCCGCGACCTGATCTGGCAGGGGCTGTCCGACCTCGGCCTCGACCTGTGGAAGCCGGAAGGGGCCTTCTACGTCATGCCCCGGGTCGAGGAGCCCCTCGACTTCGTCCGCGACCTGTTCGAGCGCTACAAGGTCATCACCTACCTCGGAGACTGGTTCGGCTCCCCGGACCGGGTGCGGCTGTCGTACGCCCTCGACGTCGACAAGATCGAAGCCGGCCTCGAGCGCATCGGGCGCTACCTGCGGCAGCGGTAGGGGCGCCGGGAACCGGCCGGGAGCGGTTGCGGGCGGTCAGCACCCTGGAAACGGAGAGGAAGCGCATGAAAGCGGCCGTTGCCATTTGCGGTACATGCCTCATGCTCGCGGCTGCACCGGCCTCCGGTGCCGACTGCGCCGACTGGAACACCGGGGAGTTCTTCAAAACCGCCACAGCCGAAGAGGTGACCGGTTGCCTTCAGTCCGGTTCCGACCGGAACGCACGGGACGGGAACGGCTCCACCCCGCTTCATTGGGCGGTGTACAACGATCTCGACGTCATCGCCGCCCTGCTCGAAGCCGGAGCCGATACGAACGCACGGGACGGAAACGGCGAAACAGCTCTCCATCATGCGGTCTCGCACGCACATCCGGATGTGACCAGGGCATTGCTGAAAGCCGGCGCCGACCCGAACGCACGGACCCACTCCTCTGACACCGACGCCACACCTTTGCATCTGGCGGTCATGTACAACTCGAACCTTGCTGTCATCGCCGCCTTGCTGAAAGCCGGCGCCGACCCGAACGCCCGGGAAAAAAGCGGTCTCCCTCTCCTGCATATGGCAATGGGGAGGGAGGACAATGCCGCCCTCATCACTGCCCTGTTGAAAGCCGGGGCCGACCCGAACGCCCGGAACAAACGCGGCAACACCTTCATGCATGTCGCGGTCAGGAACGACAATTCCGCGGTCATTTCCGCTTTGCTGAAAGCCGGCGCCGACCTCAACGCGCGGAACAAAGTCGGCTCCACCCCTCTGCACCTGGCGGCCATGAAGGAAAACCTCGATGTCATCACCGCTTTTCTGGAGGCCGGGGCCGACCCGAACGCGCGGGACGAATCCGGCTCAACGCTCTTGCATGACGCGGCGGTAACGAACGAAAAACCCCATGTCATCGCCGCTTTGCTGAAAGCCGGGGCCGACCCGAACGCACGGGACGCCTTCGGCTCAACACCGATGCATCTGGCGGCCAGGAAAGAAAACCTCGATGTCATCAGCGCTTTTCTGAAGAGTGGGGGCGACCCGAACGTGCGGAACGAATTCGGCGAAACACCTTTGCATCAAGGCGCCAAAGCGAACGAAAACCCGGCCGTAATCGCCGCTCTGCTGAAGGCCGGGGCCGACACCAACGCACGGGACAGCAACGGCAACACTTCCCTGCATCTTGCGGCCAGGTTCAACAAAACCCCCGCGGTCACAACCATGCTTCTGGACGCGGGAGCCGACCCGGCTGCGCGAAACGCGGAGGGCAAGACCCCCCGGGATTTGGCCGGGAGAAACGAGGCGCTCGAGAATACCGACGCCTATCGGCGGCTGCACGACGCAGGATTTTGAGGTGCTGATCCCGACACGCTCCTGACAAGCTCCGGCGCCTCCCTCCCTTGCTGCACCGCTGGAAACCGGAGGTACGTCCCATGACCAACAGATACCCACATTTCCTGCCTGCCGCGCTCGTGGCGGCGTCGAGCATCAGCGCGGCCGCGGAAAACCCTTCAGACGGGCCGGGGCAGGCGACCGTCAGCGTCGAAATCATCAATCCCACCTTGCGGGAATTCACCATCGACTACATCTCCCCGCAGGCACTGGAGAAAACCGTTCAACAGGTCGTCCTCGACGGGGGCAACCGCTTCACCCTCACCCTGCCCGTCACCCGGGGCACCCTCGTCGTCGGGCATTACCACAACGGAGAGCCCCGGCCGGGGTGGAAGCAATGGCTGGAGCCCCTTCTCGACGACACCCGTCATCTCGTCCTCTTCGTCGAGCCCGGGGACAGCCTGGAGGTGGTCATGGAAACAGGCTGGCTCTCCCCTTCTTTCCGGTTCCGGGGCCGCAACGCGGACAATAACCGCTTCATAGCCGGGCGACTCTCGGGATTTCTTCCCCTGCGCCTCAATTACGAAACCCTGGAGGTGGAGGACTTCACCGGCGGGATGGACAAGTGGCGGCGGGAGCAGCTCGAGCGGCTGGCCGAGGGGAAAGAGGAATACGCCCTCTCCCAGGTGTTCATCGATTACGCCGAGGCTTTCGTTCAGTACGGGTGGGCCGAGCGCATGATCACCTATCCGGCCATTTACCGCCGTGTCAACCGCGGGGAAAACCGGGGAATCACCCCGGAGTACTACGGCTTTCTCGAGGATGTCTCACTGGTCGACGAAAGGGCCATCGGCGTGGAAAACTATCGCCCTTTCCTGGTGCAGGCCCTCGACAGGGAACTGGGCGAAGCCCCGTCGCCGTCCAGGCTGTCCGACCAGTACGATTTTTCGCGGTCGGGTCTGTCGGATGCGGCCGAGGCGCGGCTCGACTCCCTGTTCCAAAACCGCGCTCCGCCGGCGTTTTCCCGGCAGTTCGACCTGGGGAGATTCGGTCTGTCGGAGGCCGACGGGAACCGGATCGACTCCTTTTTCGACAGGCACAACAGGTCGTACATCCCGGAGATTTCCAGGGAGATAGCAACCCCGGGGATCGATACCACGGGGGAAGCGCTGGTCATCGAGCTGCCAGGAAACGAACGGCTGGAGTCCTTCAGGAAAAAGGGCAGACTGTCCGAGGAGATCGATCTGTCGAGTCTGGGCCTGCCCGAGGAGGCCAGGGCCCGGCTCGACTCGATTTACGCCGGTACCGACCCGCAATGGGGGCGGCGTATTCCGAAACGATACGACCTGGCCGGAAAGAGGCTGGAGGGGAGAGTGCTCTACTGGTTTCTCGCCCGCGAGCTGATCGACGGGTTCAAGACGGGCGGGGAACCCTCCAGGTGGGCCTTCGGCAAATGGAAAGAATACCAGGCGACCAACCCTTTTCCCGAATACTTCGAGGCCGTCCGGGAGACCCTGGACAAGACGTTGATGCTGCAGCCCGGAAAGCCGGCGCCCGACTTCACCCTCCGCGGTCTCGACGGGGAGCCGGTATCGCTGAGCCGGTTCAAGGGCAAGGCGGTCCTGCTGGATTTCTGGGCCGGCTGGTGCGCGCCCTGCATCCGGGATCTCCCCTTCCTGCGGCGGATCGAGGAGAAGACGGACCCCGGAGCCGTGGTCTTCCTCAAGGTGTCCCTGGAGGAAGAGGCCGCCTGGAGAAGGGCCATCGACGAGCACGGTATCGGCGGCGTGCACGCGAACGCCGGGGGCTGGGGGGCGGACGTGGCCAGGGCATACAACGTCAACCACATACCTTCGTACTACCTCGTCGATTCCGAAGGGATGATCGTCGAGAGGTTGCAGGGCGTGCGCCACGTGGACGAGGTCGCGGCAAAGATCGAGAAGAGCTTGTGACGCCATCGCCACTGTCCGGTCCGGTCCCGAGCGGCCTGAGATCATTGAGCGGGCAAACCACGTTCTTCGCCGACTCCGGCCTCCGGCGCGCTCCCGGCAACCTGCAAGCACCCAAGGGAATTTGAAATGAACTTGAAGATCGGCATCGCCGGGACCGGCAACGTCGCCAGGGCCAACTACATGCCCTGCCTGACCGCGGAGAAGGACGTCGAGCTCGGCTACTACAACCGCACCCTGAGCAAGGCTGAGCAGTTCGCTGCGGACTTCGGGGGGATGGCGTTCCCCTCTCCGGGAGACCTGGCCGACTGGGAGCCGGACGCGATCCTCGTGCTGACCAGGGAGAACGACCGCTTCGAGGCCGCCTCCGCCCTGCTGAAGCACCGCCCGAGGCGGCTGTTCTTCGAAAAGCCGCTGGTCGCCCGCGACGGGCAGGCCGCGGTGAGGCAGCAGGACTTCCTCGACGCCCGAACCCTCATGCGGCAGGCGGATGCCTGCGGCTGCGAGACGGCGATGGTGTTCAACTACCGCTTCTTCGACCAGGTGCAGCTGGCGAAGCGGATCGTCGCCGAGCGTTCCTTCGGGGCGGTGTTTAACTTCACCGGGCTGGTCCACTTCGCCTGCTGGAGCCACGCCATCGACCTCGTCCATTTCTTCGCGGGACCGGTAGCCGAGCTCGCCGCCCTGGAGAGCGAAGGGACCCGGGGGGACCGCGAGGCGACGAAGGACGTCACCGCTACAATGCGCACGGCCGGGGACGCCGCGGGCACCCTGATCGGCACCTCCGCCCTCGACTGGACCTTCCCGCTCTTCGAGCTGACCCTGAACTTCGAGGGGGGCCGCATCCACCTCCGCGACCTCGACGGCGACATGGAGGTGCTCGATCACGCCGAGGGCCGCAGCGAGCTGCACGCGATCCCGAAGGACAAGTCCCGGTGGGACCAGTACCGGGCCTCGTTCGCCAGGTCCGTAACCGCCTACCTGCAGTCGATACGGGACGGGGAGCCGCCTCCGGTCCCGGGAGCAGCCGGCCTGCGGGAGCTGCAGGTCGAGGCCGCCATCAGGCGCTCCATCGCCGCGGGCCGCCCCGTCGACCTCGAGGCGGAGCTGCCGCTCGACGTTTCGTGATGAAAGCCGGCTCGGGGTGTCGTCCCAGGACGCGGTGGGATGTCTTTCGACCGGAGGGCCTGCATGCGGCTTAGCCTGAAGCGCCATGAAATCCCTGAAGCTCCCCGGTAACGGGAAGGTCGCCTGCATCGACGCCCCCGACCCGGAACCGGGGCCCGGCGAGGTTCTCGTCGACACCCGCGTCTCCGCCCTGTGCGGGAGCGAGCTGAAAGCCTACCGGGGTGACGGCATGGAAAGCGGCAACTCGGGACACGAGGCGGCAGGCGTCGTGTCCAAGGTGGGTCCCGGCGTCAGCGCCCCGAGGGTGGGACAGCGTGTCGGGGTCAGCGCCGTCAGTGGCTGCGGGGACTGCCCCTGCTGCGCCCGCGGACAGTACACCTGGTGCGAGGAGCGGACCTACCACGGCAGCACCCATGCCGAGCGCTTCGTCGCCGCGGCCAACGCGTGCCACCTGCTGCCCGACGACGTTCCCTGGGACGCGGGGGTGCTGCTGACCGGAGACGGGTTCGGCGTCCCCTACCACACCTCGACCAAGCTCAGAAACGAGCCCGTCGAATGCGTCGCGATTTTCGGGATGGGTCCCATCGGCCTCGGCAACACCCTGATGCAGACCTGGCTCGGAAGGCAGGTGATCGCCGTCGACGTCTCCCGGGAGCGGCTCGACCTCGCCGTGAAGCTCGGGGCCGCCCACGCCATCGACGCCGGCGTCACCGGGGACGTGCCGGAGGAGATCCGCCGGCTGACCGGGAACAGGGGGGCCGACGTCTGCATCGAGGCCGCCGGCCGCCCCGAGACCGCGAGGCAGTGCTTCGGCGCCGTGCGCACCGCCGGCACCGTGGTCTTCAACGGGGAGCAGCCGGAGGTCGAGCTGTCGCCGAGCGCCGACTTCATCCGCCGCGACATCACCGCGGTCGGCTCCTGGTACTACCACTTCAGCGAGTTCCCGGAGATGCTCGCCCTCTACCGGGCCGGCCTCGATGTCGAGCGGCTGATCACCCACCGCTTTCCACTGGAAGAAGCGGACGAGGGCTTCCGCCTGATGGCCGCCGGCCTCACCGGCAAGGTCCTGCTGCGGATGGCCTAATCGTGCTCTCCGTCCTCGCCGGATCCGCCGTGCTCCCCCGCTCCCACCTCCGCGTGGGGGGTCCAGGCGTCGAAATCCGTGCTGGTCGCCTCCAGTCTCACTTCCCGTTCCATGGCGGGATCGAGATCGACCGGAGTTGTCGGACCGAGCTCCCTGCCGTTGGACAGGTGGACCTCGACCCGCACTTTCCGCAAGGTCTCGCCGGTCGTGTTCTCCACGGTTCCGTTGAACGAATTGTCTTCCGCGTCGTAGGACATCACCAGCCGGACACCCTTCCTGACAGCATCGTAGGTCTCGTTCAGCGACAGGGCGGTACCCGACTCTTCTCCAGCTTCTCCGCCGTTGTCGCCGCCGGCTTCGCGGTCGTGTTCGTCACCGGTGGCCGTGAGGACATCCGAATCGTGGGTTCCCTCAGTCGGCGTCTCACTCGAACACCCGGAGATTCCGACGCAGAGAACAACCGCCGCGGCACAGAGAACGTGGGGCATCCTGCTTTCCTTCATCGTACTTCCTTGTCTGGTGTAGAGGAATTTGAGCCTTGCGGAAAAAATATGGACGCATGATGGGAAACCGGGTTCCGCGGAGGCGAGGACGAAACTGACGCCTTTGGTCAATAGCGCAAGAGGACTTGCCGGTGGATCCGGTCGAGCAGAAGCCCCGAAGCATCAGCGGATCGCCCCCGACCGGCCCCGTGCAGCACCCGGAACCGGAACCGTCTCTCCAGACCGGTCCCCTGCCGCCCGGCCGAAATCCGGCGATTGACAGGGAATTTCCGGGGCGTTTCTTCCAGCCCGGCAACCCCACCTTACGGCCACACATACGACAACCGACCGGAACCCGCCATGCCCCGCATCGACGACCGCGACTGGAGCCGGCTTTCCCTCGGCGAAAGCATCCGCCACCTCGAAGTGGAGGGGTACGTCATCCTTCCCGAGCGCCTGCCTCCTGACCTCGTCGCCCGGCTCAAGAGCCAGTGCGCCGGGTTCGAAACCACCCACGTCGACTACAGCGTCCACCAGCGCGGCAAGTCCGCGGTGCAGTTCGCCGGCGGGCCCGTCACCGAGCTGATCGCCTGGCCTCCGACCATCGGGTTCCTCGAAAACCTGTGCGGCGAGGTGGTCGCCATGTCCTGCGACTACGGACGGTCCGAGCCCGGCCACCCCGGGATCAGCCTCCACTGCGACGGCCAGCCCTGGGGGTCCAAGATCTTCGAAGCGGAGTACACCTGCCCCAGGCTGCTGCGGGTGCTCTACTACCTCGACGACCTCGTCCCCGAGGTCTCCCCTTTCCGCGTCGTGCCGCGCACCCACCTGAGCTTCCACAACCAGGCCAACCCCTACCTGCGCTACGAGGAGCACCCCGAGGAGGTGATGGTGACCTGCAAGGCCGGCTCGGTGCTGGTGTTCAACAACAACGTCTTCCACGGCAGCTACGCGAACACCGGCTCCTGGGCCCGCGAGTCCCTGCAGCTCTCCTACCGTCCGACCTGGGCGGGGCCCGCCGAACCGGTAGCCCCCTGGGACCCGGAGGAGGTCGAAAAACTTCCGCCCCAGGTGCGCCGCCTGATGGGTGACCGCAGCGGCCGCATCTGGATTCCCGAAGGGGGCAACAAGCCGCCCGGCATGCCCTCGGAAGCGCCCGGCATCAACCCGAGCCGCTGGCAGCTCCCGTGAGCGGCCCCGTCGAGCTGCAGAAGGCCGTGGTCGAGGGCTCCGGTCCCGGGCCCCACCTGCTGGTAACCGGGGGGGTGCACGGCGACGAGTTCGAGTCGATGGCCGCCATCCGCCGCCTGATCAGCCATTTCGAAGGCCCCGCCCGCGAGGAGCTTCGCGGCCGCCTCACCCTCGTGCCGGTCGTCAACGAGGCGGCGTACCTGCGCGGCACCCGCACCGCGGAGGACGGTCTCGACCTTGCCCGCGTCTGCCCCGGCGACCCGAACGGCTCGGTTACCAGGCGAACCGCCCATGCCCTCAGCGAGCTGATCCGCTCGGCGGACTTCTTCATCGACCTGCACACCGGCGGCTCCCCTTCCTCGGTCTGGCCGATGTCGGGGTACGGCCTGCACCCCGAACCCGGGATCCTCGACAGGCAGCGCGCCATGGCGCGGGCCTTCAACCTGCCGGTGATCTGGGGCACGACCGCGACGCTTCAGGGCCGCTCCCTGTCGGTGGCCCGCGACGCCGGCGTCGCCGCGATCTACGCGGAATACCAGGGCTCGGGAAGGTGCGATCCCGAGGGAACGGAAGCTTACTTCGATGGCTGCCTGAACGTCATGGGCGCGCTCTCCATGATCGCGCGTCCGGCTCCCGTTTCGCGGGTCGAGCACGTCGTCGAGGACGACCGCCCGAATTCCGGGGACATGGGGCTGCACAACCAGACGCCGGTCACCGGGTTCTTCGAAGCCGCAGTGGAGCTCGGGGGCCGCGTGCGCGAGGGAGACCTGCTCGGCACCGTGTGCGACCATCTCGGCTCAACGGTGCGCGAGATGCGGGCCGAGCGCAGCGGGCTGATCCTCGTTCTGCGCACCTTCCCGCGCGTGCTCAAGGGAGACATGGTCGCCGTGATTCTCGAAACCAAATAGAAAGGGAAACCCATGAAAATCGCCCTGGCGCTCGGTCCTGAGGCCGGCGCCGTATCGACCTTCGGCACCCAGTGCGGCGTCGAGCACGCCGTCGGCACCTTCGCCCTCGACCCGCTGCCGGGCAAGCCGATTGAGGACGAGGCGCAGCCGTTCAGCCGCACCTCGCTGGCCCGCTTCAAGGCGCAGTACGAACGGATGGGCTACCAGCTTTCCGTGATCGAAAGCCGCCCCCCGATGGAGGAGATCAAGCTTGCCCGGCCGGGCCGCGACGAGGAGATCGCCGTCGTCTGCGAGTTCATCCGCAACATGGGAGCGGCCGGCATCCCGGTCTGGTGCCCGGCCTGGATGCCCGTCCACTTCGTCATCCGCACCTCCTCCACCATCCCGACGCGGGGGGGCGCCATGGTGACCGGATTCGACCTCGAGGAATTCAACAAGACCCATCCCCCGGGAGAGCACGGCGAGATCACCGAGGAGAACCAGTGGGACAACCTCAAGTACTTCCTCGAGCGCGTCGTGCCGGTCGCCGAGGAGGCGGGCGTCAAGCTCGCCATGCATCCCGACGACCCGCCGCTGTCGCCGATCCAGGGGGTTGCCCGCATCGTCAGCAGCGTCGAGAACTACCAGAGGATGGTCGATCTCGTGCCCAGCCCGGTGAACGGCATCGGCCTCTGCCAGGGGAACTTCGGCCTCATGACCGACGACCTGCCGAGCGTCATCCGCCACTTCGGCGAGCAGAAGAAGATCCACTTCGTCCACTTCCGCGACATCAGGGGGACCCCGGAGAAGTTCGACGAGGCCTTCCACGACGACGGCAAGCACGACATGGCCGCCTGCGTCCGCGCCTACCGCGACACCGGGTACGAGGGGGTGGCGCGGCCCGACCATTTCCCGCAGCTGACCTGGGAGGACTTCGCCGACACCCACTCGATGGAGCGCCTCTACGCCATCGGCTACATGAGGGGCCTGATCGAGGCGGTGTTCAGCGAATGACGCCGCATCCCTCCCCGGTGGCCGTGGCCCGCACCCTCGGCCGCGCTGCGGGGGGGCTGCGCTTCGCCGCCCCGGTCGCGCACGTGTACAATCCGCTCGCCTACGCGTTCGAAGCGCACACAGCCTACCTCGAACGCTACTGCCGCAAATGGGCGGAGGTGCTGCTGGTCGGCATGAACCCGGGGCCCTGGGGCATGATGCAGACCGGGGTCCCGTTCGGCGAGGTCGGGCTGGTCAGGGACTGGCTCGGCATCGACCGCGGAGTGAGACGGCCCCGCTCCCAGCACCCCCGGCGGGCGATCGAGGGGTTCGACTGCAAGCGCAGCGAAGTCAGCGGGCGCCGCTTCTGGGGGTGGGCGCGCGACCGCTTCGGCAGCCCGGACCGCTTCTTCGACCGCTTCTTCGTCTGGAACTACTGCCCGCTGGCCTTCCTCGAGGAGAGCGGCCGCAACCGCACCCCCGACAAGCTTCCCCCGGCCGAGCGCGACCCCCTGTTCGCCGCCTGCGACCGCGCCCTGCGGCAAATCGCCGGGTACGTGTCGCCGGCGTTCGTCCTCGGGATCGGCAGGTTCGGCCGGGACCGCGCCCGAGCCGCCCTCGGGGACGGCACCTTCCAGACGGGGCAGATCCTGCACCCGAGCCCGGCGAGCCCGGCGGCCAACCGCGGCTGGGCCGGCCAGGTCGAGAAGCAGCTGGCCGCCATCGGCGTCCCGCTGCCCTCGGGATCCCGTTGAGGCCGCCTGCGGAACCTCCCGCAGCCGCCGACCGGATCGAGCGGGTCGCCGTGGTCGGGGCCGGGCTCATGGGCCACGGGATCGCCCTGGAGTTCGCCCTCGCCGGCCTGGAGGTGCGCATGCACTCGCGCACCCGGGCAAGCCTGGACCGGGCCCGGGCACGCATCGACGAGGTTCTCGGCTACCTCGCCGGCCTCGGCCGCATCACCCCGGAACAGGCGGATTCGGTCCCCTCCCGCCTGCACGCCTCCCCCGACCTCGAGGAGGCGGTCTCCCGAGCCGACTTCGCCATCGAATCGGTGTTCGAGGACCTCGACCTCAAGCGCCGGGTGTTCGCCGACCTCGACCGCCTCTGCCCCGGGCGCGCCATCCTCGCGAGCAACACCTCCGGCCTGATGCCGGACAGCTTCGTTCCGGAGACCGGACGGCGCGACCGCGTTCTCGTCACCCATTTCGCCAACCCGCCCCACCTCATTCCACTGGTGGAGGTGGTGCCGGCAAGCGCAACCTCGGACGCCGCCCTGCAGGCCGCCTGCTCGCTGCTCGAGCGCGCGGGCAAGCGCCCGATCGTCGTCCGCAGGCAGGTCCCGGGCTTCGTCCTCAACCGCCTGCAGTTCGCGCTTCTGCGCGAGGCCCTCTGGCTGGTCGAGAACGGGGTCGCCGCCCCCCGCGACGTCGACTACGCCCTGAGCAACAGCATCGGCCGCCGCTGGTCGACGGCCGGCATCTTCGAGGTGTTCGAGCTGGCCGGGTGGGACCTGGTGGCCGCGATCGCCGACAACCTCCTCCCCCATCTCGCGGCGGGGCCGGAGGTGCCCGCCCTGCTGCGGGACAAGGTTGCCCGCGGCGAGCTCGGGGCGAAGACGGGACGCGGCTTCTACCAGTGGACGCCCGAATCCGCGGAGGAGCTGAGACGGCGGATCGCCGCCGCCCTCGTCGAGATCGAGAAGTGGCAGTGACCCGGCACAGTCCGAGCGGCCGCCGCGGCCCAATTTTGTCAATCTATCTCTGCGACGGGCATCTACAGGATCTGCGAGCGGGCGGTGAAAGTGGTCTTTGACAGGATTCGCCCTTCATGTATATTGAAATGGTTAAAATTCACCAAAAATGTGAATTTTGCCATATAAATTATACATCTTATGAACTCAAGAACCACCCTGCCCGAGGGACGTCGCAGGCTGGCCGCCGTTGTTCGGGAAGCTGGCGACATCATTTACATCGAGGATGCCGAACATGCCCTGGCGGTCAGCCGATCCGACGCCGCCAAGCTTCTTTCCCGTTGGAGCGGCCAGGGCTGGCTGAGACGCGTCGGCCCGGGGGCCTACGCACCCGTTGGCCTTGAGTCCCTTGCCAGCGATCAGGTGCTCGATGATCACTGGGTGCTGGTGCCTGTGCTTTTCAAGCCTGCCTACATCGGTGGCCGGACGGCCGCCGAACACTGGGAACTTACGGAGCAGATCTTCCGGGACATTGTGGTGATGACCGCGCGGGCCGTGCGTGCGACCAGCCAGCAACGCCATGGCGCCCATTTCACACTGAAGCATGTCCGGCAAGGTATGATTTTCGGGACGAAGACAGTTTGGCGCGGAAGAACCCGGATCGCCGTATCTGACGTTCACCGCACCATCATCGACATGCTCGATGTTCCTGACCTTGGAGCCGGCATCCAGCATGTTGCTGACTGCCTTGCGACCTATTTCGAACTCAAGAACAGGGATGACGACAGATTGATTGCCTATGCGGACCGGCTCGGTAACGGGGCCGTATTCAAGCGCCTGGGCTTTCTGGCAGAACGCGGACCCGGAACGGCAACCCTCGTTGAGGCGTGCCGTGCGCGTCTGACCCAGGGCAACGCCAAACTCGACCCGAGGCTTTCATGCCGCCGCCTCATATCCCGATGGCGCCTCCATGTTCCTGAGAGCTGGGCCCAGATTGCGTCCCCATGATCGGACGCCGCGAGATCCTCGATATCGCCGGTGTCCTTGGCTTGCTGCCCCAGGTTGTCGAGAAGGACTATGTGCTCGGCTGGATTCTCGCCGGCATCTATCGGCACTCGGCTCTCGCAGAAAACTGGATTTTCAAGGGCGGAACCTGCCTGAAGAAATGTTACTTCGAAACGTACCGATTCTCCGAAGACCTGGATTTCACCCTCGCCGATCTCTCTGACATTGATCAGGGAGTCCTGGTCGCTGTCTTCAGCGAGATTGGCGAATGGATCTATGAGGGGACCGGCATCGAGATCCCCGAAGAATTGCTGGGATTCGAAATCTTCGAAAACCCGCGCGGCACGGTGTCGGGCCAGGGCAAACTCAGCTACCGGGGACCGATCGCTCCGCGCTCAGGCGGTCTGCCGCGCATCAAGCTTGACCTTACACTCGACGAAGTTCTTGTCCTTCCGCCAGCGCAGCGTGTCATCTTTCACGACTACAGCGATGTGCCTTCAGAGGGGATTCCGGTCAGGTGCTACGCCTATGAGGAAGCGTTTGCTGAAAAGGTCCGGGCCCTGGGCGACCGTGTCCGACCCCGCGACCTGTATGATGTCATCCATCTTTTTCGCAACACGGAAGCACGGCCGCATTCCGCTGTCCTGAACGAAGTCCTGCAGGAAAAATGTGCTCACCGCGGTATCCCTGTCCCGACTCTCGCCGAACTTGCACTACACAAGGACGATCTTGAGGGTTCCTGGGAACCGATGCTGGGCCACCAGCTTCAGGCCCTGCCCCCCCTTGAATCTCTCTGGAGCACGCTTCCCGATTTCTTTGGTTGGCTCGCAACCGGCGTGTCACCGACTGTTCCGGCCACCTACCAGATGGACGCCGGTGAAATCGTGCTCAGGGAATGCACACTGCGCCTGCCGGTCTCTGGCGCCGCCCAGTCATTCCTGGAAATCATCCGCTTTGCCGCCGTCAACCATTTGTGCGTTGACTTGGAGTACGAGGGATCTGTCCGGCGGATTGAGCCCTATTCCCTGCGGCGCACCCGCGATGGCGATATCGTCCTGCACGCCGCAATAGCTTCCGACGGCGGGCACTGCAGCTACCGCGTTGACCGCATCCAGGACGCGCAGACAACCGGGCAAGGTTTCCTCCCGCGCTATGAAGTTGAGCTGAGTCCGCGGGGGCTCAGCAGTCAAAGCGCCTGAGGTTCATCACCCTTCGCCCCCCCCTGACTCCTCACAAGCGGAAGCAGGGACCTACCTGAATGATAGGGAAGCGTATAATCCGTCTCGAATCCGCGGAGGAGCTGAGACGGCGGATCGCCGCCGCCCTCGTCGAGATCGAGAAGTGGCAGTGACCCGGCACAGTCCGAGCGGCCGCCGCGCCCTCGGGCTGTGCCTCGCCGGCCTCGCCGTCTTCCAGTGGGGGACGCAGCCGGTGCTCCTGGCCCTCGTCGTGCAATCCCTCGAGGTGGCCGCGGTCGGATGGATGCGCTTCGCCGTCACCGCGGCCCTGCTCCTGCCCCTGGTCCTGCGCCGGGGCGTCCGCGAGCTGCTGCGCCTGCGCGGCCGGAGGCTTCTCCTGCTGACGGTCTGCGTCGCCGGCCTGCTCACCAACTACCTGACCTTCATGGCCGCCCTCCGCTACGTCAGCCCCGGCACCGCCCAGGTGGTCATCCAGCTCGCCCCGATGCTGATGCTTCTCGGCGGCCTGGTCCTGTTCGGCGAGCCGTTCAGCCGTCTCCAGTGGCTGGGGATCGCCCTCCTGCTCGGCGGCCTGGCCCTGTTCTTCAGCCCCCGCTACGGCGAGCTGGCCGGCGAACTGCAGGGGTTCGGCCTCGGTATTCTGCTGGTGATCGTCTCCGCGGTGGCCTGGGCGGTGTACCTGCTGAGCCAGAAGCAGCTCCTGACCGTGCTTCCCCCCCAGGCGATCCTGCTGCCGATCTACGCCACCGGGACGATTATCCTGTTCCCCGCGGTCCGCTTCGCCGAATTCGGCCGCCTCGACTCCGTCCACCTCGGCCTGCTCGCGGCCACCAGCATCCTCACCTTCACCTCCTACCTCTCCTACGCCCACGCCGTCGAGCACATCGAGGCCTCCCGGATCGGCGTTCTCCTCTCCCTGACGCCGGTGGTCGTGTTCGTCATGGCGGGGACGTTCGCCCTGCTCCTGCCCGACCTGGCCAGGCAGGAGGAATTGAGTTTGACCAGCATTGCCGGGGCCGCGTTGGTCGTGGCGGGTTCAATGCTGGGCGCCATGGGAAGCCAGTCTGCGCCGGGGGGCTAGCGCCGCGGAGTTTCTTCGGGGCCCTGGAAAAGGGTGCATGACCTCCGCGCTCGAACCGGCCACCCCATCGTATTCTTCCGGCCGCGCCCGGGCACCCGGTCGGCCGGCCTGACGCCCCGGCCCGGTCAGCGTATCCTTCAACGCGAAAACCGTTCCCTTGCTTCCACGGAGGAATACAAGTGAGCCAGGCTGCGAGCCCGACCCCCATGGCCGACCGCATCGGCCGCGAAGACCTCACCATCACCGAGGCCAGGCTGACCCGCCTGACCTCGAAGCCGCCGGACGGCCGCTACGTCCACGAGTGCGGCCCGGTGATTCTCACCAAGGTCGACATCGGTCTGCTGGAGGTATCCACTGCCGAGGGCCTCGTCGGCATCGGCGTCGAGCCGGCCGACAGCGACGGCGACTTCCGGCACCTGATCGGCAGGAACCCGTTCGACGTCGAGAGCCTCGGCCTGTCCGCGGGGGCCGACGTCGCCTGCTGGGACCTCATCGGCAAGGCCAGGGGGGAGCCGCTGCACCGGCTGCTCGCCCCGGAGCGCGGCGGCCGGGTGCGGGTCTACGCCAGCGGCGGGGTGAACTGGACCTGGTACGACCGCGGCGACGGCGAGCCGTTCGGCGCCGAGCAGCTGATCGAGGAGGCGCTGCAGTACCGGGAGATGGGGTTCGACACCTTCAAGTGGCGCCCGGGGACCGACTGGGAAGAAGCCGGCGTCACCCCGGCCGGGCTGGGGGAAGTCTGCCGCCGTCTGCGCGATGCGGTGGGCCCGGACTTCGACCTCGGCCTCGAGAAGAAGGGGTACGACTCATGGACGTACGAGGAGTGCCTGGAGATCGCCCCGGTCATCGACGGCCTCGGTTTCCTCTTCTTCGAGCAGCCGATGGGAGACGCCGGGCCCGCCCAGTTCGACGACTACCTCGCGCTGAAGGAGCGGATGCCCGGGGTCATGCTGTGGGGCGGCGAAAGCCTGGAGAGCCTGGAGGAGATCCGCCCGTGGCTGGAAGCGGGGGTGTACGACGCCATGCAGATCGACGCTTCGCGCCAGGGCCTGTCCGAGGACCTGCGCATCTCCGGCGCCGCCCGGGAGCACGGCATCCGCATCGTACCCCACAACTGGCAGTCCTCAATCGGCACCGCGGCCAACCTGCACCTGACCGCCGCGGCCGCGACCGGTCACGTCTGCGAGTTCTTCATGTACCCGAACGGGTTCCGGTACGAGTTGCTCAAAGAGCCCCCGCGGCCGGTGGATGGTTGGGTTACCCTGCCGAACCGCCCCGGCCTCGGTATCGAGGTTGTGGAGGACGTCGAGAAGCGCTTCCCCTACGAACCGGGACCGAACACCCTGCCCAACCCGCGTTTCCCCCACGCCCTGGACCGGGCAAGGGCTCGCGAGCAGGCCGTGCGGCAGAGGTATGCCGGGGGCCAGGTCAGCGCGTGAAAAAGCGAGTCGCTCCCGTTTCCCCTCCACCCAGTTACCGAGCCGAAGAAACCGCCGCCTTGATTCGGGCCCAGGTGACGCTTTCGACCGCCGAATCGTCGGATGACGAACCATCCGGCGTCATCAGAATCCCATCGGCCAAATCGTCTGCTGACATCTTCAACAGACCATCCTCGTCGCTCGTCCGGCCTGCCAGCAGATGGACGGTCTCCCAATGCCCAGGCCGACTATCCAGGTCGTATACCTCAATATTGAAGCCGATGATCTTTCCGGCGAACAGATCGGACAGGTCACTGTCCCCCGGGTCCGTCCAGACAAAGAGGTCATACGGGGTCACGTAGAATTCCGTCACCGAGAAGATGGGGGATTCGCCAAACACAGCGCCGCCTCCGTGGGCAAACGGCGGGCGATTGAACCAGTCCGGACTCACATGATACGATCGGGGGAAGAGGAGAACCTGCAAGCCTTCGTCGAAAACTTCTCCGAGCGCTTGATACTTTTGCGCCTCGTAAGGCAGCATGTTCTCTAAAGAGGAGTCCGGGGGGAAGAACTCGCCGCCCGAGTGATCTCCGTCAACGGCAAAAAACACCGAAGAGTCGTGGAAAGACATAATGCGCATTCTTTCATCCTCGCGGTCGAATTCGTTGACGTATACATCGTCGACCCTCTCCATGGCGAAGTAAACCCGGTCAGTGGCATCGTGCCATCCAAGCCAGATGCGAAAATCCATGTCCGCGGGATCGTAGGAGCCGATTGTTGTGATCGCGAAGTCGAGCGGGGTGAGCGTGGGCTCCCCGGCGATATATTGCCAATCATCGACGGAGCCGTCGGTGACGTCGATCTCGGCGACGTCGCGGTCCGTCAACTGCAGGATAGGGAAGATGCGGTCCGGTTCCTGGGCGTCTGCGGCGGAGAGGAAGCCTGCCAATGAGAGGGCGATCTTGGGCCAGACGAGTCGTTGCATTTCTGGATCCTCCTGACTGACAACAATAGCTGGGATGGGAAAACAATGTGTGGCGGTGGAGAGAGCTTTAACACCTACATGCCCGGATAGATGGTCACCTGCCGTTGAACGGTTACGGGGACACCGACTGTCCTCTTGACGTAGTGTGTCCATGCCAATTGCCCACAGGCCCACTACGATTACGAGCAGTCGATGCCCCCGTACGGGTTGGGTTGGTTGGGGTCCACCCAACTAACCGTTATCCGCAAACGCAAATGCCGTAATCGCAGCTACCGCCGCAATCATTCCCGGCATGATGTGCGCAGTGAGCAGCGCAGCCGTTGTTGGTATTGCAGCCGTACAAATGCGATGATCCGTTGCAGTGTGCGGCCGCTTGGGGCGGAGACCCCAGAACGACCATGGCGGCGACGAGCAGGCCCCCGGTCCAGGCGACCGGGAACCCCTGCTCCGGGCTGACTTCGCCGGACTCGCTCAGGACGAAGTCGGCGAGGAAGCCGCTGCCGGGAGCGGAAGCGACGGCCTGCGCGGCGGCCTCGAAGAGGTCCCTGGCCGCGGCCGCGAGGCCGTGGGCGAATCGCGAGGATCGCCATCTGAAGCTGTACCATGTCATCCTCCTATTTGTCCGCGAATGCGCCTGAAATGATCGGTGACATCGTACTCGATATCCGCGCTGCGAAGTCGCGTGTGCGTATCGACCTGCAGGAGATCTTTTGCCGTCAACCTGATCCGTTGCGAGGGAACCGAGTTTTTTAGTTCCCATTCGACCGACAGTTCGGGTATCACCGCATTGCTCGAATCTCCAACCAGCACGACGGCCGGGGTTTCACCCCAGTAGCACTCCGGCTGGCAGGCACCCCACATGCGGACAAAAAACCGGTCTGTTGAATCCGGCTTGAGTATTTCGACCCGTGTGAGATGATCTGTTTCGGGATTGGTGGTCTCCCACTGGCCGACCAGGTCGGACAATGCGAGCGAGGACTCGGTAACAAGCTGCAGCCCCGGAATACCGGTGCCGGCCTTCTCTGCTTCCGGCGGACTCGAACAGGCGCTCGCTGCCAGGGTGAGCGGGACGAAACCAAATCCGAGAAAACAGGACCGAACGGTACGACCCGGGGTTGTGGTTTTCATAGTGGGCGCGATCCAAGCAGGCCGGATCGATCTCCCGGCTATTCCGACAGGCCGGCCTTGATTCGGGCCCAGGTGACGCTTTCGACCGCCGAATCGTCAGATGACGAGCCATCCGGCGTCATCAGAACCCCGTCGGCCAAATCGTCTGCTGACATCCCAATCAGACCCAACTCGTCGCTCGTCCGGCCTGCCAGCAGATGGACGGTCCCCCAATGCTCAGGCTGACTATCCACGTCGTATACCTCAATGTTGAAGCCGATGATCTTTCCGGCGAACAGATCGGACAGGTCACTGTCCCCGGGGTCCGTCCAGACAAAGAGGTCATACGGGGTCACGTAGAATTCCGTCACCGAGAAGATGGGGGATTCGCCGAACACAGCGCCGCCTCCGTGGGCAAACGGCGGGCGATTGAACCAGTCCGGGCTCACATGATTCGATCGGGGGAAGAGGAGAACCTGCAAGCCTTCGTCGAAAACTTCCCCGAGCGCTTGATACAGTTGCGCCTCGTAAGGCAGCATGTTCTCTCGAGAGGAGCGCGGGGGTAACAACTCGCCGCCCGAGTGATCGCCGTCAACGGCAAACATCACCGAAGAGTCGTGGATGGACATAAGGCTCATCCATTCATCCTCGCGGTCGAATTCGTTGACGTATACGTCGTCGACCCTCTCCATGGCGAAGAAAATCCGGTCAGTGGCATCGTGCCATGCAAGCCAGATGCGAAAATCCATGTCCGCGGGATCGTAGGAGCCGATTGTTGTGATCGCAAAGTCGAGCGGGGTGAGCGTGGGCTCCCCGAAGATATATTCCCAGTCACCGACGGAGCCGTCGGTGACGTCGATCTCGGCGACGTCGCGGTCCGTCAACTGCAGGATAGGAAAGATGCGGTCCGATTCCTGGGCGTCTGCGGCGAAGAGGATGCCTGCCAATGAGAGGGCGATCTTGGGCCAGACGAGTCGTTGCATTTCTGGATCCTCCACTGATTATTTCGACAGGCCGGCTTTGATTCGGGCCCAGGTGACGCTTTCGACCGCCGTATCGCCGGTACGATGGTCCGCGCCCAGGAGGATTCCGTGCGCCAGGAAATCTGACCTGTCGATTTCCCATTCTGAATCCGGGCCGTACAAACCGAATAAACTATCGAAGGCATTTCTGTTTTCGTCGATGTCCGCTAGTTGATAGCCGAACCCTATGGTTTTTCCAGGAAAAAGATCGGAGACGATACTTTGTTCCGGTTCGTCCCAGATCAGGCGATCAAATGGAGTGACGTAAAATTCCACCACCCCGAAGATCGGGTTGCTGTCAATCATGGCACCGCCACCGTCGGCATACGGCGGCCGGTGTACCCAGTCCGTAAGAAGGCTCACGTCACCCAGAACCAGGTTGTTGTCGTTGCTACTATTTGTATAGGTTCCTGGAAATGCTTCATACTTCTGCGCCTGCTGCATTGGATACTCGAGCCCGCGAGCCTCGTCCTGCTGATAGCTTCCACCGCTTTTATCCCCGTCGACGAATAGCCACACGGATAAATCCGCGTGGGAAAGGTCGTGTGGAAGCACTCCATTTCGGTCGTAAACACGCTCGTTGATTACATCGTCGATCAATTCGGTAGCTACGAATAGGTGGTTACCGCCATCGTGCCAGGCCAGCCAGATGCGAAAGTCCAAGGACGATGGGTCGTACTCCGATGCCCATGGCGCGGTCATTAAATCCACCGGGGTTAACAGGCTGTTGAAAAAGTCCTATTTCCTAATAAAAACATAGCCTCAGACGATTGCCCGTCGTACCCGCCCTTTTCTAGATTTATGAAAGATCCAAGAAAAACGAGCCGATGCCCCAAGGAGGCCGGTGATGTCGATGAGCAAACGTCGGAAAAGTCAGCAGCAGGAGATCTGGGTGCCGACCCATACCCTCCCCGAGACCCCGAGCCATCCGTTTTACACCCAACTCAACCGGCTGCTGGAAGAGCATGGGTTTGATTCCTTTGTAGAAGAGCAGTGCGCCCCGTATTACGCCCAGAGGTTGGGCCGTCCCAGTATTGCTCCCGGGGTGTATTTCCGCATGCTCATGATCGGCTATTTCGAAGGCCTGGGATCGGAGCGGGCCATTGCCTGGCGGGTCGCCGATTCGTTGGCTCTGCGTCGCTTTCTCGGCTACGCCCTGACCGAGTCCACCCCGGATCATTCGAGCCTGTCGCGTATTCGTCAGCGCCTGCCCGAAGCGGTGCACGAAGCGGTCTTCGACTGGGTGCTGAAGGTGTTGTCCGACCGGGACCTGCTGCAGGGAAAGACGGTGGCGGTGGACGCCACCACGCTGGAGGCCAACGCGGCGATGCGCAGCATCGTGCGCCGGGATACGGGCCAGGGCTACCGCGAGTATCTGGAAGGGTTGGCCCGGGCCGAAGGCATTCCGGAGCCGACCCGGCAGGAGGTGGCCCGGCTCGACCGCAAGCGGGCCAACAAGGCGTCCAACCGGGACTGGGCGCATCCCCATGATCGGGAGGCCCGCATAACCAGGATGAAAGACGGCCGCACGCATATGGCCCACAAGGCCGAACATACGGTCGATCTGGACACGCAGGCGCTGGTGGCCCTGCAGGTGTGCGGCGCCGATGAAGGGGATACCGCGTCGCTGCTGTGGAGTCTGGTGCAGGCGGACCGCAGCCTGAAAGAGGTCGGTGTCGATGAGCAGATCAGGCTGAGCGAAGTGGTGGCGGACCGGGGGTATCACAGCAATGACACGATGAAGATGCTGAGGACGGCGGAGATCCGCAGCTACGTGGCCGAACCGGATCGCGGTCGGCGCAACTGGAAGAAGGATGCGCCGGCCAAGACGGCGGTGTATGCGAATCGTCGGCGTATACGGGGAGACCGCGGCAAGAGGCTGCAGCGGCTTCGCGCCGAGCACGTGGAGCGCAGTTTCGCTCATACCTACGAAACGGGAGGCATGCGCCGCACTCACCTGCGCGGCCACACCAACATCTACAAGCGTCTGTGTATTCATGGCGGCGCCTTCAATCTCGGGCTGGTGATGCGCAAGCTCACCGGAAAGGGAACGCCGAAAGGGTTGTATGGATTGGCATCGGTTTTCTCGACTTTTGCCGATCGCGCAAACGCTCTTTTGGGTCGAATTTTCGGTTATTTGCGATTGTTGAGCTGTCCTTTTCGGGACCATTTCTATAAATGGGAATGTTTAGCCTGATAACCGATTTTCTTGGGAAAGGAAATCATACATCCGCGACGTCCGGGGTTTCCGGAATAACCCGGATTTTCAACGGCCTGTTAAGGTGGGCTCGCCGAGGATTTCCGACCAATCGTCGACCGAACCATCCCTTACGTCGATTCTTGCCCGCATCTCGTCGGTAAGCTCCATAATCGGATACACGCGCTCTGGAAACTGCGCTCCCGTGGAGACCGCTTTCATTACCAGAAAAATCGAAATAGAGATTACCGGGATCTTCATCTGTCAACTCCTTTCATTCGGGGCATTTGACATTGTTACAGACATCGGCCACGCTCAAGTCAGTACTGACATGAGAATGGCCGATGTCACGCCAGGACGTTTCTACCACTTGCAAAGCACCTCAGCTAGCTTGGCCGTTGCCCTTCAACTGCAGAAACACCAAGGCGCTGCTTCAGAGGCACCATAGTAACCTTGACAGCTTCCCGAGCAACTCCCGCTTACATGGGTTTCGCAGTAGTTGTCGCACTCCGTGTTAGACGAGCAACCCTGATAGTGGTATGACCCAGTGCAATGGGCAGCCGCCTGGGGCGGAGACCCCAGAACGACCATGGCGGCGACGAGCAGGCCCCCGGTCCAGGCGACCGGGAACCCCTGCTCCGGGCTGACTTCGCCGGACTCGCTCAGGACGAAGTCGGCGAGGAAGCCGCTGCCGGGAACGGAAGCGACGGCCTGCGCCGCGGCCTCGAAGAGGTCCCTGGCCGCGGCCGCGAGGCCGTGGGCGATCGCGACGATGGCCATCTGAGGCTGTACCATGTCATCCTCCTTCGGGATGAGGGTGTGAAAAAACGAACCCTGGAGCCTTTCGCGCGGCTCCCTGCGCGTCGATAGCGGCCTCACCTCCTTTCATCAGTTTTCAGTCATCCCCCTCTCAGCCAGATGCCGAGGTCGATCAGGGGGGGCGCGAGGTTGCCGGCGAACACCGCGGTCAGCAGGGCCCCGGCGGTGATGAAGGGCACGAACGGAAACCCCTGTTTGCGCTCGATGGCCCCTTCCTCCGGCAGGCCGGGCCCGTCCAGCCGGCGCAGGCGGTTCGCCTGTGCCCTGGACAGGGGCCGGCCGGCTTCGCAGACCATCGTTCCGTCTGCGGCCTCCAGCTCCAGGCGGCGGCGGGGCACGTCTCCGGCGCGGACTTCCCCGGCTGCTACGGTGCGCACCAGGGCGCGGCCGTACTGGAAGCGCGCCTGCAGGTAGACCAACTCGATCAGCCAGACCGCGCCCAGCATCAGCGCGCAGATCTGCCAGGCCCCGGTGACCAGGCACAGGTAGAGGAGGGCGGCCAGTCCGGGAATCAGTAGGACGCTCCAGTACCTGTCCTCCAGTCCCCGGTCGAGCAGGCGGTAGCCGACGAAGAGAGCGGCCAGGGCCTCGAGGTAGCTGAGCGGGCGTTCCAGCACCAGCCATGCGAAGGCCAGGGCCAGGCCCAGAAGCCCGGCCAGGCCCCAGGCGGCGCGCAGCCAGTGCCTGCCCCCCGGACGGGGATGGTGCGCCGGCGATCCGCCTTCTTCCTCCGGCTCGCGCCGCCACAGCGGCACCAGCAGCAGCACGAGCAGGTAGCAGATCAGTGTGTTGAGAACCAGGGCGACCGGGGTCGCCTGCGGGGCCAGCAGGTCGGGCGACGGGCACAGGCTCGGGGGCAGGGCGGCGACCGCGGCCAGGAACAGCTTGGCGTCACCCGGGGCCCAGAACCCGAACAGGGTCAGCCCCATCGCCAGGGTCAGGCCGAGGCCGAGCAGGGCGGCGACCCGGTCGAAGGTGGTCACGTCCAGCGCTACCATCGCCGTCTGGCCGACGAGACCGATCCCGAGCAGGGCCAGGGTGCAGCGATTGGGCACCCGCCGTGCCTTCAGATCGGTGCAGCTGGTGTAGAAGCCGACCGTCAGCAGGCTGGCGAGCATCGCCGTCTCCACGAGAAAGACCGGATCGGTGAACAGGTTCATCAGGTCCTCTTTCTCTTCAGGGCGTTTTCAAACAGGGTCTTCACCAATTCAGCTCCTTCCGGCTCGCCGACCCCGGAACGCTCAATCCTGCCCTCGGCGTCGAGCAGATAGGTGGTCGGAACCCTGTTCGACCGGTAGGCGTCGAAGGTGCTGCCGTCATCCTCCAGCAGTAGAAACCGGGTCTCCAGTTCTGCCTGCAGCTCGGTCTCTTCCGGCGTCGGCTCCCTGCCGGTGTCGCCCCCGCGCTTGATGAACAGCAGTGGCATGCCGAGGTCGGGCGGCCCCTCGTCCAGGACCGCGCGCATCAGCTGTCGGCTGTACCGGCAGGAAAAGCTGACGAACACGACCCCGGACGATTCCCCCTTGAGGCCGTCCAGGCTGACGGTGCGCCCCCCGGCCGCATCCGGCCTGTCTGCGTTCCCCGCACAGGCAGGCAGCTCGAAGTCGGGAGCGGGGGTGCCCCGGGAGAGGAGGGCGGGGCCTTCGCCGACGACCCGCAACAGAAGGGAGGACTGCGGGTCCCGGTCCGCAGGAGGTTCCCCGGTCGCCAGGGCGGCGACCAATCCCAGCGCCAGGGCGGCCCCGGTCAGCGCTGGTTTTCGTGTAGTGCCGCGCGTAGTGCACTCCATCATCTCCCCCCTCTCTCCGGGTCGTTCCAGGCCGCCACGACTTCGGTGATGCTCCGGCTGCCGGTTGCGGCGTGACGGACCACCCCCTGCCGGTCGATCAGCAGGACGGTGGGCACCGAGCGAACATCGTAGAGCCGATGCACCGATTTCCCGGGGTCGTGGCCGATGGCCGCGGCCGCCTCCCCCAGGTGGGCCTGCAGCAGATCCGGGTCCCCCGTCCCGATGGCGACGAGGGGAAGCACCCCGGCCGCTTCTTCCACCGCCGGCCAGGCCGCCTCGCAGGCCCCGCACCCGGCGTCGGTGAAGTAGAGCAGCCAGGCCTCGGCTTCCCGGGCGCTGGCCAGGGACACGGTTTCTCCATCGAGGCCGGGAAGGGTGAAATCGGGCGCCTGCCGGCCCAGCAGATGACCGAACGCCTCGGGCGGCAGACCGGGAGTACCCCCGGTCTCCAGGCGCGCGCCGATGCCGATGCACAGCGCCGCCAGCAGGGCCGCTGCAGCGGCCAGGGGCGGGATCAAGGGGTTGGTTTGTTTGTGGCCGGTCATGTCCATTGTTCCTGCTCCTGGAGTGAGAAGCACCTGTCAGCCTCGACCGGAGAATCCCGGTAACCTCCGGGGTGGCGGATCCAGGTTTCGCCTCCACCCGCACCCATACATCTTGCAAGTGGCGTGCCAGTTTCGGGCAAAACCTTGGTAAATTTTTCGCAACTTGTTGTTTTAACGTCTGTTACAGCATATCACACTTTCCCTGTCCCCGGCATCGGCCGCCCCACCGCTCCCAGGGGCGGTCGTATCCGCATACGATTCGTCGTATTGCAGAAGTGATCCGCCGTATGTCCATACGACTGTTTCCCCCGTCCTGCAGCGGTTCAAGGCCTTCCTTTCACAGTGGCTCCGGCCGCGGCCGGAACTGTTTGCCGGCCCCCTTCAGCGGAATTAGAATTGCATCCCAAATGCGGGGAATCGACGGCAAATGGAGAAAAACCGGACCGTGAGCGAGACGGGCGCAGAGGCCGGAGACCTGGGACCGCCCCCGGCCTTCGACCATGTCCTCGGGCACCAGTACACCGCTTTCGACGGACTGGCGGGGATGCTGGTGGAGGACATCTACCAGGACCGGGAAGGCTTCCTCTGGATCGCCACCGCGGACGGCGGGGTCAGCCGCTTCGACGGGGCCCGTTTCGACAACTTCGGGACCGCGGAAGGGCTTCCCCACCCCAACGTGATGTCGGTAGCCGAGGACGAGGAGGGAAGGTTGCTGTTCGCCACCCTGGGGGGCGGGCTGGCCGCCTTCGACGGGGAGGGGTTCGAGGTGTACACCACCGAGCACGGGCTCCCTTCCGACGAGCTGCTGGGCCTGCAGCCCCTGGAAGACGGTTCCATCCGCCTGCTGACCCGGGCAGGGATCGCCCGCTTTGCCGGGGGCAGGTGCGTGGAGTCGCTGACCGACCTGGCGGGCCGGCCGCTGGGACCGGTATACGACCTGGCCACCGACGCGGCGGGCACCACCTGGCTGGCGACGCGCGAACGGGGGGTCGTCAACCTGGAGGGGGAGCCCATGCAGGGGGACAGGGGCACCGGCAGGGAGGCGATGCAGTGGCCCTGGAAGTTCGCCCTCGACGCCGCAGGCCATCTGTGGATCGCCTTCCGGTACGTGGGCTCCGAAGCCGTCGTCGGCCGCTACGACCCCGGGCGCCGGCGCCTCGACCTCGTGAAGGCGGACCCGGGGGTCGACACCCCGGCCCCGGTTTCCCACGGAACCCGCCACGTGCGCGTCGACGACCGCGGCTGGCTGTGGATGACCCGGCGGGGGGTCCTGGTGTTCGACGGGGGCGGCTGGCGCCCGTTTTCCCCGCGCCTTCCGGAGGGCCGCCTCGCCGACGCCCGGGTGACCTGCGAGGACCGGGAAGGGAACATCTGGGTAGGGCTGTGGGGCGGCGGGCTGCTGTTCTGCGACCCGCTCAGTCTGCGGCTGTACACGGAAGAAGAAGGGCTGCCCGACCAGGAGGTCCGGTGCCTGGGAGAGGACGGGGAGGGGCGGTTGTGGATCGGCACCCCGGGCGGCCTTGCCCGCCGGGAGAACGGCCGCATCCGCACGCTGGAGCCGGGGGGCCCGGTATCGGCGCTTGCCGAGGACGGACGCGCCATCTGGAGCGCCGGTCCCGACGGCCTGGTGTTCGAGTGGACGGGCCAGGAGGCCCGGGAAATCGCGGTGGGGGAAGCGGATTCGGACGAGGAAGTCACCTGCCTTGCAGCGGACGGCTCCGGCCGGGTCTGGGCAGGCACTTCCCATGGGCGCGCCGGGCGGATCGAAGCCGGCCGCTTCACCGCCCTGGCCGGGCGGCTTCCAAACCCCTGCAGCGCCCTGCTGCCGGCCGGAGACGGGGCCTTGTGGATCGGCGCCGGGGGCAGCGCCCCGGCCCTGTACCGCTTGGAGGAGGGCCGTCTGCAGGCCCTGGACGGGGCCGGTATGGAGACCGTCTCCGAAGTGAGCGCCTTGTGCGAATACCGGAACCGGCTCTGGGTGGGGACCACCGATCACGGCCTCTTCGCCGTCGATCTGGCCTCGTTACAGGTGCGCCGGTTCTCCGCGGACCGGGGGGACCTGACCGCCAACGGGGTTCTCGCCCTGGCCGCCGACCCCCGGCAGGGGTGCATGTGGATCGGCACCGCCGGCGGGGGGGTGGTGAAGTACGACGGTCAGACCTTCCAGTGCATCCGGCTCGGCGACGCCGCTCTCGAAAACGTGGTCGCCGCGGTCCGCCGCGACCGCCGGGGCCGGCTGTGGTTCGGCACCGGCGTCGGGCTCGTCGCCTACCGTCCCGGCCGAACCCCGCCCGGACTGGTGATCCGGGAGGCGGAGGCCGGGCGCCTCCAGCGGTTCCCCCGGTTCGTCTCCTGCCCGGAGGAAACCGGCGGGGTCAGGATCCTGTTTCAGGGCATCGGCTTCCGGACCGGGGCGGCGCAGATGCGCTACAGCCACCGCCTCGCCGGCCACCCCCCGGCGGAGGCATGGAGCGAGTTCGCCCCGGCCGCCGAGGCGGCTTACGACCACCTGCCTCCCGGCCGGTTTCGCTTCGAGGTGAGAGCCCGGGACCGGGACGGCCTGGTGTCGGAGGTGGCCGGCCTCGATCTGCTCGTCGCCGAGGACGACGGCACCCGCCTGCAGCCGTCGGCCCGGAGCATGATAAGCAAGAGCCCGGCCATGGCGAGGGTCCTGGAACTGGCAGGAAAGGTTGCCGACACCAGGATGACGGTCATGATCCTGGGGGAGACCGGGGTCGGCAAGGGCCTGCTGGCGGAGCGGATTCACGAACTGAGCCGGCGCCGGGAGCGGCCCTTCGTCCCCGTCAATTGCGGCGCCATATCCCCTGGCCTGGTCGAAAGCGAACTGTTCGGCCACGAGAAGGGGGCCTTCACCAACGCCGTGACCCGCAGGACCGGCTGGTTCGAACAGGCGCACCGCGGCACCCTGCTCCTCGACGAGGTCGCCGACCTTTCCATGGAAGCCCAGCGGGCGCTGCTCAGCGTTCTCGAGAACCGCCGCTTTTGGCGGGTCGGGGGAACGGCCTCCGTCGAGGTCGATGTCCGGGTGATCGCGGCGAGCAACCGGGACCTGGGACAGGCGGCCCGCGACGGGAAGTTCCGGGAAGACCTGCTTTTCCGCTTGAACTCGTTCCCGCTGAAAATCCCGCCCCTGCGGGACCGCCCGGAGGAGATACCGTTCCTGGCGGCGCATTTTGCCGTCCTGTATGCCGGGGAGTTGCGGAAGCCCCCGCCAAGACTGAGCGGGGCCGCATCGGAGCACCTGCGGGCCCAGCAGTGGCCGGGGAACGTGCGCGAGCTGCAGCACGTGATCGAGCGCGCGGTGATCGTATGCCGGAACGGGGTCATACAGTTGGAGGATCTTCACCAGGACGCGGACCACCCCGGGACGCCGGCCGCCGCGACCCGCCAGCGGGCTGCCCGCAAGGCGGGGCCCGGGGCGGGCACCGACAAGGTCGCCGAGACGGAAAGGCAGCAGATCCTGGAGGCCCTCCAGGCCGCCAACTGGGTGATCTACGGGGACCGGGGGGCCGCCCGGTTGCTCGACATGCATCCGGAGCGGCTGCGTTCCCGCATGCGCGTGCACGGGCTGAAGCGGCCCGGGCAGTCCTGAACCTTACGGCCTGGCAGCCCCGCGCCCCGGACCGTGCCAGGGCCCGCGAGCTGTCGACGGTTGTCGAGCCGCAGCGGGAGGCCGATGAGCTACCTGTGGTGGCGGCCGTTCTACTTTCCCGTCCCGAAGGATTATCCGGTCAGCGACGGGCGAACAAGACGGTCATTCGAATCACCCCACCGATCACCCGGCGTTCTCAAGTATCGCGACGTAAGCGTCGTACAGGTCCTGGATGTTATCGACGTAATGAACCGGCTGCCCGCCCCGGCAGAAGCCGTAGCGCGCCCGCTTGTAGTAGGCCGGCTGCGACAGCAGGCGCATCGCCTGCTCGACCTGGCCGAACCAGCGGTCGGGATCCCATCCCTGCTCCCGCGCCAGGTGGCGGGCGTCGAGCAGGTGGCCGTAGCCGGCGTTGTATGAAGCCAGGGCGAAGCGGATCCGCTCATCGGGCGGGATCTCGCGGTCGAAGCGGTCGAGGAGCTGGTGCATGTACTTCGCTCCGGCGTGGATGCTGTCCTCCGGATCCTGCAGGTTGGTGAACCCCAGCTGCTCACCCGTCTTCGGCATGATCTGCATCAGTCCCCGGGCCCCGACCCAGCTGACCGCATCCGGATCGAACTTGGATTCCTGGTACATCTGCGCGATCAGCATGCGCCAGTCCTGTCCGTAGTGCAGGGCGTATTTTTTGGCCAGGTCGTCGTAGGGGGACAGCTGCCCGCCCAGGTCGACCCGCATCGAGTCCTTTGCCCGGGCGATGGCGCGCGAGTTCTTGAAGTACCTCTTCTTCATCATGTTGAAGAAGAGGCCCCCCTTCTCCCGCCTCACGTAGTTGTCGAGCGACGCCAGCAGCCCGGGATTCCCCTTGCGCACCGCCCAGCCCAGCGTGGTCGACTTGACGCTGCATACCGCCTTCAGCCGGCGGCCGTAGGCCAGCTCGACGTCGAGCAGGTTGGAGTCGCACATGGTGATGCCGTAGAGGCCCTCCTCGACCCCTGCGAGGATATCCTCGGTCTCGACGTCGTCCGGCAGCGCCACGATTTCGAGGCCCTCCAGTGAATCCTGCAACGCCGTCAGGGTCGTGTAGAACGAGGAGCTGGCGCGCACGTGGATCGTCCGCCCGGCCAGGTCCTGCAGGCTGGAGATCGAGTCGTTGTCCGCCCGCACCACCACCAGCTCCTCCACCTCGTTGTAGGGCCGGCTGAAGGCGGCCAGGGCCTGCCTTTCCGGGGTTATCGTCATGGCCGCGGCCACGACGTCTCCCTTGCCCTCATTCAGGTACTGCAGCAGCTCTGCGTGGCTGTCCGGGATGACGATCTCGAGGCGCAGGCCGTGCTCGGTGGCGAACTTCTTCATCAGCTCGTACTCGAACCCGACCTGCAGGCCGCGGTGGATGAAATAGGTCATGGCGTTGTTGCGCGTGAGCATGCGCAGGCGGCCGCGTTCGATCAGGCCGGGCAGGTCGTCGGTGAACTCCTGCTGGCGCCCGCGCGTGAACTGCCGGGCGTGAAGGAACTCGTCCACTTTCAACTTGAGCTCCCTGTCGCCGGGCCGCATCATCAGGGCGATGGGGCGCTCCATGGCCAGCACCAGCGGCGTCGCCAGTCCGTCGTAGTAGCTCGACAGGGCATTCCACAGATGCGCGTCCGCCACGGTCGCCTCGTACTGCCCGCCGGCGACGCCTGCGAGAATGCCCTCGATGTTGAGGGTTTCCTCCACGGTGTCGATGCGCAGGGACGGCAACTGCTTCTGAAGCTCGACCAGGGTCCCGTAGTAGGAGCTCGACCTGCGCACGCTGATCTCCATGCCGGCGAGGTCGTCGACCGTCCGGGGAAGATCCCCGCCCGACCTCATGACCAGGTACTCGTCGACGTGGAGATAGGGGACCGAGAACGCCGCCTGCTCCTGGCGCTCGGGGGTGATGGTCAGGCTGGCGGCGACCACGTCCCCCTCCCCTTCCAGCAGCTTCCCCATCATCTGCGAGAAATCCCCGACCTCGACCAGCTCCACCTTCAGCCTGAGCGCTTCTGCGAGGTCGCGGGCGATGTCGTAGTTGAGGGTCACCTGCTCCCCGTGCCGGGGCATGTAGGAGATCGCCTCCAGGGGCACGATCACCCGCAGGACGCCGCGCGACCGCAGGTCGGGAAGATCGCCGGTGTACTTGGGAGCCTCGGCCGCCTGCTGCCCGGAAGGCCCCTGGCCGGGTTCGCCGCATTGGGCAAGCAGGCACAAGGCGGCGAGCGAGGCGGGAAGGAGCAGACAGGTTCTCATCGATATGCCTGTTTCCTGGTTTTCCATTGAGTTGTCACGAAGTTGCGGATGGCGGGCGGGGGAAAGTGCGTCGCCTGCGCATCGAATTGTGCGGATACAAAAAATACGGCCTGGTGCCGTGGGCTGACAAAGGCCCTGTTCCATACCACCACGGGGGAGCCGGCTGCGCTGCTCCATCCACGCGCATTGACGGAAGGCATGCCCGATGCCGATATCCCGGGCGCAACCTGGCGCATATCCTGCGCGGTCAGGAGAATGTTCTTTTCGAGGCAGAGCCTGGCAAACACACGGAAATCGGGATGGCCCACTTTCTCGACTGCATTGAAACCGGGCAATCCGCTGACAGACGGCAGAAAGCAGCCTGCAGGGGCTGCGTGTGATCTGGCGGCTGTACGATGCCGAGGAATCAGGGCGAATTGCAGATCTGACCGGCCCGGGTCTGGATCAGGCTTGATGAACAGGACAAATTCCCGGGTGACCCACCCCACAACTGGCCTGGTCCGGCGCGCCTCCTGCTCCTGCCGGCAGCTGCCTCGCCGGGTCTCCACGACAGAACTGCTCGAATGGTGATCTCGGAAAAAGACAGGGAGTCCTACCGCTCGCAGGGGTTCCTCGTTCTGCGGCAAGCCTTTTCGCGGGCCCGTATCGAGGCGCTTCTCGAAGGGATCGAGAGGCTGATCGACAAGGGGCTCGCCGGTGAGTGCGAGCTGGGCTGGATCGACCGCGAGCGCCGTCTGCCCGCCCGCACCGGCCACCTTCTCCACCCCGACAGGTACCACCCCGCCTTCGCCGACTGGATCGACGAGGATCTCGCCCCCCATCTCGAGGCCCTGGTCAGCGGCCCCGGGGTGCGCCACAGCCTGTTCGGCATGCTCGCCGGGGGCGGCGGGCAGCCCTACACCCAGAAATGGCACCGCGACCTCTGCAGGCCGGGAGACCCCGACGAGACCGCGTTCCTGCGCCGACACGAAGGGAGCTTCGTGCAGTTCAACGCCCCCCTCGTTCCCGGCGACCGCTTTCTCCACATCGTCCCGGGAAGTCACCGGCGGGCCTCGACGGCCGCCGAGATCGAGGCTTCCCGCAGCGAGTCGGGAGAGATGCCTGACGCCCTCGTCGTCGACCTGGAGCCCGGGGACATCGCCTGGTACAACGCCAACCTCTGGCACCGGGGCTGGAACCCGGAGGGGCGCAAGCGCTGGACCCTGCACTGCGCCTTCTGGAGCGCCGGGGCGCCGGTGATGGCTCACGAGCACGGACAGCTGGAGCCGCTGACCCGGGACGGGCACCTGGAGCGGATGCCCCCGGTGACCCGGAAGTACATTCAGGGATACCTCGACCGCTATCCCGGGGGGGAGCCGCCCTCGCTGTTCGACCTGTAGGCAGTTGCAGGACACGCGCGTCTTCGCCCGACGGACAAGGAGAGCACATGCACAGCACGGCAGTCTTCGCGAGCACCGATTTCGACATCGTCGACCGCGGCCAGGCGACGACGCACGCCCGCTACTTCTCCAGCTTCGCCAGGACCGACCGGCTCGGGCTGTTCGCTCCCGACGGCTGCGAAGGAGCGGGAGCCACCCTGCTGGTCATGGCCTGCGTCACGGCCTTCTACGACCGCTACCGCGAGGAGGGGGGGGACTTCTTCGCCTATCCCGACTTCTTCTCCTTTCAGCGGCGGCAGCCGCCGGCGTCGTACACCATGTTCGACATCTGGCCCGGGCACAAGGACGTGCCGGTTCCCGAGGCGGCCAACGAAACCGCCGCGGCCATCACCGACCGCGGCGTCGATATACTGCTGCTCCCGGACAGGCCGCCGCGG
This sequence comes from Candidatus Latescibacterota bacterium, assembly GCA_965243025.1. Lineage (GTDB taxonomy): Bacteria > Latescibacterota > UBA2968 > UBA8231 > UBA8231 > CBDCXV01. The sequence goes on from CBDETY010000003.1 coordinate 2,835,967, forward strand.
GAGAACGAGTTCCACCGGGTGCAGATGGCGAGCCTGGAGCGCAACGTCAGGCGTTGCCTCGTGTACTCGGAAGAGGGGGAGGTGGATGAGCCGACCCTCGAGGTCGCCACCTCGAAGGCGGAACCGATCCGCGATTGGGCGGAACGGATGTTCGACTCGGTGGAGGGGGATGGCGAATGGCAGCGGCGGCGCGAGCGCTTCCTCGACTCCATGCCGCTGGACGGGGCCCGCCAGAGCTTCAGGGAGATCTCTCTCGAGCAGGCTCTTCCGCTGTTGTAGCCGGCGGGGGCGGTCCTGGTTGGGCAGGGTCGCCGGAACCGGCACGGATTCCCGGGACGGGGGGAGGGCGGGCATGCCCGAGGTCGGGCAGGCCGCCTGGAGGGATATGACGGGAAAGCCGGTACGCCGGCTGCTACATCTCGAGGGAAGCCTTGATCCGCCCCCAGGAAACCGACTCTACTGCGCTGTCTTCCCCAGGTTGTCCCCCGCCCAGGGGCAGCAGCAGACCGTCAAGACCCCCATCTCCTTTCAGGAAAAACATTGCCTCCAGGTGATCGAAACCCCCCGAAGCCTCGAGCCATATCCCCGGATCATCCTCCTCGTCGGTCACCATGATCCCGAAGCCGATGACCTGTCCGGCATTCAGATCGCTGGCAACGCTCCCCTCGATGTCGTCGTACGCCCAGCGGTCGAACGGGGTGACGAACAGCTCGATGACGCTGATGGTAGGGTTTTCTCCGAACACGCCGCCGCCTGCGTCCCCGTAGGGGGGCAGGACCGCCCAGGAAAACTCCCCCTTCTCCTGCCTGGTGACCCTGTCATCCAGGTTCGGGCCGTCGGGGGTAAGGGCGATGGCGTTGTATTTCTGAGTATGTTCTCGAACCTTTTCCGCTGATGGCCCGGCGCAATCGAAGACCGCGGAACATCCAACCCCCCCGCTGTGATCTCCGTCGATTACCAGGGAAATACTGTCATTGAGGCCCATAAAATCGACGCCATCGTAATTGTGGGTGTTCTTGTAGACGTCGTCGCTGCTCACGAAGGCCACGTAGAAACGGGGCGGGTCGTCGTGCCAGGCCAGCCAGATGCGGAAGTCAAAGTCGGACGGATCAGGAGAACCCTCCGGATCCAGGCTTGCGAAATCCAGCATGGTCATGGACGGCTCCCCGACTACCTCGTACCAATCATCCACGAGGCCGTCCCTTAAATCGATCTTTTCCAGCATCTCCTCGCTGAGCCAGGCGACCGGGTACACTCGGTCGCCGATGTGGGCGCCCGCCGAAACGGCCAGCACGAGGACGAGAACCAGGGCCCAACGCTGCTTCTCAATGTGAACGCAGGTCATCTGCTTCCCTCCTTACTCCATCTCCAGGGAGGCCTTGATCCGCCCCCAGGAAACCGACTCGACCGCGCTGTCTTCCCCCGGTTCCGGGCCGGCCTGGGGCAGCAGCAGGCCGTCGAGGCCCCCGTCCGCCTTCAGGAAATACATTGCCTCCAAGTGATCGAAACCCCCCGAAGCCTCGAGCCATATCCCCGGATCATCCTCCTCGTCGGTCACCATGATCCCGAAGCCGATGACCTGTCCGGCATTCAGATCGCTGGCAACGCTCCCCTCGATGTCGTCGTACGCCCAACGGTCGAACGGGGTGACGAACAGCTCGATGACGCTGATGGTAGGGTTTTCTCCGAACACGCCGCCGCCTGCGTCCCCGTAGGGGGGCAGGACCGCCCAGGAAAACTCCCCCTTCGCCTGCCTGGTGACCTTGTCATCCAGGTTAGGGCCGTCAGGGGTGAGGGCGATGGCGTTGTATTTCTGATTGTGCTCACGAACCTTTTCCGCTGATGGCCCGGCGCAATCGAAGACGGCGGAACATCCAACCCCCCCGCTGTGATCTCCGTCGATAAGCAGAGAGATACTGTCATTGAGGCCCATAAAATCGCGGACATCGTAATTGTGGGTATTCTTGTAGATGTCGTCGCTGGCCACGAATGCGACGTAGAAACGGGCGGGGTCGTCGTGCCAGGCCAGCCAGATGCGGAAGTCCAGGTCAGAGGGATCCTGATCCGCAATACTACTTGAAAAGTCCAGGGCGGTCATGGCCGGGGCGCCCACCAGCTCCTGCCACTCATCCACCAGGCCGTCCCTGAGATCGATCTGTTCCAGCATCTCGTCGCTGAGGTATGAGACCGGGTATACGCGGTCGCCGACGTGAGCCCCGGCCGAGACGGCCAGCAACAGGACGAGACCAAGGGTCGCCCAACGCTGCTTCGAAATGTTAATGCAGGTCATCTTCTTTCCTCCTTACTCCATCTCCAGGGAGGCCTTGATCCGCCCCCAGGAAACCGACTCGACGGCGCTGTCTTCCCCCGGTTCGGCGCCGGGTCCGGGGAGCAGCATGCCGTCGAGATAGCCGTCGGCTCGCAGGAAAAGCACGGCCTCGAAGTGATCGTCAGGTTGCGAGGCTTCGACCCAGGGCAACTCCCACTCGTCTTCCGGGGGGTCCTCATCATACACTATGATCCCGAAGCCAATTGTTTTGTTCGGGGCCAGATCGCTGACCACGCTCCCCTCGATGTCGTCGAACGCCCATCGGTCGAACGGCGTGACGTAGAGTTCGATCACGCTGATGGTCGGATTTTCTCCCGCCACGCCGCCGCCCCCGTCCCCGTAAGGCGGCAGAACCGTCCAGGCGAACTCTCCCGTCTCGTATCTTGTGAATTCTTCATCCAGGATCGGCCCTTCAGAGGTGCGGGCGATGGCGAAATATCCCTGGCTTTTGTTCCGGATTTCCGCCGCCCTTTCTATAGAGTCACTATCCGCACCGCCGCCGTGATCTCCGTCGATCACCACGGAAATGCAGTCGTTTTCGTACCAAAGACGATCCGGTCCCCAGGACTCGGCATTGTAATCGTGGTCGTTCTTGTAAATGTCGTCGCTGGCGATGTAGGCCACGTAGAAACGGGCAGGGTCGTCGTGCCAGGCCAACCAGATGCGGAAGTCCAGGTCCGACGGATCAGGAGAACCCTCCGGATTCAGGCTTGCGAAATCCAGCATGGTCATGGACGGTTCCCCGACTACCTCGTACCACTCATCCACCGAGCCGTCCTTCAGGTCGATCTTTCCCAGCATTTCGTCGCTGAGCCAGGCGACCGGGTACACGCGGTCGCCGATGTGGGCGCCCGCCGAAACGGCCAGCCACAGGACGAGACCGAGGGCGGGGCAACCCTTCTTCCTGCTTCCGACAGAAGTCATCTCTCACCTCCTTGCCGGTCCGTGTTACCGGCCGGGTCATCGGTTTTTTCCGGCGTTCCGTGCCCAGCGTCATTTCCCTTCGGATTCAATATAGCCCGGCCAATCCGCGAATCAGCGCGAAAACTTCCCGGGCAAAACTTCAGGGTTCGGTGAAACCCCCGGCGCCATGCCGTATCTTTGCGGCCTCACCCACTACGGAAAAGCAGATGTCAACCGCAAGAAAAGGGCTTCTGACCGCGATCGGCCCGGGTATTCTTGTCGCGGCCACCGGGGTCGGCGCCGGCGACCTCGCCACCGCGGCCCTCACCGGCTCCCGGCTCGGCCTCGCCATTCTCTGGGCGGTCGTTGTCGGGGCCTTCGTTAAGTTCGTCCTCAACGAGGGGCTGACGCGCTGGCAGCTGGCGACCGGCGAGACCCTGCTCGAAGGGGCGATGCGCCGCCTCGGCAGGCCGGCGCAGTACATCTTCCTCGCCTACCTCCTCGCCTGGAGCTTCATGGTGGCCGCGGCGCTGATGAGCGCCAGCGGCATCGCCGCCCACGCCATCCTGCCGGTCGCGGCCGACCCCTCCGACGGCAAGATCATCTACGGCGCCCTGCTCAGCCTGGTCGGACTGGCGATGGTGCGTATCGGCGGCTACCGCCTGTTCGAGAAGGTGATGGGCTTCTTCATCGCCGTGATGTTCGTCACCGTGCTGATCACCGCCGTCCTGCTGAAACCCCCGCTCGGGGCGGTCCTCAAGGGGCTGGCCTGGCCGTCGATTCCCGATCTGGCCGGCAACGGGCTGTCCTGGACGATAGCGCTGATGGGCGGGGTCGGCGGCACCGTGACCGTGCTCTGCTACGGGTACTGGATCCGCGAGGAGGGGCGCCGCTCCGCCGAGGATCTGGCGGCCTGCCGTTTCGACCTCGGCGTCGCCTATGGGATGACCGCCCTGTTCGGGATGGCGATGGTGGTGATCGGCAGCGCCATCGAAGCCGACGGCAAGGGGGCGACCCTCGTCATCCGCCTGGCCGACCGCCTCGGGGCGGAGCTCGGGACACTCGGGAAATGGGCGTTTCTGATCGGCGCCTTCGGCGCCATCTTCAGCAGCCTCCTCGGCGTCTGGCAGAGCGTCCCCTACCTGTTCAGCGACCTGTGGGGGATGATGCGGGCCCGCGATTCCCCGCCCCCGCCGGTGAGCACGGACTCGGCGGTGTACCGCTGGTTCCTCTACGGGCTCGCGGTGCTGCCGATGGCCGGGCTCTGGGTCGGCTTCGCGAAGATGCAGAAGACCTACGCCGTCTTCGGCGCCGTCTTCATGCCGATGCTCGCCCTGGTGCTGCTGCTGCTCAACGGGCGCGCCGACTGGATCGGCCGGCAGTACCGCAACCGGCCGCTGACGACGATCCTCCTCCTGCTCATCCTCATCTTCTTCGCCGCCGCCGGATACCTGGCGGTGGCCTGACCCTGCACGAGGCTGTGATGAAAACCGAAGTCACCCCCGAACAGATTGACCACCACCGGCGCGAAGGCTGGACCATCGTCGAGGATTTCCTCTCACCCGGCGAGCTGCGGGAGCTCAGCGACGCGGTCGAGGACTCGGTCGCGCGCATGGGAGACGACAAGCTGACCGGCGAGGGGAACGAGCGCATCAGGAAGAACGAAGGGGGCAGGGAGTACTACGACCGCGTCTTCCTGCAGCGCCTCAACCTCTGGAAGATCGACGCCACCGTCAGGAAGTACATGCTCTCCCCGGAGCTCGGGGAGATGCTCTGCCGGCTCGAGGGGATCGACGGCATCCGCGTCTGGCACGACCAGACCCTGCAGAAGGGTCCCTGGGGAAATCCGAGCTCCTGGCATATCGACGTTCCGAGCTGGTCCTTCTGCTCGCCGCACGCGATCTCGATCTGGATCGCCCTCGACGACGCCACCATCCAGAACGGCTGCATGTACTACATCGCGGGGTCCCACCGCGAGGCGGTGTACGAGAAGAAGGGGGGATTCAGCCCCAACGTCGGCGCCATTTTCGACCAGTATCCCCAGTGGCGCGGCCGCGAGCCCGTCGCCGTCATCCTGAAGGCGGGGGACGCCGCCTTCCACAACGGGCTGATGGCGCACGCCGCCGGCCCCAATATGACGCCGCGCTCGCGCCGGGCAATGACCTGCGCCTACATGCCGGACGGGGCCACATACAACGGCATCCAGAACATCCTCTCCGACGAGCAGATCGCGAGGCTGGAGATCGGGGACGTGCTCGACGACGAGGGCCAGGTGCCGCTGGTCTGGTCGAAGGAGATGGCCGCGGCCGGCACCGGGTAGCTCCGCCGGGCGTGCGGGCTCCGCCCCCGGCGGGCTTCACGACGGCCGCTCCAGGAGGGACGCCTCCCGAGGGTCGGCGCCCCGGCATTCACGCGGCTCCCGGAATCCGCCGCAGTCCGCGGGGCCGGCTCGTTTTCCTCGACCCGAATCAGCCGGTCGAGGGCGGTTCCCCGTCCTCCACCTCGCCCCCGGCTGCCAGCCACTCCTCGTACTCCCGCTGACCCACTTCGTCCAACGGGTAGTACCTCGACAGGGCGCCCCCCTGCTGCAGCTTCATGCGCACGAAGATCTCCTTCTCGTCGCGGGTACCCCCGATCTCGAGGACCTTCGGGATCAGCCGCGGCGGCACCACGATGGCGCCGCCGTCGTCGGCCATGATCACGTCGCCGGGATGGACCCGCACCTTGCCGCAGGCGACCGGCAGGTTGACGTCGGCCGGGAACATGTTGAGGTGGCCGGCCCCGCCGGTGGTCACCCCGGCCGACCAGACCGGCACCCCGAGGTCGTTGAAGATCGGGGCGGAATCCCTTATCGCCGCGTCGATCACGACGCCGGCTCCCCCCTGCGCCTTGAAGTAGGTCATCAGCATCTCGCCGAAGACGCCGGTCGTCAGGTCTCCCCGGCCGTCGACGACGATGACGTCTCCCTCCTGGACGTAGTCGAACACCTCCCAGAGGGCGGAGCGCTTCTCCCCCTCCTCCTCCCCTTCGACGGTGGAGGACCCCTTTTCTTCTCCCGGGATCTCGTATCCCCCCAGCAGGTCCTCGCGCATCGGCAGGAAGCGCAGGGTCAGGGCCGGACCGGCGATCTTGCTGCCCGGGACCCGGGCCACCGGTCCCTCCATGAAGTTGCGGCGCACCCCGAGGGAATCCAGGGTCGAGGTGACGGTGTCCACGCCGATCCTTCCCAGTGCTTCCACTACTTCCCGGGGCGGTCTCCTGATGTCGTTCATTACGCATCTCCTTCGGTTTGTGCCGGATCGGTGCCGATCTTTCCCAGTGCCTCGACTACTTCGCGGGGCGGCCTCCTGATGTCGTTCATTTCCAATCTCCCTGAGTTTGTGCCTGGTGATTTCCCTGCCAATATTGAGCCGCGCAAAAAAGACGCCTATCACGACTCGCACACAACCTTCCCGGAGACATCTCATGAGAATCGCGCGCATCGCCGACGGCGACCTGAATTCTGCGGAGAACTGCCACGGCGGCGCCGGCAGCCTGAACTACGCCGGCCACTGGCGCAGGAACGACTTCGAGACCCCCTGGTATTTCGTCCATTTCGGCTCGATTCCCCCCGGCGGCGGCATCGGCCATCACCGGCACGTCAACTGCGAGGAGATGTTCGTCACCTTCGACAACGCCGCCCAGTTCACCCACAACGGCCGCACCGTCCAGGTCGAGGGGGGCGCCTGCGTCCCCTGCCGCAAGGGGGAGTCGCACGGCATCTACAACCACACCGCACAGCCGACCCGGTGGATGAACTTCTGCGTCACCGACCCGGGCGGAGAGTACGACGCCGACGACTTCGGCGACGACCGCGTCGGGGCGCCGCTGGAGTCGGCCGACCGCATACCTCTCGGGCGCTTCGACAAGTCGCTGCTGGCCGGCCACGGCGAGGTGCACAAGGGCAGGGGTGAGATCGGCATCCGCAACATCTGGGGGCACTCCGACTTCCGCACCAACTGGCATTTCGTCGCCCACGTCCTGATGCCCCCGGGGACCTCGATCGGGTACCACCGGCACGACACCGTCGAGGAGACCTACGTCGTCATCGACGGGTGCGGGCGCATGACCGTCGACGACGAGACCGAGGAGGTGTACCCCGGCGACTCGATCCCCAACCGGCTCGGCGGCTCGCACGGGATCTTCAACCACCGGCAGGAGGACCTCGAGCTGTTCGTCATGGCGGTGACCCTGGAGCCGGGCGTGGCCGACAGCACGGACCACGGCGACGATCTCGTCGGCCGCTGAGCGCCGCGGAAACCCCCCAGGGCTCCGGCCGAGGCAGCCCGACCTGCCCCGGGGGAACCCCGTCGACGACACGCCGCCCCCATCCACCCGACCCATCAACCGAACCCCGTCATCTCCCGGCGATCCTCCCCCGCAAGCCCACGCCCATAACGCCTTCCATGACCCAGCAGTGGGATCCGGAGCAGTATGAACGGGACGGCGGCTTCGTCTCGGACTACGGCCGCGAGGTCGTCGGGATTCTCAATCCCCAACCGGGCGAGCGCATCCTCGATCTGGGCTGCGGCGACGGCCGGCTGTCGGAGTTCATCGAGAGCTTTGGTTGTCGTCTGGTTGCGATCGATTCGAGCCCCGGACAAATCTCGGCGGCGCGCGATCGCCATCTCGACGCGCGGGTTGTCGACGCCGGAAGGCTGCCGTTCCGCGAGGAGTTCGACGCGGTCTTCAGCAACGCCGCCCTGCACTGGATAAGGCCGCCCGAGGCGGTCGTCCGGGGGGTTTTCGCCGCCCTCAGGCCGGGGGGCCGGTTCGTCGGCGAGCTCGGCGGCCGCGGCAACATCGCCGCCATCTGCGGGGCGCTGGCCGCCGCCCTGCCGGCGCACGGGCTCGAGTTCGAGGACCTCAACCCCTGGTATTTCCCCGGCGCCGGGCAGTACTCGGATCTGCTGCGAGCCGCCGGGTTCACCGTCGATCAGATCGAGCTTTTCGACCGGCCGACGCCGCTTGCTTCCGGCATCGACACCTGGCTGCGCACCTTCACCCGTGGCTTCCTCGAGCGGATACCCGACGCGGAGCGCGAGGGGTTCCTCGCCGGGCTCGCCGCGGCGCTGGAGCCGGCGCTGCGGCGCCACGGCGGAGAGTGGTTCGTAGACTATGTGCGGCTGCGCTTCGCCGCGGCGAAACCAGCCTGACGGAAAGCAGCCGTTACCCTCGGTCCGGTCACGGAGATAGATTGACAAAATCGGGACGCCGGGGCGCCCGGCCCGCAAGGCGCCTGATCGAGTCGTACCGAGGGTGTACGGCGAGTGAAGGAAATTCCCGATCCCTACCAGGAGACATGACCATGGCCGACCGCCGCTCCAGGGTCCCGCAGCGGACCTACGCGACCACCCTCGACGAGCAGCTCGAACAGCTCGAGACCGATCCGCTGCTGCAGCGGTTCCACGCCTCGCGGCAGCGCCTCTCCGGCGACCCGCACCGGCCCGTCTACCACTACGTCAATCCCGAGGGCAACCTCAACGACCCGAACGGGTTCTGCTACTGGCAGGGGCGCTACCACCTCTTCTACCAGGCGTACCCGCCGGAGGACGTCCGCCAGCACTGGGGCCACGCCTGCAGCGACGACCTCGTGCACTGGCGCGACCTGCCGCTGGCCATCTACCCCGACCCGGAGGACAAGTGCTTCAGCGGCTCCACCCTGGTCGAGAAGGACCGCGTCCTCGCCTGCTACCACGGCATCGACGAGGGCACCATGATCGCCGTTTCCTCCGACCCCCTGCTGCTCAACTGGGAGAAGCTGACCGGCAAGGCGGTCATACCCGACGTCGAGCCGGATGCCGCCGGCAACCCCTACCGCGTCGGCGATCCCTGCATCTGGCGGGAGGAGGACGGCTACTTCTCGCTGTCCGGCGGATACGTCGACGGCGCAATCTTCGAGGACGGCCGCATGGCGGAGTTCCTGTTTCACTCGCAGGACCTCGAGCGCTGGATCTACCTGGGCCGTTTCGTCGAGAACGACATCTTCACCGCCCCGGGGGAGGACGGGGCCGTCCCCTACTTCTGGCCGATCGGCGACCGCCACATCCTGCTGTTCGCCAGCCACCAGCGCGGCTCCCAGTACCTGATCGGCGACTACGACCGGCTGCGCCGCCGCTTCCGGGCCAGCGGCCACGGCCGCTTCAACTTCGGACCGCTGCGCAACGGCGGCGTGCACGCCCCGTCGGCTTTCCCCGACGGCGACGGCGGCATCCTGCTGATCCACAACATCAACCACGGGCGCGACACCGAAGGCTGGAACCACGTCATGTCCCTGGTGCGGCGGCTGACCCTCAACGCCGACGGCTCCCTGCGGGTCGAGCCAGTGAAGGCGATAGAAGGGCAGCGAGGCGAGCACCGGGGCCTCGGGGAAACCGCCCTGCTCCCCAACCAGGAGTTCCTGCTGCCGGGGATCGAGGGCAACGCCCTGGAGCTGTCGCTCACGCTCGATCCGGGCAGCGCCCGCGAGCTGAGGATCGAGGTGCTGCGCTCCCCCGACCGCCGCGAGCACACCTCGATCCGCTATCTGAGGGAAGGGGGGCTGGCGCAGAACCCGGGGGACTACCGCTGGAAGGGGGACGCCCTGGTGATCGACAACGCCGACAGCTCCTTCTCTTCCGAGGTGCTGGCGCGGCCGCCGGAGACCGCACCGTTCCAGCTCGCCGAAGGGGAGCTTCTCGAGCTGCGCATCTTCGTCGACAGGAGCGTCGTCGAGCTGTTCGCCAACGGCCGGCAGGCCATGGGGCTGCGCGCCTACCCCGACCGCGGGGACAGCGTCGGGGTGTCGATCACCGCAATCGGCGGCCGGGCTTCCATGCCGTCGCTCGACGCCTGGCAGATGAGGAGTATCCATTCCTGAGTGGGAGACCGGCTGCATGCGGTCTCCGGCCCGGGTCAGGGTCGGTTTCCCGGTTCCGCCTGGCCGCTGTCTGCCTGCCCTGCATCGGGCTATCTTGGTCGAAACAGCGTACCCGGGCCGTCCCCCCCGTCCCCCCCGAAAGGGTGCCGGGCCCCATCACCAAACGGAAGGAGGCGCTTCATGGAAAGCGAAGCGACGCAGTCCCCGCAAATCGGCCTGATCGGCCGCATGATCCGCGTATTCCACGCCCCCCGGGAAACCTTCGAGTCGGTCGCGGCGTCGAGAACGGCGATCGACTGGGTGGCTCCCGCCGCCGTCTCCGCCGTCGTCGCCTTCGCCGCCGCGGTGGCGGTGATGCCGCTGGCCATGGAGGAGGGAGCGAAGGCGATTCAGGAACAGATGCAGGGCCAGGAGCTCAGCGACGAGCAGCGCGAGATGATGGAGAAGATGGCGGGACCCGGGCAGGCCATCGGCCTCGTCATGGCCCCGGCCGGCAGCTTCGTCGTGCTGTTCATCTCCGCCCTGCTGCTGCTCGGGGCCGCAAAGATCGCCGGCGCCGGCATCGGCTACTCCGGGATGCTGACCGTCAGCGCCTACTCGTCGCTGGTGCAGGCCCTGAAGGGGATCGTCGTCACCCCGCTGATGCTCTCCAAGAAGAGCATGGAGGTGCATACCGGCCTCGGACTCCTGCTCCCCGCGGAGATGATGAACAGCTTCGCCGGCCGCTTTCTCGCCGGCATCGAGATCTTCTCGCTGTGGCAGGTCGTCATCGTCGCCGTCGGGATCTCCGCGCTCGGCAACGTCGATACCCGCAAGGCGCTCGTTCCGGTACTGGTTCTATGGCTGATATGGCTGCTGATCGCCGCCGGTCTGGGAGGCTTGCAACAGATGGCAACCGCTTGAACAGGATGCGCAGGCGCCCGGACGCGGTCCGGACGGAAGCAGCACCGAACCTGCCGTTCCCCGGATCGGGAGGCTGAAACATTGGCGGAAAACGCGCGCCGAAGAAGGGGCCGGCGCCCACTGTGGCAGAAGCTGCTGGTCTTCGTCCTTCTGGCCGGGTCCATCGGAGCGGTCGTCTACTTCAACCTCGACAAGGAGACCCCGGCGGAGACCTTCGCCACAGTCTCCGTCGAGCGCCGCGACCTCGTCGACAAGCTCGCCGAGACCGGCAGCATCGAGCTGGTGCGCACGGTCGAGGTGAAGCCGACCAACTCCGGGGTGATCCGGTCCCTGCACTTCGAGACCGGCGACTGGGTCGATTCCAGCCGGCTGATGGCGGTCATCGAACCGGACCCCAACCAGACCCTGCAGCTGTTCCAGAAGCGCTCCGCCGTCGAGAACGCCCGCATCAGTCTGCGCGAGCAGGAGAGGGATTACTCGCGCAAGAAAACCCTGTTCGAGAACCGCATGCTGCCCGGGAAGGAGTTCGAGGATGCCGACCGCGCCCTGACCCGGGCCCGCAACAGCCTGCGCCTGGCCGAGCTCGAGCTCGAGATCCTGGAGACCAAGGCCAATCTCGGCGGCGGCGGGCAATCCCGGGATGCGGAACTGGACGAAGTCCGCGTTCTCGCCCCGATCAGCGGGGTCGTCATCAAGAGGGAGGTCGAGGTCGGTGAGATCGTCGCTTCGGGCACCTCCCTGTCGGGGGGCACCGTGCTGTTTGAGATCGGCGACCCGAGCCAGATGATCGTGCGCGCCGACATAGCCGAGATCGACATCGGCGACCTCAGCACCGGGCAGGACGTCGACATCGTCGTCGACGCCTTCGCCGACACCACCTACCGCGGCACGGTCCGCTGGATCGCCCCGGTCGGCGAGAAGAAGCAGGGCAGCACCATCGTCACCTTCGACGCCGAGATCGACATCCTCGACCGCGAGCCGCGGCTGCGCCAGGGCATGTCGTGCGATCTCGACATCATCTTCCGGCGCCGCGAAGGCACCCTCTGCCTGCCGGTGGAGGCGGTGCTCGAGCTGTTCGACGAAGAGGAGGAGGGCGGGGAGTCGGAGGTGAAGGGGCGCCGCGGCCGCTTCGTGACCTACCTCCATTCCCCCCCTGCCGACCCGGCCGCTGCCGATCCGGCTGCGGAGGCGAGCCGCGGTTCCCCAGGCGACACCCTCGGAACAGCTTCAGGTACCGGCACTTCGGGCAGCCCCATGGCCGGGGATACTCTTCGGGCCGCCTCGGATATCCCTGCCGGCAGCGCTTCGTCCCGGGATTCGACCACGGGGCCGGGCGCTTCCCGGGCCCAATCCTCCGATACCGCTTCTACCGGAATCCACCCCGCGGAAGCATCGACGGAAGATTCAGTATCCGGCGCCCCACGGTCCGCGATTGGCGACACCGCTTCCGCCAGCGCACCCGCAGCTGAGGATCAGGCGGACACCTCGGCGGCGAAAGCGGACTCCGCCTCGGGCAAGCCCACCCCTCCCATGGTCCCCCTCGACGGATTCACCGAGGTCGAGCTCGTCATCGGCCTCGAGACCTCCACGCGCATCGAGATCCTCTCCGGCCTCCGGGAAGGGGATCGGGTCGCCGCCGATCCCGAGACGATCCGGAGGAAGCTGAAGGCGAAGGAGGGACCGCCGGAAGCCGAGGGGGCGGACGGACGCCGCTGACCCGGGACCGCCCGAGCACCTGCACCGAATGGTCATCCACGAGCCCATCGCCGTGGGCCTGGCCCAGCTCAGGGCCAACAAGCTCCGCTCCCTGCTCACCCTGCTCGGAATCGTGATCGGCGTCGCTTCCGTTATCGGCATCGTCTCGCTCGGCGGCGGCCTGCGGCGCACCGTCATGGGGGAGTTCGAGCGCGAGGGCGGGGCCACGGCGATCACCGTGGGACCCCCGAACCCCTGGGAGCGGGTCGACGGCCGCTGGGTGCACCGCCACTGGGCCGAGTACCTGACCTCCGGCGACCTGCGCGCGATCCGCGCCGAGACCGGCCTCATCCGCACCGCCGTGCCCACCGTTGGCGCCAGCGCCGAGCTGCGCTACCTCAAGACGACGGCGAACGCCGGGGTGACCGGAACCTCCGAGGAGTACGGCCAGGCCTTCCACTGGGGGGTCTCCGAGGGCCGCCACCTCAGCGCCGACGACGTCCGCTTGAACCGCAAGGTCTGCGTCCTCGGGGCGAAGGTGCGCGAGGATCTGTTCGGCAGCGCCGACCCGGTCGGCGAGGAGGTCAAGCTGAACGGCGACCGCTACACCGTGATCGGCGTGCTCGAGCCGCGGCTGCGCTTCGGGCGCGAGCAGGGCCGCGACGTCCTCATTCCCTTCACCACCGCGCAGAGGCGCTTCACCGGGGAACGCCGGCTCGCTGAGATCTCCCTGTTCGCCGCCGGGATCGAGGAGGTGCCGGCCGTGGAGGCGGCGGTGCGCCGGGTGCTGAAACGGCGCCACGAGCACGGCGACGAGTTCCGGGTCGAGGCCAACAGGGAACAGATCGAGGACGCCAACAGCGTCATCGGCATCATGCAGAAAATCGCCGGTGGCATCGCCGGCATCTCCCTGCTGGTCGGCGGGATCGGCATCATGAACATCATGCTCGTATCGGTGACGGAGCGGACCCGGGAGATCGGCATCCGCAAGGCGATCGGGGCGCGCTCCGGGCAGATCCTGTTCCAGTTCCTCGCCGAGGCGGTGGTGCTCGCCGCCGCGGGGGCCGTTCTCGGAACCGCCTTCGGCATCGGCTTCGGGGCCGCCATCGAGGCGGTCATACACTTGTTGGCCCCGGGCTCCCCCTTTTCCAGCGTCGTAACCCTCCAATCCGTTCTCTGGGCCGTGGGAGCCGCCTGCGGCATCGGCGTGTTCTTCGGGGTCTACCCCGCCTTCCGCGCCGCGCGCATGGACCCGGTAGAGGCCCTGCGCTACGAATGATCCTGCTCGAGTCGCTGCGCATCGCCTTCGGCCAGGTCTGGGCCCACAAGCTGCGCTCCATGCTCACCCTGCTCGGCATCCTGATAGGGGTCGGCTCCGTGGTCGGCATCGTCTCGATCAGCGAGGGGATGCGGCGCATGGTGGTCGGCGAGTTCGGCAAGATCTTCGGCGACCGGATTCTGGAAGTCCGGCCCCGTGAGTGGATGCTCAGGGACGGGCGCTGGGTGCAGAACCACCGGTTCCGGCCGATGGCGATGGAGGACGTCGCCCTGGTCAAGGGGGTCTCCGACCGCATCGAGGCGGTCCTGCCGATGCTGACCGCCGGCGCCCGGATGCGCTACGCCAAGGCGACCTGGGAAGGCCAGCTCGAGGCCACGGTGCCGGCCTACGCCGAGGCCTACGACTGGAGGGCGGGCGAGGGCCGCTTCCTCCTGCCCCGGGACGTCAGCGCCGCCCGCAGCGTCTGCGTTCTCGGCATGCAGGCCAAGGAGGCGCTGTTCGGCCGCGCCCCGGCCGTCGGCCGGGAAGTGAAGCTCAACGGCGATCGCTACGCGGTCGCCGGGGTCATGGAGGAGCGAACCCTGTTCGGACAGGAGTGGAGCAGCATCGTCTTCGTGCCGGCGACCACGGCGATGCAGCGGCTGTTGGGCACCCGCCAGATCTCCGGGGTCGTCGCCGTCGCCGCCTCCGCCGAGGAGGTTCCGCGTCTCGGCGCCGCCATCGTCGCCGCCCTGCAGGAGAAGTACGGGGGGCGGATGGAGTACGAGATCGACAGTCCCGCGAACCTCATCAGCCAGATCGAGCAGACGATCCTGGTCATGAAGCTGGTCAGCGGGGGCATCGCCGGCATCTCCCTGCTGGTCGGCGGCATCGGCATCATGAACATGATGCTGGTGTCGGTTACCGAGCGCACCCGCGAGATCGGCATCCGCAAGGCGATCGGCGCCAAACCTTCGGCGGTGCTCCTGCAGTTCGTCATCGAGGCGGTCGTGCTCAGCCTCTTCGGAGGGCTGCTGGGGATCGCCGCCGGGTTCGGGATCGGCGAGGGGATCTCGGCGGTGATCGGGCGCTACTCCGACATCCCCTACCCCAGCGCGGTCTCCCCGGCCTCGATCGCCATCGCCCTGGGCATCTCCTCGGCGGTCGGCCTCTTCTTCGGCATCTACCCGGCGGCCCGGGCCTCGAAGCTCGACCCGGTGGCCGCCCTCGGCTTCGAGTGACGGCGATGCTGATCGACCTGAAGGGAATCGAGAAGGTCTACGAGATGGAGGCCGAGGACGTGCGCGCCCTGCGCGGCGTCGACCTCGAGATCGAAGGGGGAGAGTACGCCGCAATCATGGGCCCCTCCGGCTCGGGCAAGTCGACGCTGATGAACATCGTCGGCTGCCTCGACACCCCGAGCGCCGGCACCTACCGCCTCAACGGCGCCGACGTTTCGGAGATGAACCCCAACGAGCTGGCCGACGTGCGCAACCAGCAGATCGGCTTCGTCTTCCAGACCTTCAACCTGCTGCCCCGCTCCAGCGCCTTCCACAACGTCGAGCTGCCCCTGGTCTACGCCGGGACGCGGCGGCGCCAGAGACGGGAAAGGGCCGAGGCCGCCCTCGAGCGCGTCGGCCTCGCCGACCGCATGGACCACCGGCCCGCCGAGCTGTCCGGGGGACAGCGCCAGCGGGTGGCCATCGCCCGGGCGCTGGTCAACGAGCCGTCGCTGCTGCTCGCCGACGAGCCGACAGGCAACCTCGACAGCCGCACCGGGGAGGAGATCATGGGCCTCTTCGACCACCTGCACGCCGAGGGAAACACCGTCATCCTCGTCACCCACGAGCAGCATGTCGCCGGCCACGCGCGGCGCTCGATAGCCATCCTCGACGGCCTCGTGGCTTCCGACGAAAGGAGGGGCGGTCAGCCCTCGGACCGTTCCTGAGCCGCGGCCCCGAGCTTTGCCATTACGAAGTCGACGATAGCGTCGCAGGTCTCGAACAGCTCGATGCGCAGCTCCTCGTCGTCGATCTCGAAGCCGAACTCCTCCTCCAGGCCGGCGATCAGCTCGAGCGAGGCGACCGACGAGGCGCCGCCGTCCCCGAACAGGGGCTCGCCGTCCGGGATTTCCTCCGGATCGATGTCGAGCCCGAGGGTGGCGGCGATCGTCCGCTTAACCCGCTTTCTCGTCTCTTCCCGTTCCGGCATTCTCCTGCTCCGGATCCTGTGAAAAATGGGCCACGACGGTCTCGACCAGGCGGCCTTCCCCCGCCCGCGACAGGATCGCCGCGGCGGGGATGCCGAAGCGGTCTTCGAGACGGCGCAGGTTGCTGTCGATCTCCCCGGCCGACATCTGGCGCGGGGTGATCCAGCTGCGCCCGTAGGCGGCGCGGATGTGCTTCTCCTTGTCGCTCATCGCCAGGGCGATGGTCGGCGCCTTCGCCAGTCCGCGCAGGCAGGCGATGGTGTCCGCGACGTACTCCTCGGGGTCGATGCTGTTGACCACCAGGACGACGGCGTCCGGCCTGGTGCCGAGCAGGAAGGCGAGAGAGGTAATGGTATGGGTCGACGGGTGCTCGATGGCGTAGGGGATCGTCCCCGACTGGCACCCCACCAGCATGATGTCCGGCTTCCTGTGGTGGGCGATCTCCCGCATCCTGGCGTCGAGAAAGGGGGCGTACCACTGCAGCGGCAGCTCGAGCGGCGACGCGTACCCCATCGGGAAAGAGAAGTCCATGCCGAAAAGGGCGGAGTGGTGCTCGGTGCCGACCTGGCCGACCGCGTACCCCGCCTTCTGCAGGCGCCGCCGCAGGGCGAGCTGCAGGGTGAACTTCCCCTGCTGCGAGCTGGTGCCGAACACCCCCAGCACCGGGATGTCGACGGCACCGTACCGGCTCGACCGGCGCAGCAGCGCCTCGACCTCGGCGTTGTCGACCCCCGGGTAGGCGATCTTCAGGTTGCGGCGCCGGGCCTCGGCGTGCAGGTCCCCGTACTTCGCCGGCAGGACCGGCAGGAAGCTGAAGACGTGCAGCCCCGCGGCAAGTGCGGCCCCGACCGACTCCCGCAGGACGTCCCGCCTGCCGATGCGGCCCAGCTCGTCGACGTACCCCAGGATCAGGGTATCGGCGCCGCCCAGGGCATCCCCGAGCTTCGGGCAGATGCGGATCCCGACCGGGGGCAGCCCGAGGGCCTCGCCGGCGTCCTTGCCCGCCAGCCCCTTGCCGGCGGGATCGGCGATGCCCACGACCTCGAAGTCGAGGTGTTTCAGGTGCCGGACCAGGCTGTGCATCTCCTTGTTGAAGGGGTACAGGGCCGCCTTGTGGATCCAGTCCGGGCAGCCGCCGCCCTCGACATGCGAGGTGCTCTCCCGGGGAGCCGGTCCCGCCACCGGGTTGGCAACCCCGGCCCGGTCGCGGACGGCTCCCGCCGAAGGGCGCCGGCCCGGTTTGTCCCGGGGAGGGCGAACCTCCTCGTCCAGGGCGTTCGCCTTCAGGATCTCCCGCACCTCCTCGAGGCCGGCTTCTGGCGAAGCCTCCCTGATCAGGGCGACGATGCCGCTGACATGGGGGGCGGCGAAGCTGGTGCCCGCGGTCATCACCTCGCGCGGCTGCAGCCAGCACAGCCGCTGCTCGTCGCCGCGGGCGACGCACTCGATCGGCTTGCCCTCCCGGTAGTGGAACCCGTAGCGGCCGGGGACCTTGCCGCCGGCCACCCCGATGACGTCGGGCAGCACCGCCGGGTAGCTCTCGAGCCCCTCGTTGTGCTCGGCGGCCACCAGGATGACTCCGGCGCGGGCAGCCTCCCGGGCCGCCTCGGTGAGAGGACGGCGAAAGCTCGCGTCCGTGGTCCCGAGACTGAGGTTGACGACGTCCATTTCCTCGTCGAGGCACCAGCGCAGGGCGGCGACCAGGACGCTGCCGTCGGCGCTGAGGGATTCGTCGAAGATGCGCACGCTGTAGATAGAGGCGGCCGGCGCCTTCTTGAGGATGATCCCGGCGCAGGCGGTGCCGTGCCCCGCCTTGTCGGCGATCTCCCCGATCTGCTCGATCCGCCCGTCCCCGCCGACTGACATGGCCACCCCGCCGGCCACCCGGATGCGCGGATGCGCCGGGTCGACACCGCTGTCGACGACAGCGACCCTGATCCCCGCCCCGGTGAGGGCCTGGAAGGGCAACTGGAGGGAGCCAGGTGCTGGTGTCATGGATCGGACGCTCCTTCGGGCGGGTGGAACGAGGCCGGCCGACATGCGGATGCGGCCGCTTCGCCTTCCCTGTAGACGTGCCAGCGGCTGGAAGTGCTAGTGCCCCGTCGCAGAAATATCTCGACATTGGGACGCCGATCCATCCCGGCTCACGGCGTTGCCTTCGCTCCCCGTACGCCCTCGGTACGACTCGCTCAGGCGCCTTGTGAGCCGGGCGCCTCGGCATCCCAATTTTGTCAATCTATCTCTGCGACGGGACACCTAGCCCTTCCGCGCGCAATTCCGTGAATTCGTTCCCCGCGGCATCCCGGCACAGTTACCCCCGTCCTTGCTCCGACATACCCCGGCAGGCACTTGCGGAGGCCCCTCATTCTTTCCGGGAAACCAGGCAGCAGGCGCCCGGCCGTCCTGGCGACCGCTGAAACGGCGCTAGTACACACACCCCCGGATGCGTCTGATGGATAGCGCTCTCACCCGAAATCCATCCGCAGCGCAGGAGGCTCCCCATGGCGGAAACGGCCGTACTTCCGCTCAACGAAGATCCGCCGGTGAGAGGGTATCTCCGGCACGCATTCCTCTTCTCCATCCTCGCGACCGACGACATCTACCTGCCCTGGCTGTTCGGCGGCAACTACACCCAACTGGTCTTCGACCGCGACCCCGGGTGGATGCCGCTCGACTTCTACAGCCCCCTCGGCTACAGCGGCAGCGGCTTCGCCTGTCCCTTTCTCGACGCCCAGTGGATCGGCCGCACCCTGATCGAGGGGGGATACGGCAGCGCCGTCCCGTTCCTGATCGAGAGCATCGACGAAGGCTACTACGCGAGACTGACGGTTGACGAGTTCTATCTGCCCGGGAGGACCTCCTACCGCCGCCGCCACTTCATGCACAGCCTGCTCGTCCACGGGTACGACCGCGGCCGCGGCCTTTTCCGGGCGGCGGGGTACCTTGCGAACGGGGAGTACCGATCCTCCCGGGTGACCTTTACCGAACTGGAGGAGGCGTTCGCCGTCGGCCTCGAGCCCCTGGAGACGGGGGATCGGGACCGGGGAAGTGACGGCGAGAGCGATACCGGACCGCGCAGATTCGACGGGGTCGGATCGCGCGCCGACCTGCGGCGCTGCATGTACAGCAAACGGTTGAGCAACGTCGAGTCCAACAGGGTCTGGCTGGTTCGATACAACCGCGAGGCCCGCTTCGAGCTCGACTTCGGAGCGGCCCTGGAAATGCTGGAGGATTACGCGAATTCCGCGAGGACGCCGTCGCGGTTTGCGAGCATCCTCACTTTCCCGAACAAGGTCTACACCCTCGGACAGCCGGTCCCCGAACGGGAAGACCTGACCTTCGGAGTCGAAACCTACGGCTGCCTTCAGTGGTGGATGGAGGAGGTTCTGCGGGGGCGCCGGGAATTCGACATCATCCCCTTCCACGTGCTCTGGGAGCACAAGAAGGTCATGGTGTCGCGGCTGGAGTACTTCGAGAGGAAGGGCTTTCTCGACCCTTCGCTGGCCCTGTCGGCCCGCTACCGGGAAATCGAAGCCAGGGCCTCCCACCTGCGGCTGCTGATGATTCGCTGCCGCATGAAGCAGGACCTGAAGCTGCTGGACCGCTCGCTCGCCCGCGTGGCCAACCTCCGGAAGGAGGAGACGCGGGCGCTTGACGGTGTGCTGCGCGCCGCGGGGTCCGCCCGGGCCTGAACTGGTCCGGGCACCCGCCCCGCCTACTCCTGCGGCTCGCCGTTTTCCCTGTTGGCACCCCTCTGCCGCTCACGGCGCAGCAACCACCCCGGGATCTTCCGCAATGAGTCCACTATCTGCTGCAGAAGCCGCTGGTGGCGCGCCCTGCTCACGGTCAGCTCCGCCAGCTTGATCCAGGGGGCGCGTTCCCGCACGTGGCCTTCCGCCCTCGACAGATGCGCTTTCACCGACTCCTCCGCCAGCCCGAGAAAGCGCGCGATCTCCTCGCATGAGCTCCCCTCGATATGGAAGAGCACGAAGATCCGGCGGCTTTCCCGGGGAATCTCGTCCAGCAGGCTCCAGAGTTTCGCCGGCACCTCGACCCTTTTCTCGGGCTCCTGGTCCTCCGGGGGGCGCGGCGATCCTTTCATGTAGGCGTGAACGCGCCCATCCGGCTCCACACTCCCTCCGGAACGCTTTGCCGCGAAGCGGCTGACGGACCCGTGCGCAGGCCTGATCAGCGCCACAACGAACTCGCGCAGGAAACGGCGGGCTTCCTCCTCCACTGTCCGGATCACCTCCGCAACAGGCAAAGCAACGGCCCCGCAACAGACGGTTTCCGCCTGAATCGGACCGAAGGGGGAGTTTTTGTAATCGGGCGTTTTCGAATCACTTATCCTCGACATTCGTTTTTCGTTCTCCCGTGGCGGTTCTCAAGGCCTTCACATGTCTGACGGCAATGAACACCGAAGTACTATAAGCACTATGTGACAGAATGGGTTGTCCCGACAACGGGCGCAGGCGCCCGGACTCACAAGCCGCCTCAGCGAGCCGTACCGAGGGTGTACGGCGAGCGCAGGCAACGCCGGGAGTCGGGATTGAGGCGGAAAATCGCACCGGATGAGGATTTCATTTAACCGCGATTTTTCCCCTCAAATGGATCGGCGGAAGAATTGCAAGGTGAATTGCAAGGAATTGATGGGACAGGACACTGGTATGTATTGACCCTCTGCAAGCTATAGCAGAGAACTCCAATCCGGGTTCACGCTTTGATTTTTGCCGGTCTGCCTTCTCCCGTGGCTTTAACCGGGAGGAACGGATAATACGACGGTCATCACTCTGGTATTCGCGGGTTGGCTGCTGCCTGACCTTTCTTCGTCGCCGAGCTGCCTCTGTCCGGAGTCCCGCAGAGATAGATTGACAGAATCGGGATGCGGAGGCGCCCGGCTCACAGGGCGCCCCAGCGAGTCGTACCGAGGGTGTACGGCGAGCGTAGACAATGTCGTGAACCGGGATCGAGGGGAAATGCACCGGATGAGGATTTCATTGAACCGCAAACCGCCTCGCGGCGTGCTTCGTCTCCGGGGAGATCGCTCTCCCCAAAGGCAATCCGCGAACATCGAGATCGGGGAGGTCCTTTTTGTCCCCGGTCAATACATAAGGTCTAAATCCAGCCGTGCTCGATGGTGGTGGGGGAGCCCGAGGTCTGGTGGCTCCACCCCGGGCCGCTGTCGAGCAGGACGTCCCGGCCGGTGATCGCCGACTTCTCCGCGGCGAACAGGATCTCCATGATGTGGCGGCCGTACTCGCCGTGCGCCGGGGGCTCGATGTCTCTCTCTATCGCCTCGGCGAAGCTCTTCCACTCGTGGTGCATTTCGTGCGGGGCGTCCTCGAACGGCACCTCCTCCCACCGGTCGCCGCGGCCGACCCGGACGTACTTGCCGTCCCCGCCGTGCTGGTTGAAGCGCAGGGTTCCGTTGGCGCAGATCACCTGGCACTCGAAGTTCGGCGCCCCGTCGGCGAAGCCCACGGCGACGGCGACCCCGCCGAGGCCGTTCTTGTAGCGGATGAAGGCGGTGGCCGCATCGTCGGCCGCCTGGTAGTGGGCGCGCGTGCCGATCGCCGCCGACACCGAGACCGCCTGCGAGGCCATTACCCAGGTGAGGCGGTCGACGACGTGGACGCCGTTGGTCAGCCACATGCCGCCGCCGTGGAAGCGGCTGCGGTACTGGGGCCGGCGGGTGCGGCCGCTCCAGTTCTTCGACATGTAGCTCACCGCGGTGACGACCGGCCCCAGTTCCCCGGAGTCGAGGATCTCCTTCGCCTTGACGCTGGTGGGGTAGAAGTGCTGCGACAGGCCCACCATCAGCTTGACCCCGTTGGCCCGCGCCGCTTCGACCATGTCGTCGCACTGCTGCAGGGAGATGGCCATCGGTTTCTCGACCAGCACGTGCTTGCCGGCGTTGCAGGCGTCGACGGTCAGCCGGTGGTGGAGCTGGTGGCCGAGGACCACCGCCACGGCGTCAACCTCGCCGTGCTCGAGCAGCTCGGTATGCGAGGAGTAGCCTCGCGGGATTCCGTACTTCTCCATGTACTCGACCCGCTTCTCCTCGAAGAGGTCGGCGACGGCGACGACCTCGACGCCGTCGAGGCCGGAGATGGCGTCGCAGTGCGAGGTGGCGATGCCGCCCAGTCCGATGATCCCTACCCGTACCATGGCTCCGATTGCTCCCTGTGTGTTGGCGCCGGGACCCTTACCCGACTTCGGCCAGCGCCCTGCCGAAGGCCTCGATGAAACCGTCGATGTCGGCGGCCTGCGCCGGCAGCGAGACGGCGTTCATGCCGATGTTGTGGCTGAGGAAGTACCCCTGGTTCAACAGCGACAGGAACACCGGGGCGTTCAGCTCCTTGTCGATGCGGGCCAGGCTGCGGTAGCAGCGCGGCTGCTCCGCGGTGAAGTATATGCTGAACACCGATCCGTCGCGCAGGGCCACGCCGGGGATGCCGGCGCGCTCCAGTTCCTTCCCGACCCCGGCGCAAAGCCTTTCGGTCAATCCGTTCACGTGGGCGAAAGCCTCCGGGGTCAGCTGCTCGAGGGTCGCCCTGCCGGCGGCCATCACCAGGGCGTGGCCGCTGTGGGTGCCGCTCTGGAAGACCCGCGCCGGCCCTTCGGAGTTGTCGGTCAGGTCCATGATGTCGCGCCGGCCCCCGAACGCCCCGACCGGGAAGCCGCCGCCGACGATCTTGCCGTACGTGCTTAGGTCGGGCCGGATCCCGAACTGCTCCTGGATGCCGCCGGTGCCGACGCGGAAACCGACGATCTCGTCGCACAGGAGGATGAGACCGTGTTTTCTCGCGGTCGCCTCGACGGCGCGGATGAACTCCGGCCGCTGCGGCATGACCCCCGCCTTCGGGTCGAGCATGATGCAGGCCAGCTCGCCGGCGTGGGCGGCGACGATCCGCTCCACGGCTTCCTCGTCGTCGTAGGGGAGGATCACCACTGCCTCGGCGGCGGCAGGGGCCATGCCCCCGGCCCCGGGCACTGCCACCGGGGCATCGGCGGGCCCGGCTTCGTCAAGGGGAGGGGCTACGCTGATCTCGACGCCGTCGTGGTTGCCGTGGTACCCGCCTTCGAACTTGGCGATCTTCGGCCTGCCGCTGAACTCCCGGGCGAGGCGCACCGCGTGCAGGGTCGCCTCGGTTCCGGAGTTGCAGAAGCGGACGCGGTCCAGGGAGGCGACGCGGCGGCACATCTCCTCGGCCATCTCGACCTCGTTCCCCATGCTCGCCCCGAGAGCTATCCCCCGATTCATCTGGCTTGCGATCGCCGCCACGACCGCGGGGTGGTTGTGCCCGAGCACCTGCGCGGTGTGGTGATTGGCGAGATCGAGGTAGCGGTGGCCGTCGACGTCCCACAGGTACTGGCCCTCGCCACGCTCCAGGGACAGGGGAAACGGCGGGTAGAAATAGGCCCCCTTCACACCGCCGGGCATTACCTTGCGGCCGCGCTCGAACAACTCTCGCGAACGCGGGTGGGCGGCCTTGTAGCGTTCGGAAACGGATTCGAATTTGGGGTTCAAGGGTCCTCTTTCTTCTTCTGTTTGGAAGCTGGCCGCGGGCGGATGTCCGGGGCCCCGGCTGCGATTCCCGGCAAGTCTATGGGATTCGCGCCGAGACTGTCAATTTGGATTGCTGCCCGCCTCGATTCACCATTCGGTGAGCGCCTGGGCGATCCGCGAAGTCGAGGTGATCTTCTCACTTACTTCGCGGAACTTACTTCGCGGACTGGAGGTGAAGCTGATCGGACGCGGCGTAGGGTTCGCGCGAAATTTCCAGGGAAGTAAGAGGCAAGCCGTCCCGGGTGTCCCATGCTTTCCAATCACAAACCTCATCCAAATGAAAGGATGAAAAAATGAAAGATCTTCTCATGCTCTCTGGCCCCCTGGGCTACCACCGGGGAGCGTATCTTGAGCGCAATCGAGCAGGCGGGTGAGCTTCTCACGAGCCGGACCGGTTTCGTGGGGAGTTCATCATGAACGAGAGCGGCTCGTATTGCCAATGCTACTGACTTCGGGGAGTCCCGATTAGCGTCAAAGTCGACAGCATGGTCGTAACTGACCTCGGCCATTCTCCGATCATGCAGTACTTCTGGAGTGTGGCCGAGGTTCTTTTTCATTCCTTCTTGTCCCGCTGCTTCAACACAGGGTTACAGATCAAAGGTGGAGTTCAAATGCAATTCCTTTCGTTCCGAAACGCTTTTTTTATCCTGCTCCCGACGATTGCTCTCGATGCCCAGTGGTCGGACCGCGTCTATCCGATCAGGGAGCTGACCGACGAGATGCGGGCGCACATCGACATCAGGGACGGTTCGGTTGACGACTGGTCGGAGGTACTCGGCGAACCTGCCTTGACGGCACTGGATTTCGCCACTCACCCATCCTATCCGGAGTACGACCCGTCGTCCTTCGACTTTCGCGTCTGGCTTGCCTGGCACGATGCAGGCAACCACCTGTTCGTGGCCGCCGAGATCGTGGACGATATCTACGTAGGAATGTGGCCGGATAATCCTCCTGATTGGGCTCCCGCCGATCGTCCTCCATTTTGGCAGCCTGCCGAAGGAACCGTTCAATTGTTGGTCGACGGCGACAGGAGTGGTGGGACGGTAGTCGAAACCGGAATGGAACAGGCGCAAGCGTATTGGGCGGTTGCCGAAAACCATGAAAACGGCAGCAACGTCTTTCTGAGTTTGGTGGGTCTCGATTATCCCTGGGTGCAACAGGTACCGTACGCCGATGGCAGCGGGAGCGTACTGGACAGTCAGCCCGTCTTCTACGCGGTCGAGTTTTACGTCACCCCGTTTGACAGGTTGATTCCGGACTCCCCGGAGAACAGCCTGGTATCCGACCTTTACGCCGGCAAAACGATAGGTTTTTCCATGGGGATTTCGGACTCTGACACGGACCCGTTAGAGGATGACCGTTATCACGCCTTGTCCGGACCTGACGACTCATGGGGAGAGGGAATTTTAGTGTCTGACCTGTGGGCGCACGGGATCCTTCTGGGTGCCGACGGCGGTACGGAGGGCACCGCGGCCGAATGGGTCACCTGGGGCCGCATCAAGGCCAGCCTGTCGGAGTAGAGTTCCGGCCTCAACTCACCGCGGGATCTCTGAATCCACACCTCGCCGGTCAGCCTCAACGGACCCGGAACCTTCGTCCGCCACCTCGACCGCGAAGGCTCTTTCTGCACCCGCAAAAGCTCGTAGCAGGCGATCGGCCGTCGCGGCCACCCGGCCACCGGGGTGCCCTGCCTGGTTGCGCGCGCACCGGCCCCTGAGCGACGGTCCGCTTCGGCGGTAACCAACCCAGCGTCGATAAACTATCTTTGGTTCTCCCCCAAGCTTGCGGTGGACTCACAGTCCGAGACGGTCCCTGGGGCGGTCGGACCCCGGAATGCCGGGGAAATCGACGCCCCTTCCATTCCCGCCGGAGTTCGAGGCGGTGTGCCACAGGGAGGATTCCTGTCATGCGAGCCCCGGAAATCCGAATTGGCATTGACTTCCCGCTGACAGCGGTTGGCTGGAGGCCAGGCTGTTGATGAGCCGCTGCATCCCTTCACCGAGCTGATTGGAAATGCGGGTCCTTATCAGACCTGGAGGAAGGCTTTATCCGGCATTCATTGCCTTTCTCGTCTCCGCCTGCTCTCTCGCACCGGGCCGGAACCCTCCGGTTCTCGATTCAATTGAAAAACTCCCCGGCGAGTTTGCGGGAAGTGAAATCGACGGTTCCCACCAACCTGGTTCCCACCAACCTCTTGAGTGGTGGAAGGCTTTCGCCGACCCGGTCCTCGACCGGATAATCGAGGAGGTGCTCGCCTCGAACTTCGACCTCGCCGGAGCGGTCGCCCGGGTCGACCAGGCCAGGGCGCGGGAACGGATAGCGAGGGCGCCGGTGTTTCCGCTGCTCCAGCCTTCGGTCGGCGTCACCGACTTCGACACACCGGCCAATGCGGGTATCGGCGCGCAACTGGACGAGGTTGGCCTGGGCCCGGACGCCCTGAGCGCATCCGGAATCGACATCCCCGACAGGCTCGGCCTGACCACCTGGCACATCGGCACCGAATTCGCCTACGAGCTCGATTTCTGGGGCCGCAACCGCAACGACGGGCGCGCCGCCGGAGCCGAGCGGCTGGCCTCCGAGTCCGACTACCTCGCTGCCCGCATGGGTGTGCTCGCCGAAACCGTGCGCACCTACCTGGAGATCGTCAACCTGCGCAGCCAGCGGAGGCTGGCAGGCGAAATCGTGGAAATCCTGCAGCACCGCGAGTCGCTGGCCGGGTCCCGTTACGGCCGCGGGCTGACCGATCTGACCCCCCTCCGCACGGCGCGGCGGAACCTGCGCAACGCGCAGGCCGAGCTGCCGCAGATCGAAGCTGTGCTGGCGGATGCGGAGGGGCGGCTCCGGGTGCTCCTGGGAGGTTTCCGCGCGGAACTTGCAGACCTGATGCCGGAATCCATGAAGCCTTCCCCAACCCTCGAACCGGTTCCCGCGGGGATTCCGGCCGATCTCCTTGTGCAGCGGCCCGACGTCAGCGCCGCCAGGCAGCGGGTCGAAGCGGCGCGCTACTCGGTCGGCGCCCGCCGCGCCGAGCTGCTGCCGAGGCTGTCCCTGTCCGGCTCCATCGGGCTGCAGAGCACGGAGTCGGGTGAGTTGTTCAACCCCGACCAATGGTTCCGCAATCTCAGCCTGAACCTGCTCGGCCCCGTGTTTCAGGGGGCGCGGCTGCGCGGCAATGTCGCCCTCGCGGAGGCCCGGCTGAACGAAGCCGCCGCGGCTTACGGGCGTTCGGTGGTGACCGCGGTAAGCGAGGTCGAAGCCGCCCTTGCGGGTCTGGAAGCGAGCCGCCGGCGCCACTCGCTGCTCGCATCCCTGGCGGAAGAGGCCCGGGCCGAATCGGCCTTGCAGGAGCAGCGGTACCTCTCCGGCGTGGGGGGCTACGAGGCTTTCCTGACCGCGGCCCACACCCTCCTAGGCGCACAGTCCGCACTGACGGCCGCGGAGCGCGACCTGGGTTATGCCCGTCTTGCCCTGCACCGCGCGCTCGGAGGTTCGTGGACCGCTGACGAAGGGGAAACCGTCCGCCAGAGCGAAGCAGCCCCGGCCGCCCCGCCCCGTTCTCTTCCGACCTCCACGGAGTAAACCCCCATGTCCCGCATACGCAGCTTGATCGTTGCCGCCGCCATAATCGCGGTCTCCGTCGGCCTGGCGGCCTTTCTCGTTTCGCTGGCGCCGGAGCCGGCCCGCACCGAGCCGCCGCCGCCGGTCCCGTTCGCGCAGACCGGGCTGGTCAAGGCCGGGACCGGTCCCATACCGGTATTCGGAGCCGGTACGGTGAGGCCGAGCGCGGAGATCGCAATCACTCCGCAAGTCGGCGGCAAGGTCGTCTGGGTGCATCCGGGATTCCGCAGCGGGGGACGGGTCGGGAAGGGCCAGGCGATCTTCCGCATCGAGGAAGCGGAATACCAGTACCGGGTGCGGGAGGCAAAGGCCAATCTCGCCGCCCGGCGGGTGGCCCTGCTTCAGGAAGAGGAACAGGCCGCCATCGCCCGCGGCCAGTACGAGCTTTACTCCGGCAGCCGGGGAGATACGGCATCGGCCGCGGCAAATCCCCTGACTCTGAGAGAACCCCAGCTCGAAGCCGCCCGCGCCGCCATGGACCGCGACGAAGCCCGCCTTGCCGAGGCGAACCTCGCCCTGTCGCGAACCCGGGTGACGGCCCCCTTCGACGGCTTCGTGCGCGAGGAGTCCGTTGACGCGGGGCAGGTCGTGAGCCCCGGCCAGCCGGTCGGGCGGCTTTTCTCCGCCGATGCCGTGGAAGTGGTCGTGTCCCTGTCCGACGCCGACGCCGCCCTGATCCCGGGGCTGTGGCAACTCGAGGCAGGCGACGGGAACCGAAAGGTGGCCGCCCGGGTGGTCGCCCGCTACGGCGGGGAGAGCTTTTCCTGGGAAGGTTTCGTCGATCGGGGCGAGGCGTCCCTCGACGAACAGACGCGCACCATCGACGTGATCGTGCGTGTGCCGGACCCGTTTTCCGCGAGCGTTCCGGCTGGCGGGGCAGGCGTCCCCGGGGGCAACCCGCCGTTGCTGGTGGGTGAGTTCGTCGAGGTGGAAATCCAGGGCCTCGAGCTCGATGGCTACTTCGAGGTGCCGCGGGCTGCCCTGCGCGCCGGCGACGAGGTCTGGATGGTCGACGAGGGCGGAGTCGTGAGCATCGTTCCGGTACGGGTGCTGCAGCGGGCGGACGACCGGGTATTCGCGACCGGCAGCCTCGGAAGCGGCGGGGCGGTGATCACCGGCGGGATCCAGTTCGCCACCCAAGGCATGCTCGTCAGGACCGGGGCGGACCCCTCGCCATGAGTCCCAACGACGATTTCCACGGGGAACGGCCCGGACCGCTCGCCTACATGGCGGGCAACGGCGTCGCCGCCAACCTGCTGATGTGGGCAATCATCGCCGCGGGACTGGTGTCGCTCACCGCCATCGAGCGCGAAGCCTGGCCGACCCAGTCCTTCTACCATATCGAAGTCTCCATGGCCTATCCCGGCGCCACGCCGGAGGAGATCGAGGAGTCGATCGTCGTAAAGATCGAGGACCAGGTCAGCGGGCTGGATGACGTGAAGGCGGTCAAGTCCGTAGCGGCCCCGGGCATGGCCTCGGTGCGGGTCCAGATGGATTACGACACCGACATGGCCCGGGCCCTGGACGATATCGAGTCTGCGGTCAGTCGCATACCGTCCTTCCCGGCCGGCGCCGAACGTCCGCGGTTCCGGGAGATGGACAACCGCATGAGCATTATGCGGCTCATCGTCCACGGCGACGTCTCCGAGCGCTCGCTGAAGGAACTGGCGTACCAGATCGAGGACGACCTCACCACGCTCCCCTCCGTCTCCCAGGTGGAAGTCAGCGGGGTCCGGAGCTACGAGATCTCCATCGAGGTTCCCCTTCACCGCCTGCGGGCCCTCGGACTCACGCTCACCGACATCGCCGGCACCATTCGCCGCAGTTCCCTGGACCTGTCGGCCGGCAGCATCGATACCCGGGAATCCCAGGTCCGGGTGCGCACCCTCGGCCAGAACTACGACCAGCAGGACTTCGAGGAGATCGTCCTTCTCAGCGGCCGTGACGGCACGGTCGTGCGCCTCGGCGATATCGCCGAGGTCCGCGACGGTTTCCAGGAAGCCGACCTGATCGTGCGGCACCAGAACCATCCCGCGGTCTTCGTCGAGGTCTACCGGGCCGGCGGCGAGCACGTGATGGACGTGGCCACCACCGTCCGCGAGCACCTGGCGAACGAGGTGATCCCGGCCCTGCCGGACGGCGTCGGCATCACCATGTGGAACGACGAATCCCAGGTCTATGAGGAACGCGCCGATCTTCTCCTCAAGAACGGGATCCTGGGCATGTTGCTGGTGCTGATCGCGCTCAGCCTGTTTCTCGAAATCCGGCTCGCGCTCTGGGTCGCCGTGGGCCTCGCCGTTTCGGGTATCGGCGCCCTCGCCGTCATGATGGCATTCGACGTGGCGATCAATACCATCAGCCTGTTCTCCTTCGTCCTCGCCATAGGGATCGTCGTCGACGACGCCATCGTCGTGGCCGAGCACATTCGATACGAACGCCAGCGGGGAACACCCGGGGTCACGGCCGCGATCCGCGGGGTACGGCGGATAAAGGTGCCGTTGACGTTCGCAGTCCTCACGTCGGTGGTGGCCTTCGTCCCGCTGCTGTTCATCCCCGGCGGCATCGGCGACGTGTGGCGGGCCCTGCCGATCATCATGATCGCCATGCTGCTGGTTTCCCTGGTCGAATCGCTGCTGGTGCTGCCCAACCACCTGTCCCACCTGCACGGCCCGGAGTGGGTGCCGGCCAATGCCTTCGACCGGTTCTTCGCGGGGCTGCAGGGGCGCGTGGACGCGCTGCTGAACAGGTTCGTGCAAGGGCCCCTGGACCGGGCCCTGAGGTTCGCCACGGCCCAGCCCGGAGTGACGATGGCGGGGGCCGTGGGAATGCTCGTGCTGAGCATCTCCCTTTTGCCCGCCGGGATCGTTCCTACCACGCTGGCCGCTGACGTGGAGGGGGATATCGCGACGGTCGTCCTGGAGATGCCCGACGGGGCGACCGCTCCGAGGACGTACGAGGTGGCGCAGGAACTGGAGGCCGCGGGCAACCGGGTCATCGAACGACTCTCGCGCGGCCGGCCCGGGGACGCGTCGCCGCTGCTGACCGGCGTGACGGTGACCGTCGGGCTGGGCTCGAGACTCGAGGGCGGGCTCAATCCGGAGCCCACCCTCAACCCGCAAGCCAATATCGCCACCATCGAGTTCAAGCTCCTGGGCGCCCAACAGAGAGAGATCTCCACCGGAGAGGTCGTGCAGGCATGGCGGGAGGAGGTGGGTGTGCTGCCGTACGTGCGCGGCATCACCTTCAGCAGCGAGGTCTTCGACCTGGGCAACCCTGTCGAGGCGGTGCTTTCGCATCCGCATCCGGAACTTCTCGCCGAGATCGCGGACTCGGTGGTCGAAGGCCTCCGAAGTGTGGATGGCGTCTACGACATACGTTCGGACCACACCCCGGGAATCCCGGAAGTTCAGCTCGAGCTGCTTCCGGAAGCGCGCACACTCGGTCTCACGCTCGAAGAGCTGGCCGGGCAAACGCGCGCCGCCTTCTTCGGCGCCGAGGCGGTCCGGGTGCAGCGGGGCCGCGAAGAGGTCCGGGTCTACGTGCGCCTGCCCGAAGACGAGCGGAATTCGATCACCGACGTCGAAAGCTACCTGGTCCGCACGCCGGGCGGGGCCGAGGTCCCGGTCATGAGTGTGGCCTCCCTGAACCCGGGGGTGTCGCCGCCGGCCGTTCGACGGAAGGACGGCCAGCGCGTCGTCACGGTCACTGCGGACGTCGATGCTTCCGTGATTTCAGGCGACGAAGCCAACGACATCCTGGCCAATTCCATCCTCGCGGACCTGACCGCCCTGCACCCGGACCTGACATTCAGTTTCGGCGGGGAACAGCAACAGCAGCTCGAATCCCTGGACGCGCTGTACCGCGGGTTCGCGGTCGCCCTGATCATGATCTTCGCCCTCCTCGCCATCCCCCTCCGATCCTATACCAAGCCGTTCATAATCATGGCCGTGATCCCCTTCGGATTCATCGGAGTGATCCTGGGTCACTGGATCCTCGGAGTAGCCCTGAGCGCCGTATCCTTCATGGGGATCTTCGGCCTGAGCGGGGTGGTGGTGAACGATTCCCTGGTCATGCTCGATTTCATCGATCAGAAACTCGGGGAAGGCGTCCCGGCAAGGACTGCGGTCGTGGAGGGAGCCAAGGGGCGCTTTCGTCCGATCATGCTCACTTCCCTGACTACGTTCCTCGGCTTCACGCCCCTCATCCTGGAACGCGCCATCCAGGCCCAGTTCCTGATCCCCTTTGCCGCCTCGCTCGGTTGCGGCATCCTCTTCACCACGGCCATACTCATGATGGTCGTTCCCGCGCTCTACACCATCCATCTGCGTCTGATTGCTTCGGGGCGCCGTTCCGGCACCGGCAGCGCGTAGTGCAATTCACGATGCAGGGAGGCTGAGGCTGATGGCTGATACTACCGAGGGCTTGACGACCCCACCCCTGACTCTGACCCAGGAACTCATCCTGATGCTCCTCAACGAGGAGACCGGCTACTTTCACCAGGTACCCGGCTGGCACCTGAACTGCGCCGTGGTCGGTGCCGTGCTCGCGGAGCTTTCACTCCAATCTCGCATCGACACGGACATGGAATCCCTCTTCCTCGTGGACGCGTCGGAAACGGGCAACCCGGCCCTGGACCCCATCCTCGAGGAAATCGCGAACGCACCGAGGCAACACAACGCCCAGTACTGGATCGAACGGCTCGCTCCCCGTGCCGAGTCGATCATCGATTCGGTCCTGGACCGCCTGGTTGACCTGAAGATCCTGGAATACCACGACGGCGAATTCTGGACACTGGCTCCTGCCGTCCGGCATGGGGAACTGTCCGGCACGTCGGAGGAGGGCACTGAGGGCCAGTTCATAAGGACCCGTATCAGCAGGGTCATCTTCACCGACGAGATACCCGATCCGAGAGATGTCATCATTATCTGCCTCGTCAATACCTGCGACGTATTCCGTTTCATATTCCAGCTCGACGACGAGGCGGAGGAGCGCATCGAGTTCATCTGCAGGATGGACCTGATCGGCCGCTCCCTGGCGGCTGCGGTCTCTCAGAACCTCGCCGGCCCGGCCCTTCAACGCCCTGCCCTTGCCAGGAAGATCCCGACGGTTTCGCTCACCAAGCTGCTGCGGAACCCCCATGTTCGAGACGGCAACCTGAACGCGCTCTTCGGGAGCCTTGCGGAGGAGTACGGTCCGGTGTTCCAGATCCGCCCTCCCTTCTCGAAGCCCATGATCTTCCTGGCCGGACTCGAGGCAAACCGCTGGGTGCACAAGCGGGGGCGCATGTACCTGAGAGCCAGGGACTACTTCAGCGACTTCGAGAAGGTCTACGGCGCCTCCGGCGTCCTGCCCGCCCTGGACGGCGCCGATCACTTCCGGCTTCGCAAGTCCCTGTCGCCGGCCTATTCCGCCGGGAGGCTGGGAGGGCAGCTGGACCAGCTCTACAACCAGGGGCGCAAGTACATGGCGAGCTTGACGGTAGGGGACTCCTACCGCGCCACGTCCATGTGCCGGGAGATGGTGAACGCGCAGCTCTCGCCGCTGTTCATCGGCGTCGAAACCCAGGACCTCATGGACGACCTGATGGCCTACAAAATGCGGGCCCTCAGCGTGCACATCGCCAAGCTCCTGCCAAGGTTCACGCTGAACACCCCGGGCATGAGACGCCGGGCGAAAGCCCTGGACATACTGATGCAGCGGGTCGAGAGCGTCCATACCCCCGCCCAACGGGCGGACAGCCCGCGGGACCTGGTGGACGATTACCTCAGCTTGCACGCGAGCGACCCCCAGTTTCTCCCGGAGTCCAACCTGCGGTTCGCCTTTTCCGCGGCCCTGATCGCCAGCGTGTACCTCGGGGATACGTTCAGCCTCGTAGTCTACGCCATGGCGTCGCAGCCCGACCTCTACGCCCGGATCCAGGCCGAAGCAGATGCCCTGTTCGCCAAGGGCGACCCCGAAAGAGAGGACTTCACCCCCGCCAACATCGACGTGACGCACCGCTTCCTGATGGAGTGCCTGCGCATGTACCCCATCGTCTCCATGTCCATTCGGAACGTGATGAATACCTGCGTGGTCGAGAATCACGAGCTGCCCATGGGGGAACGGATCCACATCGCCATGACCGCCACGCATTACATGAGCGACGTCTTTCCCGACCCCTGCAAGTTCGACATCGACCGCTACCTGCCGCCGCGCCATGAGCATCGCAACCCCGGGTACGCCCCGTACGGGCTGGGCACGCACAAGTGTCTCGGCACCCGCTGGATGGAGCTGCACCTGGCGGCCAACCTGCTGATGCTGGCGCACTACTTCACTATTGAGGTGTCCCCGGAGAAGTACAAGACCAAGCTCCGTTTCAGTCCCTTTCCGTCGCTGAAACCGAGCAAGAAGCTGAAGTTCCGCATCTCCGGGCAGAGGCGCGAGCTGCCCGCCTGAGGCGCTGCGAAGTGGGGCTGGGAAAGCTTTCGAGAGAGCTGAGAGACGCGTACCGGGGATCGCCCGTGGCGCGGCGGGTCCGGCACTTCGAGGGCTGGCTCGACCGGGCGGCGGCGGAGCCAGGTGGCGCGGGGTACGACCACACTGAAACAGCGAAAGACTATTACGACCTCTGCAGCGGGTTCATGGTGTGGGGCTGGGGCGAATCCCTGCACTTCGCCCCCCTCACGCCTCATGAGAGTCTGGAGGAGTCCAAGGTCCGGCACCAGCGGGCGATGATCTCCGAGTTGGAGCTGCAACAGGGTATGACGGTGGTCGACGTCGGTTGTGGGGTCGGCGGCCCCATGCGCCGCGTCGTCCGTGAGGCCGGGGTCAGGGTCGTGGGCATCAACATCAATGAGATCCAGTTGGAAATGGCGAAGAGGTTGAACGCCGAGGCGGGGCTCGATCACATGGTCGATTTCGAGACCTGCAGCTTCATGGACATGAGCGCCATCGAGGACGACACCTTCGACCGGGGGTATGCCATAGAGTCAACCTGCCATGCGCCGGACAAGCAACGCGCCTTCGAGGAGGTTTTCCGCGTGCTGAAACCCGGTGCCCTGTTCTGGGGGCAGGAAATGTGTCTGACGGACAAGTTCGATCCGCAGGACGACCGGCACCGGGCCATCGAGCAGGATCTCATGCGCGGCATTGCGCTGAAGGACATCGCCACCTTCGGGGAAGTGGATCACGCGCTCCAAGCCGCGGGATTCCAAGTCATGGAAGGGATGGACCGGGACGTCCAGGAGGGACCCTCCACACCTTGGTACAAGCCCATGGAGAGTCGCCACGGGGCGTTGGGCAACGCCTTGCGCAGGCTTCCGTGGGGCCGCAAGGCCTTCCTCGCAGGATCGAAGCTGGCGGAAGTGCTGCGGCTCTTTCCGAAAGGCTCCGCCGAAGTGGTCCGATTCCTCGATCGAACCGCGCAGGCTTATGTCGCGGGGGGCAAGGCGGGAATCTTCACGCCGCTGTACTGTTTTCTGGCTCGCAAGCCTCTTTAAGCCTGGATGACAGGCCGGTCCTCGCCTTGGAATGGAGGGGCATCGGCGATCGTTCAGCGGGGCCGCCCACCAGGACGGAAACGGCCAGGTACGGCAGGTGTCGGGCGAGAGTTACCCGACCTCGCCGGACTCTGCCGTTTCACCCCCGGCGCCGTCCGGCTCAAGTTGCGGATAGAACTGCCGGCAGTACCGGCGGTACTGCCCTATGGGGCCGTCGGCCGCACACAGCCTGGGGACAGGCCGGTACTGCTTCCGCTCCCAGATCACCACGTCCTGCAGGACATCCTGTTGCTGTTGTGACAGCAGAATGCGGTTCATCAGCCTGCTGCGAAGCTTCATCGGAAGAAACCCCAGGCCCGAGATGAACCGCCGCGGCCTGCGGATGTCCCGCATCTGGCTGACCAGTGCGAGATCGATGAGAGTGCCGTCAACGGGCGTTGCCAGCACCCACAATCGAGTATTCATACCGATGGTTTTCTCGTGGATTTCGACGAAGGAGTACCCCAGTCCATGGACGTGGGTGACGGCCGAGGTTTCGTGCACGAGGTCCTTTACCCCCAGGATCCTGCGGACCCGTTTGAAATCGAAGCAGCTCTTCAGGTAGGGGCCGTCGACCGTGACCGTACCGACCGGATTCACGTTGTCGTAGCCGTGCACGTAGCGCAGGTGTCCCAGGTCCACGGAGTTCTCGGCCGTCTCCTGGGGATGGCCGCGGAACCGGAGGGTCCTGAATCCCGGCTTCCCCCACTCCGGGCCGCCGGGGGGGTCGTCCGG
The DNA here is from genome assembly GCA_965243025.1 of Candidatus Latescibacterota bacterium. Classification (GTDB taxonomy): domain Bacteria; phylum Latescibacterota; class UBA2968; order UBA8231; family UBA8231; genus CBDCXV01. The sequence goes on from CBDETY010000003.1 coordinate 2,871,602, forward strand.
AAGGTGCCAGTGCGGAGGACGGCCGCCGCTGCCGAACCAGGCGAAGACCATGCCGAGGATCTCCCTGGTCTCGTAAACCTTCAGTTTCGCGGCTTTGGGAGCCGGGGCGTTCGGAGTGGCGACGCACTGGCCGGTCGTGTCGAACTCAAACCCGTGAAACGGACAGACGAGGCGGCCGTCGCACACCTGGCCGCCGACCTCCGGCCCCAGGTACGAACCCAGGTGGGGACATACCGCGTCGGCCACGCAGACTCGGCCTGCCTCGTCGCACCAGGCGACGATTTCCTCCCCCAGCCAGGTTTTCTCGATCAGTTTCTCACGCAGAATGGACTCGCGGGTTTCTACGAAATACCACCCCTCGGGGAACGCCGGCAACTCGTCGATTCGATTCAAGGCAGGTCGTTGGGAGTTGCTGACTGGCATGTCCGGAGATCCTGTCATCAGCACCGAGATAATATCAGAGTTATGCAAGTTCCCTGGTATGAAATGCCCAGGGGGGAACCCGAGGGTGATTCAGTCACCTGACTGAACCACCGCCGCCGTGAACTTCGACCGTCATGTGATCGAAACGATCCCGGTCCCACTGCGCTCCCCAGCCCGGTTCCGTCGATGGGGTGATTTGTCCGTCCTCGATGACCGGGGTGTTGAGCATGCCCCAGACCGCCCCCTTGTCGGTGAAGTCGTCGAGCCCCGCCTCGTAGAAGCTGGTGTTTTCAATGCAGCAGCCCAGGTGGGCATGGACCTGTCCGAACAGTCCCCCTTCGGCGTTCAACTCGACGGTTGTGCCGTGCATCTCGGCGAAGTGGGCCATCTTCAGCACCTGGGTGGCTCCGAAACGGGCGTTTGCCCGCAGCAGGTCGGTGGCTCCCGATATCAGTCTTTGCGTCGACAGGCCGATATCCCCCATCAGCGTCTCGTTTCCCATGACCGGCATGTCCAGTTCCCGGCAGAGCACCCGATACTGATTCTCTTTCTGCTCGTGCATCGGCTCTTCCAGCCAGACGAAGTCGAGCTCTTCCATCACGTGACCGACCTCTATGGCTTCCCGCAGCGTGTAGGAACAGACCGGGTCGTTGAGTAAAAGGTAATCAGGGCCTACTGCGTCGCGGACCTCCCGGAAAATCGGAATGTCCGCTTTGCCCCCTTTGTAACTGTGGAATTTGTAGGCGTCGATTCCGCGCTTCCTGCCCTCCTCGATCACCTCCAGGTACACCTCGAGCGGGCTGTCGCTGCTGGTGAGGTACACCGGGAAACGATCGCGCACCCGGCCGATGAGGTCGCAAACAGGCATGCCCGCCGCTTTGCCGAGGATATCCCACAGGCAGTTGTCGAAGCTGCCCGCCCAGCCGGCGGTCCCCTGATACATCCAGCGGTTGCCCTTCCACAGCAGCTGATAGAGCCGTTCCCGATTCAGCGGATTTTCCCCCAGAACCTGGGTTCGCAACACCTCGGCCTGGCCGGGTGTCATAGTCGTCGTGGAGATCCCGTCGATGCCTTCGTCGGTCTGCACTTTCAGGAAGTTCATCCGCAAAGGTTTGTCGCTTGCAAAGCTCTTTCCACCGTGGGTGTACTGGATCCGCGACAGTCCCGGCACTTCCCGGAGTTTGAAGCAAGGCTGTTTCTGTTCCGGATTTTCGAGAACGATCAGTTTCACTTCCGTTATTCTCATGTCTCTGGCGAGCCTGTTGAGAGGATTTGTCTGTTCGGTCGATCCTGCAGACAGCGAGCGAGGCATCTGTCCAGTCTGCCTCGATGCTCGATGTCAGGGGTGTGACCCGGGCCTTTCTGGTACAAGCCGCCTGGAAACCACGCTTGTTGCCGGCTAGTAAACCACCGCGACGGTGCGGATGACATCGCTCTGGTCGAGGCCGGCGCCCTTGTCGTCGGCCTCGACGTGGAAGCGGAGAACATACATCCCGGGAGGGACACATCTGCCGGCCTCGTCCTCACCGTCCCATTTCAGCTCGTATTCACCTGCGCCCACCTCCCCGCGTTTTCGCAGGGTGCGCACGGGCCGACCGCTCAGGTCGTGGACGGACACCTCCACCGCACGGCTTGCCCCCACGAGAACGACCGCGAAACGGAGGACAAGCTCGTCGTTGACGCCGTCGCTGTTCGGGGTGAAGACCGGAGGTAGAATATCGAAGGCCGTCATGAGCTGTCGGCGTTGCTGAACCCCTACCACTACCAGGCTGTTGCTGTCGACGCCGCGGGCGGCATCGCCCCCGTCCACCTGCTGCCAGACCGTCTCTCCGTCGCCGGCGAAGCGGGCAAACGCCTGCACCTGCCCGCCGACGGAAAACAGACGGCCCGTGAAGTCGAGGCGAAGCACCTCGATGCCCTCTTCCGGTTCGATGAGGGGAAAGGCGACCAGCAGACTGTCCTCGGAGGTGTCGAGCTGTATGGCGCCCTCAATGGCGAAGGGGGAGGACAGACCTCCTTCCGCCAGCAGGTCCTGCTCCGCTCCGGCGAGTATGCGGCTGAAGACATCCAGGCTCATGCCGTCAGGCGCGGTGAGCAGCAGTCCGTCGAAGCCCGGGTTCCCGCGGCCGAAGTCCGGCCGCACGTACAGGGAAAAGGGCCATTCCACCGCCAGCGACTCGACCCTCCCCGGGGTCACCTCCCCCAGAAAACGCTGCGCCAGCGGGTCGGAGTACTTCAGTCGCACGCTGCGCAGGGCGGCGGCGGCCTCGGGGCTGTCCGAGATCAGGGTGGCGCGCATCTGCACGAAGTTGCGCGGCGACGGCGAGGTGATGCGGCTGCCGGACACCCGGTACGGCTCGCTCCAGGCACTGGCGTCGCTGCCCATGACCTCCTCGATGACGATGTCCCCTCTGAGAGTATTGGGGGGGAGTTTGACCTTCGGGTTGGGCTCCTTGAGCTTGTCGTACCTCTCCGCGGTCACCTCCTCGCCGAGGCCGTTGTAATAATGGCTTACCTCCGACTTCGTGCTGCTGGTGCGGGTCTGCAGGAAGACGCCGGTCCCCGGAGGGGTGTCGGCGTCCCACTCGATGGAGGTCAGCGTGCGCGTCCCCCCCGGGTCGATGAGGGGTGACTCGAGGCTCACCCGCGGCTGAAACCCATCGCCGTACATCTGCAGCTCGGTGATCGGAAAATTGACAATGTTCACTCCTCTTTCATACACGATCCTGAAGTATCGAGCCTGCAGGGGCGCCCCGAAGCTGTGGCGCTCGGCTTCCATCTGGGTTCTGTGCACCTCGTAAAACCGGCCCCCTTCCCCCCGGCGGCCTCGAAGCTTGGCCACCGGGACCTGCTCGATGCGCTTGCCCGTGACCCAGTTGGGGCTGCCGTCGACCTGCCGGGAACCGTCGGAGAAATCGAGCTGGAAATTCCCGAACGTGTAGTTGTGACCGGCACCCCGCAGGTTCATGAGGATCCTCAGGCTGCTGATCCAGAAGGACGACCCGAGATCCACGACCATTTCAGGCACGAGCGCCTTCTGGACCTGGAGGGGAAAAGCGGTCAGCACGTTGCCGTCGAACATGTCGCCAGGAGCAGCTTCGCTCGGGGGCTGGGTCGCAACGCCGCCCCCCCGTTCGAGGAGTCGGCGCGCCAGGTCTTCCCCCTCCTCCCAGACCTCGAGCTCTGCCAGACGAGGCCGTTCGCGGCGATAGTGGCGGATCGGTCCCCGCCGCTCCTCGGGCACGAGGAGGTAGTTTTCTTCCGGCACGGCAAGCAGCCGTCCATCGCTCAGGCGTTTGGTGAATTCCACCGCACCCCTGACTTCCTCAGGAAGCTCCCGGTACGTTTCGGCGTCGACCTCCACACCGCGGCCAAGGCGCGATCCGCGCACGATCACCTGGACGTAGCGGGCGACCATGGTGCGGGCATTGTCCGGCACCTCGGAAAAGTCGATCTCGAACAGGCGCCGGGTCGTGTTCGGCGTGAACAAGCGCAGGACGGGCAGGTATTCGAGGGATTCCCCGGCGAGGGTGGAGACCGGTTTCTGCCCGTCCGAGGTCAGCACGTCGAAAAGCAGAAAGGGATCGCCCAGATCCTCGTCGACAAAGCGCAGCACGATCCGGTTGAGGACGACGACGCGGCCCAGATCGAGGGTGAACCACCACCGGGACGGGATGTCGGCTCCCTCGGGAAGGGGGCCAGGCTCCCAGAAAGTTGCCGCATCCCCGTCCAGGACTCCGGGTACCCCTTCACGATTCGAGCCCGCGGCGACGGCGTCGAGAAGGTCGATCTCCTCCGGCGCCTTGCCGGCCAGGTGTTCCGGGGGCCGCTCGCGGAGGAAATCGACAATGCGGTCCCTGGCGTTGGTATCCATGGTCCAGCGCCTCGGTTGCACGCCGGAAGGAAGAAGCTCCACCGTGCCCACGGGAAACAGCCAGTGCTCCCAGTGCTCCGGAGTGTCGGCCACGATCTGACGCCCGGTGCGGTCCAGCCGGTACGCGCCGGCCTGGCCCCAAAGGGAGGTGCTCGTGAACACGAGCACGGCAAGGGCGACGGCGAACACGGGAACCGCACCCCTTTCAATAGGCCAGGGAGACGACGCGGCTTGCCGCGAAGGTGGCGTCGTCGGTTTCGACCTCGAGTCGCAGCACGTAGATGCCGGGGGGCAGGAGCTTGCTGTTGCCGTCCATGCCGTCCCAGGAGACGGTATGGGGTCCGCTTGCACGTTGCGCCAACGGCAATTCGGCCCGGCGCCTCCCGGTCAGATCGAACACCTTCAGGCTTACGGGCACAGCCGCCGACAGGTTCACGAGATCGAAGCGGATGTGGAGAAGGTCGTTGACGCGGTCGCCGTTGGGGGTGAACAGCCCGGTGGAAACCTCGATCTCCTCGAGCACCCGCCCCCCCACCTCGGCCAGTTCGACGGTGAGGGAGTTGCTCTCGGCCAGAAAGTCGGCATCCCCCGGCTCCAGCAACTGAGGAACCTCCCACGGTCGGGTACTGTTGGAGACCCTGCCCTCGAACACCGTGCCGTAGTCGTAGATGCGGGCCTTGAAGACCACGGTCACGACCTCCCCGGTCCGGCGGGCGTCAATTCGCGGCAGGTCGACCTCGAACCCGGTCGAGTCGACCGTTGCCCGCCATTGCGAGAACTCCAGAGAAACTCCGTCGATGGCGACCGATTCGACGCTGTCGACAGGCGTCGGTGTGGTGATCCGGATGCGGTCGAAGCCCAGGTCCCCCGTCCTGATCTCCGGCCGCAGGAAGAGGGTGAAAGGGGTCGACTCTCTGGCCTCGGCCTGTCGCGGTTCAATTTCGGCCACGGCGCGGGTCGCAGCCTGTGGTCGGGTCACCGGAAACTCGAGGTAGTCGAGGCGGCCGCCCGCATGGAAGTCCCCTCTGAACTGCACGTACCGGCGGGGGCGGCTGGTGCGGAATTCCGCCGCCTGGTCGACGAATCCCAGGGGCGCGCTCCAGTTCGACCAGTTGTCGAGATCCGGGGCGGTGCCCCCCTGCGCACCCGGCTCCAATCCGAGATAGGCGGTCCGGTCCAGGGGATCACCCTCGGGGTTGTAGCGGCTCCGTTCGGCCCCCCGAAAGGTTTTGCGGAAGTAAATGTTGGGATCGGCGGTATCGCCGCTGCGCAACCGCAGATCCACCCTCGCTCCCGGGTGGAGCACTCCCGACCAGGCGATAGGGCCCAGAATCGCGAACTCCTCCAGATCGATCACGTTGGAGGTATAGTTCGAGCTCACGACGAACCCATCGGCGTAGACCTCGAACTCCGCGATCCACCAGTTCCCGATCTCTGCGATGAAGATGATGTTCTGCACCGGTTCGCCCGAAAAATCGAACTCGAGCACCCCGCTCGTGTTGTCCAGGACCTCCCTGACGACATCGAAGTCCATGCTGAGGAACCCAACCCCATCCGCCTGCTTGTACCAGATTTCTCTCTCGCGAAATCCGATCCTCAACGGATCGCCGTCGTTGATTCCGAGGGTGTAGGTGGGAATGTACCTGTCCTCTTCGGTTCCCGGCGGGGGGTACAGGCGAACTGTGCGCAGGGGAAACACCCCCGGCAGGGTCAGCCAGATGTATTTACACCTTCCCTGGTAGGTATCATAGCCTTGAACGCGATCGGCATCGCCGCAATAGGGTGCGGCCTGGCCGCCGATATAGGTGCCGCCACTCTGGTAGAAGGTCTGAAAATCCCCATCCCACATGACCTCCATGCCGGGTTCGAACTGGAACCCGTTGTACGTCTCCCACGATTTGATGGTGCCGCCCCCGTCCATGACGGTGGGCACGAGGTTCATATCGCCGGCCACGAATTGGGGACGGATGGAATCGGGACGGATTTCGACGAGACGGGAGCTGCCGAAAGGCCGCGCGTTGAGCTGTTCCCACGAGAGCTGGACGAACCGCAAGGAGTCGGCCGGGGCGCCCAGGGCGTCGGGGTCCGGAGGGGGAATGCTCTCGCCGCCGATCCGGTAGATCGTCAGGCCCGAACTCTGGGACAGCCCCATCAGGCCCGCGGCCCAACAGCACAGAATCACCAGCCGAGTCGACAGAGATCTCATGGTTGCGAGCTCGAGAAAGCGCCGGATCGCCTTATTGCGATTCTCCAGTTTGGAATGAACCTATGAAAAACAAAGGTTCCTTCGAAAGACCCCCAGGTCACCTGCTGACCACGAGGTTCCCGAACCCGTCGACCTCGGCCCGGAACTCCGGGTGAATCACGGTCGTGGAATCCTTCTCCTCCACCACGCACGGCCCCGCGACCGCGCACCCGGCCCCGAGACCGTAGCGGTCGTACACCGGGCAGTCGGCGAACCCCCCGCATTCGGCGAAGTAGACCGGCCTGTTCTCCTTCCGGGCACCGGCCGGGTCGCTGCCGCCCCCCTGCCATTCCCGCAGCCTCGGCTTGGAGATCCTGCCGGTCGCCGTCAGACGGTGGGCGACGAACTCGACCGGCTCCTCCGGGGCGCTGAAGCCGTAGGCCCGGTCGTGCTCCCCGTGGAACTCCCCGAGCACGCCGGCGATCCCGGCTTCGTCGAGCTTCCCGTCCGGCAGCGGCAGGGTCAGCTCGTAGCTCTGGCCGACGTAGCGGATGTCGGCCTGGCGCAGGCAGCCGGAGTCCCCTGCGGGAATCCCCTCGCGCTCGAGCGCTTCCCGTCCCTGAGCCTCCAGGCCGGCGTACACTGCCTCGACGGCGTCCAGGTCGAGCCGGTCGGCGCGCTCGATCCGCGTCGTCGAGTAGTCCCGCTTGAGATCGGTGACCAGGAGCCCGGTGGCGGAAAAGGTGCCCGGGCTCGCCGGGATGACGGTTGCCGGTATCTCCATCTCGGCGGCCAGGCGGCAGGCGTGCACCGGGCCTGCCCCCCCGAAAGCGACGAGGGCGAACTCACGGGGGTCGTAGCCGCGCTGGATGGAGACCAGGCGCAGGGCGTTGACCATGGCGGCGTTGGCGATCTCGACGATGCCGTGGGCGGCCTCGACCGGGTCCATTCCCAGGGGTTCGGCGCAGCCTCCGGCTATCGCCCGACTCGCCGCCTCGACGTCGAGGGGGATCTCCCCGCCGAGAAAGAACCCTGGGTTGAGGCGCCCCAGGAGCAGGTTGGCGTCGGTCAGGGTCGGCTCGCGGCCCCCCTGTCCGTAGCAGGCGGGACCGGGGTCGGCCCCGGCGCTGCGCGGCCCTACCCTGAGCCCTCCGCCGGCGTCCACCCAGGCGATGGAGCCCCCTCCCGCCCCGATCTCCACCAGGTCGATCACCGGTGTCCGTATCGGGTATCCCGACCCCCGCGAGGAGCCGGCGCCGCTGCGGGCGGCCGCCCCGACCTCGTAATCCTTGGTCACCGACGGGGCCCCGTTCTCGATCAGCCCGACCTTGGCGGTGGTCCCCCCCATATCGAAGGAGATGACGTTCCCCCGGCCGAGGGAGTTGCCGAGCCAGGCCGCCGCGGTCACTCCCGCCGCCGGCCCCGACTCCACCATGAACACCGGTCTCTCGCTGGCCGCCTCGAAGCTGAAAACCCCGCCGCTGCTCTGCATGACCAGCAGCTCCGCGGCCACCCCTGCGGCGCGCAGACGCCCCTCGATGCGCCCGAGGTACTCGGCGACGACCGGCCGGATGCAGGCGTTGATGACGGTGGTGCTGGCCCGGAAGTACTCGCGGAACTCCGGGGCGACCTCCGAGGACAGCGACACCATGGCCCCGGGGAAGCGCTCCCGCAGGATCTCCCCGGCGCGGCGCTCGTGGCCGGGGTTGGCGTAGGCGTGGAGGAAGCAGACGGCGATCGCCTCCACCCCTTCCCGGCGCAGCCGGTCGGCCGCCTCCCCGACCGCCTCTTCGTCCAGGGCCTCGAGGACCTCGCCCCCGGGACCGAGGCGCTCCGGAACGCCGACGCAGAGGTAGCGCGGCACCAGGGGCCGGGGTTTCTCGAACCGCAGGTCGTAGAGGGAGGGCCGTATCTGGCGGGCGATCTCCAGCATGTCGCGGAAGCCGGCGGTGGTGACGAACCCGGTGCGCGCCACCTTCCCCTCGATGATGGCGTTCGTCGCCACCGTGGTCGCGTGCATGACGTAGGTGACGTCCCCGGGGTCGACCTCCTGTTCGGCCAGGATTCGGCGCGCGGCCTCGCTGAATCCCTCGGCCGGGTCTCCCGGGGTCGTGGGGACCTTGGCGGTGGACACCTCGCCGGTCGCCTCGTCGACGAGGTTGGCGTCGGTGAAGGTGCCGCCGATGTCTATTCCCAGTCTATGCGCCACGGCCCCCCCCTGCCGCGGCAGCGGCGCGCAGCCTGGCTGTCTCCTCCTCGTCCACCCGCCAGGCCTCGGTGTCGACGGCCACCCGGTAGACCTCCCGGGCGCGCTCGAGACCGACCTTGCCCTCGCGCACGTCGGCGAGCACCGCCAGCGGGTCGCGCTCGTGCGGCGGCCCGTACCCGCCGCCGCCGCAGGTGCGGTAGCTCATCACCTCCCCCGGGGAGAGGTCGAAGGTCACCTTCGAGCTCAGCTCCTCCGCCTCGCCGTCCGGGTCGAGCACGTAGCTCGCCCTGCGCCCCGGCTCGCCGCCGAACAGGCCGTGGGGCCCCCAGCGGTCGCGGTCGGCGAGGATGGTGAAGCGGACCTCGTGGCCGTAGAAGCGGTAGTCCCGCCGCAGACCCAGCCCTCCGCGCCAGGTGCCGGCCCCGTCGGAGTCCTCGACCAGCTCGTAGCGCACGACGTGCAGCGGGTAGTTCATCTCCGTCTCCTCGACCGGCGCGTTCTCCGTGTTCTGCCCGTGCGTCTGCACGGCGTCCGGGCCGTCGCGGCCAGCGCGGCCCCCGAAGCCGCCGGCCAGGGTCTCGAGGTAGCAGTAGTACTCGCCGCTGCGCGGGTCGGCGCCGCCGAAGCCGGCGTGGCACTGCATCGCCTTGGTTCCCGCCGGCATGCGCTCCGGAAGGGCCGGGGCCAGGGCCTTGAACATCACGTCGGTCAGCCGCGTCTGGGTCTCCCAGCCGCCGACCACGGCCGCGGGCGCCCTGCAGTTCACCACCGTGCCCTCCGGGGCGTTAATGCGCACCTGGCCGTAGAAGCCGGCGTTGACCGGCACGTCCTCGTCGATCAGGCACTTGAGGGCGAAGGCGCAGGCCGAGAAGGTCTGGGCCCAGGTCGAGTTCACCGGCGCCCGGCGCTGCGGATCGCACCCCTCCAGGTCGAACAGCACCCCGTCCCCGTCGATGACGATGCGGGCGGCCAGGGCCACCGGCTCGCCCCCGAAGCCGTCGTTGTCGATGCAGCCTTCGGCGCGGAACTCACCCTTGGGCAGCCTGGCGAGGTCGGCGCGGGTGCGCCTTTCGGTGTAGGCGATCAGCTCGCCGGTGTAGAAGGACGCGGCCTCGGCCCCGACCCGGGCGACCAGGTCGTTGACGCGGCGGATCCCGGTGTTGTTGGCGGCGATCTGGGCGCGCAGGTCGCCGGCGGTCTCCCGCTTCGAGCGGATCTGCGCCAGCACCAGCCGGAACAGGTCGTCCTCGATCTCCCCGGCCCGCACCAGCCTGACCGCGGGGATGATCACCCCCTCCTGGAACACCTCCTGGAAGGCGCCGACGCTGGCCGGGGCGCCGCCGCCGACGTCGACGTGGTGGGCGATGTTGGCGGCGTACCCGAACAGCTCGCCGCCGCAGAAGACCGGGGAGATCAGGGCGATGTCGTTGAGGTGGACGCCGCCGGCGTGGGCGTCGTTGGTCAGGATGGCGTCCCCGGGGCCGAGTTTCTCCGCCCCGTACCGCCGGACCGCCCTGGGCACCAGCTCGACCATCGACCCGAGGTGGGTGGGCTGGGCGAAGCACTGGGCAACCGCCCGCAGGTCCCGGTCGAACAGCACGCAGGAGAAGTCGGCGCGCGTCTTGATGTTGGTCGAGTACGCCGACCGCCTCAGGGCGACGGCCATCTCCTCGGTCGCCTCCACGAGGGCGTTGCGGATCACCTCGAAGGCGATGGGGTCGACGCGGCGGTCGGGGGGACTGGGACCGGGGCGTTCTGCTGCCGACATTATGGACCTTCCTGCTCGCGGTCTCCGCGAGAATGGGTGCGCTGCCTCAGGCTCCCGGCAACGTACTTTCTTCAGCCTCAAACGCCAACCGGCAATGGAGGAACCCTGCCCCTGGATTTCCCGCGCGGGAGACAGCACAGGATCCGCAATCGCTCGCCGGCGGCCGGCGGGTACGACGGAAGGCTCATGAACGACAAGACTGTTCTGAAGAAAGGAAGCGTGACCTTTCCCGAGGACCGCATCCGGATCAGCTGCCGGGCCCCCCGGCCGCTGTGTTTCCGGTTGGCAACGCCGGGTTTCCGGCAGGAGATGAAACCATGACGGTTCCGAGGGTCGCCGTCGTCGGCATGGGGGGGTTCGCCGCCGACCACCGCTCCTGGGCGCGCGAGCTCGACGCGAAGGGAGCCATCCGTCAGGTGGCGCAGGTCGCCCCGGCCTTCGACCACCGGCCCTTCGCCGCCGACATCGCCGCCCTGCGCGAGCGCGGCGTCGCCGTGTACGACAGCCTCAGGCAGATGATGGCCGAGCAGCGCCGGGAGATCGACCTCGTCACCATCCCGACCGGCATCCACCTGCACCGGCCGATGACCGTGGCCTGCCTCGAGGCCGGCTGCCACGTCCTGGTCGAGAAGCCGGCCTCCGGCTCGATCCAGGATACCGACGCCATGATCCGCGCCGAGGAGCAGTCGGGGCCGCAGGTCACCGTCGGCTACCAGCACCTTTACCGGGAGGACGTCGCCCTGCTCAAGGAGTGGGTCTGCGCCGGCCGCTTCGGGGCGGTACGGCGGATCAAGGCGTTCGGGAGCTGGCCGCGCAGCCTCGAGTACTACGGCCGCAACGAGTGGGCCGGCCTCTACGGCCTCGGCGACCGCTGGGTCCTCGACGCCCCGCACCAGAACGCCATGGCCCACGCCGTCAACCTCATGTGCTACCTCGGCTGCCAGCGCCCCCGGCAGTCGCTGACCCCGGAGTCGATCCGGGCGGAGCTCTACCGCTGCAACGCCATCCTCAGCGCCGACTCCGTCTCCCTGCGCATGCGGTCCGCCGAAGGAACGGAGGTCTTCTTCGCCGCCAGCCACTGCACCGACGAGCAGCTCGACACCGTCTTCGTGCTGGAAGCGGAGAAAGCGACCCTCACCCTCGAGTACGAGGGGGGCGGCGGGATCGAGTGGTCCGGCGGCGGGCGGGAACCGCTGCCCGTCTCCGAAGCCGGGGTCACCGACGTGCTGGAGAAGGCGGCCGCCCTGGCCACCGGCGGGCTCGACCTGCCCCCCTGCCCGCTCGCCGTCGCCAGGGCCCAGACCCTGTGCACCTGCGGCAGCTACGAGTCCTCAGCCGTCCACGAGCTGCCCGGCCGGCAGATAGTCGGCGGCACCGTCGTCTTACCCGGGATGAAGGAGGCGGTGCTGCAGGCGTTCGAGGAAGCGGCGCTGTTCTCCGAGCTCTCCCTGCCCTGGGCGCGGGCGGGCGAAGAGGTCGACCTGCGGGGGTACGGGTACTACCCTGCCTTTCGCCCGCCTGCTGAAAGGAAGTAGACTGCATTCATAGTCGAGCATGAAGACAAACGCTCCTTGCTGGAGATCCTGGCCGCTCTCGAACCATTGAGGGAGGAGTTCCCGCCAGTCGACGATCCGCAACCCGACGAGGTCGAGCTCTGATGCCATACCTGCTCGACACCAACATCCTGTCCGACCTCGTCCGCAACCCTCAGGGCCGGCTGCGCAGCCGGCTGGGAAGGAAGGGGCAGCCGATCGGGGGCAACGATCTGCTGATCGCCGCGCAGGCCCTTTCTTCCGGACACATTCTCGTTACCGACAACGAGCGCGAGTTCTCCCGCATCGACGGCCTGCTGCGGGAGCACTGGGCTGAGGTAGGCCGGCGCCCTGGAAACTGCGCCGGCCCCCGCCCTTTCAGTGGGGCACGCCGAGCTTGTGCATGCGCCGGTGAATGGCCTCGCGCGCCTCGACGAACGGCCGCTCGAGGTAGGCGCCGTGATCCTCCTCCCCGTGGTGATGGGTCGCGGTCCCGACCTCGTGCTGGCGGCTGGTGTTGCGGATGTACTCGATGCAGCCGTCGACGAGGGTCAGCATGTAGGTCGCCGTATCCTGGTCGAACATCCACCACTCCCCGCCGCAGGCGACGTAGACCGGCGAGGTGTGCGCGAAGATGCCGCGGCCCCAGCCGTCGTAGTGCGGTAGCGACCGGTACCCCGGGCCCGCGACCCGCGCCGCCAGCCAGGAGTGGCCGCTGATCTCCGCCTTCCCTCTCAGGGTGAGCCGCCGCGCCCCCCTGGGCTCCGACGCCTCGGCCACAACCCGCCCCTCCTGCACCACCTGCAGGCAGTGGACGGGGAAGATGCACTCCGCCTCGGCCTCGAACTCCAGGGTGCCGCCGTTGCCGGGCAGCTCCACGGTGTCGCCGATCTCGCGGCCGTCGACGCGGAACTTCAGCATCGGCCCGCCGCTGTGGACGGTGCGGCCGGCGGCGACCGCCCGGCACCAGTTGTCGTAGGTGAACTCCTCCCCTTCGCCGAGCTTCGCGTAGGTGCGGTAGATGCCGACCGGCACGTCGCTCGACATCTTGTCGGTGCCGCCGACCAGCGGAAGCTTGTACCCGCAGTTGAGGTAGCGGTAGTACTCGTGGTGGTTGAACTCGGCGTGGCGCAGCATCTCGACGGCGTCCGCCCTGCCGGTGGCGATCAGGGCGGCGGGCTCGCCGTTGGGGCTCGGCAGGTGGGGAATAACCACCGTCCCTCCCTGGGAGTGGGTGCGGTCGGCCCAGTCCGACATCGTCACCTCGAGGGTGCCGCCCATCTCCGCCTCCCCGGGGCCGTCCGAGCACCAGGGCATGACCGGCTCCTTCAGGCCCCACAGGATCAGGTGGCCGAGGAAGTGCTGCCGGTTCTCCTGCGACACGTAGACGATGCTGTTGCCGTCGTCGGAGACGCTGGGGGCCCCGGTGAACTCCTGCTTGTCGGTGAACAGGGTCCCCCACTGCGACTGCAGCATGTTGACGACGTTGAGGTCCTCGGCGTTGGCCTCGGTGTGGCTCCCCTGCGCCGACAGGAAGTGGACGTGGGAGTCGCCGCTGTACCAGCCCTCGGCGTTCATGTGGCACCAGCGCTTCAGGCGCAGCTCAAGCTCCCGCTGCCCCGGCTTTATCTCGATCCTGCGGCGGACCGGCTCGTACTCGAACCCCCGCGCCACGTCGACGATCACCTCGCCGCGCGGCAGCCAGCCCTGGCAGGTGCCGTCGATGTAGGCGTAGGAAGCCTGGCCGAGGCGCAGGTCGCCGCCGACGTCGAAGTGCCAGGTGCCGTTGTTGGAGTTGACGTGGGCGTGGTGCCCGTGGGGGGCGTAGGCCACCCCCCGCGGCGAGCGGAAGTGGATGCGGCAGGGGACCGGCCGCCCGGTGTCGTCGTCGATCACCCGGGTGTGCACCCAGTTGCGGCCGCCGTCGGCGACCTCGACGCGGACCCTCGAGCCCGACCCGGCTGCGCCATCGGCGAGCACCTCTCCCCAGCTGACCTCACCCAGGGTCTCCTCCCCCTGCCTGACGGTCACCGTCGCCGACGGCGAGGCGGCGATCTCGACCTGGGCGGGGCTGCTCTTCTCGTTCTGCGGCTCCCCCCATCCCTTGCGGTCGTCGGCGACGAACTCGTCGGCCGGCTTCTCCGGCAGCGGGTACGGGTAGGTCGCCACCCCGCGGTCGACATCGACCTCGAGACCGAACGGCTTTTCCGCGTCCTCCGGCCGCGGCAGGGTGATGACGGCGTCGCGCAGACCCCCGCGGCAGACCGGCTCCTCGTCGGCGCTGCCGAGGGTTATGCCGCCGACGGCGAGGACCCGCGGGCCCGGAACCACCTCGATGGCAACCAGCTCCTTCTCCGGGGAGGGGTTCTTCCACGACCAGAGCACGAACCAGCGCGGCGTCGCCCGCTCCACCTCGGTCTGGCGCCGTCCCGCGTCGCTCCAGCGGCCCTCCCAGCGCGGCAGCAGCCTGTCGCCACAATCGGGGAAGGCGAGAAACGGGGAGCCTCCGTTCGGGGGCACCGTGCAGATCTCGAAGCGCTCCCGCAGGGAGACGGCGTGGGACTCGCCGCCGGCGAGGTGGAAGACGTAGGAGCCGACCTCCTCGCCGACCGGACCGCCCTGTGAGATCCGCGATTCCACCAGGCGGTGGGCGAAGACGGCGTAGCGCGCCGAGCTGCCCACGGGAATCGACACCGGTTCGGCCGCGTGTCCCGGCCCGGCGGCCAGCAGGCAGCGCCCCGGCCCTGCGCCGGCGCCGCCGATCGAGAACGGCAGCCCCTGGAAGGTCTGGTCCCCGGCGGGGAAATCGCTGGGGGGGGCGCCTCCGCTGTCGAAAAGGTCCGCCCCGGCGTTGCACACTCCAGCCAGATCGATCGGTTCGTAGTCCTTCGTCATGATCCTTTCACCTCCTGTGGTATCTCCGTTTCTGCTGCATTGAATGCTTTCCGTGCCAATGTTTCCGGCGGGATGTCCCCTGCTGCCGGCGGCCCCCGTTCCTCTCCCGCTGGCCGGCTCTCTTTTTTCCCCGCCCCCGGCCGCTACAGGCCCGCCTTTTCCAGCATGCGCCCGACCAGCCCGACCGAATGCTCGATGCAGTCGCGCCCGTGACCGGCCGTGGCGTCGCGCGGGTCTTCGCCGCCGACCCCCTGGGGCCAGACCCCGCGGTCGGGATCGAGGGCTCCGAGGTCGACCAGCTCGGCCCTCAAGGCCATCACCAGCGACGTCTCGTTGCGGGCGGCGTGGTCGATCTGGCTCTTCCACTCCCCCGCCACCTCTGCGGTGACCCCGAGCAGCTCGAGCCCGAAGCGCGCCTTGCGCTCCTCCAGGTGGGTCACCCAGGAGCGCCGCGACGGGCCGTGGCCGTCGGCGAAGACCGCCTTGAAACCGGCCCGCTTCACCTGCTCGAGGACGGCGTCGACGAGGGCGAGGAACAGCCCCTGCGAGACCCAGTAGCAGCTGCCGTCGAGCTGCCGGTTCGGCGCCGTCACATCGGCCGTGTCCATCCCCTGCAGGAAGCTGCCGTCCGGCTGCAGCGATGCCCGGTCAGGTCCGAGGTGAATCGGCGGCAGCACGATCCCCCCGAAACGGCGGGCGCACTCGCACATCACGCCCTCGCTGATGATGGCGTCGCTGCCGAGGGGCAGCTGCTCGCCGTGCCACTCCAGGGTTCCCAGGGGCAGGTAGGCCAGGGGCCGCCGCGCCAAGCGCTCGCGGAACTCCTGCGGCCTCATCTCGGCGTATCGCACCTTGTCGGACACTTTCGTCATCCCTCTCCGCTGACGCGGGCGAACCCGTCGGGCGCCCTCATGTTCTCTGCCGCGGCGCGGATCCAGGCGCCGGAGCGGACGCGTTCCTCGACCCGCAGGTGGGCGACCTCGCCGTCGAGGCGGCTGCAGCCCTCGAGCTCGCCGACCTGCACCCCGGCGCTGCAGGCCCCCAGTTCTCCCTTCCCCTTCGCGGTCCCCGCCAGCGTCCCGTCGATGTAGAGCCGCGCCTCCGCCCCGTCGTAGACCCCGGCGACGTGATGCCACCCCGGACCCGGGTTGCAGTTTGCCCGGGCGCTCACCGGACCGGTCCTGGTGTTGACGGTGAACACCGGCCCGGGCACCGACGCCCCGAGGCCGCCGTTGTGGCCGCAGTCCATGTACTTCAGCAGGAACCGCGCCCCCTCCCCGGCGGTGTCGTAGCGCAGCACCTGCCCGTGCGGGAAGATCGAGCCGTCCCCGGTCGGGTCGCCCGGCTCCCCGTCCTTGCGCCACGGCGCGAAGTAGAGGAAACGGCCGTCGAAGGCGCCGCCGTTGAAGCCGCCGGGATTGGGGGGCGCCAGCAGCGAGCCGTCCGCGGCGCTCCAGGCCTCCCCGTCGGCGAACTCCATGCTGGTGTCGTAGCGCAGCAGCTCGCAGTGGAAGCCGCTCTCGCCGCCGCCGCTGTAGAAGGGGATGAAGTACACGTAGCGCCCGTCGAACAGGGCGCCGTCGAAGCCGCGGCACTCCAGCCCGGAGGTCCCGGCGACGTCGCGCGCCTCCCAGCCCGCGCCCGCCTCGAACCGGGCCCCGGTGTCGAAGCGCACCACCGCAGCGTTGTCGCCGTAGGGCGCGTAGTAGACGTAGCGGCCGTCGAACACCGCCCCGACGCACATGGCGATCGGCGGATCGGTGGCGCCGCGGATGTCGCAGGCCTCCCAGCTCCCCGGATCCGCGAACGGCCGGCGGGTGTCGTAGCGCAGCATGTTGCCGCGGCGGCTCAGGGGGGCGAAGTACACATGGCGGCCGTCGAAAACCGCCCCGTCGTAGCAGGAGCAGGCCACCCCGCCGGTGTTTCCCGCGTCCCAGGTCTCGTAGCTGCCCGCCTCGTCGAACGGCGCCGCGGTGTCGTAGCGGATCACCAGACCGCTCCCGCCGCCGCTGCCGTCGTATCCGGGGACGTAGTAGATGTAGCGCCCGTCGAAGGCGCACCCCTGGGAGGAGCGCGCCAGCCCGAGGTCGAACGCCTCCCAGGCGGCCGGGTCGCGGAAGTCGCCGTTGCCGGCGTCGTAACGCAGCATGGCGGAGTGGAGCTTCCCGCCGCTGTTGTGGCGCGGCACGTAGTAGACGTAACGGCCGGCGCAAACGACCCCGTAGTACCCGGTGGTGTCGAGCCCCGCGGTCCTGCCGGCGTCGCGGGCCGCCCAGCTTCCCGGGTCGTCGAAGCCGCCGTGGGTGTCGTAGCGCAGGGCCGTGCCGTGGCGCCCGGTGGTGTTGCACTGCGGCGAGAAATAGACGTAGCGGCCGTCGCACATCGCCCCGAAGAACCCCCGCGTCTCCAGGCCGTCGGTGGCGCCGGCGTCGTAGGTGGCGAAGCGCTCGAGAGCGGGCGCCAGGGGCCACTGCGAGGCGATCACTTGCATCTGTTCGGCACGGGATTCCCCGGCGCGGATCCAGGACTCGACGGTCAGGGCGCTGCCCCCGCCGTTCCCGCCGCTCGATTTGTCCGTCGCCCGCGCGGAAACTCCTGAAGCGGGGAACCGGCAGCTCCGGGTGAACGGGTCTTCGGGATTTCCGGAACCGCTGCCGCCGGGCACGGCGAAGAAGACGGTGTCGGCCGCCGCGGCTACCCCGGGCAGCAGCACCCGGACCAGGGATTCCCCGGGGGTTCCGAACCGGACCCACGGAAGCTCCCTGCCGCTGGAGTCAGCGAACGCGAGGCCGGCTGCCGCCGCGCCCTCCGGGAGCCTCACCACCACCGGAAAATCCGCGAGATCGGCGGCCGCTGTCCCGGCGGGAATGGTGATGCGCAGCCGCTTCATCGCACCGCGCCGCCGCCGGATGGCTCCCTCAGCCCCCGACCGCCCGCATCAGGGTCTCCTGGACCAGCAGTTCGTGCTCGTACGGCCGGTCCGGCTCGCGCTCGCCGGTGACCGCCGCCAGGAACGCGGCCAGCTCCTCGTCGTAGCAGCCCTGGCGCTCGCGGCCCTCCATTTCGACGGTCTGGACTCCCTTGCGGTAGCCGCCGCGGTCCTCGTCGAGGCAGAGTCGCACCCGGTCGCCCGGCTCGAACGGCTCGAGGATGATGGCGCTGCCCCGGGTGCCGTAGACCTCGAAGCGGCGCGCCATCGGCGACGTCTCCATGGCGGCGATGTCGACGACGGCGACGGCATTCTCGAACTCGTACACGCCGATGGTGTTGTCGCTGAACTCCGGGACCTCGCCGGTGTCGTTGCGCAGGAAGGCGGTGACCTTTTGCGGGCGCCCCAGCATCCAGACGACCTGGTCGAGCATGTGGCCGGCGAGGTCGTAATGGACGCCGCCGCGGTGGGCATCGGCGATGCGCTGGCGCGCCTCGGGCGGGACGCTCGTCGACATGTGGGCCCGCACCGAGAAGACGTCGCCGAGGAAGCCCGACCGCGCCCACTCCGTCACCTGCCGGAAAAGCGGGTTGTAGCGCAGCATGTACCCCATCTGCACGACGAGGTTGCCGGCGCGCGCCGCGGCGATCACCCGCTCCCACTGCCGGTAGTCGTCGCCGGCCGGCTTGTCGTACCAGGCGTGCTTGCCGGCGGCGACGATCTGCTCCGTCTGGTCGAGGCTGTTGGAGTTGCGCCCCTCCGAGGCGACGGCGACGATGCTGTCGTCGGCGAGCATCTCCCCGGCGCTGTCGTACCAGTGCAGGCCTTCGTACTCCGGGTTGTCGGCGAACCTCCGGCGGTCCTCCTCTTCCGGCTCGAAGACCCCGGCGACCTCGACGCCGGGGTTCGTCCTCATGGAACGCATCTTTCCGGCCGCGTGCCCGTGCCCGATGCCGAGCTGGGCCATGCGCACTTTTCCCATGTCCTCCTACTCTCCTTGTGTGTCGATCAGAACCTTCATCAGCTCGCCGCCCGCCTCGATCTCCTCGAAGACCCCCTGCAGGTCGCCGAGCCCCCGGCGCGCCGAGATCAGACGCTCCAGCGGCAGCTCCCCCGAGGCGACCAGCGCTATCGCCGCGTCGTAGTCCTCCGGCTCGTACACGCGCACCCCGCACAGCCTCAGCTCGCGCCAGAAGAAGCGGAACAGGTCGATCCGCGGCGGATCGGCGAAGATGGCGACGACGACGATGCGGCCCCGCGTGCGCACTAGCTCCGTCATCACCCGCGCCCCCTCCTGGGTGCCGGAGACTTCGAAGAGCACGTCGGCGCCCCCGGGGCTGTGCTCCTCCACCGCCCCGGCGAGGTCGCGGGCGCGCGGGTCCACCGTCTCGAAACCGAGGCCGCGGGCGAACTCCACCCGGAACGGGTTGACCTCGGCCAGCAGCACCTCGGCCCCGGCGTGGCGGCAGACCAGGGCGACCAGGGTGCCGATCGGGCCGCCGCCGATGACTACCGCCCGTTCCCCCGGTTTCACCTCGCCGAGACGCACGTCGTGGCAGGCCACGGCGAGCGGCTCGATCAGGGCGGCAAGCTCCATCGAGATGCCGTCCGGCAGCCGGTGCAGGGTGTGGGCGGGAACCGTCCAGGAAGCCTGGAAGGCCCCGGGGCTGTCGATGCCGATGAAGTTGAGGTTCTGGCAGATGTGCCCGTGTCCGCGGCGGCAGGCCGGGCAGCTGTGGCACGGCTCCAGCGGCCGCACCACGACGCCGTCCCCCGGGCCCCAGCCGTCGACCCCGGGACCGGTCTCGGCGACCGTCCCGGACATCTCGTGGCCGATCACCACCGGCGTGCGCACGCGCTGGTCCATGTGGCCCTGGAAGATGTGCAGGTCGGTTCCGCACACGCCGCACCAGGCGACCTCGACCCTGACCTGTCCGGGCCCCGGCGCCACCGGTTCGCACGGCCCCACCCCGATCTTCTTTCCGCCCTCGTAGAACGCCGCTTGCACGGTTGCTGTCTCCCTGGGAAGCACTTGCGGCAGCCTACGTCCCGCCGCGAAGGGGCAGATAATAGCGAGGACGCCTGCTGTTCTCAATCGCGGCGGCGGGGGCAAGCGGATGCCGGAGGCCTGGGAAAGCCGGCCGCCTGCTCCTGCAACAGGTTGCAGTGGAATGAAATACAGCCGCTCCGGCGTTGCGGTTGCAAGGTGTAGCGGATTGAACGGACGGGCGGAAGCAGCGGCCGATCCCGGGCGGCGCGGAGGCCGGGGATCAGGCAGCCGGGCCAGCCGCGGCCGACGCGGGTGCAATGCGGGCGGGATGGAGCGCAGGACGGGGTAGAGCTTCCGGGGGGCGCGGCGGGCAGGAAGGGCAGCCAGAGACCGCCGTACAAAACAACAGGAGGCAACCAAGGTTG
This sequence comes from Candidatus Latescibacterota bacterium, assembly GCA_965243025.1. GTDB lineage: Bacteria > Latescibacterota > UBA2968 > UBA8231 > UBA8231 > CBDCXV01. The sequence goes on from CBDETY010000003.1 coordinate 2,891,832, forward strand.
CCTCCTGTCGGGGAAAAGGGCCGGACGGGGGAGTAAATGTCCGTCCGGCGAACTGGCATCCGGCACGAGGCGGCCCTGCCGGACGCCCCCACCCGTTTCCGGGTGAAATCGGCGCCGGAATCGCTCCCGGCGTCGATCGTGGGGATTGGCCAAATCCTACGAATCGGCCCGGGGAAAGTCAAGGAAAAGAAAAGGCCGACAGGATCGCCTCTGTCCTGCCGGCCCGCAAAAAGCTCGCCACCGTCGAAGGGTGACCGGCTTTTTGTTTTGAACAGCCCAATACTACTTTCATACCGTCTGCTTGTCAAGCGAAAATCTAGGCCTAGGTCTTGTTTTTTATGCGGTTGTACTCAGTCAGCCCGGAGGTTTGAGATGCCCGGTACAGTCTTTTATATCGCCGATCCGATGTGCTCCTGGTGCTGGGGGTTCGCCCCTGCCCTCGCCGCGGTCGAGGCGGAGCTGCCTGCCGAGGTCCCCCTGCGCTACGTAATGGGGGGCCTTGCCCCCGACTCCGACGAACCGATGGCACCGGAGGTGCGCGCCTACGTGCAGGAGAACTGGCGCGCCGTCGAGGCGGAGACCGGTGCCTCCTTCAACTGGGATTTCTGGGAGCGCTGCCTCCCCCGGCGTTCCACCTACCCCGCCTGCAGGGCGGTCCTGGCGGCGCGGCAGCAGGACTCGGGGCCGGCGATGTTCCGGGCCGTCCAGCGCGCCTACTACGCCGAGGCCCGCAATCCCTCCGACCTCGAGACCCTCACCGCCCTCGCGGAGGAACTCGGGCTCGACGCCGCCGGCTTCGAGCGGGATATCGCCTCCCCCGAGGTCGAAGCGCAGCTGCAGGGGGACTTCGAGACCCGCCGGCGGCTCGGGGTGCGCGAGTTTCCCACCCTGCTGCTCGAATCGCCGGCAGGTTCGGGGAAGAAGGCCCTTCTCGCCCGCGGCTGGGCGTCCTCCCGCGCCGTCCTCGCCGCCCTTCGCCGGGCTCTGGGCGCCGCGGCTGACTGAGCGCCCGCGGTCGCTTATGTTCCTCCCCGGCGCCGGCGGCCGGGGCGCATTTCCTCAGTCTTCGGGGCGGTCCTCGCGCCGAACCCGCACTCGTGCCCGGGGCCGGCCGCACCTGACCTTCAAGAAGTGGTTCCCCACCCTGCCGGGTTTCCCTGGAGTAGATGAATGAGCTCTGAACGATTCCTGATCACCGGCGCCTACGGCTGCGTCGGAGCCTGGGCCGCCCGCCTCCTGGTCGCCGAGGGGGTTCCGGTCTGGACCTACGACCTGGGCGGCGACCCCCACCGCCTGCGGCTGGCGATGGACGACGGGGAGATGGCCGCCGTCCACATGGAGACCGGCGACATTACCGACGCGGCGGCCTTCGACCGCGTCGTCGCCGAAAACGGCATCACCCACATCGTTCACCTCGCCGCCCTGCAGGTCCCCCTGGTGCGCGCCGATCCGGTGGCCGGGGCCGCGGTGAACGTCGTCGGCACGACCGTCGTCCTCGAGACCGCCCGGCGCCGCGCCGACCAGGTTCGCGGAGTCGCCTTCGCCAGCTCCTTCGGAGTGTACGGCGATCCGGAAAACTACCCCCCCGGACCGATAGCCCACGACGCGCCGCTGACGCCGCCGACCCTCTACGGGGTCTTCAAGCAGGCGAACGAGGGAACCGCGGCCGTGTATTGGCGCGAGAACCGGCTGCCGTCGATCGGCCTGAGGCCCTGCGTCGTGTACGGCCCCGGCAGGGACCAGGGCTGGACCTCGACGCCGACCAAGGCGATGCTCGCCGCCGCGCTCGGCCGCGAGTACCGCATCACCTACGGGGGCACCCTCGTCTACCACCACGCCGAGGACGTCGCCGCGGCGATGATCCTGGCGGCCCGCACCCGGATCGAAGGGGCCCCGGTCTACAACCTCGGGGGCAGCACCGCCCACATGCGGGATATCGTCGCCGCCATCGAGGAGGCGGTTCCAGGCGCCAGGGGCAGCATCAGCTTCGATCCGGCGGCCCTGCCCCATCCCTCCGAGGTCGACGACTCCCAGCTGAGCGCCGACATCCCCGGCATCCGCTGGCGGTCCCTCGCCGACGGGGTGCGCGACTCGGTCGAGCTCTTCCGCAGGGCGGCTGCGGCCGGCCGCATCGACGTCGAGCGCGCCCTCGCCCAGTAGGTGGCTCCGCCCCGGTTTCAGTCCGTCGAGATCCTGTAGGAGGTCTGCCCGATCACCTCGTGATCAGATGCCCGCGCCAGCTCCATGGCGCGTTCGGTGACCGGGAAGCAGTAGCGGGTTTCCGCCGACATCCTGATGAACCCCTCGGCGTAGGCGCAGCCCCCGGCCTGCCCGAAGGCGCCGTCGCTGGTCTCGATCCGCTTGCGCGCGTAGGCGCCGCCGTACCCCTGGCTGACCAGGGCGTCGAGGGCGGCGAGCTTCCTGTCGACGACGTCGGTGATGTCGATGAACAGGTCGTTGTAGTACCCGCCTTCGGAGCCCCAGACGTCGCGCGGCAGGGGCGCCCCCCCGCAGCCGAAGAAGAAGACCTGGGCCACCTTGTGGGGCGGACGCCGGTCCCCCGGGTCGACCCCGGCGGCGTGGGACAGCGCGTGCATGACGATCTGCCCGGCGGTGGCGTGGGCGTTCGTCTTGCCGTCTCCCTCCCTGGGGAAGTGGGTCAGCACGATGTCGGGCTTGAGCTCCCGGAGCAGGCGGGCGACGGTCCGCACCGCCTCCTCGGTCACCATCAGCACGGCGTCGTCGATCCCGAGAAAGCGGACCTCCTCGACCCCGAGGGAGCTGCAGGCCCTGCGCACCTCTTCCGCCTTGACGTCGGAGCGCTCCGCCATCAGTTGCTTCAGCTCCCCGGCTTCGGGAACCTCTTCGCGGTGGAACATCCCGTCGCTGATCACGGCGTCGTGCACCCGGGCGCCGTGGGTCAGCACCACGCATCCCACCCAGTCGCCGCGCGCCGCGTGATGGGCCATGGCGCCGCCGGACTGGTCGAAGATGTCGGCGGGATGGGCGCCGATCGACAGGATTCGCAGGGGTTCCGCACTCCCGCCGGCGCTCATGACCGCTCCAGGGGAATGGGAACGCGGACGTTGCCGCGGACCTGCGACTGCAGGCAGGCGAGCATCATCTCGACGACCGCCAGGCCGTCGCGGCCGGTGCAGGAGAGCTCCCCTTCACCGTCGAGGACGCTGACCAGCTCGCGGACCCCGGCTTCGATCCCCTCGAACTCCCACTGCGGCGCCGCAACCGGTTCGCGCTGCTCGCCGCGGTCGAGGAAGGCGTTCTCCCCCTCGATCAGGAGGCGCCCCTCCGTGCCGCTGACGATGAACTCGGTCCGCCGCTGGGCCCGCTTGTCCCCGTGGTACACCCCGCGCACCCCGTTGTCGAAGCGGATCAGGGCGTTGGCGCTCGGCTCGGTGGCCGGATCGTGGCCGCCGTCCCCGCGGTACTCCCCGTACTCTTCATACCCGTCTTCGAGCTCGGCGACGACCCACTGCGGGCGGCCCCCGGCGAACCACATGATGGCGTCGAGCATGTGGGTGCCGTTGCGGAACAGCATCGAGCGGGAGCTGTGGAACAGCAGCACGACGCTGCGCACCTCGCCGATGGCCCCTTCGGCCGCCAACTCCTGGCAATGGTGCCAGAGGGGGTACCAGTGGCGGGTGTGGTCGACGGACAGCAGGGTGCCGCTGGCCTCGGCGGCCGCGACCATGCGGTCGGCCTCGGCGAGGGTGGTCGCCAGCGGCTTCTCGCAGAAGATCCCCTTCACCCCGGCTTCGGCCGCGTCCACCGCCATGGTCGCGTGGGCGTTGTCCCCGGTGGCTATGGTGACGATGTCGGGCCTGGCCTCATCGAGCATCTCGCGGTAGTCGCTGTACATCTTCAGGCCGGGGTTCGTCGGCCGGAACTCCTCCTCGAAGCTCTGCCGCTGCTCTTCGACGAGGTCGCATCCGGCCACCACCTCGGCGTTGTCGAGCCCGTCCGCGCCCCGGGCATGGCGGTTTCCGATCCCCCTGCAGCCGATTACTCCTACTCTGTACATCTCCTGTCTCTCCTGTTTGTGTGGAAATGTGTGCGAAACCGCCGCGGGCCGCGGCGGCTCGTCTGGTTACGGTCCAATACCTCGAGCTGTTCCCCTGGTCATCCTGAAGGTCCGGCTCCATCCTCCGGGTCCGGCACGCCAGCGTCTCCCGGTGCGGCGAACATCCCGGCTGGCCGGGAACTTCAGACTGTATCCCATCTGGTGCGGGTCCGACACACCCAAGCTCCCTCGGCCGCCAGCATCCCGGCTGCCCGGGCTTACTCTTCAAAACCACTTTCACCTCCGGCTGCGAGGCGGTCGAGCTCTTCCAGCAGCTGCCGCCGCGTGGACATGAACTCCTCCGGATCCCCGGTGAAGTCGGTAAGGGAGCGCATCAGCCGGCTGCACAGCCGCCGGCCCGCGGCGCCGGCGTCCCCTTTCCGCAGGCTCAGCATCTGCAGCAGCTCGTAATCCTCGATGCCGTCGCGGACGTTCTCGAACCGGAGCGACGACACCGGGCCCTCCTCCCCCGGAAAGATCAGACAGCCGTCGCCGTTGGCGGTCCCGAACGAGGCGGGGTCCCAGCTGGTCCTGTTCGATCCCGCGGCGGTGCCCAGCGGCCCCTCCCCGCCGGGCCAGCGGTTGAGGGTGTAGTAGAGAAACCCGGTCACTCCCCGGCGCCAGGTCATCCACCAGAGCAGCCGCGCCTCGAGCAGCGGGTACTCGACGAACCAGTTGGCGAACGGAGCGGTGGGATCGATGCAGATGTACCACCAGACCTCCTTGCCCCGGGCGCGGGCGGCCGCGGCTGCGTCCTCGTCGTAGAGCGCGGTCAGCGGCACCCAGATATCGACGGCCTCGTCGAGGCCGCTCTCCAGGCCGTAGCTCGGATCCTTCGCCGTCGTCGCCGTCTTCACGTCCGGGAAACGCCGTTTCATGTACCCGAAGGCGGCCCTGAGATTGTCGAAGTCCGCCGCGGTCGCCTCGTCGAAGCCGTAGATGAAAGCCAGGTGCAGCAAACTCCGGGAGCGCAGGAACCGCACCGTCGGCTCCAGGCTGTCGGCGATGGCGGCCAGCTCCCGCTCCGTGTAATCGCGGGCCCGCAGGTTTACGAGGTTGGCGGCGTTCAACCGGCGGCGCGCGGCGAGCTCGGCCAGCTCCTGCCCGCCCGGCGGCGAGCGCCGGTACAGGTGGGTGACGTTGAGCCGGTGCGCGGCGATGAAGTCGCGGTATTGTAGGTAAATGGCTTCGCCGCGGCGACTTCGTGACCCCGCCCGGGTCTCGGTCCCGTAGACCTTCTCCAGCATGTCGTCGTAGAGCGAGAAGGCGGTGCGGACCGTGGTGGAGTCGGGCAGCACCGGATGGTGAACGGTCACCTGGAGCGGCACGGAACCGGCCGGTTGCCCGTCCGCGGAGATCTCGACGGAACCCCGGTACACCCCCGGAGCGGTCGTATCGGCAGTCGCAAACGTCAGCCACAGCGGCGTCGCCTCCCCTGCCCTCGCCGCGACCCTGGACCGCGGCAGCAGGGGGTCCGGCCACCAGCCGGCGAAATCGACGGCGTACTCCCCGGGGGCCTCGGTCTTCACGTACCCCACCACGTCGATGCGGCAGCCGCCGGGAGAAAAGGGGGTCCTGCCGTCGGCGTGGCGCAGCGGGCCGACCGCGGCTTCAAGCCCGGCATGTACGCGGCTCAGCAGCACCAGCTGCACCGACTCCTGCTCGTTTCTCGCCAGGTCCACGGACAGTGGTCCGGCCTCTTCCGCCGGCGGGAACTCGTACACCTCCCGGCCGATGCCGGGCCAGCTGTGCGGAAACAGCTTCTCCACCGGGGTCGCCCCCCAGGCGGCCAGCTGCGGGCGCGTGGAAACGGGACGGGCGGACACCTCTCCGACGGGCATTTCCATCGACTCGCCCCAGATGCTGTCCTCTGCGGCCAGGGTTACCTCCCAGGTCTGCGGCGAAACCCCGGGAGCCGGCTTCCACTCGTACTCGATCCCCGTATCGATGGCGCGGGCGTACCCCGCCGGCAGCCCCTGCCCGTCGCGCACGACGACCTCGACCGCGGCCCGGCGGTTGAATTGCGCGGCGACCCGCAGCCCCCCGGAAGCCAGGGGATCGCGCACCGCTTCCAGCTCGAGAAGCTCGAGCCGCCCGGCTTCCAGGCGGATGTCGTCGATCAGGAGGGAGCGGTCCCGGGAGGGCTGCCGCATGTACAGGTCGAGCAGGCGCACGCGGCGGGTGTCGATCTCGCCGCCGAGACCGGCGATGGATACGGCGCAGGTGGTGGTGGTATCGGCGGAAACCGCGAGGATGCGGACGGCGCGGCGCCCCGCCGCGTCGTCGATGCGCAGCTTGAGATGGGCGGTTCCGCCGAGCAGCGACCGCGCCCCGAACTTCAGGGAGGTGAAGCCGCTCCAGTCGCCGGCATCGAACCCCCCGTCGCCGAAATGCAGGCGCGCCGAGGGCCACTTGCCGGCCCCCCGGGTCCAGCGGGGGTACTGGAGGCGGGCTGCGGACCCCGGGCCGGGGTCCGCTGCCGCGAGTTCCAGGCTCGTCTGGCGCAGCCGCCAGTGGCCGGCGCCGCCTTCGAAATCCTCGAGGACGCGGACGCGGTCAGCCGGGGCGGCGGCCGCGGCGACTGCCAGGGCGAGCAGCAGCCCGGCCGCCTTCGTAGACCTCCTATGTTTCGTATTTGCTCTGCGGGATACCATTCAGGCAGCTGCCTTGCCGTTCACCATGTTGTTGCCCGCAAAACTCCTCATCTTGAAATTCCAATCAAGACAACCCGTCGATACGGATGGAAGCTGGACTTGATGAGGACGGGAATCCGGCAGGAGCAATGGATATGCTGAACCACCTCAAAATCGAAAATTTCAAAGCCTGGAAGGAAGCGGATCTGACGCTTGGCAAAGTGACCGGATTCTTCGGGCCCAACAGCGCCGGAAAGAGCAGCCTTCTCCAGTTTCTCCTTCTACTCAAGCAGACTCGAAACGCCACGGACCGAGGCTTGGTCCTGGATTTCGGAGGGCCGGGGGACATGGTGAATCTTGGGACCTTCAAAGACGTGGTTCACCAGCAAGATGAACAGACCCGGATAAGCTGGGCCCTTGACTGGACACTGTCGGAGCGTCTCCGGATAAATGACCCGATGAAACTCCGAAGCAGAACGCTGTTCGTTGGCGATTGCCTTCGGACGCGTTGTGAGGTGGGCTTGAGGCAGACAACCCTGTGGCCCTACGAGCTGGCCTATCGGTTCGCTGAAGTGGATTTCAGGCTGCGGCCCGAAGATGGCTCCCAAACGGAATTCGATCTGGAGGACACGGCCGAATTCCAATTCATACGCAACCGGGGCCGTCCCTGGCGGCTTCCGCGTCCGGTCAAGACCTACCGATTTCCCGACGAAACGAGGGTCTACTATCAGAACGCGGATTTCCTTGGTGATTTCGAGTTGGCCTACGAGAAGCTGATGGACTCGGTCTACTATCTGGGCCCCTTGCGCGAGTACCCGCGGCGGGAGTATCACTGGGGCGGTTCGAGTCCTGAGGACGTCGGACAGCGAGGCGAGCGCACCGTAGACGCCATACTGGCCGCAACTCGCGACGGAATAACGAGAAGTCTCGGTCGACGGAAACGAAAAAAGCCGTTCCAGGAGATGATCGCCTTTTGGCTGAACGAGCTTGGGCTGATTCGCGATTTCCGTATCGAGGAAATCGCAGAGGGAACCAATCTGTACCGGGCGATGGTCAGGACCTCCGCATCGAGCGTGCCCACAGGACTGACCGACGTTGGGTTCGGTGTATCCCAGGTTCTGCCAGCCCTGGTCTTGCTATACTACGTCCCCGAAGGTTCGACGGTGCTGTTGGAGCAGCCGGAAATTCATCTCCATCCGGGGGTGCAGAGTGGACTGGCGGATGTCATGTTGAAGGTCGCCGAGACTCGAAACGTGCAGATCATCCTGGAGAGCCACAGCGAGCACCTGATGCGGCGCCTGCAACGCCGGGTGGCGGAAGAGACCACTTCCTCCGGGGACGTGAAGTTGTATTTCGTATCAACGAATCGAGGCGCTGCCCAAGCCACCGATCTTGCCCTGAACGAGTGGGGCGAGATCGAAAATTGGCCTGATCAGTTCTTCGGCGACGAAATGGGGGAGATCGCGGCGATCACCAAGGCTTCCTTGAGTAGAAAAATGAAGGTGTCCGCATGACGGCATTCGTCGTGGATACCAATGTCGCGATAGCCGCGAACGGGAGAGAGACCCACGCAGATGACCTGTGCCGACTGGCTTGTATGGAGAAACTGGAACACCTGGTCGAGAGGGGAACCGTGACCGTCGATAAATCAGGTCTCGTTCTGGAGGAGTATGCAAACCACTTGTGCTTGTCTGGAAATCCAGGCGTTGGGGATGCCTTCTTCAGGCATGTTTTCAACAACCAGTACCAAAACCACCGGGTTCGAAGGGTCGCGGTTACGCCATCCGACGATGACCGGAGAGGGTTTGAAGAACTTCCCGAGAACAGGTTTGACCGGTCGGACCGGAAATTCCTCGCGGTCGCGGTGGCCGCAAAGGCAGTCGTTCTGAACGCGACCGACAGCGACTGGGGCGAGCACGAATCGTTGATGGACGAACTGGGCGTGGAAGTCAAACAGCTCTGCCCTCAACACGCAACAAAATGACGTCTCCGGGGAGCAGGTGAGGACCGAAGCCTTTGAACCCCAAGTATCCCAAGACCCCGTACTGGCCCTGGTCGCCGTTCATCGGTCGCGACGACACGGTACATAAAAACCCGGACAGATTCGTCGGCGAACCCGTGGTTGTGACGGAAAAGCTGGACGGCGGCAACACGCTGCTTCACTCAGGCGAGGTTTATGGACGCAGCGTGTCGACCCCATGCGAAGGCAAGTGGATGGCGATGGTGAAGAAACACCACGCCTGGAAAGTGAGGGAGCCGGATCTGTATCTCTACGGCGAGGATATCTACGGGGTCCACAGCATCGCGTACGACCCCGTGCCGGAGAACCGGACCTTCCATGCATTTGCGCTGAGGGACGGAGGCGGTGCATTCGCCTCCTTTTCGGAAGTCGAAGCCTATGCGAAGCGGCAGGGAATCCCGGTTGTCCCGGTCCTTTTCAAGGGCCGCTTCAAGTCGCTTGCCGAGATACGCGCGTTTCTGGAGCGCGCGCATGGGGAAGCCTCCCTGCTTGGAGGAGAGCGGGAGGGCGTCGTACTACGGCTGGCCGGCGGCTTTCCCGAGGCGGAATTTCCGCAAAGTGTCTGCAAGAGCGTCCGCCCTGACCACGTGCAGAGCGAAGAACACTGGTCCAGGAACTGGGTCCCGTGCAAAATCGCACGGGACCCTGGATGAGGACGCTTCTCCTTCCTGGATTCGGAGGGTTACCCCTTGGTGGCCGCCTTCAGCGAATCGCCAGGGGCCGGCCGGGGGAGCCGGTCCCGCCCTTGAAGCGGATCGGGGCGAACACGAACAGGAACTCGTAGACCTCGTCCTCGACGAGCCCGTCGAACACCATGTTTTCGAGGTTCCAGATGCCGTGCTTGCAGATCAGCTCGGTGTGCACGGGGAATGCAAGACCCTCCTGGGGGTTCGGGATCACTTCGCCGTTCCACTGGTCGGATCCCCACATCGAGGCATTGCGCTCGGCGACCCAGGCCGCTACCTCGAGACCGATTCCGGGCGGGTTGGTGTTGTACTTGTCGCCGTCGGTCCAGTACTTCGACCAACCGTAGCGGAAGAAGAGGGCGTCCCCGTCCTTCAAATCCTGCTCAGACATCCCCTGGCGCTCGAGAGCGGCTCTCACGTCGGCGACGGTCACCTCGTAGCTGTGGTCGAGCGCCTCCATCCCCTTCTGGCCGGCAATGTCGATCAGTACGCCGCGGGTCAGGTACGGTTTGACCTGCTCGATGCCGAGCTTCCGCAGGCCGTAGGAGCCCTCTATCTCGTCGATGGGGAAGCCGTTGTAGAACACATCCTGCACGGACCCGTCCCCCATGGTGGTGCGGACGCCGATGTGGCCGGGGCCGTCGAACTGGGTTCCGACCTGACCGATCTCGGCCGTGAGGATCTCGTCGAAGTAGACGAGGGCGTTGTCGCCGAAGGGTCCGCCCGTGGGAGAACCCGGAATGAACATCGAGTAGGTGCGGCCCTCGAACAGGGGAATGCCGCGCTCGTACACCTGCCCGAGCTCGTACACCTTGCCCGTCTTCACGAGCTGGACCGCCTCGAGGATCTTCTCCGGGGTTATCCAGTTCGAGCCTCCCGCCTGGTCCTCGGGCCCCCACAGCGGGTGGGGCCACCACGGCCCTTTTTCGCGGGTCTGCGCAAGGCTTTCGCCGGCGACGGCGACTGCGATCGCCGCGCATGCCAGGGTCAGGGTCAGTTGACGCAGTTTCATGGTTGCTCCTCCTGTCTGAAGTGGACGCCAAGTACCGCCAAACCGGTGGAGTCCGTCAATATCCGCTTCCTTGGACCCCGTTGCCGACAGCCGGGGGCCCCACACTCTTCCTGTCCACCCTTATATTTCCCGGCTCGAAAACCGCTGGAAATCCTGATTACCTGAATTTCAGAACGTCAGCAAAGCCACCGATCCGTCCACCGGGATTCGTTACCTGAAATCCGGAATCGTCGGGCACCTGAGGGACCGGCTGCTGAATGAGACACGAATGCCTGAAATAGAAACCCGCGTCCTGGGAAGGACCGGCATGACGCCGAAAGCCCTCGGTTTCGGCTGGGCCCACCTCAGGACCGAGTCCGACGCGGTCGAGGCGGTGCGCCGCGCCATCGAGCTCGGCGTCGACTACATGGACACCTCGGCCGGGTACGGCGACAGCGAGCGCCTTCTCGGGCTGGCGCTCGCAGGGGGCTGGCGCGAACGCGTCTACCTGCAGACGAAGACCGGCACCCACCGGGACAGGCCCGGGGATTACTCCGCTGAGGGCACGCGCTGGTCGGTCGAGAACAGCCTCAGGCGGCTCGGGACCGATTACCTCGACGCCGTTCTGATCCACGATCCGGCCGACATCGAACCGGCGCTGGTTCCCGGGGGCGCCCTCGACGAGCTCTGGCGCATGAAGGAGGAGGGGATCGTCGGACACGTCGGCCTCGGCTGCCGGCCGCAGCCCTTCCACCGGCGCGCCATCGAGACCGGCCGGCTGGAAATCGTCCTCACCTTTCTCGACTACAACCTCATGAACCAGTCGGCCGCGGCGACGACCCTGCCGCTGGCACGGGAACGCGGAGTCGGTGTGATCCTGGCGAGCGCCCTCGGCCTCGGCCGCCTCACCGGGGTCGAGCCCGACCGCGGGGCCGAGCCGCTCGCCCACCGCATGTGGCAGTGGTGCCGGGAACACGGGGTCAACATCCGCCACCTCTCGATGCAGTTCTGTCTCGCCGCCGACATCGAGGGGATCGTGCTGGCCGGGCCGAAGAACCGCCAGCAGGTCGACGACGCGATCGAAGCTGCCACCGTCGAGGTCCCGCCCGAGGTCTGGGCGGCCTTCAAGGCGGAGTTCGGAGTCGGGCTTTAGGCGAGACCCGGGTATCGGCCTCACCCCTGCGATGCGCGGATGTACTGCTCCACCTCGAGGTCGAAGGTCTCCTGGAAGGTGCGGCCTTCGAACAGCTCGATCAGGGGCATGCGTTCGTCGGGATCGGCCTGCGAACCGGCGCTCGGCTCTAGAGTGGCCCCGATGAGCTGCTTCTGCACCGGGCTACACATCTCCGCGGCCTCGGGGGACACCTCGTTGCGGTCGCTGAGCCGCGCCCACCAGGGGCCGTACACGTAGTAGAGATTGCGGCGGTACACCTCCGAGGTGTTGCGGGAAACCGCGTGGAACAGGGCGTTGTGGAAGACGACGGCGTCCCCCCGCTTCAGGGTGATCTGCACCGCCCCGGGACAGCCTTCGCAGATGTCGTCGAGCTCCTGGTACCCGGCGAACGAGGTCAGCCTGAGGGCGTGGTCCATTCCCCCGGGAATCCTGGGAAACCCGAGGCGGTGGCTTCCCGGGATGACGCAGAAGTTCCCCATGTCCGGCTCGGGCATGTCGGTGAGGAACCAGCCGATCCGGAACTGCAGCAGGGGCAGCATGCCTCCGGCGGCCGGGAATCCGTAGGGCGCCATGGTATCGCGGTGCCAGCGGCTCGGTCTGGGATCGGGAGGGCGGATCATGATCTGCGTGGCGAGGGCGTGGACGGCGGCCCCCATCAGCCCGCAGACCAGGCCGAGGTGATTGCGGTGGTCGAGGAGGTCGATGAAGACCTGGTTGGGCCCGGTGGGAAGCCGGGTGTTGCCGTTCGACCGGTCGACGGTGCGGTCGACGACGTTCATCAGGTCGAGGTAGGTGCCGGCCTCGCGCCCGTGCTTTCGGGAGAACTCGTCGCAGCGGTCGATCTCGGCGTCGATGGCGGCCATCTCCTCCTCGGTGAGGGCGTCCTCGACGAGGAAGTAGCCGTCGCGGTCCCACTGCTCGCGTTCGCTGTCGGTCAGGCGGCGGAAGTCCATGCGGGGTCCCCTTTTTGGAACTGAAGGTGTTTTCGTCGATTCGCGGTCCGGCGGCGCCCAACGGCAGGTCAACCGCTTGCCGGCGACGGTTCCGGGGCCTGCGGCTCTCTTTCCGCGGTCTTTATCAGCGCCCTCATGTACCCCAGGTCGTAGGCGTTGGCCTGGCGGAAGTCCTCGTCCCCGTCGACGCGGGGCCAGTGCGCCGGCGCCAGATGGGCACCGGAGCCGGCGCGGTTGAGGGAGCGGATGACGGCGAGCAGGTCGCAGTCGCCCAGGTCGAGGAAGGTCTCCCCGAAACTCGGGACGGTGCCGTTGACGGCCTGCACGTGTCCCATGAAGATCTTCTCTCCCCCCAGCGAGCGGATCGCGTGGTGGAGGTCGATCCCCATCGCCTGCCAGTTCCCCAGACACATGTTGATCCCCCACATCTCGCTGTCGCCGATCTCCAGCGCCCGCATGTGGCCCTCGAGGTCGTGGAACAGCCTCGGCACCCCTCCCATGCTCTCGACCGGCGGGTCGTCGGGGTGCACGGCCATCCTCACTCCCGCCTCTTCGCACACCGGCACGATCCGACGCGCGAAGTACTCGTAGTTGTCCCACATCTCCTCGCGGCTGTACTCGCGGCCCCGGAACAGGGGGAGGGGCTCGAGCCTGTCCATGTCGATCCGGGACAGCAGCGCGCCGGCGCGGCCCCGGACTTCGTACGAATGGCGCCAGGAGGCGCTGATCATCGTCGGGGGATTGACCATCCAGTGGTAGGCCATCAGCGTGACCCCCGCCTTTCCCGCGAGCCGGATGTTGTGGGCGAGATTGTCGATCTGCCGGTCGCGCAGCTCCCCGCCGAGCCAGATGTGCTCCATGGCCGATGCTTCCCCCTGCCCTGCCAGCTCGAGGGTGCCCAGCTCCATGCCGAGGTCGCGGATCTCGTTGACGAGGTTCACCAGCCTCAGGTAGTCCCAGTGCATCCCCGGCTTGCTGCCCCCGGTCTTGCCGCCGGGATTGAGGCTCGGGTCGATGCAGCCGACGATGACCTTGTCGACGCCGAACTGGGCGAGGGACCGCAGCAGGGTCTTGTCCTTCATCACCGGCTCGAACCGGGCGTACGCACCGAGACAGACAGGCATGGAGTTTCTCCTCAGTTTTCTCCTCAGTTTATCCGGATCAGGCGGAGCGGCCCCCGGCGACGAGCACCGACATCTCCGCCAGGCGGCGGCCGAGCCGGGCGGCCCAGGCCGCGGCCTCCCCGTCGAGCTCCTCGACGATGACGCCGCCGACGAAGTCGGAACCGCCGGCTTCCGGGGCGCCCTGTCCGATCACCGCCATGTTGTAGAGCAGGAACGAGCGCAGGATCACGCCGATGACGGACTCCTGGCCCCCGAAGGAGCCGTGCGAGCCGGAAAAAGCGGCGCCGACCTTGTAGTTCAGGTGCTCGCGGATCTCCGACATCCTGCCGATGAGGGCGCCTATCTCGGGGGAGACCGTGTGCCCCGGCATCTTCGGCGAGCCGATGGCGATGCCTTCGGCCCTGACGAGATCCCCGTCGCTCACCTCGGAGACCGGCTTGAGGGTGACCGCCGCCCCCTCGACCTGCCCGGCCCCGGCACGGATCCCCTCGGCGAGGCGCCGGAAGGGACCGTCTCCGTAGGTGTGGTAGATGATCAGCACCTCGACCATGGCTACATTCCATCCCCTTCCCGCCGGACGCCGGAGACCCCGCTTCAGGGGCCGGCATTGACCGCCGCGCAATTATAGAGGAACCCCTTCGCGATGCAAACCGGATCGCCGTTCAGCCTCAAGGGCCTGCTGGTCGGCACATCGCTGTCGGTCTTCATCGGCCTCGTCGGCACCTACGGCATGATGCACGCGTACGCCGAGATCGGGTTCAACCCCTCTTCTCCGGCGGCCGTATTCCTGTTTCTCGTCGTCACCCTGTTCGTCAACAGCGTTCTCCGCCTCGCGGCGCGGCCGCTCGCCCTTTCGAGGGCGGATCTCGTCCTCGTGTACGCGATGATGCTGATGTCGCTGACGGTGCCGACCTGGGGGTTCCTCTTCTTCCTGTTCGGCACCATGGTCTGGCCCTTCTACCACGCCACCCCGGAGAACCGCTTCGGCGAGATGTACCTCGACTGGATCCCCGAGTGGATCGCCCCCCACGACCTCACCGCCATCAAGCATTACTACGAGGGGCTCCCCGAGGGGATGCCCCTGCAGTGGGGCGCCTGGCTGGAGCCGCTGGCGAACTGGTTCCTCTTCTTCCTCGTCATCGGCTTCATGCTGATCTGCCTGAGCGCCATCTTCCACCGCCAGTGGTCCTCCCACGAGCGCCTGACCTACCCGATGATGCAGCTGCCGGAGCGGATGATCGAGGAGGGCGGCCCCGGACTGATCGCCCCGTTCTTCCGGGACAGGACCATGTGGATGGGGTTCTTCATTCCGTTCTTCCTGTTCAGTCTCTCCGGGCTGAACCATTTCCACCCGGTGATTCCGGCCTTTCCCTTCCACCACGCCCACATACCGCTGGCCGGCCCCGGCGTGAACCTGCCGATCGTCTTCAGCTTCGCCTGGGTCGGCTTCTTCTTTCTCGTCAACCTCGACATCACCTTCAGCATCTGGTTCTTCTTCGTCCTCTTCAAGATCCAGAGGGCGGTCTTCACCACTCTCGGAATCGCCGGCAGCGAAGTGCTGAGCGCGTACGAGGGGGGAGGGGCGGAAACCGACATCACCCACCAGGCGACGGGAGCGGCGATCGTCTTCGTCCTCTTCGTCGTCTGGAGCGCGCGCCGCCACCTCAAGGAGGCGGCGCTCAAGGCCTGGTCCGGGACCCGCGACCCGGCCGATGCGGAGGAGCTGCTCAGCTACCGCACCGCGGTGGTCGGCTTCGCCGCCGGGATGGTCTTCTTCGCCCTGTGGCTCTGGCGCACCGGGGTCCCGGCGGTGGTGATCCCGATCGTGCTGTTCGTCGGGCTGTGCTGGTACATCTTCATCACCCGGGTCGTGACCGGGGCGGGGGTCGCCTCGGCGCGGGGGCCCCTGGTGCCGGAGTTCTTCGTCATCTCCGGGTTCGGCACCGGCATTCTCGGAGCCAGGGGAATCGTCGCGCTCAACTTCACGCTGGTCTGGCAGGGAGAGATGCGCCAGTCGCCGATGATCGCCTGTTCCAACGCCCTGAGGCTGGCCGAGCGCGTCCGCGGACCCAAGGGCCGGCTGTTCTGGGGGCTGATGATCGCCCTGGCTGCGACGTTCCTCTCCGGCACCTGGATGATCATGACGATGACGCACGAGCACGGCGCCCTGAACCTCTTCAACATCAACTGGGTCGGGGTCCACGGCTGGCAGCTGCTGCCGCCGGTCATGACCGAGATGCCGGGGGCGTACATGCGCGGCTGGTTCTTCACCGCGGTCGGGGGCGCGGCGCAGTTCTTCCTCGTGTGGGCGCAGCATCGATGGTTCTGGTGGCCGCTACACCCGATCGGCTTCGCCATCGGCACCGGCTTCCTGACCGGGATGCTGTGGTTCTCCGCCTTCGTCGCCTGGCTGCTGAAGGCGGTCGTTCTCAAGGTCTGGGGAGGAAGGACCTTTCAGAACCTCAAGACCTTCTTCCTCGGACTGATCGTCGGCGAGGCGAGCGTTGCCGGTTTCTGGTGGATCGTCTTCTGGATTTCGGGGGAACGGGGAACCCTGATCACGCAGATGTAGGGTGACAACCGCTGGAGGGAGGTTCTCCGCGGGAGCCGGAAAGATTGCATGCCAGAAAGCCCGCGGCCCCGGTGGGACCTCGACGGGAAATGGTTTCTCAGTGGTCCTCCGGCGAGCGGGCCGGCTGCGATTTTCTCAGCCGTTCGAACTCCGCCATGGCCGCGGCGGCTTCTTCCGCCCGCCCCAGCTGTCCGTACACCCGGGCAAGGCCCATGTGCGCCGGCCCGTACCCGGGCTCGAGGGCAAGGGCGCGCTCGAATGCTGCCACGGCGCGCTGGGGCTCCCCGGAGAGGGCGAGTGCCCCTCCGAGGCCGGCGTGGGCCGATACCCGGGTCGAGTCGATCGCCAGCAGGCGTTCGTACGTCTCGACGGCGCGCGGAAGCTGCCCCATGCCGAGGAACACGAAGGCGAGGTTGCCGAGAGCCTCGACGTCTCCTGGAAGGATCTGCAGTCCGACTTCGAGCGCCTGCGAGGCGGCCAGCGGCCGCACCAGGTGGGAGTAGAGACTGCCGAGTTCGAGAAAGGCGGCGCCGTCTGTCTGATCGAGGGCTATGGCGACCTTCAGCCGCCGGATCTCCTCCCGGTGATCGCTGAGGTGCTCGAGGTATTCCGCCATCAGCCGCGCCTTGTCCTCCGCGCCGATGCGCCGGTACGCCCTCCCCAGAGCGGCACAGGCTTCGAGCAGGTCGGGATCCCCGAAGACCGCCCTTTCCAGCCAGGGAACGGCCTCGGCCTCGCGCCCTTCCTCGACCAGCAGGATGCCCCGCTCCGCGGCGAGGTCGATCTTCAGCGAGTCGATCTCCGTGCCGGCTTCGACTGCCGCGCCTGCGGATGCCAGGTCGCCGCCCCGGCGGTGAATCCTGGCCATGGCGGCGTGCGCCGGGAAGAAGGCGGGATTCTCCCGGGCTAGCCGGGCGGCCTGCTCCAGTGCCCCCTCGTAGTCGCCGGCCTCGCTCAGCAACTCGGCGAGCCGCAGCCGGAGCCCAATGCTCTCCGGGATATGATCGAGCCCACGACGCAGGGCGGCGACCGCCAGGGAATCCAAGCCCTGGCGCAGGTGAGTTTCGGCGAGCTCGAAGTGCACCCGGTCAGGTGACGGATCGATTGCCGCTGCCCGGTCGAACCCGGCGGCGGCCTGCTCCCAGCGCTCCAGGCGGGCGGCGACGAGGCCCTGGAGGAAATGCAGCCCGGCGGTGGGGGGCGCCGCCTCCCGGGCGTTTTCCAGTATGGCTGCGGCGTCATCGTTACGCCCCACGGCCGCGAGCGTCCGCCCCAGACCCATCCAGGAATCGGTGTGCCCCGGATCGAGGCGGATCGCCGCCCTGAACTGCTCCTCGGCGCCGCCATAGTCGCGGTCTCGGCGCAGGGCTTCCGCCAGCCAGTAGCGGGAGTCCCGGTCGCTCGAGTCCGCCCTGACGAGGGCCCGCAACCGCAGGACGCCCCCCGGAGGCAGGTCCGGCTCGGAATCCCCCTCGCCGACGTGAATCCGCGGCACCGAGAGCGGGGCCGACATCAGGCTGCTGCGCAGGCCGGCGGCGTCGACGGAGGAGGAGGAGGCAGGGGCGGCGGGAGGCGAGTCGGGACCGTTTTCGACGCCGTCGGGCTCGGGCTGGGTCCCGCACGCGGACAGAAGTGCGAGTGCGAGAATCCTTGCTGCGATCGCGTTCATCTGGGAATCAGTCGTCGGAGGGGACTGAAAAATAAGGGAATCCACGTTGCCCGGGTAAAACCCGATGGGGGCTGCACCGGCCGCTCGTGGGGCTGCCTGGAGCCGGCGGTCACCTGATGCGATGGAGAACGACGCCAGCGATGCCTCCCTGTTCCTGCAACCTGGTCCCCGGCGTGGAATGACCGGAAGCAGTCCGCTCCCTGTGGAGAAGAGCTGCGACTGCCCACTCGGGAAACCTGCCGATTGCGTGGCAGGGTCCACGCCGACATACTTAGCAAGCTGTATGCGAGCGGCGGCAAGGAGGATTGCTCCACGGAGCAGTCGATTCCTGCCACATGACAACCCGGGAATTCCCTGGATCTGATCTCGTCAAACCTTCGCTGCGGTACGTCCCCATCCTGGTTTTCGAACTCACCGGGAAGCTGCCGCGGGTCTCCCCTGGGCAACCGCTCCCCGGCGGGCACCGTCGGAATAACTCCGGTGGGCTCCTGCCCCCAACCGTCCACCTCCCCGCGGGAAGGCCTGCACCGATGAAGGCGAATTCAGTGTTCAGCGACCCCGTCCCGGGGGTCGGCCTGCCCCCGGAAAGGGCTCAGGTCATTCGATGAAAATCGCGGTTTTCGGCGCCGCCGGCTGGGTCGGGCGGGCAATCCTCGACAATCTTTCCCACGGCCACCATGTGCGCGCCTGTGACCGTTCCGCCGAGGCCTGGAAGGCCGTCGCCCGGATCGACGGCGAATGGCGCGGCGAGCTCGTCCACGGGGACGTCGCCGACTACGGCAGCGTCGACCGCGCCCTGGAAGGGATGGACGCCGTCGTGCACGCCGCGGTGTACTTCTCGGGGGCGCCCGGCGCCTACGGGGTGGACGACGACCTGCCTTTCCTGGTCAATCTCAAGGGGCTCTGGAACGTGCTCGAAGCGGCGCGCACGCGGGGGATCCGGCGGGTCGTCCACATCGGTTCCTGCCAGGTGGTGCACCCTGAAGGGGTCTTCTTCAGCTCCGAGGTGCGCCGGCCGGACGCCGGCCTCTACCCGGTGACCAAGAGGCTGCAGGAGGAGATGTGCCGCCAGTACCACGACGCCTTCGGGATGTCGATCGTCGTGCTGCGCCCCTGCTCGATCGTCGACCTGAGGAAGGGTATCAACAAGCTGGGGGAACCGCTGAAGCCGGGCTCGTGGAACGTGAGCTGGGTCTGCCGCCACGACCTGGCGCAGGCGTGCCGGCTGGCGCTCGAGAAGGAGGGGATCGGGCTCGAGGTGCTCAACATCGCCGGGGATCCGGAAGCGGAACGGCACTGCAACGTCGACAGGGCCCGGGAGATCCTCGGCCTGGAGTTCGCAGGAAATGCCGAACCCTACCGGTGACCCCGGCAAGGAGCGAGCCCGCCTTCGCGGGCCAATGCTGCTGGCCGGGGCGGCCATTGCCCTCGCTTTACCGGGGCCGGCAGCCGCAGCCCCTGCTGGCGCCGGCGAAACCGCGGACTTCGCCGAAATCCTCGCCACCGAGGAGGCGATTCTCTCCCTGACCCCCCGCCTGAAAAAGCTCGGAAGGGACGTGCTGAATCTGCAGCTTCCCCACCGCGCCGGGGCGGGGTTGTTCGCCGACGAGGTATCGTTCACCGACCTGGCGGTCCCGGGGCCGCCTTCCGGCGAGGAACTTGCGGGCCTGGCGGTGCGTTCGTCGGAGTGGCCGCTGGACGGCGCGGCACGCACGGCCCCCTCGTCCTCGCTGCGCTTCTGGGCTCCCCTGTTCGACCAGGTCGAGTACTTCGAGCACGCCAGATTCCATTTCGAGCGGGGGAACTTCCTCGACGCGGGACGGCGGCGATGGGAGGCCGTCATCGCCTTCACCGGCGCCGCCCGCACCCGGAGCGGAACCCTGCTGGCGGTTGCGGCCAAGCTCGCCACCCGGTGGAAAGCCGGGCCGGACCCGGGGTCCCCGGGTGGGGCGAAGCCGGCCTGGGAGGACTGGCGGATCGAGCGCTGGCACCTGATGAGCCTGACCACCCACGAGGCCGCCGATCCCCTCTTTTCCGATGTCCTCGACAGGGCCCTGCCGCAGGAAGTCGACCGCATGCGGGCGCGCGAGTCGATCCAGGAGCAGCTCGTCGTCGCCTGGGGCAGGGACCTGATCGCCGGCACCAACCGGTTCGAGAAACCGCACGTCCTGTTCGACATCTCCTCCCTCTACCAGAAACCGGGCGTATCGGTCGTCGACATCGACAGGGACGGGTACGACGACATCTACGTCATGCCGTCGTGGGGGAAGAACCTGCTCCTCCACAACCAGGGGGACGGAACCTTTCGGGACATCGCGGCCGAGGTCGGTCTCGATCTCGAGAACTTCTGTTCCAGCGCCGCCTTCGCCGACTTCGACAACGACGGCGACCCCGACGTCTTCATTGGCCGCACCTTCGAACGCAGTCTCTACTTCGTCAACGAGGATGGGCGTTTCTACGACCGCTCAGGAACCTTGGCCCTTGCCGCCCTCCCGAATTTCGTGACCTCGATCTCGGCAGCGGACTACAACGGGGACGGGCTGCTCGACGTCTACTTCTCCACCTACGCCCACGACGACACATGGGACCGGCTGCGGGAGGTGCTCGAGCTGATGCCGAGGAGCCAGGCGAGAGAGCTGCTGGCGCGCCGCAGGAAAGGACATCGCTTCCGCGATCACTACGGGCCGCCCAACCTGCTGCTGGTGAACCGGGGTGCCGGCCGCTTCGCCGTGGCGCTGCAGAGCAGCCAACTCGCCCTGTGGCGCAATACCTTCCAGTCGACCTGGGCGGACTACGACGGCGACGGCGACCCCGATCTCTACGCGGCCAACGACTTCGCCCCCAACAACATGCTGCGCAACGACGGCGACCGGTTCAGCGACGTCACCGCCGAGACCGGGACCGCCGACATCGGCTTCGGCATGGGGGTGAGCTGGGGGGACTACGACAACGACGGTCTGCAGGACCTGTACGTCTGCAACATGTACAGCAAGGCGGGCCAGCGCATCATGGGCCAGATCCCCGGGCTCGATCCGCGCATCGTCATGCTCGCCGGGGGCAACTCGCTGTTCCGCAACGAGGGCGGGCGCTTCCGCAAGGTCTCCGGCGTCGAGCCCCCCTCCCTGCTCGTCGAAAAGGTCGGCTGGGCCTGGGGAGGCCAGTTCGCCGACTTCGACAACGACGGATTCCTCGACATCTACTCCCTGTCCGGGTACTACTCCGCTCCCCCGGAGATCGCCATTCCCGAGGCGGACTTGTGAAGCTTCTTCTGGCGCACGGTCGTGCGCACCGATGAGCAGATCGCCGCGGAGCTGGACTCGACCGGGATGGTCGAACAGCGCTGGAAAGGGGGGGCCACCTCCGGCTGGTTGGAGGAGCCGGGAGGGGAGATCTCCCTTTCGATCAGCGGGTACGAGCGCAACCGCCTCTTCCTCGGCGCCGGCGGCAGTCAGTTCCGCGACCTGTCGGGAGTTTCCGGGCTCGACGCGCTGGCCGACGGCCGCGCCTTTGCCCTGACCGACTACGACCGGGACGGCTGGCAGGATGTCGCCGCGGTCAACACCAACGCCCCGCTGCTGCAACTGTTCCGCAACGACATCGCCGATCGGGGTGGCACCGGGAACACGATCGCCCTCCGTTTCTCGGGGGGCAATCACTCACCCGGGGCCTCCGCCGGCTTCGGTCCGCGCGACGGGTACGGCGCCATGGTGACGGTATCGGTGGGGGAAACGCAGCTGCTGCGGGAGCACCGCTGCGGCGAGGGGCTGGCGGCCCAGAACAGCGCCACCATGCTGGTGGGGATCGGCCGCCGGGAGGCTGCCGACGCGGTGGAGGTGCGCTGGCCCGGAGGGGCGGTGCAGCGAACCGGCCCGGTTTCAGCAGGCACCCTTCTAACGGTCTTCGAAAACCCGTCGCACTCCCCAAATGGAGAGGCCTTCGTCCCCGAGCCGTACCTGAGACCGGCCCCCGCACCGCCGGCGGGGCCGCCCCGGAAGCAGGAGGCCGGGGAATTCAGCCTTCCTTCGCCGGCCGCGAGTTCCCGAGCCGGAGCGAAACTGCGGATGTACACCTCGACCGCCACCTGGTGCCCCTCCTGCAAGGCGAGCCTGCCGCAGCTGCAGGCTCTGCGGGATGCCTTCACCCTCGAGGAGCTGGAGATGACCGGGGTTCCCGTCGACCCCGGCGAGGGGGAGGAGAAGCTCGACGCCTACGCCGCGAAGTACCGGCCGGCCTACCGGCTGCGCACCGACCTGAGCCCGGAGCAGGCCGCCTCGTTCGGCGAGACCCTGGCGCGGACCACGGGGCTCGATGCCCTGCCTTCGACGCTGATCACCGCCGCGGACGGAACCATCCTGCTGGGGATCCCGGGGGTGCCGACGATCTCGGAGATCCGCAGTCTGCTGCGCCGCGGCCGCACCGGGGGGTGATCACCTGCCGGCGAACGGCACGAAAGCAGGATCTCCTGTCCGGTGGGCGAGGGTGACGAATCGATATGAAAACCGCCGGATTTTCGATTCGACCGGCACCCGGACCGGTGGAGCGGACGCGGGGGAACGAAACGACTGCTGCGGGGGCGACCTTCTCCGAACTGGCACGGTGCTTCGGGAATCAGGGGCCCGGATGACCTCGACTGGTATCCGGCATCCGGAGCGGCCTCCCCTGCTGGCGGCAGGACAATTCGGCGCGTACTCTGTGCCTGAAACGGAAAGGAGGGGAACGGTGGCCGAAATCGTTCTCGAGCCGGAGCGGATTGAGGAGTTCAACCAGCAGGGATTCGTCGTCCTGCGCCGGCTGATCTCCGAAGAGATGGTCGAGGAGCTGCGGGCGGGGTACGACGAGGCCGTGGCCGGAGGTTACGACGTGCCCGGGTGGAAGATTGCGCCGGACCGGATCCTGCAGCTCGGAAACCCCAGCAAGAACATCCCCGGGTGGCGCGGCCACCCGTACATGCAGCGCATCGTCGGCGCCGGCAAACAGCTGCTGGGCGACGACCTCGAATACCGCTACGACCAGCTGATCTTCAAGCCTCCCCACAATCCGGTGGAGCTGCTCTGGCACCAGGACGCCGGGTACGGCTGGCGCGGCAAGGCAAACTACCGCAGCGGCACCTGCTGGCTGGCGCTGTCCGAGGTGACCACCGGCATGGGAGGCATGCAGTTCATCCCCGGCAGCCACCTCGAGGGGATCGCCGAGCACGTCGACGCCCGCCACAAGAACCCGATCAATGCCGCCCTCGAGGTAATGGTGGACGAAGGCCGGGCGGTGCAGGTCGAGTACGGCCCGGGAGACGCGACCATCCACCACGGGCGCACCCTGCACTACACCAGCGGCAACGGCACGGACAGGCCCCGGAGGGGGCTGTCGACCCATCTCTGGCCGGAGCCGAACGAGTGAGGGTCTCGTGGCAAACCCCTTCCCCGACATCAATTCGAGGCCGCTTGCGGAGGCGACCAGGCCGTTCCACGCCGGCTCGGTCCGCCAGCTGCTGTTCGACGATTTCCTCCTGCACATGGCGGACCGCAACCACTGGGACCAGATCGCCTGGAACGTCCGCTTCTCCAACGGCCCCGTCGAAAAGTCCGACGGCCCGGTCATGGTCAGCGACGCTCCCTTCGAGCAGTCGATGGCCTGGATTTCGGTGATGCGGGAGTCGGGCGGGTACCGAATGTGGTACAACTCCGTACAGGGCGACCGCCGCGGCATGCGGGTCAGCTACGCCGAGTCGGACGACGGCCTGACCTGGCGGCGGCCGGCTCTCAACCTGCTCGAGGTCGCCGGCTGCAGCGATCACAACATCGTCTTCGAAGGGGGCCGCGACGGCAACTCCCCGGAGATGGGCGGCGTCTTCAGGGACCCCGCGGCCGAACCGGGCGAGGAGTACAAGATGGTCTACGCCGAG
Organism: Candidatus Latescibacterota bacterium; assembly: GCA_965243025.1. GTDB lineage: Bacteria > Latescibacterota > UBA2968 > UBA8231 > UBA8231 > CBDCXV01. Next base: position 2,915,631 of record CBDETY010000003.1, read on the forward strand.
TGGATCGACCGCCGGCTCTTCGACGCCGGGCAGCCCTCGAACGGGGCGATGCGGGGGGCCTGCTCCGGCGACGGCATCCACTGGCAGCGGTACCGCGAAAACTTCACCACCTACTATCCGGATTCGCAGAACGCGGCTTCCTGGGACCCGACCCTGGGCAGGTACGTCTGCTATCACCGCAGGCTGGCGGGCTTCGGCGGCCTCGACGCCGGCTCCCTGCAGGTCGAGCCGCAGCGCCGGGGGCGCTCGGTCGTGCGCCTGGAATCGGAGGATTTCCGCACCTGGTCGAACCCGGAGCCCGCCATCGTTCCCGACCTCGAGGACGGGCTCAACACCGACATCTACAACAGCGCCTACAGCCGCCACCCGGACAACGACAACGCCCACTACGTGTTCCCGTCGTTCTACCGCCATTTCGAAGGGACCTTCGAGGTGCAGGCGCTGACAAGCCGCGACAACCGCAACTGGGCCCGCCCCTGCCGCGACACCTTCATCCCCCTCGGAGCGCCCGGGGAGTTCGACTGCTACATCGTCTCCGTCGCCCCCGGGATCGTCCCTGTCGACGGCGACACCTGGGCGCTTTACTACCGCTCGGGAGACGGGCCCCACGCAGGCTGCCGGCCCGTCGAGCTCGACTACGAGCCGGAGAGCAGGGTGGGACGGGTCACTTTCGGCAGGGACCGGGTGGTCGGCATCGAGGGGAGCGCCGCGGGCGGGCAGTTCTCGCTGCGGCCCCTGGCCTTCGAGGGGAGCGGGCTGGTCGTCAACGCCGGGCCGACCGGGCCCGACCCGGAAATCCGCGTGCAGCTTGTATCCTCCGAAACCCACGATCCGCTTCCCGGGTACACGTTCGAAGACTGCGAGCCGCTGCGGAGGGACGGACTGGACCAGCGGCTGCGCTGGAACGGCAGCGCGGCAATCGGGGGAGAGGTGTCCCGGGAATCGCTGCGGCTTCACTTCCGCGTCCGCTCGATGCGGATCTACGCCTTCCAGTTCGTCGACTGAGGATTCGCCGGATCGATATACCGCTACTCGGATTCGAAAGGCTCCGTGACGACCAGCACCTGATTTACCCCCACGTTTTTCAGGGTCTGGGTGATGCCACTCGGCCAGCGCAAGGTCACGCTGTCGACGAGCTCGGCCTTTCCCAGACCGAAATGCGCCCGCATGTCGTCGTGGCCAAGGTAGCTGCCGCCGCTTCTCACTTCCGCAACCTGACGCCTGCCCCCTGCGTCGATCTCGATTCTCGTTCCGACGCCGTCGCGGTTGCTGCGCGTGCCGACTGTCTCGATCAGCAGGTAGTTGTTCGAGCTGCCGCCGTCGTTGCGCAACAGGTTGGGAAAGCCGTTGAGATTGAGCACGAAGATATCGAGATCGCCGTCGTCGTCGTAATCTCCGAAGGCGGCGCCGCGGCTCACCGCTTCGATCCCCAGACCCGGGCCGGCGAGCTTCGAGACCTCGCGGAAGGTGCCGTCTCCGAGGTTCTCATACAGAAAATTCGGTTGCGCATAGCTCGCGTTGGTGTTAGGCAGGTCGGCCTCGGGATAGGTATGGCCGTTGGCGACGAAGATATCCTTGTCGCCGTCGTTGTCGTAGTCGAAAAGGGCGGTACCCCACCCGACCTCGGGGCCACCCACAGCCGCCACTTTCGTCGAGAAGGATGCGTCGAGAAAAAACCCGGCGCCTTCATTCCGGTAGAGGGCATTGTACTGCCCCTCGAAATTGGTGACGAAGAGGTCGAGACGGCCGTCGCCGTCGTAGTCCCCCACACCCACGCCCATGCATCCCTGCTCGGTGCCCCTGGCGCTGAATCCGAGCCCGGATCCGAGAGTTTCGTCGGAAAACGTGCCGTTCTGCCGGTTGATGAACAGCTTGTTCGGCGTCATGTCATTGGCGACGAAGACATCGGGCCAGCCGTCCTCGTTGAGGTCGACAAAGACCGCGCCGTACGAGTAGTACTTGCGGCCGGACATGCCGACGGCGGCAGTCGCCTCGGAGAACGTGCCGTCGCCGTCATTGCGGTAGAAAACGTCAGCCTGGGGGATCATGCCGCGAGGCCCGCAGAGAGTGTCGTAGCCCTTCCAGTTGCACGGCAGCGTCGACTCGTAATCCAGTGAGAACTCGATGTAGTTGGCGACGTAGGTGTCGAGGTCGCCGTCGAGGTCGTAGTCGCCGAAGGTCACTCCGGTTCCGTACCCCCCGTCTCCCACTCCAGCCCGTTCGGTAACGTCTTTGAAGGAGGCGTTGCCCGGATTCCTGTAGAGTGTGTTGCGGCCGAAATTCGCGACGTACAGATCGAGGTGGCCGTCGTTGTCGTAGTCGGCGGCGGAGCACCCCAGGCTCCAGCTCGTATCGCCGACACCGGCGGCGGCGGTGACGTCGTCGAAGAGGCCGCCCCGATTGCGGTAGAGGTGGTTGAATGGCCTCTCTCCGGCGGGAAAGCCATGAAAGCTCGAACCGTTCACGACGTAGAGATCGATATCGCCGTCGTCGTCGTAGTCGAAGAACGCCGTCCCGCCGATCGAAGTTTCGACGATAAAAGCCTGGTCCCTGCCTGAAACGTTGCGATCGGACCCCAGTCCGATCGCTTCGGCAACATCGACGAACTCGACCGGAAAGGAGACAGAAGGACCGGCGACACCCGGCGAAAGAATACAGATCACAAGGGCGCCGGCGATTGAAGCAACTAATGCAATGGCCATGGAGATTCGGTGGATTTTGGGGGAGGCGATCCGGTTGAAACCAGCGACGGCATCGGCTAATGTACGAACCTTATGAGTCGTCCACGCCTCTTCCCCCATGGCCTGATCGCCATCTGCGTTGCCGCGTCATGCGCTCCTGAGAAAGAGACTCCGACCGATGCGGGATTTCTCGAGGGTTGGAAGCACTACTCGAACGGGGAGTACGGCGAGGCGATCGGGATTTTCAAGCGCACCTTGGAGGAACACCCTGGAGAAATCAACACCCTCCTCTTCCTCGGCCGGTCGTACACGTTTCTCAGCAAATACGATTCCGCCCGAATTGCCATAGAGAGGGCGATCGATATCGACCCGGACGATCCACGACTGCACGAAGCGGTGGGAATCATCCACACCGGCCTCTACACCTCCCGAGCCTACACCGACAGCCAGTCCATGCACGCCGCTGCAGCGACCGCCGCGTTCAAGAGGGCGATTGCATTCGACTCGCTTCGGCTGGGTGCTCATTACAATCTGGGTGTGGTGTACAGCTACGAAGACAGTGTTCAACTCGCGCTTCAAGCCTTCGCCGCGGCTCTGAGGTCGGACTCGACATACGCTCCCGCCCACAAGAAGCTGGGACAGTTGTATCGTCAGGGAGGTTACCTCGAGGCGGCTTTCGCGAGCTTTCGCGAGGCAGCCCGGTACGCCCCCGATGATGCCGAAGCGCACTTCGAGCTCGGACTCGCCTACCGGATCCGCGGCGACCTCGCCAACGCGGTTGCCAGCATGGAGAGAGCCACGGAGCTCAATCCGGTCGACCACAAGATGCGGCTGAACCTCGGGAATCTCTACATGCGGACAGGTCGCCGGGAGGAGGGCATGCGGCTCGTGGAGTCCGCCGAGCGCCAGCGGCGGACTCTCTCGGGGCTGCATGCTGAAATCCGGTCCCCCGCGCAGGGGGGAGCCGTGCTGGTGGGTTCTGCGAGAGATCACTACCACATGGGCCTGTCGTACATCATGAAAGGCGAACAGCACAAGGCCATTCTCGAGTTTCGCCGGTCGATCGAGATCGAGCCCGATCGCAAGGACCCGCATACCGGCCTCGGCATGCTCCTGCTGGAAGCGGGCAATACTTCCGAGGCAATCCCCCATCTGGAGCGGGCCGTCGAGATCGACGAAGACGATCCCATCGCCTGGACACGCCTGGGCTGGGGGTACAAAAAGCTCAAGCGACTGATCGACGCGCGCCGCGCTTTCGAGACGGCCGCGCGGCTCGACACCAACCTCGCCGAAGCGCCGCTGAACCTGGGCCACGTGCTGTTTCGCATGGGGGACATCGAAGAATCCGTCGACCACTACCGAAGGGCCATCCGCCTGCTTCCCAACATGCCGGGAGCTCACACCAGCCTCGGAGCAGCCTATGCCCGCCTCGGCAAACTCGAGGAGGCCGCTGCTGCGTACAAGCGTGCGATTGAGCTGGATCCCGACAACATGCGGTCCCGCCTTGCGCTCGCGGACGTGTCGCGTCGACTGCGCCCGGCCGAGGCAGGTGAATGATCAGGTGCCTGATTGCCGTGGCGGCGGCTTCCATATTCCCCTTCTTGCCCGCGCTCCGCAGCGCCGAATCCTCAACGGCTTCCGCCATGGCGAGCGCCGGCTCGAGGGCCGACTCCGCCGCCCATTACCTCGCCGGAGGGCGCAGGTATTTCAAGGCGCGGGCTCACTCGGAGGCGGTTGCTCAGCTGCGTCAGGCCGTCCGCCTGGCGCCGGAGTCGGCGCAAGCCCACAACCTGCTGGGTCTGGCCTATTCCTTCAGGTTGCAGACGGGAAAGGCCATCGAACACATCGAGAGGGCCATCGCGCTGGATCCCGACAACGGCATCTTCTACCTGAATCTCGGCAAGCAGCACATGCTGTTGGTGAACCACGACGCCGCCAGGGCAGCCTATTGGCGCGCCATGGAGCTTGGCTTGAAACAGGACATGCCGTTCTACGACCTCGGGATCATCAGCGAGCGGGAAAACAGACTCGGGGACGCCCGGGAATTCTACCGCAAGACGATCGAGACGCTTCCCGGGTTCGCCCCCGGGTATTTCCGGCTCGGGATGGTCATCGAAAAGGACGGGGACGAGATGCGGGCCCTCGAACTGTATTCACTCGCACTGAAGCTCGATCCGAATCTGACCGCGGCTCACTACCGCATCGCCCATCTCTACCTGCGTGCAGGCCGCAAAGTACTGGCCGGGATCCACCTCGACCGGTTCCGGACGCTCAAGGCTTCTGAAGCGGAACAATGAAACAGCGCCTGGTGCCGGTTCTCCTCTTCGCACTCGCCCTCGGGGTGCGAACCTGGTATTTCCTCGAGATCGACGACGCCCCCACTTTCACCCACCCGCCGGTCGATGGGCTGACGTACGTACAACACGCCGAGGACCTCGCCGAGGGCAACTGGCTCGGCTACGGCCGCGAGCCTTTCTGGCAACCTCCGCTCTACCCGTACGTCCTGGGTGTTTTCCGCGTCTTCTTCGGAGGCGACGGCTTCTTCTACGCTATCCGTTTTTTCCAGGCCCTGTGCGGCTCGATAACCTGCGTGCTCGTCTGGTACCTCGGGAGGCAGCTGTTCACCTCCCGGGTCGGCATCGCCGCCGCTGCGGCGGCAGCGGTTTACGGCCCTCTCATCTACTTCGACGGCGAGATCCTGCCCGCGAGCCTGGCCACTCTTCTCGATCTGGTCGGTGTCTGCCTGCTGCTGCACTGCCTTCGCCGTCCCACCGTGCCGGGATTTCTCGGAAGCGGAGCTATCTTCGGACTCGCCTCCCTTGCTGTGGCAACCGTGCTGACCTTTGCCGCCGGAGCCGCGGTTTACACCTGGTTGAAAGTGGACTGGGGAAGACTGCTCTCACTGCGGCGGCTCGCTTGCCCGGGTGCCTTCGCCCTGGGAGTCCTTCTGGTCATCTGTCCGGTCGTGGTTCGAAACGCCGTCGTCGGCGGAGACGCCGTTCTGATCTCCTACAATGCCGGCGTGAACTTCTTCGTGGGCAACAACGAGAACTACGATGAGAGCGTTGACATCCTTCCCGGATGGGACTGGGACGAGCTCCTCGACCGGCCCCGCAAGGAGGCCGGCATCGGGCGGCCGAGCGAGCGCTCGCGCTTTTTCATGGCGCAGGCATGGGAATTCATCAGCACCCGCCCGGCGGACTATCTCGCCCTGCTGGGGAAGAAGACGTTCCTGTTCTGGCACGGCGACGAGATCGGTCGCAACCAGGCCATCTATTTCTGGCGGAACTACTCCGACATACTGACCGCCCTGTTGTGGAAGGGGGCGGGAGTGGCATTCCCTTTCGGGATCGCAGGCCCTCTGGCGATTCTGGGGGGATTGCTGGCGATCCGTCGTGGAGGCTGGTCCCTGCCTTTGCTTTTCATCGCCCTGTACAGTCTCTCGGTTATCGCCTTCTTCGTCACATCGCGGTACCGCATTCCCCTCGTCCCGCTGCTTCTCATCTACGCCTGTCACGGGGGTCAGTGTTTCGCCGCCTTTCTGAAGGGGGGCCAGCGCAAGGCGTTGGCGTTCTGCGCGGCCTGCACCTGCCTCCTGCTGCTTGCATCGAACTTCAGAGTCGGCGCCATGGACCTCGAAGGAGACGCGGCCATTCATTTCAACCTCGGCCTTGCGCACACCCATGAACGCGACCCCGATGCCGCCAGAAAGGAATACGAACTGGCCGTCGCCCGGGACCCGGCCCACTGGCAGGCCTGGTTCAACCTCGGTTCGATCAACGCTGTCCAGGGAGACCCCGAAGGGGCGATCCCCATATTCGAGCAGGTCGTGGAGGCACATCCCGATCGCGTAGTCGCCTGGATCAGCCTCGCCCGCGTGCGCAGGATTGTCGGAGACCGGGAGGGGGCGCTGCGGGCATACGAGACCGGACTTTCCGTGGACCCGGTGGCCTTCAACTACTTCGGCAGGTACGCAGAGCTGATCGAGCTCTACTTGCAGATGGGCAACCGCGAGGGCGCCGAGCGGGTCCTGGGAATTGCCATGCGCCACTTCCCCGAGGAGACGCGCCGCCTGCGCCAGTACGTGCCGTGAACCGGGTTTTCGCCCTCCTGGCATTGTCCCCTGCCCTTATCGCTGCCGGCTCCGCAGCGGAAACGCGGACTGGTCCGGCCCCCTTTTTTGCCGATGCAACGCGTGAAGCCGGGATCGACTTCATCCACACCAGCGGCGCGGCGGGCCGCTACTACCTGATCGAGACGATGGGAGCGGGAGGCGGCTTCTTCGATTACGACAGCGACGGTTACCTCGACATTTACCTCGTCGACGGCCACTCACTCCGGGGAATCTTGCAGGAATCGCCGCCGGTGAATCTGGTGGAAGAAACTGAAGGCCATTATTTCATCAGGCATACCGATGAGATAAAACTGGACGTGAGGCCCGAGCGAGCGGCAAGCAGTCTCGTTGCCCAAGTCGGTCAGCATGGACCTGCCAAGGTGAAGAACAGGCTCTACAGGAATGAGGGAGGAAGCAGCTTTGTAGAAGCGATGGCCGGAGCCGGCGACAGCGGCTATGGCATGGGATGCGCTACCGGGGACTACGACAATGACGGCGATCCCGATCTCTATGTCGCGAACTACGGGCCGAACGCACTGTTCGAAAATGCAATTGCCGAGAGGGGTTCATTCGTCGAGGCAACCGGGAACACCGGTGCCGGCGACGCGCACTGGGGCGCGGGGGCCGCGTTCTTCGACTACGACAACGACGGCATGCTCGACCTCTACGTTGTCAACTACGTCGACTTCCACGCAGGCAACAACCTGGTATGCGGGGTCGAAGATGCCAGCCTGCAGTCCGATGAGGGCACCCTCGTCCGCGTGCGCAAGGACCGGCGCAGTTATTGCAGTCCCGATCGCTACGGAGGCGCTCCGGATGTTCTCTACCGCAACACCGGACGCCGGTTCGAGGACGTGACGCGCCCGGCAGGGGTGTTCAGTATCGAGGGCAAGGGGCTCGGCGTCGTCACCGCAGACTACGACAGCGACGGCGATACCGATCTGTATGTCGCCAACGACGGGGTGAGGAACTTTCTCTACAGGAACGAGGGAGGAGGACGGTTTCGCGAGGTTGGCATGGTCGCCGGTGTTGCCTACAACGGGGACGGCAGGCCGGAAGCGGGGATGGGAGTGGATTGGGGTGACTACGACGGCGATGCCGACTACGACCTGTTCGTCACGAACTACTCGAAGCAGACGAATACCTTGTACCGCAACGAGGGAAGCCGCTTCGGCGATGTGACCTCGCTGTTGCAGCTGGCCGAAAGCAGCTACAAGCCTCTCGGCTTCGGCACCTTCTTCTTCGAGGCGGACAACGACGGCGACCTCGACCTTTTCGTCGCCAATGGCCATGTACAGGACAAAGTCCGGTACATCGCCGGCAACCAGGGGATATCGTACGAGCAGCCGAACCAGCTATTCGAAAACAATTCCGGCAGGGCCTTTGTCGATGTCTCTGAAAACAGCGGACCCGGTCTCGAACCGGCGTTCGTGTCCCGGGGCGGCGCCTACGGGGATTACGACAACGACGGCGACCTGGACATTCTGGTGACCAACTGCAACGGCCCGGCGCAACTGCTTCGCAACGATCTGGCAGGGTCCAGGAACTGGCTGTCCGTGCGTCTTGTGGGCGCGGTGATGACGGATGCGGTCGGATCGAGGATAGCGGTGGACTGCAATGGCGCAACGCAGGTTCGCGAAGTCAGGTCGAGCGGCAGTTACGGATCGGCGAACGACATCCGTCAGCACTTCGGACTCGGTGACTGCGGGGTTGTGGAGAGCCTGGAAATCATCTGGCACGATGGTACGCTGCAAGTGATGGACGGGCTGGCTGCGAATCAGTTCCTCACGATCGAGCAGCAGTAGAGGACATGGGGCACGGTCCCGGGGAATTTGACCGCCCGGTTCTACTGCGACGTGCTCCTGGACTCGTATCGCCGGGAGTTCAGGCGACGCTCCGGCGAAAGCATGTCTACTCGTGGACCTTGATCCAGTGATTGCGCATCTGCAGCGGCAGGTCCCGGCCCCGCTGACCGACTACGCGCAGTGCCGTGGTCTGTCGGGGCATGTGGCAATCGATGCAGTTCGCTGCCCCCCCTGCCTCCGCCATGGGAATTTCGGTACAATGCCGACCGGACGACGAGGTGTGACACTGCAGGCAGCGCTGTGAGAAGAAGGCGATCTCGTCCCGCTGGTTCCTGTGAGGGTCGTGGCACGTCGTGCACGTCATCGATGGCGTGCGCTTGAAGCACTGGCTCATCGTCAGGAAGGGCGCCTGGGTCGCATGGGGATCGGTGTCCCGAAAATCGACCACCGCGGGCTCGATGAAATCGGAGTAGGTGTCCCCAGGCTGAAAACTGAAGGGGGTGCGCAATACGGCTCCCGGCGGGGTGTGGCAGAACCCGCAGACCTGGACCTGCTGAGTCTGCGTGAGGTCCCGGATTCTTGTTATGTGGCGCCCGGTTTCATCGTCCGGGTTTTCGCGGTGGTAGCGAACATGCTGCGCTGAACGGCCGTGACATTTCGCGCACGATATGGGAAGCACGAAGGTTTCTTTCTCGAACAAAAAGGAATCGGCGGAATGCAGGTATTCGTCCAGGGGACGCGCCGGTCCTGAGTACTGCGTCGTTTTTCTCACTTCGAAATGTCCCGAGTGGCAGTCCAGGCAGGCCGCCGATACGGGTCGACCGCCCTGCATCGTCGCCAGGTGACCGTAGATCCCGGGCCCGAACGCCCACGCCCCGGCGCCAGTGTAATACGAGAGCGGGTTGAGGAAGAGCCTGTCTCCTTCCCACCGCAGATAAGCCTTGGCGAACTTGCCGGAACCCAGCTCGAGATCGAGGCTCAGGCGGTCCAGCTCCTCGGGCCCGTTCTTCCCCGAAACGAAGATCTGCTGTTCGTACCCCGCCCCGGTGATCGCCAGCCGGAAAAAGGCGCTGTTCGCAGTATCTTTCTTGACGTAGAAGAACTCGTTTTTTTCTCCGAACTGCTCATCGAGCAGACCAGGCTCGACCACGCGCATCGCCTGCGCGTGCGACGTCTGCAGGTAGCCGTCGGAAACGGACTCATGGCAACCGCGACATGCCTCCGGTGTCAGAAAATCATCCGACGAAGGGTCCGCGGCGGCGGCCGGTTCCCCGGCTCCGTTCTCAGCGGCCAGGAACGCGAGCCATGCCAGTACTGATGCAACGCGCATACGGGTAAATAGTCGAAGGTTTGGGACCAGATCAATCGGGGAACTCTCGCGGCTCTTTTCGGGGCACCCTGCTCGCCCTGCTCGCGGGTGTTGGCTTCGTCCTCATGCTCGAAGCTTCGCTGCAGCTCCTGAAGGTGGGCCCGGCGAACAGCCTGTTCCTGAGGACCGGCAGCGACGGCGAAATCCGCTACGTTGCCAATCGCGAGGCCGCCCATCGTTTCTTCCAGCCACGGTACCGGCGCGATTTTGGGGGCGGGGCCAGTTTCACGGAGCCCAAGCCCGCGAATACGGTGCGCATCTTCATCCTCGGCGCATCCACGGTCGTCGGCTTTCCCAACCCTTCCCAGACAGCGTTCCCGCGCTTTCTCGAGCAGATGCTGGCGGACCTCTACGCTTCACAGCGCTTCGAGGTCATCAACTGCGGCCTGACTGCGATCAACAGTTTCTGTGTGCTCGATTTCGTCGAGGAAGTCGTCGACTATGCACCCGATCTGATCGTCCTCTACACAGGTCACAACGAGTTTGTCGGGCCCTACGGGATTACAACCCCCTTCACGAGATTCGGCAACGACTGGTATGGGATCCGGGTCTTCATGAATCTTCAGCGCTCCAAGATCCACTACGGCCTCAAACGCCTGATTTCGTGGGGGACTGAAAAATCTTCCAGGGAGCCCTTCGGCCTGCACCTTGTCGGCCGGGAGATCGGGCCGCACGACGAGGGATACGAAACGACGGGACGGAACTTCCGGCGCAACCTCGAAGAGATACTGGCGATCGCAGACCGACGCGCCGTACCGGTGGCCCTGTCGACACTCGTTTCGAACCTCAAGGACTTTCACCCGCTGCGTTCGGAGTGCGATGGCTCCGGTGTTTCAAACCGGATCGAACGTCTGCTGCACGACGGCGACCTCGCGGAGGCCGGGAGGCTCGCCGCAAACGCATTGGAGGAGCACCCGGACTGTGCGGACATCCACTTCCAATTGGGGCAGGTGCACTACAGGAAGGGGGAGTATTCCCAGGCCGCCGAGGCGTTCGCTTCAGCCCGCGACCTCGACCGGATGCCGTTCCGCGCGCCGACATCCTTCAACCGGGTGATCCACGATCTGGTCGCCGGAAGCGGGGGACGGGTGCTTCTCAACGACGTGGAAGCAGCGTTCGCCGCGGCCTCGCCCAACCGGATCGTCGGCAACGAGCTGATTACGGAGTACCTGCACCCGACGGTATACGGACATTACCTGATAGCCAGAACGCTGGCAGAGACGCTCGCAGAGAGCCGAATCAGCGGCGCATGGGGCTCCCCCCGGACAGGGGGACTGTCGGACTACGCGAGCTATGCGCAGCGGCTCGGGTATTTCTTGCCGGACCAGGTGTTCAACCGCAACTACCTCATACGGTTTCTCGGCAGCCTTCCGTACAGGGAGCAACCCGCGTCGTTGCGCAGGCAAATGGTTGCGCTGATACGGGAGCAGGCGCTGCAGGTCTCCCGCCTCGACCCGACATCTCGACAGGTTTTCGAACAGCGTGGCGAGATGGCCTTCCTGCGATCGATGGTGGATTCCCTGCTTCCGGAGGACCGGGAGAAACTGGGGCCTCTGCTAGAGTAGGAGATCCTCATTCGGGGCGCTTATTCGAGGTCTTCTCGCGGATGAGCCGGGCCCGCTCGAGCAAGGGCCCGGCCTCGTCGTTGCGGCCCTGGGCGCGGTAAAGCGCCGCGAGGTTCCCGAGCGCCCGGGCAACCTCGACCCGGTCGGTCCCCAGCTTCTTCTCGTAGATGTATAGGGCGCGCTCGAGAAACTGCTCCGCCTCGCCGTAGCGCCCCTGCAGGCGGCAGATTCCGGCGAGGTTGTTGAGAGCTGCTGCTACCGCCGGGTGATCCGGGCCGAACCTCTTCTCCTGGATCGCGAGGACGCGGCCGAGCGTGGAACCGGACTGATCGAAGCGGCCGGCGGCGTGGTAGAGCCCGGCAAGACTGTTCAACAACGGGGGTATCCCGGGGTGGTCGGGACCCAGCGCATCCTCCTGGATGGCGACCGCCCTCACGAGCAGGGACTCCGCCCGGGCATGCCGCTCCTGCCCGATGTAGAAGGCAACCAGGGTCTGCAGCGACTCCGCCGCATGCGGATGCCCGGGCACAAGCATCTCCTGCCGGATCTCCAGGGCTCTTCTGTACGCCGCCTCGGCCTCCCCGAGCCGGCCGCGCCCGGCTAGGAACGCCCCCAGCTCCGCGAGCGACGCGGCGACGTCGGGATGGTCCGGGCCCATGGCCTTTTCACGGATGGCGACCGACCGCCTGAACATGGCCTCGGCCTCGGCATGCCGGCCCTGATCGCGGCGAAACACCGCCAGCGACAGCAGGTAGGCCGCCACCTCGAAGTGGCCGGGTCCGAGCTCCTTTTCATAGATGGCAAGGGCGCGCTCGTACAGGGGTTCGGCCTCGTCGTAGCGGTTCAGGGCGTGGTGGAGGGTGGCGAGGTTGGTCAGCGACTGCGCCACGTCCGGGTGCTCCGGCCCGTGGGCCTTCTCCCGAATCTCCAGGACACGCTCGTAGAGCGGCTCCGCCTCCTCGTACTGGCCGCGGGCAAAATACAGGCCCGCTAGGTTGCTCAAGGTCTTCGCCACCCCGGGATGATCGGGACCGAAGGACTTCCTGTAGATCGCCAGGGACCGCCCCAAGGCCGCTTCCGCCTTTCCCAGGCGGCCCTGGTCGGAGTAGAGCAGGGCCAGGCTGTTGAGGACCGGCGCCAGATCGGCATGGTCGGTTCCCAGCGCCCTGGCGCGTATGTCGAGGGCGCGCGCGTAGAGGGGCTCGGCCTTGACGTTGAGTCCCTGGGCCCGGTACATGCCGGCGAGATTGTGCAGCGCCGTCGCCACCCGGGGATGGTCCGGCCCCAGGGATTTCTCGAGAATGGCCAGCGCCCTCCCGTAGGCCGCCTCGGTTTCAGGGTAGCGGTCCTGGTCGTAGTAGAGCAGCCCCAGGTTGTTCAGCGTCTGCGCCAGCTCGGTATGGTCCGGGCCGAGGGCCTTCTCCTGCAGGGCGGCCGCCCGCAGGAAAAGCGGCTCCGCCCTGGAGTACTCGTCCCTGACGTAGTAGAGAAGCCCGAGATTGTTCAGGCTGGCCGGGAGGCGGGAGTCCTCCGAACCGAGCCTCTCCGCGATCGCGAGGGCTTCCTGCCAGGAGGTCTCCGCGCCGGCGTAGTCCCCCGCCTCGAACAGGGACCATCCACTCCCGGTGGCGGTCTCCCAGTCTCCGTTCCGGCCTGCGGCCGGCAGCGCCAGGAGAACGCACCCGACTGCGGCGAGGAACCCGGCCTTGCGCCCCATCAGTTCCCCTCGAGCCGGTCCCGCAGCCAGGGCTCGAGCCTGGCCGCCACGAGCCCGGCGATGCGCCGGTTTGTGCGCGCCGTGGGATGGACCCGGTCGTGGAAGAGTCCGGCGAGGGGATGGATCGCCGCCATGGCCTGGATCGCCGGCACCGTGTCGATGCATCCGTCGGCCCCGCCCGGGCCGAAACGGATGCTCCTGCAGTAGTCCCCCGCCTCAATCTGGTAGGACGACCGCCTTCCGGGGGGCCCGGTGAGGTTGTTGCGGTGGGGCCCGACGATGATCAGGAGCTCCACCCCCCGCCTGCCCGTCGATTCGCGAACCCGCGCCAGCAGGCCGCGGAATTCGTCAGGGCGCAGCCGCGGACGCTTGCCCGGGCTGGCCTGGCCCTTTCCTTCCGACGGAGCCGGGGAGGCGGCGGCCTGCCACAGCATGCGGGCGATCCGGCTCCAGCGCAGGGGCCGGACCGGCAGCTGCGCCTGCAGGGCCTCGTACTGCTGCGGATCGCTCATGCCCCCCCAGGACGCCCCTTCGTTCCAGCCGAAGTAAACGACGACGACATCAGGCTCATACCCGTACCCCTCCGTTTCCAGGAACCTCCAGCCCTGGAAGAGTGTGTAGCCCGGAACTCCGGCGTTGATGCACTCGACCGCGGCCCCGGGAATCCCGGAGCGCAGGCTGTCCTCGACTCCCTGCACGAACGATTCGGCGTGGCTCAGGTATTCCCCGAAGGTGCAGGAATCCCCGAGAAACAGGATGCGGATCTCCCCTTCCCCTTTCGTTATCGGGATCTCGTGGTCCTCGCGCAGGCCTTGGTCGTTCGACAGGATGCCGAACAGAGGCCCGGAGGCGTCGGGCCGTTCCAGGCCGGGCCTGAGGCGCCAGAAGAGCTCGGGGTCGTTGGCGAACAGCTCCTCGGCCGGCACGGCGTTGACGCGCTCGGCGATGTCGGCGAACTGCCGCCACACCACCATCGGGCGGTGCGGGACGAAGAGCCGCAGCGCGACCTCGCCCAGCGCCAGGGCGGCGAGGGTTGCCGCGGCGGCGAGCGCGATCCGGGACCATACCATCCCTCTGCCCCTTCAGTTTTAATCGGCGAATACCTGCACTTTGTGCCGCTCCCGAAGGAGCTCGACGAACTCCGCGAACGAGCGTTGATACCTGTCCAACTTGACATACGCTCGGGCCCGCTTCTGCGAGGTTTCGTTGAAGGGCTTGACCTGAGAGGGTGTACGCTCGACGACCTTGAACACGGACCAGCCGTCCTCGAGCTCGACCGGACCGCCGATTTCTCCGACGCCGAGCTGCCTGGCGCCCTCGAACAGGGGGGCGCCGTAATGGAACTGGGTCCCTTTGTTCAGGGTGATGAGACCGTCGTGGTGGTCGAGTCCCGCTCGTGTGGTGTGCTGCCTCGCCAGCTCTCCGGCATCCCCGCCGGCATCCAACTCTCTCCGCAACTCCTCGGCGCGCTGCCTGTCGTCGACCATGATTTCGGTGACCTTTATCGTCTCCCAGGTCAGGAACTTCCCGGGGTGGTCCCGGTAAAATCCTTCAGCCTCCTGGAAGGTGGTTTCCGGTATGCGATCGTCCACTTCGCGTCTCTTCAGGGTGCTGACAAGCATGTTCTGCTTCTCATTCTCCAGCCATTGCAGCGTGGATTCCTCCGTATCGAGACCGAGTGTCTTGGCGGCTTCGAGGTACAGGGCAAAGGGGATGACCCTGGCATTCAGCATCCCCTCAATCCAGGAAGGGTTGGAAAGGTTGGTAACCCCGTCCTTGCTGCGGCTGACGACGGACTGGAAGTCATCGATCCTGATCTCCCCCCCCCTGTAGGTGCACACCGGCAGTGCTTTCACCTCGTCCGTCAGCCCTTCCCTGAGGAACCTTTCCGAGGCGGCTGCTATGTTCTTTGTTTGAATCTCGGGAGCATAGTGCTCGCGCAACGAGTCGAGGACCACCCGCTCTCTCTCGGCTCGTTTGCGAATGAAGATCTCCTCCTTGACCTCGTCGACGACGGCTTCGATACCGACGGAAATGGAATCGAGAATCTTGAAGACGCCAAAATGCTGTTTGCCCTTGAAGGGAAAAGGCAATGGCTCCGACAGGGATCCGACCTCGAGCCGAAAGATCGGCTGGATGGGGGGATTGGTCTCATCCCTGAGCATGTACAGACCGGTGTCCCCTCCCTGATCCCGGGTTTTCTCGAACAGGCTGTGCTTCCTTGCGAGCTCGGCAAAGTCAGCGCCTTCATCGGCAAGCTGTAAAATTTCCCGGGCTTCCTCTTCCGTTTCCACGAGAATACCGGCAAAACGCAGCGCCCGGTCCCGGTGAGTTGCCCTGAAACGCTCTTCCAGTTCCTCTTCCGCAATCGAGACCGGCGCACTGATCCGGGCGGTGGTGTACAGATTGACGACATGGGCGTTGACCCTTTCCTGCAGCCGCCTCTTGAACCAGTCCTCGTCCTGGATATTGCGATGCCGCGCTTCGGCAAGCATAACGGTCTTGTCGATCAGCGCGCGCAGCAGCGCACTGTCCCGCTGTGTCTCCGTCAGATCGGCTGAAAGTGCTTTGGCCCCCAGCAGCTCGAAGCCTCTCAGGTCCTCCGCTGTGATTTTCCGCTCCCCCACCGAGGCGAGGACGGTTTCGTCGGCAGCCTGCGCCGTAAAGGCGATGCCAGAAAAGAAGGCGGCGGCGAGTACACGCAGGCGGATGTCGTTCATGTTCGAGCTCCCGGGTTTTCCTTTTGCTTGTTGGTTGTTGCAGTCACGACTCACTCCGACGCCGTGGTCCGGATGTCCCGGGCCGGGTGCGCGCGCAGCAGCCGGAACATCAGCTCCTCCCCGCCGCTCCATTCGCCGTGGCGGGTTTCCGAACCGTACCGCTCCCACAGCGCGGACAGGGCATTCCAGTCTCCGCCCCCGGCGCGGCCGGCCATCGCCGCGGAGAGAAGGTAACCGAGCCTGTTTTTCGGCATCCGCCCGGACCGCGCCAGTATTTCCTCTGCGTTGGCCGCCATTCGAGGCGCGTTACGGGCCCCGGTCGCCGCGAACAGCGAGACCCATGCCTTGCCGACCGGGGGAAGAGCGCCGTAGCAGCGTGAGGACGCGACCATGTTCCAGACCTCGCTCGACCCGCCCTTTCCGAGGGCGGGGTTGACCACCGTTGCCACGGTGTAGAGGGAGCCGAGCCATTGTTGCGCCTCCACCGGGTCGGAACATTCCTGGAGACCCCGCCTGCAGACCTGGGCGTCGTCCCGCAATGAGGGCGGCATCCGCTTCAGGGCGGATTCATCACCCCCTGCCAGATAGGCGCGGAGGGCGCGGGCGCTCTGAACCAGCTGCAGGAGTGCATACCCGTCCTTCGTTCCGACTCCCCCTTTTGCCGACGGAGGGCGCCACTCCCGGCTGCCCCTTCCGGATTGCAGGAGATCGAGGACCGGAACCGGAGAGGTGCGCAGGGCCATGAGTCCGCTGGCGCTGTGATCGAGAAACCGGGATCTCACGGCGTTCAGGTCGAGAAAGGGGCGGTAATCGCTGTTCGCCGGCACCTCCCAGGAATCGAAAAACGGCTGCAGCGCCGCGCTGCCGGCGATCCTCCTCGTCTCGAGGTCGGCGACGGAGTGGATGTGGTGCCGGCGCAGCTCGCCGGCCACTCCGGCATCGGCGAACAGGGCCCCCCGGAGCTCGCCGACCGGCCCGCCCTTGCGCGCCAGGATCAGGATGTTGGCGTTGTCGGTAGCGTACACGTCGTAGTCCGGGAAGGTGCGCGAGAGGGCGCCCATGACGGACGCGACGAGCCGCGGCTCGATTTCGTAGAGTTGCAGCCACTGGGCGAGGACTCCCCGCGGCCGCAGATGGCGCTCGGCGAGCTCGTAGAACTCCGCGGAAAAGAGGCTCGACACGCCGCTCACCCAGGGATTCGATGGCTCGGCGATCAGCAGGTCGTACTGCGCGTTCTGCGTCGACAGGAAGCTCCGGGCGTCGTCGGTGAAAATGCGGCTGCGGGGATCGGTGAAGACGCGCTCGACGTGCGGCCCGAACTTGCGGGCGGCAGCGATCACAGCCGCCTCGATTTCGATCGTGTCGACCAGCTCGAGGCTTGAGCTGCCGAGCAGGACGTGACTCGTCTGCCCCGAGCCCATACCGACGACGGCCGCGGTCCGCGCCTTCGGCCGGGCGGCAAGGGGCAGCACCGCGGAGAGAACCATGGTTATTTCGTCGCTGGCGGGATTGTCCCCTTCCGCCAGGTTGATGGAGGCCTCGGCCTTGCCGTTTGTGAATATGACGAGCCGCCCGGTCGAATACTGAACGAGATCGACGCTCGTGGTTTTGCCGTCTTTGTGGAATACGTTGGTCGCTTTCTCCGCTGAGATGAGTTCCGAGTACCGATAGACGCCGGAGGCCATCTTCAGAGGGTCGATGTGGGCCCCTGCCAGGATGGCCGAAACAGCGGCTGCACCCGTGCCGGCCGCTATCCCCGGAACGAGCCGGGACGAACATACCGACCACAGGAGCCCCACTCCAAGGGCGAGGTCCACTGCCGCACCGAAAGCCACGAGGCCCTTCAGTCCCAGCAGCGGCATACCGACGTGTGTCGCGGCAACTACTCCCGCAATCGCTCCGACCGTGTTGGCGGCATAAACGGCGCCGATGCTCTTTTCCCCGCCGCCTTGCTTGAGCAGCGCAAACGTGATGAGGGGCAGCGTCATGCCGGCGCAGAACGTGGCCGGAAACATGACAAGCAGGGAAAGCGAGTGGCTGGCGATGTTGAACAGGACATACCCCTGGTCGGTCCGGCTCAACCCTTTCATTACCGCCGCCATCAGCTCGAAGCAGTTCGCGTAGACCGGCACCGTCGCCAGCGCCAGCAGACCCATGGCGATTTGTACTGCCGCGAGATAACGCACCGGCTCCACGATGCCGTCGATTCGGCCCCTGATCCAGAGACCCCCGAAGGCCAGGCCGGCGATGAAGGCGCTCAGCATCAGCTCGAATGAGTGAGTCGAGCTGCCCAGCACGAGACTGAGCATACGAATCCAGCCGATCTCGTAGACGAACGATGCAAACCCCGTCAGGGCGGCAACCCACAACATCAAGCCGTAACCGACGGTGGAACCCAGGCGTCCGGGCTCGTCGTGGCTCGTCGCCGTCTCCTCCTTCGGGAGAGGCTCGGAGACGAAGTTCACCAGGATGTAGACGACCGCGGCCACGGCCAGGTTCAGTACAGCAGCCACGACCAACGTCCCCGGAAGTCCAAGCAGTTCCACGAAAACGAACCCGCTCATCAGCACCCCCGCTGCCGCCCCGATGCTGTTGGTGAAGTAGAGGATGGAAACGGACGAGCCTGCAAGGCGCGGGAACTGGCGCACGACTCCGGCGCTCATCAGCGGGAAGGTCATGCCCAGCAGGACCGCCGGTGGCAGAATCAGCAGCCCCGACAAGATCAGCTTCAGGCCCCCTACCCCTGCCGGAAAACCCACGGCGGGCATCAGGCTGATGTAAGACAGCTGCGTGAGACCTGCGAAGAGAGGGTGAAAGAGCAGTCCCAGAACGCCGATAGCCGCTTCGGCTATCGCGTACCAGCGCAGCAGGCGGTGCAAGCGGGTCGAGTAGCGGCTCGCCAGCCAGGAGCCCAGTGAAAGCCCTCCCATGAACAGGGCGATCACCAGAGTCTGGGCGTAGGCGGAGTGCCCGAGGAAGAGGCTGAGGTAGCGACTCCAGATCGACTCGTAGATGAGCCCGGCGAAGCCGGACACCGCGAAGGAGAGGAACAGCGTGAAGCGCAGCAGTTTCACGCTGTTCCTCTCCTTCGATCGCCGGGGTCGGAGACGGCGCTACTGAACCATCTGAAGGAGGCGGCGGGTTGTCCAGCCTGTGCGGCTGCTGCCGGTCTGATCGCTCCCAAATACCTACCCTGCCGGTTCGTCGCCGTACTTGCGCTGCAGCCGTTCGAGTTCGCCGTGCAAGTAACGTTGCACCTTGGCGTAGGCTGGGTGGTCGTAAATATTGCTCAACTCGTCGGGGTCTTTTTGCAGGTCGAACATTTCCCAGTAGGGGTCGAGCTGCGGTGATTCGGCCGAGCCGCGCCACTGGGTCTCGTCCGGACCCGGGGTGTAGAAGTGGACGAGCTTGTGGTGCGGGGTTCGCACGCCATAGTGGGCGCAGACATTGTGCCCCCCGTGATTCCAGTAACGATAATAGAAGGAGTTCTGCCAGTCACCCTGCGGTTGTCCGCGCAGCATCGCCCGGGCGGAGACACCCTGCATCTGGTCGGGAATGTCAATGCCGGCGTAGTCCAGCAGCGTTGGGGCGAAGTCGAGATTGGTCAGAATCTCATCGCGAACGCTTCCCGCCGGCACCTCGGCAGGGAGACGCAACAAGAAAGGCATGCGCAGCGAGTGCTCGTAAATGAATCGCTTGTCGTACCAGCCGTGATCGCCGAGGAAGAAACCCTGATCGCTGGTGTAGACCACCAGAGTATTGTCCTGGAGTCCGGCATTTGAAAGGTAGTCAAGCAGCCGGCCGACAGATGCGTCAACGCTGGCGACACAGCGCAGGTAGTCCTTCATGTATCGCTGGTAGTACCAGTCTTTGAGCGCCGCTTCGTCGAGTGCATCCGGCGGGTCGGCTTTGACATCCTCGTGGAGGAGGTCGCCAAGGATGCACATTTTTGCAGCGGCGGCGGCGGGACGCGTGGCGTAATCGTCGTCGAAGGTCGCCGGGTGCGGCACTCGCTCGTCTTCGTACAGGTGCTTGTAACGCTCTCCCGGGGTCCACGGCCGATGCGGCGCCTTGTGGTGCACGCACAGGAAAAAGGGTTTGTCGGGGTCGCGGCGCTGCGTCAGCCAGTGCAGTGACAGATCGGTGATGACGTCACTGCAGTAGCCCTCGACGACCATGGGGCCGCCCGGGGTGTGGAATGCCGGGTTTTCATACAGGCCCTGGCTGGGAAATGTTGCCCAGTCATCAAAACCCGCCGGCGAGGCGGGTACGGCGTCGGGGTGGTCGGAATCGTTGAGTATGGGGGTCTGAAGGTTGTCCTGTTCCGTACTGACCTCGTGGGTCAGCCCGGAACCCAGGTGCCATTTGCCGAAAAGCGCAGTCGTGTAACCGGACGAGCGCAGGAGCTTCTGCAGTTGAATCGGACGGCGGTTGTCCAACGGCTGCCATTCGCGGACCCCGGTAATGTGACCGTATTGACCGGTGAGAATCGTCGCCCGGCTGGGAGTGCAGATCGCGTTGGTGCAAAAGCAGTTGTTGAGTCGCACCCCGCCATTTGCGATGCGATCGATATGGGGCGTTTCGTTGACCGCGCTGCCGTACGCCGAGATGGCGTGGGCGGCGTGATCATCGCTCATGATGAATAGAATGTTCGGTCGCTGATGCGACATCCTGCCTCTTCCCGGCTGAAACGGAAGCTTGCCGGGGCACTCAGGGGTGCCGGGCTCAATTCCGTGAGCTCCACGAAGGAATCGACTCGCCGTGCGCTTCGTAGAGTGGCGACTGACCTGAATCTCTCGTATGGAGTCGAAGAAGACCTCAACGGTGCGGCTTGTTTGGCCTCCCTAGAGACCGCTTGGACCTCGCGACACCAACCCGGCCTACAGTCCGGTATTCTTCAAGGGTAACCTGGGGCTCGTACTGAAGATTCATGAGCGTGTGGGTGTAGAGCCCGGCTTCTCGGCGGCCGAAATATAGGACCGTATCCCCCGCGATGGCAGGGTTCGGTTTCACCCGTTCGGCTCGCCCTCACAGATTCACAGGCGCGGCTTTCCACTGGCCGCTTTTTTTGCAATTTTGGGAGGGTCCTCCGTTTTGGTTTTCTTCGGGACAGTCGCGGGAGCGGCAACCTCGCAGTGGAAGGTTCCAGCCTGCTTTCTGGTGATTACCGGGGAAAAAAGGAGACCGATGGCGGCATGGCGTTGATGCAGGACTGGCTTGTCACCGACTACGACCGCGAAATCATCGAGCGTGAACTCGACAGCTTCGTGCCCCCCGAGGTATTCGACGCCCACGCTCACCTCTATTCCCTCACTCATTTTCACGAAGACGCCGATCTGGCATTTCTCCCGGGTGGACCGACAACGGTCGGCTTGGAGGAGTACTATCGCGGGATCGATGAGATCATGCCGCGATGTTCGGTAGACGCTCTTTTCTTCGCTTTTCCCCGGCTGCCGGTAGACTTCGCCGCAATCAACGAGTTCGTGGCGAAGGAAGTGAGCAAGCGGCCCCGCTCCCGGGCAGAAATGCTGGTCCGCCCCTCCCACGACCCGGAGTACATTCGAGAGACCGTCCGCTCGGGAGGCTTTGTCGGCCTCAAACCCTACCATCTTTTTTCCACCCGCACTCCGACACAGGCGTCCAGGATCGAGGAGTTCCTCCCGGAGCAGCAGGTTCGAGTCGCCCACCAGGAGGGGCTCGTCGTCACGCTGCACATCGTACGGCCGCGAGCCCTCGCCGACCCGGCAAATCAGGAGACGATTCGCCGATACGCCGAAAAGTACCCCGATATGAGGCTGATCCTTGCCCACGCCGCCAGGGGATTCAACCCGCACCATACCATCGAGGGAATCCGTGCTTTGTCCGGCCTGGGCAACGTGTATTTCGACACATCGGCGGTGGCCGACCCGGGCGCCAACGAAGCGATCATCCAGACCATGGGACACCATAGCCTTTTATTCGGGTCGGATTACCCCGTTACGCACCAGCGCGGCAGACCTGTGGCGGCTGGCGACGACTATCACTGGGTGTTTCCGAAAACCTAAAGACCGAGCAATGGGGTGGAATGGCCCGGCCGACGATGATAGGAATCGAGTCGCTGAGAGCCTTGAAAATCACTGCCATGACCCTCAGGCTCACCGACGCTCAGATCGAGGACATCTTCCACAACAACGCCGTGCGGCTTCTGCGCCTGTGACCGCGATTTCCGGCGACGCTGTAACCGCGCTGTGACTGCCTGCTCGCGGGGGCGAATTCGGGGGAAGTCACCGTGAGCCAACAGATCGTATTGGGCTGCGGGAACTGTATCGACTATGAAGTTTCATGGGACTCCCGGGTGCTCGAACGGCTGATTGCGGAGCATGGTATAGGGGCCTGCGAAACAGGGACCGGGGGACCGATATCCAGCACCCGGGACCTGGTTGTATCGATACTCGGTTATTTGAAGAGCGGAACCGGTGGCGGACACTTTGTGGATTCCCCCTCGGTCATCGAGGACTTCGCCGGCCTCTTCCAGAAGAAGGTCACCATGGGGGGAACGGCGGTTCGGGCGGCGATCGCCATGGGGAAGCTGGGACACACTTCCGCCCTGCATCTGGTGACTGTCAGCGACGAGGTGCGCAAACAGATTCCGCGGAACTGTCCCTGGGTTTGCAGCAGCAAAAAGGACAGCTCATACCCTCACCTGATCGTGCAATTCCCCAAGGACGCACGCGTTCGGGTCGGAAATCTCGTTATCAAGGCACCCCGGGCGAACCGCGTCATCTACGAGAACGATCCCGACAATACCGCCATGGAGCTTGATCCAGGGCTGGCTTCCCTCGCTTCCGATGCCCGGGTGTTCCTGGTTTCCGGGTTCAACGCCATGCGAAACCGCGCACTCCTGGCCGACAGAATGGAAGCGCTCGTGAAAGTCCTCGCCTCCATTCCCGCCGATGCACTGGTTTTCTACGAGGATGCCAGTTTCCACGAACCCGCATTGGCCTGGCAGGTCCGCGATGCCCTGGTCAACTCGATCGACATCTTCAGCCTCAATGAGGACGAAATGACGGGATACCTGGGCAGAAAGGTCGCGCTGCTGGATCCGGTCGAGGTGCATTGCGCCTTGAGGGAGCTGCATCGGTTGCTCCCCGTTCCGGCGCTGCTGGTACATACCCGGTATTGGGCCCTGGCCTTCGGACCGGATGCCGGCCGCTACCAGAGGCCCTTGAAAGGCGGAATCACCATGGCGGCCACACGGCTCCGCTTCGGCGATGACTTCGCCCCCTCGGACTATCGGGAAACGGAAGGATTGCCCGAGGAGCCATTGGGAAAGGAGTTTGCCGAGGCTCTCGGCGTGGAGGCTGGAGACGCTGTCTGCTGTCTCCCTTCGGTTGAGATAGGGGAAAGTGTTGCGACGACGGTCGGTTTGGGAGATGCCTTTGTGGGAGGAGCGCTCCCGAAACTGGCTCAGATGTAGGACTTCACCGCAAAGCTGCTATCCCGGCACAGCGCACCCGTTGCTCATCCCGCAATGGTCCTCAGGCTCGTGCCGTTGAATACCGCCCTTCCTCCTTCCGAGACGAACAGCCCGGCTGAACCCTCTTTCAAATCGTACACCCGCCCGCTCAACACGACGTCGTCGTTCACGCATACACAGATGACCGTGTCGGAAACAACGACCCGAATCACCGCGCGATCACCGGAAAGTCGCAATGGCCGCTCCATCCACGGGTAGTCCCAGCCCCGCCGCCAGCGGTCGAAGGTGAGCAAGCCCGAACCCGGCTGGATGCAAACCAGATAGGTGTCATCCAAATCCTTTTTTGCTCGCACCAGCACGCCTATCGCCTTGGTGCCTGCAATCCACTCGGCGGTGGTCTCAAGTATGCAGGTTCCCGGCGCCGTTCCCAGCAACAGAGCGCTGAAACCATCCCGCGCCTCTGCTGCAATCCGACCTTCCGCGACGTTCCAATTACCCGTCGAGGGCGCCGGGGCAAGCGGCACCGCGGTAGAGAACGCGTCCTGGATTTCCGCAGGAATCCGGGCGGCAAGCGTTCCGTCAGAACGCTGAACCAGTTCGTGCGCCATCAGACAGCCGCCGTGAAGGTATCTGCCGTCGTCACTGTCCTCCTCTTTCCCGCTCGTCCAGCCGAATAGGATCCGGCGCGCCCCGTCGGTCGCGGTCTTTGCCGCGTAGAATGCCCTGCCGTCGAAACAGTCATCGGCAGGGGCGATCCACGGCCCACGCGGGTCCCGCGCCATGCGGTAGCGGGTGATCCAGACATCGTGATATTGTGAGAAGATGAGGTACCACCACTCGCCGATGCGGAACAGGTCGGGACACTCGGTCGTGTCGAACAGCCCAGGTGACCAGATGGGGTCCTGCGTCCGCCATTCGACGAGATCCCGCGAAGTTAAAAGCGCCGTACATCCCAGGCGTCCGTGGGGGTCAGGATGGAGAATGCTGCTTCCATCCCGGGGAACCTCGTCGGTGGTGTCTTTCTTCACCTGGGCGGCGAGCACCATCCAGTACTCCCCCGCCTCGTCGTTCCAGATTACGCAGGGGTCCCGCCAGGCGACCGCGCCGTACCTGGAAAGGTCGGGAGGCAATCGCCAATCTGGATCTTTGGTCCAGGAGATCAGGTCGGGGCTCGTAGCGTGCAGTTGAACCCAGTCGAACCTGCCTGGGATATCGCGCCAGTTCGCGTTGTGGCCGGTGTAGAAGGCGTGAAAGGTTCCACCCTTTTCGATGACGCAGCCGGTTGCCACGGCGTGATCCTGGCTGCCCTCCCCTCCCGAGGGTATGGCGGTACCGTGATCCGCAAAGTCGACGAGGTTCGTCGTGCTCAGGTGGCGCCAGGAGCAGGGTCTGCCTTCGAGGTAGAACAAGTTCCACGCACCGTTGGCGTACAGCGGTATGAAGTCCCCGCTCTTTCCCTCTTCTGGCTCCGGGTAGATTCTCATGGGCCGGCCTCGCTGCTACATGATTGTCAGAATACGGCCGTACTCCGTCGTCTGGGAGTAGATGACCGCCCACACGCCCCCCACGACGACCTCTCCCAGAATCAATCCCAGGAAGAACGGTTTCAGCAGCCGAAACAGCTTGCTTCCGCCAACGTGAAGGATAATCGCCTTCAGCAGCCAGGAGACCAGGGCGGAGAACCAGATCGACTGCACCAGCCACCCCACGGAGATCGCCAGGCCGATGGGGTGCAGCGGCCACCAGTGCCACCGGTGTTGCGCCCACATCAGGAACCACTCGACCGCTCCACCGATCCCTTTGAAGAGCCATCCCCTCATGTTTGCCTCTGGCTGAGTCTCGATCGTCGTCCCTATGTGGGGCCACCCGTGAGCCCCTGCCCAATGCAGCGAACCCAGGTTTATGGCCCCATGGCTGTAGGCCATGTTGAGTGTCGTCAGCAGCGATGCTGCGAGACTGGCGACGAGGGCGATCATCAAGCCCCAGAACAGACGCCTTTTGCTCCCCCGGATGCCTTCGGCCAGCTTGAGCCCGTTGGAGGCGGCCACCATTGGGGAAGTGCGCGACTCTCCCTGCCAGATGAAGGTGAAGATCAACGCCACTAGCCCCTTGGCTCCCAGCATCGACGTCCCGAACCCGGATATGATGAAATAGGCCGGCACGATCGGGCTTCGCGCCGTCGGCACCCCGGCAGCGGCCACGACCCGGGCGACGAGAGCGAAGAACAGGAGGCTGACGATGACGATTATGGGGACGAAAACCGCCGGTATGCCCGAGCGCCACAGCCATACGCAAACGATGACGAAGCTGGCGAGAAAGCCCAGAACAGCGGTGCGGTAGCGCAACAGTTCCTCGCTGTCGTCAACCACCCTCGACGGATTCCACGCCGTCTTCAGCACGTCCCCGATGTGAGCGCGGGCGATCCACAGTCCGAACAGGACGAAGACGATGACGGCGCCTGTCTGCTGATGGGTCAGGTCCGGGGCAATCGTCGGGGATGACTCATAGGTGCTCATGCGTTCGGTGCTGCCGATGCCAAGCATGTTGAAGGTGCCCTCCTCCACCCGGCACAGCACATAGAAGAACCAGACGCTGAAGGTCAGATCCAGGCTGGCGAGGTAGAAGAAGCCGATGTAGGCGAAGTTCACCACCATGTTCAGCGTAACGGTGTTGCGAAAAAGATCGATACTCCCGCGCAGGCTCGGATCCGGAAGGAAGGGGAAGAAGAAGTTGAGCCCCTTCATGCTCAGGAACAGGAAGGGCACGGCGAATCCCAGCCACATGATCTTGTTCCTGAACAGCGGCGCGATCCGCGACCTCGTGGTCGGGTCGCCCTCGAGCATGGCCTGCGGCAGCTGCATCATCGGATAGGCCAGCCGCTCGTGCACCGACCACTGCCGGTGGAGGATGGAGCTCATGCAGATGAGCATGAAGCCCATGGCAACGATGAGGCCGAGCCAGTACCCCATCGGCTCGACCCACGTCTCCCAGGGAATCGAGGCGCCCTTCGGCAGGCCCTCGTAGTACTCCTTGACGGCCTGGTGGTCCTGCGGCACCATCCACGAGGGAATGTGATCGTGGAGCTGCTCGGCGAATCGGTTTTCGGGAGTGGCGTAGTAGAACGGATAGACGGTCGTGCCGATCAGAAAGAACATCAGGCCCCACGTCGGGACGGTGACCGACATGAGAAGCATGCAGTAGATGAGCACCAGGTCGGGCTTCGACAGCTGGAAGCGGTGGCCGATGTAACCGACGACGATGTTGACGAGGAGGAGACAGGAAAAAAACAGGATGGCTCCCGGCGACGAGGGGTTGAACCCGATCGCGTGATACCGGAACAGGGTGACGAAGGGGGCGGCGACGCCGATGGCCAGGCAGAGCGCCGTGCCGATAGTGAGCCCTTTCAAGCTGAAGGAGGAGTCTCTCACCATCCTGGCATCTCCTCACACGACCAAACCTGCCACTCGTAACACCTCGTCGAGGATGGATCCATCCTCAGCCTGTCCGCGATGGAGCGCGGCCAGTGTCCGCGATGTCGAATTTCCGGAAATCAACCCAAGTTCCTCCAAGGCGTCGCCGTCTCCCATGGGGACCGGAACCTTGGAGTTCGCCACGTCCAGTGCACCATGGTCTTTCCGGGACGAAGCGGAGATACTGCTGTGTTGTCAGGAAGGTGCGCCCGTGGGAACGGACCGTTTGACGTTCGTCAATACGCCAGGGAGACAACGCGACTGGCAGTGAAGGTGTCGTCGTCGGTTTCCACGTCCAATCGCAGCAGATAAATGCCGGGGGGCAGCAGTCTCTGGTGGTCGTCCATTCCGTCCCAGGTTACTGAATGGGGTCCGCTGGCGCGGTCTTCCAGGAGCAGTTCGGCGCGACGCGTTCCCGCCAGATCGAACACCTTCAATCTCACCGGCACGGCCGTCGACAGGTTCACCAGGTCGAAGCGGACGTCGAGGCGGTCGTTGACGCCGTCGCCGTTTGGGGTGAACCCCGCCGCGGAGACTTCGATCGCCTCCAGTACTTCCTGACCAACGTCGGTCAGCTCGACGGTGAGGGAGTTGTTGTCGGAAAGGAAAGCGGCGTCGCCGGGCTCCAGGGCCTGAGCCACTTCCCAGGGCCGGGTGCTGTCGTATACCTGGCCATCGAACATCGTGCCGAAGTCGAAGATGGCTGCGTGGAAGACAATTTCCACGAGTTCCCCGGTCTGGCGGTCATCCATTCGCGGCAGACTCACCTCAAAACGGCTGGAGTCGATGGTTGTCTGCCACTGCGACGGCTCGAGTGAGACGCCGGCGACGGAGACCGACTCGACCCTGTCGATGCGCGAAGGCGTGGCAACCCGAATGCGGTCGAAACCCAGATCCCCCACACTGATTTCCGGCCGCAGGAACAGGGTGAAACGAGTCGCCTTCCTGGCCTGCACCCGTGGCGGCTCGATCTCGGCTGTGGCGCGAGTCAACACCGGAGGTTGGGTGACCGGGAACTGGAGGTGATCGAGGCGGCCTCCGGAAAGGAATTCGGCTCTGAACTGCACGTACCGGCGAGGCCGGGAGGTACCGAGGTCAGCCGTCTGAGCGCTGAATCCCAGCGGCGAGCTCCAAGCTGACCAGTTGTCGAGATCCGGGGCGATTCCCCCCTGCTCACCGGACTCCAGCTTGAGGTACGAAGCGCGGTCAAGGGGGGTTCCCTCGCTGTTGTAACGGCTCCGCTCGGACCCCCTGAACGTTTTGCGATAGTAGATGTTGGGATCGGGAGTGTCGCCGCTGCGCATCCTCAGATCAACACGGGCGCCCCGGTGGAGCCTCCCCGACCAGGTGAGCGGGCCGAGGGTAGCGGGTTCCTCCAGATCGATCACAGTCGAGGCGTAGTTTGAACTCACGGCGAAGCCTCCGCCATACACCTCGAACTCCGCGATCCACCAGTTCCCGATCTCTGCGATGAAGATGATGTTCTGGACCGGTTCACCGGAAAACTGGAACTCGAGCACGGGGCTCTTGTTGTCCAGAACTTCCGTGACGACGTCGAAGTCCAGGACGCGAACCCCCTTCCCGGGACCGGTGTGCAGCTTGTGCCATATCTCCCTCTCCCGGAAGCCGATCTTCAGGGGATCTCCGTCGTTGATCCCCACGGTGTAAGTGGGGATAAATCGGTCGTCTTCGGTGCCCGGCGGCGGAAACACGCGGATCGAGTGGAGGGGAAAAACACCTGGAAGGGTCACCCAGATGTGTTTGCACCTTCCAATCAGATCGGTATCAGTCCTTACTGATTCAGTATCCGCATCCCCGCAGTAAGGCGCCCCCTGAGAGCCGACATAAGGAAACTGACCGACGTAGTAGGTTTCAGAATCACCGTCCCACATCGTCTCCATGGCATCTTCCTGCTGGAATCCGTTGTATCCCGCCCATCCTTTTATCAGGCCACCTGCGGCCTTGACCTGCGGCGTGAGGTTCAACGTGTTGGGCAGGAATTGGGGGCGTATGGAATCGGGGTGGATTTCGACGAGGTCGGAGCCGCCCAAGGGCAGCTCGTCCAGCTCATCCCAGGAGAGCTGAATAAACTGCATGGAGTCAGCAGGGGCGCCCACAGAGTCGGTATCCGGCGGAAGAAGGCTCTCTCCGCCGATCCGGTAGATGGTCAGGGCCGAACTCTGCGACAGGCCCATCAAGGCGGTTGTGCAGCAGCAGAGAAAAACCAGTCTGGTCGACCTCGAACTCAAAGCGACTCCCATCACGGTCTCCTGGTGTCGTGCCGCGGGACCAGCTTGCCAAAGTCGGGGCGGCAAACCTGGGCGCATCGCGTCCGATTTGGAATAGGATACATCCGACGCGACGCAATCAGTAGGCGACGGCGACGGTTCGAATGACCTCGCGCCCGTCGAGGCCGGCCCCCGCCTCGTCCGCCTCCACCTGAAAGCGCAGGGCATACACCCCCGGGGGCACCCGCACCCCGCCGGCGTCGGCTCCGTCCCACCTCATCTCGTAGGTGCCCGCGCTCACCTCTTCCCGCTGGCGCAGGGTGCGCACCAACCGGCCGCTCAGGTCGAAGACGCTGACCGCCACCGCACGACTGGCCCCCACCAGCACCACCGCGAAGCGGAACACCGCCTCGTCGTTGACCCCGTCCCCGTTCGGCGTGAACGCAGCGGGAAGCTCGAACGCCGTCATCAGCTGCCGGCGCTCCTGCACCCCCACCACCAGCAGGCGGTTGCTGTCGACCCCCTCGACGGCATTGCCCCCGTCCACCTGCTGCCAGACCGTCTCCCCCTCGCCGGAAAACCGGGCAAACGCCTGCACCTGCCCGCCAATCGAATACAACCGCCCCGTGAAGTCGAGGCGAAGCACTTCCAGGTCGGCGTCCGGCTCGATGAGGGGAAAGGAAACCAGCAGACTGTCCCCGGCCGGCCCGAGCTGGACGGCGTCGGTCAGGACAAAGGAGGACGGATCGCCGGCCGCTGTCAGCTCCTGCTCCGGTCCGGCCAGCAGGCGGGTGAAGCCCTCCAGGCTGAGGCCGTCCGGAGCGGTCAGCAGGAGCCCGTCGAACCCGGGGTTGGCGCGCCCGAAGTCGGGACGCACGTACAGGGAAAACGGCCGCTCGACGGCCAGGGACTCGACCCGAGCCGGAGTCACCTCCCCCAGAAAGCGCTGCGCCAGCGGCTCGGCGTACTTCAGGCGCACGCTGCGCAGGGTGGCGGCCGCCTCGGGGCTGTCCGAGACCAGGGTGGCGCGCATCTGCACGAAGTTGCGCGGCGACGGCGAGGTGATGCGGCTGCCCGACACCGGATACGGCTCGCTCCAGGCGCTGGCGTCGCTGCCCATGACTTCCTCGATGACGATGTCCCCTCTGAGAGTGTTGGGGGGAAGCTCGACCTTCGGGTTGGGCTCCTTGAGCTTGTCGTACCTCTCCGCCGTCACCTCCTCGCCGAGGCCGTTGAAATAATGGTTGACCTCCGACTTCGTGCTGCTGGTGCGGGTCTGCAGTAAGACGCGGGTTCCGGGCGGGGTGTCGGCGTCCCACTCGATGGCGGTCAGCGTGCGCGTGCCGCGCAGGTCGATGAGGGGGGACTCGAGGCTCACCCGCGGTTGATACCCCTCCCCGAACATGCGCAGCTCCGTGAGCGGATACGCTTGGGCCCTTGAAACCACCCACTCGTCGTCGTTTACGTACAGGAGCCGGAAGAAGCGAGCCCGTACGGGGGCGAAGGAATGGCGCTCGGACTGCACCCCTGATCGGTGGATTTCGCTCAGAACACGGGCGACGACAGGCACCGTTCTGATGGGCTGCTGGATGCGTTTGGCCGTGACCCATTCGAGGCTGCCGTCGACTCTCCGGGAGCCGTCGGAGAAATCGAGCTGGAAATCCCCGAAGGTGAAATTCTGGCCGCCTCCCCTGAGATTGTTGACCATCTGCAGATTGCTGATCCAGAAAAAGGACCCCAGGTCTGCGATCAATTCCCGTTCAGCCCTGTAAGGTTTGACCAGAAACGAGCTGGAGATGTCGCCGTCGAACATATCCCCCGGATTTGAAGTGGACGGCGGCTGAGTGGTAATACTGCCGCCCCTGTCGAGGAGACGGCGCGCAAGGTCCTCCCCTTCCTCCCAGATCTCGAGCTCGGCCAGACGAGGCCGTTCGCGGCGGTAATAGCGGATCGGGCCCTTCCGATCCTCCGGCAGGCGGCGGTAGTTTTCTTCCGGCACGACCAGCAGCTGGCCATCACCCAGGCGCTTCACGTAATCCACCGCGCCACGGTCTTCATCGGGCAACTCTTCGTACGTGGCGGCGTCGATCTCCTCGGCGCGGCCAAGGCGCGAGCCGCGCACCACCAGCTGCAGGTAACGGGCGACGTTCTTGCGGGCATCGGCGGGCGCGTCCGAAAGGTCGATCTCGAACAGACGCTGGGTGGTGTTGGGCGTCAACAGCTGCAGGACGGGCAGGTATTCGAGGGATTCCCCGGCGACGGCCGAGTTCGGTTTCTGCCCGTCCGAGGTCAGCACGTCGAACAGGTAAAGGGGATCCCCTCCCACATCCTCGTCGACGAAGCGCAGCGCAATCCGGTTGAGCACGACCAGACGGCCCAGATCGAGGGTGAACCACCACTGAGTGGCGAGTTCGGCCCCCTTTGGAAGGAGGGCTGGCTCCCAGTAGGTGGAAGGATCCCCATCCAGGATGGAAGGCAGACCCTCGCGATTCGAATCCCCGTCGACTGCGTCGAGCAGAGTAATCTCCTCCGGGGCCTTGTCGGCGAGGTGATCGGGCGGCTGTTCGCGGAGGAAGTCGACAATGCTGTCCACCGCGTTCGTCTCCAGGGTCCAGCGCCGGGGTCCTATGCCGACCGCGTCGATCTCGAGGGTACCAACCGGAAACAGCCAGTCTGCCCAGTGCTCCCGCGTATCGGCGACGATCTGGCGCCCGGAGCGGTCGAGGCGATACCCGGCCTGCCCCCAGAGCTCGGAGCCGGTGAGTACCAGTACGGCCGCAAGGGCGATCACTGGGTTCGAATTCCTCTGCATAGTCGCCAAGGAGCCAGCAATGCGACCCGGATGCCCGTGAAGCGATCGCGGGTGTCCACGTCGCGTCACAGCAGGTTCGTCATCCCGCTTCGACCAGAGGTGGGTCGGGATACTTCCGGGATGGCTTGTCGAGGTATAAACAGGAATTTACAGCGCTGAAGGGCCCGTCTGCAATCAAAAATCGCCCCGATGGATGCAGGGTTCTCAACCAGGTCCCGTGCACTGATTGGAGATTGACTTTCTCGTCGTGGGTGGGGGAGTTGCAAGGGAATGGGGTCCAAGGTTGGCAATGCGGCTTGGAGGCGAGCAAGAGCGCGCTCAAAAAAAGAGGGGGTGGATCCGACCGGATCCACCCCCAGACTCGAGATTGCAGACTGACCAGGTGCTTACCTCTGCATCGACGCCTTGATTACCCCCCAGCTCCCAGCCTTCACAGCCGTATCTTCGTCTATCGGCATGACCAGGAAATCGGTGAAGAAGTCGGCGTCGCCGAAGTCTTCGGTAAAGGTCCCCAAGTTCCAACGCGAACAGCATTCTGTGCCCTCTGCCCCACAATCGCAGTCGGCATAAGTGTCGTAGACACAGGTGGCAATCCCGACGATCTGACCTTCTTCGATGTCGTGGATGTTGTCGAAGCTGTAGTCGGGATCGTCCCACTTGAAGTCGTTGAAGCCCGGCAGGTAAAACTCGGCGACCAAGGTAAACTCCTCTTGGGAAAGGGGCTCCCCGGTGTAGCTGTAGGAGGCATCCATGAAGCGGGGATCCTCATACCAGTCGGCTGC
The DNA here is from genome assembly GCA_965243025.1 of Candidatus Latescibacterota bacterium. Classification (GTDB taxonomy): domain Bacteria; phylum Latescibacterota; class UBA2968; order UBA8231; family UBA8231; genus CBDCXV01. The sequence continues at coordinate 2,948,350 of CBDETY010000003.1, forward strand.
CGTCTGCCAATTCCATGCCCAGTCGCCCGGCCCTTGCTGGGCACCGTCAGAGAAGAACAGGTGGTAGGGCTGGGCCCCACGGGACTTGGCGCGCTTCTGCTCCTCCTCTGTCTGACCCTCTTCGAACCAGAAGGAGCCCGCGCTGTGGTCGGCGTCGATCTTCGGTTCGAGGTCGGACCAGCCTGTCCATGAATCATCGAACCGTTCGTATGCCCAGTAGAACCGATCGTCCGCCGCATTGGCGGTTGGGACAAAGCGGAACGACAGGCGCGCGGGGTCGACTCCCGTGGTAACGGGAGAGTTGCCCGGCTCGGTCTGGTACAGCGTACCCTCCTCAACACTGTCGTTGTCGAACCAGTACTCCTCGGGCACCACGTCCCACTCGGACAGGTTGGTGTCCAGGATCGGCATCCCCTCCGGCCACTGCCACAGGAAATGCAGCACACCCTCCGGTTCGTGCGCGTCGGGTGCGTCGGCGCTTGCGAACAGCAAGCACCCAACCGCGAAGGTTGTTGCGAGCTTTTTCACGACTCCCCCCTTCTTTGGATTAAGGAAAGTATCCATGATGGATGGCAATGGAGAACCTTCTCCGGAACTGCCCGAATGTTCACATGGACGGGTCCAGTGGGTTTTTTTCGAAAAGACGCTACTTCATTTGATACGGTAGCCAATTCGCCAAGCGGGCACAAGCTTTTTTTCGATGGTCTCCCCCTCCTCCCTATTCCGTCTCCGGCTTTGGTTGCCCCCACGTGCGTGTCAGGGGGTTTGGGCAATTTCCCAAACGCGCGCACGGATTTCCGCGGACACCCTATTCCCGGAACTTTGGTTTGGCTATATTGCCGGATCCAAGGGCAGCAAGCCTGCTGGTCGCACACAGCCAAGCGCCGGAAACCCTGCTGTCAAGCCACGTTCGCGATGAAGCCACTCAGAGCGTCCGGTTCTGTCCGCGCAGTTGTTGGCATCCTGCTGGGAGCAGCCTCGCCCCTCCTGTCCCTGGACCCGGCGGGGAAAGGGACATCCCAAGCCAGACTCGAGGTTCAACGCGGCGGCAAGCCTGCCTTCGATCCTCAGGGACCCGGCGTCCTGTTCGGAGCCCTCGACCCCACGATTCAGAGATGGTACGTCCCTTACGAGCTGTACCACGAGTACCGGTGGCAACCCTCGGCCTACTCCAACTACGCCCGCTACACCTATCAGAGGTATGTCGACACAGCACTGGAAGGCGATTACTTCTACGACTCTTTCGGTGAGTACGTCAGCAGGGGATGGTTGATCTACGACTGGCGACAGGTCCAGCCCGGGGATTTCGGCAGCTCCCTTTTCAAGGGGCAACGGTTCAATGGCTGGTTCAGCGGCGCCGTGGTCAGCGCCGACTCGAAGGGCCAGCACTCCTACGCGTTCACCGTAGGCAGTAGCCTTCGCACGGTTCTGACCCCACTGACTTTTTCAAAGCCGAGCTTCAACGGGGTCCAGATCGACTATCTGTCGGACCGCCTGTCCGCCACCATGCTCACCTCCCGCATCAGCGATCCCGGCCTCGATTTCACCCAGGCGCGGGCGCAGACCTCTTCCACCGGGTTGATCGGTGGCCGGGTCACGGCCGCGATCAGTGATCACCTCGAGTTGGGAGCCACCTTCGTCGACGCTCGCCACTCCAACACGAACCTGGGAATATCAGAGGGTCACTTCATCGCCGGAAACCTCACGGGAGGGCAGAGCAGTCGGCCGGCCAACATCATCATCGTCGTCCTCGGGGACGACTCCCCTGAGGACGGGGAGGGAGGGGCGGCGCTCTTCCAACACGATGCAAGAATCACGGTACGGAATTTCGAGACCGGAGAGGAGACGGTCTTCTCACAGGACGAAGTAGTCGGCGAGGGATTGGTGTGGCCCCAGGTATTCGGCGGGTTTCAAAGGGAAGACCACCTGGCGGCCGACGGCGAGGAACTCATCGTCCTCAACTACGACTTCACCGACATCGCCTTCCAACTCCCGAATGGATATGACATCTCGGACATCGTCAATATCGAGTTCGACTACGTCCTGGCCAACGACTACACGGTCCGTTTCTGGTCCGACCGCCACTTGAAGCTGGCTCAGGGTAGCGAGATCACCATAACCACCCCTGTGACTCCGCAGGTCATCGCCGACGAAGAGCCCGCCCTGCTCGCGGTCCGCCGAGCGGAGGGGAAGGTGGGAGATCTGTCTAACATGGAGCGGTTCCGGTTCGAATACGGCCTTCCCACGGCCAGCGTAGTGGCCGGATTCACCATCCGTGGGACCGACATCTGGGGCTTCGACCTGGACGGCGAATGGGATCGGAGCGTGCGCTATTCCCAGTACCCCAACGCGTCCCTGTTCCGGGAAAATGAGGATCACAAAATCAGCTCGCGGAGCGCGGATGCCTGGTATCTCACTCTGGCGAGGTCGGGGAATCCCTATTTCCTGTACGGAGAGGCCTATTCCCTGGATCACGACTATTCCACCACCGCCTTCGTCGTTGACCGGGACGGCGGCATCTTCTACGACTTCCCCGCTGTCCACCAGTACGAGTTCGTCGACGACAACGACGACCAGGACCTCGTTCCGGAATGGGTGCGCAGCGGCGTGACCGATGTGGTCGACATCGTCGTTTACCCCGGCTGGGACGAGAACGGCGATTTCGTGTCGGACTTCAATCAGAACGACAATCCGACGATACGGAACGAGGTGCCTGACTTCGAAGAACCCTTTCTCCGACACGGGGTGGATCGGCCGGAATTCCTCTTTGGCATCGATCTGAACAACAACGGCTGGATCGATCGCTTCGAAGATGACGACTTGGCGGACTATCCTTACAGGACGGACAGGCGGGGATACAACGCATTCGTCGGCGCTCACATTTCACCCGAGATGCGAATGCTGCTGGGGCGGACCGACGAGCGCACACTGTCTGAAGACCGCGACAACCGCACCACCTACGCTCTGTTCTCTTTCGACCGCGACTACGCGGGTTTCGGTCGAGTGCGGTTCTTCGACATGTTCAAGCGCGCGTCGGATTCGATTCCAGACGACCGCCGGGCCATCACCTTCAACTTCGAAGCAGGGCGGCCCTTGGTGGAAGACGTGTTACCTGCCCAGGACACCTGGATCAACACAGCCTGGTTTGGATTCGATTACACCGGCCTGTCCGGGTTCAGGTGGAACAACAAGCTGAAGTACGAGTTCTACCGGCAGGGACAGGACGGTCTGAGATCGATCTCCGGCGAACCCTTGCAGGAGGCCAGCACCTTCTTCGGGCTGATCAACAAGTGCGACTATGAACTGCGTCTCGGGCGAACCGATATTCAGCCGCGGGCAAAGAGCGAATTCCTGCGTGCGGAGCCGTTCCTTCGCGGCGAGGAGGACCGGCGTCAATGGACAGGAACCCTGAGCCTGATCGCGCACTTCCCGGTACTCTCCAACAGCGGTTTCACCACAGGGGTTGAATTCGTCCGATTCGACGAACAGAGCGTGGACGAACAAGAACTGGTCGAGGCTGGTATCGAGGGCGAAACCGGCGATCGGCGGTCCTTTGTCTATGGGATGCAGTTTCACAATGTGTCCGACTATCTGGGGTACCGGCTCACTCTGCAGTTGGGATTCCAACTGCAGCGGACATCCCGTGAACAGGTACAACTGTCGAAATCCGGACTGTTCGAGACCGGATCCAAAGCCGGAACCGAGGTGACCACCTTCATGACCGTCTACGCCGGGGTGTGATGATGCGGTCCCGGAGTCGCGGGTCATCCCACGGGCTCGTATTCCTCACACTGTTCGCGGCGTTCCACTCAATCCGCGGCCCCGTCTCCGCTCAGGAGGAATACGGATACCGCCTGGGAAACCAGGTTCCGGGGGGGTACGCATACCGGCCCGCCGGCGTACCGATTTACGCTCATACCCTCGATCCCACCGTTCACCGCTGGTATCTGCCGCAGATCTTTTTCCGCGAGTACGGTCGCAGGCAGTGGGAATACACGAACTACGCTTCGCTGAGATTCAACCGCCCTGTGAATGCTTCCCTTCCCGGGGAGGACTTCTACGACTTCTACGGCGACTACGTCACTCGCGGATGGCTCGTTTACGACTGGCGGCAGAGCCAACCGCGCATTGCCGAGAGTTCGTCCATCACCCAGACAACCCGCTACAGGGACTGGTTCCAGCGGCTGGTCATCTCATCGGACCGCAAGGGCGACCTCGCCTTGTCCTTCATGGTCGGAGACGAGATCGCCACTACGCTGACCCCGATGACCTTCCGCAAGGCCGGGTTCAACGGGGTGGTGACCAGCCTCTCCACCGATCGCCTGCGGGCGACCGGTGTTTTCTCCAGAGTCAGCGATCCCGTCTTCTTCGGGACGGCGAGATTCCAGCAGATGACGAACCTCGGAGGCGGGCGCCTCGAGGCCCTCGTCAACGATGCTCTCACCCTCGGCTTTACGTTTGTCAACAGTCACAACAATCGCGGCGGACTGGATAGCTTCGAAGGGAACCCCTTCAGGGGGTTTCTCTCGGCAGAGCAGACCGCCCAGCGCCCCAACTTCATCGTCCTCCAGCTGACCGATGATTCCCCCGAAGACAATGAAGGCGGTGCCGTGCTCGTAAGCCACGATGTGGAATTCAGGACCCGGGTTCCGGTTGAATCCCTGGTGGGGGACTCCGTGGTCACGGTGTTTCGGGATACCGTCCTCCTGGGCAGGAACGTCGGCTTCGAGCCATCGATAGAGGGGGGAAGGCTGCGCCAGGGACTGCGCCGGGCAGATGGAGCGGACAGGATCGTAATGAGGTACTACCTCGGCCCGACCCCCGATCTGCCCGACGAGGAACAACTCCTGACCCTTCAACCCCTGCTCGAGAAGGCGCTCCTTCTTGACATGGCAGCCTCGGAACAGGTCGTCGCCGATATCGAAGAGGTCCGTTTCCGGTTGGTCCTGGCGAACGACTACAAACTGGAGATGTCGTCCGATCACCAGACGGACCGCGACGGGGTGCCCCGATTCCGTTTGGTGACCCGCGCGGACGGCAACACCAAGGATCTAGTGAATCAGCGGGAAGTCATCTTCAGCTACGGCCTGCCGACAGCAACCCAGATCTACGGTTTCACCGCCGAATTGAGGGACTTCCACGGTCTGGATGTCTACGGGGAGGTGAATTTCAATACGGAATACCGGAAGTACCCAACCCCGGACCGAACCTCCCGGTCCGCTGTGTCCGGAATCCGGGGCGACCCCAAGTCGCTCGGTTTCATGCTCAACGCCTCGTGGAAGCGAGGGCCGTGGTCCGTTTTCGGCGAGGCTTTCGGTATGGAAGACGGGTATACCACTTCGGTGCTGCCCATGGATCGTTCCGGCCAGCCAGACTTCTCGCCTGAGAACACCCACCTCCTCTACGATTTCGTCGACGACAACGACGACCATGACCGCCATCCGGATCAACGCCGCTTCGGGCAGGGGGCTCTGGTCCCCATCCGGGGCAGTCGTCTGACGGCCTCCATCGACGAACGAGGCGTCGCGGACCCCGAGGTATTTCCCGGGTATGACGAAAACGGAGACTTTATTTCCGATTTCAACCAGAACAACAACCCGGAACGGCCGAACTTCTTCCCGGATTACGACGAGCCTTTCGTGCGCTACCGTTCAGACCGGCCCGAGTTCCTCTTCGGGATCGACCTCAACAACAACGGTTGGGCCGAGCGGTTCGAAAACGACGACGAGCCCGACTATCCGTACAAGAAAGACCACTGGGGGTACAACCTGTTCGGCAGCGTGCGGGCCGGGCCGGAGGGCAAACTGACGGTGGGCCGGTTGCGGCAGGATCGGCGGAAATCCCACGAGCAGAACCACACGGACTACCTCATGGCCAGCTTCGTGAGCCGCGACTCCGGCAAAGGCCGCATCCGGGTATACGAAATGTTTAAACGGGCGGAGGACACCATAGCCGACAACCTCGTGCAGTGGATCGTTCCGGAGTCAACCACCGGCGACCCGTCCGCTTCCTCCGGGCGACTTCAGGCGGTGCCCGACCTGTTGGCCGCCCAGGACACCTGGATCAACACACTGTATGCGGACTGGCAGTCCGGCACGTCGCGGGTGTGGTCGACGTTGCACCGGTTCAAGTGGGAGACCTGGCGACAGCGCGACACGGAGGTCACTTACCAGATCGATGAAGGGGGCAACCGCGTCCTCGACGAAATCGGCGACCCCGTGGTTCTCTTCGATCCCCTCGGGCCGGAGGGCCGCAACGGCCGGCAGACCTCCGGTTTCATCGGCATGATAAACAAGGCCGAATACCTTCACCTGTGGCGGTCACTGCTGTTGAACCCGCGCTTCAAGAGCGAGCTGTTGCGGGTGACTCCTTTCAGCCGGAGTGTCGACAAACGCCGCAGCTGGGACGGAATCCTTTTCCTGCAGGCGGAAATCCCGGTCTTGCAATCGAGCCGCGTCCGGCTGGGATGGGAGCAGCGGTACTTCAGCGACCTGCGCGATGAAGACGACGTGCCGCCCGGCAGACGAACCGGCGATTTCCGGGGAACCGCCCTGGCCGTCCAGGTGACCAACGTCAGCGATTACCTCGGCTATGCATTGACTACCCAGGTGGGGATGCGCGTCGACCGTCGTTCTTTCGAAATCTCGGAGAATGAAAACGACATTTCGACCTCCGGCCTCGTCTTCCTCTCCATGTTCGCCTCTCTGCGTGAGTAAAGTCCTTTACCGGGGTGCGCCAAGAACCCTGTCTACCCAGTTCCCATGATATCCCACTGGTTGTGCCTGGCAGTGAATCTGCCTGTGGGATTGGCCTGTGCAGTGGAGACCGGTGCCCTGACGATCTATCGGATCGGCGGGGAGAACATGCCGCCTCCTGATCCAGACTCCCTGGATGCGCCGTCCGAGTCAGTGCAGTTCGTTCAGCTGTCGTGGGACGAGCTGGACGAGCCGCCCTTCGGCCGCTCTCATCTCGTCGACATCCGCCCGGATTCCATCCGCCCCGACTTCGTGGAGAACCGGAACCTGATGCCGGAGGTCGAAGACAGGGGAGGCCTCATCCGCGCCCGTTCCAATGGACGGGGGGCCTACGGCTATGACAAGGCCATGACCGTCATTTACGACAGGAACCCCAAGACCGCCTATCGCGGCCAGCCGCCGATGGCCCGCTGGGCAAGCGACATTGCGATTGCCGGAGCCCCGTACTGCGTTGGAGAACCGAATCTCTGCAAGTACGTGTGGGTTTCCCTGGCCGGCGCCTACCCCCTCCAGCGCATCAGCATCTATCCCTCCCCTGGAAACGAGGATCGCCGCTTCATCCCGACCTACACCCTGGGGATCAGCGACGGCGATCCCCTGAAAGCCGGTACCCGCGAACGGTCGATCGCCGATGAGTCCGACCTCCCTGTCGATTTCCTCGCCGATTTCGACCTGGTGGCTGAAGTTCTTGAAAACAGGGAACCGGTGCTCGAGTTCGAATTCGTCGGCGAGCCGGTACAGGAGGTCCTCTTCATCGCCCCGGTAGGGGATTGGGAGATTGCGGAGTTCGAGATTTACGCCGACGGTTTCGCGGTGAACTCCGACTACGCCTCCAGTGTGATCGATCTCGGGCAAGCCGCCACCCTGGGGCCCTTCACCTGGTCGGGCGCACTCCACCCCGGAGCCCGCCTCGACCTGAGGGTGCGCAGCGGCGGCACACCCGATCCCCACATCTACTACCGCAACACCTTCCGCGGGGCCGAGCGCAGCCGCTACAATGCCGAGGGAAGCCCCCTCGTACGAAGCACCTACTTCAACCTGGAGGCGGGGGAGCAGGGCGGCATCGTTCCCGATGTCGAAAACTGGTCTCCCTGGAGTTCGCCCCTGAAATTCAGCGCCCGGGCAGCCGACTTCGCCACCCCACGGCCCCGACGCTACCTGCAGTTCAGGGCCGACTTCCATTCCGGCGGACGCCTCGATTACCTCCAGTTCCCGGTCACTCAGCCCCCCGTGGCGACCCGTGCCGTGGCCGAGATCGAACCGGCTCGCGTCCACGCCGGACAGACCAGCCGATTCCGCTATCTCCTCCTCCCCGATATCCGCGTCGGCGATCAGGGCTTCGACCGCATCGAGATTGCAGCGCCTTCCCGCATCGACCGCGTCGAATCGGTCGCCATCGATGGCGTCTCCCTCGAACCGGCGCAGTGGCAGGCGGACATCGAAACCGGCGCCTTCGTCGTCCACATTCCCAGAAGAAACGAACGCGACACCCAGGACCTGATCGAAATCGTCTTCCACGCCCGCATCTTCGACTACGGCACGGTGTTCGACGGCCGCATCTACGACAGCACCCGCCCCTGGGAAGTGCCGCAGGCCCTGGAGCCGGGGGATGCCGCCTTTCTGGCCGACAGCAACTCCCTTACCGTCGAGCTCATCGAGGTCGGACAGCAGGTGCTGGGCGCCATCGAACTCTCCGGCTCCTCGTTCACCCCCAACGGCGACGGCGTCAACGACCAGCTCGACATCCGCTTCGACCTCGTCAACCTCTCGGCCCCCGTGCCGGTAAACCTGGAGGTGTTCGATCTGGCCGGGACACGCCGCACCCAACGGCCCCTGGCGCAGCGGGGCAGCGGACCCCATTCCGTCTTCTGGGACGGCAGGGACGACAGCGGCCGGATCCTGCCTCCCGGCCTCTACCTCCTCAGACTCGACGTCGATACCGACAACCATACCTTCACCGCCAGCCGCGTCGTCTCCCTGGCGTATTGACGAGGCAGCGATGAGGCGTGGTGTTTCCCCCCAGATCTCGTAGTGATGAGATCCCTGCCCATTCGACGGATGGTACTGAGTTTGTGCGCCACGGCCTGGATGGGGTTGTCCCAGAGCGCCGCCCTGACGATTTACCGGATCGGCGGAGAAAGCTTACCCCCTCCTGAACCCGACTCCCTGAATGCGCCGCCCGAGTCCGTGCAGTTCGTTCAGCTGTCGTGGGACGAGCTGGACGAGCCGCCCTTCGGCCGCTCTCATCTCGTCGACATCCGCCCGGATTCCATCCGCCCCGAGTTCCTGCCGGACACCTTGAACCTCACGCCGCACATCAGGAACGCAGGTGGAATAATCAATGGGTGGGCGGGATACGGACGGGGGTTCCAGCAGGAACCCGAGATGGCGACGATGTGGGACGAGGACTTCGAGACCTACTACGTCGGCCAGGCCCCCTTCATCGGGGATCGCGGCACACCCTATTGCGGCAACACCCGCGACACGGTTTGCAAGTACGTCTGGGTGACCCTGTCGGGGGTATTTCCACTCCGCTCGGTGCGGGTGTTCCCGCCAACGGGAACCGAGGAGGACAGGCACATCACCACCTACACCCTCGGTATCAACGACGGGGATCCCCTGAAAATCGGTTTTCGCGAGAGGGAGATACGGTACGAGGGGTACATCAGTGTGGACTTCGACGTCGTCACCGAAGTCCTCGAGAATACGGACGGCGTGCTCGAGTTCGAGTTTTCGGGCGAGCCGGTACAGAACATCGTCTTCATCGCACAGGTGGGACGCTGGCGAATCGCGGAGTTCGAGATTTACGCCGACGGTTTCGCGGTGAACTCCGACTACGCCTCCAGTGTGATCGATCTCGGGCAAGCCGCCACCCTGGGGCCCTTCACCTGGTCGGGCGCACTCCACCCCGGAGCCCGCCTCGACCTGAGGGTGCGCAGCGGCGGCACACCCGATCCCCACATCTACTACCGCAACACCTTCCGCGGGGCCGAGCGCAGCCGCTACAATGCCGAGGGAAGCCCCCTCGTACGAAGCACCTACTTCAACCTGGAGGCGGGGGAGCAGGGCGGCATCGTTCCCGATGTCGAAAACTGGTCTCCCTGGAGTTCGCCCCTGAAATTCAGCGCCCGGGCAGCCGACTTCGCCACCCCACGGCCCCGACGCTACCTGCAGTTCAGGGCCGACTTCCATTCCGGCGGACGCCTCGATTACCTCCAGTTCCCGGTCACTCAGCCCCCCGTGGCGACCCGTGCCGTGGCCGAGATCGAACCGGCTCGCGTCCACGCCGGACAGACCAGCCGATTCCGCTATCTCCTCCTCCCCGATATCCGCGTCGGCGATCAGGGCTTCGACCGCATCGAGATTGCAGCGCCTTCCCGCATCGACCGCGTCGAATCGGTCGCCATCGATGGCGTCTCCCTCGAACCGGCGCAGTGGCAGGCGGACATCGAAACCGGCGCCTTCGTCGTCCACATTCCCAGAAGAAACGAACGCGACACCCAGGACCTGATCGAAATCGTCTTCCACGCCCGCATCTTCGACTACGGCACGGTGTTCGACGGCCGCATCTACGACAGCACCCGCCCCTGGGAAGTGCCGCAGGCCCTGGAGCCGGGGGATGCCGCCTTTCTGGCCGACAGCAACTCCCTTACCGTCGAGCTCATCGAGGTCGGACAGCAGGTGCTGGGCGCCATCGAACTCTCCGGCTCCTCGTTCACCCCCAACGGCGACGGCGTCAACGACCAGCTCGACATCCGCTTCGACCTCGTCAACCTCTCGGCCCCCGTGCCGGTAAACCTGGAGGTGTTCGATCTGGCCGGGACACGCCGCACCCAACGGCCCCTGGCGCAGCGGGGCAGCGGACCCCATTCCGTCTTCTGGGACGGCAGGGACGACAGCGGCCGGATCCTGCCTCCCGGCCTCTACCTCCTCAGACTCGACGTCGATACCGACAACCATACCTTCACCGCCAGCCGCGTCGTCTCCCTGGCGTATTGACGCCCGCAACCGTGCAGAAGAACTTCTACGCCGCCATCGTTTTCGCCCTGGCACCCTTGCTGGTCCCCCCAGGTTCTGAGCTGTGGGGCCAGACAGGGTACCGGCTTGACCGACCGGCGCGCCAGATCGTCGCCGATACCCCGGAGCACTGGGATCACTGGGTGTTTCCAGTGGAAACAGTGGAGGTACTGGCGGCCGGTGTGCAACCGAGGCGCTGGACTATGGACTCGAACGCCGCAGACGGCATTGTCGACTTCCTGCGGGAACAGCCTCCCGACCACCTGACCGACAAGCCGCCAGAAGAGATTACCCTGCTCGACGCTGTCGGCGCGGGTTCGAATCGCGAGGGCGTTCTCAAGGTCCTGGACCGGGACCCGGCCACCTACTGGGAACCTGCCCCGCTGCCGGAGGGCGCTGATATTCCCTCCCAATGGTGGTTCACCCTCGATCTGGGCCGCGTGGTCGTCCTCAACCGGATCGCGTTGCGCTTCGTCGACGAAGAAATGGGCTCGCCGTTCCTGCTGTTCGACGTTCTCACCTCGGACGGTCAGAAACCCCTCGCCGCCGTTGCCGGGGAATCCCTCGAATTCCTGCCCGTCCTGCAGCTGGTGAAACCCAACACCACCCGGCGTCTGTTCGAAATCGACTTCTCGGACGCGCCAGGCGATGCCCGCGAGAACGTCGCCCGTTACCTGCAGGTGGTGGTGCGCGGCTCGCGCCTGGACCGCGGCGAAGAGGTCGAGGCCGGCGAATACGAGAGGCTGCCCGAAGAAGAGCGGGGTGCGGTGGAATACATGAAGCGGCGCAGCGATGGGGGGGAAGTGGCGGTGCCCGAAGAAAACTACCGCAGCCTACCCGAGGACCGGCGGGGACCCATCCGCTACTACCTCCGCGAGCGCCCTCGCCTGGCCGAGCTCGAGGTCCGGGCGGAAGGTGAAGACCTGGCACGGCGGCTCCTCGACAGGGGTGGCAGCGTCGCCCTCCACCCGGCGGTCGAATCCCGCCCGAACAACATGCTCGACGGCGACATTTCCACCTACCTGGGCCTCTACTACACTATCCGACCGGATCTCGAAGTTCTCGCGCCAAATATCGTGACGGACCTGGGGGCATTCTTCTGGATCAACAGCCTGCAGATCATCATGAATCTCAGGGGCTCCGGCCACAGTTTCACCTTTGGAGATTTCCAGCTCGACTTCTCCGACGGCTCCCGGCAGGTCGACGGCAGCCTCCAGTGGGTCACGGCCAAACGGATCGTGCAGGAGCCGGTGGCCAAAGCCAGGGAAACCGTCGTTCTCGGTCTCCGATTGCACCAATCCCAGATGGAGGCCGAGCGCCATTCCTTCGCACCCGTACGGGCTCGCTACTTCCGGCTGGTGTACGAGAAGGCCGACGATGACAGGGTGACGCTGTACCAAGGGATCCACCCGGTATCGGAGTTGCGCATGTTCGGGGAGGGGTATCAACCGCGGGTGAGCCTCGAGTCCCCTCTCATCGACCCCCGCGGCACGCGCACGCTGACCGCCATCGAGTGGGACGCCGACACCCCGCCCGGAACTCGCGTCTTACTGCAGACCCGCACCAGCAGCACGAAGTCGGAAGTGACCCACTATTTCGACCGCCTCGGCAAGGAGGTGACGGCGGAGAGGTACGACAAGCTCAAGGAGCCCAACCCGAAGGTCAAAATCCCCGACAACCTCCTGAAAGGGGACATCGTCATCGAGGAGATCATGGGCAGCGACGCCAGCGCCTGGAGCGAGCCGTATCCGGTGTCGGGCAGCCGCATCACCTCGCCGTCGCCACGCAACTTCGTGCAGATGCGCGCCACCCTGGTCTCGGACAGCCCCGAGGCGGCCGCCACCCTGCGCAGCGTGCGCCTGAAGTACGCCGAGCCGCTGGCGCAGCGCTTTCTGGGGGAGGTGACTCCGGCTCGGGTCGAGTCCCTGGCCGTCGAGCGGCCGTTTTCCCTGTACGTGCGTCCCGACTTCGGGCGCGCCAACCCCGGGTTCGACGGGCTCCTGCTGACCGCTCCGGACGGCCTCAGCCTGGAGGGCTTCACCCGCCTGCTGGCCGGACCGGAGCAGGAGCTGACAGCGGCCGGCGATCCGTCCTCCTTTGTCCTGACCGACGCCGTCCAGCTCGGGCCGGCCGGGGACAGTCTGCTGGTTTCCTTTCCCCTCATCGAGCCGGACGCCGACCTGGAAGTGCTTCGCCTCGACTTCACGGGGCGGTTGTATTCGATTGGCGGGCAGGTGCAGGCGTTTGCCCGGTTTTCCGGCGAGGGGGAGACGGTCTGGCAGCAGGTGGACGGGGGCAATGCCGTCGAGGGGGTCGACAGCAACCGCCTGCTGGTGGTGGGGGTGCAGGAGCGCCGGCAGCTGATGACGGCGTTCGAGCTTCCCGCTGCGTTCACGCCGAACGGGGACGGGGTCAACGACGAGGCGGTGTTCCGCTTCGCGGTGGTGCTGGTGGGGGCCAGTCGTGCGGTGGCGGTCAGCGTCTTCGACCTGAGCGGCCGGTTGGTGCGCACCCTGCGCCAGCGGGAAGAGGTGAGCGCGGGCACCTACGAGATGAGGTGGGACGGAGCCGACGCCGGCGGGGTGCGGGTGCCCCCGGGGGTGTATGCCCTGCGCTTTCAGGTGGAGGCGGACGAGGCGGGGGCCGGCCTCGACGGGCGCGAGGTCATTCGAACCGTCGCCGTCGCCTACTAGGAGACCGAGCCTTGGAATTCCATTTTTCATCGATTGGCCGCCTTCCCCTGTTTTTTTTCGGGCTGGCCGCCGTGGCTTGGGCTGACGATCTCCCCCCCAGGGTCATCGGGGAAGGGGGGGTGCCGTGGGATGGCGGCGGCGGCGGAACCATCCCGGCCCTGTGGAAGTTGTCCGAAGAGGGGGTAGAAGAGACGAACACGCCCGGCAACGTGGTCGACTTCGACGTGGCCGACTACCCCAACTGGCTGTTTCCGCAGCAGATCGACAGTACCAGGAGCATTCTGATCGGACTCGGATCCAGGGAGCGCGGGGGGAGCGTCCACACCCCAACGTTCACTTTCAACAGCCTCACACCCGAGTTTCCGCTCATGTTCGACGACGATGCGGAGACGGCCTTCGCAATGCGCGCGGACCGGCCAGGGGAGGCAGCCGGGGGGCGTGGGTTGCTCATCCAGTTCGACTTGGGGAACGTTTTCAGCGTCAACCGCATCCGGTTCTTCCCACGGAACGCCGATCCCGCCTATCCCGCCCCCGCTTACCCATTCGAAAAGGACTTCATAAAGGCGTACGAGATCTTGACCAACGACGGCTCCCCTGAAGCGCTCCGCTTCGGTATCCTCGACTTCACGCGCCTGGTCCGAGTGGAGCAGAGCGAGGAGGCCGTCGTCGATATCCGGATCGAACCGCAGTTCATGCGGCACCTGCGCTTCAAATCGCTGAGTGATCTCGACTTCGAGATCGCTGAATTCCAGGTCTTCTCTCTCGGTTTCGTGCCGCAGGCGACTTACGTCTCCAACGTCTTCGATTTTGGTGACCCGGCTTTGCTGGGCAATCTGCGCTGGGTTCAGGAGAAGTTCGGAGACGCCCGTCAGTCACAGGTTCAGATCCGTACGCGAACCGGACTCGACCGGCAACCCCTCGAATTCACCAGGGAGGGCGTCCAGAGCACCGGCAGGGTCAGGAATGTTCGCGTGGTTCTCGGAGTGAGGGAAGAGGAGATCCTCATCGATGCGGCGTGGAAGAAAGGGGAGAACCTGGAGGACGAGGAGTTGCGACGCATCGTGGATTCCGTCCTCGACAACCCCGAAATCGACGGGCAGGAAGCCCTGCTCCACTACCAGCTGCTGCCTCCGGAGACGAGGGAACTCCTCGCCCTGAATCAGGAGGATTACTTCGACCTGGATGAGGAGGAGCGCACAGGAATAGGAGACGATCTGACCAGTTGGAGCGCCTGGTCTCCCCCGTACGCCCTGGAGGGGAAGGTGGTCGAGGCGGATCTCCTGAACCCCGAACTGGGAACTCCCCTCACATCGCCTGACGTCCGGAGATTTTTCCAGTTCATGGTGGAATTCACCAGCGAGGCGTTTGACGCCGCCACGGGGTTGGGAGCGCTGGCGTTCGATGTGGCTGTCCCCAGCTACGCCGACTCGCTGGTCGGGGAAATCGCACCCAGGGCCGCTGCCCTTGCCGAAGACACGGAGTTCACCTACGCGGTGCTCGTCAAGATTGGTTCCGGGAGCGGGTTCGACCGACTGGAGATCGACACGCCCTTGAGGACAAGCGCCGTCGGACTGGTCGAAATCATCAGAACTGACGGGAGCGCCCTGACGGCGGACTTCACCGGCACTGATCTCGAGACCCTCCCTGTGACTGACAACAGCATTTCCATCACTGGGATCGGAAGCAATCAGTTGGCCCTCTCCTTCCCCGAAATCAACGGGGACAATACCCTGCTGAGAGTGCAGTTCAGGAACGCCGTGCTTCGGTTCGCGACCCGCTTCGGCAGTCATGCGTTCAAAGGGGAAAGCCGCATCGGGCAGCGGGTGTTGCCCGGCAATGCGACTGATTTGCGCAGCGTGGGCATCGACGATGCCGACCTCGTTTCGATCGGCACCCTGAAGGAGGGCAACCTGTCGGTTTCGGTTCCTATATCGAAAGACCTCCTGGTAAACGTGGCCGCCGATCCGCCGGTCTTCACCCCGAACGGGGATGGCGTCAACGACGAGTCAGTCATCGGATATGACGTCACCAACATTGGGAAGCCCACAGATGTGCAGGTCGGGATTTACGATCTCAGCGGCCGTCTCGTTCGGCAGTTCGATGATTTGCGGACGAGCGGCCGTTACGGCAGCGGCTGGGACGGTCGCGACGGGTCGCGAAATCTGGTTCCCCCAGGCAATTACATCTACACCGTTTCCATCGACGCCAACAAGGGCAACCTCGAACGCTCCGGGGTGGTGAGGGTGGCGTATTAGCCCCCAATGTCCGGGTTGGCGCATTGAGCTTGATGAACGCAGTGTAACGGGTGTTAGCGAGTTTCAATGGCGAACGTGGCGTATCGAGCATTTGAGGGAAGCAGGGCAGTGCCAAGGTTGGCCGCGATGGCTCGAAGCCGATTTATTCACCTCCTTCTTGCCGCGTCGATTTTCGCCGCGGGGTCGGCGGAAGCCGAACGGGATTACGGAAACAGGATCGGGGTTCGTCGAGGTCATACTACCAGTTTCGAACCCCACGGCCCCGGGGTGATGTTCGGCCCTCTCGATCCGACGGTGCAGCGGTGGTACGTGCCTCAGGAGCTGTATGGCCAGTTCCAGTGGCGCCAATGGGAGCTGGCGAACTACGCGCGGATTCGGTACCAGCGGTATGTCAACACGAATATCGAGGGAGACCACTTCTACGATATCTTCGGCGACTACGTGAACCACGGATGGCTTGTATACGATTGGCGTCAGGACCAGCCCAAGGCGTTTGGCAGCGCCGTCTTCAAAGGGGAACAGTTCGACAGCTGGTTCAGCTCCGTATCCATCAGCAGCGATGGTTCAGGGCAAAACAGATACGCCATCACAGTGGGAAACCAGATCCGCGCCGGCCTCACGCCCATGACGTTCTCCAAGCCGACCTTCAACGGCGTCCAGTTCGATTTCATGTCCGACAAGTACGCCGCCACGGTGTTGGCATCCCGCATCAGCGACCCGGCTCGGGGAGTGCTCAGGGAGCCGGATTTGACGACGAACTCGACGGGGCTCATCGGCGGCCGGGTCACCACGCAGGTTGGCGACTTCATCACCGTTGGGGCCACCCTGGTCGACGCGCGCAACTCAAACGCGACGATGGACATGTTCGAGGGGAACCTGGTGGCCGGTAATCTCACGGAAGGTCAGAGTCAGGAACCTGTGGAGGTTATCGCGGTGGTGCTGGGCGACGATTCGCCGGACGATGACATCGGCGGTGCGGCGCTCTTCAGCCACGATATCCGCATCACCGCCAGGGATTTCGACACCGGCGGCGAGACCGTGTTCACACTGGAACAGGTTGTGCGTGAAGGGTCGGCGTGGCCCGCGGTCTTCGGCGGTATTCCGAAGCGCGGTTTCCTGGCCGCCGACGGCGAGGAGCTGATCGTCCTGAATTACGATTTCCGCGATCCCGCCTACACCGGCCCCGACGAGACCACGATCGTCAAAATCGAGTTCGACTACGTCCTGGCGAACGACTATACCGTTCAAGTCTGGTCCAACCGCCAGACCGGAAGGCGGGCAATGACGACGCCGCCCTTGACCGGCGAGAGCATTCGCGCCGAGGAACCCGCCCTCCTGACCGTGGAACGCGCACGGGGCAACGTGAAGGACAAGTCCAACCTCCGTCGCCTGCGCTTCGAGTACGGCCTGCCTACCGCCAACCTCGTCGGGGGGTTCACAATCGAAGGCACCGACCTGTGGGGCATCGACTTCTACGGCGAATGGGACCGCAACCTGAGATACAGTCAGTACCCCAATGCCGGTCTGTTCAGTGCCCGGGACGGTCACGAAGTCAGTTCCAAAAGCGCCGACGCCTGGCAGCTTTCGATGTCAAAGGTGGCGTATCCGTTCTTCGTGTACGGTGAGGGGTATTCCTTCGCCGACGACTATTCCACCGCCGCCTTCGTGGTCGATGAAGACGGCAATGTCACCTACGACGACCCCTCCATTTTTTCCTACGAATTCGTCGACGACAACGACGATCAGGACCGCCTTCCCGATTGGATCCGCAGCGGTTCCCAGGCCGGCGATCGAGTCATCTTCCCGGGATGGGATGCCAACAACGACTTCATCTCGGATTTCAACCAGAACGACAACTCCACCGTGGCCAACGAGCTTCCGGACTACGAGGAGCCCTTCCTGAGGCACGATGTCGACCGGCCGGAGTTCCTCTTCGGCATCGATCTGAACAACAACGGCTGGATTGACCGCTTCGAGGACGACGACCTTCCCGATTACCCTTACAAGAAGGACCGACGGGGATACAACGCCTACGCAGGGACACATCTGGGGCCCGATGTGCGGTTCACCGCCGGGCGCAGTTACGAGCGCATGTTCTCGGATGACCGCGACAACACTACTTCATACGGGCTGCTCACCGTGGACAAGAACCACCCAGGGGTGGGCAGGGTGCGCCTCTTCGATATGTTGAAACTTGCCCGGGATTCAGTTCCCGATTTACGCCGGAGCCCGACGCCTTTCCTCAGGGCCCCGGTGCAGCCGGTGATCGAGGATGTCCTGCCGGCGCAGGATACCTGGGTCAACAGCCTGTGGCTCGGTTTCGACTATACCGGCATCCCGGATGTGCGGATCGAGAACAAGCTCAAGCATGAATTCTACAAACAACGAAAAGAGAATTCACTCGATGCGACCGGGCGCCCGTTGCAGGAGACTTCCTGGCTGTTCGGTCTTGTGAACAAGGCGGAATACGGGCACCGACTCCGAAACCTCGATCTGACCGCCAAGTTCAAGAGCGAGGTCTTCAGTCAGGAAAGCCTCCTCAAAGGCGAGGAGGACCGGAAACACTGGATGGGGATAGTGACTCTGCTCGGCAAACTGCCGGTACTCTCCCACAGCGTCGTCACCACCGGCCTGGAGTTCGCGCAGTTCAACGACCGCGTCAAAGACGAAAACGAGATGGTTGGCAGCAGAATGGCCGGTGAGACCGGGGACTTCCGCTCCGTGAACCTCGCCTTTCAGCTCTCGAACACTTCGAATTATCTGGGTTACGTCCTGACCACAGAAGCCGGTTTCCGGATCGGTCGCGTTTCCGAGGAAATCGTGCGCTCGCGAGACGGGGAATTCGAACACGCGACCAAGGGAACGACTCAGAGGACCAGCTTCATCGTCATGTACGCCGGCGTCCAATAAGGGCTCACCGAAGCAGTCATACCGCGAAACCCCCCGGCTTTACTGAATCAACTCCGTCGTTTCCGACTCGATTACCTCCATGTCGAGATCGACGCCCAGTCCCGGACCCTCCGGCATCTCGACATAGCCGTCCGACACCTTCAGGGGGTTTCTTACCGCAGGATTCGTGTAGGCCTCGAAAGGGGGGTGCACCTCGAGGAGCACGGTGTTCTCGATGGCGCCGTTTACGTGGAGGGATGAGAATCCCCACATGGGGGTGGTGGCCGACACGTGAATGGACACACCGAAGCTGTAGGCCAGTTGCGCCAGCTTGAGCATCTCCGTGATGCCGCCCATCTCGACATAAGGCTTGATGCCGTCGGCAACTCCCAGGGCCAGCATCTGGGCGTAGCTGTGGAGGTGGTGGGGGAAATACTCACCGGCTACGATGGGAATCTCCAGGGTGTCGCGGAGTTTTTTCAGGCCGAGGAAATCGTGGTCCCTCAGCGGCTCCTCGAACCAGGTGAAGTCGTACTCCTCAAGAGCGCGGCCGACCCGGACCGCCTCTTTGTGCTCGTAATAGCCAACGGCATCGTGCATCAGGTGAAAGTCGGGACCGACTGCGTCGCGCAGCTTGCCGGCCAGCTCGATCATGAACTTCGGGCCAGCGTAGCAATGGTCCTTGCTGCCGAGGTACCCGTCCTCCTTGACCTGCAGGGCAAACTCCAGAAAATGGTCCATCGACTTGCCCTCGGGGCCCATCGTGCCCGACTGTGTGCGGTAGGCCGGCACCTTGTCACGGCAGGCTCCCAGAAGGCGCCAGACCGGCATTCCGTGTCGCTTGCCCGCGATGTCCCAGAGGGCAACGTCGATGGAACCCCGCAATTTCTTCGGGGGCCACAACAGGCGTTCCCGCATCAGGTTGTCGTGCCACATCCTTTCGTGGGCCAAAGCGTCGCGGCCGATCAGGTAGTCGCGGAAGGGACCGGTAATTACGTGCGCCATCTCCGGGTCGATCAGATTGCACCACCCTTCGATACCGTCTTCGGTTATGATGCGGAGGAGACCGTCCCTCTTCCCCACGCCCTTGTCGAAACCGAGCATGTGCACCTTCAGGTCGACGATGGGAAGCGGGTCGTAGCCTTCGTACTCGACCGGCTGCCAGGGGCCGGCGCTGCGGTTGTCGGTTACCATTTCAATTCCGTTTCTGTCATGGGTTGGAAGTCGCGAAGCGCGGAGCCGCGGAATCGGTATCCCTGTTCGCCGTCGGACCTGCGCTCCGGTGATCGGGGCCGGGGGCGTTACCACCTCCCCGAACTTGAACGCGTCCTTCAAAGCGGGGGGATCGGCCGTCTCCCGACCATCCAACGGAGGTGACGACCCGGCTCGTCATCGCAAAATGTCGCGATGGCCTCCATGGTGAGACAAGGTTGCCATCCCGGCTGTCGGGAGTGTCGACCGAGCCCGCGCCAGTCGATCCTGTCCGCAGTTGCGAGGGAGAAACGCGGCCTTTCTCATCAGGTTTGCGGAATATACCTTAAGCCCAACCGGTTTCAAACGAGACGCCAACTTTTTTTTCAACCTCGTCCGGGGCCGATTGACCCGCCCCCTGGACCCGCCGCAACCCCTCCCCGATGCGAATGAGCTTCAACCCACCTGGCAAGCTTGGCTGCGGCGGAGGTCTCAAAGTTGAAACCAGGTTGATCGGGAAAGACAGACCGCCATCCCGACGAATAGCTGATGTGGCAGCTGTTCTGTGTTTCCTCGCAGTGCTCGCAGGGGGATTCCCGAACGCTTTGGAGGCCGGCGCGGACTTCGAGGAGAGTCATCGGCGCATGGTGGCCCTGTTGCAGCAGGTCGAGGCACAAAGCCGCCAGAACAATCCCTACCAGAGCGAAAGCGAAGCGCAGCGATGGCGTCAACGGTTGCGGTTCATTTCGGAAAGTTCACCGAGCCGCGCCAGGGTGGAAGCAAATTTCCATCTGGGGGTAGCCGAACTGTTTCTGGGAAATGAACGCCTGGCCATCGAGCACCTGACTGCGGCCGACAGTCTCCTGGCCAGCATGAGCGGGGCTCCGGACGAGGTCCTCAACGAACTGAAATTCCGCCTCGGGGTCGCCTTTCTACGTCTCGGCGAAACCCAGAACTGCCGCCAGCACTACACCCCGGAAAGCTGCATACTGCCAATCAGGGACGGCGGCGTCCACGTTCTTCCGGAAGGATCCCAGGCAGCGGTCAAACAGTTTGCCGCCGTGCTGACCAACACCGGCCCCGGAACCAATTGGCACATGGAGGCTTTGTGGCTGCTGAACCTCGCCTACATGACCCTGGGCCGGTATCCGCACGAGGTGCCGGCGGAATACCTGATCCCGCCGGAGGCTTTCGCGGCCGAGGAAACCTTCCCCCATTTCGCCAATATTGCCCAGGGCCTCGGGCTCGATACCGTCAGCCTGTCAGGTGGAGCCGTGGCCGATGATTTCGACGGCGACCACTACCTGGATCTGCTCGTCTCCACCTCGGACGCGGCAGGGCCCATCCGTTTCTTCCACAACGATAGGAACGGCACTTTTTCCGAGCGCACCGAGGCCGCCGGCCTGACGGGCATTTTCGGCGGCCTCAACATGGTCCAGGCGGACTACGACAACGATGGCGCCCTCGATGTCCTGGTGCTGCGCGGGGCCTGGTTCGGGGCCGCTGGCCAGCACCCCAACTCCCTGCTGCGAAATCGGGGCGATGGCACCTTTGTCGACGTGACCTTCGCCGCCGGGCTGGGCGAATACCACTATCCCACCCAGACCGCCGCCTGGGCGGATTACGACAACGACGGAGACGTCGATGTCTACATCGGCAATGAATCGACCGACGAGCTGTATGCCCCCAGCGAGCTGTTCCGCAACGAGGGGGATGGCACCTTTGTCGATGTGGCGGCCCAGGCCGGCGTCCTCAACGACCAGTTCACCAAGGCGGTGGTGTGGGGGGACTACGACGGAGACCGACGTCCGGACCTGTACGTGTCGAATCTGGGCGGGCCAAACCGCCTGTATCGCAACCTGGGGGACGGCGCGTTCACCAATGTGGCGTTGGAACTGGGGGTATTCCGCCCTCTGCACAGTTTTCCGGCCTGGTTCTGGGATTTCGACAACGACGGTGCCCTCGACCTGTTCGTGGCAGCCTATGCCGCGGGAATCGCCACAGTGGCCGCCTCCTACCTCGATCGGCCCTTCAAGTTGGAGCCGACCCGGATGCACCTCTACCGGGGCGACGGACAAGGGGGGTTTTCCGAAGTCGGCAAGCAGTGCAACCTGCTCCGTCCCACCAAGCCCATGGGGGCCAACTTCGGGGACATCGACAATGACGGCTATCTCGATTTTTACCTGGGAACCGGCGACGTGGATTACATCTATCTCATACCCAACCTGTTTTACCGCAACCTTGCCGGCAGGCGCTTCGCCGACGTGACCGCAGGGGCGGGCATGGGGCACCTGCAGAAGGGCCACGGGGTCGTCTTCGCCGATCTTGACAACGACGGCGACCAGGATCTGTTCGAACAGATGGGCGGTGCCTACCTGGGGGACAAATACGGCGACAGCCTCTACGAAAACCCGGGGTTCGGCAACAGGTGGCTGGCGGTCAAGGCGGTAGGAACGCAATCGAACCGGGCGGCCATCGGGGCCCGGATTCGAGTGCAGGTGGTAGAGGGTGGCGAGCGGCGGACCGTTTACAAATACGTCAACGGCGGGGGGACCTTCGGGGCCAATCCGCTACGGCAGACTATCGGCCTGGGGCGGGCCGAGCGGATCGAGGAACTGGAAGTTTACTGGCCGACCACGAACCAGACCCAGAAGTTCACCCATGTGCCCCTGGATGCCTTCATCCAGATCGTGGAAGGCAGCGATCGCTTCAACCGGCTGGAAGTTCAACCGTGCGCGTTCGCCGTATCCAACCGCCCGGCGCATTCTCACTGATTCCTGCCCCATCGATTTCTTGATCTTGCGATAGCCCGTGCCATGGCTCCTCCCGGGTCGGGTATTCACGGCATCCGGGCCGGTGCCTGATTCTGATCCCGGAACTTGCTTCAACCCACGCGCGACCGCATCCCGCCTTCTTCCGACAGGCACCGGTCATTCGTTGTCCTCGGGCACGAAGGAGCCCTCCCGATACGCGTACGCCGCATCGTCGAAGAGGTAGCGCCCGTGGAGCTCCGACCAGTGGGCGCCGCCGGCGACGATCAGACGGCCGTTGAGATCGCTCGCCGAACCCCACGACTGTTCCGTGGGCAGCGGCGGTCCGGGCCGCCATGAGCCCTCGTTCGGATCATACCGGAACGTGCGCTTGGTACCGACGCCCCCAAGCACCCAGATTTCCCCGTCGTGAGCCGCCACCTGCGCCGCCTGGGGCATGTGCCACAGTCTGGGCAGCTCGCTCCATGACCCCGCCTTTGGATCGTAGGAGAAAGCGGCGTCTTTCGAGATACAGTAGATGACGTCGTCGAGGACAGCGCCGGCGAACTGCCGCATCGGTTCCGGCAGAGGCGGCTCGATGCTCCACCGCGATTCGCCCGACCCGACGCTCTCGACCGAAGTCATCGGCGTCGAGTAGTCACTGGCGCCGCCGATGGCGTACACGCGGTTGCCGGCCGTCACCGCCACCGGCTCCTGCCGCGCCTCGTTCAGGGGCGCACCGAGCCGCCACGCCCCGGTGCGCGGATCGAAAATCTGTACGGTTGCCGTCGACACCCTGGTTTCGTCGACGTTGACGGCGCCGCCGACCACCCATACGTCCCCGTCGAGCGTGGCGATGCCGTTGTAACAGAGATCCTCCTGCAGTTTTCCCGCCACCCTCCAGACCTGGGTGGCGCTGTCGTACTCCCAGAGTTCGTCGAACCAGTGGTGCCGGGCGGGGTATCCCCAACCGGCCGTCACCCCTCCGGCAGTATACAGCCGGCTATCCACCTCGACGGAGAAGATGTCGTGGTTGCTCCCCGGCAATGGGCTGAGCACCTCCCAGTGGCGCTGCCAGGCGAGCGGATGCGCCATCTTGCGGTAAAGCCTCGATCCGATGCCCAGCCAGACCTGGCCTTCGGAGTCGCTGTAGACGACGTCCGCCGGGGCCGGCAGCACCCCGTCGGTCAGGTGAACGATTTCGGCTTTGCGGATTTCGCGGGCGTAGTCGATTTCGATGACCTCGCCCGACGAAAAACAGGCGAGGGCCTTGCCGTCGGGCGAGCGGCCCAGGGAGGTGACCGGACCAGTCGGAAGGCTGAGGGGGGCGGGAAGCTCGAGCCATCCCGCGTCTGCTTCGAGTGGGTCAAGCCGCCGCAGGCCATCCGCTCCCCCGACCCAGACGAACCCGCTGACATCGGTGACGAGGCAGGACCAGGGCCCTCCCCGGGAAGGGCCGGCATCCCGCCAATCGGCAGGCGCATCCGAGGCCCGTACAAGCACCTGGTCTCCCGACGAGGACAGCGACCAGGAATTGCCGTGCACGTCCCTTGCCAGGGGAACCGCCCCCAGTCCGCCGGCCGCCGTCGGAGCGGGAGCGTACGCCCCGTCTGCGCGCCTCAGGGAAGGAGCGCCCTCCACCCAAATCTCGCCCGAGCTCGAACGCACCACCCGGCAGTCTCCCGAGGCCGGAGAGCCAAAGCGGTCCGTGACCTCGGTGGGGCGAGAAGGCTCCCCTTTGTCCCCATCTCCCCCACCCACCCGGGATGCCTCTTCCGCAGAAAGGCGCATGATTCTGGCTTCTCCACCCACCCTGATCGTAAAAAACAGATACCCGTCGAGAGAAGCCGCCGCAGAGACAACTTCCCCCTGGTAGACCGGCTCGTACCCCTCGTCAGTCACCGATGCGAGGCCGCCACCGGCTCCGCCGACTACGGCGAACAGCCCGGACCCCGAAGCTTCGAACAGCTGTCGCGCCGGTCCGGGAAACTCTGCGGTCAAAGTCATGACGGTGTCGATTTCCCCCGCCCACGACGGCTTTGCAGGGGAAAGGGCAACAAGGGTGAGAAATGACAGCAACGCCGCTTTTTTCATTTGCTTACTCTCCAAGTCGGGGGTCCCATACTGCGCTTTCGTGGTGCGGCCTTTCTCCAGTGGACAGGAGGGCGCCCGAGGGAATCGGGTGAGGCCACTACCCGCCGCCAAGGGCGTACGAACGAAGTGATATCGTCCTGTACTCCTTGTCCCCTTCGACGATTTCAATCGATTGATCCATTTCCACGTCGAGAAACCTCTGCGTGAGATCGCTGGTCGGCCAGTAGACTTCAATCGAATCAATCCTTGTCGCGTTCCCAAGGCCGATATTCTGCCGAAGCGGGTTGCAACCGAAGCTTCCGCCGCTGCTGACGCGACGGTAGATCGACCGTGTCTTCCCGTTTTCCAGTATCTCCACATGGATTCTTGCCCCGATTGCCGATCGGTTGGAATTTCGGCCGACCAGCTTCAAGGTGATCCAGCGGTGACCGAAGCCGGGGTTTTCAAAGAGGGCGTCGTTGTATTTGTCGCCTGTCAGTTGTCCTCCCATCTGGACGTACACATCCTGATCCCCATCGTTGTCGATGTCGGCAAAACTGACTCCATGCCCCTTCTGCAGATGGCCGAACCCGCCTCCCATCGTGACGTTGGCAAACCTGGATCCGCCCTGGTTCAGGAACATCACGTTGGGTCGCAAAGCCCAGTAGGGAACGTCGCCCGTGGCCAGGTAAAAATCGAGATACCCGTCGCCGTTCAAATCGCCGAAGTTGGCCCCCATGGGCGCGGCTGGATAGGCGAGATTCTGCTCGCTGGCCACGTCTGCGAAACCCCCCCGGCCGTCGCCGCGCCAGAGCGCCGGAAATTCGAACCTTCTGGTCAATGGGTTGTTTCCGCTTCCGATGCTGCCCGTGATCTGCAATATTCCCTGCGCCAGGTCGATCCGTTCGCCGACGGAGTCCAGTGAAATCACCCCGACGTTTCCCGATGTGCTGCTGACGAACAGGTCCAACGCCCCGTCGTTGTCGAAATCCCAGAACCAGACCGGAAACGGATATTGCGGCCGGGTCTTCATGACCTTGGAGGACACGTCCGTGAAGGTCCCGTCCCGGTTGTTGTGAAACAGGGCATTCCGCGACCTTCCGGCTACGTACAGATCCGGAAAGCCATCATTGTCGTAGTCGCCCCAGACCGTGCCCATCGCAAAAGTATGGATGTCCACTCCCGCCGGTTCGGCGACGTCGGTAAACGTTCCGTCGCCGTTGTTGCGAAACAGCTGCGAAGGCGCGCGCATTCCCTGAGGCGTCCATTGCGGACCGGTCGTTCTGGATGACTCGTTTGCCACGAACAGATCGAGGGCACCGTCGTTGTCGTAATCCGCCCAAGCGGCCGTCTTGACAGGGTAGTGAACCTCACCGAGGCCGGCGTCGAAAGTCACGTCGGTAAAGGTCCCGTTTCCATTGTTTCGGAGCAGCGAGTTGGGGTGCCGGCCCATCTTTCCGTGCCAGGCCCCGCGCACGATGAAGACGTCGAGGTTCCCATCGTTGTCGTAGTCCGCCTGGACCATGTTGAGGCCGCCGTAGATGCCGGCCAGCCCCGCGGCCCGGGTGCGTTCGCGGAAGGTGCCGTCCCGGTTGTTGAGGAAAAAGCGGGTTTGCCCCGTCGGGGCGGAAGAGGTGACGAATACATCGAGGTAGTCGTCGTTGTCGAAGTCATCCACGATTGCACCGCCGGCGTGGTTGTATGTGTTCATCGCCAGTTTGGGAGCGACGTTCTCAAACCGGGGGAATTCGACCTCGGACTGAAAAAACCCGGGTGGGATCAGGTACTGTTCCGGTACCCGATGGGGGTACTCCCCAAGCGTCATATAAGCGATGTTGAGCAGCCACTGGGCCGCCGCGTGCCATTTGCCCCCTTTGCGTTGCCGCGCGGAGATGGCGTCGGCTTCCAGCATCTCCGTGAAGTATCTGATTGCGTAGCGCGATCCTTTTTCAAGGCTGTGCAGTCCGCCCCCCTGAATCGGCAGGATACAGCTGTCGCCGCTGTGACGCAGACAGCAGTTTTCGGTTTCCCCCAAGCGCAGATAGGCAAGCCCCAGGGAGAACTTTATGCCGTTGAACGCCTGAATCTTCATATCGGGATCGGGGAAGATCACCCGGGGAAGCAATTCGTTCGCCTCCGTCAGGTATTCGATCGCCAGGTGCGGGAATTCTTCGAAGTCCAACGAAGTCAGTCCAGCAAGATTCAAAGCGACCAGTCGTTCAAGCTTGTCCGCATCGGGACCGAGCGCTTCCAGGGCCTGACGCCGGTGAAGGTGTGCCTTGCGACCGAAGTACTGATACTCGTCGGAGGCGCGATTCTTGATATCCTCCAGAACCGCAAGCATTTTCCGGTGGCCCGCGGGGAATTCGACGGAAACCCTGGTTTCTCCAGTTGGATTTTCCTTGTCCGTAATCGAGTCGCGACCCGGCTGAGGCAGGGCCTGGCTGTTTTCGCAACTGGAAAGAACGAGAATCAGGCAAGCGGAAAAGACGCAACCCGGACGATTCAACACGTGGGCAAACCTGGTTTCCATCGGGATGCAGTGTACCGTCGAATTTCCGTGGACCGGATCCGCGGCGCATCGGCAGGCAGGGAATGTTATCGGCCCATTCGAGGACCTGCAGATCCTTCACCCGGCGGCGCGGCGGACAGGGGAGGATTCGATGCGATGCGTCCTCCGCGGCAGCCGATGTCGCGGCTGAAACGGGTCGGGGGCCGCGGGGGGGCGATAGTACTGACAAGGAGGGGCTGCGACAAGCGGTCTCCGGCGGAAGCTGCGAAAATGGATGCAGATCCACAGGAACTGCTCGAGCAGGGCTTCGTCATCCTGCGCCGAGCCGTCCCCGGCGGCGAGCTCGCGCGCATGCGCGAGAGCTGCGAGCGGCTGCTCGACCGCCAGAAGGAGACCTGGAGGCGGGAGCGCCAACCGGGAGACCCTCCCGGCGGGGAGTGGGAGCTCGCCGGGCAGCCCCGCGTCTCCATCGACAAGGTCGTCGACGAGTCGACCGCCCACGTCGTCGACTTCTGTCTCGGCGAGACCACCATGGGCGTCAGCAGGCGGCTCATGGGGGCGCCGGTCGCCTGCCCGGGGATGCTCGCCATGCTCTGCAGCCCCCCGGTCGGGATGGGACGCACCCGCTGGCACCGCGACATCACCCCTCCCAGCCTGGCGCCGCTGTGCGGCCTGCAGCAGGACATGCTCGCCAACGGCCCCGCCCTCCTGCAGTGGAACGTCGCCCTCTACGACGACGACGTGCTGTGGGTGGTGCCCGGCAGCCACCGGCGCCGCAACACCGGGGCGGAGAACGCGCAGTGGCGTTTCGACGCCTGGGCGCCGATGCCGGGAAGCATCCCGGTCGAGCTCGAGGCCGGCGACGGCGTCGCCTACAGCAACATGATCCTGCACTGGGGCAGCAACTACACAGCCCGGCTGCGCCGCACCCTCCACCTCGGGTACCGCTGCTTCGCAAGCCGCATCTTCCCCTACTACGCCGGGCACGGCTGGGACCTCGAGTTCGCCGACCGGCTCTCCCCGGAGTCGCGGAAGCAGTTCGAGCTCTTCGATGAGTTGTACACCGCGGAGATCGACCTCATTTGCGGGATCTTCCGGGCGATGATCGGCCGGGATGCCGGGGCTTTCCGCGGCGGCCTGGCGCGGCTCCACCCCGGAGAGCAGGGGCGCATGGTCGCCCTGACGCTGCTGTCCAAGGCGGCGAAGGCGCTGCCGGCGTACTGCGATCCGGGGGCCAGCGAGGAGGAGCGGCGCGCCGCCGCGGGGGCGTTCTACGTCAACCTGATGGAACCGCTGCGCGACCGCTTCACCGCGGAGGAGGCCGGACAGCTGTGGCAGCTCTTCGAGCCTCTCGACGCCAGGCTGCGGGCCGAGGACGAACAGTTCGAGCCGATGATGCACGTCACCAGCACGCGCTACCGTTTCTACGACATGCCGGAGGACTTCGAGGTCGACGACTTCACCGCCAGCTGGGGCTGACCGCAATGGCAGCCCGTTGATAAAGTTGCTGCAGGCGAGGCCGATCCATGACGGCCCGAGACAGGGCGCGCAACCGAGTCGGATCGCAGAGGATTCGGGGGGAGCGCAACGCCCTCTGCGGCACCCAGGGCCGGCCGCATCTGCTGGAAGGTGGGGGGCCCAGCCCACCCGCAGGAGGAGACCGATGCTGTACAGACCGTCACAGGGAATCTTCAAGGACAACTGCGTCTTCTTCCACGAAGGCCGCTACTACCTGTTCAGCATGTACAGCGCGCTGGACGGCAATCACGACGACAGGAACGGCTACAACCACGTCTGGCAGGCGGTCTCGGAGGACGGGGTCCGCTGGCGGGACGCGGGCCCCGTCATCTCCGCGCCGTTCCTCGTCTGGGCAATGGGGGTATGGCAGGCCGGCGACAGGTTCTACCTGAACCACGGCAGCTTCACCGGGACGGGTACCCAGAACGTCCTGCGATTCTGGGAATCCGCCGACCTCCGGAACTGGACCTACATGGGGGAAGAGGCGGACCTGAATCCGGATCCCCGCTGGTACGACCCCGACAGCCGTTTCGACTGCATGGACGTGATCTCCACGGAGGAGGGCGGACGCAGGAGCTACCACGGGATCGCCTCAGGCCCGGGGGGCTGGCTGCGGTCGGACGACGGCGTGCACTGGGAGGGCAGGCCCCCTTCGAGGTTCGAGTTCGGAAGCCTGCAACCCGCCGGCGACTACCCGTTCGAGATAGCGGGATGGCTCCCGATCGACGGCAAAGTCTACCTGCTGGGGAGCCGCCCCGGGTACGCCGGCAACCGCGGCTACTGCGTCTTCACCCTGACCGGAGACTCCGTCTACGGCCCGTTCCGGCCGGATGCCGGCGCCTACCGCCTGAGCGGCCACTCCGGCCGGTCCGTCCATCTCTGGGCGAGACCCTGCCGGACCGGGCGGGAGCTCCTAGCCAGCAGCTACATGTACGACGGCTGGGGGTACCGCATGGGGGACGTCTGGCTGCCCCCCCTCAAGCGCTTCTCCACAGACGGCGACGGCCACCTCAGGCTCGCGTACTGGCGGCAGAACGAGGCGCTGAAGGGGAAGCGCCTCGACGCAGGCGTCACCCGCCTGCGGGAGTATCCGGGGCCGGGGCAGTCCCCGGCGGGCTCGGTCGACGTGGACGTCTCAGGCTCCCGGCTGGAAGCGACAGTCGGCCCCGAGCACAGGTGGATCGATCCCCACCGGCCGCCGCTGGCGGTGTTCCTGCTGCCGGAGGAGCTCCCGAGCGAAAGCGGAATCGTCCTCGAGGCGAAGGTGAGCATTACCTGTGAGAGCAAGCTCGGGACCACGTCGGCGGTCGGGCTGTTTCTCGAGGAGGCACCGCACCTCGGGACGGCGGTCCTCTGGGAATCGTGCGGCCTCACCCGAACCGGGCAGCTCAACCTGAACGGCGCGGAGGCGGAATTCACCGAGGAGGATCTCATCGGTCCCGGATGCGCTCCCCCCGGGCTCCAGCTCGACAAGACTCACCGGCTGCGCCTCCTGCTGCGCCGGAACATGTTCGAGATCTACCTCGACGACCTCTACGTGCAGACGTTCAACACGTCGCGGATCCCGGGACAGACCGGGGCCGTTCCGCGCCGCGTGGGGTTGGTCGTGCAGAACGGGCAGGCGGTGATCGAAGGGCTGGCTGCGTGGGAGATGACCCTGGACTGAGGCGGAGCTTCAAATCCCGCCGGGGTCAATCCCGCGGCTGCAGGCGCACCGGCAGCTCGACGAAGCTGGCCGCCCCGCGGCCGTGGTGGACGGCGTGGGTCGCCTTGCGGAAGTCCTCCGGCCGGGCCCAGGCGATCTCCTCGACGAAGGTCTGCGGGTTGCGGTCGTAGACCGGGAACCACGAGCTCTGCACCTGCACGAGGATGCGGTGCCCGGGCAGGAAGGTGTGGTTGACGTGGGGCATGGTTATGCGGTAGGGCAGCGCCTGCCCGGGCGGGACCGGCTCCGCCTGCTCGAAGCTCTCGCGGTAGCGGCCGCGCAGGATGTCGCCGGAGGTCATCAGCTGGTAGCCCCCCATTTCCGGCTCCGCCGGGACCTCCTCGGGGTAGAGGTCGATGAGCTTGACGACCCAGTCGGCATCGGTGCCGGTGGTCGAGGCGTAGAGCGTCGCCGACGGCCCGCCGCACAGGGTCAGGGGTTCCCGCAGGCGCTCGCCGACGAAGACGAGCACGTCGGTGCGGTCGGAGAAGGGCCGCTGATCGTCGACCAGCCACCGCGACCAGGTCGACTCCCCGCCGAAGGCAGGCGGGATCGGACGCACCCGGTAGGGCACCGGCTTGGCCGGGTCCGAGACGTACTCGGTGCGGCTGTCCCCTGCCCGGGGGGGCCGGAAGGAGAGTCCCCCCTCCGGCTGCAGGTAGAGCCTCCGGGATTCCGTCTCCTCCACCGGCGGCCAGCTCGAGTACTGCCGCCAGCGGTTGGCGCCGGTCTCGAAGGCGAGCACCGGCGGCAGCGGCCCCGCCTGCCTCTTCCTCTTGAGGTGGCGGTCCCAGAAGGGCTTGAGCATCTCGCGGCGGAAGCGCAGGGAGGTGTCCTCCCCCCACTTCAGGCTTCCCAGCTCCGAGCCTTCCCCGCTCGTCTGTCCGTGGGACCACGGCCCGATGGCCAGGTGGGTGCGCGTTCCCCTCCGGTCGTTGCGGGCCATGGCCTCATGGCTGAGGATCGGGCCGTACAGGTCCTCGGCGTCGAACAGGCTGTGCACGGTGAGCACGGGAACGCGCCGCGGCGCCCGGGCGAGCTGCTCCTGCAGGGCCTGGTCCTTCCAGTAGTCGTCGTAGGCCGGGTGGGCCAGGAGGCGCTTCCAGGCCGGCAGCCGGTCGGCCCCGTAGCGGCGGCCCAGCTCGCCGATGGAGCCGGCCTCGAGCACCGCCTGGTAGTTGTCGCGGTAGCCCCACGGGATGGATTTGCCGGCCTTCCGGGTCGAGGTCTGCCGGTAGACGTACTGCAGCATGACGGTGCGGAAGGCCCCGTGCCGGTAGAAGTCGTCCCCGAGCCAGGAGTCGACCATGGCGTTTACCGGGACCGCGGCCTTCAGCGCCGGGTGCGGGTCGAGGAGCGCCATCAGGGTCAGCAGGCCGTCGTAGGAGGCGCCGGTGATGCCGACGCGGCCGTTGTTCCCCTCGACGTTCTCCACCAGCCACTCGACCGTGTCCCAGGCGTCGGTGACCTGGTCGACGCCGCTTTCGTTGAAAGGCCCGCGCAGGGGCATGGTCATGGTGTACCGGCCCCTGGAGCCGAAGCGGCCGCGCACGTCCTGGTAGACGCGGATGTAGCCGTCGCGCACGAGGGCCTCGTCGGCGGCGGGCAGGACCATGGCGATGTCGGGGCTGTCGTTGCGCGAGGCGCGGTTCCCGGCGTTGTAGGGAGTCCGCGTCAGCACGATCGGCATCTTCCCCGCGGCCCCGTCCGGGATCAGGATCAGCGTGAACAGCTTGACGCCGTCGCGCATCGGCACCATCGACTCGATGCGCCTGTAGTTGAAGTCCGCGGTCCTCGTCTCGAAGGTGCGGGGAACGTCTCCCCCGCCGGTCACGTCCCGCGACCGGGACCTGCTCTTGCGTCTGGCCATGCTGTATCCTGGGCGTTTTCGGAAAGGGTTGTATCCGTGCTCTTCCGGTTGAAAGATACGGGGGGAACGGTCCGGTTCCTCGCCCGAGCCTTATTTTGCAGGGAGATCCCGGTGCCGCCGAATCCCTTTGCCGGATCACAGCCATCATCAGGCCTGACGCTGGCACTGGTGAACCGGGCACGTTTTCGAGTTCAGGAACGGTCTACGCCCTCCCCGGGTGTCGTGAACCACGGGACGAAAATTGAGCGAATCCGTAAAACAGTTCTACGACGATCTCGCTGCCGAATACCATTGCGTGTATGCGGACTGGGAATCGGCAATCGAACGGCAGTCGTCGGCGCTGGACCGGCTGATCGGACGCGGGTCTTCCGCGAGTGAACCGGTTGTCCTGGACTGTTCGTGCGGAACAGGAACCCAGGCGATCGTCCTGGCGCAGCGGGGGTACGAAGTGTTCGGATCCGACCTCAGTCCCAAGGCGGTCGCGAGGGCGGAGTCGGAAGCGGCAGGGCGGGACCTGAACATCCGCTTCGCCGTTGCCGATGTTCGCGAGTCGGAAGGGGCCTTCGGCCGGGATTTCGATGTGGTGATCAGCTGTGACAATTCCCTGCCGCATCTGCTGACTGACGAAGACCTGACCCTCGCTCTCCGGAACATCCGGAACCTCCTGACTGACAACGGCCTTTTCATTGCCAGCATCCGCGATTACGACCGGTTGCTCCTCGAAAAGCCGTCGTCCGTCGCTCCGATTCTCAGCGGCGCACCAGGTGAGGAAACAATAACCTTTCAGATCTGGGACTGGTCCGAGGATGCGGACACCTATCTACTGCGGTTTTTCATAGTCGATCAGCAATCGGGTGGATGGAGGGTGAAGGAGATCAGGACCCGTTACCGGGCAGTAAGGCGGCAGGAGCTTGCTTCGGCCCTTGAGAGGGTCGGATTTTCTGGAATCTCGTGGCATGCACCCGAACAATCCGGGTATCATCAACCAATCGTGACGGCGCGGTCCCGGCGTCCGTGACGCCCATGACTGACACCGAAGTCCCGAACCATCGGGATTCTTTCGCGGACCGCACTGCTACCACCCTCGAAATCTGTTGAACAACCCTGCATCACCGGCACTCCGGCCCTGATGGAGACAAGATGCACGACCTCGACACGAACAGTGACAACCTGCCTTCCGACGGAGCGGAACCGGCCGCAACCTGGGACGATTATCGCGGGATACTGGCCGCAAGCGGCGCGGACCATGCGGAGCTGGAGCAGTTCGACCGGGTGACCCGGAGGGGTTTCCTGACCGCCCTCGGCAAGGGCGCCCTCGCCCTGGGCGTCTTCGGCGCCGGGCCGGCCGCCGCGGGAAAGGGCCTGTTCGGCAGGGGTCTCCTCCCCAGCGCCTGGGAGAACATCCGGGATCGCGGGCTTCCCAAGCCGGACATGATCATCCACTCGGAAAACCCGTTCAACGGCGAGCTCCCGGTACATCTGCTCGACGATCCGGTAACGCCGACGGCGCGGCATTTCGTGCGCAACAACGGAAGCATACCGGAGCGGGCGCGGACCAAGGATCTGCAGGGCTGGAGGCTGCGCGTCGACGGCGAAGTCCGGCGCGAGCTGTCCCTCTCGTTCGAGGACCTGTTCTCGTTCCCGCAGGTCACCATGCAGATGGTCCTCGAGTGCGCCGGCAACGGCCGCAGCCTGTTCGAGCCGCAGGTCGGAGGGACGCAGTGGATCCGGGGCGCGGTCGGCTGCAGCGAGTGGACGGGGGTGCGACTGCGCGACGTCCTCGAGTCGGCCGGGGTGAAGGACGGCGCGGTTTATGCGGCGGCCTACGGCGACGACGCCCCGCCCGAGGGCCGCGAGCCATTCTCGCGGGGCATCCCCATCGCCAAGGCGATGGACGGGCACACGCTGATCGCGTTCGCGATGAACGGCGAGCCGTTGCCGGGTGCGCACGGATTCCCGGCGCGGCTGCTGGTTCCCGGCTGGATCGGCAGCTCCATGCAGAAGTGGCTCAACCGCATCCGGCTACGGGACCGGGTGCACGACTCGGCGAAGATGAGCGGCTACTCCTACCGCGTACCGTCGCACCCGGCCGTTCCGGGAGTCCGGCCCCCGGAAGAGGACATGACCATCGCCACCTCCTGGATCGTCAAGTCGCTCATCACCCGGCCGCGGGCTGACCTCGAGGTCGCCGCCGGGGACCCCCTGCAGGTCGGCGGCCACGCCTGGGCCGGGGAGAACCGGGTGGAGCGGGTCCTGGTCTCCACCGACTTCGGCATCACCTGGAAGGAGGCTGCCCTGACCGATCCGGCGAACCGCTACGCCTGGCACCACTGGCGGACCGGGCTGACCTTCGAGAAACGCGGCTATTACGAGATATGGGCGCGGGCGTTCGACGACACGGGCAGCGCGCAGCCGTTCAGACAGCCGTGGAATCCCAAGGGCTACCTCGGCAACGTCATTCACCGCGTTCCCGTTCTGGCCACCTGACCAGCCTCATACACAGGGACTTTGAGGGTGGTCCGATCGCCGGAGAGCGGCTCGGGAGAAGCGGCTTATCCAGGGCGGCCCATTTCGGCGATTGCTCCATACGAACCCCGAACCAGTGCCGCCTCCCACGGTTAACTTGGAAAGTCCGGCGCCGAGGCGCCCGGCACGCGGGGCGTCTGAGTCGTACCGACGGTGTACGGCGAGCGAAGGCAACCGGGCGACGGGTTGTCGGCCCCGGAATCAGAACGCCGCCGCGGCGGTTCTGACCACTTCGAAGGCGCCGCGGCCGGTGGTGGCCGTGACCCGGCACAGGTACAGCCCCGGAGGCACCCGGCGCCCCGCTTCGTCGCCGCCGTCCCATACCGCCTCGTTCGGCCCGGCGCGCTGTCCGGGCAGCACCAGGCGCCGCACCGGCCGGCCCGCCAGGTTGTAGAAGACGATCTCCACGTCCGCCTCCGTCACCCCGAACAGGGAGTAGGCCACCATCAGGCGGTCGTTGACGCCGTCGCCGTCAGGGGTGAACACCGGCGGCCGCAGCTCGACGCCGCCGACGGTCCGCGGCACCGCCTCCGTCGCGGCGACGACCCTGAGCCGGTCGCTGCCGATCTCCCCGGTGGCGTCCCCCTCCGGGATCAGCTGGCGCACCCCGGGGCGCCGGCGGTCGAACACCTGTCCTTTCAGCCGGGTCGACACCGTGAAGAAGGTGGTCGTCAGGTCGAGCCGCAGCTCCGCATCCTCCTCGATCCGTTGCGGCAGGTACACGGTCAGGCCCCCGGCGTCGGCTGCGACGCTGTCGGGCCGCACCTCGACCAGCGGGTCGCCGATGCGCAGGCGGCGCAGCAGCGGCGGCGACGGCGTCGAGATGGAAAGGGCGTCGAAGCCGCCGGCGCGCTCCGGGAACCGGGCCCGGACCGCGCAGGTCAGGTCCACCGGCTCGCCCAGGGGCACCCGGGCGAGCCGGGCGGAAGCCAGGTCGCCGGTCACCCCGACCTCGGCCGCCAGGTCGGGCACCAGCAGGGGCGCGATCGCGAACGCCAGCGAGTCCAGGCGCGCCCCCTCCTCCGGGACCGGGGTGGTGAACTCGACCTCGAACTGCAGGTAGCGGCCGCTGGGCATCTCCAGGACGGTCTCCGGTTCCGACAGGGGGCTCGACCAGGGGGTCCAGTGCTCGAGGTCGTCGCCGACCGGCCCTTTCCAGCCGACGAACTTGTCGGTCAGCGGTCCGTCGCGGGGTTTGAGGGCCTGGTGCCCGGCGCGGTCGATCTCGACGACCTCCCCCTGGTCGTTCCAGGTGAAATAGGAGCGCGGGTCCGGGTCGGTGCCGGTGCGGATGCGGACCCCGGCCCTGGCGCGGGCGTCCGCCGCGGGCTCAAGCCGCCCCTCGCGGCGGCGCCACTTGCTGGCGTGGAGGACCACCCGGGCCGCGGTCGCCGGCTCCCCGAGATCGATGACGCGGCTGCGGTACCTCGCCTCCGCGGCGAAGCCGCTGCCGTAGGCCTCGAACTCGGCATAGATCCAGTTGTCTCCGGCCCCCCAGTCGAGCCCGGGGGTGCCGACGTTGTAGCTGCGCCAGCGCAGGTAGCGCAGGTAGCGCCGCGGGAAGGTCAGCTCTATGGGGGCATGGATGTTCTGCGACACCCGCCCCAGCAGGAACCGCAAAGGCTGGTAGTTGTGGTGCTCCTGCCGGGGGGAGAGGTGGCCTTCGGTGCTGATCTCGGTCTCGTCCGGGCTGCCCGACAGCTCGCCGTCGGGGGGGATCTCCCGCGCCAGGGGGGTGCCGTCGCGGTAGGTGACCGAGTCGGGCGGGGCCTGGATGACGAACCGCTGCAGCGGCACCCGGGCTCCCAGGTCGAGGGTGTACCACTCCGCGTACTCCCAATCCTTCAACATGCTGGTGTAGGTCGCGGGGTCCCCGTCGAAGAAGTCCTCCGGTTTGAAGAAGTAGCCGCCGCGGGTGTTGTGATTCCGGTTCCAGCGCCACATGCGGGGGATGCCGTCCTCCCAGAAGACGTCGACCGGCTCCTGGAAGATGTGCCAGGTGTGGTTGTTGAAGAGCTCGTGCAGGAGGTTCCGGCCGGGCAGCAGCTCGCGCGGCTGGAGGGCGCCGGCTGCGATGGCGTGATCGGCCATGACGTTCAGGTCCACCCAGTCGCCCCAGGATTCCCCGGCGCGGCCGCCGAACGTCAGGGTGCGCAGGTCGTCGGCCGGTGCCCGCCAGGGGAGCAGCGCGCAGGCGACGGCCGCGATGAGGGCGGCAGTGTGGTTCCGAACAGGTGGTCCGCGGCGATTCACGGTTAACAGATAAGGGGCCGGTGCCTTCCCGAGTCAGTCAGCGTACGAACGAGGCCGGGCACGGCCCATCCTTTCCCCGCTTTCTCCGTACGGTCGATGGTGAGCTCGCACAACCTCCTGCCGCGGATCCCGCCGCCGCCCTGTGTCCGAGCCCGCAACGGTCATGGCCCTGGAGACGGCATCTCGCAGCGGATGAGCTGCTCAAGGTTGCCTCCGCTGTTTCCGCGCCTCGAACAGGCCTGTTTCCTTTGTAATGCGGAACCGGCCGTTCGCAGCGATCTCCTTCTCCACCAGCTCCGCCAACCGGGCCGCCCTGTTTCCCGACAGGTCGTAGCGGCCGGTCGACAGCCCGTACGCGACCACCGGCCCGGCCTCGGTTACCTCCAGGGAATCGTCGCGCCGCGTCATGGCAACCTCGGTGAACCACTCCCCGAGCAGGCCGGCGCCGTCCTGCAGGCTGAACCCCTCCTCGACCGGGACGGGCCTGGTCTTCGGGCCGGGACTCACCCGGTCGAGCATCCGGAACAGCTCCCGCATGTGGGACAGGCCGTTGGTCGCCGCCGCCAACCTGCCTCCCGGTTGCAGCACCCTCCATATCTCTCCCAGCCCGCGCCGGCGGTCCGGAACGTGGTATAGCATGTGGTTGGCCACAACCAGATCGAAGGTCTCTTCCGGGAACGGCAGCCCCTGGGCGTCGCAAACGCAGGTCGTGAACCGCCCGTCCGCCGCCAGCCTGTCACGCGCCTCGGACGCCATGCCGGGGAACAGGTCGGACAGCACCACCGCGCAGCCCGGAGGCACGTCCGGCAGATTGCGCTTCCAGAGCTCCCCGGTCCCGCAGCCCACTTCGAGAACGCGGCTGTCCGCTTTCAAGCCGAGGCGCTCGAAGACCCACCGGTTCCAGTCGACCTTGTTGGTGCTGAAATTGGCGTGAAGACTGACGCGGGACCTGAGGTTCCTGGAATCCCCGTACTGACCGGACAGGCTCATCTATATGTGCATCTCCATGAAATGGCGTTCATTGCACATACCTCTACCGTGCCAGGATCCACGAAATATCCTCAATTCCATCGGCTTGCCCTAAGCCGGGGCAACGCACACCGATCCACGGAGTGGACAAGCACCCGGAAAGGGGACGGGTGTTTAAATCAGACCCCGACCGAAGACCGCCAGCCGATTTTTTTGCGGTTCACGAAATCCCTCCTGCCGGGTCATATGGGACAACCGCGCTTCCGGCGCCGCTTCGGCGTCGATGGCATTTCCGATACCTGCGGATCCACCGCAAAGACGGTCCGGCCGCAACGGGCCCCATGAGCCGGGTACCGGGTTCGCACAGGATCGAGTTCTCTTGACCGCCAACTGATTTTTGCGCAGACCAGCCGACATAAGCGCCGAGGCCGTAGACCGATACGGCCGCCTGGTGCTCAAAGCCGCCTACCGGATCGTCCCCGATTCCGACGAAGCGCAGGAGGTGTTCCAGGAAACCTTCCTGCGCTTCCACGCTGCCTGCGCCCGCGGCGAGACCATCTCCCACCCGAAGGCATGGCTTTGCCGGGTGGCGGCCAATGCCGCCTTCAAAGTCCGGAGGCATCGGCGTCGGGCGCTGCTTTGCGAAGGGGAAGATTCGGTGGCGGACGCCCGTCCCGACAAGGAGGCCGAGCGCCGCCTGCTCATGGACCGGGTGCGCGACCTGGCCGCCGAACTGCCGGAGCGCCAGCGCATGGTCTTCGCCCTGCGCAACTTCGAGGGCTTGCCCTTCGCCGAGATCGCCGCACGGCTGGGTTGCAGCGAGGAGTCGGCCAGGGCCAGCGAGTACAAGGCACTTAAAAAGATCCGCGCCTGTATGGGTGCCGGCAGCAAGGACCAAGCGCCATGAACAGGGATGAATTCGAAGGCAGACTCAGCGACTACGTGCGGGGGGAGCTGTCGCCTGCCGAAGCCGGGCAGATGGAAACCTATCTGACCGAACACCCGGAAGCGGCCGACGACCTGGAAGCGGTGCGTACCGCGATAGAACTCGGTGCCGATATCCGCGCCGCCGAACCACCGGACGCGCTGTTCGCGGCCGCCCGCGCCAACGCGTTGAAGGCGATCCGCGCCGAGAATGAGCGGCAAACACAGCGGACGGCATTCTGGCGGCGGCTGCCGCGGCCGGTGTACCTGTCGGGTCTGGCTGCCGTGCTGGCCGCGGTTGTGGTGGGAGTGCTCTGGCAGGATGCGTCGACCCCGGCGTGGGCGGATGTAGCCGCCGAGGCAGGCAAGCTTCAATCAGTGCACATAGTGGGCTGGGTCCGTGGAGAAGGGGGGGAACAGGTGCCGGTGAAACAGTGGATCAAGGCTCCCCATTTCTTCCGCGTCATCGTCGGTACCGGTCCGGCGCGGCGCGA
The DNA here is from genome assembly GCA_965243025.1 of Candidatus Latescibacterota bacterium. GTDB lineage: Bacteria > Latescibacterota > UBA2968 > UBA8231 > UBA8231 > CBDCXV01. The sequence goes on from CBDETY010000003.1 coordinate 2,987,744, forward strand.
AATCCTGGCGACCGGCGAGAAAATGCTGGTTTACCTGGACGGGTTCTGGTATGAAAAAGACGTCGCCGCCGAAAACGCCTGGTCCACGGACAAGATTGCCGGGTTGATGTCTCTGCCCGACCCCGAGGAACGTGAACGTTGGAGCTACCAGGAGGAACGCGAAGATCGCCGGGAGACGGTGCTTTTTTCGATCTGGCGCGCTTCCCAGCTGGGGACCAAAACCCCTGCGGATATCCGGTTTGAAGTCGAAGCAGATTCCCGGACCCGGTTGCCTCGACATGCCCGGGTCTTCCTGGAGGTGGGGCAGGAGGAGTGGGAGCTGGTAAGCGAGTTGAACTATCTCGACTACGATGAGCCCCTGGCGGACGAGCTTTTCGCTGTCGCCGATGACGCGGTCCTGCCCGTTCCCCCTTCGCGTTCCAAAGCAGACCCGTTCGGTGGTATGAGGATGGTACCGTTCGTGCCCTGGAACCGGGCGTTTTTCATGCCGCTGGACGGCATGGATATCATCGTCCATCCCCCCTCGGATGACCCCAGCAAAGGAAAAGAGGGCCATGCCTCCTCTACCGCAGGCGGGGTCACGCGCCTGGAATTTCACCGCACCCCGCTGGCCGAGATCGTGCGGAAGATCGGGGAAATGCCGGTGGAGCCTCTGGTAAAAAGGACAGTTTCGGGTGTCATCCTGGATAGCGAGCAGAGACCCGGGGAATCGCAGGAAGAGACACCGGGGCAGGAATTGGCCGGGCAGCGCTACTCGGCGCGGATTTCCTACAGCCATCGCCTGACCCCCATGGAACGCGTCCAGCGCCTGGGCCGCCGCTTTGGTTTCGTCGCTGCGCCAGAAGAGCGGCAGGGCACCCGGACACGCTGGGTTTTTTCCCAGGACGGCTCCGGGTTTCCGACGAACCCGCAAATGGGGGGGGCTGGTACCACTGGTGACAGCTACCACGCTACGGGGTATCCGCTCGGCTTTGCGATCCGGGGCATGCTTGAAAACGCCGCGCTCAACGACCTCGTCGAAGGGTACAACCGGGACCTCGACGAAATCGAGATGCAATGGGACGGCCCTGGTGCAGACAACCCCTTTGAGCGCCAGGTAGACATCGATGTCGATTTCTCCGGCGGCTGGGACGTGGCCCTCGACTATCTGCGCGAGCAGTTCGGGGTGAAGATGGAGCGCGTATCCGAGCCGGTCACCAACGAGGTATTGGTACTGCGTCCGCACGGCGAACCCGCGAAGTAAGCGCGCATTTCCAGGTTGCCCTTGCCGTCGCAAACCGGCTTTATTCCGCCTGCCTTGTTTTGGAACCGGTCTTGATGGAGGACGGTTTGGAAGATCGAGTCGACATCACCCTGACGGACAAACGAACCGGCACCATCGCGCCAGAGCTGTTCGGATGCCTGATCGAGAACTACGGAACCCTCCTCGACGGCATCTGGGTGGGTGACGACCCGTCGATTCCCAACGCGGAGGGGCTGAGGCTCGACACCATCGCCGCCTTGCGCGAGCTCGGGGTAGGGGTGATCCGATTCCCCGGCGGCACCCCTGCGGACTACTACCGATGGCGCGACGGCACAGGCCCGGACAGGAAACGGACCTGGAACTTCTTCTTCGGCGGCGAAGAGACCAACGAGTTCGGCACCCACGAGTTCGTCCGGCTGTGCAGGAAGGTGGGGGCCGCACCCTCCATAAAGCTCAACCCGATCAGCGGCACCCTGCACGAAGCCCTCGAGTGGATGCAGTACTGCAACCACGACGGGGACACCTACCTCACCGCGGAACGGCGCGCCAACGGCGAGGCGGAGCCCCTGGGAGTGCGTTCCTGGGTCATCGGCAACGAGACCGCCGACACCTGGTCGCCGGAAGGGTACGCCGAGCTGGTGTTCCGGTGGACGTTCTTCATGCGCCAGGTCGACCCGGCCGCCCGCATCGTCGCCGAGGGCTGGAACGCCGACTGGAACGAGCGCTTCCTCAAGCGGTTTTCGACCCTCTCGAAAGCCGGGGGCGTCATCAGCAACGACATCGCCTGGGCGTCGGAGCAGGGAATGGAGATCGAACCGGGGGGCAAGCTGCACATGCTGGGGCTCAAATACCCGAGGGAGCAGGATCTGCGCGATACGATCGCCATGATCGACGAGCACTTCGACGGCGGCCTCGAGCTGTGTGTCGAGGAATGGGAGGGACAGACGCGGTTCACCTGCGGGTGGCCGCAGGAATGGCTCGATACCATGTCGGTTTTCGAGATCGTCCTGCACCAGGGCCGCGCCGATCTGAAATACGAAAACGAGGCCCGGCTCGACGGAGGGCTCAAGGTCGCCGAACGCATGCACTGGTGGATGCGGCACGCCGACCGCGTGAAGATGGCGACCTACCTGTATCCGACGAACACCTGGGCGCCCCTGCTGAAAACCAGCGGCGGGGATCTCCTGCGCACCCCGCAATACCACGCCATGTCGATGCTGTCCGCGCACCGGGAGGCGGAGAGTATCGACGTGGAGACCGCGGGCGGCCGGATCGATGCGGCCGCCTCGGCAGGAAACGGCAAGCTGACGGTATCCCTGCTCAACCAGGAGGAGCGCCCGGTGCGGACGACGGTGCGCGCCGTAGGGGTCGGACACCCCCGGGCGGCTGCCGCGGCCGTGTTGACGGGGGATCCCGGCGACGAGAATTCATTCGAGGCCCCGGACCGCGTGGTCCCGCGCGACGCGGAGGTCTCGATGGAGGAGGGTACTCTCACCGTTTCCTGCGAGCCGCATTCCCTGACGGTGATCCAGTGTGAATTGATGCCGTGAAGACCGGGTGAGGGAACCTTCCCGGGGGCGCCCAGGCCCAGCCTTTCGCTCGGGTGCCGTTACTAAGCCAGCTCCCCGCCTGCCTGTGCCCGCGCCGCGGAGAGGAACTCCTGCACGTCGACAGGGCCGCCGGTCCGGCTGCTTTCGATGGCGGCGAAAATCATCGCCACCGACTGCAGGTTGGCCTCGACGTGGGTCTCCATCGGCTCTCCCCCGTCGAGCCACTGCACGAACTGTTCCACCAGCCACGCGTCCTTCCACTTGCGCTGCTGCAACAGGGGAACCGCCTCCCCGGCGCCGTGGCGGGTGTGGACCGAACGGGCACCGCGGTCGTGGTCGAAGCGCTCGATCTCGCGCTGGTCCATGATCAGGGTAGTCTGCTCGCACTCGGCGCGCAGGTACTCGCGCGCCCAGCCGTTGAGCCCGACGGCGTTGGTCTTGGCCCCCTCGTAGATGGCGCGGACCCCGTTGTCGAGCTGCATCGTCACCAGCCCCTGGGAATCCCCGGCGTACACCCCCCATTCCGGATTCCAGGTCTGGGCGTAGAGGGTGCGGCAGTCGGCCCCGCCCATGTCGGCGAGGATATCGAGGTGATGGACCGCTCCCTCGATCATCAGCGGGTCCTTCATCTCGTGGCGAAACGCCGCGCCCCAGTCGCCGCGCTCCCGCATGTCGCAGGTGAAGCGCATGACCAGGTAGTCGACAGCGCCGCAGCCGCCCGACCTGAGCGCCTCGCGCAGGGTGGTCTTGTCCTGGTCGAAGCGGTGGCTCATGGTGACGCCCATCTTCTTCCCGGCCCGCCGCACCTTTTCGGCGATGCGGCACGACGCCGGGAGCGTGTCGGCGATCGGTTTTTCCGACAGGACGTGCATGCCGTGCGCCAAGGCGGCGTCGACGACCTCCTCGTGGAAGGCCGGCGGCACGACGATGGTGCAGAAGTCGGATTCGTTCTCGGCGAAGGCCCGCCGAAGGTCGGTGTAACACTTTTCTCCGGGCAGACCGAGATGGGTCTGCGCGTTCACCAGGACGTCGGGATTGGTGTCGACGGCGGCGACCACCTCGATCAGTCCGTCCTCGATGTTGGGAGGCAGGATGAGCTCGCACCAGGCGCGGCCGCGCCCGCCGGTGCCCACCTGGATCATTCTGTATGCCATGGTTCTCCTTTACACATCGGGTGCATACAGGGCGCCGAGGATCGCCCCGATTTCAGTTCACGGGCATAGCAGCCCGTTGAAATAGTCCATCCTGGCTGCGGCCGGCCCTGGCGGTCGAACCGCCGTCGCCGGCGGCTTGCCCGTACCCTCGATAATGGGCTTTGTACAACTCGTTAAACCCACTGCAACCAACAATTAAACTCCGCCGCGAAGCCCGATGAAAATCACCGACATCCGCACGCTCTCCCTGTCGCGCCCCCACGAGCCGGAGCGCCAATGGTACAGCGCCACCTTCCACGTGCCCAAGGCCGACTGCTCGATCTGCATCATCGAGACCGACGAGGGCCTGCAGGGGATCGCCGAGCCTTGCGCCTACGGGGTGCCGCCGGAGATTGCCGCCCGCATCGAAGAGCTCAAGCCCGCCCTGATCGGCCGCGACCCCCGCGACGGGGACCTGACCCCGAACAACGAGGCGTTGCGCGCAAACGACATCGCCAACGCCGGCCTCGACTGCGCCCTGTGGGACCTGCGCGGCAAGATCGCCGGCAAACCGACCGCCGACCTGCTCTGCGCGCCGGGGCAAACTCCCCTGCGCCGCCTCCGCCTCTACGCTTCCTCGGGTGTGCGCTACGACTGGGACGACCGCCCCGAGTCCGTCGTCGAAGAGGCAATCGGCTGCGCCGAAGAGGGCTTCACCGCCTACAAGATGCGCCTCGGCACCCACTGGGACTGGTCCGGCGTCACCGTCGACCGTTTCCTGAAGATAGCCCGCCAGGTCGACGAGGCCGTGGGCGCCCGCATGGACCTGGCCCTCGACGGCAACTGCCGCCTGTCGATGGAGGAGGCCCTGCCGATCGCCGAGGCCCTCGACGAAATGGGCTGGGCGTGGTTCGAGGAGCCGGTCGAACGCGTGCCCGCGGACTACGCCCGGCTCAACGAGGCGGTCTCCATCCCCATTACCGGCGGCGAGCCGTTCACCACCTGGGCCCAGTTCGAGCCGTTCATGGAGGCAGGGGGTTTCGGCATCGTCCAGCCCGACGCCGGCGTCTGCGGCATCGACCTGTGCATGGAGGTCGGCCGCAAGGCCTGGTTCGACAACGGCGGCATACCCCTGATCCCGCACAACTGGCACAACGGCCTGATGACGATGGCCAACGCCCACATGGTCGCCGCCCTGCCCGACCCGCGCCTGGTCGAGCTGAACATGCGGCAGGGCCCCCTTCAGTGGGAGATCCTGCGCGAAAAGCCCCTGATCGAAGACGGCCACCTGGTGCTGCCGGACCTCCCGGGCTTCGGCGTCGAGCTGGCCGACGACCTCGAGGCGCGCTTTCCCTACATCGAAGGCCCCTGGGGCGATCCCGTGCAGCGCTGAGGACTTATGGTCACCGACCTCGAAAACTACCTCTTCGACCTGCGCGGCTACCTTCACATCGAGGGGGCGCTGACCGCCGGCGAGATCGAGGATCTCAACGACTGCCTCGACGCCATTCCGCCCCTGGAGCCCGGCGACTGGTACGGCCACGTCCACGCCCATACCTACCGCACGGACGACGGCCTCAACCTGCAGCAGATCTACGAGGCGGGCGAACCGTTCGAGCGGATGATCGACCATCCGGCCTGGATCGGGAAAGTCAAGCACTTCGTCGGCGGCGAGGGCACCTTCGACTACGCGCACGGGCCGCTGTTCATCGACGAAAACTTTGCCAACTTCCGCCAGCCCGGTGAGGCCATCGGCCTGCACTCCGGCGGCCACCCGCCCAACATGCGCAACCAGTTCCGCTACCGCGGCGGACGCTTCATGTGCGGCCAGGTCAACATCCTCGTGGCGCTCACCGACATCGGCCCGGGGGACGGCGGCACCATGCTGATCCCCGGCAGCCACAAATCCAACTTCGCGCATCCCGACATGGAACGGCACCGCATGCGTCCCGGAGGGGCAACGGTCGAGGGCATCGCCGGCGCGGTCGAGTGCCACATGGCCAAGGGGGACGCCCTGCTGTTCGTCGACGGCCTCTCGCACGGCTCGGCCCGGCGCCGGAACGAGGGCACCCGCCGGATCTTCGTCTACCGGTACGGGCCCTCCTGGGGAAACTTCCGCCACGGCTACCACCCCTCGGAGGAACTGCTGGCGCGCCTGACCCCGGAACGGCGGCAGATCGTCTGGCCGCAGAAGCCGCGTCCTGAGGGACCGCAGAAAAAGGCCGGCGAGCGGGTTCCGGAATAGCATCAGTTGCCGCCCCCCTGACCGGAGGGTGATCGACGGAGTGACGTACGTTCACACCTGGGACTGCCTGACGGAGGAGGCCTGCGGCCTGTAACGCCGATGGACCTCGCAGCACTCACCGGACCGAAGGCGTTCGGCAGGGCATACCGGATCATGCTGGAAAACGACACGCATGCCCCGGGAAGCGTCGACCGCGAGCTTGTGGGGAGCATGACAAGGCTCTGCGATGAAACCGCGTCCTGCCTGTACGGCAGGTGCACGAACCGTTCTCTCGCCTATGCACCGGGATCCCGCCCGGAGTTGGAGCGCTTTCTTGCAGAGGCTGAATCGTCGGAAGGGTGCCCGGTGGATCGGGTCGCGGCCATCGCCGGACTTACGTGTGGCCTGGCGGAGAAGAGGCCGGGCGGCCGACTGCCGGAGATGAGATTCGGAGGAACGGAGGAGCAGATCATCGAGCGGGGCTCCGACTGGTGCGCGGACGTTGCCCGGGTGGGTTGTGCTCTCTACCAGGTTTCAGGCTTTCCGTGTCGCATGGTGTACCTGTTCAATCTCGACGCCGCCTACAGTGGGCATGTCATCGTCGAGGTCCATCGTTCCGGAAAATGGGGTGCCGTCGACACGAGCTCGGGGGTTGTCTATCAAGAAGAGGATGGGGTTCCCGCGAGCACCTGGGAGCTCATGAACGATGCCCATCTGGTGAAGCGGCACGCAGGTCCGGAAGCGTGGTATACGGATCCAGAGCAGTTCAACGCCGCGGGTATTGCCACCTACAACCTGGGCGATTCCGGGCTCTACGATTACGAGGTGACCGGATTGAACGACTACACGCGCGCCGTACTGTCCATGGCCGACCGGGGGTGGCCTGGGGGCCTTCGCTGGCTGCACGGCGAAGCGGACGAGGCAGGATAGCACCATTGTGACCTTCGTTTGGTCCGACGGTCGAATCGCCGTGAGGGCGGTGGAGGCGTCGCAGACGCCGGCGCTGCACGCGGCGTTTCTGGAATGTTCGGACGCGGCCGCAGTCGATCCCACCTTTGCCGAGGTGCCCGAAAGCGAGATCGCCGAGCTGGTGCAGCGGTCGGCAGCGGAGGATTCGCAGGAACGGGGCTTCCGAATGCGGGGCATCCACGTCGGAACGGCCGGCGAGCTGGCCGGCTATTTCCATCTCATGGAGGACGTGCCTGCGGCCGGGGACGTGTGGCTCTCGATCCTGGCGATCCGGCCGCAGTTCCGGAGGAGCGGCATCGGCACCGCGGTCGTCGCCGGCCTCAAGCGGGAGCTGGCCGCCCTGGGATTCCGCTTCGCCCTGGGGCGCGTCTATCTGGCCAACATTCCGGCCCTGAAGTTCTGGATGCGGCAGGGGTTCACCGAGGTCGTCCCCCACCGCGGCGACTACGTCGGCTGCGAGTTGGGGAAGGCCTGTCTCGTCCTGCGGGCGTCGCTCGGAGGGTAGCCGATTCCGGGGATCATGCGGGCCATGGGTTGATTACTTCGATCCCACAGCGCTCAAAATGCCCGACGTTCCTGGTAGCAATAGCCGCCCCGCGACAACGAGCGATGGCCGCCATCTGACAGTCCGGGTGGCTTATCGGCAGACCAGCCGCCCGCCGGCCAGCCCCGATCCCGGCATAGCTGCGCGCGGCCTTGGTGTCAAAGGGAAGAATGCGTCGTGCGAAATCTGTATTGAGCATTTTCTCGACTGCGGCAGCGATCCGATTGCGGCGCCGGCCCTCTGGCAGGATAGCGACCCCGTAGCGCAGCTCCGCTTCCGTGATCACCGAAAGAAAGACATTTGCAGCGGATTGCTCGGCAAGCCAGGCCTCCACGCCAGGTTCGGGTTGGGGGGACATCAACTCCGAGACAACGTTGGTGTCGAGCAGGATCATCTCCCGAACCTCAACCGAATCGAGGCGGATCGCGCATCGGTTCTCGCGGCGGTAGATCCAGTTTCACACCGCCCAAGGGCGCGAATCGTGAACGTATGGCGGCTGCCAGATTGGCGGGGGCCGCGGTCCGGGTGAGTGCGGCGCGCAAGATCGCCCGCACTTCCTCCTCCATCGAGTGGCCGTGCTCGGCCGCCTGGACGCGCAGACGCTGCTTTACGTCATCATCGAGGTTGCGAATTGTCATGCTGGCCAATTTCCTTCACCTCCAATTCAAAGAAAATCCGCAATGATGTCATTGCAGGCAATGATATCACTCAATTCCCTTGGCATTGCCCGGTTGCTCAAACCACTCCCCACCTGACCCGTCCCAACTCGCGCGAGCGCTCCTGGTCGTATGCCGGATCGACTTGGAATTCACGGTCCAGCCACAGCACCTCCCGCTGCCCGGGGCTCAGCGCGTCGAGAAGCTCCTGCGTCAGGTAGTCCCCCCAGGTGAAGCGGTGGTTGTCGATCGTGTGCGGATGGAACAGCCAGTGGCTCATGTACCGGCAGTCGCCGGTGCGGTTGAGCCAGGTCGAGTGAAGCAGGTACGCATGGCGCACGATCATCTGGTGAGGTTCCACCTCCAGGGAAATCTCCTCCTCGAGCTCGATGTCCTCCCAGCCGTCCTCGTTCGGCGCAACCGGAGTTCCCCGCTCGTCCCTGAGCCTGTCGACCTTCTCCTCGAGTGGAGCGCGCGGCCCGGTGTGACTGCCCGGGACGATGCGCAGACACCCGTTCGCGCGCGACGCCCCGGAGAAGTAATGCATGAACTCCGCCCATCCCGGCCCTCCGTCGCGGTGCCACCACACCGAGCGGTTCGGGGCCTGCTCGTTGATGCCCCCGTTGCGCAGATAGATATCCCTGACCCCGTTCAGCTGGCGGCCCAGTTCGATGAATTCCGGGTGCAGGATGACCTTCAGGAACGGCAGGGAGTGATCGAGAGAGCACCAGTACGAGTCATCTATTTGCGGCCGCAGGTAGAAGTGATTCCTCTTGCTGCCGTCCGCGGGCCCCTCGGATGGATCCTGGGAGGTCTTTTCGACCGCGGCCATGCAATCCATGGTCAGGCTCTCCGGGAAGGGACAGTCGAAGATGACGTAGCCCAGAGTCCGGTACTGCTCCAGTTGTTCCTCATTGAATTTCATGCTGGTTTCCTTACATGGCCTCGGCCCCGGTCCGCCTCGAATGGCACGGGTTCAGGCCGCCGAAAGGCAAGTCCGGGCAGGTAGTTGTGAGTTTCAATGTCCGCGCTGCACGGCGTCCAGGAGCGCCCGTATGTAGCCCATGGCGTAGGAACGGGTGCGGAACTGCCGGATGTCGCCTTCCTTCAGGCGGGGCACGTGGTCTTCGACGATCGGGGCGTCGACGCCGGACTCGTGGAACGCCTTCATCGCCTCCATCATGTCGAGGTTGCCCTCGCCGATGAAGGTTTCCGAGAACTTGGGGACCGGGCCGTTCACGCTCCGGAAGTGGATGTGGAAGATCTTGCCGCGGCTGCCGAAGTAGCGGATGGCGTCGAGCGCGTTCTCCGGCATGGCGCCGATGGTCCCGGTGCAGAAGGTGAGGCCGTTGCAGTCGCTCGGTACGATCTCGATGAACCGCCGCAGCGCCGCGTGGCTGCGGAAGACCCTGGCGACCCCGGCGATCGGTGAGATGGGCGGATCGTCCGGGTGAAGGGCCATTCGCACGCCCGCTTCCTCGGCGACCGGGATTACCGCCTCGAGGAAGAAAGTCACGTTGTCCCAGATCTGTTCGTCCCCGGCCGCCACCGACTCCGGGACGGGAGGGTACCAGTACCCCCCGGTTTCATTCCTTACCGCGTCGTAGTCGAAGCTCGTCAGCTCGGATCCCCCCTTGCCCGGCGCGGCCCTGTCGGTCCGCAGGCCGTAGTTGCCGTACCAGCTGCGCAGGGAGAAGAAGTAGATCATGTTGGGAATGCCCGCCTCCCCGACGTTGCGGATCGTCCTGCACCAGTTGTCGATCTGCTCGTCCCGTCCCGGCAGCCCGAGCTTGATCCTGAAGGTCAGCTCCTCCGGCAGCCCGCTTATGACCGACAGCCGCAGCCCCGCCTCCTCGACTCTTTCGCGAAGCCGTGTGAGGTCTTCCAGGGTGTAATAGCCCTTGTCCGCCGGCAGGGTGCCGCCTCCTACCACGTCGGTCGCCCCCACCTGGCGGGCGAGCTCGAAGTCCTCGTCGGTCGTGCCGGAAATCGCCAGTCTCAATTCCGCGCTCCTGCTGATGGTGTAATGGAAGGATGGGTGTAACAGGCCCTATTTTCCCTGGCCCTGCCGACAACAAAAGACAATCGGCGGATCGAGCACTGATCGTCAACCTCGGCCCCGGAGAGGGTCGTTGCAGGTAATCGCGCTATGGGACTTTCACAGGCACAGGTACAACAGTTCCGGGACGACGGCGTTCTCGTCGTCGAGGGTCTGCTGAACGAGGAGGAGGTCCGAATCCTGCGGGAACGCGCCGAGTGGGTGGCGCGCGGCGAGGCCTCGTACAGCACGGAGCGGCATGTGCAGGTCGAGCCGGAGGTGGCGGCGGGCGAAGCAGCGGCGGACAGCCGCGCCGGGTCGGTGCGCAAGCTCATGCACCTCGCCTTCGTCGACGAGGTGTTCGAGGCGCACGCGCGCAACCCGGGGGTTCTCGACTGCATCGAGGGGCTGCTGGGCCCCGACGTCAAGCTGTACCAGGACCAGCTGTTCATGAAGCCGGCCCGGATCGGCTCGCGGCAGCCCTACCACCAGGACCAGCCGCTCGGGTTCCACATCGAGCCGGCTTCCGGGCTGGTCGCCTGCTGGGCCGCCCTCGACCACGCCACCGTCGACAACGGCTGTCTCTGGTTCCTGCCGGGAACCCACAAACAGGGTGTGCTCGACAACCGGGAGCGCGCGGAATTCGAAGAGCTGTCGCTGGCGGGAAAGCTGCCCCGGGAGCGCCCGGTCGAGCTGAAACCGGGGGACTGCAGCTTCCACCACGGGCACGTCCTCCACTCGAGCCGGGCCAACGTCAGCGGCCGGCGCCGGCGCGGCTACGCCACGCACTACGTGAGCGCCCGTTGCCGCTACACCGGCCCCGAGGGAAAGAACGACGCCATGCTGGTGCGGGGCCGGTCGATTCCGGGCTGTATCTGAAGAGGCTCGGTTCAGCGCCTTGGGGGAGGCCTCCCAGCGCTGACTGCCCACCAAGGTTCACCCCGGGCCGCCTGGTGCGCGGACCCTGTGGCCGGCCTTCCCATCGCAACGCCTCCGCGGCACCCACCCTTTTCTTTGGTCCCCGGCTGGCTGTGTGAGGCTGGCCGACCGGATCGGCCCCTGCCGTTCAGAGGTTGACCTGAACTTGGGCCCCGGGATCCGGGCGCGACGCCACCTACTCCAGCCGGCGTCCGGACGGGGTCCTCAGGGTGTGGGTCTCGACGTCCCAGTCGCCGTGGAAGATGGTCACCGCGTCGCCGGCGGCAGCTCCCGCGTCGGAGGCGAGGTCGATGATCCTGGCGGCCGAGTCCTCGGGCGGGGACAGGCCCGGGCGCACCTCCCGCTCCGCGTCGGCGGCGGAGCGGCCGGCCTTTTCCGCCATCTCGCGGATGGCCCCGAGCTTCATGTTGGTCGCCATCTCCCCCGGGGCCACGGCGTGGATGCGAATGTTGAGGGGGCGAAGCTGCTCCCGGGCGACCAGAACCAGCCCCCTGACCCCCCCCTTGCTCGATCCGTACGGCAGGGAAGAGCTGCCCCCGATCACTCCGGCCCCGGAAATGACGAGCAGCACTACCCCTCCCCCCGCCTTCTCCATCAGGGGAACGGCGTACTTCAGCAGCAGGAAGCTGCCGGTGAGATTGACGTCGATCACCCGCCGCCAGGTTTCCTCGGAGTACTGGTCGACCCGGGTCGCCGGATCGAGGAGGATGGCCGCCGGGTTGATCAGGATGTCGAGGCGGCCGAAGCGCTCGCCCGCGGTCTCCATCAACCGGCGGACGTCCCCGGACCGGCCGAGATCGGTGTGCGCGAAGTGGGCCGTGCCCCCTTCTTCGCGGATCTGCCGGGCCGTCGCTTCCCCGCCGGCCTCGTCGATGTCGGCGAGGACGAGCCGCGCCCCCTCGCGGGCGGCCCCGATGGCGGTGGCGCGGCCGAGGCCTGTGGCGGCGCCGGTGACGACTGCTGTCTTGTCTTGGAGTTTCACGCGCGGCTCCAGAGGCGGGTCTCCCTGGCTGCGGGAACCTGCCGATCAGTCAGTTCTCAACAGTGACTTTCGCCTTGCGCGCGGGACGCTCGTGGAGATGACCGCCCGTGCCGGGCAGTGCCACTCCCAGGCGGATCGTCGTCTCCCCCGCCTTCGGGAAGATGTGGTGGTAGGTCATGGCCGGGACGTAGATGAAGTCCCCTTCCCTGGCGTGAACGGGGTCGTCTTCGCGGCCTTCGATGATCCAGTCGATCTCCCCTTCGAGCACGATCCACCACTCGTCGTAGTTGTGGCAGTGCCAGTCGTTCTGATCGAACCCGGGGGGCTGGCAGATGACGTTGGCGGCGAGGTGGTCGGACACCACGACCTTGCGCGACCACGGAGGCGGGCCGAACTCCTTTTTCAACTCGTCGAGATTGACCTGGTTCAGGCTGCTGTTCAGAACCGGATTACCGAGCGGCATGAGATCTTTCCTTTCTGGTGGATGTTGTTCCTGGTGGATGCCCGTTCCCGTTGCCTGCGGGAGGACACGCGTAATTGCGCCGGCAGACACAAAGGTCAGTGCACTTCGGCGACCAGCGACTGGAACTTCTCCTCGTCGTACTCGGCGCCCCACCCGGGCAGGTCGTTGGGCGCGATGTGGCCGTCGACGATGAGGGGGGCGTTGGTCACCCCCCATTCTTCCCCCCACCGGCGCAGGCCGTCGCCGCCCTGATGGAAGTACTCGTAGTAGTCGTTGTTGTCGATGCAGCAGCCGAGGTGGGCGTGGACGTGGCCGAAGAGCCCGCCGGGGCCGGCGATCTCGACCTGGGCGCCGTGCATCTCCGCGAGGTGGGAGAGCTTGAGCACCGAGGTGACGCCGGCGGCGATGGCGTCGGCGCGCACGTAGTCCGTCGCCCCCTGCTTGAGCCACTCGGCGGTTATGGCGACGTCGTGCATGAGGTTCTCCGTCGACATCACCGGCATCTCGAGGGCGTCGCACAGCTTCTGGTAGGAGCTCATCTTCCCCTCGTGCATCGGCTCCTCGAGCCAGATGAAGTCGAGCCGCTCCATCAGGCGGCCGACCTCGATGGCCTCGCGCAGGTCGTACGAGCAGACCGGATCGTTGATGAGGTCGTAGCCGGGTCCGACCGCCTCGCGGGTCTTCTCGAGGATGGGCATGTCGGCCCGGCCCCCCTTGTAGGTGTGGAACTTGTAGGCATTGACGCCGAACTCCCTGCCGTGCTCGATGGTGCCGAGGTAATCCTCCAGGGTGGGTCCCGAACTCGTCAGGTAGACGGGGAAGCGCTCGCGCACCTTGCCGATCAGGGCGTGCACCGGAAGACCCGCGGCCTTGCCGGCCAGGTCCCACAGGCAGGTGTCGAGGTCTCCGTGCCAGCCCTGTTTCTGGCGCAGCCAGCGCGTCCCCTTGAACAGCATCTGCCAGATGTGCTCGCGGTGCAGCGGGTCCTCGCCGACGACGTGGGCGCGCAGCAGGTCCATCTGGTCCGGGCGCATGGTCGAGGTGCAGCGGCCGCCGATCCCCTCGTCGGTATGGACCTCGATGAAGTTGTGGCGCGGCCTCGACGGGGGGCCGTGGGCGGTTTTCTTGTCGGGCACCGGTCCCGACGACCACTGGATGCGGCGCAGGTTGGGAACCTGCCCCAGCCGGGGAATGGCCGCCGGCTTCGGCTCTCCGGGTTGTTCGAGAACGAGCAGCCTGACATCGGTGATTTTCATTATCGCGCCGACCTCCTGGGATGGCGGGTACTAAGGGTTTCCCCGGGAGTGGGGTCAAGAATCCGCTGCCTGTGGCGATGGCACGAGGATCACCGCCGCCCTGTTCGACCCGCCCTCGATCCCTCTCGGTCTTGGCTGGAGCCGGCTTTCCGACCGATCGGCGAAGTCGTATCGAATACGGAAAATCGTATCAAATACGGCCGAATCGTATCAAATACGGGCAAATCGTATTTAATACGACGGCCGGTGCGACATGGGCGCGCTGATTTCCTCCTGGAAAAAAAATGCGTCTATAAGCATCAGTAAAAACAACGAGTCAGGTCATGCTGAGTCCGATTCTTGGAGCTGCCGGCCAGTACAGGCACGCCTTTTGCGTGGTGTTTGGGTGAACCGGGGGTAGCGAACAGACGCGACCCCCGAAACAAAGGAGGAAGCAGATGTTCCTTGTCCGGACCGAAAAGCAGGGGCGCGCCGCCCTGTTCCTGCTCCTTTCCCTGACCATCCCGGCCGGCCTGCCTGCTCCGTCCGAGGCCCACAGCGGCGGCGGCCGCGTGTTCCCGATCGCCGAGCTCACCGACGGGATGCTGGAACGGATTCAACTCGACGACGGGACAGTGGACGAGTGGTATGGCCTGGTCGGCGAGCCGACCCTGACCGGCCTGGATTTCATCGATGAATTGACGGAGAACCCGCCGGATCCGTCTGATTTCGACTTCCGCATCTGGCTGGCCTGGCACGACGAACCGGCTCGCCTCTACCTTGCCTTCGTGGCCAGCGATGACCGGTACCACAACACCCACGACTACAGTTCATATGATTATTCGTTGATGATCCTCGGTGACAACGATGCTCTTACCCTGGGAATCGACGGAGACCACAGTGGGGGTGCCGGGCTTCCGACCGACGTTGTCGGTACTGAGGAGTTAATTGCGGCCATGAGGGAGCAGGGTGGGGAAACTCAGTATTATGAGGCCATTTCCCGCACCAACGGTCCGAATCTGGCTGACCTTGGCCAGGTTTTACGAGCCCACTCCTGGAGGGGCCTGCCTCCTTACGCGGACGCGGGAGGCGGCGTGGCCGGAGAAGCGCCGGTCATCTGGGTGATCGAGCTGTACGTCACCCCGTTCGACCACGGGGGTGAGCCCTGGGACAGCCCGAAGGGAGCGAGGTCAGCGACCTGGCCGCAGGACAGTTCATCGGGTTTGCAATGGGAATTACATCGAATGTTATGAAAAGTCAGCAAGATGAATAAACGTGTGGTTCCCTGCTGTTTTCGCCGGAAAATCGGGATGTCGGCTGGTTGGCAAGTTCACAGGATTGCGTACTGAAGGCCAGGGTTGTCTGGAAAGGGCGTCTCCTCGATCTCGGTGAATAGGATATTAACATCGAGGCTCTAAGTTCTTGTTTATCAAGGCACTTGGCATGACGACAACAGACTGTTCGAAGACCGGGGGCGTGCCAGATTGGCACCGAGGATCGGGAGCCACGGCTATGGTCGAGGAGGCCGGATCGCCTGATCCCCCTGGTCTGCAAGGGGCCTCGCTGTTGAAGTCGCGGAGGGAATTCCGCAAGCCTCCGACCGGTCCCGGTTTCTCTCCGTGCCGCGCCAATACCTGAAAAAGCGCGGAGGTCGTCCCGGGAAAAGTGTGGGATTTGATGTTGAATGAGGTAGCGCCAGCCGCCACATGATTCGTCCCAAATTGGGACATCGAATCCCCGTCGCAGAGAATTCAGAAGCCCTTCGACAGGCTGCGGGAGACCGAGAAGAGACCGCCGAACTGCCGCGAGAACCACTGGCTCAAGTGCCTGGGCAGTGATCATCGGACCGGAAACGACCGGAAACAAGGACCCCTGACCGGTTCATTGTCCGCCCATGCAGCCTTGCACGTTCCGGTGGTCGCTTCATTTGTCGGCGTTTTCCTTTCCTGTCGTGCTGCCTTGGAAGGCATCGGCAAACAGGGCGTAGTCTTTCAGTCCCACTTGGCCGCTGCCATCCAGATCGAACCGTGGAGTCCGCTTTCCAAAGGCGTCTGCAAAGAGAAAGAAGTCGGCCAGGTCGACGCGGCCGTCGTTGTTGAAGTCGGGGGAAACCGGCGGGTAGGCCGTCGTTATCCGGGATTCCACTCGTTCCCCATCCTCCATGATGAACGTCGTGACTCCGAATTTCGAAAAATCCCCATCCAGGGTGGCTACTACCACCTGTATGATGCCGTCGGTAATGAGGCCGTCGGTCTGGTCGACAACGCGGCCCCACGGCACCAGGGCGTATCGGGGTTCTGGTAAGATCTCGAGGGTCTCGTCTGTCCCGATTACCATCGAGATAGCTATTTCCCGGTAGATCCGGTACCCGTCCGCACCTTCTACCGAAGGCCACGACAAAATCCAGAATCCTCTTTCGGGCGCGGCTTCCACCCACAGGGTGTCCGGCGGGGCCGGCGATGCCCAGCCGGCTCCCGCCAGAAGCAACACCAACCAAGGCTTTACCTTGGCTGCTCTTCGACAACCACCCATGTGTGGTCCTCAGGCTGCGACCACTCCTCATCAAGGGTGAGCTCGAAAGTCCGCGAGCTGTACCCGGCGAAGATCCCATACCCGTTCTCGACGTTGCCGTACACGTTCAACGGCTCGGCAAACGGATTTTCCCGGATGTATTCGTGGAGGCGGGCGTTCTGGAGGTGATCGTAGAACGTCTCGCTGATGTACAGAACCTGGAGAAAAAATGGCTTGCCTTCGGGTTCAACGAAACGGCAGGACAGCTCGATCTCGTGGTTCCGGCCATCGAAGAGAGTGTCCCTGAAGTACGGTGCTCGACCCGAGAAAGTCCCCTCCTCTTCGAAGGGGAATCCTTCGATGTTGTTGTTGTCGGCCATGATGGAAGGATCCTTTGTCGAGATGGATCCTTCCTGCTTCTTGATCTTCAGTATACTCTCCTCTGTCGAAATATATTCAACAGTCGAAACCGATCTAAAAGTGCGGATCTGGTAGTAGTTCGCTTGGCCGGGTGGATCCTGAATCTCGAGTTTGATCGACAAATCGACTCTGATCCAGGCATCGCCGCTGAGAGACTCTTCAAAGTGGGATGAATCATTGACGACATAGGACAGAATGAAAGTCGGCACCGGTCTGGGCACGGTGTCGGTTGCCCGGATCGTTTCGAAGCCGGGCGCCGATACCTGCAGGGAGTAGGTTTCTCCCGCTTGCAGGCTGCTGTCTTCGAATACGTACACCCGCGCTCCTTCGTGAAACTTCAGCTCCCCGACGATCCGGTCTCCCGCCACCAGCTCCACCTCTGCATCGGCTACCGAAGTTTCTTCGTAGGCCAGGGGCTGGAGAATCCCGACGGAACCGCCGACCTTGGCGGGCCAACTGCCGTCGGAGGTGAAGAAGGCCTGCAGAACCAGCCGCGGAGTATGCTCCGGCAGATCGGGCTCGATCACCTGGCGGCAGGCGGACAGGGCGATCAAGAGCGGAAGGAGGCGCAGGACGGCTTTGGTCGCGGGGGCTTTGGAATTCAAAACTTGAACCGGTAGTTGATCCAGGGTATGAGAGGGAAGAGGCTCACCTGCTTGGCGCGGAACTGCCTGGTGCCGGAGTTGTGGTTGAAGCGGTCCTCGAAGTAGATGAAAAACGGGTTCTTGCGGTTGTAGGCGTTGTACACCCCGAGGCTGAATCCGTGCCGGTCGCTGTCGGCCAAGCCGAAGTTGACGCTGAAGTCGAGGTGGTGGAAGGCCGCCATGCGGTAGCCGTTGCGGTCTCCATATACTACCGTTTCAACAGGCAAGTAATTAGGTCGTCGGTATCGGATTACTTCCGACATAACCCTGTCGGGATCATTTGGGAACCTCCAGTGAGCGTCGTACCATGCGACTGGCAGGGTGCCGGCGTTGCCGGTTCCGTACACCCAAGTCAGGGAGAAGCTCCTCGACCCGCTCAGCTGCCGGGAAAGAACGACGGCGACGTCGTGCCTCCGGTCGTAGCGGTGGGGGAAGGTGCGCCCTTCGTTCAACTCCTCGAACCGCCTCCGCGTCCAGGAGAGGGTGTAGCCCGCCCAGCCGGTGGTGCGGCCCTGCTTCTTCTGCAGGAACAGCTCCGCCCCGTACGACCATCCCTTCCCTGTCGCCACTTTGTCCTGCCAGTCGTCACTCTCGCCGAAGCCGACGAGGAAGCTCGCGCCTTCCCGGTACTCGATCAGCTCGGTCATGGTCTTGTAATACCCCTCGATGCTGAGCTCGTACTGCTCCTCGAGCTGGCGCGCCAGGCCGAGGCCCACCTGACGCGACCTCTGGGGCCGCACCCGGTCCGTGGCCGGCAGCCACAGGTCGGTCGGCAGGCCCACGGTGCTGCTGGAGAGCAGGTGGATGTACTGGCGCATCTGCGCGTAGGAGGTCTTCACGGCCCATTCCGGCGTCAGCAGGTAGCGCATGGAAACCCGGGGCTGCAGCGAGACGTAGAACTCCCCGTCGACGAGGAAGCCGGAGGTGTGCAGCCCGAGGTTGGCCTTCAGACGGCTGCTCAGGCGAACGTCGTCCTCGGCGTAGAGACTGTACTCCAGGGCGTCGGTTTCCCGGGCGGCCAGGGTGGTGTCCTCGGGGACGCCTTCGATGGGATTGTATTTTGCCTGCACCGCCCCGGGGCGATAGGAGTGCAAGGTGCCGCTGCCCCCGAAGCGGATGTAGTGGGTCGGGTCGGGGATGTAGTCGAGATCGAGTTTCAATCCCCAGTCGCGGATGCCGGACCGGTAGTACAGCCTGTAGGCCTCGCTCTCCCGTTTCCCGTCAATGACCTCAACGGAGCGGTCGTCGACGTTGGCCGAGAACTGGTAGCGGCTGAAAATCGCCGTGAGGTTGGCGAAGAGCCGGTTGCTGAACAGGTAGTTCCAGCGCAACGTGGAGGTGATGTTCCCCCACCCGAAGTCCACCTCGGTGCGGTCCTCCTCGTAGTAGGACCCGGTCCAGTAGCGGTCGTCGCCGCTGTACAGGCTCAGGTACACGCGGCTGCTCGGGGAGAAGATGTGGTTGAGCTTGGCGTTGAGGTCGTAGAAGTGGTAGCCCCCCTTCTCGTAGTCGGGCTGAAAGGGGCGGACCAGCATGTCGATGTAGGTGCGCCGCCCCGAGAGGATGAAGGAGGTGCGGTCCCGGCTCAGCGGCCCCTGCACGGTGAGCTGCGAGGCGATGAGCCCGATCGAGCCTTCGGCCTCGAACTCCTTCATGTTGCCGTCCTTCATGTCGATCTCCAGAACCGACGAGAGGCGGCCCCCGTAGCGGGCCGGGAAGCCGGCCTTGGTCAGCTGCACGTTCTTGATGGCGTTGGCGTTGAAGACCGAGAAGAAGCCGAACAGGTGGGAGACGTTGTAGACCGGGGCGTCGTCGAGCAGGATCAGGTTCTGGTCCGGGCTGCCGCCGCGCACGTACAGGCCGCTCATCCCCTCGCTTCCCGACTGCACCCCGGGCAGCAGCTGCAGGGTCTTGAGGACGTCGACCTCCCCCATGAGCACGGGGGCGCTCTCGATCTGCCGCACCGGCACCTGCACGACGCTCATCCGCGTCTGCTCCTGGATCGGGTCGAGCCGCTCCGCCTTGGCCTCCACCGCCTCCATTTCCAGGGGCGTCGGCTCGAGGGCGATGTTGAGCTGCAGGTCGCCGTCGAGGTCGGTGGCGAGGGTGTCGCTGCGGTAGCCGATGTGGGAGACCACCACCCGGAAGGAACCGGCCGACAGGGTGAGGCTGAAGAAGCCGTAGCGGTTGGTCGTCGTGCCCTGCTGCAGGTCGGGCTCGTGCAGGACCGCCCCGATCAGCTTCTCGCCGCTGGCCGCGTCCTCGACGTAGCCGCTGAGGGTGTGCTTGGGCCCCTCCTGCGCCCCGGCGCCCCAGGCCATGCCGAGGAAGAGTAGGACAAGGAAGCGGACAGGCGGGGGGAACGGTCTGGTTTTACCTGAATGACCCATTTGGACTCTAACGCAGCAAGGTGAGCTTGCGTGCCCAAACGCCTTCGCCTGACTCCCGTACGGGCTGGCCGAAGGGGGAGCAAAACAGCAGGAAGACCGCAAAATCCACCGAGCCGGGGCTGGCCAAGTCAAAGCGGCCTTCGCCGGGTTCGTTCCGGGGTCGGAAACGGACGGAGAATCCCGGGAAAAGCTCTTGAATTCGCGTCGTACTTCACCCCATCGACAACCGGAAGCTCAGGTGCTTGGCGAAAGCCCCTCCTGAAAAAACCGGATGACGAAATTCAGAAAAACTGTAAAAAATGGGGCAATTGGAGGGGTGATATTTTGGTGGCCACCGAAAGTATTGTCCCTCTCCTTGGCGGATGCCCCCGCTTTAGCTCCAGTTTACGAATACCAGGTCTTCGAGGTCGTCTACGGTGATCTCGATCCCGGTCGGCTCCACCGGTTCAAAGCCCTCATGGTACTCGTCCGGGATTTCGATTCCCCTGCCCACTGAATAGCCCGTCGGGAAGTCATGCACCCAGTGCGTGTCCTCGCCCGTATGGCCGCCCTCGTAGTAGATGACGTTGTGCCGGGTGGCCCCTCCTATGAATCCGCTTCCGTAATCGAAGTCCAGCGGGACGAACCCCTCTTCCAGGGAAGCAGAGCTGTCCAAAACCACGATATACGCAACCCCCAGGGTGCCCCGGTTGAGCACGTCGTCGGGCGGGGTTGGTAGCGGAAGCTCGAAGGTCATGTCCGCCAGGTTGGGCTCGGTTTCGCCCCAGAGGTAGTTACGGTCCGGGTCCCCGCCTACGGACCACAGGAGCACCACCCGGATACCAGGGGGAAGACCGATGTCGGTGTTGTTCGTGATGATGCCCGTAACCACGAACGGAACCATCATTGTGTCTACCGCAAGTTCCTGTGCCACTGCCTCCGCCAGGCCAGCCACCGGCTCGCTGCGCGTGATACTGCTGCTCACGCGCTTGCCGGCTGGTTCGGCCGGAGATACCGGATCTTCCTTGCTACAGGCCAGCAGGACCCACGGCAGGACATACAGGACGTATCTCATCTCGATCTTCCTTCATGATTCAATCTCAGGACTCTGGGTCCCTCGATTAACAGACCGGTCGCCTCCCTCCGTGGAAACAGTAGGCGACTCGCCCCGGGGAAAAAAAACCAATATCGCGTTCAGGAGCTTCTTGGAGGAGCAGGGAACCGTGATGATTGAGTCATCGCCACAATCCATTGGGAGGCCACCCGTAAAGATGCGGCAAGGTGCCTGCTCCCCACAGTTGGACGATTAACTTCAGACCCCAGTTCCCAGCAGCAAGGAGGGGGATGCGGGGGTCGAGACCTCCGGTGCTTGATCCAGCGTCCCCGGGTGATTTCAGTCCGGACAGGTGTTCAGAAAATGCCCGTCTGAGGTGGCGGCTGCACTTGCCAGAAAGGCATCATCGCCAAGCGGAACAACGAGGTCGCGGAGGTAATCCCGCCCGTCTTCGGTTGTCCCGTTTCTCGCTGTTCCGCCGTCGAAGGAACGCGCAGAGAGCGGATACAGCACAGACAGCCCGAACAGCGCGGCCGATCCGGGGTCAGGCTCCAGCTCGTCAAGGTAGGTCTGGGATCCCAGCCGGAAGTGCGATTCCCACCCGGCCCACCTGTTTGGGCTTTTGTTCCTGAGCCAGGCAGGGCGTCCTGGCCCAGCATCCAGATGAGAACAGCGATGGCGATGGCGGATTTCATTTGCGGGTCTTTCTTATGGAACTCGACCTGAACGCCGCCCGCACCGACTTGGATACGGTCCTGGAGGGCCAGAAAAAGCAGCAGTTGCCGGTGGAAGTGATCGATGAGCTCCTCAACCGCGAGCGCGTCCACCGCTTCGAGCGCCGGGTGGCCACCAACCTGAGACTGTCGGGCATGGCCGCGACCAGGACCCTGGAAAGCTTCGATTTCCACGCCCAGGCCCAGGTGCCCAAACAGACCATCGACGAGCTCGCCACGCTGCGCTTCCTGCACCAGGGGACCAACGTCCTGTTCCTCGGACCGCCCGGGGTCGGCAAATCGCACCTGGCTCTCGGCCTGGCCCTCAAGGCCATCGAGCGCGGCCACCGCGTCTATTTCCTGACCCTGCACGATCTGGTCACCCGCTCCCGCAGCGCTCGCGAGAAGAACCGGCTGTCCGTCCTGCTCCAGACGCTGACCCGACCCGACCTGCTGGTCCTGGACGAGGTCGGCTACCTGCCCCTGGAGCGCCAGGACGCCACCTTCCTCTTCGAAGTGGTCAGCAAGCGCTACGAAGCGCTCAAGTCCATCATCCTGACCAGCAACAAGAGCTATGGCACCTGGAACGAGATCTTTCCCGATCCGGTGCTGGCCACCGCGCTCCTGGACCGCTTGTTACACCACTCCTCCACCATCAACATCCGGGGGGACAGCTACCGCCTGCGGCATCGTCGCCAGGCCGGACTCACCACCGGGGATACCCCTCGTCAACCGGAAGGAGAACACATGCGCGGACAGAATCCAGCCGCGTGGAGTAGAAAAGTGTCCACTCTTAAACCGTTGGAACTGTCAACTTTTAAACCGTTCTTGACAGCGGACGAGGAGATCCTTCATCCCTTGGTGAAATGCTCACCGATCAGGGCTGAAACATGGATGGCATGACCCCCGCTCCAGGCGAGTAAAACGGCCAGCACAAATAGCGCTCAGCGGTCAAATCCAAAGCGCGGTTTCTGGAGTACCCATTCCCACACCGCGGGAACCCGAGGATCATCACAAACCGGATGCCACCCGAAACCATAGCGAAAATTAGCCTGTCAAACCTGTTCGCAAAACGGGGCTTACATCCCCAACTATTCGAAACTATACACAGCCACTGAGTCTCTCCTGCAGACAAGCAACTCTGCATCGGCATTATTCATCACATCTCCAAGTAAGTACGGCCCAATGCCGTCCTCTCCTGGAACCGAGATAGAACGATCAAACACCAGAGTGTCTTGTCGCCATTCAAAACACCAAGGGCTACGATGGCCTTGGTACGCGGAACCGCCGACTAACAGCTCTACACGTCCATCTCGATCAACGTCGGCAGCCCCGATCAGGTAGGATCGGGGAGATTCGGCAAACTTCACAAGCCGGGAGGATGTGGCTTCCTTGAGCAGCCAGAATTCGCCCCTCATGTCGTGTGACGGCGCGTAGATGGCGACCTCGTCAGCTCCATCGCCGTCAAAGTCCCTTGCAACAACGCTGAGATCATCTCCGTATCCTCCCCACGATGTGACCGTGCCGGTGATTTCGGTTTCGATCTTGAACAGACCGTGATCGAGGCGGGTAGTTGCGAATCGGTAACGTCTGAAAATACCAGCTGGACCGGTTTCCAAGGATGAGAGAAAACCAACGAAGAACCGTCGCTCCGCACCTTCCTTCAGGACGTCGATGAAGCGAACGGGGAGGGCAAAACCCGTTGGATTATAGTGGGTGATCACCCAGTCAGGAAACCTCATATTGCACCACACCAAATCCCTCCGTTTTCCCATCCATATACCTCCTGAATCAATGGCCACGTCGTGGACATCGTACAGTTTTTGCGCATTCGTTCGGAGGAGGCGAAATTTGACTCCATCCCAGCTATATGCCAAAGGGTCTCCGCTAAACCCTGCATCCAGGGATTCCCGCCTGCCCCGAATGCAGACCAATTCATCCTTTGGATCCTTATTGATATTGCCGATCTCGAATATCAGGGTGGCCTTTGAACTTTGTGCATCAGTTCCCTGCGATTGCCCGAGGTCGAGTTTTCCTTGCCAAACCAGGCTGACACTAAGAGGTTCTTCTGAAATTGCTGCCGTTGCACAAACGAGGGGAATCAACAAACAAACTGAAAAACGCAATAACATGGTCTTCCTCACATCTCGAATCGATTGTCCAGTAGAAAGATGAATCAATGCACGGGAATACTCCGGTGAGGTTCCCCCGATGCCGATCATGCCGTCAACGAGACCGCGAATCTGATTCAGGGTGAATGGCGCAGGGATCTTTTCGTTGCATTGCACCCTTGGGAAATCGCCACCGTGGATCGGAAGGCCACCGCACTGATCGAGGGAGGGATCTTAGTCCGGATCGGGTTTCCGGGAGATTCCAGGAACGGGTGCGTCGAGGTGCCGTTGGGTGCTGAACATCAGCGGAACGGCGTGATCCGCGCCGAGAATCTGTAAAACTGCCCGAACTTCTGCAAGGATCGACCTGATGGCTCTGTTTCTCGATGGAAGAGCTTCTCCGACGAGGATATCCCTTCATCGCCTTGGGTTTCCTGCAGGCCGTCGAGGGCAGTCGATTCGATCTGTCCCTGGCATGGTCTATCGCGATCCGCCGGCCTGCAAGAAGACAGGCAGACTCCATCTGAAGGATTCCCTGGTTTGTTGCTTGGGGAATCGGGCAATCAGGCGAAGCCGGGCGCGCGCTTACGGGCGCATATCCGCTTTCAGGTTGCCCCAGGTGGTTGGAGTTGACCCGATTTCGTGGACACTTCATTTCTTGAAGAGAGAAAGGAGGGTGTCCAAACCATGCCGAAATCCCATTCCCCTTACCCGCCGGAATTCCGGCAACAGATGGTGGAGCTGGTACGGGCGGGTCGTAGCCCGGAGTCGCTGGCCAAGGAATTCGAGCCGTCCGGGCAGACGATCCGCAACTGGGTGATCCAGGCCGATCGCGATGAGGGAGTACGCCGCGACGGGCCCTCCCGTCCAGAGCAGGAGGAGTTGCGGCGCCTTCGCCGTGAGAACAAGCAGTTGCGTATCGAACGGGAGATCCTGGCAAAAGCCACGGCCTGGTTCGCTCGCGAGGCCGACTCGGGGTCCGGCCCGTCTACGAGTTCATGAGAGCGCACCAGGCCGACTTTCCGGTGCTGACGATGTGCCGCGTGCTGAAGGTTTCGCCCAGCGGCTACTACGCATGGTTGAAACGCCCGCCTTCGGGTCGCGCTCGGGCCGATGCCCTGCTCAAGGCGCGCGTCGCGCAGATCCACCAACGCTCCCGGGGCACCTACGGGGCGCCGAGGATCCGAGCCGAACTGGCCGAGGAGGGCCAAGCCATCGGTCGCAAGCGCATCGCCCGGTTGATGCTCGAGCTCGGAGTGCGCGGGGTATGCGGCCGCCGCCGCATCTCCACCACCCGTCGCAGCCGGCAGGGCCGGGTCGCCTCCGATCTGGTCAACCGGGTGTTTTGGGCCTCGGGTCCGAATCAGCTGTGGGTGGCCGACATCACCTACATCCCCACCAGGGCGAAGTTTTTGTACCTGAGCGTGGTCCTGGACGCCTGGAGCCGCCGGGTGGTAGGCTGGGCCATGGCGACGCATCTGCGTACGCAACTGGTGCTGGACGCCTTGGACATGGCCCTGCACCGGCGCCGTCCAAAGAAAGTCATTCACCACTCCGATGGGATATATATACTTAATTCAGCAAGGATATTTTAGTAATCTCCTCCGCGAATTTAAAGATAATATGGTATAACCTAATAGAGCAATTATCAGAGAGAAGGACATCCAGGTCCTCAAGTGTTTAGCCAGGAGAGGGGAGATGTCGGCGATTCGGGGCGACATATTATTCGTAGTCAGGCAGTCTGTATCCGGCGATAATCCGGATTCCTCCCGGGTGGCACCGTAGATCGAGAGGCCATCACCGGGATGAGCAGTTTCCGCGTTCTGCCTGGGGCATTTCCCCAGGCTCAGATCTTCCGGTTTATCGGCATGGAGAGCATCTTCGCCTCTGGGATCAGACAAGCAGGGGGGTTGTCATCCTGCTGGCCTTTCGGAAAGGTTCGCCCTCTCTACACCGATGATGAGTGTAGGGAACCGGAGGAACCTCCGTCGCCAGCAGATCCCGATAGGTCAGCCGTTTCCGCCTCATCCGCGCCGTCAAATATTTCATCTTCTCCTCGGGGTCCAGGTGCCGGATGTTGAATCGGCCTGCGATCTCGTTGAAGTAGCGGGGGTAATACTTCGGAGATGCGTGGCCATAGGTCCCGTAAAGGGATCGCTTCGCCCAAGCATTGAACGATTCCGCTCCGTTGATATGGGCACTGCCTCGAACGTATTGCCTTTTACCGTGCTTTACGACTTCGTGCCTCTCCGACAATCCGAAATAGGACGGGAACTCGTCGGTGTAGAGGATCCCCTCTGGGCGTTTGTGTTTCCCTACAATGGGGCGCAAGGTCTTGCGCTTCCTGTCGGGGACCGGCTCAAGGGCTGCCCTGCGGGTTTCCCGGCAGTAGGCTGCGACCCCGATACTCCTGCTCTTATGCCAGTGGCGGCCGAATTTCTTGTTGCCGTGTCTGTTTTTATCATTTCCGCCGTAAAAGGCTTCATCCACTTCAACGGCCATGCTGCTGAGGCTTTCCTGTTCTGGCCATCCTTCCCGGATGCGCTGCAGCATGAACAAGGCGGTTTTATGCGTTACCACGATGTCGGAGGCAAGCTGCTTGGCGCTGATTCCCTGCGACCGGGTATGCAGGTGGGAGGGCGGTTGCCCATTTCTGATAGGGAAGCGGGGAGTCGGACATCACCCCTCCCTTGCGGACGCTGAAGTGGCTTCGACAGTCGCCGCACCAGTAGGGCATGGGCTTGCGGTTGCGACATTCCGATATCATCCCGGAACAGCCGCAGTGTGGGCAATATATGGACTCGGGAAGGCCGTCTACCGTCTTCCCCCATCTTTCTTCTTCGAACCATTCTTCTGCCGTTTTGTTGCCTGGAAATTTTACCGTTAACTGAATACCATTACCGTTCTTCACTGCCTATAACCTTCGGGCCGTGGAATACCGTACTGAGACCAGCGGCCCTCATAAAACGATGTGATTCACGCTCCCATGGCGATCCTTTCGGTCAGGGAATGTGAGGGACTGAGAAGCGGCGGTGGGTCCTGCCTGCCTCCGTGTTGATGACTATTCAATGTACCTGGGTGGATTAAAAAGGCAAATCGGGCTTGCGGAGAAAGTCGAAAAGGCCCGTAAGGGAGGCGGGAAACTTTGGTGTCTGGAAGCGGGAGGAGGGGGGAGGCGCAGGAAGGCCCGATTCCAGGAGGGGGTGGAGCCGGCAGTCGGGGGAACGGAGTCGGCGGTGCGATCCCGCCAATCTGTCAACAGACCTTCGACGGGGGAAAATACAGGCTTCGGAGGTCGAGAAGGAGGAGAGCCAGGTCTCGGATATCGGGAGGAGACTGGGCCAGGCTTTTTCGAAGGGCGGAAGCCGGGAGGACGGTTATCGCGGGGTTCTCTGGGAGATTCAGGAACGCCGTGTCGAGGCGGCGCTGCGGTATGATACGACGTAATGACCTTTGCTCCACGACGGCGGGAGCTTCGCCGAGGAGGAGGACAGGAATCACCCGAGGGGAAGGACTTAAATCAAAGGCCCGCACCAAAGGAAACGGCATGACTTCCCTGCAGGCTCACAACAAGCTCGCTCCGAGCAGGGGTAAGTGTCAGGGAATTACTTTCCCTGTCCACGTTTGGTCGACAAGTGAGTCTATAACGCTTAACTAAAGCAGAGGGGAAAGTGAGGGGGAAATCCCGCCTCACCCCCCTCATCTAATCACCGCAGGATAAAGGTCTTCTCTGGCTAACTTAGCTAAAGCCTTGCGTACTTTCAGATTTCCATGTTTGCCATCATAATAACCGCTAATTACTGCATGAGAAGGATCATTCTGACTTGGCTTGCTGTTGACCGTCAGTTTATATCCCAACTCTTCGGGAATCGATTTAATAATTTGGTCAACATTCATCCTGGCAAGCTTTTCTTCAGGGCACAAGGGTAAATTCTTCCTCTTTAATAATTCCCTTGCTTTGTTTATTGAACAACTAATCTGCATAGAGGAGCCTGTTGAAGGACATAAACATTCAAGCCAGTTTACTGATGCCTCTTTTTCATTCATTTTCCATTTCAAAGAGAAAGAAAGGCTTGTAGGAAGGTTATTTTTCAATGTGAAATCTCTACAATACCGAAGGACATAATCCTTATGAGGAATTAAGGTAGCCATTTTTCTCCTCTACCAATTTTAAAACCAAAATCTTCGGAAATTTGCATAACATCCCTTAGGTGTAATGCGGTGGCTTTCCACCATTCTTGAGAAAGCTCTCTCAATGGTTGCTTAATCCCCAATTCTCTAAACATGGGTTCCGCTGTTTCCATGACTTTGTCTTTCGCGAATAATCCCTCGATATTCCATTCCCTCCCAAGGTCGGGAGACAATGCGGCAAATCTAATTTTCCCCTCTGATAAAAACTCCATAGATAAATCTCCCTTTTCCGTCTCCCATGAAGCAGAATAAATACCACTGCCTGCAACAATTCCACATTGGGAAATCAAATATCTATTGTGTAGGAAAAACCATCTAAGACAAGACTCAGACTCCTCACTTAAGGGAGGTTCTTCGGGGTCATCCTCAATCATATCTTTCAACTCCACAATTCTATCCTCGATAGAGTCGCTTTCCTCAATAGCTTCATCTGAAGCTATTTTATACGGAATATTTTGGGATGGTCGTGGCAAAGGAGGATCAAAACTCATATACACATGCAAATAAGAAGCAAGTTCTGCAAAGAAGTTGTACTGATCGAATTCGGATTGATAAAGTTCTTCTAATGAGCGTTGTCGTGTAACATTGCTAATTGGATCCAATCTGTTTATTACTCCTGCTTTAGCCAAGGACATGTTTATTCTCCTTCAATTAGATTTTTCAGAGATCCCAGTATAGCAGACTGGTGTTTCTCCCAGTCTCTAATGGCATCTTGGTAAGACTGAATATGGGGTAATCTTCCGTGGTGGACATTACATTCTGCGGATAATACAGGTCTTTCAGTTTCTTTGTTGCCTTCGCGAGTTATCTGTATAGCTGGCTTTAGCTCTATGCCTCGATAGATATGGGGAAAGCCGGATGGGTAGATAAGGTTTGCCTCCATTCCCAATAAATCCATACCTGAAATATGAGAAGAAAATTTTTCAATTATCCATTCCTTAGGATCTGTGACATCGATGTTTATCAAACAGTTTAATCCCATATTCCCGTAAGTATTCAAAGAGAATTTTTCCAGATACTTGATAGCAACATCATGGACAAGGAAACTACCTTTTACTTCTCGTGTAGATGAAAATTCCTGGGTTACATTCATGGATTCCTTATTAACTCCCCATCGAATTTCATTTTCGAATCCATAGAACGCGGCTTCCAATCCTGAAGTTCCACCAACTGCTTTCCAACTGCTATCAATAACCCCATTATCCAGCAAAAAATTTGGAGTGAATGTAGCCGGGCTATAGTTGCCCGAAATTACTACGCTTGCCCATAAGAGACGGTAGGGTGATTTTTCAGAGGTCATTTAGTGAATTCCTTTGGTGAGAATAAATGTATTTTGTTGCAATTCCGTTACAAACGGTAAACCAAGAACTAGAGAGTGAAAAAGAATAGATCGTCCTTTTAGTGTTATACCACGAACCATGCCGAAATATCGGTATCATCCCGAAAATATGTTATCGGTCCCCCGACAGAGAGTGTATCCCTTTCCCTGAAACGGCGACCCGTTGGTGTGGCTGATGCAGTTCTGCAGTTTGGACGGCCAGATTCTCCGGGGGTCAGGGCTGACAGAACTCGATATCTCCACCACGTGGGAAAAAATACCACCCCAACCCTGGGGTCGTCCTATTTGCGCAATGGGTGGATCGATTTCAGGGGCGCACTTCACACTGTTTCTTTTCGTAGTTAGGGTGAAAGGGCTACGTACGAGGGCTTCCTCTTTCCTTCTCCGAAATAGAGTGCCTTAAACCTTTCCATCTGCTTGATCCTATCGATGAGTGACCGCTCTTGCCGGGAGTCCGAGACATTCCGGACAAGAAACTTCGCATCTGTATCAGTAGAACGAAGAACGAGATAGTTGGCAATGGCCGAAAAAACGGAGGTATCGAAGTCTCGCGCTTCCTGGGATGCCAATACTAACGAGATTCCGTACTTGCGGCACTCCTTTGCCATCGTTGGGATTAGTTTTAGTCGAGCGGCACGATGTGCTTCGTCGAAAACCAATGCATGAGTTATACGCTCTTGGATACCTCTGCGAAACATATCCTTGTACAACCCGTAGAACACCAGAAAGGCAAACGCCCGCTGCAAGGTTTCGTTTTGCGTCGTGTGAATACGGATTATAGTCGGCAGTTCTCCCTCCCACAGGCTTTCTTGCGACTCAACATCCGTATTAAAAAACCCGTAGTCATCCAACTCGCCCAGACGCGCTAGTAACGTACGCAATTCTCGGTTCGGCTTGGGGTCGCCTCGCAGGATCTCCAGGAAACGCCTGAATTTCGGCTCCCGGATAGCTTCCTCGGAGCCCCACCCTATCTCTTCGAAGCTCTCCTTGATGGTCGTTCGAATTCGATCCTTTTGAATATCTCCCAATTCCGGGTAAATGGCAGAGAATATGTCCCGCATTGCGCCTGCAACATCCAAATGCGCCATCCGAGATTCACGATCAATCACCTTCAACGGATTGAATCCCAGACCATCGAAGTCGACAAAGCGGACTTTTCCGACGGATTCTTGGAGTCTTTCGTCAATGTCCTGATGATAGGAAAAAATGACAGGTCGAATCCCGGTTGAAACCATCTGCTTGCAAAGGTTTACCAAGCAGGTTGTCTTTCCCATGCCCGGCAATCCTGCAATCAAAAGGTGTGGGTTCCCTTTCACTCCAAGACTCCAACAGACCTCGGTGTTGGTTAGGGCCTCTTTCCCCAGATGGACAGCGGGTATTGGCGCGACCTTATCGGAGATAGAGCCATCTTGGTTGTCAACAGATCTCCCAACATCGTCCTTTTTTGGCATTCCGCCTTCGTTTGGCGCTTTGCTTTTGGCCTGATAGACCGTGTTTTCTTGACCAAAAAACCCGGGGCCAGAACCCTCTGAACTGAAATCGGAATCGGGCAGAAGACCAGGACCAAACAAGAAAATCTGGGTGTCCCATTCCTCTGGGGAGATTCTGAGCGGACGAATGCCGGCGTACTCAGGACAAAACACCCACCCGCGATCTTCTCCCGGAACAGTGGGGACGAAAGCATAGTCTCCTCCTCTTTCAATCATGCGATCAATTTCCGAAACAAGAACCGTATATTGTTCCACCGGTAAATAGTGTCTGTGCGCCTTGTCGGCATAGAATCGTAACACTCTACCTAACTTAGCACGGCGGATCGCCCTAAAAGGACCACATATGTCCTCATGGCTGTACCAACGGCTCCACCTATTTCGAAGCGTTTGAGTTTGCCGATTGATCTGTTCAAGAATCTCTGGTGATCGTGCGTTACGCAAATGCCGACGGTACTTCACCTCGACAAATCGAAAACTTAGACCTTTCCTGGGAATCATGGTGACGTGGATTAAGTCCGGACGTGTACCTATTTCGCCTTCACCTACCTCAGCCAATGGTGGAAGTAACTCCCCAACGTCATCGACCGGGACGACAAACCCCTGCTCAAGCGAAACCCAGCACTCGCTATTGCCCGAGGCGCCCTGACAATTGGCGTGAGACACCGCCAAGGCAATCAGCTCCGATGTAGCGGGACTGTTGCCCGTTAGACGGATGGCGAGCCGCCCACTAAGCGCTTTCAGATGCTCCAAAAGGAATTCGGCGTTCCGGCGGCTGTGGCTCAACCCCATCTGGTCAAGGGCACCATCTAACAGATTCCGAACTTCATCCAGATTTGCGGTCGAAGTTATCAACTGGAGGCAGCCAAGATCCTCGCGCTCCGGGACGCAGTCGATGACATATGCGTCATAAATTTCCCGATTGTCCCGAGGCGAATCGAAGTATTCGATTCCGGCGTTCCGATCCAACGTTACAACCCAATCACATAGCCGGTGTAATTCCCGGAGGCTGTCGGCCTTCTCCCGGGTAATTTCCGTCTTCAATACTGGTAGATTCGTTACGGTACCAAGGTGCCGGGAAACCGCGCCATTAATGGCGTTTTGGAGCCGAATGAGCATTTCGGTGTGTGTCCGGCGTGATGGGTGCTTTTCACCTTCCGTTGCCTGGGGAGTAGCACTGATCCACAAGGGTGAAGGCCGGTTTGAGTAGAATCGTTCGAAGAAGGACATTAAACCGAAGGCGTAGTACGGTCCGGACCTGCGTGTTTCTTCATTCCCTGCGACAACGTGGGATTGGAAGGTGTCGAAGGCAATGGCGAGGTGCGCGGCCGAATTTGGGTCAGGCCGTTCCTTCCGAGCCCAACGCAACCGAGGCATGTTGACACCTCCCGGTAGGCTCAAGGATTCCAGCATCCATCGGTCTTCAGCAGAAAGAACACCTGCCCCGCTACGGCGTTTCTCTCTCGCCTCTGAGATAAATCGTCCCGCGACGCCTCGCTGTTCCTCCGACGGGTAGAGGTCTAAAGAAAATACTGGCGCGGGAATTGGTCGTTCCTCCGCGTCATCTTCGTCTTCTTGCCGGCGGTGTTCGTGAACGCGCCCTAGAGATCGGGCAACTGTCAACCCGTCTCCGGCACGGAGTGCATGAATGTGAAGCAACTGAGCAGTATCATGACAATCAAGGTATTTAATGATTTCGTTTCCCAACACCTTCGAACTCTGACTACCCACGGTTGGAGCCGTGTCATCACCTTCGCCATCCTGCAACGCCCGGGCGAGAATGGCCACCGCGGCCTTTGGTTCCTTGTCAATGTCCGGGACCATTCCCACGGCATGGAAGCCGAGGGTATCCGCGAAAACAAATGCGCCATCTGGAGGATTCGGAAGGAAATTCGGGTACATGGCGCCGTCGAGCCCAGCAAACTCGGCACGGATGTCTTTGGCCTTTTGCTCTAAATCAAAGGCAGCATGGAGAACAAGGTTGTCATATGCAGCTTGCCATGCTACACGCAGCGGATGGGAAGGTAAGACAATTAGACCAATGGTTCGTCCGGAAAGGGACTGTATTTCGACCGTATTTACGAGACTGAACCCCGGCTCACCTTCCTCCAATAGCGCCGCCCAAGCCCGCATATACTCCTGTACTGTGCCAAAGTTCCCACCTGTTTCGTCATACACTTGGCCAACGCCTCCTCCCACACTAAAGCATTCGGCCATTCTACGACTTGCGGAAATAGCCCGCTTCCAGGCTTCACAATCCCTGCCTTGGAATGGAAGAAACTCCGCTGGGCCAGCGCGGTCTCCAGAGCCTCTTACCTTGACCTTCCACCTGCCCACTTCCCCCCGTCTACCAATCCACTGCTTTTCCAACTCGGAGATCAACGACGGCTGAAAAACTCGGAAACTCTTTCGTCTTCCCTTCTCTACTGGGGTGCGCAACAGAACAAAGCCTTTGGAATCGAGAGTCACAGATGGAACTGACGAAATCTTCGAAACGCTTTCCCGGCTTCCTAGTTCCGCAAGTCCTTCACTGAACGTCCGAACTTTTGTGCCAACACCCCCGACGGCCTGATCTGGAGGTTCTCCGAAGCGGATAATAAACTCTTCGCTTTCTTGGCTTTCGATCACATCGTTTCCGACCACTTCGACAACAATTTTGGCAGATAACAGTGCATCTTCCCCCAAGGAGGAAAAATCATCGTCGCTAAACCGGCATTTCTCCCCTCCTTTTCGTGCCGAGTGGGGGACATCTCGAACCACAAGTTCTTCGTCCATGTCTGTACGAACCATAACTCGGTATTCCGCGGCATTCTTCTCCAAATTGCCAGGATCGGTTTTCCATCTGACCTCCAAAATCGAAAAACGACCAGTCTGATCCATTTCCGGCCTTAGTACAAAAGCAGGGGGCTCGTCCGCTTCCCCTTCCTCAATTAAACCGGACCACTTGGCGATTGTTCCATTTCGATTTCTCCAAGACGTAAGTTCAATTCCTTGGATGGATTGCGCTGCGGGTTCAGTTCGAAGAGCCCCGATCCATAGAGCCTCATTTTTGGAAACATTCTTCAAAGCCATGAGAAGTGGCATTGTATCCACGGAATGAAGAAACCGCTCCAAATCCCCGCTGTTTTGCTCGGAACTCCGATCCAGTCTTACCGACTCAATACGCGCTGATGGGGGTAGACTAGCCCCAGCGGTACCTAGCAGGCCGTTGAAAATCCGGGTTATTCCGGAAACCCCGGACGTCGCGGATGTATGATTTCCTTTCCCAAGAAAATCGGTTATCAGGCTAAACATTCCCATTTATAGAAATGGTCCCGAAAAGGACAGCTCAACAATCGCAAATAACCGAAAATTCGACCCAAAAGAGCGTTTGCGCGATCGGCAAAAGTCGAGAAAACCGATGCCAATCCATACAACCCTTTCGGCGTTCCCTTTCCGGTGAGCTTGCGCATCACCAGCCCGAGATTGAAGGCGCCGCCATGAATACACAGACGCTTGTAGATGTTGGTGTGGCCGCGCAGGTGAGTGCGGCGCATGCCTCCCGTTTCGTAGGTATGAGCGAAACTGCGCTCCACGTGCTCGGCGCGAAGCCGCTGCAGCCTCTTGCCGCGGTCTCCCCGTATACGCCGACGATTCGCATACACCGCCGTCTTGGCCGGCGCATCCTTCTTCCAGTTGCGCCGACCGCGATCCGGTTCGGCCACGTAGCTGCGGATCTCCGCCGTCCTCAGCATCTTCATCGTGTCATTGCTGTGATACCCCCGGTCCGCCACCACTTCGCTCAGCCTGATCTGCTCATCGACACCGACCTCTTTCAGGCTGCGGTCCGCCTGCACCAGACTCCACAGCAGCGACGCGGTATCCCCTTCATCGGCGCCGCACACCTGCAGGGCCACCAGCGCCTGCGTGTCCAGATCGACCGTATGTTCGGCCTTGTGGGCCATATGCGTGCGGCCGTCTTTCATCCTGGTTATGCGGGCCTCCCGATCATGGGGATGCGCCCAGTCCCGGTTGGACGCCTTGTTGGCCCGCTTGCGGTCGAGCCGGGCCACCTCCTGCCGGGTCGGCTCCGGAATGCCTTCGGCCCGGGCCAACCCTTCCAGATACTCGCGGTAGCCCTGGCCCGTATCCCGGCGCACGATGCTGCGCATCGCCGCGTTGGCCTCCAGCGTGGTGGCGTCCACCGCCACCGTCTTTCCCTGCAGCAGGTCCCGGTCGGACAACACCTTCAGCACCCAGTCGAAGACCGCTTCGTGCACCGCTTCGGGCAGGCGCTGACGAATACGCGACAGGCTCGAATGATCCGGGGTGGACTCGGTCAGGGCGTAGCCGAGAAAGCGACGCAGAGCCAACGAATCGGCGACCCGCCAGGCAATGGCCCGCTCCGATCCCAGGCCTTCGAAATAGCCGATCATGAGCATGCGGAAATACACCCCGGGAGCAATACTGGGACGGCCCAACCTCTGGGCGTAATACGGGGCGCACTGCTCTTCTACAAAGGAATCAAACCCATGCTCTTCCAGCAGCCGGTTGAGTTGGGTGTAAAACGGATGGCTCGGGGTCTCGGGGAGGGTATGGGTCGGCACCCAGATCTCCTGCTGCTGACTTTTCCGACGTTTGCTCATCGACATCACCGGCCTCCTTGGGGCATCGGCTCGTTTTTCTTGGATCTTTCATAAATCTAGAAAAGGGCGGGTACGACGGGCAATCGTCTGAGGCTATGTTTTTATTAGGAAATAGGACTTTTTCAACAGCCTGCTAGGGGGCTGGATCTGAACAACTTCTATGCCAGACATCAGCAACTCTCTCCGCAGATCGTACAAATGGTCGACCAAGCATTATGCAGCGTCGAGTTAGGAGTTGAAATGCTGATCGCTGGCCCTAATGGGGGGAAAACTCATACCATTCATACGGTACTGAATCCTGGAACGATTCACGACAATAGTGCAATCGGGCACGGCGCAATAGGGTCCGGCGCGCCACATGCTTTGTATTACCTCATTGAAAATTCATATGCACCGACATTGGCGAAAGAAAAGGTCACTGAATTGGTGAAGCAGGCAAAAAAAAGAAGTGAGGTAGCTCCTGGGGTTGGGAAAGAGACAACCATCCTGGTATTACCCAGCGAAGGAGACGAAAAATGATTCAAGATACCATGAAGTCGTATAGCATGAAATGGGCTGAGGCGGAACGGGAACTGGCTGTTCGTAGGATCGTTCTCCCTACTTATCCAATCCAGCCCGAACATCCCGTAATTCAGAAGGAAGAAATCTACCTTCCGCAGATTCCGGATAAGCCATATCCCACTAATCTGCCACGGAATACGTAAGAACGGGGCCTTCTTGTTTTCCCGTCAGTTTTTGCCACTGTAGCCTCCTTTCTGATCATTCCCCGCACCGCTTGGGCCATTTGTTCGACGGTGTCCTTTATTCCGGGTGTTGTGAGCCCGGAAAATCCATTTGACCCTGTACAGTGATGGCAATTCCCTGACACTCCCCTACTCGGGGTTTTTGTTGTTTCAGGCCGAGTTTTTCTCCCCCTGCTTTGCCCTTGTCTCGGGGCTTGGTAGTGAGCCCTTTCTTGAAATCCATATTATCACACCTGACCTCAGCATCTTCGAAGGAGCTTCGACACGAGGTACGAGGCTCTTGACGTACCGTGGGAATGCGCGTCGACATTAGATTAGAAGGTTGTAGAAAAGGCATTCCATGAACCCGAAATACGCTAACTGGCAGGCTTACCAGGACGCGGTCGCCGCGGTCTTTAGAGACCTTGGCTGCAAGGCCGAGGTCGACAAGACCGTTCCTAGTGCACGCGGTCCTCAGAAGATCGATGTGTACGTGACGTTTCAGAAGTTCGGACACGAGTGCAGCTGGGTCATCGAATGCAAGCTGTGGTGTAGCCCTGTTCCCAAGGACGTCATCCATACGCTTTACACCAAGGTTCAGAACATTGGCGCCGACCGCGGACTGATTTTCAGCGAGAGCGGGTTTCAGTCAGGCGTACATGCTGCAGCCCAACACACCAACATTCTTCTTCAAGACTCTCTCGAAGCGTTCATGAATACGGCACAGCTGCACCTAAACCGAATTCCACTTGTCCTCGAAGAATCGGATAAACCGGACGTTCCGCCGATCCACGCCTTTCCGGGCGGTTTCCAACCGCATCACCTCCTCGTACACGAAGGCCGCGTCTTCGTAGGCAATTGGGGCAAGCCACAGGCTGGAAACATCGCCATCGTCGATCCCGCCACCCGATCCATCGAGAGCATTATTGAACTCGACAAGTACGAAGCCGGAATCGCAACCGGGGGCGAACCACGCGTCCTACAACATCCTCCCGGAAAAATGGCGTGCGCTGGCGGCAAGCTCTTCGTCGGGCAGGTATTTTCGGACTTCGTTCTCGTTATCGATATCGAGACCCAATCGATCGTCAAACGAATCTCAATCCCCGGTGGCGGAGAGGGTGCGATCGCATCTTCGACCGACGGCCGGCGTATCTACTTTGCGAGCAATCGGGTGAATCGCGCCTTCGTCATCGATAGCGCAACCTACGAGTACGAGGCCATCGATTATCCCCCGAGGGGCCGCGGCTGTCTTTGTCTCCTTCCTCACCCAACCGAGCCCTTTCTCTATCTGGGCATCCAGAGGGGTGGGAAATTGCTCGGCAAATCCTATCCAGGAAGCAATTGCTTCCTTGCCGTCTACGACTTCGTCCGGCGCCGGTATGTGGGAGATCTCTACCTTGCCGAGGTCGAGAACAACCGTAGCGACAACTCGAGCCCAGTCTGCCTTACCTACGACGACGAACAACGATGCCTTTTTATCGGAATGTTTCAGTCCCTACGAGGTATCTGCCGTGTAGATGAACTCGGACAGCAAACTCTCAACGAGTTCCGTTTCGAGACCAATGCGAGAAACAAGGATTTTGGCTGGGTCGATCCGCTATCCCAAGCCCTCTTTTTCGACAAGCTCCTATCCGTTAACCGAAACAACCGTGAACTCGTCACACTAGACAAGCGCACGGGATGTATCGAACGCGCACAATACCTCGGCGAGGCCCCGAACGGGCCGCATTCAGTCGTTGTCCTCGGTCATCTCGCGATCGTTAGCTATCCCGAGCGAGGAGGTCTCATCTTCCAGGACTTGGCCGGCGATGGCTGAAGGGCACTTCGCCGTCGTTAAGCGAATACGCATAGGCGGGGTTTCGCCGACCGATAACGGTACCATGCACCCAAGTCCGCGAAATTGGAACCGGAAGGTCAACAGAGACGGCGGTCGGCGAGCGGATTTCCGGGGTCGAAAGCAAAATCGAAGGACCAGGCTGTTGGCGGGCTTGCCACGTGGAACCACCCCGACAATGACCCCGCCCGAATAACTAAAGCCCGATCCTCGGACCGACTCCGTACCCCGCTCGAAGCGCTGAGAAGAACCGTCTGGGTGCTCATCTCCTACATGCTCCGAAGTGCGCTCTTGCCGTCGAGACACACCGCCGCTAGGTCGAAGCTTGGCAGGGGTCGCTTCTGGAATGCGGCCAGTTTGCGGATTCCCGCCGCAGACCTCGCAGTTCCGGGCAGCCGGCACCTCGACCCGCCGTTTCCGATCATCCAGGTGCACCGATCCCGACTGGCCACCCTCAGGGGTCCGGTTGGCCTGTGCCCTTTACCCGAGATGGGGAATACTGTGAAATTGTCAGCCAGCCGACATCCTCCAGCTCCCGCTTAAACAGGAAATCTGATGTCGTTCTCTCGGTTTTTTCTCTTCTCTATGGTTATACCAGATTATTCCTCTAATCGCGCTTCGGATCAGGCCCCCTCCCCCGGTCGTTCTCGCCCCAGCCTGTCAGCGGGGCTCCTGAATTCTCAGCGCCGGATCAGATGTCCAATTTTGGACGAATCGTGTGGCGGGTGCACTACCTCATCAGATCCCAAACCTTCCTCGGGACGACCTGCGCGCCTTTCCCGTAACGGCGCGGCACCGGGTGAAACGGACCGGGCCGAAGACTTGCGGAGCTCCACAACCTCACCTTTTGAAGGTAGCCCCCGTTCTGTCATGGCGGTGCTTATCCGAAGAACCCATACTTCCTTGTAATCCCACCGAGATTTTCGTACTCTTTCTCTCGCACCCATTTCTTGCGCAGGGTCCCGCATGTCGGGTTCTCTGCCTAATACAACAGCCAGCAGTCATGGCCAAAGGGTCGCTCCCTGAGGCTTGGCGAATAAGCAGGATCTTCCCGTCTCTCTGCGCAGGAAGGGTGCTGAACCCGGCTCCAAGGGCCGGAGCACCCTTCATTTCATTTTTCCACACGGAGAATGAAAAATGCGCAACTCCTTGTTTTTTCTCGCTGTTGCAGTTTTCGTCGTCGCAGATGTCAAGGCATCTCAAAAAGCAGTAGTAGGCGTAACCGAAGTCCAGACAGCTGCTCAAAATATCAGCTGTGCGGGATGGGCAGCTGTGTATCGGGCAGACTGCAATGCCTACTTGTCCAGCGGGTTTCGTACCATGTTGGAAACGGCGATATTCAAGACTGGCAAGATGGGCGTGCTGGAGCGTGCCAGAATGGATGTGTATGAAGAGAGAATGTTAGGCCAGACCGGCCTGACAGATGCCGGAGGCCAGGTTGGCGGCACAATGGGAGCAGATTACCTGGTGTATGGGTCCATCACCAAGTTCGGAAGCAAGCGCGGCGGGTTCGCCCTGAAGACTGATGACAAAAAGAAGAAAAAGGGCCTTCTTGGGTCAGGTATCGCCAGCAGCACCGTAACTGTCGAGATGGGCGTAGACATCAAGGTGACCGATGTAGAAACCGGTCAAATCGTTATTGCGGATCATGTTCAAGGGAAGGTCAAGCAAGGACAGGGCCTGGTCATTGGAGGCATCACATCCGTTGACAAAAGTGCCGATCCATTTGCTGATGTTCAGAGAGTAGTTGCTGCAAAAATCTCCGAGGCCATCGTAACCTATCGCTTCCCCATCAAGGTGATAAAGGTCCAGAATGACGGTCTCTTGGTGTTGAATTATGGCGAGATCTTTTTCTCGGAAGGAGACAGGCTCGCCATGTATGAAGTAGGTGAAGCATTTGTCGATCCAGATACTGGAGAAACACTGGGAGCAGAAGAGACTTTATTGGGAACTGCTAAAGTAG
Organism: Candidatus Latescibacterota bacterium; assembly: GCA_965243025.1. Lineage (GTDB taxonomy): Bacteria > Latescibacterota > UBA2968 > UBA8231 > UBA8231 > CBDCXV01. Next base: position 3,027,703 of record CBDETY010000003.1, read on the forward strand.
TCGATGTGGACAAGCGGTTTGCGAAGGCCGAGATCACGGGGGAGAAGTTCGATGCTTCGGTTGGGAGCATTATGAAGCGAATATCGAAAAAAGAAGCAAAGGAGATAAATAAGCGGAAGCGGTCAGGGTCCAAGCTTAATTAGGCATGGGAGGCGACAAAGAAGTGCTGGCAATTATTCCCTGACACTCGCCCTTCTGTTCGGGGATAGGACCTGATTGTGAGCCCGCAGCGAGATCCTGCCGTTACTTGCTGCGGCCCCTGATTGAAGTCGTTCCCCTCGAATCCCCAAAGGATGGACTCTTGAGGCAGGGCAGCGCGTAATGACTGTTAATACTCTCAATTTCCATCCGTGGATAGTGCGACGGACCCATCTTTATGAGTACTTCTCCCGTAGTTGGGGAATGTTTGCAGCTGCAGAGTCGTCAAAGAATTCTGCGACAGCTGCTATGTTGGTGGGATTGAGTTTCGAGTTGGCCCTGAAGACTCTACTTGTCATTTGCACGCCAAGGACAGAGTTCCCACCGAATACTCACAGAATCTCTGGGTGTTTGGGCGAGATTCCACAATTGAAGAAACTCCTACAAGACCTTTGGGGAGAGGATCTTGATTTTGTAGTCCAATTTGTGGACGAGGACATAAACAGTTCCCAGATTCGGTACGGTGCTGCCGGAAGCAAGCGAGATAAGGAGACGCGCTTGGTTGCTGCAACCTTTGCGGAGAAGCCCTCTTACTGGGCTGATTCAGTCAGAGAATTGTATGAAGAACTGATGGGGAGTATTGGTGCAGCCATTTGGGAGAACTATCCCAAGACGGATAAGAACGGTAAGGAATTCCATAGAAGATTTGAGATCAGTCCGGCTCTTAAGCCGGGCATTGCCGTTCCTCCGGACATGTACCCAGGAATTGGCCGGGAGGTCTTCGGATATTTTGTGGGGGCAAAGAGGCGTGGCATTGATACAGAATCTGGCGCGATCATTCCTATGGAGGGACGTTCGGAGGAAGGTGAATTTTGGGTGAGAATTCGTATAGAGAAAGATACTGCTGTGGACCAAAAACTGACGCAGATCAAAGGTAAGGGCCTGCGCCTAGAAGGCCAATGCAGGTGGGTAGGGCAACCGGTTGATGGAGTGTCACTTCATGTATTCCAAATGAGATCAATCTTGTCTCAAATTCGAGGGACGGACCCTTGAAGCATTTTTGCGCCAGCATGGAGCAAAGTAGCTGTTGCTTTTCGGACGCGGACCTTACCAAGCTGGCAGGCTTCTTTCGATACCTCCGCTGAGGATCGGAGAACGGGCTATATCCGTGCCCGAACCGCCACCGGTTGGGCGAAGGCGCCTCAGCGCCGAAGCCGGGCACGGACATGTTAGCAGCCGGTGCTTTGTTGGTTCGCCTGAAAAAACCTCTGCATCACTTCCAAACATTCACTCCAATGATCCCTGAACCGTTCGTGGACCTCCAGAATCCAGAGACCTTCGTAATCTTTCAGGTGGCATCGCGTCAGAATAGGGAACCTTACCCCATCCGAGAGGCAAGTGCAGATCGGTTTCGCCATACATGATGCGAACCGGAAAGGCATTCGGATGCCCCTCTACACCAAGATTGTCATTGACGTGGATGTGCCCGACCCAGGGCGCAGCGAAAGCGACTTCTTCGAGATAGTCGTGCCCCAGCGATTGGTCAGCCAGAAACAGGTGCCCGAGATCAAGAGCCAAGCGAACGCTCTTCGAGTCAACGGCATCTACCTGTTGGGACTACATCGCGAATCCCGCTACCGGTGTTTTCGACACCGATCATAATTCCGTGGTCTTCTGCATAGGTGGCCAGCTTTTGAAGAGCTTCTACCTCCTGTTTTCGGCTGCGGGAACGTTAACAGAAAGAACGCGCCAAAGTCAAAAGCAAAACCGCCGGCCGTAGAGGCCGCCAAGAAAATCTTTGAAACGCTTCTTTTGCCTGATGGATTTGTTCTATAGCCAACGAGCTATACGGAGTTATTTACCACGACTGAGATATTGTGAGATTTTCCGTATAAGCAAGAGTTACCCTCGCTCCATAAAGAGTTACAAATGGCGACTATTCGAAAAGCTCATCCAGAAGATGCGGAGGAAATATCCCGGGTTCATGAAAGTTCGATTAGAACTCATGGCCCACAGAGTTACGCTCCCGAAGTTGTCGAAGGATGGGCCGGTGGCATATCCCCTGCGCGACATCGTGAGGTGATTTCATCAAGGGAAGGTATGTTTGTAGCTGAAATTGACGGGCGGATCATAGGCTTTGGTAGCGTGATCGTTGCGGACGGTGAGATTGGTGCTGTTTATGTCGATCCCGAATTTACCCGACAGGGGGTAGGCCAAGCGATTCTCGAACGTCTGGAAGATGTCGCTCGACAGGCAGGTCTGACTAACATCAAAGTAGGCTCCTCGCTAGTTGCGCTGAGGTTTTACGAACAGAATGGCTACTCTCAAGCGGAGGCGTTCATTCACACTTCGCAGAGAACTGGAGTCGACATTCCCTGTGTGTGGATGTCGAAAGAACTGTAGTGGAAACGAGCGAGGGTAACAAACGGCTGCAATGGACGGCGAACCTGTGGCAATACTTGGGGGGTTTATGGTAATATTCGGAAGGCCCTTGGCAATTCGTGCCGCCATTGAGCCTTGCCGTTAAACTGCAAGTGAAGACAAAGAAAGTGATGGTGTTCCCGCCCTTCTTCTGGCTGATTTCTAACCTGAATTATTCATAAAAAAGGCGATGTCCCCTATATAAATGGTTGTTTATCCCTAAGTTAGGGGTAGACCAAACAACAAACCATTTGGAGAGGACACCGCGATGGAAAATTGGCATCACACTCTGTCGTTTGCAAGGGTTTCGGGCAAGAAAGTTGAAGCCGATTTCGATGGGGGCTGTACTACCCACGATGGGGGCCTGCTGCTGCTGAGAAAGGCTGAAGCCCACACCGGCGTCCTTAAGCGTATGGTGGCGGCGTTGCCGGATCGGCGACATCCCAGTTACATCGACCATAGCAGCGAGGACCTTCTGCGGCAGTGCGTCTTTCAGATCGCCTGCGGCTATGAAGACGCCAATGACAGCGACGATCTGCGCTGTGATCCGGGGCTGAAAGCCGCCTGCGAGCGGGCGCCGTTGACGGGTCCGGATCTGGCCAGTCAGCCGACCCTGTCTCGTTTGGAGAACCGAGTCAGCCGCAGCGATCTCTACCGCCTTGCACGCTCGTTGCTTGACACGTTTATCGCTTCCTACGAGAAGCCGCCGAAGAAGATCATCGTCGACATCGATGACACTGAGGATATCACCCATGGGGCGCAGCAACTGACGTTGTTCAACGCCTATCATAAAGAATACTGCTACATGCCCGTGCACCTCTACGAAGGGCATTCGGGGCGCTTGATTACGGCGTTCTGCGCCGGGGTCGTCGCATCAAGGGCGGCGAAGCGGCGGCGATTCTGCGGCGTGTTTTCGCGGCGATTGTCACGGCTTGGCCCAAGGTGCAGATCACGTTGCGGGGGGACTCTCACTTCAGCACCCCGGAGGTTCACGAGGGGTGCGAAGAGTATGCCCTGACGTTTATCTTGGGCCAGGCACCCAACTCCAAGCTGCACGAACTCGGGGCGCCGCTGATGGAGCAGGCGCGGGCGCAGGCGGAAAAGCGCGGCAAAGAGGAATCGGTGCGGCTCTTTACCAGTTTCTGGAGTTGACCCGATTTCGTGGACACTTCATTTCTTGAAGAGAGAAAGGAGGGTGTCCAACCATGCCGAAATCCCATTCCCCTTATCCGCCCGAATTCCGGCAACAGATGGTGGAGCTGGTACGGGCGGGTCGTAGCCCGGAGTCGCTGGCCAAGGAATTCGAGCCGTCCGGGCAGACGATCCGCAACTGGGTGATCGTCCGGAGCAGGAGGAATTGCGCGCACCCCCTCACTGGACTGGCTGGAAGGGTGGCTGGGGGACTTCAAGGGGGCCGTGATTCTGGTATCTCACGACCGTCATTTTCTGGATCGGGTGGTGAACCGGGTGGTGGAGATCGAGAATTACCGGTTGCAAAACTACCAAGGCGGGTTCGTAGAATTCGTGCGAAAAAAACAGGTCCGGATCAGGCAGTTGGAACGACAGTTCCAACATGAAGAAGAGAGTTATTGGCGTACGAGGCGGAAGCAATTCGCGACCGGAAAGAGGCGGCCAAGAATCCGAGAAAGGCACTCAAGCGCCGGCTGCCCAATATCGGGAAAAAGATTGCTCCCCGAAGAGTGGACAAAATTGTTACGGCCCTTTACGGCGGCGTCCCCGTGGCAGATGAACTGTGCGAGGTGAAGCAGATCTCCAAGGTCTACGGAGGGCAAGTGCTGTTTCAGGATCTGGATTTCAAGATTTGTCGGGGGGATCGATTAGCGGTGGTAGGGCGCAATGGTTGCGAAAAAACGACGCTGCTGAAGGTGCTGGGGGAAGATGTCCCTCCTGATGCGGGGCAGGTAGTGTGGAAGTATGGGAATGCGTATGCAAATTTAAACGACGTGCTCCAGGGGCTGGATCCGGACGATACGGTGACCCATAGAGTGAATACTGCTGGGCTGGCAAATGATGCGCCTCGAAGACAGGTGAACAGGTTTCTGCAGTTGTTGCAGTTTGCGGAGATGGATCTGAACCAGCGGATCGGAACGCTCTCGGGAGGACAGAAAGCACGGGTAGCCCTAGCTCTGTCCCTGCTTTCAGGAGCGTCGGTTGTGCTCCTGGATGAGCCGACAAATCACCTGGACATCGTGTGTACGCAAGTGATGGAACGAGCGCTGATCGACTTTCCTGGGGCGATTCGTGGTGGTGAGCCACGACCGATTTTTCATCGACAAGGCCGCCAACCGCCTGCTTGTGTTTGCCGGCGATGGAAAGGTGTCAATCCGCAACGGAAACTGGACGATCTGGCAGGCGAGCCGAATGCAGGGAAAAAGGAAATGACTCGGACAGGAAGTGATGTTCTCGAGAGGGGGGCTTTCGCGCCCTATCTTCGGTTAACCGTGCCCGTACACACTGGCACTTGGTATCTTGAGTTCCTAAACATTCAAGAGGCTTTACCGAACCATCGCGACCTTTGAGGCCACCCGATTTTTAACGGACGGTTTTTCGTATGGACCCTGCATTGAACCCGTGTATGGAGGCATCAGATGCCTACACGCCACATTGAGGCAATCACGATCAACCAGGACACACCCTGTTTTGTTGAGCTTTTGCTGAGATCGCTGTACGCGACACATAGGGATCTTGAGGGAATCCGCCTGACGATTCTGGACAACAATTCAACCGACAAGATGCAGCATTTGACGGCTTTCGCTGAGGATAAGAAGATCCCAATCGTACAAACAAAGTGGGACCGCAACACCCCTGGCAACAATCACGGTGAGAATCTCCGCGATTTTGTTCTTTCCTACCCGGACTGTGATTATTTCCTCTTTTTGGACGCCGATATTGTTTTTGTCCAGGATGAGACTGTGACAACGATGGCAAATGAGTTAGCCGAGACGGGAGACGATGTGTGGGCTATTCAGGCGAGATTCACAGAAGACGGAGAGACTGAAGTGCCGTGGGGTTCTCTTGACGAGGGTGGCGCAAGAAAATTCATCAACATCATGATGGAGGACGATATTGAAGACGTTCAACCCGGGAAGGCTCTTGAGCACCTTCCCATGCCCGCCGTTCTCGGTGACCGTATCCACCCGTCGTGCTGTCTAATCAAGAACACAGAAGCCTTCTTGCTGACCGCTCGGGAGATTGGGTTTTCATGTGTCGACTTCGAGGCAAGCGGAGGAGGAAAAGTGTACGACACGATGGGACTGGCGACCCAGGTTATGAAGACTCATGGGCTGCGCTTTATCCTCTCCTCCAAGATGGTGAAGCACTTTTGGGGCGTCGCACGTAAGCAGCGCATCGCGGATAAGGATGCGGCGTGTGAGAGGCTGCTTTTGGAGTATCGAACATGAGGGACGCTGACTCGCATTCGGGGATAGTACCTCTGAGTCGGTAAAAGTGGGTATTTCTGGGCTGAGATGTAATACAGCATGGAACATAACACGCCCGACTTGGGCTAAGCCCAATTTAGGGTATTGGGGATTGGCAAGACACCATGAAGCAGATCAGAATCGGCCTTATAGGAGTGGGACGTTTCTGTTCTGATTACCACCTTCCGAATCTCCTCCATCGGGGGGACGTGGAGATAACAGCAGTCTGTGACATCTCACAGGATCGGTTGGACAACCTGCCCCGGAGCTTGAGCGCAAGCCGGACCAGTTTAGATTACCGCGACGTGCTCGACTCTGATCTCTTGGACGGTGTCGTCGTCAGCACTCCAAATCAATACCACTTTGAACAATGCAAGCTGGCGTTGGAACGGCATATCCCCGTTCTCGTGGACAAGCCAACGACAGTAACAGTGGCACAGGCCGAAGGATTGACCGCTCTCAGCCAGTCACAAAAATGTCTCTTCATGGAGCTACTGAGGTTACCCCGATTTCACGGACAGTTTTCCGTTTGGATTTATACCCCTTGATAAATGATACCTCTCGTAGTTGATGGGAGATCGTTGTCCCAGGGCCGAGTGCCGCCGATGGGGGTTGTACCAGCCTTCCAGGTATTCGAAAACCGTACGCTGGGCTTGCGACTGGGTAGCAAACCGATGACGATCCAGCAGCTCCCTTTCCAAGGTGGCGAAAAAGCTTTCGCACAGAGCATTGTCGAAGCAGTCACCGACCGATCCCATCGACGGACGTACCCCGGCCTGGCGACAGCGCTTCCCGAAGGCCAGGGCCGTATACTGACTGCCGTGGTCGGAGTGGTGAATCACTTTCTTGGGACGGCGCCGGTGCAGGGCCATGTCAAGGGCGTCCAGCACCAACTGCGTACGCATATGGTTCGCCATGGCCCAGCCCACCACTCGGCGGCTCCAGGCGTCCATGACCACGCTCAGATACAAAAACCCCGACCTCGTGGGAATGTAGGTGAGATCGGCAACCCACAGGCGATTCGGGCCGGAGACCGAAAACACCCGCTTGACCAGGTCGGAGGCGACCCGGCCCTGCCGGCCGCGACGGGTGGTGGAGAGGCGGCGGCGGGCGCATACCCCGCGCACCCCGAGCTCAAGCATCAATCGGGCGATGCGCTTGCGACCGATGGCTTGGCCCTCCTCGGCCAGTTCGGCCCGGATCCTCGGCGCTCCATAAGTGCCCCGGGAGTGTTGGTGGATCTGCTCGACACGTGCCTTGAGCACGGCATCGGCCCGGGCGCGACCCGAAGGCGGGCGTTTCAACCAGGCGTAGTAGCCGCTGGGGGAGACCTTCAGCACGCGGCACATCGTCAGCACCGGAAAGTCGGCCTGGTGCGCTCTCATGAACTCGTAGACGGGCCGGACTCCGAGTCGGCCTCGCGAGCGAACCAGGCCGTGGCTTTTGCCAGGATCTCCCGTTCGATACGCAGTTGCTTGTTCTCACGGCGAAGGCGCCGCAATTCCTCCTGCTCCGGACGGGAGGGGCCGTCGCGGCGCACCCCCTCATCGCGTTCGGCCTGGATCACCCAGTTGCGGATCGTCTGCCCGGACGGCTCGAATTCCTTGGCCAGCGACTCCGGACTACGACCCGCCCGTACCAGTTCCACCATCTGTTGCCGGAATTCGGGCGGATAAGGGGAATGGGATTTCGGCATGGTTGGACACCCTCCTTTCTTTCAAGAAATGAAGTGTCCACGAAATCGGGTCAACTCCATACCTTCAAAAGGTGTGGAAATAGAGAAAAGGCGACCCTAACCTTCCATTAGACAGTTTCCACAAACCGCCCGGTAGCCAGCCGGGCAACGGAAGGAGAGAGTCGCCATGAGAGAATCTACCCTCGAATCTGTAGCCCCGTCCATGCCCACGTTCGCCACGTTGGAAAGCTGGGCCCGATCCTCGATCCAGGATTTGTTGCAGCGGGTTCTGGAGGAGGAGGTGACGGAGTTTCTGGGACGGACGCGCTACCAGCGACGGACCGCCGTAGACGCCACCCCCGGCTCCCGCAACGGACACGGCAAACCGCGACAGGTGTCGCTGATGTCGGGCACCATCCAGGTGAGACGGCCGCGCGTTCGGGGACTGGAAGAGCGCTTTGAGAGTCGAATTCTGCCGCTGTTCCTGCGCCGCACCCACGAGGTGACCCGGATGCTGCCCGAGCTTTACCTGCACGGGCTGTCTCAGGGGGACTTCGAACTGGCTTTGCGGGGGCTTTTGGGCAACGGCGCTCCCCTGTCGGCTTCGTCCATTGGCCGCCTGCGGGCGCAGTGGGAGGAGGAGCTGGAGACCTGGCGGGAGCGCCGTCTCGACGACCGCGAGCTGGTGTATGCATGGGCGGATGGCATCTACGTCAAGGCCGGGCTGGAGAAGGACAAGGCGGCTCTGCTGGTCGTCATCGGCGCCATGAGCGACGGTCGCAAGGAGGTACTGGCCGTGTGGCCCGGCTACCGCGAGTCGACGGCGTCCTGGCTGAAGGTCCTGCGCGACCTGCGCGATCGGGGTCTGCGGGCCCCGCGGCTGTTGATGGCCGACGGGGGTCTGCCTATCTGGAGCGCCACCGAGCAGGTGTGGCCGCAGGCGTCGCATCAGCGCTGCTGGAATCACAAGATCCTCAACGTGCTCGATGACCTGCCGAAAAAGGTTCAGGGAAAAGCGCGGGCGTTGTTGACGCAGATCCCTTCGGCGGAGACGCGCCAAGAGGCGCAGAAACGACGGGCAACCTTTGCCCGCCGCTACCGCGACCGGTATCCGCAGGCGGTAGCCACCCTCGAACGCGACTGGGAGCGCATGGTCACCTTCTACGAGTTTCCCAGGGAGCACTGGAAGCACCTGCGCACAACCAATCCGGTCGAGAGCCCCTTTGCTTCGGTGCGTCTGCGCACCAACGCCGGCAAGCGCTACAAGCGGGTTCAGGGAGCGACCGCTCTGATTTGGCGCGTGTTGATGGTGGCAGAAAAACGCTTTCGAAAACTCAATGCGCCCGAATTACTGCCCCTCGTCTACGCCGGACAACAATACCAGGATGGGAAGCCCATCAAGAACGAAAAGACATCCACCAGGAGAAGGTTGAAACGGGCCGCCTGATCTCATTTACACACCTTTTGACGTGACCTCCTCTTCATGACAGCTTTTACCCGGCGTTTCATGGGGAGCACAGAGCATGTCCGCGGTCAGTTGGCCCCTGGTCTCGATGATATTCAGTTCGTAACGGCGGTTCAGCGCAGAGCCGGCGGCAATCTGGCAGACGGAGGTATGTTGCATACGCGGACGGTACACATCCTTGATGTGCTGCCTTGGCTCGTTGGACAGGATATCGTTGCCGTCTCCGGGACAGTCGACTATGAAGAGGCAGGGGGAGTCGAGGAATTCGTCGACGTGCGGCTTGATTTTTCCGGCGGATTGTGCGGGCACCTGCTGTGTATCAGGAACTGTGACGAATACGGGGATGAGGTCACGGTTTACAGCTCACGGAAGAGTTTCCGCCTTGAACGCGACCTTCTTTTCACAATGGCCCAGCACTCTGGATGGAAAACTGTCGAAAATCTCTCTCACCAAGGATCGTCGACGGAGTACTTTGTGGATGCAATCCAGGGGAAGAAGGTCGTCGAGGGAGGTCCCCGGGTGGATTCGCACAGCCTCGACGGTCTGCAGTCTCTACGAGTCGTCGAGGCGATTCACGAGGCAGGAAAGACCGGCAGGCCGGTTGCCGTACCCCCAGTCGGGTAATTCGCAACCACTCCAACTCCGGTCCGTCGGTTACAGGGCAGCGGTCTCCGGTTCCATCTGCGGCAACAGGGCCGCGAAAAGCCGGGTGGGGGCTGGCAGCCATTCGACAACCCGGTTTGGGGGGCACTGAGACGTTTGGCGCCTGCGCAATTTAGTTCGATGCACAACTTTTATGGATCTGGATAGTCGTCTCAAGCAGCTTCAAACTATCTGGCCTGAGGTCAGGTGGGTCGATGCTTGCCTCATCGAATGCGACCATGACGTTGTTATCCTCGACAACGCACTGGTATTTCGTTTCTCGTCCCACAAAGTAACCCATGAGCCCCTGGACCGGGAGATTCGCTTCCTCGGAAGTCTCAGGGGACGCGCAGATCTCCTCGTTCCTGACTACACATACGTAGACAAGCTTTTCAGGGTTGCGGGTTACAAGCTTTTGCCCGGTGAACCTCTAACGCTTGAAAAGTGGACGAATATGACTCAGGAACAAATACGAGAGATCGCGGTAGGCGTAGCTGGGGTACTTGACGAAGTCCACCGTTTTCCAATAGACGAAGCTTTGGCACTAGGGTTGCCGAAGGAGAGGAATCTCGTTGAAGAATTTGGCTTGATTCGTCATTCCTATTCCCAGATGGTCCGAAGGGGGGACCTGAACAAGGCGGAGAAGGGTTATTGCGATGACGCTCTTACGCAGCTGACGTCGTTTCTTTCTTCTTTGGAAGGCAGCCCCATGAAGGTCATTCACGCTGACATTGAATTTGACCATATCCTATGCCATGGGACCAAGTTCGGTGGAGTAATCGATTTTGGCGACGTGGCAGTTGGGGACCCGGCGTTCGACTTTGGGTTTTTTTGGGAGCGGGGGGAAACCTTCGTTGACGAAGTCTTGGGAAGCTATTCCCAGGCCTCCGATGATCTCAAGCGACGAAGCCGCTATTGGTGGTTTGGGATGGCCATCCAGTCCATGGCGCAGGCAGCAGAAGAAGAGAATGAAGGGGACTGGAAGCGAGCATATCGACTATTTCCACAAGACATCGCTCAACCTGAGCGGCGATTTGGTCCTTGGCGCCCGCCCAAGCCATGAACCAGCGCCTGTAACGCCCGTAGTTTCGAGCCATTTCCCTTCTGGATAACCGGTTCCCCGTTCGGACATCGGCGGCGAAATGGGACTGAGGTTACCCCGATTTCACGGGAAAAACGCGACTTAATCCTGTTTGAATAAGTAGATCAGATCCTTCCGTAGGGACTGTCGACCGTAGTAGACCACGGTGACCACCGCGATGAACAGGATTGTGAAGATCCCGCCCCCGTAATGCAACCATCCGATATCGGCACTATATGCGAAGTCGGACCTCAACCACTGGATGACAAGCAGGGCTAACGGGCTGCCTATCAGAGTTCCGTAGAAAACGGGCTTGGTGTACGTAAGGGCTAACTGCAGAACTATCACGCGATTGGATGCACCAAGTACCCTTCGTACACCTATCTCCTTACGCCGCCGCTCTATTAAATACGAGAGAAGACCGTAGAATCCTATCCACGCAATCATGGTTGCCAAAACCGCCAACCAGGCACAGAGCTTTGCGAAACGTTCGGTGGCCCGATACTGCTCCGCAATCATGTCGCTCAGGAAAACATAGCGGAAAGGTCTTTCAGGAAGGACTTCCTCCCAGATCGTTTTGAGATGATCGATGGCGGACGGGAGAGCATCGCCAGTGAGGCGAACAGCAAGGGTGTTCCACAGTGACTCTCTCATAGCCATTACAACGGGCCCGATACCTGTGTGAAGGCTCCTGTTATGGAAATCCCGGACTACACCGATAACCAATCCACTCCGGTTCCCAAGCGATACCTGTTCCCCAATGGCCGTCTCTCCACCAAGAATCTCTGCCGCAGTCTTGTTGACAATGAAGGCTGCTGTCCTGTCTGTCGACATATTGTTGCGGAAATTCCTTCCCTCGACCAGTGGAATTTGGTAGGTGTTAAGAAAATCCTCGTCAACCCCCAGGAATTTCACCCGTATCCCATCCGGATTCAGGACTGAGCGCAGGAATTCTGTCGGACCTCCCAGACCTGTCTGCGTATGCACCGCACTTGTTGCGACGACGGAAGGAAGATCCAGGAACAATCTCTTGATGTTGCGGTAATTTTGGACCATTGCGTCGCCGTGAGAACCTGCACCACGGCCATCTTCGAATAGTGGGAGCAAAACCACGTTGTCCTCTTCATAACCAAGGTCCACATTCTTCACGAAGTCTACCTGCGTTGACATCGCCCCCGCCACGATCACGAGCACAACCGACGCAGCAAACTGAAATGTCAATACTGCGGCGCGAAGATACTCTTTCCGCGAACCATGCAAGTGGTTCCCACGTAACGCTTCATTCGGCCCAAGTCGGGACAGGAGTACCGATGGATAAACCCCGCTAAGAACGCCGAGACAGAGCGCGGCGACACATAGCCGAGGCATAGTCGTCAATACAGTTCCTAGAGAAACCTCGAACTCGCTACCAATCAGTTCCGCGAAGACAGAAGAGAGCAACTTTGCAGCAGGAACGGATACAGCAAGCGCGATGAATGCGAGAATAACTGATTCAATTGTGAACTGTATGAAGACCTGCCACTTGCCAGCTCCAATCGTCCTACGAAGCCCCACTTCAGGTGTACGTGATACACTGCGGGCAATCGCCAGATTCGCGAAATTAGCCGAGGCGATGAGCATTACCATCATCACAACGATGATGGCTGCGTAGATTACACGGATATCAGGCCCGGTCGAAGCTTCCTCCCACACCAGGCTCGTACCATAATCCATTGTCCCGTACAGGTGGATTCGAGTTAAATTTTGCAGTCGATAAGCGTCTGTCTCAGTAGTTTCAGGGCCAAGATGGCTTGCCATTAATGCATTTAGTTCTTCTTCTACAGCACTCTCATCCCCCTGCCCAATTTTTAACCAGGTTTGCACGGGAATCCATGAGAGGTGATCGCTCCAGTCTTCCCATGCGTGGTAGGCTGTCCCGGAATCCGGGATGGTCGAGGAGAGAGCATCGAATTGCATGGTCGATTGCGTTGGCAAGCTGGCGAGAATACCGGTCACCATGTACTCCCCACCGAACCAAACATGCTCAAGATTGACCAACTTACCGATAGGATCCTCCTCTCCGAACAGCCTCGACGCCAGATCTCTGGTGACAACAAGAGACCAAGGATGTCGAAGGACTCCCGACATCTCTCCCTCCTGAAGCGGGAAGTCAAACACTTCAAGGAAGTTTTCATCGACGACCCAATGGTCTACCGACAGTGTTTCGTTGCCGCGGCGTATCCAACGAGGTCCCATCCCAGTACCGTCCCACACTCGCGTTGCAGCCTGCACTTCAGGAATGCTTCCTTGCGCTGCTTCCGCCAAAGCACCGGATACGCCCGTGCTGACATTGGCTGCTCCCCCAGATTGGGATACTCGGAGAACACGGTGAATTCGTTGAAAGTCGGTGTGTTGGGAATTGAACTGTGTTTCGTAATCCACGTACGTAATTACGAGCGAGGCAAGTACCAAGCTTGCCGAAAGTCCACACACATTGATCGCCGATTGCCCCTTCTGCGCAAGTGCAATCCGAACCGCGATTTTTACGTAGTTGGCAAGGAGGCTCAAAATTGTTCTCTCAGTTGAACGGAACCAATGCACAGGTAAAGCCTGGCCGTAGAGAATTCATGCAAGTCGGCACCGGAAATCGAAGATCGGGCTAATGCGTCACAACCGCAAAGAGGTACCCCGGATATCCGAAATGGACGGCTTGCAGAGCCCGGGGATCAGGCACTGAAGGGGGGCTTTCGGATCCTTTATAATGCCGAGGACGAGGCCGCCTGAAAATCTCCGAATCCGGGTAACTGCCACGGGGAGCCGTCTCAGCACGAAAGTCGTCCGTTCGGCTTGGCAACCGCCCCCGTTCTGGCCCCCGGTTTTTTTCACTGCCTCAGGTATCCTTGCCATGATCTGATCAACTCAGAAGCGCAGCGAGAACACCGTCCGCTCCCCCGGTCGCGTGCGCACCGAGATGGAGCCGCGGTGGAGCCTCATGATCTGGCGGCACAGGCTCAGTCCGATGCCGGAGCCGTTCTGCTTGGTCGTGAAGAAGGGGATGAAGAGCTTGCCGAGGGCCTCCTCGACGATCCCCGGCCCGTTGTCGGCGACCTCGACGACCACCTTCCCACGCACCAGGTGAGCGCTCAGGTCGACGCGCCCCCCGTCCCCGCTCTCTGTGGCTTCGCGGGCATTGCTCAGCAGGTTGATGAGGACCTGCTCGACCTGGCCGGGATCCGCCGTGAGCTCGAGGCCGGGGGGATCGACCCGGGTGTGCAGCTCGACACCCGACTCCGCGAACTGCGGCCCCAGCAGCTGCTCGACGCGGGCGAAAAGCCCGGCCACCGGCACGATCTCGAACGAAGGCGCCGGCACCCGGGTGAGCCCGCGGTAGGTCTCGACGAACTGCAACAGGCCCTCGCTACGCCGCTGAATCGTGCCGACCGCGGTGCGGATGTCTTCGGCGGTCTCGCCATCAGGGCCCCCCTCCTTCAGCATGCCGTCGGCGGTGGCGGCCAGCGAGGCGATCGGGGTGATGGAGTTCATGATCTCGTGGGTGAGAACGCGGATCAGGTTGTGCCAGGCCTCCGTCTCCTTCTCGTCGAGGTCGGGACCGATGTCCTGGAGCGCCACCAGGGTGTGCTCGCGGTCCCCGGTGCGGAACACCGAGGCGTGCAGGGCGAGCTGGGTCTCCCCGAAGCGCACCAGGTCGCGGCCCCGGGGACCCAGGTTCTTCAGGGTGGCGGCAAGGCCGGGACTGACGCGTGCGAGAGCGGCGATTTCGCCCAACCGGGGCACCCCCAGAAGGCGCTTGGCGGCGTTGTTGATCAGCGACACCCTGCCGTTTCCGTCGAACACGAGCAGGCCGACGCCGATGTGCTGCACCACGGTCTGCAGGTAGCGTGCCTGTTCCTCCTTTTCGGCCCGCGCCAGGCGGAAGGCGTCGAGCACCTCGTTGAACGCCGTCTTCAGCTCGTCGAAGGAGGAGCCGAGACCCCCGGCGCCGAGGGTCTGCGAGAAGTCGGCGTAGCGGATGGCGGCGAGGAAGCGGGCCAGCTCGCGGTTGGTGCGGTCGACGAAACGGACGAGGCCGAAGACCTGGTAGAGGAGGAGGCCGGTGGCGGTTACGGCAGGGTAGCTCCATCCTTCAGCCGTCATGTGGAACAGCAGCCAAAGGGTGACGCCCAGAAGGAGGACGCGTAGGAGGATTCGGGCGCGGAAGGTGCGGCAGCCTTGAACCAGGCTGCTCGGGAGACTCGTCAGCTTCCGGGCCTCAGAGGCCATGCTTCTCCATGCGGCGGTAAAGGGCGGTGCGGGTCAGTCCGAGCTCCCGCGCCGCCCGGCTGACGTTGCCCTGGTGCCTGCGCAGCACCCGGGCGATCACCTCGCGCTCCACCTCCTCGAGGTTGTAGCTGTCGAAGGCGAGGCTCTCTCCGGGGGGCGGGGCCGAGGTCAGCGGAAAGTCCGCCGCGGTCAGCCGCTCCCCTTCGCTCATGATGACGGCGCGCTCCACCGCGTGCTGCAGCTCCCGCACGTTCCCCGGCCAGGCGTAGGCCCGCAGGTGGGCGAGCGCTTCGGCGGTCAGCCCGTCCAGGGCCTTGCGGTACTTGGCGCGGTAGCGGCCGAGGAAGTGACGGGCGAGCAGCGGGATGTCGCCGGGCCGCTCGCGCAGCGGCGGCAGGCGGATCTCCACGGTGTTGATGCGGTAGAGGAGGTCCTGGCGGAAGCTGCCTGACGCGGCCATCTCGTCGACCGGCCTGTTGGTGGCGCAGATCAGGCGCACGTCCACCGGCACCGGGTGGTTGGCTCCGACGCGGACGATCCGCCGGTTCTCCAGGGCTGCCAGCAGCTTGACCTGCAGCGACACCGGCAGGTTGCCGATCTCGTCGAGGAACAAGGTGCCCCCGGAGGCGATCTCGAAGCGGCCGGCGCGGTCGCTGCGGGCGTCGGTGAAGGCCCCCTTGACGTGGCCGAACAGCTCGCTCTCGAACAGGGTTTCGCTCAGGGAGCCCATGTCGACGGGGATGAAGACCTCGCCGGCGCGCTGGGAGCGGCGGTGGATCTCGCGCGCCACCAGCTCCTTTCCGGACCCGTTCTCCCCGAGGATGAGGACGCTGGCGTCGGTGGCCGCCACCTTGGCGACGGTGCGGAAAACCTCCTCAAGGACCGGGGCCTCGCCGATGATCTCGGCGAACGGCCGGTCGAGGTCCGCTGACAGCCGCTGCTGCCGGGAGCGCAGGCGCCCCGCCTCCCGCCGCGAGCGGTGCAGCTCGACGGCCGCGGACACGGTGGCGAGCAGCTTCTCGTTCTGCCAGGGCTTCAGGGCGAAGTCGACCGCCCCCTCCTTGATGGCGCGCACCGCCATCTCGACGTCCCCGTACGCCGTCATCAGCAGGACGACGGCGGCCGGGTCCTGCTCGCGTATCTGCCGCAGCCAGAAAAACCCCTCCCTGCCGCTTGTCGCCTCCTGGTTGAAGTTCATGTCGAGGAGGACGACCGCGGGCGCTTCCTTTTCCAGGGCCTCGGGAATGGTCCCGGGATCGCTCTCGGTCCGCACCCGGTACCCCTCCTGCTTGAGCAGCAGGCGGGCGGCGACGAGGACATCGGGATCGTCGTCGACTACGAGGATGAGAGGGGCGGCTTCAGGCATGGAAGAGGGGTCCCGGGAAATTCGCTCAGTCGCTCAGGCGGGCCGGGCCGCTGGTTTCGGCGAATCGGCTTTGATGGGGCCGCCGGGGAGTACCGCCTCCCGGGACGGCCCCGGCCATCCGGCACCGGGAAGGTATCGGGGCAAAAAGTTCAGGTATGGATTCGAGACACCGCACTTCAGCATGCGGGCCAGGGCGCTTCCGGCTGCGGCCGTGGAAGTGCCCCCGAACGGAGGCCAGGCTTGGAAATGCGGAAATTCCAGCGCTCGAGCCGGGAGGCTTTGAAATTGACGAGCCCGGGGGTCGCGCAGCGGCCACTTGCAAGGGCTGGAAGCATGCCCTGACAGGGTTCCGGGTGTACGCCAGCGGACACCCGGTGTATCGCCAGCGGACGGCCAGGGGCCTCCCCTCCGTCGGGACGATTCGTTTCATCCCGTTGTTTTCCAGAAGGTTAGGTGACATAGCACGCATCTTGCTTCGGCGGAATCAAGGACTGCGTCAAGATACAGGTGAAAATATCATGCCTGCGAATATCCGGATCTTCCCCAAGAGCAGGGTCGAGCCTGCCGAATCCGACCCCGGCAGCACCCGCCATGGGGGCGGCCTCGGCATGGACCGCAGACTCGAGAAGCGGCGCTTCACCCCGCGGCGGGTCGCCCTGGGCGCCGCGGTCCTGCTGCTGGCCGGTCTGTGCGGTTACGCCCTGCTCGCCGATTTCGGGGTGCGCAGGCTGAACGTCGAGCGCGAAAGGCTGACCCTGTCGGCGGTCGAGCTCGGCCCGTTCCTGGAGTACATCCCGGTGCGGGGCACGGTGGCGCCGCTGCGCACCGTGTACCTCGACGCCCTGGAGAGCGGCCAGGTGGTGCAGGTGTTCGCCGAGGAGGGGACCGGGGTTGCCGTGGGAGACCCGCTGCTGCGCCTCGCCAACCCCGACCTCGAGCTGACCATCCTGCAGCAGGAGGCCGGGCTGGAGCGCAGCAGGGAGGAGCTGCTCAACGGCCGGCTGACCATGGAGCAGAATCTGCTGGCCTCGCGCAAGGCGCTGATGGAGATCGAGTACCGGCTCGCCGTCGACAAGCGCAACTTCGAGCGTTACCGGGACCTGCCGGCGGAGGATCTGGCCGCCATCATGTCACGCCAGGAGTACGAGCGCCTGCGCGACGAGTATGAATACAGCGCCCGCCGCATGGCGCTGACCCGCGAGACCCTCACCCAGGACTCGCTGCTGGCGGCGAGCAGGGTGGCGCAGCTGGTCTCGGCGGTGGAGCGCACCGGGCGCGATCTCGCGATCGTCCGGCGGCGGCTGGACAACCTGACGGTGCGAGCCCCGGTGGCCGGGCAGCTGACCTCGCTGGACGCCGAGGTCGGAGAGAGCAAGGGCGCGGGAGCGCGGCTTGGACAGATCGACATGACCGAGGGCTTCAAGGTGCGGGCAACCATCGACGAGCATTACATCGGCCGCGTCGGCCGCGGGCAGCGGGGCAGCTTCGACAGCGGCGAACAGCCGTACGGCCTTGTTGTCAGCAAGGTCTACCCCGAGGTCAGGGAGGGGGGTTTCGAGGTCGACCTCCTGTTCGACGGGGAAGCGCCCGGGGGGATACGCCGGGGCCAGAGCCTGCTCGTCCGCCTGGAGCTGGGCAACCTCGAGGAGGCGGTGCAGGTGGCGCGCGGCGGGTTCTACCAGTCGACCGGGGGCCACTGGGCCTACGTGCTCGACGCATCCGGCGATCGGGCGGCGCGGCGCTCCATCAGGCTCGGGCGCCAGAACCCCCGGGTCTACGAGGTGCTGGAGGGACTCGAGCCTGGGGAGCGGGTAATCACCTCGAGCTACGAGAGCTTCGGGGAAAACATCGACGTGCTGGTGATGCGGTAAGCGCGCACGGAAGGAGAAGAGGAAAGATGACCGAACACGCGGCGCACACCGGAAACGGCAAGGCAACGCTGATCCGCACCGTGGGGCTGCGCAAGGTCTACACCACCGAGGAGGTGGAGACGACCGCCCTCGACAACGTCAACCTCGAGATCGCCGACGGGGAGTTCGCCGCCGTCATGGGGCCGTCCGGCTGCGGCAAGTCGACGCTGCTCAACCTGCTCGGCCTGCTCGACAACCCGACCGGGGGGGAGTACTGGCTGCTGGAGGAAGAGGTCTCGACCTACTCCGAGCGCCTGCGGGCCAACCTTCGCAAGGGGACCATCGGCTTCGTCTTCCAGTCCTACAACCTGATCAACGAGCTGACCGTCCACGAGAACGTCGAGCTGCCCCTGCTCTACATGGGCCTGCCGGGCCGGGAGCGCCGGGAGCGGGTGAGGTCCATCCTCGACCGGATGCAGATCACCCACCGCGGCAAGCACTTTCCGCAGCAGCTGTCAGGCGGCCAGCAGCAGCGCGTGGCGGTGGCGAGGGCGCTGGTCTCGGAGCCGAAACTGGTGCTCGCCGACGAGCCGACGGGCAACCTCGACTCGCGCCACGGAGACGAGGTCATGGAGATGCTCACCGAGATGAACCGGAACGGCACCACGGTGGTGATGGTGACGCACTCGCCGGCCTACGCCGACTTCGCCCACCGGGTCATCCACCTGTTCGACGGCAGGATCGTGACCGAGAACATCGCCGGGGAGCGCTGAAGGGGACCGGGGGAACTGCAAGGAACGGGACCATGTGGAAGAGCAACCTGACCATTGCCCTGCGCGTGCTGGGGCGAAACAAGGCGATCTCGCTGATCAACGTCGTCGGACTGTCCGCCGCCCTGGCGGTGGTGGTGCTGTGTCTGCTGTTCGTGCGGCACGAGACCTCCTACGACTCATGGCACGAAAAAAGGGACCGAATATTCGTCATCTATCGTGAACTGATAGAGCCAAAACCCGGTTCCGACTTCAATCGTTCCACGATGACAGGTTACAGTCTGCGCGAGGACGTGCGCACTAAAGTCACCGGCATCCGCGAATCGGTTTCCGTGAGGTCGGGATACGGGCAAGTCTCGTATGGCGATGCAAACTTTGGTGAGCCCTTCCTCGCTGTCGATCCGGCCTTTCTCACCATGTTCACCTTGCCGCTGGCTGCGGGCGATGCGGCGACCGCCCTCGACGATCCGCAGAGCGTTGTGCTCGCCCACGAGACCGCGCGGAAGTACTTCGGCCCCGAGGTGCCAGCCTACGCCATGGTGGGCGAGCGCATCCGGCTGCACACCGTCGAGTGGGACTACTCGACCTCGCCACCGAAGGAGACGCCCATCGAGGTGGACCGTACCGTCACAGGAGTGCTGGCACCCCTGCCGGGGCTTTCCATTCTGTGGCTAGACGTACTCGTGCCCTCAGTAACGGCCAAGGCTTTGAAATTAAGGGGCGTGTCCGGGCTTTTTGTTGAACTCGAAGAGGGCGTAGAGCCTGCCGAAGTGGAAACCCGGCTGGAGCCCCTGATCGTGCGGGACCGATTGAAGTTGCAACCTTTTGCGGGCGCTCACCTGGGACCTGGTATAACGGGACCCGCCAGCTTTGGTGTTGGCACGGTCGAGCATGTCTATCTGCTGGCGGGGCTGGCCGCGGTCGTGCTGCTGATCGCTGCCATCAATTTCGTCAACCTCGCCATGAGCCGCGCCATGACGCGAACCTTGGAAGTCGGGGTGCGCAAGGCGATCGGCGCGACACGCCACCAGCTTTCCAACCAGTTCCTCGCCGAAGCAATCGTGGTAAGCCTGATCGCCATCGTCGTTGGCATGGGCCTCGCCGAAGTGGCGCTGCCGACGTTCAACGCGGTCGTGCATCAGCAGCTGGAGATCGAGTGGTTTTCAGTCGAGACGGGGACAGGTGCCTTGACCCTGGCCTTGGTGGTCGGCGTTCTCTCGGGTTTGTATCCGGCCCACGTCATCGCGCGGCTCCATCCCGTTCGGGCACTTGCCCGGAAGACGCCTCAGCCCGGTCGCGGTCTGCTCGGTCGCGGTCTGATTGTCGTGCAGTTTGCTCTGTCGGCCGTCCTCGTCGTCGTGACGATCACCATGGAGCGACAGCTCGCCTTCATGCAAACCAAGGATTTGGGCTTCGACGGCGACCGGGTCGTGCTGGCTGGAGGCGGTCTCAATGCTTTGCAGATTGAGCGCCTCGCTCACGTGATCAATTCTCGTCCGGGACTTGTACAAGGAGTCGCAGGTGCCTCGGCAGCACCTGGCTCTGGCGGCCTTCGCCCCAAACCACTCCAGTCCGGTGAGAAAGTGCTCCGCGCCAAGCCCTTCTACGTAAGTCCAAACTTCCTGGGGGTTATGGGTATCGAGTTGCTCTCTGGTCAGGGCTTCGACTCTAATCTTCCGCACGGTGTCCTGCTCAACGAGACCGCCGCGCGCTTCTTCGGCACCGAAGACCTGATCGGCCGCACCTTGACGGCTTCCCAGGGTGATGACGAACCGATGACGGTAATCGGCATAGTCGAGGATTTCCACTTCGAGGACATGCGCCATTCCATAGGGCCAGCCTTCCTGACAACGCTTATGCGGGGCGATTGGTTCTTTCACAACACCTTGCTCCGCCTCGACCGCGCCGATCTGCCCGCGGCGGTCGAAGAGGTAAAGGCGCTGTGGAAGCGGGCTCTGCCGGATTACGAATTACACGGCGTGCGCTTCCTCGACGAGTCCTTTGCAGAGGAATACCGGGAGGAACGGCGCGTCGGGACTGTCATGAAGTGGATGAGCGCAATCGCCCTGGCCATCTCCTGCATGGGACTCGTCGGGCTCGCCGCCCTCGCCGCGGCGCGGCGCACCCGGGAAATCGGCATCCGCAAGGTCCTCGGGGCTACCACCGGCAGCGTGCTGATGATGATGTCGCGCGAGTTCGGGTGGCTCGTGGTGGCCGCCAACGCCATCGCCTGGCCCGTCGCCTTCTTCGTCCTCGACCGCTGGCTCGCCTTCTACGCCTACCGCATCGACCAGAGTCCGGGGTGGTTCGTTCTGGCCGGCGCCGGTGTCCTCGCGGTCGCCCTGGCCACTGTCAGCGGGCAGACTTGGCTGGCGGCGCGAACCAACCCGGCGGATGCATTGAGATACGAGTAGGAGAAGGGATCGAACGAGAACTTCGTCAGGGAGCGCTGGAGCCGGGAGAGGCGGGGTCCCAGGAGGCCCGGGAAACTAAAAGGAGCAAACCATGTGGAAGAGCAACCTGATCATTGCCCTGCGCGTGCTGGGACGCAACAAGGGGATCTCGCTGATCAACGCCGTCGGACTGTCCGCGGCCTTGGCGGTGGTGGTGCTGTGTCTGCTGTTCGTGCGGCACGAGACCTCCTACGACTCATGGCACGAAAAGGGGGACCGGATCTTTCTGATTTATTCTGAATCCCAACGGCATAACTACAAGATGACATACCTGCGTTCCGAGCTGCGCGATGCGGTGCGCACGACCGTAGCCGGCATCCGCGAATCGGTCCACATGCACCTTGTTGAGGGCAAGGTCTCCTACGGCGAGTCGAGCTTCGAGGGGCGTTTTCTGGCTGTCGATCCGGCCTTCCTCACCCTGTTCACCCTTCCGCTGGCCGCCGGTGACCCGTCAACCGCCCTCGACGAGCCTCACAGTGTCGTCCTCGCCCACGGGACGGCGCGGAAGTACTTCGGCTCCGATATCCCAGTTCACGCCATGCTGGGAGAACGTATTCGGCTGAACCATGTCGAGCGCGACAGGTTTGGTGCACCCAAGGAGACCATAGGGGTTGAGCGCATCATCACCGGAGTGCTTGCTCCCCTGCCCGGGCCTTCCATACTGCATTTGGAGGTGATCGTTCCCGAAAAAACCGCCGAAGAACTTCGTTTCCTCGGTGCACCGGGACTGTTTATCGAGCTGGAAGGGGGCGTGAATCCGGCTGAGTTTGAAACGCGGCTGGCGCAACTGGGCACCCAGTACGGTCTCGGGGACAGGAAGGCCTCACTTAAACTGGTACCCTTCAAGGACGCTCACTTCGGGCCGGAAATCCTTGGACCAGCCGCCGTGGGCCGCGGCAAGATCGAGCACTGCTTTCTGCTGGCCGGGCTGGCCGCTGTCGTGCTCCTGATCGCCGCCATCAACTTCGTCAACCTCGCCCTTGGCCGAGGCATGTCCCGCACTCTCGAGGTCGGCCTGCGCAAGGCGATCGGGGCCACTCGACCCCAGCTCTCCAACCAGTTCCTTGCCGAAGCCATCGTCGTCAGTCTGATCGCCGTTGCCGGTGGCATGGCCCTGGCTGAATTGCTCCTTCCGTCCTTCAACCAAGTCGTACATCGACAGCTCGAACTTGAGTGGCTGTCCCTCGAGACCGGGACAGCCGCCCTGACCCTGGCCTTGTTAGTCGGCTTACTCTCCGGCTTGTACCCCGCCCTGGTCATCGCCCGCCTGCACCCGGTTCAGGCTCTCTCCAGAAAGGGCCCACAGCTTGGCCGCGGCCTTGTCGGCCGCGGTCTGATCCTTCTGCAATTCGCCCTGTCGACCTTCCTCGTCGTCGTGACGATCACCATGGAGCGACAACTGGACTTCATGCTCACCAAGGACTTGGGTTTCGACCGCGACCGGGTGGTTAGGACAAGGGTCTTCGGCGATGTCGACGTTTTGCAGATCGAGCGGCTCGCCGGCGAAATCGACTCCCGACCGGGACTGGTCAAGGGAGTGGCCGGGGCCGAAACACCACCTGGCGCTGGTGGGTCGAACCTCACACAACTCCAGCTTGGCGAGAAATCCATCCTTGCCAAGCCCTTTCAGGTAGGTCCGGGTTTCCTGCAAGTCATGGGGATCGATCTCATCTCAGGCCGGGACTTCGCCCAGAACAACGAGCCGGGTCAGCGGCAAGGCATCCTCATCAACGAGACCGCCGCCCGCCTCCTGGGACCCGAAAACCCGGTCGGCCGCTTTCTGACGTTTCCCGATTACGGTAATGAATCGATGCCGGTGATCGGCATTGTCGAGGACTTCCACTACGAGGACTTCCGCTATGCAGTGGGGCCGGTCTTCCTGACCACGTCCTATTTAGTGCGCGGGTTTCGTAGAATGGACGAGTACGAAAGCATTGTGTTCCGGCTCGACCACCGCGACCTGCCCACGTCGGTCGAGGAGGTGAAGGCGCTGTGGAAGCGGGTTCTGCCCGAGCAGGAATTACAAGGGGTGAGTTTCCTCAACAATAATTTTTATTGGGCACATGAGACCGAGCGTCGCGTCGGGACTGTCATGAAGTGGATGAGCGCGATCGCCCTGATCATCTCCTGCATGGGCCTCGTTGGGCTCGCCGCCCTCGCCGCCGCACGGCGCACCCGGGAAATCGGCATCCGCAAGGTCCTCGGGGCCACCACCGGTAGCGTAATGATGATGATGTCGCGCGAGTTCGGGTGGCTCGTGATTGCCGCAAACGCCATCGCCTGGCCCGTCGCCTCCTTGGTCCTCGACCGCTGGCTCGCCTTCTACGCCTACCGCATCGACCAGAGCCCGGCCTGGTTCGCGTTGGCCGGCGCCGGCGTCCTCGCCGTCGCCCTGGCCGCTGTCAGCGGGCAGACTTGGCTGGCGGCGCGGACCAACCCGGCCGACGCCCTCAGGTACGAGTAGTGATCCTTACCGTGAGCTGGTTCTGGAAGAAGCGAGAAGGCGGCGAAAGCCTCGTTGGCGAAGCGGTCCACCGGGGCGATACGGGGGACCCTGACCCCCGCAAGGACCCTGCACACGCAGTAACCACCGAAAGGAAACCGCCGTGATCGAGATGCGCGACATCGAGAAATACCACCGGTCCGGCTCCTTCAAGACCTACGTGCTGCGACACGTGAACCTCGAGGTCGAGGCGGGGGAGTTCCTGTCGATCATGGGGCCGAGCGGCGCCGGCAAGTCGACGCTGCTGCACATCATGGGCATGCTCGACGAGCCGACTGCCGGCGAGTACCGGTTTCTCGGCAAGCAGGTGAGCGGACTGAGCGAGAAAGAGCGCACCGAGGTGCACCGGCGGCACATCGGCTTCGTCTTCCAGGCCTACCACCTGATCGACGAGCAGACGGTGTACGAAAACCTGGAGATGCCCCTGCTCTACCAGCAGGTGAAGAGGTCCGAGCGCAGGGCGCGCGTGAGCGAGTTGCTCGACCGCTTCCAGATGGTCGTCAAGAAAGACCTGTTCCCGCACCAGCTCTCCGGCGGCGAGCAGCAGCGCGTCGGCGTCGCCCGCGCCCTGATCGGACGACCGGCGCTGATCCTCGCCGACGAGCCCACGGGCAACCTCAACTCCATGCAGGGGGAAGAGGTGATGGCCATGCTGCGGGAGCTGAACGACGAGGGCACGACGATCGTTCAGGTGACGCACTCGGAGAAGAACGCCGGCTACGGCAGCCGGGTGGCGCATCTGTTGGACGGCAGGATAGAGCTCGAGGGAAAGTGCTGACCATGCTGCGCAACTACCTCCTGATTACCCTGCGCAACCTCCGCCGGCAGAAACTGTATGCAACGGTCAATACAGCGGGCCTGGCAATCGGCATGGCGGGTTTCGCGCTCATCCTGTTCTTCGTCCGCCACGAATTCGGCTACGACCGGTTTCACCACGGAGCGGAGCGCATTTTCCGCGTCGTCGTGGAGATGCGCTCGGAAAGTTTTGACGGAAAGGCACCGATCGCCCCAGCCGCCCTGGCGGCCGCCCTTCGCGAGCAGGTCCCCGAGGTTGAAGCGGTCAGCCGGGTGTGGCAACCCTTGTTCGTGGGGGGAGTCAAGCCGGTAGTGCGGGTCGGCAACGACGTCTATTTCGATGATCGATTCTTCTGGGCGGACCCGGAGCTATTCGACGTGTTGAGTTTCGAGTTCGTGCACGGCGACCCCAGGACGGCGCTTGCCGACCCCAAGGCGGTCGTGCTCTCGGAGAGCACTGCAGAGCGGTATTTCGGCGACCTGGACCCCATAGGCCGGCCGCTCAACGAGGGAGAGCATGTGGTTCGCGCCGTCGTGCGCGATTTCCCGACCAATTCCCACCTCAGGTTCGACCTGCTGGCCGCCGCTTCAGGGACTGGTGTGGACCAGTTCCCTCTGGAAAAGAGATGGTACGACCACAGCTATCCGACCTACTTGCGTGTCAGAATGGGAGCTGACGGGGAACGGATTGTCGAGCAGATGAACGCCATCGTTCAAGGACAGATGGGTGAGCTTTACAGGCAGATGAACCATGACGTCAGCTACGGATTGCAGCCCATCGTCGACGTGCACCTGCATTCCGATTTTTACGCCAACATCGGCAGCACGAGCGGCGACATAGCCCATATCTACGCTTACAGCGCGGTTGCCGTGTTCCTGTTGCTTCTGGCGATCATCAATTTCACCAATCTCGCGACAGCACAATCCTCGGAGCGCGTGCTGGAGGTTGGCGTGCGCAAAGCGGTGGGAGCATACCGCGGCCAGCTCGTCCGTCAGTTCATCGGGGAAGCGATCATTCTGAGCTTCGCTTCGCTGGGTGTTGCGCTGTTCATCATGAAGATGGTGACGCCGTGGTTCAACGAGCTGACGGGAATGAAACTTGCGCTGAACCTGCCGGAGAACCCGCAGATTCTGTTGGCGATGTCCGGAATGGCGCTCGTTACGGGGCTCTGCGCCGGCTTCTACCCCGCCCTGCAGATGTCCGCCTTCACCCCGGTCCGGGCACTCAAGCGGATGATCGACCGGTCCGGCCGGTCGGTCGGACTGCGAAGCATCCTCGTAGTGACTCAGTTCACCGTTTCCATCGGCTTGCTGGCGGCGACCCTCATCGTCGGCGAGCAGCTCGCCTTCCTGCGCTCGAAATCCCTCGGTTTCGACAAGGACCACCTGATCGTCTTCACCACCCGTTCAGATGCAATCCGGCGGCAGTTCGAGCCTGTGCGCCAGGACCTCCTGGCGAGCCCACTCGTCACGGCCGTCGGACGCTGTTCGCAGGAACCGGGCTACGTGATCAACAAGTCCGACCTCAAAACGACGGGGCCGGATTCGGAGACGTTGCAGGTCACGATGCTCTGGGTGGACTACGACTTCGTCGATGCCATGGGCATGCGGGTGCTCGAAGGCCGTTCCTTCTCCAGAGATCACGCCGACGACCCGAAGCACGCTTTACTGGCCAACGAATCGATGGCCCGTCTTCTCGGCCCTGAGTCCGCAGTCGGGGCCCGACTGGAAAGTCAAGGTGATGCAGGTGCGGCGACGGTCGTCGGGGTCGTAGCCGACTTCCACTTCGGTTCCCTGCACCAACCGATCGAGCCCCTGGTGATCGCCATGCCGGAAAACGCAGTGAACGGCAGCTTCAGCCCTGCCTATGCGGTATTGCGCCTGGCCCCGGGAAACCCGCGACAGGGGATTGAGTTCATCCGTAAGACCCTGCGATCGCACAACGATCCCTTCCCCTTCGACTACCACTTCGTCGACGAGCGGCTCGACGCCCTGTATGACTCGGAGGAACGCCTGGGCCGCATCTTCGCCGTTTTCTCCGGACTCGCCGTGTTCCTCGCCTGCCTGGGCCTCTTCGGTCTGACGGCTTTCACGGTGCAGAAGCGCACCAGGGAGATAGGCATCCGCAAGGTGTTGGGTGCGACCAGCCTGTCCGTGGTCGTTCTGCTTTCGAGAGATTTCACCCGCCTGATCCTGCTGGCCAACCTGATTGCATGGCCCATCGTCTTCTTTGCCGCCGACCGCTGGCTGCAGGGTTTTGCCTATCGCATCGATCCGGGATTGGGGTTGTTCGTTGCAGGTGGTCTCGTGGCGCTTGCGACCGCCTGGCTCACCGCCTCGTATCACACGCTCAGAGCAGCGCAAGCCAATCCGGTGAATGCCCTTCGTTCCGAGTAATTCTTCAGGCAAAGGAGATAGCCATGCTCATCAACTACCTGAACATCGCCGTCCGCCACCTGAACCGGCACCGGCTCTACGCTCTGACCAACATCTGCGGTCTGGCCGTTGGAGTCGCCGGCTGCCTGCTGATGGCGGCCTGGGTCCTCGGCCAACTCCGGACCGACCGGTTTCACGAGCACGGAGACCGCATTTACCGCATCTACACCCAAGGGGAAGGAACCGTCCGCCTTTCCGTTCCCGCCGCCCTGGGGGCCAGCCTCAAGGGCCAAGCTGACGTCGAAGGCGTGGTGCGCATGCTGAAAGTGGACAACCCGGTTCCGCTCGTCAGCCACGGAGACCGGCGTTTCTACGAGAGAGCCTTCTGGTTCGCCGACCCGGAAGTTCTGACGGTCTTCACTTTTCCCCTTGTGGCGGGCGACGCCGCCACCGCCCTCGGGGAACCCTTCACCGTCCTCCTGACCGAGTCCGCGGCCCGCAGGCTGTTCGGCGACGCCGACCCCATGGGGCGGGTCATCCGCTTCAGGGACCACCTCGACCTGAGAGTGACCGGGATTCTGCGCGACCTGCCCGAACAATCACACCTGCGGTTCGAGTTCCTTGCCTCCTTCGCCACGGTAGAGCGCTGGCTGGGGTCAGCGGCCGTGAACGATTGGCGCCGCAACATGAACGCCACCTACATCCTTCTGCGTCCCGGCGTGGAAAAGGAGACCTTGAGCCCCATTTTCGACGGGCTCCGGGAAAAGCACCTCGGGTCCGAGGACAGCCGCCACTGGGAGCTGCAGCCCCTCCACCGGATACACCTCCATTCGCGGGGGGACCTGGGCATCACGGGAGGAGGAGACGTCCGCGAGGTGATCATCCTGGGGACGGTCGCCCTGCTGGTACTCCTCGTATCCTGCCTCAACTATGCCAACTTGGGAACCGCCCTAGCCTTGCGGCGGGTGCGCGAGATCGGACTGAGGCTGTCGATGGGGGCCGGCCGAAGCCAGCTCGCACGGCAGTTCCTGATCGAGTCGGCCCTTGTGACCGCATTGGCCTTCGCCGGCGCCCTGGCCCTGGCGGACACCCTGGCTCCACACTTGGCGCGACTGGGAGGGATGGAGATCGGCTTGGCCTGGTCCGATCCGATGATTCCGGTCCTGATGGCGTCGGTATTTCTGCTGGTCGTGGTCCTGTCGGGAGGCTACCCCGCCTTCCGCCTTTCCCGGATCGCACCGGTGCGGGCCCTGGAAGGCAGTGTTGCCGGCGGTGGCCGGAACGCCCGCCGAGCCATGGTGACGGCGCAGTTCATCGTCTCCGTGGGGTTGCTCTCCGCCACCGCGATTGCCTGGCAGCAGCTCAATTTCATCAAGAACACCGAACTCGGAATCGAGACCGAGCAGCTCCTTGTGGTGCCGATCCGCAACCCGCAGATGCGGAGCGACCAGCAGGCGGTCAAGGCGCGGTTGGGCGAGTTGCCGGAAATCACCTCGGTGAGCGCGGCAGCTCTGTTGCCGGCAGGGCCCCTGGGAAGGAGCACCCTCCTGCCGACTCGCCCCGGAGCGGATCCCGTGAGCGCCGACCTGCTGTGGGTCGACCCCGGGGTTGCGGAAACCCTCGGAATGAACCTTGTAGCGGGAGAGGGATTCACCGAGAGCATGGAGCCGCGCAACGGTTATTTCATCCTCTCCATGGCCGCGGTGCGGGCCCTGGGGTGGGAGTCCGCTGATTCGGCGATTGGCCGAACCTTGGAGCTCGAACAGGCCGGGGGAACGGGCGTTTCACCCAGGGGCACCATCACCGGAGTGATCGAGGATTTTCACTCCGGGACACTGCGGCGCGGTATCCAACCGGTCGTCATGCAGTTGTGGCCATGGCACAACTACCTGCTCGTTCGCTTCCGCCTCCATTCCCTGCAGCAGGTGGTGCACCAGGTAAAGGCCTTGATGGCCGAACTCGATCCCGTCCATCCCTTCGAGTACTCCCTCCTCGACGACCGCTTCGCCGCTTTGTACCGGAAGGATGAAAGATTGGGGTCGCTGTTCGCGGGCTTCGGCGGTCTGTCCCTTCTCATCGCCTGGGTAGGGATGTTCGGTCTCGCTTCCCTCGCCGCGGAGCGTCGGCGCATGGAGTTCGGGGTGCGCAGGGTACTGGGCGCTACCGGTGCGGAGATCGGCCGGCTCCTCGCCGGAGACCTTACCCGCCTTGTGCTAGCGGCAGGGTTCCTCGCCTGCCCGATCGCCTACTTTGGCATGGGTGCGTGGATGGAGCAGTTCAGCGAGCGCGCCGAAGTCGGTGCCGGTCCGTTCCTCGCGGCAGTTGCGGCCGCGTTGGTCGCCGCTTGGGTAAGCGTCGGTTACCATGCCGTCAGGACGAGCCGGATCGATCCAGTAGAAGCTCTGCGCTGTGAGTAACCAGACTCAATCACACCATAGACGTAGGAGATTGAAGATGCTGCGAATTAATCTGCTCGTTGCCCTCCGCACCCTGCTGCGGCACAAGAGAAAGTATCATCAACCTGTTCCGGGCTGAGCATCGGAGTCGCCTGCTGCACGCTGGTCTACCTGTACGTCGATCACGAGTTGCGCCACGACGCCGTTCAACGAGAAGGGTGAACGGATCTACAGGCTTCTGCTCGAAGACGGAGCGAAGGGATAACCGAAAAAATTATCTTTAAATGGAACAAGGTTTGTCGGCGGGGCACCGACGAAAAAACAGCCCACCCGGAAGAAACTTGGTGATGGAATCCCAAGGGGGATCATTCCTTCCTCTGTCCCGGTGGCCTTCCGACCCCGGGTGCCAGTTTGTCCTGCTTCTGGTGTCATCCGCAAGGTCCTCGGGCAACCACCGGCAGCGTGTTGATGATGATGTTGCGCAAGTTCGGATGGCTCGTGGTGCCCCCGCCAACGCCATCGCTTGGCCCGTCGCATTCTTCGTCCTCACCGCTGGCTCGCCTTCTACGCCTACCGCATCGATCAAAGCCCGGAATGGTTCGCGCCGGCCGGCGTCGGGGTCCTCGCAGTCGCCCTGGCCGCTGTCACCGGGCAGACCTGGCTGGCGGCGCGGACCAACCCGGCAGACGCTCTCAGGTACGAGTGGTGCTCAGGATCATGATCTGGTATTCTTCAAAGAAGGGAGGCTTGCGAAAGCCTCCCGTTCCCATCTGATCTACTGGTGCCAGAAAAGCAGCGATGGGGGGCGGGAATCTTTCGTGGGATGGCAGCTTGTAGCCAACCGGTTCCTGAAAAACGAGGACGGCATGGACTTGGAGAACACGGGGGCATCACTCGGTCATGGGACAATTCCTTCGGGTTTTGGAGCAAAGGGGGTTTGCCCCGATCTCACATGGGAAGACCTGCACAGTTGTCATTCGGAGGACCGGAACTGTCAGGCTGAAGGGGGGAGATGAAACGGCAAGATTGCCCCGAACTCCCGTTACTCCTTCACATGGGAAGAAGTGGCGCAAGAATAGGCCCCTGAGGACGGGAAATCCGCAGCCTGCACGCGATTTCGTCCAGTCCTAACCAATTGCGGAACTTCCAGGAGCAGATGATTCAGATAGATTTCCTGCTTCAGGAGCTGCATGGGCAAGGTCGGCTGGCACCGCTCTCATCGAGGGCGACGAAGCGAGCATTCGGAAGCTACTTGGCGAGTTGGCCGGGCAGGAGGGATCGTCAAATTAGGAACTCCCTATGTTCTCTTAAGGCGACATGAAGGACTTGATCGGTAAGGGCTCCTTGGCACAGGCGTGAGGTTCAGAGAATCAATGGTCGTCAACTCCGCGACAGTAATTCCGATTCAATTCCAAGGTCTTCGGATTTTTGACTATACTGCAGGAGGGAATACCAGTTCTTCACTTGCCAGAATCGTAGTTCCTCCTGGTGGGAGCCATCGGAAGGCGAAGTCGGAGCGTTCGGATAAATACTACTATGTTCTGCAAGGAGAAGTACTCTTCGAAGTAGAGGGGGATAATTATCGACTCGAAGACGCAGACTTTTGTCTCATAGAGCAAGGTAAGAGCTTTTCGTACGAGAATCAGACAGAAGAAGAGGCGATTTTGCTGCTCCTTCACACCCCAAGTTTCAACTTGGATTCAGAGACCTTTTTAGATTGAGCAAGTCTACGTTGAGGAACAAGAAGGGGGTGCAAAACGCGGCATAACACGAACGGAAGGGGTTCCGGCGCCTTTTTGCCTCTGCAGGAAAAACGTGCCTGCGACAGGTTAGCAGCCCGGGGGACCGTTATAGGAAATGCCAACTAGTGTTGTGTCGCAGAGATTCGCTCACAAAGTCTCTTGATTTTCGCGAGGATGGAATCGGCCGTAGCCGTCCAGACGAAAGGGCGTGCGTTGGCGTTCCATTTGGCGGTGTAGCGTTCGATCCGCTCGATGAGCTCTGATACCTTACGGAACGAGTCCCGGCGAAGAGCTTGGCGGGTAATGACGCTGAACCAGATCTCGACTTGGTTGAGCCACGAAGCATACGTGGGGGTGTAGTGAACGTGAAATCGAGGACGCCGTGCCAGCCATCGCTTGACCTTGGCATGCTTATGCGTGGCTTAGTTGTCGACGACCAGATGAATATCGAGGTCAGCCGGGACGTTGGCTTCAATGTGGCGCAGGAACTGGAGGAACTCCTGGTGACGATGACGAGACTTGCACTGGGTCATCACGGCGCCGGTGGCGATGTCCAGTGCGGCGAACAGGGTGGTGGTGCCATGCCGCTTGTAGTCGTGCGTTACCCCTTCCACGTATCCCAGTCCCAGGGGCAGCATGGGCTGACTTCGTTCCAACGCCTGGATCTGGCTCTTCTCGTCCACGCGCAGCACCATGGCGTGCTCGGGGGGATTCAGGTATAAGCCGACGATATCCCGTACTTTGTCGACAAAGAAAGGATCGGTGGAAAGCTTGAAGTGCTTGTGTCGGTGGGGCTGCAAACCATACGTGCGCCAAATGCGATGAACGCCATCCTTGGTCAGGCCGGTTTCCTCGCCCATGGAGCGCAGCGACCACTGGGTTTGGTCTTTGGGCTGGGTCTTCAGGGTCTTGTATACCACCTCGGCTACCTGCTCGTCCGTGATCGATCGCGGCGCCCCTGAGCGCAGCTCATCATACAAGCCTTGGAGCCCGTTTTCGAGAAAGCGCCGGCGCCACTTGCCGACCGTAGCACGCGTCACACCCACCGCGGCCGCGACGGCTTCATTGGGCCAGCCTTCGGCGGCCAGCAGTATAATCTCGGCTCGCCGCACCAACCCGTGGGGAAGGCTCCGTGATTTGGCCATCGATTCCAATCGTTCCCGGTCCGACGGACTCAGCTCTAACGGCGTTAATGGACGCCCCGTCACCATAGGTCTCTCCTTTCAGAAAAGGGGATAAGAGAAACCTACGGCACCTTCAATTGTTTGTACAGTTATTTAGACGACAGGGCACTAGAGGGATTGTGCGGAATGACTTGGGATTCAGGAAGGCTGCGGAGGCGGACGGTGACATCGCAGCCCCGCGGGCGCCTTGGCCTTTGGCAACTAGCGGGACGGGTTCGCACACTGAGTAAAAACGTTATAAGGGAATGCTAGCCAAGAGACTTGGGCTGTTCATATGGAGGTACTGAGATATGGGTTTGCCGAACATGGTTGTGATTGGATTTGGGCGGATGGGCCGCAAGTTTGCGGAGATCTTCTCTGAGCGTTTCCAAGTGCATGTGATTTCCTCCCGAAATGTATCAGACACGGTAGCTGAAATTGGCTGCGATCAAGCAAATAGTTTTTCGCAGGCGGTCTCTGATGCGGAGTACCTATTTCTCGCTGTGCCAATCCATGCCTTGGACGAAGTTATCGAACAGGTCAATTCGTACGTTCGGCCGGATGCGGTCGCATTTGATATGTGCTCAGCACGCGTCGTGGCTGGCAAAAAGATGGACAAACTATGTTGCAACTGGTTCGGGATACATGCGGGAGGTGTATTTGGCGATGCGGATTCCAGGATCATTGAGTTCCTTGCGGAGAAGGGATATCGATATCGGCCGATGAGGGCGGATGAACACGACAGAAGAAATGTCATCAATGCACTCGCCCATTTCATCGGCATGACCTTGGACGATTTCCTGTCAGAAAAGGAAAAGGAGGCATTTGGACCAGCGGGCCGGAATCTGGTCGACCTAATTGACCATTTGCGCGCCAACGCGCCTGTTACGTATTGGGAGAGTCAGGTCTGCAATCCCTACGCCAGTGAACAAAGAGCCAAACTCGTTGGTGCTTTCGAGGAATACTCGGTCCGACTTTCACGCGGAGATTTTCCTTTCTTTCCGAGTCTATCCGGGATGTCTTGGGAATAGTCCGAAAAAGTGAGGCGGCAATCCTATAACAGGACGAGTCGCGCCGTTGCGTCGATTGGCGCCTCGGCCCTCAGGATACTGCCGTGCAGGTCCACAACCCCTGAAACCTTAAGTGAAATTGGGGCATGACGGAAGTATCCATGACCCAATCCATGACATTTGGGAGGAATCAAGTCATAGCGGGCAGCGTTTAGCGTTCGCGCGCCTTTTTGGCAGCTTTGTTTTTGGGCAACCCGGAACGCGGGTTCGACAATCCGGGAATCGCTAGACGACACCCAATTTGAAAGGTCATCTGATCGATGCAGTTTTCCGATATCCTGATCGCTTCGTATGAAAATCACGCGTTGGAACGTGAATCGAGTACTTCCAATTCATTCAAGGAGCTAGAAAGGCACGAGTTCCAAAAGTATCTGAAAATCGAGAGACGAAGCACTATCCTTGAGCTTGGTTGTGGACCTGGTCACGATGCACGTTCCTTTATGGAACAGGGCTTCCAAATTCTTGCTGTCGACATTGCTCCGAGGATGGTCAAATTGGCGAAACAAAAAGGGGTCAACGCCAGAATTTTGGATTGCTATGATCTCGATCAGATGGTCGAAACATTTGACGCCATTTATTCGATGAATTGCCTTCTTCACATACCG
This sequence comes from Candidatus Latescibacterota bacterium, assembly GCA_965243025.1. Taxonomy (GTDB): domain Bacteria; phylum Latescibacterota; class UBA2968; order UBA8231; family UBA8231; genus CBDCXV01. The sequence continues at coordinate 3,061,914 of CBDETY010000003.1, forward strand.
AATAATGATATACTTCACATACTCGACTTGATCTCGGCTCGCCTCAATGAAGGCGGCTTTTTGTATCTCGGTTTATGGGGAGGCGAAGACTTTGAGGGAATCTGGGAGGAGGATCGATTTGAGCCGAAACGGTTTTTCTCTTTTCGGAAGACAGAGACTCTTTTGGAGCTCGTACATCAGTCATTTGAAGTCCAGTATTATCGAAAAATAGAGGCTCGGAAGGGTATGTTCTTCAATTCACTGATTAGCCGCAAGCGTTATCCCGAAGTGGGCGTTCTTTAACCTGTTTCTGGGGCGAAGGCTCAATCAGGTTATCGGTACGGAACCGCAGCCGGAAACCAGTGCCGCGGCTAGGAAAGGTGAAGATAACAGGATATCCAAGAGCTGAAGATCGGGAAGGGATCTGAGCGCAGGGGCGGTGTTGACCGATCCGAAGTGATTGGTCCGAGGAACTGGAAGCCTAGCTTCTCCCGCTCAATCCGGACAGCACCATCGAAGAAATTGCTGAGGAAATCAACAAGCGCAGACTTCTGGGAAAGTTCTTGGAGATAGCGGAGAAAAGACCCAGACCAGTGGGAGTGAGCCCACAAACTGAAGGAACAGCTACCGGACAGCAATCATCACCATCGAGGAGATCGCGAAGATCCGCCGCAGGCTTCACAAAAGGGCGCGTATTGAGCGCGACAGGGAGGACAGCGGTAGGGGCAGAAGGACAGCCGCCACTCAGGGGGCCAAGGTCTCGCACGTGACCATCGCCAAGGTCCTGGACCGGCATATGGTCACCTACCAGCGGACCCGCACCTCGAAGTAGTCGAAGGATCTGGATTTCTCTTCAAAAAAAACGCATCAACCGCCTCTACCGGGGGGCGTGCCCGATGCAGATTGCTTGACTGGTCAGCAGGAATCCTGTGATATTGCCAGCCACCCGACATTCCCGATTTTCCAGCCCTTCGCGAAACAGCGCTATCGTTTCATATGCCTTGTTTTGAACATTTCACATGCTCGAAGGTCCTTCACGTAACGTCTCACCGATTGCCGAACTCGCCGAAGACGATCCCAAAGGCCAAAGGTCGGCGCCGCCAGCCGTAGCGGAAAACGAGTTGTAATGGGACGTGCAGATTCATTGTCGTCCCGTGGACGTCCCAATAAGAAAATCCGAGGCGGCAAGCCACTGCTCTGCGACTGTACGAAGGTCGCCTCCTGGTATCGCGACCCTCGCTGGAATCTCCTGGAGCACCGCGCGCAGCTCTCCACCCCGCTGACGAAGCAAACTCATATCGGTTTGCCCCCGTAGCACAGATTTTACTTCCGAGTACGCAAAGTGCATCGCCGTGCCTATGCGGTGTTCTAAGGACCAGTCCATTTCATTCTCTCGACGAAGCCGAGAAACCAGTAGTCTTTCTGGAGGATACTCCCCAACCGACAGGTATCCTGGTTTGCATTCTGCCAGCGTGCCAAATCTGGCAACGTCCTCACCACGCTCGAACGGGCAAAGATCCATGAGGTTCAGATCCACTTTGTGAAACACTGACTCGTTACGAAGAACCGTTCCAAGCATGCATGCCGACGTCGCGGTGGACATGAGCATCCCGTGGTAGCGAAAAGGACGATAAGAGTTCAACGCACCCACCACATTCCAGCAGCAGCCAGGAAATCCAGAGACTACGAGAAGAAGGTCGATGTCCGACCAACGATCCTCTTCGCCCCTAGCCTCCGAACCGAACGTGTAGCAACGCTCAACGACTGGAAGGGTCCCAAGGAAATCACACAGGTCCTTCGCCAGTGTCCGCCTTGCAGCCATTCCAGGTTGAGTCAACATCCCGTTCCTTTGGGGGAATCTTGATCTTACACCCTACCTACATTGCTCAAACGTTTCGCCGTGCCCGAACCGCGAATGCGGTTGCCCGAAGGCGCGCCTGCGCCAAAGCCGGGCACGGACGTGTTAGGCGAAGACTTACACTTCAGCCAGAATTACCATTCCCACAGGAAGTCGAGGCACGTCACCCTCACTGTCGACATTATCCCAACCAGCCAATTCTTCAAGTCGGCGAATGACAAATCCCGCATCAGCGATGGCGTTAACGACCTCCGCGAGGGGATGAAAGAATTCGACAATTTCTCGCTCCCCTTTCCAGCCACCGTGTTTGTCAGCGAGTGGAGTGCCGTCGAAACGGTAATACCCAGGTGACGTGTTGAAGTAATCTCGTTCGACCGAAAAGACGCCATCCCTCTCCGACAAGCATTCCAAGACTGGATTGCCGTGGGTTAATACCAATCGTCCCGTTGGCTTGAGGACCCTGTGCCAATTGCGACAACACAAGAATAGATCCTCGAACCAGCAGATGTACGTTGCAACGACGATATCCAGGCTACCGTCAGGTATCGGCAACAAAGTCTGAGCATCGGCTTCGACAAATGTGACATTCGATCCGATCTTGGCCGCATTTTCCTTTGCAATGCGGATCGCTACTGGGCTGATGTCGCAGGCCGTAACGTGGGCACCGAGATTCCCCCAGGAGAAAGCCTGTTTCGCATCTCCCGCGCAACAGGTATCTAGCAGGTGCGCCCCGGAAACGTCACCAGCCAATTGGACTACTGCTGCGTCGAGGGTGACTGCCCCCTCAGCATAGTGCTTATGGAAGTTCGGCACCTCTTTGAGGTTGAAATCCATGTAGGCTTCTTGGTATTCGTCCCAAGCTTCTCTCAGCATCTTGTTATGGATGGCTTGTTTATCTGGCTGGTTCATATTTGACATTTCCCCACAACCGGAAATCGAGTTTTCGCCTAACGGACAAGGGCTTGCGATGGGCGGACCCGCGTGTGCGCGGTGTATAGTTGAGAAGGGTCCTCAAGCCCGGAGTTGGTGGCCGTGCTCCCCTCCCTACTCCCGCTCCACGAAATATTTCTTAAATCCGTGACTCGTCCCATCTTGCATTCCAAGGCGTTTGTAGAATCCCACCTGATCTTCGTTTGGACCGCTGAGTAACTGTAACTTGTAGCAGCCCTTCTCTTCGGCAAGGTTAATCGCAAATGTCATCAGTTTTTTCCCAAATCCTTTGCCTCTTTGTTCGCGTGCAACAACGACGTTCTCGATGATAGCCCAAGGGCGCCCTTCGTAAGTAAAATTCGGAACGATTGCCATTATGAGAGTGGCCACTATTTCCTTATCCGACTCGCCCACAACAATGAAAATGTTGCCGTAGTCAGACATCTCATCGAAGATCCGAATTGACTCTTCGAGTCCGAGAGTCTTGGCCGAAAGACTATGGGGGCGGCTCGTGATCTGAGGAAAGAGATTTAGCAGCGATTCGACGTCTAACCTGGTCGCAACTCGGCAAGAAATGTCTGAATGATTCATCCGGTGGCCTTTCTCGACTTCGGCATGGCCATTAACGTTTTACCGGTTGCGGAAGCCCAAGGTGCGCCAGCACCGCAGCGCAAACGTGTTGTTAGACGCTGCTTCTCACAGCTCTACTTCCTCGCAAGCCCACTCCTGCTCAAATGTCATTAACTCATTCCAACGTTCAAGAATGGGTTCATATTGGCGATACCAGTCAGCGTAATCCTCCGAATTCGTCGTCTCCTCCCAAGTGTGACGACTCGACCAATACTGCAACGCGAGATAAAATCGAGTATCAGCGATGCGAAGCAGACCGAGCCGCAGACAACCTGGGAGTTTCTTGAAGTGTGGAACGATCTCCCCACTGACAAGACTTTCAAGCTCCCCTTGCTCCGCACCATCTCGCAATGACCACCGCTTAAACGTTATGAAGTTTGACATATGAAATTTTGTTTAACGTTCCGGGCGGCCTGCGAACCCGCGCAGCGGGTTGCCGGAGGCCAAGGCGCGATCAGCGCCGCAGCGCAAACCGCGGCGTTACCCGATGTATCAAACCACTGGACGCACCTGCGCTACTTCACTCACTCTTGAGGAACGGCACGAATTGCATCATCTAGTGCTCTGTTAAAGAGTCGGCATTGAATTTTGGACCTTCACCAACTTGGCATCGTCCCGGTTTCGATGTCGCCATACGAGGTATTCCTGCATGCGTTGGCCGACGTCTCGATGGTCCCTTGGGTCGCTGTTCTTGATGACGAAGTAATGGGCCGCCGTCAGATGGCATTCGAGACGATTCATCCAGGAGGCGTTGGTCGCGGTGAAGACCAAAAAGACCTGATTTCGCTGACACCATCGCCGGATCTTGTCGGTCGTGTGCGTCGACAGGTTGTCGAGGACGAGGTAGATGCGTTTGGCTTTGCGGTAGCGGCGCCGGATGGCCTTCAGGAAGGTGAGCACCACCGAGGCGTGCTTCTTCGGCTTGTGATGCATCCACAGGTGATCCTCGTGGACGTTGTAGGCGCCGAAGAAGTAGCTGACGCCGGCGTGCCGGGAGTAGGTGGCCCGGTGCCGCACCGGGTGTTTCTGCGGCGCCCACGAAGAGCCGGCATGGGGCTTGATCTGCACCGGCCCCATCTCGTCGAAGCAGACTACGACCGCGTCCTTCGGCGGGCGCCGGTAGAGGCGGTCGATGCGTTTTTTTTCGAGGAGAAATCCGGATCCTTCGACTCCTTCCAGGTGCGGGTCCGCTGGTAGGTGATCTTATGCCGGTCCAGGACCTTGGCGATGGTCACGTGCGAGACCTTGGGGATCATCTGGCGCCCCACCAGACAGTCGGTCAGCTTGCGCAGCGACCAGTGATTGAAGGGTTCGCCGAAAGCTCGAGGGGGCATCTTGGCGATCTCCACCACCACGGACTCGTCTTCGGGCGTCAGCGTCGGGGGGCGCCCCGGATGGGCTCGGGTGCGCAGCGAGGCCAGCCCTTCCTCGTTGTATTGCCGCAGCAGTTGGCGCACGTATTCTTCGTGCAGATGCAGGGTCGACGACAGTTCCTGGACCCGCATACCCTGGGCACTGAGGGAGATCAACTGCCCTCGGCGCATCTGCACGGCATGGCGCGGCCGCTTCAGCCATCGGCTCAGTTCCCTGGATTCGGCCGCATTCGGTGTTCGAGCATGGAGACACATGGCAGGACCTCCCCGTAAGAATCGACGTATGTCCCCATGATACCAAGGCTTACGAGAAAGTACAAGCCCCAATCCTTAACGGAGCACTAGCTGGCGCGACAATGGCGATAAATCGACACCAGACTTCGGATCAATCACTGCAATCGTGTAATCAACTGTGGTATCAGGGTAAACCTGTGGAGTTGACCCGATTTCGTGGACACTTCATTTCTTGAAAGAAAGGAGGGTGTCCAACCATGCCGAAATCCCATTCCCCTTATCCGCCCGAATTCCGGCAACAGATGGTGGAACTGGTACGGGCGGGTCGTAGTCCGGAGTCGCTGGCCAAGGAATTCGAGCCGTCCGGGCAGACGATCCGCAACTGGGTGATCCAGGCCGAACGCGATGAGGGGGTGCGCCGCGACGGCCCCTCCCGTCCGGAGCAGGAGGAATTGCGGCGCCTTCGCCGTGAGAACAAGCAACTGCGTATCGAACGGGAGATCCTGGCAAAAGCCACGGCCTGGTTCGCTCGCGAGGCCGACTCGGAGTCCGGCCCGTCTACGAGTTCATGAGAGCGCACCAGGCCGACTTTCCGGTGCTGACGATGTGCCGCGTGCTGAAGGTCTCCCCCAGCGGCTACTACGCCTGGTTGAAACGCCCGCCTTCGGGTCGCGCCCGGGCCGATGCCGTGCTCAAGGCACGTGTCGAGCAGATCCACCAACACTCCCGGGGCACTTATGGAGCGCCGAGGATCCGGGCCGAACTGGCCGAGGAGGGCCAAGCCATCGGTCGCAAGCGCATCGCCCGATTGATGCTTGAGCTCGGGGTGCGCGGGGTATGCGCCCGCCGCCGCCTCTCCACCACCCGTCGCGGCCGGCAGGGCCGGGTCGCCTCCGACCTGGTCAAGCGGGTGTTTTCGGTCTCCGGCCCGAATCGCCTGTGGGTTGCCGATCTCACCTACATTCCCACGAGGTCGGGGTTTTTGTATCTGAGCGTGGTCATGGACGCCTGGAGCCGCCGAGTGGTGGGCTGGGCCATGGCGAACCATATGCGTACGCAGTTGGTGCTGGACGCCCTTGACATGGCCCTGCACCGGCGCCGTCCCAAGAAAGTGATTCACCACTCCGACCACGGCAGTCAGTATACGGCCCTGGCCTTCGGGAAGCGCTGTCGCCAGGCCGGGGTACGTCCGTCGATGGGATCGGTCGGTGACTGCTTCGACAATGCTCTGTGCGAAAGCTTTTTCGCCACCTTGGAAAGGGAGCTGCTGGATCGTCATCGGTTTGCTACCCAGTCGCAAGCCCAGCGTACGGTTTTCGAATACCTGGAAGGCTGGTACAACCCCCATCGGCGGCACTCGGCCCTGGGACAACGATCTCCCATCAACTACGAGAGGTATCATTTATCAAGGGGTATAAATCCAAACGGAAAACTGTCCGTGAAATCGGGGTAACCTCACCTGAACAATCTTGTAGTCGATGGAAGGGTTCGGCTCCACAACGCGGACTGAATACTTAGCACCCAACTCAGGAACATGCACGTGGCGCAATTGTTTCAAAGCGTCTTCGACCCTTCGAACCGAAGACGAGTCACCTTGAACGACCAGCGTTAGTGGCTCTTCGGCGGGTTCGTCGCAGCTAGCCTCCAGGAGTGCCCCTACTCCTGAACAGATAATCCAGAGTCGTCGTCGCATCATGTTCTGATCTCGCATTTCGGGTAACGTCCGACAATTCCCGACAGCCCGAAGGGCTGTGCCGAAGGACGAGCGGCGAATGGCGCGCCGTGGGAATTGCTTTGATATATGACGTGTACTCTCAGAGGCAATGGGGTCCTGTTGGTGCACAATTTGTAAGATATCTTCGTTGAAACGCGAGCTACTCCGGCAGTCTTCCAGCTAACCATTCAATGGCGTTGAGGGTCCATGTCTCGTTTGACGCGCCCGCGAACAGATCTGTGCGGGAGTCGTCGAGGCTGGAAATGTGGCCCCCCGAGGTCATGACAACGGCCTTGCCCGCGATCGCCCCGGGCGGTTCTATTGCTGCGGCAAAATCGCCGACATTAGGGTCTTCACTACGGCCCAGGACTGTGACGGAAGAACCCCGTCCCAAGGTCATTGAGCAGGATGTCCGGATCTGTAAGCCGTGGGGACAATTTTGCGAAATCGGATGGGAAGGGACCAGCACTATTCGTGGCGTTCTAACCCACTCCTCATGGAATGTTACGGGCAAGTCCAACGTGCGAGCGACTTGATTCTGCGGTTCAACGAACCCCTTGTGATTGGCCATGAGGAATAGACCACCACCGCGCGTAAAGAAATCGGTGATGGCGGCCAATTCGCCGTCCGAGAACGGAATACTTTTTCTTCTCCCCGAGATCACCAGGACTCCGGCCTCGCGTAGGGAAGCCGCTTCGAGATCCGTAGGATCCATAGTGTAGCCACGGGCAGTGAGAGCGGAGGCAAGTCCAACCAACCGCTGTCCTCGCCAAGCGTCCCCTCGGGGCGGTTCACTATAGTTTTCAGGTTCCGTACCTTGATGTCGAATAACCTGATGACTTTTCGAATCGAAAGCCACTTTTACCATAACCATGGTACTATTCCAGTCACCTTATCCATGTCATATATCGCTTTCCGGTTGCCGAACCCGCGAAGCGGGTTGCCGAAGGCCAAGGCGCCCGAGGGCGGGGCAGCGGCCACAGGTTGTTACCGGATGTGAGATCTCAACCTACCCGAACCCGTTGGTCCGTATCCATTCGATTGACGACGAGATGCCCTCGTCAAGAGTTTCCAAGCACCACACAGCTTCCGGCGCATACTCCAGAAGAGCACTACACACCTCACCAATAGGGATAGTCCCTTGATCAAGAGCGAGGTGCTCGTCGGGCTCTCCGTGATTGTTGTGCATGTGAACCCACCCGATTCTGGGTCCAAGTCGTTCGACCCACGCTATCGGAGTCTCACGAGAGTTGCAATGGCAGTCCCCAATATCGAGGCATACGTCCACTCGAGGATCATTGATTGCGTCGATCACTTCAGCTAGCAGGACGGCATCCCATCCGAGCATGTTCTCAACATGGTAGCGAACAGAGGGTTCCTTGCACTCAAGGAAGTCATGCCAGAACGCCACACATCGAGACAACCAATTCTGCGGGGCGCTGGTGCCTGGGACGTATCCGTGGTGTAGGATGATGTCGAAGCAATCTAGTTCACGGGCGAAGCGGCACGCCAGTTCGAATCGATGCCGGGTCACCTCCCGGATCATGGGATCATAGCTTCCAGCGCACAGATCCCCGAAAGGTCCGTGGAGTGAACGTAGCTGAAGATCATCCAGAGGTCTTTGTAATGCTGCCACCCTCTCTGGCTCGAGGAAAGACTGGATCTCGATCCCATATCCATGTTGACGACAGACAGCGGCGTACTGGAGATCATCGACCGCAACCATAATGCGATGGGGTTTGTAACTCGTCATCACTTCGCAAATCTCCTTTCCGGTAACGTTCTCGCCGTGCCAGAACCGCGAAGGGGTTGGGCGAAGGCACCTCAGCGCCGAAGCCGGGCACGGACGTGTTATATGCAGTGCCGCAAGCGCTGACAACACTTCACGGACCCTGTGCCTGGTAGACCCCAATTATTCGGTCAATACTCTTGGTATGAAGGCGCTCATGCCATACCAGGCGACGCAAAACCTTCCCCACAGACCAGCCGCCGTGAGCATCTAAGAGATGAATTCGCGAAAGGTCTTGTTCTGCCTTCAACTTCTGTAATGCCTCGATTGTCACGTTTCGATGTTTTAATAAGTTATGCTGCCACGGACCCTTACTGTCAGCGGGCGAAACGGTAGGACGGATACCAATGTTTGGCAAGTAATAGTGAGTTTCTACGTTTGCGATGTGCACAAGAATCTGTCGGATTGTTCGCCAGTTCGCCCAAGTTGAAAAACGGCGATAGGGCGGATTCCAATCTAAGGCGTTGTCCGACAACTCAGCGACCTGCCTCAGAAGGTCTGTGCGTGTGGCATGAAGTAAATCGATTGTCTCATCAATCAATGAAGGTGTTACCGGCTGGTAATCCCAGTCGAACAGTATCTCGTTTCCGCTGACCTGTTCGGCAACCTCCACTTTGGGTAGCTCTAACCCCACTCGGCACGGCACGCCACACCTTTCGCGAAACCGAATGTACTCCAGCAGTCTGTCGGGGACCTTTGCAAGGACTTCGTTTTCGGTCTCTCTCCATGTAGCAAAGCCGAGATAAGATGGAATCCAGGCATGGTATCCCGCTTCCCCATCTTCGTCGAAAGCTCTGTGGAGGTAAACTTTTGAACTCGCTCTCGGCTCAAGCACTCTGATCCTGGACCTTTCTGTGCCTCATTGCATGTCCTCTCTCAGTCCGCATTGCATATAACGTCTCACCGATTACCGAACTCGCCGAAGGCGAGTTGCCGACAGGCCAAGGTTGGAGAAGCCAGCCGCAGCGGTAAACGAGTGGTTAGTGGATGTGCGATTCTCTCCAAGAACAGCCGGTATGAGGAGAAAAACTCTCAGTCTCTCAGGACACTCAGACAGACGAACGAACAGGTCTTGATGCCCAGCCTAGGGTTCCAACGCCACCGATGGTTGCCGCGGTTCCAACCACCATCCCCACGATGGTCCCTCCGCCGCATTCCTCGACGCCCAACTCCATTAGTCTCCAATACTGGTAGAGAGTCCCGACGAAGACCGGAAGCATCCCGATTGCGATTGCTGTCAACCGCTGCCCCACACTGAACTCCTTCAGAAAGCGCCTACCCAAATTGTACCATACAAAAAGCGTCCCGGCACCGAAGATCGCGAAGACAGCTAGCATTACCAGTCCGAATGGAACTCCCTCGACCGGATTGTTGAGAAGGGCGTAAAAGACGCCTATGAACAGCGCCATCATGCTGACCGCAGTGGCCAGGAGCGCGACCCCAGCCCCCCCGGGACTACCAAGCAGATCAAGAAAGCGTCGAATACTCATTCCGCATCCACCTCAAGGCTCAAGGTTCCCTAATTCTATCGCATTTCCACTAACGTTTTGACAGGACTCCGAACCGGCGTCAGCCGGTTGGGTCGGGGTTGTCGGGACGGGAGCCGCGCAGCCTGGCTTGTTATACGCCGGGCGTGACGGGGTGGAAGGGTGTCGGGGGGATTTGCCCACGAGAGCTACTCGCTTAGGTCGACCCAGTATCTCTTGTACTTAGTTCTTGTGTCTACATCCCGAAGTTCGTCTTCCAGGATTCCCCCGTTTGCTTCGATCACCCTGATAGATGCACCGTTAACTGAGTCCGTCGTTACAAGTACCCTTGTGACTCGCATGTCCTTTGCTTCGCGCAGAGCTGCCGCCAGCATGGCCTTCCCGTATCCTTTACCTCTCGCAGATGGCTTGACGTAGTAGCCGATGTGTCCGCCTTTATGCTTGAGCTCGGGTGTCAAGGAGTGCCGCAGTCGACACATCCCGACGGGACTGCCGTCGTCGTCCAAGAACCAGTAAGTGGACTGCGCCACCAATCCTGGCCTCAGTCCTTTCCCTTCAGCGGAATCAACGAGACGCTGCAGGTACTCGCCCAGTTCCCCTTTGACATAGTCCGTTCCTCCGAACCCGCTTTCTCCGTTGCCAACCTCCTCGAGGAACGCATCAAGGCCTTTGGGTGGGTTCGGGGAGGCTTTGACTAGCTTCATCAGACTCTTTCCTCATCCTCACGCCTGGCGTATAACATTATGCCGGTTTGCGAACCCGCGAAGCGGGTTCCGGAGGCCAAGGCGCGAATGCGCCGCAGCGCAAAACGTGCTGATATATGACGTTGGATCCAATGATTCAAACGGAAAACAATGTTTAAGGAACGCAAAACCACCATTGAGGGGACGAAGCAACAATTTCTGCCATCTTGGAATAGCCAATACTTCTCGGATGAGACCCGTCATTTTCGGAGACCTCCCGCGTATAAGCCTCATCCCAACAGAGGGCAGAAAAGAGATCGATGTACGGAACATTGAGCGATTGAGCCTCTATGGTGAAGGCACGCGAGAGTTCCTCAACTCTGTCATTTTGTTCGTCATCGAGTACGGGCGGAGGCCCCACCACCAACACATTATACCTTTTGGCTTCTTTCAGCATTGATCTGACGTTTGTGCAGGAATCCTCTGGCTCTACACGCACCCTTCCATTCTCTATTGCCGTATCGTTTACGCCACATGAGATAACCACCCTACCATCGCAGAAATCAGGCAGCCGTAAGACGCATTCGCTCTCCCAACGAAGTAGGATGTCGCTGCTCGTGTCTCGACGAATTCCAAGGTTGTAGTAGGTGACGGGCGTACCACTGGTGCTTGCTCTGGCACACAATCGCCCTGCCCAGCCAAGGGCATCCTCATCACCGGTACCATTGACGAACGAGTCACCAATAAAGCAAATCCTGATATCCTGGGTCACGCGTGTTCAATCCCCTAAAGTCCAATGTCATATATCTGATTACACCCGAACATTTGGTTAGGGTAATGCACCACAGGGTGTTATTTATCTGAAACGATAGTACGTTCCGGGGTGAACCCTCGCAACTTTTCCCCGCTCGGGGATTTTCCCTAACCCGTTGCGATTGAGACACATAGCCCGTTCTCCGATCCCTGATGGGGACTGACACGGTTTCTCTTACGGCAGGGGCTAACCCGTGCCTTTGAAGCCGTCATGGGTGTTCGGAGCATCATCTTGACCAGCCCGACGACGAGGGCGCAAGCTTGGACCGGGTCGAATCCGAGTTTTCCTTGGGGAGGGGGACGCCAAGAAAGCGCCGAAGTCCTACATGGGCTACTGCCAGAGATTCCTTCTGTGGAAACGGCTCCTCGACCGGGGAGTGAACGGCTCCGCCTTCAACAGCGCAGCGTTCTAAGCTTCTCTACGGAGAGTCTGAAAACAGCCCGTCCCCTTGGAGGGACTGCGCATGCATTCGCTTCCAGTTCTTGCCGTCCCTGATCTTAGAGGGGAGTCTCCGAGGAGGATTACCCGGCATTTGAGCAGGCGGTGGTCGAAGAGTGCCTCGCGGGATTCCGGCGCGGAGGAGGAGTTTCTCGGCGATTTCACCGAAACCTGAGAACCTACCGAATCGATGGGAACACCCTGCCGGTCACCACCCTGGCAAACGGCGAGGTCGGCACCAATAAACTGATTGCCCCATCATTCGTCCACGGCCATCGCCCGAACCACTTGGAGTATCCTGAAGGCGGCGCATTTTATGCCGGAATAAAACAGGCATCAAGAAGGCAAGGCCATCAGATGATGAAGTGAAATGTCCCAATTTGGGACATTTCCTGATTACAGCCCTGGGGGATCAGGATAGTCCCGATGGGCGCATTCCGTTCTCGATCCGAGGGGTTTTCTGATCCACGGGGCAGGTTCCCAAGGAGAGTTTGACCTGCTTCCGTTTCCGGAAAACCTGTGCAGCTTCACCTGAGATCCGGCAAAACGCCCGATCCAAAAGGAACCCTCAGATCGCTCGTTTCAATGACCCCCCTGCCCAAAACCCAGCTAGAAGAAATCCTCCTCGCGATGCTCTTGCCGTCGAGAAGCCCTCACTCCGTCGTATCTTTGAAGGTAGCATTTCAGGAATTCGGCTTGGTTGCGGGATTACCTCCGCGTCCTCGTAGTTCCGCTTGGGGAGCCTGCCGTGGGGGATCCTGAATGCTCGGCGGCGGGGATTGGATGTCCAATTTTGGACGTATCATGTAGCGGCTTCACTACCTCATCAGATCCCGCACCTTCCTCGGGAGGACCGACCAGAGCGCCTTTCCCGTAAAGGCGCCGCACCGAGATAAACGGGAAAAGACTGAAGGCGTGCGGGATTACCTCCGCCGGGAACCGTTGCAGAAGCGAATGTCTTTCTGGCAAGCAGCCGGCACCTCCACGCGTAGTTCCGGAATCATTGTCACCGAGCCGGCATCCCGGATTTCCCGGCTAAACAGGAAGGACCTGGATGTCCTTCCCTCGGTTTTCTCTTCTCTATTTATATGGTTATACCAGATTTCCATTTCCGCAAAATCGCGCTTCGGATCAGGCATCTACCGTCGCAATGTGCAGGGGACTTGAGCCGACCTTCAATACCGTCCGTTTCCCACGTGGGAAAAACCCTTCTGCTGTGAGACCCTGCATCATCCATCGATAGGCGGTGCTCCTGGTGATGCCGAGAACGGATTTCCAATGAACTCTCCTCCCCCGGGCGCTTCCCGACACCGCGACGGTCGCATTGTTGTCGCCCGCGACAGTTCCGACGCGGTCCGCACGATCAACCGACAGATAGGACCATTGGCAATCTTGCCCGGGCAACTAACCCCGATGCAATGCCGGCGACCAAGGTGACCGACACGGTAGCCGTCTACGACCTCGACGCCCGCTCCTTCCACTCTATCCTCGTGCACCGTCTCGACTACCGGCCACAACCCGCACCGGCCGTCGGCAACGTGGTCGTCTTCTCGGAACCGGCCTACGCCCCTTGTCGAGCTGAGAAGCTCCAGCTCGCCACCCCCGCCTACTACCGCGATCACGAAGGTCTTGAGCCCGGAATCCGCGACCATCACGACGGCACCCTCACCCGGGACGGTACGCGGTGGGCAAGCTCGATCATGGGTGGGACCGTGAGCGCCCGCCTTTCGTTTGCCTCCTCAAGCGAACCCTGGGTCTACTGCGCCTCCCATTACCGCACCGACAGGGAGCTTCGCCGTCTGCGGAGCGAATTCGGTGGCAAGTACGGCTATTCGTCGGCTACCTGGATAGAGGATGCCGATGCCTTCGCCGCATGGCTCGGCGTCGACTTCGCTCTGGGCCTCGACAAGACCGCCGATGTCTCGCTCGGTCCCATTGACGAGATCGGCTACGCACGCAGCAGCTACACGACGGATTTGTGGGATGGATCCCGTCCCGTCGACACCTTCGTTCACGTCTACCACGGTCAGGTCAACTACCAGGACGTGTCTGGCCGCCTCGACAGGCAGGAACAATGGTTCCACCCGAACGCCGGTCCCATGGCATGGTTTACCAAGAAGAATTCGTTCAGGAACCAGAGCGAGTACCGCTTCGCGGTCACGACGCCTGGCACTCCGGTGCAGCCGAAACACTACGTCGCCGTGTCGCCGGAATTGAGCGCCCTGACCTCCGCCCTGTGATTTTCCCCTGGAAGCAGTGCCCCCCTCGGGGGATCAGGCACCGGAGGTCTCGACCCGCGTCCCGTTGCTCCCGACCCCCAGTGCCAATCTGGCACGCCTCCGGTCTCAGAACAGTCTGTTGTCGTCATGCCAAGTGCATTGATAAACAAGGAGTTAGAGCCCCGATGTTGAGGTCATATTCACCGAGATCGGGGTAGACGCCCTCTCCAGATTGCCTGGTCTTCTGCGCCAGATCCTGTGAACTTGCCAGCCAGCCGACATCCCGATTTGCGACAAAACTGTAGGGAAACCACACTCTATTCATCTTGCTGACTTTTCATAACATTCGATGTAATTCCCTTTGCAATCGGGGTGCAGGGTTTCGACTCTGGAAGTACGGCCATGGGGGGAGGAGGGGGGGAGCTGGACTTGGCGGAGTGGATCCCGGAAGCCATGAAATACTCTGACTATGGAGTTTTCTTCGACATCAGGGAATTTCGGGCGGACTACTTTCTCGACGGGATGCTGCTGCCCGCCAACGCGGTCGAAACGGGGGAAAGCAGCGCTGTCGAGTCGGTTTCCTGGGGGCGGATCAAGGCCTCCCTGGAGATGGAGTAGCCGGCGTACTGGGCGTACCTCACCATTCCCGTCGAGTCTCGACGGGCTCATCTTTTTAGAGCGTGGTTACCGTACCGGCTCCCTCCCCCGGGTCACGACGCACCGCCGCAGATCGTGGACACGCATGAAACCGAAACCGTATGTCAGCGTCACCCTCGAAGGCCCGGACGACGGCGGCGACTTCGGCCGCAACACCCCGGGCACGAGAACGGGCGGCATCCAGGAAGCCCTCGACTACGCCCACGCCCACTCGCGGGACGTCTGGATCTGGGGCGGCCGCGGCGGCGTCCACGACGGCGTGGGATCGTCCCACAACATCTACACCCTCGAGGAGACCCTGCGCGTCCCCTGGAGCCAGGACTTCCGCCTCGACGGGGGAAACTACCTGCTGTCCTACACCGGGGAGAGCGGGCACGCCATCCATTTCGACAGCCAGATGAACTGCCGCTACAAGTTCGGCCTCGTCAGCTCCGGCTCCCCCGACGCGGTGGTGGCGATCCGGCCGGAGAACCCCGGCCCCGACGACTTCACCTGCGTCACCGCGTCGGTCTTCGACTTCGCCTGCGCCGTCTCCAGCCACCCCGAGGGGACCGGCATCCTCCTCGACTCGTCGCACGGCCCCGTCGTCAACAGCAAGCTCTTCGCCGAGGAGACGAACACGCGCGGCACCGGCCTGCACCTCAGCGACGGCAACGGCAGGGGCCACAACCTCGGCAACAACACCATCGAGATCCTCTACGGAAACCAGTACCACGCGACCGGGGACTGCGCCGGCCTGCGCTTCGGCGACCCGGAGTCGGACAAGATCCGGCACAACAGGCTCGCCCTCTCCTTCCACGCGCCGCGGGCGGCGCACTTCGACGAGGAGACGCGGCGCTACGTCACCGTGGAGGACTTCGTCGCGGACAATGCTTTCGGAGCGGTGATCAGCGCCCAGCGAAACCTGTTGACCCTGTCCTGCTTCGGCCCCCGCCGGCCCGGGTGCGACGTCGTCTTCGAGAAGGGGGCGCGGGACAACACCGTCGTGGCCCTCAGCCTGCCCAACGGGGTCACCAACAGGGCGGAGGTGCCATCGAACCGGATCCTCTGCAACTGGCCGGCCGGGTTCTCGGTGGAGACGCCGGAGGTTCCGCCCTCGGGAGTTCCGGTTGTCAACAGGAGTTCGCTATCGGTGCAGGTCCTCATCGTCGATCCGGGAGAGGTGCGCTCCTGGACGATCGCCGACTGCGGCAGCACGGCCCCGCTGGCTCCCTTCAACCTGAGCCTGGCGGACAGCCACGGGCCGCGGCCGGCGGAGCCGGGGCCGGAGCGGGAGGCGGGGTCACAGACGATTAGGGGTCGGCTGTACGCGGGCAGGTGATTCTGCTGGAGCCTGGGGACGCGGTCTCGTTCGTTTACGACGCGCCCCCGGTGTGGAGGTGGAAGGGGTGAGCAGGGCGGTTTTCCAGTCCGGCCTGCTTGGGGGGCGCGGTTTCTTACCTGTTGATCTTTCTCAGCCGTCAGGTATTCAAGGGGGCCGCGACATGCCCTCCGGTCATGCCAAGTGCCGTAGGAATACCGATGGCGGAATTCGACACCGTTTCCAAATACCTGGTTCAGACCTATCCCGGCGACATCGCCCGCTTCACCCTCGAACGGGAGGACGTCGAAGTTCTCGAGCTGCTCGAAACCGAACAGACCACCCTCGACGCGCGCCGTCCCGACAGCCTGCTGCGCGTGCGCCTGGGCGGCGAGGAAGTTGTGGTCCATACGGAATTTCAAACCACCGGCAGCACCCGCCCGCCCATGCCTCAGCGCATGGCCGGCTATATCTGGCGCATCATCGAGCAGTACGGCCTTCCGGTCCGCTCCAGCGTCGTCTACCTGCGCCCGCAGGCCGGCCGCAACGATCCGGGATACTATCTGCGGGCGCGTCCCGGCCACCGGGTCTTCTTCGAGTACAGGGTGATCCGGCTGAGCCAGATGGAGGGGCAACCGATTCTGGAGGCCGGTCCTGCGGGGCTGATTCCGTTCGCGCCTCTGATGGCACACCCGGCGGAGGTGGCCGCGGATGCGTGGCTGCATCAGTGCGTGCAGGCGGTCCATGCGCTGCCGATGGACCGGTCCGCCCGAAGCGACCTGCTCTCCGGCCTGTCCATTATCAGCGGCCTGGTTTACGGGTCCGAGACCATTTCTGACATTATCTCCAGTGAGGGCATCATGGACATCATGCGCGAATCATCCTTCGGCCGACTCCTCGCCCGGGAATGGAAAAAGGAAGGCCTCGAGGAAGGCAGGGAGGAAGGCAGGGAGCAAGGCCTCGAGCAAGGGCTTCGGGAAAGCATCCGCGACGTGCTGGAAATCCGCTTTGCCTTGGGCGCGCCCCACCCTCTGGCCGACCGCCTCGAGGCCATCGGCGACCGGCACCGCCTCAAGCAATTGCTCCGGGCCGCGATCCAGGTGGACAGCCTGGAGGAATTCCGGCACCTCGCAGAGGCCGGGCAATAGAAAACTCCCTTCCCCAGTCTCGAAGTTTACCGACTTGGGGAGGAATACTGCCTGAAGCAGAGTTGGGCTGGCCCGTCTGCTCCTGCCTGGTCGGTAGCCGGCACTCGCCGACGCAGGGCCGCGCTAATACACAAGGCCGCCGGGTGTCATTGCCAGGCGGCAAACCCTGCCAACTCTTCCTCGGCATTGGGGGCCAACCTCGGTTCGGCAATGCTTTTTCAAATCGATGTTCCCCGCACATCGATGATTGAAGAAGGGCTTCACGCGACCTGTTGCGGCGTCGCAGTCAAGGAAACATCCAGGCTCACCCGTCCGTAAGGAACCCTCGGGATCACCGTTCCGACATCGTCTTGAGCGTCCGCGAGAGATTCGACTTGTTGCGCCCTGCGAGCTCCGCAAGCTCGGTAAGCGAATCCGGTTTCTCACGGGCGATCAGACCAAGCAGCTCGCGATTGGGCAGAGAGCACCTTCGCGAAGCTCTCGATGGACGTAAACCAGACCGTCGGCTCGCCCCTGGCGGGCTTGTGTTCCCCGCGGGCGATCGCCATCGTGCGCGCCTTCATCCGGTCGTAGCCGACAATGCCGATTCTCAGCGTCGTCATGGGATCGATCCCCTTTCTTTCAGCACCGCGTCCACTGCGTTCCAGAATCTTCCAACAATGTCGCGGCATCCTTGTAGTGGTATGGTCCGACTGTATGCAGCCGGTGCCGATGGTCCCCCCCGCGACGCCTGCGCGTTCCCGGACCCCGTCGCCCCGCACCGGGTGCGCGTTGTCGAAACCGACCAGTCCCGCGCCATCCGGGCGTGCAGCTTCAGCGAGTAGCTGAGCCCATGCGGCCGTTCCGGAGTGACTTCGACTCGCACCACCACGAACTTCACCCAGTGTCTGCTTTGTCCACGAACAGCGTCTGACCGTGAGACCTAATCAGACCCATTTTGTGTTCGTGGAGACTACCCCCGGATCAGGGAAAAGGGAGGCGCAATGAATTACCGAGTCTTGGTGGAAGTAGATGAAGACGGCGTTTTCGTCGCCGAGGTTCCCTCCCTGCCGGTTGCGTTTCTCAGGGCGCTTCACGAGACGAAGCACTTACCAACGTCCGAGAGGCCATTTCCCTATACATTGAAAGTCTCGAGGAGCGAA
This sequence comes from Candidatus Latescibacterota bacterium, assembly GCA_965243025.1. Taxonomy (GTDB): domain Bacteria; phylum Latescibacterota; class UBA2968; order UBA8231; family UBA8231; genus CBDCXV01. Next base: position 3,080,309 of record CBDETY010000003.1, read on the forward strand.
GCGAGCAGGTGCCGCCGCCAATCAGTTAATTTTGCCCGGTCCTTTTCCGGCCTCCAAAAACGATCGAAGAGCATTGTTTACAGCCTCGTCCGTGGGAAATGCTTTCGCAACGTCTGGGTGGAGTAGAACCAAATTGGTCCCTGACCGAAAAGATTCCAAATACTTACCCCGGACACCAGAACCGAGGTCTCCACGGCGATATTCTGGACGCAGCTCGTCTGGATCAGCCTTCTTCATAAATTCTCCTTTCCTGACGCGTCATTAAACGCGCACTGATTATCCTCGTTATTCCGGCTCGTTGGGTATGCGATATGACTGATTCAATCTCGACAGGCCAAAAGTAAGGTAACGTTCTTCATCCAATGAAAACGTCCCGCCCTGGCTGCAGCGGGAACTGCGCGAGCTGACCCAGCAGCTCGGGTTGCTCGAGGGGGTTTGAAGGAGAGGGGGCCACTGTTTTTGGGGACCCGCTGGCAATAACCTTCTCCGATCCCGACCACTCAGTGGACCACCGGTGAATCGAACAGGCCCTTCCAGTGCAGGATGTGCTTGCACACGGAGAAGGCGTAGGGATCCGGGGTGCAGTAGGCGATCATGGGCAGCATGCGGTGGTAGAACAGGTGCCGGGCTTCGTCCCACGCGCCGGCCTGCACCAGCCGGTGCAGTTCCACCTCGCGATCAGGCATGACGGCGGCGCTGCCGGCAACCACGCCGTCGGCGCCGGAGACGTAGGCGGGCAGCGAGAAGGCGTCCCAGCCGCAGATGCAGGTCGCTTGCGGGGCGGCGTCCTTGAGGCGGTCGAAGGAGTACACGTTGCCGCTCACCTTGACGGTCGTGATCCGCTCGATGGCGTCTACCAGGGGCAGCACTTCGCGGTCCACGTCGAGGGTGCCCTCGTTGGTCTGGTCGTAGAGCATCACGGGGATCCGTTCGGCGATCTGGCTGAAGAAGCCGTGCAGGTCCGTCCTGGTCAGCTTCCTAGTCATGGCGAAGTCGGCGCCGCACCGGGCCGCGAGCTCCGCGGCGGGCAGGCCGCGGTCTTCCTCGACGCTGATGATGCCCATACCCACGGGAACGCGGCCGTTCACGTGCTCCAGCACCGTGGTCAGGACCTCCTCGATCTCCTCGAGACTCTGCCCCTCGAACTCCCCCGCCTTGCCGCAGGCGACCACCGCCGACACCCCCGGCTCCAGAACGAAGTCGATCTGGCGGCGCATGCTGGCGGGGTCGAAGCGGGTTCCGTCGTCGCTGAACGGGGTGAACAGAAGTGCCACCACCCCCTTGATCACCTCGCCGCTGTCGACGGTGCGTAGCTCTGTAATATCCGTGTTCGCTGTCATTCCTTCGATCTCTTCCCGGCCATCGCCGCGAATCCGGAACGGTGTCCCAAAGCGCCCCGTTACTGCCCCACCCCTGCGCCCGCGGCAGGCTGCTGCCGCGCAGCACACCGGAACAACAAGGCGGAGCCGACGGCTGAAACCGCGCTCAGCGAGGTCGTGGAACCGATTATCGCCAGAACCAGAAACCACAGCGGATGTTCGGATGTCATTGTCCCGAAAACAAACGGAAGCACTCCCAGCACCAGACCAGCCACCGCCCCCCAGGCGGCGAGTCGGCGAAGCGGCAACTCGCTGAATCGGCGGCCGGTCTCTGCAAGCCGGAGCACTGCGAAAAAGATCACGCCGCCGACGAAGCCGGGCGTCGCCAGCGCAATCCAGGGATCGAGGACGGATTCCTCCGGAATGCCCAGGAAGCCGCTGATTATCCCTATCAGCGCACCCAGAAGCCCCCATCCGGCTGCCCAGGCCAGCCCCATCCCGACAGCGCCGCCGATGCGTCCAAGCCACTCTTTCATTTCTACCTGCTTTATAGGGATAGGGTTCCCCGGCAGTGAGGCGAAAGCCCGGGGGGATCTTCCTGAATCATGATTGGGCCAAACGCCCCGGGGCCCGAACAACAAGCAACGTCCGCTACAGACGCCTCATTTCACCCGACGCGAATTCGCTGCTCTTCGCCAAGGCGGTCGAGAATGTCATCGATCCCGCAGTAGCAGACGCCGCACTCATACGGGTGCCGGCCGCTTGCTCGCAGGGCCGCGGCATTCTCCGCGTGAAATGAGCCCCTGTGGTCCATGTACTGCCCCCAGTGTCCTGCTGTGCCGCTGGAGAATTCCCAGGCCCGGAACGAAGCCGCCCAAGCACCCGGAAACAGATCCAGGAACGGTGGAAATCGATTCAACCAGCTCCCGCAAACAGCTGTCTTTGCTGTCGGATGGGCGTTCTTGGCCTCGACCAGCATATCCTGAAGACTGGCGGCCAACCGCTCCCTGAATGCGTGCGCGAATGGGGAGTCGGGCTGGTAGGCATTGGCAAAATGGATATCAAGACAATCCGTCAGGTCCGGTAAAAAGTGATGTTTTGGAAGGAAATAGAATCGCCAGCACTGAAATGGACCATCCGTATAACTCTGGGAACGTTTGTACCTGGTTCCAATGATTGGTGCAACCAGCGGCTCGAGCAGCTCCCAGCACTCAGTTTCAAGCTCATCTGGGTCGGCAATGCTGAGGATCCTCTCGCCTAACTGACTCTTGAGATTCTCCCATTCCGCATTGGGCGGGTCCAGAACCGATTCCGGATGGCGGCCATCGTACAACGCCGTGTGCCGAAGGATATCGACTCGCATGTCGAATGCTTCCGACAGCGAGATCCGATGTTCCTCCCGGGATACCATGTGCTTCACGTACCACACCATCAACTTCAACGAATTGACAACAAAGTCACGGTAGGCTTCAAACCCGCTCATCGCCGGCTTCTACACTCTCGTTCCAGTCGCGGGCCGACCGCGCGACGCGGTCTGGATGATGGCTGCTGCGGGCGACAAAGCCAGGCACCTCGGCTCGACCGGTCGGCAGTCCCAGAGCGCTGTACCGGGTGTCGACGCTCCAGCGGACGGTTTCGGACAGGTTCGGCAGCGACCGATGCAGGACACGTTTGGTCGTCAGCAGAACATCCCCCACATTCAACTCACCGGTCACGACCTCGCGGTCGGGGAGGTCCCGGTCGGCGATGCCCACGCAGTGTTTGCCGTTGGGCAGGGGTACCCGCAGGTCGTGGGGCAACAGCGGCAGTCCGTGCGTGCCGCGCATCATCTGCATGCAGCCGTTCTCCGCCCGGGCATCGACAAGTGGGATCCAGCAGTTCAGCAGCAAGGTATCCCCGACCTTTTCCGAGTCCACAAAGGCCAGGTCCTGATGCCAGGGAAGGACGGTCTCCGCCTGATCCGGAAGCTTCGTGCGGATGTTGAACTGCGGGTGGGCCAGTATCTCGGGACCGATTATGGATTCGACGACATCCAGGAGCGATGGCCAGGTTCGCAGTATGAACATGCCGGCGGTGCGTGGTTTCTGAACCTGGTCATGGATGTTTTTCTCGGCGAAACAGTGCTCCCACGCCCAGTTGCGCTCCGAGCAGGCCTTGCAGACCGAGGCCAGACGGGTCTCGAACGGTGCGTCGGCGAACGTCTGCGCCGGGTCCAGCACCCCTTGTTCGACTGCCGCGTGCGCTGCCTCGTCGACTTTCTTCTTCAGTTCATCGATGAGCGGCTGAATCGCCGCGCGGGGCAACAGGTCCCGAACGATGAAAAAGCCACCTTCCAGGAACCGCCCAACCCGATCCCCGGTCAGCCCCGTTGCCTTCATGCCGCTCATGCGTCCAACACCGCGACCAAATCGTCCCTCGATTGGTTCCTGGCCACATCCACCGGCCTTTTGCCCTCCGAGTCCGTCAACCGGATGTCGGCACCGTTTCTCAGCAGGGCGCCAATCACCTTGGGCGTAGTTCCTGCCTCGTAGCACGCAGCATGGAGGACGGCGGTTCCGGCAGGCCGCCCCCATCTGGGGTTGGGCGATACATAGTTGACATCGGCTCCAAGCTCCACAAGAGCCAGAACCACCTCACCGCACCCTCCGAAAGCGGCGCTGAACAAAGGGGTCCAGCCAGGCTGTTGCATGAACTGGTCGGGGGTATCCAGATCTGCCCCCCGGGCCGCCAACGCCTTGACGACCTCGACCCGATCGGCCCCTGCCGCATGGTACAGCGGGGTCGCCTGCCGGTACGAGTCCTTCGCCTCCAGCCAGGCGGAAGATTGGGCCAGGATCCGATCGACCTCCTGAAGATCGCCCAGGGCGGCGGCTGCGTGGATCGTCATCTCCGCGCCTGCGGCCAACAGGGCTTCCACCATCGCGATCCGACCGTGCCCGGCCGCGGTCATCAGGGCGGTCGAGCCGGCGCTTCCCTTGACGTTGGGATTGGCTCCGTGCCGAAGAAGGCTGAAGAGGGCTTCTTCCTTGTTCTGGAAGGCGGCCTGGACCAAGGGTGTACACCAGCCCATATCCGCCCCGAAACTCACCGACTCGACGGGCGCACCCGCGGCGAGCAACGAGTCCACACAATCAGAGGCGCCCAGCGCACTCGCACAGGCCAGTGGGTCCAGTCCGCGTGGAGCCTCGAATCCGCGAGAATCCCACGCTTCTCCGGAGAACTCGTTCGGCCAGGAATCACCTGTCAGCCAGGCATCAACCAGGTCGGGGCGAACATTCAGTATCGTCCGAACCAAATCGGCTTCACGTCTCCAGATCGCCTCGAACAACTCATGGGCCGTGGGATCGGGCATGGGTAGACTCCTTCGCTTTTGCGCAGCTCCACGATTCCTGTGTCGACAACGATGTCAGGATTCCACAAGGCTCCTCAAGCCGCCTTCCAGGTCGTCCAGCCATTGCGGCGTTCTCGGGTGAAAAACTCCCAGCACTTCCCAGAACCAGCATAAACCGGCCCCCCTGGTGGCTTGCCTGACCTTGAGGTACGTGTCATCCGGTTCTATCCGCACTCCACCAGCCTCCACATACCCCGACCAGAACTCCTTCGGATAATGGGGCCGGCCGTAAATTTCCTGAGGCTTTCGGTTGAACTCTGCTGCGACATGCAGTTGTTCGTGCAGGAGGTCGCCGGTCGCTGCATTCTCAAAATCGTGAATACCGACAATATGCCCGTCATCATCAACCAGAAGATTGTGTATGGCTGCATCTCCCCATAAAAGCCCCTGTGGGCTCGGACCGGGCACAATATCGATCTTGCCCAGAAGATCCTCGATAACGGGCAACCTGCCTCGACAATCTTCTGGCAAGTCTGCTGCCAACTCCTGGTTGTCAAGGAGTTTTCTCCGTATGTCATCCCGCCATCCGGTCATATCCTGCACCGGAAAAAGACCGTCGGTGACCTTTTGTTCATTGATGACAGCAATCACAGAGCCGAATTCCTCGAGCAGGCGGCACCTCCGATCATCGCTGGTACCGGGCATCTCGAAAAAGTCCCGTCCTTGAGTACCTGGAAGCAGGTTTGAAATCAGGTAAGGATATCCGAACGCATCGGTGTCCTCGCACAGTACGCAGATCTCAGGAACGGGCAGAATGGTTGTATCGCGCAACAATGCGGTCATATTGTGCTCGACCGTCAGCGAGAAAGCTTTCCGATATTTGATTTTGACGATGTAGCTGCCGTCGCGACAAACTGCTTTGTAAACACAGTTGGTCGGATTTGCTTCAAGTTCAGTCCAATCGATAACCGAGCCCAGTCCTTGACTGTAAATAGCCACTGCTCCCTGCTCGGCTGTAAAGGTCGGCTTTGCCGTGTTGGCTTCTCTGAATGCTTGTTTGCTGATCGCCAAATCCACGCTCTGATGGAATGTAGTTTTCTTGATGTCCTGGTTGATCAATCTATCCGGGCCAGAACCTCGGCCTTCAGATCGTCGAGGCTGCGCCATCCGTCCAGAATGAGATCGCTTACGTCCCTGGCTTTGCAGGCATCCAGAAACGGGTACCGAGCCTTTACCAGATAGTGGGTCAATTCACCTCGCAGATCCTCAAATGCTTCTTCTGAGGGCTTCTGGCTATCGCCGGAATAGTCTCTCAAGATTCGACGCGCCATGGCTACGTCGAGGGGAGTATCGATGAATACGTCGAGATCGATGATGTCGGCGAACCGGGGGTGGCGGCGTCCAAACGGAAAATCGAGAATTATCTGTTTCGCCCTACCCCTTTGAATCTCTTCGTCGACCGCGTTTCTCATCCCGGGACAGTCGAATTCCGTTATTTCCGCCCCTCGGCGGCTCCACTCATAGAAGTCCTCTGGATAAACGTTGGAGTCATCAAAATCGTCGAAGCAAAACAAAGCTGATTCCGGTAGTGACCGATGCAAGGCGGTCGCCAGGGCGGTTTTCCCTCCTCCGGAGACAGAATTTATCGAGACGACAAAGTGCGGATTCATGGTTAACGGAAGGCGGTGACGCACCGCCCCTTGCGAGTGGGCGGTTGGTCGAAGGCCCAAGGGCCCGGGGCGGGGTAAGGTTATGCCGGTTTGCGAACCTGGGGCAGCCAGGTTGCCGAAGGCCAGGGCGCGATCAGCGCCGTAGCGCAAAACGTGCTGTTAGCCGCTGTCGCCAGGCAATGATTCGGGATCGAGTTGCTCCTACTCAAATAATCGCCGGACCGCAAGGGCATTATGAACGAAAGTCTCTTCGAAAGGCGTACGCCCATTCAAATTCTTGGACTCCCGTTCAGCTCCCCGATCTAATAACAACTCCGCAACCTGTCGTTGGTTTCCGTGTGCAGCAGCATGGAGAGGTGTTGTGCCCCAGTGGGGGTTTTCGTTGTGCGCATCGATGCTTGCTCCTTGATCGAGCAAATACGCCACTACCTCGACATGACCCTTCCACGCGGCGCAGTGAAGTGGCATTGAACCATCCTTGTCTGTTGCGGCTAGAAGGGCTGCATCCCTGTTTATCAACAACTTGACCGTCTTGAGGTCGCCTCGTTTGGCCGCTTTGATGACTGCTTTCTCTTCCTCGGTTCCCATTTTTTACCTCTAAAAGCAAAAATTGTGAAAAATCCCAGCCCGAATCGTCAAAACTCGCTTTAAGAGCTGGGTGCCCGGAGCGAAAATCGGGCTGGGCTCGCATGACGATGTGTTTACCCTGGCGAATTATCCGAAATCAAGCCTTTTCCAAGGCCCTTACCGCCCGCAGGTGAATCCAAAGGCGCTCCCCACCGGCCTACCAGAGAACGGCGGATGCCAGCATGGCGCCCTCGACCATGGCTTCGAGCTTGGCCCAGGCGATTCTGGGGTCGACCATTGGGTTCAGCGTGGCAGCGGTGCCGAACCCGCAGTCGGTTCCCGCCATCACGTTCTCGCGGCCAACCACCTCTGCATAGCGAACGATCCGTTGCTGGACCAGCTCGGGGTGCTCGACGAAGTTGGTCGTGGTGTCGAGCACCCCGGGTATCAGCACCTTGCCGTCCGGCAGCTTGACCCGCTCGAACACCCGCCACTCATGGGCGTGGCGCGGGTTGGCTCCTTCGACCAGAAGTCCCACCGGTCGGGCCTTCAGCAGCGGGCTGATGAGGTCGGCCAGCGGCACGTCTCGGACGTGCGGCCCCTCGTAGTTACCCCAGCAAACATGGAGGCGCATGCGGTCGGAGGGGATATCCCGGACGGCGTGGTTGAGCGCCTCGATGTGGATTTCGGCCGTCATAAGAAACTCACCGTCGGTCTGGTCGGCGTATTTGGCCGACCGTCCGCCCGCCAGGTCAGGCCCGTCGAGCTGCAGCACCAGCCCGGCCTGATGGATGGTGTCGTACTCGTATTTGAGCAGGTCCGCCAGCGCAAACACGTACGCCTCTTCACTGCCGTAATACCGGTCCACGATGTATTGAGAGGCCGCTCCTGGAGACGCTGCCGTCATGAAAATCTCGCTCGGTTCCGTGGAACCGAGCGCTGCCTTCAGTGTCGCGATGTCGCGATGCACCGCGTCGGTGTCGTTCCAGACGAGGGCTCCCGTGCAGGCCGGTCGCTCCCAGCGATCAAGGCGCCCTCTAGTAGCGGCATGCTCCGGGAAGTCCCGCTGGTCCAGCGTGATGAACGGACCCGTGTCGCCCATCAGTTCCAGACCCCCGACGCGGTCTCTGAGGTAGTTCAGGTAGCTGGACTTGCCCTGCTCGCCGTCGTTGACGACGTCGATGCCCGCGTCAACCTGCTTGCCGATAACGTCGGCCACGGCCTCGCTCACGCGCGACTCCAAAGCCGCCGGATCGACCGGCTTTCCGGCGTCGCGGTCTATCAGCAATTTCACCAGGTCCGCCGGACGCGGAAGGCTGCCGGTATGCGTGGTCAGAATCCTGTCGATGCTGCGCTCGATATGACTATCTCCTGGCGCCCCCGTCACAGGGAAGCGCTCGCGAACGCACTTCTACGCCATTTTGCCCGTGGCCTGACGGCGGCGGCGGTGAGCAAGTTCGCGTAAGTCCACAACCACATCAGTTTCATCCACAATTTCCTGTCCAATAAGCTCTTCAAGAACGTCTTCCAAGGTCACCACACCCTCCAATCCACCGAATTCATCAATCACGACAAACAAATGTTGCCGGAGTTCAAGAAACATGCGCAGAACTCGATCCAACGTCAGCGTCTTCAGCACGAAGTGGGCAGATCGCGCGAGACTCTGCAGGGAGACATTTTCGCGGTCCTCGGCAACTGCTGATAGAAGATCCTGACGGTGGACGATCCCAACAACATCCTCAGCATCTTCATCATCTACTATCGGAATACGAGCATATGATGGCACACCCATTTCCAGCACCTCATCTACTTTCTGTCGTGCTTGAAGGGAATAAATGACCGTGCGCGGTGTCATGATTTGCTGAACTGTTTTCTCTTTCAACGATAGAATGTTGTGAACGGCCCGACCTCCTTCTGAATCAATGGTTCCCGCACGCCGCCCCATCTGCACCAATTCCATGAGCTCTTCCGAAGAAACAACATGCTCAACCTTGCCACGAGATATTATCCGTGTCATAAATTGGCACAGCCAGATAAGCGGTGCTTGTGTCCAGATCAAAAGTTGGATGGGATATGCAATCCAGGGCACAAGGTGACGGGCATAGACCACGCCAATCGTCTTTGGAATTACCTCAGAGAACATAAGAATCACGAGGGTAAATACCGCTGAAAAATGCGGCAACCATGGTTCACCCAAAACATCAGCGGCTGCTGCTCCAGCAAGGGCGGCTCCAACCGTATGCGCAATTGTGTTAAGAGATAGGATACCCGCGATGGGCGCATCCACATTTTCCCTGAACTTTTTCATTAATCGGCCAGGAGCACTGCCAGATTTCGCCAGCGATTCGACATGACCAACAGGAACCGAGTACAATGCCGCTTCAAAAAGCGAACACAAAAAAGAAAAGAAAACGGCAAAACTCACAAAAAATAACAATTCAAACATCTGATTACTCCTCTCTGCTTAGAAAACGACGCCTTGATGCACGGACTGCTCGCGGCAACCATTTGCAATGCCAGCACCAACATTGGAAGCAATATCGTTCTCATTGGTTGACCTCCCCCGTTTCTCTCAGAAAGAGACGGTCGCGGTCACCGAAACCGTGCGCGGAGCCCCCAGCCAGGCGGCATTCTCGGTGATGGCGGACAGGTAAGCCTCGTCGAGCGGATTGTTCGCCACGATCGAGAACTCCGCCGAGCGGAGGTGATCGCTCAACGCACCGCCCGAGAAACTGACGTAGGCGTCCAGCAGCCAGTAGGCGTCCGTGTCCCAGTCCGCCGCCAGACTGACGCGCCGCGGCGACGTGTACTTGGCGGACAGCCCGCCGGCGAGCCGTCCGCTGCGGTCGAGGGAGAGGACCCACAGCCGCCCCGGTACGCCGGCGACGTCGGTCCCCGCCACGATGCCCTGTTCCTCGTCGACGAGGGGATCCCCGGTGCCGATGTATTTCGAGTCGTTGAACGTGACCGCGGTGTAGAACGAGGTCCGATGGGGCAACGGCACCGTGGCCGACAGCTCGACACCGCTGGTTTCGATACCGCCGGCGTTGAAGTAGGCTCCGCCACCGGGGATCAGGTAGTTGGGGCCGGCGGTGGTCTGCGGGCCGAGGTAGAAGATGCGGTTCTGGAAATCGATGGAGTACAAGGCGGCGCTCAGCGCCACCCGTTGGCCGACGTACTGCAGCCCCACGTCGATGTTCGAGGCGGTCTCGGGTTCGAGGAGGTCCAGGCTCCTGCCGGGGACTTCGAGCAGCGTGCTGCTGATCGCCTTGAAGTTCTCGGCGTAACCGGCGAACAGGTCGAGCCCCTCCACCGGCGTCTCGTACGTGACGCCCCCTGAGAAGAGCAGATCCGAGTCGGAATCGACTGTCAGCTCCGGGCCGACATCGAACTTGTCCTCGCGCGACACGCCGATCCGTAACTGCTTGACGCCGGCGCTCAGGGCCAGCGGGCCGGCGTACAGCGTCTCTTCCAGGTACAACTTGAAGACGTCTTGCGGGAAGTCCCACTCGTACTGGTGCCAGTAGGCCCGCTCGTCCCACTTGAAGCTGAGCTCCGGATCGAGCATCCGGTGCCAGTCCCGGCCCAAATCGCGCCGCGAGCCCTCGTACCATATCCCGGCGCGCAAGGCGCTGCCCGCCCCGCCGATGAACGCGGACCACTCCCCGTCGAGGGTTACGCCGAGGCGGTCCTTCCCGTAGTGGCTGTGGCGGTACGACTGCACGGCCGTGGCCCCCGGGTGGCAGGCCGGGTGGACCTCCGGGCCGCCAGAGCCGTAGTAGTTGTGGATGTAGGAGGACTCGCAGTCGGGCTCCGGTCCGACTGCAACCCCGTTTCCGTCCACGAAGCGAACCACCCCGAGCTGTTCGCCGCCCCGCACCGGCGGCAGGCCGGCCAACTCCGACTCGGGGCCGCCCCCGTCGTCGACCACGTCCACGATGTAAGGGGGCAGCCAGTCGCCGCGGCCCCGGTTGCGGTGGTAGTAGACGCCGGCGCTCAAGTCGATGAGCCCGCTCAACGGCCAGTCCGCCTCGAGGTAGGCGAGCGTGTTGGTGCGCCGGGTCTGCCATCCGGGCCGGTAGAACTGGTTCAGGTACGGCACGCCGGGCCAGTCGCCGACCAGCCGGTCCCAGCGCGGGTTCGCCCGGAAGTTGGCCTCGCTGTAGAGCCGCTGGTAGGTGTCCTCGTGGATATCGTCGAACGAGAGGTAGCCGGTGAGGCCGATGCCACCGCGCGACGAAACCATCTTGGCGGCGATGTGTTCCCGCTCGTTCCTGGCCGAGCCCTCCACCCAGTCGGTCCCCTCCTGCCGGACCGCGGCGATCCAGGCGCGCGTCTCACCGCCGAACAGCGGTCCGGTGTCGACCCGCATCGAGAACCGCTGCCCCTCGTTTTCCCCGAGGGTGGTCGAGGCGGTCCAGGTCCGCTCCGCCGCCGGATCGTCCGTCCGGTAGTCGAAGGTGCCGCCCAGCGCCTCGACCGACCGGGAGGCAATGTCGGCCGTCCCCTGCGACACCTCGACGCCTCCGAGGTTCATCGGGTCGACGAAGCGGTTCGCCTTGGCGCCGCTGAAGTAGTCGGAGGTGCCGTTGGGAAAGCCGTCGACGGTCGTGCCGATCTGCGCCTCGCTGATGGTCACCTGGAAGCCGCGCACGACGACGTTGTTCGACCAGTCGTCGAACCCGTACGCGTCCCCCTCCTGGACCGATACCCCGGGAAGGTTGTCCACCACGGCCGCGACGCTGGTGATTTTCGACTGCTGCCGGATCATCGGCGCCGGAACGACGTTGCGCGCGAAGGTCCGGGGTTCGTCGGCGACCACGCTGAGCGTATCGAGCAGCAGCGGGACCTCCAGAACGAGCGGGACGGTTTGGGTGGCCCCAGCGGTGACCGAGACCCGGCGCTCGACCGGATCGAATCCCGGCAGGGTCGCCGTCACGAGATAGTCGCCGGGGGCAAGGCCGGTGAACCCGTAGGAGCCGGCGGCGTCCGTCACGCTTTCCCCGCGCGCGCCGGAACCGGTCGCCGTCACCAGGACGCCGGGCAGGGAGAAGCCGTTCTCGTCGACGACCGTGCCCTCGATTTTTCCGGTTGTCTGGGCGGTTGCGGGGGCCGCCGCCGACACCAGGGCGGCGAGGATTCCGAGAAGGGCGGGGGTGAGTGCTCGCGGTATTGCGGTCTTCATCTCACTGTTTCCTCCCTTGATGTTCCGGATTCCGGAACAAGGACAGGGAAACCGTCACGAAGGTCGATACGACCCATTATACCACCAAAAATAAAGTTTTACTTCCCGACGAACCGCGCCCGGATCTCCCGGCTTTCCCGGTAACCGATGCGGATGGCGCGCGCCCGCAACTCGTGGTTTCCCGATGACAGACGGATCGGTTCGGTGTAGAGCCGCCACCGCGGACTGTCCCCCGTGTCGCGGGTATAGGCGATGGAGGCTCCCTGCGTGGCACAGTGAAGCTGAACCAGCATGGGGCCTGCGAAGGTCCCCCCCTCCGGGGCCGGTTCGATCCCCGGGCTTTCGGGGCTGATCGGCACGCAAACCACCGGGGCGGTTTCGGGCTGCCGGCCGTCCGGATACCAGCTCCGGACCATTTCGCTCTCCGGTATGCGGCCCATGTCCCCCACCTCCTCCAGCCAGCCGTCGAGCGCGCAACGCATGCGCTGCAACTCGTCCCGCCACCGGGGATCGGCCGCCAGGTTGTGGATCTCGTGGGGGTCGGCCTCCGTGTCGTACAGCTCTTCGACCGGTCTCGGATACCGGAACAGCGCCGACTGCGCCTCGTCCAGCGCTCCCTCCAGGTGCAGCCGCCACAGCTCCTGGACGATGGGATGCCGGTTGCGGTAGGGAATCCAGCCAAGGTAAGGAAGGTCCGGCCGGTAGTTCCGGATGTACTTGAAGCGGCGGTCCCGAACGGCGCGGACCATGTCGTAGGACTCGTCGTGGCGGTCCCTGCTGGCATGGACGAAATCGCGCGGGGGGCAAGCCTGGTCTCCCAGGAACGCGCGGCCCTGGAGGTGGCGCGGGATCCCGACTCCGGCAAGGGAAAGCACGGTGGGCCCGAGATCTACCGTGCTTACCAGCTCATCCCGTACCTCCCCCGGTGCCAGACCCGGTCCCCGAACGATCAGTGGGACGTGGATGCCGGCGTCGTAGGGCCAGCGTTTGCCCCGCGGCAGGGGACCGTGATCGCTCCAGTTGAATACCCAGGTGTTCCCCGCCAGCCCGTCCTCTTCCAGCTGGCGAAGGAGCGCCCCGAACTCCCGGTCGTTGTGAGCGATGTGGGTGTACATGCGCGCCATGGCCTCCCGCACCGCCGGCGTGTCCGGGAGATAGGGCGGCGGTTGGATGTCGCCGGGATCGAACTCCGGTGAAGGACACCTTTCCGGCCAGGCCCCGCTCTCGTGGCTGCGCACGAGGTTGAACACCGCGAAGAACGGCTGTTCCGGATCGGGGCGGTGGCGCCAGTGGGCGTGCGGTCCGAGCTCGTCCCAAGCCGTCACCGGCGGCTCGAACTGGTAGTCGGTCTTTGCGTTGTTAGTGCAGTAGTAGCCGGCGGCGCGCAGATATTCGGTGAAGCACTTGACGTAGTGGGGAACCACCGCCGAGTAAGGCGTGGGCATCTCCGGGGCGGCGGGATGGACGTGCGTGGTCCGCATGTGGTGCGTGCCGATGGAGACGGCGTACATCCCGGTGATGATCGCCGAGCGCGCCGGCGCGCATACCCCCGCCGTGGAGAAACAGTTGGTCCACCGCCACCCCTGAGCCGCGAAGCGGTCGATGTTCGGCGTACGCGCTACCGGATCGCCGTAGCAACCGTAGAACGGACCGGTGTCCTCGAACGAAATCCAGAGAATGTTCGGGGGTTGGGATGGCACGGTGACCTCGGTTCACAGTGCAGGTCAGTCCTTGCGGGGGCTGCGCGGACCCTTCATTTCTTCGTGCTGTGCCCCAATATCCCCCGCTGCCATCAGTTTGCCAAATACATCCGTAAGGGCCTGGACAGACTCTGAAGTGCCCTGGGATTCGAATCACCCATGCGCTGACAGCCTGCGGAAAGGGTGGCGGTGGATATCCCGGATTTCCAACGGCTTGTCAGCCACTGCGGGGAGGAGCCGTGGAACGCGATTGCCGGGTGCATGCTCCTTTCGCGCAAAGTTGGCTTCGAGTTATAAGATCTCCTGAGGAAAGGGCCTGCAGCTGGTCCCTCCGCACCGCCTGGTCAGGATCGCGGCACTTCGGGCTTTCCCACCAGACTGCAGGCCCTTTCCTCAACATTTCCCCGTTCCGCGCCACCACCCCGGAAACCGGTTTCTCTTCCTTTCCCGGGACGATTCACAAAGGATTTTTTCCGGTTGCCCCGGCCTCTCCCGGATCAGGATAACTCCTCGGCCCCGAACCTCTCGGCCATCCCCAGGGTTTCGCGCACGTCGTCCCAGGTGGTGGTGTGGTTGAGAATGCACATCCTGAGGGAGAACGTCCCCCGGAGCAGGGTCGACGATATGAAGGCGCGGTCATTCCAGAAGATCTTGGCGAGCACGGTCCGGTTGACCTGTTCCAAGGATTCCTCGCCGACCGGAGTTCCGTCGGGGTTGATGCGAAAACAGACGATTCCCAGCGAGGCCGGAGTCAGGAGTTCCAGGGTCCGGCTCTCGCGGACGTACTCTTCGGCCCGGATGGCCAGCTCCATCCCCTTGGAAACCGCCCGCCGGAAGGCCGCCATTCCGAAGGTCTGGACCGACATCCAAACCTTCAGGGCGCGAAAGGAGCGGCTCAGTTGCAGGCCGCGGTCCGAGACGTTGGGGTGGTTCGCACCCCACACCGTGTCCTGAAGGATGTCGTGGTGAACGCCGAAAGCCTTTTCGAGGGTACGTGCCTCCTTCACCAGCAGGCAGCCGGCCTCGTACGGTTGAAAGAACCATTTATGAGCGTCCAGCCCGATCGAATCGGCGCGCTCGATTCCGCCTAACAGCCTGTGGCCTTCCTCGGTCACCGCGGCGAAACCTCCGTACGCCGCGTCGACGTGCAGCCAGATCCCTTCGGCTTCGCAGAAGTCGGCCATCTCCCCGAGCGGATCGATGGCCCCGGTGCTTGCCGCCCCGGCGTTGGCGCATATCGCAATGGGCTCGAAACCCGCGGTCCGGTCCTCGGTCACGGCGCGCGCGAGTCGGTCCAGATCCATGCGGAATCGTTCATCGCAGGGAATCAGGCGCAGGCAATCCTGACGCACCCCGATGATCCGGGCGGCTCGTACATGAGCGCTGTGGCTCTGGTCGCTCATGTACACCGTTGGGCGCCCCGGATGTCCGGCGGATTCCCGGGCGGCGACGAAAGCGTCGAGGCTGGCCGCCGAGCCCCCGCTCGTGAACAGCCCCCCGGCGCTTTCCGGGTAGCCGAGCCAGCGTCGCACCCAGTCGATGACGACCAGCTCGAGATGAGTGGGGCCGCTCGCCACCAGCCAGGTGCAGGCGTTGATGTTGTACCCGGCCGCCATGAAGTCGGCCAGCACCCCGGGCCAGGTCGGCTCCGAGGGAATGAAGCCGAAGCAGCGGGGGTGGTCATTCCGCAACGCCAGCGGGAGAATCTCGCGGGCGGCCTGCTCGATGACCTCCTTGGGAGGCCGGCCCTCTTCGGGCGGGTCCTGCTCCAGCCGCGCCTCGAGCACCTGCCGGAATTCCCCGTCCCACGCGGTTTCTCCCGGCAGGCTCTCGATCCGCTCTACCACGAGGGCGGCTGCCTTGCGAGCGAGATCGAGCATGACCTCGGGGGCCATCCGGAGGCCGTCCAGGTTCATCGCCGGAGGGCGAGGTGGATGACGTTCCCGTTTCTCCCCTGTTGGTCCTGACATGCTTATGCCCGGTTTTTGGTCATCGTTTTTCGTTAGTCATCGTTTTTCGTCCCGGGACGGTTCACGAGGGATTTTACCGTCTGGTTAATTGCGTTCCTATGGCAAACACCCCCAATCCTGTGAAGGAAAGCCCAACCAGTTTTTTAGCGCCCCCGTGCAGTTCTTCCAACCCCAGAAAACAGGCAACCAGAACGAAACCACACCAGATCCAACAAGTGATTCCGCATGCCAGAAAACCAACACGCCAATACGTAAATCCTTTAAATCGAGGTCTGGTTTTCAGGTAGATCGTCAGTCCGGTCAAAATTATGATTGCCCCAACGAACTGCGAGAAGACTGCTAAAACCAGAACAATCGCCAAACTTGTCTCTGCTTCCGCGGGAAAAAGACGGTGATGGCAGGCTACCGGGGGGAAGGATCCCCCCCCGAGGGAACCAGGGGGATCAGATTGAAATACCTGGTTACCCTCGATACTTCATCCTCTCGCCCCCGGTAGCGCCAGGTTCGGGCTGCCGGGAGGTTCCTGGCCTGCAGGCCGGCCGCCGACACACAAGACAGAACCGGCCTGCAGGACCATGACCCCGTTACCCCCCGGCAGCCATCTGGGGGATCCTGTACAGCCACGGGTCTCCCCATACCGTTCGTGGCCACCACTCTCCGGGACGGACGGTCGGGCCTGCTTGCGGCTGCCTGGCCTCTTCCTGGGCGGCCGGAGCCGCTCGGGAGATTTCCCTGTCGTGATCCTCCATCCGGGGATCGGCGCCCTCGCCGTTCAGGCGTATCGTGGATGTCATTACAGTTGCGTCCTTTTTCGAGCGACCCCACCTGCTGAGAATATTGTATTTACTTTACTGAAAATTGCATGACTTTAGTGTGAATTAGTCACCGACTAAGGCGATCATTACGTGAATTTTCAGAATAGGCAGGCGAAGTCTGTTACAGGCCCGCCTTCCGGATCCTCAAGCGGCCGGTCCGGCTGTCTCCCCGGAAGGAAAGGCGCGCTCGCCTGAAGGAAGGAGGACGTACGATGAACAGTGCCCGGGACCCGAAGTCAGAGAAGAATCCGCGGGAGCTGATGTCCCGCCTGAGCACGGCCATGCTTCGCATCAGCGCCAGCCTCGACCTCGATACCGTCCTGCGCGAAATCATGGAGACCGCCCGCGACCTGACCGGCGCCGGCTACGGGGGCATCACAACCATCGACGAGGCGGGGGCTCCCCAGGACTTCGTCACCTCCGGTCTCACGGAGGAGGAGCACCGTCAGTTGGCGGAGTGGCCCGACGGCCCGCGGCTCTTCGAGCACTTCCGCGACTTGCCCGGAGTGCTGAGGTTGTCGGACGTGAGCGCGTTTGTGCGCTCCCTTGGCTTTTCCATGGACTCCCTGCCGATCAGGAACTCCAAGACCTTTCAGGGCACGCCGATGCGCCATCAGGGTGTGCACGTCGGCAACTTCTATCTCGTCGACAAGCAGGGCGGCCGGGAATTCACCAGCGAGGACGAAGAAGTCCTGGTTCTGTTCGCTTCACAGGCCGGGACGGCGATCGCCAACGCGCGCACCTACCGGGCCGAGCAGCAGGCCCGCGCCAACCTCGAGGCCCTGGTCGAAACCTCCCCGGTGGGCGTGGTGGTCTTTGATGCGCGAACCGGCCATGCCGGGTCGTTCAATCGCGAGATGAAGCGGATCCTGGAAAGCCTGCGCACACCCGGCCGGCCACTGGAGGATTTGCTCGGGCTGATCACCTGCCGCCGCGCTGACGGAAGCGAGATCGCCCTCGACCGATTCCCGCTCTCCGGGGTGTTGAGCACCGCCGAGGCGGCGCGCGCCGAGGAAATCGTGCTCTCCATCCCCGACGGCCGGTGTGTCTCGACGCTGATGAACGCCACCCCGATCCACGCCGGGGACGGCACGGTCGCCTCGGTGGTCGTCACCCTGCAGGACCTGGCGCCGCTGGAGGAGCAGGAGCGCATGCGGGCCGAGTTCCTTGGCCTGGTCAGCCATGAGCTGCGCACACCGCTGACCTCCATCAAGGGTTCGACCGCCGCGGTGCTCGGCGCCTCGCGGCCCTTCGACCCGGCCGAGATCCAGCAGTTCTTCCGCATCATCGACCAGCAGGCCGATCACATGAGCGGTCTGATCAGCGACCTGCTGGATGTGGGGCGCATCGACACGGGCACGCTTTCGGTCGCCCCGGAGCCTTCCGAGGTGGGCCCGGTGGTGGATCAAGCGAGAAACACGTTCCTCAGCGGCGGCGGCCGACACACCGTCTTCATCGACCTGCCGCCCGACCTGCCCCGGGTCATGGCCGACCGGGGGCGCATCGGCCAGGTGCTGAACAATCTCTTCTCCAACGCCGCCCGGTACGCCCCGGAGTCCTCGCCCATCCGGGTCGCCGCCGAGCGCGACGGGGTGCATGTGGCGGTCTCGGTGTCCGACGAAGGCGCCGGCCTTCCGCCGGAGCGGCTGGCGCAGCTGTTTCGGAAGTATTCCAGGGCCGCGGATGGGGACCGGGAGACCGGGACAGGAGGTTCCGGCCTCGGCCTGGCCATCTGCAAGGGACTGGTGGAGGCGCACGGAGGCCGCATCCGGGCAACCAGCGGGGGGGTCGGCCAGGGCTCGAGGTTCACCTTCACCCTTCCGGTCACCGAGGAGGCCGGGGGCGACTCCGCCACCGATTCTGCTCTCCGGGGGCCAGGGCCGCTTCGGCAGGGGCGGGACAAGGCGCGCATCCTCGTGGTGGACGACGATCCGCAGACCTTGCGCTACGTTCGAGACACCCTCTCAGATGCAGGCTTCGACCCCCTGGTCACCGGGGATCCTGAAAACCTGTCGAGCATCCTTCGCATCGAAAAACCCGAGTTGGTCCTGCTCGACCTGATGTTGCCCGAGACGGACGGCATCGAGCTGATGGACCGCGTACCCGAACTGGCCGATCGGCCGGTCATCTTCATCTCGGCTTATGGAAGGGACGAAACCATTGCCAGGGCGCTGGAAACCGGGGCCGCCGACTACCTTGTCAAGCCCTTCTCGCCGACGGAGCTGACGGCGAGGATCCGGGCCGTGCTGCGCAGGCAGGCGGAACCGGAACCCTTCCTGCTGGGGGAGTTGGCAATCGACTACGACCGGCGACGGGTGACCATGGCCGGCATCCCGGTGGACCTGACGGCCACCGAGTACGAGTTGCTGCGGGTCCTCTCGCTCAACGCGGGACGGGTTTCCTCCTACGAGGACCTGCTCCGCCGCGTCTGGAGCGGGAAGGGCTACCGGGACCCGAAACTCGTGCGGGCTTTCATAAAAAAACTCCGACGAAAACTGGGGGACGACGCAGCCAGGCCGGCTTACATCCGGACCGAGCGCGGGGTCGGGTACCGCATGGGCACACCGGGAGTTTCCTGAAGGCGTCCATTCCGTTGCTGCCGCTGCTTCGGACTTTTCATTCCTACGTGCTGTGCACCAGTATCCCCGACATCCTCCCTGGAGCTCGCCTGACATAGGGCCTTGGTTATAACCGCCAGGCCGGAGCTCACCTCTGCTTGTATCCGAGGTCGCCACCCTCCAACAGGGCCTGTGGCTGTAAATGTTTCAAAATTCCGTGTATTCATCTTCTTCTGAAACAAATCCCCCCTCGCCCGCTCTTATTGTTCCAAAAGCCACACAATTTTCCATTCCTGGTTTGTCCGTCGGATACAGTCGGACGAAGGAGCCAAACCATGAAAAGCTTGCCATTTCACCGTGCTGAGTTTCCTCCTGTTGACGGCGTCGAATGCCATGGCGGAGAACGAGGTAGAAATCCTGGCGGTTTCAGTACCCATCCTAGCTTTAGCCGGTCTGTTCGTCTTTCTCACTCTGAGGTATTACTTCCAGAGCAAGGTCCAGAGAGCCGCGATCGAGAAGGGCCAGCCGGTTCCTCTTCGTCAGCCGGCTGATGCCCGCAAGCCAGGGTTGATCCTTATCGCGCTGGGCCTTGGCTACGTGGTTGTTGCTTCTTCCGGGGTCGGCGGTCCTCTTCCAAGCGGTCCCCTTCCAAGCGGTCTCCTTCCAAATGGTGCATGCGGCTTCATCCCTCTGTTCATCGGCATCAGCTTGCTGGTATTCCACTATCTGAAGGTCAAAGACGACAGGTCGTACGAGGAGAAACCCGAGGTTTCCGGAGGAAATGCCGCCGCCAGCCCCCCAGCGACCCGTTCCGCATCGGATTCCCAGGACGCTTAGGAATGCAGATCCCAGGGGTTCTGACAGGAATCGCTGCTGAGCCGGATCGCCGGGCAGAATCGGCGTCCTGATGGCGACATATTTCTGCGACCGGACGTCAGTTTTGAAAAACAGGAGGGACTATCTCACAGTCATCGGTCCGAGGGACAGATCACCCTTGCTTGGTGACCCGGTCTCCGACACGGATCGTTCCGCTCTCGACGACCCGCGTGTTGATGCCGCGCAGGCACATCTTCCTGCCTTCGTCGGAGTTGACCAGGAGCATCGCATCCAGGCCGAATCGCTCGACGAATTTCTTGCAGCCGGTGTGCGGAACGGGCGTGACCTCCAGAACTGCCGAGCCGATTGCGAGCCGCGTCCCCGCCGGCAGGTTGTCGAGACTGAGGTCGAGGTCGATGAACAGCTGATCGCCCGCCAGCGGCCAGCGCTCCCGGCTGCCGGCGACCAGATCGGCGACCCGGGCGTTCATGACGGTCACCTGCGCATCCGGGTTGGCGTCCCGCGGAGGTGTCGCGAGTTCGCCCCGGGTCCGCCAGTTGTCCCCTGCCAAACCCTCGTCAACGTCGAGTTTCCCTTCCCGCAGAAGTTCCCGCTCTCCGATCTGCGGCCGCCGCGAAATCAACAGCAGCGTTCCCTCGTCGGCAGGGGATTGGCGAATGTGCGCGAGCTCGTTCAGCTCCCGTGACGAGAGGTGTTTCGTTTCCATTGCCATCGTCCTTTTGTGAGGCGCCATCTACCCACTACGCACCAATATCCCTCTCTCCATATCCTCTCTCAAGCTCGCCAGACAAAGAGCCTTAATCATCCCCGCCAGAAACAATCCGAAATCCTCTTCCAACCGATAGCCGTCCCTGTCCTGTACCAACAGCCCCGCTTCCATCAGTTTGCCAAGTGCATCCGTCAGTGCCTGCTCGGACCCGGCCAGTTCTGCCGCCAACAGTGGAGCGAAATTTTGTGGGCCTTTCAGAAGGAAGAAAGCGACGGGCCAGCACTCGGGCTCCACGAGGGTGCGGAGAATTTCCATCATGTTTGACGATGGCAGGTCTTCTTCCAGTGCCTCGCCCCCGGCAAAGCACACCAGGCCGCTGCGGCTCCAAAAACTCAGGCCCTCAAGTCCCTTGTCCGGATGCGACAGTTGATAGGAGATGTTTCTGTCCTGATTCGTCATATCGCAAGTGGGGATCAGGAGCCCCAGTGCCGTCATCAGAGCGGCATGTCGTTCCTTCTTGTCTCTCAGGCCGCTGATACGCTGTGCCAACTTTGCGCCGACCGTTTCAATCCCGAGCTCACTGTCGATCCCCAACATTGCATCCGCCGAAGTGCCCAGCGTTTTGCACAAGGCTGGCAACGTGCCCACATCGGGCAGGGACTCGCCGTTCTCCCACTTGGAAACGGCCTGCGGACTGACGAACAGGTCGTTCCCCAGCTGTTCCTGAGTGAACCCCTGATGCTTCCGCCGCTCCTGTATCCTTCGTCCAAGCGCTACCGGGTCAATCATCGCGCGCTATCTCCTTGCCCTGACCTGCAACATCCTCCATCAAGCGATGGTTGTAGTTACCGCACAACCAGAATAGCGCATTTACCAGGTTGTCGGCATTGAGCAACGCGGAAGGAGGTCAACTGTTGGTTGAGCTGTGCCCCAGGTCAGGACGCTGGCTGCTCGAAGGCGCGAACGGCGCGCACACGGGGTGAAGTTCGGACGCCGGCTGCCGATGATGTGCTTGCCCACGGGCGGGCCGTCGATGCAAGGCGGCTTCCGCGGGTTGGTCTACCGATGGCCGGATCGAGGCCGGATATGTTACCACCGCGGAGATAAATCAGGTGACCGCCACAAGCGGCGCATGGGCCGAACTCGGCGGAAGACACCCATGGAACCAGGCCGGAACTCACCTCTGCTTGTATCCGAGGCCGCCTTCCTCCACCAGGGTATACAGTCCCCATATCATGATGGAGGCGCCGACGGCCGCGCTCACCGGAAGAGCGCCGACCTGACCGAACGCGCCCGCCCATAGCACGGCTTGCCCTTCCAGCCAGGCACTCTGTACGAGAAGCACCTCCCTGGTTGCATCCACTGATGCTGTTACCGTTGAGTGCAGGACATCCGTGCCGCCGAGGTGTTTCGTGAATCCGTAGAGCAGGGCAGCCGCCGAGGCCGCGTATCCGATACTCTCCAGCACCCGCAATGGTGAGAGGGCCACGTACACTCTCTCTTGCCGGAAGTTCCTCAGAAGCCGCTCGGTGAAAGCGGCCGACAGTCCTTCGTGCCTTTGTTTCGACAAGATGTCATCGAGCAGGCGGTCGGCGGAAAACTCGCGGCTGCACGGGCTGCACTCGCGCAGATGTCGTTCGACGGCTCCTCTGTCGGCAGGCCTCAATGCGCCAACAGAAAAATCCTCAAAGAGCTCCTTGGCCCGGTGGCAATCCATCATGTCACATATCCTCCGTCGATGGCGCGCGCTCTCAGGAACTGCTTCGCCCGATGCAGGCAGGTCTTCACTGTACCCATCGGGATGCCCATGATGTCCGCAATCTCCCTGTACTTCCTGTCCTCCACATAGTAGAGAGATACGGCCATCCTGTATTGAGGCGGCAGCTCATCCATCCAGCGCCCTACTGCTTCCTCGATTTCAGCCTTTTCGCCGTTGTCTTCCCTGACCCTGTCGCCCGTGCTGTTCTCCCGGTGATGCCAACTTCCCGTTTCGTCATCCCACTGGACCTGGTTGCGGCGGTGTCGGCGCCGCTGCAGCTCCCGGAGGCAGACCCGGTGGGTAATCCGGTAGATCCAGGTGGAAAGCCTCGCTTCGCCGCGAAACCGGGGCAGACCCCGAAATACTCTCAGGAATACTTCCTGGGTCAGATCTTCCGTCGCATCGCTGTCCCCCGTCATTCGGTACACGATATTCGAGACCCTGCTCTTGTGTTGATCCACGAGTTCAGCCAACGCCTTTTCATCTCCTCTTCGACAGCGACTGATGAGGGTTCTTTCATCCTGCACGGAGAGTTTCCCTGTGTGCGTTTTGTGCCGCCATTACCCTACTATATAGAGCTCCTGTGGCTGGAAATGTTTCAAAATGTCCTGCATTCATCTTCTTCTGAAACAAATCCGCCCTGTCCCGCTCTAATTGTTGCGAATCCCACACCATTTTCCATTCTGGTTGTCCGTCTGATACGGTCGGACGAAGGAGCAAAACCATGAAAAGCTTGCCATTCATCGTGCTGAGTTTCCTCCTGCTGACGGCGTCGAATGCCATGGCGGGGAACGAGGTAGAAATCCTGGCGGTTTCGATACCCATCGTGGCTGTTGCCGGTCTGTTCGTCTTTCTCACTCTGAGGTATTACTTCCAGAGCAAGGTCCAGAGAGCCGCGATCGAGAAGGGCCAGCCGGTTCCTCTCAGTCAGCCGACTGATGCCCGCAAGCCAGGGTTGATCCTGATCGCGGTGGGCCTTGGCTACGTGATTGCTGCTTCCGGGTTCGGCGGTCCCCTTCCTCCAGGTGCATGGGGCATCATCCCTCTGCTCATCGGCATCAGCTTGCTGGTATTCCACTATCTGAAGGTCAAAGAGGACAGGTCGTACGAGGAGAAACACGAGGCCTCCGGAGGGAATGCCGCCGCCAGCCCGCCAGCGACCCGTACCGCATCGGATACTCAGGACGCTTAGGACTGCAGCTCCCAGGGGTTCTGGCAGGACTCGCTGCAGCCGGATCGCCGGGCACAATCGGCGTCCCGATGGCGACATATTTCTGCGACCGGACATCAGCTTCGGTAAAACAGGAGGACTTTCTCACATGGCTCAGGTTCTGTCTCAACGCACCGTCGTCCGCGACGGATGGCACAACATGTGTACCGACCTCTGCTTCTGGCGGGACACGTTCTGGCTGGTCTACGACCGCACTTCTGCGCACTCGGCGCCCGACGGGGTCGTCGTCCTGCTGCGGTCGGCGGACCTGGGGCGGTGGGACGAAGTCGCCGTCTTCAGGACGCCCAACGACGCCAGGGACGCGAAGCTGGCGGCCACCGACGACGAGCTCTTCGTGTACTGCGCGGACAGCAGGCATGAACCGGTCGCCGGACAGAAGCGGGAGGTAATCCACTCCTACGTCTTCGTTTCAGACGACGGGTACAGGTGGTCGGCGCGGACGGGGATATCCGGCAGAAACTACTGGATGTGGCGCGTGCGGCTGCACGAAGGGGTATTCTACTGCGCCGAGAAAGGGGGCGAGCTGCTGTCGAGCCGGGACGGCCGCAGCTGGACCTTGGTCTCGAGGATTCCCTCCGACCCCGAGGGCGCGAGCCCGGAGGAACTGCGGGAAACCCGGGCGCTCGACCACCGCTCGACGCCGAGGTTCAACGAAGCCGACGTCATCTTCCGCCCCGACGGCGAGCTGTGGTGCGTCTCCCGGACGAAGCGGGAGTCCGGCCAGCATTCGCTTCTCTACACGTCCCCTCCCCCCTACCAGGAGTGGTCCTGCGTGGACCTCGAGACGATGATCCACTGCCCGGCGCTGTGCGAATCCGGAGGGAAGGTGTACGTCGCCGGGCGCCGCGATCCCACCGCGCCGTGGATTCCGCAGCACTCGCCGGCGGGCAACACCGGGATTTTCCAGCTGGACCGGGACGGCCTGACGCCGGTGTTCGCGCTGCCGAGCGACGGCGACGCCGCCTATCCGGGTCTGCTGTCGCTCGAGGCCGGCAGGCTGATCATCAGCTACTACTCGCAGCACGCCTATCTGAGCGGCGCCCTCGAGGGGGAGAAGAAGCGCCTGCACTACATCGAGCGCTGGGGTGCTCTCCGCCGGGAGGCGCCTCCGCCCGGCTACGGCGAGCTGTCGTACTCGATGTCCGGGCCCGCCGATATCTTCGTGGCCGAAATCGACCTGGAGGCCGAGAACAGGGCCGCGTCGTTCTGACAATCTGAATGTCGAGTGCGGGTCTCCCGGCGCTGATCGTCTGGTGTCCGATGCACCGCGTGTCGTCTTTCAACGACCACCATCATGAAAATCCAGACAATCCAGGCCTTCCCCCTGGCCTATCCCGAGCCCCACTACAAGGGGACCGAGCGCTACATCACCCTCGTCCGCATCGAGGGCGAGGACGGCCTGGTCGGCTGGGGCGAATGCATATCGCAGTTCCGCGAGGCGTCCCTGGCGGCCCGGCTCATCGTCGAGCAGGGCCTGGCCCCTCTCCTGGTCGGCGGGAACGCCCTCGATGTCGAACGCCACTGGCATGCGATGCGCGGCCACGTCTGGTGGTACGGTCCCGAGGGCATCGCCGCCTTCGCCATCAGCGCCGTCGACATGGCCCTGTGGGACCTCGCCGGCAAAGCGCTCGGACAGCCCGTCTGCCGGTTGCTCGGCGGCCAGCTCCACGACAAGGTCGTCGCCATGGCCTCGTTCGTCTTCGACATGGAAGACGTCGACTGGACCCTCGACGAGTTCCGCTGGCTCAGATCGCAGGGCTACCGTGTAGTCAAGGCAGGTTGGGGCATGCGGCCGGAAGCCGTCTTCGGGCTGGACCGCAAGAAGGACATCGACATGGTCCGCCGGGTGCGCGAAGTCATCGGCGACGACCTCGAGCTCGTCGTCGACACCCCGGGCGCGCGCAATCTCTGGGACCTCAATACCGCGATCCAGCGCTTCGGCGACCTCGAACCCTACCGCCTGCGCTGGATCGAGCAGCCCCTGCTGCCCTCCGACCTCGACGCCCACGCCCGGCTGCGCGACGCAACCTCGACCCCGATCGGCACCGGCGAGGACGAATGGGACCTCGAAAGCTACCGCCGCCTGATCCATTCGGGCGGCGTCGACGTCGTCCAGATGGATCCGGGCCGCTGCCACGGCATCACCGGCTGCCGCCAGTACATCAGGCTGATCGAGGCGGAGAACCTGCAGTGGAGCGCCCATACCTGGAGCAGCGCCATCAACACCGCCGCCAGCCTGCACCTGATGGCCAACTCGACCCGCGGGGTCGCCCTCGACTTCAAACCGCACGAGTCCCCGATGCAGCACGAGCTCGTCGCCGACCCCTGGGTGCAGGAAGCGGGCTGCCTCGCCGTCCGCGACAGACCCGGTCTCGGCGTCGAGGTCATCGAAGAGATCGTGGAGAAGTATCGCTTTGGAACCTAGACGCGCGCTGATCACCGGCGGGGCCGGGGGCTTCGGCCTGGGCACCGCCAGGGCCCTGCTCGCCCGGGGCGCCCAAGTCGCCATCGCCGATATCGACGGCGAGAAACTGCGGGCGGCGGCCAGCGAGCTGCACAGCGATCGCGTACTGCCCCTGGTGCTCGACGTCACCTCACGGGAATCGGTTCAACAGGCCGTGGACGCCTGCCGGACGCGCTTCGGGGGCCTGGACACCCTGGTCAATTCCGCCGGCGTCATCCACTTCGGCTCCCTCGAAGAAACCACCGAGGCGGACTGGGACCGGGTCATCGACATCGACCTCAAGGGGGTGTTCCTATGCTGCCGGGCCGCGGCCCCGCTCCTGCGCCAGAGCGGCCGCCGGGGCCGCATCGTAAACATCGGCTCGGACGTGTCCAGGATCGGCTTCCCGCTGATCGCCTCCTACTGCGCCGCCAAGTCCGGCGTCGTCGGCCTGAGCAGGGCGCTGGCCGGCGAGCTGGCCCCCGACGGCGTCACCGTCAACTGCGTCTGTCCGGTCGGGGTGTCGACCACGGGCATGGGCCGGGAGGTGCTCGCCTACAAGCAACGGACCACCGGCGCGGCGCCCGGGGAGATCCTTGCGGCGACGGCAGCGGACATCCCGCTTGGCCGCAACCCCACCGAGGAGGACGTCGTCAACGCCATTGTGTTCTTCCTCGCCGAGGAGTCCTCCTTTCTGACGGGAGTCGCCCTCGATGTCGACGGCGGTCTGCTCAGCACCTCGACCCTGCCCGGCGTCGACGACGGTCCGTAAAAGGATTACCTGTTCCGAGCCTGACTGATCGACTCGACTCCATCGACCCGGAGCACTTGGGAGACCGGCTCGTGAACGTCGATCGTCATGACCTCCATCCTGCGCCGCCGGCGCGGACCGTCGATCAGCGGATCTCGTCGCGATTGACCGGCGTCAGCTCGCCGTCGGCGGCGCGGATGTACTGAGCGCGCATCCTCGACTCGAAGCTGTCGTAGTACACGTAGAGCACCAGGCCGGGGCGCACCTCGAGCATCGAGCCCATGACCCAGATCGAGCTGTCGATGATCGAACCCTGCCAGCTCGCGCCGCCGTCGAAGCTGGCGTGCACCGTCATCAGGGGCAGGCGGTGGGCGACCAGCAGCGCTCCGGTGCTGGTCTTGAGCATGTTCGGGGTCGCGTAGCCCGGAAACGGCCCGCGCATGCACGGGCTCCAGGTGAGGCCGCCGTCCCGCGACCACGTTTCCCACATCCACGGCGAGTAGATCGGCCGGATGAGCGCCACCATGCTCCCGGGGGACGCCTCCGCGCCGCACACCTCGGTGAGGTCGAGGGAGCCGTCCACCGGCTCCCCCCTGCCGTTGACGGCGTGGTCGATGTTGACGAGCGGCGACCAGGTGGCGCCGCTGTCGGTCGAGCGGCAGGTGAAGGCGCGGCAGTGGTTGGACCCCCAGGTGTGGATCAGCTCGGGGCCGGCCCCGGACTCGTGGCTGCCGTACAGGAACATTACCACGGCGCCGTCGCCGAGGTTGGCGAAAACCTGGGGTCCCATGTGCAGGGCGTTCATTCCCTCCGGCACGGGTCCGATGTCGAGGGCGCGCGGCGGACCGATGGAGCCGATGTCGTCCGACACATCGGCCAGGGCGTACCTGCCGTCCTCGTCTATGGAGAGCCGCCGCACCCGCCCGTCGGGAAACCGGTGCATGGTGCCGCGGACGGTCCAGGGATCGGCCTCAACCGTGCCGGTGACCTCCGGTGCGCTCCAGGTCCTGCCGTCGTCGGCCGAGCGGGTCATCAGGTGGCTGGTGGGTCCCGCCGAACCCCGCCGGCTCCCGCTGAAGGTGAGCACCAGCTCGCCGCTGCCGGCGCGCAGCAAGGTCTGCGGCTTCTGCCAGGTGCCGTGGGTGTCGTCCTCGACGGGATGGAACCAGTTGGTGGGCTGCTCGACCGAGTCGACCCAGCCGGCGCCGGGTGCCGGCTCGCCGTCGATACGGACGGCGCGAACGCTGGCGCGGCCGAAGATGAACAGCCCGACGCAGCCGGCCCCTTCCGGCAGGCCCCGGTGCTCGAAGACGCCGCGGCCGTCGATCAGGGCGCGCACCTCGCCGCCGCGCACCTCCACCTCGACGTCGTGCCAGATGCCGGTGCTCGAGGCGACCCGGTTGACCATGGCGAGCCGGTCGACGCGCAGGAAGCCGCTCGCGTCCATGCGCGACAGAACCGTCCAGAAGTGCTGCGCCCGGTAAGCCTGGCCGCAGCAGGGGAAGTGCAGCAGGGTGAAGTCGCACCGGTTGCGCGCCCGGAAGATCAGGCCGACGTCGCTGTGCGCCATGTCGTGGCGCGCCTGGAAGGTGGCGCGGAAGTCCCGGTACGAGGTGTCGGCGGCGAACGCGAACCGGCACCCCTGCATGCCGCGCCCGCTGTCGGCGTCGATGGCGTCGACCGGCTCCATTCCCCCGTCTCCGCCCGCCCGCCATTCGCCGCCGGCAAAAGACCACGCCCGGGCCTCGCTGAGGTCAAAGTTCATCGTGCTCCTCCGAGGTCAATAAGTTGAAATGAGACAGTGCAGACCGCATCCCGCGCAGAATGCCGGCCTTCGGTGCGTTCCGCCGGGGCCGCGGAAATCGCGGTCCGTTCAGCGCACCGCGCACAGGCGGAGCAAGCCGCCGTTCAGTCGCTAAACCGCCTGAGCACACCATCCCAGGTTACCACGGCGATTCCGTCCTCGAGCGGGACCGGCGCGGCCGTTATCGGCGACCCGAACTCCACCGTCCCTTCGCATTCGCCGGAATCGGCGTTCAGGTGGCAGATCACCCCGTCGGCCCCGCAGGCGACCACCTGCCCGCCGTGGATGACGGGCCGCGCAAGAACCGTGCTTCCCCCACGGCGCTGGGGAGCCATGTCGAGCAGGGCTTCCCCTGTCTGGAACTCCCACCTCACCTTGCCGGTGCCGAGATCGCATGCCATCACCTTGCCGTCTCCGGTTCCCGCATACAAGAGCGGTCCCTCGGCGGCGAGCCCGGTGACGTAGTTGTCCGCTACGGCGCTTCCATCCAGCACCTTCTCGTCGAACAGGACCCCGCCGTCCCGGGCCCGAACCGCGAGGAGACGGTTCGGCTCGCCGCCGCTCACCACCGCGTCTCCCGCCAGGATCGGCGAAGCCCACCAGTCCTGGCTGGCGGTGAGCACGTGCTCCCAGACGGTCCGCCCGCTTTCCCGGTCGAGGGCGGTCAGGGCCCGCCGCGGAACCAGGCAGATCAGCAGCCCGCCGCAGACGATCGGGGTGAACCACGCCCCCCACTTGTCGCCGGCCGGGTCGGCAATGAGATCGAGGGTGCCGCTGAAGCGCCTGAACCACAGCGGCTCTCCGGTGCGGGCATCGCAGGCGCCGTACCCGGACTTGGCCCCGGCGTACACGACGCCGCCGGCGACCGCGGGAGAGCCGGCCATCCAGCGTTCGGGAAAGCCGGGGGTGTCCGCGTGCCAGAGGACTTCTCCCGTCTCCTCGTCGAGGGACCACAGCCGGCCGCAGTCCGACATGGCGAACAGCGCCCCGTCCGCGGCGGCTACGCTGTTGCGAACCGCCGAATCGGTGCGGCAGTGCCAGAGGATCGAGCCGTCGTCGAGGTCGACGCGGCAGACGCCGCTCTGACTGCCGTCGTCGTCGTCCTGCAGGCTCAGGATGAGGCCGCCTTCGCAAAGGACCGGCGCGGCCCGGTGAACGCGCCCCGGCAGACGGGTTTCCCAGACCGGGCGCGGGGCGCTTCCTGACTCTGCGGCTGCCGGGACGCCGGCGGGGGGCGCCTCCTGCGAGCGCCCTTCCAAGCCGCCCTTCGAGCCGCGCTTCGAGCGGTCCTTTGAGCGCCCCTTTGAGAGGTCCTTTGAGCGGTCCTTTGAGCGCCCTCCGGCAGCGCGCAGCTCCATGTCGAACCTGTCGCCGTCGAAATGCAGGGCCCGGAAACCGCGCGGATCGGTGCTGCTGCCCCCCCAGCACAGGGGCGGTGTCGAGGCGATCACCATCTCGCCCTGACGGAATGCCCGGCTCGTGTGGGTGTGGCCGTGGAGGACCAGCCGGACGTCGTACTTCGCCAGCCGCTCCAGCAGGTCGGTCCGCGGCGGCATGTGCACTCCCACGGCGATCGGTCTGCCGGCCGGCTGCAGCGCCAGGTCCGCCTCGAGCCAGCGCTCCTTGCGCAGCTGGTCGTAGGCGGAGAACTCGTGCTCCTCGTTGGGGTAGAGGACGAAATGCCAGCTGCCGTAGTCGAAGCTGTAGTGGGTGGGGCCGAGTACCCTCTCGAAATACCCCGTCAGGGTCACGCCCGCGTTGGAATCGTCGAGCCAGTCGCGGACCTCGCTGCCTTCCTCCACCCGCCTTCCCGGCGTCCGCGCCTGCAGGACGTTGGAGTCGTGGCCGCCGAAGCCGAGGTGCAGCGGCGTGGCCGCGGCCTCGGCGACCGCGCGGAATGCCTCGAGCTCCTGGATCGAGCCTGAGTTGGTCAGGTCGCCGGTGAGAAGCATGAAAGCCGGGGACAACATCTGCTCAACCTCTGCGATCTCCCCGGCGAGGATTTCCGGAGACGCCAGGTTGAAACCGGGCCCCTGACGGTGCCAGTCCTCCCCGGTGATCAGATGGAGATCGGTGATGTGGGCTGCAGCGAAGCGGCTGGAGGCCTCGCCGAGCCGGGTGAGCTCGAAATGGAACCGCCCGTCCTCCTCCCCGCGGATCCGCCGGAAATGGGAATCCGCCGGCCGGAATCCCTCCGGGCAGGTGACCGTCAGAAAGCGGTGGATTCCCGGCTGGGCCTCGATCTCGTACGCCCCGCCGGCACCGGTACGCTCGATGAGCTCGCCGTTGGATACCGCAACTCCCTCGATCCCCTTCCCCGCCGGATCGGCGACGGTCCCGCTCAGGTAGATGATTCTCTGGGATATCAAGGGCTCAGTCCTGCGCGCGCGGCTTCCCGGACGCGACACTAATAGAAGAAGGGGTTGGTCCAGGCCCGGCGCCCGTGCTCGTCGCGCACGGTCACACGCATCCACGGGCTCGGCCAGTTCCGCGTCAGCCGGGCCTCGGTGATGCCGTCCCCCTCCTCGCTCTTCGCCTCGCCGTCCTTGCCGGTCATCATGATGCGGGAAACCGGTGAGCAGCGCACCTCCACCGTGTCGGGCGGGTGGATCGCGACGTCGTCGATGGTGGGACCGCAGCTGGCGTAGTAGCGCCCCGCCTTCAGCGCCTCCATCAGCGATCCGGGCGACAGCTCCTCGCTTTTTACCCACACCCACCCCAGGCCGAAGTCGTTGCGGAACGGCTCGAAGTGGGCGTCGTCGGCCGCGGTGGCCAGGTAATGCTCGTCCTGTTGCAGGAGCAGGTCGGCCGCGTACCAGCTGTGCCCCTTGTCGGTGCAGTCGGCGACGCCGTTGAAGATCTCGATCGCGTGGATCGGACCCAGGCTGAGGATCTGCTCCGGCGTCAGGAAGGAGTGGTGGGGATGAACGGCGACGACGAAGGCGCCCGCCTCGAGGGCCCTGGCCGCGATCCCGGGTCCCGACTCCCCTTCCCTCCACGGCTCGAAGTCCAGCGGCAGATCGATGGCGCCGATGTCCCACTTGAGCGCCGAGCCGGGAATCGGGGCGTGGAGCTCGGCGCCGATGAGGGTCGTGAACCCGTCCGCGCGGAAGGGTCTCGTGTCGACGATGGGGTAGCCGTACTGCTCGAGGAAGTGATCGGTTATGGACAGGAAGTGATAGCCGGCCTCCCGGTAGCGGCGGCAGACCTCGCCGGGGGGCAGGGCGCCGTCCGAGCGGGTGGAATGGGTGTGGATGTTACCCTTCCAGAACTTTCCCGGCTTGTCGAACGGAAGTCGATCCATCCCCTTTCGCCTACGGCCGCCGGGGCCGGGAAACGCCGGGCATCAGCGCGGGCGCCACTCGGTCTGCGGCGGGAGCCGCGCCGGTGCGGTGACGGTCAGTCCGGGGGGAGTCCGACCCGTCACTCATCAACGTGGCTCAGGACAAGATCCCGCAAGGTCACCATGCCGAGAGGGTGGCGCTCGTAGTCGACGACCACGGCGCGGGACAGCTCGAAGCGCACGAGCAGGCGCACCGCGTAGCGGGCGAGCATGGCCGACGGCAGGGTCAGCACCGGTTTCGACATGATTTCGTACACGTTGACGCGCTCGGGTGCGCGGTTCTTTGCGATCACCTCGCGCGCGATGTCAGCCACCACGAGCACGCCGTACTCGTCGTCGTCGTCCCGCCGGTCGACGGCCAGCGAACTGACCTCGTGCTGCTTCATGAGGGCCATGGCTTCGGCCACGGTCGCCAGCCTGCCGATGGTGTATAGTTCGGAGCCCATGACGTCTCCGACCCGGATGATGCGTTTCTCGCTCATAGCTCTTCATCCACTTCTTCGAGGATGGTGGGGAGTTGGGTGGTCAGACCGACGGCGTCCTCGATCGGCACCTGGAAGGCGATGCCGGCGCCGGGTTCCTGCTCGAAACGCCCGGCGTCGCGGATGCGCTCCAGGATGTCCCGCGCCCGCGTCTCGACCACCAGGAACAGGACGACGTCGCGCCGGGCCGCCAGGTCGAGACCGAAAAAGGTCTTCTGCGGCTTCAGGCCTTCGCCGCGCACGCCGGTAATAATCGTCGCGCCGGTCGCGCCGCCGGCGCGCGCCGCGTCGACCACGGTATCGGTCTTGTCGTCGTTGACCAGGGCGACGATCAGTTTCAGTTGCATGGCTCAAGTCTCCTGGGATTGTCTGGCGTTCCGCCGGCGTCCCACCCAGGACACTGCCATAGCATAGCCCAGCACGGACATGATGGGAAAGACGCTGGCGAAGGCGATGAGGCCGAACCCGTCGATCAGCGGGCTGCGCCCGGGAACGGTTGCGGCGAGCCCGAGGCCCAGCGCCGCGACCACGGGCACGGTGACGGTCGACGTGGTGACGCCGCCGCTGTCGTAGGCGAGGGGCACGATGGTCCGGCTCGAACGGAAGGTCTGGGCGATCACCACGACATAGGCGGCGATGATGTACCAGGGCAGGGGGGTGCCGGTGACGATGCGGAAGCAGCCCAGCGCCACCCCCGCGGCGACCCCGACCGCCACGGCGATTCTGAGGCCCCAGGCGTGGATCGCGCCGCCCGAGATCTCCTCGGCCTTGAGGGCGACCGCGATGAGCGAGGGCTCGGCCACCGTGGTCGCAAACCCGATGGCGGCGGCAAAGAGGTAGACCAGCAGGTAGTCGTACCAGTCGACGCCGTCGGCCAGACTCGCCTTGCCGATGGTTTCCGGAGCGGTGAGCTGGCGCGCCATGGTCTCGCCGATGGGAAAGAGGGCCTCCTCCAGGCCGATGAGGAAGAGGGTGAGGCCCATAAGGACCAGGACAAACCCGGCCGCGATCCGGCCCAGGTGCGGAAGGTTGCGGCGCAGCACCGCTACCTGGAACAGAACGAGGATGCCGATAATCGGCGCCACGTCGAGCGCGGTGGAAAGCGCGGTGTCGGCAATGGTGCGCAGGAACTCCAACTCAGACCACCATGCCGTAGGCGAGGACGAAGATCATGGGCGTCAGGCTGGCGAAGGCGATGAGCCCGAAGCCGTCGACCATCGGGTTGCGCCCCCGGATCGACGTCGCCAGCCCGACACCCAACGCGGTGACGAGCGGCACCGTGATCGTGCTGGTGGTGACGCCGCCGGAATCGTAGGCCACGCCGATGATCTCCGGGGGCGCGAACGCGGTCATTGCGGTCACCACCACGTAGCCCCCGATGATCAGCCGGTGGAGGGGCCAGCCCTTGAGGATGCGCAGCACCCCGAGCAGGATCGCCGCGCCGACCGAGAACGCCACCACCATGCGCAGCTCGAAGGCGTACGTGGAGCGCGCCTCGTCATCGGCGGCGATGGCCCCGGCTTCGGCTGCGACTTCGGCCGCTTCGGCGGCAACGGCGATCAGGGCCGGCTCCGCGACCGTGGTGCCGAAACCCAGGCAGAAGGCGAACGCCAGCAGCGCTGCCGCGCTCCCCTTGCGCGCAAACGCCTGCGCGATGGCCTCGCCGAGGGGAAACAGACCGCTTTCGAGCCCCTGGATGAAGAGCGTCAGGCCGGCGATAACGCAGAACAGGCCGACGGCGACGCGCCCGAGATTCGGAAAGGGCTGCTGCAGCACCACGATCTGAAAGAACGCGATGACGATGATGATGGGCGCCAGGTCGCGCAGCGAGCCGACGATCCGCCGCAACACCGCGGCCAGGGCTCTGGTCACGGCCGCTCCCCGGATTCCTTTGGGGGCCTTCCGACAATCCCGGGAGTGCCCCGGGCGGCGAAGATGCCTGGAGTTTCCCGGCCCTGCCATAAGGGCATCCCGCAGATCGGTTCAGCAGATCGCGCCTTGGGCGGTACTGGAAAAAGCGGGTTGCCGGTTGTCTGGCGGGTGCAGGACATGGGCAGGATTAACGGGATTGAGGCTGATTCTGAAAAGGTTCCATGCAATCGGGTAGGTCGCCCCGTCAGCCCCTATGGCCGGGGGAAATTTCGAGCGGACCAGGTTGCTGCACGTTTCGGGTATAGCCGCATTCAGGCCAGGTCGAGCAGCCGAGGAAGCGGCCGTGTCTGCCGATCCGGGTCTGCAGCCAACCGCCGCAGTGGGGGCAGGCCTCGATCTGCTGCCGGCAATCCCGGCAGCGGAACCCTCCGTTCGCCGCGACCGGCAATCCCTCGCCGCAGGCAGGACAGGCCGGCTGCCTGTGCTTGCAGTACGGCCAGTTCGAGCAGCCGTAGAAGACGCTCCTGTTGCGGGCGTTCTCGCGGCGGACCAGGCGTCCTTCGACGCATCTGGGACAGGGCGCATCCTGCTCCGGCGAACGCCCGAAGACGGCGACGCCGCGGTTCCCATCGATCAGCTCCTGGACGAAGGCGGAAGGGGGGCCCCCGTCGGCGAGAAGGAAAACCTGGCGTCTTGCCCGGGTCATGGCGACGTAGAGAAGACGCCGCTCCTCGGCATTCGGATGTTCGTCCGGGGCGGCAAGAACGAGATCGAGAAGCGGGTCGTCGGCGATCTCCGCCGGAAAGCCATGCCTCCCCGAGCACAGGCCGAGGACCACCGCATAGTCGGCTTCGAGTCCCTTGGAGCCATGTACGGTCTTGAAGGACAACCGCAGACGCGGGTACTGGCTTGCCAGGCCGGGCAGGTCGGGGGGCCGCAAGTGCCGGTAGCGTCCCAGCAACAGCACGCTGGATGCCTCCCGGCGCGCCGCGGCGTCCGCGGCGATCCTGTCGAGGGCTTCCCTCAACAGGGGAAGACCCTGCGCCCCGGCAAGCCCTGCGTGCACGCACGGTCCGTCCGCCTGGCGCGTCGAACGCACCTTCTTGCGTATCTGGGCGGGGTTGGCGAGAACGAACCGGGTCGCGGCCTCGGCGATCGCCTCCGGACACCGAAAGGTCGTCTCCAGGTCGATCCGCTCGCTGGCCCCGAAGCGCTTCCCGAAGTCGCGCATGACGGCGATGTCGGATCCGGCGAAGCGGAAAATCGCCTGCCAGTCGTCGCCGACGGCGAACAACCGGGCCGCGGGGGACTGGTCGAGCAATGCCTTCAGCAGCCTCGCCCTTGCCGGAGAGATGTCCTGGAACTCATCGACCAGGATATAGCCGAACGGGCTTCGGTAGCGTCCCGCCTCCACGTGTTCCGTCGCCTTGTCGATCATGTCGTGAAAGTCGATCTCTCCCAGACCGGAGAGGGTCTCCTGGTAGCGCTCGAAGACCGGTCTGAACAGGGCCAGGAACGCCTCGGCCCGCAGCGGGTCGCCGGCTCCGGCGGCCCGGCGGGAGAGTTCCTCGAAGGAGAGCTGGGCCCCCTTGAAATGATGAAGGAAGGTTGCCAGCAGACGCAGGAACGGATCGATGCGGCCCTGCCGCTGGAGGACGGCGAAGACCTCGGCCGGGGGAAGCGGAGACAGGGTGACGCCGTGCGCGGCCAGCTTCTCCCTCAGTCTGACGGTCAACACGCCTGCCGCCCGTTCCCGGCTGTAGGTCTCGATGAGGACGGTGCCCTTCTCCTCGTGCAGCCGGCGCTTCCACTCCATGTCCCGGAGGTTCTTCTTCCCGTCGACGAACGACGCGGTCCGGCCTTCGGCGTCGACCCCGAAATGCTCGATGTAGATCCCCGCCTCCGGGAGATGAAAGTCGGGCAGGTACTGGCGCTTCTCCGGGGTCGCCGTGTCGTGTTCGTAGGGCGCTTCGTACTCGTAGGGAACCCCGTTCAGGTAGAGGAAGTTGGCGATCTCCCATTCCTCCATGCTCTTGACCCTCTCTCCCTGGAGAGATCGGATGTCGAAGCGGCGGAGGTAGTCCCAGTATTCCCCCCAGTTCCGGAACTCGTGGTGGCTGCGGTAGGGAGCGGACTGACCCATGAACCACCTCAGCAGGGCATCCGATACCTTCCCGGCGGCGAGCAGGCCGGCGAGGATCTCCTTCAGCAGGTCGATCAGCGCCCTTTCGTCCTCTGCCGCCCTGGCGAGTGAGGGACGCTTGCCCTCGGCCCTGCCGATGATCGACATCCCGAGGCTGTGAAACGTCCGCACCGTCGCGCCGCTGGCCACCTCGTCCCCCAAACGGCCCCGGATGCGTTCGTCGAGCTCGTCCCGGGCGTCCCTTGCGAAGGCGAGCAGGAGCAGTTCCGACGGGCGCCGGAAGCCTCTCAGCACGAGCCAGCCGGCCTTGGCGACGATCACCGAGGTCTTGCCGCTGCCGGCCGCGGCGACCACGAGGTTGCGGTCTTCGTCGACGACGACGGCTCTGCGCTGCTCGTCCGTGAGGGGCCGCGCCTCCACCCGGTCGAAGAACGCCCCGGACCGCTCCAACTCCCTGGCGAGGTAGGTTTCGTTGGCCCTCGCCCTGAACGCATCGGGGCTTTTCAGGAACCCCCGCACCACCGCCAGCATCCCGGCTTCGGGAGCGTTCGCCAGAGTGTCCGGCCATTTGCCCGGAAAGTGGGCGTCCACTTCCCGCGCGCGCTTCTCGAGATCGCGGCAGAGGTTGCGGCCCATGTATCGCGGCGGGTCTTCGAACTGCCCCAGGCGCTCGTGGACCGAGCGGAGCCCCTCGCTCGGGGCCGCGAGCTCCCGGCGCCACCAACCGACTCGGGCAGCTTCCAGCGCCGCCGCAAGCGCCTCCGCGTCAGCCCGCCTCAGCCCGGAAACGGCCTCGGTCCCGGAGGCATGACGGACCCTCACCCGGCCCCAGCGCCGCCCCGCCTTCAGTTCCGCGGAATCGATGGCGCCGAGAGGGATCTCTCCGGACCGGGACGCATACGTCAGTCTCAAGGCCGCGGCCCCGACGGCGGCGGCCCTGGCGTCCCGGCTGCGGAAGATCCGGAACAGGACCGACGCGAGCCCGGGCGCCCGGGAGAAGGTCACGGGTTCAAGCTGAACTGGAATGCTGGGCTTCCCACTCTTCCCACGTCGGCTTGCGGCCTTCGGTGAGCACGACGAGCGGCACCCTTCCCCCCGCCAGGATTTTGTTTTTCGCGTACTCGGCGGCTTGGCGTTCCCCGGCAGTCAGATCCGCCCGGTCGGGCGTTGGGAAGTAGCGGAAATCGATGCTCCAGCGGCATTCCCTCGTCCTGTTCACCTTGCTGGTGTGCACGCAGAGGTTCGACAGGAACAACGCGCCGCCAGGTTCGAGAGGAACGGGAACCGGAGTGCCGCGCGCCTCGACATCCTCCTCCATGCGCACGTTCAGGTCCGCGCCTCGCGCGCCGTCCAGCAACCCCCAGCGGTGACTGCCCGGAAGGACCCAGCAGCACCCGTTCTCGACGGTCGCCTCGACGAGCGGCACCCACACTGTAACCATGCGCAGGCTGCCGGTGTGCTTCTCCTTCCTGCCGATGGTCAGCTGGTCGAAATACTGGCTGTCCTGATGCCACGGAAACGAAGTGACGACGCTGCCGGGGAGCTTCGTCCGCAACGCCGGGGTGCCGACGTTCAGGACCTCGGGTCCGAGGAGAAGGCCGACCACATCGAGAACGCCGGGAAGGTTGTAGAGATCGTAGAACTCGGGCCCGAACATCCCGAAATCCCAGCTGCGCGGCGATATGCCCAGTTCTTCGCAGACTGCGGCGTACCGCCGCCCGAAGGACTCGTCCTCATGGCACGACGACAGCTTCCCTTCACGGTGCAACTCCCGGCTGTAGGCATCGACCTTTTCCCTGATGAAGTCGCACATCGGCTCCAGATCCCCGACATCGACAAGGTCCTTGACCACTGCGTAACCGTCCCGCTCGAAAGCAGCCCTTATTTCCTGGTCTTTCATCCGCCGATCTCCTCCAGTCGCTGTTTCGCCATCAAAGTTCCCGGGCCCGTCCTCCCGCCATGCCCTCCCGGTCTCACGCGTAGCTGATCGCCACCTCCACGTCCATCAGGAGGATGGGCGCCGACCTCTG
This sequence comes from Candidatus Latescibacterota bacterium, assembly GCA_965243025.1. Taxonomy (GTDB): domain Bacteria; phylum Latescibacterota; class UBA2968; order UBA8231; family UBA8231; genus CBDCXV01. The sequence goes on from CBDETY010000003.1 coordinate 3,118,828, forward strand.
CACGGCGCCGCGCAGCAGCCGCACCTCCAGCTCGTTCTCCCCCTTCCTCAGCGGCGGGCAGGCCAGGTCGAACTCGATGGCCGCTCCCGAATAGCTGGCGTGGGTGAGCCTGGCGGGGAACCCGCTCCACTCGACCCGCCCCCAGTCCCCGAAATTCGTCCTCGACAGCTCCGAGCCGAGCTGCTCGCCGTTGAGCCACACCTCCATCTCGTCCTCGCCGCTGCAGCCGGTGAGCTTCAGGCTCAGCACGCAACTCTTCAGCACCCCCTCCGCCGAAGCCGCGGCCAGGTCGTCGGCTATCCCGAAGCGGAGCGCCGGCCCCCTCGGGGTCAGCGTCTCGGCCAGGGCGACCGGCAGCTGCGAGGCCGGCACCGCGTTCTGGAAGGCGTAGTCGTGCAGGTCCCGGTCGGCCAGGTCGCGGCCGTAATCCCAGCGGAACCGGGTGTTCTCCATCTGGTAGCGCTTGTCGAGCCTGGCGAGGGCCGCCGGGTCGGCAAGCTCGGCGAACATCCGGCGCTTCCACTCGGGAGGCTTGCTGAAGTAGTTGAACAGGTAGATTCCGGAGGCGCCGGCCTCATAGTGGCGCGCGGCGATGGCGCGGATCACCTCGTCGTCCAGGGCGGGCCTGAGCCGCTCGATGCAACCGTACACGAGGCAGCCGGTTCCCTCGGCCGCCTCCACGAACTCCCCGACAGGGGTCTCGAAAGGGATGAAGCCGCCCCCCGCGATCGCGATGTCCACCAGTCCCTCGGCCATCCACGCGGCGACGTCGAGGCCGATCCTGGCCGCGTCGGACAGCGTCGGGGGCACCCTGACGGCGAGGTCGATGCGGCGCCCCCGGTCCGCCGCCACCTCGGCCATCCGGCCCTTTACGCGGCGCACCAGGTCCGTCATCAGGTGGCGGTTGGCGAAGCCGCTCCCGAGGGGGAAGAAGGTGGGATGGCGCATGAAGTCGAGCTCGACGCCGTCGACGTCGAAGCGCTCGAACAGCTCGCAAATGACCGCTGCCATGTGCCTGCGAACTTCCGGGTGGGTGTAGTCGACTCCGGTGCGGACCCCCCACTCGAGGCTGCCCCGGGGCAAGGTCTCGCCCGGCTTGCCGATCAGGGCCTCCGGGTGGTCGCGCCGGAAGCGGCTCTCTCCCGACCCGTCGAGGCCGGCGTCGTAGTGGCTGTTCATCCGCACCGACGGGAAGATGTCGAGACCCGCCTCCCTGCAGAGCTCCACCAACGCGGTCAGGGGGCCGCCCCGTTCCTCGATCAGGCTGCGAATGTTGGCGGCGCGGGCCGCCAGGCGCGGGTCGTCGAACGGCGTGTCCTCCTCGCCCGGAGGGGACTCCTGCCCGGCACCGAACATCTCCCCCACGCGGGTCTCGTGCTGGTACACCTCCCTGTTGCCGATGCACCACAGCAGCGCCCCCAAAGGCGCGCCGCGGTAGGTGTCGACCATCTTCTCCTTCAGGTCGCGGGCGGTCAGAGGGGGTTGGGCCTCGCTCATGATCCAGCCGTCGTCGTTGACCAGGAGCGGGCGGTGGGTCGCCGGTGCGGACATTGCGGTCTCCCTGTTCGGTCATCCAGTCATGGATGCGTCAGTGTATCGTATAATAACGGAAGAAGGGAAGCGATCCATGCGGTCGCCGCGGCGGCAACGGACCAGCCGGGAGGCAGTCCGGCGCCTGTGAAACCACCGCGGATGGAGGCGCAGTCTCCGGGACCGCTTCAACAACGACAGGGGGACAACCATGAAGGACAGGCCCAATCTGGTCTTCATAACGAGCGATTCGCAGCGTTTCGACACGCTGGCCTGCTATGGCAATCACCAGATCCAGGTCCCCAACCTCAACGCCCTGGCGGAGACGGGCCACGTCTTCGAGAACGCCTGCATCACCATGCCGCCCTGCGCGCCGGCGCGGTCAACGATCATGACCGGGCTGTATCCCCACGCCAACGGGTGCGATTTCGACCTGGCGGCGCTGAGCCCGGAGGTGCCGACCATCGCCGAGCTGCTCCCCCAGGATTACCACTGCGCGTTCTGCGGCCACTGGTCCCTTGGCGACGAACTCGTCCCGCAGCACGGATTTGCGGAATGGGTCGGAATCAGGGACGAGTGGACGAGGCATGCCTCCAGGCCGGAATACCGGGAGCTGTTCAGCGCCTACCATCAGTACCTGGTGGCCAACGGCTTCCAGCCGGATGTGCAGAGGCGCGCGGATGCGCCGGCGGCCCCGGCCGACTGGCGCAACGCCATGGTATTCGACATGGTGACGTCGGCCGAACTGGAAGAGCCTTTCACCAAGGCGGGCTTCGTCGGCCGCGAAGCATCCCGCTTCATCCGCGAGAACCGGGGCCGGCCCTTCGCGCTGTATGTCAGCCTCCTCGAGCCCCACACTCCCTGTTCCGGGCCATTCAACGACCTTTACCCCCCGGAGTCGGTGCCCGTCGGGCCCCACTTCATGAAGGCGCCGCCGGCGAATGCCGCGCTGGTCAACCGGCTGGCCGCCGAGACCTATTTCGAGTGGCGCCGGCAGGATGATCCGGACCCGCGGAGCGACTGGATAGCCCGTACCGGCGGGTCCCGCATGACGCCGGCAGATCTGCGCACCGGGGCATTCTGGCGCAAGTTCCGCGCTCAGTACTGGGGGCAGATAACCCTGATGGACCGCGCCGTGGGCGGCATTCTGCGCACCCTGGAGGAGTGCGACCTGGCGGATCGCACGATCGTCGTCTTCACGAGCGACCACGGCGCGATGATGGGCGACCATGCCCTTCTGACCACACCCTACCTGTACGAGGAAAACGTCAGGGTGCCGCTTCTGGTGCGGGTGCCCTGGCTGGCCGACAGGCGGAGAACGGTCCCGGGACGGGCCAGCCACGTCGACCTCGTGCCGACCTTGCTCGAACTCATGGGAGCGCCGATTCCAGCGAATCTGCAGGGGAGGAGTCTGGTCCCGGTTCTCGAGAACGAGGCCACCCTCGAGGAGAACGATGTTTTCATCCAGCTGCACAGTCCCGCCAACCGGGAGCTGTGGCGGCCCTGCACCGGGGAGGAGATGCGTATCGTCTCCGGTCCCTGGCGGGGGATCGTCTCCGCCGAGGGGTGGAAGCTCAACCTGAGCCCGGTGGATCAGTGTGAGCTCTACGATCTGAACACCGACCCCCACGAGCAGCGCAACCTCTTCGACGATCCGGCTCAAAGGGATCGGGTCCGGACCCTTGCCGACCGCATCCGTGCCTGGCAGGAGCGAACCGAAGACTCGATGCCCCTTCCGGCGGTGTAGCCGGGCCCTCCCGCTGTGAAGGACCGGGCTGTAATCACATGCGGATCGCCGCGGCGCTGAGGGATCGAGTTCTGGTTTTATTTCATCGCGGAACAAACGACCTGGAGGGTATCCAGCGCGGGAAGGCAACCCCGACCCGGCGAGACCGACAGAAACCGGAGGAGACAATGGAGTCCCAGCTGCTGCACGATTTCGGCACGAAGAAGCAGATCCTTTTCGACGACGCCCTGGTGGCGGACAACCGCGGGTTCCACCTGACCATGAACCCCGCGGTGCGGGCCGAGCAGCCGGCGGTGGTCGCCGACAGGCCGTGGGAAGCCGGGGGCGCCAGCCAGCCGAGCGTCGCCGCCTGCGCCGACGGCCGGCACCGGATGTGGTACTACAGCACCGAGGGCCGCGGGGGCAGCCAGTTGCTGTGCTACGCCGAATCCGCCGACGGCATCGAGTGGGAAAAGCCCGATCTCGGGGTCTGCGAGTTCGAGGGGAGCACGAAGAACAACATCGCCGCCCGCGGCATCCACGCCGGCGTCTTCGAGGACCCGCACGACGTCCCGGAACGGCGTTACAAGCTGATCGGCTCGGACGGGACCAAGTGGGGGGTGACGAGCGTCAACTGCGGCGGCGCCCGCTTCCGGTATTTCAAGGGGGAGCTGGAAACCTGGGAGTACCAGGGCGTCATCGGCGCGCACTCGCCCGACGGCATCCACTGGACGAAGTACGACGAGCCGATCATGCCGTGGTACACCGACACCCACAACGTCGCCTTCTGGGACGACGGCATCGGGCGCTACGTCGCCTACGTCCGATGGAACGACCACCTGCACGTAAACGAGGAGGGCCGCCAGGTCGGCTCCTTCGACTACCGCTCCATCGCCCGCTCCGAGAGCGACGACTTCGCCAGCTTCCCCGAGCCGGTGAAGGTCCACGAGCCGGACTTCAGCCTCCCGGAGGACGACGACCTGGCCGGCGGCGGGCTCTACAACACCGGGGCGGTCAAGTACCCCCTCGCCGCCGACGCCTACCTGATCTTTCCCTCGGCCTACCACCACACCAGCGACACCCTCGACATCCAGCTGGCGACGAGCCGCGACGGCATCGACTTCGACCGCTGGCTCGATCCGTTCGTGCGGCTGGGGCCGACGGGCCGCTTCGACTCGCGGTCCCTCTACATGGGGCCCGGCCTGGTTCCCGCAGGGGACGAGCTGTTCCTCTACTACGGCGGGCACCCGAACCGGCACGACCTCGACATCGAAGACAGGGAACCCGGGGCGATCGGCCGTCTCCGCGTCCGCCTCGACGGCTTCGTCTCCCACGACGCCGAAGCCGAGGAAGCGTCGCTGACCACGGTCCCGTTCGCGCTCGCCGGAGACCGGCTGCAGGTCAACATGGATGCCAGCTCGCGCGGCTGGCTCGAGGTGGAGGTTCTCGACGCCAGCGGGCACGCCCTGTGGGGGTACGGGAAGACAGAGGCCGACCGCCTCCATTTCAACGACGTCGCCCAGGCCGTCACCTGGAACGGGTCGGGCGACCTGTCGACCCTGCGGGGACGAAACGTGCGGCTCCGCTTCAGCGGCCGCTGGGTGAAGCTGTACGCCTTTCAGTTCCTGGGTTCGTAGCCTGAACGGGGAATTCGGGCTCCACTGCATCACGTTGCCTGCGGGCGGACCCGACCATCGATTTTTGGACGGAACCCGGGAAGCAGGACTTCAATCGCCGACCCTGCAGCTGCAATCGAGGATGAGATCGTCAGGTACTGGCCCAGTTGCTCCGCCAAGACCATGGCGGCGGCCGAGCGCGTGCTGGTGGTGCCCTCGGTGGTCCAGTCGCCGTCGCCTTCGCCGCTGGAGGCGCGCTCGCGCACGCCGTACCACGCCGTACAGGGTATTGTGCTGGCCCGGTCAGAAAATGGCTGGTGACGGTTCGGGCCCACCGAGGTGTCGGTGCAGACGCCGCCGGAGCGGGTTTCGCGGTTCCCGGTGGTATCGGCGTCCGCGTCGGGCCCGATCCTTGGGCACCGCCTCCGCCATCGTCGCGGAAGGCGTAGCAGCAGTATTAAATCCCGTATCCGGTGATCGGGGCGCCGCTGGCCGGCGCCGTCCAAGAGACGACGAGGGCCCCGGTGCTAGCGGAAAGGGGGTTTGCGCCACCATTCCGACGCGATCGTTGCACCCACAATAGGGCCAAAAAAGGCGCTGGAAAACAGTAATATGGCACTGCCTTCCCCCTTTTCAAAAAGGGTACCTATTGTATAAGGCACTCCTACTCCACCCAACAAACTGCCCGCAAATGTAATTAAAAAATTATCATGCGGATCAACTGCACTCACCCCAATCGGGGTTCCAACCACGTTGCCACCCCAAAAACCGAAAGTAGCAGGAACCACCCAGCCGAAATTACTATCGTCTGTATTCAACATGATTTGTGCTCCTAATAGCCCCCCTACGGCACCCGCCAGCACTCCGGATCCCAACTTTTTTCCGAGGCGAAAATCGTCGCTTTTTTCTCTATTTTTTGCCTCTTCCCCTGGCATACTGAGCCGTTCTGTATTCTCTCCGCCTTCTCGTTTTTTTTGAAAGGCAGGGCGCGGGGGGATTCTACCTGAAGGGCCGGGGACATGATCAGCCATTTCGGCATGCACCCCGTCCGAATTCATTTTATCAAAGAGGCCTCCCATCGGGAAAGGAGTTTTTTTCTCCGGCAAAATCCCGGTCCAGTAGACATTTTTTTGATAGTGCCATAAGGGTGGTTTCATCTTCATCCAGTTGTACAACTTGACCTTCGAATTCCCGCTTTCAGGTCTGGAACAAGATATCCCGCTTTGATTGAAGCTGACCCTCGCAAGAGCCCGGCCGATGTACGCGGAATGGATGGCGTTGCGCCCGGTCCCCACCCTCCAATCCGCCCAAGCATTCCAGTTTACCTGCTGGCGGTTATACACCCCCGGAAACCACCTCCCTATCGAAAACTCCTCCTGAGCTTCCACCGGCTCACCAAGAGCCAGAAGCACCGGAACCAAGGGATACGATCGTTGAAACCTCATTGGGATTAATCCTCCCCAAAAAAGACGGACCGCACAGCTTGTACCTCATTTTATTGCAGGAGGGTCATTTCCTGAGTGAGTGCTTTCTCTCCGGCGGTGATTCGTTAGAGATAGACGGCGGCGGCGGCGGGCAGTCCCTGGTCGTCTCGTCCCTCCCCCCGTTCTGTTGGTGCAACCACCTCTCAATGGAAAATCTTCCTGTTCGCTCCACTCAAGGATGCCGGAGTTGTCGCCCGACTCCACGGTGAAGTTCGCTGGGGCCTCGGGTAGAGTAGGGGCATTGGCAGAGAGCTTCTCAAGGAAACCTGGTTCATTCGGAATGCCTTTTCGCATTACCCCAAGTACGGGGAAAAAATGGAGGTTTGCACAGGTGTCCTCTCCCCGTCAGAATGGCTCACCTGATTACCCTGGAGCACCGCATTGACTGCCCATATTTCGTTTATGAAAACCGGAACATCGATGGACCAGAGGATCCGGCCACTTAATTCCAAGCCGTACCCAGGGAGAAATACATTTGATACTCCAATGCTTGGATAATCGAATTCATACTTGGGAGCAGGGGCAGTCCATTGCGCATCACCCTTGGATGCTGATTATGCTTGGTGTCGAATTCGGGCAACGGGGCTCAGTCGCCGAAGCGGTAGCTGTAGAGGACTGCGTGGCTGTAGCGGATGCACACCACGACCTCCTCGCCGACCAGCCCGGCGGCGTTGTCGCGGTGCTTCCAGCGCACCGGGGCGGCGACCGAGTTCTCCATGACCGACACGCAGTCCTCGTACCGGTAGCCGTCGATCGGCGTCCAGTCCGGCCGCCGCAGCTCGACGACGCACTCCCGCTCCGCCCACTCCTCGACGACCTCTAGATTGACCGTCAGCTCGGGGCCTTCGACGCGCACCGGCCGGGTGATGATCCAGGCGGATGCATCCGTCCCGTCCGGCCCGCGCCCCCTGAGATTGCGGCTCGCCATGCCGACGAAGCCGTCGAGCCGCAGGTGGGCCCCGGCGATGCAGCGCACCCCGTCGGGGTGCCGCTCCTCGGTGCGGGAGCAGTCGTAGTAGATGTACATGCGGTCGCCGACGACGATGGGCTCGTTGTGCAGCGGCACGACGCTGCAGCGGTCGTGGGCGCCCGGGGCGCCGACCGGAATGAACGGCTGGTCGCGGAAGACCCGCTTCCAGGGGCCGCCGTCGCGGTGGGACAGCAGGTAGGTGCTCGACAGGCCGCCGGTGCGCAGGCTGCTGGCGAACAGGAAGGCGAGGTCCTGGTTGCCGTAGTTGAAGGGGATGAAGCTCTCGAACTGCATCAGCTCGCCGTGGCCGTCCAGCTCGTCCGGGGTCAGCACCACCTCGTTCGGGCTGGTGAACTCGACGAGGTCCTCGCTGTAGCTCAGCCCGAGGAAGCGGGTGTACCCGGTCCCGGGGATCGGCTCGCTCAGCGGCCGGTCGAACAGCATCCAGCGCCGGTTGCGGTGGTCGCGCATCAGGATCATGCGGTCCCCCCCCTCGCACCCCTTGAAGCGCTCCAGCGGCTGGTTCCAGTGGATGCCGTCCGGGCTGCAGGTGATGTACTTGGCCCGGTGCGCCCAGAACCGCTCCATGTCCTCCTCGGGGCGTTCGAGCAGGTGCACGCGGTTGTCCCAGACGTGGGAGGTCTCCCAGTGGGCGATCATCTTGTAGCGGCGCTCCGGGTCCTCCTCGGCCTCGTCGCGGATGATGGTGTGGCCGTCCCAGTTGGTGACGCAGCCGGCGAACTGCCGCGACGCCGCCTCCCCGGTGAGGAAGATGTTGTTTTCCCGGGAGCCGCGGTGCTCGTAGAGGCCGAGGTTGGGCTTCTCCCAGGTGAGGCCGTCGGTCGACTCTGCGTACATGCCGAGGGAGTGGTGGGTGATCGGGCACTCCCCCGGCATTCCCTGCGGGAAGAAGCCGTACTCCGTGCCGCGGCCCCAGACGCCGGCGCGGCCCATGTCGTGCCCCTTGGTCAGGTACGACAGGTACCAAAGGCGCAGGCGGCCGTCCTCCTCGCGGATGGCGTTGCCCCAGGCGGCGACGCCGCGGCCTGGCTCGCCGCTGGTGATCAGGGGACCGGGCAGCTTGGTCGGCTGGTTGAGGACGCGCCAGGTGCCGAAGGTCTGGTGGATTTCCTCGTCGTCGACGAACAGGTGCTTCCCCATGTCGTGCGTGGTCACGTCACACCTTTCGCCCAGCGCTTCTTCCCGGCCTCGTCGCGGCTGTCCTCGCGGATGCGGTCGAGGATGGCGCGGGCGCGCGCCCTTCCCGGGAGATCGAGGTTCATCTGTGCTTCCACTACGCCGCCTGGATGTCCGTGCGTGCGAAGTCCTCACCCTTGAACAGGAGCGGCTCCCCGGTCGTGCGCGCCAGGGCGTAGGCGAAACAGTCGCCGAGGTTGAGGCCCGCCGGATGGTTGCCCTTACCGAAGCGCCGCCAGGCGCGTCTCGCCTCCTGGGCATGCTCGGGCATGACCGGTTCCGGGTCGATCCCCGCCTTGTCCAGGAAGGCGTCGCACTCCTGCCCGGCCGCGGTGCCGCCGCGGCTCTCCACGACGATGAACACCTCCAGCAGATTGACCACCGACATGCGGCAGTTCGGCGCCCCTGCGATCACCTTCTCGCAGCGCTCCGCATCCTCCTCGCGGAACAGAACGGCCAGCAGGGCCGAGCTGTCGACGATCACTTGGGCAGTCCGCGTTCGTCGTAGAGCAGATCGCCGTGCTCAACCGCGGAGGGGCCCGGGCCCAGCAGCCGGGCACAGCGCTCGGCGATTTCCCGCAACTCCCTGGCGCGGGTCTCGACGCTGCGTTCGCGCCTCTCCCGTTCGAGACGTTCCCGCAACGCCACGGTGATCGCCCGGGTCTTGGTCTCGCCGGTCAGTCGGGCGAGCTCCCCGGCCAGCCGGCAGGTCTCGTCGTTCTTGATGTTCAGGCTCATTTCCGCTTCCAGGGTAGAATAGAGGTGTCGAGTTCTACCCTGATTCTAAGCGGCGCCGCCATCAGGCGCCACATCCGTTTTCCTTGGCCTCCTGCCGCCTGCCCGCCAGGGGATGCATGACCCCGGCGCCGGCAGGCCACACCCCCGGCTCGGCCTTCAGGCGGCGGCAGATGCGCTGACCGTGGGGGGACAGAGTCTCCCAGATTTCATGGGGCATCGTCTTGCGGAACTCCCTGAGCCCGCCGATCCACGCCGGGGCGTATTCGACGTTGGGCATGGCGCGGACTTCGCGGCTGAGGTTGGGGGTGCCGCCGTGCCAGGCCCGGTGGTCGCGGAACACGCCGGCCCCGGCAGGAGCCCCGACCAGCGTCGAGAGGCGCATCCACTCCGGTTCCTCTTCCGGAGGAGGCGGATCGAAAGCGGACGACTGGGTCGCCGGAATATGCCTGACGGGACCGTTCTCCCAAGTCATGTCCGTCATCAGGAAGTTGATTATCACCAGCTGCGGAGTCAGCTCGATTACCCTGCGCCGGGTCTGTTCGTCGAGGCCGCCCGAGGCGCCGTCGCGGGACAGCTCGACGCCGAGCGACTCCGCCTGCCTGAGGCGGGAAGCCGGCATCTCGTGCGACTCCCTGCCGTCGGCGTGGAGGTGCTGGTACTCGATGGCTCCCGGAAGGCACAGGTCCCCTCCTGAGCCCACGCAGATATATCCCGGCGATCCGAAGATTTCGCTCAGTATGGGGGTCGTCGCCGGCAGGTCGACCATCGAGGCCCACACCGGATCGTGCAGCAGTTGCCGGGAAGCGGAAGAGGAGCCGTAGCTGTAGCGGTGGGGCAGGCGGCCGGTCTCGTTGACGTACTTGCGGCCCCCGCTGCCGGGGATATCGAGGATATGGCGGAGAACGCGGGCGCAGCCGGCGCGCCAGCGGCTCAGCGCCTCCGCGTCGAGGAGGTCGCCAACGACGACGAACCCGTCGCGCCGGAAGATGCGGGCGGCGCGTTCGACTTCGGAGGGCTCGCAGATCTCGAGACCGCGCATGCCGTTGTGCTGTCGAAGGTGGTCCCGCAGCGCCGCCACCTCCGGGTCGTCATGGATTCGGCGTGCGGGAGAGCGCGGGTCGGAATGTCCGGGGCGCCGCTCCTCCGGAGCCAGGAAGCGGCCCTCCTCGTCGACGAACTCGTTCGGAAGCGTCCGGCCGCACCAGCCCACCGGGCTGTCTCCGTGTACGGTCAGGGCGTCGAGGTCCGCAGTCCGCCTCATGGCGTTACCGCCCCAGGTTCATTTGGCGAAAAACCTGGTGCCCGAGCGCGTAGTTCGCGTGAATCCGGCCGCGGGCTCACCACGGCACGCGGGGTTGCCTTCCCTCGCCGTGCACCTCCGGTACGACTCGCGCAGGCACTTGCGAATTCCACCGGCTCCATGCTCGAAGCGGCCGCCTACGCCCGGTCCAGCGTCCACCGGGTAGCCGCCACGTGAGTCACGCTGTCGCCGAGGGTCATGTAGTACACGGTGAACAGCGACCCGTCCGATAGCTCCACTGTCCGCGGATAACCCAGGTCGGCGGACGTCCCCTTCCCCGCCTCCCTCCCGCCGGTGGTGAGACCGTCGCCGCGCAGCACGATCCCGTCCGCCGGTTCCCATGTTTCGCAGCCGTCGCGGGACAGGCAGGCCCGCACCCCGTAGGGAGCCCTCCGGTACCCGTAGCTGCAGAGGACGTCGCCGCTGCTCAGCAGCAGCAGGTGCGGGGGATACCCCCACAATCCGGTATTTCTGATCTCGCTCCAGGTTCTGCCTCCGTCGTCCGAGTGCGTCTGGAACAGGTACTTCGCTTCATGGGGAATGCGTTTGCTGCCGCTTGCCGTGCGCACCATCGCCACGATGCGTCCGTTGGGCAGCGCCAGGAGGCTGCTCTCGTTGAACGGATGCTCGCCGCCGTCGTACGCCATCGTCACCATCTCCCAGGTGTCGCCGCCGTCTTCGGAGCGCAGCACCCAGGCCCGGAACGGATCCCCTGCCGCGAGGCTGCCGTACACCTGGTTCAGGATGGTATCGTCGGCGAGAACGCAGCCCTTCAGGTCGGTCCCGTTGCGGACCAGGGCGAAGAACGGCAGCTCTTCCCCGCTCCTGAGCAGGCGGTGTTCCCAGTCGCTATCTCCCGGCCGCTTCCGCGACATCCGCAGGCTGTGCTCCACGTGGATTCGTCCGGGGTACTCCTCCACCGCGAACCCGCGCCGCGCGAACTCCTCCCTGCGCCCGGGCGGGTACGTGTTGACGGGCCTGGAGATCCTGACCTGGGTGCCGTCGCTCAGCACCGCACTTCTCAGCGCCTCCGGGCATTCGCTGTAGCCGTCGTCCTTCCCCTCCTCGAACCAGCTGCCCCCGCCGTCCGGAGAGAACAGCTCCACGTGACCGGTCGCGCCCCCGGCCAGTCCGCCGGCATGGGAGTGCGCCGCCCCTTCGACGCCGCGCGCCAGCGGCGTGTGGGAGTTCCAGTTGAAACCGACCCAGAGCTCGTCGCCGTCTCCCTTTGCCACGGTCGGGAAGCTGGAATACCGGGCCTCGTTCCAATACAACACGGAATGGTTCATAGTCATACGGATTCACCTGTCATAGATTCGACCCGATTCAAAACCGTGCAATGATAGAAAAACCGCGGGCGCGCGCGAAACGCCGGCCCGCAGCGAGGGAACCATGCAGCCGACAGATATCGGATCGAGCAAGCAGCTGTTCATCGACGACCGCTTCATCGCCACCAGCAACGGAGTGGAGCTGGCGATGAATCCACCCTACCAGGCCCCGGAGCCGGTGGTAACCGTCGACGCCCCCTGGGAAGACCCGACCGACACGAGTTTCGGCATCTACAGCAGCGTGCTGGGGGAAGCCGACGGCCGCGTCCGGATGTGGTATCACGTGCGCAGGGCAAAGGAGGATTCCGAGCTCAGCCTCGACCAGGCCTACGTCGGCTATGCCGAATCGACGGACGGCATCCACTTCGACAAGCCGGAGCTGAACCTCATCGAGGAGGGCGGCTCGACCGCCAACAACATCGTCATCCCGAGCAAGCTCGGCGGCAGCTCGGTCTGGATAGACCCCAATGCCCCGGCCGAAGAGCGCTACAAGAACCAGTGTAAGGTCTACAATCCGGAAGTGGCGATGCAGTTCCACATGCACGGCTCGCCGGACGGCATTCACTGGAAGTTCCTTCGCCGCCTGCAGCTCCCGCACCGGGGCGGCTGGGACACGCAGAGCGTCATTTTCTGGGATCCGGCCATCGGGCGCTACGTCCTCTACACCCGACGCTGGGTCGCCAGACGCCACACCACCGCCCAGGGAAACGAGAACTACCGGACGGTCAGACGGCTCGAGTCCGACAATCTCGTCGACTGGGACAACCAGAGGATCGTCATGTGGCCGGACGAGGAAGACCTGGCGACCTACGATACCGGCGCCCCGCTGGACCCCGCGGCGCCGGAAAAACCGTACGGCAGGACGCCGATGGACTACTACGGCGCGGGCGTGTTCAAGTACCCCGACCCCGACGGCGTGTACGTCATGTTCGCCAGCGCCAACTGGTACTGGTTCAACCGCGAGCCGGTGGTGACCACGGTCCGCGACGACATGGACGTCCTGCGCACCGAGACGCAGCAGATCTACGGGCCCAGCCGCTTCGACGTGCGCCTGTCGGTGAGCCGCGACGGGGTGAACTTCCAGCGCTGCGGCGGACGCCGGCCCTTCCTGAGCCCGGGGCCGGAAGGCAGCTTCTCCTCGCGCATGGTCTGGGGCATGCCGCATCCGGTGCGGATGGGGGACGAACTCTGGATCTACTACAGCGGCACCAACCGCGACCACGACGGCCTCATCGACCCGGCGGGCGACCGCCTCCTTTCCGGCATCGGCCGCGCCGTTATTCGCCTGGACGGGTTCGTGTCGGCGGATGCCGGCTACGGCGGCGGCGAAATCGTCACGCCGGTTGTCCGCTTCGAGGGGAAGCGCCTGGAGCTCAACCTCGACACCGGGGGCGGCGGCGCCGTGCGCGTGGAGCTTCAGGACGCGGAGGGCCGGCCTCTCGGCGGCTACACCGAGGCGGATGCCTCCTGGATCTGCGGCAACTCGGTGCGCCTGCCGGTGCATTGGGGGAAGAGCGGGGATGTCGGCGCGTTGGCCGGCAAACCGGTCCGGATCCGCTTCGTCATGCGCGACTGCAAGCTGTACGCCTTCCAGTTCGTCGACTCGCCTGGCGGTACGGCTATTCGAACTCCAGCGAAGCCTTGATCCGCCCCCAGGATACCGACTCGACCGCGCTGTCTTCCACCGGTCCGGCCGCGGTGGCCGGCAGCAGCAGCCCGTCCAGGTAGACATCCGCCCGGTAATGGGACAGTATGTCCAGTTCCGGGTCTTCAGTCTGGACTGCTTCAGGCGTCAAGGTGCCCCAGCTGTATTCGTCATCTTTTTCGACCACGAGGATCGCAAAGCCGATGACCTCTCCTGCGGTCAGATCGCTGACCACGACGTCTTCAGGCCGACTGTCGATTCCCTGCCAACCGTCGTATGGAGTGACGTACAGCTCGATTACCCTGATGATCGGGTTTCCCCAGACGACGTCACCGCCTGCGTCTCCGTAGGGAGGAAAGAACATCCAGGAATCATACCTGTTGGTTACCGTGTACCCGCCACTCAAGCCGGACCAGACATGGCCGTACAACGCAGTGCGGCCGTCGGCCGTACGGGCAATTGCCGCGTATTGCTGCGCGTTCCCCCAAAAATCCCCTGCTTCCCAGGATTCCAAACCACTCCCCCCGCCGCTGTGATCTCCGTCGATAGCCAGGACAAGTTCGGGGGGGCCCAAATAGTATTCAGTAGCTTCATCATATATAATGTGTGCGTCGTCGCTGGCCGTGAACGCGACATAGAGCCGGGCCGGCTCATCGTGCCAGGCCAGCCAGATGCGGAAGTCCAGGTCAGAAGGGTCGGGTATATGGCCGTACCATCTGAAATCCACCAGTGACATGGTGGGTTCGTCCACGAGATCGAACCACTCGGCCACCGAACCGTCGTCGAGCTGGATCTGTTCCAGCATCTCGTCGGTCAGCTCGGCGATCGGGAAGACTCGATAGCCGCCGTGGGCGCCTGCCCGGGCAGACAGGCCGGCCGCCAGGGCCGACCCGACGACCAGGCCGAGGGCCATGCGCCACTGATTCCTCGTGCCGAAAAAGATCATCCGCCCTCCTCCTGGTTACCGCGTTACCGCCCGTCATGGGCGGGCTCGACAGGAGACCGCCTATCCCTGTCGGTTTATGGAAGGGGGTGGGCACAGGTTACCCCTCGAGGGTTTGACGGGGGGGATGTCAGTACGGCTACTCCATCTCCAGGGAAGCCTTGATCCGCCCCCAGGAAACCGACTCGACCGCGCCGTTTTCCCCCGGTCCGGCCGGGTTGGCCGGCAGCAGCAGCCCATCGAGAAAGTAATCGGAGGCAAAACGACTTATGTCCTCGAAAACTTCACGATCAAGATCTACATGGGCTTCCGGTGCAAACGTCTTGACATATTCAATATTCCCCAAGTCCGCATCATACACGCCGATCGCGAACCCGATGGTCTGTCCTGCGCTCAGATCGCTTGCCACGGACCCCTCGGGACTGGTCAGGCCTTCCCTGTGGTCAAACGGCGTGACGTACAGCTCGATTGTCCAGATGACGGGCCTTTCTCCGGCTACGCTGCCGCCGGCCTCCGCGTAGGGGGGCAGGGTCATCCAGGAGAAGACCTTACTCCAGTGCCTGGATCTCCGATTATCCAGAATCGGTCCAACAGGAGTACGGGAAACGGCCTCATACTGCTGAGTCTCCCCACTGGCCTTCACGAGTCGTTCGGTTGTGAATACTCCTTCAAGCGCGGGACCGCCGCTGTGGTCTCCGTCGACTCCGAGAGCAATACCGTCGTTACCACCGTCCCAACCGGACAGCATATCGTCTTCTGAAGACTCACTCCAATTGTCCACGTCGTAGGTGTGGTCATTCCAGTAATTGTCATCGGCGGCCGCGAAGGCTACATAGAGGCGAGCCGGCTCATCGTGCCAGGCCAGCCAGATGCGGAAGTCGATATCCGACGGATCGAGTGAGCCTTCCTGGCGTTGGAATGCGAAATCCAGCAGGGTCATGGCAGGTTCGCCGAGGAGATCGAACCACTCCTCCACCGAGCCGTCGTCGAGTTGAATCTGTTCCAGCATCTCGTCGGTCAACTCGGGGACAGGGAAGACTCGACCGCCGACGTGGGCTTCTGCCCGGGCAGGCAGGCCGGCCCACAGGGCCGACCCGACGAGCAGGCCGAGGGCCAGGCTCCACTGATTCCGGATGCCGGAGATAAGCATCTGTTCTCCTCGGTTTGTTCTGTCCGAGATGGGCTCGGAAGGGGTTCCCCTTTCCCTGTCGGGTTCCTGAACGGTACGGGTGGCCATTCCTCCTCTTCAGGAATTATAAGGACGAGGGCCCACCCCCTGAGGGGACGGAACCCCTCGTCCGCGAATGCCGCGTCAGCGGGAAAGCCGCCGGAGGATGCTCAGTCAGAGCACTCGCATTTCCAAGTCCCTGGGTCGACGAGGTCAACCTGGTACTCGTCGTGCCCAAGACGGGAGCAGTTGTAGGCGCACTTTCCGTCCGCCTCGCTGCTCGTGAAAGCGTACACCGTGTGGCAGTGGTGCCAACTGGTGCTCGAGGAGGCTTCCACCCACGACACGCCTCCGGTGGTCAGCAGGGCGCCCGCAAGAACGGCGAGGACGGCCTTCATGCTCTGCTTCAACGGATGTCTCATTGCAGCCTCCTTTGGATTTCGGGGTAGCGCCTGTTCGCCACCCCGGTTCACCCAAATACCATGCAATAGGCGTGCCCGTACATGACCCGCTGAGCCCATAAATGCGTTGGTTGTTACGTAACCTGTTGTTTTACTGTTCTTTATATAACACTTCTTTTTCTTTTTCGGCGTGATCAGCTCGTCCTTGGCGCCACCGGTTTTTCCGTTCCGTCGTATTTAATACGATTCCGTCGTATTTAATACGATTTCATCGATGGCCGCGTCAGGCGCCCGGACACGCCCGGTCTAATGTAGAACGCCGCGCTCCCGAAGAAGTTGAACAGGTACATGCCGTCGGCGCCGTTGCGCCAGTGGCGGGCCGCCACGGCGTTGATCATCTCCAGGTCCAGCGGCAGGATGGCCGGCGGATGGTAGTGGTTCCGCGTCACGCCCCCGGTGTGGCCGGCCCGGTACCCGGCCTCTATGGTCGGGACGATCTGCACCCCGGTTCCCCGGGCCAGCTCCACCCACTCGCTGATGTCCTCCTCGAGGTCGGCGGCGTACAGCGTCGCGGGTATCAGGATGTCGACCAGCCCCTCGCCCACCCATGTGCGCACGTCCAGCCCCAGGCGTTCGGCGCCGTCGACGGTGTTGGGGACGCGGGCGGCGAAACCGATCGCCCTGCCCTTCGCCCCGGCCATCCCGTCGATGGCGCGGCGGGACTCGCGCATGAAGCCGGTCATGATCGGCCAGCCCGCCTTCTCCTCTCCGTGCCGGAAGTAGCCGGGACAGCGCATGAAATCGTACTGGAACCCGTCGAGGTCGTAGCGGCTGCAGGCCTCCTTCATCACCTCCAGCCTGAACCGCCTCACCTCGTCGTGCCGGTAGTCCTGGAACCATCTCATGGCGACCCTCAGGGCTTCGGGAAGCCCCGCAGTCCCCTCCTCCCCGATCAACAGGTCTCGCCTCTGTTCGTGGAAGCGGCTGCTGAGGATGTTGCGCTCCCCGTCGAGGACCTCGAGGTGATGCCAGTCGTTCATGTGTAGATGCGCCCAGTAGTCGATCCCGAGCCTGCGCGCCTCGTCAATGCGGATCCGGATCGGATCGCATCCCGCCTCCCAGATACGGCGCACGTTCTCCGCGTACTGCCAGTCCTTGACCGTTCCCACCGGGACATCCGACTCGATCCGGTCGACGATGAACTCCATGCCCTCGACCTGGGTCGGGT
This sequence comes from Candidatus Latescibacterota bacterium, assembly GCA_965243025.1. Taxonomy (GTDB): domain Bacteria; phylum Latescibacterota; class UBA2968; order UBA8231; family UBA8231; genus CBDCXV01. Next base: position 3,136,102 of record CBDETY010000003.1, read on the forward strand.
ATATCACCTGGTACCCCGAGGCCCATCCCAGGCCCGACACGAAGGCGTCGACCGGGGTACCCTCGAGGAAGCCGAGAAACGCCTGTGCGTACTTCTCCGGCGTCATCGGGGGATGGTAGCTGGCTTCCTCGCCCCCGTTCTGGTTCCACATGATCCGGTACTTCCTGCTGAATCGTTCGGCCACTTTTGCCTCCGGGAACAGGGGTTCCGCACCAGATGCTCCACACCGCGCGGCCCATCGAACCGGTGCCGGCGCGTGAATCTGCCGGCCGCCAGTATCGGACAGCGGGAGGGGAGAGTCGAGAGCGCGCGGTTTATACCTCATAACCCTCACTCAAGACTCAAGGGGCGTTGCCCATGCTGCGGACATCAGTACTTTTTTTCTCATGGCTGTGATGATCGGCTGTTCGGATCAGCCTGCGGACCCTGCGGATACGGAATACGACCTCGACGTACCCCGCCGAGGGCAAGCACGTATCCGGGCCTCTTGAAAGGCCCCAAAATTTACACTTGGACCAAGCTGCAGGATGGTGACTACGATTGGGCTATGACGACGAGGATACCCTCGATGACCTGGTACCGTAGACGAGCTGGATGAATTGCAGGTACGCCATGAACGGCCGCATTGCCTTTATCGCAGTTCTGGTCATGTCGGTAGCGGCCCAGGGTGCCCTTCCTGAGCAGTCTCGCTGGGCCCTGGGGGTCAGCCTCAGAGATGCTGATGCCTCTTCCATCTGGAGGATAGGCCCGCGAGTCACCTATGGGCTCACGCTGGGCAACAACGTCTTCACCCATGTGGCTGATTGGAGCACATGGACTCTGGACATTGACGCTCGGCTCACGGTGAAAACCTTTCACCACCGGACAAAAGAGACATCGTGGTTCACTTTCCTGGAACCCGGACTCGTTCTATACGAAGTGGATTACCCCTATGGCGGGTATAGACTCAAAGAGGTCGAGAACGAGAGTGGGGCAATATCATCTCGTGACAGGGTTGCCACGAGTCTCGCCGCTGGAACTGGCATCGCCTGGGCGCCTCACAAGCACCTTGGATGCTTTATCCGGTGGGGAATCTTCGTTCAATACCGCGAGAACTGGGAGCGCGGTTTACCAAACCAGTCCTGGGTCGAGTTGGACAAGATCCGGCTCACCGGCTTCTGGATGCTTTAGCAGAGGCACCAGGGAATGGTGGTCATACTACAGCTACTGCCGCTGGCCGCCGACGTGTCTGCCCTGACCTTTCACGTCGGCTGCAATCGCTCCGGGTGCCCCGTGAGTTTCCCTTGGAAGTAGTGCCCATCAGCCACCGAGGTCTCGCCCACCGCATTCCCCCACCCCTTTCCCGTGGCTCGGGATCCTCGGTACCAACCTGACATGCTTCCCTCGTAATTCCCTTTGGTTACACCGTCGCCAGGGGACGACCATGCCCGCAACCGCCGGCAGTCAGGTCCCTGCTATGGAGCTTTCCGGCTGGTGAGCCGTATTTCCTGCCCGACTACGGACACTGATTCGACTGTGACTCCCGAAAGGAAGGAAACAGCATGAATGACAACTGGCTCACCGGGATATACCTGACCACGGAGGAGGTCCTCGAATACCCCGATTACGTCGAGCGGCTGCGCGACGAGATCGGGCTGAACACGGTGGTTCTCTCGTTTACCGGCCAGCTGCCCGGGGAGGTGCTCGCCCTCAGCCCCTACGGGGGGCGCACCCCGACAGATGAAGAGCTGGGCAGGCTCGTTTTACGGCATTTCGACGGCCGCCCCGTAGACCCGAGGGAATACCCGAAAGCCCGGGACCTGTGCGGCCCCGGTGTTTCTGCCGAGGGGGACGACGAAACATTCAGGAGGGCCCTGGGACAGCTGAAGGAGGCGGGCCTGACGGTATGGACGTACGGAGGGGCCTGGACGATCCGCCGCCTCATGTTCTGTCCGTCGCGGCAGGATGTGCAGGACTGGATCGAGGCAGTCTGCGTGCACTGGGTGACCAGGTACGATCTCGACGCCCTCGACATCACCCACTTCCGCTACCCGATGGGCAGCTTTCCCCTGGGGCTTTTCGGCTGCACCTGTTCTTCCTGCACCGCGGCCGCCGAGGAGCTCGGTTACGACATGGGGGCGATGGTCGAGGACCTGAAGCGCGCCCGGGAGGGCCTGCGCCGGCTCGACGGCGCCCGCCTCGGCGAAGTGGTCCGTCTCGGGGTCGGTTTCTTCGACGTCGTCCACGCCCTCGGCCTGGGTTCGGGGGTGCTCGACTGGGTCCGCTTCCGCTGCGACCTCGTCGTCCGCAACCTTGCCCGCTTTCGCGCCGCGGTGCACGCGGCCGCCCCCGGCAAGGCGTTCGGCACCGACACCTACCCCGCCTCCATGGCGCTGACCGCGGGCCACGATTACCGGCGCTGGGGAGAGATGGCAGATTTCGCCAGCCCGCTGGTGTCCCACATCTCCGCCTTCGTCTGCAACACCTTCATCGAGTGGGCCCGCTTTCTGCAGGGGGAGGTCCCCGGCCTGCGGGAAGAGGATGCCCTGCAACTCGTCTATCGATTCACGGGGTACGACGGCATGGGGTTGCCGGAGACCATCGCCGCATACGGCGCCGACGAGCCGGCGACGCTGGCCTACCGGGTCCCCACGGACGACCTGGTGCTGCGGGACCTGGTGAAGGCGAAGCTGTTCCTGCCGGCTGACATGCCCTCCTATCCGATCATCCACGGAGAGGGTTGGCCGCCCGAGGCGATCGACCGCATCGTCAGCGAAGCGCGCCGGCTGGGGCACAACGGCATCGTCTGGCAGGGCACCGACGAACTGATGGAGTACGACTTCAAACGCTGAGAAGGTGCGGCCGTGCGCCGCCCGGGCACCGGCGGCGTTGGCAACTGCGGCCTGTTGTGAACTCAGCCCCCGGACAGGCTCATTCCCCTCTTGCTTCGCCGCTGTCGATACGCTCCCCGGTATCGGCGTCGAAGAGGTGAAGGCGGCCGGGACGGGGACTCAGCGAGACCCGGCTTCCGGACACCGCCCATGCGCCGCGGTCCGTGCGGGCAATCAGGTCGGTTCCTGAGACGCGTACGGTGAGGAACACGTCCGGGCCGCTCGGCTCCCTGAGGATGACGGTTCCGTCCCATGCGTGCCCGCGGCCCTGCTCCCCGACGAGCAGGTCTTCCGGGCGGACTCCAAGGACCACCTTCCGGACCGAGGCCGCGGGAGCCCCCTCGAGCCGCCACCGGCCGGACGGCCCCTCGAAGCAGGCGGCTCCGTCCTCGAAAACGAGACGCCCCCGCAACAGGTTCATGGCCGGGCTGCCGACGAACGCGGCGACGAAGACGTTGGCCGGCCGCTCGTAGATTTCGTCCGGGGAGCCGAGCTGCTGGAGCCGTCCGCGGTCCATGACGGCAACCAGGTCCGAAAGGGCGAGGGCCTCCGCCTGGTCGTGGGTGACGTAGACGAAGGTGCGCCCCAGTTCCTGGTGCAGGCGCTTCAGCTCCCCCCGCATGGAAACCCGCAGGGCCACGTCGAGGTTGCTCAGCGGCTCGTCCATCAGGAACACGGCCGGCTCGCGGACGATGGAGCGGCCCAGCGCCACCCGCTGGCGCTGTCCCCCGGAAAGCTGCCACGGCCGGCGGTCGAGCAGCTCGGTGATTCCCAGAGTCTCCGCGGCCTCCCGCACCCGGCGCTCTGTCTCGGCCGGGTCCACCTTCATCATGCGCAGCGCGAAACCCATGTTCCCGGCGACGCTCATGTGCGGGTAGAGGGCGTAGCTCTGGAAGACCATGGCGATGTCGCGGCGGTTGGCCGCAAGGCGGGTGACGTCTTCCCCGTCGAAGGCGATGCTGCCGTCGCTGACCGGTTCGAGCCCGGCGATCAGCCGCAGGCTGGTGGTCTTGCCGCAGCCGGACGGCCCCAGCAGGGTGACGAAGGCGCGGTCGGGAATCCGCAGGGTGAGACCGTCGACCGCAACCACCGGTCCGAACCGTTTCGTGACGTTTCTCAGGGCGACTTCGGCCATCAGCCCTTCACCGAGCCGGCCAGCAGGCCGGAGACGATCATGCGCTGGAACAGGAAAGCGAGCACCAGGGGGGAACGATGGCGAGCACTCCGGCGGTCGTCATCAGCGTGTAGCGGATATCGACGTCGGTCGCCAGCTCCGCCACGACCACCGGGATGGTCTTGGCGCTTTCGGTGGAGGAGAAGACCAGCGCGAACAGGAACTCCCCCCACGACGACATGAACGCGAACAGCCCGGCGCCGACCAGCCCCGGGCGCGCCACCGGAACCAGCACCCGCCAGAGCAGATCCCGGAAGGTGCAGCGGTCGACGACGGCGGCGTCCTCCAGCTCGCGCGGGATCGTCTGGAAGTAGCTCCTCAGGATCCAGATGGTGAACGGCAGGGTGAAGCCGGTGTGGGCGACGATGATGGCCAGCGGGTTGTCGATCAGTCCCAGCGCCTTGATGATCAGGAACATCGGCACGACCAGGGCCACCCCCGGAACCATGCGGGAAGCGAGGTAGAAGATCAGCAGGCGCCGCACGCCCCGGAACTCCAGCCGCGCCAGGCTGTATGCGGCAAGCGTCCCGACGGTGAGGTTGAGGACCACCACGCTCGCCCCGACGAGAACGCTGTTTAGGATGGCGCGCGGCATCTGCCCCGCGGCTCCGCCGGCGCCGAGCGCCAGGAAACCGGTCGGTGACAGCAGCGCCCGGTAATTGTCCAGGTTGGGCTCCCGCGGTATCCAGTGGGGCGGGGCGGCCATGGACTCGGCCTCGGTCATGATGCTGGTCAGCAGCAGCCAGAGGGCGGGCGCTGTCAGCCACGCGCAGGTGACGATGCTCGCCAGCGCCAGCAGGGCCCTCGTCCATGGCGGGTGGGGCCAGCTCACGTCCGGATCTCGCCGCGGGCGTAAAGACTCTTCAGGTACAGGGCCGCGAGCAGCATGGTCGTCACGGCGATAACCACCGCGTAGGCGTTGGCTTCGCCGAAGTCGAGGAAATGGAACGCGGTCTGGTAGGTCAGCCAGGCGATCACCGTGGTGCTGCTTCCCGGACCGCCGCCGGTGAGCACGAAGATCAGCTCGAACACCCGCAAGGCGATCATGGTCTGCAGGATGAGGACGATGATCAGGGGATGGATGAGCCAGGGCATGACGATGTGGCGGAAACGCCGCCAGGGTCCGGCGCGGTCGACCATGGCGGCGCTCAGGAGGTCGCCGGGGATGGTCTGCAAGCCCGCCAGGAAGATGAGCACCGCCAGCGGCAGCTGGTTCCAGACGTGGGCGAGGACGGTGAGCAGCAGGGCCGTCGTCGGCTCGCTCAGCCACGAACGGTAGTCGTCGATTATCCCGAGAGAGACCAGAAGCCCGTTCAGGGCGCCGGCGCGGCTGTTGTAGATCCACTGCCACATGAGCCCGTTGACCACGGGGGGGATGGCCCAGGGAACGAGGATCAGGGTTCGCAGGATTGCCTGGCCGCGGATCGGCTGGTTGGCGAGCACGGCGATGGCGATGCCGAGGAGGACGATCAGGCTTACCGAAAGGAGCACGAAGACCAGGGTGACCTGCAGGGCGGTCCAGAACTCGGGCTTGCCGGCGATGGTGGCGTAGTTCTCCACGCCGGCGAACCCGCGCATGTTCGGGCGCATGAGGTTGTGGCGCTGGAAGCTGGTCCACACCGCCTGGATTATCGGGTAAGCCTCGAGCAGCAGCAGCAGGAGCAGGGCGGGGCTGTTCAGCAGGTACCCGAAGAAGGCGCTCTCGCGCCACCAGGCGCCGGCGCGCAGCCAGCCGGGGATGAAGCGCCATCCCCCGGGTTGCCGGCCTTCGCGAACTTCGGGCGGGTTGGCTGTCACCAGCGCTCGCGCAGGTCCCGGGCCCGCGTGGCCGAAGCCTCGAGGGCTTCCCGGGGCGAGACCTTGCGGATCAGGGCAGCCTGGACCTGGTCGTAGTTGAAGCTCTCCCACTCGGCGCCCCAGGGGGCGAGCTGCAGCTCGGAGACCCTGGCGACCGCCGCGAGCCGCCGCTTGACCCCGGCGTTGCCGAACTTGCCGAAGTGAGCCTGCACCTGAGGATCGGCGTCCAGACTCCGGACGCCGTAGCCCAGGGTGAACTTCTCGAACCAGTCAGCGGCCGTGTGGTAGCGGCCCTCCGCGTCCTTTCCGCCCAGGTAGCCGAGCAGGGCCGCGCACCCGTCGCGGTCCCCCAGTGTTTTGGCGAGACCGTACATGCGCACGATCCCGAAGGTGCCGCGGGTAGCCCCGTCGAGGCCGGGGATCATCCCCATTTTTATCTGACCGCTGGCAGCGGCGAGCTTCGGGTCGTTGTAGCGGCTCTCGTCGTAGCGGTGCTGCATGACGAAGGCGTAGCGGCCGGCCCCGAACAGATCGCGGGTCTGGTTGACGTCGAGCTCCACTGCGGCCGGGTCGGCGATCTTCCAGGTATGCACCGCGTCGACCATCCACTGCAGCACTTCGAGGGCGGTCCCGTCCCCGTCGGGGAATACCGGGTTCAGCTCGTCGTCGAAGAGGCGGCCGCCGCTGGCATAAACCAGCGTCCACCAGTCGACGTTGGACCAGGTGGCCTTCTTGAGTCCGAAAATCAGGGGGTATTCCGCGACCCCGGCCTTCTTCAGTTCCAGGGACTGGTCCCTGAGCTCGTCCAGGCTGGCCGGAGGACCGTCGATTCCCGCCCGGGCCAGCATCTGCTCGTTGCAGTAGAAGACCTGGATGTCGGTGAAGTAGGGAAGCCCGTAGAGCTTGCCGTCGACGCTCATGCCCGCCTTGACAAAGGGGAAGAGGTCGTTCTTCACCTCCTCGATGCCGGGCAGGCCGTCGACGGGCTGGAGATAGCCGGCGTTCACCCACGCCACCAGGTTCTCGCCGCGGACGTAGAGCGCGTCGCGAAGCCGGTCCGCCGCCGCCAGCGCCACGATGCGGGTGCCGTAGTCGGCCGGCGCGAACATCTGCATCTCGACCTTGTATCCGGGTTCCATGCTTTCGAACCGGTCGAGGTTCGCGCGCACCACCTCGGGAGCGAACGCCCACCCGGTGAGCCGGACCGCGGTCCGCGGCCAGGCGTCCCGGGGCAACATGAAGGCGGATGCCCCTGCGAGGCCGGCGGCGCTTTTCAGGAACGTTCGACGATTCGGCATTTTCAATTCGCGTGCAGGTCCGCCGGATGCGGACCGTAAATCCTGACCTGACCTCCCTGCCATTCTCAATTCACCGGTTCTGATTCATGGCTGCAAGTCTCCTGATTGCAGACGGTTCGGGGCCTTCGTCCATGCTCCTCGAGATGAGCTTGGCGCACTCCTCCGGGCTCAGCAGCGAAGTATCGACTTCAAGGTCGTAGATGCCGGGAACGTGCACTTCGCGCTGCCACAACTTGATCGGGAGAGGTATACCTTCCGACTCGTCGACGCCCCACGTATTCCGGCGGCGCTCCATTATTACATCCAGGGGACAACGGACACCCACCAGCCACACCGGAAGTCCCCGCAACCTGCGGGCACAGTCGATCAGGATCCCGCGGGGTTGAGAGTAGCAGTCGTGGTGGCCGACATCGACGACCACGTTCAGTCCGAGGCGGCTGTGAGCGGCTATGGATTCATACATGGCCGCGTAGAGCGCGACTATCAGAGGTTCGAGATCCGGAGCCTCCCCGCCCGGTCTCAGGCCGATCGCCGGGCTGTAGCGGCCCGGTGTGATGTGCTTGACGAAGTTGTCGACGCCCAGGTTCATCCAGGGACCTTCAAAGGTCTCCTGGATCGCAGCGGCAATGCTCGATTTCCCGGACCTGGGAACGCCGTTGAGGATGACGATCCGTCCGGGATCGGCTGTTTCCGTCATCAGGTTCTCTCGCAACCAATCACGTCAAGGCATCGCTTGGCTGAATCCTCCACGGACGACGTCGGGCCGACTTTGACCGTCTTCAGCCCAAACCGTTTGACGGCCTCGGTCATGCGTTGATTGTAGAGACAGGCCCTCCCCAGGAACTTGGTGATCATCTCCTGCCGGCTTTCAGCTCTCTCGGTAAAACGGCTCGCCTTGAAAATCCGGGTTCTCAGCAACTCTTCGCTCGGCTGCAGCCAGACCGCTGCCACGTTGGGAAGCTTCAAAATAACGACCGTGTCAGGCCAAATTGCAGAGCCTTCGAGTATCAAGCGGTCGATACTGTCGTCCATTGAGTGCCTGGTAACCAGTGCCTCGATATCCGGCCACATATTGCGGTAATGATTCACCACTCTCTCGAAAAGCTCTTCGATGGTGAAGGATGCAAAATGCTCGACAACATGTGGCGGCAGGGGCCGCTCGTCCGGCGTCCAGGGACGTCCCGGATGACGGGCAAGCTTGTCTGTCGAAGCCTGATGCCACCCGAGCCGCTTCGCGAGAACCTGAGCGACGCTTGTTTTTCCCGAGTTCGAAGGACCACCAATCAGTATGACACGGATGTCCTCCGTTATGTCCATTTGGCCATTCTGTTCAACAGGGTAGACGGAGGGGAGGACCGGGGTGAGCCTGGCGCCGTCCAGTTGCTCCAAACCACGTTCCAGGGGACCCAGGTCCCTTGTGCTGCCCCTCTTTAATCCGGGTCGCTTCCCACTGCGTCGAGGCGGGCCATCTCTTCGGCTCCCAACTGCCAGTCGAACAAATCGAGATTGTCGCGCAGATGCGCCGTCGAGCTCGCCTTGGGGATGACGATCATGTCCTTCTGCAACAGCCACTTCAAGGCCACCTGCGCCGGGGTCTTGCCGTGTTCGGCGGCCACCTGTTTCAGCGCCTCGTCCCGGACCAGGTCCCCCTGGGCAAGCGGGCGGTGCGCGGTCAGCACCACGCCGCGGGCGTGGCAGTGGCGGCGCAGTTTTTCGCGGTTGTGGCGCAGGTGGTACTCCACCTGGTTGGTGCAGATGGGCAGACCGGTGGCAGCCCGTGCCCGGTCGGTCTGCTCGATGCTGAAGTTGCTGATCCCGATGCTGCGGGCCTGGCCGGCCCCGTGGATTTTCTCGAAGGCGGCCAGGGTGCGTTCCACCGGCACCCCCTGGCCGGGGTGGTGGATGAGCAGGAGGTCGACGTAGTCGGTCTGCAGATCGCGCAGAATCTCCTCCATCTGCTCCAGGGTCGCCTCGTACTCCAGGTGCGAGTACCAGATCTTGGAGGTGATGAAGAGCCGGCCGCGGTCGGCTCCCACCTCCTTCAGGGTGCGGCCGATGGCATCCTGGTTCTGGTACATCCAGGCCGAATCCAGGTGCGTATAGCCCAGCTCGAGGGCCTCTTCGACCACCGCCTGGCACTGCCTGCCGCGCAGCGTCCAGGTGCCCAGTCCGAACTGCGGGATGGTGTGGCCCGAGGCCAGTGTAATGTCAGGCACGCTCATGTCGATCCTCCTGCCTTTCCTCCATATGCGTCGTCATCTCCATAATCTCGGAAGTATCCACATATAGTCCCAGGACCGGGGCTGGCTGCGCCCTGAACAAAGCGCTGCCGCCTCGCTGACCGAACCCCAAGGTGGAAGGTGGTCCTTCTCAGAGGTCTCCCACGGCACTCGCCTGGCCTTGTATTCTTGCTTTTTTAAATCACGACTTTAAATTATCAAGGATAATGATACCTCGACGGGCAAATAGATCCATCAGGACCGCATTGAAACGCCAGGCGGCGGTTGCGCTTATCGGGCCGCGACAAGTGGGAAAAACCACCCTCGCCAACGCGATCGCGGGGCAAACGGATGCCCTCTACCTCGACTTGGAGGCCGGGGCCGACCGCGCCAAGCTCGCCGATCCGGCCATGTTCCTGACCGAGTACGAGGACCGGCTCGTCGTCCTCGACGAGATCCACCGCGCACCCGAGCTGTTTCAGGAGTTGCGCGGCCTGATCGACCGGGGCAGGCGGCTGGGCAAGGGCACGGGCCGCTTCCTGATCCTGGGATCGGCATCCGTGGACCTGCTCAGGCAGTCGGGGGAAAGCCTGGCCGGCCGCATCGAGTACGTGCCCCTCAACCCGCTCGACGTCCTCGACGTCACCGCGGCGGCGGCGCCGATGGCCGCGCTCTGGGTGCGCGGCGGGTTTCCCGGCAGCCTGCTGGCGGCCAGCGATACCGACAGCACCGCTTTCCGCCGCGATTTCATTCGCACCTACCTGCACCGCGACGTGTCCGAGCTCACGCTGCGGCGAATACCGGCCGAGACACTGGAGCGGTTGTGGACGATGCTGGCCCACGGCCAGGGCGGGCTCCTGAACGCGTCCAGGCTGGCGGCCAGCCTGGGGGTGAGCAGTCCGACGGTGACCGGGTACATCGATCTGCTGGTCGACCTGTTGCTGGTGCGCCGCCTGCCGCCCTTCCACGTCAACGTCCGCAAACGGCTGGTCAAGTCCCCCAAGGTCTACGTCCGCGACAGCGGCTTGGTCCACGCCCTGCTCGGCATCGAAAACCACAACGCGCTGGCCGGCCATCCCGTGGCCGGCGCCAGTTGGGAGGGGTTCGCAATCGAGAACCTGTTGGCCGCGGTTCCGACAGGAACGGCGGCGAGCTTCTATCGCACCCAGGCCGGAGCCGAGGTCGACCTGGTGCTCGAACTGCCGGGCGGACGCCGACCCTGGGCAATCGAGATCAAGCTCGGCCTGACCCCCCGTCCGGAGCGCGGCTTTCACAATGCCCGCGGCGACATCGACCCGGAGCGGTCCTTCATCGTCTATTCCGGGGAAGAGCGCTATCCGCTGTCAGCGGACGTCGAGGCGATCGGCCTGCGGGAAATGGCCGCCGTACTCCAAAAGGCTGTATAGCGCCGGGACATCCGAAAGATCAGGCGCTCGCGGGGGCAGAAGACGTCGACACGAGCCAGTCGCTGGGCGTCCGCACGGACCGGTCCGAACCGCGCTCCACGGCGATGGTCTCGCCGCCGGCATGAACGACGCGTTCGACGCCCTGCCAATCCTCCGGAATGCGCAGCATGTGGGCCTGGTAGTTCACCTCGACCGTGTGCCCCGCCGAAATGGCCCCGAAGCGGGGCACGCCGAAGAGCGGTCCGGCCATCATGGTGTCCATGACCCTGTGCGCCAGAGCGACAGAACCGAACTCGACACCCCATGCAGTCGTCCTGTTGCTGTACGGGAGGAACTCGGCCGCCTCGTGCTCGTACCACAAGGTGGTCCAGGGAAACACCTGATGGGGAAAGACGTAGACGAGCAACAACCCGAGCCGGGGATTCGAGACGGCGGTGTACGCGTAGTCACCCTCCGGTTCCAGAAGGACCGTTGCAACCGCCATGTAGCGGTCTTCCGGGTAGCGGCCCAGGTCGGCGGTGCCGCGGCCGCCCCGCAGTCGGGCCGCAGGCCAGTCGAATGACTGGTCCGGCAGCAGGGGATCGGTGCCGTGGATGGCGACCGGGTTGGTATGTCCCCTCCTTGCCGGCAGGTCGAGGCGGGTCACGCCCCCTTCGACAAACGGGGGTCCCATGGTCACGTGCTGCTGGCAGAAGAACGGGGCGTCCGAGCGCCGCAGGTTGGTCGTGCGCTCCCTGATGTAGAGGGTCGACTCGCCGGGCCGTATCTCGAGGGTCCGGAGAAAGCGCATCCGCGCATCCGGCAGGTCGAGGCCGTAATCGAGGCGGGCGCAGCCGGCATCGGCCTGCTGGTCGAACACCGTCCAGGGCAGGTTCGACGCTTCGCCGTGGTGATACCCGCCGGCGGCCTCTTCGGCTTCGCTGATGTCGCCGAAATGGTTGAGACAGAGCGAGTGGCCGGCGAGGGAGGCTAGCAGACGGCCCTCACCGGGACCGTAGGTCTCCAGATGCTTCCGCGGATCCCAGGCCTCCGGCTCGATCAACGGCCAGGGCGGTTCCCACAGGGGGTTCACATCGACATCCGGGCGGCGCAGACTCGCCAGGTGTCCGCAACCGGTCATCGCGATCACCTGCAAGGCGTCGCTCTCGAGACGAACCGCCCGGCGGCCGAGGAAGCTGGTGGTGTCGCATGTCGGACTCACTGCACTCTGCTCCGGTCTGGATGTATCGCTTTCGAATCGGTCACCCTCGCCCCTCAGTTTAGGGAACAGGCGCCGAATGCCATTGTGCCGGGGAATATGGTTGCCGCCTGTACTCCGGCTCGATCCCGGCGCGAATCCGACCGGATCCATGACCTTGAACAAGCGCCCCGCAGGTCCCGCAGGGACCTCTCAATAAACGCCGGGAAAGATCCGGTACTTCACCCGTGCCTGGTACTCCGCCCACTTTTCCGCGCCGTATTTTTCCGCGCAGTGCCTGTCGTCGTCGCGTTGACGGCTGGTGAACATCGAGACGATGAAGACAAAGTATGTCCAGGCCCAGGGATTGGTGAAGTAGCCGAATACCAGGGCGATCGACAGGGCGAGGAACCCCTCGCCCATGTAGTTGAAATGGCGGGCGACGCCCCACAGGCCGCTGCACAGGATCTTGCGGTCGCCGGCCTGGATGTACTCCGGCTCGATGAGCCCGAGGAATTTTCGCTCGGGCCATCGCTTGAAGGTGTATTTCTGCATGTTGGCGCCGCGCGAAATGGCCCATCCTGACAGAAACAGCGCAGCCGTTCCGATCAGCCAGAAATTCTTCCAAGCCGGCGAGAACCCTGGGTCGGGATAAACGGCCATGCCCCACAACGGGAGGATGAACAGCCACCCGTAGACCACGAGGCAACCCCAGAACAGCTTGAACCCGAGATCCTCGTGGATCAGATCGTAGGTATACAGCTGCACGCGCTCGAAGATGAAGTAGTCAAGTATGTAGAACGTGAAGAACGCCGCATACAGGAAAACGCCCGGATTGGAATCTTCGCCAAAAAGCTGGTAGTGGTAAGCGGCCCCGGACAGGGCGTTGAGCGACAGCATCGTCCCCCCGACGACATACATATACATCTTTACGTCGATGCGTTCGTTCAGGAAAGACAGCTCCCGGGCCCGGCCGAACCACAGCGCCAGAAGCGGGTTCTTCACCTTGCCCGGCGCCTGGCTGAACACCGCAATGATGGTAAAGAGGGTGGCGAACACCGTTCCCCCGGCCACGGCGTAAATCGAAGACCGGAAGAACCAGTCGCGCGGCAACCCGGTGAGCTCGAGCGCCCATACGATCAGCGCGACGGCGAACACGAGCAGTCCGTTCAGCCGGTAGCTGCGGGGTTCGCCGGTCTCCGGATCGACGACGTACCCGGAAACCCGCCTCCCGGGCAATATGAGCTGCACCAGGAAAAACAGGACGTAGATCACCAGCGGGGTGAAGAACCCCGCAACCGCCTCTGTCCGGGAAAGCTCGACAAGGTGGCTGATGCCAAGCCATTCAATCATGATTGATTACCCCTTCCTCCGTGACGCGGTCATAATGCAACCCGGGCTCAAGGGCGGTCAACAGCACCCTGGGCGCCAAAGTGGCGCGACAGAGTCGACGATCCTTCCATGGCCGCCCCCGGCGAGCGGAGATCCCGGATTTCGCCGGTGACGACCGCGGCCTGCCGCTGCATTCCTTCTTCCGCCAGGAAGGAGGCCGCCCTGATGAGCAGGGTTGTTACGGCACTGAGGAATGCGTTCCTGCAAACAGCTCCTTGACCAGCGTCCGGGCACGCTCGACCACTGTTTCGAGGCAGCCGGGGGCGAGCTTGGCCCAGTAGGTGACGTCTTCGTTCGCCTCGTGTCCGCCTCGGTCGTACGCCGCCCGCGTCGGCAGGTACCCGACATACTTCGAGGTGAGGTGCGCCGGAAACAGAAAAGGCGCCGCCGAGTTCGTCTTGAGCGCGAGCTGGCCTTCGACAAACGGTTCCCCGGGCAGGCCGACCACGCCGAGATCGCCCATGCGGAAGGCCTGGATTTCGTAGGGAAACTCGGTTTCCCGCTGCCGGCACAGCTCGACGCTGCGGGTCGATGCCGCCCGGAACCATGCCCGATCCACTTCCCCGTCTGCCCCGCGCGGCGGCTGCGGGTTCCCGGCGAGGATCGCCTCGACCTCGCGCAGGCGCTCCGCCGGAATCTCGCGGAAGGGCAGGCCGACCTGTTCGACTCTGCAATCCAGCGCGGCATTGTCGGCGAACGCCATATCGCGAACGATCCGTTCGCTCATCAGGGCCAGTTCGCGCCCCATCCGCCGGTGGTCGGGCCGGAAGTCCGGGTCGAAGGGATGCCATGGGTTGATGTTGCCGCAGCAGCCGTTGACGACCAGCGGCACCGTCTCGGAGCCGAAAAGCTGCTGCATCTCCCGCGTCCAGGCGCCGGGCCAGTCCGCCGACACGGCCCGGTAGGTCCCGGGGCACCCGAAAACATTGACCGGGTGACAGGTGAAATGCAGGAGAAAGGCCAGCGGCCTCATGTCCATGTCCCGGACGCAGCAGACGCCGACCTCCGGGTCCATCGGACCTTCGAGATAGCAGATTTCCGCGTTCCCGAACGGCTGTTCCTCCCGGCCCCGCGGTTTGGGCATGGCGATGGTGCCGTCCCGGCGAATTCCCCGGCGGTTGAAGGCCAGGTCCCCCAGCACCCCGCGCCCCAGACCGATGCGCACAGGTTGCAGCCTCCCCACAGCTTCAACCGCTGCTTCCACCGCGGCGGCGGCGGCCCGGTCCCCGAAGGCGCGCTCGCCTCCGCGGAGGTACTCGGTCTTCTCGGTGGTGTCCAAGGGGAAGTCAGGGTCCAGCAGGAAGTACCCGAGGCTCGGGGCGGAGTGGGTCTGGGTCGCCTGGACCATGATCGCCTCGGGCGGGATGCCGGTTTGCTCGCCGATGGCAGCGCGGATCCGGTCGGTGTAGTCGCCGGTGACAATGGTGAGATCGAGGATCACCATGCAGACGCGCTGCTCCCCCGCCTCGAAGACGATGGCCTTGGCAAAGAGCGGGTCCATCACCGCTTCGGACGGGCGGTGCTCGCCGGCCCCGCTTCCCGCCAGGTGGGTCCCCGGCGGCGGGGTGATGTCGATCATGGCGGCGCCGGCTTTCAGCAGGCTGGCCTCAGGCATGGTTTATCTCTCGGGGCAACCAGGGTCAACTATTTCTCGGGGACCTGCGTCTCCCGAAATACCTTGCGCACCTCGGGGCAACCCCAACTCATTGCCCAGTCGCGGGCACTGCTTTCCCACCTGGGTTCCCTCAAGTCGGGATCGGCGCCATTCTCCAGCAGAAACCGGGCCATGCCAGGGCGGCAGTGGCTGACTGTCTGGTGCAGTGCGCTGCGGCCGGAATCTCCGGGCCACAAGAAGTTGACAGGCATGGCATCGATGTCAGCGCCCCGGCCCAGCAGAACTTCCGCTGCAGCGAACGCTCCGTTGATAACCGCGAAACTGAGCGCCTCGTCGAGGATTTCCTGATCGCTGGGCGTGCCGTCGCCCTCGGCATCCGGAGGCGCAATGCGGTACCCCGTACCGGCGCCGGCGGTGAGCCTGCCGCTTTTTGTGAAGAACTGCTGCACTCGCGTGCTGTCGTTCAGTCCCGCCGCCATCCTCAGGTCCACCCGCGCCCCCGCGGCTGCCAGGAGGCGCGCCCGCTCCGGCCGCGGGTCTCCCCCGATCAGCATCTTCCACAGCAGATAGCCGTTTTTGTGGTTGGCGTCGGCCCCGGCGTCGAACAACCGGGACAGCAGCTGCTCGTCGATGCCCTGCCAACCAGGCTGTTCCGCCTCGACGAGCAGTTGGAGCGTGGTCACCGAGTCCGCGGTAACCGCATTGACGTCGGCCCCGGCTTCGAGCAGTACCTCCGCGAGGTCGAGGGCGTTGTCGGGCAGTTTCGCCCGTTGAGGATACCCCGCGACCAGGTGGATCAGTCCCGCGCCCCGCAACGAGGCGTGTTCGTAGGTGCTGTCGTGGAATCCGGTGGCGAAAACCAGTTCCGGGGAATCCGCCAGGAGCTGTTTCAGGGTGGCCGTGTCTCCTCCATCGAAGGCGGCGACGGCCTCGTAATACGATGGGTGATCGGCGTCGCTGCGCTCGTACCCTTGCGATGGCAGGGCTTCGCCCTCCCGGGGAACGGCCAGCGCGAGGAACTCCGACGGCTCTCCCCACCATCCACCGCCGACGGGA
Organism: Candidatus Latescibacterota bacterium; assembly: GCA_965243025.1. GTDB lineage: Bacteria > Latescibacterota > UBA2968 > UBA8231 > UBA8231 > CBDCXV01. The sequence continues at coordinate 3,152,106 of CBDETY010000003.1, forward strand.
ACGACGATGTACTGGCGGCCCCCCGTTTCGTATGTCATCGGATTGCCGCGCGCATTCGCCGGCAGGTCCGCCCGGGCGAGCAAGCGGCCGTCATCCTTGTCGTATGCGTAGAGGTATTTCTCCGGATCGATGTAGTAGTTCGCATCGAACCACCTGATACGATCCGGTGATTCAGAAGCGGTCACCAGCAGCGTCGGAGTCGCCAGCACGAAAGTCCGCGTATCCCAGCCCAGGTGCGGCAGGTCCATGTGTCGAAGCAGGGGGTGATCGACCGGTCCCGGACCCGTGGGCGCGATCCACTGATGTTCTCCCGAATTCATGTCGATGGCGGTGATGCGCCCGTACGGCGGCTTGACCAACGGCAGCTCTTCGGGTCCCTCCGGGAAGTACTTGACCGGCGCATACCTCGAGAAAGAGGTCGAATCCGCTTTTTTCAGGCCGAAGCCCCTCGGGGCGGTTCGCGACGGCACATAGATCCAGCCCCCCGGGTCGGCGGCCCCTCCCGTCCAGTCGACGCCGCCCGTATCGCCGGGCAACATCCACAACCCGCGTTCCGTCACCGGCGTGTACAGCTCGCCGATGTCGTACCCGGCGACGATGTCGAGCGCCTGCCGCCGCAGTTCGGGGGTGAAGTCGATCAGATCATCCCCGGTCAATCCCTGGCGGTCGTAGGGCAAAGGCCAGGTCGGGAACGGTTGCGTCGGCGCCGTCCTTTCTCCGGGAACGGTAGACTGCGATACCGGGCGGTCTTCGATCGGCCAGACCGGCTCGCCCGTGATGCGGTCGAAGGCGAACGCCCATGCCTGCTTGGTGAGCTGGACAACGGCTCTGATCCGTTCGCCGCGCACTGTCATGTCCATCAGGATCGGAGCTGCTGACGGATCGTAGTTCCAGAGGTCGTGGCGGACGATCTGATAGTGCCAGATGCGTCGTCCGCTCACGCAGTCGAGGCAGGCGATTGTATTGGAAAAGAGGTTGTCGCCAAGCCGCTCACCGCCGTAAAAATCGTTGCTCGGAGCGCTGATCGGCAGGTATACGTATCCAAGCTCGAGGTCGGCGCTCATCGGCGCCCACACGTTGGCGCCTCCGTGCCGCTTCCAGCTCTCGTTTTCCCAGGTGTCGTTGCCGAACTCCCCTTCCCGGGGCACGGTGTGAAACCTCCACAGCAGTTCCCCCGTTCTCACGTCGAACCCGCGTACATCCCCCGGCGGCATGAATTCCGGGATGTCTCCCGACCCCCACTCGGAGGCCATCGAGCCGACAATCACGACGTCTCTGCAGACGATCGGCGGCGATGAGACACCGTAGCGATAGCGGTCGACCACCGGCCGGTGCAGCTGTTGCCCGAGGTCGACTCGGCCGCTGTCGCCGAAGGCGGGGTCGGGGGTTCCCGTGGCGGCATCGAGCGAATAGAGGTAGTCCGATGTCGTGCCCATCAGCACGCGCTTCTGGTTTCCATCGCTCCAGTAAGCCACTCCCCGGCTCACTCCCCAGCTCGACTCCACCTTCCAGGCTTCGGGATCGAACCGCCACAGCTCTCTGCCCGTTGCCGCGTCGAGGGCTGCCATGATGTTGTACGGCGTGCTCACGTAGAGAACGCCGTCGATCATCAGGGGGGTGCACTCGTTGTAGGCATTCGGATAGTCCGGGTTTTCGGTCTTGCGGATGCGGGCGTCCGGCGCCCGCCAGCGCCAGATCATGCGCAGGCTGGAGAAATTCGTGCTGTCTATCCGGACAAGCGATGCGTAGCGCGTGCTGGCGGCGTCGGCGCCGTAGAAGCGCCACTCGAAGCTCGGAGGTTCCGGTCGTGGAGAGCCGAACGGAAGGCAGGAGGTGAGAGTTGCTGTCATCACCCACCAGCAGCCGAGGCAGAGTCTGCTCATGAAGAGCTCCTGACAAACCCAATTGATCTGCCTGGCATTCTCAAATCACCCGTTCTGATGTCATTGCTGTTTCCGCCACGTGATCCACCAGATCCCCGAACTCGCAGGTCCCCCGGTACTGCACGAGCTAGAACCGCTGCTCCCGTTTCAGCGTCTCGGCCCGCGGCTCGTTGAGCTCATTCTCTTCCGAGAGCGGGTCCTGTGAAATCGACCGGCTCCTCCAGGGAAGGTAGCGCCAGATCATGGTGCGCTCGTACAGACACTCTTCGAAGCTCCCCCGGCCGCTGCGCGCCGACTGGAACGAGTGCCAGAGGCAGAGGCCGGTCATCTCCCGCTTGAGCGCGCGCAGCCGTCTCGTTATATCATCGCGCGGATGGAAGTACCAGTGGTGGATGTTCATGCCGGGAAGGTAGCTGCGACGCCGCGGACCCGACAGGATCGAGGGCGTGAGGAGGTCCATCTTCCATCACACACAGCCCGAGACGACCACGCGCCGAGGAGGTGAAGAGAGATGTTGGTATTGAACGGAGGTCCGGGAGTCGATGTAAGCGAAGCGGTGCTGTTCCCCTACGACGACCGCACGATACCGTTCCGGTACCGCCTGCAGCACGGGCTCGTCGAGGGCGTCAACCCCTACAAGGGCCACCGCGTCGCCATGGAGCGGGGCGGGCCGGGAACGCCGGACAGCCGGATGGTCAAGTACTACGGCGCCGTCTGCGAGGTCGGGGACGAGCTGCGGCTCTGGTACCTCGGCCACGGGGATATCGACGGCGAGCCGACGCCGGCGCAGGTCTGCTACGCGGTCAGCACCGACGGCGTCAACTGGGAGAAGCCGGAGCTGGGACTCGTCGAGTTCAACGGCTCGAAGCGGAACAACATCCTCCCCTTCGAAGCCGCGGGAACGCCGGGCTCCTGCTCGGTGCTCTTCGACCTGGAGGACCCCGATCCGGCGCGCCTCTTCAAGATGGTGACCGAGGACAACCCCTACTACATCACCGCCTCGTACAGCCATGACGGCATCAACTGGAAGGAGGGGCCGAACAACCCGATCCTCAAGCACAACGCCGTCGAGCCGACCGGGCTGATCAAGTTCAACGGCTGCTACCTCCTCAACGGGCAGGGGGGCAACGTCGGCACCAAGAGAGCGCTGGTCACCTTCGTCTCCTGGGACTTCGAGAACTGGAGCGACGCCGTGGTGCTGGGGCTGCGCCGCGACCGGCACCCGTACCGGCAGATCCCCGGCTGCCACGCCGGCGAGCAGGTGCACCTCGGAGCCGGCCTCTGGGACCGGGGCAACGTCGTCATCGGGGTCTACGGCATGTGGCACGGCGAGACCAACGACCGCCGTTTCACCAGCATGGACCTCGGGTTCCTCGTCAGCAACGACGCCCTCCACTTCACCGAGCCGATACCGGACTTCAAGTTCATCGCCGCCTACGAGATCGAAAGGAAGGAGAGCGGCTGCTTCCCCACCCTCGAGCAGGGGCAGGGGTTCGCCAACGTCGGCGACGAGTCCCTGTTCTGGTACGCGAACTGGCGGGGCGGCGACCTGCACGTGGCGCGCTTCCCGCGCGACCGCCTCGGCTATTTCGAGGTCGTGCCCGACCCGAGGCCGAACCTGCTGCCGAGCGAGGACACCCACCAGCTCTACTGGCGGGAGCACATCGGCGACATGGTGCCGGAGTACGCCGAGCCCCACTGCATCTCCTGCCCCATCGATCTGAAGGGGGCTTCCCCGTCGGTGTACGTCAACGCCCAGGGAGTTTCCCCGCAGAACGGGCTCACCGTCGAGCTGCTGGACGAGCGCATGCGGCCGCTTCCCGGGTTCGGCAGGGCCGACTGCCTTCCCGTGGTCGAGGAAGGGCTGCGGACGCCGGTCGCCTGGAAGGAAAAGAGGACCCTGGAGGGGATCGACTCACCCGTGCGGGTGCGGATCAACTGGGATGGGGAGCGTCCCGGGGACGTGTTCCTGTACGCGGCCTACGTGGCGAATGACGGTTGAGGTAGAAAGGCGGAGGATCGGCAGGACCGGGCTGACCGCCCGGGCCGTCGGGGTCGGCTGGGCGGCGATCACCGGCCTGCCGGACAGGGAGTCGACGGCGACGATCCGGCGCGCCATCGAGGTCGGGTTCGACTTCCACGACACCTCGTCGATGTACGCCGACAGCGAGCGCCGGGTCGGCCTCGCCCTGGAGGGGGGCTGGCGCGAAAAGGTGATCCTGCAGACCAAGGCCGGGTACCACCGGGACATCCGCGGGTACGACTACTCCGGCCCCGCCATCCGCTCCTCGGTTGAGAACAGCCTGAGGATGCTGAAGACCGACTACCTCGACTCGGTGCTCGTCCACGACCCGCAGGATATCGAGGAAGCGCTCGGTCCGGGCCGCGCCTTCGACGTGCTCAACCAGATGAAAGAGGAGGGGGTAATCGGCCACGTCGGCCTCGGCGTGCGCGGAATCCCCCAGCACCTGCGCGCCATGGAGGCGGGGGTCACCGGGATCCACCTCACCCACATGGACTACACCCTCCTCGACCAGGAAGCCGGGCCGCTGCTGTTTCCCGCGCTGAAGAAGCAGGGGGTCGGCGTCCTCATCGCCAGCCCGCTCAAAGGAGTGCTCGCCGGGCCGGAACCGGACCTCGCCGAGGCGCCGGAGGCGCACGCCATGTGGTCCTGGTGCCGCGACCGGGGCGCCAACCTCCGCGACCTCGCCCTGCAGTTCTGCCTGCGGGCGCCGCTCGAAGCCATCGTCCTGACCGGTCCGGCGAGCGTCAGGCAGGTCGAGGAGAACTGGGCCTCCGCCCATGCCGAGGTGCCGCCCGACCTCTGGGCGGAGTTCAAGGCCGAGTTCGGAGTCGTCGAGTACGACGGGTCATGTCCGTCTTAGCCTGTGTGAACTTCGCCTCTTTGCGGACCCTGCGGGGCGACATGGGAGTGCGGACGATGGCGGGGCCTTCCCCCTTCGCATGGGCGAGGGCTTCGGTGAGGGATTGGATCAGATCGTCGCCGAATGTGTTCATTTGATCCTCGTCGCGAGCCAGGACTCTCACGCCTCTTTGCCGTCCATAATGGCGTCAATGTCCTCCCAGGTAACGCTGGAAAGCCTCGCGCCGGTGGCGGCATACTCCCGGCAGGCCCTGATGTCCTCCGGGATGAGGTGGGAGTACATACGGATGATGTCGGCTTCACTCCGTCCTCCGTCCAGCAGCTCCATAACCAGTTCCACCGAGATCCGGGTACCCCTTACCGTTGGTTTGCCTGCCAGGATCAGGGGATCGGTAACGATCCGCTCCTGCCAGATTGGTGGCTGATTCTTGTCTTTATCGGTCATGGCCCATCTCCTTTTTTTCTGGCGCTCCCTGTCAGACCCGGGGGGTTGCCCGGTCAATCTTGGACCACAATGAGGCATACCCCGGCAACCGGATGGGAAGCGGGCTTAAATAATATACCTCAGCGGGACGCCACCATCGCCGGCATGCGGTCTCACCAACCCGCTCATAGAACCCGACCAGTGTTTTCCCCCTTAACCGATTTCCGCGAGGAATCCTGATCCGGTCCGTGCGGTCATGGACCCGGAGTCGCATCTCCAGCCCGTACCGGTACTCTGAACTGGCAAACGACCCGGAAACGAACCTCCAGGAATTCCCCTGTTTCACCCCGGTTTCTGTTCAGTTGGAGTACACCTGATATTTGCGATTTCAACCTGCGAAGGAGAATACCGTGAAAAACGACCGATTCGTGGTATCCGCCCTGGTCGACTTCCCCGACGACTGCGGCAACATCGTCTTTACTCGGGCGCTGGTGGAAAACCTGATCGAGCGTCTGCAGTCGGTGGGCGTCACCAGGGTCTACTGGAACTTCTACCAGGCGGGGATGTGGGAGTTCTTCGGGGTCGGAAGCGAGGCCACCCGGGAGACGCTGGGGAACCTCGGCGAGCCCCTTGCGGTGGGTGCCCGCGCCGCCCACGAGCGGGGCCTGGAGTTCTGGGCCACCATCAAGCCATACGAGACCGGGGCCAGCCACTCCAACCCCCGGAACAGTCCCAGGATGCTCGAGTACCCCGGCCTGCCCGGCATCGGCGGCGAATACACCGTCGACCCCTGGGTCCTGAACCACCCGGAGATGCGCCTGAAGATTCGCTCCGCGGACCTGCCGCGGGGACTGGAGAAGGTCCCGATCAGCCGCATCCAGCTTCGCCAGAAGGACATGGCCCCGGTCCGCATCAAGCCGGAGAACATTGAGATCTGGACCAGCGACGACAACGTGGGCTACCGCCGCAAGGAGGTGTCGTTCGACGTCAGCGAATCGGTGGAGACCTGCCCCAGGGAGGTCGTCGAGATCCAGGGCGGTCCGGTGACCGGGAAGGGGGAGTCCGTGCGCGCCCTGGACCTGACCGGCCTCGACCTTCTAGACCCCTTCATCGCCGTCACGACGAACCTCGACGACGACAGCGGCACCTTCGCCAACACCGCGCTGGAGATGGTCCGGGCTTTCGGTCCGGACGAGGGTGAGTTCCCCGTCGTCGTGGCCAGTCACAAAGCCATCTGGCGGCCCGAACGCGACCTGCGCACCGACGACCTGGAGTACGACTGCGGCATCGGAGACGTGGTGGCCTGCCTGGACGTGGCCAACTCGCGCAACGTCACCCCCGGCTGGTTCGGCACCGGCTCGACCAGGGACGGGGTCATCGCCGTCGGCAGGGGGCGCAACGAGTACGTGTCAGGCGCGCTCTGCGAGGCCTACCCGGAGGTGAGGGGCTACTGGCTGGACTGGGTGGGAGCGTGCATCGCCGCCGGCGTCGACGGGGTCGACGTGCGGATATCCAACCACAGCTCCTGGGTCAACACCCAGGAGATCTACGGTTTCAACAAGCCGGTTGCGGAGGAGTACGAACGGCGGTACGGCAGCGACCCCGACACAGGCTACTTCGACCCGGAGCTCCTCGGCGCAGTGCGGGGGGAGTTCTTCGACCGCTTCCTGCGGGCGGCCAAGGCCCGGCTTGCGGCAGCCGGGAAGAAGCTGTCCGTGCACACCGAGATGGAGGGGTTCCGCCCGGATTCCTGCCAGGCCCGATGGAGGTCGATGCCCAACATCGTCTTCAACTGGCGGAACTGGCTGCGGTCGGGCCTGGCCGACGAGGCCACCCTCTTCGGGAGAGCGTGGAACGTCGACCGCCTCCTCGAAGATCCCCTGACCCAGGAGATGCTGGGCGAGGCGGCCGCGGCCGGAGTGCCCGTGCACATGAACAATCCGGTCGGCCACCACGCGGAGGAGATGTCCGACCCCGAAAAGCTGGAGTATTCCTACAACAAGGGCGGGCTGGGGGGTTACTGCTTCTACGAGACCGCGGCGATGTACGACGGCGCGGAGCCGGTCAGCGCCGACGGCACCCTCAACTTCCGCCCCGGCCTGCTGGAGTCGATCCGGGAAACGGTCGACAACCTGGGGCTGGGGGGATAACCGGGCCTGTTTGGACGGATCCCGGGCCTCGCCGTCCGCAGGGTCGCGGGCAGATAGCCCCGGAGCGGAATCCCTTGCATCATCAGGAGCCCGTACGTCACGGCCTATCCGACCGGGCCGGGGGCCTGTCGGACCCTCGTATCAGTCCACCACCACCGCGGGCAGGCCGGACTCCCGGACCTGTTCGTCGAACGCGGCCAGCTCCCGTTCGGCGAAGCGGTCGAGACGCTCCTCGATGTCGTCGAGCTGCGCCGACAGGTCGTCGAACAGCTCGCGCGCCTGCTTCGGGGGCGCCGCGTCGGCGATGCCGACGACATTGGCCACGGTGGCGAGCCTGGTGATCAGCTGCCGCGGCAGTCGCAGGATGTCGCCCGGCGATTCGTCCCCGATCTGGACCAGCAGCGCCTCGAGTTCGGTGATCCCGTCGCACAGCTCCCCGGCGCGCGCGGCGATCTCTCCGGCCCCGTGCGCCTCCGCCCTTGTCTTCCATTCCTGCAGCTGCCGCTGGATGCGGCGGATGCGGTCGACGATACCGTTGGCCTGCTCGATGCGGTCGCGGACCTGCGACCCGAGCTCGAACTGCGCCTCGAAGTCCGCCTGGGCCGTCGACACGCGCGGGTCCCTGACGACCTCGAACGACTGTTCGAAGCTCGCCTCCCCCACCTTGAGCCGCACCCCGTATCTGCCGGGGGGAACCATCGGCCCCTGTCCCTTCCCCGGGGGCTTCATCAGGGACTCCGGGTGGTCGCGTACAGGGGTCTCCTCGGTGATCTTGTCCGCCCCCGGGCAGCGCAGGTCCCAGACGAACCGGTTCAGGCCCGCCTCGGCGGGGACGTGGAGCTCATCCCCGGCATCGTCGGAGTCCGGCGGGCGGCTCCTGAAGCTGCGCACCACCTGCCCTTCCGAGTCGCTGATGGTCAGCTCGATCGGTTCCCCGGGCTCGGCCGCCAGCGAGTAGTAGATGATCGCCCCTTTCGGTGGGTTCTCCCCGGCGTCGAGCCATTTCCGCCCGACCTCGCCGTTGGCGTCGGTCATGACGTAGTACCCGGCGTTGGCTCCCAGCCCCATCATGTAGTTCTTGACGCTCTCGTTGTCGCTGCGGAACATCGCCGCCGACCAGTGCAGGGTGTGGCGGACGGTGGTGCGCGGCGCGTACAGGGCGTCGGCGTCGGCCGCGCCCCCGGCGGCCAGGTCGCGCAGCGGCGTCAGGTCGTCGAGGATCCAGAAGGAGCGGCCGTGGGTGCCGGCGACCAGGTCGCCGCGGGCGACGGCGATGTCGTAGACGGGCACCACCGGCAGGTTGTTGCGCAGGGAGTGCCAGGTGACGCCGTCGTCGGGCGACCAGACGATCCCGGTCTCGGTGCCGGCGTAGAGGAGCCCGGGCTGCTCCGGGTCCTCCCTGACGACGCGGCTGATCTCCCCTTCCGGGAAACCTCCGGCGAGGGAGCGCCAGGTCTCGCCGTAGTCGTCGGTCTTGTACAGATATGCGCCGTAGTCGTCGAGCTTGAAGCGGGTCGCCGCCACGTACGCGGTGCCGGCCTCGTGGTGCGAGGCCTCGATGTTGGCCACCATCGTCCTCGGCTCGAGGTCGGGCGGGGTCACCGCCTTCCACTCGCCGCCGTTGTCGCGGCTGACGTGGACGAGCCCGTCGTCGCTGCCCGCCCACAGCACCCCGGCCTCCAGGGGCGACTCGGCGAAGGCGTAGATGGTGCCGTAGTGCTCGGCGCCGCTGGCGTCCTTGGTCAGCGGCCCTCCCGAGGCCAGCAGGGTCTCCGGCTCGCCGCGCGTCAGGTCCGGGCTGACCGCCTCCCAGCTCGAGCCCTCGTCCCGGGTGCGGAAGAGCATGTTCCCCGCGACGTAGATCACGTCCTCCTCGTGCTTCGAATAGGCGATGGGGAAGGTCCAGTTGAAGCGGTACTTGAGGTCGGAGGTGTCGCGGCCGGTCGCGTCTTCCGGCCACACGTTGACGAGGCGGATCTGGCGCGTGTAGTGGTCGTACCGCTGCAGCGCCCCGTTGCCCCCGGGGGAGCTGCCGATGGCGCCGATAAAGACGATGCCGGGGTCCTTCGGATCGACGGCGATGTCGCCGCTCTCCCCGGTGCCGACCGGGTAGCAGTGCTGCCAGGTGATGCCGCCGAACTCGGTGGCGCTCGGCACGCTGATGCTCGAGTTGTCCTGCTGCGTGGCGCAGACCCGGTAGGGGAACTGGCTGTCGACGCTGATGCGGTAGAACTGCGAGGTCGGCTGGTTGTAGATCGTCGACCAGGACTCGCCGCCGTTGAGGGAGATGCAGGCGCCGCCGTCGTTCCCCTGGGCCATCCGCCGCGGGTTTCGGGGGTCGATCCACAGGTCGTGGTTGTCGCCGTGCGGGGTCGAGACCTCGGTGAAGGTCGCCCCGCCGTCGGTCGACTTCCACATCCTGAGGTTGAGGATGTAGAGGGTGTCGGCGTCCTGCGGGTCGGCGAATATGTGGCAGTAGTAGAACGGGCGGTGGACGAGGTCGCGGCTGCCCGACACCCGCTGCCAGTTCTCGCCGCCGTCGTCGGACCGGTACAGCCCGGCCTCTTCCGCCTCGACGACGGCCCACACCCTCTGCGGCCGGGCCGGGGAAACGGCGACGCCGATCTTCCCCTTGATCCCCTCGGGAAATCCCGGCTTGTCCGACAGGTCCTCCCAGGTGTCGCCGCCGTCGCAGGTCTTGTGCAGGCCGCTTCCGGGGCCGCCGCTCGACATGTTCCAGAAGTTGCGGTACGCCTCCCAGACCGCCGCGTAGATGATGCGCGGGTTGTTCGGGTCCATCGACAGGTCGACGGCCCCGGCCTTGTCGCTGGCGAACAGGACCCGCTCCCAGTCCCCGCCGCCGTTGCGCGAGCGGTACACCCCGCGCTGGTCGTTGGGGCCGAACAGGTGGCCGAAGGCGGCGACGTACACGAGGTCGGGGTCGTCCGGGTGGACGCGGATCTTGCCGACGTGGTGGGTGTCCTCCAGCCCGGTATGGGCCCAGGTGCGGCCGGCGTCCGAGCTGCGGTACACGCCGTCCCCCCAGGAGATGTCGAGGCGGGTCGCCGTCTCCCCCATGCCGGCGTAGATGACGTTGGGGTCGGACTCGGCGACCGCCAGGGCCCCGACCGGGGCGGAGTTGAAGTACCCGTCGGAGACGTTCTGCCAGTAGGTGCCGGCGTCCTCCGTCTTCCACACTCCGCCGGCGCAGGCGCCGAAGTAGAAGACCGGGGTCTCTGTCGGATGGCCGGCAACGGCGACCACGCGCCCGCCCCGGGGCGGGCCTATGCATCGGTATTTCAGGGCCTGTATCGCGCTTTTGTCCATGTCGGGGCCGCCCTTTCCGGCCGGGTTTCAAAGTTCTGGTCAGGGGTCACTGCGAGGTGGAACAGACAGGCGCGCCAAGATACCCGGGCAATCGGCGTTTATCAAGATCGGTGGCGCTGGATTTCGCCGGCGGGGACGGGTATTGCTCCGCCCCCCGGCTCGCGGTATCGTTGGAACTCTCGCACCGGAGCGCGCCGCGGCTGCGACCCGGCGACGTTCCGCGTCGGAGGAGAACGATGGCCGGCTCTGGCGTTTCAACCCGCTTCGCCACCTCACTGTCCCCTCTCGATCCCGCAGCCCTCCTGCGGCGGTCGCGGCGTACGCTCTGGTTCAGCCTGCTCGCGGCCGCTGTCCTGCACACCCTGTTCGTCGCCATCAATCCGTTCGGCGAATCCCTGCGCAAGGCGCCCCGCCCGCTGACCAACAAGTTCATCAAGCGCGAGCCCCGGCTGACCAAACCGCTGGAGCTGCGCAAGATACCGGCGCCCAAACGGAAGCTCGTCCGCCGCGACGTGCGCCCCATGCCGAACGCCCGCATGGACCGGGTCCAGGCCACCGCCTCCTTCAACACCGGCATCATCGTCTCCCAGACGGGCAACCCACGCGTTCATTTCGCCCCCTCGCAACCGGGCCGGCAGCCGGCCCCGGACCTGACCGGCCTGTCGCACCTCGCCCTCACCGGCAGCCGCGTTCCCGAAAACAGGATCGACATGGGTCTGCAGATGCTCGACATCGGCAGCATGGACACCGGCCGCTACCGGGCGATGGTGGTGCAGGATCCCCTCGACAAACAGTCGCTGCAGGGCTTCGTCAAGCTCGCCCAGGTCCATTCCGCTCGCGCCACCGAGCTGGGCAAGGGCAGCCGCGACCTGCGCACCCTGGGGTTCCTCAGGGAGGCCCTGAACGACTATACCGGCGTGCGCGCCGACCTCCTCGGCGACATCACCTACGACGACAGCCGCCTGATGGAGGTGCCGATCATATACCCCACCGGCGATCCCAACGAGAGCGAGATGGAGAGCCTCGCCCGCTACCTGATCGCGGGAGGATTCATCCTCGGCGGGTTGACCAGGCCGATGGAGGAGGGGCTGATCAAGTACGGCGGGCTCGTTGCCGGGCGCGATTTCTGGACGGAGAACCTGCCCGAAGGGCATCCCATCTTCTCCTCGTTCTTCGACGTCAACACCAACATTCCCTCCGGCCACTATTCCGGCATCCACATGAAATGGTCCGGGTGGCTCAACACGACCGGCTACTTCGTGCAGGGAAGGCTGGTGGCGGTCAGCCCGGGGCAGGGCTTCGGGTTTCCAAGCCTCCAGCACTTTCCCGGCGACTACACGCGGCAGCTGCAGATGGCCGTCAACATCATCGTCTACGCCCTCACCCAGGAGGGCTCGATAACCCAGCGCCTGATGCAGATGGTCAACTGACAGGGCTGCCCTGCCGCGCCTGCCCCACTCCTCATGAGCGGAACATCAAAGCAAGCGGCAGCCTGGGGCCTCGCCCTGCTGACCGCCGTCCCGGCGCTGGCCCAGCGCCACCCGGAGTCCGATCAGCCGAACCTCCATTTCCGCGACGAGCCCGGGGTCCCGACCGCCCCGCCCTGGAAAAAGAGGCCGCCATTCGTTCGCGGGCCGCTCGACCGCTACGAGCGCGGCCGCACGCGCCGCTTTCTCGGCAGCGCCGCCGGGCCTCCCTACACCAACTACGCTCACCGCAAGTACATCTTCTACCTGACCGAGCGCGACGAATCCGGCGGCCTTTCGCTCCGCTACCGGAACGTCTCCTGGGACCGGATCGGCACCTACATGGGGCCGTCGTACCAGCGCGTGTTCGCCATCGAGGAAACGCGCGGCAACCGCCCCGGGGCCGGATCCTCCCTGATCGACCACCGCACGCGCGGGATCGGGGGGAGGCCGGCGTCGCTGCTGCGGGAGCTGCGCATCGGGCATTACGCCTACAAGAAGCTGCACTGGACGGTCACCGCCGGGTACGACGTGCGCACCCACTTCACCCCGCTGACCCTGGGGCGGTCGCACATGAGCATAGCCCGCATCGATCTCAACCATGCCGAGCGCGATCTGGCGACCCTGTTCTACAGCCGCGGCGCGACGGTGGGAACCAGCGTGCTGTTCTCGACGTGGACCCGCAATCCGCCCGGCGACTTCACCTTCGACGACTCCCCGGTGCTGCTCTACGGCGGCCGCTGGCAGCGCAACACCGGCGAGTACGGCCGCTTCGGGGCCACCTTCGTCAATCAGCTCATGCAGTTTCCCGCCACCCCCCGCAGCGACGGTCTGCGCGGCGACCTGCCCTACGAGATGATCGGCCCCAAGCGGATTCGCGTCGTGGCGGCCGACGACTCCCCGCTGGAGGAGCGGGCCAACGGCATGGTCCACGGCGTGCACGTGGTACTGACCGGGGCGAGGGACGGGGAACCGGTCCGCCTCTCCAGCGATCCCGCCGACCCGGACTTCGACGCCGCCCTCGAACCGGCGGTCACCGGCGGCCTCCGGAGCGGGGACGGGCGCGAAGCGGTCGGCCGCGAAACCGTGGTCTACGAGTTCCCGGTGCCCTCCGGCCTGACCGTTCACTCGGCGCGCTTTGCCGCCGAGGTCTCAGGCGACTACCGCCTGGGTGTGGGGCAGTCGCACGACTTCCCGTTGATCGACCGCAGCGGGAACGAGAAGCTTGAAGAGCAGACCTGGCCGGCCCCTTTCGCCCCGAACGAGCGCGCCACGCGGCGGCCGTTCAAGTGGTACATCGAGGCGGACGAGACGCCCTGGTTCACGGTTTCCCGTTCCCCCGGCTCTTCGCCGACCGCCGGCAACAGGCGCCTTGTCTCCTTCGACTACGGCATGCCCACCGGACAGGTGCTGGCATCCGTCGACTGGAGATTCGACCTGGTGGGGCTGCAGGTCAGCGGCGAGATGGCCCGCAACCTCCGGCATTTCATCTATCCGGTCGGCGCCAACCGGGGAAAACGGCACCGGGAAACCGCGCTGGCCTGGTGGATGAAGGGCCGCAGGGAGCTTGCGGACAGATTCGCCCTGGGGGTGGAGCTGTTCCGCATGGAACCGGACTACGCCGGAGGTTACGACAGCTGGCGCGGGGGGCTGCCGTTTCACGTCGACCGCGTCTCTTCAGGCCGGGTCCGCTCGCATACGCAGGAGTTCCCCCTGCTGGAAGACAACGACGACAACGACCAGTGGCCCGACGACCACCCCAACGAGGTCCCGACCGCCGGGGATTCCTACCCGGGATGGCCCAACTCGAGAGTCTACCCGGGGCTCGACGACAACCACGACAACATCCCCGATCCCGACCGCAACGAGAACTTCATCCCCGACTGGGAAGAACCCTTCATCATGTACGACGCCGAGCCCACCGACTTCGTGTACGGCGTCGACCTGAACAACAACTCGGTTCCCGATTACCGGGAGAACGACGACCGCCCCGACTTCCCATACCCGCGCGATCAGAAGGGGAACCACGTATTTGTCGTGTTCGAGAGCCTGGGACTCGAGGGCAGCGCGCTTTCGGTGGGGCGCTACGACACCCGTCAGCTGGTCGGGGGAGGACGCTCGAGGTCGACCTACCTGCGCTACGGCTATCAGGCGGACAAACCGGGGGTCGGCTTCGCCCTGTTCCACTGGGATCTCAAGAGGGTGGAAGACGACATCGAGGACCACACCTACGTCCACGTGATTCCACCCGAGGACGTCGACGTCATCTCCTGGATCAACCAGCCGGACGGACCGCCCTGGTCCCCCGGCCTGCACCGCCCGGCGACGCCCGACAGTCTCTTCATGCGGGACAGCTGGGTGAGCACGGGCTTTGCCCAGACCGTGTACCGGGGGCTCGGCGGCTTCGAGGTCGAGAATTCCGCCTTGTGGATGCGCAATGCCCAGGCGGAGATCCTCGAGCCGGAGACGGACGTACTGGTGCAGCCCGAAGACGTGCGCTCCCGCTTCGCCCTGGTCAACAAGATCGGCTGCGCCTGGGAACTCCGCGCCTTGACCCTGCAGGCCCGGTTCAAGCACCGCCTGCGCTACGCAAGCGCCGGCGGCGCCGCCCGCACCTCTTCCTCGGACTTCATCCCGATCGCGACCGCCGGGTTCCGCCTTACCGAGCACACCCATCTGCTCGCCGGCGCCCAGGGTATTCCCCTGCTCCCCTTCAAGCGCTGGGACCGGGTGCGCGCGGAGGGCACGTACACCCAGACCGACTACGTCGCCATGATCCGCCTGCGTTCCGACTACTTCGCCGTCGCCGACAACAACTTCTTCTTCGGCATCAAACAGACGCATCGCCGATACAGCCGCTTCAAGGAGCGCGACAGGCGGGTTTCGACGATGTTCGTCGAGTTGATTACTCCCCTGTAAGCCGAACGGAATCTTGCCCGTCTGAAAACGGGTGCTCCGCCGGCAGTATCCACACCGTTCGCGTTGCTGCTGCCGGCTCCTTCCGGATTTCCCGATAGCCCTTGATACTGTGCAAAACGGCCCCTAAGCTGCCTGGATGCGAACGCCGGAAGGAGCTGTGGAATGACGCACGACGCGTATGAAAAAGGGGCCCGCTTCTACGACGGGGCGTACTCGGAGGACAATCCGGACGATGTCGCTTTTTACGTGGACCTGGCCGCGGCGGCCGGGTCTCCGGTCCTGGAGCTGGGGTGCGGTACGGGCAGGGTTGCCCTGCCGATCGCGCGCCGCGGCATAACGATTACCGGCCTCGATTCTTCCGGAGCGATGCTGTCGGTTCTGCGCGGCAAACTCGAGGCGGAACCGGACGAGGTGCGGCGAAGGGTCGAGCTGGTGCAGGGAGACATGCGCAGCGAGCGGCTCGGGCGCGAGTTCTCCCTGGTCATCATCCCGTTCCGGCCGATGCAGCACATGTACTCCGTCGAAGACCAGCTGGGGGCACTGACCACGGCGCGCGAACACCTGGCCGACGGCGGCCTTTTCGCCTTCGACGTGTTCTTCCCGATGCTCAGCCGGGTAGAAGGGGGGATCGGCGAGGAGTATCTCGATTCGGAGTGGCCGGCAGCCGATGGCAGCGGCCGCGTGCACCGCCGCTACTTCCGCAAGGATGCGTACGACCCGGTCGATCTCAACTTCCGCGGCGTGTTCCTGCACCGGCTGTGCGCCGGAGACGAAGTGTTGGAAGAGGAGGAGCAGCCGTTGCGGATGTCGGTCTACACCTACCCGCACCTGAAACTGCTGTTCGCCGCCGCCGGTCTCGAGATCGTCGAGCAGTACGGTACCTTCGACAGACAGCCGCTCGACGCCGACGCGAGGGAAATGATCTTTGTCCTGAAGAGGCGTTAGTCCGGGCGGTCACCAGCCCGTTTCGCGGCCGGACAAACTACTCCGCCAGCGGCAGCAGCATGCCCTCCTCGCCCCCGATCATCTCGGCCGCACCCCTGAAGAAATCCCGCCCCACCAGCGCCGCGGCGACCGCGTCGAGCTCGTGTCCGCTCATCGAGGCGCGCAGCCCCCTGACTCCCAGCCGGGCCAGGCCCCTGCGCAGGCCGTCGCGGTCGTGCTGTTGCCGGGGCAGCCCCCAGACGTCGAGGGCGCCGCCGGGATAGCACTCCACCGGCACCAGGCCGGCGGCCTCGATCTCCGCCTTCAACCTGAGCCCGCGCTCCGTCAGCATCCGCATCGGCCCCAGGGTTATCGGGAAGAAGCGGATTTTCCGCCGCTGCAGCTCGCGGTCGCAGGGCCGGAAGTGCTCCCCGTTGCGGTCGCCGATCTCCCTCCGGCCCGGCGGCAGGCTGAGCGGCGCGTCGATCGGCACGAGGTCGGGATCGGCGGCGCGGATGAGGTCCAGGATTTCGGCGTCGTCGAAGGCGTGCTGCGTGCGGGCGCGGTCCCCGGTCAAAATGCAGATGCCGGTCGGTCTCGCGGGCGAGCCGGCCAGGTCGATGCCGGCGACGACCAGAGGCTTCATTTTCGAACTGGAATTCATTCCGGCCTCCCCGGGCCCGGCGGGGATGCCCGGCGGCCGGCCTGAATCGACTTGTCCGTGCCGCGTCGAGTTCCGCACATTAGCAGCTGTTTCACAGTTGGCACCCCTGATACCTCTTGTAATCCCGATACCTCGCTTCCCCGAAACAAACAAACGAAAGATCCATCCCGTGGCATTTATCAGGATCATCGTGGCCTTCGAAGGGGTTCCCGCATGACTGAACCCTCCGCATCCTCCGCCTCGACGGGCCACGTTCCCGGAACCGCCGCGGCCAACGGCCGGGTGCGGGTGAGCGCCGACGTCGGCGGCACCTTCACCGATGTCGTCCTCGTCGACGGCCGCGGCTCGGTCTGGACCCACAAGGTTCCCTCGACGCCGCCCGACTTCGAGCGCGCCGTGCTCGACGCCACCCGGCACCTGCTCGAACGGTCGGGCACCGCGGCCTCCGAGGTCGGGGAGGTGGCGCACGGAACCACCGTGGCGACCAACGCCGTGCTCGAGCGCCGCGGCGCGCGCACCGCCCTGGTGACCACCGGCGGCTTCCGCGACGTCCTCGAGCTGCGCCGCATCCGCGCCCCGCAGATCTACGACCTCTTCTGGGACAAGCCGCCGCAGCTGGTCGATCGCAGCCTGCGCCTCGAGCTGAGCGAGCGCCTCGCCGCCGACGGCGAGGTGCTGCGGCCGCTCGTGGAGGACGAGCTGCGCGCCGTCGGGGAACGGCTGCTCGGCGAGGAGATCGAATCGGTGGCGGTCTGCCTGCTGCACTCCTACGCCCACCCGGGGCACGAGCAAACGGTCGGCGACTTCCTGACCCGCGAGCTGCCCGGGGTTCCCGTCTCCCTCTCCCACCAGGTGCTTCCCGAGCGCAAGGAGTACGAGCGCACCGCCACCACCGTAGTCAACGCCTACGTGCGCCCGGTGATGAAGGGGTACCTCGGGGCCCTGGGCGACGGCCTGCGCGGCATCGGCTGCGACGCCCCGCTGTTGATCATGCAGTCGGCCGGGGGCCTGACCCCCGAGGCGGACGCCGCCGAGCGGCCGGTGTTCGTCCTCGAGTCCGGCCCCGCCGCCGGGGTGCTGGCCGCGGCAGCGGCGGCCGAAGCCGCGGGGATCGGCAACGCCGTCACCCTCGACATGGGGGGGACCACCGCCAAGGCCTCGATGATCGAGGGGGGCCGCGTCGGCTACAGCCCGGAGTACGAAGTCGGCTCCACCCTGTCGGCGGGGAGCCGGCTGATGGGGGGCGGCGGCGAGCTGATCCGCGCCCCAAGCCTCGACATCGCCGAGGTCGGGGCCGGCGGCGGCAGCATCGCCTTCCTCGACGCCGCCGGCGGCCTGCGGGTCGGGCCGCGCAGCGCCGGGGCGGTTCCGGGCCCGGTCTGCTACGGACGCGGCGGCGCCGAGCCGACCCTGACCGACGCCGACGTCGCCCTCGGGTACATCCGCCCCGGGGCCCTCGCCGACGGCGAGGTCCGCATCGACCCGCAAGCGGCCGCCGCAGTGATCGCCGACCGCATCGCCGCCCCGCTCGGCCTCGACCTGCCCGCCGCGGCCGAGGGCATCCACCGCATCGCCAACGCCCGCACCATGCGCGCCCTGCGTTCGGTTTCGACCGAGCGCGGCCGCGACCCCCGCGACTTCACCCTGATCGCCTTCGGGGGCGCCGGGCCCGTCCACGCCGCGGGGCTGGCGAGCGAGCTGGCCATCGCCACCGTCATCGTGCCCCCGAACCCGGGGCTGTTCAGCGCCGTCGGGCTGCTCTGCTCCGGTGTCGAACACCACGAGGTCCGCAGCTGCCTGCTCTCCGGGGCGCAGCTGACCCCTGAGGCCCTGGCGGGGATCCGCGGCGAGATCGACGCCGCCCTGGAGGAGCGCTTCGGTTCCGAGGGGTTCGCCGGGGAAGAGATCGAGCTGCTCTGCTCCGTCGACATGCGCTTCAAGGGGCAGGCCTCCGAGATCCGCATCGAGCTGCCCGGGGCCGTCGACGGAGAGGTGATCCCGCGGCTGTCCGCGGACTTCGAGGAGGAGCACGAGCGCCTCTACGGGCACCGCTCCGACCCGGACAACCCGATCGAGGTGATCGCCGTGCGCGGCATCGGCCGCACCGGGGGAACCGGCCTTCCCGGGCGCACCGAGCCGGCCGGCGCCGCCGCCCAAGGAGGTGAGCGGGTTGCCTACTTCGGGAGCCATGGGTCGATCTCCACCCCGGTGGTGGCGCGCGGCGACCTCGACGATTGGGCGGACGGGCCGCTGCTGATCGACGAGTACGACTCGACCATCGTCGTCCCCCCCGGGGCGCGGGCCCGCCGCGACGACCGGGGCAACCTCCTGATAGAGACCGGTCCCGCATGAGCGCAGTCGATCCCATTACCCGGGAAATAATCCAGAACGCCCTGGCTGCCTCGGCCGACGAGATGGCCGTCGCCCTCTACCGCACCGCCTACTCGACGGTGGTCCGCGACTGCCTCGACTACTCGACCTCCCTGTGCGACGCCAACGGCGACATGATCGCCCAGGGGGTCACCATACCCCTGCATCTGGGCGCCGTCCCCTACGCCATGGAAACCCTGTTCGCCAAGTTCGAGGGGGACATGGAGCCCGGGGACGTGTTCATCATGAACGACCCGTTCGACGGCGGCATGCACATCCCCGACATCTTCATCGTCAAGCCGATCTTCCACGGGGAGGAGAGGATCGGGTTCGCGGTCAGCACCGCCCACCACCTCGACCTCGGCGGCCGCCTGCCCGGCAGCTCCGCCTGCGACAACACCGAGATCTTCCACGACGGCCTGCGCATCCCCTGGCTGAAGCTCCACCACCGCGGCGTCCCGGACGACGCCCTCTACACCCTGCTGCGCGCCAACGTGCGCGTCCCCCGCATGACGCTGGGCGACCTCAACGCCCAGCTGTCGGCCTGCCACATCGGCGAGCGCCGCATCCTCGAGCTGGCCGCCAAGTACGGGGTCGGGACCTTCAGGAGCTGCGCCGCCGACCTCATCGACTACACCGAGCGGCTGGTGCGGGCCGAGATCGCCTCCTGGCCGGACGGCAGCCACACCTTCACCGACTACCTCGACAGCAACGGCGTCGGCGGTCCGCGCGTAAAGCTGCAGGTGACCCTCACCGTCGAGGGGGACTCGCTCACCGCCGACTTCCGCGGCACCGACCCGCAGGCGCCCGGGGCGATCAACAACTCCCTCTCCTTCACCGCGTCGGTCGCCACCCTCTGCGTGCGTTCCGTGTTCCGCGAGGAGATCCCCAACACCGCGGGAATGTTCCGCCCCATCCGCATCGTCACCGAGCCGGGCACCGTGGTCCACGGGGTGATGCCCGCGGCCTCGTCGATGCGCGGGATCACCGGCTTCCGTCTCGTCGACACCATGTTCGGGGCCCTGTCGGGGATCGTGCCGGACCGGGTGATGGCCGCAGGCGAGGGGGGCAACTCCCTGGTGATCATCGGCGGCGAGCACGAGGACAAGTCCCCCTACGTCTACTTCGAGCTCATCTGCGGGACCTGGGGCGGGCGCCCCGACCGCGACGGCATCGACGGCATCACCAACCCCGCCAACGTCGCCAGCAACGTCCCGGTCGAGCAGGCGGAGTCGGAGTACCCGCTCCGCATCGAGCGCTACGGCCTCGTCGACGACAGCGGCGGCGCCGGCAAGTACCGCGGCGGCATGGCCATCGAGCGGGAGTGGACCCTGCTGAGGGACGACGCCCACCTCGCGATCCGCTCCGACCGCCGCGACCACCCGCCGTACGGGCTGTACGGCGGCCTGCCGGGATCGCCGTCGAACTCGATCCGCCACGGGCCCGCGGGAGAAGAGGTGCTTCCCACCATGATCTCGACCCGGCTCGCGGCAGGCGAGAGCCTGTACCACAGGCAGCCGGGCGGCGGCGGCTGGGGCGACCCGCTGGAGCGGCAGCCGGAGCTGGTCGCCCGGGACGTCCGCAACGGCAAGGTCACGCCGCAGTCGGCGCGCCGCGAATACGGGGTCGTCCTGGACGGCGGCTTCGCCGTGCTCGAGGAGGAAACCGACAGGCTGCGAGGCGAAATCCGCGCTTCCCGGGGATGACCCCTGCCCGCCGGGGGCGGGAAGAACCGGCGTTTGAGAGGGGTCCCGGGTGGCGGATGCGCTGTTCCTGCCTGCCGAAAATGGATCAGGCGCCGTGCCGGCCATCCCACCCCCCCTCTTTCGGTTGGGGAACCCCGCTATTCCGCTATAGCAACTTCCGACCATTTCAGCTGCTGCGCCTGTAAACGGAGGTGAAGGATGAGCGGTAACCCGATCATAAAACTTTGTCACCCAGCTCTCGGCCTGCTTCTGGCGCTCGCAATGTCCGCCGGCGCCCACGTCGGCGACCGCGTGTACCCCATCGCTTACCTCAACGACGGGATGCTGGAAAGGATCGATCTCAAGGACGGCCTCGTGGACGAGTGGCAGGATCTGGTCGGCGAGCCGTCCATGACCCTGCTGGATTTCGCGGAATCGTTCGGGAACAGTGAACTGGATCCGTCCGACCTGGACTTCCGCATCTGGCTGGCCTGGCACGACGATCCCCCTCGCCTGTATGCGGCGGTTGTGGCCAGCGATGACGTGTACAACAACACCCACGACTACGATGCCAGTCTCCTCATCGCAAATATGAACGTGCACGACAGCATCACCCTGGTGATTGACGGAGACCACGGCGGGGGCCTGGGCTGCGGCATGGATTGCTCGTGGGAAGAGGGCACCGAAATCCGGGGGCCTAATCAGAGGTATGACGCGGTCGCACGCACTGCTTCAGGTCCGACCCTGGATGACAGGTGGCGTAGAACCCTGGCGGAAGAACTGGCCTGGACTGCCCTGCCCCCTTACGGAGACGGGGGGGGAGGAGTAGAGGGAGAAGAGCCATTCATCAGCGTTATCGAGCTGTATGTAACGCCGTTCGACCGCCTTGCGTACGACGACATCGAGGGGAGTGTGGCCAGCGATCTGACCGCCGGGCAGGTCATCGGCTTTGCGATTGTTGTACACGACAACGACGAGCCTGATGACGGGGGAATCTGGGTACCGGAAGCCATGGTTCCCGGTTCCCCGCCTGCATATATCCGAATCGTTCAAGTCAAGGCAGATGGTTTTCTCGACGGCTTCCTTCTTTCCGGCGAAACCGGGGGTCCGGCAGACTCCGCGGTCGGGTCGGTCTCCTGGGGCCGGATCAAGGCCTCCCTGGAGATCGATTAACTGGTCCGCTGTCGCCTGCTCAGGCCCTTGCTTGCTGACCCGCTTGCCTGACGCCTGACCCTCTGAACCGGTCCGCCCCTGCCCGGTTCGCCCGCCTCCACCGCTCCTGTTCCTCCCTGCGCGGGCGCCGCTCCGTATACCGACTGCGCCAGGGACGGACTTCCCCAGGCCCTCCAACGCCGCGGCTTCCTGGAGTATCTTATCACTGGTTGACGGCTCCCCCGCCCCGACTGCTCTGTCAACTATCCTCGGCGCCGTTGTTGCCGCGCCCGGAGATAAAGCGAGAATACCTGCGCCATGCGCTTTTTCAACACCAGCGGCCCCATCAAGCCTGAAAGGCACTACTGCATCCCGCCGTTGGAACGCCTGGATATGGCCGAGGTGCTCGGACTGGTCCGGGACGAGAAGTACTTCGTCCTGCACGCCCCCCGGCAGACGGGCAAGACCTCGGCGCTGCTGGCGTTGCGCGACCTGCTCAACGCCGGGGGGGCCTACTGTTGCGTGTATGTCAACATCGAGGGTGCTCAAGCCCTGCGCGAAGACGTGGAGCAGGCGATGCGTGTCATTCTGGGCGAGTTGGCGACCCGGGCGCGTCTGGCGGGCGACGACTTTCTGTCCGGGGCATGGTCCGGGATTTTCGCCGAGTTCGGACCGGGTGCCCTGCGCGAGGCGTTGACGCGCTGGGCGGAGGCCGCTCCCAAACCCCTGGTGCTGCTCATCGACGAAATCGACGCGCTGATGGGGGATTCGCTGCTGTCGGTGCTGCGTCAGTTGCGCGCCGGCTACGACCTGCGTCCGGAGGGCTTTCCGCAGAGCGTGGTGCTGTGCGGGGTGCGCGACGTGCGGGATTACCGCATCCATTCCCGCTCCGCCAATGCCATCATCGCCGGCGGCAGCGCCTTCAACATCAAGGCGCGCTCCTTCCGACTGGGCGACTTCTCGCGAGAGGAGGTGCGCGCCCTGCTGGCCCAGCACACCGAGGAGACGGGGCAGGTGTTCATGCCCGAGGCCCTGGACGCAATCTGGAAGCAGACCCAGGGGCAGCCGTGGCTGGTCAACGCGCTGGCCGACGAAACCTGCTTCCGGGACGGCGCTGGGGCAGCCCGGGACCGTCCAGTCACCCCCGAGGCGGTCCGCCAGGGGCAAGAGCAACTCATCCTGCGCCGGGAAACGCACCTCGACCAGTTGGCCGACAAGCTGCAGGAAGACCGCGTGCGGCGCGTCGTGGAGCCGCTTTTGAGCGGGGTAGAGCAAGGGGAGTTTTCGGCTCGCGACCTCGAGTATGTCCGCGACCTGGGCTTGATCGCCCGGGACGACCCGCTCCGCATCGCCAATCCCATCTACGCCGAAGTCGTTCCGCGCGAACTGACCTACGCCGCCCAGTCCGGCCTTGTCCAGGACACGGCCTGGTACGTCGATGCCGATGGGCGGTTGAACGCAGTCGCACTGCTGACGGCGTTCCAGGACTTCTTCCGCGAGCACTCCGAGCACTGGGTCGAACGGTTCGAGTACAAGGAAGCGGGTCCGCAACTGCTGTTGCAGGCGTTCTTGCAGCGCATCGTCAACAGCGGCGGGCGCATCGAGCGGGAATACGGCCTGGGGCGCAGGCGGACCGACCTGCTGATCGTGTGGCCGCAGGGCGAGCGGACGCGGAAGATCGTGATCGAGTGCAAAGTGCTGCACAAGAGTCTGGAGCAGACCGTGGCCGAAGGGGTGGAGCAGACGGCCGGCTACATGGATCTCTGCGCGGCCGAAGCGGGGCATCTGGTGATCTTCGACCGGCGCGCGGACCGGGGTTGGGAGGACAAGCTCTTCCACTGCCGG
Organism: Candidatus Latescibacterota bacterium; assembly: GCA_965243025.1. Lineage (GTDB taxonomy): Bacteria > Latescibacterota > UBA2968 > UBA8231 > UBA8231 > CBDCXV01. Next base: position 3,175,799 of record CBDETY010000003.1, read on the forward strand.
CGGGCGGCGGACAGCGGAATCGAGATCGACATCTGGGGCATGTGACGGCCCCGGTCCCACCATCCTGGCGCGGTTCCCCCCTTCCGGCCAGTGACCCACACCTTGCCGGCTCAGCCGGCTCCCGAAAGGACGAGATGATCGAAACACCGGATATCGAACGGCCCCCGCAGGACCTGATCGAGGCGCTGGGCGCAATCAGCAGCGCCACCGCCAGCGGCGAGCTCGCCCGCCTGGGGATTCGCGACCCCCACCTGAGCGGCTGCATCGCGCGCACCCCGGGAAAGCGGGTCGTCGGCCCGGCGCTGACCCTGCAGTTCATGCCCAAGCGGGAGGACCTCTACGACGTCGACGAGTACGCCGACCCGGAGAGGCAGCTGCACCGCCACGCCCTCTACCACACCCGGCCGGGGGACATCGTCGTCGTCGACGCGCGCGGCAACCTGTCGAGCGGCGTCTTCGGGGACATGATGATGACCTTCTTCAAGGGGCGCGGCGGCATCGGGGCGGTGGTCGACGGCTGCATCCGCGACTTTCCCAAGGTCCGCACCCTCGGGCTCGGGCTGTGGCTGCGCGGCGTCACCCCGAACTTCCACACCCAGACCGACATCTTCCCGTACGCCGTCAACGTGCCGGTCGCCTGCGGCGGCACCACGGTCGTTCCCGGAGACATCATCGTCGCCGACGACGACGGGGCCACCGTGGTGCCGGCGGCCCTGGCCCCGGAGCTGATCGAGAAGGCGACGGCCCACGAGGAGTGGGAGGACTTCAGCCGCATGAAGCTGGCCGAGGGGGGCCACCTGCGGAAGTACTACCCCTTGAGCGAAGAGGGCCGCGCCGAGTACGAAGAGTGGCTGAAGGCCGGGGGGCCCAAGCCCGAATAGCTGCTGGCGGCCTCGACCGGGCCGCCTTCCCCGCGGGGCCGCTCACATCACCATCACAGGGACTGGTTACCGGACAAGGAAACACCCCCATGCGCATCGCCACCGGCAGCATCGGCCACGAGACCAACACCTTTTCCAAGGTGCCCACCACCCTGGAGAGCTTCGAGCGGGGGACGTACGAAACCGGGGAGGGCATCGTCGCTGCCTTCGCCGGGACCGGCACGGTCACCGGCGGTTTCATCGACGGCGCCGGAGAGCTGGGGGTCGAGCTCGTTCCCCTGCTGTGGACCTTCGCCATGCCTTCGGCCACCGTCGAGCAGACGGCGTACGAGACCCTGAAGCGGCGCTTCCTCGAGCGCCTCGAGGCCGCCCTCCCGGTGGACGGGGTCCTGCTCGACCTGCACGGGGCCATGGTCACAGAGGCGCACGAGGACGCCGAGGGAGACCTGCTCGCCGCGGTGCGCGAAGTCGTCGGCACGATTCCCCTGGTGACCACCCTCGACCTGCACGCCAACATCACCGCGGCGATGGCGGCCTGCGCCGACGCCATAGTCGGCTTCGACACCTACCCCCACGTCGACTGCTACGAGCGCGGCCTCGAGGCCGTGCGCCTGATCCGCGACACCGCGGCCGGGACGATTTCCCCGGAGACCGCCTACCGCCAGCTGCCCCTGCTGACCGGGCCGCCGGCGCAGTGCACGATGAAGCAGCCGATGAGCGGCATCGTCGAGAGGCTCCACGCGCTCGAGGGGCGCCCCGGAGTGCTCACCGCCACCCTGTCGATGGGGTTCCCGTTCGCCGACATCCGCGACGCCGGGGCCTCGGTGCTGGTCGCCGCAGACGGCGACAAGCAGCTCGCCGAGCACTGCGCCGAAGAGTTCGCCGGATACCTGTGGGAGCGCCGCGCCGAGCTCGTGCCCGACCTGGTCTCCGTCGAGGAGGCGATCGCCCGCTCCCGCGCCAGCGAGGGGAAACCGTTCGTGCTCGCCGAGGGCTCGGACAATCCCGGGGGCGGCGGCCCCTGCGACGGCACCCACGTGCTGAGGGCGTTCCTCGAGGCGGGGGTGAGCTGCGCCGTGATCGCCATCATCGCCGACCCGGAGTCGGTCGACCTCGCTTTCCGGGCCGGCCCCGGAAACCGCGTCGCCCTGCGCATCGGCGGCAAGACCGACCCCCTGCACGGGGAGCCGGTGGAAGCGACGGTGGGGGTCAGGCGGATCTCCGACGGCCGCTTCGTCCACAAGGGGCCGATGGGGCGCGGCAAGTCCGGGCGCCTCGGCCGCACCGCGGTGGTCGAGGCCGGCGGCGTCACCGTCCTGCTGACCGAGGAGCGGGTGCAGCCGTACGACGTCGAGGTGCTGCGCTCGAACGGCATCGCGCCCGAGGACTGCGAGCTGATCGCCCTGAAGTCAGCCGTCCACTTCCGCGCCGACTACACCCCGGTCGCCTGCGAGATCCTCGACGTCGACACCCCGGGGGTGCACAGCCCCGACCTCTTCAGCTACGACTACCGCAGGCTGAGGCGGCCGATCTTTCCGCTCGACCCGGATGTGAGCTGGAGGTAGTTCAGCCGCGGCGAGCGGGCGGCTTGGGCCTCGGTGCCCGGAAGAAGAATCGCTGGCCGGACACCCACTGCCGCGTTAACCCAATCCAGTGCCGGATGCGGTGTTGGTGGGTCGGAGGTCTTCCGCGCGGGCGGGCAAGGCGCGGTTGTGGGTTGGCGAAACCAGCGCCCGGGTACGCACCCGAAGCTGAACAGCCTCAGCTGCCGTCGAAGACGTTGTTGCGGATCCCGAAGACGTTGCCGGGATCGATCGCCTGCTTGGTCCGGCGCAGCACCTCGATGCTGTTGGGGCTCTGGATGCCGGCGACGAACCCCTGGCGGATCTTGCCGATTCCGTGGTGGTGGGAGAGCGAGCCGCCGTTGTCGAGAATCGCCTGGCGCAGGCGGACCTCGATCTCGTGGAACACCTCGTCAGGAGCCTCGAGGCCCTTCCCCGAGAACCCCATCGTGAAGTAGATGCAGACCCCGGTGTGGTAGGTCTGGGTGACGCGGTAGGCGAGGTAGGGGGTCCCGGCGACGCCGCGGGCGGCGCACTGCTTCGACAGCTCGTCCCCGACCGCGCCGATGACGTCGTGGACCCTGCTCCAGGGCACCGAGGTCTCGAAGGTCTCGGCGACGATGTTGAACTGGTTGAAGAAGTCGCGCAGGTAGGCGATGCCGAAGGTCAGCATGTAGCCGCGCTGGCCGTTCCTCTCCCCTCCGTCAAGGGCGCCGAAGCGGGCCGCCGTGGCGTAGATCACCCGCCTCTGGTGGGCGACCTCGGTCCGGTTCCCCTCCATCACCACCGTGCAGGCGGACATCGCGGCCGGGTCGAACTTCTTGATCTTCAGGAGCACGAACTTCTGCAGCCGGTCGGCGATCCCCTTCCAGAAGCCGGGCGCCGGCTTGAGCGCCTGGCTGAAGCGCAGCTCGAAGTTGCTGACCAGGCGGATGCTGGCCGGCATCACCCCGGTGCGGCGCAGCTCCCAGAGGAAGGAGACGCCCTTCTCGAAACGCGGGAACACCAGCAGCCCGTAGCGGCGCACCTCGGGCAGCGGGTGGATCTTGATTACGGCCTTGGTGATGACGCCGAAGTTCCCCTCGCTGCCGAACAGGAAAACGCGCGGCTGAATGCCGGTCGAGTTGCGCGGGGTCGGGTGCCGGGTCTCGATCTCCCCGGTCGGGGTCACCAGCGTCGCCTCGAGGACGATCTCCTCGATGTTGCCGTACTTGTTCTTCTTCATGCCGCTGGCGTTGGTCGAGATCCAGCCGCCGAGGGTCGACAGCTCGAGGCTGTCCGGGTCGTGCCCGGAGGTGAACCCCCGCGCCGCCAGCTCGCGCTCGAGGTCCTTGCCGTAAATGCCGCACTCGACGCATGCCTGCAGGTTCTCGGGGTCGACCCAGAGGACGCGGTTCATGCGCCGCATGTCGACGGAGACGATCATCCGCTCTTCTTCCGGGGGAAGAGCGAGGGCGCCGCTGACGTTGGTGCCGCCGCCGTAGGGAACGAGACAGACGCCGTGCTCGCGCGCCAGACGCAGGATGTCGGCGACCTCCTCCTCGCTCTGCGGGTGTAGCACGAGGTCGACGGTACGCTTCAGGCCGCCGATGTACTGCAGCCGGTAGACCTCGTCGACGCTGAGCTGGCCGTGGCTGTGGGTGAGGCGCGCCTCCTCGCCGGCGTCGATCCGGTCGGGTTGCAACCTTTCCGACACGGCCGCGAGGAAGGCCTGGTTGGTCCGCGGTTCGGGCAGCGGCTGCCGCGGCACCTCTGCGATCAATTCATCCGGAGTGAACGGCACCCCGAGGACGTCCTCGGCGAACGGGACCAGGTGCGGCATGCTGTACCCTGCCAGCATGTAGCGCCCGCCGGTCATGCGCACGCTGCGGGGGCCGTCGAACTCGATGCGGGTGTCGGTGTACCCCCACCTGTGCAGGTGGCGCTCGCCGTGGGAGACGTCGTAGTAGGCGTCCAGCCCGCCCGGCTTTCTGCGCCTGCCGAAGTACAGCAGGAGCAGGAGAAAGAGGGCGACGGCGAGCAGTGGCAGAATCTCCATCACGCTTCAAATCCTTCCCGGAGGGTGGGGCCGGCTGTCGGTGCGCGGGGACCTGAATATAGGAAACCCCTGCCCCTTCCATTTACCGAAGTCGCCCTGCGGGAGGGCGGGATAACCGATGCAGCGAGAGCGGCATGACGACGCCGCGGGAACCTCGGGTGATATGCGCATGCCTTGGCTCGCGCACCTGCGCGGCGCCCCGAGGCGAGGATGGTGTGGGGCCCGAACGCCGGGCCCTGATCCCGGCACTGGTAAGGCCCCACCCAAAAAGTGGTGGGCGGCCGAACGGGCGCCGGACCAGCCCTTGCGCCGGCACCTGGGAATCCCGCTCTCGGGCGCGGTCTCGCGGAGGTCCCCCTCACTCCAGGATCGACAGCACCTCCGCGAGGGAGCGGACCACCCGGTCGGCCTGCGGGGAAGCCCCCTTCGAGGTGAACTCCAGGGTCTGGATGCTGCCCATGCCGAGCGCCGCGGCCCCGGCGATGTCGGTGTCCGGATCGTCGCCGATCATCACCGCCTCCGCCGCCGCCGGGACCCCTGCCCGTTCCAGGGCGGTCTCGAAGATGCGCGCCGCCGGCTTCTCGGCCCCGGCCTCCTCGCTGGTGACGACGGCGTCGAACAGGCCGTCGAAACCCAGGGCGCCGATCTTCCCCAGCTGCGGCAGCGCCGTGTGGTTGGAGACCAGGACCAGCGGGCGCGAGGCCTTCAGGGCGGCCAGCACCTCCGGGGCGTCCGCCTGCGGCTGCATGCGCTCGAAGAACGCCTCCCAGTAGCGGCCGTACATCCGCCGCACCAGGTCGGTCGCGGCAGGGTGCGGGCCGCCGGCGACCGCCTCGACCATGCCCTTGAAGAAGAGGGCCCGGTTGTGCGAGGCCGCCTGCCCCCGCAGCTGGCGGGCGAGCTGTCCGCGGACCTCGTCGTGAAGCGCCTGGAACTCCAGCTCCGGAATCTCGAAGGCGCCGCCGAGGACTTCCCGCGCCGCCGCGAGCCCGTGCCGGTTGCAGGGGGCGTACTCGTACAGGGTGTCGTCGAGATCGAACAGGACCGCCTTCGCCTTCATTCTCAGCCTCTTGCCCGTCGACTTACCGGGCCAGCCCGGACCTGCCCGCGGGGCCGGATTGTCAGTCGAGCCGGGCGTGCTCGGGGACGATCTCCTGGCGGAAGCGGAACACCTGGGGGTCGCCTGGATCGACCTGCACCCGCACCCAGTGCATGTGGGGGGAGCCGAAGACCTCGAGCCGCGTGAAGTTGTCGAGGCGGCGGCCGCTCTCCGGTCCGGTGAGCGGCTTGTCGAGGCGGAAGTAGTGGTAGTCGCCGTGGACGAGGAGGACGGGTCTGCGGAACGCCGAGGTCTCCCCGGACAGCGCCCGCAGGAACCCGGTGTACGGCCCCGGCGGATCCGCTTCCTGGTCCGACTCGAAATGCGGGTTCCCGTGCATGGCGATCAGCAGCCCGGGGGCGTCCGTCTCCCGGGCGACGCGGAACCCCTCGCGCATCCAGGCGATGGCCGCGCCGGTGCGCCGCGCCACCTCGGCGTCGTCTTCCGGGGTGCGCGCCGGGAAGCCGGCCAGGGCGTTCCTGCTGCCGACGATGTGGAGAGCCACGAAAACCACACCTTCGCGGCTCCAGCGGACATGCTCGGGAAACTCCGCCCGGGCAGGGTCGGCGGCCTGGGAGACCAGCGAAAGCGAGCCGCCTCCGAGCACCCGCCCCGGCGGCGTGAAGAACAGGGCGCGCAGCCGGGCCAGCCGCTCCAGCGGCTTCCAGGACCCGGCTTTCTCGCGGTGGCAGTCCGTCCACTCGTTGTCCCCCGGCAGGAGCACGACGGGGTGGCGGAAGCGGGAGAACATCCGCAGCCGCGACTCCAGCGCGGCGTCGGCGCAGGGGCGGCTGCCCCCCTTGAAGTCCCCCACGTGCAGGACGAAGGCGAGGTCCTCGGCGTCGATGCGTTCGCGCAGCAGGGGGAAGCGCAGGCTGTCGGTCTCGCTGTACGGCAGGTCGCCGATGGCGGCGAAGTCGAAGCCGGCAGCCGGCACCTGTGCGGCGCTGCACAGCAGAAGCGCAACGGCCAACGGGAGGAAGGGGGGCGCGGAAGTCACTGCACTCTTCATGAACCAATCCATTTGTTGGAGGCGGCCTGTTCGGAGGACGGCGAGAAAGGCGGCGGCCACTCTGGCCGTGCCGTCAGGAAACAGCTTCCCACTCTTCTCCGTAGTGAATGGTGATCTCCTGGTCCCTGGGAATGAGCCGCAGGGCGTAGAGGTGGTCCCCGTCGAACCCGGCGTTGGGACGGCCGGAGTGGTTGAGGAAGCGCAGCCCGTTCTTTCCCAGGAGGCCGACTGTACTGCCGTCGTCACCCTCGACCCAGAGCACGTGCGTTCCGTTGCGGCCGGTGGGGGTCCCGATATACACCCCGATAAGCTCGCCGCGGGTGATCCTGCGGGCGGCGAATACCCCCTTGCCGTGGATGGGGCTGGGACCGGTGTAGTAGCTGTGTGCAGGCAATGCGGCTCATCCTGCTGAAATGTGAAGGTCTGGCGGGGAAGGGTATTTCTACTGTAGGGATCGCGCCGGCATTCCTGCAAGTGGGGTATCCCCATGAAGATTCATCCGTGTATACTTCCAGGACGAAGGTTCAGGGAAGGACGTTCCCTGCCTGCCCATATGGAGGTTCCCATGACGACCGCGGCCCTGGTCACCGCTGACGAGTTGTTGCAGATGGAGGACGATGGGTTCCGCTACGAGCTCGTGCGGGGGGAGTTGAGAAAAAAGAGTCCGGCAGGCCACCGGCACGGCAGAATCGCGCTCAACCTGACAGGGCCGCTTTTCCAGCACGTAAAGAGGTACGATCTGGGATCCGGATATGCCGCTGGAACCGGGTTCGAACTGGCTGCGGACCCCGACCTGGTGCGGGCCCCGGACGCGGCCTTCATACGGGCAGAGCGGGTCGAGGCGGTGGGCGAGACCGAAGGCTTCTGGCCGGGTGCACCCGACCTGGCCGCCGAGGTCCTCTCACCCGGAGAAACCTCGTCGGAGGTGCAGGAAAAGATCGCCGACTGGCTCGACGCCGGAACCCGCCTGGTCGTCTTGGTCGATCCGGAAAATCAAACGGTAACCCTGTACCGCTCGCGCAGGGACGTCCGCGTCCTGACCATCGACGACGTACTCGAAGGCGGAGAGGTGGTGCCTGACTGGGCTCTTCCGGTCCGGGATATCTTTCTCTGAGAAGCGGACTGTCCGCGGCTGCCCGCCCTCTCCGGGGCGGGCATGCTCACCTTGCCGCACTCTTCGCCCCGACAATTCCCATCAGCTCATCAGCCCTCCTGCCGAGCCTTCATCTCCGCCAGCAGCCTGCGGCGGTACTCCTCGCTGCCGAGCTCGTCCAGCCTGGCGCACTCCTCGTCCGACAGGAAGGAGGGGGTGCCGACCTGCAGGGCCCGCCACTGGATATCCGCCTGTTCCTCGATGGCGAGGCTGCGGTAGAGGGCCTCCTTTATCGAGGCGCCCACGGTGATGCTGCCGTGGTTGCGCAGCACCATGCCTGCGACCTCCGGGTCGGCGAACCCGGCGGTGACCGCGGCGGCCAGCTCCGGGGTGGTCACGGTGATGTAGTCGACATGCGGCACGTTGGGCCCGAGGTACACGTAGTAATCGGCGAACATCGGTCTCAGGTCGTGCCCGGCCGCGGTCAGGGCGATGGCGGTGCGCGGATGGGTGTGGATGACGGCCTCCAGCTCCGGGCGCGCGCGGTAGATCCCGAGGTGCATCAGCACCTCGGACGAAGGGCGCCTGCCGGGGCTGACGATCTCCCCGCTGTCGATGTCGACGCGGGGGTAGTCGGCCGCGGCCGCCTCGCCGAGGGAAAAGCCGCTCGGCGAGATCCACATGCCGCCCCCCTCGCGGGCGCTGACGTTGCCGCCGGCCCCGGTGACGAGGCCGCTTGCGCTCAGGCCCCGCGCGGTTCCCACCAGTTCTTCGAGTATGGCGCTCATTTCGAGATTGCTCCGTTACAGGGTTGCCGGCTGCCCGCCCGTTGCTTCCCTCCCCGCACACCTCGGGTACGACTCGCCCAGGCGGCTCGCGAGCCGGGCGCTCTCTCCATACGCTTGGTTTCGCGCGCAGTCCAGGTCGCTGGTTCCCCGGACCTGTGTCCGCAGGCGCCCCCCCAGGCCGTTCCCGGACAAAGCGGACCAATGCCGCCCGCCCGGACCTGTATTCAACCGGCTTCCAGGTATCCCCGTTTTTCCAGCGCTTCCCTGAAGGCGGCGTAGCGCTCTTCCAGTGCGGCGCCGCGGCCCCGGTCCGGGGTGAAGGTGCGCTCGGTCCGCACCATTGCCCGGGCGGCAGGCCACAGTCCGCCGAGCAGTACGGACGCCGCCAGGACCGCGCTGCCGAAGGCGGATTCGGGACATGCCGGCCGGTGGACGCTGCGGCCGGTGGCGTCGGCGCGCAGCTGCAGCCAGACGTCGCTCCGCGCCGCAGCCCCGGTCGCGTAGATGCCGCCGCCGCCGGCCCCTGCAGCGGCGTCGAGCACCTCGTACGCCAGGCGCTCGGTGAAAGCCACCCCCTGCAGGTTGGCGGCGTACCGCTCAAGGTTGGAGGCGGGCCCGGGATCGCAGAACCCCTCGGCCCCGGCGCATGCGAACGGGAACCGCTCCCCGGTGCGCGCCAGCGGGTAAGCGGTCAGGGCGCTCGGAAGCAGGGGCTCGGCCTGCCGGTCGAGGGCCGCCGGGTCCTGCCCCGGGAACTGCGCCCCGATCCACTCCCCGCCGGTGTTGCTGGCGGCCCCGGGCAGCCAGTACCCGCCCGGCAGCTTGTGGGAGTACACCAGCCCGTCCGGTGAAGCCGCGGGACCGGAGGCGAGGCGCTTGAAGACCAGGGTCGTCCCGAGGGTGGTGTTGTCGTCTCCCGGCAGGTGCGCCCCGGAGGCGAGGAACGCCGCGGTGCCGTCGGTGGCCCCGGCGACCACCGCCGCCCCTGCAGGCAGCCCGGTCGCCGAGGCGGCCGCCGGGGACAGCTCGCCGAGGCGGGCCCCCGGAGCCGCCACCTCAGGAAGCCTCTCCCCCATTCCCTCGCAGGCGCGGACCCAGTCAGGCCAGCGCTCCTCGAACAGGTCGTACCCCGTCTTCAGGGCGTTGCTGTAGTCCGTGACTCCGGGTCGGGCCCCCAGGCGCGCGGCGATGTAGTCGGCCTGGTGGCAGAACCAGCGCGCCGCGGCGACCGTTTCCGGCTCGCGGCGCAGCAGCCAGAGTATCCGGGCCGCGGCGAACGACGGCGCGAAGCGGTACCCGTGGCGGCGGCAGTGGCCGGCGGCGAGCCCGCACAGCTCCTCGGCCTCGGCGCCGGCGCGGGCGTCGTTGTACATCAGCGCCGGACGCACCGCTTCCCCGGCGCCGTTCATGCAGACGAGGGTGCCCGAGGTCCCGTCGACGGCCAGGGCCGCGACTGTCTCCGCCCGCTTCCCGAGCCGGCCGGCGACCCCGGCGAGGCAGGACCGGGCCGCCGTCCACCAGGACTCCGGATCCTGCTCGTGCCAGCCACGGGGCAGCCCGCGGCGCGGCGGCGGGAAGGGCTGCCTGGCGGCCGCGGCGACCTCCCCCGAGGTCGAGACCGCGAGGGCGCGCACGCCTCCGGTCCCGGCGTCGATCCCTATCGCCAGCCTGTCATCCTGCATCCGGTTGCTCCCCGCTCCGGTTTCCACCTATGCTACGCAACCGCCAGGCGCTGTCCAACGAGCAGCGTGGGCGAAGCCGATCCTGCCGAAAACCGGGGGGTTGCCGGAGAGGTCAGCGCCCGGGAGACTCGCGCCTCCTCGCCGACGGAACAACGACATGCTTGAACCGGGCGAACCGGGCAATCTCCGTCCGGCCCCGGGGGCGGCCGCCCGGATCCCCACTGGATTCCAAGGAAGGAATAGATGGCAAAGACAGCGGTAATCTCCGGCGTCGGCTCCGGTCTGGGAGCGTCGCTGGCGGTCAAGTTCGCCGACGAGGGGTACGACACCGCGCTGCTGGCGCGGTCGGATGGCTTCATCAACAGCCTCTCGCAGCAACTGCGCGAAGCCGGCCGGGACTCGCTGCCGATCGCCGCGGACATCACCGACCCGGCGCAGGTCGCCGACGCCTTCGCGAGGGTGCGCGCCGAGCTTGGGGAGGTCGAGGTGCTGATCAACCACGCCGGCAACGCCGCCTGGGGGGACTTCGAGGGCCTGACCGCGGCGGAGTTCGAGCGTTCCTGGCGGGTCTGCGCCCTCGGCTCCTTCCTCTGCAGCAAGGAGGCGGCCGGCCCCATGGCGGAAAGGGGGTCGGGGACGATCCTGTTCACCGGGGCGACCTCGAGCATCCGCGGCCGCGGCGGCGCCGCCGCCTTCAGCAGCGCCAAGTTCGCGGTGCGCGGGCTCGCCTGGTCCCTGGCGCGCGAGCTGTGGCCGCGGGGAGTGCACGTCGCCCACGTGATCATCGACGGCCTGCTCGACACCCCGAAACTGCGCGAGGCCGGCGTCGACGCGGACGAGCCGGTGATGGACACCGACGCGGTGGCCGAGGCGTACTGGAGCCTGGCGAGCCAGAAGCCCGGCGCCTGGGCCTTCGAGATCGACCTGCGGGCGCACCGGGAGGACTTCTTCGGCTGAGAGGGGAAGCATTGGATGTAGAGGGAAAGGGCGAAGGGAAACGGACCGGCTCCCCGGGGGTTGAAAAAAATGAGATTGGAAAACTTGCCGCACCGCAACGGAAGAACGGCGCCGGGATCGAACCGCCCATGAGCCCCCCGGCGGTCCAGGCCGTCCTCTTCGACCTCGACGACACCCTGATCGATTTCCAGTACTCGCGCCGGCACGGGCTGCGCGCGGTCCAGGAACTGCTGCCGGCGCTGGCGCCGGTGCGGCTCGAGGAGCTGGAGCTGGTCCACGACGAACAGCTGCACGCCAACTACCTGCGCACCCTCGACGGCAGCCTGTCGGACGACGAGGCCCGCCTCGAGCGCATGCGCGGCATCTGCGGCCGCTACGGGCTGCGGCCGGACGAAGGGAGGATTGCCGAGGCGGCCGCGGCGTACGCCCGCGGGCAGCAGTCGAACGCGCGCCTCGTGCCGGGCGTCCCCGGGCTGCTCGAGGCCCTGCGGGGACGGGTGAAGATCGGGGTGGTAACCAACGGCCCGTCGGCGCGGCAGCGGGGCAAGCTCGAGTCCTTCGGCATCCGCCCCGACGGCCTCGACGCCCTGGCGATTTCCGGGGAGGTGGGGGCGGCCAAGCCCGACCCGGCGATATTCCGGCACGCCCTCGCCGCGCTGGGCGCGGCGCCGGAGCGGGTGACGATGGTCGGGGATTCCTGGGAGAACGACATCCTCGGCGCCCTCGGGAGCAGCATGGCCGCGGTCTGGCTCAACCGCTACCGGCTCACCTGTCCCGATCCCGGGCTCGCCGTCGAGATCAACGGGCTCGAGCCGGTCGGGGAAACCCTGCGGATCCTGGGAGTGCCGGCGAGCCGGGATTGACCGCTGGCGGGGCCGGCGCCCGGCCCTACCCGTGGCGCGAGCGCAGCAGTTCCGCCCCGCCGCACATCGCCTTCAGCTTCAGGTAGGCCTCGTCGAGGTCGATCGGGTTCTGCACCGACGGCGAGAAGCCGCAGTCCGGGTGCAGGACGATGCGCTCCTTGTCGACGTATTTCATCGCCTCCTCGACCCGCGACGCCACCAGCTCCGGGGTCTCGATCCCGCGGTCGCAGTGGTCGATGCACCCGAGCCCGAGCCTGGCCTCCTTCGGGAACGACGCCAGGCATCCCAGGCCGCCCGAGACCGGGGTGGCCAGCTCGAGGGAAAAGATGTCGGCGGAAATGCGCGCCAGCCCGGACATGATCGGGTCGAGCGCCCCCTCGCTGCCGTGCCGGTGGTCGAAGTGGGCGTGACACAGGTGCAGGCCGGTGGTTACGCCCGTCACCCCCTCGAGGGTGGCGTTGACGACCTCGACGCAGAGGTCGATCTCGGCCTGCATGTCCTCGATGCCGTCTTCGGCCCGCTTCTCCGGATCGACGAGGACGCAGAGCCAGGGCTCGTCGAGCTGCACGGTGTCGGCCCCCGCCTCCTTCAGCAGCTCGATCTCCTGCCGCAGGACCGGGGCGCAGGCGCGCATCAGGTCGGAGGGGTGCGGATAGGCCTCGCGGGAGTGCTCCTCGTGCCACATGCGGCGGCCGATCGTGTACGGCCCCGGAATCGTCGCCTTTACGCGCCGTCCGGTGCGGCTCCTGAGATAGCGGACCTCCTCGGCGGCGATCGGGCGGTGGTACTCGATCGGCTCGACCACGGCCGGGTAGGGAAGGCCGCTGACGGTGAGGTCGGGCCGGAAGCCGCGCACGCGCTCGGCGAACACCTTGACGTAGCTCTCGCGCCGCCACTCGCCGTCGGTTATCTCCTCGAGGCCGGCCCGCTCCTGCAGCAGGATCGCCGATTCGATGGCGCCGTCGAGGATGCGGTCTGCATCCGCCTCGGACAGGGCTCCCGCCTTTCTTTCGAGAATGAGCTGCCGCACCCATTCCGGCCTGGGAAGGCTGCCGATCACGGTGGTTGGAAACATGCCGTCCTCCAAAGTGCCTGGTTGCGCAATTCCGCGTGAATCCGGCCGCTCGATTGCGCGCGCAGCACCGGCTGATCGTCGATTGACTGCGTTCCGGTTGCGCATATAGTAAGCCGGCACCTGAAGCGGATAAACGGAAGGACCTCCATGGGGGACAGACTGAAAGACAAGGTCGCCATCGTCTGCGGCGCCGGTTCCATCGGGCCGGGATGGGGCAACGGCAAGGCCGCCGCGGTGCTGTTCGCGCGCGAGGGGGCCAAGGTGCTCGCTGCCGACATCGAACCGGAGGCGGCGGAGGAGACCGCCGGCATCATCGCCGATGAAGGAGGGGAGTGCAGCGTCGCCGCGTGCGACGTGTCGAAAGGGCACGAAGTCGAGGCCATGACCGCCCGCTGCATCGAGTTGTACGGCCGCGTCGACGTCCTCCACAACAACGTCGGCATCCTGCGGCTCGGGGGGCCGGTGGAAAGCAGCGAGGAGGACTGGGACCTCGTCTGCGACGTCAACCTCAAGTCCGTCTTCCTCACCTGCAAAAGCGTGCTGCCCCACATGGAGCGCCAGGGGGGCGGGGCCATCGTCAACGTCGCCTCGATTTCCGGAATCCGCTGGCTCGGCGTCCCGTACATATCGTACAGCGCCACCAAGGCGGCGGTGATCCAGTTCAGCCAGTCGGTCGCGCTCCAGTACGCGGCGCGCAACATCCGCTGCAACAGCATCCTCCCCGGCCTGATGAACACGCCGATGGCGCGCAAGTCGGTGGCCGAGGCGTACTCGGGGGGGGACGTCGAGAAGATGATCGCGATCAGGGACGCGCAGGTGCCGATGGGCCGGCAGGGGGACGCCTGGGACGTCGCCTACGCCGCCCTCTTCCTCGCCTCGGACGAGGCCAGGTACGTCACCGGCACCCAGCTGGTCGTCGACGGCGGCTTCACCTGCAGCGCCGTGTCTCCCCCGTGATCCGGGGCGCCGGCAGGCGGCTGGACGAACCGGCGGGCGAAACTCAAACCCGGAAAGAGAAGGGAATGCGGAACGGACTCCTGGCGATCCTGGCCGCGGCCGCCGTTGCGGCCGGCTGCGGCCGCGGCGGCCCGGAAGAAGAGGGCCGCCTCAGGATCGGCTATATCGTCAACTTCATGTCGCACGAGTGGTACCAGAACATCTGTGCGGCGGCCGAGGCGCGCGCCTCGGAGCTCGGGGTGGACCTCGTCATCGCCGACGCCAACCTCGACATCGCCGCGCAGATCTCCAAGGCGGAGAACATGATCGCCCAGGGAGTCGACGTGCTGGCCCTCACCCCGGTCGACGCCAAGGCCCTCGGCGTCGTCATCGGGCAGGCCCGGGCCAGGGGCATCCGGGTGCTGACCGAATCGAACCCCGCCGCCGGCGCCGAGACCTACGTCGGCATCGACAACCGGGCGGCCGGGCGCAAGGCCGGGGACTGGTTCGTCGAGCACGCCGCGGCAACCGGGATCGACCCGAAAATCCTCCTCGTCGGCTTCCCGAACTTCGAGGACTGCCGGCAGCGCGTCGACGGGTTCGTCTCCGCCCTGGACGATGCCGGCCTCTCCGGGGCGGTGGTCCAGGAAGTCGACGGCCAGGGCCTCAAGGAGAAGGCCTTCAAGGTCGCCCAGGACGCCCTGACCGCCCATCCGCAAATCAACGTCCTCTTCGGGATCAACGACGATTCGACCACCGGCGCCATGGCCGCCTACCGCGCCGCCGGCCTCGACGAGAGCGAGCTGCTGGCGATCGGGTTCGGGTTCGAGGGCTCGGTAGGGCGCACCGCCCTGCTCGGGGACACCCCGTACAAGGCGGCGCTGGCGATGTTCCCCCACTTCGTCGGCGCCTCGATCGTCGACGCCGCCGTCAGCCTCGCCGCAGGGGATACCCTGCCGGCGCATTACGAGACCCCGACGATCATGATCACGCGCGCCAACTTCCCGCAGTTCTACGGCGGCCCCGGGGAGGGCTACCCCATGAAGGTCGAGGCGGTGCGCCGGCTGATGGCGGCTTCCCGCAGGTAGAAGCGCAACCCGGAATGCGGACCTTGGCGTCGCGCCTGCTGCACAGCGAGCAGGCCGGCCTGCTGATCGCCCTGCTGCTCCTGTGCGCCGTCATCGCCGTGCTGTCGCCGGTCTTCCTGACGGTGGCCAACGTCACCAACATCCTTCGCGACGCCTCGCTGGTGGCGATCGCCGGCATCGGCATGGCCCTGATCATCCTGCAGGGAGAGATCGACCTCAGCGTCGGCTCGGCCCAGGCGGTCGCCGGCATTCTGGCGGTCCTCGTCCTCAACGGCAGCGGCAGCATCCTTCTGGCCTTCGCCGCGGCCCTGTGCCTCGGCGCCGGGGTCGGAGTCGCCAACGGCCTGCTGGTGACGAGGGCGGGCATCAACTCGCTGATCGCCACCCTGGGAATGATGGCGATCCTGCGCGGGGCGGCCATGGTGTCGACGCAGGCGGTGTCCATCCAGGCGGCGGTCCCCGGCTTCAGCGACATCGGCACCGGCCACCTTGGACCCCTGCCGCTGCCGGTCGCCGTCGCCGCCTTCTTCTTCGCCTTTTTCTACTTCGTCCTCCACCACACCCCGTTCGGCCGCTACATCTACGCCGTCGGCGGCAACGCCGAGGCCGCCCGCCTCGCCGGCCTGCCGGTCGAGCGGATCAAGGTGACGGTGTTCGCCATCGGCGGGGCCATGGCGGCGATCAGCGCCTTCATCCTCGCCTCGCGCCTCAACTCCGGGCAGCCGAACGCCGGGCTCGGCTTCGAGCTGCAGGTGATCGCCGCGGTCGTGCTCGGGGGCGTCAGCCTCACCGGGGGCGTCGGGTCGCTCGCCGGGGCGATCCTCGGCATCCTCATCCTCACGGTGCTCAACAACGGCCTCGTGCTGCTCAACGTCTCCTCCTTCTACCACGACATCGCCCGCGGCCTCGTCATCATCCTCGCCGTGTACCTCGACCGCCGCCGCCGCGATTCCGTCCTGCGCCGGCTGCTGGCCAACCCGTGACCTCCCCGGCCGGGAAGGGCGAGCCGCTGCTCGACCTGCGCCGGATCAGCAAGCGCTTCCCCGGTGTGCAGGCCCTGGCCGAGGTCGATTTCGATCTGCGCCGGGGGGAGGTGCACGCCCTCGTCGGCGAGAACGGGGCCGGCAAATCGACGCTGATCAAGATCCTCACCGGCGTGCACCGGGCCGACGGCGGCTCGTACGCCATCGACGGCCGCCCGGCCGCCGCCGGCGATCCGCGGGCGGCGATTGCCGCCGGCATCAGCGTCGTCTACCAGGAGCCGAAGCTGGCGCCCAACCTGTCGGTGGCGGAGAACATCTTCTTCGGCCGGCTCCCTTCGCGGCGGGGGCGGGTCGCCTGGCGGCGCCTTCACGAGGAGGCGGCCGCAGCCCTGGGCCAGGTCGGCCTCGAAGTCGACCCGCGGCGGCAGGTCCGCCACCTCGGCATCGGCGAGCAGCAGCTCGTCGAGGTGGCGCAGGCGCTGACGCAGTCGGCGCGCGTCCTCATCCTCGACGAGCCCACCTCCGCCCTCAGCCCGCGCGAGATCGAGCGGCTTTTCGCGCTGATCCGGCGGCTGCGGCAGGAGGGGGCGGCGATCGTGTACGTGTCGCACAAGCTCGAGGAGATCCTCGCCCTCTCCGACCGGGTCACCGTGCTGCGGGACGGCAGGCTGGTGCGCACCGCCCCGGCGGCCGAGCTCGACGGCGAACGGCTGATCTCCCTGATGGCGGGAAGGGCCCTCGGCCCCGGGGGGGCCTCAGCTCCGGCCGGCAGCGGCGAAATCGCCATCGAAGTGCGGAACCTGTCTACCGCCCGGGTGCGCGACGTCAGCTTCCGCGCCCACCGCGGCGAGATCGTGGGCTTCTCCGGGCTGATGGGGGCCGGCCGCACCGAGCTCGCCCGCGCCGTCCTGGGTGCCGATCCGCGGCGTGAAGGGGAGATCGAGGTCGGCGGGAAGAGGCTGCCCCCGGACTCGACCGCGGCAGCCCGCCGTCTCGGAGTCGGGCTGGTCCCCGAGGACCGCCGCGGCGGAGGGCTCTTCCCGGAGCAGCCGGTGCTGCACAACATGACAGTCGCCGCCCTCGACCGTTTCTGCTCGCGCGGGGTCATCAGTGCCGCCCGGGAGCGGGCGGCGGCCGCCGCCCTCGTCGGGGAGCTGTCGATCCGCACCCCTTCGCTGCGGCAGCGGATCGCCGTGCTCAGCGGCGGCAACCAGCAGAAGGTCCTCGTGGCGCGCTGGCTGATGCAGCCGAACCTCGAGGTGCTGTTCGTCGACGAGCCCACCCGGGGCATCGACGTCGGCGCCCGCTTCGAGATCTACCGCCTGCTGCTGGAAATGGCGGACCGGGGGCTCGCGGTGATCGTCATCTCTTCGGAGATCCCGGAGCTGCTGCGGCTGTGCAACCGCATCTACGTGATGAAGGGGGGCGGCATCGTCGCCGAGCTTCCCGGGGCCGGCACCACCCCGGAAGAGCTGCTGGCCAGGGCGATATGAGATCCCCGGGAGCCTGCCGGACTCATGGGATGCAGTGCCGCTTCTAAATCGTCGGACGCTCCCCTTCAAGCCAAATGGACTGCCTTATTTCTTTCGCTGAACGCCTGGCGCCGGCAGCAGCCGTGCTTGAACTTACGTACTCGAAATTACCCTGCCTTCCGACGCCATCAATGCCCAAGTTTGCAAGCTTTGCCCGTTCACCTTGTACTTTCTCCGTGTCCCCATGTCTGAATACGGGATATGCATGCTCCGTAACTGCCTTGCCCAGATAGCTCGGTGGTTTGTGGAAAACACTATGCTGGAAAACATGCCGCTCAAAGTCCTCGATGAGCTTTTCAATATGAGATTCAGAGGTATGTCTCGTGGTGATCTCAACAATTAAATACGACTCACCATCCAGGCGATAGAGAGCAGAATGATTGGTGATGCGCTTCCAGGATCCAGATAATGTAAAATTGAACAGGGTCGTCCAGTCGCCGCGAGGGGTTCCTTTGTAGAACAGGGAAACCAGGTTCATGGTTTCCAGTTCGACTTCTGTATCCGCCCCTGTGAGTTTCAACATCGAAGGAATGGGAATGGTCGAAACAACACGATCGTAACTTCGCAATTCCGAATTGAAGGTGACGGTAAATCTGCCTTGTGACCGCGCTACTTTGTCGACCTCTGTATTGAGATATACGGTGGTTCCCAGGGACTGCAGGTACTGCTGAATCAGCGCGTATGCTGCATCGAATCCCGCTATCGGCTTCACGTAAATGCAATCCGTATGCTCAGCTGGTTTTCTTTTTCTCTTCAATGCTTGAAACAGCATCCGGTAAATCGGGTAATTTTTTATGTAGGACAGCCTTTGAAGCGCAAATTCGATCCCGACGTCTTGATCCGAAATGCCATAGAGGCGTTCGAGGTAGTGCTGGATGCCGCTGTTCCGATACACAGCCCTGCCCATATGGTATTTTGCGTAAGCCGGAACATTTTTTCGGCGATGGTACAACAGTTTGCATACTGCAACGTCGAGTGCCGCATACAGGACGCCCAGCCAGCCATGGTCTCGGGCGTATGTGTTGATTGTGAGGGGATACGTGTCCACGCTGCCGCGAGGCGTAATCGTGCGCTGTCTCAGTTGAACCCGGGTAAAATGATCCTTTAAGAAAGGGAAACTGACAAACATGTCGTGGTTCTCGTTGAAAATGAAATACCCGATATCAAACGCTATTCCGTCCACACGGACACTGCGATGCAGACCGCCAAGTCGGGGCGCACGCTCGATCACGTCGACCGACAGACGAGGGTCTTTGGCCAGTTCACAGGCCGCGCATACGCCTGAGATTCCACCTCCTATAACCGCAATTCTCTTGCTCATGCCGTGTTCCGGGCACGCTCATGCCCCAGCTTCCACCGTCCAGGCGGTCAGTCCGGTGATCCGACCACGTCGGGGCTTCGCGAATGAGCGTTCGATTCTCTGTCTGGAAACGCCCCGAAAACGATTCCATCGCCGGGTTGTGGCGAGCTCCGTGCTCTGCGAACGAAACCCGGGAGTGTAGGCCAGGCAGCGGGATGTGCGAATCCCAAGTGCAGATGGCCCCGAGAGGCAGGGACGGCAGGCATCGGTCATCAACTGGATGGGGAACGCCCGTCCTCCGAATTGCTCTCTCCGGCGCTGGACCTGCCCGGATCCTCCGGGACCCCTGGCGGCCTGTCCTCCCGCTTTTCTTTTTTCAGGTCTTCCAACAGGCACTCCATACGGGCCAGCTTCTCGACGATAGGCTGAAGAGGCCTGGAAACCCGCCGGTCCTCGGCTTCCCGCGCGGCGGCTTGCAGTTGGTTCCGAACCTGATTCGGACGGATTATGCCCGCCAGGGTTATATCGAATCCATGGTGGTGGCTTCCAAGAGTCGAAAGCCCCACGTCCCCGTAGCCCAGGATTCGACCCAGCATGCTCTGGTCCAGGTGCACATACCGGATGTGTTCCGTGTCGACTCTGTTGATGTGTTGGGCGATGATTCCATGGCATTCCTCGACCTGGTCGTCCGCGATCGAATAACTGGTTCCTACGGTGTGGTAGAGAAGGACCGCCATTTGCAAGATCGCGCCCGCCAAAAAGGCGAAGTAGGCGAAGACGACGATATCCGCCCTCCAGGCTCCCAGGAGTCGGTCCAGAAAGTCAAAGTCAGAATGCCAGCGATACGTCCCATAGGCCAGGGCGGCCCAAATCGCCACGATACCCAGTGAACTGAGCCTTGACCGCAAGGAAGGCCGCAAGAACACCGGCTCATCTGTCTTCGGTTCTGGCATGGTAACTCCCTTCCGATTCCTTTGGGGGCAAGGTTCGGGGCGGCTCCAGGGGTCGCCGGATGCCCGCACGCCGTCAGCGCAGTCCCCGCCCCCTCGGGCCAGGACAACGGATGACCTCCGATAAATATAACTCCGCATGAGTGATAAACCGGTGGAAATATGGTTCATTTTAGTGGTTTTTTTATGAAAAATGATGGGAAAAGGACTTTCGGGCGTGTTGGCTTGCCCGCTACGGGTGATGACCTTCCTCGACGATTCGGGGGTTTCCCCGGAACTTCCTCTCTTCGGGGAAGGACAACGAGACGTCGCGCACGGAAAGCGGAGAAATGGCGCAAGTCCGCCGGCATCACCAGGGGCAGGGCTGATCGATGGATGCAGGAACTGTGACTGTAACGCAGAGCGGCGCCTGAGACGCCCACAACGGGAGGCTGGAGCGCCAGGAGAGCACGGCAGAGGTGGTGGGCGATGCCGGGCTCGCATCGAAGATCGCGAATTCCCCTGAATTCGCGGCACCTGAGACGCCCACAACGGGAGGCTGGAGCGCCAGGAGAGCACGGCAGAGGTGGTGGGCGATGCCGGGCTCGAACCAGCGACCCCCTGCTTGTAAGGCAGGTGCTCTGACCAACTGAGCTAATCGCCCCGGCAGAAGAAGGTAGCCGCTCCTCTCGAGAGGGGCAAAGGACCGCCGGCGCCTGCATATCGAGGGGTTCCCGCCCCCTGCAACCTCGCGGTTGCGGGAAATTGACGATTTCCGCGGGACCGGGTTACATTAGCGGACACTTGATTTTTTTACGGGTCGCGAAATGACTTCAACGACACGCCTTCACAGCGAGTATCGCTACACCCCCGACAGGGGCTAGCGCCGCGTTTCCTCCCGCGTATCCGAGCCCCCGATAGCGCTTCGGGGGCTTTTTCTTTGTACGCCAACCAACCGCATCGAGGCGGCTTATGAACATTCTCGACGATCTGCAGAACCGGGGGCTCCTCTACCAGGTTACCGAAGGCCTCGGGGAGCGGCTGCGGCAGACGCAGCCTCTGACCGTGTACGCCGGCTTCGACCCGACCGCCGACAGCCTCCAGATCGGCAACCTCGTCACCGTGCTGCTGCTGCGCCGTTTCCAGGAGGCCGGGCACGCGCCGATCGCCCTGGTAGGCGGCGGTACCGGGCTCATTGGGGATCCGGGCGGCAAGTCGGAGGAGCGCGTCCTCAATCCCGCCGAAACCGTGGCGGAGTGGGCGGAGAAAATCCGGGCCCAGCTCGAGCCCTATCTCGACTTCAATTCGCGCACCAACCCCGCGATCCTCGTCAACAACTACGAGTGGCTCGGAAAGGCCGGGGCCATCGACCTGATGCGGGACGTCGGCAAGCACTTCCCGGTCCCCTACATGCTCGCCAAGGACTCGGTCGCTTCCCGCCTCGAGGCGGGGATCTCCTACACCGAGTTCAGCTACATGGTGCTGCAGGCCTTCGACTTCCTCCAGCTCAACGAGCGCTTCGGCTGCGAGGCGCAGCTGGGCGGCAGCGACCAGTGGGGGAACATCACCGCCGGGGTCGACCTGATCCGGCGCTCCGCCGGGCGCCGCGCCTACGGCCTCACCTGCCCCCTTGTCACCAGGGCGGACGGCAGCAAGTTCGGCAAAACCGAGGGCAGCACCGTGTGGCTCGACGGCTCCCTGACCTCGCCCTACGAGTTCTACCAGTTCTGGATCAACGCCGACGACGCCAGCGCCGTGAACTACCTGAAGGTCTTCACCTTTCTCGGAGCCGGGGAGATCGAGGCGCTCGCCGGGGCGACCGCGGAGAACCCGGGCCGGCGGGAAGCCCAGCGCGTCCTCGCCAGGGAGGTGACGGCGCTCGCCCACGGCGCCGCCGCGGCCGCCAAGGCCGAGAAGATCTCCACCGCCCTGTTCTACGGGAATCTCGGCGAGCTCGAAGAGGACGAGATCGAGCAGGGGTTCCACGACGTCCCGACCTGGGGTATGGGGGAGCCGGAGCTCGGGCTCGTCGATCTGCTGGTCGCCTCCGGGATCTCGCCGTCGAAGCGGCAGGCCCGCCAGGACATCGGCAGCGGCGCCATCTACGTCAACGGCGAGCGCTGCACCGAGCTCGACCGCGTCATGCGCACCCGCGACGGCCTGCACGGCAAGTACCTCGTCCTGCGCCGCGGCAGGAGCAAGTACTTCCTGATCAGGTAAGGCAGAGACCCGGGCAAGGCGGCGGAGACGGGAAGGACCGTTTTCGCAATCTCCGCGCACGGTCCCGGCTGCCGCTGAATCGGAATACGGCGCGGCTGACCCGCCCGGGGCGGCCCCCGCAGAAGCCGCATGCCGGCCGGCAGTCCCTGAGAGTTCCCAAAGACCTGGAGCGGGCCCCCCGCCTCACTCCCACTCGACGGTGGCGGGCGGCTTGTGGGTGATGTCGTAGTAGACCGCCTCGATGCCGTCGAGGGCCAGCAGCTTTCCCGTGACCTCGGTGAGGAAGGGCTCGGGGAGGCGGTCGAAGCGGGCGGTCATGAAGTCGTCGGTGGTGACCGGGCGCAGCACGATGCTCTCGCGCCGCCCGTCCGAGGAAAGCGGCACCAGCACCGCCGGCATCTGCGTCACCGCGGCCATCAGCCCGTGGCGCTCCAGGGCTTCCATGGCGATCGCGTCCGCCTCCCGCAGCAGGTCGAGCCGTTCCCGCGTCAGGTACCCCTCCCTGAGGCGCTGATCCAGTCTTTTCTCCGGGCCGAGCTGCAGGACGACGCGGTTCACCTGCGGGACGGTGTTGGTAAGCTCGGTGCTCAGCCGCTCCAGGAGGTCCCAGTCGATCGCCCCGGGGGCGGCCCCGGGACCGGAGATGCGCACCGGGTGGGCGTAGCTGCGCCCGTCTCCCTGGACTCCGACGCTGCGCAGCGGCAGCAGGTCGGCGGTCAGCCCCGACCCCGTCGCCGCGGCCGCTGCCTCGTCCGGCAACCGCAGGCTCGCGGATCCGTTCTCTTCCACGCCGTCGCTGCACAGCACCCGCACCGCCAGGCCGGGGCCGGGGAACGGGTGGCGCCAGACCAGGCGGCGCGGCAGCCCGAGCTTCTCCCCCAGCTCCCGCACCTCGTCCTTGTACAGGTCGCCGAGGGGCTCGACGATCCTGCCTTCGGCCAGCAGCTGCTCGACGACGGGGACGCGGTTGTGGTGGGTCTTGATGGTCTCGGCGTGGGCCGTCCCTCCCGACTCGATGCGGTCGGTGTAGAGAGTCCCCTGCCCCAGCAGCCACTCTTCCGGGTCGAGGGCGAGATCCTCGAGGGCGCGGTCCCGGGTGCGGATGAACTCGTCGCCGATGCGCCGGCGCTTGACCTCGGGATCGCTGACCCCGGCGACCGCGGCGAGGAACTCCGGGCCGGCGTCGACTACCTTGAGGTTCTCGAACCCCGACTCCCGCATCAGCCCGGCCACCGTTGCGGTCTCGTTCTTGCGCATGAAGCCGTTGTCGATGTGCAGGCCGAGGACGCGGTCGCTGCCCAGGGCCCTGTTCAGCAGCAGGAAGCAGACGCTCGAATCGACGCCGCCGCTGACGAAAAGGAACAGCTTGCGGCCGGCGCAGCGCTCCCGCAGCGAGGCCACCGACTCGCCGATGAAGTTCTCCATCGTCCAGGTGCGCTCGCACCCGCACAGGTCGAGGAAGTTGTCGAGAATCCGCATCCCCGACTCGGTGTGGGTGACCTCGGGATGGAACTGCATGCCCCAGATGCGGCGCTCCGGGTCCCCCATCGCCGCCACCGGACAGTCGTCGGTCTCGCCGAGGCGCTCGAACCCGGGCGGCATCTCCGCGACCGTGTCGCGGTGGCTCATCCAGATCTTTTCCACCGGGGACAGGCCTCCAAGCACACCGGTCGCCGAGTGCACGCGCAGCGACGCCGCCCCGAACTCCATGCGGTCGCCGGGTTCGACGCGCCCCCCGAGATGGTGGCAGAGCAGCTGGTGGCCGTAGCAGAGCCCGAGCAGCGGCAGGCCGCAGGCGGCCACCTCCGGATCGAAC
This sequence comes from Candidatus Latescibacterota bacterium, assembly GCA_965243025.1. Taxonomy (GTDB): domain Bacteria; phylum Latescibacterota; class UBA2968; order UBA8231; family UBA8231; genus CBDCXV01. The sequence continues at coordinate 3,199,653 of CBDETY010000003.1, forward strand.
GGCGGCCGGTCCTCGGCGTAGACGCTGGCCGGTCCCCCGGAAAGGACGATGCCGCGGACGTTCCGCAGGCGGTCCGGGTGGGTATCCGGAGGGAGTGTCTCGGCGTAGACGTTGAGGCGGCGGATGCGGTTGGCGATCAGGTGGGCGTACTGACCGCCGAAGTCGAGGACGGCGATGCCGGGGTTCACGGGGTGCTCCCCCGGGGAGAGGGTGACATCGAAGCGCGGGGAGAAGCCGAATATAGAGCCGGCGAACCGCGGTGCAACCGCCCGAATACCCGCCTTACCGGATCAGGGTCATCTTCCGCCTCAGGACCAGCGCCCCGACCCTGAACTGGCAGTAGTAGACCCCTGAGCCCGCCCGGTACCCGGAGTCGTCGGTGCCGTCCCAGACCGCCTGGTAGATACCCGGGGCGGCGGGAGCCCTTGCAAGGCGGCGCACCAGCCGGCCGCTGAGGTCGCGCACCTCGAGGGACATCTCCGACTCGTCCGACAGGGACGCGTGCAGGATGCCGACGGTATAGTCGATCCGGGTCGAGGCGTTGAACGGGTTGGGGAAGTTCGGCTTCAGCTCGAAGTCGACCGGAACGCGGGGATCGAAGTTGAGGGAAGGGCGCCAGGCGACCGGCCCGGATATGCGCTCGCCTATCCAGGTTTCGTCGTCGCTGCCCCACCAGTTGTTGTCGGCCAGGAGTTCCATCGGGGACTGGTTGTCGATCAGCAGGGCCGCCCCCTCCACGGCGTTGAGCTCGAGGCGCTCGGGCACGCGGAGACCGGAGACCCGGAGTACCAGCTCGCTGTCGGCGAAGTAGTTGTCGACGATGCTGAGACCGGCGCTTCTGGCGATCACGGCGACGCGGTTGCCCTCGAACCGGTTCTGCACGATCTGCACCTCCCCCGATCCCTCGCCGAGAACCCCCGTGACCCCGGAAAAGCGATTGCCGCTGACCACGCCGTGGGTGCGCCTGCCCAGGACGAGGTTGGCCGCATCCTCCGCCTCCCGCCCGTTGCCCTCGAATTCACTGTCCAGGCAGTTGAGCCCGCCTCCGACCCGCACCAGTCCGCTGGCGGCGCTGTTCTCGATGCGGCTGTCCGCGACGTGCACCTTTCCGGCCGATCCGTGCACTACGACGCCGTTCGCTCCGGCGTTGCGAACCAGCAGGCCTTCGAAGCTGATCGGGGCGTTGTCGGAGTTGATGCGCATCCCGTCAGCGGACGTGTTGGAGATCGTCACCTGCTTGAGCTCCAGGTGACTGTGCAGGCCGTCCGACGAGATCGCCTCCTCCGCAAAATCGATATCGACTTCCCGCAGGACGAGACTCCCCGAAGAATGGATATGGAAGCCGCCCCAGGCTCCGGGCGCCGGGCGCGGGCCGGCAGGCATGATGCGGCTGCGCCGGCCGCCGGATATCGAGGCGAAGTCTCCCAGGAGGCGGATCTCGCAGCGGTCGGGATCGCTCCCGGCGCGGCGCTGGTCCTCACTCACCAGCACCGTGGTTCCGTTCAGCATTCTCACCGTCGCCGAGGATCCGACGGAGACATCGCCAACCACCTGGATGGTGTCGGCCCAGATGTCCTCGGCGGCGATGAACCCGGCGCGCCTGCGGTCGTTCAGCTGCACGTCGGCGACCATGGCCTCCCCTGCGCGGCGTATGTTGGAGACGCTGATCCGCGTCGGGGCCGCGGGGTTGGATACGGTCGAGAAATCGCTGAAGAGCCTGCCGTCGAAGACGTCGGTCGCGTCGCCGGAATTGCCCCCGAAGCGGGCGTTGTACTCCTCGTCGCGGGACCAGAAATCGAGGTTGTCCCTGCCGATGTGAAACCCCTTCTCCGTTCCGTACGGATACCCGGCATCGAGGAAGAGCCCGTCGGCGCAGACGAGGTCCACCCTCTTCCCCTGTTCGTTGGTGTTGCCCAACGCCAGCTCGTCAATCTCCCAGACCAGCAGGCCCTCGCCCGGAAGGTTGCGTTCGTAGTGGCTGTTGGCGCGGCTGCGGTGCTCGACGAGGAGGTAGCGGGACTCGTTGATCCGTATCAGGACGACTTCCCCCCCGGCGTTGACGTCCTCGAAGACCAGCCCTTCGGCGTCGTTTTCGAGGAGGCGCAGGCGGCTGTTGGCCACCCCGAGCCATCCCAGCCTCGCCAGGCTCCAGGCGCACAGCGGGTTCGGCCCGTCGCCGCCGCCCCAGCCGATGGCCCCGTGGCCCATCAGGCCCCAGCTGCCGATGCCCGCGGACTGGCCGGAGGGGGGCACCTCCTCCCGCCGGATCAGGACGTCGGTATCGTACAGGTCCGGCAGCCCGAGGGTGTGGGCGAACTCGTGGCACATGTTGCCCGCGGCCGTGGCGAACCTCGCCCCCTGCTGAGTAACTCCTTCCTCTATGCGGATGAATCCCCCGTTGGCCCGGGGGTCGTCGGTCCTGAAGCCCCACCCGAGGGAGGCGATTCCGGTGGCGTTCCTGACGATGAACCCCGGCGGGGTCGAGCGGGCGATCACGAACAGGAAATCGACTTCGCCGTCGTCGTCCCCCGAGTTGGGCAGGCCGTCGGGGCCGTCGTTGTCGTACAGGCCGTAGTCGATCTCCCTGTCGGAGGCGGCTATCAGCTCGGTGACGTAGTCCGCCCAGCGCCCCGGCTCCCCCTCGACCTGGCTGATGTAGGAGGAGGCGGGGCCGTTGGAGGAGTACTCCTTCGGCAGGACCGAGCCGGTGATCTCGTACTGACCCCGCGACATCTCGGTGTAGAAGTGGGTGACGCTTCCCGGGAGGCCGGGATCGAAGAGATCCTCGGCGAAGGCGGGAGGGGTGTTGCCGGGGCGCGCCTCCTCGTCGGCGAAGCGGCCGAACAGGGCGACCGCATGGACACTGCCGGTAACGGGAACGGATTCCAAGATCCTCTGCGCCGGTTTGGCCGCGGCGTGGGCGACATGAAACCCGGCCTCGAGGGCCGGGGCCCCGGTCTGCCCGGCAAGCAGCAGGGCGGCGCAAAGGCCCCTTTCCGCGAGGGGAAAGCGGCGCATCACCGCACCGCGGGGTCGGCGTCGTGCCGTTTGCGCCCTGGTTTCATCCAAGTTCCCGGTAGTGCCGGCGCGCGCGATCGAACGTTGCCCAGGCAGGCAGGCTGTTGCTGTATCCGCGCGCCATTCCGCCCGAGTCCGGGCGGTGCCGCCCCGGGGCACGGACACGGCGCTGGAAAAAGCCCGGACAAGCCGCGAATGTCCCGCCCGTCCACGGCCACCCCGGGGATCGGGGTCACCGGGCAGGCTCCGGAGTTCGCACGGGCGGTACGCGGTCCGTACGCCGGCGCGTCTTCTCCTTCGACGATCCAGGGGCAGTCCCGGTTTCTGCGGTTCGGCCCCGGCCGCGCCGGTTGCTGCAATCGGAAAACCAGCGGAAATGTAACGAGGCGCCCCGGCGGGCGCCTTTGCCGGCCTCCGTCAGCTCCCTGCCAGGTCGAGCTGCAAGCTGGCGAGGTGGCCGTTCTCGCGCCCGCGGCGGCGTTCGAAGCGGTAGCGGAACGAGGCGGAGGCAGGCCCCCTGGCGAGCTCCAGGAGCCCGTACGCCCGCCAGCCCTCCCCGTTCAGGGCGCGGATGCTGACGGCCCCGGGAAGATCGTACTCGAACTCGTAGATGCGGGCGTCCCACGTGTCGACGCGGAAGCGGCTGAGGTGCCCGCTGCAGCGCAGCGCCCCGAGACGCAGCCGGACAGCGACGGAGGCGCTGGCGGCGCGGTCTGTCTCGGAGCCGGTTCGCACCTGCCCGGTCTCGAGGCGGAGGCGGACCACCGGCAGGCGGCCCTCCCCTTTTCGCTGCAGGTCGAAGCGGACCTTGCGCGACCTGGCGGTCGCGGCTTCCCCCTGCTTCCAGACCGGTTTGCACCGCTGCCTGAGACTGAGTTTCGGGTTCCACGCCGCCACCCGCGCGAGAGCCCGGCCCAGTCCCTCCGGGCCCCGGCCCCGAAGCGGTTTCACCAGCCGGGCGAGTCTCCACTCGGCGCCGAACAGGGTGTGCTCGCCGGGCATCGGGTAGAAGTAGGTCCTCTCCGGACGCCGGTAGCGGTCGCCGTAGAAGCTCAGACCTGTCCTCCGGTGCCCGATCACCACCAGGACTCCGCGCTCGTTCTTCATGCCGCCGGCGCCGGGAGCGCCTCCGAAGAAGGCGTGGTACCCCGGGTCGTAGGCCCGCAGCAGCACCCCGGCGGTCAGCCGCCGCGACGACAGGCGCATGCCCCCCACCCACCCCAGGGGACCTCGGTCCTGAAGGGCGGCCTCGCCGAAGCCCTTGAACCGGCGGCCCCGCCAGGTCAGATCGAGGCCGGCTGTCGACTGCCCGCGTCCGTGAAAGGCGTACTCGACCCGACCCGGGCGCCGCAGGTCGACCGGGCGGGAGAACCGGACCTTCAGAAGGGTCGTCCCGAACGAGAGCCTGCCGCGCTCGCGGCGCAGCCTCAGGACCCCGGTCTGTCCGCCGAGCCGGTCGGCATTGCGCCGTTCCGCCGGGCTGACGTGGTAGCCGCTCTGCGGCAGCGAGGTGACGCGCCCGCTGTCGTCGACGCGGGCGTCGAAGCGGATGCCTCCGGCCAGCACCGCCGCCTCGAAGCCGGGCCGGCGCAGGCGCAGCGACAGCCCGCGGACGGAGTGGTTCTCCGCGGAGGATCGGTACCCCGTCGCCCCTGTGTCGCGCCGCGGCCGGGGCATGGCCGCTCCACCGCGCCAGCCGTGGCGGCTGAACACCAGCCCCTGGGCGAAGCCCGGCCTCAGGTCTCCGGCGACCGCTTCGAACCCGGCGAGCTCCGCGGACGCGTGGGCGCTGGCGAAATCCCTCCAGGACCGCTCTCCCGGATCCTTCTCGGCCAGCGCGTACAGGGCGGGACCGCCGGGAGCTTCCCATTCGAGCCGCTGGTACACCCTGGCCTGGCGGTATCCCGGCTCGCGGCCCTGCAGACGCCAGCGCCCCGACCAGCCCGAAGCGGAGAGGTCCGCCAGGCGGCTGGCCAGGGAGGCTGCTCCCGCCCCCTCCTCGAAGGCGAGGGCGTCGGCATCCCCCTCTTCCCGGGACCCGTCGGCGGCGATCGGAACCGCGAGGAATGCAGGAGAAAGGATCGCCGCGGCGGCGACCGCCGCGATGGGCGTCCTGGAAAGCATGGCAACCCCGGGGCGGCAAATCCCGTACCCGCGCCTTCCTCTCCGGCGCAGGCCTCCCGATGTGTGATTTCGCACACACCCCGTTTCCCCGGCCACACGTTTGACCGCGGCCCCGCGGGGGCGGCATCTTGGTCAATCCCGCCCCGACCACCCCTGCCCGCGGAGCGCGCCCGTGAAGTTCGGAACCTGCAACGAGTACTTCGAAGACTGGCCCTTGGAAGAGGTGTTCGACTACGCCGCGGCCATCGGCTACGACGGCGTCGAGATCGCCCCTTTCACCCTGGCCGGTTCGGTGGAGGAGATCCCCGCCTCCCGCCGCGCCGGGATCCGCCGCGCCGCCGAAGCGGCCGGCGTCGAGATCATCGGCCTGCACTGGCTGCTGATCAGTCCCGAGGGTCTGTACACCAACCACGTCGACGAGGGGATCCGCAACCGCACCCGGGACTACTTCCAGTCGCTGATCCGGTTCTGCGGCGATCTGGGCGGGGGTGTGATGATCATCGGCTCGCCCAAGCAGCGGAACGTGCAGGAAGGGTGGGACTACGGCGAGACCTGGGACCGCACCCGGGCGGTCTTCGAGGACTGCCTGCGGCTCGCCGAACAGCACTCGGTGTACCTGTGCATCGAGCCGCTCAGCGCCGACCAGACCAACTTCATCACCACCGCGGCCGAGGCCCGGCGCATGGTGGCCGAGATCGATCACCCGAACTTCCGCACGATGATCGACTGCTGCAGCGGCTCCACCGAGGAGCGCAGCCTCGCGCAACTGCTGGCCGACTCGGGGGAACACCTCTACCACGTCCACGTCAACGACGCCAACAAGCGCGGACCCGGCTTCGGCGACACCGATTTCACCCGGGTGATGAGGAAGCTGCGAGAGCTGGAGTACGAGCGCTACGTGTCGGTCGAGGTGTTCGACTTCGCACCCGATCCGCGCACGATCGCCGCGGGAAGCCTGAAGTACCTCGAGGGGATCGCCGACGCGCTTTGACCCGGGCCCGCCTGGTCTTTGCCGGCGGTCCCGGTTGGCCCTGACAACGCCTGCCGAACGGAGAGACTATTCGTACCGGGCCCCTCCTCCGTCCGCGTACGGCGGCACCAGAAACCAGTCCTGCGAAAGCCCCCCTTTCACGACTTCCGCATAATAGAGTTGAAGAGGCGGCCCGTCGTCGAAGGTCACTCCGAGCTTCGTAGAACTGTGCCCGTGTGTCGAGGGGTTCCCCTCCCTCCAGGGACATCAACCCGCCGCTGTGATCTCCGTCGACGAAAACGAGAATGGATCCGTCTCTTTTTCGCTCCTCCATGGCTTGGGCCAGGTGAGCCGACTCCATCACGCCGGCGAACGGTGGGCTGCGTGAAAGGTACATTGTCTGCCGCAGGTTAGCGCCCCGGTCCCCTGCGGGATCTCCGCCCCCGTACCTGCGCCGCCGACTATTGACAGGCAAACGCCAATGCTTAGCCTTCGACCCCCCCGGGACCTTCACACCCGGGCCGGTGCGGATGGCCTTCCCGCAATCCGCCCGAGCCTGCGACATCCCCAACTACAGCAACCAGAAAACCGGGAGCAGACATGCCGAACTATTCCCTGAACCACGTTCACCACGAATCCACCGACGTCCATGCCGCCGCCGACTGGTACGTCCGGCTGTTCGACGCCGCCGCGGACGAGCCGTTCGAGCGCGGCGGAGCCACCTGGCTGCGCGTTCACATAGGGGAGGTCACGGTTACGATCACCGACCGCGACTTCTCCGCCATGGAGCTGGGCCGCTACCAGGGGCTCGATCACTTCGGGCTCGACACCGACGACTTCGACGCCACCCTCGAGCGCATCGAAGCGGCCGGGGTCGACATCTGGGCCGGCCCCCTCGAGGCCGAGGGGATGCGCATCGTCTTCATCAACGGGCCCGACAACGTCAAGATCGAGCTGATGGAAAGGAAGTGACCGCTCCTCTTCAGAAGCGTCCGGTCCATGAGCGACATCGATAAGTACGAAGCGGTGATCGGCATGGAGGTGCACGTCGAGCTGCAGACCGCCTCCAAGCTGTTCTGCCGCTGCCCCGCCGAGCACTTCCAGGTCCCTGCCAACGAGCACGTCTGCCCGGTCTGCACGTCGCAGCCCGGATCGCTGCCGGTGGTCAACGAGCGCGCCGTCGAGCTGACGGTGATGACGGGCATGGCCCTGAACTGCGAGATCCGACCCCACAGCATTTTCGCGCGCAAGAACTACGTGTACCCCGACCTGCCAAAGGGGTACCAGATCTCGCAGTACGAGCTGCCGCTGTGCACCGGAGGCTGGGCGGAGATCGCCGACGGCGGCGGCGCCAGGCGTGTCGGCATCGAGCGCGTCCACCTCGAGGAGGACACCGGCAAGCTCGTGCACGAATCCCGCTCCAGCCTCGTCGACTACAACCGCGCCGGCGTGCCGCTGATGGAGATCGTCTCCGACTCGTCGCTGCGGTCCGCGGAGGAGGCCTGGGCCTACCTGCAGAAGATCCGGCAGCTGGTGCGCTACCTCGGGGCCTCGACAGGTGACATGGAGAAGGGGGCGATGCGCTGCGAGGCCAACATCTCGGTGCGCCCGCGCGGGGCCAGCGAGTACGGCACCAAGGTCGAGGTCAAGAACCTCAACTCCTTCCGCTCGGTGCGCGCCGCCATCGACTACGAGGTGGGGCGCCAGGTCGAGGTGATCGAAGCGGGGGGGCAGGTGCGCCAGGTCACCATGGGCTGGGACGAGGACGCCGGGTTCACGCGCCCGCAGCGCAGCAAGGAGTACGCCGACGACTACCGCTACTTCCCCGACCCCGACCTGCTCGACGTAGACCTCCCACCGGAGTGGATCAGCCGCCTCGCTTCCAGTCTGCCTGAGCTTCCCGACGCCAAGGCCGCCCGCTATGCCGGCGATTTCGGTCTCCCCCCGCGCGACGCCGCTCTCCTCGCCGGGGAAAAGGGGACGGCGGCCTGGTTCGAGGCCGCCGTCGCCGCAGGGGGGGATCCCAGGCAGGTGGGCAACTGGGTGGCCGGCCCGGTCTTCAGGAGGCTGAACGAGCAGGCAGAAGAAGGCGCCGGCGCGGAGATCCCCGTCGGGCCGGCGGCCCTGGTCGAGCTCATCGGGCTGGTCGCGGCCGGCACCATCAACCAGAACGCCGCCCGCGAGGTGTTCGACGCGGTCTGGGACGAAGGGGGGTCGCCGGCGGAGATCGTCGAGAAGCGGGGGCTGACGCAGATCTCCGACAGCGGCGAGCTCGAGGAGGCGGTGGACGCGGCGATTGCGGGCAACCCGGAGGTCGCCGCGAAGATCGCCGCGGGCAACGACAAGCCGATAGGGTTCCTGGTGGGACAGGTGATGAAAGCGACGCGGGGCAAGGCGAACCCGCAGCTGGTGCAGAAGCTGCTGCGCGACCGGCTCCTCGGATAAGCCTTCCCGATCCCGCTACCTCAGCAGGGAGACCTTCCTCCCCTGGCTGAATTCCCCGGCCCGCATCTCGACAATATAGACGCCGCCGGCCGCCCTGTTTCCCCGGTCGTCGAGGCCGTTCCAGTAGACGGCGTGGGTCCCCGCCTCGAGGCTGGCCGAGACGAGAGTGCGCACCAGGGCTCCGCGCAGGTCGTAGACCCGCAGCTCGGCGCGCGCCGGCCGGGGCAGGTCGAAGCGCAGGTGGGTACGGCTGTTGAAGGGGTTGGGCCAGCCCGGGTGGAGGGCGAAGCGCCCGGGAAGCCCGGCGGCGGAGGTTTCCACCGCGGTATCGTGCAGGGCTTCGCTGGTCAGGAAGGGGCGCCATTCGACTTCCCCCTCGAACAGGGCGGCTATGGCGGTGCTGTCGGTCGTGCCCCAGTAGTTCCCCCGGGCATTCACCGGCAGTCCGGACTGGTTGACGATGGCGGCGCGGTTGTTGACGAAGGAGTTGCCGGTTATTTCCCCCGGCACCCGGGAGCCGCTGATCGTTACCGCCGTGAGGTTGTTCTCGAACCGGTTGGCGATCAGCCCCGGCGCCGAATCGAGCGACTCGACCCCGAAGGAGCCGTTGCGGAAAATCGAGTTGCGCGCCGTCACGCCCTCGACTCCGACCAGCGACATCCCCGAGCTGCTGGCGAAATCGCTCATGTCGATCAGCCCGGTGGCGCCGCCGCTCAGCACCAGCCCGGTGCCGACGTTGTCCTCGAACAGGGTCGTCCAGACCTCCATGCGGGAGTCGGCGAAGACGGCGCCGTGGCCGATGTTGCGGGAGACCGTCACGTCCTCGAACACCATCCGGGCAAGGCCGCTGCCGAGGATCCCGTTCCTGCGATTGCCGCTGATCTCGCAGAAGTGGAGCTCGACCTCCCCCTCCCACGGGTCGAGCTGCAACCCGTGCAGGGTGCTGCCGGAGACCGTGCATTTCCACAGCTCGATCTTCTGCCCCCGGCCCCCTGTCGCCACCAGGCCTGAGCGCGGGTCCTCCTCGTCGAGCTGTCCCGACGACTCGATCCTCGTGGAGATCGCCAGCAGACCGCTGTTGCCCAGCGAGATCCCCTCCCAGCCGGTGTTCTCGATGACGCTGTCGCGCACCCGCACCAGTCCGGTCCCCCAGGCCCGGAGCGCGTTTCCGGTGATATCCTTCAGGGTCGACCCGTCGACCGTCAGCTCGCCGTGCACGGACATGTTGATTCCGTGGACGGTCCGCCGGACGGTCGCGTTCTCCAGGTGGGCCCGCCCCCTGCCGGAGACCTCCCCGGTCAGGGCGAAGCCGCTCTGACTGATCTCGAGGTCGGAAGCCTCGAGGGTCCCGTCGGCTTTCAGCACCAGTCCGTACCAGAGTGAATCGCTCGACGGCGAGTCTACGGTGAGCTCCACCGGGCCGGCCGGAGTTCCCGCAATCTTCAGCCCGCCCTTGACCACGAGCTCGGTAAACCCCGAGCTCTCCCCGCGCCCGGAGAGATCGCTCGGGGCGAAACGCACGGTGGCGCCGCTGTCTATCACCAGCTCGGAACCCTTCTCGACATGGAGGTCCCAGGGCAGGACGCGGTCCTGGGACCAGGTGGTCACTCCGGCCGGCAGCCGCTGCCGCAGGAGCCCGTACCGCGAGTTCTCGACCCGCAGCCCGCCGGAGGCCTCGGCCTCTTCAACCCCCCCGGAGGCGCTCGTCATCAGGAGCAGGCCGAGCCAGTCGCCGGAGCGCGGCCGCTCCTCGGCCGACTCGAGGACCACCGGGTCCCCGGAATCGCCGCGCACCTCGAGCTCGCCGTAGACGATCATCTCCCCGAAGCTGCGGTCGAAACCGGCGGCGCGGCTGTCGCCGCGGCGGAAGCGCACCCGGGTGCCGGCCTCCAGTACCAGGCGCACCCCCGGCTCGACGACGACGTCGCCGTCGACCTCGACCTCCCCGGACCAGACGGCGTCGGCCGAGACGTTCCCCTCCACCGGCTGGCGCACGAGGATGTCGAGGCCCATGCGGCCGCCGCCGAGGTCGCGGATGTTCTCGATGGCGATCCCGAGGGGAACGCCGCGCTCGAAGCGGGCGTGGGCCCGCAGGCCGGGATTGGTGGTCAGGTCGGCGCGGTCGAAGCGGTCGCCGTCGAAGGGGTCGGTGGCGTCTCCCCGGTTGCCGTTGTGTTCGCTTGCGTAGGTCTCGTCGCGGGCCCAGAAATCGAGGTTGTCGCCGCCCCTGAGAGGGTCCGGCTGCTCCCCGGGATAGCCGCGGTCGGCGAACAGTCCGTCGGCGCAGACGAGATCGACCTGCTTGTGGCGCTCCTCGTCGTTGTCCGCCCCCTCGTCGACGTGCCATACCAGCAGCCCGCCGGCGGGGATGTTGCGGTTGTAGAAGCTGCCGGAGTTCTGGCGGTTCTCGATCAGGAAATACTCCTCCTCGGAAACCGGGATCCGGTACACCGGACCGCCGCGGTCGATCTGCTCCATCTCGAGGCCGCGCAGCGACCCGGTGACCTCGACGAGGTTCTCGTTCTCCCTGCCGAGCCAGCCCAGCTGCGCCAGCGACCAGGCGGTGAAGGGGTTGGGGCCGTCCTCGACTCCCCACCCGAGGGTGCCCAGCCCCATCAGCCCCCACTTGCCGATCCCGGCGCCGTCGAGGGCCCAGTCGATCTCCCTGCCGAGAAGCACCGTCGACTGATCGAACAGGTCGGGAAGCCCGAGCACATGGGCGAACTCGTGGCACATGGTCGCCGAGGTAACGGAGAAGACGTGGCCGCGCTGGGTGGTCCCCCCGAAGCCGGAGAAACGGCCGCGCACGCGGATGTTTCCCCCGCCGGCGGCCGGGTCGTCGCTGATGAAGTCGGCGTCGAACCCGAGGGACGCGAGCCCGGTGGCGGTGCGCAGCAGGAAGTTCACCGGCACCGTGAGCAGGTTGATGAAGACGACGTCGACGTAGCCGTCGTCGTCTCCGGAATTCGGCATCCCGTCGGGGCCGTCGTTGTCGAAGCGGCCCATGTCGACGTCGGCGTCGGCCTGGGTCAGGATCTCGAGGTTGAAGCGCGGGTAGTCGCCGGAGGTTCCACCCTCTTCGGGCAGGTAGGCCGCGGCCTCCTCCAGTGAGCTGTAACGCCTGGGGAGGACCTCCCCCCTTACCAGGAGCTGGCCGCGCGACATCTCGTCGTAGAAGTGGGCGAAGCTGCCCGGAAGGCCGGGGTCGAACAGGTCGTCGGCCCAGGAGGGTTTGCTGTCGGCGCCGTCCGCCTCGCCGCGGAACTTGGCGAAGATCACCAGGGCGTTGAAGGTCCCCGTGACGGCCCCGCGGCTGTCCTGCGCGGTCCGGGCGCCGGAGGCGCCGGCCTGCTTGGGGGCGCCGCCCCGCGGCGGTTGCACCGGGGGGTCCGCGGAAAACCCCGAGAGAGATTCCCCCCCCGAATGCCCCTCTCCGGCGCCGCCGCAGGCCACGACCCCCTCGGGGATCAGCTCGACTTCCGACGCGCTGCCGGGGTTGCCTTCGCCGGAGCCGAGGCAGAGGAGCAGCGAGACCGCCGCGGCTGCCGGGAGGCGGCCACCCGCGGCTACGGGCAAGGCGTCCTGCGGCATTCGGCTATGAACTCGGATGCCTCGAAATCGTAGGTCCTGAAGGGGTCGTCGAGGTTGAGGTACATCTCGTCCTCGACGTAGATCGAATCCCAGTCGATGACGTAACGGGCCTTGTGGTCGGTGAGCTCACGCATCACCGCCGAGCGCGCCCGCGCCCGGGTATCCTGCGGGGGCGTCACGATGGCCCGGTTCACCATTTCGTCGGAGACCACCTTCCTGGTAATCCCCTGGTCCCGGAGATCGAAGTACAGCCCCTTGCCGGGGTTGAGGTTGTGATACTCGAGGTCGAGGCTCTGGACCCAGGTGTCCTGCCAGTCGAGCTGCTCCGACTCCATGAACGACTCGAGCAGCCATTTCTTCGTCACCCAGTCGACCCGGTCGACCAGCGCCATCGGGTCGTGAACCAGGGCGTCGAGCACGAAGCGCCACTCGTCGAGCACCCAGTCCGCCTCGCTGTCGAGGCCGCGCAGGTAGCGCTCGGCGAGCTCGAGGTACCGGTACTGAATCTCGCTTGCGGTCGTGTAGCTGCCGTCCTCGAGCTGGACTTCCCAGCGGTACTCGAGGTCGCGGGAGATCTCCCGGATCGCCTGCACCGGGTCGAGGAGCTTGATGTCCGGGACGATGCGCTCCTCGAGCAGCTCGAGCATCAGGGCGGTGGTGCCGACCTTCAGCGCGGTCGCGTACTCCGACATGTTCGAGTCCCCTACCAGGAGGTGCAGGCGGCGGTAGAGTCCCCAGTCCGCCAGCGGCTCGTCGCGGGTGTTGATGATGGCGCGGCTGAACTGGATCCACTGGTAGATCTCGGTGACGATGTGGTCGGCGCGCTGGGAGATCTGGTACGGGACCTCGCGGTCCTCGCCGCCGCCTCCGTACTCGAAGATGTCGGTGTGGCAGCCGACCCGGCCGGCCCCGGCGTAGATCTGGCGGCTGACGAAGAAGGGCAGGATCGCCGGCAGCAGGACCTGGGCGAAGGGAACGTCGCGGCGCACGAGGTAGTTCTCGTGGCAGCCGAAGGTCGCCCCGGTGTAGTGGTCGATGTTGTTCTTGAAGAACGAGGCGTCCTCGGCAAGGCCGAGCTGCTCGAGGGCCCGCTGCACCATCAGCTCGCCGGCGCGGTCCGAGGCGACGAGGTCGAACAGCCCGCGGCATTCCGGGGTCGCGTACTCGACGTGGCCCATGTCGATGTACATCCTGCCGCCGTTGAACAGGAAGCCGCCGTTGCCTGGAGGCTCGTCGCGGCCCCGGTAGTGTATGTCGACGATGCCGAGGCCCTCGCGGTAGAAGACGTAGTCCTTGGTCTTCACCGAAATGAAATCCGGACTGAGGAAGGGGTCCGAGTCCGGAGGCATGCAGCCGAATTCGATTTCGAGTCCGTATATGCGGTTGCGCATCTGGGTCGCCCCTGGCCGGGGGCTACTTCCCGAACCGGCCCAGCGCCTCCTCGAGGTCGGCCGGCGGCAACAGGCGGAACTTCGATTTCGTCGGCAGGGTGCGGTCGAGGACGGCCGCTTCGATCCGCTGGCCGCCGTCCAGAGCCTGGGAGACGCTTTCGGAGATCTCGCCGGAGGTCGGCTCCCCGGTGCGCCCGGGCTCGCTGTAGAGCCGCCCCAGCGCCCAGCGCTCGAGGGCGCGCTGCAATGCTTCGTCAAGGCCGGGAGCCTCGGATCCGGCGGCGGCGTGCCGTTCCATTGCCTCCCGGCTCTCCGGGGTGCCGGCGACCGCGGCGGCCGCGCCCGAGGCGGCGAACGATCCGTCGGCGTCGACGGTGTAGAATGCCTCCCCTCCGGCGCCGGCATCGAGCTCGGCGACGAGTACGCGGGCGATGAACGGGGAGCGAAAGATCTCGTCGAAGGCGGTCTTCATCAGCGGCCCGATTCCGAAGCTGACCAGCCGCTGCAGGGAGACGTCCCGGGCCGAGAGGTTGAACGCCTCGACGTGGGCTATGTCGATGACGGCCTTGCGCAGCTTTTCGATGTCGGCAGGGTGGCCGATGGCGGCGAAGGCGACCTGGTTGTAGATCTCGAACAGCTTGCGCGGCCCCGGCGTCGTGGTCAGCAGCAGGATGCCGTCCTCGTAGACGGAACCGACCACCGGGCTGGCGGACTTGAGCTGGTCCTCGAGGTACTCGCGGCGATTGCGGATCGCCTCGACCCAGCGGTAGGGTTCGTCGAGCATGGGTCAGTGGAGCGTCTCGTAGAGCGCCTGCAGCTCCGGTTCGGCGACCGGTTCGACCCCCGCGGCGGTGACCCGCATGACCTGGGGGAAGATGCGCGCCACCGGTTTGTAGCCGCCGGTGGCGGTGTCGTACTCGGCGGCGGTTTCCAGCATCTTCAGGATGAGGGACAGGGACTCCCCGGCCTCCATCCCCGCCAGCGGCCTTTCCCCCCAGCGGTTCAGGTAGTAGAGGGCGCCGCGGATGACCTGGGATCCCGACCCGGTTGTGCAGAAGTCGACCGACTCGAAGGTGGCTCCGAGAACGTCGTAGAAGAAGATCTTGCCGCCGCCGGGACCGCTGCCCTCGTAGGTCGCGTAGATCGGGACCACGGCGCCGATCCCCTGCAGGGCCATCGGCAGGTTCTCGCGCATCAGCCGCGACAGGGTTCGCAGCCTGCCGTCGAGGCTCATCTCCTGCAACTGCGAGCGCCGGTAGTGCTGGAAGGAAATCTCGAGCATGCGCGCGATCTCGTAGGCGTTCGCCGGCGAGCCCGACAGGGCCAGCACCGATCCGTCGTCGACCCGCAGGACCTTGTCGGCGCGGTCGTGGATGACGGTGTTGCCCATGGTCGCGCGGCGGTCCCCGGCGACGAGGACGCCGTCGCGGCAGCGCAGGGCGAGAATGGTGGTGCCTTCGGTCGACTCGACCGCGGCTTCGGCGCCGGTAGTTTCCGGCGCCCCGGGCAGCTGCCCGTTCTGTTTCAGGAGATTGAGGAAATCGGTGTGTTCCAAGGCGGATGGCCCTGTGCGGCGGCGCCCGGCCGGCGCTGCCGCCCCGGTTCGGGCCGCGCCCTGGTGGCCTGTCCCGGGAGGGGACGCCGGGCTCACTCCCCGGTGCGCTGACGGTAGCGGCGCGCCTGGTTGGGGTCGACCTTGCGCATGCGGCGCAGCAGGTCGTCGGTGTTCGGCCGTTCCACCTTGGGGCGGCGGGGTCCTGGATCGTCGCCGTCGCCGCCGCCGCCGTCCATCGGCTTGGCCGGCCGCGGGGCCCGGTCGCGCATTTCAACTGACCGCATGGTGCATCTCCTCGAGTTGGGTGATCAAACCCGACACGCTGTCGGCCTCTTCCAAGACCGCCATAAAGGTAGCCGCCGTTTCCCGCTCGACACAACCCTTCAGGTCGACGGTCTCGACCCTGCCGCCGACGGTGAACTCGATGCTGTCCCAGTTCAGGGAGCGCACCTCGGAACCGAACTTCTGCAGGCAGCGGCCGCGAAAGGCGGCGCGCGTCGCCTCGGGGGCCTCGACCATGGCGCGGGCAACCTCGCCGTCGCCGGCCAACTGTTCGCCGGCGCCGTCTGCGGCGAGCAGGGTGAACAGCCCTTCCTCCGGATCGATGTTGTGGTACTCGAGGTCCTGGCTCTGCAGCCAGGCGAGGTCGTCGGGGTCGTTCCAGTCCAGCCCTTCGGCCTCGGCGAAGGCCCCGAGCATCCACTCCTTCGTCACCCAGTCGCACCTGCCCCTGAGCCGCGCGGGATCCCCGGCGAGCGCCTCGAGCACCTCCTCCCAGGCGCCGAGCACCCAGTCGGTTTCCGCGTCTCTCCCCGCCGCTCCGGCCGCGGCGCGCTCGAGGAAGGCGCGCTGGATCTCGAGCGCGGTCGTGTGCCTGCCCCCCTCCAGCTCGACTTCCCAGACGCGCCGCGGATCCCGCGAGACCGACTTGACCGCTCCCACCGGGTCGGCGAGGACGAGCCGGGGCAGCTGCCCGCGCTCGAGCAGCTCGAGAACGAGCAGGGCGGTTCCCGTCTTCAGGGCGGTGGCGAACTCCGACATGTTGGCGTCGCCGTTTATCAGGTGCAGGCGGCGGTAGAGGGCGGCGTCGGCGTGCGGCTCGTCGCGGGTGTTGACCAGCGGCCGCCGCGTCATCGTGTCGATGCTGGCGATGCACTCGAAGAAATCGGAGCGCTGCGCCAGCTGGAACACCGCCTGGCCGGCGCCGCGTTCCGCCTCGACCCCGACCTTGCCGGCCCCGGCGAAGATCTGGCGGGTGACCAGGAACGGCAGCAGGCCGTCGATCACCTGCTGGAAGGGAACGTCGCGGCGCACGAGATAGTTCTCGTGGCAGCCGTAGCTGTGGCCCTCGAAGTCGGTGTTGTTCTTGTAGAGGCGGACGGTGCCGCCGTCGTCCCGGGTCTCGGTGCGGCGGCGCGCGCACTGCAGCAGGATGCGCTCACCGGCGCGGTCGAAGGCGACCAGGTCGCGCAGCGAGAAGACCTCGGGGGTCGAGTACTCCGGGTGGGTGTGGTCGTTGTACAGGCGCGCCCCGTTGGTGAGGATCAGGTCGCTCTTGAGCTCCTTCAGCGGTATGCGCCGGTCGCGGTCGCGCTGCAGGTGGTCGGCTTCGTCCTTGTCGTTGAGCAGCTCCTCGACCTCGAAGCCGCGCGCGTCGAGGCGCGGGTTCTCCAGCCCGTAGTCCCAGCGCGCGACGAAGTCCTCGCGCAGGTAGCAGCGGATCAGCTCCATCGACTCGACGACGACATCGAGCTTCTCCACGCCGTCGACCTGGATCCCGTACTCGGTTTCGAGACCGAACAGCCGGTCGCCCAAGTCAGATGACCTTGCCGGCGGCCTCGGTTTCCCGGTCGCGGTCGGCGGCGGAGCTCACCGGCGCCACGCGGACGACGTTCTCCGGATCGTAGTCGAGCAGCTTGAGCCAGTCCTCGACGCTGTCGGTGGGGGGGAAGACCTCGTTCTCGCGGTACTCGGCGTTGATGGCGTTGGCGAGGTCCTCGAAGCGGATGCCGGCGTCGCCGTCGCTCTCGGCGATGGCGCGCTTGATAGCCGCTTCCTTGGCGCGCTGGACGATGCTGTCTATGAGGGCGCCGCTGGCGAGATCGCCGAAATGAAGGTTCTCCTGGCGGCCGCTGCGCAGGGCGACCTCGAGGAACCGGGTCTCTTCGCTGGGCGCGAACAGCGCCTTCACCGCCTCTTCGATCAGGGCGGTGCGGGCTTCCCCGGCGCCGCCGTAGCGCTCCACCTCGCCCGGGTCTATCGGCAGGTCCTCGGTCAGGTAGATCCCGAAGATTTCCCGGGAGGCCTCCAACCCCGGGCGCAGGACCTTGATCTTGCGGTCGATCCGCCCCGGCCGGAGGATCGCCGGGTCGATGAGGTCGTGCCTGTTGGAGGCGAGAATGATGACGACGTCCTGCAGCGACTCGATGCCGTCCATCTCGGTGCAGAACATCGGCACCACCGTGTTGGCGATGTGGTGGCTGCGCATCGACCGGCGCGTTCCGAGGATCGACTCCGCCTCGTCGATGAAGACGAAGGGCAGGTACCCCTCCTTCCGCTTCTGCCGCGCCTGCGCGAAGATCTCGCGGACCATGCGCTCGGTCTCGCCGAGCCACATGTTGAGGATCTCCGGGCCCTTGACGTGCATGAAGTACTCCCTGACGTCGAGGCCCTCCTCGCTGCGCAGGTGCTGCACGAGGTTGTAGGCCGTCGCCTTGCCGATGAGGGTCTTGCCGCAGCCCGGCGGGCCGTAGAGCAGGAACCCCTTGGGGGTCGAGTAGCGGAACCTTTCGAACAGCTCCGGGTGCCTGGCCGGCAGCTCGATGGTGTCGCGGATTCCCCGGATCGCCTCCTCCTGGCCGCCGATCCGGTCCCACGTCATTTCCGGGATCTCCTCGAGGAAGTACTCCCTGCTCTCGCGCGACTGCAGCAGCTCGAGGGCGACCCTCATCGAGGCATCGGTGCGGACCTCGTCCCCCGCCTTGAGCTCGAGGCCGGCCAGCTCCTCGGAGCGTTCGAGAACGAAGTCGCTGGTGGCGTGCTCGTTGCCGATGCGCAGGCGGCCGTCGGGGAGGACGTCGGTGATTCGCACCACCGGCCCGGCGGGATTGCGCGGCAGCACCCCGACGACCGCGTACGCCTCGTTGATCAGCACGCGCCCGCCGACCTCGAGCTCGCCCGGGTCGATGCGCGGGTCGACGTTGGCGAAGTACTCGGAGCCGCCGACGAGGATGGTGGCGATCCCGTCCCGGGGAGCGTCGATGCAGATGCCTACGCGGTTGGAAGGGGAGGTCACCTTCTCCAGGGCGGCCTCGAGCTCGACCAGGGCCCGCCGCGCCTCCTGGAAGGTGATCTCCCGCTCCATCAGCTGCCGCCGCAGCTGGTAGAGCAGCGGCCGCGACGGGTCGCGGTCCGGCAGCAGAATCAGCACCTGGTCGACGAGCCGGAGCGGCTCTTCGTCGAAGTCGCGCCGCCCCTCCTCTTCCGGGTCGCCCCGCAGGTAGGGGGACTCGAGCTCCTCGAACTCGTCGCCCTGGCGTCCCCCGCCGGCGGGGTCGTCAGGGTCGCGGTAATCCGGGTAGTCGCGGTCGTTTTTCATGCGTCAGTCCTGGCCCCGGGTGGGAGGCAGCGCCGCAGGCCCATGCCGGGTCCGCCGCATCAGTGGATGACGTCGCCGAGCCTGCCGTAGCGGGTGCGCGTCGGAAGCGTTGGAAGGTTCCAGATGAAGCTGGCTGTATCCATCAGCAGCTGCGGCAGCCCCCGCAGGATGCCGGGGCCTGCTTTCAGGGTAGCCGACCAGTAGATGATCATCGCCTTTCCCTTGACGTGGCTGCGCGGAACCGGGCCGAAGACGCGGCTGTCGCTGCTGTTGTCGCGGTTGTCCCCCATCATGAAGAACTGGTCCTCCGGCACCCGGTAGGGGCCGAAGTTGTCCCGCATGCTGTAGGAGGCCTGGTGGATGCGGGGGTCGGTGTGTTTCGACAGCGGCGGGTTCGGGAATTCCTCGCCGTCGACGTAGAGGACCTTGTCGACCACCTGGACCTGCTGGCCGCCGACGGCGACGCAGCGCTTGATCAGGTCGCGCCCCGGCTCGGTTTTCGAGCGGAAGATCACGATGTCCCCCGGCTGCGGGTCGCTCAGGGCCGGCAGCCTGAAAAGGGGGGCGGCCACGAAGGGAATCTCGACGGGGGCTCCGTACACGAACTTGTTCGCCAGCAGGTAATCCCCGACGAAAAGGGTGTCCTCCATCGATCCGGAGGGAATGTAGAAGGCCTGGACCACGGTGCTGCGGATGAGCAGGGCCAGGCATATGGCGACGACGATCGACGACAGGTACTCCCGCATCCCCGACCGCTGCGTCCGTTCCGGCGGGTCTGGCTCAGGCTGATTTTCAGGAGGCATCGATCCGGACCTTCGAATTCCGGTGCAAGTCAGTCGGTACAGTATACAGAAGGGGAAATGGCCTGTCACCAACGGATCGGCATCCGGATGGCCGGCGGCCCAGGGCGGGGGGTGGTCGATCCCGGCGGATGGGCGTTCTGCCGTTCCCCCCGGGTACCACCGGGACGGAAACGGACGCGGGTGGACCGGCCGGCCCGTCAGCCGCGGCTCGCGACCTCGGCCACCGCCCCTTCCCGCCAGGAGCGGATGGCGGCCTCGATGATTTCCTGGGCGGCGAGGCCGTCGTCTCCCGATGCCTCTATGCAGTCGGGGGCCGCCCCCTCGCTCAGCTGCTCGATCCAGCGGTCGATGCGGGTGTGGAAGGTGTCGCCGAATCCCGTCATCCCCCCCATGATGCTGTTGCGCACCACGGTCAGCTCCTCTCCCCGGCGCGGGTAGAAGGTCAGCTCCTCGAAGCAGTTGTCGAGGACGAACCGCCCTTCCGTTCCCATGACCTCGCAGCGCTCGAGGTTGTGGCGCGGCGCCGCGTCGTAGCTGCCGGTCAGGTGGCCGACGACGCCGTTGGCGAACTCCATGTTGATCTGCGCGTTCGACCAGCAGATCCGCCCCGGGGCGCGGTTGAGGAAGGCGTGCACCCGCTTCACCTCGCCGCCGAAGTAGCGCATGATGTCGATAGAGTGCGGGTGCAGCGCCCGCAGGTGGAACCACTCGGAGGTTTCGTTGGGGTTGTCGATCCACATCGTCATGTTGAGCAGCAGCAGGTCGCCGAGCCGGCCCTCGTCGATCCAGGCCCGGGCGCGTTCCGCAGGCGGAACGAAGCGGTGGTTGAGGTTGATGCCGAAGCAGACCCCCTGCTCCCTGGCCCTGGCGACCATCTCCCTGGCCTGACCGATGTCGTTGGAGATCGGCTTCTCGCACAACACGTGCCTGCCGGCGTCCAGCGCCCTCATCACCGGCTCGTAGTGGTCGCCGCCGTTCTCGAAGCCCCCCGTGGCGACGCTGACGGCGTCGAGCTCCTCGGACTCGAGCAGCTCTTCCACCGAGTAGTGCGGGCGGGCCCCGAAGCGGGCGGCCGCGGCGTCGGCGCGCTCCTTGACCATGTCGCAGACGGCGACGAGGTCGGCCTTGTCCGACCTGGCATAGACTTCGGCGTGGTTGGCCCCTATCCCCCTCATCCCGATCACGGCAACCTTCAGCATGATTCTTCTCCGGACTGTGTTCAGTGCTGTTCAGTGCCCGCTCGCGCAGGCAGGCGTACGAACAAAGGCGTTGAATTCACGCCGAGCCGGACTCGCGGGCTCCGGGTGAATCCACCGCCAACGGTTCCGGCAGCGCCACTCCGAGCTCGCCGGCGACCGCGCGTATCTGCTCCCAGGCCGACCCGTCCACCGGCACGCCGTCTCTCAGGCGCTGCTCGCGCACCCGGTGCGACTTCTCCCCCGGCAGCACCACCTCGTCGAATCCATCTGCGGGAGGGGACGACTTCACCCGCGCCGCGAACTCCCCGACCTCTTCGAGGAACCCGGCGACGGGGACGAAGGCGGCGACGTTCAGGGCGGCGATCAACAGGGCGTTTCCCGCCTCGGGGGGATCCCGGCGGGAGCAGCCGGCCCCGGACAGCGCCCCGGCCAGGATGTCGACGGCGACGGCGAGACCGAAGCCCTTGTGGCCGGTGCCGGGAAACCCCAGCGGCAGCAGGGCCCCGCCTCCGTAGTACTTCTCGACATCGGTCGTCGGGGCTCCCTCCGCATCGATGATGAAACCGTCGGGTACCGGCTCGCCGAGATTCCGGTAGAGGCGCATGGCCCCGCCCGAGGTCATGCTGGTGGTCATGTCGAGGAGGATCGGCCAATCGCCCCCGGTGGGAACGGCCACGGCCAGCGGATTCGTCGGCAGGCGTCTCCCGGCGCCCCCGAACGGGGCCGTCGAGTGGTCGCTGCCGTGCCCGTTGCAGAACAGCATTCCGACCAGGTCGCCCGAGGCGGCGATCTGCGCGGCGAAGCGGCCGAGGCGGGCGACGTGGTTGCAGCGCCTGACGGTCACCGCGGCGACCGCCCCGCCGCGCGCTTTCGCCACGGCCAGCTGCGCCGCCCTGTGGGCGGTGACCGGGCCGAAGTTCCAGTTGCCGCTGACGTGGGCGATCCGGGGGGCCTCGGACAGGATCTCGAAGGGGGCGCCCGGGATCACCTTGCCGCTGCGCACGCTGTCGACGTACTGCGGGTAGCGGAGAACGCCGTGGCTGTCGTGGCCCAGCAGCCCCGACTCGACCATGTGATCGGCCACCAGCTCCGCCTCTTCCCGGGGGGCGCCCACGGCAACGAACAGGTCGCTTCCGAGCCGGCGCAGATCCCCGGCGGCGAATACCGGCATGCTACAGCGACGACAGGGGGGAGCCGGAAATCACGCGGCTGCCGGCGGCCTCGCCCTCCCGCCCCTGCGCCACCACGAGGAGGGCGTTTGCCACCTCGCGCTCACCGGTCTGGTCGGAAGGTCTGTTGACGACCTGGTTGGCGACCACCATCGTCGTCGAGCCGCCGCCGTCGAGGTTCAGGGCATTGTGAGCATTGGCCCCGGAGGCGGAAAAACGCTCGATGTCGTTGGCCATGAAACCGGCGAGCTCGGCAAGGGACATGCCGACGCTGTACCCGGGCTGGCGGCCGTCGACGGTTACCAGAAAGAGGGTGCGGCCATCCTGGGAGTGGCCGACCGCGGTGCGGGGATGGCGCTCCTCCGCAAAGCCGCGCCCCAGTCTTTCCCGTTCGTACTCGATCGAGGGGTAGCCGTCCCGAACGATGCGCGGACCGCCGCCGATCGCCTCTTCGAGGCGGCTGACAGCGGGAGGCAGCAGGCAGAACAGCCCCACGGTGTCCCCCGCGGCGATCTCTTCCGGCATGCCGGTCGAACCGGCGACCACCCACTGGCCGTCGTCGACCTTCAGCGGCCACGCCCGGCGTCTCACCTGCATCACCCGGGCCCTTACGGTGTCGTTGATGACCGAGCGCTCCCCCAGGCTCTCCAGCTCGAACCCGACGTCGGCGTGCACCGAGTCGATCCGGGCGGCGGCGAAGCGGTTGAAGCAGGAGAACTTCCCCTCGGCAGGGGAGCGGTTGAACAGCGAAATCGGCAGCAGCTTGCCCGAGGGGGTGATCATCCCGGCGCGGATGTCGAACACAGCCACCATCGGCACCCCTTCCGAGGATATGGCGAACGCCGATTGCCCGCGGGGCGCCGAGACCAGCGCGCCGCGGCTGATCTGCAGGCCGCTGGGGCTGCGGTCGAAGAAGAAGCCGCCGTTGATGGCGGCGATGGCGTCCCCGGCCATGCTGCTGGTTCGCGCCAGCCGCGCCTCGCCGGCGACCGGCCGCGCCGTGCGCAGGCGAATGCCGGCTTCCCACGCCTTGCTCAGGTCGAGCTCGATGACGTTGATCGACCACGGACCGTCGGTCAGGTGGAGGGCGTGATGGTAGACCCCGGCCGCCAGCTCCCTGGTCTTTTCGGCGAGGGGCTGGGACTGGCAGGCGGCAAGACCCAGAATCCCGGACAGGAGCGCCGCGCGCGCCCCCAGGGACGGCCCTGCGGGACCTGTGGAGGGGGGCTCCGGTTCCGTGTGCTCGGGGGGGGAAAGTGTGGGCACGGTGGAAGCTCGAACAGCGGAAAGGGCCTTCAAGATAGAGGGGCTCCCGGCAGCGGTCAAGCTGTGGGCAGGGCTTGAGTTAGGGCTCCTCAGGGCAGCGGCGGCAGGCGCCGTACGCGGGTTTTTCCGAGCCGTCGCCAGGGCCGCTGAACAGACCCCTGAGTGACGGTTTCGCCGGCAGGCTTCGGTCGGGCCGGAGATCCCGGGGCCGATCCTGCGACGGCACCGGCCGGCCGCCGCGATCCGGTCTGCGTTGCGCATGGATGACCCGCCGGGTGCTTGCCATGATTCCGCTGCGTTCCGCCGCTGCTCAGCCCCGGTTCGTATCCGACTGCCCGCGCTGGCATCGGGTTTCCGCCGCAGCCGAAGAGGCGGGACCCCCGGAAGAGCGCACCGCCCCGAGCACCGGCGCCGCCGCGGCGCTGACCACGGCGCCGAAACCCATCCGCTGCCGGATCTCGGTGATCGCCCGCCCGAGCCGGCGCTGCCTGCGCTCGGCCTCCTCCTCGAACAGGTCGAGCTGTCCCGAATCCCTGCCCGGCCGGATCGCCGAGACCTGGATCGACCGGATCGCCGCGCGGCGCTGGTGCAGACCGGTGAAGAGCGCCACCGCGGCCGCGGCGACGGCGGCGAAGTCGTCGCTGGCCGCCGGCAGGACGCGCGAGCGCTGCGCGGTGCGGTTGTCGGTGTAGCGCAGCCGCAGCGTCAGCCGCGAGGCGACGTACCCGGCCCGGCGCAGCTTGTCGACGAGCTTGTCCGCGGTCAGGCGCACTGCCTGGACGAGCGTGAACTCGTCGTTGACGTCGCGCTCGAGGATGGTCTCGGCGGCGACGGCGCGGCCGCCGCGCCGTCCCGGAGCGCCGTCGATGCCGCGCACCAGTCCGTACAGCTGCTCCCCGGCGGCCCCCCCGAAGCGCCTGTGCAGCGCCGGGCGCTCGAGCGCGAGAACCTGCGCGGCCTGGTGCAGGCCGTAGCGGCGGGCGGTCTCGCGCACTCCGGCGGGAAGCGGCAGCTCGTCCAGCTCGAGGTTGGCGAGCAGTTCCGCCTCCCGGTCCGGGGCGCAGACCTCGACCCCGTCCGGCCTGGCGCGCTCGGCCAGCAGCCCGGCCAGCAGGCGGCTGCGGCTGACCGCGGCGGCGATCTCCTGCAGCCCGGTGCGCCGCCGCAGGTGGCGGGCGAGCCGCTCCCCCAGTCCGGCCCGGTCGAGATCGCCCCGGTCGAGGGCGCGCTGCGCCGGGGTTCCGGAGAGGGCGAGCGTGCCGCGGGCCGGCTCGTCCAGCCGGTAGTCCGGGGTCCAGGCGGCCAGGGCGTCGAGAAGCCGCTCGAGCACGCGCTGCTCCGCTTCCTCGTCCCGCTCGACGACCAGCGCGCGCCGTCCCAGCCGGCGGCGCAGGACGAACACCGGCTCCCCCGGGGCGACCCCGAGCTCGCGGGCCGCCGGAGAGCGGGCGAACACCGAGGCGCGGTGGCTCTCCTGGTTCTGGCGCACGACGACGAACGCCTTGCCGAGCAGCTCGCGGCGCACCGCGGCGACCGCCTGGGCGGCGAACTGGTCCGCGGCGACGGCCGCGAACAACGGCTCGGGGCGGGGCCGGGCGGCCCGTCGGGAGGCCGATCCATCCCGGCTCACGGCGTTGCCTTCACTCGCCGTACACCCCCGGTACGACTCGCGCAGGCACTAGGCGGCCGCCGTTTCCACGTCCCCATACCTGCGCACCCCTTCCACCGACGCGGCCAGCTTCCGCGACGCCAGCTCGAAATCGACCTCGTTCGGCGACCAGGCGACCGCCCTGATCGAGTCCGCCTCGACCGTGAACGTGCCCCAGTCCTCGGTGACCCGGCCGCGGACCTCGAACGGACCCGGACCGGCGACGACGTCGGCGCAGCGCTCGAAGACATCGGGCCAGAGCACGACGTCGGCGCTCTCCGACTTGTCCTCGATGGTCAGGAACATCATCGCCTCGCCGCTGCGCTGAACCCGGTGGACGCGGTCGGTGACGCGGCGCCCGAACAGCCTGATCCGGCGGCCGGCGCAGCGCCCGATGTCGGCCGCCGGCACCGCCCCGGCGGCCGCCGGGTGCATGTCGAGGATCTCGAGGATCTCCCCCGAGATCATGTAGCCGAGCAGCTCGAGCTCGTTGAGGCACTTCTCGGCGAGGCTGTAGTCGCGCAGCCCCTCAGGCACCGGGGGGCGCAGGGCGAGGCCGTCGATGAGCGGCGCCGCGGACGCAGCGCCGCCCCGCGCCGCGGCGGCGACGTCGTCGAGCTGCCACAGCAGCTCGGGCTGGGTGGGGCCGAAGCCGTCGAGCGCCCCGACGAGGACCAGGCGCTCGATCTCCTTTTTGTGCAGGCCGGGGACGCGGTGGGCGAGGTCCGGCAGATCGCGGAAGCGGCCGCCGGCCCGCCGCTCGGCGACCAGCGCCTCGAGCGCCTTCTCCCGCACCCCGCGCAGGTGCATCATCCCGGGCCGCATCAGGGCGCCGCGGCCCCGGTACCTGACGCCGGACTCGTTGACGTCCATCGGCAGGACGCGGACGCCCCAGCGCCGCGCCTCGTTGAGGTAGACGTCGCGGTGGTAGAAGCCGTGACCGTTGCTGATCACCGCGGCGAGGAACTGCGCCGGGAAATGGGCCTTGAGGTAGGCGCACTGGAACGACAGCTGCGCGTACGTGGCGCTGTGCGACTTGCAGAAGCTGAACCCCGTGAACGAGCTGACGCGTTTCCACAGCTCGCGCGCCTGCTCCCCGGAGAGCCCGGAGTGGTCCCGGCAGCCCTGCAGGAAGGCGCGCTCCGTGTCCCTCCAGGCGCCGCTGTCGGGCGCTCCCTCGTGCTGGCTGTTCATCATCTTGCGGATCATGTCCGCCTGCTTGAAGGAGAGACCGGCGACCTGGTGGCAGATCTTGGTGACGTCTTCCTGGAAGGCGCAGACGTCGTGCGTCTCCCGCAGGATCGGCTCCAGCGCCGGGTGCACGAACTCCCAGTCCCTGATCCCCGTCTTGCGCTTGCGCTCGCGCTCGACGTAGAGCTGCGTGTACGCCGAGCCGGCCGGGCGCACGAGGCTGGAGGTGACTGTGATCTCCTCGAAGGTCTCGGCCTGCGCCTTCTGGTTGAGGCGCCGCTGCGCCGGGCTCTCGATGTAGAAGATCCCCTTGGTGCGGCCCCTGCGGACGATCTCCCTGACCCGCGGGTCGGCGCAGCACTTCTCGAGGTCCCAGACCCCGGGGTCGGCGATCCCCTGCTCGTCGAGCTGGGCCAGCGCGTCGCGCAGCACCGACAGCGAGCCGTTGCCGAGGATGTCGAACTTGATCAGCCCGAGCTCGTCGATGCCGTTGTGCATGTCGATCTGGGTGACGGCGCGGTTCTTCGCCCCCCCCGAGGGCTCGCAGGCGACGTGGCGGCTGATCGGACCGTTGGCGATCAGCACCCCGCCGGGATGCTGCCCCATGTAGCGCGGTTTCCCCTCGAGGCGCCGCGCCAGCCTCCACAGCATCGCGATCTCGCCGTCCTCGATGCGCTGCGTCCGCGTCTTGCGGCTCTCGAGAATGGCGGTGACCTGGCCGTCGGTGTAGCCGAACACCTTGGCCGTCTCGCGGAAGGCGGCGCGGGCGCGGAAGTGGATGGTCGTGCCGGTGACGGCGACGCGCTCCGCTCCCCAGCGGTCGACCATGAAATCGTACACCAGCTCGCGCTCGTCCCAGCCGAAGTCGAGGTCGGCGTCGGGAGGCGAGGCCCGGTCCTCGTTGAGGAAGCGCTGGAAGTAGAGGTCGTAGCGGATCGGGTCGAGGTCGCTGACCCCGATGTTGTAGAAGGTGATCGAGTTGGCGGCGCTGCCGCGCAGGATGGTGCAGTCCGCGGGCCGGCGGTAGCCGCCGCGGAAGCGCTCGTTGGCCCAGTCGCGGATCTCCTTGACGATCAGGAAGTAGGAGGCGTACCCGAGCCTGGAGATCACCTCGAGCTCCATCGCCTGCAGCTGCCGCGCCCTTTCGCGGAGCGCCGCGGACCGGCCGCCGTAGTTGGCCTCGAGGCCGGCGGCGGCGAGCTCGGCCAGGCGGCTTTCCGGGGTGTGGCCGGGAGGCACCGAGGCGCGCGGCATGATCCACTGGTCGAGCTCGAGCTCGACGTCGCAGGCGGCGGCGATCTCGCCGGTGTTGGCCAGGGCCTCGGGGCAGTCGGCGAACAGCTCCTCCATGCGCGCCGGCGAGGCGAGCACCGCGGCGCGCGGGGCCGCCTCTCCGGGGCGGAGCCGCGAGAGGGTCGAGTTGAGGCCGACCGCGGTGAGAACGCGGTGGACCTGCCAGTCGCCGGGGTCGAGGAAGAAGCTGTCGTTCGACGCCGCCAGCGGCAGGCCCAGGGAGCCGGCGGCGGCGGCGAGCGCGGCGCTGCGCGCCCTCGTGAAGGCCGAGTTGCGGACCAGCTCTCCGAAGAGGCGGCCGCGGTTGGGCCCCGCCGCCAGAAGCTGCAGCAGTCCGGGGTCGGCAGTCAGCAGGAACAGGTTCGGCCACTCGCGCGCGAAGGCGCGGGCGAAGCTGAAGTCCGCGGCGGCGAGGTGGCGGTCGGTGACGATCCGGCAGAGGTCGCCGTACCCTTCCGCGTTCCGGGCCAGCAGCAGGACCTTGGGGCACTGCGTCCTGCCGGCGGCGCCGCGCGCCCGGTGCGGCGGGACCGGAAGGCCGGAGGCCCCGCCGCGGCGGCGAACCGGCTCCCGCTCACCGGGGTCCGGCTCGGTCAGCTCGACCCCGAGCAGCGGCCTGATTCCCGCCTTCCGGCACTCGAGGTAGTGCAGGATCAGGCCGCTCATGCGGTCGGTGTCGGTGAGCGCCACGGCCGGCAGTCCCAGATCGCCGGCTCTCTCCACGATTTCCCCGACGGCGGGAACGCCGGCGTGGAAGGAGAACATCGAGTGACAATGAAGGGGAGCGTAGGTCACTTGAGTCGGACGGACGGGAAGAGGGGAGACCGGCCGGTGACGGTCGATTGACGAAATAGCTGCACATATGTTTAGTATCGAGATGAGGCCGTGTCAAACGGAAAAAACGGCCCGCCGCGCCGGTTTTTGACGGATCGCCGCGGAGATTCGCAAACTGAAGAGGAAGCACGAACTCGGATACACCATTCAATCTTCAGATCCGCTCATGATCCTTCCGCCTCCTCTTCTACTGGCCGCCGCTCTCGCCGCCGCAGTCGCGGGGTGCAGCCACACCGCCCCCTACTACCGGGCGGACGTCGCCAGCGGGGCCGCCGGCCAGGCCCTGCCCGCCGAAGACCTCGCTTTCCGCGTGATCCTGATCGGCGACGCCGGCGCCCCGGGTCCCGGGGAACCGGTGCTGGCGACCCTGAAGGCGTGGGGGCGCAGGGACCCGGACCGCACCCTGGTCGCCTTCCTGGGGGACAACGTCTACGAGGACGGCTTCACGGGGGCGGACCGCCGCGACGAGGAGCGCCGCCTCGAGCGCCAGCTGGAGACCCTCGAGGGGTCGCCCGGGCCGCGGGGGCTGTTCATCCCGGGAAACCACGACTGGGCCGGAGGCTCGGAAGCGGGGCTGGCGGCGCTGAAGGCGCAGCAGGATTACGTCGAGCGCCGCCTGCCGCCGGGGAGCTTCCTGCCCCGGGACGGCCGTCCGGGGCCGGTGAAGATCGACCTGCCCGACTCCGCCGGCGCCGTGCTGCGGCTCGTCGCCGTCGACTCGCAGTGGTGGCTGCACGAGGGGCGGAAGCCGGACGCCGACCGGGACCGGATCGTCGCCGGGCTCGTGCGCTGCCTGACGACGGACCTGCCGGTGGTCGTGCTCGCCCACCACCCGCTGGAGTCCGCCGGCAACCACGGCGGGTTCTTCGACTGGCGCGACTTCCTGTTTCCGGTGACCCGGGCAACCGATGCCCCGTGGGCCTGGCTGATCCCGGCGCCCATGCTCTATCCCCTGGGGCGGAGGTTCACGCCGCTGGGGACCGGGCAGGACATCACCGCGCCGGCCTACCAGCAGATGAAGGAGGACCTCCGGGGCGCCTCGCGGGCGCGGGACGCCGGGGGCAGGCTGCTCAAACCGCTCGCCTACGCCGCGGGGCACGACCACAACCTGCAGGTGATGGAGGGAGGGGAGTTCGCCGACTACCTCCTGATCAGCGGCGCCGGGTCGGCGGTGAAGATGCGCCCCGTCGGAGACCGGCCGCGGACGCTGTTCGCCCACGAGCACCCCGGCTTCATCCTCCTCGACGTGCTGGCCGACGGGTCGGTCTGGCTGCGGGTGGTCGAGCCCGCATTCGACGAGGCGGGGCAGCAACTCGACCCCGGGAGCGAGCCGGTGACGTTCACCCTGAGGCTCCGCGCCGGGGACCGGTAGCCCCCGGCGACCACTGCCGGGCGCGGGGGCGCGGGGGACCGGCAGCCCTTTGCGAAAAAACCGGGGCGCCGGGACAGGCCGAAAAGCAACAGCCCGGTCGGTCCCGGCCGCGGCAGATTCGCAGACCCCACACAGGCGGTCGGGTTGACGCCGTCCGGAGGGGGGCTTCAGGCCGGGGCCAGCCGCGGAATCCGCGTCAATCCGGCCGGCTCAGACAGGCTCTTCCGCCGACTTCATCCAGGCCTTGATGCGCTCGTGCCCGAGCACCCCGGTGTTGAGCAGGTGCCGCGGCCGCCTGCCGGCGATGGCGTCTGTTATCTGCGAGAAGGTCATGGAGTCGAGACGCCCCACCGATTCGACGGTGATGCCGCCGTTGTGGTTGGTGCAGATGATGCGCGGGTGATCCTTGTGGCGCTCGCGCGGGCCGTTTACGGGGTCGTCCACCACGTAGTAGAACAGCTTCTCCTCGCTGACCGCCCGGTTCACGGCCTCGTCGTCGACGAGGTTCCCCCGCGACGGGTTGATGAGCGAGGCGTGGGGCTGCATCGCGCAGAGCAGGTCCCAGGTGACGATGCAGTCGTCGCCGGCGACGTGGAGGGACACGGTGTCGCACTCCTCGAACAGCCGCCGCGGTTCCTCCACCGCCTCGGCGCCGAACCGGGCGGCGAGGTCGCCGATGTCCGGACGGATGTCGTACACCAGCAGCCTCCCGGTGTCGCCGAGCAGCGGCCTGGCGCGCATGGCTACCTGCTGCCCGATGCGGCCGAACCCGTAGAGCCCGAGAGTCGATCCCTGCGCCTCGAAGGTCCGGATGATCGAGAAGTCGCCGCCGTGAGACAGTTGGTTCAGGGTGTAGGTGCGCTTGAGGGTCGCCATCCACTGGGCGATCGTGTACTCTGCCACGGTATCCATGTGGACCGGAGTGACAGTGACGGCGACCCCGAGTTCGGTGGCGATGTCTATCTGAACCTTGTCGAAGCCGACCCCCCAGCGCGCGATCAGGCGCAGGTCCTCCCCCTGCTCGTAGAACTCCCGGTGCACGAGGGCGGAGTTGGCGATTACGCCGATCACGCCGTCCAC
This sequence comes from Candidatus Latescibacterota bacterium, assembly GCA_965243025.1. Taxonomy (GTDB): domain Bacteria; phylum Latescibacterota; class UBA2968; order UBA8231; family UBA8231; genus CBDCXV01. The sequence continues at coordinate 3,230,200 of CBDETY010000003.1, forward strand.
CTTGTCGGCGGTGAGATCGCCGTCGTAGTCTTCGAGCTCGGCGATGCCGGCGAGTCGTTCCAGACCCTGGCGGCGGGTATCGGATGCGAACGCGTCGTTCCTGAAAATGGTGCTCAACAGCACTTTCTTCTTCGCCATTGGTCTCCCTTTGGGTGTTGCGCCCTTGATTACAGGTTGCCTACGCTAAACGGCCGGTGAAAGTCGCCCTGCGGGCGAGGCCGGGCAACAGCAGCCGGCCCCCCGTGCCGTCCGTTTCGAAGAGGCGGACAGGGGCCGGACGCCGGCGGGATTTGAGTCCGACTCACTTGCCGGGCCCGCGCAATCCCGCCACTCAACCCGAACCGAGGATGACGACATGACCGCCGAAACCCGCGGCACCGCTTTCGTATACGCCGGCACCTACACCAACGGCGACGACGGCATCTTCCGCTATCGCATGGACCTCGAGACCGGCGCCCTCGAGCCCGCCGGAACCACCCCGGCCCACAACCCGTTCTTTCTCCTTGTTGACCGGACCGGGAAGCTCCTCTACGCCACGGTCTCGCGGAACGGGGAGGAAGGAGACTTCACCGAGGGAGAGGTCGCGGCCTACGCCATCGAGCGGTCCGGCGAGCTTACCCTGCTCAACACCCAGCGCGCCCACGGCGCCTTCCCCTGCTACCTCGCGCTCGACCGGGGGCAGCGCCATCTGCTCGTCGGCAACTACAACTCCGGCAGCGTCGCCGTGCTGCCGGTCGCCGAGGACGGGCGCCTCGGGGCGGCCACCGACGTCGTGCAGCACAGCGGCTCCAGCGTCAACGAGGAGCGCCAGGAGGGACCGCACGTTCACTCAATCGTTCTCGACCCGGCCGAGCGCTTCGCCTACGCCGCCGACCTCGGCATCGACAGGCACATGATCTACGCCTTCGACGCCGGCGCCGGGAAGCTGAAGCCGGCGGCCCGGCCCTGGGTCGAAACCGCTCCCGGAGCCGGGCCGCGGCACTTCGCATTCCACCCGGACGGAGCGCGCGCCTACCTGCTGAACGAGCTCGACGGCACCCTCACCCTGTTCGACTACGACGCGGACAGCGGCGGGCTGAGCGAACGCCAGACGATCACCACCCTGCCGGAGGATTTCACCGGCGAGAACTACGCCGCGGACCTCAGCATTCCGCCGCCGGGCGATTTCCTCTACTCCACCAACCGCGGCCACGACAGCATCGCCGTGTTCGCCGTCGACAGGGAGAGCGGGCTGCTGACCTTCGCCGCCCACGAGCCGGCGCAGGGGGGCTGGCCGTGGAACCTCGAGACCGACCCGGCGGGGCGGTTCATGCTGGCGGCGAACTACGAGAGCGACAGCGTCGCGGTGTGGCGGATCGATTCCGGAACCGGCAGGCTGATCCCGGCCGGGCACGGGGCCGAGGCCCCGAAGCCTACGGGTGTGGTCATGGCCCGGGCGGCAGGATAGGGCCGGCAACCTGTTTCAACTGAATACGGGACTTGCCCCAGAAACAGCCCAGGATCTGGATTCTTTCTTCTGTATTTTGCCATGCCGCCTTGTTTGTTTCTTACCATACCCGAGAGTCAGGGGTCGGACATGCGTTTGAAACGGAGGAGGCAACTGATGAAGAATGGATATTCCGCCGCTCTGGTCCTGCTCATGGGGCTTGCCATCCCGGCCGGCGCCCACACCGGCGACCGCGTGTTCCCCATCCCCGAGCTGACCGATGAGATGCTGGAAGAGATCCGGCTCGACGATGGATCGATAGACGAGTGGTACGATCTTGTGGGCGAGCCGGTCATGACCCCGCTGGATTTCCAGGACCATCCCCGCGGCAACCGTCTGGCCGACCCGGCCGAACTGGATTTCCGCATCTGGCTGGCCTGGCACGACGACCCGGACCGGCTGTATGTCGCCTTCGTGTCGAGCGACGACGAGTATTCGAACTCACATGACTACGATGGAAAATCCCGGCTCCTCGAGCATGACAGCATCGCTCTGGCAATCGACGGAGACCACCGGGGCGGGCACGGAGGCGTCGACATTACGGCACCGGAAGACTGGGGGGATTTTCACGGGCAGGCACAGCTGTACGAGGCAGTTTCCCGTACTGTGACCGGTCTGCCGACCTTGAATGCCCCGGATATCCTCCGTCAGACGGGGAGTTTTTCCTGGACCGTCTCTCCTCCCTACGGAGACGGAGGAGGAGGTGTCGCCGGGGAAAACCCGACGGTCAGCGTGATCGAGCTGTACGTCACCCCTTACGACTTCTGGGAGGGATGGGACAGCGGGCCGGGGGAGACCGCTTTCAGCGATCTTGCCGCGGGAAAGGGAATCGGGTTTGCGGTCATGGTGTACGACTGGGACGAGACAACCGGCTCGTGGGAATACTTTACGGCGATACAGACCGAACGGCCCTATACCGACATGGTCGACCTTCGGGCGGATGTCTTCCTCGATGGGCTGCTGCTGCCGGCCAACCCGGAAGGCACCGCGGTCGAGGGCAGTACGTGGGGACGCATCAAGGCAACCCTGAGATAATTTATTTAGCCTGCGCTGCACGTTTTTGCCCAATCACTGGCATTCCTGAGGAATGCCGTCAAAAAGGCAGGTCAGACCGGAGCAGCCTGGGTTCTTCCTCGAACTTGACAAATCCGGCAATCTTTGGTGACGCCGGCCTTTTCGGTCTCAAATCGGAGCCTTCGGGGACACGCGGATTCCTGAGGCCACCATTTCGAATTTCGGGGCCTCCGCAAGCCCGGACCGCTGCGCGGAGGATTCCGCCTGATAATGCTCCTCCGCGCCCTGATCAGCCACCTGCAACAAGCCATGGACAGTGGCCAAACGCCCGCTGATCTCCTGCGGCACTGTATAGGCGTAACTCCCGTCCTCATGGCGCGCTACGTGCACGCGCAATCCCGCTTCGGTATCCAAGGCGCGCAGCACGAACCAGCAGCCCGCCTTTTGGCATACCTCATGGACGGTACCCGTAACGGTAACCGGCTGGTCCAGATACCATTCGGGCTCAGCCAGGACAGCCTCTACCGGCAAGGCTTCCTGCGGCATGCCGGCTTTCCCGAAGAGATCGTCCTCCGGTGTGTCCAGCCGTGCGCAAGCCGCGCACACCAACAGAAGCACGAGGCTCGCCCAACGCATGGTTTGTATTGCAGCAGCGTTTTTCATGATTTCAGGCGGCGCAAGCCGTCCGGCGTCGTTTCAATAATCTCCAAAAATCAGCCCTCTTCCAACATGTCGCCGGCGCGGGTGGAGTCCCGCAGCCTGTCCCGGAGCTTCTGAATTCGCTGCGGCGGGGTTGGAAGTCCCAACAGGGGACGCCGGGCCTGGACCGATCCGGAGTCGGCACCGGCGGTCGGGTGGGCGCCGAGACAGCGCCGATGCTGACGGAAACCGAACAGTGATCCAGGACCCTGAGACACCTCCCCGGGCCCCCGGCCTCGACGACGTCCGCCGGGCTCTCGGCAGCCGGCGCCCAAAAACCGTGCCCGGGTGCCGCGCCGCGGTGGCCGTGGTCTGCTGCGAGCGCGACGGCGCGCTGCACCTGCTGTTCATCAAGAGAGCGGAAAGAACCGGCGATCCCTGGTCCGGGCACCTCGCCTTTCCCGGGGGGCGCCTCGAGGCGGTCGACCCCGGGCCCCGGGCCGCTGCCGAACGGGAGACCCGGGAGGAGGTCGGCCTCGACCTGGGCCCGGAGGAGTACCTGGGGCGCCTCGACGATCTCGCCACGGTGACCACCTCCATGCGGGTCGCCGCTTTCGTGTACGGAATCGCCGGACCGCGGCCGCTGCGGATCGGCGACGAGGTGGAGGAGGCGTTCTGGTATCCGTTGGCGGAGCTGCTCGACCCGGAGCGGCAGGCGCTGCGGGAGTTCGAGCACCGCGGCGAGCGTGACTTCTGGCCGAGCATCGACCTGCGGCGCCCGGGCAGTCCCTTCCTGTGGGGGGTGACCTACCGCTTCGTCGGGCACCTGGCGGAACTGCTCGGAAGTCCCTTGCCCGGGGCCTGAATGTCTGCGCGCGATTCGGCGGGAACCGAGCGGCCCTGAAATCCGGCCGCTTTGCCCTCTCCCCCCGCGACCCGGGGCCCCCTGCCCGGGGCCTGACCTACTCGACGGCGACCTCCTGAACCAGCAGGTACTGACCCGGCAGCAGCCGGCCCGTGACCTCCACCGGCCTGAAGTGGGAGCCGCTCCCGAGAAAGGCCTCGTTTCCGGAGCCGAACTGCAGGTAGTGGTAGATGCGGCCGTCCCCGGTCTCGAGGTGGTGCAGGTGGCCGAGTTGGCAGGAGTGCGGCAGGTCGACGACGTCGAGGCCGCACTGGCACTTGTTCACCCCGGCGAGAGTGACCTGCTCCCCGGGGTCGTTGCGGAAGGCGGAGAAGTCGATCAGCGGCACCGTGGTCACCGGCTTCAGGGAGTCGGCGTGAACCAGGGCTCCCCGCTCGAGCAGCCTGCCCCACACCCGCACCACCGAGCCGGGCCCGGTTTCCTTCAGGGCGCTCGCGTTTTCGGGGGTTTCGAGGAAGGCGTACACCCCCTCCTCGGTCACCAGGGCGCGGCCGGCGATCTCCTGCTCCGCCTGCAATTCCGCGGGGGCGCCGCTCTCCGATGCCGCGGTGAAGAAGCTGTTGATGTCGACGATGACGCCGTGTCCCTGGAACGGGGCGCTCTGCTCTGCCTGCTTCTGGCCGGCCCACGCGGCGGTGGCCGCGGCGACCAGCAGTATCTGTGTTGCCGTTCTCATCGCTGTCTCCCCGGAATCAAGGTTTCGGTGTGACGGGTGCGCGGCACCTCCCGGCTCCACCGCCGGAGAGGGCCGCACGTGCATGGGTCAACTCGATTGCGGACGGTCGCGGTGTTGGCCAGGCTCCGGGGCCTGCGCTTCAACAGCCGCCGAACCGGCCATTGCCCTCAGTCGTAGTTGCTCCGCTTGTGATCCCCCATGAGGCGCCGCTGCCGCGGCGTCGCCCTGGCGAGGATGTCGGGATCGAACCGGAAGCGGTTGAGGTAGGGCGGGTATTTCTGGGTGATGATGCGCTGCGCGTAGTGCACCTGCAGCAGGTAACGCACCTGATTGCTGGTGTTGGCGGTGCCCTGGTGCCAGACCTCGCTGCGGAAGATCACCACGTCCCCCGCCTTGCAGAAAATCCCCTTCGGCGGAGACCCCTTGTACCCGGTGTCCCCGTCCGGAGGCCGTCCGGCGCGGTGGCTGCCGGGGACGAAGGCGGTCGGGCCGAGCTCCTCGTAGAGGTCGTCGAGGTAGTAATGGGCGGTGGTGATGTACACCGGGATGCGCAGGCGGGGATCGGCCATCAGGTCTTCGGGTACCGTCAGGGGCTGCCAGTCGGCGTGAAGCTTCTGCTCTGGCCGCCCCGGGCCGGTCAGCCAGGCCGTCATGCCGATGCAGTGGCAGTCGGGGCCGTGCAGGGCCTCGGCCAGCTCGATGACCCGCGGGCGGTCGAGGTAGCCGGTGAACAGGGGGTCGCGGTTGAAGGCGTTGTTGATGGACTTGCTGAAGAAGCCGCCCCGTTCCGGGGTTTTTGTGCGGTCGTAGCTCTCCGGGATCGCCTCCAGGGCGTCCATGGCCTGCCGCAGCCGCTGGACTTCCCCGGCGTCGATGACCCCGGGCAGATAGGCGTAGCCGTCGCGGTGCACGGCTTCGGCCTGCTCCTCCAACCTGTCATGGGCTACCAGCGGAATCGGCTCGAGCATGTCCCTCACCCCCTTTCCCTGGCGAGGATCCGCTCCGTCTGCCAGGGTCTTCTTTCCCCGTAGTACTCGTGCCGGGGACGCCGCGGTCCCGTCTCCGCAAGCTGCCTGCCGTACACGGCGAGGCCGGTGAGGCCGTTCCCGGTCCGCAGGCGCCGCGGCAGCACCGCCTCGAGCTCGAACCCGGCCTGCTCCAGGGCCTGCCCGGCATCCCCGTCCCCTTCGGCGGCGTAGGCCTGCAGGACGCAGACGCCGATCCGGTGGGCGCGGGAAGCGGCTGCGTCGAGCAGCTCGCCGGTCTGGTCCGCGTACTCCGGGGCGACGCGGAAGCTGAGCTGGGCGACGTGCTGCTGGTGGAACGTCGGCAGGCGCTCGGCGATGGCGCAGCCGACCACTCTCCGGCGCGGGTTCTCCAGCACCACGATGAGGCCCCGGTCCTCCTCGACGCGGCGCATCAGCCGCATGAAGTGACCTTCGAAACGGGTTCCGCGGAAGCAGTGGCTCAGGTACTCCTTGATCTCCCAGGCAGGCTGCGGGTGGCAGAACAGCACCGAGGCGCCCGGAAGGTCCCCCCAGTGCGCCTCGCGGACCGAGGCATCCCCGGCGCGGGCAAGGTACCCGGCGTCGAAGTCGCCGGCCGCCTCCGACAGGCAGCGCATGCCGTCTCCGACGAAGTAGTCGAAGCCGCAGCTCTCGTACAGCCGCCCGGCCCCGGGACCGGTGGTGCAGAGGTACAGGGCGAGCCCGCCGTTGGCTTCGAAACGGGCGGTCAGCTGCCGCAGCAGGGCGGTGCCGACCCCCTTGCGGCGGTGTTCCTCCGCGGTGTAGACGAACTCCACGAGGCCGACCTCGGGGTTTCGCGCCGGGATCAGGCAGGTCATGTACCCGGCGACCTCGCCGTCGATCTCGCCGATGTAGTATGGGCTGCGGAGCCAGGGGGCGAAGGCGCCGGAGAGCAGGTCCTCCTCGACATGCTCCCACCAGCATGACACCTTGCCGGTCCAGGCGCCGAGGGGGGGATCCACCTCGCTGAGGAGGAGGGTCTCCCCAGACTTCAGCTTCGCTTCGATTGTTTCTGGGGCGTTGGTGGCGATGGCCCGGCTGCCGTGGAATATCCGTCCGCTGGAATGCGGAGTCGGGCCGGATATTCTAGCCTGTCCCCTCCGGGTTCGGCAATGCCCCCCGGGAGAGACGGGTCCCGGAAAGCGGCTACGCCTGCGCCGCGGTCTCTCCTGTGCTCCGGTGGGCCAGAACCTTCAGGATGATCCATGCCGGCAGCGCGGCCAGGAGGGCGTAGGCGACGACGCCGATCGGGCCGAGCAGTCCTCCGACGATTGCGCCCCAGGCCGTCGCCGACCCCAGCACTGCGGCGCAGCCGGAAGCGAGGAGGGGGGAATGGCGGTGCATCAGGCGCACCGCCCAGGTCAGCGGTATCGCGGCCGGCCAGGTCAGCGCGAACAGCCAGAAGATGTCCGTGGCGCCGGCGTGGACGATGCCTTCGGCGCCGAACCTGAACAGGGAGATGATCAGCACCAGCACCGGGAGCCAGAGGGAGGAAAGTATGGTGGCGACGGCTCCGTTCATGTCGGATCCTCCGGTTTGGGTGAATATTGACGGAAGGGCCGTTCTTTTCAAACCCAAAGACCCATGAGCTTCCGCCCCGGTTCCGCGCGGGCAGCGGAACCTTCCCGGTTCCCGGAGGCGTCCTGTATGCAGGAGAGTTCCGGGCCAATCGGGCGATGCCGCCCTTTGATCCAGGAGGACAAGCCATGCACACCGAGGAGTCCTTCCCTGCCGCAAGCCGGGCGGCCGTACCGTTGCTGATCCTCCTCATTGCCGCGGCCACCTCCGCTCAGGAAGAACCTTTTCCCATCTTTGTCCCCGAGGATGCTCCCGACAGCCTCAATGTGGAACGCGTCGGCGAGATCGTCCTCGTCCCCCTTTCCCGGGAAGGGCAGTTCCCTTACGGGGCCGACCTCTATCTGGCGGGGGACCACGCGCTGATGGGGGACTTCCGCGGCCTCGTCCACGTCGTCGACATCTCCGACCCTGCCGCCATGCGCAAGGCAGCCGAGGTCCCCACCCCCGGACCGGCGCTGGACATCAAGGTCTCGGGTGATCTGGCGGTAATCGGCGTTCAGGCGAACGAGGCCGACTTCGGTCTGCTGATTCTCGACATCTCCGATCCGGAAAACCCGGCCGAGCTCTCGCGGCTCGAGGAGCCCGGCTGGGGAGGGGTCCACAATCTCTTCATCCACGGCGACCGCCTCTATCTCGCCCACATGGCCAGTCCGGGCCTGAGCATCGTCGACATATCGGTTCCCGCGGCGCCCGTGGTTTCGGGTTTCTGGCAGCACGGGACCTTCAGCAACCTGGTACACGACATCTTCATCCGGGACAACCTCGCGGTCATCAGCGATTACGACTCCGGGCTGGTCCTCCTCGACCTCACCGACCCGGACGCCCCCGCCCTGCTGGCGGAGGTGCCTTTCCCCGAGGGCATCCACAGCGCCTGGGCCGAGGGGGGCTACGTCTACTGCAACCAGGAGTTCGGCGGCTGGGAGCGGCGCCTCCACGTCGTCGACATCGCCGACCCCCAGCAGCCGCGGGTGGTCCACTCTTTCGCCAGCCGGCCGCCCCCTCACCGGGACATCTTGGGCCCGCACAACCCCTGGGTCCGGGACGGGCTGCTCTACTGGGCATACTACGACGCGGGGTTGCGGGTATTCGACCTCGGCGATCCGGCGCGGCCGGTGGAAGTCGGCTACCACACCTATCCGGGGTTCGCCTGGAGCGTGCAGCCGCACGACGACGGCCTGCTCTACGTCGCCGACGGCACCGTGGGCATCCAGGCCTACAGGTTCGACGACGAGGCCATATCCGGCACCACCCCGCCGATATCGACCGCGGTGGCCGGAGAGGAAGGGGAGGTTGACGGGCGGCGCTCTGCCTTCAATCTCGCGCAGAACTTCCCCAACCCCTTCAACCAGTCGACGGCAATCCGCGTCGACCTGGAAACCGGGGCCGAAATGGAGCTGGCGGTGTACAATTTGAACGGACAGAAGGCCGCAACGCTTGCCCGGGGGGCATACCCGGCGGGGACCCATTCCTTCACCTGGGATGGCCTCACTGCCCTTGGGAGGGAACTGGCTTCCGGCGTATATACCTGCCGGCTCAGCGCCGGCGGGCAGGTGCGGACGCGCAAACTGATCCTGCTTCGCTGAACGCCGCTCCGACGAACAGCCCCCTCAAGGGCAACCTTCGGTGAGAGCCTCCATGACCGGGAACCCGCCAGATACAGCCATTCGTCTTCTCACGGACGCCGACGTTGCGAAGATCCCCGGTTTCTTCGCGGGGGTTTCCGAGGCGAGCCGCAAATTCTTCCATCCCCATGCCTTCGACCGGGAGGCGGCCGCGTGGATCGCCCGGGAAATCCACGATCCGGACCGCGTCCACCTCGGGGCCTTCAGCGGCGACAGGCTGATCGGGCATGCCTGGTACGCGCGCAGCGGCGGAAAGCCCTTCCCCGGCCTCGGCATCGGCATCGTCGACGCCTTCCACGACCGGGGCATCGGCAGAAGACTGATGCAGCGGATCGAAGCCATCGCCCGCGAGCGCGGCGAGCCGGGGCTGGCCCTGAGCTGCTACCCGGAGAACCACCGGGCCCTTCGCGTCTATGCCAGGCAGGGGTACCGCCTCGCCGGCAGGACGGGCGACGGAGCCCAGTTCCGCATGGTCCGCGACTTCGCCGACGACGGGACCCCCTATGCAAGACGCGGCGTGTACGCCTCGAGCATCCCGTGGAGCATCGCCCCGCTGACGACGGATACCTGGAGCCTCGACGACTGGAAATGGTACCTCGAGCTGCTCAACGCCGCCGGCTGCAACCTGCTCAAGCTCTACATCTGGCCCACCCAGTACTTCCACCCGGACGAGCCGGGGCTCGCCTGCAACGAGTGGCGTTACCGGGTCTGGCGCGAGGCCCTGGCGTACGCCCGCGTCATGGGGATGGAGACCTGGGTCGGGTTTTCGACCGGGACCGTGCCTCCCTCGACCTGGCTGCGCCACCCCGAGCTGCGGGCCGAAGACGTCAACTACACCGGCATCACCCTCTGCTGGCGGCGGGGGAAGGAGCGGATCCTTCCCTTTCAGGAGCACCTGATCGACAGCTTCGCGGACGTGGCGGACAGCTTCGTTCCCTGGTTCGCCGACCCGGGCGCCTGCGTCTGCCCGGAGTGCCGCGACTACCTGGGGGTCATGCTCGACGCCCTGCACACCCTGTCGGATGCAACAGGCGGCAGGGCAGCGGTCGCCGCCTGCCTGTGGTGGATCGAACGGATCGAAGCGGGACAGATCGGCTTTGCCCCGCACCCCGGCCTGCGCCGCCGACTGGCCGCGGAACTTCCCGGAGGGACCGCCGTGGTCACCAGGAGCTCCGGGTACGAGACCATCGACATCATGCGGGAACAGGGGCTGGCTCCCGTGCCGCTGGCCTTCTTCCTCGATCCGGAAGGCGGGTTCGAGTCGGCCAACATCCTGCCCGAGCCCAAGCTGCGGCAGGTCGACGCGTGGCTGGAAAAGGGACTCGAAGAAGGGCACACCGCCTCGCTCGCCTACCGGCTGACCCCGTATACCCAGTACCCGGGGGACTTCTATTTCTTCCGCCGGCAGCTCAACCCCGCGCAGTCGAGGGAATCCGTTCTAACCGAGCTGGGGGAGTACATCTGCAATCCCCGCCAGGGGGAAGGATCAGGGAATGAGGGAAGGCAATTCGCCGCGGCAGTGGAGTCGCTCGAGCGGTGGTGGGGCCGGCGGCGGGAGCAGGACCTCGACCGGGCAGCTTCCGGACTGGCCTCCCTGGCGGAAACCCGCGATTCCGTCAGGGATCTCGCCGATGCCGCGGCCCTCCTGCGGTTGCTTTCCGGCGGGCCGGGGGCCCGATCGCTCGAGGAATTCACCGAGGATCTGCGCCTGCGGATGAGCGCCATGCCGGTCTTTCGCGGCCTGACCCTCGATCATCTCTGGTCGGGCCGGGCGCGGGCGTTTCTCCAGCTCCGGGTCGAGAACTGGCTGCACCGGTTGCGGCAGGCCGGCGGAGGAGAATGAGCCGCCGGCTTCCCTGCTGAAGAATCCGGAGGGCGGCGGCGGGGCCTTCAGGGGACCGGGAGCCGGGCCCGGGAGGCGCCTCAGGCCTGCGGATCACCGGCCGCGGATCCCGCCAAGGTCTCCTCGACCACGAGGTCGACGACCGCGCGCAGGGCCTCCTCCTCGGAATCTCCTTCCAGCCGGCGCAGGCGGAAGTGATCGATCTGCCGGTCGGCGCCGGTGCCGTTCCGCACGAGGTGCAGGGCGTGGCGCAGCTCCTCCTCGCAGCCGAGGGCCCGGGCATCCTCGGACAGACCCTCGACCACGGAAGTCGCGTACTCCTCGATGTCCAAGCGCCCGGCCCCGGCGGTATTCCCCAGGAACGAGAGAACGCCGTACCGCTGCGCCAGCCAGCAGTTCTCCTCGATCAGCTCCGACGGGGGCTCGGCCGGAAGCTTGCCCTCCATGTCCAGACGCAGCAGGTGCCGAATGAGACAGGCGTACAGCGCCACGATGCACATGGCGTCGTCGACGGTGTGGCAGATGTCGCAGATGCGCAGCTCCACCGTGGGAAAGGTCCGGGAGGGGCGGATGTGCCACCACAGCTCGCTGCTGTCCTGGATGAATTCCATGCGGCGGTAGTCGGCCACCAGGCTGTCGAAGTCGGCCCAGGAGCGCAGCGGACCCGGCAGGCCGGTGCGCGGCATGCTGCCGAAGAGGGTCAGCCTGAAGGACTTGAAGCCGGTCTCCCGGCCCCCGCTGAACGGAGAGGAGGCGGAAAGCGCGTGCAGCAGCGGGAGATGGCGGCGCATCGCCGTCATGACCCGCACGCGGCTGTTCAGGTCGCCGAAACCGGCGTGGATGTGCATGCCGCCGACGAGCAAGGTCCGGACCGCCTGCTGGTAGGTGATCGCGAACTGCTCGTAGCGCTGGCCCTCGGTGATGACCTGGCTGGTCCAGGCCGCGAAGGGATGGGTCGAGGCGGCCAGGACCGCAGCCCCGTGTTTCGCGGCCCCGTCGATGACGAGGCTGCGGGTCTCGTTCAGGGCGGAGCGGACCTCCGCCACGGATGCGCAGACCCGGGTGGTGGTCTCGATCTGGGAGCGGAGAAACTCCGCCACGACCTCGTGGGGCCCGCGGTTTTTCTCGCAGTCCTCGAAGATGCCGCGGTCGGGGTCCGGCAGGAGATCGCGGGTCCGCGGGTCGATCAGGAAGAACTCTTCCTCGACACCGATCGTTATTGCGAGGGGGTCCATAATCTCTTGCACTCCCGGTTCAGCAAAGCCGCCGAAGCCGCCTGTCCGGCGCGCTTTCGAAAGCATCAGACATAGGCAATTACCAGCTCGATCCCCACGATGCGCAGGCAGTCCCGGCCCTCGATGCGGTCGAGGGCGACCTCGATCCGGTTCTCTCCCTGGACGACGGGAATGTCGCGAAAGGTGACGGTGGTGCTGGAGGGCAGCTCGATCCGGCGTCCCGAATCGAGGCGGCTGCCGTTCAGGGAAACCGAAGCCCCGACCCGGGCGAGGTCGTACTCCCGACAGGTGATCCGCAGCCAGGTGTCGGCCACGGCCTGCTCCCGCCGCGCCGACTCGACGTCGTCCCCGACCACGATGCGGAACACCCGACTCTCGCCGGGTTCCCGGATTTCGTACGGAAGCGGCATCTCTCCCCCCCGCTCGGGGGTATTCAGCTGCAAGTCGACGCTGACGGTGTAGCGCTTGTTCCTGCGGGCGATCCGCCGCGGGTCGTCGATCTCGCGCAGCAGCTGGATCTCGTCCGGGGTGTAGGCGTCGCTGCCGGTCTTCGGCAGCCGGTGGCAGTCGTAGTTGAACAGGTAGATGCAGCTCGCCCCCTGGTGCCAGAAGCTCGAGGCGGCGGCGTACAGCATGTCGTTGCCGGCGTAGCCGTACACCTTGGAGAAGCGCTCCAGGCCGCCGCCGACCCGGCAGGAGGTTCCCTTCGCCAGCTCTGCGAAGGCGGCGATCTCGGCCCCCATGTCGAGGTAGGCGTTGTCCATCGGGACGAACAGGTCGGCCAGCTCTTCCCGGATCCAGGTGGGCACGTCCAGGCCCGTGCCCAGGCAGCGCTCGCGCGTCGGCGGCACCCGCATCATCAGGGTGAACGGCCGTCCCTTCTTCTTCGCGATCCCGGCGGTGCCGGCCCGGACCTTGCGCACGAAATCCGTCATCAGCGGCATGCCCGCGGCTTCCTCACCCTGCCTGAAGTACCAGCGTCCGCGCTGGAAGTCCATCTCGAAGCCGTCGACGTCGTAGCGCTCGCAGGTCTCCAGGATCAGCCCGAGCTTGCGCTCCCGCACCTCCTCGCGGGCGAAGTCGAAGGCCCAGGTGAAGTCGTCCTGCCGGTAGCCGGGGTACCCGGACACCTTCGGGTAGGGGGACCCGATCAGCAGGTGCCGGTTCTCCTTCTTGAAGTCGCTGCGCAGGGCGCTCCAGCGGGCGGTGTCGTCCTCGTGGATGTCGTTCATGCGCAGTGCGGGCCAGAACTGCATGCCCCGCTCGTGCGCCCGCCCCGCCAGCAGCTCGATGATGTTGACTCCCCGGTCGAGGAGCGCCCTGGTGCTGTCGGCCATCCAGCGCACGTACTCCAGGCCCTCGGCCCGCGGCCACTCGTCGGCGTCGACGTTCGATCCGTACACCTCGCCGAACCCGGTGGGGTGGGAGAAAGTCTCGTCGCCGCGGCCCATCGAGTTGGCGAACACCTCGACGCCGGTGCCGGCGATCTCCTCGATGTCGCGGCAGGCCTGCTCCGGCGTGATCGGCGGCTCGAAGGCGATGTAGGTCGTCGAGTCCCCGTCCGAGTTGAAGATCAGCCGGGGGCAGTCCGCAGGGCTCTCGGGGCTGGAGGTTTCGCTCATCGAATGCTCCTTTCCATGCCCGGTAACCTGGAGAACGGTGGCAGGGTTCCATTCCCCATTTCAAACCGAGCCAGGATAGGGACAGGAAATAAAGGTTCGGAAACTGAACTGACTGGCTCAGGCGAAGTCGGATCGCCAGAGATGAACCGCCCGTGCCGCCAAGCGAATCTGACGCTCGTTCAGCAGCTCCGGGGTCCACTCCTCGGGGGCCATCTGGGGGATCTGCCGGGTGAGGCCATAGGTGCTTTCCCCGTAAACCTTCAGCTTGTCGCGATACCCGGCGTTGCCGACGCGCCGGTTGGCAGCCGACTCGAGCAGGGTAAGGTTGCCGAGCCGGTACTCCAAGGCTTCCCACCTCGCAGGATCGAAGGCCTCTCTCCACTCATCCGTGGGGTTTTCCGGAAGGATGTGCTCGACGGTGCCGGGGTCGGTATCGGGATCACAGGCCCTCCCCGTCGTGTCCTGTTCCAGTCGAGCGAGGATATACCTGGCCAACTTTCTCTGTCTGCCGCTGGTCCCGACGGCAAAGCCCGCAAAATCCTGCTGCATCTTCTCGTCTGCCACGTAGATCGGTCTCAGGCGCTCGAACACTTCGGCTGGGGTGGTAACCGCTCCATCCTTGACAGGTTTTGCCGCCTCGTGAAACGCCGCTTCCAGGGCGCTCGGGTTGAGGCCGCTGACCACGGTATAGCGGAAGGACACCACGCTCACGAGCCGCAATACGCGGACGAAATCCCCGGGTGGGAACGATTCCCAGGCAGTAAACAGCAAGGGCATCATCTGGCGTACGCGGAACAGGTTCAGCTCGCGGATGTAGGGCCTGGCGTCCGGCAACTCCACCCAATAGGAATGGTTCGGGTCCGAAACCGCCACGAACAGCTCTGCGCGCCGCTCCAGATCCTCGAGCAACCCGAACACATCGTCTGGAGTCGTAGTCCGGTCCCGCACCAGCTTGAACAGCCGTTGGCTGCGCACCCTTGGCAGCTCGCAGAGCAGGTGGTAGCGGAGCAGTTCCGGGAACCGCTCCTGCTCCACGGTGTCGACGAGCCAGCGCCAGCGGCGCTGGAGCGCCTCGAGGTCAGCGGCGACGCGAACGCGCGAGAACAGATAGTTCTTCAGCAGGTCGGTGGTGGTCAGCTCGAGGCCGCGGGCATTGAGGGTCTCGAACACCGTGTAGGCGTTCAGGTCATCGTCGACCGTGATCAGTATGAAGAGCAATTGCCGCGCAATGGTTTCGGAGAGCACGCTCGCAAGGGCTCTCCCGTCACGCTCCAGATCGGACAGCTCTTCAAGGCGGATCCTGAAGGTGCGGAAGCACTGCCACAGGAGCCGGTTGGATTTCGGCAGGCGCCTCGGGTTTCTCGGCTCCCTGATCTGTACCAGGTATTCCTGATAGAAGTCGTTGTCGGTCTCGTTCAGGTACAGCCGGCTGCTCTGGGTGAGGGACGCCGGATCTTTTTCCCCGATGAACCGGTTGCGCAGTTCCTGCGCTCGTTCGCTGTTCGCGTCGCTATCGATCCCCCCGTCCGCCATGGTTCGAAGCTGGGAGATCACTGCCAAGGCCAGAACGCTGAGGGTGGCGAGCCTCTGCTGGCCGTCGATGATCAGGAACTCCCGGTCACCCCTTTCCTCGACAACCAGGGCGCCGAGATAGTGGCGTTCGCCCGGATCCCTGCGCAGATCCACGAGGTCGTTCCAAAGGTCTTCCCACTGCTCCTCCGACCAGGAGTAATCCCGCTGGTAAGGAGGCACGCGGTACTGTTTCCCGTTGCCGATCAACTCCAGGTAGTTGATCGTGCGGGTGTTCAATACGTTGCTTCTCGCCATTGCGTTCGAGTGGAGAATAGTGACACGACGTACCAGGAAAGATAAGGCACTTTGTTGGAGCCCCTTTCGCGGAACCGGGTGCGAAGCCAGGACGAGCTGTCCGGGAATCTTCACCAGACCCTTCCGCTGCCCGGACCTGCGAAACCATCCCCTGAACTGAACTGGTGTGGCTCGAAGGAACCCGATGACCGGAATGAATAGGAGACCGCGCATCGCCATTGGCGGCATCCTGACCGAGTGCAACCACTTCGGCGGTCTGCCCATCGACCTGAGGACGTACGAGGAAAACGAGCTGCTGCGCGGAGAAGAGGTCCTCTCCTGCGATACCAGCGTGGTGGGCGGGATGCTGGAGGCCCTGAGGACGGAGAGCGCCGATCCGGTTCCCCTGCTCTACGCCACCGCCTGCGCCGGCGGACCGATCGCCGCTGCCTGCTACGCCCGGCTTCGCGGCGAGCTCCTCGACCGCCTGCGGAAAGCCCTGCCCGTGGACGGGGTGCTGATGCCCATCCACGGGTCGGCCCTGGCCGAGGGAAACGACGATCCGGAGGGGGACATGATTCACGCCGTGCGCCGGATCGTCGGGCCCGACACCCCCATCGTCACCTGTCTCGACCTGCACGCCAACGTCACCGCGGAGATGGTGCGCCACGCCGACGCCATGCTCGGCTGGGAGACCTACCCCCACCGCGACCAGTACGGCACCGGCGTGCGCACCGCCCGCCTGATTCTGCGCATGCTGCGGGGAGAATGCCGTCCCGCCATGGGCACAAGCTGGACCCGCGCTGGGGGCGGACGCGCCGCTTCACCGGCAGGGTGGAGGGCCTGAGCGACGGCCGCTTCACCTACACCGGCGGGCAGTGGGAAGGGCTCGAGGCCGAGATGGGAAAGACCGCTGTTTTCGCCGTCGGCCATGTCAGGGTCCTCGTCATGAGCCGCGCCACCTACGACTGGTCAGACGAGCAGTTCCGGGCGGCAGGAATCGACCCGGCGGAGACGAAGTTCATCGTCGCCAAGAACCCGATGAACTTCCGCCTCGCCTACGGCGGAATGGCGAAGGGAATGATCGTTCTCGACACCCCGGGGCCGACCCCGGCTACCCTCAGGCACGTGCGCTTCGAGAAGTTGAAGCGCCCCTACTTCCCCGCCGATCCCGACGTTCCCGGTATGGAGCCTGTGGTTCTCGCCTGAGAAGGATCTCCGACTGGAATCGCGGAGGCAGCTCGTGGAAGGAAGGCCGGTTACCCGGGGAGAAGCTTCAGGTAAACCGCAAAAAGGAGGCCGGGCTGAAAAAAGTTGCCGGCCGGGAAATCTCAAGGAGACCCGGGCGCCCTGGTCCCCCGCTTGATTTCGCCCCAGCTGCGGGGCGTGACTCCGGTGGGGGCCTCGACCTGCACGAAATCGAGGAACCAGACCGGGTGGTGCCTTCCCGGGCTTCTGAAGAAGGCGATCTGATCGCCGGCCGGGCTCCAGTGCGGGTTCAGGTTCCACAGCGAATCGAAGGTGATCCGCCTGAGGCGCGCCAGCCCCTCCCCTTCGGCGATGAAGATCTCCCGGGTGTCCTCTTCAACCTTGCCGTCAAAGGCCAGGCGCCGGCCGTCGGGAGACCAGGAAGGCGGGAAGAAGCCGGACAGGTTCTCCCCGATTTCCATCCTGTCCCCTGTCATACCCTCCTGCACGTACAGTGCGTATTCGGGAACGAAATACTCATCGGATCCTTCAGGCCTGGATTGTGCGTAGAAATAGGCCAACCGGGACGAAATTGGAGACCAGCTCGCGGTAGGGGGTTCCATCGCACGCGAGGTTCGGCGCCGACCCGTGTCGGGATCCAGGACACTCGTAAACCGCGTCCGTGACGGATTGATCCCCCACCCCGACACCGAGTGACATGCGATCCCGATCGACCACCAGTCGAACACGTTGTAGTCGAGGTGGCTGAGAGCGATTTCCCTGCGGTTGTCCCCTTCGATCTCCTCGATGAAGATCACCGGTATGAGCTCGCCGGATTCTTCCTGGCTCTGCCAGAATGCATAGCGGTCTCCGTGCGGCGACCAGCCCACAGCCCGTCCATCCCCCACCTGCCGACGGTTCGAACCGTCTGCCTGCGCGAGAAACACCTGCTCCGAGGAGGTGAACAGGATCCAGTCGCCGACGGGCGACCACTTCGGGTCATGTCCGGGTCCCAGGGCGGCAACAGTCCGATGGGTGTACGCGTCCGCAACTAGGAGCTCCTCAGCGACTTCATACACCAGGCGGTCTCCCTGCGGAGACCACGACAGGCTCTGTGCCGAAACCGGAGCGGCTGCGAAGACGAGCAGGACGGCGACCACGGCTGCCGCAGCTGCCCGGCAAGGGACCTTCACCGCCCGGATCAATCAGGCGGAACGGGGCGCGGGGTTACCGGCGCCAGTCCGCTTTCAGGCCGCCCCAGGTCGTCCCGGCCACGGCAGTGTCGGCGTCGAGGCGCTGGAATTGCATGGTTTCTTCTCCCCCGTCCTCCGTGGGCGAGGTTATGGAGAGGGTGTCGCCCTCGATTGCCCAGGTGACCTCCTCCTCCTCGAATCCAGCGACGAGATCCTCCTCTTCGACTCCGGCGAGGAACTCGTCGACGAATTCCTGCTCGAAGGCCGGGTAGTCCTCCTCGGAGACTCCGCCCAAGTCCGCTGTAACCCGGGCAAGGGCGCGGGCGACCTCGGTGAGGACCTCGAGGAAGGGTCGGTCGCCGACGAGCATCTCCACCTCGGTGATATCGACCGATATCTTGTCGCCGTCGACCCCGTAGGTGCCGGTACCCTGGACAGCGATCGCCTCCACGGGTGTTCCCGTGGATTCGACAACCTCCCGGAAGTCTTCTCCCAGCTCGATCATCTGATACAGCTCGAAGCCCCCATCCTCCTGAAAGGTAAGGCGCATTGTGACCGGGTTGCCCTCCTCGTCCACGAAGCTCGTCTCCCAGGTGCCGATGAGGGCCTCTTCCTGGGCGGAGAGAGGAAGGACGAGCAGACCGAGGAACAGGATGGGAAAGGAAATCCTGCGCATGGGAAACCTCCTGGTTTCTTCTGGTTGAAGGAAAAGGCCGCGCGCGAAATGCGGGGGACGGATTATCCATCGGCGGTCTTCAACCGTCGCTGCTTTGTAATCTAACGACGTTCTCATCTGGCCATGTGTTCCCGGTCTGCCGGCAACAGGCGGATGATGCCTTGTGAACCCCTGGGCGGAATGTCGCACGCAGCGGATTTGACAGGGGCGCTCAGAGAATCCTCTACTCAGAAGGACAGCCCCGATAAAAGAGTGGGCGCGATCGCGGAGCAGTGATGACGCCCCTCATCCGTCAGCCCGCCGGATCGACTTTATTCCCATCGATTCGGTGGCCATGCCATGATTGCCGGGTCGTCCTCGGGCCTGCCGGCTACGAGTGGTCGAGCTCCCAGATGGGGAAGTAGAAGGGAAACAGCCCGCCCAACAGGTCGGCCGCCCCCGCGGGCAGATCGAGCGGGTCGCAGGAGGGATGGCCGCCGAAGACCAGCTGCACCATCTGCCGCCTGTTCAGGGCAACCCTTTCCGCATCCGGGGCGGGACCGAAGCGCACCTCGCCGTCGCCGAACCCGAGGGTAACCACAGCCCCGGTGTCCGTGCACTCCAGCGAGACGGCCCCCGAGAGCCCGGTCGACCGGGAGCGCAGGTGGCTCCCGATGCTCCTCAGCAGCAGTCCCAGGTCGTTGATCCGCATCATCTGGGGTCCGACCCCGGCGGCGAGCTCGACCGGCTTCCGCGTCGATGCCGCCCGGTCCGCCAGGAGGTCGTCCAGCACCGAGGGGTTCAGGTTCGTTATCGCCTGGACCGGTGCGTTTGTCCTCACCGCCTCCGCCACCAGGGCTTCCACCGCTTCAGGAGCCCCGCCCGCCTCGATCAGGCCTGGCTTGTTCCTTCCCGAGCCGACGCACAGATAGCCCGCCACCTCCCCGCCGGCCAAGGCCAGCCTCGTTTCGATCTTCGGGAGGGTCAGCAGGGCGGCGTACTCCTCCCGGGAGCGGGCGACCCGGAATGGCTCGGCGTCGTGGAAGCGGATGACGGCGTCGAGGTGTCCCGGGTGCCCCGGATCGAAGGGGACGGTCTCGAAGTCCCCCCGCTCGAACGACGCGGCGTCGCCGGGGGCGAGGGTGTACACCCACCCCTGGTTGCCCACCGCCTCCCACCCGGAGTGGTGGTAGAAGGGGAAGGTGGCGTGCTGCGTCCACAGCACCGACACCGGCCAGCCGTTCTCCTGCATGATGCGGACGCAGTCGCGCAGGCAGCGGGTGGCGTACCCCTTGCGGCGGTGGTCGGGGTGGGTGACGGTGGGGCTGATGATGCCGGCGGTGAAGGAATCGCCGCCCGCGGCGATCACCCGCGGGGCAACCGGAACGTGGGCGACAACCCGGCCGGCGACCTTGAGGATGCGCATGTACCGGAGCCCCCCCTCGTTGAAGATCAGGGGGTAGTCGGTGCGGATGTCCTGGTCGGAGCCGGGGCGGAAGGTGGCGTTGATCAGGGCGATGGTCTCGTCGAACTCTTCCGGCCTGCAGGCGCGGGGTCCCTCGATCATGGGTTCTTTTCTCCGTTGCGATCGGTCGCTCCGGCCCGGCGTCGACCGCGAGGCTCGAAGATAACCGGCGGCGGCTTCAGCCTCCCGTCCGGGCCCAGTCAGGGAGCACCCCTGGCTCGATGCCGAACAGCAGCGGGCCCATGGCGCGGAAAACCAGGGTGATCACGACGGCGCCGACAAGGTTGAGGAAGATGCCGACCCGCGCCATCTCCGAGACCCTGACGCGGTCGCTGCCGAAGACCACGGCGTTTGGCGGCGTGGCCACCGGCATCATGAAGGCGCACGAGGCGGACAGGGTCGCCGGGATCATCAGCAGCAGCGGGTGAACCCCGGCCGACACGGCGACGGCCGCGAAGATGGGGAGCACCATCTCGGTGGTCGCCGTGTTCGAGGTGAGCTCCGTGAGGAAGGTGATCGTCAGGCAGATGACGAGGATGAGGACCAGAGGCGGCACCGAACCGAGCCCGCTGAAACCGTCGCCGATGAAGCGGGCCAGTCCGGTGGCCTGGAAGCCGTGGGCGAGGGCGAAGCCGCCCCCGAACAGCAGCACGATGTTCCAGGGCAGCCCGCGCACCACGTCCGGCCCCATCAGGGTCCGGGACTTCGCGCCCGGAGACCGGGCCGGCACGAGGAACAGGAGGCTGGCCATGGCGATCGCCACGGTGCCGTCGTCGATCAGGTTGCCGTACGGCAGCAGGGCGGACCAGCCGGGAATCGTCAGCCCCCCGATCTCGATCGGGGCGCGGAAGACCCAGAGCAGAGCGGTGGCGGCGAACACCGCGAGGATCACCCGCTCCTCGAAGGAGACGGGGCCGAGCTTGCGGGCCTCCGACTCGAGGATCTCCCGGTCGACGGCGACCTCGGCCGGTATGCGGAAGAAGACCTGCGTGATCAGCAGCCAGGCGGAGGCGAGCATGAGCACGGAGATGGGGGCGGCCATGACGAACCACACCCCGAACGATATGTGCGGCGCCTCCGGGAAGGTGATCTGGAAGATCCGCTCCAGCGAGAGGTTCGGGGGCGTGCCCACGAGGGTGGCGATGCCCCCGGCAGAGCAGGCGTAGGCGATCCCGAGCATGATGGCCACGGAAAAGGCCCGCGTCGGCTCCCGGCCGAACTGCTCCTCCATTCTCAGGATCACCGCGAGGCCGACCGGGATCATCATGATCGCCGTGGCCGTGTTGGAGATCCACATCGACAGGAAGGCGGCCGCGAGCATGAACCCGAGCACGATTCGCGCCGGCCCCCCGCCCACCGAGCGGATGACCCACAGCGCGATGCGGCGGTGGACGTCCCACTTCTCCATGGTCAGGGCGATCATGAAGCCGCCGAGGAAGAGGACGATGGTGCTGTTGAAGTAGACCGGCGCCGTGGCGCGGGTCTGCTCGATCCCGAGCAGCGGGTACAGGAGCAGCGGCAGGAGCGCGGTCGCGAACAGCGGAATCGCGTCGGTGATCCACCAGGCGGCCATGAGCAGGGCCACCGCGGCCATGCGCGTGATCTCCGGCCTGCCGGGCTCGAGGTCGAGCAGCAGGGTGAGCGCGAACAGCAGCGGTCCCAGCCACAGGCCGATGCGCTGCCCGCGCGACCGGGTTTCGCCGGAGGCCTGGGGGGCAGGGTCGTGAGTTCCGGTCATGCGGCTTCCGCGTGCCCGGTTCTCGAAATGCGACTCATTTCTCTTGTAGCAGGCTGGATCATCTGAGGAAGAGAAACCTCAACGAATGCACTCCGCCGGAGTGTTGAAGGCGGGTCAGATACACCCCCGAAGTCAAAGCCGCTCCCTCCTGGTCGCGGGCGTCCCAATAGACCTCGTAAGAACCTGCCGCATGGACTTGATCCACCAGGATGCGCACCGGCTGGCCAAGGACATTGTAGATCTCCAGCCGTACGGGGCCGGGATCGGCCAGGCGGTAGGGTATCCGGGTGGTCGCATTGAAAGGATTGGGATAGTTGGGTCCCAGTCGGCTGGTGGCGGGGACCCCGGTCGAGGCCCCAGGGGTCGCGGCCAAGGTTGGGACGGGTTGGGGTAAGTAAAGTGCAATTTCTCCCGCAGGCTCGGGTATTGAAAAAGATAAAATTTCGGAATCATCCACATCCAAACCGGCTTGTTTGATTTCACTGAAGCCGTAGTAGGATCCCCATTCCGGAAACAATTCAACCGCCGTCCAGTGCAACCTTCTTCTGACTGCGTCCAACGCAATGCTTACGGGATATGTTTTTGGAGGTCCATGGGCAGGTCGTTCCTGGACCTCGGCCTCGGGAGGGAAAGTTTCAACATTGGAACCATCCAGGTCCGCCAGCTGAATCCTTCCGTGGTCCGTCCAGTAAATCTTGCCTTCCACTCTATCAACGGCGATCCTCCTTGCATCGGATGACCATGACCTGACCAGGACTTCCGCATTGGAACCGTCCAAATCCGCCCGATGAATCCCAGTCCGGTCCGTCCAGTACATTTTCCCCATGGCTTCATCAATTTCAATCCCAAATGGATGGGATAATCCTTCAATCAGGTATTCCTCAGCTTCCCCATCCAGGTCCGCACGTCTGATCCTGTCGTATTCCGCCCAGTACATTTTGCTTCCAGTTTCATCCAGGTCGATCTCCTTGGGATCCAGCAGCCTCGAAATCAGAACTTCCGCATTGGAGCCATCCAGATCCGCCCGTTGAATCGCCTGCCTGCCTCCATCCGTCCAGTACACTTTCTTCCCGGCCCCGTCCACGGCAATTCCCCTCGGAAAAAAGGGGAAGGAGATTCGGATGAGCTCTTCGATATCTTTGGTATTGAAACCGTTAAAATCAGTGCCATCATAGTCCGCTCGTCGAATCTTGTAGCCGTTGGTCCAATACAACTTGCCCGCTGCCGAGTCGAAGGCGTAACCCCATGGAAGCAGGAAATCGACATTTTCGGGGTTGGAACCATCCAGATCGGCGCGCTTTTGGGATTCCAATGGGGGACCATGCAGCCATTGATATTCCCTCCAGTAAATTTGGCCTCCCGCGGTATCGACGATAAGGGAAGAAATTGCGACCCTGCCACCGGGCTTATAAATCCCCACGACATTAGATCCGTCCAGATCGGCCCTGTAGATCGCAGCACTATCCCCGTCAAGTTCCACCCAGTACAAGTTGCCTTCTCTCACATCCAGGGAGAAGTCCGTAACCAGGCGGCCCCTTTCTTCCCCAAAGATCGCCACCAGGTTTTCGACGTTTGAGCCGTCCATATTCGCCCGCCGGATCCCCGAATCACCATTATCCCCGGAATCGAGATTGAGCCAGTGCCAGTACATCTTTGCATTTGCAACATCCAAAGCAAGGGTTTCGACAGGGCCGTATTGCTCGGTTAGTGAAATCAAGGTTTCAGCATCGGAGCCGTCCAGATTTGCTCGTTGGATCGTTGCAGCACTTGACCAGTACATCTTTCCCCTGTCCGCATCGAGGGAAATTTGCCCTGCATCGAGGGAAGTTTGCCCTGCACCAACACCCTCTACAAGATCTTCGACATTGGAGCCGTCCAGATCCGCCCGGCGAATCGTGCCGCGGTCTTCAATCCAGTACACCTTGCCGCCTGCCAGGTCCAGGGCGAGATCCAATGCCTTGGGGCCTTTTCTTACGATGATCTCGGAATTTGAACCATCCAGATCGGCCCGCTTGATAAAATGAGGGTAAGTCATGGTGGTCCAGTAAAGTTTGTCGGTATCGGTCGAAGGCTGACCGTAGGCGGTCCCCTAAAGGCCGAGAATCGTTGCGAATATCGACGCCATTATCTTTCGGCTGGCAACATGCAGTTCCATTAACCACCTCTTCGATAGGCAGCGGCCGCTGATCAGCGGACCAGGTGTCCGAAGCGGTACCAGCGGACGGAATGTTCATCGCCGATCGAAAGGTACACGATCCCCGCCTTGGCGTGCAGAAGGGCGTGCGGAACCGGTCCATGGATACGGCTGTCGGAACTGTTGTCCCGGTTGTCCCCGAGGAGGAAGTAGTGGTCCTGTGGGACTTTGAACGGCTCCGGGATCCCCATCCCGGCATGTCGAGGCCCTCGGTAGACGCCCGGATCCCCTGGCAATGGCTTCCCGTCTATGTAGAGCACGGTGTCGCGCAGGGTAATCCTTTCTCCGGGCAGGCCCATGATCCGCTTGACCACCTTCTTCCCCGGGTTCCTGGGGTGCTCGTAAACGACAATATCCCCTCGGCGCGGCTCAAAGGTGCGGGCCCATCGCGTGTCGGTAGTGATGTTGTCGCCCTGAAGCAGGGCAGGCTCCATGGAGCCGGATGAAATCCTGAAACTCTGCAGATACCGGTTGAGCTCTCCGGCGACGGCCGCGTCGATCCAGACCGTCAATGCCAGGGCGGCCAGGGCAATCAGCCGCTCACACCGCAACGGGGGCCGGGTGCGGGTGACGAAGGTTCCGCCGATCAGGTCGTGCAGGCCTCTCCTGGTTCGTGTAAACGGAATCAGCAGAAAGGAGGACCCGAGCAGAAGGGAATGAACGAGGGTGCGAAGCAGGCTGCGGCGAAACGAGACAGGCCGAAACAGCCGGTCCACGACCGCCAGTCCGAAGAGGATCTTTCCGGGCGACCTGCGTCCTCCAGCATTCAGGAAGGCAAGACCGCCCAGGCTCGCCGCCACGCTCCCAGGAAACCACACAAACAGGAAAAGCCTCAGCAGCGCTTCCGTGCTCATGCCTGCATCGAGATGAAGAACCAGGAGAAGTAGAGCGGCGGACCCGAGGGTACATACCAGCGAGTCGACCAGAGCACTGGCGATGCGCACCAGGAAACCCGGGTATTTCCTTTCAGTCACTCTGAACCGTATCCGAAAGAGAGCCTGAAGATGAAATCAGAATACGAGAACCGCCTGTTTCAGCAACTGTCGTGTGGCTGCGGAAGGGGATCTTTCCACGGAGCAGGAAAACTTCAGCGCCTTGCCCGGCACTCCGCACCGGCGTAGGGTTGGTGCGAAACGCCAGCCACCACCGGTCCCGCCGGGCATGAGGTCATGACCGAACTGGAACTGAGCGCGGCCGAGCACAGCGCGCGCAAACTGAAACCGGAGCACCTGCAACGGGCGGTCGCCGCCCTGCAGGAGGACGGCTTCGTCGTCCTTCACGGGGCCATCGATCCCGCGCATATCGAAACGCTGCGCGAGCGCATGCTCGCCGACGTCGACAAGATCCTCGCCCTGGCCGACGTCCCCTACCAGTTCAACGACGGCCACCTGCAGCAGGACCCGCCCCCCTTCCCGCCCTATCTCTTCCGCGACGTGCTGGTCAACGACCTCGTCGTCGAGGTTACCCGGGCGGTTCTCGGGGACGGGGTCAAGAACGCCTTTTACAGCGGCAACACCTGCCTGCCCAACACCACCCGGCAACCGCTCCACGTCGACGCCGGCCAGCTCTGGCCCGGTCTCGAGGCGGCGACGCCGGCCTACAGCCTGGTCGTCAACGTGCCTGTCGTCGACGCCACCCCGGAAAACGGCAGCACCGAGCTCTGGCCAGGCACCCACCTCGACACCACCCGCGCCATCGACGACAGCGACATCAAGCTGCCGCCGGCGATCGAGGAGCGCCTCCGCGGCGAGCACCGGCCCCTGCAGCCGACGGTGCCGGCCGGCAGCGTGCTGATCCGCGACATGCGCCTCTGGCACCGCGGCATGCCCAACCTGAGCGGCCAGCCGCGCCCGATGATCGCCATGATCCACTGGGTGCACTGGTGGGGCACGGACAAGCCGCTGCTGTTTCCCAGGGGAACGGAGGAGTTGTTCGCGGACAGCCCGCTGGAGACGGTAGCCGAATTCGTTGACGGGCGGATCGACTACATCAGCCGCAACCGGAAGTACGATTACCCGGGGTAAGCCCCGGCTCGGAGCACCAGGCGCGGGCAACCGGGGGACCCCCCTCTACTGGCGGCGCTGGTAGGCTATGGCGTAGAAAGCCCGGGTGCGGCCGCTGCGGTTCGGCTCGCTGCGGTGCCAGGTGTAGTTGCTGAAGAACAGCCCGTCTCCGGGCCTGGTGTCGATCAGCTTCTCGCGGGTTGAATCGACCTGCTCCGGCGGCACCCGGTGGCGTTTGAAGGGCCGGAAGCCGTCCTCCCCCAGCGCGCACATCGGCGGATCGTCGTAGTAGGACTCGTGCTCGATCAGGCGCCAGCCCCGGTGGCTGGCCGGCATCACGGCGAGGGCGCTCGCTTCCACCCCGACCTCGGTCAGGGGGATCCAGCAGTTGCAGCCCAGCTCCGGATCTATCCTCCAGTAGAAGGAATCCTGGTGGAAATAGCTGCGGCTTCCCTGCTCTTCGACGATGGCGGCGTGCTTGACCCCTACCTGGTCGGTGAACCGCTCGACCGGGCCCCCGAGCAGGGCCGCCATGGCCTCGATCAGGCGGGGATGGTCGGCGATCCGGGCGAACACCTCCTCCCGGCCGGCCGGCTGCTGAATGCCGCCCGGCAGAGGGCCGCCCCCGGGGGATTGATAGCGGCCGGGATCGAGGACCTGGAAGTGCCTGGCCGGCCAGTCGGGCAAGGCCTCGGCGATCTCCATGGTGCGCTGCCGCGCGGCTTCGACCAGGTCCCCGGGAATCGGTTCCTCGACAAGGGAGTAGCCTTGTTCGCGGTATTGCCGCAGGTGGGTTTCCGTGGTCAAAACCATGGTCGATTCCTTGGGTACCTATTCATCCATCCCTGTCTCAGTGGACATCCGTGCGGTCGAAGAACAAGCGATCCGGGAAGGTAAGAGGCGTCCGCGGTTGCGCCAGGCGTGGTTCTTTGCGCATCCTGGCAATCCAGTGGTACCTCATCACGCAGAAACACAGTTTCTTCCGACCTTATTTTCCGTCATCGTCCCAACTGAAGGGGGCCGCCAACACCGCAACCTTCCCCGAGTGAACGGCTGAACCTGGGATGTCGACAATGAGAATCAGCGATCAGGGCACCATCAACCGCGGCCTGCCCGGCACCCGGCGGGCCTTTTCGACCTTTCCCGCGGTCATCCCGCTGGTCGACGGATCGCTGCTGGCCAGCTACCGCGCCGGCAGCGGCAAGGACTCGGCCGACGGCACGGTCGAGCTGAGGCGCTCGGAGGACGGCGGGAATTCCTGGGGCGCGCCCGAATCCCCTTTCGCCACGACCCTGAACGGGCTCGAGGGTTCCCTCAGGGTCGGGTACATCACCGACCTGGGGAACGGCCGCCTGTTGCTGGCCGCCATGTGGGTCGACCGCCAGACCTTCCCGGGGCAGCCCCTGTTCAACGAGGAGACCGAGGGCTGCCTGCCGATGGAGGTCGTCCTGGCCGATTCCCACGACCTGGGGCGCACCTGGTCCGGGTGGCGCCCCGTGCCCGTCCCCGCGGACGTCGGCCCGCCGAGCCTCACCAACCCCGTGCTGGTCCTGCCGAGCGGCCGGCTCGCCCTGAGCATCGAGACCAACAAGACCTATGAGGACCGGGGCAGGTGGCTGCAGCGGGTGGTGTACCTGTACTCGGAAGACCGGGGCCGGACCTGGGGCGATCCGGTCACCACCTGCCAGGACCCCACCGGCCGCATCTTCCACTGGGACCAGCGCGCCGGCCTCTTTCCCGACGGCCGCCTGGCCACCTTCACCTGGACCTACGACCGGGAGACGACCCGGTATCTCAACATCCGGCGCCGCCTCAGCGCGGATGAAGGAGCGACCTGGTCCGCCGCCGAGGACCTCGGTTTCGCCGACCAGGCGGCGCATCCGGCCATCCTGCCGGACGGACGGGTGGTCCTGGCCTGGGTCGACCGCTTCGGGTCGCGCTCGATCCGCGCCCGCCTGGCAACCGCCGCCGACGCCCCCTTTGACGCCGCCACCGAGGTGGAGCTGTACCGCCAGACAGCCGGCGGCTCCCCTTCCGCTGCCGGGCATGAGGACACCGGCGAACTGCTGGCCGAGATGGGGCTGTGGAGCTTCGGCCTGCCCTTTTCAGCGGCCCTGCCGGACGGCGGCGTCATGGTCGTCTACTACGCCGGCGACGACTCCTGCATGGAGGTGCGCTGGGCCCGTCTGTTCCTGTAAGGGGTGCTGTCCTTCACCGGTTTGCAGGGCCGCCGGCTGCTCGGCCCTTCAACGCGCGCCTCTTTGCAACCGATTCATACATCCAGAACATAGCGGGCCAACGGACCCAGGCGCCGAGCCGTCTCCGGGCGCAGGTACTCCCTCTGGTCGGTCTGCTGCGGGTGCTCGCGGGCGATGAAGGCGCAGTGCAGGGTGCGCCGCTTCGCGCCCGTCCGGTTGCGGCTGCAGCTGTGCCACAGGCTGCCGTTGAAGATGCCGACCGAGCCGGCCGGGGCGGTCAGCTGGACCTCGTCCTCCCGGGGGGCCGTCCGGTCCTCGA
This sequence comes from Candidatus Latescibacterota bacterium, assembly GCA_965243025.1. GTDB lineage: Bacteria > Latescibacterota > UBA2968 > UBA8231 > UBA8231 > CBDCXV01. The sequence continues at coordinate 3,258,627 of CBDETY010000003.1, forward strand.
CGTAGGCCTCGATCTTCTCGGGCAGCAGATGCGTCCCGGGCACCACGCGGGTGGCCCCGTTGCCGGCCGTGAACCCGTCGAGCATCCACATGGAGTTGACCACGTGAAAGGCAGTGCGGTCGCCGCCCCAGTCCGGGTGCAGCTGCTGCTCTCCACGGCCGGGCAGGGGGTCGTGGCCGTTGAGGGAGTGCAGCTTGAAGGGCCGCCGCAGGACGTGCCAGACCGCCCGCAGCAGCGCCGGGTGGAGATAGACGCGGTCGAACACCTCCCCCTTGTTCGCCAGGTCGGAAAGACGGCGCACCCCGGGCGTCAGCCCCACTTCGCTGCCGGCCTGGTCTCCCTCCTCCCCGGAAAGGCGCTCGAAAGCCTCGGCCAGCTCCGCGCGCCAGGCAGGTTCGATGATGCCGGGCAGAACGGTGAACCCCTGCCGGTCCAGTTCCTGCAGATGGCGCTTGGGCAAGGTACCCGGCCCCACCCCCAGCTTTTCCAGGACGGGGTCCACTGGCTATTCGCGGTAGATGACGGGATTGCGGTCCGGGTCTTCGAGGAACGCGGTAAGGCCTTCGTGGCGGTCCCCGACGGGGGCGGACTTCTCGGTGCGCATGTGGATGGCCAGGCTGCGCCGGGGTCCTGCCGAGCGGTTGGGACCGCTGCCGTGGAAGGTGAGGCAGTGGTGGAAACTGGCGCCGCCAGGAGGCAGAAGGGCGGGCACCTCTTCCCAGGACCTCCCCTCGGGCACGGGAATGGCCGCGCGCTGGTCGTCGAGGTCCTGGCGGAAGAAACCGCCGTCGTCCAGCAGGCCCCACTCGTGCGAACCCCGCACAAAGCGCATGGGGCCTGAATCGGCGGTCACGTCGCTCAGGGCAACCCAGGCGGTAAACAGCTCGCTGCCCTCCTCCCACACCTGCCAGTAGTGGCGGTCCTGGTGCCAGCCGATGTTGAGCTCCGCCTTCCCTTCCTCGGGTTGGGGCGGTTTGTACAGCAGCTGCGTCCACCAGACCTGCACCATGCGGGCGCCGGTTACCCGGGCGCACCACCGGCCGAGGTCGGGGTGGCTGACCAGGGCGCGGATGCCGAGGTCGGCCTGCTGCGGCAGCTCTATCTTGCACAGCTCGTTCGGGTCGTCCCCGGGGCTCCAGCGCGAGCCATGGGGAGGTTGTCCGGCGTCGTAGCGGCCCTCGCGCACCGCGTCCATGCCGGCGACGGCGGCCTGCACGACGCCGGCAGGCAGGACGGGCTCTGCGGCCAGGAAGAAACCGTCTGCCAGGTATTGCTGCTGGATGGTGGAAATGGCCATGGCGTTCTCCGAAAAACCAGAAAATAGGGTGTGAAGGATCATGTACCACAAGCGATCCCTGCTGCCCTCGCGGGAGGCACTCCGGGAGCCGGCCCGGCTCGAGCCCGGGACTTTCCCAGCCCCGCGAAAACCCCTCGAGGCCGGACGGACCGGCTCATTCGTCCGAATGCCGCGCGCACTTGTCCGTATCGCTTGCCCGGGATTAGTGATGTGTGACTATATGTGAAGGAGGAAACACAATGGCGACAAACCTGGCGATAGACCCGATGCTGCTCGACAAGGCGTTGGAAGTCGGCGGCGAGAAGACGAAGAAGGCGACTGTCAACCGCGCCTTGCGGGAGTTCATCGCGCGCAGAGAGCAGGAACGGCTCCTCGATCTTTTCGGAAAACTCGACTGGGGCGAGGAGTTCGACTACAAACCCGAACGAAGCCGCCGGTGACGCTGTTTGTGGACACGAGCGAAATGCTTGCCGACCTCGACTTCAATCACATGGCAAAGTGGACGGCAGACGAACTCTGGCCCGCCCGCTGACCACCCGGAAGGAGGGACCGATACCATGCAGGACCTGCGCATCGCCGCGGTGCAGATGAACTGCCGCGTCGCCGAACACGAACGCAACCTGGCAACCATCGAGCGCTTCGCGGAAGAAGCCGCGGCGCAGAACGTCGACATCGCCTGCTTTCCCGAGCTGTGCGTGTGCGGGTACAACGCCGGCGACACCTCGACGCCCGAACCCGAGCCGCTCCAAGGGGAATCCCTCGGCAGGCTCGAAGAGATCTCCCGCGGCTGCGGGATCACCCTGCTGGCCGGCATCCTCGAAAGGGACGCCAGCGGCATCGTCTACAACACCCAGGTCGTCTGCGGCCCCGAGGGGTACGCCGGCCACTACCGCAAGACCCACGTCCCCGATCTCGAGATCGGCACCTGGCGCCACGGAGACGACCTTCCGGTGTTCGACCACCCGAAGGCCCGCTACGGAATCGAGATCTGCTACGATTCCCACTTCCCGGAGCTGAGCGCGCTGCTGGCCGAGAAAGGGGCCGAGGTGATCTTCCTTCCCCACGCCTCGCCCCTGGAGACCCCCGCGGAGAAGCGTGCCCGCTGGATGCGCTACGTTCCCGCCCGCGCCTACGACAACAACGTCTTCGTCGCCATCTGCAATCACGTCGGCGACAACGGGGCGGGCCGCACCTTCTCGGGGGTCACCTTCATCTGCGATCCCCTCGGCGCCGTCATCGCCGAGGTGAGCAGCGGCAGCGATGAGGAGATGATCGTCGCCGACCTCAGCGCCTCGGCCATCGATGAGAGCCGCAGGAACACGACGATGTTCTTCCGCCATTACCGCCGGCCCGAGATGTACCGGCGCTGGGAGGACGAAATCAGGTAGCGGAGGGCTGGTCCCCGGGCCCGCACAGGCTATGGTGAGAAGACTGCCCGGGTCAGCCGTTCCGTCAGGTCGTCCTCTACGGTACCGATGTCGAAGGAACTCATCTCACTGCCATCCAGGACCTCGGAAATGCCGGGGGTTTCGGCAGTTGCCACCGCCTTGGCAGCGAACCCCGCTTGGTCGAGCAGCTCGTGGATCTTGTCGGCGCGGATACCGAACCCGAGGGCTGCCTGTGAGATGCGGGCAGGAGCTCCTCCCAGGGTGAGGACGACATTGGATATGCCGGCATTGTTGACCGCCAGAACCTTCCCCGTCTCGTCGAAGATGGGGCTGCCGCTGGTGCCGCCCGACAGATCGAGGTTGTGCTGAACGACATAAGCATCGCGCGCGCTGTAGCGTTCGCCCTGAAACGGGGGACGCACGGCGCTGACAGTGCCGTCCTTGAATGTCGCGATGGGATAGAGGTGATCGAGATTCCCTCCCTGCAGTTCGCCGGGAAACCCCAGCGTCGCTACCCGTGAACCCACCTTCAACCGCAAAGCTTCCGATACCGTCGCCAGAGGAATCAACCGGGGCATCGACCCTTCCCGAACATGCAGCGCTCCTACATCCGGGGAGCTGAGATCGGCAGGGTCCCATAGCCCGTGTGTACTGTACTGGCTTATAAAGAAATAGTTCCACCTGGGTACGAGAGAAGAAGTCAAGTTTTGCACGACAAGCCATTCGGCTGCCAGGTCAGTACCGAATCTCTCGTTGAAACCCTGGAATTGATCGTCCAGCTGGACAAGTGCGTCTATGATATGCCCGTTGGTAACTATAGTTTCCCTGGTTATCGCGAAGCCGGTTCCGACAAAGGTGAAAATAATGTCGTCCTCGGAAACGAACACGGCGTGAATCACGGCGTAGACGGAGCGCTGCATGCCGTTGACGACCTGGCTCCAGTCGCCGATCAGGCGCTCCAGTGCTTGGACGCGGTCCCGGAGTCTCTCGAACTCCGGGGGTGAGATATCCGTCTGGCCAAGCTTGGCCCTGATTTCATTCACTTCATCCGCATTGTCCGCGGTCACCGCGACCTGATCCAGCCGTTCCATCAGGCTGTTTCGCTCCTCCTCCTGTTCTGCTTCGAGCTCGTCGATCCGCTGTTCCAGTTTCTCCACCCGTCCGGACAGGGGATCCTCGCTACAGGATCCCAAAACCATTGCCAGGATAAAAAGAGGGAGATAACGCATGATTCAGGCTCCTTTCTTTTATTGCCACCGATGAGTACAAGACACACTGTCATTGCGCCGGGTTCCCAACCCCAAGGGTCCCGCTGCAAGGAGGGATCCGGTACGGACAGGCTTATCTTCAAGGGAGGGAGACACCGGGATGCAGCAGGAATTCATGGGCAGGGCCATAGAGCTTTCGCGGGTTCACATGAGAGCGGGGGAAGGCGGGCCGTTCGGCGCCGTCATCGTCAGGGGCGGTCGGATCGTCTCGGAGGGATACAACGAGGTGATCGCCAGCAACGACCCCACCGCCCACGCGGAGATCATGGCGATCAGGAAGGCGGCCTCGAGGCTCGGCAGCTTCCACCTCGAGGGATGCGAGATCTACACCAGCTGCGAACCCTGCCCCATGTGCCTGGGCGCCATCTACTGGGCGAGGATCGAGAGGATCTATTTCGGGAATACCGCCGAAGACGCCAGGGAACTGGGCTTCGACGACGAGCTCATCTACCGGGAACTGCAACTGCCGGGGGCGGAACGCCGGATCCCCTCCCGGCAGTTGCTTCCCGGGCAGGCGGCGGCGGTCTTCCGGGAATGGCGGGATATGGAGGGGCACATCCCGTATTAGTGCCGCCCGAGCCCGAACCGTCCGGAACCGTCCGCTTCAGCCTGGAAGCGGACGATTTCAGAGGCGCAACTCCCAGAAGATGCCCCGGATCCCTTCGCCGATGAAATCTGGTGCCTGCGCGCGCAAATTCCGCGTAAATCCGGCGCCCCGCGTTCGTAACGCTTCTTGCCCGCTCAGATCCCTAGCTCACCGCGAACCGGATCGCGAACAGCACCGCCACCGTGACCACCGCCAGGTTGAGCTCGCGGCGGCGTCCCACCAGCAGTTTGATGACCGCGTACGAGATGAATCCGAGGCCGATACCGGTGGCTATCGAATAGGTGAAAGGCATCGCGATCGCGGTCACGATGGCGGGAACCCCCTCGGTCAGATCGTCCCATTCCACGTGCCGCAGCGCCCGCGCCATGACGCACCCGACGAAGATGATCGCCGGAGCGGTAGCGTATCCGGGGATCGCGGTCGCCACCGGCGCGAACACCAGCGCCACCAGGAACAGTCCGGCCACGACCAGGGCGGTCAGTCCGGTGCGGCCGCCCGCCCGCACTCCGGCGGCGCTCTCGATATAGGACGTCGCCGTCGACGTGCCCGCCAGGGCCCCCAATATGGTGGCGGAGCTGTCGGCCACGAGGGCCCGGCGCAGCCCGGGAACGCGCCCGTCCCTGTCGGTCAGCCCCGCCTCGTTGAGCACGGCGACCAGGGTGCCGCTGGTGTCGAACAGGTCCACCATCAGAAAGGCGAACACGATGGCGAGCAGGCCGACCTCGAGCGCCGCGGCGATGTCCAGCTGAAACGCTGTCGGGGCCAGGGAAGGGGGCGTGGACACCACGGATTCGGGCGCCGGCGACAGCCCCCCGATCCAACCGGCCAGCGATGCCGCCAGAATGCAGATCACCACCGAGCCGGGCACTTTCCGGTGCTCGAGCGCGACGATTCCCATGAATCCGAGGGCGGCCAGCGCCACCGTCCACTGAATCAGGTCGCCCAGGCCGACCAGTGTCGCTTCGTTGGCCACCACCACCCCGGCGTTGCGGAGCCCGATGACGACGAGGAAGAATCCGATTCCCGCGGCGATGGCCATCTTCTGCGAACGCGGGATGCTGTTGACGACCCACTCGCGCACCGGGAGCACCGACAGGACGAGCATCAGGACCCCGGAACAGAACACCGCTCCGAGCGCGGCCTGCCAGGGCAGGCCCAGCGTGCCCACCGCGACAGCGGCGAAGTAGGCGTTCAGCCCCATCCCCGGGGCCAGGGCGATCGGGTAGTTGGCGTACAGGCCCATGACCGCGGACCCGAAGGCCGCGGCGAGACAGGTCGCCACCAGCACCGCCCCGGGGTCCATCCCGGTGCCGGCCAGGATCAGCGGGTTCACGAAGATGATGTAGCACATGGTCAGGAACGTGGTGCATCCGGCAAGCAGCTCGGTGCGCACGTTCGAGCCCCGCTCCTGCAACTGGAAACAGCCCATCGGGAACTTCGCTCCTTTCAGAATCGGGGATCCTTTGCCCGCGGTCCGCAGGGGTCGGGCACCGGCCGGGCGTTCAATCGCGTTCCCCGAGCAGGCCGCCCCTGCGCGGCCGTACCCGTTCGGGGGATCCCCCCTCAGTCGGCCGGCCCCGGTTTCGGCCAACGGGAACCGGAGGGTACAGGCAGGGCTCCCGGCAGCGCAAACAGGTGGCCGGCTCCGGGAACCGCGCGGGAAGTTACCCCTCCCGAACCCGCTCCACTCCCAGTTCCTCCAGCCGCGCCGCCATCTTCTCCCGCCCCGCAGCTCCCTTTCGCAGCATCTCCCTGCTGTAAACGAACGGCTGGTCCTCGCTCAAATGCTCTTCAACCTTCGCGCGAAGATCCCTGACCGCAAGCAGGTCGTCCCGGGGGTCGGGCATGTAGCCGATGAACAGGGTCCGCCGCGGACGGCCGTCCCTGCGCCTGAAGGCGGAGTGCCACAGGCGGTTGTCCCACAACACCACGTCTCCGGGCCGCGTCCGCAGGGAAACCGCCCCGGGAATGGAATGGGGATCGAGGCGCAGGCGGGGCCTTCCCCTGTCCCAGCAACCGCAGGAGCGGAACAGGGCCGCGGAGAACTCCGGATAGTGGCTGCCGGGAACCACGTTCAGCGAGCCGAGGTCCCTGTCCTGCTCGTCGAGGTACAGGGCGGTCTTCAGCGTAACCGCCTGCCGCCCGGGCTGACCGTCGGTGTGCCAGGGGGTGTCGTCCCGGTTCGCCCACATGTCGCTGGCGGCGGTGTACAGGCACTCCGTCCCCCAGATGTCGCGCATGGCCTCCATCACGCCGGGATGCTCGATCAACCTGTCAAAGGCATCGTCGGCCTGGACGAACGGGCTGAGCATGCGGGTACCGTTCCGGGCGAAATAGTCGTAGGCCGGTGCCCTGGCAATGACCCGGTCGTGCGCCTTCTGGAGGTCCTTTACCTCGGTTTCGCCGAGGCAGCTCCTCAGAACGATGAACCCGAACGTCCTGAACTGCCCTGCTTCCAGATCGGACAGCATCGCGATGTCTCCTCTTTCTCCATTGCCCATACCTGTTTTGCTTTACGGTTCCCCGGATACTGTAAACACTGAAAACAAAAGGAATCGAAATGAAACTCGGCGTCATGTCCGACAGCCACGACAACGTCCCGAACGTCGAACGGGCTGTCGCGCTCTTCAACGAAACCGGGACCGACCTGGTGGTCCATGCAGGCGATTTCATCGCCCCCTTCGCCGTAGACCCGTTGTCCGGCCTCGACTGCCGGGTCGTCGGAGTCTTCGGGAACAACGACGGCGAACGGATCGGGCTGGCGAAGCGGTTCGAAGCCATCGGGGAGGTCCATCCCAACCTCGCGAGCGTATCGGTCGGCGACAGGAACATCGCGGTCATGCACTACCCGGAGCTCGCCATCCCGATAGCTGAAAGCGGGGAATTCGACCTCGTCGTTTACGGACACACCCACGAGATCGACGTCCGCAAGGGCAGATCCCTTCTGCTGAACCCCGGGGAAACCGGGGGTTGGACCACGGGGAAATCGACGGTTTCCATCGTGGATCTGGAGACCCTCGAAGCAACCATTCACGATCTGTAAAGGGAGCCATGACACGACGAATCGAGTGGCGCTACCACCGCCCCGGCTGAACGAGTTGCAAGCGGGCGCAAGAGTTCCTTGCGCAGGGAAGGTTCGAAGAAGGGCAAGTCCGCAGCGCGTCGCAGGATCCCGTGGAGGGAGAAGCCGCCCTGGCTCTTCTCGAAGGGGTGCGGGAGCTGCTCGTCGCCAGGGGCCGGAAGGTGCTCCCCTTCGACCTGGAGAAGGACCGTCCCTCCGGCGGCGAACTGCTCGAGTTGCTCCTCGGCCGCTCCGGGAAGCTGCGGGCGCCGACGATCCGCAGCGGCCCCCGGCTGCTGGTCGGGTACAACGAGGAGCTGATGGCGGCCCTTCAGCTCTGAAGGGCCAGCACCTCCTCCCAGAAGCGGCGCTCCACCGGCACGCCCTGCCGCAGGGCCTTGCGCCGCCGCTCGGCGCTGCGCTGCCCCGGGTAAACGACCCGCTCTCCGGGCAGGGAAGCGGCCGAGGCCAGGTCGGCCAGCGACTCCTGCACCGCCTGCTGCACTCGTTCCGGGTCTCCGACCCGTGCCAGATCGATGGCAAGAAACAGCTGCGACACCCCTTCTTCCCTCGACTCCTTCGAGATTTCCGCGGTGGTCCGCCCACCAGAGACCAGCGCGGCCACCAGGTCCAGGCACAGGGCCAGGCCGCTGCCCTTCCAGAGGCCGACCGGCAGGGGGTTCTCCAGGGCGGCTGCATCCGTGGTCAGCCTGCCCCCGGCGTCGTACCCGCCCGGCACCGGCAGGGGCTCGCCGCTGCGCTCGTGGATCTGGGCGCGCCCCCCGGAGAACTGGCTCACCGCCATGTCGAGGAGCACGGGGTCGCCGCCGGGGACCGGGACCGCCATCACCAGGGGGTTGTTCCCGAGGCGTTTCTCCGCGGAGCCGTGGGGGGGCATCAGGCGCGTCGTGTTCGTCCAGCAGATGCCGATGCAGCCGGCCGCGGCCGCCCGCAGGCCGTAGGTGCCGGCCCGCATCCAGTGGCCGGTGTTGCGCAGGGCCACGGCGCCGACCGCGTGCTCGCGGGCCAGCTCGACGGCCCGGTCCATGCAGGCGAGGGCGTTGAGGATGCCGGGGCCGCGGTGCCCTTCCCACTGCTCCAGCGCTCCGAGGGCGGCCGCTCGTTCCGCCCGGGCCGACGGGTCGATCAGCCCCTCGCGCACGTCCCGGACGAACCCGGGGAAGCGGTTGATCCCGTGGGAGGTCACGCCGTCGCAGGTGTTGTCGGCGAACACCCGGGCCAGGGTTGCCGCGTCCTCCTCGTCGAACCCGGAGGCGGACAGGGCCCGCAGGAACTCGGCGCGCATCCGCTCATACGGAACCCGGCAGGTCATGGGGCTCTTCCGGCCGCATTGGCGTGGAGCAGGCGGCGTAAGGCGAGACCGCTTCTGCTTCGGCCCGCAACTTCTCGATTCTTCATGACGTCTCCCGTTATTCCGTTTCTTTCATCGCTTTGAAGCGCTGGAGCCTGGACAGGTGCGAAGGGTGGTCGAATCTGCGCCCGCACGGGAGCGAAGTGTCTCCGGGTCCGACTCTTCATCTGGAAATCCACCGGGATAATCCGGCCTTTTCGGATCTTCGGCAAAGGGGAACAGCTTAAATCCCGTGCAGGCGGGCCGAACACCGATTTGCCCTCCATTTCGCGGCGTCGTCGCCTTTTCCCATGCAGGTGACTCCCCTACACTAACCCCTTGACCCATGGGTTTTCCCGTGGCACAGGCGGGGTAATCCCAGGAACCCGCAGCTGGATCTTCCGGGGTAGCCGAAGAGTTGGTGGCCATGAACCATAGGAGCCGGATAGCGCTGTTGGCGGCCGGAGGCCTTTGCGGCCTGCTGATCGGTGTCGGCGCCGCGGCGGCGTCCGGGCCGCAGGTAGAGGGCTGGGTGCGGCTCGCCTCCGGGCAGGCCGCTGCCGGGGTGCAGGTGCGGCTCTACGATCTGGCCGATCCGACCCGTTCCCTCGGCGCCGCCACGGACGAGGCGGGCTACTTCTCTCTTGCCGCCCCGCACCAGGCCTGGGAAACAGGTGCCCTGCCCCGGCGCTTCGAGCTGTTCCAGAATTACCCCAATCCGTTCAACCCCTCAACCACCATCCCCTACCAGTTGCCGGCGCCGGCTCGCGTGCGCCTCGAGGTCTTCAACCTCCTCGGGCAGCGCGTCGCCACCCTGGTGGACGAGGAACAGCAGGCCGGCCTGCACACCGCGGCCTGGAACGGCACCGATTCTGCTGGCCGCCCCGTGGCCGCGGGGGTCTACCTCTACCGTCTCAGGGGAGGCGCAACCAGCGGCACCCGGCGGATGGTGCTCCTCGATGGCCCCGCGGCTGTTTCGGGAGGTGCCACAGCCTCCGGGATTCCGGCCGGACAGGAGGCGCCCGCGCCGGTATACGGGCTGACCGTCTCGGGCCCCGGCGTGGCCACGCACGTCGACCCGGACTTTCGGGCCGGCCCCTGGCCGGTGGAGATCACGGTCGAGGCGCGAGCCGGCACTCCAGGCACGGCGGCGATGAAGGCGGCCGCCAATGGGACCAGGATCCTGGGGGATGTCGACGCCAACGGCCGCGTCGACCTCCTCGACGCGATCCTGGTGGCGCTGTACAGCATCGATCCGACGACCACCCTCCCGAACGACGGGGACATCACCCTGGGGGACGTAAACCGGGACGGGCGCATCGACGTCGCCGACGTCTACCTCATCGCCACCTACAGCGTCGACCCGGCAAACCCGTCGCTCCCTCCAGGGATCGGGGAACCCCTGGTCCCTGTCGTTGAGGGGAAGATGTACTGGGTGGACTGGGGTTCTGCAAAGATCCAGCGGGCAAACCTCGACGGGTCCCAGGTCGAAGACCTGGTCACCACCGGGTTGGAGGAGCCGACGGACCTCGCCCTGGACCTGGCCGGTGGCAAGATGTACTGGTCGGACCGGCTGACCAACAAGATCCAGCGCGCCAACCTCGACGGGTCCCAGGTCGAGGACCTCGTTACCGAGGTATACGGCGATGTATGGAGCTTTGCCTTGGACGTGGACGGGGGCAAGATGTACTGGGCGAAGGCGATTGCGGAGCCAAAGATTCAGCGCGCCAACCTCGACGGGTCCCAGGTCGAAGATCTCGTTACTGTCGGATTGTTTCAGGTAGCGGGTCTGGCCCTGGACGTGGCCGGGGGAAAGATGTACTGGACGGACCACGGAACGAACAAGATCCAGAGGGCCAACCTCGACGGCTCACGGGTGGAAGTCCTTTTAGCCACCGGATTGCCAGGTGCGTGGGGACTCAACCTGGACTTTGCGGGAGGGAAGATGTACTGGGTCGACTGGCTCGCAAACCAGATTGCGCGGGCCAACCTCGACGGGTCCCAGGTCGAGGTTCTTCTTCTCAGGGGCCGGACAACTCCGGGAAGTCTCGTCCTTGTGATTCCCGAGGGGAAGATGTACTGGACCGAAAGGGAAGGGATCCTTCGTGCGAACCTCGACGGGTCCCAGGTCGAAGAGCTGCTCACAAGCGGATTGGACGCCCCGCGGGGTCTGGCCTTGGACCTCGCCGGTCTCCCGGAGATCACCCTGGATCGTCCGCCTGTGCTGGACCTTGTCGGCAGTCAGAGTCTCGAAGAGGGGGAAACCCTGCGTATCGACCTGGCCGCCCGGGACCCGGAGGGAACCGAGGTCACATTCGAGGTGCTGTTGGACGACCCCGGGATAGCGACGGTGAGCCTTTCCGGCAACCAGCTGACGATCAGTCCGATAGCGCCGGGGGGGGCCACGGGAACCTTAACGGCGAGCGATGCCGGCGGGGTCTTCACCACGCAGAACTTTTCGCTGAAAGTGACGGAACCAATTCCCGAGAGCCGGGGCAGGATGTACTGGGCGGACGCTGGAACCAACAAGATCCAACGGGCGAGCCTGGACGGCTCCCGGATCGAGGACCTCGTCACCACCAGGTTGGAAAATCCGGCCGCCCTGGCTCTGGATATTTCCGGGGGCAAGATGTACTGGACTGACACGGGGACGGACAAGATCCAGCGGTCCAATCTGGACGGCTCCCAGGTTGAAGATCTCGTCACAACCGGGTTGGCCTCCCCAAACGGACTGGCCCTGGACATCGCCGAAGGCATGATGTACTGGACGGACGCCGGCCGTTCTCGAATCATGCGGGCGAACCTGGACGGTTCCGGCATCCAGCGCCTCGACAACAGGGAGGTGTGGGGTATCGGCCTGGATCTCACCGAAGGGAAATTGTACTGGACGGACACAGAAAGATCTAACATCGGGCGGTCCAACCTCAATGGCTCCAATTCCCGAATTCTCGTTTCCCGGGGCTTGAACAATCCCCGGAGTCTGGCCCTGGACCTGGCGAGGGGAAAGGTGTACTGGGGAGACAGGGGCACTATCAGGATTCAGCGGGCAAACCTCGGCGGTTCCCCGGCCGAAGACGTAGTAGTCTCCGGGTTGGGGAGCCCGGGAACAGGTCTGGCCATCGATTCGCGGGAAGGAAAGATGTACTGGACAGACCTGGGCACGAAAAAAATCCAGCGGGCAAACCTCGACGGCACACGGGTCGAGGACCTCGTCACCGGGTTGAGCGAACCCCAGGGCCTCGCCCTGGAAATCGTCGTCCCGGAAGTCCCGGACCTGGTAGCCGAGACCCCTTCCGTGAATCCCCCCAACCCGGCTCCCGGACAATACTTCACCCTTTCCGTCGCGCTCCACAACCGCGGCGAATCCCCGGCGCCGGCGACGACTCTGCGCTACTACCGGTCGACCGACTCGACGATCACCGGCTACGACACCGAGGTCGCCGCGCGCCCGCTGCGCGGTCTGTCCGCCCCGGGAACCAGCTTCAAGCTGATCCGGTTGAGAGCCCCCACCTCCCGGGGGACCTACTACTACGGAGCCTGCGTTGAACCTGTCGACGGTGAAGTCGAAACCCGGAACAACTGCTCGCCGGCCGCCGAACTGGTGGTCCGGTGAGGTGTGCCGGCGGGGGCGATGCCTGACCTGAGGCGACAGGGTCCGCAGGCGCCGCCACGGACGAGACGGGATACTTCTCTCTCGCGGCCCCGCGCCAGGCAGAAGAAACGGTCCCAAGGGGACGAACTCAAGCATATTGTCCCCCCCCCCCTCAAAAAAAACCAATCTCATCAGTTTTGATGATTCGGCGCTTCGATTTTTGGCGGTTATTCGTCAAGGAACAAGATGGGACGATCCAATTTCGGGGTCAGGTTCGTCAATCTCCGGAACTTCGTGGAAGTGGTTTAAACCCAACCGTTTCCTGGAAGGCTGTGTACATGAAGGGATTGCCAAATGAAAAAATCGAGGCGGGGATTTTTTTACCTGTTATTGAGGTGAATGATCCAATAAAATCCAGTGAAGACAAAAAACCGAGGGATTTTTTCAAAGTAATTGGCATATGGTTATGCTTGGTTACTCCCATATTTTCAGAGGAAACAGTTAGTCAAATGCTGCCTCTTGCTGTCGGTAACGAATGGACTTATGTCCATGCTTGGTACTCAGGTGGAGCTGGTGATGATTATTTCGGTTACGTTACCGTTCAAATAACCGGCACCGAAATTTTCAATGGATCTACTTATTTCATTTTTAGTGAAATGCCATATGATTTCCCTCCAGTTCCTGCTTTCTTTTTGGCCGGTAAGACAGTTCGTTGGGATGACAACAATCTCCTATTTTTGGAAGATGGAAATGAAAGCGGCGTGGGAATTTACCATTTTGAGGAAGATGCTGGCTATTCTGTGGAGTTGTACTCCGAACCAATGCTCTCCCAAGACCAAAGAAGCCAATACGGCATGACGGAAGTATATCCGGACACCATAGCGGAGGTGTCCAAATTGACGTCAAGTCTCAAGGGAGATATCTATTTTTTTTCCTTTTCAGGTTCGTCACGGTACGACTTGAATGATATTCCGCAAGGGCAATTCCGTTGGCATGAATATCGCACGGTTGAATTCCGTTGGGGGATAGGATTGTTCCAGTGTACTGTTGATGGACGGAATATATCCCCTCCATCTGATGATCCAACACGGTCCAACTACAGTGACCATCCGGTAAGGTCAAATATCCTTTTATTGGAATCCGCAACTATTGGAGGAAGAAAATGGGAAGGTCAGTTTTTGGACCCGGCTACATCAATCTCAGGAACTTCGTGGGGGTTGGCTAAATACAGATTGGGTCGCGAATCACTACAAAAATAGTTCAACACTGAAATACCTTTTCACGGTGTACAGTGATGGTAATTCCCTGGCACCTCGTCTTGCTGAAGTACAGCTCGATGACGCTGATGGTCCGGTTTTCTCCAGCTACTCCACCTCCCCCATGTGCAAGGGGAGGCAGGGTTGTCCAAGCGAATTCTTCCCTCTGCTCAGGGAGCCTTCGTAGAAGCGGGCCGGGTCGTGCCAGGCCAGCCAGATGCGGAAATCCGAAAAAAGTAACGGAGCCGGGGCAAGATGTACTGGACGGATCGCGGCACGAAAAAGATCCGGCGGGCGAACCTCGACGGCACGCGGTCGGAGGACCTCGTCACTCACCCCGCCAAAGCCCCCACCCGCAGACAGGTTCCAACCTGCATCTCCCCGGCGTGGCGGGCACAGCCTTTCAGCGGCTCAACCCCCGGCCAGCCCCTGGTGGGCGTAATGCCAGTCCTCCAGGTGGTTGAGCAGCACTCCTGAAGTCCACGTCGGGGGACGCTGCAGGGCGGCGTGGATCTCCGCCTGTTTGGAGGCGATGTGCTCGCGCTCGAGCAGGCGCCGGTTGAAGGCCGCCACCGCCCCTTCCTCGACGACACCTTCCCGCCGCACCCAGTCCTCGAATTCGAGGTAGGCCGGCAGCTCCTCGCGGAGGAACGCCAGGGCGGCGTCCTCATCCACCTGCAGGGTGCGCAGGCAGCGCTGGTCGAGGCTGCCCTCGGCGCAGTCGGGGTAGTCGGGATGCAGCAGCCCCCTGGCGCGCAGGCAGGTCTTGAGCCAGGTGCGGGGCAGCTGGCAGATCCCCAGGGGGCCCCGGTCGATGCTGCTGAGGACGGGGGCCACGGGTCCGGACAGGCCCGGCGCCCCGGGAGTGAGGATGCGAGCGAAGACCTGGCGGTGGAACAGCTTCCAGTCCTGCAGGCAGTTGAGCAGCACCGCCGAAACCTCGGTCACCTCCTCCTGCGGCCAGCCTATGTCGCCGTAGGTCTCGTCGATCTTTTCCGGGATATGGTGGGGGCGCTGCGCCAGGGCCTTGTTCCAGCGCTCGATGCGGGCGTTGTCCCGGGTGCCTTCGGCGATCGCCCACTCCTCGAACTGCAGGTAGGAAGGGCGCTGGTCCCACAGGAACTGCAGGGTGCTGTCCTGGTCGAGACACAGCACCTCCAGCACGTACTTGTCGAGGCCGCCGCTGCAATGGGGGTAGCCGGGGTCGAGCCGCCCGGCCTGGTGGAGGAGGTTCTTCCACCACAGGCGCGGCAGCTGGGCCACGCCGAGCGGGCCCTTGCACAGGGTGCTGATCAATGGTATCACGTTTCCGCTCCTTTCAGACGATCTCCGCTCCCCAGAACCCCAGCATCGGCAGGAAGCGCTCCATGTCCGCGGGCACGGTGGCCGGGTCCTTGCCGCAGCCGCCGTGGACCCGGGGCTCCCCTTGCAGGGGCCGTTCCAGAATCAGCTCGACGCGGTGGTCCTGCGGGTAGACCACCTTTGTCACCGGCACCTCGCCCGCCTCATCCTCGACCCGGAAGCTGTCGGCCTCCGGGTCGATGCTGTCCATGCGACTCTCGACGTCGGCAAACTCCAGCTCGACTCGGTCCCCCCGCCTCCGGGCCGCGGCCAGGTCCGGCGCCTTCCAGGCCACCTGCCTGCCGTACGCCAGCCCCAGGGCCGCCTGCGCCAGCCGCTCCCCCAGGAGCATGTTGCCGGCGGGGCTGGTGTGGATGAGGTCCGAAAGCGGCAGGTCGAGGGCCGGCACCACACCTACACCCGGGGTTTGCCTGGCAACCTGCCGCTGCGCTTCGCGCACCTGGCTCCAGCGCCGGTCGGCATCCGGGTCCGCGGGTTGGTACACGCGGTTCAGCTGCACGGTGAGCACCGGCAGCTCCGGGGCCGCGAGGGCTTCCCGCCAGGCGGCGAGCGCCCGCCGGAAACGCTGCGCATAGCTGGCCGCGTCGGCATCGGTCCCGGTATCGCTCTCCCCCTGGTACCACACGATCCCCCGGACCTTTCCCCCGACTTTCCCCACGCACCGCACCATGTTGTCGAACAGGTCCGCGGCCCCGGGCTCGTCCGGATTCCACCGGCTGAGCGGGGAGCCCCCCAGCGAGGTCTGCACCAGACCCACCGGGTGGGAGAGCGTCCTTTTGAGGGTGCGCGCGAACTGCAGGTAGGGGGAGTGCCCCGGGTTGGCGGCCTCCCGGTTCACGGCGTGCCGGGTTTCGGTCGATTCGTTCATGGGGTGCGCGGCCAGGGCCCACTGCTCGCTGTTCCTGAACAGGTGCACACCCAGTTCGGGCGGGTCCTCGTACGGGCCGCGGCCGTACCCGGCGGAGTTGCTCTGCCCGGCGATCACCCACAGATCCCCGGTTCCCAGGAAGTGCCGCATGTCGCCCCGGGGCGACCATTCCCCGGCCGGGTTCTCGGCGGTCCGCAGCCGCGTCTCCAGCCGGTACAGCCCTCCCGCGGGTATGTTCTCCAACACCGCTTTCCAGGCGCCGCCCTTTTCGGTCGGTACCGGCTGCCAGTCCAAGCCGGCCGCAACCGCCGCCCCGGTATCCTCCCGCACCAGGCGCACCTCCACCTGTCCGGCGGTCTCGAACTTCCACTTCCCCTGCAGCTCGATCCTCCCCTTCCCCCGCCCGTCCTGCTGCAGGATCTGCCAGTCCGCCGGCCCACGCTCGATTATCGCACCGATCTGCTCTTCCATTCCCTGCCTTCCCGCAAGAATCCAATTCTCATCGGGGACCGGCCCCTTACCCGCCCAGCCGCTCCCTGAGCAGCGCCGCCACCTCCCCGTGCCCCTCCTTCTCGGCCCGGTGGAGCGGCTGCGCCCAGGGCGACTGCGCAGGCGCGGCCGGGTCGGCGCCCTGCTCCAGCAGGAACCGCGCCATCTCCTCCTGTCCCGCGCGCGCCGCGGCGGCCAGGGGCGTGCCCCCGTACTCGAGCTCGACCGCGTCGATGTCGGCCCCGGATTCCAGGTAGACGCGGGCGGCGGCGACGTCCCCCTTTTCCGCGCAGCCGTGCAGGAAGGTGCGGCCGATCCAGTTGGGGCGGTCGAGGTCGAGGCCGCGGCCGGCAAGGGCGCGGATCGTGTCGGGGTCGGAAGGGTAGTTGCCGCCCCAGATGTCGGTAAGCTGGAGAAGCTCTCCTGCATTCGGCACGGTTTCCAGGAAAAGTCCGATGAGCCCGGGATTGTCGCGCCCCATCACCTCGTGCAGCAGTTGCGGGTCCGCAACCCCCTGCTTCCCCTCGCGCAGGGCCCGTTCCAGCTCGGCGTCGTCCATGGCATACGAGGGGGTCACCGCTCCGTGCCCGCGCAGCAGGGCCTGCATCGGACCGCCCTTCTCTCCGTGGTTGTGCTCGACGATGGTCAGGCAGGTGCCGGAGGAGTCGACCCCGGCGTTGGGATCGGCGCCGCGTTCGAGCAGCAGTCTCGCCGTCTCCAGGTGGTTTCCCGCGGAAGCGCCGAACAGGGCCCCGCCCTGAGGCGCGAGTTCCTCGGGCCGGTTGGGATCGGCGCCGTGGCCCAGCAGTTTTTCGACGATCCGGGTATGGCCGTTGCGGGCCGCGCAGGAGAGCGGACTTCGCCTTCCGGCATCGAGGTCGCGGGCCTGGGCGGGATCGGCCGCCAGCACCGCATCGACGCGGTCCTCGTCGCCGGCGGCGCAGGCAATGCTCAGGGCGTACTCGGCGCCGCATTCCAGCAGGTGGCGGGTGACCGTCCAGGAGTCCTGCGGGGCTTCCGGGGGCAGGTCGCGGGTCCGGTACCAGTAGTCGCCGTTGAGCGAGACCAGCAGCGGAGTCTGGCCGTCGGCGCGGCCGGCTTCGAGGTCCGCTCCCCGGGAGACGAGGAGATCCACCAGGTCGTTCTGGCGCGTCAGCGCCGCCCAGTGCAGCGGCCCGTTTCCCAGGGCGTCCGCGGCGCGGATGAAACCGGGGTGCCCGGCCAGCAGCGCCTCGACCCGGTCGCGGGCGCGGTCCTTGATCGCCTCTGCCAGCGCGGCAAACCCCGGATCGTAGCCGAAGCGCTCGCGCATCGCCGCCGCCAGCAGCGCCCGCACCTCCCGGTAGCCGCGCTCCTCCGCCACGGCAAGCAGTTTGTCCCACGAGTTGCCGGTGTAGCGCGACTGTCCGGGATCGGCCCCCGCCCGCAGCAGCAGCTCCACCACCTCGGCGCGACCCTCGCGCACCGCCATGTGAACGGGGAACTGGTACCAGTGCTGGGCGTTGACCAGCCTCGGGTCGCGGTCGAGCAAGGCCCTGACCTGAGCAGTATCCCCTGCCCCGCTGGCGCAGAACAGCGCCCAGGCATCGTTCCCGTCCACCGTCTCCACCCCGTACTGGTAGCGCCCGGTCTTCATGCTTTCCGGCTGGGCAAGCCGGGCCATTCGCTGCGCGAAACCCTCCCCGGAAGGAGGAGCCCGCCGCCGCGGTTCCCGTCCGCTCATTCTATGGATTCCATGCGCGCGTCGGACGCACCTACCGGGCAGGTATGGACCTCGACCGCCACGTGCACGAGGCCGAGGTTGCCGGGAATGCGCTCCTTGTACTGTCCCGGCATCGCGGGACGGTGGGCCACGACGGCGATCAGGGCCGAGTAGATATCCGGACCGATGGACCACAGGTGGAGGTCGGTGACCTTGCTGTCCCCGTCCTGTTCGATGCTGTCGGTGATCCGGTCGCGGATCGATTCGGGACCCTGCCTGTCGAGGAGAATCCCGCTGGTGGTTCGCAGCAGGCCGAACGACCAGCTGGCCACGAGCACGGCGCCGACGATCCCCACCGCCGGATCCATCCACGCCAACCCGTAATACTTGGCGGAAAGCAGGGCGGCGATCGCCAGCAGCGACGTCAGGGCGTCGGCCAGCACGTGCAGGTAGGCGGCCTTCAGGTTGTGGTCGTGGTGCCCGTGATCGTGGTGCCCGTGATGGTGATGGTCGTGCCCATGGCCGCCGTGTCCATGGTCGTGCCCATGGCGGCCGTCCCCCCGGAGGATGAAGGCGCTGGCTCCGTTGACGAGCAGCCCGGCTACGGCCACCAGCAGGGCCTGATCGAAGATTATCTCCACCGGATGCAGGAGCCGGTCGCAGCTCTCCCAGGCCATCAGCAGGGCGAACAGGGCCAGCAGCAGGGCGCCGGTGAACCCCCCCAGGGCGTTGACCTTGCCGGTGCCGAGGGTGAACCCCTGGTCGTGGGCGTGGCGCCGCGCATAGATGTAGGCCAGCGCCGCGATCCCGAGGGCCGCGGCATGCGAAGCCATGTGCAGACCGTCGGCCAGCAAGGCCATCGATCCCGTGAGGATTCCGGCGGCGATCTCGACCGCCATCATGGTGCCGGTGACGGCGATGACGATCAGCGTCCTGCGCTCCCCCGGCCGTTTCAGATCCTGCCCGAACGTATGGCCGTGCCGCCAGACATGAAGGTTGTCAGTGTGCATTCCCTGTCGCTCCCCGGTTTCGGCAAGCTCCGTTCCGCTTTACCCAGGTTTCAAAATGCAAGGCGATTCCCTTCCCGCTCCCGCCAGCCAGCCCCCTTCCAGTGTCGCGTCCCAGGAATCCCTTGCCGTTTCCGGCGACGATCCATCCCGCCTGAGCCACGGGATTTTTCAGTTACGTGGGACGCGACAGATCGTTTACTGATCGCCGACACGGTCCAACGCCTCCGGCAGCCCCGGCACGGACTCCGCCCCGGCCGGGACGGTTATCGAGGAACCTGCCAGGTCGTCCCCGGCCGGCTCGTAACGGCCGCCCAGGCAGCTCGCCAGGAAAGCCTCGGTCACCGCGAAGAAGGAGAGGTTGTTCTCCGGACGGGCGAAACCGTGGCCCTCGTCCGGGTAGAGGACGTAGGTCACCGGGATCTCCTTCTCCCGCATCGCCTGCACGATCTGGTCCGACTCCGACTGCTTCACCCTGGGATCGTTGGCGCCCTGGCCGATCAGCAGGGGGCGGCGGATGCGGTCGACGTGCGTCAGGGGTGACCGCTGCTGCAGGAACTCCCGGCCCTCCTCCGTCCGGTGGTCCCCGACGCGGCTGGCGAACAAGTCGACCTGGGGCTCCCAGTAGGGCGGTATGGACTCGAGCAGGGTGACCAGGTTGGAAGGGCCGACGATGTCGACGCCGCAGGCGAAGGTCTCCGGGGTGAAGGTCATGCCCACCAGGGTGGCGTAACCGCCGTAGCTGCCGCCCATTACCGCCACCCGCTCCGGGTCGGCGATACCCTGGGCGACCGCCCAGTTCACCGCGTCGATCAGGTCGTCGTGCATCCTGCCGGCCCATTCGCGGTTGGCGGCGTTGACGAACTGCTTCCCGAACCCGGTGGAGCCGCGGAAGTTCACGCTGAGGACGGCGTAGCCGCGGTTGGCCAGCAGCTGAAAACCCGGGTCGTACCCCCATGCATCCCGCCCCCAGGGACCGCCGTGCACCATCAGCACCATCGGTGCCGGCCGGGCGGGGCGGCCGCTGCCGTCCGGGTCCGTTTCCCGGGGCAGGGAGTAATAGCAGACCAGGTCGAGCCCGTCCCGGGACGGGATCACCGCCGGATGCATCTTCACCAGGGGCAGTCCCTCCAGGGCGCTGCGGTTGGTGAACAGGAACCGGGCTTCCCCGCGCCCGCGCAAATACCGGTAGTAGCGCACCGGTCCGTCGTCGAGCAGGTACGCGACGATCCAGCAGCTGTCGTCCAGGGTGCGGCTGACCACCTCGATTTCGCCGGGAGCGACCGTTTCCAGGTATTCCAGGTCCTGGGCAATCAACTCGTCGAGGACCTTCCAGCTCTTCCGTTCGTAGTTGAAGGAAACGGCCTGGATCGTCTTTTCCGTGGGATGGACCATGACGCCGCCCGCGTCCGAGCGGGGGTCGGCGGCCAGCACGGTCTCGGCGCCGGCGTCCAGGTCCAGGGATTTCAGGGCCGCGGTGTTCCTGGCCCGGCTGTCGGTCATGTAGAGCACCCTGCCGCTGCGGTCGAAGCCCATGGGCCAGGTGGTCATCGAGTCCTCCATGCCTATGGCGAACAGGGAGACCCACTCGTTGTCCCCTGTTTTCCGCAGGTACTCGGAACCGCCGTCGGGGGTCTGGCGGACGCCGAACCGCAGGTTGAACCCCTCGTCGGTGACGAACCAGGAAAACTGCTCGTTGCGCTGCACCAGGGTGCGTTCCCCGGTAGCCAGGTCGATGCGGTGGATGTCGTGGAACCGGGGGTCGCGGTCGTTGAGGCCGACCAGGAGATGCCGCGGATGCTGCGGGCTGACCTGCTGAACCTCGGCGCGCACCCCTTCGATCGGGGTCAGGTCCCGGATCTCGCCGGAGTCGAGGTCGACGGTGTATATGTGCCAGTTCTCGTCGCCGTCGCTGTCCTGCAGGTAGACGATCCGGGAAGGGGAGTAGGTCCAGGAGTACATGCGGACCCCCCGGCCGGTGTCCCTGGTGACCGGACGGGCTTCGGCCGGCTTCTCCGCCGGAGCCGCCCAGACGTTGAGCACGCCCTCGACCGGGGCCAGCCAGCCGAGCCAGGCGCCGTCCGGACTGATCTGCGGCGATGCCTTGTCCGGGTTGCCGAGGAAAACCTGCCGCCGAATCAGCCGCGGGGCATCATTCCGGACCGGGGAATTCATCGAATCATTGCCTCCTGTTCCACCTCTCGTCGGGTTCCTTGTAATCGCGCCGGACGCACCGGTGGACCGTACCTCCGCTTCCGGGGCTCCTGGATCTATTCGCGCTCAACTGTCATCCCTCTGCCTCGCTTTTGGCGCAGGCACCACTCATAAGGACCGGGCCCGGTGCGCCCGATCATCGCGGCGATCTGCCCCCGCATCGCGGCGGCCCGCTCCGTGAAACCGCCATCGCCGGCGAGGTTGTCCATCTCGCCCGGGTCGGCGTCGAGGTCGTACAGCTCGTCGATATCGAAGCGGTTGAGGACATACTTCCAGTTGCCGTCGCGGACCATCACGTGGGCGGCGAGCTGTTCCGGCTCCCCGGCGCCGTGGTAGATGGCTTCCTGGCTGGCGATCTCGGCGAAAATGGGCATGGGGTCCGGCTCCCGGCCGTTCCGTATCGCCTCTGCGACGGAACGCCCGTCGACCGGGGCCGGCGGAGTTTCATCTGCCAGTTCGAGCAGCGTCGGCATCAGATCGACCCCGGCCAGCGGCGCCGACACCCGCAGCCCTGCGGGCAGCTGTTCAGGCCATGAAATCAGGCAGGGAACCCGAACCGACGCTTCGTACATAAGGCATTTCTCGACGTATCCATGGTCGCCCAGCAGTTCACCGTGGTCACTCATGAATACGACAATCGTATTGTCGAAAAGATCCCCTTCTTCGAGGGCTTCGAGGATGCGCCCCACCTGGGCGTCGATGTGGGTGACCAGAGCGTAGTAGAAGGCGGTCATGCGGCGGAATTCCGCGTCGGTCACCGAAGGCCGGATGCGGAACTTTCCCCGCTTCTGAAAGTCCGGTTTCCCCTCGAGCGGATCCCGAAGGGAGGAAGGGAGCGGCATCCGTTCCTCGGGGTAGTTCTCCAGCAGCTCGGGCGGTACCAGGATCAGGGGATGAGGATCCTTTACGCTGGCGAACAGGAAGAACGGGTCATCCCCTTTCTGCCGGATGAACTCGAGAGACCGGTCTATGGTCCAGGTCGTGCGCTGCTGCCGGGGGTCATCGATCGTTCCGAACCCGAGGGTGTTTTCGTACAGGGTCATCCCCGGGGCGTCCGCGCCATACAGGTTGGGAACCCCTTCCCGTTGGAAGTACTCGAACAGCGGATCGGGATGCTCCCCCAGGTAACGGTAGGTGCACCAGAAGTCGGTGAACCCGTGCTGCGGGCGGTGATCCTCCCCCAGGTGCCAGGGTCCGACCATGCCGCAGCGGTATCCCGCCGCTTTCAGGACATCCCCGACGGTAACGCAGCCGGCAGGCAGGGAGGCGCCGAACTCCCCGATTCTGGCGGGGCCGTAGTTGCGCAGCTGCAGGTGGGCGTGCGGGTAGAGTCCGGTAAGCCAGCTCGCCCGCGCCGGGGAACAGACCGGGGAAGCGCAGCAGGCGTTCTCGAAGCAGACACCGCCCGCGGCCAGGCGGTCGAGGTTCGGCGTCCGGACCGTGGGGTTGCCGGCGAATCCGGCCGCGTCCCAGCGCATCTGGTCGCACATGATCAGCACGATGTTCGGGCGTGGGTCCGGCCTGACGCTCATTCACTCAAACCTCCCGGCGAGGCGGATCGTACCTGGGAAAGAACGCCCCCTCACCGCATTGCCCTTCCCCGACCTTGGCCGCCTGCCCGCCGCCGGTAACCGGAAACCTCGCCCCGTCCAGTCCCGGCAGGACGTAGCGGTCGAACCAGGCGCTCATCTGTAGGCGCATGTTCGCTATCAGTGCCTTCCGCGACCTGTCTTCCACCAGGTTGCTCCGCTCCCCCGGGTCGTTCACCAGGTCGTAGAGCTCGTGGGGACCGTACGGATACCGGTGGACGTACTTCCACTCCCGCGTGCGGATCATGCGCACCGGACCGTACTCGTCGAAGACGACGATCTCCTCCCCGGCGTCGTTCGTCTCTCCGACAGCGCGGGGAGGAAGCTCCTGCCGGGGGACATGTCGTCGTTCGGATCCGGCAGGCGGAGGTAGTCGAGCAGGGTCGGCATGAAGTCGTACTGGCTCACCATCGCCTCGCTGACCCGTCCGGCGGGGATCCTGCCGGGGTGGCTGACGATGAAGGGGACCTTCACGGAGTTCTCGTACATGTTCAGCGGGAAGGTGCCGTTCCCCTTGTGCCAGAACCCGTGGTGTCCGCACGAGTACCCGTTGTCGCTGCTGAAGGCGACCAGGGTGTTGTCGCGGATACCGAGCTGCCCCAGCCGTTCGAGGATCCGCCCGACGTTTAGGTCGAGGGCCGTTATTGCCGCCGGCCGGCATGGCGAACCAGTGGCTGAAGCCGCCTTCCGAGGCCAGCCGGTCGAGAAAGGGGGTCCGTATCTCGTCGTTGCCGCAGCAGCCGGCGGCCCACGGCCCCCGGTCGTCCGTCAGGATGAAAACGAGGTTGGGTTTCTTCTCCATTCCCGGGCCAGGGCTCCCCGGTAAACCTCCAGCCGGCTCCTCAATTTTCCGAGTTGCCAAAGCTGTCCGCAAACAGAAAGAAATCACCGAAGTCCACAGTTCCGCTGCCGTCGAGGTCGTAACGGCCTTCGTCGCTCCCGAAGGCGTCGACAAACAGAAAGAAATCGGAAAAACCCACTTCGCCGTCCCTGTTGAAGTCGGCGGCCAGGCCGGTGCCGGTTCCAGAGCTTTCCGTAAACACAGGTACTTCTACAACAAGATCATCAAAGAAGTACCCGTCGAGCATGCGCGACCTTACGGTCAACAGAAGCCTGGTGTCTTCTTCGATGCCGACGCTGCGGTTGAAGGTGATTCCTACTGTCGCCTCGGTAGGACTGACTCTTTCAATGGCATCGGGATCGAGTGCCACTCCATTGATGCCGGTTATATACAGAATGTCCTTGAGATCCATGTCCGGGATTCTTCGACTGAACCTGCCTCCCTTCACCGTCAAGGTCAGTACGGCCCCGTCCAGGGTCTCCTCCGTCAAGGGGGCCGGCGTTGAAACAGAGACCCTTACAAGGTCGATGTCCACATACATATCCGGGTTGGCATCCACCAGGGCATAGAGAGGTGATTTGTCCTCGATGGGGTTCCCCCACAGGTGCAGGTAAGCCAGTTGCACGAGATCCCGCAAGGGAGACACGTCGCTGATTTGATTCGACGTCAGGTACAGGTAGGTCAGCTCGGAATCAGCGAACTGTGCCAGAGGCTCGATATCGACTATCCGGTTGTCTGACAGATTCAGGTCCTTGAGGGAAGACTGACCCAGAGATCCCAGGGGGTTGATGTCGACGATTTGATTCTGAGAAAGGTCGAGTTCGGTCACTTCCGAGCCGGCAAGGTTTGTCAGCAGTCCTATGTCCCGTATCCGGTTATTGCTGAGATCGAACTTTTCGGAAAGCTGGGTCCACGTCCATCGGAAAAGGGGGGACAGATCGCGAATCTGATTGCTTTCTGCTGAAAATTCCGTCAGGGTGAGTCGGGAAACGGGAGTCAGATTCTGAATCTGATTGCCTCCGAGGTACAGCTTTGAAAGTCTGGTGAGACCGCTCAATACACCAATGTCCCGGATCCGGTTCCCCTGCAGGTTCAATTCGGTCAACTCCAGGTCGGCCAGGGCGGATATGTCCTCTATCTCATGTCCTCCGAGGTACAACCTTTCCAGGTTGATTGCATGTTCCAGTCCCGTCAGGTCAGCGACCTTTTCATCAGGGGCAAGTACGTCATCCCAATGGATATCGTCATAGTAGTCCTTCATAAAAAACAGCCCGGTCAAATTCAGCAATTCCGATTCGGGGATTTTCCTGACTTCGATGTGCGGGCCAACCGCGTCTATGTTGAGAGAAATCCGGGTTGCCCATGCCAGGAACATGTCGGAGAATTCAATCCGGGGGAGAGGTTGAACCAGGGTCGTCCCCGGTACGGACGCGGACCAGGGGTCAGGGTCTTCGGGATCGATGCCGCATTCACTCAGGTTGGTATTGCGGTAGCGCACAATGTATGCGGTTCCCGGCTCAAGGTCCTGGAAAAAAACAAGGATTGTTCTGTCCCCTCGCGGCGTCCTTCCGTGGTCGACGAGGTGGCAGGTAGTCCCCCACTCCTCTTCAAGTTCTTCACGTATCTGAACCTGGTATGCGTTTACCTCACCAAAAAAGAAGTGATCCGTGAAAGTCAGTTTCAAGGAGGTATTCGTTTCACCGGGAACCAGGGTCTGACCGTAAACCGGGACTACTCCCAGGAGCGCCATAATTATCCACACGGGTTTCCGTTTCATAAACACCCCTTTCAAAGGAGCCGCAGCCATGTCAGAAGTAAATCTGCCCAGGTGAGTTATATCCCAATCGAGGCGTCTCAATTCATCCCCTTCCGGCCCTTCACAGACGCCCCCGAAATTCCATCCTGCGATTCAAGGTGTCTCCATCCAATTGATACAGAAAGAGAGCGGGCTCAGGCGGTGGAGCGTCCCCGCGAAACTCGGCAATCAGCTCCGCAATGGTCTCATCGTCCGGAACTTCGAGCCCGGCTCCTCGAATTGCTTGCGTATGAATGCTTCCACCGTCATTCCATCGATAAGAATGTCCCACTCTCCCTCAGGAACAAGGGACAGGGTGTTTCATTGTTCGGCGGCTTGACTCGCGCCTGACGAGGTAACTGTCTCCTGGTTTCTTCAAGGCCATTGAGATCCTTTCGGTTAGACTGGCGATTTTGAGCTGGTGATGCCGATCCAGATCTGGTACGCCCGGATCGGATGATGTAAAGAGGGCCGCAACCTGTCCGCGAGAGGAGGGTCCGGAAGCTGCTGAGACCTCCGGATCCAGGTACAGACAAGCCACGGCCCGCAACGTCTATCGCCTTCTCTTGATCCTTCCCCAACTCATTGATTCCACTGTGGTTGCTTCGGGAACACGGCTCAGGAGGATCTCCCCTGTATCGGTTGACAACGTCAGGAGGTCTCCCTCCAGGAGATACCCGAAGGTCACCGGCCCGTAGTCCGGAAGGGGGTCCCCGAGAAACTCACTGGCGATTTCCGTCACAACGGAGTCGCTGGGAGCCTCCAGACCGGCATCCTCGAACTGACGGCGTACGAAGGTCTCCGCGTCAACGCCGTCTACCAGGATCTCCGGGGGGCCGTCCGGGACAATGGACAGGCTGTCCTCTGTTGCCGTGTAACTGCCCCTCACAATGGTTTCAAGGGTGACTTCCAGGACATCCGCGGATATCTCGACAAGGATGGTCATGGTGAAAGCGTCGTCGGTGAAAGCGAAGCGGTACTGTTCTCCCTCGGGGAAGGTGCCTTGCCATTCTCCCGGGAGCTGTGCCGTTGCCGTCGATGCAAGGAAGAGAAGAGGAAACAGATATTTCATTTTTCTCCTTTCGGTTTCTCTGACCGCCTGCGACCCGAAAAACCGGGCCGTACAAATATAACCTCCCATGAGTGATAAACTGGTGTAAATAGGGGTTTATTTAGTGGTATCTTTATGGAATTTGGTGGAAAATAGACACATTTCTGCCGATTCCGCTTGAAATCATGCCCCGACCAGGAGAGGAGAGAATGAAAACGGGCTGCGGGGCAGTGTTCGGGGCGGCTTGTTTTCGATTACGGCACGAAGCTCGCCTTGATGCGCGCCCATGAGGCGGGCTTGACCGCACTGTCGCCGCTGTCGATGCCACCGGCCGGAAGCAGGATCCCATCCATCAGGAGGTCGCCTTCACTGACTGCAAAATCGTATGCAGTCATCCCGAAGTAGTCGCCGAGCACGTAAGGCTTGCCCGCAAAATTGCTGCTCGCCCCATGAGTACCCGGCTGTTCTGATCGCGAACTTGGTCAAAGAAGCCACGCCGTGCCGGTCGAGCTTGTCCATGATGCGCTGCCGGTACGTGTGGACGGTGTTCTCGCCCAGGTTCGGTTGCCGGGCAATTTGCGCTGTCGTCAGGTCCTCGCTGATGAGCCGCAGCACCTCGCGCTCCCGCTCGCTCAGCTCCGGATGGGGGGCAAACCTCTGCATCTGGTCGTACACGGCCCCGGCCAACTCCGGGCTCAGGTAGGTGCGGCCGGCCAGGGCCGCCCGCACCGCCCGCAGCACCTCGACCGGGGCCGCCCCTTTCACCACGTACCCCGAGGCCCCCGCCTCCAGCATGCCGGCGACGTACTGCGGGTCGTCGTGCACCGACAGGGCCACCACCTTCACCTCCGGGGCCCGGACGAGGACCTGCGCGTCGCTTCGACTCCGCTCAGGTCGGGCAGGGATACGTCCATGACCACCACGTGCGGCCGGCAGGACGCGGCCAGCTCCACCGCGGTGCGCGCGTCCCCGGCTTCGGCCACCACCTCGAACTCCTCGTCCTGCGCGAACAGGGCGCGCAGGCCGTCGAGCACCAGCTCGTGATCGTCCACCAGCAAAACGCGGATCGCCATCGGGAGTTCTCCTTTCGCTCCAGCGCCGGGGAAGGGACCGCCAGGCTCGGTTGCCTCTCGTCGCGGCGCAGGGACCCTGCCGCCGCGTCCGCGCCGACATGCCGGGCGACGTTGAGCAACAGCTCGCGAAGGCAGCGGAACAACGCAGCGCGCAGACCCTCGCCGGCCACCTCGCAGTTCCCCTCGCTTTGCAGGCTGACCCGCAGCCCGTGCTCCTTCTCGGGGTGCCCGGCGAGCGAGCGCAGGCCGGCCACCAGTCCGACCTCAGTAAAAATAACTCCCCCTGAGTGACAAACCGGTGGAAATAAGGGCTATTCCAGTGGTATCTTTATGGAAAATGGTGAAAAATGGACATTTCAGCCGATTTCGGCATGAAATCGAGCCTGGGACCAGGAAGGAGGAGAAGATGAAAGCCGCTGCGGAGATGGAACGAGACAACGAGGCCCTGCGGGAGCGCCTGACCCGGTTGAGCCAGGCCAGCCTGCGCATCAACGAGAGCCTCGATTTCAACACCGTGCTGCAGGGAGTCCTGGACTCGGCCCGGTCGTTGACGGGAGCCCGCTACGGGGTGATGACCGTCCTCGACGATTCGGGGTTTCCCGGGGACTTCCTCTCCTCGGGGATGACGGCCGAAGAGGACCGGCGGCTCTGGGACCTGCCCGATGGGGTGCGGGTCTACGACTACCTCGGCAACTTTTCCTCCCCCCTTCGGCTCCCCGACCTGCTCGGCCATCTTCGGTCGCAGGGCCTGCCGGAGCTGCAGCAGGCCCTGCCGGTGGGTCCGGTCCTCTCCTTTCTGGCAGCGCCGGTGTTCCACCGGAACGAGCGGGCAGGAAACTTCTACCTGGCCGGCAAGGAGACCGGGGAGGAGTTCACCCGGGAAGACGAGGAGACCCTGGTCCTGTTCGCCTCCCAGGCCGCCCTGGTGATCGCCAACGCCCGCAAGTACCGGGACGAGCAGCGGGCCCGGGCCGACCTGGAGACCCTGATCCACACTTCCCCGGTAGGGGTGGTGGTCTTCGACGCGCAGACGGGTGCGACGAAATCCGTAAACCGGGAGGCGAAGAGGATCGTCGATATCCTGCGGAAGGCGGACCAGTCACCGGAGGATCTGCTCCGGATCCTTACCTTCCGGCGCGGCGACGGGAGGGAGGTCTCCCTGCGGGATTTCCCCGTGACCCAGGCGTTGAGCACCGGGGAGACGGTGCGCGCCGAGGAGATCGTCATGCAGGTGCCCGGCGGAGAGTCGGTCACCACCCTGGTCAATGCCACCCCCATCCCCTCGGAGGAAGGCGAAGTCGTCTCCTATGTGGTGACCCTGCAGGATCTGACCCCGCTGGAGGAGCAGGAGCGGCTGCGGGCCGAGTTCCTCGCCATGGTCAGCCACGAGCTGCGCGTTCCCCTGACCTCCATCAAGGGTTCGGCGGCCACCGTGCTGGACGACCCGTCCGTGCTGAACGCCGCCGGGATGGTCCTTCAGTTCTTCCGCATCATCAATCAGCAGGCCGACCACATGAGCGGGCTGATAAACGACCTGCTGGACGTTGCCCGCATGGAGACCGGCACCTTGCTGGTCAACCCCGAACCGACGTCCGTGGCCGGCCTGGTGGACCAGGCCCGCACCAGCTTCCTGAGCAGCGGGGGAGCCGACAACCTGCGGATCGAACTGCCCCCCGATCTTCCCCCCGTGATGGCGGACCGGCTGCGCATCCTCCAGATCCTGGGCAACCTGCTGTCCAACGCCGCCCGCCACGCCCCCGGGACAACACCCATCCGGGTATCGGCGGTGCGGGAGGAGGTCCACGTGGCGGTCACGGTTTCCGACCGGGGCCGGGGAGTGCCTGCCGAGCAGCTGCCTCACCTGTTCCGGAAGTTCCCCCGCCTCGAGCCACCCGACCGGGAGGAGGGGAATTGGGGGGCTGGCCTGGGGCTGGCCATCTGCCGGGGCATCGTGGAAGCCCACGGAGGCCGCATCCGGGCGGAAAGCGGCGGCGTGGGCCGGGGAACCCGCATCACCTTCACCCTCCCCATCGCCGAGGAGACCGGAATGGCGGTTTCGGCGGAACCGGTTCCGACCTCCCGCCGACAGCGGAAGCGCGGAGGGAAGGGGCCCCGGATTCTGGTGGTGGACGACGATCCGGAGACCCTGCGCACGGTGCGCGACGCCCTCTTCAAAGCCGGCTGCCTGTCCATCGCAACCGGCGACCCGAAGGAGGTGTCCGGCCTCATGGAGGAGCACCGCCCCCACCTGGTGCTTCTCGACCTCGTGCTGCCGGGGGTCGACGGCATCGAGCTGATGCAGAAGCTCTTCGAAAAAGCCCGGGTGCCGGTCATCTTCCTTTCCGCCTACGGCCAGGAAGAAGTGATTGCCCGGGCCCTGGACGCAGGGGCAGCCGACTACGTGGTCAAGTCCTTTTCGCCGACCGAACTGACCGCGAGAATCCGGGCCGTCCTGCGCCGACGGGCCGCAACCGGCCGGCCCGAACCAACCGAACCTTGTGTGCTCGGGGAGTTGACCGTCGACTACGCCCGGCGGAGGGTGACGGTGGCCGCACGCCGGGTGCCGTTGACCGACACCGAGTACCGGCTGCTGGTGGAGCTCTCCATCGATCCGGGAACGCCGGTGACCTACGACGAGCTGCTGCACCGCATCTGGGGCCTGGAGGCCTCCTCCGACCGGCGGACCTTGCGCTCGACCGTCAAGAGCATCCGCCGCAAGCTGGGAGACGAAGCCAGGAACCCCACCTACATCTTCAACGAGTCCAAGGTCGGTTATCGCCTGGGGATGGCCGAGTAAGGGGGCTGAGGACCGGCACCCGGAAAGGATTCGAGAGCAGAATGGGGAATGCAGAACCGCCAGGACTCCCGCTCGACCGGTCGCTGGTGCGCCGCCGCGGGTGGCGGCCGTATCTTTCCGGTCCACCCTGCAACGAACCGGGACGGATGACCACAGAGGAACAGAGCAGCCCGGCCGGGACCGCCCCCGAGGCGCTCCTGCGGCCCGAGGTCCTGGCCGCCTTCGACCGCGGCTTCTTCGAACGCGAGGGGTACTGGGTCTGGGACGGAGTCCTCACGGACGAGGGCCGCCGCCGCTGGACGGCCACCCTGCAGCGGCTCCAGGGACTGAACGACTCCTTCCTCCAGCGCACCGACTGGGGCGCCCTCGACTACGCCGGCATGGGCCTGACGGCTCCCGATCCGGAGGTCCATGCTCCCGGGTTCCTGGCCTCCTGCTGCGGCGGCTCCGAGCAGATGCGGGTCATCCAGATGACCCCGGGCCTGCGCGACTACATGAAGGACCACGGCCTCTTCGGTCCCGGGATCGTCCCCGCGGCGGACGGCCGCGGGTGGGAGGGGGTGATGCCCGAGTACTTCTCCCCGGCCTACGACGGCTTCATCCTCGACGTCGCCACCACCCACCCGCAGATGATGGAGCTCTTCGGCCGGCTCCTCGGGCCGCGGTTCCTGCTGGACCACATCCTGATGCTCAACCGCCCGCCGGGGTCGACCGGCCGGCGCTGGCACGCCCACGGCTACCGCCAGGGCCAGCACGAGACCGAGGATGTATACGGCCGCGACAACGACCGCCCGCCGAGCCGGGAGTACTTGCCCCACCAGTGCGTGCGCACCCTGTGCTATCCCGAAGGCATGGGCGTCGACGACGGGGGCGGCGAGCTGGCGGTGGTCCCCGGGGCCCACCTCTACCGCAGCCCCTACCTGTGGAACACCCGGCGCAGCGAGTTCGACGAGGAGTTCCGGGCCGGCTGGATGCGGGGCCGGGTCCACGCCTTCACCGGGGAGCCCCTGCGCATCGAACCCCTCTCGCTGAACCCGGGCAGCATGGTCTCCTTCGTCCACCA
Source organism: Candidatus Latescibacterota bacterium (assembly GCA_965243025.1). Taxonomy (GTDB): domain Bacteria; phylum Latescibacterota; class UBA2968; order UBA8231; family UBA8231; genus CBDCXV01. Next base: position 3,290,298 of record CBDETY010000003.1, read on the forward strand.
CATGCCCCACCGCGTCGGCTTCCGCGACGACGATGCACCCACGCGCTGGGGGCTGCTGATGGCCTACCGCACGCCGGACCCGGACGAGGCCGAGCAGGCGCCCTGGAACGAGGGCGTCCCCGCCCACTGGGTGGCGCGCCAGGATGCCGCGGGCAGGATCACGCCATCGATGCGCCGGGTCTTCGAGGGAGACAACCCGCCGGCCTGATCGGGGTCCGCGGCAAAACAGGGTGCCTGAAGGTGATTTCCTGAGAAAGGAGTAGTGGTTCATGCGCAATCTGGTCTGTAAGTCGATTTCAGCGGCATTGCTGGCCCTCCATCCCCTGGGGGCCCAGGAAACCTCCCTGAGCGGTACGGTAACCGATGCGGAAAGCGGCACGCGGCTGCCAGGGGCCAACATCCGCCTCGTGGATACCTTGCTGGGGGCTTCCACGGACCTGGAAGGCCAGTTCGTGTTGCGGGGCGTGCCTGCGGGCACCCAACAGGTGGAAGTCAGCCTGATCGGTTATGCAACCCACATCGAAACCCTGCAGGTGGTGACTGGCGAGCAGGCGCACTTGACCGTCGCCCTGACCTCCAGTCCCGTGCACATGGGGGAAACACTGATCCAGGCCGACCGGGCCTTCTCGGCGGCTTCCTCGCGGGCCGTGCGCCAGTTCGACCTGCAAACCCGGCCCACCCGCACCGCCCATCAGATGCTGCAACTGGCACCCGGCCTCATCATCGCCCAGCACGCCGGCGGCGGCAAAGCGGAACAGATCTTCCTGCGCGGTTTCGACGCCGACCACGGCACCGATGTCGCCATCTCGCTGGATGGGGTTCCGGTGAACATGGTCTCCCACGGCCATGGACAAGGCTACGCCGACCTGCACTTCCTGATTCCCGAAGTCGTCGAGGAACTGGAAGTCAAAAAAGGGCCGTACTTCGCCGAAGTCGGCAATCTGGGTACCGCCGGGGCCATCGCCTACCGCACCCGCAACCATCTCGACGGAAACGCCATTCACTTCGAAGGGGGCGCTTTCAATTCGGCCGAGTACACCATGCTGTATCAGATTCCGCTGGCCGATACCGGGCAAAGCGCCTATTTCGCGGGCAAGTACTACCAGACCGATGGCCCCCTCAACCGGCCCCAGGGCCTGCAGCGCTTCAATCTCTTCGGCAAGTACCACAACCATCTCTCCGACCGCTCCACCCTTACCCTGACCACCAGCGGGTTCAGTTCGGCCTGGGACGCCTCCGGGCAGATTCCCCAACGGGCGGTGGAACAGGGCCTCATCGACCGCTGGGGCGCCATCGACGACCTGGAAGGCGGCACCACCGGCCGCCAGGACTTCCACGTCAATTTCCACGTCCAGGAGGCCGGCACCAGCGTCTTCGACCTGCAGGCGTACCTGGTCAGCTACCAGTTCAAGCTGTTCTCCAACTTCACCTTCTTCCTCGAGGACCGGGAACGCGGCGACGCCATCGAACAGACCGATACCCGCCAGGTCTCCGGGATCAACAGCCGCTATTCCTTCTACCACCATTGGGGACCGTACCTCGCCCATACCGCGATAGGAGGCGGCTTGCGGGCGGACAATGCGGATGTGGGGTTGTGGAAAAGCCCGGATCGCCAGCGCCTGATGCCTCTGGTCGACGCCGATGTCATGGAGCGCAACCTGTTCCTGTGGGCGCAGGAGGAGCTCATCCTGACCCCGCGGCTGAAACTGGCACTGGGTCTGCGAGGCGACTATTTCACCTTCAACGTCGACGATCATCTCGAAGGGCGCCCCGGGGAGCTGCCCCATGCCTCCGGCGTTGCTCAAGCCTCTATCCTCAGCCCGAAAGCGACCCTGGTGTACAGCCCCGGCCGCGCCCTGGACCTGTTTGCCAATTTCGGCACCGGATTCCATTCCAACGACGCCCGCAACAACGTCATCGACGCCCGCGCCTCGCAGATTCGCCGGGTCATGCGGCGCAATGGGCGCAGCGAGGCCGACATTGCCCTCGAGTTGGCGGGACGGCACATCGATCCCGGCCACCTCGAAGAAGGGACGCTGCCTCGGGCGGTGGGGGCCGAAACCGGTCTGAGAACCCGGTTGTTCGACCGTTTGAACCTGGGGGCGGCTCTGTGGCGGCTGGACCTGGAGAGCGAGTTCGTCTTCGTCGGCGACGCCGGCACCACCGAAGCCAGCGGCAGAACCCGGCGGGAGGGGCTCGATCTGGAAGCCCGTCTCCAACTGCATCCCTGGCTGTGGGCCGATGTCGACCTCAATCTCGCCCGGGGTGAGGCCGTCGACGAACCGGACGGCGCCGATGAGATCCCACTGGCCCCTCGACGAACCTCTACGGGAGGCTTGACGTGGTTCCATCCCGATGGCCTGGAAGGCAGCCTGCGCTTCCGCCACGTCGGCGACCGGCCCGCCAACGAGGACGGCAGCATCACGGCCGAGGGCTATACCCTCCTCGATTTGATCGGAGTCTGCCGTCTGGGGGACTGGCGGTTGAACCTGGGTGTGGAGAACGTGCTGAATTCGGCGTGGAACGAGGCGCAGTTCGACACGGAATCGCGACTGCGGGACGAAGAGGAACCTGTTTCGGAGATCCACTTCACCCCGGGGAATCCCGCCAACCTGTTGCTGGGAGTCAGTTTTTCCTTCTGAGCGGTTGTCGCCAGTAGCGGTCCCGGGCGCAGGACGGGTTCCCGCACCCGGCAATTACGGGCGAATTACGCCGCTTGCCTGCGCGCCCCGGCCCTGACCCAGCGCCAGCTCGGCGAGGTAGACGGCGGTGCCGCCTTCGTGGCTCGAGTAGTAGGAGAGCAGCCCCCGTTCCTCGCTGAGGGCCACGAACCCGGGGTAGGAGCTGTCCCCGCCGCTCGGCAGTTCCACCGCTTCGTGCAGGGCGTCCCCGTGCAGCCACCACAGGGAGGTCGCCGCGGTGTCCCCCATGCTCTTGCGCCCTCCCACGAGGTAGCGGCCCCCCCATCGCACGATCAGCGGTCCGCCGACATTGCGCTCGAGGCATGCGGACGTCCAAGCCTTCCAGGGCGGCGCCGACCGGCAGATGCGGGCCCTCTTCCCGGCGCCGTCGCGAACCAGGGCAACCGCCGAGCCGTCCTCCTCGAACAGGAACGCGGTTTCATCGCCGTAATCCCCGGCGAAAAGGGAGTGGAAGTACCACACCAGGCCGTCGGCGCTCGTCAGCATCGCCGACTCGATCGACCCGGGCTGCTGCTCGTCCTCGATGCCGGCCCCGTAGCCGCGGCGCCTGCGCCCGCACAGGTACGCGCGGTCCCCGTGGGAAGCCGCCCTCCAGATGTAATGGCCGTACGTCCCCTCCATCTGCGCCGGCCCGTTCCAGCCGGAACCGTCGTCGGTCCAGGCGGCGTACCCGAGATGCTCGTTGAGGTTCAGCGGGACCCCCTCCCCGTGCAGCAGCCAGGTGCCGGTGTAGACGAACAGCGATCCCCGGAACACGAGGAAGTGGGGATCGCGGGTGTCGCGGCCCGGGACCGAAAAGGTGAACGCCTCCGACCAGGTCACGGCGTCGTCGCTTTCAAGGACGACGACCCGGGCGCAGCTCGTGACCCGGTGCCCGTCCGGACTGCTGCGGAAGGTCAGGTAGAACCTGCCCGAGTAAACGCACAGGTCGGTGAAGGCGTTGTGGTTGGCATCCTTGCGGACGGTTCTGATCGATTCGACCTGGATGGCCGGCAAGTCCGTCATGGCTTTTTCCCCTTTCTGATTTCGCGGCGGCGAGGCGGCAGGGCGGCTCCCTCGAGGCGCTCGACGAGGAAGCGGTCGACGAACAGTTCGCGGCGGGCGTTCAGGAGGACGGCGGCGGTCATGTCGGGGCCTCGGTCTTGGCAGGGTGGGGAGATGAAGTAGCTTTCAGCACACCCGCAACGATACAGGGAAACCTGGAAAATCGGGTCAACTCCAGGTCCACTGAAACAGCATGCCATGGCGAGCGTCCCCGGATGAAAACGACCCGGTTGTCCCACCTCACCCTCCTGTTGCTCTCCTGCGTGTTCGTGCGGGACAGCCCGGCCGGTGATTATACCCGCCTGTTGCTGCCCGGAGGCGCTTGGGTCCGCTTTGGGGAAGCGGTACTGACCGGCGAAATCGCCTGGTCCCCCAACGGCGCCTGGCTGGCGGCGCCCAGCAGCGCCGGCACCTGGCTCTACAACGCCCGCACCGGCCGGTTCAAAGCCCTTCTGGGTACGGGGTTCGTCCGAGCGGTGGCGTTCGCACCGGACAGCAGGACGCTGGCCGCCGGCAGCGGCAGGGAAGTCCAGCTGTGGAAGGTCAGGACCCGGCGGCTGGAAACCGCTCTCGACGGTCACGAGGGGTTTGTCCGTTCCGTGGCCTTCTCGCCTGACGGCAAGACCCTGGCAAGCGGCGGCCGGGACCGGACGATCCGGTTGTGGGAGGCCGGAACCGGCCGGTTGGAGGCCACCCTGGACGGGCATGCCGGAGAGGTCGAGGCCCTGGCGTTCTCCCCGGACGGCAGAACCCTGGCCAGTGCCGGCGGCGACCATGCGATCCGGTTGTGGGATACAAAAACCGGGCAGCACAAGGCTGTCCTGGAAGGACACACCGGCTGGATCGAGTCGGTGGCCTTCGCCCCGGACGGAAAAACCCTGGCAAGCGGCGGCTGGGACGGCACCATCCGGTTGTGGGACGTGGAAACGGCGCATGCGAAGACTACACTGAAAGGGCATTCCGGGTATGGACTGGCCGAGTGGGTCTGGTCCGTTGACTTCGCGCCGGACGGAAAAACCCTGGCAAGCGGTCACGACCACGCGATGCGGCTGTGGGACGTGGAGACCGGACAGGTCATGACCTCTCTCACTCCCGATGGGCATACGAGCTGGGTCTCCTCGGTGGCGTTTGCGCCGGACGGCAAGACCCTGGCCAGCGGCAGCCGCAGCAGCAATGAGAACGAGAGCAGGCATTTCTCCGTTCTGCTGTGGGATCTGTCCTCCCGCACCCAAGTGGAGGCCGTGGTGGCCGGCGGCAACGCCGGGGGCCTGACCGTCGAGTTCTCCCGCTCCATCGCCGGCCGCCGCCGCGACTACGCCTGGAGCGCCGTCACCGACACCGCCGGGAGGCTGGAGCTCACCCTGTTCCCCGGGGTCACCGGTTTCTACGAAGCCCGCGCCCGGGCCGCCGACGCCACGGTCGCCGGCCGGTGGAACAGCATTCCCCTCAACAGCGGCGAGCGCCAGTTCCTGGAGCTCACCCTTGGCGGCGGCATGCGGGTGGTGGATGCGGAACAGCTGGCCGCCGCAAAAGTTGCGGCGCCGCAAGGACCGGCGGAAAGCGAGCTGCATCCCAACACGCCCAACCCTTTCAACGCCAGCACCCGGATCGCCTACCGCCTCGCCGCTTCCGGACCGGTGCGGCTGGAGATCTACAATCTCCTCGGGCAGCCGGTGCGCACCCTGATCGACCAGACCCAGACCGCCGGCGCGTACCGGGTTACCTGGGATTCGCGGGACCGGCGGGGCGCCGCGGTGGCCGCGGGGATCTACCTCACCCGCCTGACCTGCCCGGACGGGGTGCGGACCCGCAGACTGATCCTGTTGAAGTAGCCGCGGCCGGGTTGCAGGATTCGTACGGACAGGGCGAAATCGAGCCTGGAGACGGCGGCAGATCACTCTCAGTGAAAGGACTATCCCCCATGCGCGCGATATGGAACCTGCTCTTCGGTTCGCTCTGCGTTCTCGTTCCGGGATATGGAACCGACGCGGCCCATGCCCAGGACAGGGCGGGATTCGTCGTGGATGGGGATTGGGGGGATTGGGGAAGGGGCGGTCCCGGTGAGGGGGATGAGTTCTACGATGTCGTCCCGGATACCAACAGCAGCGTGGACATCATCGCATACGGGTACGGACTGGGTTCTTTCAGCCGCGGAGAAGCGAACGGAACCGAGAAGCTGTTCGCCTTCATTTTCAGGTTCCTGGAGGCTCCCTTTCAGGATTCGACCCCGACCTCGGTGGAGCTGTTTTTCGACGTCTCCGCCGATTCCACCGTTGGGGAGGAAACGCCGCCCTGGGTCGGTTTCCTCCCGGATTTCCGGATCGAAATCGTCGGCAAGGATGGAGGGTTGACCGGGGAGACCTACCGCCGCCTGTCCGGAGACCAGTGGATTGTAACCGAAGGAGAAGACCTGGCGGAAGTGGAGGCGGCGCTCTCGGGCGAATGGCTGGAAGGGGCCGTCCCCCTGGCGGCGCTGGGCAGTCCCGGGGACAGGCCGGAAGACGAGGAAAGAGGGTATTTCACCTTCAAATGGACCGCGAAAACGAGCAATGACGGGTCGCGCGATTACGTCCCCGACGGAGATTCCTATTTCGAGGTCCCCTGGGGCCCGGTGGACTTGCGCATCTCGACTGCCGTCGAGTCTCAGGGTTGGGGTTGGATCAAGAGGGAAGAACGGATTGGAGGACAGGAGTGAAGGCCCGAACGGCCCTGTTCCTCGCCGCCCATTTCTTGTTGGCTCACGGGGTGGGCCACGGCCAGGAGTTCCCCGTCGGGGCCTGGTTCCCGGGGCTGTTCAACAACCAGGCGGAGCATTTTGCGGAGCGGCTCGACCAGGTGGTCGAAGCCAACTTCAACACCATTCACGCCGCCCTCGGAGTCAGGAACGATCCTTCGGTCAATGGGGTCTTCCTCGATCTCGCTCACCAGCGGGGACTCGACGTCCTGCTGTACAGCTGGAATGTCCCCCCGGCGTGGCGGACGGCCAGCCGGACCTACTGGACCAAGACCGTGGAAGCGGAGCACCGGAGGTTCTTCACCCACCGTGTCGGGACCCGGGACGGAGGTGCCCTGCATGCGAATACCGCAGACCATACCCCGGGACTCCTTCTCGACACCCCCCCGGAGGGCCCGGGGGTCTTCCTGCGTTACCGGGAACAGAAACTGAATGACCGCGGGCAGGTCGTCGAAAACAGGGTGCGTCACGGGATACACGTCTTCCGCCTCAAGACGGACGACAACAGCAGCCCGGAACGCATCGCGACCCTGAGAATCCTCAGGCACTCGGACGGCACCCTGCTGCGCACGCGGGATGTGCGGGCGCTGGAATTCCGCGAGGTCGATACCTACCAGGATTTCCCGATCCGCTACTCCGTTCCCCGCGGCGGCGACTGGGTGCGCTACCAGGTCGAATGGCACGGGACGGGGAACCTCTGGGTCGACAGGATCAGGGCCCACGACAGTTACGGCTACAGACTGTTTTCCGGGGATTTCGACGCCGATATCGTCAACGACCTGGCCGCCTATGACGGCGTATCCGTCGACCCGCCCTGGCGGTTCTACATGGAGGACGAGCCCCATTGGACCGAGAAGGACGAGAGCATCGCCTACCTGAACGACCTGATAAAGGCGCAGACCGGAAAGTCGGGGGTGGCTTCCTTCCACCAGACCCGCCAGGATTACATGCGGCATTTCGTCTACACGGTCTTCCCGTCGGAGTTCCTGGTAAACTTCTACACTTTCGGGATTTACGTGCCCGAACCGGGCCAGGCGCGCTACGCGACCCGCCTGCAGAGCGCCCTGGACAGCTACGTCACCTGGTACGGACGCGCCCGGGAGGTGGCCAGGGAGGCCGGCATCCCCCTGTGGGCGGTCATCCAGGCCCACAGCTGGCCGAACGGCCTGCGCGACCCGACCCCGGAGGAAATCCGGGTTCAGGTCAATCTCGTCCTCGCCCACGGCGTGACGGGGATCTTCTACTTCATGTATTCCAGCCATACCGACGAAGGCGGCCGGCCGGATCTGCAGGGCCTGGTGGACGGGGACTACCGGATCACTCCCAAATGGAGAGAGGTGCAGGCCCTCAACCGGATGTTGGGGGAGCTTGACGATACCCTGCTGCAGCTGACCTCGGACGCCGTCTTCCGCGGCGACGCTCCCGAATCCCCGGTCCGGCGGCTTTCCGATCCCGCGGATTACCACCTCGGCGCCTTTACCCACGCGGACGGAACGCGCTACCTGATGGTCGTCAACCGCCGCTGCCAGCCCTGGCCCCGCAGGCCCCGGACGGTGACCGTCGAACTGGATGCGTCCGAACTGAACGGCCCGGCCTGGTCCTACCTGGCAAGGGATCTCCATACCGGGGAGACGGCAGCCACCAGCAACGGACTTTCCCCTTACTTCAACCTCTCCCTGGGCCCGGGAGAAGGGAAGCTGTTCCGCCTCGAACCCTGGGACGATCAGGTTGCCCTGAAGGGGGATGTAAAGGTTCCCGCGGGGGTGAAGCTGACCCTGCCTGCCGGAACGACGGTGACGTTCGCCCCGGGGGACGAGACCGGGGGCGGCAAGGATGACCTGCGTTCCGAGCTCATCGTCGAGGGCGCTCTCGACGCCGGCGCCGGCGGCATCACCTTCCGCTCATCCGATGAAGCCGCGGCCTCCTCCGACGGCGACTGGTACGGCATCCGCGTGGCAGCAACGGGAAACGCCGACCTTTCGGGCGCCACGATTCAGGACGGGCTCCGCTGTGTGGAGGCGTACGAAACGAGCACTGTCGACATGACGGACGCCGCCATGGTCAACTGCGGCCAGGGCGTGGAACTGCTCTCGACTTCCCCGTAGGGAAGCCGCGTCCCTTCGCGCCCCATCCCGCCGCTCGCGGCGCCGCTGCGCCCTCAGCCAACCAGCCCGCGCAGATAATCGCGGGAGAATTATATACATAATTCAGCAACGGTATTCCTCCCTTTGGCTGATCCCCTCGGAGGGTTTGGAAGCCGGTCACCGCTGAGAGTTCAGTTCAAATAGTGTGCTTGGGAGATTCAGGAACTGAGCCCTGCGGAAGAGGTCATCCTCCTGCGGAGAATACAGAAGCGGACAATTCCCGAGGGATCCTCCCGTTGCCTTGCAACCCGCAGGAATCGGCACCCTGGGTCGGAGAGCCACCGGTCTGATCGAGAAGGGGATTGCATCGAAACCTCCCCTGCCTGACCTCTCCAGGGCTGGAAGGCGGTGGCCGCCGGGGGGATTCAGTTCAGATCGGGGTGCCTGGGAGTTTAAAAGGAAAATTGCATTTGTATCGAATAGGTGTTGTCGGTATAGCTATGGGCGGGGTCGTTCGAGTCGTTGTCCGAGAACGCGTATGCCAGCCGAGCCGCAATGTTGTCGAGAAGGTCCTGCTTGAAGCCGAAGCGCAACAGGGTAAGGTGGTCTCGTCGATTGGTACCGATCCCGGGAACTGTCCAATCCTGGTAAAACTTGAAATGGCGGCGCGCGGAAAGGCTCGCGTTGGAACGTGGTGTCAGTCTCCAGATGAACAAAGACACTATGCGGTGGTTGATGAAATTGAAATCGAAATCGTCCACGTCTCCATCGCGATGGCCGAATTCCCCCCCCTGTTCAGGTTCGCGAGAAAAGGATTCGTGGCGGGGGAGATTGCGGGTTGCCAGGTCGATATCAAACCGGTATGTCAAATTGGACAACACTTTACTCAAGACCATGCCTTCAAACTCGAAGCTGGCCGTCTGGCGGATCCCCCCCACGTTCTCGTTAAGGTCGGACAGGATGATTCTCGGGTCGATAACGCCTCGGTACACGCGCGCCTGATAGCCGGCCGAAACACGTGCAGTCGCGCTGAACCGCCGTCCGAGCCGGCCTTCGACCATGACACTGCTGTACGTGCTGCCTTCGCTGTTGGGAAAGTGCTTGTTCCGCAACTCGGCCCCGAACCGGGACGACCACGACGGATTCCATCGAATCCGGAGTTGACCACTGATATCCTGCTTGAAGTATTCGTTGATGCGGTCATTGGGCTGGTGCCGCAGGCCGAGGTTGGCAACGGTCAAGAGCGTGGCATCGCCCGAAAGCCTGCGGTGCCAAAGACCTGAGAGCAGGTGATCGTAGCGATTTTTCCGGGTTACATCCGCAAAGCGACGCGGGGCCATCTCATAGCGTACTGCGATGCGGGAACCGGGATCAAGCTTCGCCCTGACATGGATCCCGGCCCAAATATACGCGGCAAAATCCTGTTGTTCGCCCCGTTCTGCCGGCACCTGAAAGACATTGTCTTCGTACTGGTAGCGGAGGTCGAAAAAGGGCTCGGTCCGCAACGATGAATCGGCGAAAACCAGGCAGGGGGTGCTCAGGACGAACAACCAGAGCACGGCTGCAACTCTCAACGACACGTGTGGATACCGTCACTTTCCCTGGAGCATATTTTCGAGTTCCTTGGCGAGATGCAGGGCTTTCTCATCGTGGATTTCTTCTTTGGCGTACCAGCTCTCCCGTTTGGCTCGCCAATATTCCAGCGCCGATTCCGCCTCCGCAATCTCTCCTTCCAGTTCAGCGATATCGAGGGTGCGGTCGAGGTCGAATTCGTCCTCTTCTCCGCGGCGAATGTCGCGGAGCAACTCCAGCATGTTGCGTCGCAAATCGAGTACTTTCCCGGTTTCGCGGATCTGCCGGTCAAGCTCTCCGATTTTGCTTCGTATAATATCCTGTTGGTCTTTGACCACGGCCAATTTCTGCTGGATATCATCGGGGCCGTCGGTCTGCGCCGGGGTGACATCCAGCGACAACAGAAGCTCACTTGACTCTCCGGCTATCTGCTCCCGGTAGGTTTCTGATTCTTCCTGAAGTTTCAGCACCTCGGAAAGGATCCGGGTCCTGGTCTTGTGATCTTTGGCGAGGCGCGCTTCCCCGGAAAGCCGCTCGATTTCGTCATTCAGCAGGCCCACGAGCGTTCGTTTCCTGGCCACCGATGCCTCGGTGAGGGCATAGATCCGGTCGTCGAGCGCCTGGATCCGGTCCGATAATTCCCGGGAAGCCTGAAGGTTGTTCTGCAACTGCCGCTCAAGCAATCGGTCGCTGCCTTGTTGCAGGTCTTGTTTGATCGTTCGGATCCTATCGGTCAACTGCTTGTTTTCGCCCAGCAGCTTGTTGCTCTCCCCCGAAATGCCTTCGACCTGTTCGGCGAGTCGTTCAATCTGTATTCGCAAGTTCTGCAGGGTTGGCTGTTTTGCGAACCCCGCTGGCACCGCCCCGATTAAGATGGCGAAAGACAGCAAGAGACACTGCCTGTCAAAAGGCATGGGCCTGAACGCTTGACGGGAGATTAGAGTTCATACTTCTCAAATTTGTAGCGGAAAGTTGTTCGTTCGATGCCGAGCAATTTTGCGGCGTCGGCTTTGACCTTGTTCGCCTTCAGATAGGCATCCCACAAAAGCTGCTTTTCAAAAGCCTCGACCCGCTCCGTCAGGGTGCCGCCCTCTACGTGGTTTTCAGGCGATTGAGCGTTCAGCGAGAGATCCTCAGGCGCGATTTCCTTGCCCTGTGCCAGCACCACGGCGCGTTCGATGGCGTTTTCGAGCTCCCTGACATTGCCCGCCCAGGAGTGCGTCGTCAGCAATTCCATTGCGCCCGGATGCACGGACGACACCTTCTTGCCGATCTCGGCGTTGTACTTGAGCAGGAAATGGGCCGCGAGCAGCGGGATGTCTTCGCGACGTTCGCGCAAGGGCGGAACCTCGATGGGCACCACGTTGAGGCGATAGTACAGGTCTTCGCGGAAGGCCCCTTCCCTGATGCGGTCGGGAAGATTGCGGTTGGTCGCGGCCACGAGCCGGACATCGACCGAGATCGTGCGGGTTCCCCCGACCCGTTCGAATTCCCCTTCCTGCAGGACGCGCAGCAGTTTGACCTGCATCGCCGGCGTACTCTCGGCAATCTCGTCGAGGAACAACGTACCGCCGTCGGCGATCTCGAAACGTCCGGGTCTCATCTTCACGGCCTGGGTAAATGCCCCTTTCTCGTGGCCGAAGAGTTCGCTTTCCAGCACGCCCTCCGACAGCGCCGCGCAATTGACCTTGACGAAGGGTTTTTCCCAGCGCGGACTGTGCTGGTGGATCGCCCGGGCAACGAGCTCTTTCCCGGTGCCGCTTTCCCCGCCGATGAGCACGGTCGAAGGGGTTGGCGCGACGGTTTTTATCCTGCGAAAGACCGCTTTCATCTGAAGGCTTTTTCCCATGATCCCGTCAAACCCGTAACGCAGCTCGTCTTCCCCGCGCAGGTAGGCGTTTTCCTGACTGAGACGGCGTCCTTCAAGAGCCTGTTCGGTTTTTATTTCGATCTGTTCGAGCGTGTACGGTTTGGTTATGAAATCCACCGCTCCCTTTTGCATCGCCTCAACGGCCAACTCAATGGTGCCGAAAGCGGTCATCATCACGACACTGGTTTCGGGCGAGATCTCGGCAATGGCGGCAAGGACTTCGAGTCCGGTTTTCTTGGGCATCTGGATGTCGACCATGGCCAAATCGAAAGAGTACTTCCCGACCTCCGAAATCGCATCCTCTCCGTCGCAGGCAACATGGGTCGAATGCCCCAGGCCCCCAAGCGCGAGGGCGAGCCCTTCCCTGGTGCTTTTATGGTCATCGGCGATCAGTATCCGGCTCATGTCCGTTTTCCTCGGTCCATAGTCGTCGGCAGTTTTAGGGCAAACGTCGTGCCATCGCCCTGCTTACTCCGGCATTCGATGGTCCCTCGGTGATGCTCGACCAGCCGCTTGACGATGGCCAACCCGAGCCCGGTGCCCTTGTCCTTGGTGGTGAAAAAGGGGATAAATGCGCGTTCCGCCGTCTCGGGAGACATTCCCACCCCGGTATCCCGAACCTCGACGCGGATGGCATCGGCGTCCGCATCGACAAAACCTTCGACGGCGATGGTTCCGCCCCGGTCGATTGCTTGCGCGGCATTCTTGATGAGATTGGTGAACACCCGCTTGAGACGGTCGGCGTCTGCTTCGATGGTGGGCAAGGTGTCCAGGTTCTTCGTTTGAACCTCGATTTCGGCCCCACGCAACTCCGCATCGAGCAGCGCCAGCACGGAAACGACGGTGTCCGACAAGTCCACCGGCTCGGTCTGCAGCGGCCTCGGACGCGCAAAGTCGAGGAATTCGCTGACCAGCTGGTTCAACGACTGCACTTCCCCCTCTACTCGTTCAATCAGTTGCTCCGCCTTCGGGTCGGCCGGGATCTGGCGCTTGAGCAAACCCAGGAAAATCCGCATCCCGTTAAGCGGATTCCGAACTTCATGGGCGAGCCCGGCCGATAGTTGCCGAAGCTCCTCTGTCATGCCAGACACCTGCTGGTCCCGCTTTTGAATCGCGATGCTCATCTCGTTGAATGTCGTGGCCAGCTCGCCGACTTCGTCCTCGCTGCGCGTTTCAACCTGCGTCCCGAATGCCCCGGCCTTGATCTGTTGGGTCGCTTGCGAGAGTCTCTCAATCGGCACGACGATTGACCGGGCTAAAAAAATGCTGAGAACGACTGCAAAAACCATACCAACGACGCCGATGAGTACCATGTTGCGGCTCATCCCCGCAAGGGTTTCGAGGAACAGCACACTAGCATCTACAGCGAGAATGGCGACGATGGCACCGTCTTCGTCGCGAATGGGAGCGTAAGCCGACCGGTAAAAAGCATCGTCTTTGCCGTGAAAGGCGACGGAGGCAGCCCCTGTCCCTTCCTTGGCCTCGTCAATATGGATTCTGTCTTCGCCCAGTGAGCGGTATTGACTGCCGATGGGCACATCGAGGCGGGAATCGACGAGGCTTTTGTATTCAAGGTCGAATACGTACATCGCCTGCGCCTCCGAAGCATCGCGCATGGACTGCAGCTCCTTTTGCAGCATTCGGTACAACCGCGTGCCTTCTTCGCCCGGCTGGAGTGCGCGCAAGTGGCTTCCGTTGAGTTGCGCTGCAGAGGTCCTGGCGACCGCCACGAGCCGCTCGCCCATCTCGGCGTCGAGCGCACGCTTTGCCGCGTCGTAAAACAGGTAACTGCCAGCGGTAAAAACCAGGACCACGAGCAGCGCAATGGTCAGGGTTGTCTTGGTTTGGAGCCGGATCTTCATGCCCTTTTCGCACCTACACGCAGTAATAAAGGAATATATCCGCTTTGATTAACAATGGGTCCATGGCGTGGGCGGCTGTGCGGAGCAGCATGACCATTGAGCCTCGCTGAATTTACCGGAAAAACTTCCTTGTCCGGCAAATTTCTGCCTCCTCCGACGGGAATTTGCCGCGTCCGGTCGGGATTCCCCCCAAAACCCCCCTGATTCAGTCCCTTTCCTTTCTGGCACGGAGATTGCGAAGCGGCATGGCGTCCATGCCACATCGAAATGATGTGGTCTGAACTACCCACTCAAACTCCGAGGAGGATGCCATGAAACTCACCATGAGCTACCCGATCGTCGCGGTGCTGGTTCTCGCGCTGGCAGGGATGGTCGGCTGTTCCGATAATCCAGTATCGCCCACAGGCAGGTCTGAGCCGGCCGGAGAGCATGGAGGCAACGAAGGCGGGGAAGGCAGCGAAAGCCACGCCGGCAGCGAAGGCGGGGGAGGCGAGGGAAGTGAGACCAGCGGCCATGCTGAAGGCCCCGAAGGCGGCGGCGGAGGCGATCCATCCAGCCCCATCCTCGCCCTCGACGAGTCCTGGGACGGTTTCGTCAACGGCGTGCGCGTGGCCATGTCCTATGACCCGGACAGACGCTCGTTCTCCGGCATCGTCGAGAACACGACGGCGCAGACCCTCTGCTCCGTCCAGATCGAACTCAACCTCAAGCAGGGGACGCGCACGGTCGTCGAACTGGGGCCCTCTCCGGTCGGCGACCTGGCAGCGGGTGCCAGTGCGACCACCGAACTGTTGGTCGACGACGAGCCGCAGGCCGCGGGAGTAACTTTTGACGCCTGGGAGATCCATCCGGAGGTGTTTGACTGCAACGGCCCCGGTCCCAATCCTCCAGGTGGCGAGGGGAACGAAATCAGCGGCCATGCCGAAGGTCCGGAGGGCGGCGGAGGGGGTGAAAGCGGCGGTGAGCACGGGAGTGGTGCAGGGGGTGGCGAAGGCGGGGAAAGCCACGCCGGCCGGGAAGGAGGCGAAGGCGGCGGTTAGGTGAAATCCCAGATAGCGAAAGCGAGAAAAAAGCTGGCCGGTTGTACTTTCAATCGGCCAGCTTTTTTTTGCCTGATACGGCTGGGTCGGATGTTCAAAAAGCCGGCAATCGGTGGAACGGTCGGGCTTCGGAGAGGGAGACAGAGGAGCCGGTCTCGGGTATCGGAAGAGGACGCAGGAGGCTACGCTTCGAAGGAGGACAGTCGCGGGTGTTACCCGGAAGATTTCAGGAACTGTGAGCGTCGAGGTATCGCTGGAAGCTGACTCGACCGAGGTCTGGCGGTGAGGGTATCCAGCAAGCTTGCCGGAATTCTGCAAGAATCGACCTGATGGCACTACTTCCGACGGCAAGAGCTTCGCCGACGTGGAGACCCCTTCATCGTCTGGGGTTTCGAGCAGGCGGTCGAGGGGTCTGCCTCCGATTCTACCCTGGCATGGTCTTTTGCTGAGACCCGCCGTTTCCGTTTGGAGAGGGAAACACACCGTTTTGCATAGGCCATAAACGGCTCCTTCCCGCGTTTATCTACGCAAATGGTTTAATACCCGAACGACTTCCGGTAGGCTTCCTTCTGGCTTTTGGACATTCCCCCGATCTTCCGTCGGCAGTCGGGACACCAAGTAGCCCTGCGGCCTATTGACTGAAACCGAACTCCGCAGGGACACACGTAGTCCCGAGGGGGAGTCACAATCCGGGCCAAATCACCCTTTCCCGATCCGGGGCGCCTGAGAATTCGGTTTTCATCCTCTCTCTCCCATCGTTGTTCCTTGAAATCCCACCATTCGGAGTCAAATCACTTTCTCTCCGACTCGGAAGTTTCCCTGTAAACGGTGCGGAGTCTCCTTTGTGTCCACATCCCACAGCCGCACCGTCTCCTCCCTTGCCCCGGTGGCTACCACATGGAACGGCGCGGCTGCGGCTGCTGTTCCGCAGCAGCGGACGACTTCCCTGTTGACGACTTCCTGTTCAGAACCTTCAGCCAGCCTGGGAATCGATGAACTCCACCACTTCTTGTACGCTCTTCAGCTCGGTACAATGCTGGGGGGTAAACGTGACCGTGAATTCCCGGGAGACCAGTCTCGCGAAGGCAACGAGATCCGTAGAAGGGAACGCCGGACTCCATGAGGCTGAAGTTCAGATCCTCGGGCAGATCTATCGGCTTGCCATCCACTTCGAGGTTTTCGCTGATGAGATTTCGGAGACGATCTGCGGTTGCGGACATGGGTCAATGGATCCTTTCTCAAAGGTAAGGTGAGTAATGGTCAATCTGTTAGGTGAGTAATGGTCAATCTGCTATCTGAGATAGAGGAGCCGGCTTGTCTGCACCCCTCCGGGGTATTGCAGGCGCGTGATATAGACCCCCGCGGCAACCTCCGAACCCCGCTGGTCGCGGGCATCCCAGTGAACCTGGTACACCCCGGTCTCCTGAACCCATCCACCAGCGTGCGCACCGGCTGCCCGAGGACGTTGTAGATCACCAGCCGCACGGACCCGGGGGAGTGCAGGCGGTAGCGAATCTGCGTGGTGCTGTTGAAGGGGTTGGGCACATTGGGGCCCAGCCCGCTGGCGGATGCCACTGGCTTGGCCGCGGCCAGTGATTCGACGCCTGCAATCCTCATGCCGCCGCCCAGCGTCAGTTCCAGGACCTGGCGCCGGTTGCGGTTGAGGGGAATGCTGTCCCACTGTCCGACGACCTCGCCGTCGGCGTTGCGGGCAGGGGCCTGATAGAAACCACTCCCCTGCCTCCCGCCGTAAATAGTCAGGGACGCCTGGCCGTCGGCATCGGTGACCGCGTTCCAGGCGAAATCGCGGGAACGGCCGGCGATGGCGGGGGAAAAAAGAAGGGGGACCAGGCTGTTCATCGGCAGTCTGACCGGGCACCCCTGTTAACTGTCAACCAAATTAGGAGGATGAGATGGTTGCACTAATGATCCTGGCACTGGTGCTGTGGGGATGCAGCGACAGGGAAGCTTCCCCGATGGCACCCATTGGTAATTCCCTCTGCGACGGCGGTGAGAGCGGCGACTAACATGGTCGAAGCGGCGAACACGGCAACGAAGGCGGAGAAGGCAGTGAAGGGGGCGGGGAAGAATCCGCTACTCAATACGCTCGAGCCGACACCTTCGATGAAGTGAGGGCCGGTGCCCGTCTGATCATTTCCTATTTTGAGGATGCGGGGGAATTCAGAGGCACGGTGGAGAACACCACTGACCGTACTCTGCAGCAGGTTCGGGTTGAAGTCCATCTGTCCAACGGCGTTGAACTTGGACCGACAACGCCCACAGACATGGCTCCTGGGGAAACCATCGAGGTAGCCCTGTCCGTTTCGGAAAATGACCGCACTTTCTCCACCTATGGAGCCCATCCCGAGGTCGGATCGTCTGGACTGGAGGACATGGCCGACGGCGGGGAATGCTGAAAAAGAGGGGGCAGGCAATCGTCCTGCCCCCTCTTACTAATCCAACGCAGGGGATTGCAATGGCTCTCAAGTTGCCCTCGGCGCGCAGACCTCGTAATTCCGCACACCAGCGACACCCCTCCACCTGCAGTCTCTGAACCTCCCTGGCACACCGATCCGGACTGAGCCCCGGGGAAAACGGCCTTTAGACCCCAGGGGATGAGTCCCGATCCCCGCAATCCCTCCTGGCCTGGGCAGCTTCCGATCCACGGTGCCGTTTCCGGGAGTGTATGGCGTGCTTCCGGTGTCCTGACCCCCTGTTCATTAACCCCGAGATCCGGAATACCGATGCTGATTGGCCGACTTCTCAGCACGTAGTCAAGTGCTGTTGTCAGCCAGCCTGACGTCCCATCTCCCGGCGAAACAGCCAGGATCCGGGGGTCCTTTTTCTCTCTGGGTTCCTCCAGGTTCACCAGTTTTTTTTCGAAAATCGCGCTTTCGATCAAGTATTCGCCCGTCGTTTCTCCTGTGGGTGGGCTGGTGTGGGGAGCATGAACCCTGAACCTCGCTGAATTCACCGGGAAAACTTCCTTGTCCGGCAGATTTCTGCCTCTCCTCGGGGGAAATTTGCCGCCCCGTTCCAGATTCTTCCCCAACAGCCCCTCGATCCAGTGCCTTTTCCTGTTTGGCACGGAGATTGCAAAGCGGCAAGGTGTCCATGCCACATCGAAAGATGCGGTCTGAACCACCCACTCAAACTCGGGGAGGATGCCATGAAACTCACCATGAGCAACCCGATCGTCGCCGTGCTCGTTGTCGCGCTTACTGGAATGATCGGCTGTTCCGATAATCCAGTAGCGCCCGCAATGTCCGCAGGCCAACCCGCTGAATCAGGCAGGTCTGAGCCGGCAGGAGAGCATGGGGGCAACGCAGACGGAGAAGGCAGTGAAGGCAGGGAAGGCGGAGCAGCCCGCATAGTCGCCAGCGCAGGCGCCGACGAAGGCGGTGGTGAAGGCAGCGGAAGCGGCGAAGGCAGCGAAAGCCACGCCGTTAGCGAAAGCGGCGGCGAAGGCGGCGACATAGCTCAGCAACTTGCCCCCAACCAGCGCTACGACCAGACGCGCAACGGCGCGCGGTTGACCATGGCGTACAGCGGGTATGCGTTCCACGGCACCGTGGAGAATACGACGAACCGGACTCTGCGCCGGGTGCGGGTGGAAGTGCACCTGTCCGACGCAGCCAACGCGATCACCGCGGAGCTGGGACCCACCCCGCCGACGGACCTGGCGCCGGGTGGGACGCTGCCCATCAACCTGTCCGCCGTCGGCCAGAATTTTGCCAGCTGGTCGCCCCATGTGGAGGTCGGCTCCGGCGAGGGCGGAGAGGGCGGCGGCTCCGGCGAGGGCGGAGAGGGCGGCGGCGAAGGCGGAGGCGGCGAGGGTAACGAGGCCAGCGGCCATGCCGAAGGCCCCGAAGGCGGCGGAGGCGATCCATCCAGCCCGATCCTCGCCCTCGACGAGTTCTGGGACGGCGTCGTCAACGGCGTGCGCGTGGCCATGTCCTATGACCCGGTCAGGCGCTCGTTCTCCGGCCTCGTCGAGAACAGGACGGCGCAGACCCTCTGCTCCGTCCAGATCGAACTCAACCTCAAGCAGGGGACGCGCACGGTCGTCGAACTGGGGCCGTCTCCGGTCGGGGATCTGGTACCGGGTGGCCGTGCGACCACCGAACTGTTGGTCGACGACGAGCCGCAGGCGGCGGGAGTATCTTTCGACGCCTGGGAGATCCATCCGGAGGTGTTTGACTGCAACGGCAACGGCCCGGGTTCAGGCGGCGAGGAGAACGAAACCAGCGGCCATGCCGAAGGCCCCGAAGGAAGCGGAGGCGGTGAAAGCGGCGAAAGCCACGCCGGCAGCGAAGGCGGCGGCGAAGGCGGCGACACAGCTCAGCAACTGGCCCCCGACCAGCGCTACGACCAGACGCGCAACGGCGCGCGGTTGGTCATGGTGTACAATTCCCGCATGGATGTCTTCTACGGCATCGTGGAGAATACGACCAACCGGACTCTGCGCCGGGTGCGGGTGGAAATTCACCTTTCCGACGAAGCCAACGGGATCACCGCGGAGTTGGGACCAACCACGCCGACGAGCCTGGCGCCGGGCAGGAGGCTGCTCATCAACCTGTCTGCCGCCGGCCAGACCTTTGCCGGCTGGTCGCCCCACGTGGAGGTCGGCTCCGGCGAGGGCGGGGAGGGAGGAGGCGGTGAAAGCGGCGGTGAGCACGGGAGCGGTGCAGGGGGTGGCGAAGGCGGTGAAAGCGGCGGTGAGCACGGGAGTGGTGCAGGGGGTGGCGAAGGCGGCGAAAGCCACGCCGGCCGGGAAGGAGGCAACGGAGGTTGAGGATGCCATGACCAAAGGAGTGGGTGAAATTTACCTAGTGCCAACTCGCCCACTCGACGAGATAGCGAAAGCGAGAGCAAAGCTGGCCGGTTGTACATTCAATCGGCCAGCTTTTTTTGTCTGATGCAGCTGTGTCGGATGTTCGAAAAACCGCATCGGTCCGGGGGAATCCGGGCGATGGGAAGCGGAAACTGGCGTTTTTTCAGGTAACGGCGCGACACCGAGGAACGGATCTGCCGAAGGCTTTGCGGGACTGCCTCCGCGACCTCGTAGTTCTCCTTGGCGGATGATGTCTTCCTGGCGAGCGCAGCCGGCACCTCGACCCGCAAGGTCCGAGTCGTCCCGGTACACCGATCCCGACTCTGACACCCCAACGTCGAACAGCTTTCAGACCCAGGGGATCAGCCACGGAGATCCTACCCCCCCTTCGACCGTAAACCGTGGCTCCCGATCCACGGTGCAAATCTGGCATGCCTGGGTGATCTGGATAGCCTGTGCCGTTCACCCGAGATCTGGGAAGCCGATTCAGATCACCTTGTTTCAACACGAATCCTGTGAAGTTTCCAGCCAGCTGACATCCCGATTTCGCCTAGCGGCGTCTTTCAGCACCCGCACCCACGGGCACCTCGAAACCATTTCCTGAAACTCTCAGGCACACCATCTGAACTGAACCCCCCTCCTCAAGCAGGGGTCCCCTTTCAGATTCAGGACCAGGTACTGGAGGTTCTCGATTCCGCACCCCCTCTCGATCAGAGCGGAGGCTTTCCGATCCTCCCCCGATTCCGTCAAGCTGATCGCCGGGCTCGGTAGCAATCGAAGGAGTAGGCTGTTCGGGGCCATGCAACGTTGCACCACCAAAGACCGACGCTTTTTTAAAAATCAGCGACGGAATTCAAGGTGCCTCCCCGTTCTTCTCCTGGAAACTCTTCAGTTCCTCGCTGATTGCGCTGCAGGGAAGGTTTTCGAACAGCTCCTCCCAGGTGACCCAGCGAAGTTGCAGCCGCTGAACCCGGTCAGCCACGTTCGAGGGATACCTCCAATCCGGAGGCTCGTCTCGTTTCTCCATGCGGCATAAATCGAGATTCTTGATGAGGTCCCAACGATTGGTCTCGTATTCCCGGAATTTGTACTGGTAGAGGCGGGACAACCCGGGTGCAGACCGGAATGCTTTGGGGTTACCAGGGCGACGTATATGCGACTTGCATACCGGCCAGTCCCCCCCCGGGCATTTGGGCCCGATTCCGTAATCCCCCGGCCCACCGTGCTGGACAATTTCCGGGCCAATCCCCCCGTTTTTGGGAAATGTCCCCCGATTCGGGGGCAATGTCCCCTGATCAGGGGACAAAAAAAAATCACCTGATCAGGTGACAAGAAATCACCTGATCGGGTGATACCGGAGCCGACATTCGGAGCGATCTTTGTCCTCAAGATGAACAAGGTCGCTGCCGAAGAAAGGAGGTCATACTTGCAGCCGCCATCATTCCGCAAGAAAGGCCCATTCTCAACCAAGAAAGGAGGCATGAAGTGGATCTGATTGCCGTGGTGCTGGTAATCGTCGGCGTGGATCTCCTGCGTCGGCGACACCGGCGAATCGAAGGGAGACTCACCATGACAAGGCTCATGGCAGTCATATCTGGGTCGGCTTCGCGGTTCAGACTCAGGCTCAGCCCGTAGTTACCGCTTCCCCGATGGAACTTCCCGGGTCGGTGACGGCGGAGTTGACGGATCTTCGCTCGGAAAACGGGAAGTGCTTCACGACGAGCTCCGGTCACAAACTGGCCGTGTTCTTCACTTCCCCGATACACGGTTTGGTCGACGGCGAGTGGGAAAACCTTACCCGTGAACAGAGAGAAGAGAAGGCAGCCCTCCAGGCTTGGCCCCCCTATACGACCGGCTCCGGTAAAGCTCTCCAGGGGGGATATGTGGGTTATCCGATCAATGGAGCAACGCTCGACAAGGAAACTAACGGCTCTATTGATTGGTTTTCGTCCGACCGTAATTTCGGAAAATGGAATACGGATAACAGGACATACCGCAGCATCTTCTCCTACTATACCCCCCGGCCAAGCGGGTACTACGTCGGCCGTTTCCGCAGGAACTACGCTCGCGGCGACCTTGCCGGATTTTCGGTCCATCATGCCGACAACGATGGTTTTTCCCTCCATCCACCGTTCCCGCAGTCTCTTGTCGGCGTGCTTGTTGGCCTCCTTTCCGCCGAAATAGCTAGCTGCATTCAGTCCTCCCTTTGTGTGTCCGGGTGCCTGGATGACGGCCGGCTCCCGCCGTTCACTGCGCCCCGTTCTCGCGGTCCAGCCAAACCGGGCTGAGCCACGCCCGGTGCCCGTCCTGCTGCCGCAGCCGCAGGTAGTAGCAGGACCCCGTCCCTTCCGGCGCCGGCAGCTCCGCCCCGTCGATCTCCACGTCCCAGGAATCGGGCGAGTCCCCCCAGACGCACCGGCCGCCGGCGATGATCTCGACCCGCTCGATAGGCGCGGTCCCGTGCAGGCTGGCGGAGAAATGCACTTCCTTCTCTCCTTCCGCCAGCACCCCCTCGGCTCCCGAACGCACCCCGTTGACGGCGTAGTCGCAGAGGATCGGCACGCCCGAAGTCGCGTAGGTCCAGCGCTCGTCCATCGCCTGCCACACCGCCTCGCGGGTCAGCTCCGCCGCCCGGAAACAGGTCATCCCCACGTAGCCTCCCGGATGTTGAGTCGGGTGCCCCTGGTGGTTGTCGGTCCCGGCGACGAAACCGAGGCGCCAGCCCCGGGCGAAGGCATCCTGCACCGAAGCTCCCATCCCCCCGCTGCGGATGCCCCAGTAGTCGTCGAGGGCGTCCGCCTCGAAATTGCCCCGGCCCTGGACGATTTCCACAAGACGGGCGCGCTCGTTGGGGAACTCCCAGTGGTATTGCGACCAGTAGAAGGACTTGCCCATGACCTCGCGGTGCCTGCCGTACTCGATCGGCTGTCCGCAGTTGGGGTGGTGCGGCACCATGACCACGTCCCTGTCCCAGGTCACCTCCGAGGGGCAGAGCTCCGGCTTCCAGTGCCAGGTGCCGCCGTCGACCCCCGGGGTGCGCAGGTAGAGGTTGGCATGCCCGTAGGCGTTGGAGCTTTCCCACGCGGGGATCGTCACGAAGCGGCCGGGCTCGTTGAACTCCTCGTTGACCGCCAGGCACTCCGCCCAGCCGGGGCCGATGGGGGCGTGGTCCGTCATCGCGACCACGTCGAGGTTGAGGTGGTCGCGGGCATAGGCGTACGCCGCCCGCGGCTCCCTGTCGCCGTCCACCGACAGCCTGGTGTGGAAGTGGATGCCGCCGAAGTAATGGCCGCGCTCACCGGCCGCATGCGCCGGACCTCCCCTGGCTTCGAGGCCGCGTTCGGGATCGCTAACCTCGATGCGGACCGGACCGTCCCCCTGCACCTCGACCCCTTCGACCACTCCACGGCCGTCGGCGCCGATCTCCACCCCGGCGGGCAGCCCGGCGACCGCCCCGTCGGCCTGCACGGCCACCTTCCCCCGGTAGGAGGGTATGGGGTTGAGGTTGTCATCGGTGCCGAAAATCACCACCCTGCGCTTTCCCTCCGCGTCCCCCGCAGCGGAGATCCGGCCCTCCAGCCGCGTCAGGGGGCCTGGGGCGTTGAGCAGCCGAATCGGGTCCCCCACCTTCTCGAACAGCTCGGCTTCGGGCCGCCGCACCCGCACCTGCAGGGCGCCGCTGACATCCGCATGCGGCGACGGCGAAATGCCGAAGGGAAAGACCAGCCGCGCTCCGGGGCTCAGCGAGCCGGTGACCTGGACGGTGCACAGGTAGACCTCGTTGAGCGGCCGCCCCACCAGCCCGCCGCCGGCGGGACCGTCGCCGCCCCGGGTCAGATCGGTCCAGTCGCCGCCAGGCAGTCCGTGACCGATCACCACCACCCCCTCCCCCCCTTCGACGAACGGATCCGCAAGCGTCCACCGGGGGGAGTGGGTATGGAAGCTGCTGACCGTAACCCGCACGTCGGCACCGGCCTCGAGGCCCGCCGGGCAGGTGACGAAAAGCCGTAAAGGCTTTGGCTCCTGGTCGGTGGCGACGAGCTCCGTCCGCCCCTCGAAATGAATCTCCAACTGCTCGTACATGGGGTTACCTCGATTCTGCGCAGGCCAGTCTGCGCGGGCGGGCCGCTCGCTCGGCAGCCGCCGGGATAAACTCTGCTGCCCGGCATTGCCGTGGCAATGGCCGCCTCGATTGCCCCCGGGCCCCTTCTCAGGGCTGGAGACCCCAGAGCCGCAGCCGCGCCTCTGGCCAGTCGCGCCAGCCGGGGTGCAGGTGCTTCACCGCCTCAAGGTCGCGCTTCCTGCCGCCGGCGGGAAAGTAGTTCCAGCCCATGGCCCGCCTCGGCCCGGCGCTGGTCTTCATCCCGGTGGCGTGCCAGCAGGAGGGCGTCCACACGAGGGTCCACCGCGGGTCGAGGACGACCTCGACCTCGGCGGGATGGCGGGCGAAGCAAAGCTCCGGGGGCTCGTCGTGGACGCCGGCGGCCAGCTCGAGCTGCAGCAGCTCGGCCGCCACCTCCCCGCGGGGGCGGTGCTGGCTGCCCGGCAGGATCCGCAGCGGCCCGTTGCC
The DNA here is from genome assembly GCA_965243025.1 of Candidatus Latescibacterota bacterium. Classification (GTDB taxonomy): domain Bacteria; phylum Latescibacterota; class UBA2968; order UBA8231; family UBA8231; genus CBDCXV01. Next base: position 3,314,610 of record CBDETY010000003.1, read on the forward strand.
GGCGTCGTGGCGGTCGAGGGCGGTGCGGAAGGAGACCTGCCTGACATCGGGGCCGCCGTCGGCGTGCCAGTGGACCTGCCGCTGCCCCGGCCCGTCGGCGCCGACCGCCTTCGAGGCGTCGCCGATGCCGCAGGCGCCCACGTGCACTTCCTCGGCGCCGAGAATCAGGCGCGCCGCGGCGACCAGCTCGGGGTGTTCCACCATCTGCAGCAGAGGCTCGCCGATCATCAGGAACTGGCATGCCAGCCGGTTGAAGCTTTCGGGAAACTCCGCGCGCTCCCACACCGGCTCCACCTCCCGCTGCAGGATGTCGACCTGGCGGACCGCCCCGGCGCCGAAGGGACCGGGGATCAGGAAGAAGCCGTCGTGCTCGAAGCGAGCCAGGTGCTCGCCGGTGATGCCGGGAGTTCTCATTTCCTGCCCGCTTTCGGATCTCCGGCGCCCCCAGGACCGCGCCGCCCGACTGGATCCGGATTGCCGTCAGGGCCGATTGCAACCATGTACCCGAATCGCGCCGGACATGGCGCCGGCGTCGGAACGACTCGACAATTCCATCCTCCCATGGCTTCGAACAAGGAGGGACCAAGTATGGAAAAACGAACCCTTGGCCGCACAGGGCTCGAGGTCAGTGTGCTGGGAATGGGGGGACTGAACGTATCCACCCTGGGCGCCGGCGGACTGGAGGAGGGCTGCCGAACGGTCCGGCGGGCCCTCGAGCTCGGTGTCAACTACGTCGATACGGCGCCCAGCTACGGCGACAGCGAAGAGGTCCTGGGCATCGCCCTCGAGGGTGCGGCGCAGCCGCATTTCCTCGCGACCAAGCTCGGCGGCCGGCCGCAGCCGTTCGATCCGCAGGACAGGGACCTCCTGCGGCGGTCGGTCGACGAAAGCCTCCGGCTGCTGAGACGCGACTGCATCGACGTCCTGCTGATACACGAGCCCGACCGCCCCGGCCAGTACGACTGGTGGACGGACCTCGACCGGTTCCACGGGCCCGTCAGCGACCTGGTGGAAGAGCTGAAGGCGGAGAAGGTCATCCGCTTCACCGGGCTCGGCGGCACCACCGCCTACCAGCTGCCCCTCATCATGGCGACCGGGAACTACGACGTGGTCCTGACCGCCTTCAACTACAGCCTGCTCTGGCGGGAAGCGGCCATCGCCGTCTTCCCGGAAGCCAGGCGGCAGAACATGGGCCTCGTCGTCGGCTCCCCCCTGCAGCAGGGCGCCCTGTCGCGGCGCTACCCCGAGATAGAGACCGGGGCGCCGTGGCTGAGCCCGCCGCGGCGGGAACAGTACCGGCGGCTCTACGCGTTCCTGGACGAAACCGGGCTGTCGCTGCCCGAGGCCGCCCTGCGCATGATCGTGGCCAACCCCGAAGTTTCCACCGTCCTGGCGGGAGCGCGGTCGGTGCAGGAGGTGGAAGAGAGCGTGCGCGCCGCGGAAGCGGGGCCGCTGTCGGCGGATCTCCTCGCGGAAATCCAGGAGATCGCCGACATGGTGCCGTTCCGGCCGTACGAAGAGCCGTTCGGGCTGCCGTTCGGAAGGCCGTACAAATGGCCGGGATGGGCCGGCAGGTAAATGATCGGGGCCGCGTCTCCCTGTACCGACTGCAACCGGCGGCGAAGAGCTTCACGCCGCCCCTCGTGCCGGCTGACAACCCAGCGGGCCGCGGGGGGGCGGCGGTAGGAGCTCCCTGAAGTCCTATGGTCCTTGGAATGGATCGCGGGTCAAGGGGCAGCCGCCAACTATTCAGGCGAGGTGCGGCCGCGGACTTCGCGGAGGAACGAATCGAAAGCCCCGAGATCGCTCAGCACCGCCGGATGGGCATCGTCGAGAGTCGCAAGCAGGAAGTCGATGCGAGCCCAGTCGTACTCCATCTCGACGTAGTAGCGGCGGAAGTGGCGGAAACGGAGCAATTCACGGAGGCGGACGAGGTTGCGGTCCCCCACCACCTTCGTCCGTATCCCTTCGATCTCGAGGTTCATCATTTCCAGCAGGGCCGCATGCCACCGGTCCTGCGGCAGGTCGTTCTCGAAGTAACCCGATACCCGGACGAAAAAGGTCTCGAGGGCGGTATAGTAGGTTTCGAGGTAGCCGGCAACTACCAGAGCGCTGTCGTCAGTGCGGCCGATGCGCGACAGCGTCGTGTCCCGGGCATGGCCGAGCTTCGAGTAGATTGCCTCTACCCGTTTCCGTGCCTGTGCGAGCTCCGCGATCAGCTCGTCGATGCCGTGTTCAGGCCGGGTTTCCATCTTCCCATGCCACTGCGCCGAAGCGCCGGATGAGGTCGGCCCTTCCCGGATCGAGGCGCTCCATGACGACGAGGTCGACGTGAAATTCGGTCATCGAATCCGCCAGCGAGCGGATTGCCGCGAGGGTTTTTTCGTCGCAGTTCATCCCCTCGAGGGCGATGTCGATGTCCGAGATTTCGGAGAAGCGTTCGGTATGGACGAGGGATCCCCACTGGTAAATGCGCAGGGGCCGGTACTCCGCGGCGATTGTGGAGATGATCCGGGCCGCGTCTCCCTGTGCCGACTGCAACCGCAGGCGAAGAGCTTCACGCCGCCGCTCGTGCCGGCTGACAACCCAGCGGGCGGCGGCGGCAGTATCGACAGCCATATTCCCTCTCAGGTGAACTCGATTAGCATACCTTCTGTGAATCCTCTGTCAAGACGGGGAAGGCAACGCACTGGCCGGGCGGAGGGATCCCTCGAGGTTGGACCTGAGCCGGACTTCTGCAGCCGCTGCCCGCACACAAAACAAGGGACGACGCCATGGCGAACGGCCTCTACGACGTGATTACCGAACGCGACGTAATGGTGGAGATGCGCGACGGAGTGCGGCTCGCCACCGACCTCTACTTCCCCGCCCGCGGCGGGGAACCGCTTCCCGGCAGGTTCCCGGCGGTCTTCCACCGCACCCCCTACGACAAGAGCGACGTCGAGCGCACCGTCGGGTACGGCCGCTTCTTCGCGCAGCGCGGGTACGTCGCCGTGTACCAGGACTGCCGGGGGACGTTCGAGTCCGGGGGGGAGGTGAACTTCCTGCTGCCGGAGGCCGAGGACGGGTACGACGCCCTGCAGTGGATCGACCGGCAGCCCTGGAGCGACGGCAAAGTGGGGTCGTGGGGGACCTCCTGGTCCGGCTGGACGCAGACGGCGATGGCGGCGCTGGGGCCGGCAAACCTCAAGGCGATGGTCGTCAACATGAGCGGCGCCGACGCCCACGAGTCCTCGGTGCGGCACGGGGGCGCCCTGGAGCTGCGCTTCCTCGCCTGGGCTTTCTGGCATTCGGCCGCCAACACGCAACGCGCCCTGAAGGCCGACCCGTCGGTCGACGCGGCCCTCAACATCGGCGCGCCCGGTTTCGCCGACTGGCTGACGCGGATGCCGCTGCGCGAGGGGCAGACCCAGCTCAGGCTGGTGCCCCCCTACGAGAAGTGGGCGCTGGACCTGCTGACCCGGGCCGACTACGACGACTACTGGAGGCACCCCAGCTACGCCCCGGCCCTGTTCTGGGACGATTTCCCCGACGTGCCGACGCTGATCGTCGGCGGCTGGTACGATTCCTACACGCGCTCGACCTGCAGGAATTTCGAGGGGCTGGCGGCGCGCAAGCAGGGGCCGGTGCGGATGCTCATGGGGCCGTGGACGCACGGGATCCACACCCTGGAGCAGAGCTTTTCCGGCGACGTCGAGTTTGGCGAGGAGGCGGCGCTCGACGACTTCAGAAACCTGCACCTGCGCTACTTCGACCGGGCCCTCAAGGGGGTCGACAACGGCGAGGCCGAGGCGCCGCCGGTGCAGATCTTCGCCATGGGCGGCGGCGGCGGGCACCGCACCAGCAGCGGCCGGCTGTTCCACGGCGGCCGCTGGCGCGACGAAGCGGAGTGGCCGCTGGCGCGGACCAACTACACCAATTACTACCTGCACGGCGACGGCACCCTGTCGACGCGGGAGCCGGACGCCGGCGGCGGGGACACCGTCTACCGCTTCGACCCGGCCAACCCGGTCCCCTCCATCGGCGGCAACGTCTCCTCCCTTTCGGAGACCGGCCCGCTGCCGGCGGGCATCGGGGATTCCGCCAACGCGCCCTGGCGGGCGCGGGTGGAGCAGCTGATGGTGCCGGGCGGGTTCGACCAGGTGGAGGGACCGGAGTTCTACGGCTGCGAGCCGCCCTACCTGCCGCTGGGCTCGCGGCCGGACGTGCTGGTCTTCGCTACCGAGCCCCTCGCCGAAGACATGGAGGTGACCGGGCCGATCGAGGTGAAGCTGTGGGTCTCGTCGTCGGCCCCGGACACGGACTTCACCGCCAAGCTGATCGACTGGTACCCGCCGAGCCGGTGGTACCCGCACGGGTACGCGCTCAACCTGACCGACAGCATCGCCCGCCTGCGCTACCGCAACGGGCGCGAAAAGGGGGAGCTGCTGACCCCGGGAGAGACCGCCGGGCTGACGGTCACCCTGTACCCGACGAGCAACCTGTTCGCCGCCGGGCACCGGATCCGCCTCGACGTCTCCAGCTCGAACTTCCCCCGCTTCGACGTCAACCCCAACACCGGCGACCCGGTCGGCCGGGAGCGGCGGCGCCAGGGGGCGGACAACAGGGTCCACCACAACCGGGCGCAGCCGTCCCACGTGGTGCTGCCGGTCATTCCATCCGGTAAGGGATAACCGCTCCTGCCCGGTCCGGCGGCGGTCCCGGGGGACGCCTGAAACCCGCAGCTGCCGGTGGAGGCATTACAACACGACGTCGTTCCCGCTGCCTGCCCGCTCGAGACAGTGGTCGATCACGTAGCGGTACTTGGAGTATCCGCGCTGGACAAGGGAGAAACGCTTGATGAGGTCCAGCGCCCAGAAAGGCACCAGGGATTCGGTCTTGATCTCCAGTACGACGGGAGACTCCTCCCACCGCGCGGTGACCGCGTCGTCGTAGTAGCTCATCTCCTCGTCATGTCCGGACAGGTCGTACGAACCGCGCATCAGACGGTAGCGCATGCCGCGGTCGAAGGTGATGCGTCCGTACGCGTCCACCTCGCTGACGAACGGCTCGCGGCGGTAGCGAAGGTGGAGCACCGGTTCGGTGCCGTAGAGGTGATGGACCTCGGCAAAGGACTGCGGCAGGGCGGCGTACGCCGGCGAGGTGCGTTCGCTCCTGGAGACGTCGAGCACCCCGGGCCAGTCCGCCATGGCGATTCTGTCGCGGACCTTCCAGACGGTGCGGTCGTGCCGGTACTTGACCTCGAGGGTGGCGGACCCGGCCTCCCCGGTGCCGTAGTAACGGACTCTCGGTTTGAACCGCAGCAGCTGGCGAAGCCTGGTGTCGTGGTAGAAGCGCAGCCCGGGGGTATCCATGTACACGCTGTTGACCGTGTAGGTTCCCTGCTCCCCGGGAACGTTGGGGTCGAGTGAAAACAGCGGCTGGATGTAATCGCGGATTTCGGCCGCCTGCGGCTCGGTCACCGCGTACTTCATCTCGTAGCGGTGGATCGCGGGCAGCTCAACCGCCATCGCCGGCCCCCTCCTCCCGCAGGACCCCCGGATCCTCGATGCCCAGCTCGTAGTACAGGAAGTAGAGCGCGTGCGCCAGGCCGCGCCGGCTCTCGGCGATGGCGACCCGCGCATCCATGATCGTGCGCTCCAGCTCGAGGATCTCGTCGGCCGGCACGGTGGGAAAATCCCTTGCCTCGGCGATCACCTGCGACGAGCCCTCGATGACGGCCTCCCCCTCCCGCAGAGTCAGGTCGCGGGCGAGCAATGCCTCGGTGTACCCGGACAGCGTCTCGCGGACCTCGTCGGCGACGCGCTCGCGAACCGCCATGAGCTCGAGCTCGCTTCCCGACACGGCAAGGGAAAGGCCGGCCAGGTTGCCGGCATTGCGGTTGAACAGGGGGAGCTCGAGGCCGAACCTCAGCTCATACCAGTCGTCGTCGGACCGCTCGAAGTGCCGCGATGCCTCCAGGAAGGAGAACTGCGGCATCATCCGCCAGCTCTCGCGGTCCCGCCTCTGGAGGGCGAGTTTCCGCTCCTCTTCAGCCAGCCGAAGCTCCGGGCGGTTGGCCCAGGCGAGCTCGAGGAGGCGCTCTTCGTCCAGGGAGACCCGGGGCAGCGGCTCGGGAATCACCCGGATCTCCCCGGAAATCCCGGTGAGCCGCCCCAACCTGCGCTCTTCCTCCCGCAGTGCGTTCAGGCTGAGCAGGTGTCCCTGCCGCGCCTCGACGACGGCCATCCTCGCCTTGGTGAGATAGACGATCGATCTGCGGCCGACATCGACCATGGTCTCGATCTGGGAGATGCGCAGATTCTCGTTCTCGACCCGCATGGCGGCGATGCGGACCAGCTCCCCGTACATGGCGACGTCGGCGCAGGATCGGCGCACCCGGGAGGCCAGCCAGTGCCGCTCGCGCACCGCCTCGGTCTTGCGTCTCCACCAGGCCACCTGCTCCCGCTGCCGCCGCACTCCCGCCTCTCCGAGAAAGGGAGGACGCCAGCGGATTCCGACCTCGACCTCCCCCACCCGGGAGTTCCTGCGCCTGAAGGTCGAGTTGCGGACCCGCAGTTCCGGATTGTCGATCCAGTCCAGGGAGCGTACCCGGTGGGAGCGGACTCCGGCCTCCGTCTCGAGGGAACCGAGCCGCGGGTTGTTGCTCAATCCCCGGGCGACCGTTTCCTCGACGGTCAGGGCAAGCCCTGCCTCGCCGGCGGCGTCGTGAACGTCAGGGGCTTCGCCGGTGAGATCGGCCGTGGCGGCCGCCGAACAGGGAATCGCAACGAAAGGGGCCAGCAGCGCGAGAAACCGGCCGCCTGCCCTCATGGCCCCGGACTCCTGGCTTCCGGGGCGCCTTCTTCGGCGAGGGCCGCCCGCGGCGAGGACGGCCGATCGACGACACGCACGCGCACGGACTCACCGGGCAGCAGGAGGTGACCGGGCTCGAGGAGGACGCGGGCCTTCCTCGCCCACGACATCTGCCCGCGCAGCCACAGTCTTTCCGGCAGCGGGGAATACCCAGGGTGCACGAAGTCGATCCTCCCCGTCGCGTCGAACTCGCTCGACCGCCTCGACATCACTTCCACTCCCTGTCCGACGGCCAGCTGCAGGTCCTGCGTCTCGGGGACGTACACCTCGACCGCTGAGGCGTCGGTGCTCTCCACGGCAACGATGGGCACGAAGGCATCGACCGTACTCCCCTGCAGGGCGAGGATCTCGGAGACCGAACCGGAACAGGGCGACCTGACCGTCCTGTACTCGACCCGCTGATCGATCAGGGTAAGCGACTGGCGGACCTCGTGTATGCGCTGCACGCGGTCGCCGAGAAGCGAAATCATGATGCTGTCGCCGTAGGCGCTCGAATCCCCGGCCCCGAGCTTGAGCACGTCGGGCCGGATGAGCGCGGACTGCTCGGCTACCGACTGCGCCAGGGCATCGCGGCGGATGGTCATGCGGGTCAGGTCGCGATCGTGCCCGAGGCCGGCTTCCTCCGCCGCGACAAGGGCGTCGATTTCCCGGCCGAGGGCCGCCAGCTCCGCCTCCTCGGCCTGCACTGCGGCGTACTGCTCGGAAACGCGCAGCCGCAACAGGTCGTACTCGACGCTGTATCGACGCCGGTCGGCCGCCGCTATCGACTCGAGGGCCGCCAGCTCTTCTTTGCGCAGCCGCTTTTCCGCCAGCAGGTCGGAAACGTCGAGGCGGACCAGGACCTGGCCGGCGGAAACCCTCTCCCCTACCGCGGCGTTCACCTCCTCGACGGTACCCCCCTCGCGGGCGCCCACCGACCGCACCGTCGACACCACCGTTCCGAGCAGGTACGGATCCGCCCGCCACTCCCGGTAGCCGTAGACGGCGGTGAGCACGGCCGCAATCCACAGGCCGCGGAAGGCGTTCTTCTTCAGCCAGCGCTTCATCGACTACACCTCTACAGCAGAGGAGTGGTTCATGAAGGTGAGCCCGCGAATGCCTTCGATCTGTCCGAGGGCCTCGATCAGCCGGGTCGAGTCCCCTTCGTCGGCGAGCTTCACCTGGTAGGTGCAGTCGACCAGATCGCCCTGGGCGACGTCGCGCATGGTGACCAGGCCGAAGGTCCTGGGCACCTCCTGCAGGATCCGGGCAACCTGGGCGGCGAAGGCCGGCCCCGACGGTACCTGGAAGCGCACGAGTCCATCGTATTTCATGCGCGTGCCGAACAGGGAGGCGTGCATGACCACGGCGATGGTGCAGAACAGGGCGGTCGCGAAGGCGGCGGCGGTGTAGCTCTGCACGCCGCAGGCTACCCCGGCCCCGAGCGCGGCGAACAGGAACACCAGGTCGCGCGGATCGCGCAGGTTGGTGCGGAAGCGGATGATCGCCAGCGACCCGACGATGCCGATGCCCCTGGCGACGTTGTCGCCGATCGCGATCATCAGCAGGCAGGTGATGATGCTGCCGAGCACCATGGTCTGCATCAGACCGCGCGACCAGGAAAGGCCCTGGAACGTCCACTCGTACACCAGTGCGATAATGCTCGAAAGGCAGAAGGCGGATACGAGAGAGAGAAGGACCATGTTCCAGTGGAGCTTGATCGTCCCGAAATCGAGCAACAGGCTGTCCATCAGACACTGACTCCCGAAAGACCTTCAACAGGTGAGGTGGAGAGGAAGGGAAAAACGCGGCCGAAAGGGGCCATGAAATTCGTCCCCGGACTGTTCAGGCTCAAGGGTTTCGCCCGGTTCGGGAATGTCCCGGGCGGGGCTTCCGGCTTTGCCCCGGCCCGGCGTCGGGCGACAGACCGCCGGGAAGTGGACCCTTGACCGTTTCGCTGCCTCTGGAGCTTTTAAAGCGGTTCGGCCTTCAGGTCACCGTTTGCGCGCGACCTTCGACATTTTCCTGGTCACCGGGAACCCGTTGACCGTGATGCGGCACAGGTAGACGCCCGAGGCGACCTCGTGTCCGGCTGCGGAGCGGCCGTCCCAGACCAGCGAGTGCTCGGCCGCCTCCATGATCTCGTCCTCGGCAATCGTCGCCACGCGGGCTCCCAGCAGGTTGAACACTCGAACGGTCACGTTGGAAGTTCTCGACAGGCTCAGGAACACCGTGGCGCGGGTGGAAAAGGGATTCGGATAGCTGACGGCCCTCACCCCCGGGTTCGATGCGGAGCGGGTGCCCGGAGCATTCCACGCTCCCGGGGTCCCTCCGTCGGGTGAGGCGTACCAGTTTTCGTGGCGGGAGTTGTCGGCCGTGGGCTCGATCAGGGCCAGGGTGAAGCCGGTTCCGTTCGGCTCGGTCGGCCAGGGAGGGCGCTCGTCGTACACCACCGAATCGACCACCCGCTCCGAGCCGGTCAGAAGAGTGACGCGCTCCCCGCGGCTGCTCAGGCCGAAGGGAAAGTCTCCGAGACAGCCATCGGTCTCCGGATAGACACTTCTGAAATCGGTGCTGTCGCGGCACAGCACGGCGTAGCCGCCGGCTTCGAGAAGGAGACCGGGGGGCAGCACGAAGTCGGGCGAGTCCCCCGCATCGCGAAAACGCCAGCCTCCGATCCCGACGGGGGCGGGGCCGTGGTTGTGAAGCTCGACCCAGTCCCCTGAGTCGAAAGCCTCGCCCGAGTTGTAGTTGATCTCGTTGATCACGACCGGCGGCTGTTCGGGTGCAACCGGTTCCTGTCCGGACGATGCGAACCGGGCGGCGATCCGGTAGTTCCCCTCGATGGCAATCCTGGCGCGGGAGGTTTCCGAGACCGGATCCGACCAGGTGTCGAACTCGAACCCCGGTGCCGGCACCGCCGCCAGATCGACGGGCACCCCGTTGAAGTAGAGACCCGACGAGCGGGAATCCGTCACCGGTACGGTGTTTACATGGATCGCACCCGCTCCCTCGGGCTCGACCTCGAGCGCAAGCGTGGACCGGCCCCCGAGGGAAAATTTGGTCTGCAGGTGACCCCATACGTGACCAGCCCTCACCCGCGCGAAGGCCCGCATCACCTCGAGATTGGCATCCCACTCCTCTGTCGAAGCGAACGCATCGCCGTAGAAAGGGGAAGGGTAGGGGGCCCACCGTTCGGAATGGCGGGGTATTTCATCGGCTACGGCGTTCCTCATGCTGTCGATCACGGCCTCGACCCGGGCCCTTTCGAAAGTGGTGTTCAGGTGGCTGGCGAACCGTTGAATGAAGTCGTGCCTGACCTCCTCGATCTCGAGCAGCGTTTGCATGAGAAGCGTCGCCCAGGGCGGATTCGGCCAGCCCCGGCCGGGAGTGGTCGCCAGCGCCACCATGTCGAGCTCGGGAGGGCTGGGGTTCAGGGCCAGGGGCAGGTTGAACCCGTAGTCCAGGTCGAAGAGAATCCAGCGCCAGCGGCCCCCGGGGCTGCGGGGACGCCAGAACTCCCAGTTGTTGCCGGGCCAGTCGGTATTCGCCACGTACATTTCGGCAATCTGGTAGTTGAGGAATTCGTCGAGATCCATGCGGGCCCGTACCTCCTCGATGGCCCCGGCCTCCTCCAGATCCCTGCTCTCGAGGAACCTCAGAAGAGACCGATAATGTTCGGCGTCTCCCGTCCTCGCCTCCGAATTGTTGACGAGGTAATCGATTTCGTCCGGTTCGAACCCGTGGTTGTCGGTTACGTAGTCGACTGAAATGCGCTCCCGCATGTTGTGGATGCCCCAGTACCGGCCATTGAGAAAAAGAACGGCAGGCCTGTGGGCCTGGTAGTCGATGTCCATGCGATCCTTGACCAGGGCCTGCATGATCGCGTCGCGGAGGAGCGTGTAGGTCCAGTCGTTTCCCGAGTTGCGCAGGATGAAACCCTTGTATCGACTCAACGGCTTGTCGGGAAAGAGGGGGTAGTATATGGCCTCGTTGCCGTATCCCCGGCGGGCGCGTACGGCGATCGACTTCTGCGGCTGGTTGCGGGACCAGCCGCCGTGAATCTGCACGCCCACGTCCTGGGAGAATTCCAGACCGCCCCCGGAATCGAAAAACTCGATATGGGCGGGGCGTTCCCAGTCGCGGGTGAAGTTCCTGCGATCCCCCTCGACATAGATCCCCAGCCTGTCGCTCCAGAGATGTTCCGGGTCGACGGCCAGCGAAACGGCCGGCAGGCTGACCTCGTCGTCGACAAAGTAGGTGCGAGTCACCACGTCGCTGGGGAGAAGCCCTTTGGCGACCGCGACCGATCTCAAGACCGTCGTGGTTTCGACGCGGACCCCGATCCCGCCGTAACGCCTCTTCCCCGTCGGGATGCTGCCCTCGGTAGAGAAGTAGATGCGGGTTTCGGGATCGGGGTGGCTCAAGGTAACGGTGAACGGATGGCCGTAGCGGCCGCTCTCGTGCGAGAAAGCTGGAGCCTGCGAATGGTCGCGCTTTCCCTGCGCAGCGTTCTTCCTCCCCGGGGAGGGCTCGTCCACGAGGGACCAGGCTTCTCCGTCCGGCACCCGAGCCCAGGAAACGTCGGGCCGCAGGGGGCCGAATGTCACCGAATCGACGAGCGTGGCGCCGTCGGAAGCGAACAACCCCAGCTGCTCCCCGTTCGAAGAGAGCCCGAAATTCAAATGGAACCCCGGCTGGTCGCGGTCTCCGTCCGCCCACAGCAGGAGGTATCCGCCGGCGGGGATCGTGGTGGCCCTGCGGTCATCGGTGGGAAACTGGAAGGCCCCCGGATCGGCGAGGTCGTCGGTGATGAACATGCCGCCGATGTTCACGGCGCGGCCCCCGGCATTGTGCAGCTCTATCCAGTCGTCGAACTGGCCGTACCGGTCCGGGCAGCAGGACTGGTTGTTCGACATCAGTTCGTTGATCAGCAGCCGCTCGGCAAAAAGCGAACGGGGCAGACTGAAGCAGCCGGCCAGCAGGGCGAGCAGGGGGATGGCCTTTCGGAAGAAGGCCGGGGCCGGAAACAAGGACCGCCCGAAGCCCCTACTTCTCCCGGTCCGCCACGGCGTCGCGGATCTCGCCGATGCTGTCTTCGAGCCGGTCGAGGCGCTCGTTGGTTTCCTCCACGTCCTTCTGGATCTTCGTCACCACCGCGGCCTGCTCCTCCAGCTCCTCGACCTTCACCGAGTCCTCGTCCTTGACCAGCACGCTGGTCAGGGTGGCGGTGAAGACACCCACCAGGACCATCCCCGTAATCACCAGGAAGACCGTGAGGATTTTCCCGGAAGCGGTCTCGGGATTGTGGATGTCGGCGTAGCCGCCGGTGACCAGGGTGGTGAAGCTCCACCAGAGGCTCGGCCCGAAGCCCGAGCCGGACTCGAGGCGCTCCAGGCCCATGAAAATGAAGGCGCCGAACACGAGGGACAGCATCCCGTAGAGAAGGGACCGCTTGAGGAGCCGCACGTCGAGGGTGGAGCTCAGGTGGTCCATGCCGCGCCAGAAGAACAGCCCGACGCGCAACAGCCTCAGCGCCCTCAGGATGCGAACCGCCCGGAGCAGGCGCCCCAGGCGGACGACTCCCAGGTCGCCGGAGGCGGCGATGACCTGCACCGGGGGCAGCGGTATCGAGGTGATGAAGTCGATCCAGTTGTTCTTCCAGTACCACTTCTTGGAATCGGCGAGCCTGTACTCGAAGTAGAAGTTGGCCATGAAGAGGCCGCAGCATACCACGTCGATGATCCAGAATATCCACAGGGTGCTCACCGGGAAGTGGGGCAGCACCTCGACGACCGGGTCGGCATAGTTTTCCCCGCTGTCGATGATCTTGACCTGCGCCAGCTTTCCCCCGACCACCTGCCCGGAAGCAAGGGCGTGCGAACCTTCCTCATCGGAAATTTGGACGTTCACCCGCTCGTACCCTTCTCCCCCGTTCAGAATGAGGATCCGGCTTATCTTCCCTTCCTCCACCTCCGCCCTGGCAACGGCGCCGCCGCCGGTGGCCCCGATGCCGAGCAGGTCGACGACGAGGATGGTGATGAGGAACAGAATGAGGAAGAAAATCAGCAGATCCTTGAGTTTCACCCTGCCGGAACTGCCCAGCACCCTGGCCTGCTCGGCCATCAGGTGTTTCTTCTGGCGCGCCTGCTCGATGATCCGGGCCTTGTCCACCAGTTTCTCTTTTTCGGCGTTGAGCCTCGATAGCTGCGCCTCGGCCTTGTCGAGGTTCAGCTCGTACTGCCCGTGCCTTTTGATCAGGCTGACCGTCTCCACTCTTTCCGCCATGGCGTCGATCTCTTTCTCTTCGGCGGCCAGCTGGCGGTCCATGCGGTCGATCTCCTGCACCAACACGTCCTTCATGCGGGTAATGCGTTCGAGGGAGCAGGATTCCAGTCGCTTCGAAAATGACATCTCGTTCCGTCTGTGCTCCGGGTTCAGGCCGGTTCGGGGGGTTGGTGTGCTGCGAACATGTGCCTTGAAAAATAAGGCCGCGTCCGGGATTCAACTTTCAAGGCATGAACCGGGGCGCCGGCAGGCAAGCCCGCTGAACGGCGCAGCTGTTCCTTCGACTTCATGACTGAGTCCCCATCCCACTCCTGCTTCAGCCTCAGGGGCCTGTCGATCGGCGTGCTCCTGTGCGTGGCCATCGGCCTGGTCGCCCCGTACTGGGCCGTCTTCACCTACAACGGGGTCGGCTTCGCCCCCGCCTCGCCGGGAGCCATCCTGTTCCTCATGGTCACCGTCCTCGCCAGCGCCGCCGTCGGCCTGATCAGCCGCCGCCTGTCGCTTTCCAGGGCCGACCTCGTGCTGATCTTCTGCATGCTGCTGGTGGCCATTACCGTGCCGACCTGGGGGACGATGTTCTTCCTGATCGGCACCATGGTCTATCCCTTCTATTTCGCGACCCCCGAGAACCGCTTCTCCGACCTGCTGCACCCCTACATCCCCTCCTGGATCGTCCCGCAGGACACGCAGGCGATCAAGGACTACTACGAGGGGCTGCCCAAGGGGGCTCCGATCCCCTGGGAGGCGTGGGTCGAGCCGATGGGGCACTGGCTGGCGCTGACCACGGTGATGGGGTTCATGCTGATCTGCATGAGCGCCATCCTGCACCGGCAGTGGTCGGTGCACGAGCGCCTCACCTACCCCATGATGCAGCTGCCGCAGCAGATGATCGACGACGGCGGGGGGATCGGCCGCCGCCTGGCCCCCTTCTTCCGAAGCAAGGCGATGTGGCTGGGCTTCGCGGTTCCCGTGATCACCCTGAGCCTCAGCGGCCTCAACCACTTCTGGCCCGAGGTGCCGGAGTTCCGGCAGGTCGGGGGCCTGCGGCTGTTCAACAACACCATACATCTGGGATTCTACTTCAAGCCCGCCTACCTCGGCTTCTTCTACCTCGTCGACCTGAACATCCTGTTCAGCATCTGGTTCTTCTACCTGCTGTGCAAGTTCCAGGACGGCGTGTTCAAGATCCTCGGTATCGCCAACACCGAGAAGCTGAGCGTGTACGAGTACTCGCAGTCGGCCGACCTGACCCACCAGATGACCGGTGCCGTGATCGTCTTCGTCCTCTACGGCATGTGGATCGCCCGCAGGCATATCCTGGCGGTCGCCCGGAAAGCCTGGAATCCATCCGAGGGAACTGACGACAGCGGGGAGCTGCTGAAGTATCGAACCGCGGTGATCGGCTTCCTGGCGAGCCTGGTCTTCTGCGGGATCTGGCTGTGGCGGTCGGGGGTGCCGGCGGTCACCCTGCCGGTACTGCTTATCGTCAGCCTGATCTTCTTCACCCTCGTGGCGCGGGTCGTGACCACCGCCGGGGTCGCCACCGCGCGCAGCCCGATCGTGCCGGCCTTCTTCATCATATCCGGGCTGGGGACGTCGATACTCGGCGCCAAGGGGCTGGTGGCGCTGAACTTCACCTTCATCTGGCAGGGGGAATCGCAGCTGTCGGCGATGGTCGCCACCTCCAACGGGCTGAAGCTCGCCGAGCGCATTCCCGGGCCGAAGGGCCGCCTTTTCTGGGGGCTGATGCTTGCCCTCGTGGTCACCTTCCTCGCCTCGGCCTGGATGACCCTGAAGCTCGGCTACACCTACGGCGCCATAAACCTCAACCTCCTCAACTGGGTGGGGGCTCACGGGTGGCCCTCCCTCGGGGCCAAGATCGCCGACATGCCTGACGCCAACATGAGGGGGTGGCTGTTCCGCGGGATCGGCGCGGCGGTGGAGGGGTTCCTGATGTTCGCCCAGCACCGGTGGCACTGGTGGTCCCTGCACCCGATCGGGTTCACCATCGCCGTCGGCTGGCTGACCAGCAAGATCTGGTTCCCGGCGCTGATCGCCTGGGTGGTCAAGCTGACCATCCTCTTCTTCTGGGGCCCGCGGATGTTTCAGGTGATGAAACCCTTCTTCCTGGGGCTGATCATGGGGGAGATAGCGGTCGGGGGCATCTGGGGGACGATCTTTCCGTTCACGAGCGAAACCGGCCGCTGGCTCACCTTCATCTGACATCCTGCGGCTGGTAACCCGGGGAACGAACCGCGCGGTCGTGCGTCGAATCCTGTCTGCCGGTATTCCAAAGCAGAGAACCCCCACGCTCTGACGCCCCCACGGCCTCTTCAGGAGAAGCTCCCATGTCCGTCACCCGTCTGATCTGGATCGTCCTGTTGACCGGCGGCGTCGCCTCCGCACACCAGGAAGGCCCCCTGGCCGGCCGCGGGAACTGGGGGCTGGGGGCGGCCCTGCCCTCCGGCAGCGGCAGCAGCTTCAGCTTGTGGAAGATCCGCTCTCCGACCACCGCCCTGGGCGTGCAAATTGGCGTTTCGTGGAGCTACGCCGACTCGACCGCCGACGCCGACGACCTCGCCTCAGAGCCAATCACACAGCATTCCCTGCGGCTGCAGCTGAGTCCCACCATCAAGAAGTACCGGCCATTGCACAAACAGATCGCCTCCTTCACATACGGCCGGATCGAAGCCGGTTTCTGGGGCCGAAAACGGGACTATAGTCTGAATTCCCAGCACGGCAGCAGCGGAGGAAACATAGGGGCAGCACTTGGCCTGGGAGTGGAATGGTTCCCTTTCCAACGGATCAGCCTGGGGGGCCAGACCGGGTTGAGCCTTGAATACCGCCACTATCAGTACGATACCAGGGGAACTTTCTCCAGCAGGTCCTCCACCAGTTGGTCCCTGCATCTGCGCACCTTCCAGTCTGAAGTGAAGGCGTTGATGTATTTCTGACGAAAGTCGATTCCCTGTCCAATCGCTGCGTCCGAAACCAACCGATGTCTTTGGTGATTCTAACCTTGATGGCAGCCGTTCATATGACGGCCTGCGACTACTGGAAGCCGACCCAGTCCTTCGAGTCTCCAGAATCTCCCAGAAGTCCGCGACGTGTTCTTATCGACGACGACAGCGCTTTCGATGTGAGTCGTTATCTCACCCTGCTTATCTGGAACTGGCCGGCAGGTGCCGTGGATGAAATTTATTTCTATCCGGTCAACGCGGGCACCGGCTACGGCCACAGGGGAAGCGTCGAGGACAGGGAATTCGTTTTCACGCGTCCGTCCCGGGAAGAGCCAGCTGTTCTGTGCCGCGAGGACGGACAGGCCATCGACGGCTTCCGGTCGAACCCGGCCTTTGAGGAGATCTGCATTGTCGATGGCCTGGTAACCCTTCGTAGAAAGAAGGAGTACTCCTTCGAGGACGATCCCGTTCTTCTATGGGTCACTCCCGTAAACACAAGGTCCTGGAGGCGATCCGAATTCCTCTACACGACCGGAATCCTTCTCGATAGCGATGATTCCCCCTGGTTCGAGGAAGGCGGGGTAATTCGAAATTACCTGAACTGGCCGGCGAGTGCCGTAGACAGGATCTACCTTCGCCCCATCAACGAAGAAACCGGGTACGGATACAGGTCTACATCCAGGCTGTACATCTTCATAAGGCCGCGTGAAGACCCGTTTCCGTTGCTGTGCAGGGACGACGGAAAACCCATCGACGGCTTTCAGCAGAACCCCGCTTTCTCGGAAGTCTGTATCGCCGACCGCGGAATAACCTTGCGCAAAAAGCAGGACTATTCCTTCAAGGAAAACCCCGCCTATTTATATGTGGCACCAGTACCCGGCACTCCGAGACCGCCCCGTGGCTAGTTTAAGGTTTTGCCTCAATTTTTTGGGACACGCCCACTAATGAGAAGCATGCTTGTCGGTTCGCTGCTCGCTGGGATCCTGGTGGCGGGTACTGCCGCTTCTGCGGAGGGTCCATTGGCCGGCCGGGGCAGCTGGGCCCTGGGCATGGCCCTCCCTTCCGCCAGCGAGCTCAGCCTGAGCCTGTGGAACGTACGCTCTCCCGTAACCGCTCTCGGTCTGGAAACAGGTTTTTCGTCCTACAGCAGCGAGCACGATTTCGACGACCTCGAAGATCTCGACCGGAGCGACACCCGTTCCAGGTACCGCAGCCTGAGGCTGCATCTCCGTCCTGCCATCAAGCTTTACCGCCCCCTGCACGACCGGGTCGCCCCTTTCGTCTTCTGGAAAGCTCACGCGGGGTTCGTTCTTCGGGATAGTCGGTTCGACAGGGATTCCGTAAGGGAGAGCGACCGAAACGGTCGGGATTTCGATCTGGGGGTGGCAGTGGGCTTTGGTACCGAATGGTTCCCGTACCAGCGCATCAGCCTGAACGGCCAGACCGGACTGGAGCTGGGTTACCGCAACGAGGAATCCTTCGGCGACAGAATCCTGGAGTGGTCCCTCGAGACCTTCGAGACGGAGATGAGGGCGCTGGTGTATTTCTGACCCCGGCTACCGCCGGCCGGACTGGTAACCTGCTGTAATCCAAGCCTCGATAACTACGCTGGACAGCGATGTTTCCGCCTCGGCGGCGGCGGTGAAAGACGGGATCCAACCCGAGCTGACCAGGTGGAGGATTCCCACCGGAATCGTCCCTTCCGGCTGGGGACAGCTCAAAGGAGCCAGGCATTCATGAATATCTTTCTGGCCGCGGCGATCCTGGCGGTCGCGGGGGATCTACCGGTCTCCGTCCACTACGGCCCCACCCGGGCCAAGTGGTATGGGTCCGACGTGAAGGAACTCGGATACGACGAAGTGTTTTTCCTGGAGGGCCGCCACGTGCGGATCTCTCAGCCGATCTCCTTGTCGGACCGCATTCGAGTACGACTTGAGACCGGTTGGATCGTCCGGGGATTCCGGTCACGCCCGGGGAATCCCGTACAGCAAGGACCCGATCACTTCCACATGGGAGAAGACTACGGATACCGGATGGAGTACTGGGAGCTGATGAGCTTGGGCGAGTTCGCCCAAAGCCTGCCAGGACGAGGCGAAGCCTACGGACTGGCGGGCCCTACGGCGGGGTTCCAACAGACCTGTGACCACTTCCCCAAAGATCGAGGCCGCAGCACGGGCAACTGCGGCAACTTCAAGCTGTTCGATCCCGGCATCACCCTCGGGGTCGGGATCCGCTACCGGGTTCCCTACTACGACTTCACGCTGTCGTCAGAGGTGCTGTGGTCTCGCGGATTCCGGTCAATGCCGTTTGTCGAACATGCGGTCGACAACGACATCCACAACGGGGTCCTGATCCTGCAGGTGGGGTTCTCGAAGAAGCCACATGGATCGTAAAATGGAGAATGGCCACCATGCGTAAAAACACTGGCATTGCCCTGATTGCTCTATTTCTTTCCGTCCATCTCCACCAAGAGGAGGACAAGCTCTTTCAACACCCGGGTTTCATTTGATCCTCATCTGCTTTTTGGGAATCCCTCCATAACAACAGGAGTAAAAAACATGCAAGGTTACAGGAGAGAGACATGCAGCGATTTGTTTCGGTGTCCGCGTTACTGACGGTTTTTGCAATGGCCTCACATACCTCTGCTCAGAAGGTGGATGCCTGGCGGGAATTGGTTTTCCCGTCCGACTCCCTGAAGGACTCCGCGCTGGTCATTCAGGACGAGCGAGCCGACGTACTCACCGATCCGCTTCGGTGGGCAATCCTCGAAATCCTTGGAGAGGGGAAGTCGGTTACGGAAGTTTCCCACGCCCTTGATGTAACCGATGCCCGGGTGCTCTACCACCTCCGGCGCCTCGCCGGAACGGGTGTCGTACGATTGGAGGAAGATGCAGGAGACCCCCGGGGATGGCGGTGTTTGCCGGCGGCGGGAAGACTGCGGGTTCGGGAGCCCCTTCCCGGAAGCGACCAACCTGCCGAGGCCATTCCAGCCGAGGTTGCCGCCCAGTTCAATCAGGCATTTCGCGAAGCTGCCGAGGGCTTGTACGGTCCGACATTCCAGATGTCAGTCAACCACAACCGCGCGCGACTGTCCGAAGAACAGGCAGCCGAATTCGGCCGGCGATTGCTCGCCCTCATAGAAGAATACTTTCCCCCCGGAAAAGGGGATCGGTCCGGCATCAAGTACGGTTTCCATGGGGTCCTCACGCCGATCGATCTTCACCCTCTCGGGGACTCTGAAACCGGGGAGTAACCCCTCGGGTCCGGCGGAAGTTCATCCGACTTCGATGGAGACCATACAGATGGAACGAATTCACGGTGCAATCTTCCTCGGCCTGCTCACTGCCGTGAGCGCCGCCGGCGAGACTCCTTCTTTCGAGAACGACTACGGCCGAGCCGAAATCGGCCATCCGTGGGAGACCATGCTCGCCGGTGAGGGCCTCGATGGGTGGAACGCCAGTGAAGGTCCGTTTACGCCTTCCGTATGGCGCCGCGAGGGGGACGCAATCATCGCCGACACGGGACAGGCCAGCCGCGGGCGGCTCATCCAGGGAGATGGGTCGTGGGCTGCCTATGAGTTCAAGGTACAGGCAACCATTGAGAAGGGATTCGCCGGCCCGCAGCTCGTGTTCGGAACCTCGGACGACGGAAATTCGTCGTACTTCCTGACCTATCTTGCCGGTTGGAAGACCATGGTCATTGTCCGTCGCAACGAGGAGACTCGCGAGGACGACAAGCTCGATGTGGTCGACTTCGTCATGGAGCCCGGCCGGGAGTACGACCTTGTCCTCAAGGTCCGGGACCACTCGGTCACGAGCTACGTCGACGGTGTTCTCGTCAACCGGTTGACACTGCCGGGGGAGGCGCGCGGCGCCGTCGGCCTGGCTGTCTGGGCAAACAACTCTGTAATCCGGTTCCGCGACCCGAAGATCAGGCACTACTACAAGCGATAACCGCCGCCACCACTTGCCGGTTGACACCATGAAGGATGGCCAGGATGTCGAATGGCCACTCCATCCCGGAGATTCGGCACAGATTCGGCCGCCCTGCCGCTAGTCCGCCAATTCCAGCTCCGGGAGCAGCACGTACTTCACCCACCCGAAATCCGGATCGATCTGGAGCGCCTTCTCGAGCGCCGCTTCCGCCGGCTCCTTTTCCTCCCTGTCCAGATGGGCGAGGCCGAGCCAGGCGAAGGCTTCGCTGTGCCCCCATGAAGGCTCGAGGGGATCGGCAGGCTTCTCCCTGGAAAACAGTTCCGCGGCCCGCCGGAACCCCTTCATTGCCCTTTCCTTGTTGCCCCCGAAAACCCTTGGGGTGTTGAAATCGCCGATGGCCGCGGTCAGCACCACGCGCGGGTTGTCGGGGGCGAGCTCCATCGCTTTGCCGATGGCCTTCCCGGCTTTTGGCCCCAGGAACATGCTCTTCACGGGACTCAGCCCGATCTGCCTGCCGTACACGCTCGAAAGCAGGGCATAGGCTTCGGCCGCCCCCGGATCGATCCGGGTGGCTTCCTGCAGGTGCTCGACCGCGGTCTTCAGGTGCCCGGAAGCGGCCTCCTTGTTCCTGTCGCCGGCGGCCAGCAGCAGGTTGACGATGCGGAAATCGGCCAGGGCGATGTAGTAGTGGGTCCACGCCGCCAGGCCGGTATCGGCCAGGGCGCGCTCGAACATGGCCCGGGCCTCGTACATGGCATCGATGGACCCCCGGTTTTCCCCTGAGTCCAGCAGCTGCCTTCCACTTGCGAGAAGGGAGTCGGCCGCCTGGGGGAAGGCGGGGCAGGCGATCGAAAGCAGGAAAACGAGGGAGAGCGGAAAGCGCTGCATGCGGGGCTCCTTTTTTGGGTCAGTAGTTGACAGTCCGTTCACCGGGCTGTCAGGGAGACGGTGGCGCCGAAGTAGACGGAGCGGCGAAACAGGGAGGTGCGCGGCTGCCGCCGGGTGTAGTCGATGCTGTAGTCGTAGTCGAGCACGTTGGCGCGGTTGAGGAGGTTGTTGACGGCGAGGTAGAAGACCGCCCGGTGCCCGGAGCCGAAGAACCGCAGGTAGCTCAGCTGTCCGTCCACCTTCTGAAAGGAGGGCAGCCGTTCCGAGCCGACCGGGCCTTCCACCGGCAGGTAGTAGCCTCTGCCTTCCACAGGAACCGCGCCGACCACCGGGGTGACCGGGCGGCCGGTAGCGTACCTCAGAGTGAAGCCGATGCTGAGGGTGCGGACGATCCGCGATTTCGCGACCAGGGTCAGGTTGTGGGTGATGTCGAACGGAGATGGGGCTTCTTCCCGCAGCATCTCGAACCCCTGGCGGCGCACCTGCATCCGCCGCGAGCGCAGCAGACTCCAGGCCATCCAGCCGCTCATGCGGTTGTCGAGAAAGGCGCCGTACTTGCAGAAGAGGTCGACGCCTGAAGCCCGCCCCCTGCCCGCGTTCGCGAGGTTCAGGCCGGCGTCTTCCAGCACGAGGCCGCGGTAGGGCTTGTAGTACCCCTCCAGCCGCACCGACAGACCCCCGCGTTCGTGGTGCAGACCGCCTACCCAGTGCCGGGCGCGCCGGGGTCCCAGCCCGGGGTTGCCGCTGACGGGATTGTATTGGTACGGGGCCGGAAACTGGTGGTAGATGCCCCAGGCGAGGCGGGCGCTGGTGTCCTTCGAGAGCTGGTAGCGGGCCGACAGGCGCGGATCCAGGACAAGACCGCCGCTCAGGCTGTGGCGGTCGGCGCGCATGCCGGCGTTGGCGGCGATGCGGCGCATCGGTTTGAAATCGACCTCGAACCAGGCGCCGGTGCGCCGGGCGCTATAGGAGGTGTCGAGCTCGTATACCTCCGCCTCGGGGTCGAGGATGTCCCCCTTGGGAATGCTGCCCGCGAAGCGGTTGTCCGCGTGCTCCACTTCAGTCCCGAGTCGCAGGATCCCGGATGCGCCGAGGACCCGTTCCCAGTCCGTGCGGAACTTGCCGGTCAGGTCGCTGGGGGTCAGGTCGAGGTTGCCCAGCCGCCGCCGGGCGGAGTGCCGGTTGAGCGAAGCGCTGGTCTGCATGGACCAGCCCGCCCGCGCGTCCGTCCACTGGAGATTGTGCAGGTAGTTATCGCTGCGGCCCCGGAAATGGCCGTCGAACGAGGGCTCGGACACGCGCACGCCGATCTCGTCACCCTCGCTGAAGCTGAACAGCTTGAGGCGTCCGCTCGGCGAGTACCGGTAGACCAGGTTGAGGTTGCCGTCCCGCCCCCGCGGCGTGACGACGAACTGGTCGCGGTGGCCGTTGACGCGGAACATGAGGTCGGTAAGGCTGAGGTTGCCGGTGAAGCGCAGGCCGAGCCTG
This sequence comes from Candidatus Latescibacterota bacterium, assembly GCA_965243025.1. Taxonomy (GTDB): domain Bacteria; phylum Latescibacterota; class UBA2968; order UBA8231; family UBA8231; genus CBDCXV01. The sequence continues at coordinate 3,337,003 of CBDETY010000003.1, forward strand.
TCGTCGACAAGCGGCAGGTCGATCCCCACCGAGCCGGCGGCCAGGCCCAGACCGAGGGTGCAGCTCCGCTGCGCGGGCATGTCCAGGCTCTCCATCGCCAGCACCGCGGAAAGGGCGTTGCCGTAGCGGGCGGAGAACCCGCCCGTGGAAAAGGCCGTCCCCCGCACCATGAAGGGAGGGATCGCGCCGAACACCCCGCCGGTCGGGGATTCGTACCTGTAGGGATGGACCACCGTGGCCTGGTCGAGCAGAACGACGGTCTCGCTCACGTCGCCGCCGCGGACGTAAAGGCCGGCCCCGTCATCCACCGCGGCGACGCCGGGGAAGGTCTGGAAGGCGCGGAAGATGTCGGCCGAAGCCCCCGGCGTCGTGACCACGTCGAGAGGAGAAAGGGTGACGGCCTCCTCCTCCCCGGTGGTATAGGTGCTGGCGGTGACGACGGTCTCGCCCAGCTCGATGAGGGTGCGCCGCAGAACCAGGAGCACCGCCGCGGAATCGCCGGCGGCCAGACGCAGGCTTTGCCGCGCCGGTTCGAAGCCGATGAATGAGGCGGCCAGGCCGCGCGTTCCCAGGTGCCGGGTGGAAAAGGCGAAGCGGCCGTCGCGGCCCGTTATCGCGCCGTCGGTGCTGTCGAGGATCTGCACGTTGACGAAGGCCATCGGCTGCCGCGCTTCGTCGACGACCTGTCCCCGGACGAAAGCCCTGTCCTGCGCCAGGGCCGGCAAGGGAAAGCAGGCGCCGAAGAGGAGAGCCGCCACGCACGATCGCATCTTCACAGCCGCGCCCCCCGGATCACCGTCTGCAGGGCCTCGAGGTGGGACTGCAGGGCTTTGGAACCCTTCTCGGTGAGGCGGTACCAGGTCACCGGCTTGCGGTTCTCGAAGCGCTTGTTCACGTCGAGGTACCCGGCGTCCTCCAGCTTGCGCAGGTGCGCCCCGAGGTTGCCGTCCGTCTCCTGAAGGAGCTGCTTCAGGCTGGTGAAGGTCATGGCGTCGACGTCGGCCAGCAGCACGCAGGCGCCGAGGCGGCTGCGGTGCTCCAGCAGCTTGTCCAGCCGGACCAGGCCTTTCGAGGTGACCTCAGCCGGTTGCGGCGGCTTCCTCATTTTTCGGCCTCATCCACAGGGCGCTGGCCACCAGGGCCGCGGCCGTGGCCATACCGACGATGGTCCAGGGGTACGCCTGGATGTGGTCGACCGCGGCCGACCCGACGATGAGCAGGACCCCCGGCCAGAGGGTGCGCCGGTCGATGTGCAGCCCGCCCAGGAAGAGCACGGCGCCGGAGAGCAGGGCGAAGAGCTGCCCGATCACCCAGCCGTCGAAGCGGTGGGAGAAAGCGATCGACAGGACCGCCACCCCGCCGAAGAAGATGGTGCCGAAGTGCAGGGCGCTCCTGGCGCCCAGGCCGGGCCTGCGGAGTCCCTGCTTCCGCTCCTGCCGGGTGCCCAGGCCGAGGCTGATGAGGAAGCCGGCGAGCGGGGCGGTCATCCAGTACAGGGGGGCGTAGTCCATGGCGAAATCGTTGAGGGCGTACCCGGCGGCGATGATCACCGCCCACATGAGGGTTATTCCCAGGTAGCGGTACTGCCCCTTCTCCCGCCGCTCCACCGCCCGGCGGAGGAAGGACACGTCCTCTTCGAGCTTCTGCGTCACCTTCGGGTCCATGGGGAGTCTCCTTTGCGCGGCTGCCGCCCTGAAAACCGGGAGCGGCGGCCCTTTCCATTGATGGGGTTCCAGTGGCTTTTCAACTATTGCAGAGTTCTCTATAAAATAGAGTTGACAGCCGCCCTGTCAACTGTTTCTTCAACACACAACCCCTTTCGACTGGAGGTTACCCATGGGACTTCCGAAGAACGCGACGCCGGCGATACTTGCCCTGCTGGTGTCCGTGAACGCGGGTCTTGCCCAGCCAGCCCCTCCGGACGTGGTGGTGGCCGAGCCATTCACCCCGGAGGAGTTCGAGGGCGACCAGGGCGGCTTCATCCTCGTGACCTGGAATGCGGTGGAGGGAGCGGACGGATACCGGGTTTACCGCGAGATAGGGATCACTCATGGCCTCGATGAACAGGGAAACGTGGTAGAGCTGGGTCCCTCCGCGACTGCCTTCGTGCCGTGGGCCTTCGTCGAGGCTGAGGCTGGGGAAACTCTCGTAAGGGTCGTCGTCGCGACCCTCGACAGCGATTGGGACACCCGGTGGGCGATCAGGACCGTGCAGAATACCGATGACGGGCCGGTCTATTCCGAGCCGTTGTACTTCCACGTGCAGGTGGAAGGGATACCGACGGGAGTGGAGACGCGCAGCTGGGGGGCCGTGAAAGCCGCCAGGTGAGGTCACCCTGCGACGCGGTGAAGGCCAAAGGCGTCGAAAGAGCACAATCCCCTGCCTGCTGCCCGCTTGCGCAATTCGGCGTGAATTCGGTCGCCGCTTCCCAGCTCGCCGTACACCCCCGGTAAGGCTCGCTCAGGCGCCTTGAGGGCCGGGCGCATCGCCGCCGCGGTCGTAGGCTTGATTACGAGCGCAGGTACCAGTCCGGTTTTCGGTCGATTTCCCCGAGTCCAGCCGCAGACCCCCGCCTTTCCAGGCTCGTCCTGGCGATTCCGGATTCTCATCTTTGCCATGTCCATAATATGTCGAATAAAATATCGATAAAACGGGGAAATTGCTCCAAATAATTGACAAACATTAGACAGTTTGGCATATTTCCCCGGCATGGAATGGACTCCGGGACACCCCATCAAGGTCGCCGTGCGGCGAACCGGGCTGTCGGCCCATGTCATCCGCGTCTGGGAAAAACGGTATGGAGCCGTGGTCCCGGCACGGACCCCCACCAACCGGCGGCTTTACTCCGACGAGGACATCGTCCGCCTGCAGTGGCTGCGGCAGGCGGTGGAGGCGGGACAGAGCATCGGCAGGATCGCCGGCCTCCCCACTTCCGAACTGGTGAAACTGGTCCGCGCCGAGGGAACATCCGCGCTGTCGGCTCCAAAGCCGGCCGGCGGCGAGGCAGACGCAGACGGCAGCGGCGAGCCCCCTGAATTCCTCGAGCGGGCCCTGGTCGCGGTGCAGGGGCTGGACGCGGCGGCGCTCGAGGAGCAGCTGGTCCGCGCCTCGGCGGCGTTGAGCCAGCCGGATCTGCTCGAAGAGCTGGTCCAGCCGCTGATGGGGCGGATCGGCCGCATGTGGCAGGAGGGGAACCTGCGGGTGGCCGACGAGCACATGGCCACGGCCGTGGTGCGCAGCTTCGTCGGCAACCTGCCGGCCGGTTTCCAGCTTTCCGAAACCGCACCCCATGCGGTCGCCACCACGCCGGCGGGACAGCTGCATGAGTTGGGGGCCCTGCTCGCTTCGGTGGCCGCCGCCTCGGAGGGCTGGAACTCGACCTTCCTGGGCCCCAACCTGCCGGCCGAGGAGATCGCCGGAGCCGCCGCGCAGAAAGGGGCCAGGGCCGTTCTCCTGAGCATATCCTACCCTGGCGACGATCCCCGCCTCGGCGGCGAGCTGCTGAAGCTGGGCCGTCTGCTGGGAGCCGGGACCGCCCTGTTCGCCGGCGGCCGGGCCGTCCCGCAGTACCGGCGTTTCCTCGAGGGGGCCGGCGGGGTCGCCCTCGACGACCTGGGCGGCCTGCGCGACGCCCTCGGTCTCCTGCGCCGGGAGACCGCGGCGCCAGGGGGTTGAGCGCGTGCCCGCGGATTCCCGAACCGGGCGGCGGCCTGGGGGGATGCCCCCGGCCCCGGGGCGGCGCATCGCCGTGGTGGGAAGCGGTATCTCCGGCCTGACCGCGGCCTCCCTGCTGCACCCCGATCACCGCGTCACCCTGTTCGAAGCCAACGACTACATCGGCGGCCACACCCATACCCTCGACGTCGAGCAGGACGGACGCCGCTATGCCGTGGACACCGGGTTCATCGTCTTCAACGAACCCAACTACCCGCATTTCAACCGCCTGCTGCGGCGCCTGGGGGTCGCTTCCCGGCCGACCCGGATGAGCTTCAGCGTCAAGTGCGGCCGCACCGGCCTCGAGTACGCCAGCACCCCGCTGACCAGCCTGTTCGCCCAGCGGCGCAACGCGCTGCGGCCGGCCTTCCACCGCATGCTCGCCGATATCCTGCGCTTCAACCGCGAGTCGCCGGAGCTGCTGCGCGACCCCGACGACGCCACCACCCTGGGGGACTACCTGGCGGACAACGGCTATTCCCGGGGTTTCATCGAGCACCACATCATCCCGCTGGGGTCGGCCCTGTGGTCGGCCCTGCCCGACCGCATGTACGGGTTCCCGGCCTGCTACTTCGTCCGCTTCTTCGCCCACCACGGCTTCCTGCAGGTGCGCGGACGCACTCCCTGGCGCGTCATCGAGGGAGGTTCGCGGCGCTACGTCGAGGCGCTGATCCGCCCCTTCAGGGAGCGCATCCGCATCGGTTGCCCGGTGGCCTCCGTGCGGCGTACCGCCCGGGGAGTGGAGGTGCGCCCCCGGGCCGGGGAGGCGGAGCTGTTCGACGAGGTCGTCCTCGCCGTGCACAGCGACCAGGCCCTGCGGCTGCTGGCCGAGCCCACGCCGGCCGAGCGCCAGGTCCTCGGGGCCATGCCGTTCCAGGCCAACGACGTCGCCCTGCACACCGACGCCTCCCTGCTGCCGGAGCGCCGCCGCGCCTGGGCCAGCTGGAACTACTTCATCCCGCCCGACAAGGGGATCCCCGCCACCGTCACCTACCACATGAACTCCCTCCAGGGCCTGGAGAGCCGCCTGCCGTTCTGCGTCAGCCTCAACCGCACCGGCGAGATCGCACCGGAGCGGATCATCGCCCGCATGACCTACCACCACCCCGTCCACTCGCCCGCCTCGCTGGCCGCCCGCAAGCAGCGGCAGCGGATCGACGGGATCGACCGCATCCATTTCTGCGGGGCCTGGTGGGGCTTCGGTTTCCACGAGGACGGAGTGGCCAGCGCCCTGGAAGTGACGCGGCGCTTCGGCAAGACCTTGTGACCCGGCACAGCTGCATATACGAAGGGCGGTTGCGGCATCGCCGCTTCGCGCCGGTGCCCCACGCCTTCGAGTACCGGCTCTTCATGATGTACCTCGACCTCGCCGAGCTGCCCCACCTGTTCGACCGGCGCTGGCTGTGGTCGTCGGAGCGGCCCAACCTCGCCTGTTTCCGGCGCGCCGACCATCTCGGGGAGCCGCAGCAGCCCCTGGAGGACAGCGTGCGGCAACTGGTCGGGGAGGAGAGCGGGCGCCGTCCCGACGGGCCGATCCGCCTGCTGACCCACCTGCGCTACAGCGGCTACTGCTTCAACCCGGTCAGCTTCTACTACTGCTTCGACCGCGCCGGCAGGCGCCTGGAGACGGTGGTGGGAGAGGTGAACAACACCCCCTGGGGGGAACGGCACTGCTACGTCCTGCACCAGGGACTCGACAGCGGCCGCGGACCGCACAAATGTTACCGTTTCACGAAAGCCTTCCACGTCTCCCCCTTCATGGCCATGGAGCAGGACTACACCTGGCGCTTTTCGACGCCGCGCAGCAGACTTGCGGTGCACATGGACAACCGCCAGGACGGCAGCCGTCTGTTCGACGCCACCCTCGCCCTGCGGCGGCGGGAAATCAGCGCCGCCTCCCTGGCCCGGGTCCTGGCGCAGTATCCGCTGATGACGGCCAGGGTGATCGCCGCCATTCACTGGCAGGCCCTGAGACTGTGGCTCAAGGGCTGCCCCTTCCACCCTCATCCCGGTTCCCGGACACATGAAAACGGCCATACAGCCGACGGCTCCCTCCCCCGCAGCTGAAGGCCGCCCCGCCGACCCTGCGGGCCGGCTCGACCGCCTGGCGCGGCGGCTGGTGCTGGGACAGCTGCAGCGCATGCCGCGCGGCGCGGTCCGCCTGGTCGAAGGGAAACGGCGCCGCGACTTCGGACGGGCGCAAGCCGGCCTCGAAGCGGTCCTGGAGATCCACGACCCCCGCTTCTTCCGCGCCCTGCTTCTCGGGGGCGCCATCGGCGCGGCCGAAGCCTGGATGCGGGGGTGGTGGAGCTGCGGCGACCTTCCCGGCGCGTGCCGCCTGGCGGTGGCCAACATCGAGTGGATGCACCGGCGCGAACGGGGCTGGGCGCGGCTGGCGGCTCCGGCCCGCAAGCTCGCCCACGCCCTCAGGCGCAACACCCGCCGCGGCAGCCGCGGCAACATCGCCGCCCACTACGACCTGAGCAACGAGTTCTTCCGCCTCTTCCTCGACGACAACCTGATGTACTCCTGCGCCGTGTTCCCGCGGCCGGACAGCTCCCTGGAAGAGGCCTCCCGCCACAAGGTCGACCGCATCTGCAGGAAGCTCGCCCTGGCGCCGGACGACCACCTGCTGGAAATCGGCACCGGATGGGGCGGTTTCGCCCTGCACGCGGCCGGCGAGTACGGCTGCCGGGTGACGACGGCGACCATCTCGCAGGAACAGCTCGAGCTGGCTCGCCAGCGGGTGAAGGAGGCCGGCCTCGACGGGCGGGTGGAGGTGGTGCTGTCCGACTACCGAGACCTGCGGGGCCGGTACGACAAGCTGGTCTCCATAGAGATGATCGAAGCGGTGGGCCACCACTACTTCGACGCCTACTTCGGCTGCTGCTCCCGCCTGCTGAAACCGGAGGGGCTGATGCTGCTGCAGGCCATCGTCATCGACGACCGCGCCTACGAGCGGGCGCGCCGCTCCGTCGATTTCATCAAGGCTTTCATCTTTCCGGGCAGCTGCATCCCGTCGCTGGAGGTCATCAGCCGCTCGCTGGCCGGGGCCACCGACATGCGCCTGGTGCACCTCGAGGACATCGGGGCCCACTACGCCCGCACCCTGAGGGCCTGGCGCTCGCGGTTCCTGGCGGCGGAAGAGCAGGTTCTGCAGCTGGGATTCTCCCGGGAATTCATCCGCATGTGGGACTTCTACCTCTCCTACTGCATCGGCGGTTTCGAGGAGCGCCACATCTCCGACGTGCAGATGCTCCTGGCCAAGCCGGGCAACCGGCGCCCGGCGCAGCTGCCCGAGATCGGGCACGGCCAGGTGTAGGAGGGGGCGGCCGTGTCCATCGTATTGGCCTGCAGCCTGCCGGCAGCCATGGCGGGCATGGCGGCGCTCTACTGGCTGCAGCGGCGACGGCTGGGAGCCGCGGCGGATCCTCGCCGGCCTGATGGGGGCCGCCTGGTCCTTCCGCCTCGCCGCATACCTGGTGGCCGACCGGCTGGTGAGGGCCGCCGAAGAGGACGGCCGCTACCGGATGCTGCGGGACCAGTGGGGTGACCGGGCCCAGGTCCGCTTCTTCTGGCTGTTCCAGGCGCAGGCCCTGCTGGTGGTCCTGTTCGGCCTGCCATTCTTTGCGGTTGCGGCCAGAACCGAGGCGGGCTGGACCGCCTGGGACGCCGCCGGACTGCTGGTGTGGGCGGCGGCCGTGGCCGGCGAATGGACCGCCGACCGCCAGCTGTCCGCCTTCCGGGGCCAGGCCGCCAACCGGGGGCGCACCTGCGACCGCGGACTGTGGCGGTACTCGCGCCACCCCAACTACTTCTTCGAGTGGATCCACTGGTGGGCGTACGCGCTCATGGCGGCGGGCTCGCCGACCGCCTGGCTGGCCTGGATCGGGCCGCCGTCGATGCTGTTCCTGCTCTACCGGGTGACCGGCATCCCCTACACCGAGAAGCGGGCACTGGCCAGCCATCTACTCAGCCGGCTTCATCTTCTCCTCTCGGAATCGGGCCTGATTTCAAGCCGAATCGGTTCAGGAAAAAGTCTATTTTTCCACCGGTTTCCACTCAAATACCACTGAAACGGCTTTTATTTCCACCGGTTTATCACTCAGGAGGGATTATATTTACCGAGGTCGGGCTGGTGGCCGGCCTGCGCTCGGTCGCCGGGCACCCCGAGAAGGAGCACGGGCTGCGGGTCAGCCTCAAAGCGAGGGGAACTGCGAGGTGGCCGGCGAGGGTCTGCGCGCTACGCTGTTCCGGTGTCTTCGCGAGCTGTTGCTCAACCTCGCCCGGCATGCCGGCACGAACGACGCGGCGGCAGGGTCCCTGCGCCGCGACGAGAGGCACCGAGCCTGGCGGTCCCTTCCTCATCCCTGGAGCCAAGGAGAACTCCCGATGACGATCCGCGTTGTGCTGGTGGACGATCACGAGCTGATGCGCAAGGGCCTGCGCTCCCTGTTCGCGCAGGACGGGGAGTTCGAGGTGGTGGGGGAAGCCGGGGACGCGCGCACCGCCGTGGAGCTGGCCGCGGCCTGCCGGCCGCACGTCGTGATCATGGACGTATCCCTGCCCGACCTGAGCGGAGTCGAGGCGACGCGCCAGGTTCTCGGCCAGGCCCCGGAGGTGAAGGTGGTGGCCCTGTCGGTGCACGACGACCCGCAGTACGTCGCCGGCATGCTGGAGGCGGGGGCCTCGGGGTACGTGGTGAAAGGGGCGGCCTCGGTCGAGGTGCTGCGGGCGGTGCGGGCGGCCCTGTCCGGCCGCACCTACCTGAGTCCGGAGTTGGCCGGGGCCGTGTACGACCAGATGCAGACACTTGCCGGACATCCGGAGCTGAGCGAGCGGGAGCGCGAGGTGGTTCGGCTCATCAGCGAGGATCTGACGACACGGCAAATTGCCCGGCAACTGAACCTGAGCGAGAACACCGTCCACACGCACCGGCAGCGCATTATGGACAAGCTCGACCGGCACGGCGTGGCTTCTTTGACCAAGTTCGCGATCAGAACCGGCCTCACCACGCTGTAGCTGCCTCTTCGCGGCGGTCACTCCCCACCGGTTTCGGCTTCCGGTTCCATAGGCCCCCCCGGCGCCCACGGCGCCGGACTTTTCCGGGCCAATCCCCCGTCTTTTTCGGAAGTGTCACCTGATCGGGTGACAAAAAAATCACCTTATCAGGTGACAAGAAATCACCTGATCGGGTGATACCGGAGCGGACATTTCGGAGCGATCTTTATCCTCAAGATGAACAAGGTCGCTGCCCAGGAAAGGAGGTCATTGCTGCAGCCGCCACCATTCCGCAAGAAGCAACGCCGCGTTGGATCATGTGCCGACCCGATTGGCGATAAGCCCAAAAGGGCGGCCGGATCTCAAACACCCGAACCCAAAGGAGGCAGAAAATGCCACGCGTATTGAAGAGCTTTTTCGGGGCCGGGCTCGCCATTCTGACAGGCGTCCTGCTGACCACCGGGGGCCTGTCCTGGGTGGAAGCCGACCAGAAGAACGGTTGGCACCACTGCCACACCGTGTACGCCTTCACGAACAGCGAGGCGGACGGAAAGTGCGCCAGTGCTTGCTCCAGTGCCGGGCACTCCGAGTCCGATGCTGAAAACACCGGCCCGGGGACTTGGCGTTGCGAGTGCAGGAACTGAGCATCCTCCGGCGCTTTGGCTGACGCGCTCGGCATACTCGGACGAGGGTCCCGTCCCCTTCAGGGGGGTGGGCCCTCGTCCTTGTTATTCCTGAAAGAGGAGAAAGACCATCTGTGCCGTTCGGCAAATCGACAGGGAAAAGGAAGCCATGCGGAGCCCGCTGACCGGCAGAATAGCTGACAGGCAATAGGCAAGGAAACCAGATGGTCCCTGTAGGTCTCAGGAATCACCGGCGCATGGCCCTCGGCCTGCTCGTCGGGTCCGCCCTGTCCGCCTGCTTTCCTGCTCAGGCAGGCGCCCACAGCGGCGGTCGAGTCTTCCCGATCGCCGAGCTGACCGACGAGATGCTGGAACAGATCCAGCTTCACGACGGCTCGGTGGAGGAGTGGTACGATCTCGTGGGCGAACCCACCATGTCCCTGGTCGATTTCAGAGCCTTCGGTGACGTACCTGATCCATCCGACCTGGACTTCCGCATATGGCTGGCCTGGCACGATGAGCCGGATCGGCTCTATGTCGCCTTCTCGGCCAGTGATGATGCGCACATCATACCTCAACAGGTGCTTGCCACCAATGCCGAGCTTGTCCTGGCTCTCGACGCAGATCACAGCGGCGGAGGACTTAATTTGGAATCTTGGGAAACGAGGGGTTTTTGGGGGGAATCGCAACAATACGGGGTAATAGCCCGTACGGCCAGTGGCCGCGCTGCGTTGTATGCCTATTTCACGTCCGGCTTGAGCCGCTCGTACAGCAAAGCTGCCAAGGAGGATTCCTGGATGTTCTTTCCACCCTATGGAGAGGCAGGCGGCGGCGTAGCCGGGGAGAACCCGATCATCAGGGTAATCGAGCTGTACGTCACCCCATACGACAGTTGGCAGGGACCCGACAGTCGGCCTGAAGACGTCGTGGTCAGCGATCTGACGGCAGGAAAGGTCATAGGCTTTGCGGTCCTCGTGGACGAAAGAGATGACGAATACAGTAGATTCTACCTGGGGCCTGAAGCTGTCCAGAGTGAAGACCCGGAAATTGACATACTGCACCGATATCGGGCGGAGCTCTACCTGGACGGACTGCTGCTGCCGGCCAACGCGGCCGGACCGGTGGAAGACAGCGCCGTCGAGTCGGTCTCCTGGGGACGGATCAAGGCCTCGCTGTGGTAGTTCTCATCCTTCTGCTCCTGCTTTGTTCAAGCCAATGCGCACGATCTGGACGGGAGCGTATACTGCGCAGGAGACGGCGAGACTCGCCGGTTATCCGATTTCGGAGCGGTCTCCCCGGTATGGTCCCCCGACGGCGGATTAGATTTGCTACTTCCAGCACACCCATGATAACACCTGTTCTATTTCATATCGGCTACCGGAGAGCAACTCCAGACCGTACCCCTGCCATCACCCCTGACGATCACGGCAGGCCCTTTGCCGGACATCCGGAGCTGAGCGAGCGGGAGCGCGAGGTGGTTCGGCTCATCAGCGAGGATCGGACGACACGGCAAATTGCCCGGCAACTGAACCTGAGCGAGCACACCGTCCACACGCACCGGCAGCGCCTCATGGACAAGCTCGACCGGCACGGCGTGGCTTCTTTGACCAAGTTCGCGATCAGAACCGGCCTCACCACGCTGTAGCTGCCCTTTCGCGGCGGTCACTCCCTACCGGTTTCGGCTTCCGGTTCCATAGGCCCCCCCGCGCCCACGGCGCCGGACTTTTTCCGGGCCAATCCCCCGTTTTTCGGAAATGTCACCTGATCGGGTGACAGAAAAATCACCTGATCGGGTGACAGAAAAATCACCTGATCAGGTGACAAAAAATCACCTGATCAGGTGATACCGGAGCCGTCTGTCCGGTGCGATCTTTCAATCCAGGACAAACGAAAGATGGCATGGTTTCGCAGAAATGAGGCAGGGCGGCAGAAAGGAGAAACCGCGACGCGCGCACGTTGCTGCCCCATGCACCCAGGAAGACGAATTTGAAATCGGCCTTACGCGGAAGGTTGTCTCGCTCCCCTATAGTAGTACGACTGTGGAAATACCTTTCCTGGCACCTATGGGAGAAAGGCCGATGGAGGAGGTGGAACCGGGAAAAATGGTGGCAGAACGGACTCAGACGTTTGCATAATCACAGAACATGAATGGAGACCGAATCAAATGGCTTTGAAGAAAACTCCACAGTAGAAATCCCTAACCGAAGGAAGGCACACCATGACCTCGGTCCGATGCAACGCTGCATGGCTCACCGCCTTTTGTCTCTGTCTGCCGGCACTGGCTTTGGCGCACGTGGGCGACCGTATATATCCCATTTCTTATCTCAGCGACGAGGCGCTGGCAGAGATTCAGCTCGATGACGGTATTGTAGATGAATGGTATGACCTGGCCGGAGAGCCGAACCTGATTATATCGGATTTTACGGACAAAATGAGCGGGACGCCGCTTGATCCGTCTGATCTGGATTTTCGCATCTGGTTGGCCTGGCACGACGATCCGGTTCGGCTGTATGTCGCCTTCGTGGGCAGCGATGATGTGTACGAGAATACCCATGATTACGATGTGGAAACCAACTTTCGCAATGTTATTTGGACGCATGACAGTATCGGCCTGATCGTGGACGGGGACCACAGCGGCGGTGGGGGCTTTACTGTAGATCCGACAGAGGAGGAAGTGATCGAGGCTAATGGAAACGCCCAACTATATTCCGCCATTTCCCAGACACCTACGGGTCCAAATATCGGAGGGGGAGGGCGTCCCTCCGGTTGGATTTATTCGCCTCCTTATGCGGATGGAGGAGGAGGTGTCTTCAGTGAGGCTCCCGTCATCAGCGTGATCGAACTGTACGTTACCCCGTTCGACAGTTGGGAAGGCTGGGACTACCCGGGACAAATGGAAGTCAGTCAGTTGGCCGCCGGCAAAGTCATCGGCTTCGGAATTATAGTGTACGACCACGACCCCGATGAACAGGAATGGTGGACCCCTGGACGGATGGAGTGGCGTAGGGCTTGGCGGAGAGACGCAGACGGATTACTCGACGGTCTCCTGCTGCCGGCCGGCGCCGGACCGGAAGACACCGCGGCCGAGTCGGTCTCCTGGGGGCGGATCAAGGCTTCCCTGATGGAGTAGCCGTACCGTCATCCCCTCATCCAAACCGCGACCTGCGAACAGGGAGAAAAGACAGATGACCTGCATCCGCATGAAAAAGCAAGTGCCCCCTGCTCTGAGCGTACTCCTGCTGGTGGCGGTGTCGGCGAGCCTGTTGGCCCAGGCAGGCCTGCCTGCTCCGTCCGAGGCCGACAGCGGCGGCGGCCGCGTGTTCCCGATCGCCGAGCTCACCGACGGGATGCTGGAACGGATTCAACTCGACGACGGGACAGTGGACGAGTGGTTTGATCTGGTCGGCGAGCCGACCCTGACCGGCCTGGATTTCATCGACTTTTGGGGGAGGGAGCCTCCAGACCCGTCTGATTTTGACTTCCGCATCTGGCTGACCTGGCACGGCGAGCCCGCTCGCCTCTACCTGGCCTTCGTGGCCAGCGATGACCGATACCAAAACACCCACGACTACAGTTCGGATAATATTCTTTCAAGATTTATGATCTTCGGTGATAACGATGCTCTCACCCTGGGAATCGACGGAGATCACAGCGGGGGTGCCGGGCTCCCGGTCAGCGGTGTCCCTGCTGAGGGGGTAGGGACGGCTATGAGGGAGCAGAGTGGGGAAACTCAGTATTACGAGGCCATTTCCCGCACCAACGGTCCGAATCTGGTTGACTACACTGGCCAGGTTATTGAAGACCTCTCTTGGAGGGGCCTGCCTCCTTACGCGGACGCGGGTGGCGGCGTGGCCGGAGAAGCGCCGGTCATCTGGGTGATCGAGCTGTACGTCACCCCGTTCGACCACGGGGGAGAACCCTGGGACAGCCCCGAAGGGAGCGAGGTCAGCGAATTGGCCGCAGGACAATTCATCGGTTTTGCGATCGGGGTGCAGGATTTCGACTCCGGAAGTAGGGCCACGGCGGAGTTTGACATGACGCAGTGGGTCCCGGAAGGCGTGGAATACTCTGCCAATGGAACATTCTCCGACATCAGAAGACATCGCGCGGACTACTTTCTCGATGGGCTGCTGCTGCCGGCCGGCGCGGCCGGTTCCGAACCCGAAGGCAGCGCGGTCGAGTCGGTTTCCTGGGGCCGGATCAAGGCTTCTCTTGAGATCGATTAGGTGTAATGAACGTGTCGTTTAAAGTTGAGAAACCCAGGTCTGGTTTGCCGTTCAAGTCGTTCCGACTCCCAGCTGCTGCACTGATCAAAGGAGGTAGTGAATGAGCCGAACTCCAATCGCAAAGCAGAGGAGCATGGCCCTCGGCCTGCTCGTCGGGTCGGCCCTGTGGGCCGGCCTGTCTGCCCGGGCAGAAGCCCACCTCGGAGACCGCGTGTACCCGGTTACCTACCTCAGCGACGAAATGCTGGAAAGGATCGATCTCAAGGATGGGTTGGTGGACGAGTGGTACGAGTTGGTCGGCGAGCCCTCCATGACCCTGCTGGATTTCACGGGAGAAGAGCCGCATTCGCCTCCTTTGCTACCTGATCCTTCCGACCTGGACTTCCGCATCTGGCTGGCCTGGCACGATGAGCCTGCCCGTCTCTATGTCGCTTTCGTGGCCAGCGACGACGTGTACAAGAACAACCACGATTACAGCAGTTCTCCATACCTACATGAAAATGACAGCATAATGCTGGCAATCGACGGAGACCATAGCGGAGGAAGGGGGGGTGACTCCAACACTCCACTGGAAGAAGCTATCGAGATTCATGGGCAAGCTCCGTCTTACCAGGCTATTTCCCGCACTGCCAGCGGTCCGACCTTGAATGATGTGTCCTATAGGGTCCAGATTGGACAGGCTTCATGGACGACCTTGCCACCCTATGCTGAAGGCGGCGGCGGCGTGGCCGGAGAAGCGCCGGTCATCTGGGTGATCGAGCTGTACGTGACGCCGTTCGACCGCTGGGGGGAAACGTGGGAAAGCCCCGAGGGGAGCGTGATCAGCCCTTTTGCCGCAGGACAGGTGATCGGTTTCGCGATGGTAGTGCTTGACCATGACCCGCCTGCATTTGATGCCAAAAGATGGTCGGTCGATGTTCAGCAACCAGACGAGACCGACACCACGTTCTGGAACATAATTCGCAATCGGGCGGATACCTTTCTCGACGGGCTGCTGCTGCCCGCTGGAGACACTGCGGTCGAGTCGGTTTCCTATGGTCGAATCAAGGCCGCTCTGGACTCGGGTTGGAGCACGGAAGAAAACCCATGAGTTTGTGCCGCCTACGGCCTCCGGCGCCCTAGTCCTTGTCCTCTGGCCGGCAATGCCGGCGGTTCCCTCCCGGCAAGACTAAGGGAGTCAGTGGGGAGCAGAGGCAGCCGAGCGCCCAGGCTCTCCGGTCTGCCTTCACCTCCTCTGTGGATGGTGGCCCCCCGGCTACCCGCTGCCTACCCCCTTCCGCAGCGTAGTCCCGCAAAAGACCATGCCGGGGGACACTCACCACCAGCCGGTTCGCCGGCTTTCGGGATGCCCTCGCCTCATAGTTCCGGGCAGTCAGCACCCTTGACGTAGCCGCTCCTGATACCCCCAAGCACACCGACCCGGTCTGACCTCCCCCACCATCCCCCCCTCCTCCGCTTGCAGAAAACCAAAGTTTCCCACCGACGTTACGGGGTTTTTCGAACTTCCCCGAAGGCCGATTTGCCTTTATAATTTTCCGGAATACACTAGAGGCACATGCAACGGGAATCCGGCAGCATCCACCGCCGCCTTCCCAGTCCCTTCTGTCGGTGCCACACCGACAGATCACCTTCCCACCGAAACCCGAAAGGACTGCCATGGGAGCGTGAATCACATCGTTTTGTAAGGGCCGCCTGGTTTCAACACGGTACTCCACGGCCCGAAGGTAATTGGAATGGAAAATGACAATGGTATCTCGTTACTCGATTTGTTCAGCATGTTTCCAGACGATGCAACCGCAGAGAGATGGTTCGAAGAGCAAAGATGGGGGAAGATCGTAGATGGCCTTCCCGAATCCATATACTGCCCGCACTGGGGCTGCTCCGGCATGATCTCGGAATGTCCCGACCGCAAGCCCATGGCCTACTGGTGCGGCGACTGTCGAAACCACTTCAGCGTTCGCACAGGAGGGGTGTCCCACTCCAAGGTCCCCTTGCAGAAATGGGCCATCGCCATCTACCTGCACCTGTCTCGCCCGCAGGGAATCAGCGCCTGTCAGCTTGCCCGCGACATCAGGGTAACGCGTAAAACGGCCTTGTCCATGCTGCACCGCATTCGGGAGGGCTGGCCCGATCCCGAACCGCTGCGCAGCAAGTTCCTCGAAATCGACGAAGCCTGGTTCGGCGGAGACGATAAGAAGAGGCACCGCAACAAGAAATTCGGGAACCACTGGAGGAAGGGCAGGGTTCAGGCACTCGCAGTGGTAGACCGGGAAAGCGGCAGGGCGGACGCCGGGATGATCCTCCAAGCCGATCAGGAAACCGTGGCCCCCTTGGTAGAGAAGAATCTGGATGAAAATGAAACCCTGTGCAGCGACGAGGCCCCAGTCTATGCGGCCTTGAAATGGCCGGGGAGACACGAGATCGTCAACCACCGGAGAGGCGAATACGTCCGGGGCGAGGCCCATACGAACACCATCGAGTCGTTCTGGGCCAAGGCGAAGGGAACGATTCGCTGGACCTATCGACACGTATCTCCCAAGTATTTCCCCCGCTACCTCAAGGAGATCGTCGGCAGGCACAATGTCCGGGGAATGGCTCTCCTGGATCAGATGAAGCTGCTTGTGTCCGGCATGCTGGGGAAACGGCTGACCTACCAAGACCTGCTGGCGACGGAGGTCCCCCCGGTTCCCTACACCCATCATCGGTGGAAGGAGGGCGAACCCTTCCGAAAGTTCAGCAAGATGACAAACCCCCGGTGAAATCAACGGGGTGCAGGGATGCTCTCCGGTCCGGCTGCTCGTTGCAAGCAGGCTCTACGATCCAGGTGCCCGAAGGCTCCGAACCGGCCTGATCTGTGGATGGGGAATGCCCGATGCAGAGACCGCTGCGAGTCGCCGACTCAGATCAGGCAGGAGTCCCGGTTCCCTCCTCGATCAGAGTGGGTTTCGATCCAGGAATGAGATCCAGCTTGCCTGGCCATCTTGTCGACCAAACGGCATGATCTCCTCCTCACCTGGACGACGACGGCTTTGCAGACCCCGGGAGAATTCGCGCATCCTCTCCTCGATCAGAACGCGGCTTTTCCGATCCACGGTGCAGAGGAGATCGACGTTCCGACTCGGGGATTTCCTGGTCATTTCCCAAAGGAGATCCGGGAGATGCAGATCGGATCCACGGACCACGGAGTCAAATGTCCCATTTGGGACAATTCGAAATGTTTGAGATCTTGCATCCATCGATGCGGCCGTTCATTCCCCGCCACTCTCCCTGCGGCAGCTTGCAGACCCAGGGGGAATCCGCGCATCCCCTCCAGGGTGCCAATCTGGCAGGTTTCTCCGGTCAGCACGCAATCATGTGGAATTGTCAGCCAGCCGACATCCCCCGTCTCCGGGCTAAACAGTAGGGACTGGGGTGTCCGGTTCTCTGCATTTTCTCTATTATATTATACCAGATTTTATTTAAATTCGCGGAGGAGAATACTAAAATACCGTTGCTGAGTTATGTATATAATTCCCCGGCGAACAGGCGCCGGAGCTCAAGCGGCCTGCGGGGCCGGGCACGGCCGGAGGGGCGGTCGAGGCCCCGGGTTGCCCGGAAGGTGATCCAGGCCGCCAGCACGATGGGGAGAGCCAGCCACCGGCTGGCCAGACCGCGGGCCTCGGCGCCGGCCGCTGCCCCCTGCTCGTCCATCTGGACCAGAACCAGGCCGGGCAGCCAGAGGCCGGCGAGGGCGCCCACCGTGCCGAAAAGCCGCTTGTAAGCGAACAGCTGGGTGCGCTCGTGGCGGTCGAAGCTCAGCTCGCCCCCGAGGGCCGCGTGCGGCACCCCGACCACGGTCATGGCGGTGTTGAGCAGGACGAACGAGACCAGCAGGAAGGCGAAGCGCGCGGCGTTGCCGTCGAGGGGCGGCGGGTTGAACATCCAGATGAAGGTGACGGCCAGCAGGCAGGCCCCGGGCAGCAGGAAGGGGCGCCGGCGGCCGCCGCTCCAGCGGGAACGGTCGGAGATGCCGCCCATCAGGGGGTCGCTGACCGCGTCCCAGACAATGGCCAGCGCCAGCGCCAGGCCGGTGTAGAGCGCCGGCAGCCCGACGACGACGTTGTAGAACTTGAAGAGGTAGATCTGCACCATCGACTCCACGGCGGCCAGGCCGAAATCGGCGGCGCCGTAGCCGAGCTTGATGCGATGGGACAGGGACGCGTCCGCTTCGAGCTTCGGCGCCGTCTCGGGTTCCATGGGGCAATCTCCGGTGCGCTTCCGCCCCGAAAAACGGCGGGGCACCGTGCGACGGGCAAATCGCCGGCGGCCATGCGGGGAGGCAGCGTCCCGGCCGCGGCTTGATGCGGGCTCGGGGATGCCTGTATCATCACGGCCGCAAGCCCTTTCGCAGGATCACCTCTTTCGAAACGGAGACACCCGATGGCGCTTGAACAGCCCGGCCCCTACCCCGTCCGGTTCTCGATCGACTACCCCGAGTCCAGCCGCAGACTCACAACCTTCTTCAGGCTTCTCCTGGCGATCCCGATCCTCATCGTTCTGGGCCTGATCAGCGGTGCCCCATTATCAGACGACGTGACCGATTCCCAGTGGACGACTCCGCTGATCGCGGGCGGCCTGCTCTGGATTCCCACCCTCCTGATGATCCTGTTCCGCCGGAAGTACCCGCGCTGGTGGTTCGACTGGAACCTCGAGCTGACCCGCTTCGTGACCAGGGTATACGCCTACCTGATGCTGCTTCAGGACGACTACCCGTCCACCGACGAACAGCAGGGGGTCCACCTCGACATCCCCTACCCGGACGCGGAAGGCCAGCTCAACCGGTTCCTGCCCCTGTTCAAGTGGATCCTGGCGATTCCGCACTACATCGCCCTGGCGGTGATCGGGACCCTGGCGGTGGCGGTGACCGTCATCGCCTGGTTCGCGATCCTGATCGCCGGCCGCTACCCGAGGGAGCTGTTCCTGTTCGTGGAGGGGGTCTTCCGCTGGGCCTTGAGGGTGGGGGCTTACGCTTTTCTGCTGACTACCGACCGCTACCCGCCGTTCCGGTTCGGCGCGGATTCCTGAGGTTGGGTCCGTCTCCTGAACCGCCTGCACCCTGGTAGATCTGCTCCGTCGACTCCACGGCTGACGAGCCGAAACAGGCGGCCCCTTGGCCGTCCTTGACGTAATGGGCGAAGTCAGGTCGCCGGCAGAGTAGGCTTACGCCCTCCGCGCTACCCAGACCTGCTCGCCCCCGTGGTGGAAGGGGCCGCGGTCGAAGCCGCCGTAGAGCGCCTCCACCGCGAAGCCGCTCAGCTCCAGGAGGTGCTCCATCTCGTAGCGGTAGACCCAGCGCAGAGCGAGCGTCGCATGGGTCCAGGACACGACCCGCCCGCCGGCCTCCAGCTCCTCGAACAGCCGCTCCTCCTCGATCGTCTGCTTCGCCGCGTCGAAGCGGCGCCTCACCCACCCGACGACCTGGCGGCCCGTCTCCGGATGGGTGAACTCGCTGTCCTTTTCCAGGGGGTTGCCGCGGTGCCCGAGATGAGAGGCGATCATGTCCAGCCGGGGATCGAAGATGTTGAACACGAGGCGGCCTTCCTCGGTCAGGTGGTCGCGGATGCGGCCCAGGGCCTGGCGCTGGTCGGCCGGGGTCATCAGGTGCAGGAACGACCGGAAGGGGATGATGACGAGGTCGAAGCGCCGGCGGAGGGAGAAGGAGCGCATGTCGCCCTCGACCAGTTCGATGCGCTGCCGCGTCGCTTCCCGGAGCCGAGCGACCTTCTTCCTGGCCGCCGAGAGCATCGCCGGCGAGCTGTCCAAGCCCACCACCGGCACCCCGGCATGGGCGATCGGGATCAGGACGCGCCCCGTTCCGCAGGCCAACTCCAGGACCGGCGACCCGGCCTGCCGGGCTTCCTGTACATAGAAGGCGACGTCGCCGCGCTCGCCCTCCAGCTCGGCCCGCCCGAAGGTGCGGTCGTAGAGGTCTGCGGCGGCGGCGTAGAAGTCCATTTACCGCAATCTATGGCTGGATTTGTGCCTTCACCGGCGAGTGGCGGTCGTCGGCCTGAAGCAGGAGGGGGCCCAGAAACAGCAGGGACATCGGGTGAGCAAGATGCATGGTTCTTTTTACGGGGCCGCCTTGAATGGCTGCAAAACGAGAGATGGCCGATCCAAGCAGGGTTCATCTTGCAGATGGCCCAGGTGCCGAGGTTCTTCTCCTGGCCGTGGAGGGTCAGGTTGCGCGGGTTGCCCCCGCGACCGGCGATGGGGTCAACCCGGTGAGGAGGGATCGAGCAACTTGAGCCCGGAGAAATAGTCCCGCAGGTATCCCCGGTCGCGCGCCACGAGGCGGTCGGCCTGCGTCTGCGCGTGGGCGCCGATCAGGAAGTCGGCCACGATTCGACGGCGTGCGCCTCCCCGTTGCAGATATGCGGCGAAGTGGCGGCCGGCCAGGATCGCGCTCTGCCGTGAGGATGGCACGAACTCCACCTGCCAGTCGGTGAGGAACTCCTCGAAGGAGTCCGGACCGTCGAATGCCGGATGGATCTCGGCGAGGACGCATTCACAGGCGATGACCTGCCCTTCCCGTGACGCGCGGAGCAGGACCCCTTCGGACTCATCGGCGTGACGGGGGTCGGCAGTGACGACGTCCAGAATGACGGATGAGTCGACGGCCGAGATCATCCCCGTACTTCGTCGAGGTATTCGTCGACTCCAAGCCCGGTCGGAAGCCGGCCGCGACCCCTCCACTTGCGGAACACGTTCTCAGGTTGAACCTTGCGCACCACGAGGATCCCGTCCCTGGCCTCGAAATTCAGGACGGTGCCCTTCTTGAGCCCGAGCTTGTCGCGGCAGGGCTTCGGAATGGTCACCTGCCCTCTTTGAGAGAGTGTAGCCTCCATGTCACCTCCTTTGAATACGTACTGAAACAGTATGTATTCTTATTTCGAAGATCAACATTGGACATCCCGTAGACGCGATGGGTGCCCCGCCCCCCGGGCCGGACTTCCGGACAGCACGCCTTAAAGGTCGTACCCCAACTCCGCCAGATACCGGTTCATCGTCGCCTCGGCCGCCGACGCTCCTCCTTCTCCAGCTGCCGCAGCTTCCGCACCGCCTCGCCGACGTCGATCCGCTCCTCCTCGTCCGAGGTATCCACATAATGGCTGATGTTGAGGTTCCAGTCTTCTGTTCGATCTCGGCGAGCGGCACCACCCGCGCGTACTTCTCCACGTCGGCGTACGCATGGAACGTCCTTGAGATATGCTCGATGTCCTGATCGCGCAGCCGGTTCTGGTTGGTCCCCTCCTCCGCAACTGGCTGTCCGCGCAGGTCAGCTCCCCCCCTGGCCCTGGACAGATTTTCCAGCGCCTTGGTGGTCGCCACCACCGACAACGAGCACACGCCGCTCGGGGTGGCCGCCTTCACGTACGACGAACAGGGGAACGAAATCCTCTCCGATCTTGTCGTAACCGCGAATACGCCGACCGCGATCCGACCTGCCACCTGGGGCTCGGTAAAAAATGAAGCGGAGTTACGGCCGCAGACTGGCCTTGATCCGGGCCCAGGTGGTGGACTCAACGACGGTGCGTGATCCCATCAGAACGCCGTGAGCTGTTGTGTCAAAGCCGGATGCTGCTTCCACGTCTTCCAGGTAGAACTGACCGCTCCCTACATCGTCGTGGTCGAAATCAAAAACACCCACGGTGAACCCTATGGTATGGCCGGGTTCGAACCTGGAGGTTTCGCTCCCGTCGGGGTCGGAATCGAGCAAGAGATCGAAGGCCGTGACGTAGAACTCGACGGCCCACGAAACGGTTTCACCCTCCAGGACAGATGCCGTTCCAAGTGCGTAGGGAGGCTCGACGGCCCAGTAACCGTCTTCGTCCCAGTAAGCTCCGACGAAGGGAAGCCTTAGCCCGCCCCAATCCGGGTAGATGATGACGTCGTAGTACTGGTCGTAGGACTCATCCAGGGGGTCACCGTGATACCCGGAATGGTCTCCGTCCACGATCAGGGCGACCTGATCGGCTATCCCGTCCGAGTTTCGGTACACGTCATCCGTCGCCTCGATGGCGACGTACACCTTGCCATCATCGGACCACGCCACCCAGGAGCGGAAATCCAGGTTCGCGGGATCGTATTTGTCCGGCGGATTGAATTCGCCCGACGGTTCGGCGTGCCAGTGCATATTGAAGTCGAGCCGCGTCGCGGTGGGTTCTGAGAACAGCTCTTTCCAGTCGGACAGGTCGCCATCGATGGTCAACTGATCTGCGGACACGTAGGGAATGGAGAACGAGAATTCTCCATCGTGCGCGATGGCCTGGGTGGACGCCAGCGCCAACAACAAGACGATAGTCTTCATGAGTACCTCCTTATCGTAGGGCCGACGCCAAAAGTCCACTGGGGTTCCGTTACAAGGATTTATGGCTCCACATCCTCTTCCCCTGGGGGTGCCCGTTTCTGCTGTTTTTCGCGGTCATATTTCAGACTGAGCCAATACCCCGTGGAGGGTCAGGTTGCGCGGGTTGCCCCCGCGCCCGGTCCGGCACGAAGAACTGGTGCCCCTCCGGGTCGGCCCACGCGACGTCGGCGGGCACGCCCTCCTCGATCAGCTTCTCCGCCTCCTCCTCGAACCGGTCCGACAGCCGCTTCAGGAAGAGCAGGCCGAAGATGTAGGTCTTGTAGTCGCTGCTGTCGATCGACCCGCGCAGGATGTCGGCGGCCGACCAGAGGTACTGCTCGAGCTGGGCGACGCTCAGCTTTTCGGGAACAGGTCAGGGGTGTCGGGGATGGACGGGGGCGAGGGTGCAGGCTCGGGCTGGGGAGCGGCACGGCCGTCGGTCTTTGGTGGTGCGGTCGAGCCGATGGGGCGGGCAGCCGGCTGCGGGGCGGCACGGCCGTCCCCTTTAGGTGGCGCCGGGTGTCCCATGAGACGGGCGGCGAACTCCGCTTTCTCGCGGCCGGAATCGTCGAGGCCGAAGACCCGGCACAGCTCCTTGAGGCGGTCCCGCGGGAGGTCCGGCAGAATCTCGTCGAGCCGCGCCTTTCGGGAGCCGGCCAGGGCGTCGACGAGTTCCGTCTTGACGCGGCGGTCCCAGACGGGCAGGTCGTAGTACTCGACGTTGGCGCGGAGCTCGTCCGCGGTCAGCTCAGAGAGGATGGCACGTTTGGTGGGCATTGGAGTTAGTCCCTCAGGGCTAGGGTCTCGCCCCGGTTTCGGCGCGGCGGGCCGCCCAGGTCTTCTGCAGATTGAGCCAGAGTTCTGGCGTTGTCCCGAAATACCGCGACAGGCGGCGTGCGGTGACTTGGGTGACGCCCTCCTGCCCGTTTAGGATGGCGGTGGCCCGGTTGGCTGGGATGCCGAGCCCCTGGGCCAGTGCGTCGGCGGGGAGGCCGCGCTCGTCCATCTCGTCTCGCAGGATCTCGCCGGGATGCACCGGGGGCATTCTGTTCGTTGGCGCCATGGCAGTCGTCAGTCGCGGGGATCGCCGTCAGCGATTCCGGACAGCTTGACAGGCGGGCGGTCGGGAAACCTGGCGATGAGCGAAAGGCTGCCGCCCATGGCCTCCACCGTCCTCCGCAACGTCGAAAGCAGCAGATCGCTTCGTTGCTCCAGCCGGGAGACCCCGTCCTGCGAGATCCCAAGTTGGCGCGCGACGTGCGCCTGGGTGAGCTGCCGGGTATTGCGAAGCTGGCGCAGACTCATCTCCTCGGCAATGAGTTCCGTCGCCCGATCTTCGACCTTGCCGCGCCGGGCAGGATCGAGCATCCCGATCTTTTCTTCCAGGTTCAATGGCATCAGGAACCTCCTTCGTTGCGAGCCGGGCAAAGTGCCGGTCGAACCGCTGTCGGCCTTGCCGCCGGGATAGAAGGTGCTCATGCCACGATGTCTTCAGAAACATATGTTGTCAAGGCCATGTTGTGGCTGGACTCCCATTACCGCCTCGCCAGCACCTCCCCATGACCCTGGATTGACATATTTTTTCTCGCTATATTACGTCATAAACTGTGAGGTATAGTATGCGATTCCATGAATTCGTCGAGGATCAGGTGTTTTCACCGACGCTCGTCGCCGACGCCCTGCGCACCACCAAGTCGGAGATCGCCGGCACCTTGGGCCTCGGAAAGGACGCATTTACGCGCGCATCCCGGGTCCGGGCGCGCAAAACGCAGATCCGCCTGCGCCAGATGCTGGAGATCCTGAACCGCGTTGAAGAGGAAACTGGATCCCCCCTAGCCGCCTACGCTTGGTTCCGCTCCGAGCCGCTGCCCGGCTTTGGAGGCGCCACCCCGGATCAGTTGCTGCGCGAAGGCAGGGCCGATCAGGTGCGTGCCTACCTGGACCGGATCATGGCAGGCGGCTATGCCTGAGTTCCTGCTGTCCTGATGCGATTCCGGGGGAGGGTTTACCGGGCGCACAATCCCCAGTGGTCCTGGACGCCGTTGTCCGGGGAGGGCGCGCGCCGGTATGGCGGCCGCTTCAATCGGCGTGGAATTCCCGCGCTCTATACCTCGCTGGCGCCGCTGACCGCCGTACGCGAAGCGCAGCCCCTGGGCCGGACATTGGAGCCGATTACCCTTTGTGCCTATGAGGTCGATGCCGAGCCCGTCTTCGATGCGGTGGACGAAGAAAAGTGCCAATCCCTGGACGTTGACGATTCCGATTTAGCATGCCCCACCTGGGAAGCGCAGATGCTGGCCGGGGTCGTCCCCGCCTCGCAGTCGCTGGCCGACCGCCTGATCGCCGCAGGCTATGCCGGCATGCGGGTCCGAAGTTTCGCCGCCGGGTCTGGCGCCGACGACCTCAACCTTGTGATGTGGAGGTGGAGCCCCAACCGTCCAGACCGAGTCCTTCTCATTGACGACGAAGGTCGACTCTCAGGAGATCCAGCCTGATTTTCGGGGAGTCGTGCAATTCGGGTAGTTCCTCTCCCTCCGTAGTCCAGAGCCCGCCCCGCAACCCCGAAATACAGTTTCCCCCTCGCTGTAGCGGAGCCCCACCCTCCCGGGCCGCCCACATAACACGGTTAACCGGATGTTCCCCAGTCCCTGTTGACAAACCGGGAACATCGGTTAACATCGTTAACTCATGGACCGTATCGATATCCTCACCAGGGCCTGCGAGCTCTACCTCGAGGGCGGGGCCGAAGCCGTTTCCATGCGCCGGCTCGCCCGCGACCTCGGGGTCACCGCGCCGGCCCTCTACCGCCACTACGACAGCCGCGAGGAGATGCTCCTCGACGTCGTCGCCGAAGCCTACCGGCGGCTGAGCGAGCGGCTCTACGGCGCCCTCTCCGGCCGCACCCCCGCCGAACGGCTCTACCTGGCGGGGCAGGCCTACCTCGACTTCGCCCTCGACCAGCCGAAGTACTACGAGATGCTCTACACCCCCGCCCACACTCTCGGCGCGGAGGAGTTTCCCGAGCAGGTGACGGAGCAGGTCGCCAGCGTCGGCCGCTTCTTCAACGACCGCGTGCGCGAGTGCATCGACGCCGGCCTCTTCCAGCCGCTCGACCCGGCCGACGTGTCCCGCACCCTGTGGGCCCACGCCCACGGCCTGATCTCCATCTACCTGCGCGGCTGCCTGCACATGGACGCCGAGGAGTTCCGCCGCCACTACAGGGCTTCGAGCCGGCGGGCGATCACCGGCATGGCCACCCCGGCGTACGAGGCGGAGATGGGCCGCGCCATCGAGGACCTCTCCCGGACGGAGGCCGCCTCCAAAGCCGGCGGCAGGGGCCGCCTGCGCACGGGTGCGGCGACCGGGCTGGCCTGGATCCTGCTTTCCTGGGGCGGGGCAACCGCCGCCGCCGAAACCGCGCCGCCGGCCCCGGAGCTGCTCCTGAGCATCGACGAGGTGGTGGACCTCGCCCTGGACCGCAGCCGCGAGTTGGCCGAGGCGCGGCTGCTGCTGACCGAGGCCGAGGAGCAGGTTTCCGAGGCCCGGGGGGAGATGTTCCCGAGCCTCGACTTCTCGGCCAGCTACGTCCGCAACATCGCGCCGCCGGTCTTCTTCATGCCGGCGATGATCTTCAATCCCGCGGCCCGTCCCGGGGAGTTCCTGCCCCTGGAGTTCAGCGCCGACAACAGCTGGCAGAGCGCCCTCACCCTGCGGCAGCCCCTGTTCGACCCGAGGGGCCTCTTCGGCCTCGCCGCGGCCGACAACTTCCGGCGGCTGCGCACCGAGATGGTCCGCGGCCACTCCCAGCAGGTGGCGACGCGGGTGCGCCTGCTCTGCTACGAGCTGCTGCTGCGCGGCGAGGAGGTGCTCCTGACCGAGCGGTCGCTCGAGCGCCTGCGGCAGGCCCTCGAGGAGACCCGCGGCCGGGCCCGGGCGGGCCTGGCTTCCGACTACGACGTGCTGCGCCTCGAGGTCGAGCTGGCCAATCTCGAGCCGCAGCTGCTGCTGGCCCGCAACGCCAGGGAATCGGCGCGGCGCCGGCTCGGCCTGGAGCTGGCCCTCGACGACCCCGGCCGGGTGCGGTTGTCCGAAGGCGAGGCCCTCACCGGCACGGAGGCCGGTCCGGGGCTGCCGGCCGGGGATCTGGTGCAGACGGCGCTGGCTCACCGCTCCGACGTGCGCCAGTTCGAACAGACCAGCGAGCTGGGCCGCAGACAGGTGCAGCTCGAGCAGGTGGAGTACCTGCCCAAGGTCTCCCTGTTCGCCACCTGGGACGTGCAGGCGCAGCAGAACGGAGGGCTCGATTTCTTCGGCAGCGAGGACAACCGCGCCACCAGCAAGATCGCCGGCGTGTCCGTGGACCTGCCCCTGTTCTCCGGCCTGCAGCGGGACGCCCGCGTCGACCAGCGGCGGGCGGCCCTGCGCCAGGCGCAGCTGCGGGAGCAGATGGCCCGGGACGAAGCCGCGGTCCAGGTCCGCGACCTCGAGGAGGCGCTGGCCGCAGCCGTCCAGCGCGAGAAGGGGCAGCGGCTGGCCGTATCCCAGGCCCGGCGGGGGTTCGAGATCGCCAGCGCCCGCTACCGCGAGGGGCTCGGCAGCCGCCTCGAGGTGACCGACGCCGAGGTCGCCCTGCGGCAGAGCGAGTTCAACATGGCCCGGGCCGCCCACGACCTGCTCGCCGGCAGGGCCCGGCTCGACCTCGCCATCGGGCGGGTGCCCCCCGTCGACGGCGAGGCCGTTACCGATCGGAAGGAGACGGAGTGAGGAACCAACTGCCATCGCGGCGCCGCGTCCTGGGCGCCCTGCTGCCGGCCGCCGGCGCGGCCCTGCTCGCCCTCGGGGGCTGCGGGGAAGCGCCCGGGGCCGCCGACGAGTCCGCCGCCCCGGAAGGGTCTGCTTCCCGCGAGGCGGCAGCGGCGGCCAACGGCCGCGTCGTCAACGTCGAAGTCGATACCCTGGTCCCGCGGGCCTTCACCGACGCCATCCGCCTGACCGGCACGGTGCGCGCCGACCGCGAGGTGATGCTCGCCGCCGAGGAGGGCGGCACCGTGGCCGCGGTCCCGGCCGACAAGGGGGACCAGGTGCGCCGCGGCCAGGCCCTGGTCCGCCTGGAGGACGACCTGCTGCGGGCACAGCGCGACGAGGCCGAGGCCCAGGCGGCCCTCGACGCCGACCAGTGGGGGCGCCGGAAGCGGCTCTACGAAGTGGACGGAATCGGCACCGAAGAGGAGTACGTCGAAGCCCGGCTCGCCGCCGATCAGTCCAGGGCCCGGCTCGACCTGATCGAAGCGCGCCTGCGCCGCGCCGTGGTGCGCGCCCCCTTCGACGGGGTGATCGACCTGCGCCTCGTCGAGGTCGGCTCCGTCGTCGCCCCGGGCCAGCCGGTGGCCCGCATCCTCGACCTCGAGCCGCTGAAGGTGACCGCCGGCGTTCCCGAGCGCTACGCGGCGAAGGTGGCCCCCGGCGACCGGGCGACCGTCGCCTTCGCCGCCCTCGAGGACACCTGCGGGGCCGCCGTGTCCTACGTCGGGGCCGCGGTCGACGGCGGCCAGCGCACCTTCCCCGTCGAGCTCGACCTCGAGCGTCCGGTGGCCGGGGCCAAGCCGGCCATGGTCGCCGAGGTCACCCTCGTGCTCGAGGTCCACCCGGGGGCGATAGTGGTGCCGAATCAGGCCCTGGTGCGCACCGAGGAGGGCTTCACCGCCTTCGTCGCCGCCGACGGAGTGGACGGCCCCGTCGCCCGGGCGCGCCCCGTCACCCTCGGCGCCTCCGGCGGCGACGAGGTGGTGGCCACTTCCGGGCTGTCAGAGGCTGAACGCCTGATCGTCGTCGGCCAGGAACAGGTTGCCGACGGCGACCGCCTGCGCATCGTACCGCGCCGCGGCCTGTGAGCGGGCCCGAGATGACCGATCGTCCGCGCGACAACGACGCCTTCAACGAGCTGCCCGTCACCTCCTGGGCGGTGCGCCACGGCACCAGCGTGCTCATGCTGTTCGCCATCATCGCCCTGGCCGGCACCCTGGCCTACCGCGGCGTCCCCAAGGAGGCCTTCCCCGAGATCGAGATCCCCGTGATCGCGGTGAACACCATTTACCCGGGGGTGTCGCCGAAGGACATGGAGTCGCTGGTGACGCGGGTGATGGAGCAGGAGCTCAGGACCATCCCCGACCTCAAGGAGCTGACCTCGACCTCGGTCGAGGGCTACTCGAGCGTGGTCGCCGAGTTCAGCACCGAGGTCGACCTGCACGAGGCCCTGCGGCAGGTGCGCGAGAGGGTCGACCTCGCCAAGGCCGAGCTCCCCGCCGACGCCGAGGAGCCCCGCATCTTCGAGTTCGACTTCGAGGAGGTGCCGATCCTGCAGGTCAACCTGTCCGGGGAGTACGGGCTGGTCCGCCTCAAGGAGGTGGGCGAAAAGCTTCAGGACCGCCTCGAGCAGATCCCGTCGGTTCTGCGCGTCGACCTGCGCGGAGGCCGGGAGCGCGAGGTACAGGTCGACGTCTCCCTGCCGCGGCTGCTCTACTACGGCCTGACCCTGAAGGACGTGGTAGAGACGGTGCGCAACGAGAACGTCAACATCCCAGGGGGCTCGATCGACGTCGGCGAGCGGAAGTTCCTGGTCCGCGTCGACGGCGAGATCGACGACCCGCTGTCGATCGGCGACCTCGTGGTGGACGCCCCGGGGGGCCGCCCGGTGTACGTGCGCGACGTCGCCGAGGTGGATTTCGGGTTCGCCGAGCGCCAGAGCTACGCCCGCCTCGACGGCCTGCCCGTGGTGACCCTCGACGTTATCAAGCGCACGGGGAAGAACATCATCGAGACGGCCGACGCCGTGCACGCGGCGATCGCGGCGATGGAGGCGGACTTCCCCCCCAACACGGTAGTGAAGACCACCTCGGACATGTCCCGCGACATCCGCATGATGGTCAACAGCCTGGAGAACAACATCCTCTCCGGCCTGCTGCTGATCGTCGGGGTGCTCCTGTTCTTCCTCGGCGTGCGCACCTCGGTCTTCGTCGGCGTCGCCATCCCGACCTCGATGCTGCTCTCCTTTCTCCTCCTCGGGCTGCTCGGGGTGACCATGAACATGGTGGTCCTGTTCTCGCTGATCCTCTCCCTCGGCATGCTGGTCGACAACGCCATCGTCATCGTCGAGAACACCTACCGCTACGTCGAGGAGGGCTGGGAGCGGGCCACGGCGGCGCGCAAGGCGGTCGGGGAGGTGGCCCTGCCCGTCATCGCCTCGACATTGACGACCCTGGCCGCCTTCGGTCCGCTGCTGTTCTGGACCGGCACCGTCGGCGAGTTCATGAAGTACCTGCCCACGACCCTGATCGTGACCCTGTCGAGCTCCCTGTTCGTCGCCCTCGTGATCGTCCCGGTGCTGTGCAGCCGCTGGCTGCGCCTGGAAGGGGAACGCCCGCCAACGCTGCCGCGGAGCGGACGCCGGGGGCTGATCGCCCTGGCCGTCCTGGCCGCCGCCGGGCTGGCCGCGGCCAACGCCCTGACCCTGGTCCTGCTGATCGTCACCGCCCTGGCCGCCATGGTTGCCCACCGCTGGATCCTCGGACCCCTGGCCCGCCGCTTCCAGGGGAAGGGCCTTCCCTGGCTGGTCGACCGCTACGAGGGCGTCCTCGAGTGGGCCCTCGGCCACCGTTTCACCGTCGTGGCCGGATCCTTCTCGGTGCTGGCCGCCATGGTCGTCGCCTTCTCCTTCTTCAACAGCGGCATCGTGTTCTTCCCCGAGGACATTCCACCGCGGCAGGTCTGGGTCGACGCCGAGGCGCCGGTAGGCACGCGCCCCCAGTTCCTCGACGGCATCGCCCGCGAGCTGGAGCTGCAGGTGCGCGGCGTCGAGGGGTACGAGGACGCCGAATCGGCGGTGACCACCGTCGGGGCCGGGGGCAGCCCGCTGATAGGGGGCACCCAGGGAGCCAGCGACGCGCGCCTGATGGTGAGCTTCACCGACTACCAGGAACGCCGGTTCGACAGCTTCGGGACCCTGGCGCGCATGCAGGAAAGGGTGGGGCGCGAGATCGCCGGGGCCGAGATCTCGGTGGACAAGCCGGTGGACGGCCCGCCCCAGGGGGCGCCGGTCAACATCGAGATCGCCGGCAAGGATCCGGCGGTGCTGAAGGACCTGTCCGACCGCGTCCTGCAGATCCTGAGAAGCTCCCCGGTGGCCGGCAAGCTCAGCGGCCTGGAGAGCGACCTCGACGAGGCCCGCCCGGAGCTTGCCGTGCACGTCGACCGCGAAAGGGCCGCCCTGTACGGCCTGTCGACGGCGGACGTGGCCGGCGTGGTGCGCACCGCCGTGCAGGGCACCGAGGCGAGCCGTTACCGCACCGGCAACGACGAGTACGACATCGTCGTCCGTCTCGCCGAGCCCTGGCGGAAGGACCTCGAATCGCTGCGCGACCTGGTCGTCCAGAACGGACCGGGGGAGCCGATCCCGCTGGTGTCGGTGGCCCGCTGGACGGTGGGAGAAGGGCTCGGCTCGATCCGCCGCAAGGATATGGACCGCATGGCGACGATCAGCTCCGACGTGCGCGCCGGACTCAACAAGAACGCCGTGCTCGCCGAGGTGCAGCAGAGCCTGGCGCGGTTCGCCGACGACGAGCTGCCCCCGGGCTACACGGTGCGCTACACCGGCCAGCAGGAGGACCAGGCCGAGGCCATGTCGTTCCTGACCACCGCCTTCCTGGCCGCCCTGGGTTTGATCGCCTTCATCCTCGTGACCCAGTTCAACTCGGTGATCAAGCCCCTCATCATCCTGACGTCGGTGATCATGTCGACCGCCGGGGTCCTGTTCGGCCTGATGGTGTTCCGCATGCCCTTCGGGATCATCATGACCGGCGTCGGCGTCATCTCCCTGGCCGGGATCGTCGTCAACAACGCCATCGTCCTCGTCCACTACATCGACGTGCTGCGCCGGCGCGACGGCCTCGAGCGCCAGGCCGCCCTCGTCCGGGCCGGGCGCACCCGCCTGCGGCCGGTGATCCTGACCGCGGTCACCACCGCGCTGGGCCTGGTGCCGCTGGCCATCGGCCTCAACTTCGACTTCTTCGGCCTCTACGGCAGCCTCGACCCGGACCTGTTCTGGGGGGGCGAGCAGGCGGCGTGGTGGGGCCCGATGGCGATCGCCGTGATCGTCGGCATCCTCTTCGCCACCTTCCTGACCCTGGTCCTGGTGCCGGTGATGTACTCGCTGACCGACGACATGGGGCGATTCTTCGGCCGTCACTTCTCCGCGGCGGCAGAGCCTGCGGAGAGCCCTGGAAGCAGCGTCCCGGTTCCAGGCGGTTGACGGGTCCGAAGCAGTTACGAGAGCGAGGCTGGCCCCGGGGAACCCAGCGGGCCCCGGCAACCTGGCACTGCGGCTGAGGGGCAGCCCTCAGAGGCTGTCCTGGACCCCTGCCTGCCCCTGCTCCTGCCAGTCGGCTTCTCGTGGACAGTCACCGACTCCTATGGGTGTGCCAACGCTCGCTTACAAAGCGGGCAACCCCGTCCTCTTCGTTGGTTTCGATGGTCCCGGTCGCCTGTTCCTTGAGGGCGGGAATGGCATTGGCCACCGCCAGGGCCTCGTCAGCCGCCGCGAACATGCCCAGGTCGTTTCCGTGGTCTCCAAATACGACCAGGGGTCGGTCTTCCAGTCCCCGCAGGCGCTTGAGACTCAGGATTCCCCGGTCTTTGGTGGCGCGGGCATCCTGGATGGTCAGCCAGTGCCATCCAGGTGAATACTGATTCTCGTAGAAGTGGGTCTGCACGCGCCCGGCGTGGCGATGGCCGATCTCCCCGGCCAATCTCTCCAGCTCCGGACCAAGGCCGATCACGGTAAGGCAGACCACCTGGTCGTCCAGGCCGCTTTCCAGGTCGGCCAGGTACCGCATGCGCGGATCCCGGTGGCGCCGCCTGTCCCGGACGTACCAGGCCATGCCCTCGTTGGCGATATCGCGGTAGTAGCAGCGATCGGCGGTGCCGTCGAAGGCCGAGATGAAGGGGATATGTCCGGCGGCGGAAATCTGCTGCCACAGATCCGGCAGAATGTCCCGGGCCAGGTCGTTGACGAGGTAGTGCCGGCCGCTCCCCAGATCGGAAACAAAGGCCCCGTTGCATTCGACCACCGGCAATCGCAGGGATAAACCGTCCAGCAGGTGGCGCATGGAGGCTATGCTGCGGGCGCTGGCCACGGTGAAGAGCAGACCCTGATCCACCAGGCCGTTGAGGGTATCCCGGGTGAACGGAGAGAGCGATCTGTCGTTGCGCAGCAGGGTGCCGTCCAGATCGGAGACGTACAGAGGTGACTCGGCGGTTTTCATGCGGCCCCTTTGCCTGCAGGTGAACCCGGGGGGAATTCCCGGATCATTAATGTGCAGTACGATCCGACCGGGCCGGTATTTGGAGGGAGTTGCGTGTTCTCAGACGAGGAACTCATTGTCAGGTGCAACCAGGGAAGTCAGGACGCCTTTCGCCTGCTTGTGGACAGGCATTGGGCAAGCGTCGTGCGAACGGTTTCGTCCCTTCTCGGCGATCCGGACGATGTCGAGGATGCCGCGCAGGAAGCGTTCATCCTGGCCTGCAGGCGCCTCGATGATCTGAAAGACCCCGGCAAGTTCCCGGCATGGCTGCACACCATCGCCCGCAACGCCGCACGGAAGGCGCTGCGGCAAAAGCGGCTCGAGCGGGAACGCCTGCCGGAGCACGAGTTGAGGAACGGTCTGCTCGCATCGGACTTGCAGGTCTCCCTCGACTACAGGGAGCTCAAGGCCCTGGTCAACAGCCTCGCCCCGCCGGACAGGGCCGTCGTCACCCTTTTCTATCTGGCCGGTATGGAGCTCCATCGAATCGCCGAACAGCTCGGCATACCCGTGGGCACGGCAAAAAGCCGACTCCACAGATCGCGCAGACTGATGCGAGAAAGGATCCGGGACATGGAACGGAAATCACACGAGCGCACCGCCTCTCCGGAGACCTCCCCGCGCGACGTCATCGGGGGAATGAGGGGGCTCATCAACTGGCAGGTGGTTCCAGCCGATGAGGGGCTGTCTTCCTGGAGGCCGCATCCGGCCGCGGAGCGGGACGCTCTCGACAAGACCTGGAAAGTCGAAGGCAACGCCGTCGTCGGTGACAGCAGGGAACTCGGGGAGGAATCCCCCCTGCTCGTCGCCGGCGAACCGGCCTGGTCCGACTACGAGCTCTCCTTTCTGATGACCCCGATCTCCGGAGGGAACGCCCAGGCGGCCTTCCGCCTGTCCGAGGAGGGGAGGAGCTTCTATATGCTCGATTTCCTCCTGGGATGGCAGGCGGTTGCCGTCAGCAGGGTGGTCGACCGCGGTGTAACCAAGCTGAGCGTAGTGAACCACGCTCTTCACGCCGGACAGGAATACGAGGTCCAGATCGCAGCCCGGGGTGCCTCCCTGACCTCGTACGTCGACGGGAAGCTGGTCAACCAGGTTGCCGACGAGACCTTCCGCGCCGGGGCTTTCGGCTTTATGGTGTGGGAGAGCAGCACGGCCTTCCGGGACGTGAGGTACCGTCTTCTGCACTGAAAGCCGCGCGCGCTTTCAGCTCCGCCAATGCCACCGTGAGAACTACCAGTCATCCAGGCCCACTCGGAAGTCGCGAGGAACCAGGCATGCAGTGCGTACTGCTTCTGTCTGCCATCTTTCTGACGTCGAAACTCTCGGGCGCCGACGACCTGTCCGGCGCAGGTGTCCTTGCCCCGGCTGCAACCGCCACAACCTCAGCGGGCGCGGATCTTGCCGATCCCGCCCCGGAAAGAGACCGGACGATGCCTCTGCTCGTGGACGCCCACCCCTCGCAACCGAACCTTTCGACTCTCATCTCCGTCCTCCATCCCATGCTGCAGAGCGCCGGACAGACGGAGTGGTCCACCGACCGTCTGCGCGGCGTAACCGGACACGCCTTCGCCTTCGAGATGCGAAAGGGCGGCGGGGAAGTCTGGCACGACGCCAACCTCGACTGGTGGCTCTGGTACGATCTCTACCCGCAGGTTGCGCAGTTCCGTGTTTTCTACGCTACGAAGGCGGACCCCGGCGTCGACCTTCCCGCCCTCAAGGCCGAAGCGAGGGATGCCGTTCGGGCGAGCCTGCAGAAGGGCATCCCCGCCCTTGCCTGGCAGGCGATGAGCCCGGAGCAGAAGGCGAGCGGAATCGGGGCGGGCAACTGGGGCATGCTCGCCGGGTACGCCGACACCGGCGAGACCTACACGATCAGGCACAAATGGCGGACCCGGGAAGGGTCGGATTTCTCCGTTCGCTACGACGCCATCGGCCACACCGACCCGGTCGAGCTGTTCAACGTGATGGTATACGACGGTCCGTCGGAGGTTGACGAAGGGACAACCCACCGCACGGCGCTGCGGAATGCGGTCGCTTTCGCGAACGGAACGCGGTATGACCCGTCAGAGGCCGTGTACGACGTCGACGCCCGCGGATTCGCCGCGTACGAGCTCTGGAGTGAAGCCCTCGAGTCGGAGGACGTCTCTCCCTTCCATTCCCATTTCCACGCCCGCATCATCAGGGCCAGCCGGCAAGGTGCCGCGGGGTATCTCCGGGAGCTCGTCGCCCTGTTCCCGGAAGCGGGTGAGGAGCTGAACGCCGCGGGTGCCCGGTATGAACGGGAACTGGAAGCGCTGGAGCCGCTTTACGAGATATGCCATACCGCGAAGCACGAGGACAACTTTCCGGAGGACGCCCGCGCCAGGGCGCGCGCCCTCATCGCTGAAGCGCTCGAGGCGGACCGGGCGGCGGTGGCTCACATCGAGGCGGCACTGACCATCCTGGACCCATCGGAGTAGACGAGAGACAGGCGATGGGCAACTTCCGAAAGCGCCCGGTCCGGTGCCGCAGGTTTCGAGCATGAAACGGGTTTCCACATCGCCCGACGAATACCTGGCGTCCCTGCCGGCGGAGATCCGCGGCGACATGGAGACGCTGGACCGGCGCATCTCCGCGGCCCTGCCCGGTCACCGGCGCATCCTGTGGGAGGGGGTGTTCTGGGGCGGCAGCGAACAGGCCATCATCGGCTACGGCGACTACTCCTACGTGCGCTCCGACAGAAAGCCGGTGGAGTGGTTCATCGTCGGGCTGGCGCGGCAGAAGAACTACTACAGCGTCTACGTCAACGCCGCCGACGGGCGCCGCTACCTGACCGAGGCGTACGCCGGCAGGCTCGGCAAAGTCAAGGCGGGCAAGAGCAGCATCAGCTTCCGAAGGCTGGCGGACGTCGAAATGGAGGTGCTGCTGGAGCTGGTCGAGCGCGCCGGCGTGCTGATGGGGGGCGGCGAAGCGGAGTAACCGGGGCGAAACGAGCTGGAAATGAAACGGAAACAGAAGAATGACATGATTCCATTTGACATTTAAAAACAATGGGTTATGATATATCTCCTCCGAAACAGGACGGAAATGAGCGGTAAATGGAATCCCCGGCCATCAGCAGCTACGCTATACCGCAGCGGTGGATACGCTACGACCTTCAGGCGGTTTTCGAGTTGCTGGTTCAGGCCAGGACCGCCGCCGGAGTCCTGAACCAAATGCCGTATCTGCCCCAGTGGATCGAGCAGGTCCACGAGGAGCAGCTGCGGCTGGAGGCCGCCGGCACCTCCCGCATCGAAGGCGCCGAGTTCACACAGGGGGAACAGGAAGAAGCCCTCGCTGCCGACTCTCCCGCACACGCCGGCCTGACCCATTCCCAGCGGCAACTGCGGGCCGCCGACGCCACATACCGCTGGATGCGCTCCCTGCCGGCCGACCGATGGGTCTCGACCGACTTCATCCTGGACATCCACCGGCGCATCGTGACCGGCTGCGACGACGATCACTGCGAGCCCGGTGCCCTGCGCCCCCAGGGCTGGAACGTCACCTTCGGCACGCCTGCCTGCCGGGGGGCCGAAGGGGGCGCCGAGTGCCGCACCGCCTTCGACTCTCTCTGTTCCGCAATCGAGGGGGAGTTCCGGCAACACGACCGGATCATCCAGGCCATCGCCACCCACTACCACGTGGGATCGATGCATCCCTTCGGCGACGGCAACGGCCGCACCGCCCGCGCCCTGGAGGCGTTCATGCTGCGGCAGGCCGGGGTCAACGAAATGGTGATGGTCAGCCTTTCCAACTACTACTACGAGCACAAGGAGGAGTACCTGGGGGCGCTCTTCGCCTCCCGGCGCGGGGGACACGACCTGACCCCCTTCCTCCAATTCGCCTTAGGGGCGGTCACCGGGCAGTGCAGCGCAGTAGCCGCGGCCATCGCCGCCAACCATCAGCGCACGCTGTTCCGGGAATTCGCCAGATCGTTGTTCGGACAGCTCCGCAGTCCCCGTCGCCGGGTCCTGGCGGGCCGCCAACTCAAAGTCCTGGAGGTCCTGCTGGATGGCGGTTCCATCAGCGTGAATGAACTGGCGAACCGGGTCCGGGGCGATTACGACGGCCTGAAATTCCCTGACCGTGCGTTTGTGCGGGATATGGTCGGGCTGCTCGAGCTGTCCGCGATCGCGCTTGACGACAACGGGGTCGCCGTCAACCCGGACTGGCCGCGGCAGTCCTCGGAGTCGGAACTGCTGGAACTGCTGGAGAGCATGCCCGCTGCCCCACCGGCCGGAAACCCGGCCATGGCGAAGTTGTCCCGGCTGTTGGGGCGGGAGCGAGGGCGGGGCCTTCCCGGGCGCCGGTTCCTTCAGTCGCCGACCCGGTTTTCCTCGATGTAGTCCCAGTCGAACTCCATCCCGAGACCGGGGGTCTGCGGGAGGATTGCGTTGCCCTCCTCATCGAGGGGATCGCAGATCGCCTTCAGGTGCGGCGGAGGAGTCTCGTAGTCGACTTCCGGGTGCAGCAGGCCGCGCTCGAAGTACTCGCACGTGGCCTCGGTGGTGGCCCCGAGAATCTGGCTGTTTGCCCAGCCCCCTCCGTGCATCTCGCACTGCAGCCCGAACGCCTGCGCGACGTTGGCCATCTTCCAGGACCCGGAGATGCCCCCGTAGTTGTGGTCGATGCGCAGCATGTCCGAGGCCCCCTGAAGCACCCACTCGGCGCGGGTGAAGACCCCGCCCGGAACGTGCTCGGGCGCCAGCACGGCGATGTCGAGCTCCCGGGTGAGGCGGCGGTACGGCTCCATGCGCGTCTCGATCATCGGGTGCTCCAGCCAGTAGTACCCGAGCTTCTCCAGCTCGCGCCCCACCCACAGGGCCTGCTCGGCGGTGTAGACGCCGAACGGGTCCAGCATCAGCACCATGTCGTCGCCGACCGCCTCGCGCACGGCCTTGCAGACCTCGACGTCCTCCCTGGGGAACCCCGGCACCTGCGGGGCAGGTTCCCACGTCCGGGGATTCCAGCATATGTAGGCATGCACCTTGTAGGCCTTGTATCCCTGCCGCTTGCAGGCGGCGGCGTGCTCGGCGTAGAGCTCGGGCTTGCCCATGTTCGGGTAGGTGCTCGCATACGCCTTGACCCGCTTCCTGGCGCCGCCCAGCAGCTTGCTGACCGGCAGTCCCGCCATGCGTCCCAGCAGGTCCCACAGGGCGCAGTCCACGGTGCCGG
Source organism: Candidatus Latescibacterota bacterium (assembly GCA_965243025.1). GTDB lineage: Bacteria > Latescibacterota > UBA2968 > UBA8231 > UBA8231 > CBDCXV01. The sequence continues at coordinate 3,374,507 of CBDETY010000003.1, forward strand.
CGACGTGTTCCGGCAGGCCGTGGCCGAAGGTGGTCAGCTGGTCCATCCAATTCCACAGTTGCTCGCGGTTGAGGGGGTCCTCCCCGACGAGCATCCGTTTCACCGGTCCCTCGATATAGCGTCGGTCGCCCCCCACCATGTACCCTTCCAACCCTTCGTCGGTCGATATCCGGGTGATGGCGTCGGTGCTCTCGCGCTCCTCTCCCAGCACGCCGTACCCCCACTTGGACGGCCGTTGCCGCGTCGTGCTGCGGAAGGTGATGACCTCTATGTCGGTGATCTTCATGGCTGTTCGCCCTCCAGCCCCTTCAGCTCCGCCACCGCCCTTTCATGGACGAACCCGCCGTACACATCCCCCACGGGCAGCCCGACCGCCTTCGACAGCAGCTCCTTCGCCCGCTCCCTGCCCTTCTTGCCGTCGAGCTTCGGCAGCCTGAGAGCATAGTCCAGCAGCACGACCTTCGACTCCGGGGCCAGCTCGAAGGCGCGCTCGAAGTGGGCGGCCGCTTTCTTTTTGGTCGCCCCGTACATGACCCGGGCCGGCAGGCCCCCGGCGCGGTCGACGATGTCGGCGTTCCACCCGCCGAGGGCCAGGTGCGCCAGGGCGTGGTCGGGATCGAGGGCGAGGGTCGCCTCGAACATCTTGCGGGTCTTGCCCCCGAGTCCTTTGCGCAGCGCCGTCATCGTGCCGATGCTCTGCGCGTAGCGGCCGAGGGCGTGGCCGGACTGGAAATACCCCTCCGGGTTGGCGCTGTCGGCGCGCACCGCCTCCTCCCCCATCCGCAGGGCCCGTTCGAACAGCCCCTTCCTCTCTTCCTCGGGGGCGGCGTAGTGCCCGTACACCGCCAGGGCTCGCGCCGCCAGGGCGAACCCTTGGGAGGTCCCTGCGGCTTCGGCGATTCCGGCCGCCTCGACGAAACGGCCCTCCGCGAATGCGGACTTCGCCTCGTCGAGGGACTCGGCGCTGGCGCCGGCCGCGGCGAGCACGAGCCCCCCGGCCGCTGCGATCCAGGCAATTCGGGAATTGGTCATCTCACTCACTCCGGTGAAAAAGCCATCGCGCTCTGAACGATGGCAGCAGTGCTCTCGCCGCACCCGGGAGGGGTACCGGTCACCGGTTCCCCACCTTCACCCCCTGCACGGAAAACACTTCTTCGAGGAAGTTCTCACCCAGGCGCACGTAGCCGGCGGCGTCCGGGTGGAGGTTGTCGGGCAGGTGTTCGGCGAGGCTTTCGTCGAAGAGCTTCAGGCCGTCAATGTAATGAATGTAATGGATGTCGGCGTCGCCGCGCCTTGAGAACGCCTCCACGGCCTCGGCGACCTCGACGCGCATCTGCGCCAGGGTCAGGCCGACCGCGTTGGGCGCGGTCTCGCGGTCGTGCCCCCAGATCGGGGAGCAGACCGCCAGCGGGGTTTCGGGATGGCCGTCGCGGATGGCGGCAATAGTGCCGAGGACGGCCGGGCGGAAGGCGCGCGGGCCGAGGCTGGCGGCGCCGTAGATGTTGATGCCGATCTTGACCGAGATGAAGTCCGCGGGCAGGTCGCGGATCAGCCGGGCGACGAAGGGGTCGGCGTGGCACTGGCCGCCGAAACCCAGCGACGTGAGGTTGAAGTCCCTGGCCCGTGCTACCACCCCGGGCCAGGTAGCGGCGGGGGATCCGGCGCTGCGGCAGTGGGTGATGGAGCTTCCGTAGGTGACCCACTTCGGCCGGGTGTCCTCGCTCTTTTCGCAGCAGGCTCCCCCGGGCAATTCAATGTGGCGCACCGCTACGGGCATGGAGGGCGACAGCCAGATCTCCAGGGACTTTTCGCCCGCTGGCAACCCCTCGAAACGGACCTCGGCCGCCCCGGCCGCGTACGCAGCGGTGGCCTCGGTCCGCCCGTCGATGCACAGGTCGAAGCAGCCGTCCTCGGCCAGCGGCTCACAGCCGACGGCCAGGTCTTCGGCGTCGGTGGCCAGGCGCACGCGCACGCCCGAAGGCATCTCCGCCCGCCCGGCAAGGCCGTCCTCTCCGGGGGAGTACAGGTCGAGATCTCCATGGGGAACGCGCCAGGGCTTGACCCAGCCGGGCCCCTCTTCGAGAGAGACGGCGCCGCTCCAGGTCAGGCGGGGGTCAACGGCAGGGATGAGGGGCATGAAAAACTCCTTTCCGTTGGGAGAGAGAAGCTCAGTCGTTCCCGGGCAGGATGCGGTTGTTCACGGACGGCCCGGAACCTCGTGCCTGCTTGCGCATTCCGCGAGGATCCGGCCGCACGATTTCGCGCCCCGGCACCTGTTGCCTGCCTGCAGCATTTCGGCGCGAACCCGGCAGCTTGATTTCGCCCGCGGGCACTAATCGCCCCCGGTCTGCGGCGGCGGCGGATAGTGCAGGCCGCGCTGGCCCGTGAGGTCGCGGTTGGAGCCGGGCGCCCATTCCCGGTCCGGCAGGCCGACGAGCCCGCCTTCCCCGACCCAGGCTTCGTCCCCGCCGTAGAGCTCCGCGGCCAGCTGCTCGCTTAGCCTGGCCCGAATTCCGGCGTGATTTTCCGAGCCGGCCAGGTCGTTGAGCTCGCCTGGATCGCTTTCGAGGTCGAAGAGCTGGACGCGGTTACCCACCGGATAGTAGATCAGCTTGTGCCGCCCCGCGCGGATCATGCGGGTCGCGTTCCGACCTTCCCCCCATTCGCCGTACAGGTACCCGCGCCGTTCCTCGCCGATCATCGACAGGCCCTCCACCGTGCCGGGCACGTCGACGCCGGCCAGGTCGAGCAAGGTCGGCATGACGTCCTGCCAGCCGGCGAGGCGGTCGTCGACGGCACGGTGCGGCACCCGCCCGTCCCGGCCTCCGAGCAGGATCATCGGCACGTTGGCCGACTCCTCGTGGAAGAGCCGCTTTGCCCAGAGGCCGTGGTTGCCGAGCATGTCGCCGTGGTCGGCGGTGAAGCAGATGACGGTATTTTCGAGCAGCCCCTCCTCCCGCAGGGTACCGATCACCACGCGCAGCTGGTGGTCGATCTGGGTGCATTGCGCGTAGAAGGCGCGGCGGATGCGCAGGACCTCCGGCCCCGCAAGGTGGGCGTTGTCACCCTGGATTTCCTTGAGCGCATAAGGCATGCTGTCGAAGTCGCGCGCCCAGGCGCCGTGGCGCGGCGGGTCGATATCGATACCGCGGTAGAGGTCGAGATAGCTCTGCAGGGGCACCAGAGGCGGGTGCGGGTGGCGGAAGGACAAGTACCAGAATCCGGGCCTGGCCGGGTCGCGCCGCTGGATCATGCGGCTCATCTTGCGCGCCGCCCAGTTGGTTGGGTGGCAGTCCTCGGGCAGGTGCCAGGGGCGGAAGGAGTACTCGTTGTTGCTCATGCCGTGGGCGAAGCCCATGCCGGCGTGCCCCTTGTCCGCCAGGAAGAGGTCGTAGTCGTCGACGGCGCCGAGGTGGGGGCGCCCCTCTTCGTCGAGGATCACGTCGTCGAAGCCGATGCGGTCGCGCTGGGGGTAGACGTGGAGCTTGCCGACGGCGTACGCCTGGTACCCGGCGCCGCGAAAGGTCTGCGCCAGGGTCGGCAGGCCGGGCATGGGCTCGGTGGTCTTGAAGACCCGGTCGCCGTGGGTGCGCGGCGCGGTGCCCGTCATCAGGGTGCGCCGCGCCGGGATGCAGACCGGGCATTCGCTGTAGGCGTTGGTGAAGCGGGTGCCGCTGCGGGCCAGCTCGTCGAGGGTGGGGGTGAGGATGGCCGGGTGGCCGGCTTCCCCGAGGAGGGAAGCGGACCAGTGGTCGGTGGTAACCAGGAGTACGTGCGGTCTGTCGTCTGCCATCGGCGTCTCCTCATGCCTCGCTGTACTGCAGCTGATGCAGGCGGGCGTAGATGCCGTCCCGGGCAAGAAGCTCTTCGTGGCGGCCCTCTTCGCGCAAACGGCCCCGGTGCAGCACGAGGATCTTGTCGGCGCCGCGGATCGTGGACAGGCGGTGGGCGATGACGATGGAGGTGCGGTCGCGCATCAGCTTTTCCACCGCCTCCTGTATCCAGCCTTCGGTCTCGGTGTCGACGTGGGCGGTCGCCTCGTCGAGCACCAGGATGTCCGGGGCCGCGGCCAGGGCGCGGGCGAAGGACAGGAGCTGGCGCTGGCCGGAAGACAGGGCCGCCCCGCGCTCCTGCACCTCGTGCCGGTAGGTGTCGGGCAGGCGCTCGATGAAGCGGTCGGCGTTGACGTAGCGGGCCGCCTGCGCCACCGCTTCGTCCGACAGTCCGGGAGCCCCGAGGCGGATGTTGCCGGCGATGTCGCCGGCGAACAGAAAGACGTCCTGCTGCACGAGGCCGAAGCGCCGCCTGAGCGCCTCCACGTTCCACTCGCGGACGTCGATGCCGTCGACCAGGATCCGGCCCCGCTGTATCTCGTAGAAGCGACACAGCAGGCTGACGATGGTGGTCTTGCCCGAGCCGGTGGCCCCGACCAGGGCGAGGCTCTGCCCGGGCGCGGCACGGAAGGAAAGGTCGCGCAGGACCCACTCTTCCCCTTCGTACGCGAACCACACATGGCGGAACTCGATGGCCCCGTCGACCCGCTCGCGGCGCACCGGACCGCCGGCCGGCTCCGGCTCGGCGTCCATCAGCTCGAAGATGCGCTCGGAGGAGGCCATGGCCACCTGCACGGTGGCGTACTCCTCGGCGAGGTTGCGGACCGGCATGAAGAAGCGGGGCACGTACTGCAGCATGGCCACCAGGACCCCCCAGGGGATCTCCTCGCGCAGCACCTCGCCGACGCCGTACCACAGCACCAGCGCTATCAGGGCGGCGCCGCACAGCTCCATGAAGGGGAAGTAGGCCGAGTGGTAGAGGGTGCGCACCAGGCGGGCGTCGAGGTACTCGTCGGTGCCCTCGTTGAAGCGGCGGGCGCTGCGCGGCTCGCAGTTGAACAGCTTGACCACCTCCATGCCCGACAGGGTCTCCTGCAGGTCGGCGCTGAAGCGGGCGAAGCGGGTGCGGGCCTCGCGGAAGGCCTGGTAGGTGCGGTTCTGCAGCCACAGGGTGGCGGCGAAGGCCACCGGCAGAAAGGCGCAGGTCAGCAGGCCCAGCTCGACGTCGAGATAGAAGAAGATGAAAAACAGGATGGAGCCGATGGTGACGGTTTCGGTCACCAGGGAGACGGCGCCGAAGGTGAAGAACTCGTTGAGGGCGTCGACATCGCTGGTATTGCGCGCCATCAACCGGCCGATGGGGGTGCGGTCGAAGAACCTGAGCGGCAGGCCCTGCAGGCAGGTGAAGATGTTCAGGCGCACGTCGCGCATCGTCCACTGGCCGACCATGCTGGTGATCCAGCTCTGGGCGTAGCCGACGGCGAACTGGGCGACCAGCAGCGCGGCGAAGAGCAGGACCAGAGTGCCGAGGCCGTCCAGGTCGCCGGGAACGATGTGCTCGTCGACGGCGATCTTGGTCAGCACCGGGCCGGCCTGGCGGGCCAGCGAGGCGGCGAGGATGAGGAACAAGGTCCAGACCACCCAGGGCAGGTAGGGCCGCAGGAACCCCATGAGCCTTGCCACTAGGCGGAGGTCGATGGACTTGCGGTCGATCTCCCGCTCGTCGCGGATGGCCGGCGGCATCAGAAATCCCCCAGTTCCTCGGTGAGGTGCTGGCGGCGGTACATGTCGGCGTAGAGGCCGCCGCGTGCGAGCAGTTCGCCGTGGGTGCCCTCCTCGACGACGCGCCCCTCGTCGAGGACGATGATGCGGTCGGCGGCCATGACGGTGGAGAGGCGGTGGGCGATGAGGATGGTGGTGCGCTCGGCCATGATGCCGCGCAGGCGCTCGAGGATACGCTCTTCGGTGCGGGTATCGACGTTGGCGAGGGCGTCGTCGAGGATGAGGATCTTCGGTTTCCGCGCCACCGACCGGGCCAGGGCGGTGCGCTGCTTCTGCCCGCCGGACAGGGTGACGCCGCGCTCGCCGACGACGGTGTCCAGCCCATCGGGAAAGGTCTCGAGGTCGGCGGTCAGCTGCGCCGCCTCGACGGCGCGCTCGACCTCGTCCGGGGGGGCCGAGTCGAGGGCGATGTTGTCGCGGATGCTCTCCGAGAACAGGAAGGTGTCCTGCGGCACGTAGCCGATGGCGTCGCGGAAGGCCCTCATCGGCATCTGCTCGACCGGTCTGCCGTCGATGAGGACCTCCCCCTCCCCGGCCTGGATGAGGCGGGGGATGAGCCGGGCCAGGGTGCTCTTGCCCGACCCGACGCGGCCGACGACGGCCAGGGTGCTGCCGGCGGGAACGCGGACGTCGATGTCGCGCAGCACGGTGCGGCCGTCGTACGCGAAGGAGGCGCCGCGGAACTCGATTTCCCCCCTGATCGCCAGGCCGCTATCCCCGTACAGATCGGCCTGGGGCTCTTCCCCGAGCACGGACTCGATGCGCAGCATGGAGGCCATGGCGCGCTGGTACTCGTCGACGATGCGCCCCATCATCATCATCGGGCGGCTTATGCGTATCAGGTAGGCGTTGAAGGCGACGAACGCCCCCAGGCTGAGGGTTCCCTCGACGACGCGGGTGCCCCCCAGCCACAGGATGAACACCATCGACAGCCCGCTGATCAGGAAGGTGAAGGGAAAGAAGGTGCTGTAGAGGTAGATCAGGCGGCGGTTGCGTTCGACGTACTCGTCGTTGAGCCGGGTGAAGCGCTCGATCTCGCCGCGGCGGCGGGCGAACGCCTTGACCACGCGCATGCCGGCGAGGCTCTCCTGCAGGCAGGTGCTGATGGCGGCGAACTGCTCCTGCACCCTGCGGTAGCGCCGGCGCACCTTGCCGCCCACCAGGCGCAGGATCACCACCATGACCGGCATCGGCAGCAAGGCGAACAGGGCCAGCTCCCAGTCGTAGAGGCACATCGCCGTCATGCTCAGGCCGAAGCCGAGCAGGGCGCTGAGGAACATGCGGAAGCCGTGGCTGAGGTAGCGCTGCACCGCCTCGACGTCGTTGGTCGCCCGGGCCATCAGGTCGCCGGTGCGGGCCTGCTGGAAGTAGCCGAGGGGCAGGGTGAGCAGGTGGGCGAAATAGCGCTGGCGGATGTCCCGCTCGACGCGGTAGGAGGTGGCGGCCAGGTGCCAGCGCATGCCGAAGGCCATGCCCCACTGCGCCAGACCGAGGCCGACGATGAGGGCTGCGTAGCGGGGCAGGAAAGCCAGGTCCGGCGCGGCCTGCTCCAGGCTCGCCCGGGCCTGGTTGATGGCGCGTTCGAGGAGGAGGGGGATGGAGACGGCGACGAGCTGTTCGCCCAGCAGAAAGCCCAGGCCCGCGGCCAGGGCCCAGCGGTAGGGGCGGAGAAAGGAGGCGAACGGCTTGAAGGGATTCAGGCTCATGCGCGGGTTTGCGGCCGCCGGTTCATCTTCAGTCCGCCGGAAAATCCTTCAAGGCAGTGCCGCCCCGGGAAAAAGCACGCTCCCCCGAATGGCCGCCGGCAGGTACGACGGTCCGGGGCTCAGGGGGAGTGGTCGGTGTCGATCGGCGCCTCGTCGTTGGCCAGGAAGCGCTCCTCGGTATTGTGGGTCGCCGGGACGGTGCGGAAGTCGGCGATCCAGGGCTGGCGGAAATAGACCTGCTTTTCGCGCGGCAGGCCCTGCAGCACCGCCGGGGGGATCCTCAGCCTGTGCCAGTGGGTGGCCAGGTGCGAGTAGGCGTGCAGGACGGTGACTCTCGGGGTGTCGCGGCGCCACACCGGTCCGGCGTGGCCGAGGTTCTCGGTGAAGAAAACGGCGCTGCCGGCAGGGCAGGCGTAGGTGGCGAGGAAGGGGCTGCGCCTGCCTTCCTCCAGCGACAGGTGGTCTTCGTGCAGGGCGAACTCCGACTTGTGGCTGCCGATGAGGAAATGGGTGCTCTGGTCCTCCATGGCGATGTCGGTCAGCTCGAAGATGACCCGCACCATGCCGGCGTGGATGCGCCCGTTCTTGACGCGGTAGCCGAAGATGGGGTCGGCCTGCCTGGGGCCGCCTCCGTGCAGCGGGCCGTGCTCCTCCCCTTTGCTGCGCCAGACGCAGCTGCAGCTTTCCATCCGGATGTCGGGCCCGATCACATCGCGGATCACGTCGATCACCCGGGGATGGTCGATCAGCACACTGGCGGGCCCGCCGGGCACGTCGCGGTGCTCGGGCGGCAGCGATTCGGGGTCGTGCTTGATGCGGTCGACCTGGTCGACGATGGCGGCGACCTCGGAAGGGGTGAGGATGGCGGGCCGCACCAGGAATCCGGTGAGGTCGAAGCGGAAGCGCTCTTCTTCTGTCATGGCCATGCAGTTCTCTCCTGTGAAGCGTTTCTCCAACGGGAACGGTCCGGGATCACGGCTCTTCACCTTCCACTCTGGAATTCGTCCCTGGGGCAGGCGTCCGCGCATCGACCAGCCACTCGACGGCAGCGACCTGGCCCTGGCGGGCGTAGTCGGCCGCTTCGCCGAGAACGCGGGCGGCCTCCTGCGGAGCGTGGAAGCCCATGGAATTCTCCGCGGCCACGAAATCGAGCCGCCACTGCGCCTTGCGCTGCAGGGCCAGGGCCGCTTCCAGGTCGTCGTCTCCGGCGCCGGCGGCGCGCGCCCTCGCCATGGCGTCGAGCTGGTCCATGAGCGCCGCGCCGGCCCGCTGCAGGAGGTCGAAGTTGCGCTGCTGGATGGCGTCGGCCCGGGCCGCGAGCTCGGCCTCGGAGAAAGAGTGGCAGACCTGGCAGGCGCGGTTGATGTTCAGCAGCGGGCTGCGCACCCAGTGGTCGGAGATTTTGGCGGCTCCGTCGCGCATGTAGGGCATGTGGCAGTCGGCGCAGGAGACGCCGCTGCGCGCGTGGATGCCCTGGCTCCAGAGCTCGAATTCCGGGTGCTGCGCCTTGAGGACTTTCGCCCCCGTCTCCTTGTGGACGTAGTCGAAAAACCCGCTGCCATCCTCCAGGGTCATGGCGTCCCAGAACGCTTCCATTTCCTCTGCCTTCAGGCCGTTTCCCCAGGGAAAAGTCAGCTTCGCCCCGCTGCCGCAGTAGTACTCGACGTGGCACTGGCCGCAGGTGAACGAGCGCATCTCGTTGCGGCTGGCGCTGGCGTTGGGGTCGTAGGGGCGGTCGCGGCTTCCCCGCCGCCAGCGTTCCAGCGACGGCAGGTGCGGGACCGGGGCGTCGGAGGCGGCCAGCATCCGGATGCCCTGGATGAACCCGGGCCGGGTGATGCGCAGCTGCATGGTCTCCGGGTCGTGGCAATCGACGCACGATACCGGGTGGGCGTGTCCGGCGTCGTGCAGCATCCGGTTGAGCTCGCCGTAGGAATAGGCGTAGGAGCGCTCGAAGCCCGCCGTGGCGTCGCCGTCTCCAAGCTGCCGGTAGAGGGGCATGATGGAGGCGTGGCAGTGCAGGCAGGAGCCGGACTGGGGCCTGGATTGCCGCCCGGTCTGCTCCTGGTCGTAGAGCATGTAGGCGTGGCCGCGCCGGTCGCGGTAGTCGAGGGAGAACGCGTACCCGAGGAACATCCGGCGCAGCCAGGGGTCGCGTTCGATCTTCTGCGCGGGCAGGGCCTCGCTGCCTCCGTGTCCGCCGAAGCGCGTGCGCGTCGCCTCGGCGGTCCGCTTGTAGCTGTCGTACTGCCGCGGCCAGTTGATGCCCCAATGGGCCGGGTCGGTGTCCTCCTCCCCGACTTCCACCAGGCGCACCTCCCCTCTACGCCCTTCCTCCTTGCGTTCGAACATGCTGACCAGCAGCCCGGTGAGGAGGGCGCTGGCAACGGCCGCCAGGCCCAGAAGGAGGATGGCTTTCCAGGGTATTTTTCGAAACATCGGCTATTCGGCGTTGTGGACGGTCTCCGGGCCGCCCAGGCCGACCCACTCCCCGTGTCCGGCGGTGCGGTGGCAGTGGACGCAGCTCACCGCTCCGGTATCGACGATCCGGTGGACGAAGGCGCCGTGACACGACAGGCAGTTCTGCTGCAGGATGCGGCTGTTTTTCTCTTTGATGACGATCGGCTCGGGGAAGTTCTGGAAGACAAAGGCGGTGGAGTGATTCCAGCCGTTTTCCGCCTTGGCCAGGTACCTGCCCGGGAAGCTGCGCGGCAGGTGGCAATCGACGCAATCGGCCGCGGCGTGGTGACTGGATTTACGGTAGGAGTCCAGTTGGGGTCTCATGATGTGGCAGTTGGCGCATGCGTCCGGGTCCGTGCTGAAGTAGGACAGGCCCTCTCCGTAATGGAAGGTAAAGGCTCCGACCCCGGTCAAAACGGCCAGCCACATCAGTCCGAACCGTATCCAGGGGCTTGTTGGATGCATGGATTATTCCGGCTGCCTGCTCGGGAAACCGGCGCCCAAAATAGAGCATGAACGGGCGGGAAAAGAAACGACGGAAGATCGAACCAGCTGATCCAACTTCCCCGGGATTTCCCCGGCCCGGAAAAACCGGCATGTTTTCTGCAGAAGGATTCCGCCTCGCCCGGACTCCCCTGGAACGGGCGCACCGCAAGCGAGGGACCGTCTTTTTCAGTCGTTGGAACAGGAGAAGGAAAAGGAGAAAGTGAATGTTTCGTCGGTTTTTTCGGCAACAGTGGCAGGAGCGGTTTTGACGATGGGTTATTCAGAGAGTATTGCCGGAGAGGGGGGCATTTCAGAGGGAGAAATCCTCGAAGCCCAGAAAAAATGGAGCGATGCGATCGTCGCCATCGGGGAGGCGTACACCCGGGAAACGGACTACAGGGCGCTGGCGGAAGAAACCGTCGATACCCTGTACGGTTATGCTCAAGGAGCGGTGCTGTTCAAGCCGACGAAGGCGGCCGAAAAGCAGTTCCGTTCAGCGAGGGAAGAGGCGCTCTCCTACTTCGTGACCGGTTCGGTGCCCGAGGACCGCGGGTTTGCCATCCAGCCCTGGAGCAGGGTCCGGTTCGAGAACGCCGGATTCATCATCGGCGGCGGCTCGGCCATCGCCATGGGCAACTACTGGTTCACTGACGCCAACACCGGAGAAGAAGCCCGGGTGGAGTTCACGTTCGGCTACTTCAGGGACGGGGACGGCGCCCTGCGCATCAACCTCCACCACTCCTCGTTCCCTTACCAGCCCGGGCATTGATCGGGGCCGGCGGCTCCCGGGGCAGGGTGAACCGGACCTTCTCCCCGGCTCCGGCCGCCTCGCCGCCGGTGCCCCGGTCCTGCTGAATCCAGCCCCTGCCGGGGCCGCCTCCGAACCGAAGCGGAGCCGGCGGCCATGGCTTCCGCCGACCATGGCCGCGCTCCGGCAAGGCGTTACTCGACCACCACCAGCACCGCCTCTCCCTTCAGGATCTCGTTGACGATGGTGACCTGGGTGCCCTCTTCGCTCACCTCCACCGTGTAGTCCTTCTTCTTTTTCAGCTTGCCCGTCCGGGCGATCAGCTCCTTCAGCTTCTGATCCGAACCCAGGGCCAGCGGCTCGCCGATGGCCAGGTATTCGACCTGGTAATCGTCTCCGGGTTTCTGGACCAGTTTGTACCCCTTGCGGAAGAAACGCCTGCCCGTCTCCAGGAACCCCTCCTCCTTGAGGCGGTCCTCGGTGCCCACGACAACGCGCACCGCGGTTTTCGCCTGGTCCAGCTCCGCTTCCGTTTCCTCGATTTTCCTGGTGGCATCCTCCAGCTCCTGAGAAAGCTGCCAGGTCAGGTCCCTCTGGTCCCGCAGGGCCGAGGTCAGGCTGTCGGACGAGATGATCAGCCGGTCGATTGCCGCCGCGTCGGCCTCCTTCTCCTCCTGCAGCATGGTGATCGCCTCCTGCAGCTCGACGTTCATGCGGCGGCGTTTCTCCGCCAGGGAGCGGTATTTCTTCACTTCCTTGTTGAGCTGCTGGTTCTTCTCCTGCAGGACCATCTCGAACTTTTCGAGGCTGTCGAGCTGGGTCTGCAGGGTGGTGAGCTGAGCCTGCGAGGTGCCCACCTCGATCTGGAGCGAGTCGATGCGGGCGGCGCTCTCCTCGATCTTCTGGTTGTATTCCCGTCTCTGCTTCTCGAGCTCGCTTTCGCCGCATGCGGTCAGGCCGAGGCAGAGGAGCAAGGCCACGAAAGAACCGGAAAATTTCTTATGCATCCGATCATCTCCCAGGTTGGGGGTTTGGAGTTCGAAGTCCGGAAACCGGAACAACAAATAGTGTTTTACAACTACCGGGGGGGACCGAGCGGCAAGGCCGCGCATCGGATCGTCTCCCAAGGTGGGGGTTGGGGTTTGCGTTCGGAACCGCACAACTAGGAATCGATTCTATCCATGGTCAAGCTTCCCCGGACCGTGGGCAAGCTTGCGGCCGCAGACATGGGGCCATGAGTCGCGGGCGTCCCCCGGGGCTGTTCACACCCTGGAAACCCTTGCTTCGCAAGGGTGCCGGCGCCGGCGACTGACGAGGTGTCCGCAGAGGAGGAACGTCCCGGGGTCCGGGCCGCCACCTCAGGTCAACGCAGGAAGCAGGGGGGCGCCTCGGCGAGGGCTTCCGGGTGGATGATGCGCAGGGCGAGCCCGCCCTCCCCGTCGTCCTGCCACTGGATCTGCACCCCCTTGAGGGCGCGCTGGGCGCCGGCCCGGGGATCGCCCAGGGGGTACACACTGAACGGGCCCAGCACGGTCTCGGTCTCGAGGGCGAAGAGCTGGTCGCGGACCGCGGCCGGATCGAGCTTTCCGCTCGCGGCCAGTGCCGCTTCGATGGCCTCGGCCATGACCTCCACCGCTCCGAACCCGCCGGCGGGGCGGTGGTCGGGGCTCGTACCCTCGGCCGCTTCGTATTTCCCGACCAGGGTCTGGCTGTCCGCGATGAAACCGGAGGTGCGAACCGCCGGAACCCAGGGAGCGCCCCCGGCCACGCATCGAGCCAGCTCCCCCACTCCCGAGGCGAACAGGGGGGACGCGGGGCTGTTGACGCTGAACATCACGGGCACGTACCCGGCCTCGTCTGCGGCTGTTCGCAAGGCGACCTGGTCCTGGCCGTACCCCGCGACGACGAAGAGGTCCCCGTCCGCGTCCCTCGCGGCTGCGGCCAGAGCCTCGTGGTCGGCTTCTCCGGCGGCGTAAGCCCGGTCCAGCACCAGTTCGAGCCCGTGCTCCCCGGCGGCCTCGCGCACGCCGTTGGCCAGGGAGCGGGGAAAGGCGGTGTCCTCGTAGATCAGGGCGACGGTTTCGGCGCCGCCCTGAGCGGCCAGCTCCACCGAGCCCTGGGCATAGGCGGGGGCCGGGCTCAGCAGCTGGACGCTCCACTGCCGCTGCTGCCCCGCCCAGAGCTCGGGCGCCGCCGCAAGCGGGGCGACGAGGGGAATCCCCGCGGCTTCGGCGACCGGGATCACGGCCTCGGTTATCACGCTGCTGTAGGGACCGAGCAGGGCGTCGATCGAATCGGAGGCGACGAACCCCGAGTACAGGGCCGCGCTCGTCTCCGGGTCGCTTTCATCGTCGCGGATCACCAGCTGCACCCGACGGCCGGCAATGCCGCCCCTCTCGTTCAGCAGATCGACTGCCAGCCGGTACCCCCACGCGAGGTCGTTGCCGGCGCCGGCATGCCGCCCGGTCTCGGCCAGGGCGGCCGCAAGGGTGATGGGCTCGGCCTCGGGCTCCGGCCCCGCCGGGTCGTCGCCGCAGCCGGCCAGCGCCAGCGCGAGAACGGCGAAGCCGGGTACCAGGGTTGACTGCAGAAGGAAGCGCGGCGTCCTGCCGGCTCGATATTCCCTGTTCATTAATAAACCCTCCGAAAAAAATGATTTTCCTTGCGGCAGGACGGCGTCAAACCCGGTCTCCATCCCCCCGTCGAGTTTTGCAGCCCATTCGACGATCCCCGTGCGTTGGGAGGCTATCCCGCACACATCGCAGCGCCCCTGGCCGATCTCTCACAGCATTTCCTCGACCTGGGCGCGGCTGGCCGGATCCAGACGCCGGTAGTCGGGAATCTCGTAGCGGTTGCCGTCGGCGTCCTGCACCAGCACCCTGCCGCCGCCCAGAAGGCGGACGTCGCGGCGGCTGGAATAGATCTCGAAGGCGCGGGGGCCCCGGTCGGTTTCCACCTCCCAGCGCGGCACCCGGTATGCTGTCGTCACCCTGGTTATGCGCTGGATGCGGGGGGTGAAGTAAGCCCGCTCCAGCTCCTCTTCGACGGCCTGGCGGCTGGCCGCATCCAGCGCGTCGAGCCGGGCAAGCGAGCCGATTTCCTTCCCCTCGCGGTCCTGGACGACGATGAAGCCGTCTTCGCAGGTCAGGGGGAAAGCCCGCTTGACCCGGACCCTCGAACAGGTCCGGTCCCCGGCCAGGTCGAGGTTCAGGTCCTCGAAGGCATCGACGAAGAACCTCACTCGCTCCGGGTCGAGATAGACCACTTCAGCGGCCAGGTCGTGGCGCTTCTGCATGGTTTTACCAGGCTCTCAGCCTGGACATCTCAGTTTGCATGCGGCACAGGTTGGCGTAGATGCCGTCCCGCGCGATCAGCTCGTCGTGGGTGCCGATCTCGGCGAGCCTGCCCTTGTCGAGGATGAGCAGGCGACGGGCGTTCTTGAGGGTCGACAGGCGATGGGCAATGGCAAAGGTGGTGCGCCCCCGGACCAGCCGCCCCAACGCCTCCTGAATCTGCGCTTCGGTCTGGGTATCGACGTTGGAGGTGGCTTCGTCGAGGATGAGAATGCGCGGGTCCCGCAGGATGGCGCGGGCGATGGACAGCCGCTGCCGCTCTCCCCCGGAAACGCGGATGCCGCGCTCGCCGACCATGGTATCGTACCCGTCCGGCATGTCCATGATGAAGTCGTGCCCGTTGGCGGCCTTGGCCGCGGCCACGATCTGCTCGAGGGAAGCTTCGGGATGGCCGTAGGCGATGTTGTCCGCCACCGTGCCGTTGAAGAGGAAGGGATCCTGCAGGACCACGCCGATCTGCCCGCGCAGCGATTGCAGGTTCACCTGCCGGGTGTCGCGGCCGTCGATGAGGATGGCTCCCTCCTGGGGCTCGTAGAAGCGGCAGATGAGGTTGACCAGAGTGCTCTTTCCGGCGCCGCTGTGGCCCGCCAGGCCGATCATCTCCCCCGGCTCGACGGCGAAGCTCAAGTCCTCGATGACCGGCTTGTCTTCCTCGTAGCCGAAGTGCACGCCGCGGAACTCGACCCGGCCCTCGATGGGCGGCATGATCGTGGCTTCGGGCCTGTCGACTATCTCCGGGTGCGTATCGAGCACGTCGAAGACGCGCTCTGCCGAGGTGGCGGCGCGCTGGAAGCGGTGGTTGAGGCGGGCCAGGCTCTCCACCGGCCCGTAGAAGCGGTACATGTAGCTGGTGAAGGCGACGAAAGCCCCCAACGTCAGCTCGCCGGCCAGGATATCGCGGCCCCCTACCCACCAGATGATGATGGTGCCGATGGAGGTGATGAAGGCCATGACCGGGCCGAACAGGCTGCGCATCCACGCCACCCGCAGCTCGCCCCGCAGCAGGTCCAGGCTGCGGCCCTTGAATTTGCCCACCTCCCGCTTTTCCTGGGCGAATGCCTTGACCACGCGCACCCCCGGGATGGTATCGGCCAGCAGGGCGCTCAAGCCCGCCCAGCGGCGCCACAGCGGCCGGTAGATGGCGTGCAGCTTGCGGCCGAAGCGCAGCGTCGCCCACACCAGCAGCGGCGTCGGCAGCAGCACCAGGGCGGCCAGCCCGGGGTTCAGCACAAAGAGGATTATGCAGATGATGACCAGGGTGAGCACGTCGCGGATGGCTTCCTGCAGGCCGTCGCTGATGAAATCCTGAAGGCGGCCCACGTCCTGGGTGACGCTGGCCATGATGCGCCCGGTCTCGTTTCTGGTGTAGTAGCTGAGCGACAGCGCGTGCAGGTGGGCGTACACCTCGTTGCGCATGCCGTAGGTGACGCGCTGGCCGATGCGGGCCATGATGAAGCCGCGCAGACCCGACAGACCGCTGACGGAGAGGTTTACCAATATCAACAGGCCCACCAGCCAGGCCAGCGCGGCGACTGGATCAACCCCGGCTCCCGGCAGAAGAGCCAGCAGATCGAAGCCCGCCCCATCCGCCCTGGAGGAAACAGGAGCACCGACATTCAGGACATCGTCGATGAGAACGCTCAGCAGCAGCGGCTGGCTCAAACCAAGGGTCGTGGCCACCACCATGAGCAGCAGGCTCAGAGTGATGAGCCGCCAATGCGGCCCGGCATATCCCAGCAGCCGGAACAGCAGCTTTCCCTTTTCCAGGCAGGCCGGGCATACCCCGTAGCGGCGCGGAATGACCTGGCCGCAGCGGTCGCATCGCTTGCGTCCGGCCCTGGCTCCGGCCAGTCGCCCGTGGAGCACCAGGCCGTCGGATTCGGCCGGGCGGGCCTGGCGGACCAGGCGCTCGACCTGAACGGGCAGCTCCGACAGCGCCGGCACCAGGCTCTTGGAGAACACGGCCATGGTCGCGCCCCGCTCTCCGGTGCGGACCTTGAGAGCAGCGGTCCCCCAGTCCTCGCGAACTTCCACCCCCTCTATCTCGGCCAGAGGAAGGCAGACCATGTCGGGCGGCCCGCCGCTGTCGGGACTGAAGGCCACCAGCAAGTCGTCGGTTGCCATCAGCCACGCCTCGCCGTAGCGGCCGTCGAGCCGGATGTCCGTTGTTACCGCGAGGCGGAACCCTTCGTCGGGGCCTGCTATCCCGGCGAGTTCCCGCCGAACCCGCGGCGGCACTGTGGCATTTAATGCGGGCGCTGAGTTTTCTCCCATGCAGCGTTCGCTCCTACTCATGCATGGGCGTTCCGGGCGAGGTCCCCAATCCTCGCTGGCACCGTCCAACCGGGGAACAGGGCGTTGGAGCCGGCATCCGGGTCAGCACCTTGGTCGATCCGGTTATTCATACCTCGACGACCCAGGAGGCGGGTTCCCGGGACACACCGCAGTTTTCCGCCCAGTCCAGCAGGGCCCGGGGCGCTGTATCGACGTCCCGGTAGGCACCCAGCAGCTGCCTGTCGATATCGTCTTCTACCCGTTCGATCACCCGTTCATCCGGGGGATCGAGGTTGACGTCGACCTTCATCCACCGGTAGGCGTACCCGTAGATGATCACCTTCGAGGTGGAATCGCTCAGATTGGGCGCCGCGGTGTGGAAGGTGCGGTTTTCAAACAGGATGGCATCGCCGGCCCGCAGGCACGAATCGACCGCGGTCGGCGGGTCGTGCTCGCCTTTGCGAATCGCCAGCGGCCCGCCTTCCAGGTGGCTTCCGCGCGCCAGCAGGGTCATCCCGGAGTCGGGTTGCGGAAAGTCTGTCAGACAGTAGCAGACCTTGATTCCAACTCGCGGCAAATCCCGGTGTCCGAGGTCTTCTGAAATACCGATGTCCCGGTGCCAGCCGCGTTCGGGGGGCGCGGTACCGGCAGGTCGTGGCTTCTTGTAGAGAATCGAAGCCGTGTGGAGGTGGATGTTGGGACTCAGCAGCTGTACGACGCGGGCAACGGCAGCGGGGTTGGAGAGAAGGGGATCGAAAGCCTCTTCCTGCACGACACCTTGGCGAAGCTGCAGATAAAACCTTTCCGGATCGTCCATGAATGACGCCATCAACCGGTCCGCCGCTTCAGTTATCCGGGCGACGGTCCCGGCATCGACAGCTTGCTGGATAACCAGGAAGCCATCCGTATCGAAGTCCCGCCGTTGCGCTTCGGTCAGTTGGTGGAAATCCATTTTCAACCTCCTGTCACTCGGGGACCACCAGCGGCGAAGCCTGCCCCCACTGGCCGGCGAAGACAAAGTCGGTCAGGGGCTTGCGGGTGCGGGGCCGGGCTTCCCCTTCGCGGTAGCGCTCCGGCAGACCGGCCGGGTCGCCGAGGTAGCCCAGGGCAATGGCCGCGGCCGGCTCGAACTGTTCCGGGACGGCAAAAACCCGCTGCGCCTTTTCCACGTCGAAGCCGGCCATCTGGTGCATGTACAAACCCGGGCGGCCGGCAAAGGCGCGGGGGCTCCAGCGACGGCTCAGCAGGTCGTGGATGGGGCGGGAGGTCCTGGCGATCCTGTCCATTGGAGTGTCCATTCCCTAGGCCCTGGCGCCGGCGGCCTCGAGGAAGGCAATCGCCTTTTTGTGCCCCTTCTCCAGCGCCCGGGCCAGCGGCGTGCGTCCCTGGCTGTCCTCCTGGTCGATCCTGGCGCCGTACTCCAGCAGCAGCTGCAGCATCTTGTCGCCGGCGCCGTAATGCACCGCCACGTGCAGGCAGTTTTCACCGTCCCTGCTCTCGATCCGGTTGGGATCCTGGCCGTTCTCCAGAAACCACTTCGCACCCTTGATGCTGCGAGACGAAACCGCGCAGCCGAGGGGGGTGTAGCCGCCGTGGTGCCCGGTGCCGCGGGTGCCGTCCATCCTGATCCCGGACTCGAGCAGCAGGTTCAGGGCCTCGAACCGTCCGTCACAGGCCGCGTGGTTCAGGTTGTCGTCGTCGCCCGGGGTGGCCCCGGCCTTCAGGAGCGTTTCGATCATTTCGAGGTTGTCGGTGTAGATGGCCAGGTCGAGGGAGCCGGCGACGTCGGCGCCGTGGTCGAGCAAGGTCCGCGCGATCCGCACCAGCGCCTTTCTCTTCTCGCCGTCCTCTTTCCCGACTCGCGAGCTGACACAGTACGCCAGCGCCGTCCAGCCCTTGTCGTCGGTCCAGATCCGGGTTCCCCGGTCATGAGCCGTCGCCAGGGACGGATCCTTCTTCAGGAGGGCATTGACGCGCGCTTCCTCCCCCAGAACGGAGGCGTGGAAGATGTCGTGCGGACCGGACACCCGCTTCAGCATCGCCGGCAGGAACTCCGTCGCCTCCCCGGTGGCGCACAGGGCGATTGCGCTGATCAGCGAACCGCCTCCCGGCATCATGGGATCGGCGCCGGCATCGAGAAGCAGTTCCACCGCCCGGTGATGGCCCTCGTGTTTGGGCGCCGTCTTCTTGAATTCCACCGTGCGGTGCAGGGGGCGGTAGTAGAACGGCCCCCTGGACTGGACGTTCGCATCGGCCCCGTTCTCCAGCAGGAGGGCCACGGCCTCCGCCCGGCCGGCGTAACAGGCGTCCATCATCGGCTTCCAACCGGTTACCAGGGCGGGGTCTTCCCCGAGCGCCGCCCGCATGGTGTCGAGGTCCCCTGCCGCTGCGGCGGCGGCGAGTGATTTTGCCAGGTTCAAATCAGGGTCTCCTGTTTCTGTCGTTGTTCACTACAGCAATCCTGCCTGAGAAGGCCATTCCAGGGGACTGGAATACCGCCGGGCAACTCGAGGCTGAGAATTCAGCAACTACCCTTATTACTACCCTTACTCAGGATTACTACCCTTATTCCCGAGAAAACGCCAGCGCGCAACCGGACCTTCAGAACCAGATGAGAAACCGCGTCGGTTTTCCCGGTTCGCTCTCAAGAGTGTAGTGAAATCCGTGGTTGCGCAGCACTTCGGCCGCCAGGGTCAGCCCTACACCCTGTCCGCCTTCCTTGGTGCTGAAGAAGGGGGTAAACAGCTTTTCCCGCACCGCCGGGTCGATACCGGAGCCGGTATCTTCGACCGCCAGCTCGATCCGCCCTTTCAGGCTGAGCCGCACCGAGATGGTTCCGCGCTCGCCGATCGCCTCCACCGCGTTCTTCAGGATGTTGAGCAGGACCTGCTCCATCTGGTCGCGGTCCAGATCGACCGGGCAGGAGCCGGCGCCCAAGTCCCATTCCCAATCGATGCTCCTCCGTCGGCACTCGGCGTGCAGGAAACGCTCGACCTGGCGCAGCAGCTCGACCAGGTCGGCCGGCCGCTTCTGCGGGACGGGGATCCTCACGACTTCCGCGTACCGCTTCATGAAGCTTTCGAGGTGCTGCGAACGCTCGATGGAGATGTCGATGGCGGTGGAAAAGTCGGGGCGGTCCCTCTCGCCGACCTGGGGGCCGTAGGTCCGGGCGCTCTCGAGCAGGGACCTGATGGCGGCGAGTGAGTTGTTGGCCTCGTGGGAGAGCGTGCGGATCAGCTTTTCGTAGGCGTCCCGTTCCGAACGGCGTATCTCGTCGGTAAGCTCCTCAATGGTGACGAAGGTTCGCGGCGCGCCCCGGTCGATGAACTTCGATTTGCGGATTCTCAACCTGGTCCCTGCTTGCGGGGCGACGATGCGGGCGCCGTCCATGGGAAGCTGCCGTATGGCCTCGGCGAGAGAACCCCCGACCTCGGCCAGGCTCTTTCCCGCCGCATCGGCCCGGCCGATCCCCAGCATCTGCTCGGCGGCCGGGTTGATGCGGTCGATGTTCCCGTCGACGCCGAAGATTGCAATGCCCGACGGCGATTGATCGACGACCTGGTGGAGGAAGAGATTCTGTTCCTCCAGCCGCACGCGTTCGTCCCGGAAGCGGTCGATCATGCTGTTGTAGATGCGCACCAGTCTGTCCACCTCCCGCTGCCCCACCTCGACGAACTTGGTGGTGGAATCCCCCTCGGCGATCAGCCCGGCGCCGATGTCGGCGAGGCGGAGCGGCTCCGAGATCCGGTTCACCCAGCGCCACCCGGTCAGAAACGAGCCCAGGAGAACCACCTCGGCGGCGATGAACAGCACCGCATTGTCCGGGTACAGAAGGAAAACCAGGACGGCAACGGCCAGGTGCAGGACGGCCAGAAAGACCAGGAGCCTGGTCCTTAGCTTCAAGGGCGGATCCCGTGCTTCTCAAGCCGCCGGTACAGGGAGCCGCGGCTCAAACCCAGCGCCGCGGCGACACTGGTCAGGTTGTTGCCGTAGCGCTCGAGGCAGCGCTGGATTACGGCGCGCTCGACCTCGTCCAGGGTCATCGAGCCGGCTTCTGGGAACCCGCCTTGCCGCGGCGATGTCTCCGGTTCCATGGCGAGGGCGGCGGCGAGGTGGGAGGAGTCGAGCCGGTCCCCCGGGCTGATGAGCACGGTTCGCTCGAGCAGCTGCCTGAGCTCGCGCACGTTGCCCGGCCATTCCCTCGCGCGCAACCAGTCGAGAGCGCCCTCCGTCAACTCCAGCTCGTCGCGGCCGTGGGTATGGGTGGCGACGCGCAGCAGGTGACGCGCCAGGTCCGGTATGTCCCCCCTGCGCCGGCGCAGGGGAGGGAGGTGCAGCGAGATGAGGTTGAGCCGGTAGAACAGGTCTTCGCGGAAATCCCCGGCCGCCACCATGCCGGGAAGGTCCCTGTTGGTCGCGGCGACGACCCTGACGTCCACCGCCTGGATCTCGCTGGAGCCGAGCACCTCGAAGGTGCGTTCCTGCAGGACCCGCAACAGCTTCACCTGGCTGGACGGCTCCAGGTCGCCGATCTCGTCGAGGAAGATGGTGCCGCCGTCCGCCATCGAGAACCGCCCGCGGCGGTCGGCGCGGGCATCGGTGAAGGCCCCCTTCACGTGTCCGAACATCTCGCTCTCGAACAGGGAGGTGGAGATTCCCCCGAGGTTGACCTTGACGAAGGGACGGTCGCGGCGGGCGCTGTTGCGCACCACGGCAGCGGCGACCTCGTCCTTTCCGGTGCCGCTTTCGCCGGTGATCAACACCGAGGCGTCGGTGGGACCGACCCTGCCGGCGATGTCGAGGATCTTCATCAGCTGCGGGTCGCTGCCGACGATGTTGCTGAAGTCGTACCGCCGGTCCAGCTCTTCCCGGCTCACGGGGGCGGCTTCCCGGGGCCGCGCCCCGGCGACCCCGAGGGCCGTCCGCACCGCCTGGATCATGCGCTCGTTCGACCACGGCTTGGTCAGGAAATCGAAAGCCCCCAGGCGCATCCCCTGCACCGCCAGCTCGATCGAGCCCCAGGCGGTGATGAGGATGACGGGCAGCCGCGGGTGCCGGTCCTTGACGGCGCGGAGGAGTTCCAGGCCCTCCTCCCCCGTGGTTTCGGTGGAAAAGTTCATGTCCTGGAGGAGGAGCCGGCAGCTCCCGTCGGCGAGGAGGGGCAGCG
Organism: Candidatus Latescibacterota bacterium; assembly: GCA_965243025.1. Lineage (GTDB taxonomy): Bacteria > Latescibacterota > UBA2968 > UBA8231 > UBA8231 > CBDCXV01. The sequence goes on from CBDETY010000003.1 coordinate 3,396,316, forward strand.
CCTTCCCGGGAGTGCCGACGCTGCGCGCCGGGTACCCCGCCTGCTTGAGCAGCAGCTCGAGCGAAGCGGCGATGGCGGGGTCGTCGTCGACGATGAGGATCACGGGAGGAGGTTGAGCGCGCCCGGTTTTTCGCGGGTCATTCCCAGTGGAGCGCCTGTACCGGGTGCACCCGGGTCGCCAGCCAGGCCGGCCAGGCTGTCGCCAGGGTGATGATCAGGTACATCAGGACAGCTGCGGAGGCCACACCGGCCAGCCAGGCAGCGGGCGGAAGCTCGGGGAAGAATCCCAGGATCGCAACTTGGCCCAGGAGGAAGCCGCCGAACCCGATGGCGACGGTGGTCAGCATGAGCGCCTCCCCGACGAACTGGACGTACACCCCCAGGGCGTTCGCGCCTGCCGCCCTCCGCACCCCTATTTCCCGGGTCCGCTCGGCGATGGTCTGGCACATGATACCCACGAGGCTCAAGGCTATCAGAGCTACGATCGCCGCGGCCAGACGGACGAATTGCACACGAATTGACCTGAAAATGTCCAGAATTTCGCCGACGTGCGCCTCTTTCAGGGAACGGAGATTCAGGTGCCACCCCGGGGCCGCCGCATTCAGCTTCTGCCGCAACAGGCGCTCGAACTGGCGCGGGGTGCCCGGCTGCAGTCGGATCATGAAGCTCGTCGGCAGGCCTTCGGCGAGCGGCCGGTCGGGCCGCACCAGGCGGAATCTCGACCAGTGCGGGTCCTCGAACCTGCCCAGCTGTTGATAGTCGGAAACGACCCCGATGATGGGGCCGAGGTCGTCGTTCCCGTTGGTGGTGAACGGTTTGCCGATCGGATCGGCGCTGCCGTGCATGGCCCGCGCCAGGCCCTCGTTTATCACGAATCCCGGTTTTGCCGCCACCAGGTCGCTGCCGTCGAACCATCTGCCGCGCGCCATATCGAGACGCAGCACCTTCGCCAGGTCCATGCCGGCCTCGGTGTTGTAGCATTGTCGAGATTCATGCCCGGGCAGATGGAGTGCCGACATAGAAAAGGTGCCCGCCAGCGGCGGGGTGGGGTTTTCGGCGACAGCGACGACCTCCGGCATGCTCCTCAGTAAGAGGATTGCCTGCTGCATGGCGATGGAATCGGCCGCGGTCCATTCTCCCGTATGGGAACTCGGTGCCCTGAACCCGACGGTCCATACATCCTCTACCTGGTAACCCAGGGGACGGCGGAAATTCAGGTAATCGCGAAACGCAACGGTGGCCAGCGCGGCGATCAAAAGGAAGCAGACCAACAGCTCCAGGCCCAGCAGGAACTGACCCCGTTTCCGGTTCCAGGTCAACATCGCGAAATGACGGATCATCTTTCGCCTCCCCTCACCGCTTCGACCGGGTGGAGCCGCGACATTCTCCACGCGGGGTAGATGCCCGAGATCAGACCGAAGCACATGGTGAAGAGAAGGCCGGCGAGAAACAGACGGTAGTTCATGCCGAAGTCCTCCGGGATGCCTGCTGTCATGCCCATCCGGAATTCGAGGATGCCGTATGAAACACAGAAACCGACAAGGCCGCCCACCATGGTGAGAACCAGGTTTTCGACGAGGAACTGACGCACCAGGTGAAGAGAAGTAGCCCCGAAGCTCTTGCGCACTCCTATTTCGGAGGCTCGTTCCATGATGCGGCTCACGTTGAGATTGACCAGGCTCAGCGAGGTGATCGCCATGAACAGCAGCACGACGCCGAGAGCCGAAAGGATCAATCTCGATCGCAGCCCCGGCAGAGTTTGGAGCATGGTTTCCATATCCGAGCTCATCCACCGGACCCCACCGAAAACCATCGACCCCATGATGGCGATTTCGTCCAGCTCCGTCCCCGGAAAGGCGCTGATGGAGTATGCCCAGGGGTGGCTCGACAGGTCGATCGCTTCCAGCACCGCTCCGAACTCCCTCCTGATCTCCGGGAAGTCGCCAAGGTCGCGGGCCAGCAGCAGGAGATTCAGCCCGCCGTTGTATTTTTGCGCCATCCCGGCATGGTACGGCTCGAGCGGTACCCACATGTCCGCACTCACCGATCCGCGGGCTCCGGCGGGAACGGTCGGGACCACTCCGACGACTCGATACCGATTTTCGATCGTTTCCAGGATTTGTCCGACAGCGGGCTGACCGGGGAACAGGGCCGCCCCCGTCTTCCGGTCGATGACCGCCACGTCGCTCATCCCGGCGACTTCGTCCTCCGTGAACGGACGCCCCTCGAGAAAATCGAACTCCATGATCTCCCAGTACGCCGCGTCGGTCGCCTTGACGTTCAACAGCAGCTTCTCTCCGCCCTGGTAGGTCGCCTGCGGCCGGTTGCCCTCGTAAACGGCGATCTTCTCGGGGGTCCGGAGTCTCCTCACATGCCTGGCAAGTCCGGGTCCCGCTGCAGCCGAATGGGCCCGGCCGGATCCTCCCTTGTAGAATTTCTCGTCCGTCATGAAGACCATCTTGACTTTCAACAGGCGGTCCCCCCGGGTCTCGGGAGGATTGGGTCCGATCCGGTGGTCGACGACGGCCGCCGCAACCATCAGCACGGTCAGGGTGAAACCGATCCCGAGAAGGCTGACCGCGGTGATGAACTTGCGCCGCAACAATATCTTCAGGGCGAGTTTGAGGTGGTTCTTCCACATGGTTCGTTCCTCTCGGACAGGCCCGGTCAGCTGACCAGGCGGCCGTCGAACAGACGGAGGATGCGCCGGGTGCGCCCGGCCAGCTGCTCGGAGTGGGTGACCATCACCACGGTGGCGCCGCCGGCGTTGAGGTCGGTCAGGATCTGCATCACCTCGTCCCCCATGCGGCTGTCGAGGTTGCCGGTGGGCTCGTCGGCGAGGATGAGGTCGGGCTTGCCGACGATGGCCCGGGCGATGGCGATCCGCTGCTGCTGGCCCCCTGAAAGCTGCGCCGGAAAATGGCGGGCCCTGGAGGCGAGCCCCACCCGCTCCACGGCCTCGGCGACCAGGGCGCGCCGCTGGCGGCCGGAGACCCCCTTCCGGTAGAGCAGCGGGATCTCGACGTTGTCCACCACGTTGAGGTCGGGGATCAGGTGGAACGACTGAAAGATGAAACCGACCCGTTCGTTGCGGATGCGCGCCACCAGCCGGTCCGTGTAAGCGGTTATCCTCCTGCCGCCGAGGGCAACCTCGCCGCTGGTCGGGGCATCCAGCAGCCCCATCAGGTTCAGCAGGGTGCTCTTCCCGCACCCGGACGGCCCCATCACGGAAACGAACTCCCCCGACTCGACCTCGAGGTTTATCCCCGACAGGGCGAGGGTCTCGATGCGGTCGGTCCGGTACTCCTTCTCCACGTCAACCAGGCTGATCATCCGCGCATCCTCCTTATTCGATCGCGATTCGGTCCCGTTGCAGGAACCGCTGGGTGTCGATGGCCAGCACTTCGTCTCCGACGGAGAGTCCCGCTGCCACCTCGAAATAGTTGCGGCCGATCAGGCCGAGCTGTACCGGCGTCCTCACCGCGCTCTCCCCGCGCAGGACGAACGCCTGGCGCACCCCCAGCTCGTCGCGGGGGATCGGCCCCCTGGGCAGGCGGGTAACCCGCGCCCGGCGTTCGGTGACGATCCAGGCCTCCACCCGCATCTTCGGCCGCAGGGCGCCATGGGAAGGCTCCTTCAGGCGGACGTCCAGGTGAACGGCGTTCGCCTCGGAGGTCGGGAAGACGTGCTCGATCCAGCCGCTCAGTTCCCGGTTGTCGGACAGCACCAGGCGGACCGGCATCTGCGGCGCGAGGAGATCGGCGTGGATATCGGGAACGACGACGTCCGCCCTGAAGGCGCTCAGATCGGCGATGCGCGCGATCTCCGAGCCCTTCCGGACGGTGGCCCCCACCTCGACCCGGATCCGGGTGACGATGCCGTTTACCGCGCTGCGCAGCGAGCCGTGGGCCAGGTCCTCCCGGAGCTGGTCGACCTCGAGCTGCAGCGCCGCCGACTCCAGATCGATCGCTTCGAGCTGGCTGGAGAAGGCCGCGCCCAGCCGGGTCTGCTGGCGCTGCAGCTGTTCCAGCTCCAGCGAGACCCGTTTCCGGTCGAGCTCGATTTCGTCGAGCGCGTTCTTCGACACCCCCCCGAACTCCATCACCGCGCGGGTCTGCCGGGCCTTGACCGCCAGGGCATCCGCCGACAGCCGCGTCATGCGCAGCTTTACCCGCAGATCGTCCATCTGCTGTTGGTGTTCGGTCCCGGTCCGGGCCCTGCGATTGGCGAGCAGGTCGATTTCACCCTGTTGCTGCTCCAGATCCCGCCGCAGGTGACTGACGTCGAGGTGAAAAATCACCTCCTGCGGGGCGACCGGGTCGCCGGGCTGCCGCAGGATTCGGCGCACCCCGGCATCGACGGGTGAAAAGAGAACGTGCTCCGTCAACGGCTCGATGACCCCCGAACCGCTGATCCCCGCCTCCACCGGGCCGGCGTCCACCGTGGAAATCAGGAGGTTGCGGCGTTCGAGACTCGGGGCGACCCAACCCGGGAGAACCGCCGCGGCCAGGCCCGCGGCCAGGGCGAACCCGATCGCCGGAGCCGCTTTGCGGGCTCGTCTCTTCCAGATCTGTTCGTCCGTGAGTGGCCGGTCCATGTTCATGACGATCCATGTGCAAGCACCGTGCCAAAAAACAAGTGCTGAAAAAACAACCAGTTAAGGATTTACTCCGAGGAGGCGGACGTCCACGGATGGACGGCGGGCGTCCGCAAATGGACGCCCCGCGCGAGGGCAGGCGGTTCCAGGAATACCTGGACCGCGAGGCGGGATCAGCCGGCTACCGGTTTCTCCGGGAGGGCACGCAGGGGAGACCGCGACGGATCTGGCGGGGCCGCCGCCGCCGGTACAAGGGCGGCTGACGGAGGAGAATGCGGGTCAATCCTCGCGGCGCGGGCGAACCACTGTCTCGCCGTCCGGTTCGATGAGGGGGTGATGGTAGATGTAGGGGGGCTCGAGCACCGCCTGCTGCGCCTCGGTCAGCTCCGACACCCACTCCGGCTGGGTGACCTCGTAGGTGCCGCCGTCGTAGTGCAGGTACTTCGGCGTGTACCGGTAGAGCAGGGCGCGGCGGTCGTGGTCCGCCTGCCACGGCAGGGTGCCGTGCAGGGTGTTCTCGCTGAAAATGACCATGTCTCCGGCCTTCAGGGGCACCTGGTACACGACCTCGTGGTGCTCCTCCCAGGTGGTGATTTTCGCAGGGCAGGTGAAGTTCGCCTTGTGGCTGCCCGGGATGACGCAGAGGCCGCCCTCGCCGGGGTTCTGGTCATGCAGGGTGTACTGGACCACGAGCAGGCCGCAGCGCATCTGGCCGTTGGTGTACGCGTAGAAGCGGGAGCCGTTGTAGAGGACGTTGGTGGTCCCGTGGATGCGCAGGCCTTCGACCCCCCTGGAACCGGTGATCAGGAACGGCTCGTGGTCGAGCTTCCAGCCGCGTCCGTGCAGGGTGTCGAGGTAGGGCAGGAGCCTTGGGTGCGCGAGCAGGTCGCGGAAGGGCTGGCAGTGCGGCTGCTCCCAGGTGAGCATGCCGGTCAAGATGCTGCGCTTTTCCAGGCCGGCCATGTTGCCGCTTGGGTCGCCGACCGGGTCTTCGCGGCGCTTGTCCCGGTTGGCGTCGAATGCGTCGTTGAGGGCTTTGACTTCGACCGGCGAGAGAAACCCGGGGACGACGATGAAGCCCTGCAGGTCGAAGAGGAATTTCTCGGTGTCGTTCATGGCGATTCCGACCTTCCATCTGTTGTCGGCCGCAGTTCCACGGGCGAGGGCAAGTTATCCCGGCTGCACGATAAAGCGGGCCAGTTCCTTCCCGCGCGGCGACAGCGTTTCATAGAGGTTGCGGGGCAGCGAGGGAGCCAGTCGGGGCAGACGGAACCAGGGGGCAAGGTACCCGACACTGGTCATCGGCCGGATTTCATCGGAGTTGTTGGCGGTACCGCCGTGCCAGCAGCGCACGTCCCGGATGAGCGCCGTTCCGGCCGGGGCACAGATTATCGACTCCTTCATGCGGCCGGGTTCCTCCTCCTGCGTCGGAATCGGCTGACGGGTCCGATGGGTACCGGGCACGAACCGGATTGCGCCGTTGATCCTCTTGAATTCCACCATCAGGAAATTCACGACAATATACGGCGTCGGCACGTCGTGGATCGTCACCTGGCCCAGTGGATCGGCGAACTCGTCCCCGATGTCGGAATGCAGGTGCTGCTCCTTGGCACCGGGGATGGAGTAATCGCCGCCGCCCCCGGAGCAGATGAAATCCCGACTTCCCCAGATCGCCTCCAGAATCGGAAGAACGGCCGGCAGATCGATGAGCTGAACCCACTCCGGATGATGGAGCTGCGGCCCGAAGGAGTACCGGGCATGGCCCCGGTTCGCCTGCTCGAGCGGAGTTTCGGCCATCTGCTGGGCGATGACGCGGGCGGCACCCGACCGGGCGAATGCGAGCTGTTCGGGATCGAGGGCATCCCCGACGGGAACGAACCCGTCCCGGTGGAAGTTCGCCGCTGCTCTTTCGACTTCAGAAGGATCGATGATTTCGACGTCGAGCATGGTTGGTCGGGGCTCCCTGCACCCGACTCGGGACGCCAAAGCCAGGCGCCATCAGTCCTGCTTCCACCGCCATGATACGCGGATGCCTTTTCCGTAAGATAGATACCTGACCGCCTCCAGTCCGCCGGCGTGCCTGCCCCTGTGCCCCGTCGCAGAAATATCTCGACATTGGGACGCCGATCCATTGAGGGGTAAAATCGCGGTTTTATGAAACCCTCATCCGGTGCGATTTTTCCCCTCAATCCCGGCTCACGGCGTTGCCTTCGCTCGCCGTACACCCTCGGTACGACTCGCTCAGGCGCCTTGTGAGCCGGGCGCCTCGGCATCCCAATTTTGTCAATCTATCTCTGCGACGGGGCACTAGCACCTCCGCCCGGACCTGCTTTCAACAGGAGATGGGACCCATGACAGCGATAGAACGTCCGCAGTCGTACAGGAACAGAATGGACGAATGGCTGTACGTGATGCGGTGGACGACCCTGAAGTCGCGGGAAGCTTCTCCCGCACTGTTTGCCGCCCGCGCCGTTTTCTCGGTGGTCCAAGGACTGTTCGTCATCCTGTGCTGCGTTGCCGTCTGGTGGGGGGTGGACTGGCTCATGGCGGCGCTGGAGTCTCCGCAGCAAAGCGAACAGATGCTGACCCGGCTGGCGCTGCTGGCCGGGGGCCTGCTGGCGGCGGATGCGGTCGGGCGGCAGATCTCCTATTGGCTGGGTTCGAGAGCGGAATTTCACCTTGCGATGCTTCTGGAGGGTGAATTCCTGGCCAAATCCGCAGAGCTCGACCTGGCGGAAATCGAAGCCGCCGGCGAACGGGATCTGCTGAAGAACCGGCACGCGCTCGATTACACGGTCTGCGGTGTGATGGATTCCCTTTACCACTTCATTTTCCTGGGCGTCGAGGCGGTGGGGCTGGTGTTCCTGTGTGCCTTGATCGGCTGGCCGGTCTTTGCGGCCGGGGCGGCCCTGCTGGTCGTGAACTTCATCCAGTGGCTGACCCGGCCACAGAAGGAGTCGCAGGATGAGGAATTCACGCTCAAAGCCAACCTCGACCATCTGCTCTCCGGCCAGCATCCGGCCAAGGAGATCCGTCTGTTTGGTCTCGTCCCCTATTTCAAGGGAATGGCCGAAGAGGCGGCCGAACGGTTTTTCAGCAGGGGAATTTTCACCATCGGGGATGGGGTCAGGAATCTTGCTTTCTACCTGCCTTTCCTGGCAATCGCCCTTGGCTTCGGCTACTGGCTCGTCGAGCAGATAACTGCCGGGGAGATTTCCCTGGGATTGGCTTCAATGGCTCTTGTCGTGGTCTTCATCGCTCAGAAGGCCGTATCCGGTTTTTCCAGAATGACATGGGCCTGGGAACGCTCCCTCGAAGGCATCCAGGGCTACCAGGCCTTTCTCGACATTGAGCCCCAAATCAGACCTGAACCGAACCTTCCCGCGGTGCCGGCCGATCTCGGCTCGGGCATTGTGTTCGAAGACGTCTCCCTGACCTATCCGACGGGCGACCAACCCGCGATCGAAGGGGTGTCGCTTGCCATTCGGCCCGGCGAGCGCATTGCGCTGGTGGGCGAGAACGGCTCCGGCAAGACGACCTTCGTCAAGCTTCTGACCCGGCTCTACGATCCGACCGGGGGACGAATTCACCTGAATGGCCGCGACCTGCGGGAATACAACGTCGAAACGCATCGCCGGCGCTTTGGCGTCATCTTTCAGGACTATATGCGCTATCACGGAACGGTCGCCGAGAACATCGGCTACGCGCAATACGAGCGGCTCGACGACCGGGACGGCATCTCGTCCGCGGCCCGGAGAGCCGGAGCAGGCGAATTCATCGAGGCGCTGGAGGAGGGCTACCAGACCCGTATCGGCTCCTGGTTCGAGCGCGGCACCGACCTGTCCGGCGGACAGTGGCAGAAGATCGCCCTGGCGCGCGCCTTCTTCCGCCAATCCGACATTCTCGTGCTGGACGAGCCGACCAGCATCCTCGATGCCCGCGCCGAATACGACATTTTCCAACGCTTCCTCGAACTGACCGCCGGCAAGACCACCATTCTCGTCTCGCACCGCTTTTCGACCGTCCGCATGGCCGATACGATCTACGTATTTCAGCAGGGGCGCATTGCAGAGCGCGGCAGCCACCGGGGGCTGATGGCCCAGGACGGACTCTACGCCGAACTGTTCAACATGCAGGCTGAAGGCTTTCTGCTGGATAATCCCCGGGCAGCCGGGTAAAGGAACATCGAAATGCCAGACGAGTCGGGCTTCCTCGAGTCCCATTGGCCGGGCAACAGGCTGGCGGATTTACCCCTGCCGAATCGGTCGTTGGTGACCTCAGCGCCGCAACGCATGACAATTGGCCGGAGATAGCGCCACATGAAGATTGCAAGTTTCCAGACCCGCCTCCTGTCCCTTCCCGCCGAGGAACCCCTGGCCGACAGCCTGCCCGACACCGGACGGCGGCAGTCCTTCGTCACCCTGGAAATGACCACCGACGAGGGCGTTGAAGGCGTCGGGGTCACCTTCGTTCCCGACCTCGAGGCCAGCCGGCTGACCGGGGCGCTGCGCATGTCGGTGGACGAGGTAGCCAGGGCGACGGTCGGGGAGGACCCGATGGAAATCGAGGGCATCGTTCAGCGGCTCGACGTGGCTTTCTCCGGAGCCGGGCCGGGCGGGTTGCTGGCCATGGCACGGGCGGCCGTCGACACCGCCCTGTGGGACATCAAGGGGAAGGCCCTGGGCCAGACGGTGGCCTCCCTGCTGGGGGGCTGCCGGCGGCGCGTCCCCGCCTACGCCAGCGGCGCCCTGATGCGTCCGGTGAGCCCGGAGCGGCTGGCCGAGATCGGGCCGATGCTGGTGGAGAAGGGGTTCCGCCAGATGAAGACGCAAATGGGCGGCGAGACTTTGGCAACCCGGGAGGTCGAGCGCATCCGCAGGCTTCGCGAAGCCGTGGGAGACGACATCGACCTGATGTGCGACATCAACCAGGCCTGGAGCGTCAACCGGGCCATCGACGTGGGCCGCCGCGTCGAGGAGTACCACCTGTTCTGGCTGGAGGACGTGGTCGCCCACGACGACTACCAGGGCATGGCCAAGGTCGCCGATGCGCTCCACACCCCGATCGCCGCGGGGGAGTACGTGTACGGCATCAGCCCGTTCCGGCAGATGATCGAGAACGGCTCGGTGGACATCGCGATGATCGACCTCGTGCGAGTCGGCGGAATCACGCCGTGGCGCAAGGTGGCGGCGATGGCCGAGGCCTTCAACCTGCCGGTGGTCAGCCACCTCGTGCCCGAGATCCACGTCCAGCTGATGGCGGCCATACCCAACGGGCTGACGGTGGAGTACATGCCCTGGTCGCTGCGGCTCTGGGAGGAGACGCCCGTGTTTTCAGAGGGCTTCCTGGAGGTTCCGGACAAACCGGGCCTGGGACTGGCCTTCGACCGGGAAGCGCTGCGCAAGTACACCGTGGATTAGCGATCCTTGAAGGTCGAGGCGACATTTCGGATACATCGGATACAGTGGGGGAGTCAAACCGGAGGATCAGGCAATGGCAAACTACGAGAACCTGAAGAGCCGCATGGACCAGGGTGAGGTGATCCTCCTGGACGGGGCCATAGGAACCGAGCTCCAGTCCATGGGCGTGCCCATGCACCCGGCCTCGTGGTGCGGCCCCGGCAACTATACGCATCCGGCAACGGTGCGGCAGATGCACGAACGCTACATCCGGGCGGGGGCCGACATCATTACCACCAACACCTTCAACACCCTGCGCCCGGCGCTGGAGGCGTCGGGGTACAGCGAGCTGGTGAGGGAGATAAACACGCGGGCCGTGGACGCGGCGCTGGAGGCAAGAGACCGGGCGGCCGGCGGCCGGCCGGTGTACATCGCCGGCTCCATCTCCTGCCGGATCCCCATCCGCGACGGCAGGACGGGGACACTCCTGGGCGGGACCGGCTACGGTTACGGCGCCAGCCTCTCGACCGAGGAGCTGAGGGCCTACGCGGGCGAACAGGCGGAGATCCTGGCCGAGTCCGGGGTGGACTTCCTGCTGATGGAGAACATGTGGGCCGACAACGAGTCGAGGGCGGTTGCCGCCGAGGCGGCCATGGCCACGGGGCTGCCGGTGTGGGTGGGATTCACCGCCTCCCTGGCGCCTGACGGACAGACGGTCCGGATGAGCCTCGCCGACGACCGTCACTATGCCGTCGGCATGGGGATGCCGGTGTGGACTTCGAGCTGGCGGACGGTCGACCATGAAATGATCCTGGCCGACGGCATCGCCGGGATCGCGCCGCTGAGGCCCGACGTACTCTGCGTGTTCCACAGCCGGATTGATGCCACCACCGCGGCGCTTCAGGTCATGCTCGATCAATGGTCCGGCCCGGTTGCCGCCTATCCTGACGCAGGCCGGGAGGATTACCTCGACACCTGGCAGGACAGCAGCGTCGTCAACGATGAGTCCGCGGAGGAGTTGACGCGGGAGGCCTCCCGCTGGATCGGAATGGGAGCCCAGGTCATCGGCACCTGCTGCGGATTCGGGGCCGACTACATCAAGGCCCTGGCCGGCGCCCTTCCGGACCGGATCCCGTCGCCGTGAAAACCGGCGTAGGGCGCCCTGCGCAAATCCACATTATCTCAGACACAGCTGACGAAGAACAAACCTCCCGGTGACGGAGGGACCTCGCATGGAATCCAAACCACTCGTGGTAGTGGGGGCCGGGGTATCGGGGACGGCCGCCGCCATCGAAGCGGCCAGGGCCGGAGTGCCGGTCACGCTCATCGACGAGAACCCCGTCGGCCCGTCCATGGTGGGGCTGGACGTACCTCAGCTCTTCGGGCGACGGGCCTTGGAATCGCTGCGCGACAGGGCCCTCATGCTCGAGAGGGTTGCGGCGGCCAACGACTCACTGGCGGAGGCGGAGGAAGCCGGCGTCGACGTCCGGCTCGGGACCTGTGTGTGGGGGGCTTTTCGCAATACCGAAACCAGCAGGGTCCTCGACGGCCCGCAGCTCGGCCTGGCCGACGACAGGCAGTCGTGGGTGGTGAAGTACGAGCGGCTCATCGTGGCAGCCGGCTCCCGGGACCTGGGCATGTCCTTTGCCGGGTCGAACCTGGCCGGCGCAATCGGGGCCAACGGCGCCTGGTCGCTGATCAGCCGCTACCATGCCCTGGCCTCCCGGCGCATGGTGGTGCTGGGCTCCGGCAACCTCGGCCTCAACACCGCAAGGATGGCGCTTGACCGAGGCGTCGAGATAGCCGCGGTCGTGGACGTGTCCCCGTCCGTCCGCGGAGACGAGGCCCTGATGGCGGGGTTGCTGGAGGAAGGCGTTGAGCTGTACACCTCCCACACGGTCAGGGAAGCCGCGGGCCAGGCCGGCGAAATCGAGTCCGTCGTGCTGGTCGGGATCGACGGCGGCAACGAGCCGGTGGCCGGCTCGGAAAAGGTCGTCCCCGCAGACACCGTGTGCCTCGCAATCGGCCTGGTGCCCAACGTGGAGCTTCCCGGCCTCCTCGACTGCGACCTCACCTTCAGGTCGGGGCTCGGCGGGTACGTGCCGGACCGCGACGACTGGATGCGGACCAGCGTCGATTCCGTGTTCGTGGCCGGGGACGCGGCCGGATTCCACGACGGGATGATCCTGGACCCGGAGATTGCGCGGAACCAGGGCCGCCTGGCAGGAGTTGCCGCGGCCGGGTCGCTGGGGGCTATCGACAAGGGGGAGGCCCTCGCCCGGAGGTCGGAGATCCAGGCCGGGGGCTCCGCGGCGGCGCCGGCCGAAGTTCACACCGGCTGGGGGAAGTGGCTTCAGTCCCTCGTCAACGCCGGCGGTCCGGACGTCTTCGCGTGCCAGTGCGAGGAGGTTACCTGTGCCGACCTCACCGGCATGAAGCCGCCGCGGTACCTCGAATGGGGATCGGAGCAGATGAGCCGCCGGAGCCTGCGCACCGAGGTGAAGGACGGCCCCGTCGACCCGGACCAGGTCAAGCGCCTGACAAGGGCGGGAATGGGCCACTGCCAGGGGCGGCGCTGCCGGGAGCAGTTGTCTCTGCTGCTTGCCGGAGAGTCCGGCATCGACATATCGGAAGTGCCCCCGATGTCCTACCGCCCGCCCGTACGGCCGCTGCCGCTGAACATCATGTGGCCCCACGAAGAGACCGAGCAGGTGCGCGGGAACTGGCCCAAGTGGTTCAGCCCGACGAACCAGGTGCTGGGGTAGGCGGGGCGCCGGCGACCGGATCGTTGGAAATGGCATCATGGCTGTCGACAGCGCGGACGTAGTCGTCATCGGGGCCGGCGTTTCCGGCCTGAGCTCGGCCTGGTTCCTGGCCAGGGCGGGCAGGGACGTCGTGGTGGTCGAGAAGGGGACGGTCGGAGGCGAGGCATCCGGTCGAAACGGCGGCATGATCAGCGAGCGGGTCGACGAGCCGGCGCTGATACCGATGGCCGTGGAGTCCCTGAGGCTGTGGCCGGCCCTGGAGGATGAGCTGGGCTATCCCACCGAGTTCGTGCAGGAGGGCAGGCTCCAGATCGCGGTGACGGAAGAGGAGATGGGCCAGCTCCTTGCGGAGCGCGACGTCGCGCTGCGCCACGGCATCAGCGTGAACGTGGTGGACCCTGCGGAGATACGGGACATGATTCCCGGGATCACCGACAGAACGCTGGGCGGGACCTTCTTCCCCAATGGCGGGCACGCCAATCCCCAGCGGACGGTCCAGGCATTCGCATGGGCTTTTGAGGACCTCGGGGGCAGGCTCTACCAGAACACCGCCGTCACCGGCATCCAGGTCGTCGACGGGAGGGTTTCGTCCGTGGAGACGACCGCCGGCCTCATCGAGGCCGAGGTGGTGGTCGGCGCCGCGGGGCCGCAGACCGGGCTGATGGCGGAGATGGCGGGCGTGCATGTCCCGGTGGCGCCGGCAAGGGTGGAGATGCTGGCCACCGCCCCCCTGGAGCCGCTCTTCCGGACCGCCCTCGTGGGGAACGGCCTCTACGGGCGCCAGGCCGCCAGGGGCAACCTGCTGTTCGGTGGAGGGCCCCACGAATGGACCGACGTGGAACTGACCGCCGATCCCGACAAGCCCAACACCCCCCTGATCAGGAACATCTCCCGGCGGCTCGCCGAGCTGCTTCCGGGAGCGGCGGATGTTCCGGTGATCCGGAGCTGGGCCGGGGTGGTGGAACAGGCCCCGGACTATCTGCCTGTCATCGGCATCCCGGAGCGGCCGGGCAACTACGTGGTCGTCACCGCGTCGGCCCACGGGTTCGGAATAACGCCCGCCACGGGCAAGGTCGTCAGCGAGCTGGTGCTCCGCGGCGAGTCGAGCATCGACATCGGCGGCCTCGGGCTGGGCCGATTTTCCGACCTCGGGCAGGACTGGCGGGAGGAGCGCGGTTGGGTTCCCGCCCCCTCCCGGTAGACTGGGCCGGCGGGCAACGGCGGCGACGATTCCGGGCGGCCGCCGAAACTCAGGCAGGCTTCCTCGCCGTCACCTTGCAGTTCGCCGTATCGGCGTAGACTCCCTCTTCCGATTCGTCCCGGAACTCGACGCCCTCAGCGGCGATTTCGATCTCCTCGAAACCGGCGCGGCGCAGGCGGTCGACGTAGGCCTCGCGGTACTCCGCCCCCGCGGCGCAGGCGACCCACGCCTCCGAACCGGTGGCCGCCGGGCCTTCGGGCGTCAGGGCCAGCAGGTCGGACAGGTGGATGCGTCCGCCGGGGGCGAGGACCCGGAAGCTCTCGCTGAAGACGGCGTCCTTGTCCGGCGACAGGCAGACGACGCAGTTGGAGATGACGACGTCGAAGGAAGCGCTCGGCAGGGGCATGGACTCCATCTCCCCCTGGACGAACTCGACGTTGGCGGCGCCGAGGGCGGCCTGGTTCCTGCGGGCGAGATCCAGCATCTCCGGGGTCATGTCCAGCCCGGTGACGCGCCCGGTCTCGCCCACCTGCCGGGCGGCCAGGAAGCAGTCGATGCCGCCACCGGAACCCAGGTCGAGCACCCTCTCCCCCGGCTGGAGCCCTGCCAGGGCGGTCGGGTTGCCGCATCCGGCGGAGGCTGCCAGCGATTCGACGGGAAGGCCGTCCACCTGGCCTTCGGTGTAGAGCCGCATGGCGTGTTCCGGGTCCGGCGCGCAGCAGGAGGAGGCGGAGGGCTCGCAGCAGGCGGAGGGGGCCGGCTCGCAACAGCTCCCTCCGGGCTTGTCGTTCGCGCCAGAGTCCACTGCGGGGCCGGGTTCGGTCACCCGCCGGGCCTGGGCTCCATACCGTTCCCTGACCTGTTCCTTGATTCCGTCCTGATTACCAACCATTTCCTGCGTGTCCTTTCTTTCCGGATCTTCCCCGCCGGTTGACCATCCCAACGGATGGAAAGACGACCGTTCACCTGCCGGGCGCGGCGTCGTGGCGGAATGGAAGCCGGGTAAGCAGTCCCCCCACCACCGGAAACATCCGCTCCCAGACACTGGCCGCCGACTGGAAAGCCTCGCATCTGCACGTTTAAGTATATGAGGTCGTCAAGGGGAGCGTTCAAACTTCAGAGCCCAGGTTCCCCGGGCTTCAACCTCCTGGACCGATATCGATGTAATGAAATGGAGAAGCATGGGGGGTCGAGATCGTTGACTGCCACTGAGGGGGCAAATGAGTATGACCGTAAGAAGGGAAGAGCTCGACAGGCGAGAGATTGATTTCTCGGATGTGGCCTCCGGGCGGCAGCTGGCGCCGGTGCATCCCGGCGAGATTCTGCGCGATGAATTCCTGACTCCGATGGGGATCAGCGTGTACCGGCTTGCCCATGCGATCAATGTTTCGCGTCCGAGACTAACGATATTGTGCTGTGACGCCGTGGCGTCACCACAGATACCGCGCTCCGCCTTGGTCGCTATTTCGGCATGACCCCTGAGTTCTGGATCAATCTTCAGACGCGTTACGATCTGGATATCGCGGAGCGCACGATACGTCCCCAAATAGAGAAGGAGGTCGAACCTCATGCTGCCTTGGACGCGACCGTCCTGGATTGAACAGCAATTCTCGTCTTTGCACAGATGATGCCTTCCGCAATCGTCAAACGGCTGGCCGGGACCGGGCGAATCCTGGTTGAGTTGGGGTTTCGCCGGGAAAGGATCCTCATGTTACGGCTTCTCCTGGTCGTCTTCTGTTGCATCGGTTCGGCCCACGCCGCCGACAATCCTCCGGCCCCCGGCTTCGACGCCGCCGGTTCCGACCCAGAAGCCATCGCCCTGGCGGACGAGGTCATGGCGGCGCTGGGGGGCCGCGCAAACTGGGATGCCACGCGCTACATCACCTGGCGCTTCTTCGGTTTCCGCCTGCACGTGTGGGACAAATGGACCGGGGACATCCGCTTCGAGCAGGGGGATCTGACGGTGCTGATGAACATCCACAGCAGGGAGGGCCGCGCCTTCGCCGCCGGGGTGGAGATCAGCGATCCCGACACGGTGGCGGCCAGGCTCGAGCAGGGCTACCGCGCCTGGATCAACGACTCGTACTGGCTGGTCATGCCCTACAAGCTCAAGGACACCGGCGTCACCCTGCGCTATCGGGGACCGGAAGCCACCGGGGACGGGCGGGCGGCTGAAGTGCTGGAGCTCACGTTCAGGGACGTGGGGGTCACCCCGGAGAACAAATACGCGGTCTGGATCGACCGGGAATCGAGGCTGGTGACCCAGTGGGCGTTCTACCGCGAGGCCGCCGACACGGAACCGGCCTTTACCGGCCCCTGGTCCAACTGGCGGCGGTACGGATCCATCCTGCTATCCGACGGCCGCGGCGAACGCCGGCATACCGATGTGGCGGTCTTCGACGAACTCCCGCGCTCGGTCTTCACGAGTCCCGCTCCAGCTGCGTTGGTCGTGCCTTCGGAGTAACCCGGTCCCACGGCAAGGGTCCGGCGCACTTGATTCGACCTGTTTATGGTCCATATTCAGTCCGAACAAGGAGGTGGCCGCATGAAGTTGTCCAGTAAGATCAAGCCGATCAGTTACCTCAAGGCTCACGCTGCCGAGATCGTGCGCACGCTCGGGGACCAGCAGGAGCCCTTGATCATCACTCAGAATGGCGAAGCCAAGGCGGTCATGCAGGACATTGACAGCTACGAGCGGATGCAGGAGACCGTGGCGTTGCTCAAGATCCTCGCGCTGGGCAGCCGCCAGATCGAAGCGGGTCAGGTGCAACCCGCCGCCGAGGTGATCGCACGGCTCCGTGAGCGGCGACAGGCTCGGTGAATTCCTTCACGGTCCACTTGACTGATGACGCGGCGCGAGACCTGGAGGAGATATTCGACTACATCGACCGGCATGATCTGCCGGGCCGGGCAGATTATGTGCTCGAGCGGATCGAGAAGGCATTCGGCCGTCTTTCCGACTTTCCCGAGCGGGGGAACTACCCCAGAGAACTGCTGGACCTCGGGATTCGGGAATACCGCGAGATCTCCTTCAAGCCCTACCGCATCATCTACCGGGTGATGGAAGAGGATGTCCATGTCCTCTTGATTGCCGATGGGCGACGTGACATGCAGACGCTGCTGCAACGGCGCATGTTGCAGGCTTGAAGTTCTACCCGACCTGACCTACGCTGAGTCTCCCTCTGCGTCCCCCTCGAACTTTACGCCCTCAACCCTGGTCGGATACCCCCAGCAGGCTCCGGACCTCTGACAGCAACGCCTTCACGAGCGCTGACGCGTCGTCCATTTCAATACCATCGGCATCGTCCGGCGCCGCTTCGTACCGGAACTCCACGGCATACGGCGTGAGATCCGCCAAACCCTCAAATAGTTCGACGGCAACGCCGCGATCCGAAAGAAAACCAAGCAACGTTCCGAGGTTGTGAGTCAGGGGGTACGTTTCGCCGAGCGCCGCCAACCAGGCTTTCATGCCCTTCTCGGCGGCCTGCTGCAGGTGGAATCCAATGGACTCGATCGGAGCGTCCGCGGTCATGCTGCGGACAGTCGTCAGGTCGCGATCAGCGGCCGCAAACAGCACCGCCGCACACTTAAGGTCGGGCGTTCCGGTCATAGAGAACCTTCCCTTCGCGCAGGCCCCGCGCCAGGACGTGGTTGAGCGAGTCCCGCCAGTAGTCCACATCCTCCCGGGAATAGACCAACACCTCGGCGGCGACGCGAAATCCGGCCAGTGCCCGATACAGCCTGGACAGTTCCTTGTGCCGGCTCCGATCCGGACCAAAGGGTTCTGTTTCCACGACGATCAGGTCGATGTCGGAGTCCTCGCGCTCCTCCCCGCGGGCGCGAGACCCGAACAGGATCACCTGTTCGGGGTTCACCTCGTCCACGAGGGCTTTCACCATCCCGTCGATGAGTTCGTCGGTCACTGGTGTTTTCGCCGGCATCGTGGATCTACCCCCTTTTGTGATCCAGGTGGCAGGGTATGATTACAGTTGTACGCTTTGGAATATGCATTTGTTAAAAAATGAAGCCCAGTTCTGGACCCGGGGTCAAAGCGCTCAAACGCCCGCAGGGGTCGGGTAAGGGCTCCCTGAGGACCTGAGTACAGAGTAGCCGTCGGAAACGCCCTGGCGATCTCCGCCTCGGTCGTCTCCTGACCCCTTCTGGCATCGGGTCCCCCTTACCCTGCTGACGAATCACCCCGAGCGATCCTTGACGTTTTCACTAATAATCCCATATTCACCGCATGCTGAAAAATGCGAAATCAGTGAAAACCATGGAAGTCCAGGCCGTGGACGCGGTTCGAGACCTTCTTGAGGATGTGCCGCACGTGGAGGTCGATTCAATCGAGTACGAACGAATGGTCGGGGGTGACTACGGTGTGGATGGGCTGATTGGAATCAGATACGCTGGTAAGGGCTATGCGCTGGTCATCGAAGTGAGGTCGAACGGAGCTCCCCGCCATGTCCGTTCCGGGGTCTACCTGCTCGAGAGCTGTGTTGGCCGTTTGCGCAGATCCGGTGAAGCGATTGGGGGCCGGCGCCTGATTCCAATTCTTGTCACCCCCTATCTGTCCCCGGAGTCGCGGGCGATCTGCAGGGATCACGATGTCGCCTACCTCGATCTTGTCGGAAACGCACAGCTCGCTTTCGACGCCGTCTACATCGAGCGCGCCGTCGCTGACAAGCCGAAGTCCGAGACCCGCGCCCTCCGGTCCATCTTCACCCCGAAGGCGGCAGCCATCCTGCGCGTCCTGCTGCGCGACCCGGACCGCGCGTGGCGTGTCACCGAGCTGGCCGCACAGGCCAATGCGAGCTATGGCCATGTGAGCAATGTCCGCAAAGCCCTGCTGGAACGGGAATGGCTCGAGGTCCGGGATGACGGCGCCGTTCTCATCCAGCCCGGCGCACTGCTGGAAACGTGGCGCGCCGGTTATAGTCGCCCTGCCGGTCGTTCCATTGCCGGATACACGCATCTGCACGGAAAGCAGCTTGACGAGCGGCTGCGGGGAGAGCTCAACCCGCATGCCGAGCGCCCGCGCGCAATCTACTCGTTGAACTCCGCGGCGCAGTGGTTCGCCCCCTTCACCCGGACCGGCACGCAAACCTTCTATACCGACGAGCCCGGTGCCGGGGTGCTGAAGGAGAGGTTGGAACTGACCCCCGCCGCAAGGGGATCGAATGTGGTTCTCCACGTCCCGACGGATGAAAGCCTGTTCGACGACGCGAGCGAGCCTAGGCCGAGCGTGTTCTGTACCAGTCCGATCGTGACCTATCTCGATCTGTGGGCCGGCAATGAGCGTGAGCGCGAGGCTGCGGAACATCTCGCAGGTGAGTTCTTCCCATGGATGAAATAGAGCCGCAATTCGCCTCCGACTACGACGACCGCACTACCGTCGCCGTCAAATCCGTGTTGGTCGAGATCGGCCAAATCCTCGGAAGTTATCATGGCAAGTTCGCGGTGGTCGGTGGAGCCGTTCCCTGGCTGCTTCTGAGCGAAGCCGATATATGCCCGACGGCGGGGGCAACCGCGTTCAAATCGCCGTCGCGTCCATTCCCGCCCTGCTGGCCATGAAGGGGTATGCAATCGCGAATCGGACCAAGCGAAAGGATGCCTACGACATCTATTACTGCGTCCGCAACTTCCCGGGCGGCGTCGACGCCCTGGTCGCGGAGACCAAGCCGCTGCTCGAGGTCGAGACGGCGAGCAAGGGCTATCTCCAAATCTCGGAGAAGTTCCGGGACGTGAACGATTTCGGGCCCACCAGCGTGCGGCAGTTCGTCGAAGGATCCGACGTGCCCGGAGAGCTTACCGCCGACCAATGGCAGCAGGACGCCTTCGGTCAGGTAAATGCCTGGCTCTCGGGGCCAGGCTTGGGGTGATCCATGGCCGCCTCGTCCCATTCCAGGATCCGCTCCCTGGACATACCGATCATCGACAAGGTGTTCGACATGGAAGGCGGCTACGTTCTCAATTTCACCAATCTGACCTTCGCAGAGTTCTTTCGAGAGGAACTCGGCGTCGATATCGACATTCCACGTTGGGCAGTTCGGGGCGGGAGCAAGGCAAAGCGACTGCGCTTTTTCTTGCGCCAGGCAGACCGTCAATCGGCGCTCGATACCCTGAATGCGTTGTGGGAATACCGCGGGGCGAGCAGCATCACTACGGACTATCCGGAACTCGACGATTCGGTACTCACCGCTTACTACCGCATCATCGAACGTCTCGGGGGCAACCCCCCGGAACCGGTGTCGCCCACAGCCGCGCATCGCAAACCACGAATTGACGAGGCCGCAACCTCTGCGCTCGCATCCCGCCTGGTCGAGGTTTCAAAAATGGATCCACAGCCGCGCGGCTATGCCTTCGAGAGGTTCCTGAAGGACTTTTTCGACGCCTATGGGTTGTCCGCGCGCGCATCCTTCCGGCTCACCGGAGAGCAGATCGACGGCAGTTTCATCCTTGGGGAGCAGACCTATTTGCTTGAGGCGAGATGGAGAAATGAAAAGGTCAACGTCGAAACGCTTCGTGCCTTCAACGCAAAGGTTGAGGACAAGGCAAGCTGGTCCCGCGGCCTGATCATCAGCCAGAGCGGTTTCACAACCGAGGGGCTGGAGGCTTTCGGGAGGGGCAAGAGCGTTGTATGCATGGATGGATTGGATCTGCATGAAGTCCTGTCAGGCAGGCTTGATCTGGCTGAGGTAATCGCCCTTAAAGTCAGGCGTGCGGCAGAAACCGGCGTGGCTTTCGTGCACGTACGCGATCTCAATGTATTGCCTGTCGTGTGAACTTTAGCAAAGCTCCCTTGAACAACGAGCTTGGCCCGCCTCCGGGTCCGTGAAGAACACCCAGGGAGGTTGAATCGGTATTCGCGGCGACTATTCCCCAGGTGTCCCACACCGGCGGCGCATTCGCTTATCTCGGCGGCACACACCGGTGAGACCAGCGGGCCCGCTACGGAAGATCAAGTCGGGTTTTCTCATTGCACTCCCACTTCTGCCTGAATGAGCCCTACCCGGACCCCATGGTCCCAGACCTGTCCAGCACCTCCCTACCCTGGTACCAGCGGGTCCGTCGGTCCCGCCCCGAGGGAAGCGCGGCATCTGAGTGCATCGACGCCGCCTTCGGGCGGCACGCAGGCAAGACTCCGGACCGGGCAATCCTCGTCGATGAGAGCCGCTACCTGACCTACGGGGAGCTGAGCTCCGGCATCGAGGCACGCGCCGCGGCCCTGCTGGAACGCTGCCAGGGTGGACCGCCACAGTCAGGTGTCGGCGTCCTGCTGGAGAACGACGCCGAGAAGGTCGTCACCTACTTCGCCTGCCTGAAGGCGGGGCTCCCCTACGTCCCCCTCGAACCGTCACCCGCGATTCTTGAGCAGGTGCTGACGCGCGCTCCCCTCGGTGTGCTGGTGAGCTCCCGGCGGTTCGCCCCGGTCCTGGCTGCCTCTCTCCCGGAAGACCTGCCCAGGACCTGGATCGAAGAGGAGGCGCCCCGGGAAAGCGCCGGTGCACCCTTTCCCGAGCCCGACCCGCTGCGGACCGCCCACCTCGCCTTCACCTCGGGCACGCGGACGGGTATCCCCCGAATGGTCGCCACCGATCACGTGGGGTCGATGCTCTCGCACGCCTGGCGCTGCCGGCTCTGGCCGTTCGACCCGGCGAGGGACGTGGTGGGCTGCAACATCTTCGGCATCTGGGACGTGGTCCCGGCGCTGTGCCGGGGCGTGCCGGCCGTGCTGATTCCCGACGGGACCATGCGGGACCCGTTCGCCCTGGCCTCCGCCATCGTCCGCTTCGGTATCACGCGGATCATGATGACCCCGACCCTGCTGGGCGCCTGCCTCGACTGCGCCGAAGGCATCGAGGCGCTGCGGCGTCTGCGGCTGCTCGTTCTCTGCGGCGAGACCGCGGCGCCGGCCATCGTGCAGCGTGCCTGGGAAGCCCTGCCCGGGGTGCGCGTTGCCAATCTCTACTCGACGGCGGAATGCCACGATATCGCCGGGGGCGTGCTCATGCCCGGAAAAGCGGTCACCTGCGGGGTGGTCGCCGACTTCGCCGAGGTGCACCTGTGCGACCCGGACGACTCCCATCGCCTCGTGGAGGTGGGCAGCCCCGGCAGGGTCCTGGTGGGAGGCAGCGCCCTGGCGCGGGCAGTCCACGGCGCTGACGGGGACGGCGGCGGCTTTGTCGAGGTGGATCTGCCCGCTCCGGGCGGGGGCTGCCGCCGTACCCGGGTCTGGGATACCGGAGACCTCGGGGTGTTCCATCCCGGGGGCGAGCTCGAGATCCTGGGGCGTTGCGACAGCGGCCTCAAGATCCGCGGTTCCTGGGTGGAGCCCGGGGAGATCGAGGGGGCCCTCGAGCAGCACCCGCTCGTCCGGCGGGCCTGCGTCACGGCGGAGACCGACTCTCAGGGCCAGACGGAGCTGGTGGCTTACGTCGTCCCTGGGCAGGAGGGCCAGCACGCAGCAACGCTTGCCGGCCGGCTGCGGGATTTCGCCGCTTCCCGGCTGCCGCCGCAAAGCGTGCCGGGGAGGTTCGTCCCTGTGGGCGAGCTGCCGCTCCTGCCTTCCGGGAAGGTCGACCGGCGGCAGTTGCGGCTGGCGGAATCGGCCTCGGCAGTATCTCCGGTGAAAGCGCGGTCAGAGCCGGGCAATCTGCGGGAGCAGGTGCTCGCCGCTTTCAGGGAAGCCCTCGATGATCCGGAAATCGGCCCGGGTGACGACTTCGAGGCGAGCGGCGGCCACTCCCTCCGGGCGATCAGGCTCTGCGGGATTCTGCACGACGCGACCGGGCGGCGCGTGGCGGTCGGCGACCTCTACCGGCACCCCACTCCATCAGGCCTGGCCCGCTTCCTGCGGGAACAGAAAGGGCTTCACCTGCCTCCCAAGTGGAGCCCGCCCGAGCTGGAGATCGAAACGCCTGTGGCGGAGCTCCCGGAACCGCGGACTCCTCCGCGGACCGTCCTGGTGACCGGGGCGACCGGCTTCCTTGGGGCGGCCCTGATGGACGCGCTGCTGCGGACGACTTCCGTCGACGTGGTTGCCCTGGTCCGGGCCGGGGACAGCAGCGGTTCGCGGAGGCGCCTGGAAGAGGCGCTGGACCGGCATGGGAGGGCCGGCTTGCTCCTGCGGAACCCGGACCCGGCCTCGCATGAAATCACGGGGGATCACGAGAGAGCCGGCCCCGGGCCGGGGGGCAGTGAAGGGGGTGCTGAGCATCTACAGGAAATCCAGGAGGACATGCCGAAACCCGGGTCCGTGAACGAGGGCAATGGGGCTTTTCAAAGCGGCAAGCCGAAATCCCCGTCCGAGGCGACGGGCCCGGAAACGCATGCAAGGCATCCGCAGGAATTACCCGGAGACGCCCGGAAATCCCCTCACGGACCGGCCAGCCCGGGAAGCGGCGGGGAACGCCTGGAGACGATTCCGGGGGACCTGTCGAAACCGCTGATGGGGCTCTCCCCCGAGGCTTTCGCCGCCCTGGCCGAAAAAATCGACGCCACCTTCCACCTCGCCGCCGACCTCGACGTCTTCGCATCCTACGCGGACCTCGAGCCCGCCAACGTCGGCGGCACCCGGGAAGTCCTGCGGCTCGCCTTCCAGGCAGGCGTTCCCGTCCATTGCGTCTCCTCGAGCGCGGTCTTCCCCCTGGGGACCTCCTGGCCGGAGGACACCTTCGGCCTGGACGCCATGCGCCCGCTGGCCGCGGACCTCGAAGCTTCGGGCGCCGACGGCTACTCCCTCTCCAAGTTCGCCGCCGAGCTGCTCGTCTGGGCGGCCTTCGAGCGGGGGCTGCCGGTATCCGTCGTGCGCATCCCCCACCTCATCGGCCCCTACGCAAGCGAAAACAACGAACCCCGCGACCGCCTGACGGCAGCGGTGCGGGCCCTGGCGACCGCGGGGGTATTCCCCGAGGGGGACTGGACCTGGCAGTTCGCTCCGGTGGAAGCGGTCTGCCGGGAGCTGCTTTCCCTGCTGGAGACAGGGCCGTCGAGGGACAGGCCGGTGCGCCATCTTTCGCTGGAGCCGCTGGGATCCGCCCAGATCCTGGACGGCCTGAGCAGCCTCGGGGTCGAGCCCGACCTCCTGCCGGCGCCGGCGCTGGCCAGCGCCCTGATGGCTGCCGCCCGGCCCCAAGCCGACCGGGAAACCCCGCCGGACGGTCCGGGATACCGGGCGGTATGCGCCGCGGCGCAACTCGTTCTCCAGTACGGCCCCCACGCCGCGCTGAACCTCTCAGATGCGCAGCTCCTCACGCCGAAGCCGATCCCCGGAGATCCCGCGGCCGTATTCCTCGCAGCCCTCGGCCAATAGTTCGGTGGCAATCCCTGCGGCCCGGTGAAATGATTGGAGTTGCTGGGGCCGCCCTCGCCATCGCGCCCGGGCCGGGAAATCACCGACCGTATTTTCCCAGGGCCTCGGCAATCTGTGCTGCCGACATCCCGTATTCCCCGGGAACGGGTGAAGAAGACTTGGAACGCTCAGGGGGCCTTGCCGCACCCGGGCATGGGAAATCTTCGCCCTGCGTCCTGCGCGCGCCTCGGTGATTTGCCCGGCCGACATCCCGCATCTCCTGCGGCCGAGTGAAGTCATCCGGCTGCCCCGCCCTTGCGACCACGCCCGGGCCCCGGAAAAACCGCACCGAATTATCCCGCAGCCCTCGCCAATCAGTCAGGCGGAAAATCTGCCTGACCGGACAACCGTTTCCTCGAAGCCCGTTGAACAACCAGCCGGGGATTCGACCCGCTCTCTGCATGCGACCCTTCCTGAAGATCCGGCCCATATATTCGCCCAGCCTTCCATGCCGGCCCCTGACCTTCGCACACGACCGTTAGCGCTGCGAGATCCGCTGCACTCTCTTTACGGATAACCAGCGCCCGTAACCAGCGCCCGCCCCCGACAACACCGGAGCCACCCTCCCACCCGCGAACCGGCCGTTACCACGCCATTCTCCGCGCAACCCTCGGCAACCCCGACAAAAAGGAGCTGAAGCGATGATCAAGTCCGTCCTCTTCCGGGAAGACAACGTGTACAAGGCCTTCCCCGACCTCGTCGAGTGCGGCGACGGCACCTGGGTGTGCATCTACCGGGAGAGCCTCGGCCACACCGCCCTCCCGTTCGGACGCATCGCCTGCCACCTCAGCCACGACGGCGGCCGCACCTGGAGCGACAAGGCCGTCGTCGACGAGGTGACCGACCCGGAGACCGAAGGCCGGCTCAACAACCCGCGCCTGCTCGCCCTCGACGGCTCCGAGCTGCTGATCATCTGCGACCTGCTGCCCCGTCTCGAGCCGGAGGAACACCCCGACTCCGAGATCTTCATCTACCGCTCGACCGACTCGGGGCGCACCTGGTCCGGGCGCGCCTCGACCGGGATCAGGGGCCACATCTGCCCCTGCATCTTCCGCACCCGGGCCGGCGAAATCATCATCGGCGGCGACCGCGTCGGAGCCCGCGACGACCCGGACGCGGTCTGGCTGCACAACGCCTTCACCTCGACCGACGGCGGACGCACCTGGGGGCCGGCGGTCCACGTCTGCTCCGACCCGGAGCTGTGGCTCAACGAGGGGACCTACGTCGAGCTCGACGACGGCACCCTGGTCTGCTACCTGCGCGAGGACCTGAAGCGCGCCATCGGTTACAAGGCGATTTCGCGGGACCGCGGCAGGACCTGGTCCGGCCCCTTTCCCACCTTCCTGACCTGCTGCGTCGGCAGGCCGCGGGCCGGCATCCTGCGCAGCGGCGAGGTCGCCATCGTCCACGGGTTCCAGCGCCTGACGCCGCCGCGCAACCTCGTGCTCCACGTCGAGACCCAGGAGATCGCCGCCGACCCGGACTGCGCCGCCAACCGCGCCCGCCAGGCCGGCCACCGGTATTTCTTCATCGACCACGACCGCAGCATCCACTGCGACGGCGCCTACTCCGGGTGGGTGCAGAGGCCCTCCGGGGACCTGTTCGTCGTGCAGTACATCAACGACGACGGGCCGTACGCCCACATCCGCGGCTACGAGATCGGCCGCTCCGACTGGATCCTCTGTCCCGAGGGGGACCTTCTACTGGAGCCGCCGCGCTGGCCGGGTTACACCGACAGGGCCGCGGAGGCGAGCGGGGAGTTGTATGGAAAGGGGGGATGATTTGGGGCGGTCCAGGGCAGGTCAGCTGCCGCCGCCGCTTCGCCGCCATTGCTTTCGCTTTTTCCGCGGCTTCCGACCCGGGCGGCCGGTGGTACGGAGCATTATGCGGGACCCCTGGTTCATTTTGTACCGCGGGAATTGCCGGGACCGCCCTGGGCAAGTCAGCTCCGCAGCGGCTGACGGTAAAGCTTCGAAAGGACGAGGCTGACGGGTGGCGCCCAACCGATCACCGCGCCCGAGGGACCCCTGACTACCCTTCCCCGCCAGCAATCACTCCGCCGGGGCACGGGGTTGTCGGCAGTCGCCGCCGCGACGTGAAAGTGGATGGGCATCTTTGCGGAAAGGTCAGCGAGGCCCCGCCTCAATCCGTTAGAAGCAGGGCTGCAACCGGCTCCCCTGACTACCCTTCCCCGCCCGATCACCCGCTGGGCTTGGGTTGCCCGGAGATTCCCCGGCAGTCCCGGCGACGACGGAGGTAAGCTGAAAGGAAGGTTTTGCGGCTTGACGCGGTCGCCCTACCCGATCCCGAGCGCCGCAAGAACCGCCTGCCAGTCGCGGCAGCGGGTGATCAGCGGATGGGCGTCGGCTTCCGGGTCGCGGTTCCAGGGGCGGTCCATCAGCAGCACCGGGGTGCGCATGCTCCCGGCCAGTATGCGCGCCATCCCGAGGTGATCCTCGACCGCGGCGCGGAACTTCATTGCAGCCAGCTCCTCCAGCGACAGCAGCCCGGCCGGGTCGACGGGAAAGGCCTCCTCCTGCTGCATTTTCCCGTACTTGTCGACGAACAGCAGCTCGTCGTGCGGCACCCCGCGGTCGGCGAGCCAGGCCCGGGTCAGCTCTCTCGAAGCGGCCGGCCTGCCGGTGACCACCCAGACCTCGATGCCGCGGGCGCGGCAGGCGGCCAGGCTCTCGACCGCCCCCTCCCGAAGCGCCACGCCTGACAGCACGTCCGCCTCGTTGGAGCGCCGGTAGAAATCCGCGGTTTCCTCCGCGTCCATGCCGAATACGGCGTCGAGATCGAAGGAGGTCACCTCCTCGAAGGGGACCCTCAGGCCGTACTCCTGCTCGGCCATGACCAGCAGCCGCTGCGCGGTCTCGCCGATGACGTCGTCGAGGTCTACGTAGAGTCTGTCGGGAAGGGTAATCGGTTTGTTATCTTGCATTCATGAACTCAGAAAACAGGCAGTGGATCGAGGACCTTCTCGCCCAGGGTCGTTCCCCGGAGGAGGTTCGGGACTACCTCCACCAGGTCGGAATCGATATTCCCCTGGACTCTATCGAGAACCTGCACGGCCAATCCCAGCGTCAGAAATTCATGACGAAGGCAGAGAGACTGGGGCGGGCTT
Source organism: Candidatus Latescibacterota bacterium (assembly GCA_965243025.1). Taxonomy (GTDB): domain Bacteria; phylum Latescibacterota; class UBA2968; order UBA8231; family UBA8231; genus CBDCXV01. Next base: position 3,423,756 of record CBDETY010000003.1, read on the forward strand.
CCTTTCGCGGCCGAAAGGGATAAACCGGCCGCCCTTATTGTGACGTCGATCGCCGAACAGCGGGGCAGCCTGACTCAGCTTGCGGTTCCCGCGGCCATCTTCCTGCCGCTGGCCGCGGGCCTCTGCGCATGGGCCGCCGGCGGCATGCCGCCCGCCCGGCTCTGCGGCCTGATCGCGGCCGGGCTGCTGACTTGGACCCTCGTCGAGTACCTCGTTCACCGCATCCTCTTCCACCTCGAATCGCAAAGCCCCCTGGTGCAGCGCATCGTCTACCTGTATCACGGGCGCCACCACGACTACCCGTCCGACACCCGGCGGCTTACCATGTCGCTGGCCTTCACCCTTCCGGCGGCGGCGCTGTTCCACGGACTGTTCTGGCTGCTTGCCGGTTTCCTCGCCGCGGCCCCGCTGTTCGCCGGCCTCGCCCTGGGGTACTTGGCCTACGAGACCGTTCACTACCTCGTGCACACCGGACAGCTCAGGGGCTGGGGGCTGATGCGGCAGTTGCGGCGCTACCACCTCGGCCACCACTACCGGGACGACACCGTCGCCTACGGGGTCACCTCCCCGCTCTGGGACTTCGTCTTCGGCAGCCGCCGGCGCTGATCCTTCCAGCCTACTCGTCGTACCCTCTCAGCCTGCGCACCCAGATGTTGCGGTAGCGCACCGGGTTGCCGTGGTCCTGCAGGTGCAGGGGCCCTTCCGGGTCGTGGGGGGTGTCGTAGCTGGCCGAGGCGCGGTTGCTGGTCGGGCCGAGGATCTCCTGCCGGTGGTGGAGGAGCACGCCGTTCTGCAGCACGGTGATGAACGCCGGCTTCTCGAGCTTTCCGTCCGCGTCCCAGCGCGGCGCCTCGAAGACGATGTCGTACGACTGCCACTCCCCCGGAGGGCGCGAGGCGTTGACCAGCGGCGGGTACTGGCCGTAGATCGCCCCGCACTGGCCGTCGGCGTAGGTCGGGTTGTCGTACCCGTCGAGCACCTGGATCTCGTACTTGTCCATCAGGAAGACGCCGCTGTTGCCGCGGCCCTGGCTGTCCCCCCGGACCTCGGCCGGCTCCGCCCACTCGAGGTGCAGCTGGCAGTCGCCGAACTGCTCCCTGCTGAGGATGTTGCCGGTGCCGCCGACCACCTCCATGCAGCCGTTCTCGACCTTCCACTGCGCCTCGCCGTCGCGGCCGACCCAGCCGGACAGGTCGGTGCCGTCGAACAGGACGACGGCGTCGGAGGGGGGGCGCCGGGGTGCGCCGGGGGTGCCTCCGCCCGGATCGACCACCCGCGGCTGCGGCCGGTCGCCGTCGTGGACCCGCCACTTGCCGCCGGGGAGCATCGGAGTATCGTCGTAGCCTTGTTTTTGCTGTGCCATCTGTCGCGTTCCTTTCTGGTTTCCGTTCGATGATCCGGTTGAATCTGCTTCACCGCCTGCCCGCTTTCAAATCGCGGTTCGGGGCCGCGTGGCTCCGGCGCCGGCGATGAGCGGGCCAGTCGTACCCGGGGAGCTGCTGAAGGCCGGCTTCGTCGACCGGCCCAACCAGTTCCTCGTGCGGTGCCGGCTGGCTGACGGCCGCCTCGTCCGCGCCTTCCTGCCGAACCCGGGACGGATGTGGGAGCTGCTGTTCCCCGGGGTGGCGATGTACCTGACCGAAAACCGGGGGGCTTCCGGTGGAGGTGCCCGCCGCAAGACCAGGTATACCGCAGTCGCCGTAGAGCGGGAGGGGGACCTCGTCTTCCTCCACACCGGGCTGACCAACGCCGTCGCCCGCCGCCTGATCGAAAGCGGCCGCATCCCCTCCCTCGCGGGAGCGGAGATAGCCGGAAGCGAGGTCCGCGTTGGCCGCAGCCGCTTCGACTTCCTGCTATCCCGGGGGGGCGACGAGCTCTACCTCGAGGTCAAGTCCTGCACCCTCTACGGAAACCGCGTCGCCATGTTCCCCGATGCGGTGACCGCGCGCGGCAGGAGGCACCTGCTCGAGCTGGCCGAGCTGTCGCGCGGCGGCGTCAGGCCGGTGGTCCTGTTCGTCGTGCACACCCCGCGCGCCGGCTGGTTCATGCCCGACTACCACTCCGACCTCGCCTTCAGCCGCACCCTGCTCGAAGTGCGCGACGCCGTCGACGTCCTGGCGGTGGCGGTTTCCTGGCGGCCCGGCCTGAGGCTGGGACCGCGGGTGCGGGAGCTGGAGATACCCTGGGAGTTTCTCGACAAGGAGGTCGACGACCGCGGCTCCTACTTCCTGCTGCTGCACCTGGCGCGGCGGCGGCGCCTGCAGGTGGGACAGCTCGGGTCGATCCTGTTCGAGAAGGGGCACTACGTGTACGCCGGCTCGGCCATGGCCAACCTCGGCGCGAGGCTGGCGCGGCACTGCCGCCGGCGCAAGCGGATGCACTGGCACGTCGACTACCTGCGGGAGGCGGCCGGCGCGGTGGTGCCGGTGCCGGTGCGCGCCTCGCGGCGCCTGGAATGCGAGCTGGCCGGCGGACTCGAGGCGATCATGGGAGCGGGGGTGCCGGGGTTCGGATGCTCCGATTGCGAGTGCCGCTCACATCTGTTCCGCAGCGAGGAGGCTCCCCTCGACCGCCGGGATTTCCACGAGCTGCTGCAGCGGTACCGCATGCCGAGACCGCCGGGGTGATTGGATTTACATGGATCGCCGATGTCCCTGTCCCCTGTCGTTGACAAACGTACCACAATTGGTACACTGGTTGAATCGCTCCGGGAGGAACGATGAAAAAGCATGTCGGCAGCAATTTCGATGACTTCCTCACAGAGGAAGGCATTCTCAGTGAAGTGGGAACCACCGCGGTGAAACGCGTCATCGCATATCAACTGCGTCAGTTCATGGAGGAAAACAACCTGTCGAAAACCGCAATGGCCGAACGCATGCAAACCAGCCGGTCCGCTCTCGACCGGTTGCTCGATTCAACCAACTGCTCGGTTACGCTTCAGACGATGGGACGCGCCGCGCAGGCCCTCGGCAAAAAACTCCAAATCCAACTCACCTGATCTGGTGATCAGCACCGCGATGAGTTCCATTCCTCCCAGCCGAAAGACAGGAGACAGAGCCATCATCGATCTCAGCGGAAAAGTCGCTCTCATTACCGGTTCGTCCCGCGGCATCGGCCACGGCTGCGCCGTCGAGATGGCCCGTTGCGGCGCCGACGTCGCCATCAACTACAACACCCACCCGGACGACGCCGAGGCGGTCGCCGCGGAGGTGACCGGCCTGGGGCGGCGCGCCGCCCTGTTCCAGGCGGACGTGTCGGACCGCGGCGCGGTCGAGGGCATGATCGACGGCGCCATCGACGAGTTGGGCCGTCTCGACACCGTGGTCTGCAACTCCTACTACTCCAAACGGGAGCCGTTCCTCGAGCTCTCCCTCGAGGCGATGCGGCGCACCCTCGAGGTGACGCTCATGGGGTCGTTCCACACCGCGCAGCACGCGGCGCGCCGCATGGTCGAGCAGGCCGAGGGGGGGCACATCCTCTTCATCAGCTCGGTGCTCTCCTTCATCCCGATGCCGACCTCGGTGCCCTACAACACCGCCAAGGCCGGGGTCAACCACATGGCCGCGACCATCGCCAAGGAGCTGGCCCCCCACCGCATCCGCGTCAACGTCATCGAGCCGGGCTGGACGGACACCCCCGGGGAACGGCAGTACGCCACGGAGGAGGAGCTGCGGGAAGGTGGGAAGGAGCTGCCGTGGGGGCGGCTGGGCACCATCGAGGATCTCGGCAAGGCCGCCGCCTTCCTGTCATCGGACGCGGCCGACTACATCACCGCGGCCACCCTGCGTGTCGACGGCGGCTTCTGGGTGAAGTAGCTCCGCCGATTCGCTGCGGGCCAAGACCCGGCTGCAACCGGAGCACGGCCGCGATCGGTGTCCCACCTTCTGCAATTGGGTTGGATCACTCCTACCCCCATCTCGGGAACTACAGCATCCTCGACCGCCCCCTCGAGCAGCTCGATGCCGCGCGCACCGGCTTCCTTGTACTGGAACCGCTCCACCCAGTGCTCCGAGTGCTCCCGGAAGAACGCCTGAAGGGCCGACAGCAGCTTGCCCAGGTCCAGGCCGCCCCTGGCATTACTACCACGCTGTGTCCTGGGCCAAGGTGGCTTGAGTGGTATGGGTCAGCTCCCGCGGAATAACTTCGCGGTAAATCGGATTGGCGATGCGCATGGGGTCGTCGATGGCTGATGAGGTCCAAATCGCAGACGTACAGCTTTGTGGTCGGGGAGCTGCGGGACGGTCAGGTCAGGCCGGTGCCGAACCGCTGCGTCGAGGGCGGCCCCGGCATCATGACCCCCGGCTGGATTCGGCGGCGGATATGGGACGAATCCCTGCCGCCTCCGCACCGGGGGAGGGGCGGTCACCCAGCCTCTTCACTACGGGACGCAAAGGGTAAGGATGCGGCGCTCAGCGGTGGCGGGGCGTACCTGGCGTGGGTGAAAACCTTCACACTCCTGTGCGCTGACCGACCCAGTCCTGGAGCAAGTCCCCCGAATACAACGGACGAGCACGGGTGGTCCGCCCATTGCTGTGTGGCCGGCACCATGCCGGCCGCACCTGTCCGCCCACCCGAGTACCGTCGCCGCAAACCGGAAAAGGAGCCCCTCTACCAGATCCTCGCAGCCTCCCTACACCAACTCGCCCAAAACCCCCAAAAACCGCTCCACATCGCCACTGTTGTTGTACAAATGCCCAGAGACCCGCACCCGTCCGTATTCCCCCCACACCAACACCCCTCGGTCGGCAAGGGCCTCACACAACCCGTGCGCGTCGTCGTCCGCAAAACAGGTATTGCCCGAGCGCTGCGGCCGCGCACTCGGTGAAATAACCTGCCGCCCGAGACGCTCCAGCCCGGCACTGATTTGTTCGGACAAGTCGCGGTTGTGACCCTCTATCCGCTCAATCCCCACGTCCAATAGCCGCCCCAAAGCGTAGTCGAGGTAGAGCACTGCTACCATGGCCGGATTGCCCGGCTCCATTTTATCGGGCATCGGCTTTTCGGCGGCATCTGGTTCGCGCACAGGCCCTTGCGCCGGCCACACCGCCAAGTTGCGCCAGCCAAAAGCCGTGGAGCGCACTTGCGCCTCGGCCCGTTGGCTCAAATAACACGGCGCAACCCCGTGCGTCGCCAACAGCCACTTGTAGCACGAACTGACGCACAAGTCAGTACACGCCGCCGGCACGGCAACCGCGCCCGCAGCGTGCGTTGCATCGACCGCCAAGAGCACGTCGCGTCCAGCAAGCCCGTCCGCAAGCTGCTCGATATCGAGGTTTTGCCCCGTGTAAAAGCTGACTTGACTCACAGCCAAGACCCGAGTGCGCTCATCGACCGCGGCCAACAGATCTTCCTCCCGCACCAGCCAATCGCAATGCGGCACCAGCCGCAGTTCGACCCCTTGCTCGCGCACGTTGCGCCAATTGTACGCCACCGAGGGAAATTCCAAATTGGTGGTGACCACGTTGTCGCCCGGCCGCCAGTCCAAGCCCCGCGCCAACCAAGCCATGCCCTCGGCCGCCGAAGGCGTAAAGGCGATCCGCTCAGCCGGAACGCCCCACAACTGACCCATGCGCTGGCGGCAGCTCTCGCCGCGGGCGTAGATGGCACGACGCCCGCGGTCGCCGCTGCTTTTGTCTCTGGCAAACTCCGCGTAGGTCGCATCCTGTCCTTTTAACCAAGGAGCTTCGCCCCCCGTGCAGAGATGAGTCACTGCGTCGAGCCCGACGAAATCCGCGGGCGGAATGAGGCTTTTGCTTGTCATAGCACTTCCTATTCGCTGTCTGAAATCCGCATGGCTTCTATTTGCTGAAGCGCAGAGAATACAGGTCTGCGTCCTTCATGACGAACCGCAAACGCACCGGTCGGCCCGCCAGTTCACCTACCGCGCAGCCGCCCTCCCACGCGACGGAGCGTGCGATCTCGTCGCCGATCACCTCGCGGCACTCATCCAGCCCATGACCGGGCATGGGCCTTCCATCATCGTCCTGGACCTCCACTCTGATGCTCCCGGCCGCGCTTGTGGAGAAGTTGATCTCCAGCCGCTCGCCCGAGAAGGTGAACGGCCGGGTGGTCATCTCACCGCCGTCGAAGGGCGCGTTGAGCGACGAGAAGCCGTCCAGGCGCAGGGTCAGCCGCTCGAGGTACGCCGTCTTCTGGGCGTAGTTGCGCTGCACGTACATCGACATCTCGGTGGGGCCCGTCTGCACCACGCCGCAAGCGGGATAGTTGTTCCGTGTCGTCCAGTTGCTGAGGCCGATGCCCGGCCTGACGAAGCTCTCCCTAAACGTGAAGTCGTACATCGTCGTTCCGGCCCTAGACGTGAGGAACACCCCGTCCGCGACATCTCCCGCGTCTCCAGCCCTCCCATCGACCTCGGCATCGTAGAACCGCCGCACCTCGTCAGTGATGACGCGGCTGCGGGCAAATGCAATGTCGTCTTCGCGGGAGATGTGGACTAGGTCCGCGAAGAAGATGCGACCAGGCAGCGAGATGTAGAGGTGGGGGGCGCGGAAATAGGGTTGCGTCTGGTTCGTGTACAGCTGAGCCGATGGCGTGGCGGTGCCCGTGTCGCTGTACTCCATTAGGGTGGGCCCCGTCCAGTCGACGAAGTCCTCGGAGGTCGCCCTGGCCGTGGCGCGCCTGCCGTCCTCCATGTGGCGGGCATAGAGCAGGTAGAGCTCCTCCACCTCGGACCAGAACATCACGCTGTTCGCGTCGAAGTGGTTCACCAGCTCCCTGGGCACTATGACCTCGTCGCGGATCTTTCGCCAATGAATGCCGTCAGCCGAGACGTGGCCGAGCAGCCCGCCCTCCCCCACGGAGTTGGCCTTGTACCGCTCGGACTCCGGCACTCCAGCACGGCCGTCGATGAACGGATCGAGCGGACGCCCCCTGACGATGGCGTTGTTCTCGGTAGACCCTTCTACCTCCACGAGTCCCAGGCTGGGCTTCGTCCAGTTGATGCCGTCGGCGCTCTCCGCATAGCACGAATAGGCCATGTCGCCCCTGTAGTACATGCGGTAGACATCGTCGTCCTTGATGACGCTGGTGTAGAAGGAACGAGACCCGACCGGCTCGCGTTCGCACGGCTGGTCGTACTCGATGGCGACCCCGCCCGGCTTCGGCTCCTGCAGCTTGAGCCTCGCGCCCTTGAGGCTTTCTACCAGGAAGGTGTCCACGAACAGCTCCCGCCTCGAGCCGATGTCAACAAATGCAGCTCCCATTTGCCTATATCTCCTTCAGCCGTCGTTGGAGCGCGACGGGGCGCCCCTCAGAGAATTCGAAGCCATCAGACCATCGTGCGCAAGTCCACGCCATTGAGACAAGTGCGGAGGAGTCGCCGTGGGAGCGCTCATCCCTTGGGCGAGCGGTCCGGTACCGTGGCATCTCTGGCGTCGCACGCGTCCTGCTAGCAGGCCGTTGAAAATCCGGGTTATTCCGGAAACCCCGGACGTCGCGGATGTATGATTTCCTTTCCCAAGAAAATCGGTTATCAGGCTAAACATTCCCATTTATAGAAATGGTCCCGAAAAGGACAGCTCAACAATCGCAAATAACCGAAAATTCGACCCAAAAGAGCGTTTGCGCGATCGGCAAAAGTCGAGAAAACCGATGCCAATCCATACAACCCTTTCGGCGTTCCCTTTCCGGTGAGCTTGCGCATCACCAGCCCGAGATTGAAGGCGCCGCCATGAATACACAGACGCTTGTAGATGTTGGTGTGGCCGCGCAGGTGAGTGCGGCGCATGCCTCCCGTTTCGTAGGTATGAGCGAAACTGCGCTCCACGTGCTCGGCGCGAAGCCGCTGCAGCCTCTTGCCGCGGTCTCCCCGTATACGCCGACGATTCGCATACACCGCCGTCTTGGCCGGCGCATCCTTCTTCCAGTTGCGCCGACCGCGATCCGGTTCGGCCACGTAGCTGCGGATCTCCGCCGTCCTCAGCATCTTCATCGTGTCATTGCTGTGATACCCCCGGTCCGCCACCACTTCGCTCAGCCTGATCTGCTCATCGACACCGACCTCTTTCAGGCTGCGGTCCGCCTGCACCAGACTCCACAGCAGCGACGCGGTATCCCCTTCATCGGCGCCGCACACCTGCAGGGCCACCAGCGCCTGCGTGTCCAGATCGACCGTATGTTCGGCCTTGTGGGCCATATGCGTGCGGCCGTCTTTCATCCTGGTTATGCGGGCCTCCCGATCATGGGGATGCGCCCAGTCCCGGTTGGACGCCTTGTTGGCCCGCTTGCGGTCGAGCCGGGCCACCTCCTGCCGGGTCGGCTCCGGAATGCCTTCGGCCCGGGCCAACCCTTCCAGATACTCGCGGTAGCCCTGGCCCGTATCCCGGCGCACGATGCTGCGCATCGCCGCGTTGGCCTCCAGCGTGGTGGCGTCCACCGCCACCGTCTTTCCCTGCAGCAGGTCCCGGTCGGACAACACCTTCAGCACCCAGTCGAAGACCGCTTCGTGCACCGCTTCGGGCAGGCGCTGACGAATACGCGACAGGCTCGAATGATCCGGGGTGGACTCGGTCAGGGCGTAGCCGAGAAAGCGACGCAGAGCCAACGAATCGGCGACCCGCCAGGCAATGGCCCGCTCCGATCCCAGGCCTTCGAAATAGCCGATCATGAGCATGCGGAAATACACCCCGGGAGCAATACTGGGACGGCCCAACCTCTGGGCGTAATACGGGGCGCACTGCTCTTCTACAAAGGAATCAAACCCATGCTCTTCCAGCAGCCGGTTGAGTTGGGTGTAAAACGGATGGCTCGGGGTCTCGGGGAGGGTATGGGTCGGCACCCAGATCTCCTGCTGCTGACTTTTCCGACGTTTGCTCATCGACATCACCGGCCTCCTTGGGGCATCGGCTCGTTTTTCTTGGATCTTTCATAAATCTAGAAAAGGGCGGGTACGACGGGCAATCGTCTGAGGCTATGTTTTTATTAGGAAATAGGACTTTTTCAACAGCCTGCTAGCGGCCGACGAGGACCGTCAGACGCTGGCGCCGGACTTGGGTTCCAGCGCGTCGCGGAGGCCGTCTCCGACGAAGTTCACCGCTATTACCGTGGCATGGCACTTCGCAGCTCTGGGATGAATGAGCCCTTCTCGACAAGGTCCACCTGAACGCGTGGTCGGATGGGACCAGCCATCTCCTGCTGTCTCCGATGGAACTGCTGGAGAAGCTGGCCCTGCGGTAGGGCTGCCGACAATGCCCCCGCCGAGGGCCCGCCTGAGCCGCGGTTCGAGATCGCCGCCTGACCTGCCTTCTCGACCCGTCGCCGTCGCCGGGCGTACGGCGGAGTGTGCCCTAAACGGTCTCTCAGACCCCGGATTGATCCGGATACGGGCCGACAGGCTACCAAACTGTACTGCGAGCTCGGTCGAAGGACTGCCAAACGATCCTAAGGGAAGTTGCCGGATCCTTGCGGTGCGCTCAGCGCCTTGACCTCGAGTTCAAAAAAGGTGCCTCATTTTACCTATACCTTTGGATAGAAACTCGGATGGATACGCCTGATGGATAGAAACTCGGATGGATACGCCTGAGCTCCCTGAGCTTCTTGCTGATGTCCTGGGAGCTCTGGAGTTCCTTCCGCGACCCCTGCCAGACTTGTTGGATACCAGCGAACCGAACACGATGAGTTCCAGCAGCATTCGGAGTTGAAGACAGATTGACTCCACCCGGGTCCGAATCGTGATTCCGGGCATCTCAATCAACTGATTGATGGCCTCAACCCTGGTTTTCACTTCCTCCATCAGGTCGCAGTACTGGGCAATGTCGAGGCTTTCAGCCAGTTTCATCTCCCACCCGCAGTTGAGGCACGCGATCTTCCAACCCCATTCAGCGATGCTGCTCCCTTCAAGCTCCAGCGCGTCGTCTCCACACTCTGGACAGGTGGAGTGCTCCCGCCCGTCTACTCCCTTGATCGGGCCATCCGGATGGAGGTCCGGGCTCATCATGGTATTGCCGAACTCGGGTATCTCCCCGCATTGTGGGCAAGGCTCGGACCGACGGATGCCATGCATCATGAACTCGAAGGCCGCTTCCTGGTGACCGTTCGGGCATTCTCCGGAAGGCGCACCCGAGGGCTCATCATCCACGTCCTCGACGAACAGACCCACGGCCTCACCGCAGGTCCCCAGTCCCAAACACCTTTCGACATTCTCAATGCTCTCGCGAGTAAGGCGGAATGACCGGCTCGAAGGGTCTTCTGCCTCATACCCACCCTCTAGCCCTATGACCTCACCCACTTTGGGTCTATCAGTGCCGCGGTTGGCTATCGACCAGCAGACCTGCCCATATAGGACAGCCTCACCTTCCCCCAAGAGTTTCTCCAGGGGCGGAGGCTGTGACGCCCTCTTTTGCCTGCGCTTCTTCTTATCCATGCCAATTCCTGACATGCCGGGCCCATTACTCCCCGAGACTTCTCATACCCGACACGTTTGATAATGTTGTAGTGCAACAATTATACTAGTTCGATACCATGCTTGAGAACTACATCGACGTCATAGAAGCCTCCAAGATCCTGGACGTCCACCCCGAGACGGTGAAGCGCCTGATACGAGAGGGCAAGCTCACCGCCACCAAGTTCGGGGAACAAGTGGATCATGGAACGGGACCGGCTCCAGGTGTTCGCCAACACCTACGACGGGAGACGTGGGAGAACGAGTGAGGTTACCCCGATTTCACGGACAGTTTTCCGTTTGGATTTATACCCCTTGATAAATGATACCTCTCGTAGTTGATGGGAGATCGTTGTCCCAGGGCCGAGTGCCGCCGATGGGGGTTGTACCAGCCTTCCAGGTATTCGAAAACCGTACGCTGGGCTTGCGACTGGGTAGCAAACCGATGACGATCCAGCAGCTCCCTTTCCAAGGTGGCGAAAAAGCTTTCGCACAGAGCATTGTCGAAGCAGTCACCGACCGATCCCATCGACGGACGTACCCCGGCCTGGCGACAGCGCTTCCCGAAGGCCAGGGCCGTATACTGACTGCCGTGGTCGGAGTGGTGAATCACTTTCTTGGGACGGCGCCGGTGCAGGGCCATGTCAAGGGCGTCCAGCACCAACTGCGTACGCATATGGTTCGCCATGGCCCAGCCCACCACTCGGCGGCTCCAGGCGTCCATGACCACGCTCAGATACAAAAACCCCGACCTCGTGGGAATGTAGGTGAGATCGGCAACCCACAGGCGATTCGGGCCGGAGACCGAAAACACCCGCTTGACCAGGTCGGAGGCGACCCGGCCCTGCCGGCCGCGACGGGTGGTGGAGAGGCGGCGGCGGGCGCATACCCCGCGCACCCCGAGCTCAAGCATCAATCGGGCGATGCGCTTGCGACCGATGGCTTGGCCCTCCTCGGCCAGTTCGGCCCGGATCCTCGGCGCTCCATAAGTGCCCCGGGAGTGTTGGTGGATCTGCTCGACACGTGCCTTGAGCACGGCATCGGCCCGGGCGCGACCCGAAGGCGGGCGTTTCAACCAGGCGTAGTAGCCGCTGGGGGAGACCTTCAGCACGCGGCACATCGTCAGCACCGGAAAGTCGGCCTGGTGCGCTCTCATGAACTCGTAGACGGGCCGGACTCCGAGTCGGCCTCGCGAGCGAACCAGGCCGTGGCTTTTGCCAGGATCTCCCGTTCGATACGCAGTTGCTTGTTCTCACGGCGAAGGCGCCGCAATTCCTCCTGCTCCGGACGGGAGGGGCCGTCGCGGCGCACCCCCTCATCGCGTTCGGCCTGGATCACCCAGTTGCGGATCGTCTGCCCGGACGGCTCGAATTCCTTGGCCAGCGACTCCGGACTACGACCCGCCCGTACCAGTTCCACCATCTGTTGCCGGAATTCGGGCGGATAAGGGGAATGGGATTTCGGCATGGTTGGACACCCTCCTTTCTTTCAAGAAATGAAGTGTCCACGAAATCGGGTCAACTCCAGAGAGCCTCGGATGTCCCTACTGTCGCGCGGAAGGAGACCCGAGCAGCTTCTTCACCCAGGACCAGTTGGACTACGCAGTCTCTGTTGCCGCCAGGGACATCGTAGGGCCGATGATGCAGGGGTTCAAGAGAGACATCGAGCGCATGAACCGCCGCCAATCAGGGGGTCTGATTCAGCTGAAGTTCTCGGTGGACTACAAGCCCGCTTCGATACATCGGTACGTGGAACGGCAGCTTGAAACCGAGGTCACCTGCGACAGCTGCTCCCTGGAATTCTCGGTGTACGGCGTCTTCGCATCGTGCCCATGCTGCGGTCAGCTGAACGCACTGAAGGTCGTGCTCAGCTCGCTTGAGACAGCAAAGAAGAAGCTGGCGCTATCGGAGGACCCTTCTCTCGATGAGGAGCTCAGGCAGGACTTCGTGAAGGACGCGCTTACCGGAAGCGTCTCTGCCTTCGACGCCTTCGGCAAAGCCCTGGCGAGCAATCATGCGACCCTGTTTCCCGCTAGCAGGCGAAACCTCTTCCAGGACATCGAGGCCCTGAGCGCCCACCTGCAAACCCTGGGCGGACCCACTCTTGAGGCGACCACAGGAGTTTCAGCGTGGGAAGACATCAAGTGGTTCTTCCAGGCGAGGCACATCTACGTTCACAACGCCGGCGTCGTCGATGATCGATTCATCGCCAGACAGCCGGCTCTGGCCCACATGAAGGGCAGGGTCCTGCCGCTGGACCCGGAGATGCTTGCCCAAAACATCGATGTGCTCGGTGGCGTCTGCCGCGGGCTGGACGACAGGTTCAACGCTGAGGGGCGGCGATAGTGAGACGCGACAGTGCTGAGTAGCCCGTGTTCCTGAGTCCAACGCGAAAAGGACCGCAATGATTCCCACGCCTCCCAGGGTGGAACATCCTTTTGGCGTCATCAAGCACCTGTGGGGGTATAGCAAAGTGCGCTATCGTGGTTTGGCGAAGAATGCGGCTCAGGTCTTTACCTTGTTTGCCTTGGCCAATTTTTACTTGGCGCGTAGAGAATGGGCTGCTCCGTAGGGATCCGTCCGTGTCGATGTGGAATCGGGACAAAAAAGGGTCGAAATGAAATGAAAAATGGAAGTGCATTTTCCGGTTGTAGGTACCAAAACTGACCGAATCTAAAATTTCATCGATAATCGCACTTGATCAGAGGTTCCTTGGGTGGGAGTTACTCGGACAAGCTGGCCTTGATGCGGCCCCAAGTCTTTGCTCTCCGAGCTGTATCATCCATGCCCCGGGTTCGGTCCACCAAAACCCCATCTAGAAAAAAGTCTGCGTCCACAACAACGGTTTCAAGGGATCCAGCTGGGAAAAAGTACGTCCAGTTACTGAAATCCCCCTCTGGAGAGTCCCAATCTACCTCCGTGATCTCGAAATACAGGCCGATCACTTTACCTTCATTCCAAGAGGAAATATCACTCTCTTCGGCGCTGTTCCAGACAAAGCGGTCGAAAGGGGTCACGTACAGCTCAGTAACGGTACCCACCGGGTTGCCCTCGTAAACGGCACCGCCGGCATCGGCGTAAGGCGGGCTCACGAAATAGTGCCGGGTTGCCCCCCATGCAAGCATCCGGATAGGAGCGGCGCCGAATACTTCGGCCTGGGCCATATATTCCTGGGCGCCCTCGAACCAGGTACGAGGCCTGTCTTCAAAAGGCACACTGTAATCTATGAACATCCCTCCGCTGTGATCGCCATCTATTGCTACATTCAAACTGCCGTCCCATGAGAAGTTTCCTTCGAATCCCCAGCCTTCAAAGGATGGATCGAAGTGGTTCACATACTCGTCGTCCAACCGTTCCATGGCAATGTACAGCTTGGTTGGTTGGGGCAACCAACCAAACCACAGGCGAAAGTCCACATCAGCGGGATTGTAGATGCCGCCTCCGGTGGTAACGAAATCCAAAGCCGTTGCCGACGGCGGTATTCCGGCGTCGAGCCAGTCCTCGATGGACCCGTCCGTGACGTCGATCGGGACCTGATCGGGAATTCGGTACACTGGAAAGACACGGTCCCCTACATGGGGCGAAGCCGGGACGATCATTCCGGGGACAATTGCCGTGAGCAATGCGGTCAAAGCAAGATGTCGCATTTTTGTCCTTTTCCGTGAGAAAAGGGATAAGTATCGACCATATCCTCATAAACAGGAGAATACGGTCGATACCTGGTTAAAGGGGCAATTCCGCCTTCGGGAAGTTTTCCAGTTCCCTCAGTAGCAAACGCAAACACTTGAAGGAGCGCACTTACCGCGGCAGACCCCTCCGGAACCATCCTTGCACCACTTCATACAGTTCACAGAAGGGGCGGGACACGTTGGGCCGGGTCCAGGGCACGCCGCCACTTGAGGCGGGGACCCTAGCAGGCTGTTGAAAAAGTCCTATTTCCTAATAAAAACATAGCCTCAGACGATTGCCCGTCGTACCCGCCCTTTTCTAGATTTATGAAAGATCCAAGAAAAACGAGCCGATGCCCCAAGGAGGCCGGTGATGTCGATGAGCAAACGTCGGAAAAGTCAGCAGCAGGAGATCTGGGTGCCGACCCATACCCTCCCCGAGACCCCGAGCCATCCGTTTTACACCCAACTCAACCGGCTGCTGGAAGAGCATGGGTTTGATTCCTTTGTAGAAGAGCAGTGCGCCCCGTATTACGCCCAGAGGTTGGGCCGTCCCAGTATTGCTCCCGGGGTGTATTTCCGCATGCTCATGATCGGCTATTTCGAAGGCCTGGGATCGGAGCGGGCCATTGCCTGGCGGGTCGCCGATTCGTTGGCTCTGCGTCGCTTTCTCGGCTACGCCCTGACCGAGTCCACCCCGGATCATTCGAGCCTGTCGCGTATTCGTCAGCGCCTGCCCGAAGCGGTGCACGAAGCGGTCTTCGACTGGGTGCTGAAGGTGTTGTCCGACCGGGACCTGCTGCAGGGAAAGACGGTGGCGGTGGACGCCACCACGCTGGAGGCCAACGCGGCGATGCGCAGCATCGTGCGCCGGGATACGGGCCAGGGCTACCGCGAGTATCTGGAAGGGTTGGCCCGGGCCGAAGGCATTCCGGAGCCGACCCGGCAGGAGGTGGCCCGGCTCGACCGCAAGCGGGCCAACAAGGCGTCCAACCGGGACTGGGCGCATCCCCATGATCGGGAGGCCCGCATAACCAGGATGAAAGACGGCCGCACGCATATGGCCCACAAGGCCGAACATACGGTCGATCTGGACACGCAGGCGCTGGTGGCCCTGCAGGTGTGCGGCGCCGATGAAGGGGATACCGCGTCGCTGCTGTGGAGTCTGGTGCAGGCGGACCGCAGCCTGAAAGAGGTCGGTGTCGATGAGCAGATCAGGCTGAGCGAAGTGGTGGCGGACCGGGGGTATCACAGCAATGACACGATGAAGATGCTGAGGACGGCGGAGATCCGCAGCTACGTGGCCGAACCGGATCGCGGTCGGCGCAACTGGAAGAAGGATGCGCCGGCCAAGACGGCGGTGTATGCGAATCGTCGGCGTATACGGGGAGACCGCGGCAAGAGGCTGCAGCGGCTTCGCGCCGAGCACGTGGAGCGCAGTTTCGCTCATACCTACGAAACGGGAGGCATGCGCCGCACTCACCTGCGCGGCCACACCAACATCTACAAGCGTCTGTGTATTCATGGCGGCGCCTTCAATCTCGGGCTGGTGATGCGCAAGCTCACCGGAAAGGGAACGCCGAAAGGGTTGTATGGATTGGCATCGGTTTTCTCGACTTTTGCCGATCGCGCAAACGCTCTTTTGGGTCGAATTTTCGGTTATTTGCGATTGTTGAGCTGTCCTTTTCGGGACCATTTCTATAAATGGGAATGTTTAGCCTGATAACCGATTTTCTTGGGAAAGGAAATCATACATCCGCGACGTCCGGGGTTTCCGGAATAACCCGGATTTTCAACGGCCTGCTAGGACAACCATAGCGGCCACGAGCAGGCCCCCGGTCCAGGCGACCGGGAACCCCTGTTTCGGGCTGACTTCACCGGACTCGCTGCGGGCGAACTCAGCGATGAACCCCCTCTCAAGGGCGGAACCGGCGACTCCGATGAGGTCGCTTGCTAACCCGGCGATCGGGTTGAGAAGCTTCAACATGACATCCTCGTGCCGCTACGTGGCCCGCCCGGCCCTGGCGGGAGGGCGTCTGCGCATTGTCAATGCCGACCCTCTTTCCTTCGCGCTCAAAACGCCGTGGTCGGATGGGACCAGCCATCTCCTGCTGTCTCCGATGGAACTGCTGGAGAAGCTGGCGGCTCTGGTTCCCCCGCCCCGGTTTCATCTCCTGCGCTACCACGGGGTCCTGGCGCCCCGGGCCCGGGACCGCGACCGCATCGTGCCGGCCAAGCCGGTTGCCCAGCCGTCGGCTGCGGACGGCGATCCGAGACCCCAGCCCGGCGGCCATCGCCTGGGGTGGGCGACCCTGCTGGGGCGGGTGTTTTCTGCCGACCTCAGCCAATGCGCGGCCTGTGGCGGTCGCCTGAGAATCATCGCCGCCCTGACCGATCCGACCTCGATCCGGAGCTATCTGGAGGGGGTAGGGCTGCCGGCAATGCCCCCGCCGAAGGCCCCGCCTGAGCCGCGGTTCGAGTTCGCCGCCTGACCTGCCTTCTCGACCCGTCGCCGTCGCCGGACGTACGGCGGGGTGTGCCCTGAACGGTCCCTCAGGCCCCGGATGGATCCGGATACGGAACGACAGGCTACCAAACTGTACTGCGAGCTCGGTCGAAGGACTGGCAAACGATCCTAAGGGGAGTTGCCGGACCCTTGCGGTGCGCTCAGCGCCTTGACCTCGAGTTCAAAAAGGTGCCTCATTTTACCTATACTTTCAGGGAAGGGGGACCTGATCCGAAACGGGATTGGAGAAAAGTTTGGGTATATCAAAAAAGAGGGGAGATTCTCAGAGAGAAGGACATATCCATCCTTTTTTTCTGATTCTAAGTTGAAAACTTAAAAGTAATTGAAAACAGAATTAAGGATTTGGGGTTTAAGCGAGGCCTTAATTCTGCCCCATGAGAGAGACTGTACGGAGCTTCCCGAAATTCCATCAGTGGGTACAAGCAGCCCATCACCGAAAAAATCTGGACCGAAGGGTTCTTCGGCAGGAAAGGAAAACCATGTATCAGTGTTTGAGTTCGGTGCAGTTGTCCCTGGGGAGTCGTCGTCTAGAATTCCTATTCTAAACCCTATCAAATTACTGGGAGAAAGCAACGATTTTTTTGTTTCATCTTGGTTGGAAGGAATAAGTCGGTTAAATGGGGTAACATACATTTCCGTCACCCAAATTGTTGGATTCTCCCCCACTACGGATCCGGACCCGTCGGCATATGGAGGCTCCCCAAACCAACACAATCGTCTTCAAACGTCATGGTAGTCCAGCCAACCGAAACGGGCGGCTCTTCCCGACTGCTATAGGGGTTTGCAGAAAAAAGCTGGTTTCCAACAAACAAGCTAGCAAGATCATCCTCATCTGGGCCGGGCGGTCCATAGATCCCCCCGGAATGATCGGCATCTATCTCCAAATTTATTGCACCATCGAGGATAACCTCACCCTCGTCAGGCACGACGTGAACTTCATCAGCACCCTGAACAGCGAGGTATACATGACTGGTTCGTCTGTGCCAAGCCAACCACAATCGAAAGTCAAAATCAGGAGGATCATATGCCTGCCCCAAAAAAATGGCAAAATCGAGCGCGGTTAAGGTAGGCTCTCCAACTACGTCCACCCAGTCTTCGATGGATCCATCATGGATATCAATCTTTTCGACCATTTCGTCAGTGAGTTCGATTATGTACACAATGCGTGTGCCAATGTGCCCCCAAGATTTAGGTGCAGTTGCGAACATAAAGAAAAAAAACAATAAGCGGGATAACCATTAAGGAAATGCGTAAACAAGGGGGTTTTTGATTCATTTTTTGCCTCCTTTTTTAGAATCCTCCTTCCACTAGCAGCTTCCTGCGCTGTAGGTGGTGCAACTGCCCCCACCACCGGACGGGTAGACACACCGCTTGGTAGATGCGTATGAGCAGGGTCCGAAGCCGCTGACGCATTAAGACGGCGCATAGGCTCGCACTCATGTATGTCGCTATTTTGAAATTGAAGTTGAGGTCTAGGCTGTCCAGTTTCGGAATGGTGTTGACACATCAGACCTCCGTTGGCGGGGTTTTTTCATCGACTCCCCAGAAGAGAGTCGATGGAATGTGGCCGCGAGTTCGGTAGCCCTGATGAGGTCGCTCGTTGTTGTAGGAGTCAAGGAACCGCTGCAGGGACGCGTCCAGTTGCTGCGCGGTGGTGAAATACCTGCGGCGGAAGGGGACGCGCCAATGCTGGTGAAGGATCGTGCTCTGCAGGCGCTCGACGAAGCCGTTCGTCCAGGGGTGGTGCGGCTGGGTGCGCGTGTGTCTGATCCCGAGATCGTGACACGCCGCATCGAAACTGCCCTTGAATTCACGGCCTCGGTCCGTGAGGACCCGCTGGAGCGGCCATCCGGCGGCCTCGTAGAACGGCAGCAGGGAGTCGACGCGGAAGCGCACGGCATGGTCGCTGGTGCGGGCGGGGATGATACGGGCCACGGCATAGGAGACAGGCCGCATCGCCCACGGTGATCTGCCAGACCTTCCCGACGCCCTTGCGGCGGCCGATGTAGAAGGTGTCGAGACAGACGAGCTCTCCCGGCTCGCTGGCCTGCACGTGTCGCCTTTGCCGACGAGCTCGCTGCCGCTGGGGCGAGTACGCTCGGTGAGAATTCCGCCGCGCTCGGCGCTGGGACGCTCGAGGAGAAGGAGCCGCTCATGCCGCGTACCCAGTCCGACGCGACGCAGAGCCCGGTAGATGGTGCTCGGAGACAGGGGACGCTGCTGCTGAGCCAACTGCAGGGCGTAGAACCCGGGCCCACACGTGGGATACGACAACGCCAGGGCAAGGATCGCTCGTTCGTCTTGGACCGACAGGCCGTGGGGACGACCTCTGCGCCCCGCGTAGCGCTTGGGATGAAGCCCATCTCGACCGTACTCCATGTACCGATTTCGCCAGCGGTAAAACAGACAGCGGGAGATCCCCAATTCCCGGCAGGCTGCCGAGACATTGCCGAGCTCTTCGGCTCGTCGTAGCGCCAGGAGACGCGTTGCATGTACTTTGTCCTCGAGGGTCATCAGGCCACCTTTCCTGAGAGATGTTTCTTGGTCGGAACATTCTCAGAAAGGTACCCCTGGTGGCCTTCACTTGTTATAGGAACCCAATTCCCAAAAGTGTTAACACAATTACGACACAGTTCAGACTAGTCCTGCACCCCGGCGAGCCGCACTAGTTTACCGCCGCCGGGCATCAGGCTTACCCTTGCGCGCGACCCGTCCGAGGCCTTGTGCCACTTCCGCTCCGTGGCGTCGAACACCTCCATTGATCCCGGGCCGACTACGGTCGTGGTGACCTGCTGGGTGTAGTCCAGGTTCACCACCAGTACATGGGTGGTGTTGCCGGCAGTACCGAAGTACCCCAAGAGCATGCCGGTCACAGGTGCCGGGGGGTCGAACTTTGCCGGCGGCACGGGCGGGTCCACGGTGAAGCGGGCGTCGGCCGGCAGCCCCACCGCCCCAAAGGGAACGGTGCCGAGATGATATGCACCCAGGGAAGTCAGCGGCTGCACTTCGGTGCCGATGGCGATGAACTCGGGGTTGATCTGTCGCAACGCCTCGCCCAGCGGGGTCAGGGAATCGTCAAAAACATAAAAATTGGACACTCCCCCTCGAAAAGGAGGGACTCTGGCGTAGTACACAAACTGGGAGAGGCCCTGGCCGCCATAGGCCAGCGTGGTGTAGGCCAGGAATCTGCCCTCGTCGCCGTTGGGTATGCGCCAGTCACCATACCCTTCATCATCCAAAGCGCAAGCCTGCACGACGTTGACGAAGGGCAGGCCGCTTTTCACCGCCGCTTCGCGGACCAGGGCCAGGTTGAGGAAGTACTGGACGTTATCACCCTGGCGGAGCTGGCTGTCCGTAACGAACCGTTGGCTGCCAACCTCGCGTGCAAGCTTGCCGAGGAAGTGATAGTGGTCATAGCTGATCAAGTCGGGCTTGACGATCTCCACGAACTGGCGGAGGTGCTCCCGGTAAGCATCAATGCTATAGCCCACGCCTGCGAGAGCATCAAGCGCTCGCTGTTCATCAGAAATCGGGCCATAATAATCGATGGGGATGCCCAGTGAATTAGCGCTGGCGTAAGTGGGGAATAGATTGACGAGGCACATGTGATCGGGATCACGCTCGCGGATGTAAGCCACGATCCTGCCCAACAGCGGAAAAACGGCGGCGCTGCGCTCGTCATGGATGTAATAGCCGTACATCGCCGGATGGTTCTTCACCCGCTCGATCACCGCATCGAGTCTCGCCCTCTGATGCGGGTCGTCCAAGACGTAATAAATCCCCTTCGGGTCGCCGAAGCCTAGGGATAAGGGAAAAAAAAGCGCGCGCAGCCCCTGCGCGTGAGCATCGTCGAGTTCTTCCACAGTCTGGCACCAGACCAGGTTGAAGCCGCCGTCAGCCATCTTCCTGGCGATGGCGGGCGTCATTAATCCGAAGTGCTTTCCCGCCCCAGGGCCTTGATAGTAACTGGTGATGGGAGCGCCGATCTCCCACTTGCTGCCCGCCGGTCGCCCAGGCGCGGCACCTGAGGCAAATGTCTCCGATGTTGTGCATGCTACCGTCCCGACCAGTACGAGGACGAAGACCCTGTACAACCATCTCCTGGAAGGACGAAATACCGAAGTACCCCCAGCCAGAGGCTGGTCCGCCTCAGGCGGAAAGTACCCAAATACCCAAGGGAATGACGATTGACCCCGCATGCCGGAGTGCGGAAGCTTGAACATGGTTTTTTCATTACTCATTCTCTTGATCTCCTTTGTTTGTTCTTTGCAAACTATCGGGGATCGTTTCGTCTACCTAAGGATATAATTTGGAAACGTCGACATCCTCATTGAATATTGTCAGATATTTATTGCGCATTTAAGTTCATTTCCAGGGCAAATTCATCCACTATTCGCCTTATGCGCATAGTCGTAATCGCATACACGGGGCCATCCTTTTCGAAGTTAGCCTCCGCTACGAATTTCGCACGGTTGTCTGAAACTAGCTTCTCCGCCGTCCGCTTCTTTTTCATTTCATGTGGTGTTCTGCGCTTGCCCTTCCGCGGAGGATAGACTGCGACAGAATATCCTCCTTGGTAGTTGATCATTTTCATTGCGGGGACATCCGTCTCACCATCGCCGATATAGATCATCCTAGAAAATGGGCAGGGTCATTGGTTTTGCGGAGTAAAGCTATTGATTTCCTCGTTGTCCCAACTATTCAGAATTCCTTTGTTTATGCGAAACAGATATTGTGTCTTCGTGGTGTAGTTTACCGACTGCGCTGCAAATGTTGGTACATCATTTGAATCATAGCTGAACCCGGAAGCAAAGATGTGCTTGAACTCCTTCGCAATCGATGAACCTTTTATCATCTCCCTTAGGCCTGATGAAATTACGAAATGCTCGATCTCAGCGCTTCGCTCCTTACCGTATTCGTTAATGGTTTCGAACCAAGTTCCCCTTTCCGCCGCCGTCCTGCAGCTCTGGGGGAGTCCCCCTTACCGAATTTCCCGGGCAGCCGTGGCCGTCCGACCATAGAAGCCCAAGTGCTCGGCATCGCTGAACGCGAAGCCTTGGGTCTCATATCGGCCGCAGCTCCTTCTCGTCGAACACGAGCGCCCACACGCCGTGCTCGGTCACCATTCAATCATTCCGCAACGGTGTCGTTCCAGCGGGACCCCGATTCCGTTTTCGCGTCCAGCGCGGAGGAACTGGCCGTGCGCTGACCGAACCGCCACGGCACTACTTCCGGCCGGATTTGACGCGATGCCCAGCTCTCTCTCCGTGCCGAGGAATCGATGACCACTATCCTGTTACCGCCTGCCTGCGACGGCTCGCGATCGGACGACTCCGGTGCGCAAGGTCCGCTACAGAGTCACTCCACCGCCAAGCAGTCGAAGCTCGTGCAACGGGAAGGGCAACGAGGTGTCGTAGCGATACTGGGCGTGAACGCCTCGCAGGCGATGCACGAGCGTCGCGAGTCGCTGCGGGTCATCGTCCTCCTGCATGAACGCGACGCAAATCTCGTCCAACTGTGCCGAGACACGCGATACGTCATCCTTGGGGGGATTCTCGTTCTCCCCGAATACCTGATGCCGCGACGCGCTCGCAGCGAAATGCTGCCCCGCCGAGACCGAGGGTGGCTTCGTTTTGAGTCCGTAGAACGTGCGCTTGGCCCCGTCCCAGGAAAAGAGTCCGCTCGGCCACTTCGCGTCAGTGTCGTGATGGTAGTAGGGCTGCTTCTTGGGATCCGGGCTCACCCTGACCAAGCGCAGATGCGGCAAGTCGTCTGGCGTGAAAGTTCGGTTTCCCACCGAAAGGCGATCCAGCTCGAGCCTGCCGTTCTGAAGTGTCGCGAGCTTGTGTCCCAGTGTTTCCCCTTCGGCAATGACCAGCGCTGGCCCACAGCGGTCGATGTCCGCCAGCACGGTCGAGAAGAACGCGTTGAACTTCGCCAGGTTCTCCTCCCAGCGACCGCGGCCGAACTTCCCGTAGTCGCCGAAAAGGATATGCAGTGCGGCCTCGGAGTACGGCAGCCACGCAGGCTCTCCCGATTCTTCGGGTATGGCGCATTCGAGTTTTCCATCACGCACGCGCGCTGCCAAGGGGAACGCATGGGCGCGTCGAAATCGACCCGCCACCCTGTCGCTGTTCCGCTGAATGATCGTGAGCGCGGCCGGCGAGCACCCGTATTCCGAACCCTCTACCGGGAGCGTGCCAAGCATTCGGAAGCAGTCGCGCACCGCGGCGGCGTACCTGCTCCTGTCGGCCTCGGCATTCGAACTCTGTCCGTCGACCAGAACGACTTGTGGGAGCACGCACCAATTCGCCAGCGCCCTTCGAGAAAAAGGGAATGGATCGCCCCGGGTGTTTCCCCTCGTCATGGAGGGCATTTCCAAGACGGCGCAAGCAACGGAGCTGGAACTGGACCGCACCTCCTCCACATGTCGGCCCATCCTCCTGGTTACGGCTTCGAGCTCATCTTCGCGTTTCGCCCTGATTATCGCGTCCTGCTGGTTCTTCGTCCGCCCCGCAATTTCGGCGTCACTCAGCTCGACCCATGGCAGCAATTCGGACAGGGCCCCTGCGGGGGCCGGGATGAGCCTGATTGCGAGGTCGTCCGGCCACTGGAGGCGCATTCCGTCCGTCGACGCGGGTTTGCCGAGGTACTCGGCAAGCGCCTCAGCGATGGTTTGCGGGGTTTGATCAAGGAGCTGGAACACGTAGAACTCGAGCTCGCCCGTGTCGTTGCCCGCGGCCTTCAGCGCATTGAGAACCGCCCGCCGGCGCAGGGGATGGTGCTTCTCAG
Organism: Candidatus Latescibacterota bacterium; assembly: GCA_965243025.1. GTDB lineage: Bacteria > Latescibacterota > UBA2968 > UBA8231 > UBA8231 > CBDCXV01. The sequence continues at coordinate 3,447,141 of CBDETY010000003.1, forward strand.
GGTTGATCTTGGTCGGGTTGAAGGGTCCGTCGAGTGGCAACCTCGTCGCAACGCGAACCATGGGATTCGCGCGCTCGAGGCCGATCCCGGCAAAGGCTTCATCAAGCGAATCTGCGATGTCTTTTCGATCGGGCCACGGCACCCCGCTTCCCCCGGCCATCCGATCGTCTCCGTGCACTGTCCCGCGCCTCGGGAGGACCCAAAGGCCATCGTGGTTCATGATGGGAGCCTCGAGATTTGCCCCTTCGACTGCGCCGTTTCCCGTCAATCGTCTGATGAGGGCGAACACTCGTTCGTCCTCCTTGTGCGGCCACCAAGCCACCACGGGCTGTCGTCCGTTTGGATTGGGAGGAGCGATCCTGTCCTGCTTCGGCTTGAATCTGAACGACGTGTGCTTGTAGTCGATGGCTTCCTTCTCGCCGTCGACTGGAAGAAAGACATCGAGGGAGCGGTTCGGATCACTGTCCGAGGCATAGCGGGTTACCGCTCCCCAGTTGCGGATCGATGGCCGAACGAGGACGTGGAGCCCAGGCCGTTCCGGATAGCTTGGCGTGTGCACCGCGATGACCTCGCTCCACAGGCCTTCCGCATTCGCCGCACGCTTCGGGGGGAACGCGACGAGTTCGATGCCCTCATAGGCCGACGACTGTGCCGTCTTGGTCACGAGCTTCCGGCTTTCGCCCGACCGAAAGCGAAGTACCTGCCCTGCCAGCGCCGCGACAGCGCGTGCAGCGAGTGCGTCCCACATCATGTTGTCTTGCGGAGCTGCGCACGCACCGGAGTGCCTCCTCAGGGTGGGGCTCACGTCCAGCAGGGCCCAGCTCTCCGGCTTGAGCGCAGACGAAGCGAGCGTGTTGCGAACTTCACCTGGCTTCTCCGGGTAGAGGATGTTCAGCCACATCGCGAGCCCTGTCTGGATACGTGTGCCCAGCTCCTGGCTCTGCCTCACGTCCCCCACGAAGTACACGCAGAGTCTTTGTCGCTGCACTTCCCGATCCCACTCGTTCTTGACGAACGCGACGTCGGGAACGAACCACGCCATGATTTCCGAAAGGCCCCTCAGTATGACCGTGATGGGCTGATCGCTGTCCCGTCTCGTTCGCTCCCGGCTCCACTGTGCGAGGACGTCGTGTGCCTCATGCGACAGCTTGAACCGGGTAACGGTCAAGGCGCCTTCGGGAATCGCCCTTGCGTTCCAGACTGCAAGTTCGAGGGTATCTGCCCTAGTCATGGTTGAGTCCTTTCGTATGTTTCAAGGCGTTGTGGAACGGTTCGTAGAGAAGCCGCGCCACCCTGTGTGCCGATGCGTTCCGCGTGGGGTCCATTGCGCGCTCGAGCTGATTCACAGCCTCAACGAGGGCGCTTGTATCTCCGGAGTCCTGTCCGCCGTCGAATGACTCCGGGGCGAACTGTCGGTCTACGAATCCGACGAAGACGGGGCATCCGTTGCGGATCCCTCTTCCGACCGTCTGCCACAACGGGGTGAGCATGTCCCAGGCGAACTGGATCTTGTACTCCGTAGAGAGCTGGCTGTATCCACCACGCGCATAGAGGCTGTAGCGCACGATGTTGCTTGCTGCGTGGCGCATCCTCCGGGCACGTTGCGACAGCCGTATCGCACCCTGCTTCACCTCTGCTCGGTTCGGTTCCGCGTCGAACCGTTGCACGGCGAACCGGTTGAGCCGTCCGATGGTGGGAGACAAGTCGTCGGGGCGAGGATGCGGGCGATGCAGGAAGTAGATCGAGGAAAGCGCCGCCCGGTTGCCCTCATTCAGGATGTTGTGCCCGCGCGAGACAATTTGCATCGGCGCGACCAGGATTGACATCTCGGTCTCTCCGCCGAACCGCTCGATGAGCGAGCGTGGGAGAACGCGCGCGCGTTTCGGGTGCCGCTCCTCACCGAGTGTGCCGTCATCCGCGCGATCACGCACGAGACAATGAACCTTCCAATCGTTGTATCCGTGGCCTTCGAAGGTCTCGACGAGCGCATCGGCGACGACGACCGCGTCGGCGTACGAATTCGTGACAAGCAGTGACCGCCGCCGACCCTCGAGGTGGTCCGATCCCCACGCGTCGCTCATCCGCCGCCAGTGATCCTCGATCATGTTGATGCCATCTCGCCGTACCGCCAGCCGTTCGGCAATGAGGGCAAGGTTCCTGCGCCGTTCCCTTTCCGGCAGACCGGACACGCGGATCTGCTTCGCCTGATTGTCACGGATCTCGATGAGCTCGAACGAGGACCTCCGGACTGCCTCGAGTTCGGGCTTGGGCTGCAGGAGCACTCCCTTGGCGGGGACCTGCACGTCATAGGTCGGCGACGCGGCGTCCATCGGCTTGCCGGTCTTCGGATGGGGCTGGCGCATGCCTCCGCCCGCCCAGCTGGTCCCGCTCAGCATCAGCACATGCGGCCCCGCGCGCCCTTCGCTCCGTAGGAGATCGTGCAGATGAACCACCAGGTGACGGCCGACCCCAAGATGGTTGATGAGCGTGAGCTTCCCCCCCATCGTGTCGCGCTTGTCCGGTCCCGGTTCGTCGTAGAGAAGCCCGAACACCGCGCCTGCGGGATTCGACGGCAGCAGCGTGCGGTAGTGCCTGATGAGGTTGCTCGCTTGACTGAACATTTGGTGGTCGTCGATGCCGAAGTCGCTTGCGACGGCTGGCTGGGTTTTCACCAACCAGTAGTAGTGGGAGAGCGCGAGGTCCGTGATCACGGCGAGCAGAAGAGCGAGGGCGTTTTTCCGCTTCCCCAGACCCTTCGGGTGGGCTTCGCCGTCTCCTTCGGCGTGAAACGCCGCCAGATCGCCCTCAAGTGCCTTTTCGATCTCGATGACGAGGTCTTCGTAGTAGTCGGCGACACAGACCTCTCGGGCGATGCTTTGCAGCCCCTTGCACGCCTTGTCGAATGCCTTGTCGCGGAACTGATTCTTCTCCTCTTCTTCCGCGTCCATCGTCTGCTCATTGGAGATCGAGGACGCGCGCGAGAATCGGGAGATCCCTGCGGCGACCTTGACGACCTCGAGAAACTCCTCCTCGACCGCCGGGTCGTCGAAGCTCCGACCTGCCTCGACTAGGCCCAGAACCTCCTGGCGCCGGTGCCACACTCTGTAGAGGATGCTCGCCGCGGTGAAAGGGGTGTTCGCGTAGAACTCGCGGAGATCCGCCTGCTCGTTTTGCAGGATCGCGTAGAGCGCACCGATCAGGCGGTACAGGGTGTGGAAGTTGGCCTGCCACTTGGCGTTCACTTCGCGGCGAAACTGCCATCCGCTTCGTTCGCGCAGCGCTTCCGAGGTGCGCGTACCGATGGCCGGTGCATAGACATCGCGGTCGCCGCCCATGATCGGTGATCGCGGGGCAAGAATGTCGTCCATGCTCCTCTGCATTGAGTCGACTTCGTCGATGATGACCAAGTCGAAGGTGCACTGGAGGAGCTCGGGGAGCGTCAGGTGGTGCGGGGTAGTCCACTTGTCCGGTGTCATGTGGACAAACGCCTGAGGGGTGAGCGCGACGACCTGCGCGTCTACCGCCGAGCGTTGCTGCTCCTGTGCCGGGCACCTGGCCCAGAGCGGGCATGACCGGTTCGACCCCGTATTCAGGTCGGCGTCGGCATCGGTCTCGCGCGCTTGGTCGGCGTCTCGGGCGCTCTGAAACAGCTTGTGACACGGTTTCTCCCTAAACGCCGGGAACCCCGCTTGGTCTCCGTTCCCCCGCACCACTACCGCTTCGCGCTGCATGCCGTCGAGCGGACATGCGATGCTGAAGTTCTCTGCCGCGGTACCCACCGAGGCGAGCGACCATCCCTCGGAGGACAACCCCTGTTGCCAGTGAATCGAATTGAGGTGCCGTTCCCGGTTGTACGGGCTTGAAAGGACGGTTGCGGTGACTCCGTGCCGACGCAGGCGTGCGATGACGGTTGCGCCTTGAACCGTATCGCCGACCAGCATCGCAATGCGCTTGTTGGTCCTGCCAAGCGCAAGGGCAAAGATGATTGCCCACACGAGTGTCGACTTGCCCGACGACAGCATCCCGAGTACATGCACCGCGCCTTCGAGCGTGATTGCCCCGTCTTCGAAGAAGCCATCGACGAGGCCCTCGATCTCCAGCTTCTCGAGTCGCTCCGAGAGCCGGAGTTGGGGCAGGCTCGATGGCCAGTCTTCCTGCCCTTCGAGTTCATCGACTCGTTTCGCGACTGACTTCATCTGGTCGAGCGTGATCCGTATAGGGGGGGACTCGACCCTGTCGCTCAGGACGTGTCCGGGTATTGTTCGCTCTTCCTCGGGTACGGCGGGGATCCGATACGAGAGCACCGTGTCGCCCCGGTTGACGCGTGCGAATGCGTTACCTGGACTGGCCACTGACCGGCTGCGCTCGACCCAGGGAACGGTGCGTCCGAGCTGTTCGTCGAGCAGCGTGCGCAGCAAGCTCGGAGCGGCATTTCGCAGACGCACCTTGCCGTCCACGATGTTGTAGCAGCGGATGATCTCGGGACGTTCGCGATGCTCACGACGGGCGTCAGACCACGCGGCGACCGACGCGTACTGGGTGCAGAGGTGGCGCAGGGTGCTCAGCGCGCGGTGTACATCAGGAGAGTTTCCCCTGCCGTCGAGCAGGGTCGGGTAGCCCAGCATCAGGTAAGGGACCGCGGAGACGTCTTCTTCCGGCAAGTACGATGCGACGAAGTGCAGGCACAATTCGGTGAGTGCAAGTGAACGCGCCGCACCGCGCACAAGTTCCCCCGCGGCCGGATCGGTGACCTGCAACCCTCTTTCGTAGCTCTTGATGAAGTTCAGGTCAGTCCTCATGCCGCCTCCAGCTCGTCGATCAGGTCCGAGACGGTGCGAAGTTCGACGGCAGCCTTGGCCTTTGTGCGACGGATTGCTTCGAATCGTTCTTCGAAGTGCTCATCCACCTGCAAGACGTAGTCGGGTACCACGAGGAAGCACTCGTGGCTGCGTTCGAACTCCTTGAACCCATCAAACTGGACCGCCAGACGCGAGGGAGAGAGGTAATCCTTCACATCCACGGCGATTCGGCGGTCCCCTTCCGGCGATGTGGCCAAGAGGTCTACGCGGTCCAGGTTCGGCCACAGCGTCGTCGCCCAACCCAGGGTGCCCAAGCGTCGTTCCAATTCCAGCTCCGCTAGGCCAGGCAGGCACCAGAACCTCCGGAAGGCCCGCTTCAGGTACAGCATGCCGCTGCGATACCTGAGGGTTTCATGCTTGCCTGCCCGGGCACGTCGGATCGCCTCCGGGTCCCGGCATTCAGTGTGGAACGCCTTTTTGTCGGGGCGCAGGATCGTTCCGCTCACGGTGCAAATCCGCAGGAGGCCCTTGACTGCGAGCGTCTCGGGGACGCGGTCGTAGAAGGTTTCAACGATCTCGTCGATGCCTTCGGTGCTGGCCAGCGTCAGGTCCATGAGGATCGTCCCGGACCAGTTCGGCAGGACAGGCTTCTCGATCACGCACCGCCGCCACGCCCTGTAGAGATCCTCGCCGTCCAGGCGGTCGCGGCATCTGTCCCTGAGCATCTCGTAACCGAGATGCTCCTCAATCTCGCGTTCCGGATCGCCCCCCGGGCAGGCGAGCTTGCGGCACTCGGTGCTGACCTCACCGTCCTCGACCAGTCGCGCTGCGAAATACTCCTCTGCTTCGTCCCAGGACATGTCCGTGACCCAGCGGAACAGCGGCTCTTGGGCCACCCTTGCAAGGGAGCCGAGGTCGGTTGGCCATCTGTCCTCGCCTTCGATCAGGTTTCGCGCCGCTCCGAGGTCGAGCGCTCGCCTCAGGCTCTCTGGATACGGTGTCCGCAGCCAGCCTGTTGCGTCGATCTGTCGTTGGATTGCTACCAAGGCACTCGCGAGGATGACGACCATCTCGTGGTCGTTGCGAGCAGGCTTCTCGGGTCCCTCGAGTTCCTCGAGCCGCCCGAGAACGTCCTCGGCAACCCCTTTGTCATCGGCGAAGTACCTGTAGAGCGTAGCCCGGCCGATGCCAAGCGCCTGCGCGGCGGCAGACTTCCACCGCCGTCCGAGTCCCAGCCTGTGGGCAAAGAGCGCTTCGCAGCGGGTGTAGAAGGCGTTTGCTTCGGACATGTTCGACTTCGTGCGTCTGAGACAGACGGACGATAGTGTATCAATTGTCTCTTGTCAAGTTTGACCTTCGGGTCTCGGTATCACCTGACGACGGGGCGCTTCGCAGGAACGAACGAGGCCGTGGTTCAAGGCGGCGCCAGCGTCGTTTGCGGTCGCAATGTCCCAAGGGCAGGAGTCTCACGCAGCGTCTTCGGCGCACTCGTCCCTGCCGCCTAACCGCCAATCGGCTCCCTTACGCCGAACCACGTACGCTGGGGCTGTGTGCCGAAGGTTATGCGTCCGCTGGTGCACCTGCGTCCGTGCTGCTCATGGGGGCCAGCAGCTCCAGAGAGTTGTCCAGCGGGTCGTTTAGCATACCGTCCAGTCGCCTAGGCGTAACGAGTGAACCGCGCCCGGAATTCCGGAGACCGTTTTCATTGAGTCACGCGGCCAGCGCCGTGTGCTCGCTTTGGCGATAGTACGCCGCTTCGGCCTCGGCGGGAGGTCGGTTCCCGATCGGCTCGAGGATCCGTCGGTGGTTGAACCAGTCGACCCATTCGAGGGTTGCGAACTCCACCGCTTCGAGGCCCCGCCACGGGCCACGAGTGCGAATCACCTCGGTTTGGTACAGTCCGATGATGGACTCGGCCAGGGCGTTGTCATAGGAACCGCGTGGTGGACCCTGGAGATGCCCTCATTCACCACGCGGACCGAGGGTCGCAATATCTGTCCATCCGCTACACCGAACGCCTCGCACCACGCCGTGAAGGCCAAGCTCACGCATCAGCCGCGCGACCGTGCAGCGCGCCACCGCGATGCCCTCACGGTTGAGCTGGCGCCATACCTTGCGAACCCCGTACACCCGGTAGTTCTCCTCCCACACGCGCCCGATGTGCGCTCGAAGGTGCCGGTCGCGACCAGTGCGTTCCGGCATCCGACCCGGGTCCGCCCTCACGGGCCTTGTGCTCGTAGTACGACGACGGGGCAATCGGCAGCTCCCTGCAGATCGGCTCGACCCCATACTCGCTTCGGTGCGCGTCGATGAACGCCTTCGCGACCTCGCCTGTAATTCCCGTTGCGAACGCCCGTGGCGGACGCCCCCATCCCAGCCGTAAAACAGGAGACAGAGCCATCATCGATCTCAGCGGAAAAGTCGCACTCATAACCGGTTCGTCCCGCGGCATCGGCCGCGCTGCGCCGTCGAGATGGCCCGTTGCGGCGCCGACGTCGCCATCAACTACAACACCCACCCGGACGACGCGGAGGCGGTCGCCGCGGAGGTGACCGGCCTGGGGGGTCGGGCGGCCCTGTTCCAGGCGGACGTGTCGGACCGCGGCGCGGTCGAGGGCATGATCGACGGCGCCATCGACGAGTTGGGCCGTCTCGACACCGTGGTCTGCAACTCCTACTACTCCAAACGGGAGCCGTTCCTCGAGCTCTCCCTCGAGGCGATGCGGCGCACCCTCGAGGTGACGCTCATGGGGTCGTTCCACACCGCGCAGCACGCGGCGCGCCGCATGGTCGAGCAGGCCGAGGGGGGGCACATCCTCTTCATCAGCTCGGTGCTCTCCTTCATCCCGATGCCGACCTCGGTGCCCTACAACACCGCCAAGGCCGGGGTCAACCACATGGCCGCGACCATCGCCAAGGAGCTGGCCCCCCACCGCATCCGCGTCAACGTCATCGAGCCGGGCTGGACGGACACCCCCGGGGAACGGCAGTACGCCACGGAGGAGGAGCTGCGGGAAGGTGGGAAGGAGCTGCCGTGGGGGCGGCTGGGCACCATCGAGGATCTCGGCAAGGCCGCCGCCTTCCTGTCATCGGACGCGGCCGACTACATCACCGCGGCCACCCTGCGTGTCGACGGCGGCTTCTGGGTGAAGTAGCTCCGCCGATTCGCTGCGGGCCAAGACCCGGCTGCAACCGGAGCACGGCCGCGATCGGTGGGGATCCTCCCGTTGGCGCTGAGCCCCGGGGGGGGCCGGACCATCCCCGGGCAACAGCTGGGCCCCGATGGCCTGCAGGGGAAGCCGACCGCGTTTCCTTCATCCGCGGACATCCACCGCAATGAAGGTGGTCGATGGCCGGAGGATCGGCGGCCGGACACATTCCGCAGGAGGCCGGGCTGCACCCTTGGCTGATTTTCCGGAGGGCGGTGACATGGGCTGGAGCCCTAATGCAAAGCGGGGCCGATGGGCCGCCGGTCGAGGCCAGCGTAAGGGATACCGCGGCGTGGGTCTACCCATACCGATCCTGCCCGAACCCCTTCCCGCCGTCCCACCTTCTGCAATTGGGTTGGATCACTCCTACCCCCATCTCGGGAACTAACAGCATCCTCGACCGCCCCCTCGAGTAGCTCGATGCCGCGCGCACCGGCTTCCTTGTACTGGAACCGCTCCACCCAGTGCTCCGAGTTGCTCCCGGAAGAACGCCTGAAGGGCCGACAGCAGCTTGCCCAGGGGATCGGGGACATCGTGTGGAACGTGTTCAGGAGCGAGGAGAGGGGGGGCAGCAGTAGACCAAAGTTAAGTTGGGCCGGGGGGGGGGGGGGGTTGACAGGGATAGACACTATCTCGATACTATCCACACACTGTCATTCATCACCCATCAGACACTCGAAACAAGGAGATACCTCTATGCAAGTCGCCTTCAGCGAACCCTACAGGGCCGGTGAGAATGGAGAGGAGATTCGTCTCGGCGTAGCCTCATGGGACGACGGCACCCGGACAGCGATGTCGGTCAAGTTCACTTGGTTCGACAAGAACGGGAGGGCGGCGCGAGGCGGTGAGTTTCCCGTCGAGGCGCTGCCTCAGGCACTGACTTTCGCGATCCAGAAAGGGTATCTGTCCCTCGATTTCTTGAGGCCCCCAAGCAGGTCAGACGGCGCCTGAGCGACGTCACCGGCCCCCATTTTGGGTTGCCCTGGGCCTTGGCTTGGGCCACTGGGCTAAGTCCGGCTATCTCGGCCGAGGAACCCTACCGCGCCTGCTACGCGTACTGCAGGAGGGGACTGGATAGGAGAAGGTATAGGTGCGTCAGGTATTCCCGAAACAGTAAAGAAAGGCGAAATACCATGGAGAACTTCAGGAGTCAATTCGCAAGAGCTGGAGAGCGTGGGGAGGCCGAACAGTTCGCACGTGACCATCCCAATAGAACCCTGAGAATGCTTGCCGAGACCTCTGTGAGCTGTCGGCGTCGTACGGGAGATTGGCGCGAGAGGTCTGTCGATTGGACCATGGAACGTTGCAGGCGTTACGAATTGAGGCTCGGGGAGAGCAGGATTAGGACCGCAGTAAACGATGCCGCCATGGAAGACGATGGCCGTCCTGGAACTTGAAGGGGGAGACGATCACTCCAGTGCGTAGCTCTTCGGAGTCCAAGAGTCTGGGCAAGTCGATGCCCCAGTGGGAAGGCATTGCGCAGTAACAAAAACTAAATCCCTCTGGCCGTTACATGGTCCGCGGTCCTGCTGCGCCAAGAATCACTCTTCTTCGGCTAGATCTCCAAATTCGAAAGGAAAATCATGGATTCCTACTATGAGCCCGTCGATACCGAGATGACCCCAATGCGCCATGCCGTCAGAAACCGAGAAGTAGAGCTCGGCGTAGGTGCTGCCAAAGGCTGCTTTCGTTGCAAGGCATTCCACACGAGATGTAATCCGAGCATTGTGGAAGAGAACGGCGAAACCAATCCCGTTAGAGGAGGTTGGACCTATGTCGGCCAACGATACGGGAAGGCAATGATCGAGGGGAAGAGGGCCAAGATTCTGTTCGTTGCCATGGAGCGACCCTTTACCCAGGACGGAACGAACGACTACGAGGACCGATACGAGGACTTCGAAGAAACGCAATACCAGTTCCGTACCGCCTGTTATAGTCGCACGAATCCCCACATGGGGGGCACGGACGTCGAGTTGGAATGCCTCCTCGACCCTACTGCTCCAAAGCAAAGATGTTTGCAGTTCGCATTGACGAACTCGGTCCGGTGCCGTCTGCCCTCCACGGAGTCAAAATCCACGCAGACGATGATAGACAACTGCCGGGATCATACGAAGGCAATCATTGAAACCCTTACTCCAGACATCATCGTGACACAGGGGATTGGTTTTCCGTCCGAGGGCATCGTCGAAATGTTCGAATCGAGGATCATCTTCGAGAGTGACAATGGAAGAAGAGGTAGGTCATATCGGTATGCCGAGGTCCGTCGCGGGCAGGGTATTCTCTTCCTTCTAACCGCCCACCCAGCCCGCAACCCAGGTTTTGGCTATAAGAACGGTTATCTTCCCGATTACCTGCGCGATGCGATCAATGAGATGAGGGACCTCTATGCAGCCGACGGCAGTGGATAATCCGTGACCTGTTAGTTGCCCCTCGCCGCCGCGCCGCTTCATAACGGCGGCAAGGAGCGAGAAGGTTCTTGGCCGCATAGCTGTCAGCCTCCTGGTTTGCTTGGGACAACCCCCTGTTCGGGGTCTGAGGATCGCCATAGCCGTCATTCTCAGAGTGCTGGATGGGGGATAGTCCCTTGCGGAGTCCTTGAGGCTTAGGCTTTGTCACGAAACAGATGAGCGGCCAGTCCCACCAGTGGGTACCGGCGGCCAGCTACTGCCGCGCACGGTGGCGCGGCGCATCGCCTACCTGCGCGCTGCGGTGGTCCAGCCAATGCGGACTCTTCCTGTTCGTGAGTCATCGTCCGCCGGCGCCGCCAAGTGAGACCGGAAGCCCCGAACAAGCTCGTGGGAGACGTACTGCGAGCTCGGTCGAAGGACTGCCAAACGATCCTCAGGGGAGTTGCCGGACCCTTGCGGTGCGCTCAGCGCCTTGACCTCGAGTTCAAAAAGGTGCCTCATTACCTATACTTCCTATACTTCCTATACTTCCTATACTTCCTATACTTCCTATACTTCCTATACTTCCTATACTTCCTATACTTCCTATACTTCCTATACTTCGGAATCCCGCTACAGCTCTACTTCCCTCAGCTCTTCCGACCAGTCCCGCCACATGTCCCGCGGCGGCGGCAACCCCTGCATCTCCTCGATATCGGTGCGCCGGAAGTCGTAGAGCACGGCTTGCCGGATGCGGGCCGAATAATTGTGGCCGGCCATGTGTCCGAGGCGGTGGTGCCAGAACAGGACGTCCCCTGCCGACCCGTGGCAGTCCACGGGAGACTGCCGGTTCAGGCGCTCGCGCAACCGCTCGTACTCGCCGGTCTTGTCCGGCATGTACCCGGTAGTGAAGGTGTGGTAGAACTCGCGGTGGCTCCCGGGCCAGACGCAGAAGGCGCCGCCGTCGGGCTCGACGTCGTCGATGTACCCCACGACCCCGAGGTGAAAGGGATGCGCGTCGCAGTGGCAGGTGTTCCCAGGGCGCGGCCGGTCTCCGTACGGCAGGGTGCAGTAGATGCCGCGGATCCCGTGCGGTATTTGCACCCGGCCGGCGCCCAGCATCTGCTCGGCCACGCCGAAGATCACCCGGTCGGCCGCCAGCATGCGGACGATCCAGCCCTCGCCGCCGATGCGGCGGTACTGCCAGCGGTATTCGCGCTTCATGTTGGCACTGTCGTCCGACCGGTCGGCCTCGGGAAGCGGCCCCACCCAGGTGGCCGGATCCTCCCGGTTGAACGACGCCGGCGGGTCGTCCCACAGCCGCTCGCGCGCCCGCGCCATCAGCTCCGGGTCCATGACGCCGCGCAGGATCAGGTACCCCTCGCGCTTGAAGAAGCGCAGCTGTTCGGTGGTCAGTTTCACTTTTCGCCGCTCTCGAATCCGCAGTCGTTCAAGGGATTCCTGGGGTCGCCTTTGCAAGGTCAAACTTCGAAAACGTGAAGTGATTTTGCCAAAGTTTACGATCCCATCAGGAGCGCGGTCGGGCGCTCCTTCACCATATTCTGTCCATGAGTGGCGAGCCTGTGGGGCGGTGCCGACCGAAATCTCCCTCAGGCTGTGTCCATATCAGAAGGCAAGGAGGAAAGGACAGATGACCCCTGCCTGGAAAAAATGGCATCGTGCCCTCGGATTGCTCCTCTCCCTGTCAATCCCGGCAGGCGCCCACGTCGGGGAACGCGTTTTTCCTGTGTACGAGCTGACCGACGAGATGCTGGAGGAGATTCGGCTCGACGACGGGCTGGTAGATGAGTGGATGGACCTGTTCGGCGAGCCGAGCATGACCCTGCTGGATTTCAAGGAAGAAAACGCGCAATCGGTACGCGATCCCTCCGACCTGGATTTCCGCATCTGGTTGGCCTGGCACGACGAGCCTGCCCGGTTCTACGTAGCCTTCGTGGCCAGCGATGACGTGTACAAGAACACCTACGACTCCGAAATCCCTGGGGGAATGTTCTGGGATGACAGCATCGAGGTGGGAATCGACGGAGACCACAGTGGGGGTGTGGGCTTTGCCCATGGGAAAACCCAGTATTACGAGGCGATTGCCCGCACCGCCAACGACCCGAACATGATCAGCTCTGCCTTCTGGGCCGCCCTGCCTCCTTACGGGGAAGCTGGGGGTGGCGCATTCGGAGAAATGCCGACCATCAGCGCAATCGAGTTGTACGTTACGCCGCTGGACCAATTTGAGGAGCGGGACAGTCCCGAGGGCAATGTGATCAGCGATCTTGCTGCAGGACGGATCATCGGCTTTTCCATCGGAGTAAATGACCATGATCCACCTGACGAAACCTGGAAGCACTGGTTACCCGAATTCATGCATTCCAATGATCCGGAACCGGACTTCGATATCTGGGAGGGAGTAGCGGATCGTTTCTTCGACGGCTTCCTGCTTTCTTCCCAACCGGGAAACTCCGCAGTCGAGTCGGTAACCTGGGGCCGCATCAAGGCCACCCTGGAGGTGGAGTAACCGCGATACGGCCCCCCCCGGGCCCACCCCCCTCCCAATCATTCCCTGCCGCACCCGCCGTCGACGGACTGTTGACACATCCCGGGAGTGGGCGCCAATTTCGCCGGCTCCGAGATGCAATCACGACCGACGACAGCACAGGCCCGCCGCGACCTGAAAGCCCTGGCCGACGACGGGATCGCCGCGCACTCGCAGCGCTTCTTCAAGACCGGCCCGGGTGAATACGCCGAGGGAGACCGCTTCATCGGGGTCAGGGTGCCGGCGATACGCGGCATCGCCAGACAGTACCGCGCCCTCCCGCACGCCGGGGTGCTGACGCTGCTCCGCTCCAGGATCCACGAGGAGCGCCTGCTCGCCCTGGTCATTCTCTGCGATCAGTACAAGCGCGGGGACGGTGCCGAGCGCAAGAGGATCTACGACGCCTATCTCAGCCACACCGCCTTCATCAACAACTGGGACCTGGTCGATGCCTCGGCCCACAAGATCGTCGGGCCCCACCTGGAAGACCGCAGCCGCCGGCCCCTCGACCGCCTGGCGCGCTCGAAGAGCCTCTGGGAACGGCGGATCGCCATTGTCGCCACCTTCCATTTCATCCAGCGTGGAGAGTTCGACGACACCCTGCGGATTGCCGACCGCCTCCTCGGAGACGGCGAGGATCTCATCCACAAGGCGGTCGGCTGGATGCTGCGGGAGGTGGGCAAGCGCGACCGGAAGCGGGAGGAGGAGTTCCTGCGGGACCGCTACGGGCGCATGCCGCGCACCATGCTCCGCTACGCCATCGAGCGCTTCCCCGAGCGCCGGCGCAAGGCCTACCTGAAAGGAGCCGTCTAACCGATGTCGGCAGCGACCTTCCGGCGTCCGTTTCCGCCGCTGACCCCGGCGCAGCGCTACCACCTCGAGGTGTTCGGGTACGTCGTCCTCGAGAACTCAATGAGCCGCGGCGAGGTCGAGCGCCTCAAGGAAGCCCTGCTCCGCCTGTTCGCCGACCTCGAAGCCCTCGAGGACCGCGGCCTGAACGGCCCCCGCGTGCGCGGGGCGTTCCTCGGGATCGACAAGCCCTGCCACAAGTTCGCGGTCAACATCCTGGAGTCCGACCCGGCGATCACGGCGTACGCCACCCACCCGTACATGGTCTCCCTCGCCGAGGAGCTGATCGGCGGCGAGGCGCGCATCGTCGAGATGAACGCCCACATCAACTCCCGCGACCCGGACAACACCTGGGAGGAGGGGCTGGCCGGCTTTCACCGGGGCACCGACGTCCCCTACGCCGGCCACTCCCACGGCGGGCTCTTCCACTGCAACTTCGTCAAGACGCTGACCAACCTCACCGACCTCGGACCGGACGACGGCGGCACCGCCGTCATCGCGGGCAGCCACAAGATCGACGCCCCGCCGAACGAGCTGATCGCCCTGGCCGAAGAGGACCGGTCGCTCGTGCACCAGGTGGTCGCCCCGGCCGGATCGACGCTGCTGTTCTGCGAAACCCTGGTGCACGCCACCGGGCCGATCCGCTCCGACCGCGAACGGATCATCATCATCACCGGGTACGGGTCGACGATGTTCCCCTACTGGGATTACGGCGAGCTCAGCCCCGGGTTCCGCGAGCGCATCCCCGAGCAGCTGAAGGTCCTGTTCGAGGGGAAGCAGGTGTGGACGCGCGGGGCGCGCTACCGCGACCTGGCGACGCCGGCGGACGAACGGGATTTCGCCATGGGGGAATGGGACGACCGGCCCGCCGCGAGCGACGAGGACCTGCGGCGGTTCACCTCACCGGAAGGATACCGATGAGCAAGCTTCAGGTACTGTTCATTCCGCACGAAATGCCGGACCTCGCCGATTGGTCGGCCGACCTTCTCCAGGCGCTCGAGGGGCGCTTCGAGATTCGCCGCTTCGACCGGGAGGCCCCGCTGCCGCCGCAGTTCGCCGGCATCGAGGCGATGGTCGACCAGGGGTCGGGTCCGACCCGGGAGATGATCGACGCCGCGGCCGACGCGGGGGTCCGCTTCCTGCAGCTGCAGACCAACGGGCTCGACCACGTCGACCTCGACTACCTGCGCGGCAAGGGGCTGATGACGGCCCACTGCCCGGGGCATCTCAGCGCCGTGGCCCTGGCCCAGAACGCCATGATGTTCATCCTGATGCTGGCCGGGCGCTACCGCGAGGCCCAGGTCAACTTCGCGCAGGGGCCGTTCTTCATGCCGCGCGGGAGGGAGCTGGTGGGAATGACCCTCGGCATCGTCGGACTCGGGGCCAGCGGCACCGAGCTGGCGCGCCGGGCAAAGCCGTTCGGCATGCGCATCGAGGCGATCGACGTGCGCGAGATCGACGCGGAGATCCTCGACGAGATCCGCCCCGACTTCCTCGGGGGGCCCGAGGATCTCGACGGCATGGTGGGCCGCTGCGACTTCCTCTCCTGCCACCTGCACCTCACCGACGAGACCCGGCACATCATCGACGCGCGCCGCATCGGGCTGATGAAGCCGACCGCCTGCTACATCAACGTCTGCCGCGGCGGCCTGGCGGACGAGGAGGCGCTGTATGCCGCCCTGATGGAGGGGCGCATCGGCGGCGCCGGGCTCGACGCCTTCGCCCAGGAACCCCCGGACCCGACCCTGCCGGTGTTCCAGCTGCCCAACGTCGTCGTCCTGCCGCACACCGCCGGCGGCACCGACGGCACCTCCCGCAAGCGGGCCGCCTTCGCCGCCGGGAACCTCGCCCGCTTCGCGCGCGGAGAGGAGCCGCAGGCCCTGGTGGTGGGCGGAGCGTAGGGGGGCGCCATGTACACGCGGCAGCGGCTGGCCGGCGACTTCGCCGCTCTCGGAGTTGAGGCGGGGGACATCCTGTTCGTCCACTCCTCCTTCAAGAGCCTCGGCCCGGTAAAGGGGAACGCCCGCACCGTGGTGGCCGCGCTCGAGGACGCCGTCGGCCCGGAGGGGCTCGTGCTGATGCCGTCGTTCCACCTGGTCTGGCGCGACCCGTCCAATCCGCCGCCCCCGGAGGTCGCCGCCGACCCCGGGCTGGCCGAGCGCTACCGGCTGCGCCAGGGCCGCGCCGAGCTCTGGGACCACGCGACCACCCCGTCGACGGTCGGCTGGCTGACCGAGTTCTTCCGGCTCATGCCCGGCACCTTCCGCTCCGACCACTATTCGCACTCGGTCGCCGCCCGCGGCAAGGGGGCGGAGTCGTTCGTCGCCGGCCACCTCGAGAACGAGGGGCTCGTGTCGGGCTGGGACTACCCGCCCTGGGGCCGCACCTACGGCACGCACTCGCCGTTCTACCGGGCTTACGAGCGCGGCGGCAAGCTGCTGATGCTCGGCACCACCTACGACACCACGACCTACATCCACCTCGTAGAGGTCATGCGCTGGAACCGGATGCTCGAGGAGGACCCGGAGGCCGTTTACCCGAGCATCGACCGCGAAATCCTCGGGGCCTGGTGGGACCGCCAGGGCCGGCTGCGGCGGGGGCGCGCCGGAGACTCCTACTGCCGGCTGTTTCCCGTCAGGGACTTCATCGACACCCTGGTCGCCGAGGTCGACCGCGACCCGGATGCCTACGCTCATCGCCGCAATTAGGCGGTGCTGGTGGCTCGGTCCGTGCCGGGATGTCTGGTGCGGCGGAGGACGGCCGCATCGCCCCGGGACGCGACGGGGGCTCCGGCCACCGAATCCGCGCCGGCCGCGGGCGGGCACCCGGGATTGTCCCTGATTCACCTGCCCTTTCCACCCGCGCCCCTGCAGGTCCGAGCGCTTTCGGACCTGAGTTTCCAGGGCGCACAAAAGCACACATGGTCTTCCCGTGAAAATCCTGGTAACCGGCGCCACCGGCCGGGTCGGCGCCAACCTCGTCCTGGCGCTGCTCGACGCCGGCCACGACGTGCGCAGCTTCGTCTACCCCGGGGACGCCTCGCGTGCCCACAAGCTCGACGGCTTCGACCGCGTCGAGACCGTCACCGGCGACCTGCGCAGCTTCG
Organism: Candidatus Latescibacterota bacterium; assembly: GCA_965243025.1. Taxonomy (GTDB): domain Bacteria; phylum Latescibacterota; class UBA2968; order UBA8231; family UBA8231; genus CBDCXV01. Next base: position 3,464,038 of record CBDETY010000003.1, read on the forward strand.
ACGACGTGCGCGCCGCCCTGCGGGGAGTCGACGCCGTCTACCACATCGCCGCGGCGTTCGCCGCCCCCTTCAACCACCGCGAGTATCTCGACATCAACGCCAACGGCACCCTCAACCTGCTCGAGGCGATCCGCGAAGAGCTTCCCGGCCTGCACCGCTTCGCCTACGCCTGCACCGAGGCCGTGTACTGGGAGGCGCCCTACCGGGGCCGCTACTTCGAGGAGCCGATCACCGAGGAGATGACCGCCGAGTACTGCGACATGCCCTACTTCATGACCAAGCGGATCGGGGAGGAGCTGACGATCTGCTACCAGCGCCAGTACGGGGTGCCGGCCTGCGTCTTCCGCTTCGCCAGCATCATCGAGCCGAGCGAGTTCCTCGACGAAGGGGGCAGGCCCTACCGCTTCTTCCTCAGCGACCTGTACGAGCGCTTCCGTGAGGCGGAGGGGAAAACCGCCGAAGAGCGCGGGATGTACGACCACATCCGCTCCCTGTGGCAGGGGGAAGAGAAGCTCGTGGTGATGCTCAACCCCAACGGGGTGCCGCAGAAGCAGCCCTTCGCCGACGTCCGCGACATCGCCGGCGGCCTGCTGCTCGGGCTCGAGCGCGAGGAGGCGGTCGGCGAGATCTTCAACCTCGGGGGCGCGGTCGTGTTCGACTGGGGGAAGGCGATCCCCTTCCTGGCGGATCGCTACGGGATGGAATACGTCGAGGCGAAGGTGCCGACCCCCAACTACTTCGACCTCGACCTCGGCAAGATCAACAGGCTCCTGGGTTTCGAGCCGAAGCACGACCTGCTGAGCCTGGTCGAGACGGCCGAGGCCCTGCACCGGGGCGAGGACGCCGGGGTGATCCCGACGGGGGTGCGCTACGGGTAGAGGGGTAGCCGGGGAGACGGATTCATGAAACGCGTGTCGATCTACCTCCTAAGTGCAGCGATTGTCGTTGCCGCGATTTTCGTCTGCCTGTTCTTGCGTCCCGACATTGCATCCCGGGTCTTTTTCGGAACGGCTCCCCGACCAGTTGGGATGAAACTCAAGCAGGCTCACGACGTGCCCGCTGCAGACGAAAAGACCGCGGCCATCACAGCGGCTGCAAGGCTCTTTCTGGACTCGCTGGACGACAATCAGAGACAGGCGGCGACATATCGATTCAGCGACAACGCACAGCGTTCGAACTGGTCGAACTTCCCCGAGGGCATGGTTCCGCGTGGCGGTGTAAAGCTCGGTGTTCTCTCCGAATCACAGCGGGCGAATCTCGACAAGCTCCTCGGGGAGCTCCTGAGTGAAGAGGGCGTCAGAAATATCACTTGGCAACTGGCCGCAGAGGACATGCTGATCCCGGGAGACCTGTCCGGCGTCATGAAATACGGCAGTGAGTTTTTTTACGCTGCATTTCTCGGGGAACCGTCGACTGCAGAGCCCTGGATGTTTCAGTTCGGCGGGCACCACCTCGCAATAAACGCCACAGTATTCGGAGCGAACGTTTCCTTTTCACCGATGCTGACCGGCGGCCAACCCCTGCACCTTCGCCATGACGGCGACGACATCTTCATCACGGAGAGGGAAACTGCGGCAGCGCAGGCGTTCATGAACAGCCTTGCGGACGATCAGATAGAGCAGGCCGTTCGTGCAGAGCAGCCCATCGACCTCTTGCTGGGGCCGGGAAAGTATGGCGCAACCGTTGCGCCGGAAGGCATCAGGGGCAGCGAACTTACAGTCTTGCAGAGAACGCTGCTGCTGTATGTGATCGAAGCCCGTCTGGGTTTCATGAACGATGACGACTATGCCGAAAAAATGAAGGCCGTGGAGGCCGGGATCGAGGACACATACTTTGGATGGTGGGGGCGGCAGGATGTCCCGGGCGCAGCGTATTTCCGCGTGACCGGCCCGTCCCTGGTGCTCGAATACGCGGTTCAGAACGGCGAAGGCCCCGTAGATCACGCCCACAGCATGTATCGCGAGCCTGACAACGACTACGGTTCCGCGTGGGTCGGGGCCGAATGATCGAACGAGGCCGCTCATGTCTGCGTTCAGGAAGGCCGCGCCGTTGTTTCCCTTGAAATTTGATTCTGACGATCCCGACCACCCCAGCGAAAGCCGAGCCATGAACCGGACCGAACGGAACCGCCTGCACCCCCTCGAGGGAATCGAGCGCCAGAACGTCTCCATCACCGGCCTCGAGGTCACCCTGCTCTCCTGCGAGTACCCGCCCGAGGAGCAGCTGCTCGTCGTGCGCAACGTCTGGTGGAAGTCCGACTCCATCATCGTCCAGATCCACACCGACCAGGGAGTGACCGGCCTCGGCGGGGCCAGCCGCTACAACGGGGGCGGGTGCTGCCTGCCGGCGAAGCAATACCTCGAGGAGGTCGTCGGCCCCAGCCTGATCGGGAAGAACCCCTTCGACCTCGACCGCTTCGCCTGGGGCGGCGCCACCAGCATCGGGCGCTGCGCCTGGGCCGGAGCCGATGCCGCCCTCTTCGACCTCATCGGCAAGCTCACCGGCCGGCCGGTGTACGACCTGCTCGCCGTCGACGCCGAGCCGGATACGCGCCTGCGCGTGTACGCCAGCGCCGGCGTCAAGTACGCCTGGTACGACCGCCCCGAGCAGCTGGTCGAAGAAGCCGCGGCCATGAAGGAGCAGGGGTTCACCGCCTACAAGTTCCGCCCCGGAACCGAGTGGGAGTTCAGCGGCATGACCGTCGACAAGTTCATCCCCTGGCTCGAGCGGGTACGCGCCGCGGTCGGGGACGGCTTCGACCTCGCCCTCGAGCTGCGCCCCTGGTCGCTGGAGGAGGCCCTGCAGCTCGCCCCCGTCCTCGAAGAGCTGCGCTTCACCTGGTTCGAGGAGCCGATGGACCGGCGGGGAGACGACGCCTTCGACCGCTACCTGCGGCTGCAGGAGGCGCTGCCGACGGTGATGATCTCGGGGGGCGAGTCCTGCTGGAACAGCCACGAGCTCAAGGAGTGGGTCGACCGCGGGGCCATCGAGATGCCGCAGCCGGACGCCGGCCGCATCGGCCTGATGGAAGCCTGGCGGGTGGTGCGCATGGCCGCCTCGCACGGCAGGGTGTTCTGCCCCCACAACTGGGGGGACGGCAGCTGCACCCTCGCCAACGCCGCCCTCGTGGCGGCCAGCCCGAACGCGCTGATGCTGGAGCAGTTCGAGACCTGGGATCCGCTGCGCACCGAGATCTTCACCGACCCGCTGGTGGTGGTGGACGGGTACATGGACCTGCCGGACCGGCCCGGCTTCGGCATGGAGCTGGCGCCCGATCTCGAGAAGCGGTTTCCCTACAAGCCAGGGGGGTACAGCGCCCGCCCGAACCCGGTGATCTGCGGGTAGGCTCGGATTGTAAAGGACTGCGGACACCCCATGTGCGGCGGAAACTCACCCTGCCGGGTCGAGCCCCGGCGCGACCCGATTCCATGGCGCACCCCGTGACCCCCGCATCAACCACACCGCGCGTCCTCGTCCTCGGCGGCATCAACATGGGGCTGATCACCCGCGCCGAAACCCTGCCGGGCCCCGGCGAAACCCTGCGCGGCGAGCGCTTCTACAGCTCCCCCGGCGGCAAGGGGGCGACCCAGGCGGTGGCCGCCTCCCGCCAGGGCGCCCGCGTCAAGATGGTGGGCCGCGTCGGCGACGACCTCTTCGGCCCCGCCCTTCTCGAATCCCTGCGCTCGCACCGGGTCGACACCGCCGGCGTCGCCGTCGATCCGGAAGCTGCGTCCGGGGTCGGCGTCATCCTCGTCGACGGCAGCGGCCAGAACCGGGTCCTGGCGACCTACGGCGCCAACCTGCGCTGCGGGGAGGAGCAGTCGCTGGCGGTCGAGGCCGCCCTGCCGGAGACCGACGTCCTGCTGTTGCAGATGGAGATCCCTCTCGACCTGTCCCTGCGGGCCGCGAGAGCCGCCAGGGACCGGAACGTCCGCGTCATCCTCGACCCGGCCCCGGCTGCCGACATCCCGGCGGACGCCTTCGCGGCGTTCGATATCATCGCGCCGAACCAGACGGAAGCGGAGTATCTTGTCGGCGTCGCCGTCGACGGGGTGGAGTCGGCCGCTCGAGTCGCCGGCCTGCTTCTCGAACGGGGGGCACCTGCCGCGGTGATAAAGATGGGGGAGCTGGGAGCCTGTTACAGGAGCGGCGGCGAGGTGGGGTTCGTCCCTCCCTTCGCGGTCGAAGCGGTCGACACCACCTCGGCGGGAGACGCCTTTCACGGCGCCCTCGCGGTGGCCCTGGCGGAAGGCAGGACCTTGAGGGAGGCCGTCACCTTCGCCGCCGCCGCCGGAGCCCTGGCGGTCACCCGGCCCGGCGTGCAGGACTCGATGCCGCGGCGCGCCGAAGTCGAGGAGCTGCTCGCCCGGGGGTAGTCCCCTGCCGCCAGAATGTTCAAAGATGGTTGGCCCGGGACCGAGAGGGCGAGCGCCCCCAGGCTGCCGTTCTGCATTTGCCGCTGGCTGGGCGCGCGAGATCGACATCCGCCGCGCTGGACCCACCGGCCGCGCGGGAGGCCCCTTTGCCACGACCCAACGGAAAAATGCCGGCCGGAAGGTCAGCAGGCTGCCGGGGGGAGGGTCTTACGAGGCCCGACGTCCCAGGCCGGCGAGAGAATGGATCCGGCCGAAGGGAATCCGGCCGAAGGGAATCCGCCCTTCTACCCCCGGCAGCGATCATTTCTTCGTCCCCTCTCCGGAAAATTCGACGAAGACGGGCACCTTTTTCTTCACTGACAGATCGGACGCCTCAGCGAATCCCTCCATCACTTCTTCATAGGTGGCGCCGTACTGGAGGGGAACCACCTGCGCCGAACCACTCAAAGCGGGCATGTGTCCGCAGGTGACGGTGACCGTGATTGGCGTATAAATCCCGGCAGTCAATCCGGCCACCACCTGATTGAGGAAGGAATGCCGCGTTTCGACCACTGCGACACCCCTGGGACACACCTTTTCCGCCTGGACCACCTGCGGAGGGATCAGGCCGAATACCCAACTGTGCACCCATTGGGAATGCTTGTCGAAGGACGGGGCAAACCCGGTTTCGACCGTCGCCCGGTAGCAGCCGGCAGTCAGAAACAGGGCGGCAAGGCCAATTCTGAACCACATTGGAAGCTTTTGAGTTTGAAGGGATCCGGGAGTTCCACGAGAGGGGGGCCCGATTCTTCAGTGCCGAGGCTGGATGCCTCGGGGAACCACTCCATTACTACCGGGGATCGAAAAAAGGGGCCTGCAGCTGGTCCCTCCGCGCCACCTGGTCAGGATCGCGGCACTTCAGGCTTTCCCCCCAGACTGCAGACCCTTCAGGCGCAGGTTTCCCGCGGAATGCGAGTCACCCGAGTAAAACCGGTTCCAGAGGAAGCATGCATATCCTTGTTGAAGGCTACCGGGGGAGAGTGAACCCGTGCTATGGGCACTTGCGGAAGGTGGGGTCCACTCGGGGAAACCGAAAAGGCGGCACGTGTTTCCCTTTTTCCCCCGGTAGGAGCAGGCTGCCGGGGCGTGATTCCTTGAGGACAACGGGCCGGCGGGAAAGGATTACCCATCCATCGACCTCTACCCTTCACCACCCCGGCAGATTGCGATCTTCTCTTGCAATCGGTGCAATTCACGAGGGATGTCCTACTGCTTTGGTTAGTTGTGTCCCTACGGCAAACATCCCCAAGCCTGTGAAGGCAAATCCAACCAGTTTTTTAGCGCCCCCGTTCGGTTCTTCCAATCCCAACAGGTAGGCGATCACAACAAACCCGCACCAGACCCAACAAGTGATTCCGCCTGCCAAAAACCCGACTCGCCAAAACGCAGATTCTTTAAATCGAGGTCTGGTTTTCAGGTAGATCGTCAATCCGGTCAGAATGATGATTGCCGCCACGACTTGCGAAGTAACTGCGAGAACCAGAACACTCACCTGAGACAACCCCCACTCCCGTGGAAATCGAAGGCATTCGCAGGCTACCGGGGGGGGAGGATTTTCCCCCACCGAGGGAACCGGGGAACAGGTTGAATACCCGGTTGCCCTCGATACTTCATCCTCTCGCCCCCGGTAGCGGCAAATGGACTGCCGGGAGGTTCTGGCCAACAGGCCGGCCGCCGACACGGAAGAAAGAACCGACCTGCAGAGCCTCGCCTCGCTTCACCCCCCGGCAGCCAGTTGGGGATCTTCAGTCACACGGTGCTTGCACAGCCACGGGTCCCCTCCTACCGTTCGCGGCCACCACTCTCCGGGTCGGACCGGCGGGCATGCTTCCTGTTTGCCGTCCTCTTCCGGGGTCGCCGGAAACCGCGAAGGAGCAGCAGCCCGGGAGAGATCCCCGTCGGGATCCTCCGTCCGGACATGGGCGCCGTCGCCGTTCGTGAGTACAGCGGAAGTCATGGAAGTTTCGTCTCCTTGCCAGCCGCCCCACCTGCCGGTATAAACAGATCCCCGCTCCGGGGTTATACCGGACATCGGAGGGACACGCGACCTGTGCAGATAACGACAGCAAAAAACGGGTGACAATGAAGGCCTTATCGATGATATTTCAGTGACTTTTTCGAACTTTTGGCCTGTCATGGCTCGACACGGGTATAGTGGCCCCGATTCGGGGCGAACGACTCCATCGCCCCCTGCGGCGTCCGGCCGAGCCTGACGACGGGGAAAACCCGCGAACTCGGTTCATTTCGGGGTGAGACGATGACTGAAACCGACAAGCGCGATCAGGAGATATCCGAGCTGCGGGACCGCCTGTCCCGCCTGAGCGAGGCCGGCCTGCGCATCAACGAGAGCCTCGATCTGGATACGGTTTTGCAGGGGATTCTGGACAGCGCCCGGGAGCTGACCGACGCCGGCTACGGCGTGATAGCCACCTCTGACGATTCAGGGCGGGTGGAAGACTTCATTGCCTCCGGCATGACTGTCCGGGAGTCGCAGCATCTACGGGAGAAGACCCGGGAGGAGAAGTTCTGCCGCATTCCAGGACCCCGAAGAGTCCGGGACTTTGCCAGCTACACCCGGTTGCTGGGTATCCCCGAATTCCGCCCGCCAATGGAGATGGGATCATTCCTGGCGGCCCCGATTCGCCACCAGGACGAGTGGAAGGGCAACATCTACCTCGCCAAGAAGGAACCCGGAAAGAATTTCAGCCGGGAGGACGAGGGGATCCTGGCGATGTTCGCGTCTCAGGCGGCCCTGGCAATAGCCAACGCCCACCGCTACCGGGAGGAGCGCCGGGCAAAGGCCGATCTGGAAACGCTGATCGACACTTCACCGGTGGGGGTAATTGTCTTCGACGCCCGGACCGGCGTCCCGGTGTCGTACAACCGGGAAGCGGGAAGAATCGTCAACGGCCTGCGCAGTCCGAACCAGTCGAAGGAGCAGCTGCTCGAGGTGGTTACCTTCCGCCGCGCGGACGGGCGCGAGATCTCCCTTGAGGAGTTCCCCCTGGCGCAGGCGCTGAGCATCGGGGAGACGGTCCGCGCCGAGGAGATCGTCATCCAGGTCCCGGACGGCCGCTCGGTCACCACACTGATCAACGCCACACCGATCCGCTCGGAGGAGGGTGAGGTGGAGTCGGTGGTCGTGACCATGCAGGACATGACGGCCCTGGAGGAACTGGAGCGGTTGCGGGCCGAGTTCCTCGGCATGGTCAGCCACGAGCTGCGGGTCCCGCTGACCTCGATCCGGGGCTCGGCGAGCGCCCTCCTGGACGCCTCGTCCGACCTCGACCCGGCGGAGATGCGCCAGTTTTTCCTGATCATCCTGCAGCAGGCGGACAGCATGCGGGAGCTGATCGGGGACCTTCTCGACGTTGCGCGTATCGAGACCGGCACGCTGCCGGTAACACCCGAACCCGCCGAAATCGCAGACATGGTCGACCGGGCAAGGAACACCTTCCTGAGCGGCGGGGGCAGGAACCCTCTCGACATCGACCTCCCCACGGACCTGCCGCTGGTTATGGCGGACAAGAGGCGCATCGTCCAGGTCCTGGGCAACCTGCTGTCAAACGCGGCCAGACACTCTCCGGAATCGTCCGCCATCCGCGTTACCGCCGTCAGGGAGAACCTCCACGTCGCGGTATCCGTCACCGACCAGGGCAGGGGGATTTCCCCGGAGCGGATACCGCACCTGTTCAGAAAGTTCGTCGCCGGGGGCGGGGAGGGAGAGCGGGAGCCTGACGGGTCCGGGATGGGCCTTGCCATCTGCAAGGGTATACTGGAAGCCCTCGGGGGCCGCATCTGGGCCGAAAGCGGCGGTCCCGGAACGGGCGCCCGGTTCACCTTCACGATCCCGGCGGTCGAAGAGGCCGAAACCGTCCCGCCCCCATACTCCCGGCGCTCCCGGAAGAACGCGCGGGAGAGGGCGCGCATCCTCGTGGTGGACGACGACCCGCAGACGCTCAGGTACGTGCGGAATGCGCTCTCCAGAGCGAGCTACGAACCGATAGTGAGCGCCGACCCCAAGGAGGCGCTCCTGCTCATGCAGGAGAACCGGCCTCACCTGGTCCTGCTGGACCTGGTGTTGCCCGGAACCGACGGCATCGTGTTGATGGGGGACCTCCATGCCATGGCCGACGTGCCTGTCATTTTCCTGTCGGGCTACGGAAGGGATGAAATCATCGCACAGGCCTTCGAGAAAGGGGCCGCCGACTACATCGTCAAGCCCTTCTCCCCTACGGAGCTGGTGGCCAGGGTCCGGGCTGCCCTGCGCAGGGGCGAGGTCGGCAGGGAGGCCGAACCGACCGAACCCTATGTGCTGGGCGACCTGACGGTCGACTACTCCGAGCGCCGCGTGACCGTGGCCGGCCGTACGCTGAAGCTGACCCCGGCGGAGTACGACCTGCTGTTCGAGCTTTCGGTCAACGCCGGACGGGTGGTGCCTCACCATCAACTGCTGCGAAGGATCTGGGGGCCGGGGCATTCCGGGGACATGCGTCCGGTCCGCACCCTCGTCAAGAGACTGCGCCGCAAGCTCGGCGAGGACGCCGCCAACCCCACCTACCTCTTTGCCGAACCGCGCGTGGGCTACCGCATGCCCGAGGGACAGAAACCGTGACCGTGGGAAGCCGGGGCTTGCAGACGCCGCGGCGGCGGGGCTCCGGCGCGGCCGGTGTCGAACAGCCGCGCGTCCGGGTCGAGCCCCGTTTTCGGGTTTCCGCGAACCCCCGCCCTACCCGCCGTAGACCAGGCGGGGCAGCCACAGGGCGATGCCGGGAAAGGCCAGCACCAGGCCCAGGCCTATAAGCTGCAGAACGATGAAGGGCAGGACCCCCGCGAAGATGTCCTGCAGACTGATCCCGGGGGGCGCCACCCCTTTCAGGTAGAAGGCGGCCGGGCCGAAGGGCGGGGACAGGTAGGAGACCTGCATGTTCATGCAGAACAGCACCCCGAACCAGACCGGGTCGTACCCGAGGGCAACGACGATCGGCACGAAGATCGGCACCGTGAGCAGGAGGATGCCGACCCAGTCCATGAACAGGCCCATGACGACGAGGATGCCCATCATGACGGCGATGACGAACACCGGGTCGAGCTCGAGCCCGGTGACCGCGGAGCGGACGAAGCGCATCCCGCCGAGGAGGTTGTACACCCCGATCAGCGCCGTGGCCCCGAAGGTCAGCCACAGCAGCATGCCGCAGGTGTTCATCGTCTGCCGGATCGACTCGCGCACGACTTTCCAGGACAGCTCCCTGCGCACCAGGGCGGCGGCGAGGGTGCCGACGACTCCCATGCCCGCCGCCTCGCTTACCGAGGCGATGCCTGCATATATGCTGCCGAGCACCCAGGCGGCCACCGTCAGTGGCAGGACGAGGTCCTTGAAGAGGGCGAGCTTCTCCCTGACCGGCATGTCCCGCTCCTCCGGCGGGGCCGGCGGCCCGAGCCGCGGGTTGAGGTTGCAGCGCACCAGGATGTAGAACAGGTAGAGCCCGGCGAGGACGAAGGCCGGGGCGATGGTCGCCAGGAACAGGTCGCCGATGGGGACGTTGGCGGTCAGACCGTAGATGATCAGCACCACGCTCGGGGGGATCATCGTGCCGAGCGAGCCCCCGGCGCATATGGTGCCGATGGCGATGTTCTTGTTGTACCCCAGGCGCAGCATCTGCGGCAGGGCGATCATCCCGAGGAGGACGATCTCCCCCCCGATGATTCCCGTCATCGCCGCCATGATCATCGCCGCCAGCAGGGTCTGCACCGCGAGGCCTCCGCGCAGGCCCCCGGCCCACACGTGCATGGCCCGGTAGAGGTCGCGGGCGACGCCGGTGCGCTCCATGAGCGAGGCCATCAGGATGAACATCGGCACCGCCACGAGGACGTACTCGCTCATGAAGCTGTAGATGCGGCTCGAGATCAGGCCGAGCACAACCGGGCCGAACTTCAGCAGTCCGACCGTAACCGCGACCGCCCCGGTGACGAACGCCAGGGGCAGGCCCATGACCAGCAGCGCCGCCATCGCCAGGACGATGACGAGGGTCAGCAGGCCGATGTCCATCAGCCGCCCTCCCTGTCCCGCAGGACGCGCCACAACTGCGCCAGGCCCTGGAGGATCATCAGGCCCACCCCGGCGGCGAGAAGCGTCTTCAGGGTCACCGGGATCGGCAGGTCGGAGGCGGTGCCGGTGCGCTCCATGACCGCCAGCGACTTGCCCGCCTGCACCGCGGCCCCGTACAGCAGGGCAGAGAGGAAATAGAGGGCGATCAGCAGGTTGACCACCGTCAGCAGGCGCCGTCCGCGGGCCGGCAGCATGTCGAACACGAGGCTGATGCGGATGTGGTCCTTCCGCTGCAGGGTGTAGGAGCCGGCGATGATGAAGGCCGCAGCGGTCAGGAAGATGCTGACTTCGTGCACCCAGGTGGTGGGGGCGTTGAAGAAGTAGCGCAGAATGACCTCGTAGAAGGTCAGCGCCACCGCGGCGAGGAATACCAGACTGGTCGCCTCGCCGATGCCGCGGACTGCCCGGTCCAGCCGGGGCTCGCTCACATCAGCCCCAGTTTTGCGAGATAGGCGAGATGGGAATCGTAGATCCGCTGCGCCATCTCGCTGCGCTCGGCGAAATCCTTGAGCACCTCGGTGGCGATGACCCGGAAGCGGAGGCGCTCCTCCCTGTTCCAGGTCACCAGCTCGACCCCCTGCTCCCTGGCCGTCTGCGCGGCGGCGGCGTCCGCCTCGGCCATCTCCTGGATCATCTGGCGCGCGAAGTCCCGCACCGCCGCCTCGAGGATCGCCTGGATGTCGGGGGGCAGCTCGTTCCAGCGGTCCATGTTGACGGCGACGTCCCCCATCGGCAGGGAGTGGAAACCCGGGTAGATCTGGTAGGGGGCGATCTTGTGGTAGCCGAGGTCGACGTTCATCCCCAGGGTCCCCCAGTCGGTGGCGTCGATGACGCCGCGGTCGAGGGAGGTGTAGACCTCGCTGCCCGGGATGTTGACCGGGGCCGCGCCGATGCGCTTGAAGATCTCCTGATTCAGCCCCTCGGGGATGCGCATCTTCACCCCCTTGAGGTCGTCGACCGAGAGCAGCGGCTTCTTCGACGGGATCGACTCCATCCCGTGCCAGACCGAACCGACGTAGAACAGGTTGAAGCGGCCGTAGAGCTCGCGCGCAAGCTCCTTGCCGCCGCCGTACTCGAACCACATCTGCATCTGGTAGGCGTTCTCGTAGGCCCCGGGGAACTCCGACAGCATGGCGAAGCCGGCGTCCTTCCCCGCAGAGTAGCCCGGGCCGCTCTGGTGGCCGTCGAGGATGCCGGAGCCGACCGCCTCGAGGGTCTCGTTGTAGGCGACGAGGGTCCCGACCGGCACCGGGGTGATGGCGAGGCGGCCGCCCGTCAGGGCGGCGACGTTCTCGCAGAACTGCTCGAAGACGCCGTGGTTGATGGAGCCGGCCTGCCACAGGGACTGGATCGTCCAGTCGAACTGCTGGGCGCCTGCCCTGCCGGCGATCAGGATCAGGGCCGCCGCGGCGGCGAAGCCGAGCAGGGGCGGGGTCTTGCGGGCGGGATGGAGAGCAGGGACCGCTTTGGCCCGGTCAGGGCGGTGTGCGGCCCCCTTCGTCATGGTCTTCACGTGATCGCCTTTCGTCTTTTCGTCGCTTACTTCTGCATGAACCCGGCGATGTCGATCGGCTCTCCCCCGCGGCGCGCCGATTCCCAGCCGGCGAGCACCGGGGCCAGCGAGTAGAGGCCGTCGTGGTAGTCGTTGAGGAGGCCGCTGTCGTCGCCGCTGCGCACCGCCTCGCAGAAGCGGCGGTCGAGTTCGAACCAGGGGTTGTACTCCTCCCCCTCGAAGACGCGCTCGCCGTTCATGTCGATGTGGCTGTAGTTGTGGACGCCGACGTAGCCGCCCTCGTAGTAGAGGAGGAAGTAGGGCTCGTCGGCGGGCTTGCCGGCGGAGGCGGCGACGAAGCTCATCGTCATGGTCGCCCCGTTCGACATCGAGAAGTTGAACGACGCCGACGTCGGCACCGGGTGGCGTCCGGGGTGGTTGAAGAAGCACTGCGCGGCGGCGACGTCGAGGCCGCTCATGTAGCGGCAGTAGTCGACCGCGTGCGGGCCCCAGTCGAACCAGGAGGTCCCCCCCTTGTCGAGCTGTGCGCTCCACCCCGCCTCCTCCGAGGGCGGCACCGGCAGGCCGGAGACGCTCTGGAAGCGGATGTGGACGACCTCCCTGCCGGCGAGCAGCCGCTTCGCCTCCATGAAGATCGGCCGGTAGCGCTCGCGGAAGCAGACGGTGCTGATCACCCCGGCCTCGCGCACCGCTTCGTCGATGCGGCGGGCGACCTGCATCGTCATCGCCTGCGGTTTCTCGCTGAACAGGTGAATCCCCTTTGAGGCCGCGGTCGCCTCGATGTCGGTGCGCGTGTAAGCCGGCACGATCGACCACAGGGCGTCGAGCTGCTCCCTGTCGATCATCTGGTGCCCGTCGGTGTACACCGCGGGTATACCGAATGCCTCTGCGGTCCGGCGCGCCTTCTCCTCATCGACGTCGCAGATGGCGGCGACCTCGACTCCCTCGATGCGCTCGAGGTTGGGAAGGTGCTGGTTGTTGGCGAAGTTGCCCGCCCCCAGCACACCGGCCCTGATTGTGCGGGACTCGCTCATCTCTCGGTTGTTCTCCCTGTCGTTTTCGTGCCTGCCTGCGCCAGTCCGATCAAATCCGCCGCCGCCTTATTTTGAGGGGCAAATCGCGGTGAATCCCAAACCCTTCATCTGTGCGGTTTTTCCCTCAATCCCGGCCTCCTACGCTTGATTTCGCGCGCGGGAAACGGCGGGTCTCGTCAGCACGAACCGGTCCTCGCTGGGTCGGTAATACCCGGGGACGAACCGCCGTTCGGTGAAGCCCCACTTCTCGTACAGGGCCAGGGCCGCGTCGTTGCCCGGAGAAACCGTGAGGAACACCGGCAGGCCCATGGCGTCGATCTCCTCGAGCAGCTGGTCGAACAGCCGGCTGCCGATCCCCCGCCCGCGCAGGCCGGCCTCTACGAACACCTTGTGCAGGCAGTAGGAGCCGCTCGTGCAGGGGAAGGCGACCACCGCCCCGACGAGGCGGCCTCCGCTCTCGGCGCAGAAGACGACGGCGTGCTCGATCCAGATGCGCCAGGCGTGCTCGCCGTCGGGGATGAACTCGGCGTTCTCTCCCTGCTTCCAGGCCTCGCGGTCGAGGGCGGCGACGGCGAGGAAATCGGCTGGCCGGGCTCTTCGTATTTGCAAATGGCGGTCCCTTGCGGGGACTCAATTAAAGACACCGCCGGCAAACGAGGAAGGGGCCGCAAGGCCGGCGGGGTCGGCGACTTCCGGCGGGGATTGGGGGCGGCCGCGGACTCGAAGCATCATCGGCCCGGGCAGGAAGGTCTTTTCAGGGTCGGGCAATTCCGCCGGGCGGCCGACAACCGCGCCAGGATACATCGCCGGCCGGGGCCGGAAGGTCTTGTGACCGCAAGGCGATTCGCGAGCCGCCGGCTTCAGGCAACCCGCAGCCGCGTCCAGCGGATGCCGCAAACCCCCTCCTCCTCGCACCAGTGGGTGGCGATAAAGGTCTCATCATCGAGGCGCACCGCCGTGGGAAAACCGAAGCGGATCAGGGCGATCTGCTCCTGGCTGCTGACCTCCCCGGTCAGCTCGAGGCGGGCGCGGCCGTCGTACATGGTCCCCTCGAACTCGACCTCCCAGCGGCCGGCGGCGGCGCGCACCAGGCACATCTGCACGCTCTGCTCGCCGAAGCGGCGGTTGTAGAGCACGAGGAAGCGGTCGCCCCCCAGCCAGACCGGGGTCATGGTCTGCCCCTGGATCTCCGTCGAAAAGGGGCCGTCCCAGGTGCGGCCGCCGTCGTCGGAGAAGCTGTAGCGGTTCCTGAGGTCGGTATCCCTCTCGTAATCCTGCACCCAGGCGATCGCCAGCAGGCGCCCAGGCCCGCACTCGATCACCTTCTGTTCGAGGTAACCGATCTTCCCGCCGGGATCCTCGAACACGGTGCGCATCCGCGGCCAGGTGGCCCCCCGGTCCCTGGACTCGTGCAGGACCACGCGCTCGCCGTAGCGGCCCTTGTGGAAGGTAGCGGCCGGCGCCAGCCAGGCGCCGTCGCCGGCGACGACGATGGAGTTGGAGATCTCGTAGGGGCCGGGCAGCTGGAAGGGGATGACCTGCGGCGCCGACCAGGTGCGGCCGCCGTCGGTCGAACGGCAAAGCACGGGGTCGCAGGGCAGGCCCTCTTTCCTTTTACCCGACTCGTCCCTCTGGTCCCGCTGTCCGTAGGCGAGGATGGCGCCGTCCGCGGTGCGGCTGAGACGCAGATGGTTGATGGTCCGCGGGTTCTCCGTCGGCTCGAGGACCGGCCCCTGGTACGACCAGGTGCGGCCCCCGTCGGTCGACCGGGAGCAGTGCGTTCCCCCCGAAACGTGGGCTCCGCCGCCGACGCTGTATGCGCAGACCAGGTCGCCGCCGTCCAGTCTCACCACCGTGGGAAAAGCGGAGTCGCTGCGGTCTATGTGGCCGCTGTCGAGTACTTCGATTCCCGGCATTGTCTGTCTCCTTTCTACTCATTGACCTGCTGGTATGGCCGAAGTCGGGATCGGCGGAGCCCGGTGGCAGCTTCTGCCCATCAGTTTCTCACCTGGAGCTCGACCTCGCGCAATTCGACCTCGGGCGTCACCCGGGGCCCTGCCGCGTCAGCCAGGCCGCCGGCGAATCCCGCCCGGGGCCCCGGCCCTCGCGAGGGCGAAGTCGCCAAGGTGCTGCCAGCGTATGGAAATCGTCCCACCTCGAGCAGGCGGCGGAGGGGTGGTGGGCGGATCCATTCAATAGGCCACGGCCAGGCGCTGCAGGCGCTCGAAATCTCCCTCGCTGGTGGCGACCTTCACCCGGGCAAGGTAGAGACCCGGGGGAACCAGCCCGCCCCGGTCGTCGCGTCCGTCCCAGGATACCCAGTGACGGCCCACCTCCTGTCTTTCCAGACGCGCCGACCACACCCGGGACCCGCTCATCGTGTACACCCCCACCACGACCTCGACCCCTTCCTGCAACCGCAGCATCGAGTAGCCGATCCGAACCTGCTCGTTGACCCCGTCCCCCTGCGGCGTGAATACCGGCGGATCCGCCGAAACCGGCCCCAGGACCTCACCCAGCGACGATGGAACCGCCACGACACGCAAGCGGTTCGTACCGACCTCGGAACTGGCGTCGCCGGCCTCCACGGCCTGGGGAAGGCCTTCTCCGCCGCGCTCGAACACCTCCCCGCCGAAGGTGCCGGAAGCCCCGTACAGGGCGCTCTCGAAACAGATGCGAAAAGCCGGTTCGCCCCGGGTCACCGGCCGCGGAAGATACAGGGTGAAACCGGACGCCTCGGCGACCACCTCCTCTGGCGCCACCGCCTGCAGCGGGTCTCCCATCTCCAGGCCGAGGAACTCCGCCGGCGAAGGAGTCAGCAGGCGCACCGCGTCGAAACCGGTCTTTTCCTCTCCGTCGAACTCGGCGCGTACTTCATACACGAAGCCGGTCGTTTCCCCGACCCGCACCCGGGTCAGGTTGCCCGCCGGGTGCAGGTCGCCGATACCGGCTATTTCCGCCACCACCCGGTCGGCCAGCAGGGGAGAGATCTCCACCGCCAGCGAGTCCAGGCGCAGGAACTCCCACAGCTTGTCGGTCCGCAGCTTCACCCGCAGCTGCAGGTAGCGGCCCGGCCGCACCCGCGGCCGGGATCCCGATTCTGTCATGGGCGCCGACCAGAAGCTCCAGTTCTCGTGGTCGTGAGAGACAGGACCGCGAAAGCCGACCTGCCTGGGGTCGATCTCGGGCCGGTTGACCCTCAGCGATCTGTACTCCTCGGCGGTTACCTCGACATGGCCGCCGCGTTTGTTGAAGGTGAACCAGGCTACCGGATCGTCGTCAACACCGGTGCGCAACTCCACCTCGGCTCTGGCGGCGGCATCCGGAGCGTGAACCAGCGGCCCCTCCTCCTGGCGGCGCCAGGTGCTCGCCGCAATGATCACCCGGCCGGTGTTGAACTCCCCCCCCAGATCCAGCACCCGGGATTCCCACGACGCCTCGGGCACGAAACCGCGGCCGTAGATCTCCAGTTCCCCCCATCCCAACCGGCGGATGCACGGGAAGTCGAGCCAGTCAGGCCCGAAGGCGTGGCCGTACTGCCTCCAGATCTCGTCGATATCGAGGCCGCTGGCCCTGCAGACCTCGTCTGCCTCGGGAAACGCCCGTATGCGGAAGAAACGCTGGTATTGCAACGGAAAGGTGATGTCGATGACGCCAGTAGGTTCGTAATGCTGCCTGGTCGTGAACAACACCTTTTCCAGGGATCGATACGGCGGGATAGTGGCAGTCCCCCATTCGGGATGGATGTACCTCCCGATCCCTTCGTCCAGTACTGCCCGGGGGTCGTTGGTTGCCGACAGTTCGAAGGCGGTGGGGTTGTAAAACGGGCGGTACGGCTGATCGGTAATGTGGTCGATTCCTTCCGGAGGATAGAAGCGGAAACGCTCGGCGGGTATCCTGCCCCCCATGTCCAGTGTGTAGAATTCGTCCAGGACGACGGCAAACGCATTGGTCATCACGAATGCGGTTTGCGGATCGCCGTCGACGAGTTGCACGGGAAGCAGGTGCTGCAGGATACTGTTGATCCCCCGCCAGATGCGGGGCTGCCCTTCGCGATACTCCAGGTCCGCGGGGAACTTGTAGCCGTACCAGGGTCCCAGCTGGGTGACGATGTTCACCCCGGGATCGAGCTCGCGCGGTTGCAGCGCAGCCGGGGTGGTGAAGTCATCCATCAGGATGTTTGCCGCCGGCTCTGAGAACTCGTTCCATTCAAATCCCGAGTCACCTCCCAGTTGCCAGAGCTCGATTTCCGCCGAAGCCCGGTCGGGATGGACGAGAGGGCCGGCGGCCGCGGCAGCCATGATGCCGATGGTTCCGCTGAAGAGCATTCCTTTCATGGTGACTCTCAGGCTCCCCACGCAGCGCGCGCTGCTGCCGGCGGGCTCCCAGGCCCCGCCCCTCGACATTGCCGCACCGCCGGTTCGGCGTACCTTGTCCGCTCCGGGAGCCGATGCTCGGAAGATCCCGCTCGATTCCGAAACGCGACATGCGCCGCTGCCGGGAAAGTTTGCAATCAATATATGCAATCCCCATATGCAATCCCCGGCCGCAACAGGCCGGGACCGGGGACCCCGGGCGACGGGGAATGGATCTTCGAGGCAGTCGGTTTTCGTTCCGTCCAGGAGCCCTTCAGGGGATGCAAGGCGGGGGATCGGCTCCCGACTGCCGCGCCGGCAACCCGGGGGAACCGGCGCGGATGCCCTGCCTTCGTGCCGGCCCTGCCTTCGTTCCGGGCCCGCCCCGGGCGCATGTCCCTCCGTTTCCGGGGCAGTAGCGGCCGGAGCGGGATTTGACGATCCTCTGCACGCGAAGGGACTGACCCGATGACCGACGACGAGAAATACCTCTTCGACCTCACCGGCTACCTCGTCCTCAGGGACGTTGTCGATCCGGACCTCATCGCCGGCGCCAACCGCGCCATAGACCATTACTTCGACGAGCTCGAGGAGCACGAGCGGCGCTTCGAAGGGGATTCGAAGGCGCTGACCAGCGAGGTCAGGCAGAAGTGGTGCGAAGAGATGATCGCCTGGGAGAAACCCCACTGCGAGCCGTTCCGGGAGCTCATGGTCCAGCCGGCGGTCAAGCCCTACCTCAGCGAGCTGCTCGGCCCCGGTTACCGCACCTCCGGGCCGCCCCGGCTCATCGTCATGGATCCGGGGTGCGCCGGCCATTACATGCACGGAGGCCGCGTCGACCGGCAGGGCTTCGATTTCTCCTACTCGGCGAAGTTCGGCAACATCCACTGCAGCCTTCTTCTGGTCGAGTTCCCCCTCGCCGACGAGGGACCCGGGGAGGGGGGTCTGGCGGTGGTTCCGGGCGGGCACAAGGCCAACTACCCGATCCCGCAGAGCCTGAGGGACTACGAGGACCACCAGGAGGAGATCGTCGAGGTCGAGGTCAGGGCCGGGGACGCGGTGATCTTCCCCGAGACCACCATTCACGGCACCATGGTGTGGCGCGGCAGCCATCAGCGGCGCACCCTGCTGCACGGATACAACCCCGCGTACCAGGGGGGTGAGCTTTCCCGCCTCAAGGTGTCGTACCCCGACTACATCCAGGACATGACGGAAGAGCAGCGGAGCATGCTGCGCGCTCCGGTCTGACAAAGGCAGGGCAGCGGTGAACGACGACGAAAAATTCCTCTTCGACCTGAAGGGGTACCTGGTGCTCAGGGAAGTGCTCTCCCCCGAGGAGGTGGCCCGCTGCAACGAGGCGATCGACCGCCACGCCGGCACCTTCTTCGAGACCGGGCGCAGACTCGAGGGGGATTCCCGGGTCCTCGGGGGCACTGCAAAGCAGAAGTGGATGGAGGGGATGCTGGCCTGGGAGCGCCCCTGGTGCGAGCCGTTCCGCGAGCTGCTCGTGCACCCGCGCATCACACCCCTTCTGGGGGAGCTGCTCGACAAACCCCGCCTCGACCACGGCCCCCTGCTGATCGCCATGGACAAGGGGAACGGCGGCCACTATCTCCACGGCGGTGCGGTCGAGCGCCAGGATTTCTCGCAGACCTACGAGTTCAAGTACGGCCGGATGTTCTGCGGCCTCACCGTGGTCGAGTTCCAGCTCGCCGCCGAAGGCCCGGGCGACGGCGGCCTCGCCATCGTTCCGGGGTCCCACAAGAGCCATTTCCCGATGCCGGGGAGCCTGGCGATGTACGAGCAGTACCGCGACTACGTGAAGGAGATCCACACCGAGCCGGGGGACGCCGTCATCTTCACCGAGGCGGTCACCCACGGCACCCTGGTCTGGCAGGGGGAGCACCAGCGGCGCTCGCTCATCTACAAGTACAACACCGGTTTCCAGGCCCACGGGCCGGGGTACCACCGCTCCCAGCTGCCGGAATTCGCCCTCGACATGAGCGACGAGCAGCGAACCTTGTTCCGCGCCACCGGACAGTAGCCGAAAGAGCCCCATGACCGACACCCGCATCACCGCCGACGTCCCTGTTTCCGAGCTGCCGTCATGGGCGGTCTGGGAACGCCACCTCATCGACCTCCTCAACGACTCCGTCCACCCCTTTCTCGAGCACTTCACCCGCGACGACGGCGAGTTCATCTGGCGGGACGAATGGGGCGGCGGCAGCTGCGACGACTACTACGAGCCGTTCTTCAGCTGGCCGGCGATCTACATGATGGGCGGGGCGGAGCACATGCTCTCCCTGGCGGAGCGGCAGTGGGAGGCGATCACCCGGCAGCTCACCCGACTCGGCGCCGTGCACAACGAGTACGGGATCAAGGAGGACAACTTCCACCAGTCGGAAAGCGACATCTTCTTCTACAACCTCTGCCTCGCCAGTCCGCGGGCGGAAAAATGGAGGGAGAGGGCCCGCCGCTTCGCCGGCTTCTACCTCAACGAGGACCCCGAGGCGGTCAGCTACGACCCGGAGCGCCGCATCGTCATGTCCCCCCTCAACGGCAGCCGCGGCGCCTGGATCGCCCCGCCGGAATCGCGGGAAAACCGTTCCTATGCCCCTCTCGGCGGCACCATGGAGCGCTACAGCCTCCCCTTCTTCGACCTGCCCGGCATAGAGACGGTGAAGGACCTCGGCGACCCGCGGAAAGCCAGGGCCATGGGGCAGGCGATGTACGACCGCCACAGCCGCGGCGACGTCGCCTCGAACCTGTCGATCACCACCCTGGTGACCAACGCCTTCCTGGTCAGCGGCGAGGAGAAGTACCGCGACTGGGTGGTCGAGTACACCGGCGCCTGGATGCGCAGGGCCGAGGAGAACGGCGGCCTGATCCCCGACAACGTCGGCCTGTCGGGTGAGGTCGGGGAGTACTGCAACGGCAACTGGTACGGCGGCCTCTACGGCTGGACCTGGCCGCACGGCTTCGCGACCCTGATCGCCGCGGTGTTCGACGCCGGGGCGAACGCCTTCCTGCTGACCCGCGACTCGAGCTACCTCGACCTGCCCCGCGGCCAGATCGACCGCATCCTCGAGCTCGGTGAGCTGCGCCGGGAGGACGCCCGCGACAGGCTCGGACCGGGGCAGTCGGACGGCGGTCCCTCCGGCGGCGGCGAAACCTTCATGGTTCCCCAACGCTACGGCGATGCCGGCTGGTTCGACTGGTCGCCGCCGTCCCCGGTCTGGCCGATGGCCCTGTGGAACCTGTCGATGGCGGAGGAGGACTGGAGCCGGATCGAGGAAATACGCGCCAAAAGCGGGGACGGCTGGAACAGGGTCAGCGCCTCCCACGGCAAGACCGACGCCGGCCACGAGGCCCCCTGGGTGCGGTTCCTGGCGGGGGCCAACCCCGATTATCCCGAGCGCATCCTGCACGCCACCGAGCAGATCGTGCGCCGGCGCCTGGCGCTCGTGCGGGAAGACCAGTCGGTCGGCACCCGGCACCACGTTCACCACTGGCAGTGGGCCAACCCCGTCTCCTCGGAGGCGCTGGTGCAGCTCACCCTCGGGGCGCCGCAGCAGGTCTACAACGGCGGCCTGCTGCACGCGCGCCTGCGCTACTTCGACGCGCAGCAGCGCCGCCCGGGGCTGCCGCCCGACGTCGCGGCGCTGGTGGAGAAGCTCGAGGCCGAGCGCACGGTGGTGCGCCTGGTGAACCTCGGCGGCACGGAGACGCGCGACCTCATCCTGCAGGCCGGCGCCTTCGGCGAGCACCGGTTCGGCACGGTGAAGAGCCTCGGGCGCACCAGCGTGTGGCCGGGGGAGCTGGGCGGGTACGCCGGCCCCTCCACGCCGCCGACGGAACTGGAGGAACGCACCGCCGAGGTGAACTCGACCCACTGCGCCGTTACCCTGCCCCCGGGGATGGAGATCACCCTCGACATGGCCACCGAGCGCTACGCGGCCTCCCCTTCCTATTCCAATGCGCCGTTCTGATCCGGAGCCATGACCGCATACGAGAAATACCTGTTCGATCTCAACGGCTACATCCTCGTCCCCGGGGCCCTGACCCCGGGGCAGGTCGACGCCATGAACGAGGCGATCGATCACAACCGCGACCAGATCCACATCCGCACCCGCGAGCAGGCCCTCGACGGCAGCCTCGAGGAGCAGGGCGGGCGCGCCGCCGAAGGCCTCGTGGGGGACCACGGCCGCGGCGACTTCGGCAACTTCCTGTTCTGGGAGGAGCCCTGGTGCAGGGTGTTCCGCGAAGTCGTCACCCTCCCCGGCATCCTGCGGGCGATGGTGGAGGTGATCGGCCCCCGCTTCCGCATGGCAGGCACCGCGGGCATCAGCATGACCCGGGGCAGCGAGGGGTTCATCTTCCACGGCGGGGGCACCCCCGAGCTCGACCACATGCGCGACGTCTTCTACCACCGCTTCGAGAACGGGCGCATGAACAACGGCCTGGTGTCGGTGAGCTACTCCCTCGGCGAGGTCGGTCCTGAGGACGGGGGCTTCGCCTGCATCCCGGGGAGCCACAAGGCCAACTACCTCTGCCCCCTGGAAGTGCGCCGCCTCGAAGTCGACCTCGGGTGCATCCGCCATATCCCGATGCGGGCCGGCGACGCGGTGATCTTCACCGAGGCCCTCACCCACGGGACCCTGCCCTGGAAAGCCGCCCACGAACGGCGGCTGCTGCGCTACCTCTACTCCCCTTCGTCCCACCTCCACAGCTACAACCCCCAGTGGGAGGAGATCGAGCTGTCGGCGCTGGAGCGCGCTCTCCTCGGACCTCCGAGCCACCCTGGCGAGAACATCGAGGCGCTGCTGAACGGGCGCACCCCCGGCCGCGCCTGATTCAGAACACCAGCAGCATCGACCCGGCGCCGGCCGCGGCCCCTGCGGCGGTAAGCGGGGAAACCCTTTCCCGCCAGACCGCGCGGGCGAACAGGATGTCCATGATCACCACGGCGCAGCCGGCGATCGGGAAGAACCGGGCGCTCGAGAGGCGCGCCAGGGTGATGAGAAAGATCGCCAGCGCCAGGGCGTTGAAGACGCCAATGCCCACCCCCATGCGCACCCCGTCCCAGGTCGGGGACCTGCCCGCGAACCCTAAGGCCAGAGCCCCGAGCATGCCGGCGCTGCCGGTGGTCACCAGCAGCACCTCGAGCTCATGGCCGTCGAGGCCGGCGTGATGCACCCAGCGCGCGCAGGTGTGGCTCACTCCCTGGAGCAGGCAGACCCCTGCCGCGAGAACCGCCTGTGGCACCACCCCCCGCATGCCCAGGCCCCTTGTTCCGGCGCTCATCAGCACCAGCGAAACCATCGCCATGGAGACGCCGACGAGCTGCCGCGCCGATATCTCCTCGTTCCACAACAGCACGGAAACGGCGATCGGCACGACGATCGACAGGCGGAAGGCGGTGAGGACGACAGCGGCGTCGGAAACCTCGAGGGCCCAGGTCATCAGGAACATCGAGACCATGAAGGAAAACCCGGTTACTCCCCCGACGAGGACCACCGTGGACCCCAGCTCGATTCCGCCCCGCCACTGCAGGTACGCCGCCAGGACCGCGGCGGCGACCAGGTAGTTGACGGTGACCACCAACGGTCCGAAGCAGCCGCGGCGCTGCGACCACTTGAAGAGCTGGCCGAACAGGAAGGAGGTAACGACCGCCAGAACGAGAAGCAGGGTGGAGCTGATGGGAATCCTACTGCGGCAGGTGGCGGAGAAAGAACTCCAGCCAGTTCAGGTGCAGGATGCGGTCGATATCGCCGTCGGAGTAGCCGCGGCTGTCGAGAATCTCCTCGACTCTGCGCAGGTCGGCGCTGGTCCGGTAATCCACGGGCATGTGGTCGGTGGTGCCGGTGTCCGTGCCGATGGCCGCGTGGCAGGCGTTGCCGGCGAGCTGGCAGACGTGGTCGATATGGTCGACCACCTTCTCCATCCGCAGGTCCCCGGGCTCTGACTCGTAGACCACCCAGCCCGGCACCAGCATCCAGGCGTCGAAAGCGGAGCCGACGACGGCGTCCCGCTCGATCAGCAGCTTCAGCTGCTCGTCGGAAAACTGGCGGTCTCCGGGAACCAGGGCGCGGCAGTTGGTGTGGCTGGCGATCACCGGACCGCCGAAGGAATCCAGGGACTGAAAGAAGGCCTGGTCGGCGGTGTGCGTGAGATCGAGGACCATGCCGGCCCGCTCGAACTCGCGCAGCAGCTCGAACCCTTTGCGGGTCAACGGCCCGTCGGCGCCGGTGCCCTGGGCGTAGTGACCCGGTCCGAAGTGGGCGAGGCTGACCGAGCGCACCCCGTCGGCGTACCAGTCGGCGGCCTGCGCGGGCTCGACGATGGGGTCGGCGCATTCCATCGATACGATGATGCCGACGGGCAGGTCATCCCTGGTTTCCGCCTGGCTCCAGCTCTGCCAGTGGGACCGCAACCCGGCAGCGGTTGCGATCAGGGCGACCTCACCCTGCCGCTGCAGGGCGCGGTAGTAGGCGAGCTGCCCCTGGGCCCAGGCGTATGCCATGGATTGGGTACCGAAATCGAGGTCGGTGCGCTTGTGGCCCTCGGCGGGCTGCACCTCCCTGTTGGCCCTGGCGGCGACAGTGGAGACGCAGACGGCCACGCCCCCGCGGCGCATTTGCGGCAGGCTGGCGTTGGCGCAGCCGCGGCCGAACCCGGACATGTGGAATTCGCGCCGGTTGATCCGGGAGGTGGTCTCGGTTATGTCCCGGTTCCAGGCTAGGGCGAAGAGCGCGAGGTCGAGGTGGCCGTCGAACAGCAGCTTCATGGTCGCCGAATATGGCGGATCGGGGCCCCCCGTCAAATCCCTTTCTCCCGTTGCCGGACGCCCCGATCCGGCGACCGGGAGGCGACCGTTCCGGGCGCGAAGTATCCCTTGACGGAAGGGGCATTTCGCCCTATATCACTTGGCAGCCGGACTGCGTTCCGCATGTCGATCAATTCCCGTAACATACTGTTATTCATACAATTATCATTGGCCGCGACCATGCTCCCCAAGGTCGCGGAGGGGCAGTTTCCGCCCGCCCACCGCGAGGTGGCCGAAGTCGGCATCTACGGCCCGGAAAGCCACGCCGGAGCCATGGCTCCAACCCTCAGGAAGTGGCTTCTCCCGCAAAGCCTCTACTACGAGTACCGCTGGCGGAGCTGGGATTACTCCAATTTCGCCAACGTTCCCTACCTCAACTACGTCAGCTCCGAGATCAACGGAGCGAGGCAGTACAACCCGTTCGGAGTGTACATCTCCCGGGGCTGGCGCATTTTCGACTGGACCGAAAACAACCCGCTGCCGGCAGGCAGCAGGATCTTCAAGTCGACGGAGTACCGCTCCTGGTTCAGCAACCTCGTCGTCTCGTCGGCCCACAAGGGCCAGTTCCACACCTCCTTCACGGTCAGCGACGGCATCCGCACCACGTTGACCCCGCTGACGTTCTCGAAGCCGGTTTTCAACGGCATGCAGTGGGATTTCCAGACCGACAAGTACGGCTTCACGGTTATCAGCTCCCGCGCCAGCGCGCCCGCCGACGCCGTCAGCAGGACCGACGTCAGCGTGCGCAACTCCACCCGGATCCTGGCGGGAAGGGGCGTCGCCCAGGTCGGCGATTTCGCGTCTCTCGGCCTCACCTACGTGAACGCCCACCACGCCGACAACGACGTCAGCCTCGACGACAACTCGCTCAAAGGAGTCCTGACCGAGTCGCAGAACACCGGCAACATCGAAACCATCGTGATCCGGATTGTCGACGATTCCCCCGAGACGCCCGAATCGGGTGCGGTCCTTTTCCTCGAGCGGGTGCTGGTCGACGGCGCCGTTCAGGATATCGATCCGCTGGTCGAAGGCGGGATCCGCGAGGACGGCGTCCTCAAGGCGAGGGGAACCGACGCGGTCCTGCTGACCTACGACATCCGCAACAAATTCCGGGCGACCGATGAGACCCCCAGCTTCCGCGACGCGAAAAAGCTGGAATTCGAGCTGATCATGGCCAACGACTACCGCGTCGAGGTCAGCTCCAACAAGCAGCTCGACAGACTGGGCGAGAACATCTTTCTGCCGGTATTCCAGGCCCGCGGCAACATCGTCGACGGCTCCAACCAGCGGTTCCTCCGGTTCGAGTACGGCCTGCCGACGGCCAACGAAGTGATGGGCATGGATTTCGAACTGACCAACGTGCGCGGAGTCGACCTGCGCGCCGAATACGCCCTCAACCGCCGTTTCAGCCGCTACCCGAACCAGAACTTCCGCAAACTCGATTCCATAGAAGAAAAAGGTCAGGCGGCTTACGCTACGGCCTCTTGGGCCTACTCCCCCTGGTTCGCCTACGGGGAAGTCTTCTCCATCGATCCAGACTACAACACCTCGGCCTTCATCACCAACGCCAACGGGGGCATCGACTACAGCGCGGATACCCGCCACCGCTTCGAATTCGTCGACGACAACGACGACCAGGACCGCTTCGCCGACTGGACCCGCGCCGGTCAGTCGGGACAGACCATGTTCGTGGGCGACATCGGGGCGGTCAACGGCACGGACTCCGAGATATTCCCCGGCCTCGACGAGAACAACGACTTCGTTTCCGACTTCAACCAGAACCGGAACCTGGAACCGGATTACGTCGAACCGTTCCTTCGTTACGGAGTCGACGCCCCTGAATTCCTGTTCGGCGTCGACATGAACAACAACACCATCGTCGACCGCTTCGAGGACGACGATCTTCCCGACTACCCGTTCGAGCGGGACCGCAAAGGATACAACGTGTACGGCGGTCTCGCGCTGCTCAAAAACCTCAACGCCACGGTCGGACGGCTGTTTCAGGAGCAGCAGACCAGCGGGCGCCGCAACCGGACTCAATACGGGATGCTGACCGGCCGCTGGCGCTACCCCGGGTTCCAGTTCTCCCTGTTCGAGTACGCCAGGAGCGCCAGGGACAACATCGCCGAGGACCGCCTTCGCTGGACCGATCCGGAGGGCCTGTCGCGGTTCAGCGATCCCCTCGACGCTCAGGATACGTTCATCAACAACCTGTATCTCGACGCCAGGTACCTGGGCATTCCGAGGACGAACCTTTCGACCAGGCTGAAATGGGACTTCTACCGGCAGCGCGGGGAGCAGGCCGACCTCAAGCGCAACCGCTCCTTCTTCGGCTGGGTCCACAAGGCGGACTACGAGTTCAACTGGGGCGGGAGCCTGACTTTCTATCCCAAGTGGAAAAGCACTTTCAGGCGCGAGGTGTCCAGCCGCGCCGGTCTGCCACTGAAGCGGGATATTCAGGAGACGGTTTTCCTGATAACCCGCTACTCGATACTTCCCGAGACCTGGCTCGACTTCGGCCTGGAGTTCAGCGTTTTCGAAAACCTCGAAGGAGTTCCGGAAATCCCCCAGAGCGGTGTCACCGACGACTTCCGCAGCCTGGTCCTGGCCTGCCTGTTCTCCAATTCTTCCGCCTACCTCGGATACAAGCTCACTCTCAATGCAGGGTTGCAATGGGAGCGACAGAGCTTCAAAGAGGAAACGATAAGCGAGTCGATCGCCCTGGTCCGCATCTACGCCGCCACCGGCGAGATATAGCAGCGCCGGTGGGTCTCTCCTCCTGACTCACCTTGCTTCCGAACTCCACCTGGCGTGCCAATTGAGCACGCCGTTTCTGTTTCAGAAAACGGATGGAGGGTGGCCGTTTACCCTGCCAGGTGGTGCCTGAGCCGCCCGATGACCGTGTCGACCTCGTCTTCTATCAGGTGCGCCACGGCAACGCGGATGCGCGCACCGTACCGGCGCGTCCAGATGCCCGGGTCCTCCCCTTTCAGCGCCGCTACGACCTCGCCGGCCGTCTTCCCGAGGGCCTGCTCGTCGAGGGTCACCAGGACGCCGTTGCTGAGGCTGTTCTCCTCCACGTGGCGCGCCGCTTCGATATGGGAAACCCCGTCGAGACCGTCGATGATGCGATCCGCCCTGACCCAGTGCTCGGCGATGCGGGCTTCGTGGTCCATGGCCAACCATTCCCTGAGCGCCACGATAACCGCGACGATTTCCTGGCGGTCGAGCTTCAGGGGACGCCCCAGAGTTTCGTAGTCGCTGGTCTCGAAGCCGATGAAACTGTGCAGGAAAGCTGCTTCGAGAAGCTCCCGGGGACCGCACAGGATGCCGGTGGAATTGGGGGCACCGATGTACTTGGCGCCGAAACCGGCGAGGCCGCCGGAGGAGGCAAGACCTCGCATGGTCTCGAGGGGGTAGACCTGGTAGGCGGCGTCGACCGTGACCGGCAGTTCCCTCGGGGCGGCCACGGAGATGATCCCCTCGAGGTCGAGAATAGAGTCGTCCTCGTCACCCGAGGCGAAGTAATGGATCGCCGCGGTGTTTCCGCTGACCGCGCCCTCCAGCTGGGCCGTCGAGGTGCCGGTTTCGTCTCCGGCGTCGACGAGCACCCCGCCGAAGATGGTCAGGCAGCGCTGGTAGTGGTAGTGCTGCCGCGCCTGCAGCAGGAACTCGTTCGGGATGCCGGTGGTGTCGGGCAGCTGCTCCATCCGGCCGGGATTCCCGGCCGACATGCAGGCCGCCGACGCCAGGGCCAGCGCCGCCCCGCAGCCAGGGGTCACCATCGCCGCCTCACAGCCGAGCAGGCCGGCAATCTCCTCCCCGGTGCCAAGAAGCAGCCTTTCCATCTCGACGTAGTGGCGATTGGCCGCCGCCATCGCCTCCTGCACCGCCGGTGAGAGGCGCGACCCGCCGAGAACCGTCTGGTAGCCGGCGGCGTTGATAACCGGGGTTGCCCCGAGGCGGCGATAGAGTTGAGCCGGATTCATCCTGATCTCCTGGTGTGTGCAGGTAGTGTGCTGTCCGGGAACCGGGTACCCGATTGGGGGGGCAGCGAACCCCGGTCTGCACGCCCCCGGGAGTCTTCCGGGAGGCGGGCAGGCGGGAAGAGGCCAACGCCCCGGGAGGAAGAGCAACGCCCGGGCAGCGGATTCCCTGCGAAACGTCGCCACTGCCCGGGAAAACGGTCAAATCGTCCCTTCGACGATAAGCCCGGAGTTTGCAATGATGGTTATCTTTGTGCCGCTCAGCGGGCAGGCTGTCCGAAGGCGGTAGCCCCCGGTTGCCGGGATCGGTCTCATGACGACGACGATCCGAAGCCGGACACCCGCCGATCACACCCCGCTTCTTCCCGGCTTCGACTGGAAATCACTGACATGCCCCCAGCGACTGCCCCGGGCCCGGCATGAGCTCGCGTGGCGCCGCCCAGGGAGCCCTGACACCCCGCTCCCTCTTTATCGGCCTGGTCCTCGCCCTCGGCTGCGGTGTTGCCGGCCCCTTTTTCACTCTCTACATACAGGGCTCCAACACCGGGGGTGGCTTCTACACCAATCCGCTTGCCCACTTCCTGCTGTTCGTGATGGCCGGTCTCCTCAACATCCTGGTCGGCTCCGTCCGCCGCTCCTGGGCCCTCGGACGGGGGGAGCTGGTAACCATCTACATCCTGATGACCCTTGGAAACCAGGCAGTCAGCATGGGTCACTACTGGGTGCCGATCCTGTCGGGGCCCTACTACTACGCCACCCCGGAAAACAACTGGGAAGAGCTCATTCACCCGCACCTGGCCGACTGGCTCGCCCCCTACCGGATGGATTCCCTGCGCGGCTTCTTCGAGGGCTCCAGGGGACAGGCCGCCGTGGCGCAGTGGACGGCCTGGATCCGGCCGCTCCTCCACTGGTTCCCGATGCTGCTTGCGCTCCAGGCCGCCTCACTCTGCCTGATGGTGATCCTGCGGCGGCAGTGGGTCGAGCGCGAACGCATCATATACCCGCTGGTCCACGTCTCCCAGGCGATGATTCAGGACGACCCGCGGCGGTCGCTGGTAAAGCCGTTCTTCCGCAATCCCATGATGTGGCTGGGCTTCGCAATCCCCGCGGTCATCGGCACGCTGCAGGGTCTTCACGCCTACTTCCCGTTCTTCCCGGAAATACAGCTGCGCACCTCGGTGCAGGTGTACCACGGAGTCCACCTGCCCCTGATTCTCAGCGTCGTCGCCATCGGGTTCTTTTTCCTCATCAAGCTGGAGGTGGCCTTCAGCCTGTGGATTTTCACCCTGCTGAACATCGTCCAGGAAGGGATCTACACGAACCTCGGATTCGCCGACAGCAGGGAGCCGGCCCTCAGCGTCTGGAACTACGGGCTGCCGAGTCTGGTGCACCAGAGCATGGGGGCGATGATCCTGCTCGTCTTCGGGGGTCTGTGGGTCTCCCGCGAGCATCTGTGGAACGTCGCCCGCAAGGCGTTCGCAGGGGCTCCGGACGTCGACGACAGCGACGAGATCATCTCCTACCGAGGCGCGGTTCTCGGCCTGATCGTCAGTACAGCGGCAATGGCCTTCTGGCTGTGGCGCTCCGGCATGCCTCCACTCGGGGTCCTGTCCCTGCTGTTCTTCGCTTTCGTCGTCTACGTGGCCCTGACGCGGGTGATTGCCGAGGGGGGAGTGGCCATGCTATACGCTCCCCTCGTGCCTGTCGATGCGGCGCTGTCGGCCATCGGCACCGCCCAGTACGGGGCATCGGGAATCGTCGGTCTGGCGGTAGCCCGCATCTGGGCCAACGACATCTTCAATTTCGCCATGCCCCACTGCGCCAACGGGCTCAAGCTGAGCGAGGAGATCGCAGGCCGCAAGCGCCCCCTGTTCTGGAGCATGCTCGCTGCCATCCTGATCGGCCTCGTCGGCTGTTCGGCGATGGTGCTCTTTCTCGGGTATACATACGGGGCCATCAACATGAGCCGCCCGCACTTCATCTGGCTGACCAACTATGTCTACGACTTCGCCGCCGCCCGTATCGAAACACCTTCCGGTGCGGACTTGCCCGGCTGGCTGCACACCGGAGCAGGCGGCCTTGTCATGGGTCTGATGATGGCGGCGCAGCGGCTCTGGGCATGGTGGCCCCTGCACCCGATCGGCTATCCGGTCAGCTCGGTCTTTTCCTGGATGGGGTTCAACGCCTTCCTCGCCTGGCTCCTCAAGAGCCTCGTACTGAAGTACGGCGGGCCGAATGCCTACGGAACAATCCGGCCGCTTTTCCTCGGCATGATAATCGGGCAGTTCGCCATGTACGGGCTGTTCTGGATCCTCGACCCGATCACGGGAATGGTGGGCAACCGCCTGATGCAGTGAGGGAAGCCGGCCTACTCGAGGCCGATGGAGCCGTCCGCCTCGACGACGACTGGCCGGTCCCAGGCCTTCGGCGGGTGATCCCCGGCGGCTTCCTCGTTGAACTCCAACCCGATGCCGGGGGCTCCCGTCATCTCGATCCATCCGCCTGTAACGCCCGGCATTCCGGAGAACAGATCCCGGTTCAGCGGGGAGCCGACATCGGTGTTCACTTCCTGGATCAGGAAGTTCGCCACCGACATGTCGATATGCGCGCAGGCGCACAGCGCCACCGGGCTGCCGGCGTGGTGAGGGGCCAGCACCACGTGGTAGAGCTCGGCTACCGCCGCGCGTTTGACGGTCTCGAGGATGCCGCCGCATGCCGTCGGCTCGAGCTGCAGAATGTCGACGGCCCGTTTCTCGATCACCGACTTGAACAGGTCGCGGTGCACCACGCGCTCCCCGCCTGCGATCGGAATGGCGGTCTGTCCCTTGATCTGCACCAGGGAATCCGGGTTCTCGGTCAGCGCCGGCTCCTCGAGAAAGAACGG
Source organism: Candidatus Latescibacterota bacterium (assembly GCA_965243025.1). Taxonomy (GTDB): domain Bacteria; phylum Latescibacterota; class UBA2968; order UBA8231; family UBA8231; genus CBDCXV01. The sequence continues at coordinate 3,495,160 of CBDETY010000003.1, forward strand.
GTGGTACGGCTCGATCTCCCTGGCGAGGCGAATCGCCTCGGCGGGAGAAAAGCTGCGGCCGTGGTAGTCGAGGCAGATCTCGATGTCGTCGCCGACCGACTCCCGTACCCCGCGAACCCGGTCCACCATGGCGGCGAGCTCGCGGTGGGACGATCTCTGCTCCCCGTGGTGCCACGTCGGCCTGGGGGGATCGTAGGTGTACTCCTCTTCCTGGGGGCTGAACTTCAGCGCCGGCCATCCGGCGTCGACGACGGCCTGCACCCGTTCATGGAAGGTGCCGTAGTTCCCCGCGGGCCAGCAGCCGCCGCTTGCGTACCCGCGAACGCGGTCCCGGCTCGGTCCCCCGAGCATCTTGTAAACCGGAAGCCCGCAGTCCTTGCCGGCGATGTCCCAGAGCGCCTGCTCCACCGCGCTCAACGCCGCGAGCTCGGCAGTTCCGAGGGGGTAGCGCAAGCCGCGGTAGATCGCCTGCCAGTGGTGGAGAACCCTGGTCGGGTCTTCTCCGATCAGCCAGCGCCTGTACTTGCGCACGCACCCCTCGATCGGCTCGTCGAGGCTGTGGAAAGCTTCGCCGACGCCCGTTATCCCGCGGTCTGTGTGGACCGTCAGGAGCACGTAGTTCGCCGTGTTTCCCAGGCCGAACTCGACTTTGCCGCCCTTGTTGATGATATACAGCTTTACGTCCGATATCTGCATCTTCGGTCTGTCACCCCGTTTCGGTTTCCTTGCGCAATATCAATGAAGCGACGGCCCGGTCACATACGGCCATGTCCGGACCGGGGCGGCGGTCCATGCCGAAACCAAGCCGGCGGAACGCCTCCATTTTCTCCTCGTCTTCGATGCAGACGGCCGCTTCGCTTGCCCCGGCTCCCCGTTCGCTTCCCCAGCTACAGGCCCTGTCCATGAGTTCGGGCCATCCTTCCAGGTAGAGCGGGTGGATGAATCCGTCGATCCGGCAGACACCGCCCTCCGCCATCCGGGCGCTGGCCAGGCCGACGGTGCGGCCCCGGTCGCAGCGCAGCTCGAACCAAGTTCCTCCGGTGCTCAGCAGGGACTCGTACCTGGGGTACAATCCCATTACCGAGGGCTGCACCTGGTAGCGGTTCGAATGGATGCCAACGTTGGCGTCGAGAATCTTCCAGTCATGCGGCGTGTGGATGAGCGGAATCATCGCCACCCGGACCTCCGGCGATGCCGGCCGGATCTCTCCGGGCTGCCCGCCGCGAAAGTAGTCGACGAGGTATTCCTCCGGGGATTGCCCCCGGCTCAAAGCGACCATGGCGTTCGAACCGCACAACTTGCGCCAGCCGAGGCGGTGATACACCCGCGCCGCATCCGGATTGCCGGTTCCGAGAAAGAGGGCCTCCCCCCCGTTCTCCCTGAAATCCTGCAGGGCGCGCTCGCAGGCGGCCGCCGCCATGCCCTGGCGACGGTGGCGGGTCGCGGTGGCTACCTCTCCGAGACCACCGATTTCGGGGTCGCGGCGCGCTACCGTCACGTGCGAAGTAGCCGCGGTTTCCCCGTCTGGTGAAATGCTGTAGAACAGGTCGCTGTTGAACTTCGCCTCGGCCCCGATCAGGGTGTTTTCGAGGAAGTCGTACGAGGTTTCGAAAATACCCTCCCACAATTCGACGAACTGTTCCTTCTGGCTCTCCTCGAGAGGCGGCTCGGTCCGTTCGATCCGGTGGGGGAAGTCCGAAGAGGGCGTCGATCCGGTCATGGCGTGTTCGGTTTCTTGAATTGCAGAGGAGGCCTAATGTAGGTTGTTGCCGAAAAACCGGAAAAGACAGGACGACACATGATCTATCGCACCCTTGGACGCACGGACCTCGTGGTGCCCGTCATGGGAATGGGCACTGGCGGACACAATCAACTGGGGCAGAATGCCGGCGTGCCGGAAGCGGATATTCACAGGCTTCTGCACGAGGTCTTCGACCTCGGCATCCACTACTTCGACACCTCCCCTGGTTACGGCGAAAGCGAGCTGATTCTCGGACGAGCCCTCCGCCACCTGCCCCGCGATCGCCTCGTTGTATCGACCAAGGTGGCGCTTGCCGACGATGAGGGCGCCCCTTTTTCAGGTAGCGAAGTCGTTGCCTCGGTCGAAGCCAGCCTTCAGCGGCTCCAGTTCGATTTCATCGACCTGCTGCTGGTGACCACGCGGTATCCCCAGGCTCTCGAGGCCGCGGTCGGAGAGCACCTGCCTGCTCTGGGAAAGCTGCTGGAACAGGGGAAGATCCGGTTCATCGGCTCCAGCGAGGTGACCAGGTCGGACGACGATCACGAATGGCTGCGGGCCTTCCTGCCGACAGGACTGGCTGACGCCGCAATGGTCGGCCACAACATGCTCAACCAGTCCGCAGAAGGGTGGGTATTGCCGTACTGTATTGAGCAGGAGATCGGCACGATAAACGTATTCACCGTCCGCAACGTGTTTTCGGACCGCAATCGACTTGGACAGGTGGTGGCGGAACTCCGCGCCGACGGCCTGCTTGCGGAGGGTTTACCCGGTCAGCCGTTCGACCACCTGCTGGCGGACGGCGGCATACAATCCCTGCCCGAGGCCGCCTATCGCTACGCGGCGTTCACCGAGGGGATCACCACGGTGATGTGCGGGAGCATTCGACTCGAGCACATTCAGCGCAACATCGCCAGCCTGGAGAAAGGTCCCCTGCCCACCGACAGGATCGCCTGGTTGCGCCGCAGCTTCGGCCACATCGCCAGGGCGATCGGGAACTGAACCGGACAGAAAGCCCTGGGCAACCCTTCAGTCCGGCTACCGAAGCTTGCCGCGGCCGAGGATCGGCCAGATGGTCTCGACGACCCCGTTGCGGACGCCGTAGAGGTGGTCGTGCAGGAACAGAGTGGCGTCTATGTACCCCAGCTGGAAGTCGAAAGCATCGCCAACCCGGACGTCGTGGTCAGGTCCGCGGAGCTTCATCACCAGGTGTTCGGCCGATGTCGTAATCTCCTCTACATCCTCGATTCCCACTGCCACCGGCTGCCCCGGCCATGCGGGCAGCGCCTTGAAACCTGCGTCGAAGATCATCCGCTCTGGTACAGGCCGGCTCGTGACCGTCGAGCGCACGTAGATGCAGATGTCGGTCTCGACGTGGCGCAATGAATACCGGGGGTCGTTGAAGATCGCCCCACCGGCCTGGATCTCAGTGATTCCGTCCAGAAATGGCGTCACCTTGTAGGTACCGCTGCCCCCGCCGCTTACTATCGGAACCGGAAGTCCCGCGCTCCGGCACATTTCCGCGGATTCGACCAGCAGCCCGACGGACCGCTCGATGGCCTCCCGTTTCTCGCCTCGCTCGAAAAGACTCACAGCGTGTCCTTCCCAGGCCATCAGTCCCTGGTAGTCAATGCCTGCTGTTTCCGCTGCCAGTCGTGAGAGATCAACCGCGGCTTGCCCCGGGGCGGCACCGGCTCGCCCCATGCCCGTGTCCACCTCGACCAGGACACCGACTTCCACCCCCTTTTCGACAGCCGCTTCCCCGATTGCAGAAAGGTTGTCCGGATTGTCCACGGCGACCTTGACGTCCACTTGCCGGCACAGGTTGGCGAGCCGTGCGACTTTCCGTGGCCCTACGACCTGGTTTGCCACCAGGATGTCCCGGATTCCGGCGGCCGCCATCACCTCCGCCTCCCCAAGCTTCGCGCAGGTTACCCCGATTGCCCCGGCTGATATGGCCTGATGTGCGATGGCAGGTACTTTGATCCCCTTGGTGTGGGGGCGCCAGTCGACTCCTGCTTCGGAGAAATGCCGGGCGAGTTCGGCGATGTTCTTCTCCATCACGTCGAGGTCGACCCAGAGGAATGGCGTATCCAGCTCGTTCTTGTGTAACCCTGTCTCTCCCATATCCATTTAATCCAACTCCTCAAAGGAGCCTTCCCTGTACATATAGGCCGAATCGTCGAAAATGTAGCGCTGGTGGAACTCGGACCAACGCGCACCACCGGCTACGACGAGGCGGCCGTTGAGGTCGCTGGCCGAACCCCAGGACTGCTCCGTCGGCAGATCGGGTCCTGGAAGCCATTGGCCCTCTGCGGGGTCGTAGCGGAAGGTGCGCTTGATGCGAACCCCTCCCATCACCCAGATCTCGCCGTTGTGGGCTGCCACTTGAGCAGCCTGCGGCATATTTTGCAGACGGGGCAGCTCTTTCCAGATGCCGGTCTTCGCGTCGTACGAGAATCCTGCTTCCTTGGAGATGCAGTAAATGATTCCGTTGAGAGTCGCTCCAGCGAACTGACGCATCGGGTGCGGAAGAGGGTTCTCCATCCTCCAGCCGGGCTCCTCCGGACCGATGCTTTCGACCGATGCCATGGGGGAGGAGTTGTCGCTGGCCCCGCCGATCGCGTAGATCCTGCCAGCGGCGGTCACGACCACTGGCTCCATGCGCGCTTCGTTGAGCGCCGGCCCCCGGCGCCAGGCCGAGGTGCGGGGGTCGAAGATCTGAACGGCACCGGTCGGTACTCTCACCTCGTCGACATTGTCGGCGCCGCCGACGACCCAGACCTCCTGTTCCAGTGCGGCGATCCCGTTGTAGCAGAGCTCGGCCTGCAGCTTCCCGGCAACCTCCCATGCTCCGGTGGCGTCGTCGTAGGCCCACAGCTCGTCGAACCAGTGATGCTCAGCCGGGTATCCCCAGCCACTGGTTACACCTCCCGCCGTGTAGAGACGGCCACCGATCTCGACGGAGAAGATGTCGTGGTTTCCTCCCGGCATCGGATTCAGGGCTTTCCAGTGGCGTTGCCAGGCCATTTCGTCCGCTTCCCTTCGATAGAGCCCGGTTCCCACGCTGAGCCACACGTTGCCGCGCGAATCGGAAACAGCCGCCTCTACAGGGGCCGGCAGCAGTTCGAGTGTAAGGTGGGCCATTTCCGCCCTGCCTTTGCCGCTGTTGTAATCTATCTCGATAACTTCTCCAGAGGCGAAACAAACCAGGGCCCTGCCATTCGGCGAACGGGCAAGAGCCGAAACTTCACCCGGGGGCAGGCTCAGCGTCGGCGGCAGCTCCATCCAGCCTTCATCTGTGCCCGGGTCGATACGGCGCAGGCCGCTCGGCCCCGCGATCCATACAAAGCCGACGGCATCCGCAAGAATGAACCTCCAGGATCTTCCTTCCGATGGGGTGACATCCTGCCAGTGGGTCGGGTCGCCGGCGGACAGCACGAAAACCCTTGTATCCGGACCTCCCGCAGAGGTCAGGGACCAGGAGTTCCCGAACAGATCACGAGTCATCGGCACCAGAAAGCCCCCCCCACCCGGAATGGGAACAGGATCGAATGTTCCATCTGCTCGCCTGAGGTTGGGGCATCCCTCGACACGGATCGCACCATCCGTGGAGCGAACAACGTTTCCATTGCCGGTCGGCGCGCCACCGAAAGCGGCGGTAACCTCGATGGCCATGACCTCCAGTCCGTCAGTGGCAGCCGTAGATTCCTCAATTGACAGACGGAGGACACGCATGGCTTCTCCTCCAGCAACGAGGTAGACCAAACCCTCCAGGGAGGCAGCTGCGGAAGCAACAGTTCCCTCGTAGACCATCCGGACACTTTCCTCCAGGACCAGGGCCAAACCTGGCCGGGGCTCTTCGAGGACGACGAAAACGCGGCCATCCGAGTCCTCAACGAGCATCCGTGCCGGGCCGGGGAGCTTGGCTACGTGGGTCATCGATGTATCTACCTCTCCCGCCCGCACTGCGGAGCAAGTGAAAACGAAGGCCGCCGCCAACGTGTTGGACAAACTCATTCGGTACCCCTCCAGAATGGGCGATCCTAACTTCGAGAATGGACCTCTGCTGTCAACGCGCTGTGCGGTTATCGTCCAGACCTTGACACACGCCGAAACCTGGTCAATGCTTGGTCCCAAGTCTCAACAGATGGAGGAATCTCGTGATTGTAGGATCGGCACCATACCAGTACGAGCGGGTCGAAGGCTGGGGACGCGGGCCTGATGGGCGTGTCATGGGGGTGAACTCGGGAATAGCCGTTGATTCAGCGGACCGGGTTTACGCAGTCGACCGCGAACCCGAACCGGCCATCGTGGTGTTCGACCGGGATGGTCGCTACCTGACCTCGTGGGGTGAGGACCTGTTTTCCCTCCCACACGAAATCTGGATCTCTTCCGACGATCGCCTTTTCATACCGGATTGCCGCGATCACAGTGTGCGAATCTGCACAACCGAGGGGGAGGTGCTTCAAACAATTGGAACCCCGGGCAACTGCGGCGCACCGGGCGAGCCATTCAACATGCCTACAAGGGCGGTTCAGGCTCCTTCTGGAGACATTTTCGTAAGCGACGGCTACGGACAGCAGTTCGTTCACTGCTTCAGCTCTGACGGAACCTGGAAGCACTCCTGGGGCGGAAAGGGGTCCCTGCCGGGCCAATTTACGCTGCCACACAATATTTTCGTCACCCCCGACCAAAGAGTCGCCGTTGCCGATCGCGAACCAAACAACCGCCTCCAGTTCTTTGACAGTGGCGGCGGTTTTCTGGAAAAATGGCCGGGGCGCCTGTTTCCCTGTGGGCTTTTTATCGATTCCGATGGTACCGTTTTCGTCGCCGAGGGCGGCGGCGTGAGCATCTTCAGTCTAGAGGGGGGGCTGATTTCGCAGTTTGTCGTAACCGGGGGACCGGCCGATCGACTTCATGGGGCTCATTCCCTGTGGGTTGATCGTCATGGAGACCTCTATGTTGGTGAAGTCGGCGTGGAAAACCTGGTCTTCAAATTCACCCGCGTTTGATACCTGCGCATTCATACCGTATACCGGAAACAGAACCGACCGCACAAGGCATGGATCTTCCAGCTGCTCATCCGGACACAAAAAAGCCCGGCGATCAAAAAAAAGACCGCCGGGCTTTCTATTCAGCCTGAGCTATTCCCTACTGGGTGTACTGAGTTACATTGGCGATGCCGCCAGGTTGGGTCAGCGCGTAAACTATCAGATTGACCCCGAACTGCAGGCCGCGCTCTCTCGCATCGGCGTTGGGGTCCCCCCAATACCAACTGATGTTCAGGTCACTGAAAACCACCGCGACCCGACCTCGAAGTTCAAGCATTTCAAGGTCGAATACGTTTCCCCCTGGAGCCCCACCCATCGGGGGACCGTCCTCAAAATCGAAAAAGCTGTAGTAGAGATCATGGTCCTTCGGAATTTTCTGCCATTTGCTGCCATCGCTTCCGAGTACCACGGGGTCCGACATCAGCGCCTTGAATTGCCGGTCGAAAAGAGTCCCCTGAACGCCGGCATTTTTATTGTCAAGACCGGTTTCCGGATCGGCCTGACGGATCTCTTCTGCAAAAAGAAAACCGCCATTCTTCAGGTACTCACCGAGGTTTTCCTTCTCCGTGTTGGTAAATTGAAATACCGCATTGTTACCGGTCAGATAGATAAATGGCGCTTTCATCACGGTGGGATCACTGAGCCGTAAAGTAGTACCTTCGATACGTGCATTCACACGCGAGTGGTCGCGTATATAACGCATCAATTCCTCTACGGCGGTCGGAAAGCGATCAACACTTTTGTCGGCCAGATCGTAGTCGACCACCGTCATGTTGAAAAAGCCTTTGATGTTTCGCTTGTTGTCCGGATCCTGAATGAGGATCGCTTGGAAACGACCAAAGTCGAGATCTCCGACGTTCAGCAGTTCCTGCTTCAGGCTCATGGCTTCCTGTACTGGTGCTGCAGTTTCGGTCAACTCGATCATTTCGACCTGGTCGAAGGCGAGTTCCTCTGCTTTTGCTCCACTGAAAGCCCCCAGAACCTGAGTGCCGGGCAAAACCGCGCCAAGGAGATCGCTTCCCACTGAGCTGACATCGACGATTGCGGAAATATCTTCAGGTGCTTGCATTGCCTGGGAGAGCAACATCTCCATCTGGACTTCAGATATTTCCGGCTGTTTCGCGAGATCGAAGTTTTTCTGCAAAATGGGAGGGGGAGCCTGGAAGTAGATCAACTTTTCTTCCTCTTCTACCACCGTAAGCTGCATGTAGTAGGCGACTCCCCAAGCTCCGGCGTGGACAATCACGGATAGAATCAGGGCGGCATTCAGGCCCAGGCGGCGTCCCGTCGTAGCTTTCCATAGCGCCATCAGGAGTACTGCAAGGGCGGCCGCGCCCACGGCGAACGCGAACCATTTCGAGATGATGAGCAGCAGGTGAATCAGTACTGCTACCCCGAAAATCGCGTATAGCTGTTTTTTTCGTTCGTCCAAAGTAATTCAGTCCTCAGCTCGGTGTTTGGCTCCGGTTTGCTCTACTCAGACGACTATTTCCCGCGTCCTCTCTGCGGCTCCGTCGCAATCACTTGATCGACAATGCCTACCTGTCTGGCAATATCCATGATCTGAACGATCTGGCCGTGGGTAGCCCGTTCGTCACCTTGGATAATGATCAAGGTGGTGTTATCCAGCAGAGTCCTCTTGGCCTGCAGTTCCTCTTTGAGATTGGCAAATGTAACGCTCTTGTGGTTGAGCTTCATATTGCCATCCTGATCGACTACAATGAAGAGGTTTTCCTTCTCGGGAGCCTGAGACTCCTCTGCCTCCGGCAACTTGATGTCCAGACCAGGGGTGATTGCGAACACCGCCGTTACCATGAAGAAGATGAGAAGCTGGAACACCACATCGATCATCGGTGTGAGGTCGGGCTTCTCGTCCTGACTTCCACGCTTTTGGACGGCTGCCATCTTTCCTTGTCCCTCCCTACCTGATTATGAATGCAAGAATGCCCGCTCAGGCAGCTTGCGAGGACTGCCAACGACGAAGCAACGCGTCGACGAAGCCGTGTCCGTAAGCTTCGAACTGGACGTACCTGCTGTCGGCACGAGTGCTGAAGTAGGTGTAAATGGCGATCGAGGGCACGGCAATTACCAAGCCGGTAACCGTGGTGATCAGCGCTTCTGATATACCCGCTGCAACGATGGTCGGCTCACCGAGACCCTTTTCCGCAATTCCCTCAAATGCCCGGATCATTCCGTTCACCGTTCCAAGCAATCCCAGCAGCACCACGGAGTTTGCAACGAACTGAATAACCGACAAGTAGCGCTCCAGATAGCCAAGGGCGGCGCGCTCGACGGTACCGTTCATTTCCGCTCGCATTTCTTCCATTGTGCGCTGTTCTCTCGAAAGGTGCTCGAAGCGCTCGATACCTTCCAGGAAAACCTCACCTTCCAGCTTGCCCACCTCGCCGCAGTGCTCCCGCAACTGATCGAAACTAGTCCCCGAATCAATTCGGGTATTCATGTCGTTGGTTGCCTCAGCCAGCTCTTCTTCGCTACGCATCCGCGAATACGTCCAAATCCTTTCAAGGAAGAACCCCACAGCCATAATCGACCAAAGGCCCAGCGGATACATGAAAGGTCCACCATCGCGAAAGAAATCTAACATGTGCTACAATCCTCCCTGTTAGAGCTGCAGGCTGGAAAGCTATATGACGCGAGCTTCTTCCAGAGCTTGCAGCTGCTGCTTTGAAAAATCAACTTGAGGTGAGAATCTCGCCGCTTCGCTATACTTTTCCACCACTGTTTTGAAAACGTCCGCTGCCTTTCGATAGTCTTCCTGGGCCATGTAAGCGGCACCGATGTTGACGGCCGCGTTCACGGCTTGATCGCTTTCCGGATACTTATCCAGAACCTGCTGGAAAATCTGGATTGCCTCAACATACTGTTCCTTGTCGAACAGCTTCTCCCCTTCCGCGTAGACGTTGTAAGCGTCGATCTCCGAGAGGTGACCGAGAAGGACTGTTGCTTTTCGACGCAACTTCTTGTCTTCGTCCTTCTTCAGACGGTCATCGGGATAAATCTCCAGAAACCTCTGGTAACTCTCGGTCGCTTTATCGTAGACTTTCTCACTGTAGTAGAAATCGCCGAGCGTGAACTGACTTTTTGGACCGTAGTAACCGTCGGGATGTTTGTCCACGATCCGTTCGAATATCGGCAAGGCCTCTTCCTTTCGGCCCAAATGAATCAGAGCCCACGCCTTGTTGTAGAGGGCGTCATCCACGTATTCCGATCTCGAATACCGACTCAGGACGCGGTCGTATTTCCCCATCGCTTCTGAAAAGATCTTGTTCTTTTCCTCCCTCATCAGACCTTGGGCCAGGTTGAAAACCGCTTCTCCTGACCGGAACAGAGCTTCCGGGGCAAAGCGGGACGTTGGATAGCTCTTGGCCAGCTGATCGAATGCAGTGCTCGCTTCACGCCATTTCCCCATGCGGTAACTCGCCCAGGCATCGTAGTAGTGAGCGTATACCGCTTTCTCATCGTCCGGATAAGTCTGGTGGTATTTCCGGAAGGCTTCCACCATCAAAGGAAGGTACTGGACGTTGCCCCCTCCTGACAGTGAGTTATAGGCCACACCAATCTGGAACTGAGCATTCCTGGCCCAGCCAATTTGAGGATAATTGTCGATGATGGTTTGGTATGTGGCGATCGCCTGCTCGAGGTTTCCCGAGCGGAAAAAGCTGTTTGCCTGCACGAACAGCGCATTTGAAATGCTTTCGACATCGACGGCAAGATCGATGAGCTGTTGTGATGCCTGGATGCTACGATCGTATTGCTCCAATCTGAAATACGCGCTTGCCAGACGGATCAGCACACGCACCTTGTCTTCTTCGGATTGCAGCTTCTCCAGCATGTTTTCATAGGTGCGTATCGCATCTTGCGGATCTTGTTTCTCAGCCATCGAAATCAGCTGCAGTTGAGCATTGCGCGCCAGCGTCTCATCTCCTGAATCGATGACCTTGTTCAGCAGTTCAGTGGCTTCGTCATCCTTGCCTTGAGCAGACAACGAGAGCGCCATGGAGAACTCCACCTTCAGAACCATTGTTTCCGGAAGGTCGGATTCAAGAAGCCACATGTAGTCCGCGACTGCGTTGGTGTATCGATTGGCGTAATGATAGGCAAGGCCGCGGCCATAATGTGCATCCCGTACGACCCCGGCTTCCGGGTATTCCTCGATTACCTTCGTGTACCTTGAAATGGCGTCGACGTAGTTTTTGTTGTTCAGGTCCAACTGGGCGATCTGGTAGTGAGCGGTGGCTTCGAGATCGCGATCTCCGCTAACTCCCGCCAACAACTCGCTCAGAAGTTCTTTGCCCTGCTCCGGCCGCCCTTCTCCGATATGGATATTTGCCGCTTCGACCAACGATGCAACGTATACTTCTCGCGCTTTCCGTCCCACCCGCGAAAAAGCTGCAATAGCTTCCTCAAGTCTCCCAGCTTGTTTATAGAGGATCCCCAAGCCATAATTCCCGTCTGCCGCATGTTTTGTGTCACCGTAGTTTTCAGCGATCGTCTCATAGGCTGAAATTGCTTCCTCAAAGCGCTGTTGCTCGGTGTTTACCCGCCCGATTCGCAACAGACATAGCGGTGCCTGATTGGATCTCGGAAAACTCTCGACGACCTCTGTATAAAGGCTCTGAGCCTCTTCATAATCCCCCAGTTTTTCCGACGACCATCCTGCACTGTAGAGCGCCTGAGCGCGAAGCGAAGTTTCGCTGTCGGGGTAATTCTGCGTCACGAGCCGGTATTCGGTGCGAGCCTCCTCGTAACTCCCAGCGAAGTAACGCGCTTCTCCCTTCTGATACTGGGCGTTGGCTGGATAAGGGGTATCGCCATAAAGGGTGATCACCTGGTTGTAAGTGTTCCAGGCATCGTCAAAGCGCTCCCATTCCATATAGTTATCGCCAAGGCGCATCTGCACTTTTGCCTTGTAGAACCGTTCCTCCGCTGTTTCCTGAGCGGAAATCAACTCTCTATAGGCTTCCTCGAATTCTCCCTGTTTTCGGTAGATTTCAGCAACCCGCAAGGATGACGTTTCAAACAACTGCCTGTAATTTTCAAAATCGACATTCTTGCCTTCGCGAAAAGACCCACGGAGCAATTCGTACATTCGGTCGTACAAATCACGCACCTCTCGATACGCTTCAATCGCTTCGTTCGGCCGATCCATCTCGTCAAATGCCTGTGCTTTCAAGTATGTCGCTGAAGCAATTACAGGACTTAGCGGATAGCGGTCGAGTACAGCCTGAGCTTCGTCCACCGAGCGCTGGTACTCAGCTTTTTCATAGTAACAGGAAGCGATGCGAAACTGAGAGTCCGGGGCATACCGGTCCTCGGGATACCTCTCCAGCATGCTTGTCAGGGTAGTGATGGACTGATCATAGGACTCGAGGTTGAACTCGCTCCAACCGGCGTAGAACAGAGACTCTCCAGCCAATTTCGAGTCGGGAAACATCTCGACATAGCGCTTGTACTCATCTGCGGCCTTGTCGAATTCTTTCTGGAGGAAACGAGTTTCCGCAACACGGAATTGGACGAGCTGTCTGAAATCTTCTGCTACTCCTGTCTGCTCGGTAACCTGGTGGAAGGCGTCAACAGCCTTTTCATGTGAGCCGCTTCGCATGTGAGCGTTACCGAGCTGATACCAGGCGGCTGCCAGTATCGGCAACTCCAGTTCATCTCCGAAACTTACAACTACACTGTCGGTTCGAACCGCCCGGCTGTTGAACTTGACGATCTTGCTGTACTCGATTATCGCGCCTTCGTACTCGCCGAGGGCATATAGTGATTGGCCCGCGTCGAATTTTGTTTTCAGGCTCTGAGGAACGGGTAGGAAGAGGCTAGTTCCCACTCCGAGCCCCAAGACGATCAGTCCCAACCAAACCGTCATGACCAAAACTCCTTGCCGGTTGTTCTACGCACAGAAGAAATGGGGTTAGGGGTTACAGCTTGTAAGAAATGGAGAAGCGGTGCGACCCATTGGTTTCGGTCAGGTCGAGCGGGATATGGTAGCCGTAGTCGAACAGCATTTTGTTCCACTGGTACCCGAGACCGGCATTGAGATCCCCACTGACATCCTCCTCAAGAACCCGGCTACCTCCGGCTCGCAACATCAGCCCTTCAACCAGGACGGTTTCGCCGCCGAGCACCAGGCTCCTCTCAGTTTCCCCACCCAGATCGCGCATGACCCACTGGACCGAAACCATTGAGGTTTCCGCCACTGGGGCGGCTATCCCGACGTGCACATCCATAGGCAACTTTCCGGCATCAGGATCGCCCGGAACGGATGTCTTTGCCACGTTCGGTTGGTTCAGGTTCTTCAACAGCACCCCCAGATTCGCCCCCCGCAACGGCGACTTCCACAGCACGCCGATATCGACGCCCGGGGCTCCATTGCTGGTGTTCGACAGCGGATCAGCTCCCATAACCGGGTCGTCTGGAATGTCCCCGACGCTCCAGAACAGGTACTTCGCGGTCAAACCCAGGGACAAATTGCGGTTCAGTTGGTAAGAAAGGCCGAAGAATGCCCCGTTCTCACTCATCAGATCGGAGCCAATACGTTCATAGCCCAGACCCAGAGCCAGCTTTTCCCCCATAGGCTGGACAAAACTGGAGATGTGCTGCCCCAGATTGTCGCCGTCAATCCCGCCGAACAGCAGAGACACGTTGGTGTAGGCCAACTGACGGCTCTCGACCTGGGTCAGCCCCGCGGGGTTGGCGAATACCGCGTCGCCGTTGTCCGCTACCGCCGCAAAAGCGTTGCCCAGCGATGCCGAGCGTGCTCCCGCGCCGATATTCTGGATGTTCACAACTGCGTGCGCTGTGGTCGCCAAGGCCGTTATGGCGCTGGCGATTGCGAAAAAACGCCCTGCCTTCATGAGCTCGATCCTCCTTGTGGTATTTCCCTGTTACTTGCTCGCAGTCTCGATTACAGGCTCGGCATCGCCGTACCTGCGCCCGATGTCTCGTTCAAAACCGTAGGTGATATCGACCGCCTCGACCGGTTCATTCCGGTAGTCGAACCTCAGAACGCAATCGTGAACGATGACATTTATCTCGCGAACATCCGGGTGAAGTGCAGGAAAGATTACGAATCCTTCCTTCTCCTGTCCGCTGAAGATCTCTTCGTTCTTGAACATGGTGCGGTTCAGCAGATCCATCCGCTCCTGGTAACGGTTGTACTCATTACCGCGATACCCGATAGCATAGGCTCGGTAGTAGGTGTCCATCTGCTGTTTCCCGAGACTCCAGTACTCCCGGTTGTTCGATGCGACGAGCTGAACCCTTGCGGGATCAATCTTCACCTTCGGATAGGCGTAATTCTTGACGCTGAGGCGAAACACCGTAAACCGGGTTCGCTCCTGCTCCCCTTCCCAGAACTTGGTATTCCCGTAGGTGTAGGGATTGGTGGACTTCGGTCCCGAATTCGAATGGGAAGCAAACTGCCGGTTGAGTTCCTCGTCGGTCATGGGGCGAAGCCTGACCTCGAGGCGATCCTGCGTGAAGGTGATACTGCCGTCGTCAGCGACACTCATCGCGCTCTGCTGGCTTTCGGCAGGTCGCAAGGGTGTGGCGTAGTGATAGTATCCACATGCCACCAAACCCACCGAAACGAGAGCAATTGCTGCGGAGTTAAGGAAGCGGGTTTTTTGCCGTGCTTTCGGTCCCAAATCCGGTCTCGCGAACATGATCGAACGGACTCCCTAGTTGAGATCCTGTGCCTGCCCGGAGCCGATTTCCACGGTGCCCCGGGTTGTCCGAGATAAATACGAAAGAACCTTCAGCCGATGCAACTCCGCCGTAAGATAGTTCATTTCACGGGCGGATGGAAGCTTTTATTTGACCCCACGACTTATCCACAATTGCGGTTTCTGCGGCCCCGCCGAGACCAACCAACTCAAGGTCGCTGAACCTCTCGGACAGCCGGAAGGCATTGTGCCCGCCACTCAGAGACCACTTGGCGTCGTAGAGTTCGGAGTGGGTGTCGAAATCGTTGAACTCCGCGTTGAATCCGAGCACCTCCCCTTCGCGTAAGTCGTGTTCCACACTGAGGAAAGAAGCTCCGACATCGATCCTGTCAAATGGGGTCAGCGCCAGTTCATAGGCGACGACCCCGGGGCTTGTCACAACCACCGCGGCCTTGGTGAACTCCCCATCCGGTTCTGAATACCACCCCGCAGCCGAGAAATTGACGAAAAAATCGCCATCCGGGGGCGGGGGGCCGGACAGGATGAAGTGGTTTGCCTCAGTGCCGTTCAGACGCAACTGCTCCTCCTCGCTCAACTCCGAAAAATCCGCGAATTGACCGCCCGAATGATCGGCATCCAGGAAAATCTCCAGATCGTCGTCCTGGAATATCAGAGCCGGAGGGGTCCCCTCGGGACGATCAACCTGATGCACATCATCCACGACCACTGCACTTATATATAATTGATTAGAAGCGTCGTTCCAACCTACGCAGAGTGTGGTTCGGAAATCTGAGGGGTCCACCACAGCCCCGCTGACAAGATCTGTAAGCTGTTCTGTTGACACGCAAAAGTCGGAATCCACAATTCCCCAATCCGACAGGTCGCCGTCGACCACAGGTATGAGATGGTCGGAAAAGTGAAATGCCCGCATGCTGACTCCGGGAGGTTGGTGAGCAATCGCCACCGAAACGGCTTCAGGTGTGCAGACCGCAACCGTAACCAAGGCAAGAAAACTCATCGCCGGCTTGCGGGTTTCAGCATCGACCAAGGACTCTATTCTTTCTCCTCCGTCCCGGAAACACCCTCATCCTGCATCTCGCCGCTCTCGTCGTGGAAGCGAATCAGCTTGATGTCGTGCAGTCCGATTCCGAAATCCCCGGTGCCGGACCTGCCGGAAAAGGCCGAGCCCACTCGCTTCTCGTAAATGCGGTTGGTTTCTCCGGCCAATCGCACGGTGCTGGCATCGACCGTGCCCTGGGTGGTGCGCCCGGTGCGGAATGTGACGGTCACGGTCCGGGATTCGGTTCCGGCTGCGGCCTTCGCGAAATCGAGCCGGCTTATCCTTGCCATCTCCTTTGAGCGCATTTTCAAACCCTGG
The DNA here is from genome assembly GCA_965243025.1 of Candidatus Latescibacterota bacterium. Lineage (GTDB taxonomy): Bacteria > Latescibacterota > UBA2968 > UBA8231 > UBA8231 > CBDCXV01. Next base: position 3,511,018 of record CBDETY010000003.1, read on the forward strand.
AAATACTCGAACCGCCGCTTTCCGCGAAATCGGAGGTTGGAGACTTCGAAGCGTTCACCCGCCTCGTTGATGACCGTGGCCTTGAGTTCGACCTGAGGCCGGGCGGGGTCGGAGTGATGGAACAGTACGTCGCTGACCTCCGACATCAGGATCAGAAAAGGGCCGAGTTCCGTGACCCCACCAAAACGCTGCATCACGGAACCCCCGCCGAAACTGTCCTGATGAGGGGAGCTTCCGCTGCCGCCGGAAAAAACGGTGGCGTTGACCACTTCACCGGTTCGCAGGGTCACGGCAACCTGTTGCTCTTCGTCGTTCTTGTCGCCTTGCATTGTCAGCCGGTCGAGATCCTGCATTTTGAGGATGCGACGATGGTTGCCTACGTAGATCTCTATATCGTCGCCGCCCTGGTATGTGAGCCTGGAAACTTCGTGGCGGTTTCCGGCTCGATCCACGACGGTGGCTACGATGTCGGACTGTTGCGCTTCGACTGAACAAACAGCCGCCCCCGAGATTGCGATCAGTGCGGAAAGGATCTTCATGGTTTATTCTCTGGCAAGTTGCGCTGATTCTGTTTCAGCATCCCCGTCATGACAATCGGTGCGGGCTACTCGATTCCGCCCTCCTCCTCGAGCTGCTGCGACTCGGTTTCGATGTTTATGTGAGTTATTCCGCCGTAGGTTACCTCTACCGGCCGGAACTCGTCGAGTCCGCTCGGTGAATTTTCGATACGCACCTTGTACGACCTTCCCGCCGGGACTATGAAATAACGAATCTCGGAGGAGGTCATTCCCTTGCCCAGAACAGTACGCATGTTGTAGTCCATGATGAGGAAGGGGATCTGTCGCCCCAAGTCCTCACCTCCGGTGAACCTGACAGAGAATCGCCCGAGGTTGACGGGGACATACTTCTCCTCTCCCAATCCGATTTCGACGTTCCGAATCTCCACATTGTCGTCGATGTCGGTATTGACGACGACCGTGTAGAGTCCCGGCGGAATATCGCACATCAACCGGAATTCCTGAGCACCCATCTCGTAATAAGCCGGGGAACTCGCCGAAAGACGGGGTGTATCGGAATACACCTCTTCATCGGTGTCCTGATCGATGACGTAGAAATTCAACTCGTTGATACCGCCAGCATCCAGAATAAGTCTACCCATCCCCTCCGGAATCGGTGCAGGACCACCTCCCCCTCCGGAAGTAGTCGCACACCCGGTTGCGAGCAGGCAGCAGACGAGCAGTTGTAAAGCTATACGGTGAATTTCTCTTGATTTTGCCACGAGACCTTGCTCCTTCCATCTGGCTTGAAATCCGGCAGACTACCTGAGAACTTGACGAGCCGATGTATCACTGTCAACGCTGGCCTGGTCCGACCGCTTCAGAAGGATCTTCCTGACGGCGAACATGCCCTCCCGTGGGGACCGTCGGCAGGGTTGGACGACAATGCGGGTCTTCAACGTCGTCGAAGAGAGGGACGATGCTGTTGTGGTCAGATTTCGACCTCGAGCCCACCAGTTGGAGAGTTGAGGGAATGATGGACCGTCTGTTCCGGGGGGCCATACCGAGTCCCCTGTTGGGTGTGTCTTGGCGCCGGTGTTGGAGCCTCACCCTCCTACCCGACCATGTACGGATACGAAGAGGGCTGTTTCCCGCGCAAAGCCCTCGGTGTCTGCTGCCGGAAACCCCGGATCACCCTGTCGAGCACCGTCCCACGCCTGTCTGAGGTTCTGCACCTATTTAGAGGTTCTGCACCTATTTAATTGAATAGGTCTTTGACCTTCCCCCAAGTGGTGACGTCGACTTCTGTACCGATCGGTGGAGTTGGGGAGAGTCGGTGAATCGTCGCCTCGAAATCATCTCCCGAGACGGTTGTTGTTCCGCCGTTCTCCTTTACCAGAAGGAGGCTGCCGCGGTGCCCGGACCGAAACCAGTCTTCTGCCAACTCTGAAACGGACTGGTCTTGCTGCAGGAAATCATCGACGGAGAATATCTCGAAACCGAGCCGACCCAGCCCCGGAGAGCGGATATCTCCCGTATCCACTACCCCGAAAACCCGGATCTCCTCGATCTCGGCGGTCGCCCGTTCCAGATCCTGTGCCCTGCGTAACTGTTCATGTGAGTCGGGATCGAACAAGAGGAATAACTGGACGAATCCCGGATTTTGGGCTTCGGCGCCTGGGATGGCCAAGCCCAAGGCAAGGGCGACCATGACAGCTTTGTGAAAACAGGTGCGTCTCATTCAGCCCTGATCGTGAACGCCGGCTCGATTTCTCCCTGACCCTCCAGGATATTGACCTGTGACAGGTGGTCGTTGAGCACCTGTCCGACCTGGATCACCCCCACTCGCCTTGGCACGGCATATCCGAGGACCGCGTCGGTTTGTGGATCGCGAAGCTCGCGCCCCAGATCCCAGACCCCGAACTTGTCCCCGTTCCGGACCCCGTCCGCGGAGCCGACGTTAATATAAGCGCGGCCGGCATCGATATCTATGATTTTCGGCTCGGATACACTCAGCTCGGGGGCAGGGCGAACAACCGCTTCGACTCCCATGCCCAGTTGTTGCAGGCACTCGCCCACGGACTGCCCTACCAGGGTTTTGTGGAACTCCGGCGAACCCCATTCCGCTTCCCCCAGAAAGAAATACTCCCTGTCCATGGGAACATGTGCGGCCGGGTTGACGATACCAGTGCGCTTGCTGTCGATCTGTCCCTCACATCGATACTCACCTGCAGGCTGGCCGTCGATGGCATTGTAGAAGAAGAGCTTTATCTCCGTAATTCCCTGATAGCTCCTGTATCCACCCAGGGGAACAGTGGCGCGAAACCTTTTCATGCTGATGTCTCCGATTTCGCCGAGGACAACGACATCGGCTTCCAGCTGTCGTCCCAGATGTACGGCCTTGCCCGACTCGATTTTCCCGAGCCGCTCTTTTTTTCCGAGCCGCACGAACCCCGAATCCGGTGGAATGATTCGATAGGCATTGTAACGTCCCAGGGTATCGGCCAGTCCGCGGGCGAGCTGCCCGTAAATGTCCCAAGGCCCCTTGTATTTCGACAGATCGCGAAACGGTAGAATCAGGAGAACCTTCTTGAGGGCATCTATGCTGTCTTTCTCAGTGACTGAGGATTTCACCGTCTCTTCGGCGGGTGCCGGCCGCGGGGAAGCGGCCGGTTCGGCCGTCGCTGATTCGGCGGCTTCCTGGTCTTGGGAAACGGTTCCACCGATCGATGCCAGATGAGAGCATCCCGTGCCGATGGCAATCAGCAAAGCCATGCCGGCAAAAGAGAGGGAACACCGCAGTTTCTGTTTCGAAATCACCATGAGATCCTCATTCCACCTGAGACATCTGGCCGTCTCAGCGACTCGGACTCAATCGCGGCAGCACGTAGGGTCCTTTCGGGACTACGGCTACACGAGGCTTGCTGCCAGATTCGCGAAGAGCTCCGTCTATCCCCGCCTCCACCGATGGAACTACCTCGACCATCGGAAAAGAGGCCTCGAAATCGCGGGCGATCTTTCGAGAATACAGTTTCACGCGTGCCTTGGCGAGCACCTTGCACAACTCCTGAAGCTGCCATTGGTCCACGACGAAGAAATCGGGTGACTCCAATTTGCAGACGAACTCCTCGACCCTGGTTGTCTGCAGCAACAATTCGCTGAATTCCGGACTTCCCAGCCCTTCGTCGCAACTCGCCGCAATTACGATGGTTCCACCCTCGCGCAGGATCGGCAGCACCGCAGTCATGCCCTTGACAGCCTGGTAAAAGGTCAGGTCGAGGGGAAATCCGGCGCTGGTCGTGACCACGACGTCTACAGCCTCGTCGACGGTAGCCAGGGCTGCCGCTTCGACGAAGGCCACGCCCTCGGCGTGGGCATCCTCCAGATCGCCGCAGAATATGCCGGTGATCTGGCGCTGTTCATTCATCGCCACGTTGAGAGTGAAGTCGACCCCGACAGTTCTTGCCACTTCCAGCGCCTGCTCGTGAAACGGGTTGCCTTCGATGATCCCTTCGGCGGATCCGGGGTGTCCCATCAAGTCCGGCCCGTGCAGCACCCTTACTGTGTCGACTCCCATCAACCCGGGGCAGATCGCCTTGCGCCCTCCCGAGTATCCGGCCATCAGGTGAGGTTCGATCAAAGATGTCGCGATCTTCAGATCGGCTTCCAGGTAAAGGCGGTCAACCCAGATCGGAGCTCCTGCCGAGGTTACTCCGAGGTATGCAAGGCTGCCCCGGTCCCTGGCCCGGTGGTTCTCGATGCGGTATTCCTGCGCGATCTCCGCTCCGACGAGCTCAACCAGCTCCTCCCCCTCGTTGGGGCGGTGCAGGCCGGTGGCGATAAGGATGGTAATGGCATCGCGCCGGATTCCGGCGTTTTCCAGAGTGGCCAGAACGGGTGGGAGGATCGTGGAGTTGGGAACAGGCCTGGTGATGTCGGAGATGACGACACACGCGTCCGAGCGGCCCCGGGCAAGATCGAGGAGCGGCGGCGTTCCGGAAGGCGCCCGCAGGGATTCGCAGAGCCGCTCTTCGATGCGGTCCAAACCGGGAATTGCCGCCATCGACAGGATCTGCGCGTCGTCCGGCACCTCAGCTTCGATACCGTTGCGGCCGTAGTCGAGAGCGACTTTCACGATTCGGCATCTCCGGTGCGTTGCAGGATCCTGGTTCTGAGGTAGTCGGCAAACACCGGACCGTTGTGGGGATCGGCGAGGGCAAAATCGGCAAAGGCCCGGTAGTAGGTGGTCGGACTGCCGATGTCGTACCGCCTTTCGTCCGGAAGCAGGCGCACGCACTGCACGCCTTTGCCCTCGTCGATCAGTATCTGGATGGCATCAGTCAACCAGAGTTCCCCTCCATGGCCGGTTTCGATTTTCTCTATCGCCGCGAACACGCGGCGGTCGAAGATGTAGCGGGCCGCGACCGCGAGATGGCTGGGAGCGTTTTCGGGGCGAGGCTTTTCGACGATCTCGGAAATCTCGAAACAGTCGCCGTCGCCGGTTCCCAGGCACGGCCTCACAATTCCATAGCGCTGGACCTCTTCCGCCGGCACCTCCCAGACGGCGATAGTCGCCGCCATCTCGTTGCGCAGGTGGGCGGCGATCATGCGCCCGACAACTCCCGGTTTATGGGGGGAGTGGATGATCGTATCGCCGAATCCGACCAGGAAGGGCTCATCGCCGACAAACCTGGCGCCAAGTCGAATCGCATCGGCGTTGCCCAGAGGCCGCCGCTGCCGGACGTAGAAGAACTCCACTCCTTCCTTCTCGTAGTCGAGCTGGGCGACCGATTCTCCTTTTTCCCGGAGCAGACTGTCGAGTTCGGGATCGTCGTCGAAATGGTCTTCTATCGACCGCTTCTTGCGGCCGGTAACGAAGAGGAGCTTGTCGACTCCTTCCTCAACAAGCTCCTCGACAACATGCTGCACCACTGGCTTGGTGCCGACCGGAAGCATCTCCTTGGGCTGCGATTTGGTTGCCGGCAGCAGCCGGGTACCCCTTCCGGCAACCGGCAAAACCGCTTTTGAAATAGTCACGATAGGGCTGAGAATCCACGGCCTGGGCAGCGGTGCGGGCTGCCGCTGTAACTGACCTAACTTGCAGTAAATTATGGTATTACCATAGATGCATCAAGCGCGGATGCTTTCTGAAAGGAGACAGCGGTTTCCCTTGACCGACCTCTCGGGAGCCCTGAATTTGGCGCTGTGAAACCCCATGCGGCACGGCCAGTTTTCCCAGGCAAAGAAATCGAAGTTCACGGTCTGAAGCGGTTGCCGCCGAATCGCATCCGGCACGCGCTGTTCGATTTCGACGGAACCTTGTCGCTGCTTCGCGGCGGCTGGCAGGAGGTGATGACCGCCCAGTTCGTCACGGTGCTGGGCAGCGCCGAAACAGCGGAGACCCCGCAACAGCTCGAGCGCATCTGCGGCGAATTCATCACCAGGCTTACCGGAAAACAGACGATCTACCAGATGCTGCGGCTCGAGGAGGAGATGCGAAAACGGGGTGCGGACTGCGCCCCCGCCGCAGAGTACAAACGACAATACCTCGCTCTGCTGAACCGGCATATATCCGGGCGTCTGCAGAGCGTGCGCAGCGGCCGGCGCCCACCGGAGGCGTACATGGTCCGCGGGGCAGAACGGCTGCTGAAGAGGCTCTGCCGGGCCGGGATTGTCTGCCACCTCGCCAGCGGCACCGATCAGGAGTACGTCGTAGAAGAAGCGGAGCTGCTGGGGCTGACCCCCTGTTTCGGGAACCGCATCCACGGGGCTCGGGAAGACTACCGGTCCTTCTCCAAGAAAATCGTCATCCAGGACATTCTCAGAACCCACCTGCTGGACGGATCGCAACTCGCGTCCTTCGGGGATGGCTACGTCGAGCTGGAGAATGCGCGCGCCGCCGGGGGGGTGGCCGTCGGGGTCGCAAGCCTGGAAAACGGAGAACAGGGGTGGGATCCCTGGAAAAAGGAGCGCCTGCTCGGGGTCGGCGCACAGATTCTGGTTCCAGACTGGAGCGAGGCGGACCTCATCCTCGACTACCTGGGAGTCGCCTGCCCCGAAAGCGGCTGCAACGATCCGGTCCCCGGGGTGGAGTCGAAATGACGGCCAACGGCCTGCGGCGACTGCTGCGTTCCTTCCGCGAACTCACCATTGCGGTAGTCGGCGATTTCTTTCTCGACTCCTACTACGACTGCCGGCGCGACCTGGAAGAGACGTCGCTGGAGACGGGCAAGCGGTGTTACCAGGTCGTCAACACCCGCAGGCAGCCGGGTGCCGCAGGAACGGTTGCCGCCAACCTCGCCGCCCTTGAAGTGGGCGCCGTCGAGGCGGTGGGCTACTGCGGCGACGACGGCGAGGGGTACGAACTGCGGCGGGCGATGGGAAAGCTCGGCCTTGGAACCGATGGTTTCTACACCGCGGACGATCGCTTCACCCCGACCTACGCAAAGCCCTGCTTCGTCGACTCCGGGCGCGTCCTGGAGGAGCTCGAGCGCATCGACATCAAGAACCGGCGGCCCACCCCGAGGCTCCTGCAGGAGCGGATTACCGGTTTCATCAGGGACAATGTCTCGCGCTGGGACGGCGTCATCATCGTCGATCAGGCGAACGAGGCGAACTGTGGAGTCGTCACGACGCGGGTGCGCCGCTTTCTCACCCGTCTCGCCCGGGAACGCGGGGACACGGTCTTCCTGGCCGACTCCCGCGAACGGATCGGGTTGTACCGGGACGTGATCGTCAAACCGAACGAGCGCGAGGCCGCGTCCGTTCTTGCCGAATCCCGTTCGGGCAAGGCGCGGATTCCCCTTGGGGAATCGCGAAAACGGGCGGCGCGGTTGTCGCTGCGCACGAGGCGCCCGGTCTTTCTGACCCTTCAGGAAAGGGGGATGCTGGCTGCCGCCGGCGACCGGGTCGAGCACCTGCCCGGATTTCCCCCCTGCGGACCGGTCGATCCGGTCGGCGCCGGAGATTCCACCTCGGCCGCCATCGTCGCCTCGCTGAGCGCGGGAGCCGGCCTTTCTGAGGCTGCGTTCGTAGGAAATCTCGTCGGGTCCGTGACGGTGCAGCAGATCGGTACTACCGGGACAGCCAGCCCGGCACAGATCGTCAGGCGTTTCCGGGAGGTTGGCAGTGGCGCATGAACGAGAGGACCTGACCCGGATCAAGGTCCAGCCTCTGGCTGTCCGCCGCAGCAAACAGGCATTCGAGGCCATTCGCGTAGACCCGCGGTCTCCGCCACCCCCTGCCGGAGACCTGGCCCCGAAGATTGAGACGGTCGCCGAGCGCATTCGCGGGGCGCGCGCATCAGGAGCCTCGGTGGTGCTGGCCTTTGGCGCCCACCTCGTGAAAAATGGCCTGGGAAGGGTGGTCGAAGAGCTGATGGCGGCCGGCTGGATCACCCATCTGGCGACCAACGGTGCGGGAGTCATCCACGACTGGGAGTACGCTTTCCTGGGTCGCTCGGAAGAGGATGTGCGCTCCCACGTCGCCGAAGGGCGCTTCGGCTGCTGGGACGAGACCGGCCGCTGCACCCTCCTCGCCGTACTTACCGGGGCGCTGGCCGGTATGGGGTACGGAGAATCGATCGGCAGGTTCGTGCTGGACGGCGGCTGCGAAATCCCGCGCCGCGAGGACTTGTGGCATGCCGTCGCCGATGCCTGTGAGACTGGAAACCCCGACCTGCTGCCGGCGCAGACGGAACTGCTGCGTTCCCTCGAACGCTTCGAGTTGCCCGAGGGATTTCTCCGCGTCGAGCACCGCAACCCGGAAAATTCACTGGCCGCGGCAGCCTGTCGTCTCGGCGTGCCGCTGACGGTCCATCCCGGGATCGGCTACGACATCGTCTACACTCACCCGATGGCAAACGGTGCGGCGATGGGACGCGCGGCAGGCATCGACTTCGCGGTTTTCGTCCGCGCCGTGAGGCAACTTCGCAAGCGAGGCGTGCTGTTGTCGGCAGGTTCGGCGGTAATGGCTCCGCAGGTGTTCGAGAAAGCCGTGTCGATAGCCAACAACCTCCGTCGCCAGGAGGGGGCCGGTCCGCTGACCCCCTTCATCGCCGTCAACGACCTGGCGGAGATCGACTGGGACTGGTCGCGCGGGGAGCCGCCGAGCGAACATCCCGCGTACTACATCCGGTTCTGCAAGAGCTTCAGCCGCATGGGCGGGGAGATGGTCTACCTGGGCGGGGACAACCGCACTGTCCTGCAGAACATCCACAGCCTTCTGGCTCAGTGATTGTTTTCAGGGGTTGGATCTCGAAGAGACCGAAGGGCAGAACGGCTCACCAGGGGCTCGGTTCCCCAGCGATACCTCGCCCTTCTTGCGCCCGTCAGCGACGCCCCGGATGCACCTGGACCGGCGCTGGAAGGGGACCAGGGTCAGGACAGAGCCGCGGTGATGGTCCCGGCGTACCGCTCTTCCACCGCCTTGGGGACCACCTTCTTCAGACCCCGGGTCAAGGTGCCGTCCTCCTCGCTGAGAGCCGCGGGCAGGACGACGACGTTGACCGGGCGTTCGTGTGCCGGCAGCCCGGCAAGGTCGGATTCCTGGAGAAGCTGACTCCGGATCCGCTCCGCGACTTCCGGGTGGCTGCGGATTGTCTCTTCGTCGCCCGAAACCCCCTCGATCTTCTCCGCTTCCTCAAGATCGATGGTCGCCAGGACAACGGGCTGGCTGCGGGTCTGGTCTCCAGACACCAGAACGTGCTCGACGAGGGCGGCCCTGGAGTAAACCCGCTCGAGCAACTCCGGGTTGATGAACTCGCCGTTGGCGAGCTTGAACTGGCGGCCGACGCGTCCCTGAAACGTCAGAAAGCCCTCTTCATCCATGCTGAACAGGTCCCCGGTCCGGTACCATCTCCTGCCATCCTTTTCCACCAGGACCTCGGCGTTCCGCTCAGGATCGTTGAGGTATTCCTTCATCACGTTCGCACCCGACACCCACAACTCACCTGCTCCCGGACCGGGCCGACTGGTGCCGGACGCCGGATCGGCCGAGGCGAGCACTTCGCCCTGCTCGTCCACCAGCCTGACCTCGAAAAGCGGCCTTCCAACCGTTCCCGTCTTGCGTCCTTTGAGGTGGTTGGTCGCTATCAGCGGAGCGCACTCCGTGGTTCCGTATCCCTCCAGGGTGCGAATGCCCAGGACGTCCTGAAAGAAATCGAGCGCTTCCGGATCCGCCTTGGCAGAGCCCACGATGAGCAGCTCGAGGTTGCCCCCCACCCGCTTCGACAGTTGCTCCTTGATCTTGGCCACGATCTTTCCGCCTATGGTAGCGCTGACAAGCCGGTCCCCGAGGCTTGCCTCTCCACGGGCAATCCGCTGCCTGGCGCCTACCGCCCGCTCCACGAGACGCCCCTTCATCCCCCCCGCGTCAATTTCCTTGCGCACGTTTCCGTAGACCTTGTCGAGGACCAGGGGAACGGTGAGAAACCCCTCCGGCTCCGAAACGCGGATGTCGTTGAGAACCCGGTCCGGGGAACGTGCGAGGTCGAGCTCCCACCCCTTTGCCAGGGGATAGTAGATGTTGAGAATCCCCATCGAGTGGTAATCGGGCGCGGACTTGAAGAAACGGAAGTGGTCGCTCTCGACGACGACGTCCCAGACCTGGCGGATGTTGGCGACGATGTTCGCGTGCGTCTGGACCACACCTTTCGGCAGGCCGGACGACCCGGACGTATAGATGACCTTGGTCTCGTCGGAGGGGGACACCGCAACGTCCGGCGGCGCCGCTTCGCAGCCGGCGACCTGCTCCCATGCAGTGGCATCTTCACGGCTGCCGTCAGTCAAAATCAGCTTCGGCGGCTTTTCCAGGGACGCGGCAACCGCGTCCACCTGGTCCACTGATTTCCCGTCTACGACGAGATAGGAGATTCCCGAGTGGTTGATGTTGTGAGTCAGGATCTCTTCGGGGAGCTTGTTGCACAACGGCACCGTGCAGACGGCGAGCAGGTCGCAGGCGAGAAACACCAGCAACGGCTCGAACCCGCCGTCCGTGAGTATGCCGACGCGGTCTCCCTTTCCGACACCGAGGTCGGCAAGCCCGGCGGCCACGGCGTTCCGCATGCGCCCGAGTTCGGCATAGGTGATCGGTTCGTAGGATGGCCCCTGGCTGCCGGGGCCTTGCCTGAGAACGCGAACCGCAGTCCGCGCGCCGCAGCGATCGATGCTCTGGTCGAGAATGGTCTTGAGGTTTTCAGCGTCCATTTCGATTAATCCCATGGGTTGCCGTTGGTTCCTGCGGAAATCGGGATGGGCCGAAGACGATTCTCACAACCTGACCTGCGACCAAAGCCACCCTGAAGCCGCAGGCAAGCCATAGGCCGGGCGGCAGATTCCTGCCCTCGAGTGCCGCAATCCGACCCGTCCCCCTGCACGGAGGAATAATCCCGTACAATCCCGGGGATGGCAAGCGACGACTCCTGCGCGTCGAGCTGCTTTCGTTGTTTGACTTTCCCCTGGGGAACACTCAGTATGTGCCCGGTCCCCTGAGAATTTTACAAGCAGATCAGGTAGCTGATATCGTCAGCTCCGCCGTGTCGGAAATCCAGGTGTCTTCGGATCTCATTTCCATCCCCGGCAGCCGGGGCTTTCACGGGCGGACGGGATTTCCTCTGAAGGACCTGTTGTGAAAATTTTTTTACCGCGATCCGGCATATGAGCCCCGAACCAGACGCGCGGGCGGCATGGACGCGGCCCCTCCGGTCGTCGGCTTTCCGTCTTCTCTGTCAGGTCCTGCTCATTCCGGCTGCAAGCTGGTCCCAGATGATCGGTCCGGGGACGGGCTCTCAACCCCGCTACAGCTCAGGTCCTCAGTACAGCGCCAGCATGGGCAGCGTAACCGTAGGGAACGAACAACTCTACCGGATCAGCCTGAGGCCCGATATACCGCTGGGAAAGTGGGGGCTGGCTTTCGACCTCGAGCTCTTCATCGACGAGAAGGGGAACTTCAGCGACAAGGGCTGGTCGTTCGGAAGCAGCAGCGAGACCCTGGACAGCATCCTTCGCAAGATCTACTACGTTCGCTACGGCCAACCGGAGGATTATCTGTTCTTCAAGATCGGCGCCCTCGATCGCGTTACCCTGGGATACGGGTTGATAATGGACCGCTACCGAAACACGCTGCAGTACCCGGGAATAAAGAAAACGGGGGTGCGGTTCCAGACCCGAAGCTGGCCGGGGGGCGTGTCGATCGAAGGGATGGTCAACAACATCCAGGACTTCCAGCAGGGGGGTGCCTTGATCGGCGCCAGGGCGGCCCGCGATGTAGTGGAAAAACTGGAGGTCGGTCTCACTTTCGTCGTCGACCTCGACCAGTACAGCGGCCTCCACGACCGCGACGGCGACGGCTACCCGGATGCGGTCGACGCCTTTCCGAAGGATGCGGTCGAGGCCCTCGACAACGACGGCGACGGTGTCCCGGACCAGCTCGACATCGATGACGACAACGACGGCGTCCTCGACATCGACGAGGAGAGCGGCCTTCCCGGGGGGGCCATCCCGGTGCTGGAGGAGCTGGAACGTTCCTATCCCGACAGCTTCATGGTCGACAGGGATGTCAGCCGCAAAAGGCCCTTCCACAAGGACAGGGTGGGTGGTGACCGCTTCACCATCGTCGGTCTCGACGCCGGCTATTCGATCTTCGAGCACGGCCGCTTCGACCTGTTGCTCTACGGCCAGATCGCGGCAATGCTGGACGACGACGACGCACTCAGCGACGCCGAGGCCGAGGAGCAGGGTGTCGTCGCCGGCAATCGCAAAGCCGCGGGGGTCGGCCTGACGGTCCCCGGCCTGTGGTTGCGCGCCGGCCCCGTCGACGGCCGGCTCGAGTTCCGCCACTTCCGGGAGGACTTCGATTCCAGCTATTTCGACAACCTGTACGAGCTGGACCGGGCCCGCATCGACCTCGCCACCGGCAAGGCGACACCCAAGGATTCCCAGCTGCGCCGCGGCCAGTCGCTGTCGGGGGGGTTCGGCCGCTTGCAGACCGACATCTACCGGGTTCTCGACGCCTATGTCGATTACCAGCATCTGGTCGGGGCCGGACACCCCAAGCGTCAGCTTCACCTCGCCGCCAGGCTTTCCCCCGAGCTTCTGAGAATGATTCCCAGGATCTCGCGCGCCCAGGTATTCTTCCAGAAGAACAACATCGGCGCGCGCCTGGATCAGGAGGGAACCCCCGGCTCCAGAGATGGTTTCTTCGAGCCGACGGAGGATACCTTCTACGGCTACCTGCTCGGAATGAAGATGTCCGGGGGCGTGTCTGCCGTAACGGAGACCCGCTTCATGTTCGAGCGCTCCGCCGACGGCACGCTCGAACGCCGCAAGGTGATGACCATAGAGACGGTCTTCAAGTTCTGAACCTCGAACCCCAACGGACCACCATGAAGATCACCGCCGTATCCGCTCTCGTTCTGCGCCTGCCGGAGGTCACCGACAAGTGCGAAGGCACCCAGGACACCTGCCTGATCAGGATCGACACCGACGCCGGAATCACCGGATGGGGCGAGGTCGACTCGGCCCCGACCGTGGTCAAGGCGGTCGTCGAGGCGCCGCTGTCGCACCAGATCGCCAACGGGCTCGCAAACATCCTGGCGGGGGAAGATCCCATGGCGATCGAGGTTTGCATGGCGCGCATGTGGGAAGGGGCAAACTACTACGGCCGCACCGGAGTCGGCGCGCACGCCATGGCCGGAGTCAACCAGGCGCTCTGGGACATCAGCGGAAAAGCGCTCGGCCAGCCGGTCTGCCGCCTGCTCGGCGGACCCCACGAAACGAAATTCCGAGCCTACTGCTCGATTCTGTTCGGCGATACCCCTGGGCAGACCTTCGAGCTTGCCCGCAAACACGCCGACCAGGGGTTCACGGCGATCAAGTTCGGGTGGGGTCCGATGGGGCAGAGCGAAGCCAACGACATCGAGCTGGTCCGCCAGGCACGCCTCGGCGCCGGCGAAGAGGTCGACGTGCTGATCGACGCCGGTCAGGTCTGGGACTGGAAAACCGCCCTGAAACGGGCGGAGCAGTTCGCGGAGTTCCGTCCGTTCTGGATCGAGGAGCCGTTGAACCCCGACGACGTCGAGGGATACCGGATGCTGAGCGAGGCCAGCCCCATCCCCATCGCCGCCGGCGAGGCCGAATCCCGTCTCGACAGCTTCGAACGCCTGCTGGTCGACGGCGGGGTCGACTGGATCCAGCCGGATCCGGGCCGCTGCGGCATCTCGACCATGGTCGAGGTCGGCCGCCTGGCGGCGCGCCACCACCGGCGCTTCGTCAACCACAGCTTCAAGAGCGGGATCACCATCGCCGCCTCCCTCCACGGGCTGGCGGCTGCACCGGGTGGCGAGGTTTTCGAGTACTGCATGGCCGAGTCCCCCCTGCGGCACGAGCTCACGAAAGAGACCTTCCCGGTCGAGGACGGTTTCGTATCGATCCCGGAAGGCCCAGGTCTGGGGGTAACCGTCGACGAGCAGGTGCTCCAGAACTACCTGGTCCCCTGACGGTCAGAATCCCCCGGAACCTGCGCACCCAAGGCGTTTTCTGCATTTCAAGCCGGTTTTTTTTATAAACCGCCTCGTTTTTCTTATCCGCTTTTTGAATCAGGCCTGATTTTCCCGCAAACCTGCCCCTGAAATCAGAGCGGCCTTGCGATAATGCGGAATTCCGCATATACTTGACACTCCATCAGCGAATTTTCTGAAAATAACGGAGATTTGAGATGAGAGGTGCGGACGTTGTCATCGAGGCGGTCGAAAGGGCCGGTGTCGAGTACATATTCGGCCACCCCGGCGGGGCCGCCATGCCGATCTTCGACGCCCTGTGGCATTCGACGAAGACGAAGTTCATCCTCACCCGCCACGAACAGGGGGCGACCCACATGGCCGACGGGTACGCCCGCGCAACCGGCAAGCCGGGGGTCGTCCTCGTAACCTCGGGTCCCGGCGCCACCAATACCATTACAGGGCTGCTCACCGCCCACATGGACTCGGTGCCGATGGTGGTCCTGACCGGACAGACTCCGACCGAGATGCTCGGCAAGGACGCCTTCCAGGAGGCCGACGTGTTCGGCATCTCGATGCCGGTGGTCAAACACTCCTACCTCGTCAAGGACCCCAACGACATCCCCCGGGTGATGATGGAGGCGTTCCACATCGCCACGACCGGCCGCCGCGGCCCCGTCCTCGTCGACCTGCCGAAGGACGTGACCCAATCGGAAGGCTGTACCGCACCGTGGCCCGAAAAGGTTTACCTCCCGGGATATCACAACGACCCGAAGCCCGCCGCAGAGCTGTTGATGGAAGCAGCCCACCTGCTGCGCCGAAGCAAACGCCCGCTGCTGTATCTGGGAGGTGGGTGTATCAGCGCCGGCGCGCACAACGCCGCCCGGGCATTTGCCGAAAAAACCCGCATGCCGGTGACCAACACCCTGCTCGGCAAGGGGAGCTTTCCCGAGACTCACCCGCTTTCCGTCGGCATGCTCGGAATGCACGGCACCGCCTACGCCAACAAGGCGGTTGTCGGCTGCGACCTGATCATGTCGGTGGGCGGGCGCTGGGACGACCGCATCACCGGCAAGCTGGCCGAGTTCTGTCCCGAGGCAAAAAAGATCCACGTCGATATCGATCCCGCCGAGCACGGCAAGGTCGTGATGCCGGACGTCTTCATCGAAGGAGACGCCCTCCAGGTGCTCGAAGAGCTGATCAACCACGTCGAGCCGCTCGACACCGCCGACTGGCTCGCCCGGATCGACGAGTGGAAGCGCAAGTACCCCCTCAAGTACGGCCGCAAAGGGGGCCTCAAGATGCAGACGGTGTTCGACCGGCTTTATCACCTGACCGAAGGGAAGGCGATCGTCACCACCGACGTAGGCCAGCACCAGATGTGGGCGGCCCAGTTCTACAAGACCTCCTATCACCGCCAGTGGCTGTCTTCGGGAGGATCCGGGACCATGGGGTACGGGTTTCCCTCCGCCATCGGGGCCCAGCTTGGCCGCCCGGAGGAGCCGGTGATCGCCATCGTCGGAGACGGCGGATTCCAGATGACGTTGTGCGAGCTGGCGACGGCCGCCATCAACGACATCCCGGTGAAAACGCTGGTCATGGACAACGCCTACCTCGGGATGGTTCGCCAGTGGCAGAACCTGTTCTTCGAGAACCGTCTGTCCGGAGTCGATCTCGAGGGCAACCCGGACTTCGTCAAGCTCGCCGAGTCCTACGGCGTCAAGGGACTGCAGTTGAAGCGCACCGCGGACATCGACAAGATCCTGACGCGCATGCTCGAGCACGACGGTCCCGTGGTCGTGCACGCGCACTGCGAGAAAGAGGACAATGTCTGGCCGATGATACCGGCGGGAGCAGCGGTGAAGGAGATGATGCTCGAGCCCCCCAGGCGCAAGCTCGCTCCGCCGAAGGGGAGCACGTGATGGCTGCGGGAAACGGCAAGACCGCGGCCGCCCGCGTCGAAGCGGCTCCCCCGGCCACCAGCAGGACGACAATCGGGTTGCTGGTCAACGACCGGCCCGGCGTCCTGATGCGCATCAGCCAGGTGTTCAGCAGGCGCGGCTACAACATCGAATCCCTGGTCGTATCCTCTGCCCACATCCCCCACTGCTCGCGCATGACGATCACCTGCAGCGGGCCCGGGGACGTGCTCAACCAGATCATCCTGCAGCTCGACAAGCTGGTCGACGTGATCCACGCACGGGATCACACCGACGACGATGCGGTGACCCGGGAACTGGCGTTGTTCAAGGTCTCCTGCTCCGTCGAGGAGCGCACCGAAGTCCTGCAGATAACCGAGGTCTTCCGCGGCAAGACCGTCGACATCTCCGACGAGACGCTGACCATCGAAGCGACCGGTACGACGGAAAAGATGGACGCCCTCGAACGCCTGCTGAGCAAGTTCGAGCTGCGCGAAATGGTGCGCACCGGCAAGGTCGTGATGGCCAGGGGCGACGAGATCACCTGACCGTCGTTCAGCCCCGGCCCTGCTTTATCCCGGGTGCCGCCCGGCACCTGGCATCCCGAAACAGAAACGGATCGGAAGGAAACCCCGGCTCAGGCGCCCCGGTGGACCGGGCGCCTGAGCGAACCGCGCCGGCGGATGTACCGCGAACGGGGCAGGCGTGGGAGCCCGGGTTTCAGCCGAAGCGCCTGAATGCCCCGGTGTGCCCGGACCGGGATTCTCCCCTTCAAGCTGCAGGGCGGCCTAATTCGCCCGGATTGCGCCGGCCGCGCAGGAATCAGAAGTCCACCCCGAGCTGCAGGTAGGCGAGCCGCCCGATCTCCGGTGCGCCCGCCCAGGAGCGGTAGCTGCTGTCGAGGACGTTGTCGACGTTGAGCATCAGCGACAGATTCTCTCCGAACGGGAGGCCGTAGACCGCGTTCAGGTCCACCACCGTGTAGGGGTCGACATCGCCGACGAAAACACCGGAGTCCTGCCGGAAGGAGCCGTTGTAGCGAACCCCGCCTCCGACGCGCAGGTTCCAGTCCGGCATTCTGCACGAGGTCGACAGCTTGAACTTCTGTTTCGGAGCGTTGAGGGAAACGTCGGCAATGCCGTCGAGAGCCTCGAAGAAGGCATCGTTGACGAACGAGAAGTTGCCTGAGACCGACCACCGGTCGGTCGGGTAGTAGACGGCACTCAAATCCAGGCCGTACAGCGTTATCGAGCCGAAGTTCCGGTAGGTCATGAGCACGGCGTTGGGATCGTACGCCTGTTCGGGAGTCACGGTTCCGAACGGAATCCCCGCCGCCCCGCCCGCAAACAAGGTGGTGAGCTCGTCGACGGGGGAACCGTTTTTGTTCCCCTGGATTATGCCGGGAATGGAAACCTCGTCGAGAGCCCCCAGGACCTGGGCCGCGTCGGCGTTGTCGGGATCCCCCAGAGACGCTGTGAACGCCGGACCGAGAGCGGCGGCAAGGCTTCCGGGATCGAGGAACACGTTTGGAGTCTCGACTTTCAGAGGCCCGACGAAATCATCTATGTCACTGCGGTAGACGTCGGCGGCGACGACGAGCCTGTCGCCGACGATTCCCTTGTATCCGAGCTCCACTGTCTGGGTGATGGTCGGCCTGGTGCGGGGCACGTCGAAGACACCGGCCGCCGGGTCGAAGCTGCCGGTCTCGAGATTGAGAGTCAGCATCGCATTCGCGAGCCCGGGCAGCTGCTCGGGCACCAGGCTGGGCATCGCCCCCACCACCACCTCTGTCTGGGCCTCCGCCGTAGCCCTGGCGTCGTCGGCTTCCATTCCCATGGCCAGCAACTGCTGCGTGAGCAATTCCGGCGCGAGCACCTGCAGCTGCGCGGTGAAGCTGGCGAGCACCGCCTGCCGCGCCACCCCCCACATCACACCGGTCGCGACCGGGTCGTCCATCGCTATGAACCCGTCCTCATGAATCGAATACCCGGGATCCCCGGGGGACAACCCGAGAACCCCGAGCTGACCGGCGATCAGGGGCTGGAACGGTGTGCGGTACATCGGCCGCCCGTTGCTGTGGCGGAAGGTGAACCCCCCGTCGAATCCCTCGCGGTAGGTCCCCTGAGCCCGGATGTCGATGGCGGGAGAAAACCCGAGAACCGGTTCGAAATTTCTGCCGAGGCCGTACGGGTCGGCCTGGCCCAGCCGCTCGAGATAGAGGTTGTTCGTCGAAGGGGTGTCGAAGGCGCGGTTGTAGGTCAGTCTCAGCGTCTGGGTCTGGCGCGGCTTGAAGACCAGTCCGGCGCGCGGGGACAGCACCCCGTCGTCGAGGCGGTTGTGCTGGTCGTAGCGCAACGCAAGTACCAGATCGAGTTGCTCCCCGAGGTCGGTCTCGCTCTGGAGGTAAGCGCCGTACTCGTCGGTGCCGTCCTCGTCTTCGTTCCGCCCGGTGATCGTACCCTCGGTGTCAGGCCGGGTCAGCAGCGCGTCGATCCCGTAGGTCAAGCGCTGTCCGCCGCCGAGCGCATACGCGTGCTGGAGCTGGAAGACGTTCAGGTTGGACTTGTCGACGATCGCGTCCCCGTTGCGAAGCAGGAAGGTGTCGCCCGCGTCGCTCCAGTTGCGGTACCACTGGGCGAACAGGTTGCGGTAGATGAACCGCGCCTGGACGTAGTTGTAGGCCCAGTCGACGGCCTGGCCGGCGCCCAGGCCGGTCAGTTCGATCTGGTCACCGCGGTTGTAGCCCCCCGACACCACTGCCGACAGATCTTCGTCCATGCGATAGTCGAGGCGCGCTTCCGCGCTCTGCCTCTCGATGCCGAAATCCCGGGCGGTGAGATCGGGATTCGCCTCCCTGGCTTTCAACTCGACCGGATCCTCGTACTCCCAGTCGTTGCCGGTGTAGTACTGCGCCGAGAGCTTGAAAGCCAGGTTGGGGTTGATGATGCCGGCGTGGCGGACCGCCCCTTTGCGCAGCGATCGCTCCCCCATTCCGACACGCACGTTCGTGCCTGCAGAGGCGAACGGAGAGCGCGTGATGATGTGCATGACCCCCCTGGCGCTGTTGGGGCCGTAAAGGGCGGATCCCGGCCCCAGCACCACCTCGATGCGCTCGATGTCCTCGTTGACCACCGGGATGAAGTTGTAGGCGTTCACCCGCAGCGACGGCACGCGGGCGATGCGGTTGTCGGTGAGGGTCAGCATGGCCCCGGAGAAGACGTTGTTGAAGCCGCGCACCACCGCGTTGCTCTGGACGAGCCCGCTTTTTGCGAAATCGACGCCGGGAAGGTCGCGCACGTGGTCGCCGACGCTGAGGACCGGTCTGTCCCGGATGTCGGCTCCCTCGACCACGGCGACCGAAGCGGGGGCGTCGAGAGCTTTTTCCTGGCTGCGGGAGGCGGATACGATACTCTGCTCGAGGTAGATCACCGCTTCCGGAAGCTCGACGTCGAGCCGCTTCGAAGCGCCCGCTTCGATCTCGATGTCCGCCATGGAGAGGGTTCGGTAGCCGATGTGACTGACCTCGAGCTGGTAGCTGCCGGGTTCCAACCCGGCGAAGCTGTACTCGCCGTCGGCCCTGGCCGCGGTTCCCATCGGTTCTTCGAGAGACGGCCCGGACAGAACGAGGTTCGCCCCCGGCAGGGGAACCCCCCTCTCATCGGATACCAGGCCGGAAATGGATGCGCCTTCCCCCAGGGCGGGGTGTGCCGCGAGCACAGTCGTGAGCAGTGCGGCGAGTAGACCTTGTCGTCGGTTTGTCATCGCTGCTTCCTCCCCTTCGCGCGATTTGCGAGATGTTTCCCCGATGTGATCTCCAGATTGAAACCCGTGGATTGCACGGGCATTCCAAATATAGCGAAGGCGAGCTGGCTCTTGATAGCAGGTTTCCGACTTTTACCTTGATTTGCATCATGTAACAGAACCTCAACGTTTCCGGAGATTCGAATGACCGAAAGCATGAAGCTCGCCCTGCTCGGGTGCGGCGCCATATCGCATTTTCACATCGACGGGATCCGCGAAAGCGCCCCGCGCATAGAGATCACCGCGGCAATCGACACGGACGCGGCAAAGGCGGGGGAAGTCGCCGAAAAGACAGGTGCCGAGATTTTCACCTCCCTGGACGACGCCCTCGACCGCGGCGACTTCGACGCGGTGGACGTCATGCTCCCCCACGATCTGCACGAGTGGGCGGCATGCAAGCTGTTCGAAGCCGGCAAGCACGTGCTGCTCGAAAAACCGATGGCCCCGACCCTCGACGCCTGCGACCGCATCGTGTCGGCAGCCGCCGGCAGCGGCGTCGTTTTCATGGTCGCCGAGAACTCGCAGTACTGGCCGGAGATCGTCGCCGCAAAACGGCTGATCGACGACGGCGCCATCGGCGACATCCTGACCGCGAGGGCGGCGTTCGTCATGGAGTTCGACGACTACTGGTTCAAGGACGAGAAGCCATGGAGGTACGACAGGAAACGGACCGGCGGCGGCATCGCCGTCGACGGCGGCTCCCACTGGATCCGGCCCCTGCGCATGTGGATGGGAGAAGTGGACGAAGTCGTCGCCGTGGTCGACAGGCCCCTCGAAAGAATGGAAGGGGAATCGCTGGCCCGGGCCCTGCTGCGTTTCGAGTCGGGACGGGTGGCGATGTTCGACGCCATGATGCTCGACGCGGTGCTCGCTCCGGATTCCTGGTGGCGCATTACCGGCACGCGCGGCGAGATCCTGATCGACGGGGGGTTCGACGGCGGGCTGCGGCTGTTCGACAGCGACCATCGCGACGGCAAGCCGGTGATGGAACCGATGGGTTACCCGAAGTCGTTCGGCCCGGAGCTCGACGACTTCTCGAAGGCCGTTCTCGACGGAAAGCAGCCCGAAGCGGGTCCCGAAATGGCCCTCGGCGAGCTGAGAACCGCGCTGGCGATCTACCGCTCGGCGGCTAGCAACAGGTGGGAAAAAGTGTGGGGCTGAGCCGGTTCCCGACTCCTTGCCGGGGTCCCGGCCCCGGGATATATTCGAGCCTCTCTTTCACAGTGCCTCCGCCTTCGGGCGACAACTGAAGCCGCGCCCGAGCCGGCGCTCATCCCCGGCGCCCGAGGATCCCGGAGGCCGATCTCAAAATTCGCGGGCAGTGGTTGCGCACCGCCCTCACCCGACTCGCCAATCCCGATGACGAAGAAACCTCCCAAGTACGTATATCTGTTTGGAGCCGGAAAAACCGAAGGGGACGCGTCGATGCGCGAGCTTCTCGGCGGCAAGGGCGCCAACCTCGCCGAGATGTCCAGGCTGCAGCTGCCCGTTCCGGCCGGGTTCACGATATCGACCGAAGTCTGCACTCACTACTACGAACACGAAAGCCGCTACCCGGGGGCCCTGGAAAAGCAGGTTCTCGCCGCGGTCAAGGCGGTGGAACGGACGATGGGGGCGACCTTCGGCGACCCCGGGAACCCGCTGCTGTTTTCGGTCCGCTCCGGAGCCCGCGCCTCCATGCCGGGAATGATGGAAACGGTCCTCAACCTCGGCCTCAACGACGTGATCGCAGCCGGTTTGTGCGCCCTTACCGGCGACAGGCGCTTCACCTACGACGTGTACCGCCGCTTCGTGCAGATGTACGGCGACGTCGTCATGGGGCTGCGCCCCGAAGGCAGGGAGGAGATCGATCCCTTCGAATCCCTTCTCGAGAAGAAGAAGGAAGCCCGGGGGGTCGAACTCGACAGCGAGCTCTCCGCTGCCGATCTCGAGGAGCTGGTCGGCGAGTTCAAGGCCCTCATCAAGCGCCGCCTCAAGCGCGACTTCCCCGAAGATCCGCAGGAGCAGCTCTGGGGGGCCGTCGGCGCGGTTTTCCAGTCCTGGCAGGGCCAGCGCGCCATCCGCTATCGCGAGCTCGAGGGCATCCCCCACGAATGGGGCACCGCGGTAAACGTCCAGTCGATGGTCTACGGGAACATGGGCGCGGACTGCGCCACCGGCGTCGCCTTCACCCGGGACCCGTCGACCGGCGCCAGAAAGCTCTACGGCGAGTACCTCATCAACGCCCAGGGAGAGGACGTCGTCGCCGGCATCCGCACCCCCGAGCCGATTGAAAAGCTGAAGGATCCGCTGCCCGCGGCGTTCCGGCAGTTTCAGGAGGTCTGCAAGACTCTCGAGCGCCACTACCGCGACATGCAGGACCTCGAGTTCACGATTCAGAAGGGACGCCTCTGGATGCTGCAGACGCGGGCCGGCAAGCGCACCGCGGCCGCCGCGGTCAAGATCGCCGTCGACATGGCGCGCGAAAAGCTGATCGACCGGTCCGAGGCGCTGCTCCGCGTCAAACCGGGGGACCTCGATCAGCTCCTCCACCCCTCTTTCGACCCCGCTGCCGACAAGGTCAGGATCGGCTCCGGACTCCCCGCTTCGCCGGGAGCGGCCTCCGGAAAGGCGGTCTTCCACGCCGAGGACGCCGAGGAAATGGCCGGCAACGGCGAACAGGTCATCCTCGTACGGCTCGAAACCTCTCCGGAAGACATCGGCGGCATGCACGCCGCCCGCGGCATCCTCACCGCCCGCGGCGGTATGACCAGCCACGCCGCGGTGGTCGCCCGCGGCATGGGCAAGTGCTGCGTCGCCGGCTGCGGCGACATCGCCATCGACTACGCCAGGGGACAGTTCTCCGCCAACGGCCGGGTTGTCCGCAAAGGGGACTGGATTTCGCTCGACGGTTCCTCGGGCGAGGTGATGCTCGGCCAGGTCGCAACCGTCGAAGCCCAGTTCTCGCGCGAGTTCTCCTCCCTCATGAAATGGGCGGACCAGGCCCGCGAACTCGAGGTGAGGACCAACGCCGACACTCCCCACGACTCCAAGGTCGCCCGCGGTTTCGGCGCCGAGGGAATCGGCCTGTGCCGCACCGAGCACATGTTCTTCGAGGGGGACCGCATCCTGGCGGTGAGGGAAATGATCCTCGCGGAGGACGAGCCGGGCCGCCGCCGCGCCCTGGCCAAGCTGAAACCGATGCAGCGCCGCGATTTCGAAGGCATCTTCAAGGAGATGAACGGCCTGCCCGTTACCATCCGCCTCCTCGACCCGCCGCTGCACGAATTCCTGCCGCACGAAGCGGCCCAGCAAAGGGAGATGGCGGCCGAGCTCGGCGTGCCGGTCAGGAAGATCAAGGCCAAGATCGCCAGCCTGCACGAGTTCAACCCGATGCTCGGCCACCGCGGCTGCCGACTCGGCATCACCTACCCCGAGATCTACGAGATGCAGGTGGAGGCGATCATCGAGGCGGCAGTCAACGTCCAGAAACGCCGCATCCGGGCGCTTCCGGAGATCATGATCCCCCTCGTCGGCACCGTGCGCGAGTTCGCCGTCCTCAGGGAAATGGCCACCCGCGTCGCTTCCGGAATCTTGCGCAGGCGCAACTCCCGTGTACGCTATACGGTTGGCACGATGATCGAAATTCCGCGGGCGGCGGTAATCGCCGACCAGATCGCCGCGGAAGCGGAGTTCTTCAGCTTCGGAACCAACGATCTCACGCAGCTGACGTATGGATACAGCAGAGACGACGCCGGCAAGTTCCTGCCCGACTACGTCGACAAGGGAATCCTCGCGGCAGATCCGTTTCAGACACTCGACCGCGAGGGAACCGGCCAGTTGGTTCGCCTCGGCACCGAGCGCGGACGCAGCGCCCGCGACGACCTCAAGGTCGGTATCTGCGGGGAACACGGCGGCGACCCCGATTCCGTTCTCTTCTGCCACCAGCTCGGACTCGACTACGTCTCCTGCTCGCCGTTTCGCGTCCCGATCGCCCGTCTTGCCGCGGCTCACGCCGCTCTCGGCGCGGATTGAACAAGGGAGCATCGATGTCCCCTGAGCTGGCTGCCGAACCTGAAGTTTCCTCCGAACCTGCAGGGCTTCCAGGTGCTCCGCCTGCAAAGCGGGTGGGGCGGATCATCGCCGTGGCCAACCAGAAAGGAGGCGTCGGCAAGACGACGACGGCTGTGAACCTCGCCGCCTGCCTCGCGGTTGCCGAACAGCCGACACTTCTCGTCGACATGGATCCGCAGGCCAACGCGACCAGCGGCTGCGGGGTGGAACCACGCGAGGTCGAGGGCGCCAACGTATATCACGCCCTGCTCGGCCATCAGTCTGTCAGGGACGTCGTGCGCCCGACGCAGATTTCCCACCTGTCCCTCGTCCCGTCGCACATGAACCTGACAGGTGCCGAGGTCGAGATGGTCAGCATGATCGCGCGCGAGCAGAAGCTGCAGACCGCGCTCGCCGAGCTGCAGCAGGAGTACTCCTACATCATTCTCGACTGCCCGCCGTCCCTGGGGCTGCTGACTCTCAACTCCCTGACCGCAGCCCACTCCGTTCTCATTCCGATCCAGTGCGAGTACTTCGCCCTCGAGGGGCTCGGCAAGCTGCTGAATACCATCCGACTGATTCAGCGCCACCTCAACACCGGGCTGCAGATAGCCGGCGTCCTGCTGACCATGTTCGACTCCCGCCTGAACCTCTCGCGGCAGGTCGCCGACGAGGTTCGTTCCTATTTCGGGGCGAAGGTCTACCGGACCGCGATTACGCGAAACGTGCGCCTGGCCGAAGCGCCCGGGCACGGACAGCCGATCGTTCTTTACGACATCGTTTCTCCCGGGGCCCAGAACTACATGAGCCTCGCCGGAGAAATCATTCGACATGGCTAAGAAGCAGGTGTTGGGAAAAGGCATCCACGCCCTGATCCCCGAATACGGAGAGGCAGGCGCCGAAGGGGACGTCCGGGTCGTTCTGCTTCCCATCGACGACATCGAACCGAACCCCCACCAGCCGCGCCTCGATTTCGACGAGGAGAGCCTGCGCGGCCTGATGCGCTCCATCCAGGAGAAGGGGGTCATCCAGCCCGTCTCGGTGAACCGTTCCGGCGAGGGGTACCACCTGATCGCCGGGGAACGCCGCTGGCGCGCCGCCAGGATGGCCGGCCTGGAGACGATTCCCGCCATCGTGAACGAGATCGACTCCGCCGAGGAGTTGATGGAGCTCTCGCTCATCGAGAACATCCAGCGCGAAGATCTCAATCCGATCGAAGAGGCCCAGGGATACCGCGAGCTGATGGACACCTGCCTGCTGACCCAGGAGGATATCGCCCGCAAAGTCGGCCGCGACCGCTCGTCCATCGCCAACACCGTACGGCTTCTGAAGCTGCCCGAGGAGCTGCAGAATTTCCTGCGTTCCGGCCAGTTGCAGATGGGGCACGCCCGGGCCCTGATCCCCCTCGAGCGCGACGACGCCCTCAAGCTCGGACGCCTCGCCGTCTCCCAGGGCATGACCGTCCGCGATCTCGAGAGCGCCGCCCGCAAGGCCGGTTCCGGACGGCGCCGGCGCCGCGAGCCGGCTGTCAACGGCGAACAGCCCGCCGATCCCTTGCTCTCGGCGTACGAAGAGCGGCTTCGCCACTTCTTCGCGACCTCCGTTGGCATCCGGCGCAGCTCGAAGAAGGGGCGCATCGAAATCGAGTTCTACGACGACGGAGATCTCGAGCGCATCCTCGAGCTGCTCCTGCGCGACGAGTAGTGCCCGGCGGCCTTCCTCCGCACCGTCTCACCTCCGGCTGCCAGTTGCCCGCAAGCCTGGGGATGGTGTTGTGGGGAGCTGTTTCCTGCAGCCTCCTCCACCAGGAGCTGCCCAACGAACCCCCGGCCCTCCAGGTGAGTTCCGCCGACACCACCCGCGTCCGTCGCGGCGGGTCGGTTTCGCTGGAAGTCCGGGCTTCCGACCAGGACGACGATCCGCTGCTGTACTCCTGGAACGATTCGGGTGCCGGCAGTTTCAGCGACACCACGAGCCCCGCAACCATCTGGACCGCCCCCCTTTCCATTCAGGGCGGCTCCGAGTTCTTCCGGGTTTCGGCGACGATCAGCGACCGCCAGCCCGAAACCGATGACATTATCGAGACGTTTCTCATCGAGGTGATCCAGTCTCCTCCCCTGTTGCGGGGGACGGCGACCGATACCCTGGTCTCATTCCGGGAGCAGGTAGTGGTTCTCGAGGCAATCGCCGAGGACGAGGAGGGCGATCCCTTGACGTTTGGCTGGCAGCTTGCTGAAGGATCCCCCCAAGCCCTGCTCCAGGGCGGAGGGAGGCAGGCGAACTTCATCCCGCTGTTCCCGGAGACCTATACGGTCCTCCTCGAAGTGACCGATGGCGCCGACACCGTGCGGTCGGAGATTCTGTTGCAGGTAACGGTTCCCGAATTGCCGGAAACCGGCATGGCGGCCCTCGAACTGACGGACGAAGACGGCGCCGCCATCCCCTACCAGATCGACCTTTACGAATACCCGAATCGGAAAGGAGAACAGCCGCTGTTGACGAATTCCTGGTTCGAAGCGGCCCGCCTGTGCGCCGATCAGGGGAAACGGCTCTGCTCTTCGGCGGAGTGGGAGCACGCCTGCAGGGGCCCGGAGGGCCTGTTGTTTTCTTCGACCGACGTGCGGGAGAACCTTCCCGAAAACTTCGGGCGTCGCTACTGCAACACCGCCGGGTCGGCTACCGCGGGGGATTCACCGGGATTCGAGGACGTCGCTCCCTCCGGTCATTTCCCGAATTGCAGCAGCTCTGCCGGTGTCTACGACCTCATCGGCAACGCCTTCGAATGGACCATGGATCTCACTGCCCTGTCGGAGCGGCAGGGGAATTTCAGGCTCAGCGGGGTCGCCACTGATTTCGCTGACTGTACGAATTCAAGCGCGGGCTTCGAGCCTATTCCCGCTGCCGGCGATTTCGACATCTACTCCGAAACGGAGATCGAGAAGCTGATGCAGGACCGGATCTTCTCCCCCTACGTCCGTGAGGATGGACTGCAACTCGGTTTCCGCTGCTGCCGCGGAGGGTAGCAGGGAGCGGGCCGGGCCTTGCATCCCCCGGGCAAGTTCCCCGGGTCCATTTCCCCGCAGCCCTTTCCCGCGAATGCGAAAGAAACCCGAATTCCGCCGATGCCCTGCTCCTGCCGTTCCCCCCGCCTGCCCATGGTCATTCCATTCGGGCATGCTCTTCCTGCCTCCTGAAGGGCGATGAACGCCGATCTGCTCCGCCAGCTTCTCGATGATGTCGCCGCGGGCCGGGCAAGCCCTGGCGAAGCGCTTTCGCGGTTGCGGGACCTTCCCTTCGAGGAGGTCGGCGGGTTCGCCCATGTCGATCACCACCGGGCCCTTCGCCGCGGCTTTCCCGAAACCATCTTCTGCGAGGGAAAGACCGCGGACCAGGTGCTGGAAATTGCCGCACGCATCCTGGCGAAGCGGGCGGTTGTCCTGGCGACCCGGGTCGACGGCGACCTGGCGCGGGCCATGGCCGAGCGCTTCGACGACGCCGAGGTCGACGCCACGGCCCGCACCGTGGTGGTGCGTCCGCCCGGGGACCAACCGCTTCCGGAAAAAGGGCTCGTCCTGGTGGTGTCTGCAGGGACTTCCGACATACCGGTCGCCCGCGAAGCCGCGGTGACCGCCTCTGTCATGGGGGCCCGCGTCGAGACGATTTTCGACGTCGGCGTCGCCGGCATCCACAGGCTGCTCACCCACGCCGGACGCCTGCGGGAAGCCGAGGTGATCGTCGTTGCCGCCGGCATGGAAGGCGCGCTGGCCAGCGTCGTCGGCGGGCTGGTGGAGACTCCGGTGATCGCGGTGCCGACGAGCATCGGCTACGGCGCCAGTTTCCAGGGACTCGCCGCCCTGCTGACGATGCTCAACTCCTGTGCTTCCGGGGTCCTCGTGGTCAACATCGACAACGGCTACGGCGCCGGGTACGCCGCGGCCCTCATCAACCAGCGATCCTCGAGCCCGGACCGAGGTGGGTGAGAACCGCCCCGCCGCCGCGACCGTGGCCGTCCTGGCCGGAGGGCGCAGCCGCAGGATGGGCGGCGGCGAGAAAGCCCTGATCCGGCTCGGGGGCGCCACCCTGCTCGAACGGGTCCTGACCGCGGCGCGGCCCCTCGGCCTGCCGGTCCGTGTCGTCGCCGGAACCGCCCCGTCGCCGCAGCTGCGCGCCGCCGCCGCGGCTGGATCCGACCTTGGGATCGCCGGCGACCGATACCCCGGCCAGGGGCCCCTCGGGGGCATTCTCACCGCATTCGAGGTCGACTCGCCGGAGCGGGTCCTCGCCCTCGCCTGCGACCTTCCGTTTCTCACCCCCCCGCTGCTCGAGTTCCTGCTCGAGCAGTCCCAGGCCGATTGCGACGCCGCGGTTCCCGAGGACCGCACCGGCCTGCAGCCCCTGTGCGCGGTGTACCGCGAAACCTCCCGGCCGCTCCTGCACCGGTCGCTGGCCGGGGGAAAACTCGGGGTCGGCGCCTTCGCCCGCAGCCTGCGGCTGCGCCTGCTTGGGCCAGGAGATTACGCCCACCTCGACCCTTACGGCATGGCCTTCGCCAACGTCAACACGCCGGAAGACCTGGCCGCGGCCGAGCGGTTCCTTGGACGAACGAAGCCGCAGGCGCCCGGGGAAGGGCTCAGAAGCTGACGTCGACGACGGTCAGCAACAGCAGCAGCGGCAGATAGAGCACCGAGGCGCGCAGCAACCGCCGCGCCTCGATGGTGGAGCGGGTGACGTTCAGGGCCACCGCCGACGCCAGCATTCCGAGACCGAGGATGAGGGCGCCGGAGAGATACAGCGATCCCGAAAGCCCGAGAAGCACCGGGACGGTGGAGGAGGCGATCAGCAGGACGGAGAAGGCGACGATGTGCCGGCAGGTCCGCCTGCCGTCCTTCTCGAGGACGGGCAGCATCTTGAAGCCGGCGCGGGCGTAGTCATCCCTGAAGATCCAGGCGATGGCGTAGAAATGCGGGTGCTGCCAGGCGAACAGGATGGCGAACAGCGCCCAGGCTCCCGGCTCGAGCTCGCCGGCCGCCGCGGTCCATCCCCCGACAGGCGGCAGGGCCCCGGGAATCGAGCCCAGCGAGGTGTTCAGCCAGGTCAGCCGTTTCATCGGCGTGTAGATCACGACGTAGAGGAAAGCGGTCAGCAGAGCGAGAAAGGCGGTAAGCAGGTTGACGGTGTTGATCAGGATGACCAGCCCGGCGAGAATCAGGCACAGGCCGTACGACACGGCCGCCGCCGGGGTGATCACCCCCAGTGGAAGCGGGCGCGACCGGGTGCGCCGCATCGAGCGGTCTATCTCGCGCTCGAAGTAGTGGTTGAGGACCGCCGAGCCTCCCGCTGTCAGCGCCGTGCCTAGCAGGGTCAGGGCCAGGAGGGAGGAGGAGTGAATGCCGCGGCCGCCGAGAAAGAAACCGAGGGCGGTCGTCACCAGGACGAGCATCGTAATGCGCGGCTTGGTGAGCTCGAGATAGGCTGCGAAACGCTGCAAGGATCTACTTCCGGAATCTGGTTGTTGCGGAGGCAAACTTGAACCGGTTGAAGCGAAGCAGCATAGAATATAGGGTCATCTCGCAGGCCGCGGCGTTGCGCCCTGCGTGCGGTATCCATTTCGGGGCTGCCTGCCGGCCGGGGATGTCACAAGCCGCCGGCCCCCGCCTCCTCGACGGCTTCGACCACCAGCCGCAACAGCCGCAAAGGCGGCGGTCGTAAACACGATCCGATGACTGCAGAATCCCGCGTCGCCGAGCTGATCGAGCAGCTCGAGGAACACAACTACCGCTATCACGTGCTCGCCGAGCCGGTGATTTTCGACCGCGAGTACGACCGTCTGCTCGAGGAGCTGCAGCAGCTCGAAGAGAGCAACCCGGCGCTGAAGCGGGCCGACTCTCCCACGCAGCGGGTCGGAGGTCAGCCGACGCAGGAGTTCCCGACCGTCCGCCACGCGACCCCGATGCTCAGCCTCGACAACAGCTATTCCAGGGAGGACGTCCTCGCCTTCGACAAGCGGGTGCGCGAGGCGCTTCCGGGGGAGATCGTCGAGTACGTCGCCGAGCTGAAGACCGACGGCGTCGCCCTGAGCCTGTTGTATGAAGACAGCCTCCTGGTGCGCGCGGCGACGCGCGGCAACGGGGTCCAGGGAGACGAGGTGACGGCGAACGCGCGCACCATCCGCACGGTGCCGCTGAAACTGCGTGAACCGGGAATCTCCTGCGAAGTGCGCGGCGAGGTCTACATGCGGCTGTCGGATTTCCAAGCCCTCAACGAGGTGCAGGAGCGCGAGGGGCGCACTCCGTTCGCCAATCCGCGCAACTCGACGGCCGGCACGCTCAAGCTGCAGGATCCGCAGACCGTGGCCAGCCGCTCGCTGCGCTGCTTCGCCTACTGGGTGCAGGGAGAAACCGAAACGCCCGCGACCCACCGCGACCGGCTGCAGCGGTTGCAGAAGCTCGGGTTCGCCGTCAATCCCGGGTACGCCCACTGCCCCACCGTCCGCGAGGTTTTCGAATTCTACGCTGAACAGGATGCCCGGCGGGAGAAGCTCGACTACGAGATCGACGGCATCGTAATCAAGGTCGACAGCCTCGATCAGCAGGAGCGTCTCGGGGCCACCGCCAAGAGCCCGCGCAGCGCCATGGCGTTCAAGTTCCAAGCGCAGCAGGCCCGCTCGGTGCTTCGCGATATCGTCCTGCAGGTCGGCCGCACCGGGGCGATCTCGCCGGTCGCCCTGCTCGATCCGGTTCTCATCGCCGGCTCCACGGTACGGCGGGCGACCCTGCACAACGAGGACGAGATCAGGCGCAAGGACATCCGCATAGGGGATACCGTCATCCTCGAAAAAGGAGGAGACGTAATCCCCAAGGTCGTCTCCGTGGTGGCGGAGGAGCGGCCGCAGGATGTGCTCCCATTCGAGTTTCCGGATTCCTGCCCGGCCTGCGGGGCCCGGCTCGCCCGCGGCGAGGAAGAAGCCGCGATCCGCTGCCTCAACCCGGGCTGCTCAGGCCAGCTCAAGCGGCGCGTCGAGCACTTCGCTGGGCGCAACGCCATGGATGTCGAGGGGCTGGGTACGGCGGTGGTCGAGCAGCTGGTCGGGCGCGGCCTGATCCACGACGTCGGGGACCTGTACTCCCTCGACCTCGAGATGCTCGCCGGGTTGGAACGCCTGGCCGAGCGCTCGGCGCAGAACATCCTCGACGGCCTCGCCGCCAGCCGGGAACGCCCCTTCGACCGGGTGCTGTTCGCCATCGGCATCCAGCACGTCGGCAGCACCGTTGCCCAGACGCTGGCCCGGGAGTTCGGCTCGCTCGAGCGGCTTGCGACCGCCTCCCCCGAGGAACTGGAAGCGGTGGAGGAGATAGGGCCGACGATCGCCAGCGCCCTGGCCAGCTTCTTCGCCGAGCCTGGATCGCATGACCTGATCGCAAAGCTGCGCGACGCAGGCCTGCAGCTCGAAGCTGCCCGGGAGGTCGGAGCGCCTGTCGAGTCGTACTTCAGCGGCAAAACCGTCGTGCTTACCGGCAGCCTGAACCGCTACACCCGGGATGAATGCAGCGCCCTGATAGAAAGACACGGCGGCTCGGTCACCACCGGGGTAAGCCGCAGAACCGACATCGTAATCGCCGGCGACAAGGCGGGCTCGAAGCTGGCGAGGGCGGAAGAGCTGGGTATAGAAGTAATGTCCGAAGAAAAGATGGAAGCCCGCCTTAGGGAATCTGCAGGGGCCTGATCTCTTCGGTCTTCGTACCTCTGCCTCGCGGGGAACAGGAACAGGACGCGGCCGCCCGTTCAGGGGGAACCGCGGGACGGGCTCTCAGAGAGAGTCGAAGCGCCACCGATCCAGGGGCACCATGGTCTCGCAGTCCACCTCCACGCCGACGCCGAGTCCGGGGACCTGGAGCGAGCGCAGATCGATACGGCCGCCGCGGATGTCCAGCCGCGTCATCCCCCCCTCCCGGCGATACAGCCCGGCGTGCACCTCCTCGCAGCCGGTCCTCTCCGCTTCGCTGAGGTGGTCGAGGCCGCGCACGTAGTGGTGGCCGTTGCGCTCGACATGGCCGATGCCGAGCGCCGCCACCTGCGCCAGGTCCTGATGAAGCGGCACCACCGGAAGATTCATCAGGTCTTCGGCCGTCATCATGAAGGGGGCGCCGGAATCCGCGCCGAGCTTGAGGGTCAGGGCCCGGTTGGCGACCGCCTTGATCAGGCCCTTGCAGTTCTTCGCCGAGACCCCGGAGTATCCGACTTCGGCTGCGCGCGCAAAAGAGTCGAGGGCGTCGTCGGACTCGTCGATGACGACCGGTTTCAGTGCGGAAAGCGCGCGGATGCCTTCCGCGAGATCCCCATCCAGGGCGCGGCCGCGGTCGAGGGGCTGCTCGATGTAGATGACCGACTCGTACAGCCTCCGCAGCCGGTGGTCGCCGCGCATCCCCCTCAGCAGCTCAAGCAGCTCATCCGGTTTTTCGTACTGCTCGTTGCCATCCAGCGACACGGAGTACCGCCGGTCTCCGGCGAGCACCTCGGCGATCCGCCGCAGGCGCTCGAGGTCGCTGTCGAGAACCCCGCCGAGCTTGACCTTCAGGTAGCGGATCCCCTCCTCGATGTATTCCTCCAGGGCCTGCGGAAGCCCGTCGTCCAGGCGCTCATCCGCGGGTATCTCGCCGGTGCGTATAGGATCGGCCATGCCGACGGTATGGCGGACCGCGGCGAATTCCAGGGGCTTTTCGGGGACCGCCCGGGAAACGGAGATTCCCCGCAGTTCCCCGTGCAGGGCGGACAGCTCGATCCCGAGGGCATCACTCCGGAGGAGCTGGTGGTAGGGCAGGCCCCGCGCCCTGCCGATGGCGTCGATCAGGGCTCTCTCGAAGAGGCTGCTGCCGTGTCCGGCGGTGAGCCGGTTGAGCCCGGCGGCGCGCCCCGCCTCCAGGGTTCCCTCGTACCCGTCGCGCCAGACATCGAAAAGCGAGCGGGGGCGACGGCTTGCTACGCGGTAGGCCTTCTCCGCCGCCCGCGCCATCGCGATCAGGTCGGCGACGTTCTCCCCGTACTCCTTTGCCGGATCCTTGTCGAACCACTTCGGAGGCAGGATGTCGGCCGCCCAGCCGCGCGCCGGCGTGCTGTCGCCAAGCTCCGCGGTGACACCCACGTGAAGGATCGGCACCGAGACGAGGGTGGCCGCGCCGTACCGGAACGGCATACGGGTGCGCACGTTGCGCATGTAGAAGCGCGCCTCCTTGAGAGCGACCGCCTCGGCCATGGAAAGCGCTTCCTCAGGCTGCGGGTTGCGGCAGGTCCCGGCCCATGCGGTCGAGGCCGTACCCGAAGCCGGCACCGCGGACCGACGTGATGTCGATCTCGCCAGCGCGCCGCCGGTAGACGCCTGGATGCACCGCGGCCTCCGGGTTCGAGGCCTCCGGGTAAAACTGCATGCTGTTGGTCTCGACCCCCATGATGGTCCCGGCGTGAGCCGCCAGCAGGGCGTGTGGT
This sequence comes from Candidatus Latescibacterota bacterium, assembly GCA_965243025.1. Taxonomy (GTDB): domain Bacteria; phylum Latescibacterota; class UBA2968; order UBA8231; family UBA8231; genus CBDCXV01. The sequence continues at coordinate 3,544,242 of CBDETY010000003.1, forward strand.
ATCTGGGCGAGCATCGGGTTGGTGAGATCCTGGACCATAAGGGCCATTCCGTGCGCCCGGGCCCAGCACAGGCTCAGCAGCGCCCCGGTCTGCGTCTTGCAGGTCTTCAGGGCCACTCCCGTCCAACCCAGCTCCCTGCCGCGGCGGACGAGGCGCCAGTCGTGGGCGCTTTCGTCCATGAACAGGGGCTTGCGCGCGGCGACGCCGTGCACGTCGATGGGGTGCTCCTCGAGATCGTACGGGAACGGCTGCTCGACGTAGAGAATCATGCCGTAGGTGCGCGGGTGCTCCACCATCAGTCTGTCGAGGATCCCGTTGACGTACTCGGGGTCGCTGACCGTGCAGTTGAAGTCAGCGGATAGCCAGAGCGCCCCGCAATCGACGGCTGTCTCACCGACCTTGCGCAGGCGCTCGTAGTCCCAGGCCTCGTCGTTGCCGCGCAGCTTGACCTTCAGGCAGGTCAGCCCGTCGGTGCGTATCCAGTCCCTGAGCAGTACCGGGTAGCCGTCATCCGGTTCGTCCCCGTTGAGCTCCGACCTGTCCAGCGGATCGAGGCCGCCGACGAGATGCCAGGCCGGCAGGCGGTTCCGCCGCGGCCGCAGAAAGTCCGCCGGCCAGGTGCCGGCGAAGTCAACACCGGGTGCAGCCGGCTCGAGGAAAGCGCCGAGGTCGCGGTTCATGAACCCGCCGCGGTAGGTCTCGTAGGAAGGCAGGTCGTGCAGCTTTCCGTAGGCGTCGTGAAGGGCGATGTCGAAGGGTGAACAGCATACCAGGGCGGCGAGATACGGCAGCTGCTCATCGCGCCCGCGGTTGTGCCTTGCCAGCGCCTTTTGCAGCCCCTCCTCCTGGAAGCGGTGACCGATTTCGAGGGGGTGGCCCGAGGCCTGGTAACGCGACCACTCGGAGGCCAGATCGATGCAGAAGCTCTTCAGGGACTGGTGGCGCTCCTCGTACCCCAGGCGGTCGCTCGGCCAGACCCACTGCACGCTCAGCGGCGTCTCACCCCAGCCGACAGCGGTCTCCCCCCCGGAGCCGGCCACCTCGACCGCCGCCCGCGCGCAGGTGACGTGGGTCAGGGTCTCGGGGCCGAACTTCAGGGGAACCCGCGTCTCCACCGGCAGGAAATACAGGGATGCCGCCGTTACGCGGGCATCGCGAGGGTTCGGCATGCGTTTCAGACCGGGTCCGTCCCGGCGAGCCGGGCCCGCGCCGCCTCGAGCTGGCCGGCTACCGCCTCCGGCCCGGTTCCGCCCCGGATGTTGCGCCGGGCGAGACTGCGGCGCAGGTCGAGAACCTCGAGGGCGTCCTCCCCGAAGGCCTCCGAGTGCTTCTGCAGGGCTTCCAGCCCGAGCCCGCGCAGCCCGCAGCCCGCTTCGAGGGCAATGCGCACCACACCCCCGACGACGCGATGGGCCTCGCGAAAGGGGATCCCCTTGCCGGCGAGGTAGTCGGCGAGGTCGGTCGCCAGTACGGTGTCGTCGACCGCCTCCTCCATGCGCCCGGGGTGGATCTTCATCGTCGACCAGGCCGCGGTGAACACCTCGAGGCAGTCCGCCGCTGTCTCGAACGAATCGAAAATGGGCTCCTTGTCCTCCTGCAGGTCCTTGGAGTAAGTGAGGGCCAATCCCTTCATCGTCGTCAGCAGCGCCAGAAGATTGCCGTACACCCTTCCTGTCTTTCCGCGGATCAACTCGAGGGAGTCGGGGTTCTTCTTCTGGGGCATCATGCTCGACCCTGTGGCGTACGCTTCGTCGAGCTCGACGAAGCCGAACTCGGCCGAAGCCCAGATCACCAGGTCCTCGCAGAACCGGCTCAGATGCATCATCAGAATCGCCAGCGCCCCCAGCGCCTCGAGCAGGAAGTCGCGGTCGCTGACCGCATCGATGCTGTTCTCGCTGACCCGGCTGAACCCGAGCTCCCGCGCCATGAACTCCCTGTCGAGCCGGAAGGCGCTGCCGGCGAGGGCCCCGGAACCGAGCGGGAGCACGTCGGCCCGCGCGGCCGCGTCCCGCAGGCGCCCGCGGTCGCGGTCGAGCATCCAGAACAGGGAGAGGGCGTAATGGCTGAACAGAATCGGCTGCGCCTGCTGCAGATGGGTGTATCCCGGCAGAACGACCGTCTCGCAGTCCTCCGCGGTCCTCACCAGGGTTTCCTGCAGCCTGGAGACCCTGCCGAGGATCCCGGCGACCGCCCCGCGCAGGTACAGACGTTCGTCGACGTTGACCTGGTCGTTGCGGCTGCGCCCGGTGTGCAGCTTGCCGGCAAGCGGTCCGATCAGGGAGGTCAGCCGCCCCTCGACAGCCATGTGGATGTCTTCGAGGCCGGGCTCGAGGTCCCCGTCGTCCGCGGCCATTTCCTCTCGCACGCGCTCGAGGCCGGAGACGATCTCGTCGCATTCGGCCGGCGTCAGCAGGGAGGCGCGGGCGAGGGCCCTGGCGTGGACGACGCTCGCGGCGACGTCGACCTCCAACAGCTTGCGGTCGAAACCGATGGAGGCGTTGAAACGCTCCATCAGCTCCGCGGTCCCCGAGCCGAAGCGTCCCCCCCAGGGTTTGTCGTGGCTGCCCGTCATCGCCGAAGCAGGGGGCTATCCCTGTCTCAGGACCTCGTCGAAAACGTCGACGGCCTCGTCGATCTGCCCCTTGTCGATGACCAGGGGGGGAAGAAAGCGAACGATGTCGGTGCCGCAGGGGGCGACGAGGATGTTGCGCTCCCGGAAGGCGGCAAGGTAATCGGCGGCAGGCTTGCCGGTGACCACCGCTCCCTGAATCAGCCCCCGACCCCTGACTTCGCCGACCTGGTCCGGCCAGCGCTGGTGAAGCTTCTCGAGGCCGGCTCGCAGGTGCTCCCCCTTCTCCCGCACCCCTTCGAGGAACCCCTCGGCCATCATTTTCTCCATGACCTTCAGGGCCGCGGCGCAGGCGACCGGGTTGGCCCCGAAGGTCGCGGCGTGGTCTCCCGCCTCGATGGCGTCGGCGACCGTCTGGCGCACCAGCGAGACCCCGATCGGCAGGCCGCCTCCGAGCGCCTTGGCCAGGGTCATGATGTCCGGCTCAACCCCGTACTGCTGGTACGCCCACAGCGACCCGGTGCGGCCCATGCCGACCTGGATCTCGTCGAACACGAGCAGCATGCCGCGCTCGTCGCACAGCGCCCGCAGACCCCCCAGGAACTCGTTGGAGGCGACGTGGATGCCCCCTTCCGCCTGCAGCGGCTCCACGAGGATCGCGGCGGTCTCGTCGGTGGCCAGCTTCTCGACCGACGCGAAATCGTTGAACTCGGCGAAGTCGATTCCGGGAAGCATCGGTTCGAACCCCTTGTGGTACTTCGGTTGCCCGGTCGTCGAAACCGAGCCGTAGGTGCGGCCGTGAAAGGAATTGTTGAAGGCGATCAACCTGTTGCGAGGTTTGTCGGGCCGCGTGTTTCCCCACTTGCGGCAGAACTTCAGGGACGCTTCCCAGGCCTCCGTCCCGCTGTTGCAGAAGAAGGCGCGGTCGGCGAACGAGTTTTCCACCAGGATCTTCGCGAGCCTCGTCGAAGGGACGGTGTGATACAGGTTGGAGCAGTGGATCAGGAGGGCGGCCTGCTCCTCGATCGCTTTCAGCACGTCGTAGTCGCCGTGACCGAGCGCGTTGACCGCCAGTCCGCTGACAAAATCGAGGTAGCGGTTGCCGTCGAGGTCGAACAGGTAAACGCCGTTGCCTCTTTCGAGGACGAAATCAGGGCGCCCGTAAGTCTGCAGGATGTACTGTCTTTCTCCCTCTACTACCTTGTCGGTCCTCATGTCGTCTGCTCCGTGATTGCGGTTGATTTCCCTACTGCACTATCTGCGTTCCTATGCCTTCGTCGGTGAAGAACTCGAGAAGCATCGAGTGCGGAATGCGCCCCTCCACGACATGGGTCTTGCGCACCCCCGCCCGCACCGAGTGAACGCAGGCCCGCACCTTCGGGATCATGCCCCCGGCGATGACCCCGGAGGAAATCAGCTCCTCGACCTCGTCCACGTGCACCGTCGACATCAGGGTGGAATCGTCGGCCGGGTTGCGCATGATTCCCATGACGTCGGTGAGGAACACCAGCTTCTCCGCCCGCAGGGCGGCGGCGATCTCCCCCGCTGCCGTGTCGGCGTTGACGTTGTACGACTCTCCACCTTCGCCCCGGCCGATCGGCGCCACCACCGGGATCATGCCAGCGGCGATCAACTCCTCGACAGGGCCCGGATCGATGCGCTCGACCTCGCCGACGTAGCCGATGTCGACCGGGGCTCCGTTGCCGTCCCGGGCGGTGTGCCTGCGGACGTGCATGATGCCTGCCAACCTCGCCGAAACCCCGGCAGCCCTCCCCCCCAGGCGTTCGAGCTGTCCGGCTATCGCGGCGTTGACCACGTCGAACAGAGTCTCCTCCACGACCTTCATCGTCTCGGCGTCGGTAATCCTCAACCCGTTGACGCGCCGCGTCTCGATTTTGAGCTCCTTCAGCCGCCGGTCTATCGCCGGGCCCCCTCCGTGTACGATCACCGGGTTGATCCCCACATGCTCCATGAACACGATATCCCTGAGGATCGTGTCCTCCCCGGGCGCGCCGCTGCCGATGCTTCCCCCGTACTTGACCACCACCGTCTTGTCGCGGAACTCCTGGATGTAGGGCAGGGCCTCGACGAGAATGGCCGCCTTGTCGATAGAGGTCTGCAGGGTTGTCACGTCGCTTCCTCGCTCTCCGCGACCCCGCCGCCCTGGAGCCGGCTGGCGATCCGGGAACCCTCCTCGGCCGTGCGCGCCAGGGCGAAGATCGTGTTTTCTCCCGCCAGGGTGCCCAATATTTCCTCCCAGCCCATGCGATCTATCGCTTCGCAGACGGACTGCGCGTGCCCGGAAACCGTCTTGACAACCACCATGTTGTCCGCCCGGTCGACCCCGAGGAGGTAGTCCCCCAGCTCTCTTTCGAGAATACGGCGATCGCGAAGGGTGACGCCTGCCTCCGGCAAGGCGTAGCGGAACCCGCCGTCGGGCCGGGGCACGCGAACGACCCCGAGCTCCCGCAGGTCCTTCGACAGGGTCGACTGGCTAACCGCGATCGACATCCCGGCAAGGGAGCGAGCCATTTTTTCGTGCGTATCGATCTGGTCGCGCTCGAGAAGTTCCCTGATCCTGGCCTGGCGCAGTTCCTTGGCCTTCATGGTCTCCGAAGCCTGTCCAGTGTCCCCCGACCGTATAATCTGGGTCGATAATTATTCAAAACAACGAATAAAGATTATAACCTATTCCGCCTCCGGAGGTTGTCAATCCGGGGCTGGGCGACGGAACGGCGGGAAGGATCAGGGTTCGATCGCCAGCTCGTCCGGGCGGACGGAGGATTGTCCCCGGACAGACATCAGCTCGGTCAGACGGCGCTTGAGCTCTCTCGTGTCGAGGCCTCGGTACAAGCCGCCTCCGGCGGTCAGCGAAATTGCCCGGGATTCCTCGGAGACGACCACGGTGATGGCATCCGTCTCCTGGGAAAGGCCGAGGGCGGCGCGGTGCCGGGTGCCGAGCCTCTGGTCGGCGACCTTGTCTGCGAGCGGCAGGGTGCAGCGGGCGGCTACAAGGGTTTCTCCAAGCACCACGACCGCCTGGTCGTGGAGGGGCGAGCGGGGAGTGAAAATCGTGGTCAGCAGGTCCGCCGATACCTTGGCGTCCAGCGGCACTCCCGATTCGATCACCGACTGCAGGCCCGCTTCCCTGCCGATGACGATCAGGGCGCCGTACCCTTTCTGGGAAAGCTGCTCGGCGCCGTTGGCGATTTCGTCGATGACCCGGGAGGGCTCGGTCCTGTAGAACCACCTCAGCAGCCGACTCTGACCGAGAACGAGCAGCATGCGGCGCAGCTCCGGCTGAAACACGATCACAAGCAGGATGATGAGGATCGACTGCACCTGCGTCAGCAGGTAGGAGGTCGCCGTCAGCTCCTGCCAGTGGGCGGCGAGGGCAATGGTCACCAGCAGGAACAGCCCGACCAGCATCTGCGCCGCCGGGGTGCCGCGGATCAGGTTGAGGAGGCGGTAGAAGATGAAGGCCACGATGGCGATGTCGACGATGGAGAACACCGAAACCGGAAGGAACCCGAACAGCCTGAAGAGGATTAGTTCGTCGGCTATCACAGTTGCGCTCCGGACTCGGGGGACAGCGCCCCCGGTTGAGAGGAACGCGCGACGGCCTCGGCGGTGCGCACCGCCCTGAATGACGCGGCGACGTCGTGGACGCGCACCGCGTTTGCGCCCCGGGCAACCGCCACGGCCGCGGCCGCCAGGCTCGGCTCGAGGCAGTCCCCGGCCGAAAGCCCGAGCGGCTTCCACAGAAAGGACTTGCGGGATGCGCCGACGATTACGGGACAACCCAGGCTGCGAAAGCGGGACAGCTCCGCGATCAGGGTAAAATTGCCGCCTGTCGATTTGCCGAACCCCAGACCGGGATCGATCCCGAGGTTCCGGCGGCAGACGCCGGCGGCCGCCGCCGCGTCGATTCGGGAGCGGAGATAGCAGGCGACCTCACCGAGCAAATCCTCGTAACGGGTATCGAGCTGCATTGTCTCCGGAGTGCCGCGGCGGTGCATCAGGATCACAGCCGCCCCCGCTTCGGCGGCTGCCGGGGCCATTTCCGGGTCGCCCAGGGCGCTGATATCGTTGACGATGTCGGCGCCGGCGGCAAGCGCCTCCCGGGCTACTTCGGCTTTTGTCGTGTCGATGGAAATGGGAACCCGGGACCGCGCCCGGACCGCTTCGATTACGGGAATTACCCGGCGGCACTCCGCGTGGGCGCTCAGGGCCGCAGCGACTCCGTACATCGGCGGACGGGAGGATTCGCCGCCGATATCGACGATGTCGGCACCTTCGGCTTCCAGCAGCAGCGCCCGGTCCACGGCCCGTCCGACCTCGTCGTAGCGCCCGCCGTCGTAGAAGGAATCGGGGGTGACATTGAGGATTCCCATGATCCGGACGCGGGAGCGGAAATCGAGACTGAGGTTCCCGCCCCGCAAGCTCCAGATCACGCGCTCGTGCCTTCTTCCGCGGCGCTGCCGTCCGGCGGAGGTTCCGTACCTGCGGGGGCTGCGGACGGAGCCGGCTCCCGGGCGGACCCGCTACCGGTTTTCAGGTCATGGTCCGGGTCCGGATCGGGGTTCGGGTCCGGATCGGGGTCCGGGTTCGGGTTCGGGTTCGGGTCCGGGTCTTGTTCCGGTTCCCTGACGATCTGCTTGCCGGCCATCACCAGCTCGATCTCCTCGTCGTCGAGGACTTCGTACTCGAGCAGGGCGTCCGCTATGGCGTCGAGCTTGCCGCGGTTGGCTTCGATCAGCCGGGTCGCCTTCCTCTCCGCTTCGACGACCAGCCTGTGGATCTCCCGGTCGATGGTCTGGGCGGTCTGCTCACTGAAGTTGCGGGTCCTCGTGAACTCCTTGCCGAGAAACACCTCGTCCTCCTCGCCGCCCAGCGACAGCGGCCCTATATCCTCGCTCATTCCCCAGTCGCAAACCATCGACCTCGCCAGGGCGGTCACCTGCTTGTAGTCCGCCTGGGCTCCGGTCGAGCGCTCCCCGAAGGCTACCGCCTCGGCGCAGCTGCCTCCCAGGGCAGTGGCCAGGTGGGCCTTGAGCTTCGATTCCGTCAGCGAGTGGCGTTCCTCGGCCAGGAACGAGACCATTCCCATGGTCTGCCCGCGCGGCACGATGACGACCTTGTTGATGGGCGGCGAACCCGGAGTGAGCTTGGCGACAAGGGTGTGCCCCGCTTCGTGCACCGCCGCCAGCTTCTTGTCTTCTTCGGTCATGACCATGCTCTTGCGCTCGGCGCCGAGCATGATCTTGTCCTTGGCTTCCTCCATGTCCCGCATCGACACGCTCTCGCGGTTGCGCCGCGAGGCGAGGAGGGCGGCTTCGTTCACGAGGTTCTCGATGTCGGCACCCGACATCCCGGGGGTGCCCCTGGCCAGTCGGTCGAGGTCGACCTGGCTGCTGAGAGGGATGTTGCGGGTGTGGACTTTCAGGATCCCCTTGCGCCCGGTGACGTCGGGAAGGGCGACGACGACGCGGCGGTCGAAGCGCCCGGGACGCAGGAGCGCCGGGTCGAGCACGTCGGGCCGGTTGGTCGCGGCGATCAGGATGACGCCGTCGTTCGATTCGAACCCGTCCATCTCGACGAGCAGCTGGTTCAGGGTCTGCTCGCGCTCGTCGTGGCCGCCGCCGATACCGGCCCCGCGGTGGCGGCCGACGGCGTCGATCTCGTCGATGAAGATGATACAGGGGGCGTTCGCCTTGCCCTGCTCGAACAGGTCGCGAACCCGCGAGGCGCCGACGCCGACGAACATCTCGACGAAATCGGAGCCGCTGATGCTGAAGAAGGGTACCCCGGCCTCCCCCGCGACCGCCCGGGCGAGGTGGGTCTTTCCCGTTCCCGGAGGTCCTATGAGCAGCACCCCCTTCGGGGTTCGCCCCCCGAGGCGCTGAAACTTCATCGGATCCTTGAGGAACTCGATGATCTCCTCGAGCTCCTGCTTGGCTTCATCGGCCCCGGCGACGTCCCGGAACGTCGTCTTGCTCTTGTCCTCCATCAGCAGCTTTGCCCGGCTCTTCCCGAACGAGAACAGGCCTCTCGGACCGCCCTGCATCTGCCGCAGGATGAAGATCCAGAGTCCGATGAAGAGCAGCCAGGGGAGGAAGCTTATCAGCACGGTATGCCATTGAAACGGCTTTTCCTTGAAGTAGAAATCGATGCCGGCTTCCTCCCACTCCTTCTTGGTTTCCGCATCGATCGGTCCCAGGTTCACGATGAAGCGCTCTCCGTCGGCGAGAGTCCCGTGAAACTGATCGTCGCCGACGATCTTCGCGGTGATGATCTCCCCGCTCGCCAGGTATTCCCGGTATTTCACGTAGGAGACCTTGGGCGGGTCGGAAGGCATGCTGCCGAAAAACTTGGCGGCGAATACAAGGATGAGGACGAGAAATATCCAGAAAGCCCGGCTTCGCATCGGCCACCGCCAGGGCACGCGCGGGCGCTCGCCGTCGCCTCGGTCTGGAGGCTGCTCGCGGCCTGCGTTCCTGCTGTTTTGCGGCTTGCCGCGACCGTGGTCGCGTTCCGGATCACTCACTTCGCAGACTCGTTGAATCGGTGGGTTTGAACTCGCAGTACAGGATATGCCTGGTCGACTGTGTGACGCGATGGCCGTGAGCGGTGCGCAAGCCGGCGACCCAGAGGATCTCCCGGCCGCGGGCGAGCAGCAGCGCTTCGTCGCGCAACAGGCGGGGATGGCCTGCCTCTGCCAGGAGGTCGCTGACCTTCTTGTGGCGTCCCTCGAGTCCGAAGGGCTGCAATCTGTCTCCCTCCTCGATCCCGCGCAGGCGCAACGGCTCCGACCCCAGCGAATCCGCGTCGAAAACCGCTTCCCAGGTTCCCAGCCGCGGCGCCAGATCGGCGAATGAGCTCCCCGGAAGGAAGCGCGAGCGGAACTCGAGCGAGCGCTCCGGGAGGGGTACGACTGCGGGGGCTTCGAAGGTCCGATCCACCTGGGCCGCCGCTCCCGCGGTCAGCACCAGACTGTCGCCCCGGCGCTGAGCCAGTATCCCCGAACCGAGATCGACGATCCCAGCGACCGCCCCCTGCGCCAGTTCGACGAGGGTGTCGACCGCGGCGCGACCAGCCTCCGAGCGAGGCGGGGAAATCGCTTGCAGCGAATGCCGTAACACCCTGCGCTGTATAGATGTATGATAGTTGGCAAGGATGTGGGCAGCAAGGACCATACGCGAGGAGTCGGCGCGCATGACAACCTCCGCAACCGCGGCTGAGGCCTCCCGGGCGAGCCGGTCGTCCTCGTCGCGAAGCAGCTCCGACGAGCGCGTCAGGGTCGGGACGATTTGCGGGTTGAACGAACGCAGCCGCGGGAGCAGCTCCCACCGCACCCTGTTGCGCAGGAACTTCGGATCGCGGTTGCTGGCGTCTTCGCGGTAGACGACTTCCCGATCTGCCGCGTAGCGGGCGAGAGTGCTGCGGGGGTAGCTCAGCAGCGGCCGCAGGTAACGGTTGCCGCGAACCGGCGCCATGCCGCCCAGACCGGAAGCACTGCCGCGCAGCAGACGCATGATCACGGTCTCGGCCTGGTCGTCGGCGTGGTGTCCCAGGGCGATGAACTCACATCCCGCCTCCGACATGACGCGGTGCAGAAACTCGTAGCGCAACTCGCGAGAGGCCATTTCGAGGGAGATCCGCGCGCCGGCCGCCCGGCTTCTCACGTTTCCCGCTGCGGTCGTCAAAGGCAGGTCCCGCCTCGCGGCCTCCCCGGCGACGAAAGCCGCGTCGTCCCCGGACCCGGGCCGCAGCTGATGGTCGAAATGGGCCACGTGAAGCCGCGGCCGAAGCTCAGCGTCGCTCGCGAGAATATCGAGAAGCACCATGGAGTCCATCCCCCCGGACACCGCCACAACGACCCCGGCGCCGGATTCCCCGGTGGTTTCGCGGACCCACTGGCCGACTGCCGCGGCCAGTTCCTCCGGCGATGCAACCCCTTCCGTGATTCCACTCATTTCAGGACAACCCGGGGGCAAGCCGGGGCGCCGGGGGAACCCCTCTCGACGGAGGAAACCGTCTCAAGCACGGGATCCGGAATACCGACCGCACCCGAGGGACCTCCTCTGGCAGCCGCGACAATTGCGAACGCCGGGGCCAGCCCTCCATGTCCAGGGCCGCACCGGGGTTGTTTCAGGAGGACCTTTACTCCGACACCTTGACGCCCAACGGCGTCGTCCAGTCGCTTTCCCGCGATTCCGCGTCGACGGCCCGCACCCGGTAGTAGTAGGTCACTCCCCGTTCCACCGAATCGTCCTCGCGGCTGGTCCTGATGTCGTTCCTGAGGCCGCTGGCCGCCCGGATTTCGGTGTAATCGGCGTCGTCGGTGCTGTTGGGAACCGTCGTCCTCTCCACCTCGTACCGCAGGATCACCCCTTCCGACGCCTCCCAGGTGATCGTGACGACCGGATTCTTCGCCGGGTCGGACGGGGTTGTCGAGGAGAGCGAGACGTTCTTCGGGACTTCGACCCCCGAGGTCGTGGCGGCCTCTGTCGAAGATGGAACGCTGGCGTTGCCGGCCGGGTCGAGAGCCAGCACCCGGTAGTAGTAGGTCGTCCTCTGCTCGAGTTCGCTGTCCCGGTATTCGGCGGTCTCCGGGGCCCCTATCTCCTCGAACGGGCCGGAAGCGCTCTCCGCGCGGAACACAAGGTATCCCGACAGGCCGGTCAGCTCGGCCCCGCCGGCGTCGCTGGAGGGCGCCCGCCATTCCAGGAGGATGACCTCGGGATCTCCCACAACCGCCTCTCCTGACAGCAGGGTCGGGGCAGCGGGGGCGCGGGTATCCGATTCCACCGTGGCTCCCTCGAACTCCGACAGGTCGCTCTCCCCCCTGGAGGTGACGACGCTAACGCGGTAGAACAGGACCTCTCCCCCGACAAACCCGGTATCCACATAGGTGGTCTGCCCCGTGGTGAACGGCGTGCCCTCGACTCCCGGCAAACGCTCGAACGACTCGTCCGGACGCGGCGAGCGATACACGTTGTAGCCCACCAGGTCCGACTCGCCGCTCCCCAGCCAGCTCACCGTGATGCGCCCGATGCCCGATTGCGCCGACAATCCCGACGGAGGGGCCAGACCCCGGGTCGTCGCCGATACCGGACCCGTCAACTCACTCGCGTTACCCGAACCGTCCACCGCCGTCAGCGCATACGTGTAGACCACCGCCGACTCCAGATCCTCATCCACATACTCCGTCACCGACGCCGACACCGTGTCCACCGCCGCCCGCTCCGACAACCCCGACGACGAGCGGAAAATCACATACCCCGACAGACCCGTCAGCTCCCCCCCGTCCGCGTCATACCGCGGCGCACGCCAGCTCAAGCGAATCCCCGCCCCCGCCTCCAGGGCCGTCGCCACCAGCCCCCCCGGCGGCTCCGGAGCCGAGAGGTCCCCCTGAGACGCCCCGCTCACGTAGCCCGACAGCTCGCTTTCGAAAACCGACGATACCGACGACACCTTGTAGTAAAAACGATCCCCGGACGTCAGGTTCGAATCCACGTAGCTCGTGCGCGCCGTCGTGTACGACGCCCCCGAGGACGATTCCAGACGCTCGAAATCCAGGTCCGGACGCGGCGAGCGATACACGTTGTAGCCGATCAGATCCTCGTCTCCCACCGCCTCCCAGTTCACCTCGATACGGCCGATTCCGTCCCGGGCACGGACCCCCGAAGGAACCGACATCCCCTCCGTGCGCGCCCGGGACACCCCCGACTGAACCGACTCGTTGCCCCCGCCGTCGAACGCCGACACCGCATACCCATACTCCGTCAGCGAGCGCAAGCCCTCGTCCACATACTCCCGGGCCTCGGCGCCCAACGTCGCCACCGACACCAGCGAACCCGCGACCCCCTCCGAACGATACACCGTGAATCCCGACAGACCCGTCAGCTCCCCCCCGTCCGCGTCCGTCGTCGGGGCGCTCCAGCGCACCGTGATACGGTCCGTGAATCCGGCCTCCGCCACGGCCGACACGTTCCGCGGAACCCCGGGAGACACCTCGTCGGCAAGCGCCTCGCCACCCACCTGCGAGGACAGCTCCGAACGGTGGGTCCGGCCCACCGACTGCACCTTGTAGTAATACGCGCGACCCGCCTGCACGCTCGTGTCCACGTAGCTCGTGCGGCCCGTCGTGAACGGCGTGCCCTCGACTCCCGGCAAACGCTCGAACGACTCGTCCGGACGCGGCGAGCGATACACGTCATACCCCAGAAGCTCCTCGTCTGCCACCGCCTCCCAGATCACCTCGATGCGGCCGATTCCGTCCCGGGCACCGACCCCCGAAGGAACCGACATCCCCTCCGTGCGCGCCCGGGACACCCCCGACTGAACCGACTCGTTGCCCCCGCCGTCGAACGCCGACACCGCATACCCATACTCCGTCAGCGAGCGCAAGCCCTCGTCCACATACTCCCGGGCCTCGGCGCCCAACGTCGCCACCGACACCAGCGAACCCGCGACCCCCTCCGAACGATACACCGTGAATCCCGACAGACCCGTCAGCTCCCCCCCGTCCGCGTCCGTCGTCGGGGCGCTCCAGCGCACCGTGATACGGTCCGTGGATCCGGCCTCCGCCACGGCCGACACGTTCCGCGGAACTCCCGGTGACACCCGGTCCTCCCCCTGGGTCTTCACCCGCACCGGAACCGCACGACCCGACTCGTTGCCCGAACCGTCCACCGCCGACACCGTGTAGTAATACGTCGTCGACTCCTCCAGGCCGGCGTCCGCATACCGCGGCTCCGACACCGCCGCCACCTGCACGAACGAGTCCGTCGTTCCCTGGGACCGGAACACCTGATACCCCGACAGGCCCGTCAGCTCTCCCCCGTCGTCGTCCACCAGGGGCGCGTTCCACGTCACCGACACCCGGCCGAATTCCGATTCGTCCGCCACCGCCGACAGATTGCGCGGGGACTCGGGCGCCACCTCGTCGGCCAGCGCCTCCCCGTCCACGAACACCGACAGCTCGGAACGGTAGGTCCGGCCCACCGACTGCACCCTGTAGTAATACGCGCGACCCACCTGCACGCTCGTGTCCACGTAGCTCGTGCGGCCCGTGGTGAACGGCGTGCCCTCGACTCCCGGCAAACGCTCGAAGTCCCCGTCCGAACGCGGCGAGCGATACACGTCATACCCCAGAAGCTCCTCGTCTGCCACCGCCTCCCAGCTCACCTCGATGCGGCCGATTCCGTCCCGGGCACCGACCCCCGAAGGAACCGACATCCCCTCCGTGCGCGCCCGGGACACCCCCGACTGAACCGACTCGTTGCCCCCGCCGTCGAACGCCGACACCGCATACCCATACTCCGTCAGCGAGCGCAAGCCCTCGTCCACATACTCCCGGGCCTCGGCGCCCAACGTCGCCACCGACACCAGCGAACCGGTGACCCCCTCCGAACGATACACCGTGAATCCCGACAGACCCGTCAGCTCCCCCCCGTCCGCGTCCGTCGTCGGGGCGCTCCAGCGCACCGTGATACGGTCCGTGGATCCGGCCTCCGCCACGGCCGACACGTTCCGCGGAACTCCCGGTGACACCCGGTCCTCCCCCTGGGTCTTCACCCGCACCGGAACCGCACGACCCGACTCGTTGCCCGAACCGTCCACCGCCGACACCGTGTAGTAATACGTCGTCGACTCCTCCAGGCCGGCGTCCGCATACCGCGGCTCCGACACCGCCGCCACCTGCACGAACGAGTCCGTCGTTCCCTGGGACCGGAACACCTGATACCCCGACAGGCCCGTCAGCTCTCCCCCGTCGTCGTCCACCAGGGGCGCGTTCCACGTCACCGACACCCGGCCGAATTCCGATTCGTCCGCCACCGCCGACAGATTGCGCGGGGACTCGGGCGCCACCTCGTCGGCCAGCGCCTCCCCGTCCACGAACACCGACAGCTCGGAACGGTAGGTCCGGCCCACCGACTGCACCCTGTAGTAATACGCGCGACCCACCTGCACGCTCGTGTCCACGTAGCTCGTGCGGCCCGTGGTGAACGGCGTGCCCTCGACTCCCGGCAAACGCTCGAACGACTCGTCCGGACGCGGCGAGCGATACACGTTGTAGCCCACCAGGTCCGACTCGCCGCTCCCCAGCCAGCTCACCGTGATGCGCCCGATGCCCGATTGCGCCGACAATCCCGACGGAGGGGCCAGACCCCGGGTCGTCGCCGATACCGGACCCGTCAACTCACTCGCGTTACCCGAACCGTCCACCGCCGTCAGCGCATACGTGTAGACCACCGCCGACTCCAGATCCTCATCCACATACTCCGTCACCGACGCCGACACCGTGTCCACCGCCGCCCGCTCCGACAACCCCGACGACGAGCGGAAAATCACATACCCCGACAGACCCGTCAGCTCCCCCCCGTCCGCGTCATACCGCGGCGCACGCCAGCTCAAGCGAATCCCCGCCCCCGCCTCCAGGGCCGTCGCCACCAGCCCCCCCGGCGGCTCCGGAGCCGAGAGGTCCCCCTGAGACGCCCCGCTCACGTAGCCCGACAGCTCGCTTTCGAAAACCGACGATACCGACGACACCTTGTAGTAAAAACGATCCCCGGACGTCAGGTTCGAATCCACGTAGCTCGTGCGCGCCGTCGTGTACGACGCCCCCGAGGACGATTCCAGACGCTCGAAATCCAGGTCCGGACGCGGCGAGCGATACACGTTGTAGCCGATCAGATCCTCGTCTCCCACCGCCTCCCAGTTCACCTCGATACGGCCGATTCCGTCCCGGGCACGGACCCCCGAAGGAACCGACATCCCCTCCGTGCGCGCCCGGGACACCCCCGACTGAACCGACTCGTTGCCCCCGCCGTCGAACGCCGACACCGCATACCCATACTCCGTCAGCGAGCGCAAGCCCTCGTCCACATACTCCCGGGCCTCGGCGCCCAACGTCGCCACCGACACCAGCGAACCCGCGACCCCCTCCGAACGATACACCGTGAATCCCGACAGACCCGTCAGCTCCCCCCCGTCCGCGTCCGTTGTCGGGGCGCTCCAGCGCACCGTGATACGGTCCGTGAATCCGGCCTCCGCCACGGCCGACACGTTCCGCGGAACCCCGGGAGACACCTCGTCGGCAAGCGCCTCGCCACCCACCTGCGAGGACAGCTCCGAACGGTGGGTCCGGCCCACCGACTGCACCTTGTAGTAATACGCGCGACCCGCCTGCACGCTCGTGTCCACGTAGCTCGTGCGGCCCGTCGTGAACGGCGTGCCCTCGACTCCCGGCAAACGCTCGAACGACTCGTCCGGACGCGGCGAGCGATACACGTCATACCCCAGAAGCTCCTCGTCTGCCACCGCCTCCCAGATCACCTCGATGCGGCCGATTCCGGATTCGGCAACCAGGTTGGCAGGTACCGGCATTCCCGGCGTTGTCACCTGCACTATCTGTGAAAGGGAGCTCGTGTTTCCCGCCCCGTCGAAGGCGACCAGCGCATAGTTGTACGAGGTCAGGGGTTTCAGGCCGTCGTCTACGTACAGGCGGGTCTCCGCCTCGACGGTGTCCACGGGAACGGCTCCGCCCGTCCCCAGTTCTCCCCGCAGGATCGCGTACCCGGCCAACCCGGAAAGCTCGCCGCCGCCCGCGTCGCGGACCGGAGGGGTCCACACGAGAGTGATGCGCGGCTCGCTTTCGTCCGGGATCGCCGCCAGGCTCCGGGGCGGCTCGGGTGCGACCTTGTCCTCGAGCACCGTGGCGCCGACAAAACCGGAAGGCTCGCTCTGCAGTCCGGAGGTGTCGACCGCGGCGACCCGATAGAAAAAGGTCTTCCCCACGAATGCGTGCAGCGAGTCGACGTAGGAGGTCTTCCCGGTCGTGATGGTGGCGCCGCCGGGGCCCCGGCCCTGGAGGAAAGCGAATACTCCGGCCGCGTCCTCAGACCGCAACAGGGCGTACCCCGCCAGGTCGCGGTCCTCTACCGCCTGCCAGCTCAGCCGCACCACCCCGACTCCCGGCTCGGCTGCCAACCCCCCAGGGGTGGATGGACGCTTGCGCGCGAAGTCTCCCTGGGGATCGAGCGGATTGCTGCGTTCCCTGTCGCAGCTCGTGCCGGTGAGGGCGACTGCGACGGCAGCTGTGAGACAGATTCTGCGCCCGGTCATGCGGTGATCTGGTTCGATGAAGGAAAGGGGATCAAATGTCAGGAGGTGCGATGGGGAAGGGAGAGCGGGGATCAGGAGCGATCAGAAAAACGGCTTTGAAATCTCCAGAGCGAAATGCCGCCTCCAGGGATCGAGCCGGGTCTTCAACTTCCACAACAACCGGGGTTTCGGAGCACCCTGGTCGCGGGACGCGCCGGCCGCCGGCGAGGGTTCGGACTCCCCGCGCGCACCCCCTTTGCGGTCCCCTGTTGCCAGGAGCCGCAGTCCGCCGATACCGCATGCGGCCCCCAGTGCCCAGCTTACCTGGGCCTTGATGTCGCGGTTGGTGGTCCGCTGATACAGCCTGTTGATTTCGATCGGGTCGACGGCCTGCTGGTAGTCGGCGTAAAACGCGTCTGCCTCCCCGCGGTAATCGAACCCCTTGACCGCGAGGGCTGTGCCCGCTCCAAGGAACGCGAGGCCGAGGGTCCTCCGGACGTTGACGAAATCGCCGACCCCTGCCTCCACCTGCATGGCGATGGAGACGAACAGAAGAAAGGCGGCGTGTGCTGATGATTTTGCCGAGATGGCGGAACTCCGGTTTTTCGCAGGGCAGAATCGAACCGGAAATAATTGCTCGAACCGAGTGTGGTTGCGACAACTTGCACACTGTTTTTCGAGGCTTGGTTAGGGTATCGACAGGGGTGCACTTTGTCAATCGCTCCTCCGGGGATGAGCGTGAGTGCCAATGGTCCTGGCCCGGCGGATGTCCACATGAACCTTCCGGACCGGGGAGACCCTGGTCGACTTGAAACTTTTTCCTCGGACGGGTTCATTGACAAATGAACTAATGTGCAGTAAATATATGGTTACCGCCGTTTTCCCCCACATTCGGTGTCGGAACTGAGCGTGCGGCATTCCACGGAACGAACCGGGAGTTTTTCGGCATGCGCAAAAGCCTGACGTCCAGACAGCAGACCATCTTCGATTTCATCGCGGGAGTCATCCGCGGCCGTGGAGCGCCGCCGACGATACGGGAAATCATGGTGGAGTTCGGCATCTCTTCCACCAACGGCGTCCGCACCACCCTGGCGGCGCTTGAAAAGAAAGGATACATCCGACGGCATCCGCGGTTGTCGCGCGGGATCGAGCTGGTCGATTTCGCCGGTCACCGGCCGCGGACTGCCGACACCCTCGAGATCCCGCTGCTCGGCCGCGTCGCCGCGGGCGCGCCGATCCTGGCCGAGGAGAACGTGGAAACCACCTTGCAGGTCGACAGGACGATCGCCCCTGCCTCCGGGGACCTGTTCGCCCTGCGCGTGCACGGGGAGAGCATGCGGGATGCCGGTATCCTCGACGGCGACATCGTCGTCGCAAGGCACCAGGAAACCGCTGAACGAGGGGAGATCGTCGTCGCCCTGATCGACGACGAGGCCACGGTCAAACGCTTCCAGCGCGACGATGCGGAGGTCCGGCTTCTTCCCGAGAACGACGCCTTCTCCCCGATCGTCGTCACTGGAGAGAGCGGCGAGTTCCGCATTGCCGGCAAGGTCGTCGGCCTGATGCGGCAGTACTGAGCCCATCCGCGGAATCCCTGGTGAGTACCTGCTCCGGACCGAAGCCGGGAAACCGGCTTCCGCAACGGCCTCGACCCGAATGAACCGGGCCCGGAATCCGCTCAGCCCGGGCTCGTTCTGCTGATGCCGCATACCGGCGCATCCGCCTCCTCCGGGGCTGAGCAGCGGCGAGCCGATGCCTGCGAAATCTTCGCGGCGGCGGTAGCGGCGGCCGACCCCCGCCGGTGCGTGCTCGAGGCGTTGCGTGTCGATGGCGAACGACTCCTCGTCGGGGGCAGGTCTTACGACCTGGCCCGGTTCACCGAAATACTGGTGATCGGAGCCGGCAAGGCGACCCCGGCGATGGCCGCCGCGGTGGAAGAACGCCTCGGGGACCGCATCACCGCGGGGGCGATCAACACCAAGTACGGGCACGCGGTACCTCTCGAGCGCATCGAGACGACGGAAGCCGGGCACCCGCTGCCCGACGAAGCCGGCGTCGCCGGAACCCTGAAAATGCTGGAGCTCGCCGGCCGCTGCGGCGACTCGACCCTGCTCCTGTGTCTCTTCTCCGGCGGCGGATCGGCCCTGATGCCCGCTCCGGTTCCGGAGATATCCCTTGCCGAGAAGCAGCAGACGACCCGGGAACTGTTGGCCTGCGGCGCGGCCATCGGCGAGATAAACGCGGTTCGCAAGCACCTGTCCCGCGTCAAGGGGGGACGGCTCGCCCGTCTGTCGCACCCCGCCCCGACCGTGTCCCTGATGATCTCCGACGTCATCGGGGACCGGCTCGACACCATCGCATCGGGGCCGACCTACCCCGACTCGACCTCCTTTTCCGACTGCGACGCGATCTTCTCGCGCTACGGAATCGAGTCCCGGATTCCCCGGGCGGTTCTATCCTGTATCGAAGAGGGCCGGCTGGGGAATACAGCGGATACTCCCGGGGTCGGAGAGGACTGTTTCCGCAACACCCTCAATCTGGTGGTCGGGAACAACAGTCTCGCTGTCGGGGCGGCGGAGCGGAAGGCGCGCGAACTGGGTTACGAGCCGCTCGTGCTGTCCTCCCGGATCGCCGGCGAAACCCGGGAAGCGGCAGGGGTTCACGTCGCCATTGCCGAAGAGGCGGCCGCCGCCGGCAACCCGGTGTCCCCGCCCGCCTGCATCATCAGCGGCGGGGAAACCACGGTCGCGGTCAGGGGCACGGGAAAGGGGGGGCGCAACCAGGAGTTCGCCCTCTCAGCGGCCCTGCTGCTGGACGGCAGCGAAGCGATCACGGTCCTGAGCGGGGGCACCGACGGCACCGACGGGCCTACCGATGCCGCCGGGGCGGTCTGTGACGGCCGCACCGCCGCCCGCGCCCGCGACCTCGGACTCGACCCCGCCGGCTTTCTCGACAACAACGACTCCTACCACTTCTTCCGGCCGCTCGGCGACCTTCTGATGACCGGGCCGACGGGCACCAATGTGATGGATCTGCGTCTAATGCTGGTCAGCTGATCCGTCGCCGGCTTTCTTGACCCTCTCCGGGGGCCCTCATACACTTTTTTGCAATGAAATTCTCCTCGATACTGCTCGCCGCCGGGATTGTGCTCCTTGGCCGCGAGCCGGTCCCCGCGGCAACAGGGTTTGCCGGCGAGTTTCTCGCAGTCGGAGCCGGAGCTCGGGCCCTCGCCCTCGGGGGGGCCGGCCTGACCCTGGTCGACGACGCCACCGCCGGCTACTGGAACCCCGCCGCCCTGACCGGCCTCGAACGCAGCGCCCACCTGATGCACTCGGAGCGCTACGGCGGCCTGGTATCCCACGATTTCGCCGCCGTCAACGTCGAGCGCTTTCTCCTCTTCGACGGTTTCTCCGTCGGCATCCTGCGGCTGTCCGTCGGCGACATCCCCTTCACGGCGCTGCCCGATCCCGGGGCTCCTCCCAGCGCCGACAACCGGCCGTTGGTCTCCTCCACGGAAGTCAGTTCCGACTACGCCCTGTACCTTTCGGGGAGCCGCCGCGCCTCCGACCGCCTCGATCTCGGAGCGAGCGTGAAGGTCGTGTACAGAAGCGTGGCGAGCTTCAGCGCCTACGGAGCCGGGCTCGACCTCGGAGCGCGTTTCCGCCTGACTCCCGGGGTAGCGATCGCCGCGGTCCTGCGCGACGCCACGACCTCGCCGATTTCCTGGAACACCGGAACCAGCGACCGCGTCCGGCCTTCCCTGCTCCTCGCCGCCGGAATCACCCGGACCGTGGGGCGCGGCCAGGCCAATCTGGCGCTCGGGGCCGCCAGCGGCGGCGACGCTTCCGGCGAGGCGGTCCCGATGCTTGTGGGAGCCGAGTACGACCTCGGCAAGCTCGCCCTGAGAGCGGGTCTCCAGGAGGAGCGCCAGGCTTACGGTATCGGCATCAGGGCGCACGACATGCTGCGCCTGGATCTCGCCTATCAGCAGCACGATCTCGAGGCGACCTACGTCTTCTCCGCGACCACGGACTTCTGAGCGCGCAAGCCAACGATTCCCCGCCCCCGTCCGGCGCCGCGCGCTGCGGCTACGTCGCCCTCGTCGGGCGGCCGAACGCCGGCAAATCGACCCTGTTCAACGCCTTCCTCGGACAGCGGCTGTCGATCGTCACCTCGAAGGCCCAGACGACGCGCTGCAGCATTCGCGGCATCCTCAGCCGTCCCGAAAGCCAGGTGATCTTCCTCGATACTCCCGGCCTGCTGGAGCCGAGCTCCCGCCTGCACGAGACCATGGGACGCCAGATCGACCGTTCGGCCCGCGACGCCGACGTGATCCTGCTGGTGGTCGACGCATCGCGGCCCCGCAACCGCGTCGACCTTGTCCGATCCTTCCTGGAACGATCCAGGACGCCGGTGGTGGCGGCGCTCAACAAGATCGATACGATCCCGGAGGGTTCCCGCGACCGGATTGGCGCCGCGGTCGCCGGCGACCTCGGACTCGACCGCCTGCGTGCGGTTTCAGCAGCCACCGGAGAGAACGTCCACCCGCTGCTGACCGAACTCGAAGCGGCGCTGCCGCTGGGGGCCAGGCTCTACCCGGACGAGGTCATCGCCGACCAGCCGGAGCGGTTCTTCGCCGGCGAGCTGGTCCGCGAGGCGGCGTTCGAACAGCTTTCAGAGGAACTGCCGTACTCGATCGCCGTCGACGTCGATGACTTCCGCGACCCCGGGACGGGGGGACCCGGCCAGGAGGATGCCCGGGGGCGGAAGAAGACCTACGTAAGCGCGGTTCTCTACGTCGACCGGGAGAGCCAGAAGGGGATCGTCATCGGGCGCGGGGGGAGCATGCTCAAGCGGATCGGCAGCCGCGCCCGGGCGGGGATCGAGGATCTGCTCGACCGCGAGGTGTACCTCGATCTGCGGGTCAAGGTGCGCCGCGACTGGCGCAACCGCGACCGCGACCTCAAGGAGTTCGGATACGTTTAAACGGGCAGGCCTCCTGCCCCCAATCACGAGGAGACCGCTGCATGAAGGTGTTGATCGTTGGCAAAGGCGGACGGGAGCACGCCCTCGCCTGGAAGATCGCCAGGAGTCCGCTCGTATCGGAAATCCACGCGGCGCCAGGAAGCCCAGGGATGGCGGCGCTGGCGACCTGCCTCCCCGACATTCGAGTCGACACCCCTTCCTCCGACATGGAGAGGCTGCGCTCCGAGATCCTCCGGCTGCGCGACTTCGCATCCGAACAGCGGATCGACCTGACCGTCGTCGGTCCCGAGGACGCCCTCGCCGGCGGTCTCGTCGACGAGTTCAACGCCGCGGGACTGCCGGTGTTCGGCCCGACCGCCGCGGCGGCCCGCATCGAGACCGACAAGAGATTCTCGAAAGAGCTGATGGCCCGGATCGGAGTGCCGACCGCCGCCCACCGCACCTTCACCGACAGCGGGGAAGCGATCGCTTACGTCGAGGCGCGGGGAACGCCGATCGTCGTAAAGGCTACCGGCCTGGCCGCGGGAAAGGGCGTTGCCGTCTGCCACCGGCAGGAGGAGGCGGTCGCTGCCGTGCGGGAGCGCATGGTCGACCGGCAGTTCGGCGACGCCGGCTCCGAGGTCGTCATCGAGGATTTCATGGAGGGGGAAGAGGCCTCGCTGTTTGCGGTCACCGACGGCCACGGTTTCATCAGCCTCGTTTCCGCCCAGGATCACAAGCCGATCTTCGAGGGGGACCGGGGGCCGAATACCGGAGGCATGGGATCCTACGCCCCGGCCCCCGTTATGACCGCGGCGATGACCGCCCGCGTCGAAGCGGAAATCGTGGCGCCGGTGCTGGGCGAGATGGCCCGCCTCGGCTGTCCCTTCCGGGGGGTGCTTTTCGTCGGCCTCATGATAGTGGAAGGCCGGCCCGAGGTAGTGGAGTTCAACTGCCGTTTCGGCGATCCCGAGGCCCAGGTCGTCCTGCCCCTGCTCGAGTCCGACCTCGTGGAGCTGTTGCTGGCTTCCGCTCAGGGAGACATCGGCAAGGTCCGCGGCGGCGTGCGCACCGGGGACGGGGCTGCTGTCTGCGTCGTGCTCGCCTCCGAAGGCTACCCGGGATCCTACGAAACCGGGAAGGAAATCTGCGGCCTCGACCGGTTCGACGGCCGGGAGGATGTGGTCGCCTTCCACGCCGGCACCGAGCTGGCCGGGGGGAAGCTGCTGACTGCGGGAGGACGGGTTCTCGGCGTCACTGCGCTCGCTCCCGGAGTTGCCGCCGCCGTCGGCAAGGCGTACGAGGCGGTCGATGCGGTTTCCTTCGAAGGGAAGTACTGCCGCCGCGACATCGGCCACCGGGCGCTCGGCCGGTTGTAGGCGGCCTACTTCGAAACGCCGACTTCGAGGCGCTGGTTGGCCGGCACGTCAGTGAGAAGGCGTTTATGGCCGCCCGGCCAGAGAACCTCGAGCGTATCTACTGATGAATGGTGCCTCAACCCGAACCAGGCGGCCGGTTCGCCTTCCGACAGGTAGCTCTTGCCGGCGCTGATCTGCCGGAATTGAGACCTTCCTCCGGTGACGACCCGCAGGCGCACGCCGACGTTGTCGTACCGGCCACTCACTCCACGGGGCTCGACCAGCAGCCGTCGGGGAAGGTGACGAAGGGGACTACATCGTCCTCCATGGAACCGTCCTCCACGATCCCGCGGACGACCTCTACAAAATCTGGTACATGGGCGCCCAGGGTTATCACTACGCCGCCAGCAGGGACGGCCTGACCTGGGAGAAACCGGACCTCGGTGTCTTCGCAGACCGCCGTCGCCCCGACAATGCGGTTTTCCGGGGGGCCTGGCCGCAGCAGTACGCCGCGCACGAGGTGATCATCCAGGGCGTTTCTGTCATCCTCGACGAACACGCCCCGGTTCCGCATGAGCGCTTCAAGCTCTTCACATTCTGCACGGCTCCCGCGCACGTGCAGGAGAAGCTCGGCGGGCGCTGCGAATACGGCTATTACACCGCCACCTCGGCCGACGGCATCCACTGGTGTTGCGCCGATGCGCCGGTGCTCTCCAAACGCGGCAACGACCCGCGCATGAGCGATTGCAACACCTGCATGTACGATCCCCTCGGCAACCGCTTCATCGCCTTCACGAAGCGCCATATCCCCCGCGGCGACGGCACGGGCGACCAGGATATACACCACCGCGCCCGCGGCGTTTCCTTCAGTGAAGACTTCGTCAAGTGGAGCAACCCCGTCACCTGTCTGTACGCGGACGAATTCGATCCGGCGGACATGCAGCTCTACCGCCAGAACGGCTGGGCCTACGAGGGCATGTACCTGGGCTTGGTCGAGCCCTACTACAGCTCCCGCCACAACCCGACCATGCCGATGTGCCGCGACACCCAGCTCGTCTCCAGCCGAGACGGCGAGCACTGGTTCCGGGCGGGCAACCGGAAGACGTTCATACCGATCGGCGGGCCTGGAACATGGGACGCGTTCATGATAGATACCCCTTCCAACGGCCCTTTCGCAAAGGGCGACGAGCTGTGGTTCTATTACGGCGGCCGCCGGAAGCACCACAATTTCCAGGAGGGCTTTTTTGCGACCGGAGACGACGAGGAGCGGGCGGCTATCGGACTGGCGACCCTGCGGCGGGACGGCTTCGTGTCGTATGATGCGGGCGACGAGACGGGGGTGCTGAGGACGAGGCCGGTCATCTTTCCAGCAGGTCGCCAACTGCGCGTCAATGTCGATGCCTCACGCGGTTCGCTTCAGGTTGAAATCATCACCGTCACTGAGGACCCCGACGCCCAGCTGCTGGATTGGGGCATCCGCTACGGAGAGCCGCTTGCCGGGTTCGACCTCCCGTCGACCCTGCCCCTGACAGCCGACTCGACCGACTGCCCCGTGCGGTGGACTCACGGCACCGACATTTCCGGGCTCGGCGGTCGCCTTCTCGCCTTTCGATTCCACCTTCGCAACGCCTCGCTCTACGGTTTCTGGATCGACTGAAAGAGAACTTCGAAGCGCTGCCGGCCGGAATGGTTTGACAATTCCAGCGGAAGGGTTTCAATTGACATCCGTTTGTTTGACTTGCCAAACTTTTGATTGGTTGTATATTCATGCGGTTGCCTTTCCAATCGTATATTTGGCATGCAAATCAAATGATTGGCAAAGACTACCGGAGCTGGAAACTGCACTCCCGCCCCCCGGGACGCCTGCCAGATTCCCTGGCGGGAAAACGCGGGATTGCCCCGGCTCCCCGGTATGGGACTCTTGCCCGCCGACTGCCCTGACAAAGGACCGCAGGGATGAATGTCATTACGGAAAACACCCGCCGATGGACAGCCGTTTACCGCTGTGATGCCGGCGGTATCCACCCGGTGTACCAGAACGTCAACATCGGCATGACATGCTCGGAATTCCTCGTCCTGAACCGGAGCCTCCAGAAGGTATGAGAACCCGGGTCGCCGCCACCGCCTGCTTCCTGTTCGCCGCGCCGCTGCTTGCGGCCCCCGGGGAGACGCCGTTGCGGCTGAGCGGCTACGGGGAGATCAACTACTGGCGCTTCGATTACGGCCCCGACCAGAAGAGCCTCCCCGAGGGTTCGGCTCCCGACAACCGCGCCCTGATCGACGTCACCAGGCTCGCCCTGGAATTCGAGGCGGAGCTGCTGCCCCGCCTTGAGCTGGAAGCGGAAGTGGAGTTCGAGCACGGGGGGACCGGGGGCGCCCTCGAGCTGGAGTACGAGGAGTTCGGCGAGTTCGAGCAGGAGGTCGGGAAAGGGGGCGAGGTGATCCTGGAGGAGCTGTACGTCAAGCGCTCCTTCGGCGACGACCTCGCCCTCAGCGCCGGCCACTTCTACGTCGCCGTCGGCCTGCTCTCCAGCCGCTACCACCCACTCGATTTCTACGGCACCGTGCGCTCGGAGGCGGAAACGTCGATGATCCCCGCCTTGTGGCACGAGACCGGGATCGAGGCGTCCGGCCGGACTCGGGGCTGGCGCTGGCGCCTGCAGGTGATCAACGGACTGGACGCCACCGGGTTCAGCTCCCAGAGGTGGGTTGCCGGCGGACATCAGCTGCGTTTCGAGCAGGTCAGGGCCGACGGCCTCGCCCTCGCAGGCCGGGTCGATTACGAGCCGGCCCCGGGAACCCTGATCGGCGCCTCCCTCTACCGGGGCGACAGCGCCGGAAACCGCCCCAAACCGGACATGAAGGGGACCTCCGCTCACGTCACCATCTCCGACATCCACGCCCACTTCACGGGCAGGCGTCTGCGCGCCCGCGGCCTGTTCCTCTACGGGCATCTCGAAAACGCCGCGGCTGTCAGCGCCCGCAACCGCACCCTTTCCAACAATCTCGACGTGCTGCGCAGCCCCGTGGCAAGCGCCGCGAACGCCCTCTACCTCGAGGCGGGCTGCGATATCCTGCCCTGGCTTGCCGCCCGGCCGGGGGAGCGGCTCGACCTGTTCGTCCGCTACGACGACTACGACACCATGGCCGAGGTGCCGGACGGGTTCTTCGACAATCCCCGTTTCGACCGTCGGGTTTACACGGTCGGCTTCAACTACGCCGTCGCGGGCAAGGTCGTGGTCAAGGCCGATTACGCCATGCGCCGGCTCGGTGCGGCGCGCTTCAATGACGAAAACACCCTTGGACTGGCACTCGGATTCCAGTTCTGAAGGTGGTTCATTCACCCTGTAACCGGAGAGACTCCCATGTTGCACCGCTCCAGACTCCTCCTTGCCTTGCTGGCGTCCGCGCTCGTTTTCACAGCCTGCGGAGACGACGACAAAAGCCTCACCGGCCCCGGCGGCGAATCGTACGACTTCGGACCGATCCTCGAGGATTTCGCCAACAACGTCGTCATCCCCACCTACCGCGACCTGGATGCCGCCGCGGCAACGCTGGCAGCCGCCGTGGCCGCCCTGCGGGACAACCCGACCGACGCCACCCTTGAAGCGGCGCGCGACGCCTGGGTCGCCGCCCGCGTCCCCTGGGAGGCGAGCGAAGGCTTTCTTTTCGGACCCGTAGACTTCAACGGCTACGACCCCGCCCTCGACAGCTGGCCCGTCAACCGCACCGACCTCGACGGAGTGATGGCCAGCGACAACGACCTCGGCGCCGAGTACGTCAACGGCCTGGACGGGACCTTGAAGGGGTTCCATACCATCGAGTACCTGCTGTTCGACGAGGGGGGCAGCAAGACCCCGGCGGACTTCACCGAGCGCCAGTTCGACTACCTCGTCGCCAGCACCCGCGTCCTCGAGCAGACGGCCTCCGACCTGCACGACAGCTGGATTCCCTCGGGCGGCAACTTCGTCTCCAAGGTCGTCGGGGCCGGCAGCGGAAGCGACATCTACCCCTCCCAGCGGTCCGCGGTCCAGGAAATCGTCAACGGCATGATCGGCATCTGCGACGAGGTGGCCAACGGCAAGATCGCCGACCCCTTCAGCGAGCAGGATCCGCGGCTCGTGGAATCCCAGTTCAGCTTCAACTCCCTCGAGGACTTCCAGAACAACATGCGCAGCGTCCGGAACGCCTACACCGGGGACTACCACGGCAGCGAGGGGACCGGCCTCGACGAATTCGTCGCCCTGCGCAACGCCGACCTCGACAGCCGGCTGAAGAGGGAGGTCGAGGCCGCCATCGACGAGATCGGCAGGATCAGCAACCCCTTCCGGGACGCCATCGCCAGCGACGCCGACCAGATCGAGAAGGCGCAGCAGGCGATAGCCAGGGTGCAGCAGACCCTGGAGGAGGACGTCCTTACCCTGGTGCTCGGACAGTAAGGGCACGGAGTCGGGCAGGGGCACGCGTGACATGAACCGGGGCCTGTACGCCTGCGCTCTCGCCGGCTTTCTTCTCTGCGGCTGCGGCGACGGCGGCCCCACGGCTCCCCTCGCCTCCCGGGAGGACAAGGCGCTTTCCGGAGGTGGGGCGACCGTTTTCGACGCCGCCAGCACCGCCTTCGAGAACCCGGTGCCCGGCCTCGAGGCGGACCAGATGGCCCGCTTCCTCGCCGGCGACGCCGCCTTCGAAGCGGTGTTCGTCAGCGCCCCTGCGGAGGTCAACGGCGGGCTCGGTCCGGTCTTCAACCAGACCTCGTGCGTCGGTTGCCACGGCCGCGACGGCCGCGGCCGGTCCGGGTTCGGGGAGACCGCGCCTTTCATCGGCTCGGCGCTGATGCAGGTCAGCCTGCCGGGAGCCGGCTCCGAGCATCCCGGGGCACCTGAGCCGGTTCCCGGCTTCGGCCTGCAGATCGGGGACCGGGCGATCTTCGGGGTGGAACCCGAAGGGCGGGTGGAGACGAGCTGGTTCGAGGAGGAAGGCCGCTTCGCCGGCGGCGGAACCTACACCCTCCGGCAGCCGGCCTACGAGCTGACCGACACCTACATCGACCTTCCGGCAGGCGTTCTCACTTCGGTGCGAATGGCCCCCCCCGTCTTCGGCCGCGGCCTCCTCGAGGCGGTCGACGAGTCGGAGATTCTCGCCCTCGCCGACCCGGGGGACACGGACGGGGACGGCATCTCCGGAAGGCCCAACTACGTCTTCGACGTCCAGGCCGGGCGCACGGTGCTCGGCCGCTTCGGCTGGAAGGCGAACAACCCCACCCTGCTGCAGCAGGTGGCCACGGCCTACAGGGAGGACATGGGCGTTACCACTCCCTATTTCCCCGGGGAGTCCACGGCCGGCCAGCCGCAGGCCGACGGCCTCGCCGACGATCCCGAGCTCTCCCCGGAGATTCTCGACGACGCCGTCTTCTACATCGTCACCCTTGCCGTTCCGGCGCGGCGCGACCTCGACGACCCCGTCGCCCTGAAGGGGGAGAAGCTGTTCGCCGACGCCGGCTGCGCCGCCTGCCACGTCCCCACGCTGCACACCGGGCCGCACGAGGTGGCGGCCCTGTCGAACCAGGTCATCCACCCCTACACCGACCTGCTGCTGCACGACATGGGTGACGAGCTGGCCGACCACCGGCCGGACTACGAGGCGGACGGCCGCGAGTGGCGGACCCCGCCCCTGTGGGGCATCGGCCTGACGGCAACGGTCAACGGCGTTCCCGCCTACCTCCACGACGGCCGCGCCGCCACCCTGATGGAGGCGGTCATGTTCCACGGAGGGGAAGCGGAAACGGCGAGAGAGGCGGTGAGGGAGATGAGCGCGGAGGACCGCCGGGCGCTGATCGCCTTCCTCAACTCGCTGTAGCGCTCCGCCGGCGGGACCTCGTCCATGCGCCCCGGGAGAACCGGGGCACCGCGCCATGGGTCTCCAGGCCGTTCCCCCATTCGGACGGCATGTCCGTGCAGTCCGGGAGGTTGCCACCTGCGGCCTGTACCCGTATTCATCACTCCCGACGTCAACGGCTGCTTCCCGATCCTTCGACCGAAAAGTCGCCCTGAATGATGCCGGGCGTCCGCGGCCGGTTCGAACGCACCGGACGACTTGACCGTGAGGATCGGAACCGCCACAGGAAACCGAAATCCGCCCGTCGAGACCCGATGACCTACTCCCTGCGCCTTCACGACCTGCGGTTCTTCGGCCACCACGGGGTTCATCCCGGGGAACAGGCCCTCGGCCAGGAGTTCCAGGTCGACGTCGAGCTTGAACTGCCGCTGACGGCGGACCCGGATTCGCCGGAGAGCACCGTGGATTACGTCGAGGTTTTCCGGCTGGTCGAGGAGACCGTGGAAAAGGAGCGCTTCAGGCTGATCGAGGCCCTGGCCGCGGAGATCCTCCGCCGCATCGGCGACCGTTTCGCCCCCCCGCTGGTGACGGTGCGGGTGCGCAAGCCGCACCCGCCGATCGCCGCACAGCTCGACAGTGTCGAAGTCGAAATCACGAAATCCTTCGCCTGAGGAGGCTTTCGTCGGTCTCGGCTCAAACCTGGGGGACCGGCGCGGGTTCATCGCCTCCGGAGTGGCGGCGATCCGCAGGCTGCCCGGGGTCGAGCTCTGTGTGCCCTCTTCCCTCTACGAAACCGACCCGGTCGGCCTGGAGGACCAGCCGCGCTTCCTGAATGCAGTCGCCCTCGTGCGCACCAGCCTGTCGCCCTCCCGGCTGCTGCGGTCCCTGCTCGCCATCGAGCAGGAGCACGGCAGGCAGCGGCCGATCCCCGACGGTCCGCGCACCCTCGATCTCGACCTGCTGCTGCACGGAAGCCGCGTCGCCGCCGATGCGGACCTGCAGGTTCCCCATCCCCGCATGACCGGGCGCTGCTTCGTGCTCAGACCCCTGCTCGAGCTGGCACCCGGCCTCGTGCATCCCGGGACCGGTGAACGGCTTTCCGACTGCCTCGACAGGTGCGACTGTTCGGGGGTTCGCCCGGCGGGAAGGCTTCCCGGCAGGAGTGCCGGGGATTCGGGGATCGCGGAGCCCGGACCCCTCTCTACCTGACGAGGGTCACCGGGGTGCGGTGGCCGGACCTGGAGCCGCCGCGGTCGGAGGCCGCCTTCGCTCTCGCGACGATCCAGTAGACTCCGCTGGCCGCAAGCCGTCCGCCCCGGTCGAGGCCGTCCCAGGCGATCTCGCGCGAGCCGGACGGAGGGGCCAGGTCCCTGATGCGCTGGCCCAGGGCGTTGTACACGGAGATCTCCAACCCCTCGGTATCCCCGGTGAAGGGGATGCGGACCTCGGCGTTGAAGGGATTGGGGAACCCGGGGCCGAGTCTGAAAACCGGGCTGGCGGCGGCGACCGCCGGGCCCGGCCGGCCGCGGGCGTCCAGCGGTCCGACCGCGACTACTCGCATCCCGCCGCCCAGGGTCAGCTCCAGGACCTGACGCCGACCGCGGTTGAGTGGAATGCTGTGCCACCGTCCCACGACCTTGCCCTCGGAGGTGAGGGCGCGGGCCTGGTAGAAACCGGTGACCCGGTCGGTGCTGGAGATGGTCAGGGCCACCCGGCCCGCCGCGTCGGTGACCGCGCTCCAGGCGTAGTCGCGCCGGCGCCCGGCAATGGCGCGGGAGAACTCGACGGTCAAACCCTCGACCGCGTCGCCCAGGACCGTGGCCTCCACCCCCGTGCGGCGCGCGGCGACCGGCTGCAGGTGGCGCGCCGATATCTCGAACTCCCCAATTACAGCGGAGGTTCTGCCGACGATCAGCGCCATGCTGTCGATCTCCGCCGCAATCGCGGAGCCCCGGTTCGAGGCATCGAGCTCGAGCTCGCGAAACTCGCTTCCCCCGGCGCGCATCGACCGTGTCCAGACCCGGTACCGCCCCCCTTCCTTTCCGGCGAACTCCAACTGAACACTCCCCGGGGTTCGCAACAGAATGGCGATCGTTCCCCACCGATCCTCGACGCTGCCCATGCGGCTCTCCAGCGGCAGCCTGTCGATCGGGTACCAGAGCGCCCGCCGTCCCCTCAGCGCCCCGTAGGTGATCTCATCCCCTTCCGCGGCGTAGTTGCCGAGGATCCACCCCGACCAGGCCTCCTCGAAGTCCCCGCGCAGGCCGAGACCGGCAAAGGCGGCGTCGATGCCGGGGATGCCGTTCTCCTGCTCCGCCACGACGGCGCGGATCAGGTCCCCGCCGTAACGCTCGGCCAGAAAAGCCGAAAACAGGTAGGTCGATCCGTAGTTCCAGGCCCGGTTTTCCCACGCGGTCAGGCCGGCGCCCGGGCGCCGCAGGAACGCGCCGACGACGGTCGAATCCGCCTCGGGAAACCCGGTCAGGGCCTCGGCGTACCCCGACATCCCCTCGTTCACCCAGATCTCCTCGTCCATGTCGTGGCCCCAGTGGATGAGGTGCTGGAACTCGTGCGCGAGGGTGCCGCGCGCCAGGTACGTCTGGCGGCGCAGGTACCACTCGTCGACGTAGAGGATGTCCCTGCGCATTTCGGGAACCTCGTGCCCGGCGACCCGGGCGTCGAAGAACCCGACCAGGCGGGAATCGGGGATGTCGAGAATCAGCAGGAACACCTGGGGGTAGCCGTCGACGTCGGGAACAGCGCCGAAGGCCTCGGTGCACAGGTCGTGGATGCCGCGGCCGGGATCGGCCGGGGTGGCGCGCTCGAACAGGTCGGCGACGACGTCTACGTGGGATTGCAGTATCGAGCCGCCGTTGGTGTCCCACTGGCGGTCCTCGACGAACACGAACACCCGTTCTCCGGCGTAGCGGCAGGTCGCCTGCACAAGGCGCGGGTTGCCGGCGACGGGGAACTCCTGCCGGGTCCCGACGCCGATCTCCGGGAGATCCTGCCGGGCGTCAGCGCTCCCGGCCGGTTTGGCGGCCCGGAGCGGATGGTCCGGAAGCGGGAACTCCGTGGCAAGCAGCTCGACGAGGCGCGTGCCGCACTGGTACGGGGCCGCGGCCGACCCCTGGTCCGGGCGCACGCCGACGGCGCCAAGGACAACCGCGAAAAGGAAAACGACTCCTGGCCTGTCCGTGGCGACCTGCATTGCGCGATGCGTCAGAAGCGGTGGATCAGGGACACGGCCGTCCCCCGCGGAAGGAGTACCAGGTCCAACTCCACCGCTCGCTCCGGCGCCCGGGCGGCAGCCTCCGCGTCATGGGAGCTCATTGACCGGCGGGCGGCGTGGACCGCGGCAACGAGATGGTTGGCGATGATCAGCCCGGTCGCCATCACGGCGTTGCGGTCGGCGCCCCGGGCGGAATTCCGCAGCTCGCGGAAGCGCAGGCGCGACTCGGCCCGGTCCCATTCCCAGAAGAACTCGCCGCTGTCGGGGTACAGCTGCGCCGAGGCCCCCTCTTCCACCGCGGCGTAGCGGTTGTGCTGATGGAAACTCTCGTAGAACCCGAGGTCGTCGAAGTACTGCTTCGACTTCCCCGACGGTCTGGCGCCGGCGTGAACCGCGGCGTGGGTCCGGAAGTTCCGCTCGCGGATATCGGCGACCCGTCGAAATCCAAGGTAGCTCCCCCAGAGGGCGGCCTCGAAGCCGAGAAAGCGGGCGGCCGCCGTCGAGTGGCCGTTCAGGTACTGGCCGGCCCCCGGAAGCAGCAGCGACGACCAGAAGGCCCTGGCCGCGGATGTCCCGGCATGGGCGGGAGCCGCCAGCACCAGCAGGGCGAGAACCCCTGGAGCGAGGGCGCGCAGCGCCATTCAGAAAAGCGGCCTCCAGGCGAGGATCATCGGGGTCTTTCCCGACGGGCCGCCGCGGACGAAGGCGAGCCTCGTGCGGCGCTGAAGCGTTGCCTTGTCGGCGCCGCGGGCAGCGAGGCGGGCGGCCCGGGAGGCGTCGATGGCGCTGATGACGTGGTTGACGAGGATCAGGCCCGCTACGTTGGTCGCTCTTTTCAGGAACCTGTTGCTTTCGTTCCGCTGGTCCTCGTAGGCGAAGCGCTGCTCGGAAACGAAGTTCTCGGCCGAGTCGATCTCGGTCGGCTGAACGAGGTTGCCGCCCCGGTCCCTGACGTCTTCCCATCCGGAGACGAACTGGTCGTACTTCCCGATCAGCTCGTAGTACTGCTGCCTCTCGACCTCGGGGCACTGGGAAATCCCCTCTCCACCGACGACGAAGGTGCTGCACGGCAGGGCGTGGGTGATCGATGAATTGCGCGAGATCGTCGACCCTCTCCAGTCCATGTACCGGAGGACGTCCCACTGCTCGTCGGCGACCCCCCTGAAATCCTCCTCGATATCCTTGCCCTTGCCGTTCCAGGAGAAATACAGCCCCCAGGCCGCCGCTTCCAGGCCGAAGAACAGGACCGCCCTTTTCCGGGCCCCGGCGTACAACTCGCCGAATCCGGGCAGCATTGCCGAATAGAGCAGCGCACGCCCCGGCGACTTGGGCGGCTTCGGCTCCGGGGATACTGCCGCGGGACCTTCCGCGCTGTCCGCCTGCGCCAGCATTCGCGGCCGGACGCTGCCGTCCGCAACCGACGCGAACAGCCGCGGCAGCTGCCCGTTCACGGTCAGGGAGGACTTCCCGTGCTGCGGCGGAGCAGGGCTTGCGGTCCCCTCTTCGGCCCCTGCAGCACCGGCGAGGAAGCAGAAGAGCGCCAGCACCGGGGTGCTTCTGCGGGCGGCATTTCCTCCGGCACTCGGAATCAGCATCGCGACATCCTTTCTACAGATAACCGAACAGCACGGTGAGGTAGAATTTCCAGGGGGAGCGTCCGGGCAGCTCGTCGATCCCGCGGGCGAGATCGGCCTGTGCCCGGGTGGGCAAACTGTAATACGAGATCGAATCGAGGCGCAACTGAAACCCGATGTCGCGCAACGGCCCGGAGCGGCCGTAGAAGGGGTCGAGATCGCCGAACTCCCCGTCCCAGGCTTTGCCGAGGCTGCCGTAGACCGCCCCGTACAGCTTGTCGAGGTAGATGTGAAAGAGCCGCTTCCGCATGTCCGGCAGCAGCGGAAAGCGGAACAGCGCCGATCCCATCGCCGCCTTGCGGCCCTCGATGCTGTAAAAGGTGTACCCCTTCATGTACTGCAGGCCGCCGATGTGGTAGTCGAAGAAGTCGTTGACGCGGTCGTCGTCGTCGACCTCGCCGCTGTCGATCCACCCCCCGAAGAAACGCAGCTCCAGGGCGGTGCCGAACGGCGTGCCGAGGTATTCCTTCCAGTCGAGCTCCCACTGGTTGTAGAAAAGCCCGAGGTACACCTCCTCGAGGAAGGAGGCGTTGCTGCGGTTGAACTCCTCGAGGAAGTAGTTGAACACGCGGTCGTAGCGGAACCTGATGCGCCGGCCCCCGCGAGGGTTTATGTCCCTGTCGCGGCGCCGCTCCACCGCCTGGTAATCGTAGCGTGCCCCGAGGGCGAAGCCGTTCAGGTAGGTGTAGCCGATCGGCTTCATGCGGCGGCGCTCGAACCCGGGGGCGCCGTCGCTGCGGGGAACGAAGGCTTCCCAGTCGAGGCCGGCGTCGTAGCGGTCGTAGGTCAGCGACAGGGTGAGCTGCCGCCTCAGGGAGGGCCGCTCGTCCCCGATCCGCAGGCCGGCAGCGACCTGGTTGAGGCTGAAGTTCATCCCGGTGATTATGGCGTCCCGGGCTTCGCTGCTGTCGCCGCGGCTGGTGTGGCGTTTCTGGTGGTAGTACTCGAGAAAGAGGGTCGGCCGCCAGCGGCGGTGCTCGTACAGGGCGAAGAGCTCGCGGTCGCCGTTGCCCGGTGCGATGGCGAAGCCGCCGAACAGGCTCTGCTTCCGCAGGACGTCGGAAGAGGAGGCGTACGCTCCCCCCTTTACGCGGCCCTCGTCCCACACCAGGCGCGGCAGCACCATTGTCCTGAGCAGCTCTCCTCCGTACGCCCGCGGGGCGGAAATCCCTGTGGGGGCTGCCGCCGAAGTCTGCTGCGCAAGTACTCCTGCTTCCGGAGAGGCCGGGGTCGGTCGGGCAAACTCTGTGCCCCCGGCCCGGGCGTCGAGGCCTGCTGCCGGCCTTGAGAAGGATTGCGAGGCAGCGGCCGGGTGCGCCGAGGCGGTTGGCGTCCCGGCGCTCGACAGCCTTCCCGTCCCCTCTCGCGCTCCCGGATCAGCTACGGTGCGCAGACGGAACCCGTCCGCTCCGTAGGCGGAGAAGACCACGCTGCCGCCGGGACCGGCCGCCGGATTGATCGCGCCCCCGACCACGTTGGTTATCCGGCGGATCCCTCCCTCCACGACAGAAATCGCGTAGATATTGAAAATCCCGGTCGCGTCGGAGGCGAACAGGATCTCTCCACCCGTCGTCCAGGCCGGATCGCGTTCGGTTGCCCCGGTGGCCACCAGCGGCCGCATGGGACCGGCGAGGCCCGTGTCGGTGTGAATCGCAGGTCCGCTCGACGGCTTCCCGTCACCTTCCCTCAGCTTCCCGGCAGCCGCCTCGATCCCGCCGCGCTCGAGGTCGACCAGGACGATGTCCCGCTGCCCCCCGCGGGAGACCGACAGGGCCAGGGTCCCTCCGTCCGGCGACCAGGCAGGGGTGTAGAGCTCGGTGCCGTCGGCGAAATCGGTGAGGTAGAGGACGATGTCCCCAACGGCGCTGAGCAGGCCGAGGTTGTTCGAGCCGCCCTGGTTGCGGATGAACGCCAGCCACTCGCCGTCCGGGGACCAGGCCGGGTAGAAGGCGCGCAGTCCGGCGGAAAGCTGCTCCACCCGTTCCGGTTCCGGAGAGTAGGAGAGGACCATTCCAGGGAGCGCCCAGGACAGCTTCGACAGCAACCCCGGCTCATCGCCGTCGAGGTCGCAGGTGAACAGGTCCGCCTGGCGCGAGCCGTACCTGTCGGCGCTGTGCTTGCGCACGTAGGCGATCCTGCGTCCGTCGGGCGACCAGGCCGGACGCGACACCACGCCGCCGGCGACGACTTCATCCTCGCCGGTCTCGAGGTCGCGGATGACGAGCCGGTGGGGTCCGTACTCCCCCGCTCCGGTGGACAGGAAGGCGAGCCGGTCTCCTGCGGGCGCGTACACGGGATGGATGTTGGAGAACCCCGAGTCGGTGATCTCCTCCCCTTCCCGCAGCTCCCCGAGCCCTGCGAGCTGCCTGGTGTAGACCTCGCGAAGATGCCGCCGCCACCCATCGTAGAGCTGGCCGGCGGTGATGCCGAGCACTTCCTCGACAGGGCCGTCGATCTCGAGGGTGCGCCAGTCGGAGAGAGCGGCGCAGAGCTGCCGCAGGGCGTCGTCGCCGTGCTCGGCGGCGATGTAGCGGACCAGGGCGTAGCCGTGGTCGTAGACGAACTCGTTGCCGAAACCGGATTTGCCGAACACTCCCATCTGATCGAAGGACAGCAGCTCCTCCTCGAGCGCGGCGACGCGCAGCACCATGTCGCGGTTGGCGTCCCAGCGGTCGTGCCTTGCGGCGGCCACCTGGTACTGCGCCACCCCCTCGGCGAACCACATCGGGAAGACCGTGGCCGCCAGGGGATAGGAGACCAGCAGGTCGGGGAACCCGGTCAGGATATCGGGGCGGTTGCGCTCCCGCTGGTACCCGAAATGCTGGAGGTAAAGCGCCGGGGTGCGCTGCCATGCCTTGCGCGCCGCCCCGAGGGAGACGATGTGCACGAACTCGTGGGTGATGACGTTTGCCAGCCAGTCGCAGGTGCCGCGCAGGTCGAAGTCGTGATCGAGGGGAGTGGTCCAGATCTCGATGGCGTCGTGATAGAAGAAGGCGGCGCCGTTGGCGTAGTCGTCGTAGTCCTTGAGAACGATGCGCACCCTGCCGCCGGGGCGGTAGCGGTAGAGCTCGGTCACCGGACCGTACGCGGCCTCGGCGATCTCGGCCGCCCTCCCGGCAGCCCGGCGCAGACCGTCGTGGTAGAAAACCTCGAAGTGGGGGGTCTGCAGGACCTCCCACTGCAGCTCGGGGTGGTTCTGTGCCCGGGAGGCTCCCTGCCAGAACAGCAGGACGAGGAGGGCCGGGGCCGCCTTCCTCATCGGGCGACCGCCATGCGCACGATGACGTGGCCGCGGCTGCCGTCGGCGGCGCTCGCCTCGAGCCGGCACAGGTAAAGCCCGCTTTCGTAGTCGCCGGTCCCCCAGGTGATTTCGTTTTCCCCGGGTTCCGCCTGCGGCGATCCGGCGTTCCACCGCCGCTTTTCCACCCGCCTTCCGATGGCGTCGAACACCTCGAGCTCGAGATCGGCCGGCCGGCTCAGAAAAAAGCGCAGGTGGGCGCGGTCCAGCGAACCGACCGGATTGGGGTAGCAATAGGCCCTGTCGGCCGGCAGCAGGGCGATCCCGGGCAGGGCGGCCGGGGAGCGTCCTCCGCGCACGGCGCGGCTCCCCTGCGCGTCAGCGGCGCCCTGGCCCCAGGCGGCGGTTCCGCTCCCGCCCAGTGCGGGAGAAAGGCTCTCCGCATCCCATGCATAAGCGAAATCTCCGGCCAGGGCGGCGATCTCCAGCCCTCCGTCGCCGTCGAGGTCGGAGGCGACCGGCGTCGAGCCGACTGCCGCTGCCGTCAGCACCGGGAAGCCGCCGAGCTGACCGCCGCCGTCGTCGATGGCGGCGATCGCACCGGCGCTCGCCGCCACGAGGATCTCCTGTCTTCCGTCCCCGTCGAGGTCGGCCAGCAGCGGCTCCCACTCGGTAGTTCCCAGCTTCTGGTGCCTCGGGAACTCCACCGGAAACGACGGCATCCGGTGGCCGTTCTCCCGCAACAGATCGACGGCGGCTCCGGAAGCGACGGCAATCTCGAGGGAACCGTCGCCGTCGACGTCTCCGAGGGCGGCGGGGGCGTCAGCTCCGTGCGGCAGCATCGCCTGCCAGAGGACCTCCCCTTCCCCGCTCAGGGCGGTGACCCTGCCGCCGGCGTCGACGGAGATGATCTCCCCGCCGCTGTCGCCGCCCAGGTCCCCGGCGACGCTCGGCAACAGCGGGCCTTCGCCTCCAGGTTCCCAGATCCTGCGGGGTCCCTCCGGCCCCAGGCCGGAAACCGCGTCCGGCGTGGTGACCAGCAGCAGCGCGGATCCCCCGCCGTCGGGCAGCAGGCCGAGGGCCACCGCTCCGGTGAGGCCGGCACCAGCCAGTACCTCGCCGGTACCCGCCTTCAGCAACTCGATTCTCGAGCCGGTTGCCACGGCCAGGACCGCCTCGGGCGACAGGCCCCCCGGACCGCTGTAAAGCCCGAGAACCGCCTCTTCGCCGAGACTCGCCGACCACAGCGGCCCGTCTTGCAGCGGAAGGGATGCGGCGACTTCCCCTCCTGAGGCCACGAACACCGGACCGGGTTCCCCCGGCCTCCCGGCAGCGGCGGCGAGGTAGGCGCCGGTAAAGGAATCGGAAACGGTTGCCCGACCCCCGGCGAACAGGTGAACGCCCCGGTCGTTTTGCGCCAGCAGCTCAGCGGCCCCGTCGCCGTCGAGGTCGACCGCCTGCAGCCGCGCCCCCGCCGGCAGGCTTCCCGGCCAGCCCGGAAGGGGGCCGTCGAAGCTGATTCCGACCGTCATCACGTCCTCGAGAGAGGAGATTACTTCGATGCGAATGCCGCTGGCGACCCCGGTGTTGGCGCCGCTGTTCGGCGTCGTGCCGGGACCGAACAGGGTCTTCGACCGGATGCCGCCTCGCCCTTCCCCGGCAAAGAAGGGATCGGCCGGACTGCCTTCGGTGACGTCCTGGCGGTCGAAGAAGGCGTTGCCGATGTCGCGCCCGCCGTCCGCCTCCTCCAGCGCGATCCCGGGGAAGACGCGGTCGTTGTTGATTCCGCCCTCCGCTTCCCGGGCGGCGATCACCGCCTCGTCGACGTGCCAGATCAGGATCCCGGACCCTGGAACGAAGGCGTCGTACTCCTCGACCCCGAGCCAGACCCCGGCCATGTCGCCCCCATCCGAATCGCCCGACCCGGAAAACTCCACCTGATCCGGCTCGATCCAGGTCACCGCGGTTCCCGCGAAGGGCGGCTCGACCCCCTCGGGCAGGTCGGCGTTGCCGCGGCGCTGGCGGTTCCCGATCAGGAAATACTCCGTCGCCGAAACCGGCACCTGCACCGCCTTGTGCTGTCCCGGCGCAACCGTGCGGTCCGTCGCCGCCACCGCGACCGCGGTATCCCGCCGCACGACGAGCGGTTCGATCCAGCCGAGACGGGCCTTGCTCCAGGCCATCGGGTGGGGGGGCACGAACCCGAACAGAGTCTCCAGCTCCCCTCCCTGCAGCAGGAAACCGACCCGGTTGGGACCGACGTCCATCAGGCTCCAGCCTCCCGCACCCGGCAGACCGGCGGCGAAGTTCGACATGCCCGGCAGCCCGAGCTGGTGGCCGAAGAACTTCGCCATCAGGCCGTTGAGCCCGGCGCGGCCGCGGTCGTCGGCCGCCTCCGGGAGGATCCACGCCTCGCGGATCCCGGCGCCGTCGGCGAGAACCGGACCCCCTGCGGCACTGCTCTCGAAGTCGTCCGCCGACAGGAACACCGAGAGTATGTCATTCAGATTCTGTCCGGTCTCGTGCCCGTAGCCGGCATGCAGGAACAGATAGCTGTCGAACCGGGAAAAATCGGGACCCCCGGGATCGGCCCGGGCCAGCTCGACGGCGTCGCGCACGAGCTGAACCCACTTGTCGTTTATCTCCTGCGGCGAGCGGCCGTTGCCGTACTGCAGGGCCGGCTCAGGCAGGGTGTAGGCGTCGTTCAGGCCAGCCGGGAAAACCTCGTGCTCGATGGCGACGCGGCCTTCCGAAACGGTCCGGTAGTAGCGGCCGAGAGCCTCGAGATGGCGCTCGAAATAGAGGCGGTCGTGGGGTGGAAGATCGTAGGGGAATTCGTAGTCCTGGAGCGCTTCGGAGCTCGTGCGCAGGTCGAATTTACCCAGGCCGGAGGTCGAAGGTTCGTCCGGCTCCTCGAGCGGGAAGTCGACCCGGATCGCCAGGACGCGCCACGTCGCGGCCCCGTCCTCCTGTCCTCCGGCCCCGGTCGCGAGGAGGAGGGCAGCCGCCAGTGCAGGCGCGCGTCTGCCCGGATGTCCGCGGAGCCTCCTCAGAACGTCAGGTTCAGGGAGAAACGGGTGTTGTCCTCCATCGGCGTGTCGTCACCCGTCACGTACGCCACGTCGACCTGGAACATGTTGTATTTCAGTCCCATCCCGAACGTGGGGAATTTGAGCTCGCCGTCGTGGTCCCACCTGTATCCGGCCCGCAGCGCGAGAAACGACTGGTCCTGCTGGGCAGACAGGCCGTAGCGGTACTCCCCGCCCACGTGGAAGTCCATTTCCTCGATCTCGTTGCCGAGGCCCTCGTCCGCCCACGCCTTCACCAGGTTGCCGGCGAACGAGCCGTCGGCGATCAGGGGTTTGTAGAGATCGAATGCGAGCAGGACGTCGTGGTACTCGGCGTCGAGCAGCTCGTAGGCGAAGCCGGCGACGATATGCTGCGGAAGGGGATCGGCCTGGCTCGGGTCGATGTAGGCCATCTTGGGGCCGAGATAGCGGAGCGCCGAGCCGAACGTAAGGGCCGGTGTGATGTCCCAAAGCATACCGAGGTCGGCGGCAAAGCTGCTGCCGACTCCCTTGCCGCGCTCGATTCCCGCACCCTGTTCGGGAGAGAGGCGGCTGTGGATGAACTTCAGGCCGACGCCCGCCTTCATGTTGTCGGAGACGTCCGCGCCGTAGGCGACGCTGACCGCGAACTCGTTGCTCGAGAAGGTCCCGAGCACGTCGTCGGGCCGCTCACCCATTCGCGTCTGCTCCCCGAGATTCATCCAGATTCCGTTGATACCGACGTTCCCCCAGCCCTCGACCGGTTGCGAGTAGGCGACGAACTCGTACGACATGTCGTCGGCGAGACCGGGAAGCCACTTCGCATGAGTCAGGTGGAGCTTGCGCTCGGTCTGCCCGGCGAGGGCGGCAGGGTTGAAGTAGCTGGCGTTGTCCTCGACAGCGACGTACGACTCCCCCATCGCTATGGACCGCGCATCCGGCTTTATCAGGAGGAAGATGACAGTGGCGCGGCTCTCCGAGGTAGCCGAGGCGGGTTCGGCCGCGGCGGCCAGCAGGGAGACGGTCACGCACCAGGCGGCGAGTTTGTCAAGCACTTGTGGTTTCCTCCTGAGGTTTCACTTCGAAATCTGCTTCCGCTTCGTTACCGCCCTGAAACGGGTGCCGGGCATTCGTTTGCCCGGGCCGGCGGCAGGAAAGGTCCGCGCCTTCCTTCGTTTCCGCGATCGGGACTTTCCCCGGGCGCAGCGGTCATTTCATCACCTGGATGGCGGCCTTCCTCTCGATGCGCCAGCCATCGGCGAGCTCGACCTCTACCTGGTACAGGTAGGTGCCGTTGGCGAGCTCCCCGGGAGGAGTCCAGGCCACCTGGTTGAAGTCGGCATGCCCCGTGCCGGAAAGCTCGTCGACGAGCGTTCCGGCGAGCGAGAACACCCTGATGCGGACAGATTCCGCTGCATCTTCGAGAGTGTACGTGAAGTCGCCCCTGTCCCGCATCGGGTTCGGGTGGAACAGCAGCCGGGAAAGCACCCCGTCCTCCGCCTCCGAGACACGCACTTCCGCCTCGACCTGCGACGAGTTGTTGAACGTGTCCCAGGCCTTGAGACGCAAGGTATGGGTACCCGGTTCCATGGCGGGCAGCGGGAACTCGAGGAGGCCGCTGCGGTAGTCCCCGGTATTGTGGAAGTGCTCGGTGACGATGAAGCGCGCACCGTCCACCCGGAGCTCCATTTCGTGCCCGGTTTCCCCGGTTATGTTGATGCCGTTCCGATCGCTGATCACAGCTTCGAGGACCGCTTCGCCGGGGATGGTGTCCCCGCTTTTGAAACCATCCTTCCCCTTGAATCCAATCGCAATCTCGGGTCCGGTCTCGTCGGCGGAAACGCCGGTCGCCGTGCCGGCGAGAACCAGGCTGTCGACCGACCCGAAAGCGGCCCGGGCATGGTCACTCCAAACATAGGCACTGACCCGGCCGTTGTCCTCCTTGTAGCTGATGTCCTTGGGCACGCGGAAGGCGGTCTCGAAACGGCCCCCTGCAACCGGTACCAGGCCGCGGAAAATCGGATTCCCGATTCGGTCGTAGGAGATATCGTCCAGCTTGCTCCTCGTAGTGGAGTCGAACGCCTGCACGAGGGCGGTTCCGGTGAAGTCTTCCACCGGCCGTCCGTCGGAGTCGAGAATCCGGCCGGCGACGCGGACCTCCTCGAGCGCCCGGACCGAATCCGGCACCTCGATGGCGACGACGTACCGGGGTCTGGCGAGGCGCAGCGCCGGGTCGCCGATCAGGCAGTAGCGCTGCATGTTGGTGCGGTCGTCCTCGTTGCCTGTGATGTTCTGCTTGGCGATCGTCAGCGCCAGTCCGAGAGGCAGGTGACTCTCCCCCGATCTGTACATCAGCCGGTGGAACTCCCGGGCGAGGTACATGTTGCTGCTGTGGAATCCTACCCGGGCGGCCGATATGAACCCGATCACCCCGCCGTCGGCGCGGTTCATCAGAACCTCCGGGATCGACTGCTGGTTCGGATCGTCGAACACCCCGACCTGGCTCGCGGCCGTGTACATGAACGGCAACCGCCTGCCGTTGTCGATCAGGTCGGCGTCCCTTGAAAGCAGGAACATCTTCTCGTGGGCGAGCACGTCGAGGCTCCCGTGTCCGAGGTAGGTGACAATCAGCGCTCCCTCGTTGAAGCGGCGCACGAAGGCATCCCTTGCCTGCGGCTTGGTGCTCCCCTCGAGCGGAAACTGGGCGATGTAGAGCTTGACGAGATCGAGGTCGGCAGGGAAGAAGCGCTTCGCCAGCGACTCGGCGTCGAGGATGAAGTAGGATTCCCTGAGTTCCAGTTTCGACGGATGGCGCAGGTCGTCCGCCACCAGCAGCACCCGGCTCTGCCATGGACCGACCTCCGGGTCCGAGTCGTACGAGATCAGCTTGTCGACCACCCCCTCCGCCTCCGTTGCCGACTGCACCGGCAATCTGCCGATGGCCAGGTCGGGAATCCGGTCCTCTCCTTCGACCCGCACGTACCATTCGTCGAACATGCTTATGCCTTCCTGGTACGCCGGCATCCAGTTCGGGTGGCTGGTGCCCGTGCTGTTCTTGTAGTCGTAGGTCCCGTCACCCATCAGGCAGATGAACCAGGGAGCAGGGTCCCAGTTGTCGACCGCGTAGTTGACGAACGACCGGATCGCCATCGGATCGACCAGCCCCCCGGAGAACTCGTCGTACACGTCCTCGACGTCGACCGAAATCGCCCGCATCGGTCCGAAACGGTCCCCGGCGGCGCGCCACTCCGCCAGGCGGTCGGCGGCGGCGCGGAAATCGGCATGGGTGAGAACGATGTAGTCCGCGCCGTTTCCCGGGGTGCGCAACCTGCTGGGGAAATCGAGCCGTATGTTTGCCGGCCGCTTCCACCGGGAGGGCGCACTGGCGATGTATCGAGGCGGAATTCCCCCGCCTTCGAACCGGTCCTGGAAGACCGCGGTTCCCGCGGTCCCGTCCCAGTCGAAACCGACGATTTCCCTCGGCCACCCCAGCCCGGAGATCGCGAAGATCCGGGGTTTTCCCTCTTCGGCGAACCCCGACAGAACAAACTCCGCCGTTACCGCGTCCTCATTCTCAAGCATCGCCGACGGCGGCCAGGCGAAGGTCAGCTCGCCCCCCTCAGCCGACAGCCGGCGGTCGAATTCGACCTCGATCCAGTCCAGGCGCGTCCCCTTGTTGTCGCGCTGGAAGATTCCGAGCTGATTCAGGCCCTCCTTCGGGCCCTGCGGGGCCCGCGCCCGGAGGGTGGCCACGAACATGCTGTCCATCCTTGCCTGTCCTGCCAACTCGTCGTTCCAGTACAGATCGAACCTGTGGACGGCTCTCTTCGATCCCCAGAAACGGACCCGGATGTCGACGGGGGTCCCCGGGACCGCTTCGCGCACGATCACGGAAAAGTTGCGGGCGTTCCCCCCGAAGTCCTCCCAGTACCAGTCGTAACCGGTCTTTATGCTCCACGTCAGCAACCGGATCATGCGGTCGTCCTCGAGATGGATCCGCTCGCGGTAGCTGTCGATCCGGCGCGCCGAACCGTTGTCCAGAGCTCCGCTGCTTCGACTCATCCTGAGACCCTCCACCTCGGCGCCGGTATCGAGGAAGTAGACGTTCTCCTCGGTGAAGGGATTCTGCCGCCAGAAATACTGCTTCGCGTCGCGCCCGTACTCCCAGCGTTGGGTCGCCTCGCCGTAGAACAGCAGGAAGTCGTCCGCGTCGAAGCGGCCGTCGCCGCCGTCCTCGACCAGGACCGGGATTTCGCGGCGGGAGATACCTGGGATTACGGCGCGCTGGAGACCCAGAACCCGGCCCCCTCCGTACAGCATGCGCAGGCGTTCCGGGGCAACCGTCTCCAGATCGATGCCCGCTTCGGCCAGGGCGGCCCCGGTGACTTTGTACATGCCGTTGCTGCGGACCGTGAGCCTGAGCACCTCGCCGCTCAGCGTCTGCTCATCGGTTGCCTTGCCGGCCCCGGGGCTCCCCGCCGGGAGACGCCAGGACCTCGCCTGCTCGTAGTTGACGAGGGTGTTGCGGTACAGCAGCTCCCCCCACTTGTCGGGCCGGGAACGCCGTTTCGATCCCGGAGAGCTGGAAAAGCGCAGCTCGACCTCGATGCGGTCGAAAACGGTGAGTTCCTCGCCGTCGAGCCGGGGTCCGAACCCGACGGCAACTACTTCCTGCCTTCGCAGAAGGCCGCGTTCCCCGAGCGCGACCGGGCCCTGGACCAGACCCGCGAAGTGCTCCACCGCCCCGGGCGCGTGGACTCGTGCGGCGACGCGGGCTTCGATGACCTCCATCTCGACTTCGCTGTCCGGGGGAATGCCGACGGTGCAGCTGCGGTGGAGGTCGCGGAGGTGATCGAAGGCGATCGGCTCGACCGAAGCGGGACCGGATGGAGTCTCGGGCCCGGCCTCGTAGAGAAGGCGCACGCTGCCGGGACCGTGCCCGGTCATTTCGGCAGACGCCGTCCAGGAACTGGCCAGGACGGCT
Organism: Candidatus Latescibacterota bacterium; assembly: GCA_965243025.1. Classification (GTDB taxonomy): domain Bacteria; phylum Latescibacterota; class UBA2968; order UBA8231; family UBA8231; genus CBDCXV01. The sequence goes on from CBDETY010000003.1 coordinate 3,589,216, forward strand.
CGGGCATGGGAAAGCTGCCCGGCGAGTCCGGCGGGGGTTTCAGGCCCGCGGGGCGGGGGTGAGTCCATTGCCGGCCAGGGGGGCTGCGCTTCCACCGCCGCGGTCAGGGCCGCGAGCGAGAGGACGAGCGCAATCCCGTCCCGCGGAGTACGGTTGAAGATCACTTGGGTGGGAACTTCAAGGTCTGGAGAGAGTTACCGGTTCGTATCTCGAAAGGACGCTCGAGCCTGGCGCGGGATCCACAATTTCGGGAATGCCTCCGGCCGCCGACAGATTCCGCACCGCCTCCGATCCGTCCGGCCCGGCGATTTTCCGCCTCGAGGCGACTCCCCCCGCAGCCTTGGGCCTGCCGGTTCATCGGCGGCGTTCGCCCTCTGAGTACGTTGGCCCAGGAGACCCCGCCTGTCAAGGCGTTCCTTGACGTATCTTCTTGTCTCCTCTATGTTTCTGTCTCTTCAGGAGGTCGAAAAATGGCTCGTGTGTGCCAGGTAACGGGCAAGAAGGGAATGGTTGGCAACCATGTCAGCCACTCCCAGCGCAAGACAAAGCGGGTTCAGCTGCCGAATCTCGTCAAGAAGCGGATTTACATACCCGAGAAGGACCGCACAATCACCCTCAAGCTTACGGCCCGGACGCTGCGGACGATGAACAAGAAGGGGGCTCTCCGGGTTCTCCAAGAGAACGGAATCAAAGTGTGACGCCGGCCGGACGGTTCCGGCCCCGCCTCTGATTGTTTCTGCTGCCCGGGGATGCCTGGTCCTCGGGCTTTTTCTTTTTCGGGTAGGCCGCGCCAGGCTGGTGACGCTCCGCGCCCGGTTAACCCGGGTCGGTCTCCGCTCCGTACCGGCGATTCGGGGATTCCCGAGGTTCCGTCAAGCCTCCCGCGATCCTGCCGGCCGCATTCTTCCCAGCTCAGGAAACCAGGTCCCTGATCTCGCGCTCGATCCGCTCCTCGCGGACCTGGTCGATCACCTCCTTGAAGCACCGCGCCGCCCCGGAGGCGATCAGGCGTTCGACGGCCTCGATCTCTTCCTCGGAGTACAGCCCCGATTCCCTTGCCAGTCTCATGTATTCGCGCCTCTCGCCGTCGTCCAGACTGCATATCGATCCGAGCATGTCGAAGAGCTTGTAGGCCGCCTCGCTTTCCAGGCAGCGATCGACGATGAGCGCAAGACGTTCCCTGCGAACCTCCGCTGAATCCTGGTCGACCGGTTCCACTGCATGCCCCTTTCCGTGGATGGCTCGTATCCGGCGGAAGCCGCGGCCTGGCCGCCGACTCCCCGGCCGGCATCCAGCAAGGTCCGGACCCGAGAGGGGCATTCGGTTTCTCCCAGCACAATTCCGATCTTTATTTATTTTGTAACCTTTTGTTTTTATTGAGAAACAGGTATTTTGATCCGGTGGCGCTTCCGCCAATTTCGAGGGAAACTGTTTCAGAAGCGCCGTTCTCCACCAGGGAAACAACAACCCCCCTGTGGGAAGATCTTTCCGCTGCTTGTTCCCCGGGGTGGCCCCTTCTAAATTCAAGCCCCCACTTCCGAGGTTTGGAACCAGTTCCCCGCGGAGAATTCGCAACATCATGATAGACAAGGAGTTGCTCGACATTCTGGCCTGCCCTGAGACCAAGGAACCGGTGCACCTGGCAGACACCGGACTGATCGAAGAACTGAACGCCCTGATAGAGCGGGGGCAGGTCTCGAACCGGGGAGGCGGGAAGGTGGAGAAGAAGGTGGACGGCGGGCTTGTGCGGGAGGACGGAGCCTTTCTCTACCCCGTCGAGGACGGCATACCGATCATGCTGATCGACGAGGCGATACCGATCGGCGAGCTGGGATTGAAGGAAGGGTAGCGTCCCGGGAGGCAGCCCCCTTCAGATCGACCCGCCCCCCCACTCGAGCAGCACCCCCACCATGGACGGGTCCCGGTTTTTCAGCCCCTCGTAGGCCTCGGCCGCCTGCGTTGCGGGAAAGCGGTGAGAGACCAGGTGACCGACCTGCAGGCGCCCGTGGCGGAGCAGCTGCAGCACGGTCAGGGCGTCGTCGGCCAGGGTCCACCCGCCGTGCCGGGAGCTTTCCGGCCTGGCGCTGTTGTGGGCGCCGTGGACGACGTTTCCCTTCATGTGCACGGTGGTGTAGAAATTGACCTCGGTGCTGCCGCGGGTGCTCGCGAGCAGCACCACCCTCCCATGGGGACGGACGATCTCGAAGGCGGTGTTGATCGGCTCCGGGTGGCCCGTCGCCTCGATGACGACCGCGGGGCCTCCGTCGAGATCGCGCACCAGCGACTGCAGCCGCTCCCGGTCGGCGCCGTCCACGAGAACGTCGGCGCCGCTGCGGCGGCTCACCTCGAGCCGCGAGGCGTCCGTGTCGATGGCGATCGCCGGCAGCGCCCCGTGCAGCCGCGAAAGCTGCAGGGCCATCAGCCCGACGAGCCCCTGGCCGATCACCGCAACCGGTTCCCCGAGCTCGATCCCCGGGCGCCGCACACCCTGCAGGGCGATGGCCCCCATGAAGAAGAAGACGGCCTCCCCGGTGGCGAGGCCGTCGGGAATGGGAAAGACCTCGGAGGCCGCACGCACCGCGTGCCGGGCGTGGGGCGCGGTGCTCACGACCCGGTCTCCCACGGCGAAGCCGTCGACCTCCGCGCCGACCGCGGCGACGCGCCCGGCAAAGTTGTACCCCGTCTGCCTCGGGAAAACCGATGCGGTGTTCGGCATGGCGAGGAACCAGGCGCGCTCGGTGCCCGGGCTGATCAAGGTGCACTCCGCTTCCAGCAGCAGGTCGGCCGGCCCGGGCTCGGGAAGCTCGTGGCTGCGCACCTCGACTTCCCCTGCGGCCGGCCAGATCACGGCTGTCGTCTTCACGTCTCCGCCTTTCTCTCGATGGACATGGACCCTGCTTCGGTGTCTCCGGCCGGCCCCGGCAGGACCCCCCCTTTTCGGGCAGAACCTCGAACGGTTGGTCCACGGCGATCGGGCTTGCGGCAATCGGACCCGCAGTCTCCGGAGTGAACGGGAACGGGGTGCCGCCGGCCATCTTCATCCGCTCTTGAGCTGCCCGGGTTCCCCCTGGAAATTACCCGGAGCCATGCCCGGCCGTGGAAAATACGGACGATGTCGCCCCGACCCAGTTCGGGATGCTGTGCAACCCCCGCAGGGACCGCGGGCCCGCGGACTGGCACCGCGACATCCGCCCGGAAGCCCACGGCCCGGTAGAGGCGTTGTTCACCGACTTTCTCGCCAACCCCCCGAACTACACCCAGTGGAACATCCCGCTCTTCGACGACGACGTACTCTGGGTCGTCCCGGGGAGCCACCGCCGCTTCAACACCGAGCGGGAAAACCGGCAGCTCGCCGTCAGCGAACACCGGAAAATCGACGGCGGCGTGCAGATCGAGCTGGCTGCCGGGGACGGCATCGTCTACCTGACGCCGATCCTCCACTGGGGCAGCGACTACAGCGGCAGGCACCGGCGCACCCTGCACTTCCGCTACCGCGCCTTCAACAACGGCAGCCTGACCCACGCTCATGTGTTCCACTGGCTCCCGCGGCTGGCCGAGGTCCTGCCCCGGCGCCACGCCTCGAGGTTCCGGGGGTTTCTCGACCTGCGCGACCGGGAATGCGACGCCATGGAGCGGGCCTTCCGCGCCATGATCGGCCGGGACGCCGCGGTTTTTTGCGAGGCCCTCGAAGAGCTCCACTCCGGGGAGGTGGGCCGCGTCTCCTGTCTGGTCCAGCTGTCCAAGGTTGCCAGGGCCGCCCTGCGGGGAAGAGGCCCGGTGGGCAGCCGCTTCACCGCCGCCGAAGCGGAACTCCTGTGGCGGCGCTTCGAGACTTTCGACCGCCTCCTCCAGGTCGAGGAGCCGCACCTGGTTCCCGGCTTCCAGGGGAAGCAGCCGTCGACCTACAGGTTCCAGGAGATGCCCGGCATCGACGTCGCCGGTTTCATCGCCGGCTGGCAGGACGGCGCCCCGGCCCGGTAAGGGAATCCCGACCCCGATGGTTCCCAGGAAGCTTCCCGGGCCGTTCCCCCGCCCTTCAGAGAGTCCCGACTGAGCCTGCCCCCCGGATTCGCGCTACGGGGTGTAGTACCACAGGCGCCGCTTCTTCGGTTCGGTGTTGGGCTCGTACGCCCTGGTCCGCTCCTCGTTGAAGAAGAGCTCGACCAGCGTCAGGGGCGCCTCGTCGCCGAACTCCCGCTTCCACTCGCGCGCCAGGTACTTACACAGCAGGGGGCGGTAGTCCTTCTTCTCCTTCTTGCGCAGCGACATCATGTACTTGCGCCAGCGCGGCCCGCGGAAGCTCTCGACAAGGCGATTCGGGCGGTCCCATGAGACCTCGGGCGACTCCTCCCCGAAGACGACGTGGCGGTAGAGATCGACCTGCGTTCCGTCCTCCAGGGTGCCGACGACCACGTACCAGCCGATGATGCGTGGCGGCTTCGGCGCGAACATCCGCCAGGACTGGCCTACTCCCAGGATACGGCCGTACCAGCGGCGGTCGACCCGGTTCCCCTCCCCGTCGTCCTTGCTGTAAATCCAGCTCGCCGACGCCGCCGAGAACCTGCCGCCGACCGAGTCGGCGGCGAAGACCTCCTTGTTGTGCAAGATGCGGGCGTTCCAGAGCAGGATGTAGGCGAGGGTGGCCAGCAGAAAGCCGTTCCGCAGCCAGACGAGGGGCCGGCGCACCTGCCTGTCCCGGCGCGGACGGATCCAGCCGGTCAGGCGGCCCATCAGCTCGCGGCGGTTCGCCGTCTGTTCGTACAGCCAGGTGCCCGGTCTCCGGAACACCGCCCTCCCGAGGACCTTCCCCGCGGGCCAGGCCCACGGGGACCGGGAGAGCACGTAGCTGAATGCCTCGAACTTGAAGCGGCGCTTCCCCTCGGGGTCGGTTACCACCCACGAGTTGCGGGCCCGCATGTCGCGCTCGATCTCCGCGTCCTCCCGGGCCTCGGCGATGCGCGTTTCGGGAAGCAGGAAGAAGCTTCTCAGCAGCAGGACCATGCGGAGGCAGAAGCCGCAGTCGGCGTCGTAGTGGATGGTCATACCGAGCCGCTCCGGATCGCGCCGGAAGCGCGCGAAGAGCCTGTCCCAGACCCAGGGCGGCAGGAGGGCGAGCCACATGGCGCTGCATATGTACGAGAAGAGCCCGATTTGAAGGGTCGCCGCGAACCCCAGGTGCATGGCGATCATGACGACGCAGGCGGCCAGCCGCAGCGGGCCGACGAGGAACGGAATCCAGATCAGCACCGGCACGAGGAACTCGACGTGGAGGGTCGTGCGGGTCATTAGCTCGAGCCATGCGGCCGGCAGCTCCCGCATCAGGACCGCGAGCGGCAGGGCAATGTAGTCGAGCTGGAGGGTGTACCAGACCGCGGTCCGTTCCGAAATCCAGATCGGGTGGTTCTTCAACAGCGCCGTCGCCCAGTATACGATCGTGACCTGCGCCAGGAAGCAGAAAGCGGGGACCGACCAGGTGCGGTCGCTGCCTTTCTCCGGGCGGTCACGGGCCGGTTCCCGCATCGCCGCGTCGACGGAGCAGCGCGCCCCGAGGGGGAGGAACAGCGACCAGAAGAGGATCACCCGGAACAGCATATCGCCGGCGTTGAGGATGGTGGGGTTCCGGTTGTGGAGCGACACCAGAAGCACCCAGCTGAGAAAGGTGAAGAGCCGGGTCCGGTGGCCGATCAGCAGGCAGAAGGCGCAGCAGGCGGCGACAGCGAAGAGGAGGAGCTGCACCCCCCAGAGGCCGCTCAGCATGTGCAGGGACACCAGCCACGGAGTCGAGCCGGTGGCGACCCGGCCCAGCAGATCGACCCGCGGCAGCACCCCGGCGTCGGAGTAGAAGACCCGCAGATCGGTCAGCCGGGCGGCCAGGTCGACGAGCAGGAGCAGGCCGAGCAGGATGCGGAAGAGGGCCAGCGACCTCAGGTCGAGGCCGAAGCGCTCGCGCCAGCCGCGGAGCAGATTCCTGAGCCGGGCGATAGTGGAGTTCGAGGGGGAAGCCGCGGCCGGTCCGTCCATCGGGTCGGTTTTCTTCAGAGTTTGGCTGCGCCTCTCACGGCCGTCAGGGAGACTGCACCATGCCGGCGCTCGGGGCCCCGTCCCTCCCGTCCATCGCCTTCTGGACGCGGTCGATGATCCCCATCACCGGCAGCACCTCGGAGCAGCTGGTCAGGGCCTTGCGCCCCTCGCGGACGGCGGCGAAGAACTCCCCGTCCTGGGCCTCGACTCCGGAGGGCCCCTCCGGCAGGGGCAGTTCGTTCCCCCGGTGATCCCGCAGCCCGGCGCCGCCGGTCACGTACGTCTCCTCCTCGCCGATGAACCGCCACTCCCCCTGTATCGGACCGTGGTTGTTGAACGACTGGGCGGCGCTGACCAGGCAGCCGTCGGCGGAGCGCAGGGAGATGCAGATGTCCATGGGCACCCCCAGCCGCTCGTGCACCGGCCCGCAGCGCCCCCATGCCTCCATGCCGGGGTCGCCGAGGAGCCAGTAGACCATGTCGATCATGTGGCAGGCCTGGTGCCACAGCAGGTCGTCGGTCCAGATGCGAGGCCTGCCGAAGCGGTTCTCGTTGACGCGGCGGAAGAAGTAGGTCTGCTGCACGATGTGGTGCAGGCGCAGGTCCCCGGTTTCGATCATCTGGTGCACCCTGCGAAATTCGGGGCGGTAGCGCTGGGTGTGGCACATCATCGCCACCTTCCCCGACCTCTCCTCGGCCTCGACCACGCGCCGGGACTCCGCCAGCGACAGTCCCATCGGCAGCTCGAGGAGGACGTGCCTGCCCCGTTCCAGGGCGGTCACCGCCTGTTCGCAGTGGAGCTGGTTGGGGCTGGTGATCAACGCGGCCTCGACCCCGGGTTGGTCGAGGCACTCCTCGAGATCGGTGGAGACGTGGCCGATGCCTTGCTCGCGGGCGAAGGCCTCGGCGTCGGCGGCGATGCCTCCGGCCAGGCTGACCACCTCGACGCCCTCCATCCCGCGCAGCGCCTCCATGTGGGTCAGGCCCTGGGCCCCCTCCCCCACCAGACAGACCTTCATCGCCGTCTCCTCTCGTTGTTCGGTTCGTTCCTGTTCGGGCGGACGCCGCTCAAGCTACGGAAGGGATCCTTCAACTCCTACCCCGCCCCGGGCGGGCGAGCCAGCTTGCCCCCCCGGCCCCCGCGGAAACCCCCGCCCCGGTTGCGCGTCTCATCAGAAAGGTCATGGCAGAATCGATGGCCCTCGCTCCCCGGACAACCAGAAGCAGCCCACCGCACCGTCCTGCCGGAACAACTGCGTCTTCGACAGCCGACCTGCAGCTCCCGCCCTCCGGGCACCTGTCCTCGTTGCGGCAACCCAGGGTGCCGCTCGCCTCGCAACCCCTTCACTCCACAGGCGATCTCATGAACTCGAAACCCAACCCCCCCTGCCGGCCCGCCCCTTTCGCCAGATCGGGCTGGCCCCTTCTCGGCCTCCTCGCCTTTGCCTCGTGCACGGGCAATACCGGCAAGCCCGTGGCAGCGCCCGAGTCGGCTGCCTACGCTCCTTTGGCGGCCGCCGATTACAGGCACATATCTCCCACCTACTACTACAACACCGAGTCGTACGCCCACATCGAGGAGAACGGCTTCCAGCTCGTGAGCGAGGCCCCGCTCTCGACCTTCGCCATCGACGTCGACCGCGCGTCGTACGCCAACGTGCGCCGCTTCATCGAGGACGGGCAGCGGCCGCCGGTAGATGCGGTCCGCATCGAGGAGATGATCAACTACTTCCCGTACGAGTGGGATGAGGTGCATGGAGAGCACCCCTTCGCGGTGACCACCGAGGTCTGGGAGGCGCCCTGGAAGCCGGAACACCGGCTGGTACGCATCGGCCTCAGGGCGCGGTCGATCGACACCGGGGACCTGCCGCCCGGCAACCTCGTCTTCCTGATCGATGTGTCGGGTTCGATGAAGTCGCCCGACAAGCTCCCCCTGCTGAAGAAGGCGTTCGCGCTCCTCGTCGAGCAGCTCAGGGCCGAGGACCGGGTGGCGATCGCAGTCTACTCCGGCGCCGCCGGGCTGGTTCTGCCCTCGACACCGGGAGACGCCCGGGAGGAGATCCTCGCCGCCCTGGAAAACCTCCGCGCCGGCGGCAGCACCGCGGGCGGAGCCGGAATCAGGCTCGCCTACGAGGTCGCGAAAGAGAACCACATCGACGGCGGCAACAACCGCGTCATCCTGGCGACGGACGGAGACTTCAACGTCGGCGCCTCGAGCGACGGGGAGATGGTCCGCCTCATCGAGAAGGAGCGGGAGAGCGGGATATTCCTGACGGTCCTCGGGTTCGGCACCGGCAACCTGAAGGACTCGAAGATGGAGCAGATGGCCGACCACGGGAACGGCAACTTCCACTACGTCGACAGCCTCCTGGAGGCCAGGAAGGTCCTGGTGGAGGAGATGGGAGGAACCCTCCTCACCCTTGCCAAGGATGTGAAGGTGCAGGTCGAGTTCAACCCTTCCCAAGCGGCCGGATACCGCCTGATCGGCTACGAGAACCGGCTGCTGGATCCCGAGGACTTCAACGACGACACCGAGGACGCCGGCGAGCTGGGGGCAGGACACACGGTGACGGCCCTGTACGAGGTCGTGCCCGAAGGTGTCCCGGTTCCCGGAGGCTCGGTGGACGACCTTCGCTATCAACCGGAAGCCGAAGGGGAAACGGCCGTCGAGAGCGGTTTCGACGAGGAGCTGATGTACGTGAAGGTCCGCTACAAGGATCCTGACGGCTCGGTCAGCCGCCTGATGGCGCAGCCGGTCGTGGAGGCGCCTGCCGGGCCCTCAACCGATCTCCGTTTCGCCGCCGCGGTGGCCGGCTTCGGCATGCTGCTCCGCGACTCGCCCCATGTCGGCGACTACACGCTGGACGACGTAATCGGGCTTGCCGAGCGGGGCCAGGGGTATGACCCGAGGGGCTACCGGGGGGAGTTCCTCCGGCTTGTCGAGACAGTGCGGGATCTGCGGCTGCTGGGGAGGGGCTGAACACCCATTCATAAGTGGGTATCCATCGAACCCGCCTACGGAAAGACTTCAAACTCCCACCCCTTTCGCCGCAAGTTCCACCTTGGCGAGCACAGTTCCGTCCCGTATTCCGCAAGGGCCGGCACACCAATCTCCCCGGCGAGGCCGGAAGCCCCAAGGCGGTGATGCTGCTCGAGGAGGAAGGCGCAGTAATGACAATGCCTTGCATCACCGCATCATCGGCATTAGCATCTGATGCAAACAAGGATAATCCTATGAGAACGACACTCGATATCGACGATCCCGTCCTCCGCGAGCTGAAGCGGCTTCAAGCGAAGGAGGGCAAGTCCCTGGGCAGGCTCGTGTCCGATCTTCTGGCGCGAACGCTGAAGGAGGATGCAACGCCTGACGCCGCCTCTCCTCCCTTGCAATGGATCGCCAGACCGATGGGGGCTCGCCTCAACCTGTCCGACAAGGATGCGGTATACCGCGCCCTGGACCGCTGACCGCGGAGGAGCCTGGGCGTTGCCATGAGCTACTCCCTCGACGTCAACCTCCTTCTCTATTCGTCGGACAGCTCCAGTCCGCTCCACGCCGAAGCCAGGAGTTTTCTGCAATCCTGCATGACCGGACGCGACATACTCTATCTGAGCTGGCCGACGATCATGAGTTACCTGAGGATCTCCACCCACCCGTCGATTTTCGATGAACCGCTGACCCCCGAAGAAGCGATGGCGAACGTCGAGACCCTGCTCAATCTTCCTCACTCCCGCTGCCTCGCCGAAGAGGACGGATTCTGGGAAACCTGGCGCGCCACGGCCGGCGAGGCAGCGCGTGGAAACCAGGTGCCGGACGCCCATCTCGCCGCGCTTCTCCGCTTCCACGGGGTGCGCAGGATCTACACGCATGACCGGGACCTGAGGAGGTTCGACTTCCTCGACGTGCAGGATCCGTTCGCCTGACGCGCGGGTACCGGGCCGGAGGACGGAAAGCGCCGGCGACCTGCTCCTTGCCGGACCGGGTCATCCTCGCGCGGTCTTTTCCGCGCTGGTGGTCCCCTTGCCGTGGCGAGCCCGTCTGAAGACTCAGGATCCCATTCGTCCCAGCCATGAAGATCACCGACATCCGCGTCGTCAGCCGCGGCTTCCCCCGGGACTTCCCCCTCGTCGAGGTCGACACCGACGCCGGCATCACCGGTATCGGCGCCACCTCCTCCTGGACCCGCCCGGTTTCGGCGCTGCTCGACTCCGTCCCGGAGCTGCCCGGCCCGGAGCCGCCGTTCCGCGGCCTCCTTCTCGGCGCCGACCCGGCGCGGCCGGCCGAGCTCTGGGGGCGCCTGTGCGACGGGGGCTGGTTCGGCCGCGGCGACGAGGGAGGCATCGCCGTCAACGCCCTCGCCGCGGTCGACATCGCCCTCTGGGACATCGCCGGCAAGGCGGCCGGGATGCCGATTCACCGGCTCCTCGGCGACGTCGTCCGGAACCGGATCATGGTCTACGCCAGCAGCAGCGCCTTCCCGCACGACTGGGACCGGGAGGCCCCCCGGCGGCGGACCGCGCCGGAGATGATCGCCGAGTGCCTCACCTACCGGGAGCGCGGTTTCAAGGCGGTGAAACTCGGCTGGGGCAATCACTTCTCCGCCGAGGACGAGGAGACCCTCGCCGCCGTTCGCGAAGGGATCGGCCCGGAGATGCTGCTGATGCTCGACTTCGGCTGCCCGGCCTACCTCGACCCCGGCCACACCGTCGATGACGCGCTACGCGCCGCCGAGGTCGCGGACAAGTACAGAGTCCACTTCCTCGAGGAGGCGCTGCGGCCCCGGGACGTCGACGGGTTCGCAGAGCTGACGCGGCGCTCCCCGGTACGCATCGCCACCGGCGAGAGCCTCGCCCTCGCCGCGGACTTCCAGGACTTCATCGACAGGAAGGCGGCCCACATCCTGCAGCCGGACGCCCAGCAGGTCGGGATCACCCAGTTCGTCGACGTCGCCGGGCGCATCGAGGAGGCCGGCCTGCTCTGCATCCCCCACTGCCCCTGGAGCCCGATCGCAATCGCCGCCCATCTCCAGGTGCTGTGCACGACCTCCTGCGGGGTCATGATCGAGTACCCGGCCCTGGCGTTCGCGCCGCCCGGATCCTTCCGGCACACCTGGCTCGACACCGTTCACCGCCGCATGATCGAGCACCCTCTCGCAGTCGAAGACGGGTACCTGCAACTGCCGGAAGGCCCGGGACTCGGGCTGGGCGGCTTCGTGCCGGAGGTGATCGCCGAGATGGCGCGCATGAAACCGGGAGGGTGACCGTGCCGGCCGTAAACAAGGTGGTCGCGACCTGGAGCGGCTGGTCGGACCGGTTCCGCGCCGAAGCGGTTGCCCGGGGTCGCGCCGGCCTGACAATCCACTGCGCCGACGACCGCGGCGACCTTCTCCGCCACCTCGCCGGCGCCGACGCCGCCATCGTCGGCCCCTGGGACGCCGGCCTTCTCGCCGCGGCCCCGCGGCTGCGGTGGGTGCAGGCGGCCAGCGGGGGCGTCGAGGGGTACCTCTTCCCGGAATTCGTCGCCAGCCCCGTGCCCTTCACCTGCCTGAAGCCGGTCTTCGGAACCATCGCCGCCGAGCACGCCCTCGCCTCCATGCTGATCTTCGCGCGGGGCTACCACCACGCCCTGGCCCGGCCCCTGACTCCGTGGGACGATGCTTACGGGAGCGGCGGAGACGCCGTCGAGCTGGCAGGCAAAACCGCCGGGATCGTCGGGTTCGGAACCATTGGCAGGGCGCTCGCCATCCGGGTCAGGGCTTTCGACATGAAGGTGATCGCCGTGGCCCGGAATCCCCGCGAAGCGCCTCCCGAGGTCGAGCGGCTGGTCACCCCCGAACGGCTGTCCGAGGTGCTCGCCGCCTCCGACTACGTCGTCAACTGCGTCCCGTCGACCCCGGAAACCCGCAACCTCGTCGGCACGGAGTTCCTCGCGGCGATGAGGCCCGGGGCCTGTCTGATAGACTGCTCGGGACGCAAGGCGGTTCTGGATTTCGACGCCCTGGTGCGCGCCGTCGAGGAAGGATGGATCGCCGGCGTCAGTCTCCAGCCGGGCGCGGGAGAGGGGGTGCCCCCTGCGGACAGCCCGTTCTGGAAACGGGACAACGTCCTCGTCTCCCCGTTCCGGACCACCTCGCACGAGGGCAACGAGCGCGCCGTCGGCCTGTTCTTCGACAACCTCGAGCGCCTCGAGCAGGGGCGGCCCCTGCTGGGGCTGGTCGACAAGCAGGCGGGGTACTGACCGGACTGCCGGCCCCTGGGGGCGGGAGCAATCCTCGAAAAAACCGCGCATCTTATGGCCGCACCGCGCGTCATACGGACAAGCGCCTCGCCTCAGGTTGGAAAGGGACCGCAATGAAGCGCACCGCACTCGTTCTCCCGCTCCTGCTGGCCGGCGGGGCCGCCGCCCTGGAGTGGGTCCAGCTGCATCCCGAAGGGGAAGCCCCCGTTGCCCGCTCCAACGCCGCGGCGGTCTACGACCCGGCCGGACACCGCGTCCTCCTCTTCGGGGGGCTGAGAGCCGGGGGCGACCTCAACGACGTCTGGGAGCTCGGCCTCTCCCCCCCGGCCTGGAGGAAGATCACCCCCGGTTCCGGTCCGGCCCCCCACACCCGCTGGTCCCACAACGCCGTGTACGACCCGGCCGGCCGCCAGATGCTCGTCTGGTCCGGCCGCCATCTCGGCGACTTCTTCAACGACGTCTGGGCCTTCGACCTCAGCGACCACACCTGGCGCCGGTTCTCCCCCGAAACCCGGCCCGCCTCCCGCTACGGAACCGCGGCGGTCTTCGACCCCCGCGCCGGCCGCCTCGTCAGCTTCGCCGGGTTCACCGACCTCGGCCGCTTCGACGACACCTGGGCATTCGACCCGGCCGCGTCGGTCTGGACCGACATCAGCACCGACCCCAGGCCCCTGGCCCGCTGCCTGCACACCGCGGCCTACGATCCGGTCGGCTACCGCATGCTCATGTTCGGCGGCCAGGGGGGCGGCAACGCCCTGAACGACCTGTGGGCCTTCGACCTCGACACCGGGGCCTGGAGCGACATCACCCCGGAGAGCGGCCCCGGGGGACGCACCTTTGCCGCGAGCGTGTACGACCCGGGGAGCCACCGGTTCGTCATCTTCGGAGGCGCCGGGATAGGGGGCCTCGGGGCCAGGAGCGACGATACCTGGGCTTTCGATCTCGCCGCCGGCGCCTGGAACCTGCTGCAACCGGAAGGCGCCGCGCCGGAACCGCGCAGCGGGGCCGCGGCGGTCTACATCGAGGGAGAGAACCGCGCCCTGTTCATCGGTGGGGCCAAGGAGGTCGGCCTTTTCAACGAGGTCTGGGCGCTGGAAAGGCTGGACCCCACCGCGGTCGTGCACCGGAGCTGGGGCCGGGTGAAACGGTTGCTGAGCGGCGATCCGGCAGCGGCCGGGACCGCCGGACCGAAGCGAACCGGGGGTCGATAGCTCTCGCGGTATCCTCCCTGGGCGAGTCCTCCTGCGGGGCCAACGGCGGCCACCTCACTTCGGCTTCCGTAAGCGCCATTGCTCTACGGAAGCGGAGTATGCTGCTTTTTGCGCCGGAAAGAGCAACGGGGTCGCCTGGCCGGCGAGGAGCGATTCACCCCCCTCCAGAATCCATCGAGGTCTGACCATGGGCATGGGCATCGACACCTACACCGTGAACCACTGGAACGAGGCGACGCACGCGCACGAGCCGTCGATCCTCACCATAGAGCAGAACTTCGCCTTCGACGCGCTCGGGTTCCTCGTGCTGCCGCAGCTCCTCAGCCAGGCCGAGTTGTCCGCGTGCCGCGACAGCGGAGATGGGCTGGGCGATCTCTGCAGCGAGGCCGGCGCCGTCGGACGCTACGTGCGCGAGCTGTGCGGCGATGGCTTTCGCCAGGACGGCCCTGCGAGGCACGTCCCCGCCGCCGCCTCGGGAGGGTACGACGAAGCCTCGCTGCCACTGGCAGGCGGGGCCCACACGCTGGACCGGGCATACATCAACCTGACGGGGTGGAATGGCCGCAACGCCGACGGAACTTCGCTTTCGCGGGCCGGCGGCGCCTGGGAAGAGGTCCGCATCCGGCAGTGCCAGGGGCTGGTGGTGGCCATCGCCCTCACGGACTCCGCAGAAGGCAGGTGCCCGCTGGTGGTCGTGCCCTCCTCGCACAAGAGCGGGCTGCCCGCCCCCCCGCTTCCATCCTCCAGCCGCTTCGCCGAGCGCCCGGCGCTGGCGGCGGGCGACGTGCTGCTGTGCGCCGCCAGCGCGCTGCACGGGGTCTGCCCGCAGGGTGACGGCGGCGAGCTGCTCGTGGTGGATTTCATCTCGCGCACGGCCCGGCCACAGGGGCCGCCCGACCAGCGGGACGAGCAGCCCCTGCCCGCATGGGCGGAAGGGCTGGGCGAGGCCGAGCAGACCGTGCTGGCGGGCGGCGACTCGCGTCGCCTGCTCCTGTCGGACGGCGCGACCACCTGGCTCACCTCCGCCGACGATGCCGACGCGGCGCAGAGGTCCTCCTCGGCCATCGAGTTCGAACGGCGGGATGATCATGCCGAGCGCTGGGCGTTTGACACCCAGGGCTTCCTGTTGGTCGAGGGCGTCATGGACGATGATTGGGTCGATGCGGCCGTGGCGGGCATCGACGCCAACCTCGACCGGCTGGTGTACCGGGGCGCAGGCGACAAGCTCGACGGGGACGTGACGCTTGCCGACATCCCCGGGGCACCGACGATCTCGGGCACGGGCCGGCCGGACCTGAAGGACTTGTTTCAGCTGCCGGCGCCGCACAATGCGCCTTTCCTCAAAATGCTGGCGCATCCGGCCGTCATCCAGCGCCTGAACTGGATGATTGGACCCGGGTACAGGGTGACTCAGAACACGGCCCTGTGCCACGTCAAAGGCTCGAGCGGGCAGATGCTGCACGCGGGGAACGCCAACCCTACCAGCATCGGCAAGCACTACGAGATGGTAAACGGGCGCGTGCACACGAGGTCGGGCATCAACGTCGCCTGGCAGCTCAACGACGTCGGGCCCGGCGATGGCGGCTTTGTCGTAGTGCCGGGCAGTCACAAGTCCTGCTACCCCTTGCCGCATTCGGTGCGGGTCTGCAACGAGCGCGCGCCGATCCGCCACATTCCAATGCGCCGCGGGTCTGTTCTCTTCTTCCTGGGGGGAACGGTCTGCCACGGGGCGTACCGCTGGGAGGCTGAGTCACCGAGGCGGACAGCGCTCTTCACGTACGGGCACGACGGCCGGCGCCCTTTTGCATGGCCCTCGAGGATCTGAGAATCGCTTCTCTCTGCCGTGGAATGCCGTCGCCGTGTCCCGCAGGGGCGGGGGCGGCCTGGGAGCCGGAGCGCCTGGAGGGCCGATAGTCAAGCCCAACGGAGGTCGCCCCTCGCGGACACCCTTAGCGGTTGTCCGATCCCTGGAGGCAGTGGTATAATCGCCGTCACATCCTCTTGCTGCTCCGGAACAGCCTGATCTTTCCCGGAACCCCTGACCGATGGACGTATCCGCGGAAAACCTCTACTTCACCGACGTGGGCAACCACAGCCTGCGCGCCGTCGATCTCGCCACCGGGATCATCGCCACGGTCGCCGGCGGCCGCCCGCCCGAGACGGGGGCCAGCCCCGCCGGGGACGGCGGACCGGCCGCCGCGGCTGCCTTCTCCACCCACCCGATGCGCGTCGCCCTCGACGGCCTCGGCCATCTCTACGTCACCGACGCCCACCAGAACCGGGTGCGCCGCATCGACGCGGCGAGCGGGGTCATCACCACCGTCGCCGGCAACGGCGAGGAGGCCTTCGCGGGGGACGGCGGCCCCGCCACCGAAGCGAGTCTCGCGGTGCCGCACGGTTGCCGCTTCGACAGGGACGGCAACTTCTACATTGCCGACACGCGCAATCACCGCATTCGCCGGGTGGACGCGGCGACCGGGGTCATCACCACCTGCGCCGGGACCGGGGAGGAGGGGTACTCCGGGGAAGGCCAGCCGGCACTGGAGTCGAAGCTGTACGCCCCCCTCGCCGTCGACGTCGCCGCCAACGGCGACCTCTACATCGTCGACACCGACAACCTGCGCTTCCGTTGCCTCGAGGCGGCAACCGGCATCCTGCGCACCGTCGCCGGCTGCGGCGGGATGGGGCCGACGGAAACCGGCATCCCCGCCCTCTGGGCGAAGTTCGGACGCCCCCGGGACATCCGCGTGCGCGGCGGCCAGGCCTACCTCGTCGACGGCAACAACTCCAGCCTCTTCCGCCTCGACCTCGGCAGCGGCCTGCTGCACCGGGTGGCAGGGGACGGAAGCAGCGGCTTCTCCGGAGACGGCGGACCGGCGGCCGATGCGCAGCTCGACCACTGCTACAGCATGGCGATCGATCCGGTGGGGAACATCTACGTCAAGGACAGCGGCAACCGGAGAATCCGCCGCGTCGACGCCGGGAGGGGCCTGATCTCCACGGTTGCCGGAAGGGGCGAGCGCGGCTTCTCCGGCGACGGCGGCCCCGCCCTCGAGGCGGCGCTCGACATCGGCTGAGGAGAAATCCTTTGGAGCTGAGCGACTCGCAGGCAGCGGCGTTCGCCGACCGGGGGTACCTGTTCTTCCCCGGGCTGCTGTCCACCGCCGAGGCGGCTCCGCTGCAGTCGGCGGTCCCGGAGATACTGGCGCGCCAGGGGCCCGAGATCGTGCGCGAGCAGGAGGATCCCACCGCCGCCCGCCTCGCCTTCGGGTCCCACATCTACTCGGAGCCGTTCCGGCGCCTCGCCCTGCTGCCGCGGCTGCTGAACCCGGTGCGCCGGCTGCTGCAGGACGAGGTGTACCTGCACCAGAGCCGCCTCAACCCCAAGCAGGGGTTCGGCTCCGGGGCTTCCTGGACCTGGCACCAGGACTTCCCGCCCTGGCACAGCATCGACGGCATGCCGGAACCGCGCTGCATCATGGCCTCGGTCTTCGTCGACGACTGCACCGTAGCGAAATCCCCGCTGCTGATCCTGCCCGGCTCGCACCGCCGCGGCCTGCTCGACTCGAAGCCGCACGAGGACTCCGTGGGCAAGGAGTACGAGCTCCACCACATCGGCCGCGAGGAGTTCGGGCGCCTCGCCGACGAACACGGCATCGAGCCGCTGGTCGGCCCGGCCGGCTCCGTCTGCTTCGTCCACTGCAACATCATCCACGGCTCGGCGGACAACGTCTCCCCCTGGCGGCGGGCGATTCTGTACCTGATCTACAACGCCGTCAGCAATGCCTGCACCGGCAGCGCGCGGGACTGGTACCACAACAACCGCGACTTCACTCCGCTGCAAGCCGTCTCCGACGACGCCCTGCTCACCCTGTAGGCCCGGGGCGGGCATTCCCCAAGTTCCGCCGCTGCATCCCGGCTCAGGGCCGGTTTCAAGTTCTCCGGGGGACGTAGTCCGTGGGAAGCGGCCTTGGCCCCCGCCGGCGTCGTGACAGTTCCGTAACAATTCCGCACCAGTTCCGTAACCTCGGCGTCACCGTCCGGGGACACTGCGGGGGTTCCTTTGATGCAGGACGGATTTCACCGTCCTCATCGAAAAGGAAAAGAGGAATGTTCTCTCGAACTGTTCTGCCTGCCCTGCTGATGCTGGCGGCCGCGACGATCGCCGATGCCGGCAGCGGAATCGTCAGCGGCAGGGTCGTCGATGCCGGTTCCGGGTTCCCGCTGCCGGGAGCCCACGTCATGCTCAACGGCGGGGAACCGGGCGCCGTCAGCGACCAGGACGGCCGCTTCAAGTTCACCGGCGCCGCTCCCGGGGATCACGAGATCACCGTCACCTACATCGGCTACACACCCGCGGCCGCCCCGGTAACCGTGTCGGGATCGCGGGTCGCCTCCCTGGAAATCGAGCTCGCCCCCGGGGTGATAGTCGCCGACGAGGTCGTCGTCGTCAGCGAGCGCCTGCAGGGCCAGGCCCGCGCCCTCAACCAGCAGAAGCAGAGTCCGAACATCACCAACGTCGTCGCCGCCGATCAGGTGGGCCGGTTCCCCGACGCCAACATCGGCGACGCCATCAAGCGGATTCCCGGCATCGTCGTCGCCAACGACCAGGGGGAAGCCCGCTTCGGGCTGATCCGCGGCACCGAGGCCCGCCTCAACTCCATCACGCTCAACGGCGAGCGCGTCCCCTCCGCCGAAGGGGAAGTGCGGGCGGTGCAGCTCGACCTCGTGCCCGCGGACATGATCCAGACCATCGAGGTCAACAAGGCGCTCACTCCCGACATGGACGCCGACGCCATCGGCGGCGCGGTCAACCTAGTCACCCGCGCGGCCCCCGGCAGCCAACGCCTTTCAGGGACCCTGGGAAGCGGGTTCAACTTCCTCTCCGGTCAGCCGATGGGACTCTCCTCGGTGGTGGCGGGCAGCCGCTTCCTCGACGGCAGGCTCGGCGCCATCGTCAGCGCCTCCTACCACAACCACAAGCTCGGCTCGGACAACATCGAGGCGGAGTGGGACGAGGAGGACGGCGCCGTCTACATGTCGGAGTTCCAGCTTCGCAAGTACGACGTCGACCGCGTCCGCAGCAGCCTCAGCGGCGCCCTCGACTACCGGCTCGACGACCGCAACGAGCTCTACCTCAGCGCCATGTTCAACCAGCGGGACGACTACGAGAACCGCTACCGCCTGACCGTCCGGGACCTCGAGCTGCCCGAAGACGGGGTGACCCCCGAGGGGCAGATCCGGCGCCAGACCAAGGGGGGCAGCAGCGACATCGGCGACGCCCGCCTCGAGGACCAGGCCACCGCGAGCATGGCCGTCGGGGGGGAGCACCTCCTCGGCGCCGCCTTCGAAGTCGACTGGTCGGCGTCCTGGGCAAAGGCTTCCGAGGAGCGGCCGGATGAGCGCTACATCCAGTACCGGGTCAGGGACGTAGGGGTGCTGCCCGACATCGGCGACCCGGAGAGGCCTGGCTGGTCCGCCGCCGACGAAGCCGAGATCGCCCTGTCGGAGTTCGAGCTCCACGAGATCACCGAGGAGAACCAGTTCACCGAGGAGGAGGACCTCAACGCCCGGGTCGATTTCTCCTTCCCCTGGCTGCAGGGAGAAAGCGGCAACCGCGTGCAGTTCGGCTTCCGCTACCGCGGCAAGGAGAAGCTGCGGGACAACGATTTCTTCGAGTACGAGCCGATCGACGAGGACGGCTTCGCCTCGCTCGGGACGGTTGCCCGCAGGGACTACTCCGACACCGGTTTCCTCGCCGGCGACTACCTGGCCGGGGAGTTCGTCACCGAGGAGTTCCTCGGCGGCCTCGCTCTCGACGACCCGGAACAATTCGAGCGCAGCGACCTGCCCGAGGAGTACGTGGCGGGCAACTACGAGGCCCGGGAGACGGTGACCGGCGGCTACCTGATGGTCGAGCAGGCGCTCGGTCCCCGGCTCGACCTGCTGCTCGGGCTGCGCGTCGAGGACACCCGCATCGAGTACACCGGCAACGAGCTGTTCGTCGACCCGGACGCCGACGAGGAGATCGCCACGCGCCCGGTGACCGGGGACGACGGCTACATGCACCTGCTTCCAGGACTGCACGCCCGCTACCGCCTCGACGACGCCACGGCGCTCCGCTTCGCCTGGACCAACACCCTGGCGCGGCCCAACTACTACGACCTGGTGCCCTACCGCGAGGTGCTGATCGAGGACGAGGAGCTGTTCGAGGGAAACCCCGCTCTCGATCCGACCACGTCGATGAACTTCGACCTCATGGCCGAGCGCTACTTCTCGACGGTCGGACTGGTCTCGGCGGGGCTGTTCTACAAGGACATCAGCGACTTCATATTCAAGTACGCGGAGAAGGATTACGCCGACCCGGTCAGCGACCGCCTGTTCGCAGACTACGTGCATCCGCTCAACGGCAGCAGCGCCTCGGTCTCCGGCTTCGAGTTCGCCTTCCAGCGGCAGCTCGACTTCCTGCCGTCGGTCTGGCGCGGCATCGGCCTATACACCAACTACACCTGGACCCGCTCCAGCCTGGAGGGGCTTCCCGTGGAGGGCCGGGAAGAGGAGGACCTTCCCCTTCCCGGGTCGGCCCCCCACTCCTTCAACGGCTCCCTGTCGTACGACATGTCCGCCCTCTCGCTGCGGCTCTCCGTCAACTACGCCGCCGCCCACCTCGACGCCGGCGAGGGGGAGATCGGCGAGTCGGCTTTCTACGACCGCTACTACGACACGGCCACCCACGTCGACCTCAACGGCTCCTACCGGATCACCCCGCAGCTGCGCGCCTTCTTCGAGGCGAGCAACCTGACCGACCAGCCGCTGCGCTTCTACCAGGGGGTGAAGGAACGCACCATGCAAACGGAGTACTACGACCGCCGTTTCACCGCGGGACTGAAGTTTGACCTGCTGTAATTCCGGACCGCGGCTGTTCCGGGCGGCTTCCTGGCTGGGGGCGGCCCTGTTTCTCGTCCAGTGCCAGGACGGCCCGCGGTCTTCGCAGGCCCCGCCCAGGGAAGCGGCAATCACTGTCGCCGAGAGCTTTCTCACCGAGCGCCGGGAAACCGACAACGTCGACTCCCCGGCGGTCTGGCACGGCCCCGGAGACCGCCACTGGCTGCTGTCGACCGCCAAGTCCACCCACCAACTGCTCGTGCACGACGCCGCCGACGGAAAGCTGATCCGCCGGGTCGGCGGACCGGGGACCGGGGCGGGAACCTTTCTGCGCCCCAACGGCGTCGCCGTGATCGGGGACTTCGCCGTCGTCGTCGAGCGCGACAACCACCGCCTGCAGGCCCTGTCGCTGCCGGATTTCGAGCCGGCCGCCACGATCGGAGCCGAGGTGCTGCGCCGGCCGTACGGAGTCGCCGCCGCCCCCGGCGAGGGCGGCTGGGACGTCTGGGTCACCGACAACTACGAGCCGACCTCGGCCTCGGCCCCGGCCGCGGAGATGGGAGAGCGGCTGCGGCGGTTCCGCCTGCAGGTGACTGAGACCGGGCTGACCGGGGAGTACGCCGGCGCCTTCGGAGACACCACGGAAGCCGGCTGCCTGCGGAAGGTCGAAACGGTCGCGGTCGACCCCCTTCACGGCAGGGTGCTGGTCGCCGAGGAGGCGGAACGGGTGCTCAAGGTCTACGACCTCGAGGGGCGCTTCACCGGAGAACTGGCCGGAGCCGGCCTGTTCCGCTACGAACCGGAGGGGGTGGCGCTGCTGGAATGCGGGGAGGGAGGCGGCTACTGGTTCGCCACCGACCAGGATGATGCGGACAACCGCTTCCTGGTGCTGGACCGGGAGAGTCTCGCCGGCCTGGGGGCCTTCTCCGGAGCCGTCACCGCCAACACCGACGGCGTCGCCCTGACCGGCCGCGGCTTCGGCCCCTTCAGCCGCGGCGCCTTCTACGCCGTGCACGACGACGGCAACGTCGCCGCCTTCGACCTGGCTGAGATCGTCAGGGCCCTGGGGCTCGACTGCCCCCCTTCTCGGTAGTTTCCCATCGGTCTCGACCTGCCCCCCGGTAGATGATGGCCGGGGACAGTGCCGAAACCTTCCTGATTCGGGCCTCTCCCGCTCTGTCTTTTCCGCCGCGGGGCCGGGGCGGCAGGGGCGCCTTCACCGCTCTTTCAGGTGACTGCAATCCAGCCGCGCCACCTGCAGGGGCCGCTTCCCGGACTTCGTCTTCAGCCTTCGATCCGCCCCCAGGATTATGAGCACCTCGGCCGCTTCGAGTTTGCCCTCGTACGCCGCCCTGTGGAGCGGGGTGCGCCCCTTCCTGTCCTGAGCGTCGAGACCGGCGCCGTTCTCCGCCAGCAGCCAGACCGCCTCGACGTTCCCCCTCTCCGCCGCCAGGTGAAGCGGGGTCCGAGCGGAGACGGTTTCGGCATCGACCTCGGCGCCGCGCCGCAGCAGCCATTTCAGGCAGGTGGTTGAACCGGAGCGGGCGGCCCAGTGCAGGGGCGTCATGTCCGCCTCCCCCCTCTTCGGGACCACCGCGGCATCCTCTCCGGCCAGCTCGCGCACCCGCTCGAGGTCGTCCATGCCGCACGCCGAGAAGATGTCGTAGCGCGCCCCGTGCCCGAGAAGGGCGCGGACCGTACCGGCGACGTCGGAGTTCCAGCGGTCGGTGCCGAAACGGGCCGCGGCCTCCTGCAACGGGGTGTTGCCGCGCTCGCCGTTGCCCGAGAACGGCGCTTCCGGGTCGGCGCCGTGCTCAAGGGCGAACTCCGTGTACTCGACCGGCCTGCCGACCGCCCAGAACAGCAGCGAGGTGTTGGCCGGCCACCCGACGTGCGACGTGCTGATGACGGATGCATTGCTGACGCCGGCCTCGAATACCGTGCGCAGGGTCTCGAAGTTCCCGTGGTAGAAGGACTTGGTCACCGGCTCGTGCTGGTGCTTCCTGTAGAGCCCGGTCTCGCAGTCGTAGAACTCGCGGACGCCGCGGTCGAGCAGGAAGCGGACCGCGTCCAGGGTGCCGAAGTAGGAGGCCGCCATCGACAGGGCGACGGAACCGACCGATTCGAGCAGGGTCGGCCGCTCCCGCAGCAGGGCTTCCATTCGCGGGACGTCGCAGCTGGCGTGGCTCAGGTCGGCGGCGCCGTGCGCCGCCGCGGTCAGGAACCGCTTCTCGAGAGCGCTGAACTTCCTCCCCTCCCTCATCTCGAAGGCCCTGGCCATCTTCTGCATCAGGTAGTCGGTATCGTTCACGGCTGCATCTCAGGGAATATTCCGGGTGCGATGATAACGCTCGACGATATGAGGGACGGCTTCACTCGCCGGGCGCATGCGCGCCGTCTCTTCCGATGTCAATTCCCGCGTGTCCGGATCGGAGGCGATGCCGGCCCGGATGGCTGAATCTTCTTCCTTTGACGGGTAAGCGATTTCACGCTTGGCTTTGGACATAATCTCCGACCTCTCTTCTTGTGGCTTTGCGCAAGCTGATGATGCGGAACACGCAATGTCAAGAACGTTTCATACCGGAGGATCGCCGATGCGTTTTCCAGCTGTGATTCACAAAGACGAAGAGACCGGATATGGAGTCACCGTGCCGGATCTGCCCGGCTGCTTTTCGGCCGGAGATACACTCGAAGAGGCTATCGAATCCGCTCACGAGGCGGTAGCCTGCCACATCGAGGGATTGCTCATGGACGGCGAGCAGATCCCGGAGCAGGCGCCACTGGAGATACACCAGGCCAACGAGGACGGGGATGGGATCTGGGCGCTGGTTGCAGTCGACATCTCCAAGCTGTCGAGCAAGGCAAAGCGGATCAACATCACCGTGCCCGCCCGGGTGCTGGCGATCCTGGACGAGGCCGCCGCCCGGGAAGGGGAGACGCGGTCCGGGCTGCTCGCTCGCGCTGCCCTCAGCTATGTGCAGCGACGATCGACCGACACCTGAGGCGAGGAGAATTGCAAGCGATGGATGAAAAGCCGACCCGCTTCGGCATCATCGGCGCGGTGCGCCGCGGCGGCAGCTTCGCCAACGGCCTGCAGGCCAACCCGGACGCCGCCATCGTTGCCCTCTGCGACGTCGCCGAAGAGGAGCTGGCCCGGTCCGCGGCCGGGCTCGGCGTCGAGCGGACCTTCACCGACGCCGAGGCGATGCTCGACTCCGGCCTCGTCGACGCCGCGGTGATCGGCACCCCGATGCAGTTCCACGCGCCCCAGGCGATCATGGCCCTCGAGCGCGGCATCCACGTCCTCAGCGAGGTGACCGCCGGGGTCTCCCTCGAGGAGTGCGAGGAGCTCGTGGGCGCCGCCCGGCGCAGCAGCGCGGTCTACATGATGGGGGAGAACTACACCTACACGAAGCCGAACGTCCTCGTCCGGGAGATCGCCCGCCGCGGCCTCTTCGGCGAGCTCTACTACGCCGAGGGGGCCTACATCCACGAGCTCAAGCAGCTCAACGAGATCACCCGGTGGCGGCGGCGCTGGCAGACCGGCGTCAACGCCTGCACCTACCCCACCCACAGCCTCGGTCCGGTGCTGCAGTGGTTCGACCCGCACCGGGTCGTGTCGGTCTGCGCGGTCGGCAGCGGCCATCACTACCGCGACCCGCGCGGCGACCAGTACGAGATGGAGGACTCGGTCACCATGATGTGCCGCCTGTCAAACGGCGGCCTCGCCCACATCCGGGTCGACATGCTCTCGGACCGGCCCCACAACATGACCCACTACGCCCTGCAGGGAACCGACGGCGCCTACGAGTCCTCCGACCGTTTCAGGGGAGTCGACAGGATCTGGCTGCGCAGCCGCAACGAGGCCCCGGCCTGGGAGGCCCTGGAGAACCTCGAGGAGGAGTTCCTGCCGGAGTTCTGGAAGCATCCCCCGGAAGAGGCGGTCCGGGCCGGACACGGCGGCGGCGACTACTGGCAGGTGCAGGACTTCGTCACCGCGGTCCGCGAGGGAAACGAGCCCCCTATCGGCATCGATCAGGCTATGGACATGACCCTGCCGGGCCTGGTGAGCCGGCAGTCGATCGCCGCCGGCTCTGTCTGGGTCGACGTCCCGGATTCCCGGGACTGGAAATAACCCCCATTCCTGGCAGGCGCAGCCGGCACCTCGACGCCCAATTCCCGAATCCCCCGGGTACGCCAGTCCGGACTGAAACCCACACCGGCGACGCCTTCCAGACCAGCGGGACTACGCGCGCAGGCACACTTGCCCGCCCCCGTGTAACCCGGGATTTCAGAAATACAGCTTGTGCAGCACCCGCAGGTTGCGGCCCGGCTCCGGCAGGATCTCCTTGACCCGGTTGAGGTGGCGGCGATAGACCGCGTTCGTGGCGTTTTCGAGGGTCGCCGAAAAAGCGTGCAGGCGTCCCCCCCAACTGGCGAGGTACTGCCCGGACAGGTCGAGCACGGCGTAGCCGTCGGTCGGTTGCTCGAACTCGCCGGGACGGTCCTGGGCGGCGGCGAGGCGAAGCCCGACCGTGCCGCTCAGGGACTCCCGTCCCCCGGTCAGACTGAAGCGCCCCTGGAGCGGAGGCAGGCGGGGAAGCGGCTCGTCGCCGCGGTCGCTCAACACCCCGCGAACCTGGCTGGCGGTGATCGTGGTCTTCAAGCTCCGCCACAGGTCCCAGTCGAGGGCGACCTCGGCGCCGCGCATGTCGACGCGTTCACCGACCGTCCGGTAGAGAAACAGGTCCGCCCGCCGCGGACTGAGCACGCCGGTATTCCTTTGGAAGATGAAACCGTCGATGTCGTTGCGGAATACGGCGAGACGGAGATGCCCCCGGGTGTGGCGGTAGTCGGCGAACAGCTCGATCCCCTGTCCGCGCTCGCTGTCGAGGGCCCCGTTGCCGACTTCGTAGGAGTAGGCGGCCAGGTGCGGCCCCTCCGAGAACAGCTCCTCGAGTCCGGGGGGCCGGAAGGTGCGCATCAGGGTGGTGCCGAGGGTCAGAGCTTCCACGGGGCGAAAGTGAGCGGACAGGCCCCCTGACAATCCGGCGAAGTCCCGCCGCTGTATGCGCCCGACCTGGTTGGAATGACGCTCCTCCCGCGGCTGGACGCGGCGCACGTCGAAGCGGACGGCCCCTTTCGCTGCCCAGTCTCCGCGGTTCCACTCCTGGTAGGTGAAGCAGGCGCCGGCGTACTCGGTTGTCGGAGGGGTGAAGTTGAGGCCGGCGGCGGCGTAGTTCCGGTATTCGTACCAGACCCCGGCGGCGCCGTTCTCGAAAGGACCCACCGGGTTCAGGCGGGCGAGGCTCGCGAGGTGGTGGGTCAGGAGGCCGAACTCCAGGCCCAGCGATCCGTTGGCCTCGAACTCCCCGTGTTGGTAGCGGGAGAAGGTGTGGTGCAGCTCGAGCTGTCTGATCCGGTCCGAAACGGCCCGAAAATCGGCTCGCGATTCAAGGTGCTGGCGCTCCAGGAGAATCGATATCCCCAACGGGTGGCCCCCCTCCGGATCGGGAGGGATGCCGTACTCGGAATCGTAGAGGCTGCCGGATACCCCGAGGTGGCCCCACGGCCGCACCAGGCTGACCCCCAGCGATCCGTTGCCGGTGCGGATGTCGGTGTTGACCAAGGGGCCGCGCGGGGTCGCGACATCCCCGGCACTGCGCAGGCTGCTGTCGAAGCGCATGGCCAGCGGCCCCAGCGGCTGTTCGAACGCCAGGCCGGCGGACAGGCCGCCGGTTACGCTTTCCGCTTGCCAGGTGAAGGAACCGTTGCGCCCCTGCGGCTGCTCGGAAGGGACGTATCCGCGGACGACGTTGACCACGCCTCCCAATGCGTTGGAGCCGTACAGCATGGTTCCCGGACCCCGCACCACCTCGATGCGCTCGGTGGTCATCGGTTCGATCGCCACCGCGTGGTCCGCACACGACGCCGACAGGTCGCCGGTGCGCTCCCCGTCCTCGAGCACGAGCAGGCGGTCGCCGCTCAGTCCGCGCAGCACGGGACGCGCCGGCGCCGGACCCATGGTGCGCTGCGCCACCCCGGGCTCGTAGTCCATGGTCTCGGCAATGGTGCGGCTCAGGTTCTGGCGGAGCTTGCTGCCGCTGAAAACGACTTCCGGTTTCTGCAGCGGGGAAAGCGGCCGCTCGCGATCGTCCTCGACCACGGTCTCGTCCATGTGCAGGGGTTCATGGCCGATCCGGAGATCGACGCGGGTGGTGTCCCCCGGTTCGATGCGCACCTCGAAACGGGCGTCGCGGTATCCGAGGTGCAGCGTCTGCAGGGTGTACACCCCCGGGGTCAGGGCGGGGAAGAGGAAATACCCTCCGGTGTCGCTGACGCGGCCGCGGTTGATCCCCTCCACGACCACGGTTGCCCAGGGCACCGGCTCGCCCGTGTCGGAGTCGACGACGCGGCCGGCCAGCGCCCCTGTTGCCGCGGCGTACAGGGGCGCTGCCGGCAGGAATGCGGCAAGGGCAGCCGCGCCGAAGACCAGCCCCTTTCTACCCTTCATCGTCGTGATCCTCGTCGGCGTGGGAGTCCTCGGAACCCGGGCCCCCTTCTTCGACGTGGATCTCGATATCCTTCGAGACGAAATCGGCGTGGTCGTTGTGGTTCAGCTTGACCACCAGGGTGGTCTGCCCTTCTTCCAGGCCTACGATGTGGAAGGACCAGTGGCCGTCTTCCTCGTGGTGGTCGACTTCGGCGATGCTCTCGTCGCCGATTTCCCAGTCAAGGCCATATCCTTCGTCGGGGTCCGGGACGAACCGGTCGCCGTCCTCGGCGAGGAAGCGCACGGTCAGCAGGGGTGTTTCCAGGCCGTGCCCGACTTCGATTTCCCCCTCTACCTTGCCGCTTTCCTGGCGGACGAGCTCCTCGCCGCTGCTGAGTATGACCAGGCCGAACGCCTCGGCGTGGTCATCCCACTCATGGACGTCTACGGGGTTGTCGTCGTCGCCGCAGCCTGCCAAAAGCAGTAATGCGAGAAGGGATGATGCGGTTGAGATGATCCTGAGCATGGTACGGTTCTCCGGGTAGTGCCCCTGTGCGCAAGAGTCGGGCCCAGGGAACGATGTGGTGGATGTGAACCGGGCGGGGAAGGCTGAGGGCAAGGAGCCCTCCAGCCTGCTCCGACCGGAGCCGGGAGAACGCATCCGCACGCACCGATCCGGGTTGCCCGCCGAAGCGACGAGCCGAGAGCAAAGGCTCCCGGGACGGCGGGAAGGACTGCGTGAAGCGGGTGCGGATGCTCAGGTGCGGGGTGGGGCGCGGTTTGCGAAGGAGTAGCCGCGGAAGAAAAGCGGCAGAGGGACGGACCAGAGAGTCCTCTTGCGGTCGCGGGAGCCGGGGCTCACAAAAAGGAGCGGAAGGACGACGACCACGAGCAGCACAAGGCTGCTCTCGATCATGCAGACCGGGCAGTTCTCCGGCTCGGCTTCCCCGTGCTCGTGAAACAGCTCGTGACCGAAGGGAAGCGCCAGGAAGAGTCCGATCAGCAGGGCTCCGAAGCAGAGCACCGCCAGATTCGCGGACCCCCGGCGGTCTCTTCGGACCTGGTTGGCGGAGAATACGAAAGGGAAAGCTCTGCAATCCATGCTGTTGCGGTCGTGTTTCACCTGTTGCTCACTCGCCAGACCGTCGCGCCGCCCCGGGCGTCGAGGGCGGCAAGCAGGCGTCCATCCGGTCGCCAGTACAAGCCGCCGACAACATCTGCCACAAGCGCAGCTCCTGTCGGATCGCCCTGTCCATCGCGCCTGAGCGACCACACGACTACGCCGCCATCCCGGGCTCCCGAGGCCAGGCGCATCCCGCCGCGTGCGAAGGCGAGCGTTGTAACAGGTTGATCGTGAAGTTCCAGAACGCCGGGCCGCGTGCCTTCGGGACCCCTTCCCTGGAAGCTCCAGACCGTCACCGCCTCGCCTCCGCCGGTGGCCAGAAGGGTGCCGGTGTCATCGAAGGCCAGGGCCGACGGCTTGGCGGGATATCCCGACATCATCGAGTCCTGCTCCGTGGAGCGGCGCCAGAAGTGCACGGAGTTGTCCTGGCTGCCGCAGGCCACGATATCCCCGTCCGGACTCAGAACCATCGATACCAGGGATCCCTGCCACTCCAGCTTCTGGCGAGGCTCGCCAGTGGACGCGTCGAAGAACGTCACCCGACCGTAACAGGCCGTCGCCAGCTCCCCTGCGCCGGACCAGGCGATCGCGCTGACGGTGCTGGGATGATCGTCAGATCGCCAGATTTCCACTCCATCCGCACCATACGCGCGAACCTGCCGGGCGCAGGAGGCTGCCAGCCATCGGCCGTCCGGCGACCACGCCACGTTTTCCACCCAACCGCTTCCGGCGTCGATAGCCTGGCTGACCTGACCCTCGGCGGCACTCCAGATCAGGACTCGCCCGTCCTGGCCGGCCGTGGCGAACGCGGTTCCGCCCGGGTGGATCGCCGCCGCGAGCACACCGCCTTCATGAACCTCCCGCCGTTCCCAGGCGGTCGCGCCGGACTTGCCGTCGAACGCGTAGACGCCACCGGCGGCGTCACCGACCATCAGCGCCTCACCGCGCAGGCTCCAACCGCCGGCGATGGCGTAGTCGCCGACCTCGGCGGACCAGCCCCGGCGAAGAACGCCCCTCGGGCTGTCGACATTCAAACCAGACATGCCTCGAATCTCAGCCGCATGCCCTGCTCATCGAGGTTGCGGCCGATGAAGACGAGCTGATTGCGGCGGGGCGCGTCCCCCCATGGACGGTCCGGTTGTCCGTCGAAGAGCATGTGAACCCCCTGGAAGACGAAGCGGCGCGACTCGCCCGCGAGGCTGATGAAGCCCTTCATTCGGAAGATGTCCACCCCGCGTTCACGGAGCAGTTCGCCAAGCCACTCGTTCAGCCTGTCGGGATCGACGTCCCCCTCCCTCTCGATCGCGATCGAGCCCACTTCGTCGTCGTGCTCGTGCTGGGCGACCCAGGTGCGCTCGACCTCCTGCCCGATTGCCGCTCCTTCCGCGTTCGTCAGTCGGAGATCGAATTCTTCGGCGGTGTGCTGGGCGTAAAGGCCGACCCGCACCTGCTCATCGACCTCCAGGAAGAACGACTTGCGCCCCGGGGAATCGAGCGGGAGGTTCACATGCTTTCCGACGGGAATCTCTTCCCCCGGGCGAACGAGCTCCGCAGGTTCGGCGTACCGCCGCACGCACCACTCCGCACCCTCGCGGAGGGCAGCGTCATCCGTGCCCTGGCCGGGGACGACGACCAGCGACATCGCCGGATCAGGTCCATCGGCGAGGCTGAGCTCGCAGCGGCCGCTATCGAGCGAATAGACTCCGGTCCACTCGAACGGGTATTCCGGCTCGAGGAAGGTGGGACGACGGTCGAGCGCCTGGTCCAGGTCGAAGGCGCCGAGGTTGAGTACCGTGTCGACGGAGACGTTCGCCCGCTCGCTGCGCACGACTTGCGCCATCCGGTTCATGTCCCGGAGCCGGGTTTCGAGCCTGTCGAGCGCCTCGCCGTCGACGAGGTCGGTCTTGTTGAGCACCAGGACGTCGGCGAAGGCGATCTGCTCGGTGCTTTCGTCGCTGCGGCCGAGCTGTTGCTCGATGTGGGCTGCATCGACGAGCGTGACGATCCCGTCGAGCGAGAACTCCGCGTGAATCTCGTCGTCCATGAAGAAGGTCTGAGCGACCGGACCGGGATCGGCGAGCCCCGTGGTCTCCACCAGCACGTAGTCGAACTTGTCGCGGCGCTTCATGAGATTGCCGAGCACGCGAATCAGGTCTCCGCGCACCGTGCAGCAGATGCAGCCGTTCGACATCTCGAAGATCTCTTCGTCAGCGTCGATGACGAGCGCCTGATCGATGCCGACCTCCCCGTACTCGTTCTCGATCACGGCAATGCGCTTGCCGTGCTCCTCGCTCAGGATCCGGTTGAGCAGGGTCGTCTTGCCGGAGCCGAGGAAGCCGGTGAGGATGGAAACAGGAACTTTTCGCGGCGTATTCATCTAGTTCTCCCGGGTGAATGGTGCGAAGGCGGCAGTCCGGACGTCGAACCCCCACGCCTTGCATACCTGGACCAGGTCCCTGTGGTCAACGGCGTCCATGGGTTTGTGCAGCTTGTGCTGAAGCTGTGGCGCATCGGGCCGAAGCAGGCCAATCACGGTCTCGATGGGCGCACAGCCTTCTTCGAGACATGCCAGCTCGGTGACTGTAACCGTCGTGCCGTCGGGAAGGCTCAGCGCGGCCCGCAATGCCTCCTTGATTTGTCGAACCCGTTCGCGGTTCGGGCGACGCGGTGATGTGTTGATCAACATGTTCCCTCTTGGGCGGCGGGGTTCGGTACGAGCCCAAGGACCGCGAGCATCAACACCCCGTTGGAGAGCGCGGTATACCGTGGCGGGACCGACACCCGTTCCGCTCAGGTGGCTCCACAGTTTCCTGGCGGAACAGGGGGCCGTCCGCCTCGCCAAGGGCTCGCAAGACGGTCATCTGTGCATGAATTGCATGATAATTGATTTTCAATTATCGTCAAGGCTTGCTCTCAGCACGGGAGTCTCGTCTCTGGGGCCTCAGGCCGGGACGCCAAATACCAAGCGAGGGTGAATGCTGAAATCCAGGTCGCCAGCCCTGCAGCTCGGCGCCGACGTTGTGGGCGCCGTCGGATCGTCACTGTGCGCCCTGCACTGCGCCATCCTCCCCCTGAGCCTGGTGCTGGGCACCACCTTGCCTCTCACGCTGATGGGCGAGGAGATCTTCCATCTCGGCCTGCTGTGCCTGGTTCTCCCGGCCGGAATCGTGGCGTTCAGCCTGGGTTGCCGTGAGCACCGCGATGTCTGGGTGCTGGCCCTGGGGGCCATCGGCATGCTTGGGATCCTGCTGGCCGCCACGGTGTTGCACGATGTCCTCGGCGAGTCCGGTGAGCGCGCAGCGACGCTCGCGGCGGCCGTCGTCCTGATCTCCGCCCACGCCCGCAACTACCGCCTGTGCCGCGCAAAGCCGACTTGACTGCGGCCCGCCCGGGGGATGAGCCGCATGAGCCGTAGATCTCTGCCGGTCGTGGCCTCCCTGTTGATGCTGACCGGCGTGACGGCAGCTCGACAACCCGCACACGTACACGGGATCGCAACCCTCAACCTGGCAATGGAAGGGGACGAACTCGAGATCGAGTTCGCGTCACCGGCCGGCAATATCGTCGGCTTCGAGCACGAAGCCGTCACCGCAGCCGAGCGTCGAGCGATCCGGGATGCGATCGAACAGCTGAGGAAGGGCAACGAGCTGTTCGACCTGCCGCCTGCGGCCAGCTGCAGTCTGCATGTCGTCGCAGTGGAGCACGGCCACGGAGAAGAAGAGAAGAGCGAAGATGGTCATGGACACGACGCTGAGCACGATCACCGCGACGAGCACGGACACGCTGAAGAGGAAGGGGACGGCACGCACATCCGACATGAAGCCACACGGGTCGGCGGCGTCGAGGACGGGCATGCCGGCGAGGGGGGGGAGGGCGCCCACTCCGGAGACGAAGCCGGACACGATGACGGCGACGAGCACGGACATGCCGGCGAGGATGGGGACACTCACTCCGAGTTCCATGCACGCTATCGCTGCGAGTGCAATGGATCAGCCATCGAGACGATCGGGGTTCGTCTCTTCGAGCACTGGCCGCGCATCGAGGAGATCCGTGTGCAGGCACTGACGCCGGCCGGCCAGTTCGGTGGCGTTGCCAAGGCAGATGACCCGGTGATCAGGCTGAGATAGCTGCGCGAGCCGACGCCCGACGTGAACGAAGAGCTCATCGAGATCGAGGACCTGCGCTTCGGTTGGCCCGGCGCCGCGCCTCTGCTCGGTTGCGACCGCTTCCTCCTGCGACGAGGCGAACACCTGTATGTCCGCGGCCCTTCAGGCAGCGGCAAGTCGACGCTGTTGAACCTGTTGGCGGGAGTACTGACGCCGGACTCGGGCCGCCTGTCGCTGATGCGCCAGGATACGGGCTCGCTGGCCGCGGCGGCTCGCGACCGGCTTCGCGCCGACCACATCGGGTTCATCTTCCAGCAATTCAACCTGGTCCCCTACCTCAACCTGGCCGAGAACGTCGTCCTGCCCTGCCACTTCTCCCGGCGCCGAGCCACGCGAGCGGCCGAGGCGCACGGTGGCGTGAAGGCTGCCGCGCGGTTGCTGCTGCAGCGCCTGTTCGTCGAGGAGGGACTGGATCCGGCGGCACCGGTATCGAGGCTCTCCGTCGGCCAGCAGCAGCGCGTGGCCGCGGCGCGGGCCCTGATTGGCGATCCCGAGATCGTGATCGCGGACGAACCGACCTCGGCACTCGACTTCGATGGGCGAGCACGCTTCATCGAGCTGCTGTTCGAGCAGGTTCAGGCGTCGCGGGCGACGCTGGTCTTCGTCAGTCACGATCCAACCCTCGCGGCGTGCTTCGACCGTACAGTCGACATGGACGACTTCCGAGCGGAGGCTCGCGCGTGAACGTGCCGCGTCTGGCCTGGAAGAGTCTGCTGAACCGGCGCGATACCGCGTCGCTGACCATCCTGACGATCGCCGTCAGCGTGGCGCTGCTGCTCGGCGTCGAGAAGGTCCGATCCCACGCGCGCGTGAGCTTCGCCAACACCGTGTCCGGTACCGACCTGATCGTCGGCGCTCGCAGCGGTTCGGTGCAGCTGTTGCTCTACTCGGTGTTTCGCATCGGCAACGCCACCAGCAATGTCGCCTGGTCCAGCTATGCGGACATCTCGACCTGGCCAGGGGTCCGCTGGGCCATCCCGATCTCGCTGGGCGATTCGCACCGCGGCTACCGCGTCATGGGCACGTCTACCGGCTACTTCGAGCACTTCCGCTACGCCGGCAAGCGTCGTCTCGGCTTTTCGGAGGGTGGGCCCTTCGCCGAGACGCTGGACGCCGTCCTCGGCGCGGAAGTGGCGCGCAAGCTCGGATACCGGCTGGGCGATGAACTGGTCGTGACCCACGGCATCGGGACAGAGGGCTTCGGCGACCACGACAACCACCCGTTCAAGGTCACCGGCATCCTGGCGCCGACGGGCACGCCCGTGGACCGCACCGTTCACGTCGGCCTCGCGGGGATCGAAGCCATGCACAGGAACTGGAACCGCGTCGAGACCGATCTCCGGCGCCCTCGGGGCCAGGACCTGACCCCGCGCCAGATCACCGCCTTCCTGCTCGGCCTCGACAACCGACTCGCCGCCTTCAAGCTGCAGCGGGACATCAATCGGTATGGCGCCGAACCCTTGCTCGCCATCTTTCCGGGCGTGGCGCTGCAGGAACTCTGGGACCTGATGCGCGTTGGCGAACAGGCGCTGCGGGTCGTCTCGATCCTCGTCGCGGCCGCGGCGCTGGCGGGTCTGCTTGCGGTCTCCCTGGCCGGACTCAACGAACGCCGGCGCGAAATGGCGGTGCTGCGCTCGGTCGGCGCCGGCTATCGCCACGTCATGGAGTTGCTCATCGCGGAGTCGGCGCTGTTGACACTGCTCGGTATCGCAATGGGAGTAGCGATGCAGAACCTGGCGCTGCGGGCCTTGCAGCCCTGGATCGTCGAGCGCTTCGGCCTGCTCCTGCCGGTCGGCTTGCCCACTGCGGGCGAATGGCGGCTGCTAGGCGGTCTGATGACCGCCGGCCTGCTCGCCGGCCTGGTGCCTGCCTGGCGCTGTTACCGGAACTCGCTCGCCGACGGACTGTCGACTCGTCTGTGAGGGCGAGAGACTCTCAGTCGCAGATCAGGAGGACCACGCCCATGTCTCGCCAACCATTGCTCATGTTGCTGCTCGTCACCAGCGCAGCCGCCGCGGACTCGCCGCGCGAGATCCTGTGGGACCAGCTCGTTCCCGAGGGCTGGAATCCCTACGCCCTGTTCGATGAACTCAGCGACGAGGAGTACGCCGCACTCAGCGACGAAGAGTACTTCGCGTTGCAGGAGAAAGCCCGGGAAATGCTCGACAAAGCACCCGTGGTAAAGGAGCTCGATGGCCAGACGGTCAGGATTCCGGGTTTCGTATTGCCCCTGGAATATAAGGGAACACGGATCCGCGAATTCCTGTTGATGCCCTTTCTCGGTGCCTGTCTCCACACCCCGCCGCCGCCGGCCAACCAGATCATCCGCGGCAGCCTCGCGCAAGCCCATGACCTGCGGGAGATGTGGCGCCCGGTCTGGATCTCCGGCCGCCTGAAGACGGGTCACGCTACCGGCAAGCTTGGTGAGGACGGTTACGACTCCATCACCAATGTGAGTTTTGGCTACTCGATGGACGTCGAGTCGATCGAGCCCTACAGGCAGCGGTAGCTCGGTGAGGGGTACCCCGGGAGCGAATCAATGGCTGAAGATCAAAACTTGAAAGAACCGATTCCAGTAACAATCATCAGCGGCTTTTTAGGTGCGGGCAAAACTTCCCTGCTCAACCACATTCTCAACGCCGACCACGGATTGCGCGTGGCAGTGCTGGTCAACGACTTCGGAGAAATCAACATTGACGCCGAGTTGGTCTCCGGGGTCTCCGGGGAATCCACCATCAACCTTTCCAACGGGTGTATCTGTTGCTCGATTCGCGATGACCTGCTCGAAGCAACGGTTCAGTTGATTCAAGACCCGAACCCGCCGGAGTATATCGTCGTTGAAACGAGCGGCGTATCTGACCCGGAGGCGGTTTCATTGACCTTCATGGCTATCGAATTGCAGTCTCGGACGCGAGTGGACAGTGTGCTGACCGTGGTCGATGCGGAGCAGATTTACCAGGTGAACGAGAAGCATCGCAGACTCGCCGTAGACCAGATCGCCATGGCAGACATTGTGGTGTTGAACAAGCTCGACCTGGTCAATGATGAAAAGCGGGAGGAATTGGCGGACTTTGTCACCGATCTCGTTCCGAGAGCGCGTATCCTCGAAGCTACATATGGCAAGGTTCCGCTCGATCTGGTACTCGGTTCAGGGACATACGACCTCCACCGCTTTTCGGGGAAGTCAGGCCTGGACGTTCACGTCCATGCGGACGGCGAGGCGCATGAACACGACCACTCTCACGGGAATCATCACGAACCCCATACCGACCATACGCTTGTTTTCAACACGTGGTGCTATACGACCGACAAACCTCTGTCACGTGGGGCCGTTCTTGATGCGATGAGAACCCTGCCTGCGACTATCTACCGCGCCAAAGGGTTTGTTTACCTCGCCGACAATCCCGGTCGGAAGGGAATCGTCCACGTTGCCGGCCTGCGGGCGCGTCTGATCACTGGTGAGCCGTGGGGCGACGATAAACCGGGGACACAGTTGGTTTTTATCGGTGAGGAAGGTGGAATAGACGCTTGCGAGTTGCAATCGCGCTTTGATGCGTGCCAAACGGAAAATGATACTCATCAGGATGCCGCGTTGGATGCCGCTTTTGAATTGTTTCGGCAGCTTACAGCGAAATAGGGGTTTTGCCAGCAGGCCCAATTCAAGGATTCGTGTCACCACGGGCAAAGCAGCGCTCGAAGTTCCCGCTTGACCCAAACCCCGATGGAAGACGCAGGCCCGCAGGGCCTCTCCGGTCAAGGCCGCCTATTCGACCGAACCGGGCTCGGAGAAACCGTTGCGCAGCGCCCTTGCCAGGAAAACGATCCCGAGGATGAGCAGCGGTATGCTGAGGATCTGGCCGACCCCGAGGGCAAGGTCGGCGCCATACGCCGCTTGTCGTTCCTTGACGAATTCGATCAGAAACCGAAACCCGAAGGCGGAGACGAGGAAGAGGCCGAACAAAAAACCGCGCGGCGTTCGGGCTTCGAGCTGGATGTAGAATCGATACAACCCCACGAAGAGCGTTCCGTAGGCGATCGACTCGTAGAGCTGTGCGGGATGTCTCGGTGTATCGTCGATCCGGTCGAAGATGACGGCCCAGGGGACATCGGTGGGGACTCCGAGAATCTCCGAGTTAAAGAAATTACCGAGTCGGATCAGCAGTCCGGCGAGGGCGACGACAATGACCATCCGATCCAGCAGCCACAGATACGGTTGATCGGGGCGGCGCCGGGCGTAGATGAACAGCGCTGTCAAAATGCCGACCGCGCCGCCGTGGCTGGCGAGCCCGCCTTCCCACACCATCAGCATCTTGTGCGGATTGTCGAGGTAGTATCCCGGGTCGTAGAAGAGGCAATGCCCCAGGCGCGCGCCGGCGATCGTGCCGGCCATCATGTACGTCAGGAGCGTTGCGAGATCTGATTCCGGCTTCCCCTCTCGCTTGAAGACGGAACGGATGATGTTGTATCCGATGAAGAACGAGAGCGCGAAGAGGATGCCGTAGTACCTGATCGTGAACGGACCGATCTGGAAAAGGACCGGGTCGACATTCCAGATGATCGCGTCAGATTGAGGCAATGTGGTTGACCTGCATCGAGTGTCTGGATGGAATGCGTCGTCGCCGGACTACCTGTTCCATGCTGAAGGATATACCCGACGAGCGGGGGATCGAGATGGGTCAGGCAGGGGTATCGAATGTCCGGTATTCGACTTGCTTGATTAATGATAATGAACTATCAATTATCCATGCAAAATGCATCTGCCCGGGCTGGGCTGACAGCGATGGCGAATCCAATGCTCC
Organism: Candidatus Latescibacterota bacterium; assembly: GCA_965243025.1. Classification (GTDB taxonomy): domain Bacteria; phylum Latescibacterota; class UBA2968; order UBA8231; family UBA8231; genus CBDCXV01. Next base: position 3,626,148 of record CBDETY010000003.1, read on the forward strand.
TTTCGGCAACTGGACTCTCGCTCGGCTATGGGACCGAGACCGTCGCTGAAGACGTCGCCTTCAACCTTGCGCCCGGCGACGTGCTCGCTGTTGTCGGTCACAACGGATCGGGAAAATCGACCCTGATCAAAACAGTGTCGGGCGCCTTGCCGCCGCTTGCCGGCACGCTCAACTGGCCCGTCGGGCGGCCACCGACAATCGCTTATCTGGGCCAGAGGACCGAGTTCGACAGCCGCTTTCCCATCCGGGTCCGCGACATGGCTGCAATGGGTGCCTGGCCCAACCTCGGGTTTCTCGGCCGCATCGACTCTGAGTGCCGGGCCCGGATCCGGTGCGCGCTCGAGCGCACAGGCACCGCCGGGATCGCCGACATGCCCCTGCACAAACTGTCCTCGGGTCAGCTGCAACGGGCGCTGTTTGCCCGGACCATGGTTCAGGATGCGCCGCTGATCCTGTTGGATGAGCCGTTTACGGCCGTCGACCAGACAACGGAAGCGGCTCTGCTGACCCTGATCGATCAATGGGCCGCGGAAGGACGCACCATCATCCTCGTTCTGCACGACCTTTCCGCCGTTCTACAACATTGCACCTCAGCGCTTCTCCTGGGAGATGGCCGCGCGTTTTTCGGTGCCCCGAAAGAAACGCTTACGCCCGACAACCTGGTCGTTCACCGGTACCTGTCGCAAAGTCAGGCCGCCTGGATCGAAACCATGTACTCGCAATCGAAAGCAGACGATGTTTGAGTGGCTCGACTACGCGTTCATGGTCCGGGCACTGACCGCGACGACGGTGCTGAGTTTCTCCGTCGCCCCGGTCGGAGCATTCCTGGTGCTCAGGCGCCTGTCGCTCGCCGGGGAGGCGATGGCTCACGCCATTGTGCCGGGAATCGTCATCGCTTTCGTGATTTCCGGTCTGTCGGTGGGATCCATGATCGTTGGCGGGTTGACCGCCGGTATCACCGTCGCCGCCCTGACCAGCCTGCTCGCCCGTATGACAATCCTCCGCGAGGATGCGAGTCTGGCGTCGCTCTACCTGATCGCCCTTGCTCTGGGCATCTTCATCCTGTCCGCCGCCGGCTCGGCGGTGCCGCTGAAGAGTTTCCTGTTCGGTTCCATCCTCGGCATCGACGACGAAAGCCTCATTCTGATCGGGACGACGGCCACGATCACATTGGTGAGCTTCGCGCTGATCCTCAGGCCGCTGATCATCAATACAATCGATCCCGTCTTCCATGAGAGCCAGTCCAGGCACCCGGGCATCGTGGCTCACTGGTTCATGTTTCTGGTGGTGCTCAATCTGTTGGGGGCCTTCAAGGCGCTCGGCACGCTGATGGCGGTCGGCTTGATGATCCTGCCGGCGACGGCGGCACGCTACTGGGTCTCGACAATCACCGGCTACGTGATCGTGACCTTCGTATTCGCGCTGCTGAGCTGCTGGATCGGGTTGATCACTTCGTTCTATTTGCAGGACGTGCCTTCAGGTCCTGCAATCGTACTGGTTGCGGCGGTCTTTTTCTTCTTGAGCCTGATCTTCGCCCCGCAGGGATTTCATGCCGGCGCGCGCCTCAACCCGTACCGCCGCCAACCCCTGACCACCGATCAAAACTCAACGTAGGAGCAAGAAGCGCATGCAAAGACTATTCAGCCCACTGCTGGCAGCGGGCCTGGTCCTGGCCGGAATCCCCGCGGCCGCCCAGGACAGGATCAAGGTCGTCGCCAGCTTCTCCATCCTCGGCGATATGGTGCGCCAGGTCACCGGCGATCTGGCCGAGGTGACAACCATTGTCGGCCCGGACGCCGATGCGCACGTTTACACCCCCAACGCGGCCGACGCCAAAGCAGTTGCAAACGCCGAGATTATCTTTGTCAACGGTCTGGGCTTCGAGACCTGGTCGCAAACCCTGATCGAGACGTCCGGTACCAAGGCCGAAGTATCCGTCGCGACGGATGGCATAACGCCTTTGAAGGTTGACGGCGAAATCGACCCGCATGCCTGGAATTCGCTCACGAACGGCATGAAGTATGTCGCCAGGATTGCGGACAGCATGGCCGAAATCGATCCGGAAAACGCGGCGGCCTACAAGGCCAACGCCCGCGCCTGCACCGCCAGACTGAAGGAACTGCACAACCGCGCGCTCGACCAACTCAAAAGACTGCCCGCCGGCCAGCGCACGGTCGTGACCGCCCACGACGCCTTCGGGTACCTGGAGGCAGCCTATGGGCTCACGTTTCTGGCCCCGGTCGGGATCGACACCGATGCCGAGCCGTCGGCACGGGACCTCGCCAGGCTGATCGATCACCTCAAGCAGGCCGGCGCCGGCGCGCTGTTCGTCGAGAACATCACCAGTCCGTCCCTGGTTCAGCAGATCGCGCGCGAAACCGGAATTCAGATCGGTGGCCGGCTGTTCTCCGACGCGCTCTCGGAACGCGGCGGCCCGGCGACCAGCTACGAGAAGATGTTCGAGCACAACCTGGGAACGCTGATTCAAGCGCTCAGCCAGCAATCGCAACTGGCCACAAGAAAAACGGCGTTCTGACGGCCACCCGATTGAAGTCCGTCCAACCGAATCAGGCATGCAGTCACCCATCCCAGGCCGCCGCTGTCAGGAGGTATCCTCATGAACAACAGACGCACCAGCCAACGCAGCGCCATCGTGAGGGTTGTTCGCGACGCCCCCGGCCCGCTTCGCCCCCTGGAAATCCTCGGCCTGGCGTCCCGCATAGTGCCGACGCTGGGCATTGCAACGGTTTACCGGCAGCTCAGGCGCCTGCAAGACGCCGGTGAAGTGCGGGCGGTGGACCTGGGCGTCAATGACGTGCGCTACGAGCCGACCGACCGGGGCCACCATCACCATTTTCTCTGTCGTGAGTGCGAGGAAGCGTTCGATATCCACGGATGCCCGGGAGGGATGGCGGAGCTGGCGCCGCCGGGTTTCGAGATCGAAAAGCACGAGATCACGCTTTATGGACGATGCGGCGAATGCAGCGCCGGGAAGTAAATGACGATCACTATGTTCCGAATCAGGGAAAACGAAATCGCCGATGCGCTGACGACAGCAGATATCTGGCAAATCATGCTTCGAGAGGTTCCCCCGATTGCCGCTGAATACTTTATCGGCGGCGCTGACGAGCTGACTACGCTGAAGGCGAATGTCCTGGCGTTTCAACAGACGATGCTCGCGCCTCCCGGAGCCGTCAAACACAAGACATTGAACACGACGACGAGCATATTTGGTCAGGAGCTTTCTCTTCCTTTTTTTGTCGCGCCGGTGGGGAGCCTTCGCACGCTATGGCCAATGGCTGACGCAGTTGCATCTCAAGTCGCCGGGGAATTTGGAACGGCCATGACGCTGTCGACGCTTTCACAAACACCCATGGAAGCCGTGGCCGAAGCGTCGAGCGGTCCGAAGTGGTTTCAGCTCTACCTGTGCGGCGGAGTGGAAACCGCGAAAAGAGGTATCAGGCGGGCAAGAGATGCGGGTTTTTCTGCACTGGTCCTTACTATCGACACCGCGGTGTCGGGGAACAGAATAGAACATGCCAGGATGAAGCCGATGGAGGCCGTGGGCTCCATTTACTCCGGCCCGAGAAAGCTGAAGCGCGCGTTACACAAGGTGAAGCTGGCACCACAGATCGTCCCTCGAACGGGGTGGTTACGGAGGCATTGGCGCGACGGTGGATTCCTTCCCTTTGCCAACATCATCGACGAATGCGGCGAGCCCATGCCATATGCCGGTATTGGAGAGCAGCTTGCTGCCTCGGCCGTTACCTGGAGCGACCTCCCATGGATAAAGGAGACATGGGGTGAGCAACCGCTCATCGTCAAAGGCGTTCACTGCGCCGAGGACGCTTTGAAAGCGGAGGAGCTGGGAGCAAACGGAGTTATTTTCTCCAACCACGGCGGCCGCCAGTTAGGTCGGGCTATTCCGTCCCTGCAGATTGTCGCCGAGGCCATCCCCAAGTTGGGCGCCGCCAAGTCCAAACTCGAATGCGCGATGGACGGCGGTATCCGAAGCGGACTGGATGTTCTTATCGGGTTGAGCTACGGCCTGAAGGCCGTGGGCCTGGGCAGAGTGACCGCAGGTGGACTGGGAGCCGGTGGTCACCTGGGTCTGACCCGAGCCTTTGAGTTAATGAAGGAAGACCTGCTTCGCTCCATGGAACTGCTCGGAGTGCAAAACATCAGCCAGATTCAAGAACAAGGAGAGAAGCTTCGGCGCAAGAGCATGGTGTCAGGCACGGCACATCTTCCCGGCTTCGTTTTCTAGAGTGACCGAAATACCTGTATCAGGCCGATCAGGGCGAAACTCTTTGTAGAAAGCCGCTTACGCCCATGAACTGGCGGGAAGTAATCCCCGGTGTGTACCGCTATCGGGACAGCTGCAACGTCTACGCCGTGCGGGGAAGTGAGGGCATGCTCCTCATCGACGCCGGCACCGGGCGCTGGCTCGACCATGTCTCCGAGCTGCCGGCGGCGCCGGCCGCCCTCGCCCTGACCCACTACTTCCGCGATCACGCCGCCGGGGCGGTGCCGGCCGCGGCGCGAGGGATCCCGGTGTACGTGCCCGAGCACGAGAGGGCCGTTCTCGCCGATCCGGGGCAGCATTTCAGGGCGCGGGAGACCTACGTCATCTACGACAACCTCTGGAACCTGTTCGCACCGATCGAGCCGGTCGCGGTCGCCGGTCTGCTGCGGGACTACGACCGCATGCGGCTGGCCGGCCTCGAGGTGGAGGTGATCCCCCTGCCGGGCTGCACCCTGACCCAGGTCGGGCTCGGCGTCCTCCTGCCGGGGTCCGACCGGCCGGTGGTGTTCTGCGGCGAGGCCATCCACTCCCCCGGGCGGGTGCCGAGGGTCGCCCCGTTCCAGTACAACTACAACGACATGTCCGGGGCCGGGAACGCCTGGTACTCCGCCCGCTCCCTGGGCCGCCGCGAACCGGCGGCCCTGTTGCCGAGCCTGGGAGAGCCGATACTCGACGATACCGGCGGGGCCTTGGGCCGCCTCGAGGAGAACCTGAGGGCGCTGCTCGCCCCCTACCGCTACGGCGACCCCGGCCCTCCGGGGCGTCTGGAGAAGGTGACCGACCACGTCTACCTCGACACCGACTCGGGCAGCAACAACTGGTTCGTCGTCAGCGATTCCGGCAAGGCGCTGGTCATCGACTACGGGTACTACTCCTCCCCGTTCGGCAGCGCCTTCCCCGGGTACTCCAGCCCCCCCAACCGGCGCCCCCTCCTCCACGGCCTGGAAGCGCTCGAAAGGCAGTTCGCAATCGACCGCATCGACGTCGCCCTGATCAGCCATTTCCACGACGACCACGTCTGCGGGCTGCCGCTGCTGCAGCGCCTGTTCGGCACCGAGGTCTGGGCCGCGGAGAACTTCGCCGACCTGATCGCCCACCCGGAAGCGCACTGCTTCCCCTGCAACTGGCACCAGCCGGCCCGGGTCGACCGCCGCATCCGCCTCGACGAGGAGGTCGAGTGGGAGGAGTACCGCTTCCACTTCGCCCCCATGAGCGGCCACACCCGCTTCGCCTCGCTGATCGGCTTCGAGGCGGACGGCATGCGCTTCGCCCACACCGGCGACCAGTACTTCTTCGACGGCGATTTCAGGAACTGGAGCGAGAACCAGCGCATGCAGAACCACGTCTACCGCAACGGCGCCCTGCTCGACGGGTACGAGGAGAGCGGCCGCTGGATGCTGGAGTGGCGGCCGCAGGTGGTGATCCAGGGGCATCAGCCCCCGTTCTTCACCGACGACGACTTCTTCGCCCACATCGAGAAGTGGCGGGAGGACTACGAGACCCTGCACAGGAACCTCATGCCCCTCGGCGAGGATGAGGTCCACTTCGACCTCGACAGCTGGGGCGGCTGGATCTGGCCCTACCGCGTGCACCTCGCCGAGCCGGGACCGGCGCGGGTCAGGGTGACGGTGCGCAACCCCCTGCCGCACCCGGCCGACCTGGAGGTGGCGCTGGTAGGCCCGCAGGGATGGCGTGGTGAGTCGGCGACCCTGCGGGCAGGTCCGCGGCGCGAGGTCAGCTGCGAGCTGTCGATCGTCCCGGACCGGCCATGCCGGCGGCAGCCGTTCGCGGTGGACCTGGTAGCCGGCGGGCGGCCGTTCGGGCAGGTGGCCGAGGCGTTGATGACGGTAGGGGGGGAGGAGTTCTGAGGCGGCCGGGGCAGCGATCCGCGCGGACCCCACCGACTGTCAGATGTATCCCGCCGAGGTGAGCAATTCGATCTCGTCGCTCAGCCGTTCGAGCACGTGATCGGGGTAGATGGACATGCGCTGGAACGGCAGGTTGTCGCGCCCGATCGCCGGCATGTAGTTGAAGAAGACCGAGCGCCTGATCGAGTCGTTGGTGACGGGGTAGGCGTTGTGAGTCATCCCCTCCGAGAAGACGACGACGTCCCCGGGCGCGGCCAGCACCGGCACCGCCATCGGGTTTTTTCTCGCGTCAGTCATGTCGAAGGGACAGGAGAAGTTCGCCTTGTGGCTGCCCGGGATCGCGGCGAAGGGGCCGTTCTCCACGCGCGTCATGTCCGACAGGATCACCACGCTCTTGGTGCTCTTGCAGGCGAAGCGCTCCCGCGTGTGGTCGTAGGCGTAGTAGATGTCGCGGTCGAGGGGAAAGCCGCCGTTGTGGAGCCCGCCCCCGGCAACGGGCCCCACCTTCTCGATGTAGTAGGTCGCCGAGATGTAGACCGGGCCGCCGGCGAGCTCGCGGTGGATGGACTTCATCGCCGGGTCGCGCACGATGCGGTCGAACTTCGCGGTTCCGCACAGGGCGTGGTCGACCCGCCCGATGCCGCCGGTTTCCGGGTTGGGGCGGCGGTCGGGGCGGTGCTCCCCCTTCCAGAACGGGTGCTCAGGGTCCGACATCGCCGGGGCCAGGAAATAGCTGGCGACCCCCAGCCGGGTGTAGGTGTCGTGGTCGACGGGGATCTCCTGGAGCTCGTCGATGCCGGCATGGAACTCCGCAACCGCCTCCTCGTCGTAGTGCCCCTTCAGAACGATGTACCCCCGCAGGTCGAACTCGTACTTCTGCTCCGGGGTCAGGGCGAAAGCGGAATCAGTGGAGGTCATTTCCGGGTGCCTCTTTGCCGCCCGGGCCGGCGACGGGGTTCGGCCGGTCGCGGCCCGGGGTCAGGAGGTGCAGCGGCTGTCCTTCGCGTCAGGATCGCCGGCGCGCGGCGCTGCCCTGCCGGCTACAGGTCGTATCCCGCTTCGCCGTGCTCGTTCAGATCGAGTCCATTGGTCTCGGTATCCTCGTCCACCCGCAGGCCGATGGCCAGGTCGATGACCTTGAGGATCACGAACGAGACGATCAGGGTATAAACCGCTGCGCCGACAGCACCGAAAGCCTGGATACCCAACTGTTTCCCCATGTTCAGGCCCTCGACGGTGCCGCCCAGGGAGGTCGAGGCGAAGAAGGAGACCAGCAGAACCCCGACGAGGCCGCCGAAGCCGTGAACCCCCACTACGTCGAGCGCGTCGTCGTACCCGCAGGTGCGCTTGAGCCAGGTGGCGGCCCAATAGGCCACGAGACCGGAGCACAGGCCGATGGCGAATGCCCCGAGCGGCCCCACCGTGCCCGAGGCCGGGGTAATGGCCGCCAGTCCCGCGATGGCGCCGGTGGCGAAACCGAGGGCACTGGGTTTCCCGTTCCGGATCCAATCGAGGAAGATCCAGGTCAGCGCCGCGACGCTGGGGGAGATCTGGGTGACCACGACTGCCATGGCGGCCTGCCCGTTAGCCGCCAGGGCGCTGCCGCCGTTGAAACCGAACCACCCGACCCAGAGCATGGCCGTGCCGACGAGGTTCATGGTCATGTTGTGCGGGGGCATCGGCTGTTTGGGATAGCCGGAGCGCTTGCCGACGAGGATCGCCGCCACCAGGGCGGCGGCCCCCGCGGTGATGTGGACGACGATGCCGCCGGCAAAGTCGAAGACCCCCATGGCGCCGAGGTACCCGCCCTCTCCCCAGACCATGTGGGTGATGGGCAGGTAAACCAGAGCGCACCACAGGCCGCTGAACCACAACACCGCCGAAAACTTCATGCGCTCGGCAAAGGCACCGACGATTAGTCCGGGAGTGATGATGGCGAACGTCATCTGGAAAACGAAGAAGAGCAGTTCGGGGATGGTGCCGGACAGGCTGTCCGGGGAGACCCCGCTGAGAAAGAGCTTGGACAGGCCGCCGATGAAGGGATTGCCGGCGGTAAAGGCCAGGCTGTATCCGAAAAGGGTCCACAGGACCGTGATCAGGGCGGCAATCCCGAAACAGTGCATGTAGACGGAGAGCACGTTGCGCGTGCGCACCAGGCCGGCGTAGAACATGGCCAGGCCCGGTATCATCATGAAGAGCACGAGGCCGGTGGAGATCAGGATCCAGGCCGTATCTCCGGTGTCGAGCTTGTCCTGGGCCGAAGCGGAAGCCGGCGCCCAGACCAGCAACAGGGGGAGGATTCCCCACACTTTGCGAAACTTCATTATGAACCTCCTATGGGGGCGGACTACGTGGAATGCGTCAGGGGCCCTCGCGGTTCTGCACCGGGAACGGGGGCCGGTCCCATGCTCTGGCCGGCGCTCCGATCGCGAACCGGGCTCCGCACGGATGACGAGGACCTCCATCCCCTGCGCAACGGGGCAAATTCCCTTTACCCTCTGTCCGAGTCAAGGCGGTCGGCGATCACCGGCTGTCGCTTGCACGACAGGGAGGGACTGCGCTTGTTAATCCTGTCACCTGAAACCGCTTCTCCGCCGGCTCCGGCGCCAACCGCGAGGAATAACCGCATGCTGACCCGCGAACAGATAGACGCCTACCACCGCGACGGCTTCGTGAAGGTCGAAGGCCTGTTCACACCCGAAGAGGTCGCCGACCTGGCCGGCGACATGGTGCGCATCATCGAGGAGTGGGGGGAGGAGACCATCGGCTGGAGGGGGCCGTGGAGGAAGGGCTACCTGCCCGACGACGAGCAGGAGAGCACCAAGGCGGTGTTCATGCACAACCCGCAGCACTACTCGGCGGTCTGGGGGCGGGTCATCTTCCACGAGCGCCTGCTCGCCTGCATCACCGCCCTGATCGGCGACAGCGTCCAGTGGCATCACACCGTCCTCCACGCCAAACCGCCGGAAAAGGGCACCCCCTTCCCCATGCACCAGGACTTCCCGTTCTACCCGCACGACGGCGCCGATTTCGTCGACTGCCTGCTGCATCTCGACGACGCCCCGTTCGAGTCGGGCGCCCTGCACGTCGTTCCCGGAAGCCACAGGAAGGGGCCGATCGAGCACGTCCTCGGCCCGGACACGGCGCCGCACCTGCCCCTCGACCAGTACCACCCCGACAAGGTCGACAGCGTGGCGATCCCGGCGCGGGCCGGGGACGTCGTCTTCTTCAGCTACATGGCCGTGCACTGGTCCGACTGCAACCGCACCGGTCAGTGGCGCAAGGCGGTCCGCTTCGGCTACCACCACACCGGCATGCGCCCGGTCGGACGCGCCGGGGACGACCCCCACCGCATCGACCTCGACAACCTGCTCGAGCGCAGCAACAACACCGTCGTCTCCGGCTTCCGCGCCAACCTGGAAGAGCCGAGGCCGGGGCCCACCAGCTCCATCCAGGCGCGCGCATGACCCGCGGCGAGACCGGCGATGGCCGGGGTTGAGACCGGGCGGGGTACAGGCGCGGCGGGCCGCCTCTGCACCGTCGGGATAGCCAAGGACTACCTCTCCTTCTCGGCCGCCCACTTCACCATCTTCTCCGGGGACCGGCGGGAGAACCTGCACGGCCACAACTTCGCGGTGCAGGGCCGCGCCACCGGCCGGGTCGGGGAGAACGGCCTCACCTTCGATTACGAGCTGCTGAAGTCGAAAATCGGGGAGCTGTGCGAACGCCTCGACGAGAAGCTGCTGCTCCCTTCCGGGTCTCCGCACCTCGACATCCGCGGCGGCCCAGGGGAGGTGGAGGTCGGCTTCGCAGGGGAGCGCATGCATTTCCTCGAGCGGGACGTCCTGCTGATTCCGGTCGCCAACGTCACTGTCGAGGAGCTCTCCGGGTGGTTCCTCGACCTCCTGCTCGCCGACGGCGACATCGAGGCCCTCGACCTCGAGGAGCTGGAGGTCCGCGTCTCCAGCGGACCCGGGCAGTGGGGGATCAGCCGCTGGCGGCGCTGACCGACGGCAGCGTGCAGGGCGCCGCGGTTCCAGTTGATTCCCCGGCTGCGGTGCTCACGGGCCCGCCGGAAACCGCGATTTCTCCTTAAAAAACTGATTGCCGCAGGAGCGGGACGGTATCGGTGGGACAGAACGTCTCGTCGGGATCGCCAGAGGAATTGCGCCGGAAAGCGGCAGCGCTTATCGTGCACCGCAACACAGCTCACCCGAACATCGACAAGCAGAAACACCGGCAGACAGGAGAGGGACTCATGGCAGACGAAAAACCGACCATCGACGTATTGGAGAGCGCCCCGTTCCTCGTGAAGGGGCTGGAGAAACTGACCGATTCCGAGGGGCGCCCGGTGGAGTTCCCCGAGGTGGCGAAGGAGAAGGGGGTGCTGGCGCTGTGCCGCTGCGGTCAGTCGGAGGACAAGCCGTTCTGCGACGGCACCCACAAGGATGTCGGCTTTTCCGGCAATAGGGAGCGCAGCGGAGAAGGAGAGGCGCGCGAGTTCGCCGGCGCTGAGATCACCATCGTCGACGACGCGGCCAGTTGCTGCCACGCCGGGGAATGCGTCGCCGGCGCCGAGGCCGTCTTCTTCAGCTGGCAGGGGGACGAGCGGATCCCGGAGCCCGACAAGGACACCCGCGAGGCGATCATCGCCGCGATCCGCAACTGCCCCTCCGGGGCGCTGGCCTACAAGCTCGAAGGGAAGCTTCACGACATCTACTTCTCCGAGCCCGAGATCCGCGTTTCCAAGGACGGCCCCCTCGAGGTGCGCGGCGGGATCGGCCTCAACAACCCGGACGGCCCCGGACCGAGGAGCGGCGACCACTACGCCCTGTGCCGCTGCGGCGCCTCGAAAAACAAGCCGTTCTGCGACGGCTCCCACTCCGCCGTCGGCTTCAGCGACGAGCAATAGGAGGAGCAATGTCCGTCGACATCTACGAACGCGGCCCGGTCGGCAGCTTCACCAGGGAGCACCTGATCGAGTACACCGCCGACTGGGAGGGGGAGCGCTTCCCCGACGGCCGCCCGCGCGTGCCGGACGAAATCATCGAGCGCATGAGGAACGTCACCCTGACCCAGGCCTGGGGCACCTGCAACGGCGCCGGCTACGAGTTCCAGTTCGAAGGGGGGTTCACCAACACCCACCCGGGGCAGGTGCTGTGCGGGCGCGCGGTTACGGCCACCTTCATGCCGCGGCGCCCCGACTGCCGCCGCGCCCTCGACGAGCAGGGTGAGAAGGGGGGCCACGAGGGGGACCACATCCACTGGACGATCAACATGCTGGTGACAGGGGACGTGTACGTTGCAGACGTCTTCGGCAAGATCGACAAGGGGGCGATCATCGGCGACAACCTCGCCGCCTCCATCAAGGCGAAGTCGGGGAACGGCGTCGTCCACGACAACTCGGTGCGCGACATCGAGGGGATCCGCGGCCTCGAGGACTTCGCCTGTTTCGTGCGCGGCTGGCACCCGTCGATCGCGGCGCCGACGATCATGCTGACCGGCATGAACTGCCCGACCCGCATCGGCGGCTGCACGGTGATGCCCGGGGACGTCGTCCTCGGCAAGGGGGACGCGGTGGCCTTCATCCCCCCGCACCTGGCGGAGCAGACCGTCACCACCGCCGAGATCGTGCATCTGCGCGACATCTTCGGCAAGACCCGCCTCGGCGAGGGGAAATACCTCCCGGGGGAGATCGACGGACGCTGGGGGGACCACATCGAGAAGGACTTCTCCGAGTGGCTCGAGGGCCACATCGACGAGCTGCCGGTCCCCAAGAGCGCGATCCAGGATTACCTGAAGACGCGGACCTGGTAGCTCGCCCGGCTGTTGCCGGGGCCGGGGAGATGTTTTCGGGAGGACTTCTAAGGAGCGGCGCTTCCGGCGCCGTTGCGGAAATCCGGGCCGCGTTCGCCGTCGAAAAGGGGCCGCAGCCTGCGGTCCGAAGAGCTTCCCGCCCGGCGGACGACATCCGGACCGACACGGGCGGCCACCTCGCGGCGGGCTCCGCGGCTCGCCAGCCACTCCTCCCATTTCCAGGAAACCTTGATCCCCTCACCCGAGCTCACGTTCCACCTCCTCGCAGGCGACCAGCTCCCAGCCGTGAAACACCATCGCCAGGCCGACGTGGCGCACTGACGGGTAGCGGCGCTGCAGGCCCGGGTCTTCGAGGTAGCCGCGCACCTGGCGCGCTGCTTCCTGCTTCGTCGCCGCCAGCAGGGACTCGTGCAACGGCTCGCCCCGCTTCAGGTACTTGAGCTCCAGCACGTAGCCGTACCCCATGTCGGGGTACTGGGCCACGAACGGCTCCAGGTAAAGGTCGGCGGACCCCTTGTTCAGCTCGTACTCCGAGTGCAGCAGGAACTGGTTCACCATGCTGAAGTGGGCGGCCACGAACCCGTGGATCACCTTCTCGCCGTCGAGGTAGTCGCGGATCCCGGTCTGCTCGGCGAGGGCCTCGCGCAGGAACTCCAGGGCCGGTTGCCAGGCGCCGTCGTAGGCCATCTTCCGCACGAGGCGGGAGAAGGTGTACACGTCGACGGAAAACAGGCCTACGTCGTCGTAGGCATCGCGCAGGTACCCGTACATCAGGCGCTTGACCGTCTGGTTGGGAATGCCCAGCCGGGGCACCCCGCTCACCACCCCGCGAATGCTGAGCAGGCCGAAGTAATGCAGCAGCGACAGGAAGTTCTCGCGCCGGTCGAGCCGGTCCAGGGGGAAGCTGACCCGGATGTCGCTGTCCGTCTCCCCCTCGCCGATGATCCGGCGCAGCAGGTCGAAATTGCCGTTGAGCTGCCGGCCGACCACCAGCAGATGCCGCAGCTTGCCGTAGTCGATGCGCACGTTGGTGTCGATCAGATCGTCCGGCATCGGTCTGTTGGGCATGGATTCATCGAGGAAATAGAGGACCATGTCGGTGTTGTAGAGGTCGCCCTCGACGTTCTTTGCGAACCGGTAGCCGTTGTACCACTCCCGCATCACCTCCAGGGCCGCGTCGACCTCTTGATCGAACACGCCATGCTCGCGGTACATCTCCAGCAGCTCCCGCACCTCGTCTTCGGTGAAGCCGAGAATGTCGTTGAACTCCGGACGCAGGCTGATGTTCTTGCCGATGTTGAAGCCGCTGGTGACGTCGTCCAGGGTGATCGGGGACACCCCGGTGATGAACAGCCGCTCCAGCCCGCCGCCGCTTCGCCCTGCCCCGGTCTTCAGGGTGGCGAAGAAATTGCGGTAGAAGCCGCCGCCGTGGGTGAAGGTCCGGTAAGCCTGCTCGCCGTGAAGGGCAAGCACGGTGTTGGCGAAGTTGTCGTACTCGTCGATGAGAACGTACAGCGGGATGCCGCGGTCGCCGGCGTACAGGAACAACTCGTTGAGCTTGGCATCGATGGAGGGCTGAGAGAGGATGCGCTGTTTTTCCTCCTGGGGAAACAGGTCCCGGTTTCGCCCCAGTGCGTGGTCGAGTTCCAGGTGACAGTAGATCTCAAAGCGTTCCCGCAGGGTTTCCAGGGTGTCGTCAAACGCGGAAAAATCAAAGCGCAGCACGACGTAGCGGTGGCGGTTTTCCGTGGGCTGCCGCCCCAGGTCGGTGCCGCCGAAGACGGCCTCGAATTCGCCGGCGCGGTTGCGGTCGTAGTAATTCTCCAGCAGGGAGACCCAGCAGGACTTGCCGAAGCGGCGGGGCCGGATCAGAAAGGCGTAGCGCTCCTCTTCCAATTCGTGGACGAACCGAGTCTTGTCGACGTAGAGGCGCTGCTCCAGGCGGATGGCGCGGAAATCGGCCCAACCGTAGGGAATGCGGGGGTAGGTTGCAGGCATGGCGACTCCTCCAGGACAACTCTTCAGCCCCGATAAATCCAGGCCCGCATGTTTTCATTCAAAGCTTCAGCAGAATCAGGGCCTGAAATATAGACCGCGCCTGAAGGCGGGGAAATTTCCGGGCCTGCCCGGTAGCCTGGCGGTCCCCCATGGGGCCGAAAGGCCCTTGAAGATGCCGGTTCCGGAAGGCAAAGGAGAAAACCTGGCCGTTTTCTCCCGGACGACCGACAGCCGGCGCCGGCCCCGCTTCATCCATCACTTCCCGTCGGGTTTTAATGGCGCGGCGTATGGAATAGATTGGGGCCCTGATGAAAACAGGGGAGCCCTCTCTCCTCTCTCGAGACCGGAGGACCTGACTTGGAAACGATCCGCGCCACCGTGCCGGTGACCCGCCCCCCCTCCTGGGCGGTGCAGCAGCGCCACCTGATGGCGGCGATGGAGGAGAGCGTCCACCCCTTCGTCGACCGCTACGTGCGCGACAACGGCGAGTTCATCTGGGACGACGCCTGGGGCGGCGGCAGCCCCGACGACTACTACGAGCCGTACTTCAACTGGCCCCTGCTCTACCTGATGGGGGGCGGTTCCCACCTGGTCGAGCTCGCCCACCTCGGCTGGGAGGGAGTGACGCGGCAGCTGACCCGCTGCGGCACGGTCGAGAACGAGTACCACAAGGCCGAGGACGTCTTCCACATCTCCGAGAGCGACGCCTTCTTCTACCACCTCTGCCTCGCCGACCCGGCCAACGGCAGCCTGCACCTCAGGGCGCGCAAGTTCGCCGGCTTCTACACCGGCGACGACCCCGCGGTCAGGAACTACGATCCGGAGAAGCGGATCATCCTGTCGCCGGTCAACGGCTCCGGCGGTCCCAGCTACCGCGACGACTCGCAGCGCGACTCCCTGTACAGGGGCAGCGAGCGCTACGGCATCCCGTTCTACGACCTGCCCGGCATCTCCTCCTGGAGGGACACCGAGGATGACGCCAAGGCGCTGGAGATGGGCCGCGCCGTCCACGACCGCTGGAAAAGGGGGGACGTCATCCACAACATCGCCCAGACCACCCTGGCGGCGAACGCCTTTCTCCTCACCGGCGAGGAGAGGTACCGCGACTGGGCGGTCGAGTACGCCGGGGCCTGGATGGAGCGCGCCAGGGCCAACGACTGGATGATCCCCGACAACGTCGGCCACTCCGGCGCCGTCGGGGAGTACTTCGACGGCAAGTGGTACGGCGGCCTCTACGGATGGACCAGTCCGCACGGCTGGTACAACATCCAGATGGCCCTGCTCGCCGCGGCCGGCAACGCCCTCCTGCTCACCGGCGACGACGCCTGGCTCGAGCTGCCGCGCCGGCAGCAGGACCGCATCTTCGAGCTCGGGGAGCAGCGCGACGCCGGCGGCGAGCACATGAGCCTCAGGGAGCACTGGTTCGGCCA
Organism: Candidatus Latescibacterota bacterium; assembly: GCA_965243025.1. Taxonomy (GTDB): domain Bacteria; phylum Latescibacterota; class UBA2968; order UBA8231; family UBA8231; genus CBDCXV01. Next base: position 3,641,567 of record CBDETY010000003.1, read on the forward strand.
GTTCACCGCCATGGGGAAGCAGGGCGAAACCTTCCTCGTCCCCTACCGCTACGGCGACGCCGGCTGGTTCGACTGGCAGCCGCTGTCGCCGGCCTTCCCGGCGGCCCTGTGGAACCTGTCGATGGAGGAGGGAGACTGGGAGCGGATCGAGCAGGTGCGCACCAGGGAGGCGTACGACTGGAGAGAGGTGGTCTGCTTCCACAACAAGGAGGACTGCGGCCACGAGCAGCCCTGGCTGCGCTTCCTCGCAGGGGACAACCCCTGCTACCCGGAGCGCATCCTGCAGGCGACCCACCAGGAAGTCACCCGCCGGCTCGCCCTGGTTCGCGCCGAGACCGAGGTCGGCACCCACCACAACATCCACCTGTGGCAGGAGGTGAACCCGGTCAGCTCCGAGGCCCTCATCCAGCAGACCCTCGGGGCGCCGCAGCCGATCTACAACGGCGGCCTGCTGCACGCCCGCCTCAGGTACTACGACGCCCGCGCCAGGCGCCCCGGCCTGCCCCCCGATGTCGCCGCCCTGGTGACGAAGCTCGAGGCCGGACAAACCGGGGTGCGGCTGGTCAACCTGAACTCGAACGACGGCCGCGAGCTGGTGATCCAGGCCGGGGCCTACGGAGAGCACCGCTTCTCCGGGGTGCAGTACACCACCCTGAGCAGCCCCTACCCCGGGCCTCCGGCCCACTACGCCGGGCCGCCGGTGACCGAGGAGACGCGGAGCGCGGACTTCACCGGGAAATACCTGGGAGTCGAGCTGCCTCCCGGCACCGGGATCGCCCTCGACCTCGCCACCGACCGCTACGCCGGCCAGCCTTCCTGCGCGGGCCTCTATTGAGAAGCTGTCAAGGAGGTCCCACGCTGCCCCGGCCTTCATCAACCGGGGTCGGTCGAGACCGACGGGAAACTGCTTACTGCCTGCCGGGGCCGCGCCGGGCCCCCCCCGGGGCGGGAGCCGCCCACAGGCGCCAGCCCTTCACCACCTTGAGGAATCATTGAGGAATCCATGCCAGACGACACCCTGATCACCGCCGACCTGCCGTCGGTCTCGCAGCCGAACTGGGCGCTCTGGGAACGCGCCCTGTTCGAGGCCATGAACGAGTCCGTATTCCCCTACCTCGACCACTTCACCCGCGACGACGGCGAGTTCATCTGGAAGGACGAGTGGGGCGGCGGCAGCCACGACGACTTCTACGAACCCTTCTTCAACTGGCCCACGGTGTACCTGATGGGAGGGGGCGACCACCTGCTCGACCTCGCCCACCACCAGTGGAACGCCGTCACCCGGCAGCTGACCCGGCTCGGCACGGTCCACAAGGAGTACGGCCTCGACGCCGACAACATGCACCAGTCGGAGTGCGACATCGCCTTCTACAACCTCTGCACCGCCGACCCGCTGAACCCGATCAACGAGGTGCGCGCCCGCCGCTTCGCCGGCTTCTACCTGAACGAGGACCCCGAGGCGATCAACTGGGACCCGGAGCTCAGGATCGTCTTCAACGGCCACCACGGCAGCCGCGGGCCCCACTACCGCCCCCTGTCCGAGCGCGAGAACGCCAGCTACAGCCCGCTCGGCGGCAGCATGGAGCGCTACAGCCTGCCGTTCTTCGACCTGCCCGGAATCGAGAGCGTTGAGGACCTCGCCGATCCGGCCAAGGCCAAGGCCATGGGCCAGGCCCTTTTCGACCGCTGGTACAAGGGGGACACGCCGACCAACCTGTCGCTGACCTCGCTGATGACCAACGCCTTCCTGCTGACCGGCGAGGAGAAGTACCGCGACTGGGTGGTCGAGTACACCGGGGCCTGGCACCAGCGCGCCCGCGACAACGGCGGCCTGCTGCCCGACCAGGTCGGCCACAGCGGCAAGGTCGGGGAATACCTCGACGGCAAGTGGTACGGCGGCCCCATGGGCTGGACCTTCCCGCACGGCTTCCTGACCATGCAGTTCGCCGTCCTCGACGCGGTCGCCAACGCCCTGCTGATCACCGGCGACAACGGCTGGCTCGACCTCGCCCGCGTGCAGCAGGAGCGCATCCTCGACATGGGGGAGATGCGCGAGATCCGGCGCGGGGAGATGAGCGTCAGCGAGCGCTGGGTCGAGCAGTTCGACGCCCTCGAGCCGGGGCAGAAGACCCTGCTGGTCCCCTACCGCTACGGCGACGCCGGCTGGTTCGACTGGCAGCCGATGCTGTCCGTCTACCCGGCGAGCTTGTGGTACCTGTCGATGGAGGAGCGGGACTGGGGAAGCGTCGAGCGGGTGCGCGAGGGGGACGTCCACGACTGGAACTCGGTGTTCGCCTTCCACAACAAGGAGGACTCCGGCCACGAGCAGCCCTGGCTGCGCTACCTGGCAGGCGAGAACCCCGATTTCCCGGAGCGCATGCTGCACGCCACCCACCAGATCGTCACCCGCCGCAACGCCCTGGTGCGCGAGGACCAGGACGTCGGCACCCGGTTCCACATCCACCAGTGGCAGTGGGGAAACCCGCTGTCGTCGGAGGCGCTGATCCAGCTGACCCTGGGCGGGCCGCAGCCGATCTACAACGGCGGCTTGCTGCACGCCCGGGTGCGCTACTACGACTGCGAGGGCAAGCGGCCGGGGCTGCCCGAAGACGTCGGCGCCCTCGTGGAGAAGCTCGAAGCCGGGCGCACCGTCGTGCGGCTGGTCAACCTGAGCACCGTCGAGTCGCGCCGCCTCGTCATCCAGGCCGGGGCCTTCGGCGAGCACCGTTTCGGAAGGGGAACCTACAGCGGCCGCAGCAGCGACTGGCCGGGGGAGCTGGGCGGGTACGCCGGCACCTATGCCCCGCCGCCGCTCGAGGCCGAGGAGCGCAGCGTCGAGGTCGGTGGTTCGCACCTGACGGTCGAGCTTCCCCCCGGCATGGAGATCCGCCTCGACCTCGAGACGGAGCGCTACGTCAACCAGCCCTCATACCACAACGGGCCGTTCTAGTTACTGGCCGTATCCGGGTATTTCATCAGAGGAAGGTATGCTCACGAGATGCTCGATCTGGTCTGGATAAAAGAAGGGGGTTCATGATGAAGACCGGATGTTCATTTTGTGGTCACAAGGAACTTCGGCCTCGCGAGACCCAGTACATTTACCGGCATGATGGCCAGTTTCTCATTGTCGATGCCGTTCCCTGCCTCCAGTGCTCGTACTGTGGCGAACAGTATTTCGAAGCTCGGGTATTGAAGGGTATTGAAAAGAAATTCAACGAACTCCATGTCCATGGAAGCAAGGCGAGGAAGGCGGTTCAGGTTCCCGTTGAACACTTCCTGGACCTGCATCAAGCCTGATTCACCCCACCTGCCCGTCGAGCTTCCCCCCGACATGGAGCTCCGCCTCGACCTCGAGACGGAGCTCTAAGTCAACCAGCCCCATACCACAGCGGACCGTTCTAGCCGGAAGACTCCGGTCAGGAGCGCTGGATCATCTCGATGATCGGGCCCTCTAGCCTGCTCATCGGGTGCTCGAGCGCCTCGGCCCGCATCTGCTCGAGCCGCCTGGATGCCTCGACGTGTCCGTCGGTGAACTCCTTGACGAAGGCGCCCCCCATGATGTCGTCGACGAGGAACGAGCGCGCCTTTTCGCGGATCTCGTCGTTGAGCAGCTCCTTCGCCCGGGTCATGGTCCCGTACTGGCTCGTCGTCGAGTGGTAGCGCATCTGTTTGTAGATGCCGTAGCGCGCCATCAGCGAGAAGACCTCGGCGTTCTCGGTCGAGGCGTAGAGCACCATGATGATCTCCTCCGGGGGGAGACCCCGGTCGACGGCGAGCTCGAAGCAGAACTCGAGCCAGGCGTGGAGTCCGGCCCACACGACCTGCTCGGTGTAGAGGTTGACGTACGCCTCTCCGAGGAAGGAGGACTCGTAGATCCCCGCCCGCGTCAGCCCCATCCCCTTGCACAGCGCCATCGCCGTCTCCCGCGCCGTGCCGGTGGCGTCCCGCTCCACCGCGAACTGCCCGACGACGCCACCGCCCGCCTCGAAACGCTCGCGCACAATGTTGCCCATCATGATGGGTGCGATCATGATGGCGTCCGCCTCCTCTGGCGGCTCGATCACCTTGTAGCCGACGTTGTAGCCGCTGCCCCAGCAGAGGGTGTTCCCCGCCTCGATTCCAGGGGCTATGTGCTCGTCCCAGATGAAGGGCATCGACTCGTCGGTGGTCAGCACCAGCAGGATGTCTCCCGCCCGCGCGGCCTCGAGCAGGGGCACCGGCTCCCACCCTTCTTTCCTTGCCAGCTCGCCGTACTCGTCGTCGCGGTTGCCGACGATCACCTCCATGCCGCTGTCGCGCAGGTTGAGGGCCTGCGCCCGCCCCTGGTTGCCGTAGCCGAGAACGGCAACGGTGCGCCCCTGCAGGGTTTCGAGGGTGACGTCGTCGTCGTGGTAGATCTTCATGATCGCTCTTCTCCCGGGTTTTCAGTCGCGTTAGATTCGCAGCGTTCCGCTTACGCAAGCGATACCGCGCGGCGCGGGCAAGCCACTCAGAGGACGAGATGATCACTACTCTCACGCAACCGCAGATCGACGCATACGACAGGGACGGACACCTCCTGCTCCCCGGTTTCCTCGACGGCGGGGAGCTCGAGCGCTGGCGCCGGGCGGTCGACGACGGGGTCTCCCGCCTCGTCGGCAACGCCGACCCGGACATCAAGCTGTTCGACAACCAGGACCGCGACGACTTCTACAGGGACGTCTTCGTCCAGTGCGTCAACATGTGGAAGGGGAGCCGGCCGGTGCGCGAGCTCGTCCTCGACGAACGGCTGGGCCGGCTGGCGGCCGAGCTGGTCGGCGCTTCGGGGATGCGCCTGTACCACGACCACGCGCTGGTGAAGAACCCGTGGGCCAACCCGACCAACTGGCACCTCGACAACCCGTCCGACCCCTACTTCTCGCACCAGTCGACGATGCTGTGGATCGCCCTCGACGACGCCACCCTGCAGAACGGCTGCCTCTACTTCCTCCCGGGATCCCACAAATCAAGCCGTTTCGAAAGGGTGACGGCCCTGAGCGAGACGCGGATCGACTCCCTCTTCGAGCATTACCCCGAATGGCGCGGCATCGACCCGGTCGCCGTCGAGGTCAGGGCCGGGGACGCCGTCTTCATCAGCGGCATGATCGCCCACGCCGCCGGCCCCAACATGAGCCGCCGGCCACGGCGGGCCTTCGCCATCCTCTTCATGCCGGAGGGGGCGACCTTCAGCGGGCGGCAGAGCGCCCTTCCCGACGCCGTCTTCTCACGCCTCGAGATCGGCGACGTCATCGCCGACGACGAGCACCTGCCGCTGCTCTGGTCCGGGAGCTGAAGCGAGCGATGCGGAAAAACGAGGTTCGCGAGAAGCTGCTGGCAGGCCGTCCCGTACTGGGGGCGATGCTCGGGCTGGGGTCCCCCAACGCCGCCGAGCTGATGGCCATGGCCGGGTACGATTTCCTCATCATCGAGACCGAGCACAACGGCCTCGACAGCGCCGAGGTCGAGCACATGCTGATGGCCATCGGGCAGGAGGCGGTCCCGGTCGTGCGCGTCCCGAGCGCCGACCCGGTGTTCATCCAGCGGGCCCTCGACATCGGCGGCATGGGCATCCTCGTGCCGATGGTGCACACCGCCGGGGAGGCGGCCGCCATCGTCGCCGCCACCCGCTACCCGCCGCAGGGCTCGCGCGGGTTCGGCCCCCTGCGCGCCTCGCGCTACACCTTCGACTACGAGGAGTACTACGCCGGCGCCAACGACCACATCCTCGTCGCCCTGATCGTCGAAACCAGGGAAGCTCTGGAGAACCTCGACGAGATAGCCGCGGTCCCCGGGGTCGACGCCCTCTTCTTCGGGCTCTTCGATCTCTGCCTGTCGCTGGGGCTCAACCCGATGCAGCAGCCGTTCCCCGAACTCGAGGAGGCGATGGAGGCCGCGGCGGAGATCGGCAGAAAGCGGGGCGTGGCGATGGGCGTCGGGGTCCCCTCTCCCGGGGAGCTGCGGCGCCGCAACGAGATGGGCTTCCGGTTCCATGTGTACGGCACCGACTACATGCTGCTCGGGGCCGCGGCCAAGGCAGGGGTGGAGGCGTTCCGCAGCCTGGAGGAGTGAGCTTTCAGGCTGGCGGCGGTGCAAATGGGCGACGGAAAGCCTTGGCGGTATGGCCGCGGCATCCCAGTCATCATGGGGGCGTTCCTTCAGCTCTTCCTCCCTGTATCGACGTTCTCTCAAGACACAGAAGGCTACGATCTGCTTGCCAGTCGCGTAGAAGTCCGCTCCGCCATCGACTGGCAAGCCTGGGAGGCGCCTGTAACTACCTGACACGGGGCTGGCTGATCTACGACTGGAAGCAGGTCAACCCGCAGCCTTTCGGCAGCTCGGTGGTAAAGTCCAGCCTGTTCACGAGCTGGTTCAACAGACTGGTGGTGGCGTCGGACCACAAAGGCCAGTACCACTACGCCATCACCGTGGGCAACGAAATCCGGACGACACTCACTCCGATGACCTTCTCGAAACCCCTGTTCAACGGCATTCAGTGGGACTTCGCCACCGACAAGTACGAGGCGACCCTGCTGCTGTCGCGCATCAGCGATCCGGATTCATTCGAGCTCGCCGGAGAAGCGCGGGAGGTCTCGGACAACACCAACCTGTTCGCCACTCGCGTCGAAGCACAGATAGGGGACTTCGTTACCGTTGGCGGCCATATCGTCAACGCCCATCACAGCAACTCGCGGTCCGAGGCGTTCAGCGGCGACATGTTCAACGGCAACCTTCTCGGCGTGCAGAACGCAGGCCCTGTGAACAGCATCCAGGTGCTGATCAAGGACGACTCCCCGGAGGATGGCGTTTCCGGGGGCGCGCTGTTCGCCAGCGACATTACCATCGTCGACCTGGAAGGCGACGAGACGCGCGGCAGCGAGATTGGATTCCGCGCGCTGACGGAGGGCGGCTTCCTGCGCCGGGGTTTTCTGTCAGCGGACGGATCCGAGGTCATCCGCCTGGTGTTCGACTTCTCCCACGTCACCTACACCGGCCCGGACCCGAGCCGGATAAAAAAAGCCCGGATCGAATTGGTGGTTGCCGACGACTACCTCATCGAGATCTCGTCCGACCGTCAGACCCGTTTCAACGGCGATCCGGCTTTTGTCGAAGTGGCGCGCGCCAGGGGGAACGTGAAAGACGGGTCGAACCAGCGGGTGGTTGCCATCGATTACGGTCTGCCCACGGCGAACCAGATCTCGGGCTTCACCGTCGAGTTGACCGACCTGGCCGGCTTCCGCGGGTACTCCGAATTCAACGTCAACAGGCAGGTTACGAAGTATCCCAACATCCGGCGGCGGCAGCACCGGGCTTCCAGAGAGCAGGTGAGCGCCTGGGTGTTCAACCTCTCGAACACCAGCGGCCCCTGCTTCGCCTTCATCGAGGCGTTCCGGGTCAGTCCCCGTTACCGGACGAGTCTGATGACGGTCTCCGAGTCGGGCGCCATCGACTATGCGAACCGCCTCAACCTGTACGAGTTCGTCGACGACAACGACGATCAGGACCGGCGGCCGGACTGGGCAAGGAAAGGGTGGACGCGGGGCGACCAACGGATCTTCCCGGGGTGGGACGAAAACAACGACTTCATCTCCGACTTCAACCAGAACGACAACGATGTAATACCGAATCGCGTTCCGGACTACGCCGAACCATTCCTGCGCTTTCACACCGACCACCCCGACTTCCTGTACGGCGTGGACATGAACCACAACCTGACAATCGATCGGTTCGAAAACGACGAAGAGGCGGACCTGCCGTACAAGCGGGACCGGGTCGGGTACAACGCGTACGGCGGGGCGCAGATCAACCCGGAGGTTCGCTTCACCCTGGGCCAGGAACGGTTCCGCCAGATTTCAGACCAGAGGCGGACGTTGGCGACGTATCTGACGGTCCAGGCCGACTGGTATGCAACGGGCAGGATCAGGCTGTTCCAGGACCTCCGCAAGGCGAAGGACACGATCGTCGACGACCTGTTGCAGTGGGTACAACTGCCGAATACGAGGGGAGACCTTGTGCCGGTAGCGGACATCCTGCCGGCGCAGAACACCTGGATCAACACGACGTGGGTCGGATACGAGCGGATACTGGCTCGTGGATTGAAGCTCGACAACAAGGCAAAGTGGAGCTTCTACCGCCAGCTGGACAGCGAACCCGATCTGATCCTGAGAAACACCCGGCGGCGTGCTTCGTTTCTGGGATTGATCAACAAAGCGGAGTACGATCTGCGCGCGGGCGGGGTGTCGATCCGCCCGGCATTCAAGAACGAGTACCGGCGGCAAACTCCGGTTTCGCGTCTTCTGCCCAAACGGTTGGAAATGAGCCAGCTTGCGATGGCCCTCGGACGCGTGCCGCTCACGCTGCGCAGTTCCGTCGAGGGCGGAGTCGAGTACCACCGCTTCGCACAGCTCCTCGACCCGACGCCCCCCGGAGCAGAGGACAGTTTCGGGGAACTCGTGCTGGCGTTGCAGCTTGTCAACCTGAGCCAGTACCTCGGCTACGAGCTCACCACGATCGCCGGTCTGCAGTTCAGCCGGCGGTCATTCGCGGCGAGAGATACCGAGAAACACACGCGCGGTTTTCTGACGGTTTTCGCGGGGGTGCAGCCGTGACCTTCGCCAATCAACAGGTCTGGAGGAGCACTGGGTCAGACCCGGTTCTCGTCGGTTTTCTGTTTGTGTGTGCAGCCGCGATGCTGTCGTGCGGCGACGGCAGAACTCCCATCGCGCCGCAAACGGATGCCGGGCCCGGGGCCGCCTTCGCCGACAGTTCCCTCGAAGGGGCGGTCCGGGCGGCCCTCGGCAAGCCGAGAGGCGGCATCGACGAGGCCGAGCTGTCCTCGCTGTCCCGGCTGGACGCCGTGGACGGTTCCATCATCGATCTCGGCGGCATCGAGCAGCTGTCCAACCTGGAGGAGTTGCGACTGGCTCACAACCAGATTGCCGATATCGCGCTTCTTGGGGGAATCAGTCGGCTTCGCATACTCGATCTCTCGCACAACCGCATCACCGACCTGTCGCCGCTGTCCGGACTGCCGGAGTTGACGCATCTGAACATGGACTTCAACCGGGTAAAGGACCTGTCGCCCCTCTCAGCGTTGCGGAAGCTGGAGGTGGTGAACCTCACCGGCAACCTGCTGACCGACGTGAGCGCGCTGGCGGAGCTGCCCGCCCTCGAGAGCGCAGAACTCTCGGGAAACCCCATCGGCAAGGATCTCGTTCTCCAGCAGCTCGAGTCCCTCTTGAAAAAGGGTGTCAGGATCACCTTCGAAACGCCCCTGAAGTCGGTTTCTTTCAGGGATCCCGCTCTCGAAGCGATCATCCGAAACGAACTGGACAAAGATCTGGGGGTGGTTACTCGGGAAGATCTGCGGAGCATCCGGTCTCTGCGCATCCCGGAGGGAGCGAAAGTGACCGACCTGAGCGGTCTCGAGCCATGCACGCACTGAACAGCCTCGCCATAGACAGCAATCCGGTCACCGACCTGGGGCCGCTTTCACAGTCGCTGGAGCTCAACAACCTGCGAATCGACAACACCCGGGTGGGTGATCTGACACCGCTGCGGGAGCTCGAAAAGCTTCGGGTTCTGCAAGTGAGCCGCAGCCGGGTTGTCAGCCTGTCCGGACTCGAGGGCCTGACCCGGCTCGGGTACCTTTCGCTGAGGGATAACGAGGTTGTCGACATCTCAACCCTGAGTGAGTTGCGAACTCTTGCCACGATCGATCTTGCGGGCAACAGGATCGAAGGCTTGTCCCCGCTTGCCAACCTCTTCGACCTGGAGATCCTCGATCTGTCCCGCAATCGCATCGAGTCCATCGAAGGGCTCCGGGAAGTGACGGGCCTGCTCGTTCTCGATCTCTCCCATAACTACATCGTCGACATCTCGACGGTGGCCGAACTGGAATCCCTCGGCACCCTCCGTCTCGGATCGAACAGAATCGAGGACATGAGCCCCTTGAAAGAGAACCTGCCGGCGGTTCTGGACGTGTCCGACAACGACTTGGACAACATCGAGTTTCTCAGGACACATCCTCAGAGGGATTTGATCGAGCTGGACATCTCGCACAACAGCTTGCGCGACCTGACGCCGCTGCAGGACTTCGCGCAAATACGGAACCTGGATTTCAGTCACAACGAAATCAGCGACATAAGCGTACTGGCAACTCTGCGGGTGCCGGCGCGGACCAACAGTTTGCGCTTTACGGGCAACTTCGTGTCGGACTTGTCGCCGATCGCTCACATGACACGGCTGACAGTACTGGAGTTCTCCTTCAACGAAGTCGCGGACTTGTCCCCCCTTGCCAACCTTGCAAGACTTCGAAGCATGGTCGCTCAAGGAAACCTCATCGAAGATCTGGCGCCCTTGCTCGGCATCGAGTCGCTCGAGCGCGTAGACGTTGCCCGGAACCCACTGACGAGCGACGACGCAAGCAGGCAGATTGCCGCTCTGCGGGAGCAGGGGGTCGAGGTTCTGTTCTGATGGATGACAAGGTGCGGACCGTGCGAGTCGTTCTCCGAAGGGGTTGCAAGATGATGGCGGTTTGTAGCTGTCGGACACGGCCGGTGCTGATATCGGCCGCGCTGGGGTTCCCGGCTCTCCTCCAGGCGGCGGAGATTTTCAGTATCGGCGACGGGAACCTCGGCTGGTCGCGGGCGCGAGAGAGTTCATCGGGCGTTGCCGTTTCCGCCGATTCCGTCTGGCTCTGGTCCGTGCAGCCGCGCCAGAACATCGTTCCCACGCTTCAAGCGCGCCGAGGCCGGGTGCTCGCGGAAGTCGAAAGGCAAATCTTTCCTGGACAGTTCGGGCCTGCGCTCGCTGTCCGGCCCGGATTGTCCAACATGGTCGACGGCGATCCGGCGACCGTGTGGAACCCGGATGACGATGAGGAGGTGAGCCGCAGGGCACGACTTTACGTCGACCTGGGAGCGAGCTTCGGTGTCAACAGGATGCGCCTTTTCCCCCGCCTCGACGGGGAACATCGATCGCTTTTTCTCGGGCGTTTTCAGATCGGCGTCAATGACGGCACCGCCCCGGGGGCCATGTTGTCCCTGGCATACGATCCTGTTGCGCGGTTCGGGCAGTTCAGGGCCAACAAATCACCGGTCATCGACGTCAGCTTTCCGTCCCGCCCGGTCCGCTACATCCTGTTGGCGTCGGATGAGAGCGAGCCGTGGGAGCTCGCCGAGCTCGAAGTCTATTCTGACGGTACCCTGCCGAGAGGTGAGTTCGTATCGGACCCGTTCTTCATTCGCGGAGCCTTCCCGGTATGGGGGCAGGTGCTGGTCAACGGCGGTGACGCGGCGAGCTCGCCCGTAATCATCCAGACCCGCACAGGTCCGGATCCTGAGCCCGTCCATTACTTCATCAGACGCGGTGACGAGCACGAGAGAGCCACAAGAGACGGGTACTTCAACATATCGAATTCCCCAGGGACCATCGAGATCGAACAGGGCCCTGTCCTTCCCAACCCCGGTTGGAGCCAGTGGGAGACAGTTGCAGACGGCATCATGCGCTCTCCCGGACCGAGGCGGTACCTGCAGTTCAGACTGTTCCTCAGCACTCCCGGCTTCAGCGTGCGCCGGCTCGACTTCGAGTACGAATCGCTGCCGATCGCCGACGACCTGATTGCCGAGGTGAGTCCGGTTTCGGTTGAGGCGGGAGTGGAAACTCGATTTTCACTGTCACTGGAGGTGCAGGTCGACCAGCGCCGCGGAGATACCGGATTCAGGCGCATGGAAGTGCTGACTCCGGCGCTCGTTCACCGGATTGCCGAGGTGCGGGTAAACGACCTTCCCGTGGTCCACACCGCGCGCATACGGCCCCATCGTGGATTCGACATCGACCTCTGGCGGCGCGTTGTCCAGGCCGGCAGCTTTGTGCAGATAGATTTCATGGCGACGGTATTCCGCGACGGCACGCTGTTCGACGTCCGGGCGAGCGACGTGCGGCCTGGAGCGGACGGCATTGAAGAAGTTTACCAGCCCGCGCGGGCCGGAGATGCCGATCCGGTTTCGCTCGGGGGTCAACTCCATGTGCGCACCCTTCAGAAAGACGCCGGTCTCGTTCAGCGTGTGTCACCGTTCAACGCCTTGTTTACGCCTGACGGCGATGGCGTGAACGACGAATTCGAGGTGTCTTACAACCTGCTGAAAATCAGCCAAGCGCGACCGGTGTTGTTCGAGATTTTCGACCTGTCGGGAAACCTCGTCCGGTCAGGGTACGCGGGTAACGATGCCAGTGGTCGATTCACGCGAGTCTGGGACGGTCTCGACGAAAATGGGAACCGCGTGCCAGTCGGGGTTTACTATTTTCGGATCGAAGTCGAGACGGACGCAGTGACGGCGACAACGGGCGGCGTGGTGGGTGTAGCCTACTGATCGATAGTCCAACCTGGTTCGCGGAAAGTTGACCCTGTTGCGGTGACCTGGTGGGACTGCCATTCCCCTACCCCAGGTCCAGCTCCACCTTCTCGATGCTGATCCCCTCGCCGCCTTCCTCGAGCTTCACCGTCAGCAGGTTCTCGCCGCTCGCCAGCGCCGCGCCGGCTACCGGATACACCAGCCAGCCCTCGTCGACCGCGGCCAGGCGCAGGCGGATGTTGTTGAAGCGGACCTCCAGGCGCCCGGCGGTCCCCCTCGACATCGCAACGGTGTAGAGGCCGTCCCCCCAGACGTAGGGATTGCGCCGGATCAGCCCGCTGCCGACCCGGTGTTCCTCCGGGCCGTCCTCGGCCTCGTCCGATGCCAGCAGGCGCAGCCGCGCCTCGCAACTGCCCAGGCTTTTCGCCGGTTCGCCGACGTACAGCTTGAAATAGGTCGCCCCCCTGCCGTGCCGCCCCAGCCGCGCCGGCAGCGGAGATAGCGCATTGGCATTCTGGAAGGCGTGGGTGACGGTAATCCCGTCCTCGGGGTAGCCAAACTCCCAGGGGGCCCCGCCGGAGCGCCGCTGCAGGGCGAAGGTCTTCTTCTTTCCCGCCAGCTTATCCGGATCATCCGCCTCCGACAGGAAGGTCCGGTTCGTGTCCCAGTCCTGCAGGTGGCAGGGGCTCACCGGCTTCGGGCGCAGTCCGGCCTCTTCCACGGCGCGGTCGTCGGAGCACCGGAAGTTGAAGACGGCGATGCCATCGGCCCCCTGGCGCCACCACTTCGAGGCCAGTCCGCGCAGCACGGGCAGCGGCGTGCACTTGTACCCGTCCGACGAATGGTGGTTGTCGTGGCACGGGTACACCTTCACCCGATCCGAACCGGGGAGCCGCTTGAACGCGGCGATGTCGACGTCGAACGAGCGCGCCCCCGCGATCAGCAGATCGACCAGCCCTTCCCGCACCCAGGTCTCGATGTCGATGCCGTCGAAGCGGCACCCCTCGATGGACTCGGCGACGCGCGCCGCCAGCAGCAGCGGCCGCCCCCGTTCCACCGCCCACCGCCGCATCATCATCTCGCGCACCTCGCGCATGAACCGGGTGAGCTCGCCGCGCAGCTCCCACTGGTGGCCGACCCGCAGGAAAGGGGCGCCCCGGGCGAAATCGAGCTGCAGCCCGTCGACGTCGTAGCCGGCCAGCTCGCCCAGCACCCCGAGCTGGAAAGCGCGCACCTCGGGGTTGGCGTAGTCGAGCTTCTTCATGCTGACCTCGCCGTCCAGCCGCGGCAGCTCGAGCCGCGGCGGCTTCTCCGGATCCTCCTCGAAGTCGACGAGCCACTCCCTGCTGCCGCGCATCGGCGCCAGGTCGTAATTGGGGTCCTGGCCGGCGTTGACGCGGAACGACAGGAACACTTCGAGCCCGCGCTGCCGCGAAAGGGACACGACGTCCGGCAGGAAGTCGTTGCCGGCGTCGAGCCACTCCTTCAGGGCCGGGTAGTGGGGCAGGAACCTGCTCGGGTAGCAGGCCATGGCCCCGTCGACGTCCCACATCACCGAGTCGAAGCGGAACTCCTCCCACCGGGTGAAGTCGAGCACCACCTCGGCGAACTCCCGCGGGGGCAGCAGCGATGGCCGGTAGTTGAAGAAGGCCGGGTCGTTGTGGTTCAGCAGCCGGCGCGGGCGGGCCACGCAGTCCTCGTGCTCTTTTTCCAGATTCATCTTTTTGCCATGTCCTCGTCAGCTGCCGCGGTTGCGGCTCTGCCCGGGATTCTCCCCCGGTTTTTCATGCTTTCAGGCCTCTTTGCGACCTGGGTGGAAGTTACTGCCGACCTCTTCCGGAGTCTCCCGTTTCGCCGCCAGGATGGAATTCAACCGCCGATGATACAACCTTAGTAACCCATGCTGTCCAAAGGGAGACGGATTCTTCCGGGAGAATGAAAATGAAAGTCACCGGGATCGAACGGATCGATATCGACATGCCCTACCAGGAGCAGGTCGTCGAGCACCTGCGCAGGGGCTGGGGCCTCGGCAACAGGGCCACGGACGAGGAGTTCGCCTCTGAGCGGGAGCGCTTCGAACGGGAATTCCGCGGCAGCGTGCCGCCGCGGGTGCGAACGGCGCTGTACCTCGTCCACACCGACGACGGCCTGACCGGACTCGGAGAAGGGGCGACCCTGGACGCGGATCAGCTCGCCGGGTACGAGGGCCGTTCCCCCTTCGAGTACATCAACGACGACGGCCCCGGCCCGCTGCAGATCGCCTTCTACGACCTCATGGGGCAGGCAGTCGGGCTGCCGCTGGCCCGTCTCCTCGGACCGGCGCGTGACACCGCCCCGCTCGCCTGGTGGTCGCACTGCTTCCCACCCGAGGTGCTGCAGAAGGAGGCGGAGCGCGCCCTGGCCGCCGGCTACCGCGTCCACAAGTTCAAGCGCCGCGCCCACACCGACGTCGTCGAGCAGGTCGCCGCCATCGCCGAGGTTGCGCCCGAGGAGTACGAAATCACCGTCGACGCCAACCAGACCTTCGGCACTCTCGAGCGCGCCCTCGACATCGGGGGCCGGTTGCGGCGCTTCCCCCAGGTCCACTGCCTCGAGTCGCCGATCGACCAGGGGGATATCGACGGGTACCGCCGCCTCAAGGCCGAGCTCGGGTTCAAGCTCGCCCATCACATGGGCTCCCCGGAGGCGGTCGAGGCCCTGCACTCCGGGGCCTACGACTACTTCATCATCGGCGCCCAGGCCGCCGCGACGCAGCGCGACGCCCACGTCTGCGGGGCCCGCGACAAGCCGTTCTGGATGCAGCTCGGCAACGACGGCACCGGCATCTCGACGCTGTTCATGCTGCACCTTGCCGCGGCGATTCCCAACGCC
Source organism: Candidatus Latescibacterota bacterium (assembly GCA_965243025.1). Lineage (GTDB taxonomy): Bacteria > Latescibacterota > UBA2968 > UBA8231 > UBA8231 > CBDCXV01. The sequence goes on from CBDETY010000003.1 coordinate 3,656,809, forward strand.
GTTCTCGGGCACGTGTCGATGCAGCACCTGCACGAGGCTTCCATCCTGAACGAAGAGATCCTCGTCAGGGACGGGCAGGTGGCGATTCCCGCTGCTCCGGGACTCGGCGCAACCCTGAACATGGAGGTAGTCGATCGCTACCGGGTGTGATCCGGGGCGGGGATCGTTCGGGGGCACGAAGGAAATTCTCGAGACCACAGGAGAGAAACGATGAAGCACACCGTAATTCTGAGAGAAGAGGGCCGCTACAACTGCTTCCCGGTGCTGCACCAGCTCGCCGGAGGGCGGCTCGCCATCGGCTGCATCTCCTCCCCCGTGGGGGATCACATGGCGATGGCGGACTGGCCGGTGTTCGCGTCGTCGGACAACGGCGAGACCTGGGTCCGATCCGACGACCCGGCCCTGCCGCCGAACTGGCCCGGCAGCACCCCCCGCGAGCAGTACGACCGCCTCTGCGGAGTCCTGCCGGACGGCACCTGGATGGCGGTCGCCTCGGTCGGGTACGAGTGCTGGGACCCGTCGCGCCGGGCCGAGGCCGAAGCCCGGGGGCTGGAGATCCACGAGGACGACATCGTGCGCGGGCTGCTCCCGGGAAAGCTGGTGGTGGCCGGCCACCGCCTGTCGGTGATCCGCTCCCGGGACCGGGGCGCCACCTGGGAGCGGCGCACCTGGACGGTGCCGGGGTACGCCTCCCTGACCGGCTTTCCGCGCGGCACCGTTCTCGAGGACGGAACCTGGCTGTTTCCGGTCTACACCCAGGGAAGCGACGGCGGGGACGGCCTCGTTTTCCGCTCGAGCGACAACGGAGAGACCTGGCGCCTGCACCGCTGCGTGCCAGGGGTGGGCAACGAATGGGCCCTGATCGAGGCGGCCCCCGGAAAGGTGCTGGGCCACATACGCCACGCCTGCGGCTGGGGCAATCCCCCGCAGACCCGTATCTACTCCCTCGAGGTATGGTCGGAAGACGGCGGCGTCACCTGGACGCACCCGGTGGAGACCTCCTTCCAGGGGTACCCCAACCACCTGCTCAGGCTGAGGGACGGACGCATCCTCTGCACTTACGGGTACCGGCTGCAACCGATGGGAGTGCGCGCCCTGATCAGCGAGGACGGAGGCGCCACCTGGGACCTCGAGCACGAGTACGTACTGCGCGACGACGGGGGCACGGTGTCGAACGATTGGCCCGCGGAGATGCGCGCCCGACCCGGGTTCGCTGCCGCGGACGTGGGCTACCCGGTCTCGGCCGAGCTCGACGACGGCAGGATCCTCACCGCCTACTACATCACCCCTGCCGACGGGACCACCCACGTGGCGGTGACCCACTGGCACCCGGACGAGGACCGGCCTGCCTGACCCGAGAGCTCGCCGGCGCCGCCAACTTCTCGATCACTCCGATTGAGCCTGCTTCGCCTCCCCGCCTCGGTGCGGCCGGAGCCACAGGCTGTCGTGAAGCATCCTGAACCAGTCGTCCAAGGAAAACGACATCAGGGTGTGACCAGGAGCTCCATGACCCGCTCGGCGTTGGCACCGATATGTGTGATGTCCCCTGCGAGCGACCCGTCCGGGCCTACCAGGAAGTTCCGGGGAAACCCCCTCACCGTCGAGACGGCCCGCCAACACTCCCTGACATCGTCGTCCGGGGGCACCAGTACCTGAGGCCAGGTCAAACCGTGCTCGGCGGCTGTAGCCACCCCTTTCTCCGCGTCGTCGTCGAAGTTGACGCCCACCAGCGCGAGGAGATCCGGATACCTTGCGGCGAGTTCCTTCAGCGCTGCAAACTCCGCGATGCATGGCGAGCAGCCGGTATGCCAGCAATGGAACAGCGCGTTCCTGCCCGAAAAATCCTCTGATCGCAGCCTTCCGCGCGTCGACTCGAGGTCGAACGCGTAGGGTTCACCAAGGTTGGGGAAGGGCAGCGTGCGGACCTCGGATGTGGCAGTCAGGTCACGAGCCCGCTGTCGCTTTGCAGCGACGGACAATCGTTCGATTCCCACGCTCCATTCGCCGGTGAGCTGTAGTGCGGTGTCGGTGGAGTACTCGTTCAAAGACCCGAGCCGATTCCCCCCACCTCGCCTCAATGCGAGTTCGTAGCGCCTCCCGTCGCCATTGTGCACAACCGGCCTGAAGTCGCTGGTGATCTGCCCTGCCTCGCCGGGTGTAAAGAGGAAGACCCGGACTGCATCCTCCCCCTGCTGCAGTATGCACATGACACTACCCGACACAAAGGAGCTGGACCTGACCATCGGTCGGACGGCCCATTGCCAGGGGTGTTGAGCCGACCTGCTATCCACCAGTTCCTCCATATACACCTCTACCGGTCGGAAATTCTGAAGAGATCGCGAATGTGGGGCCAAGACCGCTGGCGAAAAGATGCACGGCCGGCCCAGCGATTGTTGCTCCGCCCAACATTTTCCCCAAAGCCAAGTCGTTTTCATCGACGAAGAACCGGAGACGCCATGCCTGCCGACTGCGGCTTGCCTGGACAACGGGAGCAGGTCGAGGTGTTGAGAAGCGACCTCCCAGCGACAGATCCGGTGCGGCGAATCCGTTGCCCGCGCCGCGCGGTCAGCGCAGGTACTCGTCCGGCCTGTCCGAGTCGGGCGGCCAGTACCCCTCCCGGGACTGGCGCCAGCGCCTGCCGCACATCTCGGTGAGAATCGTCCACTCGGCCGGCCCCGGGTCGGGATCGGGGTGGAACAGGAAGCGGTTCGCCCCGGCGGTTCGGGTCGCCCTCAGTATGCCCTCGAGGTCGCGCGCCGGCATGGCGTCGCCGGCATGGGGGCCGCGGCCTGTAGAAACCCAGAAAATCGTCTTGTCGGCATCCCCGATCGCCGCCAGGGCGCGCCTCGTCTCGTCGTGGACGAACTCGCTGAAGAACTCCTCGGGGAATCCCATCTCCAGGTCGTAGAGGGAACCGACGCCGGGCAGCTCGATTCCGAAGAGGGATTTCATCAGCAGGAAGGCGTCGTTCTCGGTAAGCGACGGGTTCCACTCGACGAACTTCTGCACCCAGCGCTGCACCGTGCCGTAGAGCCCGTCGAAGCCGCGGTGCCAGTAGTAGTGCTTGGGGAAGATGTAGTCGAACCAGGGGGCCATCTGCTGATAATTCTGGCCGGTCAGCGAGGACCAGCTGGTGATGCGGGGAATGCCGCCGAGCTCGACGTGGCGGTCGACCTTGTCGAGGGTCTGGCGCGCCTGCTTCCAGGAGGCCAGGGATTTCGCCTGCCGGGCGCGCAGCCAGTAGAGCCCGTCCTCGTCGATGTCGAACAGGATCAGGCCTCCGAAGGTGCCGCCGTCGGCGTGGTAGCGCACCATGTCGGGGGTGAGGTTGTGGAAGCGGTTCCGCATGCCGGCGATGCCGCGCTCGAGCCGGTCGACGTCGAACCCCAGGCCGGAGAACTGCCCGCGCTCCCCGTCGCGGATCTCGAAGAGCTCGCCGCCGTGGTGCCAGGCGAGCTCGTAGTGGTTCTCGCCGGGGCCGTCGACGATGACGCCCTGCACCTGGGGGTAGCGGTTGACGAGGCTCTGCACGTGGGCGGTGGTGCCGCTGTCGAAGACCATGACGTGCCAGCCGCGGGCGCGCGCGTCGTCGAGCATGGCGCTGAGCCCCTTCTCCTTCTCCTGGTCGCGCGGCGCCGGCTCGGGAGGGTCGAGTCCGAGGCCGGCGTAGGCCTTCGGGTCCTGCGGAAAGGCGGGGACCGTGGTGCCGTCCTCCTGCATGAAGTACATGCGGCCGACGACGATGCCGCGAACGCCGCCGTCTTCCCAGGCGTCGAAGATCTGCCTGTAGTCGGCCATGTAGCGCTCGAGCGGGTTGAAGACGAAGATCCAGCATTCCATTGGGGAAGTTTCCTTGTTCCGGGGATCGTCCATAGTCGCCTCGCTTTCGAAGAATCGGTTTTATGCTTCGTCCCGGGTTGACCGCCGCTATCCCCCCGGGGACGCCGCGGAACGGCGGCGCCTGACAGCCCGTTGAAAACCCCATCCGGGCTGCGGCCAGCCCGGGCGGTCGCCTGGAGAGCAACTAAAATCAACGGGCGGCAAGGGATGCCGGGGTCATTCCCCGCCATCCGCCGGGCACCTCATATACTTTCTGCGGCGGCACTGATCAACCCTCGGCCTCCTTGTCGTCCCGTCGAGAGTTCGCACGACTCGCGAGGGGGAACGGCGCACGGCTCCGGCACCTCCCGCATGTGAACGGCTGCCCGGATCCCGCCTCGGCGGCTTTTCCGGGGCGATCCGGGGCGCCTGCCCGGGGCTCGCAAAGAGAGCTGCTGCCCGGACCCCGCCTCGACAGCAGGACCCTGCGGATTGGATGCGCCCCCCGGGGACGTACGGGGAAATCCCGGGCCGGGAATGGACCCGGTTGCTCCGGTGTCGGAAACGCCGCGGGGAGGGCTATATTGAGGGCACGAATTCCCTGGCGGAAGGAGCTTTTTTCAGGCGGTGTCCGGGTTCGGGCGCATGGTCCATCCGCAAGGGGTTTCACTCCCGCCTATGAGATTCGCCTCCTCCATCCCCCCGCCGCTGCTCCTCCTTCTGCCGATCCTCGCATCGACCGCGGCCCCCGCGGCCTCCGTCCCCCAGACCGGCTCCGCCGCTTCTGAAAGCAGCGAGGTCGTCCTCTCCGGGTTCGGGGAGGGGGGCATCCAGCTGCCGTACGAGGCCGAGTTCGTGGGCTCGGAGCGCTGCGCCGACTGCCATACAACCGAGGCGGGATTGCAGCCGCGCAGCAACATGTTCCTCACCGGGCAGCTGGTCACCGCCGACAACGTCGACACCTGGTTCTCTGCCGCGGCCCTCGAGCTTCCGGTCCGGTGGCCCGAGTGGGAGGCCTCCGAGGCTCCCCGTCCCCCGCATTACCGCCGCGACGGGGACGAAGTCCTGCTCGAGGGGCCGACGAGAGACGGCGGCCTGGCGCGGGCCCCCGTTCACGCCGTCTTCGGCTCGGGGCGCCACGCGATCACCCCGGTCACTCTCGAGCCCGGCAGGCGGAGCCGCGAGCTGCGGGTGACCTGGTCGTACGTCTTCGACAGCTGGATCATGACCCCGGGATCGACGCAGCACCCCGACCCGGTCGGGTACGTGCGCCCTCCCGAGGAGACCCGGATCTGCTTCGACTGCCACACCACCCGGGTGGTCTGGGAGGAGGAGGTCGATCCGGCCCGCTCGGTTTTCGGGGTCCACTGCGAGCGCTGCCACGGGCCCGGCAGCGCCCACGTCGACGCGGTGACGAGCGGCAGCGACTCGCTCTACATACTCAACCCGGGGCGCTTTCCCGCGGCGGCGCAGACCGGGTTCTGCTCCCAGTGCCACCGGCGGGCAGGCGACATCGAGCCCCTGACCGCGATGAAGCGGGAAGCCAAACTCGCCCGCCACGCCGGGGCCGGCACCATGCTCAGCGACTGCTTCCGCCTGTCGCCGCCCGAGGAGACCCTGAGCTGCCTCGATTGCCACGACCCGCACCGCAACGCCGACCCGGGGCGCGACGACTACAACAGTTCCTGCCTGCGCTGCCACGCCGACCCGGAGAGCGACCACACCTCGGAGCCCGTCGACCTCTCCTCCGACTGCGTCTCCTGCCACATGCCGGTGCAGGAGAACGCCTTCGCCGGCATGGACTTCACCGACCACTGGATCCGGGTGCCGGACTCGCCGCCGCCGCTGGCCTCGCCTGAGAAGCAGGAGTACGCCGACTACCTCGAGGCGTCGTACCGCGAGGCCATGGCCATGCCCGGGCTCGGGCCGGAGCGCAGCTGCCGCTTCCGCATGCGCCTCGGGGAGCTGCTGTTCGGGATGGGCCGCCGGGACGAGGGGCTGGTCTGGATCGAGGAGGCCCTGAGCTTCGGACCCCTGCACCGCGACCGCATCGTCGCCGGCGAGCTGTTCGAACGGGCGGGCCGGCAGGAGAAGGCGATCCCCATCTTCGCCGAGGCGATCCGCCTGGCCCCCGGCAACAACCGCGCCTACCACCACCTGGCGCGGCTGCACATGCGGGCCGGCGACCTCCCCGCGGCCCGCGAGGTGTTCGCCGACTGGGAGAAAGCCCTTCCCGGCGACCCGCTGCTCGCCAGGATGCGCGCCGAGTTGCGCCGCCGCGCCAGGAACGACCACGGCAAGGCCCCCGGTCCCTAGTGCCCCGTCGCAGAAATATCTCGACATCGGGATGCCGATCCATCCCGGCTCACGGCGTTGCCTTCGCTCGCCGTACACCCTCGGTACGACTCGCTCAGGCGCCTTGTGAGCCGGGCGCCTCGGCCTCCCGATTTTGTCAATCTATCTCTGCGACGGGACACTAGTGCCTGCCTGCGCAGTTCCGCGTGAATCCGGCCGCCGCTTCACGACGCGCGCAGGCACCGGCCGACCCCGGCTTCCTTAGCTGACTCGAAGAAAGATGGCCCGGCTGGACAGGCAGGCGGGAACCGGCCTGCGGCAGCAGCACACGCCCTCCCCGGAGGGGGCCGTCACCTTGCGCGCCGTCCTGGTCGGCCTGCTCGTGGCCCTCTTCATCGGCCTGGCCACCCCGTACACCAACATGATCATCAAGGGGTCGCTGCTGGCGCACAACGCCAACACCCCGATCGCCCTGTTCACCTTCTTCCTGTTCGTCGGGGTGCTCAACGTCGCCCTGCGGCTGGCGCGCAGGAGCTGGGCCTTCGACCCGGGAGAGCTGGCCACCGTATACATCATGGCCATGCTCGCCACCGCGGTGCCGACCGTCGGTTTCGCCGAGTACCTGCTGCCGATCATCGCCGGGGTCCACTACTACGCCACCCCGGAGAACCAGTGGGCTGAAATCGTCCACCCCCACCTGCCGGGCTGGCTGATCCCGCAGAGCGAGGAGGCGTCGCGCGGCTTCTACGAAGGCCTGCCCGAGGGCCAGCCGGTGCCCTGGGCACTCTGGGCGGAGCCGCTGATCGCCTGGTCGATCCTGATCCTGGCGGTCTTCTGGGTCTCGGCCTGCCTGATGACGATCCTGCGCAAGCAGTGGATGGAGCACGAGAAGCTGCTGTACCCGCTGGTCCAGGTCGCCGTCGAGATGCTGCGGGACGACGAGCGCCGCTCGGCAATCAAACCGTTCTTCCGCAACCCGGTGATGTGGGCGGGATTCGCCCTTCCCCTCCTCGTCGGATCGATCCACTCCCTGCACTTCTATTTCCCCGCCCTTCCCGGCATGGGGAACTGGACTACGCGGCTCGCCATGTTCCGGGGCACCACCGACCTGCTGGTGATGTTCAACATCGGCGTCGTCGGCATCGCCTACCTGCTCAACCGCGACGTGGCCCTGGGGCTGTGGGTCTTCTTTCTGCTCGCCCACGCCGAGCGCGGCCTGTTCAACATCCTCGGCATCGAGAGCACCGAGAAGCTCAGCCGCTTCACCTTCGAAGGGGGCCCCTTCCTGGCGCACCAGACCATGGGGGCGATGATCGTCCTCGTGCTGTCGGGGCTGTGGATGGCGCGGGACCACCTGAAGCGGGTGTGGCGGAGGGCGTTCGCCGGGGGAGACGAGGAGGACGCCGGCGAGGTGATGTCGTACCGGACCGCGGTCACCGGCCTGCTGGCCGGGCTGGCGGTCGTCAGCATCTGGCTGTGGGCGTCGGGACTGCCCTGGTGGGTGGTGCCGGTCTTCCTGTTCGCCGTCTTCATCGTCTTCATGGCCCTGACCCGGGCCACGGTCGAGGGGGGGATGCCCCACATCCGCACGCCGCTGACCCCCGGGGACTTCGTCGTTTCCGGGGTCGGCACCCACGCCCTCGGCGTCTCGGGGGGAATCGCCCTCGGCTTCACCTACGTGTGGGCGGCGAACCTGAGGATCTTCTTCATGATCTGCTTCGCCAACAGCCTGAGGATCGCCGGCGAGATCAAGGGCAGCAAGAGACCCCTGGTCGGGGCCGCGGCCCTGGCCGCCGCGGCGGCCCTGGCAGGGTCGGTGTACAGCATCGTCACCCTGGCGTACGCCCACGGAGGCATCAACCTGCAGGAGTTCTACTTCGTGTACGTGCCGCAGCAGGTGGGCAAGAACATGGCGATCGCGCTCACCAACCCGACCTTCCCCAGCGCCAGCGGCTGGCTCTTCACCGGCTTCGGCGCCGCGGTCATGGGCCTGCTGACCTGGGTGCGGGTGCGCTTCACCTGGTGGCCCATCCACCCGCTCGGGTTCGCCGTGACCGAGTACCGGCTGATGAGCTTCGTCTGGTTCAGCGTGCTGGTAGCCTGGGGGATCAAGTCGCTGGTGCTGCGCTACGGAGGTCCGAAGCTCTACAACCGCACCAGGCCGTTCTTCCTCGGCCTGATCTGCGGCCAGATCTGCGTCACCGGCTTCTGGCTGATCGTCGACTTCTTCACCGGGGCGCAGGGAAACCTGCCGCTCCCCTGGCACTCGTCGTTCGTGTAGCGCCTCCGCGCAATTCCGCGGGAATCCGGCCTCCGCAACCATCTGCCTTCGCTCGCCGTAACCACCTGCACGACTCGTTCGGGCGCGCCTTGCGAGCCTGGCGCCCCGACTGCCACGCTGAACCCGGACTTGCCTGCGAAGGCACAACCTCCCGCCCGGTCCTGACGGCTTTCTACTTGTAGTGGACGAGGTGACCCTGCACCGGGAACCAGATCACGTCGACGAACCCCGACAGGATCACCCCGGCGGCGTAGCCGATGCCGATCCCGTAGAACAGGGGCTTACCCGCCTGGTAGGCCCTGGCCCCGCCGTAGCGCAGCACCGTCAGCTTGACCAGCCAGACGATGAAGAGGCTGAACCAGTAGCTTTCCGGGCCCGTCGCCTTCTGGAAGGCGAGGCCTATCGGGTGCAGGGAAAACCAGTGAAAACGGCCGCGCAGGAAGGCCAGGAGCGCGGCCTCGAGGAACCCGGCGGACCAGATCCCCCACTTGCCGATGTCGAGCACCCGCGGGTTGTTCAGCAGGTTGGCGATCTGCGGGTAGACGTTGAAGGCGTAGGGCAGGTGCACGGCCCCGCCCTGGTCGTAGGCGACCTCGATGCTCGACCAGGAGGTCACGAGGCTGCCGGCGGCGAAGGCGGCCAGGACTACGGCGCAGACCCGGAACGGTTGGCGGCGGAGCGAGAAAATCCGCAGGTGGTGGGGAATCGCCGGCCACGCCGGGATGCGCATGTTGCCGAAGAAGGCGTTGCTCGTGAACAGCTTGAAGGAGACGACGTTCCGGGTCGACAGGTTGGAGGAGCCGACCAGCTCGGTGATGAAGAAGGTCCCCTTGCAGTTGGCCCAGCTCGCCATCAGGTAGGTGAACCCGGTCGCGGCGATCAGCTTGGAAACCACGAAGAAGACCACCGTCATCAGCCCCAGGGAGGCGGCGGCGACCGGCACGCTCGCTCCCAGGCTGACCCCGAAGCCGACGACGTAGAGCCCGGAAAGGACCATGGCGATCACCGCTGCCCGGTAGATGCGCACCTCGCGGCGGTCGCCGGCCCCGTGGAGAACGCAGGCGGCCACCTCGCGCAGGTGCCGGCGCGCCAGCCACAGGGACCAGGCGGCGACCGCGAAAATGGCGCCGTAGCTCTCGAGGTCGAGGATGTCCGCCGAGCCCATGGTCTGCCCGGCCGAGCCGACGGTGAACCCGACCTGGTTCATCAGCCCCATCTTGAAAACCGCCAGCCAGTAGAAGAGCACGAGGCTGCCGAGAATGTCCAGGGGGCAGAGCCAGGTCAGGGCCAGGACGATCGGCAGCACCCGGAAGGTGACCGCCGGCAGCGGCTGCGGCAGCACGAGCTGGTAGCGCTTCTGGTAGAGCTCGATCAGCGGCAGCCCGGGGCTGAACCAGGTGCCGATGTTGTAGAGCAGCGGCAGGAAGACTATCCCGAAGCCGACCCAGAACAGGCGGGAGTAGAACAAGTCCGGCATGCGCCGCGGACCGTCGAACCCCCGGGTGAGGTCGATCGGCATCTGGGCGAGGGGAAAGCTCAGCTTCTCGTGCTCGATCCACTGGCGCTGGAACAGGATCATCAGCCCGAGGCCGAAGATCACCATCGCCACCGAGGCCCCGATCCAGCGCGCCATGACCCCGGTCCAGGCGTCCCAGGGAAGCGGGGCCCCCTCGGGGAGACCGAGCCAGAAGGTGTCGACGACGCGGGGGGAGTTCTCCGGCATCGCGTTCCAGGGGAGGTAGGGAAGGATGAGGGTCTCCCACTGGTTCTCCGCGGTGGCGTTGAACCCGGGGGCCCCGAGGATGGCGACCCAGTAGTCGCTCCAGCCCCACATCGGCAGGATGCCGGTGATCCAGGTCACCGAGAAGACGGTGAGCAGCTCGCCGCGGCTGAGGGCCGCCCACGGGATCAGGCGCTTGAGCAGGACGTTGAGGAAGAGCCACAGCACGAACGGCATGATCGCCATCATCGGGTAGTTCGAAAGCACGTAGGTGCCTGCCGAACCGGCCGTGATCCCGACGACTATGCTGTGGTACCAGTACCAGCCCGCTATCGTCGCGATGGCGACGACGATGCCGCGGATCGTGATCGAGGCGCGCTCGTCTTCCCGGGCCGTGGAGCGGGGTTGACTCATTCCGGGCCGGTGAGATTGCCGCGGATGCCCGCCGCGGGACTCACCATTCCACGTCCATCAGGTCGCGCCCCCAGAAGACCGGACCGTCGAAGACCCCCTGCACCTCGGCTATCGCCCGGGTGGTCTCTTCCGGGGGCTCGAGGGTGACGGACTGGTGGTTGATCACCAGCCTCCTGGCCCCGGCTTCGGCGGCCATGCGGCCGGCGCTCAGGGTGCCGGTCTCGGAGATCGCGCTCGGGTAGGTGCGGATCTTCTCCTCCCGGTGCACGGCCTCCATCACGAACAGGTCGGCGCCGCGCGCCAGCTCGACGACGGCGTCGGCGGGCGCGGTGTCGCCGCTGAAGGCGACCACCCCCTCGTCGGTCTCGAAGCGGAACCCGAAACACTCGATCCAAGGCTGCGCGTGCTTTACCGGGCGGGCGTGGCAGGTCCAGCCCTCTCCGTCGGCCACCTTGCCTTCCCCGTATTCGCCGACCTCGACCACGGGGGCCGGCCGCTCCCCTGAGCCGCCGCGCATGTGGAAGGCGTGGACGCTCATCGGGTGGTTGGTGCGGGCGAGGACGTCGTACCAGAACACCCCTTTTTCCTCGCTCCAGATCGCCCCGGTGATCTCCCGGATCGGCGGCGGTCCGTGGACGCGGAGGTCCGGCTCCGTGCCGACGCACTGGTCGAAGCGGGTCATCAGGAAGCAGAGGTAGTCGGAGACGTGGTCGGAGTGCAGGTGGGTGAAGAAGAGATCGTTTATCGAGGTACAGGGGATTCCCATCCTGTACATCTTGTAGGTCGAGGCGGGGCCGCAGTCGATCATCAGGCGCTGGCCGCAGATCTCGAGGACGAAGCAGGTCCCCCAGCGGTCGGGGGTCCAGGTCGGAGTTCCCGCTCCGACGATTCTCAGTTTCGGCATTTCCCTGCTCCCTGGAAGGTTCCCCCGGGTGTGGTCGCGGGGAGGGTTCCGGCCGGCGCGTCCCGGCCTTCGCCGGAGGGCGGTCCCGGGCCGGGGACGGACGCCCTCCCTTCGTCTCGAAACTCGCGGCCCTGCTACGGCACGTACGGCTGGCCGGTGCGGCGCAACTCCTTGGTCACCGCTATCTGGCAGGTCAGGTAGCCGCCCATGTACCCGGTGGCGAACCCGGGGCGGGCGTCGCCGATGGTGCCGACGATGAGATTGGCGTGCTCGACCGAGATCGAGTAGCGGTCGACGAGCAGGGCCACCATCTCCCGCCACGCCGCTTTCAGCGCCTCTGCCCAGGAATCCGCCTTCGCCCCGGTCAGCCACTCCTCCGGGGCCTCGACCACCCCGGTGGTCTCGACCACCGGGGTGCTGCAGGGAAAACCGGGTGAGCGGTCGACCTTCAGGGTCACCGCGGAGTCGATTTCCACGCCGGCCCCGGTCAGCTCGCCGTCCCCCATGCGGGCGTGAACGTCTCCGAGCGACAGCAACCCACCCGGCTTCTGGGCGCGGATGTGGACGGTGCTGCCCGGCTGGATGGAGTTGAAGTCCATGTTGCCGCCGTGATCGATGGCGTTCGGGGCCCAGGACTCCAGCTGGATGACGCCGATCATCGGCCGCGCCGGCACCACGAGGTCGGGCGGAAAGTGGATGAGACCGTCCCGCACCGGGGCGATGCAGCGCCAGTTGCCCCAGTTGGGTCCGCCGTTGCGGTAGAAGCCGTATGGAGCGGGCTTGACGTCGATGATCTCGACAGCCACCCAGTCGTCCGGCCCGATCCCCTCTATGGCGAAGGGACCGCCGGGACGCGAGTGGCGCGGGTGGGTTGCGGCGGCGGTGATCTGGCCTGCCCTGGTCTCCCCGGCAGCCTCGTAGTCGTGGTCGTTGCCGCCGATGGTTTCGATGACCACGGTTTCCCCGAGCTCGAGGGTTCCCCTCACCTGCCCGATTTCGGGGTCGTCCGGCCCGCTGTAGCAGGGTGTCCGGGTGAAGCGGCGCATACAGGCCTCCCGTGTCTTAGATTTCCGGTTGCTTCAGGCGATTGACGCGGGGGAATTCTCCGCAAAGCTCACTCAGTGGTCAACCGGAGGAAACCGGCCCGGCCCGTTGGAAAGTCCGACCGGGCGGGGCCGGGGGAGCAACTTTTTCAGCGAGCTGCCAGGGATGCGCGCCGACCATATCTCCAGCGGCGGAACGGAGGCGGCCATCGTCCCCGGACGCGGCGGGCTCGTCACCCGGTTCGCGGTCTCCGGACGCGAGATCCTCTTCCTCGACCGCGCCAGCTTCGAGGACCGCGGCCAGCCGGTCCGCGGCGGCATACCCGTCCTCTTCCCGTTCGCCGGCCGCCTCGCCGACAACCTGCTCCTGGCGACGGGAACCTCGCTCGGCCTGCACGGGTTCGCCCGCGATCTCGAGTGGACGGTCACCGGGCACGAAGGCGACCGCCACCGGATGGAGCTGGCGCCCGGTCCCGAGGTACTCGAGACCTACCCGTTTCCGCACAGGTTGACGCAGACGACCTGTGTCGCCGAAGGGGAGCTGTCGCTCTGCCTCGAGATCGAGAACAGGTCGCCGCGGCCGATGCCGGTTGCGCCGGGCTGGCACCCCTACTTCCGCTGCCCGAGGGAGAGCAAGGCCGCGGTCCGCTACGGCCTGGCGGACTTCCCCCGCCAACAGCTCGGCGACTCCTACGACTTCGGGCTCGAAGCGCCGTCCGAGGGGAGAATCGGTTTCGACATACCCGGGGAGGGAGCGGTCTCCATGTCCTTTTCCCCGGAATTCCGCCACCTGCAGTTCTGGACCCTGCCGCAGCGCGGCTTCATCTGCGTCGAGCCCTGGGACGGTCCCCCCGGGGTCATCAACAGCGGCCGCTGCCGCCTCGTCCCGCCCGGGGGGACGCTGGTCTACCGGATGCGGATTGCCCCGGCTGAGAGGGAGTCCTGACCGGCATGCCGCTGCAGGGCCGGATCGGCGAGCTGCTCGACAGGCTCGACGCGAGGACCTCGGCGTACGCCCGGCACCTGGCCTCCGGCGCCGAGATCGCGGTGCGCGCCGACGAGCCGGTCGACACCCTGAGCGTCATCAAGCTGCCGGTGCTGGTCCTCGCTTTCCGCGACGCCGAAGCCGGCAGGCTCGACCTCGCAAGCCGCTGCGCCGTCGGCCCGCAGGATCTCCGCAACGGCACCGGGGTCCTTAAACACTTCGAGCCCGGCCTGCAGCCGACCTGGGGCGATCTGCTGACCCAGATGGTCATCACCAGCGACAACACCGCCACCGATCTCGTCGTCGGCCGGGTCGGCCTGGAGCGCGTCAACGGTCTGCTGAGCGAGCTCGGATACACGGAAACCCGCCTCCAGCACACCCTGGCCGACTACTTCCGCCGCCGCTGGGAGCTGCTCGATCCCGCCAACGCCTCGCTGTCCAACGCCGAGGTGTTCGAGCGCGGGTTCCCGCGCGACCCCGGAGCCCGGGAGCGCGATTTCGCCTTCGAAGGGGAGCAGGAGGAATGGCTCGGCCGCACCACGGCCCGCGAGACGGCGAACCTGCTGGCGCAGGTCGAGAACGCCGAGCTGGCCGGCCCCGAGTCGAGCCGGCGGATGATCGGGATTCTTCTGCGGCAGACCTTCGGCTCGCGGCTGCCGCGGTTCGTCGGGGACCGGGTCGCCATCGCCCACAAGACCGGGGACTGGGCTCCGCTTGCCGGCAACGACGCAGGCATCATCTACGCCGACAGCGGGGCGATCGCCGTCTCGGTGTTCGTCAACCAGAACCGCGGCGACTTCACCGAAGTCGAAGAAACCCACGGCCGCATCGCCGAGCTGCTGGTCGAGGCCTGGGGTTAGCCGGGGAGCACGTTCATCCGCGCGGGTCCCGCAGGGGCATCGTCATTGCTGACCGCGGGAGAACCGCCTGCAGGGGCCGGGCAGGTCCGGACACCTCGCAGAGAGGTTGCGGGGGAGAGCGACGGCCGCCCCGCATCCCGACGGCCCCTCCCTTCTCAGCCTTCGTCGCTCCAGTCCTCGCAGCGCCTCACCGCGAGGTCGTCGAGGCTTTCCTGCCGTTCCTCGACCATCTCGATCCTCACCGTCGTCTCCAGCAGGTCCCCGGGACCGGCGTCGCGGCCGAAGAGGTGGAAGTACTGCGAGTTGTGGTAGCCGTTGTACCCCGAGAGCCCGATGCAGTCCCGGCGCCTCGCCATCGAGATGACAGAGGGACCGAAGCGGTGCTGCTGCGTCATAAGCGGCAGCGCGTAGTCCGGTCCCAGCATCCAGTTCTGGGACGGCTTCGTCATCCAGCGCCCGTCGAGGAAGATGCGGCGCGCCCCGTCGTCGCGGGGCCACGCCTCGTCGTTGAACTCCCCGCACCAGGCGGTCTCGTACCAGCGCATCCCGACCGCCGGGTCGACGCTCGCGTCGCGCAGCGCAAAGCGCGGCTTCAGGTAGGGGTTGAAGTAGCTCGAAACGAACAGCTCGTAGGCCGCGTAGGCCTCCAGGGCTTCGGCCTGAATCCGCATCTCGACGGCGAGCTGATCGGGGAAAACGCGGTAGCGCACCGCAAGGCGGACGTTGTTGTCGGGACACGGGGGCCAGCGCACCACCGCGTCCCCCTCTTCGACAGACACCTCGGCCTTGCGCTGGCGCACGATATCGATCTGGCGGCCCCCGGCGGCGGCTCGATAGATGCTGAGCCAGGCGAACTCCGGCCCTTCGTCGAGGTGGAAGTGGGTCCCTTTCGACAGGCGGATTCCGTTGCTGCCGAGAACGGTGACCGACCAGTCTCCCATCGGGGACCGGGTCGTGTCAGGTGGCGCGTAAGGGGCAAACGACATGCGTGTTCCTCGCTTTCAATACCGGCCGCCCAGGCCGGAATGGTTGCTCAGTTTTATTTGGCCCGGGGGGAAGACCCGGACCGGTCACTTGTTCCGGCGCAGTCCGGAGGCGGTGAGGGCGAGTCCGGCCAGGAAGCAGAGCGCCCCGACCGGTACCAGTAGAATGCCGATGAACGGGTCGCCGCCGTGGGTCCAGATTCCCCCGAGAAAGAACCCCAGGGGAAGGAGCACTGCCGCTGCCATAAGCAGCGGGGAGGCTTTCGCCAGGCGCTCGGCCGCGGCGTCCTCCTGGCTCCCCGAAACCAGGGCGTACAGGATGTTGACGATCGCCAGCAGCCCCCCGTGGGCGTGGGCGAGCCTCCACATCAGCCGCCGCACCTCGTTCCCGACGTCGAGGTACCACCCGATCTTGAAACCGTGCATCGTCTCCAGGGCGATCCCCAGGGTCGCGAAGAGGAGCAGGGCGAACCATCCGAAGCGCATGTTGCGGCCGGCAATCCGCCGGGCGTCCCTCGTGGAATCCATCTTTCCCCTCACTCCTGAAGGTAGACTACCCGGTTGTCGCGGCGGCTGAGGAGCCCCTGCAGGGCGCCGCTGTCGACGGTCCCGGACCGCATCAGCAGCCCGGGGTCATCGGCCCCGGCCGCGGCGCGGCGCCAGGTTCTCCTGAGCTCGCGCAGGGCCCTTGCCCGTTGCCGCGGCGGGGAGTCGAACTCGTACGCCAGGTCCTCGTATCCCGGGATCGCCATCAGGGTCCGGTGGGCGCGGTAGCGGACCACGTCGTACGAGTCCTGCATCAACAGTCCCAGGAAGGGCGGCATCCACCAGGAGCCGGCCGCCGCCTGCGCCTCTTCCCAGCCGAAGGACCAGGCCATGAGCCCCCGCTGCCCGGCGTCCCCCCGTATGGCGAGCAGGGGACCTACGGCGACGTCCCGTTCGTCGCCGGGGAGGGCCGGCTGCGGTTGGCCGTACCACTCCTCGAGGTGAGCCGCGGTCCAGGCGTATGTCCTGTCGAGGTGGCACAGGTTGCAGGCGTCGGGACGCCCGGTCTCCACCGCGGCGGCGACCCCGGGGGAGGTGATGGCGTGGCTGCGGATCGCCCGCTGCTGTCCCCAGGTTGTGTGCGGCATGTGGCAGTTGATGCACTGGCTGGCGGCCGACTCGGGCGGGTGATGCGTGTGCCCCTGCAGGCTCTCGGGGTCGTCGAAGCCGGAATGGCACTGAACGCAGGCCGTGGGGCCCTCCATGCGCGGCTTCAACTGGCGGTTCGCCCAGTTCTTCGCCGGGCGGAGATCGCCGTGATCCTGGTGCATCTCGTGGCAGGAAAGGCAGGTCATGATGCCGCGATCCGGATCGCCGTGGGTGAAACAGGGGGAGAGCATCAGGTCGTTGTACTCCCTCCCGGTGACGCGCACCAGGCCGTCTGGCCAGAAGTACTGCTCACCCTCGAAACTCACGTCGCGGAGAGGCAGCTCCGCGTCCCCGGCCCGGAACGGGGAGCCGTTCGTTTTCCAGGCCGTGAAGTCGGCGTCGCTTTTGGGATCGAAGACCGCGTGGCACTGGCCGCAGACCAGGGACTGGGTCGCCGGCTCCAGACGCTTCGGGTTGACGATGGTCGGGTCCGCCTCGTCACCCCAGTGGAAGGCATAGCGGCTCGCCGGGGAACGGCGCGCCCGCACGTGCGCCTCCCCGGGGCCGTGGCAGGACTCGCAGGCGATCCCGAACTCCACTGCCTCCGAATCGAAACCCTCGGAAACCAGCCCGGGATTGCCGCCGGTTGTATGGCAGAGAATGCAGGAGGCGTTCCAGAGTCCGGAGACCCCCGGCATGGGATCGGGGGGCTTGAGAAAGACGGAGCCGATGTACATCCAGCGGTCGGTATCGATGACGTAGGCGGCGTCGAGGATGCGCAGGGAGCGGTCGAAATCCCCTGCCTCGTACCAGTAGGCCTGGAAGTGGTGGGATCCGGTGGTCATGACGATCCGCCGCCTGATCCAGGGGCGGGAACCGGGACCGGGGGCATCCGGATCTTCGAACTCGACCCAGATTTCGCCGTCCTCGACGCTGAAGCGGTACTGTCCGGATCCGGTGGTGACGGTGACCCCGTCGAGCGGGGTGGCGACGCTCCGGGGGGTGGCGACCTGCGTCATGGTGCGGTGCCACGACGCCCACCAGGAATCGTACTCCCCCGGGTGGCAGGAGCGGCAGGCCCTCGAGGAGACGAAATCCCCGGTGGCCGCCTCTATGGGACGGTGTTGCGGTTGCGGCTGCTCCGACAGGGGGTAGGGCTTCCGGTAACCGGTGGCTACCCCCAGGCAGACGGTTACCGAGCCGAGAAGCGCATATCCGAGCTTCCGCCTGATCCGCCGTCTCGCATCGTCGGGAATACGGGCTGAAGCCACCCTGGACGGCGCTAATAGGTGAGGGCAACCGTGCGCAGCAGCTCCCGGCTGCCGACGCCGGTACCCCCGGTGTCGGAGGCGAGCTTGAGGCGCACCGCGTACAACCCCGGGGGCACCAGCTCATCCGCTTCGTCGCGGCCGTCCCAGGCGATCGAGTAGCCGCCGGCGCTGACCTCCCTCTGCTCTTCCAGTCGCCGCACCCGGCGGCCCGTCAGATCGAAGATCTCGGCGGCGACCGCGGTGCTCGCCCCCACCATCATCACCGTGAAATCGAGCCGCAACTCGTCGTTCACCCCGTCGCCGTTGGGGGAGAAAACCCGCGGCGAGACCGCCAGATCCCTGAACAGCAGCTTGTGCTCCGGCTGCGCCACCAGCTGCAGCGAATTGCGCGGAATCTTTTCGTCGACGCGCTGCCAGAAACCCTCCCCCTCCGAGTTCCGCAGGTGCGCCTGCAGGCGGCCTCCCGCGGTCAGCAGGATCCCCCTGAAATCGACCCGCAACGCCTCCGCTTCCGAAGCAACCTCATCGAAGGCGAGGTGGAGACTGTCGGCGGCGTCGGACAACAGGCGCACGTTCTCCAGGCGGAAGCCGCCGGGGTCGCCCCCTTCCCCGAAGGCCGAGGCGGGACCGGCGAACACCGCATCGCGGCCGGGGTCGAAACGCACCTCCATTCCGGGAGGCGGAGTAATCAGAAGCTCGTCGAAGCCCTGCCGGAGGGAGCCGAGCTCCACCAGGAGATTGAAACCGCGCTCCACCCCGAGAGAATCGACGCGGGTCGGGATCACCTGCCCCTGCAGGCTTTCGGCCACCGGGTCCGAAAAGTTCACGCGCACCGCGTCCAGGGTGGCGAACGCATTCGGATCGTCGGACAGCAGCCGCGCCCGGACCTTGAGGTACTTGCGCGGCGACGGCGAGGTGATGGCGGTCCCCGAGGCCACCTCGTACGGCTCGCTCCAGGGCTCCCAGTCGCCTCCCGCCACCTCCTCGGGAACGATGGGTCCCTTCTGGGTCTTGATGCGGATCTTGTTGTACGCCGCTTCGGAGATCTCCGTCCCGTCTGCCTTGAAGTAGTGAAGCAGGGTGTCGAGCGAGTTCCCGGTGCGCGTCTGCACCTCGACGCGGGTGCCGGGCTGGTGGTCGGAGTCCCACTCGATGGTGGTAAGGTTGCGGCTGCCCCCGAGCTGGATGAGGCTGGAGGTCATCTCGACGCGGGGCTGGTACCCCTCTCCGTACAGCTGCAGCTCGCTGAGCAGGGCGTCGCCGAGATTGTCCCGCGGGAGGGCTTCGAACCCGACGTCCCACTCGATGCGGAAGAACCTTCCGGTCACCGCCCGGAACTCCTCGATGTTCAGGATGATGCGGCTGCGGCCGCCGTTCCTCTCGGCCACGGTGAGCCACCTGAGACCACCGTCCACCTCCCTGGTGCCGTCGGAAACGTCGAGGCGGTAGTCGAACCACGACCTGGCGCGGGCGGCGCCCCGGCCGCCGGCCAACCTGAAACCGGAGATCCAGAAAAAGGAACCCAGGTCGATGAACAGCTCGTCGGTCAGCCGGTTCGGATCGGAGTTGCTGAGCCTCATCTTCTCCTGCGATTCGATGTTGCCGTCGATGAGGTTGAGGGGATTCACCGAAGTGGGGGCGGAGTTGACGATCGAGCCCTTGCGGCGAATCACCCCGCTCGCCAGGTCGTCGCCGGGACCCCAGACTTCCAGTTCCGCCAGGCGCGGCCGTTCCCGGCGGTAGTAGCGAATGCCCCCTTTCAGATCCTCGTCCAGCCGTTCGTAATCCCCGGGTTCGAGGGTGACCTCGCCGCCGTTCGAAAGGCGCTTTATGTAATCGATCGCCCCGGCGTCTTCCGGGGATTCCTCGAGAAGGCGATTGTATTCTTCCTCGCCGATCTCCCGGCCGCGGTCGAGGTCGCTGCCGTGCACTGCAACCTGGACGAAGCGCACCGACCTTTTTTCCGCGTCCGTCCCGACTCCCTGGATCTGCGCCAGCAGCGAAGCCGCCTGGGCGGTGGTTCCCCCGGCCACCACCGGGGGATCGGATCCGGAAAGGTCGGCCTCGAAAACACGCTGGCTCTTGTTGGGCCGCAGCGTCTGGATGACCGGGCGGAAGTCGAGGCTCTTGCTCGCCGGGGCGGTCCCGGGAGCCTGACCGTTGGATACCAGAACGTCGAAAAGCAGGAACGGATCCCCCATTCCCTCGTCGACGAACTTCAGCACGACCCGGTCGGCAAGCACGATGCGGCCGAGATCGATGGTGAACCACCACTGCGTCGCCAGGTTGAAATCACCGGACGGGATCTCCGGCTCCCAGTACGTGGTCGGGTCGCCGTCGAACACGTTGACGACATCCTCGCGGTTGGAGACACCCTGGATGGCGTCCAGCAGGGATATCTCCGCCGGGTCCTTGCGCGCCAGCTCCTCGGGCGGGTTCCAGCGCAGGTGATCGACGATGTCGAGAACGGCGTTGGTCTGCCGGCGCCAGTGTTGGGGGCGAATCTCCCCGGAAGGGCTGATCTCCAGCGTCCCTTCGGC
Organism: Candidatus Latescibacterota bacterium; assembly: GCA_965243025.1. Classification (GTDB taxonomy): domain Bacteria; phylum Latescibacterota; class UBA2968; order UBA8231; family UBA8231; genus CBDCXV01. The sequence continues at coordinate 3,677,058 of CBDETY010000003.1, forward strand.
AAACTCCCAGTTTTGCCAGTGACTTTGCGTGTTGACGACCACCTGGTTGTCGAGAACGCTGTACCCTTCCTGCGCCGCGGTTCCCGCGGGCAGGAAACTCCCCAGCATGATCGCGCTTCCGGCAAACAGACAGAATCTTTTCATCGGCGCCTGCCCTCCAGATCAATCGTTAGTCCCGGTCTTCCGGTGAAGGTAGCTTTCATGGAGATCCATCCGTAATCGCTCGTACCCACATCCATTGAAATTACAAAATCCCCGGTCTGGGAAAAAGCCGGGAGCTTGTATCCTAACAACCTGAATATCAACCAGTTGAAGCCCTGGTCCGGCGCTGCTGTGTCCCGCTAGTAGACGACGGCAAGGGTGCGCAGCAACTCCCGGTTTCCCACGCCTGTATCCGCGGTGTCGACGGCGGGTTTCAGGCGCACCGCGTATACCCCCGGAGGCACGAGCTCCCCTTCGTCGTCGCGGCCGTCCCAGGCCATCGAGTAAGCGCCCGCGCCTACCTCCCGACGCTCCTCCAGACGCCGCACGCGACGGCCGGCGAGGTCGAAAATTTCCGCCTGGACCGCGGCGCCGCCCGCCACCATCATCACCGTGAAAACGAGCCGCAGCTCGTCGTTGACACCATCCCCGTTGGGAGAGAACACCGGCGGCCTCACGGTCAGGTCGCCCAGCAGCCTCTTGCGCTCCGGCACGGCGACCAGCTGCAGCGAGGTGCGCGGAACCTTTTCGTCGACGGGCTGCCAGAAACCCTCTCCTTCCGAGTTGCGCAGCTGCGCCCGCAGGCGGCCTCCCGCGGTCAGCAGGACCCCCCTGAAATCGACGCGCAATACCTCCACTTCCGGATCGACCGCGGCGAACGCCAGGTGAAGACTGTCCGGGGCGTCAGACAGCACCCGCACCCTCTCCAGGCGGAAACCGCCGGGGCCGTCCCCTTCCCCGAACGCCGGGGCCGGACCGGCGAACACCGGATCGCCGACAGGGTCGAAGCTCAGCTCCATTCCGGGCGGCGGCGTTATCAGCAGCTCGTCGAACCCCTGCTCGAGGGGACCGAGCTCGACGAGCAGACTGAAGCTGCGTTCCACTCCGAGGGAATCGACCCGGGTCGGAGTCAGGGCCGCGTGCAGGCTGCCGGCAACCAGTCCCGAGAAGTTCACGCGCACCGCGTCCAGGGTGGCGAAGGCTTCCGGATCCCCGGACAGCAGCCGCGCCCGGATCTCGAGATACCTGCGCGGAGACGGCGAGGTGACCGCGCTCCCCGAGGCCGCCTCGTACGGCTCACTCCAGGGCTCCCAGTCGCTGGCCGCCACCGCCTCGGGAACGATGTCTCCCTTCTGCCACGAGAAGCGGATCTTGTTGTAGGCCGCCTCGGAGACCTCCGTCCCGTTGGCCTTGAAATAGTGCAGCAGCGTATCGAGGCTGTTCCCGGTGCGCGTCTGCACCTCGACGCGGGTTTCGGGCTGGAGGTCGGAGTCCCACTCGATGGTGGTCAGGTTGCGGCCGCCGCCGAGTTCAATCAGGCCGGATGTCAGCTCGACCCGGGGTTGGTACCCCTCTCCATACAGCTGCAGCTCGCTGAAAGCGGCGTTGCTGTAATATCCTTGCGACAGGTCCCACTCGATGCGGAAGAACCCCGCGATGACGGGTTGAAACTCCTCGATACTCAGTGCTACGCGTCTGCCGAAGCCACTTCCCATGTTCCTCTCGGCCAGCGTCAGCCATTCGAGGCTGCCGTCCACCTTCCTGGAGCCGTCGGAAACCTCCAGGCGGTACTGGTTCCACAATCTGGCTTCGCGGGCTTCGCCCCGGCCCCCGGCCAATCTCAAACCGCTTATCCAGAAAAACGAGCCCAGGTCGAGCAAGATCTCGGCCGTCAGCCTGTCCGGGTCAACCCGGCTGCGGATACCCATGCGCTCCTGCGATTCGATGTTCCCGTCGATGAGATTCAGCGGATTCACGGAGTTCCGGGCGGTATTGACCATTGATCCCCCGCGGCGGACGATACCGCTGGCCAGGTCGTCACCCGGACCCCAGACTTCCAGCTCGGCCAGGCGCGGCCGTTCCCGCCGGTAGTAGCGGACCCCCGCCCGAAGCGGCGCAGGCAGTCTTTCGTAGTCCTCCCGGTCCAGGACGATCTCACCACCGGCCGAAAGGCGCTTGAGGTAATCGATCGCCCCGGCCTCTTCCGGGGCATCCTCGAGGAGCTGCTCGTACGCCTCCTCCCCGATCTCCCGGCCGCGGTCGAAATCGCTGCCGTGCACGACCACCTGGACGAAACGGACCGCCCTTTTGGCCGCCTGCCTTCTCGCCGCTTCGCCGAGTTCCCATTGGTGGAGATCGGACCCGCTGCCGAAGTAGCGGGAAACCGCCGCCGGGTCGTATTGGGAAAGGTCGATCTCGAAAAGGCGCTGGTACTTGTTGCGATGCAGGGTCTGCATGACCGGCCGGAAGTCGAGATTCCCGCTGGCCGGAGCCTCCCCGGGAGCCTGGCCGTTGGAGACCAGAACGTCGAACAGCAGGAAGGGATCCCCAAGGCTCTCGTCGACGAACTTCAACACGATCCGGTCCGCCAGCACGATGCGGCCGAGGTCGACGATGAACCACCACTGGGTCGCCAGCTCGACCTCGCTCGACAGGAACTCCGGCTCCCACCAAGTGTTCATGTCGCCGTCGAGGGCGTTGACGACCCCCTCGCGATTGGAGACGCCCTGAACCGCATCGAGCAGGGTGATTCCCGCCGGGTCCCTGTCAGCCAGCCCTTCCGGCGGAATCCAGCGCAGGTGATCGACGATGTCGAGAACGGCGTTGGCCGGCCGGCGCCAGCGGCGGGGCCGGAGCCCGCCGGAGGAACCGATCTCCAGTGTCCCTTCGGCGAACTCCCAGTTCTTCCAGTGGCCCGGCGAATTGACAACCACCTGATTTCCGCGAATGCTGTACCCCGGCTGCGCCGCTGCTTCCCCCGCTGCGAGGTGAGCACAGACGATCGCGGTTCCGGAAAAAAGACAGGACTTTTTCATCCCGGGCCGACTCGGCGGCAGGTGCCTTTCGATACAGGATCCAGACTGATTTGAGCATACTGTTTTTGCAGGCCCGCCGACAGTCGGACAACGGGTCACGGCCTCCCCTGAACTTCTCGAGGTCGAAGCCGATTCCCGGTTCCCGGCTGCCCTCCTTCCCCGTCTCCGGACAGGTGAAATGATCCACACCGCCACCGTCCTCGGGGTCTTCTTCCTGTCCGGCGTCAGCGGCCTCGTCTACCAGGTCCTGTGGGTCCGGCTGTTCGGCAACGTCTTCGGAAACACGGTCCACTCCGCCGCGGCTGTGACCGCGGTGTTCATGTTCGGGCTGGGCGTCGGAAGCTACCTGATCGGACGCTGGGGGGACCGGCTTTTCCTGTCCGATTCCAGGCGTCCGCTGCGGTTCTACGGGTACGCCGAGTTCCTGATCGGTCTCTGGTGCCTGCTGGTGGCCATGGTCCTGCCCGAGCTCACCGCTCTCTCCGCCTGGGGGTCGACTTACGTCCCCGGCCGCAATGGCTGGTTCGAGCTGTCGCCCGCATCCCACCTGCTCCGCTTCGGGGCCGCGGCAATCCTGCTCGCCCCGCCCACCCTGCTGATGGGCGGAACCCTGACGCTGCTGATCCGCCATCTCGTTGCCCACGAGATCGGCCTTGCCGGCTGGAAGGTCGGGCTGCTGTACGGGTTCAACACCCTCGGAGCCGCGGCAGGCGCCTTTCTCACCGACCTCGCACTGGTTCCCCTCATCGGTGTCTTCAACACCGAGCTCGCCGCCGTCGCCCTCAACTGGGGAGCGGGAGCCGTGGCCCTGCTGTGCGCCAGCCGTATCTCCAGGCTGGCGGCGCCCGCTCCTGCCGAAGGGAACGACAGCCCAAGTCCGGAATCGTCGGGAACCGATACCCGACTCCTGCGGTTGACCGCCGCGGCCCTGTTTCTGTCCGGCTTCGCGGCGCTGGGTATGGAGATCGTCTGGTTCAGGTTGCTGATCTCCCTGCTGGGGGGATACCGGGCGGTCTTTTCGATCGTTCTCACGGTCATCCTGCTGGGGATCTGGCTCGGCGCCCTCCTCGGGGGAGCCGCCCACAGGCGCTGGGGCAGGCCCGCCCTCGCCTACGCCCTGACCCAGTCGCTGTTCGCCATCGCCACGGTTGGATTCGCCGCGGGGTACGACTCCGGGTTCATCGTGTCGTACGCGAACGCGGTCATGGACAGGTACGAACAGGCCTCGGAAGCGGGGCGCTGGCTGATGGACGTGTGGGCGAACTTCCGCGTCGCCCTGCTGCTCGTGGGGCTTCCCTCGCTCTGCCTGGGCTTCACCTTCCCGCTGGCCAACGGCCTGGTGCAGCGTTACCGGGGTTCGGTCGGGGCGCGGGCGGGCGCCCTCTACCTCTCCAACACGGCAGGCAACGTCGCCGGGGCCCTGGCCGCGGGCTTCCTGCTCCTGCCGCTGTTCGGTGTCCAGAACTGCTTCGCGATCCTCGCATCCCTCTCCGTGGCAGGGATCGCCCCCCTTGTCGCGGTCGCCCGAAACGACCGCCCCCCATCCCGTTCCGGGTGGGGGCCGTTGCTCGCCGGTCCCGCGGCAGCGGCGGCGGCGGTTGCCGCCTTCTGCTCCCTTCCGGCCGACCACCTGCTTCTCCGCTCATTCGACTTCAGCCTCGCTTCGCGGGGGGAGCGCATCCTGACGGCGCACGAGGGGATCAACGAGACCCTGGTGGTCAGCGAACGCAGCGGACAGGGAAGGCGGCTGCTCACGAACGGACACCCGATGTCATCGACCCTGCTGCTCAACCAGCGCTACATGAGGGCCGCGGCCCATATTCCGCTGCTGATGCACGAGGAGCCGGCCAGCGTCCTCAACATCGCCTTCGGGGTCGGCAACACCCTGCACGCCGCCTCGCTGCACCCGAGCGTGGAAAGACTCGAGGTCGCCGATCTTTCGCGCGGCATTCTCGAGCACGCCGGCTACTTCGAGGTTTCGAACAAAGGGGTGCTGAACGACCCGCGCGCAAGCGTATTCATCAACGACGGCAGACAGCACCTGCTGATGCGGGAGGAGGGGGTTTACGACCTCATCGCGCTGGAACCGCCGCCGATCAACATGGCGGGAACCGCTTCTCTGTACACGCGGGAATTCTACCGGCTGGCGCGCAGCCGCCTGCGCCCCGGGGGGTTCATGTCGCAGTGGCTGCCGGCCCACCAGCTGCCTGCGGAGGGGACGTTCTCCCTGATCCGCGCCTTCGTCGACCTCTTCCCCCGGGCGGTGCTGCTGGGATCGCACCGCAACCTGATTCTGCTGGGGATCCGGGGTCCGGCGCTCGAGCTGGATATCGAAGAAGTTGCCCGGCGTCTCGAGGAGCGCCCGGAAGTCGCAGAGGATCTCGGCTCGATCCTCATGGGGACCCCGACAGAGCTGGCCGGGACGTTCGTCGCTTCCGGCAGAACCCTGGAACGGCTGTCCGCCCCGGTGCCGGCCCTGGTCGACGACCGTCCGGTCAACGAGTACGCGGCGCGCTCGAACCTGATGATCAACGTGCAGCCGCGCGAGCTGTTCGACCTCAGCGACGCGGCCGGCTGGTGCCCGAACTGCTTTTCCCCGCCGCACGCCGCCGGGGCTCTCTTGGACCTTCCCGCCTACCTGGAAATCCTGCAGGAGATCTACCGCAGCGAGGCCTTTCTCGTCGATGCGGCACGACAGCCCGCCCCCCTGTTCATCGATCTCGAACCGGAGCCGCGGCGCCGCGCCGTCTCGCGCTCACCTTTTCTCAGGATGATGCTTCCGAAGCTTGCCCGCCGCTGAAAGCCCGGCAGTTCCGCTTCCGGGAAGCGGCTTTACTCTTCGGTTACCGTCACCAGCTGGCCGGAGGGGAACGGTCCCTCCAGGACCTGGTCCTTCCCAGATGGCCAGCGCACCGATATGCGGTCGGCCTCGGCCGCTTCCCCGAGTCCGAAATACAGGGGCATGTCGCTTTGCGACAGGTACCCCGACTGTCCGTCGTTGATCTTCCTGTAACTGGTTTCTCCCGCCGCGACCTCGACTACCGCCCCGATGCCGCTCCTGTTGGACTCGGTCCCCCGGAGCTGGACCGACAGGTAGCGGATCTGCCGTTTCTCGGAGAGGTTGCTGACCAGAACCATCGGCTCGGAGTTGAACTCGTTGGTGACGATGTCGAGGTCGCCGTCTCCCTCGAGGTCGAAGAAAACCGAGGCGCGCGAGCCGAGAGCCGCCCAGACCACGAACTCTCCGGTGCGGTCGGCGCAGTGCTCGTGGCCGGCGTTCGCCTCGTCGTCGCAGTCGAGGAGGAACCACGGCCTGGCGGTGCGCCCTGCGCGCCGCGGCTCGACCCCGAGAATGAACTCGGCATCGAGAAAGCCCTGCCCCGAGTTGTTGACCAGCAAACTGTTGATCCCGTACCGGAAGGGGTAGTTCATGCTCGATGCAATGAAGACGTCGTCGAAGCCGTCGGCGTTCAGGTCTCCGACGCTGAATCCCCAGGGCCACAGATTCTCGGCTCCGACGGCGTCGGATACCTCGGTGTACCCGCCTCCGCCGTCGTTGCGGTAGAAGGCGTTGCCGAACACGCTCATGCCTTCGTCGCGCAGGAACTCGGGCGGGTACTTCATGTTGGCCTTGCGCTTCTCCCTGTCCGGAGGGACATCGTCGCTCATGTCGGAGTGCATGTCGCTGACGAACATGTCGAAATCCCCGTCGTTGTCGAAGTCGAAGACCTTGGCGCACATCGCTCCCCACGGTGTTCTGGGGAAGACCTCCCGGCTTTTGAGGGCGAAGCGCTCGCCGCCCTGGTTTTCGTAGAGCTCGTCGTGGCCCTGCATGTCGAGGGTGTAGAGGTCGATCCAGCCGTCCTCGTTCACGTCGACCGGGGTTGCCGCCCCGGACCAGCCGGTGTCGACGAGGGCCATCTGCCCGGTGACGTCGGCGAAGCGGTTGCCCCCCTCGTTCCGGTACAGGATGCTGCGCTCGGTGCGCTCCGGTTTGAGGTGGCCGGCGAAGGCATCGCCGAAGGCTGCGAAATACTGGTACGACGCCGAGGAGTCGGGGTCGACGGCGTCGAGGGAGCCGGTGATCACCTCGTCCCTGGTGAAAACGCCGACGTTGCACAGGTACAGGTCCAGCAGGCCGTCGCGGTCGTAGTCGAAGAAGACCGCCGCGGAGGAGTGGCCGCTGTAGGAGAGGCCCGCCGGTCCGGTGACGTCGGAGAACAGGCCGGAACCCCGGTTCTCGAAAAGGAAGTTGCCGCCCCGGACCGTGGTCGCGAACAGGTCGGGGTCGCCGTCGTTGTCGGTGTCCGCGAACGAGGCGGTGACCCCGATGGGGGCGCTGATGTCGATACCAGGAGATGCGGCGGTCACATCCTCGAACCGGCCCCCTCCGGCGTTGCGCCACAGCTCGTTGGCACCCGCCTGGGTCGAGAAATAGATGTCGAGCTGCCCGTCTCCATCGACGTCGGCGACGGCGACGCCGTTGCCGTGGTCGTAATGGGATGGTTTGTACTTCAGACCGGTGTCGTCGGTGCAGGTGTTTGCGAAGGTGATCCCGCTCTCCTCGTAGCGATCGCTGAATGCGAAATCGACGAAAGCGTCGAAGCGGTCCGCCGTCTCCAGCTGTTGCAGCCTGCGAGATTCCATCCAGGATGGCTCTATGATCTCGAGCGGGACCGGCAGGGAGCGCGGCATCGATGCCGTCCCGCTCTCCGTGCCCAGCATGTATGCTCCGACTGCGACTGCGGCTGCGGCTGTTCTTGTATTCATGCGTGCGTCCTTACCCCACGCGGCTGCTGCTGCGATCCGGTTTCAAAACGGGCATGCCAGACTCCGGGCCGGTGGACCGGCCCCGGCAGAGTCCGGTTTCTATATCTTGGCCAGTTCGTCGTAGAAAACGCGAACCGCGTGCTTCTGGCGAAGCGTCCGCACGTAGTCGCTGAAGGCGCGCTTGCGTTTGCGGATCTTCACTATGGCCGCGGCGCGCCGGGCCGATTCGGAGTACGGCCGCAATACCGGCGCCTCCCGGCCGAGGATCTTGCATACCGAGTAGCCGCTGTGCGTCTTGACCGGACCGAACACCGCCCCGTCCTCCAGCCCCTCGGCGGTCTCGTAGAGCTTCCTGTGCCGGCTGTTCTTCGAAACGGTAATGCGGCCGTCGTGGTGGGCCATCCCCTCGCGGATGGTGTATTCCCGGGCGAGCGCCCCGGCGTCCTCTCCGGCGTCGAGCTGTTCCCTGATCCACTCCCCTTCCTCGGGGATACCGACGAGGATTTCGATGACTTCGATCTTTTCCTCGGTGTGGAATACCTCGGGGTGGTTGTCGTAGTAGCCGCGCGCCTCCTGCTCGCTGACAGTCACCAGGCGGTCGACGTTGCGCAGCCGCAGCTCCTGCATCAGTTGATCCTGGCGGTAGAGCTCCAGGGCGTCCAGGATCTTCTGATCCCGATCGATTCCCGCGGCAGTCGCCTCGGCGATGAACAGCTCCTGGGGAACGACCCCTTCCTCGAGGAAATTCACGAATGATTCCGGATCGCTGAACTGCTCCGAATCCCGCTTGGCTTCGGGAACGAACTGCAGGAACTCGTCGAGTGTGATGCTCCCGCCTTTGTAGGTGCAGATCGGAAGCCGGCGGATGGCCTCCAGGTCCGCATCGAGCGAACCGCGCTCGCGCAGCACGGCCTCCACCGCCTCCATGTTGATTCGGGGCTCGAACACCTTGCTCAGCGAATCGGCGAGCACCTCCGCCCTCTCGGCCCGTTTCCGTCCGTACACCCCCTCGGCGACGAGGTCGCGGACCTCGTACAAGGGAACGGGGATCTCGTCGAGGACCTTGATGATGGTATAGCGCCACTTCTTCTCGTAGAGGAACCGCAGCGGCTCCGTGATCTCGCCTGCCTGAAGCTGGAAGATCCTCCGCAAAAACTTCGAGGTGTCGTCCAACCTCATGTACTGGGGGACGACCCCGCCCTGGTCGCGCGTCTCCTTGTAGAGAGATCTCTGGCGCGCCAGCTCCCCGAAGTCCGCCCCGTCCAGTACCTCCTGCCGCGCGGCGAGCGCCTCCTCCTCCGTTTCCAGGAGGATACCGGCGATTCGCACCGCTCGATCGCGGCCTTCCAGCTTCTGTTGGGCGAGCAGTTCCTCTTCGCTGACCTCGACCTGGCGGTTGATGGCCAGTCGCTTGTACTCGGTCAGCACCTTCTGTCTGTGGAACACTTCGAGTTTCGCGACGAACCCCGGTTCGGCGCTGATGCCGGATTCTTCGGCCTCTTTGAGAAGCAGCTTCTTGTCGATGAGGCTTTCCAGCATCAGGCTGTCGGGAGCAGGCTCGGGTTTCCCCGACCTGCGGACATCTTCTACCGCCTCTCTGAAAACCCTGAGATCGTTTGCGGTCACATGCTGTCCCGCGATTTCGGCGAGCACCACGTCCGCGGCGGATGCCATGTCGGTCCGGCACAGAACGGCGGCGCACGCCGCAAGAATGAGTTTTACAGGCATGGTCCTCGAGTCGTGCAGTTGGGTGTTTTCAATAGGTCAGGGCGACGGTGCGCAGGATTTCCCGGTCCTCGATCCCGGATCCATCGGTGTCGCTCCCGAGACGAAGGCGAACGGCGTACATACCTGGCGGAACGAGGTCTCCGGCTTCGTCCCGGCCATCCCACGGGATCGAGTAAGCGCCGGCGCTGACACTGCGCTGCTCTTCCAGGAGCCTGATCCTGCGGCCCCCGAGATCGAATATCTCCGCTTCGACCGCGGTGCTCGCACCGACCAGCATGAGCGTGAAATTCAGCGTCATCTCGTCGTTGACGCCATCGCCATTGGGGGAAAATACCGGCGGACTTACCGCGAGTTCGCCGAACAGCTCCTTGCGCTCCGGTTGGGCAACCACCTGCAGCGAGGTGCGGGTGACCTTCTCGTCGACGCGCTGCCACAGGCCGTCGCCCGAGCCGCGCAGCAGCGCCTGCAGGCGTCCTCCCGTGGAGTAGAGGGTACCCCGGAAATCGACCCGTACCGCCTCGGTTCCGGAAGGCACCTCTGGAAAGGAAAGGTGCAAGCTGTCGCCGCTGGCGAGAACCTCGACACCTTCCACCGCATGGCCGCCGGAATCACCACTTTCTTCGAAGGCGGAAGCGGGTCCGGCGGCCACCGACTCCCTTGCCGGATCGAAGGCCAGATCCATCCCGGCCGGCGGCAGCAGCAGCAGCTGGTTGAACGGATTGCCCTGATCCTCGATATCGACCAACAGGAAAAACCCGCGCTCGACGCCCAGCGAATCCACACGGGAAGGGATCACCTGTCCGCGCAGGCTGTTGGCCACCGGATCGGAGAAGTTGACCCTGATGGATTTCAGCGTTGCCTGAGCGTTCGGATCCTCGGAAAGCAGCCTTGCCCGGATTGTCAGGAACTCGCGCGGCGAAGGGGAGGTGATCGCGCTTCCCGAGGCCGCTTCGTACGGTTCGCTCCACGGCTCCCAGTCGCTGCCGGCCACCTCCTCGGGAACGATATCCCCCTTCTGCGATTTGATGCGGATCTTGTTGTAGGCCGCTTCCGTGATTTCGGTTCCGTCCGCCTTGAAATAGTGCAGCAGGGTGTCGAGGGTGTTTCCCGTCCGCGTCTGGAGCTGGACCCGCGTTCCCGGCGGCGTGTCGGCGTCCCACTCGATGGTGGTCAGGTTGCGGCTGCCCCCCAGCTGGATCAGGTCGGAAGTGAGCTCCACCTGCGGCTGGTATCCCTGCCCGATCAGCTGCATGTCGCCCACGTAGGCGACGACGTTGGCGGGGTATTCGTTCTTGCCGGCGCGCCGGTACTGGAGGCGGAAGAAGCGGGCCTTGACCGGCTCGAAACTGAAGTCGTAGAGATGAATCAGGCCGCTGGTGGCGGTGCGTTGCGGCAGGCCGTCGTTCTCCACCACGCGTTCCCATTTCAGCGATCCGTCGATTTCACGCGTGCCGTCCGAGAAATCGATCGCGAACCCCCCGAAGGTCCAGGCGTGCTCCCCGGCCCGGAAATTCAGGGACATCCGTTTTCCCTCTATCCAGAAGTAGGATCCGAGGTCGGCGACGAGGTCGACCAGAAACGAGGCGTCGTGCAGTCCCGAAGCGGCGAGGTTGAAGGCGAGATAGCTTTCGACCGTCCCGTCGAGGAGGATCTGCGGATTGAGATCCGCGGCGCCGAGAACGTGCGTGGTCGTATGCGAGAAGGAACCGCCACGGGTCAGGGTTTCCTTGAAAAGGTCGTCGCCGTCGCTCCATACCTCGAGCTCGGCGAGGCGCGGCCGCTCCCTGCGGAAGTACCGGACCGGGCCGCGGCGGCTTTCTTCGAGCTGGTCGTAGATCGACCTGGTAACGGCGAGCTCCCCGCCCGTTGACAGCAGCTTGGTGTATTCCACCACCCCGGTGTCCCCCGGCGCCTCCTGCCTCAGCAGCTCGAACTCTTCCCGCGATATCTCGCGTCCCTTCTCCAGGCCGGAGCCGTTTACCACAACCTGAACAAGACGCACGAGGCGCTTGCGGCGCTGCTCGAGGGGGAGGTTGGCCAGATCGATCTCGATCACCCGTTGGTTCACGTTCGCGTGCAGGGTCTGGTACACGCGCGTGAAGTCGATGGATGTGCCGGCTATCGCCTTGATCGGTTTCTGCCCGTCGGAGACCATCACGTCGAAGAGCTGGAACGGATCGCCCAGATCCTCATCGACGAAGCGGAGCACGATTTTGCTCGCGATCAGGGTTCGGCCCATGTCGACGGTGAACCACCACTGCAGACCGAGATTCCGGGCCGAGCCCGAAGTTGGCGCCGGCTCCCAGTAGGTCGTGAGATCGCCGTCGAACAGGTTGACGACATCCTCCCGGTTGGTACCCGCGTCGACCGCGTCGAGCAGGACGATCTCTTCGGGGTCCTTCTTGAGGCTGGCCGGAGGGTTGAAGCGCAGGTTTTCGAGAATGTCATGCACGGCGTTGGTGTTGGTTCGCCAGTATCTCGGCCTGACCCCGTCTTCGTCGATCGCCAGGGTGCCGGTGGAAAATACCCAGTTGTCCCAGTGGGCCTGGCCGGCGACCACCACGGAACCGGGGCTCACGGTATGGCCGCTTTGCGATCCCGCGCTGCTGGCGAGCAACGCCATGGCCGAACAGACGACAGCGAGTCTCTTCATCGTGAATTCCTCTCTACTGTGCCAGCTTCATCAGTCGATCCCGGACAGCATTGCGAGATCTTCAATTTGTCCGGGACGAATCCATTTTCCCGATCGATAAACTCAGTGCCCCGTCGCATATGTAAACCGGCGGCGGCGCACGCCGTTCAGAATGGGTATTTCAGGCATGGTTTTCAATAGGTCAGGGCGACGGTGCGCAGGACCTCCCGGTCCTCGACTCCCGATCCATCGGTGTCGCTCCCGAGACGAAGGCGAACGGCGTACATACCTGGCGGAACGAGGTCTCCGGCTTCGTCGCGGCCATCCCACGGGATCGAGTAAGCGCCGGCGCTGACACTGCGCTGCTCTTCCAGGAGCCTGATCCTGCGGCCCCCGAGATCGAATATCTCCGCTTCGACCGCGGTGCTCGCACCCACCAGCATGAGCGTGAAATCCAGCGTCATCTCGTCGTTGACGCCATCGCCATTGGGAGAAAATACCGGCGGACTTACCGCGAGTTCGCCGAACAGCTCCTTGCGCTCCGGTTGGGCAACCACCTGCAGCGAGGTGCGGGTGACCTTCTCGTCGACGCGCTGCCACAGGCCGTCGCCCGAGCCGCGCAGCAGCGCCTGCAGGCGTCCGCCGGTGGAGTAGAGGGTACCCCGGAAATCGACCCGTACCGCCTCGGTTCCGGAAGGCACCTCTGGAAATGAAAGGTGCAGACTGTCGCCGCTGGCAACCACCACGACCCCGTCCAGCTCCTGACCCGCTTCGCCACCCCCTTCCAAAAGGGAGGAGGAGCCGGCGAATACCGATTCGCGCAACGGATCGAAGCTCAGTTGCATCCCCGCCGGGGGCACCAGCAGCAACTCGTTGAACGGATTGTCCTGATCCTCGATGTCGACCAACAGGAAAAACCCGCGCTCGACGCCCAACGAATCCACACGGGAAGGGATCACCTGTCCGCGCAGGCTGTTGGCCACCGGGTCGGAGAAGTTGACCTCAATGGATTTCAGGGTGGCGTGAACTCCGGGATCCCCGGACAGCAAGGTCGCCCGAATCTTGAGGAACTCGCGCGGCGAAGGGGAGGTGATCGCGCTTCCCGAGGCCGCTTCGTACGGTTCGCTCCACGGCTCCCAGTCGCTGCCGGCCACCTCCTCGGGAACGATATCCCCCTTCTGCGATTTGATGCGGATCTTGTTGTAGGCCGCTTCCGTGATTTCGGTTCCGTCCGCCTTGAAATAGTGCAGCAGGGTGTCGAGGGTGTTTCCCGTCCGCGTCTGGAGCTGGACCCGCGTTCCCGGCGGCGTGTCGGCGTCCCACTCGATGGTGGTCAGGTTGCGGCTGCCCCCCAGCTGGATCAGGTCGGAAGTGAGCTCCACCTGCGGCTGGTATCCCTGCCCGATCAGCTGCATGTCGCCCACGTAGGCGGAAACGTTGGCGGGGTATTCGTTCTTGCCGGCGCGCCGGTACTGGAGGCGGAAGAAGCGGGCCTTGACCGGCTCGAAATCGAAGTCGTAGAGGTGAACCAGGCCGCTGGTGGCGGTGCGTTGCGGGAGGCCGCCGCTTTCCACCACGCGTTTCCATTTCAGCGATCCGTCGATTTCACGCGTGCCGTCCGAAAAATCGACTGCGAACCCCCCGAAGGTCCAGGCGTGCCCTCCGCCCCGGAAATTCAGGGACATCCGTTTTCCCTCTATCCAGAAGTAGGATCCGAGGTCGGCGACGAGGTCGACCAGAAACGAGGCGTCGTGCAGTCCCGAAGCGGCGAGGTTGAAGGCGAGATAGCTTTCGATCGTCCCGTCGAGGAGGATCTGCGGATTGAGGTCCGCGGCGCCGAGAACGTGCGTGGTCGTATGCGAGAAGGAACCGCCACGGGTCAGGGTTTCCTTGAAAAGGTCGTCGCCGTCGCTCCATACCTCGAGCTCGGCGAGGCGCGGCCGCTCCCTGCGGAAGTACCGGACCGGGCCGCGGCGGCTTTCTTCGAGCTGGTCGTAGGTTCCCCTGGTAACGGCGAGCTCCCCGCCCGTTGACAGCAGCTTGGTGTATTCCACCACCCCGGTATCCCCAGGCGCCTCCTGCCTCAGCAGCTCGAACTCTTCCCGCGATATCTCGCGTCCCTTCTCCAGGCCGGAGCCGTTTACCACAACCTGAACCAGACGTACCAAGCGCTTGCGGCGCTGCTCGAGGGGGAGGTTGGCCAGATCGATCTCGATCACCCGTTGGTTCACGTTCGGGTGCAGGGTCTGGTACACGCGCGTGAAGTCGATGGATTCACTGGCTATCGCCTTGATCGGCTTCTGCCCGTCGGAGACCATCACGTCGAAGAGCTGGAACGGATCGCCCAGATCCTCATCGACGAAGCGGAGCACGATTTTGCTCGCGATCAGGGTTCGGCCCATGTCGACGGTGAACCACCACTGCAGACCGAGATCCCGGGCCGAGCCCGAAGGCGGGGCCGGCTCCCAGTAGGTCGTGAGATCGCCGTCGAACAGGTTGACGACATCCTCCCGGTCGGTACCCGCTTCGACCGCGTCGAGCAGGACGATCTCTTCGGGGTCCTTCTTGAGGCTGGCCGGAGGGTTGAAGCGCAGGTTTTCGAGAATGTCATGCACGGCGTTGGTGTTGGTTCGCCAGTATCTCGGCCTGACCCCGTCTTCGTCGATCGCCAGGGTGCCGGTGGAAAACATCCAGCTCTCCCAGTGGGCCTGGCCGGCGACAACCACGGAACCGGGGCTCACGGTATGGCCGCTTTGCGATCCCGCGCTGCCGGCGAGCAGCGACATGGACAAACAGACGACGGGGAGTCTCCTCATCGCGAATCCCTCATTCTGCATTTCGCCTTGTGTCCATAAAGCCGGTTGGAGCCGTCACTGCGATCTCGCATACCCCAGGAGGGCAAGTCCAGTTCCCGGTTCAATAAACCAGGGCAAGGGCGGCAACCTCGGCATCGGGCTCATCATCCGCCTCGACTTCCAGCCGCAACAGGTACAAGCCGGGGGACAGCAGCCTGGCCTGTTCGTCCCGGCCGTCCCAGGTCGCCGAAAAACGGCCGCTGGTCCCGGCATCCACCGCAATATCCGCCACCCGCGCCCCCGCCAGATCGAACACCGCCAGCGAAACCGGAGCTCCCCCCACCAGGTTAACCAGATCGTATTCAACCGTCAGGAGGTCGTTGATCCCGTCGGCATTGGGGGTGAACGCCGACACTTCGAACGACCGGATGGTGCGAGTTCCTTCCATGACCGGGTTCACGCTGAGCGCGTTTCCCTCCACCAGAGGGTCGGCGTCTCCGGGGGTAACGCGCTGGCGGACTTCCGCCGGACGCTCGCTGTCGTAAATCCTGCCCGCGAACACCGTGCCCACCTGAAACACTTCGCTCCGAAACACCACCTCCATGAGCTCGCCCGAGGTCTCCAGGTCCACCCGGGGAATGTGCACGGAAAAGCTCTCGCCGTCCCACGGGGTCACGGAAAACTCCCCGGGGGACAGGACCGCCTGCCCGATGCGCACTTCGTCGACGTTTGCCGGAGACGCGGTGTATATCTGAACGCTGTCGAAACCGAGGTCGTCTCCCTGTATCCTCGGAAGCAGCTTGTAAGTGAACGACGTGGCCTCTCCGGGCCTGACCTCGTTGGGGTAAACCTCCGCCGCCACTTCGCTCGCCGAGGGCGGAGCCGACACCTCGAATTGCAGATAGTCCAGGGCGGCCCCGGAAGATCCCTTTGAAGAGATGAAGTCCGCCTTTGTCTGCAGGAACCGACGGGGCTTGCCGTCCACATCCCCGCTCCGGCCTGCCCCGAAGTCGAAGGGTCCCCTCCAGAACCCCCAGTTCTCCCTGTCAGGCTTGATGCCCGCTTTCTCCCCTCCCTCCAAGCGGCTGTAGCTGCCCCGGTCCAGCAGGTTGCCGTCCCGGTCGAAGCGGGTCCGCTCATCGCCGCGGAAGGTGCGGCGCCAGTAGCTGTTGGGATCCTCGTCATCCCCGGTTCGCATGCTGAGCTCGATGGCAGCGCCCGGATCCTCGCTGCCGGACCAGGTGAGGTCGCCGAGAACGGAACGCCCACCCAGATCGAGGACATTCGAAAGGTAACCGGCTCTGGAAACAAAGCCGTCGCCGTAGATCTCGAACTCCGCTATCTCCCAGTCTCCTCTGGGAGACTCGAACAGCATCTCGGCGATCGGAACGTCGGGAAGCTCGATGTCGACGATCGGATCCCTGTTCCCGATCACGTTGTAGACCGGGTCGAAGTCGATAACCTCGAATCTTCCGGTGTGCTTGTAGGCCCGGGTTCCGCGTTTCCGGATGTCGCCGTCGTTGGTGCCAATGAAAAAATCCCTGACGAACCGTCTTTTCAGGAACTCCGGCCTCGGCTGGAATACGACCCGGCGGATGGGATACAGATCGGCGAAATCGATCCAGATCGCCCACAAGAAACCGTCCTCTGAAAACCGCGAGGACCAGTTGTAAAAACCAAGAAAGGCGGTTCTCAAGTTCCCGTCCACGAGCCCCCCGACCCAGCGATCATCTTCCCAACCCTCAAGCGGATCGTAGAACCGCACATGGCCGCCGCGCTCGAGGATCCCGGGGGCAATGTTGACTTCGGGATCGAGACGGACCGGCGTCAGCGATTCGTTGATTTCGATATGGCGATGATTCCCGGAAAGTTCCTCGTCGACGTCAGCCCAGGAAAGCTGAACGAAATCGATTCCCTCCTGGCTGGCCTTGTCCGGGACCGGAAGTTTCTCACCGCCGAGGCGGTAGACCGTGAGTGTGTCTACAGGGCCGGCTCCAAAAGCGCAGGCCACCAGGGCTCCAAGCGTACAGCGGAGGGAGTGAGGTTTCATGCGGCCTTCAAGTGCCTGCAGGGTGACGGGTCGACCTGGCGTCAACGCGCGACCGGCAGGGGAATCGTCGCCGTTCACTTTCGGAAGAAACCTGAAGCAGGGAGGAGCAACTCCACAAAAGGCTCGCTCCCCCTTTCCTTCAGAAGTATTCCCAAGGGCCCGGTTCGCTGCCCGGCGCTTCAGTAGGCGATGGGAATTACGGCAACTTCGATATCGGTCTCTTCGTCCGCCTCGACCTCCAGCTTCAGCAGGTACAAGCCGGGAGAAAGCAGGCCGGCCTGGTCGTCGCGGCCATCCCAGGTCGCCGAAAAACGACCGCTGATCCCCGCATCCACCGCAATATCCGCAACCCGCACGCCCGCCAGATTGAACACCTCGAGCGCCACGGGAACACCCCCTGCCAGGTTCACCAGGTCGTATTCCACCTTCAGCAGGTCGTTTATCCCGTCGGCGTTCGGGGTGAAAGCGGACACCTCGAGCGCCTGGATGGTCCGTGTACCCACCATTCCCGGCGATACGCTGAGCGTATTCCCTTCCACCAGCGGATCCGCATCACCCGCCGTAACCCGCTGGCGCACCTCCATCGGGCGGGTTGTGTCGAAAACACGGCCCGTAAACACGGTACCCACCTTGAACACCTCACCTTTGAACACCACTTCGATGAGCTCACCCGAGGACTGCAGGTCGACCCGGGGAATGTGCACGGAAAAGCTCTCGCCATCCCATGGCGTGACCGAGAACTCCCCCGGAGACAGAACCGCGGACCCGATTCGCACCTCGTCGACGCTTGCCGGGGCCACCGGCGTCTGGATTTGAATGCTGTCGAAACCGAGGTCGTTCTCCTGCATCTCCGGGAGCAGCTTGTAGGTGAAGGAGGTCACCTGCCCCAGTTCCGATACCGTCGGCTCGATTTCGGCGAGTACCTGGCTGGCAACCGGCGGCGTCGACACCTCGAATTCAACAAAATCCAGCTTGCTTCCCGCCGAGCCGATTGTCGAGGAAAAATCCGCTTTGATCTGCACGAATTGCCTGGGCCTGTCGCTGACCAGGTCGCCGCGTCCGGCATCGAAATTCAGCAGGGTCGTCCAGAAACCCCAGTTCTCCCTGTCCGGGGTTATCGGCAACCTCTCGCCTCCTTCGAGCCGCTGGTAGGATGACCGGGTGAGTTCGTTCCCGCTGGCATCGAAGCGGGATTTCTCATCGCCGCGAAATGTCAGCCGCCAGTAGAAGTTCGGGTCTTCGTCGTCTCCTGTGCGCACGCTCAGGTCCACGGCCGCCCCTTCGTCAACCGAACCCGACCAGGTCAGGGTGCCGAGGCTCGAGCGCGCCCCGAGGTCGATGATGTTGGAAATGTAGGCCGCCTGTGACACGAAACCGTCCCCGTAGATCTCGAGTTCAGCGAGTTCCCAGTTCCCCTCTCCGGCGGCCAGTACGAGCTCGGAAACAGGCTCGTCCGGCAGCTCGAGGTCGAGAACGGCTGTGGTGTTTTCCCTGATGTCGATCTTTACGTCGAAGTCGACGAAACGGTTCCCGCGCCAGGTCAGCCTGCCATCCCGGGTGCCGTGCAAAGGGTCGAGAGCGAGGGTGGCAGGAGTTCTGTTGACCGGTGCGTTATTTGTACCGACCTGCAGGTTGGGCATGAAGCGGTCGACATGGTGGTCGGGGGTAGGCTGCAGGACGAGCCGGCGGATCGGGAAGAAGCCCCGGAACTGAATCCACACGGTCTTGCAGCGCCGCGTCGCCGTGAAGGTACCGCAATGGAGCCCGAAATCGGATCTCAGGCCGGTGTAGGCGGTTTCGTAATCGCCGTCAAAAGCCAGGTCGAGCAGTGGTTCGTCCTGCCAGCCGTACCCATTGGAGGACTTGATTTCCGCACCGCGCGACCTGAGCAGCGGAGTGAGGTTTTCGGTCGGGTCGAGGCGTTGGGGTTGCAGAGGCCCGTCGGTCTCGACGAGGAAAGCAGATCCGAACTTCTCCTCGTCCGCGTCGGCCCAGTTCAACTGAATGAACTCCACGCCGGGCTCGGAGGAGATTTCGGGAGGCGGGATCTCGGTCCCACCGATCCGGTAAATGGTCAGGGCATTGCCGTTCCTCGATCCCCCCGGGTTGAGAATCAGCAGGGCCGCAAGGGCCAGCGCATGACGGGCCGGAAAGGCGGTCATGTCATCCCCTCTCGATTGTTTGGAGACTCAGTAAACGAGGGGCACCGACGCCACCGCGATATCGGTCTCCTCGTCCGCTTCAACTTTCAGTCTGATGAGGTATATACCCGGGGGCTGCAGCTGGTTTCCCTCTCTGCCGTCCCAGGTTGCGGTGAAACGGCCGCTTTCACCGGTGCCGGTTTCGTCTATCTCGATGGCCGCGACGCGTTCGCCGGCAAGATTGTACACGCCAAGTTCGACAGGAACTGCCCCGGAGAGATTGACGAGATCGTACTCGATCTCGAGAACATCGTTGACGCTGTCGCCATTCGGCGAGAATGGAGACACGATCAGGGCCTGAATCGCGCGGCCGCCGACCGTGGTCGGGGAAACGCTGAGCGAATTCCCTTCCACGAGCGGGTCAGCGTCCCCTTCAGTGACGCGTTGGCGAACTTCCAACGGCTTCTCGCTGTCGAACACTCTGCCGGAAAACACGGTGCCCACCTTGAACACCTCGCTCCGGAACACTACCTCGATAAGCTCTCCCGACGACTGCAGGTCGACGCGGGGAATATGGACCGAGAAACTTTCGCCGTCGTATGGACTGACGTCGAACTCCCCCGGGGACAGAACCGCCGACCCGATGCGTACTTCGTCGACGCTGGCAGGGGCAAGGGGCGCCGAGATCTGGATACTGTCGAAACCGAGGTCGTCTCCCTGTATCCGGGGAAGCAGTTTGTAGGTAAAGGCCGTAGTCTCCCCGAGTTGGGCCTCCGGGGGGAAGATCTCGGCCATCACCTCACTCGCTACCGGAGGCGTCGACACCTCGAATTGCAGAACGTCCAGAGAACTGCCGGCTGACCCTCTGGTCGAGAAAAAATCCGCCTTGACCTGCACGAACCGGCGAGGCTTCCCACCTACGAGGCCACTTCTGCCAAGAGCGAATTCCAGCGGCGCTGTCCAGAATTCCCAATTCTCGCTGTCCGGTGCGATGCCTCCCTTCTCACCACCTTCCAACCGGTTGTAGCTGCGGCGATCCAGGGGTTTGCCCTCATGGTCGAAGCTGCTGCGCTCCTCACCCCGGAAGGTGAGGCGCCAGTACGAGTTGGGATCCTCGTCATCCCCGGTGCGCATGCTGAGCTCGATACCGGCCCCGGGATCTTCGCTTCCCGACCAGGTGAGGTCGCCGAGGCTCGAGCGCCCGCCGAGGTCGACGATGTTCGAAACGTAATTCGCCCGGGCAGCATATCCGTCTCCATAGATCTCGAGCTCCGCAATTTCCCAATCTCCGGACGGGGACTCCACCAGCATTTCGGCAATCGGAATATCAGGCAGTTCAAGATCGAGGATCGGGGTCCGATTCTCGGTAACGTTGTATACGACATCGAAGTCGAAGAACTTTCCGCCTCTCCAGGAGTGCCTGTACTCCCGGGTTCCCCGCTTGCGAATGTCGCCGTCGTTGGTCCCGATGACGTAGTCCTTGACGAAGCGCTCGTTCAGGAACTTTGGCGAAGGCTGAAAAACGACCCGGCGAATGGGAAACAGGCCGGCGAAATCGATCCAGATTCCCTTGTAGTACTGGCTTCCTGTCTGATCGCCTCTCACACCCTGAAAGGCGGTGTCGTAATCCCC
Source organism: Candidatus Latescibacterota bacterium (assembly GCA_965243025.1). Classification (GTDB taxonomy): domain Bacteria; phylum Latescibacterota; class UBA2968; order UBA8231; family UBA8231; genus CBDCXV01. The sequence continues at coordinate 3,697,823 of CBDETY010000003.1, forward strand.
GTCGAACAGGAAATCGAGGTCCGGCTGATCCTGCCAGCCGTAAGAATTGTTCAACTGGATCCGACCCCCGCGCTCCCGGATCAACGGCGTCAGATTGACGCTGGGATCGAGGCGGACAGGAGTCAGCGACCCGCTCGTCTCGAGCTGGTGAGAGCTTCCGAACAGATCGTCGTCGACATCCGCCCAGAACAGCTGGACGAAATCGACTCCCTCCTCGTTTGCGGCTTCGGGAACGGACAGATCCTCCCCGCCAAGCCGGTAGATGGTGAGTGAATCCCCGGGCTCCGCCAGGATCAGGGCAAGACCTGGAAGGAATCTCCTAAGAATGGCAATCGTTGTCTTCATCGAAATCCCCCGCTTTTCTCCAGCTGCCGGGCCGGAATCGAATTCCATCCAACGGGTTTCACGAAGAATGGCTGACTTCGGGAAATAAAAAAAGGGATGGACCCGTTTCGAGCCCATCCCCGTACTTCAGAGAAACAAACCTTACCTGGAAACGGAGGCCTTGATCCGTCCCCAGCTGTCTTCTTCTACCGCTGTATCTGTGAAGTCTACAGTCTCATCGATCGGCAGAAGGAGGAAGTCAGCGAGGAAATCGGCGTCGCCGAAACTTTCCACGTTGGGTCCGATCGTCCAGCGGCCCCAACAGTTGCAGTCGTCGGTGAACTCGGCATCGCCGTCGTGAACCTGAACGCTCACGCCTATGATCTGGTCGGCCTCGAAGTCGTGAAGGATGCTCTCTTCAGCGGAGGTCCAGTTGTAGTCATCCCAGTAAAGCTGCCACCACTCGGCGTAGGTGCGCGCTTCCTGGTTGGAACCTGGAGTCCCGTCGACCCGGTGCGCCTGTTGCGACCACTCGGGGTCGCGGTACCAATCGCCCTGAGTCATCCAGAACCAGGTCCAGTTCTCGGAGAAACCTTCGTCGAATGCCCAGTGGTGGGTTTGGGCGTGACGGCCTTTCTGCCGCTGGGCTTCTTCGTCCGTCATGCCTTCGATGCTCCAGAAAGTCCCACCGCTGTGGTCGGCATCGATCACACCTTCGATGGTTTCGCCGCCGATGTGGATGTCGTCGAATTTTTCGAAGACATAGTAGATGCGGTCAGTTTCATCGTTGTAGGCTAGGGCCCAACGGAACGACAGGGAGGACGGATCGAGATCGCCCACGTAGTTCCAGGGACGCTCGTCGCTCTGGACGACATCGACTTCGGTGATGAAGAACTCGGGCGGGAGGATATCCCACTCACCGAGATCGCCGTCGAGAACCGGCAGGGCGTTTTCGGGCCAGGCCCAGACAGCGCCCAGAAAATCCGGCGGATCGTGTGCCGTTGCAGTGCCGCTCAACGAGAAAACGAGAGCGCCGGCAAGCAGCAATGAGGAAAGCTTCTTCACAGTCAGACTCCTTCAGCTAAGGGATGGAGGGGGTTGATTCATGCAAATACAGGAACAACGAAAGTCCGATTCAAGCCTTTTGACTGACCGGTCAACCTCCTTGCCGCTGTCCCCTCTCGACCGGGACTCGGAGGTATCCGCCTGAGTCAAGATGCTAATAACTACGTAATCGACCATCGAATGTCAAGGATTAAGTTGAGGGCCGGCGGGGTTTCCGCGCCGGAGTTGATCAGCCTTAACTTCATATTTTGCAATAGGTTGTACTAATCCAGTCCCGCGAATATCGACACGAAGGTCAACCCGGCCGTCTCGGTCTTCCGCGACCCGTCCACCACTTCGAGGGAACGCCGGTCGATGCGGATACCCCCCTGCAGGGTCAGGCCGTAGCCGAGATACTCGCTCCTGTTGGTAAGCTGGAGGGCGAGGACGGAGCCCAGGAAATCACCGGTGAACCGGCCTGCTGCAATGTCGTCCTCGTCCTCTATCAGACTGTAGTAGAACCGCTGCTCGTAGCCGAGTTGAAGCCGGGTATGGCGCAGCAGGGGAAAACTGGCCTGCAGAAATATCAGTCCATCCCACGTGCGCCTCTCGACCAGGTCTCTCCCGAATGGCGTCTCTCGCAGGAACTCGCTCTTGACCCGGGGGTCGAGCTGGAACATTCCCAGGTCGAAAACGTAATCCGCCTTGTTGATGATCCCGAAAAACCCGGAACTCTCACGCCCGTTGCGCCCCTCCGGTCCCAGTGGGTCGAACAGCACGACAGGTGCCCCGTCCCCGTCCAGCAGCCTTTCGCCGTTTTCATCGAGTGCGAATTCGACTTCTGCGTTGCGCTGGCGCCAGCGGTCCCACTTGAACCTGTGCATGGTTGCCCAGCCGCGGGAGCTGGCATAGCTCCATTCGGCGTAGAGGGTGTTTATCCATGTGTCCCGCGCCGCCAGTCGGTCTTCAATCGGCGTCAGCCGCCCCGCGCTCTCCGAAGCCAGGCCGAAGTCGGCTCTTGGTATGACCCACTGGACCAGGTGGTCGGGTATGTCGTCCCTGGCAAGCTTCAGCATGTCGAACAGACGGACCCGCCCCCAGCCGGGGTTGTCGTGATCGAGAGCGAACATCGCGTACGAGGTGACGTTCTCGCGCTCGCTCTTCCGCAGTTCCTGCCGAAGCTGCCCGAGGCGCACCTTGGCATCCGGGCCGAACTGCAGGCCGCCGTAGGCGTTGTAACCGTGATGGTCCTTCTTGTACGGGTAGTCCGGGTCGTCGTCGTTCTCGAAACGCTCAACCCAGCCGTTGTTGTTGAGATCGATTCCGTAGAGGAATTCGGGACGGTCACTCCGGTAGCGGAGAAACGGCTCGTCGTAGTCCGGGAAGAGGTTGCGGCGGTCGAATATGTTGTTCTGGTTGAAATCGGAGATGAAATCCCCGTTCTCGTCGTACCCGGGGAACACTTCCGGATCGGCCCGACCCCTGGGTTCGGTCGTGGTCGCCTGGAGTCCCTCCTGGGGTATCAGGCTGCCTTCACCGATTCGCAGCTGGTCGGGGTGTCTGTCGTTGTCGTCGTTGTCGTCGACGAAGTCGTAGAGCTCGTTGGTGGCCTCGGGCGAGTAATCGGTGTTGCCCGCCTCGCGCAGCGGCAGCACGCTGGTCGAATACTCGTCATCCATGCCGAATCCCTCGACGAACAGGGACGCCGGCCCGCTGCGCCACGAAAGATTGGCCAGCCAGCCGAGTGCGTGTCTGTCCCCCTGGATGCCGGATATTGCGCGGTGCTCCTTGCGGTTGATTGCCGGGTACTTGCGGTACTGGGTGTTCAAATTGGCCTCGCCGTAGAAGTCGAAACCGTGAAAATCCCTGATTTCGGTTGTCAAACCGACGATCTGCGTCGCCGTGGGAATTCCGTAATCGAACACCACCTCGCGCTGGTTCAGCTGATTCTTGATGTTGCCTTCGGCGCGCGCCGCGACGCGGAATTGAGGCACTCCGAAGCGGTCGGTCTGACGGTTGGAGCTCATCTCCACGCGGTAGTCGTTGGCGAGCACCAGCCGCACCCGCACGTTGCGGATATTGTCGATCGCCGCCTCGGCTTCGTCTGTCGTGAGGTCGAGTTGCTGCTGCAGCCTTGCGCGCAGCGTCCCCGATTCATCGTCGCCTTCCCCGGGAGCCAGCACGTACCGCAACAGGATGTCCTCGGGGCCGTCGGCGGTCAGGAATCCCTGCAGAACCTTGCCCCCTTCGATTGACGGACGAAATCCGAGATCGTTGGCAGAGAAAGTGGTGTCTGTCGCCACCATCATCTCCTCGCCTTCGATGAGGGTTTCGCGCAGGAGAGTGGTCGTGATTTCGATGTCATCGCTGAACAGGACCGCTCCCCCCTCGTTGTCTTCCGGGGAATCGTCAGCCAGGCGGAGTACCAGCAGATCGAGGCGTTGACCGAGCTGTTCGCTGTTCAGCCTGCCCGTGAAGGCGTTGCCCTCGAACGCACCGGCGGCGCCTGTTCCGTTGTGGCTGTTGACGAAGGTCATTCCCAGGGTCAGAAAATCGCTGACGTCAGCGGTGGTCCTGACCGCGGCGAGGTTCGTGAAATGCTGAAAAGTGGATGAACCCGCCCCGAGCATGGGGAAGGAGATGCGCGAGAAAAGGCCGGTGGTGTGAAATCGCTCCGCCGTGTACTCGGTCACAACCCCGTTGAAACCCGCCTTGCGGAAGGTCATCGGGGTCAGGGTCATGTTGATCTCGTCTCCGACCATGACGGTGAAACCGCGGCCGCGGCTGATGTCCGATGCGATTACCAGGCGGTTGAACCAGTTGTGGTAGCGGCTTGCCGAAACGATGCGCGACGAACTGGAAATCACCGGCTGCACCTGCTGCCAGCTGTACACCACCCACCCCCGGGTGACCAGGTCCCCGAAGAAATCGTAGTAGTAGTCACCCTCGAGGCCGGCATTTACATAGCGCTGCTGCCGGCGCTTTGCCCAGTTGGTGTACGACCACTGCTGGCGCCCGTACTCGCTGAAATGCGCCGGACCGAGATACCACCTCTGAATGGCGGGATCGAGGGCGTCCATGTAGTTGGAAACCCCCGGTGTGCGGTACAACAGGCGGCCACCCACCCGGTCGCCCAGCCTGCCGCCATAATCGGCAGCTTGCCCTCGCAGTGGAGATTGCCCGAGCAGGAGCAGACAGAACGCCCCCGCCAGAGCGGCCGTCACATGACCGTTGCGCGGGTTCATTTCTACTCCACTCCAGCGTAGATCGTCATGAAGCTCGTGGTTTCCGTTCTGCCTTCGGACATCTTTTCGAACACACCCGGCGAACTCTGTTCCACGGCCTCCGAAAGGATACGGCCGACCCGGAAACCGATCTGGGTGGTCAGCCGGTAGCCCAGGTATTGCGAGTTGTTGGTCAGTTGCAGGGCGAAGATCGCCGAGCGTTGATCACCCGTCGGCCCGGTGATCCCCAGGTCGACCATCTCGTCTTCATCCGTCTCCTGGTCGGCAAACTGAGCCAGCTCGACGCCTCCTGTAACGACGCTCCTGCTGAGCACCGGAAACTGGGCGAGGAGGATCGCCAGGCCCGTCCATTCCTTCCGGTCGTCCATCTCCTTCAGAAATGCATCCTGCCGCAGGAGTTCGCTCTTCAGCTTCGGCTGCAGGTCGAGGTTCCCGATGGAGTAGTCAGCCTCGATCTTGTTGATAATCCCGATGAAGTTGGTCGTGCCGTTCAGCTCGCGCCCCTCGATGTCCTGCGCTTCTTTCGAAACCTGATTGTAAAACTCGTACTTCATCTTGTTGACCAACTTCAGCCGCGGAATCGCCGTATAGTCGAACCCCAGCCAGGCTGTGTTTATCCACGTGTCCGGCGCGTTGAGGAGATCCTCGACGAGCGGTTGGGGGGGAGCACTGCGGAAGGGGGACGGTGCCCTGCGGTCGTCGGGGATGGTATCGGCGGCCCGCTTGAGCATGTCGAACACCCGCACTCGGCCCAGCCGGGCAAAATCCTTGTCGAAGGTGAACATCCCGTAGGTCGTGCGGTTGTCGCGTTTGTCCGAGAGCATGCGCTCGTCAAGGCGTCCCACGAACACGCGCGTCTCCGGGGTCAGGTGGGTGCCTGCAAAGAAGTTGTAGCCGCGGCGGTCCGCTTTGTACGGATAGTCGGGCAACTCATCGTCCTCGAAGCGATCGATCCAGCCGTTGTTGTTCAGGTCGATCCCGAACAGGTACTCCGGGCGGTCGACGTGGTGGCGCAGGAAAGGCTCTTCATAGTCGGCGATGATGTTGGGAACCGAGGTGTTGTCGTTCTGGTTGAAGTCGGAGATGAAGTCGTTGTTCTCGTCCCAACCGGGAAAGACATTGAAGTCCGCGGCCTGGCTGCCGACTCGAGCCCAGTCGGGCCTGCTGTCCTGATCGTCGTTGTCCTCGACGAACTCGTAAACCGAATTCAGGGGAAAGTCGTAGGTGAAATCTCCCTCGTCGTCGGTCACGTAAGCACTTGTCGAGTAGTCGTGATCTATTGTATACAGCTCGGCGAACCCGAAGTAGGGATATTCCTGTTTGGACAACGTGAAGATGCCCGCATCCGCTTGCTCGGACGAAATTTCATGGCCCTCGTCCGCCGCAAAAAGCGCCGCGTTCGGATACTGCGCATAGCGGATATTGCGGTCCCACTCGCCGTAGAAATCAAACCCGGCTATATCCGTCCCCTCGATGGTGAATCCCCCGACGAGGTTGGCGGTCGGCAATCCGTAGTTGAACTTCACGACCTGGACATTCGAGATGTCCCTGATGTTTCCCGCCGCCCGCTTGACGTTGAGCAGCACCGGCTCGGACTCGTCGATGACCGTGGCGGTCAAAGGCGCCGCCGGAACCGGGCGGCGCCCCGTCTGCCGGTTGGACCACATGTCGATCCGGTAGTCGTTGGCGAGGAGGTACTCGAACTCTACGTCGACGATGCTGGTCAGGTCCGGGCCGACGTACGCCGGATCGGTGAAGTCGTAGTTGATCACGATCCGTTCGCTGCCGTCGGCGGCAAGGAATCCTTCGCGCTCGAGACCGCCGAAAATGGTCGGCCACTCCGTTCCGGAACGGACCACCTCCTCGAGGGTGAAGACAGTTTCCATACCGGTCTCGAAGTCCCTGCTGCGGATGCGGATGTCGTGGCTGAAAAGCGCCGCTCCGCCCTCGTTGTCGTCAGGGCTGTCGTCGCTGAGAACGATGGCCACCGCAGAGACCGGGGTGCTGCTCTGTCCCGCGGTCAGGTTTCCGGCGACGAAGTTCCCGGTGAACATGTCGAGGGAGGTGTTGGCTCCGCGGGCGTCTACCAACGTACCTCCCAGGGTGATGAAATCGCCGACCTGCACCGTGGCGCGGCCACCGACGAGGCTGGTGGAGTTGGTCCGCTTGCGGGGGGTATTGGTGGTTCCCGCGGCCGGGTCGCTGATGCGGGAAGCGATGACCGTGGCGGCGTATTTGTCCGCCGCGAAATCGATCTGGAGACCGTTGAAGTCCGGCTTGGAGAAGGTCATCGGCGTGAGGGTCGTGCGGATCCGGTTGCCCAGGGTGATCGCGTAGGCGTACTGGCCCTTGGCGTCGCTGCTGACAGCGAGGCTGCTGAAGAAGTTGTCGAACCTGCTGCCCTTGAAGATTCCCGAGCCCTCCTGCTGCGGCTGGTCCTGGCGCCAGTCGTAGATCAGCCAGCCCCTGCTGACGTAGTCTCCGAAGAAATCGTAGAAGTAATCTCCCTCCAGGGCTGTATTGACATAGCGCTGATAATGAGTGCGCGCGTAGTTGGAGTATTCCCACTGGCGCCAGCGGTATTCATTATACAGTTCCTGAGGCACGTACCATCTCTTTACCGTCGGATCCAAAGCTCCGAAGACCACTCCCGGCCCCTTGGGCTCGAACGACACAGCACCCCCCCGTTGGACCCCGAGGCGGCTGCCGTAATCCTGTGCCAAAGTCGCCGTCGCGGTCACGGCCAGGAACGCAATTACCGATCCTGCACGGATATTCAAGGCTGACTCCTCCCTTGGTTACAGCTGAAACTCTGGTAGTCCCGGCTCAGAAAGCCAGGCTGACTATACCTGGTATCTTTTCCACCCCGGTTCCGGCGTCGAGGGTGACGACGAAGATGTAGTTTCCAGGAGGCATCAGATCTCCCGCTTCGTTGCGACCGTCCCAATGCTGGGTGAAACGGCCGCTGGACTTGAGCCCGCTGTAGATTCTGATGCGCCTCCCCGACAGGTCGTAGATTGCGAAATCGAGCTGGGTGGGTCTGGCGATGTTGGTGATATCACAGGCTATCGACACGGATTCGTTGATGCCGTCCCCGTTTGGTGAAAACGCCGCCGGGGTCGCCGTGACGTTGACCAGCAGCTTGTCGATGACCGGTACATCGACGAACAGGTTGCGCAACACCGGTGTTCCGATCGGGTCGGTGTCGGGGTCGGTTTGCCCTGAACGGCTCAGGTCCGCTGCATTTCCCGGCTCGAGTGGCTGACCGAAGACCGGATCCTGCTCGTTCAGGGCCTCCCCGCTGAAGCGGGTTCCGACCCGCAGGACGGTGCTGTGAAAATCGACCCGCAACAGGGTGCCGGTTTCATCGATGTGCGGGAATTCCAGTGTGAAGCCGCTGGTGTCGTTTTCCACGACGGTGAAATCGCCTGCGGCCGCGGGAGTATCGGTTACCGACATGCCGGTGAAATCGCTCTCGTGGCGAACCGCACCGTCAGCTGAAAAGATCTGCACCGAGCCGATGTTCCGGGTCTGCAGCGGAGTGGTGATGCGCAGGCTGCCGAACCCGAGATCCAGACCCTTGCTCGTGTAGAGGACGGCGTAGGTGAAAGCGGTTTCCTCTCCGAGAATCGCCGAACGGGGAAAGATCTCCGCAAGAAGTGAATCGGCAAACACCGGACGCGAAACGTCGAAACCCAGCCCCCCGATGCCGGTTGCCGAATCGAAGGTTTCGTTGGCGAAGCCGATCCTGAACTGGAAGTAGCGCCTTGTACCGCTGGTGACGATGGGAACGCCCGCGGTCGCCTCCTCGAGAGCTGCCTCGTCCACGACCCCGTTCATAGTGTAAGGGGGGGACCAGGCGCTCCAGTTGGTCAGGTCGTCCCTGATCGCGGACCTGGCGTCCTGGTCCAGGCCGAAATAGGAGGCGTTGTCGAGGGTGATCGATTGCCGCTCCTCGAGGGAAAGGTTGTTGAAGGTCAGCAGCGATTCGCGGCCGTCCCCGTCGGGATTGTCGAGCACGGTCTCGATCAAGGCTGCCAGGTCGGCGTCCTCGACCTCGGATGCAGGCTTCCAGGGGGCGTCGATCGGGATATCCTCCACGGTCGCCCCGCGGCGCACGACCCTGCCGGAGGGCTGCACGCCGATGCGGGTGTACTCGACCGGATCGGGATCGTTGCCCGAACGAGTCTGGATGAATACCTGGGAACGATCCGGGTCTCCGAGCTGTTCCTGGGTCCAACGGATGTTTCCGAGAATGGCGCGCTCACCGAAGTCGAAAACGTTCGAGACGTAGGTGGCCTGGGGTACGAAGCCATCGCTGAAAACCTGCATCTCCGCGATCTCGAAGCCAACGGAGGACAGGGATTTCAGCCGGATGTGGCGGACGAACTGGGTCGGTATTCTCAGGTCGACGACAGCCTCCTCGTTCTGTCCTTCGAGGGCGATCGTTTCCCAGATCAGGGCCCCGTCTCGCACCGATTCCGGGGCGCCGTCGTTGACGAACAGTTCGTAACCCTTGATGAACTCGCGCTGGTTGGGAAATGCCGGGGCCGGGTAATCCTCGGCGGCGTTGCGCGGAAAGAAACGGAAGCGGTTGACGCCGAATACCGACCCGAGATCGAACTGCATGATCAACCCGAACGCGCCGGCGCTCGATCCGGCCGACAGCGCCTTAACCTCGAGAGCGGTGTTGCCGTCGCCGTCGTACATGTTGGGAAAGTTGCCCTCGAGCGTGCGAAAAGAAGGCAGCGGCGTGAAAACCTGCCCGCCTCGATCGACAACTCCCAGGAGAATGTTGTCGGAGGTGTCGGCCTGCTGCGGAAAGATCCAGCCAGGTCTGTCGAGCAGGTCAAAGTCGATAACCCCACCCGGGGTGTTGGTTTCATCGACGTTCCTGTCGTCGAGAATCACGGTGGCAGGAATATCCCCTCCACCGCTTTCCCAAGGCAGGCCGGTAACCCCGACGACCATGGATTCGGTCGTGGCATCTGAAACTCCGGCCGAGAGGAGGGCAAACGCACAGATTGCTGCAAAAACCGGGGCTCGGGCAGCGTCGAGTTTGGTCATATTCGATGGCTTCTCCGGGCAGGTGGAGACCGGATCGATTATGATTTATGGGAAGGGTGAGTGTAGTTTGTATGGCAACCGGGACATGCGCCCACGGGAACGAGCGTGGTGCAAATGAACAGCGAAAAAGTCGGGTGGTCAAGTAATTAAATGTATCGTGACAACGTTCCGGTCGTCTGGGGAGGATCTGCCGACAGGTATGTCAACACCCTTTCCTGAATGGCCTTCGGTCCGCGGCGACAAAAAGCCTCAAGTGCCTGTAAAGACACGTCTTGCATCGATTTTTCGGGTCCTGTCCGCGGCTCTTGGAATCCTGGCCTGCTCCCCGGAACCCGAGGATTCCGCAGATGATGGCCTCGATCCTGCGGCGCGCAGCGCCCTGGCGCAGCACTCCGAGGCGGCGGTGCAGAATCCCGGCCAGCCGCAGGCCCATTACAACCTCGGGGTTGCCCTTGCCCGCGCCGGCCGTCACGAGGAAGCCGAAGCGAGTTACCGGCGGGCGCTTGAACTCGAACCGGAGTACGCCCTCAGCTATCAGGGGCTGGGCCAGCTCGCCTTCCGCCGCGGCGCCAACGATATCGCCGCCAGTTACTTTCGCCGCGCCGTCGCCGTCGACAGCACACTCGCCGTGGCCCACAACAACCTCGGCCACATACACCACCGCAAGGGAGATGTAGAGGTTGCGGTCCGACACTACGAACGCGCCGTCCGCCACGAACCCGGACATGCCCAGTACCTGCTGAACCTCGGTCTCGCCTATCGCGCCCTCGGCCGCTTCGACCGCTCCCTGGCGATGGTGGAGCGCGCCGCCTCCCTCGACAGCACCCTGCAGAACCTCGAGGTCATTCTCGCTTCTCTGTACCTCGCCGACCAGCGCCTTCCCGAGGCCCTCTCCTCGTACCGGGACCTGGTCGACAAGGGCGGCGGCGCCGGCGCGCACACGGGCCTCGGCGACGTGTACGCCATGCTGTCCGACCTCGACAAGTCCGCGGCCCAGTACCGAAGGGTGCTGCAGCTCGATCCGGACAATCCGGAGGTGCATCACAAGCTGGCCAGGGTGCTCGACTTCCAGGGGAACCTGCCCGAGGCGATCCAACTGCTCGAGAAGGCGGTGCGCCTCGATGAAACCTCGGTTCCCGCCCTGCAGTCCCTGGCCCTGCTCTACGGAAAGGAATCGCGCACCGAGGACGCGGAACGCGCCCTGTCGAAGGCCAGGGCCCTCGACGGAGACAACGTCGACACTCTGCTGCTTCTGGGAGAGCTGTACACGCGCCAGGGGCGCTACGACGAAGCCGAACCGGCCCTCGCCGCGGCGCGCGACCGCGAGCCCTCCCGGGGGGAATGCTGGCGCCTGCTGGGGCTGCTTTACAATGACTGGGGCCGCGGCCCGGAGGCCGAGAGCGCCCTGCGCAAGGCGGTGGAGCTCGACCCGGCGGCAGCTCCAACGCATTTCAACCTCGCCGCGGCGCTGCGCGGCCTCGGAAAGGGAGCCGCGGCCGACAGCAGCATGCGGCGCTTCGAGATGCTGCGCGGGATCTCGGAGGAGGTCGCCGAGAGGAAGGGGACGCTGCACCAGACTCCCGGCGACATCCAGAAACGGCTGACCCTGGCGCGACATCACCTGATGCTCGGTCAGAGGGAGCAGGCCCGGGTGCAGTACCAGGCCGTCCTCGCTTTGGACCCGTCCCGTGCCGAGGCCCGACTGGCGCTGGTTCGCATGTACGTCGAGCTGGGCCGGACTCCAACCGCCCTCAGGCTCTGCATGGAGGGGATCGAGCGCTATCCCGACCACCCCGATCTCGACCGGCTTTATTTCGCCGCCGGGCAGGTGTATTTCACCGCGGGCCGCCCGAGCGAGGCAGAAGCTGCCTGGAAGCGGGCGCTCGAGCTCGACCCCGGGTACGACGAGGTGCATTTCGTGCTCGGGGCCCTGTACGAAAGCACGGGGCGCGAAGACCTTGCCGGGGATGCCTACCGTTCGTTCCTGCAGCGTTGGGATTCCGATTCGCCCAAGGCGGCCGCCGCCCGGAAAGGCCTGGAGCGCCTCGCCTCCCGCTGATGGCGGTCGCGCGCACGGCTGCGGTTCTCGCTGTCTTCGCAGCGACAGGCTGCCAGGAGGCCACCCCGCCGCACAGCCCGCCCCCCGCGGACGGCGCCGAGGCCGCCGGATCTCCCGTGAGGTTTGTCGACATCGCCGCCGAATCCGGCCTCGCCTTCCGGCACACCAACGGGGCGACCCCGCACAAGTACTTCCCGGAAACCGCAGGCGGAGGGGGCATGTTGTGGGATTTCGACGACGACGGCCTCCTCGACATCTACCTCGTCAACAGCGGCTGGGTCGTGGAGGAAGACCGGGGGGAACCGGTGTACAACGCACTCTACCACAACACCGGCGCCGGAAGACTCGCGGAGGTAGCTGCCCGCGCCGGGGTCGATGACGCCGGCTACGGCATGGGCTGCGCCGCCGGCGATTACGACAACGACGGCGACCCGGATCTCTTCGTCACCAACTACGGACCGAACAGCTTCTTCAGGAACGACGGCGCCAGCCAACCTTCCGGGCACGTTTCGTTCGCCGAGGTATCGCAGCGTCTCGAGGTCGCCGACGGTCGCTGGGGAACGGGCAGCGCCTTCGCCGACTACGACCGCGACGGGGATCTCGATCTCTACGTCGCCAACTACGTCGACTACGTACCGAAACGGGATGTCGGGGCCTCGGTTCCGAACCTGCCGGCTCAGGATCTCGCCGGCTACGAAGGAGACATCCCGGCCTACCCACATCCGGGTGCCTTCCGCGGCAGCGCCGACATACTGTACCGCAACGACGGAGACCCGGGATTCCGCCAGGTGACGCGCGAAGCCGGCGTCCACGACGATAGCGGCAAGGGGCTCGGGGTGATCTTCGGGGACTGCAACGGCGACGGCTGGCCCGATCTCTACGTCGCCAACGACCTGGTCCGCAACTTCCTGTTCATCAACAACGGGGACGGCACCTTCGAGGAGGCGGCCCTGCGCGCCGGGACCTCCTTCGGGCAGGACGGGAAAGTCGAGGCCGGCATGGGCGCGGACTTCGGCGACTACGACAACGACGGGGACCTCGACATTACCGTGACCAACTTCCAGAAGGAGCCGAACAGCCTCTACCGCAACGAGGGCAACGGCTTCTTCGCCAACGAGACCTTCGCCTCGGGAATCGGACTGATCTCGCTGCCCCCCCTGGGTTTCGGGACCGGCTTTTTCGATTTCGACAACGACGGGCTTCTCGACCTTTTCGCTGCCAACGGACACGTCCTCGACAACGTCGAGCTGTTCGACCGGTCGACGACCTACCCCCAGGCCAACCAGCTGCTGCGCAACCTCGGGCCCGGCAGGTACGGCAAGTTCACCTTCGCCGACGTCACGGCCGCTTCGGGGCCGGGGATGCAGCTGGTGCAACCGAGCCGGGGCAGCGCCTCCGGGGACTTCGACAACGACGGGGACGTCGACCTGCTGGTCGTCAATCTCGGGGAACCCGCGGTGCTGCTGCGCAACGACGGCGGCAACCGCGGCAACTGGCTTGCGATCGAAGCGGAGGGCGTGGCCAGCAACCGCGACGGCATCGGCGCCCGCATCCGCGTCGTGTCCGGCGGCCTCGCCCAGACCAGGGAAGTGCGGGGAAGCCGCAGCTACCTTTCGCAGAGCGACCTGCGCGTGCACTTCGGGCTTGGCGAACGCACCCTCGCCGACAGCATCCTCATCTCCTGGCCGGCCGGCGGAAGCGACCTGGTTACCGGGGTTCGCGCCAACCAGTTCCTGGTGATTCGCGAGGGCTCCGGCAGTAGCGGCCGCGACCGGGCGCAGGCGGGCTCGCTTTGACCCCGGAACCGGACCGCGGCGACCTGCCGTCCGCTGGCACTGACAAGCTCCCGGCGCAAAGCCTCCCGCGGTGAGTCGGGCGCAAATGACACCGATGAAGGGGCGGTGCATCCGGTGAAGCTTCCCCATCTGCAACGACCCCGCGACCGCGGAAGGGGGTGAACCCTGCCCGGGCAGCGATTTCCCTTCCGGGCCGTCGGCGTCGGCGCCCTGATGGCCTTTGTCATAGCCACTTTGTTCCCCTACGGCGTCCTCGTCAGGGGCACCTCCATCGGCCCCACCGATTTCATCACCTCGGAGTCGCTGTTACTGCTGTTCCTCCTGGTCGTCGTCAACACCCCGGCGAGGTTGCTGCTGCCGCGGTTTGCCTTCTCGGCTCAGGAGCTGGTCGTCATCTACGCGATGATGATCGCCGCTTCCGCGGTCCCCATCATCGGCGTTACCGCCCAGCTGATTCCCTTTCTGCCGGGCGTCTACTACTTCGCCACCCCCGAGAACCACTGGGACGAGCTGATCCACCCCTACGTGAAATCCTGGCTGGTCCCCCAGGACGAGGCCGCAATCCGCTACTTCTTCGAGGGCCTGCCGAAAGGTCTTTCCATCCCGTGGGAAGCGTGGATGGTCCCGCTGCTGATGTGGGGGTCCTTCATGCTCTCCCTCTACCTGATGATGATCGCGGTGGCGACGCTGATGCACAGGCGCTGGCAGGACGAACGACTCGTCTACCCGCTCGTGCAGCTCCCCCTCGAAATGGTGTCCGAGGACGGCGGCTCACCTGTGAACCGGTTCCTCAAAAGCCCGCTCATGTGGCTGGGGTTCGCCATACCGTTCGTCCTGTTCAGCATCTCCGGTCTCCACGCTCATTTTCCCGCCATTCCCGACCTCGAGCTCAGCACCCGGATACCGCTGTTCTACGGCATGAAGGGATTGGGGTACGCCCAGGACGAGGTCTTCGTCTCGTTGCGCTTCCTCCTCATCGGGCTGAGCTACTTCGTCCCTCTCGAAGTTTCGTTCAGCCTGTGGTTCTTCTACCTGCTCAACCACCTGCAGGCCGGCCTCTTCACGCGCATCGGTTTCGACGTGCCCGGTTTCCAGGAGCTGCACTCCGAAGGCACCATCGCCAGCGCCCACCAGGGCATGGGGGCGATGATCGCCCTCGTGGCGGTTTCCCTGTGGACGGCGAGAGGACACCTGGCCGGCGCATTCCGTTCCGCATTCTCCAGGAGCCCTGCCGGGGACGGCGAGGAGATGCTGCGCTACCGCACCTGTGTCTGGATGCTGCTCGCGGCGGCGGCTTACGCGGTGGTCTGGCTGAACGCCGCAGGGGTGCCGGTCGCCGTCGCCGTGGCCCTGCTTGCGGTGGCGTTCGCCGTCTTCATCGGTCTGACGCGGGTGGTCGCCGAAGGGGGGATCGGTTACGGCCGGGCGACCATGACCCCGATGGGATTTACCGTGCACCTGTTCGGGACTGCCCGGATAGGTCCGGAAGGGCTGACCCATTTCGCCCTTGCCCACGGCTGGGGGGGAGACATCCGCACCACGGTGATGACCTCGGCGGCGAACGGCCTCAAGCTCGCAACCGCAACCCGAACCCGGCAGCAGCCGCTGTTCTGGGCGATCCTCGTCGCGGTGACAGTGGCGCTGGCCGGATCCGCCTGGACCGTGATTGCGGCAGGCTACGCCCACGGCGGGATCAACCTGCACTACTGGTTCTACGGCTATTTCGGACAGTGGGCTTACGAGCAGCTTGCGATCAAGCAGCTCAACCCGATACCGGACTGGAACATCCTCGGGCCCCGGGGGCTGTTCACCGCCCTCGGGGCCGGCAGTATGGGGATGCTGATGTTCCTCCGCCACCGGTTTCTCGGCTGGCCGCTGCACTACATCGGCTTTCCGGTCGCCGGCACCTACGTCATGTTCTTCTCCTGGTTCGGCCTTTTCACGGGCTGGCTGCTCAAGCTCGTCATCCTCAGGTACGGGGGCGGCCGTCTCTACCTGCGCCTGCGTCCCTTCTTTCTGGGGATGGTGCTGGGGAATATCGTCTGTGCCGGCTTCTGGATGGGGGTGACCCTGATCACCGGCGTGCGCGCCCCTGTTCCCCTTTGAGGGCCGGGGAACGGGGGGCCTGCCATCGCCGCGACCGGGAGAACCGCCCCGGTGCCCCGGCGCGGTGCCGCACCGGGCCGCACCTTTTGCCGCTGCCGGCGGCGAATCCGCTTTTCCCTGTTATCTCTTCAGGTCGCCGAACCTGAGCACCGGGGGCGAGACGATCCTGAATTCGGGGTTTCCCTCTTCGATTTCCAGGAAGGAATCCATCGGAACCCCGGTGAACGCCTGTGTCTCGCCGGAAGCGGGCCAGTACACCTCCAGCATGTCGACCTTTTCCGCGGCCCCCAGGCCGATCGTCTGACGCAGGGGATTGGCGCCGAACGAGCCGCCGCTGTTGACGTGCTTGTAGATCGCGCGGCTTCCCTGCCCGCCGCTGACGTCGACGCGGATGCGGGCGCCGATGGCGGAACGGTTGGAACCGGTTCCGGTGAGGCGAACGGCGATCCAGTGGTTGCCGAACCCGGGGTTCTCGTAGAAGCTGTCGAAGTAACCGTCTCCCTTGTACGCCCCGCCCATCTGCTCGAAGACATCCTGGTCGCCGTCGTTGTCGAAATCGGCGAAGGCGACGCCGTGGCCTTTCTGCAGGTGGCCGAACCCCCCTGCCGTGGTCACGTCGGCGAAGCGTTCACCGACGACGTTGAGGTACATGAGATTGGGCATCAGCTCGGCGTAGTCGGTATCTCCGGTCCCGAGGTAGAAGTCGCAGAAACCGTCGTTGTCGAGGTCCCCGAAGTTGGCGCCCATCGGTTTCGTCGGTTTGACGAGGTTGCTCTGCCGGGCGACGTCGACGAAACCGCCCCGGCCGTCGCCGCGGTACAGCCGCGACAGCCCGGCGCGGAAGGCAAGGCCGAGGTAGGATGCGGCGACGTCGGCAACCCCGGCCTCGTAGGAGGCGACGTACAGGTCGAGGTGGCCGTCGTTGTCGTAGTCCCAGAACCAGCAGGGAAAGCTGTACCTCGGGCCGGCTACCCCGAGGTCGGCGGCGACGTCGGTGAACCGGCCGCCGGCGTTGTTGCGGTACATGCGGTTGGCGGCGCCGAGGTTCGAGACGTACAGGTCGGGGAAGCCGTCGGCGTCGTAGTCCCCCCAGACCACCGCTTTCGCATAGCGGTCGTTGACCACGCCGGCGGCCGAGGCGACTTCGGAAAAGGTGCCGTCCCCTTCGTTGCGGAACAGCTGCGACGGGGATATCTGCCAGTCCGAGGATTCGTTGCCGATGTAGACGTCGACGTCGCCGTCGTTGTCGAAATCCGCCCAGGATCCGGTCTGCGTCGGGTAGTGCCCTTCCCCCATTCCCGCCGCATAGGTCGCGTCGGAAAACCTGGCGCTTCCATCCGGCGCGTCCGACAGGTTGCGCAGCAGAGAGTTGGGGTGGCGGCCCGATTCGGCGAACCACCCTCCGCGAAGCACGAGGAGGTCGAGCCGGCCGTCGTTGTCGTAGTCGGCCTGCACGAGATTGAGGCCCCCGACGATACCGGTGAGATGGGCTTTCTCCGTCTCGTCTGCAAAGACACCCGAGCTGTTGCGCAGGAACCGCAGCTGGCCCGCGATGTCGGAGGTCGACACGACGAGGTCGAGCAGACCGTCGTTGTCGAAGTCGTCGGCCACGGCGCCCCCCGACAGGGAGAAGGTTCCGACTCCCAGGGGCGGACCGATGTTGGTGAAACGCGGGAACTCCGCCTCCGACTCGAAGGCCGAGGGAGGAATCAGGTAGCGGTGGGGAACCCCGGAGGGGTACTCGCCGACCGTCATGCAGGCGATGTTGAGCAGCCATGTCGCCTCGAGCCGCAGGGCGGTTGCGCTCTCCGGGGTGGAGGCGAGGAGGCGCTCGAGCCGGGCGATCGCCTGCCGCGACCCCTCCTGTTCCCGGTGCACCCCGCCCCCCTGAATCGGCAGCAGGCAGCTGTCCGGAGAATGCCGCAGGCAGCAGTTCTCGGTCTCCCCCAGGCGCAGGTACGCCAGCGCCAGGCGCATGCCGACGGCGTTGCGGAAATCGGAGGCGCCGCGCCCGGCGAGCAGGCGGTCGGCCTCGGAAAGGCGCGCGATCGCCGCGGCTTCCTCGCCGAGGAACAGCTCCGCCACCCCGAGATCGAAGTTCAGCCTGGCGCGCTCCGGGACCGGCGCGGCCGCCGGCAGGGAGGCGAGCTCTTTGCGCAAGCGCTCCGCTTCCGCCGCTCCCTGGTAGGGATTGCCCGCCAGGGTGGCGTCGCTCACCGCCCTGAGCTCGCCGAGCATGCGTTCGTGCGAGGGCCCGGCGGCCCATCCGGTTGCGGCGGCGGCCCCCAAAAGGAGGAAGGCTGTTGCGATCATCGAAGGAGGTTTCATGGATTGCGGCAGCTGTTTACCCGAGGGTTTCGAAAATACCTTCCGCCATTCCCTCTTCCAATCGCCGCCCACATTCCCCTGTCCCGACCAATGCGGGGACATGGCGTCCGTGCGCCCACCGGTGCGGTTCCGCATCTTTTCCCGGGAAGCATCAAAAAGGAAATCTCGACGCGAGGACGGTTTGTCAGCCCCTGTTCCGGCAGACTTCTGCAATACGGTGCGCACATCGATACCGGCGGCGTTGCTCGCCGTATCCCTGGCTTCCTGCTCGGAGGAGGTCGACGAGAACACCGCCCTGGGAATACGGCACTTCACCACGGGCGATCTCACCGTCGCCCTGGAGGCCCTCCAGGCAGCCGACCGCGAGGGAACCGCCGACGAGGTGACCTACAGCTACCTGGCTCGCACCCACCTCGGCCTCGGCAAGTACGGCGAGGCGCACGAGGCGATAGAAAAGGGGATCGCCCTGGACCCGGAACAGGCCCAGCTGCACGAAATCCACGGCTCCGTGCATGCGGCCCGTTATGCCGCCCGCGCCTGGACGGAGATCCAGGACCGGGATGCCGAGGATGCGGTCAACGCCTACACCAGGGCCATCGAGCTCGGTCCCGGCCGTCCCTCTCCCCATTACAACCTCGGCGTCATGCACAGCTACCGCGACAGCTCAAGGCTGGCCGAGGCGGCCTTCCGCGCCGCCCTGAAAGCCGATCCGGCAATGGCCCAGGCTCACAAGAAGCTCGGCCGGATCCTGCGCCACAAAGGCCGCGCCGAAGAGGCGGCCGGAGCGTTCGAGCAGGCGGTCCGGAACGCCCCGGACGACTCCGAAGCCCACTACCGCCTCGGGTTGTCATACCGGGACCTGGGGCGCTTCGAGGAGGCCGCCGGGGTAATGGAGAAGGCGGTCGAGCTCAATCCCCGGGCCCCCAAGCTGCGCCTTACCCTGGGGAACCTTTACATGCGCCTGGGCAGGCGCGAGGACGGCAGGCGCGAGATGGAGCGCTCCGAGGAGCTCCGCCGTGAGATGCAGGGGCTGCACGCCGAGATCACCCCTCCGGACGGCCCCGTCGTTTCCATCGGCACCCTCCGCGACCACTACCACCTCGGCTACAAATACATGCTTGCCGGCGACCTGCCCAACGCCCTGCTGGAGTTCCGGCGCGCGATGGAAATCGATCCCGAACACAGGGACTCCATAACCGGTCTGGCGATGGTCCTGACGCAGCTGGGACGACTTGACGAAGCCGCGGTCCAATTCGAGAAGAGCTCCGACCTCGACCCGGGCGACCCGCTGGGACACGCGCGTCTCGGACGCCTCTACCTGGAACTCGGAGAGCTCGCCGCATCCCTGCGCTCCTTCGAGAAATCCGCCGAGCTCGACAGCACCATACCCGAGACCTTCAACAGCCTGGGAATGGTCGCCGCGCGCATGGACGACCCCGGGGAGGCGGTCGCCTACTTCTCCAAGGCGCTGGAACTGAAGCCGGATTACGTCGAAGCGCAGATCGGCATCGGAGTCACCCACTTCCGGCTCGGCCGCCTCGAGGCCGCGGCGGCGGCGTATGAACGGGCGCTCGAGCTCGACCCGGACAACCCCCGCGTCCTCGTGTACCTCGGGGATACATGCAGGAAGCTCGGCAGGCTCGAAGAGAGCGAGAAGCTGTACGAGCGGGCGCGGGCGCTGAGGCGGGAGCAGGTGGAAGCTTCGGGGTCGGGATAGCCGGTTCAGCCAGGGGCGCTGCCGGGACACTCGCCGCCACCACCTCGCCGGCACATCGGGGGCATCCCCCCGGGGGGAGCGCCGACAACCCTTCCGCGAACCATCGCCGCCGCCGGTCCGGGTTGCCGGACCTTCCGCAGCGGCGGCACCGTCCCTCGCCGTTCCGCCCGGGCGAGAGGCAGATCACCGGCCTGTTCGGGCCGTGATGGATCCGGGGGGCCTACATGCCGGGGACGCGGTTCGCCAGCCTCCTCAGGATCTCCCTGGCGTTGTGTTCATCCGGATCGATGAGCAGGGCCCGGCGCAGCTGCTTTACCGCCGCCCCCCACTTCTCCTGGACCAGGGCGACCACCCCGAGGAACATGTGGCGCCGCGCCTCGAAGCGGCGGTCGAGCTGTTTCGCCGTCTCGGCGTCGACGCCGTCGAGGTACGGAACGATGGTCGGCGACAGTTGGACGGAGACGCTGCGGAGCGCCGGCATCCCCCGGCTGGTCCCTTTCCGCTTGCGCTCGGAAAAGCTGATGTAGGGACGATCGTCGGTGTTCGTGGGACCGGTGCCCGCATAGGCCGCCAGCCCCGCTTCGCCGAGGGCCAACGTGCTGAGCAATGAGACGGCGTCGCCGAGAAAGACTTCCTGCAGCTGCCGGGCGACCGCAGTTTCCCGCAGCCTCGAGTTCAGCTGTTCGATGTCGATGTGCAGTCTCTCCGGGGTGGCGAGCATCACCGCGTAGCTTCGCGTCAGCCACAGGGAGGCGTGGGGAAACACCGCCCTGAAGGTGCGCAGGATCATCTTGAAATCCGCCACCGTGAGGCCGTGAAGGGGCAGCCACTGGGCGACGATCCCCCCGGGGTTGAGCCGCTGCCGGCACAGCCGGTAGAACTCCTCCGTGTAAAGGACCCAGCTGTCCGCCGTTCCTGGATGGGTGGCGTCGGCGATGACCAGGTCGTAGGTGCGCTCGCTGCGCAGTACGTGGTTGCGGCCGTCCTCGGGAATCAGCTCGAGAACTCCCTGCCCGAAACGCTCGTAGACCTCGTTGTTGTGGTCGGTGAAGTGAATCCCCGCATCCACGACCGCGGGCACGACCTCGACGCAGTCGATGCGCCGGGGACCGTACCCCTCCACCGTGGCCAGGGTGATGCCGCCGCCGAAGGCGATTACGAGGACCTCCCCGGGGTCGGGGTGAACGACCATCGGCAGGGTCCCGAGAAGGCGGAATGTCTGCAGGGAGGAGAAGTCGGTCGGCACCTCTCCCCCGCCGTTGATCATGAGCAGACGGTAGCCGCCCTCCGCCGCGTGGACGGTGACGGTGCCCCCGGCGTCCTCGTCGAAGTGGACCATGCGGGTGTTGCCGTGGCTCCAGGCCATCATCGTCTCGATCAGGTTCCCGGGCATCACCCCTTTCCACAGCAGGAAGAACCCCCCGGCCAGAACCGGGGGCACCAGCTTGCGGCGCAGGCCCGCGGCGCTCCACAGGACGAGCAGCAGACCCGCGGCCAGGTTGATCAGCGCCAGGAACTCGAGCGACAACTGCGTGCCCAGCCCGGGAATGAGCAGGAAGCCTGCGGCGAAGGCGCCGAAGATCGCCCCGGTCGTGTTGACCGCGTAGATGTCGCCGACCTCGGTTCCGACCACCCCGATCCGCCGCACCCGGATCCTGGCGACGAGGGGAAACAGGAACCCCATCAGGAAGGTCGGGACGAACATCACCATGGCGGCGGCGGTGAACAGCATGGCGATGTGGTCTTCCCACTCCGGCCTGGGGAAGGCGGAGACCAGCCTTGGCAAACCGGCGACGGCGGCTACCGAAACCACGCCGAAAACTCCGAGGAGAAGCTCGATGACCCCGAAGGCGTACACCCTGTCGCGCAGGCGGTCCGCCCAGCGGGCGCCCGCAGCCGAGCCGGCGGCGATGCCGGCCAGAAAGGTTATGACGATGGTGCTCAAGGTCTGCACGGTGGCGCTCGTCAGGGTCGTCTGCAGCAACCGGGTCCAGACAATCTCGTAGCCCAGGGCCGCGAATCCCGACAGGGCGAACACCGCCGGCACCGCTATCTCCAGGCGCCGCGGCACGGGATCGGCGGAGAGAGCGGGCTCCTTTCCCTCCGGTTCCGGCGGGGGGCTCTCCGGTGCGGCGACCCGCTCGATCAGCAGGGCGGCGGCGGCAATCGCGAGGTTGGCGGCGGCGGCGGCGAACACCGTCCCCCGCACCCCCAGGTGCTCCATCAGGAAGAAGGCGGCGGCGAAACAGCCGAGCGCCGCCCCGGCGGTGTTGATGCTGTAGAGGGAACCCAGTTGCCAGCCGGCCGCAGAGATGTGGCGCACGGCGAAACGGCACAGGGCGGGAAGGGTGCCCCCCATCAGGGTCGTCGGCGGCAGCAGGATCAGGAAGCCCAGGACGAAGCGCGCCAGCGCGAACATCATGGGCCGGCCCTCGAGCAGCTGGTAGAGGGCGGTGTGAAGGTCGTCGAGACCGGTCAGGATCCACGGGAAGGCCAGCGAGAACAGACCGATGCCCAGCTCGAGGAGGGCGTAGATCCGCAGTCCGCGGCCGCGGCTGTCGGCGACGCGTCCGAAAAGGGCGCTGCCCAGCGCCAGCCCGGCCATGAAGGCGGTGAGAACGGTGCTGACGGCGAAAACGCTGACTCCGAAGACGACGATCAGCATGCGCACCCAGACCACCTGGTACACGAGGGTGCAGGCCCCGGACAGGAAGAACAGGGCGGCGACCAGCAGCGGGGTGCTCCTGTTCACCGGCTCTCCCCGACTTCAGGCGGCTTCATGAAGCGACCGGCAAGTCCGGCGCGGTCCGGCGGTCTGCCCCGGAACACAGCGGCCCCGGCACCCCCCGGTTCCAACTCCACGGGATGTCGCAGGCCGGTGCGGCGGCCCTCGCCGGCGGTCGATTGACTCGCATCCATTCTTCCCATCCCCGGGTCAGCGCCGGAACGGCGTGCTCTCCACGATTCCCGCGCCCTCGCGAACGAGGTGGTAAGCCCCCGCGGCGAGCCCCTGCACTTCCTCCACCCTGCCGCTGGGCCAACGGATGGTGGCGCGGGCGGGGCCGCCTTCCCCGGGAAGCCCGACCCGCAGCCGCGGATCCTGGCTCGCCAGGTAGGAGGACCCTGCGTGAACCTCGCGCAGCAGCCTGCGCCCCCCGGCCTCGATCAGGACCCGGGCGCCGTAGGCGTCGCGGTTGGACTCCGGCGGAGAGCCTTCCAGGCGCAGGCCGAGGGAGGGGTTCCCCTGGCCGACCGCGTTTTCGAGGAGCAGCGCCTGCGAGCCGTTGTTGTTGACGACGACGTCGTCGTCGCCGTCGCCGTCGATGTCGGCAGCGGCCAGGCCGCGGCCGGCGCGCCTGGGAAGCCCGTCTCCACCCCTCGAAGCAAGGACCTCGCGGAAGCTGCCGCCGGTGTTTTCGAAAAGCAGGTCGTCCTGCTCGAAGGAGCTGCCTTCCTTGACGAGGGCGATATTGTCGATGACGTGGCCGTTGGCGACGACGAGGTCGAGGTCGCTGTCGAGATCGAAGTCGAGAAAGCAGGTCCCGAAGCCGACGTAGGCGAGGGTGGACGCCCCCAGGCCGCTGCCGTAGCTGACCTCCATCACCGCGCTGCCGCCGTCGTTTCGATACAGCGAGTTGGTCTGGGCTTCGAGGTTGGTCACCGTGATGTCGAGATCGAGGTCGCCGTCGTAGTCCCCCATGTCGGTCCCCATCCCGGCCTCGGCCACCGCGTCGTACCCGAAAGCGGCCCCGTAGTAGATCGCCTCCTCGGTGAAGCCGGGGCTGCCTTCCTCCAGGTGGTTGATGTAGAGGAAGTTGGCGGTGCCGTCGTTGGCGACGTAGAGATCGGAATCGCCGTCCCCCTCGAAATCTCCGGCGACGACCCCGAGCCCCTTGCCGGAGCAATCGGTGATTCCCAGCTCGCCGGATACGTCGGCGAAGCTGCCGGTGCCGTCGTTGCGCAGCAGCCTGTCGCAGAGACCCCCGTAGGCCTGGGGTCCGCAGTAGACCTCGACACCCGACCGCCTGCACGGGGTGAAGGTCACCTGGTCGAAATCGACGTATCCGGCGACGTAGAGATCGAGGTCGCCGTCGAGGTCGAAATCGAAGAAGGTGGCCGACGTCGACCACCCGGGAATGTCGATCCCCGCAGCCGGGCCGGCTTCTTCGAAGACGCCGTCGCCGCGGTTCCTGAAAAGGAGATCCGCCCCGTAGTTCCCCACGAAGAGATCCGGGTCCCCGTCGTTCTCGACATCCCCCACTGCCATCCCCATTCCGTACCCTTCGTCCCCCGTCCGCGCGGTGTCGGTGACGTCGGTGAACGACCCGAACCCGTCGTTGCGGAAGAACCGGTTGCGGGGAGGAACCCCTGGGTCAGGGGTCCCCGGAAGGGGGGCGCCGTTCAGCAGGTAGAGGTCGAAGTCCCCGTCCTGGTCGTGATCGATGAAGCCGGCCCCCGAACCCATGATCTCCACTATGTACCGTTTCCCCGTGAACCCGGTGAAATGCCGGAACTCGACTCCGCGCTCCTGCGCGACGTCGCGAAAAATGACCCGCGAACCGGCCGCCGGCGCCGGCGTCCCCCCCGGCTTTTCTGTAGCCGTCGTACCGGAATCCCCGTTGCAGCCCGGCAACGACGCCGCGGCGGCGGCGACGAGAACCTCCAGCCGCAGTCCCATCCTCCAACCTGTCCACCCCAACTAGCGCCCCGCCCCGGCCGGCTCCCCCGGGGCCTGTTCCCCGGACAGCTTGCGGACCAGCGCTCCCAGTGCGGGAAAGTGCGGGGAGCGGGCGCGCAGGGTGCGCAGCTCTGCGGCGGCTTCGAAGCGGCGGTCCATGGCGACATAGACCTCGATCAGCTCGGCGCGGGCTGCGTGGTCGCCCGGATCGACGGCGACCCGTTCCCTGAGCTTCTGCGACCGCTGTTCAAGGGGCAGAATCGCCTTGAAGCGGTCCGCGGCCGCGCGCGCGCCCTCCCGGTCGCCGAGGCGGCGGAGCGAAACAGCCAGCGCCCGCAACGCGGGGGCGTGCCCGGGGGAGATCTCCAGCGCCTTCTCGAGATGGACCCTGGCGAGGGAGTGGTCGCCCAGCTGCTGCGCTGCGAGCCCGCGGTGCCGGTGCGCCTCGGCGCGGTGCCGGGTTTCGGTTCCGTCCCCCCTGGCCAGCGGCCGCTCGAGGACTTCCATGGACCTCTCGAACTCGCCCAGGCGGTAGAGCAGCACCCCCAGCTCGACGAGGAGCAGGGGATCTTCCTCGCGCAGCGCCAGCCCCATCTCGAGGGCCCGGCGCGCCTCCTCGAGCGCGTTGGCCGCCAATGCGTACTCGAAGATCTTGTAGAGAACATGGGAGTGCCGGGGGTCCGCCGGAGAGCCTTCGAGCAGACCGTGGTATTCCCACAGCGACTCCCGGGCTCCCTCGATCCTGCCGCCGAGATACAGCGCCTCGGCGAGCCAGATCCTGCCCGAGTGGTTCCCCGGCTCGAGGTCCACACCCGCCCGCAGGTCGCCCCGCGCGGATTCGTAGTCTCCCAGCTGCAGAAAGGTGTGCCCCCTCAGGCGATGGAAGGTCCCGTTCCCCGGGGCCTTGGCGATCGCCCGGGAAAATCTATCGATGGCGGCATCCGGTCTCTGCTCGCGAAGGAGAATGCTCCCGACGGCGTGATCCAGGCCCGAATCGAGCGGCCCCGGACTGGCTGCCTCCGCCGCCAGCAGCATCCGCTTGGCGCGCTGGAACAGTTCCGCAGCCTCGGGGTCGTTCCGCTGCTTCTTCTCGAGCTCCTGCGCCTGGGTGAAGAAGATCCTGCCCAGCAGGTAGGTGAAGCGGTGATTCCCGGAGTCCTGCCGCATCCCGGCCTCGCAGACCCTGGCCGCCTCGGCGAGCCTCCCCTTCCCGAACAGTTCCAGGGCCCGCGCGTAACGGCCGTCACCCCCCTGTCCGGCATCGCCTGGATCGACGTATCCGGCGTCGAGCAGGAAGGCGAGAACGGCGGCGGCGAGCCGGCTAGGTCCCATGTGAAATGTCGATCGGCGTCAACTCCGGGTGCTTCCGTGCTTTTCCCTGACTCTGTCCTGGTTGGTTCGAAAGTAACCATTGGGTCGAAGGCGGGCGAAAGCGGCGGGGCCGGCAATTCTTGCCCGCAACGTCGACAACTCCTTTCGTACGACCCGACTCGAAGCGCGTGCATCGCCGATCCGGGAAAACGGATACCCGTGGGGCCGGCTGCGCCGGTCCGCGCGCCGCATCTTCGCCACCGACGACGCCAACATGCTCATTCCCGCGCACCGGAGAAGCGGCCCGGCCCCCCTGGACGGCAGGTGTTCCGCCATCCCGGATCCCCCCCGGGTGCTGCGGGGGTCCGCGGGGGGCTCCGTCAGGCCGGCGCAGCTGCGCCCTCGCCGCCGCCATGACCGGCCCTCCCGCCCTCCGGAAAAACGGGGAGGCCGCGCACCTGTGGGCGCGGTTCAGCCGCGACCTCGGGGACCGGCCCGGGGCCGAGGCGCTGCTGCCGCGCCTCCTGAGAGCGCACAGCGGGCAGGATGACGGCCCGCCGCTCCATCGTCTTGTGCGCCCTCCTCGGACTCGCCGGGGCCCTGGCTGCCCCGGCCGCCGTGGAAGCGCGGCCGCGGATGCTGCCGGCCGGCGCCGTCGCCGACGCCCTGGCCGCCGCCGCGGCCGGAGACTCGGTGCGCTTCGACAGCGCCATGGTGCGCGGACAGGTCTTCGCCGTCCTGGACACGGTCAGGGGCAGAGTCCGGTTCCGGGGGGTGCAGTTCCTTGGCGGCTTCGCCCTCGACAGGGTGGCGTTTTCGGGCCCGGTCCTGTTCGAGGACTGCGAGTTCCGGAAGGGGGCTTCCTTTCTCGAGTCCAGGTTCGAGCAACCGGCCCTGTTCCGGCGCTGCAGCTTCGGCCGGCACACCAGCTTCAACAAGGCGGTTCTCAGCGCCGCCGACTTCGAGCTCAGCCGCTTCTCAGGCCCGGCGACCTTCGTCGACGCCCGTTTCGAAGGGGACGCCTCCTTCGACCACGCGCAGTTCGAGGACGTCTATTTCGACCGCTCGAGGTTCGCCGCTTCCGCCAGCTTCACCGACGCCGCCATCGCTCTCGAGGCCTCGTTCAAGGAGGCGGTCTTCGGCGAGGCGGTTTTCGCGGGGACGCGCTTCGGCGAGGAAACGCTGTTCCGCAACTGCCGCTTCGACGGACCGGCCCGGTTCGACAGGGCGCGCTTCCGCAGGCGCGTCCATTTCAACGGCGCCGACTTTTTCCGACACGCTTCGTTCCGCGACATAACCTTCGTTCGCGGGGGCGCGTTCGCGGGGGCCCGCTTCGCCGGCGGCGTCTCCTTCGCCGGCAGCCGTTTCCGGTCCGACCTCGACCTGTCCGGCGCCGCCGCCGACGCGCAGGTGTCCCTGAACGCCGCTTTTTCCGGCGACCTGATTCTGCACGACGCCTCTCTCTCCACCCTCGACCTCGCCGGATATACGGCAACCGGGGGTGCCGATTCGACGGCTGCCTCCCCGCGGGTGTTCCTGGAGGGGGCGCGCTTCGACAACCTGCGTTTGTCCTGGGAGGATATCCGCGGCCGCATCGCCGCCCGCGACAGCACGCAGGCCGCCCCCCTTGCGGAGCAGTACGCCGGGGTTGCCCACCACCTCCGGAAGCGGGGACTCGAGCGCGAAGCGGACGCCGCCGTGGCGGAGTGGAGGGACCACCTGCGCACGAGCCTGGGCTGGACCTCGCCGCGACGCTGGCTGCTCGAGCTGTTCAACGCGACCTCGCGCTACGGAAACAGCCTTGCCCGCCTGGGGGCAACCGGTTTCGTCCTGCTGATATCGTTCACCCTTCTCTACTGGCTGGGGCGCGGCCGGCTTGCCGGGGAGCCCGGCGCAGGCACCGCCGGCATCGGCGACTGTTTCATCCTCAGCCTTGCGGCCTTCGCCCATCTCGGGGGAGCATCGCGGTGGCGGACAAACGGCGGGCTGCGGCTGCTGCAGCTGCTCGAAGGGGTCGTCGGCTGGCTGTACTGGGCGGCTCTCGTCGCCGTCGGCCTGCGCCTCCTGCTGCGGGGGTTCGTCTGAGCTCCCCCGCGCTTTCGCCCATGGCCGGGCACGGCCCAGCCCGGGCGCTGCTGTGCGCCCTTCTCGCCCTGGCAGGATGCGGGAAAGACAGCGGCCCGCCGGACGGAATCGAGGTGACCTTCCGGGACGCGGCGGCCGAGGCCGGGGTCGACTTCGTGCACTTCAACGGTTTTTCCGGGGACTACTACTACTACGAGACCTTCGGCTCGGGGGCCGCCTTCTTCGATTTCGACGCCGACGGCTGGCTCGACATCTACCTCGTCAACGGCTCGGTGCTGACCGACACGGTGCCGGCCGTCACCCCGGTGAACCGGCTCTACCGCAACCTGTCGGGCGCCGGCCCGGACGACCCCGGCGCGAAACCACCGCTCCGCTTCGCCGACGCAACCGCGGGGTCCGGCGCCGATGACCGCGGCTACGGCATGGGAGTCGCCGCCGCCGACGCGGACAACGACGGCGACCAGGATCTCTACGTAACCAACGCCGGGGGCAACCGCCTGCTTCTCAACGAGGAAGGATCGGGACGTTTCGACGACGCCACCGCCGAAGCCGGGGCCGGCGACTCCCGCTGGGGCACGGCCTGCGCCTTCCTCGACTACGACGGCGACGGCGACCTCGACCTCTTCGTCGTCAACTACGTCGACTTCGACATCTGGGAAAACCCGGTCTGCAAGAAGGGAAAGCACCGGTCCTACTGCGACCCCGACACCTACGACCCGGTCGAGGACGTCCTCTACCGGAACGACCGGGGCCGCTTCACCGACGTCAGCCGCGCCAGCGGCATCACCCTGTCGGGGCGCGGCCTGGGGGTGGCGCTGTCGGACTACGACCTCGACGGCGACACCGACGTCTACGTCGCCAACGACGGCACCATGAACTTCCTCTACGAGAACCAGCCCGGCGGCTTCGTCGAGGTCGGGCTGTACTCGGGGGGGCGCTACAACCGGGACGGACTCGCCGAAGCGGGGATGGGCGTCGACTTCGGCGACGTGCAGAACGACGGCAGGCAGGACCTGTTCGTCACCAACTTCACCAATGAAACCAACACCCTCTACGTCAACGACGGCCAGGGGGAGCTGCACGACCTGACCGAGCGCTTCGGCCTCACCGGCCCGTCCCTGAAGCCGCTGGGGTTCGGCACCCGGTTCCTCGACTACGACAACGACCGCTTCCTCGACCTGTTCGTCGCCAACGGCCACGTCATGGACATCATCGCCGAGGTCGAGCCGGAGCTCAGCTACCCGCAGCCGAACCAGGTGTTCCGCAACCTCGGAGGAAGGGGTTTCTCCGAGACCTCGGCGGGCCTCGGGACAGGCCTCGAGGTGGTCGCCGTCAGCCGCGCCGCCGCGGCGGGGGACTGCGACAACGACGGCGACCAGGACCTGCTGGTGACCAACGTCTCCGGCCCGCCGACCCTGCTGGTAAACGAAGGGGGCAACCGCAACAACTGGCTCCTCCTCGAGCTCGTCGGGGCCGGGCACCGCGACGCCCTCGGGGCCCGGGTGACGGTCACCGCCGGAGGCCGGCGGATGCTGCGCGAGCGGCAGTCGGGGGCGAGCTACCTGTCGAGCCACGATCCGCGCCTGCACTTCGGCCTCGGGAGATCCGAGGCCGCCCGCGTCGAGATCGTCTGGCCCGGCGGGCGCCGCCAGGTTCTCGAGGAGGTCCCGGCCAACCGCATTCTGCGGGTGCGGGAAGGCCAGGGCTGAGGTGAGGTCGCCGTTCAGTCTCACCGGGCTCGCCATCGGTACCGGGTTGAGCCTCGCCGTAGGAGTGCTGGCCCCGTACGGGCTGATGCTGCGCTACTGGCGCATGGGGTTCAACCCCTCTTCGCAGGGGGCCATCTTCCTCTTCTTCATCCTCGTCTTCGCCGTCAACGGGCTGGTCGGCCTGATCGGACGCCGCTTCGAGCTGTCGCGCGCCGACCTCGTGCTCGTCTACTGCATGCTGCTGATGGCGGTGACCCTGCCGACCTGGGGGCTGATGTTCTTCCTGATCGGCACCATGGTCTACCCCTACTACTACGCCACCACCGAAAACCGCTACGCCGAGCTGTTTCACGACCTCATCCCCTCCTGGATCGTTCCCCAGGACGCCCGCGCCATCTCCCTGTATTACGAGGGCCTCCCCAAGGGCGCCCCGATCCCCTGGGGGCCATGGCTCGAGCCGCTCGCCTGGTGGTTCCTCCTGATCATGGCGATCGGGTTCATGCTGATCTGCCTCAGCAGCATCCTCCATCGCCAGTGGTCGGTCCACGAACGCCTCACCTATCCGATGATGCAGCTTCCCCAGAGCATGATCGAGAAAGGGGAGGATCCCATGCAGCGGATCGCCCCCTTCTTCAAGGACCCGGCGATGTGGCTCGGCTTCGCTCTGCCGGTGATCTTCTTCAGCAGCGCCGGCCTCCATCACTTCTTCCCCGCTGTTCCCGACTTCCCATTCTTCCACGAGGGGTTCCGCTGGTTCCGCAACAGCGTCTCCCTGGTTTTCGCCTTCAGCTTCGCCTGGGTCGGGTTCTTCTACCTCGCCAATCTCGAGATAACCTTCAGCGTCTGGTTCTTCTACCTCTTCTGCAAGCTCGAGGAGGGGATCTTCAGGATTCTCGGGATCGCCAGCACCGAGAAGCTCAGCTCCTACGAGTTCAGCCAGCCCGCCGACCTCACCCATCAGTCGACGGGGGCCGTGGTCGTGCTCGTGCTCTTCGCCCTGTGGACGGCGCGCTCCCACCTGCGGCAGGTCGCCCTGAAGCTGATCCGCCCGGCCGAGGGGATCGACGACGGCGAAGAGATGCTCGGTTACCGCGCCGCGGTGCTCGGTTTCGCCGGCAGCCTCGTCGTCGTCTGCGCCTGGCTGTGGCGCTCGGGGGTGCCGCTTCCGGTGGTGCCGGTCCTGGTGGGAATCAGCCTCGTCTTCTGGATCCTCGTCGCCCGGGCGGCGTCCACCGCCGGGGTCGCCACGGTGCGCAGTCCGATCGTTCCGGCGTACTTCATCATATCGGCGCTGGGAGCGCCGCTGCTGGGCGCCAAGGGGCTCGTCGCCCTGAACTTCACCTTCATCTGGCAGGGGGAATCGCGCACCTCCCCGATGGTCGCCTGCGCCCACGGCCTCAAGCTCGCCGAGATGGTGCAGGGGTCGAAGAGGCTGCTGTTCTGGGGGCTGATGCTCGCCCTCGCCTGCAGCTTCTGCGCCTCGGCCTTCATGGTGCTGCGCATGTGCTACACCTACGGGGCCATCAACCTCTACCACATCGACTGGGCCGGCGCCCACGGGTGGCCCAACATGGCGCGCTCGATCACCGAGCTGCCAGGGGCCGACCTCCGGGGCTGGGTGTTCAAGGGGATCGGAGCGTTCGTCGAAGGGCTCCTGGTCTGGGCCCAGCAGCGCTGGTTCTGGTGGCCGCTGCACCCGCTCGGGTTCGCCATCGGGGTCGGCTGGCTCACCGGCCACATCTGGTTTTCGGCGATGGTCTCGTGGGGGCTGAAGCTGACCATCCTGCACTACTGGGGCGCCTCGATGTTCCAGCGCCTCAAACCCTTCTTCCTCGGGATGATCGTCGGGGAGTGCTGTGTCAACGGCGGCTGGGGGTTCCTGTTCTGGCTGCTCGGGGAGCAGGCGAAGATCCTGACCTTCATGTAGCAGCGCGGCGAGCGCCGGCTACTCCGTCGTGTAGTAGCCGTAGAAGATCATCATCTCGTCCTCGCTGAGCAGGCCGTACCCCAACTCGCGGTCGGTCTGGTTGTCGTAGGTCGCCGAGAGCCTCAGCCCCTGCCCCGCCTCGATCACCAGCGGCGTGTCGAGCCTCAGGATGGGCGGATGCTCCCAGTCGTAGGAGACGTACACGAGCTCGCCGTCGCGCGGCCCCCCGATCATCTCGGCGCGGAACTCCACCATGTGCTGGTGGGCGTGGGAGAACATCTGGAAGACGAGGCGGCGCTCGTCGAAGATCCGCTCGTCGATCAGCGTCGTGACCTGCTTCGGGGGCAGGCTGATGTCGCTGTTGCTCAGCGAGAAGATCTCGACTTCCCTCTCGACCTCGGCTGGATCGAGGGTATGCAGGTTGATGTAGATCTCCCCCTTGGCCCCCTCGACGCTGCCTGCCGTGTAGTGGCTGTCGAGATCGAGTCCCTCCCCGGCGGGAAGGCGCAGCGCCGCTCCCGGGGGAAAGTGCAGATCGACGCGGGGCCACTGGCTGATCGCGATCGGCACGTGGTAGGGCATGGTCACCATGTTCAACGGGATGTAGCCCCCCCGGTCGCGGATGTCGCGGAAGACGAAAGGCTCGGGGAAGGCCTCGGGGAGGATGTTCTCCCGCAGGGTGTAGAGGCCGAAGTGGTGGCTGCCCTCGCTGGCGGCGATCTCGATGCGGCTGATGAAGATGTCCTCGTCGTTGTCGAGCGGGTCGTAGGAGAAGAACTCGCGCTCGTATTCGGTGGGGACGTCGAACGGCCCGAGGTGGAGCTGGAGGCCCCGGGCCGGCGGCGGCAGCGGCGCGAACGGCAGCGCCTCCCAGCGCTCCTCGTCCTCGAGCAGGGCGGGATCTGCGACCACCCCCTCCCTCGGGGCGCCGGCGACGATCCAGCGGCGTATGAACTCGATCTCGCCGTTGGTCAGCGGCTTTCCCCCGGGCGGCATCAGGGCGCCGTAGAACGGGTGGTCGGCGTAGAAGTGGGCCTCGTTGGGGGCGTTGATCTTCTCCCAGAGGAAGCTGCGGTAGAGACCGGCGAGGCCCTGGTCGCTGACCAGAAGGAGGTTGTCGCCGGCAGCGGCCTGGTTGTTGGGGACCCTGTTGAACAGCTGCTCCCAGGCGACGTCCGGCGTCAGCACGAGGCCGGACTGGCGGGCGAACGAGGTGCCCGCGGCGTGGCAGCCGGCGCAGTTGGCCGCGAGGATGTCGTCGCGGATGATCTCCCAGGTCGCGACCTCCCCGGGAGAGTGGGGCGGCTCGCCGCCGCAGCCCGCCAGCGCCAGGCAGAGGGCGAGCGCCCGGAACGACCGGGGAAGCAGGCCGGTCCCGGGAACGCACCGCGGGGGATCCGGACGTCCGCCCGGGCGCCCCGATGCGGGGCGGCGCCGGGCCGGGAGAGCTGCCTTCCGGCCGGTTTCCGGGGCCCTCAGAAATCCCGCGTGAAGCCGCATGTCCAGCCGCCGTCGACGACGACGGTGTGGCCGTTGATGTAGGAGGCCATGTCCGAGGCGAGGAACAGCGCCGCGTTGGCGATGTCCTCCACCTGGCCGGGGCGGCCGCTCGGCACGAACGAGAGCAGCTGCCTGCCCTTCTCGTTGTAGCTGCCGTCGTCGCGGTAGAAGAGGGTGCGGGTGGCGTCGGTAACCGTCGATCCGGGGGCTATGGCGTTGACGCGGATGCCGTGACGCCCCAGCTCGAGGGCCATGGCCTCGGCGAGGCTGATCACCGCGGCCTTGCCGACGACGTGGCCGATCTGGTTGCGGATCGGCACCATGCCGGCGATCGAGGCGATGTTGATGATCGATCCCGACTTCTGCCCGATCATGCGCAGGGCGGCGTACTTGGAGCAGTAGTAGGTGCCGTTGATGTCGACGTCCATCATCCTGACGAAGAGGTCGTCGTCGTATTCCTCGACGGTGCGGCGCTCACCCGGCTTCGACGGGTTGTAGGCGGCGTTGTTGACGAGGATGTCGATGCGGCCTGCCCGCGCCGCGGCATGATCGATCATCGCCCGCACCTCGTCGAGGCGGCTGATGTCGCAGTGCACGTACGACGCCGCGTCTCCGAGGCCGGCGGCCGTCTCCTCCCCCACCTCGTCGAGGATGTCGCCGATGACGACGGTGGCCCCGTGGGCGACGAAGTCCTCGGCGATCTTCCTGCCGATGCCGCGGGCGGCCCCCGTGATCACGGCGACGCGGTCCTTTAGGTCGAGTCTGTTGTCCACGATCCGCTCTCCTGAAATCGGCGGCTTTCCCGAAGCCGCGCCTGCTTTCGGACTCTCCCACTATTGCACCATATTTCCGCCCTCTTGGCAAGGAGGAGCCCATGCTGACCCCCGAACAGAAACGGTATTTCGAGACCTTCGGTTTTCTCGTCCTGCGCCGGGTGTTCGAAAGCCGGGAGATCGACGAGCTGCGCGGCGAGTCGGAGCGCCTGCTCGCCGCCAACCGCGAAGGGCGGCCGTTCGACGGCAGCAGGCGGCAGGCGATGATCCCCTTCTTCGAGTACAGCCCCCGCCTGCGCGACTTCATCGAGGACGACCGCATCTGGGCGATCGGGGAGGACCTGCTGGGACCTGAGTTCCACCTGAACGCGACCGAGGCCAACCTGCACGTCGGCGACACGAAGTGGCACGGGGGGGGACCCGAGCCGGACCGGCTGCCCTCGATCAAGATCGCCTTCTACCTCGAGCCGACGACCCGGGACACCGGCGCGGTGCGCCTGATCCCGGGGTCGAACAACCCGGAGTACAGGCGGTATCTCCAGGTCCTCAACGAGCAGGGTGAAGACCTCTCGGAGCAGCCGTTGGGGGTTTCCGCCCCCGACCTGCCCTGCCACGTCGCCGAGACCGAGCCGGGCGACCTCGTCGTCTTCCCTGAGAGCACCTGGCACGGAGCCTTCGGCGGCGCCCCCGGGCGCAGCCAGCACGCCATCAACTTCACGAAGAATCCCGGGAACGAGGAGGAGCGCGCCTGGCTCAGGAGCAACTACGAGAGCTGGCTCTACTCCCTGCACCCGGTACCCGAGCTGATCGAGAGCGACCGCCCGCGTCTGCGCAGGCTCGTCGCCCCCCTGGTGGAGATGGGGTTCGGGTCCCCGGAGCCGACCCCCATCTTCGAATAACCCCTTCCTGGAGCAGCAGAGATGAGGATCACCGAGATCGAAGCGATACCCCTGCGCCTGCCGTACGAAGCCCGCATCCGCAAGCGCTACCACCACTTCTCCATGTCGGAGGAGGTGACGGTCTACAAGTTCCACACCGACGCCGGGCTCACCGGCCTCGGGGAGAACCCGGGGCCGCCGTTCGCGCAGGAGCTGCTCGACCCCTACCTCGGCAGCGACCCCTTCGACCACGTGATGAGCACCGGCCGCTTCAACCTCGACATGGCCTGCTACGACCTCATGGGAAAGCAGCTCGGCATCCCCGCCTGGAAGCTGCTCGGGCAGCAGCGGCGGCAATGGGTGAGCATGGGCTGGTGGATGCCCTGCATGTCCCCGGAGGATTCGGCCGCCGAAGTGGAGGAGGCCGCCTCACTCGGGTACCGGGGCCTCAAGTGCAAGGCGCGCCCCTTCTACGACGTCGTCGAGCAGGCGCGGGCGATGCAGGAGGCCGCGCCCCCGGACTTCCGCGTCGAGTTCGACTTCAACGGCGCCCTGATCAACGTCGAGAAGGCCCTGCCGGTGCTGCGGGAGCTGGAGAACATCCCGGTGGTCAAGGGGGTGGAGGAGCCGATCTTCGCCCACGACGTCGAGGGCTGGCGGCGGCTCCACCGGCAGGTCCGCATCCCCTTCTACCTGCACGGGGTCGGCACCGTTCTCGACGGGCCCTCGCGGCAGCCGTCGGGGCCCTGGCTCGGCCTGCGCGCCGGCGACTTCGACGGCGCCCTGTGCAGCCACGAGAACATCCGCAACGCCATGGCCGCTTCCTGGACCTTCGCCTCGGCCAACACCCCGATCCTGCTGCAGTACGTCGGCACCGGCATCACCGCGGCCTTCGCCTGCCAGCTCGGCGCCGTCATGCACACGGCGATGCTGCCCGGCGTCACCACCAGCCACGCCTACGAGGACGACCTGATCACAGAGGCGCACAGCGTGCAGCGCGGCTTCATGAAGGTTCCCGAAGGTCCCGGCCTCGGGGTCGAGCTCGACGAGGACGCGGTTGCACGCTACCGCGGCACCCCGGTCCCGGAGTGGCCGCGCTGGGTCTCGGTGGTCTCGTTCCCCGGCGGCCTCAGGCATTACTACCGCGACCTGCGGCAGGCCGAGGGGCTGATGAAGCTCGGCGTCGACGAGGCCTTCGCCCCGGGGGTGCGCCTCGACGAGTGGGAGGACGACGGCAGCGACGCCTTCGACCGCGCCTGGAGGCAGCTCAGGGAGCGGGACGAGCCGATCTGGGAAACGGAGTAGGTACCTACGACCCGGCGCTGGCGAACTGCCCCATCTGGTCGAGATTCTCCCTGCCGGTCCGCTGCGCCCTCCTGAGATCGTTTTCGGTGACGGTCAGGTAGTCGCTGGTCTGCCCGCTCTGCCTGATGAACGGCTCGGCGTACCCCGTGCGCCCGAACCAGCCGTGGTACCCGGCGAACGACTCGATCCGCTTGCGCGAGAACTGCGGGCCGTGCCCCTGGGTTTCGTACAGGGCCTCGGCCTCGATCCGCCGCGCCACCTGGTCGGAGATGTCGACGAACAGGTCGATGTCCGTCCAGCCGAACTCGACCCCGATGTAGTAGACCTGGGCAACCTGGTGCAGTGAGCGCTCCCGGCGCTTGTCGGGCTGGGCGGCGCGCGCCATCGCCTGCTGGACGAGCTGGCCCGCGAGCGGGTGGTCGGCGTCCCACAGGCTGAACATGTTCCTGTGGGGGTAGTTGTAGGGGGCGTGGGTGATGACGATGTGAGGGCGGATCTCGTAGAAGATGTCGGTCAGGGCCTCGATCAGCTGCGGCGACGATTCGAGGGGGTGGTCGGCGAACGGCAGGACGCGGGCGTCCACGATCCCGAACAGGGCGCAGACCCGCTGCAGCTCTTCCCGCTTGCGCTCCGCCTGCTCGCCGCGGGGACGCTCGAGGATCTCGGCGCGGCGTTCCCCGGCGGGCTTGCGCATCTCGTCCTCGAGCTCCTCGTCGTGGGTGGTGACGCCGTCGCTCAGGGATACCACGGTGACGCTGTCCCCGCGCTCGACGTGGTGGGCCGAGGTCCCCAGGGTGTAGGTCACGTCGTGCGGGTGGGCGGTGATCGTCAGCAGGCGCAGGGCGGTCGGTCCGTCATCGTTCATTTGTGGTTCTCCTGTGGTTGCTCCGCTCAGGCGGCCGGTGATGGTGAATCGTTTACGGGCCAGGGGGGCCGCCATTTCCCTGCCGGGGGGCGACCTGGGGGTCAGTCAATCGAGACCCGCTGGATGTGACCGTACCCGGGGGGCGCGTCGACCGGCTGCTCCCGGGCAACCACCTCGGCGGCCCGGGGACCGCAGGTGAACCGGTACGGCCCCGGCTCGGGAAGCACGAACCAGCTCCTCCCGTCCCTGTCGGCGCGAACCCCGAACGGCTCCACCGCCTGGCGGGCGAGCGGCTCGACGAAGACCGGCGCCCCCGGCCGCCGGGTCTCGACGATCACCTCGGGAAGGCGCCGGGGGTTGAGCGGCCCGACGTCCCGGCCGGCGAGCCGGCGGTAGAGGCCGCGCGACCACTGGCGGGTCGCGGTCTCGACGACGAGGGGCTTTTCCGGGTCGCACCAGTTGAGGTAGAGGGCGGCCTTGCCCCATGCCGCCTGCGTGCCCTCGCCGAACGGGTCGATGCGGGCGTCGGTCCCGGACTGGGAGGGCCAGCTGACCCGCGGCTCGACCGGGGCCGCCAGGCTCCCGGGGACGTTTTCCGTGAAACCGCGGTAATCCATGTCGGCGAGGAAGAAGGTCTGCAGGCCGTGGATGTCGCGCCCCGGCATGCTCAGCAGGAAGTCCCGCCACCCCTCCATCATCGGCGGCTCTCCGTCGAAGTCCCAGCGGCCGGACTCGAAGATGCCGGCCTCCCCGACCCGCACCGGCTTGCGCGGAAGCGCCGGGTCGCTGCGCACCGCCTCGATCGCCGCCTCGATCTGCTCCAGGCCGCTGAACAGGCGGTAGCAGTCGATCAGCTCGACGAGCTCGGAGTCGGCGATCCCCGGGTCGAAGGTGACCTCGGCGACGCGGGTGCGGTCGAGCTCCTTCACCTTGCGCAGCAGGGGCACGCAGAAGGCGGGGTCGCGGGCGTCGGTGACGTCCCAGAACAGGATCGAGGGGTGGTTGCGCGTCCTGCGGATCCAGGCGTCGGCCACGGCGAGGTGGTTCTCCATCACCAGGCGCGCTTCCGACTCGTCGAGATCCTCCGGAAAGACCTGGCCTGTGCCGACGCAGAAGTTGGCGCCGACGACGAAGGTCCCCGACTCGTCGGCGACGTCGTAGAAGACCGACGGCGGGTCGTAGCGGTGGTGCTCGACGATGCTGACGTTGGCCGCGGCGAGGTCGGTGAACTTCCGCGTCAGCCACTGGCGCTCGTACACGTAGGGCATGGTGTGGTCGCCCCAGGGCATCAGCTGCTCGCCGTTGAGCAGCAGCAGCTTTCCGTCGGCGCGGACCTCGCGAAAGCCGAAGCGGACGATGTCGCGGTCGACGGGGCCCTGCCGGTCCGAGGAGAGGTCGATGCGCAGGAAGTAGAGCACCGGCTCCCCGTACGGCGGACGCCCCCAGGGCACGGCATCCGCCCACTCTTCGGTGCAGCCGACCACGGCGGTTTCGCCGGGTCCGACTTCGACTTCCCGCGGGGGCAGCCTCAGCAGGGTCTCGCCGGCGCGCGCCACCTCCCAGGCGACCAGGCCGCGGAACGGCCCGGCGCCGTCGTTGCGAACCGACACCTCGGCCGACAGGGTCTTCTCCCATACCGAGGTGGTCACGTACGGATCGGCGAGGTGGACGGATGGCCGGCAGCGCAGCCAGGCGTCCCCCTCGATGCCGACGGTGGCGGCGCTTGTGCGCCAGAAGCGGGTGTCGAGGGCCATCTCCGCGGCCTCGCTGAGCTCCCGGGCGCCGGGGTGGGCGTAGCGGCCGCGGCAGGAGTGGGTGAACAGGAGCAGCTCGTGCTCCGAGCCGGGAGCGGCGCGTTCCGTCAGGTCGATGAGCCAGGGCAGGCGCAGGTGGTGGTGCTCGCCGACGGCGGCACCGTTCAGATAAGCGCGACCGTAGTGGCGCACGCGGTCGAGGTCGAGGAGAAGGCGGCGCCCGTCCCCGGTCTCCCAGTCCCCCGGCACCGACAGCGACGTCCGGTACCACCCGGAGACGGGCGGATCCTCCTCGAACTCGCGCGACCGGTGCGGCACCCGCACCCGGCGCCAGCCCCCCTCGGGAGCGGCGCCGTCCCCCCCTTCGGCGAACTCCCACTCGCCGTTGAGCAGCAGGCTGCGGCGCGGGCTCATCGCAGGACCTCGTCGAACCACTCCTTGGTCCGCTCGAGCTTTTCGAGGATGGCGGGGAACTCGCCGCCGTGGGCGATCAGCCGCGCCCCGCGCTCGTGAAGCTGCCCGATCATCTCCCGGTCGAGGGCGGGGCGGCCCCAGACCTTGTCGTGCCTGGCCGCGGCCTCGGCGACCCGGTCCTCGGCTTCCTCGAGGGTCATCGAGCCGTCGTACTGCAACCTCAGGGAGAGGTCGCCCGGGCCCACGAACAGGCCGTCCACCCCTTCCACCGCGGCGATCGCGTCGACATTGGCGACCGCCTGCGGCGACTCGATCTGGACGACGATGAAGGTCTCCTCGTTCGCCTGCCGCGGGTAGTCGGCTCCTGCCTGCAGGGCGTAGTCGCTGTCGAGCCCGGCGCCGTCGAAGCCGCGGTTCCCCAGCGGCGGGAACCGGGTCGCCTCGACGATCCAGCGCGCGTCCTCCTCGGTGGTGACGTGGGGAAACATCAGGCCTGTGGCGCCGTCTTCGAGGTAGCGGTAGAGGCGCACCCGCTCCAGGGTCGGCGAGCGCAGCAAACAGTCGATGTCGAACAGGTGGAAGAAGGCCATCATCCCCTGCACTTCCCTCTGCTCCATGGCCCGGTGCTCGAGGTCGAACCAGATGCAGTCGAAGCCGAAGTGGGCGGCGTGGCGGACGTAGGAAGGAATGAAGCTGCCGAGGCCGCAGATGCGCACCGTTTCTCCGGCGCGGATGCGGGCCAGTACCTTGCTCTTTCTCATGGATGAACCTTTCTACGGGGAAGTCGCGCCGCTCTGGTGCCGCGCGGCGCGCTGAATCAAGTTCATGGCCGCGGGTGCCCGCAAGGAGAAGCGGGTCACGCCCACCCGGAAAGAGGCAAACGGAACGATGAAAGTCGCAACGGGAACCATCAGCCACGAAACCAGCACCTTCACCACCGTCGAGACCAACTGGGACAGCTACCGCAACCAGCGCTTCGGGTACCTGCGCGGCCGGGAGGTCTTCGACAAGTTCCGCGGCAGCAACACCGCGGTCGGCGGCTTTCTCGCCGGGGCCGAGGAGCACGGCTTCGAGCTGGTGCCGACGATCTTCGCCTGCGCCCACCCGAGCGGCCCGACGCCGCGGGCGATCTTCGACGAGATCCTCGGCGACATGCTCTCCTCGATGCGGGATATCGGCCCGGTCGACGGGGTGCTCCTCGACGTGCACGGGTCGATGGCCGCCGAGGGGATCGACGACTGCGAAGGCCGCATCTTCGCCGCGGTGCGCGACCTCGTCGGTCCGTCGGTTCCCGTCATCGCCCAGCTCGACATCCACTCGAACGTGTCCAGGCGCATGGTGGAAACCGTCGACGTCCTGCTCGGCCACCGCACCTATCCAGAGATCGACCAGGACGAGCGCGCCCGCCAGTGCGCCGGCATCCTCCACCGCATGCTGACCCGGGGCCTGAAACCTGCCCTCGCCCTGCGCCAGCTGCCGCTCTGCTGGGGGCTGAACCAGGTGACCGCGCACCCGCCGATGAGCGCCGCCATCGCCGAGCTCGAGCGCATCGAGGCGCTGCCCGGGGTGGTCTGCTGCTCGATCGCCACCTGCTACCCCCTCGCCGACCATCCCGACATGGGGGCTTCCGTCTACCTGGCGACCGACGGCGACTGCGGCCGCGCGCAGGAGCTTGCCGACGAACTGGGAGCCTGGATCTGGGAACGGCGGGCCCAGTGGCCGGGCTCGTCGCTGACCACCGCCGAAGCCATCGTCGAGGCCGACCGGATCGGTCGCTACCCGGCGATCTTCGCCGACCGCAACGACAACACCGGCGGCGGCTCTCCCGGCGACAGCACCGGACAGCTGCGCACCTTTCTCGAGGCCGGCCTGCGGGACGCCGCGGTGCTCTACATCGTCGATCCCGATGCCGCGGCCATATGCCACGAGGCCGGCATCGGGGCCACCGTGGAGATGAGGGTCGGCGCAAAATCGACGCCGCTGCAGGGAGAGCCTGTGGAGATGAGAGCGGAGGTGGCCGCCCTGTCGGACGGGCGCTTCACCTACCGAGGGCCCCGCAACGCCGGACTGGACGGTTTCATGGGGCCGTGCGCGCACATCGTCCAGGACGGGGTGCGCGTCATCCTCGTCAGCGAGCGCGAGCAGCCGTTCGACACCGCACTGTGCGAGTCGCTGGCTCTCGACCCCCGCGAGATGCGCTACCTCGGCATCAAGTCCTCCGCCCACTTCCGCGCCGGGTTCGAGCCGTTCGCCGGCAGCATCCAGGTCGTGACCGAGCCCTCCGTCCACTCCGCCGAGGCGGTGGAGTTCCGGCGGCTGGGGCGGAGAGTCTACCCCTTCTCCGATTTCTGAAGCGGAAGTCCCGGCCGGGTGCGATTCTACCCGCACAGATCAAATCACGGTCCGGCGCCCGAGCGCGCGATTCTCGTGAATCCGGCCCCCGTTGCAGACCCGCGTGACTCACTGCCTGCCACGACACGCTCAGGCCCTTTCCGAACCGGGTGCTTCGGCGCCCTCGTTTGTTCGACTGCACAGGCGCCATTGCACCGTCGACCGGGGCGGTCCCCCCGGATACGGATGTTGGAAGCTCGCCTGACAGCGGCGCTGGCGGCCGCCCTCCTGGCCGCCATCCCTGGCCGGGCAGGAGCCGCCGGGGCCCTTTCCTTCGAAGACGCCTCGGCGAGCCTGCGGGGCCATCACCCGGAGGAGCGCTCCCGCGACATCGGCTGGAACGGGGCGGCCTGGTTCGATTTCGACCGCGACGGCCTTCTCGACCTGTTCGTCGCGCGCGGCACCTCGCAGAGCAACGCCCTGTTCCGCAACCTCGGGGACGGCACTTTCGCCGACGTCGCCTCCGGGGCCGGGGTCGCCAACGGCAGCGGCAGCGGCGCCGCCGTGGCGGGCGACATCGACAACGACGGCTTTCAGGACCTCATCGTCACCGGGGCCCGCCGCAGCCGTCCCGGCGGCACCACCGCGGCCAGGCTCTACCACAACCAGGGGGACGGGACCTTCGCCGACATCACCGCGGCTTCCGGCGTCGCCGG
The DNA here is from genome assembly GCA_965243025.1 of Candidatus Latescibacterota bacterium. Lineage (GTDB taxonomy): Bacteria > Latescibacterota > UBA2968 > UBA8231 > UBA8231 > CBDCXV01. Next base: position 3,739,755 of record CBDETY010000003.1, read on the forward strand.
ACTGCGCACCATGGTCGGGGCCGCCTGGGGGGACGTCGACCGGGACGGCCTGCTCGACCTCTACATCGGCGGCGGCGAGGTCGCCGCCCAGGGGAGCCGCCTGTTCCTCAACAACGGCGACGGCACCTTCGCCGACATCAGCGCCCTTACGGGAATCGACGAGTCGGACGGCAACATCCTCGGGTTGTTCAGCGACTTCGACGGCGACGGCTGGCCCGACCTGTTCGCCGCCCGCTTCAGCGGCACGCAGTCGATCGCCCTGTGGCGCAACAACCGCGACTACACCTTCACCGACGTGCACGCCGAGGCCGGGTTGACCGACATCGGCGCCTGGATGGGGTGGGCCCCCGGGGACGTCGACAACGACGGCGACATCGACCTGTTCCTCACCAACTACGGGGGGGCCAGGGAGTTCCTCGGCCGCCTCTGGCCGCACGCCCTGTTCCTCAACAACGGAGACGGCACCTACGCCAACATGGCCGCTGACGCCGGCGCCGGCGCCTACGAGTTCGCATGGGGCTCCACCATGCAGGATTTCGACAACGACGGGTTCATCGACCTGTTCTTCGCCGGCGCCGACCCCTTCAACGAGCAGGTGGGCCCGGGATGGGGGAACCCGGGACGGCTGCTGCTCAACAACGGGACAGGCACTGACGGGCAGGCGACTTTCAGGGATGCTTCCCAAGCCGTGCCCGTCGACCTCAGCAGTCACTACACCTCGTCGGTGGCCGCCGCCGACTACGACAGCGACGGCTGGGTGGACGTCGCCGTAACCACCGAGAGCTTCAACGGCTTCACCTCGAGGCCGGTGCTGCTGCGCAACCTCGGGACCGGGGGCACCTGGCTCACCGTCGAACTGCAGGGAACCGCCGCCAACCGCGACGCCGTCGGGGCCCGGGTCGAGGTCGATAGCGGCGGGCTCCTCCAGGTTCGCGAGCTGTACGCGGGTTCGGGATTCCTGTCGATGGACAGCCAGCGGCTGCATTTCGGCCTCGGCGGGGCCGGCTCGGTCGACCGGGTGCGCGTGACCTGGCCGTCCGGCCACGTCCAGGTCCTGGAGCAGGTCGTTGCCAACCGGCGCATCTTTCTGGCCGAACCGCCGGAGGCGGAACTCCCGCTGAAGATCCGCTGGCAGTCCCCCCTGCCCGACACCATCGCCGCGGGCAGCGAGGTCGCCCTCGACGCCGTTCTCCTGCTCGAGGAAGGGGAGGCGCGCGTCAGCGCCGACCTCGGCCGGCTCGGCGGCCCTTCCGAACAGCCGCTGGAACCCCTCGGAGACGGGCGCCACCGCCTCGAGGTCCGCTTCACCGCCAGCCTGGAGAACGGCCTGGCCCCGTTGCTGTTCCGCATCGGGGAAACAGTCGGGGAGGCGAAGACCCACCTCGAACCGGTCGCCCTGCTGCCCCCCGGCGACCTCCTGCTGTTCGGCGACGAGCTGGCTGAAGACTGGGACTTCGACTTCGGCTCGCTGCGCCCCGAACCGGGGTCCGAACAGGTCTTCGAGGGAACAAGCGGACTGACCGTCAACTCCTCCCTGGGATTCTACGATTTCGAGTTCGAGCCGGACCTGCCCCTGAAGGGGTTCGGGTACGAGCTGCGCTTCGCCTTCCATCCCGGAGACGTCGAGTTCACTCCCGGCACCAGCTTCAAGGTTTCCTTCGGCAGGAGATCGACCCTGTGGGAGACGCAGCTGCTGCTCCAGAACGGCGGCTCCGAAATCGACCTGGAGCGCAAGGAGTGGCAGCAGGTCGTCGTGCCGCTCGCCCCCTTCGGCGCCGACTACGTCGTGGAGCGGTTCTTCTTCTCCGGGTTCATGCGCGGCACCTTCCACATCGACGACTTGCGTCTCGCCGCCCTGTCCCCCGCGGCCCCGACAGCGGTGGTCGAACCCCTCGCAGGAGCCGCTCCGGCCGCTTTCGCCCTGCACCAGAACGCCCCCAACCCTTTCAACAGCGAGACCGTCATCCGTTTCGATCTCGACCGCGGCAGCGAGCGCACCCTCCTCGAGGTCTACAACAGCTCCGGACAGAGGGTGGCCGCCCTGCCCCTGGGCCGCAGGCCCGCCGGGGCCTGGAGCCTGCGCTGGGACGGCCGCGGAGACCGCGGGGAAAGGCTCGGCAGCGGGGTTTACCTTTACCGCCTGCGAACCGACCGCGCCGACGCGGCGCGCAAACTCCTGATCCTGAGGTAGACCGCCATGCCCCAGCCCCGCATCATGTTCGAGAACGACTCGCGCCACACCCTCATCTACATGTACGAGCCCCCGATCGCGGTGGAGGACCACCGGCAGGCGGTCGACGAGCTGCTCGGCACCCCGGTGGAAGCGCTGCTGTTCAACCTCGGCTACGGCAACGCCTTCCTGCACGGCACCGAGTCCGGCGACCGCTGGGGCCCGGACGCCTTCGCCACCCAGCCGTTCCGCCCCGGCGGCGGCAGGCAGTGGGAGCACGTCGTCTTCATGCGCGCCTACCGCAACGCCGCGCAGCTGATCGCCGAGGGGAACGACCCGCTGCGCCTGGTCTGCGAGCGCGCCCACGAGCACGGGCTGCTGTTGTACCCGTCGCTGCAGGCCAACGCCGCCCTGCCGGAAAAGGAGCTCACCATCGGCGCCGGGGCCGGTCCCGACGGCTTTTCCGGGGCGGAGCTGGGGGACTACAGGCACGCCGAGGTGCGGGCCCGCCGGCTCGCCCTGATCGAGGAGGTGGTCGGCAACTACGACGTCGACGGCTTCGAGCTGAACCTCGGGCATTACGCCGGCAGCCGTTTCTTCCACCCGGAGTTCGCCGCCGGCCGGGGGAGGGAGGTCTTCTCCGGGTTCATCGCCGAGGTGAGCGCCGCGGTGCGCGGCAGCGGCCCGGACCGCGAGCTGGCGGTGCGGATGCCGGCGGACCCCGGGCGCTGCGGGCAGCTGGGGCTCGACCCGGCCGAGTGGTGCCGGCAGGGGCTGGTCGACGTGATCCTGGGGGAAAGCACGGCCGGGGCCTCGGTCACCGATCCCACCGTCGATTTCCGGCCGCTGCTCGAATGCGCCGAGGGGAGCGGCTGCCGGGTGCACGGGGTCCTGCGCAACCACGTCGACTCCGACCGCCTGTACACCGCCCCGATCCAGATGATCCGGGCGGCGGCCTGCAACTACTGGGAGCAGGGGGTCGACGGCCTGTGCTGCGCCCACTGGTGCGGCAACTGGCCGTACGGGCCGGAGTTCTACGAGCAGCTGCGCGAGCTGCCCTTCCCGGAGGTGATGGCGGCAAGGGACAAGATCTACGCGGTCCCGACGGTCACCGGGCGCTCCCCCGAACCTGCGGACGGCAACCAGCTGCCCGCCCCCCTCGAGCCCGGCGTCCCGGTCCGCCTGCAGGTACCGGTCAGCGACGACCTGCCCCGGCAGGAGGCGGCCGGGCGCCTGCACGAGGTGATCCTGAGAATCCGCGTCACCCGCGTCACCGAGCGCGACCGCTTACGCTTCCGCCTGAACGGGAGCGAGCTGCCCGCGGACCGCCTGCGCAGGATCGACCACGTCTACCAGATCAGCGCGCCCCGCTTCCGCTCGCACTCGAGCTACTGGTTCGTGTTCAAGCCCGGCCCCGGGGAGCTGCCTCTGCGCGGCGGCAACGAGATCGAGGTGACCCTGCTGGAACGGGACCCGGAGCTGACCCCGGAAATGGAGGTGCGCGACGTCGAGCTCGAGATCCGCTACCTGCGCGGCAGGAGCTACCACCGCGGGGAGCACAACACCGACCCGGACCTGGGGCCCTACCAGCACGCCGGCACCTGAACCACTCTGAAGCAGAGATCCGTCGCCACGGGCCGGCGTCCAGCCTTGGGCAGCCGCGGCCAGCCCTGGGCAGCCGTTGTTTCCTGAAGGAGCCTCGGGATTCGCCGCTGCTACACGGAATCGACGAACTCGAGGATTGCCCGGGCCAGCTCCCGCGGCTTGTGAAAGCCGATGTCGTGGATGGTGTCGGGTATCCAGCGCACGCGGCTGCCGGAGATGGCATCGGCGGCCAGTTTCACCAGGCGCCTGCGGTCGCGGGCGAAATCGCCGTCGGTTTCCGGGCTCCCGGGACCGGCGGGAACTATCAGCGTCGGGCACCGGATGCGCGGCCAGAGACCGGAGGAAGGGTCGTCCCACATGGCGCGCAGGATCTGTGCATGGTTGCCGGGGCGCAGTATGTCGTGAATCCGCCCGTCGCGCTCGTCGACCATGGTCTGCACGATACGCTCCACCTCGCTGTTCCAGCAGACCTCGAGCTGACCGCGCATCCGCGCCAGGAACCCGGCGCGGTCGCCCGACACGTCGCGCGGCGCAAACCTTCCGCTGAAGTCTTCCCAGGCGCCCCCCGGTACCATCTCCGGGCCGACGAAGCCGCCGTCGATCAGTACCAGGGCCCGGACGCGCCCCGGGAAGTGGGCGGCGGCGCCGACGGCGACGTTGCCGCCCCAGGAGTGCCCGAGAAGGACAGCCTTCTCGATGCCGAGCACGTCGAGCAGCCCGACAGCGTCGGAGGCCAGCGAACGCCAGCCGTAGCCCTCGGCGGCCTGCGTCGTGCCGCCGTGGCCGCGTTGGTCGGGGCGACGATACGCAACCGTTCGCACAGAAACGGAGCGAGGATGTCGTACCAGTGGGCGGAAGAGGCCAGCCCGTGCAGGGCCAGCACGGGAGTCCCGCGGCCGCCCCAGTCGAGGTAGCGCATCCGCAGGGAGCGCACCTCAGCCCACTCTTCGGCCGGCAACCGCTTTCCTGGAACTGGACCTTGCATCAGGACTTCCTCAATCGGGGTCGAGTGGCGACAGGTGTTCGCCGCCCACTGGAATCTAGTGTCCCGTCGCAGAAATATCTCGACATTGGGATGCCGATCCATCCCGGCTCACGGCGTTGCCTTCGCTCGCCGTACACCCTCGGTACGACTCGCTCAGGCGCCTTGTGAGCCGGGCGCCTCGGCATCCCAATTTGGTCAATCTATCTCTGCGACGGGACACTATCCACTCTTTCCCGATACTCCGCCACGGCCCCCTGCCACCCTGCCTCGCGGCGCTGCCAAGGTGCCTGCACGGCCGGGGCCGGGCGCCGGAAAAATCCCATTTCAGACGGTGAAACCGGCATGAGCGACGACACCCTTGCCCGCGACCTGGTCCGGCTCGACGGACGGCCGTACGGGCACTACCGGGGCCTGCGCGGCCGCAGCTACCCCCTGGGTCCCTGCACTCTTCGCTTCGATCACGTTCAGGGGGACCCCTTCGCGGCCCCGAGCCGGCTGCGCATCGACGTACCGCCCGAGGTGGCTGCGCTCCCGGCCTGGGCCCGCCACGGCCGGGACGCGCGCCGCGCTACCGCGGACTTCCTGCAGCGGGCGCTGCGTCCGGCGCTGGGCGGGGCTGCCGGCGGCGCCGGCAGCGGCAGGAGCGGCCTGCTGGAGATCAGCCCGGCCGGCCAGGAGGTCCTGGAACGGACCGGGGTCGTCGTCGATGCGGATGGCGGCGCCCGGGTCCGTCTGTGCGCCGGGCTGCCGGCGGCGGGCCGCCGCATCCTCGGCAGGGAGGCCGCCGACCTGCTGACCGGGCGCCTGCGCTCGGGGCTCCTGGCCGCGGCCGGCGGCCTCGACTCGGAGGCGCTGCGCTCCCACGTCCGCGCCGTCGAGGACCAGGCCGCCCTGCGCGCGCAGCTGGGCGAGCGCGGACTGATCGCCTTTCTCGCCGAGGGCAGCGTGCTGCCGCGGCGCAGCGGCGTCGACCCGCGGCCGCTTCCGGATGGGCTGCCACTTCAGGTTCCCGACGCCCTGGCGGTCGAGCTGCAGGCTCCGCACGCCGGCAGGCTGCGCGGCCTGGGGATACGCGCCGGTGTCACCCTGATCGTCGGGGGCGGCTACCACGGCAAGTCGACGCTGCTGCGCGCGCTCGCCCTCGGCATCTACGATCACGTCCCCGGGGACGGGCGCGAGCGCTGCGTGTCGGCGGAGGAGCTGGTGAGCGTGCGCGCCGAGGACGGCCGCTCGGTGCGCGGCGTCTGCCTGACCCCCTTCATCCGCGGCCTGCCGCTGGGGCGGGAGACGGATTGCTTCGACAGCGACGAGGCCTCGGGCAGCACCTCCCAGGCCGCCGCCATCGTCGAGGCGCTCGAGGCCGGGGCCACCGGCCTGCTGATCGACGAGGACACGGCGGCGACCAACTTCATGATCCGCGACGCCCGCATGCGCCGTCTCGTCCCCGGGGACCGCGAGCCCATCATCCCCTACATCGACCGCGTGCGCCAGCTCCGGGAAACCCGCGGCGTCTCCTCGGTGCTCGTGGCGGGCGGTGCCGGAGACTACCTCGACGTCGCCGACTGCGTCATTCAGATGGAGGACTGCCAGCCCCGCGACGTCACGGCGCTGGCGCGGGAGGTCGCCGCCAGCCGGCCCCTGGGAGAGGCGGAACCGCGCCCACCCGATGAGTGGACTCCGGCGGCGGCGAGGGTTCCCCTGCCCGAAAGTCTCGATCCCCGCCGGGGGCGCCGCGCCGAGAGGGTGCGGGCGGTGAGGACGCGGTCGATCGAGTTCGGCGCCGAGGAGATCGACGTAGGACTGCTGTTCCAGATCGTGGACCCGGCCCAGTGCCGGATGATCGGCGACGCCCTGCTCAGGCTCGCGCGCGGGCTGTGCGACGGGCGCGGCGACCTTCCCCGGATCCTGGCCGCGCTCGAGGAGGAGATGCTGGAGGGCGGACTCGAGGCCCTGGCGGCCCCGGGGTTCGGAGACCGGGCCCGGGGCCGCCGCTTCGAGATCGCCGCGGCTCTCAACCGGCTGCGGAGCCTGCGTGTGGCGGCGCCAGGCCCGGACCAGCCCTGAGCGCGAATTCACTCATGGTCTCGCCCCGTCCCGGGGAGGGTTTCCGGAATGTTCTTCCCCGGTCAATCCCGCGGCGTGGAACGGCGCCGGGAGTATGGGGGGGCCAGGACGGCTCCGGGCGGGCGGCCGAACTGACAAACGGAACCTCGCCCTCCAGGGTAGATCTTGCCCTTTCCCCAATAGTGATTATAATCACTATTGCCATGCAAGCCCGGGAAATGGAGGATGTATTCGCGGCCGCCGCCCGTCTGCAGGAGTTGGTGCCGGACGCTGTTCTGGTCGGTGGCTCAGCCGCCGTCCACCACGCCGGACACCGGATTTCGCTCGACGACGACCACGTCGTCCGGCACCTTCGCGACCGCTTCGACGACGTTCTGGCGGACCTCGAGGCAACCGAGGGTTGGATCACCGCCCGAGTCCAGCGGCCGGTGCTGATCCTCGGCCGACTCGACGGTGTGGAAACCGGAATTCGGAACCTCATCCGCCGCCTGCCTCTGGAGGTCGAAGAGGTAGCGATCGGGGAACGCACCTTGCGGGTACCGACCCTGTCAGAGGTCGCCCGCATCAAGGCCTGGCTCTGCCTGATGCGCAATGCGACCCGGGACTATCTCGATTTCGCCGCCCTTGGAGACCGACTCGGCGACAGGGATGCGGTCGGCGTGATCCTGGATATGGACCAGTACTACGCCGATCAACTGGGTCCAGATGGCCGGCGCGTCGCCACCCAGGTCGCCAGGCAACTGGCGGAGCCCCGTCCCGGGGACCTGTCGGAAGTGGATCTTGTTTCATACCGAAGGCTTGAGCATCGGTGGCAGGACTGGCAGGCTGTCGTCGACGTTTGCCGCCGGATCGCCGTCAAAGTCCTCGATCGGCTCGCGGAGGATTCAGTGTGAACCATCGCCACCTCGAGATAGTCTCCGGCACTCCGGTCGAATCGCAACCGCTGGCTGCCATCGCCGACGTTCTGCAACGAGGCGATCTCGACGAGTGGCGGCCGATCGCCAAGGCCATTCTCCGGGATCCGACGGGTGAGTTTGCCGCCAATGTGTTGCGCCTGGTAGACGCTTACCCGATGTACGGGACCTCCACCCTCTGGCGGTCGTGGATCGACCGTTGCCGTGCCCGCGCCGGGAACGGGGCGCTGTCGAAGGAGGTGAAACTTTCGACCCTCCGGCGACGACTGGGGCTTACCCAGGTCGAGGTCTCCCGTCGAATGGGTATCTCCCAGTCCGACCTGTCCAAGCTCGAGCGCCGGGGGGACCTGCGGCTGTCAACGCTGCGGTCGTACGCGCAGGCCCTCGGGGGCGGCATTCGGATTCTCTTTGTTTCCGACGAGGGGACCACCGCCATCCGGCTGGACGGCACAGGCCGCGCAAGTTGACCCGGCCGCCGGCGAGGTCCAATATCTGTTTCCTGCATTTCCTGGCGCGACCGGAACCATTCCTCCGTCTGCCCAGGCCACAGCCCTTCCCTGGGCATATCGTCCCGCCGACCATCGAGATTCCATGCGACCGCGGCCGGGAAGGTCCTCAGCGATGATTCCGCATTTCCCCCGGATTTCGCACACCACCAGAGCCTGCCGGTGAAGTGGTTCGGACCTGAATCCCGGAATTACACCACGCGGAACCACCGGCCCGGTTCGGCGGTTCAGTAGATACCGCGCGACCTCGAACTTCACGATGCGCCTCAGTCGACCGGATTCCCCCCGCACGCGCCGGCCGTGGATACCGCTGGCCGCCATCCTGCTCGCATCAGTCCCCGCGCAGCTGCATGCCGGCGCCTGGACGCAGCCCCCCGGCGGTCTGTACCTCAAGGTTGCCGGGCTCTCCTTCCGCTCCGGGGAGTTCCTCGACGCCGAGGGGGAGCGCCTGGCCCGGCAGGAAAAGCCCAGCACCGAGGAGCTGCGCGACAGGAACGCCTCGGTCTACCTGGAATACGGTGTGAGGGAGCGCCTGACCCTGGTTGCCTCTCTTCCCTACAAGCGCCTGGTGCACGAGAAGACGGAGGTGAGGCACTTCGAGAGTCTCGACACCACCATAACCCGGATCTACCCCGACGAGAACGAATCCGGTTTCGCCGACCTCGAAATGCGCCTGCGCTGGCGCCTGCTGCAGGATCCGGCCGTGGTCTCCGTGACTCTCGGCGGCAAACTGCCGATGGGCTACGAAATGCGGGAGGAAAGCAACGTCCCCCTGGGAACCGCGGAGATCGACGGCGACACCCGCCTGCTGATAGGCAAATCCCTTTACCCGTTGCCGGGGTACGTTACGAGCGCGATCGGCTACCGCAGGCGGGGCGGCATCTTCAGCGACGAGCTCCTCTACAGTTTCGAGGCCGGTTTCACCTACGGGAAACTGCTGGTCAAAGGGGTGGCCGAGGGAGTGCGGACGTTCGGGGACTGCGGAGCAACCGGCGCCATGGGCATGCTGATAGGGGACCAGAACAGCCTGAAACTGGCGCCCGGGATAATCTGGTCCCTGAGCGAACGGCTGGAACTGGGGGCCGACCTGTTTCACATCGTCTCCGGCTGCAATACCGCGGCCGGAACGACCTGGGCCCTGGGGCTGGCTTTCAAGCGTTGAGGGGAACCGCCCCGGAGTGCAAGGCGGTTCTCATGCATTTCCGCTGTTTGACCGACAAGTGAAAGGAGGCCGAGGTTGCCTCGCCGACAATGGGAGATTCCCGAACGTCAAGCCACGGACGAAGCCGTCTATCTCAACCGCCGCAAGTTCCTCGGGCGGGCGGGGCTCGGCAGCATCGGCCTGCTCACGGGATGCATTCCGGAAAAGCTCCTGAACCCCGCCGACCTCGTCGACCCGGGAGATTTCCTCGCTCCCGCCGAGCCGGTGCCGCGCTACCCCGCGCCCCTGAACCCCTCCTTCTCCACCCTCGACCGGCCGCTCACCGACGAGAGGGTGGCCGGTATCTACATCAACTTCTGGGAGTTCACCGACACCAAGCGGGTTACGGAGTACATAGGCAAGTTCGAACCCCTTCCCTGGACGGTGGAAATAACCGGCCTGGTGGAGGAGCCGAAGACCTGGGACGTCGAGGACCTGATCGGCAGGATGGACCTCGAAGAGCGCCTCTACCGCCACCGCTGCGTCGAGGCCTGGTCCATGGCCATCCCGTGGACGGGATTTCCGATGAAGGCCCTCGTCGACCTGGTCCAGCCGCTGTCGTCGGCCCGCTACGTGAGCATGACTTCCTTCTTCAACCCCGAGGTGGCTCCGAACCAGTGGGACCAGCCCGACTACCCCTGGCCCTATACCGAGGGACTGACCATGGCCGAGGCGACCAATGAGCTGACCCTGATGGTTACGGGCATATACGGCCACGAGCTGCCGAAGCAGCACGGTGCCCCGATACGGCTGGTGACGCCCTGGAAGTACGGCTTCAAGGGGATCAAGTCGATCACCCGGATCGAGTTCACCGAGGAACAGCCGGCGACCTTCTGGCCCACGCGAAACCCGCGGGAGTACGAGTTCTTCTCCAACGTCGATCCCGGTGTCCCCCACCCCCGCTGGTCGCAGGCGAGGGAAGATTTCATCACCGACGACCTCGAAAACCCCGAAAAACTCGATACCCTCCTCTACAATGGATACGGGGAGTACGTCGCCCATCTGTACGCGTGATTTCATCCGGAGGTCCCTCATGCGCCAGCTTCGGTCCCCGATTCTTTTCCTGCCTCTGCTCGCATTCCCCCTCTTCGCCCAGGAGGAGGAACTTCACGGGACCTGGGACAGCACCGTACTCGACGATCAGATCGGGGAGATTTTCACCAGCCTGACCTTCGAGGAGGACGGGGCTTTCGAGATCAGCCAGGTCATTCAGGTAAGGGAGGATTTCCTGGCCGGGCTCGAGATCCCGGAAACGATCGCTATCGACTCGATCACCGCCCGAGGCACGGGAACCTACGGGGTGGAGGGGGACAGCCTCAGGGTCGACATAGCCCGATGGGACCTGCAGGTCGACGGGGAAAACTTCAACGATTTCTTCACCCGGGTTGCCCGCGACCTTGCCCGCCACTTTGCCGACCTGAACGAAATATCCGAAGAGAGATACCCGGAGTACGAACAGGCTTTCGTCGACGAGTTCCTCGCCGCCATCGGCGAAATCGACTTCCTCGCCGGTTTCGGGGAGGGCGGGAGCAGCGCTTATTCCATCGAGGGGAACGCCCTGGTGCTTACTACCGCCGGCCAGGCCCCTTGGGACTTCCAACGCATGGAGGCCGCCGTCGATATCCCCACGGCGGTCGCCCGGACTACCTGGGGCGGTCTGAAATCCGGCAGGCAGCGGCAATCCCCCTGAGCATGCCGTCGAAGACGAGCTGGTGCAGGGGATAGACGGCGTACCAGTAGGCCAGGCCGAACAACCCGGCCGGGTCGAAAACCGCGGTCTGCCGGATCGCCGACGATTCCCCGTCCCCTTCCACTTCGAACTCCAGCCACCCGCGTCCCGGCAGTTTCATCTCCGCCACCAGCCGCAGGCGGCGGTTCGGCTCGATTGCCTCCACCCTCCAGCAATCGAGGACGTCCCCGACGGAGAGCCTGTCCGGATGCCGCCGGCCCCGGCGCATCCCGGCGCCGCCGGCGAGCAGGTCGAGGAAACCGCGCAGCTTCCACAGCCAGGCGCCGTAGTACCAACCCGTATCGCCGCCGATGCGGCGGATGGGTTGAAAGGCGGCGCAGGGGTGGCAGTTCACCCGCACGGTGCGAAGATCGACGAGCCGGTTGCCGAAGCGCACACCGCCCCAATCGCGCGCTCGCCCGCCTGAGGAAAGGGCATCGGACCAGCGGGTTTCGGCGCATTCGCGGTCCTCGTTGCGGAGCGCGGTGGCGATGGCCTCGCGGAATCCCCGGGGCCTGACCTGGGGAAAGGCCCGCAGAGCCGAAGGGTCTCGGACGACCGTCGGATTGCGGATGCTGTCGATGAGCTTCCTTCCGACTCTTGCGTAAACGGGGGTCACCAGCCCGAGCCAGAGGCTCGACAGCCGCGGCGTCAGAAGGGGCGCGCGGATCATCGCTCTCCCGAGCCCGCGCCGGCGGGCGTACTCCCGCATCAGATCGCGGTAGGACACCCGGTCCGGACCTCCGATCTCGAAGATCTCGTGTGCGTTGGTATCGAGTTCGAGGGCGGCGAGGAGATACTGCAGTAGATCGCCCACCGCTATCGGCTGTGCGGTGACGTCGACCCATTTGGGCGTGACCATGACCGGGAGGCGCTCGACGAGGGAGCGGATCATCTCGAACGAAAGGCTGCCCGAACCGATGACGATGGAGGCGCGGAACTCGACCACCTGCACCCCTGATGCGCGCAGGACTTCGGCGACTTCCTGCCGGCTTCTCAGGTGGGGGGACAGCTCCCCGTCAGCTGCCCCGAGGCCGCCGAGGTAGACGATGCGGGCCACGCCTGCCCGGCGCGCCTCGGCGCTGAAGTTTTCGGCGGCGCGGCGGTCCTGTTCCTCGAAGTCCCCCCTGGCGCCCATCGAGTGCACCAGGTAGTAGGCGAACTCGACGCCGTCCATCCTGCCGCGGAGGCTGCCGCGGTCGAGGACGTCGGCTTCTACAACCTCGATATCGGGTAAATCCGGATACCCCCGCAGCGCCCCGGGACGGCGGGCCAGGCAGCGCACCCGGTGCCCGGCATTCTGCAGCAGGCGCAGCAGGCGCCCGCCGACGTACCCGGTGGCCCCTGTCAGGAGGATGGGAGACTCGGATCGAAGGTTCATGTCCACACCTGACCGACCGCGGAGTTTCCGGTCCGGTTCCCGTTCCGGAAGACGGCGACTCATGACTTTCCCGGTGCCTCCTGCCCGCGATGCGCTTTAAAAGACGGGCTGCGCTCCCTTCCAGAAATCCCGGATCGTCAATACCTTCTCGACCCGGCCCCGGACGGTTCTCAGGTCAATGCCCCAGGGTCAATGCCCCCGCTCGCGATCCAGCTGCCGGCGCTGCCTCACGTCGAATAACAAGAAACCCCGGAACCACTGTAAACCCGCGCCGTCGATACGTCGTTCTACTGCTGCGCCTCTCAAATTTCCAGGAGATGATGATGACGAGATTCCCGCGAACCCTGCTTCTTCTCACGGCCGCGGCCCTCGCAGCCTGCGCGGCCAAAAAGGAGACCAACACCGCTCCGCAGGCCGCGCCGGCCCCGGAGGCCGCCCTCGAGACGGAGATCCCGCTCGATCCGCAGATCGTCTCCGGAAAGCTGGAGAACGGCTTCCGCTACCTGATCCGCGCCAACCGGAAGCCGGAGAAGCGGGCGGAGTTCAGGCTGACCGTCGACGTCGGCTCGGTCCTCGAGGAGGAGGATGAGCAGGGGCTGGCCCACTTCGCCGAGCACATGGCCTTCAACGGCACCGCGAACTTCGCCAAGCAGGAGCTGATCGACTATCTCGAGACCATCGGCATGCGCTTCGGTCCGGACCTCAACGCCTACACCGGCTTCGACGAAACCGTGTACATGCTCACCGTTCCCACCGACAGCTCGGAGTTCGTCGACAAGGCGTTCCAGATCCTCGAGGACTGGGCACACCAGGTCAGCATGGACTCGGTGGAGATCGACAAGGAGCGCGGCGTGGTGATCGAGGAGTGGCGGGGGCGTCGGGGCGCCGGTCAGAGAATGCTCGACGAGCAGCTTCCGATCATCCTCAAGGACTCGCGCTACGCCGTGCGCCTGCCGATCGGGGAAAAGGCGGTTCTCGACACCTTCGAGCACGCCACCCTGCGCGACTTTTACACGAGGTGGTACCGTCCGGAGCTGATGGGGTTCGTCGCCGTCGGCGACTTCGACCCGGAGGCGATGGAGGCCAAGGCGCGCGAGCACTTCTCCCGCCTGCGGCGGCGCGACGACGCCCCGGAGCGGGCCCTCTACCCGGTGCCCGACCACGAGGAGACCCTGTTCGCCATCGCCACCGACCCGGAAGCGACGGGCAACTCCATCAGCATCTACTACAAGCAGGATGTGCGCGAGCAGCAGACCGTCGGCGCCTACCGGCGCTCGCTGATCGAGGGGCTCTACCACGGCATGTTCAACCGGCGCCTGCAGGAGCTGACCCAGCTGCCGGAACCGCCGTTCCTCTACGGCTACTCCGGCCAGGGGCGGCTGCTGCGCACCAAGGAGTTCTTCCAGCTGGGAGCCGGCGTCCAGGACAACGGCTTCGACGCCGGCCTCGCGGCGCTGCTGACCGAGGCGGCGAGGGTGCGGGAGTTCGGCTTCACCGGCAGCGAGCTCGAGCGCCTCAAGAAGGAGTCCCTGCGCGGCATGGAGCAGGCCTACCGCGAGCGCGACAAGAGCCGCTCTTCCGGGTTCGCCTCCGAGTACATCCGCCACCTCCTCGAAGGAGAGCCGGTTCCCGGCATCGAGAAGGAGCTCGAGCTGTACCGCGAGCTGCTGCCGGGAATCGAGCTCGCCGAGGTCAACGCCCTCGCTTCCGGATGGACCGGCGAGTCGAACCGGGTCATCGCCCTGAACGCCCCTGAGAAGGAGGGTCTGCACGTGCCCTCCGAGGAGGAGCTGCTGGCGGTGTTCGCCCGCGTCTCGGAGAAGCGGATCGAACCTTACGAGGACGACGTCTCCGAGGATCCGATCGCCCCGGAGCTGCCGCTGCTGGCGCAGATCGCCGCCACCGACTCCATCCCCGAGCTCGGGGTGACGAAGTGGACCCTGTCCAACGGCATCCGGGTCTTTCTCAAGCCGACCGACTTCAAGAACGACCAGGTGCTGTTCAGATCCTACAGTCCCGGCGGGCACTCGCTCGTCGAGGACCCCGACTACGTGGCGGCTTCGACTGCGGCCTCCGTGGTAACCGAGGGAGGGGTGGCGCAGTTCGACCTCATCGAGCTGCGCAAGAAGCTGGCGGGAAAGGTGGTGTCGGTCTCTCCCTGGATCGGCGGCCTGCAGGAAGGGATATCCGGGTCGGCGTCGCCGCAGGACCTGCCCACGATGTTCGAGCTGGTCTACGCGTACTTCACCTCCCCGCGCCAGGACAGCACCGCCTTCACGGCGCTGCGGAAGCGGATGAAAGGGTCGATCGAGAACCGCAGCGCCCGCCCGGAGACCGCCTTTTACGACACCCTCGGGGTAACCATGGCGCAGTACCATCACCGCGCGCGGCCGACGTCGCTGGCGATTCTGGAGGAGATGGACCTCGACAAGTCGATGCAGGTCTACCGCGACCGCTTCGCCGACGCCGGCGACTTCACCTTCTGCTTCGTCGGCAACTTCACCCCGGAGGAGCTCGAGCCGCTGGTGCTGACCTATCTCGGCGGCCTGCCCGCAACCGGGCGCGATGAGACCTGGCGCGACGTCGGCATCCGCCCCCCTTCCGGGGTGGTCGAGAAAACCGTGCGCAGGGGGATAGAGCCCAAGAGCCGCTCGGAAATCGTCTTCACCGGCCCGTTCGAGTTCGACGGCTGGCGCAACAACTTCGTCCTGGGAGCGATGACGGACGTGCTCGAGATCAAGCTGCGCGAGGTGATGCGCGAGGACCTCGGGGGCACCTACCACGTCTCGGTAGGGGGCAGCGGCTCCCACTATCCCGAAGAACGGTACCGGGTCAACCTGAGATTCGGCTGCGATCCGGAGCGGGTCGAGGAGCTGACCGGGGTCGTCTTCGAGCAGATCGACAGCCTGAAGACGGCGGGCACGACCGAGGAGTACCTCACCAAGGTCAAGGAAACGGCGAAGAGGGACCGGGAGGTGCAGCTGAAGGAGAACGGCTTCTGGGTCCGCGGGATTCTGTACGTCGACTTCCACGGCATCGATCCGTTGCGGTCCCTCCAGTTCGACGAGATGGTCGACAGCCTGACCCTCGAGGACGTGCGCGAGGCGGCGCGGAAGTACTTCGACATGGAGAACTACGTGCGCGTCGTGCTGATGCCGGAGGAGGAGGCCGCCGAGCCGCAGGGCGGCTGAAATTGCGGGCTGAGGGGATCGGACAATCCCGCCGATCCCGACCGCTGAGAAAGGAGGTGGAAAGGTGCAGTTGATTACCGGTCACCTGTTCGACGACGAGGCCATGAGGCGGTTTCTCGTCGACGGCTACGTCGTCGTCAAGGCCGATCTGCCCGATGGGTTCCACGCCGGCATCCACCGCGGCGTCGAGGAGATGCTCGCCGCCCACGGCAACCTCGGAAACAACATTCTGCCGCTGATCCCGGAGATCGGGCAGGTGTTCGACCACCCGGCGGTGCAGGGGGCCATGACCAGCATCCTCGGGCCGGGGTACGTCATGCACCCGCACCGCTACTGCCACGCCAATCCCCCGGGCAGCGAGGGCCAGGGATTCCACAAGGACACCTACGAACCGGACGTCGAGGCCACCCACCCCCGCTGCCGCTGGGCGATGGCCTTCTACTACCCGCAGGACACCGGCGCGGACATGGACCCTCGGCCATCCTGCCGGGAAGCCAGTACTACGAGACCTCCGAGGCCGCGCACGAGCAAACCGGGCTGCCGCTGTGCGGGGAGGCCGGCACGGTGGCGATCATCCACTACGATCTCTGGCACCGCGCTTCATCCAACCGCAGCAACCGGCAGCGCTACATGCTCAAGTTCCTGTTCGAGCGCACGACCGAGCCGTCGCGGCCGTCGTGGCGCAACGCCGACCCCGGCTGGACCGCCCCGGCGGGAGATCCCGGACGACACCAGCGTCTGTACGAGGAGCTGTGGCACTGGAACCGGGGTGCTGGAGGCGCACGAAAGAGTGAGCCCGAAAACGGCAGGACCCCCGAAACCCTGGCACGGGATCTCATGCACGGGGACGAGCCGGCGAGAATCGATGCCGCCTGCGAGCTCGGATCCCTCGGCGCCGCGGCCCTCCCGCAGTTGATCCCCGCCCTGCGGGCCGGATCCGGGGAGATCAGCCGCCATGCGGCCATCGGGTTGAGTTCCCTCGGCGGGGCCGCGGTGCCGCACCTCGTCGAAGCCCTGGACCACGACAGCAGCCGGGTGCGAGCCGACGCGGCCTACGCACTTGCCGACCTCGGCACCGCAGTCTGGCAGGAACTCCTCCGTGCCGATACCAAGGCCCGCCGCAGCGCGGCAGCAGCCCTGACCGCGGTCCTCGGAGACGAGTCGGACCAGGTCCGGAGCAACGCCGCCGAAGCCCTGGGGACGATCGCCGAGCCCCTGCAGGAGGCGGTGGCCGGTCTGGCCGGCCTTCTCGGGGACAGCGATATCACGGTCCGCGACAACGCCGCCCGCGCCCTCGCCAGGATGGGGCCGGCCGCCGAAGGTGCGGTCGCCGCCCTCGTGCGGGCGCTGCGGGACGAAAACCGCTACGTCCGCTTCCACGCCGGGCTCGCCCTGCGCAGGATCGGCAGCCCGGCCGCGGAGCGGGCCCTGTTCGAAGACCTGCTGACCGCGCGCTGGTGTCCGCTGACCACGACGGAATCCCCGTACTGATTCCCCGCAACAGCCGCGAAGGAGAGACAGGATGTCCTTTCTGCAGAACAGGAGGGTGCTCGTTTTCAGCGCCCACGCCGCGGATTTCTGCTCCCGCGCCGGGGGCACCATCGCCCGCCTCGCCGACGAGGGGGCCGCGGTCCACGTCCACGACCTGACCTACGGGGAGCGCTGCGAGGCCCCGGCCCTGTACGCCCGCGACCCGGTCCCCTCGCTGGAGGAGATCAAGGCGATCCGCAGGGAGGAGATCGAAGCGGCCGCGTCGATCCTCGGGGCGACAATCGACTGCTTCGACTTCGGCGACAGCCCGCTGCTCCTCGGCCCGGAACGGCGGCTCGAGATCCTCGACGCCATCCGCGCCTTCGAGCCGGAGGTCCTGCTCTGCCACTGGATCGACGACATCCTGCACCCCGACCACGTCGAGACGGCGCAGGCGGTGCTGTGGGCGCGGAGCTACTGCGAGGTCCCGGGAATCGAGACCCGGCACCCCCCCTGCAAGGTTCCGGAGTTCATCTGCTACGAGGCCCAGCTGGCTACCTCGCCGGTGACGCGGTTCCTGCCGGACTTCTACGTCGACATCGACTCGACCATGGAACGCAAGACCGCGGCGATGGCGAAGCTGGCGGCGCAGCCGTCGCTCGTCGAACAGTACACCAAGCTCGCCCGCTACCGGGGCCTCGAGGCGCAGATCGTCGCCGGAATGAAGGAGTGCACCTGCGCCGAGGGGTTCGTGCGCATCGGCAAGGAAGGGATGTAGCCAGCCGCCCTACTCGTCCGTCACCGCCTGTATCATCGCCTTGATGTAGCCGAACTCGTAGGCGAACGCCTGGCGGCCGGCGCCCGGCTCCCTGTGGCCGGGGGCGTGGTCGGGCACGCACATGTGCTCGTACCCCACTTCTTTGAGCGCCTGCATGTTGCGGTGCATGTTCATCACCCCCTCGTCGGGCCAGACCTCCTGGAACTTGTTGCGCCCGCCGACGATGTTGCGGAAGTGGCAGAGGAAGATCTTGCCGCGGCTGCCGAAGTAGCGGATGATGTCGGGCACCTCGTTGCAGGGATCGGTCGAGGCCTCGGCCATGCAGCCGAGACAGAGGTTGACCCCGCAGTAGTCGCTCGGGACGATCTCGATGAAGCGCCTGAACCCTTCGGGTCCTCCCAGGACCCGGTCGACGCCGCGGTACCCGGGCGGCAGCCAGGGATCGCACGGGTGGCAGGCCATGCGCACCCGGCACTCCTCGGCAACCGGGACCACGCGCTCGAGGAAATATGTGATCCGCTCCCAGTTCATCTCCGCTGTGACCGGCTCTTCGAAGCGCGGCCCGCGGTCCTTCGCCTGCTCGAGATCCCAGGTGCTGTACACGGAGTTGCCGCGCCCGGGAGGGGTGCTCTCGGTGCGCTGGTTCTCCATCGCGCACAGGTAGTACTTGACCGCGGGGATGCCGGCCGCGGCGGCCTGGCGGATCATGTTGCAGACCAGCTCGATCTCCCGGTCCCCCTCCTCGCGGTTGCCGAGCATGTAGTCGGGGATCTCGCCGCCGGAGGCGTTGAGCCGGGCGATCGGGATCGCCACCATCTCCATGTCGATGCCGAAGCGGGCGCACTTCTCCTTCTTCTGCTTCAGCTCGGCGACGTCCCAGCCGTATTCCCGGTGGAAGGTGATGAAGTTCTCGTTCTTGTTGAACACCCCGTGGCGCGCGAGGTACTCGAGGTCTTCGTCCGAGGTGTTGAACTGCTGCGTTCCGACGTGCATCTCCTCCTCCTTTGCGGTTGTCCGGTCACTCCCTGATTCTCCGCCGCCGCCGCACCGCCCGCTGCATCAGCTCCTTCATCGGGGTCTGCAGATCGCGGCCGACGAGCCTTCTGCTCGCGAGCCAGCCGGCCGCGAACAGCATCTGCGTCCCGGCGAGGTACCAGTGCGTCGCCGCGACGGTACTCGATTCGAGCTCCAACGTCGACATCCGGTCGAACAGCAGCCCCCCGGCGAAGCCGCCGAGGCCGGAGGCCCAGGCGAGGACGAAGTTGGGCACCGCGAACCCCTCCCCCTGGTACCCCTGCGGCACCGCGTCCATCATCGCCCGGGTCTGGCCGAAGGTGTAGCCGGCATGGATCATGCCCCAGACGAGGAAATAGGCCGCCGCCCAGGCGGCCAGCGCCCCCGTCCGCACCGGCAGCAGCAGCCAGGCCCCCCCGAGGGCGGCCATCAGCAGCAGCGACGCCGTCAACGCCGGCCGGCTGCCGTGCCTCTCGACCAGCCGCCCCCACAGGTACAGGGTCAGCAGCTCGCCGGCTCCCATCAGCGAGAGCATCCAGACGTAGTAGTTGACCGGCAGGCCGCGCCCGGTCAGGGCCACCACCCAGAACGGCATGATCGCGGTCTCGACGAAGCAGGTGACGGCGAAGCAGGTGCAGTAGCGGCGCATCGCCGGTTCCCTCAGGACCTCGGCGATCCGCTTCCAGAGCCCTTCCCGCGGTCGCGCCAGCGGCTTCTCCGGGACCCGCAACACCACCAGGCTGCCGGCGACGACCAGCACCAGCCCGAGCCCGAAGGGGAGAGCGAAGCGGCCCGGGTCCGGCTGCGTGCCGAGGTACCAGCCGGCCAGCAGGGGCACGCCGAGGGTGCAGAGCCGCTGCGTCGTGCGCATGCGGGTGATGAAGGAGACCTGCGCCGACTTCGGGGTGTTGTCCTGGACGAGGGGCCACCAGGCCGAGCCGCCGACCTGCACCATCGACTGCCGCAGGACCAGCAGCACGAGAGCGGCCCAGGCGATTCCGGGGCCGGCGTAGAGCGCCAGCGGCACCAGCAGCAGCAGGAAGAGGGCGCTGGCGAGGCGGGCGGTTCCCATCAGGCGCGGCTTGCCCAGCCGCGGCATCAGCTTCACCCCGATCAGGCGGGAGGTGTTGCCGAAGCTGGTCGCCGCGGCCAGCAGCCCGATCAGGAAGGGGCCGGCCCCGAGGGCGAGGAGAAACAGCGGCCCGCTCTGCATCATGAAGGCGCCGACCATCGACCCGGTGGCGAGGTACTGCAGCAACCGCCGCTGCCCGCGCTCCCCCGCGGCGCGGGCGGCACGCCGCTCTTCCAGGGTTCCGGTCGTTCGCTGCGACATCAGTCCGCGGGCTGCGGTTCCTTTCCGGCTCCGGTTCTTACGCGCCTGTCAGCGTGCTCCGCACTGGCAGGCGGAATTCCGCGTGAATCCTGCCGCCCTGGTTGGTCCGCTTGCCTGCCCGCGCAATTCAGCGTGAGTCCGGCCGCCTGCTTGCGCCCGCAGGACCCAAGCGGCCTTTGGGAGGGTCGCGACACCGCCATCAGGCGGAGCCGCCCGGCAACGTGACTCACCGGAGCGCCAGCAGCTTGAATCCTGGTCGGGGTTTCTCCTCCCGTCCGGATTCCGGCCCGCTCAGGAGCTGCAGGAGAGCATCGAGCAGCCGGCCCGGTGGCGCGCCCACTCCGGCCGTTTCTGCGCGTACTCCGCCTCTCTTTCCGGCTGCTCGTCGTACGGGCGCCGCATCACCTCCAGAAGCTCCGCGACCCTGGCGAACTCCCCGGCCTCGGCCTCGTCGATGGCGAGCTGCGCCAGGTAGTTGCGCAGGACGTACCTCGGATTGACGGCATTCATGCGCCGGCGCCTCTGCGCGGCGGGGACGCGGTCGCGGGAGCAGCGGCGCAGCCAGCTGCGCAGCCAGTCCGCGGTGCGCTTCAAGGGGTCGCCGTACAGCTTTTCGCGCTCGTAACAGGCCGCCGAGACGCAGGCGACCAGCTCGTCGTCGGTCGCCTTGTCCGGGGAAGCGTCGAGGTCGGCGAGGGCGCGGAAGAACAGGGTCATGTCGGTCTCGACCAGCTGCAGCACCGCCTCCAGCTCCTCTATCAGCCCGGGGTCGGTCTCCGGATCGAAGGCGTCCAGCCCCAGCTTTCCCGCCATCATCTCCCGGTACTTCCCCTCGTACACCTTCGGGTAGGCGTCGAGCAGCTCCTGCAGCGGCTCCACCTCCTCGAACAGGGGCACCAGGGCGCGCGCCAGCTGCCCGAGGTTCCACCAGGCGATCTGCGGCTGGCCGCCGAACCGGTAGCGCCTGCCCGACGCGTCGGTGGTGTTCGGGGTCCAGCCGGGGTCGTACCCCTCGAGCCACCCGTACGGACCGTAGTCGATGGTGAGGCCGAGGATCGACATGTTGTCGGTGTTCATGACGCCGTGGACGAACCCGACCCGCATCCAGTGGGCGATCATCTCCGCGGTGGTGCGGCAGACCTCCTCGAACATCCGCAGGTAGACCTCCGGGCAAGGAGCCCCGAGGTGCGGGAAGTCGGTGCGCACCGTGTAGTCGGCGAGCTGCTTCAGCACCTCAGTTTCGTTGCGGGAGGCGAAGATCTCGAAGTTGCCGAAGCGCGTGAACGAGGGAGCGGCGCGGCAGACGACCGCGCCCGGCTCGTTCTCCGGGCGGCCGTCGTAGAACATGTCGCGCACCACCTCCTCCCCGGTCGCCACCAGGCTCAGGGCCCGCGTCGTCGGCACCCCGAGGTGGAACATCGCCTCGCTGCAGAGGAACTCCCGGACCGACGAGCGCATCACCGCGAGGCCGTCGGCGGTGCGGGAGTACGGCGTCGGCCCGGCCCCTTTCAGCTGCAGGACCCAGCGCCGGCCCTCCCCGGCGACCACCTCCCCGAGGTTGATGGCGCGCCCGTCCCCGAGCTGGCCGGCCCAGGTGCCGAACTGGTGGCCGCCGTAGCACATCGCGAACGGGTCCATTCCGGGGGTGACGGCGTTGCCGGCGAAGATGCGGGCGAACTCCTCCGAAGCGACGAAGCGGTCCGAAAGGCCGAGCTCGACCGCCATCTCGCGCGAGTGCGCGACCAGCCGCGGCGCCCGCACCTGCACCGGCCTGACCCGGGAGTAGCAGGCCCCGGTCACCTGGCGGCGGAAGTTGCCCGGCTCCGGGTCGCCGGGAAGCTCGCGGGTGAAGCGGTTGTCGAAGGTCAGCTCGTCGAGGGTCTTTCCGTTCATCTGTCAACAGTCCGGTTGATTGAGGTTGCTAACCGGGGCGCCGCGGGATCGCCGGCAGCAGCCCGAGCAGCCCCGCGGCGAGGGAAACCGCGGCCAGCAGGTAGAACACCGCGGCCAGCGACGACGCCTGCGCCAGGTAACCCGACGCCACCGGGCCGGCGAGCATGCCGGCGGCGTAGATCGCCTGGTAGATCCCCATTCCGGTTGCCCGGTCCTCGGGGGCGACCGCCCGCAGGCTCAGGGAGATCAGCAGGGTGTTGGCGATCCCCCGGGCCACCCCGCCGAGCCCCTGCAGGGCCATCAGCAGCCAGACCGAGGCGATCCCCGGAACGACGACGAGGCTCGCGCCGACCAGCCCCGAGGCGAGCAACAGGGAGACGCGGTTGCCGCAGCCGCGGGCGATCCGCGTCGTCGCCATGGTGCCGAAGAGCTGGCCGATCAGCATCGCCGTGGTGACGTACCCCACCTCGGCGTCGCTGGCGCCGATGCGCTCCGCGTAGAGCGGCACGAACCCGAAGCTCCCCGCAAAGGTAACGAACTGCACGAGAATGCCGATGGCGCCGGCGAGCAGCAGCAGCGGAATGCGCGCCACGCGCCGGAAGGTCGCCGCCGAGTACGAGCCGGAGCGGATCTGCCGGGGTTCCCGCGCCAGCAGCATCAGCACCGTGCCGCAGGCGCCGCAGGCGGCGGCGGTGTAGAAGGCGGCGCCGGCGCCGAAATACTCGGAGATCAGCCCCCCGCTGAAGGTCGCCGCCAGCAGCCCGACCGAGTTGATCGTCATCACCCGGGCCATGGCGTGGCCGCTGCGGTCGGCCGCGTAGTACGAGGAGAACAGCACGCTGACCGCCACCCAGCCGGCGCCGCCGACCCCGACGAGGGTGCGGGCGGCGAACAGGGCCCAGGGACCCGGCGCCAGGGCGAGCCCGACGGCCCCGGCGGTGGCGCAGGCCAGGGCCGCGGCGGCGAACGGCTTGCGGCGCCCCAGCATATCGGCGGCCACCCCGATCGGGATGCGCAGCAGCAGCTGGGCGATGGCGTAGGAGGAGACCACGAGCCCGACCATCGACAGGCTCGCCCCGAGCTCCTCGGCGTGCAGGGGAAAGACCGGGACGTAGATGTAGAGCGACAGCCAGAAGGCGAAGGTCCCGGCCGCCACCAGGAGCACCGACCTGCGGTCGAACGGGGCGTTGCCGGCCGCGGGGGCTTCCGCCGCTTCCGTGGCGGCCACCCTCTAAAGGCCCGGGGGTTCGACGGCGGTCTCCGTGCCCGAGGCGGAAGCCGCCCGGGCCGCGTCGGCGACCGCCTGCACCCAGTAACCGCTCTCGGCGTCGCAGACCGGCTCCTCTCCGGACCCGGCGGCCGCGGCGAAATCCTCGACCATCGGCAGGTCGAACAGCTTCTCCTGCAGCGGCTCCACCGCGATCCGTTCGGTCCCCTCCGGAAGCTCGAGGAGCAGGTGGTCGGCGGTCAGCTCCAGCGGGTCGATCAGTATCCTGCCGCGGTCGCCGTCGATCTGGGCGAAGTCGTGGCGCGGCGGCGAGGTCAGGATCGTCGAGTGCATGCCGATCCCGCCGTCTTCGAAGCGCACGATCAGGGCGTCGGTGTCGTCGACGGGCCAGTCATGGCCGACCGCGCCGACCGCGGCGCTCACCGACTTTGGCCGGCCGCCGAAGTTGAGCAGCACCTCGATGCGGTGGGAGGCCATCTCCATCAGGGCGCCGCCGATTTCCGGCTCGATCCGCCAGTCCCCCGGTTGCGGGTCCCAGCGGCCGCTGTAATGGGTGCGCGCGAAAACCACGCGGCCGATGCGCCCGACGGCGATCAGGAGCTTTGCGGCGACCACCTGCGGGCAGGTGCGGCGCCGGTAGGCGACCCCCAGGGTGACGCCGTGAGCGCGGCAGGCCGCCATCATCTCCCGGCACTCGGCCGCGTTGCGCGCCATCGGCTTCTCGCAGAGCACGTGCTTCCCGTGCTCGGCCGCGAGGCAGGTGTAGTCGCGGTGGGTATCGGTCGGCGTCGAAACGATGACGGCCTCCACCCGCTCGTCCCGCACCAGCTCGGCGGCCGAAGCGAAGGCGCGGGGGGCCCCGAAGCGGTCGGCGAAGTCCCGGGCCGCCTGCAGGTCGCGCCGGCAGACGGCAACGAGCTCGAGCCGCGGCGACGCCAGCAGAGCCGGCCCGAACGAGCTCTCGGCTATGGAGCCGCAGCCGATGATTCCGAATCTCACGATGTTCTTGCCCAGGGAAGGTGGCGGCCCATTTTGGGTATCGTTCCCCTTCTGCAAAGTCGGTTTTGAAGCGTTGCCGGCAGCAGGGTGCCCCCGCCCCGCGTCGTGGAACTCAAACTAAAGAATCTGTCGTGCACAAATTCCGTAACCACGACTTCGCGATCAGGTTCTCCCCCCCTTGGACACCGGTGTTCCTGGTGGTCGCGACCGGATATGTGACGCTGCTGTGGTCCCAGTCCCTGGATTCAACACCCCCCGCACCGGAGGGTCCTGCCAAAATCCAGAGCTCGTTGTGGAATCTGACCGCGACGGGACAGGCCGCGGCCAAGCCAACGGATTCAGCCACGGAGGATACAGCCGTCGTAACCCTGGTTCCATATCCCGGTCAGGGCTCGGCCTCCATCGACACCTCCGCCTTTGCGGAGCTTGGCGTACAGGTCCTGGCCCGCTCCGCAAGCCTGATGCGGGTTTCCGTCCCGGCGACGTCGCTGCTGGCAGTTTCGGGGCTGCAGGGAGTCGGCTTCGTTCGCAAGCCCCACCGCCCGCATCCTCTGGCGACGATCAGCGAAGGGGCGGCGCGAATCGGCGCTTTGGCCAATCACGGGGCCGGTGTGAGGGGGCAAGGGGTAACAGTCGCCGTCATCGATGGCGGGTTCAGGGGGGCGGACCGGTTGCCTGAGGATATGCCTGAATCCTGGAGGGTCCGCGACTTTACGGACGAAGGGATCTACGCCGGCGACGAGCATCGCAGGCACAGACATGGCACCGCCTGCGCGGAAATTGTGCACGATGTGGCTCCGGACGCGGAGCTCTACCTGTTGAAGGTGGACGACCTCGTCGACCTGGAGAACGCCAAGGATTTCTGCATCCGGGAAGGGATCGACGTGATCAGTCATTCCGCGGGCTGGCTTGGAACCGGTTTCGGCGACGGCCGCGGGCTGGCCTGCGACGTCGTGAACGACGCCGCAGACAACGGCATCCTGTGGGTGAATGCAGCCGGCAATGCCGCCGGCAGCCATTACACCGGGCCCTGGTCGGACAGCGACTCCGACGGCTGGCACAACTTCGCCGATGAAAACGACGATGAGCTGTTGAACGTCCGGGCTGCCGCGGGCGACTCCATACAGGTGATCCTGACCTGGGACGATTTTCCCGTGACCGCTGAAAATTACAACCTGCACCTCTTTTTTATCGACCCGTCCGGCAATACGGAGCTCGTCGATGAAAGCACTACGATCCAGGATGGAGACGGCAGCGGCCCGGTCGAGTGGATCAACTACATAGTCGAAAGATCGGGAGAGTATGGTATCTCTGTGGCAAAAACGGACGGCGCCCGGCCGCAAAGATTGAAAATCTGGTCGTACAACCAGGACTTCGAAGAGCATGCCGTCGCAAGGAACAGCATCGGAATGCCCGCCGACGCAAAGGGCGCAATGGCCGTGGGGGCAGTCTTCCATCGATTCTGGAACCGCGGGCTGGTTGAAGCGTACAGCTCCCGGGGCCCCACCACCGATGGGCGCATCAAACCGGAGCTCGCCGCTCCTACCGGAGTATCGACAGTTTCCTACGGCAGGTTGAACATCCGCCGGGGAGGAGGGTATTTCGGAACCTCCGCGTCGGCACCCCATGTCGCCGGCGCCGCGGCCCTTGTCAAATCCGCAAACCCATCTTTCTCGCACACTCAATTGTGGAACGCCCTGATCGCCGCGACGGTCGACATGGGAACCGCGGGAACGGACAACGATTCGGGACACGGAAAACTCGTGCTTCCGGTTCAGGCGCCATCCCCTCAAATCACCGCCGTCACACCCGGCCGGGTGGGGTACAATCAGATCGCGACCGCCTTGGGCGACCCCTTTCCCACCCCCTTCAACGCCGGCGTCAGCGTTCCCTTCACCATCGCTGAACCGGGCAAGGTGAGGATTTCGGTCTTCAACCTCATGGGGCAGCAGGTCCGCGTCCTGCACGACCGCCGGACCGGGGCCGGGGCGCACAAGGCCCACTGGGACGGCCGCACGGAAACCGGGGCGGAAGCGGCCTCCGGGATCTATTGGGCCATGCTCGAAGCCGGAGAGCTCGCGCAATCGACCCGGCTGGTGCTGATTCGATGAGCGGCAAAGCGACGGAAACTATCGGGAAGGTTTCACGCCGCCCCGGGCTTCATCGGACCGGAATCGGTGGAGACCGATGCGAAACTACTGACAGGAAGGTGATTTCATGGATCTCGGACTGACCGGCAAAACCGCCCTCGTCACCGGCGGCAGCCGCGGCATCGGCCGCGCCACCGCCCTCGGATTCGCCCGCGAAGGCTGCAGGCTGGGCATCTGCTGCCGGGGCAGCGAAGGCCTGGAGAAGATGCTGGCGGAGCTCGATTCCCTCGGGGCCGAGGCGTTCGGCGTCACCGCTGACGTCGTCCGTCCCGGGGAATGCGAGCGATTCGTCGACGCCGCGGCCGGGGCCCTGGGAGGGGCCGACATCCTCGTCAACAACGTCGGCGGGGCTGCCGGGGGCACCCTCGAATCCTCCAGCGACGAGGACTGGGCCGCGACCTTCGACCTCAACCTGTTTCACGCGGTGCGCGCCACCCGCGCCGCCCTGCCCCGTTTCCGCGAACGCGGCGGGGGCAGCGTCGTGATCGTCTCCTCGATCTCCGGCTGGAAGCCGGCTCCCACCGGGGCCCAGTACGGCTGCGCCAAGGCGGCCGAGATGCACCTCGCCGGGGCCCTGGCGATGGAGCTGGCCGCCGACAACGTCAGGGTGAACGCCGTGTGCCCGGGCTCCATCCTGTTTCCCGGCGGCGGCTGGGACCGGATGCAGAACCGCGAGCCGGGAAATTTCCGGGACTTCGAGCAGCGGGAGTTCCCCGCCGGCCGGCTCGGCCGCGCCGAGGAGGTCGCCGACGCCGTGGTCTACCTCGCGTCTGAACGGGCGAGCTGGATCAACGGGGCCTCGGTGCCGGTCGACGGAGCCCAGGGCCGCCCGTCGGTTTTCTGACTCTCCCGCCCCATTTCTCCAATAAGGAAGGAACAGAGCAGTCTCCGGGTCTGGCCTCGGGGTGCGGGGGATTTCCGGTTTTTGGTCCCGGTCAGGAAGGTCCCCCCCATGTCACCCTGTTGACCCGAAATTGACGGCATCATAAAATGAGATCGTATAGATATCATTTTGTTGTGGCACAAAGGAGGTGATCCTTGGCGGCTTCTCTGAAGAACATGACCCTTCGTGGACTGGATTCCCAGCTCGCAAGCAGGTTGAAGGAGGAAGCCCGGCGGGAGGGCAAGAGTGTGAACCAGACCGCCCTGGACGCCCTTCGAAAGCAGTTCGGATTGAGCAAGCCCCGGCGGTTCACCGAGGTCCATCGAGACCTGGACCACCTGTTCGGACGATGGGACGAGGAGGAGTTCGCCCGCATCCAGCAGAACATCGACTCCGGCCGGCGAATCGATCCGGAGCTGTGGCAGTGAACGAGTTCCTGATCGATACCAATATCTATTCGCAGGCAATGCGTGCGGAACCGGAGGTGGTGTCCCTGCTTCGCCGGGCCTCGCGAATCGTTTTCAGCTCGATCAGCATCGGGGAGCTGTTGTCCGGTTTCAAGGGAAGGGCACGGGAACAAAAAAACCGCGGGGAACTTGCGGAGTTCCTCGATTCTCCACGCGTGTCGGTTTGTTCCGTCAGCGAGGATACAGCCGAGTTCTATGCGGAGATCCTCGACAGGTTGAGAATCGCCGGAACCCCGATCCCGACGAACGACGTCTGGATTGCTGCCCAGGCCATGGAGCAGGGTCTGCGGCTCGTCTCGCTGGATCGCCGCTTCACATCCGTGGCCGGACTGCTTCTTCTTTCACCCGAGGAATCGGAGATCCAGGCCGGCAGCGGAGAACCGAACGAACAAACCGAAGGCGATTCGGGTACCGAACAGCCCCGGTAGGTTGGCCGCCTTCCCAGCTTGAACCGCCCGGCGGTTGACCCCCCGGTCCCTTTCCCCCGGCCGCGGCGATATCTACACTTTCCCCGCTTTTCCGGGAGATACCGCATGATCCGCCTGAACGAACAGCAGCTCAACTTCTTCGACACCTTCGGCTACCTGGCCCTGCCCGGGCTGATGGCCGACTGCATCGACGAGATCACCGACGCCTTCGAGGAGGTCTGGGCCGAGCGCGGCGGGGGCCACGACGGAAAACCCCACGACGGCACACGGCGCTCCTGCATCGTGCCGTTCATCGACCAGCACGAGCGCCTCTGCGCCCTGCTCGACGACCCGCGCATCGAGGGGCTGCTCGCCAGCCTGCTCGGAGACGACTTCAACTACAGCAGCTCCGACGGCAACTACTACGCCGGCGACACGCAGTGGCACTCCGACGGCTACCAGAAGGAGATCCGCCACGTCAAGATCGCCTTCTACCTCGACCGCCTGACCCGCGAGACCGGCTGCCTGCGGGTGATTCCCGGCAGCCACCGGAGCGGCGACCGCTACGCCGAGATGCTCGAGGCGAACGCGCGCAACTCGCAGGAGGAATGGGGTGTCTCCGGGGACCAGGTGCCGGCGGCCGCCCTCGAGATCGTGCCGGGAGACGTCGTCGTCTTCCAGCACAACCTCAAGCACGCCGCCTTCGGGGGCGGCGGCCGGCGCCGCATGTTCACCATCAACTGCATGGTGCGGGTCCCCGAGGAGCGGATCGACCTCGTCAGGAGCGACCTGGCCGGGCTCGCCCGTTTCTGGATGGAGAGCGCCTACGGCGAGAATGCTGGCCACCGCCAGCCCGCGGCGCATGGTGCACCTCGAGCAGAGGAAGGCCAACGACGGCCACCTCAAGGAACTGACGGCGAAGGCGCGGGCGGAGATGCCCGAGCCGTCGCGGGGATAGGGATCATGAGCGACAGCTACGAATTCAAGATGGGGATGTACCTCGGCGAGCTGCAGCAGCCGTTCGAGGAATCGCTGGACACGGCGCGCGACCTCGGGGCCCGCTACGTCTGGTGCGGCACCCACTCCCAAAACCGCAGCATCTACGAGCTGCCCGACGACGAGATCGACAAGGCCGCCGGGCAGGTCGCGGCGCGCGGCCTCGAGTTCTTCCTGCTCGACGGGGCGGGGCTGTTCAAGACCGTGCACCTCGCCGAGCTCGAGCCCGGAAAGATGCTGGAGCACGATCAGTTCAAGGAGCATTTCGACAAGCTGCAGCGGGCCATGGAGGTCTCGGCCCGCCTGGGGATTTCCGCGGTCGGCTGCAGCAGCTTCGCCTGGCCGGCGGAGTACACCGGCGGCAAGCCGACCTGGCCGATGCGCTGGGCGACCCGCGGCGGCATCATCTCCGACGGGGACATGGCCAAGCTCGTCGAGGCCTACTCGATGTTCGCCGACCTCGCAGAGAAGCACGACGTCGACGTCGCCTTCCTCATGATGCAGTGGAACTACGGCAACACCAGCCGCAACTTCCGCCGCATCGTCGAGGCGGTGGGTTCCAGGCGCTTCAAGGTGCTGTGGTGTCCGGCCGACAACTTCAACTGCGGCGAAGTCGACAACGCCACCGCCGGGTTCGAGAACCTGCGCCCCTACCTGCACGGCGTGCACGCCAAGGACCTGCGCACCATCGACGGCTCCAAGCTCGAGTTCGATTACACCCCGATCGGCGAGGGGGACGTCGACTACCCGACGATCCTGCGCAACCTGCGGGACAACCGCTGCGACGCCGTCCTGTCGATCGCCACCCACTTCCTGCCGGCGAGCGGGTCGCGGCTCGAGGCGATGCAGACCAACTACGCCAACATCCGCCGACTCATCGGCGAGTTGCCTTAGGCCGCCGTTTCAATCGGAAAGAATTCAGAGCGGGCGCCTGGTGTCGCGTCCCACGGATAACCTGGGAATTTCAGTCGCTGAGGCGGGGAGGGATCGGCGCCGGGATTTGCAAGGGATTCCCGGGACGCGGCCCTATTCCAACGGATGGCGCCAGCGCAGGCCGGGAAACCGGCTGAAGTCGCGGTCGGTGGTGATCCACTCGCTGCCCGACTCGATGGCCAGGGCGGCAAGGTAGGCATCCTGGACCAGGTTCCCCTTGCACTGCACCCGATTACACAACCCGGTGAAAATCTCCCAGTGGCGTGCCCCCGGGGCGATGACTACGCGGTTGGGACGGTTGCGCAGCTGACCGGTGAAAGTCAGCGCCGCGTCCAGCGGAGTGGGCGGGTGGAAGATGCGGCTGTGAGTGGAAATCCGGAGAAAGCTGGACAGCACGAGATCGCTCAGGCCGAAGGCCTGGGGGCCGTGGATCAATTCCTCCAGCCAGTCCCGGCAGGCCAGGTGGTCGGGGATTTCTTCCCGGTGAGCGTAGAGAAGGACATTGACGTCAGGAAGGACCACTGTCCCTCTCCATCAGGTCGAGCAGGGATGAGGTATCGTCCAGATCCACACCCGACTGCACCCCCCGGCCCTTGAAAGTCTTCAAACGGACCCGGCCTTCAGAGCCAGCGGTATCCTTCCGCGCCAGGGTTTCGCGCAACGCGTCCTCGATCACCGCCTTGAGTGTGCGGCCCGTCCTTGCAGCGTGCTGCTTGGCCTCCGACAGCAACTGGTCGTCAAGCTGTATGGTAGTTCTCATGCATAAAACCATACACTATATGCATAAATATGCAACCCTTCAGATTCCGGAGGAATGGACCTCAGCCAGTTGACTGTTCACCGCTCTTTAAGAGCCACCCACTCTCTCCCCTTGCGCCCGACGTACTCCGACTGCGGCCGGTAGATCCGGTCGACCTCCTCCTGCTCCCGGCAGTGGGCTATCCAGCCGGCCATGCGCGTCGTGGCAAAGGTGCAACTGAACAACCCGGGCGGAATGCCCAGTTCATGCAGCAGGACCGCCGTGTAGAACTCGGCGTTGGCGAACAGGCGCCGGCCCGGCTTGTACTCCTCCAGCAGGCGCACCGCCTCTGATTCCACCAGCCTGGCCAGGTCGAGCAGGCCTGTGTCGCCTTTGGCGACGCACAGCTTTTCAGCGGCCTGCGCGAGAACGGCCGCCCGTGGATCCCGCACCTTGTACTCGCGGTGGCCGAAGCCCATCAGGCGTTCGCCGCGCTCGAGGACGTTGCGGATGAAGGGCTCGGCCCCCCCGGGAACGCCGATTTCCCGCAGCATGGCCAGGGCCGGCTCCGGGGCGCCGCCGTGCAGCGGGCCTTTCAACGCGCCAAGGGCGCCGACGACCGCGGACTTCAGGTCGGAACGGGTCGAAGTGATGACGCGGGCAGTGAAGGTCGACGCGTTCATGCCGTGGTCGACCATCGTGTTGAAGTAGGTGTCCAGCGCCCGCGCCATGGTCTCTTCCGGCCTGCGGCCCGACAGCATGTAGAGGAAGTTCCCGGCGAGACGAAGCCCGGGATCCGGGTGAATCACCGGCTTCCCGGCCAGTGACCGCCAAGCGGCGGCGACGACGACAGGGGCGACCCCCAGGAGCGCGGCATCCGGCTCCTTTCCCTCGAGGCAGAGCGAATCGAGGGCGAGCCGCAGAACATCGATGGGCTGCTGCCCGGCTCCGACGGCGGCCTCGACCAGGGACCGGGTCTGCCCGGAGAGGGAGCAGCTCGACAGCCGTTCCCGGAATTCCTCCAGCTGGCCGCAGTCCGGAAGCTCCCCTTTCCACAGCAGGTGGACGGTTTCCTCGAAGTGTGCGGAGGGGGCCAGCTCCTCGAGAGGGAATCCCCCCAGCCACAGACTGCCCGTCTCCCCGTCGATCCCGCTCAACCCCGTGCGGGCGGCGACTACACCTTCCAGCCCGCCTCTGGTCGCGTCGGCCATGAATCATCTCCCGTTTGGAGTGGTTTTATTGACGATTGTACCGCGGCCTCTTAGATTGTCAATATTGATTCAATAATCAATCTATAAGGATGATTTCTTCCCGTTTTCTATCGTCCAGGGAGGCCTGCGCCGAGCTGGGAATCAGGCCGCAGACCCTCTACTCCTACGTGAGCCGCGGCCTGATCCGGTCGGAAACGGGGGATCGGCGGCAGCGCACCCGCCAGTACTACCGCGAGGACATCGAGCGGCTCCGCCGCAACAAGGAGCTTCGGGCGCGCCCCGAAGCAGCCGCGGAGCAGGCCCTGCGGGCAGGGGACCCGATTCTCGAGTCCGCTCTAAGCCGGATCGACGACGACGATCTC
Organism: Candidatus Latescibacterota bacterium; assembly: GCA_965243025.1. Taxonomy (GTDB): domain Bacteria; phylum Latescibacterota; class UBA2968; order UBA8231; family UBA8231; genus CBDCXV01. The sequence continues at coordinate 3,772,364 of CBDETY010000003.1, forward strand.
TACTATCGGGGGATCAGCGTCGGGGAGCTGGCGCGCGAGAGCACCGTAGAGGAAGTCGCGTCGCTGCTCTGGACCGGAGATCGATCATTCCAGGTCGAGGGATTCTCGGGCGAAGCCCGGATCGAGGGTGTCGGGCCTGGTCTCGCCGCGGAGCTTTCGCCCCTGTCCAAAGTCGAGCGCATGCAGGTCCTGCTCTCCACGACAGGAGCGGCCGATCCCGCGGCCCTGGCCACGGCGCCGCCGCAGGTCCACCGGTGCGGCGCCCGCATCCTCCGGCTCGTGACCCTGGTTGCCGCCGACCGGGACAGGACAGCGGCCGGCGCCGCCCGGACGCTGCAGAAGGCCTGGCTGCCCGCACGGCCTGAAACCGCGCCGCTGATCGATGCGGCCCTGATTCTGTGCGCCGATCACGAGCTCAACGTCTCGACCTTCACCTGCCGGACCGTGGCCTCGAGCGGGGCGAGCCTGTGGGCGGTGGTCACCGCCGGCCTCAGCGCCCTGCAGGGACCTCGCCACGGCGGGGCGACCGGCCGGCTCGAGGCACTGTGGGGTGAAGCGGCGGCGAACGGCGTGGGAGACACGATTGCCGGCAGACTCAAGAGGGGGGATTCGATCGAAGGCTTCGGGCACGTGGTCTATCGCGGCGTCGACCCCCGTGCGAAGATCCTCATGGAGCTGCTGGAGGAGGCGGTTCCCGATGCCCCGGAACTTGCGATGGCGGAGGAGTTGATCGAGGAAGTCGGGAAACGAACCGGGTTTTCCCACAACGTCGATCTGGGGCTGGTGGCTTTGCGCCGGGCCCTGGGATTGGAGAAAGGGGCCGCCCTGCTGCTTTTCTGCCTCGGCCGCATCACCGGCTGGATCGCCCACGCCATCGAGCAGTATCAGAGCGGACGCCTCATACGGCCGCGGGCCAGGTACACGGGACCGGAACCGCGGGCTCAGCCAGGCAAAGTTTGAAGAGAAGCCCGGATTTTCCGCCTGCCCCGGCAGGTGATCTTCGACCTGTCGATTTCAAACCGAAGGGAACAGAATGTCCATCGACCAGATGAACCACTACCAGCGCAAGCTTGCTTTCGAAATGGATTCATGGGATCTCTGGGAGGCATTGGGCGGGAACGAACCGATCACCGTCGTCGACGGCCGTTCCGCCGAGGCTCATGCCCGGGAGCATATTCCAGGCTCGCTCAGCCTGCCCCACAGGGAGATCAACTCCAATTCCACCCGGTCCCTCGACAAGTCCAGGATCCATGTCTGCTACTGCGACGGCATCGGGTGCAACGCCTCGACGAAGACGGCGTTGAAGCTGCTGGCGCTGGGATTTCAGGTGCGCGAGCTGATCGGGGGGCTCGACTGGTGGAAGCGGGACGGCTACGCCACCTCAGGCGCGGAGGGGCAACCGGGGACCGGGATCGAATGCGGATGCTGAACCAGGGTTAACGGCGGCCACCCGATTCGCGGCGACCCCTCGGGGATCGGTTCCGGTCTTCAAGGCCGGCGATTTCCTCCAGCCGCGAAAGACGCTGCTCCAGGTTGTCGAAGAAAGAATCGGAATCGTGCGTGAACAGCCGGAAATAGGGCGGCCGGCGGCCCTGGATCCGGTGATGGCGCTCCAGGGACCTGAGGCTCATTTCCAGAGTTCGGAGGGCTCGATGCATTTCATAGGGGAGCCGTCTCAGACGGGCTGCCCGAAAGCCCCGCTGGCCGGTGTGCTCGTACAGCTTCTGCAGCCGGTCTGCCAGGGCTTCCAGACGCTCCTGCTCCTCTTCCTCGGTCCTTCCGAGGAACAGAATCACAAAGACAATTACCAACCCGATGACCGATGGGATGAAGATTAAATGGATCAGTTCCATTATGGGCTCCTGGGAGAGAAGATACCTGATTCACCAATCGGAGGTTTGTCGACGCCATCCCCTCACTCCACCGGGATGACGAAACAGGGGGTCCGGGTGCGCCAGTCCGGCCAGCGGGTCGCCCCACCGTCCTCGAAGAACAGCTCGAAGAAAAGCATCAGGTCCCAGGCCGGATCGATGGCCTCGCCGGGAACCACCGCTTGAAACCCACCTCCTTCGCAACGCATGTCCACCTGCCCGAAGTCCAGAGCCTGATGGGTGATCCGGTAATGGCAGCGGACTCCCCTCGGCCTGGGTGATTCGCACCGGATCTGAAGCACGAGGTCCTGCCCCGGAGCGGCGCGGTCCGGAGGATCGAAACTCACCTCCGGCGGATCGGGATGGGCTCCTCCCCCGGGAAACGGGCCGGGGCCGGCGGTCGGGATCTCCTGCTGTTCCGCGATGAGCGCCTCGACCGCCCCGAGGTCCCGCTCGATCACCGACAGGTCATCCTTCCAGTGGCCGGCGTGGCCTTTCTCCCGGAACCCGAAGACGAGATCGCCGCCGTAGGCCGTCTCGGCCGCTGAAGACATGGCCCTCCAGTGGCCACGCGCCTCCTCCAGGAGCTGCCGGACCGCCGGCAGCCGGCAGGCCTCCCCGGATCGGCGGAAAAAGGCGAGGTGGGCGGCTGCCAGCAGGCGGCAGGCATGGTACTCGGCCAGATGCGTGAGCAGGGTGAAGTCGAGGAGGGTGTGGCGCAGCTCCGCCTCGGCCGGCTCCCGGTCCAGATCCGCCAGCAGGCAGCGCACCCGGTCCGCCAGCCGGCGCAGGTGATGGGCGACGTGGGGGGGCGTCCATTTGCCGCACAGCCGATCCGCCAGGGCGTCTTCCACGTACTCGTCGATGCCGTAGAACCGGGTCGGGTCGCTGGGTTCGACCTGCGCGTCCTCCTCGAGACTGCGGCCGGCGAAGCGCTCGGGCCAGAAGGTCCAGAGGCTGGCCGAGTGCTGCAGCACGACGGTGAGCAGGGGCAGTATCCGGCCGCCGGTGCGGTAGAGCTCCTCCACGGAACCTGCCGCTCCTCCGAAGCGCTGGCGCAACTCCCGCCGCCAGACCTCGGGGGAAGCATCCGGGTCGTAGCCGAGGCGGCCGAACAGCAGGCAGAACATCCAGTGGCGTCCGTGCTCCGCCGCGGGGGACCGGAAGGCGGGATCGGCGCTGACCGGCCAGGGCGGCCGGTCGTCGCGAACCCCCTTGTTCGTCAGGGGCGCCATCACCTCGAAGCCGTCGCCGCCGTAAGTGCAGGAGCCGGCGAACCGCCGCACCCACTCCGGATCCGCCCACAGCAGCAGGCGCTGGCTTCCCGCGCTCCAGAGGCGGTGGATCAGCGCAAAGGGACGCGGCTTGCGCAGCAGGTCCCAGGTGCCGTAGCGGCGGAAATGCTTCCGGTCGAACTGCTGGATGGCCGGCATCGGGTAGGGCATGCCGAGATGCTCGCACCAGTGCTTGGTGGAGACCACCGTGTCCGGGACGAGCTCCCGTGCCAGGCGGATGGTGTCGTCGGTGAGCCCCTTGGCGCGCAGGTCCAGGCGGACGGGCCGGCCGCATCCGGCAACGGCGCGGAACTGCGGCTCGTAGTACCCGGCCTGGCGGTCCTCGGAAACACCGGACTCGTAGTTCATGCGGAACTGGACCCCGTCGATCTGCGGGCAGCTTTCGAGCAGGCACGCCAGCCCGGCGGCGTTGTACGGCCCCAGGATCTCCGGGGTGAGGCCCTCGACCAGGGACTCCCCGTATTCCCAGGCGTGCTGGGACCAGACGCCGAAGGTGAAGTGCAGGCCGCGCCGGCGGGTCTCCCCGGCGATGCGGATCAGCATCTCCAGGTGCCGCGAACGCTGCTCCGGGGTGAAGCCGACCGGGCGGACCTGGGGGAACCCGGGGACTTCGAGGAGGAAGGGATAGGGCGGGGACAGGTAGGCGATCTGGTGGCCGAAGGTGAGGCTCAGGTTGTTGTAGCGGCAGCGGGCCAGCCGGCCCAGGTACCCCTCCCAGAACCCGTCGTCGTAGAACCAGGTCTCCTCGAGCCGGCGGTTGCAGAGGAACAGCTGCATGCTGCGCCAGGCCAGGTGCGGGGACTCGACCGCGGCAGGGATGGCCGCGAAAGCGTCCGCTTCCGGCGAAGCGAGCTCGACGGCTCGGGCCGCTTCCAGGAGGGCGTAGGTCAGGCCGCGCTCGTCGCTGCCGCATATGAGGAACCCTTCGCCGGCGAGCGGCTGGAGGACCAGGGATTCCGGCGCCCCGGGACATCGCACCCCGGTGCGGGCAAGGGCATCCTCTACCGCGGGGGACCGGCCTGCCAGGCCGATTACGAACCCGGGATCCGGTCCTGCCTCACCGGTGGTCTCGACGGATTCCGCCCGGGCGCGGAGGGCGCGGCTCAGCTCCTCCAGGGCCCAGCGGGCCGCCGGGGGGAGCTCGGTATCGACAACGAGGTTCATGCCTTTCGGCTTCGACCCGCCTCGCCCATCTCACGGCCACAGGGCGTCTTCGTCCAGCAACGCACAGAAGCGGGGGAACGGCACAACCTCAATGCCATCGGCGGTTTGCAGGGACGGGCCTTCGGGGTAGACGACCAGTCTCCGGCGCAGGCCCTTCAAGCCGGCGACCGCGCGCAAGCCCTTGCACCAGTTTTCCGCGAATGTCCTGCCCGCCTTCACCTCCACGGCGACAAACTCGTTCTGGCGCTTGAGCAGAAAATCCACTTCGATTCCACTCGGCCCGGCACTTGCCCAGTAGAAAAACTCCTCGCATATCCCGCGATAGTCCCTGTAGCCCCGGATGAGCTGGGCGACCAACCCTTCGAAGAGGTGGCCCCGTTCTTCCGGGGCGAGGGGACCGGCCGATCGCTTGAGAGCGCGCACCATCCCGGGGTCGCACCAGTACCACTTGGGCAAGGTGCGCTCGCGCACCCGGAGCCTGGCCTGGAAGGCGGGCAGCTGGAAGCAGAGCAGGGTCTCCTCCAGGATTTCCAGGTAGCCGGTAACCGTGGTCCGGGCAACACCGGCCTCGCGGGCGATGTTGGCGGCATTGATCGACTGGCCGTGGAACAGGGCGGCAATGGGCAGAAAGCGCGCAAATCCGGACAGGTTGCGCACGAGGCCCTCGGCCTGGATTTCTTCGCGGAGATACATCCGGGCGTAGGCGGCCAGGGTTTCGTCTCTTTCCCCGGAAGCCCAGACAATGGGCAACAGGCCATAGCGCATTGCCTGCTCGAGGTCGAAGGCGTCGGCCAGTTCCGCCGGGACGAAGGGGTGCATGGCGCGATGCAGGGCGCGCCCGGCGAGAAGGTTGACGCCTGCCCGCTTGAGCTTGCGGGCACTCGACCCGCACAGTACGAAGCGCAGCCCCCTTTCTTCGATGAAGCGATGGACCTCGTTGAGCAGGCCGGGCAGCCGCTGCATTTCGTCCAACACCACCCAGCGGCCGCTGTCGACGGTCCTGAGTTCGGCAGCGAGGAGGCCGGGATGAGCCAGCATGCGCTGGTAGGTCTCCTCGCTGAGCAGGTCGATCACGTGCGCGTCGGGAAAGGCGGAGCGGAGCCAGGTGCTCTTGCCGACACCGCGGGGCCCCATCAGGAAAAAGCTTTGACGGGGTGCCTGAAGGATCCGGGGAAGTATCAATTGTCTATCTTGTCGTCATTTTGCGCGATAAACTGACGACAACATAGGCAATTAGAGCGATTGACCAAATTCCCGGTCCAAGGTCCTCACTCCGCCTGGACTCTGAGCGTTCCCTACCCCCGCCCGACGGGTGGTTCCAACGGAAGGCGCGCAAGCGCCGGATCCAGACTGAAAGCCTTACATCCCCACCCGGAACTCCCCCCCGCCCGCCGGAACCACCGCTGAGGCAAAGACGCAGCCCCCCTCCCGCGGAAAGGCGACCCTGACGCGGCAGGGGTAGTCCCATTCGGTCGCCACCCTGCCGGCGGCCACCCCCTCTCCGGGGCGCCACTCGACGACCTCCACCCCACCGCCCGAGAAGCTGAGATCGGTGCCGGCCAGGACCGGGCCGTCCCCCCGCCACGGGGCGACCCGCAGCAGCCGGCTGGCGTGCGGGGGCACGAGGCCGAGGTCGATGCTCTCTCCGGCGCCAACCACCCCGATCGCGGTCTCCGTGAAGAACTCCGTCACCAGGAAGCGGTCGGCGTGCAGCCCGCCGACGACTTCCCCGGAAAGGCTCGCCTCCATCCGCTGCGGGGCGTCGCTCCAGTTGATCAGGGCCAGGGTGTTCCAGGGTTCGAGGGCGCGGCAGCGGGGGGTCACGCGGGTGACGAGCCGCGACGGGGCAACCGGCTCGAACGGGTCGAGCGGCATCGCCGGGGAACCGATCGTCGGAATCGCGTGGCGCAGCAGGGCGCGCCGGTCCTCGTCGAGGTAACGGAACGCCTCTCCCAGGCAGACGATCTGGCCGCCGAGGTACTGGTTCAGCACCACGGTCCGCGTCTCGTCGTCGCTCAGCCTTCCGAGGGTGTAGGAGCCCATGACCCCCTCGACCAGCGGCTCTTCCCGGCGGCGCAGCAGCATGGCGTCCGGGTCGACGTGCCAGAGCCGGTGCATCCAGGTGCGCAGGAGGTTCTGCTTGATGCGCGGCTTCATCACCTCCCACCAGCCGCGCACGTCGCTGCCGCTGCGCTGGGCGTCGGCCAGTCCGAGCGAGCCGCCGAAGTGGCCGCCGCAGACGCACAGGTAGGCGTCGGGGCCGGCGCCGCGGCGGATCGCCTCCAGGCCGCGGCGGTAGGCCTCGAGCCGCGTCGCCGACCGATCGCTGAAGCGGATGGCCGGGTTGTTGAAGATGCCGCGCATGAAATCGAACTTGTGGTAGCGGTAGCCCCAGTCATGGGTCAGGGTGCGGTACAGCTGCTCGAGGTGGCCGCAGGCCCCGGGCGCGGTGGTGTCGAGGACGAGGCCGCTCATGTACTCGTAGGGCTCCCCGTCCGCGGTGGCCGCCATCCAGTCCGGGTGTTCCCTCGCCAGGGGCGAGTCCGGGTGGACGGTGTAGGGCGCCGTCCACAGCGCCGGGCCGTACCCGAGGTCCGCGATGCGCGCGGCGGCCGCCTTCATGCCGCCCGGCCACCTTTCCGGGTCGGGCTCCCAGTCCCCGCGGGCCCGCTCCCAGCCCCCGTCGATCAGGAAGAAATCCATAGGCACCCGCCGGGCCGCGAGATCGGCGAGGTCCTGGTCGAACAGCTCTTCGCCGTAGGATTCGCCGTACGCCGAGAAGGAGCACCATACCGTCGGCGGCGAGGGGGCCGGGTCGACGCCGTGGCAGACTCCGACGCGGTCGGCGAACTCCGCGATCAGCCGGTTGGTTTCGCCGGCCGCGATCAGCAGCCACTGGCTCGCCCGCTCCTCCCCCGGCTCCACCGCCACGCCGTCGAGCTCGCACTCGGCCAGGAGCTGTTCCAGCCGGACTCCCTCCTCTTCGTCGGCGAACTTCAACAGGATACGGGCAAGGTGGCCGGTCTGGCTGAGGTAGCCGATCAGCAGCGCCGGGGCCGCGCCGTCCCCCCGGGAGCGCAGCATGCAGAAGGGGTCGGCGCGAACCAGGGTGGTTCCCTCTTCGACCCCGGGTACAACCTCCCCGGTAGGGCCGACCGGTTTCACCGCCATCTCAAGGTCGGCGTCGGCAACCCCGGGGCGAAACGCGGTGGGACCGTCGTTCTTGAAACGCTTCTGCACGAGGACGTCCCATTCCCCGGCGCCGCGCCCCGCCAGCAGCAGGCTCTCCGGACCGTCGCATCTAAGCGGAAGCAGCGCCTGCAGCCGGATCGGCCGTTCGCCGCGGTTGACCAGGACCTGCCGGACGGCGGCCGAGCCGCGGTCATGCGCCTGCCACACCTCCCGGCGCAGCTCGTACCCGGAGGCTTCGAAGCCGTCGGCGACCACGGCACCGGCAACCCCGGCGAGCTCGAGCGGGGACTCCCCGCGGCCGGCGTGCCGCCATTCCCGCGGCGGGGGCGGGTCCGCATCGGGCGGGGTCCAGGTGCTGGTGATGGAGGCGGTCTCCCCCCGCTCCGGGGAAGCCGCGGTCAGCCGCCATGGCAACACCGCCGCAGGAAGATCGGTTTCGATTCGAGCCGCGCTCATGGAAACCGAACCGGCGTTTCCACCGCTTGGGAGCCGCCGATGTCGGGCAACCCCGTCAGCACGCGCACACCGTCGATTCGGCCAGCACGGGCCCTCCGCGAAAGCCGACCCACTCCGCGGCTGCAACAGGAGGTCTTTCGAAACGCATTCATTATTGCCTGCATCACCCTCAATGCCTACAATGGAGGCATGGCCATCCTCAATATCCGCAGACTCAGCGACGACGTGCACGCCCGACTGCGAGTCCGCGCCGCCCGCGCTGGCCGCAGCATGGAGGCCGAGGCCCGGGAAATCCTCGCCCGTGCCTGCGCCGGGACTTACGATGCACCCGGAGGCAGCAGCGAGGTTCGGGACGCCGCCGGCTCCAGCCTCTCTCTCAATCTGACTCCCGGGCAGCTTCATTCCGCCCAGCGCCACGCCGAGCGCCGCGGGACGACCCTGGAGGATCTCCTGCGGCAGCTTCTCGAGCGCGAGTTGGCCGACAACGATGCAGGCCGGTGGTCCGACGATCTCTTCGGCCGCATGGACGCGGCGGGGGGAGACTCCGGAGGGGCGACCTGGACCCGCGACGAGCTCCATCGTGTCTAATCCGCGGGTCTTCCTCGATACCAACGTCCTCCTCTACACCGCCGACCGGCACGACCCTGTCCGCCAAAGCCGCTGCCGTTCCCACCTGAGGGCCCTGTCCGAATCGGGGTGCGCCGTCATCTCCACCCAGGTGTTGCAGGAGTTCTACGCGGCCGCCACTCTCAAGCTCGGCATCGCACCGCCGAAAGCGCGTGAGATCCTCACCTCCCTCCGTCAGATCCCCACCGTCACCCTGACCCCCGACCTCATCGACCAGGCCATCGTCTGCCACCAGGCCGACCGGATCTCATTCCGGGACGCCCTCATCATCGTCGCCGCCGGCAGTGCCGACTGCTCCATATTGCTCTCCGAGGACCTCAACGCCGGGCAAACCATTCGCGGGGTCCGCGTCGAAAACCCGTCGACCTGGGAGGTCGAACCGGGGGCCTAGGCTGCCCGCCGACCACTTTCCTGCCACACCCCGAACAAGGAGCAGTCCCGGAACCTTGCGCCGGTGAGGCATAGGCGCAGGGACCCAATCGGCCGGCGCACCTCTCACTCCTTCGCGACGAACTGGATCCACAGCGGACTGCCGCCGACGTCGTGGCGCTCGAGCGTCTCGAGGGAGCCGTCCGCCGGATCGATCCGGTACGAGACCAGCCTGTCCGAGTCCTGGCCCGCTGAATACAGGTAGCGCCCCCCCGGGGCGATGTCGAAGAAACGCGGCGTCGCCTCGGTCTCGAAGCGGCCCTTCGCCGCCAGTCTGCCGTTCCCCCCCACCTCGAACAGCGCCAGGGTGTCGTGGCCGCGGTTGGAGGCGTAGAGGTGGCGGCCGTCCGCGCTGATCCTGATCTCGGCCGTGCTCTTGCCCTCGAGGTCGGTTCCCTCCGGCACCGTGGAAATCAGCTGGAACGGCTCCAGCGTCCCCCTGTCCGGGTCGAAGCGGAAGGCGGAGACGGTGCTGCCGTTCTCGTTGACCGAGTAGAGGAAGTCCTCCCGCGGGTGGAAGACGAAATGGCGCGGCCCTTCCTCGCTCTCCGGCCCGGCGACGGGCGGGTCGTTGGGGGTCAGCTCGCCGCTGCTTTCGTCGAAGCGGAACTGGTGGATGGAGTTGGCCGGGTTGGTGTGCGGAACGAAGGCGAAGCGGTTGCTGCGGTCGGTCTGGATGCTGTGGGCGTGGGTCTCGGTGTCGAGCCACTGCAGCTGTTCCCCGACCGTGCCGTCCGCCTCGATGCGGTGCGACGTCACCCCGGCCGCCCCGTAGTAGGCGGCCAGCAGGAAACGGCCGCTGTTGTCGAGGTAGAGATAGGGCGGACCTTCGACGAGGGAGGCGGCCCCCATTCGTGTGAGGGCGCCCGAATCCTTGTCGATCCGGAAGCTGACGACGTCGCCGCTCGGCCGCAGGCAGACGTACATCACCGTCTCCCCGGCGTTGGTCGCCACCGCCCCGGGAGCCCCGCCGAGGTCGATGTCGGGCTGCGGGGCGAGCTTTCCCGAGTCCTCGTCCATGATGAAGTGGGACAGGAACTCGCTTCCTGAGTTGGAGACGTAAAGGTGACGTGCCATGGTCATTGCTCCTCTCGATGTATTGTGCGGCTCCGCAGAGTCGCGGGTTTGAATTTGTTTTTTATCAATCTCAGGGGCGGTCGCCCACTCCCGGCAACCCCCGCGCCCCGGGCAGGGCGGCTCCCGGGTGCCTCACTCCCCGATGCGCCGGCTTTCGAGGTAGTAGCGCTTCTCCTCCGCATCTCCCAGGGAGAACGACTTCCTCGGCAGGGGGCCGTCGCGGAGGATGGTGCGGAACAGGCTCTCCTTGTCGGGCGCCTCGGTGAAGAAGCCGACGTTGCCGGGCAGGCTGCCGAGCTCTTCCACACGGTCGCCGCCGTGGATGTAGTCGACGCGGTGCCGGACTCCGGCGCCGCCGAGGAAGCTCTGCAGCGAGGCCACTGCGAGCTGCTGCCGCGGCCGGTGTATGGTGGCGATGCCGAGGCGGCGGCTGGCGACGAACGGCAGGTGCTGGACGCCTCGGTCGAGACCTTCGCGCGCCTTCTCCCACTGCTGCCGGTCGGCAAAATCGGTGACCTCGAGGTGCGACCCCCTTAAGCGGCAGTGGTCGGAAAACGACGACAGCAGCTCGTCCGCGTCGGTCTCGAAGACGACGCGGTGGATGGGCTCGAAGCGCAGGCCGGGGTCGTGCAGGTTGACCAGCTCGACCAGGGCGTGGCGCGCCGGGTGATCGGCCGGCGCCCCGTTGCGCTTCTCCTCCTCCCAGACCTCGCGGGCGGCCGCCAGCGAGTGGTTGCCGTCCCCGACCGCGTACAGCAGCGGCGCCGCTTCCCGGAAAGCCCCGTAGCGGGCGGCGAACCCGGAGGCGAGAGAGGAGAGGGCGCCGGCCGCGGCGGCGATGCGCTCCGGCTCCCGGACGTGCCATCCCCGCAGGCGGCCCCCTCCCATCATCAGCTCGAAGTCGTAGAGCAGGGGCAGCTCGTCGCGGCGGTCGAACAGCGGCCCGATCGCGGTGTTGTCCGGGTCGTCGATCAGCACCATCACGTGGGGCAGCTCCAGCGGCGCGCCGCGGCGGATCTCGATACGGGGCGGCAGCCGCTCCGGATCGGTCTCCTCGGTGCCGCGGATCAGCGTCCGGGCGCCGGGGGCGAAGCCGTACTGGTCGAGGTCGAGGCAGACCAGCAGCCCCTTGCGGGACGGGGTGCGCGGCGTCTCGCGGTCGACGAGGACGAACCCGGCCGGCAGCGGCTCGAGAATCCCGTTGTCGAGGTAGCGGCGCATCTGCCGGTTGATCCGCTCGATCCGACGGGGGCGGTCGAGGCCGCCGAGATGGACCTCGGGAAAGATCGCGCGCAGGGTCGAGGGGGCCTCCCCCACCAGCTCCCCGACCTGCCGCCAGTACTCGGGGGCGGTGGCGTACTGATCGCAGGCGATGACCGCCCAGCTGTCGAGCGCCACGCCCGATTTCGGCAGCAGAATTTCGGGAACCTGCAGGGCGACCTGGGGGTAGCCGGGCGGCATGCTACCAGTCCATCAGGCTCCGCAGGTACTTCACCGCCCTGGGGACGGCGGTGGCCTCGGCCTCGACGTCCTGCCCTTCGTAGACCACCGAGCACCAGCCGTTGAAGTCGACCCCCTTCAGGATCCCGAAGATGCGCGGGTAGTCGAGCCACTGCTCGGCGCCCGACTCGATGCGGTAGATCTTGCAGCGCACGTGCACGGCCAGCGGCGCGGTCTCGGCGATCGAGCCGTAGAAATCCAGCGCCGGATCCTCCCTGCCGCGCTGCCCGGAGGCGCCCGGAGAGCCGACGTACTGCCCGGTGTCGAGGATGTGGGAGAAATACGGGTCGTCCACCTCCTCGATGATGCGCCGCACGTCCTTTCCGGTCCGGGTGACGCAGCCGTGGTTGTGGTTGTGCAGGCCGACCACCACCCCCTGCCCGCGGCCGTGGGCGGCGACCTCCTTCAGGCAGGGGATCATCCGCGCCCACGTCGCCTCCTCGGTGTCCCCTTCGGGAATCCAGGCGGCGAACACCCGCACCAGGGGGATCCCCATGAAGGCGGCGACGTCGATCCAGTGCTTTGCCGCCTCGACCTGGCCGTCTAGCTCCTCCTGGTCAAGGACCCCGAAGTTCGAGCTCACCCCGATGTAGGACAGGGCCAGCCCGTGATCGACGGCGCGCCTGCGCACCCCCCGCAGGTAGTCCGGCTCTTCCGAGGCGAAGGAGCCGGTGTGCAGATCGACTCCGTCGAGGCGCAGCTGCCGCGCCCGGTCGAGGAACCCCTCGAGGTCGAGGGTGCCGGCGGCGAACTCGTCCTTGTAGCTGAGGGACATGCATCCCAGCTTCAGCATGGCGTTATCGACTCCCGGTGAACGGTGCAGCGGTTATGGCGGAGGGAGAGGCCAAGATAGGCCGTCCGCGTGGTGACGCAACGCACCGGAGAGTCCGTGTTGCGCCCGTCCCTTGTTGTCGTTATCGATTGGGCCGCGCGCCGGTCGGAATTTCTGCAGTTGCAGGCGCCGCGGCGCGCGTTTCCGCGAGTCCCCGACAGCCCGGGATGGAAGTGATGGAAAACCTGAAGCCCGATGAATCAGCCAGTACGGCCCTGAGCGGCGAAGAGATCGAGTTCTTCCAGCGCGAGGGATACCTCGTGCTCCCGGGGCTGATCGAGCCGGAGCACAACGCCCGCCTGATGGCCGAGGTCGACGAAATGGTGGGGCACCGGGCAGCCGGCGACCACCGCATGCTCGTCACCTACCGCGAGATGGGGCTGCTGACCTCCCACCCGCCGGCGATCGCCGCGGTCGCCTCCCTCATGGGGGGATCGCGCTTCGCCATGCACCACATCCACTCCAACCGCTTCGACGAGGGGGCCTCCGGCGTCGGCTGGCACCAGGACTACGAGCAGCACCCGCAGACCAACCGCTCGCACCTGATGGTGCACGTCTTCTACTACCTGAACGGCCTCAACGGAGAGATCGGCGACCTGCTCATCCTGCCGGGGTCGCACGACCTCGTGGCGCAGCGGGACCTGAGAATGCTGGGAACCGCGGACCTGGAGGGGTCGCTCTGCTTCGACGACCTCGAGCCGGGGTCGGCGGTCGTCGTGCACTCGGCGGTCTGGCACGCGCGCCGTCCCAGGCCGGGAGGCCGCGAGCGGCCCCGCTATTTCATCGACGTATCCTACTGCCAGAACGGGGTGCTCTGGCCCGCCTACGACGCCACCGGCCGAATCAACGCGAGGGCGCTGGAGGCCGGGCTCGACCGCAACCGGCGCTACGCCTTCCTCTACGACAGCTCGCAGTTCTACGACCACCGCGCCCTGTCCGAACCCTTCGAGGAGGTCAACCGGGGCAGCCTGGTCACGCGGCTGGTCCCGCCCCAAACGGAGTGAGCCAACCGGCGCGGCGAAACCCGGAGCCCGCGGGGTTGATCGCCAGCCCTTGCGACCCGCCCGGCTGCTGCCGCAGCGGCAGCGGCGGGACAGTCCTTCCGGTTACTCCGGAAAACTCCCCAGGGCGCCCGCGGCGCGCGGCACCGCTCACGCCCGCACCGCGGCGCGCCAGTTGTCGTAGAACCTCCTCGCCCCCGGCCGCAGGCTGTCGCCCACGCCGTCGGCCAGCATCCACCGGTAGCGCTCGTCGAGCTCTTCGGGAGGGTCGCCGGCGTCGTACCGGGCCAGCCCGGCTGTGAGGGTCATCCGCCGCTTCACTCCCTCGGGCATCAGGCCGCGGTGAATGGTGTTGCCGGTCCAGAAAATGGTCTGCCCCTGTTCCAGCAGGATCTGCTTCCCCGTCGACAGCTCCCCGGCGGCGCCTCCGACCAGGAACTCCCGCTCCTCGTCGGTGCGGTAGCGCCTGTGACTGCCCGGCACCAGCCACAGGCAGGGGTCGTCGATCAGGGCGAGGTGCCACTTCACGAGGTTCTTCCGGTAGCGCCCGAGGATCTCCATCTCGACCTCGCAGCTGCCGTCCCGCTCCTCCCTGCCGATGTCGCGGTGCCAACCGGTCCGGTACGGCCGGTCGTCGACCACCAGCGCCGACACCCACCCCAGGCGCAGCTCCTCTCCGAGCAGCGGGTTGACGCAGCGCATCACCGGGGCCGATTCGAGGTACTCGGCGAACACCGGCTCGCCGAACTCCGGGGCCAGCAGCGCCCGGATGTGACTGAGCGCTTCCACGGGGTCCCCGTCGAGGCGGATGCGTTCGCTGTCGTCTACGACCGCCCCGGCGCGCACCTTGCGCTCACAGCGGCCCAGCGCGGCACGCAACTCCTCCACCATCTCGGGGGCGACGGCGTCGTCGGCGATGAAGTACCCCTCGGTGCGATACTGCTCGAGCTGTTGTTCCGTTGCCATGCGTCCGACTTCCTGCTGTTCCGGTTCCCGGGATCCGGCGGACCGCGAACCTGCCGGGGCGGAAGGATTACTGCGGGTACGAGGGCAGCTCCAGCCCCGACAGGTGCTGCACGATGCGCACCACCTGGCCTGCGTACCCGTACTCGTTGTCGTACCAGACGTAGAGGACGCACTGGCTGCCGGTGACGATGGTCGAGGTCGAGTCGACGATGGCGGTCTTCAGCGAGCCGGTGAAATCGCTGGAGACCACCTCGGGCGAGGTGATGAAGTCGAGCTGTCCCTGGAGGGGGGAGTCGAGGGAGATGCCGCGCAGGTACTGGTTGACCTCGTCGACCGTGGTCGGGCGGCCGAGGCCGAGGTTGAGGATCGCCAGCGAGACGTTCGGGGTCGGCACGCGGATGGCGTTGGCCGTCACCTTGCCCTCAAGCTCCGGCAGCGCCTTGGCGACGGCGCCGGCGGCCCCGGTCTCGGTGATCACCATGTTGAGCGGAGCGCCGCGCCCCCGGCGCGTCTTGCTGTGGAAGTTGTCGACGAGGTTCTGGTCGTTGGTGTAGGAGTGGATGGTGTCGATGTGGCCGCGGTCGATGCCGAAGCGGCCGGCCATCACCTTGAGCACCGGGACGATGGCGTTGGTGGTGCAGCTCCCCGCCGACAGCAGCCGCTCTTCCGGGCAGATGTCCCCGCTGTTGACGCCGTAGATGATGTTGGGGATGTCCCCCTTGCCGGGAGCGGTGAGTATGACCTTGTCCACCCCCTTTGCCCGCAGGTGCCTCCCCAGGCCGCCGCGGTCGCGCCAGACGCCGGAGTTGTCGACGACGATGGCGTTCTCGATGCCGTAGGAGGCGTAGTCCGCCTTGTCGGGCGATTCGGCGTAGAGAATGCGGATGAGGTTGCCGTTGGCCACCAGGGCGTTCTCGTCGCGGTCGAGCTGCACCGTGCCCTTGAAGGGCCCGTGGATCGAGTCGCGGCGCAGCAGGCTGGCCCGCTTCTCCAGGTCCCCCTTCGCGGGCCGCTGCACGACGACGGCCCGCAGCCGCCACTTGTCGCCGCCGCCGCTGCGGTCGATCAGGATGCGCGCCAGCATGCGGCCGATCCTGCCGAAGCCGTAGAGGACCACGTCGCGCGGCTCGGCCTGCAGGAGCTCCTGGCCGGCGTCGAGGCTCCCCAGCTCGGCGCGCAGGAAGGTCTCGAGATCCTTGCCCGCCGGCTCGTTCTGGTAGCGCAGGGCGAGCTTGCCGATGTCGACGCGGGAGGCGGCCGGCTGCAGCTTCCCGAGGGCCTCGAGCATCTCCGAGCTCAGTTCGACCGGCAGCTCGCGGTCGAGGAAGTGGCGTGCGAACCGGTGCGCCTTCAGGATGTCGATCGGCGAGCTGCGCACCAGGGAGCGCCCGAAGATCGTCACCACGACCCCGTGCTCGCGGTAGAGCTTGCCGACGACGGGCACGATGCGCTCGGCCACCGCTTCCCGGTGAATCCATTCCCCGAAGTACGACTCGGCCTGTTGGTCCCTCATGATGATCCGTGCTCCCTTGGTCCCGTGTCCGTTTTCAAGATACCTCTCCGGCCCGCTTCCCGTCTTATCGGCGTCCCCTCTCCATCTATATTATGGGTTTTGCGGTCCGGCGGTTCCCGTCAGGGGCAGCCGGCTTCCGAACCCGAGCCCGGACCACGATCCCCGTGCACCCTTCCTTCGACGATCTCGACACCCGCCTCGCCGAAATCGAGGACCGGGGGTTCACCATCTTCCCCGGCTGGCTCGACCGCGGCTTCACCGCGGAGCTGCGCGTCCACGTCGACGCGGTCGCCGGACCGGTCGGGAAAACGGAGAGACCCCGAAACGACCTCAGGCACCCGATCCCGGGCGAGATCATGGGGCGCCTCGCCGCCAACCCGGACACCATCGAGCTCGGGCGCCTGCTGCTCGGCGGCGACCCGGAGCTGCGCATGCGCGAGCAGGTGCTGGTCCGCTCCGACCCGGAACCGCCGCCGTACGCGCCCGAGCTCGGCTACCACATCGACGCCGCTTTCTGCCGCGCCGAGTTCGAGGCGGCGCCGAAGCAGGTCTACTACCAGATGCTGCACTACCTGAGCACGGTGAAGCCGGGCGGCGCCGGGGTCCACATCGTCCCCGGCTCTCACAAGTTCTCCTACGCCGCCCTGTTCGGCGGCGACCCCGGGGCCGACGCCCGCCCCCTCGATTCCAACACCTCCGGCGCCGGCCACCGCGACGACGGCGTCGAGATCTGCGCCGGGGAGGGGGACCTCATCGTCTTCAACCCGCTCTGCTTTCACTCGGCGTCGCAGAATCGCACCGACCGGCCTCGATACGTGTACTTCACCTCCTTCTACGACACCTCGGCGGCGCGGCTGATCGAGTTCGTCCGCCGCACCGGCTACCGCGACCGGTTCCCCGACTCGCTGCGGCAGGCGCTGCCGCCGGGGCTGCGCTCCCTGCTCGCCCGCTGAACGGCTTTGCTTCGTGAAACCGGCCCCGCCGGACAGGGTCCTTCCGCAGACCCCTCCGGACTCGAACCCACGCCCGAGCCGGGGAATCCGCCCCGACCGGGGCCGGGCACCTGAAAGGAAAACCGGATGAACCGACCCCCCGACTACCGCCTCATCTACAACTGGGACGGCGCCCCGCACGGGTACTCCCCGGTCCCGCAGAGCCTCGAGGAGTTCCTCGACGGCGTCTACGCCCCCCTGGTCGACACCCACGCCGGCGCCCTGTTCTGGTGCGTCGGCGAGCACGCGGCGCGCTGGCCCAGCGACTCCCTCGAGGTGGTCGGCGACCTGTTCGGCCGCCGCTACGAGAACGCCGCCGCATGCGTCCACACCGAGAACATCCGCCGCATGCTCGAGCGCGGCGAGGACCCGCAGGCCGCCGTCATCGAACGCGGGCGCGAGCTCGGCATCGCCGTGTACGCCTCTCTGCGCATGAACGACAACCACTTCGACGGCGCCGGGCTTTCCGACCTGGCCACCCTCCACCACGGCGAGCTGACGCAGCTGCGCCGGGAGCACCCGGAATGGCTGCTCGGGGAGCGCACCTCGGAGTGGTTCGCCCTCTCCTGGGACCTGTCGGTTCCCGAGGTGCGGCGCAACCGCCTCGACCACGTCCGCGAGCTGTGCGAGAAGTACGACTGGGACGGCATCGAGCTCGACTGGCAGCGCCACTGTTTCCACCTGCCCGCCGACGAGGCCTACCGCCTGCGCTACACCGTCACCGACCTGCAGCGCGCCGCCCGCCAGGTGACCGAGCGGGCCGGCGAGCAGCGCGGCCGGCCTCTCTACCTGGCGGCGCGGGTCGCCACCAGCCTGGAGGCCTGCGCCGAAATCGGCTACGACGTCGAGACCTGGCTGCAGGAGGATCTCGTCGACCTGCTGATCGGAGGCGGGGGAGCGGCCACCGATCCCGCCGTCGAGGTCGAGCGCTTCCAGGAGCTCTGCAGGCCGCGCCGCGTCCCCTTCTATCCCGGCTTCGACTCCGGCCTGCCCGACCCCCCGGTCGCCCCGAGCCGCCGGACCGCAAGAACCGCCTGCGCACGCGCGCCATCGCCGCCCGCCATCACCGCGCCGGGGCCGACGGCATCTACGCCTTCAACTGGCACGCCGGGGCCGAGGGACCGCGGCGCGGCATGATGCGCGAGGTCGGCGACCCGGCCGTCCTCGAGCAGCTCGACAAGATCTACGCCGCCACCCATCGCCACCTCGTCTACGAGGGGCCCTGGCGCGGTGCTTACCGCAACGACCGCCTGCGCGGGCAGGTGCCGGTGCCGCTGCGCCCGACCTTGACCGGACGCGGACCCGTCGTCGACGTCGAGACCGCGGAGTCGGGAACGCCGCTGGCCGCCGAGCTGCGCCTGCACCTGAAGGAGTGGGTGGAAGGGGACGAAGTGGCGGTGAGCTGGAAGGGGGAAGAGCTCGGAGACCCGGTGGTCTCCTACAACCTGCCGGGCAGCGACGCCGACCAGCATTCCTTCGCGGTCCCGATCTCCCGGGTCAGCGGCGACGTCTGGCTGCGCTTCCCCCTCGATCCGGGAGCGGTGGGCAGCGGCGTCCACCGGGTCGAGGCGATTCTCCGCAGGCGGCACCCGCAGCTCGCCTGCGACCTCGTCCTCACCGACGTCGAGATCGCCGTCGCCTGGTCGGAGGAGTACGCAGCCGCCCTGCTGCCGCGGCCGGGCTGAGGGCTTTCCGGACTGCGGAAAAACAGCGGCTTGGCCGAAACCTTGCCGCACACGAATCCCGGGCGCGGCCCGGGCTGCGAAACTCAACCCACGCGGCGGCTTTCACCTCGCCGCACGGAAACCCGCCGGCGCGGCCGGCGCGAAAGGAGCCAGATGAAACGACTGTTCTGTACCGCAACCGCGGCTCTCCTGGCGGCGGCCGCCGCCGACGCCGTGGAGGAGGAACCGCTTCCCAAGTCCGCCGGGCAGGTACGGCCGGTGCTCGTGGGCGCGGCGCTGCCCCCTGCCGTTCTGACCGGCGACGACGAGGTGAGCCTCGATCTCGGGGCGGCGGTCGCCGAAAAGCCGGCGGTGCTCGTCTTCTACCGGGGAGGCTGGTGAGGGTACTGCAGGAACCAGCTAGTTGAGCTGGAAAAGATCCACGGCCAGTTGAAAGCCCTGGGGGTCGGGCTTTTCGCCGTCAGCCCGGACGAACCTGCCGCCGCCGGGGGGACGCGCGCCGAGACCGGAGTCGGTTTCCCGCTGCTGTCCGACCGGGACCTGAAGCTCGCCTCCGCCCTCGGGATCGCCTACCGGAACCCCGACAAAGCCCCACTTCCGGTTCCGTCGGTGTTCCTGGTTGCAAAGGGCGGGACCATCGCCTACCAGCACGTCGACCCGGACTTCCGCGTCCGCCTCGACAACGGCGTCGTCCTGGCGATGGCAGGCAGTCTGGCGAAGTAGCGGTCGGAAGGACCCCGGGGCCCGGGAGGGTCCCGGCCGGATCAGCGGCCGTTGCCCCAGCGGCTGGGGCCGATGCCCCCGGCCTCGCGCCGCATCCCGTCGGGACGGTTGGGCACGTCGTAGTCGATGTTCCGCGTGTTGAGGCTGCGGAAGAACGGCTGGATGTGCGCCGGCAGGGCCGCCACCCGCTCCGGGTCGCGGTCCTCCTCGACGTCGTCGATCGGCCCCGCCCAGCAGGGGCGGTAGGCGATGGCGAGCATGCGCCGGTCGCCGTCGCTGTGGTTGGGGAAGTTGCCGTGGAAGACGTTCTGGTTGATCACCGCGGCGTCGCCGGCGCGGCAGCAGACCATCACCTCTTCGGGATGGCTGAGGAAGCGGTTGTAGGGATTGCCGTCGATGTGCATCGACAGGTGCGACCTCGGGATCACCTTGAACGGCGAGCGTTCAGGGGTCTGGTCGTCGAGGTAGTAGAGCGCCCGCGCCAGCACCGGCGAGCTCGCCTGCAGCCCGAAGATCTTCGAGCCGTACGGCTGCGCGTCGGTGTGCACGGCGCCCCCCGGGTGCCCTGGCTGCGAGCAGACGTACCCGCACGAGGTGCAGATCAGGTCGTCCCCGAACAGGTCGGTGAGGAACTCGATCATCGGCGGATTGGCGATGGCGTCGGTGGCGGTGGGAGAGTCCGTCCACGGCACGTCGAAGCAGTAGCGCTGATGGGGGCTGTAGTCGACCGCCCGGGTCGGCAGCTGCGCCAGCTCCTCCCGGATCCTGTCCAGGGTTTCGGAGGAGAGCAGGCCGGGAATGACGACGTACCCTTCCAGCTCGATGGAGCGGATCTGCTCCGCCCGCGTCAGGCTCGCCCAGTCGGTCTCGTCCCGCCGCGCCCGCGCGATGTCTTCCCTGCTGTTCGTGAACGACGCGTCCATGACGGGTAAACGACCTTCGGAAGGAACGCCGGGGCCCGGGAGGGCTCCCGGCCGGATCAGCGGCCGTTGCCCCAGCGGCTGGGGCCGATGCCCCCGGCCTCGCGCCGCATCCCGTCGGGACGGTTGGGCACGTCGTAGTCGATGTTCCGCGTGTTGAGGCTGCGGAAGAACGGCTGGATGTGCGCCGGCAGGGCCGCCACCTGCTCCGGGTCGCGGTCCTCCTCGACGTCGTCGATCGGCCCCGCCCAGCAGGGGCGGTAGGCGATGGCGAGCATGCGCCGGTCGCCGTCGCTGTGGTTGGGGAAGTTGCCGTGGAAGACGTTCTGGTTGATCACCACGGCGTCGCCGGCGCGGCAGCAGACCATCACCTCTTCGGGATGGCTGAGGAAGCGGTTGTAGGGATTGCCGTCGATGTGCATCGACAGGTGCGACCTCGGGACCACCTTGAACGGCGAGCGGTCCGGGGTCTGGTCGTCGAGGTAGTAGAGCGCCCGCGCCAGCACCGGCGAGCTCGACTGCAGCCCGAAGATCTTCGAGCCGTACGGCTGCGCGTCGGTGTGCACGGCGATTCCCGGGTGCCCGGGCTGCGAGCATCCGTACCCGCACGAGGTGCAGACCATGTCGTCCCCGAACAGGTCGGTGAGGAACTCGATCATCGGCGGGTGGGCGATGACGTCGATGGCGGTGGGAGAGTCCGTCCACTGGACGTCCGAACAGCCGCGCTGATGGGGGCTGTAGTCGACCGCCCGGGTCGGCAGCTTGGCCAGCTCTTCCCGGATCCTGTCGAGGGTTTCGGGGGAGAGCAGGCCGGGAATGACGACGTACCCTTCCAGCTCGATGGAGCGGATCTGTTCGGCCCGCGTCAGGCTCGCCCAGTCGGTCTCGTCCCGCGGCGCCCGCGCGATCTCTTCCCTGTTGTTCGTGAACGACGTGTCCATGGCGGGGTAAACAACCTTCGCGAACCCCGCCGGTCAACCCCGGAATTCCGGATCCCCCGCAACCGGGGTGCATCCGCCGGTGGTTATCTTTGCATGGACGCCGTCGACACCAAGGTCCACCCCCGAACGAGAAGAGAACCGATCTACCGATGAGACTGGAAGGCAAGCGAGCCCTGGTGACCGGGGCCGGGCGCGGAATCGGCCGGCGGATTGCGCGGGCCCTCGCCGGGGAAGGGGCCCGGGTGGCCCTGCTGGCGCGCAGCCGCGGGCAGCTCGAAGACGCGGCGCGGGAGCTGGAGCAGTCCGGGGCGGCCTGCCTCGTGGCAGTGGCCGATCTCGCCTCGGAAGCGGAGACGCGGTCCGCCGTCGCCTCCGTCCTCGACAGCTGGGGCGGTGTCGACATTCTCGTCAACAATGCCGCGATCCTCGGCCCCGTGGGGCCGGCCCACACCCTCGACCCGGCGGCCTGGCTCGGGACCGTGCAGGTCAACCTCGGCGGCTGCTTCCTCTGCTGCTCCCTCGCGCTTCCGGGAATGATCGAGCGCCGCTCCGGGAAGATCGTCAACCTCTCGGGCGGCGGCGCCGTCGATCCGCGACCGAACTTCAGCCCCTACGCCGCCTCGAAGGCCGCCGTCGTCCGCTTCACGGAAACCCTGGCGGCCGAGGTCGCCGCACACGGGATCGACGTCAACGCCATCTCCCCCGGCGCCATCGACACCGACATGCTGCGCGAGGGGATCGCCGCCGGTGAGGCCGCCGGGGAGGAGGCGGAGGAGCTGCGGCAGATCGCCCGCCAGGGCGGCCAGGACCCGGAACGGGCCGCGGCCCTGGCCGTGCACCTCGCCTCGGCGGCAACCGACGGCCTGACCGGGAGGCTCATCAGCGCCCAGTGGGACGACTGGGAGAACCTCGACCGGCGCGGGGTCACGGAGACCGACCTCTTCACCATGAGGCGGATCACCCCCGGCCGGGAGGTGCGCGGGTGAGCTACCGGGTCGGACTGATAGGAGCCGGCGGCGCCGGGTCGAGGCGCGCGGCGGCCGTGGCGGAGTGCCCGCGGTCGCGGCTGGTCAAAATCTGCGACCTCGACCTGGAGGCAGCGGCGAGGGCGGCGGCGCAATCCCGGACGGAGGCCGTCCGTGCCTGGGAAGAGGTGATCGAAGATCCCGAGGTCGACATCGTCATCCTCTCGGCGACCCACGACCAGCTCTCACCCATCGGCGCCGCCGCCGCCGCTGCGGGCAAGCACCTGCTCTGCGAGAAACCGCTAGGGCGCAACCCGTCCGAGGTGGCCGGCCTGGTCGCCGCCGCGGCCGCAAGCGGGGTCTGCCTCGCCGCCGGGTACAACCACCGCTTCCACCCCGCGGTCGCCGAGGTGCGCGGGGCAGCTGATTCAGGCCTCCTCGGGGAGCTCGACTTCATCCGCGCCCGCTACGGGCACGGCGGCCGCCCGGGATACGACCGCGAGTGGCGCGGCGACCCCGAAAAGGCCGGGGGCGGGGAGCTTCTCGACCAGGGGGCGCACCTCGTCGACCTCTGCCTCTGGCTGCTGGGGGGTTTCGAGTCGGTGACCGGGTTCGCCGAGCGCCGCCGCTGGGACATCGAGCCGCTCGAGGACAACGCCTTCGGGCTGTTCCGCACCGGCAGCGGCCAGGTGGCCTCGATCCACGCCAGCTGGACGCAGTGGAAGAACCTGTTCAGCCTGGAGGTGTTCGGCAGCGACGGGTACGCGGTCGCCGAGGGCCTCGGCGGCTCGTACGGACCGGAGACGGTGCGCATCGGGCGCCGGCGGCCCGAGGGTGGCAAGCCGAGTGAAACCCGAACCGTATTCGAGGCCGCGGACGGCTCCTGGTCCCGGGAGTGGGCCGGCTTCCTGGACAGGCTGGAAGGGAAGCGGACATCCGGGGCCGACGGCTCGGACGCCCTGCGGACCATGCAGTGGATCTATCGCCTGTACCGCGCCGCGTCCGAGGGGCGCCCCGTTTCCGCGTCCGAATCGGTGGCCTGAAACGGCCCCATCCCGGCAGCTGCCCGCGGGAAACCGTTTCGCCCCGCCTGTTTTTTTCTCAAAAAATCCCCGGAAATTGCGTACATTGTTTGACCATGAAGCGCCGTGAAACATCCAACCAACCGGGATTCGGATATGAGAGCGGACCAGCACGCAGCCCAGGAGGAACGGGTCTCACTCGCTTACCGCCGATTGGCTAACGCCATGATTCTCAGCACGTTACGGGAGATTTCGAAAAAGGTGGAAAGAGCGGAGGAGGCGCCGGAAGTCGATTTCGTCGAGAGCCGCCGCATCGATCCGTGGTGCGAGTTGGCAGGGTTGGAGCCGGAGGTGGTCAGGAGCGCAGCCCGGCGGATCGCAACCGAGCAAGTCTGTTGACCAACGCCGAAAGATGCACTCGAAAGCCCCGGGGCGAACTGCCCCGGGGCTTTTTTTTTGGCCGGGGACCACGGCCGATGTCCTGTCCGCGGAAAATGGATTTGCGGGGATTCAGCCCGCGCAAGAACCCTCGACCCCCCGTTGAGGGAATGCAGCCTGCGGCTCACCTTCCGGCCAGGCGCTTCCTTCCCGCCCAGTCGAGGACGCCGCGCACGACCTTCTCGGCATCGCGCTGGCGGAGCTGCTCGAAGCGCAGCGCCCAGGCGTGGTCGAGGTAGGCGAGATTGCGCAGCTCGACCAGGACCTTGACCGCCGCCGGGTTGTTGCGCAGCACCCTCAGGCCCTGCCCCCGCATGCGGGACCCGGCTCCGAGCGCCGGCAGCAGGGACTTGGCGAAGGTTCGGGAGGCGGGGTCCCGGCGGCGGCCGTCGCGGCTCTCGTAGTAGAGCACCAGGGGCGCCCGCGGCGATTTCTTGTCTATGTCGGCGTGGAAGGACAGGAAGATGCGCCGCGATTTCGGAGTGCCGGCGAACGCTTCCCGGGCGATGCGCACGCGGGCGTCGAGCCCCCTGCGGCTGCCGCGCGGCCACTGGTTGCGGGTGTTGGCCTTGTTGAGGGCGTAGCTGTTGTAGACCTCGTTCTTCTCGTTGACGAAGGTCTGCGACGGCGGCGCGCTGCCGCGGATCAGGTGGTTGGGACTCAGCAGCGTCATCGTCACCTTCGCTCCGTGCAGGCGCAGCAGCACGTAGGCGCGCAGGGCGATGTCGTGGACGTACTCGTCCTCGACGACGTACAGCTTGCTGCCCTTGCCGTCGGTGGTTTTCACCACCGCCCCGGGATCGAGGCCGCCGTGGCCGGGATCGAGGACGATGTTCCAGCCTTCGAGCCGGTTGCTGAGGCGGCCGGCGCGGCCGACGGCGCGCTCGAACTGCTTCCACAGCTTGCTCGCCTTCCGGTAGGTCTTGAGCGGCGACGCCGGGTGGCCCTCGTAGTATTCGCGGCCCCGCTGCCGGTTCGCCTTGGGACGCCGTCCGAAGTACGGCCCGTTTCCGACATCGATGCGGCGCACCCCCCTGGGCGCAACCTGCAGATCCGCCCAGTCGAAGTCGGCGAGCTCCAGCCGTTCGCGGCGGGCAACCAGCGGCCGGACTTTCAGCCGCTGTCCCGGGTGGATGACCGAGCTTCTCAGGTTGTTTATCCGCTTCAGCTCCGACACGCTCATCTGGTGCAGGCGGGCGATCTCGGTGAGGTTGTCCCCCCCTATTACCATGTAGGTGCCGAGGCGGCCCGATTTCTCCGGGCTGAGCGCGAGCTCCTGGCCGGGGTATATGCGGTTGGAGGTCAGCCCGTTCAGCTTCTTCAGCTCGGCCACGCTCATCGAGTAGGCGCGGGCGATCTCCCACAGGGCGTCGCCGCGCTCGACAATGTGCCTCGCCGACGGGGTGGCGCGCAGGCGCAGCTTCTGGCCCGCCAGGATGCGGTCCCCCTCGATTCCGTTGAGATCCTTGAGGACGGAGAGGGCGATTCCGTAGCGGCGGCCGATGCCGGTCAGGTTTTCGCCGCGGCGGACGATGTGGATGCCCTCGTCGACGGCGGAGGCGCGCAGGCGCAGCTTCTGCCCGGGGCGGATGCGGTCGGACTTCAGGCCGTTGAGCTGCTTGAGGAAGCCGACCGCGACGTCGAAGCGGCGGGCGATTTTCGACAGCGAATCCCCCCTGCGCACGACGTACTCGGTCACCTCCTCCGGGTCGCTTTCGGCCGCCCGCAGGCGCAGCCGCTGTCCTGCTCCTATGCGATCCCCGCGCAGGTTGTTCAGCTTGCGGAGCTCCCGCGCCGGAACGCCGCTGGCAGCGGCGATTTCCGACAGCGTGTCCCCCCTCCTGACGATGTAGATCCCGGATGGGGCCGGTCCCAGGCGCAGTTTCTGGCCGGGGTGGATGACCGAGCCGTCGAGCCTGTTGATACGCCTGAGCTCGCGGGGGGAGATCCCGAAACGCGCCGCTATTCTGGTTAGATTGTCGCCGCGGCGGACCACGTACCACTCTGCCGCCGGCTTCTTGCGGACGGTGAGTTTCTGGCCGACCAGGATGCGGTCTCCCTTCAGACCGCTCCAGCGGCGCAGATCCTTCACCGAAACCCCGTAGTGACGGGCGATGTCTCCCAGGGTTTCGCCGCGGCGGACGGTGTGCTGCCGGGTTTCCGTGGAGCGGGCGCCGTCGACAGGAGCGGTGCAGATCAGGACCGCGACGGCGTAGCCCAAAAGGGACAGCCGTGACGATACCTTTCCGGTGGACGGAAAAAGGATCTTCAAGCGGAAACGTCCGGTGGTTGCGGACGGGGAGCGGAGGGGTGCCCGAACGGAAGAGGGGGAGTGTTCGGGCATCGCTAAGTATAACCAGAACTTGAGGATAGCGCAAAAAGAAAAGGAGTTGTATTATCCTTCAATTGCTATGAACGACGCGTTGAAATCCCTCCCTTCGGTCGACGAGGTGCTGCGGCTCGAGTCGACGCGCCGGCTGGTGAGCTCCCGCGACCGGGGCTACGTGGTCGAGGCGGTGCGCTCGGTGCTGGGCGGGGTTCGCCGCGAGCTGCTGAAAGCGGCCGGAAGCGAAGTTCCTTCCCGGGAAGAGCTGCTGGCGCGGGTGGAGGCCGAGGTCGCAGGGGCGGTGGGCGCCGGCGGGGAGGCGAGCCTGCACCGCGCCATCAATGCAACCGGCGTCATCCTGCACACCGGGCTGGGGCGGGCTCCCCTGCCCCCTGCGGCCCTGGCCGCGGTGATGGAGGTCGGGGAGAACTACTGCAATCTCGAAGTCGACCTGGAAACCGGTGAGCGGGGATCGCGGATCGCCCACGTCGAGCGGATGATCTGCGACGCCAGCGGCGCCGAAGCCGCGGTGGTGGTCAACAACAACGCCGCCGCCGTGCTGCTGCTGCTCAACAGTCTCGCCCGCGGCCGCGAGGTCATCGTCTCCCGGGGCGAGCTGGTCGAGATCGGGGGCGCTTTCCGCATGCCCGACATCGTCGCCGCCAGCGGGGCGCGCCTGCGCGAGGTCGGCACGACCAACCGGACCCATCCGGCCGACTACGAGAACGCCCTCGGCGAGCAGACCGGGGCCATCCTCGCGGTGCATCCGAGCAACTACCGCGTCAAGGGATTCACCGCCGCGGTCGGCCTGACCGAGCTGGCCGCCCTGGCGGAACGCTGCGGCGTGCCGCTGATCTACGATCTCGGCGGCGGCGTGCTGTTCGAGCTCGAGGACTGGGGCCTGCCGCCCGAACCGGTGGTCGCCTCCAGCCTGCGGTGCGGGGCCGGGGCCGTCACCTTCAGCGGCGACAAGCTGCTCGGCGGACCGCAGGCCGGGATCATCGCCGGCAGGGGCGATCTCGTGCGGCAGGCGGCCGCGAACCCGCTGATGCGGGCCCTGCGCTGCGACAAGCTGACCCTCGCGGCGCTCGCCGCCACCCTGCGTCTCTACCGCCTCGACCCCTCCGGCCTGCGCGACGCCCATCCGGTGCTGCGGATGATGACCGAGGAGGTCGCCGCGGTGCGCGCCCGTGCGGAAAGCCTGGTCCGCGGGCTGTCGGACATGGCGCGCAGCCGGCTGCTGCCGACCGTGGAAGCGACCACCGCCGAATTCGGCAGCGGGGCCCTGCCCCTGGAAGAGCTTCCCAGCGCCGCGGTCTGCCTGCGCCCGACGTTCTGCAGCGCCGAGAGGCTCGCCCGCGCGCTGCGCACCGACCAGGCGGCCGTGGTCGGCCGCATTCGCAAGGAGGCCGTGCTGCTCGACATGCGCACGACCCGCGGCGACGAGGTTGCGGCCGTCGCCGACTGCCTCGAACGGGCCGCCGCCGGCTGACCCGGGCCGCCGTGACCCCCTTGATCGCGTTGTTGCTGCTGGCCCTGGCCGGTGCCGCCGGCTGCGGGGGAGACGGCGGGGAAGGAAACGGAGGTCCGCCTCCGGGCCCGGCCAACGGCGAGCCCGCCCCGGGCCGGATACTCCTGGAGAACTCGACCCCGTACGCGATTCAGGTCGCCTATCTCAACGAGGTCGACCCGGCCGATGCCCGGGTAATCCGCACCGAGGTCGACCCGGGAGAACGGTCGGACGTCGGCCTTGAAGAGCTGCCTGCCGGCTGGGCCGTGGTGCTCGATCTCGCGATCGTGCTGGCGGACCCGGAGGGGAACCGGGTGCGCCGCAAGGCGAACGTCACCGTCGACGGGGACGTGGTGGTGCGCGTGGAACTGAAGGATCCAGCCGACCCGTTCAGCGTGGAGATCGAGACGGTACCTTTGGAGTAAGTGCTTCCCGCTGCACGAAAAATGGTGTCCTGACCGCTGCCCCGCGCCCCCGCGAACCTCCTGCCCGAAGCTCCGATACCGGTCTGTTGCCACTGTGCAGGCCGTATCCCAGTGTTGAGGAGATGGCACTCATTCACCTGGGATTCCGGTCCGGTCTGCCGCGCTTGTTCGTCATGTTCGCCGCCGCAGCAGCAGCCGGGGCCGAACCGGAGGACTCCACCCGTTACGTCACCGCACTGCGCGTCGACAGGCCCCCCCGCATCGACGGCCATCTCTCCGAGCCGGCCTGGCGAAAGGCCGAGGCGGCCCGTGACTTCTTCCGCGCCGAGCAGACCCGCGGCATCCCGGCCCGGCTCCACACCGAGGCTTTCGTCCTCTACGACGCGGCGGCGGTCTACGTCGGCTTCCGCTGCCGGGAACCGGACATGGCCGGCTTGCGCGAAACGCTGACGCGGCGCGACACCCGGGTCTGGCACGACGACGCCGTCGAAGTGGTGTTCGACACCTTCCACGACCGCCGCAACGCCTACATCTTCGGCATCAACACACTCGGGACGCAGATGGACCAGCGACTCAGCAACGAAAGCTCCTTCAACTTCGCCTGGGACGCGTCGTGGGAGGCGAAGGTGCACAAGCAGGAGGACCACTGGACCGCGGAGTTCGCCATCCCCCTCGCCGCCCTGCAGTACGACGACGGGATCACCACCTGGGGGGTGAACTTCTGGCGCGCCCACCCCATCGACCAGGAAGCCTATTCCTGGTCGGACACCGGCGGCGCTTTCGGCCGCGTCTCCGAGTTCGGCGAGCTGCGGGGGCTGCAGCTGGGCGCGGCCCCGGGAAGGATCGGGCAGGTCGACATCCTGCCGTACGCCAGCTACCGCGCCCTCGAAGGCCGCCCCGACGACGGGGATGCCGGCATCGACCTGATCTACCGTCCGTCGGCCGGCATGATCGGCAACCTGACGCTGTTTCCCGACTTCTCGCAGCTGGAGAGCGACCCGACGCTGATCAACGTCAACGACGACCGCGAGCTTTCCCTGCCGGAACGCCGGCCCTTCTTCCGCGACGGGGCCGAGCTGTTCGATCTTCCCCTGCGCCTGTTCTACACCCGCCGCGTGCAGGAAATCGATCTCGGGATCAAAGGCACGGGGAAGAGCGGCAGCTACACCTGGGCGGCCCTGAACACGTACGGCAGCATCATCGACCGCTACGACGGGGGCGCCAAACGCCGCGCCAACCTCCTCAACCTGCGGCTCAACCGCGACGTCGGCGAGCGCGCCGTCATCGGCGCCATGGCGGTTAACAAGAACCAGGACGACCGCGACTACGGCCTGCTGTCCCTGAACGGCCGCCTCGGCCTCGGGCGCGACTGGACCGCCACGGGGCAGTTCGCCGGCAGCTCCACGGGGGGCAGTCCCGGTTACGCCTACCACGCCTCGACGGCCTGGCGGAACCAGTCCGGGCTGAGCGGCCTCGTCGAACTCGAGGGGATCGGAGACCGCTTCCGGCCGAACGAAACCGGCCTCGAAGACGAGGCCTACCGCCGCGCCCGGGGCGCCCTGACCTTCCGCAACGAGTATTCCGAGGGCAGCAGGCTCCACGCCCTGATGCTGCGCGGGAGGCTGTTCCGGCAGACCGACCCGGGCGGGCGGCTGCGCGAGCAGTACGCGCAGGCCGAAGGATCGTTCGACGCCGGCCGGTTCGATTTCCATTCGCTCGTCCGCACGGGGCAGTTGCGCGAATCCGGACGGCTGTGGAAGACGCGGTTCGCCGGGGCCGGAATCGAATACGGGTCGACGAGCGGTTCCGCGGGGCTCTACAACCAGGTCGGCAGCCGCCAGGGCGCCTTCAACTGGCTCGTCAGCCTCGACGCCGACGCCAACCTGTTCAGCCGTCTGACGATCGGCCTCAGGGCGCTTCGTTTGCACTGGAGCGGCCGCCGGAAAACGCTGGTCCTGCGCGCGACGACGAACTACCAGTTCACCCGCAAGGTGGGCCTGCGGCTGTTCCACGAGCGCGTGATCGAGCGCACCCCGGGCACGACGGAGGACAACTTCAACACGGTTTTCGACTATGAGTTCACCCCGGAGAGCCATTTCTTTCTCGTCTTCGTTCGCGACCCGGATCGCAGCAGGGCGGTCTTCAGCAAGATCGCCTACCTGTTCGGCCGGGCCTGAACGGCGTCTTCATGGGAAGCACCCCAGTCAAACGACACCGCATGTACCGGGGAAGTAGCGGAAAGAGTTTGCAGCGCCGCCCCGGACGGTCTCCCCGGGCGGCCGCCATCGCCGGGGCGGTCCTGATCGCCTGCCTCCCCTCCTGCCAGGACGGCGGGCGCGGGCAACCGGACCCTCCGGCTGTCCCGGACATCCCTCTCGACCCCGAGGTAGCCGCGGCGGTCGAAGGGGCTCGCGCGGAAGTCGATACCAACCGTGGGGATCCCGCCGCCTGGATGCGGCTCGGCATGACCTTCGCGGCGAACGAGCTGCCGCAGCAGGCCGCGGCGACCTTCGAGACCGCGGCCCGGCTCGCCCCCGACGATCCCGGGGCATGGTACCATCTCGGTCTGGCGCGCGCCCGGGCCGGGGCGCTGGCGGGCGGCATCGAGGCGCTGGTCCGGGCCGGCGGCCTCGACAGCACCTACGCTCCGATCGCCTGGCGCCGCGGTTTCTGGCGCCTCGAGACAGGGGACCTCGAGGGAGCCGGGGAGGACTTCCGCCGCGCCCGCGGGCTCGACCCGGAGGACGTGGCCGGGACCACCGGGCTGGCGCGGCTGGCGCTGCAGCGGGGGGAGGCCGACACCGCGGCCGCCCTGCTCGAAAGCCTCGTCGAGCGCCAGCCGCGGGAGCCGTACTACCATCAGCTACTCGGCAGGGCGTACCTGGCGCTCGGCCGGGACCAGGATGCAGAGGCCGCCTTCCGCCGCGGGCAGGGGGGCTCCATGCCGCGCTTCGAAGACCCCTGGGAGCGCGAGATGGAGCAGTTCGCCGCCGGGTTCGCCGGCCGCCGCGACCGCGCCCTGGCGGCGTTCGCCGGGGGCCGGCTGCCGGACGCCATCGAGAAGCTGCGCGCCCTGCTGGAGGAGCGGCCGGGAGACGGCTCCCTGAGCTACGCCCTCGCGGTCGCCTGCATGAGCAGCGGGCAGCCGCGGGAAGCGGTGCGCGTGCTCGAGGCGGCCGCGGCGCTCAACCCGGGGCACAACCTCCTGCAGGTGGCCCTCTCCGACGCCTACCGCCAGTCCGGGGATCTCGAGCGCGCCCTTGCGCACGCCGACCGGGCGGTCGAGCTCAACCCCTCGTTCATGACCCACTTCCGGCGCGCCGGCGTCCTCGAAGCGCTCGGCCGCACCCGGGAGGCCCTCGACGCCGGAGCCCTTGCCCTGTCCCGCGACCCGGAAAACCTGGGGGGACTGCAGTGGCTCGCAGGGGTCCGGATGAAGGCCGGAGAACTCGACGCCGCCGCCGAAACCTGGGCCCGCCTCGCGGAGTTGGAGCCCGCCCAACCGGGGTACTGGCTGGGGCTCGGACGCGCCCGCCTCGGGCTGGGCGAACTGGAGGAAGCCCGGGAAGCGCTGCGGGAGGCGGAGCGCCTGGCCCCCCGGGGCTGGAAGCCGGCTCGGCGGCTGCGGGCCGAGCTGGAGAAAACGGAGGCAGGTGCAAATAGTGGCGATTGAGATGGAGAAACAGGGGACCTTCCGCGCTGGCCGGCGGCGCGGAGGCTGCGTGGCCGGGCCGGGGAAACCGGAATCCGCGGCAGGAATGACGGATGAGATGAAACCCCGCCGGCCGCCCCCCCGCGGCTGGAGGCCCGAGCACAGGTTCAGCCGCCCGCGGAAACAGACTCTCCGCGGCGGGGGCTTGCCTCTGCGGTCCAATACCGCGGCTCGCAGCCGCGCTCTCAGTATCGGCAACCCTTCTTGCAGGCTGCGGAACGAGCCGCCAAAGCTGGAGCGGTTGGCATTGACGGCGGTTGAAACGAGAAGGCCAGGGTGGCGACTCCCGGATGGAAGCCTGCCCGCAGGCTCAGCAGCCCGATGAAACGGACCGTCCGGACAGCCGCCGGCCCCTGCGGTCGGATACCGCGGCTCGCAGCCGTCCTCGCGATATCGGCAATCCTGCTGCCCGGCTGCGGGAAGGAGACGCAAGACGCGGGGGACGCTCCGGGTGTCCAGGGTGGTACCGGGCCGGGAGGCCTCTCCTCCTCCGCTTCCCCAAGTGTCTGGTTCGAGGAGGTGGCTGCCGAGCGCGGCCTCGACTTCCGGCACGCCGCCGGGCGGGACGGGCAGAAGTGGCTGCCGCAGATCATGGGGGGCGGCGCCGCCCTGGTCGACGCCGACGGGGACGGCGACCTCGACGCCTACCTCGTTCAGAGCGGCCGCCTCACCGCCCCCGCCGCGGAGCAGCCGCCCAACCGGCTCTACCGCAACCGCGGCGGCGGTTACTTCGAAGCGGCCCCGGGATCCGGGGCGGAGGCCCCCGGCTACGGCATGGGGGTGGCCGCCGGCGACGTCGACAACGACAGCGACGTCGACCTCTACGTCACCAACCTCGGGGAGAACGCTCTGCTGCGGAACCTCGGCGGCGGCCGCTTCGAGGACGCCACCGAAGGGTCCGGCCTCGGGGACCCGGGATGGGGGGCTTCGGCCGCCTTCTTCGACTACGACCGTGACGGCGACCTCGACCTCGTGCTGGTCAACTACCTGCGCTGGCGCCCCGACTCGGAGATCGACTGCGTCAACTCCCTCGGCCTGCCGGAGTTCTGCGGCCCCCAGAGCTACGCGGCGCCGACTCCCGACCGGCTCTACCGCAACGACGGCGGCGCCTTCACCGACGTCAGCGCCGCGGCCGGTTTCGAGGCGGTGGCCGGCAACGGCCTCGGCGTCGCCTGCGCCGACTTCGACGGCGACGGCCTGCAGGACGTCTTCGTCGCCAACGACCAGACCATGGACCGGCTGTGGCTCAACCGCGGGGAGCGCTTCGAGGAGAGCGGCATGATGGCCGGCTGCGCCGTCGACGCCGACGGCAAGCCGAAGGCCGGCATGGGGATCGCCGTCGGGGACGTCGACGACGACGGCGACCCCGACCTCGCGGTCTGCAACATGTACGACGAGACCGACTCCTACTTCCTCAACGAGGGCCGCTACTTCCGCGACGTCACCGCCGGGCGCGGGCTGGCGGCCAGCCGCCGCTTCACCCGCTTCGGCATGGGCTGGCTCGATTTCGACAACGACGGCTGGCTCGACCTGTACGAGGCGAACGGCAAGGTCGAGGTGCGCGAGAGGCGCTACGGCGACGACCCGTACGCCGAACCGAACCTGCTGTTCAAGGGAAGCCCGGGGGGGTTTTTCACGGAGGCCGAGCCGCGCGGCGGGACCGCGGAGCCGCTGGTTTTCACCAGCCGCGCCGCCGCCTTCGGCGACGTCGACGGGGACGGCGGCGTCGACATCCTGGTGGCCAACTGCGACGGGCCGGCGCATCTGCTGCACAACACCGCCTCTCCGCGCGGCAGCTGGATCTCCTTCCGGGTCGTTCTCGAGAACGGCCGCGACGCCATCGGCGCCTCGGTGAGCCTGCGCGCCGGGGAGCGCCGGCTCCACCGCGACGTGCGCTCCGCCTACAGCTACCTGGCCAGCAGCGACCCGAAGGTGCACTTCGGGCTGGGTGAGGAGACGCGGGTTTGGGACGTGGCCGTGCGCTGGCCGGACGGAAGCAGCGAGCGCTTCGGCGAGTTCGCCGCCGGGGCGGTGGTGGAGCTCAGGCGCGGAACCGGGGCGGAGTGACGCGGTCGCCCTGTCTGCAGGTCCTGCACGCCGCTCCCGGGATAATCCGGTAACCCCGGAGCTGCCAGCCCCGCCGGGAGTGGGAACCTGCCCGGGGCGACGGACAATCGAAAAAAAGACAGCAGAAGGCTTGCGATTTCCGCGGGCTGCCTTTCGAAAGTTCCTTGACCCGATTCCATGACCTTGGAAAATCGAGCTCCTTAACCGTCGATTCCTGGTGGGCTCGTATTTGGGAATTAATCGACCCGAGACCGAATAAACTCGGAAGGGCGGAAATTGAGGTTCGGAGACAGGCGTATCGAGGAAATTACCGGGGAAGAAATCGAAGAAATGGTGAATGCCCGTACCCCGGAGGATCTTTGGCTCGAGTTCAAATCTGTTCCCTGGAAACAAGGAAACGAGGGGGATTTCGAGCTGCTCCACGACATTACCGCCCTGGCAAACGCTGAAGGCGGATATCTGTTCCTCGGCATAACAACCAGAAGGAGCAAGGGACGCGACGTGGCCATGGGTCTGAAGCATGTTTCCAAGGCCAGTGGTGTCGTCCAGCGCATTCGCAGTTTCTGCCAGGAACGCGTTGATCCACCGATCAGGGAACTAGATGTCCAGCCGAAGTCGGTCCGACGCCCCGGGGGTGAATGCGTCGATATCGTGGGAGTTCGCGTACCCGTAAGCAATCGGAGGCCACACGCATTCCCTTGGAGAGATGCGACGGTTTTCGTCAAACGAGACGGTACCGATGTGCGATTCCTGCCAATCTCCGAGCTCGTTCCCGAGCTTGCACGGAGCTATTTTCCGCAAACCGAGACCAACCGCCGACTCGACGAACTCGCATCCGAGGTGCGCGCACTTCAGAAAGAAGTAGGCGACATCAAAATGGCGGTCCCACCGTCTTCCGGGGCGCTTGCGGTCACTGATGTCGACCAGCTGATTGAATACATGGATGAACGCTTCCGGCAGATCACCGGAAATCGTTCCGACAGGCAGGATACAGAAGATTGAGCGAACCCATACCCACTTACCGGATCTTCATCGTTCCCGAGCGGCTCGACAGGGCTGCGGTATGCACCAGGAGCGAAGCGGTAAAAGACCTGCTGACGAGTCCTCCTGGGCTGCGCCCTGGAGGCTTCGGTTATCGCGGGCTCGGGAGAACGCAACTGACTCCCGAGGGAATCGAAGGCACCGGAATGACCGGGCAGGAGATCGTCCTGCTCGAAAACGGCTATTTCGAACTGCGATCTCCCCTGAGGAACGCCTCCTTTCAATGGCTCAAGGAAGAATCCTGCTTTTCAGATGCAGACTGGTTGTATCCCTACGCCGTCCAGGAAATGCCTCTTGCCTTCCTTTCGGTCGCCAAGGCCCTCTATAAGCTGTGCGACGTCGGCGCTGATCTTCGCATGAGGCAGGAGTACCGCAACGTAAACGGGTTTTATCTTCCACCAGGACACCCGGGGAATCCGCTTTTTCCCGGAGAGACGAAACGATACGTCGGCGACCACATCGTCGGTCAGGAGTTGACGCTGGCATCCGGTTTCGTCCCCGGCCAGATCTGCCGACAGTTAGTCGGAGAGGTTTACGCCCACTTCGGCTACGGGTCCGAAGAAATACCCCTGCTCGAAGAGCTGGAAGAAGCGGCCCACGAGATGACCTCAGCGTGACCGGGGCGCTGGTGTACGAACGGGACCTGGCCAGGGAACTGGCGCGGACCACCCCCCGATGACGGGCGAGCGGCAAGATCTCCTCGACTTCGAGGATCCCGATTCGACCTCCCGGAAAGGACTGCAGGTAGTAACCGCCAGCTTCCAGGGGGTCGAGCCGTTCACCTGGTCCCTGTTCGACGGCTTCGAAACGATGCAGGCGCTGACCTACTCGGTCAGCACGCCGATGATCTTTCGCATGCTTGAGCGGCACGGGTTCCGGCGCTTCGAATGCGTCTTCGGGTACGAGCCCGGCCTGGGGCGCTTCGCCGAGGTAATCGCCCACCAGCAGTTCCTCGTCACTCAGTTGAGGGACGCCGTCCTGAAGCTGAGGGACGAAAGACAGCGGGTAATCCTGGAGAAGATCCACGCCGGCGAGGCGGAGTTCTACGTGGTGAGGGAGAACGTCGCCCATTCGAAGCTGTATCTCCTCGAGGGCGGGGAAGCGCCGCGGCGGCGGGTGATCGCCGGATCTGCCAACCTCTCGGAGCGCGCCTTTGGCGGCAAGCAGCCGGAAACGCTCCTGGTCTTCGACGACGACGAGGCCGCCTGGGACCACTACTCCCGCGAGTACGGCGCGGTGAAGAGGACCGCCTCCAACCGCATCGATATACCGGTCGATCTGAAGGCTGCCGAAATCACTTTCACCGACACCCCCGTGCTGCAGGAAGAGGGAGTCACCGTGTTTCAGCCGCCACCGCCTGAGGAGCTGACGGTGCCGCAGGTCCTGCACAAGGTGGAGGAGCTGACGGTGCCGGTGGACCGCATCGTCACGCCGAAGGTGAAACGGGAGAAGGGCCGCTCCATCCTGACTCCGTCGGTCAAGGCGGAGATCAAGAAGCTGCGCTGGGCCAAGGGAGGGCAGGAGGAGGAGGATTCGAGACCGGTGCAGCTGAGTATCGACCGGAACTCCCGCTACGTCTCCCTTTCGGGGAATACCGTATCGCTGGAGGTCGACGGCGAGGGACTGGCCCGGAGCGCCCGGGCGATCGTCGAGTACTTCGACAACTACGAGCGCGGCTTCATCGGCGACGTGCGCCGGCTGCAGCGGGATTACTTCACCTTCATGTCATGGCTTTACGTCTCCCCCTTCATCTGCGACCTGCGCACCCTCGCTACCGTCGAAGGAGCCAACATCGTCCACTACCCTTCCTTCGCGGTGATATACGGCAAGTCGAACTGCGGCAAGACCAGCTTGGTCGACACCCTCGTCGCCAGCATGTTCGGCCACCCGAGCACGGTCGAGAAGGACCGCTTCACACGCAGCTACCTGCGCGGGTTGCAGCAGAACTACCGGCGCTTCCCGGTGGTTTTCGACGACATCACGCGGCGCCGTTTCACCGAGCACGGCCTCGACATCGTAAAGGACGAGAACCTGCCCCCGGTGACCGAACACCCTTGCTTCGTCATCTCGATGAACGCCGAGCCCCAGTCCTTCCCGGACGAGGTTGTGAAGCGGTGCCTGATGGTCTACACCAACACCTCCCTTCCCAGTCACAAGCACGCTCTCGCCGACGAGCTGCACTCCAGCGTCGAAAGGATCCGCGCCCGCCTGTCGACCGATCTGTACCGCAGGTATCTCGCCGATATCATGGACAGGCTCGAGGACGCGCCGCTGCCGAAGGACATCCTGGAGTTCTCCTCGCAGACCCTGTGCGACCTGCTGCAGAAGCACGCGGGCGCAACGCTGCCCGACTGGTGCCGGCCGGTATCCTGGGGCGAGTTTGCCGACCGGCGCTACGAGCGCGCGGCGCGGCGGCTCGACGCCCTGCTGGCGCCGGAGAATTTCCGCAAGGTCGCCGGCGACGGAGAACAGGGATGGAGTCTGCAGGCCGAGTCCCTGGTCGTGTGGGAAAAGGCCGACGCCTTCGGCCGCACCTCGATCAGGAGCGAAATCCCCGACTTCCTGTACGACGACACCTCGAGCGTGGGGGACACCTTCGTCCTCTGGCACAGACAGACCGAAGATTTTCTCCGACGGAGGATCTCGGCTCCGGGATTCCGGTAGCCATGGCGCCGGTGACGCGGGCATTTGCGGCTGCGGGCCCGGCCGCCCCTCCCCGGAAATACGTGGAAAGCCCGGAGCTACCCCTGACCCGGGGCGAAGCGCGGGGGGATCGGCTGGATGATGGCGCGCTGCTCGTCGCTGAGGCTGTCCAGCAGCTCCGGACTCGGCACGTAGTGGAAGCGGCTGCGCAGGTAGCGGGGCGAGTAGCGGTAGAGCGCAATGCGGCGGCAGCCGTCGTTGGTGCGCGCCGCCGAGCCGTGGGTGATGGCGTCGGTCAGCATCAGCACGTCGCCGGCCTCGAGGTAGAGCTCCTTCATCCCGAACTGGTTGCCGGCGGCGTCGTCGCTGCGGTAGGTCTGCTCGAGGAGCTTGGGGTGGCGCATCGCCGACTTGTGGCTGCCCGGGATCAGGGTGGTGGCCCCGTCCCCGGGGCCGATGTCCTGCAGGGCGCCGATGACGTTGATCTGCCCGACCATCCACTCGCCGGTGTTCTCCTGGCGGAAGGTCAGGTAGCAGATCGGCAGGGCGCCGCCGCAGTGGATGCCGATGTAGCCGCCGGGGCCGCGCACGTTGAGCAGGTTCTCGTGGATGGAGATGCCGTTGACGGGGTTGATCCAGCGGCGGCAGTGGCCGATCCAGGCCGGGTAGTCGATCAGGCGCCGGAACACCGCCCCGCCCTCGACGATGTTCTGGAAGTTGCAGCCGTCGGCGTCGCTGTAGGTGTGGGTCTCGACGCGGCCGATCCACTCCCCCGGCGCGTCTCCCTGGCGGCGCCTGCCCTCGACGTAGCGCCAGTGGTCGTCGACCCACTGGTTCATCTCGTCGAGGTCCCCCCTGGCGATCCCCCCCTTGACGACGATGTAGCCGTTGAGGTCGAACAGGTAATCGATCAGGTACTCGTCCCGCTCGCCGGCGTCGACCCAGTCCCGCGTCATTAGTCGCTTCATTTCTCCGGATGTTGCCGTGACTGCAGGCAGGGTAAGGAACGGCCCCCGGCCGCGCAATTTCCTCCCGAGGCTCCCGGTTGCGGCAGCGCGCGGACTGAACCGGCCGATTGCGATGTCGCGAGCTGCGGCGGCCTTGCGGCGGTGCCATTCGACCTCCGGCGCGCCTCCGACTCCCCGGGGCTGGCGTCCGTACGCGGCAGCCCGTTCCTTTGGGATTCGCCAAGGACCAACCGCAAACCCAACCACCATGAACGAGACTTCGGCGACGGATAATCCGTCCCCATATCTCGCCGGACAGGCCCCGGACGACGAGCTGATCGACAGCTGGGTCGAGCAGTTCGACCGCGACGGCTGCCTCTTCCTGCGCAACGTGCTGCCGCCGGACTGGTGCGCCGAGCTGCGCGGCGACCTCGACCGCGCCCTCGACGGGCCCGAGACCCCCGGCAACCGGAACCGGAGGAAGGAGTCCGGGTCCGGAATCCAGCTCCATCACCGCATGTTCGAGACCAGCGCCGCCAACCTGCGGCTGTTCGACCTAGAGCCGATCGTCACCTTCGCCGAGCGCCTGGTGGCGGAGACCTGCCACGTCATCCACAACAACAGCTTCCGCACCCCTCCCGGGGGCGGCATCAGCGGCTGGCACCAGGACGACCCTCCCCATTTCGAGGTGACCCGCGGAGAGCCGCCGACCAACGTGCGGCTGCCGGTGCTGCTGTTCACCTGCAACTACTACCTCACCGACGTCGGAACCGCCGGGCACGGCCCGACCCAGACGGTGCCGGGCTCGCACCTGTTCGGCGCCCCGCCCCCGGACCCGATCGAGGGCAGCGGCTACGAGGATCAGGTGGTCTCCAACACCGGTCCCGCCGGCAGCGTCATCATGTTCAACAACCAGGTCTGGCACCGGGGAGGGCCGAACCAGAGCAGCCGCACCCGCTACATCACCCAGATCAGCTACGCGCGCCGGGTGATCGGCCACAAGTTCTACCCCTTCATGAACTACCAGATGCCGGAGCACGTGTACGCCGGGGCCGGGGAGCGCCTGCGGCGGCTGCTCGGCTTCCTGCCGCACGGCGCCTACGGATGAAGGCCGTTTCTGCCGGACTGGTGCGGCGGGGGCAAATGGCAGGCAAAGGCGGCCCAAGCGGCCTTGCCGGCGGCATGAGGACTTCAATACAACTCTTCTCGAACAGAGGTAACTGCGGATGACGAAGCTGCGGATGGGGGTGGTCGGCATGGGCATGGGCAAGGGCCACGCCCTCGGCTTCCAGGCCCACCCCGGCGCCGAGCTGACTGCGCTGTGCGACATCGACGAAGAACGGCTGCGCAACGCAGCCGACGAGCTCGGGGTGCAGGAGCGCTACACCGATGCCGCCGACATGTTCGCCAATGCCGGGCTCGACGCGGTCGGCATCGCCGTGCCGAACAAGTTTCACGCGCCGCTGACGATTGCCGCCCTCGAGCAGGGGCTGCACGTCCTGTGCGAGAAGCCGATGGCGATGTCGGTGGCGGAGGCGGAGAGCATGAACGAGGCGGCGGCCAGGGCCGGACGCAACCTTATGATCGATTTCTCCCACCGCTTCACCGAATCGGCGGTCGCGCTGAAACGGCAGGTGGAAGCCGGGTCGGTCGGCGACATCTACTTCGGGCGCACCACCTGGCACCGGCGCCGCGGGGTTCCCGGTTTCGGGGGCTGGTTCGGGATCGAGGAGCTGTCGGGGGGCGGACCCCTGGTCGACCTCGGGGTGCACATGATCGACCTCGCCATGTGGTTCATGGGCTACCCCGAGCCGGTGGCGGTTTCCGGATCGACGTACAGCGAGATCGCCCCTGCCCTTGCCGCCCGGGAGGGGAAGCAGTTCGACGTCGAGGACCTCGCCTGCGGCCTGGTGAAGTTCGCCGGCGGGGCCACCCTGATCGTCGAGTCGAGCTGGGCGGTCAATCTGGAGCCGCCCGAGACGATCGCCGTCAACCTGTGCGGCGACAAGGGCGGCCTTTCGTACCGGCACGGGTCCGGCGGCTGGTTTGCCGAGATCTACAGCGACGAGGGAGGAGATCTCTACACCAAGAAGCTCGACCGCAGAACCGGTCCGGCCCCGTCCGCGTACAGCGACTTCGTCGACAGCATCCTCGAGAACCGGCCGCCGCAGGCCACCGGCGACCACGGGCTCAAGGCGATGAAGATCATCGAGGGGATCTACAGCAGCGCCCGCACCGGCAGGGAAGTCCGCTACCCGGAAGGGGTAACGGCATGACCGGAACGACCGATTTTCCCGCTGAAGAGGTCCTGCAGCTGACTCCGCAAGCCGGCTCCTGGCTGAGGGGGCAGGCGGAGTCGCGGGGGCAGTCCGCCGCCGAAGTGCTCGGCAGCCTGGTCGAGGAGCGAGCGGCCTCGACTCCAGCATCACCCCCCCTTTCCCCGGACCAGGTGGAGCAGTACCGCCGCGACGGGTACCTCCTCGTTTCGGGGCTGATTCCCGACGACGCGGCGGCGCGCGCCGAGGAGGCGATGTGGCGCTGCATCGGCTGCGACCCGGAGAACCCGCCCCCCTCCTGGGAGGACGTCCCCGGAGACCTGCGGCTCTACAACGACCCCGACCTCAAGAACTGCTTCACCCCGGACGTCCTCGCCGCCGCGGCGCAGATAACCGGGGACGACCTGTCGACGTTCGGCAAGTCGGACACCCACCCCAAGACCTGGCACACCGCCACCTACCTCGAAGCGGAAGCCGCCGGGGAGGATCTCAGCCGCTTCTACCGCTGGGACTGCGCCTACGCGATCAACATCATGCCCGGGAAGGGGGACGGGGGGGACCGCCCGCACATCGATCACTCGATGGGCGGCCACCACCACCGCACCTTCCCGCCGGTGTTCCGGCTCGGGACCCTGATCTTCCTCAACGACGTCGCCCCGAACGGCGGCGGCACGCGGGTGTGGCCGGGGTCCCACCGCGTTTTCGAGGAGCTGGCGCGCCGGTCGCCCCGGCGCTACGAGTGGAGGTCGGCGTTCATGGAGGACATGGCCGAAATCGACCCGGGAAAGCCGCTGAGCCTGACGATCTCGCGGGGAGACGCCCTCTTCCTGCATCACCTTCTCGCCCACGCCGGCAGCTTCAACGCCGGCGACCGCCCGCGCTTCGCGCTCAACATGAAATGGTAGACCCATGCCCGTAATCCAGCACCAGCCCCTCCGCAAGCTCGCCTTCGAAGTCTTCCGCGCCGCCGGCCTTTCCGGGGAGGACGCCGGCATCGTCAGCGAGCACCTCGTCGACAGCAACCTCGCCGGCCACGACTCGCACGGCGTCTGGTGCCTGCCGCGCTACGTCCCGGGCATGCGGGAGAACTACGTGACCTGGGAGGAGCGCGAGGTTCTGCGCGAGACCCCCTGCCTGGCGGTCATCGACTGCAAGGGGGGCAACGGCATCGTGGCGACGACGCGGGCCCTCGACATCGCCGTGGAAAAGGCCCGGCGGACGACCTTCGGTTTCGTCGGCCTGCGCAACACCACCCACATCGGCCGCCTCGGGGACTACACGCCGCGGATCGCCGGACAGGGCATGTTCGGACTGGTCTGGCTCAACGGCGGCGGCCTCTTCATGACCCCCAACGGCAGCGCCGACCGGCGCCTCTGCCCGGAGCCGATCTCCTTCGGCGCCCCGCGGCGGAACGGGCCCCCGTTCATGCTCGACGTGACCATGACGACGGTGGCCGGCGGCAAGATCGAGCAGAAGATCGTGCGCGGCGACCCGATGCCGGACAACTGGGTGATCGACCGGACCGGCAGCTCCGTCAGCGATGCCATGCAATACCGCGAACGCCCGGAGGAGACCGGGGTGCCTCCGGTGGGGTGGCCGCAGTTCGGCCACAAGGGGGCCGGCCTGGCGATGATGATCGAGATGCTGGTCGGCCCGCTTTCCCACGCCGGCTGCACCAAG
The DNA here is from genome assembly GCA_965243025.1 of Candidatus Latescibacterota bacterium. GTDB lineage: Bacteria > Latescibacterota > UBA2968 > UBA8231 > UBA8231 > CBDCXV01. The sequence continues at coordinate 3,814,600 of CBDETY010000003.1, forward strand.
GGGCCGGGCAAGGGGGGAGGCCAGGGGGTAATGGTGCTGGCGATCGACATCGAGGCCTTCACCGACCTCGACACCTACAAGGACGAGGTGGAGGGACTGCGGGACTGGGTCTGCTCGGCGCGGCCCCTGCCCGGCTTCGAGCGGGTCTACGCCCCCGGGGAGATCGAGGAGGAGTTCAGGCTGAAGCGGCTGCGCGACGGCATCGAGGTGCCGGAGCCGACCTGGGAGCAGATCGCCGCCACCGCCGCCGAGCTGGGCGTCGAGGTGCCGGCGGTCGGCTGATCGGCCCGCAACCTGCGCTTTCTGCGATTCGGCAACCGCCGGCTTCTCATCAACCCTTCCGAAACAACGGAGGCCGCTCCCTCAGGGCGGGATCGGCCAGCGCCCCGGCCAGCTCGTCGACTTTCTCGCGGTCCGCCCCCCGCCAGCGCAGGTCTTCGAGACTCTCCGCCAGCGGCACGTCGATGCACTTGATCGACCGGTCGCGGTAGTCCAGGGCCTCGGCGCGTCTGGCGGCAAACGTCCGCGCCAGCTTCTGCCTGCCGCGCACCTCCAGGCTCTCCCACGCCGCCGGGTCTTCCGGGAAGTCCTCCAGGCGTCCGAACCGGCGGATGGCGGCGGCCGCCGATTTCCGGCCGAACCCCGGAATCCCGGGTATCCCGTCGGAGGGGTCCCCCACCAGGCTCAGGTATTCGGGGATGCGCGCCGGACCCACCCCGAATTTGGCAACCACCCCCGCCTCGTCGGTCCGTTCCCGTTTGATCCGGTTCAGCAGGATCACCTTTTCGCCGCGGACGCACTGGGCGAAGTCGTTGTCCGTGGAGCAGATCACGATCTGGTCGAGGAGCGGGTCGGCACCGAACCGGTGGGCGGCCGTGGCAATGGCGTCGTCCGCCTGGTACTGCGACATCTTCCAGAGCGCGATCCCAAGAGCGCGCGCCGTTTCGAGGGCCGCATCGTACTGGCTCTGGATGAGGAGGGTGTCGCTCTCTTCGCGGGCAACCAGCAGGCCGACGTCGTCGAAGGCAATCGCCGCGTGCGTCACCTCCGGATCCCGCAGCAGTGCGGCCAGGGAGCGGAAGAGCGTCCGCACGGCAGCGACCTCTTCCCCGGAGTCGAGCTGTGCCTTCGGGGCGCCGTAGTAACAGCGGAACAGCTCGAAGCTTCCGTCGATCAGGAACAGGGCGGCCATGAATCGCGGGCGGGTTTCACTCTCTGGTTTGCGAGCGCTTCCAGTGTATCACGGGCTGCGTTCCCGGAGGTTCCGGTACTCCTCCGGCGTATCGACGTCGGCAAAAATCCAGGGGGTGGAGACCGGCACCTCCACCACGCTTTCGGGGTGTCTGTCGACCACGCTGCGAGCGCCCCGGTCGCCCGACAGCGCCAGCAGCTCCTCCCGGTAGCCGCCGGCGAAGATCACCGGGTGGCCCCTGCGCCCCTCGTGCGCGGGCAGCAGGATGGCCGACCTTCCCGCCCCGGCGACCCTCCGGCACAGCAGGTCGACGAGGCCTGCGGTGATCCCGGGCATGTCCCCGAGGGCGACGAGATATCCCGCGGCCGCGGGGTCCGCCGCCCCGATGCCGGTGCGCAGGGAAGCGGCCATGCCGGCGGCGAAGTCGTCGTTGGTCGCGACGCGAACCGGGTAGGGCTCCAGCACGGCGGCGACGGTTTCCGCCTCGTGGCCGACCACGACGACGACCTCATGCAGGGCGGCTCCGGCCAGGGCGTTCACCACAACTGCAAGGACCGGTCTGTCCCCCCACGGAAGCAGCAGCTTGTTCTCCGCTCCCATGCGGCTCGAGGCGCCGGCGGCCAGGACCACGGCCGAAACGGGGTATCTGCCGGGCAAGAGAAACGGGTTTTCAGCGGCGGGGACCGGCCGCCTGTCTGCGCGCCGTCCGCGAGCGCTTGACGGCCACGATCTCGGCGAGGATGCTGAGGGCGATCTCCGCCGGGGTCTCGGCGCCGATGTCGAGGCCGATCGGCCCCTTGATGCGGTCGATCTCCGCCTCGGAAAACCCCGCTTCCTGCAGGCGGGCCCGCCGTTTTTCCTGCGACCTGCGCCCGCCCAGGGCGCCGATGTAGGCGACCGGCGCCTCGAGGAAACGGTGCAGGGCCTCGTCGTCGATCTTGGGATCGTGGGTCAGCACCGCGCAGTAGCAGTCCTCGTTGAGGTCCCAGCCGTCCAGCAGATCGCCGGGCCATTTCGCCAACAGCTGCGTCGGCTGCACGGGGAACCGCTCCGGCGTCGCGAACACCTCGCGCGGGTCGATTACCACGGTCTCGAAATCGACCAGAGCCGCGTACTGGACCAGCGGCAGGGTGATGTGTCCGGCGCCGATGACGAGCAGCTGGTCGCGCCGCGGAAACACCTGCGCGAAGACGGCCTCGCCCGCGACCTCGACGACGCCGCTCTCGCGGGTATCGTACGCCTCGAGCCCGGCGGCTGCCGCGGTTTCCGTGACCGCGCCCCATGACCCGGCCACCTCCCCTTCGGGGGTGACCAGCAGGTGGGGGGGAGCCTCCCCCGGCCCCAGGCGGGTCAGCAGGATCGCCGGCCGGTTTCCCTCCACCCGTTCCCTGAGCTGCCTCCAGACCTCGACGCTGCCGTCTCCCCCGGCCTGCGGCAGGTGCGGTTCGACCAGGACCGACACCTCCCCCCCGCAGGACAGGCCGACCGACCAGGCGGTCTCGTCGTCGACCCCGTAGGTCAGCTTTTTCGGGGCTCCCGTGGCCAGGACCTGCCCCGCCTCCTCGATGACGGCCCCCTCGATGCACCCCCCGCTGACCGAGCCGGCCACCTTCATCGCCGCGTCGACGATCATCGCCGAGCCCACCCCCCGGGGTGAGGAGCCCCAGGTCTCGACCACCCGCGCCAGGGCGAACGGCCGCGCGCTCGCGTCCCACTCGACCACGTCTTTCCAGATATCCCGCATCTCCTGCTCCCGCCTTGGGTTATACCATGTTCCGAAGGCCGGGGAATATACGCCCGGCAGGGGCGATTGACAGCCCCGTACAGCCTTTATATAGTTGCCCCCCTTTCAGCAGCCCCCCTGCGCCGTCGAGGCCGGTCCCGGCGGCGCTTCCAAAAGCGAGAAACGGATTGCGTTTCGAAGGCAGCCACAAGCTTCAGACCGACGCCGAATCGGTCTGGAACCTGCTCAACGATCCCGAGGTGCTGGGCCGCTGCACCCCGGGAGTCCAGAAGCTGGTCCCGATTGAGGGAGAGAAGTACGAGGCGGTCTTCGACATCAAGCTCGGCCCGATCAACAGCGGTTTCGAAGGCACCATCGAGGTCACCGACAAGCTGCCCCCGGAGAGCTACCGTCTCGTCGTCGACGTCGACGGCAGGATCGGCTCGGTGGCCGCCGAGGGGACTTTCCAGATCAGGCCGGACGGCGACGCCGCCCTCGTTTCGTTCGTGGGGAAAGGCAGCATGACCGGCGTCCTCGCGCGCCTGGGACAGCGCGTCATGTCCGGTGTCGCGAGGTTGTTCACGGCGCAGTTCTTCCAGGCTCTCGAAAAGGAAATTACCTGATACCCACACGGCTCCGGGCCTCTCCGGGGCGCCGACAGGAGGTTCATCTATGGGGGTACCTATCGAGGTAACCGTAAACGGGCAGACCCACCAGCACGAGGTCGAGCCGCGCACCCTGCTCGTCAGCTACCTGCGCGAGACCCTCGGGCTCACCGGGACTCACGTCGGCTGCGACACGAGCAGCTGCGGGGCCTGCACCATCGTCGTCGACGGCCAGGCCGTGAAGTCCTGCACCATGCTCGCCGTCCAGGCGGACGGGCGCGAGGTCACGACCATCGAAGGGCTCGCCAGCGACGGCGAGCTGCACCCGATCCAGCAGGGGTTCCGCGAGGAGCACGGCCTGCAGTGCGGCTTCTGCACCCCCGGCATGATCATGACCGCCTGGCAGATTCTCGAGGACAACCCGAACCCCTCCGACGAGGAGATCCGGCACGGTCTCGAGGGCAACTTCTGCCGCTGCACGGGGTACGACAACATCGTCCGCGCGGTGCAGCACGCCGCCGCGAGCTAGCAGGGGACCCCCCGGATGACTTTCACCTTCAACACCTCGCCGGTGCAGCCGGCACGGAGACAGCCATGAGCGTACTCGGACAATCCGTAAAGCGCGTGGAAGACCACAAGTTCATCACCGGCAAAGGGCGCTACACCGACGACATCGTCCTCCCGCGCATGACCTTCGCCGCGGTGGTGCGGTCGCCGCACGCGCACGCCAACATCAGGGGGATCGACTCCTCGGCAGCGGCCGCGGCCGACGGCGTCGTCGCCGTCCTCAACGGCGAGGAGATGGCCGCCGACGGCATCGGCGGGCTGCCCGCCGGCTGGCAGGTCGACTTCAAGAACGGCGACACCATGAAGGAGCCGCCGCATCCGCCGCTGGCGGTCGGCAAGGTGCGCCACGTCGGCGATTCCGTCGCCGTCGTCGTCGCCGAGACCCGCGAGCAGGCCAGGGACGCGGCCGATCTCGTCAAGGTCGACTACGAACCCCTCGACGCCGTCGTCGACGTCGTCGCCGCCCAGGCAGAAGGGGCCCCGCAGCTTCACGAAGACGTCCCCGACAACGTCCCCTTCGACTGGGAGCTCGGCGACAAGGAAGCGGCCGACGCCGCCATCGCCGGCGCCGCCCACGTCACCACCCTCGAATACGCCAACCAGCGCCTGATCCCCAACGCCATCGAGCCGCGCTGCGCCATCGGCGACTACGACGGCGCCCGCGACCACTACACCCTCTACACCTCCTCCCAGAACCCCCACGTCATCCGGCTGCTGATGTCGGCCTTCGTGATGGGGCTCCCGGAGCACAAGGTGCGGGTGGTGTCCCCCGACGTCGGGGGCGGGTTCGGCAGCAAGATCTTCCACTACGCCGAGGAAGTGATCGCCATGTGGGCCTCCAAGCGCACCGGGCGGCCGGTGAAGTGGACGGCCGAGCGCAGCGAGAGCTTCCTGACCGACGCCCACGGCCGCGACCACGCCACCAGGGCGGAGATGGGCTTCGACGGCGACGGCAACATCGTCGGCCTGCGGGTCGAGACCCACGCCAACATGGGGGCCTACTTCTCGACCTTCGCCCCCTGCATCCCCACCTACCTCTACGGCACCCTGCTGCAGGGGCTCTACAAGACCCCGGCGATCCACGTCGACGTCACCGCGGCCTTCACCAACACGGTTCCGGTCGACGCCGTGCGCGGCGCCGGGCGGCCCGAGGCGACCTACCTGCTCGAGCGGCTGCTCGACCAGGCGGCGCACGAGACCGGCAGGGACCCGGCCGAGCTGCGGCGCCAGAACTTCATCCCGGCGTTCGACGGCGTCGAACAGCCCGGGTACGAGACCCAGGTCGCGCTGGTCTACGACAGCGGCGACTACGAGGCGGTTCTCGACAAGGCGCTCGCCAATGCCGACTACGCCGGCCTGCGCAGGGAGCAGGAAGAGGCCCGCGCCGAAGGGCGGCTGCTCGGCATCGGGTTCTCGACCTACATCGAGGCCTGCGGCATCGCCCCCTCGGCCGTCGTCGGCGCCCTGGGCGCGCGCGCCGGACTCTACGAGAGCGGCACGGTGCGGGTGCAGCCGACCGGCAAGGTGTCGGTCTACACCGGCAGCCACTCGCACGGCCAGGGGCACGACACCACCTTCTCGCAGCTCGTCTCCGACAGCCTCGGCATCCCGATGGATGACGTCGAGATCGTCCACGGCGACACCGAGCAGGTGCCGTTCGGCATGGGCACCTACGGGTCGCGCTCGCTGGCGGTAGGCGGCATGGCCATCACCAAAAGCCTCGACAAGGTCAAGGAGAAGGGGGCGAAGATCGCCGCCCACCTGCTCGAGGCCTCAGAAGAGGACCTCGAGTACGTCGACGCCTCCTGGAAGGTGAAGGGGACCGACCAGTCGGTCGGCTTCGGCGACGTCGCCCTGACCGCGTACGTGCCGCACAACTACCCGGAGGGGCTCGAGCCCGGCCTCGAGTTCACCAGCTTCTACGACCCGGCCAACTTCACCTTCCCGTACGGCGCCCACATCGCCCTCGTCGAGGTCTGCCCCTACACCGGCATGGTGCAGCTGAGGCGCTACATCGCCGTCGACGACGTCGGCAACGTCGTCAACCCTATGATCGTCGACGGGCAGGTCCACGGCGGCATCACCCACGGCGTCGGACAGGCCCTGCTCGAAGGGGCGGTGTACGACGACAACGGCCAGCTCACCAACGGCTCCTACATGGACTACGCGATGCCGCGCGCCGACGACGTGCCGCGCTTCGAGACCGACCGCACCGTCACCCCGTGCCCCCACAACGCCCTCGGCGTCAAGGGAGCCGGAGAGACCGGCACCATCGGCTCGACGCCGGCGGTGGTCAACGCGGTGGTCGACGCCCTCTGGCATCTCGGCGTCCGCGACCTGCAGATGCCGCTGACCCCGCAGACCGTGTGGAAGGCCATCCAGGACGCGGCCTAAAGGAGAGAGGAGACAGGAAATGACACCCGAAGCATTCGAATACCACCGTCCCGCCACTGTCGACGAAGCGCTTTCCCTGCTCGGGGAGCACGGTGACGACGCCAAGCTCCTGGCCGGGGGCCACAGCCTGCTGCCGGCGATGAAGCTGCGCCTCTCGGCGCCCGGCCACCTCATCGACGTCGGCCAGATCGACGAGCTGCAGCAGATCTCGACCGACGGCGACGACGTCGTCATCGGCGCCGGGGCCACCCACCACGACATCGAGTCCTCCGACATCGTCGGTGAGAAGGCCCCGCTGCTCGCCCAGGCGGCCGGCTCCATCGGCGACGTCCAGGTCCGCAACATGGGCACCATCGGCGGCAGCCTCGCGCACGCCGACCCGGCCGCCGACTATCCGGCCGCGGTGCTGGCCGCCGACGCGCGGGTCCGCGTCAGGGGACCCGGAGGGGAACGCGAGATCGCCGCCTCCTTCTTCTTCGTCGAGCTCTACATGACCAGCCTGGCCCCCGACGAGATCATCCTCGACGTGCGGGTGCCTTCGCAGGGAGCCGGCACCGGCTCTTCGTACGCCAAGTTCCCCCACCCGGCGTCGCGGTTCGCGGTCTGCGGGTGCGCCGCCTCGGTGACCAGGAACGGCGGCAGCTGCAGCGACGTCCGCGTCGGCTTCACCGGCATCGCCAACGCCGCTTTCCGGGACCTCGGCGTGGAGAATGCGATGAACGGCAGCTCCGGCGATTCCGGGGCGATCTCGGCGGCCGCGGCCAACGCCGCCCAGGGGGTCGAGCTGCTGAGCGATTCGTTCGCCGGGGAGGAGTACCGGCGGCACCTCGCCTCAGTGCTCGCGATGAAAGCTCTCGGCGAGGCGGTCCGGGCGGCATAGGAGTCTGAATTGGCTGGCGCCCGGCAGTGGGCGCCAGCATGATCAGAGGGGGCAGGCGCCGAGTCTCAGCGCCTGCCCTTTCTCTTGAGATGAAGAAGCGGGCGCGCACAGCAGCCCTTTTCCTACTGGGAATCGGTGCGGCTCACACCGCATGTTCGGTTACGCGTCCCTCGAAATCGACATCTCCCGAACGGGTAGTCCTGACGAACAGCCGGGAAACAGTTACATATCCGGCGAACAGTTCGTTCTATTTTCGATGGGAAATAGAACACAGAGCTGACAGCACCAGGGCTGTGACAGCCACCGGAAGCGAATCCATTCCCGTTCGGATCGTGGACGGAAACGATACCCACCTGTGGCTGGAATCCAAATCCTGGAACAGTGTCAAAAAAATCCCACCCGGTTACAGCAAGGAAAAGACGATCAGATTTTCAAGGCGCAAGGATCGGGTTCAGGTCGGACTGCCCATCTCATCCTTGACGGAGGTGAGCATCGATACCGACCAGAAAGTCCAAAGGAAGAAAAGTGGAAGAACCGTGTTGCAGAACATGATCTTCGGGGCATGTGTCGGGTTTACTGTCGTCATACAGGTAGTTAATCTGGAGAGTGAGCCTTGGGAAGAGGATGCAGATTGGGACGGGGATGACGGGGAGGCTGTACTTGGGTTGTTTGGCTTTGCGATTCTGGGAGGAACCTTAGGTGCCGTCGGATACCCCATCTATGATGTTGTCAAAACAACAAAAAAGGTCAACTTCCGGAAAAAATATCCCCTCGCAGGTTCCGATGGATTCCGGTTGGAAATCAGAAACAGGGGAAGAAAACAGAAATGGTCATTTCGACACCTGAGCTCCTAAAATGATAGTTAAGTTCGCTGTTTGGTCCTTCTTTTACCTCCCCGTTACCCCATCCCGAGGAAAACCGAATTGAGCGAAATCAAGCTGGCAGGAGCCCAGTGGAGTTGGGTGGGGGCGAGCCTGCGGGAGTCGGCCGGCATCTACCGGGCTCTCGGGATCGGCGCCATGGACCTCATCACCGCCCCCGGCATGCCGCTCGACGTCGGTGAGATAGAGAGCGACCCGCAGGCGGTTGCCCGGCGGGTCGGAGAGGATCTCGCCGGCGTCGAGGTCGAGCTCGTCAACCTCATGACCCTGATCGGCACGGACTTCGAGGATCGGGCCCTGAACTCTCCTGACGAGGCGATGCGCCAACGCAACGCCGATTCGGTTGCCGCCCTCTGCGAGTTCGCCGCCGCGGCCGGCCTGAAGTCGATCACCCTGGTCCCGGGTGTCGAGCACCCGGGGATGTCCCGCGAGGATTCCCAGGCACTCTCCTCCGAGGCGCTGCGGGCGGCGGCGGAAACCGGAGCCAAGGCCGGGGTCGACGTGGTCTTCGAGCCGCACCGCGAGTCGGTGCTGGAGAGCCCGGCCGAGACCCTCGCCTTCATGCAGCAGAACCCCGACCTCAGGATCTGCGTCGACTACTCCCACTGCGTGTCGATCGGCTACAGGGAAGAGGAGCTGCACCCGCTGCTGCCGTACGCCGGCCACGTGCACCTGCGCCAGGGGGCCGCCGGCCAGATCCAGGCGCGCTGGGACGACGGGGAGATCGATTTCCCCGGACTGATGCGGCGGCTCGCCGAACAGGGGTACGACGGCTACGCCACCCTCGAGTACGAGCACGAGGAGGTGTGGGACATGGACAAGGCCGACACCATGAAAGAGACCATCCGAATGAGGGACGCGGTTCTTCCCTTCGTGGCGGCTCCGGCTTCTCCGTGAAGCTGCCTGCCTGGGAATCCACATGCCACCCCCTTCAGGCCGCGCTCAAGTACACATTCCTGCAATTTGCACTCCGGGGAAAACAGGAAAGCACCTTCCAGGTGCTGCCGGAAGGCGCTTCTTCGTTGTTCCTTGCCGATGGCGCTGTGCCGTCTGCCGCCGGGCTACCTACCCAGGGTATCGGGAAGCGGGGGCAGCCGGGAGATGAAACAGAGGCTGTCGCCGTCCGGGGACCAGACCGGCTGCCGGTCGTAATTCCCCGATGTCAATTTCACCATCTCCGTTCCATCCGAAACCATTTTGTAGATGCAGAACTGGCCATTTCGGTCGGAGGCGAATGCGATCTCTCCGTTACGGGACCAGGACGGTTCTCGATCTTCTCCAGAATAATCGGTGAGCCGGACCACCTCTCCGCTTGCCACATCTACGACGCAGAGGTCGATATTGCCAAAACGGTCGCTTTCGAAAGCAATGCGATCCCCATCCGGAGACCACGTTCCGCGCCCGTCGTACTTCTGGTGCTGAGTCAAGTTGCGAAGATTTTGCCCGTACCGGTCGGCACGAACAGTTCCATGTTTCCGTTGCGAAACGTGGTAATAATGAAGTGTCCACCATCGGGCGACCAGAGCGGAAAGATTCCATCCGGCACGATTAATTCCAACTCCGGATCTTCGGCTCCCAGTTCCATTCGGTAGATGTCGAACGTCCCTTCCGGATCTGCGGTTCTTCCCGACAAGAGCATCTCCGTACCGTCGGGGGCGATGGAGATTCCCACCACGGTAACGATGGGCGAAGGGACCGGAACAGTCAGCAGTTTCTCCCCGGACGTGGAAACCAGATGAAAGGTGTTTTCGCTGCTGGTATGGGCGACGTACAGGATGCTTCGGCCGTCCGGCATCCAACACGGGGTATCGGTGCTGTCTACGACCGATATGCGCTTGACGGAACCCCCCTCCCCGGATGTGAGGAACACGCTTCCCTCGCGGTCATGGGCTGAGACCGGTTGCTCCCAAAGGCAGCAGCATAACCCCAACAAGGCGATTGGTTTGTGAAAACTGACCATATTATTTCACCTCCAGGGCGGCCTTGATCCGGCCCCAGGAAACCGACTCCACCGCACTGTCTCCGGGACCCAGCAGGAAACCGTCGAGTAATCCGTCTGCGTCTCTCCGCCAGGCCCTACGCCAATCCATCCGTCCAGGGGTCCACCATTCCCGTTCACCGGGGTCGTGGTCGTACACTATAATTCCGAAGCCGATGACTTTGCCGGCGGCCAACTGACTGACTTCCATTTGTCCCGGGTAGTCCCAGCCTTCCCAGCTGTCGAACGGGGTAACGTACAGTTCGATCACGCTGATGACGGGAGCCTCACTGAAGACACCTCCTCCTCCATCCGCATAAGGAGGCCAAAAAATCCAACCGGAGGGACGGCTGCCATCCATAGCGATATTTTGACCCGTAGGTGTCTGGGAAATGGCGGTATATAGTTGGGCGTTTCCATTAGCCTCGATCACTTCCTCCTCTGTCGGATCTACAGTAAAGCCCCCACCGCCGCTGTGGTCCCGTCCACGATCAGCCCGATACTGTCATGCGTCCAAAGAACATTGCGAAAGTTGGTTTCCACATCGTAATCATGGGTATTCTCGTACACATCATCGCTGCCCACGAAGGCGACATACAGCCGAACCGGATCGTCGTGCCAGGCCAACCAGATGCGAAAATCCAGATCAGACGGATCGAGCGGCGTCCCGCTTCTTTTGTCCGTAAAATCAGATATAACCAGGTTCGCCTCTCCGGCCAGGTCATACCATTCATCTGCAATACCGTCATCGAGCTGAATCTCTTCCAGCGCCTCGTTGCTGAGGTAGAGAATCGGGTATACTCGGTCGTTGCGCACGTGGGCAGCGACCAGTCCCGGCAGACAGAGAAAAAAGGCGGCTTGCCATAAAGTGCTGATTCGAGCAGAGGTCATCGTTCGCCTTTCCTGGATTGCAAAAAAAGGCGGACGAGCATCCGACTCACCGCGATGAATCGATCACTCGTCCGCCGCCGCAGACCTGTGCCAGGTTTACTCTAGCCCCAGCAAGTGCACCACCCAGTACACCCGTTGGTCTGAGAAAACGAGGAACTCCCGTGCCCCAAGGCGGAACACTGGTAGGCACACGCGCTCGAGCTGGTGTTGGTATGATGGTGCGAGGACCCGCTGGCTTGAGAAGGGTGGGCGATCACAGTGGCGGAGCAGCCGCCGGGTGCCGGTCCCTTCGGCTGCCGTTGCGGACAAAACCAAAAAAAACAGGGCTTGTCAACCGGCTTTTTTCGGGCGCCCCTTCTTCATCAGCCCCTTACCGGGGCCGAGCGTCTCGCCAGCGAATGCCCCGGCGATCCCTCTTCGGTGAAACCGATGGAAACCTTCAGGGTCATCCTGTTCAGAACACCCCCTTCTTCACGAAACCGAGGTCACCATGGCTGACAAGGCAAGAATCGGCATCATCGGCACCGGGTGGTGGGCGACGACCGCCCACTTCCCCGCCGTCCTCGCCCACCCCGATGCGGAGCTGGCCGCCGCCGCGGACCTCCGTCCCGATATCCTGGCGAAGGCCGCCGAAGCGTACGGGGTCGAGCGCACCTACACCGACTACCGCGAGATGCTGGAGAAGGAGCGGCTCGACGGAGCCGTCGTCGCCGTCTGGCACGCGAAGCATTTCGAGGTCGCCCGCACCTGCCTGGAGGCCGGCCTGCACGTCATGCTGGAAAAGCCGATGGTGCTGCGCGCCGCCCACGCCCGCGAGCTGGTCGAGCTTTCCAGGGCGAAGGGCCGCGAGCTGATCGTCGGCTACCCCTGGCACTTCACGCCGCATACCCTGCGCGCCAGGGAGGTCGTGCAGACCGGGGAGCTCGGCCCGGTCCTGCTCGTCAACTCCGTCTTCGCCTCGATGGTGCTGCAGTTCCTGCGCGGCGACGACCGGACCTACAGGCCGCGCTTCGACTACCCCGTCGTCGGTCCCGGGGACGTGTACGCCGACATCGAGAAGTCCGGGGGCGGCCAGGGCCACCTGCAGGTGACCCACTCGGCGGGGCTGGCCCTGTTCGTCACCGGGGCGAGGCCGGTGCGGACCGCCGCCCTGATGGAGAACCTCGACGTCGCCACCGACGTGGTCGACGCCATATCGGCGCGCCTCGACAACGGCGCCCTCGCCTCGGTCGCCAGCACCGGCGCCATCCGCCACGGCGACCCGGAGTGGCTGCGCACCGACATCGTCTGCGAGCAGGGACAGGTCTCGCTCGATTCCCTCGCGGGCACCGGAAGCATCACCCACCCCGACCACAGCGTCGAAACCCTCGAGCCGCTGGCCGGGGATGACGCGATCTACCCGATGCAGGCCACCGCCTCGAACCTCGTGGACGTGATCACAGGATCTGCGGAGAACGGCTCGCCCGCTGAGGTGGGATGGCGAACCGTCGAGCTGCTCGACTCTGCCTACCGCTCCGCCGCAGGAGGGGGGCGGCCGGTCGATGTGGAGGAACTTTACTCCGAATAGATACAGCTATATCCAAGTGGGAATCCGGCAGGTAGTTTTTGCGGCGGTTGTGGATTGCGGATGGCGCCGGATCCGGAAAAGCAGCAACCGAAGCAACGGGGTGCAGGATGGCGGCAGTTGCACCCGGAATGAAACCAACCCCCTAAAACGCCCCGCCCTGGTGCGTGTCGACCCCCCGGCTGCTGCCCCCGGGACTCACCCCGCCGGGCCGAAGTGCTCCCCCCAGTTTCTGCCGAGCTCGACCCCTGACTTCACCAGCATCGCCAGCTCGGTTTCCTCCAGCGGCTCGTACCCGCAGGCCAGCTCGATGTTCTGCTCGATCTCCTCTTCCCGGTACATCCCGATGACGTTGACCGCCACCCCGGGCAGGTCGAGACAGTAGCGGAAGGCGCGCTCGTAGTCGGAAAAGCCGTGGACGGCCATGGCGGTGGGGCGGAAGCGCTCCTCCCCGTCGAGTTCGTACTTCATCTCCGAGGCGCCGCCGTACACCTTCATCGCCGCGACCCCGGTGTCCTGGGCGCGCGCCAGCGGCAGCACCTTCTCCTCGAAGTTGTAGGTGTGGCGGTCCCCCGGGTTCAGGGCGAACATGCCGACGTCGACGTCGGCGGACTTCAGGATGCGGGCGGAGTGGTCGGGCATGTGGTGGGCGGTGATGCCGACGAAGCGGGTCATGCCCCGCCGCTGCGCCTCGCGCAATCCGGCGAGCGACCCCTTGTCAGACAACACCCCCTCCGGGTCGAGGTTGCCGACGCTGTGGACGTACACGAGGTCGAGCCGGTCGATGCGCAGGTCCTTCAGGCTCTGCTCGACGATGCGCAGGGCCTCGTCGTACTCGGCGGTGTACGCCTTGCTGACGAGAAACAGCCCCTCGCGGTGCGGCGGCAGGACCTCGCCGAGCTGCCGGTGGGCGCCGCCGTACCCGGGCGCGGTGTCGAAATAGGTGATCCCCAGGTCGAGGGCGCGCTGGTAGAGGGCGATGGCGTCGTCGTCCTTCATGCCGAGGCCGCCCGGCCCGGTCCCCAGGCCCAGCACCGGGACCAGCTCGCCGGTCTTCCCGAGCAGGCGCTGCGGAATGCTCCGGACTCGGGGGGTTTGCTCAGTTGCGGTGGTTGCGGTCATGGTTCCTCCCCTTTCTGCATGGCCTGCCCGGCGTTCCCGGCCGCGGGTTCCACTATCGGACACCCCGCTTCGGTCCAGCCGCGGTAGCCGCCGTCCATGGAAATCACGTTGGCGTATCCCATCTTCCGCAAGCTGTCGGCGGCAAGGGCCGAGCGGTAGCCGCCGCCGCAGTACAGGACGATCTCCTCCCCGTAGTCGGGGAAGTGCTCCTCGATGTCCCGTTCGATGATGCCGCGGCCGAGGTGGAAGGCCCCGGGCAGATGCCCTTCAGCCCACTCGCTCTCCTCGCGGACGTCGACAAGATGGAACTTCTCGCCCGAATCGATCCGCTCCCTGACCGCGGCGACGGTCGTCTCGCGGATGCGGCTCCTCGCGTCCTCGGCGAGCTTCTTGAAACGCTCGGTGTGTTCCTTGTGCAGGGCCATGGAATCTCCTGTGGCGGAAACTCGATTTCGTTTCGGAATACAGTTCGTCCGAGAAGGTACCCCGACCTGATTCCGCCGGTCCATCCTCGGGCACCCGGGTACCGAATCAGGGTCAGCCTGCCAGTTCCCCGTCCTGTCCGGCCGTCCCGCCGGTCTATCCCCGCGCGCCTGGGAGTCGGTCCGGGGATTCCGCCCACTAGGTCTCCGTCCGATCCGGCCGTCCCGCCGGTCCATCCTCGCGTCCCCGGGAGCCGCCGGTCGGCGGTTCCCCTCATCCGGGCAGGCGACTGGCCGGCAACCAGCGCTACTCACCCAGCGAGCGGTAGGCCTCGAAGACGATCTGCAGGTCGCGGCGCGCGCGCGCCAGGTTCGAGTAGGGCGAACGGCCGCGGTCCTCCAGGCAGGAAAGGAAATCCTCCATCATCCCGGCGTAGCCCATCATGTCGCCGAAGCCGGGGAACTCCAGAGCCCGGCGGCGCTTCGAGCGCACGCAGTGGTATATCCCGTTGCTCTCGAACACCACCCCGCCCTCGCTGCCGGCGATGCGGGAATGCTGGAATATCCCCTGAGTCGGGGACGGCACGTTCCAGGCGTAGCGGATCTCCGCCCGCGGTCCGCCCGGCACCTCGAGCGCGACCACGGCATGGCGCTCCACCTCGTCGCTGCCCCGGCCGGGGAACTCCGCCCCGAGCAGACGCGGCATGCCGCACTCGCTTCCGGCGGCCGCGTCGAGCAGGTCGGCGGCCAGGGCGACGAAATGGATCCCCCCCTCCAGCAGCGACCCGTGGGCGGCGCGCCACCCCGAAACCTTCTGCTGCTTCAGCTTCTTCACCTCGATGCGCTCGATCACGCCGAGGTCCCCGGAGCTGATGTGCTGCTTCAGCTTCAGCAGCGAGGGTTTGTAGTAGTAGTTCTCGGCGACCATCAGGGTGGTTCCCGGATGCCGGGCGGCGGCCTCTTCCATGCGGAGGAGCTGGTCGGGCTCGTGGCAGAGCGGTTTCTCGACGAGGACCGCGGAGACCCCGGAAGCCAGTGCGGCGACCGTCTCGGTCTCGTGCCGTTCCGGGGGCGTGGCGATAACCACCCCGTCCGCCCTTTCGAGAAGCTCCTCCCAGGTCGCGCACACCTCGCCGCCGAACTCCCGGGCGAACTCCTCGGCCCGGGCCCGGGTGCGGTTGAAAAACAGCAGACCCGCCCGGCCCCGCAGGTTTCCGGCGTGCTTCCTGCCGATGGCGCCGCAGCCGGCGAGGCCGACCCGCATCACGCCGCGCCTCCGGCGACAGCGTCGGCCACGCGCAGGGCGTTGGCGGCGATGGTGAGACTCGGGTTGACGCCCCCCGAGGCCGGGAAGCAGCTGCCGTCGACGACGTGGAGGTTCCCGATCCCCCAGACGCGGCAGTCGCGGTCGAGGGCGCCCTGTTCGGGGGAGCCGGCGCAGCGCACCGTGCCGACCGCGTGGGAGAAGGTGTCGATCTCGTAGAACCGCGTCTTCCACGCCCCGGCCGCCCTGAGCACGCGGCGGGCCTGGTCGGCGAGGAAGTCCCGGCGCTCGAGGTCCGCGGCGCTGTACTCGTGGTCGACGCGGGGAACCTCCACCCCCCAGTCGTCCCTGCCGCTGCTAAGGCGCACGGCGTTCTCGAAACGCGGCTCGTCCTCGGCGATGCACAGCAGGTTCTGCATGAAGGGGCTGAAGGCCCCGGCGATCCGCTTGAGCCCGAAAGGAGCGAAGTGGGAGATCACCTCGCCCGACGGGGTGTAGATATCCTGGATGACCCCGGCGGCGGTGCCGTGGCGGGCGCGGAAGCGCTCGTAGAACTCGGTGAAGCAGAGCTGCTTGTGGAAGAGGTTGCCGGGGTTGGTGCGGAACGGGAAGACCCCGGCGACCACCCCGTTGCAGTGCCGCATCAGGCAGCGGCCGATCCACCGGGCCCCGGGCGAGTCGAGGCGGGACCGCAGCAGCAGGGCCGGGGTATGCAGGGCTCCGGCGGCGAGGAAGAAACGCTCCCCTTCGAGACGGCGCGTCCCGGGCTCGCCGGCGACGGCCACCGCGTGCAGGGCCTCGGCGCGGTCACCCGAGACCTCCAGGTGGGTGGCCGCCAGGCCGGCGACGATCTCGAGCCCGGCCTCCTGCCCGAGGCGCAGCGCCGTCGCCGTCATGTCGTTCTTGGCCTCGATCCGGCACGGGAACCCGTCGCAGGTCGAGCAGCGGATGCATTGCGGCCGTTCCGGATCGTCGAAGTTGATGGCCATCGGCAGGGGAAACGGTTTGAGGCCGAGCCGTTCGGCGGCCGAGCGGATGCGCCGGGCAGGGGGGGCGAGCTCGACCGGGGCCCGCGGATAGTCAGTGGACCGGGGCGGCTCGCAGGGGTCGGCGCCGGCCTGCCCGTGAACGGCCAGCAGGTCCTCGGCCTCGGTGTAACAGGGCTCCAGCTCACCGTAGGAGATCGGCCATTTCTCGAAATCGGTTTCACGCAGGCGCAGGGAGGCCCCGCCGAAAAAGACCGAGTTGCCGCCGACCACCTCGTTGGGATGGAGCGGCTCGGCTTCTCTGGCCCCGTACTGGCGCACGGACACCGGGGAAGCGGATTGGTACCGCTTCTCGATCAGGATTCCCCGCTGGCTCCAGTCCCTTTCGTCCCGGCGCGGCCAGCCGCCGCGCTCGACCAGGAGGGTCTTCAGGCCGGCGCGGACAAGGCGCCAGGCGGCGCAGGCCCCGCCGAACCCGGAACCGACGATGACGGCATCGTATTTCACTGAACAGTCTCCGCCGTGGAATCAGGCGGAAACCGGCGGCGATTACAAGGCGCGCACCTCGACGACGTAGAGCACCGCGAGGGCGGCGATGATCACCAGGGCGAGGTAATGGAACTTCTCGCGGGTCCGGACGAACTGCTCGAGGCGTTGGAGATCCGGGCGGAACTTCCCGGACATGTTGCGCTGCACGTAGGTCTTGTAGTATTCAATGGAAAAGCGCTCGAGGCCCCCGTTCATGTAGATGAGAAACCCGGCAGAAACCGGGGCGGCGGGGTCGTTGAGGAAGTAGAACAGCGGGCTGAGAAGGGCCAGGACGATCCCGGACCGCTGGAACTTCAGCGGTTTGAACCCCTCGAACGGAGCGTCCTTGTAAGCACCCCCGAGGGACACCACGAGGCCGGTTGCATAAGCGATGAGGAGGAACCAGAGGAAGCGGTCGACCGGGACATCTATCAGGGTCACAGCGAAAACCGCTGCGACGATAACGGTGCCGACGGAGTAACGAAGGAGGTCGCTCTCGACGTGGCGCCCGAAAAAGGTGATTCGGGAGGGGACGAAGTACTTCTCCTGGTCTTCGGACCGGAAAAACCCCTTGTAGATCTCGGCGAGGAAGCGCTCGATCCCCATGACCAGGAAGAACAGCTGAAACATTCCGATCCCCTCCAGCCGGTGAGTGAACGGGGGAAGGAGATACAGCACCAGAAAAATGGCGAGGCTGAACCAGATGCTGCGGGGGAAGGTGCGCGGCTTTAACCCCTCAAAGGGGGAATCCTTGAAGGCGCCCCAGAGAGAGGTGTAGAGGCCAGACAGAACCACAACGATAAGGAGAACGGTTAAGGACATTTTTTCTGGAATGGAAAACCACAATGATGAATACTATCCTAGCGAAAAAAACCGGTCTCCGCAACCTTTAAACTTTACCATTCGAAGAGGGAAGGAATAGCCGGATTATCTCCAGGAGATCGGACACCCAGGAGATATCCCAGGAGGCCGCCGATAAAATCAGAGCCGTTTGGAATTCCGTGAACCAACATACATAGCAAAATATTCCCCCTTCGGTCATACAGATATGCCGCTATAAAAGCAAAGAGGAGAATAAAGACAATATGAAAATAACTCAGGGAATTAAATCCCAAAGGAATAAAAGATACGAAGTGATAGAACAGAAAGATAAAGGAAGACCCTACGTAGGCGATAAACCTGTTTCCTTTCCAATTGTACAATGCCACAAAAATTATGCCGCGATATATTGGCTCTTCAACCAATGGATATAATATTGATTTAAGAATTAGTGCGTAAAACATAAACAGGAAAAAAAGTGGTTCTTCAAACCTGTATCCTTCCCTCAAAGAAGGGAGGATTCTAACCGAACCGAGAATCAATCCAACACAAGACCATATGACAATATCCCATACAGAGGGAATTCGACAAAAAAACATCTTCTGGATTGGTATGCGGGCGAAATATTTAATGAGGGACAAAACGAAAATGGCGATAAAGATATAAAGTGCAATCAGATTATATCCATCTTCAAAGGAGTCAACGTCGGGGTCAAGACCTAAATAGATTGCAACATCAATAATCATCGAGGGGAGAACGAACAACATCCCGGATAGTATGAAACCCCTTTTGACTGAAATATTGACTGCTTCGGGCCAAGCTGAAAAATTGCTGGCGCATGGTTTAGTTTCCCGAACCATTTCCGTCTCCGTTTCGAGATTGGGCATTAACCTTGATTTATTTAATCTGGGACAGGACCAACCTTCGGTATGGCCCTGTCCCATAACAATATCTCGGACTAGACCCGAGAGTTAATCACCGACGCTATCCTTGCGGCCTTTTCCGATGCCCGTCTCCTTCACCAGAACTTCCTGTGGAGGGATCATAAAAGGGATTTCCATCCCTAGGGATACCACCGGAGCCTCCCCCACTTTCGCGGTGCTTGATTGTTATACCTATTTCCACGCCCGTACCGCCGGAAAGTCCAAACGTTGTACTTTCCCCATTGCTTTGGACTTTAATCGGGGACTTCATCGCCCAATGAAATTTAAGAGGGCCGACCTCAACCGTATCGGTAGCTACCGTCCCATGATCTACCGCATTGTCACCCAATTCGGACATTTTATCCATGAGATTTTTTTCGGCATTATACGCGACGAATTCGCGGTTGTTTTTCCGAAATGGTTTGATCATTGCTTTCATGAAATTTCCTTTGATTTATATAAATATATCAGGGGGGGGTTAGATAGTTCATAGTCAATGTTTTTCTCCTTATACGAACCTCCTCTCTTTTATGTGAAACTGCCCAATTCGATTAAATCCGGGCCGTTCTTTCAAAAAGTTCCCAATAGGCACCTCCTTTCTGGATCAGGTAATCGTGGTTACCCTGTTCAACTATTCTGCCCCTCTCCAACACCACAATCTGATCTGCCCTCCGAATCGTTGAGAGCCGGTGCGCGATCATTATCGTCGTTCGTCCGGCCAGCACCATCCTCAAACCCTCCTGGACATTGTACTCGGATTCCTCGTCAAGGTTCGAAGTCGGCTCATCCAAAATCAGAATTCGAGAATCCATCAGCAATGCACGGGCAAGGGCGATCCGCTGTTTCTGTCCTTCCGAAAATTTGACCCCCTGTTCTCCAACCACCGTTTCGTACCCTTCTGGAAGTGAGGCTACGAACTCATGAATGCAGGCGACTTCGGCCGCTTCTTCTACCAGATTCTGGGGAATATCTCGATGAAATCTCAGGTTTTCCATAATGCTTCCCTGAAACAAGGTACTGCCCTGTAAAGCAAAGCCAACCTGCTGCCTCAGCGATCTCAATCCGACTTCCCGGACATTCTGGTTGTCAATCCGGATCTCACCTTCCATGGGATCGTAAAATCTTGGAATCATTTTCGCCAGGGTGGATTTTCCAGATCCACTTTTCCCTACCAGGGCTACCGTTGTACCCGGTTCAAAAACCAAATTTACCCCGTCGAGTACTTTATTCTCCCCGTCATACGAGAAGCTCACGTTCTTGAAATGCACCTCTCCTTCTGTAACTTTCAGACGCGGAGCTTTCGGGACGTTCTGAATTTCCGGTTTTTCATTGTACACTTCCAAAAATCGACCCGTGTGCACAAGGGTCAGTTCGATGGTTCGGACCAACTCAATCAAATTTCTTATCGGTCCATATAAATACCCCACGTAAGCTGTAAATGCCATAAAACTCCCTATTGACATTGTTCCCTTCAGGATCTGGGACCAGCCATACCAGCTGTATGCCAACGTCCCTCCCGTATTGATCAATCCCCCAATAAACCCTGAACCTCCTTGGAACAGTGTCGACTTGACGCTCAGCCTGGAAATTGCCGAAAACAGGCTCTCCAATTTTCCATAAAATCCAGCTTCCCATCCAAGAGCCTGCACCGTCCGGATACCGTGAATGGATTCGTAATTTTTTGCGGATAATTCCGCAGTTTTTTTTGTCAACTTCTCAGAGAATCTCCGTAAGTATTTCCGCGTCACTAAAACCAATAAGGTATCAAAAGGCAAAACTGCCAAGCTGATAAGTGCCAATTTCCAGTTTATCAGGAAAAGGATTGGGGGGAAAATCAGTAACTGGAGGGTATTCATTAGCGATGTATTGATTATCCCGACTATGTTTCCCACTGAAGATCTCATGTCCCTGAACCTGGACAATATCTCACCCGTCTCCCTTTGGTCGAAAAAACTGAAATCCATTGACTGGATATGCCTGTAAAACAGGGACTGAAAATCGAATCCCATGCGGATACCCACGCACTGAGCGAAGTAATCCCCCAAAAAACCCATTCCACCTAGTCCTATCGATATTAAAGCACCCAGCAACAAAGCAAATGCCAACAAATCCCAATCCTGGTTGGGATATACGTCGTCAATCAGGATTTTCGTAAAATAAGGGCCCGGAATTTGCAACAGCATCGTCAACACAGCGACCAAAAGAGCCTGTCCGATGTATCCCCAATATGGCCGTAAAAGCTTCAGGATCTGGACTATCTGACCCACCTGACCGCTCCCGTTTCCCCTCAACCACTCTGCTGCAGGTGAAAATCATGTCTACCCGCCCTGTCTCCAGACTTCATCACCTTTTTCCACCACAGTTCCAGAATCCGCCCGCGATTCACCACCACCTTCGCCTGGGTATTCATCCCGTTCGCCAGGGAGTACACTCGTTCCTCGTCTGATACAACCGGATCCAGAATCGATACCCTCACGGAATACACCGCGCATCCGTCCGGAGCCACCTCTGACGGAGTGGTTGGCACCTCTTCCACCACCCCTTCGAAAATCTTGTATTCCATATGCGGGAAAGCGTCCATGTAGAGCCTGGTCTGCTGGCCCGCCGCTATCTGGGGAAGGTCCATTTCCTTTATCATTACCTTTGCCTGCCAGGCATCTGTTCCCGCCACCTCCAGGATTCCCTCCCCCGCCTCGATTCTGTCCCCCACCCTCCGTGTCAGTTCCCGGGCCAGCACCATTCCGTTGGCTGGAGCAGCGATCCTGGTCTGTGCCAATCGGCTTCGTACCAGGGTACGGTCCTTTTCCAATTTCCCCCGCCGTTTCTCCAGGGTTCGCAGCTCCTGTCCCCTTCCTTCGACGGCCCTTAGCCGCTGCTCTGCCAGGGCGAGGTCGGCTTTTCCCTCCCGCAGGGCTGCGTTCGCCAGTCGGACCGGCAGCAGGTCCTGAAGAGGGCGCCGGGCTATTCCCTCAGGCACCAGGGCAACCGTGGAATACAGAGTTTGCTCGGCCACTATCTGCTCCAACTGAATCCGTATCCGCTCCAGATTCAGCCGTGCTTCTACTACCTCGGCGCTCCTGGTCCTCCGGTCCTGCTCGATCTGCTCCTCGATCTCTCGCTGCTGGCTCCGGTTTACCTCCAGGTCCGCCTCGATTTTCTGGAGCTCCGTACGCCAGTCTGCATCGTCCAGGATCACCAGCAGGTCTCCTGCGTCTACCCGCTGCCCCGACCTGACGTGAACCTCCTTGATGATGCCACCGATCATTGTCTTTACCTGGTGACGGTCCCGGGGCTCGACGACGCCCTGCCCCTCCACGGTTACATCCATGCCGAAATGCCAACTCAGGAGGCCGGCCAAGCCTACCATCCCCCCTGCAAGCAGAAGAATCAGCCAGAGGAATGAGCGGACGATACCGAAACCGGGCCCCATGAACTCCTCGCCAGACCCGGGCCTGCCGGTCGGCTTTTCATCCGTCAGATTTCCTGACGGCACCTGTTCCGGTGTGATCGCTGGCGTTGTCAGGGTTCGAAATCCCTTGGACTGCCGATCTGCCCGCAGTCCCTGATTTGATGGTTAAAAGCAGTCAGCCCCGCTCGGGAGGCCGCGGCATTTATTCATACTGACGGTTATCCGTCAGCAATGGCTATGCCAGGAATGAGATTTCCTGTGGCGCGAGGTTGGCCGCCCGCCGGTGGCGCCTGGTTATTGCAGGGAGACTCGGGTTTCAGGAAAGGGCTTGGGCATGACCGGCCATTCCATGAACCGCGTTCCAAGTTGCAAGCTGTTTCGGTGGGATTGGTTGCTGAATGACCAGGATCCTCAGCTGACAGGACGCCTCACCCAGGCGCACCTGGGTGTTCTGCTACACAATCGTGTGTGCGGTTGGACACACTCCGACTCCCGCAACATCCCGCGAGAACACCCGCCGGGTTGGCCGCCCCGGAATTGGCTTCATTATATATGGAGAAACCGAATCAGCTACGAAGGCCCTGGGAGGGATTTCGATGAGTATCGAGAGAGAGAAAGAGGACTTCGCCGGCCGCGGGTATTTCATCGTCGACGACGTCTTCGACCCCGATATGCTGGAACGGCTCGAGACCGCCTCCTGGAACGTCTGGAACAAGGTGCGGTCCGGAGAGGTGGACGTCGCCGGGATGGGGCCCGACGCAGGGGCGATCTTCGGGTTGATCGCCCCCGAATTCGGCGAGCCCGTGTTCGGCGAGCACTTCCTGACCCCGAAGCTGCTGCAATACGTCGAGGCCTTCCTGGGCAAGGAGTTACGGCTGGGCTACGTCCACCTGCGCAACGCCCGGGAATCCTACGACACCGGCTGGCACCGGGACGTCGGGGGGACGAACCGCGACCTCCCCTACGACGAGGAGATGGCCCTGCTCAACAAGCCGAAGACCAACTTCCGCTGGCAGCTTGCCCTGATCGACGACCGCTGCCTGTGGCTGGTCCCCTGGAGCCAGAGCCGCTACCGCACCGACGAGGAGCGGGACGCCCTCGTCTCCAACAAGCACAGGGATCTTCCCGGCATGGAGAACGTCGTCCTCAAGCGGGGGCAGACCCTGTTCTGGGACGGCAACACCATCCACCGCGGGAAGCTGCCCCCGGGCGTGAACGAGCGGCTCGTCCTGACTGGGGGGCTGTGCAAGTACGACCCTGACGAACCCAGGCTCGAGCCGGACAAGCGTTTCCAGTGGCGGGTGGCCGAGAATATCGGGCCGGCCCTGCCCGACCGGGTGCGGCTCTGGTGGGAACGGTGGCTGGCGCTGCAGAAGAACTGAGACCCCAACTCCCTGGCTCCCATCGCACTACCCATACTCCCCGCCCGCGTTCCACCCCGGGTACTGCTCCTCCAGCGCCGCCAGGGTCTCCACATCGTAGTAAGAATGCCCGGCCGGGGGAAACCGGAACAGCTCCCGCTTCTCCGCGCTGATCGAGCCGATGAACTCCCGGAAATGCTCCACCGACCCCAGGTTGGTGTAGCTGCTGACCCCTTCCCAGTAGTGGTCGGCCCGGCCGTAGATCCGGGTCACCGAGTAGCGCTGCCCCTCGCTCCCCCGGAACGTGGTGGCCGTGTGCCATAAATAGGTATTGAAGATCATCTGCGTGTTTCCCGGCACCGCCAGCATCACTCCCTTTGCCGTGTCGTCCCCGTACTTCTTGGGGATCACCATCATCGGCGCCTGGTCCTCCGCCACGTCCTCGGGGAAGTACCAGGTGCTGATCTGCCCGTAGCGGACGTCGCCGCACGGCGGCAGCAGCGAGTTGTTGCCGTTGTCCCGGTGCAGGCGGTGGTCCCTCGGTCCGTTGGGGTAGCGGGTCCAGTTGTGGGCGTAGCGGAAGTGGATCTTCTCGGTGTCGAGCACCCGCCGCACGAAGGCGATCAGGTCGGGATCGAGGATGAGGTGGTTGAAGTACTGCTCCTCGTACGGGAAGTCGTCCCTGAGCATGCCGTCTTCGGGCGGGTTGTCCCTGAGCTCCTCCCAGGGGGGCATGATCCGGCGCAGCAGGGCGGCTATGCGGGCCCGCGTCTCCTCGGGGTAGAATCCCTCGACCACTGCGTACCCCTGCTCCATGAAGGCTTCGAAATGGCTGTCGTCGAGCTGCATCTCCCCTCCTCCTCCTGCCTACCAGGGCCGCTCCTGGTAGAGCGACGAGTCCCAGCGCTGGGCCATGACCAGGTCGGTCACCGCCTCTTCGGCGCTGGGCGATTTGAGCTGCCGCAGGGCGTCGGTCGCCATCAGGCTGACGTAGCCGCAGGGGTCGTCCAGCGCCTGCACCAGCTCCTTTTCGGCCGAGCCGGCCTGCGCCCCCAGGCGCGCCATGGCGGTGGCGGCGTTCACCCGCACCTGGTCGCGCGCCATCCAGGCCCGCTTTCCGGTCAGCACCTCCTCCCAGTCGGGGCGGGTCTCGACGAGGAAGCGGCGCATGCGCGGCAGGTAGCTTTTGGGCTCGTCCGCGATCGTGCCGAGGGCGTCGATGGCGGTGCGCACGATGCGGTGCGAGTCCTCCTCGAGGCAGCGGGTCAGGGCCGGCACCGCCCCGGCCGCCCTCGAGTCCATCTCCCCGAGCGCGAAGGCGGCGTTGATCCGCCCCCACTCCCCGGCCGAATCCAGCAGCCCGGTCAGGGGAGCGATCGCCGGTTTGCCGACCGCCCCGAGGGCGTGGGCCTCGTCCATCATCTGCACGGTTCCCTCACTCCAGTACGCCGGCTCCCCCTCGACCCAGCCGCGGCGTCCGGCCTCTTCCAGTCTCGATATCAGCTCCGGAACCGCCGGCTCCCCGATGGCCCCCAGGGCGTAGGTTGCGGCGGCGCGCACCGGCTCGTGCCCCCCGTTGAGCAGCCGGACGAGGGCCGGCACCACCCCGGCGGCGCGCGGTCCCAGGGCCGCGGCCCGGTGGATGGAAGCCAGCATCTCGGCGGGGGGCCGGTCCCCTTCCAGGGCGGCGATCAGGTCCTCTCCGTTGCCGCCTCCGTTGCCGCCTCCGTTGCCGTGGGCGGACCGGAAGCTGTCCCAGCGGTCCTCCTTGCCGCACATCCAGTCCCACATGTGCGACCAGACGACCTCGAGATCCCACGGCGCCTCGAGGTTCTCCGGGTTCTTCCACTGGAGGTCCTGGCACTTCCAGGCGGGGGCCTTCAGCCCGCTCCGGCGCAGGTAGATGAACTTGATCATGTGCCGCGTCCGCTCCGACAGGTTGATTCCCGCCCCGTGGACGACGTCGAAGTGGGTGATCCACAGGGAGCCGGCCGGCCCCTCCATCGGCAGGGCCCCGGCGCGGTCCTCGCCGGTGACCGTCTTGTTGAACTGCGTGCCCGGGGTGACGTGCGTCGGCCCGTGCTTCACCGGCGTGGCCCGGGGGTAGTAGATGATGCGGGCGTAGCGGGGGTAGTGCTGCCGAGGCCGCGACATCGGCGTGTACGAATCCTGGTGGCAGCGCTGGCCGACCGCCTCGGCGAGGTCCTCGGGGGCCTCGTCGAAGGGGGCCATGTTGTGGCAGTACCGGTGCGGGTGCTCGATGTAGTCGGGCCCGAGCAGGCTGCTCAGCGCCCCGCGCACTTCGGGCGAGTTGAGGACGTGCCGGAACTCCGGGGTATGGGGCAGCAGGTTGTTGCCGAGGTTGGGTCCCAGCTCGAGCATGCGGTCGAGCTTGACGGCGATCGCCTCGTGCACCTCCGCGGGCACGGAGGGGAGGTCGATCCTGAGGTAGCCGTTGGCGATGTAGCTGCGCACCTGCTCGTCGTCGAGCAGGACGGCCTCGGCGCGGGTAGAGGGCATGGCGGGTTTGTCTCCGGTTGTCGGGTGGGTTTCCGGTGTCCGGTGCGGAAATATCCCCGCTGGTTTGCGCCGCTGCAAATGGCGATTTTGGGCCCCCGAACCGAACCGGAGGGAGAGCTTGATGATGACACCGGATCAGGCCGCGGGGGAGCGACCTTGGAGTTGATTGATGTCTGCCGATCTGGAGGTCCCGGGGGGCCCAAAATCCGGAGATGGGGGTGGCTCAAGCCTTTGCTAACCTTGACGCTGGTGGTCTCAGCCTGTGCCGCCCCGCTTTCCGCGCACGTCGGAAACCGTTTGATCCCGATCAGCTATCTCTCAGATGAAGCCCTGGCTGTAATCAACCTCGATGACGGGGTTGTAGTGGACTGGGAGGATATCCTGGGTGAACCGGTTTTGACCACCCTGGATTTCAACCTGGATTCACCAGCATATGTCGATTACGAGGCCGGCCCTTCCAACTTCGATTTTCGTATCTGGTTGGGTTGGACTGAGGACGGGAAAATTTATTGCGCAGGCCAGGTTGTCGACGACAGGTACATAGCCATAACCGACGAGGATTTTCCCGTATTCTTCCGGTCTCGCGGCGACAGCTTCACTCTACGCGTCGACGGAGATCATTCCGGTGGTCAATACCTTCCCCTTCCTGTTTACGAAGAGCTTGCCCAGGAAGAGGAGGCCATAAATGCAGGAAAACCAATGATGTCGAACAGGCAAGCCCAACAGTACGAGGCGGTCCCCCGCGTACCTGCAGGACCGCAAGTTTCAGTGCCACAGAATAATATGAATGGTTCCTGGTGGATGGTTTTTCCTCCCTATGCCGAGGGTGCCGGAGGTGCGTACGGCGAAAATCCGACCATCTGGTCGGTCGAGTTTTACGTCACCTGCTGGGATCGATTGAACAGTGTGGAACCAGAGGGCAGTGTCGTGTCCCAGCTATCCGGGGGAAAGGTGATCGGGCTCGACGTTTGGGTCTCTGACCATGACAACAAAGGCCACGCTACACCTACCGCATCTGATGGCTTTTACTTTTTGGACAGGCCCGACTCCAGGTTCGGCGTCCATGATGCAAGTGAATTCTTCGACGGTCTGCTCCTCGGCTCCGCCGGGACGTCCGGCGACTCCGCGGTTGAGCCCACCGCCTGGGGCCGCATCAAGGCTTCATTGGATTGAACAGAACCACCGACCGATCGAGAAGGAGAGCTTGATGATGACACCGGAGCAGGCCGCGGCCAAGCGCCGGCAGCTGATTCGCGACGGCTACTGCGTGGTCGACGATGTATTGACCGACGGCTTCCTGCAGGAGCTGCGCGACGAGTCGGAGCGGCTGATGGAGCACCACGTCATGGCCGCCGAGTTCCGCTACCAGGGGCAGCACGTCGGCGTCCAGGGCAAGGACAACGAGGTCATCCAGCGGCTGCTGGAGTGGCCGGCCTCGCGGCGGGTGCTGGAGCAGATCGGCTTCGGCGACTTCGAGAGCACCGGCGGCATCATCATCCTGACCAAGGACCCCGGGGAGCCGGCGCTCTACTGGCACCAGGACTGGATGCAGTGGAACGACCCGTTCAGCTGTTCCCCGTGGCCGCAGATCGTGTTCCTGTCCTACTACCTGTCCGACACCTCGGTGGAGAACGGCTGCCTCAAGGTGATCCCCGGGTCGCACCTCGAGCGCCACGAGCTGCACGACCGGCTGGTGCCGGCCCACGAGAAGGGGGCCCGCTTCATCGACGAGGACCACCCGGTCATGTTCAGCGACCACCCCGACCAGCAGGACGTGATGGTGAAGGCCGGGTCGCTCACCATCGCCGACGCCCGCCTGCTGCACTCGGCGCACCGCAACCTGACCGGCGTGCGCCGCACCCTGATCCTGGCCTGGCACCGGCGGCCGCTGACCGTGCCGGACAACTGGGAGGGAGAAATCCCCGAGGTCATCGCCAACCGCGACGCCGCGGCCGAGTACGAGGGCACGCGGGTCCCGGGGAAGTACCTCGTTTGAGGACCCGCTACCGCGGGGCAGCGCCATCAAACCCATAGCGCCATCCAAAGCCAAACGGTGAACGAAATGAACTCAGCCCGAAAACCTTCAGATCCCGCCCCCATGACCGACGAGCAGAAGTTCTTCTTCGACCTGCGCGGCTGGATCCTCCTGCCTTCGGTGCTTTCGGACGCGGAGATCGAGCCGATGAAAGCAGAGTGCTACGCCGGGGCCAGGAAGGGATACGAAGGCGCCCTGCAGGACCTGCTCGACCACCCCGCGGTCGCCGGCATCCTCACGGAAATTCTCTCGGAAGAGCCGTTCGACCTCGAAGAGTGCTACGGGTTTCGCTGCGAAAGCTCCTTCGTGAGCGTCCGCCCCCCCGGCTGGAAGCCGTCTGCCGGCGGGGCATTGCCGCACGTGGTGCGCCCGCCCCAGCAGGCCAACGCCATGCGTTACCAGGCCGCGGGAAAGAAGATCTTCTCCGGGCTTACCCGCGTCGTCTGGGAGCTGGAGGAAGTAAAGGCCGGCATGGGCGGCACTTCCTTCCTGAGCGGCTCGCACAAGGCCCATTTCAACTACGGCGGCCCCGACCCCTGGGAGGCGAATATCGGAGGTTCTCCTTGGGAAGACGGCATGCGCGCGGTCATGGATGATTACTCCTGTCCGGCGGGATCGGCAGTGATCTTCACCGAGAGCCTGGCCCATGGCTCGAACGACTGGACCAACCCCCGCAACTCCCGCTGCGCCGTCTTCAACTGCTACAACTCCCTCTGGGCCCAGTGGCACAAGCTCGATCTCGCCCACGATGTCATCATGGCGATGCCGCCCAAGCGGCGCACCCTCTTCCGGGGGGTCTGGCAGTTGGGGGGAAACACCGGATACTCCGTGGACAACCGGTCCCTCTGACGCCGGAATGAGCAAGGTCCGCGTCGGAATCATCGGAGCGGGCAACATCGCCAGGCTCCACGCCCACGGGTACGCCAACGCCCCCAGCGCCGAGCTTCACGCCGTCTGCGACACGAACGGGGACCGCGCCCGCGAGCGCGCCGCGCAGTGGGGGGCGGCGAAGTCCTGCACCGGCTACCGCGACCTGCTCGACGACCCGGAGGTCGACGCCGTCGACGTCATCACCCCCCGATCTTCCAGGAGATGCCGTCCGGGGAGGTGTACAGCCTGCCGGTGATGTCGTTGTCCCGGATGTCTCCCACGATCTCCATCGCCGTCAGCTTGTAGCGCCTTTCCGGGTCGGAGTCGAACGGGTCGTACGTGGTCTTGCCGGTCACCGTCGGGTAGGCGTCGAAGCCGGCGGCGTTGCGGATCGATTCGTCGAAGCCGTACTGCTGCCAGTACCCGAGGTCGGGCTTGCGCCAGTCGATGCCGTCGTCGCTTTCGGCGTAGCAGAGGATGGAGTTGAAGTTCATCCCCGGGACCACGAGGGCGCCGGATTTCTGGTACCACATCTTGAAGAGGCCGGTCTCCGGATCCCGGAGGTAGTTGGGGTATACCGAGGTCTGCCCGGCCAGCTCCTCTCCGCCCGCGGCGGAGCCTTCGAGGGTGAGGTCGGCGTCGAGCAGCTCTGGGTTGCAGAACCGCCGCGCGATGTTGCGCCTGGAGTCGAGCATCCAGTCGTCGAGAAACAGGATCGTCTTCATCTTGCCGCGTCCTTTCGCTCTTTCCCGGCAAGGTAAGGGATCGGCTTCCGGGGTGCCCCGAGGAGCCGGCTGCGGTCTGTCGGCGGCTCGCACCGGCTCGGTTAAACAGCGTCCTTTCCATTCCGTTCCAGCCCAACCGGAAAGGAAGAGGAGAATTGAGGTGAGCGGCCCGGTTGCCGTCGTCCTCGACGGCGAAGTTGAAATAGTTCCGACCGGCGTTCTGAAGCGGTCGATGATGAGCATGGCCCGGCACCTGGACGGGACCGTCTGGCTCAACACCCAGACCGGCCCCCTCTACCGGAGCGCGGACCAGGGCCGTTCGTGGACCCCGGTCCCGGTGGAGATGCCGGAACTCCACCACCCGCAGGTCCTCCACGGCATCGGCATCGGCCGGGACGGCCGCCTGTGGCTGAGCCACAGCTCCGACCGGGAGTACCCCGGAGGGCTGTACGGCCAGGACCTCCACGTATCCCACTCGGCGGACGGAGGGACCACCTGGCAGCGGTCGGCCACCGACTTCGGAACAATCCCGCCCGGCGTTCCCGACATGTGCTTCCACGAAGACGGAAACCGCACCTTCGTCGAGCTGCCCGACGGCACCCTGATGTTCACGACCACGATCGTCCCCGCCCCCGCTCACGCCGACCGCTGGCCCCCTGCTTCCGGAGAGATGTACGGCGGGCGGGCCGGAGACCTCTTCGGGGACCTGGTCCTGCGCAGCAGCGACGACGGCCGCACCTGGGGGGATGCCACCCGGGTCGATCCCTTCCTCAATCCCCACGAGTCCAACCTCGCCGTCGATCCCGGCGACGGGGAGCGCATCCTGCTGATGACGCGCTGCCAGCGGTCGTCCATCCCCGACGAGGATCCGGACGAGTTCCTGGCGAGGACGGGGAACCCCGGGCCCGCGATCAAACAGGGGGTCCTGTTCGAATCGACCGACGCCGGCCGCACCTTCAGGGCGGCGGGGTGGACCAACTGGTATGGACACCGGGGGAGTGTTTACTTCGCTCCCAGCCGTACGGTTGTTGTCACGCACTCGGGCGGGTACCGGGACCGCAGGGTCGTCGCCCGCGTCAGCCTGGACGGGGCGGCCACCTGGCAGGACGGCAGCGCCGATGGGACCGCCGACCTGCTCGCCGCGCAGAAGTTCGTGCTCCTGCCCGACCCCCCGGGCCATTCTTTCACGACACCGACCATCGAGTTCGAGCCGCGCCATTTTCTCACCGCGTACGGCTGGTATCCGGGCGGTGGGGATGAGCTGGCCGTCAACGGGGTGTTCTGGCACCTCGAGCCGGGAGGGTCGGGGCCGGGCGGCCGGTAGCCGGATTGACCAGAATGGACGAACAGAAAGGAAACTGTATGCAGGCCGACATCGGTCTGGTAGGACTGGCCGTGATGGGGGAAAACCTCGTGCTGAACATGGCCGGCCGCGGCTTCACCGTGGCCGTGTACAACCGTACCACCTCCAAGGTCGACGCCTTCCTCGAGAGCAGGGCCAAGGGCCTGCCGATCCTCGGCGCCCGCTCACCCGCGGAGCTGGTCTCCCGACTCGCGCCGCCCCGCCGCGTCATGCTGATGGTGCAGGCCGGGAATGCGGTCGACAGGGTGATCGCCGAGTTCCTCCCCCTCCTCGACGAAGGGGACATCCTGATCGACGGCGGCAACTCGAACTTCGGGGACACGACGCGGCGGACCCGCGACCTCGCAGGGAAGGGGATCCTCTACATCGGCACCGGGGTGTCCGGGGGCGAGGAGGGGGCCCTCAAGGGGCCGAGCATCATGCCGGGGGGCAACGAGGAGGCGTGGCCCCACGTCGGGGAGATCTTCCGCGCCATCGCCGCCAGGGTCGACGGCGGCTCCCCCTGCTGCGACTGGATCGGACCCGAAGGGGCCGGCCACTACGTCAAGATGATCCACAACGGCATCGAGTACGGCGACATGCAGTTGATCTGCGAGGCCTACTCGCTGCTGCGCCGGGTCTGCGGGATGAGCGCCCAGGAGATGAGCGCCGTCTTCCGCGAGTGGAACCGGGGAGAGCTCGACAGCTACCTGATCGAGATCACCGGCGACATCCTGGAGCGCACCGACGAGGAGACCGGCAAGCCGATGGTCGACGTCATCCTCGACACGGCCGGACAGAAAGGGACCGGCAAGTGGACGGGGATCGAGGCGCTGCAGCTCGGAGCCCCGGCGGCGACCATCACCGAGGCCGTCTTCGCGCGCTGCCTCTCCGCTCTCAAGGAGGAGCGGGTGCGGGCGGCGGCGGTTCTCAAGGGGACGGAGCGCGGCTTCGACGGCGACCGCGCCGCCTTCGTCGAGGACGTGCGCCGCTCCCTGTACGCCTCCAAGATCTGCTCCTACGCCCAGGGGTTTCAGCTGCTCAGGGCCGCGGCGGCCGAGCACGAATGGCCGCTCGACTACGGCAGCATCGCCCTGATGTGGCGCGGCGGCTGCATCATCAGGGCGCGTTTTCTCGGGCGCATCAAGGAGGCCTTCGACGCCGACCCCGGCCTCGCCAACCTGTTGCTGGCGCCCCATTTCGCCGCCGCTCTCGAGGAGAGCCAGGAATCCTGGCGGCGGGTGGTGGCGGCCGCGGTTCAACTCGGCGTGCCGGTGCCGGCCTTCGGCAGCGCCCTGGCCTACTACGACGGGTACCGCAGCGAGGTCCTGCCGGCCAACCTGCTGCAGGCGCAACGGGACTATTTCGGCGCCCACACGTACGAGCGCGTCGACCGTCCCCGCGGCGAGTTCTTCCACACCAACTGGACCGGCCGGGGCGGAACTACGGCGTCGAGCTCCTACAACGTCTGATGGGCTTCAGTTGTAAGGAAAACCAGGCGGTTCTTTTCCACCCGGGGGCGAAGGGGCTTTCGCTTGAATTGTCCCACCGCCGAAAGGTGGTGGTTGTAGAAGACAAGCGCTGGAGAATCACGGGCAAGGACGTCTTACTCCGCCAGGGACGCCTTGATCCTCGCCCACGAATCCGGCTTCACTGCTGTCCCGCCGCCCCCGGTCCCGTCAGCCCCGATGAGGACCGCATCCACGAACGATTCGGCAAACCTCCATGTTTCCGACTCGAGAGAAGCGGCAGCTTCGTAAATGGTACGCTTGGTTACGTCCCCATCCCTGTCTATTACTATCGGGCGCAGCCCGATGATCTTCCCGGGAAACAATTGGGAGACCTCGCTGTTTTCCGGACTCTCCCAGTCCAGGTGGTCGAACGCCGTTACGTAGAACTCGATGACAGCGACGAGAGGATTTTCGCCGAACAGCCCTCCTCCCGCGTCGCCGTACGGCGGGGAGGTCATCCAGTCGTTGAACTGGTGAGTTATTTCCAGTACCAAATTTCGGCCTGTATGTGACATCGCCATGCCGACGTATTCCTGCACGTGCACGTTGAATAACGTCTTGTAGTCGAAGTCGTCGCTGCGCCACCACGCGGGATCGACCCATTGTCCTCCGCTGTGGTCGCCATCTATGGCGAGTGCGAAAATGTCCCACGCAAACTCCTGGTCGCCGTGCTCAACGTCGGCGCCGAACTCATTATCGTAAAGATCATCTGTGGCAGTTACCGCCACGTAGAGGTGATTCGTCAGCCGCCGCCAACCCAACCACATCACGAAGTCCAGGTCGGACGGATCGTATGCCTTGGTGTGGCCCCCTTGCAAAATTTCGAAATCCGTAATGGTCAGCGCAGGCTCCCCCAGTATTTCCCACCACTCAGCGACGGTGCCATCCTGCAGGTCGATTTGGACCGCGGCCTCCTCGGTTATCTCGGGGATCGGAATGACTCGATCACTGAGCTGGGCTCGAGCCGGGCTCTGTCCTCCAGCAAACGACCCGGCGATCAAGGCAGCCAACAGGGTTTGAGGTCGCATCTTTGATCCTTTCCCGCATCAGATTCAGGTTTTCGAGACTGGCGCGCATTGCGTCAACCTTTCGGAAACGCATATCCCAATCCAGCGAAAGCAAACGCGTGGGGCAAGTCTCTCGAAACAGTTTGGTGGTACGGAAGGAACCTTTCAGCATCGGCATCAGGCCCAATCGGTGCAGTGTGACCGTCTCTTCCAGACTTCCTCGAGGGCTGCGCAGGGCGGACCGGTTTTTCAGCTCCAATCCCGGTTTGAGCGCCTCCAAGACGGCCTTGCCTCCTCGTACGCTGTAGATTCAGTGTCATGGGCAAGGGTCAAGTTCTCGTTGGATTACTGAGGCCCCTTTCCGGAGTTATGCGGAGATTCATCATGTCTACCATGTCCCAATGGATGTCGTGGATGTCGATACCAGTCGCGTTTTCCCTCTCGTTGCCAGTGCAAGCACACAAGGGCGACAGAATCATTCCTGTCTTCGAGATCACCGATGAACAGCTGGAGCTGATCGACATCGAGGAGGGCAGCATCGACGAGTGGGAGGATTTCGGGGAACCCAGCCTGACGACTTTTGATTTTTCCAGGTTCAGTTACCCTGGTGGAGACGATCTGGCCCACGATATCTCCGACTTCGTTTTCAGAATCTGGCTGGGCTGGAACGGCACACACAACCGGATTTACGGAAGCATCCAGGCTGCGGATGATTCGTACCGGGGTTTCGATGATGCAATCAGAGTAGACGGGCTGCACTACATGGTCGATGGCGATCATTCCGGTGGCGGTGATACTGAGCAAGATGCGAAGCAGGCTCAGGTTTTCTCGATTTATGCCGAAACAAGGGATACTCTGAACAACGACATGTGGCTTTTATACTACGATGAATGTGAGTGGTGCACGCGCCCGCCGTACGCCGAAGCAGGATCCGGAATCCTCGGGGAGAACCCCGTTTTCTGGGTTATCGAGTTCTACGCGACCCCCTTCGACTTGCTGATATGGGACGACCCGGAAGCCAGCATGGTTTCGACTCTGGAGGCCGGGAAGGTTATCGGGCTGTCCATAAACGTGGCCGATAGCGACACGGACGGTAAGGAATGGGATCTGCATCGATTTATCCCCGGTGGTACGACTGCTGATACCTTCGCCGACGGGCTGTTGGTGGGAAAGCAGGGGGTTGCAGAGGATGACAGCGTTGTAGAGTCGGCGACATGGGCAAGGATCAAGGCCTCGCTCAATTTCTGATGGCATAACCCCGACCCCGAAACCCGCGAAGAAAGGAAGCAACAGGCATGTATGTAGGAGTGCAGGGCATAGGAACATCGAAGACGGAGCTGGATTTCCTCAGGCGCCACGGCGTCACCCACATGGACACCACCATCGATCCCGACGACCTCGACCAGATCGTCAGGCAGCGGGAGGAGGCCGCGGCCGAAGGGGTGGAGCTCGAGATGATCCACATCCCGATGCCGGAAAGCATCCCGTTCGCCCGCGACCCGCAGCGGGACCGCGACATCGACGCGATTTGCGGATGGATCGCCAACGCGGGAAAGGCCGGGCTGCGCGGGCTCAACTACAACTTCACCCCGGTCGGGTACCAGCGGACGGAGATGCGCTACGGCCGCGGGGGTTCCGGTTACAGCTCGTTCGAGTTCTCAAAGTACGACAACGACGAGCCGCACGAGGCCGGGCGCGTCGACCACGACGAGATCTTCGCCCGCATTCGCTACTTCCTGGAGCGGGTGATTCCGGTGGCGGAGGAGTACGGGGTCCAGATGGCCTGCCACCTTCCCGACCCGCCGGCGCCGGTGCTGCGCGGGGAGGAACGCTGGAACTACCCGGTATTCGAGGGCCTCAAGCGATTCAGCGAGCTGGTCGACAGCCCCTTCCACGGCTTCAACTTCTGTTGCGGGGTCGCCTCCGAGGGGCTGGAGGACCCGGGGAAGGAGCTGCCGTCGATCGTCGAGTACTTCTCCTCGAAAAAGAAGATCTTCAACGTCCACTTCCGTAACATTCGCGGGGGACTCGGCGATTTCGTCGAGGTCTGGCCGGACGAAGGGGACGTCGACATGCATGAGCTGGCGAGGATCTTCCACCGGACCGGGTATCCGTACATGCTGATGCCCGACCACTCCCCCGTGCACCCGGACGACGTCGCTCCGGAAGGCGTTTCCGGCCGCGTCCGGCAGGGGTGGGCGTTCCAGTTCGGGTACATCATCGCCCTGATCCAGGCGGTCTCCAAGGAGACGTGAGCAGGGCCGGCCGGGGTCGCCCCGGGGCCGGAGGGGTTGAACGTATTATCCGGAAGGCCGGCCGCAGCCGGGGCGGGACCATTTCCCGGGATTCGGGCTCACAGGGGGCTCGCTCCCGGTCCCGGAACCGGCATGCCCGCCATTCAACAGAGCAGCAGACCAGCGCTTTCACCAGACACCACGCCGGCCGCACCGGCGCGGAAGGAGAGCAATCGATGAGGATCGGGATTCACATGGGGTACAGCAGCGCCGACCAGGTCGCCGCGGAGTGCCGCGCCTGCGGCGTCGGCGAGATCTTCCTCAGCGCCAACTCGGTCCCCGGGTCCTACGAGCACGGCCACGCGACCGCGGGGGAGTTCACCAGGGTCATCGAGGAGCTGCGGAAGAGGGACGTCCTCGTCTCCGGGGTGATCCTGTCTCCCCCCTCGCAGGAGGCGGTGCTGGGAACGGCCCCCGAAGAACGCAAGGCTCTCTGCGAGACCATCCGCGCCGCCGGACGGGCGGGCATCGACACCTCCCTGTTCTATCCGCTGGACCGCTTCCTCCACTTCCATGAATACCACGAGGGCCGGCCGCTGATGGTGATGCCGGGGGACGAGGACTGGGGGAAGGTGGTCGCCTTCTTGAGGGAGGTGGTGGCCGCCGCTGACGAGGTCGGCCTGAGGCTGGGGAATCACCTTTGGGCGGTCGACGTCGTGCACTCGATCTGGGAGGCGGCGCCCAGCCCCAACAACGGGGTTACCTACTGCCAGGGGATGTGGCTGATCGGCGAGGACCCGCACACCCCGGCCGAGACCTGGGGCATGGACCGGATCTTCTTCGCCCACGCCCGCAACCAGGTCAGGACGGGGCCGGCGCTGATGGACCACGACGAGGTGCCGCTGGAAAGCGGCGACGTCGACATGGCCCGCTGCGTGCGCGCCCTGCAGGACAACCAGTACGAAGGGGTGATCATCCCCGAGCACCTGGGGCCGCAGAGCACGGCGGACGCGGTCCGCTACCTCAAGGGGCTGATCGCCTGAGCGGCCTGCGGGCGGCAGACGCGGCTGACAGGGGAGTGAAGTTTCTCCCCCGCCTTGCTGCTGCAAGCGGGCAACCCGAGTCCGCTCGGCCCAGGATACTCCGCCCCGGCGCCGCTATTTCTCCAGGAGCGCCGGCCCATCAGCGGTATACGTGAACTCCGCCATGCGGTAGTCGAAGCGGAGGGAGTACAGCTCCCCCTCGCGCACTTTCACCTCCAGTATTACGGGCCGGCCCTTCAGCTCATCCAGGTCCTCCCGCTCCTGCCAGCGCACCACCCCGGCCACCGCGTCGCCGTTGATCGGCACGCATTCCTCCAGGTTGTAGCGGGGCAGCGGTTCCAGCGTCCGGTAGTCGAGCAGCGCCGCCCTTGCCTCGCCGGTGGGAGCGGTGCGGACATTGGCGATCAAGCGGCCTCCTGCGGGTATCAACGACTTCGTCTGGATGCGTCCGTACCTCGCCCGCGTCCTCAGGTAGTTCCAGCCGTCGAGGCGCATCTCGTACTGAAAGGTCTTCCAGGTGGTCGCTTCGGTGCGGCGCTCTTCGGGGATCTCCTCGTCGTGGGCGCCGTGCTCGACCCCCTGGCCCATGCAGTGAAACAGCAGGCGGTCGTCCGCGGTGCGCATCGGCGCGGAGGGATAGACCGAGCCTCCGAAGAAGCTGCCCGCCCCGGTGCGCGGCAGGAACGGCTCGCGGCGGGCCCGGTACCAGTTCTGGCCGTTGTAGCTGTAGGCGAGCTCGGTCTGGGTGGTGCCCTGCATCTTGCCCGGCGACTCGATTTCGGAAGGCTCGGTATCGTAGACAGCCAGGTGGGCGACATACATGTCGTCGAGGGGAATCGGGTCGATGCCGTAGAACTCGCGGTTGGGCGGGTCCAGTGCGTCCGGCTGCAGGACGACGGTCGGCTCGCCGAAGCTGTTCAGGTCCGGCGAAAGCAGCATGGCGACGCGCCTGTCGACGAAACGGGGCCGGCAGTAGATGCGGTACTGGCCGATGACGGGGTCCCAGATCGCCGGATTTCCGGTGTCGCTCAGGTAGTCGATCCACCGGGTGTCCACGTCGACATCGAACCGAAACCCGTCCTGCGAGAAGGCGACCGCACCCGGAGTGCGGGTGCCGTCGGCGGCGATGTAGCGGTACATGTTCATGAAACAGCCGCGCTCTTCGTGCGGGGTGCCGGTCAACGGCAGGATGTTGAAGCAGGCGATCGGCTCGTCGTGCTGATCTGTTATGAGGTTGTCGGTGCGGCGCCAGATCGGGTCGCTCCCCTCGGACCAGGTCGGCGCTTCCCAGTGGCAGGGGTCGTCGGTTTCCATGCGCAGCGCGAACCGCGGGCTGCCGTCGGCCGGGTGGCAGTCGACAATGCCGAACCAGCACTCGCGGCGCTCGTCGTACCGGGTGCCGACCAGCCCGCGCAGGATCTTCAGCTCCGGGCGGGTGCCCAGCGGGATCTCGCGCAGCGGCTCGGGACTCCCCTGCTCGCGGTCGAACCCCTCGCGCAGCCGCAGCCGCCAGTCGTCGAAGAAGTGCAGGGAGGACGACGGCGCCTCAGTCATCGTACTGCTCTTTGGCGAAGCGGTGCTCCGGGGAGTACCCAGCCCCGCCTTCCAGAGGCATCAGCCCGCCGACGATTTCGCTGCGGCGCCCCATGCCTTCTTCGGGACTCATGTCGATACCGGCGAGTTCGGCGTCGGTCACCGGCAGGGTGTAGCGGACCATCGGAGTGAAGCGCTGGAACGGCTCGGCGTAGGCGACCGAGGCTTTCTGGCCGAAGCTCCCGTCCTCGGTCTCGGAGCGTTTGCGCGCATACGGACCGCCGTAGTACTGGCTGCCGATCTGGTCGAGGGCCATGACTTTCTTTTCGATGACGTCGCTGATGTCGACGTAGAGGTCGACGCGGCAGGTGCTTGCGTACTCGAGGCTGTTGCTGCCCACATAGGCGATCGGGTTCATGAACCAGATGGCCGGAACCACGTGCCGTTGCTGGATGCCGCGGCCGGCGCCGTGGGCGAGCTGCCAGGCGTAGACCGTACACTGGCCGATGGTGCCGTGCATCTTGAGGCCGGCGGTCTCGTACGGGTGGTGGGTGATGATGACATCCGGCTTGATCTCGCGTATCGCCGCGGCGATCGCCTCGATCTTGTCCTGGGTGACGAGGATGTCGTCGTCTTCGAACCCGAGGTCGCGGACGTCTTCGAACCCGAGAATGCGGCAGGCTCGGCGGGTCTCCTCGAGCTTCTCCTTTACCGCGGCCTCGATGCGCGCCTCGACGTCGAAGGCGGCCCCCTTCCGGCGTTTTTCCTCGGCGAGCTGCCAGTGGTGGGAGCGCACCCCGGTGGTGGCGACCAGGGCGGTCACCTTGTCCCCCCGGGCGACGTGGTGGGCGGCGGTGCCCCCGGCCTGGTCGAAGCTGTCGGCCGGGTGGGCGGCCACGATGAGTATCTGGATCGGCCGGCTGGCCATGGCGGTCTCCTTCGGTTATTGCTCCGCGGCGTCGCGCCGTTCCCGGCGCCCTTTCTCCCGGCGGCGGCGGCGCTTGTCGATGCGCTCCTGCCGCCTGCCGGCGCGGCCGGTCTTCGGGGTGGTCTTCGGAGCGACTTCGACGCGGCCCAGCGGCTCGGGGATCTCCTCCCCTTCGGCGCGGGCCCTTTCGATCCAGTCCGCCATCGCGGTCTGGACCTTTGCCAGCGCCTCCTCGCAGCTCTCCCCGAGGACCTCGAGGCCGTCGAGCTCCGGCACCTCGGCGACGAAGCCGCGGTCGTTGTCGCTCCAGTAGATGACGATCTGGTACCTCGGGTTCACCGGCGTGGCTTTCCGCTGCTGATTGTGAAAGTCCTTTCGGAAGGAAAAGGCGGCTCGAGCGGAAGCAGCGCCCGGCCCGCGGAACTTCATACATTTCCGCCTCCAACCACCTCGGCGCACATACTAACGGAGGCCAGCGCATGTCACAACCACTGATAATCGACCTGCATCTCGACCTGGCGTGGGACGCCCTCTACTGGAACCGCGACCTGACGCTGACGGCGCACGAAGTCCGCGAGCAGGAGAGGAACGAGATCCCGCAGGTCGCCGACGACTACGACACCGGCTCCTGCACGGTGACCTACCCGGAGATGCGGCGGGGCTCGGTCGGGATCATGCTCAGCACCATCATGTCGCGCACCGAGCCGCGCTACCGCAAGCGCCGCGACGGCATGCGCACCCAGGAGCAGGCGATCGCCATGGGCCGCGGCCATCTCGAGTACTACCGGGCCATGGCGCGGCGCGGGGAGATCGCCCCGGTGACCTCGCTCGCCGGTCTCGAGGCCGCGGTCGAGGCGTGGAAGGATCCGGCGCCCGGGACCCCGGTGTATCACATCCTGTCGATGGAGAGCGCCGACCCGATAGCCGACCCGGAGGACGTCGGCTTCTGGTGGGACGCCGGGCTGCGCGTCGTCGGGCCCGCCCACTTCGGGCACAACACCTACATCCACGGCACCTTCACCGAGGGCGGGCTGAAGCCGGCGGCGAAGGAGCTGTTCCGGGCGATGCGCGAGGCGGGGATCGTCCTCGACATCACCCACATGGCCGACCGGGCTGTGTGGGAGTCGTTCGACCTCTGGGACGGCCCGGTGATGGCCTCCCACTGCGTCAGCCGCTCGCTGGTTCCGGGTCAGCGGCACCTCACCGACGACATGATCGCCGAGCTGGTCCGGCGCGGCGGGATCATCGGGCTGGTGTTCTGCCAGTACTTCATGAACCCGGAGTTCGAATGGACGGAGGAGCTGTTCCAGGTGCCGCGGGAGGCGAAGTTCGGGATGGAGGGGTTGCTGCCTCATGTGGAGCGGATTTCCGAGCTGGCGGGGGGGTCGCTGGCCAACGTCGCCATTGGCACCGACATGGACGGGGGGTTCGGGGCGGAGCTGACCCCGACCGGGGTGGACACAATCGCCGACCTGCAGGGGTTTGCCGAGGTGCTGGGGAACGCCGGGATCGGAGGCGCCGAGATCGACGGCATCCTGCACGGGAACGCGCTGCGCTTCTTCCGCGAGGCGTGGTCCTGAGCGAGGGGAGGGCGGCGGGTGCCCGGCCGGGTAGCGGGCGAGCCGTCCGCAGCAGCAGACTCAACTGCTCCGGCCAGGAACTGGA
Source organism: Candidatus Latescibacterota bacterium (assembly GCA_965243025.1). Lineage (GTDB taxonomy): Bacteria > Latescibacterota > UBA2968 > UBA8231 > UBA8231 > CBDCXV01. The sequence continues at coordinate 3,855,522 of CBDETY010000003.1, forward strand.
GAATGAGGGGAGTTCCCGGGGGCGGGGCGGGCGGATTTTTCGACGCCGTCACGGACGCGGGCGCATGCTGCGGGGTTTCGTCGGTGCCTTGGGTTAGCCTGGTGAGACTTTGCGGGGCGGCCCCTGACGGGACCGGAAGCGACATCACGGGTTCGGACCGACCAGCGCCGCGGCCATCCTTTCGGGGCGGCGGACGGCCCCGGGTTCCGGCGCTCGGGGATTTCAGGCCTGCCTGGGATTCCGGCAACTCGGGATAGCGGGCGGGAGGACAGGCGCGGGCGCACGGCGTTTCGTCCGTTTGACTTGTGATAGCCGGGCGAGACTCTGAGGCCGTTGCGGAGGTTGCCCGGGCTCCGGCGCTTCGGGGATTTCAGGGCCTGCCCGGAATTTCCAGCTACCCGGGGCGGATTCTCAGGCGCTTGCGGAAGTGGCGCTGAGGATGCGCCAGACGCCCCGGTCCCCAGGGGCGGTGCCGTCGCAGGCCTCGTAGAACATGCGGTAGCGCGGCGGCTCGCCGGCTTCTCCGGGCAGCTGCACGACGCACATCTCCGAGCACTTGACGCGGTCCAGCGGGCCGCCCGGCGCGATCACCGGCTCCGGCTCCTTGGTCCACTCCAGGCCGTCCTCGGACGCCGCCGTCAGCACGTACGCCCGGGTCGGGTCGCTGTACCCGGCGTAGTACATGCGGTACCCCCCGCCTTCGAGGCGCAGGACCTCCGGCGCGAACGCAGTGGCCGCCTCGTACGGCAGCTCCTGCTCGATCCGCTTGCCCGGCTCCATGCGGAAGGTGAGGCCGCCGTCTTCTGAGAGGGCGCTGACGATGCCGCCGCTGCGGTCGCTGCAGTAGAGCCGGCAGCTGCCGCCGTCGAGGTGGAGCAGGCGGGGGGCGTTGAAGCTGCCCGAGTCGAGGCGCTCGCCGGGTTCCACCTGCCAGTCGAGACCGAACGCTCCTTGAGCGTTTCGGGGGAACGGCTTCGCCGTTCCCAAGGCGAACCCCTCGGCTTCGCCGTTCTCGGAGACGGCGCTGCGGATGGTGCTGCCCTCCTTCTGGGTCCCGGGGCAGCACTCGAAATACATCCGCAGCCTGCCGCCGCCCCCGGGAACCGGAACGACCTCGGGGCTGACGACGCGGAACTCCCCTGCCCCGCCGTCCCCTGGTGACAGGCGCACCCCGGGTTCCGGGGTCCAGGACGCCCCGTCCGCGGACACGGCGCTGAGGATACGGGCGGTGCAGTTGTCGTAATCGTTGGCGCCGGCCGGGTGCCCGGGCCGCGGGGTCATCTGGGTGTAGTACATGCGGTACCCGCCCCCGGGAAGGGGGACGACGTTGGGGGAAACCGCGCCGCACAACCCGGTGCGGAGGGCTGCGGTCGGCCAGTGCGCTTCCGGCGCCGGGTCGGTGTCGTTGTCCGGAGGGGCGTCGATGGCGACGGCCTCGTCCTTTGTCCAGACGATGCCGGGGTCGGTGGCGACGGTATGGGGCTTTTCCGGGTTCATGGTGGGGAATATGCCTAGGCTTGGTGGCCTCAACTGTTTCCGCGATTGGCCGGGGGGAGTGGTCGGGAGGGGTTTCCTGTTCACCCCACGTACCGTTGCGGCTCCTTGAACACCTCCTCCCGGTGCCACAACAAATTCGCTCGCGCGGGTCGGTAATCCGGATGTTGGGGCCCAAGGAGGGGCTTTCCGTTAAACCCCATGACCCATTCTGCGAATCCAGAAACGCCGTACACTTGCTGAGAAACGCGGACCGTCAGGTCTTTGTTCTCCACCGTCATCGCACCCCGGTCAAACAGCTTGTGATGCATTACGCATAGGGCAAGACCGTTAGGCTCGTCGTCGGTGCCCCCGTACTGATGCCATCGGATATGCGCCGCTTCCAACCCGATATCCTTGTGTCCGAGCTTCGCCTGAAAACCGCAAATGGCACAACGATGCTCATAAGCCATAAGAAGAAGTTCGCGAAAAGCCCGATTTCGAGGCTTTCTGTACCCTCCTCCGAAATCTGGCGACATGCCGACCGCGTCAAGGATGTCGTCGTGGAGCGACTCCGGGAAGTGTTCCTGCAGTAGGTTGTTCGCTACTTCGTGGAGCAAGCCCCTTTCCATGCACAGGCTCTCAAAAACCTCCTCGGGCAGGCGGCCAATCGCACCTGTCAACGGCGGAGGATCTCCTGTCCGGTCCTTCGGAACGAGCTCGCCGTCGAGCACCACTTCCCATAGGTCGTCCTTCCGTAAATACCAGAACGGGTACTCCGGGTGGACCGAGGATCCGGGCGGAACGGGCGGTCCGAATTCCCTCAGCAGGCTACTGAGGACAGGATCTACCTGCGCGTAGGTAAGGTCACGGATACCGTTCTCGGCCTGCGCCAAGGCATAAAGCAACAGCAGCGGCTTGTGTGGTGCCCGTTTCTCGCCGCTACTCCACACCTTGATTCCGCCAACGCGCTTAAGGATCTCCTCTCGGGTCAACATCCCTCACCCAACCGCGCGGAAACGCTCGTAGCGCCATGCCAGCCGCTCAGGATCCGGTTTCCACTCCGACTGCCGGGGCAACTGGATCCGCTGTCCATGCATGCCCTGCAGCCCGTGGCGGAGCATCGGGCCGTCCGACTCCTCGCGGATGTCCTCACGCACTTCCACCCGATAGTCCGCAGTGATGCCGACGAAGTGCCGGTCGAAGGCGGCGTGGTGCAGCTTGCACAGGGCCAGCCCGTTGTTCACAACCGGCTCGCCCCCGGGCTCCTTGTCCGGAATGATGTGGGCCGCATCCAGCAACTCCTCGTGGCGCAGCCTGCAGAAGGTGCACTGCCGTTGGTAGGCAATCAGCACCCGCTGGCGAAAGCCTTCCTGATGCACCCGCTGCTGAAACTCGCGCGTCACCCACAACCGCCGTCCCTCCTCGCGGGCAGTATCGGTGCCCCAGGCTTCGCCCGTCCGGTCCGCCAGCCCGAAGTCAACGGTCGAGGCGGCGTCGACCGCCACGTGAAAGGTCAGGTCCGCAGGATTGTCCTGGACAACAAAAACGGGCCAGGCAGCAACGTATTTGCCCTTGTCGATTCCGTGGAAGTAGACCAGGGGCACCCTCTCGAGCATTGCCTGCCGCAGCCCTTCATTGTCGCGATGGGCGGGGTCGGTGCCGCGGTATTTGTAGCGAAGAAGGTCGCCTGATATGGAATCCTCGTACGGCCCCAACGGTGCCGTCGTGATTGACAAGGGGAGTCTCATTGCGCGGGGCTTGAAGATGCCCTGCGGACCAAGAAGGTGAATTTGCCGGCCGTCGCGCTCGAACCCCCGGGAGAGGATCGAACGAGGCAGCACATCACCATGGATCTCCACCTGCTCTGTGAGCCAGGAGAAAACCTGATGGCGAATGCGAATATCTGACTGGTTCGTTGCCACTGCTGACGGGATTCTCAAACAGCAAGCGCTGTCCTGGCCATTGGGTGGGATACATCCCTGGTCGGGCCAACCAAGGATAGTGTGGGGACCTCGGTCCCACCATCATTTCCCGCGCAGCCGGGAAACCGTCTGATCTGGAAGGCTGAACTCGAACCATGATCCCTATCTTCCTGTCCTCGGAAATTCGTCGAAATCGGATCCCACCTGCTGCGGGCGGAAAACCCCCATCGTGATTCTTTGATGATGACAATCGGCCACCTCGACAGTGTCGACGGCCCATTGCGACGTCCGGCTGCGCCAGTTTTGCCGATCGGTGCGCCAGGTTGCGGGCAATGAAAGGGGACCTCCGCTACTCGCTGTACGTCCTCGCCTCGGCCGCGTCCGCGGCGGCAGGACTGCTGCTCACCGAGATCGCCCTGAACTTCTACCCGGCGACCACCCTGCAGATCGCCTTCCTGGCGAACATCGTCGGGGGGATCTTCCTGCTGCTCCCCTACCTCCGCGGCGGCTTTCCCTGGCGGGGCTGGCCCGCGTCTGACTGGCTGCGCTTCGCCGTCTCGGCGGCGGCGATCTATGCGGCCGGGTTCGTGGTGCTGTTCGCCGCCATCGCCCGCGTCGGCTCCAGCAAGGTGATCCTGCTCAGCCGCGTCGAGACGATCTTCGTCGTCGTCCTCGCCGTGATCTTCCTCGGGGAACGCTGGTCGGGCCGCCACTGGTTCGCCTCCTTTCTGGCGCTCGGCGGGGCGACCTTGATCAGCTTCGATCCCGGGGTGCTGCAGCCAACGCTCTCCTGGGGGGACGGCCTGACCCTGCTCGCCGCCTTCCTGGTGGCCGCCGGCATCGTCATCCTCAAGCCGCTGCTGGTGCGGCGGGACCCCCGCTTCGTAACCGGGCTCGGGCTGCTCGCCGGCGCCTTATGCCTGGGGCCGTTCCTCTACGCCGACAGCAGCCTCCCGGCGGGGGCTTCCCTGGTAACCGCGCCGCTGTTTCTGCTGCTGATCGCGATCCGCGGGCTGATGCTGGGGATATCGTGGGCGACCTACAACGCGGCAATGAGGCAGATCGGCGCTTCCCGCTGCGCCGTGCTCTTCCTGTCGGTCTCGTTCCTGACCGTGGCCCTGCAGGTGTTCGTCGACGCCGCCGCCCCCGGCCTGGGGCTGCGGGTTCCCGACAGCCTGGCCACCGCGGTTGCCGGCGGCATCGTCATCTCGGTTGCGGTGGCCCTGGTGCAGCGCGACCCGGACGGGAGCTCCGGCGAGGCCTGAAACCTCGGTGAGCCCTCCGGGGGGCCGGCCGGTCCCGCGGGACCTTTGGGATCACCATGGCCCTGATCGCCCGGGGCCATCACGGATCGAGGTGGCGAACACTTCGGATGTTCAGGGGAACTGGCGTGTCGTTGCCCTTACGATTCCCAGGGGTTCCCGTCGTCGAGGTGGCAGGTGACGACCGCGGCGACCAGCTCCTCCTCACCGACCGCCTCGATGTCGTGCTCGACGCCGGGGGGCATGTAGGCGGAGCCGCCGGGGCCGACCGTCGCTTCCTCCTCCCCCACCCTGATCCTCGCCTGTCCCGAAAAGACGTAGTAGCACTGCTCCCAGGACTCGTGGCTGTGGCTGCCGTGCGCCTTGCCGGGGGGCCAGGTGTGGACGGAGAGCTGAATCCGCTGCGTCGGAAACTGGTTCAGCTCCCTGCCGGTCTTCTCCGGGCCATAGATCTCCGGGGGCCCGGCAATGATGGTGGAGAACCCCTCCGGCTCGGGGCGGTGCAGAAAACCGGCGAACGGCGCGAGATCTTCGGGGGTGTGGATGTGGTTCATGGGTTTCCCTTTCGGTTGCCGGCCGATGTTGATCCGATCTAGCCGGAATGGTCCCGAATCAGGCGGTGCCGCGAGAAGCGAGCTTGAAGAGGTGGTTTTGCACCCCGATCATCAGGAGAAAGAGGAATACGGCGCTGAAAAGCTGCGGCCCTTCCAACCCGCCCCCGGTCCGAGAAGCGAGGGAGCCAGACAGGCAGGATGAAGCTGCTGCCGAACACCGGATCCCGGGCATGCAGGAACGTATATTCAGGCGGTCGCCGGAGTAATCTTCCGGCTCTCCCGATCCGCCTGTCCACAACCCCGGCCGGCATGGCATAGGGCGTGTACCCCCGGCACCCGGCCAACGGGCAATCCCTTCATCGACCTTCGACCTTCGCAATGACTCGGTACGGACTCCTTCTCGGGGCCGCCCTCCTCGCCTCGAGCTGCGGCAACGGGCCTCAGGATGCGGATGACGCCGCCCCCCCGGCGGAAAAGGTCCCGGCCATGACGGCCGCTGAAGAGACCGCGGCCAAGGCGAACTACGCCAACCTCTGCGCCCACTGCCACGGCGAGAACCTGGATGGGGGCCGCAGCAAGAGCCTCGTCGACGGGATCTGGATGTACGGAGAAGATGACGGGCGCATCCGCCAGAACATCGCCGCCGGCATCCCGAGGGCCGGCATGCCAGGCTTCGGAACCCTCATCGACGGAGCCGAGCTCGACGGAATGGTGGCTCTGATCAGGAAGGCGGAGGCGGAAAGCCGGCAGGACCAGGGAAACTAAGGGGGCGACGGGCATTCCCGGAGGTTGCCCGAGGAATGGAGCTGCACAGGATGTTGCTGGGCAATTAGAATTGCGCCGAGGTTCCGCCCGTTGTCAGGTTCGCTTGCCGGTGGGGGACCGCCCTCGTGACTTGGCCGCCGGGTTTCATCCCCCGGCGGTTTTTTTTGCCTTGACGCTATCCATTGATCGTCCTGCGCCGTCTTGCATTGGAGGGGTCGCGATGGTGCCCCATGCAACTTTCCCCGGTCATGCCAAGAGCCGAAGGAATACCAGATGGCGAGCTTCGATACCATCTCCAAGTACCTGGTCCAAACCTATCCCGGCGATTTCGCCCGCCTCATCCTGGGAAAGGAGGAGGTCGAAGTCCTCGAGCTTCTCGACAACGAGCAGCCCACCCCGCAAACCTTTCGCACCGACAGCCTGATCCGCGTACGCCTGGGCGGCGAAGAGGTGTTGATCCATACCGAATTCCAGACCACCGACAGCACCCGGGTGCCCATGCCGCGACGCATAGCCGGCTACATTGGTCGCCTCCTTGAACGCCATGACCTGCCGGTCTGTTCCAGCGTCCTCTACCTGCGGCCGGAGGCAGGGAGGCGCGATCCGGGGTACTTTCTGCAGGAACGACGGGGCCATCGCATTCTGGTCGAGTACCGGGTGATCCGGCTGATCGAGCAGGAAGGCCAGGGGATTCTCGAGGCGGGGACTCCGGGGCTGCTTCCGTTCGCGCCGCTGATGAAGCCGCCGCCCAGGCTGCCGCCCGAAGCGTGGCTGCGCCAGTGCATGCAGGCCGCCCGCGAACTGCCGGTGGACCGGTCGGCCCGGGCAGACCTGCTCTCCGGCCTGTCGATTCTCAGCGGTCTGGTTTACGAGGCCGATACCGTTTCTGACATTATCTCCAAGGAGGGCATCATGGACAACATCATGCGGGAATCATCCTTTGCTCAACTCCTCACCCGGCAGGCCAGGGAGGAAGGCCTCCGGGAAAGCATCCGCGACGTGCTGGAGATTCGCTTTGCCGTAGATGCCGCCCACCCCTTGGCCTCCCGCCTGGAGGCCATCGATGACTTGCACCGCCTCAAGCATTTGCACCGGACGGCGATCCAAGTGGCCAGCCTGGAGGAATTCCGGCGCTTGGTAGAAACCGGGGAATAGGATCCTCCTTTTCGGGCCTGCCAGTTCGCCAAGGGCCGGAAGGGGCTGCTGAAATAGAAGTGCGCGGGCGGAACGCCCGCTGTCAGGCGCTTGCCGGCGGGGAACCGCCGTTGTGAACAAGGCCGCCGGGGTTCATCCCCCGGCGGTTTTTTTTATTCTGCAGCAACCGGGCAAGGCAATACCGGCAGCTCATCAACCCTACCTTTTCGGCAGGCCCCCCCCTCCAGCCGGCTCCCCTCACACGGCGTCCTGCCTGAGCCAGAAGAGCGGCAGCGGGCACCAGGACTCCAGCACCGCCGCCTCCTTCGGCAACCGAAGCGAGTGCGAGGGCGCCAGCGGCCCGAACAGCAGCCGGTGGGCGAGATGGTGTCGGCAGGAGACGGCCGGCTTCTCCTCCACCTGTTCGCACGAGACCTCCCCGCCGTCCACCGAGACTGCCACCGTCCCGCAGCCCTCTATGCCGAGGGTCACCCGCCCGTCCGCCAGCGGGGCGCCGCAAGGGTCTGCCGCCCTGGCCGCCAGCAGCGCGGAGATCACCCGGGGCCAGTCGAACACCTGCCAGTTCCCCGAGCTGCGCACCGCCGCCGCTTCGCAGACCTCCCCGAGCCGGTGGAGGAAGCGGTCCGCCAACGGCCCCGCGGTAAGGGTGACGCTCTCCTGATCCCCCTGCTCGACCCGGGCGCGGGCGATCTCGAACGCCGTGTCCCCGTCCCGGCCCACCACCTCGGGCAGCTCTTTCCCGTCGAGGCTGACAACGACGTAGCCGATCAGCTCGCCCTCCTCGAGGGCGGCGTACGGGACGGCGCGCCAGCTGCGCAGCACTCTGTGGAAATCCCCGGCTGAGCGCTCCGCCCGCACCGGCTGCGCGTCGTGAAGCGCCCGGGCCTCCTCCAGGCGTCCGGCATGTCCGTCATCCAGCGGCTCGAACCGGATGTTCGAGGGCGCGCTGAAACTGTGCCGGAGGTTGCGCTTGCCCAGCTGCACCTCGACCTCGACGCCGCACACTTCGTAGCCGAAGTACCCGTAGCGCTGGCGCTGGCCGCCGAGAACGGAGAGCGGGTACCCCTGCTCCTTCATGAGGCCGACGCAGTGGGTCATCAGGCGCTGCATCATCCCCTGGCCGCGGCAGTCGGGATGGGTCGAGACCCCGCCGATTCCGGCGACTGGCAGGGTCGCGGCCCCCACTTTCCAGGCGAGTGGATGAACGCCGACGACGGCCTTGATGCGGCCGCCGCGGCGAAGCGCCCACAAACAGGACATCAGGCCGTCGTCGGGGCCGTAGAGCTTGGGGAGGATACTGGCGAAATCGGCCGGGTGCGACTTTTCGAAAGCGAGGTTCATCACCGCCATGGCCTCGTCGAAGTCGGCGGCCGCAAGCGGTGCGATGCTGTCGCTCATGGTCCGGCCTTTGCAGCGCGGCGCTGCCAGCGCCTGGTTACAGTTGCTTACTGGTGAGGGGAAGCCAGCGCCGGAAACCCGCCAAAACTGCCACGGAAACGGCTCTTCCTTGCGCTGCAAGTTTCCGTCGGAAAGGACGGTCCCGAACCGGGCCGCAGAAGCTCCCGGATTCTCGGACGAACCGCGGGAGGCTCAGAGGCCGGCGACCTTCACCCCGGTGCCGGCGAGCTGCTCCTCGACGTGGGCGACGCAGTCCGCGACCGATTTGAAGGGATGCCCCGGATACGCCTCGAGGCTGAACTCGAGATCGTTGGGCCCGAAGGCGACCATGTCGATGCCGGGCTTGGCGAGGTGCCTGGCGTTGGTCACGGCGTTCACCGACTCGAGCTGGACTATGAGTATGCCGGTTTCGTTCCACCACCTCGCGTACTCCAGGCGCTCGCGGCCGTCGAACTTGTAGCCGTGGGCCGGACCCCAGCTGCGTTTGCCGAGCGGCGGGTAGTAGAAGGCGTCTATCGCCTCGTCGATGGTCTCCTCGGTCTCGACCTGGGGCACCATGATGGCCATCGGTCCGAGGTCGAGGTAGTTGCCGATGAGGAAGGCGTGGCGGGTGTGTTTGATGCGCAGCTGCACCGGGATGTCGAGCTCCCGGGCGGCGGCGCAGAAGGAGACCAGGCTCTCTTCGTCGTACGGGGCGTGCTGCGCGTCGGTCGAGAACAGCTCGACTTCTCCCCCGGCGGCGAGCTCCTCGAGCTGTTGCCGGGTGGAGGTGAGCGGAGCCCGGGCCGTGGCGATGTCGCCGCCCCGGTGAAGTCGCTGTTTCAGGGTATCTTCCGGCATGGCCTTCTCCTTCTCAGTGAGAGGAAACGGGCAGGGGCTGCGAACCTCGTGCCCTGTCCCATCGATATCCTGCCGTTCGCCGCCGATTCACTCCGGCTCGCGGCGTTGTTTTCGCTCCCCCTGCACCCCTCAGCGGGCGACGCCGAAATCCGCTTCGAACTCCTCCCAGATCGCCTCGGGAAGTTCGGCGGTCGCGGACTCCACGGCGCTTTCGACCTCTTCCAGGCTGCCCGGCCCCGGCAGGACGATGCTGTCGACCGGCGCGGCGAGGCAGAACTGGATCGCCAGGTGGCGGATGTCGACGTCTCTCTCGTCGCACCACTCGAGCATGCGGGCGACCCGCGGTTTCATGCCCGGCAACTTGCGCTCCTCCTCCGAGACGGGCGGCACCTCGCCGGTGAGCAGGCCCATCCCCAGCGGGCTGGCGAGCTGTACGCCGACGTCGTGGTCGCGGCAGACCGGAAACATCCTGTCGAGTGCCGCCTGGGTCAGCAGGTTGTACTCGAGATAGGTGAGCACGACTTCTATATGGCCGGTGGAGATGGCGCGCTCCATGACCGCGTCGGAGCGGGCGCCGATGCCGATGTGCTTCAGCTTGCCCTCCTCCTTCATCTTCACCAGCTCGTCGAGGGCGTTTCCGGGGGCCAGCGGGTCGAGCATCTCGTGCGACGGGAGATCGTCCGGCTGGTCGTACCCGTGAATCAGCACGGCGTCGAGGTAGTCGGTCCGCAGCTGCCGCAGGCTGTCCTCGAGACTGGCGCGGGTGGCCGACGCCGAGTGATCGGATTTCCGCTGCGTCATGCGGCTGACCTTCGCCTGCAGGTAGACCTTTTCCCGCCTTCCTCCGGACAGCGCCTTGCCCCAGCGCTCCTCGTCCTGGCCGGGATAGGTGTCGAAGAAGTTGATCCCCAGCTCCAGGGCCCGGTGGATCGCCGTGATGGTTTCCCGGTCCGTGCTCCGGCCCCACCAGGCCGCACCCAGCCCTATCGAGTTCGGGCGCATTTCCGTGCTGCCCAGACGGCGCTCTTCGAGTGCAGGCATGGGATCGTTGGGGATTTATGTGATGGGGATTTTGCGAAAATCGCGAAATGCGAAGACGTAAAGTAAAGGGCCTGAAGGCGCTTCCGTCAAACCCGGGAATTGGTTCCCGTTCACCCTCAGGTTTAGCTTAAACAGCCCCTTGGAACGGTTTCTGCCGCTTCGTGACAACGAACCGCAACAGCCCGCGCCTGTGGATCATCCCCCTGATTCTGGCCGCCTGCCAGCAGGAGGAGCGGCCGCCGCTGGTGATCGAGGTGACCGGCGACGACTACTACTGGCACCTGCGTTACCCCGGGCCCGACCGGGTGCTGCACACCGCGGACGACGTCGCCGCGGTGAGCGACCTGCACGTGCCTGCCGGCGAAGCCGTGGAGGTCAGGTTGACCAGCGCCGATTTCCTCTACTTGTTCGCCCTCCCCGAGCTCGGGCTGTCGCAGGTTGCGGTTCCCGATCTCTGGTTTTCGCTCTCGCTGCAACCGGATACGGAAAGGACCTACCGGCTCGAAGGGGACCAGATGTGCGGCTTCAGCCACGACTCACTCATGGGAACCGTGTACGTGCATTCGCCGAACGACTTCGACGACTGGATGCGGCGCACCGACGGGGAGGAGGAGGTGGGGGAACTGCAATGAGTCGGTCCATTCTGTCGAGGACGGTCCTGTCCATTCTGCCGGCGCCCCTTCTCGCCGCGCCCGCTCCGGCCGCCGAGCGCGCCGTGGTTCCGTATCCGGCGGAGGTCGCCGCTCCCGAATGGGTCGAGACCCGCAGGGCGCGCCAGCTGGAGAGCCTGGACCTGTTCGAAACCTTCATCGATTTCAGCTTCGCCGACCGCCGGGAGGAGACCGGGATCACCTTTGCCAACGTCTCCACCAGCGACACCGGCAAGCGCTACAAGGCCTCCCACTACGACCACGGCAACGGCATCGCTGTCGCCGACGCCGACGGCGACGGCCTCCTCGACATCTACTTCTCGAACATGGCCGCGGCCAACGAGCTGTGGCGCAACGCCGGCTCCGGGGGCTTCGAGGCGGCCCCTTCGGAAGTTCTGGCCCTGTCCCGGGCGATCGGGGTGGCCGCTTCCTTCGCCGACATCGACAACGACGGCGACCCCGACCTGTTCGCGACCACGATCCGCGGCGGCAACCACCTGTTCGAGAACCGCGGACAGGCGGAGTTCGCCGACGTCACCCGGCGGGCCGGCCTCCAGTACGAAGGCCACTCATCGGCCGCGGTGTTCTTCGACTACGACCTCGACGGCCTGCTCGATCTGTTCGTCGCCAACGTCGGCGTCTTCACCACCGAAACCGTCGTCACCGCCCCCCTCGATGCCCTCAACCCGGAAACCCCGGGGGAATACAGCTACTTCGAAGCCCACCCCGACGCCTTTGCCGGGCACCTGAAGCCGGAGCGCAACGAGCCCTCGATCCTATACAGGAACAGGGACGGCTCCGCCTTCGAGGACGTCACCTCGGCAACGGGGCTGGTCGATTCGAGCTGGGCCGGGGCGGCGACGCCGATCGACGCCGACGAGGACGGCTGGACCGACCTCTACGTGCTCGACATGCAGGGGCACGACGAGTACTTCGAGAACCGCGGGGGCAAGCGGTTCGTCCGGAAGAGCCGCGAGGTCTTCCCGCGCACGCCGTGGGGCTCGATGGGGGTCAAGGTCTTCGACTGGGACAACGACGGCATGCTCGATCTCTACATCAGCGACATGCACTCGGACATGAGCGCCGAGGTCGGGCCCTGGGACGAGAAGTGGAAGGCGAGCATGCAGTTCCCCGAATCCTTCCTCCTCAGCGGCGGCATGAGCCTTTACGGCAACGCCTTCTACCGGAAGACCGGCCCGGGCAGGTACGAGGAGATCTCCGACGCGGTCGGCGCCGAGAACTACTGGCCCTGGGGCCTGAGCACCGGCGACCTCAACGCCGACGGCTTCGAGGACGTGTTCCTCGCCTCGAGCATGAACTACCCGTTCCGCTACGGGGTAAACACCGTGTTGATCAACAACCGGGGCGCCGGGTTCCTCGACAGCGAGTACCTGCTCGGGGTGGAGCCCCGCAAGGAAGGCGTCACCTCCAGGCCCTGGTTCCACCTCGACTGCGGCGGGGCCGACGCCGGCCACAAGCACTGCGAGGGGCAGGAGGGCGAGGTCGAGGTCTGGGCTTCTGTCGGCACGCGCTCGTCGGCGGTCTTCGACATCGACGGGGACGGCGATCTCGACATCGTCACCAACGAGTTCAACGACCTGCCGATGGTGCTGGTCAGCGACCTGTCCGAGCGCCGGGAGATCGGCTACCTCCAGGTGAGCCTCCGGGGCAACAGCTCCAACCGGGACGGTCTCGGCGCCAGGGTCGATGTCACCGCCGGGGGAAGGCGCTTCACCAAGGTCAACGACGGGCAGTCCGGGTACCTGTCACAGAGCAGCCTGCCGCTCTATTTTGGCCTCGGCGGCGCCGACAGGGTCGACCTCGTCGAAGTGACCTGGCCCGGCGGAGGGAAGCAGTCGCTGGCCGGGGTCGACGGCAACCGGACGATCGTCATCGAAGAGAACCAGTAACACCACACCCACTCATTTCATTCGGGAGAATGCAATGTTCACGCTGATTCAGCTCCTGCCGCTGCGGCAACTTCTGCTGCAGCAGCTGCCCGCCTTCACCGTTTCCTTCGTCATCGCCGAGACGTTCTACAAGTTCCACAGCTTCGCCCTCGAGACGGTGGCTTTCCTGGCGACCTGGTTCGTCATCGACGGGGCCATCCGCCTCGGCGGCGCCGCCCTGCAGCGCCTGAAGTCGTGAGCGTCTCCGACAAGGAGATCCGGCGCTGCCTCGCCCGCCTCGAGGTCGAGGGGTTCTGCATAATCGAGGGGTTGATACCGGCGGCCGAGGTCGGCGCCGTGCGCGACGGGGTGCTGGCCGCGGTGGAATCGGTGGCCGAAGAGACGCTGGCCAGGGCCGAGGCGGTGCGCGCCAGGGGGCACCGCCTCAGCGCGCAGGGGGTGCAGGCGGTCCCCGGGCTGCTCAACCTCGACCAGTCGGCGGCCCCATGGCTGGCCGAGCCCCGGATCATGGCGATTACCCGGGCGCTGTTCGGCGACTGGGTGCGCATGAGCAACACCAGCGGGCTGGTCAATTTTCCTGGCAACGACCGCGCCTACTGGCACGCCGACTGGCCCTACAACCAGACCAACGCCGTCCACATCCCGGCGCCGTACCCCGACGAGGTGATGAAGCTGTCCTCGCTCTGGATGCTGTCGGAGTTCTCGCCGCGCACCGGGGGCACGCTGGTGGTACCCGGCAGCCATCGCGCCCGCAACAACCCTTCCGGCGGGGACGGGGTGTTCGACCGCGAGGAGCCGCACCCTTCCGAGCTGCAGATTTCGGGAAGCCCCGGCAGCGTCATGCTGTTCGACAGCCGCCTGTGGCACTGCGTCGCCCGCAACCTGAGCGACGAGCCGCGGGTGGCGATGAACGTCGGCTACCTGCCCTGGTGGCTGAACATCGAGCCGACGCGGCAGGGCACACCCGATTTCGTCCGCATGGTGGTCGAGACGGACGGCAAGCCGAACGTCACCACCGAGCTGCGGCCCGAGGTGTACGAGCGGCTGCCGGAAGAGGTGAAGCCGCTGGTGCGGCACCTCGTGGCGTAATACCTGCGAGGCGATGCAGCGGATGAAGCGTTCCCCGTGGGTTGCCGTAACCGCGTTCGCTTGCTGGCTGTTCGTCGCCATCATGGTCGGGGTCTGGATCGGCTGGCTGACCGGCTGACCGTAGGCAGAAACGGGCCGTAGTCTGACCACCCCCCCCTTTCAGGAGGCGGCAGCACAACACCCGGGCCGGCAGGGCGCACAACGAAAAGCGCAATCTACAGAGAAAAGCGATGATCGAATCCTTCGACTATTTCTTCGGCGGCCACGTCGAGATGACGGACATGGGGTTCGCGGGAAAGCGCGTCGACGACCGCATCGAGAGCGACGGGCACCTGGCGACCGTGTTCGACGAAGCCCTCTCCATGGCGCGGCTGATGGAGCCGCTCAACTACGACACCCTGTGGCTTGCCGAGCACCACTTCCAGCGCGAGGGGTACGGCGGCATCGGCAACATCCCGCTGCTCAGCGTCTGGCTCGCCGGCAAGACCGAGCGCCTCAAGTTCGGAGCGATGTTCAACACGGTGCCGGCCTGGCACCCGCTGCGGCTCGCCGAGGACTTCGCCGCCGCCGACATCCTCACCGAAGGGCGGGTCCGCTTCGGCATCGGCCGCGGCTACATCAACCGCGAGGTCGAGACCCTGGGTTCTCCCCTCGACGACGACGAGGCCAACCGCGAGCGCTTCGAGGAGCAGGTCGACATCATCTTCAAGGCCTGGAACGAGCAGAGCTTCTCGCACCGGGGCAGGCATTACGACATCCCCCCGAGGGTGGTCTACCGCGAACAGGAGCTGGAGGAGCTCACCCTGGTGCCGCGCCCGCGGACCCTGCCGGTCGAGTGCTGGCAGCCGATCTTCAGCGTCAGTCCGCGCGGCATCGACTTCATGATGAACCACGGGATCAAGGGAGTCGTGCCGGGAGGGGGCCGCGTCGACGAGATCGCGCGCAAGTGGCAGGAGGCGCACGCCGAGCGCGGCCGCGACACCGAGCTCGGGGAGAACCTGGCGCTGGTGCTGCAGGTGATGCTCGGCGACACCGAGGAGGAGGCGGTCGCCGAGGCCGAGGTCTGGTTCGAGGAGCAGCTCAAGGTGCTGTCCCCCCTCGGCAGGATGCCGTTCCTCAAGCGGGAGCAGATCCTGGCGACCTACGATCCGCATAAGGCCCCGGAAGCGGGCCTGCCGACGGTCCGCGACCTGCAGCGGGACGGGGCCTGGATCTGCGGGCCGCCGGAGCTGGTGTACGAACGGATCTGCGACTACCAGGAGCGCCTTCCCGGGCTGCGGCGGGTTTCGGTCGGAGCCGGAGCCCTGGCGATTCCGCCGAGCGTGCTCAGGCGCAACATCGAGTGGTTCGGCAGGGAGGTGCTGCCGCGATTCGACGGCGTCGCCGCGGCAGCCGCGGGCTGAGGGAAATCATGGAACAACAGGACCGGACCACCAGAACCAAGGCGGCCGCCGCCCGCGGCGAGACTGTCTTCGTCCCGGAGATAAACCGGGTCTTCGATCCGGTGGTCATCGAGCTGATCGCCGAGGCCGGGTACGGCTGCGCCTGGGTCGACATGGAGCACTCCCACGCCAGCCTCGACAGGCTGTCGTCGATGATCCTGGCGGCGCGCACCGTCGGCCTCGACCTCTTCGTGCGCATACCGCACGGACCCTACAACCAGGTGATAAAGCCGCTCGAGCTCGGGGCCGCCGGCCTGATCTGGCCGCACTGCCGCAGCGCCGGGGAGGCGCGCCGTTTCGTCCGCATGGCGAAGTTCCAGCCCCTCGGCCTGCGCGGCATGGGGGGCGGCCGCGACTCCCGCTACGGCGCCGACGATACCGCGGAGTACCTCGACCGCGCCAACGAGCAGACGCTGCTCGGGGTGATGATCGAGGACCCGGAAGGAGTGGAAGAGGCCGGGGAGATCGCCGCGGTCGAGGGGATCGACCTCCTGTTCGTCGGGCCGGGGGATCTCTCCCACAGCTGCGGCACCATCCGCGAGCCGGGAAAGCCGCACCTGCACGCCCCGGTGCTGGCCGCCTACGAGCGGGTCGGCGCCGCCTGCCGGGCCAACGGCAAGGTGATGGGCACCGCGGTCGACCCGGGACCGGAGATGGCCGAGGTGGTGAGGCTCGGGGTGCGCTGGCTCAACTGCTGCCACGAGCTGCGCGCCGTCACCGCCGGGTACGGAACCGCCCTGGCGGACTCGAAGGCGATCGTCGACAACCAATCGGCAGCGAAAAGCGAAAGGAGCGAATCGTGAATCTGGTTTTCGTCGGCTGCGAGTACGCCGGCAAATCGACCCTGGCCGCCGAAGTGATGGAGTGGGCCGAGCATACCCTTGGCGGCACCAGTCATTTCCACGACCACTTCAGCGTCCCCTCGAGCGAGCTGTCGCCGGAAGCCGCCGAATCGGCGAAGAACGCGCACCCCCAGTTCCTGGAAATGTTCCAGCGCTTCTCGCTGACCTACCACCTCGACCCTTCCTTCTACGGCTCCCCCGACCACAACCTGATGGGGTACGTGATCGAGGAGGCGGTGTACGCGCCGCTCTACTACGGGTACGGCGGCCTGGACAGCCAGTCGCCGCAGCGCAGCCCGGAGGGCCAGCGCACCGAGATGGCCCGCCTCTTCGAGACCAAGATGCTGGAGAAGGCCCCCGACACGGTGCTGGTGCTGTTCAAGGCGGACCCGGCGGTGATCCGCCGGCGCATGCGGGAGGCGCCCCACACCCACCAGGTCGTGAGGGACGAGGACGTCGAGCAGGTGCTGGCGCGGTTCGAGGAGGAGTTCGAGGCCTCGCTGATCCGCAAGCGGATCGTCCTCGACACCTCGACGGCGACCGTGGAGGAGACCCTGGCCGAGTTCGTCGAGAAGTACCAGCCGTTCCACAGCAACGCCGACCTGCTGCGAATGCACCGGCGGGCCGGCGGGTGACAGGCCCCAGGCGCTGATTAATTCCCTACCGTAAAGGATCCCGACGATGTTGAGATTTCCGGAAGAACTGATGCTGCTCATGCTCGACGACGAGAACGGCACGTTCGCGAGGGTGCCGGACCGGCTGCTGCGCTACGCCCTCGCCGGCGGGGTGCTGATGGACCTGGCCCTCGAAGACCGTATCGACACCGACCTGGAGAAGCTGATCCTGGTCAGCTCCGAGCCCCTGCAGGACAGCCTGCTCGACCCGACGCTGGCCGACATCGCCCAGGCGACGGAGACCCACGACGCCCGCTTCTGGGTGGAGCGCACCGCCCGCCTCAGCGCCGAGGCGATCCGCCGCGAGGCCCTCAACCGGCTGGTCGACCGCGGAATCCTCGAATGCCGGGACGACCGCTTCCTGTGGGTGTTCCGGGCGCGGCGCTACCCGGCCATCGACGGCACCGCCGAACGGGAGGTGAAGCTCCGGATCATGGAGATCCTGTTCAGCGACCTGGTTCCGCTGCCGCGCGACGTGGTCATCATCGGCCTGGCGCACGCCTGCGACCTGTTCCGCCAGATACTTTCCGACCGCGAGCTCGCCAACGTCGCCACCCGCATCGACGAGGTGCGCCAGCTCGACCTGATCAGCCGCGCCATGTCGCAGGCCATCATCGACATCGAGCTCTCCATCGCCCTCGCCGTCCAGACGACGCCGTACTGACCGAAACTCCGGAGCCGAGGCGAGCCGGCGCCTGAACTCTGTTCCCCTGACGTAGGCCAGGTTCCAGGATCCAGGATCCACGCCGCCTGACAGGGAGACGTGATGAAACACCAACTGCTCGAGAACAAAGCCGCCGTCGTCACCGGCGCCGCCCAGGGGATCGGCTACGCCATCGCCCGCCGTTTCGTCGCCGAGGGGGCGCGCGTGGCGATCCTCGACATCGACCTCGAGAAGGCGGAGCAGGCCGCCGACGAGCTCGGCGCATCCGCCTTCCGGGCCGACGTCACCGACGCCGCTTCCGTCGAGAGCGCCTTCGCCGGGGTCGCCGCCCGCTTCGGCAGCCTCGACATCCTCGTGAACAACGCCGGGATCGTCGGCAGCGACACCCCGGTCAGGGATCTCGACGAGGCGGACTGGAACCGCGTCCTCGACGTCAACCTCACCGGGACCTTCCTCTGCTCGCGGGAGGCGGTGCGCCACATGATTCCCCGGAAGTCGGGAAGCATCGTGTCGATGGCGTCGATCTCCGGCAAGGAGGGGAACGCCAACATGGCCCCCTACTCCGTGTCGAAGGCCGGGGTGATCTGCTTCACCAAAACCCTGGCCAAGGAGGTGCTTTCCGACGGCATCCGCGTCAACTGCGTCGCCCCGGCGCTGATCGACACGCCGATCCTCCGGGAGATGGAGCCGGAGCGGGTCGACTTCCTGACCTCGAAGATCCCCCTTGGCAGGCTGGGCCGGCCGGAGGAAGTGGCGGCGACGATTCTCTTCCTCGCATCCGACGAGTCGACCTTCGCCACCGGGGCCTGCTTCGACGCCAGCGGCGGCAGGGCGACCTACTGATGGCTTCTAAGGAAGCGGGTTGTCCCGCCGAGTTGAGAGCCGCTCTCGACTGCCCGGTTCCCTCGCTGCGCACGCCGTTCACCCCCTCGGGAGAGGTCGACTACGACGGGGTGCGCGCCCAGGTGGAGTTCGCCGTCGCCGCCAGGGCCGGTACGGTGATGGTGACCTGGGGAGACAGCCAGTATTCGGTGCTGACCGACGACCAGGTCGCCGAGCTGGTCAGGGTCGTCGTCGAGCAGAGCCGCGGCCGCGCCAGGGTCATCGCCGCCGACAACTCCTGGGCGACGCCGAAGGCGGCCGCTTTTGCGGAATACTGCAAGGGGATCGGCGCCGACCTGCTCATGCTCCTGCCCCCGGACTGGGCCTCGTCCTCGACGACGGACACCCTGGTCGAGCATTTCAACGCCGTCGGACAACACATGCCGACGATGATCGTGACCGCCTTCTTCTCCCACATGGGCCCGCGCTCACCGGACCGCCAGCTGGGGGTGATCCGGGAGCTGTACGAACGCTGCCCCGACCTTGTCGCCGTCAAGGACGACCTGCTCGGGGAGGCGGGCATGCGCATGTGCATGCTCGTCCACGACCGCTGGGCGGTGGTCTCGGGCGGGTGGATGTCGAACCACACCCTCCAGGTCCCCTACGGCGTCGACGGCTACCTCTGCCTGATCATGAGCTTCCGCCCCGACATCGCCTGGAGCTACTTCGACGCCGTCAGGGAGGGGCGCTACCCCGACGCCTGGCGCGTCGTCCGCGAAATCGAGTGGCCGCTGCGGGACCTGATGAGCAGCTTCGGGGTCAGCCTCAACTCGGTCTGGCACGGGATGTCGGAGCTGTTCGGCATCAGCGGCAGGCACCTGCCGCTGCCCTACTACACCCTCACCGACGCGCAGATGGAGCGGCTGGAACAGGGACTGAGGGACCTCGACTTCCTGCGCTGAGCCCGCCGTTCACGTCGTTTTCTCCTGCAACCGGAAAACCCTGAGAGAACTTCCATGAAACTGGGTGAAATGACCTGGCCGGAAGTCGCGGCCCTGGACAAGAGCAACCTGGTGGCCGTCTACCCGATCGCCGCCTTCGAGCAGCACGGCCCCCACCTGCCGTTCCTCACCGACACGATGGAGACCGACGAGGTGGTCGCCCGCCTCGAGCGGCGGCTGCCGGGCGACGTCGTCTGCCTGCCGACGCAGTGGCTGGGGTATTCCTTCCACCACATGCGCTTCGCCGGCAGCATAACGGCCACCTCCGACACCCACGTCAACCTGATCGCCGAGACCGTCGGCTGCCTGATCGAGGCCGGCTTCGGCAGGGTGCTGATCGTCAACGGCCACGGCGGCAACCAGCCGGACATGGCCGTCGCCCTGCAGAAGGTAAAGGAGCGCTACCCGGACTCGCGGGTGTTCGCCGTGTCGCACTGGAAGGCGGCCGAGCCCCTCCTCGACGAGATCCGCGAGGCCGGCCCGCACGGCTGGGGCCACGCCGGCGAGATGGAGACGTCGCTGATGCTGGCGATCCGTCCGGACCTCGTCAAAGGTGAGCTTCCCCCCAGGGACGGCACCCACCCCGAGTCGGAGTACGCCGACCGGGTGTCGCAGTTCCTGCGCATGGACGAGATGACGGAGCAGGGGATCTACGGGGACCCCACCTACGGCACCGCGGAGAAGGGGGAGCGCATGTTCGAGGCGATCGCCGGCTGCCTCGCCGACATCGTCGGCGACCTTCAGAGCGGCAGGTTCTGACGTGGGCGGCTACGGCCCGCGGTCAGCAGCTCGATCTATTGAGGCGGTTGAGGAAGGGGATGATTTCGTCATTGCTGCAGAGCAACTTTTAATCAACGTGTTGCTCAAGGGATGGTTGGATAGCGACCCGGCCACCGGCCATGAGCTACCTTCAAAAGGTGTGGAAATAGAGAAAAGGCGACCCTAACCTTCCATTAGACAGTTTCCACAAACCGCCCGGTAGCCAGCCGGGCAACGGAAGGAGAGAGTCGCCATGAGAGAATCTACCCTCGAATCTGTAGCCCCGTCCATGCCCACGTTCGCCACGTTGGAAAGCTGGGCCCGATCCTCGATCCAGGATTTGTTGCAGCGGGTTCTGGAGGAGGAGGTGACGGAGTTTCTGGGACGGACGCGCTACCAGCGACGGACCGCCGTAGACGCCACCCCCGGCTCCCGCAACGGACACGGCAAACCGCGACAGGTGTCGCTGATGTCGGGCACCATCCAGGTGAGACGGCCGCGCGTTCGGGGACTGGAAGAGCGCTTTGAGAGTCGAATTCTGCCGCTGTTCCTGCGCCGCACCCACGAGGTGACCCGGATGCTGCCCGAGCTTTACCTGCACGGGCTGTCTCAGGGGGACTTCGAACTGGCTTTGCGGGGGCTTTTGGGCAACGGCGCTCCCCTGTCGGCTTCGTCCATTGGCCGCCTGCGGGCGCAGTGGGAGGAGGAGCTGGAGACCTGGCGGGAGCGCCGTCTCGACGACCGCGAGCTGGTGTATGCATGGGCGGATGGCATCTACGTCAAGGCCGGGCTGGAGAAGGACAAGGCGGCTCTGCTGGTCGTCATCGGCGCCATGAGCGACGGTCGCAAGGAGGTACTGGCCGTGTGGCCCGGCTACCGCGAGTCGACGGCGTCCTGGCTGAAGGTCCTGCGCGACCTGCGCGATCGGGGTCTGCGGGCCCCGCGGCTGTTGATGGCCGACGGGGGTCTGCCTATCTGGAGCGCCACCGAGCAGGTGTGGCCGCAGGCGTCGCATCAGCGCTGCTGGAATCACAAGATCCTCAACGTGCTCGATGACCTGCCGAAAAAGGTTCAGGGAAAAGCGCGGGCGTTGTTGACGCAGATCCCTTCGGCGGAGACGCGCCAAGAGGCGCAGAAACGACGGGCAACCTTTGCCCGCCGCTACCGCGACCGGTATCCGCAGGCGGTAGCCACCCTCGAACGCGACTGGGAGCGCATGGTCACCTTCTACGAGTTTCCCAGGGAGCACTGGAAGCACCTGCGCACAACCAATCCGGTCGAGAGCCCCTTTGCTTCGGTGCGTCTGCGCACCAACGCCGGCAAGCGCTACAAGCGGGTTCAGGGAGCGACCGCTCTGATTTGGCGCGTGTTGATGGTGGCAGAAAAACGCTTTCGAAAACTCAATGCGCCCGAATTACTGCCCCTCGTCTACGCCGGACAACAATACCAGGATGGGAAGCCCATCAAGAACGAAAAGACATCCACCAGGAGAAGGTTGAAACGGGCCGCCTGATCTCATTTACACACCTTTTGACGTGACCTCCCGGCCATAACTTGAAGGTGCAAGTCATACCCATCGAGTAAGACATCCCCACAAGTGGTATTGTATCCACCGCGTCTGTCTCAACATACCTTGGCTGACTGTCCCAAAGTACTGTGGCCCCGTAGATATCGAAGATGTCCTCGGTACCATTGGCCAGTATTGCTCGACCGCGACTCAGGCGGGTCAGTCCCAGTGCCGCGACGAGAACGGGCGGCAACGTGAGAAAACCGTTGAACCCAGTGTCAATGATGGCGTCAACCTCATGTTCCTGTCCCGCTGGTCCTTGTACCCAAAGATGGATAACTGCTTCGTAGTCGGTATTGACAATGCCCGTGATCACGGGATCCCCTTCAGGGGACGTCCGCCAATCCGGTGCAGTGCACGATGGCCGACGCGCATGCACCAGATTTCAGCCTTGGGATATTGCTTGAGGAGACGCTCTGATGCAGCAAGGGCATTATCGGCAATGAGATAGTTCTCAGTGTCAACGTCGATGGCAACCACTTTCCCGTAGTGTATTGTTTCCACACGGGGACGGATAGCTCGCTCGTATATCTCCTCGCCACGCCTCGCTGTTTCCTCGGCTGAATATTGGGATTGACGGATCGGCATGGCAGTTCTCCCGATTGATTACAGTCGTATTTCAGGCTTGTCAGGCTTGTCAGGCTTTTAATGTATAATACATCTCCGCCTGCCGGCAGGCTCGTACCCCCGCCTTCCGATGCACCCTCAATTCTGACGCCGGAGGGAAGCTCAGCGCCCGCTCAGCCAGCAGGCGTCCCGCACCAGGGTCTCGACCTCGCTCTTCACGGCGTCCGGAAGCTCGGAGCCGTCCCCGTTCATGCCGCCGGCCAGCCCGGCCAGCTCCTGCAACTGCTTGATGACGAGGGCGATGTACGACTTGTCGCGCTGCCGGATCTGCTCGATGCGCACCATCGTCCAGTAGGTGTCGTCCCGCTCGAAGCTGCCGTCGGCGAGGCGCTTCAGCAGGCCGAGGGGCACGTCCGGGAAGGCGTTGCCGATCCCCGTCGACATGCCGCGCGCCGCCCCGACCGCGGCGTACGCCGGCATCCACCAGCCCGCGGTGCCGCACAGCCAGGCGGTGCGCTCGTGCCCGAGACGGCCGACCATTTCCGCGTACTCGAGCAGCAGGCCGTTGTTCGCCAGCTTCACCCCCGGGACCTCGCAGACGTCCATCAGCCGCTCCAGGGTGGAGACCTTCATCGGGTGCTCGGGCCGCGGGTAGAGCATCGGCCCGATCCCGTGCCCGGAGAGGATCCCCATGGCCTCGCTGAAATAGGCGAACTGCTCCTCGGGATCGCCGGCGGCGGGAGGCATCATCATCGCGAAGGAGATGTCGAGATCGGCCAGGGCGGGCGCCAGCTGTTTCACCCGCTCGAGGGTGCGGCCGAGCCCGGTCCCGAGGCAGGGGTTGTCCGCCTTTTCGCGCGCGGCCGGTGCGACCGCTGACAGCAGCTCGACCTGCTGCTCCGGCGACAGGAGGTCGTGCTCGCCGACGCCGCCGGCGTACACGGCAGCGGTGATGCCGTTGGCGAACAGGAACTCCGCGTTCGCGGCGTTCGCCTCGAGATCGAGCACCCTCGGCTGCTTCCAGATGGTTGTGGGCACGGCGACCGCGTTGCCGGTCAGTGCCTTGCGGGTATCATTCACGTTCATGGTCGGCTCCGTTTTTCGATTTTGATGAGGTCAGCATTTCTTCGGAATCCGCCCCGTAAGGCCGCCAACGGCCAGCCTACGGGACAAGGACGGCTTTGGGTGTGGTTTTCGCGATCGACGCCTCGAAGGCGGCCAGGGCCTCTCCGAGGGGGAAGGTCTCGACCAGCTGCTCGACCGGGATGTCCCCGGCGGCGAGGTGGGCCATCGCTTGCTCGTAGTCCTCCCGCGTCGAGCCGAAGGAGGTGTGCAGGCGCTGCTCGCGGCGAACGAGGTCGGTCGCCGGCAGCGGCACCGGCGCCGGATAGGTGGCGACCACGCCGATCATGCCGCCCGGCCTGACCGCTTCCGGGGCCGCGGCCAACGCCCCGGGGGCGCCCGAGGCCTCGATCAGGATGTCGGCGGGTTCCGGAAGCTGACTCGCCAGCGGCGCCTCCTCGCCGACCACGATCGTCTCCAATCCGAGCTCGCGCGCCTTCAGCAGCCGCACCCCGGCGTCGGCGGCGACGCCGGTAATCGTCACCTCCGCGCCGCAAACCCTGGCCGCCAGGGCGCAGAGCAGCCCGATGATGCCGCAGCCGGAGACCACCACCCGGTCGCCCGCCGCGGCCCCGCACCCCTGGCGCACGCAGCGGCAGGCCACTGCCAGCGGCTCGATCAGGGCCCCCTCGAGATGGCTGAGGCCGTCGCGCAGGGGCACGGCGAAAGCGGCGTCGACGAGGCAGTACTCCGCCATGGCGCCCGGCATGCTCAACCCCATGATGGCCCGGTCCGGGCACTGCTGGGTGTCCCCGGCCCGGCAGCGGCCGCAGCGGCCGCACCCCTGGACCGACAATGCGCTCGCCCGCTGCCCGGCCTGCCACCCCTTCACCCCGGAGCCGGCGGCGTCCACCACCCCGGAGAACTCGTGGCCGAGGATCAGCGGCCGCGGCACCCAGTCGAAGTTCGGTTTGGCCTGGGCCGCGGAGACGTCGGACCCGCAAATGCCGACGGCGCGTACCGCCAGGCGGAGCTGGCCGGGTCCCGGCCGCGGCAGCGGCGCCTCGACCAGGGCGAGGTCGCCGGCCCGGTTGGACTGCATCGACAGCGCCTTCACCGCCGGGTCCGGAACTCCATCAGTCCGCCAGCCGCAGGGCGCGGACGCGGTTGTTGCCGAAATCGCTGATCAGCAGGATGCGGGAGTCGAAGAAGCAGAGGGCGCCCGGTTCGTTGAGGCGCGCCTCCGTCCCCTGCTCGCCGTCGGCGGACTCCCCCGGCTCGCCGCAGCCGGCCACGGTCTGCAGGCGTCCGTCGGCGCCGACGCGGCGCACGCAGTGGTTGTTGGTGTCGGAGAAGTAGAGGCTCCCGTCGATGCCGGCGGCGACGCCCGTCGGCCCGTCGATGCGGGCTTCGGCCGCCCTCGTGCCGTCCGGCGAGAACCCCGGCTCGCCGCAGCCGGCCACCGTGTCGATGACGCCGTCTGCGTCGACCTTGCGGATCGCGTGCCGCCTGCTGTCGGCGAAGAAGAGGGCGCCGTCCGGGCCGAAGCAGAGCGCCACCGGCTGGTCAATGCGGGCTGCGGCCGCGGGACCGCCGTCTCCGGAGTACCCGGGAAGTCCGGTCCCCGCCACGGTGGTGATGATGCCGCTGTCGGCGTCGACCCTGCGGATGCGGCCGACCGCGTCGCCGATGAACAGGTCGCCGTTGGGCCCGTGGGCGACCGAGTCGATCTGCACGAAGCAGGCGCTGACCGCCAGGGCGCCGTCCCCCTTGTCCCACTCCTGGCCGGTGCCGGCGACGACGCGGATGACGCCGTCGGCGTCGACCCGGCGGACGTGGGAGTGGCGGGTGTCGGCGATGACGACGCCGCCCTCCGGGTCGACGGAGACGTCGTGCGGGTTGCCGAGGTAGGCCTCGGTGGCAGGGCCGTTGTCGCCGCCGTAGGCGCGGGCGCCGTTCCCCGCCACGGTGCGGATGATGCCGGTCGCCGGCTCGATGACGCGGATGCGCTGGTTCCAGGCGTCGGCGAGGTAGATGCGCCCGTCCGCGGCGACGTCGATACCGGCTATGCCGTTGATGTACCCCTCGGTGGCCTCCTCGCCGTCGTGCACGTGGGTGCCGCCGACCACGGTGGTGACGATGCCGGTGGCCCCGTCGCAGCGGCGCGTGCGTCCCGAGCAGTCCCCCCAGAAGACGGTGCCGTCCGGATCCGCCCAGATCCCCGCCTCGACCGAGTTGCAGTGGGTCTCGGGGCCGGGCAGCCCCTCCTCGCCGAAGCCGGGGCAGCCGTTGCCGACCAGGGTGGTGACGATGCCGGTTGCCGCCTCCACCTTGCGGATGCGGAATCCGTACTTCTCGCCGACGTAGAGGTTGTCGGAGGCGTCGAAGCAGATGGCGTCCGGCATCAGGGTGCTCGCCTCGACCGCGGGACCGCCGTCGCCGTTGGAGGCGCGCTGCCCGTTGCCGAGGACGGTGGTGACGATGCCGGTCTCCATGTCGATGCGGCGGATGCGGTCGTTGGAGTTGTCGCAGACGTAGAGGTTCCCCTTCGAGTCGAAGGCGAGGTGCTCCGGGTGGTGGAAGCCGGCCTCGGCCGCGGGGCCGCCGTCGCCGTGGTAGCCGCCGAGGCTTATTCCCGGGCCGCCGCCCGGCCGGCTGTCGCCCCGCTCGGAAGGGTAGTGGCGTCCGTCGAGGCCGGCGAAGCGCTCGATGATGCCCGTTCCCGCGTCGACGCGGCGGATGTTGTTGGCCCACTCGCTCGACAGGTAGAGATCGCCGTTGGCGGCGACGGCGATGCCGCAGGTGGTGTCCATCTCGGCGTCCACCGCCGGACCGCCGTCCCCGCCGCGGCCGATCTTGCCGCTGCCGGCGACCCGGGTGACGATGCCGGTTTCGGCGTCGATGCGGCGGTACACCTGGTTGCAGAGGTCCGACAGGTAGAGGTTCCCCTGCCTGTCGATGGCGAGGTCGTGGGGGTTGTTGAAGCGCGCCGCTGCCGCGGGGCCGCCGTCGCCGCTGAAGCCGCGGATGCCGTCGCCGGCGAAGTTGTGGAGGATGCCGTCTGCGTCTATGCGGTAGAGGCGGTGCCACTGGTAGTCGACGACGATGAGGTCGCCGTCAGGGCGGCGGACGACGCCGAGGGTCCAGCCGGCGTCGGCGTCGCGCGCCGGGATGCCTTCGCGGAAGCCCGCCCCGGCGATGCGGACGAGGGCGCCTGGGGCCATGCGGCCGAACAGTTCGGGAAGGTTCATGGCCGCCCCGCCACGACCGGGTCGGTCCGGTCCTGGGGTGACAGGGGCTCGCCGCCCCCCGCGGTGACCACGAAGGAGCACTCGACCTGGAAGGAGAAGGCCCCCGGGTTGAACAGGCCGGCCTCCAGCGACAGCACCATCCCGGTCTCCAGCGGCAGGTCGGAGGGCTCGTCGACGCAGTCGTCGCGGATGCGCAGGCCGTTGTCGGGGACCAGGACCGGGTAGTCGCGGACCTCGAGGCCGATGCCGTGGCCGTGGGGAAAGGACCCGGTGATTCCGCGCCCCTCCAGCAGGCCGCTCATGGCCGCGGCGACGCTCGAAGCCTTCACCCCGGCGCGGGCGGCCTCGGCGCCGGCGGCGACCGCGTCGCGGAGCCCCTCGTAGCGGGCGCGGTCCTCCGCGCCAGGCTCGCGCAGCGCCAGGGTCTGGCCGCTGTCGGAGAAGTAACAGTCGAAGACGCAGCCGTAGTCGGTGTAGAGGAGGTCGTCCTCGAGGAGGGTCACGTCCGGTTCCGTCGAGAGCCCGAGGCCGCGGACGCAGACCGCGAAGTGGTCGAGGTCCGCCCCCTCGCGCGCCACCAGGGTGCGGTACTCGGCCACCATATCCCGGGTCGAGGTGCCGGGGCGGGCGCCGGACAGCACCCGGGCGGCCGACTCCTCGCCGATGCGGCAGGCGGTGCGCAGGCGCTCGAGCTCTTCCGGCCCCTTCACCATGCGGATGAGGAGGATGAGGTTGGAGCAGTCCCTGATCGCGGCTTCCGGCAGGCTCTCGCGGATCCCGGCGAGGGTTGCGGCCGGCAGGTTGTCGCACTCGATACCGATGCGGCCGTCGGCGAGGCCGCGGTCGGCCAGCGCCTCCGCCAAGGAGCCGACCGCGGTGGCGTCCGGGTCGAGACGGCGGGCGAACTCGAGGAAGTACTGCTGCCGCTCGCTGAGCGGGAGAGCGGCCGGTGCCGAGTCGTCGAAGCCCCCTCCTCCCGCGGAACGCACGTCGAGCACCCAGGAATCGAGGGAGTTGGCGGCCAGCAGCGGCACCAGGACGAGGGCGGGCTCGCCGTGCCGCGGGAACAGGGCGAACTGCTGCGTCAGCCCGGTGCCGGCGCCAGGCCGGGTCATGTACTCCTTGAACAGCTTGTCGAGCCAGCAGTAGTAGTCGCTGAAGTAGGTGATGTTGGTCGGGCTCGTCGCCACCAGGGCGTCGAGGCCGCAGCGGTCCATGTACTCGACGGCGCGCCCGCGGTTGAAAAGCATGATGTATGTACGTGCTCCTACCTGTAAGGTTCCATCGCTGCATCCGCCGCCGCCTGCAGCAGGCTGTACTCGGTCTGCCGCGTGCTGCCGAAGATCAGGCAGCCCCGCTCGCGCTCGCGCTCGTACGCGGCCCGGTCCTTCGGCATGACCGCCGGCTCGACGGCCAGGCCCCTGGCGAGGGCCGCGGCGATCACTTTCTCCATGGCGGCGAGCACCTCGGGGTGCTCCCACTGCCCGTGAAAGCCCATGGTGGCCGCCAGGTCCCCGGGTCCGAAGACAATGCCGTCCACCTGCTCGACCGCGAGTATGGCGTCGATGTTCTCGACCGCCAGGGCCGACTCGATCTTGGGGATCACCAGCACCGCCTCGTTGGCCGCCTCGCAGTAGGCGGCGACGTCGCTGCTGTCGTAGCCGGCGTTGGCCCCCAGGGCGAGGCCGCGTTCCCCCGCCGGGGCGTACCTGCACCAGCGCACCAGCTCTTCCACCTGCCCGGCGGTATCGGCGTGCGACAGCACGATGCCGAGGGCGCCGGCGTCGAGCATGCGCGACACCAGGGCGCGCTCCGGGGCCACCACCGTCACCCATGGGGCGAGCCCGTTGTCGCGGGCGAGGACGAGGAAGTTGGTCAGGGTCTCCTCGTTGTGGACCACGTGCTCGGTGTCGACCATGAGAAAGTCGAAACCGGCGCGGGCGGCGACCTTGGCCACCGACGGGCGCAGCGACTCGAAGACGTTGAACCCGGCCGCCGGATCCCCCCGCTTCCAGGCCTCTTTTACTGGATTGCTGATCATGGTCAGTAGTGGAACCTCTGCTTGCGGCGGTCGCGCTCGTACGCGGCGCGGAGCTCGCGAGCCTCGGGGTTTGAGCTCACCTCGGCGACCTCGACGTCCCACCACATGCCGGAAGGGGGCGGGAACCGGTGCTTCTCGATCTCGGCGGCGATGACGCAGGGGCGGGTTTCGGCCCGCGCCTCCCTGAGAGCGGCGCGCAGCTCCTCCTCCGTCTCGACGCGCCAGGTGGCCGCCCCCATGCTGGCGCCGTTGCCGGCGAAGTCGATGTCGAGGTAGTCGCCGGACAGGCGCCTCGTCTGCGGGTCGCGGGCGCGGAACTCGTTGCCGAAATCCCTCCCCGTCGTCGCCAGCTGCAGGCCCCTGATGCACTGGTACCCGTGGTTGTTGGAGACGATCACGGTGATCTTCAACCCCTCCTGCACCGCGGTGACGATCTCGGTCGGGGACATCAGGTAGGTGCCGTCGCCGACGAAGACGTACACCTCTCCCCGCGGCTGCGCCATGCGCACGCCGATGCCGGCGGGGATCTCGTACCCCATGCAGGAGTAGCCGAACTCGAGGTGGCAGTGCCGGCCGCCTGCGGTGTCCCAGAGCTTGTGCAGGTCGCCGGGCTGGTTTCCCGCCGCCGAGATCACCGTGTCCCCCGGCTCCGCCTCTTCGTTGAGGATGCCGATCAGGTGCCCCTGGCTCATCGCCTCGCCCGGGGCCTGGGTGTAGATCTCCTTCTCCTTCTGCCGGCGCCAGGTCTCCCTCGCCGCGGCGATCTCCTCGACGTACGCGGCGTCCGGCTCGATGCCGGCCTCGGCGCAGGCCTTCGCAAGGGCGCTCAGGGCCTCGCGGGCGTCGGCGACGATCGGCAGAGCCCCCTGCTTGTACGCGTCGCGCCCGGCGACGTTGATGCCGATGAACTTCACCTCCGGATGGTGGAAGGCGGCCTGCGACGCGGTGGCGAAGTCGCTCAGGCGGGTGCCGGCGCAGATGACGAGGTCGGACTGGCCGATGATGCGGTACGCCGCGGGGTTGCCGCTGATGCCGAACGAGTGCAGGCAGAGCTCCGATTCGGCGGCCATGGCGCCGCGGCCTGCCAGGGTCTCCCCGACCGCCATGCCGGTCTGCTCGGCGAACTCCCGCAGCTGGCGGGAAGCGTCGGAGTAGTGGACCCCGCCGCCGGCGATGACCGCCGGTCTCCGGGCGGCCCTGATCATCTCCACCGCCTCGGCGATCCGCCGCGGCTCCGGGGGCCGGCGGTCGACGCCCCAGGTGCGCTCCTCGAAGAAGCGGACCGGGAAATCCCAGGCGTGCGCCTGGACGTCCTGGGGCAGCGACAGGGTTACGGCGCCGGTCTCGGCCGGGTCGAGGAGGACGCGCATCGCCTCGGGGAGCGCGGTCAGCAGCTGCTCGGGCCGCCCGATGCGGTCGAAGAAGCGGCTCACCGGCCGGAAGCAGTCGTTGACGCTGACGTCGGCCGCGGACGGGTTCTCGAGCTCCTGCAGCACCGTCCCCTGGTGGCGGGTGGCGTAGTAGTCGGAGGGCAGCAGCAGCACCGGCAGCCTGTTGATGGTCGCCGTCGCCGCCCCGGAGACCATGTTGGTCGCCCCCGGACCGATGGAGGAGGTGCAGGCGAGGGTCGCCAGGCGCCGGTTGGCCTTGGCGTACCCCGACGCCGTGTGCACCATCGACTGCTCGTTGCAGGGCTGGTAGTAGGGAAGCCCGGCGCCGCCGCATTCCTCCAGGGCCTGGCCGAGGCCGGCGACGTTGCCGTGCCCGAAGATCCCGAACAGGGCCGGGACGAGGCGGCGGCGCTCCCCGTCCCGCTCGCTGTACTGGACCTTCAGGTATTCTACGAGGGCCTGCGCCATGGTCAGGCGCCGGGTCTCGTGATCGTGGATGCTCATGGCATGTCTCCGTGTGCGCCGATTACTCGATGGCCTCGCGTCACCTCAATTGACAGCTCGCCGTACCCTGGCTCGCGCGCCTGCCGGGTCCATGCAGCACCCGGGACAAAGCGCCCCGGCGGCGGCCTTCCTGCCCCTCATCCGCCGATCCTCCGCACCTGTTCCCAGCTCTCGCTCTCCCAGGACCTGGCGACGGCGTCCTGAACCTCGGCAACGGCCAGGGCCTCGGCAAAACCGGGTTCCCCCTGCCTGCCGGCGGCGATGCTGTCGAGGAATTTGCCGGCCTCGATCGCCTTGAGGTCGTCGTATCCCAGGCCGAGGGCGGGCCCCGGCGTGAAGCGCAGGTGGGACGGGTGCTCCGGGCCGCTGACGATGGTGGCGAAGCCGTCCTGTCCGCCGTCCTCTTCCGGAAGGTAGACCTGCAGCTCGTTCATGCGCTCGAAGTCCCAGCGGACCGCCCCCCTGGTCCCGTGCACCTCGAAGGCCATCTGGCACTTGAGGCCGCTGATTATGCGGTCGACCTCGAAGCTTCCCCGGGCGCCGTTGGCGAAGCGGACCAGGGCGCCGGCATAGTCCTCGTTGGTCACCTTTCCCCTGGGGCCGCCGCTGCTCACCGAGAAGTGGGTGCCTTCCCCGGCCGCGGCCAGGGGGCGCTCGCCGATGAAGGTGGCGCGGCTGCCGGCGACGCTCTCGATCGGACCGGCCAGCGAGTGCGCCATGTCGATTACGTGCGACATCAGGTCCCCGAGGGCCCCGAGGCCGGCGCGCTCCCGCTGGAACCGCCAGGAGAGGACGCCGTCGGGGTTGCTGGCGTAGCCCACGAGGAAACGGCCGCGGTAGTGGGTGAGGTCGCCGAGCCGGCCGTCGCGGATGAGCCGGCGGGAGTGCTGCACGAGCGGCGCCCAGCGGTAGTTGTAGCCGACGAAGCTCAGCACCCCTGCTTCCCTGGCGGCCGCCTCGATGCCGGCGGTCTCCCGCGGCCCGCGCCCCACCGGTTTCTCGCAGAAGACGTGCTTTCCGGCCGCCGCGGCGGCCTCGACGATCTCGAGGTGGCCGTCGTTCGGAGTGGCGATGCTGACGACGGCGACCTCGGGATTGTCGACGACCTCCCGCCAGTCCGTGGTGCTGCCGGCAAACCCGAAGCGCTGCCGGGCTTCGCGGGCGCGGCTCTCGACGTCGTCGGCGCAGACCACCAGCCGGGGCTGGAGGCCGCTGTCCCAGAAGCGGTCGGCGACAGTGCGGTAGGAGCGGCTGTGGACCTGCCCCATCCACCCCATTCCGATTACCCCGATGCCTGTGGTCCGAGCCATTTTCAATCCCGTCCGCTGCGAGCGGCAGAAGGTATCCGGGCTGTCCGCGCCGGACAAGCGGGGACCCGGGCGCACGACCGTTCCGGTGGTGAGCCATGTCGAAAACCGGGACCCGCCCCGGCCGGCCTTCCGGCTCCGTCCCCTGCCCGGACAGCTTGACTTTTACCGGCGGGGAGGGTAGCGTTTACTATTCTTTCCGCAGGTCATCCCCCCACGTTCTTCACCGGTCAACTCCCTTTCCTCGTTTCGTCCATGCCGTACTCCGCAGTCCTGTACCTTCCCGCGCGGGCTCCGCTCGGCAAGGGTCCGGCCACCTGATCGCCGCCAGTCACCGGCTTCGCGGCGCGGCCCTCGCCGCGTCACCCTTCCAGCGGCGTTTCGACACGCGAACCTTGCCGGCATACGGCCATCGACCTCACCAGGACAGTCCTGAAGTCATGAACAGACCCGCGGCGCGACGCCGGGTTGCAGGCAGCCGCCGAGGCTGGACCCGGGCATTTCGACGAAACCACCATGCCGAATCGGCAACAGGAGGAATCATGCCAATACGGATTTTCGCACTTGCTTTCGCCCTGGTTCTCCCCATGTCCGCGGGGCCCGGCCTCGCCCAGGACGAAGAGGAACTGCAGAGACTGGTCGAGGAAAGGGAGCTGGAAGAAGCCGAGTTGCAGCAGGTCCCGGGAGCGGAAATGAAGTTGCTGAGACAGGATCTGGTTTCCGGAAAGATCCGCCTCCCCAGCGGCGAGGAGGTGGAGAAGCTGCGCATCAGCCAGGACCGGGAAGTCGACCCGGAGACCTATGTCGTCGGCCCCGGCGACGTCATGCAGCTGTACGTATGGGGGGAGTTCGACATCGCCTACATGCTGCAGGTCGACCCCCTCGGAAACGTCATCGTCCCCACCATCGGCGCTTTCGAGGTCTCGGGAATGTACCTGGCCGACGCCAAGGACCTGATCCTCACGGCCGCCCGGGGCAAGTACCCCGGCGTCGACATCACCCTGACCCTGGCGAGCATGCGCTTCTTCACCGCCTACGTTACCGGCGCGGTACTGCAGGAAGGCAGCTACACCGTCCACCCGACCACCCGGGTTTCCGACATGATCGAACGGGCCGGCGGTTTCACCGATGAGCTGCGGGGGACCACGTTCCAGGACGAAGTGGGCGGCAAGCAGGTGACCCGGGTTCGCCAGATCATCGAGCAGATCACCGGACGCCGCTCGATCAAGCTTCTCCATCTCGACGGCACAGCAGACCTCGTCGATCTCGACATGTTCCTCTCCACCGGCGACCTCGCCCACAACCCCTACGTGCGCATGGGAGACGTGGTTCACGTCGGATACCGCGACAAGGCGCTTTACATATTCGGCGCCGTCAACCAGGAGGGCGAACAGGAGTACCGGTCCGGCGACACCATCGATGACCTGGTGAATCTCGCCAAGGGTCTGCGCCGCGACGCCCCCCTGATCCGGGCCGAGCTGTGGCGCTTCCGCGAGGGAACCGAGGAGGCCCAAATCATCGAACTGGGCAGCAACGAGGCGGGGGAATCGGGGTTCGCGTACGAGGATATTCGCGACGTGCCCCTGCAACCCAACGACATGGTGTTCATCCGCGCGCGCGCGCAGTGGCAGCTCATGCCGACGGTGATGGTCGTCGGAGAGGTCAGGTACCGGGGCCGCTACCGCATCTACCCGGGGATTACCCGGATCAAGGACGTGGTGGCGATGTCCGGAGGGCTGACCGAGGAATCTTCCCTTATCGGGGCAAAGGTGATCCGCACCAAGATGCGGACCCAGATCGACCCGGAGCTGGAACGGTTGCGCACCCTGAGGGCGGTGACAGGGCTGGCCGACATGAGCGACGAGGACCGCGCCTATCTCAGGACCAAGGGCCGCGAGGAGAAAGGCCGCGCCGCGGTCGATTTCGAACGCCTGTTCCTGGAGGACGACGAGGAACAGAACATCCCCCTGGAAAGCGGGGACGTGGTCTATATCCCGGCGCGCCGGCGAACCATCAGCATCAGCGGGCAGGTGAGGAAGCCCGGTCTGGTCGACTTCGAACC
Source organism: Candidatus Latescibacterota bacterium (assembly GCA_965243025.1). GTDB lineage: Bacteria > Latescibacterota > UBA2968 > UBA8231 > UBA8231 > CBDCXV01. Next base: position 3,889,540 of record CBDETY010000003.1, read on the forward strand.
TGACCGCGACGTTCGCTACTACATGGAAAAGGCGGGTGGCTATACATACGACGCCGACAAGGGAGGGGCCCGGCTGATCCGTGCGCGTTCGAGTATCCGGGAAGAGCTGAATGATGACCTTCTTGTCGAAGCCGGCGACGAGATCTGGGTGCCGCAGAAGGAGCGAGTCAACTTCTGGGAAGTGACCCAGTCCACCATGCGCACCATCGCCGAGACCCTGACCCTCGTAGTCCTGGTGCGGTCGCTGCAGTAACCGTTCCTCCCTCTCAGTGCAGAGACGAGAAAGCATTGAAATGAACCGAGAAAGAAAAGACACTGACCTCCTCGACCTGCTGGCCGCTCTCCACGCGGGGCGAAAGATGATTGTCGGAGGCACCCTGGGCATGTGCGTCCTCGCGGGGGCGCTCAGTTTCCTGGTGCCGGAAGAGTACGAAGCGACGGCGCAGATTCTGCCCCCGAAGGAGCAGAAGCAGGGGTTCGGGTTTTCCGAGCTCCTGGCGGCGCTGCCGATCCCGACCCTGCGACTGGGAGAAAAGGGCACCCCGGCCGACATCTTCATCGCCACGATGAAGATCCCGGGAACGCGCCGGATGATGGTCGAGGAGTTCGACCTGCTGCAGCGCTATGACGTCGAAACCATGACCGACGCGATCGAGGTCCTCGCGGCGAAAACCACGGTGGACAAGACCGAGGAGGGCACGATCCAGATTTCCGTGCTCGACGAGGACCCGCAGAAGGCCGCGGACATGGCCAACCACTACATCGCGCTGCTCGACCTCACCAACAGGAAGATCTCGCACAAGACCGCCTCCGAGCGCCTCGACTTCATCCGCGAGCTTCTGGAGGAGGAGGACCAGAAGCTCGAGAAGAAGATGGACCTGCTGGAGGAGTTCCAGTCCGAGTACAACGCCATCTCCATCGAGGACCAGGCGCGCGCCGTTATCGGGGCCGCGGCGGGGATGCAGACCGAAGCCATGGAGCTGGAGATCTCCCGCCAGGGGTTGATCCTCTCCGGACTCGACGCCGGACACGACAGGGTGAAAAAGCTCCAGCAGGAGATCCTGCTGCGGCAGGAAGCCATGGCCATTCTCCGGGACGGACTCGAGGTCGGCAGCGGCGACCTGCTCCGCAGAAAAACGCTGCAGCTGGAGCTGGACGAGAACCTCTTTCTGCCGCTGAAGCAGATCCCGGGGGTCGCCCAGGAGTTCGCCACCCGGGAAAAGGACGTGCTGGTTCAGAAGGCGCTGTTGCAGCTCCTGCTGCAACAGGAGGCCGAGGCGCTGATCGAGGCCAAGAACACGACGTCGACGGTGCAGGTCCTCGATCCGGCCGTGGCGCCGGAGATCAAGGCGCGGCCGCGGCGGCTGCTCATCATCCTCATCACGGGGGTGCTCAGCCTTTTCGCCTCGCTCAGCTATACCCTGGGAATGGTGTACTTCGGGGATATCCGGCAGCGCTGGCGGGAGGAGCGAAGGGAGACCTCCTGAGGCCGGAGCCGGTCCTCGACCGCTCCCGATCCTTCCCGGGCATCCTGGGGCGGCCGCGGCTAACCCCTGCCGACCGGCTGCCAGACCCGGTGGCGGCGGCCGCTCAGGAAGTGCAGGAGTCCCAGCAAGGCACCCCAGTTGGTGGCGCAGAAATAGGCGGGAATGTAGAACAGCCAGTGCCGCCCCAGTGGTTCCGGCAACGCGATGCCCAGCAGCGCCAGCCCGTAAAAGGCGGCCTGCAGGGCCAGAAGGACGCGATACGTCTCCCCCTCTCCGACCAGGAGGAGATTGAGCCCGAGAACCGCCACCAGCAACAGCGGCGCCAGCCAGCGCAGCAGTTTGTGCGACGCCATCTGAAAGGCGAAAAGGAGATGGGCGGCCGGGTTGAGCACCCCCCGCTCGGTCCAGAGACCGTACAGGGAGCGCGAGACGATGCGGCGGCGGCGGCGGCACTCGTCGGCGAAGTTGCCAGGGCTGACTTCGGTGGCCACTGCCAGCGGCGCGTACACCACCCGGTAGCCCTGACGCCAGACGCGGATGGGCATGATGAAGTCGCTGATTATTTCGCTTCCCAGCACCTCGAAACAGTCGCGCCTGAGCGCGTAGATCGCCCCGTTGGCCCCCAGTGTCGAGCTGAGCATGCTCTCCCTGAGCTTGAGGAACTGCTCGTAGCGCCAGTACGCCCCCTCCCCCTTGCCCGCCCCTCCTTCCCCGGGGTTGGCGTATCGAAGCTCGCCGCAGACGCACCCCACCCCCGGGTCGGCAAATGGAGCCAGAAGCTCCTTCAGGGCGTCGGGGGAATACATGCTGTTGGCGTCCGAAAACACCAGGAAATCCCCCCGGGCAAGCTCCACGCCGGCGTTCTGGGCCGCGGTTTTTCCGCCGCGCTCCGGCATCCGGTGAAGGCGCACCCCGCGCCCGGCGAATTCCGCAGCGATGCGGTCGGTGCCGTCCGTCGAAGCGTCGGAAACCACGACGACCTCCAGCCTGTCGGCCGGGTAGTCGATGGCCAGGGTATTTTCCAGCTTGGCCCGCAGCACCGACTCCTCGTTGTAGGCGGCGATGACGATGGCCACCCCGGGCAATTCCTCCATGGGAGCGTACCGGGGTGTCCTCCGTCCCGCGGTCAGCAGGTAGAGCAGAACGGGGTAGATCAGGTAGGTATGGGCGATGAGAACTACAGAGGCCCAAAAGGCGACTGCTGGCATCCTGGTTGCTGGAATGAGAGGAGAATCGCGGCCGGGGGGTGTCTATGAATTATCTTCCGCTGATGCGGTAATCGCAACCGTTGTTCCCGGCCGCCGAGGGTTCGGGGGAGAGCGGGCCGGGGAAGCGAACTGAACGGAAGGATCCCGCACCATCCATGCCCAGCGTCGTTCACTTTACCACCGTCCACGACCCTTTCGACAGCCGCGTCTTTCACCGCGAGTGCAAGACCCTGAGCGAAGCCGGCTACGACGTCGTGCTGCTGGCGCCGGGCGGGAACGACTCCACGGTCGACGGCATCCTGGTCGGAGGGCTGCCCCGATGGGGCAACCGCCTCCTGCGCATGAGCCTTGGAGTCGGCCGCACCCTCCTCAAGGCCCTGGGGAAGCGGGCCGACATCTATCACTTCCACGACCCGGAGCTGATCCCCGCCGGCCTGCTTTTGCGGCTCCTGGGAAAACGCGTGGTCTACGACATCCACGAGGACAACCGCACCGCCCTCGAGGAACGGGAATACCTCCCCGCCCCGCTGCGCGCCCTGACCGCCAGGCTCCTCTCCCGGGCCGAAGAAGGCAGCAGCCGGCACTTTCACCTCGTCCTTGCGGAGCGCTACTACGCCGAGCGCTTTCCCCGCGGGCAGACGGTCCTCAACTACGCCCGCTTTCCCGCCCTGGACGAAGACCGGTTGCGGGCCCGTCCCGGCGCCGGGCACCCGCGGCTCATATACACCGGGAACGTCAAACCCTACCGCGGGGCGCACCTCCACGCCGGGCTTCTGCAGCACCTTCCCGACGCCGAGCTCTTCCTGGTCGGCCGCTGCGAGCCGGAGCTGGCGGCCGGGCTTCGGGCGGGCTCCGACCCGGAGCGCCTCCACTTCGAAGGCGTGGGAGGCTACGTCCCCCACGAGCGTATCGTCTCGTACTATCTCCGCGAGTGCTGGACCGCCGGCCTCGCACTCTTCCCCCCCGGCCGGCACACCCGGCGCAAGGAGCTGACCAAGGTTTTCGAATACATGGCCTACGGCATTCCCGTGCTCTGCGCCGACTTCCCGAACCTGCGCCGGATCGTCGAAGGCGCCGAATGCGGAATCTGCGTCGACCCCGAAGACGGAGCCGCCGCCGCGGAGGCGGTGCGCTTTTTGTGGGAGCACCCCGGGGCGGCGCGGCGCATGGGAGAGAACGGACGGGAGGCGGCGCGGACGACCTACAACTGGGACACCCAGGCGGAGAAGCTGCTGCGCCTCTACGAAAAGATCCTCCAACCCGGATAGACCATGGCCGACGCCCGCCTGCAGCGAGAAGCCGAGTTCCACGACCAGGCCTTTGCCGGAAACGCCCGTGCCCGCGCCGGCAAGTTCTACTCCGTCGCAGCCTCGGCCAGGCGGCACTACCACGCCCTGATCGGCGAAGACTGCGCCGGCCTGAGAGTGCTCGAGTACGGATGCGGCAAGGGCAGCCACTCGTTTACCCTTGCCCGTCTCGGCGCCGATGTCGTCGGCATCGACCTCTCCCCGGAAGGGATTCGACAGGCGACCTCCCGGGCGGGTGAAGAGAAGCTGGGAGACCGGCTTTCCTTTGAAGTGATGGACGCCGAAGCGCTGGCGTTCCCCGACAACCATTTCGACCTGGTCTGCGGCAGCGGCATCCTCCACCACCTGGACCTGGAGGCTGCCTGCGGGGAGTTGGTCCGCGTGCTCAAGCCCGAAGCCCGGGCGGTTTTCTTCGAGCCGCTGGGGCACAATCCGTTGATCAACCTCTACCGCAGGCTGACCCCGAAGATGCGGTCCGAAGACGAGCATCCGCTTGTGGGGAACGACCTGAAAACACTCACCGGGCACTTCCGGGAGACCGATACCCGCTGTTTCGCCCTGTGTACCCTGCTGGCTGTTCCATTTCGTGGATGGCCGGCGTTCGAGCTGCTGGTACGGATTCTGGAACGAATCGACGGCCTGCTTTTCCGCCTGCCCTTTATGAGAAGGCAGGCCTGGCTCGTGGTCGTACGACTGGGGCGTCCCCTGAAGGACAACCGATGAGAGGCGCTCTCCTTTGGGGTTGCCCGGGATTGCCTGAGTTCGAGGAAATGGCCCCCGCAGGAAGGGAACAAGCCGGGCGCAGGATCGAGCGGTCACGACTCCTTTCCCTCGAGCACCTCCTCGTAAAGCGCGTGGATCCGCGCCGCAGCCCGCCGGTAGTCGTAGCGTTCCCCCGTCCGCCGCCGTATCTCCTCCCGGTCGTAGCTTTCGTATTCGTCCAGGACGGCGAGAATGCCCTCGGCCAGGTCCCCGGAGTCCCCGACGGCGACCAGACGCCCTGTCGCGTCGTCCACCATCTCCTCGGGACCGCCGCAGCGGGTGGCCACCACCGGCAGGCCGCAGGCCATCGCCTCGATCAGCACGATACCGAAGCTGTCGTAGAAACTGGGCAGGACCACGATGTCGGACGCGGCCATGTGGCGAGGCATCTCTTCGGGGGGCACCGCATCCCTGAACTCCACGCATTCCGACAGTCCCAGGGCCGCGACCTGCGGCAGAAAAGGCCCGGACGTCCCGGTGGCCGGATGGCCCCCGATCAGGGTCAGTGATACATCGGAACGGCGGCGGCGCAGTTTCGCCAGCGCCTCCAGCAGGACACGCAGCCCCTTTTCCTCGACGAACCGGCCCACGTAGAGGAGCCGCCACCCCCCTTCTCCCGGCCGCCGGGAAACCGCAGCGGAAAAGAGCCCGCAGTCGACCCCGTTGGGTATCCAGCGCACCTTTCCGGCGCCTACCCCGAGCTCCAGGACGTCGCTGCGAAGACCCCGGCTCACGGCGACGACGGCATCCGCCCTTTCCAGGGCTTCAACGGTCAGCCGCCGCCACCGGGGATCGAGACGGGGCAGACTCTTGATGTCGAAACCGTGAACGGTGATTACCACCGGTTTGCCGTTGCGGGCTCCGTATTCCACGGCCGCCAGGCCGTCCGGATAGGCGCAGTGGGCGTGCACGAGATCCGGCGCGGCGAGATCGCAGCGTTCCAGGGCCCGGAGGTGGAATCGCCATTGCCTGGCGAACAGGATCCGGCGCGGCAGCGCAAGACGCCGGGGATGGCATATCCGCAAGCCATCCATCACTTCGACGCGCGGGACGCGCCGGTAGGCGCTCCAGCGCCCGAAGCCGGGAAACGGAAACCAGGGAACCGGTGCGGCCACCTCGATCGAGCAATGCTCCCCGAGAAACCGCAGCTGGTTGTGGACGAAGGTCCCGCTCGCCGGCGCGTAGCTGTTGGGATAGAGGTGGGAAAGGACCAGGACCTTCACGTTTGCTCCTCGCCTCGGTGGAAGTCCGGCATCGGGAAGGAAACCGCCCGGAGCAAGCCTTCAGTCCCCGACGGGCCGGACCCGAAAGGACGCGAAGCGGCCGCGACGTTCACCCCGTGCGGGAATCCGGCTCCGTCCGCGAATCGGCATCCAGCTGCTGCACGGCAAACGTCATGCCGATACAGAACCAGAACATGTTGTTGGGCAGGTCGCCGTTGAAGGACTGGTTGACCTGAAAGCCCACGAAGGTGGCGATCAGGCCCATCGCCACGGCGCGAAAGTAGGGGTCCTGCATCTGCCGGAAGCGTTTCAGGCTCAAAAAGAACGTCCGCCCCATCAGCCACACAAAGACAGCGAAACCGACGATACCCAGCTCCCCCAGGACCGTGGTGACGACGGTGTGGGCTTCGTTGACGTGGCTCCAGTGGGGGTACCCGGGGGGGGCGTACTGGGAGAATACATAGGGGAAAGCCCGCCAACCGATGCCGAGGACGGGATGGTCGAAGAACATGTCGAGGGAGGCCATGATCAGGTAGATGCGAGCCGTGCTCGAGGTGCGGCCGATCGAGCCGAACTGGTCGAAAAGGGTGAAGATGGATATGAAGCGCTCGAAGATGTACTCGGCAAACGGAACGAACTGCTTCAACCCCAGGACGAGAATGACGGAGGCGAACATGACGATGAACAGATAGCGCAGCTTGCGGCTCAGCCAGAGGATGACCATCACGCCCAGCATCGTCGCCACCCAGCTCGAACGGCTGAACGAGGCCAGCAGCCCGGCCAGGCCGATGAGTACCGACAGGGCGAAGAACAGCCGCTGCCATACCGGCAGACGGTAGTTCAGCAGAACCGCCAGCAGCGGCAGCATTCCGCTCATCAGGAACATGGCGAAGATGTTGGGATTGTGGAACGTTCCCGTCGCCCTCGGCACGTTGCCGCCCAGGGCGGTGATGACCTTGACCGGCAGGTGGAACTGGCCGGTGATCACCTGGTAGGTGCCCATCACCGCCCCGGCGATCGTACAGACGACCATCGACCACAGCACCAGGGACACCGCCCGCCTGGAGTCGATGATGACCTTGATCATGTAGGCGAAGAGGCCCAGGGCGGAGATCCGGAAGAAGCTGACTGTCGCCTCGGGCTGGTTGGGGGAATAGGTCAGCGATACGGCGATGCAGCACAGGAACAGGATCAGCGGCGCCTTTATCTCGAAATCGGGAAAACGGGTGCGCTTGTTCAGACAGACATGGGCTGCCAGGGCGAGTACCAGCAGCCCGAAAGTCAGGTGGAAGCCGGTCAGGTGAAAGATGCCCTTCACCTTGCCCGCCTCGGTCAACAGCCGTCCCGTGCTGTCCAGTCCGGAGGTCAGGAATATGAGCGGGATGATGATCCAGGGCTTCATCAGCACCGCGGCGATGTAGGCGGCGACGCACAGGAAGCCGATCAGGAAGAAGGGCAGCAGCTCGGTGACGAAGATGCTTGCCGCCGCCACCGCCGCCTGGAAAACCAGGAACACCGCAAACCAGCGGCGGTCGAAGAGGTCGCCCAGGTTTCTCTCAACCGGGATGCTCATGATTCCGGATCAGCCGGCGAAGGGGTTTGCCGTCCGCTGCATCAGCGGCGCAGGAAGGCGCCCCAGCCCATGCCTTCGCCGCGCAGGTAGCGCCCCCCGACCAGGAGCGCCCACGCCGTGCAGGCGATCGATTTCGACCAGGCGGCACCCGGCAGTCCCCAGGCGGGGATGAGCAAGAGGCCGAGCCCGATGTTGAGGGCAAGGGCGACGGCCGCCGCCCACAGGGTGATCGCCGGATACCCCTGCCCTGCCAGCTTGGTGTTGCATACCGAACCCAGTCCGAGGAAAACGAGACCCGGAAGCATCCACGCCAGCGGCAGGAAGGCTTCGGGATAGGAGGGAAACAGCCAGCCGATCAGCGGCCTGCCCGCCGCCAGCAGCGCCAGGGCGGCGGCCAGGGAAAAGAGCAATATGCCCCGGGCGACCCGCAGGCTCAACTGATCGTCCTCGCCGCGCACGACCTTCGCCAGCAGCACCGCCCCGGCCACGTCCGGCACCCGCTGCATCATCTCGGCGAAGTTGAGGGCCACCCGGTAGCTGCCGACCGAAGCCTCGCCGAGGAAGTGCTCGATAAGGAACACGTCGGCGCGCAGGAGCAGGAGGACCAGCACCACCGAGACGGCGCCGCGCCCTCCCACGGCCAGCGTCCGCCGCAGAAGCCCCCGGTCGCCGAGGGTGAACCGCCCGGCGCCGATCAGCACCGCGAAGGCCGTGAGCCCCGCGAGGCCGGCCGCGCCCGCATAAAGCATGAGAGCGTTTTGAAGGTTCAGCAGGCCCGCCCACAGGAGAACCGCGTTGCCCCCGAGATAGACCGCGATGAAGAGGACGGGGACCGCCGCGTACGGGCGGATGCGGTCCATTCCCAGCAGCACCGCCTGTCCGGTTCGCTGCAGGACCACGAGCGCCGGCAGCGCCCCCAGGAGCGGCCACCAGTGAAGCGCCAGCGGCCCCAGAAAACGGGAAGCGGCCCCGGCCACCAGCCAGGCGATCCCCATGCCCGCCGCGAACAGCGCCAGGAAACAGAGCAGCGCGTTGTCGCGCCCCCGAGCCCCGGCATCCTCCCGCCCCACGACGTAGGTGGTCCCGCGGCGCAGCCACTCCCCCAGCAGGGTGGCGGCGATCACCGCGGTGGTGGTCCACAGGGCGAGCTGCCCGTACCCGGCCTTGCCGAGGTGGTTGGCCAGCAGCCAGTGGTTGACCAGTCCGAGGGAGAAGGCTGTTCCGGTACATATCCCGTTCAGGGAAAACCCGCGAAGGAAGTTCATCCGCGAAGGAAAGGGAGGGCAGCTTCCGCCTGGATGCTCCCGGCCCCCGGGACCGCTTTGCCGAGGGAATCCGGGGTCCGGTTCGCCCCGATGCCTGCCTGGCGCCCTGTCCTGGCGATCACTCTGGCGGGTCCACTGATCCGGCGGGGTCGGATACCGCGCCCCCGCAGACGGGTCGGGGGACAGGGCGGGGGTTCCATCGCCTGCAGGAAGGCTCCACTTACGCCTCCACCCCCTGGACCTTTCCGGGCTCCAGCCCCATCGACTGGTGCTGCCGGCGCGCCGAGGCGAGGTAGCGCTGGTGGGCCTCCTCGTCGAGGCGGCAGCTCTCGCCGTACATCACCATGGCGAAGGCGCGGCGGTGCCGCGTCGCCGACTGGTTCGGGTCGGCCCGGTGGATGATCTCGCAGTGGTGCACCGCCGCATCTCCCGGCTGCAGGTGGATGGCAACCTCCCGCGCTTCGTCGTCGGGCCCGAAGTCGGAGATTCCCTGCGAGAATCCGAGCACGCTGGTCGCCGCGTGGGGGCGCAGGCCGCGCTTGTGGGCTCCGGCGACGTAGCGCAGGCAGCCGTTCTCTTCGTCGACCGGGTCGAGGGCCAGCCAGATGGTCGCCGCATTGGCCGGCTTGAGGTTGAAGTAGTAGTTGTCCTGGTGCGGAGGGGTCGGATGCAGGGTGTCGGGCGGCTTGTTGAACCACTCCGGCTCCTTGGCCTCCACCGCTTCCCCGAGCAGGTCCTCGGCCAGCCTCACCCAGCGCGGATGCCGGGCGTACCCGGCGAAGAACGGATCGTTCCCCCCCATGTGCTGCATCTGCTTCAGGGTCCCGGGGCGGCCGCGGTCCTGGTAGAAGGCGTCGGAGTCCGGCAGGGTCGGCACGACGTCGCGGATGTAGCGGTCGAGGTTCTCCCGCAGCTCGGCGAACTCCTCCCCGGCGAGGAACTGCGGCACCACCGCGTAGCCGTCGCGGTCGAAGCCGGGTTTGTGAGCGGCGAATGTTTCGGTGACAGTGTCGGTCATCGGTCGCTCCTCCATCGGTCAATAGGCATGTAAATATAACTGCCGGCTGCCGGGAGGCGGTCAGCTCGCCTCGAACCGGCGCAGCACGTTGCCGGTGATGCGGGAGACGTTGTTGTCGTAGCCGTTCCAGGAAAGGCAGCCGCACCAGCTGATCGAGCCGACGGAGAAGACCGCCCCGCCCTTCGGGCCTTCGTAGTAGACCATGTCGGCGCGCACGAGCGGGTTGCTGCCGCCGGTCGGCGGCCCGGAGGCCTTCTGGTCTTCGATCGCCAGCTGGTACTCGTCGGAATGCCCCCACGAGGAAGCGAGCAGGAGGGCGTGGGCCGGCGTTCCCAGCTCGTGGTCGAGGCGGTCGATCTCGAAGCCGGCGGCGCCGTGCCCGTACACCAGGGAGGGGAAGTCCCCGATCAGCTCGTCGCCGCCGATCCCCTCGAAAATGAAGGCCGCCCGCTCGTCGAAGCTGCCGGGCAGGCGCCGGTAGGGCCGGTTCTCGCCGCTGCCCATCGCAACAAACCCGACGCCCACCGTTTTCTGCGGGGCGCGGTTGCGCAGCCGCCACAGGCCGCCCTGCTCCCCGGTGGTGCTGTGGTGGTACTCCCCCGGCATCGCCTCCCAGGCGCGCGTGCCGCCCCAGCGCCTGACCTCGATGACGTGCGGCCGCTCCGGGTCGAAGGAGGTGACCCAGTAGAGGCCGTTGCCGCCGAGGTACATCAGCCGGCCCCCGGCCGCCTGGTAGGACTGCATCGCGTCGAGCATCCGCAGGGTCCAGTACTCGGGATGAGTGCCGGTGACGACGACGCGGTACCGCTCCAGCAGCTCGGCACCCTCGAAGTGGAGGTCGTCGTCGCTGATCACGTCGTACCCGAACCCCCGGGCGTCCATCCAGTCGAGGAGGTGGAAGTCGGCGTTGAGGCCGTGCGGCCAGCCGGCGGCCAGCGACAGCTCGGCGTTCCGGTACCCCGGCTTCATGTTCATGATCGGCCGCAGGCGGGAGGAGTAGCAGACCCCGGTGCCGTCGCTGTGCATGTCGTAGAGGCTCATCAGGTCGTGGTCGCGCATGTACTGGTCGCGCGGACCGGCCCGCCCGCTGTCGCGGCGGCCGAGCTCGACCCGCATCGGGTCGTTGTACTGCTGGTTGGCGTAGGCGAGGTAGGAGACCGACGGGGCGAGAAAGGCGATGCGGGACTGCGGGCGGCCGCGGAAGGGCCTGACCGCGAACGGCACGAAATCCTCCTCCCCGCCGGCGCGCAGCCGCGCCGCGTAGATGCCGCTGGGCAGCCCCTCGGGGATCTTCCACTCGAAGCCGGGCTCCCACCCGGCATCCTCGAGGTCGTCGTCGTGGAAGTGGATGGCTCCGTACTCGGAGGGCATCGCCCTGAAATCCGCCTCGCGGCCGCTCCAGTTGCGGCCCGCGGCCCCCCGCATCGGCAGGTTGACGGCGCGGCCGTGAAGACCGTTGGCGGAGGTGTCGGTCACCCGCGACGACGGGATGTCGAGGGAGAAATCCCAGCTGGCGACCAGGTCCCCGGCGGCGACAGATTCTTCCCCAGTCCGGAGCCGCTCGATCTCTCCGGCGGCGAGGGCGCGCCGGAAAAGGCGGGGGCCGTCGATCCTGCCGTTGAAATGGGCGGTGGGGACAAGGGGGCCTTCCCCGGGGCGCCCCCAGTACGCCGCCATCAGGAAGTCGCGGGAGTTTGCCCCGACTGCCGGTTTTCCGACGGTTTCCGCAACCGCTCCCGAGGGGTTGTCGAGGGGCCAGTCGGCCAGCGGCTTCTGGTACAGGCAGGCCTCGGCGGCGACGGGGTCCCAGGTGGCGGCAACCGAGTACCAGCGGGAAGCCCTCAGGCCGGCGCCGATTCCGATTCTTTCGACTTCCCCCTTGCCCGAGCCGAGCCAGAGCGCCAGGCAGCCGTCCCCGTCGATGACCAGGGCATAGCCGGTCTGCTCCGGTTCGCACCATTTCGTCAGCAGGCCCTGGACCCCCTTCTGCGGCGTCGTCGGATAAACCCAGGCGTGCAGGGTGAACCCGTCTTCGCAGTCGAGGCGGGGATCGCGCGGCACGGCCACCGACGAGCCGCTGCGGATCGGCTGCGGCCTGCCCGGGTACTCGCCGGCGACGTCGGAGTCGACAGGATCGAACCTGAAGCCGGGGCCGGCGGGGTTCTCGTCGAGGTGGCGCAGGCGGACGATGTCGCCGCGGTAGGCCGGGGGCTCGCTGCTGACCATGAAGCGGACCGTCTCCCCCGGGGCGACGCTGAAGCGGTCGCTGTACCCGACGAGCTTCATGGGCCCGCGGCCTCCAGGGCCTCCCGCGGCCGGACCGGGAGATGCCGGTTGCTCCGGGACAAAGCTGCGTCCGCAGTTGTCGGCGAGGCTGAAGACACCGGAGAGATCGCAAAGCAACTGCTCGCCAACCCGTGATAGCTGGTTCCCTGGTTTTCCATGGCTTCTGCAGGCGTTTTCCTGCCGGATTCGGGTTGGGTTGGAAAAACGCCAACCACAGGATGCCCTGCAAAGGAAGCTGAAAACCATGGGTTGCGCGAAACAGGGAGATTGGTCAGTTAGATGCGGGACGGGATTTGTCGCACCTGCGGGCAATGACCCATGGGGTTTTTCAATGTCCAGACACGGAGGTTCAAAGGAGGGATGACAGGATGATACCATTGCCGTTTCTGTGGTTGATCCTCGCGTCCGTTGCGGTCAGGGCCCTGCCGGACGGCCATATCGAGGGAACGGTCACAGAGGAGACAGGGGCGCCGCTTTTCGGTGCCAACATCACCGTGACCTCCTCCACCGGGGAGTACCAGACCGGTACCGCCGCGGTCGCGGAAGGGCGGTTCCGCATCGCCGTTCCCGAGGACAGCTACCGGGTCGAAATCACCTTTATCGGCTACAAGTCCGAGCTCCTGGAAAACGTGCAGGTGCGAGCCGGCGAGACCACCCGGATCGACGCGGTCCTGGCGGAGCAGATCATCTATCTCGGGCAGAGCGTGGTTTCCGCCTCCCGCCGGCAGGAGAAGGTCCTCGATGCCCCGGCCTCGGTCGCAATCCTCGAGGGCAGCGAGATCCGCGACGTCCCGGCGCTCAGCGTCGGCGATCACATCAAGGACCTGCCGGGGGTGGACTTCGCGAAGACCGGAGTGGCGCGGAGCAACGCCGTGGTGCGCGGCTTCAACAACGTCTTCTCCGGGACCCTGCTCACCCTGACGGACAACCGCATCGCCCGGGTGCCCTCCCTGCGGGTCAACGCCTTCAATTTCATCCCCCTCACCAACGACGACGTCGAACGCATCGAGGTGGTTCTCGGGCCGGGGTCTGCCCTGTACGGACCCAACAGCGCCGACGGGGTCATGCACATCATCACCCGTTCCCCGTTTGCCTCCCGGGGCACCAGCGTCAACCTCGGGTTGGGGGAGCGCAGCCTGCGCCAGACCGCGTTTCGCCACGCAGGCGCGGTGGGTGACCGGCTGGGGTACAAGGTTTCCACCCAGTTCTACACGAGCACCGAGTGGGAGTACACCGACCCCGAGGAGGTGGTGGCCCGGGAACTGAGGCAGGCTGCGATAGAGGCCGGAGCGGATCTGCCGCCCCTCGAAGCGCGCGATCACGACTCGATGACCCGGAGCGTCGAAGCGCGGCTGGACTGGCGCCCCACGGACAACCTGACGGCCATTCTATCGGCGGGGCACAGCAAGTCCGACGTGGTCGGGCTGACCGGCGTGGGGGCGTCGCAGACGCTGGACTGGCAGTACAACTACACCCAGCTGCGGCTGCTCTACCGCGACTGGTTCCTCCAGGCCTTCCGCAACTGGAACGATGCGGGGGGCACCTATCTGCTGCGCACCGGCGATCCCATCGTCGACAGTTCCTCTCTCAACGTGTTCCAGGCGCAGCACACCTCCCGCCTGGGCGGGCGCCAGCGCTTCACCTACGGTTTCGACGCCCTGCTGACGCGGCCGGACACCGACGGCACCATCATGGGCGGGAACGAGGAGGACGACGACCTCAACGAGTTCGGCGGGTACCTGCAGAGCGAGACCTCCCTGGCCGATCCCCTCGACCTCGTGCTGGCCCTGCGCTACGACTACCACAGCCGCCTCGCGGATCCGGAGCTGTCGCCGCGGGCCGCCCTGGTGTTCAAGCCGCGGGAGACCCAGACCCTGCGGCTGACCTTCAACCGGGCTTTCAGCACCCCCACCTCGAACAACCTCTACCTCGACATAATCACCCAACGGGATCCGTTCGGCCTGAGCCCGAGTTTCACCCCGCTGTTCAGCGCGCTCGGCGCGGGAGAGTTCAAGCCGATCGATATCTGGACCCAGGGCAACTACCGGAGAAGCTCCGGCTACGGCTTCACCTTCCGGAGGGACGAAGCGGGCCGGCCCCTCTTCCGCTCCCCCTTCTCGCCGCTGGTGGCAGGCCAGGCCGCCCTTTCGGGCCTGTCCCCCGGGGATGCCGGTTATCCCATCGGACCGAACGGGTACATCCCCATGGACCACCCCCTGGTCACCAACGCGATGTGGGGAATCGGGAGGGAGGGGGTGCTGGCCGGGTTCGGGCCCGCCTTCCGGCAGGTCGCCGCCGCCGCCATGATTGCCCAGGGCGTGGAGTCGGAGGAGGCCCAGGCGGCAGCCGCCCGGCTGGCCGAGGCTCTCCCGGGGGTCGTGCCCGAGCAGCTGCCCGGCCTGCGCAACGTCATGGGCAGGCTGAACATCGAGTCGGAGCCGCTCGGCGGGGAGCCGGATCCGAATCGACCGTCCTTCTTCTTCGTCGAGGCGGACGGCGCCACCCCGATCACGGCCTACGACATGCCGCGCATCCACTCGGCCGGCACCCGGACCGTCGAGCTGGGCTACAAAGGAGTGGTGGCCGGCAAGGTGGTGGTGGCCGCCGACCTGTACCAGTCGAGGATCGAGAACTTCGTCGGGGCGATTTCGGTGGAGACGCCCAATGTCTTCCTCGACCCGCAGAGTCTGGGAGCCGCCCTGGGCGAGGGGATCGGCCAGGCCCTGTCCGATCCGGACAACGCCGAGCTGGCCGGGGCCCTGGCGGTGCTCGACGCGGCCCGGATCCCCGGGGTGGTGCAGGGAAACAACAACGGCACCCCGGTGGACGAGCTGGCCGGCATCCTCACGGCGGGGGCGGCGGCCATCCCCTACGGCACCGTCTCCCCGGAGCAGGCCACCGATCCCTACGCGATGATCATGAGCTACCGCAACTTCGAGGACGTTACCATCCATGGACTGGACCTGAGCCTGGCCTGGTATCCGGCCGACCGCTGGAGGCTGGCGGGGAACTACTCGTTCGTCGACGACAATTTCTTCGAGAACCTGAAGTTCCTGCATTCCGAAGGGGGAGCCGACATTGCCCTGAACGCGCCCAGGCACAAGGCCAAGCTCGGGGCGGATTACGACTTCGGCAGGTGGGGACTTTCAGCCGGCGGCCGGGTGCGCCATGTCGGCGCCTTCCCCATGAGCTCGGGGGTCTTCGTCGGCGAGGTCGATTCCTACACGGTGATCGATCTCAACCTCGCGTACCGGCTGCCCCTGGAGCAGGACCTGGTGCTGGGGGTCGACGCGAGCAACGTCCTCGACCGGGCCTACCAGGCGTTCGTGGGCGCCCCGGAGGTGGGGCGCCTGGTCTTCGCGCAGCTGGGGCTGCGGTTCTGATGCGGCGGGGAGAGCAATACCAGCGGGTAGGGGTGGCCGCTCCCCGCTTTGGGTGCGGCCGGCAGGCTCGACCGGGGACTTCCGGCAACCCCGTACTGGATGAGGTTGCGGGCCTCCCGGCCTCGGCCAAGCTGCTTCGGTGAGGAAGTCGGCAGGCCGCGAGCATTTTGCGGCCGTCAGGTGAGAATCAGTCGGCCGGGGTTCGTTCCAGCGTTTCCAGCCAGCGGTAACCGTAGTCAGGAATATCCGATGACGCCGCAGTTACACCATCGGGCAACATGTCGAAGCGTTCGACCCGCAGGCGGTAGCTGTAGCCGTGCCACGGCTGGAAACCGACGATTTCGCTGTGAAAGGCCTCACCATTGACCACGTTGCAGTACACCCGGTCGCCGCTGCCGCACTCGATCCTTCCTGGGCCAACGGTTATTTCTTCCTCATCCGTAGCGGCCGCTTCGGTTTTCGAGATCACCGAATTCAACAGGTACCGGCCATCGCCGTACCTGTTTGCGTCGAGGGTATAGTGAAAGCCGGCCTCGTATTCGAAGCTGGTGACAATGTCGTTGTACGGAGCGCCGTCGATCAGCAGACAGAAGTCGTCGGCCCGCGGGCACCTTACCCGGGCAGGTCCAACCGACAGGGTCGCGGAAGTGTAGGAAGCGGGAGTTTTCTCAAGCTGTTCCAGCAGACGGTAGCTGTACTGGCCCGCGTCCTGCGGCGGTTCCCCTCCGCCCCAGGGGTCGTACTTCCCGATGCGCAGCCGGTAGTCGTAGCCCGCCTCGTAGTCTAAGCCCTCGATGCCGTCGTAGAAAAACCCCCCGTCAACCACCATGCAGGTCTGTTCGCCCACGCCGTAGCATTTGGCCAGGGCGGGCCCGACGGTTACTTCCCTGATCTCGAGGTATTTTTCTCCGTCAGGTCCCACGGGCCCGTCGTCACAGGAGGCAATGGCCAGGGCAAGGAGACCTGAAATCAACGGGATTCTCGTGCTCATCGGTTTACCTCCGAGGTGCGGCAATCGCCGGGGATCCGGGCTCTCTTTTCCCGACGTGACCGCAATTGGCCACCCTCCGCCGATCCCTTTCCTCGCGCCGCCAGATCTCTCATAGGACAACTCCACCTTTGAGGAGTTCCCGCTCAGGAGCACGCCCTGTGCTCAAGCGCCATCGCCATGTAGTCGGGCCGCACCGGCCAGAACACGTCCACCACGTCGACCCCGGCCGGGCGGATGCGGGCGGCGTGCACCATCCCTCCCGGCTGCAGGATCACGTCGAGGTCCTTCATCGGCAGCCAGTCGTCGATGATTCCCTCGTCCATCTCCCCCTGCAGGACCATCATCAGCTGGTCTTCCGGGTGGAAGTGGTGGGGGAAGGAGGAGCCGCCGTCCATGCGGATGAAGCTGAGCATGAAGTTGCGGCCCCACATCAGGGTGGTGTGGGCCGTCGGGGGCAGCGATTCCCGCCCCGGCATGACGACCGGCTGCCGCGGGATGTCCTCGAACCGGTACACCACCCCGGCCCGCAGCGACGGCTCGATCCCCTGGTCGGGAAAACCAACCTCCGCATCCGCCTGCAGCTTCGTTCCGGCCAGCGCGAGGTGCCCTGCCAGCACGGGCGAGAACACTTCCATGGCGGCGAAGCCGCCGGCGCCCGCCCGCAGGGTCCGCCGCATTCCATCGGTCAGGTAGAGGAACGACCTGCCGCCCAGTTCCACTTCCCTGCCGTCGACCTCACAGGTGGCCGAGCCGCCCTGCACCGCGGTGATCAGCTCGCCGGGCAGGGTCTGTTCCGGGTACAGGGCCCCGGGCTCCATCTCGAGCCATTCCAGCAGGGTGCCGCGCCCCCACGAAACGGAAGCCCTCACCCCTTCGGCGATGGCGATGCCAGGCAGGTCGGCCGTGGCGTACACCTTGCCGGCCTCCATGGCGACCGCAACCTCCGGCTCTGGAACCTCGCGTTCGCGGCTGGTCAGTCCTTTTTCGGCGATGTACCGGGCGTTGTGGCCGGCCCATGCTTCCATGCCTCTCCTCCTTTTTCAGGGATACCTGCGATTTCCCGGATCGGCAAAATCCAGGCCGGGGCACCTCCGGGAACGCCCGGATTCAACGCCCCGCATGGGGAATCGTTCTCTTTCAACTGCCTCGCATCTGTCCGGAATTCCCGGATCAACCGCCCCCGCGGCATTTGATTCAATCGAGGTTCTCCAGGGCCCTGGCGTAGCGCGGACGGAAGTGCATGCGGCGGAAGCCGAGGCGCCGGTAGACTCTCTCGGCGGGGCTCTCGCATTCGACCTCCAGCGTGGTCCAGCGGTTGCCCAGGGCCTGCGAGTCGGCGACGGCGCGCGCGACCGTTGCGGAGGCGACGCCGCGGCGGCGGTGCTCCGGCAGGGTGCCGACCGCGTCGATGTAGCCGATTCCGTTGCGGGAATACAGCAGCGCGGTGCCGGCCGGCTCCCCCCGCCTCGAGGCGAGGTAGAGGCGGACCTCGGGCACGCAGAGAACCGAGCGGCCAACCTCTACAACTTCGGGGGGATTGCCGAAGCAGGTGCACATGATCTCCGCCCAGGTGCCGTACCTGCCGCCGCCGGCGGTCTCCACCTCGACGCCTTCGGCGGAATCCGGGCCCGCCAGCCTGTCGCAGAGCATCGCCACCGGCAGCAGCGCCAGCTCGAACCCCCGTTGCCGCAGCCGTTCGGCCATGTCGGCAGGCCGGTCCAGCGGCGACAGGGTGAAGAGGCAGTCGTACTGCTTCTCCCGAAAAAACCGGACGGCGGCGTCGATCAGCCGGTCCGCCTCTTCCCCGGCCACGTCGACCCGGGCGACGCGGTGGAACATGACCGCCTTCACCTCTTCGCGGCTGTAGGCGCGGGCCCCCCCGAGGTCGGTGCTGTCGCACCAGCGGGCGCGGAACTCGTTCCAGTGATTCTCGAAGGTCCTGGTGAATTCGTCCGTCACCGAAAGTCTCCCGGGTATTGCGTTGCGCAGCCGAATCCGGCGGAGTAACGTACCCGCAACGATAGCCTTTCCCTCGACTCGCAGAAACCTGGACGCATTCGCATGAGAGCGACAGCGCTTGCAGGCTCCCTTCTGCTTCTTTCCATCGTCTTTCCCATTGGGGTACGGGACGCTGCAGGCGCCGTCGTCGTCCGCCTGGGGACCCCGTTTTCCGCGGCGGAAAAGGACAGCCTGCGAGGCCTGGGTCTCGAATACCTGGAAATCGACTGGACGGTGTCCCAGCTCGAGGAGGGGCTCGAGCTCGATCTGCTGCAGGCCGGGGTGCTGCAGCCGAACTTCTTCGAGAAGGACGAGGATATCGCCGCCACGGTGCTGGGCAGGGGCGGCTGGGTGGGGGTGACCACCACCTACAACTTCTGGGACAAGCTGGTCGGAGAGGTGCTGCTCGACCAGGACCCGGCCACCTCCTACGGCTGGCCGGCACTGTCCGCGGAGAGCTTCGACCTTTCTTCGGAAGCCCGCCTGCGGGGCGTCACTCTCGTGCTGGGCGGGCGTTTCCTCGTCCGGGAGATCCGGTTCCGCCCCCTCGCCGATCGTCCGGACCACTTCCTCGAGCAGTTCCGGATCGGCATCAGCGACGCGGATTTCAACACCTTCCGGGTCCCCTGGTTTCCGACCCTGATAGAGGTCAGGGAAAACACCGAGGACGAGGTCAGCGTCCTCCTCGATCCCCCGGTTACCACCGAGGCGGTTCAGCTGCGCATCACCCGCGACACCCCGAAGGAGATCGGCCTTGCCGACTTCGAGGTGTACGGGGGAGGGTTCGTCGGCCAGGCGGCCTACGAGTCGGACGTCATCGAGCTGGACGAGATCGCCAGCTGGGGGGATATCCGCTGGTCGGGTCGAAGGGATTCCCTCGCCCGCGTCGATATCCGCACCCGCATCGGAAGCGACCCCCAGCCGGAGATCTTCTGGGAGACCCGCGTCGAGCAGCAGGACAGCGTCGAGTTCCTTCAGGGGGGCGGGGACCTGAGCCTGGCGGAGTACAAGCGCCAGTACGGCAGGTTCTCCGACTTTCTCAAGCCGATGCTCGAGGAGGACCGCGCGACTCCGGACACCGAGAACTGGAGCTTCTGGTCGAGCCCCTACCCCTTCGACGATCCCGGGGTCGGGATCGTATCGCCCGGCCCCCGCAGATTCATCCAGCTGCGGACAGAGTTCACGTCGACCACCGACGACGGGGGAAAAATCGACTACGTCGAGTTCAAGGCCTCGGTGCCGCCGTCGGTCCGCCGCCTCGTGGGCGAGATCCACCCGATCGAGACCATTGTCGGAGAGCCGACCCGGTTCACCTACTTCATCCGTCCGACGATCCGTTCCGGGGACATCGGCTTCGACGGGGTCGAGATCTCGACTCCGTCCGGGGTGCTCTCGGTCGACTCGCTGCGCATCGGGGGCATCGAGCTGCAGGACTTCACCTGGACGATCGACCCGGACCGCCGCGGGTTCGAGGTGCTCCTGCCCCGCAAGCTGGACACGACGGACAACGGCGCCCTGCTGGAGGTGGTGTTCAGAGCCCCGGTGCTCCGGGAGGTGGGAACCCGGTTCGCCGGCCGGGTGTTCGACACCGGAAGCCCGCACGAGGTGCGGCAGCGGGTGGTTCCCGGCAACGCCAGCGACGACGTCGAGGGCAACCGGCTTTCGGTTACCACGTCCCTGAGCAGCTCGCTGGTTTTCGCGCCCCGTGTCTGGCCGAGTCCCTTCACTCCGAACGGCGACGGCGTCAACGAGGCCGCCAGGATTTCCTACAAGCTGCTGCGGGTGACCTCGTCCGTGCCGGTGGCGATCGGGGTTTTCGATCTGTCGGGGCGGCGCGTGAAACAGCTGTACGAAGGGACGGATCCTCTCGGGGAGTACGAGCACTCCTGGGACGGCCGCGACGACTCGGGCAGGCTGGTCCCTCCCGGACTCTACCTGTACAGGATCGAGGCCGACCTCCATTCGCAGCGGGAAATCAACAGCGGCATCCTGTCGGTAGCCTACTGATCCCCGGCGGCGCCGGGGCGGCGCACCTGTCCCGGCGCGGCGGAACCTTCCCCGGACGCCGCGGACAAGGGCAGTCTCAGCCGCCGCTCCTTTCGGACGACAGGACGACCTCCTCCGCCAGGTGCGGAGGGATGAAGAGCACCCCGGTCACGGTGCCGAGGACGACGTCCCCGGGAATGCAGGTCGCCCCGCCGATGCGGGTGACGCCGTTGATGTCCGGCATGGTGACCCCCGGTATCGCCTCCGGGTGGATGCGCTTAACGAAGGTGCAGAAGTCGGGGATCTTCAGGATGCGCTGCAGGTCGCGGATGCCGCCGTCGATCACCATGCCGCGGCCCCCGTTCGCCTTGATGGCGGTGGTCAGGTTGTCCCCCACGAGGTTGACCTTTCCGAACAGGTCGGCCACCAGAACGTCGCCGTCCACCATCTCGTCGATCACCCAGGAGTTGAGGAAGCCGACGCGGCCCTCGGCTTCCCCGAGGCGCAGCAGGGCTTCGTGAAGCTCGGGGCGCATAGGCACCCAGCGGCAGGTGATGGCGCGGCCCACCAGCACCCGGTCGGGGAAGAGGACGGTCCAGCCGCCGGCGAAGTTGTGCTCCCAGCCGTGCTTCTGCAGCACCGTCCAGGCGTCTTCGGTGGTAACCGATTTCATGCGTTCTAGGATGTCGTCGGGTACCATCGGGCGGCCGGCGGCGTCCCGCTCCCCCTCCCAGCGGCTGGTCACCTCGGCGATCATGTCGGGGTGGGTCAGTTTCACTGCGGCACCCCCTCGATCCCCAGCACCCGCGCCGCGCACCCGCCCATGATCATCGCCAGCCCGGCATCTCCCAGCCCCGCGGCCGGGGCGAAGTGGCGCTCGATCCAGTGGCGGGACTGGCGGTAGGTGCAGAAGCGGTTCTGGAACGGCATGTCGGTTCCGTACATCAGCCGCTCGGGACCGATGCGTTCCACCATCGCCTCGAGCGCCGGCCAGACCTCGCGGTACGGGTAGTCGAAGAGGTCGCCGATGCGGACCGGGAAGCAGACCTCGAGGCTGAGGCGGGGGTTGGCGAAGGCCTCCCAGATTCCCTCGGGAAGGGAGATGCCGCCGCGGTCGAGGAAGACGCGCCAGGGAAAGCCGTGGGTGATGTTGCACACGAGGGAGGGGTGCTTCTCCATCAGCCGCGCCAGGATGACCAGCTCTCCGAGATACCCCTCCTGCTTCTCGGCGTCCGGGGCGATTTCCAGGCCGCGTCCCGGCCCGGTGCTCAAGGTGAAGAAGACCGGCACCCCGAGAGCCGACACCGCCTCCCAGAACGGCTCGTACGGCCCCCCGTCCCAAGGCTCCGGGCTGACGTCGTAGCCGTAGCTGCCGAACTTGATCGCCTGCAGCCCGAGATCGCGGATCGCCGCGGCGATCTCCGCGGCCGCCGCCTCGGGTTCGCCGTGGATCCGGGTCTCGTCGAGGCCGGCCATCGACAGGATTCGCCCGGGGTACCTGCGCACGCACTGGGCCTGGTACCCGTTGTCCCGGCCCAGCATCGGGTTGGTGTGCAGCAGGACCCGCTGCACCCCGGCGTAATCCATCTCGCCGATGAGACTTTCCGGGGTGAACTCGAGATTGCGCAGGTTCGGCGGGTAGAAGTGCTTGGTCCAGGTCTCCCCTTCCCAGTCCCACAGAACGCGGCCGGCCTCCCTGTCGATGCGGAAGCCGACGTCGGGAAGGTCGTCGAGCCTGCCCCTGGACGAGTCGAGGACGTGCGACGGCCCCTCGACGCCGTCGCGGATCCGGAAGGCGGGCTGGTGGTGGCGCGCCTGGGACTGCTGCACGATGGCGAGGTGCTCGCCGGCGCTGGCGTACCCCCGCGGACTGTCGGCGGGCTCGAAGCAGTAGGCGTGGGAATCGATGATCACGGTCGGTCTCCGGTGCTGTCGCGGGTGAATCCTGGGATTTCAACGCTATCCCGGAGGCCGTACCCGCGGCGGCCGTCCGGGCATTGCGGTTGCAGGTGCCTCCCTACAGGCTGGTCCAGCCGCCGTCGACCATCAGCGAGGTGCCGGTGACGTACTCCGAGGCGTCGGAGGCGAGGAACACCACCGCTCCCTTGATGTCGTCGTTGTGCAGCATGCGCCCCACCGGGGCGCGCTTTTCGTAGCTCTCGACGAACGGCTGCGGCTGGTTGTTGAAGTACCCTCCCGGGCAGATGCAGTTGGCCCGCACCCCCTGCTTGCCGTAGTAGTTGGCGACGTAGCGGGTGAAGTTGATCATGCCGGCTTTGACGAAGTTGTAGTCCGGGGGCTGCTTCATTTCGGTGCCCTCGTACAGGTTCGGATCGTTGCCGACGACCCCGTAGATGCTCGAGATGTTGACGATCGAGCCGCGGCCCTGCTCGACCATGGCCGGGATGAAGGTCTTGCACATGGCGAACAGCCCGGACATGTTGCCGCCGGCGCTGTACTGCCAGTACTCCCAGGTCTGGTCGTCGAAGCTGCCGCCGCGCCCCACCACGGCGCTGTTGACCAGCACGTCGATGCGCCCGAAGCGGTCGAGCACCTCGCCGCCGAGCGCCGAGATCGAAGCGGGATCCGTGATGTCGAGCTGCATGGCGTGGGCGTCGTGCCCCTCGCCGCGCAGGCGCCCGGCGAACTCCTCGTTGCGCTCGAGCGAGCGCGACGCCGAGACGACCGTTGCGCCGGCCTCGGCGAGGCCCTCGCTGAGACTGCTGCCGAACTGGGGACCCGATCCCCCCGAGACCAGGGCGACGCGCCCCTGCAGCGAAAACTTGTCGAGTATCCCCATCCTGAATGCTCTCCTGTGGTGGTCGCGGTTTCGAGCAGCCGCTTCGCGGTTCCATGCAGCCGCCCGGGCCCCTGCAGAGCCGACCGCGGACAATTTACGGGATTTGGACCGGGGGCAGACAGGTGCGATCTTTCCCGCAGCTGCCGAAGCGGGCAATTTCAAAAGGAAGCGAAGACGCGTGGAGCGTCCGCGCATCTCCGAGGAAGATCGCCGATGACAGGCTCATCACTCCACCCGGTACCGCCCCGGCGGGGAATCCTTTTCGCCGCCGCGGCACTCCTGCTCCCCCACGCAGCTTTCCCCCAGGAGGGCCACACGGTCACCGCGACCGAGATCCGCGCCGACCGCGCCTCCCACTGGCGCGCCTGGGACGTCGTCGGCGGCACCGTCGAGATCGCCCCCGACGGCTCGGTCAGCCCCCGGTTCCTGCGCAAGAACATCAACGCCGCCCTCGACGCCCTCGAGTTCTCCACCGAGGACACCCAGGGCGGCGTGCTCGTCGGCTCCAACCCCGCCGACGCCAACCTCGTCGTCGACGGCGACATGAGCACGAGCTGGGGCCCGAACCTCGACGACCCCCTGGACGACTGGTGGATCGAGCTGCACCTCGGGCGCATCGTCGTGGTGCAGAAGATCGTACTGCGTTTCGCCGACGAGGGGGAAGGCGACCCGTTCCTGCAGTTCAAGGTCCGTGCCTGGCGCACCCCGACGTCGAGACTGGCGAGCGTCGGGTACCTCGACGGCACCGACGTGCCGAAGTTCTGGGAGCTGGGGCGGACCTTCAAACCGAACAAGGCGGAGCGGGAGTTCGAGTTCTTCCCCGACCCCGAGTCGCAGAATCCCTTCATTGGATGGGAGTCGCAGATCTCGGCAAACGACGCCTTCGTCGGCGACCCCCTCGACCGCATCCAGATCATCATCACCGACTCGGACTTCGACCGCGGCGCGGAGCTGCCCTCGGAAGCGGAATGGACAGCGCTCCCCGAGGGGCAGAGGGGGGCGGTCGACCACTACCGCAGCGAGCCGTCCGGCAGGGAGTCGGAGGTGAGCGAGGAGGAGTACTACGATATCGCCGAAGAGCGCCGCGGCTCCATCCGCTACTACCGGAAGGAGCGGCCGCGGCTGGCCGAGATCGAGGTCTGGACCGCGGGCGACAACATCATTCTCGGGGTCGTGGAGCGGGGGGGGTTCGTCAGCATGGAGGCGAACGCAGGCGACGCCAAGGACATCGGCGCCACCGCTTCCGACGGACGCTACTCTACCGGTTTCACGGGAACGATCTTCGGGGGGCTGGTATACGACATCTTCATAGACCTGGGGACCATCTACTGGCTCGACACCCTGCACTTCCTCAACGACGGCAAGAGCGGGTTCGAGCACATGGCCGTCGACGTCTCCACCGGGCAGAGGGCCCCCGACGGCAGCATCAAGTGGACGAGGGTGGCCGGCAGCGTCGACGACGTGCGCCTGATCCAGCAGGGGCGCGCCTCGTACAAGTTCCGGGAGTTCCGGATCGATCCGGTCCGCGCCCGCTACATCAGGGCGCCGTTCGGGATGCCGGTGTACACGGGCACGCAGTCGACCACGGGAGCCCGCTTCATCACGCTGACGGAGCTGCTGCTCTACGGCGAGGGCTACGTCCCCGAAGTCCTGCTGACATCCGAACTGGTTCTCCTGGGGGGCACCAGGAACCTCGTCTCCATCGACTGGGACGCCGAAACTCCCCCCGGCACCGGCGTTCAGCTGCAGACCCGGTCGGGCAACAGCCTGGACGAGGTCCTCACCTACCACGACGCCAACGGCAACGTCGTCACCGAGTCCCGGTACAACAAGCTGCCGAAGTCGAAGAAGGGAGATATCACGAGCTTCTTCAAACCGGGAGGAGACTGGAGCCCCTGGAGCACCCCCTACCTGGAGCAGGGGGCGCCGATAAGGTCCCCGAGCCCCCGCCAGTACATGCAGATCAGGGCCGCCCTGCAGTCCGAGGACCAGTACGCCGCCCCGACCCTGCACGCGGTCACCGTCGACGTCACCGATCCGCTGGCGAGCAGGCTCATCGGCGAGATCTGGCCGGTCGCCATCGACTCCCTCGGGCGCCCCAGCGACCTGTCGTTCTTCATCCGCCCGTCGTTCACCGTGAGAGGCCAGGGGTTCGACGAGGTGCGCATCGAGGCGACCGGGGAAACCTCGCTCGAGCTGGTCGGAGCCCTGACCGGAAGCGACGGCGACTTCGAGAACGGGGCCGCCGCCCTCCTTCCCGCCGCCGACTTGGAGGTAATGGAGTCGGAGCCGGGAACCCTGTGGTTCCGCCTGCCCGAGGCGGTCGGCAGCGGCGTCGATCTCGTCGAGGTCCGCTTCCGCGCCACGCCCTACAACACCAGCACTTCGTTCCAGGCCCTCGGGCAGGATTCCGGAACCCCGGGCTTCTGGCAGCGCGTCGACGTCGGCGACGCCACCGAGCTCGTCGACAGCCAGTCGACGACGGTGCTGGCGATATCCGGCAACCGGGTGCTTCACGATCTCGCCTCCTCGCCGGTACTGACTCCGAACGGAGACGGCCTCAACGACGAGGCCACCTTCGAGTTCAGCATCTCCCGCATCAGCTCCGGGGAGGCGGTGTCGCTGAGGATCTACGACCTGTCCGGCGGTCTCGTCGGCGAGTTCTCGGAGGAGCGCCAGGACCCGCGGGGAAGCTGGGAGATGGCCTGGAACGGACGCGACGTCAGCGGCAACCTCGTGCCCCCCGGGATCTACATCGCCTCGGTGGAGGTGGCGGCCCAGTCCGCCTCGGCCACCGGCACCACGGCGCAGCGGCTCCTCCACGTCGCCTACTGACCCGCCGGCCCCCCGGGACATTGCGGTTGAGGACGGCTCCCGGCCCTGCACGCCCCCTGCCCCGCGGGGCGCTGGTGGGGCTGCTGGCTGCGTTGGCCTGCTCCCCCGACGGGCCGGAACCCCCTGAATCCCCTCCCCTTCTGTTTGCGGAGACAACCGCGGAAGCCGGGCTCCCCGCACCGGCCCGGGTCCCGGACGGCACCTGGTTCCTTCCCGAGATCATGGGGGGCGGCGTCGCCCTCTTCGACGCCGACGGCGACGGCGACCTCGACCTGCTGCACGCCCGCGCTCCCGCCCCAGGCCGTCCCCAAGACCCGGCCCCGAACCGCTACTACCGGCAGGAGGGGGACGGCCGCTTCACCGAGGCGGGAGCCGCGGCGGGCCTCGACGATCCCGGATACGGCCAGGGGGTCGCGGTCGGCGACGTCGACAACGACGGGCATCCCGACCTTTTCGCCGCCAACTACGGCCCCGACGCCCTCTACCGGAACCGCGGGGACGGCACCTTCGCCCCCACCGACTCCGCCCCCTTCGCCGCGGACCGCTGGAGCACCTCGGCCGCCTTCGTCGACTACGACCGCGACGGCGACCTCGACCTCTTCGCCGTGCACTACGTCGAGTACTACCCCGGCGTCGTCTGCCGCTCCCCGAACGGCGTCGACTACTGCCCCCCGGGCAAGTTCCCCGGCGTGCGCGACGCCCTGTTCCGCAACGATGCCGGTGTCTTCGCCGACGTCTCCGGGGCCGCGGGGGTGAACGCCCCGGCCCGGGGACTGGGTGTCGCCTGCGCCGACCTGACCGGCGACGGCCGGGTCGACATCTACGTCGCCAACGACGGCGAGGCCAACCAGCTCTGGATCGCGCAGGGGGACGGCACCTTCCTCGACGAAGCGGTGATGCGGGGGGCCGGGTTCAACGGCAACGGCAAGCCGGAGGGGAGCATGGGAGTGGCGATCGCCGACGCCGACGGGGACGGCCGCCTCGACCTGGCGATGACGAACCTGTGGAACGAGAGCAACACCTTGTTCGCGGGGACCGGAGGGGGGCTCTTCAGCGACGCCTCCGGCCGCTCCGGGATGGCCGCTGTCGACCTGCCCCTCACCGGCTTCGGCTGCGGCTTCTTCGACTACGACCACGACGGCGACCTCGACTTCGCCGTCGTCAACGGCCGCGTGCAGGGCTGGCCGCCGCTGCCGGCGGCCGGGGCGGACGATTTCTGGAGCAGCTACGCCGAGTCGAACCTGCTGTTCGAGAACGACGGCCGCGGCCGCTTCGCGAGCGCCGGCGGACGGGCGGGCACCTTCTCCTCCCTGCCGGGGATGCACCGCGGCCTCGCCTTCGGCGACCTCGACCGCGACGGCGACCTCGATCTGGCGGTCGGCGGCCTCTGGCAGGTCAGGCTGTTCCGCAACGACGCCCCCGCGGCCGGCAACCGCTGGCTCTCGGTGCGCGCCGTGACCGGCAACAGGGACGCCATCGGGGCCGAGGTCGTCGTCTCCGCGGGCGGCAGGAAGCAGCGGCGCCTCGTCGCCGCCGGGTACAGCTACGCGAGCAGCAGCTCTCCGCGCGCCCATTTCGGCCTCGGAACGGCGGGTTGCGATTCCGTCGAGGTCCTGTGGCCGGACGGCAGCCGGGAGCGCTTCGCCATCGCCGGCGTCGACCGCGCCGTGACCGTGCGGCAGGGGGAAGGGGCGGCGCCGTGAGGATCCCCCTCCTCTCGGCGCTTGTCCTTTCGGCGCCGGTCATTGCCGGCCTCGGCTGCGGCGGCCGGAACCCGGAGCAAGTCCCGCTTCCCGACCTGACCCAGATCGCCGACGAGCGGCTGCTGGCCGCCGTCCGGGAAGCGCGGGCCGCGGTCGAAGGGGACCCTGGCCCGGCGGCCGCCTGGGGACGGCTCGGCCACATCTGCCTCGCCCACGGCTGGCCGCAGGAGGCGTCCGAGTGTTATCGGCAAGCGGCTTCGCGGGAAGCGGGGGCATCGCGGTGGCTCTACTTCCTGGGGCGCGCCCTCTACCAGGTCGATGCCGCCGGCGCGGCCGATGCCTTTGCCCTGGCGGTATCTCTCGAGGCCGGCGGCGCCCCGGTCCCCTACTACGTCCACGGCGCCCGCGCCCTCCGGAACCTCGGCCGCACCGACGAGGCCCTGGCCCTTCTCGAAGGCGGGCGTGAACACCATCAACGCAGCTCCTCGCTCGAGCTCGCCCTCGGGCAGGTCCACCTGGAGGCGGGCCGCTACGGCGAGGCGCGGCGTCACCTCGAAAGCGCGCTGGCCCTCGACCCCGAACGCGGCGAGACCCATACCGCTTTGTCGCAGGTGCACATGGCTGCGGGGAACCGCGGCGAAGCCGCCCGCCACGCCCGGCTCGGGGTGCGCCACTTCGAGCAGGGGAGCATGCCGGATCCGCTGTTCGCCGAGGTTGCCCGGGCCGGGGTCAGCTCCTTCTGGATGCACCGCCGCGGCAAGAAGCGGCTGCAGGAAGGGGATTTCGCCGGCGCCCTCGAGGAGTACTCGCGGGCGGTCGCGGCCGGGGAAAGCGATCCGATGATCTGGAACGGGTACGGCAGCGCCCTGCTCGGGGTCGGACGCCACGAGGAAGGAGTCGCCGCCCTGGAGCGCGCCCTCGAAGCGGCGCAGAGCGGCTCGGGGGACGGCGACCTTGCCCCGGACAACATGCGCCTGATCCACACCAACCTCGGCCACGCCCTGGCGGCCAGCGGCGACCTCGACCGCGCCGGGCATCACCTGCGCGCCGCCCTGAGGCTCGACCCGGCCTCGGTCACGGCGGCCTACAACCTCGCCCTCCTGCATTTCCGCCGGAAGCAACCGGAGCTGGGGCTCGAGGCGCTTTCCGGAGTTCCGGACCTCGAAAGCCAGCCCGAGGCGGCGCGGCTGCGCGCCCGGCTGCGAGCCGCCGCCGGGCGCCCCGATCAGCTGTCCCCCGGCGAGGGCGGGGAGAACCGGTAGACCCGCACCTCCTCCGTCTCGAACAGCAGCTCCAGGGCTCCCATCCTCCGCAGCAGCCCGCGCAGCGCCGGAGAGGCGCGGTCGAGATCGACCAGCAGGTAGCGGGTGCCCCGCGCCCGCAGATAGTCGATGTCTGCCGCGGTCGGCTTCCGCAGCCTGCGCCTGAACTCGCGGTGATGGTCGGGGAAGTACCCCGAGAAGCCGTTCAGGAGCGGCTTCTCGAACTCCAGCCCCCGCAGCATGGCAAGCAGCACCGGCTCGAAATGAGCCGCCCGTCCGCTCGGTGAGGGGGGCAGCAAGGCCACCGGCCCGGGCGGCAGCTCCCGCAGCCGCACCATCCAGCCCGGAGAGTACACCTCTTCCCTCCCCGGGCTGAAGCGCTGGAGCGGCGGCAGCACCTCGGCCAGGGCGAGGGCAACCAATGCGGCGGCGAGGACGCGGCCGGCGCGGCCCTTCCGGTCCCAGAGGAGCTGGAGACCGATGGCGGCCAGGGCCAGCAGCCCCACCTGCATGAAGGCGGCGAGGCGGAAGGAGCTGCGCATCTGGGAGAACCCCGGATAGACCTGGCGCAGCCACTCGTAGGGGGAGAACCCGAACAGGCCCACCCGCGGCCCGAAGCTCAGCAGGAAGGCCAGCGCCGAGAACGCAGCGAAGCAGAGGACGAGCCGGCGGCGGCGGCCCGCTTTCAGGGAAAGCGCTGCCCCGGCGAGGGCCAGCAGCGACAGCGCCGTCCCGGGGTAGAGCCGCTGCGGCGCCGCGGAGCGGTCGCCGAACTCCTCGCCCCCGAGCCAGGGGACCAGCCCCGCGGCGCCGGCCCGGGAGCGCAGCTTCAGGAAGTGCTCCGGCACGGCGCTGCCGATGGCGAGCGCCGCCTCGTTGCGGCTGAACTCCCGGGTCGACTCCAGCTGGCCCGGCAGCACCGGGGCCAGCAGCAGCAGACAGACCGCCGCGGCCGCGGCGGCTCTCTTCGCATTCGCCGCGGTGAGCTGGTCCCTGCCGACCAGCAGCGCCCCCGCCAGCAGCAGGAAAAGGGACAGGTAGACCCCGAAGTAGTTGGAGGTGAGGTATGCCGCCGCCGCCCACAGACCCAGCACCACCGCCCGGCCGTAGCCCGGCGATTGCAGAAACCGGACCAGGGCGGCCACGGCGAAGAGGACGGGGAACAGCACCGTCATCTGGATCACCCCGAGCTCGTTCGAAACCCACGGCAGGCCGACCGCGAGCAGGCCGGACAGCAGCGCCGGGGCGCGTCCGGCTCCGAGGGCCGCGGCCAGGTGAGCGGCGGCGGCCCCGTTGAGCGCGAGGATGGCGAGCAGGCAGAGGTTGTAGGAGAGGAAGGGGTTCGAGGTCGCCAGGCGCAGGATCGCGAACAGGAGGCCGGTGGCCGGCATCGGATCCGACAGGCCGAAGGCAGCTTCCTGCGGGTGGAAGACCGGCGCGTCCCAGTAGCCGGAGAACAGGTGGGCGGCGCGGTCGGCGTTCCAGTTCAGGGTCCAGAGGTTGAACAGCGGCAGCGTCGCCGAAGACTCGCTGCCCAGGGGCAGACGCGACCCCACCTCAAGCAGGAGCGGCCAGGTGAACAGGACGGCGAGCCCCAGGTAGAGAACGGGCGCCGCGATTCCCCGCGCGGTCCTGCCCGCGGCCGTCCTGATCTCTCCTGAGAGGCCGGGCGGCACCGGTTACCCCCGCGGCTGCGACCGGTACCAGTCGATGGTCCTGCGCAGGCCCTCCTCGAGACCGACGGAGGCTCTGAAGCCGAAAGCCCGGGCCGCTCTCGAGGTGTCGACCCTGCGCCGCAGTTGGCCGTTGGGGCGGCTGGTGTCCCAGACGACCTCGCCGCGGTACCCGATCATCTCGCACAGCATCCCGGCCAGATCCGCAATGGAGATCTCCCTGCCGCTGCCGAGGTTCACCGGCTCCGGCCCGTCGAACTTCTCCGCGGCGAGCAGGATTCCCTCGGCGGCGTCCTCGACGAACAGGAACTCCCGGGTCGGGGTGCCGTCCCCCCAGAAGACGACCCTTTCCTCCCCGGCTTCCTCCGCCTCGGCGATCTTCCGAATCATCGCCGGGATCACGTGCGAGGAGGCGAGGTCGAAGTTGTCCCCGGGGCCGTACAGGTTGGTCGGCAGCAGGTAGACGGCGTTGGTGCCGTACTCCTGGCGGTAGGCCCGGGCCTGCACGAGGAGCATCTTCTTAGCCAGGCCGTACGGGGCGTTGGTCTCCTCGGGGTAGCCGTTCCAGAGATCCTCCTCGGCAAACGGCACAGGCGTGTTCGCGGGGTAGGCGCAGATCGTGCCGACGGCGACGAACTTCGCGATCCCGAAGCGCCGCGCCTGCTCCATCAGCTGCACCCCCATCATCAGGTTGTCGTAGAAGAAGGAGCCGGGGCTCGCCTGGTTGGCCCCTATGCCCCCAACGGTCGCCGCCAGGTGAATGACCATGTCGGCGCGCGACTCCTCGCAGAGGCGCACGACATCCTCCTCGCGCCGCAGGTCGTACTGCCGGGAGCGCGGCACGACGACCTCGCCGCAGTCCCGCCCGGCGAGCCGGGCGACGACGCGGGACCCGAGGAAACCGGCGCCGCCGGTAACGATCACCCGCTGCGATTGCCAGAAACTCACGCTTCCTCCCAGTGTCCCGCCTATCTGCCGGGTACGCGGTATATCGTCAAACCGGGCCCCGGCCGGACCACGGCGCCGAACCCGGCCACCGGGATGTAGAAGGCATCGGCGGCGTCGAACACCGCCTCCTGCGACCTGCCCTCGACGAACGGGCTGAACCTCCTGACCACGGTGCCTTCCCTTTCGAGCAGATCGCCGACCGCCGGCGGCGGCTGCGGCGAATAGGCGGAGATGGGGTGGCTGTCGACGACGAACCAGGCCGGGGCCAAACGCCGCGGATTCCGCGCCCTCGCGTCCCGGTAGCGGGTGAAACTGACGTACGCCCCCGGCCCCGGCAATTGGGGCCGGGCGTACTTCAGGCGGCCGCGGGCGACGAGAACGTCCCCTTCCGGGACGTTGGCCTCGATCCACTCGCGGGCGAGCTGCCGTGTGTCGACCCGGCCGGCGATGCGGTTGAAGCAGACGGTGCGCCAGGCCGGCTCCGCCGCGGCCAGCAGGACGACCGCGGCGGCCGCTGCGAGACTCCAGCGCGTGCCGAAAACCCCCTGGCAGGCTGCGAGCGCCGCATTGGCGGCCAGCAGGCAGAGCACCGGCATCGGCAGCGCCATGTAGCGGAAGAACAGCACCACCGTGAGGCAGTACGCGGCCAGCACCGTCCCCGCAAACGCCAGCAGCAGCAGCGCCGCGTCCCCACCGGGCCTGCGGCCTGCCGCCAGGTAGAGCGCGTACCCGGCGCCGGCGGCTGCCAGGGCGGTGAGGAGATACCCGGCGCCGTAGCGAAGCCCGAAGCCGAAGATCCAGGGCAGGCCGGCGCTCAGCTCCCCGACGGGCAGGCCTTCCCCGCGCAGCAGCTCCCCGGTGATGAAGGTCGACACGTCCTCCCGGAACCGGCCGCTGTTGAGGAGCACGTAAGGGGAGGTGCAGGCGAAGGCGGCGAAGGCGGCGGCCAACCC
Organism: Candidatus Latescibacterota bacterium; assembly: GCA_965243025.1. Taxonomy (GTDB): domain Bacteria; phylum Latescibacterota; class UBA2968; order UBA8231; family UBA8231; genus CBDCXV01. The sequence goes on from CBDETY010000003.1 coordinate 3,922,201, forward strand.
CGCCAGGGGCCGGTCGAGCAGCAGCGGGCGGGCCCACTCCCCGCGCCGTTCGCGGAGGGCGAACAGGTGGGCGGCCAGGCAGGGCACCGCGAGCACCGCGGCGGTGTATTTCGTAGACACCGCCAGTCCGGCGAGCCCGCCGGCGAGCAGGTAGTCGCGCCGGCGGGCGCGGCGCGCCAGGGGCAGCAGGCGCCACAGGACCAGGGTGGCCAGCAGCGCCGCGGGCACGTCGGTGGTGGCGAAGTGGGACTCCCTGGCGTGCGAGAAGTTGAGGGCGAGAAGCATGGCCCCGAGAAGACCGGCGCCGCGGCCGAAGGCATCCCGTCCCAGCAGGTAGGCGGCGAAAACGCCGGCGACCCCGAGGGCGGCGGTGGTGAGCCGGCCGGTCAGGTAGACGGGGACGGCCTCGCGGGCGGCGGCGAAAGCGGCGAAGCTCATCCCGCCGAAGAGGCCGAACAGCTCCCCCAGGTTCTGCACGGCCCCGAGTACGAGGGAGGTCGCGTAGATGTAGAGGGAGGGGTAGACGTAGAACCCGGGGTCGAGCTGCCCCTGCAGGACGCGGAACGCCTTGAGGACGATGTACCCCTCGTCCGGCCGGTAGCGGCCGGGAAAGCCGAAGTCGATCGACCACAGCCGCAGGGCCGCGGCGGCAACGAGCACCGCGGCGAGGATCCAGCGCTCGCGCATCAGCCGGCCCCGGCCCGGAGGAGGCGGATGCGGGCGAACATCGCGGTGGCCCCGGCGGCGAACCCGAGCGCGCGCTCGACGCCGCTCCAGAAACCGAAGCTCCATCCCGGCATGAGCTGGCGCAGCGACAGCCCCCCTGACAGCAGGTAGCGGAACGGCATGTACGGCTCGACCCGGTCGAGCCGCCACTCGGGGAAGCCGCTCTCGAAATGGGCCCTGTCTCTCGCGAAGACGATCCAGGGGAGGGCGGAGTTGGCTCCCGTCATCGGGCCTGTGCCCGGAGTTTCCCACTCCCGGGCATGCACGTCGATCTCTTCGTGGTGGAACCTGCCGTAGATGAACCGCGACCAGGGGGTGCACCAGGGCTCGATCATGACTACCGCCCCCCCGGGCCTGACGCAGCGGGCCGCCTCGGCGAGGAAGCGGCGCGGTTCCGGCAGGTGGTGGAAGACGTTGGTCATGGCGATCCCCCGCAGTACCCCGCCGGCGAACGGCAGGCGCTGCCCGTCGAGCACGAGGTCGAGGCTGTCTGAAAAAACCAGGTCGGAGCTGAAGCAGCCGCGGGTGCGGTCCTCCAGCAGTCCGCCGGCGCCGGCACCCAGTTCGATGACGGCGCCTGGCCCCTCGGGAATCGAGGCGCCCAGCCACTCCCCCCACTCGGCGTATACGCGCCGCAGGAAGGGCTTGGCCTCGATCAGCTTGCGGTGCGCCCCGGCGCGGCCGGGAGCGTCGAGGTCGAGGCCCCGCACCGCGGGTTCGGCGAGCAGCCGGCGCAGGGCGGAGATCACGCGAACTTGAGCTTGCGCATGGCGATGGCCGTCATCTTCAGCAGCAGCCAGCCGTGGCGGAAGCGCTGGATCTGGGTGCTGCCGTAGCGCCTCTCGCGGTAGCGCACCGGGACCTCGACGATGCGCAGCTGCAGCCTGGCGGCGCCGAAGAGGAGGTCGAAGTCTCCGAAGGGATCGAGGTCGCCGAAGTAGGCGCGCCCCGCGGCGATGCGGGCGTAGTCCCTGGCGAAAAGGACCTTGGTGCCGCACAGGGTATCGCGGATGCGCTGCTCCAGCAGGTAGGTGAAGGCGACGCTGAAGAGCTTGTTGCCGAGAAGGTTGAGCAGCCGCATCGCCTGGCGCTCCATCGGGTAGACGAGGCGGGTGCCGTTGATCAGCTCCCCCCGGCCCTCGACCAGGGCGTCGTAGAACCTCGGCAGGTCCTCCGGGGCCACGGTGAGGTCGCCGTCGAGGATCATCAGCACCTCCCCGCCGGCGCGGGCGAAGCCGCGGCGGACCGCGTCCCCCTTGCCGCTGCCGTTATCCTGGCGGACGAGCTTGATGTCGCGCTGCGGGTACGCGGCGATGACGCGCTCGATCTCCTCGGCGGTGCCGTCCCGGGAGCCACCCTCGACGAAGATCAGCTCGGTGCGGGAGCCGATGTCGGGGGTGCGCAGGACCGCCTGCTCGACGTTCCCCTTCTCGTTGCGGCAGGGAATGATTACTGAGCAGGCCGGCGGCTCGGGGCGCGCCTCCGGGGCCGCGGGGCGGGCGACGACGAACTGCGACAGGCAGAGCCTGCGGATGCCGGGAAGCCTGGCGAGGAAGCGGTTGACGAAGGGGGACAGCAGCGGCACCCGCCGCGGCGCCAGGAAGCGGTAACCGGAGTTGACGGTCTCGAAACCGGTGAGGTAGAGCAGGTTCCCGATGTCCCCGGCCGAGAGCCAGTTCTGCAGCGGCACCTTCATCTTCAACCGCAGGGCCTCCCCGAGCTTGAGCAGCGGCTCCCACAGGTAGTTGAAGCTGGTGACGATGACGCGGGTATGGGGCTCCGACACCTTGTGCAGCTGCGCGAAGGCGCCCTGGACGTCGAACAGGTGGCCGACGACGTCGGAGAGGATTACGTAGTCGAAGGTCTCGTCGACCTCGAGGTTCTCGGCGTCGCCGGCGCGGAACTCGAGGCCGGGGTGCCGTGCCGCCGCCAGCTCGACCATCTTCGGACTGATATCGATGCCGAGCCCGCGGCCGGGAGAGACCGCGGCGAGGAGGTCGCCGGTGCCGCATCCGATCTCGAGCACCCTCGACCCGGGCGGGATCACGAAGCGGCAGAGGTCGGCGACCTGCCGGTAGTAGTAGCGGTTGCGGCGCAGCCAGCGCTCGCGCTCAGGGGCCAGGGCGTCGAAGAGCGGGGCCATGCTCTCCGGGCGCAGCGCCGGGCCGCGGCGGCTCGTCCAGGGCAGCCAGCTCGTCACCGGGCGGCGTCTCCGGTCCCGGCGCGGGGGCGGCGTTCTTCCATGACGGGGAACATAACCATCCCGGAGCCCGCCCGGGAACAGAAAACCCGCCTCTTCTTCCCCCTGCCCGAAGACTGGTTGCCGCCCCGGGGTCTTCCCGCCCTGGTCTGCAAACCGGTCGTCTCCGGTTCGACAGTGCGTCGGCTGTCTTCGGCAGCATTGCCCGCCCTCGCCTGCAGAGCAACCTTATCCGGGCTGTCTGGATGACTTTCCACCGATGATTTCGAGTCCTTTGCGTTTTCCCCAAACCGCATTCGAGTGGGGAGAATTCGACGTGACGGAAACCCGAGTTGACGAGACAACCATGACGCGGACACGACGATCTCCCCTCTGGATGCCGCTTCTCTGCTGCCTCGCCGCGGCTCCGGGGTGCTCGCCGGACCCGGACGGGGATACAGCGGCGGAAGGCACCCGCGCCATGGCCGAGCGCCTCGAAGCGATCGCCGCCGGCGTCGACCCGGAGGCCAACCCCTACGCCAACGGGGTCCGGGTCGAGCACTTCCGCCGGCGGCTGGACAGCCTGCGGACCTCCGCAGCCGCAGAGGAGCCCCCCCCTGAGCCGATCCTGCGCGCCCGTTTCACCCTCGCCAACGAACTGCTCCTCGACGGACAGTCCGCGGAGGCGGCCCGGGAGTTCGAAGCCCTGCTGCAGGACGCCGAGAAGCCAGGCAACCGACACAACATCCGCATCCTCCTCGGTCTGACCTGGCTGCGCCTCGGGGAGCAGGAGAACTGCGTGGTGCGGCACACCATAGACTCCTGTCTTATGCCCGTAGGCGGCTCGGGGGTGCACCTCATCGAGCGCGGCTCGCGCGGGGCCGTGCGCGAGTTCGGGAAGGTGCTGGAGCGCAACCCCAGGGACCTGTCCGCCCGCTGGCTGCTCAACATCGCCTACATGACCCTCGGGGAGCACCCCGGAAAGGTGCCCCCCCGGCACCTGATCCCGGAAGAGGCCTTCGCGTCGGACTACGACATCGGGCAGTTCCGCGACGTCGCCCCCGCCCTCGGCCTCGACCTGGTGGGCCTGGCGGGGGGCGGCATCATGGAGGACTTCGACGGGGACGGCCACCTCGACGTCTTCGCCACCTCCTGGGGGCTGCGCGACCAGGTGCGTTACTTCCGCAACGGGGGCGACGGCTCCTTCTCGGACCTGACCGAAGCGGCCGGACTGCTCGGCATCGTCGGGGGCCTCAACGCCCTGCAGACCGACTACGACAACGACGGCTGGGCCGACCTGCTGGTGCTGCGCGGGGCCTGGCTGAACCGCCCTCCGGCTACCGACGGGGGGCGCCATCCCAACTCCCTGCTGCGCAACCTGGACGGGGTGGAGTTCGCCGACGTCACCGCCGAAGCCGGGCTGCTGAGCTTCCACCCGACGCAGACCGCGGCCTGGGGGGACTGCGACAACGACGGCTGGCTCGACCTCTACATCGGCAACGAGAGCCTGGGAACAGACAGGCATCCCAACGAGCTCTACCTCAACGCCCGGGACGGCGCCTTCCGGAACGCGGCGGCGGCCAGCGGAGTCGCCCTGGAGGGGTACGTCAAAGGAGTGGTCTGGGGGGACTACGACAACGACGGGCGGCTCGACCTCTACGTGTCGCGCCTGCTCGAGGAGGAGCCGAACATCCTGTTCCGCAACCGCGCCGGAGACTCCGGGCCTCCCCGCTTCGACGACGTCACCGAGGCCGCCGGCGTCCCGGGTCCGGCCTACAGCTTCCCCGCCTGGTTCTGGGACTACGACAACGACGGCTGGCTCGACCTGTTCGTCTCGGGGTACCGGGCCCGCGCTTCCGAGGTGGCCGCCGACTACCTCGGGATTCCCCACTACGGGGAGCTTCCCCGCCTTTACCGCAACAACCGCGACGGCAGCTTTGCCGACCTCACCCGGGAGGCCCGCCTAGACAAGCCCCTGCTGACCATGGGCAGCAACTTCGGCGACCTCGACAACGACGGCTGGCTCGACTGCTACATCGGCACCGGGTCGCCGGGGCTGACGTCGCTGATGCCGAACCGGATGTTCCGCAATGCCGGGGGCCGCTTCTTCCAGGACGTGACCACGTCTGGGGGATTCGGCCACATACAGAAGGGGCACGGGGTCGCCTTCGGGGACGCCGACCACGACGGCGACCAGGACGTGTACGCGACCATGGGGGGCGCCTACGCCGGCGACGTGTACCAGAACATCCTGTTCGAGAACCCCGGGCACGGGAACCGCTGGCTCAAGCTGAAGCTCGTCGGGGTGCGCTCCAACCGGGCGGGGATCGGGGCGCGCATCAAGGTTACGGTCGACACCGGGGAGGGGGAGCGTCAGATCCACGCCACCGTCGGCAGCGGCGGCAGCTTCGGAGCCTCGAGCTTCCGCAAGGAGATCGGCCTCGGGCAGGCGAGCGCCATCCGGTCGCTGGAGGTCTACTGGCCGGCCAGCGGCGAGCGCCAGCTGTTCGAAGAGGTTGAGATGGACCGGGTGCTGCAAATCACCGAGGGAGACCCGGCCCCGCAAGTCCTGCACTACGAGCCCTTCCGCCTGGGAGCCGGCTGAAGCGGAACAGGGCGAGACCCCTGCTCGCGTATGTAAGCGCAAGGAACGCGGCGAGCCGGGATGCAGTGAGAGCCGGGTTCACGGAACTGCGTGGAGAGGCATCAGGCCGGGGCCAGCCCGGCCGCAGATGGCGGTGCGACGGCTAATCCATCTCCAGCGAGGCCTTGATCCGCCCCCAGGAAACCGACTCGACCGCGCTGTTTTGCGGCCCGGCGCCGGCCGGCAACAGCAGTCCGTCGAGAAAGTAATCGGCGGCAAAACTTTCTATGTCCCAGAAAACTTCACGATCGGATGCCATGACCTGGACTTCCGGTGCCAACTGGGCAGTAGAATTCCTCCCCTTGTCCGCATCATACACGCCAATCGCGAAGCCGATGATCTTGCCTGCGCTCAGATCGCTTGGGGCAGACCCGTCGGGACTGGTCAGGTCTTCCCTGTGGTCGAACGGCGTGATGTACAGCTCGATTGTCCAGATGACGGGCGCTTCTCCGGCTACGCCGCCGCCGGCCTCCGCGTAGGGGGGCAGGGTCATCCAGGAAAAGGCCCCCGTCATATATCTGGACTGCCACTCATCCAAAGTCGGTCCACTGGGAGTTTGGGAAATGGCCTCATATGACTGAGCCTCCCCGGTAATCTCCAGGAATCTCCCCGGTCTGACAGGAACTGCCAGGTCACGCCCGGGACCGCCGCTGTGATCTCCGTCGATTCCGAGGACAATACCGTCGTTATATCCACCAAGGAATACCAAATTATCCTTACCAGACTCTATCCAATTGTCCACATCGTAGGTGTGGGTATTTACGTATCTGTCATCGGTGGCCACGAAGGCTACATAGAGGCGAGCCGGCTCATCGTGCCAGGCCAGCCAGATCCGGAAGTCCAAGTCGGCCGGATCATGCGTGGATTCCCTGAACTCGTCCATGAAATCCACCAAGCTCAGGGCAGGCTCACCGATCAGATCGAACCACTCCTCCACCGAGCCGTCGTGGAGCTGAATCTCTGAAAGCATCTCGTCGGTCAACTCCGCGAACGGGAAGACCCGACTGCCGACGTGGGCTTCTGCCTGGTCAGCCAGGCCGGCGGACAGGGCCGACCCGACGAGCAGGCCGAGGGCCATGCGCCAGTGATTCCTGCTGAAAAAAAAGGACATCTGTTTTCCTTCCTCCTCTTCAGGAAAAACAAGGGCGAGGACCCATCCCCCTGAAGGGGACGGAGCCCTCGTCCTGGAATTCCGCGTCAGCGAAAACGCGGAAGGATGCTCAGTTCCTGCACTCGCAGTACCAAGCCCCTGGGCCGGGGAGGTCGCGAACCCGGTAATCGTCGTGCCAAAGCCGGGAGCAGTTATATGCGCACGTTCCGTCCGCCTCGCTGTTCGTGTAGGCGTACATGGTGTGGCCGTGGTGCCAAGGAGGTACTCGATTCGGCCTCCACCCAGGACACGCCTCCGGTGGTGAGCAGGAACCCCCGCCAGAACGCCAGGACGGCCTTCATGCTCTGCTTCAACTGATTTCCCATTGCTGCCCCCTTTGTTTTCGGGGTCGCGCCTGTTCGCTACCCCCGTTCACCAAAAAGAGATGCAAATGGCATGCCTGTACCTGGCCGGCGGCTCCATCAGTGGTGTCCGTGATGACGTAACCTGTTGTTTTCCTGTTTTTTGAACACCTGTTTTTTTTTATTTCGACGACAAAAAGCTCGCCCTCGCCGCCACCGGCTTCCCGGTACCGTCGTATTTAATACGATTTTGTCGTATTTAATACGATCCGGCCGTATTTAATACGATTTCCGTATTGCCGCGGCCCGGCTGAGGACTGCTTGCTTCTGCAAAATCAGCTTCCGTCCCGAATTTGCGTGTCCCCGGATGGATTGATATGATTTTACGAATACAGTTTTCATACTTGGGTAAACATGCGAATTTCTGAACGAGGACAAATCACCATTCCCAAGCGACTGAGAGATCGCTTCGGAATGAATCCCGACGTCGAAGTCGAGATCACGCCGACAGAGCACGGCCTGCTCATTCAAAAACGGACCGCAGCGAGGCACCCTGTCGAGCGCGTGTACGCCATCCTGGGAAGCGGCGCAAGCACCGACGATTACATCGAGGAAATCCGTGGGAGATGATCACCGCGGTCGATACGAGTGTCCTGTTGGACGTGTTTCTCCCCGACGAGCGTCACGGCCCCCGGTCGAAGGAATTGCTGCGGGACGCCTATGACAGGGGGGCCATTTTCATCTGTGAGGTGGTCTATGCGGAACTCGTTCCCGCGTTCGATGACCGGGCAAAGCTCGACGGAGCGCTGCGGGAGATCAGCGCTGCGATTTCACCCATCGATACCGATATTGCTTTCGAAGCCGGGCATCGCTGGTCTCGCTACCGGCAGGCCGGCGGGTCCAGGAATCGGATAATCACGGATTTTCTGATCGGCGCCCACGCGGTTGTAAAAGCCGAAACTTTTCTCACACGGGACCGCGGCTTCTACTCGACCTACTTTCCGGAATTGCATAGAGGGTGAGGTTCCCACCCCACCCTCTGTGGGCGTCTCCACCGCAGGGCCATCCAGGCGCCAGCAGGCCACCGCGACAAACGCGCCGCTCCTCAGTCAGCTTCCAACCCCCCGAGACCTTGGGGAGCCGTCGGCAGACAATCACTTGGAGTCCGGCACACCGGATTCCCCGCTACGGCCTATCTGCGCCTTGACCGCCCCCCAGGCCGCGGCTCGAATCGCGCTGGCCGCCTCCGCGGAAATCCAGGCCGGGTAGATCGCGTCCGTCGAGGTCTGGGTCAGGTTGACGGGGTTCGAGCCATCGGCATCCATCACGTAGATGTCGTAGTCGCCGTCCCGGTTCGAGGCGAAGGCGATCCGGGTCCCGTCCGGGGACCAGGCGGGCCAGTAGTCGGCGTACGCCTGGTTGCGGGTGATATCGACCGGGTTCGAGCCGTCCGCATTCATCGTGAAGATGTCTATGTCCCCCCCGTTGCGGCGGGAGGTGAAGGCGATAACGGAACCGTCGGGGGACCAGGCGGGACGGGAGTCCGCGGCGGGATCGTTGGTCAGGTTGACGGGGTTCGAGCCGTCCGGCCCAATCGTGTAGACCTCGAGATTGCCGTCTCGCAGGGAGTGGAAGGCGATGCGGTTGCCGTCGGGAGACCAGGCGGGATAGGCGTCTTCCTCGGGGTGGCGGGTGACGTTCAACAGGTTCGTGCCCCCGGCTTCGATCGTGAAGATGTTGAGGGGGCCGTCGAAGTCGGAGGTGACCGCGATGCGGCTGCCGTCGGGAGACCAGGATGCCAGTCCGAAGCGATGGTGGGTGTCGGTGACGTTGACCAGGTTGGAGCCGTCGACCGACATGACCCAGAGGTTCTGGAAGCCGCTGCGGTTGGAAGCAAACACGAACTTCGTGCCGTCGGCAGTCACCGCCGGCTCCCAGTCCCGGGCCGGGTTGTTGGTGAGGTTGACGGGGTTGGATCCGTCCTCCTCCATCACGTAGATCTCGACGTTGCCGTCGTCGCGGTCGGTGGCGAAGGCGATCTTGCAGTCGCAGGCGGCGCCGCTCCGTTGCGCTGTCAGAGCTGCCGCCAGCGCGGCGATCAGCAGGGGGGATCTGCCCATGGCGAGCTCCTGTGAATGACCGGCGCCCGCGGAAGGCCGCGGGAGCCGGCCGCGTTCAGACGCGGTTGTCCTCGATGTAGTCCCAGTCCAGCTCGAAGCCAAGCCCCGGTTTCTGCGAGACGATGACGTTCCCCTCGCCGTCGAAGGGATCGCAGATCTCCTTCATGTACGGAGGCGGCACCTCGTAGGCCTCGTCGTGGCCGGGGGCGAACAGCCCGCGCTCGAAGTACTCGATGGTGTCGACGTTCGTCGAGGCGTAGATGTGCAGGTTGCCCCAGCCGCCGCCGTGGATCGTCGCCCGCATACCGAACGACTCGTACAGGGCCACCGATTTCCTGCAGCCGGTGATGCCGTTGAAGTTGACCTCGGTGCGCCCCATGTCCGCCGCCTTCCTGACGATCCACTCGGTGCGGCTGTACGGCAGGTTGCCGAGCTGCTCGGGGGCGCAGACCGGCACCTCGAGGTTTTCGGTGAGGCGGATGTAGGGTTCGATGTTGTTCTCCGGCATCGGGCTCTCGAACCAGAAGAAGTCGAGCCCGGCGATCTCCCTGCCGACGTAGAGCGCCTGCTCGTAGTTGTAGATGCCGGCCTGGTCGAGCATCAGGACGATGTCGCCGCCGACGCGCTCCCGCACCGCCTCGCAGACCTCGACGTCGTGCCGGGGAAAGGCGGGGTTGCGGGGGGCCGGCTCCATCCTGACCGGGTCGTACCACATGTAGGCGTGAATCTTGTAGGCGGTGTACCCCTTTCTCACGCACTCCTCGGCGTGGTCGGCGAAAACCTCCGGGGAGCCCATGTTCGGGTAGGAGCTGGCATAGCACTTCAGCCTGTCGCGGTAGCCGCCGAGCAGCTTGTGCACCGGCTGCTCGAGGCAGCGGCCGGCGAAGTCCCACAGCAGCATGTCGAGCAGCATGTTGCCGCCGCTCAGCTGCCAGAGCTGCTCGCGGTCCATCGGGTCGCGGCCGATGGCGAGGGCCTCGATCCAGGGGGGCAGGCCGCCGCCGCGTGGAAACCAGTAGCCGCTGACCCCGGTGTCGGTCTCCAGCTCGAACAGCGTCGTCGCGGTCTCTTCGGGCTCGGTCCGCAGCAGCTCCAGCGGGTAGATCGAGTACCCGTACTTCCCCTGGTAGCGGCGCGACATGGTTTTGAAGCGGTGCTGCTTCACAGCGGTGATCTTCATTTTTCTCCTCCTCCTCACCAGTAGTGCACGCGGTGGCCGTCGGCCGGGAACCAGATGGCGTCGATGACTCCCGAGAGGACCACCCCGGCGACGTAGCCGACCCCGAGCCCGTAGAAGAAAGGCTTGCCCGCCTGGTAGGCGCCGCCGCCGCCGTAGCGCAGCAGGGTCAGCTTGACGATCCAGACCAGCAGCAGGCTGAACCAGTAGTGCACGAGGCCGGGGGCGTACTGGAAGGCGAGCCCGACCGGGTGCAGGGCGAACCAGTGAAAGCGGCCCCGAAGGTAGGCGAGTCCCGCCGCTTCGAGAAACCCCGTCAGCCAGACCCCCCATTTGCCGAGGTCGAAGGCCCGCGGGTGGTTGAGCAGCGTCGCGATCTGCGGGTAGACGTTGAAGGCGTAGGGCAGGTGCACGGCCCCGCCCTGGTCGTAGGCGACGGTGATGCTGCAGAGGGAGGCGACCAGGCAGCCGACGGGGAAGGCGACGAGCACCACGGCGCAGACGCGGCCGGGCTGGAAGCGCAGGGAGAATATCCGCAGGTGATGGGGCAGGGCCGGCCAGGCCGGCAGGCGTATGTTGCCGAAGAAGGCCTGGCTGACGAACAGCTTGAAGGCGACGACGTTCTTCGCCGACAGGTTGGCCGAGCCGACGAGGTCGGTGATGAACAGCCCCCCCTTGGCGTTGGCCCAGGTCGGCATCAGGTAGGGGAACCCGGTGGCGGCGATCAGCTTGATGGTGACGAAGAACGACACCGTCATCAGCGCGAAGGTCGCCGCCGCCAGCGGCAGGCTCGCCCCCAGGCTGACCCCGAAGGAGATGACGTACACGGCCGAGACCGCCATGCCCGCGGCGGCGATCCGGTAGATGCGGACGTCGGCGGGGTCCCCCTCGCCGCGGGCGATGCTCCCCCAGACCTCGCGCAGGTGGCGCCGCGCCAGCCACAGCGACCAGAGGGCGATGCAGACGATGGCGCCGTAGCTCTCCATGTCGAGGATGTCGCCGCTGCCGAGCTGCTGGCCCGAGGAGCCGACGCTGAACCCGAGCTGGTCCATGGCCCCGGTCTTGGCGACGGCGAGGAAATAGAAGAGCACGAGGCTTCCGAGAATGTCGAGGGGGCAGAGGTAGACCAGGGCGAGGACCAGGGGCAGCACGCGCAGCACCGGGGACGGCCAGGGGCGCGGCAGGGTGATCTGGAAGCGCTCGAGGTAGAACTCCGCCTGCGGCAGCCCCGGGGTGAACCAGGTGCCCATGTTGTAGAACAGGGGCAGGAAGACGACGCCGAAGCCGATCCAGAAGAGGCGCGAGTGGAACAGGTCCGGCAGCCGCCGCGGCCCGTCGAAGCCGCGGGTCAGCTCCAGGGGCATCTGCGCCAGCGGGAAGGTCAGCCTCTCCGCTTCGATCCACTGGCGCCGGAACAGGATCACCAGGCAGAGGCCGAAGACGACCATCGCCAGCGACGCTGAGAACCAGCGGGCGATGGCGCCGGCCCAGGCGTCCCAGGGCAGGGGCATCCCTTCCGGCAGGCCGAGCCAGAAGGTGTGGATGACCCGCTCCGTCGGCTCCGGGAAGGCGTTCCACGGCATCCAGGGGAGGATCAGGGTGTCCCACTGGTTCTCCGGGGTGGCCATGAAGAACGGGGCTCCCATGACGGCGACCCAGTAGTCGCTCCACCCCCACATCGGCAGGGCGCCGACGATCCACGTCATCGAGAAGATGGTCAGCAGCTCTCCCCGGGTCAGCGCCGCGCGCGGCCGGATCGATTTCAGCAGGACGTTGAGGAAGAGCCAGAGCACGAAGGGGATGACGGCCACCATCGGGTACTGGGAGAGCACGAAGGTGCTCGAGGCGAGGTTGATGCCGACGACGACGATCAGGCAGTAGAACCAGCCGGCGACGGTCAGGGCGCCGACGAACACGCCGCGCCAGGTGATCCTCAGCCCCTCGTCACCGTCCTCCCCTGCCGCCCCCGAATGCCGCTGACCAGGGCCTTTTCTCCTGCTGTCCGTCGACACTGATTCCATCCGAAGGGGTTATACCTGACCGTCCCGCCCCGCGAAGGGCAGGCGGGATCCATTGTCCTGTCCCATCAATATCCTGCAATTCTTGCCCCGATCCATCCCGGCTCGCGGCGGGTTTTTTTCAACCTGCTTCCCGGCAGGACACCAGGCTGGACCCGGCTGCCCTTCCATCGGCGAGACCGGGGTACGTGAGGCGGCGTATCTGTCCGGGCAGTGGAGCATTATCTTTTCATACACTGAAAACTTGCCGGTTTGCACCGCGGCCCCGGCGGAACCCGCCACAGAGAGGGGCTGCCGATTCGCACTCACCATCGATGAAGCTCTTCCCGCACTTCCGAGCCGGCCCGGCCTTCTTCCCGGCCGCCGCCCTCGCCCTTTCCCTCGGTCTGGCAACCTGCTCCTCCCCCACCGGGCCGGGCCCGGCCGTGGTCATATCGACCGTCGTCGGCAACGGCATCGCCGGCGACAACGGCGACGGCCTGCCCGGACCGGAGACCTCGCTCTACCTCCCCCAGGACATGACCTTCGGCCCGGACGGGGTGCTCTACTTCGCCGACTGGAACAACCACCGCATCCGCCGCCTCGTCGACGGGGTCGTCGAGACCGTGGCCGGCACCGGGGAGCTGGGGGACGCCCTCGACGGCTCCGCCCTCGAGACCCGGTTCAACCATCCGACCAGCATCGCCTTCGACGGCGAGGGCCGCATGGTGATCGCCGCCTGGCACAACAGCAAGATAAAAAGGGTCGACCTCCTCACCGGGAGCATCGAGAACATCGCCGGCAACGGCGACCGCAACTTCGGCGGCGACGGCGGCCCCGGGAACGAGGCGATCCTCGACCTGCCGAGCTCCGTCGCCGTCGACGCGGCGGGCAACATCCTGATTTCGGACCAGGCCAACCAGCGCATCAGGCTGCTCGAGCCGAACGGCACCATCACCACGATCTGCGGCGACGGCGAGCCGGGGTACTCCGGTGACGGAGAGGTGGCGGAGAACGCCCGCCTCAACTCTCCCTCCGGCCAGTCCGCGCCCCCTTCCGGCAGGATCTCCCTCGACGCCCTCGACCGCATCTACATCGCCGACACCGGGAACCACGTCGTCCGCGTGATCGACAACGACCGCCGCATCCGCACCATCGCCGGCACCGGCAAACGGGGCTACAGCGGGGACGGCGGAGCGGCGACCGAAGCGCAGCTGAACACTCCCAGCGACGTCGCCGTCGCCGATGACGGGACCGTCTACATCGCCGACACCATGAATCACGCCATCCGCAGGATCGATTCCGACGGGGTCATCACGACCTTCGCCGGCACCGGCGAACGCGGCTACGACGGCGACGGGGGAGCGCCCGGGGCCGCCCTGCTCGACAGGCCGTACGGGGTGGCGATCTCTCCGGACGGGGAGCTCTACATCGCCGACACCCACAACCACCGGGTGCGCCGGGTCACCGCCGACAATTCCGCCACCGAGGTCGTCGTCGCTGCGGAACCGGAACCGGTGGAGGTCGTTCCCTGCACCGACATCCCCGGAAGCATCTGCACCTGGGCCGGCACCGGCCGGACCGGCTTCAACGGCGACGGCAACGAGCGCCTGCAGACCGATCTCTACTGGCCCTTCGACGTCGAGTTCACCCCGAGCGGCCGCCGCATCCTGCTCGACTGGAACAACCACGCCGTCCGCGAGATCCTGCCGGACGGGACCCTGAACACGATCATGGGGACCTACTTCGTCGGCGACGGCCCGGAGGACCTGAGCGACCTCGCCGAGCCTGGTGCGGACCCGCTCCTCGTCAACCTCAACCACCCGACCGACGTCATGGAGCTCGCCAACGGCGACCTGCTGCTGATGGCCTGGCACAACCACAAGATCCGGCTGCTCACCGCCGACAGCCGCCGCGTGCTCGTGCTCGTCGGCAGGCATGCCGATTACGCCGGCGACGGCGGTCCGGCGCGGGACGCCCTGGTCAACCAGCCGCCGCACGCGGTGATCGACGGCGGCGGCAACCTGGTCTTCATCGACCAGCGCAACCAGCGCATCCGCGCCATCGCCGATTTCCTCGGGCAGCGGGAAGACGGCATCATCGCCACCATCGCCGGCACCGGCGTGAAGGGGTTCAACGGCGACGGTCCGGGGCTCTCGACCCAGGTGGCCTTTCCCGACGGAGGCAACCCGGAACCGAGCGGCGGCATGGCCCTCGGCGCCGACGGCAGCCTCTACTTCGCCGATACCCACAACCACCGGATACGCCGGATCGAGTTCGGCGGCGCGACGCTTTCCGACAACCTGGTCACCACCGTTGCCGGCACCGGCGAGCCCGGATTCAGCGGCGACGGCGGCCCCGCCTCCGCCGCGGCGATCAATTTCCCCCAGGACATGGAGATCGGCCCGGACGGCCGCCTCTATTTCGCCGACACCGACAACCACCGGGTGCGCCGCATCGACCTCGCCGACGGCACCATCGAGACCGTGGCCGGCAGCGGCGGGAAAGGGTACTTCGGGGACGGCGGGCAGGCCCGCGACGCCGCCTTCAACCGCCCCTTCGGAATCGCCTTCGACGCCGAGGGGGCCCTCTACGTTTCCGATACCTTCAACGGACGCATCCGCAAGGTGATCCTGGAGAGCCGATGATCCCGCGGAAGTTCCCCCGCCGGGCCGCTGTTCTCGCCGCGGCCGCCGCCGCCGCCCTCGCCCTCGCCCTGGCCCTGGCCGCCTGCGGCAAGGGTCCCACGAAGGGGGAGAACGGCGCCGATCCGGTGTTTCCCGACGACTACCTCGAGACCTTCACCGAAGTCCGCGACTGCCGCTTCAGCAGCTCCCACCCGGGGATGGTCCGGGTGCTTGTTAACGACGCCGGGGCCGACGCCTACCTCGCCGGGGAGAACCCCCTGCCGACGGGGACCATCGTGGTCAAGGAGGTGTTCGACGGCACCGACTGCGACGATTACAGCGAGCTGGGAACATGGGCGGCGATGCGCAAGGAGGCGGCCGGCTTCGACCCGGAGGACGGCGACTGGCACTGGCAGGAGGTGCGGCCGGACCGCTCGGTGGAGACCGACACCAAGACGAGCTGCATCGCCTGCCACAGCAGGGACGAGTGCGCCGGCAGGGATTTCATGTGCACCGAGGAGTAGCGGAAATCCCGCCGTTTCGCGGCCGCTTCCGGCCGGGGCCGCCACGGTTTCCTGACGGCGGCTCTTCCGACCGGCTGAACCCCCTCCTTACAATTCCCCTTGCCCTCGCGGCCCTGCTTTCCGGCGCCGGCTGCGGCGGCGGCTCCCCCACATCGGGCCGACTCCCGGCGGTGTGCGACGAGCCGGGGGTTATCTGCACCGTCGCCGGCACCGGGCTGCGCCAGTTCGACGGCGACGGCCGGCAGGCGCGGGAGACCTCCCTCTACAACCCCCTCGACGTCGAGTTCGACCGCCGCGGCCGCCCCCTCATCCTCGACTGGAACAACCTGCGGGTCCGGAGGATAAACGGGGACGGCACGGTCGAGACCGTCATCGGCCAGGATTTCGAGGGAGCCGCCGAGGACGGCGCCCTGGCGGTCGACACGCCGCTGCACCACCCCGGGGATCTCGAGATCGACGCGGCCGGCAACATCTACATCGCCTCCAACCACATCTCCAACGTCATCCGCCTCGGCGTCGACGACCGGGTGTCCGTGGTGGCCGGAACCGACCAGTACGGGTACGAGGGGGACGGCGGTCCCGCCCTGGAAGCGGTCCTCGCCGCCCCCTTCGGGGTGCTGCCGGCAGGGGACGGCGGCTTCTACATCAGCGACACCGAAGCGCACGTGGTCCGGCGCGTCGACGCCGCCGGGATCATCACCACCGTCGCCGGCGACGGCAGCCGCGGCTTCTCCGGCGACGGCGGTCCGGGCTCCGAAGCGCAGCTCGACGGCCCCACGCGCCTCCGCCTCGACGGGGAGGGCCGCCTGTACATCTGCGACACCCGCAACCACCGCATCCGCCGGCTCGACGCCGACGGCAGCATCTCCACGGTCGCCGGCACCGGGGATCCCGGCTTCGCCGGCGACGGGGGGCGGGCGCTCGAGGCGCAGCTTGACTCCCCCTTCGACCTGCGCTTCGCCGGGGGCGGCCTGTACATCGCCGACTCGGGCAACAACGCCGTCCGCAGGATCGGGGCCGACGGCGCCATCGCCACCGTGGTCGGCACCGGGGAGGCCGGTTTCTCCGGCGACGAGGGGGAGGCCCGCCTCTGCATGCTCAACCGGCCCTCGGCCATCGCCTTCGCCAGCGACGGTTCGCTCTGGATCGCCGACACCTTCAACCAGCGGATCCGCCGGGTCGCCGGCTTTCTCGAGGACCGGGGGGGATGACCCGGATCCCGGCATGGCTGCCGGTGCTCCTGCTGCTGGGCGGCTGCGGAGACCGCGCCACCGACGGCAACGGCGCGCCCGAGGAAGGCGGGATCGGTACGTACGCCGGCACCGGAGAGGCGGGGTTTTCAGGAGACGGCGGTCCCGCGGGCAGGGCGCAGCTCCACACCCCCCTCGACGTCGTCCCGGGACCCGGGGGGGACCTCGTCGTCGTCGACTTCGGCAATCACCGCCTCCGCGCCATCGCCGCCGACGCGGAGGTCGTGACCACCCTGGCCGGCGGGGACGGCGGCGTTCTGCGGTTTCCCACGGATGTCGCCTTTGCCGGCCGGGATTTCTACGTGACGAGCTGGGGCTCCCACCGGGTATTCGGTTACCGCGGAGGGGAGCCGTTCGCCGTGGCCGGCAGCGGCGAACAGGGATGCGCCGACAGCGGGCCCGCCGATGCGGCGGCGATCGACCGGCCTCGGGCAATCGGACTGCTCGCCGACGGCATCCTCCTGATCGCCGGGCAGGGATGCCGGCGCATTCTCGCCCTCTCCCCTTCCGGGGAGCTGAGCCCCTGGGCGGGCACCGGGGCGGCGGGATACGGAGGGGACGACGGACCGGCCGCGGAGGCGGTCTTCGGCGCCGCGGATCCGGAAGGAAACGGCCCGGTCCCCGGTTTCGGTTTCGCCCTCAGCCCGGAGGACCCCCCCGACGAACTCTACATCGCCGACACCGGCAACCACGTGATCCGGGAGATCAACCTCTTCAGCGGCACCGTCAGGACCTTCGCCGGCACCGGCGAACCAGGTTTCGCGGACGGTTCCCCGAGGTCGGCGACCTTCAACCGGCCTGCCGCCGTCTTCGTCTCGGAAGACCACACGGTCTGGGTCGCCGACACCGGCAACCACGCCATCCGCCGCATCGATCCGCTGCAGATCGAGGTGGCGACGGTTGCCGGGACTGGCCGGGCCGGGTTCAACGGGGACGGGATCCCGGCGCTCGAGGCCCGGCTCGACCATCCGGCGGGGGTATACGTCACCGGGGACGGCGTGATGTATATTGCCGACAGCGGCAATCACCGCATCCGCAGGGTGATCCTGCCGGGATACGGGCCGCTGCCGTAAACGGCTCGGGGCTCCGAAGGCGGAGGCTCCACCGGCGTTCCGCACGCACCGACGGATAATCGCATGAACACCGACAACAGACGCACCGCCATCGTTTCGGCGGTCTCCCTGGTCCTGGCGGCCGCGCTTGGCTGCTCGTCGCCGACCTCCGAAAACGGCAACGGCGGACCCGCGGGCCCGCCCTCGTGGAAGCTCGTGCAGCAGGAGCTGCCCTCCGCCCTGATGTCCGTACAGGTCGTCTCCAACGGCGACGTCTACGCCGTCGGCGCCGACGTCGAAGACGGCAGGGGGCCGTACGTGCTGCGCTTCGACGGCAAAAGCTGGACCCGCCTGGAAACCGGCGCGTCCGGCGACCTGTGGTGGGTGCACGAAGTCGGCCCGGACGAGATCTGGATGAGCGGGGCCGACCGCCTCGTGCTGCGGCACCAGCCCTCGACAGGGACTTTCACCCGGTCCGACGCGGGGGAGGGGGAGGAAATCCTCTACGGGATCTGGGGATTGGACGGAGGCGACATCTGGGCGGTCGGCGGCAGGAAATGCGGGGTCGCCCTGCGCTACGACGGCAGCAGCTGGCGCGAGCTCGAGCTGCCTGAATTCGAGGGGGCGGTCTGCATGCCGAACCTGTTCAAGGTCTGGGGCCCGGCGGCCGACGAGGTCTGGATGGTGGGAGAGCGGGGCGTCACCATCGCCTTCGACGGCACCGGACTCGACCTGCAGCAGACCGAATCGGGGCGCACCCTGTTCACCGTGCACGGGGACCCCGAGGGGGAGCTGATCGCGGCGGTCGGCGGGCAGCTTTCGGGCGAGGCCTGGGAGCTGGTCGACGGAGTCTGGCTCGAAACGACCCCGGAACGACCGCCGCAGTTGCTCGGGGTCAACGTCGGGCCGGATGGAGAGGCGGTAGCGGTCGGCGACGCCGCTTCGAGCCTCCGCCGGGGCAGCGAAGGCTGGTCGGTCGAGGAGAACGGCCTTTTCGACACGGTCGGCGACCTCACGTTTCACGCGGTCTGGAGCGACCCGGACGGCAATTCCTGGGCGGTCGGAGGCCAGCTGCTGATCGGGCCCTTCGACCGCGGCATGGTCGCCTACTTCGGCCCCGGCACCCCTTCCTCGGAGATCGTCAACGGCCGCTGAGCCGGCTTGCGGGAGCGCTGAAATTATCCGCAGGCGCGAGCGAACCCGGCGGGACTTCCCCCCCTCGGGTTGACCGCCGGGGTTTGCCAATCCCGCTCAACCTTCGGAGAATCCCCGCATGCGAAAGTCCTTCCACGCGCTGCTGCGCCCGGTCGCGGCAGCCGCCTGCGCCGTTGCCGCCTCCGGATGCGGCGATGAGGGCGCGGATGAAATGGGACGGGTCACCATCCGCTTCGAGCACGAGGTCGACGGCGCCGTCCTAGAGTTGGAGACCGGCAGCTACACCAACGCCGCCGGCAACCGGTACTCCGTGACCCACCTCGAGTACATCCTCACCGAAATCTCCCTGGCCGATGCCGGCGGCGGCAGCGTCGACCTCGCCGGCCACCACTACCTCAACGAGTCCTGCGGCGGATCAAGGCGGCTTTCGGCCGATGTTCCCGGCGGCTCCTACAGCGCCCTGCGTTTCCGTTTCGGGATCGGCGGGGAGGCCAACGTCACCGGCGGGCTGCCGAACCGGACGGCGTACAACAACATGGCCTGGCCCGACAACATGGGCGGAGGCTACCACTACATGCGCCTCGAAGGCATTTACGACGACGGCGGGGAGGTGGCGAGCTTCCTGTCGCACACCGGCCCGGCCGGCGGCGGGGACTTCTCGTTCCCGGTCGAGCTGCCGATCGCCCTCGAGGTCGACGCCGGCCACTGGGAGATCGCCGTCGCCATGGACGTCAACAGCTGGTTCGACGAGCCGGTGTACGACTTTACCGGCGCCGGCGCGATCATGGGGAACGCCGACGCCCAGGTCCTCCACCGCGACAACGGAGCCGACGTGTTCACGGTCTACGGGGTTTCGCGCGGCGGCATGGAGGGGGAAGGCAACGACATGGACGGTATGGATACGGAGTGCGCGCCCGGGGGGGCGATGCAGCACGACGGTTAGCCCCGGGGGCGTTGTGCGAAACCTTTTGAAAATCGCCGCGGCCGCGGCGCTCGCCGGCTGCGGCGGGGAATCCGTCCCGGGGCCGGCCAGCGTTCCCACACCGTACGAGCTCGCAATCCCCGACCGTTTCCCGCCGATGGCGATCCCCCCGGACAACCCGATGACGGAGGAGGGGGTGGCTCTCGGCCGGCGCCTGTTCTTCGAC
Organism: Candidatus Latescibacterota bacterium; assembly: GCA_965243025.1. Taxonomy (GTDB): domain Bacteria; phylum Latescibacterota; class UBA2968; order UBA8231; family UBA8231; genus CBDCXV01. The sequence goes on from CBDETY010000003.1 coordinate 3,942,252, forward strand.
CCGATCCTGTCGGCCGACGGCACCACCTCCTGCGCCAGCTGCCACCGGCCTGAGTTCGCCTTCAGCGATCCGGAAGCGGTCAGCCGCGGCGCCGGCGGCGGCACGAGGCGAAACTCCATGACGCTGGCCAACGCCGGCTGGTCGCTGTCGCTGTTCTGGGACGGGCGCGCCGCCAGCCTGGAGGACCAGGCCCTGCAGGTGGTGGAGAGCCCCGTCGAGATGGGGGAGTCCTGGGAGAACGTCGAGCGCAAGCTGCGGGCGCACCCGGAGTATCCCGGGGAGTTCCGGCGCGCCTTCGGGGACGTCCCGGTCACGCGGGACAACGCCGTCAGGGCGATCGCCCAGTTCGAGCGCACCCTGATTTCCGGGGGGGCCAAGTTCGACCGCGTCCTCGCCGGGCAGGAGCAGTTCACCGAGGTCGAGGAGCTCGGCCTCGAGCTGTTCTTCTCCGAGCGCGGCGACTGCTTCCACTGCCACGGCACGCTGCTGTTCACCGACGGCGACTTCCACAACACCGGCCTCGACGAGGCCCCGGCCGACTCGGGTCGCGTCGCCGTCACCGGCAGGCGCCTCGACTACGGCAAGTTCAAGTCGCCGACCCTGCGCAACGTCGAGTTCACCGCGCCGTACATGCACGACGGCCGTTTCCCGACCCTCGAGGAGGTGCTCGACCACTACGACTCGGGACTGCACCTGAACGAGTTCCTCGACCCCCTGCTGCTGCGCTTCCGCGAGCCGCGCAACTTCACCCGGGAGGAGCGCGAGGCCCTGGTCGCCTTCATGCTGACCCTCTCCGACCCGGGGTTCGTCAGCCCCGGCCTGTTGCCACTTCCCGGGGAATAGGGCCAAATTTTACCCGGTACAAGGAACCTGCTTCATGTCGAGACTTCCCCCACCGGCGATCCGGGCGGCAGCGCTGCGGCCGCTGGTCCTGGCGGCCCTGATCCTGCCGGCCGCCGCGGATGCCCAGCACTCCGTCGCCCGCCTGTGGAACGAGGCGGCTCTGCACGCGGTCCGCAACGACTTCCCGAGACCGGCGGTGCATGCGCGCAACCTCTTTCACCTCTCCGTCGCCATGTACGACGCCTGGGCGGCGTACGGCACCTCTCCAACCTGGCTGCTGGGAAACGAGGTCGACGGTTTCCGCTGCGATTTCGAAGGGGTCGAGCCCCCAGCCGACCTGCGGGCGGCGCGCGAGGAGGCGATCAGCTTCGCCGCCTACCGCCTGCTCAGGCACCGCTACAGGAATTCCCCCCGCGCCGACGTCGCCCTGCCGCGGTTCAACACCGTCTTCGCCAGCTACGGGCACGACCCGTCGTTCACCTCGACCGACTACGCCGAGGGCCCACCTGCCGCCCTGGGGAACTACATCGCCCGCTGCGTCATCGACTTCGGCCTGCAGGACGGGGCAAACGAAGAGAACGGGTACGCCAACCGCTTCTACGAGCCGGTCAATCCTCCCCTGTACGCCGCCCTGCGCGGCAACCGCCAGATACTGGACCCGAACCGCTGGCAGCCGCTGGTGGTCAAGGAGTTCATCGATCAGACCGACGCGGTGTACAACGGGGAACAGCCGGACTTCGACAGCCCCGAGTGGGGCCGGGTGACCCCCTTCTCTCTCGATGCCCGAGACCTGACCATCAAGGAGAGGGACGGAAACCAGTACAACGTCTACCACGATCCGGGGCCGCCGGTTCACGCCGACACCGACGGAGAAGCCCCGCTCGAAGAGGTGTACAAGTGGTCGCACACCCTGCCGTTGATCTGGTCGTCCCACCTCGATCCGGCCGACGGGGTCGAAGTCGACATTTCCCCGGCCAGCCTCGGCAACTTCGACCTCGACGAGTTCGGGACGATCGAGGATTTCCCCCGCACCATCGAGGGGCTCGGCGCCTTCTACGACCGCTTCGACGGCCGCGGGCAGGGCCGGGGCCGGGATCTCAACCCGCACACCGGGGAGTCGTACCGGCCGGTGAAGGTCCCGAGGGGGGATTTCGCCCGCGTCGCCGCCGAGTTCTGGCCTGACGGCCCGGGGGACGAATCCGTTCCGGGGTTCTGGTTCGTCATCCTCAACAACGTCGGCGACCACCCGCTGTTCGAGAAGCGGTTCGCCGGGCAGGGGCCGGTCCTCGACGACCTCGAGTGGGACGTGAAGGCCTACCTCACCCTCGGCGGAGCCCTGCACGACGCGGCGATCGCCACTTGGTCGATCAAGGGGTGGTACGACTACATCCGGCCGATAGGGGCGATCCGGTGGATGGCGGAGAAGGGACAGAGCAGCGACCCCGAGCTGCCGCGCTACTCCCCCGACGGCCTGCCCCTCGTCGACGGTTTCATCGAGACCATAAGGGAGGGGGACCCGGTAGCCGAGGTCGCCGGCGACCCGGACTTCCACGTCGGCCGGGTCAAGGTGTACACCTGGAAGGGGCCCGACTTCATCGTCGACCCCGAGACCGATGCCGCGGGGGTGACCTGGATCCTCGCCGTAGCCTGGTGGACCTACCAGGCGGCGAACTTCGTCACCCCGCCCAACGCCGGGTACGTCTCCGCGCCGGCGGCCTTCTCGCGCGCCGCCGCCGAGACCGTGACCCTGCTGACCGGGGACGAGTTCTTTCCCGGAGGCCTGGGGGAGTTCCGCGCCGAGGCGGACGAGTTCCTGCAGCTCGAGAACGGCCCGAGTGTCGACGTGAACCTGCAGTGGGCCACCTACCGCGACGCCGCCGACCAGGCGAGCCTGGCGACCTTCTGGGCCGGCATCCAGTCGCCGATAGAAGACATCCCGGGCCGGCTGATCGGCCGCAGGGTCGGCATCGACGCCTTCCACCGCGCCGGGGAGCTGTTCTCCGGATCGCAGACCGCGGTCGAGGAAAGGGGCCAGGCGGCCTTGCCCGGGGCCCTGGCGCTGGACCAGAACTTCCCAAACCCCTTCAACTCCGGCACGGCGATCCGTTTCGATCTCGACCGGCCTGGAGAGATCGAGCTGTCCCTGTACGACCTCGGCGGGCGCAAGGTGGCAACCCTGGCCAGGGGGCCGCGCCCCGCGGGCAGGTACGAAGTCCGCTGGGACGGCCGGGGTCCGGCCGGGTCGCGGCTGGCCAGCGGCGTCTACCTCTACCGCCTGGAGTCCGGGGAGCGCTCGCAGAGCCGCAAGCTGCTGCTGCTGCGCTGAGGTGAGATCGACCGCGACCCTTGGGGGCCGCGACGTGAGCCCCGGGGAGGTGCGCCGCATGCAGGCCGGCGGCTGCATCCTGCACGTGCGCGGCGGCGAGTTGCGGAAAAATCCCGGTCCGGAAGACGCGCGACCCGGACCGTCGGAGGATCACCGCACCGGACGCCGCACCGGGTCGCTGGATTTAACTTCGACGCTTGGCTTCATTGGTTTCGGGAACAGGCTTGCCCCGGCTCGGGTTGTACTGAGTACACCGCATCCGAAATCCCTGCGGAAAGGAGAAGCGGATGAATCCTTTGAGATCGTTCACCGTCCCCGATCACTCCCCCTTTGCCAATGCCGCCCTGCTTCTTCTGCGGGTGGTGGCCGGCCTCGCCTTCGTCTTTCACGGCTGGCCGAAGATCCAGAACCCCTTCGGCTGGATGGGTCCCGACGCCTTCGCCCCCGGCCTGCTCCAGGCCCTGGCCGCCCTCTCCGAGTTCGGCGGCGGCATCGCCTGGATAATCGGTCTGCTCGTGCCTCTCGCCTCGCTGGGGATCGCCTGCACCATGGCGGTCGCCGTCTGCATGCACGCCTTCATGCGCGGGGACCCGTTCGTCTCGGTGGGGGGTTCTTCCTACGAGCTGGCCGCGGTCTACTTCTGCGTCTCCATCCTGCTGCTTGCGGCCGGACCGGGACGGTTCTCGCTGGACGGGAAGATCTTCGGTCCGCGCCTGCCGTAGCGGGCAGCGGGTCAGCGAAGACACCACCTTCGAACTACCCGAGAAGGCTTACCTCGTCATCACGCCTGCTCATACTGAATCTCCGCCGAATTGAGGATTTCCTTTCGGAGCACCCAATTGCGGCTTCTTTCGACTCCACGGAAGGTGTGCATATCCACTCGCTGCCCGAATATCTCAGACAGCTCGTCCTGCATGGTGATGAACGCCAGTCCCGGCGTCTTCCCAGGTGCGAATTCGACCAGCACGTCGATGTCGCTCTCGGGGGTGAAGTCGTCGCGCAGCACCGAGCCGAACAGGGCCATGCGCTGGATGTGATGGCGCCGGCAAAAGGCGGCGATCTCTTCTTTGGGCATGTCGATTCTCGCGCTCATGTGGACCTGGAAACTACTAGCTCCATAGGTTGACCTTGTTTTTTCAGAGTTCCGAGAGCTTTACCATCATGACCCGAATCATTTCGTTGAAAATCCCCTTGAGATTCTGCAGATCACCCCCCATGGATTTTCTTTTGAAAATGCTAGTTAGATATGTTTCTCCACTTGTCATGATCTCCGCCGAAAAATCCCAGACATTCCCATCAGAGTCCGTTTTATTTTCAATTCGCAAGAAAATTTTTTCGCCAAACTTTCCCTGGTAGTTATTCAACTCGAAAGTAACCTGGGTTGAAATCGCAAGTGCCTTTTCTGGCCAAGATGCATCCTGCTTCTTCAGGGAAAATCTATGGTTCTTACTATCCGGGTCACTAACCGTTGAACTACCCCCGAAACTCATTCCCTCAAACGCTCTGGAAAACAATTTGACCTTCTCTTCGCAAAATAAGTAGAAGGGATTCAGCACCTGCTCCCAATACGCCCTTGCATCGATTGTGCCGCTCATGACCTTCTGCAAGAAGAGTGCGATCTCCTTGTCAATATCCTCTACGTCTTCAATACTTTCTCCACGTGCCGCCTTCAGGTGGAGATTCAGGGCGTACCTGCAACAGCCCGCGAGAAATGCGATGAATTCCCCGAGATCTTCGCTCCTGTCGGCCTGCTCAAGCATTTCGATGTACCGGCTTTTCTCGCCCCTGGGTACGATCGCAACGGTGTACCCGTGCCTGATCAGAATCATGTTCATCAGAAGCCTTGCCATGCGACCGTTCCCGTCGTCAAAGGGATGGATGCGCACAAAGCGGTAGTGAAATGTCGCCGCAATGACTATGGGATGCTCGCCCTCCTTCTCCCTGGTTCTGTACCAGTCCAACAGGTCGCTCATCGCCGGCTTCACCTGTTCCGGCGGAGTATAGTGGTATATCTCGCCGGTTGAAGTCAGCACGTTGTTCGGCTGCGTTTTGTATTCTCCGATCGCGACCCACCGCTTCGCAGGATGTCCTTCGGGGGTCACTGCATCGACTTCGTAAGGCTCCTTCAGTAGTACTTTGTGAAGATTCCGGATGAAGACCTCGCTGAGCCCCTCATCCTTCCTCACCGCTTCCTCTATCGCCTTTACCGCCTCGTTGTGCCCTTCGATGTCGAGATGATCCCGCATCGGCTTGCCGCGTGCAGTCAGTCCGTGAAGGATCAGGCTTCTCGTTTCTCCGAGAGTCAGGCTGTTGCCCTCCAAGGCATTGGAATGAAAGTTGGAATCGATCCTGAGCTTTTGCCCGACCCGGTCCACCACATCGGATGACAGCGGCCGCAGCTCGTCCAGCTCCCTCTTCAGGCGGTCGATCTCTTCGATGATCGCCGCGCCAGCAGGTCGGTCGTTATCAGTCATGGTTCCCTCGTGCGGCTTGGGCGCATCCCGGGTATGAACCACCCTACGGTCACAGCGGCAGCCGGGTTCCGATTCCGAGCTCGACCGCGGCGCGGTACACGCGGATGGCGGTCGCCATGTCCTCGAGGGCGATGCCGAGGTTCATGGCGATGATTCGCTCCTCCTCCCGCTCACGGCCCGGCTTGAGGCCGGCGGCGAGCTCCCCCATGTCGGCGTAGGCCGCCGGCGTCTGCCCGAAGTACCCTTCCCCCCGGTAGTACTCCATCTGGGCCAGGTCGTCGGTGGCGATCTTGTCCGCCTGTTCCAGGGCCGCCCCCTGCCAGTAGGAATCGAAGTCGACGGCGCTGGCGAAGCCTCCCGGCTCGAGCCAGTCCGCGGCGATGGCGGGGTCGGGGTTTTTCGACATCGGTCCCGCGGTGACGACCAGGTCCGCGCCCCGCATGGCAGCGCGGGGATCCGCGGCCCCCTCGACCTCCAGGCCGAGCTGGTCCCGTATGTCGCGGGCGTACGCCCCTGTCCGCTCCGGGCGGGGGTCGAAGGCGCGCACCTTCTTAAGGTCGAACAGGGCGGCGAGGGCGTGGATGTTGCTGCGGCCCTGGACGCCGCAGCCGAGGACCGCCAAGGTCGAGCTGTCCTGGCGCGCCAGGTAGCGGGCGGCGAGGGCGGTCGCGGCGCCGGTGCGCATCGCCGTGATCCAGGTGGCGTCCATGACGGCGAGGGGAATCCCGGTCAGGGGGTCGTTGAGCACCAGCAGGCCGGTGATGTAAGGCAGGCCGCGCGCCTGGTTTCCCGGGTACCCGGAGACCCACTTCATGCCGGCCGCCTCGAGGCTGGGGATGTACGCCGGCATGGCGTGGATGAAGGCGTCGGGCCGGGTGTGGATGCCGGGCTTCGGGGGCATCTCCACCTCGCCCTGCCCCTTCTCTTTGAACATCTCGTCCAGGGCGGCGATGATGTCGGCCATCGACAGGTCGACGGCCTCGACCTCCTCGCGCGACAGGTACAGCAGGGTTTGTTCCGTCATTCTGTTCTCACTTCTTCGGCCAGCCGCTGAAGTTGTCCATGTCCGGCTCGATCGACTGGCCGCGCTCGAGGTCGAAGTCGATCTCCACCGAGTGCTCCAGGTAGTCCTGGTCCCCCCGGGTCGTCTGGTAGACGTCGCGGCCGCTGACGCAGACCGGCATGGTGTGCCAGACCTTCAGGTGCAGGCAGACCCCGGTATCGCCGTCGCTGTAGAAGGCGCGCAGCTCCTCGGCGCGGATGTCGTCCTGCACTGGGCCGACCAGGAACACCGACGGGGAGTGGAGCCTGGGGTAGAAGGACTGCCCGGCGTCGGTGTGGAAGGCGAAGTGGGCCCGCTGCAGGCCCTCGGATATCGGCACCCTGTCCTGGTGCGCCTGGTACCACGCGGGGCCGTCCTTCGGCTCGGCTCCCGGCTCGGCGATGACGGGGTACTCGTTCGATCTGTGGCCGCCCTTGGCCACGTCGGGCTTGCGCTCCTCGAAGGTCCGGATCACGTGTCCGAACGGGGCGAAGGCCTCCGGCTCGAGGCGCTCGACCGGGATTTTCACCACTTCCCACATGTTCTGTTCTCCCTGAATCTGGTGTCCGTTTCCATCAAATGTCCCCGGTGTTTCTCTCTCCTGTCCCTTCCACCCCCGGGGCAGATTCCTGTTCGCCGGCGACGAGGTCGGAGCGTTCGCAGCCCAGGCCCGAGCACAGCCGGGCGACCTCCTCCTCCTCGACCTCGTCCTCGCCGTTGACGATGATGGCGGTGAGGCGTTCGTAGCTCATGCCGACGGCGTTGGCGAGCTGAAACTTGAACAGGAAGTTCCGCCCCATCATGATGCGGTGAAGAGCTTTTACGTCGATTCGCGGCATGGTATCCGGGGACCGGTGGTGAAAGGGGACTGCATCGTCCGGCAGTCGCGCCTGGTTGAGATACCCTGCGGGTAAAGGTAGCTTTGCGGGCCCCGAAGTGGAATCGCCCCGCGCCGGAAAAAGCCAGGCCAATCCCCCAGGCCAACCACAGCGCCGCAGCCGTGGTCCTGGACCTCGCGGGCTCGCCCCCGGGGCAACCTGGCCTTGCAGGAAACCTCGGGCCCGCGGCGCGGTACGGGTGGTAACCTGAACGCCAAGGGAAGGGACTAAACACGGATGAAAGTCGGAGTGTACGCCTCGATGTTCGGCAAGGACGATCCCCCGACGCTGGAGACGGTCGAGAGCTACATCTCCCTCTGCGCCGAGCTGAAGGTCGAATCGATAGACTTTCTCGCGGGGCGCGGATGGGCCTCCCACGAGCCGGACTATCTGCTCGAGATCAAGATGAAGTGCCTGCGGGCCGGGCTGTCGATCGGCTACCTCGCCTCGGGGGGCCATTTCGTCGGCAGCGACGAGGAGCTCGAGGGCAAGGTCGAGGTTACGCGGGAACACGCGCGCATCGCCTCCTTCCTCGGGGCGCCGATGATCCGCGTGTTCTGCGGGGAAGCCCCCGAGGCGGAAGAGGACAGGCGGCGGGAGATCCGCTGTTTCCAGCAGTCGTGCGATCACGCCGCCGAGGTCGGGGTCGCCGTCGGCCTGCAGAACCACCCCTGCACCGGGGACGACGTGCTGCGCATCCACGAGGGGGTCGGCCGGCCGAACTTCACGGTGATCATGGACACCGGCCAGTGGCTGGGATCGCCGGGCAGGAACAAGGGGGTGGGCGATCCCGCCCACGACATCTACCGCTACATGGAGCAGGTCGCCCCCCTGACCTCGCACGTGCGCGCCAAGTTCTACAAGATCGACAGCGGCAGGGAGGAGTGGCTCGACTACGGACGCATCGCCGGGATCCTCGAGGCGGCCGGGTACAACGGCACCGTCGGGGTGGTGTTCGAGGGGCAGGACGTCAACAGCTGCGGCGACCGGGAGGTGATCCGTCTTGCCGTGGCCCACCTTCGCGACACGATCGGGCAGCCGTGATCAGGGAGATTCTCGGGGTGCGGCTGTTCGGCTACGGGGTGCCGTACCGGGCGAGGGTCCGCGGGAGAGTCGTCGAGCCGCTCGAGACCGGTCCGGAGACCGAGGCGGCGGACCTGGCGCAGGCACTCGCCCGGCTGCGCGGAGCGCCGGGAACCGGCGAGAGCGACGATGCCTGGGCGGTGTCGATGCCGTTCGGGCGCTGCGGGCTGAACGGGCTGCCGCGCGAGCACATCCAGGTGTTCGCCGCCCGTGAGGCCTGGCTTGATCTGCTGACCCGGGAAGGGCCGCAGGTGGTTGCCGTGAAGCCGGGACAGCCGGTCGCCATCGAACCGCAAAGGGTCGTGCGCCTGCGCGCCCGGCCGCAACCGGGGGGGCGGGTGCTGGTGGCGTTCCAGACGCAGGACCGCACCCCCCTGATGGGGAACGCCGCTCCCTTCACCCTCGACGGCGAGGTTCCCGAGGGCTGGGACGAGCGCCTTCGCAAGGGGCACGAGGCTTTCACGAAGGTGGCCGGGCTCCGGGCCGGGGACCGGCCGGGGTACGAGGCGGCCCTGGAGCGGTTCTTCGGCTCGATGGCGGAGAAGCTGGAAGGGGATGCGGAGGTTGCCGCGGTCTGCGAGGAAGCCAGGGGTGCGGGTTCCTACGACGCCGCGGACGAGGGGGCTTTCTTCGACTGCCAGGAAGGGATGATCGACGAGCCGCTGCTGGCGCGCATCCGTTCCCGGGATCCGGAGCTGTTCCGCTTTCCCGGGATGTTCGGCGGCATCGCGACGCTGTTCAACTGCCTGGAGTGAGGGTGGCCTGATTCGACAGGCTGCAGCAGGTTCCCGCTTCGGCTTTCCGGGTTCTGTGTCCCAAGTGGGAACTCAACCGTGCGGTTCGCCCCAGGCGAGTGGCCGGGGCCCCGGGTCCCTTTCTCGTCCACGATTCCGGGCGACCACCGGCAGGCCGCAGGCTCCCGGCACCTGCCCTACAACAATGAATTACACAATGCCGGGCGCGGCGCCATGTAGGGCCCGCCGCTGCTGACGCCGGCGATCTCGTCGCCGCGCCAGCGGAAGGTCACCGTCTCTTCTTCGGCGGACTCGTCCCGCGACAGCTCCTCCTCCTCGTACTCGGGAAGTTCGAAGCGCAGCTCGCTGGTCGTGGCCCCTTCTCCCTGCGCCACCGCCACGAACCCGTTCTCCACCGATACCTCGACCGGCCGGCCGTCCACCTTCAGCGAGCAACTCCCCTCATCGGCCCAGCCCGGGAGCCGCAACCGCAGCTCCTTTCCGGTTCGGTTGACCACCGTGACCCGGGCCCCGCTCTCGCCGCGCTCGGCCTTCACCTCCACCTCCGGCAGCTGGCGGTCGAAGTGGAAGTTGACGCGGACGATCTCCGCCTCGACGTCGACGGTGCGGGTCCAGAGCTCGATCAGGCTGTGCAGGGCGGCGGCGGTGAAGTCGGTGACGCAGGTCTGGCCGCTGACGTGGCCTACCGAGCCGCCGATGGCGCCGAGGAAACGGTCGGCGAGGTCGCGGTAGCAGTCGCGGGAGTCCGCTGCCTTGGCAGGGCGGATCGCCACCGGTTCCCGCACCTGCGCCGGGAACAGCCGGGCCCGCGCGATGCGCTCGGCGTCGTCGAGCAGCCCGGGGTCGGCGAACAGGTCCCACAGCAGCAGCGCGATGTGGGCGATGTCCCCGGCCGAGGCGATGTCGCCGGCGTAGCGGTCGCCGATGTCGTGGGTGACGAACCCGGAGCGGGTGATCATCCCGGAGACCGCGTCCCGGTAAGTCCGGTAGATCAGCTCCTGGCGTTCGCGCGACCCCTGGAGCACGGCCAGCATCAGCAGGCCGCGGAGGGTGTTGAGGTACGAGTGGGTGTGGTGGCCGCAGCCCTCGGCGAGACTGCCGTCCTCGTTCAGCAGGTATACGAAGTGGAAGTCCGCCAGGCGCTCCGCCTCCTCGAGGGCGGCCGGCTCCCCGGTGGCGGCGTGGAAACAGAGCAGCCCCTCGATGGCTCGGCCGTGGGTGTAGGCCGGGGCGGCGCTGTTTCCGTGCTTTGCCCGCGGCGGGCCCCCGTCGAACGAGAACCTCCACTCCTTCAGGTCCCGGCTGGCGCGGCTCATCCTCTCGATCGCCCGCTTTCCGCACTCGGCGGCGCGGCCGCTGCCGCGGCACTCGACCAGCAGTCCGAACGACAGCATGGTCTCGCGGTAGGAGTGGATGTACCAGGTGGCCGGGTCCCGGGGGTCGACGTCCTCGAGGAAGATGCCGCTGGCGTTGTCGGCAAGGCGCCAGCTGTTCTCCAGCATCGCCGCCTCCATCTCGGCGGGGATCTCGAAGCCGGCGGCGCGCTCGAGCCGCAGCATGGTGTTCCACCAGCGTCCGACGTTGTGGCCGGTGCTGTAGCGCCGGAACTGATACATGGCGCGCAGCTCCTCGTCGACCGCCATGTGCCAGTACGGAAGGCAGCCGTCGTCGCGCGACAGGCAGCCGAGGAGGTTGCGGCCGGTAAGCAGCAGTCGGTCTTCGACGTTCACAAGGTGTGGTCTACTCCGAGCTTGATGGACCGTTCCGGGTGCTCGCAGATCTCGTGATACGCCTCGGCGGCCCGGGCGAAGGGGACGACCGGCGCCACCAGGCCGTCCGCCTTCAGCCGGCCCTCCCGCAGCAGCGCCAGGGACTCGGAGCGGACGCGGGGCACGTCCCATCCTGAGTGGAGATGGGGGGTGCTGACGGCGCGGCTCGATACGATCTCGATGCGGTTGCGGTGCCACTCTCCGGCCAGGGACAGGCCCTTTGCCCCGTGGTAGTAGGCGGTCGAGACCACGGTGCCGGCGTACTTCACCGCGCGCAGGGCGTCCTCCAGGGCGGCGTAGGAACCGCTGGTCTCGAAGACGACGTCGGCGCCCACCTTTCCCGTCGCCTCCTTGACCGCTACCCCGAAGTCGGATTCGGTCGGATCGTACACGGCATCTGCCCCGTGGCGGGCAGCCCCCTCGCGGCGCATGGCGATCGGGTCGGAGACGGCCACCCAGCGCGCCCCGCAGACCCGAGCCAGCTGCGCCACCATCTGGCCGATGGCCCCGAGCCCGGTGACGGCGACCCGGTCCCCGAGCCGCACCGGGGCGTCGCGCACCGCTCCCACGGCGAAGTCGGCCGGGTCCCAGTAGACGAGAGCCTGCTCCGACATTCCGTCCGGCGCGGGGTGCAGCCTCGCCGCCGGCACCGTGTGGGTCTCGCGGATCGGCAGGTGGCCGAAGACGCGGTCCCCCGGTTGGAGGCTGCCGGCGTCCGTGCCCACCTCCTCGACGGTCCCGACACACATGTTCCCCAGGGACATCGGGAACCGCGGGGGCGCCGGCTCGCCGCGGCGGTGCAGGCGCAGCCCGGAATCGAAGCGGTCGCTTGCGTCGGGGGTGTCGGCGCGGAAATCCCGCAGCTCGGTGCCGTGCTTGACCGAGCTGAACCGGGCGCGCACGCACACCTCCCCCGGTTCAAGCGGCGGTTCTTCGTACTCCCGGAGCAGGGCGTGTCCGGGGCGGTCGGCGATCAGTTCGAGGGGCATTGTCGGTTCCCTTTCGGCATATTGGGCTTGTCGGGCCGGCTTGTCCGGGGCATGAGCAGGATCAGGCGCCCCGAATCATCGACCAGGGGCGTGCAGCTTGACGCCGGCCTTCCCGGGGCAACCACTCGAGGCTGGTGCGCGTGCGGCTGGCCCGGCGCAGTCCGACCGTCGAACGTACATTGAAAACTGATGAAACAGAACACTGAGGTCACCCCCTTTGGGAAGGCGATGGCAGCGCCCCTCCTGCTCTTTCTGCTCTTCTTCGCCGCCCTGGCCTGTTCCGACCTGACCACGAGCACGGAGATGGTTTTCGATCCCGTTTCGGAGGGGCCGGCAACCTTCGAGCGGGTCCAGGGTCTGTTCGACGTTTCCTGCGCTTCGAGCGGCTGCCACGGCGGCCAGGAGTGGAGCGCCTGGCCCGACCTGAGGGCCGGCATGGCGTACGACAACATCGTCGGCGTCGAGAGCACCCGGGGCATTCCCCTGGTGGCACCGGGCCAGCCGGACAGCAGCTACCTGTATCTCAAACTGTTGCCGGACGCCGCGATCTCCGGGGACCGCATGCCCCTCGGCGGGCCGTACCTGGAACCCTCCACGCTGGAAACGGTTTACATGTGGATAGAACGGGGCGCGCCGAGGGACTGACCCCGGGTACGCCGCCGGCAAACCAATCCGGGACGACCTGATGCGCTGGATCCTCACCCTCCTGATCTGCCTCCCCCTCGCGGTCCGGGCCGGCGAATGGCAGGTCGACAAGAAGGCCCTGGACAACCAGGTCAAGTTCACCTCGAGGGTGACGGCCTTCACCTTTTCCGGCGTCACCGATCAGGTCGACGGCTTCGTCTATTGGGAGGGGGACTCCCTGTTCGCCCAGAAAGCCCAGTTCCATTTCGAGGTGAACCTCGCCGGCTTCGACACCGGCATCGGCAAGCGGGACCGCGACATGCGCGAGGTGCTCGACACGGAGAAGTGGCCCAGGGCCGTTTACAAAGGGGTGATCGCAGAACACGCCGCGGTCGATTCCACCGGAGCCGCCTATCGCGTCGGGACGAAGGGGACGCTGTCGCTGCACGGGACCGACCGCGCCATCGAGGTGCCCGGGACGGTGGTGGTCGAAGAGGGGCGCTTTAGGATCGAGGCCGCTTTCACCCTGAAGCTGGCCGACTACGAGATCGAGGCCCCCTCCCTGGCCGTCTTCGTCAAGGTGAGCCAGGAGATCGCCCTCGAAATCTCGGTTTACATGAAGCACCTGACCCCGGCGGAAGACCCGCAGGGGACGGAAGGAGCTGATCGATGAGAATTCGCGCCTCACTGGCGGCGGCCGTTCTCGGACTGCTGCCGGCCCTCGCCGGGGCCCAGCCGTCGTGGCAGGCGATCGCGCCCCCGGAGACCCGGCTGGAGCTGTTCACCGCCCTGAGGACGGCCAACTACCCGACCGCCGAATCCCTCTACCGGGGGGACTTCCACTACGAGATATCGCACCGCTTCCTGCCGACCATCGACCAGGGGTACGAGGCCGGCTTCGGGCTCGACGGGCCGGCCAACATCCGCACCACGGTCAGCTACGGGCTGCACGACCGGCTGATGGTTACCCTGGGGCGCAGCAGCCTGCAGGACAATCTCGACCTGCAGCTGCGGTACCGCTGGCTGCAGTTCCGCCACATGCGCTTCCCGTCGGTCCTCGCCCTCAACGCCGGCGCCGCCTGGAACACCGACATCCCCGCCGGCATCGACCGGGGGGCGGCCGCGGCCGAGAACTTCCAGTACTTCGGGCAGCTGGTTTTCAACACGATGATGGACGACAAGCTGGGTTTGGGCCTGGTGCCTTCGTTCCTCTACAACAGCGCCATCTTCAGCGTCGACCCGCAGTACACCGCCACCCTGGGGACCTACGTCCACTACTTCATCAACCACACCTGGGGGATCTGGGTGGAGTACAGCCCGGCGCTGACGGGCTACCAGGGCATCCTGTCGCCAGGCGAGAGCGGGCGCTCGCACAACTCCCTGGCCTGGGGCCTGTCCATCGACACGGGGGGGCACACCTTCTACCTGTTCGCCACCAACAACACGCGCCTCAGTCCGTCCCAGTACCTCGTGGGGGCGCCCTACGAAGCGGCCCCGGAGAACTGGCGCTCCGGCTTCGGGATCACGCGGTTCCTGTAGGGAGAGGAAGGGGGAGCGTCCACCGCGGCGGCTGTCCGTCGCCGCCGCTGACTGCCCGACCAGGAGGCAGGGGCGCGGCACCGGCCCGGCGGGTGTGGGGCGGTGGTGTGCAGCTCTCCGAGGCGGCCGTTGAGCGCCTTCCGGGTCTCGAGGGCAGCAGCTTCCTGGATGAGCCCGTCGTAGTATCCAAGCTGGGGGCGCATGAGAGCCGCGGCGATAGCGCCTTCATCGCGGATTCCTGGTGAGCCGCCAAAGGCACCAATCAGAGCGTCGTGCATGGCGACGACTTCCTCGATGGTTGGGAAGTCATGGGTCATCTGGCCAGCATTTCACCCAGGCGGCGGTTTTTCTCGACACTGGCCTGAAAATGGGCCATGACCGAGGCCCGGAGCTTTTCTTTAGAGCGGTTCTCAATGTATTCCCGCATGGCTTCTTCCAGTACTGCCTGGAAATGACGGCCTTCCTCGCGGGCGATTTCTCGCACTGCGGCCAGCAACTCCGGCGAAGCCTGGCTGGAGAATTTCTCTCGTGGAACATCCATCACCAATTCCCCCTTCGTATTCGTTCTGTACAAGCTGTAAGGTCGTGAAGAAAGGCGTCAAGAAACATCTTGATCGAAATGGGCGGAAGCGTTGCAGATCACCGGGCGGAAGCAAGGCCGCCGCCGGTCTCGACGGGCGTCTCGTCGAGCCGGGTGCGGCAATCGTCGCTGGGAAGCTCGTTACCGGGATGATGGCGCCCGTCCGAAATTAACTACATACACTCGAATACCCCTTGCCTTGCAACGAGTTAGGCCAGGGAAGCCGAATTAGATCAGTCCATTGACTCTATCTGTGCCGCCGCATGGTTGAAGAGTCCTTGCGGAAGCCTGATCTTCCCGATTCCTCCCCCTTGGAGATCATGCTGACCACCGAACAATTACAGGCGTTGATGGCAGACGGTGAATCGGACCGCGTGGCGCTGACGACGTCCACCAGGGACACCGATAAATTCGCGCAGGCCATCTGTGCCTTTGCCAACGACTTCCCCGATCACCGGCAGCCGGGCTATCTCCTTGTAGGCGTGCACGACGACGGCAGAGCCAGCGGTCTGTCCGTCGATGATCGACTGTTGCGGGACCTGGGGGAACTGCGCTCAAACGTCAACCTAGAGCCGCTCCCGGTGATGACCGTGCAGAAGTGCACGTTGCCCCAAGGGGAAGTGGCCGTGGTGGAGGTGCTTCCATCCGAGCTGCCTCCCGTCCGCTACAAAGGCAGGGTCTGGATACGGGTCGGACCTTCCCGGCGCGGGGCGAACCAGCAGGAAGAGCGCATTCTCACGGAGAAGCGGACCGTTTTCCAAAGGCCCTTCGATGCCCGGCCCTGCCAAGGCTGCACGCTTGACGAACTGGTCCTGGATCTGTTCCAGGTAAGCTACCTTCCGGCGGCGGTGGCTCGTGACGTAATCGACGAGAACGAGCGAAACACCCCTGAACAGATGGCATCCCTGCGCTTTTACGACCTTACCGCCGACTGTCCGACGAACGCCGCCGCCTTGCTGTTCGCCAAGAGGCCCCTGCACTGGATTCCTGGAGCCTGGGTTCAATTCGTCCGTTGGGCAGGAACGACGATGGCCGACGAACCGGTCGGCGAGAAGAGATTCAGCGGGGACTTGCTCACCCTTCTGCGCGAGCTCGAAGCGTTCATCACGGTTCCTGCACAGTCCCGTCCGGTGGCAGAATCGGCTCTGCGGGACCGGGCTGAGAGCGACTACCCGCAGGTGGCCATCCGAGAGTTGCTGTTGAACGCAATCATGCACCGTTCCTACGAGTCAAACGCACCCGTACGGTTTTACTGGTACGATGACCGCATGGAAATCCAGAATCCAGGGGGGCTGTACGGGATGGCCTCTCCGGAGAACTTCCCGAGGCAGACGGATTATCGAAATCCGGTCATAGCGGAGGCCATGGCGACGTTGGGCTATGTCAACCACTTCGGTCGAGGCGTCATCAGAGCGCAGGATGCCTTGCTGAAAAACGGGAACCCGGAAGCGGAATTCACCTTCGAGCCCGCCAACGTGCTGGCCACCATTCGAAGAAAGCCATGAAAACCGTCGCTTTCTTCAACAACAAGGGAGGAGTCGGCAAGACGACTCTGGTCTACCACCTCGCCTGGATGTACGCCGACCTCGGCATGTCGGTTGTCGCGGCTGACCTCGATCCGCAGGCGAATCTGAGCACCATGTTCCTGAGTGACGACCGGCTCGAGGAGTTGTGGCCGGATGGAGATCATCCGGAAAGTATCTACGGATCGGTCTCCCCGATCCTTCGCGGTCTTGGTGACATCGACGACCCGCACGTAGAGGTAATCCTTGAAAACCTCGGCCTTCTGGTGGGCGACCTTGGTTTAGCTCGGTTCGAAGCCAGGCTCTCCTCCGCATGGCCCGACTGCATGAACCGCGACGAGGCGGCTTTCCGCACCGAGTCCTCCTTCCATCGAGCAATTCTGAAAGCGGTAGAGATACGGGAAGCCGATCTGGTATTGATCGATGTCGGCCCCAACCTGGGAGCGATCAACCGCGCGGCGATCATTGCAGCCAATTTCGTCGTTTTCCCGCTCGCCCCGGACCTGTTCTCGCTGCAGGGACTTCGCAACCTCGGGCCGACTCTGCGCGATTGGCGCAGCCAGTGGCAGGATCGCATGGATCGACGTCCCGACGACCCGAACCTGCCCCTGCCTTCAGCCGACATGAAGCCGGCAGGCTATACAGTCATGCAGCACGCCGTGCGGTCGGGGAGTCCCGTTCAATCATACCAGAGATGGATGACCCGCATTCCCGGTGTCTATCACAAGGAGGCCCTCGGGGAAGATGCCCCAACGGCCTCCTCGACGGATGACGACCCCGAATGCCTCGCTACGCTGAAGCACTACCGCAGCCTGATGCCGATGGCCCAGGAAGCGCGGAAGCCGATGTTCCAGCTCAAGGCCGCGGATGGGGCTCTCGGTGGTCATATCCACGCCGTGCAGGACTGCTACGCCGATTTCAAGGCACTGGCGGAATCGATAGCTGACAAGTGCGGAATCGAGCGGTAAGGGATCCCATGCCGCTCGCGTTGCCGCGCAGGCGCCAGCGGATCGCCTCGAAGCGGCGCTCAAAGCCCTGGTAGTAGCCATTTCGTTCAGTTATCCATATCAAAAGTCGGAGTGAAACCGGGATGATGTTGCCGCCGGCACCCCGGCTCTCCGCCATTTCGTTTCCGGTTCGAGTGACATGCGGGTCCCCGAACCTGAACCGCGCTGTTGGCTTTACTCCCGGATCCCTATGTGGAGTTCCCGCAACTGCTCAGGCGAGACCTCGCCCGGTGCGCCCATGAGCGGATCCTGCGCATTCTGGTTCATCGGGAAGGCGATGACCTCCCGGATGTTCGGTTCGTCCGCCAGCAGCATGACGATGCGGTCGATGCCGGGGGCGATGCCGCCGTGGGGCGGAGCGCCGTAACGAAAGGCGCGGATCATTCCCCCGAACCTGCGATCCACTTCCCGCCGCGCATGTCCGGCAATCTCGAACGCCTTGTACATGATGTCCGGCCTGTGGTTGCGGATGGCACCGCTCGACAGTTCGAGGCCGTTGCAGACGATGTCGTACTGATACGCCTTGACCTCCAGCGGCGGTTGCGTCTCCAGCGCAGCCATGCCGCCCTGCGGCATGGAGAACGGGTTGTGCGAAAAGGCCACGCAAGCGCGTTCCTCGTCCCATTCGTACATGGGAAAATCGACGACCCAGCAGAATTCATAACAACCCTCCCGCCGCAGGTCGAGCCGGTCTGCCAGATGCAGGCGCAACCGTCCCGCCAGGGCCGCTGCCTCGGATGGCGCGCCGGCGATGAAGAAAACGGCTGACCCCGGAGCGGCTGCGCAGTGCTCGAAAATGCGGCTGCGCACGCTCTGTTCCAGGGCGGCGGCAAATGATCCTGTGGCCTGCGCTCCGTTGATTAGGTAGGCCAGCCCCTTGCCGCCCGCCTCTTTGACGAATGCTTCGAGGCCGTCGAAAAACGAGCGCGGCTGCCCTTCCATCTCAGGAACGCACAGGGCGCGGACGACCCCGCCTGCTGCGACGATGTCCCCGAACAGCCTGAACGAGGAGTCCGCGAAGATCCCGGTGAGGTCCTGGATTTCGAGACCGAAGCGCAGGTCTGGTTTGTCCGTGCCGAACCGCAGCATGGCGTCGGCATGGGAAAGACGCGGGAACGGCGGCGCGGTCACTGCCCAATCGGTGAACTCGCGGAAGAGACCGGAAAAGAGTTCCTCGACCACGGCGAAGACGTCCTCCTGTTCGACGAAGGCCATCTCGAGATCGAGCTGGTAGAATTCGCCGGGGGAGCGGTCGGCGCGGGCGTCTTCGTCGCGGAAGCAGGGCGCGATCTGGAAGTAGCGGTCGAAGCCGGACACCATCAGCAACTGCTTGAACTGCTGCGGCGCCTGCGGCAGCGCGTAGAAGCGGCCGGGATACAGCCGGCTCGGCACGAGGTAATCGCGCGCGCCCTCGGGCGAACTGCTGGTGAGAATGGGCGTCTGGAACTCGGCAAAGCCCATCTCCGTCATGCGCCGCCTGATGCTGGCGATCACTTCCGAGCGGAGCTGAATGCGGCGGTGCAGCCCTGCCCGGCGCAGGTCCAGGAAGCGATAGGACAAGCGGGTGCTCTCCCCCACTTCGGGATCTTCGGCCACGGAAAAGGGGAGCGGCTCCGCCGGCGAGAGCACTTCCAGCTCGCGAACGGCGATTTCCACTTCTCCCGTCTCCATCGCGCTGTTGACGGTCTCAAACGACCGTTCGCGCACGTCGCCTGCGACGCTGATTACGGATTCGCGGGGGACCTTTGACGCGATTGCCGCAGCGTCATTGTCCGGCAAGATCACGAGCTGGGTGATACCGTAGTGGTCGCGCAGATCCAGGAACAGTATGCCTCCGTGGTCCCTTTTGCGATGCAGCCAACCGCTCAGGCGAACGGTCTGGCCGGCGTGGCGCTTGCGAAGTTCGCCGCAGGTGTGGGTGCGATAGCGGTGCATGGCCACCTCCAGTTTTTGGATGTACATGAAAAACCGCCGTCGGCGCGAGGCTCAACGGCGGGTTGGGGTGAGAGTGTAATCCGATCACGGCCAACGCCATCGAGCCCGAATGGCGGGATTATTGTCGTCGTTGTCATGCGAAATAGCGCGTGCCGTGTGCTTGTAGCGAAATGTCATCTCGTAAACTCCTTAAAACAGAAAACCCGCCGCGATGCGTGTTCGCGACGGGTTTGGGATTCTCGGATTCGGTTGGAGCAGTCGTCAGAACACGCGTAATGGGGCGATCGGATTATTGACGCCGGCGTTGGCTGGATAATTCTGCCTGCGGTCTTTCTGACGGGCCATCATGCTCTTGCAACGTATGAGGAGGGCCGCACTCCGTCAAACCCGCTTCCTTCAACCGCCGGATGCGCCCACTTTCCCGGAACCTCCCATCAGGGAACTGCCGTCGACGCGGGATGCCATCTCGTCATCCCGGTTGAAGAGCGAGCACGACCGCAGGGACAGGCAGCCGCAGCCTATGCATCCCGTGAGGTTCTCTTTCAACCGCTCGAGCGTCTCAATCCGCTCTTCCAGCTGATCCCTCCAGCCCCTCGACAGGCGTGCCCAGTCCGCCTTGTTCGGTGTGCGCCCGTCCGGAAGCGTGTCCAGCGCTGACCGGATTTCCCGGAGCGGCACTCCGATTCTCTGGGCGGCCCGAATGACGGCGACGCGGCGCAATACCGCCTGTCGATACCGGCGCTGGTTCCCGCCGGTCCGCTCCGAGGCGATCAGGCCCTCGGCTTCGTAAAACCGCAACGCAGAGGTCGCGACTCCGCTTCGCGCCGCTACGTCCCCGATGGTCAAAGTGGGTGAAAGTGGTGCCACAAGGTTTTCCTTGACTTCAAGTATACTTGAAGTTGCAGATTCGATCCAGGCTCATCCGAAGAGCCTGCCTTACCGGCTTCGGTGACCTGGAACCAGGGAAGCGGATGCCGGAAACACCGAAAGGAGAAAACCATGGGAAAACCGGCAAGGGAACGGCTGAACGCGGGATCGATCGATGAGATAAAACACAAGGGAAGAATCCTGGTTCGGGGAGGGCCTGTCCCGATCGTCCTCTTCTGCTCGGAGGGGGAATTTCACGCGGTCGACAACCGCTGTCCCCACATGGGGTTCCCCTTGCATCGCGGAACCATCGAGGACGGTATCCTGACCTGTCACTGGCACCACGCCCGTTTCGATCTGCGGAGCGGCTGCACCTTCGATCTCTTTGCCGACGACGCGGCGACATATCCGGTCGAAGTCGAGGACGGTCGCGTCTTCATCGATGTTTCCGCAAACACCCGCAATCCGGTGGAGCATGGTCTGCGGAGGCTCGAGGAAGGCATGGACCAGAACATCAGGCTCGTGATCGCCAAAGCCGTTGTCGCCCTCCTGCACGCCGGGGCGAATGCCGACGACATTTCCCGGGCGAGCGGCCTGTACGGGGTACGGCGCCGGCGTTCGGGATGGGGGAACGGGTTGACGATCCTGACGGCGATGGCAAACGTGAGCGACCATCTCCGCGGTGACGAACGCATCGCCCCGCTTTATCAGGGGGCTGCGCAAATCGCATCCGACACGAGCGGTCAGCCGCCCAGGATTCCGCTGCGGCCGCTCGAAAGCCGGGAAATCCCGCGGGGCTCCCTGAGACGGTGGTTCCGCTACCTGGTCGAGGTGCGCAACGCGGACGGGGCCGAACGCACCCTGCTCACCGCCGTCGAGGGCCCTCTGAGCCAGGCCGATCTGGCGGAAATGATGGTGACTGCGGCGACCGACCACTTCTACCTCGACGGCGGCCACGTCGTCGACTTCATCAACAAGGCCTTCGAGCTGCTCGACCGCATCGGCTGGGAGTACGCGGCAGACGTCCTGCCCTCCTTGATCCCCCAACTCAGCAGGGCGCAGCGCAGCGAAGAACAGAACAGCTGGCGCTCTCCCGTCGACCTCGTGGCGCTCCTGAGCGAGGCGTTCGACTCGCTGGATCAGCTGCTGGAAGAAGGGCAGGGAGCAGAGTGGAAACGGGACGGTGAGTTCACGGAGAAGCTACTGCAGGACGATCCCGGAACGATTGTAGCGGCCCTGAACGAAGCGCTGAAGCAGGGCGCGCGCCCGGTACAGCTGGCGGAGGCAGTAGCCCAGGCAGCGGCGCTCCGGGTAGCCCGGTTTCACGTGCAGAACGAGTTCTCGGACTGGATCTCGGTGCTGCACACCTTCTCGTACGCCAACGCGCTGCACCAGATGCTGAAAAGGGCGGAGTCGGCCGAAATGCTGCGCGGCGTCTACCATGGGGCCATGCGCGTCTACCTCGACCGCTTTCTCAATGTTCCGGCTGCGCGCCTGCCCGGCGGAAGCGCGAGGAGGGCGCCGGGCAATGAGCATCGCGAGGCAATGGAGGGATTCCTGCTTCTGCTCAACCAGCAGCAGAAGGTCGATGAAGCCGGGGAACTCGTTCACGGCTACCTGGCATCGGGGGGTGAACCGGGGCTCCTGTTCCGCACGCTGGCGGAATCCCTGGTGAGGGAAGACGCCGAGTTCCACAGCTTCCAGATGCTCGAGGCGGCCATCCGCCAGCACGGAGAGCGCACCGATATCGAGGAGCAACGGATCCTGATGGTGGCAGCGGCCCGTTTTCTGGCGGCCAAGGCGCCGACTCAGCGGGAGCTGTTCCAGACACTTCGAATCGCCCGGCGGCTGCACCGCGGGGAGGCTGTCTACGAGGAGAGTTGACCGGCTTCGCGGGCGCTGTTTGCAGGTATGGCCCGTCAATTCGGGCCTGGCCGTGCTCCGGGGGGAAGCCCGGGCACCAAGCCCCTACTCCGGCTCGACCCCTATCGATTTCAGGAAATCCAGGATCGGGCGCTCTTCCTCCTGCGTATGGAAACCGTGAGCCGCCCAGTACAGCCCGGTCCACGGGCCGCCGAGAATCCGGGTCCGCGAGTTGACGTCCACGCCCTGCTCGATCAGGAAGCGGATCACGTCCAACCTCAGGTGGTAGCAGGCCAGACCGAACGCCTGCTCGACCAGTTCCTTCTCGTCCCTGGCGATGGGAAAATGCGGCCCGTCGTAAACCGCGGCGGGATCGAGCCGGCCGTCGGAGCCGAACCAAGACCGCATCCTGTCGAGGTCTCCGGCGCCGGCGGCGAACAGCAGGTTGTCGATGCGCGCCCCGCACCGCACCAGCATGTCGACTGATTGCGTGTAGCTGAACATCAGGGCGGTCGCCAGCGGCGCGCCGTCGTCGGCCACGCCGTTCACGGCGGCTCCGGCATCGCACAGGACCTTCACCAGGTCCGGCTGCAGTCCCGCTTCGGCAGGATGGCAGCTCGAAACGAGCAGGCAGAGGGTCGTCTGGTTCGTGCCGCCGCCATAGGTCTCCGCGAGGGCGTCGACTTCAGCCCCGGCCTCGAGCAGGATCCGGGCTATCTCCACGGCGTTCGGCGGCGTCTTCTGCAGCTCGTCCTCGATGCCATTGGCCCCCACGTAGTGCAGGAGGGTCGACCGGTGTTTGGACCGGGCACGGGCTTGGATCAGGCCGGGGTCTTCCTGCAGCAGTTTCTTCAGTGCGGCCGCGTCCCCGGTGATGACGGCGGTTACCGCTTCGTCGAATCGCGTGCTCATTCTATGGCCTTTCTCCCGGGCTGGTTCGTCCGTGCCTGTGTATTGATATTGTATATACAGTGCTGGGGACAGATTTCGGCTGATCTCCGCGCGGACAGCGACGCCAGCCGAAAGGAAACAGTATGAAGACCAGTGATTTGAAAAAAAGACTGACGAGGAATCGGACGATGGTACCTGTGAGCATTCGAATGCCGGAAGACGTTATCGACGATCTCAAGCGCATCGCCCCTCAATTGGGATTTTCCGGATACCAACCGCTCATTCGAGCCTACATCGGGCAAGGTCTTCGTCAGGATCTCCTGCGTCTGGAAAACAACCCCGGGCTTGAATTTTTCGTAAAAAGCCTGCTTCAACACGGGGTAGATTCGAAAACCATCGAACAGGCAATGGCCGACGTGAAGCAGCCTGCCTGACGGATGTTTCAGACCCCAACCGGATTGCCGCCCCTTGGTGTCCGAAGGGGTATCGAGGTTTCAAAGAGTTGGAAAAATGGGCCTCCGTCCTCAGGGGTCACCGTTTCTTCCCACGGCCAGGCCGATCACTCCTTCCGCGGCCCTTGCCGGCACCCTTGGTCCGGGCCGTTTTCCGCCGGCCGGCTCCTTTCCCGGCTGCCGCTGGCTTCCCCCGGCTTTGCGGTTCCGGCGCAGCCGCCTCGAAGTTGATGCGCCGCTCCTCCAGGTCGACCTCCACAAGGCGCACGGTCAGCCTGTCGCCGAGGGTATAGGCAACTCGCGTGCGGCGGCCGACCAGGGCATGCGCCTCCTCCCAGACCTCGAAGTAGTCGCCGCTGCGCTCGCCGAGAGTGCGGACCGGCACCAGGCCTTCGGCGAACAGCTCTTCGGGACGGACGAACAGTCCCGCGGCATGAACGCCGGTTACCCGGGCCGGCATCACCTCTCCCAACCGCCTGCGGGCGACGAGGCAGGCGGCGACCTGAACGATCTCCCGCTCCGCTTCGATGGCGCGCCGCTCCGTCTCGGAGGAGCTCTCCGCCGCGGCTTCTAGACGGCGCAGCTCGGGCTTCTTCAGCCAGTGGTTCCAGAGGGCGCGGTGGACGAGCAGGTCGGGGTAGCGCCGAATCGGCGAGGTGAAGTGGGCGTAGGCTTCCGAGGCCAGCCCGAAGTGGAGGTCGACCTCGGCCGAGTAGAAGGCCTGGCTCAGGGAGCGCAGCAGCAGCATCTGCCCGCTCTCGGACTGGCGCGACTGCTTGAGCCTGGCGAGCAGCCCGGCGACCGCTTTCGGGGTGTTCTCCTTGCCGGTCCTCACCGGGTGTCCGAAGCGCTTTGCCCAGGCGGCCATCAGCTGCCACTTCTCCCGCGGCGGCGGCGGATGCACCCGGTAGACCCCCTCGAGACCGCGGTCGAGCAGGTGCTCGGCGACCGACTCGTTGGCGGCGACCATCAGGTCCTCGATGACCCGGTGAGCCGGCAGCGGGTTGCGGGCCACGACGTCGGCGGGGCCGCCCCCCTTGTCGAACAGGACCTCCGGCTCGGGGATCTCGAGATCGAGGGAGCCTTTCTCCAGGCGCCGGCGGCGCAGCAGCCGCGAGGCCTCGATGCAGTCCCGGACAACCGCTGCCGCCGCCTCGGGAACGGCGTCCGGGGCGCCGTCGATCTGCGCCTGCACCTGGGTGTAGGTGAGGCGGGCGGCGCTCTGGATCAGGGAAGGGTAGATCTCGATGCTGCCGCGCCCGCCGTCGCCGTCGACCACCATTTCGCAGGTCACGGTCAGCCGCGGTTCCCCGGGAACGAGCGAGCACAGCCCGTTCGACAGCCGTTCGGGAAGCATAGGCAGGACGCGCCCCGGCAGGTAGACGCTGGTGCCGCGCAGCAGGGCCTCCCGGTCGAGGGAGCTGCGCGCCGTGACGTACCGGGCGACGTCGGCGATCGACACCCAAACCCGGTAGCCCTCCCCCTGCTTCCCGGCCGACACCGCATCGTCGAAGTCCCTGGCGTCCTCCCCGTCGATGGTGACGTGGATGCGCGAGCGCAGGTCGCGGCGCCTTCCCCGGGCCAGCGCCTTTTCCGGGTCGACCTCGGGGAAGGCGCCGGCCTGTGCGAGCGCCTCTTCCGGGAAGGCGGCGGGCAGGTCGAGATCATCGATGGCATTTGCGAGATACGCGGCCGCCGGGGCGGACCTGGCGGGGGCCTTCCTGCGGCCGGCTGATTGCGCTGATTGCTTCTGACGCTTGCCCCTTGCCGCGGCAGGTCTGCCCCCGCTCTTCCGCCGGGGAACGGAACGCCGCGGGGTTTTGCCGCCTTTTCCTTTTCGAGATTCTGCCAAATTCTTCACTCAGTCCTGTTGGTCCGGGGTGTTACCGGGGGTCCCTGACAACTCGGGCTGTCCGTTGGTTGGCCACTGCGAAGGTCCCTTGCCGCACAGGTTCCCGAAAGAAACGGAGGCCGGATTCACGCCGAGTTGCACCTGCTGTCACTTCAGAGGAGGAACACTCTCCCCTCCCACGGGGAAGCGGTGGTCTTGACATTGTTCCTGAGCAAAAGGTACTCTCGGCGGCAGAATGAAGGACGCGATCAGACATTACTTGAACGAGGCGGACCGGATTGCTTTCGAGATAAGCCGGTCCGCAGCGTATTACCTGCCCCGAGGGGGATATCCATGCCCGGTTCGGAACTGGGATCGTCTGCCACCGTAACATTCGCGTAACTGAGGTGCGAATCGAATTCAGGCCGTGGGGGGTTCCTCCGCGGCCTTTTTCATTTTTTTACGGATACGAAAGATGACAGTCCTGGATGTAAACAATGTCTGCAAGCGCTTCGATATCGAGCTGTTGCTCGATGGAGTGAGCTTCAAGCTGAGCCGGGGTGAGAAGGTCGGCCTGATCGGGGGGAACGGGTGCGGGAAGACGACGCTGCTGAAGATGATCGCCGGCAGCGAAGATCCTTCATCCGGAGTGATCACCAGACCCGGGGGAAGCCGTGTCGGGTACCTGGCGCAGGAGCCGGGGTACGACGAGGGGCGAACGGTGGACGAGGAGCTTCTCGAAGCCTTTTCCGAGATCTCGGGGATATCGCGGCAGCTGAAATCCCTGGAACAGCGCCTGGAATCCGCACCGGCCGACGAAGAAGAAGGGGTGCTGGCGGAGTACAGCCGCGTCTCTGCCCGGTTGGAGCAGCTTGGCGGCTACAGTTTCGAGCACAAGGTCGACGCCGTTCTCGAGGGATTGCAGATGACTTCGATGCGGCAGCGGTCGTTGAATTCGCTCAGCGGCGGTGAGAAGAACGCCGTCGCCCTGGCGAGAATCCTGCTGGAGGAGCCGGACATCCTGCTTCTCGACGAACCGGGGAATCACCTCGACTTCGAGGGGCTGGAGTGGCTGGAAGGGTTTCTCCGGACGTACGAAAAAACCGTGCTCCTCGTCTCCCACAACAGATACCTCCTCGACCGCGTCGTCGACCGCATCCTCGAAATCGAGAACGGGAGGGTTGCCCGGTACAAGGGGAACTACTCCGCCTACCGCGTGGAAAAGCTCAGGGAATCGCTCAAGCAGAAGGCGGCTTTCGACGACCAGCAGAAGGAAATCCGCCGGCTCGAGGCGATGATCAGGAGGTTCGCCCTGTGGGCGAAGATGACGGAGGACGTGCGGCACGCCAGGCAGGCGCGGAGCCGGCAGAAGATGCTCGACCGCATGGAGAGGATCGAGCGGCCGAACCTCGGGGAGGGAAGAATTCAACCCCGCCTCGGGGCAGCGGAGCGGGCGGGGAAAATCGCCCTCGAGCTGCGGGGGTATTCGAAGGCATTTGGCGAAAAGGTGCTGTTCGATTCGGTCGACCTGCACCTGTCATCGGGCGAACGGGTCGGGCTGCTCGGCCCGAACGGCTCGGGGAAAACGACGATTTTCCGCGACATCGTCGAATGCGGATCCTGGGAAAATCCCGTCGTACGGATCGGACCGCGGATCGAGGTCGGGTACTATTCGCAGGAGCACGAAACCCTGAACCCCGCCAACAGCCTGGTCGAGGAGATCAGGGAGGCGGCGCCGATGACGGAGGACCAGGCATTTCACATCCTGCTGAAATACCTGTTCCGCCGCGAGGATATCCATCGCGCTGTCTCGACCCTGAGCGGCGGCGAAAAGAGCCGCATCCAGCTGGCCAAGCTCAAGGTGTCGGACGTCAACCTCCTGCTGCTCGACGAGCCGACCAATCACCTCGACATCCATTCCCGCGAGCAGGTGGAGGAGGCCCTCGAAGAGTTCGACGGCACCATCCTGGCAATTTCGCACGACCGCTATTTCCTCGACCGCATCGTCGACCGCATCGTGGAAGTGCGGAATCCGACGCTGGTGGAATACGCGGGAAGCTTCTCGGAGTTCTGGGCGAAAAGGAGAAGGGACCGGGTGGCCTTGCCTGAGAAGGTCCGCAGGGGAAAGGTTGCCGGGGCGGGGAAGAAGGCGGCGCCCCGGACGGAGACCCGGAAATCAAGCGCCGCGGCAACCGGAATCGAGCAGAAGATCGACGGCCTCGAGGGGGACAAGCTCAAGCTGGAAGAGGAGATCGTCCAGGCGTACCAGAACCGCAGGTACGACAGGGGCGAAAAACTGAGCCGGGAGCTGCAGCGACTGGAAAAGGAGATCGAGCGGCTCTACGCCGAGTGGGAAACCGCTACCTGACCCGGCCTCTTCGGTAGGCGCCGGGGATCGAGCCGGGAAAGCGGCTACCCGCCGAACAGAGGACCCTCGCCCCTCTCCCGCCGCTGCATCCGCCGCACCCGGCTCTGCAGCATCCCGGCGGGACCGTAGTCGGGATACCGCAGCAGCAGCTCCTCGAGCGCGGCGGCCGCCTCGTCGTACTCCCGCAGCTGGTAGCGGGCGGTGGCGAGCCAGTAGTAGACCCGCGGCGGCACGTTGGGATCGCGGCGGATCGCCTCGGCCAACGGGGGGACCGCTGCGGCCGGGTTCTCCCTGTACATCAGGTACTTCCCCGTGTCGTAGTACTGGACCGCCTGCAGCTTCTCCATGGTGCCGGCGTTCACCCGGAGGCCGGCGGCGAGCAGAAGCCCCAGGCAGACACGCGCAACCCATTTTCCGGACGCCCGTTCCAGGCGAGCGGCGGCATACAGGATTCCCATTGCCATCAGGACCGCGCTGCCTGCCGCGGGAAAGTAGAAGTACCGGGAGAAAACCTGCCCCCTGTCCCACAAGCAGAACGGCAGCGCCGCGCACAGGACCCACAGGGCCCAGAAGCGGGTCGACCGTCCCCGGATCAACAGCAGCAGCACCAGGGCCCCCAGGGAGCCGGCGGCGAGGGCGGCTTCGACCGGCGGATCAGGCTCGACGAAACCGCCGGTGTACCCCCCCGCGAACAGCCCGAAGAGATAAAAGGCGAAGTTGGTGGCGACGTGGAGGCCGAAGGAGTAGGTCGCGTCGCCGGTGAAGGCGCTTCCGTAGACCAGGCGCTCCGCCCCGAGCAGGGCGCCTCCCGGCAGCAGGAAGGCGAGCAGCAGCCGCAGCTGTTGCCGCCGGGGCCGGCGCTCCGCGGCGGCCAGCAGCGCCGGGAAGAGGGCGGCGATCCCCATCGCCTGGTGGCAGAGCACCGCGGCGGCGTAACTGCACACCCCCCCGGCGAGCCAGGCTTTACCGCCCCGTTCCAGGTACCGGCACACGAGAAGCAGGCTCCCCAGCACGAACCCCAGCCCGAACACAAGAGATACCGCCGAAATCCAGTAGACCGCCCGGAAATGGCTGGTGTTGGCCAGGAACAGCAGGGCGGACAGGAACGCCAGCGGCGCCGGGGAACCGCGCCGGTGCACGAGGCAGAGCAGCAGCAGGGCGTTGACGAGGTGGCCGGCGGCGTTGACGAGGTGGTAGGGCCCCGGGGAGGGGCCGAAGAAGGGGTGGGCGAGCCAGGCGTAGACGCGGACGCCGATCCGGCTCGCCCAGGGCTTTTCCATCTCCGGAGAAACCAGGTGGCCCAGGTCCGCCCGGGCCTTGCGGGCGTTGTCGAGGTAGTCCTCGTCGTCGAAGGCGAAGCCGTGGTGGCGGACGTCGCCGAACAGGAGCCAGGCGACCGCGGCCAGAGCGGCGAACGAGGCGGCCAGATGAAGGGGTTTCATCTCAGGCCGGTCCCCGCGCTAATCGTAGGTCTGGGTCTTGCCCCCGGTCAGCTCGCGGTCGTGGCTGGGGCGTAGCAGCTCCGACAGCACGGGGGGCAGCTCCCCGCGGCTGGCCTTGACCGCCCACACCGGGGGCACCTCCCAGGGAGGCTGGGCGCGGCCGTCGGCCCACGGCTTGCGGTAGCAGAAAAGGGAGCAGAGGCGGCTCTGTTTGCCGGCGGCCTTGGGGGCGACCCCGTGGGCGGCGTGCGAAAGGCAGCAGACCACGGAGCCGGCAGGCACCGCCAGATGCTCCATCTCGAGGGGCCTCCCGGTGACCGGATGGGTGCGGCCCTCGAGCCAGCCGCCCGCCATATCCTCGTCCGTGGCCGCGTTGCACCCGGCCGGGTCGCGGAACAGGTGGCTGCCGCGGATGATCTTGAGGCCGCCGTCGTTGTCCGCTTCGAAGCCGTTGAGATAGCAGAGGGTGAGCAGGAAGTTCGCCTGGCGGTCGTACTCGTCGGGCAGGACGGTGCCGCTGTCGCAGCCGGCGCCGATCTTGTGGCTGTGCCAATGGCCGCCGGGGTACCCGCCCGGCCGCGACAGCAGCTGGTTGTGGTCGAAGTAGATGGCGTCGCTGCCGAGACAGAGGCGCTGCAGGGCGAGCATGTCCGGGTGCGTGAGCACGTCGGCGAGGAACGGCAGATGCCCGGAGGGGAAGTACTCGGAGAAGACGGAGTGCAGCCTCAGGGTGCGGACCCCGGCCGTGTCGGTCCCCTGCGGCACCTGCTGGCTGCCGCCGAGAGCCTTCGCCAGGTCTCCGCCAGCGACCTCCTCCTCCGGAGGCCGGCGGCCGAGTCCGCGCCAGTCGATGGCGGACCAGTCGGCCCGGAGCAGGGTGTCGTTGAGCTGCTGTCCCCGTTCCAGGGCGGCCTGCCATTTCTCGCGGGCCCGCGGCCTGATGACGCCCTCGAAGACGGCGTACCCGTCCCGAAGGAATTCCCCGCGGTCGAACTGCTCCTCGATCGCCGCGAGGTCGAGCAGGTCGTCCCGCGCCGCCTCCATGTCGCTCCAGTCTCCCGCCGACCACTCGACCGGAGAACGGCGGTTGCCGAGGAAGTCGGGGCGGGTCGCCCTGGCCAGCCCGGCGGAGGGACCGTCGAGGACGCGCTGCGCGTCCGGGTCCGTCACCCCGGAAAGGAGGGGGTTTCTCGGCATCGTGTCGGTGGACATGGTGGTTACCTGTTCCGGGATATCTGGATTTTTCCTGTTCGACTGCCAGTCGCGAGCCCGTCGGGAATTGCCCGCCCGCGGCCGTCACCCAGGTCGAGAATTGCGGTTTTCCGTTTCAGCGCTGCCACGGGCTTTCCGCCTGCGACCGTCTGCCGGCCCATGCCCCTCAGCCCAACCCGGGGAAGAAGAAGCTTTCCGCGGTACCCCAGAGAATCGCCTCCTTCTCGGCCTTGCTGAGAAAGTCCGCGTGATCGCGAATCAGGGCGACCGCCGCCGGGTAATCGGTCACCGGATCCTGCATGGTGATCGGCCCCCCGCTGTCGCTCTCCCACATGCAGCGGTCCGCCCCGTAGGCCTCGACGACGCGCTGAATCAGCGGCAGCACGTCGAAGTAGGGGGCGGCCCGCGAGCACAGCGCCTGCAGCGGCCCGATCTTGACCATGACCTGCCTGTGCCTGGCGAAGCGGAGCAGGGCCTCGAGGTCCTCCTCGCTGTAGTCCGCCTCCCTGATGCCGACGTGGCAGACGTGGTCGAGGATCACCGGGGTTTCCGGGTAGCGGGTGCAGAGGCGGTCGAGGGCCGGCAGCCGGTCGACCCCCATGTTGAAGCTGAGGGCGAGCCCGTGGTCGGCGCCGGTGGAGAACAGCTTTTCGAAAGCCGGGTGCTCGAACTCCGAGGGGGGCTCGCGAAAGGCACGGCATCCCTTCTTCGACAGCTCGATCATGGTCCTGTCCGGCGCGGGGTCGTCGAGGTCGACGACGCCGGTGCCGGCGAAGGTCTCCGGGTCGGCGGCGATCAGGTCGAGGATGTAGCTGTGGTCGGTCTTGTACCAGATCATCTGGACGAGGTTGATGCGCACGTCGCCGACGGCGCGGCTGTACCGGAAGTACTCCTCGGGCGTGAAAGTCGGGAGCCAGAGGTCCTCCTCCTTCACCCCGGGGGCCAGCGGATAGCGGGCGAAGTCGTTGGTCCAGACGTGGATGTGGGCATCGACGATTCGGTGCGGTGATGTCATCGGTTTTCTCCCGGCAGGTGCATGGCTATTCGATTTTCAAAAACTCCCCGCCCCGGCGCGCCGACTCCTCCGCCATGATGGTCGCCTTCGAGACCGCCAGGACATCCTCCGTGGTAATGAAGTTCTCCTCCCCCTTCTCGAAGGCGGAGACCATGTTCTCGACGAAGTTCCCGTGCGACCTGGCGGAGAAGTCCGGTTCATAGGCCCCCTTACCGTCGGCGACGACGAGCAGCCCGTCGCCGGCGTAGGCGCGCAGGTGGGCCGAGCCGCGGGTGCCCATGATGATGAAGCGGGTGTCGCCGAAGGACGGGGAGTCCTCCGGGGTGAGCCAGTCGGCGGTAATCACGGCGCCGGCTCCCGAGCTGAGCTGGTACGAGGCCTGGACATGGTCCATCTCGATGCGGCGGGGAGGCCGGTGTTTTGCGCTTCTGGTCCCGTAGGCGTGCACCCCTACGCACTCGGCTCCGGTCAGCCAGCGCACCTGGTCGACCCCGTGGCAGGCGACGTCGCTGAAGGTGCCGACGTAGCGCTGCGGATCGAAGTAGAAGTCCGGAGCGCCGCCGTAAAGCCGGTGCGGGTGCGTCGAGATGAGGCTGACGATCTCGCCGAGCTCCCCTGCCAGCACCGCCTCGCGGAGGGCGATGAAGGGGGGGTGGCTCCGCGACGTGTAGTACATGGTCAGGCGGATGCCGCCCGCCTCGACGGCGCGCCGGATGCGGTGCCACTCCTCCAGGGTGCGGCAGAGGGGCTTGTCGAGGAACACGTGAACCCCTGCCGCGGCGCAGGCTTCTATCGCCGGCACCTTCTCGTGGTGGCCGAGCCCCTCCAGGACGACGTCGGGTGCCGCTTCGGAGAGCATCTCCTCCAGCGTGCCGAAGCGGGGTATCGGCGACTCCCCCGTGTACTGCTCGTAAAGGGCGTCGTCGGCCTCGACCAGGCCGACGATCCCGGCGTTGGCGGCGTCGCGCGCCGAACGCACCATGCCGCCGATGTGTCCGTAATGCACGCCGGCGATTCCCAGCCTCATGCTCGCAATCTCCCGTGTGAAGGGCGCCCCCGCCGGAGGCTGCCGGTTTTCAGATTCGTTTTCCACGCCCCCGACGCTTTCGAGGGGATCCCGCCGCCGGAAGTTGATGGCCCCTCCGGGCTCACCAATCTTTACGGCCGAACCTGACCTTGGCAAGGAAAGAACAAATGGACGATCTGACCAAACGACTGCTTGGACGCACCGGCCTCGAGGTCACCCAGCTCGGCTTCGGAGCGGGCGAACGCGGCCTGCCGGACTCGGCCGACTACGACGACCAGGCCGGCGCCGTGCTGAACGCCGCCCTCGACGCCGGCATCAACCTCGTCGACACCGCCCCGGACTACGGGGCCAGCGAGGAGCGGATCGGCAGGTACGCAGGCCACCGCCGCGACGAGTTCTTCCTCGCCACCAAGTGCGGGTGCAACATCGACCTCGACGGAAACCGCCTGCAGCCGGGGCACCTGTGGACCGCCGACCGCCTGCGCGCCAACATCGACCAGAGCCTGCGCCGGCTGAGGACCGACCGCGTCGATCTGCTGCAGATGCACAACCCCACCGTGGAAGAGGTCGAGAAAGGGGGGCTTGCCGAGGCCCTCGAGGAGATCCGCCGGGCCGGGAAGACCCGCTTCATCGGGGTCTCTTCCACGGCGCCGGATCTACAGGAATTCGCAGCGACGGGGGTCTTCGACACGTTCCAGATTCCGTATTCCGCTGTCGAGCGCCGGCACGAGCGGATGATTCAGGACGCCGCCGATGCCGGGGCCGGCATTCTCATCCGCGGCGGCATCGGCCTGGGACACCGGGCCCACGCGGACCGCGATGCGACATGGGAGAAGGCCGGCCTCGAGGAGCTCGCCGAAGGGATGGGCCGGCACGCGTTCGTCCTGCGGTTCACCCTGGCGCACCCGGCCTGTCACACGACCATCGTCGGCACCACCAGCCTCGACCACATGAAGGCCAACGTCGCCGCGGCCCTGGAAGGTCCGCTGCCCGCCGACGTCTGCTCCGAGGCCAAGGCCAGGCTGACGGGCATCGGGGAAGTCCCGGAGTAGCCGGGCGGCCACCCGCCCGGGGAACCGGGCGAAGGGACAGCGGGAAGGGCCGCGCTGTGGGCGGGTTGTTGACCGGGGCAAGGGACTGCAAGTGTGGCGAGGGGGCTGGATGTGCCGGCCCCTGTGGAAAGGTGTACGGGGATTATCCTACTCTTCATTCAGCGAGGCCTTGATCCGTCCCCAGGTACTTCCCTGGACCGCGGTTACGTCCGGCTCGACGGGCAGCAGGATCCCGTCGAGAAGGC
Source organism: Candidatus Latescibacterota bacterium (assembly GCA_965243025.1). Classification (GTDB taxonomy): domain Bacteria; phylum Latescibacterota; class UBA2968; order UBA8231; family UBA8231; genus CBDCXV01. The sequence continues at coordinate 3,975,884 of CBDETY010000003.1, forward strand.
CACCCGAAAGTACTTCCTCCACCCCCACTCCCACCGGCCTCAAGGACCTTATCTCGTGATGCCTTTGGGGCGGGTCGTAGTCCCAAACCACGATTTCAAAGCCGATGATTTTCCCCGCTACCAGCTCGCTGACCACGTTGTCCGCGGAGACATCAAACCCATTCCCCCACCAATCGAACGGCGTTACGTAGAACTCGATGACGCTGATGACCGGCGCTTCTCCTGCAACGCTTCCGCCCGCTTCCCCGTAGGGAGGCAGTACCGTCCAGGCGAACTCACCCGTGAAGTATCTGGTGTCAGAATCATCCAGGGTCGGACCTTCCGGGGTGCGGGCAATCGCATCGTAACCCTGAATCTGCCCGCGAGCCTCTGCATAATCTTCCTCCTCTATGCAGGAACGACATCTCTCACCCCCGCTGTGGTCTCCGTCGATGGACAGCTGGATGCTGTCATTGTTGCTCATGGAAGATTCTAAAAACACACTATAGTCGTGGGTGTTCTTGTACACGTCGTCGGCGGCGACGAAGGCCACGTAGAAACGGGCCGGCTCGTCGTGCCAGGCCAGCCAGATCCGGAAGTCAAGGGTGGCCGGATCGGGCGGGATTTCCTCACCGATTTTCCGGAAATCCAGGGAGGTCATGGCCGGGTCCCCATGCAGCTCGTACCACTCGTCTATGCGGCCGTCCAACTGGACCTCGGCCAGCATATCGTCGCTGAGCCAGGAAACCGGAAACAGACGGTCTCCCACGTGGGCGCCGGCAGACCCCGGCAGCCACAGCAGCATGCCCAATGCGAGGACCCATTGCTTCCTGATCCGGTTCATCCCGGTCTTTCCCCTTCCCCGGGGGATTTCGCCCGAACCATGCGGAAGAGTACTGCCTACTCCACCTTCAACGAGGCCTTGATCCGTCCCCAGGTACTGCCCTCGACAGCGGTGACCTCCGGCTCGACGGGCAGCAGGATCCCGTCGAGAAGGCCATCCCCCCGCACAAACAGAAGGTCTAACCAATCCACTCCTTCCGGCACCCAATACTCCACCTCGTAATACTCTTGAGGCGGATCATGGTCATACACGACCATCGCAAAACCGATGACCTGTCCCGGGGTCAAGTCGCTGATCACGTTATTTGCGGCGCTGTCCCATCCATTCTCCCACGAGTCGAACGGCGCAACGAACAGCTCGATGACGCTGACGACCGGCGCCTCTCCGACTACGCCTCCGCCCCCTTCACCATGGGGAGGCAGTCCCTGCCAGTTGACCATCCCGGCCAGGGTCGGTCCGCTGGCAGTTCGGGCAATCGCCCGGTAATACTGAGTTTGCCCGTGGGCTTCCGCATAGTCCGCCCACCCGTCCTCCGTCGAACAGTTCGAGAAACGACAGCCCACACCCCCGCTGTGATCTCCGTCGATGGCCAGCTCAATCCTGTCATTGTCTTCAAAAAATTGCAGCGAATCCACACTAGGGTCGTGGGTGTTTTTGTACACGTCGTCCGCCGCAAGGAAGGCCACGTAGAAACGGGCGGGGTCGTCGTGCCAGGCCAGCCAGATCCGCAGTTCCAGCGACGCCCGATCCGGGGTCCCTCCCTCGACACTTTCCCGGAAATCCAGCGAGGTCATGGCCGGCTCGCCGAGCAGCTCGTACCACTCCTGTATGCTGCCGTCCTGAAGCTGGACTTCGGCCAGCATCTCATCGCTGAGAAAGGGAATCGGGTACAGGCGTTCTCCCACGTGGCCGGCGGCCGACGCCGGCAGCCACAGCAGCAGGCCAAATGCCGCGTGCCAACAGTTTCCGATCCGGTTCATCGGTCTGTCTCCTTTCCCCCGGGCGATATCGCCCAGACGATACTACCCATTGCCCGAGCCGGCTTGCCGCCCCGGGTCAGTGACTTCACTCATTCCGCCACCCCGCGACACCTGTTGCGGGAACGGGCGCCCGGTACAGGGAATCCTCCTGCCCAACCCCGGCCGACACCCGCAGCCACTGACCCTGGCTCGGACCCTGACCCCCAATTACCCTACGCCGCCCGGATCCCGCGCACCTCCTCCGACCAGTCCCGCCAGATGTCGCCGCCGGCGTTGTCGACCACGAGCGCGTCCGGAACCGACTCGGCGGTCTTGAGGTAACCGTAGATCGTCGCCTGGCGGATGACGTCGGCGGACCGGTTCTGTCCGGCGATGTGCAGGATCTTGGTGTGCCACAGCACCGCGGTGCCGGCCGGCCCGTGACAGTCGACGGGATCCGTGTCGGCCTTGATCTCCCCGATGACGGGGTCGTTGTAGCCTCCCGCCTTGCGCACCGGCAGGTGCTTGTCGGTGTGCTTCTCCCCCTCGTGGAAGGCCTTCCACTGCTCCGGCCAGATCCTCGCGTGGCTCCCGGGCCACACGGTGAAGCCGCCGCAGCCAGGGGGCAGGTCGTCGATGTAGGCGGAAACCTGCAGTCGATAGCGGCTGTAGCAGGCGCCGTCGGAATGGGCGCCGCGGTAGTCGGCGGTGTGCGCAGGGCTGCCGGGCAGGGTGCAGTACAGGCCGCGCGTCCCCTGGCCGTTGAGCCACACCGGTCCGGTCGCCGGCAGGCGCAGCTCTTCGGTGGTGAAGGTCCCCTGCCGCGGCCAGCCCATGTCGCCGCCGGTGTGGCTGACCAGCCCGCCCACCGCGTCGTCGCACATGAAGCAGGGACCGGTCGCGGTCCCGGACTCGTCGAGCCCTTGCGGCCACACCACGGTGCCCTCCCCGAGGAGCTGGCCGGCGACCTGCCACAGCGCCCGCGGCACGAGGTCGAGGAGGGTTTCCCCGGTGCCGTTGCGGACCGTATAGCGGTGGTTCCTGCCGCTGAACAGGGGTTCGCCGCCGGCCGGGGGCCGGTTGGCCGCCAGCCTTTCGTGCTCCTCCATGGTCACCGGTCCCCAGGTTGAGGAGTCGCCCCGCTTCATGCGCGGCAGCGCCTCGCCGACCGCCTCCCACATCTCGTCCCGGGCCCGGCGGCACAGCTCCGGGTCGAGGACCCCCGGGAGAACGAGGTACCCGTCCCGCTTGAAGTCGGCGATCTGGCTCTCCCTCAGGCGCTCGACCTGCCTGACGTCCGGGGTTTTTCGGGGCTCGACCATTTCAGTCCTTCCCTGGTGTTTGGCGTTCGCGGTCATTCGATATCGACCCTTTGCTGCGCCTCGGCACTGTCATACAGGGCATCGAGGATCTTCATGAACACGTATGCCTCCGCGGCGCCGACATCCGGTTCGACCTCTCCGGCGGCGGCCATCGCAAAGTGCTCTATCTCGTAGAAGAAGACAGGCGGATTCTCCGGTAGCTCGCTGTGGGGGATCTCCACCGCTTCATCGATCTCCTCGCGGATGAACCCCGACTCCCGATGCCGGCAGATGGCCCCTCCCGTGATCGCGCCCGTGCTGCCGTAGAGCTCGACGGTGGTCGGCGAATCGGTGTGCACCATGCGGGAGCAATCGATCTGAATCGTCTTGCCGCCTTCGAAACCCACCAGCCCGGTGAAATAGTCCTCGGCAGGGCCCTCGGGTCCATCGTAGACCGGGTATACGGCGTGTGCCGCACCGAACGCCCACTCGGGCCGGGGACAACCCATCCACCACCAGGCCAGATCCAGTTCATGCGAGTAGTGCTGCGCCAGTGATCCTCCCTTGCGGCCGTAGGCGTGCAACCAGCGCGTGCCGTCGGTCAGCGGGGGAATCGAATTGTATTTACCGAAGATGCGGGCATGATAGGCGCCGCCGATTTTTCCGCGCTGCACAGCCCGGCGAATCCTGCGGTTGCCGGGGTAGTGACGCATGAAGTAACAGAACTGGAGCGTCTTGTCCGCCTTCCTGGAGGCGGCCTCCATCTCCAGGATTTCGGGAGCCCTGATCGCGTGCGGCTTCTGTACCAGGGCGTGCTTGCCGGCGTCGAGGATATCGACAACCATCTGCAGCCGGCCTTCGGGAGTGGTGGCGAGGTAGACGGCCTCGACAGTGGGGTCATCGAGCAGGTCGCGGTAATCGCCGTATGATCCGGGTACGGAGAATTCCTCAACGACATGGCCGCGCCGCGTCAGGTCGAGATCCGCCACGGCAACGACCGAGGTGCGGGGGACCGCGGTTGCCGCCAGTACGGCTTGCTCTCCTGCCCAGCCGCAGCCAACGACTCCAAGCTTTATCGGCTCTGTCATGTTCGAAACCCTTCGTATCCCGGAGTAACGCGGGGCGAATGAAGAAATGGGCTCCAGAATGTGATTGTGCTAAAATTCCCCACAAAAAAACAGGCACTTACTTTTGACTGCGGTAAGTGCCTGTTTATTTTAAAGAAAAATGGTGGCTCCTCGCGGAATCGAACCGCGGACACAGGGATTTTCAGTCCCCTGCTCTACCTACTGAGCTAAAGAGCCACCAAAAAAGGCTTTGAAAAAGCGAGGGCCGGCTGTCCGACCTGCCGGCCATTCAGACAACCCCGATCAGCCTGCTCCGCAACGGGTTGCCGGAGCGGAAAACCTCAGGGTTGCCCCCCCACTCTGTCAAGGAGGACCGATGGCCGTCAACGTGATCCCGTTCAGCATGCCGGCGCCGATGGAGATCCCGTCTCACATCGTCGAAATGCTCTCCGGAATGGAGCCCGGCGAAGCGGTCTGCAAGGGGATGGAGCTTCTGATGGGAATCGACGCGGCGGACGCGATGGTGTACGAACGGATCGCCGGCGACGGAACCCTGCACCTGCATGCGGTGCGCTCGGGCGACGGCCGTTCCGGAGAGCTGGAGCGTACCCTCGGCCAGGAGAGTTTCTACGGCAGGCCGCTCGGCGAAGATTCCCGCTCGACGGCCGCGGCGGCCTTCGAAAAGAACAGCCCCCTGCTGATCATGGGAGAAAGCAGCGGGGACGGCGACGGACCGCTGCCGCCCGGTCTCGGAAAGGTGATCCTCGGCGGAAGCGACAGCGGCAACGTCGGCTTCGTCTACGTCCTTCCCCTGTCAGGGGCCGGCGACCGGCCCCTCGGCGCCCTGACGCTGATCCGCGCACAAAAAAACGGGCCGCTCAATCACGAGCAGCCCAATATCGCCGAGGCAATGCGGCAGCTTCTCGGCCGGCTGCTCGATCGCCAGCCGCCGGCCGGAAGCGGATGAGAAACCGGGTATTCGCCTCAGGCGCCTGCCGGCTCGACGACTCCTTTCTGCAGCATCCAGGCCTCGACCTCTTCGCCGCTGACGTCGGCGAGCATCTCGCTGCCGACCACGACGCAGGGGGACAGCGGCTGGCCGCTTTTCTGCACCATCTCGGCGTAGTTTCCGGGATCGTTGATGATGTCCTTGTCCTCGTACTGCAGGCCGTACTTCGCGAAAACTTCCCGCACTCCGGCGCTCCAGCCGCACACCGGCTTGAGGTATGCCGTGATCTCAGGTTGGTCTGCCATCTGCCAGTCCTCCGATAATTGGCGTCCAAAGGGAGTATCCGGCCTCGAAAGAGTTGCCCTCCGAGGCTGGAAGTGCTGAAATATACCCTCGCCTATCTACCTGTCAACCCAATGTGTTACGTCGACTTTTAGCGATTGACTCCAGGGCTTTTGAAATGGTATCTTGGGAAATGCTTTCCCCCACCATCCCTCCCCGCAACCGGCAGGAACGCTTCCCCGGTCCCCCGTCCCTGCAAGATTACGAGGGCTGATGGCTACCGAATCCCTGTATATCGAAGGTGGAACCCCCCTGGCCGGGGAGGCCGTGGTTCAGGGTTCCAAGAACGCCGCTCTACCGATGATCGCCGCGTCGATTCTCGCCGAAAGCGGACAGACCGTCCTGCACCGGGTCCCGCCGGTGAAGGACGTGCTTCTGGCAATGGAGATCCTGCGCCGCCTCGGGGCGCGGGTCGACTACGACCCCGACGAGGGGGTCGCCGTGATCGACGCGACCGCGCTTTCTTCCACCGAGCTGCCCGGGGAGCTTTCTCACCGGCTGCGCGCATCGCTGCTGTTCGTCGGACCCCTTCTCAGCCGCTTCGGGGAAGTGACGATCGAAGAGGTCGGAGGCTGCTCGATCGGGGCGAGGCCGACCGACTACCACTACCGCGGGTTCGCCCGCATGGGGGCAACTGTTTCCGGCACCGGCTCGGACGGCTACGACGTCCGGGCGGACGACCTTCGCGGCGCAAAGATGTACCTCGACCTGCCGAGCCACACCGGGGTCGAGAACCTGGTCATGGCCGCCAGTCTGGCCAAGGGGGATTCGGTCATCGTCAACGCCGCGTCCGATCCCGACATCTCCGACTTCGCGGAGCTGCTGATCAAGATGGGGGCCAAGGTGCAGGGCGTAGGCTCGCGCACCGTGCACATCACCGGCGTCGACAAGCTTCACGGCGCCGAGCACACGGTCATGTACGACCGCCTCGACGCCGGCATACTGATGATGGCGGCCGCAATCACCGGGGGCGACGCAGCCCTGCGCGGCGTCGTCAGGCATCACCTCGACATCTTCGAAGCCAAGCTGGTGCAGATGGGGGTCGAGGTGAGCGGCGAGGGGGAGCTCGTTCGCGTCACCGGTCCGGACCGCCTGCAGCCGATCAACGTCGTGTCGACGTTCTACCCGGGATTTCCGACCGACCTGCAGCCGAGCATCACCGCTCTCGCCTGCGTCGCCGACGGCGACAGCTACATCCGCGAGACCGTGTTCGAGGACCGCTTCGGGCACGTCAAGAACCTGCGCGCCTTCGGCGCCAGCCTGTCCCCGGAAAAGGACCGCGTCGTCATCGTCCACGGGCCTGCGAAGCTGCGGGGGACGCGGGTGCGGGCCCAGGACATCCGCGCCGGCGGCGCCTGCCTGCTGGCCGGGCTCGCCGCCGAGGGCCGCACCTGCATCACCAACCTCTACCAGCTCGACCGCGGCCACGCCGATCTCGCTGAGCGGCTGCGGGGGCTCGGAGCCGCGATCGAGCGCATATAACTGAGGCTCCAAAGCACCGCGAAAAAGGCAGTCAGGGGTTTCCTTGACTGCCTTTTTGTTTCTGCTACGTTGCGGTCATGGCCCCCCTGCACGAAGAAAAGGTCTATCTCCTGCGCACCGGGATCGAAGGGGACACCGCCCCCTTCGCCGCCTACCGGGATCTCTCCCGCGCCGCCCTGGACGCTCTCGAACCGGCGATCCCCCCTTCCGGCCAGATCACCATCAAGCCGAACGCCACGGTGCTCTACCCCGCCGACGTCCGGGTAGTCACCCACCCCGGGTTCCTCGCCGGGATCGCCGACTACCTGCTCGGCCGCGGAGCGGCCCCCGGCCGCCTGCTGGTCGCCGACGGACAGTCCGGGGAAAACCCGGACGAGGGGTTCACCTGGAAGGGCGCGGGGTACGCGGCCATGGCGGAGGAGCGCGGGATCCGGTTGAAGTGCCTGAACGACGAACCGACCCGGCCCGTCGCCGTGGACCATGGGGCGGTCTACGACAGCTACCCGATCTACTCCGACGTGACCGACTGCAGCCTGCTTATCAACGCTCCCCTGGCCAAGTGCCACAACCTCGGCTGCACGACCCTCGCCATAAAGAACCTGATGGGGGTGATCGGCAGGCCGGAGCGGCACCTGTGCGCCACCCAGGCCGTCGACGAGCCGCTGGGAGAGGACCTGTGGCGCCTGACCGGGAGCGGACTCAGCCTCTTCGAGGACCGCTTCTACGACAAGCTCTGCGACCTCGTCGCCGCCGTGCGCAGCCTCGGGATGCCGCGGCTGAGCATCGTCGACGGTCTCATCGGACGGGACGGCACCGCCTTCCACGAAGGGGAGAACCACCCGCTGGGCTGGACCGTGGCCGGGGTCAACGAGGTGCACGTCGACGCGGTGGCGACCTGGCTCATGGGGCTCGACCCCACGGTCACCCCCTACCTGCGGGCAGCCTCCGAACGGGGCCTCGGGACCGCCGACGTCAAGGAGATCGAGGTCGTCGACCTCGCCAGCGGCGAAAGCCTCGACCGGGCGCAGCTCGCCGCGGCCCGCAGGCGGCCACCGCTGATGCCGGTCTGCCGCGGCGAAGCCGGCTACTACGACCGCTTCCGGTCCGACGGCTCGGTGGTCCCCTGGCAGATCGACCGGATCAACGCCCGGCGCCGCGCCGACGGAGAGAGCGAAATTGCCGCCTGATGACGGCAGCGGTCCGACTCTCCCGCAGCTGCAGCGACAGGTCGACCAGTGGATTCGCACCGTCGGGATCCGCTACTACTCCGAACTGACGAACACCGCCATACTGGCGGAGGAGGTCGGGGAAGTGAGCAGGCTGATGGCCCGCCTCTACGGGGACCAGAGTTTCAAGGCGGGGGAAGAGGCGGGGTTGGCCGAGCTGGGCGCGGAAATGGCGGACGTGCTGTTCGTGCTGATCTGCCTCGCCAACCAGACCGGCGTCGATCTTCAGGAAGCCTTCGACCGGACCATGCACAAAAAGACCATCCGCGACCGCGACCGTCACGCCGGCAATCCCGGACTGCGATGAGGTGCGGCCTGCTCGCGGCCGTCCTGCTCGCCGGTTGCCAGTTGACCAATCCCGCCGTGAGCCGCTACGAGCCGAGCCGGCTGCCGGTGGGGGACCTGACCCTTTCGACCTGGCTTCCGGCCGGCCTCGACAGCTTCCGCTTCGACGCCGGGGACCGGCAGCTGCTCTCCGAGATCGGTTTCAATCACATCGAGTGGCTGCAGGAAGTCCGGGTCGGCGATTCGACCGCCGAGGAGGTCGCCATGTCGTTCGCCGGCGACGCCGGCCTCGGCATGCCCGTCTACTACCCGCCCCCCGGGTTCACCCGTGAGGACAAGCTGCGCGACTTCGCCGTCATGGACGGCGTCGAACCCGGTTTCGACGCCGCCGTCCGCGAACGGGTGACGGCGCTGCGGCAGCACTGGGGCGCGGCTCCCGGTTTCACCGGCTACCTGATCGGACACGAGGATTACCGCGCCCGCTACTACGAGGCCCTGGGAGACATGGTGCGGATCCTGGGGCAGGAAGACCCCCGGCGCCCGGCGATCAGCGTCGGCAACATCGACCACTTCCCCGAGGTCGGCCGCTTCCTCGACGCCCTGTTCGCCGAGGGCGGGGCCCCCAACATCTTCCAGCACGAGCACTACATCTTCCGCGACGAGGTGCCCACCTCGGGAAGGAAGCTGCAGAAACGGCTCGACGCCCTGGTGGCGGGGTACGGGCGCCTGGCCCGTTACCTGCAGGACCGGCACGGACGCTGGCACGCCATCGTCCAGGTGCACAGCGAAACCCGCGGGCTCGGCTCCGGCGCCTTCTACTACCGCAAGCCGACCGCCGGAGAGATCTCCGTGCAGGTCGGCCTGGCCCTGTCCCGGGGGGCTTCGGGCATCGTCTACTTCCTCTACAGCTCCGGCTGGGAGTGGATCCGCGACGACGACGGCCACCTGGTGCAGGAGCGCTTCTACGAGGGGATCGTCGACCGCGACGGCGCGCCGACGCCGACCTACGGCGCCGTCAAGAAGCTGAACGGGCAGCTCGCCGGCCTCGGCCCGCACCTGCGCGACCTGCACTTCCACGGCGGCTGGGAGGCCGGGGACCTGCCGGACAACGACCTCGTCAGCGCCAGCGATCCCGACCTCGAGCTCGGCCTCTTCGGCGACGGGACCACCGCCACCCACCTGCTGGTCGTCAACAGGCGCAGCCACCGCGGCCGGCAGGTCGGGCTGAAGCTGACGGGGCCGGCGCGCGACGCGGTGGCCGGGACCTCCCTGCCGCAAGTCCGCGGCCGCACCCTGCTCGACCTGGAACCCGGGGGGTTCAGGCTCCTCGAGGTGCAGCGAGAAAGTCCGGCGGCCGAGGCAAGTCAATAGTTCCCCATCGGTCTCGATCCCGGTCGATGAAGCCGGGGCAGCGTGAAAGCTTCCTTATGACACCCTCCCGAAAAACATGCTTTCCGTTGCAACCATCGCCGGGGAGGATTCCATGCCGCCCGCGAGCCTGCTGACCACAGTCGTCCTGGCGGCCCTGATCGCCGCCCCGGCGTTCGCTCAGCAAAGCCCCCCCGGCCTGGACTGGCGGCGCATCCGGACGGAGCGGTTCAACGTCATTTTCCCCGCGGCGATCACCGAAGATGCCCAGCGCGCAGCCAATACGCTCGAGCACATCTACGGCCCGGTCTCCAAGACCCTGAAGGGTCCCCGGAAGCGGCTGGACGTGGTGCTGGCCAACCAGTCGGCTCAGGCCAACGGCTTCGTCGCCCTGGCGCCGCGCCGCAGCGTCTGGTTCAGCACCCCGCCCCAGGACGCGGGGCGGCTCAGCGGCGATTGGTACCAGCTGCTGGCCGTCCACGAGATGCGCCACGTGGTGCAGTTCGACCGCATGCGCCGGGGCCTGGTCCGCCTGGCCTGGCTCTTCTTCGGCGAACAGGGCCACTCCATTGCGGGATTGCTGGTGCCGCCGTGGTTCTGGGAAGGGGATGCGGTGGGAATCGAGACGGCATTGAGCCGGACCGGTCGCGGGCGCATACCCCGGTTCGGACTGCACATCCGCGCCCTGCTTCTGGAGGGACGGCGCTACTCCTACTACAAGGCCCACCACCGCTCGTACCGCGACTGGTACCCCGGTCACTATCCGCTGGGGTATTTCCTGACGACCTACGTCAAGCGCCGCCATGGCGCCGGGACCTGGGACAAGGTGCTGGGCCGCACCGCCCGTTGGGGGTTCCATCCCTTTGCCTTCAGCCGCGCCCTCGGGAAGTACACCGGGGCCAGCGCCGCCCGCACCTACGAGCGCACCATGGACGAGCTGGCCGGGCTGTGGCGGACCCGGCAGGAAGGCCTTCCCACGACGCCGTTGCGATTGCTCGCCGGGCAGAGCAGGCCGGGGGTCTGGACAAACTACGAGTACCCGCAACCCCTGGCCGACGGCAGCGTGCTGGCGAGCAAGAGCGGCCTCGCCGACCCGTGGACGCTGGTTCGCCTGCACCCCGGCGGCCGCGAGGAACGCCTGCGCTTCTACCAGTCCCTCGGCGGCATCCGCGCCGGCGGCGGCCTGGCGGCCTGGAACCGCTCCACCCCGGACCGGCGCTGGGGCTTCCGCGACTTCTCCGACGTGGTGGTGCTGGACATCGACAGCGGCCGCATGCGCCAAATCACCCGGAAGGCCAGGCTGTTCGCGCCTGCTCCTTCTCCCGACGGCGCACGCGTTGCGGCCGTCGAGTTCGGACCGGACCGGCGCTGCCACCTCGTGCTGCTGGAGACTGCCAGCGGCGCCGGGCAGGCCCGTTTCCCGGCGCCCGACGGGGTCTTCTGGCGCACTCCGGCATGGTCGCCGGACGGGCGCCATATCGCCGTGGTGCGGCAGGACGAACAGGGCAACGCCCTGGAGCTCATCGACCTTGCCGACGGCCGGGGACGGATCGTGCTGCCGCACACCCACGCCGACATCGGCTGGCCGGTTTTCTGGGGTTCCTACCTGCTGTTCGACTCACCCCAAGGGGGCATCGACAACATCCACGCCGTCCACATGCCGGACGGGGCCCGCTACCGGGTGACCTCCCGGCCGCTGGCGGCCACCCACGCGGCGGTTGCCGGCGATTCGCTCCTGTTCCAGGAGTACACCGTCGACGGCTACCGCGTCGCCGCAATGCTCCTGGACCCGGCGGCCTGGACGCCGGCCGGGCAGGCCCCCGACCGCCAGTTGCGGTATTTCGAACCGCTGATCGACCAGGAGCAGGGCGGCCCCGTGCTGGCGGACATTCCGCAGCGGGTCTATCCGGTGAGCCGCTACCGGCCGCTGGGCAATCTGCTCAACGTCCACAGTTGGTCCTTCAGTCCCTTGCCGCCGTCTTATGCCCTGAGTCTCACCTCCAACGATCTTCTCGACCTCAGCAGCATGCGAGGCGGGGTCGAATACAACAGCAACGAGAGCGCTTTCAGCGTCCTGGGGGATTTCAGCCTGGCGGCGTGGTATCCCGTTTTCAGCTTCGGCGGGCGCTGGGGCGAGCGGGCAGGAGAGTACGTGCTCAAAACGCGAGAGGTGGAAGACGGCAGCCTCGAGGTCACCGAGACAGAAGAGACGGACAGGTGGAGCGAGAAGAGCCTGAGCGCCGGCGTCGACCTGCCCCTGAATCTGTCCCGCGGCCCCTGGCAGTCTTCCATCCAGTTGAGCGCCCGGGCGGAATGGACCGATATCGCCGGCAGGGACGACCTCAACCGGCCCGGGGACGACCTCTACTGGCCGGACCCGGGCAGCCTGGAACAGGCAGTCCGGGACACCCTCACCAAAAACCACAACGGGCGTTTCGCCCCGCTGACCTGGCGGCTGGTCTTCGCGCGGTCGCGCCACTCCGCGCCGCGCGACCTGGCCCCGGCCCGGGGGCAGGGCCTGATGCTGACCTGGCGCCACACCCCCTTTGCGGGGGACTTCGCCGGCACCTTGCTGTCGGGGCGGCTGCGACTGCTCTTCCCCGGCATGGCGGCTCATCACAGCCTGCGGGTGGCCGGCGGTTACGAATGGCAGGATCCGGGCGCGGCCGATGCCCTCCCCTACCGCTTTGCCAGCGAACAGACCTTTGTCCGCGGCTACGGCTACCGCTTCCACCGCCGCTTTCTCCGGGGCACGGCCGACTATGGGCTGCCGCTGTTCTACCCGGACTGGAACCTGGGGGCGCTGGCGTTCTTCCAGCGGGTCAAGGTCAGCTTCTTTTACGATTACGGACGCGGCGAGGGGGGCTTCCGGCCTCCCAGGACCTACCAGACCGCCGGCGCCGAGCTGACCGCCGATTTCAACCTCTTCTCGCTGCCGGTTCCCCTGGATATGGGCCTGCGCTGCACCCGCCGTTTCGAAGAGGGGGACTGGCACTTCGGAGCTGTGGTGAATCTTCCCGGCTCTTCCGGTTTCGCCGGCAGTGTTCTCTCTGGATTCACCCCCTGACCGGTGATCCGGCGCTTTCGGGCTCCGAGCCGACCGGACCGGCTCGACCAGGTATCGGGCGGAGCCGCGCCGGAAACCGTTCTCCCATGAACCCATCGCAGCCCGAACACCACACGGCCATCATCGTCGGCGGCGGACCCGCCGGCCTGGCGCTGGCTGTCGTGCTCGGGGGCTGGCACCCGCACTTTCGGGAAAGCCCGATCCTGCGGCAGCGGTACCCGCAGCTGGCAGATTTCCTGGCCCGGACCAGGGGAACCCTGCTGGGAATGGACTTCCGCAGCCTCGCCCCGCAGCTGGCCCCCGTCGACCTGTTCCGCATCCTCCACCACCCGAGGCAGCTGTTCGAGAACCTCGCCCAGATCGCCATGGAGTTCCGCTCCGGCCCCGCCCTCGACTACCTGCTGATAACCCAGGAGGAGGTTGGCGGGGTGTGGAACAAGGTCCCGCAGAACCTGCTGACCCTGTCGCCGGGGCAGTGGATGGAGCTCGCCTTCCATCCCCTGGCGCAGCACGTCGAGGAGCGGTCCGTCGACCTCGACGACGTCAACGACCTTATCCTCAAGCGCCACCTCGTCGACTACTACCGGGCGATTCCCGAACGCTTCGGACAGGAGTCCCGCATGCGCACCAACGAGCGCGTCGAGCGCATCGAGCCCCACGAGGAGGGGTTCATGCTGACGACGCGGGACGTCTCCGGCTGGCACCGCCGGCGGCAGGCCCTGGGCACGAGGTCGGCCCCGGTGCCGCAGCCGTTCGAGAATCCTGGGGGCGGCCAGCTGCGCCGCTACACCTGCCGCTACCTCGTCTACGCCGCCGGGCAGCGCTGCATCCTGCGGCGGCTCGGGATCCCGGGGGAAGAGCTGCCCGGCGTGCACTGCTATTTCGACAAGGCGGAGGATTTCCCCGGGGAGCGGGTGCTCGTGATCGGCGGCGGCCGCTCCGCCGACTGGGCGGCCACCGAGCTCCACGACGCCGGCAGAAAGGTCTGCTACGCGATGCGTCAGCCCCGGGAGCGGCATTGGCGCCTCATCGGCGACAGCCGCGGGGGCCTTCCCTACTACGCCCGCATCGCCGAAATCATGGAGGGGGACCGGAGGCGGTTCGAAGCGCTCTACGAAACGCGGGCGGCGAAATTCGCTCCGTCGGGCGATGCGATCCTGGCGACCCTGGCGGGCAACGGCTCCGAGCGCCGCCTCGAGGTCGATCACGTCGTCAAGGAGATCGGCGGCTGGCCGGACTACTCGGTTTTCCAGGGATTCCCGCCGCTGCGCCTGTTCGAGAAGCACGACCCGTACCGGTTCCAGGTGCACCAGATGCGCACGCACCCCCACAACTACGAGTCGATCGACGTCCCCGACCTGTACGCCGGGGGCTACCTCGCCCAGGACATCGGGCTGGTGGTGATCGCCATGCACGGAACGACCTACGCCATAGCGGGAGACATCCTGCAGAAGGAGAGGATGATACCATGATCGTCGACGTCCACACCCATCCGCCGCTCTACAAGGACCCCCTCACCGGTGCGCCGGACCAGTACAACCACGTCTGGCGCCCCGACCGGGCGGTCAAGGTGACCACCTGCTGGGACGACTACCTCGAAGCCCAGGAGCCGGCGGAGAAGTCGATCGTCTTCAGCATCGCCACCAACCCGGGAGGAGAGCAGCCGAAGCTGCCCGGACTGGATGTGCCGGAGCAGGAGCCCTGGTACCGGGGCAACCTCAACGACGGCATCGCCGCCTTCGTCGCCGCCCACCCGGAGCGCCTGATCGGCTTCATGACCCTGCACCCGTACGACCCGGGCGCGCTCGAGGAGCTGGAGCGCTGCCACGGCGACCTCGGCCTCGCCGGCGTCAAGCAGGGGGCCAACTACCAGAACTTCGACCCGTTCGACCCCCGCGCCCTGGCGATCTACGCCGAGGCGGAGAGACGGGGCCTGCCGCTGATGCTGCACCAGGGGACCTCGCCCATCCGCGACGCCCCGATCCGCTACGCCCACCCGCTGCTCATCGACGAGCTTGCCACCCGCTACCCGGAGCTGAAGATCATCATGGCCCACCTCGGCCATCCCTGGCAGACCGAGACCTGCGTCGTGGTGCGCAAGCACCCCAACGTCTACACCGACCTGTCGGGGAACTTCTACCGCCCGTTCTCGTTCTGGGAGCAGATGATCAAGGCGACGGAGTGGAACGTGCTCGACAAGATCCTTTTCGGGTCCGACTACCCGATCGCCACGGCGCGGGAGACCGTCGACCACATCCGCCGGGTCAACGACATCGTCGAGGGGACGAAGCTGCCCCGGGTGCCGGAGGACAGGCTCGAGGAGATCATCCACCGTGACAGCCTGGGAATTCTGGGGCTCGGCTGATTGCAGGGGAAGGTGGTGTTGCGACTGGGTGCCTGGCGCGGAAGGTTGGCTGCACCATTGTTGTCCCAAGGCACCGCACGGTGTCGCCGGGCGTTGCCCGGTCCATTGCAATCCGGACCCGAGCTCCCTTGAGGCTGTTGATGTTCCTGCCGACAGCACCTTGTCCACGATCCTGCTGGTTCGCCCGTCTCGCAGCCGCTCTGTCCGGCTCAACCTCGTGGTCGATGCCGGCGTGGCCACTGTAATCAACTCGGAAGCCAGGCGCCGCGGCATGACCCGCAAGAGCTACGTGGAGTGGATGGTCAGGCGCACCGCTCAGATGGGCGGATAAGTCGACTGCATTCAGGGGGTCAACGGCATCGTCGAGGGGATTACGCTCCGGAGTGGCCGAGGTCCTTGTCCGGGCTGACGCGGTCCCGCACCAGTTGCTTGAGCTCCTTCATCTCCGGGAAGCGGCCGCGTTCCTCACGCGACCAGACCAGCTCCCCGCCGACGCGCACCTCGAAGACGCCGGGGTCGCCCGGCACCAGCGCCACCTCGCCGAGCTCTTCGGCGAACGTGGTCAGCAGCTCCTGGGCGGTCCAGGCGGCCCGCAGCAGCCACCGGCACTTGACGCAGTACCTGATTTCGACGCGGGGCGTGTGAATCATGCCTGAAGGGTCTCCAGCCAGGTACGCATCCGCGCCGGATCCTCGCCGAACATCAGCGACCCCGGGACGATGAAGTCGGCGCCGGCCGCGGCGATCTGCGGCACGGTGTGGCGGCGGATTCCCCCGTCCGCCTCGACCAGGGTACGGTGGCCGCCGCCGTCGATGGCGGCGCGGCAGCGGCGGATGCGCCCGGGGACCGCCGGGTCCATGTCCGCTCCCTTGATGCCGATCTCGGTGCCGACGACGGTGACGGTGTCGAGCTGCGGCCAGAACGGGTCCACTACACCGGGGTCGTCGCCGAGGGCCAGGGAGATTCCCGGAAGGGCCCCGGCCTCGCGCACCGCGGCGATCGTTTCGGGGATGCCGCTGCCGGTTCCGGGGTAGAAGATGACGACGTCAGCCCCGGCGGAGACGAACGGCTCCACCCAGATCAGCGGGTCGCGGGTGATCAGGTGAACCTCGAACGGCAGCCGGGTGTGCGGCCGCAGCGCGGCCACGAGATCGGGGAAGAACAGCATGGTGTCGACGAGGCGGCCGTCGGCGGCGTCGAGGTGGAAGCGCTCGCAGTACGGCTCGACGCGGCGGATCTCTTCGGCAAGCCGCGACAGGTCCGCGGACCAGAGGGAAGCCGAGCAGCGAAGCCTGCGCGCCATCGCCGCTCAGGCCGGCAGCCGGGAGCGCAGGAAGGCGACGCTGTCGGCGACCTGGTCCTCGTCGAGGCCGTGCAGGATCAGCGGGACCGGCTCTGCGAGCTGCCCCAGCAGGGAGAGGTAGAGGTCGTAGTCGAGCAGCCCGGTGCCGGCGGCGAGGTTGCCGGCCTCGCCGTCCCGGTCGAGGTCCTTGGCGTGGGCCAGGGCGATGTCGCCGGCGAGGAGGTCGAACGCCTCCTTCAGAATCTCCCCCATGCGCGGCAGCTCCCCCTCGTGGTAGATGTTGGCGCCGTCGATGACGACCCCGAGCCGGGGCGAGGCGACCTCGTCGAGGAGGCGGCGCGCCTTGCGGCTCGAATCGACGACGTTGGCGACCTCCGGCTCGAAGCCCAGGGTGACCCCGGTCTCCTCGGCCAGCGGCAGCACCGAGGCGAGCGACTCGACCAGGTCGTTCCAGGCCTCCGGGGTGCCGTTGTCCGGGTGAGGGTCCCACATGCGCCCGGGGTTGCGGGTGCCGGTGCAGAGGGTGATCACCGGCGCCCCGAGCCGCGGGCAGGCGGCGATCAGCCGGCGCAGGCGCTCCAGGCCCTGCCGCCGCTGCTCGAGGTCGGGGTGGATCATGTTGAAGGTCCCCGAGACCGCCGCCATCGACACCCCGCGCAGGGCCATCTGACCGCTGACGTGGCCGCAGAGCGAATCGTCGATGCTCTCGGGCAGGGTCTCCATGCCGGCGGTCTCGAAGTTGAACTGGACGCAGGTGAGACCGTGAAAACGGACGGCGTCGAACACCTCCTCCATGAGGGGGCGCTCGAAGTGCTTCGAGAAGATTCCCAGTTCCATCAGACGCCTCCTTCGACGTCGGCGACCGCGACCCTGGCTCCACCCCTTCGGGACGATTGGGAAACCGCCACGAGGGCGCGCACCGCGGCGGTGCCGTCGTCGGCGTCGGCCCCGTGCTGCGGCTCCCCCCTGAGAACGGCGTCGGCGAACCCTTCGAGCTGCAGCCGGTAGGTGTAGGCGTCCTCCCCGAGGGGGCGGCGGTACACCCCGTCCTTCTGCGAGAAGCACTCGACGTAGCTCGACTTGTGATACCAGATCAGCCCGCCCCTTGCCAGGACGCTGCCGTGCTCGCCGATGGCGCGGAAGCCGAACTCGACGTCCCCGCGCTGCGGTACGCAGAGGTCGAGGTGGCCGAGGCAGCCGTCGGCGTACTCGACGGCGACGAACCAGCAATGGGAGCCGGCGCGCTGGAGGTGGCGGGCGCTGACCGCGGCGATCGGCCCCCCGGCGAAGCGGGCGGCGTCGAAGGCATGGGCGCCGTGCGTCATCAACAGGTAGCGTTGGCGGTCCGCTTTGGGATCGGCCTCGGGCCGCTTCGAGCCTTCGCTGGCGGCGATCACCGGCAGCAGGTTGTCCGTCATCGTGTAGCGGTCGGCCGAGTCGTAGTACCACACCTTGATGGCGACGCGCTCCCCCATCTCGGCGGCGATGAAGTCGCCGGCGAAGCGGAAGCCGGGGTCGAAGCGCCAGTTGTTGCCGACCTGAAGCGTCACCCCGGCCTCGCGGACCCTGGCGCGCAGCTCCTCGCACTCCTCGACGGAGGTGCCGAGCGGCTTCTCGACGAGGACGTGCTTGCCGGCCGCGACCGCCTCCAGGCTCAGCGGCACGTGGAAGGGGTCGCTGGTGGCGACGACGACGGCCTCCACCCGGGGGTCGGCGAGCATGGCGGCGTAGTCGCGGTAGGCAACCGCCGGCTCGTGCACGGCGGCCATCTTCTCGACCAGGTCCGCGGCGGCGTCGCAGATGGCGTAGAGCTCGGTGTTGCGCCCCTTGCGGCAGGCGTCGAGGTGAGCCATCTGGGCGATCGGCCCGCAGCCGAGAACGCCTACCCGAAGGAGGCGGTCCTCCCTGGGGACTGGATTGCTTGACATGGCCGGGGCGGTTGCGGGGCGGGCCCTTACCCGGTCCTGGGGGCGGGAATCCCGTTCCCTTCCGGGCGTTCCCGGTGCCGCCAGTACCCGGACGGGTCGCTGCCCCTGACGATGATGCCGACAGGGGCGAGGTTCTCCTCGAAGCGCACGTCCGGGGGGTTGTAGCGCAGGGTCAGGCCGCAGCGCCTGCGCGCCGAGCTGTTCGGCACCGAGCCGTGCAGCAGCAGGTCGCTGTGCAGGGAAACCTGGCCCGCCCTCATCACGAACGGGACCGGCTCGTCCCCCCAGTCGAGCGGGTTCGGCACCGACTGGCTGAGCACGTTGGCAGACATGTCCCCCAGCTTCTCGTACGGGATCTGGCCGTGCAGGTGGGAGCCGGGGATCACCGTCATCGGCCCGTTGTCCATGCCGACGTCGTCGATCGCCAGCCACACGGTCACGATCCTGCTCGGGGTGATCGCCCAGTAGGAAGCGTCCTGGTGCCAGGCGACCTGCTTGGTCTCCCCCGGTTCCTTGCAGAAGAAATGGGTCATGGTGCAGACGAGGTCCGGTCCGAGCAGGTCCTCGACGTAATCGACGATGCGGGGCTCGACCGCGAGATCGTAGATGCGGGAACAGTACTTGTCCCAGCCGTTGATCGAATAGCTGTTGTGGCCGGCGGCGGCGGCCCGCTGCATCAGGTCGTCGAACCAGGCGCGGTTCGCCCCGGCCTCGGACTCGTCGAAGACGTCGAGGGGAAAGACGAACCCCTTCTCGTTGAACTGGTCGACCTGGGCGCGGGTGAGGGTTTTCGGGTTGCTGTTCTCCGCGGGGAAGAAGCGCAGGTCCCGCTCCATCCGGGGGTGGGCGTCGGTCAGCAGCATGGGCGAATGGTAACCACGGGTTCCTGTTTCCGGGGGGAAGAAGCGCAAGTCCGCTCCACATGGGAATGGGGCGGCGGTCGGCCCGGCGAATAGTAACGAGGGCACATGGGGGCGGCAACGGACCGGGAAGCCGGGAACCCTGTCACAACCCGGGGGAGCGCAGGTCTCCTGCCATTCCCCGTGCACCGGCGCGACAGGGGAAATGTGACCCCGACTCCCGAATTATCAATACAACTGTGGAGTTGTATCCCAAAAAATCGCAGGTGAACTGACCGGCTTGCGCGGCCCGGTGGCGACGGCTATTCGGGTCCGGTAATCCGGTTTGTTTCAAATAGGGCGGTTGTCGGAGGTCCGGTCGAGCGCAAGATTACTCCGGTAAAATCCGCTGCAGTCGGCAGTACCACCCACCCCGGCGCCTTTCCAATGAACTGCCTCCCGACCATCGCGACGCTGTTACCCCGGCAATCTTCAACCAGGTCTTCCCGGCCAGCCATCATGGCCCCCTGCTTCCTCCGGCATGCCGTGGCGGCGGCGTTAATGCCCATTCTCCTTGTCCCGACCCCCGCGCTCGGGGACCCGGAGGGAGCCGGCGGCGCCGGAGTTTCCGGGGAAACAGAAGCCCGGGAGCTGTACGAGAGCGCGTTCCGGGCCCTCGCCGACGGGCGGTATGGAACGGCTTACGGCTACCTGAACGACCTGACCGCGAGGTATCCCCGAACCCTGTTCGCCCCCATCGCCGCCGAGCGCAAGAGACGCCTGGAAGAGCTGGGGCTGCATCTGGCCGGCCGCGGACCCGGCGACCGGGAGGGCCGCACCGGCGCGCTCGTGTACGGAACCCTCTACTCCACCTGGCTGGGGGTGGGCACCGCCATCGTCGCCGGTGCCGACTCCGACCGGGCCCTGGCTGCGGGCATGATGACCGGGGCCCCCGCCGGCCTGGCCGCCACCCATCTCCTGACCCGGGGCCGGGCCCTGAGTCCGGGGCAGGGAGCCCTCGTCCGGCTCGGGGGTCTCTGGGGCACCTGGCAGGGGTTCGGATGGACCGCCGCTTCCGCAGACGAACCCTCCGAGCGGCGGCTGACCGCGTTTTCGATGGCCGGTGGACTGGCCGGCATCGCCGGCAGTGCGGCGATCACACGCGTTTTCGACCTCAGCACGGGCGACGCCAGTCTTCTCGACTTCGGGGGTATCTGGGGAACGTGGTTCGGTTTCTGCCTCTCGGTCATGGCCGAAGCGGACGACAACGCGGTTTTGAAGAGTTCCCTGACAGGTGGGAACCTCGGCCTCGCCGCCGTGGCGATGCTGGTCCCCCGGGTCGGGCTGACCCGGGAGCAGGCCCGCCTGATCAACCTCGGGGGAGTGGCGGGCACTTTCATGGCCACCGGCATCGTCGGCCTGCTCGCCCTGGGAGGCAGCTTCGAAAACGCCACGGTGCCCATGGGCATCATAACGGCGGGAGGAATCGCCGGTCTCTGGTCCGGTTTCGCGATCAGGCAGCGGGAGCTCCCATCCGGAGCCTTCTCCCGGGGCAGGGCTCGATTGTTGTCGAAATGGGGCGGGCCGGCCCCTGGCCGGCAAAGCTCACCGATGGCAGTGGAATGGGGTGGGGGTGTACATGCCCCTCGGTTCCCTGCCCCCGCTGACGGCAGGTTGGCAGGGGGACCCCGGTCGCATCCCCAGGCGGCCCTTCGCGCGGTTCTGCTGACAGTCAGGTTCTGAACGGAAGCCATGCTCTCGAAAGGGTGGGCGATCCCGGTACTGTGGGCGGTCTTCTGGCTGCCGTGCCAGCTCTGCGCTCAGCGGGATGGGGAGCAGCCCGAGGTTCTGGAAGCCAGGATCCTGTACGAGGCCGCGGCCGGACTGACGGACCGGGGGGAGTACGACAAGGCCCTGCGGCGCCTCGACTGGATCTCCGCGGAGTACGGAGAAAGTGCGTACGCCGCCCTGGCCCTCCAGAAGCAGAAGGAGATCCGCCGCATGGAGAGCGTCGAGATCGCCATCAGCCCCCCCGCCAGGGTGGGGCTGACCGTCTTCGGAACCGTGTACGCGACCTGGGTCGGCATCGGCGCCGGCATCCTGGTCGAGTCGGAGGAGCTGGTCTACCTGGGGATGATCGGCGGACCCGTCGTCGGCATGATGACCTCTCTCGACCGGACCCGGGAAGCACCGGTCGGCAACGGGCAGGCTTCCCTGCTCGCCCTCGGCGGAGCCTGGGGGACCTGGCAGGGTATCGGAGCGGCGGTCCTGGCCGGCAGCGGCTACAAGACCGTGGTCGGGGCGAGCATGGGCGGGGGCGCCCTCGGGTTCGCGGCCGCCTCTTCCATCGTGCGCCGGACCTGGGTGACCGCCGGCGAGGCGACCCTGGTCAACTTCGGGGGGATATGGGGCGCGTGGTTCGCCCTGTGCGCCGCAAGGAGCCTGGGGGTTACGGACAGCGACGCGCTCCTCGCCAGCGCCATGGCCGGGGGGAACTTGGGTCTGCTGAAAATGGGAGCCCTCGCTCCCCGTCTCGGGATGAGCGGAGAACGGGCGCGGCTGATCAATCTCGGCGGCATCGTCGGCTCCCTGTACGGACTGGGAACCGCGGTCCTGGCCGACCTCCACAACCGGGAGCCTCCCACCTACGGCATGATGCTGGCAGGGGGGATCCTCGGGCTCGGAGCCGGGACCTGGTTCACCCGGAACCACGAGGCGACGCAGGAGTTTTTCGCCTCGAGGGACCCGGGCGGTTCTTCGAGACCCGGACCGGACTTTTCGGGCCCGGGCCTGCCCGTGCCGGGGTTGCTTCCTTCCCCGGGGGCAGTTGGCGGGGACGGGATGGGGACGCCGGCTCTTGAAGTCAGGATGGAACTGGCGAGCCTCCGCTTCTGAGAGCCAGGATCCCGAGCCGTATTCGCGGCCGTAACCGGACAGCGAGCCAAGGGGGCAGGCAGGATCGCCGGGCGGCCCTCGCTGAACCCCCAAAGATCGCAGCCGTGAGAGGGAGCACCGAAGTAGCCCGGACCCGGGCCTCGGTCCCGGGCCGTAACGCCAGCGGAACCGAAGGAACTGCGGACCGGCGTATCGAATCGGCGCTTCCGGCCCCGCTTGCTCCGGGTCCGTGTCAGGCGCCGTACAAATCGAATAAAATCAGCCGCTGACCGGGCCGGCGGCCATGATCCCGTCCCACTGCTCGACGCCGGTGCAGACCGTGTCCGGGTCGGCGGCGCTGCGGGCGATGAAGCCGGGGACGCTGTCGCGCCCGGTCGGCATGGCCGGGTCGCTGTAGCGCAGGTCGAGGCTCCAGCGGATGTGGTCGGAGCGGTTGGGGATGGAGCGGTGCAGGGTCTTGTGCATGATCAGCAGCACGCCGCCGACGGCGATCTCGCACGGGACCTGCTCCCCCGGGGGCAGGTGCTCGTCGGGGATCCCCTTGAAGTTGCCCGCCGGCCCCATGCCGTGCTCGTGCGGGATCAGGGGGG
This sequence comes from Candidatus Latescibacterota bacterium, assembly GCA_965243025.1. Lineage (GTDB taxonomy): Bacteria > Latescibacterota > UBA2968 > UBA8231 > UBA8231 > CBDCXV01. The sequence continues at coordinate 3,998,673 of CBDETY010000003.1, forward strand.
CCCTGTGGCTGCCGGCGATCACCTCCATGCAGCCGTTCTCGCGGGTCGCGTCGACCATCGGGATCCAGAAGTTCACCATGAAGGTGTCCGAGGCGTCGGGCTGCAGGTAGCCGAGATCCTGGTGCCAGGGCACGACCCCCTCGTCCTGGCCGGGGAGCTTGGCGCGCAGGTTGAACTGGGGGTGGGCGAGGATTTCCGGGCCGATGACGGACTCGACGATGTCGAGGATGGCCGGGGCGGTGACGATCTCGAACATGCCCGGGGTGCGCAGCTTGCCGTGAAACGGCCGCAGCAGTTCCTCGGGGTGGCCGAGCGCCTCGGCGACGCGGGCGAGACGGCGGGAGAACGGCTCGTTCTCGAACAGGTCGTCGAGGCGACCCTCCGCCCGGGCACCCTCCGCTCCCGCCGATACCATCCCGTCGAGCTCCCCTTTCAGGGCGTCGAACAGGGAGGGGTCGAACACCTCCTCGATCAGCAGGTAGCCCTGCTGTTTGTAAAGGTCGAGCTGTCGTTCGGTCAGTCCCGGCATGTTGTCGTCTCCTCGAGCTCTGGGTCCGCGCGCCAAAGTAACCGCGGAACGGGGCGCGCGGGAACCGGTCAGGGCAGCGGTCCCTCGATCCGGTCGACGAGCTCTATGGTGTGGATCACGTCGCGCAGATCGGTCAGGGGCACGCTGCCGTTTTCGATGCAGTCGATGAAGTGCTCGTGCAGGGTGAGGGTGCCCTCGTAGGCCCGCACGTCCTCTTCGGGGACGCCGTCGACCTCCCAGCCCCCCATGACGGTGGTCTCGCCGTCCTCGACGATCTCGATCTCCCCGGGGATCTTCATGTAGCAGCCGATGCCGACGCCGTGCAGCTCGGAGCGCAGCACGCGGCCGCCCGAGGCGCGGTTGCCGAAGACCACCCCGGTGGCGCCGCTGTCGAAGCGGATCATCGAAGTGTAGCAGTTGCGGCTGCGGCTGCCGAAAGAATCGCGGTAGGCCTTGACCTCGAGCGGCTCGCCGCCGGCCATGTGGCGCAGCAGGTCGACGACGTGGACGACGTCGTCCCACAGGGTGGTGCTGAACTCGCGGCCGTCGCCGTCGAGGATCTGCTTGTTGAAGGTGACGCTGGCGACCGACACCGGCCCCTTCGCGGCGACGCGGCGCACGGCCTCGCGGTTGACCGCGGCGTAGCGGCGCTGCAGGCCGACGGTGCAGAAGACGTCGTTGGCGACCGCGGCGTCGAGCATCTGCCGGGTCTCGGCGCTGTTGGCCCCCGGGGGCTTTTCGATGAACAGGTGCTTGCCGGCGTTGAGGCAGTCGAGGGCCGGGCGCAGCAGCCACCTCTCGTGCATGACGCAGTAGACGACGTCGAGGTCGACGGTGGCCAGCATCTCGCGGTGGTCGCTGAAGGTCCTTTCGAAGCCGTACTCGTCGACGACCAGCTTCATGCGCTCCGGGTCGAGCTCGCATACGGCGACGATGTCGACGCCGTCGAGGCGGGCGAGGGCGGGGTAGTGGGCGCTGCGGGCGCGGCCGCCGGCGCCGATGAATCCTGCTTTCAGCATGGGCGGGTCCTCTGAGGCGGGTTCGGCGGCAAAAGAACGCCAAGCCCCGGAGTGGTGGCAACGCGCGGGAGCCTGTGTATTTTCGCCCCTGTGAACGGCTTCGCCTTCCGCCGCGATTCTCGCGCGACCAGTGGAACCACCGGGTGCCCGACGCCCTGACCGGCGACGAGGCGACGCCGCCCTGCCTCAGCAACAACCACCACTCGGCGAGCCGATCCCGAGGTTCAGGCCCCGCCCCCGCGAAGAAAGGAGATCCCGTGGACAACCCGACCGGCAGATGGAGATGCGTCCTCGAGCTCGACGCCGCCCGCAACCTCTCCGGCGGCAGCGAGAAGGCCCTCGCCGAAGCGGTCGGCGCCGGCCAGGACCTGCGCATCTACACCGAGTTCCGCCACAACGAGCACATCGACGTCACCTCCGACAGCGACGAACTCGTCCAGGAAGTCGCCGAATTCCGCGTCACCTACCTCGTCGACGGCCGCTGGGCCGCCGGGATCATGAGCCTGCGGCAGCCGGTGGAGCTTCCTGTGGGCTTCGGGCCGCGCCCGTCGATGTCCTTCTTCCTCTACAACCAGGACGGCGGCCAGGCGATAGCCCGGCCCCATCTCGACGGAGAAATCGCGCGCGGCGGACCCGGACCCTCCGAGCCTCAGTCGCCGGGTGGCATGCCGAAGTACCACGCGCAGGACAGCTGGGACACCGGCACCAACGCCCCGAGCTACAACTTCGTCTACGACTTCGACCGCTTCCGTTTCAACGTCAGCGACCGCTGGCGGCAGGTGCTCGCCCACGAGGCCGGCGGCCGCGTCACCGGGGGCTCGGTCACCGAGCTCGCCGACGCGTTCGCGCGGGGCAGCGCCGTCAAGGTCGGCATCGAGGGCGTGTGCGCCGACCTCGGCGGCGGCATGCGGCACGAGCTCTTCGTCGAAACCCACTCCTGCTACTACTACACGGACCGGCGGCTGTTCATCGCCGGCACCCAGCCGGTGATCCGGGTGCGGCCCGCTGTCCCGATGCGCTACGAGTCCGGCAACTGGGACTTCGGCTGGCTCGTCGTGCGCACCGACGGCGCCGTCGCCTTCCGTCGCTGCGACCCGTACAGCCTGGGCTTCGAGGACCGCGAGCTCAGGTGCGGGATGCGCTGGTTCGTAGCCTGAGCTTCGACTGCTGCCTTTTGCGTTCTGCTGCCTGTGATGGCCCCCCGGGTACCCCAAAATGCCAGCCTTTCGAGCCGCTGTTTGGCGGCCCACCTGCGCAACCGCCATGCAGCACACTTCCGTCCGGGACTCGGAGGAACTTCATGACCCTGAGCGTTTCCGGGTTTCAACCAAAAAAGCCGCCGGGAATCGCCACCCGGCGGCTTACCAACGACTGCTGCTCGAGCAGCAGGATTTCTGACTTGTCCCCTACCGCCATCAGGCGGCAATGACGCAATAGCAATTCAGTTCCCCCCCTTAACCGCCCTCCTGCTCCGCAGCCTCCACCAGTTTCCGGAATTCCTCCAGGCTGGCCACTTGGATCGCCGTCCGGAGCAACCGCTTGAGGCGTTGCACGTCATTGATAGCCGCAACGAGGGGGGCTGAAGTGTCCGCCGCGCCGAGACCGAACCGAATCTCCAGCACGTCGCGGATACTTTCCCGGAGCCCTTGCTCAATGCCTTCCTCTCTGGCCTGTTGGGTGAGGTATTGAGCAAAAGACGATTCGCGCAGGATATCCATGACGCCCTCCCTGGAGATAAGATCAGTAATGGTTCCCGACCCGTAAACCAACCCGCTCAGACCGGAATCCCTTCTGCCGGCATTGGGGCGCAGGTAGAGGACGCTGGAAAAAACCGGCAGGCCATGGCGTTCAATGGCGCGCCCGATATAGCCGGCCATGCGTCTCGGCATAGGGACCAGGGTGCTGTCGGTGGTTTGAAATTCCGTGTGGACCAAAACCTCCTCCCCGTCAATACGTACGCGAAGGGTGCTATCGGTTCGAGAGGTTTGCGGAGTGGGCTGCTCGTTGTCGAGCAGTTCCAGGACTTCGACGTCGTCTCGACCGAGAGTGAAACGAGCGAAATCTCCGGGATAGGTCTGAACCAGGTATTTGGAGATGGTGTCGAAGTCTGCCATCCGGTCCTTCGGCTTTGGCATGACCTGATACATGCGGCCAACATGTTGGCCAGGGTGGCGGGTTTCGTGATGCTTCCACAATCAAACCCCCTGAATACATGACGGGGCAGGAAGGTGAATGGATAACAGTCCTGCCCGATACACGCCTCGCCCTGCGGTCCCGACCGGGTTCTGTCCCATGGCATTCGCAGCCGCCGGAGGACTTCCCGAAATTCCCGAAAGGGATCGCTCCCCTCTTCCACCTCATCGCACCTCACCACGGACTCCATGGCTGAACAACGATCGCATACCGACGACTCCTTCCCGGCGATGACCCCGGCGCAGCGGCTGTACTTCGAGGTCAACGGCTACGTCGTCATCGAGAACACCCTTTCGGCGGCCGAGTGCGAGGAGCTGCTGGACGCCCTGGAGGAGCTGCGCGCCCGCTTCGGGGCCGAGGAGAACCCCGCCGAAGCGGTGATCGACGGCGCCCTCGCCGAGACCTGGAAACCGCCGCACTACTTCTGCTGGGGCCACCTCCTCCAGGCGCACCCGGCGTTCTGCCGCTACCTCACCCACCCCCGGCTCGTCGCCCTCGTCGAGGAGGTGATCGGCGGCAAGGTGCGGCTCGACGAGTCCGCGGCCATCGTCAACCGCCGCCTCCCGGACTTCGACCCCCGGGTCCGGTTCCGCTACCAGTGGCATCGCGGCGGCCAGCCCGGCTTCGACAGCTACACCTACGGCGGTCTCTACCACTGCACCTTCGTCAAGACCCTGACCAACCTCAGGGACCTCGGCCCGGAGGACGGGGGCACCGCCGTCATCGCCGGCAGCCACAAGCTCAACTGCAGCGAGGACGACATGGTCGGAGCCGCGTACGACGATCCCGCCCTCGTCCACCAGGTGGCGGCCCCGGCCGGGTCGACCCTCGTGATGTGCGAAACCCTGATCCACGCCACCGGGCAGAACCGGGGGGAGAAGGAGCGCGCCATCATCATCGGCGGGTACTCGCATCCCAAGGACATGGCGATGGCCGGGTGGGAGCCGACCCCGGAGTTCCTCGATGCCCAGCCCGAAGAGGTCAGGGAGCTGCTTGCCGGCCGCCCGTTCTGGACCTGGCCGGAACGCCACCGCAGGCTCGGCACCCCTGCCGGCGCCGGCGGCGCCTACAAACCGCGCATGTGGTCGGTCTCCCACAGCGACAGCCGCTGGAACGAACCCTCCTGAAGCGGTCGACAGCGCTGCCCACCGCCTGGACGGTGCTCAGGGAGCCAGGTACAGACTGCCGACCCCGTCGACGTCGTAGCTCTGTCCCTTGGTCGGCCTCCACATGATCCACCACTGGCCGCTTATCCGCCTCACCGTGAGGTTGAAGCGGATGCGTTCGCCGGGCGAGATCCCGAGGTTGGCCAGGGGCACCACCCACTCGGCGCTCCACCGGCCGTCTCCGACGCGCGCCCCGTACCTCACCCCGCTGGCCAGCCGTTGCCTCGCCTCCTCGCCCGCCCCCGTCTCGTCCGTGGTCTCCCAGGTCCCTTCGGTGTAGCCGCGCAGCACCTGCGTTTCGGCGAAGAGGTCGTCGGCAGCCTTGAAGGCGAGCTCGACCCCGTCGCTGCCCCCCCAGACAGTCCCGAGATCGCGGGTCTCGGGGAGCCCGGTGACCAGGCCCACTCTGAGGGCGCTGCCGTCATGGGTCAGCCACGCCCGCGCCGCCGGCTCGACGAGCGCTCCCGAAACGTGCGCTTCGAGGACCATGGCGGCCTCCGGCGAAAGGCCGGCCCACTCCTCCGGCTGCAGCTCGCCGTCCACGGTTATCCCGGCGGATGAGCGCGACACGGTGAACACCGGGTCCGGTGGCAGGTCGGCCTGCGGGACCGGCTCGGGAAACTGCACCGGCCTCACCTCGTGGACCACCGGCCAGCTGGCGCGGCGCTCGTCCTCGTACAGCCCCATCCGCGCCAGCGGCAGGGGCTCGAAGCCTATCTCCGAGACCGCCTCGGGGTCCCGGAACTCCAGCCTGACCGGGCGGCCCCGGTCGTCCTTGACGAGGCGGACCCATTCCGGGTCGCCGTCGAAGGCGAGGTTGTCCTGGATGGTCTGGAACTTCCTGGTGGCGTTGTTGATGTCGTCCCAGATGCCGCCGGCGCTGATGTTGCGGCGGATCAGGTTGCGCTGCGGCACCCCCAGCATGTCGTCGAGAATCCCCGGCAGGGTCGGGTAGCGCCGCGCCCAGACATCGCTCTTGTACGGCACCGCTCGCAGCCCCTTGTGGAAGGTCCAGGAGGTGTCCTGGACCATCCCCTTCTGCCAGCCCATGCCGCGGTTGTCGAGATGGACCGCCGTCCAGCAGTCGATGAAGACGTTGTTGGTCACCGAATTGTCGACGCCGCCGCCGATGAAGACGGCGTTGGTCACGCTCTCGAAGAGGTTGCCGTGGATGTGGTGGCCGCTTTGCTGGTCGTCGAGGTAGATCGTCATGCCCCCGTGCCCGTCGGCCCCGAGAATCTGGTGCCAGTAGTTGTAGCTCAGCACCGTGCCGCGCTGGGTGAAGTCGCGGCCGACGTAGAAGGCGCCGGCATCGCGGCTTTCGTACACGACGTTGTGTATCTCGTTGTACTCGACGACGTGGTCGTTGCCCGCCGCCGCCAGCGCCATGTGGGGGCCGTCGTGAATCAGGTTGTGGGAGATGCGCGCGCCCACCCCCCAGGTGCTGATGGCGGACTGGTAGGTGCGCTTCCGCCGCGCGTAGTGGTGGACGTGGTTGTTCTCGGCGCGGTGGCCGGACGGGGTCAGGGTGGCGCGGTCCCCGCCGTTCAGGAAGATGCCGCCGGTGCCGGTGAAGTAGACGTCGCAGCCGTAGACCTCGTGGTTCGAGCCGCCGTCCACCTGCACCGCCCGCCCCCCGACGTTGCGGATCGTGCAGCCCACCACCTTGCAGCCGGCTCCGCCCTCGATGGCGATCGCCGTTCCCCGCGAGGCTTCGAAGGCGATGCCCCGGAAGGTCACGTGCCGCAGATCCACCGCCCGCACCAGTCCGTCGGAACGGGACAGGACCGCCTCTCCCGACGGGGAGGGCGGCCAGAAGTAGAGCAGGCCGCTGCCGCGGTCGATGTAGTACTCCCCCGGGCGGTCGATCTCCCCGAGCAGGTTGAACGCGTACCACCGCGCCTTTCCCGGGGCGATGCCGTAGCTCGGCGTGATATCGGTTGAACGCAGCAGCACCCGGTGCGCCGGCTCCAGGCCGGCGATCGGCTCGTACAGCTCGGCCCAGTCGTAGCGCCAGTAGGCGAGGATCCACGGCTCCGCCTCCCCGACCCAGCGCCCGAGCCGGTCGCTGTCGACGGTGACGCGCTCCTCCCCCTCGACCTCGTGAATGCCGCGGAACCCCTCGTTCGGCCAGCGCGCCAGGGTCATCGGCTCGTCGTTCCAGAACAGCTCCGCCTCGGCCCAGCCGTACTCCTCCCGGGGGATGCCCGAGGCGGATCCCCTCCGGCCGAGGCGGCCGTAGTCGTCGATCCCCCGGGCGCGCAGGTCGGCCACGAGCACGTGGGGGCGCGCCTCTTCGGGCAGACGGGCGAGGACGTCCTCGTCCGTGACCGGGCGCCATCCGCCGACCGGCTGCCCCCCGCTGAAGCGCACCCCGGCCCCGGGAAGCGCCCGGTAGGTCACGGGAGCCGCTTCGGTTCCCGAGTCTTCGGCGGAGAAAACGGCCGGCTCCGCGAACCGGTAGGTCCCCCCGGCGAACCAGACGGTCAGCGGTGTCTCCGGGGTTTTGTGCCGGCGCACGCGGTCCCGGGCACCTTCGAGGGTCGCCAGCGGTTGCGCCCGCGTCCCGGGGGCGCCGTCGTCCCCCTGCGGGGATACATGGAAATCGGTCTCGGCGAAGCCGAGGGAGGCGGTTGCGGCGGCGGCCATGGCGATTCTCCTCATGTCCGAACGGTTCTTTCTGCCGGGGCGGTTTCTGTTGCCTGCCCCGGCCGGTAGCGCGGCTTCAGGCGTTGACGTCGACGACGACCCGGCCCCGGACCTTGCCGTCGAGGATCTCCCGTCCCAGCCGCGGCAGGTCGTCGAGACCCGCCAGGGTGCAGATCGAGTCGATGCCCTCCGCCGGCAGCACGTCGGCCAGCCGCTGCCACGCGGCATAGCGGCGCTCCCCGGGATAGGTCACCGAGTCGATGCCGAGGAGGTTGACTCCGCGCAGCAGGAAGGGGATCACCGTGGTTTCGAGCTTGCTGCCGCCGGCCAGGCCGACCGCGGCAACCGAGCCGCCGTGATCCATCTGCGCCAGCACCCGGGCCAGGGTGGTCCCCCCCACCGAGTCGATGCAGCCGGCCCAGCGGGCGCTTTCGAGAGGTTTGCCGGTGGTCTCTGACAGTTCCGACCGCGGCACGACCTTCGCCGCCCCGAGACCTTCGAGATATTCCGCCAGCTCGGCACGGCCGGTCGAGGCGGCCACCTCGTACCCGAGGGCGGACAGCAGCAGCACCGAGAAGGAACCGACCCCACCGGCGGCCCCGGTTACCAGCACCTCCCCCTGTCCCGGCGCCAGGCCGTGGGCCTCCAGCGCCTCAAGCGAGATGGCCGCGGTGAGCCCGGCCGAACCGAGGCCCATCGCGGCGCGCGCCGACAGGCCCGGCGGCAGCTTCACCGGCCATGCGGCCCGCAGCCGCGCCCGCTGCGCGTACCCTCCCCAGTACAGCTCGCCGACGCGGTACCCGGTCGAGACCACGGCGTCCCCGGGCGCGAAGCCGGGGTCGGAGCTGGCCCTCACCGTGCCGGCCAGGTCGATGCCGGGCACGTGCGGGTACTCCTTGACCAGGCCGCCGAGCCCGTTGAGGACGAGGCCGTCCTTGTAGTTGAGGGAGGAGTATTCGACCGCGACCTCGACTTCCCCCTCGGGGAGCTGGTCTTCTCCGACTTCTTCGACCGACGCGGAGATCTCGCCGTCTTTCCGGCGCAGCAGGAGTGCTTTCATGAGTCTCGATTCCGGTTTGCAGCGGCCGCCGGCAACTCCCGGGAGGGGCGCCGGGCACGCTGGCATGGGGCTGTCACGGACATGGGGGTCAGCAGATCCGGACGGTGCTTCCAGCCCCCTTGACCCTGGATATGCTTGACTGGATGGAGCTGAGGACCACCTGCGAGCTGACCCCCGTCATCGGGCTGGAGCGCCTCAGGCTCATCTCGACGTCCCGGCCGCGCGCCTGCAGGTGGATGGACGACTTTTCGAGGTCGGGGTCGGCGATGAACAGGGAGCGGGTGCGGTCGAAGCCGATGCCGGCCAGGGCCACGGCCGCGTGCGAGTTGACGTTGCGGGGGAACAGCGGGCAGATGCCGCGGGTCGGGCCGTCGTAGAGCACGGTTGCTCCCTCCTTCTGCCCCCGGGCGGACTCCGGCAGGGAGCCGCGGTCGACGCTGCCGGCCGGCTTCTTCATCGTGAACGTCACCTCCTCCCAGGAGTCGCGCCCCTCCTCCAGCGCCTCGAGGCCGACGGCGGTTCCGTGCGGGATGTAGAGGGAAGTCCCGTTCCTGCCTGCAGTGCAGACCAGCTTCTCCTCGAGACCGGGGTCGGCCAGGGCGGTGAGCGACAGCGGCATGTAGTCGGTGGCCTCGAGGATGGCGGCGCCGTGATCGCGGGACACCGAAGGGTGGGCCACCTCGACCACCAGGTCCGCCCGGAAGCGGGCGAAGCCGGCGAGGTCGGCGAGCCTGAGGTGCGGGGGGATCTCCGCCAGCCTGGCGGGGTCGATGTCGTTGACGAACGCCACCTCCAGGCCGAGCCCGGGATTGCCGGCCACGTGGCGGTACACGGCGCTGCCGATGTAGCCGCACCCGACGATCCCGATCCGCGCGCTGCCGTTCACCGGTCCTGCTGCGGCCGGTCGCACGCCTCGCACAGGAAAGCGGGCCTCGCCTCGCCCCCGAACGAGAGCGGGTTTTCGAAATCCCTGCGCACCGGCAGGTCCGGTTCGCCGCAGAAGTCGCACCTGCCGCGCTCGCTGTACCGCGGTCCGGCCATGGCCCGGTCCTGCACCTTTTCGAGGAACTGCTCGCGCTCGCGCAGGGGGCGCGCGAACTCCTCGATCAAAACCCGCACCCCCTTGTCGGTTTCGCTCTCGACGGCGCGCTTCAGGATGGCGTCCAGGCGCGCATCCCCCCTGGGATAGCCGCCGTCCTCGAGCGTATGCCACGCCGCCCTGCGAACCCTGGCGTCACGATCCTCCATGAGGCGGTAGAGGGCATCCTGGACCTCCTCGATACGGGTGCGCACGTGGCAGGGACAGAGGTTGTCGGCGGCGACGAACCGCTCCTCGGGGTCGCGGCTGCGGGACATCACCAGCAGCTCCTCGATCTCCTCCCGGCCGGCGCGGTGTTCCCCCCGGCGCAGCGCTTCCTTCCGGGAGCGGAAATACCGGCCCCTGTCGGTGCGCCTGTTCCCGATCTTCTGTTTCCTCATGCCGGTTCCCCCCATGCAAGTCGGGTTTGATTCCGCCGGTGCCCTGACCCAGGTTTTCCGGGCCGGCCGCGCCCGGCCGCCGATCTCTCGCCGATCTCTCCAAGTAAGGAAAAGGTACGTGTCAACCCTGCCAATTCCCTTTCAAAAAACCGGATCGCCGCCGCTCGAAGCCGGCGACCGCAACCGGACGAAGCGACCATGACCCGCCGCGTAGGCATCATCTCCCTGATCCACGAGTCCAACACCTTCGCCGACACCCCGACGACGATCGCCTCTTTCCGGCGCGACGGCCTGCTCACCGGAGAGGAGGTTCGTCAGGAGTTCGCAGGGGGCCTGCACCAGGGCAGCGGCTTCCTCGAGGGCCTGGCCGGGGCCGGCATCGAGGCGGTGCCGGTCTTCCACGCCTCGACCACCCCCTCCGGCACGATCACGAGGGAGACCTGCGACGAGCTGATGCGCCTGATGTTCTCCGCCCTCGACGAGGCCGGACCCCTCGACGGCTACCTGGTGTCGCCGCACGGCGCCAATGCCGGCGAAGGGGATGAGTACCGCGATCTCGACGGCCACTGGCTCACCCGTCTGCGCGCCCGCGCCGGCGCCGGATGCCCCATCATCTGCGTCATCGACCCGCACGCCAACCTCTCCCCCCGCATGGTCGAGGCGTGCGACGCGACCATCGCCTACCGCTCGAACCCCCACCTCGACCAGAAGGAGCGCGGCCTCGAGGCCGCCTCGCTGATGGCGCGCACCCTCGCCGGTGAGATCCGGCCCGTGCAGCGAGGGGCCTTTCCGCCCTTCGGCATCAACATCGAGCGCCAGCACACCACCTCCCCTCCCTGCCTGCCGCTCTACGAGCTGGCCAACGCTCAGCTCGGGAAGGAGCCGGTTCTCTCCAACTCGATCGTGCTCGGTTTTCCCTACGCCGACGTCGAGGAGATGGGCTCTTCCGCGGTCGTCGTTACCGACGGCGACGAGGAGAAGGCGCAGCGGCTCGCAGACGAGCTCGCCGCCTACATGGTCGAGCACCGCGCCGAGTTCGTCGGGGAGTACCTGACCGTCGAGGAGACGGTCGGTATGGCGGCCGGCAGGGAAGCGCCGGTCTGCCTGCTCGACATGGGGGACAACGTCGGCGGCGGCTCGGCGGCGGACGGAACGCAGATTGCGCACGAAATCCACGCGCGCGGGGACCTGCCCGCCTTCGTGTGTATCTACGACCCGGAGTCCCAGGAACGGGCGCGCGCCGCCGGCCCCGGGGCGCGCCTGACGCTGTCGATCGGGGGCAAGGTCGACGGCCGCCACGGCGACCCGCTGACCGCGGAGGTCACGGTGAAGAGCCTGCACGATGGGAAGTTCGAGGAGAGCGAGATCCGCCACGGAGGCTACACCCGCTTCGACATGGGGCCTACCGCGGTGGTGACCACCGCCACCGGGCTGACGATCAGCCTGACCAGCATGCGCACGGTGCCGGTCAGCCTCGGGGTGGTCACCAGCCTCGGACTCGACCCGGCCGACTTCCACATCATCGTCGCCAAGGGGGTGCACGCCCCCGTCGCCGCGTTCGGGCCGGTCTGCAGCGAGCTGATCCGCGTCGATACTATCGGGGCCACCGCGGCCGACATGCGCACCTTCGAGTACAGCTACCGGCGCCAGCCGATGTACCCGTTCGAAGAAATCGCCTGACCCGAGTTCTTCAGGTTCGCTGTCGGACTGACGGCCGTCAGCTTGCCGGAGCGAAGACCCGTCACTGCCGCGTCCGCTGCGGCCGGGTACCGGGCTCGACGACCCACCGTGCCCGGCGTTTTCCTTGCCACTGTTGCACAACGGCCTGTTGGTTTTTTCCGCGAGATCCCAGTGCAACTGAACCGGTTCCCTACCCTTGCCCAGTGAGGAGCAACCGCCCCGTGACCTTCGTCTCCTGTCGCAACCCACGCCTGCACTTCGCAGCCGCCCTGAGTGTCGGCGTTGCGCCGGGCTGCACCACCCCTCACCGGTTCCCCCTGCGGTCCGTTTCCCGGCTCGCCGCAGCAGTCGGGGTCGCGCTGTTCGCCTGCCTGACGCCGAGCTGCGCAACCAGTCAGCACTCCCTGATCGAATGGAGGTACAACTCCGCCGATGCCGGCAGCAGCCGCTTCGCCCCGATCGGGGAGATCGACAGCACCAATGTCGCCGACCTGCGGATGGTCTGGCGCTGGCGCGCCCCCGATCTGGAACTCCACCGCACCCGGGTTCTCGAGAACGACGGCGGCGACAATCAGTGCACGCCGCTGATGGTCGGTGGAACTCTCTACGTCTCCACCCCGCTCAACACCGTCGTCGCGCTCGACCCGGAAACCGGTGAGGAGATCTGGCGCTTCGAGAACCCCGATGTCTGGCACATATCCGACTACATGGGTACCCACCGCGGCGTCGCCTACTGGAGCGACGGCGCGCGGGAACGCATCCTCTTCGGCACAGGCACCGCCTACCTCTACTCCCTCGACGCGAAGACCGGGCTGCCCGACCCGGAGTTCGGCGACGGCGGCCGCATCGATCTGCTCGACCATTTCGACCGGCCTGTCTGGCGCGGCGCCCTCTCCGTCACTTCGCCGCCGATCGTCTGCCGCGACGTCCTCGTCACCGGCTGGTTCGCCAGCGATTGGTACTGGGATGGCGCGCCGCCCGAGAAAACGCCTCCCGGGGCCGTGTTCGGGTTCGACGTGCGCACGGGGAAACGACTCTGGACCTTCCATTCCATTCCCCGGGAAGGGGAATTCGGCGTCGATACCTGGGAAAACGATTCCTGGAAAACAGCGGCCCGCGTCAACGTCTGGACCATTCTGAGCGCCGACGAAGAGCTCGGCTACATCTACCTGCCGTTCGGCAACCCCGACAACGAGTACTACGGCGGCGCCCGGCATGGAGACAACCTGTACACATCCAGCCTGGTCTGCCTGGAGGCGCGCACCGGCAAGCGCGTATGGCACTACCAGACCATGCGCCACGGCCTCTGGAATCTCGACCTGCCGCACGCCGCCATGCTCGTCGATGTCGAGGTGGACGGCAAGCCGGTCAAAGCCGTCGCTCAGCTGACGAAGCAGGCCTTCTGCTTTGTGCTCGACCGGGTCACCGGTGAGCCCCTGTGGCCGGTCGAACAGCGGCGGGTACCCGCTTCGACCGTGCCCGGAGAGCGGATGCCGGACACGCAGCCGTTCCCGACCAGGCCTGCGCCCTACGATCGCCAGGGCCTGACGGAAGAAGACATCATAGACTTCACGCCGGAGATACGGCGGGAAACAATCGAGTTCATCTCCGAGTACGACTACGGTCCTCTCTACACGCCTCCCTCGACTCGGGGAACGATCATGGTGCCGGGGCTCATCGGTGGCGCCACCTGGTGGAACGGGGCCGTCCATCCGGAAAAGGGGTGGATATACGTCTCTTCCCAGACCAAGCCCGGGCTCGTGGAACTAGAAGAGAACGACGAGCATCCGCACGGGTTCACCGGCGACAGCCGGGACGTGCGCGGGCCGCGGGGACTGCCGCTGACCAAACCCCCGTACGGCCGCATCGTCGCCATCGACCTGAACACCGGGGACCACCGCTGGATGAGGCCCATCGGCAAAGGGCCGGTCGACCATCCCGAGCTCCGCGAACTCGACCTGCCTCCCCTCGGGTCGGCGACTCGCATCATGCCGATGGCGACCAGGACCCTCCTGTTCGCCGTTACCGACCAGCCGTTCGATCCGCGCCGGTGGCGCTACCGCGGCCAACATTACATCGACCCCGAGCCGTACCTGTGGGCCTTCGATCTCGACGACGGACGGCTGATCCATCGCCTGGAGCTTCCCGCCAACGGCAGCGGCCCACCCATGTCGTACGCCATCGGCGGCCGACAGTATATCGTCGTGCCCCTGGGCGACGAAGACACCCCCGCGGAGTTCGCCGCCTACGCAATCCCGCGCAAAGGTGAGAAGCTGCCGATGCAGCCGACCCGCCGCACGGATGCCGGGCACCCGCTTTTCTACGAGGCGGTTCGGGCCGTCGATTCAGGCGACACGACGGCCCTTTCCGACCTGCTCCTGAAACATCCCGGCCTCGCCCGCGCACGGGGATACCTCGATCCCCACTACAAATACCCCGGTTTCCGCGGCGCGTCGCTGCTTCACCTCCTCGCCGGGGAGCCGCTGCATCGAGGTGAGCTGAAGGGGGACGCGGGGCGCATGGCGCAGCAACTGCTCGATGCGGGCGCCGATCCCAACGCCGTCACCGTCGACTCTTTCGCTACGCTTTCACTGGTCTATGACAGCCGCCAGACCGGGTGGTTGGGCATCAGGGAGGAACTGTTGCGCCTGCTTCTCGACGCCGGAGCCGATCCCGACGAGCGCAGGGGATATCTCCTGTGGGCGGCTGTGCGGAATCAGGAACACGACCTGGCGGAGCTGTTGCTCTCGCATGGGGCCACGTTCGATCTGCGCACGGCCGCGGGCATGGGCCGGATGGATGTCCTGGCCAAGTTCTTTCGAGAGGACGGCAGTCTCACTCCCGATGCCCACAGTGGTTATGTCCCCCACTTCCCGGCCGCGGTCGACATTCCGGTCGAGGAGGAGGATGTGCTGACAGAGGCGGTTACCCTCGCTGCCCGCGGCGGGCACGCCGAAGCCCTCGAGTTCCTGCTGGACCGGGGGGTAGACGTCCACTCCCTGTCCGTGCGATTCTGGTGGCGGGGCGACAAAGGAGCGACTCCCCTGCATCACGCCGCGGGCAACGCTCGACTCGGGGCGGTCCGGCTCCTGCTCGGCAGGGGGGCGGACCCGAACATGCCGAACCAGTGGGGATCGACGCCGCTCGATTGGGCTCGTTGGGCGGACGACGATGCCGAAGACAAGCAGGAAGTGATTCGCCTTCTGGAGGAAGCCGCGGCTGAACGCGAATAGGTTCGCGTTTGCGGGGTAGCCCTGTGGTGTTTCAGGTCAACCTGCAACAGGGCGCGCATTGACAGGGCTGCGCATTGATACAAGGCTCCGGGGTGGTCTGCAGGTGGACGCTTCGGCGGGCAGTCCTATCCCTCCTGAATCCGTTCCGGCGTCACACCCCCAGCTCCCGCTTGGCCTCCGCGAACTTCTCCAGTGCGAAATCGAGGTCGTCGCGGGTGTGGGCGGCCGACATCTGGGTGCGGATGCGCGCCGCTCCGTGGGGAACGACCGGGTAGAAGAAGCCGATGACGTACACCCCCTTGGCGAGCATCAGCGCCGCCATCTCCTGCGCCAGGCCGGCGTCGCCGAGCATGATCGGAACGATCGCGTGGGAGCCCGGGCGGAGCTCGAAACCGAGGCTTTCCAGGCCCTGGCGGAAATGGCGCGTGTTCGCCTGCAGCTGCCGCCTGAGCTCCGGTGAGCGGCCGATAATTTCCAGAGCCTTCAGCGAAGCCGCGACGATGCTCGGGGCAAGGGTGTTGGAGAACAGGTAGGGACGCGAGCGCTGGCGCAGCAGGGCGACGATCTCCCTGCGGCCGCTGGTGTAGCCGCCGCTGGCCCCGCCGAGGGCCTTGCCGAGGGTGCCGGTGATGACGTCGACGCGGCCTTCGACCCCGCAGTGCTCGTGCGTGCCGCGGCCGTTCTCGCCGACGAACCCGACCGCGTGCGAGTCGTCGATCATCACCAGGGCGTCGTGCTCGTCGGCGAGGTCGCAGATCTCCGGAAGCTTCGCGTAGTATCCGTCCATCGAGAAGACGCCGTCGGTGGCGATCAGCCGGAAGCGGGCGGAGGCCGCTTCCTTGAGGCAGCTCTCCAGCTCCCCCATGTCGCTGTTCCCGTAACGCAGGCGCCGCGCCTTGCACAGGCGGATGCCGTCGATGATGCTGGCGTGGTTGAGCTCGTCGCTGATCACCGCGTCCTCCGCGGCCAGCAGGGTTTCGAACAGCCCGCCGTTGGCGTCGAAGCAGGAGGAGTACAGGATCGTGTCCTCGGTCCCGAGGAACCCGGAGATGCGCGCTTCGAGGGCCTTGTGGATCTGCTGCGTCCCGCAGATGAAGCGCACCGACGACAGCCCGAACCCCCACTCGTCGTAGCTGCGGCGCGCCGCCTCGATGATCTCCGGGTTGTCGGCGAGGCCGAGGTAGTTGTTGGCGCACATGTTGAGCACTTCCCCGCCCCCATCGGCGATGCCGACGCGGGAACCCTGCGGGGTGGTGATGGTGCGCTCCTCCTTGAACAGGCTGGCGGCCTTTATGTCCGCTATCTGGGCGTCGAGATGCTCCTTGAGGGCTTCGTTCATCGATTGGCCTCCTGTGGACTTCCTCCGTCTCAAGATCCCCCCAATCCCGGGGCGGCGCCAGAGCCCGGCTCACTGCCGGGTGGGGCTCTTGTTACCGATAACCCGGCGTTGTACAGTGGTAACGATTTCGGGTGCCCCCGTTACACTGGGAATGCGAATGACTGGTTCGGCTGCATCCACCCGGTTTGCTTCGCCCGTCGCCTCGTTCGACCCCGGCCTGCTGCTGCGTCCGCTTCGGCGCACCTTCTCGCTCAGCCTCGGGGCGGCGGCGCTGCTGCACGGGACCATCGCCTTGATGAGCCCCTTTGACGGGGCGGTGACGAAAACACCCCGGCCCCTGACCCACAGGTTCGTCAAACGCGAACCCCGCCTGACCAAGCCCCTCGAGCTTCGCAAGATACCCCGGCCCAAACGGGTGGCGGTCCGCCGCTACTTCAAGCCCCTGCCCGCGGCGCGCATGGACCGGGTACAGGCGACCGCGGCCTTTGACGCCGCTCTCGTGGTCAGCCGGACCGCCGTGCCGCGCATCAGCGTTTCCCCCGCGTCTACCGCTCCCATCAGGCTGGAACCCGCAACCGACCCCGCCTTCGTCCTCACCAACAGCCGGGTGCCCGAAAACCGCATCGACATGGCCCTCGAGATGCTCGACCTGAAAACCATGGACACCGGCCGCTACAAGGCCATGGTGGTAGAAGACGAAACGGACCGTCAGGCGGTCCGGGGATTCGTGAAATTCGCGCAGGTGACGTCGGCGTCGGCCAATCAAATGGGTTGGGTCCAGCGAGAGATGCTGGGGTTCGACCTTCTTCGCGATGCCCTCAACGAATACACCGGCATTCACGCCGAGTTGGAGGGACAGATTACCTACGACGACAGCCGTCTGCTCGAAGTGCCCATCGTCATTCCCTGGGGTGAGCCGAACGAAAGCGAGATGGAGCACCTGACCCGCTATCTGCTCGCCGGCGGGTTCCTGTTCGGACCGGTGACCGAGCGCATGCAGGAGGGCCTGATCAAGTACGGCGGCCTCGTGCGAGGTCAGGACTTCTGGAGCGAACGCCTGCCCGAATCGCACCCGGTTTTTCACTCGTTCTTCGATCTCGACGTCGTTCCGTCCGGGTACTGGTCCGGGATTTCGGCGAAGTGGCAGGGTTGGCTGCACACGACAGGCTATTTCATCGACGGCCGTCTCGCCGCCATCGAGACGAGCAACTACTGGGGCTGGTTCAACCACCTGTACAGCGGCGACTCGACGCGGCAGCTGCAGATGGCCGTCAACGTCGTCGTCTTCGCGCTGACCCAGGAGGGCTCGATGACCCAGCGCCTGATGCAGATGCTGAACTGATGAAGCCGGACGCGCAAAAACACAGGCAGTGGAAGAGGTTCTTCGACGCTTTCGGCTTCCTGTTTCTGCCGGGCGCAATGGGCGATGACATCGAGTGGATCGACGCCGAGTTCGAAGCGGCCCTGGCCGGCAGCGGCCGCGCGCACGACGGCAGCGAGCGCACCAGCTTCAGCGACGAGATCCTTCGCAGCGAACCCATCTGCGCCCTCGTCGAGAACCCGGTTATCAACCGGATCCTGTCCGCACTGCTCGGCGATGACTTCATCTACCTGGGGACTGGCGCGGACATCTACGTCGGCGACAGTCAGTGGCATCCCGACATGCACGCGGCGGCCGTCCCCCACCTCAAGCTGGCGCTCTACCTCGACCCCCTCACCAGTGAGACGGGAGCGCTAAGAGTCGTGCCGGGGTCGCACCTTCAGGGGTTCAAAGGCAACCTTTCCACGGAGGAGCTCTGGGGGCTGAGCCCTCGCGACGTGCCCTGCTGGTCGCCGGACAACAGACCCGGAGACGTAGCGGTGTTCAATCTCCACACGCTGCACAACGCCCTCGGCGGGGATTCCCGCCGCCGCATGCTCAACATCGTCGCCTGCGCCGACTGCCGGACGCCCGAACAGCTCGCCTACCTCGACGAGCGCATCGGCTACCATCGGGGGCCGGTCTACCCGGACGTGATGGTTTCCACCGCGACACCGGAACGCATGCGCCACCTCGAGCGGATTCTCGACCGGGAGCGCGCTCTTGGCAGAAGGCCCTGAGCGGGCTCCGTCCCGGCGGGCGTCGTCGATGACCCGGTCGAGCCCGTTGGCGCGCGTGCCCCGGCTCACCCGCGTACCCCCTGCTCCCTGCGCGACCGTTCTCCTGGTCGTATTGACCGCGCTCTCAGCTGCCGAAGGCCGCGAAAAGCTCCTGGTCTGGGGATTGAGCACCCAGAGCGAGTGGGACCGCGGCATCCAGGTAATCACCGAAATCTTCGAGGACCGCCACGGCGTGGAGATCGTCACCTTCAGTCCTGGCAGTTCGACCCCCGAAAAGGTGATGAGCGCCATTGTCGGCGGCACCGCCCCGGACCTGCTTCCGCTCGGGTCCTTCACGAAGGACTGGGTGGCCCGCGGAGTCGTGCGCCCGCTCGACGACCTGATCGCCCGGGACCGCGATTCTCCCTACGCGATCCGCCTCGACGATTTCTACCCCGCCAGCCTCGAGCACGTCTCGTTCGAGGGGCGTCTGTACGCGGTTCCCGACTGGGCCATCGGCATGGCCCTGTATTACAACCGCGATCTCTTCATCGCCGCCGGTCTGGTGGACCCCCTCGGCAATCCGCTCCCGCCGCGCACATGGGACGACTGGCTGCAGTACAACGAAGCCCTGACGCGCCGGGATGAAGACGGAAACCTGGTGCGCATCGGCGCAAACCCCCGGGGGTACGTCCCGTCCCTGTTCACGCTGGCCACCCAGCTCGGAGGGCGTTTCGTCAGCGATGACGGCCGCCGCTGCACCATGGACGACCCGAAGATCGGCGAAGCGATGCGCTGGTTGCTGCGGCTGACCGTCCAGTTCGGGGGACGCCGCAATCTGAACGCCTTCGTCAGCAGCGGCCGGTTTTCCGGAATCGACCCGCTGTTTGTCGGGGGCGAAGCGATGCGCATCGAAGGGCAGTGGTACATCACCAATTTTGCCCGTTTCGGTCCCGACGTCGACTACGACGTGGCGCCGATTCCCCACTTCGAGGGTCGACCACGGGTCGACTTTCAGATTACGACTGCCTGGGGCATCCCCCACGGCGCCAACAATCCCGAGCTCGCGTGGGAGCTGATCAAGTGGTACCTCAGCCCCGAGGCCCAGGAGATAAAGGTTCGCGAGACCATCGAGTTCACGAAGAACCGCGGTCACCCCTTCACTCCCTTCACGACCGCCAACCGGCGCATCAACCGGCTTGTCGAAGAGAAGTACGTCCGTGACAACCCGGTGTTTCCCGAGAAGACGCGGCGCGCCTACGCCGGCTTCGTTCGCCGACTCGACACGGCGACCTGGCTGCGGCCGGTGATGACCCCGGCGGGACAGCTGATGGATCAGGAACTGGGGCGCGCTTTCGAAGCGGCCGCCCTGGGCAAGCTGAGCGGCGACGAGGCACTGGAAGAAGCGAGGGGGAGAATCCAGCGGGCTCTCGATCTCTACTGGGAGGAGGAGGAACTGCCGCTGGTTTCGTGGAAACGGGTGTGGATGGGGGCGCTGGCCCTGGCCCTGGGAGCGGCCGGTCTGCTCGCGGGCCGCGCTCGACGCGCCGCCCGTTCTCTCGGCCGTCAGCGCCGCGGCGAAGCGCTCGCGGGTATTCTGTGCGTCTCCCCCTGGGCGGTCGGTTTCGCGGTTTTCATGGCCGGCCCGGTGATCTTCTCCGTCGTCCTCAGCTTTTGCCGGTACAGCGTCCTCAAGCCCGCAAGGTGGGTGGGCGCGGCCAATTACGTCGAGCTCTTCGGCGACGATCCCCTGTTCTGGAAGTCTCTGCTCAACACGGTGTACATGATGATCGGCATTCCAGCCGGCCTCGTCGTCGGCCTGGGCCTGGCGATGTTGTTGAACCGGGCCGTGCGCGGCATGTCGGCCTACCGCACCGTCTACTTCCTGCCCTCCATCGTGCCCGCGGTGGCGTCGGCGATTCTGTGGTTGTGGATCTTTCACCCCACCAGCGGTCTGATGAATCAGTTCCTCGCCTGGTTCGGCATCGCCGGACCGATGTGGCTGCAGTCCGAATCCTGGGCAAAGCCGGCGATCATCATCAACGGCCTCTGGGGAGCCGGCGGCGGCATGATCATCTGGCTCGCAGGCCTGAAGGGGATTCCCGTGCACCTCTACGAAGCTGCCGACATCGATGGCGCCAACTGGTGGGCGCGCTTCCGCTATGTCACCCTGCCGATGCTGACGCCCTACGTCTTCTTCAACCTCGTCATGGGTACCATCGGCACCCTGCAGATCTTCACGCAGGCGGTGGTGATGACCCGGGGCGGCCCGCTCGATTCCACCCTCTTCTACGTCTATTACCTGTTCAACAACGCCTTCGCCTACTTCCGCATGGGGTACGCCTCGGCGATGGCCTGGATCCTGTTCCTGGTCATTCTCGCGTTGACACTGGTCCAGCTCAAGGTGGCCCCGCGCTGGGTCCACTACGAGGGGCAGACCGGGAATTCCTGATCGATGGCCACAGGCTTGAAATCCGCGTTGTCCCAGTCCCTTTACCACACCGTTCTCGCCGCGGGGGGGTTGCTGTTCGCGGCGCCGTTCCTGTGGCTTCTCAGCGGCAGCCTCAAGGAGCACGAGGAGTTCTACGCCCCCCGGCCGGTCTGGTTTCCCGCCATGCCGCAGAAGGTGGCTTCGTCGCCTTACGTCGAGCCTGGGGACGAAGGAGGCAGACCCGCCGGAATCCCGGCGGTCCGCTGGGCGGACCTCGAACCGCGGCTTCTCGATGTCTTCGAAGAGCGCATACGCGAAACGGCTTCAGCGCACGTTCTCGAGACCCTCGACCTGCTGCCCGGATTGGGAAAGGTCGTGGCCCGCGGGGCCGTCAACAGTGTCGCGGCTCGTTTCGGCGCCGACCTCGGCCGCGACCGCGGCGTTCCCCGCAGCGACGACGAGGTCGTTGCTTTTGCGACCGGACAGATCGATGAGGAGCTCGTCGACCGCGCCTGGAGCCGGTCCTTCAGGGGCGTCCTCGTCGGAGAGCTGGTCGCCTACTACCGCGATGGCACCACCGAGACGGTGCTGGGATTCAGCCATTATCGAGGGGCTGATGCAGCGGCCGGCGTTTCCGCGGGTCCCCGGCTGGCGTACCAGGAGCGCCCCGGAACGCTTCTGGCCTATGATTTCGGCGGCGGCGGGCCCGCCGCCCTCGAACTGCCGCTCGCAGCACCGCTGCGGACCCGGGACATCGTTCGCCTGGTGCTGCCCGTACGCGGGGACCGGTCGTATCACGACCTCGTCGCAACCCTTCAGACCGGCGGGGCGACCTACCGGATCGGCGACCCCTTCGTGCTCGAAAACGACCGCTGGATGGATGCGATCTGGACTTTCGAGGATCCCACCCTGCGCGAGCGACGCACCGTGTACCATTCCGCCGACCTCACTCCCTTCGAGCAGCTCGACGGCTCCCGCGCCGGCGAGCACGGCCCCAGCCTGACCCTTGCGTTCGAGCGCGTGTCGTACCCCCGGGTGCTGTACAGGCGCCTGATTCGCAACTACGCCGGGGCCACTCTGGCCATCCCGTTCGCCAGATACTTCTACAACACAGTGGTTCTCACGGTCCTCAACATCGGTGCGACGCTGCTCTCCTGTTCGCTCATCGCCTACGGTTTCGCGCGCCTGCGCTGGCCGGGCAGGGAGTTTCTGTTCGCCGTGGTATTGGCCACCATGATGCTTCCGCCTCAGGTGACGATGATCCCGCAGTTCCTCATCTGGCGAGGACTCGGCCAGTACGACACCTATCAGCCGCTCTGGCTGCCCGCCTTGTTCGGGTCGGGGTTTTTCATTTTTCTGATGCGCCAGTTCATGCTGTCCATACCCAAGGATCTGGAGGATGCGGCGCGCATCGACGGCGCCGGGTACCTGGCGACCTTCCGGTATGTGATTCTGCCGCTGTTGAAACCGGCCCTGGCCGCGGTCTGCATCTTTCAGTTCATGGGTACCTGGAACGATTTCCTCGGGCCGCTGATCTATCTCAGTTCCCAGGACAAGGCGCCGCTGTCTCTCGGTCTGTTCCACTTCAGAGGCAGCCACTTCGTCAACGCCGTGGGTGAGGTGGGTCTGCTGATGGCGGCGAGCATGATCATGGTGCTGCCGGTAATCATCCTGTTCTTTTCCGCGCAGCGGTACTTCATCCAGGGCATCACCTTCACCGGGATGCGCAACTGAACAGCGGGGCGAGATATGGACGAACGCGCGATGAGCGAACGGGGCCGCGTGCGCATCACCGGCCTCAAGGCGATGGAGCTCAGGAACGCGGCCGGGCAGAGCCTGGTTCGCGTCGAGACGGACGCCGGACTGACCGGCATCGGCGAGGCGGGAGTCGCAGGACCGGCGGCGCGCGCCAACCTGCTGTGGCTCGAGCCCGTTCTCATCGGCGCCGACCCGCTCAACATCGACAAGCTCTATCACGAGATGATGGGCCTCCAGCATACCTTCCAGGCGCACGTGCCGACAGTCAGCGGCGTCGACATCGCCCTGTGGGACCTCGCCGGCAAGATCCTCGGTCTCCCGGTCAGCGACATGCTCACCGGCCGCTTCCGCGACCGCGTCGAGATCTACTACGGCGGGGCGCCGGCCGACTGGAGCGACCGGGCCGCGGTCGACGACTGGGTCAGCGAGTTCCGCGCCCACCCCCACGGCTACCGCACCCTGAAGTTCGGCTTCGACCAACTGCTCGACAGCGGCCGGCTGTCGCGGCCCTACAGGGCGGCCAGACCGGGTCAGACCCTGAACGGCAGCCACCTCAAGCGCATTCGCGACGGGTACGAGACCATGCGCGACGCTTTCGGCTGGGACCTCGACTTCATCGTCCACTGCCACAACGAGTGGGACGTGCCGTCGGCGATCGGCATTTCGCAGGCGGTGGAAGAGGTGCGGCCTCTGTGGATCGAAGACCCGCTGCAGGTCTGGTTTTCCGATGGGTACAAACAGCTCAGGGCGGCTTCCCGGGTGCCGGTCTGCACCGGCGAGAAGATCGAGGGGTTCCGCGACTTCTTCCCCTTCATCGTCGAGGGCGGGATCGACGTGCTGCACCCCGACCTCTGCTGGTGCGGCGGCATCAGCGGCGGCCGCAAGATCGCCGAGCTCGCCGAACACTTCGGCCTGCCCGTGGCCCTGCACAACTGCGGCAGTCTCGTCCACAACATGGCCAACGTGCACTTCGGAGCGATGGTGAGAAACTTCAGCATGAGCGAGACGCGGCTGTACAGCCACGATTTCGTCGCCGAAATGGGAGGGCTCGACGGGTACGATTTCGTCGACGGCATGCTGGCGGTGCCCGACGGCCCGGGGCTGGGCATCGACCTCGTGCCCGAGGTGCTGCGCGCCGAACTCAAGGAAGGGGAGCCGTTCTGGGATTGACCATGGGCAAAGCCGACCCGGGAATCGCCATCCACATGCCGGGCCGGCTCGGGGAAGAACGCCCGGTCGGGGGCTGGCCCAACCTCGTGGAGGTCGCCGATCTCGCCATCGGCCACTTCAACGAAATCGCCGACCCGAACTTCAACTACATGGCCTACGTCGGCGGCTCGCTGGGGCTTTCCACCCCCTGCTTCACCCGCTCCCTGTGGGACTGGACCGAGGCCGCCTCATACGCGCTTCCGGGGCGCATCGCGGCACGGCGCCTCACCGGCAACCTGAGCGGCCAGGAGGTGGAGATCGGCCAGAGGCAGCTCACGCTGGCTTCCTTCTTCGATCTCGACGGGTTTGCCCACCGCGGATTCGCCACCGGGTGGAGCGAAGACACGAGCGTGGTCCTGTGGGAGCAGGGGCGCGTGCTGTTCACGCTGATGGCGTGGTTCCTCGAAAGCGAAGACGAGCGCCTCCTGCACTACGTGCGCGGCTTGCTGAAAGCGCTGAGGGGCGCCAGCGGTCTCGAGGGTTCCCGGCGGCTCTTCGACGCGCGCTTCAGCGTCGGGCAGCCGTTCACCGACGTGGCCCCGATGGTCCTGGTGGAGCCATTGATGAAGTACTGGGAGCTGACGGGCGACTCCGGCGCCCTCGAGTTCTGCGAGGGGATCGTCGACTGGGCCGTCCACCCGGAAACTCATTTCGTCGATGACGAGTACCGCTTCAGCGGCTGGCTGCGCTCGCTGGCCGCCGGACTGGCCGGCATCGTGCGGTTCGCCGCGGCGACCGGCGACGACGCGCTGCTGGAAAAAACCGAGCGCATGTTCCGATCCGCCTCCGGCCTGACGGCGCGCTCAGGCGCCACGCCGGACACGGAGCCGTGCTGCACCAACATGGAGCTGACGACGTCGGCGGTTGCCCTGGCCCGGAGCGGACGCAGCGAATGGTGGGACCTGGTCGACCGCCACTTCAGGAACCACACCCTCGAATGCCAGTTCACCGATCCCGGCGGCGTGGAGCCCGGGTATGTCGGCGAAGACCCCGCGCCGGCCGACGACACCCGCGACATCCTCCGCCGGTCGATTGGCGGCTTCACCTGGTCCTCGGCGCGGGAGCATTTCTTCCACCGCTCCAAACTGATGCTCTGCTGCGGCGGCAACGCCATGTGGACGCTCGGCAAGATCGCCGCCAACGCCGCCACCGAGGAAGGGGGAGAGCTGCGCGTCAACCTGCACTTCAGCCTCGACACGCCGCTGGCGTCGATCACCAACCGGGAGCCGTTCGAGGGAAAACTGGAAGTGATCCCGCGGCGCGAGGGCGCGGTCTGGGTTCGCAAGCCCGCGTACGCCGCATCGGTAGAAGCCACCGTCGACGGGGTTCCTGCCTCGCCGAAAACAACCGGCGATTACCTGCGCTTCGACAGCGTGCGCGAGGGCGCGCGCATCGTCCTGCAGTACCCACTCCCGGAGAAGACCACGAGCGAAAAGACCATGGAGTCGCCGTTCGAGGCCGAAGACAAGGGGCGCGGCAGCTTTGCACCGGTGAAGTCCGACCCCGCGGTTTTCGAGGAGATCCAGACGACCTGGCGCGGTAACACGGTGCTGGCCATCGACTACGACAGCGATTCGCCGCACCCGAAACACCGGCTCTACCTCGACCGCATGGAGCGCTTTCGCAGCGGCGCCGGCCGCGAGGCTGCGGCGCGGTTCTTTCTCCCGGAACGGCCGTTCGAGTGGTAGGGGATGTCCCCCTTTAAAGAGAGAGCATCCGAGTCTCTGGCCCCGGAGCAGGCAACTGCCCTTCCCTGAAAACCCTCGCAGCTGCACCGAGCCAGGAAAGGACCCTTCGTTCAACCCGGTCGACTCACGTCGATTACACAGACCGATATTTTGCGCGCCTCTTCGGGAGACAGGGTAGCTTTCAGCTGCTCCTTCAGCTCCTTGGCGTTCATCGGAGAAGTGCCTGAGGGAGGCGGTACCTGTGTGTGTTCTTTTCCAAACCAGAACACAAGGTAAATACCGTACCCGTCTGTCTCCGGATCGGTGGTGTACTTTGGGATCAATTGGTTTCGCGGAGCACTCCAGAGATCCGGATGTGAATTCTTCTTGATTTCCAGCGGAACCTGAAAATCCCCGTATGCAACTCGTATGTCCGCCCGCTTGTTGTTGACGTATTGAATCTCGGGTTCGGCATTGGAGAAGTACCGCCTTAGATCTTGCAGCAGCGCATCTCGGCAAGAGTTCTCGTGCTTCGGGGTTGTCGGTCTCTGGCTTTCGTCCTCGTTCCAGTACGGACGCCAATAGTTGGCATTGTTCGTACTAACTCGTTCTGCGATTTCATCGAAGCGGTCCACCATAAGGGCGGCAAGGTCAGCTGCGTTGGCCGGCGTTCCGCCGTTCAGCGTTTGACAGACCTGCTTGATGCTCAGGTGACGGTAACCGGCGTCACGGCAGATCACCCGTTGGGCATCCTGCGCCCGAGAAAGCTCCTCGTGCCAGTTGGTCAGCTCCGGGTCGGCGACCAGCCTGCAAAGAGCATGGCTCGACTCCTTTGTGGGAGAAGCGGCGAGGCGTTGGATCTGACCGTAGACAAGCCATGCAGCTTCCATTTCCGGCCCTACGAACCCGCCCTCATCATCATCCGCATTACCAACTCGCCTCTGATCCGGTCCGACGCAGGTTCCAACAAGGCGTATGAGAAGCTCCAATACCGGAATCCCCAGATCGTCAAAGGAAAACCGAATGGGATCTTGAAAGGAAAAGAACTCAGCCAGATTCGAAATTCGGCGCTCGTTGCCCTCTGCGAAGTCAGACAACAGGGCCTTGTACCTCGCGGGCGAGACGATGACCCCCAAAGCCAACCAACGCACGCGCTGGGCGTCGTTCATGCTCTTCCGGGATAACTTCATTCCGATCAGTTCCTGAAGCGCAGATCTGTCTGCATGCTGCAGTGCCGCCCAAAGCAGATGTTTCAGGTTTTCGATCTGGTGCAGCTTGCAGCGAGTCGGAAATGCGCGGAGCAGGGGCATGCTCGCATGTCTGGCGACTTGCGCGTGATTCTCTCTATGGGCGAGCGCAAAGAGTCCGGTAAGCTTCCTACCGCCACGGAGTTCGACCTTGCCGGACAGTATCATTACATGGGCTACGATACCGGGCTCTGAATCGAGGAGGCGTTGGTACCAATTAGGCTCGATGGAACTGGACAAAGAAAAATGGAATGCCAGTGCTTTGCGCATCTGACCTTCATCGAGGCGACACAGCTCCTCTGGTGAGGATCTTTCGAATTCCGACAGGGCGGCAAGAAACGGAAAGCCGAGATAGTGCCTGCGATCCGTTGCTCTGAGCGCCAGAATCTCCTCATCCCCCGGAACGTCTTTCCGGTCGACAACCCCACGGATACCCATGATTGCTGCATCGATCAAGTTGGGATCTTCCAGCTCCTGCTCTATATCCTTCGGTCCTCCTTGACGGTGAACATTGATGGAATTTCCGAAGTACCTGATCGCA
Source organism: Candidatus Latescibacterota bacterium (assembly GCA_965243025.1). Classification (GTDB taxonomy): domain Bacteria; phylum Latescibacterota; class UBA2968; order UBA8231; family UBA8231; genus CBDCXV01. The sequence goes on from CBDETY010000003.1 coordinate 4,025,952, forward strand.
ATCTGTTCAAGTAAGGCGGGGGCTGCTCGGTTCTCACGCAGCGCGACTTCGTTGGAGCGGATAAGTTCGAGCCATTGCTCTTCTCGCAGCCGTCGTTCCTCGGTGAATGTCCTCGCCCGTTCCCGCAATCTCTGTTGCCGCGGCGTAATAGACCGAGGAGCAAGCAGTTGATCCAGTTTGGGCTTCAGCCATTCTCTTTTCTCTGCGTGATCCTGCAGTACCTCGAGGGACAGTCCCTCGTTTCCGTTTTGAGAAGCGTGCGCGCTGACCGCCAACTCAAACAGGTGTTCTGCAATCTCCCGCTTAGAGCCTTCCATGGAGACGGCCTGCTTCAGGCACCAGAGACCAAAGTCGGACGGCAGGCTTGAACCGTACCATCGTTCCGAGATCTCTATTACGTGTGGGCTGAATCCGTCAGACTCGAGACAGCGCTCCAAACCCTTGATTACGAGGACCTTCTGAACCTTTGGACGCTGCTCCAGCCAGGAGCGTATCTCCTGGATGTCCTCCATGTCGCCGACTTGGATTTCGTCCAGATCCTCCGTGAAACCCAGATTTAGCCAATCATACAGACGCTCTGTCGCCAGTCGATCCCCGTGCACTTGCAGGCCTCGGGCGAGCAGCTTCACGGGAAGGTTCTCAAGAGTGCTACTGCCCTTCAGAGTTGGGTGCGTGTCCGCAGGACGCTCGCCCAAAGTGTCGAGGAGCTCCGCGATCTGATCGTCTGAGGACTTCTCAAGAAGGGCGAACCAGAAAAACCACTTGTACATGCCGAAAAATGACTCTCGGTGACGTGTCTCGAAATAGATGTCACACACCTGCGACGGTGAAAGGTGCTTGGGATAAAGTTCGTTTAGCAGGATTCCCAGGAGTTCGTTGTCCGGATCGGAGACGCGTCTGTTGCGGATATCAGCAAGCAGCGATTTAAAATTGTCGGCCTTACCCTGGCTTTCCGGGCAGTTGTGGATGAAGGCATTGAGAGCGGATGCGTTGACGCGAGGCCAGCGTGTATCGTCCCGGGCAGTTGCGATCAGGAGCACGCCAAGGTCTGACAAGGGCTTACCTTCGGTCAGTACGCGCAAGACGAAATCGGTGAACATCTGGTGGTCCGGGCTGCGATCGCTGTCCCGAAGCGCCTCGCTGAGATCGACTTCCATCTCAGACGTAGCGAGGGCGCCAAAGGCCTCCGCAGACCTCCGTACTGTACCAAGCCGGGCCCCCTCTCGCTTCAGGGATTTCAGCAGCGCCCGTTTCTCGTCGACAGAAAACTCTCCGATTTCTCCGTACAGTCCGACACCGATCGGGTCGCGTTCGATGAGATCAGGCCTGGCTTCCCTGGAATTGGCCGCCAGCCAGGCGGACAGGCCCCGCATCTCGGTGACCACGGTGCCGTCCTCGCCCGTTATCAGGGAAATAACCCGACGGGCGGGGAGGCCGTTCTGGACGACCCTGGCGAGGTGCCGGGCACCGAGGAATTCAGCGACATGGCGATGAACGGGGATAAAGCGGTTGCTGGAGGCGCCCTTGAACAGCTTCGTGGCGAGTGCGGAACGGAGCACTTGGGGGTCGTAATCGCACTTGTCCAGAGCGGGGTACTCCTCGTCCGGCTGGCCGCGCAGGGTGTAGCCCGCCCCGCCCGAAATCAGTTGAAGTGCGCAGAGACGTCCGGCGGCGTCGAGGAGCTGGTCGTGGGGGGGTGAACTTCCCGACTCTTGCGACGCTTGATGCTCCTCGTTGTGCTCGAGGACCATCTGGCCGCTGGCCATCTCGAAAGTCTCTTTTCGGCTCTCCGGCCACCCCCCACCCCCGCCAACGACATCCGCCAGCATCTCCAGGGTTTGCGGGTTCTCCAACAGGCCCTCGACGCCCCGCTTCCGCGCTTCCTCGATGAAGGCCCCGGCATCTCCGATTTCCGCCCGAGCATCCAGGATCGAGGTGACATCCGTATCCGTCAGGGGATAAAGCCGCAGGACCCTCAACGGGGAATCCGGTGAAACGGATTCCAAATGCTTCTGGTCATTTTCTCCCAGCCAGTCCGCTTCCCGGCAGGACAGCCGGAAGCGCGGCTTGCCCAAGGCGTCCAGCTTCCGCCGGACCTGGTCGAAGGGCGTGCCCACGTTCGACGTGCCGGCTCGGATCTCATCGAGTCCGTCGATGAAGAGGATCTTGCCGCGCCACTCGGGGTGGTGCTGCGGATCAAAGGCCAGAAAGTCGCGGGCGGGTATCTTCAACGCCTGCTCCCCAAGCGCCTCGCACTCGGCCTCAAACGCAGTCGTCTTGCCGGCCCCAGGGTCCCCGAGCAGCACGTAGGCCGGCGCGTCGCGGAACTCCTCCAGGGGCCGGGACCGCTCGTCCCCAGGCTGATTCCGCTGCTCCTTCCTTGGGGGGATTTCCGTACAGGTGCGGGGTACGATCACCTTCATGCTTCCTCGAACCAGTGATGGGCGGGAACCGTGAGAAACTCGTTGAGGGGTATCCCACCCTCCCCGACCCGCAACGAGCGGTGGGGGCTGAAGCGTTTTTCGAACTCGTCCATTCCTGGCAATTGGGTTTTCATCGCGCCGCTCTTCACCTCGATGGCGACAAGCCGGGAACCCCGCTTCAGGACGAAGTCGACCTCCTGGGATCCGTCCCGCCAGTAACCAAGACGGACATCCGGCGCGGCGGTGTTGAACAGGTGCGCCCCTGCCGCGCTCTCCACGATGCGGCCCCAGAAGGTGCGGTCCGCCTGAGCCTCCTCGAAGGAATACCCGGAACCGGCCGTCATCAGCGCCGTGTTGAGCACATTGAGCTTGGGACTGGAAGCGCGCCGGGAAGCGCGGCTGCCGGTGTATTTCTGCAGGCCCGCGAGCAGTCCGGCGCTCGCCAGCAGGTCGAGGTAGCGCGCCAGAGTAGTCGTGTTCCCTGCGTCCTGAAGCTGCCCCAGCATATTGGTGTACGACAGGATCTGCCCGGAACAGGAGGCCCCAAGCTCGAAGAGCCCCTTCAGCAGTGCCGGTTTGTCCACCCGGGTCAAATCGAGGAGGTCGCGCTCGATGTTCGGCTCCACGAGAGCCCCGAGGATGTAGCTGCGCCACCGGTCAGGCTCCCGGACGAGCCGGTCGGCCCCCGGGTAGCCTCCGAAATAGAGGTATTTCGGCAGGTCGACCCCGAAGGCCCTGGACATCTCCGCAAATGACCAGTGGGTGACGCGGATCGGTTCGAATCGGCCTGCAAGGCTCTCGCTCAATCCCGACTGCATGAGCAGGGGAGCCGAGCCGAGGATGACCACGTGCAAGGGACAGTCTCTGGCGCGGTCGGCGTCCCACAGCCCCTTCACGGTGTCGGACCACCCCTCGATCTTCTGGATCTCGTCCAAGACCAGCACAGACCCACGCGGCGCACCTTCAGCCTCGAGCCGGGCTTCTTCCCACTGGCGCACCAGCCATTCCCTGTCCCGCTCCACCGGCGTACGGAACGTGGCCTCGGCCTCACCGTACGGGTCCCGGAACTCAGGAGAGTCGGGCTCATCGACGGCCAGGTAGCGGCTCCCCAAATCAGTGCGTCGCAGAGCCTGGCGCACGATGGTGGTCTTGCCGGTCTGACGCGGGCCGAACAGGGCGATGAGGAGATGGGGCGGCTCCGCGAGCCGCTCGACGAGTGTGTTTACCTGTGAACGTTCGAAAGGCTGCATGTGCCCGAATTTACGTTACTGAGTAATTTTACTCAATAGAGTAACCTCCAAAACTTGCCGCTCCTTTGGGGAAAAGGATAGGTCAAGTCAGTCGGGGTTCGGGAGGGGAAGACGTGGTGGAGCTATGGGAGTGTCTTCTGGCTATTTCACCTTGAGGAGCTCTTCAACTCTGAGCCCGATATCACTTGCGATTTGACGAAGCAGAATGGGCGAAATGTCTCGCCCCTTGTGGAATGGAACGGTCGTTCCTCTTCCATCCGCATGGCGATACTGTTTGTGTGAACCTCGCTGACGCACTTCGCGAAAGCCGAGCATCTCGAGCAACCGGATCACTTCTCGAGGTTTGAGTGCCGGTATATCGGGCATCAGGTAGTGACTATCTGTTGTATACCGACAAACTCGGAATCCAGATCCGGCGCGCCGTCCTCGAGAAGCATTTCGACCACTTCCTTCAGGTTTTCGTTCAGTTCGTCCAACGTCTCCCCCTGCGAATGGGCACCTGCAAAACCAGGCACGTACCCGACATACAGCCGGGTATCCCTGCACCATTCCACAACAGCAGTAAATCGCATTTCGGTCTCTCTTGTCTTTGAGGCAGGTGAGATGATTTGGCAGCGGGGCCAGCTCCACCAGTCCTTGTGGTAACTTTGCCCGTACGGCTGCCCGCTATCTTCCACCTCGACACAGGGGATGTCAACCAATTGGCCGAGAGCCACTGGCACGGCCAAAACTTCTGCCAGGGCACGGTCTGCGAGATGCTGGAGAATCCGGGGGAGGAGATCTTCGACGTCATCCGCCTGTTCGGAGAGCGCGGCAAGATCTTCAACGTCCACTTCCGCAACATCCGCGGCGCCGGTGTTCGAGGTACCGCCCGCCCCCTATATTGCCCGCGGCACCTGACCCGGAAAATCGGCCGCTCCCCAATGACCGAAACTCCACCCGAAGAAAAACGCCCCGACCGCAAGACGGTCGCCCTGTGGCGCGAGCACTGGCAGGACGAAAGCGACGCCGCCTTCCTCTACCGCCGGCTCGCCGCCTCCTCCACCGACGAGGAGAAGCGGGATCTCTACCTCAAGCTCGCCGCGGTCGAGGAGAAGCACACCGGGGTCTGGGAGAAGATCTTCGTCGACCACGGGATCCCGGTGCCCCCCCGGAAGCCCTCCGCGCGGGCCCGCCTGATGGCCTGGGTCGCCGGCAGGTTCGGCCCCGACATGCTGCAGAACCTGCTGCTGCGGGAAGAGGGGCTCGAGGTCAGGGGGTACATCTCGCTCTACCGGGAGAGCGATCCCGGCTCGACGGCTGACGCCGCCCTGCTCCTGGCCAGGGAATCCGCCCACCATGCCGAGACCCTGTCGAAGCTGGCCTCCAGCGAAGGGGAGCCCTGGCACTACACGAGGTCGGGCGGCTTCCTGCGCAACGTGGTGTACGGGTTCAACGACGGCCTGACAGCGAACTTCGGACTCGTCGCCGGCGTCGTCGGCGCCCAGGTCGAGGCTGCCTTCATCATGCTTACCGGCGTCGCCGGAATGATCGCCGACGCCCTCTCCATGGGCGCCTCCGGCTACCTGGCGGCCAAGAGCGAGCGCGAGGTCTACGACCACGAGATCAAGGTGGAGCGGGAAGAGCTGCGCTTCATGCCGGAGATCGAGGAGGAGGAGCTCGCTCTCCTTTACCAGACCAAGGGGGTGCAGGAGGAGAGCGCCCGCGAGATCGCGCGGGAGATCATGAAGTCCCCGGAGAAGGCCCTCGACGTGATGGTGCAGGAGGAGCTCGGCATCGGGGAGCAGCGCGTCACCCCCTTCCGCGAGGGCTGGATCACCGGCATCGCCACCGCGGTGGGCGCCTCCATCCCGGTGGCTCCGTTCCTGTTGCTGAGCGGTCCGGCCGCCATCTGGACCTCCTTCGGCGTCTCGATGTTCTCCCACTTCGCGGTCGGCGCCGCGCGCAGTGTCTTCACCGGCCGCAGCCTGTTCCGCAGCGGCGTCGACATGCTCATGGTCGGCTTCGGCGTGGCCGCCATCGGCTACCTGGTCGGCGAGCTCGCCGTCAAGTACTGGCTCGGTTAGCAGCCCCTCTCAAGCGGAGATACGGCCCGGCACCTGCCCCGGCGGCCCCCGGGCATGTCCCCGTCGCCAGCCTTACCTTTTCCGGGCCCTCGCCCCGGAAGCCCAACTTCATACCCTCGGGAAGTCACCCATGGAAAACCGCGGCTGGAACGACAGCGCCAAAGCCAAACCCGCCGCCGACATCGACATCCGCTGCGGCTCCGGCCTGCTGCGCCGCGAGAGCCGGAACTGGCCCCCGTACGGAGTCGTGACCACCCCGAGCGCCTGGAAGGCGGCGCGTCCCCACCTCGCCCGCGAGCCTGACGGAATCGTCCACGCCGAGTGGCTCGACCAGCGCCACCAGCAGGAACTGAGCCGCCGGCTCCCCGACGGCATCGAGCTCGTCGTCGGGCTCGGGGGCGGCACTGCGCTCGACGACTCCAAGTTCTGCGCCCTCGACAAGGACCTGCCCCTCGTCCTCGTGCCGACCATCGTCTCCACCGGGGCGATCATCCACGGCATCTTCGCCCGCTGGGAGGGCCACCGCACCGTCGGCGAAGCCGCCGACTGGCCCTGGGTCGACTGCGAGCACGTGCTCGTCGACAGCGACGTGGTGCTGGCCGCTCCCCCCTGGCTCAACACCGCCGGCATCGGCGACATCCTCTGCGGGTACGCCGGCATCGCCGAGTGGCGGTGGCGCGCCGCCCGGGGCATCGGACCGGCCGTCGACGAGTCCTGGGCAGAAAGCCTGCACGCCTACCAGGAGAAACTGGCCGCCGACTTCGAGGCCACCCTGGACCCGCAGGGCCGGCTGACCGGGGAAAGCGTGCGCCTCATAACCCTGGCCCTGCAGGAGCGGGACGGCATGCTCGCCGGGGCCGGCGGCGGCAGCGGCGACCACCCCTTCTGGCTGGCCCTGGAGGATATCAACCGCCGCACCTGGATCCACGGCGAGATCGTCGCCCTCGCCGCCCTGGCGATCGCCTGGCACGCCGGCGAGTCCCCGGAGCTGCTGGCCCAACGCCTGCGCCGCTGCCAGGTGCGCTGCGCCCCCGAAGCGGTCGGAGTCTCGCGCCGCGAGTTCGACAGGGGCCTGGAGTACGTTCCCCGCTACATGGAGGAGCGCGGCATCGACTCGATCCTGCGCCGCGAGCCGATCGCCGGAGAGCGCGCCTCCGAGCTGTGGGACTTCCTGCACTCCTGACTTTCGCGGCGTTTCGGCGGGAGGGCCCTCCCCTGCATCGGCTGGCCGCCCTTCGTTTCTGAATTCGATTGTACCGGCCCTGGCAGTGGTCCCGGCGCTTCAGCGGCTGCCGCCGGACTCGTCCCGGGATCCCGGTTGCCTTTGAAGCGGCGGCCGCAGGAATCGCCCGGGGCTCCCCTACGTCCCCACAGGGTGGTCCGGTACGAAAAAATCCCCCGCCAGCCAGCGCCGGCGGGGGATCGGATCTTGTCGACTGAACCAGGTTCGGAGGCTCAGCCGAGCGAGCTGTGGAGCTCGGTCCAGTCGTCGAGGTTGTTGAGGTTGACGGCGTCCTTGATCGAGCCGTCGTCGCCGATGCCGGCCGCCGACAGGATCCCGCCCCGCGTGTCGTCGTCGTGGTCGTACCCGGCGATGGCGGCGTTGGATGCCTCGATCTCGCTGGCGGGAATGCTGCCGCCGCGCTGGTCGACGACCCACTGCTCGAACTGCGGGTAGGTGGCGTTGTTGTCCTTGATGAAGGCGACCGCGGCGTCGCGGTCGACCTTGAGCCCGTCCAGAACCATCTGGTCGAAACCCATGCCGCACTCGTCGTACCCCTCCTCGAGCTGCCCGTGGGCGCTCAGCAGCACCTTCGACCAGAGCCTGGGGAGGTGGATGGCGCCGAGAGGTCCTGCGACGCCGGAACTGATGGTGGGGATCATGGTTGGTCTCCTTGGTTTTTCAGGCCTCTCTCGAGGCCTTGGGGAAAGCCCCGGCCGGTTGCAACCGCCGGGACGGGGAGAAACGGCTTCGGAACGCCGGTATCAATATCGCCCATGCCGGGGAAGCATCCAAGAACCGGCCTTTGGGCGCTTCAGCTCCTTTCGCCCGGCTTCCGCAGGCCCGGATCGGAGACCGAGTAGGGCCAGCCCGACCCCCCGGCCTGCCGGAACTCCTCGCCCCTGCCGCACATCCAGGTGAACATCTCCGCCACCCGCGGCACCGACTGCCACTTCCGCGTGCTGCCGCGGAAGTAGCCGTTCTCGTACGAATAGTCCGCCCGCGCCGGATCGAACCCGGGCTCGGGCAGCCAGTCCCGCCGCGGCGGCTGCGTCCGCCAGTACACCCACTTCAGGAGGTTGCGGACCCCTGGGGCGATCTTCTCCGACTGCCGGTGCCAGATCGAGTAGGCGGTGAAGAAGACCGAGCCCGCCGGCGCCGCGGTCGACACCTGCCCGGCGAGGTGGCCGTAGTGCTCCAGCTCCTCGCGCGCTATCGGCACGAGGTGCGAACCGGGCAGGAAGAGGGTCGGCCCCATCTCCGGGGTCACCGTCTGCGGCAGGTAGAAGACCTGCAGCAGCTCGCAGGTGCGCTCGAACCGCGAGCCGCCGTCGATGTGCCAGCGGCCGATCGGCCTGGGGCCCTCGAGCCGGTGGTTGGCCATCCAGTCCGGTAGCTGAAAGCCGGCGCCGAGCAGCGCCCTGCTGACCCCGGCGACCTCCGGATGCAGCAGAACCTCGGCGGCGAAGCGGTCCTCCCGGACCAGCTCCCCGGCGTTGGCCACCGAGTCGTCGGAGCCGGCCTCGAGATAGTTTCGGACCCACTGGTTGGTCGACTCGGGAATCACCGCCTCCAGGGTGAGCAGCCCTGTCTTGCAGAACTGCAGGACCTCGGAGTCGCCGATGGTCGCGGCGACCGGACCGGCGCGTCCGCCCCTCTCCACAGAAGTCATGATCCCGGCCCTGGCGGTCATGGTCGCCACCTTTCGAGCACGAATTCGCAGGTGATGTGGGCGTCCTGGGTGTGTCCGGCGGGCAGCTGCACCGGGAAGCGGACGACGCGCCAGCCGTCCTCCATGGCCTCGAGGACGGCCTGGTACGGCCACGCGGCGGCATCCATGGCGCCGTCGGAGACCTTACCCCCGGCCACCAAGGACATGCCGATAACCTCGCTGGTCACAGAGGTCGTCGCCGTCTGCAGGTAGAGGAGCTCCTGCCGCTGCCCGGTGGAGGAAGAGGAGGCCGCGGCGAGATCCCGCAGGTCCGCCTCGGTGAGGGATCCCCGCTCCAGCAGGGCTATGCAGTGTTCGAGTTTCTTCCGCGATGTCTCGTTCATGGCGTGGCCGCGCGAGGGCGGCGTGTTTGGGACGGCCGGAAGATAACCGCGGCGGCCTTCCCATCAATTGCCGGCAGTGGATCGACGAGGTGGCTTGAAAAAATGCGTTGCCATTGTCCACAACCGCGGTTGACCTTGAACCCTGGGACATATCTACCGCAGGGGGATCATCCATGGGTCGGATTCCGCACGCGTTCCCGATAAGCTTGTCAAGGCACTGGACTCCGCCGCTTCGGAGCTGAAGCGAAGCCGCGCCGACATCATTCGCTCGGCGTTGGAACAATATCTTGAAGATTTCGACGACCACACCGTTGCCCTTAAGCGGCTTCACGACACTTCCGACCCAGCCCTGAACTGGGACCTTGTCAGGGACGAGCTGCCCGTTCCGGTTAGAGTCTCAGGAACCCGATGGAAATGCCCATCAGATTGAAACTGTGTCTGATTGGTTTGTATCTGGCTGTAATGCTGTTTGTGGCGGCTGGTTTTTCCTCGGGTGCCTTCTGCTGATCCTGAGACACAAGACGGCAGACCGGCGCATGACGAAAGCCTTCCGTGCCGAGGACTGATCTCGAGTTCTGGAACCGCCGCGCGAGCGCCGGCAGCATAGCCGCCAACCTGCTCTGGACCTGGGGCCACATCCGGGCCCACGGGAAACTGGCGGCGTTCGGCGTGGTCGCCGTCCAGCTCCTGCTGGGCCTCCAGCCCGCCCTGCTCATCCACGTCACCCGGAACCTCGTCGACACCGTGGTCACCGCCGCGGGGGGCGGCTCCGCCGGCTTCGGCGACGCCCTCCCCTGGCTGATCGCCTTCGGTCTGATCCTGCTGCTGACCAACGAAGTGATGTGGAATGTCCGCGACCTCCTGAACCTGCGGCTGGAGCAGAACCTCTCCCACGTTCTGGGCCGCCGCCTTCTGGCGAGATCCTCGCGGCTGCCCCTGCTGTTCTTCGAGGCGAGCGAGACCTACGACCGCCTCGAGCGGGCGCTGGACCCGGGGCGCAAGGTCCACCGGCTGTTCTTCGCCGCCATGGAGTTTTCCCGGGCCGTTGTCACGGCGGTTTCCGTGGCCGCCATGTTCGCCCCGGTCTCTCCGTGGATCTCCCTGGCCCTGCTGGCGGTGCTGGTCCCGCAGATCTACCTCGAGGTCGAGCACAACCGCATGTTCATGGCATTCACCTACGGCGAGACGCCGGAGGAACGCCGGGCCGGGTACGTCGACCGCATCCTCACCGGCCGGGGAGAGCAGAAGGAGATGCGCCTCTTCGGCCTGCACCCGCTGCTGACCGAACGCTGGCGGGGGATGCGCCGGGTGCTGCGGGAACGGCTGTTCGAGCAGCGCCGCCGCCAGTTCGCCGGGATGGTCCCGGTCACCGGGCTGCGCATCGCCGTGGGGGTCGGGGTAGCCGGCGCCCTGGCGTACCTGCTCGGCGACCGGGTCCTGACCCCGGGACGTTTCGTCGCGCTCTTTCAGGGGGTCGACGACATGATCAGCGCCGGCGGCAGTCTCGCCTACAACTCCAGGGAGCTGCAGACGCGGTCCGCCGAGGTCGGGTACGTGCGGGAGTTCCTCGACCTGCCGGAGGAGAGCGGCGCCCTGACCGAAGCGCCGGCTGCCACCCGAGGGCTCGGCACTGTAACTGAAGCCCCGGCTGCGACAGGACCGCCCCGGAATGCTCCCTTTCCCCGGCCGCTGCGCCAGGGGCTCACCGTCGAGGACCTCCACTTCTCCTACCCTGCGGCAGGGTCCGATGAGGTGGATTCCGGCAGGGCTCCGGCGGTGCTGCAGGGGGTCAGTTTCCACCTCGCCCCGGGAGAGCGCGTCGCCCTCGTCGGCGAGAACGGATCCGGCAAGTCGACGCTTGCCAAGATCCTTCTCGGTCTCTACCCGCCCGGCGCAGGACGCGTAACGGCCGACGGGCTCGACTACGCCGGGATCGATCCCGGCAGCCTGACCGCCTCCGTGAGCGCCGCCTTCCAGGACTTCTACCGGTTCGAGCTCACCCTCGGGCACTCGATCGGCATCGCCGCGTTGGCCCCGGAGGAAAAAGGGCCCTCCCCGGATCTGTGGCCCGGGTGGCTGCAGCCCGACCCGGCTGCGGTCGCCGATGCCGCGCGCCGCTCCGGAGCCGAGGAGCTCGCCCAACGCCTTTCCGGGGGCTACGACACCCCTGTCGGGCACGTCCTCGACGGCGGGCAGGGCCTCTCCGGGGGAGAGTGGCAGCGGGTCGCCATCGCCCGCGCCTTCACCCGCAACCCGGAGCTGCTCATCCTCGACGAACCGGCCGCGGCCCTCGACGCCGTGGCCGAGGCCGAGCTCTACCGGCAGTTCGCCGAGCTCCTCGGGGGGCGCACCGCCCTGCTGATCAGTCACCGCCTCGGCTCGGCGCGCATGGCCGACCGCATCCTCGTGCTCCAGGATGGCCGCATCGTCGAGCAGGGCCGGCACGACGAACTGCTGGCGGAGAACGGGGTGTACGCCGCCATGTGGGAGGAACAGGCGTCTTGGTACCGGTAGAGCCGGACCCGCTGCTGGAGCGGCCGCCCGGTCCGCGGACTTTCCTCCGCTTCCTGGGATGGATGATCCGCACCGACCCCTGGCGCGCCAGCGTCTCCCTGGGGCTGCAGTTCACCGGCGGCCTGCTGCCTGCCGCTGCGGTCCTGGCCGTCCGGGAGATCTTCGACCGCGGCATCGACCTGTACGAAGGCCGGCTTTCCGTGGAGGCCGTGCTTCCGTGGCTGGCCCTGTGGGCTGCCGTGACCCTGGCCGAGACCGGCATCCAGATGTGGTCCCGGACGATCCTGCTCGAGCGGCTGAAGCAGGAGATGGAGGACCGGCTCCTCGAGCAGCTCCAGGTCAAGTCCCGGTCCCTCCGCCTGGAGGTCTTCGAGCGGGCCGACTTCCACGATCTCCTGCGCCGCGCCCAGGAGGCGGCCACCCCCGGATTCTTCCTCAACGTCCTCTTCGCGATCTACACCATCATCACGGGAACCCTGGCCGCGGTCTCGGTCGCCGTCGTCGTCGGGCTCTGGGACCCCCTCCTCCTCGTCGCCATCGTTCTCGTCACCCTGCCTCACCCGCTTGCCGCACTGGTCCACAACATCCACGAGTTCTACCTGCATCGCGGCCAGACCCAGTCACAGCGCCTGCGCGGGTACCTGGAGCGGACGCTGACCGGACGGGACGCGGCCAAGGAGGTGCGGGTGTTCGGCCTGGGCCCGGTCCTGACCGGGTGGTGGGAGCACCTGTACTGGAAGGTCGCCGACCTCGTCTACCGGCAGCGCCGCAGGCACTACGCCATCGGGGGTTTTCTGTCCGCCTTCAGCCTCCTGGGGCTGGCCGCCGGGGTGGGCTGGTCGGCGTGGGCGGTTCTCGAAGGCGGGCTGTCGGCAGGGCAGTTCGCCGCCATGATCGTCGCCCTGCGCCAGGTGCGGCTCGGCGTCTCCCACCTCGTCAACCGCATGAGCTTCCTTTCCCTCCGGCTTCTCAACATCGCCGACCTGTTCATCTACCTGGACCTGGGCCCGGAAGAGCCGCGGGAGGGGAAGGACATCGGCGCCCTCGCCCGGACGCCCATCTCCGCCCGCGGCCTCTCCTTCAGGTATCCGCAGGCGGACCGCCCCGCCCTCGAGGAGGTCGCCTTCACCATCCGGCCCGGGGAGCGCGTCGCCCTGGTCGGGGCCAACGGCTCCGGCAAGACCACCCTGGTCAAGGTCCTGCTGGGGATGTTCCGCCCCACCGCCGGCGAGCTGAGCTACGGCAGTCTCGAGGCCGAACAGGCAAACCGCGGCCAGCTCTGGGACCAGTCGGCCGCGGTCTTCCAGGACTACACCCGCTTCGCCTTCACCCTCGGCGAGAACATCGGCTTCGGCCGCTACGAGAGGATGGGGGAGTCGGGCGAAATCGAGCGCGCCGCGCGCCAGGGCGGGGCCGACAGCGTCGCCGGCCGGCTCCCGGAGAGGTACGGCACCCTGCTAACCCGGGAGTTCGAGGGGGGCACCGAGCTGTCCGGCGGCGAGTGGCAGCGCGTCGCCATCTCCAGGGGGTTCATGCGCGATGCCGGTTTCGTCGTCCTCGACGAGCCGACCGCTTCCCTGGACCCGCAGGCCGAGGCGGAGGTGTTCCGCCGCTTTCTCGCCATGGCCGGGGGGCGCACCACCATCGTCGTCTCCCACCGCCTTGGCTCGGCGCGGCTGTGCGACCGCATCCTCGTCCTGAAAGAGGGGCGGCTGATCGAGAACGGGACCCACGACGAGCTGGTCTCCCGTGACGGGGAGTACGCCCGCATGTGGGCGCTGCAGGCGGGGTGGTACGACAGGTAGACAGGGGGAATCGTGCGGGGGGTGCAGTCGGTCGGCATCCGCTCAGGACCGGCCCGAGCCGCTGAGCGGGGGCTCCGGCAGCGCCGGGGGAAGGGAAATTTCCGGCCCCGCCGGAGGATGCTGAAGCTGCCCGGGATCGATGGGGCCGGAGAGATCCGGCATCCGCTTGGAACCGGCCGGAGCCGAAGAAAGTTGAAGCCGCGGGGATCGATGGTGCCGGAAGATACGGGGCGACCTCCGCGGCCGCCGACGCGCCGAGGGAAGGGAGGGGCCGGCCGGAGCGGGATTCCGGCTTCCCGGCCGGCGTGCTCACCCTCCCGCCTGATCCGGGGCGGTGGCCTGGGCGACTCCGACCATGGAGTCGCGGCTCACCAGGGGAACCAGCTCTTCCTCGCTGAGGTCTCCGGTGCCGGCCGGCCTGAACGGAAGCACCATGTAGCGGATCTCCGCGGTGCTGTCCCACACCCGCACCTCCACCGACTCGTCCAGCTCCAGGCCGAACTCCTGCAACACCGAGCGGGGCTCGGAGACGGCGCGGGAGCGGTAGGCGAAGGACTTGTACCAATCCGGCGGGAGGCCCAGCAGCGGCCAGGGGTAGCAGGAGCACAGGGTGCATACCACCATGTTGTGGATGCCGGGGGTGTTCTCCAGCACCACGATCTGCGCCCCTTCGCGGCCGACGAACCCCATCTCGGCGATGGCGGCGGTGCCGTCCTCCAGGAGCCTCTTTCTGTATTCCGGATCGCACCAGGCGCGGGCAACGACTTTCGCCCCGTTCATCGGACCGACATCCCGCTCGTAGGTTTCGACGACGGCGTCGACGGCGTCCGAAGCGATCAGCCCTTTTTCCACCAGCAACGACTCGATCGCTTTGGTGCGCAGCGCCCCCGGGGACTCCGGGGCCTCGTGGTGGCGGTGGTGGTCACTCATCAGATACCTCCTGTGCGCGTGCGGGTTCGAGATAGCTGTCCCAGAGGTCGATGTACACGCCGCCCCTGCCCTCGGCCGATTCCCCCCAGAGCTCGGCCGCGTCGAATTTCACGCTGTAGAGCGCCTCGGGGTTGCGGTCCCCCCGGGCCATGTCGTCCGCGAGGTCGTGATAGCCGTGGTGCCTGGCGATGGTGCCGCGGCGCCCGCGCGCGTAGCGCGGCATCCGGTGGTGCCCCCCGGGGTGCCCGTTCCGGGTGCGGACCGCTTCCCCCACCCGGAACCTGGGAGGTCTGCCCGAGTCCCGCGGCGGCGGCAGGCGGTTGCGCATCCTCTCCATCACCTGGCCGGCGGCGGCAGGGTCTTCGCGGCGTGGAACTTCCGCGTCGGGATGCCGACGGTAGAATCGGATGCGGTCATCCAGCTCTTCCCGGGTCAGGATGCCCAGTTCCAACAGGCGTCTCTCCATGCGCGCCAGCCAGCGCTCGTAGTAAGGGCTGCTTACGTATTCGGCGGGATCGAGCAGCTCCAGGGCGTAGCGGGCGGCGTCGCCGGTGGGAAACAAGGGGACCATTCCCGACATCTGCATGCCGAAGAGGCGGCCTTCCCACGGCTCGTGAAAGACAGGCTCGTTCTCTTCCCGCTTCACCGGGCCGAAGCCGTGCATGCCCCCCATGTCATGGATGCCGTTCATGTCGCCACCTCTTCTCCGGGCTCAATATATCCGGATTATCCACGATCCCGGCAACGACCCCGGCGTTGAGAGGCTGCTACCCCGTTCGCCCGATCATCGCCATGGATGTTTTTCAGGCCATTGATCAGCAGGGATTCGGCTGACGGGAATTCGCTGGAGCCGGCGGGAAACAAGCAGTTTTTCCCCCGAGACCGCATCTTACCTGCAACTCCACCAGCCCACCCATGCGCTGCAACCCTTGAACCTGTCCTCCATTCTCAAAAGCGGCCTCCTTCTCGCGTTGCTCGCCGCACCTGTCCGGGCCGGGGAAGCCCCGGTCCTCCAGGCCGCCCGCGCGGCCGAGCCCCCGCGCATCGACGGCCGCCTCGACGATGCGGTCTGGAGCCAGGCCCCGGTCACGGACCGCTTCTTCCAGCGCGAGCCGGTCGAAGGAGCCCCGCCCACCGAGGGAACCGAGGTCCGCGTCCTTTTCGACGACGGCCACTTGTACTTCGCCGTGCGCTGCTTCGACAGCGAACCCGGCCGCCTGGTCGCCAACCAGATGCGGCGGGACGCCGACCTCGAGGAGAACGACAACGTCCAGATCATCCTCGACCCCTACAACGACCGCCGCGGCGGCTTCTACTTCAGCACCAATCCCCTCGGGGCGCGCCAGGACCTGCTGCTCACCGACGAGGGCCGCACCCGCAACCAGGCCTGGGACAGCGTCTGGCGCAGCCGCGCCCGCGTCGACAGCCTCGGCTGGAGCGCCGAGGTCGCCATTCCCTTCGACCAGCTGCGCTACCCCGACAGCGAACAGGCGGTCTGGGGCATCAACATCGGGCGCGCCATACGCCGGAAGAACGAAGAGGTCTTCCTGGAGCCGCCGCCGCAGTCCTACGGCTTTTGGGGGCGCTACCGCACTTCGCGCCTGGCGGTGCTCAAGGGCCTGGGCAGGCTTCGCAGCCGGCCGCCGATGGCCGTCGTCCCCTACCTGCTGAGCGGCTCGCGGCGCGATTTCACCGGGGACGATTCCAATGAGTACGCCCTCGACCCCGGCCTCGACTTCAAGTACGGACTCACCCCCTCGCTGACCCTCGACCTGTCCTGGAAGACCGACTTCGCCCAGGTGGAGACGGACCAGGAGCAGGTCAACCTCACCCGCTTCAGCCTGTTTTTCCCCGAGAAACGGGACTTCTTCCTCGAAGGGGCAGGGATTTTCGAGTTCGGTGAACGGGTCGAAAGGCAGGGTCTGGGAGGCCCGCCGCCCACCCTGCTGTTCTACAGCCGCCGCATCGGCATCGAGGAGGGGCACAACCTTCCCGTGCTCGCCGGGGGAAAGCTCACCGGCCGCGCCGGACCGTACCAGATCGGCGCCCTGCGCATGACCACGCAGGCCATGACCTTCGTCGACGAAGAGGAAAAAGACCGCTTCCTCACCGACGGCGGCGACCTCCTCGACGAGGAGCAGGCCGAACTGAGCGGGGAGGTTATCGTCGACACCTTGGAGGTCGACGTCCTCGACACCCTCGACGTGGCCCGGACCGACTTCACCGTCCTGCGTCTCAAGCGGGACCTGCCGGGCAGCTCCAACGTCGGGCTGATCGCCATCGACAAGCAGCCCGGCTCCGAAGCCGGCTACAACCGCACCGCCGGCATGGACTTCTCGCTGTCGCTGCTGCAGGCCGCCCTCAACCTGCGCGGCTTCGCCGCCGGAACCTGGAGCCCCGCGGCGGAGGACGGGGACGGCGCCGGCCTGCTGGAACTCGACTACCGCCGGGGCCGCTTCCGGACCAGCGTCAGCTACCTAGACGTCGAAGAGGACTTCTCGCCCGAAGTCGGCTTCGTCCCGCGCACCGGCATCCGCCGGATCAAGGGGGACGGGCGCTACCGCCCCCGGCCTGAGGTCGGCTGGATCCGGCAGTTCTCCCTCGGCCCCTGGTTCACCTACCTGACCGACCGGAACAACACCCTGCAGAGCGGGGAAGCCGGGATCCTGGCCTTCGTCAACCTCGAAGCCGGAGACTGGTTGGGTGGGCGCTACCGCCGCCGCTACGAGGTTCTGGAAGAGGCGTTCGAAATACGGGAGGGACAGGAAATCCCCCCGGACACCTACGAGTTCGACAACTGGCATTTCAACTTCTTCCCCAGCTCGAACCGCCATTTTTCGGGTATCCTCTCCCTGGAGCGGGGCGGCTTCTTCAACGGCACGCGCAGCGGCGTTTCCGCGCGCACGGTCTGGCGCCACTTCGTTCGCCTGGAGCTGGAGGGGGATTACGCGTTCAACCGCATCGAACTGCCCGACGGCGCTTTCAACACCCACCTGTTCGGGCAGCGCTTCCTGTATTCCTTCTCCCCGGAAATGTTCGTGCGCGGTTTCCTGCAGTGGAATAGCGCCCGCGACCTGGTGGGGGGGAACTTCCTCTTCAACTACCGCTTCCTGCCCGGCAGCGATCTGTTCGTGGTCTACAACCAGGTCTGGGATACCGAGGGAGGGCTGCAGCAGGCGGACCGCTCGCTGCAGGTGAAGGTGTCCTGGTTCTGGAAGAGGTGAGGGTCGCGTTCAGGGATGGCCGCGATTGCTGATGCCTACACATGCAAGTCACTTGCTACCCGGAAGCTGTGTGCGGGCAGCACTCAAAATCCTCCTGGAATGGTCTGGATATGTCCAGGAGCATATCCTTGAATAAGGCCAAGGACATAGGGGCAATCGACAATTCTGTGGTGACCTCGGTTCGAAGGAATCAGCTCGATGGCAACCGCACCAAAAAAACATAGAACCACCAAAGCCAAGACTAAACCGGACGACACCGTCGTTCCCGACTACAGGCCCGAGCTGTGGCGGATGGCCGACGCCCTGCGGGGCAGCATGGACGCCGCCGAGTACAAGCACGTCGTCCTCGGCCTGATCTTCCTCAAGTACATCTCCGACGCCTTCGAGGAAGCCCACGCCCAACTGGAGGCCGAGGCAGACCAGGGAGCGGACCCTGAAGACCCGGACGAGTACCGCGCCCAGAGCATCTTCTGGGTGCCGCCCGAGGCGCGCTGGACCAAGCTGCAAGCGCAGGCCCGCCAGCCCACCATTGGCCGTGCCGTGGACGACGCCATGACCGCCATCGAGCGGGACAACCCGGCGCTCAAGGACGTGCTGCCCAAGGATTACGCCCGCCCCGCCCTGGACAAGACCCGCCTGGGACAGGTGGTGGACATGGTGAGCAACATCAAGGTGGGCGGGGCCGAGGCCCGCGCCACGGACGTGCTGGGCAGCGTCTACGAGTATTTCCTGGAGCAGTTCGCGCTGGCCGAGGGCCGCAAGGGCGGCGAGTTCTACACTCCGCGCTCGGTTGTTCGCCTGCTCGTGGAAATGCTGGAGCCGTACCAAGGCCGGGTCTACGATCCTTGCTGCGGCTCTTCCGGCATGTTCGTCCAGTCGGTGGAGTTCATCCGCGCCCACGCCAGCGGCAACGGCAACGGCGGCAATGCCAGTGCGGACATCTCCATCTACGGCCAGGAGTCCAACTACACCACCTGGCGCATGGCCCGGATGAACCTGGCGATCCGGGGAATCGAGGGCCGGATCGAGCACGGCGACAGCTTCCACAACGACCGCCACCCCGACCTGCGGGCCGACTACATTCTGGCCAATCCCCCCTTCAACGTCTCTGACTGGGGCGGCGATCGGCTGCGCGACGACAAGCGCTGGGAGTACGGCGTGCCGCCCGTGGGCAACGCCAACTTCGCCTGGGTGCAGCACTTCCTCTACCACCTGTCGCCCCGGGGAACCGCCGGCTTCGTGCTGGCCAACGGCTCCATGTCCTCGAACCAGTCCGGCGAAGGTGAAATCCGCAAAAACCTGATCGAAGCCGACCTTGTGGACTGCATCGTTGCCCTTCCGGGTCAACTGTTCCGCTCCACCCAGATACCGGCCTGCCTCTGGTTCCTGTCCCGGGGCCGCCGCAACGGAGAACACCGGGACCGGCGGGGCGCAACCCTGTTCGTCGACGCCCGCAAGCTGGGCCACATGGTGGACCGCACCCACCGCGACCTGTCCCCGGAGGACATCGCCCGCGTTGCCGACACCTATCACGCCTGGCGCGGCGGTGAGGGCACCGGCGAGTACGCCGACGTGCCCGGCTTCTGCAAGAGCGCCTCTCTGGAAGAGATCCGCAAGCACGGCCACGTCCTCACCCCCGGCCGCTACGTTGGAGCCGAGCCGCAAGAAGACGATGGGGAACCTTTCGAAGAGAAGATGGCCCGCCTCGCCAAACAATGGCGCGAGCAGCAGGCCGAGGCGAAAAAGCTGGACGCTGCAATCGAGGCCAACCTGAAGGCACTCGGGTTCGGAGACAGTCAATGAACTACAGCGACCAGGAGATCGCTCGGCAACTTCGCCTGGGCGAGGACAGCCAATGGGAATTCAAGCAGACCGAGTTTTCCGGTAGCCGTCCAAGAAGCCCGAGCCGCAATGATTGGGCGGATGAGATCGCCGCTTTTGCCAACACGGAGGGAGGCGTTCTGCTCTGCGGAGTTACCGACGAAGGGGAGGTGCAGGGCATGTCGCGGGAGCGGATTGTCGGCCTGGACTCCCTTCTGGTCGAGGCCAGTACCGACTCCATCAGGCCGGCGGTTCGCATCAGTACCCATCACAGAGAACTGGATGGCAAGCGGTTGCTCCTGGTCGAAGTACCTCGGAGCGAATCGCAGCATGACAGCCCGGGTGGAAGCTACGTCAGGGTAGGCGGGTCAAAGCGCCGAATGACAAGCGAGGAGCGGTTGCGGCTGGCACAGCGGCGCAGCCAGGCGCGGTTCCTGTGGTTCGACAAGCAGTCCGTGCCAAACACCGGATTGGGAACGCTGGACGAAGCGCTTTGGAGACCGTTGTTGAGCGCGGAAGGCAGGGCAGATCCGGAAACGGCGCTGGAAAAAATGGGCCTTCTCGGACGGGACGAACACGATACGATGCGAGCGACCGTCGCCGGCCTCCTCTTTTGCAGTCAGGCACCGGAGGAATGGCTGCCCAACGCCTGCATTACGGCCACCCATTACCGCGGTACGGATCGGGCCTCCGGCCAACTCGACACCCAGACGATCACCGGCCCCCTCAACCGGCAAATTGCCGAAGCTGTCGCCTTTGCCGTGCGCAACATGCGCGTCGGGGCCTACAAAGATCCGGCCCGCATGGATTTGCCACAGTACAGTTCAGAGGCCCTGTTCGAGGCCATCGCCAATGCCGTTGCCCACCGGGATTATTCGATGCTCGGCAGCCGGATTCGCCTGTCCATGTTCGCCGACCGGTTGGAAATCCAGTCGCCCGGTTCCCTGGCCAACAGCCTGACAATAGATGAGCTGGAATTCCGGCAGGCGACGCGCAACGAGGTGCTTGCCTCGGTCTTCGGACGGATGCCGACCAGCGATATCCAGGGAGCCGGTGGCCGGGTTTTCATCATGGAACGGCGCGGCGACGGCGTCCCCGTCATCCGGCGAGAGACCCGCGAACTCGCCGGGCGCCTGCCTCGCTTTGATCTGGTTGGGGGTGCGGACCTTCGCGTCACCCTTCCGGCGGCCTCCACCGAGCCGAGTCCTGCCCGTGTTGTCGTTTCCGTATGCGCTGGCACCGAGCCGCTTGCCCATGCGGAAGTACTGGTGCTGTTCCCGAACAAGACCTGGAAACAGGCAACAACGGATGCGCTGGGCCAAGCCGTAATCGGCCTGTATACGGTTGATCTGCCGATGACGGTGTTCGCGGCTGCCCGCGGTTTTGCCGCCCACTGCGAACGCGAATGGCGGCCTGCTGAAGGTGAGCTCACGATTGAACTTGAGCCGCTTCCCGGCGGCGGTTCCGTCATTCTTTCGGAAGACAGCGGCCAAATTCCGGGGCTGAAAGGATCGCTGAATCCGATTCGAGACAACCTTGACCGGACCTATCTCTACGCCTCGAACATCGCCATCAACCAAGGCCAGCAGCAGCCGGTACATATTGTGCTCGGCGAAGACCTGCGGCTCACCGATGTCAATGGCGTCGAGATTACAGCGCGTATCGTGGAGATCCTGGGACGATCGGCACTGGTCGGGTACCGGCCGTTCAAGCCCTAACCAGGAGGAGCGGGATTGGTAGGTTCAAACGGGCTCTTCGTCACAGTGACTAGACTTGTGGGGCGAGATGCCTGATCAGATCAGAGGGGGAATTGCGGCCGATGATGTGGTGTTGCCAACAGAAAGCCTGTACCCGACAACCTTAGGATTCGAAGATGAAAAGGTAACACTGAAAGATCTCCTGATTTATACGCGTGATGGTGAGTGGGGAGCAGGAGATATAAAACCAGATCTTATTCCCATGCGAGTTATTCGAGGTGCTGATTTTGACCCTGTAAGCCAAGGAAATTTTGAAACTGTTCCGACTCGATACATTGAACCCTCTGCGGCTGCCAGAAAGACACTACGTCCCTGGGATATACTTATTGAAACGGCAGGAGGTGGGAGAAATAGGCCGACGGGTCGCACACTGTTAATTCGCCCCCGGATCTTGCAGAGTACGAAAATCCCGGTAACGTGCGCAAGTTTTGCCCGGTTTCTACGGATCGATGACAAGCGGGCGAATCCGGAATACATCTATTGGTTCCTTCAGTACCTTTATTCCCTAGGTGAAATGGAACGGAATCAAGTTCAGCATACAGGTGTTGCTAGATTTCAATTCACTAGTTTTGCAGAGAGCATAAAAGTCCCTCTACTTCCTTTTTCCGAACAAGACGCCATCGCCCGTATCCTCGGCACCTTTGACGACAAGATCGAACTCAACCGGCGAATAAACGAGACGCTGGAGACGATGGCGCGGGCACTGTTCAAATCGTGGTTCGTGGACTTCGATCCGGTCCACGCCAAGATGGAGGGCCGGTGGCGGCGAGGAGATTCGCTTCCCGGCCTGCCTGCCGATTTCTACGACCTCTTCCCGGATCGGCTGGTGCCCTCCGAGTCCGGGGAAATACCGAAGGGGTGGGAAATGAAAACGGTGGGAGAGGTCGTAGACGTAGTAGGGGGAACTACTCCGAGCACAAAAGTCGTCGAGTACTGGAGTGGTGGAATCCATTCTTGGGCGACCCCCAAAGACCTCTCGAACCTCTTTTCACCAGTACTATTGGACACCGAGCGAAAGATCACAGAAGCTGGTCTGGAAAAGATTGGATCGGGTCTTCTCCCCACTGGTACCGTGCTTCTATCGTCGAGGGCGCCAATTGGCTACGTTGCAGTCAGCGAGGTCCCTGTCGCTATCAACCAAGGTTTCATCGCCATGCCACCAAAGGATCGGATCTCCAACTTGTTCCTGCTGCACTGGTGTAACGTATTCCATGACGAAATAGTCAACCACGCAAATGGCTCCACATTTCTCGAAATCAGCAAGGGGAATTTTCGGCGTATCCCAATGCTAGTTTTCGGAGAGTCGGTAATGAAAGCATTTGACATGCAAGTCCGGTTCCTCCATTTACGCATCGCGACCAATGAACACCAGAACCGCACCTTGGTCGCCAAGAGGGACGCGCTGTTGGCGAAGCTGGTTTCCGGAGAACTTCGACTAACGGCTTAGACTTCACACTTAGAAGATTGCAAATGAAACACTGCTGCAAAAACTTCCGTTTTCTCGCACAAACCCACGTTGGACAGTCATCGGTGATGAACATCGATTTTCATGGGATCCTCACGAACCATCCGAGTGCCATCTCGGTGGTCATTATGCGGCGGAATGCGCCAAGGGAATCTGGAGTACAAGAATTGACCCACACTTGAACTCACCCCTAAAGGATCTATTGTTTCAAGACAGAAGACATCGCTGCTTCTTTATTGAAACTCACAGAGGAATCCTTTGAAGCAGCCAGTGAGCTTCGTCGGCTCAGAAACGACAATCGTCAGCTAAAGCAAAGCTACCGATACACTCAGATCGGCTTATGGACTGCGGCCATTGGCGTTGTTGCAAGTGTAATCATGCGATTGCTCGAAAAGCTAGGATGGATTCCTCAATAAGTGTAGAACCAGGCAATGGCGTCACGACGATTGGACAGATGAATAACGGAGGATCCCAGCCCTGGCTGATGGCAAGGTCCTCGTCTACGAGGCACCGAGACGTGGTGCGCCTAGTGTCCTGTCGTGTAAGTAACTGTACAAACAATTGAAGGTGCCGTAGGTTTCTCTTGATCCTCTTTCTGAAAGGAGAGACCTATGGTGACGGGGCGTCCATTAACGCCGTTAGAGCTGAGTCCGTCGGACCGGGAACGATTGGAATCGATGGCCAAATCACGGAGCCTTTCCCACGGGTTGGTGCGGCGAGCCGAGATTATTCTGCTGGCCGCCGAAGGCTGGCCCAATGAAGCCGTCGCGGCCGCGGTGGGTGTGACGCGTGCTACGGTCGGCAAGTGGCGCCGGCGCTTTCTCGAAAACGGGCTCCAAGGCTTGTATGATGAGCTGCGCTCAGGGGCGCCGCGATCGATCACGGACGAGCAGGTAGCCGAGGTGGTATACAAGACCCTGAAGACCAAGCCCAAAGACCAAACCCAGTGGTCGCTGCGCTCCATGGGCGAGGAAACCGGCCTGACCAAGGATGCCGTTCATCGCATTTGGCGCACGTATGGTTTGCAGCCCCACCGACACAAGCACTTCAAGCTTTCCACCGATCCTTTCTTTGTCGACAAAGTACGGGATATCGTCGGCTTATACCTGAATCCCCCCGAGCACGCCATGGTGCTGTGCGTGGACGAGAAGAGCCAGATCCAGGCGTTGGAACGAAGTCAGCCCATGCTGCCCCTGGGACTGGGATACGTGGAAGGGGTAACGCACGACTACAAGCGGCATGGCACCACCACCCTGTTCGCCGCACTGGACATCGCCACCGGCGCCGTGATGACCCAGTGCAAGTCTCGTCATCGTCACCAGGAGTTCCTCCAGTTCCTGCGCCACATTGAGGCCAACGTCCCCGCTGACCTGGATATTCATCTTGTCGTCGACAACTACGCCACGCATAAGCATGCCAAGGTCAAGCGATGGCTGGCACGGCGGCCTCGATTTCACGTTCACTACACCCCCACCTATGCTTCGTGGCTCAACCAAGTGGAGATTTGGTTCAGCATCATTACCCGCCAAGCTCTTCGCCGGGACTCGTTCCGTAAGGTGTCAGAGCTCATCGGGCGGATCGAACGCTACACGGCCAAATGGAACGCCAACGCACACCCGTTCGTCTGGACGGCTACGGCCGATTCCATCCTTGCGAAAATCAAGAGACTTTGCGAACGAATCTCTGCGACACAACACTAGCAGGCTGTTGAAAAAGTCCTATTTCCTAATAAAAACATAGCCTCAGACGATTGCCCGTCGTACCCGCCCTTTTCTAGATTTATGAAAGATCCAAGAAAAACGAGCCGATGCCCCAAGGAGGCCGGTGATGTCGATGAGCAAACGTCGGAAAAGTCAGCAGCAGGAGATCTGGGTGCCGACCCATACCCTCCCCGAGACCCCGAGCCATCCGTTTTACACCCAACTCAACCGGCTGCTGGAAGAGCATGGGTTTGATTCCTTTGTAGAAGAGCAGTGCGCCCCGTATTACGCCCAGAGGTTGGGCCGTCCCAGTATTGCTCCCGGGGTGTATTTCCGCATGCTCATGATCGGCTATTTCGAAGGCCTGGGATCGGAGCGGGCCATTGCCTGGCGGGTCGCCGATTCGTTGGCTCTGCGTCGCTTTCTCGGCTACGCCCTGACCGAGTCCACCCCGGATCATTCGAGCCTGTCGCGTATTCGTCAGCGCCTGCCCGAAGCGGTGCACGAAGCGGTCTTCGACTGGGTGCTGAAGGTGTTGTCCGACCGGGACCTGCTGCAGGGAAAGACGGTGGCGGTGGACGCCACCACGCTGGAGGCCAACGCGGCGATGCGCAGCATCGTGCGCCGGGATACGGGCCAGGGCTACCGCGAGTATCTGGAAGGGTTGGCCCGGGCCGAAGGCATTCCGGAGCCGACCCGGCAGGAGGTGGCCCGGCTCGACCGCAAGCGGGCCAACAAGGCGTCCAACCGGGACTGGGCGCATCCCCATGATCGGGAGGCCCGCATAACCAGGATGAAAGACGGCCGCACGCATATGGCCCACAAGGCCGAACATACGGTCGATCTGGACACGCAGGCGCTGGTGGCCCTGCAGGTGTGCGGCGCCGATGAAGGGGATACCGCGTCGCTGCTGTGGAGTCTGGTGCAGGCGGACCGCAGCCTGAAAGAGGTCGGTGTCGATGAGCAGATCAGGCTGAGCGAAGTGGTGGCGGACCGGGGGTATCACAGCAATGACACGATGAAGATGCTGAGGACGGCGGAGATCCGCAGCTACGTGGCCGAACCGGATCGCGGTCGGCGCAACTGGAAGAAGGATGCGCCGGCCAAGACGGCGGTGTATGCGAATCGTCGGCGTATACGGGGAGACCGCGGCAAGAGGCTGCAGCGGCTTCGCGCCGAGCACGTGGAGCGCAGTTTCGCTCATACCTACGAAACGGGAGGCATGCGCCGCACTCACCTGCGCGGCCACACCAACATCTACAAGCGTCTGTGTATTCATGGCGGCGCCTTCAATCTCGGGCTGGTGATGCGCAAGCTCACCGGAAAGGGAACGCCGAAAGGGTTGTATGGATTGGCATCGGTTTTCTCGACTTTTGCCGATCGCGCAAACGCTCTTTTGGGTCGAATTTTCGGTTATTTGCGATTGTTGAGCTGTCCTTTTCGGGACCATTTCTATAAATGGGAATGTTTAGCCTGATAACCGATTTTCTTGGGAAAGGAAATCATACATCCGCGACGTCCGGGGTTTCCGGAATAACCCGGATTTTCAACGGCCTGCTAGATGTGCCTGTGGGCCGCGAGACATTTCGACTTGTCCGCCCCGACGCTTCAGAACCAAGCGCTGGTGGGCGACAGCGGGTTGGCCGCACTGGGCGTGCCGGCGGAGGCTGACGAGTGAGTGGGGTCTCCGAATCCACCGTCGAGGACGCCGCCCTCGGCTGGCTAGCCCCACTGGGCTGGGACATCGCCCACGGACCCGGCATCGCCCCCAACACACCCAACGCAGAGCGCGACGACTACGGGCAGGTGGTCCTGGAGCGTCGCCTCCGGGACGCCCTCGCCAGCCTGAACCCCGGCCTGCCCACATCGGCGCTCGACGACGCCTTCCGCAAGCTGACCCGCCCCGAGGGTTCAACCTTCGAATCCCGCAACCGCGCCTTTCATCGAATGCTGGTTGAGGGGGTAACGGTGGAATACCCCCGCGAGGATGGCGCGGTCCGCTGGGAACAGGCGAAGGTCATCGACTTCGACAACCCAGACACCAACGACTTGCTGGCAGTCAACCAGTTCCCTGCCGCCGAGAACAAGAACACGCGCAGGGTCGATATTATGCTGTTCGTCAACGGGCTGCCCCTGGTCGTGATCGAGTTGAAGAACCCCGCGGACGAGGACGCCACCATCTGGTCGGCGTGGCAGCAGCTCCAGACCTACAAGGCGGAGCTGCCTACCCTCTTCTCCATGAACGAAGCGCTAATGGTCTCGGACGGGAACGAAGCCCGCATAGGCACGCTGACCTCCGGCAGGGAGTGGTTCAAACCCTGGCGCACCATCACTGGGGAGGCGGCGGCCAACTCTCGCCTGACCGAGTTGCAGGTGATGCTGGAAGGCGTCTTCGAGCCGAGTCGGTTCCTTCAGCTCATCCGCGATTTCACTGTTTTTGACGACGACGGCAGCGGCGCGCTGGTCAAGAAAATGGCGGGTTATCACCAGTTCCACGCCGTCAGGTTCGCCGTAGACGAGACACTGCGCGCAGCCGAGTTGCGGAAGGCGGCCGAGGTAGCAGGGGAAGAGCGCGGACGGTACGAAGCGGGACGGAAACCTGGGGGAGAACCAGGGGACCGCCGCATCGGGGTGGTCTGGCACACCCAGGGATCTGGCAAGAGCCTGACCATGGCCTTCTACACCGGGGCCATCATCCGGGAGCCTGCAATGGAGAACCCCACCGTCGTGGTTCTCACCGACCGCAACGACCTGGACGACCAGCTATTCGGCACCTTCTCCCGCTGTCAGGATCTCCTGCGCCAGCCGCCGGTTCAGGCGGAAAGCCGGGCGGACCTGCGGGATAAGCTTTCGGTCAATGCCGGGGGCGTGGTCTTCACGACGATCCAGAAGTTTTTCCCCGAAGAGAAGGGCGACACCCACCCCACTCTCTCGGATAGACGCAACATCGTGGTGATCGCCGACGAAGCCCACCGCAGCCAGTACGACTTCATCGACGGGTTTGCCCGCCATATGCGGGACGCCCTGCCCAATGCCTCTTTCGTCGGCTTCACGGGCACGCCCATCGAGCTGCAGGACGCCAACACCCGCGCCGTGTTCGGCGACTACATCAGCATCTACGACATCCAGCGTTCCGTCGAGGACGGGGCCACGGTTCCCATCTACTACGAGAGCCGCCTCGCCAAGCTGACCCTGGACGAGGCAGAAAGGCCGACAATCGACCCGGAGTTCGAGGAGGCTACCGAGGGGGAGGAGGTCGAGCGCAGGGAGAAGCTCAAGACCAAGTGGGCACAGCTGGAGGCGGTGGTCGGCACCGACAAGCGGATCAGGCAGGTCGCCGAGGATATCGTTGGCCACTTCGATAAGCGCCTGGAGGCACTGGAAGGAAAGGCGATGGTCGTCTGCATGAGCCGGCGCATCTGCATCGACCTCTACCGGGAACTGGTGCGCCTGCACCCCGACTGGCACGACGACGATGATGCCAAAGGAGCCATCAAGGTGGTGATGACCGGCTCCGCATCCGACCCGGTGGAGTGGCAGCCCCACATCCGCAACAAGGCCCGGCGGGAGGCCCTGGCGAACCGGTTCCGGGACTCCGAGGACCCGCTGCAGGTCGTTCTCGTGCGGGACATGTGGCTGACCGGATTCGACGCCCCGAGCCTGCACACCATGTACCTGGACAAGCCGATGCGCGGCCACGGGCTGATGCAGGCCATCGCCCGGGTGAACCGTGTGTTCAAGGACAAGCCGGGCGGCCTGGTGGTCGACTACCTGGGGCTTGCCCAGGACCTGAGGCATGCGCTGAACACCTACACCGAGAGTGGCGGAACCGGACGGACGGCCCTGAACCAGGAAGAGGCGGTGGCGGTGATGCTGGAGAAGTACGAGATCTGCTGCGGGCTGATGCACGGCTTCGACTGGAACAGGTGGACGACAGGCACACCTCAAGAACGACTGAATCTGCTGCCGGCCGCGCAGGAGCACGTCCTCGCCCAGGAGGACGGCAAGGAGCGCTACCTGAACGCCGTGCGAGAGCTGTCCCAGGCTTTCGCGCTGGCCGTTCCTCACGAGGAGGCGCTGCGCATCCGGGACGACGTCGGGTTCTTCCAGGCGCTCCGGGCGGCCCTGTCCAAGCGGGCGGCGGGAGAAGCGCGCCCCGAGGAGGAGCTGGACCTTGCGGTCCGCCAGATCATCTCGCGAGCGGTGGCCTCCGAGGGTGTGCTGGACATCTTCGGTGCCGCGGGCCTGGACAAGCCGGACATTTCTGTGCTGTCGGACGAGTTCCTGGCCGAGGTGCAGGGAATGCCGCACCGCAACCTCGCCGTGGAGTTGCTGCAGAAGCTGCTCAAGGGAGAGGTCTCCACCCGGCGGCGCAAGAACGTGGTGCAGGCGCGGTCGTTTTCAGAGATGCTGGAGCAGACCCTGCGCCGCTACCAGAACCGGGCGATAGAGGCCGCGCAGGTGATCGAGGAGCTGATCGAGCTCGCCAGGGAAATGCGGGAGGCCAACGAACGCGGCGAGCAGCTGGGGTTGTCGGAGGATGAGCTGGCTTTCTACGACGCCCTCGAGATGAACGACAGCGCGGTTAAGGTGCTTGGGGATGAGACGCTTCGTACCATTGCCCGCCAGCTTGTCGAGACAGTGCGCAACAATGTCACTATCGACTGGACCTTGCGGGAGAATGTGCGCGCTCACCTCCGCGTCCTGGTGCGCCGCATCCTGCGCAAGCACGGGTACCCGCCGGACAAGCAGGAGAAGGCGACGCAGACTGTGCTGGAACAGGCGGAAGTCCTGTCTGAAGGCTGGGCGGGCGCCTGAGAGGGATGCCCGGTTCCTCTATTCAATGCTCCCCAACAGGGCCGTGGGGAATCCAAGCTGAGCCTGAATGAGTTCTGCGGGTAGAAGGCTGAATGAAGTATTCAGTGGTAGTCCATCAGGCTGAAGAAGGCGGTTTCTGGGTAGAGGTTCCGGCTCTGCCCGGCGGCTATTCCCAAGGCGAGTCGATAGGGGAAACTCTCGAAAACGTCAGGGAAGCCATCGAGCTGTACCTGGAAGTGCTCAGAGACGAAGGTCAGGACGCGCCCAGAGACACCGATGTAGTCTATCAAATAAGCGTGGCTGTGTAGCCGAACCAATGACGGCCATGCCTGTCAACACTGGTTTCCTCGTCCGGTGCATCAACACTCTTCAACCACCCCTCGAGACAAACGACAGCGCGGTGCGGGTGCTTGGGGACCGGGGATAAGCTGCACTCCGGCACCCTGCATCAGAGCATTGCTCTTTCCTCTGTTCAAAAATTTTGCACCTTTGCCGAGTACTCCTTACTATATTTGGGAGCAATTTACATTATATCATTTGTGGGAGGATCGTTGGGCGGTAGTGAGAATCCTTTCGAGACGGGTGCTCAGGGATTTCTGGGTGAGGCACCCCGATGCCGAGGAGCCCCTCAATACCTGGTTCAAGAGGGTCCGCAGCGAAGACTGGTCCACTCCCGCCATCCTGCAGGAACTCTGGCCAAGGGCCAGCATCGTTGGCCGAGATCGGGCTGTGTTTCGAATCAAGGGCAACCACTACCGCCTCGTCGTCAAGGTCTCCTACCCCGGACGTGTGGTGTATATACGGTTCGTGGGCACTCACGCCGAGTACAACCGGATCAACGTTGAAGAGGTGTAAAAATGGCAGCCATCCGACCGATCCGCACCGAGGAAGACTACGAAGCGGCATTGGCCCGCATATCGGAGCTCATGGATGCTCTTTCCCCGCCGGAGGGGCAGATCGAGGACGAAGACGATCCTGGCAGACTCGAGCTCGATGTCCTCTCCGACCTGGTTGAGCGATACGAAGACAAGCACTATCCCATCGGGCTCCCCAGTGTAACCGCCGCCATCGAATTCCAGATGGACCAGATGGGCATGACCCAGAGGGACCTCATACCGTTCCTCGGAAGCAGCGCCAAGGTGTCCGAAATCCTGTCCGGCAAGCGTTCCATCACCATGGCCATGGCCCGGGCGCTGCATCGCCATCTCCGGATACCGGCGGACCTGCTGCTGCAAGAGCCCGGCGCAACGCTTCCCGAAGAACTGCCCGGTTTCGAGTGGACCCGGTTTCCGCTGAAGGCGATGGCCAGGGCGGGCTGGATTCCCGACATCCCCGACCTGAAGGACCGCGCCGAGGAACTGATCGGCGGCCTGATCGATCGGGCCGGGGGACGAGAGTTCGCCACCCAACCGATGTACCGCAGGAACGACCAGCGGCGAATCAACGCCAAGACCGACGACTACGCCCTGCAGGCGTGGTGCTGGCAGGTGATCGCAAGGGCCCGGGAGCCCGCAATGAAGCCCCGCCCACCCAGCGCGGTTACCCCCGAGTTCCTGCGGGAGGTTGCCCGTCTGAGCACGTCGGAGGACGGTCCGGTTCGGGCCCGCGACTTCCTGGCCGGGCACGGCATCGGCTTGGAGTACGTGCCCCATCTGCCCCGGACCCACCTGGACGGCGCGGCCCTCCGGCTCCCCGACGGCCGGCCGGTGGTCGGGCTGACCCTTCGCTACGACCGTATCGACAACTTCTGGTTTACCCTGTTACACGAACTGGGCCACGTCGGGCTACATCTGGGCGACGGCAGCGACGAGACCGGGTTCGTGGACGACCTCAGCCTGCGAGGTGTTGAATCCGGCGGAACCCATCCAACGGAACACGAAGCGGACCAACTCGCACAGGACGCCCTGGTTCCGGCGAAAGTCTGGGACGACGGAACCATCCTGGAAAACCCGGGGCCGATGGCGGTGCTGCAAATGTCGTGGGAAGCCCAGGTCCACCCGGCAGTCATCGCCGGCCGTGTCCGCCATGAGTCGGGAAACTACCGGCTATTGTCTCAATTCGTGGGGACGGGAGAGGTGCGCCGGCAGTTTGAGGGAGGTTAGAGGAGACGGTTCCACCATTTCCATTAACCAAGCAGCAGCCGGAAAATTTGTTCTTGGGGAGGACCTGGGGCTCACCGATGTCAAAGGCATTCAACGTCCTAATTCCCCCCAAGGGCGTACTTGGGACGATGGCCTTGGGCTCTGCTCGGAGGCGCTTTACATACATGCAGCGCACCGGCAAGTCTGCCGCCAATCTGGACGATCTATCCCTTTTTTGCCATCGAGAAAGAAATGCCTTCAACAGCATCACGACTCCGTTCGGATTTTGATTATCTAATCGAAAGGTTGGATGACCTTATTCGGGACCTGCCAGTCAAACGACGTAATCGAAATGGGGGAGGGTTGTTAATCATCGCTCCGGAGTTTTATTGGGGTGAGCCGTCTGCCGAACACCTTAATCGTCAACTAGCGATAAAGCGAGATTATGAAGAATGGTTCGAGGTTTTTCAATCTATTTTTGTCACCGCCACTGACGACATTAACAAAAAAATCGAAAAGGCTGATAAACGCCTTCGGATGTGGATCGAACTAAGTTCGAACTGGTCGCTTAGGCAAGACTCCGCATCAAATGCAGAAAGCCTCCTCGCAGATGCAGAGCTCTTTCGGAGGATATTTTCAATAATTGAAGCCGGTGGAGGTGATTCTTCCCCAATTCTAATTCCTGATACAAACACGATAGCTGACTGGCAGGACCCGACTCTTTATAGGGACATCATTGGGGATGACAGGTTCGTATTTTTTTTGTTACCGACCGTTCTTGCTGAGTTGGATTCACTGAAAAATTCTCACCGGAATGTCGAATTTCGCGAGAAGGTGAAAAAGGTAATCAGGAGAGTAAAGGGATGGCGGAATCAAGGCACTCTTCGCGATGGCGTCATAGTAGATGAAACCATCACCGTCAGGGCAGTCGCAAACGAACCGGATATGGA
This sequence comes from Candidatus Latescibacterota bacterium, assembly GCA_965243025.1. Lineage (GTDB taxonomy): Bacteria > Latescibacterota > UBA2968 > UBA8231 > UBA8231 > CBDCXV01. The sequence goes on from CBDETY010000003.1 coordinate 4,058,033, forward strand.
ACACACTTTACCTTGGCTCGATAAAGACAATCGTGACGACCGGATCATCGCGTCTGTTTTAGAAGTCCAATCTGCTCATCCTACCACGAGTGTGATTCTCGTAACAGGAGATATCAACTTGCTGAACAAAGCTGATGTTGCTCGGATAGAAACTGCCGAACTTTAAAGGAAATGTAGAGGGATTTTTGGGCCGCATCGAAGGAGATTCCCCAATGGTTACCATAGGTCTTTCCCACCCAATGACCGCTGAATCCCTGCCATCCATGATCCCAATCCCGGGAGGCATTCCATGCCGATGAAGGAGCGCGTTCACCATCTCCTGGCCGTATCGACCGACGGAGACCCCCACAGCCGGGCCGTGGACCTCGGCATCCTCGGGCTGATCTTCCTCAACATCCTGGCGCTGACCCTGGAAACGGTGGAGCCGGTCTATTCCCTGAGTCCGGCCGCCTTTCACTGGTTCGAGCGGATCTCCCTGATCATCTTCAGCATCGAGTACTTCCTGCGCATGTGGTCCTGCACCGCTGACCCGAAGTACCCCCGCCCCATCCTCGGCCGGCTCCGGTTCTTCGCGACGCCGCTGGCCCTCATCGACCTGCTCGCCATCCTGCCGCTCTACCTGCCCCTGATGGGCATGGACATGCGGTTCATCCGCATCGTCCGCATGCTGCGCTTCTTCCGCCTGGCGAAGCTGTTCCGCTATTCGAGCGCGCTGAGGCTGCTCGGCCGGGTGATTCTCGGCAAACGGGGAGAGCTGACCAGCATCTTCTTCGTGCTGCTGACGATGCTGGTGATCTCCTCCTCGCTCATGTACTTCGCCGAGCACGACGATCAGCCGGACAAGTTCTCCAGCATCCCGCAGACCATGTGGTGGGGGGTGATCACCCTGACCACGGTGGGGTACGGCGACTACTACCCGGTCACGGCGATGGGGAAGGTCATCGCCGCCTGCATCGCCGTGCTGGGCATCGGCATGTTCGCCCTGCCCGCAGGAATCCTCGGGGCCGGCTTCGTCGACGAGCTGCAGAGCCGGCACGAGCACGCGCGGCACTGCCCCAACTGCGGGCACAAGCTGGAAGACTAGGGGGCCATGCAAATCCCGCCACCCGGATTTTTCCGCAGGTATGACTCACCCTGATGTGAACCACGCCGGGTCCCATTCGCAGGAGATCGAGCGCGCCGCCGGTTTCCTGCGCGGATGCCGGAGCCTGCTCTTCGTAACGGGGGCCGGCATCTCCGCGGATTCCGGCATTCCGACCTACCGGGGCGTGGGAGGGCTCTACGACGTCGATCCCACCGAGGACGGCATGCCTATCGAGAGGGTGCTGTCGGGGAATACCATGAGGCGGGACCCGGCGCTCACCTGGAAATACCTGGGACAGATCGAGTCCGCCTGCCGGGGGGCGCGGTTCAACCGGGCCCACGCGGTGGTGGCGGAGATGGAGAACCACTTCGAACGAGTCTGGACCCTGACCCAGAACGTCGACGGGTTCCACCGCGCCGCCGGTTCGAGGAACGTGATCGACATACACGGAGACCTCCACCGGCTCATGTGCACGGCCTGTGCCTTCCGGGAGACGGTCGAGGACTTCCGCCACCTCGAGCTGCCGCCGCTCTGCCCCCGCTGCGAAGCCATGCTGCGGCCCGACGTCGTGCTGTTCGGGGAGATGCTTCCCCTCGACAAGGTCCAACGGATGAAGGCAGAGCTGGCAATCGGGTTCGACTGCGTCTTCACCGTTGGCACCTCCAGCCTCTTTCCCTATATCTCGGGGCCGGTTGAGGCAGCCCGCCGGCAGGGCCGGCCCACCATAGAGATCAACCCGGGCTCCAGCGACGTGTCCCACCTGGTGGACGTGAAGGTTCCCCTCGGGGCCGCCCGGGGCCTGGACCTTGTCTGGAGCTGTTACCGCGAGCAGGAGAAGGTGCCCGCATGAGAAAGATTCGCCACTACTTGTCGATGGCCGCTTTCGCCCTGGCCCTGGCCTTCCCGGGGCCGGGGAATGCCGCCGACTCCGGCTCGCCGCCCGTGCTTTCGGCGCTCCTCGCCGACTTCGAGGACGCCGAAGGGATGGCGCGCTGGGAACTGGCGCCCACCCTGACGCCGATGCGCTGGGAGCTCGACACCGACCGCGTCCGCCACGGCCGGGCATCCGCTCGGCTCGCGGTCCCGTCCGTCAGTGAGGGCGGAGTCTCCACGGACGAGACCTGGAAGGGCCGCGGCTGGCCGGCGGTCCACCTCACCGAAGAGAAGCTTCCGGTGCGGGACTGGTCCCCCTACCGGCACCTGGTCTTCGAGGCATTCAACCCCGCCCGACTCCAACCCGTGCACCTGTGGATCCGCCTCGGCAACCACCCCAAGCTCGAGCAGGCCGTCCTGCAGCCGGGCTGGCAGACCGTGCGCGTCGACGTCGACCATGTCTCGGCCATCGACGAGCTGCGCTTCTTCTTCGCCGATCCCCCGCGGAAAATCGAGATCAACCTCGACCACGTCCGTCTCGAGACCGGGGACCTGGGGGACGTGCGCCGGCTCGCTGGCCGCGCCGCCGAGCTCATCGCCGGCATCGAGGAGGAACCGCGAACCCGCCACGTGCGCGCCAACCTGCGGGAGATCGAAGGGGAGCTCGACAGGATCGCCGGGCAGTGGACGCAGATCGCCGCGGACCGGGACGAAGCCGCGGCCGGGCGCTGGGCGGGACAGGTGCGCGGGATCCGGAACAGGCTGGCGCGGGTGGTTGTCCGGGCAAAGGAGGACCGGTTCGCGGTGCAGGCCGGGGAGACCGGCTGGGGGTACGGCTGGACCCACGGCATGACGAAGGTCTTCCGCGATTCCCGGGAGCTGCCGTTCGCCGGCGAGATCGGCGGCACCGTGCGGGTCGAGCTGGCGGCCAACGAGAGCGAGGGGGTGCAGCTGGTTCTGCGCTACCCCGCGGTCCCCGCCACCTATCCCCTGCGGGACGTGCGCGTTGCCGTCAGCGACCTGGACGGACCTGACGGAAACCGCATCGAGTCGGGGCAGGTGGAGGTGCTGCCGGTCGGCTACGTCAACACCCGGCCGCCCCCCTACCACGTCGAGCACGAGGGCTGGTGGCCGGACCCGCTGCTCGACTTCCTCGACGGCTTCGAGCTCGACGCCAACGTCTGGCAGCCGGTCTGGCTCGACGTGCGCACCGCGCCCGACCAGGCGCCGGGTCTGTACTCCGGCACGATCACCGTCACCGCCGGGAGCCGCCGCGGCGAGGAGGCGCTGCCGCGGCTCGAGGTGCCGTTCGAGGTCGAGGTGTGGGACTTCGCCGTTCCGGTGGAGCACCACTTCCCCCTCTCCCTCACCTACTGGCCGCAGTCGAGCGGCGCCTTCTACTTCGACGACTACGCCGACCTGGAGAAGATGCTGAAGTACATCGGCGGCCGGCTCGACGAATCCGGGCTCACCCCCCGGGCCCGGCACGTGGCCGAGGTCCATCGCAAGAGCGTCGACCTCGTGCTCGCCCACCGGATGTTCCCGGACGACATCTTCCGCTACCGCAAGGCCCCGCCGACCGAGTGGGTGCGGCTCTGGCACGAGCACGGCGCCCGCAGGTTCGTGCTGCTCGCCGTCCAGGCCTACGGCAACCTCCCGCGCGAGGAACCCTACCCGGCCGGACGCCGCAAGGTCCTGTTCGAGGCGCTCGCCGAGGGGGTGCCGCGCTTCCGGGAAGCGGGCCTGCTCGACATGGGCTACATGTTCACTTTCGACGAGGTGTCTGAGAACCGCTTCGAATCCATCATGGACATCCACGGCGAGATCAAACGGCTGTACCCGGAAATCCCGCTGATGACGACGGCGTACGACGACTCCTACGGCATCGACACCGGCCTCGATCCCTACGTCGACATCTGGGTGCCGGGAATCAACGCCTACAACCAGACGACGCCGGGGGTTGCCGCGGCGCGCGAGCGGGGCCGCGAGATCTGGTGGTACATCACCGCCGGGCCGGACGAACCGTACCCGAACGTCCGCATCGAGGACGGCGCGGTCGAGCACCGGCTGCTGATGGGGTTCATGCCCTACCGGGCGGAAAGCGACGGCTTCCTCTACTGGTGCCTCAACCAGTGGTCGGAGACGGTCAACCGCGGGCCGCTCACCAACGCCCGCGGCGCCGGCACCGGCAGGTACAACGGCGCCGGCGTCATCTTCTACCCGGGCCCGGACGGGCCGGTCGCCTCGATCCGCATGAAGAACATGCGGGACGGGCTGGAGGATTTCGAGTACCTGTGGCTGCTGGAGCAGGCCGCCGCGAAGGTCCGCAGCGGCGAGCTCGAGGTTGGGGAGGGGTGGCTGGAGCGCGCCGGGGCGGCCCTGGCGATCGACGACCGCCTCGGCTCCCTCACCGACTACAGCCGCGACCCGGTTGACCTGCTCGAAGCTCGGCGCGAGATCGCGGCGCTCCTGGCCGAAGCTAACTGAACTAGCCCGAAATCCCGTCCCGGATCAGGGCCAGAAACTCCGGATCGTCGCGAACCGGATCGAACACGGCCGCCTCGAACCACCGCTTCGCCCCCCCGAAGTAGATCCATTTCTTCATTGCCGGTTTCGGAGAGCGGTGCATACGGCGGATTGCTTCGAGGGCACCGGCTTTGTCCCTCTTCCCCATGTAGCCGCACGCCAGGGCCATATGCAGATTTCCGTTGTCCTCGGCTGTCAGCGCCTTTTCCGTGAACTCGATGGCTTCGTCGAAGAGCCCGATCCGGTGCAGCGGCCCGGCGAGGTTGCCGTTGGCGTATCCGTAGAACTTCCGGTATTCGGCCTTCGCCGCATCATCGGGCGCCTCACGCCATTCCTTCTCGTACTCGTTCGCGTTCTCTCTGGCCGACTGGACCCCGGCATCAACGGCCGATTCATCCCCGGATTCATGATGGCTTTTGATCGAGTACGCCAGAATATGGGCGATCCACCAGCGCCGCTGAACGGGATCCTCGACTTCCTCGCTCTCCAGTCGGCGCAGGAAGACCTGCCCGGTCTCGATCGCCTTCCGATGCTCACCCATCCTGCCGAGCAACGACATACGATCTCGATGGTAGATGTAGTGATCGATTGAGAGAGGCAGGCCCAACTCCGGCGACAGGGCCTCGGTCTCGGACAGCCACAAGTCCCCCTGGCCGACGTTGAAGTAGATTTCCAGCCGAGCCGCGAAATAGGTCCTCAAACGGTCTTTCGGCTCCATACCGTCGATGGCGAGGGCCTTGCGGTGGAGATCGAATGCCAGGCGATCGTCGATTCCCCGGTAGCTCCAGGAGGCCTGCTCAAGGGCGCGGAACGCCTTCCCGGCGTCGTCTGTCGACTCCCCGAAAACCCGGAGCACCCGTCCTCTATCGCCACGCCGGTTGAGGCGGCTGTACAAACCGGCCAGGTTCCACGCCGTCTCCTCGTCCCGGGCGCCAAGGCGAAACGCCTCCTCGTGCGCAGCCAGCGCCTCCTGCAGGAGCTTGTTGTCGATATCCTCCACCTGACCGCGCATCATGGCGTGCACCTCCCCTTCCAGGGCCCGGGCAAGGCCCCGCTGGGCATCCGGATTCTCGCGGACCGTGGAAGTCACCTTGCGGAACTGGGCCTTGGCCTCGGTCCACCGCTGCTCTTCGAGAAGCGCCCGGCCGCGCTCGAGCGCGGTCCGGATCACCTCGTCGGTAAACCCATCGAGCAGCTTCCCGCCTCCCAGGGTTTCCTCGACCATGTTCAGCATCTCCTTTCTCAAATGATTGCGGGCCCGGTAGAGCCGCTGGTTCACCGCCTGCGGCGCCAGGTCCAGGAACGCGGCGATTTCCTTCTGGGACAGGCCCTCCAGGTAGAACAGGGTGATCAGCTGCTGCTGCTCCTCGCCGAGGGTTCCGAGAGCGGTGAGCACCGCGCGCCGGCCCTCGGCCGCGATCGCCGCCTCCTCCGGCGATTCTGCGGGCGATACCAAGGTTTTCTCGACCGACTCGGGCAGCGGCTCGGCTCGCCGCCGGTACCCCATGCGGCACTCGTTGACGGCGATCTGCCTGAGCCAGGGAGCGAAGCGGTCGCCGGCCTCGAGGTTTCGCAGCTTCAGGAAGGCCTTGATGAACGCCTCCTGAGCTGCATCCTCGGCCGCATCGAAGTCCCGCGTGCAGCTCAGGCAGAGGCCGAAAACCGCGTAGCGGTAGCGCTCCACCAGGCGGGCAAAAGCCTGGACGTCTCCGCCGAGACTGGCCTCGACCAGATCCCTGTCGCTCGTCGTCGACACGTCGGTTTTCCTGAACTCCTGAGTAAGATGCGCGAACAGCAGGGAACGTAACGCCCGAGCGTGATATAATTCTCGGGATGCTGTTCGAACGGTTTCCCCGCAGCCGGCAGCTTGCTCGAAGGGCAGATTTCCCCGGCTTCGACTGAAGCCTGTATCAGCAGCCCGTTGAAAAAAAGTCCACCCTGGGTTGCGGCCGGCCGGGAACCCCCTTCCGCCGGTCCCGTTATTCTGGTATCAGTCCGGCTTCGAGCTGTCGACCTCGACCAAGGCCGCAATTGCGATTACTTCCGCTTTCACTGGTTGTCCTCTTCTCCGTCTCCCATCCCGCACCCGCCCAGCCGGGCGACAGCCTCATCGTCGGCGGCAAGCGGATGCTGCGGGCAGGGGTGAATGCCGGAAGCCTCGATTCCATGTACGCGGCCAGGGGGATGTTCGAGCGGGTCCTCGCCGATACCGGTCTGTCAGCCTGGGGCCACTACTACACCGCCCTGGCCGACCACAGCATCGTCAACTACCTGCTGGGGCGAACCGGCGACAGGGAACAGGCTTCCCGGCACCTGAAGTCCGCGGTCCATCACTTGCGGGAAGCCATCCGGCTCGATCCCCGGTCAGCCGAAGCCCACGCCCTGATGTCGAGCGCGTACGGAAGGCAGATCTCCCTGAACCCCGTCAAATGGATCTTCCTGGGCCGCAGAGTCGGCAAAGCCCTCGAAAAGGCCCGGGAGATCGCCCCGGACAACCCGCGCGTGGTGCTGTGCGCGGCCCTGAGCGATTACCACACTCCCCAGGTGTTGGGAGGAAGCAGGGAGAGGGGAATGCAGGGGTTCCGGCGGGCCGCGGAGCTGTTCGCCCTCGGAGCGCCGGCCGATCCCATCCGGCCGGAATGGGGGCACAGCCAGGCCTGGGCCTGGCTGGGGATCGCGCACAGGGACAGGGGTGAAACAGAGCTGGCGCGCGCGGCCTTTGAAAGGGCCCTGGAGATCAACCCCGAGTTCGGCTGGGTCAGGAACGGGTTGCTTTACGAGCTGGATATAGGGAAGTAGCCCCGGCGCGTGGTGCCGGGAGACCTGCGACCGCCCGGTCACGCAGATGAAACCCGTGCAAGAACAATCCGCAACTGGCGCCGGCGATTGTCGCCATGAGCGCCCTCGTGCGCGCTCAGACGCCCGAATCGTCCAGCCCGGCCGCCTCGAGCATGGCGCGAACCTCCTCCACCGTCCTGCCCATCACCGGAAGTTCCCAGCCCAGGCCGTCCCCGTTCGGAGTGAACCCCCCGCCGTCAACGTCGACCCAGATCGGATTGGTGTAGGCTACCGGCTTCATTCCGGCCTGCCAGCTGCTGCCGTATCCGACGGAGAGGTCGTGGCTTTCCCCGGTCGCCACCACGATGAGGTGGCTGTCCCTGCTGAGAGGAACGTCGATGTCGCGTTGGAACTTCACCACCCCGTCGTCGAACCAGTCGGGGTGGGACTGTCTGGTGAAGTTGACGTCCTCCCGCTGTCTGCCGTTTACCAGGACCTGGACGCGGTCGATGTCGATCCAGTCGGTGCACTGAACCTTCACCCGCAGGGTGACGGATCCCTGGGCCCGCGCGCTTCCCCCCGGCAGCACGCCGTCTCCGGTCGCCGCGGTGAGGAACGGACCGTTGGTGATCAGGACCCGTCCCGCCTTGGCGTTGCGCACGATCTCCTTCCAGTCGACGCCTGCCGGCCGGTCGCTGCTGCTGGTTACGTAGCTCCGCCAGCCTCCGACGCCGTTTCCGTGCACCTTATGGGCGTCGGATACCGAGATGGCCGTGTAGCGGTGGCCGCGGTTGAGCAGCTGCAGCCAGATGAACTCGCGCCGGTGGCGCACCTGCTCCTCGCCGTTGCGCTCCCGGATTCGCCACGGCGAGCGCGCGAGTATCTCCTCGCCCCAGGCCTCGGCCCCGTCGATCAGCTCGGCCAACCCCCGGTAGCCGCCGTCCTCGCGGCCGTCCCGGTCGCGGTCGACGAAATCGAGGGAAATGTCGGGGTGGTTGAGATGCACCCAGCGTTCCGGCATGAGATCGGTCCAGTGGCGCTGGAAATCGCGCAGCACGATGGCGTTGACCCGGGGGTCGAACTGCCATTCGGGGGCGCCCCCGTCCTGGCCGTACGGGTCGGGCTCGTAGGGAAAGGCGTTCAGGTGGGCGCCCCGGCCCGTCAGCTCGATACCGGGAATGGTCACCAGCTCGTCCGCGAGACCCAGCTCCTCGATGAACGGCTGCCAGTCGAAAAGCCGGTTGTGCTCGGTCGTCGGCGCGAACTCGATCTGCTCGGCCGCCAGGTTGATCACGCGGTCCCGGGAATGGGTCACGTTGTCTCCGCTCGGCGTCGAGTGATTGTGGAAATCGGTGCTGATCCAGCCCCGCGTATCGACGAGGCGGCGCAGCTTCGCTTTCACGAGTTCGGTCCGGCCGGGGCGCAGGCTCACCTCTTTCGCCAGGTGGGAAAACTCGATGCCGCGCGTCACCACCACCCGGTAGTCTCCCGGGGCGACCGGCACTTCGAACCGGCCGCTTTCGGAGTGATACTGATCGAGGCAGCCGTGCGCGCGCGTGGCCGGTCCGAGATCGGGGGAGGCGGTCCCGTCGATGCCGATGAACTGCACCTTGCAGGGAATGCCCTCGCCGCTGCCGTCGCGAACGTCGAAAGCGATGACCGAGGCCCGGTCCATTTCGAGACCGAGCGACCGCGTGTCGCCCGCCCCGAGCTCCAGGGATTCCGAGACCGCGGAACGCCCCATATCGCTTGCCGAGACCTGGTAGGACCCGGGCGGCAGCTGCAGGCGGAACGTTCCGCCGGCGTCCGGATAGGCGGTCAGCGTGTCGCCCGCGCCGGTGATCTCGACCCGCGCCGAGGGAACCGGCTCTCCCCGCGGACCGGTGACCGATCCCGTTACCGAGCCGGTGGCTCCCTGACGCCCGGCCACCAGCCCGAAAGCTTCCGCGGGCGAGCCACCCACGGCGAGGAAGCGCTCGAAGGAGACCTCTTCCCCGGGCTGCAGCTCGAGCGTATCCGGTGGAGATTCCCCGATCCAGCCGAATGCGTACCCCACCTTGTCGGCCGGGTCGATGGCGTCGGCGACGGTGTTTCCCCCCGCCTTGCGAACGTCGGCCAGCCAGTGAATGCGGTCGGCAGTGGCAACCCTGTGAGTGGAATCGGCCTGATTGCGGAACGCCGTCTCGATGAGCAGCCCCTGCCATCCGTCCCGAAGCCGGAAGAGATGGCGCTTGTACAACCCGCGGTTTCCCGCCGCGGAAACAACGGTTTCGATACTCGCCCCGTCCGCCGACCCTGCGAGGATGCGGACGTGGCTGACGCCACCCTCCTGGTTCGAGGGAGCAAACAGGGTGAGCTGGTCGTTGCCCGACCCCCGCAGCGCCAGGTCGTACACGCAGCCCGGGGTAATCGCATTCCAGTTCGTTCCAAAGTTCGCCTTGCGCTTGGGCAGATCGCCCGAGATGGTCGCCTCTATCAAGTCGTTGCGCAGCACGAAATCGCCGCGGATCCCGTCCGCCTCCTTGCCGCCGGGAAGCTCCTCCGTGTTGGCCTCGCCGATCTCGAAAGCCTCGGTGAGAGCAGCCGCGGGGCGGACGAAGAGAAGGGATGGCAGCAGGATCAGCACCGCGGCGGGAAGGCATGCCTGGTGCGCGATGATCCGGAGCAAGGGTTTCCAGAAATGGAGTGCGGGCATGGTCGGCCTCGTAATCGGGGTGGATGTGCGTTGGTGCAGTTGATGGTCGGAAGCGGCCTGCACCATGGCAAGCGGAAAACAATCTCGAAGAATCCCGGCATCCCCTGCCGCCTGATGGTGGCGGAACGCCCCTGGCGGTTCCACCCCAGAGGCAGTTACTCGCGCATCATGCCGCGCTCATGAGAAGCAGGCCTGGGAGAATCCATTGCCGGTGGTTTGTGATTACTATATTTCCGGAAGAAGTGAATGAAAAAAGCAAATTTTACAGGATAAGAATCATGACTATTCTGACAGATCGTATCACCGTAAATCCAAAGCAGTGCGGGGGGCGACCCTGTATTCGAGGTATGCGGATTCGCGTCACGGATGTGCTGGATTTACTCGCCCACGACGCGACCATCGAACAGATCCTGGCTGAACATCCCGACCTTGAATCCGAGGATATCCGCGCCTGTCTTCGCTTCGCCAGTGAGCGGCTCAACCATCCCGTAATTGCTGCATGACCCTTTGGCTCGACGCTCACATTTCCCCGAGACTCGTCCCCTGGATTCGCGATTCCTCAGGCATGGATGTTATCCATGTGCGCGACCTGGGTCTCAGGGAGGCTGAGGATCTCGATGTTTTCAATTCAGCGCGGGAAGCTGACGCGATTGTGATAACCAAGGATCGGGACTTTGTCGAGCTGTTGGGACGTCTGGGATCACCCCCGAAAGTAATCTGGATTACCTGCGGAAATACTTCTAATGCACGGTTGACCACGATCTTGTCGAAAACCCTTCCGGATGCACTGGAGTTGGTAACCAAGGGGGAGATTCTGGTTGAAATCCGCGAGGCGGGTTGACCGAGAGATTTGTTGAGCCCCGTAATCATGCCGCTGGCGAGATCAGCAGACTGTCCGCGTCGCGAAGGCACATAATCTGACCCTGCATGAATCTCTTTGCAGGAGACGATTGTGTCGTTCTACGAGATACGGCGCGCCCGAGCATAGGCGTGTTCCCGTCCATCTTTCGCCACTCCGCGACTGCGGCCCTGGCGCTGGCGGCGTTCGCCTGCGGGGAGCTGCCGACCGAGCCGCCGGCTCCGGCGCCCCCCGGATCGTTCACCGCTCTCCACGTCGAGGGGAACCGCATCGTCGACGCCAACGGCGCCGACAGGATCCTGCGGGGGGTGGCCGTCGTCGATCCGCTGGTCGGCCGCGCTTCCCGCTACGGCCCCAACCCCAGCGAGCGGGAGATCGAAACCCTGGCGGTCGAGTGGAACGCCGGCATCGTCCGCGTGCCGATGCATCCCGACCTGATGTTACACAATCCCGATTACCTGCGGGATCACGTCGATCCACTGGTCGAGTGGGCGGGGGAACGGGAGCTCTACCTGCTGCTGGGGTACCACGCCCACGGCAACCCGCTGACCGGAGAGGTCGAGGATACCCCCTGGGGCTCTACCCCGCCCTGGAACGGCAACCCCTACAACCCCGACCTCGGGCTGGCGCTCGCCTTCAATGCCGAGATCGCCGCCCGCTACCGCGACAGGCCGTGGGTCCTCTACAGCGTCTTCAACGAGCCGGCCTACATCTCCTGGAGGGACTGGCGCCCGGTGGCCGAACAGCTCGTCGACGCGGTGCGGGACCACCACCCCGAGGCCCTGATCCTGGTCTCCGGCGTCGACTTCGCCAGCGAGCTGGACGGCGCGCTCTCCGACCCGGTGCGCCGCGACGGCATCGTCTACGAGATCCACCCCTACCCCTGGGTCGGAGAGTCCTGGAAGAGGGTGGTCTCCGAGCTGTCGGCGACCTTTCCGGTGTTTCTCGGGGAATGGGGATTCGGCGCCGGACACCCGGCGAACATGCGCAGGTACGGGGAGGCCCTGGTCCGCTACTGCGAGGAGCTTGGGCTCGGCTGGACCGCCTGGATCTGGGACCACTCCTGGACCCCGAGCATGTTCACCTCCTGGAGACGCACCAGGCTCACCCCTTTCGGGGCCCTGGTGAAGCGGGCCCTGGCGCCCGCAGAACCGCTGTCATTCCACTCCGGCGGGGACGGTTAGCTTTCTCAGGACAATCGCGTGGCCTCCGAACAACTGGTTGGGCGCGGAGGAGGACAGGAAGGAGAGCAGGGTGTCGGAGGGGCTCGCCAGGACCACTTCCGTCTCTCCTGATTCCTTCTTTACCTGTCCGCGCAGCTGCCCGGCGGCGATGGCGCGCTCGAACTCCTCGGTCGGCTCAAGGAGGAGGACCAGATCCCCGTTGGTTGCGAAGTCGTAGTTCAGCAACTCCCAGAAAGGAATTTCGTCGTCATCGAACCCCAGGCTCGCGTAACGGCCCTCTCCCGCGTGGGCGACGACGAACTCGCCGCGGCTGACGCGGAACTCGCCATTCTTCCATTCCAAAATTGCCATCCGGCCGACGTTGTCTTCGCCGAACTTCAGGTGGATGATGTCGTCCTCGAAGAGCCACGCCCCTTCGAGCCGGTCCTTGTCGAGCGCCTCGGGACGGTCCGTCACCGGGTGCTCCGTCTTCACCGACGAGCAGCCCGCGGCTGCCACGGCCAGGATCGCCAGCCAACGGCTTTTTGCGGTCATGTCACTCCCTCCCGTTTTTGCGATATTGTGCCCTGTCAGCCCGCTGAAAGAGTCCAAACCGGGCCGCGGCCGGCCCTGACGTTCGAAATACGGCGTCCGGGTTCGACCGCCATGAACCCGGCCTCCTCCCCAGACTTTCAACCGGCCATTTCGAGACGTTCGAGTTCGCCTCGAGTTCAATAAACAGACCAGGGTGCACCCCCGCATGAGCTGGAAAATCGAAACCACCGTCAGCGACGAGCAGGTCCGCTTCTACCGGGAAAACGGCTACCTGACCTTCGGGCGCATCTTCACCGAGCCGGAGCTGGATGAGCTGCGCGACTACGTCGGCGGAATGATCGCCGCCCTGCCGCCGGAGCGGCGGCCCGAAAGCCTCGACGTCCCCCACTTCGAGCACCCGTTCCTGTTTCGATACCTCACCCACCCGCGGGTGCTCGACGTCATCGAGCGCTTCATCGGGCCCGACATCGTGCTCTGGTCCAGCCATTTCATCAGCAAGCGCCGCGACGACGGCCTCGCCGTGCCCTGGCACCAGGACGGCGTCTACTGGGGGGACCGGCTGCAGCCGATGAAGGTGATCACCATGTGGCTGGCGGTCGACGAGTCCCGCGTCGAGAACGGCTGCATGCGCGTCGTGGCCGGCAGTCACCGCCGCCGCGGGCTGGCCTACGAGGAGATTCGCGAGGAAGGGTACCTGTTCGGGAGGGAGGTAGCCGGCGGGGAGGTCGACGAAGCCGACGTCGTCGACCTGGAGCTGCGGCAGGGGGAGAGCCACTTCCACGACGCCTTCACCCTGCACGCCTCCAATGCCAACCGCTCCGCGGAAAGGCGTTGCGGATACACCATGCGCTACTTCCCCGCCGGCGTGCGCCACCACCATCCACCCGGCAACGCCCGGAACCACTACATATACCTGGTGCGGGGAGAGGACCGTTCCGGCGGTCACAACCAGTACGCCCCGGTGCCGGCAATCGAAGAGAGGACAGCATGAGCGAGGACCCGCTGCGCATTCTCGTCGTCGTCGCCCACCCGCACGACTTCACCCACTGCGCCGCCACCTGCGGCATTCACGCCGCCCGCGGCGACTCGGTCACCGTGGTCACCGTCACCAGCGGCGCCCAGACCCACAACGAGCGGCTCCACGACGAGCTGATGAAACCGGAGGCGGAGCGCGATTCGGAGGTGGTCGGCCAGAGCCCGGAGGAGTACGCCGAGGTCAAGGCGGCCGAGGTCCGGCGCGTCTGCGCGCTCTTCGGGGTCACCGACGTGCGCATCATGCAGTGGCCGCAGCCGTTCCGCATCGAGAACTGCCCCGGGGTCGTCGTCGACCTGAGACAGGTCTTCTACGACGTGCGCCCGCACGTCCTGCTCACCCAGAAGCCCTACTACAACGCGCGCAACGGCATGGCCCTCATGTCCCGCGACGACCACAACGAAACCGCGATCGCCGTCCTCGAGGCGCGCGGCCTCGCCTCGATGCCCAACTACCAGACCCGGCAAAGGCCCCACACGACCGCGGCGACCTACTACCTCGGCGTCTACTTCACCCGCGAGGAGATCGACTTCTACGTCGACATCACCGAATGGCGCGACAAGCGCATCGAGGCGGAGGTGATGTTCGAGAGCCAGGGCCAGTTCGAGGAGTTCGCCCGCAAGCGGGTGGAGATCGGGGCGGGAAGCGCCGGCTGGCACGCCCACGTCGGCTACGCCGAAGCCTTCGTCCGCGCCGAGGCCGAGGTGCTGTCGGAGCTGCGCGTTCCCGAGATGGCGCTCCGCCGGGCGGAAGAACCGCGCGAAACCGGGCTGCGGCGCATGGCCGGGCTGCCGTGATGAGGCTGATCCAGCGCCTGGAATTCCGGAAACTTCAAGCCTTCCGTTGAACGCACGTCGGGCGGGATCCTTCGACCCCCCTCACCGGTCTGAACAGCTGCGGCAGGACCGCGGGAATCCAGGCGGTCGGGAGCAAGGCCCGAAGAACGGGAACGGGGTGACGGGAGCCGGGCCCGGAGATCTCCGCTCCGTTCCCCGGGGGAACCTTCAGTGAGGAGGCGAACATGACAGACAGCAGGAAATCCAATCCGGAGCTCGCGAGGTTCATGGAGGGCCTGGAGGTCCGCAACCCGGGAGAGGTGGAGTTCCACCAGGCGGTCCGCGAGGTCGCAGAGACGCTGATCCCCTACATCGACCGCCACCCCGTCTACCGGAAGTACCGCATCCTCGAGCGCATGACGGAGCCGGACCGGATCGTCTCCTTCCGCGTCTCCTGGCAAGACGACGCCGGCGAGATCCGCGTCAACCGCGGCTACCGCGTGCAGATGAACAACGCCATCGGCCCGTACAAGGGCGGGCTGCGCTTCTCGCACACCGTGACCCCGAGCGTCCTCAAGTTCCTCGCCTTCGAGCAGACCTTCAAGAACAGCCTGACCGGCCTGCCGATGGGGGCCGGCAAGGGGGGCGCCAACTTCAATCCCAAGGGGAAGTCCGACGAAGAGGTGATGCGCTTCTGCCAGGCCTTCATGTCCGAGCTTTACCGCCACGTCGGTTCCCACGTCGACGTTCCCGCCGGCGACATCGGCGTCGGGGCGCGCGAGATCGGCTTCATGTTCGGCCAGTACAAGCGCATCACCGGGGCCTTCGAGGGGGTGCTCACCGGCAAGGGGCTCGAGTTCGGGGGCAGCCTGATCCGCAGCGAGGCGACCGGGTTCGGGGCGGTGCTGTTCCTGTCGCACATGCTCGCCGAGGCCGGCGAGGGGATCGAGGGGCTGCGCGCCAACATCTCCGGTTCGGGCAACGTCTCGCTGCACGCCGCCGAGAAGCTGATCCAGTTCGGGGGGAAGGTGCAGACGCTGTCCGACACGGGGGGCTTCGTGCACGACGCGGACGGCATCGACGAGGAGAAGCTCGCCTTCCTCAAGGAGCTCAAGGAGGTCCGCCGCGGGCGCATCTCGGAGTACGCCGAGGCCTACCCGGGGGTCGCCTACCACGAGGGGGCCAGGCCCTGGGGCGTCCCGTGCGACGCCGCCCTTCCGTGCGCCACCCAGAACGAGCTGTCGGCCGAGGATGCCGGGGCGCTGATCGGCAACGGCGCGCGCGCCGTCTGCGAGGGGGCCAACATGCCGAGCGAGTCGGAGGCGGTCGAGCTGTTCCGCGAGGCAGGGGTGCTGTTCGGTCCGGGGAAGGCGGCCAACGCCGGCGGCGTCGCCGTCTCCGGTCTCGAGATGAGCCAGAACTCCGCCCGCCTCTCGTGGACCCTCGAGGACATGGAGCGGCAGCTCGAGCAGATCATGGCCGACATCCACGGCCGCTGCGCCGGGCACGGCCGCGGCGACGACGGACGCATCGACTACCTCGCCGGGGCCAACATCGCGGGCTTCCGCAAGGTCGCCGACGCCATGCTCGCCTTCGGCATCGTCTGAGACTGGTTTGCCAGCCGGATCCCCGGGGTTGCCGACGCGCGGGCATACCGCGCAACATATGCCAGACCCGCCCGGGCAAGCATGCCCGGCCAGAAAAAGGAGATGACATGGCCGACGACACGTTGCGGGCCGCGGTAATCGGAGGCGGACTCGGCGGCTCCCACGCCTACGCCTACGCCCGTTCCCCCCGGTACGACCTTGTCGCAATCTGCGACATCGACCCCGGGGTCATGCCGCGGTTCTACGAGCGGGCCGAGATCCCCGCGGGCAGCATCGCCGAGTACACCGACTACCGCCTCATGCTGGAGCGGGAAAACCTCGACGTGGTCAGCGTCGCCACTCCCGACCACCTGCACGCCGACGCCACCTGCGACGCCTCGGAGGCCGGCGTCAGGGGGATCTTCTGCGAGAAACCAATTGCCACCACCCTGGAGGACGCCGACCGCATGATCGCCGCGGTGGAGGGGAACAGCACCTGCATGTCCGTCGACCACACCCGCCGCTGGATGCCCCGCTACCGGGAAATGCGCCAGGCGGTGCGCGACGGCGCGGTGGGAACCCTGACCCGCATCGTCGCCCACATGGGAGGGCCGCGGTCAATGCTCTTCCGCAACGGCACCCACATCGTGGACGCGGTCTGCTACTATGCCGAGGCCGAGCCGGTCTGGGTGATCGCCGCCCACGAACAGGGCTTCGAGGAGTACGGCGTCGTGTACGACGGCAAGGGGGGACGGGATCCGCAGTACGACCCGGGCTCGACTCTGGTCATCGAGTTCGCCAACGGCGTCCGCGCCCTGGTCAACAGCGCCAAGCTGACGCCGCAGTTCTCCGAGTACGACCTGATGGGGCCGGACGGACGCATCGTTGTCAGCGACCAGCACTGCCAGGTCTGGACCACCTCCGAGTCCCAGGGAAACCTTATCCCGGTCTCCTCCGACACCAGCCCCTCCTACCGGACACCCTTCGGCACCGCGCTCATTCCCCCGGTAGAGGAGCTCGCCGAGATGATCGCCGGGAGGGCCGAGAGCAGCTCGCCCCCGCGTCGGGCGCGCGACACCCTGGAAATCATGCTCGCCGCCCTGCGGTCCCAGGCACGGGGCAACGCGAGAATCGACCTGCCCCTCCGGAGGGAATGACCATGGCCCTGACCCCTGAACAGAAGACCCATTTCGAGGAACAGGGCTACCTGCCCTTCGGCCGCGTCCTCTCCGACGGAGAGCTGAGCGCCCTGCGCCGGCGCAGCGAGGAGATAGCCCGGGGAGAAGCCGGCCACGTACCGGAGCGCTACGTCCAGCTGGAAGCCGCTTTCCGCCAGGGGGAGGGAGACGGCGTCGACCGCCTCGACCGGGTGCGCAAGATGACCCACCTGTGCTACTTCGACCCCCTGTTCGAAGCGGCCGCCCGCAGGGAGGCGATCGTCGACGTCATCGAGGAGCTGATGGGGCCCGACATCAAGCTCTACTGCGACCAGCTGATGATGAAGGCCCGCTACCACGGCACGGTCACCGACTGGCACCAGGACTCGGTGGCCTGGCCCCAGTTCGCGCCCCAGGACCACGTCTCCTGCTGGGTGGCCCTCGACGACGCCACGGTGGCCAACGGCTGCATGACCGTGCTGCCGGGAAGCCACAAGTGGGGGCCGATCACCCGCGAGCGGAAAGCCCGTTTCCTCGCCGATCCCCTGCTTCCCGAACCGGTGCCGGTGGAACTGCCGGCCGGCTCCTGCCTGTTCCACCACGGCCTCAACTTCCACCGCACCGGCGCCAACACCACTCCGGACCGGCGGCGCGGCCTGGCCCTGCACTACATCCGTTCCGAGACCATGTACCTCGGCGCCGCAAGTGAGGACAACCGCATGTTGATGGAGTGCGAGAAGCCGCCGGGGGAGTTCCGCTTCATGCTGATCCGGGGGCGGGAGTTCGAGGGCCGGGTTTAGTCAGGAATGGCTTGGAAGGGAAAGGCTGCGGCCTGGATGGCTGAATCAGATAACCATTGTTTTTCTACAGCACCCGAGGAGATAACCAGAATGGGAGCCAGATCCCATATCGCCAGATGGGGCGCCAGCCTGGCCGTGCGCATCCCCAAGCCAGTCGCGGAGCAGTGGGGCGTACAGGAAGGCTCCGCCATCGAGATGATCTCGCAGGGCGACCAGGTCGTGATGCGCAAGAAGGCCTATGACCTGGATGACATGGTGGACCGGGTGACGGAGGGCAATCTCCATCCCGGGGCCGACACCGGCCCGGCCCGGGGCAACGAGGCTTGGTAATTTTTCCCGATCTGATCCAACAGGTTCAAGAATGAAAACATCGGACTTCCTCGTTGTCGGCGGCGGCATCTGGGGGCTTAGCACCGCCTATCACCTCGCCGCCCGCGGCGCCGGCAGCGTGCGCCTGCTGGAGCGCAACGCCGAACTCGCCGACGAGACCACCCCGAGGGCCGCCGGCCTCGTCGGGCAGATCCGCTCCTCTCCGACCATGTGCGCGGCCATCCGCTACGCCCTCGACCTGCTCGAAGGTTTCGCCGCCGAGACCGGACACGACCCCGGCCTGCGCCGGCCCGGAAGCCTGTTGGTGGCCCTCACCGAAGAGCGCATGGAGGCGTACCGGAGGCTGATAGACCTCGCCGGCAGAACCGGGGTGCGGGCGTCGCTGACCGGCCGCGGCGAGATGAAGCGGATGTGCCCGGAGATGGAGGTCGAGCGGCTGGAAGGGGGCCTTTTCGTCGAGGGGGACGGGTACGTCGACGCGCGCCAGTGCGCCCTCGCCTACGCCGCCGCGGCGAGGGAGAAGGGCGTCGAAATCGAATGCGGGGTCGAGGTGGACGGCTTCACCTTTCAAGACGGCAGCGCGTGCGGCGTCAGCACCGGCAGCGGGCCAAGGGCCGCCGGGCGGGTGATCGTCACCTGCGGCCCCTGGACCGGGAGAATCGCCCGCATCGCAGGCCTCGAGCTGCCGATGCAGACGATCCGCCACCAGCGGGCCCGCACCGTGCCGGTCGGCGGCATCCCTGAGGATCACCCAACGGTCCGCGTCACCGACGCCAGCTGCTACCTGCGCCCCGACCAGGGCGGGTACCTCTTCGGCTTCTTCGAGCCCGAGCCCCACCTCGTTGACCTGGACGAGCTCCCCGCCGGCTTCCGCAGCAGCGACGTCGCCGAGCCGCGGGAGACCATTGCCGAGGCCCGGCGCCGGCTGATTCCCTGCTTTCCGGTGCTCGCCGGCCTCGAGATTGCCGAGTACCGCCAGGGAATCACCAGCTTCGCCCCGGACGGCCGCTACCTCATCGGGCCGGTTCCGGGAGTCGAGGGGCTGATCGTCGCCTCGGGTTGCGCCGCGGTCGGCATCGCCGGGTCGGCCGCGGTCGGCCGCTGGCTCGCCGAGTGGGCAACCGGCGGCGAGCCCGGCGAGGAGCTGGAGGAGTTCGGGCTGCTCCGGTTCGGGGAACAGGCCGGGGACCGCGGCTGGGTGCGCGAGCGGAGCCGGGAGTTCTACGCCGGCTACTACAGCATCGAGTCCATGGAGGGCGGCTGATCGGCCTTCGAGAAAACATGAGACAGGACGACAGAATACATGAGTGACGTGCGGATCGAAGAGGGGCGGCTGCAGGAGTTTGCGACGCGGATATTCACCGCCCTGGGAATGCCGGACGCCGACGCCGCGCTCGAGGCCGAGGTGCTCGTGTGGAGCAACATGCGCGGCGTCGACTCGCACGGCGTGCAGCTCGTCGAGGCGTACATCGACTGGGTCGACAAGGGGTACGTGCGGCCGCGGCCGAACGTGCGGATCGAGAAGGAGACCCCGGCGATCCTGCTGATGGAGGCCGACCACGCCTTCGGGCCGGTCGTCACCGTGCCGGCGATGAACAAGGCGATCGCCAAGGCCCGTGACGTCGGCATCGGCTGGGGCCTCATCCGCAACACCCGCCACCAAGGATGCATGGCCTACTACACCCACCTGGCGGCCGCGCAGGGAATGGTCGGCATCGCCGTGGTGACAAGCTGCCCGGCCAACATGGCGCCCCCGGGGGCGAAGACGGGAGGCACCCACAACAGCCCGATCGCCATCGCCGCCCCGGGGCGCAACCGCGTGCCGATCAGCCTCGACATGGCGACCAGCGTCGTCGCCCAGGGCAAGATCGGCGTGGCCCTCGACAAGGGACTGGCGATTCCCGACGACTGGGCCCTCGACGAGGACGGCAACGTCACCACCGACCCGGCAAAAGCGGAGTTCGTGCGCCCCGCCGCGGGCTACAAGGGGTACGGCCTGGCGCTGCTGTTCGAGTGCATGTCGAGCCTGATGTCCGGCAACCCGCTGCTGACGACGTGGCTGCACGGCGGGGACGTCGGCTGGGGCACGCAGAACAGCTTCGTCGCCGCCCTCGACATCGCCACCTTCACCGACCTCGACGCCTTTCGCGACGACGTCGACCAGCTCGCCGAAACCATGGCCGGACTGCCGACCCACGAGGGGGCCGGTCCGCTGAAGGTCCCCGGCGACCTCGAGCAGGAAGCGTTCGAAGAGAGATCGGCGCGCGGCATTCCGCTGCCGGCCGGAACGGTGGCCAAGCTGCAGGCCGCGGCCTCCCGCTTCGGACTCGACCTGCCTTCCGAGCTGGCCTGAAACCGAAACAGGAGAACAGCATGCGACTCAAGGACAGGAACGCCATCGTCACCGGCGCCGGGGGCGGCATGGGCCTAGGCATATCGAAATGCCTGACGCGCGAAGGGGCCGCCATCGTTGCCACCGACATCGACGGCGGCAGGGCGCAGGCCACCGCCGACCAGCTCGGGAGCGAGGGGGCAACCGCAATCGCCATCGCCGCGGACATAACCGATGAATCCGCCTGCCGGGACCTCGTCTCACAGGCGATCGAGCGCCTCGGCGCCATCGACATCCTCGTCAACAACGCCGGCCACTTCGGCACCATCGTCGGCGCCCCGTTCACCAACTTCACCGGCGAGGAGTGGGACAGCAACTACGACGTGCACGTCAAGGGCCCCTTCTTCCTCTGCAAGGCGATCGCCCCGCACATGATCGAGCGGCGCTACGGCAAGATCGTCAACATCTCTTCCGCCGCCGCCAGACGCGACCCGACCTTCCTGCCGACCTACGCGGCGGCCAAGAACGCCATGCTCAGCCTGACGCGGCTGACCGCCAAGGACCTGGGACCGCACAACATCACCGTAAACGCCGTGTGCCCCGGGTTCGTGTGGACAAACTTCTGGCACACCCTGGCCCCGAAGATCGCCGAGGTCGATCCCGCCTATGCCGGCAAGACCCCCCGCGAGGTGTTCGACCTGTTCATCGCCAACTCGACGCCGATGCAGCGCGAGCAGTCCCCGGAGGACATCGGCAACATGGTCGCCTTCCTCGCCTCGGACGAGGCGCGCAACGTCACCGGCCAGACCATAAACGTCAGCGGCGGAATGGTCCTGGACTGAAAGCCCGGCTCAGTCCGGCTGCTGGGTCTGGAACGGCCGCGGTCATGTGCCGAGTCCCGGGATAAAACAGTCGGCCGCAATCCCGGAAGGCCCTTCCCTGACCGTAACCGGAATCGGTCGAAGGTCAGAAGTGGTTCCGCATCAGGTGCGTGATCTCATTGGCGCGGCAGTAAAACCTGGCAGTTTCCGCATCCTCCGACCGGCAGAGACGGCGGGGAAAGATGGTGTGGTTGGCCATCGCCGGCTGTGAACTTCGCCCGATCCAGCAGTGGACGGAACGACGCTCCTCTGCGGTCTTCCTGAAATTCAACGCGTGGAGAATCGCCCCGTTGCACAGGATTGCGGTGCCCGGTTCTCCGGTTATGTGGACCGCCGAATCCAAGTCATAATCCTCGATGGGTGGGAACTCCCGACCTTGTGAGCTTCCGGGGATCACGCTGAAGCAATGAGTATCGTCCCCTACCCGCGTCAGGTAGATGACCAGATGCAGCAGGTAGGTGTAGCAGGGAGGCGACATCGGCCTGGTCCCGTCCCGGTGCCATTCGCACTGTGACGGGCCGTCCGGATTCGGCGGCCGGATAACGACCTCATGCTGGTCGGCGCAAAGGTCCGCCCCCATGATTCCTTCCATCAAGGGAACCAACCCCGGCGGTCGCATGGTCACGTCGAACTCCGGACGGGACAACAACACGAGACTGTTGCGCACACCGGGGTAATGCCCGCGACGCCACAGCCGCCGGTTCTCCCTCAGGTCCGCGTCGATGGCGGCGTTGATTTCGCCGACTTCCTCGAGGCTGAGCGAGTCCGGGATTACGCAGTACCCGTCCCGAGCGTAGTCGGCCAGCTGGTTTTTCATGGTTCACCGATGTGAAGGGGGGTTCATCCGCCTCGGACGGCATCAGGCGTGAATGCCAAAAGGATGGTGTCGGAGAACATCCGCCAAACCACGGCAACCTCGTCAAATCCGGCCCGGTCCATCGTCCTGATCAGGTCCTCGGAGGCATGGCCGTATTCAACGTCCTTTCCGGCGGCCTTCATCTTTCGCTTGAAATCCATCCGGGCGTCGATCTCCGCCCGGGTAGCTTCCCCGGAAGCGATTGCCCGTTGGAAGTGAAGCTGACGGAAGCGGGACGACTGCATGCGGACCTTCTCTCCCGGAGCGGGTCCCATGCTCATCGCGTCGAACAGGATGAAACAGCCACCGGGACTCAGCGCGCCAGCGATCCTTGCAAACAGCGCCGGGAGATCGTCCGGATTCACGTGGTGAATGGCTTTGGCGGAAATTGCAAGGTCACACCCCGGGATTTCACAGTTGACCATGTCGGCTTCCCCCCCCACCACCCGGCGCGAATGCATCTCGAGCTTCTTTCTCCGCGAGAGAAAGCATCTCCGGTTCGCTGTCCATACAGGTCCCGGTGGCGTTCGGGAACCGTTCCAGCACACGTGCGGTCGGTTCCGCCGTACCGCATCCAAGTTCCACGAACTTGAAGGTATCGTTCGGATCAAAGGGGATGAGATCCACCATCATCTCCAGACCCTTGCTGTAGGGCGGGCTCAGAATGGGTTGAAGCCGATCATACGACTCCGCGACAGCTGCGAAATACTCGCCACTTACAGTTGGCTGAAAATCCATGTTCCATTCTTTCCGGCGGACGCTTTCCGATCACCAGGGATTCCTGAGTCGTGGTTCATGCGGTGCCCGGACAGCTCTTTTGGGTTGAACCCTGCGTTCTGTCCCGCTCCAGAGTGTCGAGGAACCTGGCCACATCGCCATTGGACTGCAGGATCACGACCCTCTTTTCGTTCATCACCCCTTCCAGCAGCTGCAATACGCCCGGCAAACGCGTCTTCGGGTAGTCCCAGATCCACTCGAGGAATTCGCGATCCGGCAGCTTCTCGATGCAGCCAGGATGCAGGTCCGGACGACTGCGTCCCCTGCCTTTGAACCCCCGCTTGAACACCCGGTACAAACAGGTGAACCGAGACAGGGCCATCAGGATTACCGTGTCGCTGGCGGCTATCCGTTCCTTCATGGTGCCGCCGTAGTTGCCGTCCATTATCCAGGACTCGCGAGCGAGAAGTTCCCGATGCCGGCGTTGCCATTCCTCCGGCGGGGGCCTTTCCCAGTCGGGTCCCCAGAAAACGGAATCGAGGTGGATGACCGGCAGATTCAGCAGGGATCCCAGTTCGACGGCCAGGGTAGACTTTCCCGCACCGCCGCAGCCGATAATCGAGACCTTTCGCATTTGATAGCCGGAACGCTCTGAGTCCATGCCGGAGAGCTCTCTCCCGCCTACCGAATCGGCATCATCTTGCGGCTCCTGGCCCGGTCATTGTGGCAGCGACCGTCCAGCGCCTGGCCATGTCATGGCGCCTTCCCTGCGATCGAACGGATCGCCGAAGGCAGGGACTCCAGGTCCGTAATAGTGGCATCCGGGAGCTCATCCGGAACCCGCGGCTCGAGGGCGGCGTACCTGCCCTGCCGGAACCATACGGTCCGGAGCCCCAGCCTTTTTGCCGGGATGATATCGTTGTCCAGGCGGTCGCCGATCATGACCGCTTCCGAGGGGGAACATCCGGCGCGTTCGAGGATTGTGCGGAAGAAAGCTTCGTCAGGTTTCTTGATCCCCAGACTTCCCGACACCTCCCTGTGGCGGAACCAGCGCAACACCCCCAGTTCGTCCAGGTTCTCCGTGATCCTCGCCGGGGCGTTGCCGGCCAGCGCAAGCGTGTACTCTTTGGCCAGCTGTTCGAGGACCGCCGCGATTCCGGGATGCAACCTGAACCCGAGAGCCCAGATTTCCGGATAGTGTGACCGCACTTTCCTGGTGATCTCGTTGAACAGGCGCACGTCGGGCCTGGCATAATGCCAGGTTATGGCGTGCATGGGACTCGGGACGAACTGCCGCATTTTTTCGTGATCGAGCTGCCGGTATTCTTCCGTCGACAGCTCGAAGCCAAATCTGGCAAGAGCAGCTCGATGCGCCTCCTGCAGGACTTCCTGGTGCCCCGGGGTGTCCAGAATGGTCTCCCCGACATCGAACAGCAGCAAAGAAATCATCGCACTTTCCGGTTGATTTTCGGCAAGTGTCCCCGGCGGGCAAGCAGGACAACCGTACCACCGCCATTCTCCCTGCGCTCTTCCCAGATCAATTCAGATGACAGAAATCCCGCCTCCCGCAAAACAGCGGTGTGCTCCTCGAGGCTGAGGGTGACGTCGTAGTTCCAACCTGACCGGTCTCCATCGGGCAGCTTTGAAACGTAGTCGTGGAAAACATGATCGTCTTCAAACCGGTCGCCCGGATGGGCAGATTGATCCCCTTCGACAAGAAACCCGTTTGGCTTCAGGGCTCGAAGAATCCTGGTATAGACCACTTTTCGATTCGGCGGCGGAAGGTGGTGAAGAGCGAGTATGGAGATAGCATAATCGAAGGCTTGTTCACCCATGTCGATGTCAAGACAGTTCCCGTGAATCAGGGAAATCTGATCCATATGGTTTGAAAACTTCCGCTGCAGGCGTTCAAGCATTCCCCTGGCTATATCAATACCGGTGACATGGGCATGTGGCGCCCTTTTGAAGAGATATGGCAGCGCCAGTCCAGTTCCACATCCGACATCCAGCACCTTCAGTTTTTCTTTGGTTTCCGGAATTTGACCAAGGACCGCTTCATAGAACGGATCAACCTCTTCGGGAATCCCGAATTTCTCATCCCAGACTTCCGCAGTTGCGCTGAAAAACTCTTCGAGATGCTGCATTCCTCCATCGAGCATCCAATCCGGCAGGACGGCGTTCTCCGGTATGGGGGCCCTGGTCACCCTTCCGGCGATTTCTTCGAACCTCTGATTGACTCTTTCTCTGTCTGTAACTTCTTCAACCACGTGCTTTCTCTTTGTTAATACTTTGCCCAATCTCTTTTAGGCAACCTCCTGGCGGCTTCCGGAGGGCGATGCCACTCGGCGAAACGTCGTGGATGGCTACTCTACATCCGTGTCGGTCGTGAAACCGGTACGGGCGGTTGCGACATCAATATCGGGACGGCATGCCTCAACGAGGCCGAAGATCTCGAGAACGATTGTTTCCAGCTCCTTTATGGCGTCAACGGATCCGTTCTGAAAAACGGACTGCCACCTGCCCGGGATGTTGGGTGGCGCCGCCTCCAGTCGGGACAGAAGGAGCGGGACCCGCTTGTACTCGCTCGGCTGATACATCCGGTTGAGGCCGTGGAGCAGGCCGAGGATGGAGTTTCCCACGCCGCTCATCGCCTCCAACAGATACAGGTGATCCTCCCGATTCCGGGCGTAGATCTCCGGGATCCAAAGAGGGTCCATGGAAAGGTTCTCCTCGAGCACGTTTCGCTGCAGTCCGTCGGGGTACCTGGAGATCTTCGACTTCCATTTTTCGATAACCCCGGTGTCATGCAATGAAAGGGACTCGAGCAATCCTCCCAGGAGGCCTTGCTTTTCGCGATCGGTGTCGTGGCGGCACATGACATCTTCGATTGCAGACTCATAACTGCTTACGCGTACGTGTTCGATATCGACCCGATGCCCCGCGGCCCGAAAGCAGTCCCTCAAAATCCCCCGATCCAGCTTGTTGTCATGTTGTTTCCACCCTTCCCCCTGAAGTCCAGCGACGACTTCGGACCGAAAACGTTCGCTCGGGTAGTCATGGCAGAAAACGAAAAGGTCGAGATCGGAACTTGGATCGGCAATGCCCCGCGCTACCGACCCGCCAAGGACTACTCCGGCCACCTCGGGCAGTTCAGTGTAGCACTTGGCGATCTGCGCACCGACCTTCACCCCGCTCTCGGACTCAGGGGTCATGGCTGTGCTTTTCCGACTGGTCGGGGTTCACCGCTTCGTCCCAGGGAATCGAGTTCGTTTCCACTGCCCGCCGGACACTGCCAAGCCAGACGGGCCAGTACCAGGAAGTACTTCCCCCGCCGGGAAGCAGCCTCTTGTCAATTGGAGGTCTCTCCTCGTGTTCGGCCCGACTTTTCAGGTACGGCTCGAGCTCGGAGTACGGAATCCATGCGTACGGACCTCTTTCAAGATAGGATTCATTGTCGTTTGGGAGCGGATGGTTGGTCACAAGTTGTGCGGGAACAAAGGGAACTTCCGCGAAGAACAAGGCAAAGCCATTGTCTATCACTGGCTCCTGGTCCCTGATCGTGGCGAGCAGATCATCCCGCAGGAAGTAGCCTCTTGTCTCTTCCTCCGTTTCTCTGGCCGCTGTTTCAGCCGCGCTCTCCCCATCATACGGACTTCCTCCGTAACCGGCCCAACCTCTGTCCTTTTCCCGGTGATCCGCGAGAAGCAGAAATACCTCATCTCCGGCTTTGAAGTAGAGCACCATCCCTGCCGGACTCTAGCCTGGACTGCGAAACGTGAACCGACAACAACTAGGCATACGACGAAGAGTTTTCCGAACAATTTCCCTTTCTCCTATTCTCCTGGTATCAACCCATCTCACCTCTTTGCCTTGTACCGGCCTCCCATCTTGCTGGGCTGAATCAATCCATATGCCAGTGCGTTGACGTAAAGTTGGTTGGAATAACAGGGAGCATTCGAAATAAATCTCGGTACCCCTGAAATCGCTATCAATCGACCATCCAATTGCAAGCCAGCAAGGGGCGAAACCCCGGGACAGATTGAAGAACGGTCTCTGTATTCAGTAATATCGAAATAGGAGTGGAACAGGGGATGTCCCAATTCAACGGATACCATCTCAACCCGCGTACCAACCCTGCGCTCCAACTCCTGCTGAAGGTGTGAATACTGCCCTCCTTTCAGAATGACGAACCCGCCTTCCCTCAGGTAACCCACCATAACATCGGTGGATCCCACATCGATGTGCTCCATATGCAGAAGGGGATACTTGCGAATGACCTGAAAGGGCAGCTTTCTCCGTTCGAAAAACAGGGGAAATCCATGGATGGGGTCGGGCACGGGTTCCCCTTTGAGGGGGATCCACTTCTTTGCCGCAGGCCCAGATGGTACCAATGGATCCGGTTCTCAAAAGGAGGCCAGGAGGGCAACAACTTTCCCCGCTCGATCATATCCAAGGCCTCTGCCAATTCCCTGCCACCACTCCCCCTGTAGCAAGGAATGTGCAGATATGCCTTCTTCAGTTTTCCGGTGACCGGATCGATCAGGACGACTGTTCGCTCCCGGGCTTCCGCAGCCAGCCCTACCAGGTCCAGGGCAACAGGCAACTCGGTCACATGCTCGAGAAGGCTCAGGCGCGCATCCAGCGTATCTCCTTCGCCTGCACTTCGCCTCCACTCCTTTTTCGCAAGTATGATTCCCTCGTCCAGCTGGGGGATTTCCAATTCAGGCAGAGGGGCCACTTCGTCCCTCCCCGGATCCATTTCCAGGTCGGACAGATCCTGCTCCGCGCGCAAGCGCTCAAGCAACTGATGCGGCACGGGAATCGGAGGACGAGGTTTCAGGCGTTCGATCTCCATCTTGCGAACAGGCACCCGGACCCTGAAAACCCGTTTCTCGAATTCCTCGGGAATCAGTAAATAAGCCAACCAGACCCCCAGTCCGTGCAGCAAGGTAGATGCCAGGAGAGCAATGGTTGCCCGTCGATGTCCTGCGGACCTTGTCACCTTGGTAAGCGAACCCCGCGCTCTCGGGGATCCAATGTTTTGTTTACCTGAGATCAGGCAGCCCAAAAACTACCCGGAAGCCTTCAGGCCCTCACTTCCCCAAGTTGGCCAGCCTCTCGTTCAGCTCCCAGAGGGCCACCCGATTGCTGTCCCATGTAAGGAGGGACACGGCTTTGTCGTAAGGCACCCACCTGACCTCGTCGTGTTCGAAGGACAGTACCAACTCCCGGTCCCCTACATCGACGGCGAACGAATGCTCGGGCACAACGAACAGATCTTCCGGCCAGTGTTCGGTCCCCGAAAATGCTGTCCTTGGAACCGAAGCAACCGAATCCAGCTGAACGAACGCCAAGTCACCCGGTATGGACGCCTCTTCTTCCGCCTCCCGCCGGGCAGCCTGCATTGCGTCTTCCTGGTCCTCAACGCCGCCGGCGATGAACTGCCACATCTCCTCGTCCGAACGGTGAAACACCGCAAATTCGGGGTCAGATCCCATGCGGAATGGAATCACCAGCACTTGAAGCGGTTTTCTCGGCATATTCCTCGTTTCCCCGCGTTCACGCCATCTCCGCCACCATCCACTGCATGGGGCGCCGCCGCATGACCCGGCTGAACGGGAGGTTCCCCGGTTCTGCGAGGAAGCAGAGAATCTCACCCGACGTGGATGGCCGCATCACTGCCACATGGAGGCCGTCGGCCCAGGTGCACGGCCATTTCGGGGCGCCTATCGCAACGAGGTCGCAGTTGGACTGCACATGGCCGTCGCGGATGAGCGGCTGCATTGTCGTAACAAACGAGATGTGCGCTGGCCCGTCAGTGGTATCCCCGGCCAAACCGAACAGTTGCCGGACTCCTGCCTGGACGGAGTGCCCCAGCCGGACATGCTCTTTCAGTTCCTCCAGATCGCCGCGTACGGGATTGCCGTCGGCATCGTGTTCGTAGACCGTTCGCCAGCGGTCGCAGACAAACCACCGGTATATCCCGTACGGATAGGCCTGGCTCTCATCCAGGCGCACATCGCCCGGCATCCACTTCACGTGTGAAAAGCTCCCGGACTCGTCGTATTTGAAGATGCTGATGTATGGCTGCTCTATGTCCTTGCCGCGGTGCACATAGCTGTGGTGGTGGCTCATGAGTCCTGCGAACGCGCCATCCTCACCGGCATAAGTCTGCTGGAAATACAGGGTTTCCTCGTACAGGTCCGTGGTCATGTAAAGCCGGAGATCCGCGCCACGGCGTACCGCTGCCGCCAACCCGGAAACCGAACCATGGGACGGGGTCAGGTCCGTCTGCTGTTCAAGGGCAAGCGTCCAGCAGTGACCCATAAGTGCGCCCTCCATTCGCGGCGGCGTGCCTGACTATACCAGGCCCATGCGGTATGTACACGTCTATCGGGGATATTCCGAAACAATGTCAAACGCTGGTCTTGGCCCAACGAGTGCTCGAGTTGTTTTCGACCGTGTCTTTCTGACACAGGTCGTGAGCGACAGCGTTCCATCGTCTGAATGCGCATTCCCCGCCGGTCTCCAGCGTGAAATGCACGAACACCGGGCCACGCAGCTTTTCCAGGCAACTTCTGGCCTGTTCAACTCCTTCACGCAGCGGGGGATGGTGCACCCGGCGCCAGCCATTGATGTAGTATGCCGTCCACAGATAGTCGGACACTATCGTGATGCTCTCACCCGGCCGGCAATTCTCCAGACCCAGCAGGACACCGTCCAGTTCGGCAACCGCGCTGTTCGACCGTGATCCGCGCCGCCCCGCTATCCGGTGCTCTTCGATTCCCGGACGCACAACGACAGCGGAAAACCTCCCGTCTCCGCCTCCATCCGTGAAGACCCAGGTTCGGCCCGAATCCGTTGACCATTTCCGGCGCAGGGTGATCGGCCAGATTTCACGTTCGCGGTTGAAGGTGGCCAACCGGGTTGTCTGCACCCTGAGCGGGAATCTGTGGTCGGCCTGTCTCACGTTGGGAAGCTTCAGGACTGGCGCTTACGTTTCGGGTTTTGAACCTGCCAAGCGCACTCAGGACAGGATGGCGGCATCGATGCCCAGTGCAGCGCCCTACGGCATTGCAGCTATCTCGGACACCTCGAACGCAACCTCGGAATCGTGCGCGTACAGCAGCACCCGGTCGCCGCACTGTTCCGGACAACGATCGATGAGCGTCCTGCGGCCGTCGATGCAAACGTCAACGATGTCGTCCCTGAGAACTACCTCCAGGGAGAAGGGGCGGTCCAGCCCATCGACCCCAAAAATCCACTGATCGTTCAGGCTGGCGACCCGGTCACAGGGTGAGAAGCGCAGGTCGTACCCGGAGTCGAACGTCTCACCCGCCCTGAGACGAAGCCCGAAATCATGGGAGGCGGCCCGAGGAAGAACGCGGATTGCCAGCCGCGCGTTGTGCGGAATGCCTGGGCACCTGGCCGCTGCCAGGCCTTGCCGGGCTGCCGCGTGGACCCTGCGTCCCTCAACTCTCGTATCGGCATCGAGCGCGGACAGTTTCAGAGCGGACAACGGCTCACCGCCGGGGGTCAACTCGCCCGGAAACTTCGCACCAAGGGTGCCGTCGTCATGTTGGATCAGTTCCCGGAAAACGGCGTTGCCTCCCCACTGGAACGGTCCATCGTCCCGGTTGTTCTCGCGTGTGCCGATCCAGGCAACGCCAAGGCGTCTGCCTTCCCCGAACGGCGCTGTCTTCATTACCCGTGCCGCATCTCCGTCAATGGCGTCGACCTGCGGCCGAAGCCAGGGTCCGAACGGCTCTCGCGACATTCTGTAGCGGGCGACGCCGCGGTTGCTGAAAAGGAGATAGTACCAACCGTTCCAGAAGAAATAGTCCGGACATTCGGGCGCCCCCGGCAGACCCGGGACGATGAACGGCTTCCTGTTCTCCCAGTGTTTCAAGTCGGGTGAGACCAGGTGGGCAAGGCACCCGCCGCGATCGATGATGGGCCAGTCTTCCAGCCACGCGGTAACGAGCATGTGGAACAGCCCCTCACTGCGATCCTGGAAGACGAACGGGTCACGGTAATGGACCGGGTCGTAGCCGGGAGGCGGCGAAGCGAAGGGGTTGGGTTCGGCCTTCTCGAAGCGGACGCCGTCGTGACTGGCGGCAAGACCCAGGTGCTGCGTCCGGTCGCGCATTCGCGTCGCGTAGAATCCGTAGTATGTCCCCTCGTGGAAGAACACCGAACCGGTGCAGATGGAACCTTCACGTTCCTCGGTGATCGGGATGGCGAGCGGATGGTGGTCCCAGTGAACGAGGTCCGTCGTGCTGGCCTGTGCCCACTGATGGCCTCCCAACCCGCCGAGCGCCCCGTGGTGGCCTTCGTCCAGAAGGTAGAAGAGCCGGAAGACACCATCGTGGCAGAAGGGCATGCAGTCGCCGACGAAGAAGTCGCCGTCAGGTGTGAAGTATTGCATGGTTCTTGTCCATCCATCAGGAGGACCGGCCCAGCGTAAAACGACGGAGAGCTAACCCTTGCCCGCAAAACCGTGGTTTTCAGGGCGAGGTCCGCGCCAGGTCCGTATTGTTGCTCCCTCAGTCCCCGCCAATACCGATGTGGTTCCCATCCGGATCATGGAGGACGAAGTCGGTCATTTCGAATTTTTCGCGAAAGGCGATGTCATCTGCGAATTCAACACCTCTTGCGGACAACTCCTCATGGATTCCCCTGACATCATCTACCCAGATGTAGCAGCTTCCTGTCCCGGCCGGCCGTCGCTGCGAAGCAAGCTGCAAGCCTATTCTGACGGCGCCGCGTCGAACCAGGGCAAAAACGGGGTGATTCTGGAAACCGACACTGAACGCCAGCTTGTCCCGATAGAACCCGACAGCTTTCTCCACATCCGATACCGGAAGTGTGGGCGCAATCTCTTTCATTCTGGAACCCCTTGTGAACGTTGGGTTTTGCAGCTACACGGTGATGGACAGCTTCTCCGTTGGTCATGGAGTCAAAACCCTACCCTGTCCTCAGAAGCTTCCTGGCGGATTCAGGCCAGTCTCGCTTGAGCTCGGGGGCTATCGGAAATCGCTCGTGCGCATGAGGGAACACCCGCACGTAGCAAATGTCGAGCATCGGACGAATGGTGTCGCTTCTGTTCGGCGTACGAGCGTGCCACAGCCGCATGTCACGCAACAGCAGGGAGCCCATGGGCATGGTCGCCTGCAACGATGGAAGGTGTCTCCCCCGCTCTCCGAGATGCCTTACATCCGATGGAGGGTTGTCCAGGATAAGGTGTGAACCGGGCCAGATCCTGGTGGCTCCATTTTCCAGGCTGAAATCGATCAACGGAATGTCAACGTACACACCTGAGACTGGAAGAACGCACGACAGTTCGGGAAACAGGTGGTCTCCATCTCGGTGAGGGTCGCGTTCAGCTTGTTCACCGGCGCTGTCCGGTGGAGAGGCGTGAATCAATACCAGAGCCAAAGCGGTCTTCTTGCCCATCGCGGCTTCCAGCACCTGAAGAGCGAAGGGGTTGGCGAGAAGCTCATGCCGGAGAAATGGCATTTCCATGGGCGACCGGATCTCCCGGCCCCTGCCATTCTCGATTGCCTCGAAAAAGGCGGATTGCACTTCCTCGACAATCTCGAGAGGCACGGCGTTCTCGAGGATGACGACGCCAGCTTCGCGCAGATGCCGGAGAGCGAGTTTCCCGGTCGATTCACACATGCTTTCCGAAACTCGCTCCTGATCAGTGATCTTGATGCGCATCTTCAAACATCCTGAGAGTATGTCCCTGGTCAGTAATTCCAGGTAACGATGTTCTGCAGAATTCGCCGACTGCCTTCAGCTCTCCAACGATTGGCATGCTGTTTCGAAGCCTCTCCTCGGCATTCAGAAACACCTCGGGGAGGTCATTTCGGACAACCTCGCGTGTTCCGTTGTCCCCCTCCACCCTGAACCCCTGGAGACTCAGTAATCCGGGATCCACCTCCGAACAGATCAATAACTCATGATGTCCCTGCATCGGGAGCAGATGATCCAGGCGAATCTTCAAGTTGTCGCGAAATGAAAGGCTGGTCGCCCAGTATGCTTCGGACGAAACCGGTTCCATCTTTTCCCTGAAGTAGGCTTTTCTCTCCTCCGTATCGAAGTACCCTGCCTCCTCCGGGCAGTACACCATATCTGAAAACTGGACGCAGGCTGTCCAGGTCCGTTCAGTGATATGGTCTGTGGCCTCAATGCCGAGGGTCACGCCATTGACTTTGCCATTCACAATTCCGCCAGAGCCTCCTTGCCTGGCGCGGTTCATGAAACCGAAAATGCACCGTCTCGGATCCACCCAGTCTGGAATGGATTTGGGCCGGTACCGGTAGTGAGAATTGTAGATGGTTTCATGACCATCTCTTGCCCTGCTGAATTTGGGAATGAGCCCTTTCTGGAAAATACGGGCGAGGTTTTCAAGCTGACTTCCGTGGTAGATCAACCCGGTTTCATCAAAGTCAGGCAGAAGCCAGTTCATTTCTTCCCATGTCATGACACCCGGCATATGGTCGCCTCCCTCACCGAAGTCACAGGAATCTGTCGAGGACTGCCCGCAGCCGGTCGTGAGGAACGCCCCCTTGACCTTCCACCATCGCCAGGTAGAACGGCAGGCGCCATAATTCGCGCCGCTCGGTAAAACCTTCATCGATCGGCAGCACGCCGGTGTATGCGGAAAACAACCCCTCTGGCACGGGCTGAAAATAATCGACGAAGGCCAGGTCCAGCTCGGGGTGGCCGAAATGGACATTCGGGTCTACGAAAACAGGCCCCTGGCGGGTACTGAGGATGTTGTTCTGGTGTGCGTCTCCGTGCAAAAGGGAGGGGTCGACAGAAGGACCCCGGATTGAATCGAGGCGATCCCTCAGCCGCCCGACTTCCTTCGCAAGATCAACTGTCAGGTGTCCTTTATCCAGGCCGTACGCAATCTTCGGTTCGATCCAACGTTCCCAGAAGAAGGTATCCCAACTGTCGAGCGGTCGATTGTCCTGCCGGAAATCGCCCCAGTAGCTATCCCCGTCGAAACCGAATCGGCGCCCTTTCACAGAGTGGATTCGGGCCAGGGACCGCCCCGCTTCCTCCCACCCTTTCTCCGAGCGTTCGATGACATCTACAGCTTTCAGCACCAACAGCCTTCCATGGGGTATCGTCAGGCAGTCGACGACCTCGGGAGTCAGGACACCGGCCATTTCAGAAATTGCCGACAACCCTGCAGCTTCGCAGCGGAACAGCTCGGCGGCGCAAGGGCCAACTCCGAGTTTTGCAAAGACTCCGAACTCTCCGTCCGACAGGACGGCGGCTGGGTGAGAAGACCTCCCGGCCTGGTCCTGAACCTCGCTGACGTGCCACTCCCTGCCCAGATAGCGGCTGACGCTGGCTTCGATCAGGGCTCGATGATCGAGTAGCCTTCTCTGCATGCTGTTGTCAGCCGGGCAGGCATCGTGGTTCCCAGGCCTGGCCTCATGCCCTCAATGATTGCAGGAACTCTGACTCGCGGGCAAGATGTTCCCTCCAACCCCAGGTCATGATGCGAATTATCTTCAGGATCTTCGAGCATGACCTGGCCTGTTGTCATCTTGCCGGTCTCACTCGACTGGATGCTCGGAGAGCTCCTCGATCACACCCGAGAGATAGCTGTTTGTGTGGGGGGCGTCCGAGTCGTAAAGCCAGCTGTTCTTCTCAAATCCGTACTGCTTAAAGTCCTGGCGATACAATTCATAAACGGAATCCGCGAGTTCCCGGTCATAGGCGAGAGGATGGTGCACGGGGAGCGTCACATTTCGCCTGACGGAAACCCTCCTGGTGACCTCCTGCGGTGCGTTGAAACGCTGGAGAATCCCCCGAAATTCGTCGACGAAGTAGAAAAACCATTTTATGGAATCATAGTTGATGAGGTCGTGCGCCAGGATTTTGGACTGCAGATTGAAATGACCATCGCCACCGACTCGATCCCAATGGGAAACCAGGTAGCGCACGAAGTCTCTGAACGCGGGAATTGCCTTCCAGCCCTGGGGATGGATCGGGTAGTCGTATGCCGCCTTGATTTCCTCCTGTAACCAGCCGTATTCGTCTCCCCAGATCCCGACTTTGGACTTGTAGGCCGACAGGAGACGGTCATAGGGATTTCTGACAAACGCAAAGCGGAACCATTCCGGGGAGGTCAGCATCTCCACGTTCTCATCCACGGTGAAGTCACTCAGGTGCAGGCCTCGATCGTGAATGTCTCCGAGATCCTCGGGATCTGGCTTGCCTTCCAACTGGTTCAACAGAAGTTTGATGGTCGAGCAAGCCACCTTCGGTACAGTCATGCAGATATACTTGTGCTTGACAGACACCCACGAGTGATACGAAAAGCTCTGGTGGAGGTCGGTCTCACGTGCTTCTGAAATTTGGGCTGCCAGTGCTTCAGTGTCAGTCATTCCGGCACCATGGGGATACGATAGACTTGGAAACCACCGCTCTGCGTGGGTATATCTCTATCTATTCTGAGAGACGCGCCGAAACATTGTCAACCAAATTTTCCCAAGTTGCCTTGACCTCCTCACAACTCACGATCCCGCACATGCGGGTTGGCGCAGCCCGGAGGCCAAGCGACGGGGGACGAATCGGGAGATATACGATATGGGATTCCGGCTGTTCAGCCGTCCTCCGTGGTGGTGCAGATGAAAGGTTGATACCTGGAGTTTGGTTAGCCAAGGGTGATCCTCAATACTGGACACTTCCGGCGAGCTCCGCGGGGAAGGGTTCCGATGGCATCGACTTTCGTTCCCATCTGTTCGAACTGCCTGCGAATCTCATCGCACATGTCCATGGAAATCAGCAGTATCAGCCGTCCGGTGTTCTTCAAGACCCGTAACAGCTCAGGCAACGAGTCCATGACCGCCTGACGGCAGGAGTTCCGAAAGGGAGGTTCCGTTACGATCAGATCGAAATGGCCGCTCGGTGCTGGCAGGTTTCTGGCATCGGCAAGGACGTACGATTTCGGGAAGTTCACGGAGAGGCCGGGAAACAGGCTGTCATCGATATCGGACACGATGACCGTGAGTCCACGACGTCTCCCCTCGAGAGCAAGCCCGCCAAACCCGGCAAACGGATCCAGGACGACATCCGATGGCTTTGGATCAGCGACGTTGAAAAGAAACCGGGCATCCAGGGCAGACACGGCTCGATGCCAGTTGTGTCCTGACACGACCCGCCTGTCTCCATTCTGAAAGATCTCGAACTGCCGGTTGCTCGGGGCATACGCCAGCAGCGCCTCCTTGTCCTGAACGTAAACTTCTGTCTGATGCACCTTGTAGTCACCAATCCGAATCCAGCCAAGAAGCCACCGTCCGCTCGGAACGGCAGAGATCTCCCCTCCACGAAAGGGTTCGAAATGCTGGCCGAGGATTGCTTCAGTAAACCCGAGGTCGCTTGCCAGTGCCGCCACCCGATCGGGAATGAGCGGAAGCTGGATCGACATCCGATGCCGCGACGGCCGGTCCTTCTTCAGTTCGAGACCAAACCGTTGGTAGACAGCCAGGAATTCCGTCTTCGCCAACTCATACGGAATGCCGATTCCTCCACGGCTGGTCCGGAAGTAAATCTCGTACCGCATCTCGCCTCAGACCCGGACAGGCGTCAATGCCCGGTTCTGGTAATTCGTTGTGTAATGACAATCCGGGGCGCACTGCCGCAGTTCGGAGCCGCGGCATGGAAGATCCAGGGGTGCATGAGTATGACATCTCCGGCTTCGCCGGTGAACTCGACTGCCTTCACTGAAACCCCGTCAAATCCGACCCCATTTCGCAGGTAGCGTTCCTCGCGGTCGACAGTGGGGTCGCGAGACCACAGGTCTCTCAGGCTGGGCACCGCCTTGTCAACGGCTTTCCGGATGTCCCCGGAACGGCCTTCTCCGATAAGCTCCGGGTACTTGGCGAGGCGACGGACAAGCCGGTGCGACCCCGACAAAGCAACAGTTGCGCCCCCCTTGGGGACGAGCGGCTCCAGAATGGCGAAAACCTGAATACCGGGAATCTCGCCAGCTCCTGGCCAAACAGCGCAACCAGCCAGATCCAAATGCCACGATTTGTCAGGTAGAGACCAGGGACCTTTCGAAGGAAAGGAAATCAGAACGGATCCCCAAGGAACCGGCTTTTCCCAGCAGCCCGGCCCAAGCAGATCGTCTATCGCATCCTGGACTGCGGGACTGCAAGTGGGGCCGAAAATTCCGGACCGGGCAAGTTTATTGATTCCCTTGGGGTTCATCGCGGGCCAGGTCTTGGGATCACCGCGGAGTGCCCCGCACCGCTGTTTCAGGTCCTCCCAAATCCGGGCAAGCACCAGTTCAACGTCTCCTTCTGGTACCGCCCCGCGAAGACGCAGAAAACCAAGATGGTCAAATTGGGATCTCTCGGTCGGCGTCAACATTGCTGTCTTCGGTTCGTAGGCTTTCAGTGACGATCCACAACACCGGCTCTGACGGTCCGCGTTGGGAGGCCGAATGAAGCGCCGGGAAACGTAGAGTCGGCTATGCGATCCTTCGAGCGTACAGCACAGCGTCCCCGTTTGTTTTCACGCCGAAGGCCCTACTGCTTCCACCCCAGGTAATGTCCCTCGGTCTTGTCGCTGACCACTATCCTTACGTCGGGACGTTCCCGCACCTCGGGACGCAAACTCGTTCCCAGGCCGGGACCTTCGGGGGCCAGCAGATACCCGTCCTGTATGTTTGGGTTCGTCGTCACAAACTCCCCGTACCAGCCTTCGTAATACTCGCGAATCGTCTCCATCAGCATCGCGTTGGGCACGTTCATGCAGATATGGGCGCACGCAAACACGTTTACAGGCCCCGTGCAATCGTGGGGGCATACCGGAAGCTGATAAGTCTCCCCCAGAATCGAGATCTTCTTCGTCTCCGATATGCCGCCCGTCCAGATGAGATCGGGCATCAGAATTTCCACGGCGCCCTTCTCGATAAATTCCCGGAACTGGTAGCGCGTCACCAACCTCTCGGCGAGACAGACCGGGAACTTCGCTTCTCTCACCAGAGCCAGGTGCGCGTCAACATTGCGCGGCGAAAGCATCTCCTCAAGCCAGAGGATGTTGTACGGCTCCAAAGCCTTCGCTACCCTGATAGCGTTGTGAAGACTCCAGAATCCGTGCCCGTCAATGGCAATGCTCATGCTGTTGCCAACAGCCTCGTGAATTCTGCGTACGGGTTCTATCATGGCCTCGATCTCTTCGTCAGAGACGTAGTACCCATCGCCTTCATGCGCATCGGGGAACGCGCCGAGCTTCATGTGCTTGATCCCGCGATCGAGAAGGTCTGTCGCATGAGACACGGGATCTTCCCGAAAACCAGGACCCCCGCCAGTATTGTATACGCGGATTCTGTCCCGGCAGGCACCCCCGAGCATTTCATATACAGGCCTGCCCGACGCTTGGCCCGCGATGTCCCAGAGCGCGATGTCTATCGCGGATATTGCCCGAGTCTCCGCGCCGCCATATCCCCAGTGGTCGGCAAGGCGGAACATATTGTGCCAGTGGTTCTCGATATTCAAGGGGTTGCGTCCTATCAGCATTGGGGCGAACAACTCATGCACCGCCCCCTCCACTGCCATCGACCCGTACCAAGTCTCGCCAAGTCCAACATGACCTTCGTCTGTATAAATCTGGACCCAGATCCCGCAACCATACCTCTCCCTTCGGTTTGCCACCCGGATCGTTTCTACCTCTGTTATCTTCATTTCTTTCCCTTATTCTTTCACGTGGAAAAAAGGCTCTGGAGAATATCCTTGAATTTGCTGTCGCGAAAGGCGGCCCAGAGAAAACCGGTATTTCCGGGGAATGGCATCCGGGAGCAACGTTTTCGCGGCGGCTTAGGGCTTGCATCCAAGGTCGGCAAGTTGCGAGTCAATATGAGCGACACCTTTCCATTCGACCTGAGCGTAGTGGTAAACATGGGTGAAGTGAAACCGCTCGATCAAATACGTCACTCGATTGTTGGTTCTTCCATTCTCGCACCACGGCATCTCTTTCAAGCCCCCCAGGATTCCGCGGAGGCATCTCACGTGACTTTCGAGAAGAGTTACGTTGTCACCTCGATCAAGACCCTCCTCTACTTTGACATCATTCACCCGATAGGCTTAGACTTCCCATCAAGTGCCTCCAGGGAGGCCCTCGGTCCGCGGTAAGGGTCCCAGACCCACCCTCCTCTCTGAAATGCAGACCTTCTTTCTGCCTGGCTTCGCGGACAACAGGCGTTTCTGAAAGAGGGTTGTCATGTCTCCAGTTCTACCTCGCAATCCGCATCTCCAACCCATCAGACGCCTCGCCAAGGGGTTGCTGGGTGCGCACCAGGAGCAGACCGAAGCTGCCGGCGAACGTATTGCCGAACACCACCCTCGGTTTTCCGGAAAAACCTCGGGGCAAGCGCTTTCCGAAGAATTCTCGCTTCAGGACGCACAGCTGGTCGTGGCGAGAGAGCACGGCCGGGCCAACTGGTCTCAGCTGGTTGGCGTGGTCGAACTGATGCGCGGAGTCCATGGGGTCTTCGTAGAGGGAAGACACGTTCATCTGGTCGCCAAGGATGCCGTCCAAATGGACGCTTTTGCAGGACTTTTGATCCCGCACTATGGGCCGGATCAATTTGGGCTTTTGGGACACTATTCTCCAGGAGAAAAGACCGAGTCTGCTCTGGGACGGTCCATCCACCTTATCTCTGAAAGCAGAGTTCTCGTCTCTGAGTACCACACCCTTGGCCTCGCCCACTTGCTTGAACACCGCCGCCGGCCAGACGGGCCGTTTGAAGTTGACAGGCTTCTCGCGCGTACACAAGCAATCGTTCCGAAATCTCTGTCCAGCAGCAGGCCGGTGCTGCTGGGCGTAAAAGAGCAGGAGGCCCAATCAGGTTTTGATGAAGTGCGCGAGATAAAAATACAACAGCTCTGCAGCCTCTACGGTTCGGTCAGCGAGGTGAATCTTTAGAGGGCAGACGTTGCCAAGCTGTCAGGCATCCTGCCGCGGATTTCATCGGCGACCTTTTCCAAAACGTCGACGGAAACCAGATTTCTCGGCGACGGGACACTGTAGTGACCGGGAAAATCCGGATCCCCAAACTGACATCCCGCAAATTCCCGAGGCGCCGCGAATCGAGGAATCACGTGAAAATGGACATGCTTGTCCTGGTTCTGAAGGAAGGCGTAGTTGATATGAGAAGGCGCAAAGGCTTCTGTCAGTGCCTTTGTTGTCCGTTTCAATTCGCGATGCAAATCAAGCCACTCAGTTTCAGAAAGGTCAGGTACGGACTCCTCGTGGCGATTCAAGGTGAGAAAGCACTTCCCGAGGAGGTTCTGGTTAAGGTTGACAATCAGCTTCCAGCAAGCGCTCTCCATCACAATTGGACCAAGTGACGGGGCGCACAGACCACATACAGCAGGGGTCTCTTCTCGCATCTTATTTCCCCTCCAGAAATACCTGCCTCTTCCTGTTTGCCATTCTCGACAGTGGCAAACGGAATTTTTCCAATGACCTACGGAACCGAATCTGACGTCCCTTGTCTCGAACGCCGCCATCGCGTTTCCACCCCATCGCCTCGTAGAAGCCGATCCCGAGTTCATAACCCTCAACGGTCCAGACTACGGCTTCGTCGTAACCGTCCGCAACGAGACGACGAAACGCGAGCGAGGCCAATGTTTGCCCGATCCCGAGGCGCCAGTACGAGGGGTCAACGGCAATGGTGTCGAGTTCCCCCAATCTGGCGTCAACGGGATCCCGGCTGGGACCGATGCCGACAAAACCGACAACCCTACCCGTATGCTCTGCGACCCACCACCGGTGCGGGGCGGACTTGGCAAGATCGCCACGCCAGCGCTCCACGAGCTCCGAGGTAACGATCCGGTCGGACTGCTCGATGAGTTCTCCGAATCCTGCATTCCAGGAATCGATATATACGAGTGTCACGACCTCGGCGTCCTCAGGAGTGGCCGGTCGGATCGTTGGTGAAAGTTTCTGCGAACGTTTGTATTCCAATTTGCCCATCGTCTCATCTTTTGTCACAAAACGTTGCCTCCCCTTGCGAAGCCTCCTCAGCGAACTGGGCCGCTGTGGCCGTCGTGCTCGAGGATCCGGTGGAAGAGCGCCGGGTTCGTTTTCAGAAGTGGCTCGAGCCTCCTGGCGTCACCGGCTTCGACGGAAGCTCCGTGTTCGTACTCAGGTAGCCGAGGCCGGCTCGGCGACCCCGATGCCGGCGTGGTCGTTGCCGTCGTAGAACATGAGCGTCGGCCCCTCGTGGTGAATGAGTCGATCGACCCTTCAGGGGCGGAGATCGATCAGCGGATCGTCGCCGACCATCGTCCAGGTCATCGGATCGTCGAGGGACGCCTCCGCCAAGCCGACGCGACGCAGCTTGTTTCTGTCGCTGAAGTACTGCTCGCCGTGGAAGTACATGAGGTACCGATCGTTGGTCCGGGTGATGCACGGCGCCGATGGGCGTTGGTCCCACGTGTCGGCGTCTTTGGCCGGAACGACGAGCCCCAGCTTGCGCCAGGTCTGTTCAGTCATCTCCGCCATCACGGTCCTTCACTTATTGGCAGCGCAGGCATCACCATTCCATCGGTGCTCCCGTCCGGTCTTGCTTCTGCTGTTACTTGAAACCTTCTCTATTGATTCAATCTATTCGAAATCAATTTCGCTAGCCGCCTTGACCTGAATGATGCCGCTCAGCTCAGCGTTTACCTCTTCAATGATTTGTGCAGCGGTAGCTCCCTCCGTTCCAAAAGTGCTGTGGACATCCCCAACGAGGATCACGTCATATTTCAGATCGGAGGCACTCAGAGAATTCGCCTTTATGCAAACTTCTGTCTGCATTCCAATGACAAAAAGCCTCCCTATCTCCCTGCATTGAAGTTGCACGTGCAGATCGGTG
Source organism: Candidatus Latescibacterota bacterium (assembly GCA_965243025.1). GTDB lineage: Bacteria > Latescibacterota > UBA2968 > UBA8231 > UBA8231 > CBDCXV01. Next base: position 4,099,932 of record CBDETY010000003.1, read on the forward strand.
TTTGCGAAGGCGCTTGGTTCAAACTTCTGAACAACGAGATCGCCGTCTTGGGGGCGAAGAGACGGATGTATCTCCCAACCGAAAGTACCGGGCTCATCCGGCTCTCCCTTCTCCCCGTTATTCTGCAAGTAGACTACGAGAATGCCATAGTCTCGCGCCCTCCGAATCAGTTTCTCCAACTGTTTGAGAAGCCTCTCTCCCTTGTAAATTGGAAAGGACTCATCAAACATGTTGACCTGAGCATCGACAACAAGTAAGGCAGTATTCAAGCTCATGGAGTCAGATTTCGTTTCCGATTCCGCCAAATCGGATTCCTGAAAGGCGAGGCCCCAAATACGCCGCAGGGTACCGCACGGCTAAATTGCCGTGGCGAACCTGCTGCAAGACACAATTGGCTAACCTTCCTCGGTGAAATCCGATGAGAGAGCTCCCAGGAATCCAATGCCTTTGTGCGGATCTCTGTATTGAGTCAATTCGTGATGTCCGATCATGAAGCCCTGAGACTCCCAGAACGTCAGGGCGCTGGGGTTGTCGCGGCGTACATTCAGGTCAATCCGATCAACACCCAAGCCGTCGGTGATTTCAGTTACCGCTCGTACCAGGAAGGACCCAATGCCCTTCCGGCGCTGCGTTGGGACAACGTAGAAGTCACTGATTTTCGCACTTGTTCCACAAATTGAAAATGAAACGAATCCAACGGGGGATCCTTCGCTGAGGCACCAGAAAACCCTTGGTTCCGGACTGGAAAGGGGAAACCGATCTGCGAAATACGCATCGCGACGATCCGACCACCGTACTGTATCTGCAGTTGGCATCGTCTCCGACCAGTAGGCATCAACTAGTGGCCAAAACCTGTCCTCATCGGAAGCAAGCACCTGCTCGAACCCAAGGCGAACAGTCAAACTGTGTTTCCTCTCACATGAGGCCCCATGCCAGCTAACGTTTTCTCGCCCTTGAATCGCGAAGCGGTCTGGCGAAGATCCGAATGGGGCAAGGTCATGGTGTTAATCATGTGTTGGAGCACTGGGCGGTCAGGTGGGAATCCTCGTCGCCGATCATCAATCATTCCCCTGGCGCGTACTCCGATAGCCAGTTCCCGGGTAACGCCCAGCCAAATCGGCACTCTCCGTGTCTGAAAGCATTTCCGTGTCGGCCAGAGGAACTTCTTCAACAAGCTGCACCTTGAGTACTCTCATAGTCTTCCAGTGGGTGCGATCGGTACCCTGTCGTTCTTCGAGGTCCTGATCGTCGAGAGGTTCTGCGACAACGTAAAGAAATCCAGGGATCTTCCCATCGTGGCGAACCGCCGTGAAGTCGTCGTCAGAGACAGTTATGCGAGTTGGCCTGTGCGAAAAGGCTCTTGCGAGCTCCCTGAACGGAGTAACCCAGCTACCGGGCAGAAGAGTATCCAGTTCTTCGGGCGACCCGTGAAACCAGGGTCTATGTCTTGATGCGTCCCAAACGCTCATGGGCTGGGTCATGACTCCTTCATCGCCCCAAATTCACCTGACCTTCTACGAATTGCGGACCTGCGAAGCAGGTTGCCGAAGGACAAGGCGCCCCCTGGGCGATGCACAAGCCGATCAGTCATCGGCTGAGGGCTTCTATCAAGACTCTTTACCCCACCCGAACAGGACACGGGCTTTTTTCGCCGCGTGGAGTCATTCTCATAATCATGTCAGGTGATAATCCACACCATACTGGATCAAGCCTAAGCGTCGAGCCAATCCCTGGGAAGCCAGATTTTCCCACGATGTACTGTAAAGCGGGACGAGGTCAAGTTCACGCACTGCAAGGGCCCACGCAGCGACAGCTGATACAGCGTAACCCCGCTGGCGGTAGATCTCCAGCGTATCAACTCCTGCCTCATGCGCCCTCCATGATGAGCGGACACTTTGGCAAATCGACACGGCTTGGGAATCCTGGACAACCGCCAACCAGGGCCATCCACTATCCAATTCCGGCACCATCTTGGCAAAGTTCCCCCTCAGAAGCCCTGCGTTTTCGACTGATAGCCGAACAACATTTGCTGGCGGATCGAGGCAATCCGGAAAGCGGTAAGCGGGCCCTCCCCACACCCGTTCAACCGGGGCATGGCCATGGAGGATGTCCTGGAATTGGCTGTGACCTCTTGGGAATTTCCGGGAATCCATAAGCACCGGCTCGGCGGCGGCAGCTTCCTTCAGGGAAGTAACCAAATTTTCAGGAAGGTCATTTCGGAATAGGCATATCGAACCTTCCCTGGTTCGCCCGAAGAAGAAACGGGGAGCTGGACCAGGATCCCCACCAGGATCGTTTATCCCTCGAAGACGCCCATTTCCTTCAGACGTGAACAGCGCCTCAACGTGTATTTCCATCAGTTCCCTATCTGACACCATGCTCCATTACCGATCCAGTCATCCATACCGCCCAACGTTTTCGCCGTGTCCGAACCGCCACAGCAGTTGCGCCAAGGTGCGACAGCCCTAAACCCGGGCAGGACAGTGTTATGTGCTGTGGGCAAATCTCTTTGCAAACTCCCTCAAGATATCTTTGAGCAATTCTTCATTCCCAACCCAAATCTGATGATCGGCGGTCTCAAGAAACTCCATCTGTGCGTTCGGCAACAGCTGAGCAATTTGCTCGACCGGCCAACTCGGCCTGATATCCTGTTTGCCATAAACGAAAAGTGCAGGTACGGTCAATGATGCCAGGTCCCGAAACAGCGTTGGGTGTTTGATATATTCTTTCCAAGACCTGCCGACCTGCGTGTTCATCTCCATATTTGGGGGATATGCCAGCTCTGGTGGTGCCTCAAGCCCCTGATCGCGCCGCTCGCTGTAAATTCGGTGCCAGTCCCGGTCGTTGTGTACCCGACCTCCTGAAAGACAAATGAAGCCATGCACATGCTCGGAAAATCGCATCGAATAGGCCAACGACAAGTCCGCCCCAAATGAGTGACCAACCATGATCCACCGATCGACACCATAGTGATGTCGAATGGCGTGCAAGTCCTCAAGGCAGGTTTCAAGTGTATACGTCCTCATCTTGTCAGACCGGCCACATCCTCTGTGATCGAAGCGAATCACTTTGCACAGATCATCGAGCATTCCTGCGAGGGGTCCAAGATAGTCGCAGCAGCCAGAACCACCACTGCACAGCACCAACGGCACACCTCTCCCCTGCGCTATTGTCCACAGGCGGAAATCTCCAACTTCAACGAACGACTCAGTCATTTTGGGGAAACACCTAAATGTCCATTGCAAATACGTCTCTCGAATTCCCGAACCTCGCAGCGGTGGGCTTAAGCGCTCTTGTCGTCCTCCGAAGGCGGGACTTGCGGAATTAGCGTATCCGACTCACAACGAGCGAATCCAACTTGGATGAACACCCCGCACCACCCTCATCGTGCCACACGCGTACTACAAGGTTGTCCTTTAAATGTACCCTTGACTGTTCGCCAGATCTCCCTCGAAGGAGAGTTGCAGCGCGCTCGGCTGCCTGGGAATCGGAGAATCTGAGTCCAAATATCCCTGCTTCTCCCTCACCGTGGTAAACGGAAAACAGAAACTCCTCCAATTCCGCCAAGAGTTCTCTCATTGCACTGGACGTCGAACCCTCACCTTCATCCTCGGAGCCTTGATGGCGATGGTGTTGATGAGGGGCCAGCAGCATCCCACCGAAACACTTCAGATATTCCCGGTCAGAGGTTACAAAGGGATTGCCTGGCGCCCCGCATGGTAACTCCGCGTCAGACGGTACGGCAGCCAATTCACACTCCTGTAAATCGTCACTCCCAAAAGTCAGCTCGGCTAACTGCATGGGAGAAGAACAGCTTAGGGTTCCACTTGCTATGGCAACCAAGGCTGGAATCTTCATGTCCTAGTCCGAACCGCGAATGCAGTGGTGCGAGGGGCGGCAGCGCCGGAGCCGGGTACGGAGGTGTTACCTGCCCGTGGCAGTCTTGATGCCGCGTCGCATTCTCGCGACAAAAGCCCAGGGAATTTCCCTGAACTGCGACTTGCCCAGCTCACGTTCCTGCTGTGGCTCGAATACGGGCCCGGCAATACCATCCAGAACCAGACCGGACTCGGCGCAGCGCAAAACCCCGAGTTGAGCCGTGACCTACGTCCCCAGCTCTTTGAACAGGAAAAGCTCCCCCAGGTCGTCCTCAAACGGAAAACCTGCCAGAAACCCGCACTCAGAAAACCCCATGTGTCTATGCCATGTCTGCGGCTGGAACTCATCTACAACACACGAACTCAACAGGAACCTGTGGCCTCGGCGCAACAGATTATCTTCTACGAACGCCAACATAGCCTTCCCAACACCTTTTCGCTGGTGCTCACGCAATACGTTGATCAGGCTGACAAATGCGGTGCCGCCGCCATGTCCTGGCCACAAAAAGCATAGGTGAAGCATTCCCACGAGTTCACCTTGCAACTCCGCGACGATCACTTCGTTTATGCCGGGGACCTGCTCCGCAAATCGATTCGAGTCAAATGTGGCAGTCTTTACACACCACTCGACATCCGCCTTGCTGGCAGGTCTCACCAGTATGTCTGCCATGGTTCCCCGTATTTCGCAGGACAATCGAGGCTTTCGCTTAACGTCTGTCGATCCACGAATCTCCAAAGCAGGTTGCTCGCAGGACCAAGGCGCGCCCGCGCCGCAGGGAGTATCGAAATGTTTCCAGGAGTAATCCCCTAAGCATCAATTTCGAGAATCATATCCAATGACTCTTTCCCACTACTTGTACAGAACTGTCCAACCTGCCTGAACCCGCACTTTCGATAAAAGTGAATAGCACGAGCGTTGGAGCGGAATACGCCCCCGAGAAGAATGATCCTTCGTTTTCCAAATCTTCTTGCCAATTCTGCTAATCGTGGAAACACAGCGCTTCCGATTCCCCGGCTTTGGTACTCATCCGCAAGGCAAGGAGCAAATCGGCAATCGCTTTCACGATTCAGATGGAAGTCGTAGTTCCCAAACCGAACAACATCTTCGGCGGTAATATCGAAACTGTATTCCAAGAGTCCAATTATGCAATTAAATTGAGCAAGCACAAACCTGAGTTTGTCGTAACAGCCGATTGCGGCGCACATATCGGCGGCGCTCTCATCATACCGACATACTTCCCACGTCTCGGGCTTCAAATTCGAAAAAAACGATGCGAGAGAATCCAGATCAGCGTGTACCAATGGTCGCAGAACGAACGACAGATCAAAGCCTAACCTGATCTCTTCTGAGAATTCCTCAGGATTTCGGGAAATGTCTGAAAGAGTGAGACTAAAAACAGAATCCTCAGAGTGGACCCGTTGTTTGTCATACATGGGCATTTCTGATAACGTTTTATCGGTTTGGAAAGGCCTCTCCCCAAGCGGTGCCCAAGGCCAAGGCGCCATTGGCGCCGTAGCTGAAAATCGTGCTGTTATTCGATGTGCTGAAGCGGCAGCCGGGTGTTATGTGACGTGGCCCCGAATGGACGATTGGTTCCCGGTTATTTGTCAGCGCTCGTGTGTATTTCACAGGCCCTCATGAACCTCGGCACGTCAGCGCAGTTCGTTGACCGACAGTGCATCAGGAGTGGATGGCCGATCATGGCGTCACCGGGCTTCCCGGTCAACTCAATGATGCGGACGGGAAATCCATTAACATCAGTCGTTTGATCCATCAACCGGCTGACGCGAGTAATGGGGTTCTCGCTTGCTTGGGTCAGTTCCATGAGCCATGGATGAGTGCTGAAGAACCTTTTCTTGATTTTCCTGCCGTTCCGGGAAAACAAGCTCTTCTCTTGCGTACGGTAGAAGTGCCTTATCAACCGATGACTCCCGTCGGCTATGTGCGTTCCACCGCCGTGAGATCGGACCTCGGTAATGAACGAGAAATTCAAAAGCCCATCAAGCTTTTCTACGTTGCGGAAGCCCGAGTTGTGCCAGTGCCAATTCCGGCTGGCGACATTCCACTGTTCATCGAGGGCTTCGGGAAACGAGAACACAAGACTGCCCCAGTCTCGGGGTTTCTCCCAACAACCCTTTTCCAACAGCTGATCAATTGCTGATACGAATTTCGCTGATACTGCATCGCGAAATACGCGGGTAGATCGAACCGTACGGCTCAGCCCACCTGTCTGATTACGCTCCCAGGTGGCGAGGTCGTTCCGCATGATACCATGCCGTTCCAACCAACGCCAGACAATGTCCTCCATCTGCCGGCAGTCCACTGGATCAAATGCACCGGGAAAAATGATGTAGCCATGTGTCTCGAAGTGGTCGAGGTCATCCTGTGAGAGAACTTTTTCTTCTGCCATTATACTTGGTGGAGGCAAGATTACATCCAGCGGTAGTTATTCCATTTCAGGTAAACATTTCGCCGGTTTTCAAATCTGCGAATCGGGTTGCCGAAGACCATGGAGCGTACCTACGTAGCGCAATTCGCTGTTGGACGACGTGGGGAAAAATTCGTGACAAGGCTAGTTCAAAAGTAGTGTGCCCGGGACTCGAAGAATCTCGCACTTTTTGAACGTACCTTTGTCGTATGTCAATCTTACCCCTTCGCAATAGTTACATGAAGGTCCCCAAGTTTCATGGTCCGCACCGGGCACGCAACGAACTGCACTGGCTTCGATAAAACCCCCATGAGAAACCAACAGTGCTCGGCCGCCTTCCTGGAGCGACCGGGCTACGTCGAGGTGGAACTCGGCCAGTTGGTCCGCCAGATTTGCCACAACGCTGCCTGGGTATTGACGGATATAAGAAGAAAAGTCCCCAAATCCTGCGTCGAAGAAAACCTCCACATCTTGGGGCATGGAAGCGAGCAGTTCGACCTGTTGGTCGACCGCAAATCCCATGGCAATGCTGGTTTCAAATGCGCGAGGGGCGGTACTCGTGTAGACCATGTCGAATGCGGTCATCTCCTCTCCAACTCGCCTGGCAAGATTAACCCCGTCTTGAGAAAGATGCTGTCCCGGTTTCCCCCTCATTGAGTGTCGTCGATGTTCAATGAATCTCCCCATTCAGAGTTACCTCAGTCGGTTAAATGGTTCTCGTCCATGTCGCCTAACGTCTCCCGGTCTGCGACCCGCGCAGCCGGTTGCCGAAGGCCAACCGTGACCTTGTCGGCCTTCGCCGCCTCTCCTTGCAAACCTGGCGTATGGAGGACAAAGTGGTAATGGTCCTCGGAACAGGACAAGAACGTGTGCACCTCCCGCGGTTCGATGATGACGCCCGATTTCTCGGCAAAGTATAACTCCTCACCTTCGACAAGCATTGTGGCGTCGCCCTGCGCAAACAGATAGATCTCGGTGGTAGTTTTATGGGAATGGGGTTCATTTATGGCGATGTTCGCATAACCGATCGAAATGTTAAGGTCTGAGTCCCAAGGCCCTACAAACCAGCCCTTGTCCATGTTTGTATCCGGCTCAATGATTCTCACTAATTTTGCCCTCCAGCTCGTTGCATTTCGAATAGGTTTCGCCATGCACCAAGCGGCGAACCAGTTGGTGAAAACGCGCCAGCGCAAAAGCCGGACACGGACGTGTTATATGTCGTGCCTCCGTCGCACCGAGGATCACTTGCTCTCCTTCAGTCGATGCAAATGGGAGGCATTGTTGTATTGGACAAGGGTCCAGATTCCGTCGGCCAGAGACCATTCCGTAATGCCTGTATTCAAAGGATCCAGCCAGACCTTGGTCCCGGTTCCTGAAAAAAGCATTTTCGTTGAGCCGACGATGAATCCGCCATGAGTCACTGCTACTACTGTCTGTCCGTTGAATCGCTCCGAGTAGGACAACAACGTCGATCGTGCTCTGTCAAACAGCTCCTGGAAGGTTTCGGCGCCCGGAGGCGGGGAATCTCCGTACTTTGCCTGGATCCCGGAGGTGGTGAGACCCTCGGCTTGTCCCAGTCGCAGCTCACAAAGATCTGGATCCTCGGTTACGCATTGGGCCGGCAGTACATCCAACAGGATCTTTGCGGTCTGACGCGCCCGTGCAATAGTGCTGCTGAGCAGTGTTTCACAATCGGAGAATTCACCTGATTCTCGGATATGTGTCGCAAGCGCATAAACTTGCTCCCTGCCCAAGTCCGTGAGGCCCGAGCACGTGCGCTCACCGGAGTTCGTCTCGGTAAGCTGGTCCTTGCTTTGTCCGTGCCTGACGAGTACCAGTCGCATTGGATGCCAGTGTCCCCTCGCAGAGATAGAGATTCGAGAAAATCCGTTCCGTGAGTGGGCCCCATTCCGATTGAGAAGGCGGAAGGCGACCCTCTTAAGGATGTAGCCGACGCCGAAGGCCGCTTGGCCAAGAGTGCCGTACCTGCCTGTGCCAGTTTGAGAATCGGCATAGAACAGCGACAGCCTCCCTCACGGCGTCTCCAGAATCTTGAGCGCGGCCTCGATCTGCGCCACGGCGTCACGGTCGGCCTTCAACGCCTGGGCGATGAGGGAGCGGATTTCGACGCGCTGCCGGGGGGTGAAAATCTGGGGCTCGTGCTTTGTGGCAGCAACGCACAAGTCGAAGATTGAGGTGATGGATTCGACCTCTCGGTCATAGTGAGCGGCTGCTGCTTCCAGCGGTTCGGCGGCGGCCGGATAGACACCGGCAAGCTCCCGCAAGTAGGCGGCCGCGGCTTCCCTTCGCTGTTTCAGGGTTTCTGTGTGCAGGAACGTGGCATTCAGCTTTACGTCAGATTCGAACGCTTCCTGCCAGAGCTCGTAGGCGGCGAATCCGTAGGGTTTTTTCAGGCGGTCGTGGCGAGTTCCGTTCGCGAAGGCGACGGCATTGCGGAGCGAGGTGAGGTGAAGCGCGTTGTCGTCAAGGTCTTTCCGCTCGAAGATGCCGACGCGGAACCAATCGCTCGGGTCCCCGAACCCGATGGCGTCAAAGCGGACCGGGTAGTCGAGCTTCTCGGCCGGTTGGCGGATCAGATAGGTTTGACCTCCTGGGTTGTAGCCGACGATCAGTCCCCAGCATGCGAATCGGACCTTACCCCTCTGCTCCAGGCTCAGCGGAGCCCAGACGAGGCTGGGGAGTCCGTCCTCCAGGCTGGCGACGACTGCGTCTCGTGCTTCGGCCTTGAGCGCAGGGAGATCAACGTCCGAGTTCTTGTCCGCATCATAGACTTTCGCCTGACCAAAGATGTCGAGGACGTGCATGGCCAGGCCCCAATCGAGATCGTCGTCGAAGACCTTCCCGCCCCCTTCCTGCATCCGGAAGTAGAAGGCGTATCCCGTCAGCGCTTCCAGTCGAGGGATCGACCAGCCCTGTTGCCCGAGAGCCGGCAGCAGTGCGTACATCGCGCAGACGAGGGTGGAACGGGAATCCTTGTTCATGACCGGCATCTCGACGTCTGGCAGGACGGTTCGGGACACGGCTCCCTCCGGGGGTTCTTCTCGTTCGTGGGCGAGGATGGGCGAGAGGAGGAGGATTGAGGCGCCTATGATGGATGTCAGGGTTTTCATGGGTCTCTCTTTGTGGGCACTGCCATGGCAGGTAATGTTTGTGCCCCCCGCACCGCGAAGTGGTTGGGCGAAGGGCCGAATGGTTCAAAGACGGGGCACGATGTCAACCGCTGCTTTGTCCTCGGGTAACGAACGGATCGCGATTCAACCGCGACATTACTACGATTTCCCCCTTGTGGTTAACGTTCCCGCTGTGCACGAACTGTCGCAGGCAGTTGGGCGAAGGCCGAATTGACCGAAACCGCACACGGGCTTGTTGTCGGCTGCCGCTTCGGGGTATTTCAGTCACGTTCGGTCCTTCAGATTACGGCGGCATCAGAGCGTACACCATAGACCAAGTGTCTCTCCTGTTCTTACTCGTTCAATAGGCCGGCAGCAATGAGGGCACGATGGTGCAGCGGTAGAAAAACGTCAGATTCAAACTCCGAAAGAATTCGTTCAGGCTGAACCAGTTTGCGTGCCAGGGTTTCGTGTTCGGGAGCCCACTCATTGAGCTCGACTTTCGCCAGCCAGATGGAGCGAACCAGCACCAGCCCCTTTTCGTGTCCCCTGATGCATTCTCCGCGCGAGAACCCCAGTAGCTTTGCCTCTCTGACCTCGACGCATGCTTCCTCTCTCATCTCCCGCCGCAGGGTTTCTTCCCAAGACTCACTTCCTTCCGGTCTGCCTGCCGGGAATCCCCACGTTTCCCCATCTTGCGTAGCCAGCACAACTTCGCCGTTGCCTGTCAGGCAAATACCACCAGAACCGTGGCGTTGTCCTTCTGGCACATCGTGAGGAGGAAACCAAGTGACGCGAACATCCTGTCCACCCGTTTCTACCTGAAATGCTTCGTATTCGATAGCTGGTCTCGGTGCCTCAGACATCCCGTGCCTTTCCTCAGAAAGTGGTACTCCTCGGTCCTGTATGAAAATAGCACGGATCAAACCAGGATGTGTGAGCGTATCAGCTGACCCTGACCCAAGCTGCCGAAGCCGGCGCGGTGACAACAGGTTGTCAAGCGACAAATGAATCCCTTATTACCCACCAACCATAGAGATCTCGGTTCGGAGCACGCGAAGGCCGGCTTCCAAGATGCGGTCTGTGTCGCCTCGGTTTTCGCCCCCAAGCGTCAGATCGACCACGACATCGGGCACATAACCCGTTCGAGAGATGGGTTGGAATGCGCCCTCCTTCAGCACGCCATTCTGAATCTTCTCTCCGGTAATTTGAAACCCCAAATTCGTACCCGGCATCTGCCGCCAAAACACGCCGCCTTCCAGACCTGCCATCTTGAGACCAACCGTTCGCGCCCTACCGAGTGCGCTCAGACTGATCGCCAGCCCCTCACCCGCGCTGCCTGTCCAGGGTCCGACCAGAACCACAAGAGGATTAAGATACTGGAACGCCCCCCGGGGCTCGACGTAACTGAAGCGATATCGGCCAGAGCGGTCTTGTGTCTTTTGGTAAGCGGCCTTTGAATCAAGAAAACGACCGGCAATACGTTCAAGAACCGCCGTGTTGCCGCCGCCAACTCGCCTGAGATCGATTATGAGACCCCCGGCCGCGCCAAGTTCCTCAAGAGTCGAATCGAAAACTCCTACTACCGAGTCATCGCCCAGAGAATCGTTGAATCTGATGTAGCCGACGCCACCTGGGAGCCATCTGCTATCGAGTTGGGTCGCATGCTGATGACTGTAGATACGGTCGAAAGTGCCAGATTTAACCGCAAAGACAAGCTCCTGAGCTTCTCGCTGGACCCTGACCTGCCTGTCGATGCCTCGGTATCCCGCGAGAACCCTGTTCAACGCCAAATTGCGCATTCCAGATGTTATTTCTACCGCTGCTACCGGTAGTCGAGAATCTACCAGCTCTTCGATTGGCGTGTTGCCGAGGTCAATCACGATGTCGCCTGGCCGCAGGCCACTCGTGTCTGCCGCAAATCCTGCCCGTACCGCCTTGATTACTGCCCGCCCCGCCTCCCAACGAGCATGCAAATCTGATCGAGCCGGTACGATTCGCGGGGAGGTCGATGTGTTGGCCGTGAGGTGGACGTGGTTGTCGCACAGCTCCTCCAAGACCCGTTCGACAACCGCCATGAAGGAATCAAGCGTAGCGGCAGTTTCAACCTGACGGAAGTAGTGCCCCCTGACCTTCTGCCAATCTACGGGTACGTCCTCGAAATAGGCATACTCGTTGCTGAAGGAATCCAAAAGGAACTCGAAATCCTCGACGAAGTCAGCTTTGGAGAACTCCTGATTTCCTTCGCTCAATCTCGGCACAGCTACCAGAAGGCCTGCGATCAAACTCCCAAGTGTCCAAATTGTGCACGAAGTCGGTCCCACTTTTTGCTTGATGTTTCGCCGGTTTGCGAACCTGCCGAAGCGGGCGCAGGTTGGGGCCGAGGCGCGAATGCGCCGGAGCCGCTGCCGGGCGTGTCAGGCGAAGCGGAACTGATCGAACTAGCGAAGTGCTGAAATGACGTCTGGCAGCTCTGCAAGCGAACTCACTGACAAATCAAAACGGCTTGGTTCACTATGCCCAACTTTGACAGTCTTGAGACCGGCTTTGCGAGCTGAAGCAAGAGCAACTTCGCCATCGTCAACTACAATTACATTTGAGAGCTTCGCCCCCACGGCTTCAACAATCGCCGGATAGAACCGTTCATGGCCTTTCTGGAAGCCGATCAGATCTGACCCAAAAGGCTTTCCGATCAGGTTCCGCACTCCTAATCTGGGCAGGACGGTCTCAATGATCCAAGCAGGATTCCCCGACGCCATGTGGATTTCAAAGTCATCGGAAAGCCTCTTTATAGCACCTGAGCTCCCCGGACAGATAGCTTCTGTATTCTCATATAAATGTGTCAACGCCCGTTCTGCGACATCCACCCGCTCCTCAAAAGTTCGCGGTGCCTCGACCCCAACTATCCTGCAAAGCTCGACTATCCACTGGGCGTTGAGGCGGTCCCACCATCGAGCAAGATTTAAGCGACGCAGACCTCGGTCTTCTTTGTACTCCACAGATGCCTGCTTCCACACCTCTAACCAGACTTTTCGCTGATACAGAGCCCAGGCATGGCGATTGCCACCAAGCAGGGGAGTAAATGCGGACCCGGCCAATCGGGCAGACTCCGAGTCCCACTGTTCCTCATCCAGGATCACGCCGTCAAGGTCGAGGAGCAAGAAGTTGCGATTGGCCGGAGACATTGAGATCATCAGGAGAGTTTGAATGGATGGCCGACCAGTTGGGCAAGAGTGCTCTCTGGCACGTCACTCTCCATCAGCGTTCGATGGCGACCGATGTTGGGCAAACAGCCAGCCCAGCAACCCTGGGGTATCGAACGCCAGGGGCCAGACCACATGGCCCGCTTCCGAAAATTCCGTGTATCTCGGGGCACTTCCCACTTCTTGCAGGGCCTTGATCATTGCGCGGGAGTTCGCGACGCGATAGCCGGTGTCCTTTGCGCCTTGGAAGGACCAGACCGGCACATGCGAAAGAGTAGCCGCCTGTTCGGGCAAGCCCTTCCCACACACTGGAATGGCCGCGGCAAAGGCGTTGGGCCGTGCAGCCATCAGCTCCCACGTACCTCCGCCCCCCATTGACTGACCCGTCACATAGACACGATCTGGATCGACCGGGAATTCGCTCAGCACTTGATCAATGAGACCGAGTACGCGTCCACCCACCCCTTCTGACACGCGCCAGCTCGTCTCTGGGGGGCACTGGGGGACGAGAAGAAAACTGGGATAGGCCGTGCGGTTGGCCTCAGTGGCGAGAATCTGGGCCGCCCAGCAACCCCGGATCTGTTGCACATTGTCCATGCCCCGGCCTCCGGATCCCGACAGGCAGACAACCAGAGGATATGATCTTTGGGGGACGTGATCCAGGGGCTTTAGGAGCCGGTAGAGCAGGGAATCACCCGAGGCAGTACGGTAAGTACGAGGTTCGAATTGTTGGGCTAATTCGGCAGCGTATTCGCCCCCGGCCTTGTGGCGTTCTTCAGCGGATGGTCCATCGGATGCCCTACCTGAGTGCACGTGCCCGAAGACCAGGGGCACCGCCAAGATCCCGAGGACATATTTGTTTGTCATAAGGGATTACAGGACAGTAGCGGGAACTGCAGTGTCTTAATCGTGAGCATTGCACAGTCAATCTGAATAGACAGGCTCATTCTTTGCCATGTCTATATAGTTCTCGCCGTGCTCAAGCTGACGTAGCCAGTTACGGCGAAGGCGTCTCCGCGCCGTAGCCGGGCACCGTACGCGTTATATGAAGGCGATGATTTACCCTCTATGTTTCAAGGGCGACCCTTAAGAGAATTCGACCTAACCTCCATCGAATTCTCTGAGATCGAGTCTATTGCTCCCCTTCCTCCCGCTTTAGCATATAGACTGTGAACTCTCCGATTAATCGAAACCCGATATGTGTGGCCAATCGTTCAGATACTGTGTTTCCTGGCCATGTATGCCAAGTTGGTTCCAATCTTGCGGCGAGACAACCCTCAATGTATGCGGCAGTTACTTGCGTGGCATATCCCTTGCGGCGGAATGGCTCGCCCGTCCTCAGTTGAGGATCCGCCCAACCTGCGCCGACGAGAGCTGTGAAGCAAAAACTGGCAAGGTTATCCCCCTCAAAGAGGCCGTAGCCCAGACCCTCTCTACAGAAATGCTCTACTGAGTCGAAATACCAGAGAATCCCCGACTCCGAATCTTGATCAATTAAGTCGGCAAGTGACTCATTGATGCGCTCTATCCTACAACCGGGCGCCAGTTTCGTCGGGGTAGACATCTTTTTGTATGAGTTTTCGTCGAACCGGTAGGATAACATCTGGTATGGCTCGGACGAATCTCTCATGAATGTCCTCAGGCGATCCTGCCAATATCCAGCCGTCCCACATAGGTGAAGCACGTCATTGTCGATCTTATCAAACAGTTCTCGCTCCAATTCATCTGAGAAGGACTCATTTTCACCTCCCACATAGGAGTATCCTGTGGAATGACAGACGACCGTAGCGCGGGGTGCTATTGCGTCGTCAACGAAAATCCTACCGATCTGCTTCTGCTCGATCACGCTGTGTGGTAGCGAAGGCCACATTTCGATTCCCTCAAACAGAGGAGCAACCCGCTGAAAATTAGCCGGGGTGAGTTCGATCAATTTTTTTGCCCGTTAGGGTCAAGGAGGGTAAACGCCGCAGCGGGAATGGACGTGTCAGCAAACCGTTTCAGATTCACCCAATGATAAGCGAATTGGGGGAAGATGCCGGGAGACCTGCGTCGAACCGCCGATAACCAAACCTCTCAAAGGTCTCTGATTCGTACGCCCAGACAACCTTCTCCTCGTCTTCATTGAAATGGTCAAAGAACGTCCCCGGCGGCCGGATTCCTCGCTCAAGTGCACGTGGGTACTCCGGCGCGTCGTCGCTGACGAATGGCAACTCTTTGAGGCACTGCGGAAGACGCTCGTATAATAGCACCTGTGTTACACCTGCGGCCTTGCAATAATACCACTGATTCATCACACTCTCTGGGCAATCGCCACCCCCAAGTTGTGTCCCGTCCTTCTCAAGCGTGTAGCCCCGAATCCGTTCCTCCAGGGACTCCGGGTGCTCCTTCGGAAGCTCGACTTGCTCTCTCAGACTTTCGTGTGGCTCACGGTCTCCCAAGCTTTCGTATTTCCCTTTTCCCCCCCAAGGAATAGCGAACGCTCCACTCGTGTGCCGGTCATAGGGATTCCGAACGATGGTGAAGATCAGGTAACCTCTAGCCTCTTCCGGAACGACCATGTCGTGGTGCCCCCCCACGGTTTGCCCCTGGTAGTGAGTGCAGAGCCAACGAATCATCGACTTCGAACTGGTCCTGGGGATGCCGATGTAGGCATATCTGAGGAAATGAGAAAGGACCATATATCGCCTCCACTGCCAATGCTTGAATGTCTGCTGCCGTTTATCGGTTTGCGGACCCCGAGTTTGGCGAGGGGTTGCCGAAGGCCAAAGCCCCAAAAGCCCCGCAGAGCAGCACCGTGATGTTATTCGATGTGATCAATCACGCAACCCTGACTTTGTCGTTAACCGCTGCCTCTCCCTGCAAACCTGGCGTATGGATGACAAAGTGGTAATGGTCCTCGGAACAATACAAGAACGTGTGCACCTCTCCAGGTTCGATGATGACGCCAGATTTCTCGGCAAAGCTAAACTCCTCGCCATCGACAAGCATCGTGATGTGGCCGTGCGCAAACAAATAGATTTCGGTGGTAGACCTGTGATAATGGGGTTCGTTTATGGCGGTGTTTGCATATCCGATTGAAATGTTCAGATCTGAGTCCCAAGGTCCAACAAACCAGCCCTTTTCCATTTTATTATCCGGCTCAATGATTCTCACTTGCTTTGGCCTCCAGCTCGTTGCATTTCGAATAACGTTTCAGTGCCCCGCATCGCGAAGCGGTTGGGCGAAGGGCCGAATGGCCCAAGCCGGGGCACCATGTTAGAGGACGTGGCTTCCCTCAACGCTCGCTGGAAATCGTCTATCGGACTCGTTCGCATGAGATGCAAGCCAGGCCTTCTTTGTCAGTAAGAACTGACGTGCTGCTTCCCCCTTGAACTTGGAACTATTGTAGACAAACCCTTCAGTCTCCTGAAAGCCGTTTTTTTCGAGGACACGGGCTGATCCAGGATTTCGCCTTAAGCAGGCGGAGCGAACGGTTTCCATTCCGAGCTCGAGGAAGGCATACCGTAGTGCCAAAGAAACGGCCTTGGTTGTAATTCCCTTTCCCCAGTAGGCCGAGGCAATGGCGTAATCGCATTGGATGCTACCGCTCTCCAAATCACTTCCCCCTAATTCAACGACTCCTATCATCTCTCCGTCGGCAACGATGGCAAAGAAGAAACCCGCTCCGTTTCGGCGGGCATCAACGGCCTGTTCCACAAACCTTGCAGCGCCATCCTCTGGATAGGGCTCGGGAATCGTAGTGGTTCGTGCTACCCGCTCATCAGAGGCGTAACGTTGGACCGCCGGTTCGTCGCCAATCCGCAGTGGCCGGATTGTAACCTTTAGTTCTGTCATCGTCTCCTTCCCATGTCCTCTAACTGATTGCCATTCACGAAGCCGCGTAGCGGCTGTCGAGGGATCTTACACTGGGCCTCAAGGTGGCGAAGATCGTCCTGATCCAGACTGCAATCGTTGCTGTGGACGTACGAATCCAGATCCATTAGAATCAATCGATGAAAACGAGCATCCAGTGCTCTCAATCCCCACTCTCCGGCCTCTATCTTGGTGCAGAGACGGCGTTCCGCCAAGGTAAATGCAACGCGGCAAAACATCAGCGCAGGATTCTTGAAGTGGGTCCGTATCTGCGGAACAACGTGCCGAATGCACTGCCGCAGTAAAGGCCACGGAACGCGTTTCAGAATCCTGTTGTGAGGTGTACCGAGAAGATCCCTCCCTGATTCAAAAATATCTTGCCTCAACAAGAGAAAATCTTTGCTACCATCAGGCTTGAGGACAATTGTATTGTTCATCTTGAGAAGGAAATCAACAGGAGTGGGGAAAACGTCGGCGTTGATATGGTCTATCGTTGCTGCTGTTATGTCGTAAGACAGAGACTGTGATTTTACGTGTTCCAGGAGATGCACCCTTTTCTCCGACGGAGTGGGACGCTTCGTGACAAGAAGAAGGTCAACATCACTCGTCTCAGGATTGCCAGACTCCCGAGCGCGTGAGCCACCCATCCAAACCGATTCCAGTTCTCCTTCGTAAATCTCACCGAGTCCCTCCACAAAGCCATCTATTGCACTTCTCATGGCAAGAATTACCGGGGAGAAATGAATCGGGCTCCTGTCCGACCTCTATCTAACATCGAGGAAGCATATCCTGGAGTGATGTCAATATGGCCAGCTTCACTTATATGCGATGACACCTAACGTTTCAGTGCCGCCGAACCGCGCAGCGGTTGGGCGAAGGGGCTCTTGTCCCGAAGCCGGGGGCACGGTGTTACATGAAGTGCGCTGATACCCTGCGATATCGGATCCGATGCTTAACCGCTTCCTATGCCTGAAACAACGACGCAAACAGCACTGGCAGTGTCGATATGGGTCAGATAGTAGTCTTCCGCTGCCCTCCATCTCCGAATCCATTCGTCTGTGTTTTCACCTCGCTTGACCAGCCTATCCAAACATTCGGCCTTGGGAGTGTCGACGAAAATGGAGAAGCCATAGAAGTTCCTCAATTCCGGCCGATAAGAATAGACCCCATCGATCAGTATGATGCCCTCAGCCGGTTGGTCAATCCACTCCGCCAGCTGGTTGATCCCCCAATCATAGCGCTGGTAGCGAGTTCGATCTCCACCCGATAAAGGTTTAAGGAGTTCACTTCGCATCCTTACCCAATCAAAATACCTCATGTAACCATCTTCAGGCGTTAGAGCCCTTCTCTCAGACTCCCCCATTGGAGTATAGAAGTCATCCCCGTGAACGATTGAGATGAGATTACATGTCTCGCTTAGTTTCCTGGCGATGGTTGACTTTCCAGCTCCGCCGGGACCATCGAGTGCGACTACGAGAAGGCTATTCGAGCCCAATTCCGAGACAAGCCGCGATGAGAGAACATTAACGTCCATGTCGTGTCAGCGTCTATTGCAGATGTCGATCAAGCATTTCATATATCGTTCCGGGCGGGCTGCGAACCCGCGCAGCGGGTTGGTGCGAAGGCCAATGGCCGGTCCGCAGCCCGGCGTAGTATGCGGCGTTTCTCACGCCCTTTTTACCCCTCAACGAATACTTGAGGCACAATCCAAAAAGGTCTCTGCATCCAAATCGAAACTGGGAGTATGGAGGAGGAGTAGAGTCGCGTCTTCATCGGATGAATTCTCGTATGAAAAACTTTGACCTTGCTGGACGAGACAAAAGTCGGCGCCTTCGAGCCGATACTCCTTCCCCTCTATCGTGAAGAGGACTATTCCATTCAAAACGTAGTAGTACTTGTCAGAGCGCTCCGACCTTGCCTTCCGATGACCTCTGCCAGGACCAACTTTTATTTTGGCAAGCGAGGAACTGATATTCACACCTGAGGTGTAGTCGAATATCTGAAGGCCTTCGAATTCAATCGGAGCTACCGCCGAAGAGTTCACTACCATTTGTGGGTCCTTGATGGCACTGGGGTTGGAATTTCAGAAGTCCTTAGAGGACGTAAATTAAATGCCGTATAACGTCTCACAATTCACGGAGTCGCGAATGCGACTTGCCGCAGCCCCAGCGCCGAGAGGCGCGTAGCGGGAATTGCTGTGTTATATGAAGTGGAGGACATCACTTGCGTTCAGCCATTCGATCGAAGGCATTCGGACGGCTTCGGGTGTTCCAAGCATCGACTACAGCTGCTGCGATAGCTTCGCTCGGCTGCGTCGAGTCGACCTCCAGATCGTACTCGATGAAACTGTGAACTATGTGAAAGTCCGCTCTGGCTTCTCCAGGTCCCCGGTCTCCTCTGGTGCGCTCCCTTCGCTCTAGCTCTGAGAGCGGACAGTGCACCCCGACGACGAAAACATCAAAAGCGGAAAGAAGATCTAACAAATCTGACAACCACTCCTCGGTCTCGACTATGTGGTCAACGATGAGATTGTTGCCTGCACCGGCCAAAACCGGAAGACAACGGTGAAACCCATCGAATACCGCTGGCCGCATGGCTGGCCAATCGAGTTCACGATTGAGTATTCGGGACCATGGCAGAGCGTTGGAATCACGCAGATGGTCAAACGAAAAATGCCAAAAAGGAACTTCCAAGGTTTGCTGGAGGAGACGTGCGAGCGTCGACTTTCCTGCACTTGATGCGCCGTTTATGAGAATGATCTTGCCCTGGTCTCGATCGTTATCCAAGTGTATCAAGAATCCTGTTCAGCTTTTTAACTCATGTCATATAACGTTACGCCGGTTTGCGAACGCCGAGTCAGTCGAGGCGTTGCCGAAGGCCAAGACGCCCGAAGGGCGGCGCAGCGCAAAACGTGCTGATATTTGACGTGGGCAAGGTCTATAGATTGCTGTCAAAAAAGAATTTCGCCCCGCAGATAGGTTACTGCCTGACCTCCGATCTCGACGCGATCTCCGCGGTCTTCACAATGCAAAACGCCACCACGCTCTGATACTTGCTTCGCCGTCATCCTATGTTTGTTTAGGCGAGTCGACCAATAAGGAATCAACGTGGTATGGGCTGAACCCGTCACTGGATCCTCGGGTATCCCCGATTGCGGAGCGAAAAATCGCGAAACGAAATCCACCTCATTCCCCGGGGCTGATACGATTATTCCGCGGGATTGAACTTGCTTGATGCGGGCAAAGTCAGGAGATAGGTTGCTAACTTCCCTCTCTGAATCGAGAATGGCGAGAAAATCAGCGCCACCTCGATAGAGTTCCAATGGTTCCCTGCCGAGCCCCTCGCAAAGATCACTTGGACAATTGTCTACCGCGGAAAACTGATCAGTTGGAAAGTCGAGCCAGATACGACCCTTTGACTGTCGCACGCGAAGGGGCCCAGACCGGGAATCGAATACAAGACTCTCTTGATTGTCCTGTTGTTCGAACAGGACATGGGCGGCGGCCAGGGTCGCGTGGCCACAAAGATCGACTTCAATCGTAGGCGTAAACCAACGAATGGAGATCGGGTCGGAGTTGCGGAATACGAAGGCAGTCTCGGCAAGGTTGTTCTCTGCGGCAATGTGCTGCATTGTGGTTTCTGGAAGTAAATCATCGCAAAGAACGATAGCAGCCGGATTTCCTGAGAATGGCTGTTCGGAAAATGCATCGACTTGGTAAATTGGGAGTTGCATCACCAATCCACTTCTCTTGCCCTATGTCATATATCTGATTGCATCCGAACAAATGGTTCGGATAATGATCACTGGATGGTACTTACCTGAAACGATGGTACGTGTGGGTGTGAACATTCGCAACCATTTCTTCCGTTCGCTGGGGTCGGCCTAACTCGTTGCGACTGTGACACATAGCCCGATCTCCGATCCCTGGTGCGACTGGCACGGTTTTCTCTACGGCAGGGCTGACTTCCCACTTGGAGAAACCCGAATGCGGCGCTATCGGAGACACCGCGACCTGTCCGGCGACGAAGTCGCCATCCTCAACCGGTTCGAGTCCGAGCTGAAGCTGAGGGGGTACGCGAGGAAAACGCAGAAGTCCTACATGGGTTGCGGCCGGCGATTCCTTCAGTGGAAACGGGACTTCCGCGGCGAACGGCAGAACCAGGTGCGATCAAGCGTACAGGCCGTCGACGTGGCTGTTTCCCGGTGCCCGGGAAGGACGGCATCCACCGAACGATCGGTACAGAAAGTGTTCTCCAAGGCGGTCGCCGCCGCGGGAATCCGCAAGCGGGTGACCGTGCACACCCTGAAACACAGCTTTGCGACGCACCTGCTCGAAGGCGGGACAGATCTGCGCTTCACCCAGGAACTCCTCGGCCACAGGAGCTCGAAAACGACGGAGATCTACACCCACGTGCAGCGGAAGGACCTGGTGCGGATCGAGAGTCCGCTCGACACCCTGCTGGGCTCCGCCCGGTCCTGATCGGCTAACCGTCCTTCCGTTCGACGCGGACCGTGCCGTCCTCATCCACCCGCAGGTACACCTCGTCCCCCGGGGCGGAGCAGGGGCCGAACATCACCGCCCGCTGCTCGTCGTTCATGCCGTCGACGACCTCCTCAGGCCAGTAGCGCTCGGGCCGAAAGCCCCCGCGCGAAACCCCTCTCCGGGTGGCGGTGCGGCCGGCGTACTTGAACAGGATGGAGCGCCGCTCGTGGTCGGCGTTCCACCGCAGGGTGCCGTGAGTCTGGGCCCCGTCCATGAAGAACAGCACGTCCCCCGCCCCGGCCTCCGGCTGCTCGACGACGCCCATGTCGTCGTCGCACGACCGCACTCCCGCCGGCATCGGCTCGCGCGACTTGTGACTGCCGGGAACGCAGGCGAAGCCGCCGTCCCCGGCGCTCGCGTCCGCCAGGAACCAGGAGACGGTCACCCCCTGGCAGCGGGACTCGCCGGCCTGGTGGTGGTAGCCGACGTACGGCCGGTGGGGTTCGCCGGCCCCGTGCATCACCAGACCCTCCGTTCCTTTGACGCCGCCGATGAAGTGGGGGCCGTGGTCGAACCGGAACCCGGGCCCGCACATGGCGTTGAGCCGGGCAACGACCTGCGGGTGGGCGAGCATCTCACGGAACGGATCGCAGTGCGGCTTCTCCAGGGTCAGCAGGACCATGTCGGTCTCAATCGCCAGCCGCTGCGAGCCGGCCAGGGCCCGCGACTGCCCGGCGGAATCCATCCCGGGATCGAGGGGGTGGTTCTGCAGGCAGAAGTCGACCGCTTCGTTGGCCCTTCGCAGCTCTTCCGGGCCGAGGACGCCCTTGACGATCAGGTACCCCGTCAGGTCCCAGAAATACCGCTCCCGATCATCCATGCCGGCCTCCTGTGCGGAAACGGACCGCCCCAGCCGGGCCTGGGAGCAGGAATCGGGGGAAGAAACCGCCCCCCGATAAGGTCACCCGGATGGAAGCGCGATCGCCACCCGCGAATGAACCTGCCCGGGAAGCGTCTCCCTGGGGCGCCGGGATTGGTGCGAGCCGGGACACGGTCTCACCTGTGTCCGGAGACGGAAACCGTGCGCCCGTCCGACTGGAGGACCGGCAGCTTCCCGCCGGTGTGGACGCCGGGGCCGAACAGCACCGCCTGCTGCTCGGGGGTCAGCTCCTCCGTCCACTCGCCGTAGCGCTCCCGGGGCGTGAAGAAGGGCCCGACGCTGCGCGCCGCCCCCCGCGAGGCGTACTTGTAGAGGACGGACCGCCGCTCTCCGGGGCCGCGCCAGGGCAGGGTGCCGTGGGTGGCGGTCTCGGCGAAGAAGAGCACGTCCCCCGCCCGCATCTGCGGCTGCACGACCAGCCCCATGTCGTCCTCTGCCGAGCGCACCTCCGCGGGGGTTGGCTCCCGCGACTTGTGGCTTCCCGGGACGATGGCGAAACCGCCGGCGCCGGCTTCGACGTCGGTGAGCTGCCAAGCGACGGTGACGCCGCGGCAGTAGATGCGGCCGTTCTGGTGGTGATACCAGGTCGCCGCAGCGAACGGCTCTCCGGCCCCGTGGAGGGCGTGCCCCTCGGTGCCGGGGGCGGCGGCGATCAGGGTGGGTCCGTGGTCGAGGCGGAAGCCGCGGCCGCTGATCTCGTTCAGCCGCGACACCACCACGGGGTGGACGAGCAGCCTGCGGAACGGCTCGCGCCAGGGCGCCGGCCACCCGAGCATTCCGGTGAGCTCGCGCCGGCCGCGGTTGCCCCGGAGCGCCTGCGAGCCGCGGGCGAGGCCGCCTCCCTCGACGGAGCGCTCCGTAATCTGCCCGGCGAAGCGGTCGATGGCGGCGTTGCACCCGGCTGTCTCCTCCGCGGTCAGGACATCCCGCACCACGAGGTACCCCCGCAGGTCGAAGTAGTACTTCTCCTCGGCGGTCATCCGGCAGCGGTCGCTCATGCCGTCGCTTCCGCGGCGCCCCCCGCCATCGAGCTCAACCCGATCACGGGAGCGACCTCGGAATCTCCTCTTCTTCCTTCGTCATCACCTCGATCACCGCCGGCCGGCCCTCGCGGTTGGCGGCGATGCCGCGGCGCAGGGCGGCCCCGACCTCTTCCGGGTCGTCGACCCGTTCCGCGTACGCCCCGAGCGCCGCGCTGACCGCGGCGTAGTCTCCCCCCAGGCGGTTGCTGCCCCAGCGTTCCGTCGCCAGCGGCATGTGCTCGTGGTAGTGGGTCATCACGCCGTTGTTCAGCACCACCGTGAGGATCGGTATCCCGGCGCGGGCCGCGGTCTCGATGTCGAGGCCGGCCATGCCGAAGGCGGCGTCCCCCATGACGTTGACGACCTGCTTGTCCGGGGCCGCGAGCTTGGCCCCGAGGGCGAGGCCGAGGCCGTACCCGAGCTGCGTCGACTTGCCCCAGCCCATGTAGCTGCGCGGCGTCGTCGACTGCCAGAAGGGGGCGAGCTGATCGCGGGGAAACCCGGAGTCGTGGGTGATGATGGTATTGGCGACGTCGACCGCCGAGGCGATCTCGGTGAAGACGCGGTAGGGGCTGACCGGCACCTCGTTCGAGGTCAGGCGCGGTTTCCACTCCGCCATGAAGCCCGCCTGAATGCGGGCGATCTCCCCGGCGACCCCGAAGGAATCCCGCCCCTGCTCGCCGAACTGCCGCTTCGCTTCCTCGATCGCCTGCAGCAGGACCAGCCGGGCGTCGCCCACGGCGCCGTAGCTGACGGCATGGTACTTGTTGACGTCCTCGAGGCAGTTGGTGATCTGCGCCAGCACCGGCCCTTCGGGTATCGCCGCGTTGAGATTGGCCGGGGTGAAGCTGGTGCCGACCCCGAGGATGAAGTCCGCGTTCGCGAGAAAACGGCCGGCCATGTCGGTTCCGGAGCTGCCGTAGTACCCCAGCGACAGGGGGTGGTCCTCGGGAAAGCCGCTCTTGCCGGCCAGCGTCATCATCACCGGCACCGCGGCCAGCTCGGCGAAACGGGCCAGCTCCTCGCTGGCCTCCGCCCAGAGCACGCCGTGGCCGGCGATGATCATCGGCCGCTCCGCCTTGCCCAGGGCGGCCACCAGGTCGCGCACGTCCTCGGAAGCCGCGGCGGACCTGAGCCTGGCGACCGGGGTGTACTCCAGCTCGCCCGGGAACTCCTCGAGGCCGACGTCGCGCAGGATCTCGAGCAGCACCGGCGCGGGGCGGCCGTTCTTGAGCAGGGTGAAGGCGCGGCGCATCAGCTCGGGAACCCGGGTGACGAGGTTGATCTCGGCCGCCCACTTGGTGATCAGCCGGTAGTTCTCCACCGACTCGAAGTGGGGGTGCACCTGGGTCCGCTGCCGCGACTGCCCCCCCGGCAGCAGCAGGATCGGGATCGAGTCGGCGAAGGCCTGGGCGACGCCGCCGAGGGCGTTCTCCGCGCCCGGTCCCGTCTGCATGGTGAAGACGCCGAAACGGGACTGGTTCAAAGTGCGGCTGTACCCGTCCGCCATGTTGACGCCGGTGCGCTCGTGGCGGCAGATGATCGGCCGGATCTCTTCCTCGACGAGCGCATCGATCAGCGGCTGTTCCGGAAACGCCGCGGCCCAGTCGACTCCCTCGGCCCTGAGGATTCTTGCGATTGCGCGGTTGCCGTTCACTGTCGTCCTCCCGTGCGGAAGTAGGTGTCGGTGATTGCGTCCGGTGGCGGAGGCGTCGCGCGGGCGACGAGCCAGGTGCCGGCGAAGGATACGGCGAGCCCGGCGAGGATCGGATCGAGGTTGAATATACGGACCGGCTGGAAGAAGCTGCCGTTGACGAAGATGCCGGCCGCGTACATCGCCAGGTGGGCGGCGAACCCGGCGGCCATGCCGGCGGCGCACCCCTGGACGTTGGCGCGCGGCCAGTAGAGGGCGAACACGGTCGGGCCGAGGAAACAGGCGGCCAGGCCGCTGCCGGTGTAGACGATGATATCCTGCAGGAACTGCGGCGGATCGACCGCCCCGGCCATCGCCGCGACCCCGACCAGCAGGGTGACGAGATAGCTGAGGGCCCGGATGCGGCCCTGCCCGACCCCGGGGTTGACGTTGCGCTGGTACACGTCCCGCACCAGGGCGGAGGAGATCATCAGCAGGAAGCTGTCGACCGTCGACATCACCGCGGCGAACGGGGCCGCTACCAGCAGTCCGCCGAGCCAGGCGACGCCGGCGTTCTCGGTCAGGTAGATGGCGACCGCCGGCATGATGCGGTCCGACTCGGTCTCCATCCCCGGCAGCAGGATGCGGGCGCAGCAGAAGATGATGACCAGGGGGAAGTAGATCATCGAGTAGTAGAAGGCGACGGTGACTATCGAGCGCATCAGCGTCCGCGAGCTGCGGAAGGCCATCAGCCGCACGTAGTGGGCGGGCTGCCCGGTGCCGGCGATCGCCCACATGAAGAAGAAGGAGAACGCCAGGCTCAGCGGCAGGAAGCCGTCCGCCGAGCTGCGGCTGGGGCCGGGTCCGGAGACGTAGACTCCCGGCTGTCCGGCGCCGTGCGCGTAGGGCTCGAGGTCGAGGCCGGAGAGCAGGAGGTCGCTTTCCACGAGGCCGAGATCGGCGCTGAGGCGGGCGATCTCGCCGGGGGCGGTCACCTCGAGCAGGGAGACTTCGACCGGTTCTCCCGGGGCGGCGTCGACCGCCCGGGTGACGCGGAACAGCTCGGGTCCGCCCGAACCTTGCTCGCGGTAGATCCAGTGGCCGGAGGGGATGCGGGCGGCCTGCCGCGGCTCGGGCAGCTGCAGGGTGGCGGTGCCGATGCGCGGCGGCGTCATCTCCGCCAGCGACCGCGTCGCCTGCCGCAGGCCCCCGACCTCCCCGAGGGTCAGCGGCAGCATGATCATGACCCCTGCCACCATCGCCGCTCCCTGCAGCACGTCGGTCCAGACGACGGCGTGAAAGCCGCCGTACGTGGTGTAGAGGATGACGACGAGACCGAAGGCGGCCAGGCAGACCATGTACCCCGGATCGACGGAGCCGCCCCAGGCGCTGGCCGCCGGCGCCGCGCCGCGGGCGAGGTCCTGAAAGGCCGGCACGTCGGCGAGCAGAGTCTGGAGAATCAGGCTCCCCGCCTTGAACTGGGCGACGAGGTTGAAGGCCATGAAGAAGACGATGAGACCGGTCGCCAGCAGGCCGAAGCCGGGGCTGGCGAAGCGGTCGCGGAAGACGTCGGGGACGGTGATGGCCCCGGAGATGCGCGCCACCTGGTTCAGGCGCTTGCCGATCAGGCCCATCATGCAGATCGGCACCACCATGTAGCTGCCGATCCACAGCGCCAGGATCCAGCCGTGGGTGTAGATCTTGGAGGGGAACCCGGTGAAGCTGCCCCCCGAGGAGCTGGTCGCCGCGAAGGTCAGGGCGAAGGCCCAGACTCCGAGGCTGCGGCTGCCGAGGAAGTACTCGCCGAGGAAGCTGCGGTTCCTCAGCAGGCGGTTGGCCAGCGCCGCGAGGAAGAGGACGCCGCCGATGTAGACGAGGAACGTCCACAGGGCGGCGTTGGAACCGCCGGCGCCGGTCAACTCCCCTGCTCCGGGCCGGCCGCGGACGCTTCGAGCGGGTCGTCCTCCATGAACCGGAAGCAGAACCAGACGGTGAAGGCGTTGGCGAGGATCCAGGGCGCGCCGATGCCCCAGAAGGCCCAGGAGGGAATGCCGAACATCGTGGCCGGCTCCCCGCCGGCGCCGTACCCGGTCAGGTAGCAGAAGGGAACGGCCCAGGCGAGCGCGGCGAGCCAGACCGCGAAGATCACCAGGGCCTCGCGGCGGGCGTGCAGGAAGACCGGGTCCCAGCCGCTGCGTTTGTCGGATTCGTCAGGCATCACCGCGGGGCCTCCATCTATCGGGGATCCGCCGTAGGGCCGCGGGAAAATCGCCTTGATGGAAGGACCGGACAATCGGCGCCGGGATGGAGGCGGGCGCACAGCAGCGCCGCGGCCGTCTCCCCCCGGCAGGATGGAGCGGCGGTCCCGCCGGGCGGGATGCGCGCCGGGCGCCAGGGCTCCGGCATCCCGGAACGGGGGCCGTACCCGTGGGGGATGACGGCAGGGTAATCAGCCCGTGGGGCCGCCTGCCCCGAGGCTCTCGACCAGGCGCTCGCGGATACTCTCCATCAGCTGGTAGCTGACGATCTTCTGGCCCTTGCCGTCGACGACGTAGAAGGCGTCCCTGGCGCGGTCGGCGACCGTTGTGATGATGGCGGTGTGGACGTCGAGATCGAACTCCGCCAGCAGGCTGGTGATGGCGTAGAGCACACCGACGCCGTTCTGGACGTCGGTGTCGACGACGGTGAACTCCTCGGAGACCTGGTTCTCGAAATCGATCACCGGGGTGCGCACCGGGAGGTTGCGGCGGCGGCGGAGCCAGTTCTCGCTGTACTGCCGGAACAGATCCTCGACGTCGCTGATGCCGGCGATCACCTCCTGCAGCTGCGCGGCCACCCGGTCCCGCTTCCAGTCCGGCAGCTCCGCGGTGCCGTCGACGTCGGTCACCTGGAAGACGTCGAGGGCGACGCCGTCGTCGCGGGTGTTCACCCCGGCCCGGAGGATGTCGATGTCGTGCACGGACAGCACCCCGCAGATCTTCGCCAGCAGGTGGGGCTGGTCGCGGGCGCAGACCAGCACCTCGGTGTGGCTGGGGTGGTCGACGAAGCCGGCGGCGATCCCCTGTTTGCCTTCTTCGGCGAGGAAGGCGTCGACCGCCTCGAGGTGGCGCTCGATCTCGCCGCGGCCGTACGCGGACAGGTAGCGGCCGGGGAGCGCTTCGACGTGCGCCTGGAAGGCCTTGACCTTCGAGGCGGGCCAGGAGCCGGCGATCTCCTTGAGATGGCGGTCGAGGGCCTGGCGGGCGTACTGCCGGTCCTCGAGGGTCTTCAGCCCCGACTCGAGCTGCTCCAGGGTCTTGCGGTAGAGCTCCCGGAGCAGGGCGCCGTGCCAGTCGTTCCAGGCGTCGCTGGCGACCGCGGACAGGTCGGCGTAGGAAAGCAGGTAGAGGGCGTTCAGCCAGTCGGGGTTGGCGAACCTGTCGGCGAACTCGGCGATCATGCGGTTGTCGTCGAGGTCGCGCCGCTGCGAGATCAGGACCATCTCCTGGTGGTTCTCGACGAGGAAGAGGACGAAGCGGCGGTCCGCCTCGGGCAGCTGCAGGCGCTCGAGGAGCTCCGTCGTCATCTCGACGCCGCAGGAGATGTGCTCCTGCCGCCGCGACTTTCCGACGTCGTGCAGGAGGATGCCGAGCACCAGCAGGTCGCGCCGCTCCAGGGCGTCGTACACCCGTTTCAGGCTCGAATCCCCCTCCCGCTTCGACAGGGCCTCGAGGTTCTCCAGGGCGACCAGGGTGTGCTCGTCGACGGTGTAGAGGTGGAAGATGTCGTACTGGACGAGGCAGGTCAGCGAGCCGAACTCCGGCAGGTAGGCGCCCAGCACTCCGAGCTCGTGCATCGACCTCATGGCCGCGGCGACCCGCTGCTTGCGGCGGATGACGGCCGAGAAGATCGCCCTCGCGTCGGGGCTGCGGCGGAAGCCGTCGTCGATCAGGTCGAGGGACTGCAGGATGCAGCGCTGCGCCTGCTCCCCCAGACGCATGCTCCTGCTCTGGGCGAGAGCGAATATCCGCAGCAGCCGCAGCGGTTCCTCGCGGAAGTAGGCCTCGCCGTCCGGCAGCGATATCTCGCCGTCTACCGCCACCACCCCTTCCTCGAGCAGCAGGCGGCGGCTGCGGCGCCGCGGCTTGTCGACGACGCGCTCGAAACCGAGCTCGACCAGGTGGAAGACGCCGCGGGCGTGCAGGTAGTAGTCGCGCATGAAGTGTTCGGAGGCCAGCTCGAGCCCGCGGTCCTCACCGAGCCGGTCGGCGGCCCCGACCCGGTGCCGGGGGTCGCCGTTGCCGCCTTCCCGGGCGGACCCTCCCGCCGGCTCCTCCCCGCCGACGGCGCGGTCGCCGTACCCCAGGGCCGCGGCGATCGCGGTCTTGTGCTCGAAATCGAGGACGTCGTGCTTGCGCCCCATCGCGAAGTGCAGCTGGTGGCGGACCCGCCACAGGAAGTCGCGCCCCGCGGCCAGGGTCTCGACGTCCTCGGCGTCGAGGAAGCGCGGCCACACCTTGGCGAGATCCGGTCCGCCGCGCGCCTTCAGGGCCCACTCGAGCAGGTGGATCTCGCGCAGGCCGCCGGCGCTCTCCTTGACGTTCGGCTCGAGCACCTGCACCCGGCCGGAGCTCTCCTTGCGGGAGCGCCGCAGCGCCGCGAGCCGGTTCACCGTCTTCTTCGGCAAGCCCGCGAACAGCCGCTTACGAAACTTTTCGAACAGCTCGCGGTCCCCGGCGAGGAAGCGCCCGTCCAGCATGGCGGTGCAGGACTCCATGTCGCCGCGGGTCATGCGCACCGACTCGGTGACCGTGCGGCTTCCGTGGCCGATGTCGAAACCGACGTCCCACAGGGGATGCAGCACTCCCGAGATCAGCCCGGCGCTCTTGTCCTTCTCCCTGTCGAACAGGAACAGCAGGTCGACGTCGGAACAGGGGGACATCTCCCGGCGGCCGTACCCCCCAAGGGCCACCAGGGCGTACGGCGGCGGATCGGCCGCATCCCCCGCCGCCTCCCGGTACGCGTCGAGGACGATGGCGTCGGTTGTGTCGGCGATGGCGCGGGCGATCGCAAGCCCCCCCTCCCCGCCCCGGTGGCGTTCCTCGATCTGCTCGATCCGGGCTGTGCGGAACTCCCGGCGCGCCTCCAGGGCATTGCCGCCGGCGCGGGCTTCCCGCAGCTCCCGTTCGAGTTCGGACAGTTCGGTCTCTTTCATCATAATCGCTCGATAATCGCTCGCTCGCGGGCAGCCGGTGGGGCTACTCCACCGGAATCTCGTCGTTGAAGACCTGGGTGCGCTTCATCAGGCGGCGCTGGTCCGGGGGAAAGGGGAGCCGCCGGTGCATGGTGGGGCGGTTGTCGAAGAGGACGACGTCCCCGACCTGCCACTCGTGGGTCCAGACGAAGCGGGGCTGCTCGAGGTGGGCGTAGAGCCCGGCGAGCAGGGCCTCGCTCTCCTGCCGGTCGAGGCCGACTACGTAGCGCGTCAGGTGGGGGCCGACGTAGAGGGAGCGCCGTCCGGTCTCGGGGTGGGTGCGCACGACCGGGTGGGCGACGTGCTCGGGAGGGTTCTGCGCCTCGACGTAGTGGCGGTGCACGGCCCTCATCCCTTTCAGGCGGGACTTCATGGCATCGGCGAGTTCCTCGTAGGCCGAGGTGCAGTTGCACCACTGGGTCTGGCCGCCGGTCGTGGGTACCTCCAGCGCGTAGAGCACGGAGAGGGTGCCGGGCCGCTCGAGGTAGGAAAGATCGGAGTGGAAGGGGATCAGCTCGTCACCCAGCTCCCCTATCGGCTCGCCGTTCTCCCTGATGTTGGATATGAGGAAGATCTCCTTGACCCGCCGCGGGCGCTGCTTGCGGACATGGGGCACCGGCTTGCCGAAAAATGCGGTGAAGCGCACCAGGTCCTCGTCGCTGAGCCGCTGCCGGCGGAAGAAGACGACTCCGTGGTCGAGCAGGGCGCGGCGCACCCGGACGACCCCGGCCGGGGTCAGCGGCTCGGCCAGGTCGCATCCGGCGATCTCGGCCCCGAGGGCGCCGCCGGTCGGCCGCACGCAAAGGCCGTCCCCGCGTTCCGCAGCCGCGAGCGCCGAAGTCGAGGGCTGTATCTCCTGATCTTCCATGGTTTGATCGAGGGTAGAGGCTGATTTTTCGAGTGTCAAGGCGGACCTGTTTGCGGTTGACTTGGTTGCAGTCGGCCTTCTACAATTCGGGCGGAACCTTCGAAGGAGAAGCCCTGGAAGCGACATTCCGACAGCCGCAGGAATCCACCGGACATTCGCCCGAGTCCGCCCTCCTCGTCGGCCTCTCGCTACCCGACACGCCGCGCGGGGAAACCGAGGATTCGATCGACGAGCTCTCGCGTCTGGTCACCACGGCGACGATCGAGGTGGCCGGCGTCGTCACCCAGGCGCGCCCGCGCATCGAGCCCCGCTATTACATAGGCAAGGGCAAAGCGGAAGAGCTCAAGTCCAGGGCCTCAGCGGCCGGTGCCGGGATGATCGTCTTCGACAGCGATCTCACCCCGGCGCAGATGCGCAACCTCGAAAAACTCACCGACCTGCGCATTCTCGACCGCAGCGCCATCATCCTCGACATCTTCTCCCAGCACGCGCGCACCCGGACCTCGCAGGTCCAGGTCGAGCTCGCCCAGCTGAATTACCTGCTGCCGCGCCTGACCCGGCAGTGGACCCACCTCTCGCGACAGGCCGGCGGCGGCGCCATCCGCGGCATGGGAGCGGCCGGGGTGCGCGGTCCCGGCGAAACGCAGCTCGAGACCGACCGCCGCATGATCCGCCGCCGCATAGGGGCGCTGACCCGCGAGCTCGACCGCATCGACAGCCAGTTCGAGACCAGCCGCAAGGGGCGGAGGCAGGAGCTTCGGGTGGCCCTGGTCGGCTACACCAACGCCGGCAAGTCGACGTTGATGAGGGCCCTGTCCGGGGCCGACGTGCTCGTCGAGGACCAGCTCTTCGCCACCCTGGACTCGACGACGCGCTCCGTCGACCTGGAGGGCAAGCGGAAGATCCTGCTGACCGACACGGTCGGATTCATCAGGCGGCTGCCCCACCACCTCGTCGCCTCCTTTCGCGCCACCCTCGAGGAGGCGGCGCAGGCCGACCTGCTGCTGCACGTCATCGACGCCAGCCACCCCCACTGGCGCGGGCACGCCGACACCGTCGCCGAAGTCCTGTCGGCGCTGGGCGCCGCGGACAATCCGGTGATCGAGGTGCACAACAAGCTCGACCGGATGGGAGAGGAGGGAGACCTCTACGCCCGCTCGCTGCTCTCGGAGCCCGGCAAGGTCGCGGTATCCGCGCTCAGCGGCGAGGGGCTCGACCTGCTGAAGGAGAAGATCCGCTTCTACTGCGAGGAGCGGGAGGTCACCCTCGACCTGCGCATCCCGCAGAGTGAGGGGCGGCTCCTGTCGCAGCTGTTCGACCAGGGGCAGGTCCTCGAACGCAGGTACGATTCTGAAGAAGTGCGGGTCAGGGTGAGGCTCGACGCGGTCCGGGCCGAGCGCTGGCAGCTGGATCGGTACGCCGCGGAAGCCGGCAAATCGGGTTAGTCTGCGGGTCCATCCCGGGGCGGCTCGATGCCAGATCCCGCGCCAGTTCCGCGTTGATCGGGCCGCCCTGATATCCCGGCGCGCCTTTGGGTCGGGCGCTTTGGGGAAAACGATGAAGCTGTCTTCGCCCTCGTTACTCACGGGCACAGGCAGGGTCGGGAATCAGTCCTCGAGCTTGCCCTCGGCCACCGCCCTGGCGATGAGCCGCTCGGCCGCCTTCCATAACGCCGGGGCGCCCTCGGCGATGTGGCGGTTGCGGGCAACCACCTCCGCCCGCTTCACCCCGTGGCGCCTCCAGGTCTCCCCGCCGGCGCAGTAGTTCAGCAGGATCGGCTGGAAGCGGTCCAGCGCCGCGGCGAACTTCGCCTCGGGGGTCTTCCTCTCCTCGAACTCCTCCCACAGCGAGCGGTACTCCTCGGCCTGGTCCGGCGGCAGCATGCCGAACAGGCGCGCGGCAGCGGCGCGCTCTCTCTCGATCCGGTCCTCGTTCCCGCGGGTGTCGTAGGCGAAGGTGTCGCCGGCGTCGATTTCGACCACGTCGTGAAACAGCAGCATCCTGACGGCGCGCAGCAGGTCGATCTCCGCGGCGGCGTGCCCGGCGAGCAGGCAGGCCATCAGCGCCAGGTGCCAGGAGTGCTCGGCGTCGTTCTCCTGGCGGCGGTCGGAAATCAGCAGGGTCTGGCGCAGGACCTGCTTGAGCTTGTCGACCTCGACGATGAACTCGATCTGCGCGGTCAGCGGGTCCGTTTCCATTTCTGGAGGGGTTCTGCCTGAGACGTTTTACGTTCAACAGCGCCTGAATTCCCGGAGACTTGGGGTTACGTCAGACCCGGCCCATTCCAAGTCTGGGACGAATTCCCGAACCGCCCGACCTGCGGCCAGGCGCGCTACTCTTCGGTTTCCTGGAACTGGTCGATCAGCCCGGAGACCTGGGGATGGGCGGCCATCCCCCTGCCCGGGTGGATGATCAGGCGGTAGGAGAAGCTCTCCCTGCGGCCCGCCGGAATCGTCAGGCTCTCGTCGACGCTCTCGTCCCCCTTGAAGTCGTGCGCCCCGAAGGGATTGGCGGTGAACAGCCCGTAGCCGCGCACGTGCCAGTAGGTCGGGTGGCGAGGGTTGGTCCTGTGGTCGACGACGGTGTGCCCCCACTGCTCTCCGCTGGCCAGCGGTCCGGAGTAGTCGACCCAGGCGGCCCGCTTCCCCCAGGTGGTCTCCTCTCCTTCGCCGCTGTCGTACACGTCCCCTTCCGAGTTCTCGATGCGGCCCTTCTCCTTTGCGTCCATCGAGGTCGGCACGCGGATCGAGAACAGGCCCCCCTCCTTGGTGTCGCCGAAGGTGACGCCGCCGTGCACGGCGCGGTACTCGCTGCGCAGATCGATGACGCGCAGTTCCCCCTTCGCGCAGATCCAGAGGCTGCGGCGCTCCTCGAGGAGCTTCTCCCCTTCCGGGCCGAACCAGTCGACGATGCCGTCGATGGTCGCCACGTCTCCGACGACGCCGACCACCGGCTCCCCCCGCTGCAGCATGGCCCCGTGGCCGACCCCCTCGTCCCAGACGTTGTGGCCGTTGACCAGCCCGTGGGCTACGTAGATGCTGCGGTGGTGGTAGTGGTCGTCGGTCTCCCCCCCGATCCGCTCCGTCGGAAAGCCGCGCGTCAGCCGCTGCCCGTCCGGCGTCAGGACCGGGTAGAGGTAGGGCCGGCAGAGGTAGTGGCCGTAGCGGTACTCGGTGAAAAGCGACCCGTCCATGGTGACGGCGGCCTTGCATTCTTCGGGAAGGAGCTGGATGTCGATCATGCCACCTCGGTTCGATTGTTCTTTTTGGATTGAGGAAGAACGCGGCCTGCGGCGGTTTCAGGCGCCACAGCAGCGTTTGTGCTTGCGGCCGCTGCCGCACGGGCAGGGGTCGTTGCGGCCGGGGGGCCTCACGGAGGCGGCCGCCTTGCGCCGGTCGCGCTCGCGCGCCCACTCCATGACGTGGGCGGCGGGCCGGCCCCGCTGCAGTTCCCGCGCCATGAACTCCATGTACGGCGCCACGTGGGCGAAGTAGATCTTGTACCCCTTGCACAGGTAGTTGAGGCCCTGCTCCCCGTCCGGCGTCCGCGTGAAGCGGTGCTTGGGGCAGCCGCCGTTGCAGGCGAAGCGGAAGTCGCATTCGCGGCAGTAGCGCGGCAGGGTGTCCCGCTTGTCGGTCCCGAACTTGCGCTGCTGGGCGCCGGCGACCATCTCGCGGATCGAGTGGTCGCGCACGTTGCCGAGGTTGTACTCGGGATACACGAAGTGGTCGCACGAGTAGAGGTCGCCGTTGTGCTCGATGATCAGGGCGTTGCCGCAGGTCTCGGCAAAGATGCAGAGACTGGCGTCCTGGCCGAGCCAGGATCCCAGCGAGACATCGAAGATCTGCACGAAGAACCGCCCGACGTCGGCGCGCACCCACTCGTCGAAGACCCCGCACAGGAACCTGCCGTACTGCGCCGAGCCGACCGACCATTTCGTCACCTGCGCGCGGCCCTCGAAGGCCGGGTCGATCAGGGTCAGCTCGTCTTCGGTTGCAGCCTCTGCGGCGCGCTCGACGATCGGGATGAACTGCATGAAGCCGCTGCCGATATCCTTGAGGAAGCGGTACACGGCCTGGGGATGTTCGGCGTTGTGGTTCTGCAGAACGGTGAGGGTGTTGTACTCGACCTTGTGTTTCTCGAGCACCTCGAGGCCGGCCATCACCC
Organism: Candidatus Latescibacterota bacterium; assembly: GCA_965243025.1. Taxonomy (GTDB): domain Bacteria; phylum Latescibacterota; class UBA2968; order UBA8231; family UBA8231; genus CBDCXV01. The sequence continues at coordinate 4,134,772 of CBDETY010000003.1, forward strand.
GGTCGAAGGTCGGCTTCTGCCCCTTGTCGACCCGGTAGCGGTCGTGCAGCTCGCGCGGGCCGTCGATGGAGAGGCCGATCAGGAAGTCCTCCTGCGCGAGGAACTCCCCCCACTCGTCGTCCAGCAGGATGCCGTTGGTCTGGAAGGCGTTGGTGACCGTCTTGCCGTCGGCGTAGCGCTTCTGCAGCTCGACGGCGCGGCGGTAGAAATCGACCCCGAGCAGGGTCGGCTCCCCGCCCTGCCAGGCGAAGTTCACCGCGGGCACGTCCTGGGCCTCGATGTACTGCCTGACGTAGAGCTCGAGCACCTCGTCGCTCATGCGCCAGTTCTTGCGCGCCTGGGGATACAGCTTCTCCTTCTCGAGATAGAAGCAGTAGGTGCAGTCGATGTTGCAGACCGAGCCGGACGGCTTGGCCATCACGTGGCTGGCGGCGGGTGCTTCTGCTGTGGGGGCTTGCGGCATGCGCTGGAATCGATTTCGGGAAGGATGGCGGCGCGTACGATACGGCAGCCATACCCGGGCAGCAACTGCGATTCAGCCCGAAGAGCCCCGGCCGGGTTGCTGCCTGCCATAACAAGTCGATCCCAGGGCGTGCGCCCCGGGCTGCGGCCGGCAGCGCCCGGGTGGTATCTTCTGGATCTGCTTCTCCCGCATCCCGACCTGGTGCCTGGCGGGCAATCAAGCGTAATGACGAGGGTGCCGATGCGCCCGGCTCCCAAAGCGCCTGGGCGAGTCGTACCGAGGGTGTACGGCGAGAGAAGGCAACGGCGTGAGCCGGGATGTATCCCGGAACCCGTTACCGCCTCCCCGGGCATCCCAACCTGATACCCATTCCTCATGAGAACCGTATTCGTCGGCGACGTCCACGGATGCAGCGGCGAGCTGCGCCGCCTGCTGAGGGAGGTCGGCTTCGACACCGGGGCCGACCGCCTGCTGCTGACCGGCGACGCCTTCAGCCGCGGCCCCGACCCTGCCGGGGTGTGGCATGCCATCGCGGACACCGGGGCGGAGATGGTCCTCGGCAACCACGACGACCGGGTGCTGCGCCAGCTCGGCCGGCTCGCCCGGGGAGAGGAGGTCGAGTTCCGCAAGCCGGATCACCGGACGACGGTGGAGCAGCTGCGGCCCGTCGCCGGCGAACTTCTCCCCTGGCTGCGGCAGGTTCCGCTCTGGATCGAGGGGGAGGAGTTCCTTCTCGTCCACGCCGGCATCGACCCGGAAGCCGGGCTCGCCGGCACCACGAGGGAGCAGTTCCTCCGCATCCGCCTGTGGCCCCCCGGGCGGGGGGTCGACGGACCGCGCTGGCACCAGCATGTCGAGCCCCCTGCAGGCACCATCGTCTTCGGACACGACGCCCCGGGCGGCCTGGTGCGCGTCTTTCGCGAAGGGGAATCGGAAGCCGCGGGAGATCCGCCCTGCCTGCTCGGGCTCGACACCGGCTGCGTGTACGGCGGGCGCCTCAGCGCCTGGCTGCTGGAGGAGCGCCGCCTCGTGCAGGTCGACAGCGAGCGGGCCTGGTTCGGGAGCGCGGATCGATGAGTATGCCCTGCAGGGGAGGCCGGCATGCAGGCAAGGGCGCGCGACCGGGTCGAGCCGCAAGGTATTCGAGCGAAAGCGCAACGGGGCTGCGATCCCCGGGCAGGCGCCGGCCGGATGGACTTCCAGGGGCTGAAAGTCAGCCCCCGTCGCGGCTGACCGGGTTCGCCAGGCCACCCTCATCTACTCCGGGTGGAACGTCAGGCGCGGGCGCGGCTGGTCGGGCTGGCCGGCAGGTCCGCCAACCTGCCCTCAAACGGTCCGGCTGAAAGTCAGCCCCCGGCGCGGCTGACCAGGTTCGCCAGCAGATTGTCGGCCAGGGGGCTCTCCATCCGCTCCGGGTGGAACTGGACCCCGATGACGCGGCCGTCGGCTGTCTCGATCGACTCGATCAGCCCGTCCGGGCTTCGCGAGCTCACCCGCAGTCCCGCACCCACCTCGGCGAGCGCCTGAATGTGGAAGCTGTTCACCAGGGGGCTCTCGTCGCCGCCGCACAGCTCCCGCAGCCTGGTCCCCGGCTCAACCTCGATCCGGTGCTCGACCTGCTGCCCCCGGGTCCGTTTGGGCGAATGCGGCCGCGCCCGCAGCTCCTTCTCGGCGTCGCCGCAGATGGTGCCGCCTAGTGTCCTGTCGTGTAAGTAACTGTACAAACAATTGAAGGTGCCGTAGGTTTCTCTTGATCCTCTTTCTGAAAGGAGAGACCTATGGTGACGGGGCGTCCATTAACGCCGTTAGAGCTGAGTCCGTCGGACCGGGAACGATTGGAATCGATGGCCAAATCACGGAGCCTTTCCCACGGGTTGGTGCGGCGAGCCGAGATTATTCTGCTGGCCGCCGAAGGCTGGCCCAATGAAGCCGTCGCGGCCGCGGTGGGTGTGACGCGTGCTACGGTCGGCAAGTGGCGCCGGCGCTTTCTCGAAAACGGGCTCCAAGGCTTGTATGATGAGCTGCGCTCAGGGGCGCCGCGATCGATCACGGACGAGCAGGTAGCCGAGGTGGTATACAAGACCCTGAAGACCAAGCCCAAAGACCAAACCCAGTGGTCGCTGCGCTCCATGGGCGAGGAAACCGGCCTGACCAAGGATGCCGTTCATCGCATTTGGCGCACGTATGGTTTGCAGCCCCACCGACACAAGCACTTCAAGCTTTCCACCGATCCTTTCTTTGTCGACAAAGTACGGGATATCGTCGGCTTATACCTGAATCCCCCCGAGCACGCCATGGTGCTGTGCGTGGACGAGAAGAGCCAGATCCAGGCGTTGGAACGAAGTCAGCCCATGCTGCCCCTGGGACTGGGATACGTGGAAGGGGTAACGCACGACTACAAGCGGCATGGCACCACCACCCTGTTCGCCGCACTGGACATCGCCACCGGCGCCGTGATGACCCAGTGCAAGTCTCGTCATCGTCACCAGGAGTTCCTCCAGTTCCTGCGCCACATTGAGGCCAACGTCCCCGCTGACCTGGATATTCATCTTGTCGTCGACAACTACGCCACGCATAAGCATGCCAAGGTCAAGCGATGGCTGGCACGGCGGCCTCGATTTCACGTTCACTACACCCCCACCTATGCTTCGTGGCTCAACCAAGTGGAGATTTGGTTCAGCATCATTACCCGCCAAGCTCTTCGCCGGGACTCGTTCCGTAAGGTGTCAGAGCTCATCGGGCGGATCGAACGCTACACGGCCAAATGGAACGCCAACGCACACCCGTTCGTCTGGACGGCTACGGCCGATTCCATCCTTGCGAAAATCAAGAGACTTTGCGAACGAATCTCTGCGACACAACACTAGATGGGCGTTTATCAACTGCATGCCGAAGCAGATGCCGAGCACCGGGCGCTCCGTCGTCAGGAACGCCTCCAGGGCCCGGCGATCCCGCCGGGTGCGCTCGGGGGATTCCTCGGGCAGGTCCTCCGGCAGCTTTCCGGTGAGCCCTTCCACGATCCCGTTCCCCCCGGTGATGACGAGGCCGTCGAGAGCGGCGACCGCCGGCTGCAGCGCCTCCTCCGGGACGGCCGGCAGCAGCACCGGGGCGCCCCCGGCCCAGACCACGGCATCGACGTAGCCCCGGTCGACCTGCTGGGCGGCGGACTCGCGGTCGTAGGAGGCGGTGATGCCGATGAGGGGGCGTGCCACCGGGAGCTCAGGTGCCGGCGTGCAGGCGGGCGAAGACGATGGCGTCGTCGAGAACCGACAGGGCGGCGAAGGTGCGGATGTCGGTGCGGCTTGGATCGAGGTTCGCGATCGCTTTCGCGAAGAACTTCTCCTGGCGCTCGTTGCCCGGCGAGTACTCCGTCAGGCGCTCGTTGTGCGCGGCGATTTCCGCGTCGCCCAGGTCGAGACGGCTGCCGAGCCAGGCGGCGAACCCCTCGTCGGTGGGGTGCTCTTTCGCGGCGCCCACCACCTCTTCCTGGGTGAGGCCGAGAAGCTCCATCACCCAGCGGTCGAACCCGGAGTCGTCGCCGAAGTAGTACAGCCCGAGGTGGCCCCTGGCGAATGCCCGGGCCTTGTCGAGCATGCGCGTCACGCCCATGACCCCGCCGATGCCGCGGTCGTAGGGACTGCGCGGCGGCCGCCGGGTGAGGTCGACGATGCCGAAACTCTGCTGGTCGTCGATGTCGATCAGGTCGAAGAAGGTCTCGACGTCGAGCCGGTCCGGGCAGATCTCCCCGCGGCGCCTGACGAACCGCTTGCCCAGCACCGGAGTGCGAATCCCCATGTCGCACAGCTCCCCGTTCAGCATGGAAACCGTCCCCTTCGACACCTCGCAGCGCGCCGCGATCCAGTCGCTGAGCTCGTCGTCGTTCGGGTTCCCGTACGCCCCTTCCGCGAACTCCTCCTCGGAGATGTCGAGGGTCTCGAGAATGCGGTGGTCGAGGGGGGAGACGTGGCCGTAGCGGTACTCGCCGGGCTTGCCCGACTTGACGGCACGGGCCTTGTCGGCCAGGCGCGCGGCCCCGGCGATGCCGGCGACGCTGCGCAGATAGGGGGTGCGCGGCGGCCCCGCGGTCAGGTCCATGTCGCGAAAGGCCCCCCAGTCGTCGAGCTCGATCGACTGGAACACCGTGGTGATGTCGGTGTTTCCCGGGGCGTACCTGGCGATCCTTTCGACCAGCAGGCGCTCGTGCAGCTCGTCCTGCGGCGTCTGCTCCAGGCGGAAGCGGTTGAACTCGTCGATCTCCCCGGCGCTGCGGCCGGCCTTCCGCAGAACCAGCTCTCCGAGGGCGGCGTCGTCGAGCTCGACGGCCCGCTCGATGAACTCCTCCGCCGCCATGCCGATGAACTCGAGGACGTCCCGGTCGAGGCCGGAGTCGCTGCCGTACTTGTACTCGCCGAGCAGTTCCTCCCCGGCGGCGCGCGCCTTGTCCGTCATGCGCGCCGCGCCGACGATGCCGGCCAAGCCGAGGTTGGAGGGCCGCCGCGGCGGCTGTCTGGTAAGGTTCATTCTGGTTCTCCTGTGTCGTTGTCTGAGTGGGGGAGGCTAAGAAACGGGGGGCCGCGCGCAGCGACAAGGGAACGGCCGGCCCCCGGGTAGTTTGCCCGCCCGCGAGGGCGGGGCGTACCATTCGAACCTTCCGCCGCCGAGGCGGCAACCACCAAAGACAGTGCATTCATGGAGCACGGAGACGATCGATGAGCCTGATGACGGAGTACCCCCCGGGAACCTTCAACTGGACCGAGCTGTCGACGACGGACACCGACGGCGCCACCAGGTTCTACGCCGACCTGTTCGGCTGGAGCTTCGAGGAGATGCCTATGCCGGGGGAGGGCAACTCCTACCACGTGGCCAGCAGCGGCGAGCACCGGGTGGCCGGCGTATTCCACCGGGAAGACCTGCCGAAGATTCCGTTCTGGCACAGCTACGTCGCCGTCGCCAGCGCCGACGAGTGCGCGCAGAAGGCGGCCGGCCTCGGGGGCAGCGTGCTCGTCGAGCCGTTCGACGTCGGCGAAGCGGGCCGCATGGCGGTCGTCCAGGATCCCACCGGCGGCATCTTCCAGCCCTGGCAGGCGGGACTGCAGACCGGCGCCGGGATCGCCAACGAGCCGGTCTCCCTGTGCTGGAACGAACTGCTGACCAGGGATCCGGAGGGGGCGGCGAAGTTCTACTGCGACCTGTTCGGCTGGACCGCCGAGATGACGCACAACGGCATCGTCCCCTACACCATGCTGCGCAACCAGGGCCGGGCGGCCGCCGGCATCTTCACCATCACCGGGGAGATGGAGAACGTTCCCCCGCACTGGGCGGTCTACTTTTTCGTTGCCGACGTCGACGCCACTGCTGGGAAGGCAACGGAAACGGGCGGAGAGGTCCACCACGGACCTGCGGACATACCGGACGTCGGGCGCTTCGCCCTGCTCACCGATCCGCAGGGAGCCTTCTTCAACGTCATCAGGATTCTCAACCCGGATTGAGACGCCGGCGCGCCGCTGCCGCCTGGCCATCATGCCTGAGCTGCCCGAAGTAGAGACCGTGCGCCGGGCCATGGAGGTCCACCTCGTCGGCCGCCGCATCGAGAGCGTCTGGTGCAGCGGAAAGCGGATGCGAGAGCCGCTGCCCCGCCGCCGCCTCGGGCGCCTGGTCGGCCGCCGCTTCGCCGCCGCGGAGCGCCGCGCCAAGTACCTGCTGCTCCCCCTCGACCGCGAAGCGACCCTCGTCATCCACCTCGGAATGACCGGCAACCTCCTCTTCCGCGGCGACCGGCAGCCCCACGACCACGTCGCCTTCGGGCTCGACCGCGGGCCGCCGCTGGTCTTCGCCGATCCCCGCCGTTTCGGCATGCTGCTCGCCCTCGGCCCGCGCGAGCTGGAACGCTGCCGCTACCTCGACGAGCTCGGCATCGAGCCGCTGGGGGGCGAGCTCGACGGGGAGTTCCTGTACGGGCACTGCCGGGGCCGGGCGCGCCCGGTCAAGTCGCTGCTTCTCGACAGCCGGGTAGTCGCCGGGATCGGCAACATCTACGCGAGCGAGGCTCTCTTCAGGGCGGGGATCCGGCCGTCGACCCGCTGCCACCGCCTCAGCCGCCGGCGCTGCGCCCTGCTGGCGGAGAAGATCGTCGAAGTGCTGAGCGAGGCGGTGGCCCAGGGGGGAACGACGATCAGCGACTATCTCGGGTCGGGAGCGGGGGGCCGCTTCCAGCAGCGGCTCGCCGTGTACGGCCGCGCCGGTGACGACTGTCTCGTCTGCGAAGGCCCGGTCCGCAGCGTCACCCTGGCGGGGCGCAGCAGCTTCTACTGCCCTTCCTGCCAGAAATGAAAAACCGCCGGTCCTGCGAGGAACCGGCGGCGGATTTCCGAATTCCGGAGAAGATTACCTGCCGTTCGGAGCCGGAAGCGAGGTCGAGGAGACGATCTCGTCGACGAGGCCGTAGGCGACAGCCTCTTCGGCGGACATGAAGTAGTCGCGGTCGGTGTCGGCGGCGATCTTGTCGACGTCCTGCCCGGTGCGGTCCGCCAGCAGGCGGTTGAGCTCCGACCGCATGCGGATGATCTCCTTGGCGTGGATGTCGAGATCGGTGGCGCGCGCGGTAATCGTGCCCATGACGCTCGGCTGGTGGATCATGATGCGCGCGTGGGGCCAGGTGAAGCGCCGGCCCTTCTGGCCGCTGGCGAGCAGCACCGCCCCCATGCTCGCCGCCAGGCCGGTGCAGACGGTCGAAACCGGTGCGGTGATCGCCTGCATTGCGTCGTAGATCGCCATGCCGTCGTGGACGGACCCGCCGGGGCTGTTGATGTAGAGGACGATCTCCTTTTCGGGATCCTCCGAGTCGAGGGACAGCAGGCGCGTCACCACCCCCCTGGCGGAATCGTCGTCGACGCTCGACCACAGGAAGATGCGCCGCGCCTTGAGCAGGGAATGCTCAATGCTCCTCTCCTCGAGGTTCCTGATCAGCTCCGACTCCTGCTCGGCCATCCCCTTCTCCTTGCCTTGTTCCGGAATGCTGGTTGCCGCCGTGGATTCGTCGAATCTAGCCGGGGGCCGTACCATCGTCAATTCGGTCCGGCCCTGTCCGGCCCGGAGTCGCCCCCCTTCCCCGCTTCGGGGGTGCCCGCCGAAAAGGCCACGGCCCGGAGCAGCCGCCGCAGGTCGTCGAAGAAGGTGTAGCACAGCGGCACGATCAGCAGGGTCAGCACCATCGACGCCAGCAGTCCCCCCATCATCGTCCTGCCGAGGGGCGCGTACGGCATGCCGATTATCTCGGCGTTGCCTACCGCCATCGGAATCAGTCCGAACACGGTAGTGAAGGTCGTCATCAGGATCGGCCGGTAGCGGTGCCTTCCCGCCTCGACGAGGGCCTCGAAGCGATCCCTGCCCTCCGCCCGCAGGCGGTTGGCGAGATCGATCAGGACGATGGCGTTGTTGACCACCACGCCCACGAGAATCACGACGCCGATGCCGCACAGCACGTCGAACGCCGTGTCCGTGAGATAGAGGGTCCAGTAGACCCCGAGGAATGAGAACGGAATGGCGACGATCACCGACAGCGGCAGGATGAACGACTCGAACAGCACCCCCATCAGCAGGAACACGAAGGTGACCGACAGCAACAGGGCGAACTGCCGCGAGGCGTCGGTCTCCTCGATGCGCTCGTAGCGGGCCCCCTTGTCCCAGCGGTAACCGCGCGGCATCTCGAACCCCTGCATGGCCTCGTCGATCTGCCCGAACAGCTCCCCGGATTCCTTCTTTGTCGCCGTCGCGGTCACGGTCAGCACGGTCTGCCTGTTCTCGCGCCGGATGCTTCCCAGCACCCTGTTGACCGACAGGGAGGCGAGCGACTCCAGCGGGATTTCCGCCCCCTCGTCCGAGTAGAAGGTGGTGTTGCGCAGCTGGTGCATCCCCTGACGGTCGACCTCCTCCAGCTGGAAGTGGACGTCGACTTCGCGGCCGTCCTCGGTGCGGAACCTCGTCAGGTCGTGGCCCCTCAGTGAGTAGGAGATGACCCCGGGGATCTGGCGCGGCTCGATTCCGTAGCGCTGCACCTGGCCCCGGTCGAGCCGCACTTCCAGCTCGGTGCTGCCGCGGTCGATGTCCGTCTGCACCGACAGCAGGCCGGGGATGCGCCGCAGCCGGCGCTCGACCTCTCCTGAAAGACCGAGCAGGACCTCGGTGTCCTCGCCGTAGAGGTTGATGGCGACCGCCGCCTCGCCGCTGCCGCCGCGGCGCCAGTTGATCCGCATCCGCACCCCGGCCGGCAGGACGACCCGCTTCTTGATGTCCTCCACCATCTCCTCGTACTCGAGGTAAGGCGACTCCCGCCACCCGAGGGACTTCAGAAGGTTGTCCCAGGCGACCTCGTACCAGGCGTTGTTCTCCTTCTCGTGAAGGATCATGTGGATGCGGCCCCGCGAGTTGCGCGACCAGGTCTCCAGGGCGCGGAAGTTGTACTTCGCCTTGTGGTTCATCAGGGTGTCCTCGACACTGGCGATGAACTTGTCCGCCTGTTTCAGGGTCTGCCCCTCCGGCATGTCGAACCCCAGCCACAGGTCGCTCCTGTGCTCGCTCGAGCGGTCGGTCCGCTTCATCCCCTCCATCGGGATCTGGATGGTCGCCAGCGCCGCCAGCACGAGGATGGTGCTCTCGATCCGGTGGCCGAGCACCCATCGCAGGCAGCGCACGTAGGCGTCGCGGCTGCGGGCGATCAGCCGCGAATCGCGGCGTTTCCCCCCGGTGGAGATGCGCAGCGCCGCCAGGGGAATGATGGCCAGGGCGATGAACAGGGAGGCCAGCAGCCCGACGATAACCGGCATTCCCAGCCGCAGCATGAAGAACGAGAACTCGATGCTGTCGCTCATCAGGATCAGGGGCAGGAAGACCACCACGGTCGTCAGCGTCGCCATGGTCACCGCCAGGCCGACCTCTCCGGCCCCGGTGATGGATGCCTCCCGCGGCTCGACCCCCTCTTCCCGTTTGCGCTGGATGTTCTCGACGATGACGATGGCGTTGTCGACGACGAGGCCGAGGCTGAGCATCAGCCCCATCATCGTGATCAGGTTCAGGGTCCACCCGAGGAAGTAGATGGCGGTAATCGAGATCATCAGGGCCAGGGGAATCGCCAGGGTGATGATCAGGGTCATGCGCACGGCGCGCAGGAAAAGGAACAGCACCCCGGCCGCGAACAGCCCCCCCCAGAGCCCGGTGTTGCGCAGGTTCTCGACCGACTCGGTTATCTGCCGGCCCATGTCCCAGAAGATCTCGTAGTCGAAGCCGCCCAGCCGGGGTCTGGCCTTGAGCTCCTCGAGCCTGGCGCGCACCGCCTCGGCGACCTCGACGGTGTTGGCCTCGGCTGCCTGCAGGACCTCGCAGCCGAGGGACTCGACGCCGTTGATGCGGTTGAACCAGGTCTTGGGACGCGGCACCAGGCCGACCGCGGCGATGTCCTGCAGCCGCAGTCCGTGCTCGGGATCGACGACGTGTTTGCGTATCTCCTCGACGCTCTCGAAGCGGGCAAGGGAGCGGACCAGCAGCTTTCTGCCCCCCTCGTGCACGTACCCGGCGGGCAGGGTGAAGTTGTGGGAGGCCAGCTGGGTGCCGACCCGGTAGAGGTCGACCCGGTGGCTCCTCACCTTCTCCTGGTCGGTGTAGATGAACACCTCCTTGCCCGGCCCCCCCCAGAGATCGACCTGCCCGACGCCGTCGATGCGCTGCAGCTCCGTGCGCAGATGTTTCTCCAGGAGCTCCTGCGGATCCCCGTAGTCCCCGTCGAGATAGATCCCCATCCACAGGATCGGCCAGTCGTCCGGATCCCAGTTCCGCAACCGGATATGGTCGACCTCGTCCGGCAGCTCGAGCAGCAGGCGGTCGGCGCGGTCGCGCAGCTGATTGTAGGCCTCCCGCATGTCGGTCCCCTGGCGGAAGCCGACGCTCGTCCAGCACCCGTTGCGCTCGCTCGAGGTGCGGATCCTCTGTATCCGCGGCACCGTCGCCAGGGCCTCCTCGACCTTGCGGGCGATCTTCTGCTCCACCTCGATCGGCCCGGCGTTCGGATAGTCGATCCACATCCCCAGCCAGCGCTCCTCCAGACCCTGGGGGGCAAGGCTCAGGGGGGTGCGCACGTAGGCGATCGAGCCGACCACCAGCAGCGCCAGGAGGATCATCGCCACCGTCACCGGCCGGGTGACGCTGAGCCGCGGGATCAGGTGCCGCGTCTCTTTCATCTGCCCCTGTCGACGGCCGCGTAGACCGTCGGAATGACCACGAGGGTGAGGAACGTCGAGCTCATCAGCCCGGCGATCACGGTGATCGCCATCGGGGTGCGGATCTCGGCGCCGTCGCCGAACCCCAGCGCCATCGGCGCCAGGCCGAGAACGGTGGTCAGGGTCGTCATCAGAATCGGGCGCAGGCGCACCGACCCGGCGCGCACGATGGCCTCGCCCTTCTCCATGCCGCCGCGCCGCAGGGTGTTGATGTAGTCGACCAGCACGATGGCGTTGTTGACGACGATTCCGGCCAGCATGATCATGCCGATGAAGACGACGACGCTCAGGGGGATCTGCTGCCAGACCAGGACTGCGACCACCCCGATCAGGGCCAGCGGCACCGTGAACATGATCACCAGCGGGTGCAGCAGCGATTCGAACTGGCTCGCCATGACGACGTACACGAGGAAGAGGGCGAGGGCGAGGGCGAACAGCAGGCTGTCGAGGGAGGTCTCCATCTCCTGGTTCTGACCGCTGATCAGGAAGCCGAACCCGTCCGGAAAGGGATGGCTGCGCAGCGCCTGCTCGATGCTCCGGGAGGCCGAGCCCAGGTCGATCCCCTTCGTGTTGGCGGTGACCAGGGCGGCCCGCTGCTGATCGATGCGGCGGATTTCGCTCGGCCCCTCGGCGATCTCGATCGAGGCCACCGAGGCCAGCGCGATCGGCACCTCCCCTCCGGGATTGACCACCAGCCGCCTCAGCTCCTCGACGCTGAGACGGTCAGCTTCCCGCAGGCGCACCAGCACGTCGATGTTGCGCTCCCGCTCGCGGAAATCGGTCGCCACCCGGCCTCTCACCTTGTTGCGCACCAGCTCGGCGACCTGGCGCAGGTCGAGTCCGTATTCGGCGAGGCGCTCGCGGTCGTACCTGATCTGCAGCTCCGGGTGCCCGGACTGCAGGGTCGACCTGACGTCGGCGAGGCCGGCCAGGCCGGCCATCAGGGTCTCCGTCTCCCGGCTCACCTGCCGCAGCTGCTGCAGGTCGTCGCCGTGAACCTCGACCTCGACCGGGGTCTTGAAGCTGAACAGCGTCGGGAACGCGACCTCGATCTCCACCTCGGGGAGATCGGCCAGCTCGCGGCGCAGGCTGGCGATCAGCTCCTCCTCCTCAACCGGGGTCGCGCCCGGCACCATCTTCACGGTCAGCCTGGCGGTGTGCTCCCCCTCGTCCGCCCTCGACGACGCCGACCTGTCGGTGCCCACCGCGGTCGCCACCCGCTCGACCCCAGGCTGCTTGAGGGCGGCATCCTCGATCTCACGCACCACCTCCGCGGTCCGCCACAGGGGGGTGCCGACCGGCAGCGCCACCTCGAGGTTGAACTCCCCCTGGTGGACCTGCGGAATCAGCTCGGTCCCCAGCCGCGGGACGAGCCCCGACCAGCAGAGCCAGAAGCAGGCCGCCGCCGCCGCGATCACGAGGTAGCGTTGGCGCAGCGCCGACTCCAGAAGCACCGGGTAAACCCGCAGCGCCAGGCCGATCGCCCGCCGGCACAGGAACAGGATCGGCGCGAAGACCGGGGCGAGCAGAACGCCGGCGGCGGTCGCCGCGGCGAGAACGGCCAGCACGGCGAGCAGCAGCGCCACCTGCAGGAGGATGCCGGCGGTGCGCAGCAGCGTGTGGAAGAGGAAGCGGACCAGCAGGAACAGGAAGGCCGCCGCCCCGGGGAGGGCGCGGGCAAAGCGCCGGAGAACGCGGCGGCCGGCGCTGCCCTCCGCCGTCCACATCCATCCCGACAGGCGGGCGGCGTCGGCGGCCAGGGCTCCCGGAGAATCGTACCCCAGCAGGTTCGGCCAGATGCGCTCGAACGGCTGCCAGGGGCCGATGCGGCTCTCCCGGGCCCAGTCAGCGAACGATGCCTGCAGGGTGCGCTGCGGCCGGATCCGGAAAATCTCCGCCGGCTTCAGCAGGATCCAGAGCGCCTCGAAGAGCAGAACGGCCGCTCCCTTCAGGACCGCGGCAGCCAGGGCCCCGACAGCCAGCGGAATCCGCAGCGCCAGGTCGAGCAGCAGCTGCGGCAGGACCAGGGCCGCCTGCACCGCCCTCTCGCGCGGCGGGCCGCTCGCCGCCGCCGCGCGCGCCCGGGCGAACGCCGCCAGCCTCAGGAAGTCGCCGCCGGCGAGCGGGGAACCGTCTGCGCCCCCCTGCTGCAGGCGGCGCGACGCCAGCATCGGTATGAAGTAGAGGGCGGCCAGCAGCGAGGCGAGCAGGGAAAAGACCACGGTGAGCGCCATGTCGCCGAACACCTGCCCGGCGACCCCCTCGACGAAGACGATTGGGAAGAAGACGGCGATCGTCGTCAGGGTGGATGCGAAGACCGCGGCCCCGACCTCACCGGTGCCGCGGATCGTTGCCCGCACCAGGTCGTCCCCCTCCTCGCGGCAGCGGAAGATGCTCTCGAGGACGACGATCGAGTTGTCGACGAGCATCCCGATGCCGAGGGCCAGGCCCCCGAGGGACATGATGTTCATCGACACGTCGAACAGGTACATCGGCGCGAAGGTCGCCGCGATAGAGACCGGAATGGTGACGCCGACGATCAGCGTGTGCAGGACGTTCCTCAGAAACGCCAGCAGCACGAAGATCGCCAGGGCGCCGCCGATGAGGGCGCTCTTCCGCACCTCGTCGATGGCGTCGACGATGAACACCGACTGGTCCGACAGCACCTCGATCTCCATCTCCTCCGGCAGCAGGTGGCTGATGAAGTCCGTCATGCGCAGGTGCTCGAGGGTCTTCACCGCTTCGGCGCGCTTCTGCTCCCCGAGGTCCTCCTCCTTGTCCTGACCTCCCTCCCCGGTCCCTTTCGCTTCTTCCTCCTCCGCGGCGGCTGCTCCGCTTTCGACAGCGCTGGTGTCCGCCGCCGCCTCCCGGGCTCTCTCCTCCTCCTCCCGCAGGCGGGCGACGTACTGCTGCTGCTCCGGCAGCCCGTGGATGCGGTTGACCACCCTTTGCGCGACCGCGACGATGTTGGCGTCGGCCTCCTTGTAGATCTCGATCTCGACGCTCTCGCTGCCGTCGACCCGGGTGAGGACCTCGCGGTCCTTGGACGACCGGTGCACGGCGGCGACGTCGCCGAGGCGGATCTCGGCTCCCTCCCTTTCCGCCACGATCAGGCGGCGGATCTCGTCGACCGTCTGGAACTCGTTGATCGTGCGCACGAGGTACCAGGTCAGCCCCTCGCGCATCTGCCCGCCCGGCAGGTTGACGTTGGCCTGGTCGAGGGCCCGGTTGATCGCCGAGACGTCCAGCCCCATCAGGCTGATCCGCTGCTCGTTGAGGTCGACGTGGATCTGCTCTTCGAGGCCGCCCTTCACCTTGACGGCGGCGACCCCCGGGATCGCCTCCAGCTCGCGCTTGATCTCGCGGTCGGCGAGGCGGCGCAGCTCGAACATCGTCTGCGGCCCGTGCAGCCCCAGGCGGATGATCGGGTCGAGGGAGGGGTCGTACCTCAGCAGCAGCGGCTTTTCCGCATCTTCGGGCAGCCGCAGGCGGTCCGATTTTTCGCGGATGCTCTGCGAGGCGGCGTCCATGTCGGTGTCCCACTCGAACTCGAGGACGACGTCGGACTGCCCCGCCTTGCTGATCGAGCTGATGCGGACGAGCTGGCGGACGATGCCGAGCTCCTGCTCCAGCGGGCGCGACACCAGCGATTCCACCTCCTCGGGGGCGGTGCCGGGGTACTCGGTGCGCACCGTGATCGCCGGGTAGGCTATGTCCGGCATCAGGTCGAGGGACAGGCGCTGGTAGGAGACCCAGCCGAACACGCAGACCGCGGTGACGATCATCAGGATCGCGACGGGCCGCTGCGTCGTGACCGCGAAGCGGGTGCTGAAGCTGCGAGTGGGCCCGGGGCCGGCCATGGTCCTTATCCCTGGCCGCTGGCGGCTCGAGGTTCGGGATCCGCCCGGTGTTCGCTGACCACCTTTACGCGGGCCTTGTCCTTCAGGCCGGCCTGACCGATGACGATGACGGGGGCGCCTGCGGCGATGCCGGACAGGGCCTCGATGAAGCGGCTGTCCTCGTACCCGGCGTCGAGGCTGACCCGGGACGCGGTGCTGTCCTCGACGACGAAGACGTAGCGCTCGCCGCCGTCGTAGACGACCGCCTGCTTGGGCAGCAGGACGGCGTCGGTGTGGGTGTCGGTGACGACGCGGACGTTGACGAAGACCCCCGGCCGCAGGTGCTCCCAGCGGTCCCGCAGCCCGACGGTGACCTTGAAGGTGCCGCTCTTGGGGTCGACGACCGGGCTGATGCGCTTGACGTACCCCTCGAACTCCATGTCCTGGAGAAAGTCGGAGACCACCACCGCCCTCTGTCCGACCTCCACCCGGGTCAGGTACCGCCCCGGTACGTACACCCGGGCGATCATGTCGTCGATCTTTACGAGGTCGAACAGCTTGTCCCCGGGGGCGACGCGGGCCCCCACCTGCACCTGCCGGGTCGTGATGACGCCGGCGAACGGGGCCCGGATCACCGTATTTTCGAGGGCGAGGCGGGCCTTCTCGACTTTCAGCCGGGCTTCATCGAGGTGAAAGAGCCTGTCCTCGTGGTCCTGGGGGGCGATCAGGCCGCGGCGGAACATCTCCTCGGTGCGTTTGTACCCCATCTCGAGGTGGCGCAGCTCCATGGCGCTTTCGCGGTCGTCGAGGCGGGCCTGGTCGGCGTCGAGCTTCACCAGGGTGTCGCCGGCGGCGACATGGTCCCCTTCCTCGACGGCGACGACCTCCACCAGGCCGCTGACCTCCGGGTGAATCTCCACCGCCGCCTCGGTCTCCACGGTCGAGCTGAACAGCAGGAAGGAGGAGATGTCGCCGATGGTCGACAGGGCGGTCTCCACCGGCACCGCGTCGATCCGGGCGGTATCTGCCCGGCTGGTGTCCGCCGCCGCGGTCGAGTCGGCGGCCGTCGAGTCGGCTGCGGTCGAGTCGGTCCTGGCGCTGCCGTCCGCTTCGGAATCCCCGCCGAGGAACTGGCAGCCCCCTGCCCAGAAGGCCGCGGCGAGGATTCCCGGAAACGCCCGCGCCAGCAGCGGCGCCAGCCTCCGCGGAAATTGTCTATGTTGCTGGAAATAATACATTACTGGAAAGTATAAGAAGGTCATTGAATGGCCTGTGGTGCACCCTGTCAAGCCGCATCCTCCGCCCCTGGCAGGCCTGTTCCGGCTCTCCACCGGGATGCAGGCGAACTGGAAACCCCGGCAGGGTGCGCGGACTGCGCGCAAGGTGGTTCTCACCCGGGCGAAATTGCCGGCAGGAGGTTCAGCCGATGAGCTACAAGGAGATCAACTCCGCGGAGGCCCTGGAGCTGATGCGGGAGCAGGGATACCGGTACGTCGACGTGCGCTCCGAGCCGGAGTTCCTCAGCGGGCACCCCTCGGGAGCCCTCAACATCCCGATCATGCACCGCGAGGCGTTCGGCATGGTGCCCAACCCCGACTTCCTCGGGGTGGTCGAGGCGAATTTCGAACGCGGCGACAAGCTGCTTCTGGGCTGCCAGTCGGGAGCGCGTTCGGCGCGCGCCGCCGAGATCCTTTCGGCTTCCGGGTTCACCGACGTGTCCAACGTCCGCGGCGGCTTCGGCGGAGCCCACGCCGACAGCGGCGAGGTGATCGAGAAGGGCTGGCTCGAAAGCGGCCTCCCAGTCGACCGGGGGGAGCAGGAGGGCCGCAACTACTCCGACCTCCAGGGTGGGCGGGGATGACGCCGGAGCGCGCGAATTCCTCCCGCGCCCTCGTTCTCAGGCTCACCCCCGCGCGCAGGCGCTGAGCCTCCCGAGCGCAGGGGAGCGTCCAGAATGCTGAATCCCTGTTTCCAGGCCGGCATCGACGTCATGGGGAGCCGCTGCCTGGTGATCGGCGGCGGGGCCGAGGCGGCCGACAAGGCGGAGAGGCTGCTCGCCGCCGGGGCGCGGCTCGCCGTCGTCAGCCCGCGTCTCAACGAAGACCTCCGGGAATGGAAGGCCGCGGGGCGATTCGAGCACCGCGAGCGCCGCTTCGATGCCGCGGATCTCGACGGGGTGTTTCTCGTCATCAACACGGTCCCCGACGACCCGGAGCTGGCCCGCCAGGTCTACGAGCTCGCCTGCCGCCAGGGGTCCCTGATCAACACCTGGGACCGGCCGGCGCAGTCCAACATCGCCATGGCCGCCCTCGTCTCCTCGGGGCACCTGAGAGTGAGCATCAGCACCAGCAACGCCAGCCCGTCCCTTGCCCGCCGCCTGCGCGAGGACCTCGAGCGGATCTTCGACGACAGCGAGTTCGTCGACTATCTCGACGGCCTTGGCCGCCTGCGGGCCCGGCTCAGGGAGACGCTCCCCGACAGCCGCCGCCGGTCGGAGATCCTCCGGTCCCTGGCCGCCGACTTCAGGCTCGACGCGAATCTCGGAATCCCCCCCGACTGGCGGCAGCGGATCGCCGCCCTGATGGAAAGCTCCCCCGGGGACGGAGCAGGCGAAAAGCAATAAAAAACCCCCGTACGGCAATTCCGTACCGGGGCCCGAACCCTTTCCCGACGGCGCTGCTCAGATCTCGTCGTCGTCTTCGTCGTCGTCGAATTCCTCGATCGGGATAGCGAGGTTTCCCTCCCGCGTCTGGTGCAGCGCCTCCTTGAGGAGCCTGCCCGGCTTGAAGTGCGTCTTGCGGCGGGCGGGCACGTAGATGATCTCCCCGGTCCGGGGGTTGCGGGCCGCGGGCTTCGGGCGGGTATCCTTGACCTGGAAAACGCCGAAACCCCTAATTTCGATGCGGTTCCCCTGGATCAGGCTGTCCCTCATGGCGACGAAGAGACTGTCGACCATTTTGGCCGCCAGATTCTTCTTGCAGCCGGTGCTCTGGCTGACGAGAAGGGCGAGATCCTTCTTCGTAATCGTCGACAACAGCCGACCCCCTGATGGAGGTTGGTTTTCCATGCCGGATCAGCCCGAAAAAATTGACATTAGTTGTTGGATTTAAAGACTTTCCGTCAAAGTACTCCCCTGATTTTTGACTGTCAAGAAAAATCTGCACGAACCATTTATTTTTCTGGCAGTTACAAGAAATTCGCCCCCTTTTCGGACACCCCGTAAAAACCTCCCGCCGGGGGTCAGAAAAACCGCCTTTCCGACCCTTTTCGCACCGCGGTTCTCCATTCCTCAGCCACCCTGTTTCCCAAGCTGTACCGGCCAGCCCAGGCGATGCCCATGACGGCGGAACTGCAGCTCCTCAGGCCCCTGAACTGTTGTATCACCGCCGCGTCCGTGCTCATCGGGGCGGTCGCGGGAGGGGCCGTTCCGCCTCCGCCCCCGGTCTGGTTCGCGGTGCTGGCCGCGGCTCTGGTCACCGGCGCCGGGAACGCCTTCAACGACCTCCGGGACCTCGAGATCGACCGCATCAACCGGCCTCGCAGGCCGCTGCCCTCGGGCAGGCTGACGCCGCGTCGGGCCGCCCTGGCCGCCGCCGCGAGCGCCGCGGCCGGGCTGGGGTTTGCGGTCGGGGCCGGTCCTGTTCCGGGACTGATCGCCGCCGGCACGCTCGCGGGACTATGGCTGTACAGCGCCCGCCTCAAGAGCACGGTGCTCTGGGGCAACCTCCTGGTCGCATTCCTCGCGGCGCTGGCTTTTCCCTTCGGAGCACTCGCCGGCGGGGCCCTGGGACGGTCCTGGGTCCCCGCCGGCTTCGCCCTGCTCTTCCACCTGGGCCGCGAGATCGTCAAGGACGTCGAGGACCTCGATGGGGACCGCGCCCGCGGGGTGCGCACCCTTGCCCTGGCGGTCGGCGCCCCGAGGGCCCGGTGGGCCGCGGCCGGCGTTTACTCACTGCTGATCGCCGGGACCGTCCTGCCTGGCTACCTCGGACTGTACGGCTGGGCATATGGCGCGGTTGTAATGCTGATGGACGCCCTCCTCCTGATCGTCATGGTTCGTTTCGTTCGCGGCGCCGGGGCCCAGAGCCGGGCGCTGAGGGCTCTCATGCCGCTGGGACTGCTCGCCATCCTGGCCGGCGAGCTGTACCGGGGTTGACGGAGACGCCTGCGCCGGCCGCGCATTACCTTAAGGACCATGAATCTCTCGCCGCCGCGCGGTACCCGGGACTTCTATCCCGACGACTTCCGGCTCCGCGACTGGCTGTTCACCCATTTCCGCGAGGCCTCGCGGGCCTTTGCCTTCGAAGAGTACGACGCCCCGGTCGTCGAGTCGGAGGAGCTCTACGTCCGCAAGGCCGGCGAGCAGATCGTCGACGAGCTGTACGGGTTCGAGGACAAGGGGGGGCGGCGCCTCGCCCTGAGACCGGAGATGACCCCTTCCATTGCCCGCCTCGTGCTGGCCAGGGCGGGGTCGCTGGCGCTGCCGCTGAAGTGGTTCAGCATTCCGCAGTGCTGGCGCTACGAGCGCATCCAGCGCGGCCGCAGGCGCGAGCACTTCCAGTGGAACGTCGACATCTTCGGCATCTCCGACGTCGCCGCCGAGGCCGAGCTCCTCTGCCTCCTGACGACCCTGTTCTCGCGCCTCGGCCTGACCGCGGAAGATGTCGAGATCAGGCTCTCGAGCCGCAAGATCATCGAGGCGGTGCTCGACGCCGCCAACGTCCCCGAAGGGCGCTTCTCCGAGGTCTGCGTGCTCGTCGACAAGCTCGACAAGCTGCCTGCGGCGGCGGTGCGGGAAGATCTCGAGGGTATCGGACTGGACGCCTCCGTCGTCGATACCCTCCTCGAGCTGACTTCGGTGGGCTCCCTCGAGGACGCCGCCGCCCTGATCGGGGAAGAGAGCGGCGGCATCGGCGACCTGCGCCGGCTGCTCGCTCTGGCCGCCGGGTACGGAATCGCCGACTGGGTGCGTTTCGACGCCGGCCTGGTGCGCGGCCTCGCCTACTACACCGGGGTGGTCTTCGAGGCTTTCGACCGCGCCTCCGAGCTCAGGGCGATCTGCGGGGGAGGACGCTACGACCGCCTGCTGTCGACCTTCGGCGGCAGGGACCTCCCCGCCTGCGGCTTCGGCTTCGGGGACGCCGTGATCGTCGAGCTGCTGTCGGAAAAGGGCCTCCTGCCGGAGCTGCCGCGGCGCTTCGACGACGTCGTCTTCCCCTTCAGCGCCGAGCTGCGGCCCGCGGCCATGGAGGTCGCTTCCCGCCTGCGCCGGGCCGGCCGCTCGGTCGATCTCGTCCTCGAGGAGCGCAGGATGAAGTGGGCCTTCCGGCACGCCGACAGCTGCGGCGCCTCGCGGCTGGTCCTCGTCGCCCCGGACGAGTGGGAGCGCGGCCTGGTCAAGGTGCGCGACCTGGAGACAGGGGAAGAGCGGGAGGTCCCCGCCGGCGAGGTCGCCGGCCTGCACGCGGGGTCCGGGCCGTGAAGATCGGCCTGTGCGCCTGGAGCTTCACGGGCGCTCACAGGGAAGCCGGCTGCCAGATCGATCCCCACGAACCGGAGGGGCTCGCGGGAATGGCCGCGGCGAGCGGGCTGGCGAGCATCGAAACCGCCGCCGACCTGCTCTCGCGGCGACCCCCCGACGAGCGCGCCAGGTTTCGCGAGCTGCTGGAGGAATACGGGCTCGACCTGTTTCTCGACACCGGCAGCGAGGATCTCGCCGGGGACCAGGGGCCGCTGCTGGCCGCCATCGACACCGCGGCCGAGCTCGGGGCCAGGGCCGTGCGCACCACGATCAGCCCGGTCCTGGAAGGAGACCGGCGGCGCTACGGGGCCGCGGGCTGGCGCCGCCACCTGTCCTCCCTGGTCGAGCCGCTGCGGGGGGCGATGGGGGCCGCCGAGGAGGCGGGGATTCCTGTCGGGATCGAAAACCACCAGGACCTCTGCTCACAGGAGCTGGTCTGGCTCTGCGAGCAGGTGGGAAGTCCGATGCTGGGGGTCACGATGGACTGCGCCAACGCCCTGGCGGTCGGCGAGACTCCGGAGCAGTTCGCCGGCGCCGTGCTGCCCCACCTCAAGCACGTCCATCTGAAGGACTACCGCATCCACCCGACGGCGTCCGGTTTCCGCTTCGTCCGCTGCGCCCTCGGGTCCGGGGTCGTCGACTGGACGCGGCTGCTGCGGCTGTTCGGGGAGGGGCCCGGCGAGCTGCAGGGCTGCATCGAGCTGGGGGCCTCGACGGCGCGCCACATCCGCATCCTCGAGCCGGAGTTCTGGGAGACCTTCCGCCTGGGGGAGCCGTTTCCCGAGCGCCCTTTCGACTCCGTCCTCGATGCCCTCCGCAGGCTGCACGGAGCGGCGCGGCCCGCGGACGAGGAGTGGCGCACCCCCCACGAACGGGGGGAACCGGCCGCGGCCTGCTCCGCATACGAGCTGCAGCAGTTCGCCGCCTCGGTTATCCACCTCAAGGAGACAGGGGCGCTGGCGGCGCCCTGACTTCAACCCCGCCTGTCATCCGGCCGCAAAGGCTACGGGGCTGCTGCCGGCCCTGCGGTCGCACGGCATTGCGGTCCTTCCGGCACTTCCGACTCGACCCGGCGCGCACCTCGTCTACCCCGGAAATTCCGCCGCGCCGGCAGCGCGGCTTGTCTTTGCCCCGGCAACTCCGCCCCGCCGGCGCAGCGACTGTATCAACCGATTTTGAGACCCTCGAGCTGACCGGTTTCCGGCAGGTCGGCGATCGCGTTCTCCAGGGTGCCGATCCCGGCGAAGGTCATGCGCACCAGGTCCCCGGCGACCAGGCCGCCGGGAAGGTCCGCCTCGGCGAACACGATCGGGGTGCCCCAGTACAGGACCTGGAGCTGCCGGGGATGCAGCGGCAGGCGGCTGAACAGCGACCGCTCCATGTGAAACAGCCCTTCCGGCATGTTGAGATTCCCCTGGCCGGTCGGCCCTTCCTTGAAGCCGGCCCGGCGGCCGCCGCGGAGGATCTCGCAGCTGACCGCCACGTCGCCGTCGTCGAACTCCGAAGCGGTGACGAGGACCGGCCCGAAGCTGGCGCAGCCGCCGGCCCAGTTCTTGGCCTGGGGCAGGTTCAGCGGGTTGGCCGCCTCGATGCCGTTGTCGGTGGCGTCGTTGCCCCCGGTGTAACCCAGGCGCTCGAGCCGGCCGCCCTCGTCGAGGCCGTACAGAGTCACCAGCTCGGTCTCGGGAACCAGCCGCTGCGTGTCCCGGGGGCGGGTGAGCGTCTGTCCGTGGCCGACGACGCTGTCCGGGTCCCCCTTGGCGAACAGCTCGGGGCGGCCGCCCGCGGCGCATTCGCGGTACTTCTGCTCGTACACGTTGACCTGGTCGCCGGTGGCCTGCTTCGACTCGATCTCGCGGAGCCGGGCGCTGTCCTCGTGCGTCACTCCCGCCAGCCAGATGCGCAGGGCGTGGGGATCGCCGGCCGGGCCGCTGGCCGGCTTGAGCGGGAACGGTCCCCCGTCCCCCTCGCGGCCGGCGAGGAGCTCTGACAGCCGCAGTGAAGGGGCTGGGGCCCTGTCCAGAAGCCTGGAAAGGGCGACCTCGAAACCTTCGGCCGCTCCGCCGCAATCGTAGTAGATGCCGTGGACGGTCGCCGGCCCGTCTTCCCCGGTCAGGTCGATCACCCTGTCCCCGTCGACGGCCCCGACGCGATCGCTGCCGTCCGCATCCCGGTACTGAATCAATCTCATTTCCTGTCTCCTTTGCTGTCCCGACCATACATCCGGTTCGATTTCTGCACAGGGCCCGATTCCTGCGTAGAGCGCCGGCTCCCGGGTCTGCCGCCCCTGTCCGGATTCAAGAAGCGCCCGGGACCTCGGCGGCAATCGACCCGGAGGTCTTGCCGGGAATCCGTTGCCGTCCGTGAAAGCTGCGAGGAAGGCGAGCCCTGCAGTCCGTCCCCGTGCACCTCACGCCCCCGGACCCCGGACGGAGCCTTCCGCAACTCAGGCGAACAAGGGCTGGTCCCCTGCCGCAACGACGCCGGCCTGCCCCGCCCGGCGCATCAGCTCCTCGATCGCCGCGGTCCCTTCGCTTCCGTAGTCGAGGGTGAAGTCGTTGACGTAGAGGGCGATGTGGGACTCGACGACGGCGCGCTCCATCTCCTGCGCGTGCGCGGCGACGTACTCCCGCGTCTCCTCCGGATGGGCGTGGGCGTACTCGACGCTCCGGCGCAGGGCCCTGTCTATGGCGGCGACCGCTTCGGCTCCCAGGTTGCGGCGCGCCGCGATGCCGCCCAGCGGAATCGGGCGGCCGGTCTCCCGCTCCCACCACTCCCCGAGGTCGACGACCTGCCTCAACCCGTAGTCCGGGTAGGTGAAGCGGCTCTCGTGGATGATGACGCCGGCGTCGACGCGGCCGTCCCTCACCGCCGGCATGATCTCGTGAAACGGCAGGATTGCCGGCGCTGGCGAATCCGGGGCGAACAGGCGCAGCAGCAGCGCCGCGGTCGTCAGCGCTCCCGGGACCGCCACTCTCAGGCCGCCGAGCTCCCCCGGGGAGAGCGCCTCCCTCGCCACCACCAGGGGGCCGCAGCCGCGGCCGAGGGCCCCGCCCGAACGCAGCAGGCAGTACTCCTCCCTCAGGTGGGCGAGGGCGTGGAAGGACACCTTGACGACGTCGAGCTCGCCGCGCCCCGCCATCCCGTTAAGGGTCTCGATATCCTCGAGGATCTCGCGGAACCCCGGCGCCCCCGGCAGCCTGCCCCGCACGAGGGCGTAGAAGATGAAGGTGTCGTTGGGGCAGGGGGAATACCCCAGGGAATAGACCGGGGCGCTCACGGCTCGAGTTTCTCCAGGGCCGCCAGGGCCGCGGACTGGGCGGCCCTGGCGGCCAGGGGGATCTCCCAGGTGTCGATGTCGCGGTCATCGACCCGGTTGCTGATTCCGCGTATCTCGAGGAAGGGGACGCCGTAAATCCTGCTGACGTGGGCGGCGGCCGCCCCCTCCATGTTCTCGCACAGGGCTTCGAAGCGCAGCCCCCGCTCCCTGCCGAGGCCGGCGCTGCCGCTGCATTCCTGGACCGTGACGAAGGCGCCGACAGCCGGCTCGCCCCCCGCCGCAGCGACGGCGGTTCGGGCCTTCTCGACCAGCTCCCGGTCGAGCGGGAAGCGGTTGAAGATCTCGCTTTCTCCGTCGCGCCAGACCGGGATGCCGATCAGCTCGCCCGGCTGCCAGCCGGCACCGGTGCGCACCCCGATATCGCCGTACACCTCCTCGCTGGCGAGCGCGACGTCCCCGACGCGCAGGGAGGTGTGCGGATATCCCCCGCCGACCCCGACCTGCAGGACGAGGCCCGGAAGGTCGGCCTGCAGCGCGCAGGTCAGGGCCTGGGCGGTATTGACCGCCCCCAGGCCCCCCTCTATCAGGTGGACGTCCCGGCCCCGCAGGCGGCCGCTGCGCCACGGGCGCCCCCCCACTCGATGGCGGACGCCGTCGATCTCACCGGCGAGCAGCCTCTGCTCGGCGGCGGTCGCCGTCAACAGGATGGCGTGGTTCACTTTCTTTTTCCGACCGGGATCATGAGTAAGGGCGAGGGGTGAAGGAACCCCGGGAAACCGGTGAGTTCTCCGGCGCGCGGCAACGCCGCGGCGGAGAGGCAATAAGCCGGGCGCCGGCGCGGTTCGTCAAGCCTGGGAAGCCCCTTCTGAACCGACCGATCCCGGCTTTCGGAGGCTGCCGGCGCGGGTTCCGGGACTCCTTCCGAACGCTGTCCGGGATGCTTGTGCAGCCAGTTGCCGCCGCCCTATCTTCGGCCCCCGATCCCACAGCACACATACCCAGGAGCGGTTGCGGATGCCCGGACTGTACGGACGCAGCTACACGAAACAGCAGATTCTCGACCTCGTCGGCGACATGAGCCAGGTGGCCGGCCTGCGGCGGGCCGAGCTCGTCGAAGGAAACGAACGCGGCGCCGACCTGATCGAAATTTCGAACGCCTCGGGGCTCAGCTTCACCCTGCTTCCCGGGCGCGCCCTCGATATCGCCTCGGCGTCGTACAAGGGGATGTCGCTCTGTTTCCGCTCGAAGACCGGGGACGTCGGCCCGGCGTTCTACGAGCCGGATGGCTTCAACTGGATGCGCGGTTCCTACCTCGGGCTGTTGACGACCTGCGGGTTGACCTTCGTGGGCCACCCGGAAACCGACCCTGAAGCCGAGAACGAGGAGCTCGGCCTGCACGGCCGCCTTTCCTACATCCCGGCCAAGCAGGTGGTGGCCGGCGGTTCGTGGGAGGGTGAGGACTACGTCGTTCGCGCCGGCGGCAGGATGCGCGAGACCATCATGTTCGGGCACTGCCTGGAAATGTCCCGGGAGGTGTCGACCGTGCTCGGAGAGAAGTCGATCCGCATACACGACCGCGTCGAGAACCTGGGAGTGGACCCGGCCCCCCTGATGGTCGTCTACCACACCAATCCAGGCTGGCCGCTGCTCGACGCCGGCACGCGCCTGGTCCTGCATTCCCGCCTGAGCACCGAGTGGTTGAACGACCAGGAGGTCGCGCCTGAGGATTACTCCCTGGCCACGGAGCCGAAGGCGGAGATGCACGACGACGTGTACGTTCACCGGCCGCTTGCGGACAGCGGCGGCGACGTCCATGTCGGCCTGATCAACGAGGGCCTGGAGCTGGGGTTGTACTGGAAGTTCCCGCAGCGGGAAATTCCGATCGTCAACCACTGGCAGCACTTCCACCGCGGCACCTTCGTCACCGGCATCGAGCCGGGCAACTGCAGCGTCCTCGGGCGCGCCTGGAACAGGAAGCACCAGACCCTGGAGCATATCGAGCCCGGGGCGGTGCGCGACTTTCACATCGAGATCGGAGTCCTCGACGGCATGCGGGAAATCGAGGCTTTCGAGCGCGCGGTGGCTGAGGGGGTCCAGGGGTAAGCGGTCAGCCGGACCAGGTGATCCGGTAGATCAGGCCGGCCTGGTCGTCGGAGAGCAGCAGCGAGCCGTCGGGCATGACGAGGAGGTCGACCGGCCTCCCCCAGTTCGACTCCCCCTGCAGCCAGCCCTCCGCGAAAGGCTCGTAGGAAGCCCCGCCGCCGGCGTCGAGGCGCACCAGGGTGACGCGGTAGCCGATCTTGTTGCTGCGGTTCCAGGAGCCGTGCTCGGCGATGAAGATCTGGTTGCGGTACTCCTGCGGGAACATGTCCCCTGTATAGAAGCGCATTCCGAGGGCGGCCACGTGCGGGCCGAGCTCCCGGACCGGAGGGACGAACTCGCCGCAGGGGCGC
This sequence comes from Candidatus Latescibacterota bacterium, assembly GCA_965243025.1. GTDB lineage: Bacteria > Latescibacterota > UBA2968 > UBA8231 > UBA8231 > CBDCXV01. The sequence continues at coordinate 4,160,596 of CBDETY010000003.1, forward strand.
CGGTCTCCGAACTGCGGATCGGCGATGCCGGCGCCGTGGCAGTAGGGATAGCCGAAGTGCTGCCCCGATGCGCTCAGCCGGTTCAGCTCGTCCGGCGGCTCATCGTCCCCCATCCAGTCCCTGCCGTTTTCCGTGAACCACAGTTCCCCCGTCTGCGGGTGCCAGTCGAAGCCGACGGAGTTGCGCACCCCCCGCGCCACGACTTCGAAGCCCCCGGTGGAGGGATCGAGCTTTCCGATCGACGCGTAGGGATCTTCGGAGAGGCATATGTTGCAAGGCGCGCCGACCGGCACGTACAGCATGCCGTCCGGGCCGAAGCGGATGAACTTCCAGCCGTGGGCCCTGTCGGTCGGGAACGCGTCGCTGACGATCTCCGGCTGCGGCGGGTCGTCGAGGCGCTCCTCGATGCCGCGGTAACGCAGGATGCGGCTTATTTCGGCAACGTAGAGATCCCCGTCCCTGAAGGCGACGCCGTTCGGCGTGTTCAGGCCGCGGGCGATGGTGACCACCCGCTCCGCCTTGTGGTCGCCGTCCTCGTCGCGCAGGGCGAAGACCACGCCGCGGCCGCCGAACTGGGTGCCGACGAACAGGGTGCCGCCGCTGCCCAGGCTCAGGGAGCGGGCGCCGCGAACCTCCTCGGCGTACACGCGGATGCGGAACCCTTGCGGAAGCTCGATCTGCTTCAGCCGAGGGTCTCCTGGGAGATCCTCTCCAACTCCCTCCTCATCCGCCCCGGACGCCGCTTCTTCTGCCGCGGTCCGCACCGCGGCGACGACCTGGGCGGCATGGGGCCGCTCGCTTCCCGAGCAGCCTGCGGCGAGCCCTCCCAGCAGGAAGCAGATCAGCGCCTGCTGCCTCCATGCGGCACCGCTGGTTCGCTTACACATCACTCCTCTCCTTCTCTCGCGCTCGGGCCCCCCCCTGCTCCCTGTCGAGGATCTCCCGGTAGCAGCGCTGCAGCCGCCTCGAGGTGGCGGTCTCGGTGTATTTGCCGAGCACCCGCTGCTGCGCCGCCCGTCCCATCCGCCGCCTCAGCCCGCCGTCCTGCAGCAGGCGCTCGACGCCAACGAGGAAGCGGTCGACGTCCCGCAGCGGGAACAGCAGCCCGGTGACTCCGTCTTCGACCACCTCACGGGTGCCCCGTATGTCCGTCGCCACCCCCGGAAGCCCCATGGCCGCGGCCTCCATCAGCGCCCGGGGGATCCCCTCGCGGTGGGAGGGCAGAACGGCGACATCCATCGCCAGGTAGAGCTCGGGCATGTCGCGGCGCCGGTCGAGGAGCACGCATTTCCCGTCGAGACCGTGCTGCCGCGCCAGGAGGCCGGGATCGACGGCGTCCGACTGCTCCGGTTCGGCGATCCCGACGTTTAGGAAGCGCACATCCTCCCGCGCCCTTGCGAGCCTGCCGGCCATCTCGAAGAACTCCCTGTACCCCTTCTCCTCCACGAGGCGCCCGACCATGCCGACGACGAGGTCGGCCTCTCCCAGCCCAAGCTCCGCCCGCTTCCCGCGGCGCGCGTCCGGGTACAGCCGCGGGTCGAAGCGGGTCTCGTCGATGCCGTTCCCCTCCAGATGCAGCCTGTCCCCGGCCTTGAACCTGTGGTCGCGGGCGTAGGCGAAATCCTCTTCGCTCTGGAACAGCAAATGGTCGCACCAGGCCGCGGTCCAGCGCTCGGCGCCGAGGGCCATGCCCCGGCGCATTCCCGTCGCGTTCTCGTTGAAGAGGAAACCGTGCACGGTATGGAGGACGACCGGCCGGCGCGCCAGTTTCCCGGCGACCGGGCCGAGCAGGCCGCCCTTGGGATTGTGGGAGTGCACGATGTCGTAACCTCCCCGGCGGATGACCCTGTACATCGCCAGGGCGCAGCGCGCGTCCGTGAGCGGGGCGATTTCACGCGCGAACGGAACGTGAATGACCTCCAGCCCCTGTTTTCTCAGTTCTTCCCCCCAGGTTCCCTCGGGAGAGCGGCCGCAGATTACGCTGACCTCGTACCCGGCGTCGCGCAGGTGGAGGAGCCGGGTCCGCATCATAAGGCAGGCGATGCGGTCCGTCGGGGTTATGTGGGCGACCCGTACGGCCATCTCCCCTACAGTCCCGCCCGCGACCGGACCTTGCGCAGCGACGCTATCGTCTCGGCGCAGGCCTCCCCGGGGGGAAGACTCCCGACCCGCTCGCTGAATGGCTCAGCCATCACGGGGCCGTCGTACCCGATTTCGTCCAGGGCCCCGAGAAAGGCGGCGATGTCGATGACGCCGGTTTCCCCCGGCATGGCGCGGACGTGGTCTACCTGGGCTTCAACCGGAAGATCGGGGGCATCGTTGACGTGCACGTCGACGACCGTCTCCGCGGTCAGGGCGCCCAGGTCCGCCGCGGTTTCGCGGGCGGTGTGCCAGTGCCACGAGTCGGCGAGCAGACCGGCGTTGACGCCGACCGCTTCGCACAGCTCGAGGGTCTGGGCCATCGTGTGCACGAAGGGGTGCTTCCTGCCGGCCCTCGTGGTGTCGGGGGCGACGTACTCGAGACCGAAGCGGATGCCGCGGTCGGCGAGAATCGCCGCCGCCGGCTTCAGGCGGTCGCGGTGAAAGGCGAAGTTGTCGCCGAACGGCAGTTCGTCCGACCAGGGAAGGAGCCAGGTCGCCGTCCGCTGCACCCCGAGCTGTTCGGCCGCGGCGGCCAGCTCCGGCAGGCGCTCCATGCCGCTTTCGTACTCCGGGTCGCCGCCGCGGAAGTCGACGGGAAACCCGAAAGCCGAAAGCCGCACGCCCGTCTCCGCGCTCAGGTCGCGCACCCGGCCGGCACCGAGACCGGCCGCCTCGGCGATGTTGAAGTGCAGGCCGTCGAACCCGTGCGCGGCCGCCAGCCGCAGCCCCTCCTCGAGGGTGGCGGTCACGCCGATGGCGCCGGGGCTCAGGGAGGTGAACATGGTCGCGCCGCGGCGTTGTTCCGCGGCTCCCCCGCGAGGAAGGCGAGCACGTTGTCGACCGCCCCTTCGTTCAGCAGCTCGGCGCCCTCGGGAGTCTGGTCGGCCGCGTGGGGGGTGAAGACCACCTGCTCGCACTTCTTGACCGGGTGGTCGGCGACGAACGGCTCCTCCTCGAAGACATCGAGCCCGGCGCCGCCGAGGTGGCCGGAGGCGAGGACCTCGGCGAGGGCGTCGAGATCGAGCACGGCGCCGCGCGCCCCGTTGAGGACCACGGCGTCCGCTTTCATCGCCCGCAACTCATCCCTGCCGATCAGTCCGCGCGTGTCGTCGCTGAGAGCGGTATGGATGCTGACGTAGTCGGCGCTCTCGAGCAGCTCCGGCATCTCGACGAAGCGGACTCCGAGTTTCCCGGCCCGTTCCGGGGAAGGGTTGAAGGTCCAGGCGATCACCTCCATTCCGACGGCGTTGCCCAGGCGCGCCATCTCCGCGCCGATGTTCCCGGTGCCGACGATTCCGAGCACCTTCCCCCGGACCGTGAGGTTCATCCGCCGCGTCCAGCGGTTTTCGGCGATCTCCCTCGTCTGAAACGCCGCCCGCTTGGCCACGGTGAACATCAGCCCGAACATGTGCTCGGCCACGACCGGGGCGGTGCGGCCCGGCTGGTTCGAGACCACGATGTCGAGTTCCCGGGCGCTGTCGAGATCGATCATGTCCGTCCCGATGGAGCAGGTCGCGATCATCTTCAGCGAGTGCAGGGCGCGCAGCTCGGTCTCGCGCCAGTCGACGACGCCGCGCGTGTTGATGATGATGTCGAAGCCGTCGGCGCGGGCGATCTTCTCCTCCGACGATCCGGGGCGGTTGTCGTACAGGGTCAGGTCTCCGTGCGGTTCGAGGCGGGCAAGTTGCGGCGATCCGGCGATCTGCGGGGGGTCGTCGCCGGGGACCAGGATTTTCACGCGATCGGTCATGTCAGAAGGGCTTTCCGCTGTCGATGTGATCGATTGATGATGCGCAGGGGCTCCAATATATTGCACGCCCTTCGCAGTTGACACCGGGAATTCAGCGTTTCACCGGAGGACGCGGAAGTGCCGAGGGAGTTGTACGCTCCCGCGAGGGAGCAGGTCGCATTCAGGGAGTTCGAGAGCGAGGCGCCGGGGCCCGGGCAGGTTCGCGTCCGCAGTCTGTTCGGGGCCGCCAAGCACGGCACGGAGATGTCGATTTTCAAGGGGTACGGCAGCGGGCGCGGCTCCTACGACCGCGATCTCCGGATATTCCTGCCCGCCGGCGGCAGGGAGCCTTATCCCTGCCCTCTCGGCAACATGTGCGTCGGCGAGGTGGCGGAGCTCGGTCCGGGAACGACGCGCCTCGGCCTCGGCGACCGCGTCTTCTCCCACGGGCCGTTCCGCGAGGAGCACTGCTGGCCGGAGACGGTTCGCCGGCTTCCCGACTGCCTGCCCTGGCAGGCGGCGGTCTGCCTCGACCCCGCCGACTTCGCCCTCGGCGCCGTGCGCGACGGCCATGTCCGCCTCGGCGACGCCGTGGCCGTCTTCGGAATGGGGGCGATCGGGCTGATGGTCGTGCAGTTCGCCCTCCTCGCCGGGGCTCACCCGGTAATCGCCGTCGACCCCCTCGAGCTGCGGCGCTCGGTCGCCCTCGCCTGCGGCGCCGACGCCGCCCTCGACCCGGCCGCCTGCGACCCCGGCCTCGAAATCGGGAAGCTGACGGGACAGCGGGGAGCCGACGTCTGCATCGATTACAGCGGCCATCACTCCGGTCTGCAGGGGGCGCTGCGCAGCGTCGCCTACAACGGAACCGTCGTCGCCGGCGCCTTCCCCGGACCGTATGCCGCCGGCCTCGACCTCGGCGCCGAAGCGCACATGAACCGGCCGCGGCTCGTTTTCAGCCGCTCCAACAGCGATCCGAACCCCGACCACCCCAACTGGAACCACGACCGCCTGATCGACGAGGCCTGGCGGCTGCTGGCCTCCGGCCGGCTCGAGACCGAGGCCGTCGTGCAGCCAGTGGTTCCCTTCGACGACCTGGCCGGGGAGTATCCGAAGATCGCCACCGACCCCGGGGCCAACGTAAAGCTCGGCGCGTCGTTCGCCTGAGGGCTTTCAAGGACGACTACCCGGGCTCCGGAAGCGGCCATGCTCCCGGGGCGGCCGGTCGCTTCCCCGGCCCCCCCGCAAACTTCCTCAAACCATCGGCAGGACCGGGAATGCAACTCCTGTTCAACACGATCATGCTGGAGCCGAACCGGTGGACGGCCCCCGGCAGGCTGACGCGGCCCCTCGAAGCCCTGCTCGAGCCGATTCTCCAGGCCGGCTTCGGCGACCTGGAAATCTGGCAGTACCACATCTCCGGTCTGAGCCGCTCCGGGGTGGAGGGGCTGGCGGGCAGGATGCGGGATCTCGGCATGCGCGCGGCCGCCGCCGGCGCCTATCCGCGGCTGCATCTTTCCGGGGGCGAAGCACAGGCGGAGCAGCGGCTGCTCGATACCGTCGCCGACTGCGCCGCCCTGCTCGGGTGCACGACCCTGAAGATCTTTCCCGGCCGCGTCGCCAGCGCCGACGCCGACGCCGGGGTGCGCCGGTTGTCGCTGGAGCGCATAAGGCGGCTCGCCGACCGCCTCGGGGAACGCGGAATCGCCCTCACCCTGGAGACTCACGGCGGCACTTTGTGCGACACCCTCGACGCCACCTGCCGCCTGCTGGAGGAGCTGGGCTCCTGCGACAACGCCGGCATCTGTCTGCAGCCCTTCCCCGGGGACGACACCGGGAAGGCGGTCGCAGCCTTCGACCGCCTGTCCGACCGCGTTCGCCACCTGCACCTGCAGAACCTGTCGGACGCCGGCGACTTCTGCATGCTCGAGGAGGGTACCTGGATCGACTACCGCGCCTTCCTTTCACACGTCCGGGACGCCGCCTTCGAAGGCATCGCCTGCCTCGAGTTCACCGAGGGCATCGCTCCCCCCGGGGGCGCTCCCCTCGATCCGGGGGAAGTCCTGGGCAATGCGCGCCGCGATCGCGACTTCGTCCTCGAGATCTGGGGGAGAGGCAGCTCCCCGGGGACCGCGATTTGACTTTGATTCGGCGAAGGAATTCATAATTTCATGGTTTAATCACAAGTTCAGGTTTCCGCGCACATGACGGGAGACCGGCGTGGCCACCGACCTGCGACGCCCCGAATTCTACATCAACCGCGAGCTCTCCTGGCTCGATTTCAACCGCCGTGTCTTCGAAGAAGCGCGCGACCGGCGCAATCCCCTGCTGGAGCGCGTGCGCTTCCTCGGGATCGTCGCCGATATCCTCGACGAGTTCTTCGAGGTACGTGTCGCCGGCCTCCTGCAGCTGCGCGACACCGGGGCGGCGGTGAGCGGAGCCGACGGTCTCAACCCCGACGAGCAGCTGCAGGTGATCTCCGCCAAGGCGCACAAGCTGGTCCGCTCGCACTACGCCTGCTGGAACGAGGAGCTGCTACCGGCGCTTTCCGACGAGGGGATCCACCTGCGGGAAGTCCATGACTTCACCGGTGAGCAGCGCGCCTTCATCCAGCGCTACTGGAAGGAAGAGCTGGAACCGATCCTCACCCCGATCGCAATCGATCCGGCCCATCCCTTTCCACGCGTCCTCAACAAGGCTCTCTGCCACGGGGTGCTGCTGGAGTCCAACGGCACCACCGCGATCGGCGTCGTCACCGTTCCGCGGGTCCTGCCGAGGATTCTTCGGCTGCCCGATACCGACCGCGATTCCGTGCACCTCGTGACTCTCGCCGGCATCGTCGCCCACCATCTCAGCGAGCTTTTCGAGGGGTACGAGATGACCGGATGGGCGGCTTTTCGCGTCACCCGCAACAGCGAGCTCTACGTCAACGAGGAAGAGGCGGACAACCTCCTGGAGGAGATCGCCGAATCCCTGGAGAACCGCCGCAAGGGAGATCCGGTCCGCCTGGAGATCGAAGCGGGCGCCCCCGAGCGCCTGGTGACTTTCCTGAGGAGGCAGTTCGGGCTCGACGAAGACCAGGTCTACTTCGCCGACGGACCGGTGAATCTCAACCGCGTCGTCACCGTTTACGACGTCGTCAACCGGCCCGATCTCAAGTTCACCCCGTACACACCGGTCGAGCCCAACCTTCCCAGGGATCCCGACCAGTTCTTCGAGACCCTGCGCTCCCGCGACATCCTCCTCCACCATCCCTACGACTCCTTCAACACCGTCATCGATTTCATCGGCATGGCCGCCTCCGATCCCCGGGTGCTGGCGATCAAGCAGACGCTCTACCGGACCGGTGAAGATTCCAAGGTCGTGCAGGCCCTCATCGACGCGGCGGAGCTGGGCAAGGAAGTGACCGCCCTGGTCGAGTTGAAGGCCCGCTTCGACGAAAACTCCAACATCGAGTGGGCGAAGCGGCTCGAAGAGTGCGGCGTCCACGTCGTTTACGGGCTGCTCGGCATGAAGACGCACTGCAAGCTGTCGATGATCGTCCGGCGGGACGAGGACCGGCTGCGGCGCTACGCCCACATGGGCACGGGGAACTACAACCACCAGACCGCCCGCTTCTACACCGACCTGGGGCTGCTGACGGCCCGCGAGGATCTCAACAGCGAGGTCGCCGAGGTGTTCAACCTGCTGACCGCCAAGTCGACGGAGAGGTTTCAGAAGCTGCTGGTCGCGCCGACGACGCTGCTGAGCGGCATGGTCGAGCGCATTCAACGGGAAGCGGAGTTCGCCGGGCAGGGAAGGCCGGCCCGCATCATCGCCAAGATGAACGGACTCGTGGACCCGGAGATCATCCGCGAGCTCTACGCGGCCTCGATCGCCGGCGTCGAGATCGACCTGGTGGTCAGGGGAATCTGCTGCCTGCGCCCCGGCATGCTCGGCATCAGCGAGCACATCCGGGTGTACAGCATCATCGGGCGCTATCTCGAGCACAGCCGCGTGTTCTATTTCCACAACGGCGGCGACGCTGAGATCTGGGCGGGCAGCGCCGATTGGATGAACCGCAATCTCAGGGGACGGGTCGAGGTGGTCTTTCCGGTAGAGGACCCGGTGCTCAAGGAGCGCCTGTACAAGGAGCTGCAGCTCTGCCTGAGCGACCGCGTCAAGGCGCGGCTGTTGCAGTCCGATGGTTCCTACCTGCGCCTCGAACCGCTTCCCGGCGAGCAGGTTCTCAGTTTTCAGGATGCCCTGATGGACATCGCCCGGGGCGGCGAGGTGGAGGTTCCCGGCGGCGGCAAACCCTCCTCGGACGAGGAGGATTCAGACACCCGCGCCACCTGACATCCCTCCCTTCAGAACTACGACAGCTGCTCGACGTACTTCCTGGCGACCTTGCACACCATCGTGTAGGCGGGGTCGAAGACGTTCCCCACGTCGTACTCCACCACCTGTCCGAGCAGCATGTGAACGGTGCGGGGGGCCATTCCGTAGTCCGTCTGAAGCCACTCGACGAGCTCGGTGGTCGCGTGTTGCAGCGCCTGGTCGAGGGGCCGGGCATTTCCGACCGCCATCAGGTATTCGTCGTTTTCCGCACGAGGCCAGCCGATCCGCTTGTCCTTGAGGAGATCCGCGGTGAAGGTGACGTCGAACGAGATCTCTATCCCCGTGCCGACGATCTCGCCGTCTCCCTGGACGGCGTGGCCGTCTCCCAGGTGAAACAGGGCGCCTTCGACGGCAACCGGGAAGTAGACCTTCACTCCCTGCCGGAACCCCCGGTAATCCATGTTGCCGCCGTGGGTATCCGAGGTGGCGCACGAGATCGCCTGCCGGCGCGGCGGGGCCACCCCGAAGCAGCCGATCATCGGGTCGAGGTCGAGCTCGATTCCCGTCAACGGCCCCTCGGGAGACATGAGCCGCGCCGTGCCCTTTTCCGTATCCACCGCCCATTGGGCGGTACCGTCGCCGAGTCCGTCCCCGAACTGCGGAACGTAGCCGTGATCGAGAACGTTGGGGGCGATGCGCAGGCCGGTGAATCCCGTCGGCCTGTTGGGCTTCAGCTCGTCCAGGGTGATGACCAGGGTATCCCCGGGCTCGGCCCCGGTGATGTAGAAGGGGCCTGTCTGCGGGTTGCCGCGTTCGGTCACCGTCGCGCCGCTCGCGTCCCCGCCCCTGGCGTCGACGGTCGTCGTCGACACAGCGTCGCCCGGCGCGATTTCGAGAACCGGCTCGTGGCTCCCTATGGCGGTGTGGTAATGGTCGGGGGTGAACTGATGATGGGCCATTGCTAATCTCCCAGTGTGACCGGGGCTCCGGCCCGGCCCGATTCGTAAACGGCGTTGATGATCTCCACGGCGTGGCGGGCGCTTGCCAGGGAAATCTCCGGGGAGCGGTCCTGGCGGATCGCCGCGACCATGTCGGCCACGATCCCCGTGTGACCGTCGAAGCTCGCCGCCATCGGATCGGCTGCTCCGCTTCCCCTGGCGGCCCCGGCTCCGAAGCGCCCGAGAAGCTCCGCCTCTTCAGCGCCCTCCGGGTCGTCGGCGGTTTTCCAGCTCACCAGCGTCCCCTCCTCCTTGACAATCGAACCGCGGTCGCCGTAGAGGGTGATGCGCTGATCGTAGCCGGGATAGCAGCAGGTCGTCGTGTAGAGGGTTCCCAGGGCGCCGTTGGCGAAACTCAACACCGCGGCTGCCTGGTCTTCGGCTTCGATGTCGTGGGCGAAGATGCCGAACCGCCCGAACACGCTCTCGACCTTTCCGGCGAACCACTGCAGCAGGTCGACGGTGTGCACGCCCTGGTTCATCAGCGAACCCCCTCCGTCCATGCTCCAGGTGCCCTTCCACGAACCGTGGGCTCCTGCGTAGTACTCCCCGGCGCGGTACCAGGGCAGGTGTCCGTGGACACCGATCAGCCTGCCGAGCCTGCCCGAGGCGACCGCTTCGCGTATGCGGATGTTCAGCGCGTTGAAACGGGCCTGGAAGATCCCCGCGGCCTTGACGCCGTTCTCCTCGCAGGCGGCGATCATCGCGTCGATCCGCTCGACGGCGATGTCCGCCGGCTTTTCGACGATCAGGTGTTTTCCCGCTCTCGCCGCCGGAATCCCCAGCTTTGCGTGCGACCCGGAAGGGGTGGCGATGTTGACGACCTCGACAGCCTGGTTCGCCAGGAAACTTCCGTAGTCGGTGTAGCCCCGGCATCCGAACTCCTCGGCGCCGGCTTCGAGACGCTTCTCGTCGGCGTCGCAGACAGCGACGAGCCTGGCCCCTTCCGCCCTGTCGATCGCGTTGCAGTGGTGGCGGCCCATACCCAGGCCCACAACCCCGAATCCAATCTCGCTTGCCATCATTTCTCCTGAGGAACAGACGAAACTCCACAGCCGCCCGGCTGCGTCGAGGAGGAGGAGTTAGTATAGAGGGATCTTTCCGCGTTTGAAAGCCGGAAGAATCGACCCTTCCGGCCACCGTTTGCCGGCAGCTGTCGACGAGTTTGCCGGTGTAAATGCGAGGCCTCGCATCGTAGCGTGGCACCGGGGCGTACGCTATATTCACCCTGCATTTTCTCATGCCCCTGCGGCAAATCCACACCTAGGCGCGAAGGTCGGACAGAGATGAAATACGACATCGGTGACCTGTTGAACAGTTGGCCCTTCGATCCCGATGAGTTCATCGCGCGCAGGATAATCGCCAGAGACGGCACGGAAAAAATCCAGATCCGGATCGACATGGGCATGCTTCAGCTCGAGGTTTCCGGACGTCCGGACGGCCAGCGGCCGTTCGGCGCCGCCTCCCTTCTCGAACATTACGAAAGCAGTGCCGGCAAAGGGGCCGTTCCAGGCTACCCCGAGCTGGATGACGAGGCCTGCGAAGAACTGTTTCAGGAGGCTTGGCAGTACTACCAGCGCTATCTCAGTCTCTTCTACCTCGAAGATTACGCCGGGGTCATCGAGGACACGGGGCACAACCTCGATATCTTCGACCTTGTCCAGCAGCGGGCGGCCAGCGACGAGGTCAAGTGGTACTTCGAGCAGTACTACCCGCACGCCATCATGATGCAGGCCAGGGCCAAGGCGATGCAGGCCCTCGACAAGGAGGATTACCGCTCCGCCCTGCGCGAGGTCGAAAACGGAATCGAGCGCATCGAGGGGTTCCTTGCCGAGTGGGAGGGCGAGACGATCGAAGAGGACTTCCCCGAGCTCTCCTTCCTCCGCGAATGGCACGAAGAGCTCGAGAAGGAACGCCCGCTCTCGCATCGTGAACAGCTCGAGAGGGATCTCAGCGTAGCGGTAGAGGCGGAAAACTTCGAAGAGGCGGCGCGCCTGCGGGACAAGCTGCGCACCATGCGGCCCTTCCTCAAGGGCCCGAGCGCCGAGCGCTCCAGCCTGACCTGATTTCCGGGCCGGGCTACTTCAACCCCAGCACATCCCCCATATCGTACAGCCCGGCCGGCGCCGAGGCGGCGAAGCGCACCGCCCTGAGCGCCCCCAGCGCGAAGGAGTCGCGGCTGGTGGCGTGATGCCTGAGCTCGAGGTACTCCCCCGGCGCGCCGAAGTAGACCGAGTGATCGCCGGCGAGGTCGCCGAGACGGACGGCGTGCACTCCGATCTCCTTGCGGGTGCGCTCCCCGACCGCGCCCTGGCGGCCGTGGACGGCCACCTCGTCGAGCGAGCGGTTCAGGCCCTCGGCGGCCCGCTCCCCCAGGCGCAGGGCGGAGCCGCTCGGGGCGTCGGCCTTGTAGCGGTGGTGGGCCTCGACGACCTCGACGTCGTAGTCGTCGCCGAGGATGCGGGCCGCTTCCTCGACGAGCCGGAACAGCACGTTCATGGCGGTCGAAAAATTGGGGGCGAATACACAGGGAACCGGGGCGACGGCGCTCCTGAACTCGGACAACTCGGAAGCCGACATGCCCGTGGTGCCGGCTACCAGGGGGGTGCCGCTCCTTCCGCAGGCGGCCGCGGTCTCCACGGTTGCCCCGGGGGCGGTGAACGCCACCACGACCTCGGTCCCCTCGACGAGATCCTCGGCCCGGGATCCCACTTGCACACCGACATCGGAAGCGCCGATGACGGCGCCGACGTCGTCGCCGATGCTCGGGTGATCGGGATGCTCCTTCGCTGCCGCGAGGGTCAGATCTTCGCTTTCGAGGACGAGGTGGGCCAAGCGCTGTCCCATCCGTCCGGCGACTCCGTCGACCGCTACCTTGATCATCTTCGGCAACCCTGTTTCAAGCTTCCAACCGTCTCAATACGAGCTGTAGATCAACGACTCGTGAAGGGAGCTGTCGTGCAGCCTCGCCTCGACATCGACGCCGAAGAACTCGCCGACCGGGGCGAGCAGACCCGGGTCGTTCTCCCAGACCTGGCGCGCCGCGGCGACCACGACGTCGAGACCTGCGCGGGTGAGCTTTCCCAGAGGGGGGCGGCAGGGGCCGGCGGGCATGCCGAGGATGTTCATCAGCGTCTTGACCGGCAGGGGGTTGCGGAACTTGCACTGCACCGTCCCGTGCCCGGTCTGCTCGTCGACGGCGACCCCGACCATGCCGAAGAACGGCTGCATGTCGGCGGCCAGCCTGTCGGCCCCGGCGTGATCGCCTGACCCGAGAAGCCCGGTCATCCGCTGGACTCCTCCGGGGACCACGTTGGACATCACCGAGATCACACCCGCGGCCCCGATGTCTTCGCGCTTCATCATCTCGACCGTCTTGTCGTCGTCCCCGGAGAGGATATCGAAGCCGTCGCCGCACAGTCTCCGGGTCTTGGCCATGTTGTCGAAATCCCCCGTAGCTTCCTTGACCGCCGAGACGTTTTCGTACTGCCGCGACAGGATCGCGAGGTCCTCGGCGTGCATCATCGTTCCGGTGCGGCCAGGGATGATGTAGGGAATCACCTGAAGCTGGGGGTAATCCCTGGCCACGGGCTCGACGTACTCGCGGCGGATCTCGACGGAGCTGGGGCCGTTGTAGTACGGGTCTACCAGAAGCACCGCCTCGGCCCCGGCATGGGCGGCGTGGGAGGTCGCCTCCAGGGTCTCGCGGGTCGAGTTGCTGCCCGTACCGGCGACGGCGATGCAGCGGTCCCTGGTCTTGCTGCAGGTCCGCTCGACGACCTCGTTGTGCTCCTCCCACAGAAGGGTCGGGCTTTCGCCCGTGGTCCCCACGGCGATGATCCCCTGGATGCCGTTGTCGATCTGGAAATCGAGAAGGCGATCGAGTCCGTCGTAGTCGACACTGCCGTCTTCTTCCATCGGAGTGACAATTGCTGTGTACCCACCCTTGAACATTTCCTGCACCTTTGCTTGCAATTTTGAGCTTGTGTTCCTTTGCGCCGCGGCGGCTTAATTAAGAAGCCCCTCTCTACCAGTGTCAACAAAACCCACAGCCAGGAGACGCCGGTGAAAACCGAGGTGACCATGCGCTACGGTTGCAATCCGCACCAGACACAGGCGCGCTGTCACCTGCCGGGCGCAGAGCTGCCCCTCGAGGTGTTGAACGACGCCCCGAGCTACATCAACCTGATGGACGCCCTCAACTCCTGGCAGCTGGTCAGCGAGCTCAGGAGGGCGACCGGCCTGCCGGCAGCGGCATCCTTCAAGCATGTCAGTCCGGCCGGGGCGGCGGTGGGAATCCCGTTGCCGGAACCGCTGCGCGGCGCCCTGTTCGTACCGCGGGGTTTCCGTTTGACCCCGCTGGCCTGCGCCTACGCCCGGGCCCGCGGCGCCGACCGCCTCGCCTCGTACGGGGACTGGATCGCCCTAAGCGACCCGGTCGACGCCGCCACCGCGGAGCTGATCCGCGTCGAGGTATCGGACGGGGTTGTCGCACCGGACTACGACCCCGAAGCCCTCGCCATCCTTCAAAAGAAAAGGGGCGGAAGCTACAAGGTTCTGCGCATCGACCCGGGGTATCAGCCCGGGCCGATGGAGACCCGGCAGATATTCGGTCTGTCGATGGAACAACGCCGCAACGACTTCGTCCCCGGCGAGGATTTCCTGAGCAACGTGGTGACGCGGCGCCGCGGCCTGAGCGAAAGCGCGGTGCGAGACCTGATCGTCGCCACCGTCGCCGTCAAGTACACTCAGTCGAATTCCGTCTGTCTCGCCAGGGAGGGGCAGGTTATCGGAGCGGGGGCCGGCCAGCAGTCGCGCATTCACTGCGTTCGGCTGGCCGCGGGAAAGGCGGACAACTGGTACCTGCGCCAGCATCCCCGCGTGCTGGACCTGCAGTTTCGCAGGGGTATCGGGCGCCCGGAGCGCGACAACGCCGTCGACCTGTTCCTTCAGGACGAGTTGGCGCAGGGAACGCTTTCTGCGGCCGAGGGCCGTTCCTGGGAACGCAGCTTCAGCAGGGTCCCCGAGCCGCTGTCGGGCGGGGAAAAACGGGAATGGCTGGCGGGATTGAAGGGGGTGGCCCTGAGCTCGGACGCCTACTTCCCGTTCCGCGACAACATCGACCGGGCAAGCCGCAGCGGCGTCGAGTTCATCGTGCAGACCGGGGGATCGGCCATGGACCGGGAAGTGACGGAAGCCGCCGATGACTGCGGAATGGTCATGGTCCACTCAGGCATCCGGCTGTTCCACCACTGAAGAATCACAACGGCGCCAGCCAGCCGCCGTCGACGGGAAGGGCCACTCCCGTTATCCAGGCGGCGTCGTCGGAGGCGAGAAAGACGCAGGCCCGGCCGATGTCGCCGGGCAGGCCGAGCCGCGGCAGGGGGGTTTTTTCGCGGCACTCCTCTATCTGTTCGGGCGTCAGGTAATCCTGAATCGCGGTCTCGATGTATCCGGGACAGACCGCGTTGACGGTGATGCCGTCCGCCCCGACCTCCAGGGCGGTATCGCGGGTGAGGTTGACGACACCCGCCTTTGCCGGCGCGTAGGCGGGACCGCCGCCGCCGCCGAAAGCGTGCACCGATGCGATGTTGATGATTCGCCCGGCGCGGGATTTCCGCATGTGGGGCAGGACGTGCCTGGTGCCCAGGAAAACCCCCTTGAGATTGACGCCGATAATCCGCTCCCACTCCGCCACCGGGAGCTCCTCGCTGTTGCCGAGGGTGAAGATGCCGGCGTTGTTGACCAGGATGTCGACGCCGCCGAACTCCGATGCCGCGGCGGCCATCAGCTGCCGGACCTCCTCTTCCACCCCTACGTCGGCCTGGACAAACAGGCCCCTGGCGCCCAGCTTCTCCACCTCCTCCACGGTAGGGGTGGAGGTGTCCTGCTCGTGATACCTGCCCCGTTTCGGGGCCTCCTGAACGTCGGCGACGGCGACGTTGGCTCCCTCGCGGGCAAACTCGATGCACACCCCCCGCCCGATCCCTGAACTCCCCCCGGTTACGACTGCGGTGCGACCCTCGAGAACCATCGCTTGCTCCTGTGTGCTGTTGCCGCTGTTCCGGTGATGTCTCGCTGCGAACCGGTTGTGCAAGGTAACCGGCTGCGGAAATCGGAGTCAACACGTCCTCTCTCGACCTCCATGCTCTCTCCCCCTGCTCTGACCTGGCTCGCCCTGGCGACTCTCGCGGCCTCCACATCCGCCCAGCCACCGGGAGACGCCGGGGCCGACACCGCCGCCTACTACCAGCACCTGCGCCACATTCGCGCCGTCAAGGACAGCCTGCTGCGGGAGGAGGGCTCGCCGATTCCCGAAAGGGAACGAGGGTCGTTCGCGGGGCTGAGCTATTTCCCTCCCGAGGCCGGGTTCCTCGTCGAGGGAGACCTCCATCTCTACGGCCGCAGCCGACGGATTCTCAGCGCCACCAACACCGACTCCCTGCTCCCCGTGGTCCGCTACGGCCGCTTCGTCTCGGAGTTCTCCGGGAAGCGGTTCTGGCTCGAGATCTACCTGACCGAGGCTACCGATGAGCTGGCCGTCTTCTTCACCGATCCCACCAACGGCGAGTCGACCTACGGCGGCGGACGGTACGTACCGGTTCATTGCGGAGAGGGGGGCCGCTGCGTCATCGATTTCAACGAGTCCTACAATCCGTACTGCGCCTACGACGAGCGCGCTTACATATGCCCGATGCCCCCGCCGCAGAACAACCTCCCCTTTGCGGTGACGGCGGGAGAAAGAGCCTACACCGGGCCCCCGCCCTGAAACCCTGCCATCGGGTTACCGCATCGGGTATTTCGCTGGCCGGCAATACGCTCCTGCAGCCCTGGCGCCGTTTCCCTATATTTCCGGGGAGATTCCTCAGGGAATTCCTTCCTTTTTTGCGCAGCCTCCCCGGCTGCCTTCGGCTCCTCCCCCTGACATACTGCCTCTTTTCTGAACAGAGGCACTGCGATTCGGCCCCTGCGGGACCGCCTCTTCGGTGAGGTGTCGTTCCCGCTCGATCCCGGCGGCCCCGCACCCGGACTGCCAGGCCATTGGAAAGCGAACCCCCATGACCTCTATTCGGCATCTACCCGGACCGACCATCCAGTCCCGGGAGGCGGTCGACCTCGAAGAGAGTTCTCCGGAATCCTACCTCTTCTTCAACGAGACCACGCGAAAATACGTCCAGGCCTACAGGCAGCTCGAGGAGCAGTTCGAATATCTCGACGCAAAGCTCGAAGAGACCAACAACCAGCTCCGGCAGAGCCTGGAGGAGAAAGACCGTGTCAGCAAATACCTGAACAACATCCTCGAGAGCATGAGCGGGGGCGTCCTCGTCCTCGACCTCGAGGGCAGAATCACCCTGTTCAACCAGGCGGCCGAGGAGATCACCGGCCGCAGCCAGGAGGAAGTGCTCGGACGCCGCTACGAAGAGGTCATGGGGGAGGACGCGGGCGGGGGCAAGTCCGCCCTTTACACGCTCGACTCCGGGACCGGCCTGCAGACCCGGGAGAAGGAGCTGAAGCGCTCCGATGGACGCACGATCCCCCTCGGCTTCAGCTCATCCCTGGTCAGGGATCACAACGGCGAGGTTCTCGGCGCCCTCGAGGCTTTCAACGACCTCACCGAGGTGAAACGCCTGGAAGCGCAGGTTCAGCGCATGCACACCCTGGCCGCCCTCGGCGAGATGGCGGCGACCGTGGCCCACGAGATACGCAACCCCCTGGGGGGCATCGCCAGCTTCGCCAACCTGCTGGAACGCGACCTCGATTCCGGCGATCCGAACAGGCGGCTGGTCAGCAAGATCACCGAGGGCGTTGCCCGTCTCAACCGCATAGTATCGAGCCTGTTGAGCTACACCAGGCCGCTGAACCTGAACACCCGGACAGCCGACATCCGCGAAGTCGTCGAGGAGGCTGCCGCCTTCTTCGAGGTCGATCCGGAGGGCCGGTCCGGGGAAGTAGTGATCGAGCGCTCGTATCCCGAGACCCCACAGGCTGTCGAACTGGATACCGAGCAGGTGCACCAGGTCGTCCTCAACCTGCTTCTCAACGCCGCCCAGGCGATGCCCGGCGGCGGGGTGATCCTCCTGGAGGTGCTGCGCGAAGGGAACGCGGGGGAAACGCAGATCCGCGTTCGCGACGAAGGGCCCGGAATCGATGCGGAAACACGGGAAAAGCTGTTCACTCCCTTCTTCACGACCAAGGAGGACGGCACCGGCCTCGGGCTGGTGACGTCCAAGAAAATCGTCGAAGCCCACGGCGGGCGTATCACCCTCGAGAGCAATCCCGGGGAGGGCAGTTGTTTCACCATCGCCCTTCCCACCAACCGACCGGAAAGACAATGCCAGACAAACGCATTCTCGTAGTCGACGACGACTCGTACGTCCGCGGGGCGACGGCGGAGATCCTGATTCGCAAGGGGTATGACGTCGAAACCGCTTCGCAGGCCAGGGCGGCCCTGGAGCGCCTGGAGAATGACGAATACGACCTGCTGCTTTCAGACATCAAGATGCCTGGCATGGGCGGGCTCGAGCTGCTCGAGCGGGTGAAATCGAAGTGGCCCGAGATGCACGTAATCCTGATGACGGCCTACGGAACCGTCGAGGATGCGGTCGAGGCGATGAAAAAGGGGGCCTACGACTACATCGAGAAGGGCTCGGAGTCGACGACCTCGGAAACCGAGATCGTCGTCGAGCGCGCGCTTCGATTCCAGGAGACGGTGCGCGAGAACCGGCGCCTGCGCTCCGAGCTGCAGGACAGGTACAGCTTCAGCGGCATGATCGGCAACAGCCAGGGCATGGAACAGGTGGTCGACCTGATCGGCACGGTGGCCGACAGCCGCGCCACCGTTCTCGTCACCGGCGAAAGCGGGACCGGCAAGGAGCTGGTCGCCAGGGCCCTGCATTACAACAGCAGCCGCCGCAACGGCCCCTTCGTCCGCCTCAACTGCGCCGCCCTTCCCAAGGAGCTGATGGAAAGCGAGCTGTTCGGCCACGAGAAGGGGGCGTTCACGGGTGCGATCAAGCAGACCCGGGGCCGCTTCGAGATGGCCGACGGCGGTACCCTTCTACTCGACGAGATCAGCGAAATGGACCTCTCCCTGCAGGCCAAGCTGCTGCGCGTGCTGCAGGAACGGGAGTTCGAGCGTATCGGCAGCACGAGGACGATCTCCGTCGACGTCCGTATCGTGGCGACGACCAACCGGGACCTGGTCGAGGAGGTCGAAGAGGGGAACTTCCGCGAAGACCTCTTCTACCGCCTCAACGTGATTGAAATCCGCCTGCCTCCTCTCAGGAAGCGAAGGGAGGATATCGCCGCTCTCGCACGCCATTTCGTCCAGCGATTCAACGACGACAACGGCAAGCGGATCGAGGGAATCTCCGACGAGGCCCTCGAGCTGCTGATGGAGTACGACTGGCCCGGCAACGTGCGCGAGCTGGAGAACCAGATCGAGCGGGCGGTGGTGGTTTCCCGCCGGCCCATGCTCGACGTCGCCGACTTCCCGCAAACATTCGAACGGGGCGGCCCCAGGCGCGGAGGGGAAGACCTGCAGGTCGGCCTCACCGTCCGCGAGATGGAACGCCGCCTGATCATGGGGACCCTCGAGGCTTTCGGCGGAAACCGCACCGATGCGGCCGCCCAGCTCGGCATCAGCACCCGAACCCTGCGCAACAAGCTCCACGAGTACGGCGCCATGGACGCCTTCAAGGAGGGCGGCAAGCCGGCCGTGGCCGCTGACGAAAACGGCCACAGCGAACCTCTTACCGCCCTTCCCCGAAGCTGACCGCCCCCCTCCGGTTGTCCGTCCCGGTAACCGGTCCTGTTCCACCGGTTCCGCAAGATTGATTCCGGGCCCTCGGCGGGCTACCTTTCCGCGCCTTGAACGGAAGCCCGGTCCCGTCGGCCAGGACCGTCGATGGCAAACGGAGAAGGCGGGAAATCGTTCACCCGCCACCCCGTCGACAGAAAATCCGGCTACCGGTGGGGCTTTTTTCCGGGCAGCGCATCCCGTCCCTTGAAAACCGGATGTCCTCGCTTGACCAACACCGCCAGGATGGGATCCCCGTAGCAGCGGGTCACACCGCTGCCGCCCTGAGTTCTTCCCGATGACATGAGCGGCCCGGCCGGCAGACGCGACGAGATCCAATCCCTGTCCGACGCCAGGTCGCTGATCGATACCGTCGTTGCCGCCAGCCGCAGCGACCGGTTGAGCGATGAAGAGCGGGGAGGTTTCATCCGCCGGCTGCTGCTCAATCAGCCCCTGCAGTCCCGCCTCGAGATCCCGGAGGCCATCGACCTGTTGCTCTCGAAGGTGCCGGCCGGCGAGTGGGAGTCGACCTTCGGCAGGGCGGCAGGCAAGGTGTTGCCCCAGGTCGTCGTGGAGATGGTCGACACCGTCGCCGAGGTCGGCCACGCCGAGGCGCTCCGTCTCAGCGGCGGCGACCCGAAGACCCTCGTCGACATCCTGAAGAAGCTCGACAGTTACTTCCGCAGACTCGACGAGAGAACGCGATACCTGCGCGGCATGCGGGCGGTCTGCGTGCAGGCGGACGTCTACCGGATGTTGTCCGACCCGGATATCTGGCGGCGGAGAAAGGTCCCCCCGTTCTGCCTCGACAACCGCGCGATCGCCTCCCTGAAGGAACGCAAGAGAACCGCCGAGCTTCCCGACGCCTACGAAGCGAGCATCATGGAGCTGCAGCGCCGCGACATGGCCGCCGGCCTGCGGGGAAACCGGCGGCCATCCAGACGCAGTTTCAGAGCGACTTCCATGGCGCCGGAGGATTTCGACAAGCTGTTCACCGTCGTCTCTCCCCTGCGGCTGGGGATTTCCAGCGCCAACGCCTCGGACAACCACCTCCGCACCAAGGAACAGGGCGGCAAGACACTCAACGCGGGAATCGATCTGTGCGCCGACGATTCGGGCAGATGCAAGCCTCCCCTGACGGTGACGGCGCGGCGTCTCGAGGAACCGCGCCTGGTGTTGCGTTCCCTTTCCAAGGGGTTCGAAGCGGATTTCGAGATCAACTCGCGCGGCGAACCAGCGGTCCAGAGCGACCTGTTCTTCGCCTATCGCCGCGGCGGAGACGAGTCTCTGCGCATGGTCAAGGAGGCGCTCGTGCACTGCGGGATCATCCCCCGGCGGACCAGGGACGTGGTGGGGGACGTATCGTACTTCGCAAGCGGCGGCGGGCTAGAAGTCGCAACCTCGAGCGCCGTTCTGCAGGGGTCCGGACTCGGCACCAGCAGCATCCTCGCCGCGGCCATTCTCAAGGTCTTCTACCGGATGACCGGTCACCCCGCCGGCACCGACGCAGGGGAATACCCCGACCTCTACGACCAGAGCGTCCTGCTCGAGCAGAGCCTCGGGCTCAACTCCGGCTGGCAGGACGCGCGCGGAGCCCGGGGCGGTACGAGTGCCGCCAAAG
This sequence comes from Candidatus Latescibacterota bacterium, assembly GCA_965243025.1. Classification (GTDB taxonomy): domain Bacteria; phylum Latescibacterota; class UBA2968; order UBA8231; family UBA8231; genus CBDCXV01. The sequence continues at coordinate 4,181,202 of CBDETY010000003.1, forward strand.
ATCTGTACGCACCCCCGACCGACGGGCCGCCGGCGCCGGACATCACTTTCGTCGAGGTGGACGCCGACCGTTTCGCCGAACGCATCGTACTGTTCGACACCGGCATTTCGCGCGCCGCTTCGCGTGGACTGAACGTCGTCCTCGCCGCTTACCTCAGGAGGGACCGCCACCGCTATTTCGCCTTGCGCGAATCGCTGGCGATCCACGACGATATGGTGGCCGCACTTCGCGACGGCGACTACGACGCCCTGGGGAGGATGGCGACGCGTTACTGGGAGCTGCGCTGCATTCTCGATCCCGAAGCGACCAGCCCCACCCTGCAAAACCTGTTCGCGGGGACCGCTGTTTCCGGCCTGTGCAGCGGCGGCATGCTGACCGGCGCAGGCGGCGGCGGTTTCGCCCTCCTCGTGGCGGCCGACGGCGCCGCGGATGACCTCAAGCGGGAACTGGGGAAACTGCGCGACCGGAGCTCTTTCGCCGCCAGCAGGGTGGTGGATTTCCGGCTCAACAGCGGCGGTCTGAAGCTGACCGAGAGCCATGTTTTGAAAACGGAGAGGACGGCAGAAACATGATGATGTCGGACAAGGCCGGATTCGTCGCCGGCGTTGCCAACCACCGCAGCATTTCCTGGGCGATCGCCCGGGCCCTCGACCGCGAGGGCGCCCGGCTGGTCCTCGGCTACCTCGGCGAGCGCGAGCGGACGGGCATCGAAAAGATCGCCGGCCAGTTGTCGGCCCCGCCGGTTCTCGTTCAGTGCGACGTCGGCGACGACCAATCGGTGGAGGCGGCCTTCTCACAGGTTTCAGGGGAGGTCGGCAAGCTCGATTTCCTCGTCCACGGGGTCGCCTTCGCCAACCGGGAGGATCTCGACGGCCGATACACCGACACCTCGCGGGACGGCTACCGCCTCGCCCTCGAGGTCAGCGCCTATTCGCTGAACTGTCTGGTGCGCGGCGCCGAACCTCTGATGACCGCAGGAGGGGGGGTGGTTGCCCTGACCTACCTGGGCAGCGAGCGGGCGGTGCGCAACTACAACGTCATGGGGGTAGCGAAAGCCGCGCTCGAATCCGGGATTCGCTACCTCGCTTCGGAGCTCGGCGAGAAGAACATCCGCGTCAACGGGCTCTCCGCCGGACCGCTCAAGACACTGGCCTCGCGGGGCATCCGCGACTTCAACCTCATGCACCGCGCGCACGCGGAACGGGCGCCGCTGCGTCGCAACACCGACGTCGAGGAAGTAGCCGACGCCGCCCTCTTCCTGTGCAGCCACCTCAGCCGCGGCATCACGGGAGAGGTGCTCTATGTCGACGGCGGATACCGCATCATGGGGATATAGTTTCGAGCGCCGCTCGGAATCCCCTGATACGGAGCGCCCTGCATCGGCGAAGCCGTTGCCCGGGTGGCTCCCCGGGTTCTCCGGCTACAGGTCGAGGGCTCGCAGCTGCCGCAGACTGCGCCGTCCCCACCGCCGGCCGGTGCGCTCGAGGGCCTCGAGATGATCGCGCAGAAAAGCGGCGTCGGCCGCTGTGTCGACGTCGTACCAAGGAGGCAACAGCGCCAGGTCGAGGCCGGCGGCGGCCTCCAGGGTCTGGCGGAAAACCCGGCTGCTGCTCCACTCGATGTTGCGGAACAGGCCCCTGTTGAGTTGGCGTTGTCCGACGAGGTAATAGCCGCCGTCGCTGCACGGGCCCAGCACCAGTTCGCGAGTGCGCAGCAGGTCGAACGCCCGGTCAATCAGCTCCGGTCCCAGGGACGGGCTGTCCGAGCCCAGGACCACGGTCCGGTCGGCGCCGCGCTCGAAGCTGTGCTCGAACATGACCTCGATCCGGTTTCCCAGGTCGGTGTCCGGTTGGGGAACGAAATCGAAGGCCGCGGCCTGAGAGCCCAGCATCTCCCGGAAGGCCTCCGCTGCCGCTGCGGGTGAACAGGCGATCACCTTCCTCGCCGCGGTCGTCGCCGCTGCGGTCTCGGCGCAGTCGAGAAGAAACGACCGGTAGAGATCGGCTGCCTGGGGGGCGCTCAGCCGCGGCTGCAGCCTGGTCTTCACCTCTCCTGCGACCGGGAGTTTCGCGAACAGAATGACGCAGGTACACATGCCGGCGAATTGTACACCGCCTGCCGACCCCCGTCCAAGCAGCGGAGTGCGAAACCGCAACGATTCCGGATGAGCGTCGATCCACAGGACCTGTACGATCTGCTGCGGCGGCGTCCCGGCGAGTACTACCCTGCCGACGATGTCTGCGCTCGCCTGTCCTGCACATCCGGGGAGCTCGAGGAAATGCTCGAAACCCTGGAACAGGCCGGCGCAATGATGGCCGCCGACCCCGGCCTGGGAATGCGGCTGACCGGAATACCGGAGCGGCTGGCCCCGGTCGAGATTCGCCATCGCCTCGGAACCGCGACCTTCGGGCGCCGCGCCGTGGTGAAGGAGCGCGTCGCCTCGACGAACGACGTCGCCGCCGGACTCGCCGCCACTTTCCCGGCCGGCACCGTCGTCGCCGCCGAATCGCAGTCCCGGGGGCGGGGCCGCCGCGGCCGCCGATGGCTGGCCGAGCCCGGAAGCAGTCTCCTGTTTTCCGTGATCCTGCCGCATGCCCCTCCGCCGGTCGCGCACAGTCTGCTGGTCGCCGGGGCCGCCGCCCGGGCGCTGATCCGGGAATGCGGGGTGCCGGTTCGGGTCAAGTGGCCGAACGACCTGGTTGTCGTCGAGGGGTCGAATGCCGGCGACAGCGGCCCCGGGATGCGCAAGCTGGGCGGGGTGCTGTGCGAGCTGCGCAACGGAGCGGCGATTGCCGGGGCAGGCCTCAACGTCAACCAGGAGCGGTTTCCCGCGGGTCTGCCTCTGGCGGTATCAGTCCGCCAGTTCACGGGCCGAACCTGGAATCGCAATCTGCTCCTGAACCGGATCCTGAGGGAACTGGAAGTGGAATACAGGTTGGCCTCCGAGGCCGGGCCTGATGAAACGGCAGAGCGGATGCGGCAGCTGTCGGTCACCCTGGGGCGCCGGGTCGCGGTCTCGACGGAGTCCGGCAGTGTGACCGGAACCGCGACCGACCTGCGGGCCGACGGCAGCCTCGTGATCGAAAGCGATGACGGCGCCCGCCACCGGCTGCTCACCGGGGACGTGACACCGGCGGCTCACGCCCCGCCTTGACTCCCGATGGGGCGCCGGTAGTTTGTGCAGTCCGCCGTCCTGTCCCGAGGCCGCTGACCCCACCGGGCGATAGATTGGAAGATGCTCAGCGCGGAACTGCTCCTGAACCAGATCAAAACCCACGGAGTGACTCACGTCGTCGGGCTGCCGGACAACGGCTCCCGGGCGTTGTTCGAAGCGCTGTGGGAGGAGCCGACGATCGACGTGATCAACGTCAGCCGCGAAGGAGAGGCCTTCGCCCTCGCATCGGGCCTCTACCTCGGCGGCCGGAAACCCCTCGTCGCCATCCAGAACACCGGATTCCTCGAAACCGGCGACGCCTTCCGGGGAACGGCGTTCAACATGGGGATCCCCCTGGTAATGATCCTCGGGTACCGGGGCTTCGGGACCATGGCTCCCGGGGCGGAGCGAGTCGATACCGCGGCGACCTTCTTCGAGCCGACTCTCAAAGCCTGGAACATCCCCTACTCAATGCTCTTCGAAGACGCGGAAATCGAGCCGGGGTTGCGCTCAGCTTTCTCGGGGGCGGAGTCGACCTCGTTGCCGGCCGCCGTCCTTCTCGGCGTGGATACGGGATAAAACGCTGCGGCCAATGCTCGACAAGTACGAATGCCTGCGAAAGCTGGCTGCCCGCCGCGGTCCGGGTGACGTGGTCGTTACCACCATGTCGGTGGCCTCGCCGTGGGAGGGTATCTCCGACGGCCCGCTCGATTTCGCCTCCGTGGACAGCGCCATGGGGCACGCTGCGGACTTTGCCTACGGCCTGGCCATCGCCCAGCCCGGGCGCCGCGTTATCACCCTCAACGGCGACGGCAGCACCCTCATGTGCCTCGGAACCCTGGTGACCCTGTCGCAGCAGCCGGCTCCGAACTACACCCTCGTGATAACCGAGAACGGAACCTACGAAGTGACCGGGAATCAGCCGGTGCCCGGGGCGGGAACCGTCGATTACGAGGCGATCGCGCGCGGCGCCGGGTTGACGCAGGTCTACACCCTTGCCGACGAGGCCGACTTCGACGACAAGCTGCCCTTGCACTTCACCGCCGAGGGGCCGGCGGTGTTCGTGTGGAAGATCGAGCCGGCGGAGGAACCGGTGCCGAGGCCGAGCCGGCCGATCCGGGAACGAGCCCGGCGGCTGCGCGACGCCCTGGCGGAGTAGCCCCCGGCTTCGGCGATTCCCCCGGAGTCCCCTCCTCAGAAAGCCTTCTTGCGGTAACGCTGGGAGTTGATGCCGAGCTGGTCGCGATACTTCGCCACGGTCCGGCGGGCGATCCGCAGACCCTCGCCGGCGAGCCTGTCGGCGATTTCCTGGTCGCTCAAAGGCTCGGCCTTGTCCTCTTCGCCGACCAGGGCCGCGATCTTTTCCTTGACGCTGCGCGCCGACACGTCCTCGCCGTCTTCGCGGTGGACCCTGCCGTCGAAGAAATACTTGAGCTCGAACACGCCGTGGGGGGTCTGCATGTACTTGCCGTTGCTGACCCGGCTGATGGTCGACACGTGCATGTCCACCGCGTCGGCGGCGTCCTGCAGCACCATCGGCTTGAGATGGGCCGGTCCGCTTTCGAAGAACGGCAGCTGGGCGCGCACGATGTATTCGGCGACCTTGAGCATGGTCGCCCGTCTCTGGTTGATGGCGTTTATCAGCCAGCGGGCGTCGTTCAGCTTTCGCGACACGTAGGTGTGGAGCTCGTCCTTGCCCTTGCTCCTGCCGTCTCCGAGCAGGCCGACGTACGAGCTGTTGATCCGCAGTGATGGAAGGTTGCCGTCGGTGAGACTTACGACCCAGTCCCGCCCGGACTTCTCGACGATCAGGTCGGGCGTCACGAAGGGGTCCTCGGTGTCGAGAGTCAACAGCCCGGAATAGTCGTTCGCGCCGGCCAGGATCCCCGGGGAGGGGTGGAGTTTTTCGACGAGCTCCATCGCCGTTTTCAGGCCGTCGCTGGATATGTCGAGGGCCTTTGCAATGCGGGAAAAACGGCGCTTGCCGAGATCCTCCATGTGCTCCCGGACCATCTGCAGAGCCACCCCGGCCCCCTCTTCATCGCGGCGCTGCCGGAGCTGAATAAGCAGGCACTCGCGCAGGTCCCGCGCGCCGATTCCAGGCGGCTCGAAACCCTGAATCACCTCGAGGACGCGCTCGACCTCGATTTCGGGTACCTGAATCGCCTCGGCGATTTCGGCCGTCGTGCAGGTGAGGTAGCCGCGGTCGTCGATGTTGCCGATGATGAACTCGGCGATCTCGACATCCCCGCCTTCCAGCTCGCTGACCGTCAACTGATCGAGCAGCTGATCGAGCAGCGGCTGAACCGTCGTGATGCGGTTCTCGCGCGGCTCGCGGTCCTGTTCCCAGTCGGGGTCGTACTCGCTGATTTCGTTGTTGTAGGAATTCCCCTCGAAGGAATCATCGAGGAGGGCGTCGAAGTTTTCTTCTTCAGGGTCCCCGGGCACCTCCTCTTCCTCTTTCAGGCCCTCTTCGACACTGTCCCCCTCATCCGTCTCCTCCTCGATGTCCAGGGTCTCTTCGAGCAGTGGGTTGATCTCCAACTGTTGCTGAATCTCGAGCTCGAGCTCGATGGTCGACATCTGCAACAGCTGCAGCGACTGGATGAGTTGGGGAGCCATCCGTTGCTGGAGGTTCAGGTTTTGCGAAAAACGCAGCATTTCCCGGTGCGGTCGCCAGGGGTGAAAAAACGAGGTAACTAAAAGTCCTGAAGTAGGTTAGGAGCATATCGCCCCGCCTTTTGTTCCGGGCTTTTCGGCAGTGTCAAGCCAAAAGGCACGGCATTTGCTTATAGTAACCGGTTACTCTTCCGCCCGCCAGTCCATCTCGAAGCGTTCCCCCAGGTAACGGCGGCGAACCTGTTCGTGGGAGGTCAGCTCGCGAGCCGAACCCGAAGCGAGAATGCGCCCGTCGACCATGATGTAGGCCCGGTTCGTGATGCGCAGCGTCTCGCGCACGTTGTGATCGGTGATCAGGATGCTCAGCCCCTTGTCCCGCAGTCCGGCAATGATGGCCTGGATGTCCTCGACGGTGCGCGGGTCGATGCCGGTGAACGGCTCGTCGAGCAGGATGTAACGCGGTTCGGTGGCCAACGCCCGGGCGATCTCCACCCTGCGCGTTTCCCCTCCCGACAGGGTGTCGGCGAGCTGATGTGCCCTTGCGGTGAGATGGAGCTCCTCCAGAAGCTCGCCGAGGCGGTCCTTGTTGGCAGCGGCCTGTCCCCCCCGCGCCTGCATCACCGCGGTGATGTTTTCGGCGACGGTCAGGCCTCGGAAAATCGAGGTTTCCTGGGGCAGGAAGCCGATGCCCCGGCGGGCCCGCCGGTACATCGGCAGATCGGTGATGTCGTCGCCGTCGAGGCTGATCGAGCCTCCGTCGGGGCGTACGAAACCGACGATACTGTAGAATGTGGTGGTCTTGCCGGCGCCGTTGGGGCCGAGGAGGCCGACGATCTCACCCGTTTCGACGAGGAGGTTCACGCCGTCCACGACCCGCCGGCGACCGTACTTTTTAACCAGGTGGTCGATTCGCAGGGGCACCGCTTACTCCTCTTCCTCGGAAGGTGCGTAGCGGCCGTCGACACCGCCGCTGATCCTGACCTCCGCTACCCCTCCGGTGTCGTCGAGGAATATCTCCAGCTGCTCGCCGCTGACCTCGTTCACGAGGCCGTTCCCTTCTCCTGCGGCACCTGCACCATTGCCCCCGTTCCCCCCGTCGGGGCCGTTCACGTCCCGATCCGGCAGACGCGTCCTGACCAGGGCGTTTCCCCGCGCCGACACCTGTCTCAGGACGGCAGTGGAGTCGAAATCGAGAACCATGCTGTCGGAGCGAAAACGGCTGGCCCCGCCAGACCCCGAATCGACGTGGGTGACCTCGGCCTCCCCGGCGAGTAGCACCCGCCTCAGCCGGCCGTTTTCCAGCTCCAGGCTGCCGCTTCCGGCCTGGAGCCAACTGCCGGTCTCGCCGTCCGCGGTTATCGACCCTGTCAGTGGAGAGGGGACCTCGACAGCATCGACACCGACGTCGCCGACGGCGACGCGCACGGAATCCGCCGTCATCTTCGCCGGGTTTCTTTGTCCATGTACCTCGATTCCGACCTGTCCCCCGAGGACGGCGGTGTCGGTGCCGGCGTCGTAGGTTCCGCGGCTGGAATTCAGGCGCACGCCGTCGGTGTCGATACGGAAGTCCCCCAGACCGGAAAGGCTGCGCGATCCGAGGTCGATCGACAATCTCTCCGCGGCGACTTCGAGTGAACCGCTCGACTGTGAGAACCGGGGCTTGCCGTTGAGGAGAACCAGCTCCCGGGACAGATCGAGGTCGGCCCCGGCGGCGGTCACCGTGGCGCCGAAACCCGTCGACAACCGGACCGATGCAGCCGCGGTCAGGTGCTCGGCGGCGCGCTGGAAGTCGAGACTGTCGGCGTAAAGGGTGTCGTCTCCCGTGGAAAAGTGCGGCTGGCCTGTCGCAATGAAACTGTCTCCTTCGCGGCGGTGAACGAGATGCGAGGCCGACAGGCTGCGCCCCCCATCCCGCAGCTTCAGAGGCTGACCGGCCGCCTCCCAGCGGCGCCCGGCATCGAAGTCGACGAGCTCGGCGGCGGTCAGCCGGGTGGAGTCCTGCTCGACGACGACCGCTCCGCGGGCGATGCTGTTGCGGCTGTCGAGCTCGATGTCGACCGCCCCGGCGCGCAAGGTGCGGAAGGAATCCCGCACCACGACCTCCTCCGACAGACTCAGCCGCCCCCCGTTCTCCCACCACGCCCCGCGGCCGGCCTGCAGCCGGCGGCCTTCGAACCGGACCCGGGGACTCTCGTACTCCGAGACGACACCCTCCTTCCCCCTCGAACCGGATTCCCTGGCCGCCGACATCGCCACCTCGAATTCCTCGCCCGAGGGCCGCCTGTGCACCCACCTGCCTTCGACGTCGCTGAGAGACCAGCGCGACAGATCCGACCTGGCAACCAGGCCCCTTCCCAGGGTCCGGCCCGATGCCGCGGTCAGGGAGGCGTCGCCGGGTACTTGCAGCTCCCCGGCTGCCTGGACCCATTCCAGGGTGTCGGCGCGAAGGCTCAGGCTGTCGCCGCCTTCGGATTCGGCGGCGCGGAGGATCACGTCACCCGCCACCGCAAGCCGGGAGGTGCGGTAGTCGATGGTGAGCCGCCTGGCGGTCAGCCGCGAGATGGGCTGCAGGCCAATGGAATCGAAAAAGGCGATCTCGACTCCGTCCCTTACCGCGGCGGTCTGGCGCTCGCTGAAGTCCTCCAGGTAGGATGCCCGGACCGAGGCTCCTCCTGCCTGCCCGCGCAACTGCAGGGAGGCCCCCCAGGTCTCGCGGTCAGCCTCCGGAGGGTTCGGAACGGGAAAGTCGCCCTCGGGAGCTGCGCAGCCCCAGGCGACGAAGGAGAGCGGGAATGCCGGGTAGCAGAGCAACTGGCGGAGTCGAGCGGGAACGCTGCTGGAAAGCGCCGCGGCCCTTCCTGCGGCGCCCTTCCCTGGCGGGTTCACCTTACGAAGCGGCTGCCTTCGCATTCGACAGCCGCCCCTGCTGGCAGGCGAGGGCGGCGCCGACAAAACCGGAGAACAGGGGGGCCGGGTTGTCCATGCGCGACTTGAATTCCGGGTGAGCCTGGGTGGCGACGAAAAGCCGGTGCCCCGGGATCTCGATGAACTCCATCAGCCGGGTTCCGTCCACCCGGCGGTGGTGACCTGAGAAAACAAGGCCTTCCTCCTCGAGAAGCTCGACGAACCGCGGCGAAACCTCGTAGCGGTGGCGGTGGCGCTCGAGTGCGACCTTGTCGCGGTCGAGCATGACCTGTCCTACGCGAAAGGCCTGGTCCGGCGTCGCCAGCAGCTGCTCGATGCGCTCCCGGTCCTCCCGCAGACGTCCCGACTCCTCGTAGAGCTCGAGCACACGGCTGTTTTTCCTGAGCACCGCTGCGTACGCCCCCAGGCGCATGCTGGCCCCGTAGCGGCTCTCCTCGAGCACCTGCTTCTGCGTCTCCTGGACGCAGACGACCTGCCAGGGGGAGGTCTCATCGAACTCCGCCGAGGTCGCCTCCTCGAGGCCGGCGACGTTGCGCGCGTATTCGATCACCGCCAACTGGAGGCCGTAACACAGCCCGAGGAAGGGCACGTCCTGTTCGCGGGCGTAGCGGATGGCGGCGATCACTCCTTCCGCCCCCCCTTCTCCGAAAGCCCCCGGGACGATGATGCCGCTGAACTCCTCCAGCTCTTCGAGGTCCATCTCCCCGGTTTCGAACTTCCTGCCATCCACCCAGGTGATGTCGACGCGCGCGTCGAGCCCGACGCCGGCGTGCAGCAGCGACTGGTTGACCGAGATGTACGAATCGGTCAGCTGGTAGTCGCCGATCTCGACGTACTTGCCGACCATGGCCACCGGGACTGTCTCGCGGGGTTCCTTGCTGCGCCGCAGCAGCTGGTGCCAATGCGACCAGTCCGGTTTCCGATGGGGCTCGAGCTGGAGCTTTGCCAGCAGCTTTTCGCCGAGATCCTCCTCCTCGAGCCGCAGCGGAATGTCGTAGATCGTCGCCATGTCGGGAGCGGAAATGATGTGCTCGGCCGGGACGTTGGCGCCGACCTGGATCTTTTTCTTGCGCACGGCGTCGAGTCCGGTCTCGGCGCGGCAGATGATGAAGTCGGGAAATATCCCGTGCTCGCTGAGCATGCGGATCGCCTGCTGCGTCGGCTTGGTCTTCATCTCCCCGACGTGCTGCGGGACCGGCAGGTAGGTGATGAGGGCGAACACGAAGTGCTCCTCCCCTATTTCGCGCTCGAGAGCCTTCGCGGCGAACAGGAACGGCTCGTTCTCGTAGTCGCCGACCGTGCCCCCAATCTCGATCAGGCCGATGTCGTACCCCTCGACGGCATCGAGAATGCGGCGCTTGATTTCATCGGTGACGTGGGGGATGGGCTGCACCGTCTGCCCGAGATAGTCGCCGCGCCGCTCGCGCTCGATCACGCTGTGGTAGATCTGACCGGTAGTGAGGTTGTTCTGACGCGGCAGGTCGAGCCCGAGGAAGCGCTCGTAGTTGCCGAGATCCTGATCGATTTCGCCGCCGTCGTCGGTAACCCAGACCTCGCCGTGCTCCGTCGGACGCAGGGTGCCGGCGTCGTAGTTGATGTAGGGATCGATCTTCACCGCGGTCGTGCGGTACCCGTACTCGGAAAGGATGCGCCCGATCGAAGCGGTAGTCAGGCCCTTGCCGACCCCGCTCATCACCCCCCCTGCGACGATGACGAACTTCGGCCCCCCGTACTCACCTGTCACTGCGTTTGCCTTTTCGGGAATGATTAACCGCCCGGCAGTTTCCGGCGACCGATCGGTCGGTCACAGCCAAAAAGAAACGGCGACATCGCTGCCGCCGCCGGTAACTACTCGATGATTTTCGGGACTCTGAAATAGCCGTCCTTGACATCCGGCCCCAGAGCCAGGATTTCGTCCCGGCCGGGAAATGCCTCCGCTTCGTCCTGGCGAAAAGGGTTGCTGACCGGGACAACGTGGGAGGTGGGCTCGACGTTCCGGGTGTCCAGTTCGTCGAGCTTTTCCATGTAGGAGAGGATTCTGTTGAGCTCTTCTGCGAGGAGGGTTTTCTCTTGGTCGGAGAGTTGCAGCCGCGCCAGGTCCGCCACTTTGCGGACGTCATCTTCCGTTACCGCCATCTGCCGCTCGCTCCCGGTCTCCTCCTCGCTTTCGGGCCGGCCCAAACAGCCCGCTGGAATAGTTGCTCTGCAGGCGAGGCCGAGCCATGGGGGTCGAAGACAAGGCGGGCTACCGAGCCGAATGGGGGGTTCGAGGAGGAAGCGCAACGCCGGATTCGGCCACCAGGGCCGGCCGCAGCCCGGATGGACTCTAAACGGGCTGCTAATATGCCGCATCGACCATGCAGTGGCAAACCGGCTCAAGCGCCCCCGGCCCCGCTGGGAATTGCAACGGTCTCACCGCTTCGGTATACTCCCGCGCCCCCGAAACCCGAACCCGTACCGCCGTCCCATGGCAAAAAACCAGCCCGGTCGCAGGCCTTTTACCGTCGAGGAGGCAAATGCCTCGCTGCCGGTCCTCAACGCGGTTTTCGATCAGCTCGACGGAAAGAAGCGGGAGCTCTTCGACATCCGCCGGCAGATCCAGATCCTCGAGGTGATGTGGGGGGAGCGGCTCGCCGCCGAAACCAACCCCGATCGCGCCGCCTACGAACGCTACACCGCCTCGGCCAAGACGCTGATACGCGACCTGAACGAGGTCGTGTCGCGCGAGATCCTCGGGCGCGGCATGCGCTTTCCGCCGGGGGGGCTCGATCAGGGGCTCATCGATTTTCCGACGTTCTTCGAAGGGCGCTGGGTCTTCATCTGCTGGCAGCGCGGAGAGCCGGAGGTCCGCTTCTGGCACGAGCTGGACGGCGGCTACGCCGGCAGGCGGGAGATCCAGGCTGAACAGATCATCGGAATGGGACAGATGGACGACGACCACGGAGATCTGACGGACTCCGCCTAGTGCGGCCCGGTCCCCTCCCACCCCCTGGCTCCAGCCCGGTCCGATGCCTTGACCGGGACTTCAACATGTGGTATCATTCTCCACAATCAGCACCAACTGTTGTGCAATTGCTCCGGTTTCGAGTGTCGTCGTTCCATTCCCCGCTGTAAGCGCAATCTCCCCGAGGCGTCTTCCCGCATCGTTTCTCTCACTCATCAAGTCCGTCGAATTTCCCGGAAAAACCCTGCGGCGGCGGGGCTTTCCGCGTCGCGAATCCCGGGACGCGCGTAAAGGAGCTCGATAGGTGCGGCTTTCGAATGTCGAAATCTTCGGGTTCAAGTCGTTCCTGACCCGGGTCGAGATCCCCTTCGGCAGGGGAATCACCTCCATCGTCGGTCCCAACGGGTGCGGCAAGTCGAACATTGTCGAGGCGATCCGGTGGGTCCTCGGGGAACAGCGGGCCGGAGCGGTTCGCGGCCACCGCATGGAAGACGTGATTTTCAGCGGCACCCGCCAACGAAAACCCCTCGGGATGTCGGAAGTATCCCTGACCATTGACAACTCCAGCCACATTCTGCCGATCGAATTCAGCGAGGTTACCGTAACGCGCCGGTTGTTCCGTTCCGGCGAAAGCGACTACCTCCTCAACAAGGTCCCCTGCCGGCTTCTCGACATCCAGAACCTGCTCATGGACACCGGCCTCGGTCCCGGCGCCTACTCGGTGATGGAACAGGGCATGGTGGACGAGATCATCAGCGAACGCACCGAAAACAGGAGGCGCATTCTCGAGGAGGCCGCCGGGATAACGAAATACAAGACCCGCAGGCGTTCGACCTGGAACAAGCTCGAATCGACCCAGGCGGACCTGACGCGGCTCGAGGATCTCATCGGGGAGGTCAAACGGCAGGTCGATTACCTGGGGCGCCAGGTCGGCCGCGCCAGAAGGTACAAGACCTTGCGCCAGGAATGGGAACAGCTCGAGCTGCTGTTCGGCCGCCACCGTTTCTTCGAGATCCAGGAACAGTTGAAGCCGTTGAGGCAGGAGTCCGACGAGTTGTCGAAGAGGTCGGTGTCCGGGCGTACCGAACTCACCACCCAGGAAACCGAGCTGGAGAAGCGCAGACTCGCGGTTACCACCCTGGAGAAAGACCTCCAGACCGTGGGGGTGGAACTGACGCGATGCGTCGAGCAGCTGCACGAACGGGAGCGGGGCCTGGTCGCGGTGCGGGAGCGCCGGGGGGCGCGGCAGCAGTTCATCCGGCGATCCACCGAAGAGCGCGACCGGCAGCAGCAGCAGCTGGCCGCCTCCCGTCAGCAGCGGGAGCAGACCCTCGGCGCCCTCGCGGATGCCGAAAGCAGACTGAGCTCGGATGGCGGCCGGCTGCAATCCCAGGAAGAGTCGATGGCCGAAGCGGAAGCTGCCTGGCAACGCGGACAGAGCGCCCTGGAAGCCGCCAACGCGCGGCTGCGCGCCGCCCTGGGCGACAGGGAGGAGTGCGGCCGCACCGTCGAAAGGCTGCAGGCCGAAGCGGCGGGGTTGGAACGGACCGGTGAGCAGCTCGCTTCTGAACAGTCGGGACTGGGTAGCGCCCAGGATGGGCTCTCCCGGGACCGGGCCGCAGCGCAGCAGGAACTGGCCGGGCTGGAATCGCGGCTGACCGCGGTCGAGGGGGATTTCGCCGCCGCCCGGGAGCGCCATAAGGAGGTGGAGGAACAGCTCCGGCGGGCTGTCGAGGAGCGAGGCGCCCTCCAGCGATCGCTGGAGGCGAACGCCGCCCGCCTCCAGGTACTGGAAAAGGTCAGGTCCGGGTTTGAAGGGCACTCCCAGGGGGTGCGGAACCTCATGCTCGATCCGGAACGGCGCGAGCTTTTCAGGGGCGTGCTGGCCGATCTCATCGAGGTGGAATCCGAGTACTACCTGGCGGTCGAGACCGCCCTCGGGGACGCCCTGCAGGCGCTGGTGGCCGACAGCGAGGATGCCGCCTTCGAAGCGGTCCGCAGCTTGAGGGACGCTGCCGGCCGAGCCTGGGTGTTTCCTCTCGACTGGAACTTCCCTCCACCTCCTGCGGCCGCGGTAGGGGATCTTCCGGGTGTTCTCGGCCCCCTGTCCGCACATGTGCGAACCGGGGACGAGATCCGGCCTCTGGTCGAGCGTCTGCTGCACAACACCTTCCTGGTCGACGGGATCGATTCCGCCGTTGCGGCGGCTGCGCGCGGGATTGCCCAGCCTGTCCGGCTGGTGACCGCCGCGGGCGAAGGGATCGATTTTTCCGGTTGCCTGAGGGGTGGCCGCACCTCCCGGGAAGAGGACCGAAGCATACTCGGCCGCGCCGCCGAGATCGACCGCCTGCGCCGGGAGATCGCCCGCGACAGGGCCAGGCTCGCCGGTTCCGAGCTTGCCTTCTCGGCCGCCGAATCGCGGCGGCGGGTCCTGAACCGCTACTCTGCGGATCTCGGGGCTCTGGCGGAGGAATCGAGGGAACGGGCGCGCAGCTGCGAACTTCGGCTCTTGGAGATCAGAACCGAGAGCGAGCGTATCGACTCGCGGAGCTCCGAGGTCGAAGAGAGCTCGGAATCGCTTGCAGGACAGTTTGCCAGCCTCGCTTCGGCGCTGGAATCCGAACGGGACCGCCTGGTTGAACTGCAGGGGGAGGTATCCGGGGCGGAGGCAGCTATCGGGAAAGTGGAACAGAGGCTGCACACTGCAGAAGCAGACCGCCGCGGCGCTTCCGAGACCCTCGGAGCCCTGCGCGTCGAGCGCGCCCGCGCCGTCGAGCAGGTAGACAGCCTGCGCAGGGACGGGCTCAGGCTCGACCAGATAGGGCAGGGCCACAGCCGGGAGATCGACCGGCTGACCGCTGAGATCGAACAGGCCAGCTCGGACTGCGACCAACTGCTGTCAACCGAGAAGCAGTCAGAGGCGGAAGTCCGCCGACTGCACCAGCTGCGCGACCAGCTGGCGAACAACCGCGACGGGAACCAGCTGGCCTGGCAGGAGGCCCTGACCCGCTCCCGCGACCTCGAAGGGGAGATCGGCAAACTGCAAAAAACGCTCTCCTCCGAGCGCGAGCGGACTTACCAGCTTCAGTTGAAGATCACCGAACTGGAGAACGATGCGGAACGCATCCGCGAGCGCCTCCAGGATGAAGTGAATGTCGAAGTCGAGACGCAGGGACCGGTCGTCGAGGAGGAGTTCGATCCCCTGGGGACCGAGGAGCGGCTCGGACTGGTGAGGCGCTCCCTCGAGCGCCTCGGCACGGTGCATGTCGGGGTCATCGAGGAGTACGACCAGCAGCGGGAGCGCTACGATTTCCTGGTGCAACAGCGGGACGACCTGCTCGCCGCCGCGGAGGACCTCCGCAGGACACTGCAGCTGATCGACCGCACCGCGCGCCGCATGTTCCGCGAGACCTTCGTGGAAATCCGCGAAAAGTTCAGGGAGACCTTCCGCCGCTTTTTCCCCGGAGGTGAAGCGGATCTCGTGCTCGAGCCTGACGTCGACGCACTCGAAGCTGCGATCGAGATCAGCGCCCGCCCGCGAGGAAAGAGGCTGCAGAGCATCGCCCTGCTGTCGGGCGGCGAGCGCGCTCTGACCGCCATCGCCCTGCTGTTCGCCATTTACCAGGTGAAACCGAGTCCCTGGTGTATTCTCGACGAGGTCGACGCCCCCCTCGACGACGTCAACATCGGCCGCTTCATCCGCGTGGTCAGCGAATTCGCCGAGTCGACGCAGTTCATCCTGGTGACCCACAACAAGCTCAGCATGTCCGCGGCGGACACCCTTCACGGCGTCACCATGCCGGAGGAGGGTGTGTCGCAGATGGTGTCGGTGCAGGTGGAGCCGGAAGCCTTCGGAGAGGCGGCGGGCTGAGGGGCGGCGGCCTCGTCCCTCAGCCGGGGTGAAGCCCGTAGAGGTCGCCCTCCGCCAGCAGGCGGGCGCGTTCCGCGGTGCGCGGGTCGTCGCTCTCCAGTGCCGCTTCCAGAAACCGGGGATGGTTCTCGAGGAAGCGGCGCATCGACCCGTGCGGATCGCGGCGGTAGGCCTCCAGAACCGCCTTCTGATCGGCATCGATCAGGTTGCGCCGCAGCATCTCGGCGAAAAGCTCTTCATCAACCCGCAGCAGACTCCAGGACTCCACCCCGAGTGATCTCAGCACCTCGTCGCCTCCCTGGGCGCGGTCGATGACGTTGGCGGCCCAGGCGAGACGCCCCCCGCGGCTGCGCAGGGCGGGAACCCAGGCATTGCGATAGCTCGACGCCTCGGTGACCAGGTCTGCAACATGGGCGGAACACCTGCCGGTCAGGTCGCCCGCCTCGACCGCGTCGCGGTCCCGGCCAAGAAACCCCCGCCTGTCCTTGTACAGGAAGAGATGGGGCAGGTCGAGCTTGTGCGCGACCGCCACCGAGAAGAACCAGTCGCGGCGCTCCCCGCCGGAGATCATCTCCAGGGAAGCCCTTTTCGGCCTCAGGGTCGCCGCGAGCGAATCGACCACCTCTGCGTAGACCGGGTCGCTGCCGTACATGTCGCGGCAACGGGCGGAAATCTCCGGGACGAAGCGGCCGACGTTCTCCTTTTCGGCGTCGATGAAAGCCAGCAGCTCACCGGCTTTTTCAGGTCCGCCGAACAGGAAATGGGTGTTTATGTAGTAGGGTCCCACGGTTCCAGAGGTGTACCAGAACACCTCTCCCGCTGGAGCTATGCGCAAGGCCTGGCGAGCGATCAGCTGCTCGATCAGGCGGGCCCGGCCGCCTCCACCGCAGTCCCCCATGGCAAATCCCCCTATTCGGGAAGGTCGGCTTCGTTCAGCTGACCGAGCCGGGGGCTGGCCTTGTCCCGGGATGAAACGAGGACTTCCCCTGCCCCCACCTCCCAGTCGAGCCCGAGCTGCGGATCGTCCCAGGCGAGGGAGTACTCGTCGGCGCCGCCGGCGTAGTAGCGGTTTACCACGTAGGTCAGGGTGACGTCGGTCAGCGCCAGGAAACCGTGCGCTACTCCGCAGGGTATGAACAGCCCCTGGGGGTGCCGTTGATCGAGCTGCAGGATTTCGCCCTGTCCGCGGGTGGGGGAGGAGCGCCGCAGGTCGTAGAGGCCGACGCGCAGGGTTCCGGCGAGGCACTGCCAGTAGTCGACCTGCTGATGATGGTAATGCAGTCCCCGCACCGTTCCCGCCCTCGATTCGGAGCGGTTGCACTGGAGCTCAATCCAGGAGATGTGGGGGAACCACTCGCTGCGAAAGGACTCGGCGAACCAGCCGCGCTCATCCCCGAATGCCTCCAGTTCGGCGATGGCAACCCCCTCTATTCGCTCCGAGGGCCGCAGTTCCATCCCGCTATCCTCCCCTGCCGCAGCATCTTTTGTATTTCTTCCCGCTGCCGCACGGGCACGGGTCGTTGCGGCCGATTTTCGGAACCTCGCGCCGGTAGGTCTCGACCTTGTCGAACATCCCGCCTTCCTGGAGCAGATCGGAAGGCATGCGCCCGCCAAGGGATGGGCGCGGGGTGGAGAGCCACTCCTCGCGCAATTCCGCGATGGGGCCTTCCGCATCCCTGCCCATCGCCGCGGCCTCATCCGGTGACACCCCCTTCTCCTGACAGAAAAGACCGAAATCCGCCAGCAGCGCCCCCTGCGGGGAGGAGAGCAACTGCTCGACCTGCCCGCGGTCGATGCCTTCAGGGAGTTCGATATCCCTCAGAGCATCGAGATCGGGAAGACTTCCGGTTTGAAGATCACCGGCGGTTGCAGCCGCCATCGCCGGGGCCCCCTGCTCCTCCACCACCCCGGCTTCACCCCCGGCCCCGGCCGCCGGGGCAATTTCGCCGTCCGCCAAGCCCGCCTCTTCCAGAACAGGGGACTCCCCTTCTGAACTGGAAGCGATCGTTTCCGAAAGGGGGGAAGCCTCCGCGGCGATTTCCGTCAGCAACCGCCTCAGCTTTCCGGAAGCGTCCGAACCGGGAGAAACCTGCTCGACTATCCAGCCGACCTCCTCGCCGTCCTCCAGGAGCTCGATGATCTCCTCCGGCGAGAAACGCTCGATTCCCCGGGCAGCGCAAAGCTCCGCCAGTCTTTCCCGCAATTCCTTCACTCGCGCACCCCCCTGCAGTCAGCGATGCGGGAAGGATAGGCGCAGACCGGAGCAGCCGTCAAAACGGAGCGGTCGGAGTCGGACCGCAATGTGCCTGGAGGCATCAGATTGTTGAGGAGTCTCAGAATACTGAGTGGACCGGCCGCAAAATAACGGGTCGCCCAGGGACCGTTTTCTCCTCGTTTCCGAGAGTTTCCTGGCGATTCCCCGGCGCAGTCCTGAGGGCTCATCTGCAGTAATGACGGCAGCGAACGGCCCCTCCAGGATCGGTTCGCGGGGTTTTCTGAAATCGGGCGCTTCACGAGGGGAGCAGAGGGAGATTCCGACCGTGTGCAGGCCGCCCCGAACCCGCCGCCAGCCTGCTGGAAAAGACCCCGGATCGCCGCCAAAGCCGGTCGCATGGCCGGAGTTCGCGGTGCCGGGGACTCGCCGGGCGGGCTGTCGCCATTCCCTGGTGGTACGGTGATTGCTTCCTGCCCATTGAGCCGTCCCGAAACCGGATTCGAGGCGGGAGAGAATGGGGAGAAAGCGATGAAAGCAACCACCATGGACCAGGAACGGACCGAAAAACTCTCGGACAAGGCGGTGCTGATGGTCGCCGCGAAAGACTCGAGCGCCCTGGCGATTCTGGTGCGCCGCTACCGCGTCCCCCTGCAGAACTTCGTCTATCGCTTCGTCGGCGACCGCGAAACCTCGGAGGACATCGTTCAGGAGACCTTTCTAAGATGCCTCCGACACCGTTCACAGTTTCCCGCCATCGAACAGGTTTCGACCTGGCTCTACACCATCGCCGGCAACCTGGCCAAGACCGAGCTCAGACGCCGCAAGCGCTGGCACTGGGTTCCCACGGGTCCTGCCGATGACGAAGAGCGCACCCCGTTCTACGAGCCGGTGGATGGCGAGGCCCTGCCCGGGGAAGTGACCGACACCAAGACCGTCCACCAGTCCGTGAAGACGGCGATTCAGACATTGCCCGACGAGTTTCGCGACGCCGTCGTGCTCAGGGACCTCAACGGCCTCTCGTACGAAGAGATCGCCAAGATCATCGAGTGTCCCGTCGGCACGGTGAAGTCGCGGGTGAACCGGGGGCGGAGCCGGCTGCAGCGCAACCTTCGCCCCCTTGCGGAGGAAGTGATCGGCCAGCTGGGGCCGGCACGGCACGCAGCTAGAAAGCGCGCTGGACGAAAAACTCCAGCATCTCCTCCAGGAGATCCCGGGATGCGCTTGGCGGCGTCCGTTGCAGCAGCGCAAGCGCCTCGTCCGCTTTTCGAGTAGCGACCCCGTCGGCGTACTGCAGCGAACCGTACGACTCGATCAGCCCGATGACCCGCTCGATCTGGTCCCGCGTCGTCAGGTCGCGCTGCAGGCCGAGGATCTCGAGGACGTCGGCGCGCTCTTCCGCGGTGCACTTGCGCAGCAGGTCGATCACCAGCAGGGTCCGTTTGCCTTCGGCGATGTCGCCTCCGCGCTCCTTGCCATAACCCCCCGAAGTCAAACCGGGCGCTTCCTCTTCATCCTGCGCCGGACTCAGCAGGTTGAGGACGTCGTCCCTGATCTGGAAGGCGACAGCCATCGCCTCGCCGAAATCACCGATCTGACGGCGCTCGCGCTCCCCGGCCCCGGCCACGATCGCCCCCGCGGTGCAGGGCCCCCGGCCGGTGTACCACCCCGTCTTCTTCGTCACCATGACCATGAACTCTTCTTCCGTGGGGATATGCTGCCGGCGGATCCAGCCGATGTCGTAGGCCTGACCCTCCAGGGTCTGCATTGATCCGCGGATCATTTCGTCGATCAGGTCCAGGCTTATCTCGGAACCCAGGAGGCCGCGGTTCGCGCACAGGATCTCGAACACCTTCGCGTAGAGGGCATCGCCGACGTTGATGCTCAGGGGAATGCCGTAAAGTTTGTGGATGCACGGCTTTCCCCGGCGGAACTCCGAGTCGTCCTCGATGTCGTCGTGGATGACGGCGAACGACTGGAACATCTCGAACGCCGAGGCTGTGCGCACCGCTTTTCGCAGGTCGCCGCCCAGGGCGTCGCAGGCCATCAGGACCAGCGTCGGGCGCAGGCGCTTTCCCCCGCGTTCGGGATAATCGCGCATCGGTCGGTACATGAACTCCTCCGGCTCCTGGACGGGCAGGAAGGAGAACATCTCCTCTTCGATCAGAGGTACGTAGCGCCGTAGAAAATCCCGCAGTTCCGGGGACAGCTCCGAGCCGGGCATGTCAGGCCTCGCCGGCGAGCCGGATTCGGGTAAGGGCCCGCACCAGGGCTGCCTCCGCCCTGACCCGATCCACATCCGCCTCCCGGGCGAGCCTCCGGCGCGCGCGTTCGCGGGCGGCCTCGGCACGGGCGACATCGATCCCGTCACCGAACTCGGCGGCCTCGGCAAGCACCGTGACCCGGTCCCCGAGAACCTCGACGAAGCCGCCGCTGCAGGCCATGGCGAGGGCTTCGCCGGCCCCTTCTTCGGTGAAGGCGAGACGGCCTGTCTTCATCCCGGCGATCATCGGGGCATGCCTGGAGAGCACCCCGAACGAGCCCAGGCTTCCGGGAGCCTGCAAGCTCTCCACGGAACCGGAGTAGACGGTCCCGGACGGAGTGACGATTTCCAACTGGTAGGCAGCCATGCGGGAACTCGCCTCGTTCCCTACAGCTTCCCGGCCTGCTCGACCGCCTGCTCGGCGGTTCCGACCAGGTAGAACGCCTGTTCCGGCACGTCGTCGTACTCCCCTTCGACGAGGCCCTTGAATCCGCGCACGGTGTCCTCGATCCTGACGTATTCCCCCGGCTTTCCGGTGAAAGCCTCCGCCACGTGGAAGGGTTGGGTGAGGAAGAACTGAATCTTGCGCGCCCTTGAGACGATGATCTTGTCCTCGTCGGAGAGCTCGTCGATGCCGAGAATGGCGATGATCTCGCGCAGGTCGCGGTATCGCTGCAGGACTTCCTGCACCCTCTGGGCCACCTGGTAGTGCTCCTCTCCGACGACGCGCGGATCGAGGATCCTCGAGTTCGACGCCAGCGGATCGACCGCCGGGTAGAGGCCCTGGTCGGCGAGCGAGCGCTCCAGCACGATGCTGCCGTCGAGGTGGGCGAACGCCGAGACCACCCCCGGGTCGGTGTAGTCGTCGGCGGGCACGTAGATCGCCTGAACCGAGGTTATCGACCCTTTCTGCGTCGTGGTGATGCGCTCCTGCAGGGCGCCCATCTCGGTCGCCAGGGTCGGCTGGTAGCCCACCGCCGACGGCATGCGGCCCAGAAGCGCGGAGACCTCGGCGCCGGCGAGAATGAAGCGGAAGATGTTGTCGATGAACAGCAGCACGTCCTGGCCCGCTTCCTCGCGGAAGTGCTCGGCCATGGTCAAACCGGTGAGGGCGATGCGCTGGCGGGCGCCGGGAGGCTCGTTCATCTGCCCGAACACCATCGCCGTCTTGTCGAGGACGTCCGCCTCGATCAACTCGTGCAGCAGGTCGTTTCCCTCGCGGGTGCGCTCGCCGACGCCGGCGAACACGGAGTAGCCCCCGTGGCCGGATGCGACGTTGTTGATCAGCTCCTTGAGGACCACCGTCTTGCCTACACCGGCGCCCCCGAAAAGGCCGAGCTTGCCGCCGCGGGCGAAGGGGCAGATCAGGTCGAGGACCTTGAGGCCGGTCTCGAGCATCTGGTCGGAGGTAACCTGCTCCCGGTGATCGGGAGCGGCCCGGTGCAGCGGCAGGCGGGGAGCGTCGTCCGAGACCGGCCCCTTGCCGTCGATAGGCTCGCCGATGACGTTGAACAGCCGCCCTAGCACCTCCTCTCCCACAGGAACCTCGATCGGCGCTCCCGTGTCGATGACGCGGGCGCCCCGGGTCAGGCCGTCCGTCGAGTCCATCGCCACGCAGCGCACCAGGTCCTCGCCGAGATGCTGCTGCACCTCGAGCACCAGGCGCTCGTCGCCGGGACGATCTTCCTCGACGACTTCGAGGGCGTTGTAGATGGGGGGCAGCTCCTGCCCGCCGAAATCGACGTCGAGAACGACGCCGATGATTTCCCTGACCGTTCCTTCCTTCATGACCGAACCCACCTCGTCTCTCAGTGCACTAAGGCTCTTGTTTGTCCCGCCGTCCTCAACCAGCTACTGCGCTACTGCCTCGGCGCCTCCGACTATGTCCATCAGCTCGAGGGTGATGGAAGCCTGGCGCTCCTTGTTCATCTCCCGCGTCAGTTCTTCGATGATCTCGCCGGCGTTTTTCGTCGCGTTGTCCATCGCCGTCATCTGGGCGGCGTAGAAACCGGCGTTCGATTCGAGCAGGGCGCGCCAGATCTGCACGTTGACCTGGCGCGGAACCAGCTGTTCGAGCAGGACGGCAGGCTCCGGTTCGAACAGGTAGTCCCGGCTCGAATCCTCGCCCTCCGCGTCGGCCTCCCCTTCCTCCGGGGGAACTATCGGCAGCAGCTGGGTGATCACGGGCACCTGCTGCGAAACCGAGCGGAACTCGCTGAACACGAGCGACACGCGGCCGACCTCCCCGTCGCGAAACCGCTGCATCAGGTCATGGCCGATCGCGACTGCCTGCGAGTAGTCGAGGGCCCGGAACAGGTCGGGGTAGTCGAGGGCTGCCTCGAAGCCGCGGCTGCGGAAATAGTCGCGCCCCTTGCGGCCGATGGTCACCAGATTGACGGAATCGGGACCGGCCTGCTGAAGCTCGCTCTGCGCGCGCCGGCAGATGTTGCCGTTGAAGCCACCGCACAGGCCCCGGTCCGCCGTGACCACGACCAGCAGCTCACGCCCCTCCCTGCTCTCGGCGAGCAGCGCGTGCTGCGAGGTGTCGACGCTCCCCTGCAGGCGCCGCAGGACGAGGTCGAGCTGAACGGCATACGGTCTCGCCGCCAGGATGGCATCCTGCGCGCGCCGCATCTTCGCCGCCGCCACCATCTGCATCGCGTTGGTGACGCGCTGAATGTTGGAGATGCTGGCGACGCGGGTGCGAAGCTCGCGCAGGGTGGCCATCGATCAGTCTTCGCCCTCAGCCCTCCGAGGGGCGGAAACCGCGTTTGAATTCCTCGATGGCGCCGGCGAGCGTCTCCTTCGTTCCGTCGTCGAGATCGCGGCTCTCCCTGATTTTGCGCATCAGGTCGGGCTGGCGGTCGCGCATGTGGGCGAGGAGCTCAACCTCGAAGCGGAGCACCTCCGCGGTCGGCAGATCGAGCACGTGGTCTATGGCCGACAGGGCCACCGTTTCCTCTTCGAGGGACTGCGGGGAATACTGCCCCTGCTTGAGGATCTCCATCAGCTTCTCGCCGCGGTTGAGCAGGTTGCGCGTCGACTGGTCGAGGTCCGAGGTCCCGAACTGGGCGAACGCCTTCACCTCGTTGTAGCGCGAGATGTCCCCCTTGATCGTGCGGGCAACCGCCTTCATCGCCTTCGTCTGGGCGTCGCTGCCGACACGGGACACCGAGGCGCCGACATCCATCGCCGGCCTGTTGCCGCTGTAGAACAGTTCCGGTTTGAGCAGGATCTGGCCGTCGGTGATCGAGATGACGTTTGTCGGCACGAAAGTCGAGACGTCCCCCTCGAGGATCTCGATCACAGGGAGCGCCGTCAGCGAGCCGCCACCCTTTTCGTCGCTCATTTTCGCGGCGCGCTCCAGCAGCCGCGAGTGCAGGTAGAAGACGTCGCCGGGGTAGGCTTCGCGGCCCGGCGGGCGCCGCAGCACCAGGGACATCTCCCGGTACGCCCATGCCTGTTTCGAGAGATCGTCGTAGATGATCAGGGCGTGCTGCCCGTTGTCGCGGAAGTACTCCCCCATCGAAGCCCCCGCGTACGGAGCGAGGAACTGCAGCGGCGCCGGGTCGGAAGCGGTCGCCGACACAACGACGGTGTACTCCATGGCTCCGTTCGCCTCGAGCTCGGCGACGACCTTGGCCACGGTCGACGCCTTCTGGCCGATGGCGACGTATATGCACTTAACGTCCTGGTCGTGCTGGTTGATGATCGTATCGACGGCGATCGCCGTCTTTCCGGTCTGGCGGTCCCCGATGATGAGCTCGCGCTGTCCGCGTCCGATCGGAACCGTGGCATCGATGATCTTGATGCCTGTCTGCAGGGCCTCGTGTACCGGCTGGCGTTCGATGACCCCGGGGGCCTTGCGCTCGACGGGGAGCGTGCGGCCGGCGTCGACCTCACCCTTGCCGTCGATCGGCTGGCCCAGGGGGTTGACGACTCTCCCGAGGAGCTCTTCCCCCACCGGCACCTCGACGATGCGGCCGGTGCGTTTCACCCGGTCCCCTTCGTTGATCAGGGTGTCGTCGCCGAAGAGCACGCAGCCGACGTTGTCCTCCTCGAGGTTGAGAGCCATGCCCATGATGCCGTGCGGGAACTCCACGAGTTCGGTAGCGCGGGCGTTGGACAATCCGTGCACGCGCGCGATCCCGTCCCCGACGTACAGGACCGTCCCGGTTTCGTATACGTCTATCTCCTTTTCGAATCCCGACAGCTGTTGCTTGAGAATCCGGGATATCTCGTCAGGTTGAACCATTGCCTCTGCGGGCATCGTCTACATCCTCCTGCGCTCGGTATCGAATACGGTATTTGCCGCCACTGCCCCTCCCTCACGCCTCCATCAGGCGCGCGCGCAGACGCTCGAGCTGAGTTTCCACAGAACCGTCGAACACGAGATCGTCGACCCGGGCGACCAGACCTCCCCCGAGGCCGGGATCGACGCTCGCGTCGAGGCGGATCCGCAGCCCCGTGTACGCCGCCAGCCGCCCCCGCAGGCGCTCTTCCTGCTCAGGCGTCAACGCCACGGCGGAGGTGACCTGCGCCGTGGCCATCCCCGACCGCCGGTCCAGGAGGTCGAGGAACCCGCGCGCGATTTCGGGCAGCAGGCCGATGCGGCGGCGCTCCACAAGCAGTCTGAGGAAGTTGAGGGTCAATGGCTGAACCCTGCCGCTGAACAAGGCCTCGAGGCCGGACCGCTTGGCCTCGGGCTGAAGCAGCGATTACGCAGGAACTCAGCCAGCTCGTCCGAACCTCGCAGGGCAGCCTCCAGGCCCTCGATGTCGCGGCGAATCTCCTCCTCGCCGACACCGCTCTCTTGCGAAGCTTCGAGCAGCGTGACGGCGTACCTGCGGACGACTTCCTGGGCTCTCACGAGTGCGAACTACCCCGCATCTGCTTCAGGTCCCCAGGTCATCGCGGGGGATCCTCGGGAACACCCGCGATCAGGTCGTCGACGAGACGGCGATTTCGCTCGTCGTCGAGATTGGCGTCAAGAATCTCCCCGGCGGCGCGCACCGCGAGGTCGGCGACTTCCCGGCGCAGCTCCCCCAGGGCGGCGAGTTTTTCGCTCTCAATGGTCCGGCGCGCCTGCTCCAGGGTCTGCTCGGCCTCCCGGCGAGCCTCGGAGACCAGGTCGGAACGCACCCGCTCGGCTGCTTCCCGCGCCTGGGCGACGATGTCGCGGGCTTCGGCCTCTGCCCCGGCGAGCACCTTCTGGTTTTCCGCCAGGGTGGCCCGGGCTTCGTCGCGCGCCTTTTCCGCTCCCTCCAGAGCTTCGCGAATCCGCCGCTGGCGCTCGTCCAGGGCTTCGAGCAGAGGCGTCCACACGAATCGCTTGAGAACAACCAGCACCACCACGAATGTGATTATCGTCCAGGCAATCAGGCCTGCGTGAGGCTCCAGCAACATGATCCGCCCTTAAAGTTTTGTGTCCTGTCAGGTAAGCCCCGCTGCGTCGCTCGAATCCGTGATGAGCACCCGGCGCTGGGCATGGCCGTGCAAACCGGCGCCAGACTGGCTGCCTCCCTGGTCCGGCTCCGATTCTCTGCCACGGACTCCTGCGAGCACAGGCGTCCTTACTTGAAGACAATGAGAAAACAGATGATCTCGCCGAGCAGGGCGACTCCCTCGACCAGCGCCGCGGCGATGATCATGTTGGTGCGGATGTCGCCAACGGCCTCCGGCTGGCGGGCGATGCCCTCCATGGCTCCGTTGCCGATCAGGCCGACGCCGATGCCGGCGCCGATAGCAGCGAGTCCGGCTCCGATCCCGGCGCCCAAAAGTGCAAACTCCATTAGATGCTCTCCTTCTGATGTGATTGAATCATCTCTTGCATGTCAGCTGGGGGCCGCGGTCTCCGTCAGTGATCGGGGTGGGCGGCCATGTTGATGAAAAGCGCCGACAACAGGGTGAAAATGAATGCCTGCACGAAGGCAATGAAGATTTCGAACAGGTATATCGCGGCGGCGAAAACCACCGACACCGGCGCGAGGAAATAGCTCTTGAACATTATGATCATCGCCAGGAACACCAGTATGGCGACGTGCCCGGCGATCATGTTGGCGAACAGGCGGATGCACAGCGCAAACGGCTTTACCAGCATGCCGAGAACTTCGATGGGAACCATGATCGGCAGCAGCCAGACCGGCATGCCGGACGGCACCAGGCTTTTGGCGTAACCGAGGGGACCGTTGTTGGCGATTCCCACCACCTGCGTTATGCCGAAGGTTACCAGGGCAAGGGCCGCGGTGACCGACACGTTGCCGGTAGCGGTTGCGCTGTAGGGTATCAGTCCGAGAAGGTTGAGGAACAGGATGAAGAAGAAGAGGGTCAGGAAAAACGGCAGGAACGGTTTGCCGTGATCCCCCATCACCGGTTGCACGACTTCGTCGCGTATGAACAGGATGATCGCTTCGAAAAAGTTGGCGAGGCCGCCGGGAACGAGGCCCGGCTTGCGGAAGGCGCTGACGAGCAGGGCGATCAGCAGGGCGCTGGCCACCCACATCACCACGACGTGGCGGGTGATGGAAAGGTCTATGCCGAAAACCGGTTCGAACTGAGGAAGCTCTATTCTGCCGTCGAGGATATGGTGGGCATTGATGAAGGGCACCTCCAGATGCCCGGCATCCATGACGTGCCCGATGATATCTATTTTTCCATCCGCGGCGTCAGCCGCGCTCGCATCGCTTGCCATTCAACCCAGACTCGATGGCTACCGGTAACGGCACTGTTTTATTTGCGGAAACGAACCGGAAAACTTCCACTGCGGAATGTTCAGCCGGGTAAACTTAATGGGGCCCCGGCTTCTGTCAAATGCCGCGATCTCCACCTTGCGAATCAGGGTTCGCGGCGGCTCGGGGACGGGTGCGCTCGTTTTCGCGCCTGCGGATGACGAAGGCGATCTCCGCAATCTGGAAGGCGAGAAACGCCGCTGCGAATGCGGCGGCGAAAGGGGCCTTGTGCACGGCGGTGAACTTGAAGATCAGGGCCAGCGCCAGTCCTGTCGCCAGCAGGCGCACAACCATGCCGCCGAGGAACACCTGCACGAGGAGGGCCGGGCTGCGTTTCCAGGACCACTGTATGGTCAGCCACGAGACAGAGGCGTAAACGGCGGCCAGCGCCAGACCGGAGAGAACGCTCTCCCACATCAGCGCGGGGTCCCTCCTCTACCGGGTTCGCCCTTTTCGCCGGTGCCGCTCCCGAGACTGCGTACGAGATACCAGAAACCGGCTGCGGCTCCGGCCAGGCATCCGGCGATCAGCAGCAGCGGCGAGGTTCCGAGCTTGCCGTCGAGCCACCAGCCGGCGAACAGCCCGGCGGCGATCGCGGCGGCAAACTGAAAGCCGGATCCGATGTAGACTCCGGCCTGCGCGAAAGAGCCGAGAGCCTTGCGAGGCTGGCTCTTTTCATCCGGGCTGGTTGAATCGGAGTCCGCCATCTTCTGAACCTGCAGCAAAAAAGAGGTTTCGACCGGGATGCGCTGGCGCCTCGGCAGGTCGGTCAGGATCTCCGGGCGGAACCGGGGTGGGAGTTTCGGCGGCCGTTGGGCAACGCCGGAACATGGCCGCTCCCCGCGCCCCCGGGGAAGCCCGGTCATCGACGGATCCCGCGGCCCCCGCGGCGATCCGTCCCGGCTACCGGCTGACCGCCTCTGTCGACTCCAACGGCGGCCGGTACACGGAGCCTTCCCGGCCACCGGCGCAGGCATCCCCTTCCGCGGCCCCGCACTCGCACATCGGCTCCCCCAACTCGTCGCGCATGGCGCCGAGGCCGCCGCACGAACCCTTGATGGTGCGGTTTCCGAGGATGACTCCGACCGCCATCGCCACGACGACGAGAGCGAAAACCAGGAGGGCTGAGAGGAAAGTGTCCATCGAACCTCACCGGCCGCGGTGGAAGGCGCGCGGCGTTGCCCGCCCGGGCTGCTTCCGTCCGGGTCGGGTGAATCCGTTTTCCCGGGCCCTAGGAACCGAAGTCGTCGAAGCGGATCATCTCCTCTTCGACGCCCAGGTCGTCGAGCATGCGCAGCACCGCCTGCAACATCATCGGCGGCCCGCACAGGTAGTACTCGACGTCTTCGGGAGCCGGGTGCTTGCTCAGGTACTCCTCGAGCACCACCTGGTGAATGAAGCCGGTGTGCCCGGTCCAGTTGTCTTCCGGCAGAGGCTCCGACATCGCCACGTGCCAGGAGAAGTTGGGGAAATGCTTCTCGATGTCGAGGAAGTGCTCTTCGTAGAACAGCTCCTTGCTCGAGCGCGCCCCGTACCAGTACGAGACCTTGCGTTTCGTCTGCAAGGTGTGGAACAGGTGGAATACGTGGGAGCGCAGCGGGGCCATGCCGGCGCCGCCGCCGATGTAGACCATCTCGCGGTCGGTGTCCTGAATGAAGAACTCCCCGTAGGGTCCGGAGATCGTCACCTTGTCCCCCGGCTTCAGTTTGAAGGTATAGGACGATACCACACCGGGGTTCACTTTTTCCCAGGTTCCGGTCGCCCGGTCGACGGGAGGAGTGGCGATGCGGATGTTGAGCATCATCATGTTCCCCTCGGCCGGGTGGTTGGCCATCGAATAGGCGCGGAAGACGGGATCGCGATTGACGGTGCGCAGGTTCCAGACGTTGAACCGGTCCCAGTCTTCATGGAAACGCTCGTCGACGTCGAATTCGCGGAAGCTGCACTCGAACGGAGGCACCTCGATCTGGATGAATCCGCCGGACTCGAAATCGAGAATTTCCCCCTCGGGCAGCTTGAGGACGAGCTCCTTGATGAATGTGGCGACGTTGTCGTTCGACACCACCTCGCACTCCCAGCGCCGCACCGAGAAGACCTCGGCCGGCACCTCGATCTTCATGTCCTGCTTGACGGTGACCTGGCAGGAGAGCCGGTCCCCCTCACGCGCCTCGCGGGGGGTGATATGCTCGAGCTCGGTGGCCAGGATGTCTCCACCCCCATCGTGCACCTGGACCCGGCACTGGGCGCAGGTGCCGCCTCCACCGCAGGCCGAGGAGACGTAAATCTCGTTGTCGGCGAGGACATTGAGCAGCTTGCCCCCGGCCGGTACCGACAGCGAGCGGTCTTCGTCCTCGTTGATCAGAATACTCACATCCCCGGTAGCCACGAGCCTGGACCGGGCGACGAGGATGATCCCCACCAGCATGAGGACCACCCCGCTGAACATACCTACTCCGGAGACGATCTCAGTCATTCAAGCCAACTGTCCCTGAAAAGAAAGCGGATGCATTAAAGCTGGATTCCCGAAAAGGCCATGAACGCCATCGCCATGAGTCCGACGGTCATGAAGGTGATGCCCAGGCCGCGCAGCCCCGGAGGCACGTCGCTGTACTTGAGCTTTTCGCGGATTCCCGCCAGGGCGACGATCGCCAGGGCCCACCCGACTCCCGAACCGAGTCCGAAGATCACGCTCTCGCCGAAGTTGTAGTCGCGCTCGACCATGAACAGCGATCCCCCGAGGATGGCGCAGTTGACGGTGATCAGCGGCAGAAAGATGCCGAGGGCGTTGTAAAGGGCGGGGACGTACTTGTCGAGGAACATCTCGAGGATCTGGACGCTGGCCGCGATCACCCCGATGTAGCTGATCAGTCCGACGAAGGTGAGATCGACTCCGGTGAGCCCCGCCCATGCCAGGGCGTCGGCCTTGAGCAGGTGCTGGTAGACCAGGTTGTTGATCGGGACGGTGATTCCCTGCACGACAATCACGGCCACCCCGAGGCCGAACGCCGTCGAGACCCGTTTCGACACCGCCAGGAAGGTGCACATCCCGAGAAAGAAGGCGAGGGCGATGTTCTCGACGAACACCGCTTTCACGAACAGGTTCAGGTAGGCTTCCAGCATCAGTGACCTTCCTTTTCAATCTGTTCCTTCTTGAACGAACGCAGGACCCAGATGAAGACCCCGATGATGAAAAACGCGCTCGGGGGCAGGAGCATCAGCCCGTTGGGAGCGTACCATCCTCCTTCCGTCGCGAGCCTCAACACCTCGATCCCCATCAGCTTGCCGGAGCCGAACAACTCCCGGAACACCCCTACCACCAGGAGAATGAGGCTGTAACCCAGGGCGTTGCCGAGCCCGTCGAGCATGCTCGTGAAGAGGCCGTTCTTCATCGCGAACGCCTCGGCCCGGCCCATTATGATGCAGTTGGTGATGATCAGGCCGACGAACACCGAAAGCTGTTTGCTGATATTGAAGGCGTAGGCGCGCAGGAACTGATCGACGACGATGACGAGCGAGGCGATTATCGTCATCTGGACGATAATGCGGATGTTGGTCGGGATATGGGCGCGGATGAGGCTGACGGCGGCATTCGAAAAAACGAGGACGAAGATCACCGCCAGGCACATGGTGATCGAGGTCTCGAGCTTGCTGGTCACCGCGAGGGCCGAGCAGATTCCCAGGATCTGCAGGGCGATCGGGTTATCGTCCAGAACGGGGTGCAGCAGCGTTTCCCTGGCTTTACCCATGGGTTGCTCCTTTTCGCTTCAGGCGGTCGAGGAAGGGGCCGTACCCGTCCTCGCCCAACCAGTACCGCAGAGTGTTGCTCACACCGCGCGAGGTGATCGTCGCGCCTGAAAGCCCGTCGACCTGGTGGACGGCCCTGGGGCTGCTGGCGTCCACGAGGCCGCGGAGGACCTCGATGGCGATCCGCCCCTCCTCGTCGAAGGCCCGCTTGCCGTTCCACAGCGCCTTCCAGCGCGGGTTGTCGACCTCGCCGCCCAGGCCCGGCGTCTCCCCGTGTTCATAGTATACGAGACTGCGGATGGTATTGACGTCCTCGATGTCGAGGGCGAGGAAACCGTAGAGGGTCGACCACAGTCCCTTGCCGTGAACGGGAAGGATCACCTTGTCGATCTCCCCCTTCCTGTAGACGAGATACACGGCGGCGAGCCTGGCGCGGCGCTTGATGCCTGCCGGGTCGCGTCCCGCCGGGATGGCGACGCTTTTGTCGGGATCCCGGGCGGCGGCGCGCTGATCGTACTGGTCCGGGTCGATGTCGACGTACTCGCCGCTGGCCAGGTCGACCACCTTCTCCTCGATGCTCTCGAACAGCTCGTCGATCGGTCTGCTCTCGTCGAAGAGGCCGGCCGCCGTCAGGATGTTCCGCTTCTTGTCGAGCAGCTTGTTGATCCCCTGGGTGGGGCGCAGCTTCACCGCGGCGGTGGAAACGAGGAGTGAGCAGACCACGCACAGGGCGGCGGCGACGAAGAAGGTCTTGCCGATGGTCTCTTTTGGCATGGGCTCCGCTCGCCTCCCCCGTCAACCGGCGGTCCGCAGAAGGCGCCGCTTGACGTTTGCCTGCACCACGAAATAGTCGATTACCGGGGCGAACACGTTGCCGAAGAGTATCGCCAGCATCACCCCCTCCGGAAAGGCGGGATTGACGACGCGGATAAGAATCGTCATCGCCCCGATCAGGCCGCCGTAAAACCACTTGCCGCGGTTCGTGAACGTCGCCGACACCGGATCGGTGGCCATGAACACGCAACCGAAGGCGAAACCGCCGAGGAAGAGGTGCCACAGCGGGCTCATGGCGAACATCGGGTTGGTATCGCTTTCGACCAGCGTCATCAGCCACCCGAAGACCAGGGTTGTCAACGTCATGCTCAGCATGATGCGCCACGAGCCGATCCTGCTCCCTATCAGGATGGCGGCTCCGATGGCGCAGGCGAGGAAGGAGGTCTCCCCCATCGATCCGGGGATGGTCCCGAGGAAGGCGTCCCACAGGGACGTCGTGCTCAGGGCGCCGATGCCGTCGGCAGGCACCTTGCCCAGCGGGGTGGCGAAGGAGTAGCCGTCGACGGCGACCCAGATCTTGTCGCCGGTTATCTCAACCGGGTAGGCGAAGTACAGGAACGCCCTCGCCGTAAGGGCCGGATTGAGGAAGTTCTTGCCGGTGCCTCCGAAAATCTCCTTGCCGATGACGACGCCGAAACTGATGCCGATCGCCACCTGCCACAGGGGAATCGTCGGCGGCAGGGTCAGGGGAAACAGCATCCCCGTTACCAGGAAACCCTCGTTTATCTCGTGGCGGCGGATTATCGAGAACAGCGCCTCCCAGGTACCCCCCACGATGTTGCACACGAGAAAGACCGGGATGAAGTAGAGGGCCCCGTGGACCAGGTTGGCGATGATGTTGCCCGGATCGTAACCGATCTCGAGGACGTCGATGACGACCCCGCGCCACCCGCCCGCCGAGGCCAGCCCCATCTCCGCCATCGCCAGGTTGCCTGGTACCCGGTGTTCCACATCGCCATGAAGATGCAGGGGACCAGGGAGACGACGACGGTTATCATCATGCGCTTGACGTCGAGTGAGTCGCGCACGTGGGAAGCCCCCCGTGTGACCTCGCCCGGGGTGTACAGAAAAGTGTCCGCCGCCTCGTACGCCGGGTAAAAGCGCTCGAGCATGCCGCCGCGGTGGAAGTGCGGGGCGGCCTGGTCGAGCAGATCTCTGAGGAGTTTCATCTGCGGCGGTCGATCATTTCGGGTTGCGGCCAACTACCGGGGCTCCGGCTCGCTGTCAACGGCACGGAAGTCCCGGAGATGCTTCATCAGCCTTCCTTCTCGATTATTTCCAGGTTGTGCCGGAGCAGAGGGCCGTACTCGGTTTTGCCGGGGCAGACGAACGTGCACAGCCCGAGATCCTCTTCATCGAGCTCGAGGCAGCCGAGCTGCTGCGCCTGTTCGGTATCGGCGACGATCAGGGAACGGAGCAGAAAGGTCGGCAGAATGTCGAGGGGCATGACTCCCTCGTAGGAGCCGACCGGCACCATGGCGCGGATGCTTCCCTCCGTCGACGTGGTGAAATCGAACTTCCTCGCCGGGGTCAGGCGCGAGGCGAACACGTTCTTGACCGAAAACTTGTCGAATCCCGGTTTCTGCCACCCGAGAAAAACCCGCTCCCTGCCTTCGCGAAGCGCCGAGACCTGCTGGTGATAGCAGCCGAGGTAGTCCAGGGGGCCGGCGGCGGTGCGGCCGGACAGAACCGATCCCGAAACAAGGCGGTTGTCGTTCTCCTCGAGCTCCCCGGCGGCCAGCTCGCTGATGCAGGCCCCACGCCTGGTGCGCAGCAGCCGCGGCCGTTTCACCACCGGTCCACCGAGAGCGACCACGCGCTGAGGCGACAGCCTGCCGGTGGCGAACAGGCGGCCGATTTCCGCCACGTCCTGATAATTGATCCAGAATACAGTCCTGGTCGCCGACACCGGATCGAGAAAGTGGATGTGGGTACCTGCCAGTCCCGCCGGGTGCGGACCGGCGAACTCGGCGACGGTGGCGACCCCGCTCCCCTCGGGCACCGCCGAACCGGGCGCCTTGCACAAAAACAGCTCGCCGTCAGTGACCCTGGCGAGCAGGTCGAGGCCGCGGGAGAATTCCTCCTCCTGACCCTCGAGGACTGCCGCGGGGTCGGCGGCCAGGGGGTTGGTGTCGATGGCGGTTACGAAGATCGAACGGGGAACCGTATCGGGAGGGGGAACGCGGCTGTAGGGTCGGGTGCGAAACGCCGTCCACAAACCCGAAGCGAGGAGCTTTTCGACCACCTGCTCGCGGGAGGAGACCGCCGCTGCGGCGCCGAAATCCACGGCATCGGCGAAGCCGTCCCCTTCGAGGTCGATGACGACCGACAGCAGGGCGCGTTTGGCTCCCCTGTTTACGGCGGAAACGGTGCCGGTTCCCGGGGAGGTGAAGCGGACGCCCGGCCTCTTCTTGTCTTCGAAGAGCAGTTGCCCGAGCGCCACGCGGTCCCCTTCCCGGACGGCCATGGTCGGCCGCAGACCGATGAAGTCGGGACCGACCGCCGCCACCCGGGAAACGGGACGGGCCTCTTCGACTACCTGAACGCAGTCGCCTGTTATTGGAAGGTCGAGGCCTTTCCTGATCGCAAATGACCGCCGCTCGCCCATTGTCCCGTGAGCTGTTTCCGGTGGAATCTCCGATGATTCTGCAGCAGAAATCGAATCAAGCCTTACAGGCTAAGGCGGCATCGACAGACTGTCAAGCGCGATGGTCCGGGGTTCCGTGGGCCCATGTTCGGCGGCGAACAGGAGCCCCCGAGCCGGTGTATATTCTCGCATATGTCCGGCCAGAAAAAACGCGTCCCCATGGCTTTGATCGATCCGCGCAGGGATTCGGCAGCTCTGTGCCCGTTCGCTGCCCCCCCGGGGACCTCCGCGCCCACCGGTTCTCCCAACCCTCGCTCCCAACCCCGGCGATCCGGGCAGGACAGCGATTCGTTCGGAAACCGTTTTTCCGGCAAATCGCTGGAGGCTGCAGGCGGAACCGGGCGGTCACCCGTCTTCCACGCTCCCGCATCCGGGTTCCCGGCAGGGAAACGGAAGGCATTGAGACGATGAGCCGGCGGATCGCCGTCACCGGCCTTGGGGCGGTGACGCCTCTCGGCTCCGGCGTGGACCGTTTCTGGAACCGCCTCTGCGCCGGCCAGTCGGGCGTCGGTCCGATCACCCTTTTCGACGCCAGCGCCTTCCCGGTGCGCATCGCCGGGGAGGTAACCGGGTTCGCGCTGCCTGCCGAAATCGACCGCAAGCGGGCCCGCCGCCTCGACAGGTACGCCCTCTTCGGGGTCGCAGCGGCGTTGCAGGCATGGCGCGACGCCGGAATCGAAGATCGCGACCCGTATCAGTCCGGAATCGTTCTCGGCTCCAGCCACGGCGGCGAGAACACCGCCCTCCAGGCGGCGGCCGCCCTCGGCCCGAACCCGTTCCCGAAAGCCGCGAGTCCCTTGCTGATCCCGCGCATGCTCAACAACATGGCGGCGGCCCAGGCGGCGATGCTGCTCGACCTTCGCGGCCCTGGCTTCTCCCTGTCCTCGGCGTGCGCCACCGGCGGCCACGCCATCGGCGAGGCATCCGAAATTATCCGCAGGGGGGATGCAGAGGTGATGATCGCCGGGGCCGCCGAGGCCTGCATAACGCCCCTGACCCTTGCCGGCGACCACGCCCTCGGGGCGCTGTCGCGGCGCAACGCCGAGCCGCAGCGGGCCTGCCGCCCCTTCGACCGGGACCGGGACGGATTCGTGCTCGCCGAGGGCGCGGCAGTCCTCGTCCTCGAAGAGCGGGAGCATGCCAGAAAACGGGGAGGCCGCGTCTACGCCGAGCTCTCCGGGTACGGGGCAACCACGGACGGAATACACGAAACCCGCCCGGAACCGAACGGCGCCGCCGCCGCCCGGGCCATCGCCCGGGCCCTGGAGAAGTCGGGCACCGAACCGGGCGAGGTCAGCGCCGTCTTCGCCCACGCCGCCGGCACCCCGTCAGGGGACCCCGCAGAGGTTCGCGCCCTGGGCGCTTCTCTCGGGGAAACGCTCACGACCATTCCGGTGACGGCGATCAAGTCGATGACGGGCCACATGTTCGCCGCCTCGGGGGCGGCCCAGGCGGTCGCCGCGGTAAAGGCGATCGAGTCGGGATCCCTCCCCCCTACCATAAACTGCGAGCACATCGTCGGGATGGAGATCGCCTGCGTGCGGGGCGAGATGCTCCGAAGGCCGCTCACGCGGGTGCTTTCGAATTCGTTCGGCTTTGGCGGCCACAACTCCGTCCTCCTCTTTGCGGCCCCCATGCCCTGACCCTTTCAGTGGCTGCGGAAACCCCGCAGGGGAAACACCTGCCGGACTTAGCCTACAGGACCCATATAGATGAATGAGATTTCCACCGTTCCCTGCTTCGCGGCTATCGCCGACAAGGCGATCGCCGGTGACCCCCTCACGCGCGACGAGTGCGCCGAGGTTCTCGCCGCTCCGGACGGCGAGGTGCCTGGCCTGCTCGCCGAGACCTGGCGGGTGCGCCGCCGCTTCTGTGGCGACAAGGTGCACCTGCATGTCCTGATGAACGCCAAAAGCGGTCTCTGTCCCGAGGACTGCGGCTACTGCTCGCAATCGCGCGTTTCGGAAGCGGCGATCGAGAAGTACCCCATGGTCAGCCCGGAGCGGCTGCTCGAAGAGGCGCGCGCCGCCAGGCGCTCGCGCGCCAGGCGTTTCTGCATCGTCACCAGCGGACGGGGGGCATCGTGGCGCGAGGTTGAATACCTCGCCGGCGCCGTACGCACCATCCGCGAGGAGGTCGACATCGGTATATGCGCCTGCGTCGGACTGCTCGACGAAGAGAAGGCAAGGGCGCTGAAGGAAGCCGGGGTCGACCAGCTGAACCACAACCTCAACACCAGCGAACGGTTCACTCCCAGCATCGTCACCACCCACCGCTACAGCGACCGCGTCAGGACGCTGCAGGCGGCGCGGAAAGCAGGCCTCAACCTTTGCAGCGGCGCGATCTTCGGTATGGGTGAAACCGACGGGGACGTGATCGACGTCCTCATGGCGCTGCGCGGCCTCGACCCGCAGTCGATACCTGTAAACTTCCTCCATCCCATCGACGGCACCCCCCTCGAGGAGACCTGGAGGCTGACTCCCCTCCATTGCCTGCGGATCCTCTGCCTGGCGCGGCTGCTGCACCCGCACCGGGAGATCCGCGTCGCCGGCGGACGCGAGCTGCATCTGCGTTCGCTGCAACCGCTCGCGCTCTACGCGGCGAACTCGATCTTCGTCGAGGGCTATCTCACCACCCCCGGCCAGGGCACGAGGGAGGCGCTGCAGATGATCGAGGACATGGGATTCGAGGTCGAAGAGGCGTGACCGGAGAGCGGCCGCCCGGCATCTGGAACGCCTTCACGCCGATGGCCCGCTACGACAGCGAGCCGAGGCTGGTCATCGACCGCGCCGAGGGCAACCGCCTCATCGACAGGGACGGCAGCGAGTACATCGACGGCGTGGCCTCGCTCTGGGCGATCGTTCACGGCCACGGGCATCCGCACATCGTCGAGGCGATCCGGCGCCAGGCGAAGCGGCTGCAGCACAGCACCCTCCTCGGCGCCGCCCATACCCCCGCGCTCGAGCTGACGGAGCGGCTCTCCGCCCACGTCCCCGGGGGGCTGACCCGTTTCTTCTACAGCTCCGACGGCGCCAGC
Source organism: Candidatus Latescibacterota bacterium (assembly GCA_965243025.1). Taxonomy (GTDB): domain Bacteria; phylum Latescibacterota; class UBA2968; order UBA8231; family UBA8231; genus CBDCXV01. The sequence goes on from CBDETY010000003.1 coordinate 4,218,180, forward strand.
GCCGTCGAGGCTGCCCTCAAGATGGCGCTCCAGTACTGGGTCAACACCGGCCGCCCCGGGCGCCGCCGCTTCGCCGTGATGGAGTCGGCGTACCACGGCGACACCCTCGGCGCCGCCTCCCTCGGAGGCGACGGGCCCTTCCGCAAGCCGTACGAGGGCGGCCTCTTCGAACCGTTGCGGTTCGCAAATCCGCACCCCCCGGGCTGCGCGCTCTGTTCCCCGGACAGCGGCTGCAGCCTCGCCTGCATCGCTTCGCTCGAGCACCTGCTCGACGAGCATGCCGGGGAGATCGCCGCCGTGGTCGTCGAGCCCCGGGTCCAGGGGGCCGCGGGAATCGTCGTCGCCCCGGAAGGACACCTCCGCCGGATCGCCGACCTCTGCCGCTCCCGCGGCGTGCTGCTCATCGCCGACGAGGTCGCCACCGGCTTCGGGAAGACCGGCGCCATGTTCGCCTGCGACCTCGAGGGGGTCCGTCCCGACATCATGGTGCTGGGCAAGGGGATCAGCGGCGGCTGCCTCCCCCTGTCGGCGACGGTGGCGAGCGACCGCGTGTACGACGCTTTCCACGACCCGGACGATTACGGAAAAACCCTTTTCCACGGGCATACCTTCGGGGGAAACCCGATCGCCTGCGCCGCGGCCCTGGCCAGTCTCGACATCTTCGAGGGCGAGCCGGTCCTGGAGAGGGTCGCCGCACGGGCCTCCTTCCTCGGCGGGAAGCTGAGCGAGGTTCTCGCCGGGCATCCCCTCGTGGGGGAGATCCGCCAGCAGGGCCTGATGGCCGCCGTCGACATCGTCTCCGGCCGCTCCTCCAGGCGGCCGCCGCCCGCCTCGGAGCAGACCGGATGGCGGGCATGCATGGCAGCCCGGGACCGAGGCGTCTTCGTGCGGCCCCTCGGGGACACCGTCGTGGTGATGCCCCCGCTTTCCATCGAAGAGAACGAGCTCGCGCAGATCTGCGAGGCGGTGAGGTATGGGCTCGACAGCGTCGCCCGGCCCGCCCGGGCCCTGGGCTGACTTCCTGCGCTCGGAGCGCGGCCGTCTCGAGCGGCTCGGCCTGCGCCGGTCGGTTGTGACCCCCGAGAGGCGTGACGGGGTCCGGGCCTGGCTAGAAGGCCGCGAATACGTCCTCTTCACATCGAACGACTACCTCGGGCTCGCCGCGCACCCCGAGGTGATCGCAGCCGCCGGCGAGGCCGCCCGCCGGTTCGGGACGGGTGCGGGGTCTGCCAGGCTGCTGCACGGGTCCACACCCCTGCACGAGGATCTGCAGGAACGGCTGGCGCGGCTTACAGGCAAGCAGTCCTCCCTGCTGTTCAGCTCGGGATACATGGCCAACCTCGGGCTGCTCTCCGCCCTGGCCGGAAACGGGGACGCGATCTTCTACGACGAGCGCGCCCACGCCTCGATCATCGACGGGGCGAGGTTGTCGCGCGCCACCGCTCTCCCCTACCGGCACAACGACGCCGGCGGGCTCGACGATCTGCTGCGTAAGACCCACGCCCGCCGACGCATGGTGGTCACCGAGAGCGTCTTCAGCATGGACGGGGACCTGGCGCCCCTCGAGGCCCTGGGGGAAACGGCTTCCCGCCACGATGCCCTGCTGGTCGTCGACGAGGCGCACGCCATCGGGGTCTTCGGAGAGGGCGGCGGCCTCCTGGGACGCTTGGGCCCCGACGCCCCGGCCGTCGTCACAGGCACGCTTTCGAAGGGGCTCGGCTCGGTCGGCGGTTTCGTCGCCGGGGATCCGGCCCTGATCGAGTTCCTCATCGACCGCTCCCGCACCTTCATCTTCGATACCGCCCTGCCGCCGTCGGCGGTTGCCGCCGCGGCCGCCGCCCTCGACGTCGCGCGGAACGAGCCCTGGCGCCGGAAGCGGGTCCTCGACCTCGGCGAAACCCTGCGCTCCAGCTTGAGCCGCCTCGGCTACCCTCCTTCCCGCTCCGACTCGCAGATCGTGCCGGTGCTCCTCGGCAGGCCTGCCGCCGCGGTCGCCGCGGAGGAGGATCTCAAGGCGCACGGAATCCTGGCGCGGGCTGTGCGGCCCCCGGCGGTGCCCCGCGGAACGTCGCGGATCCGCTTCGGAGTAACCGCGGCTCACGAGGAGGAGCACCTGCGGCAGGTCGCCGCGGCGATGGAGTCCTTCCGTGGGTAGGATCGTTCTCGTGACCGGGACCGACACCGGCGTCGGCAAAACGGTCGTTTCCGCATGGCTGGCGTGGAAAGCGTCGCGGGCGGGCAAGGTTGCCCTGATCAAGGCGGTCCAGACCGGAGCCGATCCCGAGGTCGGCGGGGACGAGGCGTTCTACCGCGCCGCCCTCCGCGGCATCGACGTTTCCCTGGGAACGCTGGCATCCTTCCCCGAACCGATGGCGCCGCTGATCGCCGCGCGCCGGGCTGGACGCCCGCTCGATTTCGAGGCCCTCACGCGGCAGTGCGAGTCCGTGGCCGCGGCTCACGACCTCACCCTGGTGGAGGGCTCGGGTGGGATGCTGGTACCGATAGACGAGAAACGGGATTTCGCCGACCTCGCCCTGCGCCTCGACGCCGCCCTGGCGGTCGTTGTCCGTCCCGGTCTCGGGACGCTGAATCACACCGCCCTCACCCTCGAGGCGGCAGAGCGGCGGGGGCTCGAGGTTCCCCTGCTGATCTGCAGCGGAGCCTCTCGGGAACCGGACGCGGTCGAGCGCGAGAACCTGCGTTTCTTCGCGGCGATGCGGGAGGCGCGCCAGCCGCGCACCCCGATGGCGTTGCTGGTGATCGAGCGCGCCCTCGAGGCCGACGCGGCCAGGCCTGAACGGCTCGCCGTCAGGACCGAGGGGCCGTTGCCCGGGTGGCTGTCCGGCTGACGCCGGACTCTACCGGTCCGGCCTTGATCGCCCGCAGGACTGCCGCCTATACTGGAACTGTTGCAAGATCCCTTTCCCCCCAACCGACCCACGAGGAGGAGTCCATGGGCAGAGCCATGAAAGCCCTCTTCCTGCTCACCACAATGGCGGCGCCGGCCCTGGCTGAGGACGAAGCCGGTGCAAGCGGGCTCCAGCATCACCTGAGCCGCCTGGACGGGCTTTTCGGCGACACCGTCAACCTGCTTGCGACCTTCCTCTTCGCCGAATTCGGCACGGGAGTTCCCCTGATCGTCGGCGTCCTCGTGGCCGGCGGCGTCTACTACAGCTTCTACTTCGGGTGGCTTTCGATCCGAGGCTTCCGGCACTCCATCGACGTAATCCGCGGCCGCTACGACAACCCTGACGACCCGGGGGAAATTTCCCACTTCCAGGCCCTTACCAGCGCCCTGTCGGCGACGATAGGTCTCGGCAACATCGCCGGTGTGGCGATCGCGGTCAGCGTCGGCGGGCCCGGGGCGGTGTTCTGGATGCTCGTCACCGCCCTGGTGGGCATGTCCTCCAAGCTCGCCTCCTGCACCCTGGCGGTGATGTACCGCAACGTCCACCCCGACGGCCGCGTCTCCGGCGGGCCCATGTACTACCTCGAGAAGGGGCTGGCGACGATGGGCATGGCCGAGTTCGGCCGCACCCTGGCGGTGCTCTTCGCCTTCCTCACCATCGGCGGCTCCCTGGGCGGCGGCAACATGTTCCAGGCCAACCAGACCCTCGAGATCCTCGGGACCGTGTCGCCGTGGTTCAAGAGCTACAACTGGGTCATGGGCCTGATCATGGCCGGCCTCGTGGCCCTGGTCATCATCGGCGGCATCCGCCGCATCGGGCGGGTGACCTCGCGCATCGTCCCCGGCATGTGCCTGCTCTACGTCATCACCTCGGTCTTCATCATCGCGTGGAACATCCAGGCGGTGCCGGCCACCATCGCCCGCATCGTCTCCGACGCCTTCACCGGACCGGCGATGTACGGCGGCTTCCTCGGGGTCCTCGTCATGGGCGTCCGGCGCGCCGCCTTCTCCAACGAGGCCGGCCTCGGCTCGGCCGCCTTCGCCCATGCCGCGGCCAAGACCGACGAGCCCGCGCGGGAGGGCATGGTGGCCATGATCGGCCCCTTCATCGACACCATCGTCATCTGCCTGATGACGGCGCTGGTGTGCACCATCACCGGCGTCTTCGAACGCCCCGAATTCCAGACGGGCGGCAGCATCGTCGGCGTGCGCATGACCGCGGCCGCCTTCGACTCCTTCATCCCCGGGGCCCGCTACGTGCTGGCCGTTGCCGTCATGCTCTTCGCCTACTCGACCATGATCTCCTGGTCCTACTACGGCGAGCGCGCCTGGGAGTACCTCTTCGGCGAAGCCTCTGTCCTCATCTACCGGGTGATCTTCGTCTGCTTCGTCTTCCTCGGATCGGTGACCGCCCTCAGCAACGTCATCGACTTCTCGGACATGATGATCCTCGGCATGGCCTTCCCCAACATTCTCGGCGGAGTGCTGCTGAGCCCGCGGATCAAGGCCTGTCTCCAGGATTACTGGCAACGTCTGCAGGAGGGCCGGATGACCCGCTACAGGTAATTCCCTGCCCCAGGAGAACGCGCCAGCTCAGTCGCGCAGACTGTCCCGGTCCTCGGCGAGGAACATCTCCTCGACTTCCAGGTCGGAAAAACCGAGCATCCAGTCCATCGGGGAGACGCGCTCGGAATGCTCCTTCAGCCGCAGGCGCCTGATGAAGGCGAGCCGGCTGATGCCGAAGGTCACCGTCGTCACCCGCCCCCCCTCGACGGCCACATCGATTTCCCGTTTCCGCCCGCCGTACTCGATCTCGACCCAGTGGCTGCCCGCCGGGATGTTGTGCAACAGGATCCCGTTGATCCCCCCGCGCAGCAGGGAGATGTTGTAGCGCCCCCCGAGCCGTATCGCCAGGCCCGCGTCCGCTACCGCCGCTCCCAGCGGTGACTGCAGAAGGGCGAGGGAGCCGTCGAGGTCGGCCATCCGGTCGAGACTCGCGGTCTCCTCGGCGGCAAGGCGGCTGACGACCTCGATCGGGGCCTCTTCCTGCGGGCCGACCCGCGGGCGCGTGATCTCCCAGGCCGGGCGCGCCCGCACCGGCGTGATCCCGTCCTCGCGGCTGAGGACGTACATCAGGAGGTTCATGCCAGCCTGAAGGAAAGGCCCGCTGTCGGCCGGCTCCTGCTCCTCCTCGAGTTCGTACATCCCCGCCCACCTTTCCCCCAGGCCTATGTCGCTGAGGATGGCCACGAGACGGCCGTCCAGCTCAACGCCCCAGAGCCCCAGCTTGGGCAGCCCGGGAACGGCTTCCTCCGCGATTTCCGGGGACGAGTCTTCAGGCGGCGGCAGCTCATCGCCGCGCCCGGAGCCGGGGTAGTACCACGATCCCTCCGATACCTCGAGAAGGTTGTCCTTGCCCTCCTCTCCCGGGAAACCGGTATGGAAGTCGAAGAAGGAATGGTACAGATCGTGATCGACGCCGATCGAACCGATACCGCCGTCGTTTTTCAGGACCGACTTCAGAGAGTCGGCCATTTCGGTAAGAAAGCGATAGCCGCCCTCGATATACAGCAGCCCTCCTCCACGCATGTATTCTGCGAGCAGCTCCTTCTCCTTGTCGTGGAAGCGGACCCGGTATTGGGAGGTCGTGACCGGCTTGCCTTCCCCCTCGAACAGGAAGTGAATCGGGTAGTCGAGGAGGTATTCCTGGTCGAAATAACCCTGCCAGTGCTGATCGACCTTGACGAGGATGTTCGTGCGGTCGCTGGTGTAGCGGGCCAGAGCGTCGAGAGGGAAGCCCCTGGACCCGGCCCCGCGCAGCTGGAGCCGCGCGATGATGAGGTACCCCCTGGCATCCCTGCGGCTGTGGAGGTCGGGAATGATCGCCGCCGGCTCCCGGCCCGCCCGGGCGAGATCCTCGATGCGCAGCAGGTCGAGAGCTTCCCTGCGCCCCGCCGTGTCCGCCCAGCCGTACTCGTGCGGCGACAGCTTGCGCTCCTCGACGAATGCCAGGGTTTCGGGCGGCGCCCCGGTGCCGATCTCCCGGAGGGCGAAGTCGACCTCGGGCGCCTCCGGGGGGCGGGGAACGAACTCGGTGCGAGTGACCTCTTCCGCCATGGTTTCCGGCTCCGCTTCCCGCCGCAGGTATTCCATCCTCGACTCGGGGAGCCGTTTCGGTTCCGGGACGCGCATCCGCTGGGGCTCGAACCGCCGCGCGGGGATGTTGGCGATCCTCGCCCGGAAAGCCCTGGCCTCTTCCGCCTCGCGCCAGGACAGGGCGATGTAGTTGACAGCGACCAGGTGCAGCAGAAAGGAGATGATCAGGCACGGCCAGATTATCGGATCGCGTCGTCGTCGCATTGCAGTGGCAGGCAATCAGTTGGGCAATCCTGTTGAAGGTCGCTTTCCGAGGGAAGCGGGGCAATCGCAACTGGTTGATATCCCGAATTCGCGTAAATTCTGTGCCCTTCAGGAGTTTATACCATATGGGACTCGCGGCCGCGGGGATGGTTCGCGGAACGGCGCCGCAGGCCGGCAAGGCGGCCTGTTCACAGCGGTTGCGCCCAGGTCAACCTCGACGATGATTCAGGCAGAGGAATACAGAGAGGGATTCGAGGTCGAGCAGCGGGAGTGGCTGGAATCGCTCGACTACGTGCTCGCGACCTACAGCCCGGAAGAGGTCCAGGCCCTGCTGAAGAGGCTGCTGGCGAGGGCCGAGAGCACCGGCATTCCGTTCACCGCCAACACTCCCTACGTCAACACGATCCCGCGGTCGCAGCAGCCGAACTACCCGGGGAGCCGTGAGATCGAGAGGCGGCTCAAGAGCCTGATTCGCTGGAACGCCATGGCGATGGTCGTGCGCGCCAACCGCGACAAGGCGGCCCCGGGGGGCCACATCTCGACCTACGCCTCCGCCGCCACGCTCTACGAAGTCGGCTTCAACCACTTCTTCCGCGCCCCGCGGCCGGGGTTCTCCGGCGACCAGGTCTACTTCCAGGGGCACGCGGCGCCCGGGATTTACGCCCGCGCCTTCCTCGAAGGCCGCCTGAGCGAGCGCCACCTCGAGAACTTCCGCCGCGAGCTGCGCGACGGCGGCGGCCTGTCCTCCTACCCCCACCCCTGGCTGATGCCGGAGTTCTGGCAGTTCCCGACCGTGTCGATGGGCCTCGGCCCAATCCTGTCGATCTACCAGGCCCGCTTCAACGAGTACCTCCTGGACCGCGGACTGGCCGACACCCGCGAGTCCAAGGTGTGGGCTTTCCTCGGGGACGGGGAAACCGACGAGCCGGAATGCCTCGGCGCCATCACGCTGGCCTCGAGGGAACAGCTCGACAACCTGATCTGGGTGATCAACTGCAACCTGCAACGGCTCGACGGCCCGGTCCGGGGAAACGGCAAGATCATCCAGGAGCTGGAAGCGGCGTTCCGCGGGGCGGGTTGGAACGTCATCAAGGTGATATGGGGGGACGACTGGGATCCGCTGCTCGAACAGGACGACCCGGCCCTGATCGCCCGCATGGGGGAGGTCGTCGACGGCGAATACCAGAAATACACGGTTTCCGACGGCGCCTACATCCGCCAGCATTTCTTCGGGGTCCACCGGCGCCTGCTGGAGATGGTCGAGAACCACTCCGACGAGCAGCTGGTGCGCATGCGCCGGGGCGGCCACGATCCCGAAAAGGTGTACGCAGCCTACAAGGCCGCTGTCGAGCACACCGGGTCGCCCACGGTCATTCTCGCCAAGACCGTGAAGGGGTACGGCCTCGGGGAAGCGGGAGAGGGGAAGAACATCACCCACCAGCAGAAGAAGCTCAACGAGGACGAGCTGCGGCATTTCCGCTCCCGTTTCGGCATCCCGATCTCAGACGACGAGGTCGCCGAGGCGCCCTTCTACCGGCCGCCCGACGACAGCCCGGAGGTCGTCTACCTGAGGGAGCGCCGCGAGGCGCTCGGGGGCCCGCTGCCCCAGCGCGCCGTCAGGGCCGAGCCGCTGACCACGCCGCCGCCCGAGTTCTTCCAGGAGTTCAAGGACGGCAGCGGAGGCCGCGAGACCGCCACCACCATGGCCTTCGGCCGCATCCTCACCAAGCTGATGCGCGACAAGGAGATCGGAAGGCTGATCGTCCCGATCATCCCCGATGAGGCGCGCACCTTCGGCCTCGACTCGCTGTTCAGGCCGTTCGGCATCTACTCCCACGTCGGACAGCTGTACGAACCGGTGGACCGCGATACCCTTTCCTACTACAAGGAGGCCACCGACGGACAGGTGCTCGAGGAAGGGATCACCGAGGCGGGGTCGATTTCCTCGTTCATCGCCGCCGGTACCGCCTACTCGACCCACGGCATCAACACCATCCCGTTCTTCATCTACTACTCGATGTTCGGGCTCCAGCGCATCGGCGATCTCGTGTGGCTGGCAGGGGACATGCGCTGCCGCGGTTTCCTGATCGGCGGCACCGCCGGGCGCACGACCCTCGGCGGCGAAGGCCTGCAGCACTGCGACGGCAACAGCCTGCTGCTGTCCTACCCGGTCCCGAACCTGCTCAGTTACGACGCCGCATTCGGGTACGAGCTGGAGGTGGTGATCCGCGAGGGGATCCGCCGCATGTACGAAGAGCAGGAGAGCATCTTCTACTACCTGACCGTCGAGAACGAGCCCTACGCGATGCCCCCCATGCCGGACGGCTGCGAAGAGGGGATCCTGCGGGGCATGTACAAGTTCCGGAGTTCCTCCATGAAAAGGGCGGGGAAGAAGGCTCATCTGTTCGCAAGCGGGGCGATCGTAAACATGGCGCTCGAAGCCGGGGCGATCCTCGAAGAGAAGTACGGCGTCGCCGCGGACATCTGGAGCATCACGAGCTTCAAGCAGCTTCACACCGACGGCCTGGAGGCGGAGCGGTGGAACCGCATGCATCCCACCGAGGAACCGCGGCGGCCGTACGTCCAGCATGCCCTGGAGGGAGAAAGGGGGGTGTTCGTCATCGCCTCCGATTACGTGAAGGCGCTGCCGGAGTCGGTGGCGCGCTGGTTCCCGAGGCCGCCGGTCTCGCTCGGCACCGACGGTTTCGGACGCAGCGAGGGGCGCCGGGCCCTGCGCGACTTCTTCGAGGTGGATGCCCGCTACATAGCTCTGTCGGCCCTGAAAGCCCTGGCCGACGAGGGGAAGATCGAGGCGCAGGAGGTTGCCATGGCGATGAAGGACCTCGGCGTCGATCCGGAAAAACCGAACCCGGTAACCGTGTGAGCTGATGGCGACCGAATTCAAGCTCCCCGACCTCGGGGAAAACGTCGAGGCCGGAGAGGTCATCAACGTCCTCGTTTCGGTTGGCGACTCCCTCGAAGAGGACCAGCCGGTCATCGAGCTCGAGACCGACAAGGCCGTCATCGAAGTCCCCTCCTCGGTCAGCGGCACCATTGCCGAGATCAGGGTATCCGAAGGGGACACCGCGGCCGTGGGCCAGGTCATTCTCACGGTCGAAGGGTCTGCCGGAGGCCCCGGGCAGAAGCAGGAGGCGCCAGCGCGAAAAGACGGAACGCCTGCCCGCGAGGTCGAAGCCCCACAACCACCGGTGCCCCGGCAACCGCCTTCCCCTGCCGGAGAGGCGGCGGCTTCCCGGCCGATCGAGGTGAAACTTCCCGCCCTCGGCGAGGGGATCGAGAGCGGGGACATCGTCGCCGTGCTCGTGTCCCCGGGCAGCGACATCGCCGTCGACGACCCGGTGCTGGAGATCGAGATCGACAAGGGTGTCGTCGAGATGCCTTCCCCCCTCGCCGGCAAGGTAACCGCCGTCCACGTGAGCGAAGGGGACAAGGCAGCCGTCGGGCAGTTGGTCCTCACCCTTGAAAGCGATGCTCCCGCCCCCGAATCCGGGCCTGCCGAACCGCTTCCAGCCCACGCGGAAAAAGAGGGGCCGCAGGCTGCGCCTGCCGCTCCCCCTCCAACCCCCGTCCCGGCTCCCGCGCCTCCGGCAGGCACCGATACACCCGCCCCGACGAAGCTGGTGCCAGCGGCCCCGTCGGTGCGCCGCCTTGCCCGGGAAATAGGGATCGACATCGCCGAGGTCCGGGGAACGGGTCCCGGGGGCCGCATCTCGGCGGACGACGTAAAGTCGCATTCCCGCGCCGTCAACAGCCGGCGCGCCGCAGCTCCCGGGGCAGCGGGCGCGCAAGCGGAGGCCGCTCCGCTCCCGGACTTCTCGAAGTGGGGGGACGTCGAGCGCGAGCCGATGAGCAACGTGCGCCGCGTCACCGCCCGGCACATGGCGGGCGTCTGGGGGACCATTCCCCACGTCACGCAGTTCGACAAGGCGGACGTCACCGATCTCGAGGCCTGGCGCAGGAAATACGGCAAGACGGTCGAGGCGGCCGGGGGCAAGCTGACGCCGACGGCGATCGCCATGAAGGTGGCGGCCGCAGCGCTGTCGAAGTTCCCGGCGTTCAACGCCAGCATCGACGTCGGCAGCGAGGAGGTGGTCTTCAAGAAGTACATCAACATCGGCGTCGCCGTGGATACCGAGCGCGGGCTGCTGGTGCCGGTAGTCCGCGACGTCGACCGCAAGAACATCCTCGAGCTGTCGGTCGAGCTGACCGAGATCTCGGCAAGGGCGCGCAGCGGCAAGCTCGGTATCGAGGAGATGCAGGGCGGCACCTTCACCATCAGCAACCTCGGGGGGATCGGCGGCACCTCGTTCACGCCGCTGGTCAACGCTCCCGAGGTGGCGATTCTCGGAATCGCCCGCAGCAGCCAGGAGCCGGTTCTCGTCGACGGGGAATTCGCGCCGCGCCTGATGATGCCCCTGGCCCTGTCCTACGACCACCGCCTGATCGACGGCGCCGACGGAGCCCGCTTTCTGCGCTGGTTCTGCGACGCCCTGGAAAACCCGTTTCTGCTCGCCCTCGGCGGGTAGGAACCCGGTCCGTGCCGTGACGAAAACCCAACTCGCCGTGATCGGCGCCGGCCCCGGCGGCTACGTCGCCGCCTTCAAGGCCGCCGACCTCGGACTGGACGTCACCCTGATCGACCCCGACCCGAAGCCGGGGGGCGTCTGCCTCTACCGGGGCTGCATTCCCTCCAAGGCCCTGCTCCACGTCTGCAAACTGCTCAACGAAGCCAGGGAGGCGGAGGCGTGGGGGATCAGTTTCGGCGAACCGGAGATCGACCTGAAACGGCTCAGGGCCTTCAAGGACCGCGTCGTCGCCAGGATGTCAGGCGGACTCGGCCAGCTCGTCAGGGCGCGCAAGGTGAACTTCATCCGCGGCCGGGCCCGCTTCGTCGACGGCGGGACCCTTTCGGTAGACACCGACAGTGAAGAGGGCCTGCAGCTTCAGTTCGAGAAGGCCATCGTCGCCACCGGTTCGCGCCCGGCGACCCTCCCGGTTTTCGACGCGGGCGGCGACCGCGTCATGGACTCGACCGGCGCCCTCGAGCTCGCCGAGGTCCCGGCGCGGCTGCTGGTCGTCGGCGGCGGCGCCATCGGAGTGGAGCTCGGCTCGGTGTACGCTTCGCTCGGGTCCGCGGTCTCCGTGGTCGAAATGATGCCGGGGCTGGTGCCCCCGGCCGACCGCGACCTCGTCAAGCCGCTGCACGACCGCCTGGAGGAGCTGTGCGAGCGCATCATGGTCGATACGACGGTAAGCTCGGTCCGGGCTGAGAAAGAGGCGCTGCATGTCGCCTTCCAACCCCGGGACGGGGAGCCTTTCGAGGAGAGCTACGACAAGCTCCTGGCAGCCGTCGGGCGCACCGCCAACTCGGACGGCCTCGGGCTGGAGAACACCGGGGCGACGGTCGACGGCCGCGGCTGCATCGAGGTCGATCACCAGCGCCGCACCGGGGAGCCGTCGATCTTCGCGATCGGCGACGTCACCGGGTCCGGGCTCGCGCACAGCGCCAGCCACGAAGGGGCGGTGGCGGCCGAGGTCATTGCCGGCCGCCGGGTTGCCTTCGAGCCCAACGCCATACCCAACATCGTCTACACCGACCCCGAAATCGCCTGGTGCGGAGTGACCGAGGAGGAAGCCGCGAACGACGGCCTCGACGTCGAGATCACCCGCTTCCCCTGGGGGGCTTCCGGCCGCGCGACGACCCAGGACCGCAACGATGGCCTCACCAAGCTGATCCTCGACAGGCCCGGCGGCCGGGTGCTCGGCGTCGGGGTGGCCGGCGCCGGGGCCGGGGAGCTGATCGCCGAGGGGGTTCTCGCCGTCGAGATGGCTGCCCTGGCCAGCGATCTGAGCCACTCCATACACCCCCATCCCACCCTCTCCGAAACCCTGATGGAAGCGGCCGAGCTGTTCGGCGGGCACAGCCCGCACCTGGCCCCGGGGAAACGCTGACCGCGGAGGGAGCCGCCCTTTCAGGACTGCATTTCGTCAGGCCTGGAAGATGACCCGGAACCAGAAACCCCCCGCTGCTTCGGGAGCATCCATGACAACAGCTGCGTCGCCGGTCAGGCATTTCCCCCTGGTACTGGCGCTTCATTTTGCTGTTGGGCTGATTCCTCAGGTTCACCTGCATGCCGAAGTCCTGTCGCGGGGCGATGCGGTGCGCATGGTCATCGAGCGCAACCCGGAAGTGGAAGCGGCTCGCAACGCCTGGGAGGGCGCCCGCGCCCGTGCGCGGCTGGACAGGGCCCCGCCAGATCCTGAATTCGAGTTCGAAGAACTCCCCAGGCTGGGAGGATCGCAACATCATGGCGAGCACACGATCGGCGTCAGCCAACGGGTTGAATTTCCCCTGAAGTGGTGGCATCGCCTGCGGGCCGGCCGCCGGCAGGCTGAGGCGGCCCGTCTCGCCCTCTACGAGACGGCAAAGCTCGACATGGGCATACGGGCAAAGAACGCCTATGACCGGATCGCCCTGCAGAGGTCGCTGCTCCGGCATGCGCGCCAGGACCTCGACCTGGCCCTGGAAATCCTGCGCCAGGCCAGGATCCGGTTCGAAGCGGGGGATGTGCCCCAGTTGGACGTCATGCGGGCCAGCGTCGAGGCCGGACGGGCAACCAATCGCCTGACCGCAGCGGAAAACGACCTCTCCGCGGCCAGGACCGGGCTCAATGCGCTCCTTGCCCGTCCGCTGCAGACCCGGTTTTCGATATCGGACAGCCTGTTCTACCAGCCCCATGATACCGACCTCGACCAACTGACCGATACCGCCCTGCGGCAACGGCCCGATCTGGCGGGGGTTTCGCTGCGGTTGAAAGCCATGGAGAACCGCCAGGGGGCGGCGACCGCCGCTCTTTTTCCGGATCTGAATCTGGGGCTGGCTCTCCAACAGCGGCATGGCCACGGGGAAGATTCCTGGCTTTTTCGTTTGGGAATGGAGATTCCGCTGTGGGCCTTCTCCCGCCAGCGCGGCGAACGGGCCGAAGCCAGGGCCGCGGTTGCCCGGACCGAGGCCGAACGCGAGGCGCTGCGCTACCGGGTCCTTCTCGAAACGCAACAGGCGTGGCTCGACCTCGGTACCGCCGGCAAGCAGGTGGTCCTGTTCCAGGACCGGATCCTTCCCGAAGCCGGGCGTGCGTTCGAGTTGGCGGGCCGCAGCTACGAGGAGGGCAAATCCTCCTACCTCGAGCTGCTGGAAACCCAGCGCACCTGGATCGAGACGCAGGTGGAATACGCCGAGGTCCTGTTCGAGTACCGGGCCGCCGAGGCTGCGCTGGAAAGGGCGGTCGGCAGTCCCCTGCCTGCAAGGAGCCCTTCGGGGAATTGACCGACTGCCGCGGGGGGCAATGTTGAACAGTGAATTACCGGTGGGCTCCCATCAGGTACGCAGGAGTCCTCATCCGTCCCCGGGGAGAATGAGAATGCGCATCTACAAGTCGAGCCTGGGAATCACAGGTTTGCTGACCGGTCTCTTCGCGCTTGGAGAGGGCCTCTCGCTATTTGCCCAGAACCAGCCGGCCCGGGCTGCTGGCGAGCATCACGAGGAATCCGGGGAGAGGGTACGGCTGAGCGCAGCGGAACGGGCCGAGTTCGGCATCGAGGTCGCAAACGCCTCCCCGGGCAAGCTGGCGATACAGGTGAATACACCCGGGGAAGTGCAGGTCAATCCCAATCTGCTTGCCCACATCGTTCCCCGGGTTCCGGGGGTCGCCAGCGAGATCTTCGCCAATGTCGGAGACCGGGTGAAGCAGGACGAGATCCTGGCAGTGCTGGAAAGCCAGGAGCTCTCCGAAATGAAGTCGGCATACCTGGTCGCCCAGGAGCGCCTGGAGCTGGCTCAGGCAACCTTCGACCGGGAAGAAACCCTGTGGGCCCAGTCGATCTCTTCGGAGCGGGTATTCCTCGAGGCCAGGACCAGGCTGGCGGAAGCGCGGATCGACCTGCGGGTGGCCGAGCAGAAGCTTCGCGCCCTCGGGTATTCCGTGTCCAGCCTGGAGAAGCTGTCCTTCGAGGGGGACGAGCGCTTTACCCGCTACGAAATAAGGGCCCCCTTCACGGGGACCATCATATACAAGCACATAACCCAGGGGGAAGTGCTGAAGGAGGATTCCGAGGCCTTCATCGTGGCGAACCTGCGTTCCGTGTGGGTCCTGTTGACGGCTTACCAGACGGATCTGCCGTTCCTGCGCGTCGGCCAGGCCGTCCATATCCAGGGAAGCCAGGGCGGCCCTTCCACCACCGGAACCGTGGACTATATCAGCCCCATCATCAACGAGTCGCTGCGGACAGCTTCGGTTCGCACCGTCCTTCCCAACCCCGACGGCCGTTGGCGGCCCGGCTCCTTTGTCACCGCAACCATTGATGTGGAAGGCATCGATGTTCCCCTCCTGGTGCCGGGTTCCGCCGTCCAGATGCTGGAAGACCACCCGGTCGTCTTTGTCGAGACCGGCGGGGAATTCGTCCCCCGGCCGGTCCGCTTAGGCCGCGCCAACCCCACCCATGCCGAGATCGTCTCCGGGCTGGAACCGGGACAGCCGTATGTCTCCCGGGGGGCCTTCGTCCTGAAAGCCCAGCTGGAAAAGGGCGCTTTCGGCGAAGGCCACGCCCACTGACCGCCGGGGGAAGGGCAGGCCGATGGTAGACCGCATCATTCAGCTGTCGCTGCACAACCGGCTGCTCATGCTGGTCCTGGGAGCGGTGGTGGTGGGGAGCGGATACTACAGCTACCGGCAGCTTCCGGTCGATGCCTTTCCCGACGTCTCCCCCAACCTCGTGCAGGTATTCACCGTCACCGAGGGTCTGGCCCCCGAAGAGATCGAAACCTACGTCACCTACCCCATCGAGACGGTGATGAACGGCCTCCCCGGCATCGAGAACATCCGTTCGGTTTCGAACTTCGGCCTCTCTGTCGTCAACATCTACTTCGAAGACGGAATGGATATCTACTTCGCCCGCCAGCTGGTCAACGAACGGCTTCAGGAGGCCCGGGAACAGATCCCGGAAGGGTTCGGCGAACCGGCGCTGGGGCCGATTTCCACCGGTATGGGGCTGGTGCTCTTCTACTACCTCGAAGACACCACCGGCGAGCACTCGCTCGAAGAGCTGCGCACGATCCAGGACTGGCTGGTCAAGTTCCACCTGCAGACCGTTCCGGGAGTCACCGAGATCCTCGGCATCGGCGGCCACGAGAAGCAGTTTCACGTAGTGGTCGATCCCCACGCCCTTTTGCGCTACGGGGTGACCCTGCGCGACGTCATCGAACAGATCGCAGCCAACAACCTCAACGTCGGCGCCCAGTTCATACGGAAGGACGCCGAGGAATACGTCGTGCGCTCGGTCGGCCTGGCCTCCACCGTGGCCGATATCGAGAACATCGTCATCAAGGCAGCGGACGGAACTCCCATCTTCCTCAACCAGGTAGCGGAAGTGGGCATCGGAGGGGCAGTGCGGCGGGGGGTGCAGACCCGCAACGGTGTGGAGGAAGTGGTTGCCGGCATGGTGATAAAGCTCTTCGGCGCCAATTCCTCGACGGTGATCGAGCGGGTCGAAGCGAAGATGGAGGAGATCAACCGCATTCTTCCCGACGGAGTGCGGCTGGTCCCCTACTACGAGCAGAAGACCCTGGTGGCGGCCTGCGTGGCCACGGTCACGAACGCCCTGATTCAGGGTATCGTCCTGGTCACCCTGGTGCTGATCCTGTTCATGGGCAGCGCCCGGCCAAGCCTGGTGGTGGCCCTCTCCATTCCCTTCTCCGTCCTGTTCGCCACCCTCGGCATGCGCTGTTTCGGCATCTCGGCCAATCTCATGTCCCTCGGGGGCCTGGCCATCGCCATCGGCATGATGGTCGACGGCACCATCGTCGTCGTCGAGAACGTCGACCGCATCCTGCGGCAGGCGGATGCCGGCGAGGGACGCGTCCAGGCCGTTGCCCGCGCCTGCGCCGAAGTCGGCCGTCCCATCGTCTTCGCCATCCTCATCATCATTCTCGTCTTCCTGCCCCTGTTCACCCTCCAGGGTGTGGAGGGAAAGACCTTCCGGCCCCTGGCCTACACCGTGGCCATGGCGATGCTGGGCTCACTGGTCTTCGCCCTGTTACTCGCCCCGGTGCTGGCGAACCTTTTGCTGCGCTCACCCGGATCCGGGGGAGACGGGGCGCCGCGACGCGAGGGAATTATCTAGATAACTGCGCAAGGGAATTTTAGTGATCTCACCCGCGAAATTAAAGAAAATCTGGTATAATATAGTAGAGAAATTGCAGAGAAACGGACATCCTTCGTCCCACTGTAATAGCCGGGAGATGGGGGATGTCGACTGGCTGGCAATTCCACATGATTGCATGCTGACCGGAGAAGCCTGCCAGATTGGCACCATGGATCGACCCCCACTCTGATCGAGGAGTGGATGCGCGAGCCCCCTGGGTCTACAAAGCCGTCGTTGAGGTGAGAAGGATCATTCCGTTTGGTCGACAAGATGGCAAGGGGCAAGCTGGATCTGATTCCGGATCGGGAAGGCCACTCGGATCGAGGAGGGAACCGGGACTCTTGCCTGATCTGAGTCGGGGACTGGCAGCGGCATATCATGGCGTTCTCAAAGTCAGGCAGTCTGCATCCTGCGATCTATCCGGACTCGCAGGTACCTCCCCCTGAAGTCGGCACCGTGGATCGAAAGGCCGCTTTCTGATGGAGGAGAGGATGCGCGAATGCCCCGGGTCTGCAAAGCCGTCGTCGCCGAGGTGAGGAGGAAGTCATCCCGTTTGGTCGACAAGATGGCAAGCAGGATGACTGAGGATTCCTCGGGTACAGCCTGAGCTCCAGGCGCAACAGGGGAGGCAGCCGGCAGGGATGTCGCCTTGCCGACCATTCGGCATGATTCGCCGCTTCCCTCCACCAGATGAGAATCGATTCACAGTTCCGCCGGCGATGCGCAAGACGGCAGGCACCGGCAGCGGGATGTCGACTTGCTGACTATTCGAACAGCTTCGCCCTTTCCTTCGACCGGTGATGAGTGTAGGGTTTCGGAGGAACCTCCGTCGCCAGCAGATCCCGGTAGGTCAGCCGTTTCCTCATCATCCGCGCCGTCAGATACCTAATCCGCTCCTCGGGGTCCAGGTTGCGGATGTTGTGCTTGCCTGTGATCTCCTTGAGGTATCGGGGCAGATACTTGGGAGACACGTGGTGGTGGGTCCCGTATATCGTTCGCTTCGCCTTGGCCCAGAACGATTCCATGCCGTTCGTATGGACCTCCCCTCTGACGTATTCCTCCTTGTGGTTGACGGTGTCGTGTCTTCCCGGCCATTCGAAACCATCGCGAAAGGTCGGGGCATTGTCGCTGAAAAGGGTGCCCTCCGGGCGTACGTTTTCCTCGGCGAAGGGGAACACGGTCTCGCGTGTCTCATCAGGGACCACCTTGGAGGCCACGTCGCCGGTTTCCCGGCAGCGCACTCCGCTCACGGGGGTACTGCCATACCTCCATTTCCAGTGAAACTTCTTGTCGGCGTGCCTGTTTTTATCGTCTCCGGCGAACCAGGCTTGATCTATCTCGGCCATGCTGCTGCCCAGCGGTTGGGGAACCGGCCAGGCTTCCCGGAAGCGGTGCAGCATGAACAAGGCCGACGAATACGCAAGGTCGAGGTCGCTCGCAAGCTGCCTGGCGCTGATTCCCTTCGGTCTGGATTCGTACAGGTGGACGCCGATGGCCCATTTCCGCAAGGGGATCTTGGAGTGGGACATTCCCCCTTCCGTGCGCACGCTGAAGCGCTTTCGACAGCCGCCGCACCAGTAGGGCATGGGCTTGCGGCCGGGGCATTCCGATACCCTGTCGGAGCGGCCGCAGCGCGGGCAGTATATGAATTCGGGCAGGCCGTCTACGGTCTTCCCCCATCTTTTCTCTTCGAACCATTTTTCTGCGGTTGCGTCATCTGGAAACATGCTGAACAAATCAATTAACGAGATGCTTTTACCATTACTCATCCTTACTGACCTTCGGGCCGTGGAATACCGAACTGGAGACCTGCGGCCCTTACAAAAACGATGTGATTCACGCTCCCATGGCTGTCCTTTCGGTTTCAGTGGGATGGTGACTCTGCCGGAATGTCACCGACAGATGGGACTGGGGACCGGCCGTGGATCCTGCCCGGCTCCCGTTGCATGTGCCTATAGTGTATTCCGCTGGATTAAAAAAGCAAGTCGGCTTTCGGAGAATTCAAAAACCCCGTAATAGCGACGGTAAACTTTAGTTTCTGGAAGGGGAGGAGGGGGCGGCACGGAAGGGGAGGGCGAGGAGGTCGGCGGGGGGTGCAGGAAGGCCCGATTCAAGGGGGATGGGCATCCAGACGATCCCCGGGGGCTGAAGCCGGGGTGTAGCGGTCCCCGGCAACCGGCGAAAACGGAGTCGCGCTACGAGGCGGAGAAGACCGGGGGTCTGCGGATAATCGAGAGGACGCGGAAGGAGGCGCTTCGGAGGGGCAAAGATTCTGAAGCGGTCAATCGCCGGGTTATCCGAAAGATTTCAGGATCGGCGGGTCGAGGTGCAGCTGCGGAACTACGAGGCGAGGGTATCCCGCAAGCTGGCGAACCGGCAGGCCGTGAGCTCCCCTGAGGGTCGACGCTGGGAAGAGGGTATTTTCCCGTAGCGTAGGGAATACAGAAGCCGACGATTCGGGAGGGATCCTCTCGTTGCCTTTGCACACCCCCCTTGGGAAATCGGCACGGTGGATCGGAGCCCCCCGGCTTCTGAACGAGGAGGGGGTCTCAGTCCGGGATCGGTGTTCCTGGGGGATTCAGGGAACAGGGTGTCGAGGGTGCCGGCTGCCCGGAACTACGAGGCGAGGGGTATCCCCTTCCCTGAAAGCCTGGCGAACCGGCAGGCCGTAAGTGCCCCCTGGTACGGTCCTTGCAGGACTACGCTGCGAAAAAGGGGGTATTCTCCTGCGGAGAATACTGAATGGAGGCAGCGGGCAGCGGGATTGTCAAGAACGGTTTAAAGTTGACAGTTCCAACGGTTTAAAGTGGACACTTTTCTACTCCACGCGGCTGGATTCTGTCCGCGCATGTGTTCTCCTTCCGGTTGACGAGGGGTATCTCCGGTGGTGAGTCCGGACTGGCGACGATGCCGCAGGCGGTAGCTGTCCCCCCGGATGTTGATGGTGGAGGAGTGGTGTAACAAGCGGTCCAGGAGCGCGGTGGCCAGCACCGGATCGGGAAAGATCTCGTTCCAGGTGCCATAGCTCTTGTTGCTGGTCAGGATGATGGACTTGAGCGCTTCGTAGCGCTTGCTGACCACTTCGAAGAGGAAGGTGGCGTCCTGGCGCTCCAGGGGCATGTAGCCGACCTCGTCCAGGACCAGCAGGTCGGGTCGGGTCAGCGTCTGGAGCAGGACGGACAGCCGGTTCTTCTCGCGAGCGCTGCGGGAGCGGGTGACCAGATCGTGCAGGGTCAGGAAATAGACGCGGTGGCCGCGCTCGATGGCCTTGAGGGCCAGGCCGAGAGCCAGGTGCGATTTGCCGACCCCGGGCGGTCCGAGGAACAGGACGTTGGTCCCCTGGTGCAGGAAGCGCAGCGTGGCGAGCTCGTCGATGGTCTGTTTGGGCACCTGGGCCTGGGCGTGGAAATCGAAGCTTTCCAAGGTCCTGGTCGCGGCCATGCCCGACAGTCTCAGGTTGGTGGCCACCCGGCGCTCCGAAGCGGTGGACGCGCTCGCGGTTGAGGAGTTCATCGATCACTTCCACCGGCAACTGCTGCTTTTTTTGGCCCTCCTCCAGGACCGTATCCAAGTCGGTGCGGGCGGCGTTCAGGTCGAGTATTTCCAGGCGTTCCTGCACGCGCTCGTAACTGACGGTCGCGCTCATGCGAGCACCTCCTGCGACGTTTCGATGAGGAGGTCCTCATACACCTCCAGCGACCGGACCTGGACCTCGAGATCCGGATGGGCCGCCCTCGGCGGCGGTGCCGTGAGCGCCAGGACCGGCTCGGGCGGCCTCTGCTCGAAGCGGAGGCGCCGTCCTTTCCGTCGGCTGTGCTGCCGGGCCGCTGCTCGCGTGAGCTGGCGGAGGGCGGCGGCGTGCTCGGGCAGGGTGACGGCGGCATGCCCCTGGACTCGCCGCTGATGACGAGCCACCGGGACGTCGCCCAGATACACCCAAAACAGTTCGCCGACCTCCTCGCCTTCGGGTCGCACTCTCACCGTGCGCCCCACCGCTTGCGGATCGACGCTGTAGCGGGTGCCCCCGTAACTGATATGACCGTCGGAGGGCACCTGTCGGAATTCGAATCGGCGCGGAAACCGGGCGGAGAGGGGCTGAGGAGCACGGTGTGGATAACTTGCTGGAAGACGCTCACACCGGGTTATCCACATCTGAGTCCGGTACCTCCGAGAGGACGAGCGATTATCTCAGGAGATACGCACCCCGAAGTGTCCAACTTAATATCGGTGATTTTGTCAAAGAAAAAACCGGCGGTGACAGGATGTCCACCCCTCCACAGAGGAGGTGGAGGCGGAGAGCGAGCCTGACCTCGTCACGCCACCGGATCCCGCCGGTACGTCAGGGGTCCCCCCCCCATTCGTGGCAGGGGAGAAGGCTATCCCCCGGAAAGGTCTGTTCCCGGCAATCGGCGAAAACGGAGTCGCGCTACGATCCCGAGGCGGAAAAATCGCGGTCTGCGGATAGTCGAGAGGATTTCAGGAACGGCTGCGTCGAAGTGCCGGTGTCGATGAAACTGGCTGCGGGCTGAAGAAACGGGCAGCGGAACTGCGAGGGGAGTGCCGAGAACCCACAAGCCGGCCGCATTTCTGCAAGGATCCACTTGATGGTAGCGGTGTTTCACCCCACCCCGACATCCAGTCAGGGGTGCGCGAATCTGGGTGTCCCGCCAAGTGGGGAACCTGGGGTGTCGTTTGACATGGGTGAGGTGCGGACGGGTGAGAGCAAGCCAAGCGGAGGCGGAGGAGCCGCCGAGGAAACCGCTTCCTATGCAGAAGTGGAACCTTCCATCCATAGGCGGAGGCCGGACGAGGTTTGAGCGTATTCATCGACGGCCGGTACCATGGGACGAGGGTCATGGCCCTGTAATCTGTATCTCCTCTCTGGCAGCCATTTTGAATTCCTCAAGGGATGCTGCCAGCCTGTTCAGACAGCCCAGTACCACCCGGTGGGCCTTATGGGTCTTGGGATACGGGGCAATTCCGTTCACTTCGGTTTTCAGGATGTTGAGTTTCTCTAGGTGAAGCCCGGATTCAATCACCACGGCCATCAGGTCGTGATGTTCACGTCGGTTCATTGGTCTTTCTCCACACAACAGGGTCTTTAATGGTCGGTGAACGTCAGAAAATTCTCATCCAGATCGTGGAGCAGTTCGCGCAGGCTCTCGCGAACCGTGTTCTCCTCCTGCCGAAACAAGGTTCCAGACCTGGTTGTAGTCCCTGCCGGAACCCTCGTCTCCGGTGACGCTTTCCGTTACGGATAGTTGAGGTCCCACCTGGTGGGGCCGGGGTTAATTATAGGGACCCCTTCCTCCATCCCTGTCTGGAACCGGGGTTCCGGTGCGGTGTTTTCGGTACCAACGAAAACGCCTGCAAATCAGGACCGCAGGACGGCACCTTCGAATTGCAGGCGTTTCCCAAACACCTTGCCGCTTTCCCCTTCAGGGGTTTCCGGCCACCCCTTCTGTTTCTTTTTCTGAATCCAACCAGGATGAGATCACCCGCGACTTCACCACCGGCAGGCCGACGTCGATGCACTCCCGGACCACCTCGGCGTAGGACAACCGGCCTCTTCGGCCAGCTCCTCAACGGCTTTGTTGTACGGAAGTGCTCACCGACGCCCTCAAATGGCCGGGGAAGTGGATCCTTCGCCTGTATGGTCTCCTGGGCATGCCAGAGGGGAATTTCAGCTAGGAAATGGAAGGCGAGCCGGGCCACCTTCCGGGATGGTGTGGGTGGTAGTTTCTTTTCACCCGCAACTTCACCACCGGCAGGCCGATCTCGATGCACTTCCGGACTGTTTCGGCCAACGACCAACCGGCCTGGTCGGCGATCTTCTCGACGGTTTCTCTCGTGGCCCCGTTCATGGATACACTCAGGTGCCCGGGGTAGTGGCTCCTTCGCCGGTAGGGTCTGGTTTGGGTCATGCCGAAGAGGGGATGTCGTTGCTCCTGCCCGCACTGGCCCGCACCTTCGGCAGGCCGGCCTCGATGCACTCCCGGACCGTTTCGGCGACCGACCACCCGGCCTGGTCGGCGACCTCCTCGACGGCTTCTTGTGTGGCCTGGGTCACGGCTACACTCAAATGCTCGGGATAGTGGCTCGGCCGCCTGTATTTTCTCTTCTTGGCCATGTTCGTCTTATTTCACAGGGGAAAAAGAAAAAAGGAAGATGGGATGCCGATGTTCATTCCCCCTTTGACCTGGCGATGGAGGCCACCCCAAGAACCAGGTTTCAGGGGTTTTGCCGATCATCCCCAATCACATCCCATCTCCCCGAAATCTGAAATAGAAAGAGGGGTGGGAGGGAGACGACGAAATTGCCTCCTTTCCCAACCCCCCTCTTTACCAACCTGCTTCTACTTGAGCAACAGCATCTTTCGGACTTGGGCGAACTCTCCTGCCTGCAGGCGGTACAGGTAGATTCCCGAAGACACCGCCTGGCCGCGGTCGTTGGTCGCGTCCCAGGTGAAGACGTAGCGGCCGATGCTCTGGCGCTCGTTCACGAGGGTTCGGACCACCTGTCCAATCGAGTTGTATACCACCAGCTTCACGTCAGACGCCTGTGGCAGCGCGTACTTGATCGTGGTTTCCGGATTGAAGGGGTTCGGGTAGTTGAACCCGAGCGCGTAGACCTCAGGTAGCGTCTCCATCTGCACCGGGGCCGGCAGGACCAGGGGATTGACGGCGAAGGCGCCGTCTCTGACCTGGCCCTCAGTGATCCTGATCCAACCGTCTTCGAACTCCCGCAGGGCGCGGAACACCAACTCCACCGCCACGGTGCCTTCGGACACTTCGTCTCCGTAGGCGACGATGGCTTGTTTCCCCTCCGCTACGGCCAGGACTTGCGGGTTGGCGAGGATGCCCTCCCCGAGGCCGTTATCGGCGGCTACGGCGCGAACCACCTCCAGCTCCTCGCCGTCGAACTCGACCTGGAAGCCGTAGCCCTTGAGCAGACCGAAGTCGCTCAGGTGCAGGGTCAGGACGAACTCTTCACCGACTCGCGGAAGCGGTACGCCGCCGAAGAAGTCCAGCCGGGTCTGTTCGTTCCGGCCGGGCTCGAGCGGGATGACCTTGGCGGCCGAAGCGGTCTGACGGCCGAAGTTCTCGGCGAATACGTTGTATCCGTCGATGTCCACGGCCTGTTTGGCGGCCAGATCGAAGGCCGGTTCCCATTCCGTATCCTCCACCGACGAACCGTAGTGATCGGCGAAGTGGAAGTAGTCGTCGAAACCGACGGTCTTGTCCGCCCCGAACAAGCCCTGGATGAGCTTGCCGTTGACGTCTTCCTCGCGGTTGCGGATGGACATGGCTTCCTCCTCCTCCGATACGGTCTCGTTGTCCTGATCGAAGGCGGAGACGACGTAGGTGAACCGTATTCCGGTGATGGCCGTCGTATCCACGAACCCGGTGACACCGGGACCGACCGTCCCGAGGAGAGCAAACCCTTCGGCCTCCTCCCGGTAGATACGATAGCCCACCACGCCGCGGCTCATGTCCGAGGTTACCGGACCTACGGCGCCCTCGACCATGCGGGTTATCGAGACGTCCGAGGTCGACTCGGTCCACGACAACTGGATTTGGCCTCCGTCGTCGTCCGGGACATCCACGGCCCGGAAAGACCCCGCCGCAGCCGGCGGCGTGTTGTCGATGGCGCGAGCCGAACCCGACTGCGTAATCGACGACATCAGAACGACGCTCGGTCGCTGGTCGGTCGCTCCGCCTACCGTGGCCTCGCCCCCGATGGCCAGTTCGAGACTGGGACAGTCGGACGGAGTCAGCTGTATACCGCGCCAGCTGGCTACCAACTCACCGTCCCTGCGGGCGGTGGCGGCATAGGAGCTGGTGCGACCCGAGTTGTTGACACTCAGGCTGACCTGCCCGGTGGCGTCCGTGGTGCCTTTCCAGAGGATGTTGGAAGACCGGGGCGAACTGACCCGGTTGCCCGAGCCGGTGCGCCAGACCAGTACCTCCAGTCCGTCCACGTCCGATCCGGTCACGACGATGTCGGCCATACAGGCCATATCGTCCATCATGCTGCTGCCGCCGATCTGGCCCAGGACGCCCCATACAGAGGACATCGTGTCCAGGGTGGCTACTACTGCCCGGCCTTCCGTAGCGCCGGGAGCGGCGGCGACGCTCCCCCATTCTCTGGCCGAACCCTCACCCCGGAAGATGCGGTACGTGTCCAGTATGGAATGATCGTCGGACAGATCCCAGGTGAGCAGGACGAATCCGCCCTCATCACCCGGGTTGTCGGCGGCGACCACTCGATCCGGTGCATCCAACGGCCGCACCGTCACCGATACCGAACTGCTCAGATCGCTGTCCTCCGAATCCTCGAACGTCAGCACCAGAGCCGTGGCCGGTACCTCGTCGCTGCGTACCCAGAATCCGCCAGTCCCCTCCTCCAGCTCCACCGGGGAGGACGAACTGACGTTCCTCGCATCGGTGGATATGGTGACCTCGCGGTCCTCGGTGCGGACGTTACCGTACGAATCCGTAGCCGAAACCTGGCCCCGGTACGCCCGGCCTACGGCCAGCGTATCCGGCAATCCGGTGACCACCAACTGACTGGCCTCGCCCGGGTTGTACATGATCCCGGAGAGCCCGGCCAGGGAATCACCGTCCGTGTTGCGGAGCACGATGGACAGTACGTCCGGACCTACCGTGTCGTTCAGGACGACGGTGCGCTGTCCTTCAGACCAGGAGTCCGCATCCAACTGAGCCGAGCCGCCGCCCTGATCGGTTACCCCGTCTCCGCTCAGCGTGACGCCCCGGCCTCCGGTTACTTCGAGGACATGAGCGCCTTCCTCAGCCACCGATACCGTCAGGGAAATGGCCTGACCGACGGTGCGAGCCTCGTCCGGATCTTCTATGGCGAGGTTGTTCTTGGGTACGCCGCGCTTCGGAGTTGCCTCGCGGCTATCCGAAGGCGGGCCGTCCCCGTGCTGGTTATAGGCGATGACCCGTACCATGTGTTCGATTGTATAGTCCAGATCGCCAATGACGTGGTTGACCGCGAGCATTCCGCTTACTCTGGCCTGGCGAGACGAGGAGAAATCCTGGTCTCCCGACTTCCACTGCACCTTGTATCCGGATGCTTTGGCCATCACCCGCCACTTCACCGCAAGCTGACCGCCTTCTGCTCCCGCCTTCACCGACGAGAGCACTACCTTGCCCGGTTTCGGGTCTTTGGGCGCAGTGGTGACAGGCGGCGTCGTAGGTTGCGCAGGCGGCGTTGTTGGCGGCTGAGGAGTGGGTGTAGAGGGTGTTGATGGTGTAGATGGTCGCCGCCGGGTCGGCGTGCCTGTGACTTCGTCTGAAGGTTGTCCGTAGACGGAGGCCACGCCGGCAACCACAAACACCGTGTACTGGGTGCCTACCGTCAGATTCGGAATCACATGGCGTGTACCGCTGGTCACCTCGGCTAGGCGGGAGGCGTCGAAATCCTGCGTGCCCGATTTCCAATAAACTCTATACATCGTGGCGTCAGGGACTGCCTTCCAGGATACCGTGAGGGCTTCTACGCCGGCAGCCCGCACGTTGGTTACCTGGCCCGGCTGCGGAGTGCCCGTGGCCGGAGCGGAAGCCGGTCCATCGTCGGCGTCTCCGGTCTCGATTATTGTAGCAATCACCTGAATTGTGTATTCGATGCCTGCCGTCCGACCGCCAAGGCCAATCGAAGTATGACTGAAGCCAGGGTCGTCGCCGACTTCAATCAGCGCTTGGCGGTTCGTTTCGTCGTAGTCCTCGTCCCCCGACTTCCACTGCACCTTGTAGCCGGTGGCGCCCGTGACCTCGTCCCATGCTACGGAGAGATGGTACGGGCCGGGAGTTACCATCACGTTCGCGACCTGGCCCAGACGATCCGTCGGAGTCCCGAAGGCCTCATCCGAATCCGGTCCGTCGCCCGTGGAAAGGACAGCTATTACCCGTACCGTGTATTCGGTGTCCGGTTCCAGATCCGGAATCGTATAGCTCAAACCGGTCACTTCTTCTTCGCGGTCGTCGGTTGCCGCATTCGCGAACGTCTCCGATCCCGACTTCCACTGCACCTTGTAGCCGGTGGCGCCCGGGACCATGCTCCACGATACCGCGAGCCGCTCCGGGCCGGGGTCCACCATCACGTTCGCGACCTGGCCCTCAGCCACCGGCACCGGAGTGCCTGTTGCTTCGTCTGAAGGATCGCCGTTGCCGCTCGCATTGTAGGCGATCACCTGCACCGTGTACTGGGTCGCGGGGTCCGCCGTCAGACCCTCAATCGTATACCTCGTCCCCGTAATATCCGTGGCTTCGCGGTTGTCGGTTGCGGCATCCGCGAACGTCTGCTGACCCGACCTCCACTGCACCGTGTAGCCGTCGGCCCCGGTAACCTCGTCCCACGACAGCAGGAGCTTCTCCGCCCCGGCCACCACATTCACGCTTGCCACCTTGCCCGGCAACGGCGTGCCTGTGGCTTCGTCTGAGGGAGCGCTGTCGTCGGTCTCCGGGGTGTTGGAGTTGCTCAGGTCCAGAGTGGCGATCACCTGCACCGTATACTCGGTGTCCGCCGAAAGGCTTTCGATGGTGTAACTCAGACCCGTCCTCCGGCCTTCGCGGGTTGCCGGGTCGTAGTCCTCTGACCCCGATTTCCACTGGATCTTGTATCCAGCCGCCCCCGGGACCGCCGTCCACGATACCGTGAGCGCCCCCGAGCCGGCAGTCACCGTCACCCCCGTCACCGTGCCCGGCGCAGGGGTGCCTCTTTCTAGATCCGAGGCCGCCCCCAACCCGCCTGCGTTGGAAGCGAAAACCTGCACCGTGTACTGGGTGCCTGCGATCAGATTCTCAATCACATAACCGAACCCATCTTCCAGCGTATAACTGGGCGCATCTTCCAGGCGCGCCGTTCTGGTGTCGGCCGCATCATCACTATCAAGCAAGTTGTCGAAATCCTGGCTCCCCGACTTCCACTGCACCGTGTAGCCAGTGGCGCCCGGGACCAATTCCCACGTCACCTCGAGCTGCTGCGGGCCGCGAGTCACCGTCGGGTCCACCTTGCCCGGCAACGGGGTGCCGGTGACTTCCTCTGAGGGCGGACCATTACCTACAGTTTCGGTTGCGTGTTTGGCGTAAACCTGCACCCAGTACTTCTGACCCGGAGGCATCAGCATGCCAGGACCACGCAGGTCCGTCATTGTTAATGTTACCATCGTAGGTGGCGTTGCACCTGCAGCGACGTCTTTCATCCTTGACCGGGAGCTGTACTCCTGCGAATCCTCCCTCCACTGCACGGTGTATCCATCAGTGGCTCCCGGTTCGGCATCCCACGATACGTCGAGGGTCCCCTGGCCGAGGGCTACCCTCACGTTCTCCACCTGGCCCGGCGCAGGAGTTCCTGCGACCCCGGTTGAAGGATCTCCTTCCGCGTCCCCGGCCAAGGTAGCAATCACCCGCACCTGGTACGCGGTTCCCCCTATCAGATCCGGAATCGTATAGTTCCTTGAGGATGCGGACACCGTCTTCTGGTTGGTGCCTTCGGTGGCTGTGAAAGGATCTGGGAACGATGCTTCCGTCGTCCACTGCACCTTGTATCCAGTGGCATTCGGGACCGCGTCCCAGGTCACCTCGAGCGCTTCCGAGGCGGATGTCACCTCCACCTGCACCACCATATTATTTGTCGATGCTACCGGGGTGAAAGGCGAGCTTGCTGATGCCTGTCCATTGCCTCCTTTGGTTGTTGTGGCGTAAACCTGCACCGTGTAATTAGTGCCCGCCGTCAGCCCCATAATCCTATAGGAAGGGTCACCAGTTTCCGGCTGGTCAATCGTGGCCTGGCGGGTCTGGTCGTAATTCACCTCCGTCGCCAACTTCCACTGCACCGTGTAGCTATCTGCCCCTCCGATCCGGGTCCATCCTACATTGGCCCCCCAGGCATATTCTGCGGTAGCGGTCACAGTCAGCGCCCCCACCTGGGCCGGCTTCGGGGTGCCTGTGGCATCGTCTGAAGGCGTGCCGTCGTCCGTCGCCGGGTCGTTGTTGGTGGGATCGCTGGTGGCAATCACCCGCACCGTATACTCGGTTCCCGCCGTCAGGCCCGTCGTAATCGTATGGCTCGTTGCGGTCACCGTTGCTTCGTTGGTGCCGTCGATGGGTGTGAAATCATCCGCATCCCAAGAGGCAACGCTAGTCGCATCCCTCCACTGCACCTTGTATCCAATTCCAGTTCCAGAAACCGCCCTCCACGATACCGTAAGCTGCGCCGCGGCCTCGGAAGTCACCGTCACTCCCGTTACCTGGCCCGGCTTGGGTGTTTCTGTGGCCTCGGCTGAGGGCGTGCCGTCCCCGCTCGTGTTCATGGCGATCACCCGCACCGTGTACGGGGTGCCCGCCGTTAAACGAGCGGAAATCTCATGACTGGTTTCGGTTCCCGCGACCACGTTTTGGCGGGTCCTCGGGTCCCAATCCTGGGTTCCCGACTTCCACTGCACTTTGTAGTTATCAGCCCCCGTCACCTCCCCCCACGCCACGGTGAGCTTCCCCTCACCGGGAGTCACGGGGCGCACGGGGGGATCTGCGGTTAGATCCTGAGTAACGAGAATCACCTGGCCCGGCGCCGGCATGCCTGTGGCGTCGGCTGAGGGTGCACCGTCCCCGCTCGCGTTTACCGGGACCACCCGCACCGTGTACTCAGTGTCCGCCGACAGACTTGGAATCGTATGGGTCGTTGCGGGTGCGGTCACCGTTGCTTCGTTGGTGCCGTCGGTGGGTGTGAAATCATCCGCACCCCAAGAGGCTACCTCCGGATCCCTCCACTGCACCTTGTAGCTGGTGGCGCCCGTGACCGCGTCCCATTCCACCGTGAGCTGCTCCGGGCCGGGAGTCACCGTCGGGGTTCCCACCATGCCCGGCTCCGGCGTGCCTGTGGCGTCGCCTGAGGGTGTGCCGTCGCCGCCAGGATTGAAGGCGATCACCCGCACCGTGTACTCGGTGCCCCCCGTCAAACTACCAATCGTATATTCCGGGTCATCGAGACCATCGGTCACCGTTTTTTGGTTGGTACCTTCGGCCGGTGTGAAATTAGCCGCAGTCCAATCGCTATTAACACTCGCATCCCTCCACTGCACCTTGTAGCCGGTGGCCCCGTCAACCGGTTCCCATTCCGCCTTGAGCTCCACCGAGCCGGGAGTCAACGTCACGGTTCCCACCGTGCCCGGCGACGGCCTTCCTGTGGCCTCGGCCGAGGGGTCGCCGTCGCCGCCAGCATTGTAGGCGATCACCCGCACTCGGTAGAGGGTACCCCCCAGAGCCGTGTCCAAAGCAGGCGACGTGCCATCACCAATTGTCGTCGTCGCCGTACTCGCACCGGTCTCCACGACTTGACGGCTGTCGGGGTCCCAATTCTCTGACCCCGTCCTCCACTGCACCTTGTAACCGGTGACACCATCTAACGCGACCCAATTCACCGTGAGCTGTCCGGCCTGGCCGGTAGTGGCCTCCGCAGTCACGCCCGTCACCTGGCCCGGCTTGGTCCACCCGTCCGTAAACGGGGAAGCTTCTCCAGCCGCCCCGCCCACCGTAGCAGTCACCTGCACCGTATACTGGGTGTTCTCACTCAGGCTCCTGATCGTATACCGCGTACCGCGAATCCCTGAAGTAGCCTCGCTGTCGTCGGTAAACGCGGAGAGGTCTCCCTCTTCCCACTCTACCTTGTAGTCGGTGGCCCCGGTGACCGCGACCCAGTCCACCGTAAGCTGCTGCGAGCCGGGAGTCACCGTCACGCCCGTTACCTGGTTGTTCCCCGGGGGTCCCGGGGTTGCAGAAACTTCTGAGGGCGCCCCATTGCCCCCATCGTTTGTGGCTGTGGCGTACACCTGCACCGTGTGCGCGGGGCGCCCCAGCCCCGTAATCCTATGCGAAGGATTTTCCCCAGTGGGGGTCTGGTCGATCACCTTGGTGCGGGTCCCGGGCCCGGTCCCGTCGTAATTCACCTCCGTCGCCAACTTCCACTGCACCGTGTAACTCTCTGCCCCCTCCAACCGGGTCCATGTTACCGTAACCTCCCCCGGTAGGGCGGGAGTAGACTGGGCCAAGCCCTGCACCGGGCCCGGCTTCGGGGCGCCTGTGGCGTCCTCTGAAGGCGTGCCGTCGGCTAGAAAAACGTCCTCGACCGCAACTGCGGCCGCATCGTGTGTGGCAATCACCCGCACCGTGTACTCGGTGCCCACCGTCAGAGGCGTTGAAGGAGAAATCGTATAGCTCGTTGCGGTCGCCGCTGCTTGGTTGGTGGCGTCGGGTGTGAATGCATCCCAAGTTGCAACACTAGTCGCATCCCTCCACTGCACCTTGTATTCAATTCCAGTTCCAGAAACCGCCGTCCACGATACCGTAAGCTCCGCCGCCGCGTCGGAGGTCACCGTCACCCCCGTTACCTGGCCCGGCTGCGGAGTGCCTGTGGCGGTGGCTGAGGGCGCGCCGGGGCCGCTCGTGTTCATGGCGAACACCCGCACCGTGTATTCGGTGCCCGCCACCAGATCACGCGTAATCTCATGACTGGTTGCGTCCTGGTCTTCCATGCCTTGGCGGTCGCTCGGGTCCCAGTCCTGCGTCCCCGACTTCCACTGTATTTTGTACTCATCGGCCCCCGTGACCGCCTGCCACTTCACGGTGAGCTTTTCCTCACCGGGTTCCACCGTCAAGGCATCGGTATCACTGGTTTCATCCGGGCCGTTCACTTGGCCTGGCCTCGGCCTGCCTGTGGCGTCGTCTGAGGGCGTGCCGTCGCCGCCGTTGCTGGCGTCGGTGTTGTCGCCGTTGGTGGCGATCACCCGCACCGTGTACGTGTTCTCCGCCGACAGACCTCCAGTAGTCGCCGTAATAGTATGGCTATAGGTTGTTGGGAGTGGGTCAGAGGTCGACGCGGCCACCGTTTCTTCGTTGTCCGGGTCCGTTCCGTCATCGTCGGGCTCGAAATCCTCCCAAGAGTCTACCTCATCCGGATCCCTCCACTGTACCTTGTAGTTAGTGGCGACATCTAACCCGTCCCAGGTCACCGTGAGCTGTCCCGCGGCGGCAGGAACGGTCACCGTCACGCCCGTCACCTGGCCCGGTGCCGGCGTGCCAGTGGTGGGCGTAGGATCAGTACCACCGGGCCCATCGGGATCATCCGAGGGATGGCTGTAGTCGCCGTACATGTCTTTGGCGAAAACCCGCACCTGATACGTGACGGCCGGATCCAGTCCCGAGATTATTTCCTCATATTTCATCTCCGTCCCAGCTTCAATGACCCGCTGGCGTTCGGCATCCCAAGCTTCATCTGGATCAGTATCAGCATCATCTCCATCGGCGGCATTCCTCCACTGCATCTTGTAGCCGGTTGCCCCCTCTACCTTGGGCCACTCCACCGTGAGCTGCTCCGGTCCGGATTTCACCGTCACTGTTGGAGGAGCAAACTGCGCTTGCAGCCCCCTTGGGAGAAACGAAATGGCCAGCAAGACGAGCATTCCCCCTCGCAACCATTTCATGGATACTTGGTGGCTATTTTTCATCAGAACAGTCCTTCTCCTTTGAGAAAACCGCATCTTCACACGGTTCGGACGAGGGTAGATTTTCGATATGGTGGGTTAAACGAACTATTGGCATGTCACGATTCTTAAAAGTAAGGGGCATTCTGCCATGGAGTCAAGCTTTTCGGGTGAGTCTTGTTGATGATTGAAGCATCTGAACCAATTACATATTACATATTCATATGTTCTTAACCGGAGAAATCGTGGCTTCCTTCTGTGTAAAAGAACCAAAGATCATTCGGGAATGTCAAGCTATTTTTGTGTCGATCCGAAACAGGCTGAACCCTTTCCGAGGGCGTCCCGCAAGGCCCCAAAAAGTTGCATGCGAAGAAAAAGTGCCCGATTTTCGCCGTCGCGTCAACATCTGGCCCCCCAAGGCGTCCTGAACAGGCGGGGCCGCGGTTCGGCTGTTCCGCCGCCGGTTTTGCCCCTGACCTGATTATTCAATAAGAGCACGAAGGACCAAATAGTAAAGGACGAATAGGACGAATGGGATAATGGATGATCTTTTCGAATCCCTGTTGGACGGATGCGCCGAGGGTTCCTCTGCGGACGGCATCTGCATCGACACCGAGCTGGAGCCGCTGACCGGCCCGGGCGGGCCGGTCAAGCCGGCGGTATACGCCGGCGGCAGGTATCAGCAGGACCGCCGCTGGGCGAGCCCGGAAGCGGCCGAATCCACGCCGGTGCTGGTGATCGACAACGTGCCG
This sequence comes from Candidatus Latescibacterota bacterium, assembly GCA_965243025.1. Classification (GTDB taxonomy): domain Bacteria; phylum Latescibacterota; class UBA2968; order UBA8231; family UBA8231; genus CBDCXV01. Next base: position 4,250,923 of record CBDETY010000003.1, read on the forward strand.
TCGCAGGCCAACCGCCTGGAAGAGGCTTTGCAGGACCGCAACCGGGAATCGCCCTTTTTCCCGGAACTGGTCCTGGATCTGTCCTGCGTGGCGCCTCTGCCGGCGCATCTGCCGCGCCGGCTTTCGAGTCTGGAGTTTCCCCACCGCAACGCGGATGCCTACCTGCGGGACGCCCGGCTCGAGGGCGTCGATTTCCTCCGAACCGACCTCGGGCGAGCGATTTTCGCGGCGACCCCGCAGGAGTGCGGAGCGCTGATGGCCTGGTTTCCGCAGGCGTTGCTGTTCGGCTTCTGGCAATCGCATCTGGGCAGGAAGCGGCACAGCACCAAGCACGCGCGGTCCTGGGTATCGGAGATCGTGGGCTGGAATCCGGGCGCGGTGGACACCCGGCTGCTGGGCATGAAGGGCGACCCGTTGAACCTGAACACCGACCAGGCGATCACCTCCAACCCCAACGACCGGATGAGCTGGGAGATCGGGGAGGGGGCCGCGGTAACGGGGGGCCGTAAGGACAAGCTGTCGGAGATCGGCCACGGCCGGGTGCCGTTCATGGGGGAGGAGGAAGCCGCCGCCGGGCCGGTGTCGTTTGCGCGGGTGACCCAGCGGGCAACGGTGTCGTTTGCGCAGCTTCGAAAGGTCGGTCTGGGCCCGGACCGGGCGGCGGCGGAACAGGCGGCGCGGGCGCTGCTGGTGGCCGTGGGGCTGTATGCCCACCTGCGGGCCTTCGGCCGGGGGTTCGCGCTGCGTTCCGGGGCCGAGTTGCGGCCCCGGGAAACGGCGGCGACGTGGCTGGGAAGCGACGGGGACGAGCCCTGCGCGATCGGCCCCGTCGAGGCCGCCGAACAGCTTTTGAGGCAGGCGCACGAGCACGCCGGGGCGGCCGGGGTGCCCCTGGACGGCTGGGGCCGGCCCCCGGTTCTGCTGACCCCGAAAAAAAACCTTCACGCCGCGATCCGGGCTACCTGGCCGGACTTCGACGACAACGGGGGGACCTGACCCGATGCTGGCCGTCTCGGTGGAGTTGCTGCACGGGACCTTCCGCGCCGACCCGGACGGCAGCGCCGGCACCGGCCGCCTGGGGCGGGGCGAGTGGCCTCCGGCCCCGGCGCGCCTGTTGGCGGCCCTGGTCGCCGCCGACGGCACCGGAGCCCGCTGCCGGGGAACCGACGGGTCGGAACTGGCCTGGTTCGAGGCCCTGCCGCCGCCGGTGATTTACGCGCATGGAGCCCCCTGGCATCAGGACCTAGAGCCCCGGTTTGTGGTCAAGCAGCACGGGGGGGCGGTAAAATCCACGTACCGGGAGTATGTGGGCCGCGCCCCCGTCGAGGTCCGGCCCGGGGTGCGCGTCACGCCGCGTTGGCCTCGGATCGTGTACCTGTGGCAGGCACGGGCGCCCGGGGCGATGCTGGCGGCGCTGCGCTACCGGGCCGCGCGCATCGGCTATCTGGGCGCGGCCGACTCGCCGGTGCGGGTTCGCGTTGAGACGCAGCCGCCCGATGGCCCGCCGGAGGACCCCTTCGTCGCGGCCGGCGACGGCGACGTACCGATCCGGGTTTCGGCCCCCGGCGACGTGGCCCTGCTCGACGGGATCTACCATGCCTGGTGCGAGCACGGGGCCGAGGTCGCCCGGTCCCGGTTCCCGGGGTTGCGCCACGAGCAATGGTACCGGTCGCCGCGGTTTGCGGACCGACCTGCCCCCCCGGTGGCCGCCTGGCTGCGCTTGGCCGAAGCGCTTCCGGGCCGTCGCGTGGCGGCGCTCACGGCCCTGTTCAAGCGGGCCGTTCTCCGGCAATACGAGGAGCTGTTCGGGGAGCCGCCGGCGGTGTTGCACGGCCATGGATTCCCCACAAAAGGCTTCGAGCTGGCCCGCTACCTGGCCCTTGCCGATGCGGGGTATGCCCGCTCGACCGGACGCATTCACGGCCTGGCGCTGTGGCTGCCGTCCGGACTGGATTCGGGCACACGCCTCAAGGCGCGCGATGCGGCCTGTGCCCTCCGACGGCTGACCGGCGGGGGCCTGGACGTGTCGGTGGCGCCGCGAGAGGACGAGCCCCGGCCGTGGGCCGCCCACCCTAACCGCTGGTGCGGTTCCGCCCGCCGGTGGGCGACGGTCTTTCCGGCGATTCACGAGCGGCGGGGCCGGCTCGATCTGGCCGAACTCACCCGCTGGTGCCGCCATGCCGGGCTGCCGGGCGGCCCGGTCGCGTTCCGCACCGGGCGCGCCCCGCTGGTGCGCGGCGGCATCGATCTGGCACCGCCGGAAGTGAACCGCCCGGGCCGACCCGGCCAGCCCGGACTGCTCTACTCCCACCTCGAGCTGTTGTTCGAAGAACCCGTGGCCGGCCCGGTGGTCATCGGCGCCGGGCGGCAGCGCGGCTTCGGGCTGTGCGTGCCGGTTTCGGACAAAGCCGGACCCGGCTGATGCGATCGACGTTTGGCGAATTCTACCGGGCCCTGTACGGCCGCGAGCCGTTTCCCTGGCAAGCGCGACTGGCTGCCCAGGTCACCCAAACCGGGGACTGGCCCGACGAGATCGGCATCCCGACCGGGCTGGGCAAGACGGCGTGTCTGGACTTGGCCGTGTGGTGGCTGGCGCTGCAGGCCGAACGCGCCCCCGCCCGCCGCACGGCCCCGACCCGGATCTGGTGGGTGGGCGACCGGCCGCTGCTGGCCGAGAAGGCCAGCGACCGGGCCGAGGCCCTCAGCGCCGCGCTCCGCGAGCCGGCCACCGAGGCGGTCGCCGCCGTCGCCGACCGCCTGCGCTCGCTGCCCGCCGACCCGGCCGGCGACCCCCTGGAGGTGATCGAGCTTTCCGGCATCGCCTCGCCCCGGCCGGCCGACCCGTCCCAACCCGCGGTGATTCTGTCCTCCCTTTCCCTGTACGGCTCCCGGTTGCTGTTCCGCGGCTACGGGACGACGCGGTCGATGCGCCCCGTCGAGGCCGCCCTGGCCGGCACCGACAGCCTCGTGTTCCTCGACGAGACGCCCAGGGCCGCCCCCCTGCGGGGAGCCCTGGTGCCGGCCCTGGGCGAGTGCACGCCCCGGGCCCAGGCCGTTCTGGGAACGCCCCGCTCCCGGCCGCGATTCGTGGCCCTGACCGCCACCGGGGGCACCGGGGGGGAGGGCCGCTTCGGTCTGGATGCGGCCGACGAGGCGCATCCGGTCGTGAAACGGCGGTTGAATGCAGCCAAGCCGATGGACGTACGCTGTTGCCCGGACGACGTCGGAAGGACGTTGGCCGCCGAGACGCTGCATCTGGCCCAACAGGCGGCGGGGCCGGCGACGTTCCTGGTATTCGCCAATACCCCGGCGACGGCCCGGTCGGCGTTCGACCGCCTTCGAGACCGGCTGGCCGGCGAAGCGGCCGAGATCCTGCTGGTGACGGGCCGGTCCCGGCAGCGGGAAGCCGAACGGACGCGGCGCTTCCTCCTCGATCCGGACCAGGGCCTGTTTTCCTCCCGAGCCGCCGGGCCCCGTCTGCGTCACCTGATCGTGGTGGCCACCCCGGTTCTGGAGGCCGGGGCCGACCTCGACGCGGAGTACCTGGTCACCGAAGCCTGCGGGGTGCGGGCGCTCACGCAGCGGCTCGGCCGCCTGAACCGGCTGGGCCGTTTCCGCCACGCCCGCGCCGTCTACGTCCATCCCGACGCCCGGGAATGCCCGGTCTACGGGGCCGAACCGGCGCAGGTGCTGCACCGGCTGCAACAGGCCGGCGCGGGCGACGAGGCCCCCGTGAACCTGTCGTCGCGCCGCATCGCCGGCGTGTTGGGCTCCCCCGAAGACGATCCGGGCCGGGCCCCGGAGGTGTTGCCCGCCTTGGTGTGGGAATGGACGAAAACCGCCACGCCCCCCCAGGGCGAAGCCCCCGTCGAACCCTACTTCGCCGGCATCGCCGGTACGCAGTACCGGGTGTCGCTGCTGTGGCGCGTCCATGTCCCGGGGCAAGGCCAGTACCTCTGGCCGCGGCTCGATGCGGGCGAACTCGTCGAGGTGCCCCTGGACGAGGCGCGCGAGGCGTTGGAGGAAACCGAAGGACTCCGGCGCCTGGGACCCGACGGGGTATCGGTGGAGGTCGTTTTCAAAGAGGCCCTCAAGCCCAGCGACGTGGTCGTGCTGCCGTTCGACCGCGGCCTGCTCGACGAGTTCGGCCAGTGGAATCGGCACGCCCGCCTCCCCGTCGCCGATTTGTCCATCGCCCGGCACGGGTTGCCCCTAAGCCGGACCGCGCTTTGGGGCCTGTGCGGCCTGTCCCTCCCGCAAAAGCTCATCGACCCGGTCGCAGGCATCGGCCCCGACCACGAGGCCCTCGACGAGGCTGACCGCATCGAGGCGGCCGACAAGATCCTGGATTTGGCGTCCCTTGCCGACCCTCCCCCCGGATGGCAGGACAGCCGGTGGCAGGGGTTCCTCGCCCGTTTGAAGAACCGGCCCCCGGTCGCCCCGCCCAAAGAGGTGCCCCGGGTGCCCCTGTCCGTGGAGCCGGAACCTTGCAGCGACGAGCTCGACGAGCTGTCCCTGGCCGAACAGGCCGTCCGGCTCGATGTCCACGGCCTGGCGGTAGGGGAGCGCGCGGGGGCCATCGCCGAGCGCCTCGGCCTGCCGGCCGGTCTGGCCCGGACCGTGGAACGGGCCGGACGCCTGCACGACCTCGGCAAGGCCGACCGCCGCTTCCAGCGCTGGCTCGATCCCGGGGCGCACCACGACACCCCCCAGGCCAAGGCCCCCCTGCCGCGCCATCGCTGGACCGCCGCCCGGGCCGCCGCCGGATGGCCCCGCTCAGGCCGCCACGAAGCCCTGTCGGCACGGCTGGTTCAGCAGGGGCTCAAACAGGCCACCCAGGGCGATCCGGTGCTGGAAGACCTGCTCCTTCATTTGGTCGTCAGCCATCACGGCCACGGCCGCCCCCTCGTGCGGCCCGTACCCGACGAGACCGCCGGCCGCGTGTCCGGAGACGTCGAACACGCCCACCATGCGGTGTCGGCCGACCTGTTCCACGTCGATTGGGAACAGCCGACCCGGTTCAAAAAACTCAACGACCGGTTCGGGCCGTGGGGGCTGGCCCTGCTGGAAACCATCGTACGGCAAGCCGACCATGCGGTGTCGGCCGGGACCCGAACAGGCCGCCTCGAGGTGCGCTGACCCCATGCAGAAAGCCCGTGAGAGGTGTCCGGGGTTGCCCGGCTTTTGGATCAACGGCTGGCTGGCGGCGGTGGGAACCACGGTGCTGAACCCGCGAATCCGGCTGGGCTGGACCGAAGAAGGCGCGCCCCGGGCGCTGCTGTCCTGCCCGCCGCGCCTCGACCCAGTCGAGGCCCTCGCCGCCGCCTGGCCCGACGCCGAACAGATAGCCGGGCTGCCGATCGCCGAACAGTGGCAGCACACCCCCCCCTTGCAGCGCAAGGTTTCCCTGGAAACCTTTGCCCAGCGTGCCCGCGCCGCCCGAGGCCACCCCCAGGCGTGGGCCCTGTCGTCGACCCTGACCGATCTCTGCGTCGACGAGAACGGCCAGGTCGCCCATGCCCCCTTCGATCCGGCCGGGCCCGGATCCGTCAAGTGGCTGCATCACCGACTGAAGAAAGTGCACGCCCTGGGGGACCCCGACCGCATCGCAGACTCCTTGGCCGGCAGGGGAAACCGGGTCAAAAACCACGGCCTGGGATTCGATCTGACCCGGCTGGGCTCCCTGTCGGATTCGACCTCGGCATGGGTCGATCCGGTAATCGAGGTGCTGGCCTTCTTCGGCCTCGCCCTCCTGCCGGTGCGCGGAGCCGGGACCGACCGGCGCAGGGCTTTTCCGGCTCCGGCCCGCGAAATCCAGAAAGGATGGGTTGCGGAAAACCGGTGGGAGCGCCGCTTCACCTGGCCGGCATGGCGCCAGCCCCTGGACAGCACCGGCATCGATGCGCTGCTGGACGCCTGGATGACCGTCCGCAACGACAAAAACCAGTGGCCGACCATGGGAGTGCATGCCGCATGGCAGACCGTACAGTTCAAGCCCAGAGGCACCGCCGACATTACCCGGGCCTTTGGCGCCGAGCGAGTGTGAAGAAATTCCAGGGGCAGGCAAAGCCCCGTGTCGCCGGAAGAGGAAAACCCCCGGTCTTTGTTGAGCGGATTGTCAAGCCCTTTTTTCACCCCAGCCCACCGGGGTCGTCGCCGGGGTCGATCCCCCGGCCTTCGTTGAGCGGGTGTCAAGCCTTTTTTTAGCTGAGGCCCTCACCGGGTCCCGTCGCCGGGGAGGATCCCCCCCGGCCTTCGTTGAGCCGCTCGAAGAACACCCCCCCTTTGGAGATGGGAAGAATTGCCGCCGGTCCCCCGGATCGGACCGGGCCATCGAGGTGCGCGACCCTTCGGTGGTCCCCTTTGAGGAGATCGAGGAGGTGGTTTCGATTCGAGTCGGTCCGGGACGTGGTGCAGGAACTCTGCAAGGTGCACCAAGAGTTCTCCCTGGCCGAGTTTCGCTCCCGGTTCCTGCATTATTTCAAGGACGCCAGCCTGGAAGCCCAAACCCGGCACCGTATCAGCGACAAAGCCTACGAGGTGGGCCTGCTGGGCCTGCGCAAGATCGGGGACCTGAAGTTCATGGGCGACGAGGACCCGCCCAAGTGGGGAGATTCCGCAGACTGAAGTGATTGAACGTGAGGTGGGGATGGATCATGGCGGATGGATAAAGTTGGCCACCCGACTAACAATCCGAACCCGAGAAGGGCAAAGTGCAGCCCCGATATGACAATCATCGAAGCTTCTCGTTTGGCGGAAATCAGGCGGATCCTTACCAGCTAAAGGATAGGCGCAACGCATTGCACCTACCCCCTGGTCGGCATCTACCGGCTGCGCCAGTGGTTCAGGACGATCTGAATCACCTCCAGCGCGACTTCCAGCAGAATCGCCAACCATCGTGGCATCATGAGCTATCACCCCCTTCCCGTGGTGGGTCTTTCCGGACGAACTTCCCGGTCTCGTCCCGCACTCTGCGCTGGGCAGCCCGCTGGGCCGCCCGACTTCTCGGGCTCGGTCCTTCCGGGTCTACACCGTTCTGGATGTCGTTGTCAGGGATACCGGTGGTGTCCCGTGGATCGGGCTCCGGTTTCATCCCGAAGTCGCGACGGACAACCGACAGCTTGTCCTTCACCTTGGCCTTGATCCATTCGGTGTGGACCTTGTTGAGGGCCAGCTTGTAGAGGTACACCCCCGCTTCCCTGGCCGCGACCACGGCGACGATTTTGACCACGGGTTTCAGGGAGTTCAGCAGTTTCCGCTGTTCCCCGTTGCCTTTCATGGGATTGGGAATCATGATGCTGCTCCTTTCGGGTCAAATGTCCTTCGGACGCCCGGGGGTCTTTCCTCCGGCCTCCCGGGACAGCAGTTCGATGAGTTGCCTTGCCCGGCCTACGGGCAGGATGATTTCGTAGGTGCCGCCTCCCTGGCGGTCGCCTTGAACGGAGATTCCCGGTATCTGAAGTCCCGAAAGGAAGGTGCATTCCTCTACGGTCTGGATCTCCACCGTGCGATGTTCGACCATGCGGTTTCCTTTGTTTGAGCGATTTGATGTTGGGGAGAGCAACAAAAAAGCCCCCGGCCTTCGAAGAGGCGGGGGGAGCGGCGAAGGGCCTGGCTGTTTCTATTTGACCAGATCCCGATACAACAGCCGTTTCCCCACCATCCGCGCCACCAGGTCCTCCATCTGCTCGAGGGTGTCCTTGTCGCGGATGTTGTGCCGGCCGACGAATTCGTCGATGTACCGCTGCAGGTGCTTGGGGGACATGGAGTGATAGGTTCCCTTGTAGGCTCGCTTGATCATCGACCAGAAGCTTTCGATGCCGTTGGTGTGGGACCCATCGGTTGAGAACTGGCCTTTCGAGTGAATGACGAACTCGGATTTTCCCGGCCACTTGAAATCCTTCAAGGCACTGGCCCCGTCGCTGTAGAGGGTGCCGTTTGCTCTCAGGTGCTTCCGGGCGAACGCCCTCAGAATGTCGGCAGTCTCTCCAGGAACCACGCTCGCGGCGACCTTGCCGGTTTTTCGGTCCTTCATGCCCACCACGATGGTTTTTCCCTCCATCCACCGTTCCCGCAGCCTCTTGTCGGCGTGCTTGTTGGCCTCCTTTCCGCCAAAATAGGCCTGGTCGATCTCGCCTCTCCTGCTTGAGAGCTTCTCCTGGTCCGACCAGGCCTCGCGGATGCGGTGGCCCATGAACCAGGCCGTTGCATGCGTTACCTGGAGGTCCCGGTGCAGCTTCATGCTGGACACGCCCTTGAGGCTGGACAGGTGCAGGTAGATGGCGATGACCCATTTCTGCAGGGGGACCTTGGAGTGGGACAGCACCGTTCCGGTGCGAACGCTGAAGCGCTTTCGGCAGTCCCCGCACCAGTAGGGCATGGATTGTCGGTCGGGACATTCCGATATCATGCCGTAACAGCCGCAGTGCGGGCAGTGGATCTGCTTGCTCCACCGGGTTTCTTCGAACCAGCGTTCGGCCGCGATGTCGTCGGGGAACCTGGCGAACAGCTCGATCAGGGACAGGCCGTTCCGGTCGTTCCTTCCCGGCCCTTCGGGGACGAGCCCCCTGCCGGCCTTCGACCAGCGGCCCAGGAATCGTTTCAGTCTTTTCATGGTTTCCTTTCTGGTGAGAAGGGGAGGAGCGGGTTGTCGGGACCGATCCCCCCGCGCAGGCCGTTCCGTGACCCCATGGCAGGTTGAAAACGGCTGCAACGGGTACCCCCGCTGCCTCCCCACTGCCTTATTCAATTATATATATAGAGTCTCAAGCCCTTTCATGGATCGAACCGCCCCGAGGCCCATGCACTGTCCGGCCTGCCGAGGTAAACCGTATGCAAGGTCGATGTCGTCTGTGGAAAGGCGCCGCCCGCGGCTTGGCCTGATCCCCAAAAACCTCTGGGAGGCCGGATTTCGGTGTCCACCTCTGTCCGTCCGTACCCGGTTCGATTCTGCCTGGCTGGATGCCCTCGCTTCCGAGCGCACGGCACGGGTGAGCCGCGATTCGACGCCTCCTGCGCGTCGGCAGTTCCTACGGGATCGACATGGACCGGGTTCTTCGGCAAGGGCAGACGATACGGCCTGACCGACCCCGGCCACGACCCTTCCGGTACCCGGACGGGAGAGGACTCAGAATCAGAGAATCCCGAGCTCCTTCATGGACACGCTTTCGCCAGCAGGAGCGACGACGACATGATCGAGCACCTGAATCCCCATAAGGCCACCTGCCTCGACAAGACGGTGGGTGAGATCGATGTCTTCCTTGGATGGGGCCGGATCTCCGGAGGGGTGGTTATGGGCCAGTATGATGCTGGTGGCTCCCTTCAGGATCGCTGCCTTGAACACCTCTCGGGGATGGACCAGAGAAGCGTTCTGGCTGCCGATGGAGGTCGTCTCATGCGCGACTACGCGATTGCGCGTGTCGAGGTGGAGGACGACGAACACCTCCCGGTCGGCTGAGACTATGTCGAGGGTATCCAGGTAGGCGAGCACCTCGTTGGGACTGGTGAGCGGCTCGGAGCATACGTCCTGCCAGATTTGCCGCACCTTGCGTTCTACGACTTCGAGTTTCATCGGGTTCCTTTCATTATATAGAAGGCTACTCTGACTGATTGAGGGGGTGTGGGGCGCTTCGGCAGCCAGTGTGACGAGCCGGCTGCACTCGTTTCGACCCTCCTTCCCCCAGCCCGGGAGTCGAAGCCGGGTGGGGGGGGACATCGGAGAACGGTTTTCAGGACGGAGGAACCGGCGAAGGATTCAGGCCGAGGACTGTTTCGGAAGCATCCTCAGCCGGCAAGGATCAGATGATTTCGAGTTGATCAGGCGGGGTCCAACCACCCGGCTGGAGGCAAACTCTCCGAATTATCCAGGCAGGTGCCCCCTGACCGCTTCGATCAGACAGGGAGCCCCGGACTACCGCACCGGAACCAGCGAGGATACCAGATCGTTATACACCTGAAGGAGGGCCTCTTTCGCCCTGGCCTGTGCCTCGTCGGAGCTGATTTCGGGGGCATCATGGTACACCAGCATCGTCAGCTTTTCCTGGCGCGGATAGATTTCGAAGTCGAAAGAGGGTCCCGGCTGAAGCGGCGGCTGGTAGAGGACCAGGACCACCTCCACCTCGGTAACGTACTTCCCTGCCGGCGGGGCGAAGATGCCGTCTGCGAATCGGTTGGGGTTCACCCTCTCCGTCTGGCCCGGGAGGGCACGGATTCGTTCGGTCATGGCAAGTCCTTTTCTTTGAAGGGGGAGATTTTGGAGCGGCTGCTGCAGCCGTCTGAAGAACTGGCTGCCTTGGTCGGGCACGAGCCGATGTCACAGGCTCAGGTCGTCCAAGAACTGTGGGGTTACATCCGGGAGAACGGGTTGCAGGACCCGGGGAATCCGCGAAGGATCAAGGCCGACGACCATCTCGGGAGGATCTTCGCGGGCAAGGATCGGGCGACCCTTGTGGAGTTGGCCAAGCGGGTCAGCAGACACCTGATGGCCGGCGCTCAAGGCGAACAGGCAGAGGAGGAAGTGCTCTGGAGGGAGTTCGAAAAGGAGATGCTGGCGTCGTGTTTCGAGACGCTGGGATGCTCGCCGGAAAGGTCCGACGAGGACCTGAAACGGGAATTCAGGGAGCTATGCCAGGAATATCATCCGGACAGGCTGGCCGGCGAGGAGATTCCCGCGGGTATCATCAGGCTGGCGGAGGAAAGGTTTCAGGAGATTCAGAGCGCGTACGAAGTCGTGGTGAAATCCCGGACCCAATCCTCGTCCGCCCCTACCCGTCTCTGGACCCTGGGAGAGCTTTTGAAACTAGCGGATCCCCCGGCATCTTGCGAACCTGAAGGAGGGATGGCCCGATGAGAAGGTTCCTTTTGGCCGCTCTGGTTGCCGTGGTGGTGGCCTTTGCTCTTACGATGCTGCGAGTGATTCCATAAGGGTGTTCCATGTGGTCATCCTTTCTTCACCGCCATTTTCCTGATCTCCTCCAGGGCGGTGTCCAGATACGGATCCATGATACCCTCGGATTCTCCGAACAACTCCAGCAGTGCGAAGGTGAGGCATATAGCCTGCACTGCCGACACCGGGAGGGCGATCCCCCCCATCTCGGGGTGCCGGAAGAAGATGGCAATACAGGCTGGATCTACGTCCGCCATCAGGTGAACCTTCTCGAAGGCCACGTCCTGATATACGGATTCGATTTTGCTTCTCGTTTTCTGGTTCATGGACTGTTCCTTTCCCGGAAAAGGGTCTTGACCTCGGACAGACGGAACACGAGCTCGCGAACTTCCCCTCCGTGCTTCTGGCGGTGTGCGGTTGCTTCGGGAAGGGTTTCGAACCGGTCAACCTTCTTGTCCTTGATCACGGCATATCGGCGGATGACCCACCGTGGTAGATCACTTCGTCGGACATGGGGCATTCTCCTTTGTCGGTGGGTCACCGACAGTTCATTTGAAGGGGTCGTTTTGTCGATGGGAGCATGGAGCCAGGCTGAAAAGCTGATCCGGGAGGGTGCCGGGATGATGGGGCGGCTGGCTCAATTCATAAGGGTTTTCTCGCCCGTCCGCTTCTCTCCAACCCTGCATGTGCTTTGAAGTCGAGCCGGAAAAACCGATGGGCTGTCTGCAGCCGCAATCGCGATTACCTTTCCTCGATCTGTGTGGGAGGAGAAACGGGAATGGGGGAATTCGGGTGCCGAAGCCCGAAGGAACGGAATCGACCCGGTGCCCCGCGATCACCCCGGGTACGTCTACATGCGGGACGCGGGCGACGGATGGGTCGGTGAGTGATCGAAAGCAGAAGTCAGTTCGGCGGGGGGGATGGAGGGGAGTTGGAAACCGTGATTCGAAACCGCTGAAGCGCGCAGGGGCAGATCCTGCAGGGAATGGGGATAAATCCATTCCACTATCAGGTATACCAGATTTTCGGCGAAATCGAGCCTTTTGGTCCGGCATCCCCCCGTCGCAGCAGCAAGAAGGGACTTTTTAGCCGGTCGTTCTCACCCCAGTTCGGCTGTCCTACGGAGGTAAATAACCCAATTTGGGTTAAATCATACCTCCTTGAGATCCAGAGATCCTCTACCGGAGGAACCTCCTCGATCTTGTGGGACGACAGCGGAAACGAGTGGATTGCGTGTGCTCAGGCCAGAAGGCACGGAATCGCCCCGGTATACCCCGCGATCATCCGTCTACGTCTGCATGCACAACGGAGACGGGGGCGGTTGGGTCTGGGAGTGAACAGGAACAGCCTGTAGTAGAACGGTGAGAAGATCAGCGGCAGAGGGAACCGAAGCCGGGTCTTGACGAATCGGCAAAATGCGGGAGTGCTTTTTCCGGCTCAAGAGGACTACGCTCGGGGCATAGCTCAATAGACGGACAAGAGGCTCCAGCCCATTGCCTCCCAGCCTGCTCGATTCCCCCTGCCACGAACTATCCGTCATCATCGTCGGCAGATCTCTTTTCCTCTCCGGGGTCTTCCTTCTCGCTGCAGGGGATGCAGATGTGCTCGCCGGGGGTGGGCATCCAGAACAGGTGCCAGGGCCTGATTTCCTGGCCGCATACGCAGCAGACCGGCTTGAAAACCATTTACTCCCTCGTGTCCCGGATTCGGCCCTCCTCGTCCACGAAGATCCGGAAGGGGGAAGCCACCATTTTTCGGGAGGACTTGGTAAGGCCGTGCACGCACTCGATGCAGATATCCAACTTCCTCCCCTCGGCCATCATGCTGGCCGTTCCGACCTTGAGTTGGCCGCGTAAATCGTCTTCGGATACGACCCCGTTGCAGATATCACAGATTGTGGTGGCCATTTCGAGCATTCTCCTTTCCGGGTGGATTGAATGCCTTGTAGGACAGGATCAAGCCCCGTTCCTGGTGGTGGATGATGGCTCCCATGAGCCGGAGATACCTTTCCGGCATGGTTCGCTTTCCCTTCTCCCACAGGCACACCTCGGCCTCACTGACGCCCAGGGCGAGGCCCAGCTCCCATTGCTTCATGCCCAGGGCGTCTCTGGCCCTTTTCAGCTGATCCTGCTTCATCTTTATTCTCTCCATTTGGGGGGGTTGACTGTCGGTGGTCACCGGCAGAAAGGCACAGACTGGCCCTGAACCGGGCTTGAAACGGAAAGCCGGCAGCAGGGTGTTGAGAGGGTATTCGGGTTCCCGGTGAAGCCGGGATTGGAGGGAGAAACCCGCGACGGAATTCAGCGAGCCGGTAGCCGGAGCTACCTCCGCTCTCACTACCTTCCCGTTATCTGCAAAAAGGGATCAGAAGGGACTCAGCGTGGTACGAATTCGGCAACCTTCGCGGCGTCGGTGTATAACTGAACTGAGTGATGAAAACCTGGAATCGCAACTGATTCGGTTGCAGTCCCTCGGGTCGTTGAAGCGGGCAGTCGCAGGTCCTCCAGGGCAGGAGTAAATCTTCCTCTATAAGGTTATACCAGTTTTTTTCGAAAATCGCGCTTTTGGTCAGGCATTCTACCGTAATGTTCCTCACCGCGGTCCTTCTCGGAATGCTGGCCATCGGCTACCTTGTAGTCGCCATTGTGATGATGTATGTCTGCACCGTCGTATTCCCGGAGAATCCGGCATCACTCATCCTAAATCGTATTTTGCGTAGATAGGGGCGGGAAGAGCCATGTATGGCTTTGCTGCCACGATGGGTTTCCCTTTCCCAAATGGTCCGCGAGGCCGTCAGCCTGCCACAAACCGGGCAACGTAACAACCGCAACGGATGCGTAACGATGGAAAAGCCGAAAGGCCGGCTGGCCAAACACACCCTCTTCACGACCCTTTTTTCGTTCTGGATCACCGGTTTCCTCGCCGGACTCATCTTCCAGACCACCCCGGGCGACATGGCGGTCCTTCTGATCCTTGGGAGCTTCGCTATCCCGACCATCGTATCGCTTCCGATCTACGGGATCCTGGTGCGCAAGACACCGAACAGGGTCTTGGTCGTGGAGAACAAGTGGGATCTGCGAAATGTTGGGGCCGTGGCCTCCCTGAGCAATATCCTGATCACCTTCGGGCTGACGGTGTTCATCTACTGGAAGCTGTTTGGAGGGTGATCCCCAGATGAGGTTAAACCAGGTCCGCCTTCCCTTGTCGGCTACTTCTCAACCGCTGGGGATCAGACACCGGATGGCTTCGATGGGCCTCCCATCTCGACCCGAGGGGGGCTTTTTTCCCGATCCACGGGGCCGATTCCAGGGAGGTGTTTTCCTGCTTCGGTGTCCGGATAGCCTGTGCTGCTTCGCCTGAGATCGGGGACGGTGCCAGACCGGGAAGAAAGCATGAAGGATCGCTTCGTCCCCAAAGCCCTTTCCGTCGAGAAACAGCGCCATCAGGTCGATGCTTGCAGAAATTTCGGCCAGCTTGCGGGATACCCTCGCAAAAGACCTCGCATTTCGCGTAGCGGCCTCCTCGACGCGCGGTTCCTGAAATCTCCCGGATAACCCGGCGATTGCATCTTCGCCGACTTGACCTCGCAGCGCGACCCCGTTTTCGCCGATTGCCGGGAACAGACCTTTCCGGGGGATAGCCTTCTCCCCTGCCACGAATGGGGGGGACCCCTGACGTACCGGCGGGATCCGGTGGCGTGACGAGGTCAGGCTCGCTCTCCGCCTCCACCTCCTCTGTGGAGGGGTGGACATCCCGCTGCCCGCTGCCTCCATTCAGTATTCTCCGCAGGAGAATACCCCCTTTTTTCGCAGCGTAGTCCTGCAAGGACCGTGCCAGGGGGCACTCACGGCCTGCCGGTTCGCCAGGCTTTCAGGGAAGGGATACCCCTCGCCTCGTAGTTCCGGGCAGCCAGCACCCTCGACACCCTGTTCCCTGAATCCCCCAGGAACACCGATCCCGGACTGAGACCCCCTCCTCGTTCAGAAGCCGGGGGGCTCCGATCCACCGTGCCGATTTCCCAAGGGGGTGTGCAAAGGCAACGAGAGGATCCCTCCCGAATCGTCGGCTTCTGTATTCACTACGCTACGGGAAAATACCCTCTTCCCAGCGTCGACCCTCAGGGGAGCTCACGGCCTGCCGGTTCGCCAGCTTGCGGGATACCCTCGCCTCGTAGTTCCGCAGTTGCACCTCGCCGCTCAGTTTCTGAATCTCCCAGGCACCCCGATCCGGACTGAGATCCCTCCTCGATCAGAAGCCGGGGGCCTACGATCCACGGTGGCTCTTCGGTCTACTTATTTGCGGCCCCTTGCGGCTTCGAAGGGGGCTGGACCAGACCCTCTTCATACCCTGATTCAAGGAGGTTAAATTACCCAATTTGGGTAAAATCAGAGCTCTTTGAGGTCCAGATCCATCGATGAGACGTGCTTCTGGCGATGCCGGCAGACTCCAGCCGTTTCGCAGGCCGTGTCCCCGGAAGATACGTCTGCCCTCTCTCTGATCGTCTTCGCGCCGAAATTACACCGCTGAGTATCTGCTGGAGGGACTGCCCCTGCGGTATTGGAGTTCGTCAGGTCCGGGCTCGGCCTGTGCAGCCCCACTCGTTCACCGTCCTTACCCTCCAACTCCGCCTGACCTGAGGGCATCCTTCAGCGTAATCGCATCCCCCCGGTAGCTGTCCTTCTTCACCGGCAGACCCTGGAGCCCGGGTCGGGTCCTGAAGCCCCCGATTTCCACTACCGGGTGACTGTAAATCACGGATTCTCCCATCCTACTCAAGTACGGCGTCGGCCTCGTCGGCCGGCGCCTGATCAAACTCATTCGACACCGAAATGCACGCTAGCTCGTCCGGGAACCGGAATCCGTTCTCGCTTTGCCATGGATAGGACAATCCTACCACAGAGCGTCAATGCCTCTTGACCCAAGGCGTGAAGCTCGGATTCCTCCAAATGTTCGCCCCGCTGCTCGCCGCCGTCCTTCCTTCCACCGTGGAACAAGCGGCTCCGCTTCCCGTACAGGGCGTCCCAATCCGGCCACAAGTCCGACAGGTCATTTGAATCAAGCATCTTCCGTATCCGCTGACGGATGCTCTCGCGTTGTATTCCGCGAATCGCCTTGGCGACCTGGCCGACCTCTTCGCCGTCGCGATGCGTGCGCTCAAGCCAAGCGGCGGCACTTTCGATCAGTCCCTTCTGTGCGTCCGTCCACGGCGGATCGGTCGCCAACCCTTCGACGGTGGAAACCGCTATCACGATCTTCATGATCGGGTCGGTATTCATCTCGGCCAAATTCAGCACCCTCACCGCCCGCCGAATCGAGGGGGAAATCGCCCGCGGGCTCATCGCTCTTCGGCAACGCGTCCTGAAGAGCCTGCACGAAATCACCGGCATTCGAGCATACCGACCCCGTCGCCCGCCCCAGGCGAACGAACACCGTCTTCTCGTCGTCCGGCAGGACCTGGAGGCCATGGATGTCGGATCCGAGTCGTGTATCGGGATCCAGGGCACCGGTTTCTCGCAAGAACTCCGGATTGACCCATGAGACCGTGCGGTCTTCGCCCGGGTCGCCCGCGTCGACACCCACTCGGGCGCACAACCCGGCCATATGGGCGGCTCGCCGGAGCTTCTCGCCGAAATCCCGTGCCTCGTCTTCGGCCTCGAATCCGCGACATCCGATCAACAACCATGACGCCTCTTTGAGCGGTTGCGACCTACTTTCGGACTCGATCACGACTTCCCTGCCGGCCACCGATGCCGTCAGGGCAGCTTCTTCCGTTCCCAGCGTCGTACCCACCCGAAGCTTCAACCAGAGGCGATAGCCCGTACTACTCTCCACTGAATCAGCCTCCTCTTCATTCTGTTGGCCCACCGTTGACGGGTTAAGCCTAACGCGAAGCCGCTACAGAATGTAGTCGTTCCATGCCTGTAGCACTTGCTTGCGGCGCGCCATCAGGTCGATTGTTGCAGAAGTTCGGCCATGCTTGCGGATTCTCGGCGCAGGCCCTTCGCAGTTCCGCTCCTCCTTCTTCAGCACCCGCAGCGGGTTTTCGGACATCGGCACCCCGACCCAGCCGTTCCTGAAATCTCCTGGAAACCCGATCCGAACTGAGATCGCTCCTCGATCAGCCCGGCAACCTCCTCGCCCTCCCCCAGTCCTGCCGCCCCTCTCCCCCTTGCAGAAGGCGGATAAAGTTTTACGCCGTCATTACGAGATTTTTAAAATTTACCCGGACGCCGATTTGCTTTTTTAGTCTATCCAGGTACAATAGAGGCACATGCAACGGGAATCCGGCAGGACCCACTGCCGCTTCCCCAGTCCCTTCTGCCGGTGCCACACCGACAGAGTCACATCCCACTGAAACCCGAAAGGACTGCCATGGGAGCGTGAATCACATCGTTTTGTAAGGGCCGTCTGGTTTCAACACGGTACTCCACGGCCCGAAGATCAGTAAGGATGAGTAATGGTAAAAGCATCGGGAATTATATACATAACTCAGCAGGTAATTTAAGTAATCTCCTCCGCGAATTTAAAGAAATTCTGGTATAACCATATGGAAAGAAAATGCAGAGAACCGGACTTCCCCTGTCCCACTGCTTTAGCCCTGAGACACGGAAGAATGCCAGATTGACCCCGTGGGATCGAAAAGGCCGGGCTCTGATGGAGAGAAACCGGGACTCCTGCCCTGATCTGATGTCGGCGACTGGCAACGGTTTCTGCATCGGGCATTTCCCCATCTCGGTTGACGGCTCACCTCGCTGACTGGATACGAGAATCCCCCCGGCACGTTTCACGTCAGATCTCCCTGGAGGCCGGCACTGTGGATCGGAGAGCCTCCGCCTGCATCGAGCAACGGGAAGGTCCTTCAGGGACCAGGAGAGCATCCCTGCATCCGGGATCAGGCGAGCAGGGTTGCCGTCGTTGATTTCACCTGGGGGTTCGTCATCCTGCTGACCTTTCGGAAGGGTTCGCCCTCTCTCCACCGATGATGAGTGTAGGGGGTCGGAGGGATCTCCGTCGCCTGCAGATTCCGATAGGTCAGCCGTTTCCTCATCATCCCTGCGGTCAGATACCTCATCTTCTCCTCGGGGTCCAGGCGACGGATATTGAACCTCCCTGTTATTTCGTTGAGGTACCGGGGGAAATACTTGGGAGACAGGTGACGAAAGAGCTCGCGGATCGTTCGCTTCGCCTTAGCCCAGAACGATTCAATGCCGTTCGTATGCGCGTCTCCCCGGACGTATTCGCCGGAACTGTGATTTACGATTTCGTGCCTCCCCTGCCATCCGAAACCACGATAGACCGTGACATAGCCATACCACCATTCGTGACCAAATTTCTTCTTGCGGTGCCTCTTCTTGTCGTCTCCGCCGAAATAGGCTTCGTCTATCTCGGCTATCCTGCTGCGTAGCGGTTCGGGATCCGACCACCCTTCCCGGATGCGGTGCAGCAGAAACCAGGCCGTTTTCTGCGTCATGCCGAGGTCGCGGGAAAGCTGCATGCTGCTGATTCCCTGCGGACGGGACAGGTCCAGGTGGATTGCGATGGCCCATTTCTGCAAAGGGACCTTGGAGTGGGACATCACCGTTCCGGTGCGGACGCTGAAGTGGTTTCGACAGTCGCCGCACCAGAAGGGCCTGTGCGCGCGGTTGCGACACGGGGTTATCATGCCGAAGCATCCGCAGTGCGGGCAATACATGGATTCGGGAAGGCCATCTACCGTCTTCCCCCATCTGAGTTCTTCGAACCATTTTTCTGCTGCTGCATCATCTGGAAGCATTCTGAACAAATCGATTAACGAGATACTTTTGCCATTTTTCACTTCCGATACCTTCGGGCCGTGGAATACCGAACTGGAGACCTGCGGCCCTTACCAAAACGATGTGATTCACGCTCCCATGGCGGTCCTTTCGGGATGGTGACTCTGTCGGTACTCCCCGACAGAAGGAACTGGGGAAGCGGCAGCGGATGCTACCGGGTTTCCCCTCGATTTACCGTTATTATACCTGGATACACTAAAAAAGCAAATCGGCTTTCCGGGCAATTCGGTAAATGCTCGTAAGGAAGGAGGGAAACTTTGGTTTCTGGGAGTGGAGGAGGCTTGCAGGAGTGGGGGAGCGAAGAGGTCGGCGGGGGGTGCAGGAAGGGGAGCCCGGTGAGCAGCGGTTCCCGGCAGTCGGCGGAAACGGAGGCGCGCTGGGAGGTCGAGACGGGAAGACGGGGGTCTCGGATATCGGGAGGAGGCTGAGGCTACGCGTTTGGGAGACGGCAATCCCGGGTGTTTACCCGGGAGGCTCACGAAACTGGGCGTCTGTGATGGCGGTTACGGATGGGCTCTGGTGGCGATGTGCCTCGGCGCAAGGCCTTCGCCGATGATCAGGAGATCCTTGATCCCTAGGGGGTTCCATGCAGGCAGCATCGGAAAACGAGCGAGCCGCCGATTACCCTGGTTTTTGCCCCGTCCCATCGGGGTCAGCGGGAGGGGGATGTTGTGCTCGCTATCTATTCTTTCGCTTGCGTCTGCGTCGCCACAACCAAGAAAAAAACAGGGTATCCAAAACAACGAAAGCTATCAGGATGAGAATCCAATAATCCATCTTTTTCCTGCTTCCCCAACGGATGGTACTTCATGGCCGACGAGATCGCGGTTATCGGAGCCCTCCGCCCAGGCCCCGGGCAAACAGGCACATCTGCTCGACGGTGTCGCAGTCCCGGATGTTGTGCCGTCCTTGGAACTCGTTCACGTATCGCTGCAGGTGCTTGAAACTCATGCGATGGAAGGTGCCGTGATAGCCCCGTTATTATAGCATTGCCCAGAAAATCCGCAAAAAAAGATAAAGGTCCTGGACAAACGGACAGAGGTTGTCCTCTTGGCGGTTATCTTGTGGTATGGAAGTACAGCCATCCGCATGGGCAGTGATGCCCAGAGGCGTGGAGGGGGATGAAAGCAGCCGTCATCTGTATCATCGGATCGCTGGTATCAGCAGGCCATGCAGGGGCCAAGCCCCTGATCGAGGGCTGGGTGCGGCTGCCCTCGGGGGCCCCCGCGGCCGGGGCGCAGGTGGGGCTGTTCGACCTGGGCGATCTGCGCGCAGCTCCGATTGGGGCGACTACGGATCAGTCAGGCAACTTCACCCTTTCCGTGGGGGCCTTGCCGGGCACCGCCCTGCAGGAGCGCTTCGAGCTGGGGTCGAACTATCCCAATCCGTTCAACCCTTCTACCTTCATTCCGTACCAGTTGCCCTCATCGATGCATGTGCGCCTGGAGGTGTTCAACCTCCTGGGACAGCGCATTGCCACGCTGGTCGACGGGGAGCAGCCGGCCGGTTTTCACACGGCGGAGTGGGACGCCACGGATGCGGCGGGTCAGGCGGTGTGGGCGGGGGTGTATCTGTATCGCCTGAGCGGGGACGCGGGGATGATCACGGGGCGTATGCTGCTGGTCCACGGGCAGGCGGGGTCCGCTTCGGCAGGTTGGGCGGCCTCCGCGAGGGACGAGGCCGGACCCGCCGGGGAGACAGCCCTCGCCTACGGTTTGACCGTCTCAGGTCCGGGGGTGGTTCCCTACGTGGACCCGGCCTTCCAGGTGACGGCGGGCATGTCGCCGCTGGATGTCGTGGCGGAGACGCCGTCCAGTGCCCCTCGCGCAAAAGTGGCTTCCGACAGGATCCTGGGCGACGTGGACAACACCGGCCGGGTGGATTTCCTCGACGCCCTGCTGGTGGCCCTGTACAGCCGGGACTCCAGCATCGTCATGCCCAACAGCGGCGACATCTCTCTGGGGGACGTCAACGCCGACGGCCGGGTCGACCTGTCCGATGTCTGGGTCATTGCGGCGTACCTCAACGATCCCACCGATCCGACGCTTCCGGCAGGGATCGCCCAATCGGTGGGTCCGGCCGCATCGTTGTCCCCGGACCCTGCGACCGTGACGTTTGCCGACAACGGGGCTTGGCACCGGTTTTCAGTGGAGGCTCGGGAGCCGGTCTCGGTGGTTGTCAACCCGGCGGAGACCACCCCAAGGTTGCAGATTACCACGCGCGGCCACCAGGGCAACTCCTGCCCCGCCGAAGCAGACGCCGACGCTTCTCGCGAGGACGGCCAAACGATCTATCTATCCGGGTGTGCCGCGGGCCAAGCCACGGTGGAGCTGCGGCGGGAGGCGGACGGCACCGTCCTGCGGCGCTACACCTTCGAGGTGACCGGCAGCCCGGCGGACCTGGTGGTGCAGTCGGTTTCTGTCAGCGACAGCAGTCTGAGGCCCCGGCAATCCTTCACGCTCAGAGCCACGGTGCGCAACCAGGGCACGGGTCAGTCGGCGGCGACCACCCTGCGCTACTACCGCTCGACGGACCGGACGATTTCCACACAGGATACACAGGTCGGCACCGGCCCGGTGAGTGCTCTTGCCGCTTCTCGTACCAGTCCCGACTCGATCCGCCTGACGGCCCCGTCGAGCGAAGGCACCTACTACTACGGCGCTTGTGTGGCCGGCGTCAGCGGCGAGAGCGATACACGCAACAACTGCTCTCCGGAAGTAAACGTGATGGTGGAGGATACGTCCGTGGATCTTTTTTCGATCCCCACGAACGGAGGAGTCACGTTCGTCGTCGGCCCGCAGGACACCACTGGCAAGGCGACGCTTACGGCGCACCCGAACTACGGCTACGATTTCGAAAAGTGGACGGAGGACGGGGTCACCTTGTCCACCGATCGTGTGTACGTCATGGACGTCACGGGCACACACGAGGTCTCCGCCCACTTCTCTGTCAACCAGGACCGCAGTGGGATCTGGAACGGGGGCCAAACGTATACCGACTACTACTTCCCGGAAGGACCCTACGAGAGCTTGGCATGGACCTTCGTGTCGGTTGCCGATCCGCCGGAGAGTCTTGCGGAGGAAGGTCTTCTCCACTACTACGCCTACAACTTCTCCCTTGAGAACCATACCGCAAATCAGGGGGGAGGGTACGCCGGATTTCAGTCCAACGGCCTCATTCACGGCCAGCAACAGGGGAAGGTCATCAATTTTTCCATATGGGGCTCGAACGGGGCCCGAACCGACGGGCTGCTCGAATCCGCCAACACGGAATGCAACTGCTATCAGATCATGTATCCGTTCGAGTGGGTGGAAGGACGGGCTTATCGCTTCGTCTTGGGCCAAGGGCCGGGGGGAGTCGACAGCCGAGGAAAATGGTGGGGGCTATGGGTGACGGACCAGCAAACCGGAGAGACGACCTTTATCGGGGAGTCGCGGCTACCCACCTCCCTCTCCGGGCGAAGATCGACGATGTTGAGTGCGAAGACCTACCTCTTCGGGGAGGACCTGCACTGGTGGAGATCCTCCCGCATCGGTTATGTCTGCAGCGACTTTCAGCCCTCTTCGCTCGCCGTTCTGGATGTGACCGCTGGGCAAGGGGTCCGGCCCCGGAAAGTTCGCAGCTTCGTCAACAGCGGCCAGATCGAAAAGGCAGGGGGAAGAAAAAGAACCAACTGTCATGTGACCCTGTTCGAGAACGACCAAGGGGACGTGCAGCACAACTTGGGCTTCTGGCCCGAGCCGCCGCCGAATATCCTCGACTGAAAAAGGGGAAAGCTGTTCCGCCATCAAAGAAGAAAGGCTCTCTTCTGCCAACAAGGTGGGAAATCACATGAGGAAAGGAGTCGAGCGTCAGGAAGGCAATCCTTTGCAGTGTTCTTTGCCTACCGTTCGAGGCGGCAGGAGAGGATTGGAGCGAGCCAGGACCGCGTCCGGTTTTCCTGGGCTGTCATTTTCTTGAAAAATCGATTAGGCACCGTTGCGAAATAGAGGCTGTACTTTCTGAGGGAGGGTGTTATCCTTGAAGCGCGGACGTCGAGACTACCCTGCGGGCCACATGCGGCGAAGCCTTGGTGCCCGTGTTGAACGAGCGGACCCAGCGCCTGTGGGCCGCCGCCGAGGCGCACGGTTTGCATTAATCGCAGTTACGCTCTCGGTAATTCTTGGCACACAAGTCACGGGTCATGCCGATACTACCCCTGTAAGCGAGCGTACGCCGCAGGTGCGTGATGCAATTGTAGCTGCGGTACCAGAGGCAAACAATGCTGCAGATGTGACCGCAGCACACCTCGCCGCAATTACCGGACTTTCCTTATACAGGAAGGGAATACAAGCCCTGAAAGCAAGTGACTTTGACGGACTCACCGCACTGACAACGTTGTACTTGGGCGATAACCAGTTGCGCTCATTGCCGGCGGGCTTATTTGATAATCTCACCGCACTGACATGGTTGAGCCTGACCCACAACCAATTGAGTTCGCTGCCGGCGGGGATATTTGACGATCTCACCGCACTGACAGGGTTGAGCCTGACCCACAACCAATTGAGTTCGTTGTCGTTGCCGGCGAACCTATTTGACGATCTCACCGCACTGACAGGTTTGGGCCTGGGCGATAATCAGTTGAGTTCGTTGCCGGCGGGGATATTTGACAATCTCACCGCACTGACAGGGTTGGACCTGGGCGCCAACCAGTTGAGTTCGTTGCCGGCGGGCTTATTTGATAATCTCACCGCACTGACATGGTTGGGTCTGGGCGGTAACCAGTTGAGTTCGTTGCCGGCGGGGATATTCGACGGACTCACCGCACTGACATGGTTGAGTTTGTCCGGCAACCAGTTGAGTTCGTTTCCGGCGGGGGTATTCGACGGACTCACCGCACTGACATGGTTGAGCTTGTCCGGCAACTCAGTAAGTCCCCTACTCCTTACCGTTTCTTTGGAGAAAGTTGGAACGGAGCAATTCAAGGCAGCGGCACCTGCAGGTGCACCGTTCAGTATGGTATTGCCGATCAGCGTTTCGAACGGTAGCATTGCTGGGGGTGCAACATCGGTCACAATACCCGCGGGTGGTGTGGAAAGCGAACCTCTCACCGTGAGCCGAACTTCCGGCACGACACTTGCCGTCACCGTGGATATCGGTGCTTTGCCGGAGTCGCCCAATAGCCATAGCGGCTATACCCTCGTCAAGTCCGCCGACCTTCCTCTAAAGGTTCTCGGTGACACCGCTGCGGAGCAAACCACGACGGATTTCAACGGGGATGGCAGGACCGATTTCGCCGACTTCTTCCAGTTCGTCGACGCCTACGGGGGCACCGACGCACGCTTTGATCTCGACGGCAGCGGCACCGTCGATTTCGTCGACTTCTTCCAGTTCGTCGATGCCTTCGACCAGCCGGGGCAGGCCAAGCTGGTGGCTCTTGCCCGGGAGATGTTCGGGCTGCCGGCGGGGCCGGAGTTGCACCAGAACCAGCCCAATCCCTTCAACAGCGAAACCGTGATTTCCTGGTTCCTGCTGGAACCGGGTCCGGCGCGAGTGGAGGTGTTCGCCCTTACCGGGCAGCGGGTGGCGGTGCTGCACCAGGGTCCGAAGAAGGCGGGCGTCCACCGTGTTCACTGGGACGGCCGCCACAGCGAAGGGCGCCCCTTGGCCAGCGGAGTGTACCTGTACCGGCTGGTTACTTCGGAAAGCGCTCAGACTCGCAAGCTTACTCTATTGCGATAGTCCCCATTAAGGACGGGGAATTATGTACTTGACCGCACAAGCCTGGGGCCGGCACGGCTTGCAATGCCTCGCCAAAAACCGGGAAAGACTCGGAAACATCGGTCCCCGGCCTACTCAGGGTAGGAAAAACGGAGGTAAAGCTATGGGCTTGGCATTGGACTACTACAGCAAGAGGAAATCTGGACCGCATACTGCAGGAGGTCCACCCGGCAGGTCGCCCAAGGTGTCCGCCTGCGTTTCACTGATCCAAACGTTCGTGCTGGTCGGTGTGTCGGTTCTCTCACAGGGTTGCTTGCCCGTCTTCCAGCAATACCAAGGCGCTAGGACGCAGGAGCCGGGTACGCTTGAATTCACGCCGAACGTCGCGACCGTGTCCTTCAAGCGCCGCTCGCATTGTCTTAGCACCGACCCGGAATTCGCCGCCAAAGCGGCCGACATCGTCGGCCTGTATCTCGACCCGCCGGACAACGCGGTGGTGGTGTGTGTCGACGAGAAACCGTCCACCCAGGCGCTGGAGCGCGCCCAGGGCTATTTGCGTCTGGCCCCGGGGTGCGGCGCTGAGCGGCTTCAGCCATCGCTACCAACGCCACGGCACCACGACCCTGTTTGCCGCCCTCGAGGTGGCCACCGGCCACATCAAGGCCGGGCATGCCAAGAGACGCCGGCGCCGGGAGTTCCTCGAATTCATGAACGACGTGGTGGCCGCCTATCCGGCCGACCAGGCCCTCCATGTGATCCTGGACAACCTCAACACCCACAAGCCCAAGCGCGACCGCTGGTTGGCGCGCCATCCCAACGTCCACTTCCACTTTACGCCCACCAATGCGTGCTGGCTCAACCTGATCGAAATCTGGTTCAGCATCCTCAGCCGTCGTGCCTTGCACGGAGCCAGCTTTACTTCGCCCCGACAGCTGGGCAACGCCATCGACGCCTTCATCGCCGCTTACAATTCCAAGGCACACCCCTTCGAGTGGAAAAAAGAGAAGGTCTATCAGGGCCGGCTCCATGATACATGCGCGGAATTGTGCAATTAATCACTAGAAGAACGGAAGAAAAGAAAGAATCCAAATATCTCCATGAAAAAGCTTATTCTTCACACCGCTTTCTTGGTCCTCCCTCTCTCACCACCAACCGCCGTCGATGCTTCGCTCACGGGGGCCGACAGCTTGCACTTCTGCGCGCCGTTCGATTACGAGCAGTGGCGGCGCGATCACCCCCGCCCCGGGGGAAAGCGGCTGGCGGATCTGAACGTCGGTGAACCGCGCACCGTGCGGATGATCTACTTTCTGCCCAACGACCGTCCGTTTCGCCAGGAAGTGGTCGATTCGATAAAGGTCACGATTCGAGAGGTGCAGAACTTCTTTGTCGACCAGATGGAGGTGCACGGTTACGGCAAGCGAACGTTTCGCATCGAAACCGACGCCCAGGGAGAACCGCTAGTTCATCGCGTCGACGGGCGTGAACCCGACAGCAGCTACCTTGACGACACCTTGGGTAATGTGCTCGACGAGATAGAACAGGTATTTGATCTGAAAGCGAACATTTACCTCGTTGTCATTGACAACAGTGCCAATCGGATTGTAGACAAAGCAACAGAAATAACCGGTGTAGGTGTAGCAACCCGAATCCAAAAAACCGGCGGATTCGCATTGATAACCGCCGGGTTCAGCTTTTTCACGGCAGCCCATGAACTGGGACATACTTTCGGATTGGAGCACGATTTCCAAAATCGAAAGTTCATCATGTCGTACGGTGATCCGAACCAACCTATACTATCGCCGTGTCATGCAGAGTTTCTAACGGTTCATCCCTACTTCAATCTTTCTGTTTTTATTGAAGCGGGGGAGTCGCCAGTTATCGAACTCCTTTCGTCCCCCGAATATCCGGCAGGATCAAAGAGTGTCGCCGTCCGACTCAAACTCCAGGACGCGGAGGGACTGCATCAGGTCTTTCTCCTGGCGGAAGCACGTGGCCCGGGCTACGAAGTGTTGGCGTGCCGCAACCTGGCGGGTAAACGAGATGGCGAAGTGGTATTCGAATACGACGGGTACAGCCCCTCGCACGCTGATTGGGGAAAGGTCACAAGCCTGTCCGATAAGAAGGTGCATCCAATGCGTGTCGAGGCCGTTGATTTGTCCGGGAATGTTGGGGAAACGTTGTTTCAGCTATCGGCGGAGGCTTCCCCTGATGAACCACGTGCGTCCACGATTGAGATTATCGCTGGAGACCACCAGCAGGGCGCACCGGGACGCACACTGGAGAACGCCCTCGTCGTCGAGGTGAAGGATCAGAACGGGGATCTGTTATCGGACGAGACAATCCAGTTTGGAGTCACCGAGGGCGGGGCGAGGCTCAGCGGGCGGTACCTGGTCGAGAATGCGACGACCGATGCGAACGGACGGGCCGAGCTGACCCTCACCCTCGGCTCCAATCCGGAAACCATCGTCGTCCGTGTGTCTGCGCCTGAAGTCCCGGAGTGCCAGCCCGTTTTCTTCAGAGCGACGGCCGTCGGCGTGCACGTGGCCTCTTTGCCGGGTGATGCCGAGACGTGGCACCTTCCAGATCACGCCATCGCGCGCCTAGGTAGAGGTCACATTGGCGAGGGCGACCGAGCGGTATCGTTTTCGCCCAACGGTCAACACGTCGCCGTGGCCAGTGGCATCGGCGTGTGGCTGTACGATCTGGCGGCGTCTCGTGCCATCGCGCTGTTTCCCACTAGAAGCCCGGTCCATTCTGTAGCGTTTTCCCCAGAGGGAAACCGGCTCGCCTCGAGCAGGGAAGGGGGGATCGACCTGTGGGATGTGGCGACCGGGACAAGGAGCGCGGAACTCATCGGGCACAATACCCTCGGCTTCTATGTAGATGTCACCGCCGTGGCGTTCTCGCCGGACGGGACACGGCTCGCATCCGGGTCAATAGACCAGGTCGTCAAGTTGTGGGACGTGGCAACCGGAGGCGACATCTACACTTGGGAGTTCGAACCAAGCGTCTCGGATTTCATCACGGTGGCGTTTTCGCCAGATGACGCCATGCTCGCCGTGGGACTTCAGGATGGGTCGGTGCGGCTGTTGGATGTCGCAACTCACGAAGTCAGCGCCACGCTTTTCGGGCATCGACTGGGTGTCCGTTCCGTAGCGTTTTCAAGGGATGGGAGGACGCTCGCGACCAGCTCGGACGATGGCGTGGTCAGACTATGGGACATGGCGCGGCGGGAGACCGTAATGGACCTTACGGGGCACGGGGGTCCGGTCACTTCGGTTTCGTTTTCGAGGGATGGCAATACCCTCGCATCCGCATCAAACGATAGCGATGTCAAGCTGTGGGATGTCGGGACGGGCACATCCGTCGCCACGCTTGCCGGAGGGCATACGTCCTGGGCTACATCGGTGTCGTTTTCTCCGGAGGGGACAACCGTTGCGTCCGGATCGACGGAGGATGGTTCTATCCTATTGTGGGATGTAGCCACGAGAAACGCCGCTGCCATCCCCGGGCTTCACGTGGATGTCGGCAGTTCCGTGTCGTTCTCTCCGGATGGCAAGATACTGGCTTCCAGTTCGGAGGATGGCACCCCCAAGATTTGGGATGCCGAGACAGGACGGCTTATAAGGAGTTTCGGGCTTCGTCCCTGGGGAATACAAGCCGTGGCGTTCTCGCCCGACAGCACCACGCTCGCCGCAGGATCGTTAGATAACACAATCGACCTATGGAATGTCGTGACGGGCGCCAGGATCGCTTCCTTCAAGAGAGGCCAGGGTCAGATCCTGTCCCTGGCGTTCTCGCCGGACGGGAAAAGGCTCGCCGCAGGAGATCCTCAAGGGATCGCCCTTTGGGACGTTGCAACTGTTTCCGCTGCAAGCGCAACCCTTCGTGATGTAGTCTTTGGTGACATGGCAACGGACCATTATATCAGCACACCGTTGGGGTATGCGTGGGTGTGGTCTTTAGCGTTTTCAGTGGATGGGAAGACGCTCGCGTCCTGCTCAAGCGATGGCACGGTCACGCTGTGGGACGCGTCAACGCTGACCCATCTCGCCACACTCGGGGGAGACCGTAGCTTCGGGGGAGACCGTATATCGTTTTCGCCCGACGGTACAACGCTTGCTGCCACGACGTGGGACGGGGTCGAGCTGTTGGAAGTGGCAACACGCGAACGAACCGCCATCTTGCCGGTGGGTTCTGTCACTTCGGTGAAGTTCTCACCCGATAGGACCACACTGGCCTCAGGCCTCGGGGATGGCACGGTCACCCTGTGGGACATCGCGACCCTGGGCAAGATTGCTACCCTGGAGGGTCATGCGGGGGCAGTTCGATCCCTGTCGTTTTCTCGCGACGGGAAAATCCTCGCCTCAGGTTCGGGTTTTAATTTTGGAGATGGCACGGTTTTGTTGTGGGATCTGCAGCTTCTGGAACCTCGGCCCCATACCCTGATCAAGGTCGCCGGCGACGAACAGGAAGGACCGGCAGGTGGGGACCTGGCCGAACCGTTTGTGGTTTCGGTGCTCGATCAAAACGGCGACCCTCTTGCCGGTACGACGGTCACCTTCGCGGTCACGGCCGGTGAGGGAACCCTCTCGGCAACCGCCGACACCACCGATGAAAACGGCTTGGCTGCCGCCACTCTGACCCTGGGTAGCGGTCCCGGGGGAAACACCGTGGATGTAACGGTGGCCGGGCTGAATCGGACGACCTTTACCGCTCTCGGGATTGCCATTCCCCGGACCCTGAGCAGGATTTCCGGCGACCAGCAGCAGGGAGCTCCCGGCACTACGCTGCCGGGCCCGTTCGTGGTTTCGGTGCTGGATCAAAACGGGACGGCACTTGCCGGGGTCGCCGTCACCTTCGCGGTCACAGCCGGGGACGGGACCCTTTCCACAACTACCGCTACCACCGATGCCAACGGTAGCGCCTCAAGCATCCTGACCCTGGGCAACCTGCCGGGGGCAAGCACTGTCACCGTATCGGTAGCCGGCCTCGAGCCGGTGACCTTCACTGCCACCGCCGAGGCCAGCCCCGACTTCGACGGAGACGGCGAAACCGGTTTCTCCGACTTCTTCCTGTTCGCCGACGCCTTCGGCAGCAGCGACCCCCGCTTCGACCTGGACGGCAGCGGCACCGTCGATTTCGGCGACTTCTTCCTTCTGGCCGACCATTTCGCGAATCCGGCCCGGGGCAAGCTGCTGGCCCTAGCCCGGGAAATTATCG
Source organism: Candidatus Latescibacterota bacterium (assembly GCA_965243025.1). GTDB lineage: Bacteria > Latescibacterota > UBA2968 > UBA8231 > UBA8231 > CBDCXV01. Next base: position 4,280,545 of record CBDETY010000003.1, read on the forward strand.
GCCTGCCCGAGGGATCCAAGCTGCAGCAGAACGTCCCCAACCCCTTCAACAGCCAGACCGTCATCTCCTGGTTTCAGATTAAGCCCGGGCAGTCGCGCGTGGAGGTGTTCGCCCTGACCGGGCAGCGGGTGGCGGTGCTGTACCAGGGGCCGACGAAGGCGGGAGTCCATCAGGTGCACTGGAACGGCCGCGATGACAAGGGCCGTACCTTGGCCAGCGGCGTCTATCTGTACCGGCTGTCGACGAACGAGAGCCTACAGACGCGCAAACTCACCTTGCTCCAGTGACCCTTGCCTACGTCCTGAACTGAAATATCCTCCCCTTCCCCAAGGGGGTGTGCAAGGCACCGAGAGGATCCCTCGTAGCGTAATCCGGCAAAGACCACGCCAGGGCCCACTCACGGCCTGCCGATTTCGCCAGCTTTCGGGATACCCTCCCCTCGTAGTACCGTAGCGCCACCTCGACCGTTCCCGAATCGCCCGTATCCCCGACGTAGCCGGGGCCTCCGAAGCGCCTCCTTCCCGATATCCGAATCCCGCTTCTTCTCCCCCTCGGTCTCGTAGCACCGACTCCGTTCCCCCGATTGCCGGGGACCGCTGCTCACCGGCTCCCCTTCCTGCACCCCCCTTCCCCCTCTCCACCCCCTCCCCCGCTCCCAGAAAACCAAAGTTTCCCGCCGCCCTTACGGGTGTTTTCGAACGCACTTGGAAGCCCGCTTTACTTTTTTATTTTCCCGATACATTAATCAATAGAGCGGGGACGCCGGCAGCATCCGCTGCCACCTCCCCCAGTTCCCTTCTGTCGGTGAGTACCGACAGATCACATCCCACCGAAAGGAATCCCATGGGAGCGTGAATCACACTATTTGTTGAGGGCCGCTGGTCTCAAGTACGGTATTCCGCGGTCCGAAGGTAATCGGAGTGAAAAATGGTAAAAGCATCTCGTTAATCGATTTATTCAGGATGTTTCCAGATGATGCAGCAGCAGAAAAATGGTTCGAAGAAGAAAGATGGGGGAAGATGGTAGACGGCCGGCCCGAATCCATATACTGCCCGCACTGCGGATGCTGCGACAGGATAACCCCGTGTCGCAACCGCGCCCACATGCCCTTCTGGTGCGGCGACTGTCGAAACCACTTCAGCGTCCGCACCGGAACGGTGATGTCCCACTCCAAGGTCCCCTTGCAGAAATGGGCCATCGGCGTCCACCTGTACGAATCCAGACCGAAGGGAATCAGCGCCAGGCAGCTTGCGAGCGACCTCGACCTGGCGTATTCGTCGGCCTTGTTCATGCTGCACCGCCTCCGGGAAGCCTGGCCGGTTCCCGAACCGCTGCGCAGCGGGATGGCCGAGATAGACCAAGCCTATTTCGCCGGAGACGATAAGAACAGGCACGGCAACAGGAAGTTTCGCCGGAAATGGAGGTATGGCACTACCACCGTGAACGGAGTGCGCTGCCGCGAAACCGGCGACGTGGGCACCAAGGTGGTCCCTGACGTGACCCGCGAGACCGTGTTCGCCTGCGCAGAGGAACACGTAGGCCAGGGGGGCGCCCTTTTCAGCGACAATGCCCCGACCTTTCGCGATGGTTTCGGATGGCCGGGAAGACACGAAACCGTCAACCACAAGGATGAATACGTCAGAGGGGAGGTCCATACGAACGGCATTGAATCGTTCTGGGCCAAGGCGAAGCGAACGATATACGGGACCCACCACCACGTGTCTCCCAAGTATCTGCCCCGATACCTCAAGGAGATCACAGGCAAGCACAACATCCGCAACCTGGACCCCGAGGAGCGGATAAGGTATCTGACGGCGCGGATGATGAGGAAACGGCTGACCTACCGGGATCTGCTGGCGACGGAGGTTCCTCCGAAACCCTACACTCATCACCGGTCGAAGGAAAGGGCGAAGCTGTTCGGATGGCCAGGAAGATGAAAACCGCTGCCCGTTGCCTCCGGTCCGAACTGAGTCTGTGGATGGTAAGCGGGAACTCTTCTCGTATGGTCAGCAAGGCGACATCCCGCTGCTTGCCATCTTGTCGACCAAACGGGATGACTTCCTCCTCACCTCGGCGACGACGGCTTTGCAGACCCGGGGCATTCGCGCATCCTCTCCTCCATCAGAAAGCGGCCTTTCGATCCACGGTGCCGACTTCAGGGGGAGGTACCTGCGAGTCCGGATAGATCGCAGGATGCAGACTGCCTGACTTTGAGAACGCCATGATATGCCGCTGCCAGTCCCCGACTCAGATCAGGCAAGAGTCCCGGTTCCCTCCTCGATCCGAGTGGCCTTCCCGATCCGGAATCAGATCCAGCTTGCCCCTTGCCATCTTGTCGACCAAACGGAATGATCCTTCTCACCTCAACGACGGCTTTGTAGACCCAGGGGGCTCGCGCATCCACTCCTCGATCAGAGTGGGGGTCGATCCATGGTGCCAATCTGGCAGGCTTCTCCGGTCAGCATGCAATCATGTGGAATTGCCAGCCAGTCGACATCCCCCATCTCCCGGCTATTACAGTGGGACGAAGGATGTCCGTTTCTCTGCAATTTCTCTACTATATTATACCAGATTTTCTTTAATTTCGCGGGTGAGATCACTAAAATTCCCTTGCGCAGTTATCTAGATAATTCCCCGACGCGAAGGCTGGCTGATGCGACGCCTGGTGCCGGCGTACCGGCCCATGGTCGCCGGTTTCGTCGCCCACCGCTTCCGGGCCCTGGGTTCGGCCGGCATCCTTCTGCTCATCGGGCTGGCGGTCTTCCCGCGCCTCGGGTCGGAGTTCACCCCGGCCCTGCAGGAGGGGACCATGGTCCTGAGACTGACCATGGCTCCGTCGATCTCCCTCGAGGAGAGCACCCGCATCACCATGCTGGTGGAGCGCCGTCTGCTGAAAATCCCGGAAATCGCCGGGGCTGTCTCGCGAATCGGCCGCGGCGAGGTCGGCGCCCATACCGATCCGATCAACAGCGCCGAGATGTTCCTCCTGCTCGAGCCGAAGGACCAGTGGCGCCAGGCCGACGACCAGGAAGAGCTTCAGGAGACCATTCGCGCCGAGCTGGGGGAGATACCCGGTGTGCTGACCAACTTCACGCAGCCGATCGCCATGACGGTGGACGAGCTGCTCGAAGGGGTGCGGGCGGAGCTGGCCATCAAGCTCTTCGGGGACGACCTCGACCTGCTGAAACAGAAGGCGGACGAAATCGCCCGGGTGGTCGACACGGTTTCCGGGGCCGCCGACGTCCAGGTGGACCAGGTAGGCGGGGCCCCCCAGCTGCTGATCAGGGTCGACCGCCGGGCCATCGCCCGTTACGGCGTCAACGTAGCCGATGTTCAGGAAGTGGTTGAGGCGGCCGTCGGCGGTGAGATGGTCGGGCAGGTGTTCGAGGGGATTCGCCGCTTCGACATCCTGGTGCGTTTCGCCCCCCGATTCCGCAGCAGTCCGGAGGCCATCGCCCGGATCCTGGTCCAGTCCCCCATGGGCGTCCAGATTCCCCTGGTTCAGCTGGCCCGGATCGAAGAGGTGGTCGGACCGCGCCAGATCACCCGGGAAAAGAGCCAGCGCTTCATCACCGTCCAGTGCAACGTCACCGACCGGGATATCGGCTCCTTCGTCGAGGAGGCCCGGGAGGCGATAGATGGCCGGGTGGCGCTGCCGCCGGGCTACCTCGTGACGTGGGGGGGCCAGTTCCGACTGCAGCAGGAAGCCAACAAGCGGCTGGCGATAGTCGTGCCGATCACCCTCTTCGCCATCTTCCTGCTCCTGTTCTCCAGCTTCAACTCGCTGAAAAACGCGATTCTCGTCCTGCTCAACATTCCCCTCGCCCTCGTCGGCGGGGTGGTCGCCCTGTGGATTACCGGACAGAACCTGTCCGTGCCCGCCTCGGTCGGCTTCATCGCCCTGTTCGGGATCGCCCTGGGAAACAGCATGGTGATGGTGACCTGCTTCAACCAGCTCGTCCGCGAGGGAGTCGACCTGGACGAAGCCTCGGTTCAGGGCGCATGCCTGCGGGTGCGGCCGGTGCTGATGACCGCCCTGACGACCGCCCTGGGGCTGCTTCCGCTGCTGTTTTCAAGCGGGACGGGCAGCGAAGTACAACGGCCGCTTGCCACGGTAGTCGTCGGCGGCCTCGTCAGCTCGACCGTGCTGACCCTGCTGGTTCTGCCGGCGCTCTACAAGTGGTTCGCCGTGCAGTTCAACCACGGAGAAGAGGAAAGTTCATTTGGCTGATACGGAAAAAACGCTCCAAAAAGCGCCAGAAGGCTCAGTCGAGGAGGATGCAGGGGAGTATCGGCAAATTAACCAGGCTTCCTTTTCAGGCCCGGCCCCGGGGGCTGTTTCAAGCCGGTCGCAGTTGTGCCCATTTTCTTGACTTGCCTGTGACCCTTGGCTTAGGATTGCCGCATCCTGCCACGAGTTTCCCCGCATCGTCCCAATGCCCGGGAGGCTGTTGAGTGATATTTGAACCCCTGACAATGGTGACCGGGTTTTTCGATTTCCTGTGGTCATCCTTCCTGCTGCTGGCCCCCATGCTGTTGCTCGGGCTTTTCCTTTCCGGCCTGATTCACGTTTTCATCTCCCGCCAGGCCATTCTGCGGTGGCTCCGTGACGACAGCCTGAAATCCGTTGCCACGAGCTCGGCCATAGGCGTACCGGTTCCCCTTTGCAGCTGTTCGGTCGTTCCAGTGGTAGCCGAAATGCGCAGGAAGGGCGCCTCCCGCTCCTCCTGCATGTCCTTCCTGATAACCGCGCCTGAAACCGGCGCGGACTCGATCCTGGTCACCAACGCTTTCTTCGGCTTCATCGCCGCCGTCGTCCGGCCCGTCATCAGCTTCATCACGGCTGTCGTCGCCGGCATCTTCTGTATCGGCCTCATCAGAAACGGCGACGATGCGGCGGCGAGCCACCATGATCACGATCACGACCACGACCATGGGCACGACCACGATCACGACCACGACCATGGACACGACCACGATCACGACCACGACCATGGACACGAGCCGCTGATTTCCGAAAGCGACGACTGCTACGTCAGCCCCACGCACCTGAAGGCGATGTTCTCCCACTGGGTACGGGAGACCGCGGCGGCGGCCGGCCGATGGAGATTCGGTTCGTGGGTAAAACCGGACTTTTACCGCCAATCACTCCGCGAGAAGCAATCGCCGGATGAGGCTCCTTCAGGCCGGCCGGCGGGGTACCAGGAGCTCGACTTCAAGAAGCTGGTCAAGCACATATTCAGCTACGGCTTCGTCGAGATCGCCGACGACATCCTTTTTGCCTTGCTGGTGGGGGTCGCCCTTGGAGGAGTGCTCTTCCTTGCCATCCCGACCGACCTGATGTCCCACGAGTATGCCCGCTGGTTGTCCTACCCGGTCATGGTACTGGTCGGGATTCCCCTTTATATCTGCGCCTCCGCGAGCACCCCGATAGCGGCGGCCCTGGTCGCAAGGGGATTCAGCCCCGGTGCGGCGCTGATCTTCCTGATGACCGGACCGGCGACCAACACCGGCACCATCGCCATCATCGTCAGCCAGTTCGGGGCCCGTTTCGCCTCGATCTACGTCGCCTCGGTCATCGTGGTCACCGCCATCCTCGGCATAGCCATCGACGCCCTGCTTCTCGCCACCGGCCTGACGATCTCGGTAAACCTCGGTGCCTCGGAATCGCCGACCCTCCAGTTCCTCCAGTGGGGGGGCGCTTTCCTCCTGATCGCCCTGATCGTCTGGCGCTTCCGGGCGGGGGCCTTGAAGAGCGGCTGGGAGGACCTGATGCTCAATATCCGTCCCCTCTCGAGTCGCTGGTGGCAGGTGTGGGGGGGGATGACCCGCAGCCGCTCCTTCCGGGGTCTCATCTCTCCGGCGGCCCCGATGGGCCTGATTCTCTGGGCCCTGCTCTTCGTCATGTTCATCGGCAGCGGGTTCACGATGGTTCCTCCCGGCCACGTCGGCTACGGCCGCCTGTTGGGCGAAGTCTACTGGCGCGACCTGCAGCCCGGGCTGCACTACCTCGCCCCCCGGCCTTTCGTCCAGGTCGACAAGTGGCCGGTGCGGGAGGTGAAGTCCATCATGGGCGACACACCCGGCGATTATGTGTCAGGGGATCTCAACCTTCTTTCCCTGACCGTAAACGTGCAGTACAGCGTCAAGGATCCCTACCGCTACCACTACCGGACAACGGACCCGCAAAAGATCATCTCGGACGTCGTCAAGGGTCACATCCGTGCCTTCGTGTCGGCCCGGGATCTCGAGCAACTGCTCAACGTCCACCGCGTCACCCTGGAAGAGCATATCACCGAGTCGTTCGACCACGACGTCCACCTGTCGAACCAGGTGCTCAAAACCGTCGACCTGATCAAGGTCAACCTGTTGGACATCAGTCCCGTGGCCGAAACCCTCAGCGCCTTCAGGGACGTGTCGAGCGCCCAGGAGGACCGGGAGCGGATCATCGTCAACGCCCAGCGTTTCCTGGTGGAGCTCACCCCCCAGGCGCACGGCAACGCCGCCTGGGAAGTGGAGCAGGCCGACGGGGAAGCCTACCGGAAGGTGGCGACGGCAGCGGCCGAATCCGAGGCGATCTCGATGGTCTCGGCGGCCGTGCGCCAGGCCCCAGGCGTCCTGCGCAACATGCTGTGGCGGGAAAAGCTCGAGACGGCGTTGTCGGGCAATCCCAAAATCATCGTACCCAACAGAAAGAGCCTGGACAAGGTTGCGCTGTGGAAGCGGAATCAGACCGCGGCCGGCAACGGGGCGGAACATCACCAGGGGAAAAAGCAATGAAGTTGAAGGGAACCACGATCAAGGCAGTCATTGCCGTAGTCCTCGGCGCTGTCGTCTACGACAGCTTCTACATCATCAACGAAACCCAACAGGGGGTGCTGACCCACTTCGGGAAGATATCGCCGCCCGTCAGGCAGCCCGGATTCCACCTGAAGTGGCCCCGCCCCATATCGAAAATCTACAAGGTCGACCGCCGCATTCACACGCTCACCGGGATACCCCATGAGCTGATAACCGAAGACCAGAAGAGCATCCTCGTCGACGGCTACCTGCTGTGGCGCACGGAAGACCCGATTCTCTTCGTCGAGGCGATCCGCACCGGTCAGAACGCGGTCGAGCGGCTGCAGGATCTGTACCTGTCGAGCAGCGGCATCATCATCAGCAACAAGTCTTTGGACGCATTCATCGGCCTGGGGCTGGAACACGAGGACCTCAACGAGGCCTCCCGTGAGATTCTCGCCAGAATCGCGCCGATTGCAGAGGAGAGCTACGGAATCGAGGTGATCGAGGCGGGAATCGTCGAGTACACCCTCCCTGTGGAGAACCGGCCGAGCGTCATTCAGCGCATGATCGCCGAGCGCGCCCGCATCGCCGCCCGCTACCGCAGCGAAGGGGAAGAGCGGGCCCTGCGCATCGAGGCCCTGGCAATCAACGAACACGAGAAGCTGATCGCCGACGCGCACGCCGAGGCGACGACCATTCTCGGCGAGGCCGAGGCCGAGGCCCTGGCCCTGTTGGGCAAGGCATACCGGAAGGATCCCGAGTTCTACAAGTTCGTGCGCGCCCTCGACAGCTACGATCTGATCATCGACCGCAACACGACGCTCATGCTGCCCGCCGACAACGAGTTGTTCAAGTACCTCGACAGCAGAGCACGACCATAGAAGAGCCCGCCAGATGAGTGAACGACAGACGTTACCGCCAAGTACGCGCGCAATCTACGCCGTATTCGATTTCTACCAAGAACACAAGCGGGGACTTCTGACAGCCGCGGCGATCGCCGTTGTCGGGGGGGTGCTGCTGAGCGGGTTGCATATCGTCAAGAAGGAGGAGCAGGGCGTGCTCACCCGCTTCGGCAGGGTGGTGAACGCGAACGTCGGCCCCGGGGTGCATTACCACATTCCCGTCATCGAAAAGGTCTACATCCGCAAGGTCAAGCGGATCACCCGCCATCTGGTATCCAGCAAGGAAGGGAACACGGTCAACTTCACGATTCTGTCGGGAGACGTGAACCTGCTCGAAGTCGATGTCGCCCTCCAGTACAAGATCGACAACCTGAGGAGTTTCCTTTTCGTCGCCTCCGACCCCCTGACGATGGTTACCATGTACGCCAGGGAGGAGCTGATAAACATCCTGGGGCAGAACTTCATCGACCTGATTCTCACCTCGAACCGGAACATCATTCAAAGCGACCTGTTGGACAGCATTACCGAGCGCCTCGAGGCACGCGACATCGGCATCGAACTGGTCTCCCTCGACATCGTCGACGTGCGCCCGATCGAGGAAACCCGCGCTGCCTTCCGGGACGTAAGCGATGCCTACACCGAGCGGGTGAAGGCGGTCAGCGACGCCAACCGCAAGAGGGAGCAGCTGATCGCACACAGCCGGGGGCAGGCGGAAGCGCTGGTGATAAACGCCAAGGCCAAGGCCAGGGAGCGGCTGATCCAGGCGCAAAGCAGCGCCGGGGTGTTCACCGCGCTGTTGGTCGAGTACAAGAGACACCCCGCGCACGTGAGCTTCACCCGCTACTGGGACCGGATGCGCCAGATCTTCTCGGAGGCCAGCCTGGCCGCGGTCAATCCGGGCAAGAACTCGACAATCGACATCAACATGATCGACGGCGGAGCGGGATTCACCCCTGCGGACATGGCGCTTGGAGCTCCTCCCTCGGCTGAAGAAGAGGCCGTCGACAGGCCCCTGCTGTCGTCGGCGCTGCTCCAGAACGTGCATTCTATCGAGAGCGTCGATGCCGACAAACTCCTGAGGGACGGCCAATTCCACAGAACGGGGGCCGAACGGGATCACATGGGCATCGCCAACCCCCGATCCCTCATTTTCGACACCCCGTCGATATTCTCCCATCGCCACGTCGCGCGCATCGGCAAGCCCATCGGGCAGCAGGAGGACGCGAAGCCGATGATCGAGAAGCTCGCTACCGGGGGCAAAGCAGACGGCAAGTCGGAAAAGAAAGAACAGGCCGCCGGCAAGCCCGGGAAGAAGGGAAAGCCTGGCGGCAAGCCCGAGAAGAAGGGAAAGCCTGGTGGCAAGTCCGAAAAGAAAGAACAGGCCGGCAGCGGGAATCCCTGAGACTGCTGGACAGGAGATGGAGCACCGCTGATATGCTTTTGGTATCCTGCCTCATCCTGCTGTCGACGGCGGTCTCCACGGCCGGAGAAACTGTCCTGTTCGGGCAGAGCGCCTGTTTCTCAGGCCCGAACCAACGCCTGGGGTTCAACTACCGGGCAGGTATCGACGCGGCTTTTCACGAGCGCAACGATCGCGGGGGAGTCAACGGCAGGTCTCTGGAACTGGCATCCCTCGACGACGCCTACGAGCCTGACCTGGCAGCCGCCAACGCGGAACGGTTCGCCGCCGAGAACGAGGTGCTGGCCGTAATCGGCGGCGTGGGAACCCCGACGGCCAAACGCATCGCCCCGATCCTGAGGACGGCGGAGATCCCCTTCGTGGGTCCCTTCACGGGTGCGGATTTCCTGCGCAACGCCGAGCGCTTTCCCAATGTCGTCAACCTGAGGGCGGGTTACTTCGACGAGACCCGGATGCTCGTCGACCACATCCTCAAGGAGCGCGGCAAGAACCGCTTCGGGATCATATACCAGGACGACGCCTTCGGCCGGTCGGTCCTGAAGAACTTCAAGGCCGTCCTCGACGAGCACTTCATTCCCATCCTGGGGAAAACCGCTTTCTCGCGGAACACCCACGCCGTCCAGGCGACTCTCTTCGCCCTGGCCAAGGCCGACCTCGACGCCATTCTCCTCGTCGGGGCCTATCCCTCCAACGCAGAAATAATCAACCTGTCGCAGTCCCTGGGGCACGAATACATAATGGCGAATCTTTCCTTCGTCCTTTCCTACGAGCTGAAAAAGAACATCGACGCCCCGAACGACAGGATCCTGGTCACCGAGGTGATGCCCGCGGCCGACGACACGAGCATGCAGGTTGTCCGGAGCTTCCGCCGGGCTATGGCAGCAGGTGAAAATGCGCAGTCAGAGGTGGTGAACTACTCGATCAACGAGGTGTCCCTTGAAGGATATATCCTCGGCCGCTTCGTCATCGCCGTGCTCGAGCGCATGGGGGACGAATTGACCAGGGAAAACTTCATGAAGCAGGCATTGTCGTCCGGACCGGTGGCGATCGACGATTGGACTCTTGAATTCGGACCCGGCACGAATTCGGGTTCGAGCTACCTCAGGCTGATCGATCTGGGCGGCCATGATTCCGCTTCACTAGGGGGAGAAACTGCAATTGAAAAAGGTGGATGAATTTTCCGTCGAAGAGGTCGGAGAAGAATGGCTGCGCGAGCTCTACAAGGTCGTCGCCATGCGGCGCGGTACCATGTTCAGGCTGATAACCGAGGCGGCCCGCCTGCTGCTGCTCGGCAACGCCGGCGGGGCTGCGCTGATCATCGGATTCATGAGCGCCTCCACGGGAAACGAAGATGCCTCCTACCACTGGCTCGCCCTGGGGACGCTGCTCGTCTTTGCGATCGGAACCCTGGCGTCGGCCCTGACGATGATCCTGGTGGCCCTGGTTTCGGTGAAGGAAGCCCACAGCGCCGAGGAGGCCCTGAAAGAGTTCGTTGAGGGAGGGATCGACCGCAGCCAGGTGATGTTCACGGTCGGAGAGCAGACCTTCCGTATCGCCGACTTCTCAATGGTGACGGGCCTCGTCAGCACCGTGGGGTTCATGCTGGGAGGCCTGAGCAGTATCCTCCTGCTGACCCTGTTCTTCTGACCGGAGCCGCTTCCCGGCGTCTCTTCGAGGTTTCACGGTGCCCTGCCGCCGTCCGGGCGCCGCCGCCGTGATCCACTGATCCCTGGATTCGAGGCACGTTCATGGTAGATGCAGATACCCTGCTGGTCCTGGCGGGGTACTCAGCCGTCATTTTCGCCGCTTCCTTTGTAGGCGGGAGGCTGGCTTTCCTCGGTACCATGACCCACACGAAGACTCAGGTCCTGATGAGTCTCGTTGCCGGCTTCATCCTCGGCATCGCCATGTACCATCTGTTCCCCCACAGCCTCGAGCGCATTTCCGGACCCGGACCCGAGGTTGTCGAAAAAGCCGTGGCGTGGGTGGTGTTCGGGATGATCCTGATGATCTTCCTGCTGCGCATCTTCCACTTTCATCAGCACGACTTCAGCAGTGAAGCGAGCGATCTGTACGAACATCACGAACACGGCGACTCCGCAATACACTCGCAGAGTCTGATCGGGGTCGCCCTCGGCCTCGGGGTGCACACCGTGACCGAAGGGGTTGCGCTGGGAACCAGCATGCAGGTCAGCTCGCCGCATGAAGAGGAAGGGGTGCTGCCTGCCCTGGGTGTATTCCTCGCCATTGTGCTGCACAAGCCGCTCGACGCGTACTCCATAATCGGCATGATGAAATCCGCGGGTCACGGCGCGCGCGCGCGAACCGCGGCCAATCTCGGGTTCGCCCTGCTCTGCCCCCTGGTGGGCCTGGCGAGCTTCCTGGGCGTGGGGTTTCTCGGTTCCTATGCCGGAGCATTCGTCGGCTATGCACTGGCATTCGCGACCGGTGCCTTCCTCTGCATTGCCCTGAGCGACCTGCTTCCGGAGATCCAATTCCACAGCCACGACCGCGGCAAGCTCATCCTCGCTCTCCTCCTGGGAATCGGCCTCGCCTACGCACTGTTCTTCATAGAATCCAGTGCCGTCCACGGAGAAGAAGGACACTGACCCCTGGTTCCTGCGGGCGCATTTCCGCGGGAATTCGGCCGCCGCTGCGTCTTGAGGGAATCGCGTTCAAGCCAAGTCCTTCATCTGTGCGGTTCCCTCGATCCCGGTCCTCCGCGTTTCCTTCGCTCGCCCGTACATCTTCGGTACAACTCGCTTTGCGCCTTGCGAGCCGGGGCGTCCCGGCACCCTCGTTTGTACCCTGACTTTACGCGCGCCGACTGCTAGCACCCGCACAGACAGCTAGCACCGCCTCGTCCGCCTGGGCGCGGTCCCCCCAAAGCTCATCAGCTCAGTCCAGGAGGCAGCTTTTTCCCGGCAGGATCTTCAACTGCGCGGAAAAAAGTTCCACCCCTCCGGGCGCTTCCACGGCTCTTCAAACCTCCTCGATCAGTCCATCAATTCCCTGTAAAAACAGGGAGTTACAAGAATTCCCCCCGCAGGAGTCCTCCAGGCAAACGCGGCCAGGCACGGCAATTGCAAGACCGGGCCGGGGCCATCGCTGCCACCGGTGAAACCATCCGCCGGTCGAACGCGGGACCCCCAACGTGAACATGGAAGCGAATCCTCAAGCCTGTGCGAATGCCTGCCCGTGCCGCCCCCCGGGGACCCGTGAAACGCGGACCCCCGGACTGCCGGCTCGCACCTCGCCCGAAGGCGTCGAACCCGCCGGGTCCGGCAAGGGAAGGCAGCGCCGCAACACAGGATGAGCCGGTGCCGAAAAGCAGAGGGAATCCCCGGGACGCGACCCCGGATCTGGCGCCGGCTCGAGGAGCTCGATCGCGAGATTCGCGATTGCCTCGAGGATATTCGCCAAACCCTTCGCGAGCTCGAGGAGTCGGGAAAGGAAACCCCCGGCAATCCGTTGCAGCCCTCGAGCCGTGAAGCCGGGAGATAACGATATGTCGAGGGCACGACCGACCAACCGGGAGAAACGGCACGGACGCCGAGCCCTGATCGCCATCGCCATCGCCGGCGTTGCATCGGCGGCAACGGTGGCGTTGTTGCTGTTCTTCCCCCGAGAGGTGCTGAACCAGAAGGAGGGAGAGCCCCAGGATCTGGCCGCTGTTTCCGCCAAGGTGCGCGATTTCATCGCCGCCGGCGACTTCGACGCAGCCTACCAGTTGCTGCAGGAGATCGACACGAAGTCGCTCGCCGACGGGGAGCCCTCCTTGCTCGCCTACCAGCGCGCCGTGTGCGAGCGGCGCCTCGGGGAACCTCGCAAGGCCCACGACCGCCTGAAGCTGCTGGTCGATGGAATTCCCGAGCTCGATTCGTACCGCCGCCTCTGGATGGCGCGAGCCATGGAGGAGATGGGAGAGCTGCAATGCGCGCGGCTCGGCTACCTGGATCTTCTGTCGACTTTCGAGGGGGTTGTGGCGGATTCCGCGCGGCTCTACCTGGCGGCGATGCTCACGGAAGCAGGCGAGTTCGACGAGGCGGTCAGGCTGTACGGCCAGCAACTGCTGCGGGCGCCCCCGCCCGAGGCCGCCGAACTGCTCTACGACATGGCGGCCATCCAGCAGCGTGCGGGCAACGAACGGGGCGCCGGCGAAACCCGGGTGCGCCTGATGACCGAGCACCCCGGCCACCGCAAGGCGCTGGACATTGCCCTCGCCCTGCGCCCGGGCACATCCGAAGAATCATTCGCCCGCGCTTTCGTTCTCTACCGGCACGGCCGGGGCGCCGATGCCTTCGACGAGTTCATCGCGAAACATCCGGAACACGACCGCGTCGACGAGGCCCAGTACCTGCTCGGCCGTTCCTATCTGCGCAACGGCGAGCTCGACCTCGCCAGCATGACCTTCGAGGAGCTGTACAGGAAACACCTGCGCCCCGATGCCCTGTACCACATGGGCAGAATCCAGGTGCGCCGCAACCGCGACGAGGACGCCATCGCCACCTACGAGCGGCTCGCCTCCGAACACCCCAACCACAGCCTCGCCGACGATGCTCTTTGGCAGGCCGCCAAGGCGGCCGAGCGCGGCAGCGACTTCATGCGGGCCCGCAGTCTGTTCTCCCGCCTGGCGGACCGCTATCCCAACAGCCCGAAGAGCGACGAGTCGAGGTGGAGCGCCGCTTTCATGCTGTACTGCGCCGAGCGCTACCGGGAGTCGCTGCAATCATTCCAGGCCGCAGGGGCCGAGGCATCCGAACCTCACATCATCGACCAGAGCTTCTTCTGGGCCGGAAAGAGCGCCGAAAACCTCGGGCTCAAGCAGAAGGCGGGGGCGATGTTTCAGCGCGCCGCCGCCAAATTCCCACGCTCATACTACTCGGCACGCGCCGTCAGCATGGGGTACGAGGGAGACCGGAAGCAGCTGCCGAAGCGCAAGCAGCGCGATCGGCGCTCCGCCCTGAACGCGGTGGCCGCCAGGGCAGTCGAGGAAGCGTACGGAGTGGCGTTCGAAGAGCTGGAGACCCTGCAGCGGGCGCACCTGCTCGACCGGATCGGACTGGTGGCGCTCGCCGAGAAGGAGCTCTCCGAGGCGGAGCGGGAAAACCTCAACGACGCCGAGGCTCTCAAGTTGATCCGCGACTGTTTCGAGGACCTCGGCAGCCTCGACCGCGCCCTGCTTGTGTCCACGAAGATCTTCGCCGGGTCCGGAGAGAAGGAGATCCCCTACCTCTACCCGAGCTACTACTGGGAACAGGTGAAAACGGCTGCCCGGGAAGCCGGGCTGGATCCGTTCCTCGTGCTGGCGGTCATCAGGCAGGAGAGCTACTTCGACGACAACGCGGTTTCGCGCGCCGGAGCCGTCGGCCTGATGCAGATCATGCCGAAAACCGGCCGCACCCTTGCCCGCTCCGCGGGAGTGGGGCGGTTCGAGAAACGCATGCTGTACGACCCGGCGGTTTCGATTCGAATGGGCTCCCAGTACCTCGGGGAACAGATGCGCACCTTTGCGTCCGGGCGGACCAGGGAAGTAGGTTTCGAGCTCGGGCTGGCCGCCTACAACGCCGGGCCCAGCGCCGCCCACAAGTGGGTGCGCCGCTTTCCGCTGGACGACCCCGACGCCTTCGTCGAGCGCATCCCGTACAAGGAGACGCGGCTGTACGTGAAGAAGGTGCTCAAGAGCTACAACATCTACAAAGCCCTTTCGAGCGCGTAAACCGGCATGGATTCACCTCCCCGGGAAGACGAGCGCGCGCGCCGGTCGAGAAGGACCCGCCTGCTCGAGGACCTGTTCATCCTCCTCTGCATCCTCACCCTGTGGCCGGTGGTTCTGGGGTGGCAGGGCGCGATCTACCAGTACGTCCTCTACGCCGCTCTCGCCGGACTGGTGTTCATCTTCGTGCGCCGGATCAACCGCTTTCGCGCCGCCGAGCGGGAGCTTGACCAGGACGATTCGGCGAAGTAGCGGTCACCCCCGCGGCCTCCGACCAATCGCCTCTACGGCCGCCACGAGAAGGGCTCCCGCAGCAATCAGCGCCAGCGCCGCCGCGGTCTCGGCGCCGAGCTCCGACGGCAGCACGCAGGTGTAACGCTCTCCCTCCCCCCCGGTGCCGGCAGCCGGTTCGCGGAACGGCCAGACCCGGCGGAGCGACCCGGCCATCAGTCCCACCAGGAAGGCCATGGTCGGCCCGTGCACGCGGGCGAGGAGGCGTTTGAGAATCTTTGCGAACAGCAGAATGCCGAAGGCGAAGCCGGCCCCGAAGAGGACGAGGATCTCGAGGTCGAAGTCGGCGACCGCCTGAAAGACCTGCCGGTACTTGCCGAGCAGAAGAAGGATGAAGCTGCCGCTGATGCCGGGGAGGATCATCGCCACGCTCGCCACGGCCCCGGACAGCAGAAACTCGACGGGCCCCTCTCCCGTCTGCACCGGAACGGCGATGCTGATGCCGTAGCCCGCCCCCACCCCGACCACCGCAGCGACCAGCAGTCCGAAGCGCCAGCTGCCGGCGCGCCGGCCGACCACGAGGGCGCTGGCGGCGATCAGCCCGGTGAGAAACCCCCAGACCGGCACCGGGTGGTTGGAAAGCAGGTAGGTGATGAGCCGCGCCAGACTGAGGATGGCAACGGCGATGCCGGCGACCAGAGGCAGCAGGAAGCCGCCGTTGATCAGCCTCCAGGCCTCCCCGAAGCGGCAGCGGAACAGACTGCCGAGGAAGCGCCCGTCGACCGCCGCCAGGGAGGCGACGAGATCGTCGTAAACGCCGGTTATCAGGGCGACCGTCCCTCCTGAAACACCGGGAATGACGTCGGCGACGCCCATGCAGATCCCCCGCAGCACGAGGCCGGGCGCCCGGCGTACCCCCTGCCCCGGCGAATGCTCAGCCACCGCGGATCCTCTCCTCCGTCAGCGACGGAAACAGGCGCCCCTGCTCCGGACTGCCCGCCAGCCGTTCGAGCACGCGGCGGTCCGCACGCGGCATCGCGTAGTCGCCCAGCTGCTCCGGACCGACCCACCTCCAGTCGTCGCAGCCGACGGCGCGCGGCTCCCCCCCTGCCCAGCGCGCCTCGAAGGCATGCAGGGTGATGGTGAAGTGGCTGTACCCGTGGTCGACGCTGACCAGGTGATCCCCCACCTCGATGTCGAAATCGAGCTCCTCCCTTATCTCGCGCCGCAGACAGTCGGCGCAGGATTCCCCCTTCTCTCTCTTGCCCCCGGGAAACTCCCAGAGGCCGCCGAGCATGCCGCCGGCCGGGCGCCGCGCAATCAGCACGCGCCCTTCCTTCCATATCAGGCCGGCGGTCACCTCGTAGTGAGGGCGTTTCTTTCTGCGCCCCTTCACCGGCAGACAGGCCGGGTCGTCGAGCTCCCTGCGGGCGGCGCAGAACTCCTCGACGGGACAGTCGCCGCAACGGGGCCGCGACGGCGTGCAGACGCGGGCGCCGAGCTCCATCAGCGCCTGGTTGAAATCCCCGGCCCTGCCGCGGGCCAGCAGGCGCTCCCCCGCGGCGATCAGCCGCGTCTTCACCGCTGCCCTGGCGGGATCTTCCTCGACGAGAAGCAGCCGGCAGAGGACGCGGGTGACGTTGCCGTCGAGCACCGGGTGGTCGCCGTCGAAGGCGATGCTGCTGACCGCGGCGGCGGTGTAGGGGCCGATCCCAGGCAACTCGCCGAGCTGGTCGGGAGTCCGGGGCAGCTGCCCGTCGAGCTCGGCCACCACCTTTTTCGCCGCGGCCCGAAGGTTGCGGGCGCGGGCGTAATAGCCGAGGCCCTCCCAGGCCTTGAGCACCGCCTCCTCGGGAGCCCCGGCCAGGGCCTCGAGCGTCGGAAACGCCGCGACGAAACGCTCGAAGTACCCCCGCATCTGCTCGACCCGGGTCTGCTGCAGCATGATCTCCGAAACCCAGACCTGGTAGGGATCGCCGACGTCGCGCCAGGGCAGCTGGCGTTTGTTGAGGCCGTACCACGCCAGCAGCCGCTCCCGCAGGCGTTCGATCCGGGCGGCGTCGGCCAGCAGCTCAGATCCGGCCATGCCGTTGCTGTCCCCGGCGCACCTCGTCCGGCCACCCTTCGGCCGGCAGCGCCGCCAGCCCCTGCTGACGCAGCGGGGCGACGCCGGGGCTGTGGTCCGGCGGGAGCGGGTCGGCCTGAAGCAGCCCGTTGAGGACCGCCTCCTCGCAGGCTTCGGCGGCGGCGGCGAACAGGGGTGGCAGCCCGGTGTCGGCAAGCGAGCGCATCCCGACGGTGCCGCCGGGGCCGGGCTCCGCATCGACGAGCCCTGTCGTCGACAGCGCCAGCACCAGGCCTTCCCGGGTCCGCTCCTCCAGCAGCCCCACCCGCACCAGGCCGAAGGCGGCGCGCCCGGCGAGGTGATCGAGCTGGCGCGGCTCCAGCGGCGCGTCGGTGGCGAGCACCGCGGCGAAGCTCCCGCTGTTCCGGGGCAATGATTCCCCGCCGCTTCCTGGCAGAATCACGGGCCAGCCGTCCACGGACAGCCTGGACCGGGAGCCGCCGTTGGCGGCGACGAGGGCGCCGACCACGTACTCGCCCCGGAGGCGGGAAGAGGTTCCCAGGCCGCCGCGAAACCCGAAGGCCGCCAGGCCGGCCCCGACGCCGACCGACCCCTCCCAGGAGGCCGCCCTCCCACCGGCCGCATCCACAGCCTGGCCGAGGTGCTCCTCGCCCACGGCGGCGCGCGTGGCGGCCGGCGGGTTCACCTCGCTGTCGTTGATCCCGATAACGACCGGCGGCCAGCCGGCGTCTTCCGAAAGGCCGGGGTCGACGCCGAGACCGCGCTGGATCATGGCGTCGTAGATCCTGCCTGCCACAGGGGCCGGAACGAGGGCGACCGGGGAGGAGATGGCGCCGAAGTCCTCGGCGACGCCGAGACCGGTCAGGCCGTCCCCCCCATCGAGGCTGTAGCGGCCGACGAAAAGCCGGCGCGCGGCGCTGCCGGCGACCACGACGGTCACCCCGGTCGCCACTGCCGGGGTCGTTACCGTCGCGTGGCCGACCCGCACTCCGGGGACGTCGGCGATGCTGTTGCCGGGACCTGTGGCCGCCGCGCCGATGGCCAGCCCGAGATCGCGCAGTCTCATTTCAGGCGGCCGTGCCTGCGCATGACCGCGGCGAGCCGGTCGAGCGGCAGGGCGTGGATCGTATTGCCGTCGCGGCCCACGGTGGTCGCCGCCGCGGTCAACGAGTTGAGGATCGCCTCCTCCGTCGCCTCGACGACCCCCTGGTAAAGCCCCGACAGGTGGGAGAAATGAAGCACCCGGCCCCTCTCCGCCGCAGTCGAGAAGGCGATGATGAGATCGCCGCTTCCATGGGTGGAGATCCCGCCGGTGCGCGCCATGCCGAGGGCCGCCCGCTTGCACAGCCGGCGCAGCTGCAAAGGCAGGAGCGGGGCGTCGGTGGCGACGGCGATCAGCAGCGAGTTCCCCGGGGCCGCGGGGGGGCCGGGGCCGCGCTCGGGAAGCAGGTCGGGGATCTCGCGCCCCACCGGAACCCCGTCGACACGCAGCTGCGGCCGGCGTCCGTGGTTCGCCTGCAGGAGCACCCCGACGGTATAGCCGGTCCCGGCCACCGGCACCAGCCGCGAGGCGGTGCCGATCCCGGCCTTGAAGGAGTAGGCCCTCATGCCGGTACCCCCGCCGACGCACCCTTCCGCCACCGGGCCGGTACGAGCCGACTCGATGGCGGCGACGGCGTGCCCGGGAAGCACGTGGCGGCCCGCGGTGTCGTGCAGGAAGTCGGCCCAGGTCTCCCCGACCACCGGCTCGGGCCGCCCCGGGTAGCCGAACAGCCCGGGGTCGCCCTGCAGCATCCAGTCGAGGCAGCCTTCGTACACCGGGCCGATGCTGCCGGTGTCGGTGAACAGAACCGGCGCCCCCAGGCGGCCGCTGCGGCGCACCGCGCCGACCCCGGTCAGCTCGCCGTTGCCGTTGAGGGTCAGGTCCGCGGCCGCCACCGGGGTGCGCGCGAGGTCTCCCTGGCGGGCGAGCACCGCGGTGACCCCGGTGCGCACCGGACCGCGGCCGACCACCAGGGGGCCCTCCCCCGAGATCAGGGTGGCGTGGCCGACGGCGACGCCGGCGACATCGGTTATGGCGTTGTGGGTTCCAGGAGACAGGGAGCCGATGGCGATCCCGAGGTCGCGCAGGCGGACGCGGCCCGGAGCCAGCAGCGGTTTCCCGCCCGGGAGCGAGCCCGCCGCGGCCAGCGGCAGGGTTGCCAGCGCCGCCCCGGCCCTGACGAGGAACCTGCGCCGATCCATGGCGGGAGGCTAGCCCCTGGCGCGCAGCTCTTCGGCTGCCTTGCAGGCGCGGATGCTGACGCGGCTGCGGTCCTCCGTCCCCTTCCAGGCGTAGGGGTCGCTGCCGTGCACCATGACGATGTCGCGGTAGTCGGCGCTCGCCGGGCGTTCTCCCTCGCGCACCTGCCAGGGCAGCAGGGAACGGGCGCTCATGTAGTGGTTGACGAGCACCCTGCGGAAGGAACTGCTGCGGTTGCGCCTGGAGCGGTGCAGCAGGTAACCGTCGAAGAAGACGACGTCCCCGGTCTTCGCCTCGACCGGGATCTCGCCGCTGTCGTCGAAGCCGTGCGACTCGCCGGTGCGGTCGAACTCCTCGTCGTCGCCGTGGGCACGCTGCTCGTAGAGGACCCCCCTGTGCGAGCCGGGCAGCACCCGGATGCAGCCGTTGTCGACGGTGGCGTCGTCGAGGGCGATCCAGCCTCCGGTCAGGCTGTGGTCCCGCGTCGGAATGAAGAACTCGTCCTGGTGCCAGGCCTGCCCCTGGAATCCGGGGGGCTTGATGAACAGCATCGACTGCATGCACTTGACGTCCGGTCCGATCAGCCGCGCCAGCACCTTGGCCATGCCGGGGTGCTTGACGCCGGTCTCGAGCAGGACCGGGCTGATCTTGTGGGGATGGTGGATGCACAGGTAACGCCCCAGGGCCTCGTCATCGCTGCAGCCGTTGCCGACGGGGGGCAGGTTCTCGTGCCCGTACTCCCCCCGGCAGAGGCGGAGGGCGTCGGCCCGGAGCGCCTCGACCTCGCCGGCGGCGAGACCGGGAACCACGAGATACCCGTTCTCGCGGTAGGATTCGACGTCGCTGTCCGCTATCCCGGCAACCATGCGTTTACCCATTCCCTCCCGGTTTCTTTGAGCTGCGGCTTGCTCGTCAGTGTCTGCGCGCGCCATTCCGTGCGGATTGGGCCGCCTGTGAATACCGGTCCGCGGCCCTGCCTTCGCTCGCCGTTCACTTCCCGCTGCGACCCCGGTACGACTCGTTCAGGGGTGCCTTGGGAACGGGTGCGCCATCGGCACCTTCGTCCGTGCGCTTACCCGCCCGAGCCGGCACCGGCTGCGGCGCCGGCGATCTCCCGTCCCATGTCCCCGGTCGTCATCACGCCCCCTATGTCGGGAGTCCCGGCTTTCGGATCGGCCAGCACCTCCTCCACGGCGCCGTCGACTCGTTCTGCCGCGGCAAGCGCCTGCCCGTCCCGGTGCCGGTGGCCGAGCCAGCGCAGCATCATGGCCGCCGACAGGATCGTCGCAACCGGGTTGGCCACCCCCTGTCCGGCGATGTCGGGAGCGGTTCCGTGGGAAGGCTGAAAAACCGCGGCCTCCTCGCCGATGTCCCCCGAGGGGGCCATGCCCATGCCGCCGACGAGCCCCGCGGCGAGGTCGGAGAGAATGTCTCCATACATGTTCTCCATCACCAGCACGTCGAAATCCCGGGGCCGCTGCAGCAGGTGCAGCGCCATGGCGTCGACGTAGGCGTGGCCGCTGTCGACGTCGGAGTAGCGGGCGGCCACCTCGTCGAAGACGCGGCGGAAGAACGCCATCGACCTCAGGATGTTGGCCTTGTCGACGCAGGTCACGCAGGCGGCCCGCTGACGCAAAGCCCCGTTGCCGCGCTCCCGCCGGCGCTCCCGGGCCAGCTCGAAGGCGTAGCGCGCCACCCGTTCCGTGCCGGTGCGGGTGATAACCATGCTGTCGACGGCGGTTTCTCCGCGCAGGTCGATCCCGGCGTCCATCGAAGCGAACAGCCCCTCGACGTTCTCGCGCAGGAGGACGAAATCGATCTCCCCGGCAGCGAGGCCGCGCAGCGGCGTGTGGTGGGCGGCGTACAGGTAGATCGGCCGCACCCCGGCGTAGAGATCGAGCTTGAAGCGCAGGTCGACCTGCGGACGCATCTCGGTCCCGTCCGGCCAGCGTATCCGCGGGTCGCCCATGGCGCCGAGCAGGGTGGCGTCGGCGCCGCGGCACCCCTCCAGGGTCTCGTCCGGAAGCGGGGTCCCGCGTTCGAGGTAGCAGCCCGCCCCGCAGGGGTACTCGCGCAGCTCGAGATCGAGGCCGAGTCCTTCGAGCACTCCCAGCGCCGCACCGACAACCTCGGGGCCGATGCCGTCCCCGGGCAGAACGGCGATTTGGTAGGAGCGGCCCATCAACTCCACAGGCGGTCGCTGGCCCGTTCGCTGTCCCACTCGTCCGTGGGCTCGAAGATCCCGGGGGACCCGGGGTCGGCGAACTCCCGCAGGACCTCTCGGTTCAGGTCCGCGAACCCCAGGCCCGGCCCTTCCGGCACCGCGATGTGCCCGTCCTCGATCAGCGGACTCGGCAGCCCCTCGACGAGACTGCTCCAGCGCTCGAGGTCGTCGACCGAGTGGTTCTCGAGGGCGAGGAAGTTCTCCGTTGCCGCGGCGCAGTGGACGGCGGCCAGGGCGGCCACCGGAGACATCGCCATGTGCAGTGCCATTGCGATGCCGTTTTCCTGGGCGGCATCGCCGATCCTCTTGGTCTCCAGGATGCCGCCGGAGGTGGCCGGGTCGGGGTGGGCGACGGCGATCGCCCGCTCCCGGAACAGGTCGGCGAACCCCTCCTTCAGGTAGATGTCCTCGCCGGTGCAGACCGGCGTCCCGACCGCCTCCGACAGGCGCGCGTACTGGTCGGTGAACTGCCAGGGTATCATGTCCTCGTACCAGGCCAGGGAGAACTGGTCGAGCGCCTTTCCGAGGCGGATGCAGGACTCCAGGCCGAGGTGGCCGAAGTGGTCGGCGGCGAGAGGAACCTCGTAGCCGGTCTCCTCGCGCACCTCGGCGACGTACTCGCAGAGCAGGCCGATCCCCCTGTCGCTCAGCTGGATGCCGGTGAAGGGGTGCATCACGGCGCCGCTGTCCAGCATTCCCGGGGGTGCGATGACGCAGTCCGGCCGGCCGCGGAGCAGGCCGATCCCGACGTCCATCTTCAGGAAGCGGAACCCCATCTCCATGCGCTGCTTCAGCCGTTTCCCCATCTCGCGGCCGCTGGCGGTGGTCGGGGTGTCGCAGTAGCAGAGCACGCGGTCGCGGAACCTGCCCCCGGCCAGGGCGTACGCCGGCGCTCCGTACGCCTTGCCGGCGAGGTCCATCAGCGCCATCTCCACGGCGCTGACCCCGCCTCCCTGCCTGCCGTGATGGCCGAACTGCCTGATGCGGCGGAACAGCCGGTCGACGTCGCAGGGATTCTCACCGAGCAGGCGGGACTTGAGCATCAGGGCGTAGGTAGCGCTGGCGCCGTCGCGCACCTCGCCGTAGCCGCTCACCTCCTGGTTCGTGTCGATGCGGATCAGGCAGCTGTGGAACGGGGCCCCGAGCAGACGCGCGACCCGCAGGTCGGTTATCGCCAGGGCCGACGGACGGGAGTGCTGCCGGAGATTCTCCTGCATGGGTGCTTTTCTTTCGATGACCGGAAGCCGTTCAGGGTAAACCGGACCCGGCAGGGCGTCAACAAGGTTCCGCTCCCAAGGCCGGTAGAGTCATAGGCTTTCTGAACTGTTGAAATCCGATCCCCGATCGGCCGGAAGGGTCAGCCAGGCAGGGTCGCCTGCGGTCCGGCCGGGTGCCGATCAGCCGGGATCGATCTGCCTGTGGAACTGCCCGACCCCGTCCCTGATGGTCATGATGACCACGCTTTTTGCCGGGTGCCGGTTCTGGTCGTAACCAGCAATGCGGGTTGCGCCGGCATAGTTCACTGTCGCCGCGAGCTGATCCCGGACAGCCCCGGGCTCGAGGCTGCCGGCGCGCTCGATCGCTTCGAGAAGCAACCTTGCCGCATCGTAGCTCACCGCATCCCCGCCGCTGGGCGCGGCGTCATACAGCGATCGATACTTGTCGATGAACCGGCGCGCACCCGGCTCATCGGTGTCCGGCGAAAAGTGGGTGGTGAAATAGCTGCCTTCCAGCTCGGCGGTCTCGTCGCCCAGCAGGTTCGGGTTGTCCCACGAGTCGGCCCCGAGGAAGAGCGCCGGTTCGCCCGCGGCGTTCTGCAGCGGCAGCGACCTCGCCTGCCGGGTCACCAGTGCGATCTCCAGGGCGAACCCGGAAATGAAGAGCGCCTCGGGCCGCGCCTCCGCGATGCGGTCCAGCGGCCCGGAGAAATCCGTCTCGTCGCTGTCGTAGAACTCGTCGGCGACGACCTCGCCGCCCGAGGCGGTGAAGACGGACCGGAAGAACCCCGATATCCCCTCGGTGTAGACCTCGCCGCTTCGGGTCAGCACCGCAACCCTGGCCAGGCCCAGCTCTTCCCTGGCGAACTGCGCCATCACCTGCCCCTGGAACATGTCGGTGAAAGCCGCCATGAAGACGAAATCCCCCGCTTTCGTCACCTCGGGGTTGGTCGCCGACGTGGTCACCATCGGCAGGCCGTGCCGCTGCGCGAGCTCTGCAACGGCAATGGCATGGGAGGAGCGGTTGGGGCCGACGAGAGCGACGACTTCGTCCTCGACAATCATCCTCTCGGCAGTCTCGACCGACACTGAGGCTTCCTCAATTTCGCTGCGGGAAACCAGCTCGACCGGCATACCGAGAACGCCCCCGCGCTCGTTTGCCTCGGCTACCGCTATCCCCGCGGCGTCCACGTAGGTCACGCGGTCCCCGGCGGCGAGAAAACCGATCCTGACGGTTTCCGCCAGCCCCGGCGCAGCCGGGTCCTCGCCGCCACAGCCTGCGAGGGTCAGTGCGAGGAGAGGAAACAGTATCAACAGGGATTTGGACATCCTGGTGGGTCGCGGAACCGACCGCCAGTGGAACCATTTTCCCTTGTCGCCCCTGCTGCAGTTAGGGAAAACTTTGGAAAACCCTTCGTTGAAGGACGAGGGATTTCCCGGACCGCCCAGGGAAACCAAATCCTCAGGATCATTTTTCACGGGAACACACCTTCAGCCGTCGGTCACCGAAGAACCACCGATTCCCGGCCAGCGACGCAATCGCGTCGATCTGAGTCCAGTCTCCGACTAAATAGTCAGGACCTCCAATAAGCTGTTTTTCGCCGAGCCATCCGAACACCATTCGGAGGTCGGTTTTTTGCAGAGTCCGTTCCAGCCAATCCTCCCGAACGAGCAAGGCTTTATTTACATCTTCTTCAAAGTAGCGAGCCACTGACTCGAATTCCTCGGGGCATTTTTCTCCAACTTCCGGAAAACGAACCAACTCAATCACTATAGCCGTCCTGAGCTTGACGCTCCCCAAGGTCTGGGGAAAACCGGTCCGTCGCCCATTGGATTACAGCTTCAGCAATTTCTATCGCATCTCGATAGTCCTGTTCGGTCACAGGCTGTTCAACGCTTGGATAGCGTATGTCCACAGCATATAGGGTGAGCCTCGACGCGCGGCGAACTTCATCCGGGACATTCTCTCCATTTTCTTCGAGTATCGACAGCAAAAGGGCCAAGTTGTGCACATAGGGGAAGTCGATATTGCGCGAGATCATCACGGCTTTGATCGCTTTCTCGGCCGCCTGCTGCGCTCCGAAGCACAGGTCTTCCAAGTAGGCATCAGGAACGCGATTCCTCGCCATCGCGAAACTGCTTCTGGCGCGGTTCAGCCATTCGCGTGGATCATCCGGCGGAAAACGTTCAGGCGGATTCATACACCACTCTTCCTTCTTGCAGTGCCGGCTTTATGACCAACGCATGGCTATCCTTGTAGCGTTCTACATCCGTCGGCGAGACCAGAATCGCATCAACCGCGACGCGCACACCGTACATGCTCTCGTAAATCCTGGCCCTGAGGTTCGCGTCGCCCCCCTCCTTGATGATGAGAAGATCTACGTCGCTGTTATTCGTCATGTCCCCTCGGGCGGCGGATCCGAAAAGGACAATTTGCTCTGGCTGCGCCACCTCCACGATGCGCCGGATGATTTCATCCAGGGTCTTCTGATCAAGAGCTTCTCTTTTCACTGATTTCTCCCGGCTCGAATGGAGTTGCCTCTGCCTCGGGGCTTTCCTAAAAGTACTATTGGAGAGTTCGCGACCAACTCGACCCAGGAGGTCAAGCCGAGATCCAGACAAAGGGACCCCCCTTGTCGGAAATAGCCGGAATCTCACCCCCACGCCGTGCCAGCGGCCAAGCGGTCAGAAGGTTGGGGAATCTCGAGCCTTACGACGTGTGAACGACTTGCAGATAAGATAAAGCCCCCGAGGGGCATCCCCTCGGGGGCTGGTTGGCGGACAGACCGCCTGGCCGGCGGCTGGGATATTGGTGCGCCCACAGGGACTCGAACCCCGGACCCGCTGATTAAGAGTCAGCCGCTCTACCAACTGAGCTATAGGCGCTGCCCCCAATGTGAGTCTGGGAGACTTGCGTTCGCACTCGCCTTCCGCACGATCAGAACAGTTTGCGGACCGGCAATCGGGAAGCGCCGAAGATAGAACCCGCCCTGTGCACTGTCAACGAATCCAGGTCCCCTTCACGCGCCCCGGATCCGCCTCCGGCAACCTCCTTGACAGCCCTCAGCGCGCCGTCTAGTGTCCTGTCGCTGAAACAGATGGGCGTAATCCAGCCGGCCGGTGCCGTTGGGATTTCTCATCCGGGGGCCTCGGTTCAAGATGGTGCGGGAAGGCGGGAGGCACCGGCTTGGAAGGCCGGGCATATGGAGGCAGGAGACGGGTGGCGGCGGCGGTCCCTGGGCGGCCGCTTCAAACGCGCTGAAATGAAGGCTCACCGTGCTGTTCCGGATTTCGAAACTCGAAAAGGCCCTGCGCGAAAACCCCGGGATTCCACTTTTCGCCCGGCTCGCCGACGAATACCTGCGGCGAGGGCGGGTCGCCCGGGCGCTTGCTCTCTGCCAGGAGGGTTGCGAGCGCTTTCCCGACTACCCTACCGGATTCCTCCTGCTCGCCCGCTGCTACGAGGCCCGGGGGAACTTCGAAGAGGTGCGCAACGCACTCGACCGGGCGCTGCGGCTCGACCCGGAGAACCCGGCCGCTTTCGCCGCCCTGTCCGCTGCCTGGGAACGGCTCGGTGAGATACCCCTGGCCCTGCAATGCATGCGGCAGGCCGCTTTTCTCGAACCGTACAGCGGGAATCTCAAACGCGAGGCGGAGCGGCTGCGCAGGCGATCCGCTGCGGCGCCGCTGGTCCTCCCCCCCGCGGCGAGGGCGGTTGCGGGCAGTGTGGTGCGGGACGAGTTGAATGAAGAGGATGGCCATCTGGAGGGGGAAACCTCTGAACGGGAGCCGTCTCCGGCAGCCGCTGGGGTAGCGCCCCCTGACGGCGAAGCGGCCGGCGGCCTCTCCCCAAATCCGGAAGTTGACCGCCAGACCTCCTCTTGCCCGCCGCCCCGGGAGGCTTCCGGGATCCCGCCGGACCGGGTGCCTGCATCCACCGACGGGGCCGCGGTTGCCGCGGCGGCCCCGGAATCCCGGCCCGGGCAGGATTCCCCCGCCGGACCGGTTTATCCCGGTGCCGGGTCGGGTGCCGAGGGAAACGATCGCCGAACTGGAAGCGAGGGCGCGGCTGATGAAGCCGTAGCGCTGCCTGTTCCGGGACGCGGCGGAGGCGAAGTCGCTGCCGAGGGTCGGTTGTCTCCGGCGGAAGATCCCCCCGGAAAGGCTCCTTCCGGCGACTCCGGCCCCGATGCTTCCTCCTCGGACAAGGCTGAACCCGGCCTCGGCGACTACGGGCAAACAGGGGTGTTTTATCTGGTGTCGGAGCCGGAGGAGGAAGCCGGCGCCGGGGCCGGGGAAGCGCCGGAGACATCGTCGGGAGCCGGGTTGGAGCCGGAGGGGGTTCAGGTCTCACTCCCGGGAGAGGAGACCGCTGGCCGGGGAAGCGAAATCGCTCCACCCCACCAAACCGGGCCGGGACGCCCTGTCGCCAGGTTGTCCAGCCGCGAAGACCACGAGCTGATCGGCCTGCTGTCCGAGATCGGGACGGCGGGAGACCGCGCCGCGGAGTCAACAGTGGCGGATGCCGGCGGAGAGGAGCGCAGCGCCCCGGTACCGACGGCAACCCTCGCCGAGTTGTACATTCAACAGGGAATCGCCAGCAAGGGGATCGACATTTACCGGGATCTCCTGCGGCGGCACCCCGGCGACGACGCCATCAGGGGGCGGCTCGCGGTCCTGGAAGGGGGCGGCGAGACCTGAGCGGCCGCCCGATCACATCACCAGAGGAAAGAATGGCTGACACCACCAACTTCCGCAACGGATTCACGATGACCCTGGAGGACGCGATCTACAGCATCGTCGAGTTCCAGCACGTCAAGCCCGGAAAGGGAGGGGCTTTCGTGCGCACCAAGCTCAAGAACGTGCGCACCGGGGCGGTGATCGACCGTACATTTCGCTCCGGAGACAAGGTAGACGAAATCCGCGTCGAGAAACGCGAGATGCAGTTCCTTTACTCCGAAAGCGAGTTTTTTCATTTCATGGACTCGGAGACCTACGAGCAGACGCAGCTGCGGCGCGAAACCGTCGGGGACACCGCCCGGTTTCTCGTCGAGAACGAAACCACCTACGTCTCCGTGGCAGAGGGGGTCCCCCTCGCGGTGGAGCTGCCGAACTTCGTCGAGCTCACCGTGGAGCACACCGAACCGGGCGTCCGGGGGGATACCGCGCAGGGAGCGACCAAACCGGCGACGCTCGAGACCGGGGCGGTCGTCTCCGTTCCCCTGTTCGTCAATCGGGGGGAGAAACTGAAAATCGACACGCGTACCGGCGAATACGTCGAACGGGTGTGAGGACTGCGCCGTGAACGAAAAGAAGCTGCGAAAGCTGATCGAGATCTTCAAGGAGAGCGAAGTCGAGGAGCTGGAGTACCACGAGAGCTTCTGGCGCGGCATCCGCGTGCGTCTCGGAAAACGCCGCGAGTCCGGGGAAAGAATCGTCGAGACCGTGCACCTGCAGGCGCCCCCCGCTCCGCAACCGGCCCCCCCACCCGTTGCCGAGGCTGCCCCCGCACCCGAGGAGGAGGCGCCGCGGGAACCTGAAACCGCCGAAGACCTCCACGTCATCCGCTCCCCCATGGTGGGCACCTTCTACCGCGCCTCGTCGCCGGAGTCCGCCCCGTTCACCGAGACCGGCGAGCAGGTCGCGGTCGGACAGACCCTCTGCATCATCGAGGCGATGAAGATCATGAACGAGATCGAGGCGGACGCCGCGGGTGAGGTCGTCGAAATCCTCGCGGCCAACGGCGACCCGGTCGAGTACAACCAGCCGCTGATGACTCTGCGGACCGCCTAGCCCGTGTTCGAAAAGATCCTCGTCGCCGACCGCGGGGAAATCGCGCTGCGGGTCATCCGCACCTGCCGGGAGCTGGGCATCCCCACGGTTGCCGTCTACTCCGAGGCGGACGCGCGCTCGCTCCACGTCCACATGGCGGACGAGGACGTCTGCATCGGCCCGCCGCCCGGGGAGGCCAGCTACCGCCACTTCGCCAACATACTCAGCGCCGCGGGACTGACCAACGCCGACGCCGTTCACCCCGGGTACGGACCGCTCGCCGAGAACGCGGATTTCGCCGAGCTGTGCGAATCTTGCGGCATCACCTTCATCGGCCCGCCGGTAGCGGCATTCCACCGCATGGGAGACAAAGCCACGGCCAGGCGCTGCATGGAGGAAGCCGGAGTCCCGGTGATTCCCGGAAGCCGCGAGGAGGTCGGCTCCCTCGAGCAAGCCCGCCTCCTGGCCGGGGAGATCGGCTTCCCGCTGCGCCTGAAGGCGGCCGCAGGGGGGGGCGGACGCGGCATGCGGGTCGTCAACGGCGAGGAGGAGCTCGAGGAGGCTTGGCGGATGGCCCGCCTCGAAGCGCGCGGCGCCTTCACCAGCGACGCGCTCTACATGGAGCGTTCGATCGGCAACGCCCGCCACATCGAAATCCAGGTCCTCGGAGACCACCACGGTACGGTCGTCCATCTCGGGGAACGGGAGTGCTCCATTCAGCGGCGCCACCAGAAACTGCTCGAGGAGAGTCCCTCACCCGCCGTCGACGAAAAGCTGCGGAAGCGGCTGGGCGATGCGGCGGTGAGAGGCGCCGCCAGCGTCGGCTACGCAAGCGCCGGAACGGTCGAGTTCCTGGTCGACGGCGACGGGGAGTTCTACTTCCTGGAGATGAACAAGCGCATCCAGGTGGAGCACCCGGTGACCGAGATGGTGTCGGGAGTCGACCTCATCGGCGAGATGATCCGCGTGGCCGGCGGCGAGAGGTTGGGGTACGGGCAGGACGACCTCGCCCTCACCGGGCATGCAATCGAATGCCGCATCAACGCCGAGGACCCGGACCGGAACTTCATGCCCTCTGCGGGCACCATCACCGCCCTGCACCTGCCGGGCGGACCGGGGCTGCGCATCGACAGCCACATCTACCAGGGGTACGAGGTGCCGCCCTACTACGATTCCCTGCTCGCCAAGGTCGTCACCTGGGGCCGCGACCGCGCCCAGGCGATCGCCCGCATGCGGCGGGTGCTGGCCGAGGTAACCATTGAAGGGGTGGCGACGACGTTGCCGTTCCACCGCGGTCTCCTCGACAGTCCGGAGTTCGTCGAGGGGCGGTTCGACACCGAGTTCGTCACCCGCAGCCGCGACGGGGAGGCCGGAGGCTGAACCGGGACAACCAGAGGATCTCCATGTCTGATACGAGAGTGCCGGAAGAGCTCAGCTATACCGAGGATCACGAGTGGGTGTCGATGGACAGCGACGTCGGCACGGTCGGGATCACGGACTACGCCCAGTCCGAGCTTGGCGACATCGTGTTCGTCGAGCTTCCCGAGGTCGGACAGGCCCTGAGCAAAGGGGAGCGCTTCGGGACCGTCGAAGCGGTCAAGACCGTCGAGGAGATATACGCCCCCCTGAGCGGCGAGGTCGTGGAAGTCAACGAATCGCTCGAGGCAGACGCGGAGCAGGTCAACAAGGAACCCTACGGGGCCGGCTGGATGATCCGCATCCGCTGCTCCGACCAGGAGGAGCTGTCCGAGCTCCTGAGCTCCGGTGACTACGCCGACCTGATTTCCGGAGCCTGACCTCCCCGGAAGACTCTTTCACCGGTTTCCTGGTGCCGGCCCGGCCCCGCCTTCGGGCCTCAGGCTTCACAACCGGCTCCTTCCTTCAAAATTGCCTCCGTCCAGTATCATTATTTAGCTTTCAGCGATACTTTGTATCGTTTTTGCACCCCTGGAAGCGGCTCTGGAAGGGGGTTTGCGCAGAAGAATTCAACCGCTGAAGGGGGTTGAGCGGGCTCGAGTTGTTCACGTCTCCGCGGTCCATCCCCCAACGCCGACGCAAGGCGATCGTCGCCTTCGGGGAAGTCCGCGATCTACTCAGCCGTGTTGCTCGAGAATACCGTCCTGGTTCTCAACCAGAACTACGAACCGCTCAACGTCTGCAGTGTCAGGCGCGCGCTCGTGCTGCTTTTCAGGGGGAAGGCCGAAAACGTCGAGATCTCCGAATCCGTCGTGCGCTCGGTGTCCCGGGAATTCCCGGTCCCGAGCGTGGTCAGGCTGGAGCGCTACGTGCGCGCTCCCAGGCGGCGCGTCGTGCTGTCGAAGCGGAACGTGATGCGGCGCGACAACCACCAGTGCCAGTATTGCGGCAAAAGCGATCGCAAGATGACGATCGACCACATCATCCCCAAGAGGCACGGCGGCGCCGAGTCGTGGGAAAACCTGGTGACCGCCTGTGCCGGCTGCAACGCCAGGAAAGGGGACCGGCGTCCCGAGCAGGCCGGTCTCGCCCTCAAACGGCGGCCCAAGCGCCCCAACAACGTCAGCTTCATCCGCGACTTCGTCGGGGTGGCGGACAATCGCTGGAAACCCTACCTGTTCATCGACTAGCAGCGTAGGCCCCGACCGTCAGCAGATTGGAAACGACCTTCGAACAGAGGCAGCGGGGAACCGCATTGGGCGGCCAGTACGGAGTCAAACTCGATGTGTTCGAGGGCCCGCTCGACCTGCTGCTGTTTCTGATCCGCAAGAACGAAGTCGACATCTACGACATTCCCATCGCCGCCATTACCAACGAGTACCTCGGCATTCTCGGGGAGGTCCACCTCCTCGACCTCGAACCGGCCTGCGAATTCATGCTGATGGCGGCGACCCTGATGAAGATCAAGTCGCAGTTGCTGCTTCCTCGGGAAGTACAGGAGGACGGGCAGGAGGAGGAAGATCCCCGGGAAGATCTCGTGCGCCGGCTCCTCGAGTACCAGCAGTTCAAGGAGGTCGCCGACTGGCTGGGGGACCAGGCCCTCGCGCGGCGCGACATCTTCAGGAACCGCCCGTCCGCCTGCCGCGACAGCGAAGGTGCCGCGCTTCACCCGGTTTCGCTGTTCGACCTCTTCAAGGCGTACAAGGAGGTTGTGGAGCGCGTTTCGCCAGACCTCGTACACCGCATCGTCGAAGAGCAGGTCTCGGTCGAGGAGACGATCGACAGGCTTGTGCAGGAACTGGACCGCAGCGGGCGGCTGCGCTTTTTCGATCTGACCGCGGGCCAGTCCCGCCAGGTTCTCGTGGCGACTTTCATCGGCGTCCTCGAGCTGCTCAAGACCCAGCGCATCCGCGTGCAGCAGGCACGCCCATTCGACGAAATCTGGATCGAACCCCTCGGAGGCGGGAAGGCCGTGATCCCCGCCGTGGAAACGGCATCTCCAGCTTCTCCCCCCGGGATCCCCGGCAACGGATCTTCCCCGCAAGGACCTGAGGTCACGTGAGTCCTCAGATCGCCCCCGGTCAGGCGCGGGCCGTTATCGAAGCCATTCTTCTCACCTCGTCGGAACCGGTGTCCCCCGGCAGGCTTCTGGGCGGACTGGGGCTCACCGGCAGGGACGTGCGCGAGGCTGTCGAAGGCCTCAACAGGCAGTACGAGGAGGGAGGCCACGCCATTCGCGTGGCCGAGGCAGCCGGGGGGTTTCAACTCGTAACCGCAGAAGCGTTCGCCCCCTGGGTTCGCCGCTTTCAGGACCGCGGCCCGGTGCGGCTCACACAGGCCGGCCTCGAGACCCTGGCCCTGGTGGCCTTCAAGCAGCCGGTCACGCGGGCGGAGATCGACAGCGTTCGCGGCGTCGACTCCGCCGGTGTGCTGCGCACCCTGCTCGAGGTCGACATGGTGCGCATCGTCGGCCGTTCCGAAGGCATCGGACGGCCGATGCTGTTCGGAACAACCAGGGAATTCCTGGTGCACTTCGGTCTCAAGGGACTCTCCGATCTGCCGAAGCCCAAAGAGCTCGAAGAGCTGCTGGCCGAGGGCGCGCGCAGGCAGGCGGCCGCCGGGGGCGATGGCGGGGCGCCCGGTAGCGGCGGCGAGGAGAGCGGAGGACCGGCCTTCGGAGGCAAGACCGAACAGGTTGCCGAAACAGACGGACAGGCCCCCGGAGAATCCGGAGAGGGCGAAGAAGCCCGGTAACCGCCCTCGGCGTACCACATGCGTCTGAACCGGTTCATGGCCCGCGCCGGCGTCGCTTCCCGGCGCAAGAGCGACAATCTCATCCGCCGCGGCGCCGTGCGGGTCAACGGAGAGGTGGTGGCGGCTCCGGGCCGCCCGGTAGGCGGAGAGGACCGGGTGGAGGTCGACGGCATCCCGGTCCGGCTGCCGGAGGATTCGCAGTACCTGCTGCTCAACAAGGCTGCCGGCACCCTGGTGACGCGTCGCGAAAGGAGCGGCAGGCCTACCGTTTTCGAAGGCATCGAAGAGGTGCGCGCCGCTACTGTCGCCGTCGGCCGCCTCGACAGGGATACCACCGGGGTGCTGCTGCTCACCGACGACGGCGAGCTCGCCCATCGCCTGATGCACCCGCGTTTCGAGGTCGACAAGCGCTACCGCGCCCTCGTCGAGGGGGTGCCGTCCGCGGCGGCGCTGCGGCAGCTGCGGGACGGGGTGCTTCTCGAGGACGGGATGACCGCCCCGGCCCGGGTGCGGATCGTGTCGCGCCCTTCCGCGGGGCGCCCTTTCTGCGAGCTCGAGCTCTGCATCCACGAAGGGCGCAAACACCAGGT
The DNA here is from genome assembly GCA_965243025.1 of Candidatus Latescibacterota bacterium. Taxonomy (GTDB): domain Bacteria; phylum Latescibacterota; class UBA2968; order UBA8231; family UBA8231; genus CBDCXV01. Next base: position 4,313,898 of record CBDETY010000003.1, read on the forward strand.
CAAGCGGATGTGCGCCGCTGTCGGCCACCGCGTCAGGAGGTTGCACCGCGAGGCGTTTGCCGGCATGACCGCCGCCGACCTGCAGCCCGGGCAGTACCGCAGGTTGCGGGAAGCCGAAACACGGGATCTGAGATCCCTTGCGGGGTTGCCGGTCAGGGAAGTACTTCAGCCGTGGCCCCCAGGAGATTGACCATCGCCGTCGACGGGGTCATCGGTGCCGGCAAGACGACGACCGCCCGCGCCGTGGCGCAGGAGTTGGGCTACCGCCACATCGACACCGGGGCCTTTTACCGCACCGTGGCCCTGGCGGCGATGCGCGCGGGAATCCGTCCCCGCGAGGAGGCCGTCGAGCGTTTTCTCGCCGAGCTCGACATTTCCTGGGTAGATGCGGGCGGGAAAGTGCGCATGGTGCTCGACGGCGAGGACGTCAGCGACGAGATACGCCGGCCGGAGGTGACCCGGGCGGTGGGAGCTTTCGCCGACTTGCCCCGGGTGCGCCGGGCGCTCATCGAACACCAGCGGCGGCTGGGCCGCAAAGGCGGCGTGGTCGCCGATGGACGGGATGCCGGCACGGTGGTTTTTCCCGATGCCGACCTCAAGATCGTCATGACTGCCGATCTCGAGGAGCGGGCCCGGCGGCGCTTCCGGGAATTGACAAAAAAGGGGGTGAATACAACGCTGCGGCAGGTGACTGCCGACATTCGCACCCGCGATCGCGAGGATTCGCAGCGGGATTACGGCGCCGCTCACGGCGGCGACACCGTCGTACTGGATACGACGGGAATGACTATCGAACAGCAGGTCGACCGCATCGTGGCCCTGGCGCACGAGCGCGGCGCCTAGCTGAATTCAGGAAACCGAAAGGAAACAGACACATCATGTCCGACGAAACACCGGCGGTTGCCGTGGAAGAAGATCCCGGCAGCCCCGAAAAACCGCAGTACGGAAACATCAGGATCGAGGATCTCGATACGCCGGAGTACTCCGACGAGCAGATGCAGGAGTTCACGGCGATGTACGAAGAGAGCTTTTCCGGCAAGAACGAAGGTGAAATCGTCCAGGGCCGCGTCGTCGGCATCCACCCGCAGGAGGTGCTGGTCGATATCGGCTTCAAGTCGGAAGGCGCCATTCCGATCAGGGAGTTCTCCGATCCGGAGGCGATCGCCATAGGCAACGAAGTCGAGGTTTTCCTCGAGAATGTCGAAGACCTCGAGGGCCGGGTCGTGCTCTCGAAGCAGAAAGCCGACTTCATGCGCGTGTGGGACGAAATCAAGGACTCCCACGATGCCGGCACGACGGTGAAGGGAAAGCTGACGCGACGGATCAAGGGCGGTATCGTCGTCGACCTGTTCGGGGTCGAGGCCTTCCTGCCCGGCTCGCAGATCGACATCCGGCAGGTGAAGAACTTCGATCAGTTCCTGGGGCAGCAGTTCGATTTCAAGATCATCAAGCTCAACAAGACGCGGCGCAACATCGTCGTCTCCAGGCGCGCCGTGCTCGAGGAGGAACGCGAGCGTTTGCGCCGGGAAATCATCAAGGAGCTCGAAGAGGGACAGGTGCGGGAAGGGGTGGTCAAGAACATCACCGATTTCGGCGCCTTCATCGACCTGGGGGGCATCGACGGTCTGCTGCACATCACCGACATGTCCTGGGGCCGCGTCAGCCATCCTTCCGAGATGGTGTCCATCGGCGACCGCATCAAGGTCAAGGTCCTCAACTACGACCGCGAGCGCGAGCGCATTTCCCTCGGACTCAAGCAGCTGACCACGCATCCATGGGAGATGATCGACGAGCGTTTCTCCGAAGGCACGCAGACCCAGGGGAAAGTGGTCAGCATCACCGACTACGGCGCCTTCGTCGAACTGGAGGAGGGGGTCGAAGGTCTCGTTCACATCTCGGAGATGTCGTGGACCCAGCACGTGCGCCATCCCTCGAAGCTGGTTTCCATCGGCGACCTCGTCGAGGTCGTCGTCCTCAAGCTCGACAAGGAAGCGCAGAAGATCTCCCTCGGGATGAAGCAGACCGATCCGGACCCGTGGGAGGTGCTCGACACCAACTACCCCCCGGGCAGGCGCCTCGAGGGCATGGTCAAGAGCCTCACCAACTTCGGCGCCTTCGTCGAGATCGAAGAGGGCATCGACGGCCTCGTCCACATCTCCGACATGTCCTGGACCCGGCGAATCCGCCAGGCCAGCGAGATGTTCAAGAAAGGAGACGTCATACCGGTGGTCGTCACCGAGGTCGACAAGAAGAGGAGGCGGATCTCTCTCAGCCACAAGCTCGGCCTGGAGAACCCATGGCCGAAGCTGGCGGAGCTGTACGCGGTGGGGACTTCGACCAGCGGCAGGATCTCGCGGGTTCTCGAGCGCGGCGTGGTTGTCGGCCTCGATCACGACGTCGACGGCTTCGTGCCGCTGTCGCAGCTCGGCATCGAGAATCTGCAGACCCCCAGGCAGTGCTTCGAGGTCGACCAGGAGTTGCCGCTGAAGATCATCGAGTTCGACGAGGAGCAGAAGAAGATCGTGCTCAGCGTGCTCGCCTACCTCAAGGACAAGGACCAGGAGGAAGTCGACGCCTACCTGACCCGTCATCCGGTGAAAGAGGTGGCGATCGACGACGTGGCGGACGACCAGGACGAGGAGATGGAAAGCTGGGGCGACGACGGAGAACCTGCCGGAGAAGCCCCCGAACCCGCTGCCGACGAGGGCCGGGCGAAGAGCTCTCCTGAGTCGTAACCACCCGGCGGCAGCCCGCCTGCCGCCCCGGGAGGCCGCTTTCCGTGGAAAGGCCGGGGGATTCCCCCGGCCTTTCCCGTTTGGTTGCCGCAACTCCTCGTTTCCGCGGCCGTTGTATGGACCGCGCCCCCCGTTATTTTCATATCAATCGATCCCCACACCGCCCGTTTCCCACGCGACCCGATGGCAGCGCAAGCCAAACTCACGCCAGCGATGCAGCAGTTCATGCGTTTCAAACGCCGGCACGCGGATGCCATCCTGTTTTTCCGCATGGGGGATTTCTACGAGATGTTCTACGACGACGCCAGGGAGGCGGCGTCGCTGCTGGGTCTGACCCTGACGACGCGGAACCACGGCCACGGCAGCGGCGAGGTTCCGCTGGCGGGAGTACCCCACCACGCTGCCGACCGCTATGTCGCCAGACTCGTGCAGATGGGGAAGAAGGTGGCCATCTGCGAGCAGGTCGAAGATCCAAAGGAAGCCAGGGGCATCGTAAAGCGGGACGTCGTGCAGGTGGTGTCGCCCGGCACCGCCCTCCTGGATTCGATGCTCGACGAGCACAGCAACAACTACACGATAGCCCTGGTCCCCGGCGGGGAGGCGACGGACGAAGAGACCTGCGTCGGCCTCGCCGCGGTCGATCTGTCGACCGGCGACTTTTCGCTCGACGAGCTGCCCGCTGCAGCAGTGGGAGACGAGTTGCAACGGATGGGCCCGGCGGAACTGGTCCTCGCCCAGTCCCTCGGCCAGGACTGGATGGGCATCGTCGAGGACAGCTCCCCCGGAGTGCCTGTCAGCCGCCTCGAGGACTGGCAGTTCGAGCACCGGCACGCCTACGAGTCCCTGACCGAGCAACTCGGAGTGCGCTCCCTGCGCAGCTTCGACTGCGACGACTGCGACCTGGCGGTCAGGGCGGCCGGCGGAGTGCTGGAGTACCTGCGGGAGAACCAGCGCGGCGCCGTCGCCCACATCAACCGCATTCGCCGCCGGCGCCGCAACGACCACCTGTTCCTCGACGCGGCTGCGCAGCGCCATCTCGAGCTTTTCGCCACCAACCAGGAAAACAGCCGCGCCGGCTCCCTCATCGAGGTTCTCGACTGCACGCGCACCGCCATGGGGGCGCGCCTCCTGCGCCAATGGCTCGGCGCACCGCTGCTCGACGTCGCCGCGATCGGGCGCCGGCTCGACGACGTGGCTGCCCTGCTCGAATCGGCGTCGATCCGGGCCGGCCTCCGCCTGCAGCTCGGCGACGTCGGAGACCTCGAGCGCCTGATAGCTCGCATCTGTTGCGGGCGGGCGAACGCCCGGGACCTCACCGGGCTGGCCGGTTCGCTGGCCCGGGTACCGGAGGTCGCCAGGCTGGCGCGGGAACTGCCGCGGCCTGCCGGCCGGGAGCCGACCGGACTGGAACGGGCACTGTCCGCTCTTCCCGACACGACCGGGCTCGTCGACCTGATCGGCGCCGCCCTCGTCGACGATCCGCCCGCCTCGACAGGAGACGGCGGTCTCTTCCGCGACGGTTACGACGAGGAGCTCGACGAGCTCCGGGAGATTCAGTCAGGGGGAAGAGACTGGATCGCGCGCCTTCAGGCCGGCGAGCGGGAGCGCACCGGAATCGCCTCGCTGAAAGTCGGTTTCAACCAGGTGTTCGGCTACTACATCGAGGTCAGCAAGGCGAACCTCGCACGCGTTCCCGACGACTACGAGCGCAAGCAGACCCTGGCCAATGCCGAGCGCTACATCACCCCCGGCCTCAAGGAGCGCGAAGCGCAGATTCTCAACGCGACCGAGCGCATCGCCGAGCGCGAGAGCCGGCTGTTCGCCGAGCTCCGCGAACGCGTTTCCAGAAGGGCTCCCGAGGTGCAGGAGTGCGCCCGCGCCATAAGCGCCATCGACGTGCTGGCGGCCCTGGCTGAAACAGCGGAGGAAGGGGGGTACGCGCGCCCGGTGATCGACGACGGCCCCGCAATCGAGATTTCCGGGGGGCGGCACCCCGTCGTCGAGCGCCAGCTCCGGGAGGGACGGTTCGTCCCCAACGACCTGCGCGTCGGCAGCGACGAGCAGATCCTCCTGATCACCGGTCCGAACATGGCGGGAAAAAGCACCGCGATACGCCAGCTCGGGATAACCGTCATCCTGGCGCAGATGGGAAGCTTCGTGCCGGCGCGGCAGGCGCGTATCGGGGTGGTCGACCGCATTTTCACCCGGGTCGGGGCCTCTGACAGCCTGGCGCGCGGGGAGAGCACTTTCATGGTGGAGATGATCGAGGCGGCGACGATCCTCAACAACGTCGCCGACCGCAGCCTGATCCTGATGGACGAGCTGGGCCGCGGCACGAGCACCTTCGACGGCTTGAGCCTCGCCTGGGCGATCGTCGAGCACCTCCACCAACGGGACGGGATCCGGCCCCGCATGTTGTTCGCGACCCACTATCACGAGCTCACCGAGCTGGAACAGAAGCTCGAGCGCGTGGTCAACTACAACGTCGCGGTTCGCGAAGAAGAGGACCGGGTGGTTTTCCTGCACCGGCTGGTGCCCGGTCCCGCCGACCGCAGCTACGGCATTCACGTGGCCCAGATGGCGGGGATGCCGGGATCGGTTATCGAGCGCGCCCGCGAGATCCTGACGCGCCTGGAAAGCGAGCAGATCGACGCCGGGCAGATCCGCCCGGGCCCTGGAGCGGCCGCGGGCGAGCCGCCCTCCACCCCGTCACCGGAGAACGGAGACCCCCCCGAGGATGAGCGCCGTCTCCTGCGCGACCAGATGGACCTTTTCGACCAACCGGGGGAGTGGCCGGCCGCCCTGCGGCTGCTGCGCGAGCTCGGGGAGCTGTCCCTCGACGACACCACGCCGATGCAGGCCCTGCAACTGCTCCACCGCTGGCGGTCGGAATGCGACGGCAGCGGCTCCGGCGGCAGCGGGCCGGAAGGCGACTGTGGGACGGACAGCGCCGCGGCGGGAAGACCCAACGGCCGCGGCTGACCCGGCGGCCGCGACCACGTGGCGGCCTCCTGATTGCCGAGAGCCCGGGGCCGGCGCCCCCCGGCGAGGACATTCTCTTCCCCGGGATCGGTTGGCACTGTCCCTTCCATACCCTGCACCCAACCCGGCGGCAGCCCTGCCGTGAACTCCCGCGGAACCGGCGCCAGACCGGTAGAGGACGATCTCCTGTTCGGACGGAACGCCGTGCGCGCCGCTCTCCAGGGCGGGCGCCCGCTTCGCCGGGTCGTCGTCAGCCGCCAGGCTTCCGGGGCGACGGTCGAGGAGATCGTCGCCCTCGCCCGGAACACCGGTATCCCCGTCCTGTTTCGCCCGCGCGCCGAGCTCGACCGCCTTGCCGGGCGCCGCCACCAGGGAGTGGTCGCCCTGGTCGCCGCTCGTCCCTTCGCCGATTTCGAAAAACTCCTGTCCCGGCTGGACGAGACCGCCTTCCTGGTCTTTCTCGACCGCGTTCAGGACCCGCACAATCTCGGAGCCGTCATTCGCAGCGCCTGCGTCACCGGCGCGGACGGAGTCGTCATTCCGCAGCGCCAGTCCGCCGGTCTGACCGGGGCCGTCGCCAAAGCCTCGGCCGGGGCCGTCGACCACATCCCGGTATGCCGGGTGCGCAACCTCAAGGACGCCATCCTGCAGGCGAAGGCCGCCGGGCTGTGGATCACCGGACTTTCCCCCGAGGCGCCGCGCAGCTTCACCGAGGTCGACTACAAGGGGCCGACCGCGATTGTCGTGGGAGGGGAGGACCGCGGTATCAGGCGCACCGTTGCCGAGGCCTGCGATTTCGCGGTAAGCATCCCGATGGTCAGGGGGGAGGTCACCGGTTCTCTCAATGCTTCGGTCGCGGCGGGAATCGCCCTGTTCGAGGTGTACCGCCAGCGCTCTGGGGGCAAGCGGCGATGAGGTCAGTCTGGAGGCGACATCTCGCCGGGCTCCTGTTCCTGCCGGCGGCCGCGGTCGGGGATGCCGACACCGATCCCCCCGCAGCCTCCCCTGCGGACTCGAGCGTTGCCGAGAGAGTGCTCCCCCCTCCGGAAGAGGTCGGCGCCGTTCCGGACGGAGAGGACAGCTTCAGGTACACCGCCGACACCTACGTCCATTCCCTTCGCGGCGACTCGCTGCTCCTGCGGGGCAACGCCGTCGTTCATCAGCGCGGCGCCCGCCTGCAGGCCGCCGAGATCGTCTACCACCGGGGCCGCGAACTGGTGGTCGCCCGCTCTCCCGCCATCAGCAACGGAGATACGACCGGGATGCCCACCCTCACCCAGGGGAAGGACGCGATCCGGGGCCGCCGGATTCTGTACGATATGGATTCGGGGGAGGGAACGATCTTCGACGGCCGTATCCGCTTCAAGGAGGGCTTCTACAGCGGCAACCGCATCGACACGCGCGGCGAAGAGGAGTTCCACGTGCACTCGGGGTCGTACACGACCTGCGATCTCCCCGAGCCCCACTTCGATTTCTACAGTCCCCGGATCAAGGTCCTGGCCGGCGAGATGGCGATCGCCCGCCCGGTCTACCTGCGCATAGGGGGAAAGCGGGTCGCCGTGGCCCCCTTCTACGTCTTCTCCCTGCGGGAGAACCGCCAGTCGGGGCTCCTGACGCCGAGCTTCGGACAACGGCCGGTGCGCTTCAACAGCAGCCAGTCGGAGTGGGAAGTCCGCAACCTCGGCTACTACCTCGCCCCCAGCGACTACTGGGACCTGCGCCTTTCCGCCGACCTGCGCCAGCGCTCCGGCTGGCTGGGCCGCGTCGCCCTGGCGTACGCGCGGCGCTACTACTTCGACGGCATGGTCGACACCCGCATCGAGAACCGTCAATCCGACACGGGAACGCGCTGGGAGTGGTGGACGAACCTGCGCCACAACCAGCAGCTGGGAGAATCGGCCAGCCTGCGCGGGGCCGGGACCTTCCAGAGCAGCAAGGACGTCGTGCGCGACAACAGCACCCGCCTCGGAGAGCGCCTGACCCGGACGCTGCGCTCGAACCTGCGGTTCAACAAGCGCTGGCGCGAACCGGGATACAGTCTCAGCGTCAACGCCAGCCGCACGGAAAACCTCGACACCGGGCGCTTCGACACGGTGCTGCCCGAAGTCAGCCTCCGCCGCAACCGCCGCTCGCTATTCGGTGCACCCGGAAAATGGGGAAAACAGCAGTCCGCCTGGTATCACCGCATCTACTACGACGGCAGCGCCCGCCTGCGCAACACGCGCCGGGGAACCCCTGCCGACACGACGAGCCGCACGAGCGGCGAGGTCGCCCTCGGTCTTTCGACGCAGCAGCGCCCCGCGAACTGGCTCAGCCTGAGCTCGGGCCTGTCGCAACGCTGGCGCGACGCCGACCTGCGCAGCTCCGAGGCCCGGTACGAGAACCTCGGCAGCACCCAGGCGCGCGCAGCTGCCACCCTGTCGCAAACTGTCTACGGGTTGTTCACGCCCCAGGTCTGGCGGGTGACGGCGGTGCGGCACGTCGTCAAGCCGGACATCGGCGTCAACTACGGGGCGACCCGAATCGACACCGGGGCAACCCTGGGAGCAGGCGGGCGCCCTTCCCCGTGGCGGCAGAGCCGCCGCCTCACCATGCGGCTGAGCAACAGTTTCTGGCTCAAGCTCCTGCACGAGGAGGAGGAATCGAAACACCGCGTCGCCCAGGTCAACCTCTCGACTTCGTACGATATCGACAAAAAGAGCCGCCCCCTGTCCGATCTCGTGTCGAGCGCAACCGTCGACGCCGGGCCGTTCAACGCGCGGGTGAGGCTGCGTTCGGAATTCTACGACGACGCTGACGAGTTCCGCGGGGCGCCGGCGCTGCGCCAGTTCGAGATCAATTCCAGCTTTCGCCTGCAGAGGCGAGCCGGACGGAAAGAAGGTGGGCGGCAGCCATCCGCTTCCGGCGGCCGGGGCAGCGACCTCGATTACGGGGAAGCATACCGCGGCGGGTATGGGGCCGGGACTACCGGCTCGGGGCGCAGCTACGGGTACGGGTCCGGAAGCGCCGGGTTGGGCCGCGGCGGCTACGGCTACGAGAGCGGCCTGCATCGCGACCTGGACCGGCGCGGCACGCAACGGCTGCAGATCGGGCACTACTATTCGCGCAGCAAGAGCTTCGGCCGCATCCGGGAGCGCTCCTGGCTGCGCGGCTCGTTCACCTGGTCCTGGCGGCGGACATGGCACTTACATTATTCGGTGAGCTACAACCTCGAATCCCCGCTGCCCCTGCTCGACCGGGAGCGGGTGACCGCCGAACTGCTGTCGCTGCAGCGGGAGTTCCACGACTGGACGGCGACCTTCAACCTCGAACCGACTCGTTTTGCCCGGACCCGCGCCTTCTATTTCAAGGCCCAGCTCAAGGATATTCCGCAGATCCGCTTCGAGCGCGGCGACCGCCGCAGGCGCTAGTGCCCCGTCGCAGAAATATCTCGACATTGGGATGCCGATCCATCCCGGCTCACGGCGTTGCCTTCGCTCGCCGTACACCCTCGGTACGACTCGCTCAGGCGCCTTGTGAGCCGGGCGCCTCGGCATCCCAATTTTGTCAATCTATCTCTGCGACGGGACACTAGCGGCGCGCTGCGGTCCGGCTCGATTCTCGACGCCGCCGACGGATCCTTTCGATAGCGAATTACCGGACTGGAACGCAGTGCCCCGTCTCAGGAATATGTCGCCATTGGAACGCCGATCGATCCCGGCTCACGGCGTTGCCTTCGCTCGCCGTACACCCTCGGCACGACTCGCCCGTGCGCCTTGTGACCCGGGCGCCTCCCCGTTCCAGTTTTGCCAATCCGTCTCTGCGACGGGGCACTGGTGAGAATCCTCGTTCAGCGGGTCAGCAGCGCCCGGGTCTCCGTCGCGGAAGAAACCGTGGGGGCCATCGACCGCGGCCTCGTGCTGCTCGTCGGAGTCCACGCCGAAGACGACGACGACGACGCCCGGTTCTGCGCCGACAAGTGCGCCAACCTGCGCATATTCCCCGACGGGCAGGGGCGGATGAACCGCTCCCTTCTGGAAACGGGAGGTGCGGTTCTGGCGATCTCCCAGTTCACCCTCTACGGGGACTGCCGCCGCGGCCGGCGCCCCAGCTTTGTCGAAGCGGCGCGTCCCGAGCTTGCCGAGCCGCTCTACGAGCGTTTCGTCGAGCTTCTCGAGGGCCTGGGAATAACGGTTGCGCGCGGCGTGTTCGGCGCCTTCATGGAGGTCGAAATCCACAACGACGGACCGGTTACCGTCATCGTAGAAAGTCCCTGAACTGAATGGATCCGGCCCTGTACCTCGTGCTCGCGTCCGCCTCCCCGCGCCGCGTCGCCCTGCTGCATCAGCTCGGCCTGAAGTTCGAGCAGCACCCCAGTCCGGAGGAGGAACCTGCCCCGGGAACATCGTCCCCGCGCGACCACGCCTTGGCCGCGGCCGCGGCCAAGGCCGCGGCAGTTCACGGGGCCCTGCGAGCCTGGCGCCGGGGCTCGACCGCGATCGTGATCGGCGCGGATACCGTGGTCGGTCTGGACGACGGCATCCTCGGCAAACCGCGGGACACCGGGGATGCCGCCGCCATGCTCCAGAGCCTGTCGGGAAGGCGGCACGAGGTCTTCACCGGAATCTTCCTGAAAGGACCCGGGGACCGGGAAGCCGTCGACTGCGTCCGCACCGAGGTGCGTATGCGAACCCTGTCAGCGGAAGAGATCGAATGCTACGTGGAGAGCGGAGAACCGATGGACAAGGCGGGCTCGTACGCCATCCAGGGAAGGGGAGCCCGCTTCGTTGAAAGTATAAATGGCTGTTATTATAATGTTGTTGGCCTGCCGATAGCTCGCTTGAGCGCAATGCTCGAAGAGCTGGGGTTCGATTTTTCCAGCTGTCGACGACCCCCGTCCGCAGATGCAACGAGGCCCTGCCACGGCCACGGAGGCCGTAATGCCGAGTGAACCGTGAGGTGCGCTTTTCCCTCCTCCGGTCCCTCCGATTTCTACCTCCTTTCCATAATCTCCCCGGACCTTTCCCCCCTGGAGATTCAACCGATGAGTGAGGATCTCTCCCTCGGTGCCCTGCTCAGGGAGGCGCGCGAACGCCGCGGAGAGACTCTCGAGCAGGTTCAACAACAGACCGCGATCAGCCTCCGCCTTCTGCGAGAACTCGAAAACGACGAATTCCGGATCGAGCCGGTGTACGCGCGGCTGGCTGCGGTCAACTACGCGTCCTACCTCGGCCTCGACTCCGAGGCAACGACCCTCTTCGACCGCCAGTACGGCCGCCCCGACATTCCGGCACCTTCCTATTCCCGGGACTATGGAACGAGTCCGTTTCCCGTCCTTGCGACCCGGTTACCCGCCCGTATCGGGCCGCTTCCGGCCGTCTTGGCGATCGTGGTAGGAACTGCAGCCGTCGCCGCCGTCGTTGTGCTCGCCATCTTTCTTTCAGGAACCCCCGAAGAGCCTGCGCCCCCGTCTGCGGGTGCGGAGGAGATACCCCCGGCCCGGCCCCTGGAAGATGCCCCCGGTGAAGCCGAACCGGGTCCGGACGGAGCAGGACTCGCACCGGTTGCCTCTCTCGAGACCCCGCCGGCTCACTTGGCGGAAACCTCGATCGCCTCAGACAGCGCCGATGCCGGAGTCGGGGTAACGGCTGCAGCGGACATCGTCGAAGAGGGGGAGGCCGTGGATGCATCCGTTCCAGGCGCATTGGACTCCGGGACCGCGCTCGAAGAGGAGCCGGAGGGCGCCGAGAGACCGGGGGTTGCCGACCTCGCCGCTCCCCTGGTTCTGAGAGCCGAGGCGATCGATTCCACCTGGGTGCGGATCGAGTGGGACGGCGGGGCCGGCGCCGCGGAGGAGATAATCCCCGGGGGAGAATCGAGGCAGTGGGGGGCGGCCGACAATTTCCTGGTCTTTGCCGGACGCCCCCACGGGGTGCGGTTCTATCTCCAGGGACAGCTGTTGGGGGGCGGCAGACTCGGGGACCCGACCCGGGTGCTGCGGTTCCGGGCCTCCGCCGAGCAAGTGGTCCTGCTGAGGCCGGATCTTACGCCTGTCTCCGCGTTCCCTGTCGGTGATTCGGACGCGGAAGCGAGCCCCGGAGAACCGCGAACCCGATGAGCCGGCGCTACGTGGAAGTGGCGCTTCCCCCTCCCCTGCCCCGGGAGCTCACCTACTCCGTGCCCGGGGAATCGATCGGCGACGTCCGTCCGGGCACTGTTGTTCTCGTCCCGGTGCAGAACCGGCTCGTCACCGGCTTCGTCATCGGCGACAGCGGACCGACCGAATCCCTGAGCCCGGAAAAAATCCGCGACCTCGTGCAGATCCTCGATACCGACTCCCCGCTGACTCCGGAGGTCGTCGACCTGTGCCGGTGGATGGCCTCCTATTACGGCGCTCCGATCGGCAGCGCACTGGCGGCGGCATTGCCTCCCGGAGTCAAGCTGACCACGCAACGGCGCGTTCAGCTGGCAAACGGCGCCGCCCCCCCCTCGGAAGAGGGGCTCGCCGCCCGCATCGTCGATGAGCTGAGCTCCGGCGCGCTCAAGGTAACCACGCTGCGCAGGCGCCTGGGACGCAACGGACTCGAACAGGCGTTGCGGCGGATGCAAAGGGCTGGCCAGATCGACATCCTTCCCGTGCTCGAGGACGCAGAGGTATCCGTCAGGCGGGAACAGCGGGTGCGGGTCATCGACGTGAAGAGCGCCGCGGCCACCCTGCCGGAGCTGACCCGGCGGGCGCCGCGGCAGGCGAGCTGCCTGCGCTACGTCCTCGAGCGCGGGTCCGAGTCCAAAAAGGCGCTGGTCGCCAGCGGCTTCGGGTATGGAATACTTCGCGGACTCGGTTCCCGCGGCCTGGTAGCGACCGTCGAGGAGGAGGTCGTGCGCGATCCCCTGGCCCACCTCGACGGCCTGACTGACGAGGCGCTCGAACCCAACCCCGATCAGCAGGCGGTCCTCGAGCCGATTCTCGAGGCGCTCGAGAAACGCGTCTACTTCCCCGCACTGCTCCAGGGGGTCACCGGCAGCGGCAAGACCCTGGTCTACCTCCGCGCCGCGGAACATGCGTTGCGGCAGGGACGCGGCGCCATCGTCCTGGTCCCGGAGATCGCCCTCGCCTGGCAGATGGTGCGGCGCTTCAAGGGGCGGTTCGGCGATCGCGTCGCCGTGCTCCACAGCCAGCTGTCCAAGGGAGAACGCTACGATACCTGGCGCCGACTGCGTCGCGGCGAGCAGCGTCTCGTCATCGGTCCCCGCTCGGCGATCCTGGCGCCGGTGGCCGACCTCGGGCTGGTGGTCGTCGACGAAGAACACGACGGCTCCTACAACCAGGACGATCTCGAAAACCGCCACGCTCTCTGCTACAGCGCCCGCGACGTAGCCCTTGTGCGCGCGCGCATGGCAGGCGCCGCAGTGGTGCTCGGGTCGGCAACCCCGAGCCTGGAGTCGTACTGGAACGCGCGCTCAGGCAAGTACCGGACCCTGTCGCTGCCGCGGCGGGTCGACGACCGCCCGCTTCCCGAAATCACCGTCGTCGACATGCGCCGCGAGCCGTTCCAGCGCCGCCGGCCGGCGCTCTTCTCCAAGATCCTGCGCCTGAAGATCCACGACCGCCTGGAGGGCGGCGAGCGAGCCATCCTGTTGCAGAACCGCCGCGGTTTCGCCCCGGTCGTGCAGTGCCGCGACTGCGGCGAAACGGTTCAGTGCACCCGCTGCCGGGTCTGCCTGACCTTGCATCGCAGCCGCGGGGAGGAGTTGCGCTGCCATTACTGCGACTACCGCCGCCCCGTGCCGGCAACCTGCCCCGGATGCGGCAGCGAGGAAGTCCGCGAGACCGGCATCGGAACCCAACAGGTCGAAACCGCCCTCCTGGAACAGTTTCCGGGTATACGCGTCATTCGGATGGACGTCGACACGACCGGGTGGAAGGGAGCTCACGACCGCCTCGTCGAACGCTTTCGCGCCGGGGAAGCCGACGTGCTGCTCGGAACCCAGATGGTTGCCAAGGGACTGGATTTCCCCGAGGTAACCCTTGTCGGCGTCATCTCCGCCGATACCGGGCTGCACCTGCCGGACTTCCGCGCCGCCGAACGGAGCTTCCAGCTGTTGACGCAGGTGGCGGGCCGTTCCGGCAGGGGGGATCGCCGCGGCGAGGTGGTGGTGCAGACGCGGCTTCCGGAAGACCGCTCTCTGGCGGCCGCGGCGCGGCAGGACTTCAGCGCCTTTGCGGAAGAGGAACTCGCGCAACGGCGCCAGGCCGGCTTTCCGCCTTTCGGCCGCCTGCTGCTGCTGCGCTGGCGGGGCCCCGCACAGGACCAGGTGGAAGCCGCCGCTCATCGCGGCACCGGGATGCTGTCCCGCTCCCGGCCGCGCGAGGGCGCGGTCCTCGGACCGGCCCCGGCTCCTCTCGCGCTGCTGCGCGGATACCACCGCTGGCAGGCGCTTCTGCAAGGCCCGTCGGCCCGCTTTCTCAGGGACTGGGTCGTGCCGGCCATCGACCCGATGCGGGAGTCGGCAGGAAGTCGCGGCGTCGCCATGTCCCTTGTGGTCGACCCGCAGAACACCATGTAGACGCAAGCAAGTGACACCGATTCCGAAATTCTGTCCCCGGCCCCTCGCCATCGCCCTGACCCTTGCCGGCGCACCAGCCACTCCCGGCTCGGCACAGGACGGAGAAGAAGACTGGGCCGCTTTCACGAGCATGCTCGAGGTCAACCAGCTCCACGTCGACCCCGGCGGCGACGTCTGGGCGGCAACCGATGGAGGCGCCCTGTATCTCGACGTCGACACCCAGGAGTACAGGCGCTTCACGCGCGTCGACGGGCTCGCGGGCAATACTCTTCTCGCGGTGACCGGAGACGACCGCGGACATATCTGGTTCGGCAGCGACCGGCGGGGATTGAGCCGTTTCCGTCCCGAAACCAACTCCTTCGATCCGCCGTTTCTCGAATTCCGCGATCTTCGCATCAACGCCCTGCTGGCACTGGGCGACCGGCTCTACGTCGGCACCGAGGAGGGGGTAAGTCTTTTCCTGATCGACAAGGAGGAAGTGAAGGAGACGTACCGAAATCTCGGCGTACTGGGGCGCGATTCCGAGGTGATCGGACTTGGGATTATCGATGGCCTTCTGGTCGCCGGAACCACCCTGGGGGTCGCCTACGCCGACCTCGGCCAGCCCAATCTCCAGGATCCGGACAGCTGGGAGACCCTCGGCGGAACCGAGGACCTCGTCGACCTCCTCGAATTCGAAGGAACCCTGTTTCTGGCCGGACGGTTCGGGATTTCCTCGTTCCGTTCCGGGGAATACCGGATCACGTTCGAGCTTGCCAACAAACCCGCCACCAGCCTCGGAGTCTTCGAAGGCCGTGTAGTGGCCTCCCTCGAGGAGGGCACCATCTTCGGGCGCGATCCCCAGGGTACCTGGGAGCGGGTTCGGGGAAGGTCGATATCCGGGGTCAGCGACATGTCCGAAAACGCCGATATCCTCTGGCTCGCCACCCGCCAGGGGCTGAGAGTCATCGGCGGAGATCCCCCTCCCCCCTCGAACGAGCCGGCCGAGAACCACTTCTTCGACATGGAGCTTCTCGACGGCGAGTTGTGGGTCGCCAGTGTGCCCGACGACCACCAGCAATCGTTCGGCGTCTACCAGCTCGGCGACTCCGGCTGGACGGTCCACAACCGGAGGTCGGGAATGCCCACCAACAATCTCATCACCATCGAGGCTGATGGCGAAGGCCGCGTCTGGGTCGGATCCTGGGGCGGCGGAGTCGCCGTCCGGGACCAGGACGGCTGGGCAATCGTAAACCACGAGAACTCACCCCTGATCGGCATCGGGTCGAGCCGGAGCTTCGTCGCCATAAGCGATATCGCCCGCGACGAGGACGGGAACATGTGGATGGTCAACCTCAGAGGCGGCGTGGTGGTTGTCGACGGTTATCCCGTGCGGAACGGACTGCTGATCCCCCAGGACTGGCTGGGATTCGACACCCAGACCGACACCGGCAAGATCCGGTTCCGCGCCGACGGCGACGGCCTGAAATGGATAACCAGCCGCACCGAGGGAATCGCGGTACTCGACGACGGGGGCACGCCGTTCGACGACAGCGACGACCGGACTGCTCGGCTCACCACCGCCAGCGAGCCCCGCCTTTCGAGCGACCGCATCACCGACCTCATGCTCGCCGCGGACGGGACCGTATGGGTGGGCACCAACAACGGCCTCGACAGCTTCAAGGGCACCTTCTCCGGGGATTCCGGCAGCTATTCGATCGCGGAGGAGGACTGGAGGACGTACGGGATCCATGACGGCCTGCCCACCGACGAAATCAACGCCCTGGCTGTCGACGCGGCGGGAAACATCTGGGTGGGGACCGAGGAAGGGCTGGCGCGAATAAACTCCCGCGGGGAGTGGGAGTTCACTTTTACCACCTCCAACAGCGGCTTGATCGACAACCGCGTGAAATCGCTGTTTTTCGACGAGATCGAGGGGGAGCTCTGGATCGGCACCTTCGACGGTCTGAGCCGCCTGACCCTCGGGGCCTCGGCTCCCGAAGGAAAAGCGGGCGAAGATCTGGCCATTTACCCGAACCCGTTCGATCCCTTCAATGAAGAGGGCAAACCGCTGACGGTTTCCGGCCTTCCCCTCGGCGCTTCGCTGCGGATCTACCGCCCCTCCGGACAGCTGGTCAGCCACCTTCCCGGCGAACCCGGAAGAGGGACGTTGTCGTGGAAGGGAGTGAACGAGGCCGGTTTTCTCGTCGGCTCGGGGGTCTACCTGATCGTCGCGGAAGACGCCCAGGGCAATCGCCGGCGCGGCAAGGTGGCGGTAATCAACGGCACGTCGGGATCGCCGCTGGCACGGTGAGACGACTCCCCCGGATTCTGCTCCCCTTGCTGTTCCTGTCGCCGGGGCTGGCAGCCGGCGACGGCCACCGGTTCGCGATCGCCCGCCTTCAGTACGACGGCGGCGGCGACTGGTACAGCAATCCCTCTTCCCTGCCGAACCTTCTCCGCTACATCGCCGGGCACACCCGCGTCGAGGCCGCACCCGAGGAGGGGCGGGTGCGCATCATGGACGAGGAGCTGTTCTCCTACCCGTACCTGTACATGACCGGGCACGGCAACGTCTCGCTGTCGGAAGCGGAAGTGATCCGCCTGCGGCAGTATCTCGAGAACGGCGGTTTCCTGCACGCCGACGACAACTACGGGATGGACGAATCCTTCCGCCGCGAGATGCGCAAGCTCTTTCCGCGCAAAGAATTCGTCGAGCTGCCCCCGGGTCACGGCATCTTCCGCAGCCATTTCGAGCTCCCCGGCGGACTGCCGAAGATCCACGAGCACGACGGCAACCGCCCGCAGGCCCTGGCCATGTTCGAAGGCAGCCGCATCGCCCTCCTCTACACCTTCGAATCGGACCTCGGCGACGGCTGGGAAGATGCCGACGTCCACGGCGACCCCGGGGAGAAACGAGAGGCGGCGTTGCGCATGGGGACCAACATAGTCGTCTGGGCACTCACTCACTGAGGGCTGGGAGTTCAACCAGGAAAGGCGAATGGCCGCCGAAGACAAGGGGCGAAGCGGGGCTTCCAATGCCGACTCCCGAAAGACGGGGTCGCATGCGGAGAATGAAGAGGTGTCCGCCGAACCCGGGAACCGATCCGATAGGGAACTCGCCTCGATAATCGCCTTCGCCCGCCGGCTCCGCCGCCGGCTGGTGGCGGTCGAGGCCGGATCCGCCCTGCTGCAGGGGCTTGCCGTCGCGCTGCTGCTCGGGCTCGCCGCAGTCTGCGCCGAGCACCTGCTCTACCCGGGACCCTTCTGGCGCACGGCGCTTGTGCTGGCCCCGCTCGCCGCCGCCGTCGCCGCCGCAGGGCTGAGGGTATACTCGCGGCTGCGCGGGCGGCTGACCTGGCACCGCGTCGGCCTGCTGGCCGAAAGGGACCTCCGGGAGCTCCGCGGGCGCCTGACCCTCGCCCTCGAGCTGGCGACTTCCCCGCCCCGGCGGCGGACCGGCTCCCCCGGCCTCACCGCGGCCGCGGTTCGGGGGGCGGCAGCCTGCATCGAAGGCCGCTCCACGGCATCCATCGTCGGCTGGAATCCCCTGCGGCAGGCGGTCCGGCAACTCGCCCTTGCGGCCCTGGCCGCCGCGGCTGCCGGCTCCCTGTTCGCCGACGATCTGCTGCCCGCGGCAAAGCGCTGCGCGAGTCCTCTGCGCGAGCACCCCCGCCTGGCGCGGACTCTCATCGAGGTCCGGCCCCCGCAGCTGGAGGTGGTGAAGGGAGAAGACGCCGCGGTCGAGATCCTGTTCTCCGGGGAGGTGCCGCGCACCGCGGAAGTCCTGAGGCGCGACGCTGACAGCGCCGACTGGCAGGTCACCGAGATCGCCGCCTCCGCGGGCGAGGCCGCCGACACGGTCCGCTACATCTTCACCGGCGTGGCGCGACCGTTCTCCTTTGCCGTCCGCGGAGGCGACGGGCACGCGGGGCCGTACCGCGTCGAGGTCCTCGATCCTCCCGAGGTGCGGCAGCTTACCATCCGCTACCGCTACCCCCCGCACTGCGGCTGGCCGGAGCGGGTCGAATCCGGAAACGGCGACGTCAGCGCACCTGCCGGAACCGAGGTGGAAATCCGGATCGATGCCTCCAAGCCGCTCGCCGAAGCCGCCCTGGTCGTCGACGACAGCCTGCGCCTGCCGGCCGAGGTCGAGGATCTGGGAGCCCGCGTCACCTTCTCCCTGCCGGTCGCCGCGGACCGGGGCAGCGACCCCGAAACCCCCGCCCCTGAGCGCCGTCTCTACCACATCGACCTGAGAGACCGCAAGGGGGTGGCAAACCGCGACCCGATCCGCTACGCCATCGAGGTGCTGCAGGACCAGGATCCGCGGGTGGCGTTCGTCGAGCCGGGAGAAGACATCGATCTTCCCGAGTCCAGGGTGGTCCGCCTGGGAATAGAGGGAAGCGACGATTTCGGCATCGCCTCCCTCGAGCTGCTGTTCCGCAAGAACGGCGGCAGCGAGGCCTCGGCCGCCCTGAGCTTCCGCCCGGGCCCGCGGGTCGCCGTCGAACACCTCTGGGATCTCGCCGGCCTCGACCTGCTGCCCGAAGACCGCGTCACCTACCGCGTGCGCGCCACCGACAACGACGCGGTCACGGGACCGAAGAGCAGCTTCTCGAAGGAGTTCGCCGTGCGCTTCCCGTCGATGTTCGAGCTTCTCGACGAAGTCACCGAGCTGCAGAGCGAAACGGTGATGTCGATGGAGGAGCTGATCGACCGGGAGCGCAGCGCGCAGCAGTACCTCGAGCAGGTGCGCCGGGAGGTCCTGAAGACCGAGGAGCTCAGCTGGGAGCAGAAACGGGAGCTCGAAGCGGCGCTGGACCGCGAGCGCGAGCGCGCCAGGGCCCTCGAAGAGGCGGCTCAGGAACTGGCCGAGGTGGCGGAAAAGCTGTCGGACCAGGGTCTGGGCTCGCGGGAGCTCCTCGACAAGATGGAGGAGATCCGCGAGCTGATGGAGGAGGTCACCACACCCGAGCTGCTCGAGGCCCTGCGGGAGCTGGAACAGTCCGCCGGCGAGCTCGACCCGGAACAGCTGGCGGAAACACTGAAGAGATTCGGCGAGGAGTACGAGGTCTTCGAGCAGCGTCTCGACCGCACCCTGGCGCTGCTGCGGCAGGTCCAGGCCGAGCAGCAGCTCGACGCGGCGGTCGAGAAGGCCCGCGACCTGCTCTCGCGGCAGGAGAACATCGGCGAAGCGCTCGCCTCCGCTTCGGAGGCCGCGGCTCGCCTCGAGGCGCGGGAGGAGGCCCTGGCCCGCGACTCCGAGCGCCTGCGAGGCGATCTCGAGGAGGCTGCCGCGGCGCTTGCCCCGATCAGCCCGGAAAGCTCGGAAGGCCTCAGCCGCGAGGCGGCGGAAATGGAGCAGCGCGCCCTCGCCGGGCGCATGAGGGAAATGGCGGCGAGCATGGGGCAAGGGAGGCGGCGGCATGCCCGGGGCCTCGGCAAGGGGCTGGAGGAGGATCTCGGCGGGCTTGCGGGGGACCTCGAAAAGCTGCGGGACCAGTTCTCCGCCGAGGGCAGGAACCGCCTCGTCGCGCAGCTTCGCGACGCCATGGCCGGCCTGATCGATCTATCTCACAGCCAGGAGGAGCTGTCCCGGCGCACCGGCCGGGAACGGGACGGGGCGTCGGCCGCGGCCCTCGCCGACGAGCAGTTCGCCCTGCTGCGAGGCGCCGACGCCGTCATCGCCGGGCTGGCGCGGGCAGGCCGGCAGACCCTGAGCCTGGATCCGGCCGTAATCGTAACCGCCGGGTATGCGCGTCAGCAGATGCAGGAGTCCGGACACCGGCTCGGACAGCGGGAGGCCGGACGGTCCCTTTCCAGCCAGGCCGAGGCTTACGGCTACCTGAACGAAGCTGCCAACATGCTGCGCCGGAGCATCGAGGACGTCGCCTCGTCGTTCATGCCGTCCGGGTTCGCCGAGGCGATGGAGAAGCTGCTCGGGCTTTCAGAACAGCAGGCCGCCCTCAACCAGGCGACGCGGGAAGCGATCGAGGGCATGGAGGGGCAGGAGGGAGAACGCGGAAGACCTGCTCGCGGGGCGAACGCGAGAGCCGACATGGCCCGCCTGGCCGCCGAACAGCGCAGCATCATGCAGGCGCTGTCAGAAATCGAGCGCAGTTTGCGCGGCCATCGAGGCGCGGAAAAACGGATGCGCGGGATCGCCGAGGAAATGAAGGGGGTGCTGCGCGACATGCGGCAGAGCCGGCCCCACTCCCGCATCAACCAGGCGCAGGAGCGGATCTACCAGCGCATGCTCGACGCCAGCCGTTCGATCTACGCGCGCGGGTCCAAGAAGCAGAGGCAGTCCGAAGCCGGCGCCGACCGCGAATATGCCGGACCGCTGTGGATCCCGGGGGACCTCGGCCAGCGCCCCGACCTCTGGCGCGAGGCGATGAAGCGCGCCCTCGCCGGCAACCTGCCCCCGGAGTACCGCGAGCTGGTGCGCCGCTACTACGAGTCGGTCTACGCCGACATCGCCGCCCGCCCCGACACCCTGGAAGGGCTGCCGTGAGCGCGCGCGGACTGTTGTTCTGCCTCTGCCTCGGGGCGGCCCTGAACACACAGACTGGAGCGCAAACCGGCGACGCCGGCCAGCAGCGTCGCGGCACCCACCCATGGGCCCTCTGCCTCGAGCACCTGGCGGCCGGGCGCTACCCCGAAGCGGTGAGCGCCGCCCTCGATTACCTCGACTCGCAACCTCAGCATTTCCCCCTGGTCGAGAGCCACTTCGAGAAGATCGCCGGAGCCGGGGACGGCAGCGCCGGGGAGCCGGAGCGGAGAACCGCCGCCGTCGCCCGGGCCCTGCGCGAAGCCCTGGACGGCTCGCACCGCGACCCCCTGCACGCGGCGATTCTTCTGGCCGCGGTATCGCTGAAGGCGGGCGAGCCGCAGGCAGGCCTGGAGGCGCTCCTCCAGATCGAGGGGCGCTCCGACATCGGCGGTGCGCTCTACGAATTCGCCTCCCGCTGCGAGGCTTCCGGTTTCGACGAGGTTGCCGCGCAAAGCTACCGGCGTTACTCCGAACGCCCGCAGGGGAATCCCCGCTACCGTTCCGGATCTCTGCTCAAGGAGGGGGAGATCTACGAGCGGCAGGGGCGGCACGACCGGGCGCTGTCCGTGTACCGCGAGGTCGCCGACCGTTTTTCCCACGAGCCGGAAGGCCGCGAGGCGATCTACCGCCAGGGGCGCATGCTGCTGCAGGTTTACGGCGACGCCGGGACGGCGCGCCTGCTGCTGGCCTCCCTGGCCACCGGCCGCGGCGGATACCGCTCCTCCGACGCCGCCCTGCTGCTGGCCGAATGCGACCTCGCCGAGGGAGACCTCGACGCCGCCGGGGACCGCTACCGCGCCCTGCTGGACGCCTCCGCCGGAGACCGGGCGGCGCGCTACGGGCTCGGCCGCCTCGCCTGGCTGCACGCCGATTTCGAAGGCGCCCTCGCCCATTTCGACACCCTGCTCGCGGCGCAGCCGGGGCACGAGCTGGCCAACGACGCCCTGGAGGTCGTCACCCTGATCGAGGACCAGCGCGGGAACGAGCGGGAGCTGGCGCTCTACGCGACGTCGCTTCTGTACCAGCACCAGGGCCGCCACGCGGAGGCCGCCGGGGTGAGACGGGAACTGCAGGGCGCGCCGGAAGGCATCGAGGTCCGCGCCATGCTCGACCAGGCCCGGGCCTGCGAGGCGCGCGGCCGCCCAGACAGCGCCCTGGCGAGGTACGCCGAGGTCGCCGCATCGTTTCCCGGCCGCCGCGAGGCGCTCACCGCCCTGATCCTGCGGGCGCGTCTGCTCGAGAAACAGGGCCGCCCGCTCGAGGCGCTGCGCACCTGGGAGAGCGCCCTTCTGGGATTCCCCGGCGACCCACGGGCGGCGCAGGTCCGTCTCGAGATACAGCGGCTGCGGCCCCTGTACCGGGAGACGGGCTGAGCCGGGGATTACAATGGCAAAAAAACGGCTCCGGATCGCCCTGCTCGCGGCGGTGATCTGCTCCCTGCCGGGGACGGCGTCGGCACAGCGGATCCTGGTGCCGATGGACCTCGTCCAGACCGAGCACCTCAAGGCCTACGGCCTCGCCCTGTGGAATCTCGAACGCGGCGTCCCGGTCGAGTGGCTCCTCAACTACCGGGGCGGCTCCTTCCTCGTCGAAGCCCACCCCCTCATCGCCGCCGAGGCCGGCATCCGCGGCATCTCCATCGAGACGGTTTCCGAAGGGGAGGCAGCCGGCATCTACGCCGACATCGACGCCGGCAACATGGAAGTCGTCCGCCTCGACAAGGCCCCCCGCATCGCCGTGTACACGCCGCCCAACACCCAGCCCTGGGACGACGCCGTAACCCTGGCGCTGCAGTACGCCGGCATCGAGTACGACCGCCTCTTCGACGCCGAGGTGCTCGCCGGCAAGCTGGAAGATTACGACTGGCTGCACCTGCACCACGAGGACTTCACCGGCCAGTACGGGAAGTTCTACGCCAGCTACCGGCGCCAGCCCTGGTACCAGGATCAGCAGAAGCTGTACGAGGCCATGGCCGCCGAGCTGGGTTTCTCCAAGGTTTCGGAGCAGAAGAAGGCGGTGGCGCGCAAGATCCGCGACTACATGAACGGGGGCGGGTTCGTCTTCGCCATGTGCTCGGCGACCGACACCTTCGACATCGCCCTGGCCGCCGAAGGGGTCGACATCGCCGCGGCGGTATTCGACGGGGACGCCGCCGATCCCCGGGCCCAGGAGAAACTCGACTACAGCCGCACCGTGGCGTTCGAGAACTTCCGCCTCGAGACCGACCCGATGGTCTACGAGCACTCCGACATCGACACCACGCCGCGCGACGTGCGCAGGGTGAGAACCGCCGAAGCGGAGTACTTCACCCTGTTCGAGTTCTCCGCCAAGTACGACCCGGTCCCGGCGATGCTGACCCAGTGCCACACCAACGTCGTCGACGGCTTCCTCGGGCAGACCACCGGCTTCCGCCGCTCGCTGATCAAGGAATCGGTGATCGTCCTGGGGGAGGTCGAGGGAACCGAGGTCGTCAAGTACATCCACGGCCGCCTCGGCAAGGGGACCTTTACCTTCTACGGGGGCCACGATCCGGAGGACCACAAGCACCACGTCGGCGACCCGCCGACGAGGCTGTCCCTGTTCCCCAACTCCCCCGGCTACCGCCTGATACTGAACAACGTCCTGTTTCCCGCCGCGAAGAAGAAAGAACGCAAGACGTGAAGCCATCTCGACCGGGGGTCGAGTAATGAGCCAGCAGCCGCAGCAGCAGCGGCAGGACCATCAGGCGACCTGTTCAGCATCGGCGAGTGCCTGAGGCAGGCCGGCGGCTCCTTCGACATCGAATCGACGCCGGGGC
Organism: Candidatus Latescibacterota bacterium; assembly: GCA_965243025.1. GTDB lineage: Bacteria > Latescibacterota > UBA2968 > UBA8231 > UBA8231 > CBDCXV01. The sequence goes on from CBDETY010000003.1 coordinate 4,337,494, forward strand.
AGGGGACGCGCTGCGTGCTGGCGGTTCCTTCCCCGCTGCTCGAGCAAAAGGAGAGTTCCCGATGACGATCCGCGTTTTGCTGGTGGACGATCACGAGCTGATGCGCGAGGCGTTGTGCACCAGGTTCGCGAAGGACGACGAGTTCGAGGTGGTGGCAGAAGCAGGGGACGGGCGGACCGCGGTGGAGCTGGCCGCGGCCCGCAGGCCGGACGTCGTGATCATGGACGTATCCCTGCCCGACCTGAGCGGAATCGAGGCGGCGCGCCAGGTCCTCGGCCAGGCCCCGGAGGTCAAGGTGGTGGCCCTGTCGATGCACGAGGATCCGCACTTCGTCGCCGGCATGCTGGAGGCGGGGGCCTCGGGGTACGTGACCAAAGGAGGGGCCGGGACCGGGGCCGAGGTGCTGCGGGCCGCCCGGGCGGCCCTGGCCGGCCGCACCTACCTGAGCCCGGAGCTGGCCGGGGCCGTGTACGACCAGATGCAGAGGCTTGCCGCCCGTCCGGAGCTGAAGGAGCGGGAGCGCGAGGTGCTGCGGCTCATCAGCGAGGATCTGACGACACCGGAAATTGCCAGGCGACTGAACCTGAGCGAGAACACCGTCCACACGCACCGGCAGCACCTCATGGACAAGCTCGACCGGCACGGCATAGCGGCCTTGACCAAGTACGCGATCAGCACCGGACTCACCACGCTGTAGCTGCCCTCACTCGCGCAGTCCCTCCCTTCCGGCTTCGGCTCCCGATTCCACAGGCAGCCCCCCCGGAGGCCCACGGCGCCGGATTTTTCCGGACAAATCCCCGATTTCCGGAAATATCACCTGATCGGGTGACGAAAAATCACCTGATCAGGTGACGAAAAATTACCCGACCGGGTGATGCGGAAGTCGCCGGTCCGGTGCGATCTTTCTTCTCGAGATGAACAAGGCCGCTGCCGGGGAAAGGAGGTCATTACTGCAGCCCTTATCATCCGCAAGAAGCAGGCCGAGTGATCATGCCGGACCGATTGGCGCTGAGCCGAAACGGCGGCCAGGTCACAACACCCCAAACCCGAAGGGAGGCAGAAATGCCGGGTCCAAAGAAGTACATCGTCGCTGTCCTGCTAGTTGCAGGAGTCGTTCTGGGAAATGTGTCCTTGTTGGGGGCACACGGCGGCATGAACCCTAGCTGGTCCCATGGGCACCATGTCAACAATGCATATCCACCTGCGACTACAACTGTGAGTTTTACTACAGTCATTACTGTTCCCAAACTGTGACGAACACTGGATGCATTACCTGCTATTGCAGGTATTAGGATCATCATGACCAAGGTTTTTGACAGACGGGTGCCCTGCGCTCACTCGTTTAGTTAGGAGTGCCAGGGTGCTCGTCGTTCATCCGCTGGAGTTGATTATGAACCATATCCGGATCAGAGGGCAGTATCGCAATGCCTTGGGGCCTACTCATTTGGCTTGCCGTCTCCGGGGGTGCCCATAATGGTGACTACGTGTACCCGATTGCCGAACTCACCGACGAGATGCTGGCAAATTCGAGCGGATCTCTTTCTCGACGGGCTTCTGCTGTCGGCCTACCCGGAAAAATCGGGAGAAGAGACCGCGGTCGAGTCGGTTTCCTGGGGCCGGATCAAAGCCTCGCTGGAGTTGGAGTAACCCGCGTACAGCATCGCCTGTCGCCCCTTCCCTTTGGAACCCGCACACGCGTCGGCCCACCTTGTTCACAGCATTTCCCTGCGAATGCCCATCAAAGGCGAACCCCTGCGCGAATCTCTCGGCAACTTGATAGTATGCCTGGTGTTCAGGTTCCTCCTCTTCTGGCATCATTCCGCCTTTGCCCATCTCCTGGAGGGGAGTGTCTTTCGCGTGTCGCGGGACGGGACCTCCATCGGGCGCCTGTCCGCGGTGGAGGGAACGTTCGCTCCCGTGTGGGCGCCGGACGGCCGGAGCGTCCTGTACATCGCCCACACGGAGGAAAAGAGCGAGTTCCATCTGGTTTCGGCGAGCGGCGGGGAACTGATGAGAATACCGGCTCCGTCTTTCGTGAGCCTCCTGGCAGGCGTATCCTGGTTGCCGGACGGTACGGGGTTCGCCTTCGCAGGCAATTCTCCGGAATCGGGAGAGTACGACACCTACCTCATGAAGCTCGGCGCCGGAGAGCCGGAGACAAGGCGGATCGCGAAGGACGGCATCCTGCCGGCTTTCTCGCCCAACGGGAAGCACCTCCCTTTCATCACCAACCGCGACGGCAACCTCGAACTGTACATCGCCGACAGCGACGGCGGGAACCTGCGCAACCTGAGCCGGCATGCTGGCCGGGACGTTCGCCCGTCCTGGTCTCCGCACGGCGATCGCATCGCTTTCGAGAGCGACCGTTTCGGCAATCCCGAAATCTGCATCGTGGAGATTGCCAGCGGGGAAGTGATCAACGTCACCCGGAACCCGGCCAGGGACGGGCAGCCGGCGTGGTCTCCGGACCGAAGGGAGATCGCCTTCGTTTCCGACCGGGATGGGGAGGCCAGTATCTACCGCATGGCTGCGGACGGGTCCGATGTCGCGAGGCTGACCTCGGGGTCCAATGACCGGGAACCGGCTTGGTCCCCTGATGGGCAAAGTATTTGTTTCGTCTCCACCCGGTCGGAACCGTTCCTCGATTCGCTGAGTCGATGGCTTGGAGACTGGCTCGACTGGTAGCGGCAGCAGGAGGGCTGTCCGCAACGGGAACCCCCGCAAACTCGAAGCCGTCAATTACATAAACAGACGAGGATCGTTGGCTAGGATTCTTTATGGTTCCCACTACTGGGAACTCGCCAGACCGTCGGCTGTCCTTCCCCGATAACCGCGGAGATGGCAGCGATCTCGTGGTCGGGGCAGGGCACTGAATCGCGATGAAAGGGGTGCAGCCGGCAAGCGGTACTCAAGCCCTGAAATCGACGGACTGGACCGCACCGAAGAAAACGCCCTGATCGCAAGGCCGGGCAGCAAGCGGCAATCCCCTGAGAATCACAGCAATCCTGCGTTGCGCCTTGTTACAAACGGGTCGCCGCGACAGGGATGGTGTGAACTTTCCAGTGACCTCCGCATATATTTGATCCCTTTTGACGATTGGGGAGGGAGTTTCATGACCGATACCGACGTCGAGGCCGTCGCCGGCCTCGCGGCGACCCGCGACGAGCTGCTGGAGGAGATCGGCAAGGTGATCATCGGGCAACGGGAGGTGGTCGAGCAGCTGCTGGTCGCCCTCCTCGCCGGCGGCCACTGTCTCCTTGTCGGGGTTCCCGGGCTCGCCAAGACCCTGCTGATCCGCACCCTGGCGCGGACCCTGGACCTGAGCTTCGGCCGCATTCAGTTCACCCCGGACCTGATGCCGGCCGACATCACCGGCACCGAGATTCTCGAGGAGGACCCCGACACCAACCGCAAACAGTTCCGCTTCGTCCGCGGCCCCGTCTTCGCCAACGTCATACTGGCGGACGAGATCAACCGGACTCCACCGAAAACCCAGGCCGCACTGCTCGAGGCGATGCAGGAGCACGCCGTGACCGCCGCCGGGCAGACGATGAAACTGAGCGAGCCGTTCTTCGTGCTGGCCACTCAGAACCCGATCGAGCAGGAGGGCACCTACCCCCTGCCCGAGGCGCAGCTCGACCGCTTCCTCTTCGAACTGCGCATAGACTACCCCAGCGCCGCCGAGGAGGAGGAGATCGCGCGCGTCACCACCAGCCTGCCGGGGGCGGAGGTGAAACCGCTCCTTCACGGCGAACAGATAGTCGCCCTGCAGCAGCTGACCCGGCGCGTGCCGGTCTCCGATCACCTGATCCGGAGCGCCGTGGAGCTGGTGCGCAGCTCGCGCCCGGACGACCCCGCGGCCCCGGAGTACGTGCGCGAGATGGTAAGCTGGGGAGCCGGCCCCCGGGCGTCGCAGTACCTGGTGCTGGGCAGCAAGGCGAGGGCGATTCTGCACGGCCGCCACGCCTCCTCCGTCGAGGATCTGCTGGCGGTCGCCCAGCCGGTGCTGCGCCACCGCATCGTCGTAAACTTCCACGCCGAAGCCGAGAACGTCGACGGCAGCGGGGTGGTCGAGCGGCTGCTGGCCGAGGACCGCCTGCGCGAGCAGCTAGGCATATAGAATGACCGCGGCGGCCTCCCCGGACTCAGCCTCCTTTCTCGACCCCGAAACGGTGTCCGGACTGGGCCGTCTCGACCTGATCGCCCGTCTCGTCGTCGAGGGGTTCATCACCGGCCTGCACCGGTCACCCTACCACGGGTTCTCGGTCGAGTTCTCCGAGCACCGGCCGTACATGCCGGGCGACCCGATCCGCGACCTCGACTGGAAGGCCCTGGCCAAGACCGACCGCCTCTACGTCAAGCGCTACGAGGAGGAGACCAACCTCAAGGCCTATCTCCTCGTCGACGCCAGCGGCTCGATGGCTTTCCGGGGGGCCGGGCCGATCAGCAAGTTCCGCTACGGCTGCTGCCTCGCCGCCGCCCTCGCCTACCTGATGCTGCGCCAGCGGGACGCCGTCGGCCTGACCCTGTTCCGCGACCGCGCCCTGTCGCACGTGCCGCCGCGGTCGGTGCAGAGCCACCTCCACGTGCTGCTGACCCAGCTGGCCCGCGCCGAGCCCGAGGCCGACACCCGCACCGCGCCGGTCCTGCACGACCTCGCCGAGCGCCTGTCGAGGCGCGGGCTTGTCATCCTGATATCCGACCTCCTCGACGACCCGGAGGAGGTCCTCGGAGGCCTGCGCCACTTCTGCCACCGCGGCCACGAGGTGATCGTCTTTCACCTGCTCGACCCCCGCGAACGCGACCTCGACTTCCGCCGCGGCGACACCCGCTTCGTCGATCTCGAGGAACCGGACCAGCAGCTGCGAACCCAGCCCTGGCACATGCAGGCCGAATACCGGGAGATGATGGACCGGCTGCTCGACCGCTACCGCCGGGGCTGCGCCGAGGCCGGCGTCGACTACGCCCTGATCGACACGGCGACCCCCTTCGACGCCGCCCTGTCCCGCTACCTCGTGCGCCGGAAGCGCCTCGGATAGCGTCCCCGCCCATCGGAAAATCCGCCCTCGGTCAGACCCCTCGAGAGCGACGGCTCCTAATCTTGACATTTTTTTCAAGATTCTTAGGTTCAAAAGCCGTAACTCGCCGATTTACAGAAACTAACGTCCCCTTTTAAAGGCATCGCCGCCGGAGCTGTCCGCCCCCTCCCGGCGAGCCAGGAAATGGTCATGAGCGAATCGACTGCCGGCGCCGTTCCGCAGACGGACACCGAAGTCCTCGAGGAATTCGCGAGCCGCGAGTACCAGCACGGCTTCGTCACCGACATCGAGGCCGACTCGGCCCCTCCCGGCCTCGACGAGGAGATCATCGCCTTCATCTCCCGCAAGAAGGAAGAACCGGAGTGGCTGCTGGAATGGCGCCTCAAGGCCTACCGCAACTGGCAGCGCATGCAGGACCCGACGCGGCGCAAGCCCAGCGAGCGCTGGGCCATGGTCGACTACCCGGAAATCGACTACCAGGCGATCAGCTACTACTCGGCCCCGAAGCAGAAACCGCAGCTCGAGAGCCTCGACGAGGTCGATCCCGAGCTGCTGGCGACGTACGAGAAGCTCGGCATCCCCCTCGAGGAGCAGAAGATGCTCGCCGGCGTCGCCGTTGACGCGGTGTTCGACAGCGTCTCGGTGGCGACGACCTTCAAGGACAAGCTCGCCGAGCTCGGCATCATCTTCTGCTCTTTCACCGAGGCGGTCCACAACCACCCCGAGCTGGTGCGCAAGTACCTCGGCTCGGTGGTCCCGGCCAACGACAACTACTTCGCCGCCCTCAACTCCGCGGTCTTCACCGACGGCTCCTTCGTCTACATCCCGAAGGGCGTACGCTGCCCCATGGAGCTGTCCACCTACTTCCGCATCAACGCCGCCAACACGGGCCAGTTCGAGCGCACCCTGGTCATCGCCGACGAGGGCGCGTACGTGAGCTATTTGGAAGGCTGCCTGCCGGCGTGGGAGGAGGTCAGCTGCGGCGACCGCCTGCGGAACGTGCGCGACATCGCCGTCTCCGACACCGTGCTCGACGAGGACGGCGAGGAGGCCTCGGTGGGGAAGATCATGCGCCGCCGCTTCCGCGGCGACCTGATCGAGATCACCCCGCGCAGTCCGGGCAACCGCTTCCACGTCACGCCGGAGCACCCCGTGCTGACGATCCGGCGCGAGCGGATCCGCAGCTCCCTGCGCAAGGCCGGGCGCTGGCCGGACATCGATCGCAGGAAGCTCGACGCCGCCGAGCCCGCCTACGTGCCGGCCGGCGAGCTGCAGGCGGGCGATCTTCTCGTCTTCCCCGTCAACCAGGTCGAGCGCGACGACCCGGACCTGAGCGACGATTTCCTCAGGCTCCTCGGCTACTACGTGGCCGAGGGCTGCGCCACCCACTTCAACGGCTGCAAGGCCGTGGAGTTCTGCCTCGGGGCCCACGAGACCGAGGTCATCGAGGAGGTGCGGGAGCTGATCACCCGGGTCACGGGCAAGAGCCCCTCCGTCACCCACGACACGAACCGGAACGGCGTCTACGTCGTCGTCTACTCCAACGAGTTGTGGGACCTCCTCCACGAGCACGGCGGCCGTTACGCCGCCGGCAAGCGTTTCAGCAAGGCGGTGATGGACCTGCCCCCGGCGCGGCAGAAGCTCGCGGTGGACACCTACTATCTCGGCGACGGCAGCGTCTCCCGGGAGGGCCGGATCACCCGCGTGCGCGCCGCCACGGTCTCCCGCGAGCTGGCCTTCCAGCTCCAGGAGATGCTCTCCCGCCAGGGGATCTTCGCCTACATCAACGTGCGCGAGGCCTTCGACGAGACCATGAAGGACGGGCGCACGATCCACCACAAGAAGCGCTACGTCATCTACTACACGAGGAACGCCCGCAGCCAGCGCGCGATCCCCCGCGACGGCTGCTTCCTCGTCCCCGTCACCGCGGTCGAGCGCCAGCCTCACGAGGGCTTCGTCTACAACCTCGAGACCCGGACCGACCCGCACTCCTACCTCGTCAAGGGCTTCGCCGTCCACAACTGCACTGCCCCGATGCGCGACGAGAACCAGCTGCACGCCGCCGTGGTCGAGCTCGTGGCCCTCGAAGAGGCGCAGATCAAGTACTCGACGATCCAGAACTGGTACCCCGGGGACGGGGAGGGACGCGGCGGCATCTACAACTTCGTCACCAAGCGCGGGGCCTGCCGCGGGCGCGCCTCGAAGATCTCCTGGACCCAGGTCGAGACCGGGTCGGCGATCACCTGGAAGTACCCCAGCTGCATCCTGCAGGGGGACGACTCGGTCGGGGAGTTCTACTCGGTCGCGGTCACCTCGGGGATGCAGCAGGCCGACACCGGCACGCACATGATCCACAGCGGCAGGAACACGCGGAGCACGGTGGTCTCCAAGGGGATTTCCGCCATGCGCGGGCAGAACACCTACCGCGGCGAGGTCAAGGTCCTCAAGAAGGCGGCGCAGGCGCGCAACTTCACCCAGTGCGACAGCATGCTGATCGGCGACCGCTGCGGCGCCCACACCTTCCCCTACATCTTCGTGCGCAACCCGACCGCGGTGGTCGAGCACGAGGCGTCGACCTCGAAGATCGGCGAGGACCAGATCTTCTACTGCAACCAGCGCGGCCTCTCCACCGAGGACGCGGTGTCGCTGATCGTCAACGGCTTCTGCAAGGAAGTGCTCGCCGAGCTGCCGATGGAGTTCGCCGTCGAGGCGCAGAAGCTGCTGGGAATCAGCCTCGAGGGGAGCGTGGGATGACGGCGATGCTCGCAATCGAGAACCTGCACGCCAGCGTCGGCGGCGCCGAGGTTCTGAAAGGGGTCGACCTCGAAGTCGCCGCCGGGGAGATCCACGCCATCATGGGGCCGAACGGCTCCGGCAAGTCGACCCTTGCCCAGGTGCTGGCCGGCCGCGAGGAGTACGAGGTGACCGCGGGTTCGGTCACCTACTGCGGCAGCGCGCTCCTCGAGATGGACCCCGAGGAGCGCGCCCGCGAGGGGCTGTTCATGGCCTTCCAGTACCCCGTGGAGATCCCCGGGGTCAACTCCGCCTACTTCCTGCGCACCGGCCTCAACGAGATCCGCAGGCACCGCGGCGAGCAGGAGATCGACGCCATCGACTTCCTCTCCCTGGTCAGGGAAAAGCTCGAGCTCGTCGAAATGGACGAAAGCTTCCTGAGGCGCCCGGTCAACGAGGGGTTCTCGGGAGGGGAGAAGAAGCGCCACGAAATCCTCCAGCTCGCCGTCCTCGAGCCGAAGCTGGCGGTGCTGGACGAAACCGATTCCGGCCTCGACATCGACGCCCTGCGAGTCGTCGCCGCCGGCGTCAACAGGCTGCACGCCCCCGACAAGAGCGTCGTCGTCGTCACCCATTACCAGCGGCTGCTGCAGTACATAATCCCCGACGCCGTGCACGTGCTGATCGACGGCCGCATCGCCCGCTCCGGCGGCAAGGAGCTGGCCTTCGAGCTCGAGCGGAAGGGGTACGAGTGGGTGCGCAAAGAGACCGCCGAGGCCGGGGCATGAGCCGGGCAAGGCGGGAGCAGGCCGACCGCAGGGAGTGGTACCTCGACTGCTTCCGGGAGTTCGAGCAGCGCCTGAACGGCGGCGCCGGGACCCCCCTGCACGCCCTGAGGCGGGAGGCGGCCGACCACTTCGCCGAGCACGGGCTGCCGACCGGCAGGGACGAGAGCTGGCGCCACTCCAAGCCGCAAACCGTGACGCGGGTGCCGTTTTCTCCCAGCCCCGCGGCGGGAACGGTGGGCGCCGCCGATATCGAGCCGCACGCCCTGGAAGAGGCCGCGGCCCTGCTGGTTTTCGCCGACGGCCGCTTCGTTCCCGGGCTGTCGCACACCGACAGGCTGCCCGCGGGGGTGCAGGCGGTGAGCATCGCCGCGGCGCTGCAAACAGGCGCCGACTTCCCTGTCTCCGGGATCGACCTCCTCGCCGGCGACGGCGCCTCGGGATTCGCCGCCCTCAACACCGCCTTCGTCGAGGACGGGGCCGCCCTTCGCATCCCCGCCCGGACCGAGGTGGAAGGCCCCGTTCAGATCCTCTACGTGTCGACCGGCGCCGGAGACGGCCCGGTGGCGTCGTTCCCCCGCACCCTCGTCGTCGCCGGGGAAGGAAGCAGGGCGGCCGTCGTCGAGTCGTTCGTCGGCGGCGCAGCTGTTTCAGGGGGCGCTTCCCGCCTCACCAACGCGGTATGCGAGATCCACCTCGAACGGGGCAGCCGCCTCGAGCACTGCACCCTCCAGCAGGAGGGGGACGAGGCGAGCCACGTCGGCATGCTGCACGTCACCGAGAGCGGCGGCAGCCGCTTCACCTCGACCAGCGCCGCCCTGTCGGGCCGCTACCTGCGCCGGGACGCCGTCACCGTGCTCGCCGGAGAGGGGGTCGAATCGACGCTGAACGGGCTCTACCTCGGCGCCGGCAGCGAGCATATCGACAACTTCACCACCGTCGAGCACGCGCGCCCCGACTGCTCCAGCCACGAGCTCTACAAGGGGGTGCTCGGGGGCGCTTCCACCGGGGTGTTCCGCGGCAGGATCCACGTGCATCGAAGCGCCCAGAACACCGACGCATACCAGTCGAACCAGAACCTGCTGCTGTCGGACGACGCCGACGTCACTTCGCAGCCGCAGCTCGAGATCTACGCCGACGACGTGCGCTGCAGCCACGGTTCGACCGCGGGGGAGCTGGACGAGGACGCCCTGTTCTACCTGCAGTCGCGCGCCATTCCCCGGTCCGAGGCGGTGCGCGTGCTGGCGCGGGCATTCTGCGGCGAGGTGGTCGACAGGGTCGGCCCGGCGCAGCTGCGGGCGCACCTGCGCGCGCTGGCCGACGCCAAGGTGGAACGCCTGATTTCGGGAGGATAGGGGGATGGTCATTCAGACGGCGGCAGCCGGCGATCTGCTCAACGTCGAAGCGGTAAGGCGCGACTTCCCCATCCTCTCGCGGCGCGTGCGGCACAAGCCGCTGGTCTATCTCGACAACGCCGCGACGGCGCAGAAGCCGCGCTCCGTCATCGCCGCGGTGTCCCGCTACTACGAGCAGGAGAACGCCAACATCCACCGCGGGGTCCACCGGCTCTCGCAGGAGGCGACGTTCGCGTACGAGCGGGCGCGAGGCCGCATCGCCCAGTTCCTCAACGCCGAAAGCAGCGAGGAGATCGTCTTCGTCCGCGGCACCACCGAGGGGATCAACCTCGTCGCCTCCAGCTTCGGGCGCACCCGGATCGAAGCCGGCGACGAGGTGCTGATCACCCACATGGAGCACCATTCCAACATCGTGCCGTGGCAGATCGCCTGCCGCGAGCGCGAGGCGACCCTCAAGGTCGCCCCCATCGACGACTCGGGGCGCCTCGACATGGATGCCTTCGAGGGCCTTCTCTCCGAGCGCACCCGCCTGGTGGCGGTCGCCCACGCCTCGAACGTGCTCGGGACGATCAACCCGGTGGCCGAGATCGCCCGCCTCGCCCACGACCGGGGGGCGGTCCTGCTCGTGGACGGGGCCCAGGGCGCACCCCACCTGCCCGTGGACGTGCGCGCCCTCGACTGCGACTTCTACCTGTTTTCCGGCCACAAGCTCTGCGGTCCGACCGGCATCGGGGTGCTCTACGGCAGGCGGGCGCTGCTGGAGGCCATGCCCCCCTGGGAAGGGGGCGGCTCGATGATCGAGTCGGTCAGCTTCGAGAAGACGACCTTCGCCGATCCGCCGACCAGGTTCGAGGCGGGCACCCCGAACATCGCCGGCGCCATAGGGCTCGAGGCGGCCGTCGACTACGTCAACGAGGTCGGCCCCGAACGGATCGACCAGTACGAGCAGAGCCTGCTCGCCTACGCCGAGGAGAAGCTCGCCGAGGTCGAGGGCCTGCGGATCTTCGGAACTTCCGACGACAAGGTGGCGGTTATCTCATTCGAGCTGCACGGGGTCCACCCCCACGACACCGGCACGATACTCGACCTCGAGGGGGTGGCCATCCGCACCGGCCACCACTGCGCCCAGCCCCTGATGTCCCGCTTCGGGGTGCCGGCGATGGCGCGCGCCTCGCTGGCTTTCTACAACACCCGCGAGGAGGTCGACGTGCTGGCCGGCGCCCTCGCGTCGGTGCGCTCGGTGCTGGTGTGATGGAAGAGCTCAGGGAGCTGTACCAGCAGGTCATCCTCGACCACAACCGGAACCCGCGGAACTTCGGCAGGATCGACGGGGCCAACCGCCGGCAGGAGGGGTACAACCCCCTGTGCGGCGATCACCTGCACCTGCACCTGCAGGTCGGCGACGGGGGCGGGGAGGCGGTGATCGAGGACATCTCCTTCGAGGGCTCGGGCTGCGCCATCTCGAAGGCGTCGGCGTCGCTGATGACCGAAGCCCTCAAGGGCAGCTCGGCGGCCGAGGCCAGGCAGCTGTTCGAGCTCTTCCACGACCTGGTGACGGCCGATCCCGGGGACGCGGTCGATACCTCGGGGGTCGGCAAGCTGGCCGTCTTCGCCGGGGTGCGGGAGTTCCCGATGCGGGTGAAGTGCGCGACCCTGGCCTGGCACGCGATGAAAGCCGCCCTGGAGGCCGACGACGGCGCCGGGAAAGGCGCGGAGCAGACGGTAACCACGGAGTGAGGTGAAAATGCAGATGCAGAAGGAGTACCCGGCCGAGAGCGTCGAGGAGAAAGTGGTCGCCGTCCTCAAGACCTGCTACGACCCGGAGATCCCGGTCGACATCTACGAGCTGGGCCTGATCTACGGCGTCAGCGCCGACGAGGCCGGCAAGGTCCACGTGACCATGACCCTGACCTCGCCGGCCTGCCCGGTCGCCGGCACCCTGCCGCCGGAGGTGCAGCAGAAGATCGAGGAGAGGGTCGACGAAGCCTCCGCCGCCGAGGTCGAGGTCGTCTGGGATCCTCCCTGGAACACCGACATGATGTCCGACGCGGCCAAGCTGGAACTGGGCATGTTCTGAAACAGGAGAAGCGGCGATGAAGCTGAGTGCACAGGAAGAGTACGGACTGCGCTGCCTGCTGACCCTGGCGCGCCACCCGGGCGGCAGCCTGACGATCCCCGAGATCGCCCAGTCCGAGGGAATCGCCCCCCACAGCGCCGCCAGGTACCTGCGCATCCTGCGCCAGGCCGGCATCATCGACAGCGAGCGGGGCCAGCACGGCGGCTACTCCCTGGCGAGGGACGCCTCCCGGATTCCGGTCGCCGAGGTGCTGAGCGCCCTCGGCGGACGCCTCTACGACCCCGGTTTCTGCGACCACTTCACCGGCATGGAGGAGGCCTGCCAGCACTCAACCGTCGACTGCTCGATCCGCGGCCTGTGGATGCGGGTGCAGCGCGCCGTCGACGGGGTGCTGGGCAACACCTCCCTGCAGGATCTTCTCACCGGAGTCGAGGGCGCCCCCGGCGGCGGGGAGGAAGAGCTGCTGCAGGTCAACCCGAGCGGCTGAAACCCGCAGGCGGTCACGGCCCCCACGGCCGCCGCGCCACCTGCTGCCGGAGCTCGGCGCAGGCCCGCGGCTGATACTCCGGCCACTGCGTCTCGCGCAGGTCGAAGCCGAAGGCCCGCTTGCTCAGCACGATCAGCGGCGGCGACTGGATCCTCTTGAAGAAGCTCGAGCGCAGCTGGCGCTCCACCCGGTCGAGATCTTCCAGCCAGGCGGCGGCATCGGCGAAGTGGGCGCTGAAGGCCTTCCAGTCCCCCCACTCCAGCCGTTCCAACAGCTCCCCCCGCAGGTACCAGCGCATCAGGTCGGCCGGGTGGCGCCGGTACTCGATCAGCTGCCGCAGGACGGCGTCGTGGTACCCGTACCTGATCGGGTCCCCCATCCCCCGGGTGACGTCCTGCTCCGGCGACAGCTCGGCGCTGGGCACCGTCTCCATGCTCAGCAGGTTCTCCGGGATCACCTCGCGCCCGTAGACGGCGTCGTTGAGGTACCTGCCGAGGGCGAACACCTGCACCTTGTAGAGATCCCCGAGCGGGGAGACGGCCCCGTCGAGGTCGCCGTACAGGGTCGTGTACCCGAGGGCGAGCTCGGTCTTGTTGCCGTTGTTGGTGAAGATGAGCCCGTGCTTGGCGGCGATGCCGGCGAGGAGGTCTGAGAAGCGGATGCGGGCCTGGATGTTCTCGTCGACGAGGCGGTCGTAGCGCCCCTGCGAACGCGGGAAGACGATCCCCTCGATGCGGGCGGCGACCTGCCGGTAGAGGTCTTCGATCGGACAGCTGAGGTAGTCTACCCGCAGGCGCTCGCACAGGAGGCGGGCGTTGTCGCGGGTGACGCCGGCGTTGTGGCGGGTCGGCATGTTGACGGCGAAGACGCGGTCCGCCCCGAAGGTCCGCTCCAACAGGCAGGCGACCACGCTTGAGTCGATGCCGCCGCTGACGCCGACGAGAAAGCGGTTCTCGCCGCCGCGCACGTGGTCGAGGTGCCGCAGCCCGGTGCGGATGGCGCAGTACACGGACTCGACCTCCTCCTGCTCGCGCGGCGCTTCCGGTGCCGGCGGGCCGGAGGCTTCCCCGGCCGGGTTCAGCACGAGGAGCTCCTCCTCCCAGGGGCGCGCCCGGCGCCTGACGCCGCCGTCGCTGCCGTAGAAGGTCGAGTCGCCGTCGAATACGACGATGTTCTTGCCGTTGTTCTGGGCCCCGACCTGGTTGACGTAGAAGAAGGGTAGCGGCGAGCGCTTCAGGATGTCGCGGACGACGCGGTTGCGCTTGTCGTTCTTGCGCCAGGTCCAGGGAGAGGAGGAGAGGTTGAAGACGGCCTGCGCCTCGCGCTCGCGGTAGGCGGCGAGGGTGTCGAGGATGTCGCCGTCGCAGCCGTAGTCCCGGCACCAGATATCCTCGCACAGCTGGACGCCGAAGCGGAAGCGCCTCCCGTCTCCCAATCCCACCTCGAACGGAACCATCCAGTCGTACACCGAACGCCCCTCCGAAGCGGCGAGCTTGCGCAGCGAGTAGAAGTGCCGGTCGTCGTCGAAGAAGCGGTAGTTCGGGTGCAGGGTCTTCGGCTGGACCCCGGGGGGCAGCCCCTCCGGCAGGCCGGGGCGGGAGACGTACTCGCCGTCGCTGCAGACGTACACGGCGTTGTACTTGCGCATGCGCCCGTCCTCCCCGATGCGCGCCCGGTCGACGGCGACGTTGCCGAAGAGGACGGTGATCCCCTCGCTGGCGCCGCGGATATCCTCGCTGTACCCGGAGAAGTCGGCAGCCAGCTCGTCCACCTCCCAGAGGTCGCCGACGATGTAGCCGCTGACGCAGAGCTCGGAAAAGACCACCACCTCGGCTCCCCGGCGCCGCGCCTCGCCGATGTAGTCCAGCATCGACGCGGCGTTGAGGTCGGGGCGGCCCGGTTTCACCTCCATCTGCACCAGGCCGATGCGCGGCAGGACTTCGGTCATTGACAAAATCGGGACGCGGAAGCGCCTGGCTCGCAAAGCGCCTGAACGAGTCTACAGGGCCGCCGCCTGCGCCGGCGCCGAAACCACTTCCGGGCGGCGGGACGCCTCGCGAATGCACTCGCACAGCAGCGGGATGCCGTCGCGGATGTCCTCCAGGGAGGTGTAGCCGAAGGCGAGGCGGATGTTGGGCACTTCGACGTTGCGCACGTGGAAGCCGGCCCCGGCGGCGTACCGCACTCCCCGTTCGGCGGCGAGGTCGTTCAGCTTTTTCAGGTCGGTCCCATCGGGAAGCGTCACCCAGACGAACAGCCCCCCGACCGGACGCGACCACGTGCAGATGTCGCCGGCGCCGCGCTCCAGCTCCTCGAACAGGGCGTCCCGCTTCTCCTTCAGGGCGGCGTTGGTGCGCGCGCAGTGCTCCCACAGCCGGCCGCGGAAGTACCCGGCTACGACCGCGGCGGCCAGCAGGCTGTTGCCCCCGTCGTAGCGGCGGTCGAGAATGCGCCCGAGCAGCGGGGGCCGCGCGATGAAGTAGCCGAGGCGGACGCCGGGGCCGAAGATCTTCGACAGCGAGCAGATGTAGACCTGGTTGGGCCCGTCGTCGAGGGCGTACAGGGCCGGCTCCTTCTCCCCCTCGTAATGGACGTCGCCGTAGCAGTTGTCCTCGACGACGACGCAGTCGAAACGCTGCGCCACCTCGAGGAGCTCGAGGCGGCGGGCGCGCGGCATCACCGAGCCGGTCGGGTTCTGGTAGGTGGCGAGAGTGTAGATGAACCGCGGCGGCGTCCCTTGGTCGTGCAGGCGCCGGAGGGTCTCCTCGAGGGCGTCGACGCGCATGCCGTGCCGGTCGAGAGGCACCCCCACCATCTCGATGCCGAGGCGGCGGTACACCGCGATTGTTCCGCTGTAGGTCAGCTCCTCGGTGACGGCGATGTCCTCCTTCCCCTTCATCAGGGCCTCGGCCACCAGGGTCACCGCCTGCATCGAGCCGTTGGTCAGGGCGATGCTTTCCGGGGTGACCTCGATTCCCTCGCGGTCGGATTCCCTTTGGGCCATCACTTCCCGCAGCCCGTCGTGGCCGAGGTCCCCCGGGTAGCGGACGAAGGCCTCGCCGACCTCCTGTATCGCCGACGCTGCCGCCCCGGCCAGCGCCTCGACCGGGAACGTCGCCGGATTGGTGCAGCCACTGCCGAATTCGTACTCGCGCATCTTCCTTCTCTCTCCTTTTCAGCCCGTTGAAACAGTCCATCCGGACTGCGGCCGGCCCTTGCGGGCGGCTATGGGGAAACTCGCTTCAGTCCCGGGTTCTCCGTTATCCCCGGCACGCGGCCTAGCTTGGCGACCGGGCGGCCCTCCACCTCCTTGAGGTCCATGGTGAAGTCGACGGCCGGGGCGGCGCTGACGGCGCTGCCGACCCCGAAAGCGTCGACCGGGGCGCCGGCCTCGACGAAATATCGGATGCGCCGGGCGTCGATGCCGCCCGAGACGACGATCCTGACGTTCCGGTGCCCCGCTTCGTCCAGGCGCCGGCGGGTCTCGCCGACCAGCTCGGCGGTGACTCCGCCCCTTTCGCTCGCCGTGTCGAGGCGCACCCCCCGGAGCCGCTCCTTCAGCGCTGCCGCCACCCGCACGCTCTCCTCGGGCTCGGGGAGGAAGGTGTCGACGAGGGCGATGCGGTCGACGTCCGCCTCGATCACCCGGTCGAACATCCGCGTCGCTTCCAGGGTGTCGCCGACAACGAGGATCAGGGCGTGCGGCAGGGTGCCGCTCGGCTGCCTGCCGGCCAGCCGGGCCCCGGCCGTGGTCGCGCAGCCGCTGAAGCCGCCGACGCAGGCGGCGTATTCCATGCGGCTGCTGACGTCGGGATGCAGGTGGCGGGCCCCGAAGCCCATCACCGGGATGCCGGCGGCGGCCTCGACGCATTCAGCCGCCGCGGTCGCCCAGCCGGTGCCGCTGCTGAGCATTCCCAGCAGGGCGGTTTCGTAGAGGCAGAACCGGCGGTACGGGGCGCGCACCCGGAGAACCACCTCCTTCGGCCCGAAGCGGCTGCCCTCCTCCAGGCTCCAGACCTCCCCTTCACCGGCCAGGGCCTCCCGCAGCAGGGCGTGCACCTCGCGCATGCCGCACAACAGGGCGCCCCGGCGCGCGAACACCTCCGCCGCCACCACGGGGTCGAGGCCTTCGGCGTCGAGGATGCGGGCGGTGCGCCTGAAGTAGACGTCGGCGTTCTCCCCCTCCAGCGTCGCCGCGCTCGGCGCGAACAGCTGCTGCGGGACGGGCTGCACGCTGTTTCAGCCGCGGTTGGTGATGCGGGCCCCGAGGATCTTCTCCATGTGCCCGAGGGCCCACTCGTGCTGCTCCGGGTCGAAGCTGGCGACGCAGTCGGCGGGAACCTCCACCTTGTAGTCGCGGTTGCGCAGTCCGGAAACGGTGTGCAGCACGCAGATGTCGGTGCAATCCCCCATGACGACGACCTCCTCCGGCTTCAGCTCTTGCAGCTGCGCCGCCAGGTCGGTCTCGAAGAAGGCGGAGTAGCGGCGCTTGCGGACGATGCGGGCGCCGGCCGCCAGGTCGGCCAGCTCGGGGATGATCTCCTCCTCGCCGGAGCCCTCGACGCAGTGGGGGGGAAACATCTCGAACTCGGCGTCGTCGGGGGCGTGGGTGTCCCTGGTGAAAAAGACTGCGGCGCCCTCCGCTTTTTCCCGCTCCACGCGGGCGCGCAGGGGGGAGATGATTTCGCGGGCCCCGTCGCCGCAGTAGAGCGTGCCGCCGGGAGTCATGAAGCCGTTCTGCATGTCGACAACGATTACAGCTCTGGCCATATGCCCACCTCCGTGAATCCGTGGTCGGCCCGGGTATCAGCGAGAATATATGGGAGCCGGAAAGTCGCGGCCCGGTTCACCCGTGCAGGATCGCGTGCCCCTTGCCGAAAAACCACGTCAGATCGATCCCGTACGAGATGCCGACGCCGGGGCGTCGAAGGCCCCGGTTCATCCGTGCAGGATCGCGTGCCCCTTGCCGAAAAACCAGGTCAGATCGATCCCGTACGAGATGCCGACGCCGGGGCGTCAAAGGCCCCGGTTCATCCGTGCAGGATCGCGTGCCCCTTGCCGAAAAACCAGGTCAGATCGATCCCGTACGAGATGCCGACGCCCAGGTAGAAGCCGACGATCAGGCCGATGAAGAAGGGGCGCAGGTCCCGGTACAGTGTGATCCCCCCCGTTCTCATGATGACCACCTTGCAGGCCCAGGCGATGAACACCCCGGTCCAGATCAGCCTCATGTTCCAGAGCGAGGCCATGGTCAGGCCGACCGGGTGCAGCGGCCACCAGGAAAACCTGTACTGGCAGACCGAAAGGACCGAGTACACAAGGGCGCCCGCTCCGAACAGGGAGAGCTTCGTCCAGTCGGTGGTCTCCGGGTTGCCGAGACGGCGGGTCACCTCGTCGAAGGCGCGGCCCCCGGCCCCTGCCCCGGGGTCGAAGAACCAGGAGCGGAAGTTGCCGGCCCCGTGCTTGTAGCAGATGACCAGCACGAAGTAGATGCTCACGACGAACCCGACGACAACGGCGATGGCGATGGCGATCGCCAGCCGCCGCTGGTGGCGTCCGAGCTCGTTGAGGCGGGCCCCGTGGGCCGCCGCGGTCATGAAGATCGACTGGATGTCGCTGGCCCAGGAGTACGACAGGGCGATCCCGACCAGGGCGTGGGGGTTGACGTCGGTCCCGGTGATCGCCGTGGTCAGCGCCTGGGGACTGAAGGTCGCGGTGATGTAGAGCACCCCCGACTGTATCGCCAGGCGGGTTATGCCGATGTAGACGATCATCACCGAGGCGAGCAGCAGCACGGCGATGTGGAGATCGATCCCCGACTTCCAGAACCATGCCAGGATGTACACGGCAGCGGCGATGCCCCCGATCACGGCGAGGCGGTAGGAGCACATCTCCCGGGAGTCGTCGAGCTCGCCGGTGCGCCCGAAGACCGAGCCCAGCACCGCGCGCAGGTGCCTGCGCGCCATCCAGAACCCCCAGACCACCATCGCCGCGAAGGCGCCGCCGCACTGCCAGGACAACGCCTGCGTCGGGCTGTAGATGTAGGCGTCGGGGGTGACCGTCAGACCGGCCCAGTTGGCGACCGCGGCCTCGGCGGTCAGCAGGAAATAGAAGAACCAGACGCTGAAGGAAATCGGCGTGGCGATCAGGTAGACGAAGCCGATTACCGGGAAGTACATGCGCACGAGGATGTCCGGCGCTCCCGGAAACAGCGGGAAGGAGATGCCGCGGTGGACGTCGAGCCGCGGAAAGCCGGGGTGCCAGAAGCTGATGGTGTTGAAGAGGATGACCCCGAGCGGCACGGCGCAGCCGATCCAGAAGGCGCGGGAGTTGAGGATGGGGGGCAGGCTGCGGCCCGGCTGGTCCTCGGCGAGCAGGCGCGGCACCTCGGTCACGGGAAACACCAGGCGCTCGTTGTCGACCCACTGCCGGCGCATGACGACGACGACGCAGAAGCAGAGGAAGTAGACCGCGAAGATGATGCTCAGCCACCATGCAAGCGGTCCCAGCCAGGCATCGAACGGCACCGGCATGCCGCGCGGGGAGCCCTCGTAGAAGTAGCGCATGGCGTCGTTGTCGGGGCTGGGGATGATCCACTCCGGCAGGTACGGCTGCAGGTACACCGCCCACTGGTTTTCGGGGGTGGCCCCGTAGTACGGCTTGGAGGGAATCGACATCAGCAGGCCGACGATGAAAATCGGGATGCCGCTCGTGACCAGGCCCATGGTTACGATGGTGATCAGCTCGGGCGTACGCAGCGCCCAGGAGCGTTTCAGCTTCCTGACGAGGCCGTTGGCGAGAACGATGACGATGAAGGAGAAGCCGACGCTGACCGGGAAGAACGACC
Organism: Candidatus Latescibacterota bacterium; assembly: GCA_965243025.1. GTDB lineage: Bacteria > Latescibacterota > UBA2968 > UBA8231 > UBA8231 > CBDCXV01. The sequence goes on from CBDETY010000003.1 coordinate 4,356,817, forward strand.
AGGTGATCTCCGAGGAGCCGACCATCCAGATGGAAGTGGGAGCCCCGATGCAGATGAGGAGCACGACGCAGAGCCCGAGAATCGCCGAGCGGAGCGTCAGGCCGGAGCGGATACCGGGCGGGGGTGCAGCCATACAACGGAAGGAGACGTTGTCCATGCCGGGGACTTCAGGGAATCCTCAACGAGGCCCCCGTACCGGCGTACATATCTGCCGCCGACTCGTTCAGCCCGACCCCTGCCCGGATATCCCACTGGAAATCCTCCGCCAGAAGCCGGGTGAGCCCGCCGTTGGCGTAGTGCTCGGTCCTGGGATCCCCCGGTTCCCGGTGGAAGAACGCGTACCACTCCGCGTAGAGACCGGTGCGGGCGCCAACGGCCAGCCCGGCTGCAAGCGACTGGGCCCACTCCGGATAGCCGCCCCCCGAGCCTCCCGCTGCCCGGTTCAACTGCGTGCTGCCGGCCAGGGAGACCTCCCCGGTGACGTCCCAGCTGTAGGTGAGGTTCACCCCGGGCAGGGTCAGGTCGCTGGTGAAGGCATCGCTTCCGGTGGGCAGCGTCATCTGCGGGATGAGAGCCGCCGCCGGACGGACGCCCTCCTGTTCCATGAGAGCCAGCTTCAGGCCGAGGTAGAGATCCTCCATGCCGGTCTCGCCAGGACCCCCGTCCACCCCGGTGCGCTCCACTACCGGGCTCACGCCAAGCCGGAGCTCCAGCCAGTCCGCCAGCAAGCCGGCGCGAAGGAGAGGCTCTCCGAGGGAATGGGCCCAGCCCCCCTCGTCGCCCGGCCGGTCGTACTCGAGCGTGTAGCCGAACTCGATCTGCACGACGCCCCGGCCGACGGTCACCGTCGCCTCGGTGAAATCCGGGCGGTCCCCGACCAGGGGCCCCGGCTGCCCCTGCGCCCCCTCCACGGCAGCCAACCCCATTCCGCCGACCAGCAACAGCCATCCACCCGCTGTAATGCATTTCGTCCTTCTTGTTCTGTTCATTTCATCCCTTGTGATAGGTTTCGCCCTGGCGTCCCGGCCGTCTCCTCCCTGCGGGCCACGCGCGGGGTGTCAGATCCACTCGCCCCGCTGCCGCGCCCGGTTGATCAGGATTCGCTGCTTGTCGTTCTCGTTGAGGCAGGGCTCGAACTTTTCAAGGAACTCCGCCAACTTCTCCTCCGGAGTACCCTCCGTCGTATCGATGCTGATCTTGTTGCGAATGGCCGAGCGCTCGAACTCGGTCTCGAATTCCCTCATTACCCGCTCGATATCCGCTTCCTTCAGGACCCCGTTGGGGTGCGGGTTCTCCTTCATTCTGCCCGCGATCGTCTCCGCGGATGCCCTGACCAGAACCAGGGTCATGTCGGGCGCCAGTTCCACGATGCTCTTCTCGAAATGACCGAGAACGGCCTGACGGGCCCAGGCCCGTTCGCCCACGTAGTAATCGAAATACAGCTGCCCGTAGACGGCGTTCTCGATGTGGAGGCCGATGGCGACGTAGTCCGGGTTGCGGAGGGCCCCGGGGGCGGTGTGATAGGCGAGGCTGTGGCGCTGCATCATCTCCTTGACCTTGGGGGGAAGGGCAAGGATCTGCTCCTGCTCCCCGGGGGTTAACAGGTTCTCGTCGTCGAGCCCGGGATGCCCGCTTATGTGGGGAATCTTCCAGTGGTCGTGGATCATCCTCAGGCCGTTGCCCTCACCCATGACCTCGCGGCTCCAGCGCTGAAGCCCGACGGCGAGTGTGGTGGTGCCCGCGTACTCGCAGCCAATCAGGATCGCTCTCATCTTTTCCTTTCGCGGATCGGTCGGTTCGTCCGCCGTCGCAGCGGACTGTTCGGGGTTGCCTCCGGGAGGAGGTTGACAATTTCGCGCAACCAACGCCATATGGTAGAGGGTTCGCGGCGAAAATAACTCCGGCCGCACAGCCCCGGGCAGCTTATCCCCTGGGAAATGCTGTCCATTTCCGAGGAGGGACCGGACCCTCCGTGCAATCTGGAGAGGAGATACCATGCGCGTAGCGGTAATCGGTGCGGACCGGCCCTGGGGTGCGCTGCTGGCAGCCGGGTTGGGTTCCGGCTTCGAAGTGGCGGCGATCGGCGGGGAAGAGACCAGCGGCCTGGCCGGCTACCGGCAGGCCGACCTGCTCCAGCGCGAGTCGCTGGACCCGGCCCTGGCCGGCGCCGAAGCGATCATTCACGCGGCCGCCAGCGAACCGGCCGGCGACGACGGACAGGCCCTGCTCGACTCGGCGGCTCGGGGCACCTACGTGGCGCTGACGGCCGCCTGCGCCGCCGGCATCGGGAAAGCGGTGCTGCTGAGTCGTCTCGACCTGGTGCGGGATTACCCGGAAGAATTCCTGGTCGATCCGCAGTGGAACGCACTTCCGCGGGCCGAGGCCGGGTCGCTGGCCCCGCATATGGCCGAGCTGGTCGGCCGCGAGATCGCCCGCACCGGCCGGATCGAGGTGCGCTGTCTGCGCCTGGGGGATCTCGGCACGGAAACCACGGCCGAGGACGCCGTTGCGGCAGTGGGTCAGGCCCTTTCCTCCGAACGGAAAGGCCATCACTGGTCGCTGGAGCACGTGGCGTCCAGCGGGCGCTTCGCCTGAGAGGAATGGGACCATGGCAACTGTGAACGAAGGAAAAGTGGTGTTGTTCGGGGCGGGGGGTCCGGTCGGGGCCGCGGCGATCGCGGCGCTGAAAGGGCATTACACGTTGCGGGTGACCGACCTCCGGCCGATGGCGGAGATCGCCGCCTCGCCGCCGCAGAGCCCCAGGGCGCCGGTCCCGGAGGTGTTGGGTCCGCCGCACGAAAACCGGGTCGTCGACATCACCGACTGCGAGCAGGTGCTGGCAGCCTGCGAGGGAATGGATGCGGCGATCAATGTGTCCGTCATCCGGCCGCACCCGGTGCTCGCCTTCCAGGTCAACATGGTCGGCGCCTACAACGTGGCCAAGGCCTGCGTCGCCTGCGGGGTAAGGAGGCTGATCCACACCGGGCCTTTCCACACGTCCCTCGGACACGACGCCGACTACTGGAACGACTTCCAGGTGGAAGCCGACATCCCGCTGCACCCGGGCGGCGATCTCTATGCGCTGAGCAAGTATCTCGGGGGACACGTCACGCGCGTCTTCGCCGAGCGCGAAGGCCTCGAGGTGCTCTCCTTCATCTATACGCACTTCCGCCCCGGGGAAGTCCTGCCCGAAGAACGAGGGAGCGGCGTGTATCCCTACACGACCTCGTGGGAGGATACCGGGGAGGCGTTCCTGTACGGGTTGCGGGCGCCGGAGATGCCGTCGCCGTACGAGAATTTCTTCATCTGCGCGCGACTTCCCCACGACAAGTACCGGCCCGACAAGGCCGGGCGGCTCCTGGGATGGGAGGCCAAGGACCGGTTCGAAGCTCTGTACCGCCGCTGATCCGGCTCCGCAGCAGACAGGTCAGCGCACCGGCTTCCCCACCGGGGTGTGACGTCTCCTGCCGACCCCACTCCTGCCTGCCTGAGATACAGCAGCCGCGTCCAGCCCTCACACTGAACTACCTGGGTCGACGTGAACCCTCGCCATGGGATCGGCGTCGGCCGGGTTGGCTTGCCTGATCCGTATCTCCATACTTTTCTCCAGCTGCCGGGACCCGCCACCGGATCCTCCGAAGAGGAAACCCGGGGGCCGTCGAAACGGCCGCATACGGCACTTGAAAGTCAGGTAATGACGCAACTCACTTCAAACGGCATTCCCCTGGACATGTCGCCCCATGCATTCGGTGAGCTGCGCGAATCGAACGCCCTGCTCGACGACATGCCCGCCCTGAGGGAGCGAATGGCGGACGACGGCTACCTGCTGCTCCGAAACTTCCTGAACCGTGAGTGGGTCATGGAGGCACGGAAAGCCGTTCTCGAAGTGTTGGCCGAACACGAGATGGTCGACCGAAGATTCCCCCTCATGGAAGGACGGGCGGCTGTCGGCGATCAGGAAGAGTTCCTTTCCGCGATCAGCAGCCATTCCGAGTTGGGGAAGCTTCCCGCGGTCCGCAGGCTGGTGCACTCCGGCCGCATGCTCGAGTTCTTCGCCGCACTCCTCGGCGGTCAGGTGAGGTCGTTCGATTTCGTCTGGATGCGAGTCATGGGACCCGGCAGATCGAGTGCGCCGCACTACGACATCGTGTTCATGGGGCGGGGTACCGTGAACCTGTACACCTCGTGGACGCCCCTGGGGGACGTTACATTCAGTGACGGGGCCCTGATGCTGCTGGAAAACTCCCATCGTCTGGAAGAGGTGAAAGCAACCTACGGGCGGATGGACGTCGACAAAGAAGGCAACTGGAAAAGGACAGGAGGGGTTTACGGCAAGGACCCCGCCGCGATTCGGAGGAACCTGAGATTGCGCTGGCTGACGACGGACTACCGGGCCGGGGATCTGCTGGTGTTCAGCATGTACACCATGCACTGCTCGCTCGACAACACTTCGGACCGGATCCGGCTCTCTTCCGACACGCGCTACCAGTTGGCATCCGAACCGGTGGACGAGCGTTGGATCGGGGAGAATCCGATCGCCCATTCGTTGAAGGAGTGAGGAAAATCACGGACCTGACCCGCTGCATCCCACTCAGCCCCGCTGACCGTGGCGGGAACCGCGCGGCACCTGCAGATCCCCGTTCCACCCTCTGGACCATGGGCGGCCGGATCTCCTCCGTCTGCGCAGCTCATTCAATAAAGATGTCGGTTGTTGCCGCAGCGGTGATCGGGAGCCTGGGGATGGGTTCGGCATGGGGTCAGACCGCTGTGATTCGGGGCAATCAGCTCCTCGTGGACAGGCAGTCCCACTGGGAGGAGTGGCAATTCCCGCCAGGTACGGTCGAAGTCGAAGAAGGCGGGGTCAGACCCCATTACGTCAACAAGAACATCGACGCCACCGGGGATATCGTCTTCCACCTGAAGCGGAACCCGCCGGGGGGGAAGGATCCGGCGGAGGTGACCCTTCTCGACGCGATCGACGCCGGAGTCAACAAGGGGGATGTCGCCAATCTTTTCGACGACGACGAAAGCACCTACTGGGAGCCGGAGATCGGCAGCTCCCTGACGGAATGGTGGTTCCAGGTAGACCTCGGCAGGCTCGTTTCCGCCAGGCGCATCGTGTTGAAGTTCGTCGGCGAAGGGGAAGGAGATCCGTTTCTCCAGTTTGTCGTGCTCACTTCGGATGGAAGTGAAAGACTCAAGGGGGTTTACGGCTTCCACCGGGCTTTCCAGACCAGGCACGACAACAAGGGACAGCGGGTTTTCGAGATCGAACTGCAGCCCACGCGCACCAATGGCGATGGAGATTTCACGGGTGACATGGTCCGCATCGTGCAGGTGGTCGTGACCGCCAGCGACGGCGAACGGGGGGCCGAGGTCACCGCTGAGGAACACTCCCTGCTCGACGACGACGACCGCGGAGCGGTGGATCACTACAGGAAAGTCGCTGACGGCGAAGTCCGTGTGAGTCAAGCCTCACACGAGTCCATGAACCCCGAGAAACGGGGACCGGTGCGGCATTTCCGCCGCGAGCGGCCCCGGCTTGCGGAGCTGGAGGTGATCAGCGTCGGAGAAAACCTGGCTCTGGGAATAAAAGACCGGGGGGGTATCGCCCTCGATTACCTCGGAGAGTCGATCTTCACGCTTATCGATGGGGACTTCGCGAGCCTCAAGAACATCAACGTCGGCGACCCGGGCACCCGCAGGCCTCTCTTCTTCGACCTGAACTCCAGCTACTGGATCGACACCTTCCAGGCCTACTACAACACCTTCCGGGCCCCGTTCGGCAATTTCATGGTTCAGACCTCGGACGGCTCGCTGGCTCCGGACGGCAGCCTCGCGTGGGTGACCCAGGTGACCGAGACGGGAGAAAACGAGTCTACGGGCGCAGACGCCTACGAGTTCACCACCTTTCCCCCGGTCCGGGCCCGCTTCGTCCAGATACTGTACTGGTCGCCGTCGCGATGGACGGAATACTACATCCCGCGAGAGCTGCAGCTGTTCGGCGAGGGGTACCAGCCCGAGGTCGAGCTGGTCACCGCCGACCCGATCCTCCTCGGGGAGTCGATGAACCTCGTCTCCGTGGAGTGGGACGCCGTCACTCCTCCCGGCTCCCGGGTGGAGATCCAGACGCGAACGGGAAACCGCCTGGCCGAGAAATACCTGTACTACAACAAAGCCGGAGTGGAAGTGACCGAGGAGGCCTACCGCCAGCTCGGCTTCTTCTCCAAGGGGGACTCGGTTGGCGTCGTCATCCCCGGCCCCGACTGGAGCGCCTGGAGCCGTCCCTACCGGGTCTCGGGGGAGCGAATTACCTCGCCCAGTCCGCGCAGCTCCCTGATGATGCGGGCGCGGCTGCTTTCCTCGGACCCCCAGGCGGCAGCCACGCTCGAGGCCATCCGTCTCAATTTCACCGCGCCGGTAGCCTCCCAGCTTCAGGGTGAAGTGGTCCCGGCCGTCGTCGAAGCGCTGGGAGTGGAGCAGGGGTTTTCCCTGTTCGTCAAGATCAGCAGTCAGGCGGATCCCTTCGACGACATCCTTCTGGAGGCCCCGGAGGGAATCCGGCTGCAGTTCGGTCAGCTCCTGGTGGGCCGGGAGAGTCAATGGGAAAGCGAGAACGTCCAGCCGGTGGTCGACTCCGAACTTCGGGTCATGTCCACGGAAGCCGACTCGCTGTGGGTTCAACTGAGTGAGCCCGTAATGCCCGGCACCGCCGACCTGATCGAGCTGCAGTTCAGCTCCGCGTTGTACGCACCGGGAGCGGTTTTCTCCGCCCTTGTCGGCAACTCTAGCAGGGAGGACTCGTGGCAGCGCGTCGATGGGGGGGATGCCACCGCCCTCGCCGCGGGGGACGGGATGGTCGTGGTGGGACCGATCGGCGGCCACAGGGTTCTCAGCGAAGTCGACGTCTCGTCCTCCGTGATGACGCCGAACGGGGACGGAGTCAACGACGAGACGACCTTCGAATTCGCGGTGATCAACCTCACCGGATCCCAGGAAGTGGGGGTGCGGATCTACGACCTGTCCGGCCGCCTGGTGAACCGGATTACCGACGAGAGACCCGAGGTAAGCGGAGAATACAGGATGTCCTGGGATGGCCGGGGAGCCTGGGGCGGCACGGTGGCGCCGGGAATCTACCTGGCGGCCATCGAGATCGACACGGATGACGCCGGGAGCGTCGGGAATGTAGTGGCGCACCGGTTGGTCCACGTGGCCTACTGAATCTTTTCCCGCTCCTGTTTGCCCGCGCAGGTCAGGCAGGCAGTCCTCGCGATGCGGAGCCTCAATAAGCGATGGCTACTGGACGCTGCGCGCGGTCCCTGCCGGCGTCGGTTTCGACCTCGAGCTGCAGCAGGTAGAGTCCCGGTGCCAGCGGGCCCTGGTGGCCGCTGCCATCCCAGGAAACGCTGGAAGGCCCGCTGACGGCGCCGGCTCCCGGTCCGAACCCGCCGACCTGCCGGCCCGTCAGATCGTAGACGGCGACCGATACCGGAACGGCCCCCCTCAGATTCATCAACTCGTACTCGACCCGCAGGACATCGTTGACGCCGTCTCCATTCGGCGTGAACGCACCGGAAGACAGGCTGAAACTGCGGATGGAACGATCGGGGATTTCCAGGAGGGCTACCCTTGTCCGGTTGCTGTCGTTCAACTCGTCCGCGTCCCCCTCGGAGACCGGTTGCGGAACCTCGAACGGGGCCTCGCTGTCGGAGAGCCTGGCTGTGAAGGGGGTGCCGTAGTCGAAAACCCGGGCCTGGAAGTCCAGCTCGATGAGCATTCCGTTGTGGTCCGGTCCGATTCGCGGAAGCTCCAGGGCGAAGCCGTTTTCATCCTGGCGCGTGACCGTGATGTCGAGGCCGGCGCCGTCCAGGCGGGCCCGGGGCTCGACCGCGGCGATTCGTGCGGGAGTATCGACGGCGATGACGTCGAAGCCGGGATCACCGGGCTCGATCCGGGGACGCACCTGGTAGGTGAAGGAGGTGACCTCGCCGACGGCGGCGGCGGCGGGGGCGATCTCGCCTGTCGCCCGCGTGGCCAGGGGGGGCGAGGCCGCAAACTGCAGGTAGTCGACCCGGCCCCCCGACCCGGGGGTCGAATGGAAGGCGACCTGGAGCTGCACGAAGCGGCGCGGGCGGGCGGCGTTCGCCGTCCCCCTCCCGGCGATGAAGTCGTAGGCGGCGTTCCAAGTCAGCCAGTTTTCCTTGTCGTGGGTGACCCTCCCCTTCTCCCCCGGTCCGAGGCGATTGTACTGGGGGCGAGTAAGGAGCCCGCCTGACTCTGAAAAGGGGACCTGCTCGTCCCCCCTGAAGGTTTTTCGCCAGAACACGTCCGGCTGGTCGTCGTCGCCGCTGCGCATGGTGATGTCGACGCGGGCCTCCGGATCTTCCCCCTCCTGTCCAGCCCAGGACAGCTCTCCCAGGTTGAGCGCTTCTCCAAGGTCGATGACGTTGGATGTATACCTCGCGAACGGGACAAAGCCGCTGGCGTAGATCTCGAACTCGGCAACCTCCCACCACAAGTCTCCAAAGCCGAAAACCTGGAAGAGCAGGCGCCGGGTGGGAATGGAGGGGAAGCTGAGATCGACCACGGCATCGCCCGGGCCGTCGTGCGCTATGTCGAAGTCGTAGCGCGTCGCCGGGTCGACTTTGCTCCCGTACGACGGTTTGTACGGCCGGCTTCCGTCCCTGGCAGCGTCTGCGTCGTTCACGCCGATCAGGAACCGGTGAACCGGGTCCTGGCCTCCGGACCTGCACGTGGCCGCTACCCTCCAGCTGAATCCGCACGTGACGAGGGTGCCGTCATCGTGACGGGTGTAGAAACGTATGCGCTCGAGATGGACCAGCCGTTGCAGATCGAACAGGTAGGTGGTGCCCCTGTAATCGGTGTAGTAGGAATCGGCATCCTCGTCTCCCATGCGAACGGACCATCCCTGATACGAGGATCCCGTACCCTGGACGGCCTCCCACGATCTCCACCCCAGGAAATGGAAGTTCCCGTCCAGCGTGGTGGGGGTCAGGTTCACACTGGAGTCCATGGCCTCCGGGGCGACCGCGCCGGGCTGGATATCCATGCCGACGGAGTCCCCGAAGCGTTCGGCATCGAGGTCTTCCCAGTGAAGCTGCACGAAATCGAAAGCCGCCCCTTCGAGCCCGGGCTGCGGCAGACCTTCCCCGCCGAGGCGGTATACGGTCAGGGCGTCTCCGGAAACGGCCATGCAAACCACGGCGAAAGCGGTTGCCGGGAATGGAAGTTTCAAACGCATTTGCAGGGCTTCGATGACTCGTCGGGCGCCGGAAGCGGGCCGAAGCAGCAGGCGGCGGCAGTTCAGGAGTTAAACTCTGCTCCTCGCAGACGATCTGCAATATCCCGGTTTGACCTGAGAGGTTCCCCCAGTCCCCGGAAGAAGCGGAAACAAACCCGTGGCTGTTGCACGGGCGCGGTTCCCTTCGCAAAGCCCGGTGTCGATACCATACGAAGCAAATTCAGGCCAGGAGGGACTCGTTCAGGCGGACGCCGAAGCCGGGGGCATCGCCGGGAGTCAGACAACCGTCCTCAGGTTCAGGCGCGTCCAGCCACAGCTGTTCCCGCGCCGAATGCCGGTTGCCAAGCACCAGCTCGGCCAGGTCTTCACAGGCGGTTCCGGCGATGACGTGCAGCCCCCAGGGCTCTCCGCCCCGGTGCAGAACCACCGGCACCCCCGCCGCCCCGGCCAGCTCGACGATGCGCAGCGCCGCGGTGACGCCCCCGCACCAGGTGACGTCCGGCTGCCAGATGTCGAGCGCGCCGGCCCTGGCGATGGCGGCGAAGCGGTCCGGGGCGAGGTCGTGCTCCCCTCCCGCCAGCAGGACCGGCTTGATCTGCCGGCGCAGGTCCGCAAGCCCCTCCAGATCGTCCGGGGTCAGCGCATCCTCGAACCAGTGGACGCGGTAGGGCGCCAGGGTCCGCGCCATCTGCAGAGCCGTCGAAGCGTCCCAGGCCATGTAACAGTCGAACATCAGCAGGGCGTCGGTTCCCAGGTGCCGGCGGGAGGCCTCCGCCGCGGCCGCGGCCCGCTCGGAGGAGCCGGAATCCTGGGGAGGGCCGAAGGGCACCTTGTGGGCGGTGAAGGACATCTCCGCATACCACTCGGGGTCGCCGCCGGATGCGTAGGCGCGGATGCGCTGCCCGGGCGCACCGCCCAGCAGCGCGTGAACCGGCTGTCTTTCCGCCCTGCCGAGAAGATCCCACAGCGCCAGGTCGACGCCGCTGAGCGCCATGCCCGCAATCCCGCCCCGGCCGTAGGGAATGGAGGCGGCGTACAGCTTGTGCCAGAGGCGTTCGATGTCGGAGGTGCTGTTGCAGTTCTCTCCGAGCAGCAGCTCCCGCAGGTGGCGGTTGACCACCTCGACGCCGGCCAGGCCCCCTCCGCCGCAGCCGCAGCCGCTGACGCCGGCGTCGGTATCCACGCGCACGACGATCTGCCACAGGCCGGCGCGCCAGCCCTTCAGCTGCTGCCGGTAGTCGGGATACGCCGCCTGCACGTCGGTGATCTTCATGGGGTTGTCCTGGTTTGGCGGTCTATTGTATTTGCAGTCCTTCCGCCGGGTCCAGTACGGTTTCGTCGGCTACGGGGCCAAGCGCGGAAGCGGAACCAAGTCCCGACAACCGTAAGGCACGGAAAACCACCCGGGTGCAGGAGATGAGCCAAGCCTCCGCAGCAGGTATGAACCCGGGGGAACCCTTGCGGTTGGAGGAAGGCGGTCTCCCGCGAAAAACCACATTTCCCAGGTCGTTCTGTGGAAACTGACTCGCACAGGTCCCGGAAGGAAGCTCGCTGATGTACATCCAGGAACAGGTTTCCGTCGACGAGCTCGACGACGGGCATCTCAGCTTCTTCCGCGCCATCGGGGTGGACTCGATCCACCTGGATTTGCGCGGAGGATCCCCCGCTGCCGGGCGCCGGGGCGGTACCGGATCGGCGAACACCTCGCTGGCCCGGGACTTGAAGGCCGGCAGGGACTGCACCGGCGCGTTGGCCCGGGCGCGGGAAACGGTCGAGGCCCACGGCATGAAGCTGAACAACATCTTCATGCCCGCCTGGGAGGAGATCACCCTGGCCGAGGAGGACGTCGACGAGAAGACCGGCCACTGGTGCAGGATGCTGGAGAGCGTGGGCCGGGCCGGGATTCCCTGCCTCGGCTGGAACTTCAAGCCGATGGGCAACTTCCGCACCCCTTCGGACACGGGCCGGGGCGGTGCGCACTACAGCACGTTCGACTACGCGGTTTTCGACAGGAACCGGCCCGAACCCCACCAGCCTCCGGTGGACGAGGAGCAGATGTGGGCGCGGATGGAGCGGTTCCTGGCCGCGGCGGTCCCTGCCGCCGAAAAGGCGGGGGTGCGCATGGCTCTGCACCCCGACGACCCGCCGATTCCCGAGCCGCTGGCAGGGGTGGCGCAGATCTGCTCCACCCTGGAGCAGTTCCGCCGGATCTTCTTCGAGATCGCTCCGAGCGACAGCAACCGCATGCTCTTCTGCCAGGGGTGCATGACCGAGCTGCTGGGGCCGGAGAAGGTCTACGACGCGATCGCCGAAATGGCTTCCAATGGCAAGATCGCCTGGGTGCACTTCCGCAACCTGCGCGGCCGGTTGCCGCGGTTCGCCGAGGTCTTCATCGACGAGGGGGAGGTGGACATGAGGCGGGCGATGGAGGTCTACCGGGACAACGGGTTCAACGGGCCGTTCATGATGGACCACACCCCCTCGTTTGCGCATGGGTACGGACCGTTGCACGGCAAGGCGTATGCCATCGGGTATATCCGGGCCTTGATACAGACGGTGTACGGATGAACGGGGCGTTGACCCGAGCGGTCGATCCCGGGGATTTTGGCCGTGAGCATTTCTACGGCCCTCGACCGCAGCTGCTGTGCAGGCCCGGCAGCGGCGCTGCCGGAACGGGGTCATGGCCGGTAGAGCCGTGAGCCTTTGTCCTCACCCCGGTAGTGTGGCTGCGAGATGACGGCTTTCTGGGCATCGGTCAGCTCGTCGTAGAACGGCGGCGGGGCGTAGGTCCCCATCACCGATTCTCCCATGACGCCTGAGTTGTAGCGGATTACCACCGAACGCCGCTGGTGCCTGGCGGTCCACGGCAGGGCGCCGTGCATCAGGCATTCGACGAACAGTATGGCATCGCCGGCCTTCGCCGCAGGCGCGACCATCCGGTCCTGATGGGTGTGGTAGAGCCTGATATCGTCGGGGCACGGGAAGTTTGCCTTGTGGCTTCCGGGCAGGCAGGCGAACCCGCCGTCTCCAGGCTCCACATCGGTCAGCTGAACCGCCATGTTGGTCATGCCGCAGTACATGCGCCCGTTGCGGTAGAGGAAGCCGCGGGAACGGTCATGCGGTTCTCCCCCTTCGTGGAACCAGAAGCCCTCGGCTCCCCGGTCCATCGTGATGATGCCGAGCCCCTCCAGCCGGAATCCGGGTCCCAGCAATTCCTGCAGGTAGGGCGTGAGCACGGGGTGGGCGATCATTTCGCGGAACACGTCGCAGTGGGGCTTATCCCACGTCAGCATTCCGCCCAGGTCGCCGCGCCCGGCAGTCCCGCGCAAGGTTGCCGATTCGTGGGCGAGGTCGTTCGGGCGAATGCCTATCTCACCCGCGTGGTGGTCGACTGCCGCATTCGCAGCCGCGACTTCCGCCGCTGAGAGGGCTTCTTCTATCACCAGGTATCCGTGTACGTCGAACAGGTATTTTTCCGCTTCCGTCATGTCCTGTTTCCCCTTCTCCTCAGAAGCGGGAGCTGACGGTGAGGCGGAAGCTCCGGGAAGCCCCCGGGTTGCGTTCCTGGATGTCGACGTATCCGGCCTGAAGCAGGTTGGCGACCTTGGTCTGCAGGTCCATGCCCATGACCTTGAAATTCAGCCGCAGGTCGACCACGGTGAAAGCAGTGCGTTTGTCGAAGGGGAAGACGAGGACCACCTCGGGCCGGCTGCGGTAGCGCACGTCGAGGGCGGCCGAATCCTCCAGACCGGAAAGGGTCGCGGTGACGATATGGCGCGACCGGTAGGCGAGTTGCAGGCCGGTGCCGAGATCCCTGGAATCGATGAAGAGGTAGTTCGTCTGAAGATGGAGCATGTCCGGGACCAGTTCGGCGCGCAGGCCCGTGTCGATTCCCCTGACCCTGGCTTCGACGAAGTTCTGAAACTGGAAGGTGAAGATCTCCTGATCCGGGGCGAAAGCCACCTCGATCAGGCCGGAGTACTCGCTCCAGAAAAAACCGGTGTCGAGCCAGAGCCGGTCGCTGGGGCTCGCGGTGGCCCCGATCTCCCCTGCCCAGACGGATTCGCCGCGCAACTCGAGGTTCGGGATGACGCGGTAACCGAATACGGTCGTCGAGGAATACTGCTCCGAGACGCTCGGGGCCCGGTAGCCCCGGCTCAGCGAAGTCCGCAGGCTCAAACGGTCCACCAGATGGTATACGGCGCCGATTTTGGGATTCAGCGCCAGGTCGCTTTCGGCGAACGAAGCCCTGTGCATGTCGAGGCGGATCCCGACCGAACCCTGCAAGCGCTCGGAAAACTCGATCTCGTCCTGACCGAACAGCGCCAGGTCGGTCACGTCCGGATCCGGGTCCAGAAAGTTCGACGCCACCCCGGTGTAGGCCGCCTCTCCGCCGAGCGTCACCGTGTGCCGGTTTCCCGTGAACAGGGACAGCTGGAGATCGGTGCCGTAGCGGGTGGAACGGTGGAAGTCGTTGTTGTTGTGGAAGTGGTTCCGCGCACGCAAGTGCAGGATCTGGGGGCGCAGCTCGAACTTGAGCCTCGGGGTGACCACCGGGGTGGCGGTGAGACCGACGAGCAGGTCCGACTCCCGCTTCCAGTCCCCCAGGTAGATCGGTTCGACTTCGAGGCGGTGCCTCTGCGACCTCCAGGTGAAGAACTCCTCCGCGTCCTCGCGCTTCCAGGTCGCAAACAGCTCCAGGGGGGTCGCCGACCTCGCCCCGAATACCGCCTTTGCCCGCAGGCGCCACCGGTCCACCTCTCCGTTCTGCCGAAAGCCGGCCGAACCCTCGCGACCCGCGAACAGCGTGGTGTGGGCGCTGCCGACCTTGCGGGAATGCTGGACCTGGATTCCCTGTAAGCTCAGGCGTTCGTCGGAGAAAACCAGTGAGTCGGGAGTGTTGAAGAGGCCGTAGTATCCCCGCACCACGGTCCGGGTTTCCTCCGGCGGCGGCCGCGTTATAATGTTGACGACGCCCCCCAGGGCGTTGGTGCCCCAGAGCGTCGAGTGCGGCCCCTTGACGATCTCGATCCGTTCCACGTCCAGAGTCGGAAGGATCCCGAAGTCGACGGAGGAGCCCACCCCGGAGAGCGTCCGGTGGCCGTCGAGAAGCATGAGCACCCTGCTGCCCACGCCCCGCGACAGCCCGCTGGAACCGCGGATGTCCATCTGGCCGGCATTGAAGGTCACGCCCTGCGCGAAAGGAAGCGCCTCGGTGAGATCGGCGACGCTTCGCCGCTCCAGCTCGCCGCCGCTGATCACGGCGACGCTGGTGGGGGCTTCGCCCGGGTGTGTCCCCCGGTTCGCCGTGACGGTCAGGCCCGGCACCTCGAAGTGGAGCCGCTCCATTGCGAAACGCAGCGGCTCATCCCCTGCCTCGCCCGGCTGGATCGTGCGCGCGACGGTGCGGAACCCCCCGGCGACCACAACGAGGGTGTAGGCGCCTTCGCCGGGCAGGGGTATCTCGAAGCTCCCGTCCTCCCCCGACGAAACCCACAAGGGCGTCGAGTGCACCAGGACATCAGCGCCGAAGACCGGCTCCCCGGTCTCGGCGTGAACGAGGATGCCGCGGACCGTCGCCGACTCCTGAGCATCCAGCCGGAGGGGGGCCAGGAACGCTGCGAGGAGAACCAGCGCGGACCAAATGCGGGCGGGCTGAGCCATCCTAAGGCTCCCCGGCGGTAACGCCAGGCGGGGACTCGACGGCATCGGCCGACAGGGTATTGCCGTCGAGGGTGAAGGTGCCGTTTGTCTCGAGACGCAGCACGCGATCCTCCCAACTGTGGGCATGGGCAAAGCCGGGTGCGTCACCCCTGCTGTTTCAGCAATAAGATACCGTTTTTGGCCCCCGAACAAGGGAAATCAGCTTCGGATCGAGGTCCCGGCCGATCGCGAAAAAGGGGGGCTGCCTCCTTCCGGAATTCGAGTCGTCAGGAAACGTATCTCTGAATGCCGACGACGAGGGCTATGGTCAGGGCCGACATGAGCGCGACACCGGCGAGCACGATGGTCAGAGTCTTGCTGATGAACAGCCAGATCCCCAGGCCCATCAAAACGGTCACCACCCCGAGAAGGAAGAGCATCAACCCGACCCAGCGGCCCAACCCCTTCCTGTCGGCGACCCGGTCCGGCTGGAGACCGGCGATCAGGCCGAACTGTTGCCTGACCCCGATCAGATAGGCGATGACGAAGAGCGGCAGGGCGGAGAGCAGCATGACCAGGAAGACAACCAGGCCTTCGTCCATACGAGCATCCTTTCCGTCAGAGATCCCTTCTTCTCGTGATGCGGGGGCCGCCACCCCCTTCGCGGCGGCGGCGAACCCGGAGGCTGCGGCATGGTCAAGCACCCGCCCGATCGCTCAATTGGCCGCGGACGGGCCGCCCCCGGCCGGCTCGAAATACTCGCGCGTAACCCTGAAGACCATCGGCGCCAGCAGCAGCAGGCCGACGAGGTTGGGCACCGCCATCAGGCCGTTCAGCGTATCCGACAGGTTCCACACCAGATCCACCTTCACGTTGGCGAAACCCAACGCCGCCAGGACCCACAGCCCGCGGTAGACGAGCAGGCTCTTTTCGCCCAACAGGTACTGCCAGCAACGCTCGCCGTAGTAAGACCATCCGAGAATGGTCGTGAAGGCGAATACCGCCAGGGCGATGGTGACGATGTACTGGCCGCCGGCCATGGTGGTATGGAAGGCGGTGGATGTCAGCACGGCGCCGGTCAGGGCGCCGCCGTCCGCACCTGTCATCGTCCACGCGCCGGACGTGAGGATCACCAGCGAAGTCACCGTACACACGACAAGGGTGTCGATGAAGGTCCCGAGCATGGCGACGATGCCCTGCCGCACGGGGCTGTCGGTGCGTGCGGCGGCGTGGGCGATGGCGGCCGAGCCCAGGCCCGATTCGTTGGAGAACACCCCCCGCGCCACGCCGAAGCGGACGGCCGCGGCGACCGCGGCTCCGCCGAAGCCGCCGGCCGCGGCCGCGGGGGTGAACGCGTGGGTGAAGATCAAGCCGAAGGCCGCCGGCACCTCGGCGATGTTGAGGAGGACGATCAGGACCGCGGCACCCAGATAGAGCACGATCATGGCCGGCACCAGCCTGCCTGCGACCTCCCCGATCCGCCGGATTCCGCCGATGATGACAACGGCAACCAGTACGGCGACAACCACGCCCGTCAGCCAGACCGGCAACCCGAAGCTGTCCCCCAGCGCGGCCGCCATCGAGTTGACCTGCACGGCGTTGCCGATGCCGAAAGCGGCCACGGCGCCGAACAGGGCGAATCCCAGCCCCAGCCACTTGCCCAGTTCGGGGGCGAAGTCGCCGACGCCGTTGCGCAGGTAGTACATCGGTCCGCCGACGTACTTGCCCGACTTGTCGACCTCGCGGTAGGTGACGGCGCATACCGCTTCGGCGTACTTGGTGGCCATGCCGAACAGCGCGATCAGCCACATGTAGAAGATCGCCCCCGGACCTCCCAGCGCGATGGCCGTGGCGACGCCGGCGATATTCCCGGTGCCGACGGTTGCCGACAGGGCGGTCATCAGCGCGTTGAAGGGCTTGACCTCGCCGGCGCCGCCGGGGTCGCTCCGGTCGAAGAGCAGCCGGAATCCGTACCCCAGCTTGCGCCACGGCATGAACACCAGACCCAGGGTCAGGAGCAGGCCGGTGACCCCCAGCATGCTGAGCATGGGCGGGCCCCAGACAAAGGCGTTGATCGAATCGATGAACGAGTTCAGTCGGTCCATTTCATCTCCAGGAGATCGGCGGCGCGGGCGCAGAAGACACGGTCGGCCGGCACCGGCATCGGTGTATGGGGAAACCAGGTCACCTTCCGGGACTCTCTGTCGAGGCACCGGACACACGCAAGGGGGGCGGAGTGAGCGCGCTGAAAATCATCTGCACGCCTTCCTGAACTGCGAGCCGTACAAGATGGTCCCGTAATAGTTGAACCACCTTTTCGCCGCAGGATCGTCGAAGGGGTATTCCGCGCCGAGCTGTCTTGCCGCGGCGAGCCCGGTGACCAGGCAGGTTTCCTGGCTGTTGATCAGCGTGTGAGCGCCGCAGTGCCACGTTCGTCTCCTGCCCTGGATGAAGCGGAACAAGCTCACGAGCAGCGCAACGTGGCGCACGTCGTGGACGATGTGCTGGAACGACAACCTCCTGACGACCTTTCCCTCGTCGATCGGGCTGACTGGATTGTAGGTCACCAGGCAGGGCCTGTCCGAGCGATTCGCCCACGGCTGCTGGTTGTGCATGATGTAGGTGATTTCATAGTTGTCCGGTCTCGCGCCGTACTGCTCGATATGGTTGCTCCGCGTTTCCAGGGGCTTCACCTCGTTGTCCGGAAGAACCGAGGAGTCGGAGTGGACGACCGCCCGGTGGTGGAGCTCGGTATCGTAGCGTATCGACGAGAGAATCCGGCGCTCGAGAAACGTCGGCTTGTCGAGGATAGCCAGCGTATGGTTCGCGTTGCATGCCAGAATCACCTCGTCGAACTCCTCCCGAATGCCCTCTTCGTCCTCGACCACGACGCGGGACGACTGCCGGTACACCTTCCGGACAGGCCGGTTGAGGCAGATCCGGTCCCTGAAGTCAGCGCACAGATTTTCGTAGATGCGCCGGGTTCCCTGGTCCCAGGTGTTCATGGGCGTGGCGGATTCGATATCGAAGAATTGGAGATACCTCGCGAAGAGGGATGCCGGCATGGCGAACACATCGGTCGCCATCAGGAAATTGACGAACATCGGCTTGAGGATCTTGTACCTGAAGTCGTCGGAAAATCCCCCCAGGTTCAGAACCGTCCCCATGCTGATGTAGTTGAACGGGTCGAGGGCGTTGAGCAGCTTCGACCGGGAACGGCTCAGCCAGCCGATCCGGTGCAGGCGCCTGAGGACCCGCTGGAACTTCGCAATTTCTGGTTGCAGCTGCTTCCTGATGTCTGAATCGAAATCGTGGGCGTATACACGGCCGCCGTACTTCACGCTGTAGCTGAACCGGGTAGCGATCAGCTCGATGCCGAACCTTTCCATCAACAGCAGGATGTGGTGATACACCGACGGGATACAGGCAGTGACGGATATGTCGAAGGGAATCGAGCTGCCGTCGTTCTGGGGCATATCGGCTGTAACCGCGTTCCCGCCGACCTGTTCCCCGGCCTCGAACAGCCTGAAATCGAAACGGTCCGGGTGATGGTGCAGCGCCCATGCGGCACCCAGCCCCGAAACACCTCCGCCTACAATGGCAATCCTCCGCGGCATCGTCATCGCCTCGCCGGTTTCCTGCGACGTCAGGTCACGCTGGACGTCTGTTCCCCCCGGGGCTTGCCGGAAGGCAGCAGGTCACTTCCATGTAACTGGCGAACCCACAGGCAATCGGCTCCATCCCTCTCGGAATAAGAAGCCGTCCGAAAACCCCCCGTACGCCTCGTGCTCCAGGCATATCAGGGGTCTCCAGACGGCTTCCCGGGCTGACGCTTCCCGCCCGACCGTTTCGCCCTATTTGAGGTATAGCAGCCGGCGCGTCTGCACCCCGCCGGGATAGCTCAGGCGGGCGATGTAGATTCCCGACGACAGCGAGACGCCCTGCTGGTCGCGGGCATCCCACTCAACCTTGTAGGAGCCGGCGGCCTGGAACTCGTCGACCAGCGTTCGCACCGGCTGGCCCAGCACGTTGTAGACCGCCAGCTGCACCGGCCCGGAGCTGGACAGGCGGTAGGCAATCTGCGTGGAGCTGTTGAAGGGGTTGGGCGCGTTGGGCGCCAGCCCGCCGGCCGCTGCCACTGCCTTGGCCGCGGCCATTGGTTCGACGCGTACGACCCTCATTCCGCCGCCCAGGGTCAGTTCCAGGACCTGGCGTTTGTCGCGGTTGAGGGGAATGCTGTTCCACTGACCGACGACTTCCCCGGTGGCGTTGCGGGCCCGGGCCTGGTAGAAACCGCTAACCTGCCTGACGCTGGAAATGGTCAGGGATACCTGGCCGTCGGCATCGGTGAATGCGTTCCAGGCGAAATTGCGGGAACGGCCGGCGACTGCGCGGGAAAACTCGACCGCCAGCCCCTCGACGGCGTCGCCCAGGACCGTGACCTCCACTTCCGTACGGGTAATGTGTCTCAGGTCACTGCCGGGGTCCCCGGTATAGAACCCGGCACCGAGGACATATTCCCGACCCTGGAACGTGAACAGCTCGGCATAGCCCACCTTGGGAGAACCGATGTCTTCGTCTCCCGTCACCGCCGGATCGTCGAAGTAATACTCGACGAAGCCGCCGCCCTCCCTGGCCACCTTGATGAGCTCCTGGGCAACCTTGACTCCGTGGATATCCTCCCAAGGGGTGGCATCCCTCAGCTCCCGCGCCCGGTCGGCGCCGTGGAAGATTACATGGCCCTCGGTGGTGAAAAGAAAGAAATAAATGGAACCCTTCCTCCAGGGCCCTCCTTCTTCCCTGAAGATATCAAAATGGGGCAGGAGCTCATCGAGCGTGAATTGTTCCAGGGCCTTGTCATAACTCTCTATCGAGCCGTGTACAAAAGCCCTGAGGGTTTCCCGGTCCACCACGTCGGCGGCCGTAACCTCGGGGGGGTCAAAGATCGACGGATCGAAGGTTGTCGGGACGGCATGCGAGGGGTCCTGGTAATAGCCGCCGATCAGCACCACCGTGGTAGCCGTCGTTCCGGAGGTATAGCTGGTGGCGTAGGCGGTCTTGGCGGTCTCTTCGTCCCCCTCCTGCTCCGGATCGTCCCAGTAATACTCGACGTGGCCTCCGCCCATCCCGGCTGCCGCCAGAAGGGCTTGCACGACCTTGTTCCCACGGTCGTCTTCTGCTTCGTACAGGCTCTGGCCGTTCACAGTCGGGTCATCTGTGTGAATGATCACCGTGCCGTTCGGCAACATGAGGATGAGGTAGGTGTTCCCGTGCTTCCAGTCGCCCTCGGTACTGATGGCGCCCACATAGGCCGGGAAATCGTTGGGATCGGTAAACGTCGCCGACCATTCCCGTGCGGCTTCCACGAACGCCTCCAGCGTTTCCGCGTCCACCACGTCGCCGGCCGTTACTTCCGGGGTCTGGCCTGGGGTGGGACAGGTGGCGACGAAGAGGGCGGCCAACCCCGACATGAGTGCTGCGGTCAGATGCTTCACGATGCTCTCCTTTTTGGGGGAAGTTGAGGAGGATGTGAATGAAATGCGCTTCGCTGCAGGACGGCAAGGCGTAAGGTACGCCACTTCTTCGAAGATAGTTCCCCTCCATTCTACCAATCCACGACCGACCCGTCCTCGGGGTCATGGCTGACTCGACAGGGCCCCGGGTCCCCGACCAGGTCCATGAGCCTGTCTTCGTCGATGGTGATGCCGAGGCCGGGATCGGTGGGCACGGGTCGATGGCCGTTGGCGACCGGTGCCAGGGGTTTGGCGAGCAGGTCCTCGTATTCGTTGTCGCCGCGCTCCTGGATCAGAAAGTTGGGAATGGCGGCGGCGATCTGCAGGCTCGCGGCGAGCGAACAGGGACCTTGCGGGTTGTGCGGGGCCAGCGGCGAGTAGTAGGCCTCGGCCATGCCGGCGATGATCTTCAGTTCGGTGATGCCGCCGGCATAGCAGACATCCGGCTGCAGGATGTGGGCGGCGCGCTTTTCGAGGATCTCCTTGAACCCCCACTTGGTAAAGATGCGCTCGCCGGTGGCGATGGGGATGTGGGTCTTTTCGGCGAGCTCGGCCATGACGTCGACGTTCAGGGCCTGCACGATTTCCTCGTAGAACCAGGGATGATACGGTTCGAGCGCCTTGATGAGCAGCATGGCGGTAGGAGGTTGCACCGCGCCGTGAAAGTCAACTGCAATATCCACGCCGGAGCCGTGCTGTTCGCGAAGCGCCCTGAAACGCTCGACGATCTCGTCGACGAATTTCTGCCCCTCGATGTACTTGAAGGGAGACCGCGACGTGCCCGGCCCCACCTTCATGGCGTTGACCCCGGTCTTCTCGCTCACCTCGCCGTAAACCCGAATCCGCTCGCGCGTGGGGCCGCCGAGCAGCTTGTACACGGGCACGCCATGGCATTTTCCGGTGATGTCCCAAAGGGCCATGTCGATGCCGGAGGAGATGGCGGTTTTGATCGGGCCGCCGCGATAGAAGGCGCCGCGGTGGATGGCCTGCCAGTGGTGGGTGACCGGGCGGGGATCCTTGCCCACCAGATAGCCGGCGACCTCGAGCGCGCCGGCGGCGCAGGCCCTGGCGTCGTCCTTGAGCATCTCGCCCCAACCGGTGATGCCCGCATCCGTCGAGATCTTTACGAAGACCCAGGAGTTTCTGAGAACGAACGTCTCGATCCTGGTGACCTTGATCGCATCGTTGGGTCCGACAAGGGCTTCGGTGCCCGACATGGAGTACTCCCCCCTAGCTATGGGCGCGGCCCGCGAACGGAGGATGTTCCCGCAACAGCGCCCATCGTCTCTTCAGCGCATGAGATCGGCGATGCGCTCGCCGATGGCCATCGAGGTGACGTTGGTGTTGGCGCGCACGCAGTCGGGCATGACGGCCGCGTCGGCGACGCGCAGGTTTTCGATGCCGTGCACCCGGCCGTACTGATCGACGACGGCCATCGCGTCGCTCGCCGGTCCCATCTTGCAGGTCGAGGAGACGTGGTGGCTGGTGCCCACTTCGCGCCGCATCCACTCGTCGAGGGCGTCGTCGGTGTCGAGCTCGGCGTCGGTGGGGCCGATGCGCCCGGCGACCAGGGAGTCGAGTGCCTCGTGTTCGAGCAGGTCGACGATGATGCGGACGGATTCGCGCAGCCGGCGGCAGTCCGAGGGCTCGGCCAGGTAGTTGTAGTCGAGCACGGGCTGCACGTGGGGGTCGGTGGAAGCCAGTTCGAGTTTCCCCTGCCCCTCGGCGAGGTAGATGCAGGCGACCAGGTAAAACCCCAGAGGTCTGGAATACGACGAGGCGTAGTAGCCCTCCTCGGTGGCAAAGGAGGCCGGGATCACGAACATGTCGTTGCGCCAGTCCGATCCGGCGGCGGTGTAGCGCAGGCCGATCTGCAGCCGGGGCTCCGTGCCGTCGCCGAGGTACTCCTCCTTTGCCCGCAAAGTCACGCTCACCTGCGGATGGTCGCGCAGATTCCGGCCGACGCCTGGAAGGTCGCAGACCACGTCGACGCCCATTGCCTCCAGGTGCGCGGCCGGCCCGACCCCCGACAGCAGGAGCAGGTGCGGCGAGCCTATAGCCCCGCCGCAGAGGACGATCTCTCCGCCGTGGACCGTCGACAGGGCGCCGCCGCGCTCGACGAGCAGGCCGGTGGCGCGCCGGCCGTCGAAGAGCACGCGGTGGACGTGGCTGTCGGCCTGGATGGTGAGGTTGGGGCGCCCGCGGGCCGGGTCGAGGTAGCCGATGTTGGAGCTCCAGCGAATGCCCTCGGGGTTGTTGAGAGCCAGGGGGCCGACGCCGGTTGAAGCAGGGTCGTTGTGATCGGGGCAGTCGGGGTAGCCGGCGGCGAGCGCCGCCTCGTAGAAGGCGCGGTGCTCGGGGTTGAGCTCGTGATCCCTGAACCGCCGCGCGCGGATGGGGCCGTCGGCGCCGTGGTAGGGGGCGTCGCCGTAGTCGGGGTCGGATTCGAGGCGGCACAGGAAGGGCAGCAGGGCGTCGTGGCTCCACAGGTCGTTGCCCGCCGCCGCCCACGAGTCGTAGTCCTCGGGCACTCCCCGCAGGAAGATCTGCGCGTTCACCGCACTCGAGCCGCCGACGATTTTCCCGCGCGGCACGAACATGTCGGGGCGCAGGTCGGTTGCGCGGGCGCGGTACTCCCAGCCGAACCGGGTGCCCGCGCCGAAGGCGCGATCCCAGATATTGCGGTCGCGCCCGTAGGCATGGCGGATCTCCTCGGGCAGGTCTTCTACCGCGGGGAAATCCGGCCCGGCCTCCAGCAGCAGGACCGAGCGGCTCGGATCTTCGCTCAGCCGCGCCGCAAGCGCCGCTCCCGCCGCTCCGGCCCCGGCAATGACGACATCGCAAGGCGCAGACATTAAAAATCACCGCAGATATTAAAAATCACCATTGTTCGACCCGATCCTTAATATAGCCCCCTGAAACACGACGGCAGTCCAGGAGGCGTTACTCGGGGGCATCCGGCATGAGATGCTTCGACTCCGCTTCTGCGGTCGTGACACACCTTGAATTTCAACTGCTGCAAGGGAGGCGGCCATGCTCCACAAAACCAGGAATCTCGTGGAGGACTGGCGGAAGGGGGACGCGGAGAAGCTCGCCGCATTCGAGATGGAGGCGGATACCGCCTGGCCGGGAGGGGGGGGTTGGCAGACGACCGCGGACGAACAGGAGCGGGAAATCCGCGAGAGCAGCCTGCTGGGGGCCTTTGTCACCGAGAACGAACGGAGGATCGTCAGCATCTGCACGATCCGGGCGAAGCCGGGGCAGAAGGCGAATGCATTCATCCCGTACCTCAACTGCCATCCGGAGTACCACGGGAAGAAGCACGGGAAGTCCGTGCTCCAGGCCGCCCTGGACCGCGCCTGCGAGGCGGGATTCCAGCGCGTCGATCTGTACACCTGGTCGGGGAACCTGAAGGCCGTTCCCCTGTACAAGAAGATGGGTTTCATGTGGCGGCCGGACTCGGCCGTGCACATGGAGAACTTCACCCCCGCCGCCCGCCGGAATCCGCTCGCTGCCGTTTTCTTCGCCAGGCACGACTGGTACGACACCCAGGTGCGGAAGCTCGAGCTGGAAGAGGACGTGATGACCCGGGGGAATGTGAAGGTTTACGAGTACCTCTGGCGGGCCCCGGACGGCGATTTCCTCAGGCTGGTGTTCGACCGCCAGAGCTGGGGGATCATCGAGATCGAGAACAGCGACCTGTCGGCGTCGTGCAGCCTGTCCGACGAAAAACTGGTCGCGGGCGTCCCCCACCCGGTCCGCTGGCGGATCGTGAACAAGAAGCCGGATCCGGTTCGCGTCTCTCTCACCGCCTCGGGGGATCCCGGTGTCCAGGTCGAGATGCGCGAGACGCTGGAGGTGGCGAACGCCGCCGAGCTCGAGGGGACGTTCGCGATCGATCCCGACGTCCAAGAGAAAACACACGCTCCAAAAGCGGCGTTGCTGCGGACCGACCTGGAGATCGACGGCGTCCGGGTCGAACTCACGGCCGGGATCGCCGTTCGCCAGGCGGTGGACGTTTCCATCGATGTTGTTCGCTCGACACTGGAACCCGGCACCCCTCAGGAAGCGCTGCTGACCCTGCGGTCGAACCTGGAGGAGGCGTGTGAGGCGCGGCTGCGGGTGACGCCGGCGGCAGGCGGGGATGCGAGCGAGCACAGGGTGGCGCTCGATCCGAAGGGTGGAGCCGAGTTCCCGGCGCCGGTGACGGCTTCGCAGGCCGGGCCGGTTGCGCTGGACGTCGAGACCAGCGCCGCGGCGGGCGGAAAGACGGTACCGGTAAAAACCAAGCGGATCGACCTCCTCGCCGTCGAGCGGGGCGGCGTCTCCGGAGGCGTCGGGGAGGAGGGCGCCCTGCTCTGCGGAGGCGGGCTGATGGTGAGCGCCGGCCTGCGCAGCGGACAGGTCTCGATCTTCCACAGGCTGCGGGCGCTGAGGTCCCGCAGGATGGACCTGCACCGCCCGCAGCTCGGACCCCCCTTCGCGGGAGACGATCTGTTTCAGGAGAAGGCCGAGGCGTCGGTCGAACGGGATGCCCTCGGAGTCGTGCTCCGCCTGCGGACCCGGTCCGTGCTCCGGCCCGGTGTGACGCTGGAAAGGCGGATCGCCGTGGGGCAGGGCCCGCTGGTCCGCGTGTCGGATACGGTAACCAACGGCTCGACCCTGCCGCTGGACCTGTCGCTGGTGCAGGGTTGGGGGGTGAGGACAGGCCCCGGGGCGTCCTATGTCGTGCCCCGGAAGCAGGGGGTGTACCGGCAGGCCGCCGGTTCGGGAGGGCGCGAAATGGACAGTCTCAGGCTTCCCGAAGAAGGGAAGGCGTGGCCTGAGGGATGGATCTGCGCCGAGAGAGAGGATGGCTGCGCCGCCGGATTGCTCTGGGACCGGGCCGAGAGGGTGCCCGGCCCCTGGGGAAGTCTGCGGCTTCCGGCAGGGCGTTTGCAGCCGGGCGAGTCAAAGCAGCTCGACCCGGTTTACGCCTTCGCAGGGGACGGGAACTGGCAGACGGTCCGGGCCTGGTGGCGGACCCTTTTCGGCAGCGTTCCGGAAATCGAGACGTCCGCCGCGCCGACGCACAGACCGATCGAGTTCGGAGTCGAGCCAGGTCCGCTGCTGATCGCAGGCGGGATGGCCGAAGCGACCCTGCGCATCGGCCACGTCGGCGAACACCGGCTCGACGGCGAGCTCGTTCTGGAAGAATCCCCCGGTCTGCGCCCGGACGTTTCCTCCGTCAAGGTTTCCGGGCTCTGCGAGTCCAGTCCGGTCGTCAGGAAGGTGGAGTTTCATGCCGCCGGACGGGCCCGGCCGGAAACGGAGGAGATCGGTGCGCGATTCGAGACCGGGGAGGCGGTCTACCGGTATTCCGCAAGGGCGCTGATCCTGCCCCGGAACCCACGCGAGGTGCGGGTGTCGCGCCAGGAGAAGGGGCGCGTGATCGTTGTAGACAACGGGATTCTGACGGCGAAGGTGTCCCCTTCCTTCATGGGGTCCGTCATCTCCCTGCAGCGGGAGGGCCGGGAGTATCTCAACAGTTCCTATCCGGACACCGTCCCCCGCGGCTGGATGAATCCCTGGCACGGCGGCATCTCCCCCGCGTACGACCGGCTGGAGGATACGCTCTGCAAGGAACGGTTCCGCTACCGCGTGATCGAACGCAAAGGCCGCCAGGGGCTGGTATGGCGCGGGGTGCGCGTCCATTGCCGCATCGCCCAGGAACATGCCCGCGGCCAGTCGATCGCATTCGAGTACCTGCTGGCTCCCGGCGCCGACGTGCTCGCGATTCTGCCAGGCTGCCGCGACGAGCTCGGAATCAGCGCTTCCGGGGACGTGGGCTTCCACATCTGGCCGGGGTTCGCCGCCTCACCCGGGACCGCGTCGTTCTACAACGCAACCGATGAGTCGATCACCCCGCTGGCCGCGCCCCACTGGTCCTGGGCCGGGCGCTGGAACTGGGGCGGGATCGTGGGAAAAAGCGGTGAGGCACTGTTCCTGAGCGCAAAGGGAGAGGGGGTGCAGGCGAGCGGCACCTCGGTAGGAGACGAAGGGTGCCTGCTCGAAGGCAACCTCGAACGGCCGATGTCCCCCCGCGACCGGATCGAGGGCCTGTTCTTCCTGCAGCCGGCTGCGGGCCTGGAGGAGGGGAAGGAGGGGGCGGTCTGGAGTGAGTTCGAGGCGCTGCCGTAGTGATTCGGTGAAGCCGGATCCTGATGCCCCTGCAAGACGATCCAGAATATTCCCTTCGGGTGGTGATCACCGTCCCGCGATGGCGGGCCCGGATCCATCAGGGGGTGCCTTTGCAGGCCAGGTTTATAGCTTCACTCCGCCAGCGACGCCTTGATCCTCGCCCACGAATCCGGCTTCACTGCTGTCCCGCCGCCCCCGGTCCCGTCAGCCCCGAGGAGGACCGCATCCACGAACGATTCGGCAAACCTCCATGTTTCCGAACCGAGAGGCGCGGCAGCTTCGTAAAAGGCACGCTTGGTTATGTCCCCATCCCTGTCTATCACTATCGGGCGCAGCCCGATGATCTTCCCGGGAAACAATTGGGAGACCTCGCTGTTGTCCGGACTCTCCCAATCCAGGCGGTCGAACGCCGTTACGTAGAACTCGATGACAGCGACGAGAGGGTTTTCACCGAACAGCCCTCCTCCCCCGTCGCCGTACGGCGGGGAAGTCACCCACCCGCTGAACTCGCTGAACTGGTGGGTTATTTCCAGTACTAAATTTCTGCCCGTATGTGACTGCGCCATGCCCACGTACTCCTGCACGTGCACGTTGAATAACGTCCGGTAATCGTCGCTGTCCCACCCCGGGGAGTCGCGGTCTCTGTTGCGCCACGAGGAATCAGCCCAAAGTCCTCCGCTGTGATCGCCATCTATGGCGATCGCGAAAATGTCCCACGCAAACTCCTGGTCGCCGTGCTCAACGTCGGCGCCGAACTCATTGTCGTAGTGATCATCTGTGGCAGTTACCGCCACATAGAGGTGATTGGTCAGCTGCCGCCAGCCCAACCACATCACGAAGTCCAGGTCGGACGGATCGTATGCACTGATGTCGCCCCCTATCTCGAAATCCGTGATGGTCAGCGCAGGCTCCCCCAGTATTTCCCACCACTCAGCGACGGTGCCATCCTGCAGGTCGATCCGGGCGGCGGCCTCCTCGGTTACCTCTGGAATCGGAATGACTCGATCACTGAGCTGAGCTCGAGCTGGGCTCTGTCCTCCAGCAAACGACCCGGCGATCAGGGCAGCCGACAGGAATTGATGCCGCATCTTCCACCTCCTCCAGCGGGAATCGGTTCGCCATTTTTCGGGAAGCCGTTCACCTGTCCTGCACCGACCCGTCGAAGCCGACAGGCGTATCCAGAACCTTGGGTTTCTCGGGCCGAGTCAGGGCCGCTTCGTTCAGGGTGATCCCCAGGCCGGGGCCGTCGGGAACGGTGAGATAGCCGCCCGCCAGTTCCAGCGGGTTCAGCAGAAGGTCGCTCTTGGGCGGTTCCGACTCTCCCGTGTACTCCTGCAAGGCGAAGTTGGGGATGCATGCGTCGAGCTGCACGCAGGCCGCGGTGCTGACCGGCGACAGCGGGTTGTGGGGTATCACCTTGACGTGATGAGCCTCCGCCATGGCGGCGACCTTCTTGCATCCGGACAGCCCTCCGCACAGGCACAGGTCGGGCCGGACGTAGGACGCGGCCTTCGCTTCGAGAAGCTGCTGATACTCGAAAATCGTGGTGAACCGCTCGCCGGTGGCTATCGGAATGGCGCAGTTCCGGGCGACGTCTCCCATGATCGCCGGACTGTCAGGCAGCATCGGGTCCTCGTAGAAGTAGGGGCTGAACTGCTCGAGCCGGCGTCCGAGCCAGATGCTCTCGGCCGGGGCCATCTGCCGGTGTATCTCGACGCACAGGTCCACGCCGGGCCCCACGGCCTCGCGAACCGCGCCCACCCGCCTCACCGCCTCGTCGGCCCATTCACTGTACGAGCGGTGCAGGTAGTACCCCTCCGGGAACGGCGAGAACCGCAAGGCGGTGAAGCCCTCGCCGGCCGCCTTCAGAGCGTCCGCGGCAAGGCCCTCCGCGGTGTCGTCGTCCTCGGGCGCGTGGACGTGCATGTAGCAGCGAACGCGGTCGCGCGTCCTGCCGCCCATCAGGTCGTACACGGGAACGCCGAGCCGCTTCCCCTTGATGTCCCAGAGCGCGATGTCGATTGCGGAGAGGGCGCCCTGGACGACCGACCCCATGAAGTGAGAGCTGCGGTAGAGCCACTGGTAGTGGTGTTCGATCAGGTGCGGGTCCTTCCCGAGGAGATAGGGCTCCATGGTTTCGATCATGGTTCTGGTCGGCCGCTGCCAGCCGTGGACGCCGCCCTCCCCGATGCCGACGGTCCCGTCCTCGCAGTGAATCTTTACGAGCAGCCAGCGGTCCCAGAGAAACGTCTCCAATTTTTCAATCCTGGTCGGGCTGGGCATTTATCCTTCTCCTGTGAGGGCTTGTCCGACTCTATCCTTCTTTAAATCCAAATGAGATCCAGCCTTCACGGCTTTTTACTGATTCGCACGGTGTCGCCTGCCGAGCAGCCAACCGTCTCCGCGGCGTTGGCGAAATTCCTGGCGATGCGCAGATAACCCGTCGCAAGGTGGAATGCGATCCAGTCGCCCCTTTCGACATCCGAATAAGTCGTGCCGTAGAACGGCTCCGAGGTGAAATCTCCATAACTGAAGAGGAACCGCTCTCCCTTCTCGATACCAAGGCGGGAAAAATCCTCGGGGACAAACTCCGTATCGAGGCTGCTCGTCAGCCTGGCGATCCTTGCGTAAGCCCACCCGTCCCGAAAAAGGGCTACCGAGGCGGGCGGCTCGAGATACTCAGTCGCGTCGTGGAGGCGATTCAGCTCCCCTGTGTCGAGATAGGCATCCATTGCCAGAACGGCCGTCAGACGCTCACCGGGCAGCATGTTGCAATGCCCGTCGCGCACGATCCCCCAGATGGCCGGCCTGAATGCGGATGCCAGACTGCGAATGGTATAGGCGGTCACATCGGCCAGCTCGTCCTGGTTCGACAAGAAGAGGATCTGCCCTTTTGGGGCGAAGTTTATGAGGCGGCGCTTGTCCGGCTCTTTGGACACACCGAGGGCTGCGCAGACAGAGATGTAGCCGTCGTAGCCCGGTTCCCCGCCGGACCGTTCGGCCAGCCGAACCACTATCTGTCCACCCATGGAACTGCCCAGCACGACAGTCCGCTTCGGGGCGCCATACTTCGAAGCGATGATTTCATAAAGGTTGTCCAGATCAGCCATGGCGTCATCAATTATCCAGCCGTTTCGCCTGTAGCTCGTGATTGCCAGCATCCACCCGTCCTTCAACAATGCAGCATTCATTTCGGTGGTGATGCTCAAGTTTGCGGTCAGGGGCTGTTCCTTGGGGCGGTACCCAGGCGCGTACAGAAGCAACTTTCCGTTGTGCTCGGGGGGTATTGCGATTTGATACCTGGCTCCTTCGACCGCGCCACTGTCGATGACTGCGGTTTCACTCCCTCCAATTTCCAATGGCGCCAGACAGGTCAGGGCCAAAGCTATCAGACAATGCATGATTCTTACCTCTCCCACAGATCCACGGTTGCCGGGGGTCAAAGGAAGATCAGCGGCTCATTCTTTCGCAACTGATGGCTTCTCGGAACCACGACCTTTCCAAAAACGCCGGGACTCGAGCATCTCTGCGCCGACATTCCCGGTACGTTTGGGTGCAGCGGCGGTTCCTCCCGGGCATGAAAAAGCGCCCGACGTCTCGCTGGCATCGGGCGCTTAACAGATCCGGATTGAGTTTCGAGTCGCTGCCGGGCATCTCAGACCGGTTTCAGCCACTCCTCGGGCACCTGAAGTCCGAAGCCGGGCCCCGGCGGCAGCCCGAGTTTGCCGTTTTCCGGCATCGGTGTTCCCGGCGGCGTTCGATAGCTGCCTCGTCCCGATTCCGAAGGCGACCCCAGGTAGCACTCCTGCAACGGCACGCCCGGCGGCGATGCCTGAAACATCTCGATCAACGGCGTGTTGGGCATGGCGGCCGTCCAGTGCTGTCCGTACGGATTGTTGGCGCCGGTGTGCAGACACATCGGAACGCCGGCCGCGTCCGCAAAGTGCGCCAGCTTCATCGCCTCGGTAAAACCGCCGATCCAGAGGAGGTCTGCCTGAACGAGGTCAATCAGGCTCTCCTCCACCGCCCGCATCCCGGGCCAGCGCGTCGCCCAGTGCTCTCCGGTGGCAAGGGTCTGCCAGGGAACGCGCCGGCGCACCGCTTTCAGCCCCTTCCAGTCGTGCGGGACCAGCATCTCCTCCATCCACCGCATCCGGTAGGGGCGCAGGGCTTCGCACATCTGCACGGCGTAATCGGCGTCGTAAGCCATCCAGCAGTCGAGCATCAAGTCCGCGTCCGGACCGATCAGCTCGCGGGTCCTGGCGATCAGTTCGACAGTGCCGTCGATGCCGGCCTGCCCGTCGTAGACGCCGTGAGGCCGAGCCAGCTTGAACTTCCTGAACCCGAGTTCCAGACTCCAGTCCACGTCGTTGCCCGTCACATACACATCCATGGAACGGCGCGCGGGTCCCCCGGCGAGCCGATAGACCGGTTGATCCAGGGTCTTGCCCCACAGATCCCACAACGCCAGATCCACCCCGGCCACCGCGCGGGCGGTCAGACCTTCGTTTCCGAAAGAAAGCGTCCCCCGCCACATCAGATCGTTGCAAAGGTCGATCGCACCCACCTCCTGCCCGACAACCAGCGGCGCGAGACACTCCTCGATGAGGATCGCCGCCACGTGGCCGGTGTCGGCAAGCCCCAGGCCCCAGGTTCCGTCATCGGCAGTGACCTTGACCCACACCAGTCCGCCGGGCTCCCGTCGACGGACCTGCTGGTCGAACCGGTCCAGGGGGGTCGCCTGGACGAACGTCTGCCCCCATGACGGGCGGCGGGCCGGCGTCCCTTCCTCGCTCGGGGGCGGCGGTTGCAGTTTACATACCTGTATGTCGACTATCCTGCTGGCCATTCAATTCCCTTCGTTCAGGTTCGTCGTTGTTTACCGGACGCTGCCCGGCTCCAGCTCTTTCAACCGAATCGAACCATTCGTCGTCTTCAAATCAATCAGTCTCCCGCCGCCGTTTATTGTTCCGTCGACCGACTTCCCGATCCGGCCCTTCACCGCAACAGGAAAATCCGAATCGATACTCCCGTTTACCGTGGATGCTTTCAGGTGCGCCTTCAGCCCCCTGGGCAGCGAAACCTCGATGCCGCCGTTTGTCGTTGAGGCCCGGATATCATGGGGTCCCTCGCTGAGTTCGGAAATCACCACCTCGATCTTTCCGTTCGTGGCATTGGCCCCTATCCGTCCCAGGACCTCCGACAGATCGACCTTGCCGTTCGTGGTCCTGGCCTTGACCACCCCGGTTATCCCAGCAAGCTCAATGCGGCCGTTGGTCGTCTTCGCATCCACCCCGCCTGAAACATCTTTGGCCTGTATGCCTCCATTGACCGATCTCAACTTCAGGTCGATCTCCTCGGGAACCGTCAATGTGTAGGCCACACTGACGTTCCGCTTCCGTTTCGGTTGGGCTACTTCCGTGCGGATGTCAATCAGGTTCCCGGTACGGTCGAACTTCACCGTGGTCTCCTCCAGCAGCTGCCTTGCTTCTTCCTCGCTGCCGGCACCTGCCCGCTTCTCCGCCTTCATCGTCACCTCGTGCCGGTCCCAGGTGCCGACGGATATAGCTCCGTTCACGTTGACAAGCGACAGCCGTCCTCCCGGCTGAAATTCGACCGAGCGCTCAACGACCTCCTCCGCATACTCGCTGGCCCCTTCTCCGACACCCCAGCCGGCAGCCGGGAGAAGAACGCCTGGAATGGTGGCAAGGATATAAATCGGCTTCATATAGGAATTCGCTCCTTTCTCATCGACCCCGGACCCGTTCTCCGGCTCTGCCAGCCTTACGCCAAGTGGGCTTACTCATCGAAAAACGGGTATGGCTCCCCTGCCTCCTCAAGCCTCTGCAGCAAGCTCGAGTACTTCAACACTTCCGTGAGCCGGCTCCGCCAATACGGGGAGTAGAATTCGACGAACTCCCGGAAGAACGCCCGGGCATGCTCGTTCACGCCATTCAAGTATTGCGGCATCAGGAACCACGGCTGGTCGCAGCTGTAATCCAGTCCCCGCCGGCGGATCGAGAACTGGGCGGCGGCCCGTTTTTTCACCGAGATCATCATCGTGCGCCTGAGTTTGTCCGCGTGATAGCGGCCGCGATGGATGCACAACTGGGTAAACATCGCCGCGTCGCCGGGTTCGAGGTGGAGGCGAACCGCTCCCGGCATGTCATTCGACCGATTGTGAATCTCGCCGTCGGCGACGCAAATCGCGTGCTCTTCGGGGGAGTATTCACGCAAGTGCGACCCCGGCACCAGTTCGAGATCGTCGGAAGGAACCAGCGCAATCTGCATCTGCAATCCCGCGCCGGTTTCCCTGATCCGGGATACGTCGGCTTCTTCGCCGATTTTGTCCTTGTGCCAGAACCCGTCCTGACTCTCCAACGCCGGATTGAAGTAGAGGCTGGCCATGGCGAACAGGTACTCTTCCTCCAAGGCCGTGGTCAGTGGTTCGACAACCTGGGGGGCTCCTATGGCATTGAGCAGAAAGGCGAGATCGTCGGGATGACCGCGGTGGTATTCCGGGTCGTTCAGGTGCCTCATGTAATTCGCCCGGGGGCTGACAGGTGGATTGTCGGAGCGCGGCGCCCGCCGCCACTGTTCCAGCACCCGCTCACAGATCCCGCGCAGCCGCTCAGTTGTTGCGGCGTCGAACAATCCACGCACGACGGCATAGCTGCACTCGCGCAGCTGCGCCGGTCCTGGTTCGATTTCCACTGTCATTTTCGTCCTTCCGCGTTGTCGTTGAGAAAATCCGAGGCCATGGGACCCGGGTAGACCCCGAACTGAAACGCCATATGGTCCCTCGTGCCGCATTCACCGGTACCCGGCTTGAGCCCCCTCAGTTCGGTCATCAGGTGCTGTCGTTCACTAGAAATCGAGCGGATGTAAGGGAAGTGATTGCCACTGCGGAAGGTTATCTCGATGCCGTCCAGGTGGAAACGACGGGAGAATTCCTCAATCGCCCCGAAATGGAAGTCCCTCACCTCGCGGAAACGAGAAATCGAGCGTGCCCGGCTTGGTCAGCGGCCCCGCCGGCGGGAGGGATCGGTCTTGGTCCCGGCGGTCTCGAAGGCATTGGTCGTCGCTCTCCTTTGATTTGCGAAAGTCACCGCGCCGGAGAACCCTGGGGCGAATCAGAACAACTGTGTCTGCTCGTCCGGTGGAATCGGTAGGTCGTAGGTCCTGATCACTTTGAAGTTCAGTGACTCTCCCAGCTTCCCCAAGTCGGCGTCATCAGAGTAGATCGTGGTTTCACCTTCAACCCGGGCAATGGCAACTATCTGCCTATCGAACTTTAACGAAGCCCGGGTGCTGCTGGCACCCACGCGAAAACTCTGCCCAGTTGATCCTTCTCGAGTAATGGCGGCGAGCTCGATGGCAGCACGTTGGTCGAAAGGGGCAATGCGGAAACGGGAAGTGTTGTTGAGAACTTCGAGATAACTGGCCACCGCGTCGTTGGCGTGTACGAGGACTTCACCAAGTGCCGGCGTAGGAACGATGATCCGTTCACGCTTCTGCTCCAACGTCTGAACGAGATTGTCGATCCGGGCCTTGGCATCGGCCAAAGGTTTCTGAGTTGCTGGATCGGTGATAGCAGGGGCGGCTGGCTCCAGAAGGTGAATCAGGGCCGTGGCATCGAATACAGCCATCAGTGACTGTTTTCGGCCTCTTCCCGCAAGCGCTGGAGTTCTGCCAGGGGATTGTCGATGTCCCGCCAGCCACTGCCTTGGACCTCGCGGAGTTGCTGTACAACCTCGGGGAGAGGCCTGTCGTCCAGGACCTCGAAATCTTTTATGTCGAAACGCAACAGGATCCACTTGCCCTCCTCATCGCGTTTCCAACGACCGTTGCCGACAACACGAATCGTTCCGCTGAAAAGGTGAGGTGCCAAGCGTCGGGCCATCTCCCTGGTCGCGTTGCAACTATGGACTACATCGCCGTCCAGCAGGTGTACCGGAACGGTCTCATCCCTGCCGCCTACACGGATCAAAGTCCCGTCAAAGACCCCGTCCTGCCGGAATGGGCCAAACGTCGGGGGCTGCGTCCTTTCCGGACCAGGGAATAACAGAATCTCGGTCCCGTCAGTTTCCCGGAGGCTTGCCGTTGCGCCGTCTTCAGCCAAGCGGCGGTCAATCGCCCTGTATGGCTTCGCAATATCTTCCGGGGCGTGGGCGTCTCCGGCAATACTCAGACGTTCCTGGACCGCTGCAACCGCATCCCCGTCTACATGCTGAACAAGGACCGTACTCCCGGGTTCAAGACGATCGAAATGGACATGTTCGTCCTCGCCGAACAACTGGGCTAGTTCAGCCATGTATTCCGCCAGCCGAGCCATGGGAAACTCCCCCGGTTCCCAAGCATCGATGACGAAGCGAAAGGTGTGCTGTGGATCACTCACGTTTTATCTCCTTTACGGTCCACCCTGCACCAGTTCGGATTCGGTAGAGATCAATCGGTTTCGGTAACGGCCCCGGGGGTTCCCGCGTCCGTCCATGGTTTGATCGCCTCTGCAGAACCGCCAGCCAGTGTCAAGAACCTAGAATCAGTTCGCTTCCGGTCAAAGGTAGACCAGTCCTACCGGCCCCCAATACAAAGAAGATGGTGACCGGGTCGGCTCAGCATTTACAGATAGTGGGTCGAAGCACTGTCCCGGCTTCTGATGCTCGCGGCACCCCCGAAACACCCCGACACACCAACAATAAATACTGCTGATTCACCGCAACGGCCGATTTCATGCCGGATTCCTTGAAGCCCCCCGGCCGCGCCGGTAGATTTCCAACACTCCCGACACCCCGGCCTCCAGAGCACCCGTAACCCACTACGGCTCATGAACATACTGCGGCTCCCCGGCCCGAACGCCTTGTCCGATTTTCGCCGGGAGGCGCTGCTGCAGCGCTGCCGGCAGGCCGAGCCCGCGGTCCGGGGGCTGGAGGCGCGCCATTTCTACCTCGTTCACTGGCAGGGCGGCGACCGCGACCGCTTGGAAGCCCTGGTCTTCGGCGACCCCGCCGGCCCGGGCCGCACCCCCACCGAGGACCCTGACATAAGCGCAGCCACCTCCATCTGCATCGCTCCCCGCCCCGGGACCATCTCCCCCTGGTCGACCAAGGCGACCGACATCCTGCGCAACTGCGGCCTGGCCTCGGTCGCCCGCATCGAGCGGGGCACCGAGTACCGCATCCTCGGAGACGGCCCTTTCTCCCCCGCCTCCCTGCTGCCCCTGCTGCACGACCGCATGACCGAGGCGGTCCTGCATGACGACGCCTCCCTCTTCTCCGAGGTCGCTCCGCGGCCGCTGCAGCGGGTATCCCTCGCCGAAGGGCCCGCGGCCCTGGAGCGGGCCAACGGGGAGATGGGCCTCGCCCTGTCGGACGACGAGATCCGCTACCTGTTCGACGCCTTCGCTGCGCTCCGGCGCGACCCGACCGACGTCGAGCTGGTGATGTTCGCCAACGTCAACTCCGAGCACTGCCGCCACAAGATCTTCAACGCCGGCTGGACCGTCGACGGCGCCCGGCGCGAGCGCTCCCTGTTCGCCATGATCCGCCACACCCACGCGCGCTGCCCGCAGGGGACGGTGAAGGCGTACGCCGACAACGCCGGCGTCATCGAGGGCTGGCAAACGCCCTCGTTCCGCCCGGGCTCGGAGGGCCCCTTCGCCTACGGGTACCGCGACCAGCTGAGCCACATCCTCTGCAAGGTGGAGACCCACAACCACCCGACGGCGATCTCCCCCTTCCCCGGGGCCTCGACCGGGGTCGGGGGCGAGATCCGCGACGAGGGGGCGACCGGCATCGGCGGCCAGTCCCAGGCCGGGCTCTGCGCCTTCTACACCTCCCACCTGCGCATCCCGGGATTCGCGCAGCCCTGGGAGCGCGACTTCGCCGAGTTCCCCGAGCGCTTGGCGACGCCGCTGCAGATCATGACCGACGGCCCCCTCGGCGGCGCCGCCTTCGGCAACGAGTTCGGCCGCCCCAACATCCTCGGCCTTTTCCGCACCTTCGAGGAGACCGCGGCCGGCCGCTACCGCGGCTACCACAAGCCGATCATGGTGGCCGGCGGGGTCGGCCTGATCTCCGCCGGGCAGGTCGAGAAGAAGCAGCCGCAGCCGGGGGACCGGGTGGTGCAGCTCGGCGGGCCGGCGATGCTGATCGGCCTCGGCGGCGGCTACGCCTCGAGCATGGACAGCGGCAGCAACCTCGCCGACCTCGACTTCGCCTCGGTGCAGCGGGACAACCCGGAGATGCAGCGCCGCTGCCAGGAGCTGATCAGCCGCTGCATCTCCCTGGGGGACGCCAACCCCATCGTCAGCATCCACGACGTCGGCGCCGGCGGGCTGTCGAACGCCTGCCCGGAGCTGGTCGAGGGGCAGGGGGCCCGCTTCGACCTGCGGGCGATCCCCAACGACGACCCGGGGATGAGCCCGATGGAGATCTGGTGCAACGAGGCGCAGGAGCGCTACGTGCTGGTGGTGCGGGCCGCCGACCTGGAGCGCTTCGAGCGCCTCGCCCGCCGCGAGCGCTGCCTCCATGCCGTCATCGGCGAGATCACCGGCGACGGCAACTTGTCCGTGTCCGACCCGCTGCTCGGGGGCAACCCGGTCGGGGAGATGCCGCTCGAGGTCATCCTCGGAAAGCCGCCGCGCATGCACCGCGACGTCAGCCGCGGCGCCGGCCGGCCTGAGCCCCTCGACCTTTCGGAGGTGACCATCGCCGAAGCAGTCGGCCGTCTGCTGCGCTTCCCCGCGGTCGCCGACAAGACCTTTCTCATTACGATCGCCGACCGCACGGTCACCGGCCTGATCGCCCGCGACCAGATGGCCGGCCCCTGGCAGACGCCGATCTCCGACGTCGCGGTGACCGCGGCCTCGTTCCGCGACTTCCGCGGATCCGCCATGGCCATGGGAGAGCGCGCGCCGCTGGCGCTGATCGACCCGCCGGCTTCGGGGCGCATGGCGATCGCCGAGGCGGTCACCAACATCGCCGCGGCCCGGATCGGGCCCATCGAAAAGGTCAAGCTCTCCGCCAACTGGATGTGCGCCTGCGGCGAGGAGGGGGAGGACGCCGCCCTTTACGACACGGTCGAGGCGGTCGGCATGGAGTTCTGCCCGCGGCTCGGTGTCTCTATTCCGGTCGGCAAGGACTCCCTGTCGATGCGGGCGGCCTGGCGCGACAGCCGCGGCGCCGACCACTCCATCGCCGCCCCCCTGAGCCTGGTGGTCTCGGCGTTCGCCCCGGTCGCCGACATCCGCGCAACGGTCACCCCGGACCTCAAGCCGGAGGCGGACAGCCGCCTGCTGCTGATCGACCTCGGGCGCGGCCGCAACCGCCTCGGGGGCTCCTGCCTTGCCCAGGTCTACAGCCAGGTCGGGGACGAGGCCCCCGACGTCGAGCCGGAGGACGTGCGCCGGCTGTTCGCCGCGGTGCAGGAGCTGATTGCCGAAGGGCTGCTGCTCGCATACCACGACCGCTCCGACGGCGGGCTGTTCGTCGCCGCGGCCGAGATGGCTTTCGGGGCCCGAACCGGGCTGGAGCTGACCCTCGACGGGCTCGGCGAGGACCCGCTGGCGGCGCTGTTCTCCGAGGAGATCGGGGCCCTGCTGCAGGTCCGCGGCGCCGATCTCGAGCGGGTACTGGCGGTGGTGGAAGCGAACGGGCTCGCGAACTGCACGCACGAGGTCGGCCGCCCGGACAGCGGGGGAGCCGGACCCCGGGACAGCGACGGACCCGGTCGGCCGGGCAGCAGCGGTTCGGGACCCCAGAACAGCTACGGACCCGCCCCGGAGAGCAGCGGCCCGGAACCTCGGAACGGCGGGGACACCCGCCCGGGCAGCGGAGAAACCCGCCCGGAAAAGAGCAGCACCAGCCGCCAGGACAGGGGGGACGCCGACCCGGGCAGGAGCAGCCCTGACATCGGCGGGGCCGGCCCGGACAGCGGGGGCGCCGGCCAGGACAGGGATGGCGCCGGCCTCCAGGGCAGCGACGAACCCGCCCCGGAGAGCAGCGGCCCGGAACCTCGGAACGGCGGGGACACCGGCCCGGGCAGCGGAGAAACCCGCCCGGAAAAAAGCAGCACCAGCCGCCAGGACAGCGGGGACGCCGACCCGGGCAGCAGCGGCCCCCTCAGCCCGGACAACGGCGGGGCCGGCGGCACCAACCGTCGCGAGATCGTCATCCTTCAAAACGGCGCCGAGCTCTTCCGGGAACCCACAGCCGAACTGAAAGCCGCCTGGTCCGAGCTGACCTTCCGCATGCAGGCCCTGCGCGACAACCCGGACTGCGCCGCAGAGGAGCGGGCCTTCAACGCCGACTTCTCCGACCCGGGGCCGCGCTACGCGGTCGCATTCGACCCCGCCTCGACGGCCCCGGACAAATCCGAAACCAGACCACCCGGGACCGGCCTGACGGCTCCGCGCGCCGCCATCCTTCGCGAGCAGGGCATAAACGGCCAGGTCGAGATGGCCGCCGCCTTCGACGCGGCCGGGTTCGAGGCGGTCGACGTCACCATGACCGACCTGATCGACGGCCGCGCCGACCTCTCCGGGTTCCAAGCGCTGGCCGCCTGCGGGGGCTTCAGCTACGGCGACGTGCTCGGAGCCGGCGCCGGGTGGGCGCGCTCGATCCTGTTCAACGAGCCGCTCCGCGACATGTTCGCCGCCTTCTTCGCGCGCCCCGGCACGGTGACCCTCGGGGTCTGCAACGGCTGCCAGATGCTCGCCCATCTCGCCGCGCTGATTCCCGGCAGCGAGGGCTGGCCGCGCTTCGCCCGCAACCGCAGCGAGCAGTTCGAGGCGCGCCAGGTCACGGTCGAGGTCGAGGCGACGCGGTCGGTGCTGCTTTCCGGCATGGAGGGGTCGCGGCTGCCGATCGCCGTCGCCCACGGCGAGGGCCGTGTCGAGTTCCCGGAGGGCGGTTTCGAGCGGCTGTCGGCGAACGATCAGCTCGGAATGCGCTACGTCGACAACCGCGGGCAGGCGGCGGACAGCTACCCGTTCAACCCGAACGGCTCGACCGCGGGAGTGGCCGCGGCGACCAGCGACGACGGCCGCGTCACCATCATGATGCCGCACCCGGAGCGGGTCTTCCGCAACGTGCAGCTGTCCTACCGCCCCGGAGACTGGGACGCATCCGCCTTCAGCCCGTGGATCGAGCTGTTCCGCGGGGCGTATCGTTTCGTGAAGTAATTGGATTGTCCGGCGCCTTCCGGGACGCCGGATTTACAGTGCCTGCGCGCGCAGGTCCCGCTTGAATTCGGCCGCCGCTGCATTCGGTTCGCGGCGTTGCCCTCGCGCAGGCTTACCCGGCAGAATCCCGGCCTCTGTAGCATCGGCGAAAGAACGCCGTTGGTCCTTTCCTTCGTTCGTGGCCTTACTTAATCGCGCGCAGGCACTGACGCCGCGCGCGGCGCCGGGCGTGAAAGGAGTCGTTATGACCGACGGACAGCAGATCGACATGACCCCGCTCGACTACGGGCGCTCGTTCCTGATCGGGAAGGGGGCCGCCAACGAGGTGCGCTTCTGGATCGAGTCGCGCACCCGCATCCTCGACGACCGCGAGGGGGTCTGCGAGGATTTCT
Source organism: Candidatus Latescibacterota bacterium (assembly GCA_965243025.1). Lineage (GTDB taxonomy): Bacteria > Latescibacterota > UBA2968 > UBA8231 > UBA8231 > CBDCXV01. The sequence continues at coordinate 4,396,990 of CBDETY010000003.1, forward strand.
ACCAGACCGCCTCCTGCAAGAGCGAGAACACCTTCGACGAGAAGGACCTGTTCCAGGCGGACAACTACGACTTCCTGCCGATCTTCAGCGCCCGCCACGGCCTGATTTTCCGGCGCCACGCCTACCTCAGCGACCGCTACCGGGACACGCGGCCGTACGAGGAGATGTTCGGCGGCTACGACCTGCACCTGGTGGAAGGGTCCGCGGTGCGCGAGCTGCCCTCGAACGCCGCGGTCCGCGAGGAGACCTACCGCTTCGCGCCGCTGGTCTCGCAGACCGAAATCGGCGACGACGGCACCGGGCTGCGGGCCCTGATCGAGTGCCCGGTGAAGACGATGAACACGCGCCGCGAGGACGACATCTACCAGGTCGACACCGGTCCGCTCGCCTTCCCCGACCTGTCTGAGCGGCCGGAGCGGCTCGTCGACTGCCTGGCGCTCGCTTTCGTCGCCTTCAACGCCCCCCACTTCGCCGACTTCGTGATCGAGGCGCCGACGGCGATCGACGCCGGGCACCCGGACCTGCAGGTGCGGCATTACTCGAAGATCGTCAGCCTGCCGGCGCGCAACCGGCTGTTCGCGGTCGAGTAGGGGTTTCAGCGGACCGGTCAGGCCTTCAGCGGCCCCGGCCGAGGGGCTCAGCGAATTCGGTCAGGTCCCTGACAATCCCGGCCCTGGGTATGGGCCTGCGGTTTGTCAGGGGGCCAAGCGCCCGGGAAGGCCCCCAGCGGTCAGGCTCTCAGCGGTCCGGCCACTCGTAGGCGGCCCTGGCGTTCTTCCAGAAGAACTTCTCCGCCGCCTCGGCCCCCTTCCCGTCGAAGTATTCCCGCACGATGCCGAAGCAGGTGGCGTAGGTCGCCGCGCGCTCGCACACCGGCCAGTTGCTGCCGAAGAACAGACGCTCCTCGCCGAAGGCGTTCCACATCGCATCGAGGGCCGGCCGGTAGTAGTCGACGTCGCCGGGGGCGGGCTGCTCGGTGCTGTTTTCCGTATACGCCGACACCTTCATGTAGACGTTGGAGTTGGCGCCCGCGGCCTGGATGAAGGCGACCCAGTCCGGGTCGGGCGGCCCGCCGTCGATGGGAACGCTGGCGACGTGCTCGATCACCAGGGTGAGGTCCGGCAGCTCGCGGGCGAGCCGCAGCATGCCGGCGCGCGCCTCGGCGTCACCCGGCATGCAGTCGAGGACGAGGTTCTTCTCCGCCAGCAGCTTCGTCTCGTCGAGGAAGCCGCCGTCGAGGTCCCCCCAGGCGCGGATGCCGCGGAAGACGGGATGGGCGGAGAAGCGCTCCACCTGTCCGGCGAACTGGGGGGTGCCGCTTTCCAGCCTCCCCACGTAGCCGACGATGACGGGGTCGCGGTCGGCCATGTCGAGAATCCACTGGTTGTCCTCGACCGTGCAGGCCGCCTCGACCACCACGGTCCCGGTCACCCCGTGCGGAGAGGCTTCCGCCACGAAGTGCTCGGGCAGCACGGTGCGGTAGAGGAGCTTGTTGTCCGGGGGCGGCCAGGGAACGCCTTCGGGCCGGGTGGGATCGTAGAAGTGGGTGTGGGTGTCGATGATCATGGAGGTCTCCGTTCAGGTGGTGAGTCGCTGCCGCGAAGATAGGGCGCCTCCAACCGGTCCGCAGGTGTGGAGGCTCTGCGGGCTCCAGCGGCCCCGGCCGGTTCGTTATGCGAGGGCTTCCCGGACCACCTGCCCGGCCCAGTCCTCCGCCGGCGCCACTTCGAGCAGGGCGGCAATGGTCGCCGGGTTGTCGATGATGCTCACCGGCTCCCGCAGGCTGCGTCCGGGGGACACCCCAGGACCGGCGATCACCCAGGGAATGGTCATGTCCTCGTCCATCTCGGTGCCGTGGGTGCGCTCGTGCCCCCCGTGGTCGCTGGTGACGATGACCGCGGTCTCTTCCAGGTCGACCGCCTCCAGCACCGCGCCGATGGCCTCGTCCGCCCGCCCGATGGCGGCGAGGTATTCGGCCGACATCCAGCCGTGGCCGTGCCCTGCTATATCGGTGCAGCCGAGGTAGACGAAGGCGAAGTCGGGCGTCCATTCCCGCAGCGTCGCCGCGGCCAGGCCGGCCAACTCCCGGTCGCCCTCCGGCTCGCGGGTATTGTTCATGAAGCAGGAGCGATCCAGCGAGCCCGGGTCGGCCAGGTCGCGCAGCTGTTCCCAGTTGTAGAAGAAGGCGGTGCGCTTCCCTGCCCGGTGCAGCACGTCGACCAAGCTGGGCACCGGTCTGACCTGGGGGACCCAGGTGTTGGTGGTGATGCCGTGCCGTTCCGGGGTCACGCCGCGAAACATCGAGGTGTGGCATGGCAGGGTTGCCGAGGGCATCACGGTGCGGGCCGTCCAGGTGCAGGCGCCCCGGCTGATCAGGCGGTCGACGCAGGGGGTGGATGCCTGCTGCAAGCCGTCGGGCCGCAGTCCGTCGAGGACGAAGAGGATGACGCGTTGTGGGGGCATGGGATCCTGGGCTCATGAGGAAGGAATACGGCAGTTTCCAGCTTGGCATGCTCACGGCATCGGGTGCATGCGCGAACTTCGTGCGCTCTCCGCAGTTGTCAACCGGCCTGCTCCGCCGACTCTGCACCCTAATCCCAGCTCGGGATCGGGGTCTGCAGCGGATCGTCGATCCAGAGAAAGCGCCCGTTGACGTCGCTCTCGACGATGTCGATCACGAGCCTGGCCGCCTTCTCCGGCGGATCCCCTCCCGTTTGCTCCACCCACTCCACCCAGTCGTGGTAGCCGCTCTCGCTGACGGTGCCCATCTTGTCGCGGATATCCGCCCACATCGAGGTCTTGACGTCGCCGGGATGGATGACGTTCGCCGTGACGCCCGTCCCCTCCAGTTCGGCCGCAAGGTGCCGGGTGAACTGGTTGAGAGCGACCTTCGCCGTGCCGTAGGCGCTGTTCAGCCGTCCGGGCGTGTGCAGCGACGCCGCGGACGAAAGGTTCACGATCCGGCCCCAGCCTGCGTCCAGCATACCGCCGAGGAACGCGCGGGACACGAGATAGGGCCCCACCGCATCAATCATGAGCGTTTCGACCCATTCTTCGGGGTCGCTGTCCTGTACGAGGGCGATCGGGCCGAAGACCCCGGCGGCATTGACGAGAACGGTGGGCCGGCCGAGCTCGGCTTCGACCGCGGTTTTGAGGCGGTCGACATCGGCCGGGTTCGAGACATCCGCGGTGAATCGCGCCAAGCGGCGCGCGACGGTTGCGACGGCGAGGCCGCGCGCCTCCAGCGCATCTGCGATTGCCTGTCCGACGCCGCGGCTGGCTCCAGTGACGACTGCGACGTGTCCTTCGAGGTTCATGTTCTGGTCTCGGCTGTCACCATGCGATTGGGCATTTGATTGTCTGATTTCAAGCGGCCCCCCTCCTTCATGAATAAAAAGGAAAGCCTCTCACAGCAGGCTTTCCGCTTCAGGGCGGGTTCATCAAAGTAAAGTCCCACCTTCACCGTCCTGCCCCCGCTTCCCACATCATACACACCATAGCCTTTTCTCCGGTCGGCCGCACTGCCCGGGCGTTGGGCGGTGAGGAACAGTCGCGGCCTGCAGGGGGGTGTATCAACCCCGAAGCAGGTGAACGCCAGGCTTGAATTGGCAGTGGAAGGAATTTTGAGCCCCCAAAGGCGTGCATGTGGCTGTCCCGCCGTGGATTGGCCCTCGAAAAGTATCACCGAAATGTCACGGATAGGGGATTGTTTGTCACCGACAAATTCCTTTCTAATGCAAGCAAAACCTAAACCGGAGTTCTGAATTTCCAAAATAATCCTGCCGATTCAGGAACCGGATCCCCGGTCGCCGGACGACCCTGGAGGAATCCCTGGCCTTTTGGTGGTCAAAGTGTCGAAAGACACGTATCGCGAGTAGGTGTCGTGTGGGAACGATCGAGACCCTTGGCACCCCTTCCCGACATCGGCCTAACGGCGTCAATGTGGGGGTTCCTGATCAAGGTTACCGGATTGGAGACAGCACTTTACGCGGACACACCACATTCAGGGACGGTGAGGGCGGCCACGATCCGCAGGCGCCCGCCACAGGCCGGGCAGCCGCTGGGGGAAGAAGGAGCGGTGGGGTTTCGTCCCGGCAGCACAGTCGAGATCGGCGCCAACGGCCGGTGGATGGACTTCAAACCAATCTATAAAAAGGGAGCATGTGTTATGACAGGCATAGGATACCCTTCATTCCGCACTCAGCTTAGCCATCGGGTCCGTCGGATGCCAGCCTGCCTGGTCTTTCTCTTGCTTTCGCCCATCGGTCTTACAGGGCAGGAAGCCGGACAAGTGGAACTCTACACCCAGGACGGCGTCCAGACGCGGTCCTACAATTCGCCAACAGTCGTGGACGTGGGCTTACCCACCCCGGTGGACATACCCTCGGCCGTGACCGGAACCGGACAGGGGACGCGCCTGACCGAGGTGGAATTCGTGGTACGGGAGGGGGAAGGTGGTCGGGTAGCACAGAGCATACCCAACAATGGAATAGGCGGTATCACGGAGGATCTAGCGGGCAATCTGTGGGTGGCAACCGGAGGAGGCCTCAGCCGCTTCGACGGCCAAACCTGGACGACCTTCACTGGAGAGGATGGTCTTTCAAGCCGCGGAATCAGGGATGTGGAAGTGGATCTACAGGGGCATGTGTGGGCTATCGATGGGGCCGGCATCAGCCGCTTCGATGGTCAGAGGTGGCATCATTACAAAGGCATGCCCAATGGGATAGATCTGGCTGCGGCGCCGAATGGGGATATCTGGTATGTCGCCGAATTCAAGCTTTATCGTTTCGATGGGGAGGACTGGTGGAAATACGGCTATGAAGATGGGATTCCTGATCGAGCCGAAATTGAACGGATAACAGTAGACCGGTCCGGTACCTTATGGGCCGCTTTTATCATACATGGCTTAGATACAGAGGCTGAGCCAGATTGGTATATCCTAACCTCATTTGACGGCCACCAGTGGACCTCTTATCAGCTCTATGGGGGAGCAAAAGGGTTTTTTGAGGATAGCAGGAATCGACTCTGGGTGGGATCAAGTGATGGCTTATATGTGAGGGAGAATCAGACGTGGCGTCGATACGACAGAGGCAGAAGGCGTTGGGTAGGACATATAAGTATGGCGGAATATGAGGATGGCAAATTCTGGATAAGGAATGGGAACGAATTTGGTTGGTTGGATGGAACCAAATGGACCTATTTTCCTTGGGAGGAATTCAGGCCTGGGGTTCTGTTGATGGATAGCCAAGGCAATCTATGGATCACCTCGCGCAACGGACTGTTGAAGTGGGCATCCAGGGATCTCCCTACGCATATTGAAGGACAATCTGACGCCACCGAACCTCGCTCTTTCAACCTGATGCAAAACTATCCGAATCCCTTTAATCGGGAGACCCATATTGGGTTTCACCTGGGGAAACGGGTGAATCTTTCCCTGCAAGTATTCAATGCGACCGGCCAATCGGTGGCCACCTTGATGGCCGGAGCCTACCCAGCCGGAGCCTATCAGACCCATTGGGACGGGCGGGATGATCAGGGGCAGGCAGTGGCCAGTGGGCTCTATGTCTACCGGTTGAATACGAATTCCTGGGAGTCCAACCGCAAGATGGTTCTGGTCAAATAAGGGGCGCATAAATGCTTATCGTGAAAATCAATCTTGAAATGGGTATTAAAGGACGTTATTCGAAAATATCCACTCTTGTGTTGCTGTTGGTTCTTAACACGGCGCTGCATGCGGAGTGTAGAATTGGGGTTTGGCAGCCGGGAGGGCTAATCGGGATAGGAGCAAACGCAGATACCTCTTTTACCCAAACCGACGTGGATAGTCTCGAGTCGTTGGGAATTGATCTGCTGATTAATACGCCAGGAGTCAGTTACGATAGAAACAGAGTCCAGGATTTCGAAGAAAGTATTATATCCCAGTGGAATGGTAGTGGAGGGTTTGTCGTGCATAAGGCAGCGGAAGACATCGCCCATCCTAACCCAGCCAATACATAGTATGATAATTTGACGCGTTTTGCCGGGGATTTAGACTCGCTCAATGCTGGATATCACAATCCTTTAACTCCAGATGAGGTGGATCTCCTGGACGTAGTAGTTGATTCATTGGAAAGCAAGTGGGGCGATGAGGATGCTTTCTACGGCTACCAGATCGGCCATGAAATCGACTATCAGGGACACGGTATTTACGATTCGGACACGTATGACAACATGGTCACCGTAATCAATACTATTCGGGACCACGATACCGAGCACCGCATTATTGCCATCGGGAACACAACAGACTCACGCTGGACATCGACGGAGCAGGACAGCTTTCGTACCCACTTCTTTGGTCCAGACTCTCTATCGGGACCTGCCAATATCTTTATGCAGGAGATCTATGAGCTCCACCCTAATCATGACAATGAAACTGAAGTCCAGGAGGAATTCAGGGAGATTATTTCCGGGTTGGGCGAAATTGGAGATATGGTGCGCACGGCGCTCAATGAAGATCGCAAGGCGGAGTGGCATTTTATCCCCAATGTAGCAGATCAGTGGAACGACAGTTGTCGAGTTCAGTTTGGGCGAGGTCCAACCTATGCGGAGTTGAAGGCCCAGGTGAACCTCGCGTTATCACGGGGCGCCAAGGGGGTCACCTACTTTCTTTATACAAGCTCTGACCCTGATACGTCTATTGCGGCCAATTGTATAGATGACAATTATCGATACGATGGCTTAGTTGAGCATGCGAATCCGAATCGCAATAAGAGGGGTCCTCACTGGAATAATGTAGAGATGGTCAACGACACGCTCCGAGTCCTTGGAGATGTACTCGCTCCTTTAACCTGGGAAGAGGCCTTTCCCGGTAGCGACATTCCAGCCGGCCGCTTTGTGGAAGCCGTGGGGGCCAACGATGATTCCCTTGAGTTTGGTAGGTTTACCGATTCGGACGACAATTACCGAGACTATTTGCTGGTTTTCAATAAATACGATCTCTGGGCTGGTACAACCATTCAAACCGTGGATATAACCATAGATGTGGATGACCTGGAGTCGTCGGATAATGATCGAGGCATGTATGTTGTTACCGACGAACACTCCGGAAACCGTCAGGTGCACAGTACGGACAGCAACGGACGGTTTGTGCTGAAGGATATCACCTTGGCCGCGGGCGCTGCCAGGCTGTTCAAAATCGAGGAAACCGCCAGCCTGTCCGATACGCTGTCCAACGAAGAATTGTGGTCGGGGGACATAGCGGTCAGCGGGGATGTAACCGTACCCTCTGGAGCGACACTCACAATAGAGCCTGGTTCGACGATCCAATTTGCGGCGGACTCGGATGACCAGAGCGGCCCCCCTTACCCGGGTTTGTGCGCGATCAAAGTACACGGAACGCTCGTAACGGAAGGCACCAGTACGAACCAGATTACCTTTGAATCGGATGCGACCTCTCCAGAACGCGGCGATTGGGATGGGATTCTCTTCTGGGACAGCAGTGTCGACTCCCTTTGCAGGGTCAATCACGCCGTAATTAAGCATGCAAAAAAAGGCATTTTTACCTCATCGGCGACGCCGGCCGAGCTGAACAACAACGAGATTTCAGACTGCGTGTATGGCATCCAGGGCAACATGGTCAGCCCAACGATTCAGGGCAACACGTTGACGGATAATCTCTACGGGCTCTATTTGTACAATACCGAACAAGGCACCGGCATCCGGGACAATACTATAACTGACAACGCAACGGTGGGACTCTACCTTTCAAACTGCTCGGTGCCCATATACGGCTGTACTGTCAACGATAACAATAAGGGCGTCGAAATCAGGGCGGAAACGACGTCGACGTTGGATAGTTGCAGGGTCGATTCAAGCACCTATTGGGGGATCTACGCATATGGCAACAATACCGATCCCGTGTTCGAGAACTGTCGGATTGCCCATAATGACACCGTCGGATTGCGCATGTACAATGAGACCGAGCCCGAGCTGGACGACCCTGACCACCCCAACGACTTTTACAGCAATGGCTCCTATGAACTCTTCCTGAAGGGGGATTCCCGCCCCTGGCTGGACGATGCCTTCTCAGGGCTCAACGACATTGTCCCAACGGGTTCTGGCTACGCGGTGTATATCGATCAATCCGCGAATTACGATACGCTCTACGCACGGAACAACTATTGGGGTAGTAACAGTCCTTCTTCTTCCCTATTCTCGCCGGCATCCTACATCATTTATTCGCCTGTCGACACTACCGAAAACTTCATCGGTGCCCCAAAGGTTGTCGTAGATGGTGTTGCTGTGCAACTGGAGCAGGCCCGGGCACTGGAGAATGCGGGACAGCTGAGGGCGGCGTCGGAAGTTTACCGAGAAGTGGTCGAGGACCACCCGGACCATCCCAAGGCGCCGCGCGCGCTGAGTCGACTCTACACCACGTGGCGCAACAGTGGGCAAGACATGCTAGCATTTTCCGAGCTTGCCCGTGATCTTGAACAACAGGCGGGCACTCCGGAAATGCTCCGGAAGGCTCGGGCGTGGAAGCTGCGGAGTTTGCTGAATGCTGGACGGATTGCCGAGGCGCTGGAGGGCTATCGGGGGATAGCGGCGCCGGCGCCAACGTCACCCGAGGGCGGATGGGCTCGGATCAACATAGCGGATGTCTACCACCACTACCTGTTCGATATTGAAGCGGCGCGAGCCCAATATGAGGCGATAGCGGCTGACTTTGCTGGAGAAGAGGAAGGCGAGCTAGCCCGGATGGCGCTGGCTGATTTGGATGGGTGGGTAAGTATGGGACCTGCCAGTCCGGAGTTGGTGGATTACGCCACACAAGAAGAGCTCCCCTTGGAGGAGGAGCCCTCGGGGGTTGTTCTGGAGGCCCTGCCGAATCCGGCCAACCCGGCGATGGCTCTTCGGTTCACGCTGCCCGAGGCTATGCAAGTAGAGCTTGTGATCTTCAACATGCTGGGGCAGAAGGTGCGGACGCTGGTTCCCTTTGGACCGTGGCTGGCGGGGGGGCATAGGGTGGTATGGGATGGCAAGAACAGCCAAGGGCGCTCAGTGAGCACCGGGGTCTATGTGGCCAAACTCCTCGCCGGGAAGCAGGTCAAGAACCGGAAGGTGCTGATCCTCCGGTAGTCAGGCGATGCGACCGGCGGCGATCCGGTCCAGCACGGCCTGGGCGCGGGCTTCGGCCGACGGATGCCCGTCGGTCTCGACCACGACCCCCCGCATGCCCCGGTGGGGTGACAGGGTCGCCTGGTGGTAGGCCAGGAACCTACCCCCTCCAGATAGGTCCGGATCGAGGCCGGATCGGTGAGGGCGGCCAGATCCGCAGGCGCCCGCCACAGGCCGGGCAGCCGCTGAGGGACGAAGGATCGGTGGGATGTCGTCCCGGCAGCACAGTCGAGATCGGCGCCAACGGCCGGTGGATGGACTTCGAACCAATCTATTATGGGGAAGCATGTGTTATGACAGGCATAGGATACACCTCATCTCGCACTCAGCTTAGCCATCCGGTCCGTCGGATGGGAGCCTGCCTGGTCTTTCTCTTGCTTTGGCCCATCGGTCTTATGGGGCAGCAAGACGGACAGGTGGAACTCTATACCCAGGACGGGGTACAGACGCGGTCGTACAATGCCCCCACCGTTGTGGATGTGGGCTTGCCCACCCCGGTGGACATACCCTCGGCCGTGACCGGAACCGGGCAGGGAACGCGTCTGACCGAGGTGGAATTCGTGGTACGCGAGGGGGAAGGTGGACGGGTAGCAAAGGGCATACCCCATAATGTGATTGGGGGGGGTATCGCGGAGGATCTAGCGGGCAATCTGTGGGTGGCAACCAGTGGCGGACTCAGCCGTTTCGACGGCCAGACGTGGACGACTTTCGACCAGGAGGACGGTCTTTCAAGCCGCGGAAGCGGAATATGGGATGTGGACGTGGATCAACAGGGGCATGTATGGGTTAGCGATGGTGTCGGCATCAGCCGCTTCGATGGTCAGAGGTGGCGTCATTACAAGGGCATGTCAAATGGGATGCATATGGCTGCGGCGCCGAACGGGGATATGTGGTTTGTAGTCAGTCAGCAGCTCTATCGTTTCGATGGGGAGGATTGGTGGATATACGGCTATGACGATGGGATTCCCGATCGAGCCCATATTCACCAGATAATAGTAGATCGGGCCGGTACTATTTGGATGGATTTCATCATTCACGACTTAGACAGGGAGGCCGAGCCAGACTGGTATAGCCTTATATCCTTCGACGGACGCCAGTGGATGGCTTACCGGCTCCATGGGGGGGGGCCAAAGAACTTCTTTGTGGATAGAAGGAACCGACTCTGGACGGGTTCAAATGAGGGTTTGTACGTTAGGGAGAATCAGACGTGGAGACTATACGAGCGAGACGGAAGACGCTGGGTCGGATATATAAGTATGGCGGAAGATGAAGCTGGCAAATTCTGGATAAGGAATGGGAACGAATTTGGCTGGTTGGAGGGAACCACCTGGACCTATTTCCCTTGGGAGGAATTCAGGCCTGGGGTTCTGTTGATGGATAGCCAAGGCAATCTATGGATCACCTCGCGCAACGGACTGTTGAAGTGGGCATCCAGGGATCTCCCTACGCATATTGAAGGACAATCGGACGCCACCGAACCTCGCTCTTTCAACCTGATGCAAAACTATCCGAATCCCTTTAATCGGGCGACCCGAATTGGGTTTCACCTGGGAAAACGGGTGGACCTTTCCCTGCAAGTATTCAATGCGACCGGCCAATCGGTGGCCACCTTGATGGCCGGGGTCTACCCAGCCGGGGCCTATCAGACCCATTGGGACGGACGCGATGATCAGGGGCAGGCAGTGGCCAGTGGACTCTATGTCTACCGGTTGAATACGAATTCCTGGGAGTCCAACCGCAAGATGGTTCTGGTCAAATAAGGGGCGCATAAATGCTTATTTATGACAGGCATAGGATACACCTCATCTCATACCGCACTCAACTTAGCCCTCTCGTTCGCCGGATGGCAGCCCGCTTGGTCTTTCTCTTGCTTTGGCCCATTGGTCTTATAGGGCAGGAAACCGGCCAGGTAGCGCTTTATACCACCACCGGGGTTGAAATGCGATCTCTCAATGCGCCGGCGGTAGTGGATGTGGACCCGCCCATACAAGGTGGAAGTGGCATCAGCCGTGACCGGAACCGGGCAGGGGACGCGTCTGACCGATGTGCAGGCGGTTGTGAGGGAGGGAGTCGGCGGCACTCAAGCGGCAGGACTAGCTCATGAGAAGGTTGGCCGGAAAGGGCTCCTGATTGATCCAGATGGCGATTGGCATGGTGCCTGGCCGCCTGCAATGGCCGGACCACCCGTGCTCGCATCCATCGTGGCCCGGAAACCTGCTCTATCCCCTGTGTTGGGCAGCGCACGGGAGTGTGAAGATTCCCTCACATTCCCACTGATTTCCGGCGTGGCCCCGTAATACGACTTGGACGAATCGATGGCCGTACGCCCGGCCGTCCCTTTTCCGGTTCACGGCGGCGGTAGGCGGAAGGGCGGACAGGTGCTGTGGCCGGCATGGTGCCTGACCGCCAGCAATGGCCGGACCCCTGCGGTACCGCCGACGTGGGAAGGGCGGGAAATACCCAAAGGCCCAACGCCTGGTCAGCGGCAGCGGAGTTTCGCAGACTCTTTTGAAGCCGCTTGCAGCGGGTCAAGCACTGCGGTCGAAAGCGACTCCCGAGTGGAGCCGCACTATTGGACTGGCCTCCAGGACAGGAAGCGACCGCACCGGGATGGAGGGGAAGCGCACCGCCGGAGCCCCTGCCACCGGGAGTGAAGGCCGCCCTACGAAAGGCAAATGATGACTGACAGGATTCGCTGGGGATTCCTCGCTACCGGCTGGATGGCGGAGATGTTCGCGGAGGGCATGTCGGTGGTGCCTGACGCCGAGATCGCCGCGGTCGGCTCCCGCGCCCCCGATACCGCCGACGCCTTCGGCGACCGCTTCGAAGTCCCGCGGCGCTACGGCTCGTACGCCGAGCTCGTCGCCGACCCCGGCATCGACATCGTCTACGTCAGCAGTCCGCACCCCTTCCACCGCGAGCACACCCTGCTCGCCCTGGAGGCGGGCAAGCCGGTGCTGTGCGAAAAGCCGTTCGCCCTGAACGCCGGCGAGGCCGGTGAGATGATCGCCGCGGCGCGCTCGCGCAAGCTGTTCCTGATGGAGGCGATGTGGGCCCGCTTCATCCCGGGGATGATCAAGGTGCGGGAATGGCTCGACTCCGGGGCCATCGGCGAGGTGCGCATGCTCGACGCCGAGTTCGGCTTCCGCGCCCGCTTCGATCCCACGCAACGGCTGTTCAACCCCCAACTGGGAGGCGGCAGCCTGCTCGACATCGGCATCTATACCCTCGCCTTCGCCTCGATGGTCCTGGGGCCGCACCCCGACCGCGTCGAGGCTTTGGCCGAGATGGGGAGGAGCGGGGTCGACGACCAGGCGGCCGTGCTGCTCGGGTACTCCGGCGGGCAGATCGCCGTGCTGCGCAGCGCCGTGCGCACCACCTTCGAGGGCCGCGCCCGCATCCACGGAACCGGGGGCATGATCACCCTGGACCCGCCCTTCCACAGGACCGAGCGCGTCACCCTCGAGTCCGGTGGGCGCACCGAGCGCTACGAGTTCCCGCTGCGCCGCAACGGCTACGAGTTCGAAGCGGAGGCGGTGAACGGGTACCTGCGCGCCGGCAAGCTCGAAAGCGACGCCATCCCCCTCGACGAGACCCTCGCGCTGGTCCGCCTCATGGACCGCATCCGCGGTATATGGGGGCTGAAGTACCCCGCCGAGAGGAGCTCCTGACCAATGCTATACGGCGACCTTCCGTTCGCCCGGGTGCGGCCCTCGCGCCTCGTGTTCGGCACGGTCTCGCTGAACGAGGAGGAGCTCGAGGCCGGCTTCGACCTTCTCGACGCCGCCTTCGACGCCGGGTACAACGCCTTCGACACCGCGGCGCTCTACGGCGGCGGCACCTGCGAGCGGGTGCTCGGCCGCTGGATGGAGGCGCGCGGCAACCGGGACGAGGTCTTCGTCATCGGCAAGGGGGCGCATCACAACGCCGACCGCCGCCGCGTCACCTCTTTCGACATCACCGCCGACCTGTTCGATTCCCTGGCGCGGCAGCGCCACGGCCGCATCGACCTGCACCTGCTGCACCGGGACGACCCGGACTGCGGCGTCGGTCCGATCGTCGAGATCCTCAACGAGCACCTCGATGCCGGCCGCATCGGCGCCTTCGGCGGCTCCAACTGGACCGCACGGCGCATCGCCGAGGCCAACGAGTACGCCGGAAAGCACGGGCTGGTCCCGTTCGCCGCCAGCAGCCCCAACCTCAGCCTCGCGGTGCAGGCGCAGCCGCCCTGGGCCGACTGCCTGTCCCTGTCGGGGCCGGACGGGGCCGCCGACCGCGACTGGTACCGGCAGCAGGGGATGCCGCTGTTCACCTGGTCGAGCCTGGCCGGGGGGTTCTTCTCCGGGCGGCTGACGCGGCAGAACCGGAAAGAGGTGGGCGAGGAGTTCGGCGAGTGGTTCACCGACTGCTACTTCACGGAAGGCAACTTCGAGCGCCTCGACCGCGCCGGGGAGCTGGCCGCAGAAAAGGGGGTGTCGGTGCCGCAGATCGCCCTGGCCTGGGTCCTGCACCAGGACCTCGACATCTACGCCCTGGTGGCCCCGCGCAACGCGCGCGAGTGCGAGGAGAACGCCGCCGTGTTCGACATCGAGCTCACCGGCGCCGAGTTCGAGTGGCTCGACCTGCGGCGCGAGCAACTTTTTTGAGAGGAGAACGTCCGGCCATGCCCCGGAAACAGCCCAACATCATTTACATCCTCGCCGACGACATGGGGTACGGCGACATGGGGTGCAACAACCCGGAGTCGAAGATCCCCACGCCCCACCTCGACCGCCTCGCCGCCCAGGGGATGCGCTTCACCGATGCCCACGCCTCCTCCAGCGTCTGCTCTCCCAGCCGCTACGCCCTGCTCACCGGGCGCTACTGCTGGCGCACGCCGCTGAAAAGCAGCGTCCTGTGGCCCTGGGATCCGCCCCTGATCGAACCGGACCGCCTGACCGTCGCCAGGCTGCTGCAACAGCAGGGCTACCGCACCGCCTGCATCGGCAAGTGGCACCTCGGCTGGGAATGGGCGACGAAGGAGGGCCAACCGGCTTGCGGAGACGTGCCCATCGGGCAGCACGACGGGGAACAGCGACTGGCCCTCGAGCGCAACATCGACTACAGCAAGCCGATCGGGGGCGGCCCTCTCGCCTGCGGCTTCGACCATTACTTCGGCGTCGACGTGCCCAACTTCCCCCCCTACACCTGGTTCGAGCAGGACCGGCTGGCCGCGGCGCCGACCGAACAGAAGCCGGACGAGATGTTCGGCCTGCCCGGAGCCATGAAGCCGGGCTGGAAGCTGGAGGAGATGGTCCCCGAGTTCGTCCGCCGCGCCCGCGACTGGATCGCCGAGGCAGGCTCCGACCCCTTCTTCCTCTACCTGCCGCTGACCTCTCCGCACACGCCCATCGTCCCCAACGAGCCCTTCATCGGCCGCAGCGGGACCGGCCTGTACGGCGACTTCGTATGCGAAGTCGACTGGGTGGTCGGGGAAGTCATGGCCGCCCTCGACGAGCAGGGGCTGGCCGACGACACGCTGCTCGTCTTCACCAGCGACAACGGCCCCGAGTGCATCCAGGCGGCGGCCGGCGGCTGCTACGAGCACGCGCGCCTGTTCGGCCATTACAGCATGGCCCAACTGCGCGGCGCCAAGCGGGACACCTGGGAGGGCGGACACCGGGTGCCGTTCGTCGCCCGCTGGCCCGGGGTCGCGCCGGCAGGGTCGGTCTGCGGCCAGCTCACCCTGCTCGGGGATTTCCTTGCTACCTGCGCCGGGCTGACCGGGGTCCGGCTGCCCCCGGGAGAGGCGGAGGACAGCATCAGCATGCTGCCGCTGCTGCAGGGCCGGACCGACGCGCCGGTGCGCCGCTCCGCGGTGCATCACAGCTGCTCGGGGGGCTTCGCCCTGCGCGAGGACGACTGGGTGTTCATCGACGCTCCCTCCGGCGACGACAACGGCGAGCCGGACTGGTTCAAGGAGGAGCGGGGGTACCGCGACCACGATTTCCCCGGGGAGCTGTTCAACCTCGGGGAGGACATCTCCGAGCGGCGGAACCAGTACGGGCGGCACCCCGGGATCGTGCGCCGGCTGTCCGCCCGCCTCGAGGCCATCAAGGCCGAGGGGGAGGCTGCCGCCGGCCCGCAGGCGGGAGCGCTGGATGAGTCGGAGTAGGTCGGGTAAAGCAGCGCGGGCCCAGTCAGGCAGGTTCGGTGAGGCAACCGCTGGCGTTTGATCCGGGCCTGGCAGCCGGGCCCAGGGTTCCGCTGACTGCTCCAATCGGCCAGGCTCGGAAGCTGCTGCCCTGGCTCCGCTGACAACTCGGACCGGCCAAGCTCCGATACGGCTTCCGGGGGTTCGCCGGCCTTCCGTTCACCAAGGCCAATTCTCGGTCAGCGCTTGCCTCCGGACCCTGCGGCGGACCATCTCGGAGATCTCTTCGATGGAGCTGTCCGGTCTGAGCGGCGGAAGCCGGACCTCGGACTCCGGGGACTACTCCTCCGGATCGGTAGCCATCGCCTCTCGCCGGACCCTGGCATTGCGGGCCCGCCCGGCAAGCTCATCCAGGTCCCATCCTGCGAGCGCGATGTCGGCTTTCAGCTCCTCCGACCACTCCTCCGGCGGGGTGGCCGTTACCCGCTCCACCACTCCCCGATGGAAGTCGCTCAACATGGCGTTGCCGGATGTGCGCTTGCGAACCGCTTCCATTTTTCGGCGCCCTTCCTCGGCAGTCAGTCCGCCGTTTTCAACTGCCGCCCGGATGCGGCGCACGGTTGCTTCGAGATTTGGACCACTGCCCTCCCGGCGCTTGCGGACCGCCGCGGCGATCTCTTCGATGGTGCTTTCCGGATCGAGCGCGAGAAGCCTGGCCTTCAGCTCTGCGGACCATTCGTCCGGGTCGGCAGCCATCGCCACCCGCCACAGCCTGCGCTTGCGGACGCCCTCGGCGATCTCTTCGATGGTGCTGTCCGGATTCAGCGCGAGGAGCCGGGACTTCAGCTCCGCGGACCACTCGTCCGGATCCGCAGCCAGCGCATCCCGCCAAAGCCTGCGCTTGCGGACCGCCTCGGCGATCTCCTCGATGCTGCTGTCCGGCTTGAGCGCGAGGAGCCGGGCCTTCAGCTCCGCGGACCATTCGTCCGGATCCGCAGCCAGCGCTTCTCTCCAGGCTCCGTCCTTCTGACCCGATTCCGTTGCGGCTTCGGCCATCGCCGGGTCGTCCCCCTGGCTGGCGTCCTCACTGCCGTGGGAGGGAAGCGTCACGGCCATCAGGGGGCCGAGCAGGACCACCGCCAGCACGCGGCCTCGCGTTCCCATCCGGCGGGCACCGCCGCCGAGCGACCTGCGGATCCTCAGGGCCAGATCCGATTCTGTTGCTGAAAAAGCGTTCACGAGGGGGATTCTCCTTGTCAGGGGGTTAGAGTTGGCTGTCAGCAGGGCGGCGCGGGCAAGACCCCGCGCATAGGTTTCGGAGCGGCCGGTGGCGCATACGACGAGATCGTCGCACGCCTGTTCCGCTTCCCGCCGCAACATGCAGCCGCAAAGCCATACCGCAGGGTGGAAGAAAAACAGGGCGGCGATCAGCCGGTGCAGCAGCAGCACGAGGTTGTCCCAGCGGCGCACGTGCCCCAGCTCGTGCATGAGGACCAGTGAGAGTTCATCCGGCCGAAGCTTGTCCGCGAAGTCGGCGGGGAAAACAATGACCGGTCTCCGGATGCCCACCACCATCGGCAAGCCGACGGAATGTGACGTCGCCACCTCGACTCCGGGGTGGCAGTCGAACGCCTGACGCGCCTGACGCATGGCATCGAAGAGCGGACCGCCGCGCTGCACCTGCGCCTGCCGCCGCAAGCGCCAGAGGATTCCGCAGCCGATCACTATCCGCCCGATGAGCAGCGCCGCCCCTGCAATCCACAGTAACGCCCCCCAGCCGGCTGCAGTTAGTCCCACGCTGCTTGCGGCAACTATCGGAAAAGCAGCTGCATGCGCCGTTGGTTGCTCGACAGGCAGAATTGCGAGGGCATCCCGGCCGTACTCAGCCAGCGGCACCAACGGGGTGAATGGCGTGAAAAGCGTATAGGGGGAGCTGACAACGAGGGCGACAACCGGCTTCAACAGCACGACGACCCACAACAGGTGGCGCAGGGCCGGCGACTTGATCCGCAGCAGGCGGTTGACTGCCAGAACCACCAGGGCCAACACCCCCAGCTCGACACTCAGCTGCCCGAACCACCCGAACAGGTCGCTGCCCAGTCCGTTCAAAGCTGCATTCACTTCCGGCCTCCCTTCCTGCGCTCGAGGGCCCGGTCCAGCTCCTGCCGGATCGCGGCCAACTCCTCGTCGCTGAGCGACTGCCCGTCCAGCAGCTGACTGACCAGGGCCTCGGCCGAGCCGGAAAAGAACGAGTCGATCACCTCGCCAAGGGAGCGCCGCCCCATGTCCTCCCGCGTTACCACCGGGCGGTAGAGATCGGACCGGCCTTCCCGCTCCGAGGCCAGGAAGCCCTTGTCGCGCAGGATGCGCATGACGGTCAGCACCGTGTTGTAGGCCATCGGCTTGACGGTATTCAGCCGCTCCTGCACCTGCCTGACCGCCGCGGGGGACTCGTCCCACAGGACGTTCATGATCATGGTTTCGAGCGGGGTCAGCTTCCTGCCGGGTTTTTCTCCGGTCGCCATTTGGCAGCCCTTTCAACTAAGAATTTAGTTGCAAAATACCTCGCGATGTCCGACTTGTCAACTAATTTTTTAGTTGATTCTGAAAAACGGATTGAAATGGTCGGAAAATGCGGCCGGCTGTGGTTCTTCTCTTGGAAGGAATGGTAGGTCAGAGGGCCCACAGCGGGAGCCCAGGCACTTCGCGGAACTGGCTGTGGGTAAGTGATCAGGACCGAGTCAGTCTGAATGGCCTCAGCCGACAGCCAGCGTCATTTCCTGACAGTCATTAGGGTCCACCTTGCGACGGGTCAAGGCGTGGTATGCAGTCCGTTTCTCGGCGCCCCAAAACCCCGAATGGTCCAGAAATCTGCCCGGTGATTCGCCGGCTGCCGATCCAAGGTCACCTTCAGGGTTTCGCTTTTCCCTGGTTATCGGACACGTCTCGCACCCTGTCTCAGCACATAGTCCGCGATCTTCAAGCCCGTTTTATTGGGTCCGGCCCAAATAAGGTAGTATAGTGGTCGGCCCCGGGTGTTATGAATCTCCCGTGCTGTAGAAACGTAGCCGAAAACATCTTCGAGTCGTTCGCCATACCACTTCACAAGGACGTCGCCAGCGTTCTGTATTTTGGTGATGTTGTCTTCACCGAACATATCTGTACGGTGATCGTAAAGCAGGTTGTACCATTCTCCAGTTCCAAAGTATTGGTCGAGTTTGTCCCGTTCTTTAGACGTGAATTGTCCACTCCTCTTAAGCAGGCGCTGGATGGCCATGCCCACCGGGAAATTAATGAAAACCTCAATAGCCTTGGTCTTGCCAATTTCGACAATGGTTTCCCAAGGCACCTGCATGCCAAAAGGATCCAAGAAGATGACGCCACGCCAACGATTCCACTGTATCCTATTTTCCCCTAGCAATTTGCGCAGATAGTCGTTACAGTCTCTGTCCCGAAGATAAATCTTCCGGTTAGGACTTTCGTATTTTTCCTTCAGCCTTTCAAGTTGATCTAAACGATTCCTATCCACTTCAATGAAAACGTAGTGTGAGAAAGGCCTTTCCAATTCCAGAGCGATACTCGGGGAGCCGCTGATGTACTCGGCTTCATCAACATCTTGCTCACCACGGTCGGAGACCTCGAGCAGTAATTTCTGGGCGGAATCCTCCAGTTGTTGTCGACGGATCCTTAGCGTTCCTGGACCCGCAAAGGCGTCAATGTAGAAATATCCCTTGAATTTTTTCTTACTGAGAATGGTTGTGTACGCATGGAGGTATTTGCGGAGGCATTCCAGTTTCTCCTGCGCCCAGGGACCAACATCGGGAGGTTCGTTTTCATCGTCGGACGGAGCTCCGGCCACTTGTAACGGGGCACCAAGCTGCCGTCCTGTTTCCATTTCCGGGTATTCCAACCACTGCCGTCCATCCAGAGTATTCCCACCCGCTTTCGGTGTACGCCCGCCCCATTGCTTGAAAAAGAAAGCGACGCCCTGCTTCCGGCACTGGTTGCGTAATGCGCGAACCCACTTTGCCTGCATCGGACGCGCTCCGGGTCCGCTCTCCCCTCCCGCGATTACCCAGTGAACGCCCTCCAGGTCGACCTCTCCCGGATGACCGAGCAACGGCTCGAAGGAAACGAAACGCACCGAGGCGTTGGTCTGTTTCAGGTGCCGGAGGCGCGTCAGCGCGGCGTCGTTCTCGATGGAAACTCCGAGCCAGATATGCGGTGGCGCCTTCCCCTCCCCATAACGCCCCTGGACGAAACGGCGCATCAGCGAGCTGCGCTTGGTCAGAACCTGGTATATGTGCCAATCCGCGCGCTCCATCGTATCGAATACGCGGTTGATGTAATCGGTGGGGATGTTCTTGTGGAAGAGGTCGCTCATCGAGTTGACGAAGATGAGCTGGGGGCGCCGCCAGTGCGCGGGTTGTTCGAGGCGCTCGGGACGCAGCTTCAGGTCGAAACCGGACTCGAAGGGGTGCCCTTTGACGCCCCGGAAACGCTCGGAGAATCTCTCGGCATAGCAATGGTCGCAGCCGGCGCTGACCTTCGTGCAGCCGGTGACCGGGTTCCAGGTGCTGTTGGTCCACTCGATGGTGCTTTTGCGAGCCATCAGAGCATCACCTCATACCATCGTTCATTATGCCTGAACAAATGTATAGTATTCCGTTTCGGATGTCAATCTACACGCCCTACACGTCTGCGGGCGCGGTGATAACGTGCGACCTCCGCGAAAGCCCTCCACAAGGATATCGCATTTCGGTTGAACCGGTCCGAACCCTACCTCAGGCAGCATACGCCACGACGATGTCGTAGATAACCCGGGTCGCGAACAGCAGGTTCTCCACCGTGGTGCGCTCGTCGTGCCCGTGGATCAGCTGCATCTCCTCGAGCCCAGGCTGCTGGCGGTAGGGCATGAAGCCGTACACCTGCGTCCCGGGCCGCCGCGGGCAGATGTGCTTGGCGTCGGTCCCCCCGGTCGTCAGCGACGGCACCACCGGCACGCCGGGATCGTGGCGCGCCATCACCTCCTCGATGACCCCGTAGAACTCCCCGGCCGCGTCCGCCTCCAGGGGCGGACTGTACTGGTCCACCTCGATCTCGAGCTCCTCTCCGATCTGCCCGCGCAGCTCGGCGAGGAACGACTCCTTCGTCTGCCCCGGCGCCAGCCGCCCGTCGATCGCCGCGGTCGCCTCGGAGGGAATCACGTTGATCTTGCTGCCGGCGCTGAGCATGGTCGCCGACGCGGTGTTGCGCAGCAGGGAGCGCAGCTCGGCCTTGAAGTCGTCGGCGAGCGGCAGGTCCGCCAGAGCCCCGTCGGAGCGGGCCGGATCGAGGACGGCGCGCAGACTGCCGGCCAGCTCCGGCGGCTGGCGTTCGGCGATCCCTTCGATATAGGCCCTCAGCGTCCTCGACGGATGCAGGGGCAGGCTTCCCCCCTCGAGCTTTCCTAAAGCCCCGCCCAGCTTGACGATGGCGTTGTCGTCGTGGGGACGGGACCCGTGCCCGGGGCGCCCCCGGGCGGTGGCGCGCAGGCGGCAGATCCCCTTCTGGCCGACGCAGCAGGTGTAGTACCGCCGCTCCCCGACGCGCAGGTCGTGGCCTCCGGCTTCGGTCAGCACCACCGGGGCCTCGATCTGTTCGGGGTGATTGTCCAGCAGCCAGCCGGGGCCGTGGTTCCCCTTGCCGGCCTCCTCGTCCGCGGTCGCCCCGAACATCACCGGGCGCCTGAGCGCCGTCCCCTGCCGTTTCAGCAGCAGCATCACCATCAGCTCGACGGCCACCATGTTCTTCATGTCGAGGGCGCCCCGCCCCCAGACGCAGCCGTCGTGGAGGTCGCCGCCGAAAGGGTCGCGCGTCCACTTGTCGGGCTCGGCGGCGACCACGTCGGTGTGGCCGAGCAGAAGCAGCGGCGGTTCCGCGCCCCCGGTGTCGAGGCGGGTCGTGACGTTTCCCCGGCCCGGCGCCGACTCCGTGATCACCGGCTCGAACCCCTCCCGCCGCAGGACGCCGGCGATGTACCCGGCGGCCTCGGTCTCGTTTCCGGGCGGATTGGTGGTGTCGATGCGCAGCAGGTCCTGCAGGTAGCCGGTGACTTCCTCCTTCACTGAATCCCAGTCGATCATCCGAGGTTCCTTCTTGTTGGTATCCGCCAGCGGGGGATTCGCGCTTGCTCCAATTCATTTGGATTGCACGCTGATCCGAGAGCGGCTTCCGACGCCATTCCCGATGTGTTGAAATCCGGGGGGTTCATGGGCTTCCGGCCGTCCATCATATGCCGGCCCCGGGCTTTTGTGGAAAACCCGGCCTCTGAGCCAGAGCAACTGCCCCGGCCTGTTGCGGGTTCTCGAACGCAACCGCGGGACGGCTGCTCAGGGGAGAATTCGGGTTCGCTTCCGCGGCCTGGAGTGGACCCTTCCATACGTCCGGCGGGCGGCGGGCCGGGGCAGTTTATGCTCTCGACAGCGCCGGGTGCAACCGTTACGTTCCGGGCCGATGCGATGATGCAGCTGATGATGCAGCTCCGGTGCGAAACAGCCCTTCCCCACCTGCGGCCTGGTGTCCTTTCCCGCAAATAGATTGCAATAATTCGGCCGTCGAGACACCCGGTTCGGCGGAAGAATTGCGAGATAATGACGCGACAGGACACCAAACCGCTGGCGCGCGCCGCAGCCGCCTGCCTCCTGCTGCTGGCCTCCTGCGCCTCCTCCGACTCGATCAAAGGCCAGGAGGGCGGCGAATCCCGCGGCGGCGCCCCGGCCGCGGGGATTCCCAGGTACACCTACGAAATCGTCAACACCTACCCCCACGACCCCGAGGCGTTCACCCAGGGGCTGTTCTACGACGGCGGCTTCCTATACGAGAGCACCGGCCTGCACGGGCGCTCCTCGCTGCGCAAGGTCGAGCTGACCACCGGGAAGGTCCTGCGGCGCCGCGACCTCGACCGGAAGTACTTCGGCGAGGGGATGGCCCTCGCGGGCAACCGCATCTTCCAGCTCACCTACCGCGAGCGGGTCGGCTTCCGCTACGACCGCGACAGCTTCGAGCTGCTCTCGACGTTCAGCTACGAAACCGAGGGGTGGGGGCTGACCCACGACGGGAAGCGCTTCATCGCCAGCGACGGCACCCCGGTGCTGCGTTTCCGCGACAGCGAAACCTTCGCCGAGACCGGCCGTCTCGAGGTGACCGGCGAAGGCCGCCGCGTCGGCGACCTCAACGAGCTCGAGTTCGTCGGCGGCGAGATCTACGCCAACATCTGGCGGACCGACCTGGTTGCCCGAATCGGCCCGGCATCCGGGGAGGTGACGGGCTGGATCGACCTCGAAGGGCTGCTTCCGGCCGGCGAGAAGGCCGCCGCCGATGTCCTCAACGGCATCGCCTGGGACGAGGCTGGCGGCCGCCTGTTCGTCACCGGCAAGCTGTGGCCATGGCTGTTCGAAATCCGACTGAAGGAGATTGCAGACCGATGAGTGAAAACGAGAACCCGGTTGCGCTGCGGCTGGCGGTGCTGACCGTGTCCGACACCCGCGACGAAGCGCAGGACAAATCGGGGAAACTGCTGGTCGGCCGCCTCGAGGCCGCCGGCCATCGCCTCGCGGAGAAGCTGATTCTGCCGGACGACATCTACGAGATCCGCGCCGCGGTTTCGCGGTGGATCTGCGACAGGGAGGTCGACGTCGTCATCACCACCGGCGGCACCGGGCTGACGGGCCGCGACGGCACTCCGGAGGCGGTCGCCCCCCTGCTCGACAAGCAGATCGAGGGGTTCGGGGAGGTGTTCCGGGTGCTGTCGTACGAGGAGATCGGCCCGTCGACGATCCAGTCGCGGGCCATCGCCGGCGTCGCCAACGGCACCTACATCTTCTGCCTGCCCGGGTCGAGGGGGGCCTGCGCCACCGGCTGGGACCGCATCATCTCCGAGCAGCTCGACAGCCGCACCCACCCGTGCAACCTCGTCGAGCTGATGCCGCGGCTCCTCGAAAGCTGAGCGGGCGGGCCGGGGTACCTCTCAGTTCGTCGCGAGCTTCCGGGCGCCGGACGCAGCCCGCATTCCCTCGCAGTTTTGCCGCAGGCGAAACTGCCATCCCAGGCGCTTACGTACCCCTCAGTTCGTCGCGAGCTTCCGGGCGCCGGACGCAGCCCGCATTCCCTCGCAGTTTTGCCGCAGGCGAAACTGCCATCCCAGGCGCTTACGTACCCCTCAGTTCGTCGCGAGCTTCCGGGCGCCGCCGACAGGCCGGTGCACTGCGCAGTTTCGCCAAAGCGAAACTGCCATCCAAGGCGCTTACGTACCCCTCAGTTCGTCGCGAGCTTCCGGGCGCCGCCGACATGGGTCCGGACGGCGATACCGATGACTCCCAGGGCGAGCACGAATAGCACGACCTCGGCGCCGACCAGCAGGTAGTTCCCCGCGGGGATGTGCCTCTGCATCAGCAGCACCAGCGAGTACAGGGTGGTCGCCATCATGAACGCCGCCGGAATCAGCGTGAACCACGGCAGGGTGCCGCGGTTCAGCAGCCAGGTGCTGACCACGATCAGGGCGAGCGCCGCCAGCAGCTGATTGCTGCTGCCGAACACCGGCCAGATCGCGGTGGCCGCGTTCGACCCGGCGAGGATCCACATCAGCGCCACCGACAGCCCGGCGTTGAACCAGTACTTCTTCATGAACGCCGGCGGGTTCTCGAACAGCAGGTCCCACAGCTCCTCGAACAGGTAGCGGTTCAGGCGTACCGCCGAATCGAGGGTCGTCACCAGGAACCCCTCGAGCATCAGGATGCCGAACACCGTTCCCAGCGCCACCGGGATGAACCCGAGCCCGGTGTTGGCGAGCTTGCCGGCGGCCAGCGCGAACCCGAGCACCGGGTTGCTCTCGTTCCAGACGACGATCTTGTAGTCCTCGAAGCCGAGGGCGCTGCCGATCGCCAGCAGCACGAACAGCGCCAGGATGCACTCGAGGAGCATGCCGTCGAAGCCGATCCGCTTGGCGTCCTGCTCGCTGCTGCACTGCTTGCAGGTCGTGCCCGACGACACCAGGCAGTGAAATCCCGATATCGCCCCGCAGGCGATGGTCACGAACATCATCGGCCAGATCAGCCCGAGATGCTCGATCCCCTCGCTGAAGTTGAACGCGGGAAAGGTGACCGACAGGCCGCCGAAACCGCCGCTCAGCAGCGCGAAGAACATCAGCGCCATGCCGCCGTAGAGGATCTGCGAGTTGATGAAGTCGCGCGGCTGCAGGATCACCCAGACCGGGGCGCCGGCGGCGAACAGCACGTACACCGAGATGATCACCATCCACGTCTCGGGTGAGATCGCCAGCGGGTAGCTGAGGCCGACGAGGATCGACCCGGCGCACAGGCCCGCGCCGAGCAGGTAGGCGACGCCGGTGCGGATGCCGCGGCGGTAGAGCAGGTAGCCGAGGGCCGGGGCGAGGGCGGTGACGACGATGACGGAGGTCGAGGCGATGCCGCCGATGTGCCCCATGGCGACGCCGTCCTGCACCTCGGTGCGCAGCAGCGTCTGGGCGCTGTCGAGGCCGAGCTTCTCCAGCGGCCACAGCGACGCCAGCGCCTTCGCCGTCAGCTTGAGGAAGACGGCGGTGATCAGCACGATCATGACGATGGTGAACAGCAGGAAGAGCGTGAAGCCCGCCCGGCCCATCGACTTGTGGGCGATCTCCGCCATGGACTTGCCGCCCTCGCGCATGCTTGCGAACAGGGCCGTGAAGTCGTGCACGGCGCCGATGAAGATGCCCCCGAGAACGACCCACATCACCGCCGGCATGAACCCGTAGATCGCCGCCAGGGTAGGCCCGACGATCGGCCCGGCGCCGGCGATGCTGGAAAAGTGATGGGCGAAGACGACCGAGATGCGCGTCGGCACGTAGTCGCGGCCGTCGTTGATCTGCTGAGCCGGGGTCGGATTCCCCGGGTCGACGCCGACCTTGCGGGCAACCCAGCCTCCGTAGTAGCGGCTGGCCAGGGCGAAGACGGCAAACCCGAGAATCACGATCGCTATGACGTTCATGTTCTCCTCGTCTCGATGGAGCGGTGGAAATCGAGCCGCCTGGACAGCCCGTCGGAATGTCCGTCAGGGCGCCGGCCTCCAGAGCAACTCATCGACGGGCAGGGGCGGAAGGCCCCTTCGCGGAAAAATCCGGCGCGCGCCCGAGGGGGGCAAGCAGCCCCGGACGATTGCACCGCCCCGCTATTGAAGCGAGTTTCACCCACCGCCGGACCTGCGCGGCTTGGGCCGTGCCAACCTTCAACCCCGGAAACACCAGATGGCAAAGAAACGCGTGCTCGTCACCGGCGCCGCCGGCCGGGTCGGCACCGCCCTGTGGCGGTCCTGGGAAGCCGACGACCGCTACGAGCTGACCCTCACCGACGTCAGGGAGATCGAGGGGGCGCAGTCCCGCACCGCGATCGGCGAGCTGACCGACCCGGCCTTCGCCGCCGAGGTCTGCGCCGGTCAGGAGGCGGTAGTCGCCCTCGTCTACCTGAAAGCCGACAGAATCGGCGAGCCGGATGCCGGGATGTCCGACATCGCCATGAACATGCAGCTGTTCGAGATCGCCCACCGGGCCGGGGCCGGCAAGATCGTCTACGCCAGCTCCAACCACGCCACCGGGTGGAACGAGCGCCTCTCGGACCCGCCGGTCTTCTCCACTGCCGACCAGTTCAACCCGGACGGCTGGTACGGCGCCATGAAGGGGATGGCCGAGATCGCCGGCATGAACCTCGTCAACGTGTACGGCCGCCGCTTCATCAGCATCCGCATCGGAACCTTCACGGGGAAATCCGAACCGTCCGGCCTGCGCCTGTGCAGCACCCTGCTGGCCCCGGTCGACGCGGCGCAGCTGTTCGGCCTCGCCGTCGACTACGAGGGGGAGGAGAGGTTCCTCATCACCTACGGCACCTCGGAAAACGTCTGGGAAGGCCACACCGGCTTTCTCGACATCTCCGTCGCCAGGGAAGTGCTCGGGTACCGCCCGCAGGTCAACGTCCAGAGCCACCGCGGCCGCTTCGCCGCTAGCTGACGGGTGGGAGCTGGAAACGGGATGGATCGCCACAAACCAGCGGCGGTGGACCTGCGGTCTGGATGCGAAACAAGGAACCGCAGATGAGAGAGCCGGGCCTGGGCATCGGCGGGCGATTGCGCGCGACCCGACCGGGACGGAAATCCCGCCACATCGTGGAGCGCGCTGTGCGTTCGGGGGCCACGAGCGCGGTCATCCTCTGCCTTCTCGCCGGCGCCGGAGCCGCCAGGGAGCTGTTCGTGCTGCGCTGGACGCAGCCGTCCCAGCTGGCGGCCCTCGACACGGATCGGCTGGTCACCCGCTACATCGCCCCGGGCATCGCCGTGGTCGAGGCGGACTCGGCGGCGCTCCCGCATATCGCCGGGCTCGGCTTCGACATCGCCGCCTCCGGAACGGCCGGTGCCGGCGAAGCATGGTACCTCAGCGACCACCTGCACTACCCCCTGCCCCCGGGACAGGAGCTCCTCTACCTCGACCGCCGCGGCTGGGCGCTGTCGAAGATCGGGGAAGCCGACTTCCGCGGCGTTCACGACGAGCAGATCTTCCTCTACCCCTTGCCGGACCGGTTTGCGGTGGATGGATGGGTACCGGCCCCACGGCCCAAGCGGACTGCCCCTGCGGCCGCCGCCGGAGTCGAAGAGGCGATCGCCGAAGTCGACGTCGAGCGGCTCCGGGAAGACATCGAGCGCCTGTCGCTGATCGACCCTTCCCAGGGCAGCGTCGAGGGGAACCTCCACACCCGCTTCGCGCGCCGCCCCGAGACCTTCGAGTCGACCCGCTACATCCGCGAGCAGCTCGCCGCCGTCCTCGGGGACGACGCCGTGCGCCTGCAGGAGTTCACGATCTCCGAGGGGGACAGCGTCATGTACAACGTCATCGGCGACCTGTCCGGCGCCGACCCGGAGGCGGGGTACTACATCGTCTGCGCCCACTACGACGCCATCGGCACGCGTTCGCGCGACTGGGACTGGCGCACCGATCCGGCTCCCGGGGCCGACGACAACGCGACCGGCGTCGCCCTCGTCATCGAGTCGGCCCGGGTGCTCGCCGACCGGCAGTTCCCCTGGTCGATCCGCTTCATCGCCTGGTCCGGCGAGGAACTGGGGCTCTGGGGCAGCCGTCACTACGCCGCCGAGGCGCTTGCCGGGGACGAGCGCATCCTCGGGGTGCTCAACTTCGACATGATCGGGTTCAACGATCTCCACGACCGCATCGAGCTGGTCTCCAATCCCGAGTCGCTCTGGCTCGTCGACCTGATGCGCTCGGCCAACGAGCGCTACGGCATCGGCCTGCGCGTCGACCTGCTCGAGGACCGCTACGCCGGCCTCAGCGATCACGCTCCTTTCTGGGCGCGCGGGTACGACGCCATCCTCGGGATCGAGAATTACCTGCCGACGGACTCGACGACCGCCGGGGTGCGCGGCGGCCTCTACCGTCTGAACACGCAGTACCACACCGTCCGCGACGTGCCGGACAGCGTCAACTGGGAACTCGTAGCCGGCGTCACCCGTCTCACCGTGGCCACCCTGGCCCAGTTCGGGACCGGCGACAGCCTCCCGAACCTGATGGTTGCCGGCGGCGACCTGAAAGGGGACGCGGAAGACAACCTCCGGGTCCGCGTCGCCAACGTCGGCACGGCGCCGCTGGAGGGGGCCTTTCACCTCCGCGTATCCCGGTGCGCCGCCGATTCCACCGGCTGCCGGGTCGTTTTCGACGAACGGCGGCCGGGACCGCTCGCCGCCGGGGCCGTCGACGACGTCACCTTTCCCTGGCACCGCTTCGGCGAGATGGTGTTTCTCGTCGAGGTCGACCCGGAGGGGGAAATCGAGGAAGCGAGCGAGAGCGACAACAGGGCATTCCAGAACGTGCGCCTGATTCCCGCCGACCGCATCGTCGTCTACCCGAACCCGTTCGCCCCGCAACAGGACCAGTACCTCGCTTTCAGCGGGGTGCCGCTGTTCGCGCGCGTGCAGATCGCCTCTCTCGACGGCGAGCTGCTCTGGACCGGGCGCGAAGAGGCCCAGAACGACCTCAGCAACGAGATCCGCTGGCGAGGCGTCAACGAAGCGGGGTTCATCGTCGGCAGCGGCGTCTACATCTACTCCATCCGCGACGAGGACGGCGAGCTGCTGCGCCGCGACAAGATCGCCGTCCTGCGCTGAGCCGCCTGCCGAACTCCTGAAGTTGCGCCTTCTCTTTCCGCTGTCGATCGCCGCCCTCATCGCCGCTCCAGCCGCGGCCCCGGCGAATCCCCTCATTGCGGCCGCCCGCGAATCCGGCCTCCTCGATACCGAGACCGCCCTGCTCTACGAGCTCTACGAGGCCCTGGAGCCGGAGTCCCTTCCGCCGGAGTACCGCGATGAGAACCCCGGGCTCCGAGGCTGCGCCACCCCCCTGATCCTCGAGGCTCTGAAGGCCCGCGACGGGGGGAGCCACGAGTACGGCAGCGCCCTCGCCAAGGCCCTTGCCCGTCCCTCCCTTTCGCACCAGGTGCTGAGCCCGTCCGGGCGCTTCCGCATCCACTACGACGTCGAGGGGGAGCACGCCGTCGACCCCGCCGACGCGGACGGCAACGCCATCCCCGACTACGTCGACGTGACCGCCGCCGTCATCGACAGCATGTGGCACCTCGAAATCGAGGTCCTCGGCTACGACCCGCCGCCGACGGACGGGGTCAGGGGAGGCGGAGACGAGCACGACATCTACATCGAGCAGATCCTCGGCGGCTACTACGGGTGGACCCAGCCCGAGGAAAGCGGCCCGAGGGGGCACTCCTACCTGCGCATCGACAACAACTTCACCGAGCCGATATTCGGCCGCCCCAGCAGCTGCGACGGGGCCCGCGGCGCGCGCGAGCTGACCGCCCTGCGGGTCACCCTCGCGCACGAGTTCTTCCACATGGTCCAGTTCGGCTACTACCAGGGGAGCGAGGGTTTCTGGTGGCAGGAGTCGTCGGCCACCTGGATGGAGGAGGTCGCCTACCCCGAGGCGGACGACTACCTGCAGTACCTGTGCGATTTCATCCGGTCGCCGGAGAGGTCGCTCGAGAGCCCGACCCCGGGCAGGCGCGTATACGGCTCGGCGATCTTCTCCCACTTCCTCGACCAGCGCTACGGCCGCGAGGTGGTGCGGGAGATCTGGGAGGAGCACCGGGGCCGGGAAAACGTCTCCCTGAACAACTTCCACCGCGTTCTCCAGCGCTTCGGCGACCGCGAACCCGGCGAGTCAGACCTCGGGGACTTCGGTCTCGGCGAGGCCGTCAACGAGTTCGCTACCTGGAACTACTTCACCGGAGAGCGGCACCGGGAGGGGTTCTACGAGGAGGGCCACAAGTACCCGGCCATCGAGGTGAGTCCGCGCGAGGTCGGCAGAGAAACCCTGGAGGACAGCGGCCGCGTCGATCACCTCGCCAGCGCCTACCTGGCGCTGGAACCCCTCGATGAGGGAGGAGTTTCCATCTCCACCGATCTCGAAGGCCTGCGCTGGCGGCGCCGGCTGGCGCTGGTGTCGCCCGACAGCGTGGAGGTGCGGACGCTCGTCATCGGCAATCCTGTCGAGGAGGTGTTCGACTGGCATTTCTACAGTGCCGTCGTGCTCGTCGTCAGCAACACCTCCTTCACCGGAATCGGCTTCCCCTGGAGGGTATCGGCCGAGTACGGATCCGGCATGACCGGTGGGCGGCTGCCGGACGAGGTCGTCCTGGGAAACTGGTTTCCCAACCCCTTCCTCCCCGGCCGGATGCACTCGCAAACCCGGATCCGGTACATGCTCGACAGCGCCGGTTCCGGGGAGCTGGCGATCTTCAGTGCCGACGGGAGGCCGGTGCGCCGTCTCGACATGGAGAAGCGCCTGGCGCGGGAGTACGAGGTTGTGTGGGACGGCCGCAACGAAGCCGGTAACCTGGTCGGCTCGGGCCTCTACTACTACGTGCTCGACGCCGATGGAGGGAAACGCCGCGGCACCCTGGCGGTGGTGAGGTAGCAGTCTACCGCTTCGGCGGCGGTCGGCTTTCGGCCATCCTCGAGGCCACCAGCCTGTCCTGTTCCCGCCGCAGCTTCAGGATCGACGACCGCTCGTTCAGTAGAACGTCGTCGTAAGAGATCGGCTCACCCGCGGCGACGCCCCGCGTCAGCTCGATCCCGCTGGCCAGACCGAGGGGAAGCAGCCTTTCGCGGCGCGCCGCCCCGGCCTTCTCGGTAACCCCGTTGACGGTGAACCCGCCGCCGCCGTCCAGCCTCTCCCCTTGCCTCAGGCCGCGCTTGGCCACGGCGATCACCTCGGCGGCCGGCACCTCGCGCGGCGCCCCGGTCGGCTTGCCGTAGAGGACGGCCGCGGCGATCGACATCGGCGCTTCCACCGCCACCAGGTGGTAGGGCCGGTAGAGCAGGAAGTTGCCGTCCCCGCCGGGCAGGCAGTCGTAGGCGGCCAGATCCTCGCGGATGAAGGGGTGGTCGGCCCGGATCACGGCGAACACCCCCATCAGCAGCGGGTTCGGCAGCATGGCGACGCCGTCGGCGGCGACGCTGTTGGCGAGCTCGACGACCCCGTGCCGGTGCAGCAGCCCGCCTTCCTCCTTCAGGCTGAACAGGCGCGGGATGTCGGCGAGGTTGCAGGAGGGCTCGTGCATGCCGCGCACGTCCGGGGGCATTCCGGTCATGTTGGCCAGCGCCGTCATCTCGAGCTGCGCCTTGGTGCCGTCCCGGAACGAGTTGTACATCTTGAGGTTGATGTGGCGCCGCGACAGGGTCTCCTCGTCGAACCGGAATCGTTCCGCGGTCGAATCGGGGGTCCCCTCGCGGTCCCCCTTCCGGTAGATCGTCCCCCTGCCGGCCGCGACGATCTCGAAGCCGAGGGTGCGCGCCCACTCCAACAGGTGCATGATACACCCGGGCTGGTCGCCGTCGACCAGGGTGTACACCACCCCGGCCTCGTCCGCCCTCGCCTTGAGCAGGGTTCCGATGGTCACGTCGGTCTCGATGTTGACCATCACGAGGTGCTTGCCGCCGTCGATGGCCGCGGCGGCGTTGGCCGCCCCTGCCTCGGGAATCCCGGTCGCCTCGACCACGACGTCGATCGAGGCGGCGCCGGTTATCAGCGATGCGTCTTCGGCGACCACCGGACGGCCCCGGCGAACCGCATCGTCGACCTGGTCGGCTGCCCGCGCCTCGGCGACCGCAGCGGCTTCGGTTCCGCAAGTAGCGTAGGCGTCCCGCGCCTGCTCCGGGCGCAGGTCGGCGACCGCGGCCGCCCTCATCCCGGGAACCTTGGACAGCTGCACCACGAGGCCGCTGCCGAACTTGCCGGCGCCGATGACGCCGACGCGGATCGGGTTCCCCTCCGCTTCCCGCTGTGCGAGCAGTTCGCTGAACATCACTGTCCTCCTGTTACTCCAGGTTATCGAACGTCACCATCCGCACACGTCCGGAGCCCGGTTTTGGAAAGGGTTTCTCCCTGGTGGCGGCGGCACCGCTTTTGCAGCGAATGCCCTTGCGTATATTCCACCCGATACCGCAGGGATTCCCATGTCCGAGCAGACCGCCGAACTCACGACCCGCGACGTGCTTCTCCAGATCGACCGCCGACTGGAGCTGAGCGAGGGAGACGTGCGGCGCGTCGATGCCAAAATTGATGATGTCGAGGCCAGACTCACCGCCAGAATCGACGAGGTCGAGCACAGACTCACCGCCAGAATCGATGAGGTCGAGCACAGACTCACCGCCAGAATCGATGAGGTCGACAACAGGCTCAACGCGAGAATCGACGGACTCGAGGCGAAGATCGACTTGAAAATCGAGCTGCTCCGGAAAGAGACGAACACCCGCTTCTACTGGCTGATCGGCCTGATGTTCGCAACCTGGGTGTCGACCATGGGAACGATCCTGATCAGGACCTGAGCAAGCTCACTTTGTCGCCGCACCGGAGTTTCCCCGAGCCGACCTGCGGTTCCGTCATCTCACCCTCCTACATCTGCCCGCCAACGGTGTCGAACGGCTCGACGTAATCGATCCGCAACTCCACCGACTGCAGCACCCGCTCCGACTCCAGCGGGGCAAAGCGTCGCTTCAGCACCACCTCCAGCTCGTTGAGCCCCTCCTGCACGAGGGCGCCCGGCAGGTCGAAGCTGAACCAGTAGTGGGTGTCGATGCGCTCCGGCAGGCCGCCGCGGGCGGCCCCGTACGACACGAGGCCGCCGTAGAAATGGCTGGTCCGCGCCGGCGATATCTCCGCTCCGTTGAAAGTGAACCCCAGCTCGTCCTCGGGGCAGTACTGAAGGATGCGCACCTGCAGCTCGACGCGGTCGATCTCGCCGTCCGCTTCCGCCTCCCGCAGTCGGTCGCCGACCAGGAACGGCACCGCAACCTTCGCACCCTCTTTCAGCTCCCTGGGCAGGTGTCGTTCCGGGGCGAACTCGTCCGGCTCCGCATCCCGCACCGGCACCAGGTACAGCTTGCTCTTGCGCGCGTAGATGTCGGCATCCCCTAGCTCGCGCAGGGCCCGGTAGCTGTCGCTGTCGTGCGGCCACCGCAGGTCGGACAGGTACGCCCCGTCCGCTCCCATGGCGTGGAAATTGGCCGCGGCCGCCCGCCGCATCTCGATGGTCAGCGACTTGTGGCGGTCGTCGTACGGCTCGCGGCCGAGCGGCACGTACACCCAGGTCCCGGCCTCGCCGGCCGCGTCGAGCAGCCAGCGGATGTCCATTTCCGGGCAGAACAGCTGCCCCGGCGGCGTGGGGACGACAAGGTCGACCAGCCCCTCGCGCATCCAGGCGCCCACGTCCATGCCGATGCCGAGGTTCTGCTCCTCGGCGGGGTATACCCTCGAGGCGAGGCAGAGCCTCTCCCCCCGCTCCCGCCCGAGGCGGTCGAGCATGGCGCGCACCTCGCGCACGAACCCGGTCAGTATGCCGGCGTTCTCGCGGGCCCGCTCCGGCTGGAAGAAAACCCCGACGTAGGGATCCATCTCCAGGCCGCAGGGGCCGTAGGACATGACCTCCTCGATGAGGCGCAGCCGCTCCTCGCGCACCTCGGCGCGGGCGTAATCCTCGCAGGTGGCCGCGCGCGGATGGCCGCCGCCAGCCTCCTCCCCGATCATCACCTCGGGATGCTCGCGCTTGAGGCGGCTCATCATGTAGAGGTTGGATTCCGTCGAGGCGTCGTTCATGCGCATGCTGCACAGCACCTGCAGCCCCTTCTCGCGCGCCCTGTCGACGACCACGCGCAGCACGTCGTTGCCGGCGGCGATCGCCTGCTTGGCGTTCTCGGCCGCCCGCCACCACATCACTCCGTGGTTGTGCCGGCCCTCGACGTCCCCCCACTGCACCCCCACCCGGGTGTCGTGGAAGAAGGTCTGCCCCGAGGCCAGGCCGTACGACAGGGTGTCGACCCCGGTGCCGAGCAGCTCGTCGACCGGCTGCCGCAGCTGGTGCAGGCTCATCGGCGGGTCGTAGCGGTAGAAGCTGTAGTGCCGCCCGTCGTTGTAGTAGATCAGTTTCGGCTTCTTCATCGCGCCATTCCCGGTTAACCCCTGGGGACGACAGTCGGCGCCGTCATTCCAGTCAGCTGGACGACTGCTGTTCGGTGCGGGTTGAAATCGCGGGGCCCAAGCTAACGATTTGCGGCGGCCATGTCGCCCGGCTGGCGCGTCGATGCCCACCCCTCCGCGGACCGCTTTCGCCGGCCCGAATTTGTTTGCCAGGATCCCGCGTCCAGTAGTATACTTGCGGGCACCTGATCATTAGTGCAGCTCCCGGCCTCCCCTCCTGCCCCCCTCGGCCGGCAGCTTCAGCAGGAGTTGTCCGAATCCCATGATTCGCAGGATCGATCCCTCGGAGTTACCCGAGGATCCGCCGGAAGACGGCCGCCTGTCCGAGCCGCCCTCCGCGCCGGAGCAGCGGACCCCCAAGGCCGGAAATCTGCGGGCCCGCATCGAGCAGATCCGCAAGCTCGCCGCCGCGGGCAGGCTCGATCCCGGCGACCTGCCGGCCTTTGACGCGGCAGCGGCTCCACCTGCAGGAGCGCCAAAGGGCGGCCCGGCCTACGCGCCTCCCCCGGCGCCGCCACCGCCGGCCGGCTACCCTGTCCGGTCCTCCTCCGAGGCGTCCGGCCCGGTCCCCATTGCCGACTACATCGACCAGCTCAAGCGCACCGTGGCCGGAGAGTCGATCGTCCACGAGCGCACCATCCCGCCGCAGCCGGAAGCCCACGCGGAACGGATCGATCACCTCGGTGCCGGAGTTGAGCGGGTCGTCGAAGCCGCCGGAGTCGGCCGCCTCTACAGCCACCAGGAAGAGGCGCTCCGCCACATCGGCGAGGGCCGCAACGTCGTCGTCGCCACTCCGACCGCCTCGGGCAAGTCGCTGATCTACAACGCCGCGGTGCTCTCGTCCCTGCTGGCCGACCCCGGCGGCCGCGCCCTCTACGTCTTCCCGCTCAAGGCGCTCGAGCAGGACCAGCACGCCGAACTGCAGTCGCTGCTCGCGGAGCTGAACCGCGGTTCCGGAGCGGAGCTGCGAGCCGGGATCTACGACGGCGACACCAAGCCCCACGAACGCCGCAAAATCAGGGAGAACCCGCCGCACATACTCATAACCACCCCCGACATGCTGCACGGCGGCATCCTGGCGTTCCGCGAAGCCTGGGAAAGCTTCCTCGCCAATCTCCGCTTCGTCGTGCTCGACGAGCTGCACGCCTACAGCGGCATCTTCGGCAGTCACGTCCTGCACGTGGTCCGGCGGCTCAACCGCATCTGCGCCGCCTGCGGCAGCGACCCGGGCTACATCGCCTGCTCGGCCACCATCGGCAATCCCGCCGAG
Organism: Candidatus Latescibacterota bacterium; assembly: GCA_965243025.1. Lineage (GTDB taxonomy): Bacteria > Latescibacterota > UBA2968 > UBA8231 > UBA8231 > CBDCXV01. Next base: position 4,432,129 of record CBDETY010000003.1, read on the forward strand.
TTCGCCGCCAGGCTCTGCAACCGCCAATTCACCGCGGTCACCGAAAGCGGGGCCCCAGCCGCGGCGCGGCACTTCCTCTTCCTCAACCCCCCGGAAAGCCCCAACACCGCCGCCGCCCGCCTGTTGCAGCTCAGCGTGTCGCAGGGTTTCCGCTCCATCGTGTTCACGCGCGCCCGCGTCGTCACCGAGCTCATCTACCGCTGGGCAACGCAGGCGCGCCCCGACCTGCGCGACCGCATCAGCTCGTACCGCGCCGGGTACATGCCGGAGGAGCGCCGCGAGATCGAAGCCCGGCTGGTCTCCGGCGACCTGCTCGGCGTGGTCTCGACCTCGGCCCTGGAGCTCGGCATCGATATCGGGGGGCTCGACGTATGCGTGCTCGTCGGCTACCCGGGGAGCATCGTCAACACCTGGCAGCGCGCCGGGCGCGTCGGGCGTTCCGGGCGCGAGTCGCTGGTGCTCCTCATCGCCGGCCGCGACGCCCTCGACCAGTTCTTCATGGCCCACCCGCGGCACCTCTTCCAGCGCCGGGTCGAGAACGCCGTAGCCGACCCCTCGAACCGCTACATCCTCCAGGACCACCTCGCCTGCGCGGCCCGCGAGCTGCCGCTTGCCGCCGACGAACCCGAGTACGCCATCGACGGCTACCGCGAAGCCCTCGACGAGCTCACCGCCGCGGGGACGCTGCTGCGCAGCGCCGAGGGCGACGCCTGGTTCGCGGCGCGCCGGCAGCCGCACCGCCTGGTGAGCATGCGCTCCATCGGCGAGTCCTGGAACATCGTGCACGGGCGGCGGACCATAGGCTCGGTGAGCGGCGGACAGCTCTACAGCGAGTGCTACGAGGGGGCCATCTACCTGCACCGCGGCCGCCAGTACCTGATCGGCGAGCGCAATCCCGCCAGACGGCAGATCGAGGCCGAGGCGGTCGACGTCCCCTGGTACACCCGGCCCAAGTACGAAAAGGAGACGGAGATCATCGAAGAGCTGCGCGCCAGACCGATGCACGGGTACATGGCCAGGCTCGGCCGGCTGCTGGTCAGCTCACAGGTGATCGCCTGCGAGAAGGTGCGCGTCGGCGACCAGGCCATTCTCGGCCGCCACCCCCTCGAAAGCCCGGTCCAGCAGTTCGAGACCGTCGGCTTCTGGATCGAGATGGACGCCTCCTTCAAGAAGCAGCTCAAACGCCGCGGCTTTCACCACATGGGCTCCCTGCACGCCGTCGAGCACGCCGTGAAGTCGCTGTTCCCGTTGCTGGCGCTGAGCAAGCAGACCGACGTCGGCGGCATCTGCTACCCGCTGCACCCGCAGCTGGGAAAGGGCGCCGTCTTCATCTACGACCAGTACCCGGGGGGCATCGGCCTCGCCGAGACCGGGTACGACATGCTCGACCGCCTGTTCGAGCTCACCCTGGAAATGGTCGCCGGCTGCGACTGCGCCGAGGGCTGTCCCTCCTGCATCCACTTCCCCACCTGCGGCGCCGGCAACCACCCCCTCGACAAGGCGGGCTGCATCCACCTGCTCGAGATACTGACCGGCCGCCGCGGCCTCGACGAGGAATCGCTTGCGGTCGGCGCCATCGAGGAGGAGCCGCCGCTGTTCGCCGACTGGGAGCTCGGGAAGGATGGCGAAGAAGAGGAAGAACCGCTCGAGACGGACGGGAGCCCGCACGTCGTGGTGTTCGACCTCGAAACCCAGCTCAGCGCCGCCGAGGTGGGAGGCTGGAACAAGACCAGCCTGATGCGGGTGTCGTGCGGCATCGCCTGGGACAGCCGCGAGGACCGCTTCATCACCTACTTCGAGGACCGCATCGACGAGTTGATCGGCCTGCTTCAGAGAGCCGACCTCGTCGTCGGCTTCAACGTCATCGGCTTCGACTACAGCGTCCTGCGCGGCTACTCCCGCTGCGACTTCCGCGAGCTCAACACCCTCGACATCCTGCGCGAGGTGCACGCCCACCTCAACTACCGCGTCAGCCTCCAGGGCCTGGCCGCGGCGACCCTCAACGCCGGCAAGACCGCCGACGGCCTGCAGGCCCTGCGCTGGTGGAAGCAGGGCCGCCTCGACCTCATCGAGGAGTACTGCCGCCACGACGTCCAGCTCACCCGCGACCTCTTCCGGCACGGCCTCGACAAGGGATTCCTGCTGTTCGACCGCAAGAACGAGGGCCGCATGCGGGTTCCGGTCTCCTGGGGCGAACAGGTGGCGGCGGCAGCTTCCGCGGCGAGGGCAAACTGAAGCGGCGAACCGGATCGCGGGGCGGGGGCGGCCGGATCCGGTTCGATTGTCCGTCGCCCCAGGGAGGCCGGACACCCCGGGGTGCGGGAAGCTCCGGGTTCCCCGGGGGGGCTCGAGGCCTGCGTGGAAAGGGGCGGTGCCAGTCGCCTGCCCGCCGCGGCGCTAGCGGTCGGCGAGCCAGTCCCTGACGTACTCGATCCCGGCGGTCCCCGTGCCGAGGAGATTGCCCGCCAGAAAAACAATCCCGTCGATGCGCCCGGATTCGATCCACGTCTCGGCGAGGCGGCACTGCTTCTTCATCAGCTCGGGCGGGACCTCCGCTCCCCCGGAACCGTAGTCCCACATGTAGCAGCCGAGAAGCTTGCGGCAGTCCGGGGCCATCGCCTCGACCGCGGGGAAGTTCCTCTCGAGATCGACGAGGTTCCTCGCCTCCCAGGTCCAGTAGGTCACCACGTCGCACAGGTCGAGGTACGGCTTCAGGGGCCGGCCGAGAATCATGTCGTAGACGACCGTCCACAGCTCCAGCTCCGGCTCGCAGCGACCGAGGGCGTCGCGGCAGCGGGCGAACTCGTCGAGCGAAAGCCGCGCCTGCTCGCCGTCCGCCCCCGGCTGCGAAAGGAAGAAATCGTCGGTGATCGCCCCGGTGAGATTGGGGCAGTCGCGGGCCAGCTCGAGCACCGGCTCCAGGTCGGAGCCGCCGTCGTTGCGGTCGCTGCTCGTATCGCCGACGATCGACCAGACGAGCCGGCGCGCCTCGTCGAGGTCGCCGACGTGGGGAGCGAAGGGGGGCTGCGGGAGGTTGTTGAAGACGACGTAGATCGCGTTCTCGATGCCGAAGTAGCGCAGCGCCTCCCCCGGAGTCGCCGAGGCGGCGGGCAGGTTCCAGCGCCCGTCGTGAGCTCCCCTCGGGTGACACCAGAGCCAGATTTTCTCTTTCATTCGGGGACCTCCTGTCAGGTCGGGTCGGGAATGCGGCCGCTTTCCCCGGAGCCGGGGAGACGGCAGCCTCCCCGGCGGGTGGCGGGCCGGAGGGGCGGCCCCTTAGCGGTGACAGCTATCCCGGCAGTTCCTGCAGTTCCGGGGGCAGGCCGATCCTGCCGTCGATCACGCCGGTGCCGGTTATGACCGCCTGCAGCACCCGCTCCCGTCCCGGCAGCCTGACGATCTCCTGCAGGAACTGGAAGCGGACCCGCCGCTGGCGGCGCATCCGCGAGCGCACGACGAAGCGGTCGCCGCTGCGCAGCGGGCCCTCGTAGTCGATCTCGGAGCGCGTGACCACGAGGTCGCAGCCGCGCTCGTGCAGGGCGGCGAAATCGATGCCGAGGCTCTTCAGATGCCGGTGGCGGGTGTGCTCCAGGTAGTTGAGGTAGACGGCGTTGTTGACGATCCCCTGCAGGTCGCACTCGTAGTCCCGCACCTCGAATTCCAGCTCGTAGCAGCCGTTCCCGGTCATTCTGCCGCACCCGTTTCTGGCGTTTTGCACCGGTTGTAGATCGATGCCGGTCAAGTTATCTTGCTGCTCCCTCGGGGCAAGAGAGAAACCTCCGGACGGCCAGCCAACCGCGGCGCCGGCCCGCCGGGAATCCTCGCCGCCCCCGCCTGAGCACGGGAACAGGCAGCCTGACGCGGCGCGACGTGCCCGCTGCTCCGCCGCCTCCCGAAAACTGAAAGGTCACCGCGCGCCGCCATGCGGATTTCCATCTGGGGCGATACCTCCGAAAGCCACCTGCGCAGAGCCTCGCAGCTCGGGGTCGACTGCCTCGACTTCGGCGGCGGCGACTGGTTCCCCGGCGTAAAGGAGCAGGGCTACCCCGACCTCGACGAGGTCGTCCGGATCCGCCGCAGGATCCGGTCCTGGGGAATGGACATCAACCGCGTCACCCTTCCCGACATCACCGGGGAGTTCATGAAGGACCGGGACGGGGCCGGGAAGGAGCTGGAAAACAGCTGCCGGGCGCTGCGGGTGTTCGCCGAAGCGGGAGTCCCGATCGCCAGACAGCGCGTCGCCGGAGACACCTTCCCGGGGGTGATGACCCGCTACCGCTCCAAGCACCGCGGCGGCTACGAATCGCGCGGGGAAAGCCTGGCGATGACCCGCAATCCGCCCCCTCCGCCGGCGCCGGAAGAGCTCGATTACTGGTGGGAAAGGTTCTGCATCCTGTACGGGGAGCTTGTTCCCATCGCCGAAGAGACCGGCATCAGGCTGGCAATGCACCCGTCGGACACGCCGAACGCCGACACCCCGCTCGGAGGCCTCGGCTTCCACCGGGTCATCGACGCCTTTCCGAGCCCGCAAGTGGGGTACCTCTACTGTTGCGGCACCCGCGCCGAGGCCGGCGGCGGACCGCTGATCATGGACGAGATCCACAACTACGGGCGCAAGGGGCGCATCTTCATGGTCCACCTGCGCAACGTGCGCGGCTCGCTGGCGACGGCGGGCGCCTTCGAGGAGGTGCTCCTCGACGACGGCGACATCAACATGTTCAAGGTGCTGCTCGAGCTGAAACGGCACGGCTTCGACGGCTGTCTCAACCCCGACCACATCCCCGAACTCGAGGGAGACGGCGGCGGCGGCCGGCACGGACTCGCCTACTCGGTCGGCTACATCAAGGCGCTGCTGGCGGCCCTCGCGGCCGTGGCCTGAGGTTCCGGCTCCTCCCTTGCCCCCCCGCAAGCGCATCGCCGCGGTCATAACCCAGTTTTTCCGCGGCTCCCACGCCGACGTTCTGGTCGACAAGTTTCTCAAGGGCTTCCCGACCGACGACGGCCTGATCGCGCCCCGGGTCGAGGTCGCCTCGATGTACATCGACCAGTTTCCCGACACCGACATCGGCAGGGGTATCGCCGCCGAGCACGGGGTCCCCATTTACCACAGCATTCCCGGCGCCCTGACGCTGGGAGGCGATTCCCTGGCCGTCGACGGCGTGCTGCTGATCGGCGAGCACGGGGACTACGCCTGGAACGAGAAACAGCAGCACCTTTTCCCGCGGCGCTATTTCATGGAGCAGATCTGCGGCGTCATGGCGACCAGCGGGCGCGGCGTCCCGGTCTTCAACGACAAGCACCTCTCCTGGAACTGGCACGACTGCCGCTGGATGTGCGAGCGCGCCGCCAGCCTCGGCGCGCCGCTGATGGCCGGCTCCTCGCTGCCGGTGGCCTGGCGCAGCCCCTGGCTCGAGCACGAGAAGGGGGTGGAGCTCGAGGAGGCGCTGGCGGTCGGTTTCTCCGGGCTGGACATCTACGGGTTCCACACCCTCGAGGCGCTGCAGTGCATGGTGGAACGCCGCCGCGGCGGGGAATCCGGGGTCGCCGCGGTCACCTGCTTCGAGGGGGACGCCGTCTGGGAAGCGGCCGAACGGGGGGTGTGGTCGCGCGAGCTGGCCGAGGCCGCCTGCGCCGCGATTCCCGACAAGCCCGAGGGCGGCATGGAGGAACACTGCCCCGACCCGGCGCTGTTCAGCGTCGAGTACCGCGACGGCCTCAGGGGGTCGGCGCTGATGCTGAACGGCTACGTCACCGACCTCGCCTACGCCGCCCGCCTCGGCGACGGCGGCGTAGAAGCCTCCGAGTTCCACTGTCAGGGCCACGGCGGCAACGGCGTGCACGCCCATTTCAGCTACCTCGGCCTCAACATCGAGGAGATGTTCGTCAGCGGCCGTCCCACCTGGCCGGTGGAGCGCACCCTGCTTACGAGCGGGGTGCTCGAAGCGGCGTTGACGTCCCGCCACGAGGGGTACCGCCGGCTCGAGACCGGCTGGCTCGACGTCGCCTACGAATCGTACGACCAACTGCCCTGGCGGCCCCTCGGGCCGCGGCCGGCCGGCGCCTGCCTCGACCCCTGGCCGCCCCCGGCCTGAGCGCGACCGCCATGCCTGCGAAGAAGAAAATCGCCGCGATCGTCTCGGAGTACCGGCCCCGCTCTCACGCCGACGTCATCGTCTCGAAATTCCTCAGGGGCTTTCCCACCGACGACGGCTGGATCGAGCCGCGGGTGGAGATCGCCTCCCTCCACTTCGATCAGCCCGGCAACAGCGATCTCGGCCGCGAAATGGCGGCCGCCCACGGCGTACCGATCTTCGACGTCATGATCGATGCCCTGACCCTGGGGGGCGACCGGCTGGCCGTGGACGGGGTCCTCAGCATCTGCGAGCACGGCAAGTACGCCTGGAACGAAAAGGAGCAGTACCTGTATCCGCGGCGGCACTTCATGGAGCAGATCTGCGGCGTCATGGCGGCCAGCGGCCGCGCCGTTCCGGTGTTCAACGACAAGCACCTGTCCTGGAGATGGCAGGACGCCAAGTGGATGTACGACCGCGCCCGCGAGCTCGGGGCGCCGTTCATGGCCGGCTCGTCGGTGCCGCTGCTGTGGCGCAACCCCTGGCTCGAGCACGACGGCGACGATCTGCGCGAAACCGTGACCATCGGTTTCTCCGGACTGGAGGGCTACGGAATCCACGCCCTCGAACCGATGCAGGCGATGGTCGAGCGCCGCCGGGGAGGGGAGACCGGGGTTTCCGCCGTCACCTGCCTCGAAGGAGAGGCGGTATGGGAATCCGCGAGGCGCGGGGACTGGTCCCGCGAGCTGCTGCAGGCGGCGTGGGACGCCATCTCCGAGAAACCGGCCGGAGACGTCGAAGAGCTGTGCCCGGAACCGGCGGTGTTCCTTATCGAGTACCGGGTCGGGCTCCGGTCGGCGGTGCTGATCCTGCCGAGAGGGACGGTTTCCGACTGGGCGTACGCGGCGCGCGCGGCCGGCGGAGAGGTGACGGCCACCGAGTTCAACCACTTCAAGGCCATCGACCCGATGCAGAACGCCAACGCCCACTTCAGCTACCTCGGCCTGAACATCGAGGAGATGTTTCTCACCGGGGTGCCGGCGTACCCGGTGGAGCGGACCCTGTTGACCAGCGGCATCCTGGCCGCGGCGATGGACTCGCGCCACGCCGGGCACGTGCGGGTGCGGACCGACTGGCTGGGCATCGAGTACGAGTCGTACAGACAGCTGCGCTGGCGGCCGACCGCTCCGCACCCCACCGGGGCTTCGACCGAAGTCTGGCAGCGGTAGGGGCCGCCTGCGTAAAGGAGTCATAGCTTCCGTCCGCGGCGCTCCGGGCCTGCCGGGCCTGCCCCCGCGGGCAAGAACCAACCAACAGAGGGTGGCCAATATGCACACCCTCGCAGACAAAGGAGAGGGACATGCGCACAAGCACCCTTGTTTCGCGTATCGCGACGACCGGCGGCGTCCTGCTGCTGGCGGCGGGAGCCTGGGCAGACGACCACGAGCTCCCCGCTCCGTCCGGAAATCCGGACATCATCTCGGCCGACGCCCGCATCGAGGTGGTCTTCGACGAGGCCCTCTTCACCGAGGGCCCGGCGGTGGCCCTGGACGGGTCGGTCTACTTCAGCGACATCACCTTTACAGGCGTCTCCGGCATGCAGGCCGGCCACATCTGGCGCCACGATCCCAGGACCGGAAAAACCGCCGTCTACCGCTCGCCGAGCGGCATGTCGAACGGCCTCAAGTTCGACGCCATGGGAAGGCTGATCGCCTGTGAAGGGGCCGACTTCGGCGGACGCCGGGTGACGCGCACCGACCTGGCCACCGGCAAGGCCGAGATCATCGCCGGCACCTACAAAGGCAAGAAGTTCAACGCCCCCAACGACGTCACCCTCGACGAGATGGGGCGGATCTACTTCAGCGATCCCCGCTACCTCGGGCACGAGTCCATGGAAATGGGGGTCTTCGCCGTCTACCGCATCGACACCGACGGTTCGATACACCGCATCATCACCGACGCCGGCAAACCGAACGGCGTCGCCGTGTCGCCTGACCAGAAGTCGCTCTACGTCGTCTCCAACGACAACGGCGCAACCGGACTGCCCCTTGCCGCGGCGGCACCCGGGAGCCTGACCCCCGAGGACCCCTTCTACAAAGGCAGAATGGCGCTGCTGGCCTACGACCTCGGCGAAGACGGGAGCGCCGCCTTCCGCGAGGTGCTGGTCGATTACTGGCCCGAAGACGGCCCCGACGGGCTGGTGTGCGACGTCAGGGGGAACCTATGGGTTGCGGTGCGCGACGCGAAGCGGCCGGGAATCGCCTGCTATTCCCCGAAGGGCGAGGAGCTCGCCTACATCCCGACGCCGATCCCGACCAACGTCGCCTTCGGCCGCGGCAAGACGGCGAAGACGCTCTACATGACCTACGGACTCGGCATGGACGGGCAGAAGTCCGTGCTGGCGAAGATCGAGGTCGAGGTCGAGGGATACCAGCTGCCGTCGCCGTAGCGGCTGGAATTACCGCCGGGGCAAAGGCGCCGGTTTCGGGCGCCTGCTGCCTTCGGCGGTCCGACCGGATCCTTCCTTCACTGAAGAATTCCCCACTCCAAATACCTTCGTTGACTCAGGGTCCCGGATCGCGCCAGGACGGACCGCCCCTTCGCGAAGACGGAAGACGGGTGGAACAGGACCTGAAGATCGAAAGCGTGCTCGGCAGCGCCGCGGTGATCGGCGCCGGCGGCAAGATGGGCAGCGGCATCGCCCTGCTCGCCGCCGAACTCATGGCCGGGCTGGAGATCGACGGGCAGCGGACAGGCCGGCTGATCCTGATCGACAGCCGGCCCCGGTCGATCGGGCCCCTGCGGGCCTACCTCGAAAGACACCTCCTGCGGCGAGCCCGGCGCCGCCTCCGGGACGAACGGGAGGCCCGGAGTTTCAGCGACCGCGCCATGGCCCTGGTGTCGACCGCCACCGGGCTCGAGGCGGCGCGGGACTGCGACCTGCTGTTCGAAGCGGTGCCGGAGTCGGAAGACCTCAAGACCGGCCTGCTGCGGCGGCTGCGGGAGATCTGTCCGCCGGAAGCGCTGTTCCTGTCCAACACCTCCTCCATCCCGATCCGCCTGCTCGACGAGGCCGCCGGGCTCGACGGCCGCCTCGTCGGCTTTCACTTCTACAACCCGCCGGCGGTCCAGAAGCTCCTCGAGCTCATTCCGTCCGGAGGAACCCGTCCCGGGCTCGTCCGCCTTGCCGAAGAACTCGCCCGCCGGTTCGGCAAGACGGTGGTGCGCTCGCGGGACGCCGCCGGCTTCATCGGCAACGGCCACTTCGTTCGCGAGGGGCTGTACGCGGCCGCCTGCGTCGACCGCCTGCGGGACGAACTCGGCGAGCCGGAGGCGATCTACGCCTTGAACGCGGTCAGCGAAACCGGCCTGTTGCGTCCGATGGGGATCTTCCAGGTCATCGACTACGCCGGCATCGACGTCTTCGCCGCGATACTCGAGGTGATGGAGCGCTGCATCGAGGGGGAGTCGTTCCCGGCCGAACTGTTTGCGCGCATGGTTGCCGAAGGCAGGCCGGGGGGCCAGCGCGGGGACGGCAGCCAGAAGGACGGGTTTTTCCAGTACGACGGACGCCGCCGCGCCGGGGTCTACGACTGCGCGGCCCGGAGTTACCGCCCTCTCGAAGAGGGAAGACTGCCCGCGGTCGACGCCGCTCTCGGAGCGCTGGCGGAACCTGGCACCAACTGGAGCGAGGTTCGCGCGGCCGGCGACCCGGAGGCGCTGATCCGGGACCACTTCCAGCACCTGGCCAAAGCGGAAGGGAGGGGCGCCGGCATGGCCCTGGAGTACGCCGCCGAGTCGCGGAGGATCGCCTCCCGGCTGGTCGGCGACGGGGTGGCCGCTTCCGCGGAGGATGTCGACACCGTGGTCACCCACGGGTTCCACCACCTGTACGGACCCCTCGACGAGTCGCTGGCGCCGCTCCCGGACGACGGGGATAACCGATGAAGGGCAGTTCGTGAGCCCCCATTTCCGGATCTCCCGCCGGCGCCACGGGGCGAAACCGGTGGGGAACCGGGATAAGCGTCCGCGAATTCACGAACGCCAGGGCCGGCCGCAGCCCGGATGGACTGTTTCAACCGGCTGTTGAGGCAGATAACCCGAACAGGAGCAGAAGGATGACCGATCTCACATCGAAGGTTCCCAGGTTCACGTTCCCCGACACCCTCGCCGAGCAGGAGGCCGCCCTGGCCTCCAACCCGCTGATGCAGCGGCTGCTCGCCTCGCGCAAGACCTACGCCAGCGACCCCCACCGGCCGCTCTACCACTACGTCAACCCCGAGGCGATGCTGAACGACCCGAACGGGCTCTGCCGCTGGCAGGACCGCTGGCACCTGTTCTACCAGGCCTACCCGCCGGAGGACACCCGCCAGCACTGGGGCCACGCCGTTTCCGACGACCTGATTCACTGGCGCGACCTTCCCTACTGCATCTACCCCGATCCGGAGGAGAGGTGCTTCTCGGGGGCGACCCTGGTCGAGGAGGACCGCGTCATCGCCATCTACCACGGCACGAAGGTCGGCAACATGGTCGCGGTGGCCAGCGATCCGCTGCTGCTCAACTGGGAGAAGGTGGCCAATAAAGCGGTGATCCCGATACGGGCCCCCGACGGCTCCGAGCTGCCGTACAGGGTGTTCGACCCCTGTATCTGGAAAAAGGACGGCGCCTACTACTCGCTGTCGGCCGGAAGGAAGCCGGAGGGACCCGCGGGAAAACCGGTGCGCGCCAACTTCCTGCTGCGTTCCGACGACCTCGAGCACTGGGAGTACCTGCACCCGTTCGTCGAGGACGACGCTTTCACCCTCGTCGGCGACGACGGCGCCTGCCCGTACTTCTGGCCGATCGGCGACCGCCACATCCTCCTCTTCTTCAGCCACATGAGCGGCGGCCAGTACCTGCTCGGCGACTACGACCGCGAGAGGGACAAGTTCGTCGTCACCCACGGCCAGAAGTTCAACTTCGGAGCCGCCTCCCCTTCCGGGCTGCACGCGCCGTCGGCCACGCCTGACGAAAACGGGGACGTGATCGTCATCTTCAACATGAATCCGGGCAAGCCGACGGAGGGCTGGGATCAGATCATGACGCTGCCGAGGCGGCTGTCCGTCGACGGCGACGATCTCTCGATGGTCCCGGCCGGCGGCATCGAGTCGGTGCGCGGGTCCCACGAGCGCATCGAGGACATGAGCCTGCCGGCCAACCGGGAAGTCGTGCTCGACGCGGTGGCGGGAAACGCGCTGGAAATCATCGCGGAAATCGATCCGCGCGAGTCCCCCATGGTCGAGCTGAACCTGCTGCGCTCACCGGACCGCGAGGAGTTCACGCGCGTCGCCTTCTACAAGGAGCGCGGCTTCTCCCAGCGGGTTTTCGGCACTGACGCCCGGCAGAGCCTTTTGACCATCGATACCTCCTATTCCTCGACCGCCCCCGACGTGCTCTCCCGGGCCCCCGAAACCGCCCCGGTGCTGCTCGGCGAAGGGGAGCTTCTCGAGCTGCGGGTGTTCGTCGACCGCAGCGTGGTCGAGGTCTTCGCCAACGGCAGGCAGTGCCTGGCGGTGCGCGTCTATCCGGACCGCGCCGACAGCACCGGGGTTTCTCTGCGCGCCCAGGGGAGCGGGGCCCGGCTCAGGTCGCTCGACGCCTGGCAGATGAACTCGATCTGGGAGTGACGGCTGCAGGATGGCGGGCTGCCGGGCTGCCGGGGGCACCTCGTACATTTGTCATATCCGCTTCATTCACCGCTCGCCGCCGAAACTTTCTGCGCATGACACCCGGAGAAAACCATGATTCGAGCTTCGCTGACCATTCCGTTGCCGCTCGCCCTGGCGGCGCTGGTTTCCTTCTCGACAGCACACAGGGCGGCCGCCGACGGACATCTCCTCGCCGCCGCCGAGGTAGTGGACCGGGAGACCCTGAAAGACTTCGTGCTCGGAGCGAAGGGCCTCGTGGAATCCGCCGGAAACGAGGAGGAACTGGAGACCGTCCTGGAGGAGCTCAGGACCGACAAGTGGAAAGAGGGATCGATCTACATCTTCATCACCGGCTACGACGGCACCAGCTTCTTTCACGGCGCCGTGCCGGCGCGCGAGGGCACCAACAACATCGACCAGGAGGACAGCAACGGGGTCATGGTCGTGCAGGAGCTGATCGCCGCGGCAAAATCCGGAGGAGGGTTCGTCGAGTACCTCTGGGACAACCCGGCGATAGAAGGAGCGGACGAATCCCCCAAGGTCAGCTACGCCGCTCCCGTCGAGATCCTGGGGGAGAGCTACTATATCGGCGCGGGGTTGTATCCATCCGCGGAAGGAACCAGCGTCGCCCCCAGCTCCTGGGGCCGGTTGAAAGAGGGGCTCTGAAGTTCCGTCCCCGGCAGGGGAACCGTTGGCTTGGCGGCCGGGGCGAAACGGGACAGCGACCTGGTTTCCGAAGGTCGATTTCTGATAGTCCGAGCTGCTCCGTGCGGATCCCCTGGAATGCCGCCTGTTGGCATCGAACGAGTTTTCCGGTGCCGGGCGAGGTTGAAGCCGCAGGTGTCGAGCTGATCTCCGAGCCCCCTCACCGGTCGAGCCAGGCGCGCACGATATCGATCACGAGGGCGACGTCGTCGCGAGCCCCTTCCAGCGAGGTGCGGCACTCGACTCCTTCCGTTACGCAGGCGTGGAAGTGGCGCAGCTCGCGCACGAAAGGGATCTCCCAGTCGACGAACGGCTGGCGGCGAAAGGGACGGCCCTCGCCGTCGACGCCGCGGATTTCGAGCTGCGACGGTATGCCGCGCGAGAACCCGGTCGGGTACGACAGCACGGCGCCGCGGTCGTCGCTGTAGACTTCCAGGGTCTCGACGAACTCCTTGATCCCCGAAAGCTCCACCCAGGTCGCCGCGCAGCGGGCTCCCGAAGCGTAGGCGAGGACGGCCGTTACCCCGAAGCCCCCGTTCCAGACCTCGGTGCTCACCACCCGCTCCGGCTGCCCGAACAGGATCCGCAGGCCGTAGAGGTCGTGGATCATGCTGCCGGCGAGGATGTAGAAGATCCGCCTCGCCTCCTCCGGGACCCCGCTTCCCAGGGCTTCGGCGACATCGTCGGCTCTTTTGGCCACCGCCGCAGGCGGCCGGCCCCCGCCCCGCCTGATGCCGAAGTGCGCCAGGTGGTGGCTGTTGTCGGTGTGCAGGTGGTTGACCTGGATGAAGCGAACCGGCCCCATCGACTCGACCTCGCGCGCCAGCAGCTCGAAGGCGGGGTCGTGGGCCTTCATGTACCCCGCCTGGGCAACCACTCCGGCGCCGCGCGCCGCGGCGATCATGGCATCGGCGTCGGACAGGGTGAAGCAGACCGGTTTCTCGATGAACAGGTGCTTTCCAGCCTCCAGGACCGCGAGGCAGGCCTCGGTCTTGGGGTCGCCGTGGCACAGCAGCACGGCGTCGACGTCGGCGGCCAGCAACTCGCGGTAGTCGGTGACGTATCGGGGAACGTGGAACTGTCCCGCGACCGCCTCGGCGAGGTCGGGCGAGATGTCGCAGACCACCGGGACCTCGAACAGGTCCTTGAGCAGGGCGAGGTTGGGCAGGTGATGGACCTGCGCGATGGCGCCGCAGCCGACGACGCCGATTCTGACGGCAGCCATGTTCCCTCACTCTCCGTCGAAGCGGCTGATGCGCGGGGCCGCCGTGTTCCACAGGTCGCCGAGCGCGAAGATCTCCTTGTATCCCCGGTACACCCCCTCCCACAGCTGATTGCGAAGCTCTTGGACCTTGTCCCAGTCGCCCGCAGCCAGGGCGGCTTTGAGTTCGCCGGCCGCCTCGGCCTGTCGGTCTGCGGCGGCGCGCGCGGTTCGCGCGAATTCCGCCGAAGCGGCGACGAAGCCGTCGACCAGGTCTGGCGCCGGGGTGGCGGAGTCGGTTTCGACCTCGTACGAGCTGCTGGGGGCAAACCGCAGCGGATGCCGGCTGCCGTCGTCGTCGCGGTACGTGTGTGTCGGCTGGATATGGGGCGTCACAGACAGGTACATGATCACCGGCTCGTCGCCGACGACGCGGATCCTGTGCGGCTCGTCTGTCAGGGCGATGCACAGCTGCCCCGGTCCCAGCACCGCGGTTTCCCCGGAGATGTGGAACTCGCAGCGCCCCTGCATGATCAGGAAGATCTCGTGGCCCAGGTCGTGGCTGTGCTGCACCGTCTGCACGGTTCCCGGCTCCGCCTTCATGAAACGGCAGCGGATCTCGGGACGCACCAGCATCTGGCAGACGTGCTCGTCGTTGCGGAAGTCGTACACCTTCAGGGACATGTGGGTTTCTCCTGGGGGGCAGCTAAAAAGACAGGGCGGTACCTGCCGGAAATGGGACCATTGGCCGTACTTACCTCTTGCGGTGAAGCGCACTACTCGCACGGGCGCCTCCTGTATTCATCCCGGGTCAATCTGGTCAATCCCCGTCGAGGTAGTCCATGCCGCTCAGCAGCGGCCACCGGTAGCGGTCGGGGGGCTGCACCCGCCTCGCCCAGGCTCCCAGGATTTTCTGGTCTTCCCGCAGCGCCGCCATGCGGGCCATCACCCACTCCGGGTCCCAGTCCCGGAGCAGCTGGTCGAGCAGCTCGTCGCGGACCGGCGCGCAACCTGAGTCGGCCGCGAGGTCGTTCGTTTCGCGCGGGTCCTCGGCGAGGTTGAAAAGCTGGCAGGGCATGCCGTGGTAGTAGTTGAGCTTCCAATCCCCCCGGCGGATCATGCGCTGGAACACCCCGTGCTCGGCAAACGGCCCCCCGGAGCCGGCGGCGTCGAGGCAGAACTCCGAGTAGGCGACGTCTTCCCAGGGAGCGCCTGGATCGCGCAGCAGTTCCAGCATGCTGCGTCCCCTTGAATGGGGCAGCGGCGTAGCCCCGAGGGCATCGAGCATGGTGGCGTTGAGGTCGAGCGAGCTGACGACGCGGCCGCAGCGCTCTCCCTGCGGCAGGCCGCCCGGCCAGGACAGTACGGCCGGGACCTTCACCGAGTCCTCGTAGAAGGTCTGTTTCCACCACAGGCCGTGCTCGCCGGCCTGCTCGCCGTGGTCGGAGGTGTAGAGGATCAGGGTGTTGCGGTCGAGGTCGTTGCGGCGCAGGGCCTCGAGGATCTCGCCGATCATCGCGTCCATCCGCGTCACCAGCGCCCAGTACGCCGTGCGCGCCCGGAGTACCTCCTCGTCGGGAACCTCGACGGTGCCGGTAGCCTGCCGCCAGCGGGCGATGTGCGGGTGCAGGTCGCCGCCGAACGGCTCGGGAGTGCGCGCCATCGTCATCCGCCCCTCGTACAGCTCGTAATCCTCGCGGCGCGCCGCGAACGGCTGGTGCGGCAGCATGAACCCGACCGACATCGAGAACGGGGAGCTGTCCACCCCGGCGCGTCTCTTCACTCCAATGCGGTTGAGGCAGTCGACCGCCGCTGCCGTGACGTCTTCATCGTGGACCTGGTAGGAGCTCTGGCCCGGACCCGAGTTGGTCAGACTGATGCGGGCCGGGCCGGCGCAGCCCTGGAGGTCGCCGCGGTCGGCCCCGCCGTTCCCCCCGGGGTGATTGGGGCCGTGGTCTCCCACGAGGCGCTCGGCGTAGCCGTGAAGCTGATCCGGCCCCAGGGCATGCATGCGCCCGATCAGAACCGGGCGGTACCCCGACGCGCCCATGGCGTGGGCGAGCGTCGGTATCGCCGAACTGAGGATGTGGCTGTTGGTCCAGACCTGGTTTTCGAAAGGATGCCTGCCGCTGAGCATCGACATCCGCGACGGCACGCAGATCGGCGACGGGCAGTACGCGTTCTCGAGCAGGACCCCTTCCGCGGCGAGGGCGTCGAGATTGGGGGTCCGCGCCAGCGGGTCGCCGCAGCAGCCGGCGACGAACGGGCTGTGCTGATCGGAATGGATGTAGAGGAGATTGGGGGGGTCTGACATCGTTTTTGGAGGATGGGAGAACCGGAGGAAAGGACCGACTGTCCTGCCGCGAAGCCGGGCAGATCCCCACTTCCTTTACGGCGGCGGGCTGACGGTGCCTTGCCGAACTGCACGCGGGATTCCCCCGGCCTCGTGACCTGGGGGAGCCCCGGGAAACACTCGAAAGGTTGCGCAATTCCCCACGCCTTGCAACAGCCGCACCGCCGCGGCGCTCCCGGCGTGATTTCGTTGCGGCCAGGGGGCGAATCACTACATTGGCAAACCGGGTCGCAGCAGCTCTCTCCCGTCCCGGAAAGGAACCTTCAATGGCCAGGCGGATTGGAATTACCGGCGCCAACGGCACCATCGGCGGCGTGCTCGCCGCCGGCCTCGGCGACGACTGCGAGATCGCCGGCTTCGACCGCGAGGAAGGTCCGCGCACCGCGTTCGTCGTCGACTTTGCGGAAGCCGGCCAGGTACAGGGGATCTTCGAGGGACTGGACGCGGTCATTCACCTCGCCGCCGATCCGAGCCCGGGAGCCGCCTGGGCCTCGGTCCGCGACAACAACATCGAAGCGACCTACCGGGTATTCGAAGAGTGCCGCAACAGCGGCGTCGAGCGCATCGTCTTCGCGACCACCAACCACACCCAGCACGGCGACACCATAGCCACTACACCGGAAACTCTGGACCCGGCGAAAAGAAGACACCTGCGCCTCACCGACCCCCCGAACCCCGACTCCCTCTACGCGGTCTCGAAGCTGTTCGGCGAGAATCTCGGCAAGTACTTCAGCGAGCGGCACGGACTGCGCTTCATCGGCCTGCGCATCGGCTGGATCACGGCGCACAACGACGCCGCCCGAATGCGGGGCACCGCCGCCGAGGATTACATGCGCGCCATGCACCTCAGCCACCGGGACTGCGTGCAGGCCTTCCGCCGCGCCCTCGAGGTCGACGCCCGGTTCCTTCTCGCCTATGCGATCAGCGCCAACGACCGCCGCGTCTTCGATCTCGGGGACACCGTCGCCGGACTCGGTTTCGCTCCACGGGACAACGCGGAGACCGACTTCTGATCGCGGTTCATACCTCGGTCGCGGATTTTGCCGGCTCGCGGCGCGGCCGCGTCGCGGTTGCGGCGTTCTGGGGAATCGCAGGGTTCGCCGCCGCGGCCTGGTGCTTCGACGAAAAGCTTTCACTCAGCGGGGACAACACCGAATTCGTCATCCTCGCCCGTTCGCTGGCGCAGGGGGAGGGACTGAACTACGTCAACGCCCCCGAATCCAGGCCGGCCACGAAATATCCCTTCGGCTTCCCGCTGATGTTGTCTCCCCTTGCCTGGGTCTTCGGCCCCGGCTTTGAAGGGACTTCCGGCGGCGGGGAGCCGGTGCGGGACTTCATCCCGATGAAATGGCTGGTTGCCGTGCTCTTCGCCGGCGTACCCGTCGTCGTCTACCTGCTGGCCAGGGACTGCCTGGGGGAGGCGTCCGCCTGGGCCGCGGCCCTTCTGTGCGCCTTGCAGCCCAAGCTGGTCGAGTACGGCAGCCAGGTGATGTCGGAGATCCCCTACACCCTGTTTTCGCTGGCAACCCTTTTCCTGGTCCAGCGAGGCGCCCGTCGCCGCGAGGGCCTGACCAATCCCTGGCTGACAGCGGGGTTCGTCTGCCTGATGTGGTCGTACTACGTCCGCAGCGTCGGGGTCGTGCTGGTGGCGGCGGTCCTCCTCTTCCTGGCCATCGACCGGCAGTACCGGCGCGCCCTCGTTCTCGCCGCGGCGGCTTTCGCCGTTGCCCTGCCGTGGTGGCTGCGCAACCATTTCAGCGGCCGCGGCGGCTTCTATGTGACCCAGTTCCTGCAGGTGAACCCCTACCACCCCGACCGGGGGTACCTCGACGCGGCCGGCTTCCTCGGACGCTTCGGCGAAAACCTCCAGGCCTACCTCGTCCACATCATGCCGAAGACCCTGTGGCCCTCTTTCTCCGGGGCCCAGTCCGTCTTCAACCCGGTGACCCTGGCCATTGTCGCCGTTGCGCTCTACGCCAGCTTCCAGTGCATCCGCAGGCGCGGGAATCTGCTTGTCTGGATCTACGGGGTCCTGTTCCTGGGCCTGATGTTCCTGTGGCCCTGGGTGGGAGACCGCTTCCTCCTGCCGGCCATTCCCGTGCTGCTGTTGTTTGCGGTGCAAGTCGCCGGCTGCCTCCTCGCGAGGCTCGGCTCCGTCGCCGGGCGGCCGCTTTCGGCGGTCCTGGGCGCCACCGCCCTGTTGCTCCTGCTCAATTCCCAACTCGACGGACTGCGGGGCCAGGCCCGGTACGCCCGGGGGCCGTACCAGCCGGGCTGGCAGCGCTACTACGACGCCGGCTTGTGGATACGCGCCAACCTTCCGTCCGACTCGGTGGTTTCCTGCCGCAAGGGGTTCTGGATGCACGTGGTCTCGGGCCGGCGGACCATCGGCTACAAGTTCAAGGAGCCCGACACGGTGCTTGCCGACCTGCGCAGAAGGGGGGCGGATTACGTCGTCGTCGACCAGCTCCCCTACCCCTCGACGGCGAGCTACCTGGTGCCGGCGATCAGGAAATTCCCCGACCTCTTCCGCATTGTCTGGCACGGGAAGAATCCCGACACCTTCGTCCTCGAATTCCAGGGGTGAGCGGGCATATCCACCCTTCGCAGTCAAGGCCATGTTCCATCGATTCCCCGGCGCCCCCGAGCGCCGTTGTGCCCGCCGTCCCACTCCTTTTCCCGGTGGAGTCCGGATTGCTTCCACCCGTTTCAGGAACCGTGCGCGGGGAGGAAAGCGGGGCGCCGTCAATCTGCCGCGGTGCTTGTGGCTGCTGCCGCTTGCGTTGCTGGGGTGCGGCGGGCGGTCGCATGAAGACACCGAAGTCGGGACCGGCAAGGCGCCCGACGCCGCCCCGGCCCCGGTCAGGGATTCCGCCGGGATTCCCTGGAACCCATGGGACCGGCAGACTCTTCAGCGGGCGCAGGACCGGGACCTGCCCCTGCTGCTCTACTTCTCCGCCGAGGGCGCCGACGGGATTTTCCCCGGCGACGACCCCTCGGTGCGCTATCTGGTCGAGCAGAAGTTCACCGCGGTCCGGGTGAATCCTTTCCAACGCCCCGACCTGGCGCGCCGCTACGCTTCCCGGGGCTGGCCCGCCCTCGCCTTCCTCCTCCCCGACGGCAGCCCTGTGTCGGCAGCTACCGATCTTCCGGCGAGGAATGCGCGCACCTGGCTGATGCAGATGGCCGATCATTACGAAAAACGCCGCGATGTGCTGGTGAAAAAGGCCGCCCGGGGGAAGACCGGTCCCGGCGCCACCCTGCTTTCGGCCGCCGACGTGTTCGCCGCGGTCGCCGCGGACTACGACTCCGTGCACGGCGGTTTCGGCGGCCCGGGGAAGTTCCCCGAGCTGTTGGTTCTCCACTTTCTCTTGCACTACAATAGATTTTCCGGAGACGGGACGGCGCGCGAGATGTGGCTGGCGACGGTGAATGCCATGCTGCGGTCGCCGATGTGGGATTCCCGAACCGGCGGCATATGCTCCTTCTCCCACACCCCGGACTGGACGACGCCGTCCGCAGCCAGGGACGCCGCCGATCAGGCCGGCCTTGTGCAGCTGTTGCTCGCCGCCCGGGAAGCGGACCCGGAGGTTTTCACCCCCCTTCTGGACAGGCAGCTCGCTTTCGTGCGCCGGGAACTCTACGACCGCCAGCGGCGCCTTTTCCACGGGCGCCAGGTGCTGGTCGAGAGCGGCGCCGGGGAAGCGGCCTGGTGGACGGACCGGACGGCATACGCGGGCCGCAATGCCCGGCTCGTCCTCGCCCTGCTCGATGCTGCCGAGAAGCTCGAGCAGCGGCAATGGGGGGAACTTGCGCTGGGCTCCGCCGAAGCGCTGCTGGCGTTGCTTGTCGACGGGGACGGCCGGGTCGCTCACTGCCGCCCGGCCGGCTGCGCCTCCGGGCTGCTGGCCGACCAGCTGCTGGTGAGCCGCGCCATGTGGCGGGCCCATCGGTGGAGCGGGGAGAGCCGCTTCCTGCAAGCGGCGGAACGCACGTTGAGATGGACCGAGGAAAACCTCCACGATTCCCGCACCGGCGGCTTCAGGGACGCATCGGGCGCAGGCGCCCCGCTGCAGACCTGGGAGGAGCAGATCCCCTTCGAGGATGAAATCCACCCTTCCGGAAACGCCGTCGCCGTCGAAGTATATCTCGACCTCGAGAGAGCGGACGCCGCCGCAGCGATCGCCGCGGCTCCGCGAATCGCCGGCTCCGCCTCCCGCCTCCACGCGGGAATGGCCGCGGCCATGATGCGCCGGGAACAGATCGGACAGGCGGGACCGTGAGGGTTCTTGTCACAGGGGCGCACGGCCTGCTCGGCAGGTCGCTGGTGCAGGAGGGCGCGGGCTTCGAGCTGATATCCTGCGGCCGCCGGGAAGAGCCGGTCGGCCCGGCGTATCACCGCATCGACCTCGCCGACGGCGCCGCGGTCGAGAGCCTGATCGCCGCCACGGCACCCGACTGGGTGATCCACACCGCGGCCTGGACCGATGTCGACGGCTGCGAAGCGGATCCCGACCGCGCACGCCGCGTCAATCTCGAGCTCGTCAGAGCCCTGGGGACCGCCTGCTCGACCAGGGGAACCAGGCTGGTGCAGCTGTCGACCGATTATGTCTTCGACGGCCGCGGCGGACCCTACTCCGAGGCGGACGAGCCCAACCCGCTGTCCCACTACGGCCGCATCAAGCTCGAGAGCGAGCGCGTCGTTCTCGAGGGGGATTCGCCGGGACTGGTCGTGCGCACCTTGTGGCTCTACGGACATGCCCCCGGGGTGCGCCGCAACCTCGTCACCTGGCCCCTGCAAGCCCTGGCCCGCGGAGCCCCCCTCAGAATCGCCGACGACCAGTGGGGCAATCCGACGTTTGCAACCGACCTGGCGCGCGCCATTCTCGACCTGTGCAAGAGGGATTGCCGCGGGCTCTACCACGCAGGGGGAGCCGATTTCATGACTCGCCTCAAGCTGGTCGAGGAACTCGCGTCCACCTTCGGATTCGATACCGGGAGTATCGTCCCCACGCCGACCGCGGAAATCGGCCAGCTCGCCGAGCGGCCGCTGCGTTCGGGATTGAAGAGCGGAAAAACAGAGGCGGAACTGGGGCGCCCCATGCTGGGCCTGGGCGCCGGCCTGGACGAGATGAGAGCCGAATCCTGCTTCCGCGCCGAATTCGAGGATATCTTTTCCGATGTCGCACGCTGAATTCAGCGTCTCGCTGATCACCCCGACCTACAACGAACGCGAGAACATCACCCTGCTCGCCGAGGAGCTGTTTGAAGTCCTCGCCGGAGCCGACGACATCGATCTGGAGCTGATCGTCGTGGACGACAACTCCCCCGACGGTACCGGCGAGATGGCAGAGGCGCTCAAGGACCGTTATCCGGTCACCGTCGTGCACCGGAGCGGCAAGCTCGGTCTCGGCTCCGCGGTAATGGCGGGATTCGCCCGGAGCGAGCGGCCCTGCCTCGGGGTTATCGACGCCGACCTCAGCCACGATCCGGCGATCCTGCCGGAACTGATCCGCGGGCTGCGCGAGCACGACCTGACCATGGGCAGCCGTTTCGGGGAAACCAGCGCGGTGGAAAAGTGGGCGCTGCACCGGAAGATGATCTCCCTTGCGGGGGTGGGGGCGGCGCGGTTGATCACCGGAGTCGAGGACCCCCTTTCCGGGTATTTCTTCCTGCGCCGCGAGGTGATCGACGGAGAGTTCGAGCTGACCTCGGGAGGCTACAAGATCCTGCTGGAAATCCTCATGAAGGGCAGATACGCATCGCACCGGTCGACGCCGTTCGTGTTCCGCAACCGCCAGTTCAGCGACAGCAAGCTCGACTTTCGCGAGTACGTGCTGTTCGCCAAGCAGATTCTGGTCTTCGGGATTTCCCGGATGTTGGGCAGGCGGCCCGGAAGAGGCGGGAAATGACCCATACCGCCGGCGGGAAAGCGGCTCAGGGCGGGCCGGGGGTCCACGCCCCGGAAATCGATCTCACAGTAGTCGTACCCAGCTACAACACCCGGGATCTGATGGAGCAGACGCTGCGCACGGTACTGGAGGCGTCCGCCGGGCTCGAGGTCGAGGTGATCGTGGTAGACAACGCCTCCCGCGACGGCAGCGCGGAGATGGTCGAGCGGAAATTCCCCGAGATCGAGCTGATCAGGAACGACCGCAACCTCGGCTTTGCCGCAGCCAACAACATCGCCTTCCGGCGCTCGCGCGGGCGCTACGTCCTGCTCCTCAATTCCGATACCATCGTGCGCCCCGACACCCTTCGCTGCCTTGTGCAGTTTCTCGACGACCATCCCGAAGCGGCCGCGGCCGGCTGCAAGATCCTCAACCCCGACGGCACCCTGCAGCTGGAATCGCGGCGGAGTTTCCCGACGCCGATGGCAGCCTTCTACAAGCTCAGCGGCCTGAGCCGGCTATTCCCGGACAGCCGCCGCTTCGGCCGCTACAACCTGACCTACCTCGACGAAGAGCAGGTCAGCCAGGTCGACGCCCTGTCCGGCTCCTGCATGATGGTGCGCCGCCGCGTCATCGACGAGGTCGGCCCCCTCGACGAAGACTACTTCATGTATGGCGAGGACATCGACTGGTGTTTCCGGATGCAGAAGGCGGGGTGGAAGATCTACTACGTGCCGGACACGGAGATCATCCATTTCAGGGGAGAGAGCGGCAAGAAGGTCGAGATGCGCACCCAGTACCGGAAGAACGAGGCGATGGCGATTTTCGTGCGCAAGCACCTCAAGCAGCGCTACCCCCTTTCTCCCCTGCTGCTGCTGAACCTCGGCATCCTCCTGTACGGACTCTTCTCTTTTCTGGTCCCGTTGGCCCGCCGCCTGACGGTGCCGGCGTTCGATGCCCTGCTTGTACTCCTCGGCCTGAAACTCGGGTTGGCGGTGCGCTACCATCCCGAGGCGATGCCGCTGATAGGCGACCTCGAAGCGATCGCCAACCGCCTGGCCCTCGACGTCAACCCGACGCGCTGGCTGACGCCGCCGCCGTACAGCGACATCGAGTGGCAGGTGCTCCACGCCCTCCCCACCGCTATCTGGGTAGCCTCGTTTTTCCTCGTGGGCCTGTACGACCGGCGGCGCCTGTCCGCGGCATGGGCGGTTGCCGGAGTCGCCCTGGGCTTCGCCATCATCGTGACCAGCGTCTTCTTCTTCAAGGCCTACAACTTCTCCCGGCTGGCTGTGGGAGCGGCGTGGATATTCAACACCGTTCTGGTAGCGGGCTGGCGTATCGGTTGGCGGTGGCTGCTGCAGTCGCGCCACGTCCGCGAAAGCAGGCGCATCCTGCTGGTGGGAGTGGACGAGAGCGCCCGCCAGCTGCTCGATTACCTCCGGGAGACCAACTACCTCGGCTGTGAGCTGATCGGCGTAGTCGGCCCGGACCGGGACAGTGCCGGCCGCATTCTCGAAGGCATCCAGATCGTCGGCTCGATCGACCAGCTGGAGGAACTCGTCACCGAGTACTCCGTCGACGAAGTCATCTTCACCTCGGCGACCATATCCCACTCGCTCAAACCTCTGGGGGGCCGCAGGATGCGCTCCGTGCACGTGCGCATGGTGCCGGCTTCCTTCCCGCGGCTGGTCGCCGGGACCGAACCGCAATCGATGGACGACCTGCCGCTGGTCGAAATCCGCTCCAGGCGTTAGCAGTCCGCCAGGGACACCCCGGCCGCCAGGGCAGCGAAAAAAGCCGTGTCCGGCACCGCCTCCGGACCGGGAGCCGACACCGGAAGGACTTGACGAGTCCACCTTCCGGTAGTCAATTAGTCCGGAAGTTGCCGAGCAGAAGCTACCAGCATGTCGCGATAACGGCCCTGAAATGACCCAGAGTATCCAGATAGCAGGGGGACGCGAGATCGTTCTCCCGTTCAGCAAGGCGATCGAGATCAGCCTGCGCAGTCTCAAGATCCGCTTCGGCCGCTCCCTGATCACCACCAGCGGCATCGTGCTGGCCATTGCCTTCCTCATGTCGGTGTGGAGCAGCAACGACCTCGTCGAAAGCCTGCGCGGCGCCAACAAGAGCGAACTGAACCTGCTCTTGCAGAAGAACGGAATCGAGACGGTAACCGCGGAGATGGCCGGCACCTCCGGCGAAGCCCAGGCGCGAATGGAGGAGGAGCGCTCGAAGCAGACCTGGCTCATCAGCCTGTCGCTCCTCGTCTGCGTCGTCGGCATCGCCAACGCCATGCTGATGTCGGTGACCGAGCGCTTCCGCGAGATCGGCACGATGAAGTGCCTGGGCGCTCTCGACTCCTTCATCATCAAGCTTTTCCTGCTCGAATCGACGTTTCAGGGAGCCGCCGGCACGGTCGTCGGCATCCTCATCGGCCTCCTGTTGACCATCCTTCTCGCCCTCTTCGACTACGGCGAATTCGTCTTCGAATACTTCCCGATGATCGACGTCGTGCGCTCCGCAGGCGCTGCGATCGTCTCCGGAACGCTGCTGTCCCTCGTCGGCGCCATGTTACCGGCCTACAAGGCGGCCAAGATGGAGCCTGTCGAGGCGATGCGCTCCGACACCTGAGTCCTTTCCGACTTCTTCACCGACGAGATACCCATGGCAAGCGAAGATTCCCTGGCAGCTGTCGACCCCGGCGTGGGGACCGCCGAAGAGAAGCGCACGGTGGTGCGCACTCAGAAGGTCAAGAAGGTGTACCAGATGGGCATGGCGGAGGTGCACGCCCTGCGGGGCGTCGACCTCGAGATCTACTCGGGAGAGTACATGTCGATCATGGGGCCTTCCGGTTCCGGAAAGAGCACCCTTTTCAACATGGTCGGCGGACTCGACAAGCCGTCGGAGGGCAAGGTCTACATCGACGAGGTGGACGTCGCCCAGCTCGACGCATATGAGCTCGCCTGGCTGCGCTGCCGCAAGATCGGCTACATCTTTCAGTCCTTCAAT
The DNA here is from genome assembly GCA_965243025.1 of Candidatus Latescibacterota bacterium. Classification (GTDB taxonomy): domain Bacteria; phylum Latescibacterota; class UBA2968; order UBA8231; family UBA8231; genus CBDCXV01. Next base: position 4,457,049 of record CBDETY010000003.1, read on the forward strand.
CTGATTCCGGTGATGACGGCGCTCGAGAACGTGACCCTTCCCATGGTCTTCGCGGGCCTCACCAGCGACGAATCGCGCGACAAGGGGATGGACCTGCTCGGCAAGGTGGGCCTGGGCGACCGGCATTCGCACAAACCTTTCGAGTTGTCGGGCGGCCAGCAGCAGCGCGTCGCCGTCGCCCGTGCCCTGGCCAACGACCCGGCGGTCGTGCTCGCCGACGAGCCGACAGCCAACCTCGACCTCCGCACCGGCACCGAAATCATCGAGCTGCTGCGCTCCATGAACCAGACATCGGGGGTTACCGTGATTTCGGCGACCCACGATCACAAGATGCTGAGCGTCTCCGACCGCGTCGTCTGGATCGCCGACGGCCAGGTCGACCGCATCGCACTCCGCGAGGACCTCGAGATCGAGACGGTTTCGGTCGGCGACGAGGAGCAGTAACAGCAGCAGCGGACTGCCGGCCGGCTGTTGACAGTCGCACAACCGCCGCCTAGAATTGCTTCGTTGCAGGTGACGAAATGACGACGCTCATGAAAACCGGTTCGATCGCAGACCGCCGCTACTGGTGGCGCTCCCGATACAATACGCGCGAAATGGATGCGTCCACCCTTCGGCCCGACGGGGCCTGACATAACCAAAACCCGAGGAGCCGCCGCGGACGCATCAGCGTTCGCGGTTTTTTTTTGCCGGACCCCCAACCCGGGGCAGCCGGCAGTTACTCCGACCGGAAGAACGGAAAGCGAAAGACACCGAAGAGCACACCGATGCAGACCCGATCCGACCACGAGTTCGCCCCGGCGGCGGACGAGTTCCGCCGCATGGCATCGCGCGGCAACGTCATCCCCGTCTACAAGGAGATCCTCGCCGATACCGAGTCACCGGTGTCCGCGTACATGAAACTGCGCCGGGAAAGCGGACACAGCTTCCTGCTCGAAAGCGTCGAGGGAGGGGAGCGCGCGGCCCGCTACTCCTTCATCGGCATCGATCCGACAACGGTCTTCCGCTCGCGGGGAGACGACATCTCCGTCGAAAACTGCCGCACTGGATCCGTTGCGCGGCGACGCGGCGACGCGGTCGCCGAGCTCAAGCAGCTGATGGCCGCCTACGAGCCGGTGCGGGTGCCGGGGCTGCCGCGCTTCACCGGCGGCGCCGTGGGCTATCTCGGTTACGACGGCATCCGCCTCGTCGAGGACATCCCCGACAGCGGCAGCGACGAGCTGCGGCTCGACGACATGGTGTTCGCCATCTTCGATACGGTGCTGGCCTTCGACAACCTGCGCCACACGGTGTTGCTGATAGCACACGCCGACCTTCGCAACACCTCTCCCGAAGAGGCGTACGGCGGCGCCCTGGCGCGTATCGGGCGCCTCGAAGCGGTGTTGTCGAAACCGGGTCCGTCGCCGGCCCTGGCGGGGGGCGGCGGCAAAACCAGGGTGGTGTCGAACATGACCCGGGAGCGTTACGTCGAGTGCGTGGAGCGCTGCCTCGATTACATCGGCGCCGGCGACATTTTCCAGATCGTCTTCTCACAGCGGTTCGAAGTCGAGATAGACGTCGAACCCTTCGACATCTACCGCGTGCTGCGCACCGTCAACCCCTCTCCCTACATGTTCCACATCTCCCAGGGGCAGGTGGAGATCCTCGGTGCCTCTCCGGAGATCCTGGTACGGGTCGAAGAGGGCGTGATCGACGTGCGGCCGATCGCCGGGACGCGGGCGCGCGGGGCCACGCCCGAAGAGGACGAGCGGCTTGCCGCGGAGCTGCTTGCCGACGAGAAGGACCGCGCCGAGCACGTCATGCTCGTCGACCTCGGCCGCAACGACGTCGGCCGCGTCGCCGAGTTCGACACCGTGCGGGTCACGGAAATGCTCGAGATCGAACGCTACTCACACGTCATGCATATCGTCTCAAACGTCCGCGGCCGGCTTCGCGGCGACATGGATTCGGTAGATGCCCTGTTCGCCTGTTACCCTGCCGGCACCCTGTCGGGGGCCCCGAAGATCCGGGCCATGGAGATCATCGACGAGCTCGAGCCCACCCGCCGGGGCATTTACGGCGGGGGTGTCGGCTACCTCGATTTCTCCGGCAATCTCGACACCTGCATAGCAATCCGCACCATGGTCGCCAGGAACGGAGTGGCCTACGTGCAGGCCGGAGGCGGAATCGTCGCCGATTCCGATCCGGACGCCGAGTTCCAGGAGACCGTCAACAAGGCGATGGCCCTTCTGCGCGCCATCGAAATGGCGCAGCGAGGCAGCATCGCCCCATCGGCGGACGCCATCAGCGGCCTGCGCGAGGGGGTCCGGTCGACCCGTCTCAACCCGGAGTCTCAGCCATGATCTTCGTTCTTGATAACTACGATTCCTTTACATACAATCTCGTCCAGTACCTCGGGGAGCTCGGCGCCGAGTTGCAGGTGCACCGGAACGACAGGATCACCGTCGACGAAGTGGCCGCTCTCCAGCCGGAGAAGATCGTCGTCTCACCGGGCCCCTGTACGCCGAACGAAGCCGGCATTTCGATGGAACTGGCGGTTCGACTCGGCCCGCAGATACCCCTGCTCGGCGTCTGTCTCGGGCACCAGGCGATCGGCCAGGCCTTCGGCGGTGTCGTCGTCCGCGCCCCCGCCATCATGCACGGAAAGACGTCGGAAATCCACCACGACGGTCAGCGCCTCTTCGCCGACTTGCCCAACCCCTTCACTGCTACGCGTTACCATTCGCTCGTCGTCGAACGCGGGACCCTTCCCGACTGTCTCGAGATTGTGGCCGAAACCGACGACCGCGTCATCATGGGCATCCGCCACCGCGATTACCCGGTTCAGGGAGTCCAGTTCCATCCCGAATCGATCCTGACCGGGGAAGGCAAGCGGCTGCTCGCGAACTTTCTCAACCAGAACTGACCGTCACCGACCAGGAAAGGCGCGTGATGCAGACCGCAATTCAACAGCTGCTCGACGGCGTGGATCTCGACCGCGACGGCGCCAGGGGAGCGATGGACCAGATCATGAGCGGAGAGGCTACCGACGCCCAGATAGGAGCCTTCCTGATCGCCCTGCGCTGCAAGGGGGAAACGGTGACCGAGGTGGCGGGTTTCGCCGAAGCGATGCGCGAGAAGGCGACGCGCATCAGCGGCGGCGGCAGGACGAAGATCGACACCTGCGGGACCGGGGGGGACGGTTCGGGAACGTTCAACATCTCGACGGCCGTCGCCTTCGTCGCCGCCGGCGCCGGTCTCTGCGTCGCCAAGCACGGCAACCGCGCCATGTCGAGCCGGTGCGGCTCCGCCGACGTGCTGCTGGAGCTCGGGGTCAACATCGAAGCCGCCCCCGGCAAGGTCTCCGAGTGCCTCGATGAAGCCGGCATCGGCTTCCTGTTCGCGCCCCTGCTGCACGGGGCGATGAAGCACGCCATCGGCCCTCGCAGGGAGATCGGCACCCGCACGGTGTTCAACATCCTCGGGCCCCTGACCAATCCGGCCGGCGCCAGGCGGCAGCTGCTCGGCGTCTTCGACGCCGGTCTCACCGGGAAACTGGCCGGGGTGCTGCAGATGCTGGGCTCCGAGCGCGCCTACGTCGTCCACGGCAGCGACGGCCTCGACGAGATCACCTCGACCGGGCCTTCGCAGGTCACCGAGCTTAAAGACGGAGCCCTGAAAACCTTCGCGATCACCCCGGACTGTTTCGGCTTCGAGACGGCGACCGCCGCCGACCTTCAGGGGGGGAACGCCGCGGACAACGCCGCCATTCTGCGGTCCGTTCTCGAAGGCAAGCCGGGGCCTGCCAGGGACGTCGTGGTGATGAATGCCGCCGCGGCCGTTGCCGCCGGCGACCTGGCGGAGGACCTGCCTTCGGGCGCCGCCGTGGCCGAGGAGAGCATCGCCTCAGGCGCGGCCCTCGCGGCCCTGGAAAAGCTGGTCGAAGTCAGCAACTCATAGTGTCCCTCTATCCCGATATCAGACCGCTCGCACCCCGCAGGGGCGCGGCGCGGCTCCCCCAGGCGTTTTTCCAGCCAGGCCCTGCGGCGGCCGAACCGCAGCGGTCGATCTCCGGGACGAGACGCCGGGGGGATTTTCCGGAATTGGTCCGGGAAGCATGACCGTCGCCAAAGAGACCGATATCCTGCGGGAGATCGCCGCCTGCAAGCGCGATTTCGTGGCGCGCGCCAAGGGGGAAAGGTCGCTTGCGGATGTGCGCTCGCACGCGCGGGACTGCCCGGAGCCCCTCGACTTCCGCGGCGCCCTGACCGAAGAGGATGTCGCCCTGATCGCGGAAATCAAGAAGGCATCTCCATCGAAGGGGTTGATCCGCGCCGATTTCGCCCCCGCCGAGATCGCCGCCACCTACGCCGGAAGCGGGGCAAGCGCGTTGTCGGTGCTTACCGACGAGGCGTATTTTCAGGGATCCGACGCCGATCTGCAGGCGGCGCGCGCCGCTTCCGGGCTGCCGGTGCTGCGCAAGGATTTCACCGTCGACCAGTACCAGCTGCACGAAGCCCGCGTCATCGGCGCCGACGCGGTGCTCCTGATCGTCGCGCTGATGGACGGCGGGCAGCTGGAGGACTTCCTCGGGATCGGGCGCGAGCTCGGACTGGCGGTGCTCGTCGAGGTTCACTGCCGCGAGGAGATGCGGCGCGCCCTGGCGGTCGGCGCCGACCTGGTCGGCGTCAACAACCGCGACCTCAGGACCTTCACCACCACCCTGGAAACGACATTCGAGCTGCTGCCGCTGATCGGCGGCGATGCCGTCACGGTCAGCGAGAGCGGCATCAATTCCCGCGCCGACGTCGAGGCTGTCGGCGAAGCCGGGGCCGACGCGGTGCTGGTCGGCGAAGCCCTGATGCGCGAGCCGGACATCGGCGCCAAGGTCAGCGAACTGCTCGCCAGGTAGGAATTCAAGTGGCCAGAAAAAGAGTCCTTTCCGGCATCCAGCCGAGCGGCGAGCCCCACATAGGCAACCTGATCGGCGCCATCGCCCACTGGGTAGCCGACCAGGAGGAGTACGAGAATTTCTTCTGCATCGTCGATCAGCACGCCATCACGGTCGACTACGACCCCGGGGAGCTCAGGGAGAACACGCGGCTTATGGCCGCCGTTCTCCTGGCCGCCGGCATCGACCCGGAGCGCAGCGTCCTGTTCGTGCAGTCCCACGTGCCCGAGCACACCGAGCTCACCTGGCTGCTCACCTGCGTGACCCCCATGGGCTGGCTGCAGCGGATGACGCAGTTCAAGGACAAGGCCGGGGACCGCGATGAAGCGATCGGCACCGGGCTCTTCGCCTACCCCGTGCTCATGGCTGCCGACATCCTCATCTACCATGCGGACGCGGTTCCGGTCGGCGAGGATCAGAAGCAGCACGTCGAGCTCGCCCGCGACATCGCCAATCGCTTCAACAACCGCTTCGGAAAGGTGTTCACCGTACCCGAGCCTCTGATCCGGCCCGTGGGGGCGCGGGTAATGGGTCTGGACGACCCCACCAGGAAGATGTCGAAATCCGAAGGAGGCAGGTACCACGCCATCGGCCTTCTCGACGACCCGAAGGAGATACGGAGGAAACTGGCGCGGGCGGTAACCGACTCGGAGCGGGAGATCGTCTTCAATCCCCGCCGCCCCGGGCTCTTCAACCTGCTGACGATTTACCGGGCCCTGTCCGGGCTCGGCGAGGAGGAGATCGAGGACCGGTTCCGGGACAAGGGGTACGGAGACCTCAAGGGTGAGCTCGCCGACCTCGTGATCGAGACGCTGGCGCCGCTGCAGAAGAAGTACCGCGAGATAACCGCAGATCCGCAGTACCTGGACGGGATCCTGGAGCAGGGGGCGGGAAAGGCAGGCCCCGTCGTCGATGGGACTATGGATCGCGTGCGCTCGGTGATGGGTTTTCGCTAGTGTCCCGTCGCAGAGATAGATTGACAAAATCGGGATGCCGAGGCGCCCGGCTCACAAGGCGCCTGAGCGAGTCGTACCGAGGGTGTACGGCGAGCGAAGGCAACGCCGTGAGCCGGGATTGAGGGGAAAAATCGCACCGGATGAGGGTTTCATTAAACCGCGATTTTTCCCCTCAATGGATCGGCATCCCGATGTCGAGATATTTCTGCGACAGGACACTAGTCCCGGACCGCGGCCGGAAAACGGGGTGATTCCGAACAGGAGCGCTGTTGCGAATGGACCTCAGTGAGTGGCGTGCCCGCATCGACGAGGTGGACGAAGAGCTGGTCGATCTCATCAACAGGCGGCTCGAGTACGCCGTGGAGATAGGCAGGATCAAGCGCGAGGAAGGGTTGGAGGTCCGTGACCCGCAACGGGAGCGCGACCTGTTGCAACGGCTGCGGGAATACAACCAGGGGCCGCTTGGAGACAGTGCCCTGGTCGACGTTTTCACGCGCCTGATCGCCGAAGCTCGAGAACTCGAGCAGCAGTGACCGGGAATACCGAATGGGGGCAAGCCAGGACGCAAGCAGAACCGGCGCTTTCGAGCGTATCGCCATTGTAGGGGTCGGCCTGATCGGGGGTTCCCTCGGACTCGCAGTCAGACAGGCCGCCCCCTCGACGCGCGTCGTCGGCATCAGCCGCGACGAGACCATCGCCAGGGCCCTCGAGCTGCAAGTGCTCGACGAGGGGTATTCCTACGAAGAGCTCGAGGAAGGAATCGCCGATGCCGACCTGGTTCTGCTCTGCACCCCGATCCGGCGCATCGTGGAACTCCTCCCCGAGGTGATGCGCTGCGCCCGCGACGGCGCCCTTATTTCGGACGTCGGCAGCACCAAGCGGGTTATCGCGCGAACCGCGCTCGCCGCAGGCAGAGAGAACGTCCACTTCATAGGCGGGCACCCGATGGCAGGTTCCGAACGGTCGGGGGTCACCGCCGCCGACCCTTTCCTGTTCCAGAATGCGATCTACATCCTGATACCTGGCGAGGGAGTTCCGGAACCGCTCCATGCCGACCTGCAGCTGCTTCTGGGGCGTATCGGCGCCCGGGTCGTCGAGCTTTCCGCCGAGATGCACGACCGCGTGGTCGCCGCCATCTCGCACCTTCCGCAGATGCTCGCGACCTCCCTGGTCGAGATGGTGGGCCGCATGAACGAGGAAGAGGGGGGCCTGTACCTGCCCCTGGCCGCGGGCGGTTTTCGCGACCTGACGCGCATCGCCTCCAGCCCTTTCGCCCCGGTATGGGAGGACATATGCAGCACCAACGCCGACAGCATTCGCGATCTGATCGACCGCTTCTCCGCAATGCTCGGCGATGTCCGCGCCCGCGTCGGGGACGAGAGCCTGAAGAGGGACTTCGATTTCGCCAATGAAAAGCGGGCGTCGATTCCCCGCGACGCCAAGGGTTTTCTGCACCGCCTGCACGAGATCCTCGTCGTCGCCGAGGACAAACCGGGAGTGATTGCCGAAATCGCCGGCAGCCTGGCGGCCGAGAGTCTCAACATCAACGACATCGAGGTCATGAAGGTGCGCGAGGGCGAGGGGGGCACGATCCGCCTTGGGTTCGACAGCCCCGAAGCTGCCGAGCAGTCGCTGGCGGTGCTTCATGCTCTCGGCTATCAGGCCCGGTCGCCGTGACCGATTCCAGCCAACCGATTGACAGGAACGGGCAGCGACCGATGAGACAGCGCATATCCGCGGCGCGCAGACTCGAGGGGGAGACGCGCGTCCCCGGCGAGCGGGACCAGGCCGCCCTGGCTCTGTTGCTGGCGGCGGTTGCCGAAGGTGAGTCGGAGGTCGACAACCTGCCTCCGGGTTCGGAACGCCTGATTTCGTGGCTGCAGTCGGCCGGCATCGAAACCCGGCGGACCAACTCAAGCGTGGCGATCCGGGGGGCGGGCCCTCATGCCCTCAGCGGCATCGAAGGCCTCGTCGACCTCACCGACACCGGGACCGCGGCGCTGCCGGCGCTGGCCCTGCTCGCCGGGCAGGGGATCCCCTTGCTTGCCCGGATTCCCGCGGCGCAGCAGGATTCCTGCACCCGGCTTCTCGAGCTCCTCGGCAGGATGGGAGCGGCCGGCCGAATCGAAGCCGGCGATGTGGTCGGCTTCGACCGCGGCGGCGGCATGAAAGGGACCGCTCATCCCGAGACCGACCTCGAGGCGCCGGTTAAGCTGGCGCTGCTGATCGCCGGCCTGTACGGCGAGGGCGTCACCGAAGTCAGGGAACCGGCTTCCTCCAGGGACCGGGTCGACGAGCCGCTGGAGCGCCGCGGCGCGGCTGTCTCGCGAAGCCGGCGGGACGGTGCGCGCGCGATCGCGGTGGAGGGAGGGGCGCATCTTCGGGGAAACCGGGTCTCCGTGCCGGGAGAGCTGCGCCTGGCGCTGCCCCTGGTGGTGGCCGCTTCGAGCCTGAAGGGCTCGAAGGTCCGCATCGGCAACCTCGAGCTGCGCTCGCCACAGCGCCCGTTCCTCGATCTCCTCCGGCAGATCGGAGGCGAAACCGCTGTCGAAGAAGGAGACGGTGCTGCCGATCTCGTTGTCGGCGCCGCCAGGCTCAAGGGAACGCGCGTGGCCGGAAGCCGCAGCGAACGCCTCCTGGATCAGATGGAGATGCTGGCTGTGCTGGCGACCCAGGTGGCCGGTGAGTTCATCATCCGGGACATCGCCTCCCTGCGGCAGGGGGACTTCGACCGGGTCGCTCACCTGGTTTCCGCCCTGCGCAGGATCGGGGCGAAAGTCGGGGAGTATCCCGAGGGAATCGTCATCGACGGGGGCAGGCCCCTGACAGGAGACGAGGTCGACTGCAGGAACGACTCCGGACTCGCGATGGCCTTCGCGGCGGCGGGACTGATCGCCGACGGGGAGATGGTCCTCGCCGACAGCGGCTGCCTGCAAAACGAATTTCCCGGGTTCTGCGATCTGTTGCAGGTCTTGCAGGTCAAGAAAAAGGAGAGTTGACATGTTTGCGTTGGTTCGCCTGTTCGCGTTGCTCGCCCTGCTTTTCGGCGGCGGCGTGTTGCTGATCAAGCTGCTCTACGGCGCCAGCTGGAGCGAAAGCCTGGAGATTGCCGACCAGTTCATCGAGGATCTCCTCGGTTGATCACCTCGCGAACCGGCCTGCTCGGGGTGATCGGGTTTCCCGTCGAGCACAGCTCCTCGCCGGCGATGCACAACGCCGCGCTCGCCAGGACGGAACTCGATTTCGCCTACCTGCCGTTCGCCGTCCCCCCGGACCGCGTCGCCGGGGTACCTGTGGCGATGCGGACTCTCGGAATCCGCGGCCTCAACGTCACGGTGCCGCACAAGGTGGCGGTGATGGAGGGGCTCGACGAGATCTCTGAAGAAGCCCGCGCCATCGGGGCGGTGAACACGATCGCCAACCGGGACGGGCACCTGACCGGGTACAACACCGACGCCGAGGGCGTCATCGCCAGCCTCCGCGCCGACGGCGGGCTCGACGTCCTGCCCGAGGCGGTGGCGCTGCTCGGGGCCGGAGGCGCCGCCCGCGCGATCCTGTACGCCCTGCTGCAGGCCGCAGAGGTGAAGGAGGTCACCCTTCACAACCGCACCCTCGAAAAAGCCGAGGCCCTGGCTGCCGATCTCGACCCCGGCTCCCGCCGGGTGCGCGTCGGTACTCCGGGCCTGGGCGCCGCCTTCGGCGAGGCCGGACTGCTGATCAACGCCACTTCCGTCGGGATGCACCCCGATCCGGAGGCCTCGCCGCTGCCGGATCCGTCTGTACTTCACGACCGCCTCACGGTCCTCGACATCGTATACAAACCGCGGCGCACGCGGCTGCTGGCGCAGGCCGAGGAGGCCGGAGCAGCCACCGTCGACGGACTCGGGATGCTCGTTCACCAGGGAGCGCGCGCCTTCGAGATCTGGACCGGTGTGCCGGCTCCCGTCGAGGAAATGAAACAGGCCCTGCTGAGGCAGGTGGAACCGTGACCAATCCGTTCGCGGAAGAAATACTGGAGAGAACCGGGCGGGCGACCGGCCTCGAACCGGAGGCGCTGAGGGGGTTGCTGTCGGTGCCGCCTTCGGAAGAGATGGGGGACTACGCGATTCCCTGCTTTACCCTGGCGAAGCAGCTGCGCCGGAACCCGGCGCAGATCGCCGGCGAGGTTGCCTCCCGGCTGAGCGGGGCGGCCAGCGACCGGATCGAAGGGGTCGAGGCCGCGGGAGGGTACGTCAATTTCAAGCTGAACCGCACCGCCTTCATCCGCCACACCCTCGGTGAAATCGACGCCATGGGAGACCGCTACGGTTCCGGTGCCCAGGGGAAGGGCAAGACCCTCGCCATCGACTTCGGCGCCCCGAATCTCGCCAAGCCCTTCGGCATCCAGCACCTGCGCTCCACCGCCATCGGCAACGCCATCCGCCGCATCCACGCCTTCCTCGGCTGGAAGTGCGTCGGCATCAACTACTACGGCGACTACGGCGCCAACTTCGGCCAGCTCCTCGCCGCCTACACCTTGTGGGCCGACCCCGACAAGGTCGGAGCCAATCCGGTAGCGGAGCTGTCCAATCTGTACGTGCGCTTCAACGACGAGGTGAAGAGCCGTCCCGAGCTGGCGGAGGAGTCACGGGCGCGACTCGTCCGGCTCGCCGCCGGCGACGAGGAGATGGTCTCCCTGTGGCGGTACTTCGTGGAGGAAGGGCGCCGGGAAGCGGAGCGCATGTACCGCATTCTCGAGGTGGAGTTCGACGACTACCTCGGCGAGAGCCACTTCGCCGACCGGCTCGACGAGACCATCGCCTTCTTCTCCGAAAAGGGGCTGGCCGAAGAGAGCGAGGGGGCGCTGATCGTCCGCGTCGGGGAGGACATCCCCCCCTGCATGCTGCGCACCAGCGCGGGTACGAGCACTTACCACAGCCGCGATCTCGCCGCCCTGCGCTACCGCTGGGAGCGCTACCGGTTCGACAAGATGGTCTACGTCACCGACATCCGGCAGCAGCTGCACTTCCGCCAGGTCTTCGGCTCCCTGGAACGGGCCGGGGCCGAATGGACGAGCCGCTGCGTTCACGCCCCCTTCGGATTGCTCTCGTTCCGGGGGGAAGCGATGGGAACGCGAAAGGGGAACGCCCTGTTGCTCGAAGACGTGCTCGAGCGGGCCGTCGAGCTGGCGCGGGAGATCATCTCCGAGAAGAACCCGGAGCTCGCCGCAAGGGAGGAAGTCGCCCGGCAGGTCGGCATAGGGGCGGTGGTGTTCGCCGACGTCAGCAACCGGCGCACCCGCGACGTGAGCTTTTCCCTCGAGGAGGTGCTCAACTTCGACGGCGAGACCGGACCCTACCTCCAATACACCCACGCGCGCTTCTGCAGCATCCTGCGGCGGTTCGGCGGACCTCCTGACGGCGGCGACGCCGCCAGACTGGGGGAACCGGCGGAGATGCGGGTCGCCCGGCAGCTCGCGGAGTTTCCCGCGCAGGTGGCACAGGCCGCCGACGAGAACGAACCTTCCTTCATCGCCGGCTATCTGCTCGACCTGGCCGCGGTCGCCAACAAGATGTACAACGAACTGCAGGTGCTGGTACCCGGCGACCCCGGGCTCGCCGAGGCGCGTGTCAGGCTGGTCGACGCGGTGCGCGGGGTGCTGCGCACGGGACTGGAGCTTGTCGGGATGAAAGCCCCGGAGGAGATGTGAGTATGGTCCTCCGGTGGCCGACCATCGATACCTGCGGGTTGCAGGGGAAGCCCCGGCAAGGCGCAGGCTGCCGCGGCAGTTGCCTTTCGAACATGCCCGGGGGTGGCGGCGCGCAAGCCCTGCCTCCGTCGGCGGGGAAATGCGGGGAAGCGTGAACGGCCCGGTCTTCCTCACCGGCTTCATGGCGACCGGCAAGACCAAGGTGGGGCGCCTGCTGGCCCGGCGCATGGGGCGCAGATTCATCGATACCGACGACATGGTGGAGGAGCGCGCCGGAATGACTGTTGCCGGGATTTTTTCGCAAAAGGGGGAAAGCTGGTTCCGGAACCTCGAGCACGCCTGCCTGGCCGAGGTCGCCTCGCGGGACGATGTCGTCGTCGCCCTCGGAGGGGGCGCCATCACCCAGGAGCGCAACCGCGACGCCATCCGCAAATCGCCGGGCGTGCTTATCTGTCTTCAGGCGGACCTCGACACGATCCTGGAGCGCGTCAGCCGCAAGGAGACCCGTCCCTTGCTCGCAGGGTTGAACACGGAGCAGAAACGGAAAAAAATCGAGGACATGCTCGCGGAGCGGGCTCCATTCTACGCCTCCGCGAACATGACGGTGCGCTCGAGCGGGGAACGGACCCCGGAAGAGACCGCCGAGGAAATCCACCGGTCTATCGAACGGAGGCCGCCATGCCGTCGGTAACCGTCGACCTGGGGGAACGCGGCTACGAGGTCGCGGTCGGAAGCGGCATCCTCGCCGAGACCGGCCCGCGCTGCCGGGAGCTCGGCCTCGGCAGCCGCGCCGCAGTGATCGCCGACGCCGCCCTGACCGACAGCTGGCTTCCAACCCTTTCCGGGAGCCTGCGGGACGCCGGTTTCCAAGTGATGGAAATCCCCTTCCCCGGCCGCGACCCGGAGAAAAACCTCGCTGCCGCCGAGCGCATCTTCGGGAAGCTCATCGAAGCGCGCATGGACCGCGGCTGCTGGATCGCCGCCCTCGGCGGCGGGGTCGCCGGCGACCTCGCCGGGTTCGTCGCGGCGACCTTCCTGCGCGGCGTCGACTTCGTGCAGGTGCCGACGACGATCGTCGCCCAGGTCGACGCCAGCATCGGGGGCAAGACCGCGGTCAATCACGCCCTCGGCAAGAACACCATCGGCGCCTTCCACCAGCCGCGCCTGGTGCTGGCCGACACCGCCACGCTGCGCACCCTGCCGGTCTCCGAGCGCGTCTCCGGCATGTCGGAGGTCGTCAAGCACGCCGTCATCGCCGATCCCGAGCTCTTCGAGTTCCTCGAACGCAACGTCGAAAAGGTCGTCGCCCTGGAGATCGGCCCGGAACAGCTCGACTGGCTGATCGCCCGCAACGCCGGCATCAAGGCTTCGGTGGTCTCCGGCGACGAAAAGGAGAGCGGCAGGCGCGCCATCCTCAACTACGGCCACACCGTCGGCCACGCGATCGAAGCGGCGACCGGCTACCGCAACTACAGCCACGGCGAAGCGGTGATCCTCGGCATGGCCGCGGCCGGGCAGATCGCGGCGCTGCTCGGCACCTGGCCGGCGGCGGAGCAGCGGCGCCAGGACGCGCTGCTGGAACGCCTGGGGGTACCGACGGGAATCAGCCAGGTGCCGGCGGCGGACATCGTCGAGCGCACCCATGCCGACAAGAAGCGCCGCGACGGCAGGCTGCGCTTCGTACTCGGCCGCCGCATCGGCGAGGTGAGCCTGGTCGAGGACGTCGACGAGAAGGTGGTGACCGCCGGGGTCGAGTACATTCAGAAGGCGTATCCCTGATTTCCCGCGAAATGAACGCCGGCGCCAAAATCCACCTCGTCAGCCTCGGCTGCCCCAAGAACACCGTCGACTCGGAGCGCATGCTCGGACTGCTCGACGGCAACGGGTACGAAACGACCTCCGACCCGCAGGCCGCCGATGTCGTCATCGTCAACACCTGCGGGTTCATCGGGCCCGCCAAGGAGGAGTCGATAGACGCCATTCTCGCGGCGCACCAGCTCAGGGAGACCGGGGTCTGCAAAGGGGTCATCGTCACCGGATGCCTGGCCGAACGCTACCGCCCCGACCTGCGCCGGGAGCTCGCGGAAGAGGCGGACGAGATCCTGACACTCGGCCAGGAAAAGGAGATCGCGCGCTGCGTCGACCGCCTCCTCGGGCGGGCCCGGGAGCGCTACATCGACAGCGCCCCGCGGCTGCAGACGACCCCCCGCCACTGGGCCTATCTCCGCATCTCGGACGGCTGCGACCATCAGTGCGCCTTCTGTGCGATTCCGCTGATCAAGGGCAGGCATCGCAGCGAACCGGTCGAAGCCCTCCTGGCCGAGGCGCAGCGGCTGACCGCCGCGGGGGTGCGCGAGCTGGTGCTCGTCTCCCAGGACTCGGTGCGCTACGGCAAGGACCTCTACGGCCGCTACGAGCTGCTGGCGCTGCTGCGCCGGCTCGCCGCGGTCGAGGGCCTTGATTGGATGCGCCTGATGTACACCTACCCCGCGTTCTGGAGCGACGAGCTGATCGGCTTCTTCGCCGACGCGCCGGTCATGTGCAACTACATCGACATGCCGCTGCAGCACATCTCGGACCCGGTGCTGGCGCGCATGAAGCGGGCGACCACCCGGAGGAAGACCCTCGAGCTGCTGGAGAAGCTGCGCACCCGCCTCCCCGGAGTCGGACTGCGGTCGTCGTTCATCGTCGGTTTTCCGGGCGAAACCGAGGCCCAGTTCGAGGAGCTGCTCGAGTTCATCGAGGCCAGCCGCTTCGACAACGCCACCTGCTTCATCTACTCCACGGAAGAGGGAACGGCCGCCGCCGACCTCGACCAGCCGGTCGCCGAGGAGATCAAGGAGGAACGCTACCGGCGCCTCACCGAGCTTCAGGACCGCATTTCCGCTGAGATCAACCTCGGCCTCGTCGGCACCCGGCAGACCGTCCTGATCGACGAGGGGGAGGGCGAGACCGGGGGCGGTTTCCGCGGCCGCATGCAGCGCGACGCCCCCGAGATCGACGGCAGCGTCGCCGTCGCCGCCGGCGAAGCGGAGCTGCGGCCGGGGAGTTTCGCCGAGGTCGAGATCACCGGGGCCTACCCGTACGAGTTGACGGCCCGGGCTCTCGGTCCGGTCTGGTGAGATCGCCGCAGTGGCCCGGCAGAGGAAGACGCGCCCCACCGCCATCACCCTGACAGGGAAGTACCTGGAGATCGCCTGGAGCGACGGAACCGGCTCGCGGGCTCCCCTGAGCGAGCTGCGCCGCAGCTGTCCCTGCGCGATGTGCCGCGAAGCCCGCCGGGAAAGCGAGCCGTCGGCATCGGGGGATCTGCCGGTGCTGGCCGGGGAGGCCGAGACCGCCACCGCCGAGGCGAGGAGGTTCGAGCCCGTCGGCCGCTACGGCATCCGCATCACCTGGGCCGACGGCCACGACACCGGGATCTACACTTTCGAGGCGCTGCGCGAGCTCGGCTGAACCGGCTCCGCCCCGGCGGCATCCCTGGCGGAGCGGGGTGCCCGCGCGATCCAGGATTCGGCCAGCAGCAGCAGCAGCGCGGCGAACAGAAACTCCCGCCACAGCTCGCGGCCGTAACGCCGGACCAGCACCTGCTCGCGCAGGTCGGCATCCGCCGCCAGCGGTACCACCCGTCCCGGGCCGAAGACGCGCTCGAGCTGGCGCGGGGAAACCTCCTCCAGGTCGGATTCCCCGGTGTCGACGTTGACGGCGAAGCGGTCGATGACGGCGCCCCCTTCTTCGAGACGCCACACCCCCGCCTCCCCGGGACGCCCGGTCCAGAAAGTCCCCTCGGAGTTCGCTTCCGCAGACTGGTAGTAACGGCGGCCGCTCGGAGTCCGGACCTCGATGCGGTGGCCGGGACCCGTTCCGGGAAGCCGGCGGCGAACCGTCTCCCCCACCAGGTAGCCGGGGGCCCCTTGCGAGGGAGTGCCAAGCAGCCTGCAGAGACGCTGAAGCAACGGCGCGAACAGCGCGCTCGACGGCAGCTCGCTCCACTCGAGCGACAGCGGGACCGCGAACAGGACGACTCGCCCGGTCCTGCCCCGGGCCATGAGAGCGGCCGGAGAGCCATCTCCGAATGAGAGCAGCGGCGACGCCCCGGGGTTGGCAATCAGGGAAAAGACGGAGAAGAACCGCGGCCCGGCCGCGGCCTCGGTCAGGCCTCGGAGCAGGACCTCGTCCGAGGCCTCGGGATCGATGCGAAGGAAAGAAGCCCGTCTCCGTCCCTGTTGGGACTCCGGGCGCCCGACGGCGCTCCTGATCGAGGCCGGGATCAGGTTGGAAAGAAGGTGGCGGTTGAGGTAGCTGATGTCGGCGTCCGCCCCGGGAAACAGAACGACTCCCCCTCCCCGCGCCGCGAAATCGCGGACGGCGCCGATCTGTCCGCCGCCTATCCGGGAGACGTTGCACAGGATAAGCACCTCCGCCTCGTCGAGGGCCCCGGGGCCGAGGGAGCTCAGGGAAATGCTGTCGAGCTCCAGACTCGGATCGCCAACGGCAGCGGCGGCCAGCGCCTGCCGGGCGAAGTAGAGATCCCCGGGGCCGCCCGCCATCACCACGCGGACATGCCGGGGAATGAAAGCGGTGAAGTAGCGCCTGTCGTCGACAGTCAGGGCATCCTCTTCGATCTCCACGTACCCGCTCAGGAATCCGCCGCGGCGGGGAGTGGTTGCGAACTCCAGTTCGGCACGCCCCCCGGGTTGAAGCTCGACCGCGCGCCGTTGCACCCTCTCCCCGTCGATGAACAGATCTACGCTGAATTGCTCCCGAATGCTTTCCGAAGCGTTGACCACTTCGGCGCGGATCCGCCATCTGCCTCCCGGAGCGGCCAGCCAGCTGCCGGCTTCCACGGTGGAGACAAAGCGATTGCCGCGGCCGGAAAGTTCGAGATCCGTGGTGTATACCGCGGTCCGGGACCACTCCGGGGAGCGTCTCGCGGCGACCTCCAGCCAGCCGGGGGCCGCGAAATCGGAAAAGATGAAAAGCTCCCGCTGCATCCCCCTGTCCTCGAAGTGATGCTCGGCAGCGCGCAGGGCCTCCTCGACATGGGTCCCTTCCTGGCGCACGGCGAGCTCTCTCAGCGCCTGCGGCAGCTCCCCGTCGACCGGGACGGCATCGGAGGCAAAGGGGATGACGCGGACCTCGTCCCCGGGGGAAAACAGCTCCAGCAGGCCGATCGCCCGGGAGCGCAGACGCTCGAAGACGCGCACCGACCCGGGCCGAAAGCCAGTGCTGTACGAGGCGTCGAGAAGGATCGCGGCTGCCACCGGAGCCGGGCTGCCGAACCATCCGCCCTCTCCGCCGCGCAAGGCAGGACGTGCGAAGGCGAGGACGAGAGCGGCGACAGCGAGGGTGCGCAGCAGCAGAACCAGCCACTGACGCAGGCGGATGCTGCGCATGCGGCTCTGGTGCAGGCGGCGCAGGAAACGGAGGTTGCTGAATGGAAGGGGCTCGGAACTGCCCCGATGCAGCAGGTGAACGGCCAGCGGAACCGCGGCCGCCGCCAGGGCTATCAGCGCCGCGGGGTTGAGGAAATGCACGGCACCCGGCCGGCCAGGGGCCCGGTATTGAAGGAAGCTGGGAAGGGAGGGGGCCGGGAGCCGCGGAGGGGTGCGGTCACCCGGGCGGAGCTATCCGGAAGCAGGGTACTGCTTCTCTTCCTCCGCAATCGCCTCGAGCACCTCTTCCGGTGCCGAAGCCTCGATCAGACTCTTCTTGAACTCGTCGTTTTTCAGCAGCCGGGAGATGCGCGCCAGCGCCTTGATGTGCGGACCGGAGACGTTGGCGGGTGATACCAGCAGGAAGAAAACGAACGCCGGTTCCCCGTCGAGGGCCTCGAAATCGACGCCGTGGCGGTGGGTTCCCAGGGCGGCGACGAGCCGTTGAACGGCATCTGACTTTCCGTGGGGGATGGCGATGCCGTCGCCTATCCCCGTACTCATTATCTTTTCGCGCTCGACTACCGCCTGCAGCACCTTGTCGCGATCGGAGATCGCGTTGCTCGCATCGAGGCAATCGACCAGTTCCTCGATGATTTCCTCTTTGCTGTTGCCCTCGAGACCGACGATGGTGGTCTCGGAAGACAGGATTTCCAGCAAGGTCATTTTCCGACTCGACTCCTGAAAAACGAAGTCCCCAATATAACCCAATCACCGGCGGGTGGCCATCGGCATTCCGCGTCGATTTTATTGAAGCCCGACAGTCTCAGGCGCTTATTTTCCTTACCCAGTTTCGCGCAGGTCCGCCTTCGAGAGCGAGCCCTTCATGAGCGATCGGCAGGAGAGAGTTTCGGGCCCGAGAACCGCTCTTTTCGTCGCCTACCACTACCCGCCGATCAGATCGGGGGGAGTCGAACGCACCCTCAAGTTCACCCGATACCTGCGGGAGTTCGGGTACCGGCCGGTTGTGTTGACCACGACTGCTTTCGGCCGCCCCCCGGAGGAAGACGGTGCGCTGCGAGCCTGGGAACCGCTCCAGACCTACCGGTTTCTATTCAACCGCGGCTCCGGGGGCCAACCACCGCCCCCGACGGCGAGGACCCGATCCCCCCTGGCAGGCCCCATCAGGCTGCTTGGGCGCCGGCTTCT
Source organism: Candidatus Latescibacterota bacterium (assembly GCA_965243025.1). Lineage (GTDB taxonomy): Bacteria > Latescibacterota > UBA2968 > UBA8231 > UBA8231 > CBDCXV01. The sequence goes on from CBDETY010000003.1 coordinate 4,475,208, forward strand.
GGTTCCCGACGGCCAGATAACCTGGGCCCCGGCCGCCGCCCTCAAGGCGCTCCGCTATCTGCGCCGGCACCCGGTCGACCTGATCTGCACGACCTCGCCGCCAGCGAGCGCCCACCTGGTCGGTCTGTTTCTTCAACGCCGGACCGGGCTGCCCTGGGTAGCCGATTTCCGGGACAGCTGGATATACGATCCCCTCGACCCGGGACTTGAAGAATGGCGGTTCCGCCGCGAGATCGAACGCCGTCTCGAGGAACGGGTCGTCAGCGCCGCCGACGCGGTGATCGCAACCACCGAGATCAGCGCCGGGTATTTCGGCACGGCGTATCCGGAGAGTGAGAAGAAGATCGAGGTGATCACCAACGGTTTCGATCCCCGGGACACGGAAGCGGACAAGGCCTGTCCGGAAGGGCCGCCGCCGGGGAGCGCCGGGGGCGCCGACGGCCCCCCGGATCCGCGGCCGGGGACGCCCGACGAAAGGGGGCCCGACCCGATGCGCCTTCTCCACACGGGCAGTTTTTCAGCGAGCCATCCCCAGCGGTCGCCGCGGACGCTGTTCGCCGCCCTGGAGTCGCTGCTGCAGGAAGACCCTGGATGGCGCGGGCGCATCCGGCTCGAGCTGGCCGGCAGCCTGAACGCCTCGGAGCAGGAAGCCGCGGCGCCGCTGCTGCGCAGCGGAATGGCGGCGATTCACGGCGAGGTGGACCGGAAGTCGGCCCTCGACCTTCAGCGCCGGGCCGACGTCCTCCTGCTCGTCGATCACGCGCGACCGTGGCCGTCATCGAACGTTCCCGGCAAGTTCTTCGAGTACGCGGCGACGGGACGCCCCATTCTCGCCCTGTGCGGGGAGGGGATGGTAGCGCGCATGATGGCCAGACTCCAGGCCGGTGTCTGCGTTCCCCCCGACGACGAAATGGAAATCCGCAGCGCGCTGGTGCGGCTCTACCGGGAGTGCAGCGAGGGTGGAGTGCGCGGCGCCGACCCCGAGTCCCTCCGGCCTTTTGACAGACGCGAGCTGACGCGACAGCTCGCCGCCTGTTTCGACCGCGTCGTCCGCGTCCGTTGAGCGCCCCGGAAAGCCTTCGGTGTCTGAAAAAAACAACCGCTCCCTGACCCCTCGCGGTTGGGGAATCGCGCTGTTTGCCCTGGCCGCGGCCATGCGGTTGGGATACGCCTCCCTGGGGGTCGAAGTTCCCCCGCAGGACACCCCCGACTACGACGAGATCGCCGCCAACCTGCTGGCCGGGGAAGGCTTCGTCGCTCGCGAAAACTGGTTCGGCTACGACATGAGATCGTGGAGGGCCCCGCTGTACCCCGGCTTCCTGGCGGCGGTTTACGGACTGTTCGGGTCGTCCCACGTCCCCGTCAAGATCGCTCAGTCCCTGCTCGGGGCGGCCACCGCGGTATTGGTGTACGGGATCGCCAGGACGATCCGGCCGCAGGCGGCGCTCCTTGCGGGAGTGGCGGCTTCTCTCTACCTGCCGCTGGTGGCGGGCGCCAGCGAGGTCATGACGGAGACACTGTTCACGTTCCTGCTTGTTTTGGCCCTCTACCTGTCGATCTCCACCCGTCCAACCCCCCGGGACGGCGGCCCCCGGCTGATGACTGTCGGCGTCGCCGTCGGCCTGGCGGCCCTGACCAGACCGGTGGGCCTTCTGCTCTGGCCGGTGGAAATGCTGCACTCGCAGCTGGCCGGCACGGGCCGCTGGCGCAGGTGCCTGTGGATTTCCCTCGGCGTAGTCGCCACCGTGGCTCCCTGGACGGCGCGCAACTTCCAGGTGCACTCCGCCTTCGTGCCGATATCGACGCACGGCGGCTTCGTGTTCGCCCGCAGCAACGGACCGAGTCCTGACTGGAGGCAGGCGGACGGCTGGGGGATCGAGAAGCGCACCTTCGAGCGCATTCCGGGCGAGGTCGAGCGCGACCGCTACTGGCTCGCACAGGGAATGCAGCGCGTTTCCGGGGACCCGGCCCTCTACTTGCGCTGGGTGGGTGAGCGCTTCCTGCGGTTCTGGTACTTTTTCCAGCCCGGTTACAATTTCTCCTACATGGTGGTCCTGCCGCTTTTCGCCGCTGGTTTTCTCCTGTTCTGGAGACGCCACGGGTTCGATCTGCCGGCCGCGGTCATCGCCGCCTTCGTCTTCATCTTCTCGACTCTCCTGTACGGCTCGGCGCGTTTCCGCCTGCCCCTGGAGCCGTTGTTCATCCTGTTCGCCGCCGCCTTTAGCCAGTACGCATGGCACCGCTGGGGAGCCGGGCGCACCTCGGCCCTTGTGGGAGGACTGATTGCCGCCAACGGTCTCGTCTGGCTGTACGAAGAACGGGCCCGCGCGGCGCTGCTCGCTCTCCTGGAAGCCGGAGGGCTCAAGTGACAGGCGCGGGGGAAGTTTCCCTGTCCATCTGCATCGTCAGCTGGAACACCCGCGACCTTCTCGAAGCCTGCCTGCGTTCCGTGTACGCCGACCCCGACAGCGCCGGCTGGCAGGTGCTGGTGGTCGACAACGCCTCGAGCGACGGCAGCGCCGACATGGTCGCCGACCGGTTTCCCCGGGCCGAGCTGATCCGCAGCCGGCGGAATCTCGGCTTCAGCCGCGGCAACAACCTCGCCCTCGCACGCGCCACCGGCCGCTGCCTCCTGTTGCTCAACTCCGACACCGCGGTCGACCCCGGCGCCCTCGGCCGACTGGTCGATTACCTGGACTCCGATCCGGATGCAGGGGCCGTCGGTCCCCGGCTCGTCTACCCCGACGGATCGCTGCAATTTTCGTGCGGAAGGCCTCCCGGCCTGCACTCCGAAATCGTGCATAAGCTGTTATTGCACAGAATCTTCCCCTTTTTTAGATTGGGCCGCTGGCACCATGGTGAGCGGCGCTGCGTCGGATGGGTAACAGGGGCCTGCCTGATGGTTCGCAGAGAGGCTGCCGCGGAAACCGGATTTCTCGATCCCAACATTTTCATGTGCTTCGAGGATCTCGACTGGTGCATGCGTCTCCGCAATAAAGGCTGGTCCGTGGTTTACCTGCCGTCGAGCCGAGTCGTCCATCACGACGGCCAGAGCATCCGCAAAAACCTCGGCGAGATGCTGGTCGTCAGTCAGCAAAGCCTCTTCTACCTGTTCGAGAAACATTTCGGAAAGGGCCGCCTGCACGCGTTGAGGCTGCTCACGGTTATCGAGATGCTGTTGCGATCCGCCTTGTGGATCGTTCCCGCCCTGCTGCCTCCTGGCGGCAACGAGGCCGGGGAGCGCCTTCGGGCGTACTGGAGAATCCTGCGGCGCACGGTGACGGACCGATCCTACTGGACACCGCTGTCAGGGGGGACGGACCCGCACAGACCGGAAAGGACCGTCAGATGACCGAATCGCAGGCTTCGAAGGCTGCGTCCGAGCAACGGCTGCGGTTGTTCAAGCCGGCATTCAGTGAGGAGGAATGCCGCGCCGTAACCGAGGTGCTCGCCGGGGGCTGGATCGGACGCGGTCCCAGGACCCTCGCCTTCGAGGAGCGGTTTGCCGGCTACCTCGGCGTCCGCCACGCAGTATCCCTCAATTCCGCCACCGCCGCCCTGCACCTGGCCATGATCGCGGCGGAGGTCGACGGCCAGGAGGTGTTGACCAGCTCGATGACCTTCGTCTCGGCGACCCAGGCGATCGTCCACGCCGGAGGGCGGCCGGTCTTCTGCGACATCGATCCCGACACCCTCAACGTCACCGCCGACGAGCTGCGCAAGAAGATCACACCGACCACGCGGGCGATCATGGTCGTCCACTACGGAGGACACGCCTGCGACATGGACCCGATCCTCGCGCTTGCCGGCGAGCACGGCCTCACCGTCGTCGAGGACACCGCCCACGGGTGCGGAGGCCGCTACAAGGGGCGCATGCTCGGGGCTCTCGGAGACATCGGCTGTTTCAGTTTTCAGGCCACGAAGAACCTTACCACGGGCGACGGCGGCATGCTCGTGACCGACGACGCCGCGATTGCCGACCGGGTCCGCAAGCTGCGCTGGGCGGGTATCTCCAAGCCAACCTGGGAACGCTTCCGGTCGGGAGAACCGCATCGCTCCTGGATCTACGAAGTCGAGGAGATCGGGTACAAGTACGAGATGAACGATCTCGCCGCGGCTATAGGACTGGTGCAGCTCGACAAGCTCGAAGCCCTGAACGAGCGTCGCCGGAACCTCCTGCAACGGTACCGCGAAGAGTTCGCCGACGTCGATGGAATCGAAGTGCTGCCCAACCGGGATTACGCCCTCAGCGCCTGCTACAATGCCGTCATCAAGGTGGATGAGCGCGACGGACTCTACCGTTACCTCGACGAACGGGGCATCGACTCCAACGTCCATTTCTACCCGAACCACCTGATGGGCATTTTCAAACCCTACACCACGCGGCTCCCGGTGACCGAAAGGGAGTGGGAACGCATCCTGGTGCTGCCCCTGCATCCAGAGCTGAGCGAAGAACAGCAGGACCGCGTGATCGCCGCGGTGCGCAGCTTCGCCTCCGAGCGCCGCAGGTAACCCCGGCGGGGGCCTGTTTTGTCTCCTCGTCTACCCGGACGGAACAGCGGCAGCCTGCAGCTTTTCCTGGACATCCCGAGGCATGAAATACCGGAGTCCCCTGAAAAGCTGCGGCAAGACGCCACCTCTCCCCCCGACCCCGCATTCTCCGTGTATTCGACGCCGACAAAGGACCCTGTCGGGAATTCCGGTCCCCAAGCCGGCCCCACCACCGGGTGACCGTGCTGAACGCCTTCACCGTCGATCTCGAGGATTGGTACCAGGGGCTGGAGATCGACTGTGGCCGCTGGGATGCGTACGAGGACCGCATCGAGATCGGCACCAAACGGCTTCTCGATCTGCTCGACGAAGCCGGGGTTCGGGCAAGCTTTTTCGTCCTTGGATACGCAGCCGAACGCGCTGCCGGGCTGATCCGCGAAGTCGCCGGCCGCGGCCACGAGATCGCCACCCACGGCTACGGCCACCAGTTCATCTACAAGTTGACCCCGGACCAGTTCCGGGAAGACCTCAGGCGATCGATCGCCATCCTTGAACCTCTCGCCGAGGCTGCCATTGTCGGCCACCGAGCTCCCTATTTCTCGATTACCCCCCAATCGGAGTGGGCACTCGATGTGCTCGGCGAATGCGGCATCCGCTTCGATTCCAGCCTTTTTCCCGTTGTCAACTACCGCTACGGATTCCCCGGCGCCCCGAGGGAAATCCACCGGATTCGCCCCGGACTGGTCGAATTCCCCCTCTCCACCTGGCGCTTCGGAGGGCGCAACATACCGATCGCGGGAGGTGCCTATTTCCGCTTATTTCCTTATACTTTTACGAGATACGGCCTGCGGCGGATCAATCGATCCGGGCAGGCTGCGGTGTTTTATATCCATCCGTGGGAGCTCGACCCCGACCACCCGCGTTTGAACCTGGCCGCACGCATCCGCGTCCCCCACTACCGCAGCCTTGGCCAGACAGTCCCTCGTCTTCGTAACCTGCTGCGGGACTTCCGGTTCGGCACGGTGAGCCAGGTGCTCGGAGCAACGGATATCAGCGCTAGTCCGCAGAGGCCGCAGGAGGCGGTGTGAAAGACCCGACCATGGAGCTCACCTCTGCAGACCTGGTGCGGCGCTACTTCGACACCGAAGCGAAGCGTTTCGACGCGATCTACGAGGATCGGAAGAACTTTCCCCGGCAAATCGTCGACCTGCTCTTTCACCGCGTCATCCACAGACGGTTCGCCCTGACCTTCGAACATTGCGGGGCCGTTGCGGGAAAACGGGTTCTCGAGGTGGGTTGCGGCTCCGGCCGGTACGTCGTCGAATTTGCGCGACGGGGAGCCGAGGTTGTCGGCCTCGACCTGGCGCCGGCCATGATTGAAATTGCCCGCAAAGCGGCAGCCGAAGCCGGAGTCGGCGGGCGTGCCCACCTCGAAACCGCCGACTTCTCGGACTGGCAGGCACCGCATCCCTTCGATATTTCCCTCGGTATCGGCCTGTTTGATTACATTTCAGATCCTCGCGAGGCGCTTGCCAAAATGCGCGGGGTTACCACGGGGCAAGGGATTTTCAGCTTTCCGATCCGCTGGACAATGCGCTCGCTGCCGCGGTGGCTGCGGCTGACCTCGAGACGCTGTCCCGTCTACTTTTACGACGAGAAACAAGTGATTGAAACGATGAAAGCGGCCGGCTGGACCGATATCGCCGTTACCCGGCTCAGCCGGGATTACTTCGTCCACGCGACCGCCCGCTGACGCATATGAGAATTCTGATAACGGGAGGTGCCGGGTTCATCGGCTCTCATCTCGCAGAACGGCATCTGCAGATGGGGGACGAGGTGGCGGTCATCGACAATCTCTCCACCAGCGACATCACCAACGTTCAGCATCTCGAGGGCCAGGACAGATTCACCTGCAAGATCGACGACATCCTCAACTTCGAGTCGCTGCGGCCGCTGATAGACAACTGCGACATGATCTACCACCTCGCCGCGGCGGTCGGGGTCGAATACGTTCTCGAGAACCCGCTGCAAACCCTGACAACCAACATCCGCGGCACCGAACACGTCCTCGAGCTCGCCAACGAGAAGAAGAAGAAGGTAATCCTCGCCTCGACTTCGGAGATCTACGGCAAGAAAAACGGCAACGTCCCGTTCCGGGAGGACAGCGACCGCATTCTGGGTCCCACGACGGTGGTGCGCTGGAGCTATTCGACGACCAAGGCGGTCGACGAGCTGCTCGCCCTCGCCTACTGGAAGGAAAAGCGCTTGCCGGTGGTCATCGTCCGGCCCTTCAACGTGATCGGCCCCCGCCAGACCGGGCATTTCGGCATGGTGGTTCCCCGCCTGATCAAGCAGGCTGTTCTCGGTCACCCGATCACGGTATACGACAGCGGCGAGCAGCGCCGCTGCTGGACCTACATCGATGACGCCATCGACGGGTTCGTCGGGCTCGCCCTCAGCGACAATGCGATCGGCGAGATCGTCAACCTGGGATCGAACTTCGAGAGCAGCATCAAGGACCTCGCCTTCAAGATCAAGGAACTCAGCGGAAGCGAATCGGAAATCCAGTTCACTCCCTACGACCAGACCCGCCGCAACGGGCGCTACGAGGACCTGTCGTACCGCGCACCGGACCTGGAGAAAATCCGCTCCCTGGTCGGGTACGATCCCAAGGTGGATCTGGATGAAGCGCTGGCCCGAATAATCGAGGATTACAAGCGCTAGCAGGTCCCGGGTCGCGCCGGACTACCTGACTCCCATCCCCTTCAGCAACCGGGGGGTTACCAGCCACTGCAGTTCTCCCCCTCCGCCCCTCAACTGCGACCAGTCCCCGATTTCCAGCTCGATCCGGGCCAGGCCCGCTGTCGGCAGCCGCACCGCGGCTCCACACAGCATTTCGACCCACTCCTCCATTCCGGGGTTGTGGCCTACCGCCATGACACAGCTGGCGCCGGACCCGAACTCGGCAACCACGGAACTCAGGACGTGGGGACCGGAGCGGTAGATTCGCTCATCGTGGACCAGCTCGGGGGACGGGGTCAGTTCGGAGGCGATCCCTTCGGCTGTCGCCAGCGCCCGTGCCGCCGGGGATGTTATCACCCGCTGCGGCAGAAGTCCTGTCCCCTGCAGGGCCCGGCCCACCCGGGGAACGTCCTTCATCCCCCGCTTGTTGAGGGGCCGTTCGAAATCGCTGGCGTCCGAAACCGTCCAATCGGACTTGGCATGACGCATTACGTAAAGCGCGAGCATTGAAACTTCTCCCTGGAAGCGACTGCCATACCTAAGTTCTCCCTGAAAAGCGGGTTTCTTGTATTATTATTGATGTCCGGTAGATCACGGTTGTGTCGCTGTTGCGACCGCACCGGTTTCCCCCCTGGCCATGGTGCAACCCCTCGAAATCAATCTCGATCTGATCCCGACGTCCCGCTTCCAGCTGATCGACGTATCCGAACGGGTGCGCGAAGAGGCCGGCGACGCGCTCGATTGCTTCCAGAAAGCCGTCTACTGTTCCTGGCACACCACCGCCGGCTATCTCGAGCAGGGATTCTGCGCACGCCTGGGGCACAGCCGCAAACAGCTCGCCCCGTTCTTCGGTATCCTGCAGCGGATTTTTCCTTACGACGCCGGGTATTTCCATGACCGCATGCAGCTGCGCGACGAACTGAGCGATTCGGAAAAGCAGACCGAACCGGTAAACGCCGATTCCCACCTGACTTTCATGAGCGCCGGTCTCAAGAACTGCGTGACCTACCTTCACAAACCGGACCAACCGGTCTATTTCGTCGAGCTGGATGGCATCTACAGGGATATCGTTCGCCAGCGCCGCACCACCGTGCTCGGATACAACTCCGAGCAGGTCGTCCACCGCGAACGCCTGGCGCTTCCGGTGGCGGCGGATCAGCCGATCGAGTCCCATAACCTGAAAGACCCCCGCTACGGGTTGTTCCAACAGTTCGAGGAGTGGCTCGACCGCTTCGAAATCGACAAGGGCCGGATCGAGATCCGCCTGGCCCCCGGGGAAAAGAACGCCGGCCTGATCGTCAACGAATACGAGACTCTGCTGATCCGCAAGGACCTGCCCGATGTACTGGCGGATCCGCTGCGCTACATGGTGAGGCGCAGCCGGAAGCTGCTCAGGAGACCGAGGCCCCTTTCCGAGAAGACGCGCGAGTACGAGTCCTACGACCTGATCCGGCTCTACAACGAGTTCATGGACATTCTGCCCACCGGCCGGTCCGTGGTCGACCGCATCATTTCCGTGCTGTCGACGCCGGCCTACCGCCTCCTCCTCAAGAGATCGATCAGTCTGCTGGTCTCCTCCAGCAGCGAGACAGGGGCTCAGCGTATCCTCCAGGGCACCTACCAGTCCCCCATTCTCGTCGAGCATCACCGTCCGGAATGGGGGGTCCGCCACCTCGACGTCACGGTCTCGAGATTCGCCTGACGCCTCGCCCGCAACCCACCGGCGTCCCCGCACGTCCAGGAGACGGCGCGGCGCGCATCTTTCCGCCACAGATCTCATGCACGTAGACCCGTCGATTTTCAAAGCCTACGACATCCGCGGCATCTACCCGGAACAGCTGAACGAGGAGGCCGCCGAAGCGATCGGTCGCGCCTTCGCGACCTTCCTGGAACCCCGGGAGGTCGTCGTCGGCCGCGACATGCGCCTGTCCAGTCCGGCGATGTTCGAAGCCGTGGCCGCCGGTCTGAAGCGGCAGGGCGCCGACGTCATCGACCTCGGCATGGTCAGCACCGATCAGTTCTACTTCGCCTGCGCCACTCTCGGCAGGCCGGGAATAATGGTCACCGCCTCCCACAACCCGGCCGCGTACTCCGGTTTCAAGATGGTGCGTGACATGCCCTACCTGCTCAGCGGCGACGCCGGTATTCAAGACCTTCGGGAGATCGTCGAAACCGCAAGATACGGTCCGGAGGAGCGGCGGGGTGAAGTGCGGCGGATCGATCTCAGCGCACCGTTCGTCGACAAGCTTCTCGGCCTCATCGACGCCAGTCTGCTGCGGCCGCTGAAGGTCGTCGCCGATACGGCCAACGGCATGGTCGGCCCCATCCTCGAGCGGGTGTACGATTCACTGCCCGTCGAGCTGATCGGGATGTACCTCGAACCGGACGGCCGCCTTCCGAATCATGGGCTGGACCCCATGCAGGAGGAGAACCGCGCCGACCTCGTGCAGAGGGTCCGGGAAGAGCAGGCCGACGTCGGGTTCGCCTTCGACGGCGACGGCGACCGCTTTTTCGTCATCGACGACCGCGGGAAGTTCGTGCCGGGCGACTTCCTGACCGCCCTGCTGGGAGGATACATGCTGGAGCGCCACCCGGGAGCCCGAATCATCTACGACGTGCGCTGCTCCTGGGCGGTTCGGGACTTCATCTCCGCCGGCGGCGGGAAGGCCCTCGTCGAGCGCGTCGGCCACGCCTTCATCAAGCCGCGCATGTTCGAAGAGGGGGCGGTCTTCGCGGGCGAACTGAGCGGCCACTACTACTTCCGCGATTTTTTCGGCGCCGATTCGGGGATCCTGCCGTCGCTGCTGCTGCTGGAAATCCTGTCGCAGCGGGGCAAGCTTTCGCGGCTGCTGGCCCCCTTCGAATCCGACTACTTCATCTCGGGGGAGATCAACTCCGAGGTGGCCGATCCGCAAGCCAAGATCGCCGAGCTGGCCGAACTCTACGGCGGCGGGGACATCGAGAATATCGACGGCATTTCGGTCAGCTTCGACGACTGGCATTTCAACGTGCGGCCGTCCAACACCGAACCGCTGTTGAGGCTGAACCTCGAGGGCAGGTCGCGGGAAACCATGGTGGCCAGGCGGGACGAAGTCCTCGGGGTAATCCGCTCTTGACCGCTCCCGGCCGGCCCTTCCCGGTGCGCAGCAACCAGTAACGGCAATGTCCAGGATCCAGGAAAAGCTGCTGCTGCTCGCCAGCGACTTCGTCGCCATCAACCTGGGCACCGCGGCCCTCCTGTGGCTGCGGTTCGCCGGCGGGAAGCTGGCCGGCGCCGCAGCGGCCTGGCAGGAACAGGCGGGCGCCAACACGGAGATGCCCTTCTCCTTCGCCCTGCAGTTCTACAGCTACGACGCCCTGCCGCTGGTGTACTGCTGCTGGCTGGTGCTGTTCGTCTTCTCCGGGATGTACCGCCTCGAGCAGCCGCTGTCCCGGCTCGACGAGGCTTTCGCGGTAATCAAGGTCGTAACCACCGGATTCCTGCTCCTGCTGCTGGCCACCTTCGACCTCGAGAGCGGCTTCTCCTTCACCCGTTTCCTTCTCGTGTCGTACTGGCTGTCCATGGTCTTCCTGGTCGCCGGGGGCCGCTTCGCCCTGCGGTCTCTCCAGCGCCGCCTGCTGATCTCCGGTGTCGGCCGCCGGAAGGCGCTGATCGTCGGCACCGACGAGCGCGGCGAGCGGCTGCTGCAGGATCTCAACTCCCGGCCCGTGCGCGTTCACGAGGTCGTCGGCTTCGTGCGCGCCCGCAACGACGCGGAGCGTTCGTCAGTCGGCGACGTCCCGGTGCTGGGACAAGTGGGAGAGCTCGGCCGCATCCTGCGGGAAAACTCCGTGCAGGCGGTGCTGATCGCGCTGCGTTCCAACACCCACGAGGAAATCCTCGAGATCGTCGAGGCCGGCGGGGAGCTGCCGGTGTCGTTCAGCATCACCCCGGACCTGTACGACATCGTCACCGGGCACGTGCGCACGAACCAGATCTACGGCATGCCCCTGATGGAGCTGAAGCCCCGGCTGCTGGCTCCCTGGCAGGAGGCGATAAAGCGCCTGGTAGACGTCGCCGTCTCCCTGGTGGTGCTGGCCGGCCTGCTGCCGGTCTGGCTTCTGACGGCGATTGCCATCAAGGTGAGTTCCCCGGGGCCGGTGCTGTTCCGCCAGGAGCGGGTCGGCCGCGGCGGCAGGGTGTTCACGATGTACAAGTTCCGCTCCATGCGGATCGACGCCGAAGAGCAGACCGGGCCGGTGTGGGCCGGCAGCGACGACCCGAGGAGCACCGCGGTCGGCCGTCTGCTGCGGGCCCTGCATCTCGACGAGATCCCGCAGTGCATCAACTTCCTGAAAGGGGACATGAGCCTCGTCGGTCCGCGCCCGGAGCGGCCCTTCTTCGTCGATCAGTTCGCCCGCGAGATCCCGTTCTACATGCGCCGCTTCAACGTCAAGCCGGGCCTGCTCGGATGGGCCCAGTCGAAGCACGAGTTCGATCTCGACTCGAACGATCTGCACGGGATCGCCCGGGAGCGGCTCGAGTACGACCTGTACTACATCGAGAACGTCTCCCTCGCCCTGGATTTCAAGATCATGTTGCGGACGGTCTGGTTCGTCCTCGCCGGCAAGAGCACCCGCTGAAGTGCGGCGGCTTCCCAGACGCCTCAGAACACCCGGACCACCGAACCGCGTTCCCGCTCGAGACGCGCGGCGACCTCTTGCGGAGTCACCGGATTCGGCGGCCACTCCGCCGCCGGCACCCGCGACAGCCGCAGCAGCAGCCGCGCCAGGTGGGCGACGTACTCCTTCAGTTCCCGGACGTTGAGCTTGTCGGCGCTGTCTCCCGGCTCGTGGTGGAAGTCCGAGTCGCCGTGGCGGGCGGCGAACCGCCAGCGCCACAGGTGCCCGGCGTCCAGGCCTGCCTTCAGGTAGGGGAAATGGTCGGACGAGGCGTCGAGTTGTGACATGACGTGGCACCGGTGCCCTTCCCCCATGCCGTCGAGCTGCCGCTGCAGGAGCGGCTGCAGGTGGGGGAAGCCGAGGACGACTCCCTTCATGTGCCCGGTGCTCAGCTCGTCGAGGTTGAGCGCCAGACGCGGGGGCCTCTCCGGCCCGTAGTGGCGTTCGACGAAGGCGAAGGACCCCTGGAAGCGCTGTTCCTCGGCGCTGTAGGTGACGAAGCGCAGGGCGCATCCCGGAGACTCGCCGGTTTCGCTGCGCAAGCGGGCGAGCACCCGCGCCGTTTCGAGAACGGCGATGACTCCGGAGGTGTTGTCGTTGCCCCCCGGGGCGCCGTACACGGTGTCGTGGTGGGCCCCGAGGACGAGGTGCTCCCCGGCCGCTCCGGCGCTCCGGAGCTCGCCGACGACGTTGGCTGACCGAGCCCGGCCGGTGTCCGTCCCGGCGCGCAGGCGCAGGCGCGCCCCCGCGTTTCTGCGCAGCAGCTGGCCCTCCTCCCTGGAGACGGTGACGGCGGGCAGCGGCGGGCCGGTAAAATCCGGGTCCGCGAGGTCGTGGGCGCTGTGGTACTCCTTGCGGCCGCCCTCCTTGACGTCGATGAGGACCGCCGCGGCCGCCCCCGCCGCCGCGAGGTTGCGCAGGCGGTAGGCATGGGGGGACGGTGTCGCGAACGGGGCCTGCGCGAGCGCCATTACCGCTATCGACCCTCGCAGGCCCGCGGCCCCCGCGATTTCCCGCGCGGTCCCGAAACCTGCGTCGACCACCGGCGCCTCGATGTCGAACGAGGGGCACCATATCGTCGGCAGGAGATCGAGCTCGCGCCCGTCCTCGAGGGTGGCTCCGGCCCCCGACCAGGACCAGGTGTCCATCTCGTACTCCTCTACATCAACCGCATCGAGACCGCAGGCGGCCAACTGTTCGCGGATGTAGCCGATCGTCTGCCACTCCTGCGCCGACGATGCCCAGCGAGGGCCGATCTCGTCGCATAGCTTCTTCAGGTGGGCGCCGATGCGGGAGCCGGCCCAGGCCTCGCCGATCAGGTAGCGGTCGATCTCATGCCACGCGCTGTTCACCAGCGGAATCTCCTTTCCGTGCGACGCCAGTCAGTTCCGCCGACGGCGGAAGGGTGGGCCTGCGGCGGCTACCGAGGCAGGAATCGCCAGTCCTTCCGAGCCGGCTGAAAAGCAGTTGGAAACCAGGCGAACGTCGAAATGGGGGGTTGTCCTCCTCGAGTCCCATTCGGGGGTGATCCCATTCGATGGAAACCCGAAACCTTCCCCGGAACTGAACGCTGCCAACAATTGTCCCCACAATTTATCCACACCGCTTGTGGATTCCGGGTCTTTTTCCACATTTCCGCCAACTGTGGGATTCTCGCCGATCCGGGGATCCACGGTAGCCCCAAGCCGCCAGCCTCCGGTCCACAGATACCGTACCCCGCCTCACTTCCCCTGCTTCCCCCCTTGCCCCGCCGGGTTGGAGCGCAGTGTTGCGAGGTTCTCCTTGAGCACCTGCATGCCGTACGCCATCGGGTTCCCGACGTTGAGGAAGCGGTACCCCCAGCGGTACTTCTCCTGGATCTCGGCGACCCCGAGGAGGGTGGTGCCGGCGACGACGCCGGATCCGGCGATTCTGCGGGGCACCTCCTCCATGATGCGCTGCACCTCGTCGCAGCCGGTCTCGGTGATGCGTCCGACGGAGGCCGACAGGTCCATCGGCCCGACCAGCAGGATGTCGAAGCCCCCGACTTCGACAATGGCGTCGAGGTTGTCGTAAGCCTCCCTGCTCTCCAGCTGCAGGATCAGGACCGTCTCCTCGTTGGCGGTGCGGATGACGTGGTTCCAGTCGACGCCGGCGACCCAGGGCCAGTTGGGGGTGATGCCGCGTTTCCCCTCGGGCGGGTAGTGGGCGTGCTCCACCGCGGCGGCGGCTTCTTCCGGGGTGTCGACCTGGGGTACCATCACCGCGACCGCCCCCACGTCATACGCCTTCTTGATCAACCCGGCGTCGTTGTTGGCGACGCGAATCATCGGCGCAATCCCCCGCTGGCGGATCAGCGCGGGAATGACGTCGAGAGTCTCGAACGAGTACGGTGAGTGCTCGGTGCAGATCCAGACGAAATCGATGTCGGCGTCGCAGATCATTCCCGCTACCTGCGGCCTGAAGGCGGGCAGCCCGGTGCCGAGCACCAGGTTTCCGTTCTGCAGCTTCTGTTTCAGTGGATTGGGATACATGGTCCTTTCTCATCGCGGTTGGTGGAGTTGACGCTCAACAGGCGGAATCCCGGGGACGGGCATGGGCTGGCAACCCGACCGGATGGATTTACATGAACCGAGCTCGTCTTTGCCGGCCGGGGCGCAGCCCCCCGAATGCGGCGGCTCATCCCTGCCACGCGAAGTTCATCACCATGAGAGCCGCCCCCAGTGCGAGGCGGTAAGCGGCGAAGACGTGGGTTCCGTGGCGCTCGAGGAAACGGAGGAGGAAACCTATCGCCAGGTAGCCGCTGACACCGGCCGCGGCGATGCCGACGGCGAGACTGACGAGATCGCCGCCCTCCCCACGCATCAGCTCGAGCAGCTGCAGCAGCCCGCTGGCGGCGATGGCGGGAAGCCCGAGCAGGAAGGAGAAACGGGCGGCCTCCTTCCTGCGGAGTCCGGCGAGCAGGCCCCCGGCGATGGTCACTCCGGAGCGGGAACTCCCGGGAATCAGGGCCAGGGCCTGGCATAGCCCGATGAACTGAATGCGCCAGAAGCCCAGACTTTCCATGCCCCGGTTGCGCTTGCCGGCCTTCTCGGCAATCAGGAGCATGACCGCCCCCCCGATCAGCGCGGAGGCCACGATCGACAGTCCGCGCGCCCCGTCCTCTGCCTCGATGAAATCCCGGAAGCCCAGGCCGAGCACGGCGATCGGCAGGGTGCCGGGGATGATCGCCCAGGCGGCCAGCGAGTCCCGGCTGTGGCTCAGGTCGCGCAGGCGCAGGCCCTCCCAGGCGGCGGCCGTCAGGCGTTTGATGTCCGCGGCGAAATAGATGAAAACCGCGGCCAGGGTGCCGATCTGAATGGCCGCGGAGAACGCCGCTCCGGGGTCCTCCCATCCCAGGAAGAAAGGGAGGACGCGGAGGTGGGCGGTGCTGCTGACCGGCAGGAATTCCGTCAATCCCTGGACGATCCCGAGTACGAACGACTGCGCTGATGTCATGGAGTACCGGCCGCGGGGAAGGTGCAATACTAACCCCGGGTACCGCGCTTCGACAAGCAGGTTCCTGCCCGTTCCGCAGATTCCCGGCACACCGGTATCGCACCCGGTCCCCGGCCGTCGCCGGCGGATGGGCTGGTCAGCGTCACCTGGCTCGATTCGACCGGAAGCGCGTCGCCGCCGGCGGCAGATCGAGCGTGCTGACCCGCATATTTTCAGCGCGCCGCGGCAGTTCGCGAAATGTTTGTCCGGGGCGGGAAACGCGTTTCGTGCGAAGCCCGTTCGGCGCCCACCGCCGCCAGGTCCCGTTCCCGGGCAGCCTCGCGGTTGCCGGCCCGAACTATCTGAATTATTTTGAGTTACGAGCAATTCAAGAGCGGCTGATACGGGCCCGTTCCGGCGGTTTCCGGACGCTCTTCCCCCCGCCGGCGCCCGGCCCCTGCAACGCCCCGCATGAGCGACCCCCGCCCACAACGAAGGTTCTCCAGCCGCCTCGGACCGCGGCAGCGCAAGCTGCTGCTCGTCGTTCTCGGTCTCGGCGTCTTCATGTTCGCCGACACCCTTTACCTCCTGATCAACAGGCTGGCCGACTTTCTGCAGATCGGCTACTTCGCCGTCACCGAGACCTCGCTTCCCAAGTTCTACCAGGTGATGGTGCTGTCCCACACCGCCGTCGGCCTTGTGCTGGTGGTGCTCGCCATCGTTTTCGTCGAGATGCACCTGCCGGTCGTCTGGCGGCGCAGCCGCCGCCGCGCCATCGCCACCGGCATCGTGACCATCGGGCTGGGGCTGCTCCTGACGGTCACCGGGCTGTTCATCCTCAGCGCCGCAAACAACCGCGAGAACCGGTGGGCGTTCTGGAGCCACGTCGGCGCCGCGGCCCTGCTGCCGCTGTTCTACCTGCTGCACCGGCGCACCTCGCGCTGGAAGCCCTCATCCCTCAGCTACCGCGTCGTGCCCGCGGCCATCGCCGCAATCGCCCTGGTCGCCGTCGGCCTTCACGGAGTCACATACGTCCGCGAGGCCTACACCGAGGCGGCGGAGAAGGCGTTCGCCGAGGGCACCCATCTCGGGGCCGGATCGAAGCTGCGCGACGTCGCCGAGTACGCGCCGGACGCGTTCGTTCCGGCCAACTTCGTTCCCGCCGAAAGCCCGTTCTTCCCCGCGGCGACGACGACCACCACCGGATCCTACCTCCCGTCCCGCATCATCACGCGCGGCAACCCTCCCGGCGCGGAGCGGCTGTCGGGAGACCTGCGCAAGCACGGGTTCGTCGTCGAAGAGCGGATCGGGGCGGCCCAGTGCGCCGGCTGCCACGCCGACGTCGTCGAGCAGTGGTCGAAATCCGCGCACCGTTTCGCCTCGTTCAACAACCCGTTCTACGAGGCGACGATCAACAACATGAGGGAGGTATCGGTCGAGGGGAACGCCGAAGTCGCCGCCCACATCGCCTATTTCAGGGAGCGGGCCCCTGCAAGCCTGCGCGAAGACCTGGAAAACAAGGAAGCCCTGGTGAAATCGAAGTGGTGCTCGGGATGCCACGACCCGGCGCTGATGCTCGCCGGCCAGATGACGAGCGAGATCGACCGCGAGACCCCGCAGGCCCAGGCGGGACTGACCTGCCTCGCCTGTCACGCCATCGACCAGATCGACGGGGTCACGGGCAACGGCAACTACAACATCGCCGACGAGCAGGAGGATCCCTACCTGTTCGCCGAGGCGGAAGCCGGCCTCGGCCGCTTCGTGCACGACACCGCCCTCAAGGCCCGCCCGGAAGTGCACAAGCGGCAGATGCTCAAGCCGTTCTTCCGCACCTCGGAGTTCTGCGCAACCTGCCACAAGGTCAGTCTCGACACGCGCGTCAACAACTACCGCTGGCTGCGGGGCCAGGACGAGTACGACAACTGGCACGACAGCGGGGTGTCGCTGAACGCGGCGCGCACCTTCTACCTGCCCGGGGCAAAGCGGGTCTGCCAGGACTGCCACATGCCCCTCGAAGAGGCGGTTCTCGGAGACGTCGCCGCCAAGGACGGCATGGTGAAATCGCACCGCTTCCTCGCCGTCAACACCGCCCTCCCTTTCCTGCGCGGGGACACCGAGACCATCGCGCGAATCGAGGAGTTCCTGCGGGACGAGAAGCTCCGGGTCGACCTCTTCGCGGTGCGCCGCGAGGACGGCGGCGAAGTCCTCGCGCCCGCCGGTGAGGTCGCGGTTTCCCCGGGAGAGCGGATACAGTTCGACGTCGTCGTCCGCAACAAGGGGGTGGGCCACACCTTCCCCGGCGGCACCAACGACTCCAACGAGGGCTGGCTCGAGGTGACCGCCGCCGACGGACAGGGGCGCACGCTGGCGGCAAGCGGCCTGGTCAGGCAGGACGGGCACGTCGACTTCGGGGCCCACTTCTACAAGGCGCTCCTGGTCGACCGCCACGGCGAGGCGATCCACAAGCGCAACGCCCAGGACATCTTCGCCCCGGTCTACGTCAGGGTGATCGGCCCCGGGACCGCCGACGTCGCCCACTACGAGCTCGAGGTGCCCGGGGACCTGTCCGGGGGGCGGATCGCCGTCCGGGCGCGGCTGCTGTGGCGGAAGTTCGACCGCCGCTACACCGAGTTCGCCTTCGACAACAACCGCGCCGGCTTCGCCGGGTTCGACGCCGTTCCCGACCTGCCGGTGACCGAGATCGCCGCCGACACCCTGACCCTGGCGGTCGCTCCCGAAAACCCGGGCGCTTCAGGCTCACGGGCGCCCGAAGACTGGGTCCGCTTCAACGACTACGGCATCGGCCTGCTGCTGCAGGGGGACACCCGGGGCGCCATGGCCGCCTTCGAGACCGTCGCCGAGCTCGCCCCGCAACGCCTCGACGGCCCGCGCAACATGGCGAAGACGGCGCTGCGCGACGGGCACCTCGACGAGGCCTACCGCCACCTGCAGCGCTGCGAGGAGCTGAAGACCGGCGACCCCCAGACCGCCTGGGTGTGGGGAGTGGCGCACCAGAAGAACGGGCGCTACGCCGACGCCGAGCTCGCCTACCGCCACGTGCTCGCCTCCTTTCCCGATGACCGCGCCTCCTGGCGCAACCTCGGCCGCGTCCTCTACCTCGACGGCCGCTTCGACGAGGCGCTGGAGGCGCTCGACCGGGTGCTCGCCATCGATCCGGAGGACCGCGTCGCCCACTACCACCGCATGCTGTCGCTGCGCGCCCTCGGGCGGGAAGCGGAAGCGAAGCTGGCCGAGGCTGCCTACCAGTACCACCAGATCGACGAGTCGGCCCAGGCCGTCACCCGCGCCTACCGCCTGCGGCACGGCGACGACAACCGCGAGGTCCAGGCGATCCACATCCACCAGCTGGCAGCAGCCCCGGGCCGGCAGAGATGACCGTCCCGGCTACCCTGCGCCCGGCGCTCGCGGGCGCCGCGGCCCTGCTCCTGATTTCAGCCTGCGGTGATGAGAAGGTCGAGGAGGCCGCCCCGCCTCCGGCCTACACCCGCACCGATCCGGCGCCCGACTACACCTCGGTGAGCGAGCGCAGGCAGCCGCCGAGCGTCCGCTTCACCGACATCGCCGCCGAAGCCGGAATCGAGTTCGCTCACGAAACCGGCGCCGCCGGGGACAAGTGGATGCCGGAGACGATGGGCAGCGGCTGCGCCTTCCTCGACTACGACGGCGACGGGGACGACGACATCCTTCTCGTCAACAGCACCCATTGGGAAGGGCCCGCCCCCGCGGCCGGAGCCCCTCCGACCAGCGAGCTGTTCCGCAACGACGGCAGCGAGTCGTTCGCCGAGGTCACCGCCGAGGCCGGGCTCGATTTCTCCGTGTACGGCATGGGGGCCGCCGCGGCCGACTGCGACGGCGACGACGACGTCGACATCTACCTGACCACCCTCGGCCCGAACCTGCTGCTCGAGAACAGAAACGGCCGCTTCGCCGACAGGGCCGCGGCCGCCGGAGTTCAGGGAGACCTGTGGGAGGACGAAGCCGGCCGCAGCCACCCCGAGTGGTCGACGGGGGCCGCGTGGGTGGACGTCGACGGCGACGGCTGGCTCGACCTGTTCGTCACCAACTACGTGCGCTGGTCCCCCGACACCGATCTGTTCTTCTCCTTCGACGGGGAGAACAAGTCGTACGCCACGCCGCAGCAGTACCCCGGCTCGACCTGCCGCCTCTACCGCAACCGCGGCGGCGGGGGCTTCGACGAAATAACGGAGGAAGCGGGAGTGCTGCTCCCCCACGCCAAGTCGATGGGGGTCGCGGTGGCCGACTTCGAGGAGGACGGGCTTCCCGACCTCGTGGTCACCAACGACACGCAGCCGAACTTCCTGCTGAGAAACACCGGGGGCCGCTTCGAGGAGATCGGCCTCGCCGTCGGCATCGGCTACGACGAGTCGGGCCGGGCGCGCGCCGGAATGGGGGTCGACGTCGCCTCGCTGGACAACGACGGCGCGGCGACGATCGGCATCGGCAACTTCAGCCGCGAGGCCCTGTCCCTCTACCGCCGGCAGACGAGCACCGCGTTCCTCGACGTCGCCGGACGCAGCCGCCTGGTGCAGCCGACGCTGCCCACCCTGACCTTCGGCCTGCGCTTCTTCGACTACGACCTCGACGGCTTCCAGGACCTCATCATCGCCAACGGCCACATCGAGCCGGAGATCAACGCCGTGCAGAAGGAGATCGAGTACGCCCAGCCACCGCAGCTGTTCTGGAACGACGGGGGGGGAATTCTGATCGAGGTGTCGGAGCAGTCGGGGGCGGTGTTTCAGCAGCCCATGGTCGCGCGCGGCCTCGCCGTCGGCGACATCCAGAACAACGGCAGACCGGACGTCCTGATGACGGAGAACGGGGGCGGCGCCCGCCTGCTGCGCAACGAGGGAGGCTCAGACTCCGGGGCGGTCTGTTTCCGCCTGCGCGGCCGGCCTCCCAACCGGGAAGCCATCGGGGCGCGCGTCGCCCTGACCGCCGGGGGGCAGCGGCAGCAGGGGATGGTGCGCACCGGCTCCTCCTACCTCAGCCAGAGCAGCCTCGTCCTGACCTTCGGACTGGGAGCAGCCTCATCGGTCGACAGCCTGAGGGTGCGGTGGCCGGACGGCAGCGAAGAGGTGATTGCCGAGGGAGTGGACCCCGGTTTCAGTTACCTCGTCGCCCAGGGCGAGGGGATCCTCAAGGGAATTCGTTTTGGGGCGAGATAAACTCAGATTTCCCAAAAAATAACCCAGCGAGCCCCCCTGTTCAGAGGACTGCTGGGGTACCTTGGAGGTCTACCAGATCAAGAGAACGATCAGGATGATAACCCTGTCGTCCACCTCAAAGGCAAACCACTTGGTTACGATCTTCATGTCGTAACCTCCTAAAATAATAACACGTTAAACCCCTTTCCTACTATGAAATCCTACTTGGCGGTCTCCTACTGCTTTGTTCTGATCTCTGTCTACGTCTTGAGTTCCCCAAAAGGGCCGGTTTTCCCGGTTCACGTGGGGGATACCACGAGAAGGGTTGAAAATTGCCGCCGACGGCGACTTTTTTGACCACCTCCTTTAGAAACGACGCCGCGCGACCGCTTTGCAGAAGTGTACCAAGCGGAAATCGGATGCCAAGCACTTCTTGGCCGGAGGGCCTCCAAGGAGCGGTATCCATCAACTACGACGAGGCGCTCACCTGTCACCACGAAGCGGTCCCTCCCGCCCGGGAAAACCCATGGCCTGCGGGTGACCTTTTACACATTTCACCAGCCTGATGAACACCCCCGGTGCCTGGCGCGATGTTGCCGGGAAGAGCCATGGGCTGGGCAGCCATAGCATCTTCCACCCGTGGCGGAAGGACCAGGACTGGCTCCGCGCCGAGTACGACCTGCGCAGTTACACCCCGGGCCAGTGGAGCGGAGGAAATACGCGCCGCCAACGCCATCCTGTCGTCGCTCGACGGCCGGGAGGAGCGTTCATTCGGAAACACCTGCTGCAACACCGATCTGGGGGAAGGGGGGGTTCACGCGCCTAGAGCCGCTGATCGAGGAACTGTTCGCCTCCGACCGGGCCCTTGAACAACGGGATCGTCGGTCCCGCGACCATCGACTTCAATGCCCTGGGGCACTTCAGCGGCGACGGCCGGGGTTTCGACCCCCTGCTGCAGATCGACGCCGCCGTCGCCTCGGGGGCTGGATCATCCACATGACCCACGGAGTCGGCGAAGGCACTCACAGCTTTTTACCGATCCAAGTATGCACCAGCCCTTGGTCGAATAACTCGGGAAGCAGAGGGACTTTTATCTGGAGCCCCGTGGGGGCGATTGCGGGCTACCTGCGCAACAGTATCTGAAGAATTCTGGCTTGTAGGCACTTCCCACGGAAGTAGCGCTTAATTTACCGACTAATCCACTAAGCTAACGACGCTGGATGCCAACTTTTTCGAATTATCCCCGCCCCCCCGGGTCACCGGCGAAGCAAAGCCACTTTTCAAACCAGATCAGAAGGACCCCTGTTCCCGCGAACTGATCCAGTTAGGCTATGACATTTTGTGCTTTCTAAGTAAGACTATCCGGTTGGTGTTGGTCCCTTTTTTGAGATTATCTACGCCCCAACAATTTGAAGTTTTTGTAAATTTCTGGTCATTCACCAAAACTAGAAGAGGATCTAAACCAGCTTCAGCGGCGGCAGGAACAACAAGAGATTCCAGTAAGATTTTCCCATTCCGAACCTCCCCCACTTCAAAGGCAACATACCCATTTGGTTTGAGAATTCTCCTCAACTCGAGAAATACGCGATGCATGGCAGCTTGCCATTCTTCTGGTTTCTTCATATGCCAAATGTTCACGGCTTCCGCATTTATCCCGTTAAACCAGCATCGAAGCCAGTTGTCTGTTTGATAGTCAACCACGTCCAAAAAAGGAGGTGAGGTAACAACTAAACTAACGGATCCGGATTCAATTTCCGGTGTGCTTTCTGAAGATCCTGTTACAAGTAAGGCGTTCTTACTAGATTGCGACAGCATTTCAGCGTCATTTCTATTCATCTTGCTGAGTAGAGATACAGATTTCTTATAAATAAGATCTCTGATATTCCTAATGGGAGGACTCTGGTCTCTATTTTTGTTTATTTTTGCCTGTCGTTCAATCGTAACCGCTTGATTGGGGGGAAGCGTATATACCGAAAAAAATCCGGGAGAATGACCTGTCAACCTGTTTGTAGCAACCATTCTTATCCATTCATCGGTCACATCGAGGCTGGCATCCTCTTGTTTCTCAAGTAAGTAATTTCGCAAGTTGGTTATTTGGACAAGAGTACCAGGATGATAAAAAGTTAGCAATTCCTCCCAAGTGCTACATCCCATTTCCAAGGGGATTTTTCTGAGTCGCTCAAAGATAGCGTCCGTTGGGGGGGGGTTGAGTCTAGGTCCTACCAAAATTTTGCTTAAAGGGTTTATATCCGTACCAACGGGTGTTCGCCCAAATAGAGCAGCCTCAATTACCGTGGTTCCCCGTCCCATAAAAGGATCGTAGATAAGGTCTCCTGAACAAGAAAGTCTTTGAATGAAAAACCTAGGCAACTGAGGCTTGAAGCAAGCACGATACGATACTTCATGAAGCGTATGAGCTGCTCTTTGCTGGGAAGTCCAGAATTCATTGACATAGACTGGAATGTCGAAATCCGAATCCGGGAATTTTAAAACTATCGTCGCCTTATGGAAGTCGTTAAATCGTTCGATATCTGATTGAAACCTTTCAAAAGAAAGTGATCCAATCTGAGGGTTAGACTGATCAAAAAATTGTAATTGATTTGCGGTCATTCACATCCTCCGAATTAAGTTCAAGGCTTTTTCCCTTGTGATTTTGGTTGTGGTCCCCAATTTACCTTTTTCCCACCACTCTCTCACTGTTTCAACCGGTATAATCCAACAGGGAACCGAAGGGAACTTCTGAATGTCGGAGACAATATACCCTGCTACTTCGTCCAATTTTTCAAGAAACCCAGATTCTTCAAATCTTCGCCCTGAACCAACCATATAACTGGGGCAAAAATATATCCCACCAGACGATACACTTCGAACTTCCCATTTCTGGCCTTCAGAGTCAAGAGCATCGTAGCCTGCCCCTTCACTGTCTGCAAGTGAACCGTCCAACACCTCGTACGCTATGCGTCTTTCAAGTAAAAAGGAAATCCTTCTTCCGTCCCTGAAATACTCCTTGACATCTTTTTCGGAAATCTTCAATGCTTTTGCAATTTCTTGTATATCCCATTCGAACCGTTCTTGTCCAATAGTCATCTTATCCTCTCGTAAAGGTAAAAGTGCCTAAGTAAGACAACGATTTTTCGCCCGTGATCACCCGGTCTGACTAACAGGCCCTCAAATCTATTCCCAATTCGTTGCTGTAACCATACGCTCAGGAATTCCTCTCGATCCAGGAAGGATCGAAGCGGGCAAGTCGCAGGCCGTACCGCCTGGCCTCGTACAGGCACAGAACCTGTCCCTCCGAAGCGACCGCCAGATCGGAATAGGCGGCGCCACCGGGCTCGAGCACCCTCGACGCGGGCCAGCTGCGCCCCTGGTCCCGGCTCAGCCGCAGGGTCAGCTCGGCGCGCGCGTCCGGCCTGCGGGGATGCGCCAGCAGCAGGCGGCCGTCCTCGAGGGCGACAACGCTTCCCTGGCAGGATGGTTCGGGCAGGGCCGGATCGAAGGCTACCTCCGACCAGGTCTCCCCCCCGTCGGCGCTGCGCGACCAGCCCCTGCAGCGGCGATCGCCGCGGCTGCGCAGCGTCATGTACACCGAGCCGCCTGCCGTTTCCACCGCCTCGCATTCGTCCGAGGCGTCGTGGGTCAGCTTGGAGCCCGGCCTCCATGAGCGGCCGCCGTCGTCGCTCAGGAAGACGATCGACGACTGCACCTTGCCCCACCCCGGGGGCGGGTTGCGCCAGGTCGCCGGGCCTGGGCTCTCGTCGACCCAGGAGGGCACGAGCAGGCGGCCGCTCTGCAGTTGAATGCCGTGGCCCGGTCCGGTGCCGAGGTAGCTCCACGAGGGGGCCTTTACCTGCCCGGTGATCTCCACGGGGTCGGACCAGGTGACCCCGCCGTCGCCGCTGCGGGTGACGAAGACCTCCTGGTTGTCCTTGCAGAAGGGGAGCAGCACCTCGCCGCTGGCGCGGTCGACCACCGGACAGGGGTTGCCGCAGGTGCGGTCGCCGTCGGATACGACCAGCTGCCGGGAGCCCCAGGTGCGCCCGCCGTCGCTGCTGCGGCGCAGGAGAATGTCGATTTGGTCGTCGTCGCGCCCGGTATGGCGGCGCGCCTCGCAAAAAGCCAGCACCGTTCCGTCCGGCGCCACGGCCAGGGCGGGTATGCGGAAGGTGTGGTAGCCTTCCCGGCCTGAAATGAACAGGTCCTGCAGCTGCATGGTTCGCTCCCGAGAAAAGAGGGGATCAGTCGGTCACGGGCTTTGTCGACGCGACCATCAGGAAAGCAGCACGGAAAGGCGGCTGGGGGCCGCCGGTCAACCCGAAAGGTTTCGGCTCCATCCCCTTTTCATCCGGACAAACGGGGACCATCCGAATCGCCGGTAGAATCTCCCCGCCCCGTTCTTCTCGTCATCCATCGCGACACAAAACGCACAGCGGGTCTTCCCTGCCAGGACGAGCCACTGGACGGCATGCCGGACCACCCAGGCGCCGATCCCCTTGTTGCGCCAGCCTTCGCCGGTGCCCAACTCCGACAGCTCCGCCCAGCGGGAAATAGCCGGCAGTCTGCCTCCCTGATCGAGGTCCGTCATGCACTCACAGGCGCAGACAGCCGTGTCGTCCAGCCAGGCTGTGAAACGGACTCCGGACTCGCCGGCTGTGCGCATCATCCTCATGCCGCGGACCGGAGCTTCCCCGGGAGGCGAAACGGAACCCAGGTGCCCTCCGAACACGGCCTCGTCCCGATCTTCCAAGGGGGCGTAGCCTGCCCCGGAAATCAGTTCCGTCACGTGCGGCCATGAATCGGGGAGGCCGGCCACGACCGGGGCGGGAAGATTTCCGTTGAACCGGGATTCCCCGCACTCCCAGGCAGCGAGCCGTTCCTCCGCCGCCGACAGCAGGGCTGCACCGGTAGCAGTCTCCTTCGGCCAGAAGACAAACCAGTCGATCTCGCCCGAACCAATGGTCGGCGTGTCGTCGCCATACCTCAGAAGATGGGCCGCCCCGCACACACGGCCGTCCTTCAGGGCAACCAGAGATTTGCGCTCACGAACCCAGGGATCCGTGACGTATTCCCCCGGGTTTCTTTTCAGGCAGAAGGCGATGTACTCGAGAGGGAGAGCCCATCCCGGAACGACCGCCCCGAGGTGGCTGTTCACCAGGTACTGGACCTGCTCCAGGTGAGCCGGCTGCAACTCGAGAATCTTTACCATGGACTGAAGTTTTCGTCTGACGCCGAATCTAGAACAACTCCAACTGCTCGCCGCCGCGGCGGCGGAAGTGACGGGTGGTCAGCCGGTGGTCGCTGCCGTCGAGCCCGTGCTTGCGCCGGGCAATCTCGAACAGGTTCCTCGTCAGGTCGGCGAGCTCCCCCTCCCCGCTGAAGCGGGTACCGAAGCGGGAGTCGCTGATGCGGCCTCCCCGGATCTTCTCGATCCGGCGAGCCACCTTCTCGGCCTGGCCGGGAAGGTTCCGCTTCAGCCAGTCGAGGAAGAGAGGGGCTACCGCACCCGGCAGACGGACGATCTGGAACCCGGCCCAGCGGCCGCCGCGGGCAGCGACCTCTTTCAGGATTTCAGGCGCCTCGTGGTCGGTGAGCCCCGGAATCAGCGGGGCGACGTTGACCCCGGCCGGCACCCCTGCCGCGGCGAGCTGCTCGATGGCCCTCAGGCGCCGCTGCGGCCGCGAGGTGCGCGGCTCCATGATGTTGGTGAGCTCGGGCCGCAGGCTGGTTATCGACAGGGTGACGTGCACGAGGTCGAGCGCCGCCAGCTCGACGAGGAGGTCGAGGTCGCGGGTGACGAGGTGGTTCTTGGTGATGATCGTGACCGGGTTGCGGAACTCGAGGAAAGTCTCCAGGCAGCGCCGCGTGATCCCGAGCCTGCGCTCGACCGGCTGGTAGCAGTCGGTGTTGCCCGACAGGGCCACGGTCTGGGGCTGCCAGGAGTTGCGGCGGAACCCGGCGGCCAGCAGCTCGGGGAGGTTCTGCTTAACCAGGATCTTCGTCTCGAAGTCGAGGCCGGCGGAAAACCCGAGGTACTCGTGGCTCGGGCGCGCGTAGCAGTAGATGCAGCCGTGCTCGCAGCCGCGGTAGGGGTTGATGCTGAAGCGGAAGCCGAGGTCCGGACTGTCGTTGGCGGCGAGGGCGGAGCGGCTGTTGTCGACAAAGTACCGGGTGCGCGCCGCTGGGCGTTCCCCCTCCTCGCTGTCCGGCTCGACCGGGTCGAGCTCGACATGCAGAGGCTCGAAGCGGTTGGCGGTGTTGAGGACGGTTGCCCGGCCCCGGTGCTCCGGGGCGCCGCGGCTGTCGAAGGGCAGGTTGTGGCCGGCGACTTCGGTCATCGGGAAGCCATCCCGGCGTCAGGGCGCCGCCAGCTCTTCGGGGAATCCGTAGGGCAGCTCGTTGCGGTTGCCGGGAAGCGGCCAGCTCTGGCCCCCGAGGTTGCGGTAGGACTCGTGGCGGCCGCACAGCCAGAGGAACATCTCGGCGGTCTTGCAGTCGCCGCGGAACTGCTCGACGAAATCGCTCGACGGGCCGCCGTATCCCGCCCGGGAAAGGTCGAAGCCCGGCTCCCGGATCCAGTCGTGCGCCGGTGGGGCAGTACGCCAGTAGAAGTACTTCAGCATGTTGCGCAGCCGCTTCTCCGTCGAGCGGCCGCGGCGGTGCCAGATCTGGTACGCGGTCAGGAAGATCGAGCCCTCCGGGGCCGCGGTGGAGACGGCGCCGCGGATGGCGTTGAGGTGGCCCATGAAACGGGCCTTGTTGTGGATGAGGTGGGAACCCGGAAGAACCTCGGTCGGCCCCGCTTCGGCCGGGGTGTCCTGGGGGTAGTAGAAGACCTGGAGGTAGTCGAGCTTCGGGCCCCAGAAGGAGTTGCCGTCGACGTGCCAGCCGCTGGTCGCCGGAAACGGGCCGGTCACCCGGTGGTTGCTCATCAGCACCGGGAGGTGGAAGTCGGCCCCCAGAAGGGAACGCACCGCCCCGGCCGCCTCCCGGTTGCAGATCACCCCGTCGAGGAACCAGTCCTCTCCGAGAATGCCGGTGGGCTCGTACCAGGTATCGGCTTCGAGGAACTCCCTGGCCTTCCGGTTTACCTCGCCCGGCACCACCCCTTCGAGGAGCAGGTATCCGTTCTTGCAGAACTCGAGGACCTGCGAGTCGTTCAGGGTCGGCTCGCAGTCGTGGGTCTTTCCGCCGGTCTCCGCCATCACTGACTCCCCCGTTCGAGGACGAAGAGAAACCCGAGGCCGTGGAACTCGTCGGCGCTCAGGGTGAGCAGGGACATGTCGGGGAAGGAGACCACCCGCCAGCCTTTGCCGATGGCGTCGAGCACCGACTCGTACGGCCACTCCTCCGGGTCGGAGCTCAGCTCCTGCTCGCGGCCCCCTTCGAAAAGAGAGATCCCCTGCACGGCCGAACCGGGGGAAGTCGAGCGGCAGTGCAGGTAGAGGAGGTCCTGGCCGGTTCCGTCCGCCGAGGCGACCGCGGCGATACCGGCCCGCAGGCCCTCTTCGGTCAGGGCTCCGTTCTTCAGGTCGGCTACGAGGGTTTCGGTCAGTTCCGCCTGTTTGCCGTTCATCTTCCGCCGTTCCCGGTTTTCCGTCCCGCACATACCCCCGGAATCCAATTCCCCCCCTTCGATTCCTGAATTAATTGACGGGACGGCACACGGGAAACCGGGAGAGGAACTTTTCGTTTCAGTTGACCATCTGCATCAGCCGCTGGGTCATCGACCCTTCCTGCGTGAGGGCGTAGATGATGACGTTGCAGACCAGCTGCTGGCCGCGAGTCATGGGCGTGCCCCACCAGCCGAAGGTGATTCCTGCGAGACGCCCCTTGACGTAGTACCCCGTGTTCTGCTGCCAGGAGCTGATCGATTGCTTGCCGCTGCCCAGCGTGGTAATGGGGGACGGCGCCCCTCCGTTCAGGTCGAAGAAGACGCTGTACACCGGGTGGTCGTCGGACAGCCGCTCGGTCCAGTAATCGCGGCCGGCAACGAGCCCTCCGTACTTCTCCAGTCCTTCGAAATTGATGCTGCCGAACACGAAGCCGCCGGCCAGCAGGTAGCGGGCCATCATCTCCAGCTCGCTCTCGTTGGTCGCACCCCCGACACCGAAGAGGACGGGTATTTCCATCAGCCGGTCGTCGTCCAACGTGATGTAGCCCTCGTACTCCGCCTTGATGCCCGTGAACTCGTTGAGCGCGTCCCTCACGTTGTCGATGAAGTAGGAGTTGATGCCCCCGGAGCCGAACTCGACCCCGCGCGCCGACAGCACGTGGGCGAAACGCACGAATCCCGTGATGTTCTGCCTTTCAACCGGATCCTGGACGACCATTGCGCGATAGCGGCCCGTATCCATGCTGTTGATGTCCATCATCTCCAGCGCCATGTCGATCTTGTTTTCCGGCGTGCGGCTGCTGGTCAGCAGGTGGGCGTCGATCTGCGGCGGCTCGAAGTCCGCGGTCGAGAAAGCGCCCGCCCTCCCCCTGGCGAGGTCGACCCCGGGGCTGGCGACGTTGGCGATCACGGCGCCGGTGTTGAACGTCGCCGTCGCCTGCACCTGGTCCATGCGGGCAACCGTCAGCCTGACTTCGCGCTTGACCATCCTGCGTTTGGGCTGAGGGATCTTGCGCAGCTCCAGCGGCTTGGTCAGCCGGGGCTCCCGCTTGATGAACTTGGTCGTGATCGGCTTTGGCGCTTTCGCAGCCTGATCCTTGAAGGGATCGGTCGCAACCAGGGCCAGGTGCAGCAGGGCTGCGAGGCTTAAACTTGCCCAGAAGGTCCGACGCAGCTTCCCGAGCAGTTCGTCGGGCGCGAAGCCCGACGTCGGCGAGGTGAAACGAGAGGAAACACCCATGGTGACCGACCTCCCGAGGCGGCGACTGTGACAGTTTTCCCCGCAGTTGATCCACCCGGCGCCGACCTCGCCTCAATATAGGAATACGGCAGCGCCCCAACTACAAGGCCGCGCAGGTGTGCATCCCCGCCTTCGAGCCGTTACATCCGCTCAGGAGTTGCCCCTATTTTTGGCCATGGCCTGGCCGCCGAACGCCGTCACCTGTTCACTGCCGGAGATCACGGGTTGCCCGGTCCCGGGGCAGCCCCCGCGTCCGCTCCTTCTTCCGCCTGCCCGTTTTTCGACGGGGGACGGCCTTTCCCGCCGCGGCATGCGGGAGGTTGAAAGCAGTCCCCGTTCTTTCCGCCCGTTCACAGCGTCCCTCCGACGTTCGCGCTCGCGGCCTTCACGGCTCCCGCAGTGACCGGCCGGGAGGCGCGTCCGGGCGCAGGATCCGGACTGACTGTGCGCTCGCTGCTGCTCGGCATCGCCATGGTCCTGATCGTCGTCGTCGGGTCCCCCTTCTCCCTTTTCGTAGCCGGCTCCTCCGAACCGACGTGGTCCTACTTTCCCTGGTGCGTCGGCTTTCCCTTCGTGGTCCTCGCCTTCGCCAACGCCCTGTGCCGGAGGCTGGGCCGGGCCGGAGCCCTCGAGCCGGCCGAGCTGCTGACCGTCGTGACGATGGGGCTCGTCGTCAGCGGCATCCCCTGCTTCATGCTGGGCTGGGGGCTGGCGATCATCACCTCTCCCTACTACCACGCGACTCCGGAAAACCGGTGGGCCGACGACGTTCACCCCTTCCTGCCGGAGTGGACGCTGCCGCAGGACGAGGGGAATGCCATCGTCTGGTTTTTCGAGGGCCTGCCCCGCGGCCAGTCGATTCCCTGGGACGTCTGGCTCAGTCCGATGGCCTGGTGGCTGAGCGTCATCCTCGCCCTCTACTTCGTCTCTTTCTGCCTCGTGGTGATCTTCCGGCGGCAGTGGGTCGACCACGAGCGGCTCGTCTTTCCGATGACCGAGCTGCCGCGCCGGCTGGTGGAGACGCCCGGCGCCGGGTCGCTCCTGCAGGAGAAGGGCTTCTGGGTCGGCTGCGGCGTGGTCCTGGCGGTCATGTCGTTCAACATGATCCGCTATTTCGAGCCCGGCTTTCCCGAGATCTCCTTCCACCGCCCGGTGCGGGTCCATATCGGTCCCGACTTCCCGGCCATCACCCTGATGCTGCACCTGCCGGTGCTGGGGTTCATGTTCTTCGCCAGCACCGGCATCTCGTTCAGCATCTGGTTCTTCTACCTGGCCGCCACCCTGCAGGAAGGGATCATCAATCGCATCGGCGTCGACCTCACCACACCCGAGCCGTTCCAGTGGGGGCTGCAGACCCTTACGTGGCAGGCCTGGGGGTCGTTCACCGCGATGGTGATGTGGTCGGTGTGGATGAGCCGCCGCCACCTGGCCGCGGTGGCGCGCCACCTGGTCCGGCGCGGTCCGCAAATGGAGGACGGCGACGAGATGATGTCGTACCGCGCCGCCGCCTGCGGACTGGTGCTGGGGCTGGCCTACATGGTCTGGTGGCTGTGCCGCGCCGGCATGGACCTGCAGGTGGCGCTGCTGGTGGTGCTCACCGTGGTCGTCGCCTACATGGGCATCACCCGCCTGGTGATTCAGTCGGGGCTCTACTACCTGACGATGCCGATCACCGGCCAGGCCTTCGCCACCGCCGTCACCGGAACGGCGCTGGCCCCGTCCAACATCGGCGCGATCTCCGTGTCGTATTCCTGGTTCGGCGACGTGCAGTCGCTGTTCATACCCTCCGCCGCCCACGGTGCCCGGCTCAACCAGGCCTGCAGCGACAAACGCCGTCTCGGCATAGCCATGGCGGCCGCGGTGCTGGTCGGTTTCCCCTCGTGCCTGTTCTACCTGATCCACATCGGCTACGAGTACGGGGCGGGCAACCTCACCAGCGGCCTGTGGAACGCCGCCGGGTATGTCGCCTTCAGGAACATGGGGTTTCACCTCGACAACCCGGCGGGCACGGACTGGTGGCGGCTCACCCTGTTCTCGATCGGGGCGGCGGTGTACTCGGCCATCTCCTTCTGCCAGTACCGGTTTGCCTGGTGGCCGCTGCATCCGGTCGGGCTGGCCGTGGCGACCTTGTGGATGATCCGTTACACGGTGACGTCGGTGTTCCTGGCCTGGGCGATCAAGAGCGCCGTCATGCACTTCGGCGGCGTCGGCCTGTACCGGCGGCTCCGGCCCTTCTTCCTCGGCCTGATCTGCGGGTATTTCCTCGGCGCCGGGATCTCTTTCGTCGTCGACTGGATCTTCTTCTTCGGCAAAGGACACGCGGTCTACAACTGACCCCGTCCGCCGGGCGATCCTTGCGTACCGGGGCTCAAGTCCCGGGGGGGAGGCAGGCCGCGTCAACCTGTTGCCGGCACGGATCGGCCCCGGTTATCTTGAGGCAACCTCAAGCCCGGGAAAAGCAATCGATGCAAGGTCTCGCGAAAGCACAGGTCGAGCAGTACCTCGAGGAAGGGTATCTCATGGTGCCCGACGTGTTCGCCCCGAAGGACATCCAGCCCCTGCGCGACGAGCTCACCGAGGTCGTCCACGACAAGGCCCTCGAGCTGAAGGCCGAAGGCAAGCTGAGCCGGCTGTACGAGGAAGAGCCGTTCGAGCGCCGCCTCACCCGGGTGTTCCGGGAGGCGCCGGAAATCGTCGGGGCGATCATGGGCAAGGGGGGCGGCGGCCACAGCGGTCCGGCGTTCTTCGATTTCGTGCGCAATCCGAAGATCCTGGCGAAGATCGAATCGCTGGTCGGCGAGGAGATCGTCGGCTCCTCCGTCTACCGCATCCGCCCCAAGGTACCGGAGTGGAAGCGGGGGGCCGTCCCCTGGCACCAGGACTCGGGCTACTTCAGCCCCCACTGCGACGGCGAGCTGATCGTCACCTGCTGGATTCCGCTCGTCGACGCCACTCCCGAGAACGGCTGCCTGCGGGTGCTGCCCCGCTGCCACCGCCGCGGCGTGTCCCGGCACCACACCAACGGTCCGGGAGGCTACCTCGTCATCACCGACCCCGACCTGCCGCCAGCCGAACCGGTGACCGTGCCGGTGCCGGCGGGAGGCGTCCTGTTCCTCACCAACCTGACCCCCCACTCCTCGACGCAGCACAGCGTCGACATCGTGCGCTGGGCCGTCGACGTCCGCTACCAGTCGGCGAGGGTGCCCAACAACGTCGGCGAGCTGCCCGAGGATTTCGACCCCGGCCGCCCTGACGAGCAGATCGCCTGCTACCCGCCCGAAGCGGACTTCATTCTCCAGAGCCGGGCAGATCCCGGGTCGGTGGTGAGCGACTGGCGGGAGTTCAGCGAGATCCGGCAGCGCTACGAAACCCACAGGCCCCGCGGTCCCAGGCGGGGGTGGAAGCCGGCGGAGCCCGGTTAGCAGCCCGTTGATCAAGTTGCTCTGCAGGGGAGGCCCAGCCATGGGGCCGAAGGCAAGGCGCGCGAGCGGGTCGAATCGCAGGGGATTCGGGGAGGGGGAGCAACGCCGGCTGCAGCCACCAGGGCCGGCCGCAGCCCGGATGGACTTTTTCAACCGGCTCTCAGGCCCCCGGCAGATGGAAGCAGATCATGTCGCGTCTGCTGCCGAAGCCGCCTCAGCGAATGCCGGCGAAGCTGACGCCTGGTACCCGGCTGCCCCCGCCCTGATTCGCAGCCGGAGGCGGCATGACGACACGGACCTGCCAAACCAGAACGGAAACCAGATGAAATCCGGAACAAAGCGAGCAGTTTGCCTCCTGCCCCTCGGACTCGCCGCGGTGCTGCTGTCCTCGGGGTGCTCCGGGGAGGATTCCCCGGCAGGCCCTGCCGGCCCCGCCGGCGGCGAGGACGGCGACGGCGGTCAGCCGGTGACCCTGGCCCGCCTCAGCGAGGAGATCTTCACCCCTCGATGCGCCACCTCCGGCTGCCACGCGGGAAACAACCCGGCGGCCAACCTGCCGCTCGGGGCCCAGGACATCGCCGCAGCCATCGTCGACGTGCCCAGCGCCGCCAAGCCGGACTACAAGCTCGTCGCGCCGGGCGACCCGATGAACTCCTACCTGTTGATGAAGATGCGCGGAGACGAGGGGATAGCCGGCGACCGCATGCCCCCGGCGAGGGCCCTCGAAGCGGAGCAGATCGCCCTGGTCGAAGCCTGGGTCGAAGCCGGAGCCCCGGTCGAGTAGCCGGGTCCCGGAGCGGATCCGGAAGCGGATCCATCCCCGCCGCGGCCTGCGCAGGGCCTGGATAAGCCGCCGCCCGGGAAGCTGAGGGTTACCCGGAGCGAATCGGGAGAACAGGTACGGCCGGCCCGACTCACTGTTTCTGCGCACATCGTTGCCGGTTGCCCGGGAATACTCCGGAGCGACGGCCTGCCCGACTTGGTTCCCATCACAGCTGCCGCACCGGCCGCACCTTGGAACCCCGGATAAACGACCGCCGGCCCACTGGCGCGCCCCCGGAATCCCGGGAACGCCGGGCGGGCCCATCGGACTTCCGCACAGCCTGCCGCATCCCGAACGACGCTCAGGTCTGCCGCGGCGACTCCGCGGTCAGCGCACCTGCCGCTTCCCCCCGCTTCCGGGGTCACTCCCAGTCGTCGAACGGGTTGTTCGCGGTCGCCAGCGGCAGCGACACCCGCGCGCCGGCCATGTGCGAGGCGTGGGCCATCATCGCCATCTCGAGATAGAGGCGCGCATTCCCCAGCTGCACCAGCTCCCACTCCGGTTCCTTCCCCTCCAGCATGTCCATCATCGAGCGCGCCATGCGGTGGTGGGCCTTCACCCACTTCTCCGCGTCGGGCGGCGGCTCGGAGGGGACCACCTC
The DNA here is from genome assembly GCA_965243025.1 of Candidatus Latescibacterota bacterium. GTDB lineage: Bacteria > Latescibacterota > UBA2968 > UBA8231 > UBA8231 > CBDCXV01. The sequence continues at coordinate 4,509,443 of CBDETY010000003.1, forward strand.
CCAGCGGTCGTCGCCGAACAGCTTCGGGCTGACCTGCGGGTGGTAGTAGATGTCCGGCTGGTTGGACATCGGCCCCGGCAGCGACAGGGTTCCCGTGGTGCCGTGGATGTCGATTCGGTAGGGCATCTCCCCGGAATCGCCGCGGTACGACTCGAAGTCCGCGGCCACCCCTGACGGAAACTGGTAGTAGGCCCTGATGCCGTCGCCGGCGACCAGGCCCATGCCCTCGTCCCCCGGCTCGAGGTCGGCCGGCACCGCGTCCCGCCCCCCTTCCGTCAGGTGGGCGTGGCACCACAGCGGCTCCCCGAACAGCTGCCAGAGGAAATCGAAGAAGTGGGGGTAGAGGTCGAGGAAGAGCTGGTCGCCGCCGTGCCTGCCGTTCATGCCGTGGACCCGGCACAGCCGCGGCTCGCCGATCTTCCCGCCGGACCGGATCATCGGGATGGCGACCCGCTGGATCGGCGGATGGCCGCGCCAGGGATGGGCGACGACGCACAGCACCCCCGCCTTTTCGCAGGCCGCCGTCATGCGGTCGACCTCGGCGGGAGAGGCGGCCACCGGCTTTTCGAGGTAGATGTTGCAGCCGGCCTCGGCGGCGTCGAGCACGAGCTGGCAGTGGTCGCCGATCTCGCGCGAGGCGAGGACGGCGATGTCCGGTTCTTCCGCGGCGAGCATCTCGCGGTAGTCGGCGTAGCCCGCCCCGGCGCCGGTCCTGTCCAGCGCCGCGGCCCTGCCCTCCCCGTCGGGGTCGGCGAGGGCGGCTATGCGCGCCCCCTCGACGCCGACGAACCCCATGTCGAGGCCGTGCCCGTAGTTGCCGCGGCCGGTGTGTCCGACGATTGCGATGCTGAACGTTTTCGACATCTGCTATTCCCTTCCCTTGAAATCCGCCAGGGCAGCCAGCAGGGCCTTGATGTAGCCGACGGCGTACGCCAGCCCCTGGTGCGACACCTGCCTGCTCGCCGGGTTCATGTTGTCGGCCCAGTCCCCCTCGAGGATCGGAATGTGGTCGGGGTTGACGCAGCCGTCGAACCCGACCCGGTCCAGTGCGAGCAGGATCCTGGACATGTTCATGTCGCCGTCGTCGAGGCCGGTCTCCTCGTACGCCCGCGCCGTGGCCAGCGACGCCCGGACGTTGCGGAAGTGCACGGTGAAGATGCGCCCCTTGCGGCCGTAGTTCTCGATCTCGTCGAGCACCAGCGGCAGGCCGCCGGCCTCGGCGCGGGTGCCGCAGCAGTAGAGGTAGCCGACCTGTCTGCCGGGAAAGCAGTCGATGATGCGGTGGAAGCCGAGCCCGCCGAACGGGGTGTCGGGCATCGGGATGTCGCTGGGGTGCATGGCGAGCCTTATCCCGGTTTCACCGGCGACGGGGACGAGCCGCCCGTAGACGCGGCAGAAGTGTTCCCACCAGTCGTCGAGGGCCTCCCTGCCGGGCGGTTCCGTGCTGGCGCCGTCCCAGACGTGCACCCTCCGGCTCCTCAGCTCCTGCTCCGACAGCTGGTGGGCGCGTCCTCCCAGGACCGTATCCCCGGCCCCGAGGTAGCCGCCCCGGTGCACCGACCTGTAGTGGCGGAGCAGGTGGTTGAAGGTGTCCCCCTCGCAGCGCTGGCGGGCGATCGGAGCCCCGGCCTCGGCGAAGACGGCCAGCGCCGCGGCGCTGTTTTCCAGCTCGCGCTCCGCACCGTCGCGGTCGAGGAAGAACGCCTCGGTGATGTCCGGCAGGGTTACCCGGTTCCAGTCCATGCCCCAGGACCGCAGCCGGCGGCGGATGCGGACCAGCTCGTCGAGATCGGGGTAGCCCTGTTCCCTCACCCCGGGAAACCAGTCTCCGCTGCCGAAATCGATGCAGTCGACCCCGAGCTGGGACATCTTGCGCAGATAGCTCTCGGAAAGCCCGGGGTCGTGTCCCACAGATACGCGCATTCTCTTCTCCCTGACAGCCAATGCTACGATATTCGGCAGCCCCGACAACCTAGTGTAACCGCCACACGACGATGATCACCCTCGCCGACCTCCAGGAAGCCGGAGACCGCATCCGGGGCGTGGTGCTGCGCACCCCGCTGGTCCCCCTCCGCGACACGCCGTCAGGGCCGCTGCACCTGAAAGCCGAGAACCTGCAGCCCGTGGGGGCCTTCAAGCTGCGCGGGGCGTACAACAAGATCGCCTCGCTGTCGGCGGAGGAGAAAGGGCGCGGGGTCATCGCCTTCTCCAGCGGCAACCACGCCCAGGGTGTCGCGCACGCGGCGCGGGCCCTCGGGGTGAAGGCGACGATCGCCATGCCGGCGATCGCCCCGGAGGTCAAGAAGCGGAAGACGCGCCAGCTCGGCGCCGAGGTCGTCGAACTCGCCGAGGGGTCTGAGGAGGACTGGCGAGTTGCGGCCGAGGAGATGGCGGCCGAACACGGGTACGCGATGGTGCCCCCCTTCGACGACGAGACCATCATCGCCGGGGCGGGGACCGTCGGCCTCGAGATCTGCGAGGACCTGCCGCAGGCCGATCTCGTGCTCGCCCCCATCGGCGGCGGCGGGCTGCTCAGCGGGGTGGCCGCCGCGGTCAAGCTCGGCGGATCCGGCGCCAGGGTAATCGGGGTCGAGCCGGAGCTGGCGGGGGACGCCAGGGCGAGCTTCGAGCGCGGAGAGATCGTCGAGTTCGAGCTGGCGCAGACGCGCCGGACCATGGCCGACGGCCTGCGCGCCACCCGCGTCGGCGCGGTCACCTATGCGCACATGAGGGCGTTCGTCGACGACGTGGTCACCGTCAGCGAGGAGGAAATCGCCGAAGCGATGCGGCGCATCCTCCTCGACGCCCGCCTGGTAGCCGAGCCGAGCGGCGCCGTCGCGGCGGCCGCATGGATGTTCCGCCGGGACCGCCTGCCCGCCGGCGAGACCGCTGCCGCCGTGGTCAGCGGCGGCAACGTCGAACCGGACCTGCTGGCGCGGATACTGACAGGGTGAGGGCAGGTCCGGACCCGTGAAAAACCCCGGGGCGGCCCTCCTGCCGCCCGCCTGTGCCCCTTCCCCTCCGGTTTTCCGTGGACTTCCGGGAACCTGCGGAGGAGACGGCCTGCCCCCGTTTCTGCCCGCGGTCCCCGCTCCCGCGAGCCCCGCCCTCCACGTTCTGTAAACCGATGCCCATTTCGATCGCCGCGGCCCTGAGCGGTTTCCACCTGCGCGAGTTCAACCGCAACGTGCGGCTGTTCTTCCTCTACGGCATCTCGATCAACGCCGGCATGGCGCTGTTCACGCTGCTCTACAACCTCTACCTGCTGCGCCTGGGGTACCAGGAGGACTTCATCGGCCAGGTCGCCGGCATGGCGCCGCTGGCGACCGGACTGCTCGCCCTTCCCGTGGGCATGCTCAGCGACCGCTTCGGCCGCAAGCCGTTCCTGGTGGGGTCGAGCCTGCTGCTGACCGTCTCGCAGCTGGGGCTCTGCTTCGCCGGCGCCCCCGGGGCCCTGCTGGCCTTCTCCTTCGTCGGCGGCCTGGGCTCGGCCTGCATCTGGGTCAACCACGTCCCCTTCCTCTCGGACAACGCCCACCCCTCGCGGCGCGCCGAGGCGCTGGTGATCTGGACCGCCCTGCAGGTCGTGATCCGCATGCTCCTCAGCATGGCGGGGGGCGTCATGCCCGGGGCCCTGGCCTGGTTCCTCGGCGCCTCCACGGAGATGCCGGAGCCGTTTCGCTACTCGCTGTTGCTCGGGGCCTTCTTCTCGCTGGTTGCGGCGCTCCCCCTGCTCGCGGTCGAGAGCAGGACCCATCACCAGGTTTCCGCCGCAGCGCGCCCCGAAGAAGCGGACGCCGGCAACGGCCGGCCCTGGCGCGTCTGCACCGCCATCGCCGTCCTGAGCGCCGGCCGCGGCTTCTCGATGGGGCTTACCTACCCGTTCTTCAACGTCTTCTTCGAGGAGGAGCTGCAGGTCGGGCCCGCGGCGATCGGGGCGATTTTCTTTCTCAGCCAGCTCGTCAGCCTGCCCACCACCTTCGGGGCGCCCTCCCTGGTGCGCCGGCTGGGGCCCACCGCGGCGATCCTCTGCGCCCGCTGCATCGGCGGCGGCGCGGTCGCCGTCATGGGAGCGGCCATCAGCCTGCCCGTGGCGGTGGCGATGTTCCTGCTCGTGCGCGCCGGCGAAGTGATCGACAACCCCTCCGACCAGCACTTCTCCACCCAGGTTCTGCCGCGCCGCTACTGGGCCCGCATCCAGGGGTTCCGGGTCTGCGGGTTTCAGATCTTCAACTTCGCCGGCAGCATCTTCGGGGGGATGCTGATCCTCGAGCACGGGTACTGGGCCGCCTTCGGACTCGCGGGGGCCGCGCGCATAGCCAGCGGCGCGATCATGACCGCCTTCTTCGGGCTCGCGCCGCGGCCGGACCACCGGTTTTCTCTCGAAGCGGACCGCACTTCACGAGTCCGCCGGCAGCGACGGTAGCCGCGCGAGAGCCGATACCGGGGCAGGACTCACTGCCGCGACGGCACGACTCCGGAACCTGACCCCATCGCGGCGACTGCGTTGATATCCGTGCCGCCGGGCCCCTACCTTGTCGCCGTTCCCGGGAATTGCGGAGCAGCCATTTCCTTTCCGCAGGGTACCGCCGCCCCGCGGATTCACCAGGGAGAGAAATCCCATGCCGCTGACCGAAAGCCAGCTCGCCGACTTCAGGCGGGACGGCTACATCCTGGTGCCGGACCTGTTCTCCCCCGCCGAGGTCGGGGCGGCTCTCGAGGAGATGGAGAAGATCTTCTACGGAAAGAGCTTCCCCGGGCACCTCGCCGCCCTCGACGCCGGTGCCAAGGCCGACTCGGTCGAGCCGGTCCCCACGGTCGCGGTGCCCCATTACGGCAACACCGAGCACGGGCGCGCCCAGTTTCCGACCGGGGCGGACGCCCTCGACAGGCTGATCGAGAACGACGGGTACCTCGACGTCTTCGAGCAGTGCCTGGGAGCCGAAGCCAGCTACTGCAACGCCCACCTGTTCATGCGCTCCGGCCCCACCGACGAGCGCCACGCCGAGCATCTCTGGCAGGGATACCACATCGATCACTACACCAACTGCTTCCTGCCCCCGAGCCGCGCCGTCGGCGCCTTCGACTACGTCAACAGCGGCGTCTACCTGCACGACGTCGAGGAGGACGGGGCGCCCATGCACGTGATACCCGGTTCCCACCGCCAGGTGGTCGAGCTGTTCCCGAGGCTGGCCGCCGAGGGCAACCTCACCTCGGGCAGCGTCGGGGACATCCGCAAGGTCCCGGAGTTCGCCGCGCCGGTGCCGACCACCGCGAAGGCCGGGTCGGCGCTGTTCCTCTCGTCCTATCTCGTGCACGCCGCCGTCCCCTTCCGGAACCGGCGCATGCAGCGCGCCTTCTGGACCCTGTCGATGTGCCGCGCCGACACCAGCCGCTGGACGAAGCTCGCCAACCCCTGGACCGGTCCCGAGCGGGAGCACATCAAACCGTTCTGGGAAACCACCACGCCGCGGGTGCGGACCTTGTTCGGATGGCCGCCTCCGGGCCACCCGTACTACGACGGCGAAACCCTGGCCAACCTCGAGGTGCTGTTTCCGGACCTCGACCTGGCGCCGTACTCCGGGTAAGCCAGACTGCTGAAACACTCGACCAGAGCCGCGGTCCGGGCCCTATCCGCGCGCGAACTCCGGGAACAGCTCGTCGTGGATCTGCGCCGCCTGCCGCAGGTGGACCATGCGGCTTTCGCCGGCGGTGTCGACCATGGTGGGATAGAACATGCCGGCGCCGGTGTCGACCTTGTTCCTCCCCGGAGAGTGGATGGAGAGGTACTGGCGGGCGAGGTCGTGCTCCTCCGGGGTGCGGGCGTGCCGGGTGCAGTTCATGGTGAACATCCGCCTGCGGCCGCCGCCGCCGAAGGACGCGTGGTAGAGGTCGTGGTTGAAGATGACGACGTCTCCCGGATCGGTTTCGATGGCGACGTTGCCGGGGAACTCGCTCTCCGGGACTCCGAACAGCTCCTCGGAATCGTTCGGTCTGATCTCCTCCTTGCGGACGAAGTGGTCGGGGCGGTGGCTGCCGGGAATCACCCGCAGACAACCGCTGCCTGCCCGCAGCTCGTCGAGGTAGAAGGCGGTCTTGGTTGCCCACAGCTGCCCCCAGTTGCCGTCGGGATGCCAGCGGGTGTCGCCGGCGTAGTAGTTGCCGTCGCCGCTGCAGTAGTTGAAGTCCTCTCCGATCACCCCCCCGATCAGGCCGCGAACCCCCGGGTGGTCGAGGAGGGTGCACATCTTCGGAGTGTGCTCGATCGGGCCGCCGAACATGGTGCGGCGGCTGCCGTCGTGCTCGCTGCCGCCCCCGCAATTCCGGATCGACCACTCGAACTCCTCGGTGACCCACCCGACTTCGGCGGGGGACAGGAGCTTGCGGACGATCAGGTATCCGAAGGTGTGGAAGTGCCGCAGCTGCTGTTCGTTCAGTCGCATGTCAACTCCATTCACTGTTTTCCGCCGGCGGCCGGACCGATGGCGGCCAGCGCCTTGCGCAGGTACGCCGCGTCCGCCCTGGCCCACTCCTCCAGGTTCGGCGGCGAGCTTTCCGCCCAGCCCACCTGCCGGATGATCGCCTCGTCGAAGCGGTACTCGGTATGCACGGTCAGCGGGCCGTCGAAGCCGAAGCCGCTCAGAATGCCGAGGCATCTGTCCCAGTCGACGCACCCCTCCCCCACCTTGACGAAGCAGTGGTTCCAGGGCGGCCTCCTCTCCGGCTCGCGGCGGTACATGGCGTCCTTGATCCCCACCACCGAGAGGTGAGCCCTGATCATCGCCAGCCCCATCTCCCAGTCCTCGCCGTCGAGGGCGAGGTGGCCGAGGTCGGGATAGGCGCCGACGAGACGCGGGTCGAACCCCCGGACCAGGTGCATCAGCCCGGCGCAGTTCGAGCCGATGCAGGCGCCGCTGTGGACCTGGTAGCAGGTCTGCACCCCGTGTTTCCCGCTGAGCCTGGCGAAGCCCTCCAGGTCCCGGCGCGCCGCGTCGACGGCCCGCCAGTAGTCGTCCCCCGGGGCAAAGCGCCAGAAGCCGATCTTCAGCCGCGGGACACCGGCCTCGGCGCAGGCGGCGTACAGGCTTTCGGCGCCGGGAGCGTCCGGATCGACGAAGTCCGTGGCCGCGGTCGCCAGCGGACAGGACAGCCCTTGGCTTGCCCACACTGCCACCGCTTCGGGAAGCTCGGCCGCGGCGTTGCCGGGGTGGACGGGGTGGCCCGGACGGACGCAGACGTCGATGCCGTCGTACCCCAGCTCGAGCGCCTTGCCGCCCAGCTCCGGAACCGGCAGGCCGGAGAAGAACTTCGAGTTCAGGACTATCTGCATGTTGTCTCAGCGGGAGCCATGGTTAAATGGGGGTGTGCGATGACAGGCCGAACGCCCCTCGCCCCGGGAATCCGGGGCGCCCCGTTTCATCGCCGCCCTGCGCCTGCGGGAACCGGTCGGCCCCGTGCTATTCCGGTTTCCGCTCGACCGGGCCGGACGGGCCCACCAGGACGACCTTGCCCCAGGTCGAGTCGTCGTCGCCGTTTCCGTAGAGCACGAAATGCCCGCCGTAGGGGCCCCCGTCCGGATCGGTGTGGACGATCTCCAGGCTGTACAGGTCGCCGACCTTCGGCGGCCGCCAGTCGGGGTCGCTGACGCCGAAGGTGGCGGCCATGTCGACGCGCGCCTCGAGAACGAAATCGCCCGTGCCGCCCCCCCGGGGATCGAGCCGCACCTCGTAATCGACCGCCGCCTTCGGGAGCGGCTCGTGGATGTAGGTCGTATCCGCGGTGCCGTGCATCCACCAGGCTCCGTAGTCGGGCTTGCGCGGATCGATGACGAAGCAGAAACCGTTGTCCCCCTGGCTGAACGACTCGGGCGCCTCGTCGCGCGGCGCCTCCATGTACCAGGCCACCGCGTCCATGTACCACCAGCGGTTCCTGCCCGGCTCCGGGTCGTCGACGTCGTTGACGTTGTCCCAGCCCTCGGCGCCGAGATACAGAAACTTCCTGTCCCAGGCGATGTAGTAGCGGGCCCGCAGGTCCTCCCCGGGGGAAGGCTCGTCCCCGTGATCGGTGAGGCGGTTGATGCGGGGATCGAACCAGGGAGTGTAGCGCAGCCGCTCAATGTCCCAGACGCCGTCGGTGTAGGACAGCTCCTTCCATTCGGCGAGGTCGCCGTCGATGGCCGGGGCTTCGAGCAGAAGCGGCACGTGCATGGTGAAGTCGGCGGCGCTGGGGCCGGCCGGGGAGGCCGGGGCAGCGGTGAACGCGGCGACCAGCGCCGTATTCACCGCGGCGGTCCGGAAATGGTTTCGCATCCCAAAGTCTCCTGTCATTCAACTGGAAGCGGCTGGCAATCCAAACCACAGGCAAGGATTCTCCCGGTTCGAACCGGGAGGATCGAGTAAGCAGCGCCGGGAAATCCGCGGTCCAATCCCCATGGGGGACCATAAACGAGATCCGGGTGCCCTGTGGAAATATTGGCAGTGCGGCAGGGAAGCCGCCAGTAGGACGGCTCAGTCCTTGTCGGAAAGGGAATCTTCGCCGCGAGGGCCCGGTTCCAGGGATGCCTTGATGCGGCCCCAGGAGACGGATTGCACCGCAGAGTCGACTGACTCACCGCCGGGGCCGAGCAGCAGACCGTCCACCCAATTGCCGGCTTGTCTGCCGATACCCTCCCAGTTGGGTTCGCCCAGCAGGTAAAAAGCACGCGGGCCATGTGGTTCGACGTCATGGTCATGGACATTGACATCAAACCCGATGACGCTTCCCCCCGCAAACCGGGATACGACACTCTCCTCCGGGGGGCCCAGGTGATGCAGGCGGTCAAAGCTGGTGACGAAAAACTCGATCAGCCAGACCGTGGGGTTCCCGCCCAACACACTCCCTCCCCCCCGGGCGAACGGGGGATGTATCATCCAGTCGACCGGTTCGTTGGTGATCCCCTCCAAACCAATCGCACTATCCGTAGTATGAGGCAAACTGACCATCGGCCCGGCAGGGACGCGGGAAATCGCGCTGTATCGTTGGGCCTGGCTGTTCGTCTTCAAAGCCTCCTCGGGCTCATCGTGCGACGCGAGAAACAGATATTCTCCCCCGGTGTGATCTCCGTCGATCAGAAAACTCATGCTGTCATGGGCCTCGAAAATAAAGTTGGGGAATTCGAGAGGGTCGTATTCGTTCACGTACACATCGTCGGCAAACTCGCCGGCGACATGGATCCGGCCGTCCCGGCTCCATCCCATCCAGATGCGGAAATCGAGGTTGGCCGGATCGAGCCGGTCGTACGAAGTCGTCTCAGTATCGGACCACAGGTTGAAGTCGAGGGGCGTCAGGGTCGGCTCACCGACGGCATCCAGCCAGTCCTCCACGCTGCCGTCGTCCAGGTCGAGGCGGGCCAGGATTTCCTCCGAGAGACAGGGGATCGGAAACAGACGGTCGCCGACATGGGCGGCTACCGGGGCGGCCTCAGCCCAGGTGGCCGCAGCTGCCAGGAGGAATATGCAGCGGCGTTTCGCCATGGAAGAACCGGGAGCATCGATCATCGGGGAGCTCGGCGCCGATCCTGCAAGCGGATCCTTCAAAGCAGCAGAAAAGGTCGGCCCTCCGGGGCTCATCCAACAAGTGGTGCTTTCGTCACACTGCGGGGGTGTATCGTATCTTGATGAGCCGTGAAAAAACCTGTTTCTAAACGAAACCGGGCAAGCCGCCCGGGAACTGCGGCCTCGGGAATTCGATCCCCGGGAATCGGAAAAGCTGGCCGGCTGCTGGCCGCCTGGATGCTGCTGGCGGCGGCAGGCGCACAGGCGGCCACCCTCGGCGGCTTCGTGACCGACGCCGAGAACGGCGAGGTCCTGCCGCTGGCCACCGTCGCGATCGAGGAGGTGCGGCTGGGGGCCCTGAGCAACAGCAGCGGCTACTACGCCGTAAAGGATATCCCGGCAGGCACCTGGGGGGTGTCGGTGTCCTACATCGGATACAAGACCCTCCGGGACACGCTGCGCTTCGAGGCCGGAATCGACGTGCGCCGGGACTGGTCCCTGACCTGGCAGCCCATCCGCGAGGAGGCGGTGGTGGTGGAGGTCGAGCGCGAGGAGGAGCTGGAGCAGGCGACCCAGAGCAGCTTCATCGCCCTGCAGGTAGAGCCCCTGCAGCAGATGCCGGCCGTGGGCGAGGCCGACCTGCTGCGCAGCCTGCAGCTGCTGCCTGGCATCCAGTCGGCCTCCGACCTAACCAGCGGCCTCTACATAAGGGGCGGCGGGCCGGACCAGACGGCGATCCTCCTCGACCACATCCCTCTCTACAACCCGTCCCACCTCTTCGGGTTCTTCTCCACCTTCAACCCCGACGCCATCAAGGACGTGCAGCTCTACAAGGGGGCCTACCCGGCGAAGTACGGCCGCACCCTCGGGGCCGTCCTCGACGTGGCCAACCGCGAGGGCAACCGCCAGCGCTTCAGCGGACGCGGCGGCATCAGCCTCATCTCCAGCCGCCTGCTGGCCGAGGGGCCGATCGACGGCGGCTCGTGGATGGCGGCCGGACGACGCACCTACCTGGAGCCCGTCTTCAGCGCCGTCCGCGCCTTCGACGTCGACCTCCCCATCAGCTACTACTTCTACGACTTCAACGGCAAGATCAACCAGCGGCGCGGAGACGACACCTTCACGCTGAGCACCTACATGGGCCAGGACGACCTGCGGGCCGAGTTCTTCCGGGAATCGTCCAGCGCCGACACGTTGAGCACAGACCAGGAAGACGTAGAGGAGTCCTTCGCCGACCTGCGCTGGGGCAACCGCGCCGTGACGGCGCGCTGGACGCGGGTGTTCTCGCCCGATCTCTTCGGCCACTTCATGGCAGCCGGCTCCTACTACGAGAGCGTCCTCGACTTCAGCGTGTTCAACACCCCCTTCACCGTCGTCAACAGCATCCGCGACCTGTCCTTCAAGGGCGACCTCGACTACTACGCCCACCGGGACCACACCCTCACACTCGGCCTCCTGGCCACCCTTTACAGGTTCCACTTCGCCCAGAGCTTCAACGGCGAGGAGCAGGACGACCTGCGCCAGGGCTCGGTGCTGATCTCGGCCTACGTGCAGGACGAGTGGGAGCCCGACCCGGTCACGCGGCTGCGGCTCGGGGGGAGGGGCGCCTGGTTCAGCGAAGGCCGCCGCCTGCATTTCACACCGCGCCTCTCCCTCAGCCGGGCCCTCACCGAGAAGGTGCGCCTCAAGCTCGCCGGGGGGATGTACCGCCAGTACCTGCAGCTGATCACCACCGAGGGCTTCACCGGCGGCGACGGCTGGGTCCCCCTGGACGACAGCGTCGAGCCCGGTCGCTCCTGGCAAGGGGTGGCGGGCGCCGAGTGGAACCCGTCGCGGACCTGGCAGTTCACCGTGGAGGGCTACTACACGGACCTGGCGAACCTCGTGGTCCTCGACACCGCCGTGGCCGCCGACAGCGAAGCCGGGAACTCCGAGGAGATCTTCGTCAGCGGCGGCACCGGCTGGGCCCGTGGGGTCGAGCTCTTCCTGCAACGGCGCTCGGGGCCTCTCACCGGCTGGGTGGGCTACACCCTGGGCTGGACGCGGCGCACCTTCCCGGAGCTGAACCAGGGGCGCGCCTTCCCCCCCAAGTACGACCGCCGCCACGACCTCTCCTTCGTCGTCTCCTACCGGGCAGGGAAGTGGCGCCTGGGCTCCAACCTCGTGTACGCCACGGGGCAGGCCTTCACCCCGGCCTCGGTGCGCTACTCGCTGCGCGAGCCGACTACCGGCGTGGTCGAGGACTACGTGCTGCCGTCGCGGCGCAACAGCGGCCGCCTGCTGCCCTACCACCGCCTCGACGCCAGCGTCACCCGGGACCTGACGCTGTGGGGCCTGGAATCCGAGCTCTTCCTGCAGGTCTTCAACCTCTACAGCCGGCGCAACGAATGGTTCATCCAGTACTCCACGGACGAAGCCCGGACGCGGGGGGAGGTGGTCCAGCAGCTGCCCATCGTGCCCACCCTGGGCCTGAACTTCACTTTCTGAGGCAGATCGCGATGACCCCCGAATCCTTCTCGTCACGGCTCGGCGGGCTGATGCCGCTCACCGGGCGCTGCCTTCTGCTGTCGCTGTGCCTGGCGGCGTGCTCCGCCGACCGCGAGCCGGGGAGTCTCTTCGGCTCGGCGGAGGAGGACAGCGACCTGGTGGTCGACGCCCTGCTGCTGGTCGACCAGGACCTGCCCGCGCTGTTCGTGCGGCGCAGCCTGGCCGCCGACATCGCGTACGACCGCACAGCGACGGGCGTGGCCGACGCCCGGGTCCGCATCCTCCAGGGGGACCGGGTCTTCGAGTACGCCGCCGACGCGGAGGAACCCGGCCGTTACCTGCCTCCCCCGGACCCGCCCCGGGTCGAGCCCCGGACCGAGTATCGGCTCGAGGTCGAGGTGGGGGGGCAGAGCCTGTGGGGGCGCACGACCACGCCGGACCGGCTGCGGGTGCGGCAGGCGGTGCTCATCGACTGGGAGACCGGCGAGATCCTGCGCACCCTCAAGTCCTTTGCCGAGGCCGGAGACGGGGTCTACGAGGCGCCCGAGAACCAGCTCCTCTACCTGGAGGGGGTGCTCGAGATCCACCTGGAGGCGGCGGAGGCCGCGGGGTACCAGGCGGGGATCTTCTCCCTGGACGAGAGCCCGGAGAAGGTCAACGAGGACCTGGACGAGTTCTACGACGACGACGTGGACCCGAGCCGGAACGAGTCGCCGCCACTGGCGGTCGCCGAGGGGACCGTGCGCTGGCCGTGGTTCGCCGTCTACTACGCCGGGCGCTCCATCGTGAAGGTCTACGCCCTGGACCAGAACTGGTTCGACTACGCCCGCACCAACGCCGACCAGCAGGAGCAGGGGGGGGCTGCCGGCGGACTGGCGGGCGACAACTTCGAGCGCCCCCTGTTCTCCGTGGAGGGGGGGCTGGGGCTCTTCGGCTCGGCGTCGGCCGATTCGGTGGGATTCGTGGTGGTGCCGCGCTAGAGCGGGTCCGGCGAACCCAGTTCGCGGTTGCTGCCCATGGAGGTCTCGCCGCCGTCGGCAAAGAGGCAGGCGCCGGTGACGAAGGAGGCGTCGTCGGAAGCGAGGAACAGGACGCAGGCGGCGATCTCCTCGGGCCTGGCCGGCCGCCCGAGCATGGTGGCACGTCCGAACTCTTCCTTGAATGAGTCTGGGGTCATCCCGGCCGCGGCGGCTCGCCGCTCGTGGAAGGGGGTGAAGGTCGGTCCCGGACAGAGGGCGTTGACCCGGATCCCTTCTTCGGCATGGTCCAGAGCCATGGCGCGGGTCAGGCCCGTGACCGCCGCCTTGGTGGTGTCGTACTGCACCGCGCTGCGGCTCGCGATGGCCGCGCTGTTGGAGGCGATGTTGACGATGCTGCCCTTTCCGCTCTGGCGCAGGAAGGGGATCGCGGCCCTGGCGCAGAAGGCGTAGCCCTTGACGTTCACCGCCCAGATGGTGTCCCAGCTCTCCTCGCTGGCTTCGGTCACCGTGTTGTAGAGACGGATGGCGGCGTTGTTCACGAGGATGTCGAGCCGGCCGAAGCGATCGACCGCGCGCCGGATGAAGGCGGCGGCCTCGGTTTCGCGGTCCATGCGGGCTTCGACGAACAGCGCCTCCCCGCCGCCGGCCTCGATCTCTCCGGCGATGCACTCGCCGCGGGGGCGGTCGCGGTCGGCATAGGCGACCCGCGCACCCTCCTCCACGAAGCGCCGCACGGTGGCTTCGCCGATGCCGGACGCACCGCCGGTGACCGCAGCGACCTTGCCGTCCAGTCTTCCCATTTTCGGCAGAAGTCCCAGGGGTCGTCCCTGGATCAGCTCAACGCTGCTCGTCCCTGGTGGGGAAATCCGCCGGCATGCAGATCTCGATGACCTCGAAGTCGTCGGAGAACTCCAGCACCTCGTGCGGGGTCATGGGATCCTGCTGCCAGCTGTCGCCGGCCTCAAAGCGCACCTCGCCGACGTCCTCGAACTCGACCCGGGTCCAGCCGCGCAGCACGTAGTTCATCTGGAACTCGAGATCGTGGGAGTGATACCCGCCCGGACCGCTGCAGGGTTCGGTGGCGCGGATGACGTGGACGAGCAGTCGGCCCTCGGTGGCCTCGACGCTGCCGAGGTCGCGATACTCGAAGTAGGTGCGCAGCCCGGGCTTCCACTCCGCCGACTTGTGAAGGGACATGTTGGCCATCTGATCGATCCTCCGGAGTTGGGGAGATTGGGCGGGCGGGAGATAGAACCCCTCGCCGCCCCTGTGGTCAAGGTGGCGGTGCGGCGGCCCCGGGGCCCTTGACCGCCCTGACCACCGCCAGCGGCACCGCCCGCCACAGGCAGGCGGTCTCGAAGCCGGCGTCCTCCAGGGCCTCAAGCTCCTCCTCCAGCGGGAAGTAGGTGTCCTCGCCCGACCACTCCTCGAAGTGGCGCCAGGCCTGCTCCTCCTCGATGCCGCGGGAGACGAGGTGGGCGGCCCAGGTCCGGAAGTCGGCCTGCCGGGCGGCCGGGTCGGCGGGCATGGTCGCGTCGGCGTTGACGAACACGCCCCCCGGGGGCAGCGCCGCGTGAATCGCGCCGAAGATCTTGCGTTTCTCCGCAAGCGTGGAAACGTGGTGCAGCGCCAGGGAGGCGACGGCGACGTCGCAGGGGGGCAGCGGGCCCTGGAACGGGCGCTCGGCGAACTGGACCCGGCCCGAATAGGGGGCCAGCCGCTCCTGCGCCTGGTCGAGCATCTCGGCATCGGCGTCGATCAGGAGGACCCCCGCTTCCCCGCACCTGCGCAACACCGCCTGCGCCAGGGCGCCGGTGCCGGCGCCTAGGTCGATCACCCTTCCCGGCTTCGCCGCGGCAACCGCCTCGGCGGTCCGCTCCAGCATCTCCTCGTAGGAGGGGATGAAGGCGCGGATCGTCCTGTCGTAAGCCTCGATTTCCACCCGGAGATGGCGCCGCACGGAATGTGTCACCATTTTCGAACCAGTCCGAAAGACGATTACCTATGGGAGGGTCGTTGCAGACTCCCGGGAGGAAATTAAATGACCCAGGAAACCCTTATGATCATCGGTTTCCTGCTCGGGGCCTATTCCATCGTCGGCAACGACGCCATCCAGACCCTGGGAACCTTCCTCAGCTCCAACTCCCACCGCCCCTGGTGGGTGCTCTGGCTCTTCGGCGCCGGCGTCATCACGGCAGTCCTCGTGTACGGGTGGACGGTCCACGCCGGCGACGTCTCCTACGGCCGGCTCCAGGCGATCCCGGTGCCCGAGCACTTCTCCTGGATCTACTGCGTTCCCCCCTTCGTCCTGCTCCTGCTGACGCGCTGGGGGGTCCCGGTGAGCACGACCTTCCTCACCCTGACCATCTTCGCCCCCAAGGCGCTGCCGAGCATGCTGGTCAAGTCGCTGCTGGGGTACGCCACGGCCTTCGTCGCCGCCATCCTCGTGTACAAGCTGATCACCCGCGGTCTCGAGCACCGCTTCAACAAGACGGAGGGCCCCACCGGCGGCTGGTGGGTGGTTGCCCAGTGGTGCTCAACCGGCTTCCTCTGGAGCCAGTGGCTGATCCAGGACCTCGCCAACATCTACGTCTTCCTGCCGCGCGACCCGGCCACCCGGATCCCGATGTTGGCCCCCGAATGGTTCGCGGCCAGCGTCGTCGTCATCCTGGCCCTGCTCGCCTACATCTTCTACACCCACGGCGGCGCCATCCAGAAGGTGGTGCTGACCAAGACGAACACTACCGACATCCGCTCGGCGACCTTCGTCGACCTCATCTACGGCATCGTGCTGTTCCTTTTCAAGGAGGTCAGCAATTTACCTATGAGCACGACGTGGGTCTTCGTCGGCCTGCTCGCGGGGCGGGAGATCGCCATCGCCTGGAACGAGAAGCACCGCGGCCGCCCGGAGGTGTCCCGGCTGGTGCTCTCCGACCTGGCAAAGATCTTCGCCGGCCTCGCGGTAAGCGTCGTCCTCGCCCTGCTGCTGCCGGTATTGCAGAAACAGATCGGCTGAGAAAACCGGCTTCGCCAGGCCGGCCTCCGAAGGAGGAACGCCATGCCGCTGCGAAGACTGCTTCCGCTCGTTCTCCTCGCTTTCGCGCCGTACCCGCGAGAAAGCCACGGGGTGATCGTCTACCGGATCGGGGCCCCCTTTTCGGCGGGTGAAATGGACAGCCTGTCGAGCCTCGGCATCGATTTCACCAGAATCGGCTGGTCCCCGTCCCAGCTGCAGAAGGACCTTCACCTCGACTCGCTGCAGGCCGAGTCGCTGCAGCCGCATTTCTTCGCCGCCGACGACGATATCGCCGCCACCCTGCTGGACAGGGGGGGGAGGGCATGCGTCATCAACACCAGCTACTCCCACGCCTGCAACAACCTCGACGGCGAGCTGCTCATCGACCAGGACCCGACCACCGCCCACGTCTACCCGCTGCTCGCCGCCGAGAGCTTCAACCGCGAAATCTGGGAGCGGGTGACCTTCGACGTCGGCGGGCGCTTCCTGATCCGGGAGGTGAGGTTCCGCACCCTGGCCGACCGCCCGGATCACTTCCTCGAGCGCTTCACCATCGGTATCGCCGAGGGTTTCGCTTCGAACCGCATTCCCCACTTCCGGGAGATCGTCGCCGAGGTGAAGGAGAACACGGAGGCGGAAGTCTCGGTGCTGCTCGACCCGCCGGTGACGACCCGGGCGATCCAGCTGCGAATCTTCCGTCAGACCACCAAGGAGGTAGGCCTCGCCGACTTCGAGCTCTACGGCGGCGGCTTCGTCGGCGGCGCCGCGTACGAGTCCGAGGTGATCGAAATGGAGGATATCGCCAGCTGGGGGGAGATCCGCTGGTCGGGCCGCCGGGACCCGCTTGCCCGCGTCGAAATCCGCACACGCTCCGGCTCCGACCCGCAACCGGTGATCTTCTGGGAAACCCGCCCCGAGCAGCAGGACAGCATCCGTTTCCGCGGCGGCGGAGGCAGTCTCAGCCTGACGGAATACAGGGAGCAGTACGCAAAGCTGTCGGACTTTCTCAGACCCGCAAACCCGGACGACCAGGTGAGCCCCGACACCGAGAACTGGAGCTTCTGGTCGAGCCCGTATCCCTTCGATACACCGGGGGTATCGGTGGTCTCTCCAGGGCCGCGGCGGTTCTTCCAGGTACGGGCGGATTTCTACTCCACCACCGAAGCGGGGGGCAAGCTCGACTTCCTGGAGTTCAAGGCCTCGGTGCCCCCGGCAGTGCGGGCGCTGGTGGCCGAGATCCACCCTACAGAAACGCGGATCGGCGAGCCGACCCGGTTCACCTATTACATCCGGCCGACGATCCGGCCCGGGGACGGCAGCTTCGACGGAGTGGAAGTATCGACCCCTTCCGGGATCGTGTCGGTCGACTCCCTGCGCATCGCCGGCGTCGACCAGGGGTACTTCGAGCGGCGCCTCCGCGGCGACGGGCTCGGGTTCGAAGTGCTGCTGCCGCGCAAGCTCGAGACCGCCGACAGCGGCGCCCTGGTCGAGATCGTGTTCAGCGCCCCGGTGCTCAGGGAGGTGGGGACCCTCTTCGACGGCAGGGTTTTCGACACCACCCGGCCGCTCGAGGTGCGCCAGCGGCTCATCGCGGGGAATGCCACCGGCGAGGTGGAGAGCGAGCGCCTGTCGGTGACGACGTCGCTGAGCAGCTCGCTGCTGTTCTCCCCCCGGGCCGAGCCCGACCCGTTCACCCCGAACGGGGACGGCGTCAACGACCTGGCGAACATCTCCTACAAGGTGCTGCGGCTGACCTCCGCGGCGCCGGTCTCCATCGCGATCTTCGACCTGTCCGGCAGGCTGGTGAGAGAGCTGTACGCCGGGGAGGATCCCCTCGGGGAGTACTCCCACCACTGGGACGGCACCGACGACTCCGGAAGGCGGGTCCCGCCCGGGGTCTACCTCTACCGGCTGACGATCGAGCTGCAGTCGCAGCGCGAGAGCAGCAGCGGCACGCTCTCCGTCGCCTACTGAGGTTTCCGGCCCTGACGGCCGCGAGAGACCGTGACACCGGAAACCGAACCGAGGACGGCGCTCCGGGGGATCGCCCTCGTCCTCCTGGCGATGCTGCTGTTCGCCGTGATGGACGGGGTCAACAAGCACCTGGCGAAGACCTACTCCTTCGTGCAGATCCTCTGGGTCCGCTACCTGCTGCTCGTTGTCGTCGCCGCCCTGGCTTCCCGGGGGACCGGGATCCGCAGGGCGCTCGCCTCCCGGCAGCGCGGCACCCAGATCGCGCGCTCCCTCGTTCTCGTCGCCGAGCAGGCAACCTTCATCATCGCCTTCATCCACCTGCCCCTGGCCGACGTGCACGCCCTCGCCGCGGTCTCTCCCCTCATCGTCACCCTGCTGTCGGCGCCGCTCCTGCGGGAGCGCGTCTCCCTGTACCGGATGCTCGCGGTGGCGGCCGGATTCGCCGGGGTGCTGCTGATCCTCCGTCCCGGCACCGGGGCCATGACCGCCGAGGCCGCCATCCCGCTGCTCGCCGCCCTGCTGTGGGCGGTCTACCAGATGCTCACCCGCCTCGCCAGCCGCACCGACCGGCCGGAGACGTCGCTGCTGTACGCCGGGCTCGCCGGGGCGGTCGTCCTCAGTCTGGCGGGCCCCTTCTACTGGCTGCCGCCGGCTCCCGGGGACTGGGGCCTGCTGGCGCTGGTGGCCGCGCTCAGCGCCACCGCCCATTTCTCGCTGATCAAGGCCTTGCGCTACGCCGAGGCTTCGGCGCTGCAGCCGTTCGCCTACTCCCTGTTCCTGTGGGCGGTGGTCGTCGGTTTCATCGGTTTCGGCGACTTCCCCGACGCCTGGACCCTGGCAGGGGCGGCGGTCATCCTGGCGAGCAACCTCTACGTGGTGCGGCGCGCCCGGGCGGAGGGAGAATCCCCGCTTTCCCCCGGCTGAAGCAGCTTCCCCCCGGCCGCTGACAGCGAGAAGCGCTGACAGCGTCCCGGACCCCACCTCAGGACGAAACCTCCGCCATCGCGGTCGACGCGCAGGCGCGCCCGAGCCGGCGCCAGCGCCAGCACGAGGAAGTCTCCTTCCTCCGCGGCCAGCAGAAGCCTCGTGGAATCCTCTTCGTCTCCTTCCCCGAGGCGGCGAAGGCTGCCGGCTGCCAGACCGGGCGGGGCATACGGAACAACCTCCATGGCGCAGTGGGCCCGCCCCGGAAAGACGGGCACGAGGTCGACCGCCTGCCGCCCGGCCCCGAGGCGCGCCCGGGCGCCGGTTGCGCGCCGCAGCTCCGCGGGGTTCAGCTTCCACAGGGGCGGGGCGCTGCCGCTCTCTTCCCCGAGGCCTTCGGCGAAGTCGAGGCGCAGCGGCGTGCGCCCGGGGCACCGCAGCTCGACGAGACGCAGGTCGCAGGAGGTTTCCGTCCCCTCGAGCTGAACGGCGCCCCCGAAAGCCAGGACGGTGTTGGAGCTGATGTAGAAATCGCGCGGCGCCGAGCGGGAACGCAGCCCCTGCGAGTCGACCCCCAGCTCGCCGAACTGCTCCGGGTCGTCGCAGCGCCCGACGGCGCCGTTCAGGGCGACGGCGACGAACGGTTTGCCGCCGCGGCGGTTGAACCCGCCCCAGGAAGCTCCGACCTCGCACCACTCTCCCGAACTCAACTCCCCTGCCTCCGGGGGGATCCGCGCCTCGACGGAACGGCCGCGCTGGCTCTGCACCCGGAAGAACAGCCCGTTCCCGTCGAGACCTAGGGTGAAGCTGTTAACCTGAGGACCCGGGCCCCCGGCGGCGCCGGTCCCCAGCCCGGTGTTGAACAGCACCCGCGGGCCGTCTCCAGGGCCCGGGATCCGGTGCAGCCGCACCTGCATGCGCAGCCGCCCGGCCCCGGGTTTGAAGTGCGGCTCCCTGGCGTACTGCAGGCAGTCCCGGCCGTCGAGACGGGCGAAGCTCTCCCCGCCCCGCTGCACCAGGGAAACGCCCCGCCGCCGGCGCTTGACCGCGGCCAGCAGTACCGGCGGCGGCCCGGGCAGGAGCCGGTACTCCTGGTGCAGGCGCCTCGACTTCACCCGGAGGCAGCAGCCGGCTTCCTCCCTCCGGAGCTGCCCCAGGTGCGCGACCATTTCGTTCTGCCCGCCGACGCTGGGAAGGCTGCCGCAGGCGACCGGCTGGGCCTCGGCCGCCGGGATCGTCTTCAGCACCGGCTCGCCGGCGAGGTGAAGGTGCAGCTCGCTGTAGTTGTGGGCGGTGCCGCCGGCATAGCCGCAGACCTGGACGACCAGCGCTTCTTCGTCCCAGCGGTCGCGCATCACCGCGGCGTCGCCGTAGCGGGCGCGGAAGCGGCGGCCCGGAGGACCGGGGCGGGGCGGGCGTCTTCCCCGGAAACCGGGATCGCAGTACATGTAGGCGCAGGGCCCGGAGGCGAGGACGCACTCGGCGGTCGAACCCCTTACTCCTGCCATGAAGCGGTAAACGCGTCCGAGGTCCGGGTCGCCGAGGGCCTCTTCCCGCAGCGGCGCGTCCCCGGCTTCCTGGGCGAGCCGCAGCAGCGTCGGCGACCAGGCGGCGCGCCTGCCGGCTCCCTGGGCGCCGGCGCCGGCGAGCTGGTAGCGGAACCACTCCAGGGGGCGGGACAGGCGCCCGGGGAACTCGGCGAACAGGTCGATGCCGGCGACGTTGCGCAGGGCGTCGGCGAACTGCAGCATCCAGAGGTTCTCCCAGGGCCAGAAGGAGGCCCCGTCCACCGGCTCCCCGCGCGGACCGGAGCCGTTGGTCATGATGGCGCCGCGGAAGCGGTCGACGACCGCCTCCACCCACCCGGACGCCTCGGAACAGCTGTCGAGCAGATGCAGGGCGGCGACCCCGAAATGGGCGTTGTCGACGACGGCGTGATGCCCCCCCTCCGGGCTGTGGCGCTGCGACTCGACGTCGGGCCACCAGCGCCTCATCAGGCGGAGAAGGCAGTCGGTGACGCGCTGCTCCTCCCGCCGCGACAGCCGGTCCCCGAGGAAATCGAGCCCCACCGCGAAGGCGTGCATGTAGCGGTTGGCGCTGTAGAAGTGCTCCTCGATGCGGTCGCTGTGCTCCCATCCGGCGGCCGCCAGCAGCCAGGCCCTGGCGCGCCGCAGCCAGGCGGGGTTTCCCGTCATCTTCCAGGCGAAGGCGTACTGCTCGATCAGGGCCGACGCCTGCATGGCGGTGTAGAAGGTGATGTACAGCTGGTGGTAGGGATGCGGACTGTGCAGGCGCTCGGGAATCCGCGCCCAGGGGCGGCGGCGGCCGTAGAAGCGGCAGTCGGCGAGGATGTTCTCGAGGATGCGCTGCCGCGGCCGGTCCTCCGGCAGGGGGAACAGTCCCTCCGGATCGCCGGCGGGGCGATACAGCCGGGGGCGGCCCCGGTCCCGGGAGGAAACCGGCATCACCGCGAAGGCGGCCCGAAACGCAGCTCCGTCCCCGCGCCGACGGAGACGGCGAGGCGCAGCTTCCAGTCACAGACCCGCAGGCTCACGATGCAGACCTTTCGAGCGCCTCCACCAGCTCGCCCGTCTCGGCCGGGCCGTCGGGGCAGCCGATGTTCCAGCAGTGCATGCCCACCAGGGCGGTGCGGGCCGCGGGCAGGCGGAAGCGCTCCTCCTCGTACCCGGCCCGGCCGGTCGGCAGGGCGCGGCAGCAGCGGGCCGCGAATTCGATCTCAGCGGGCATTCCCCGATCTCCTGCCGGCGCCCGGGCAGGGGCTGCGAGCCTGCGAACGTGGACCGTATACTTACGATGCAATTGAACTTCCCCCGGCCGGCCGCCTCTTGAGACAAACTACATGAGACGCCTTCCCTGGCGCTACAGCGAGCAGATGATGTCCGGAACGAGGCGGCCTTCAGCCGGAAACCGGGGATTCCCGGCTCCCGGTTCATTCTCCGGAAGCCCCGTCCGCGGGCCTGGCGACGACATGAACCCCCTTGCGAACCCCGACCTGGAGCCGGCGCGGGTTTCCGGCAGCCGTCGATCCAGGCCAGAGGTGCGCATCCGGCGGGCCGTTCGGGCAGCTGGCCGGCGGGCCCCCGCCGCCGCGGTTGCCGTCCTCCTCGCTTCCCTCTCCCCTGCCGACGCCGAGGTCACCGTCTTCGCCGCGGCGAGCCTGACCGCAGCGGCCAGCGAAGTCTTCGAGGGCGCGGGCTCGACCGAAGTCAGCCTCTCGTTCGCCGCTTCCTCCGTGCTGGCGCGCCAGATCGACGCCGGCGCCCCCGCCGACCTGTTCCTGTCGGCAAACCGCGCCTGGATGGATTTCCTCGAGCAGCGCGGCCGCATCGATACGGCGACCCGGGTCGACCTGCTCGCCAACCGCCTGGCGGTCGTCGCGCCGAAGGGTTCCGGCCTCGACGTCGAGATCGCCGGGGAGTTCGATTTCCCCGGCAGCTTCGCCGGCCGTCTCGCCCTCGGCGACCCCGATCACGTCCCGGCCGGGATGTACGCGAGGCAGGCGCTGGTCCGGCTCGGCTGGTGGTCCCGGCTCGAGCCCCGGCTGGCGCCGGCTCCCGACGTTCGCGGCGCCCTCGTCTTCGTCGAGCGCGGCGCCTGTTCCGCCGGCATCGTCTACGCCACCGACGCGGCGGCCAGCGGCCGCGTCGAGACCGCCGCGGAGATCCCGGACAGCCTGCACGAGCCGATCCTCTACCCGGCCGCCGCCGTCGCCGGCAGGGATTCCCCGCAGGTGCGCGCCGCGATGGCCCGCCTGCTGTCGCCGGCCGCGGCCCGGATCTTCCGGAGCCACGGCTTCACCGTCCTGCCGCGGCCCCGGCGGGTCACGTCCGGCCCGGGTCAGCCGTGATGCTCGAACCTGAAGAGTTGCAGGTCCTGGGGCTGTCCCTGCGCGTCGCCGTCGCCTGCGTCGCCCTGACCCTGCCGGCGGCCACCGCCATCGGCTGGCTGCTGGCGCGCCGCGACTTCCGCGGCAAGCTGCTCGTCGACGGCCTCTGCCACCTGCCCCTGGTGCTGCCGCCGGTGGCGACCGGGTACCTGCTGCTGCTGCTGTTCGGCAGGCGCGGCCTCTTCGGGCCGCTGCTCGAAGCGGCCGGGATCAGCCTGGCGTTCGACTGGAAGGGGGCGGCCCTGGCCTCGGCTGTGGTCGGCTTCCCGCTGGCCCTGCGCGCCGTGCGTCTCGCCATCGAGAACGTCGAGCCGCGCCTCGAGGGGGCCGCCCGCACCCTCGGGGCCGGACCGCTGCGGGTGTTCTTCACCGTCACCCTGCGCCTGGCGGCGCCGGGACTGTGGGTCGGGGCCCTGCTCGCCTTCGCCCGCAGCCTCGGGGAGTTCGGGGCGACCATCACGTTTGCCGCCAACATCGCCGGGCAGACGCGGACGATTCCGTCCGCCATCTACACCTACCTCAACCAGCCCGGCGGTGAAGGGCCGGCCATGCGGCTGGTGTGGATCTCCATCGCCCTGTCGCTGGCGGCGCTGCTGGCCAGCGAGTGGGCGGCGCGGCGCGCCCGGAGAGGGTGAGAGATGCTGTCCCTGCGCCTCAACCGCCAACTGGCCGCGTTCGACCTCGAGGTCGAGGTGGAGTGCCGCTACCCGGTTACCGCCATCTACGGTCCCTCCGGGGCGGGCAAAACCTCGCTGCTCAACATGGTCGCCGGACTGATGCGTCCGGACCGGGGCCGCATCGAGCTCGACGGAGAGGTGCTGTTCGACGACGCCGCCGGGATCGACAGGCCCCCCGAAGCGCGCCGGCTGGGGTACGTCTTCCAGGATGACCTGCTGTTCCCCCACCTGAACGCCGGCGAAAACCTCCGCTTCGGGTACGACCTGCTGCCGGCGGCGGAGCGCCGCTTCGAGCCGGACCGCATCTGCGAGCTGCTCGAGATCGGCGGCCTCCTCGACCGGCGGCCGGCCACCCTTTCCGGCGGGGAGCGCCAGCGCCTCGCCCTGGGGCGGGCCCTGCTGGCCTCGCCGCGGCTGCTGCTGATGGACGAGCCTCTCGCCTCGCTCGACCGGGGACTGAAGAGCCGCATCATCCCCTACCTGCGCCACGTGCGCTCCGACCTCGGCATCCCCATCCTCTACGTCAGCCACTCCGCCGCGGAGATCCTCGAGCTGACCGGGCAGGTGATCGTCCTCGAGAGCGGCCGCGTCGTCGCCCACGGCGACTTCTTCCGCGTCGCCTCCGACCCCCGGGTGCTGCGCCTCGTCGACGAGTTCGGGTTCGAGAACGTGCTGCCCGTGGAGATCCTCCCCGGGGAAGGGGCGGGGGACGCCTGCCTGGCCCGCTGCGGCGGCCAGCTGCTGCGCATCCCGCATTGCGGCCGCCCCCCGGGAACGCGCCTGTTCGTCGGCCTGCGCGCCGACGACGTCATCCTCGCCCGCAGCCGGCCGCAGGGGTTGAGCGTGCGCAACGCCCTGCGGGGGACGGTGACCGAGATCAGCGCCGTCGGGGCGACGCGCCTCGTCTACGTCGACGTCGGCCGCCGCCTGGCCGTCAAGGTGACCCCCGAGGCGGTCGCCGAGCTCCGCCTCGCCCCCGGGCAGGAGGTCTTCTGCCTGGTGAAGACGCATTCCCTGAGAATCGGGCCCGAGGTGGATTAGCCTCCCCCAACCATGCTCCGCATAGACGCCCACGCGCAGGTATTCGCCAGACTCTCGCGGGAGTTTCCGCGCCGGGCGGGGGACAGGCTCCCCGCCGAACGCCAGGAGCCGGTCGAGAAGCTGCTGGAAGCGATGGCGGAAAGCCGGGTGGACCGGGCGGTGCTGGTGCAGACCGGCGGCAGGGCGCTGGAACACCACGCCTACCTGCGTCACTGTCTGCGCCGGTACCCGGGCCGCTTCCTCGGCATCGGGCTGATTCCGGCCGGCGGGGTCTCGCCGCGGGAGCAGAACGACCACATGGACCGGCTGGCCGCGGACGGGGACGTTGTCGGGTTCCGGTTGTCGTCGCTGGGGGGTCCGGCGGATCCACTGGCGGCGATGGACGTCCGCACCTTTGCCACCTACCCGATCTGGAAACACGCTGCCGGGAAGGACTACGTTCTCTGGCTCTGCCCGCATGCCGTCGACGCCCACACGGTTCCCTTCCTGATCGATGCGTTTCCCGAAGTCCGCGTGGTCTTCAACCACATGCTGGCCTGCCCGGGAGCGGGCAGCACCGGCACCGACGGGAAGGGCCGGCCGCGCGTGCAGCTCTCCCAGTTCCCGCCGCTGACCCGGTACTCGACCATGGGGCTGCACCAGTACGGAAACGCCAACGTGCTCCTGTCCGGCCAGTACGCCTTCAGCAACGAGGAGTGGCCCTACCGGGACCTGACGGAGTGGCACGAACGCCTGCATGCTCCCGTAACGAGGATTCAGGGGTTTGGAGCCGGCCGCCTCATGTGGGGCTCCGATTTTCCCTGGATCGCGGAAGATCCGGGCTACGACAGGATGGTCCGCGTCGTCGGGGAACTGCTGCCGGGGTTGTCGGAAGAGGAACTGTCCGCCATCATGGGAGGCACGGCCGGGCGGCTTCTGAAGTTTCCCGGCCTGCCGCCGCAGCGACCGCATCCATGCACGACGGGAGAAAGTGATAAATGCTGACGGAAGCGCAGCGGGACCAATGGGAGGAAGAGGGGTACCTGGTGGTCGCGGGGGCCTACGCCGGCGACGACCTGCGGCGGCTGCGAACGGCGTTCGACCGCTGCGCCGCCGAGGCCAAGCCAGGGTGGTTGGAGGGTGTGGCCGCCGCTACGCAGCCGGGTGGATTCTTCGACATACCCCGGCCGCTGGAGAAGGACGATGCCTTCGCCGGCCTCCCCCGCCACCCGGGGTATTTCGGCCTGCTCGTCGGCCTTCTCGGGGAAGACCTCGTCTTCAAGGGGGCGCAGGTGCGGACCCTGCCCCCGAGCCCGGTCAGCTACGTCGGCTGGCACCCCGACACCCCATTCGACCAGCCGCAGCAGGTCAAGGTCCAGATCTACGTCGACGACTTAGCGGCCGACGGAGGCCCTTTTGCGTTCGTTCCCGGCAGCCACAAGCCGGGTTCGGGTCCCTATGAGCTCACCGGCGGGTTGGAGACCATGCCGGGCCACAAGGTCTTTCCGGGCCCGGCCGGCACCGCGGTCCTTTTCAATACCTACGGCTGGCACACCTCGATGATCAACAGAACGGACAGGCCGAGAAGATCGATCATCCTCGCCTACGGGGTGAGGGACGCCGAGGCGGAGAATCCACATTCTCAATCCTGCGAAGGGGGCCGTTGAGCGGACGCGGCAGAAAGGGAAGCGAGCGATGAAGGGACTGCGCCATTCCCGGGACAGGGGCTGCGAATACCTGCTGCAGCAGCTCCACGAAGACGGCAGCTTCGGCGACGGCACGGTCGGCGATTACTACAAGGTTCCGTCCGCCTTCCAGGTTTGCGGCGAGACTCACGCGGCCAACCGCCTGCTCGACCGGGTCCGCCGCCGCGGCATGACCCCGGACGGCGACTTCGGCCCCAGGACCGGGTTCACCGACGGCTACTTCTACGCCTACTTCAACACCTGGGTCGTCATCGGCGCCGCCCGGCTCGGCCAGCTCGACCTCGCGCAGAAGGGGATGGACTTCCTGATGGGATTCCACGACGGCAGCGGCGGCTTCTACTCCGACCCTGCCGAGCGCACGCCCCACACCCTGCAGGACCTCTGGGTCACCAGCGGCTGCGGCCAGGCCGCCCTCTACACCGGCCGCCTCGACGTCGCCCGCCGCGTCGGGGACTGGATGCGTCGGATGATGGAAGAGCAGCCGAACTACCCGGAGGAGCTGTACACGGTCATGGCCCCTGAAGGCGGGCTGGTGACCCGCGTCGACCCGGCAGACCCGATCCGCTACCTCCTCGTCAACGCCGCCGAAGGGGACCAGTACTTCTTCCACCCCGGGATCGCCGGCGGCTTTCTCGCGCGCCTCCACCAGGCCACCGGGGAGGGGCAATGGCTCGCCCTGGCCAGGGAGTACATGCGCTTCGCCGAGACCGCGAGCGACAACCTCTACCGGCTGCTGCGCTCCGGAAAGGTGATGTGGGCGGCGTCGGTGCTGTGGACCCTGACCCGGGAGAGCCTGTACCGGGACATGGCGCTCAGGGCGGCCGGCCACATCGTCGAACAGCAGCACCCCGAAGGGTGGTGGGCGATGACCGGGGCGGAAGTTACTCCGAGCAACGACGCCACCGCCGAGATGGTGGTCTGGCTCGACGAAGCATACCAGGCGCTGGGATGAGTGCCATCCACCGGCGGCCGGCCACCGGGCGCAGGGCCGTCGTCCGCCCCGACAACAGCGTCGCAATCGAGGATTTCGAGGTGCGCCCGCCCGGACCGGGCCAGGTGCTGGTCGAGACCGTCAGCACCCTGATCAGCGCCGGCACCGAGCTCGGGTCCCAGGAGCAGCGGCGCGCCCAGGACTTCAAGCCCGGCTACTCCAACACCGGGGTGATCGCCGCCCTCGGCGAAGGGGTGGAGGAGTACGAGGTCGGGGACCGCGTCCTGTCGCTCGGCTCCCATTCCTCTCACGTCACGGTGCGCGCCGCGCCGCAGTCGCTGGCGAAGCTGCCGGACGCCGTCTCCTTCGACGCCGGCGCCTTCGGGGTCCTCGGATCGGTCTCGATGCACGGCGTCCGCAAGGCGAACATCGAGCTGGGGGAGTTCGCCGCGATAACCGGCATGGGGTTGGTGGGACAGCTGGCCCTGCAACTGGCGGCGAGATCGGGCTGCGAGCTCCTCGCCGCCGTCGACCCGGTCCCCGGGCGCCTGGAAACCGCCGCCGCCCGCGGGGCCACCCACCTGCTCGACCCGGGGCGCTGCGACCTGCGGGCGGAGATGGAATCGATTACCGGCGGCCGCGGTCTCGACGTCATCATCGAGGCATCCGGCTACCCGGAGGTCCTGCCCGGGGCCTTCGACATGGCGCGCGTCGGCGGGCGCATCATGCTGCTCGGCTCGATATGGCACCGCACCGTGGAGATCGACTTCATGGACTTCCACGAGAAGGAGCTCACCCTGGTCGGCTGCCATCAGCCGAAGTGCCCGACGACGGCCACCCCCGCCTTCCCCTGGACCCAGCAGTACAACCGCCGCCAGATACTCTCGATGATTGCCCGGGGCGAGCTCGACGTCGATTGCCTGACCACCCACCGCATGCCGTACGGCGAGGCGCAGGAAGCCTACCGGTTGCTGCGGGAAGAGCGCGGCAGGGCGCTCGGAATCGTGCTGGTCTGGCGTGATCCGGGGTAGGAACCCCGGGGAACCGGGGGAAGAGCGCGGCTTCGGCCCGCTCAGGCTGCGAAAGGTTCGGTCGAGCCTTCTCGGCCCATCGTTTGCGGTGGACCCGCCCTGAAATTGCCTGGTCAGGTGAGAGCCGCGGCGGGCGCCTCGGGCTTCTCCGGCAGCTCGGGAACGAACTGGAAGCCGGGCTCCCGCTTCTGGCGCCGCAGGATCCCGGCGATCTCGCGCCACATCGGCACAAGCCCACTGTGGCAGTGGGGCAGCTCGTGGCGGATCGCCCTGTGCAGCCGGCCGAGCCGGTAGCAGGGGACCGCGGCGTACATGTGGTGCTCGATGTGGTAGTTCATGTGCCAGTAGAGGAAGCGCACCACCGGGTTGAGGTGGAAGGTGCGCGAGTTCTGGCGGAAGTCCGGCACCTCGTCGGTGAGCCCCACGTGCTGGCTGCTGTTGCACAGCAGGAACAGCCAGCGGCCGAACAGGGTGGCGAAGGTGAAGAGCGGGAGCACCTGCCACCAGCCCGTCCAGACCGCGCCCGCGGCGATGGCGGCGTGCCCGAAGAGGAGGACGCGGTCCCAGCGGAACAGGCGGCGGCGTTCCTCGACGTTCTCCGGCGGAAACAGCGCCGTGTGCCATCCCGGGCTGAGCCGCTGGAAGCAGGCGCGCAGGAAGATCATCCTGACTTTCTGGTAGAAGCCCCAGTAGTCGACGAAGGCGCCGCGCAGGTACCCCTTCAGGGTCATCTCGACCGGCAGCACCACCTCGCCGTCCTCCGGGGGGTAGAGGGTGTACTTGTGGTGCTCGGAGTGGCTGGCCCAGAACAGCACCGGGTTGTGCCAGCCGATGAAACTGAGCACGTGAAGGAAGAAGACGTTGAGGGACCGCGTGCGGAAGACGGAGTTGTGGCAGAGCTCGTGAAAGCCGTTGACGATGAAGGCGCAGCAGGTTCCGTGGAGGAAGACCGCGGCGGCGAACCAGTACCAGGCGAAGTGGACGGAGACCCACCAGGCGAAGGCCCCCGTCGCCGTCAGAGTGGCGAGGTACCCGAGGGTCTGGGCGAACCCGAGGAGGTCGCTGCGGCGGTTGAGCTCGGCGAGGAGCCGGCGGTCGATGCGGGTGCGGTGCCAGGGGATCCTGCGTTTCAGCTGCTCTTGCTCGGACATCGTCCTGCTTTCCGGGTCGTGGTGACTTGCGCGGCTTTCTGAATATACAGGGGAACCGGGCTGGGCCGGGCTACTCGAGGTCGAGCCGGAGACCGACGGTGGCCACCAGCCCCGGCTGCGGAATCCCGAACACGCTCTGGTAGCGCGCGTCGGCGAGATTTGCGACGTCGAAGTGGAGCGCCATCCCCGGCCTCAGCCGCAAACGGGCGCCGGCTCCCAGGACGAGGTAGCGCCAGGCCTCCCCGGGAGCGCCGATGGCCCCGGCCTCCTCCCCTTCCTCGTCGTCGTCATCATCGTCGCGGAACTCCCCCTCCTCTTCGAGCAGATCCTCGTCGAAAAACCGCTCCTGCCAGTCGGCGCGGAAGGAGACGCCGCTCTCCGGGGTTCCGCCCAGCTGCAAGTCGTAGTCGCACCCCAGCTTGCGGCGCAGCCGTCCGGCGAGGTCGCGGCTGTCTCCGCCGGCATCGCGGCCCGATGCCTGCTGCAGCGTCCAGGCGAGCTGAATCTGCGAGCGGCCGGCCCGCAGCCGCTGCGCCAGCTCGAGGCCGGCGATCTCCGCCTCCGCGAGGTTGTCGAGGGTGAGGAAGAGGTCGTCGCCTCCTTCCGGCACCCGCACCGCGGCCGGCTGGATCAGGTCGCGGTACCAGCTGCGGTAGAAGGTCGCCTCTCCCTGGGCGCGCTCCGAGTGCCAGCGCAGCCCGGCGTCCGCCGACCAGACCGTCTCCGGTGCGAGGCCGCGGTTTCCGGTCTCTCCGACGAAGCCGCCGACCGCTCGCGCGAACCGCTCCGTCGGCTTGAACAGGTCGTCGAACGAGGGGGCGGAAAACGCCCGCCCCGCGGCGGCGCGCAGGAGAATGCCGGGCCGCAGCCGGAACAGGGCCGCGAGCCGCGGGTTGAGCTCGGTTCCGTAGAGCGAGTGGTTGTCGAGGCGGGCGCCGGCTTCGAGGACATGCGCCCCGACCTCGAACCGGTTCTGCGCGTAGAGGGCGCGCATGGAGGCGCTCTCGGCGCCGAACAGGTCGTCGCGCTGGCGCTCGAGACGGTACTCCGCCCCGAAGGAGAAGGGGCGCAGGTGCCGCCCGGTCACGTGAACCCGCGGCTCCAGCACCCACAGCTGGTGCCGGGAGACGAAGTCACCGACGAGCTCGCCGGCCTGCACGACCGGGTTGAGGCGTTCGACGCGCTGCCACTGGCCCGAGGCGCTGCCGTCGAACTGGATCCCCGGCCGCAGCGGCCGCGAGTCGCCGATGCTGAAACGGAGAACGTCGTCGTTCTGGCGGTCGTCTATGTCGAAGGCCCCGAACTGCCCCTGGCCTTCGGCTCCCGGGGCGCCGCCCCTTCTGCGCCCCAGCTCGGCGCGCAGCGTCGTGCTGCCGCCGGAGCGCTGGCGCACCCCCTGGCCGGCGAGGTTCCAGGTCCGGGCGTCGGTGTTTTCCAGGTGCCCGCCGCTGGCCCCCATCGAGCCGTCCGCCCTCCAGCCCCAGGCCCCGGCCCTGCCCCCCCGGGAGGCGTGGTAGCGCTGGGTCGCGTACGCCCCGCCGTCCTCCACCCTCGGCCCGGCGCCGGCGGTCAGTGAAATCCGCGTGCGCGGGCCCCCGGCGCCGCGGCTGAACAGCTGCACTACCCCGCCGGCGGCGTCGGCGCCGTACAGGGCCGACCCCGGCCCCTTGATCACCTCGACGCGGTCGAGGCGGTCCACCGGGATCTGGCTGAGGTCGACCCCGCCCAGCGTCGATGTGGCTCCCGCCATGTTGAGGCGCACCCCGTCGAGGAGGACGAGGGTCTGGCCCGGCGCGGCGCCGCGCAGGCTCAGGCCGGACACCTGCCCGGGGGCGCCGCCCCCGGAGAGGTCGATCCCGGGGAGAGCCCGCAGCAGGTCGGATGCGGTCTGCGGGCCGGCCGGCCCGGAACCGACGTCGAGAACGTGGGCGGTGACCGGTGAACGAAGGACGGTGGCCGGGGCGCGGGAAGCGGTGACGACGACCGGGTCGAGGCGTCCGGGGGCCGGGACGAGCGAGAACAGCAGCTCCTGCCCCCCGATCCTGCCGGTCTCGATCACCTGCTCCGAGGAGGCGAACCCGACGTGGGATACGTAGACCCGGTAGGGGCCTGGCGCCATCCCCGAAAACAGGAAGGAGCCGGCCTCGTCGGTGGTTGCGTGGAACGGGGTTCCCGCGAGGATTACGTTGGCGCCCGGCAACGGCCAGCCTCCCTCCACGACCACCACCTGCCCCGAGATCGTTGCCGTCGCCGCCGCGCCGGGAGAGGCCGCGGAGAGCAGCAACCCGATAAAAAAAACCTTCGACAATCTCACAGGCTCTCGAACTCCCCGGTGAGGTTTGGCAGCCCGTTGAAAAAGCCAGTTCAGACAGGAGCCCCGGCCCCTGCGGCCCGAATCCCCAGCGAATCGACCCATTCGCGCCACTTGTCCCCGGCGGCCATGACCCGCCAGTCCGGCGGGGCAATTTCAGCAGCGGGCTCATGGAACGGTTTTCACCCTCACATCCCGCCCTATATAATAGCCCGAAAAACAGCCCGATATAATCACCCGATCCCCGTATATTCCATCGGGGCTGCGTTTCCCCCATGGCGACGCCCCTTGTTCGAAACCCCGGCAACCCACCGACCCGGAGAAACAGCCTTGTCAACCAGCAAATCAGCGGTCCCCGCCTTGTGGGCCGCCCTTCTCATCGGCGCCTTCCCCGCGGACGCAGCCGAGTGGCCGCAGTGGCTCGGCCCGATGCGCAACGGCATCTCCAGCGAGGAGAACCTCCTGCTCGAATGGCCCGACTCCGGGCCGGAGGTGGTCTGGCGGAAACCTCTCGGCCGCGGGTTCTCCGCGGTCTCGGCGGCCGGGGGACGCCTGTTCACGATGTACGCCGACTCCCTCGGGGAGTTCGCCGTCTGCCTCGAGGCGGCCAGCGGCGATGAGCTGTGGCGGGTGCGCACCGGGAAATACTACGTCGAGACGCAGGGAGGCGACGGCCCGCGCTCGACTCCGACCGTCGACGGGGAGACCGTCTACGTCCTCGGGGCCGAGGGAGGGCTGTTCGCGCTGAAAGCGGAAAACGGAGAGGTGATCTGGAAGAAGGACCTGGTCGCCGAGTTCGGCAGCCAGGTTCCAAGGTGGGGGTTCAGCACCTCCCCGCTCGTCGAAGGGGAGCTGCTGCTGGTCGAAGCCGGCGGCGCCGAGGGCAACTTTCTCGTCGACATGGTGATCGACCGCACCGCGCCTGCCACCGCAGTCGCCCTCGACCGGAGGACGGGGCAAACGGTCTGGACCGCCCTCGACGACAAGATGAGCTACTCGTCGCCGATCGCCTACACGGTGGACGGGATGCGCCAGGTCGCCTTCATCAACGCCTATGCGCTGGTCGGGCTGTCCGCGGACAAGGGGGAGGAGCGGTGGCGCCTCCCCTGGAAGACCCGCTATGACGTCAGCGCCGCCACCCCCGTCTTCATTCCGCCCGACCGGATCTTCATCTCCTCCGGCGACAAGGGGGCGGTCCTGCGCGTCGGCGGGGAGGGGGTCGAGGAGGTCTGGAGGAGCGGCGAGATGCAGAACCACTTCGGCACCTCCATCTACCACGAGGGACACTTGTACGGTTTCGACAAATCGATTCTGAAGTGCATCGACGCGGCCGGGGGGACGACGCGGTGGCAGGCGCGCGGGTACGCAAAGGGCACCCTGATCCTCGCCGCCGGACACCTCATCCTCCTCGGCGAGCAGGGGAACCTCGGCCTCGCCGTGGCCACCCCGGAGCGTTTCGTCGAAAAGGCCAACGTCGAGCTGATGAAGGGGCGCTGCTGGACGGTGCCCTCCCTGGCGGACGGCAGACTCTACGTGCGCGACGAAAGCGAGATCGCCGCCGTCGACCTGCGGCCCCCCGAGGCCCCGCAGGCCGAGCAGACCAACTGAGACCGGATCGGATTCGAAGGAGGCTTCGCGTGGCCAGACTCGTGCTGGCGACCTGCCAGTTCCACGTCCACAAGCAGCCCGGGCGGAACCTGCGCTCGGCGATCGCCCAGACAGAGGCCGCCAAAGCCCGGGGCGCCCACCTCGTGCATTTCTCCGAAGCCTGCCTTTCCGGCTACCTCGGGGTAGAGGTCGACTCCCACGACCGCGGCGACTGGGACCGCATCGCCGCGGCGATGGAGGAGGTGATGGCCGCGGCGAGGCGGCACCGGGTCTGGATCGTCGTCGGCTGCAACCACCGCCTCAGCGGCAGGCACAGGCCGCACAACTCCCTCTACGTCATCGACGGCCGCGGCCGGCTCGTCACCCGCTACGACAAGATGTTCTGCACCGGCGGCAGCGCGAAGGAAGGGGACCTCGCCCGCTACAGCCCGGGGGAGGCGCTGGTCACCTTCAGGGTGCGCGGCCTCACCTGCGGACTGCTGATCTGCCACGACTTCCGCTACCCGGAGCTCTTCCGCGAGTACAAGCGGAAAGGGGTCGACCTGATGCTGGTCTCCTTCCACAACGCCGGCATGACACAGGAGAGCTGCGAAAAGTACAAGGTCACCGTTCCGGCGACCCTCCAGGCCGCCGCGGCGAGCAACTACTTCGCGGTCAGCGCCAACAACGGCACCCGGCGCCACGCCTGGCCGAGCTTCGTCGTCAACGCCGAAGGCATGATCGTCAGCAAGGCGCGGGCCCACCGGCCGGCGGTGCTGATCACGGAGATCGACACCCGCCAGAAGCTGTACGACGCCTCCGCCGACTGGCGGGACCGCTGCATGCGGGGGGTGCTGCACAGCGGCAGGCTGGTCAGGGACGCCCGTTCCCGCAACCGCGCGGCGCTGTAGTGCCGGCGCGCGCAATACCGGGCGAATCCGGCCGCCGACGGATCCCGCCTGCATCCGGCCGCCTTCGCACTCGCATCGGGGCGCCGGCCGGACGCCGCTCCGAAGCCCGGGGAGCGGGAGGAAGAGGCCCCTGTTTTTCTCACCGGGACCTGCGCGGGAAGGCACTGGCAATGCGGGTGCCGTTCCTGGCAGCCTGCCTGGCCGCCGCGGCCCTCCTCGCCCCGGGGTGCGGGCCCGGGACCGCTCCCCGGCCGGGAGAGCCGGCGCAGATCCTCCTCTGGGAGTTCGGCGGCGTGCCCGGCAGCCGCGACTGGGTGCGGGACGCGGTCGCCCGCTTCAACGCCGGCCACGACGACATCGAGGTCACCCTGGAGTTCCGCGACTGGGCGACGCAGCGCGAGAGCCTGATCAGCGCCGTCGTCGTCGGGGAGGGCCCCGATCTCATCCGCGTGCACCACAAGTACTCGGTCGAGTTCGGGGCCAACGGCAGCCTCTACCCGCTGGAAAGCTTTGCCGATTTCCCGGAAGTGCGGGAGCGCATCCTCGAAACAGGCTGGGAACACGTCGCTCACGAGGGCAGGCACTACGGCATCCCGGAGCTGATCCTGCCCTTCGTGATGGGGGTCAACAAGGCGATCCTGCGGGAGCATGAGATCGAGGTCCCCCGCACCTGGGAAGAGATGCTGGCGATCGCCCCGAAGCTCAAGGAGCGCGGCATCCACGTCTTCACCATGCCAGGCGGACTCAACCAGGACACCGCCTACATCTTTCTGCCGTTCCTGTACGCCGCCGGGGGCCGCGTCCTCGACGGGGAGATGCCGAGGGCCGCCTTCGACGGACCCGCGGGAGTGGCCGCCCTCCGCTTCCTGGTCGGCATGCACAGGCAGGGTTTCATGCCGGAGGCGGTGGCGGCGTACGCCTACCAGGAGAGCGCCGCCCACTGGAGCACCGGCGCGGCCGCCTTCTCGGTGGAGGGCCCGTGGTTTCAGAACATGGTCGTCGAGAACTACGGGTTCGACCTCGATGACCTCGGACTGGCCCCCCTGCCCGGACCGGCCGAGCCGCCGGGGCCGCACCCGCCGCGAACCGCAATCGACGTGGTCATGGTGTCGATCATGTCCTACACCGAGGCCCCGGAAGCGGCGTGGACCGCGGCCAAGGCGCTGCGGGTCGACGATCCGGTCTGGCTGCAGCCGAGCTCGGCGATGGGCGGGTTCCCGGCGCTGAAAGCGGCCTACGCCCCCGGGGTGGAGTCGGACTTCATCGACCACCACGTGATGGCCGAGGCGGGCCGGCGGGGCCTGGGGTGGCCCGGCCATCCGGCGGTAACGGAGATCCAGAACCACCTGGCCAGCGCCGTGAACAAGGCCTTCACCGGAACCCTGAGCCCGCGCCGGGCCCTGGAGGAGGCCGCGGCCGACGTCAACGCCATTCTGGCCGACCGCTGATCCGGCATCAGGTTATTGCCATATATATGGGTCTATAATTATTGTCGTATGTATGAAAACGACCATAGATATTGCCGACAGTCTGCTGACTGAGGCCAAACTCCTTGCCGCACAGCAGGAAACTACTGTCCGCGCCCTCGTGGAAGAGGGACTGCGCCACGTTCTGGAGAAACGGAACCGCAGCGGGGGCTTTGCGCTGCGCCCGGTTACCTTCCGGGGAAACGGGGTGAGGCCCGAGGTCCGGGAGGGCTCCTGGGAGCGGATCCGGGACTTGATCTACGAAAGCCGCGGAGCGTGAACGCGGTAGACACCAACCTCCTGGTGTACGCGCACCGGGAAGAGTGCCAGTGGCACCCTCAGGCACGCGATTGCCTGGCGAACCTGGCCGCATCTCCAGCTCCCTGGGCGATCCCCTGGCCATGTGTGCAGGAGTTCCTCGCCATCGCAACCCATCCGCGGATATACGACCCGCCCACCCCGACCGCCATCGCCCTCGATCAAGTCGAGGCATGGCTCGAGACCCCGAATCTCGTGCTGCTTGCCGAGTCGCCCGGGTACGGGGCCAAACTTCACCGCCTGATCGAGACCGGGCGGATCGCGGGGCCCATGGTGCACGACGCGCGGGTGGCGGCTCTCTGCCTCCACCACGGCGTCGAGACCCTCTTTACCGCCGACCGCGACTTCAGCCGTTTTCCCGGACTCAGGGTGCGCAACCCGTTGCCCGACCCGCTGCCGGACGCCTGAGAGGTTTTGCTGCCCGGCCACGTGCCTCACCGGGGATGAAAACCCCCTCCCAGGAGATCCAGATCATGCCCGCCCCAACCCCGATGGAGGAGTTCTTCTTCGACCTGCGCGGGTACTGCATCCTGCCCGAAGCGCTCGACCCCGATCACCTGAAGGAGCTCAACGACCGGGCCGACGGCCTGCCGGAGCTGGAGAACGGCGAATGGCTCGGCAACATGGAAGCCCACACCTACGGCAGCATCGACGGCTTCAACCTGCAGAACATCATCGAGGCGGGTGAGCCGTTCGAGCGCCTGATCGACCACCCGGCCTGGATCGACCTGGTGCGCCACTACCTCGGGGAACACGGCCGCCCGTTCATCAACGAGTGCTTCCTCAACCTGCGCGGAAAGGGCGGTTACATCGGGGTGCACTCCGGGGGCTGGAAGCTCGGTGACGGGCGCGTGCGCAGCGGCGTCGACGGCGGCAGGTGGTGCATCCAGTACATGTCCCTGATCGCCGCCCTCGACGACATCGGTCCCGGCGACGGCGCCACCGTCATCATCCCCGGAAGCCACAAGTCGGCGTTCCGGCACCCGCATCAGTCATCGGGGACCAACATCACCCCCGTTCCCGGGGAGGAAATCGAAGGGACCGTGGAGATGCATCTGAAGGCCGGGGACGCGCTGCTGATCAACGACATGCTCATTCACGGCTCGGCGGCGCGCAGCAACGAGGGCCGGCGCCGGTCCCTGGTGTTCCGCTACCTGCCGAGCCTCTACGCCCACCGCTTCGGGTACGAGCCGTCGCCGGAGCTGCTGGGGCGGCTGACCCCGGAGCGGCGCGAGATCGTGCAGCCGCTTGTGCCCCACCGTCCCCCGAAGCGGAGCTGAAGAGCCGGGCATGAGCTTCCTCTACCTCTCCCTCGCCGGCGAGGAGCAGCTCGCCTGCTACCGCGTCGACGGGGAAACCGGGGACCTCGAGCACCTGCGCAACCAGCCGGTCCCCGGGGCGCCGAGCGCCCAGGGGCGCCACTGCCGCCTACCGGTTCTCTACGCCGCCATGCGCTCGAACGGGCGGCTGGTCAGCTTCCGCATCGACGCGGCCAGCGGCCGGCTCGCCCATCTCCACACCATCGACACCGGGCTCGAGGACCCGGGCTACCTGCTTACCGACCGCAGCGGGCGCTGGCTCCTGACCCCCTACTACGTCTCGGGCAAGATCACCGTCTACCCGGTCGGCGAGGACGGGGCGGCGCGCGAGCCCCCTTCCTGCGTCGCCGACACCGCCCTGCACGCCCACGGGCTGGCGTTGGACCCGGCGAACCGGTTCCTCTTCGTCCCCCACACCTGCCCCGGCAACGCGGTCTTTCAGCTGCGGTTCGCCGGCGGGACGCTCGAGGCCAACGACCCTCCCAAGGTGACGGCAGGGGCGCAGCTGGGGCCGCGGCACGTCCACTTCCACCCCAACGGGCGCTGGCTCTACGCCGGCAACGAGCAGGGCAACAGCGTCACCCAGTACCGCTTCGACGAAGACGGCGGCACCCTGAGTCCGCTGCGCACGACGACGACGCTGCCGCCCGGTTTCAGCGGCGGCGCCACCGCCCGCATGCTGATTCACCCGGGCGGCCGCTTCCTTTACGCCGCCAACAGGGGCCACGACAGCATCGCCTGCTTCGGGGTTTCGGATGCCACGGGGGAGCTGGAGCCGCGCGGGCACGCGGCGACGCCGGAGACGCCCCGCTCCTTCGACATCGAGCCGGGGGGGCGCTTCCTGTACGCGGCGGGGGAGAGCGCCGACCGGCTGGCGCAGTACCGCATCGACGGGGACGCGGGAACCCTGAAGCCGGTCCGGTCGTATGAAACAGGGAGGATTCCCTGGTGGGTTCAGGTCGTCGACCCGGGAACGGGTTTGTGATGAGGGCGGCTGCCAGCCCTGGCCCTCCTGCCTCTTCCCGACGGGGAGCTGGTTTTCAGCCGAGCGCACGCACGACCGCTTCGGGGTCGCGTTCGATGACAGTCAGCAGAACGCGGGCGGCGCGGTCCGGTACGCGACGGCCCTGCTCCCAATCCTGCACGGCGCGTGCATCGAGACCGAAACGGTCCGCAAACTTCTTCCGACTCAACCTCATTCGCTGCCGCAATGCGAGAATCCGTTCCGCCGCGGGATCGTCTACTATGCGGCAGGGCAGGTCCACTTCCCCGCGAACATGGGAGAGCACCTCCTCCAGGGCAGCTTCGATCTCCTGACCTGTCCGGGTTCGTTCCGTCGTCATCAGTTTGACTCCTTCTTGATCGCAGCCACGAGCCGGGAAAAGGCCCTCCGGTCTGCTGCAGTCAGATCCTCTCGCTCCGCTTTGGCATATGCTGCCAACATGTAGATTTCCCCGGGGCCGGCGTGATGAAAATACGCCCGGCCATCGGGCTTTCCCCGGTCAAAGGACCGGACCCTACCGGAACTGGGTCAGGCGCAGGTAAAGGTACCTGCCCATGAAGTCGTAGGTGCTGGCGTCGGAGGTGCCGAGGAACCCGTTGAAGATCACCGCCGGCGGCCGGTCGAACAGGTTGTTGACCCCCACGGTCACCACCGAGCGCCCCAAGGACGTCCCCAGCTCGTAAGATCCTCGCAGGTTGAAGGTGCTGTTCGAGTCGACCTGGCGGCTCCGGGGTTCCTTCTCGACGTCCTCCCGGTACTTGCCCTTGCAGTCGTCGTCCTCGCACTCCTCGAAGCCGCCGACGTAGCGCCAGGTCAGCCCGGTGGAGAAGCGCCCCTTCGCCAGCCCGACCGAAGCGGCGTGACGCCACGCCGGGAACACCCCGAGGTCGTAGTACCCCTTGCCCCTGACCAGCTCCGGGCCTCCTGCTGACGGCAGGGTCTGATCGTATTCGACCAGCATGTTGCTCTCCAGCTGCGCCGAGACGATTCCCAGCCGAGTGCCGGCGGCATAGTCGAGCCCGAAATCGACGCCGCTGGTCTCCGTCTCCCCGATGTTGGCGTTGGCCGCAAGAATCCGTTCGATCAGGTGGTTGTCCGGGTCGCGGAGGACCTGGCCGCAGTTGGAGGGCTCCTCCTGCGAGTAACAGTTGCTGAGGATGAGGCCTGCCGGCAGGGCGCCGATCTCGTCCTCGATTCGGGTGGTGTAGTAATCGACGGTCAGGTCGAACCCCCCGAGGAATCCGGGCTGATACACGAGCCCGGCGGTTATCATCGCCGCTTTCTCCGGGTCGAGGTCGGTGGAGCCGCCCAGCTGTGCCAGCAGCTGGGCCCGCGAGTCCTCGAAGTCGTCGGGGATGCCGGCGTTGGCGCAGTTGCGCTGCTGCTGTTCGGTCAGCTCCCGGGCCTTGCCCGCTTCGTCCACCCGGCTGCAGGGATCGCTGACCAGGGGGAAGGAGTCGCTGGCCCCGAGGAACATCTCGCTGATGCCGGGGGCGCGGAAGGCGTTGGAGGAGGTGGCCCGGAAAGCCAGGCCCCGCGGGAGCTGCAGATGCCCTCCGGCTTCATGGGTGAAACCCCAGCCGAAGGAGTCGTAGTGGAAGGTGCGTCCCGCCGCGGTCGCATCGAGGCTGACGGCTCCCGCTTCGTAGAGCGGCAGCCGCGTCTCGGCGTACAGCTCCCCGACCGAGTACGAGCCCTCGGTGGGGAACGCCTTGCTGCCGGTGGTGTTTCCCGACGCGGTCATGGGGTCGGGCAGGTAGGCCCCCGCCTCCCGGCGCGAGGAAAGCCCGGCGGCAACCGACAGCGGACCGGCGGGCAGGCGCGCCGCCTCCCCGGTCAGGTTCCACTGCAGGATCCGCTGCCGGGAAAAGCCCCGGGCGATGCCGGTATACTGGATGTAGTCCAGCATCTCCCCGGTGATGGTTCCGGCGCCGTGAAGCAGGTCGAGCTGGACGCAGTCGCCGGTACAGTCCTCCTCCGGCCCGAGCGCGTGTCGAAGGTGATGGAGTATGAACCGGCCCTCGTTGACGTTGGTGCCCTCGCTGCGGCCGTAGGAGAAGGAGAGGTCGGCGTCGAAGCCCGCGAGCCGGTGGTCGAGCCCGAGGACCACGCGGTAGGTGTCGATGTCCTGCAGGAAGTTGCGGTTCCCCGCCTCGACGAAGCGCCGGCGGACGTCGATGAAGTCGCGGCCGAACTCGTTGAAGCGGTTGGCCGCCGACACTTCGATCCGGTCGGTGATGGTGAACAGCGGCGTCGGCGCCAGCTTCTGGTCCGACTGGCGGTTGGTGTAGAGCACCTCGAACCAGGCCGCCGCGTCCGCGGCGACCAGGCGGGAGCCGCTGAGAAAGGAGCTGTAGCGCGTCTGCGGGGTGTAGAGGTAGTTCTCGGGCTGGTAGTTGTAGGTGTCCCCGCTGCGGTCGGACGAGATCCCCGCCCAGTTGAAGGGGCGCCAGCCGTTTTCCGGGTCGCGGTGGTAGTCCCCGGCCTCTTCTCCGGCCGCGGCCACGACCGCCTGCCAGGCATCGTTCCCCTCGGCGCCGGAGCGGTCGATGATGTGGCCTTCCGGGGTGGCCGAGCTGCCGTTCTTGTAGAAGGTGCCGTCGTTCAGGTCCCAGTCGTAGGCCTTGTCCGAGATGCTGAAGCTGCGGTCGCCGGTCCAGACCGGCCGCTGGTTGTGGTAGCCGACCGAGAACAGGAGCCGGCCCTTGTCCCCCCGCAGGCCGGCGGTCAGGCCGACGTCGAAGGCCTCGCCGTCCCCGGCGCCGGCGGTGCCCTGGAAAAAGTCGATCTCGATCCCCTCCATCCCGGTCCGGGTGATGATGTTGACGACCCCGCCGACGGCGTCCGATCCGTAGACGGCCGAGGCCCCGTCCTTGAGCACCTCGACCCGCTCGACGACGGCGGCGGGAATGGCGTTCAGGTCGACGGACGCGTCGGCCCCGGTGCCGCCCGGCACGAAGCGGCGGCCGTTGACCAGCACCAGGGTGCGCTGGGTTCCGAGCCCGCGCAGGTTGACGCGGGTGGAGCCGTCTCCCCCGTTGTTGGCCTGGGTGTTGATGGCGTTTGACTGCACGACGAGGGTCTGCAGCACGTCTCCGATCGAGGCCAGGCCCTGCGCCCTGATTTCCTCTGCTGACATGACGGCGATCGGCGCCGGCGAGAGGCTCTCCGCGCTCTTGATGCGGGAGCCGGTGACGGCGACCTCCTCGATTACGTAGACCTTCAGGTCGTCAGTTTCTTCCGCGAATGCGCTCGCGGCCGCGGCGATGAGTCCTGCGGAAACTGCCTGTCTCGCGCTCATGATCGTGACTTTTCGGAAGTGCTCCTGGAATGGAGTTATTTGATTTTTTCCGCTGCGTCCCGGCAGTTGCGCACCTCGACCCGGCCCCGGCTGCCTGCACCGGACCCGCAAGCCGCCGGAAGAACCGGACCGGTTGGCTTCACCGATTCCGGCGGATA
Organism: Candidatus Latescibacterota bacterium; assembly: GCA_965243025.1. Lineage (GTDB taxonomy): Bacteria > Latescibacterota > UBA2968 > UBA8231 > UBA8231 > CBDCXV01. The sequence goes on from CBDETY010000003.1 coordinate 4,551,154, forward strand.
CCCCGGAGCGGCCGGCATTTCTGCTTCAGCCCCGGTTCGCCGGGCGCTCCTCGTGCTCTCCCCAGGGGCCGGGGATCCACGGGAACTTCGCCTCGAGGTCCGCGGCCAGCTCGACGCCCCAACCCGGTCCCGCCGGCAGGGTGAACCAGCCGTCGGCTACCGGATTCTCCTCGATGATCCCCCACTGCAGCGGACCCTGCCCTGTGAACTGCTCGAGCACGTGCTCCTCGGGAAGGGCGGCGAGCAGGTGGGCGTTGGCGACGGTCAGCAGGCCGTTGTGCCAGTTCTGGGTGAAGACGGGGATGCCGAACTCCCGGCCCCTGCGGCAGATGCGCAGGGCCTCCCTCAGGGTGCAGACCCCGACGTCGAGCTGCCCCTTCGCGTAGGCCCCCTTCTCGAAGAACGGCTCGAAGTCGGCGAGCCGGGTGTTCGATTCCCCTCCCGTGACCGGGATCGACAGCGCCCGGTTGAGGCGCGCGTACCCGTCGACCTCCTCCTTGGGCAGCGGCTCCTCGAACCAGGTCCAGCCGCGGCCGTCGAGCCAGCGCCCGATCCGCAGGGCCTGCTCCTCGTCGAGGCGGGAGTTCCCCTCCAGCATCAGCTCCATGCGGCTGCCGACCGCATCGGTGACCGCCTGGGCGAGCTCGAGGAAGCGCTCGACCGTCACCCCGGACCAGCTCCACGCCGTGCCCAGCCGCATCTTGCAGGCGGTGTAGCCGCGGCCGGCGAGGGAGACGGCCTCGTCGATGACCGACTCCGGGTTGTCGTCCCAGTCGTACTGGACCCCGGCCGAGGCGTAGAGACGCAGGCGCTCGCGCGGCCGCGCCGGGGAGCCGGGAAGCTCGTCGAGGATGAGGTCGGCGACCCGTTTGCCGGCGATCTTGCCGCGGATGTCCCACAGGGCCAGCTCGATGCCGGCGTTGCAGATGTCCCCGAGCCGGTCGCCGGTGTTCTCCGGCACCAGGCCGGGATCCTCCGGGTCCTCGCCGATCAGCTCGTGCTTCAGCGCCTCGGCGCGCTCCCTCAGGGCGGGGGGACAGCCGTAGGTCGAAGGTTCGCTTATACCCTGGATGCCGCCGTCGGTCTCGATGACGACGATGGGGCAGTCCGCCTTGAAGACGCGGAACTCGCTGCTGAACCAGACGAGGTCGGGTTCGTGCCTGCGGCTCAGGCAGAGGGTGCGCACGTCGGTGATTTTCAATTCACGAGCTCCTTGCGTTGACTGGCCGGTAGTGGCTGCTCCTCTACGTTATCCGAAAAGCCTCTTAAGGAAGCCCATTGATTAGGGATGTACATTGCTCCAGGCGAATACCAGATTTAGATTGAACACGCGCGTCTGTCTTTACAAGCGAAAGCAGATTCATGACGAACTGGTTACCAGTCATTACCGTCGGGATTGCCTTGATGGGAGTGATGATCGCGGTCTGGCGCGACCTGCGTACCGACATGCGGGCAGATATGCGCCAGATAGAGACGCGCCTGTCTGATGTGGAAAAGGAACAAGCCGAGGTCAAAGGCCTGTTACAGGGCCTGCGGGAATCGATCTTCCGTCAGGCCGTCCCGGAGCGAGACTAGACAAAAAAGCATTGCAGAGACATTCATAAGAGTGGGGGCGACGCCTGCGTCGCCCCTTCCGTTGGGGGTGGCCGGTTTTCCGGCCTGAGATCACAAACCCTTGGAACCTGACCTGGATCATGCCAGCGTAGGGAAAACGGACGAGCGCCCGCAAAAGCCGTTTTCCCCGTACCTGGAGAAAGCGGTTTTTTCATTATGCGCAACTCGAACCTGTTCCCCGCCCTTCCGGCGCTGGCCGCCCTCCTGCTCGCCGCCGCGGCCGCCGGCGCCGCGCCGCAGACAGTGAGCGGCACGGTCGTCGACGCCGAGACCGGCGAGCCCCTGTCGGGGGCAAACCTCACCACCAGAAGTCTCGCGGTCATCACGGACGAGAAGGGCCGCTTCCAGCTGCCGCTGGCGGCGGGCGACTCGGCCGCGGTCAGCCACGTCGGGTACGAGCCGGCGGTCATCCGGACGGGGCCGGGAGCCCCGGGGCCGCTGACGGTGCGGCTGCGTCCGGTGGTCCTGCGGGTACCTGAAACAGTCGTCACCGGCGGGCTCACCGATCAGGCGCTCGGGGAAGTTTCCTCCGCGGTTACGGTGTTCGACCGGGGGCGCATCGACGCCGCCGGGAGCGCCCACCTGCACGAGCTGATCCCCGCGGTCCCCAACCTCAACTGGGCCGGCGGAACCTCGCGGCCGCGCTACTTCCAGATCCGCGGCATGGGGGAGCGCAGCCACTACGCCGGCGAAGGGCCGCCGAGCTTCTCGGTCGGCTTCGTGATGGACGACGTCGACCTCAGCGGCCTCGGCATGGCCGGGATGCTGCACGACCTCGACCAGGCCGAGGTCTTCAAGGGTCCCCAGTCGACGATCTTCGGGCCCAACGCCATGGCCGGGCTGATCAACCTGAAGTCCGCCGATCCCGCCGGGTCCGTGAGCCTGGGGGGGACCGTCGCGGCCGGCAGCGACGGCCTGCTGCGCATCTCACCCACCCTCAACGTCCCGGCCGGCGAGCAGCTGGCCCTGCGGGTCGGGGGCAGCTGGGGAAGGTCGAACGGCTTCCGGGAGAACCGGCACCTCGGAGTCGACGACTCCAACGGCCGCAACGAGACCCTGGCGCGGGCGAAGCTGCGCTTCGGGAACGGCGCCGGGGCCAGGCTCGTCGCCACGTTTTTCCGCGCCGACCTCGACAACGGCTACGACGCCTGGGTGCCGGACAACAACGAGGACCTCGCCACCTACTCCGACAACCCGGGCGTCGACAGCCAGACGACCCACGCCGCTTCCCTGCGGGGCAGCCTGCCGCTGGCGGCGTCCGGCGCGGAACTGGTCTCGATCACCTCCTGGGGGCGCACCGAGCTCGAGCACAGCTACGACGGCGACTGGGGCAACGACGAGTTCTGGAAGCAGGAGCCGTACGGCTTCGACCCGGAAGAACAGGGATGGAGCTACGACTTCTTCGACCGCAACCTCCGGGACCGCACCACCTTCACGCAGGAGGTCAGGCTGCTGAAGGAGGACCGCGGCGGCAGCGGCGACCTCGTCGCCGGCGCCTACCTGAAATCGCTGCGGGAAAACGACGACGCGGGGGGGTACCTGTTCGGCGGCGACGCCACCGACCTGCAAAGCCGTTTCGACATCGCCGACCTCGCCTTCTACGGCCAGTACGGCCGCGAGCTCTCCCCGCGCTGGCGGCTGACGCTCAATGCCCGCGTCGACCGCAACGCCACCTCCTACGAGGGGACCACCAACTCCGGGGCCGAGCAGGTGGAGTTCGAGGTCACCCAGTGGCTGCCCGGAGGCAAGCTGGCGCTGACCCACGCCCTGGCCCCGGACCGGAACCTCTACGCCGCGGTTTCCCGGGGGTTCCGCGCCGGCGGCGTCAACCAGCACCCGCGCCTGGCCCCGGCGAGCCGCCCCTTCGATCCGGAGTACGTGATCAACTGGGAGCTGGGGTACCGGGCCTCGGGGGCGCGCGCGACCACGGCCCTGACCTTCTTCCACGCCCTGCGCTCCGACCAGCAGGTCGAGCTGTCGAGCCAGCAGGACCCCGGGGATCCCAACAGCTTCTTCTACTTCACCGCCAACGCCGTATCCGGGCGCAACAGCGGCCTCGAGCTGGAGCACAGCCTGCGGGTGACGCCGTGGCTGCGGCTGAGCGGCTCCCTCGGCCTGCTCGACACCCAGGTCGACGAGTACACCTTCGAAGAGGGGCAAGCGGACACGCTCAGGCTGGGCGACCGGGCGGCGGCCCATGCCCCGGCGCGGACCTGGCGCATCGGCGGCGACTACCGCCACCGCTCCGGCCTGACCGGGCGGCTCGAGCTGTCGGGGATGAGCGAGTTCTTCTTTTCCGACAGCCACGACCAGAAGTCGGAGCCCTACCAGCTCCTCAGCGGCAGCCTCGAGTACGCCTCCGGTTCCTGGAGCCTGCTCCTGTGGGGGCGCAACGTCCTCGACCGGCGCTACGCGGTGCGCGGCTTTTTCTTCGGCCTGGAGCCGCCCGCCTACGAAGACACCCTCTACCTCAGCTACGGCGACCCGATGCAGTTCGGCGTCACCCTGAAGACGAGTGTCATCGAGTAAGTTGAAAGGGATCCTGCCGACGGGAAGGCGCCGCCGGGCCGCAGGCCTCCCGGCGGCCATGGGGACCCCTCCCGACGGGAGAATTTCCCGGGGTTCGGGATGGGAAGGCCGGCTGTCCGCGGCAGCGGCGGGCGGGGACCGGCGCGCGACCGCCGGCCGGTCAGCCGCGGGGATGGGCAACCCGGCAGGAGCCCTGGGGACAGGCAGGGGAAGGCCTCCCGCCGGAAGGAATTCCCGGGGCCCGGGACGGCAAGGCCGCAGGTCGGCGGCGGCGGGGAATCGGGGAGGATCGCCGAAAGGTCAGCCGGACGGGAAAGGCTGCCAGTCCGGGGCCGGGGCCGCAGGGATACCGGTGCGGATCCCCGGCCGGTCAGCTTCCAGGAGCTGCCGCCATGAATGAACCCAAGCACGCCGTCATCGTCGGAGGGGGGGAGCCCCCTTCCGCGGCGCTGCTGTCGTCGGAGACGGACCGGGAGCCGCAGCCGCTGCTGCTGTGCGCCGACAGCGGCGCCGACGCCGTCCTCGAAGCCGGCCTCGAGCCGGACTTCCTGGTCGGGGACCTCGACTCGGTGAGCCCGGCGGCGCGCGCCGCCCTCCTCCCCGAGCGGGTGATCGCCGTGGCGGAGCAGGAGACCACGGACCTGCAGAAGGTGCTCGAGCATGCCGCGGCCCTGGGGGTGAAGTCGGCGGTCCTGCTCGGGTTCACCGGCGGCCGCACCGACCACACGCTCTGGAACCTCAGCCTGCTGAGGCGCTACGCCGACAGGATGGACCTGCGTTTCGCCGACGATCACTGCGAGCTGCGCAGGGTCGGATCCCGCATCCGTTTCCGGGCGCGCGCGGGCCAGAAGATTTCGCTGTGCCCGCTCGACGGCCCGGCCAATCGGGTAACGACGTCCGGGCTGAAGTGGCAGCTGCAGGGGGAGGACCTGGTTCCCGGGGAACGCGGGGGCATCTCGAACGAGGTGGCCGCCGGCCCGGTCGAGATCGCGGTCGGCTCGGGGGAGCTGCTGCTCTGCGTGCACAGGGACAGCGGCCCGGGAAGGATCGAGCTGCTGGACTGAGAAGCGGGTGAGGCGCAGGCGCGGCCGAGGGGTCGGGATGCCCGGAGAAGGCCGCCGGGGCACGGGGCGGCCAGACCAGAGGCCCGGAAGGCCGCCGGAATCCGGGGCGCCCCCTTTTCAGAAGCCGCCCCGGTTCGTTGTAAAGCTCAGCTTCCGATGACTTTGCGGAAGTCGTCGCCGTTCTTCTTCCACCAGTCGTGGAGGATGGCGATGTCGGTGCCGATGCAGAAGTGCTTGACGCCCATGTCGAGGTAATACTTCGCGTCGTCGATGCTGTTGACCTCGGCGCGCGGAGGCACGCCCATGTTCAGCGCCGTCTCGAACACCCTCTTCTCGACCGCCATGATCTCGGGGGAGCCCCGCTCCCCCGCCTTGCCGACGCTCATCGAGTAGTCCCCGCCGCCCCACTGGATCATGTCGACCCCCTCCACGGAGAGCGCCTCCTCGACGTTGGCGGCGGTGCCGGCCTTCTCGATCATGACGACGACGACGATCTGGCGCAGGGCCTCGACGTACTCCGGGCCGCCGCCGTATCCCATGTAGGAGAAGCGCCGCGTGGCGACGCCGTAGCTTCCCCCGTCCTCGGGGGTGTCGGGGCGCGAGATCTTCACGCACTCCCTGATGTCGTCGGTGTTCTGGCAGTCGGCGAAAAGCACCGACCCGAACCCGGAGCCGATGGCGCGCTGGGCGATGAACCCGCGCGGCTCCTGGTCGACCTTGACCATGCTGTCGAGGCCGTGGAGCTCGGCGGCGCGGGCGAGGTCGTCGAAGGCGTAGAGGTCGAAGGGGCCGTACTCGGCGACGAACTCGACGTAGTCGTAGTGGCCGGCGTGACCGACCGCCTCGACGACCGACGGCCAGGTCGAGTGGATGTGGGTGCCGAGGGAAGGTTTGTCCTCGTTGAGCAGCTGGCGAAGCTTGTTCGGTCTGATGGGTCGCTCTCCTCGATACGTCCGCTTGCGGCGGATCAGACGGTGGCCTTGTGAATCCTGTGCTTGAGCCGGTGAATCTTCCTGCGCACTTCCTTGAGCTTCTTCCTGTCCTTTGCCTCCAGGGCCGCGTCCCGCTCGACCTTCAGCGCCCTGATCTGCCGCTTGATGGCGGTCTTGTCGATGCCGACGACCTCGTGATGGACGTGGGCCTCGATTCCGAGGACCTCGCACAGGGCCTTCAGCAACGGTTCCTTGTGCATGGTGTTGTGGCCGTCCAGGCGCTCGTCCTCGATCTCGTCGGCGACCTTGCGCAGCTGCGCCACGGTCATGTCGTGCAGCTCTTCGTAGGTGTGTGCCATGGGTCGGTCTCCTGCGATGGGATGATCTACAGCGGCATGAATTTCAGGCAGACCGGGGTCGGGGCATAGACCGGATCCCCGGTCGGCTCGAGCCTTCCCGACTCCTGGTCGATGCGGTAGGCGACGATGTTGTCGCCGTGGTGGTTGGCGGCCAGGACGAAGCGGTCGGTCGGGTCGATGGCGAAGTTGCGCGGCTGGGAGCCCTGGGTCGGCTCGGTTCCGAGGAACTCGAGGCGGCCGCTCTCCTGGTCGATGGCGAACATCGCCAGGCTGTCGTGGCCGCGGTTGGAGCCGTAGAGAAAGCGGCCCGAGGCGGTGACGTGGACGTCGGCGGTAAAGCTGGTGCCGGTGAAGTCCCCGGGCAGGGTCGACACCGTCTCGACCGCGTCGATGCGGCCGCTGCCGGCGTCGTAGTCGTAGACGGTGACCGTGTTCGACAGCTCGTTGATCGCGTAGGCGAACCTGCCGTTGGGGTGGAAGTCGAAGTGCCGGGGACCGGACCCCGGAGGGACGGCGCCGTGGTGGCCGGCGGGTACAAGGCGGCCGGCTTCGAGGTCGAGGTCGTAGACGAGCACCTTGTCGATGCCGAGGTCGGAGACGTAGGCGTGGGTGTTGCCGGGGTCGTTGAATATCGAGTGCGCGTGCGGCTCCTGCTGCCGGTCCGGGTCGATGCTGGAACCGGTGTGCTGCACGAAGTCGCTGGCCGGGCCGAGGCCGCCGTCCTCCCGGATCGGCAGCATCGCCACGCTGCCGCCCCCGTAGTTGGCGGCGAGCACGTAGCGGCCGCTGGCCTCGACGACGAGGTGGCAGGGGCCGGGGCCGACGGTGGACTGGTGGTTGATCCGGGTCAGGGCGCCGGAGGCCGGGTCGATGTTATAAGCGAGAGCCCCGCCGCCGGGAGCGCCCTCGAACTCCCTTACCTCGGCGATCGCGTACAGGCAGCGGTACTCCGGGTCGAGCGCCAGGAAGGAGGGGTTGACGACCTCGGCGACTTCTCCGGTCGCCTCCACGGCGCCGCTCTCCTCGTCGAAGCGGTAGGTGTAGATCCCCCTGCTGTCGGTGTCGAGGGTGTAGGTGCCGACGAAAAGGAGCCAATCCCGGGCCATTCCGTTTTTCTCTCCTGGTTCTTCAGTTTGCGTGGTCGAGCTGCCCGCCCTGCTGCGGCCGGAACGGGCCGCCCGCGAGCCGCCGCCGCTTGCCGCTGCCGTCGGGGCATGCCGGAGGGGCCGGAGCCTGGCGGCGGGCAGACAACAGTAACCGATTCGAAAGCCTCACACCACCTGCGGCACGGCGGCCGGAAGGGCTCACCCGCTGAGCCGGCGCAGGTGCTCGATGCTGCTGCGCGCCGCCTCCCGGTGGGTGGCGTTGCGGTAGATCTTGACCGAGGCGAAGCGGTCGTAGCCGATCTCGTCGAGGACCCGCAGGACCGATGCGAAGTCGATGTTGCCGCTTCCGAACGGCCCGCCGTTGCTCTCGCAGAGATGGACGTGCCGGAGGTCGGCGCCGCAGTCGCGGATCGGCTGCGTCAGCGAGGGGTCCTCGATGTTCATGTGGATGGTGTCGACCATCGGGCCCAGGGCCGGCGAGGCGACCTGAGCGGCGAGGGCGCGGACCTCGGCGACGGAGTTGTTGAAGCCGACCTGCAGGTGGTTTATCGGCTCGATGACCAGCTCGACCCCCTTCTCTTCGGCCGCGGCGGCGACTTCCCGCAGGCAGCCGGCGATACGGGGCTGCGCCGCCCCGGGGTCGGGCTCGTCGCTGCGCAGCCCCTGGAGCAGACCGATCACCAGGATCGAGCCGCACTCGGCGGCGGCGTCGAGCAGCTCGACCAGGTAGGCGACCGCGGCGCCGCGGACGGCTGCTTCGGGGTGGCACAGGCAGAGCCCCTCCCCGTACCCCCTGCCGGTCAGGATCGACGGGATCTCGAGGCCCGATTCGGCCGCGTAGCCGCGGACCCGGCCGAGCGACGCCCCCAGCTCCCTGGAGTAGTTGAGCTCGACCCCCTCGTACCCGCAGGCGCGCACGAAATCGAAGAGCCGGGGCAGCTCCTCGCCGTCAAAGGCCGAGACCGGGTCGACGATCATGTAGCTGTAGCGGCTCATCCTCTCTCTTCCCTTTCGCTTTCCTCCTGCAGCGCGGCCACTGCGGCCCGCAGGCGCGCGGCCACGGCCGCGGCGTGGTCGCCGTCGTCGTAGGGGCGGCGCGGCCAGAAGAAGCCGCGCAGGCCGTCCCCCCGGGTCCGGGGCACCACGTGGACGTGAAGGTGGGGCACGCTCTGGCTGACCTTGTTGTTGATCGCCACGAAGCTGCCGCCGGCCCCGAGGCCGCGTTCCACGGCCCTGGCAAGCAGCCGGACCGCGGCGAACAGCGGGGCGAGGCGCGCCGCCGGCAGGTCGGGGAGCGTCTCGCAGTGCTGGCGCGGCGACACCAGCACGTGCCCGGGAAACAGGGGCCGGTGGTCGAGGAAGGCCACGGCGGCCTCGTCCTCGTAGACGATCTCGGCATCGAGACGGCCGCCGGCAATATCGCAGAACGCGCACCCGGCCATGGCGGCGACATCCTCCTTCCGGAATCCGCCGCGCGAGCGGCGGCGGCAGGGAAAAACGGCGTTCCCGTATATTTGGAAAACCGCACCGGGCGCTTCCTGTCGGCCCGGTCGAGAGTAAGGAAAGGAAGCTGCCGTTGGCGGACAAAACCCGCGTCGGAATCCTCTTCGGGGGGCGCTCGGCCGAGCACGAGGTCTCCGTGCGCTCGGCCCGGTCGGTTCTCGACGCACTGGACCGCGGCAAGTACGAGGTGACGATGATCGGCATCGACCGGGACGGGCGCTGGCTCGCCGCCGGAGACGCCGTCAAGGTGCTGCAGGAAGGCTCGGTGAACCAGTCCGGCCTGGCGCCCCTCGTCCTCGACCACCACGACGGCGGGGAGCTGATGACGCGCAGCGGCAGCGGCCTGGGAAGCGCGGGCGCGGTCGACGTCATCTTCCCGATTCTGCACGGCCCCTACGGCGAGGACGGCACCGTGCAGGGGCTGCTGGAGCTGGCTGGAATCGCCTACGTCGGCTCCGGCGTCCTCGGCTCGGCGGTCGGCATGGACAAGGAGATGATGAAGCGGGCGTTCCGTGCCGAGGGACTTCCGCAAGGGGAGTACATGTCGGTGCTGCGCAGCCGCTGGCGCTCGCAGCCGCTCGCCGTCCGGGAGGAGGTCGAGCGGGACCTGTCCTGGCCGGTGTTCGTCAAGCCGGCGAACATGGGATCGAGCGTCGGCATATCGAAGGTCCACGACGGCACCGGATTCGCGGCGGCGATGGAGGAGGCGGCCCGCTACGACCGCAAGATCGTCGTCGAGGCGGGGATCGAGAACTGCCGCGAGGTCGAGTGCTCGGTGCTCGGCTACGAGGACCCGGTGGTCTCGGCGATCGGCGAGATCGTGCCGGGGAACGAGTTCTACGACTACGAGGCCAAGTACGTCGACGACACCTCCGAGCTGATCATCCCGGCCGACCTGAGACCGGAGACCGCCGAACGGGTGCGCGAGGTGGCCAGGCGGGCTTTCATCGCCATCGACGCCTCCGGCCTGGCGAGGGTCGACTTCTTCATCAGCGGCCCGGAGGAAACGGTGCTCCTCAACGAAATCAACACCATGCCCGGTTTCACCGAGATCAGCATGTACCCCAAGCTCTGGGAAGCCAGCGGCATCGGCTACCCCGAGCTGATCGACCGGCTGATCGAGCTGGCCCTGCAGCGCCAACAGGACCGCAAGGACACTTCCACGCGGCGATGAGGGGAGCCATCGAGAAGGGGCGGGTCAGCAACCTCGCCTCGTTCGCCCTGCTGGTCGCCGGGGTCATCGCCAGCAGCCAGGCCGCCGCCGGCACCGCCTGGAGCGAGGTGGGACCCTGGATCCTGGCGGCGGGGCTTTTCGGGTTCGCCGGCGGCATCACCAACTGGCTGGCGGTCAAGATGCTCTTCGACAAGGTCCCCTTCCTGTGGGGGTCCGGGGTCATTCCCAACCGCTTCCGCGAGATACGCGCCGCCATCAAGGACCTGATCATGGCGCACTTCTTCGACGAGGAGTACCTGCGCCGGTTCTTCAGCGAGCAGGGAGGCCTGGGAGGCGGCCCGGACCTGGCGGCGCGGTTCGCCGGGTTCGCCGAGTCGGAGGAAGGGCGGGAGGCGATCGACCGCGAAATCGACAAGCTCAAGGAAGGGCCGTTCGGCATGATGATCAGGATGGCGGGCAACGACATCCTGCGCACCATCATCATCCAGTTCACCACCGGGCTGCTGGCCGAAATCGAGCCCCGGCTGCGGAAGATGATCGGCGGCGGCATCGACATCCCGGCGCTGCGCGCCAAGGTGGACGAGCTGCTGCGCACCAAGCTCGAGGAGCTCAGCCCGGAGACGGTGAAGAGGATGATGGAGGAGGTGATCCGCGAGCACCTGGGGTGGCTGATCGTCTGGGGCAACCTCTTCGGCGGGGCGATCGGACTGCTGTCGCGGGCCGCGGCCCTGAAGCTGGGCCTTCGCGGGATTCCCTGAACCGGGCAACACCTTCCGCAGGGCCGGGGCGCCACCTTTCCCGGTCTCGCTAACTGCGAGCAGATCAAGGAGATACAGCAGTTCGGCATTGGCGGGGCGGCCCGCGTTCCCTACATTTTCCCTCTTTAGCCGGGCCGCCTGCGGCCAACCTGAACACCCGCTCAACAGCTTCACGGAGCCGATCGAAGAATGTCCGCCGACAGCACCGTATCGGCGCAGGACGCCAACGTCGAGGAGCGCCCCTTCGAGACCGAGGTGCAGCAGGTCCTGCGCATCCTCATCCACTCCCTGTACACCGACAAGGACGTCTTCCTCAGGGAGCTGATCTCCAACGCCTCCGACGCCCTCGACAAGATCCGCTTCCGCTCGCTGACCGACCGCACAATCGTCGACGCCGAGGCCGAACTGGAGGTCGAGCTGACGGTCGACAGCGGCGCAAAGACCCTGACGATCAGGGATACCGGCATCGGCATGACCCGCGACGAGGTCGCCGCCAACCTCGGCACCATCGCCCGCTCCGGGTCGGCGGAGTTCATCAGGGAGCTGGGGGAGAGCGAGGACGAAAAGGAGAAGCTGCAGCTGATCGGCCAGTTCGGGGTCGGCTTCTACTCGGTCTTCATGATCGCCGAGCGCGTGGTGGTGACCACCCGGTCGGCAGACCCGGAAGCCGAGGCGGTCATCTGGGAATCGACCGGGAGCGGCAGCTACACCATCGCCACGGCGGGGGACAAGAAGGACCGCGGCACCGAGATCAAGGTGTACGTGCGCGGCGACTGCGAGGAGTACCTCGACGCCCACCGGCTCGAGGCGGTGATCCGCAGGCACTCCGACTACGTCGCCTACCCGATCAAGGTCGCCGGCAAGCAGGCGAACGAGGCCTCGGCGCTGTGGGCGCGGGCGCGCAGCGAGATCACCGACGAGCAGTACAGGGAGTTCTACACCCACGTCACCGGCGACCCCCAGGAGCCGATCACCTGGGAGCACGTCGCCGTCGACGTGCCGATCCAGTTCTACGCCATCCTCTACATCCCGAAGCAGTCGCCGCTGGAGATGCTGTTCGCCCCGGAGCCGAAGATCTCCGTCAACCTCCACGTCCGGCGCGTGTTCATCCAGGACGACTGCAACGACCTGCTGCCCCTGTACCTGCGCTTCGTCCGCGGCGTCGTCGACTGCGACGACCTGCCCCTCAACGTCGCCCGCGAGTCGCTGCAGAACAATCCCGTCGTCACCCGCATCCGGCAGACGCTGGTGCGCCGCATCCTGTCGCTGCTCGAGAACGCGGCGAACAACAGGCCGGAGGACTACCTCGCGTTCTGGAGCTCCTGCGGCATGGTCCTGAAGGAGGGGGTCGCCCGCGACTTCGAGAACAAGGAGCAGATCGCGAAGCTGGCCCGCTACCGCAGCAGCTTCTCGGGCAAGCTCGCCGACGGGGAAGGGGACGACAAAGGAGAGGGCCTGATCTCCCTGCAGGACTACGTCGACCGCATGGCCTCCGACCAGGAAGTGATCTACTACCTGACCGGCGAGAGCCGCGAGGCGGTGGAGCAGAGCCCGCTGCTGGAGGCCTTCCGCAAGCGCGACCTCGAGGTCGTGTACATGACCGACCCGGTCGACGAGTGGGTGGTCGGCTCGCTGCAGGAGTTCGACGGAAAGAAGTTCCAGGCCGTCGACGCCGAGGATCTCGAGCTGTCGGAAGAGGTGAAGCTCGAAGGGGTGGAGGAGAACAGGGAGCGCACCATAGAGCTGGTCAGCTTCCTGAAAAAAGAGCTGGAGAACCGCGTCGGCGACGTCAAGGAGTCGCAGCGGCTGACCGACAGCCCCTGCGTGCTGGTCACCCCCAGGGGCGGGATGAGCCAGACGATGGAGCGGATGATGCAGATGACCGACGACAGCTTCTCCCCCTCGAAGCGGGTCCTCGAGATCAACCCCCGCCACCCGGCCATCGCCAACCTCGGGGAGATGCTGCTCAAGCAGAGGGAGTCGGAGGAGCTCAGGGAGTGGGCCTCCTTCCTGGTCGATTACGTGCTGATCGCCGAGGGCACCGTCGAGGAACCGCAGCGGGTGGTCGGCACCATTCAGAAGATGATGACCCTGGCGACCGGGTCGGCGTTGAAGGAGCAGGGGTCGTGACCGCGGCGCCCGCGGCCTCCGGCGCAGTCGGCGGCGACGTCGCCGCGCGCGCGCGCGGCGCGCGCCTTGCGGCGCGTTCCCTGGCGGTGACCCCGGCCCCGGCCCGCGACGCCGGCATAGCCGCCATCGCCGAACAGATGCTCGCAGGGAGAGAGGATATCCTCGCCGCCAACGCCGCCGACCTGGAGAACGGGGCGGCCCTGGTCGCCGCCGGGGAGCTGGAGGAACCCCTGCTCAAGCGGCTCGACCTGGGGGGCGGCAAGTTCGACGCCACCGTCGAGATGGTTCGCAGCGTGCTCGCGCAGGAGGACCCTCTCGGGACGACCCGGAGCGCCTGCGAGCTCGACGAGGGGCTGCGCCTGTACCGGGTCACCGTGCCGATCGGCGTCCTCGGGGTGATCTTCGAGTCGCGGCCCGACGCGCTGGTCCAGATCGCCTCGCTCTGCCTCAAGTCGGGCAACGCCGTGCTTCTCAAGGGCGGGCGGGAGGCGGCCGAAACCAACGCCGCCCTGGCGCGGTGCATCGCCGGCGCCACCAGGCGCGCCGGCATCCCCGAGGGCTGGATCTCCCTGATGGAGACCCGCGAGGACGTGTCGGTGCTGCTCGGCCAGGAGGAGTCTATCGACCTGATCGTGCCGCGCGGCAGCAACGAGTTCGTGCAGCACATCATGAACAACACCAACATCCCGGTCATGGGGCACGCCGACGGAATCTGCCACGTCTACGTCGACAAGGGGGCCGACCTCGACAAGGCGGTGCGGATATCGGTCGACGCCAAAACCCAGTACGTCGCCGTCTGCAACGCCGTCGAGACCCTGCTGGTCCACGCCGACATCGCCGGGCCGTTCCTCGCGCGCGCGCTCTCCGCGCTGGCCGGGAAGGGCGTGGCGATTCGCGGCGACGAGCGCACCCTGGAGCTGGCCGGGGCCGCCGGCGGGGTCACCGCGGCCACCGAGGCGGACTGGTCGACGGAGTACCTCGACCTGGTGCTGTCGGTGAAAGTCGTCGACTCGGCGCGCGAGGCGATCGATCACATCAACGAGTACGGCAGCCACCACACCGACGCCATCGTCACCGAGGACGACGAGGCGGCCAGCCTGTTCCTGCGCAGCGTCGACTCGGCCTCGGTCCTGCGCAACGCCTCCACCCGCTTCGCCGACGGCTTCCGCTACGGCCTGGGGGCCGAGGTCGGGATCAGCACCGGCCGGCTGCACAGCCGCGGGCCGGTCGGGCTGGAGGGGCTGACCTCCTACAAGTACATCCTCGAGGGAAACGGACAGATCGTCGACGACTACGAGAGCAAGGGACGGAGGTTCACGCACCGCCCCCTGCACGAAGACTGGAACCCATGACAGCCCGTGGAAACAGTCCATCCGGGCCGAGCCTGCGGAGCAACTCCGTCGACGGGCTCATAACCAACTGAAGGAAACGGAAGGACCGAATGAGCGAGACGACCCAACTGCCCGAAGTCGAGCCGGTCGAGATCAAGCACCACATCTTCCTGTGCGCGACGCCGACCAAGCCGAAGTGCCACTCCGACGACACCGGCGCAAAGTGCTGGGACTACCTCAAGTCGCGGCTGCGCGAGCTCGGCCTCGGCGACCCGCGCAAGGGGGGAATCCACCGCACCAAGGCGGACTGCCTGCGCGTCTGCGAGCGCGGCCCCACGGTCGTGGTCTATCCCGAAGGGGTGTGGTACCACGGGATGACCGTGGAGAAGCTGGAGCGCATAATCACCGAGCACCTGGTGGGCGGCAAGGTCGTCGAGGAGTACCTCAACAAGGCGCCGTTCCGCTCGCTGGACTGACCTGCCGCAGGTTCCGCAGAAGCTTCACTCCGGTTCATCCGACAGCAGTTCCCGCACCTCCGGCCGGTTCTCCACCGGCAGCAGCTCCGGCGCGCGCTGGATCTCGAGATAGGCGACGCAGGGCACCATCCTGATCCGGCCGCCGGCATCGAGAACCTTCAGTTCGTAATCGACCCGCACCTGCCCCGGGTTGGAAGTGAGCATCCCGTACGCGGTCTCGCCCTCGGCGCCGACCACCGGGACGCGGGCGCCGGCGACGCAGCCCTGGCTGTTCAGCCAATCGAGAAACCGGCGGCCGGGTCCGACGGTAAGGACATGCTTCTCAAAGGGCAGGTCCGGCTTCCCGGGGCTCGGGGGCATCTCCATCAGGGACGCGATCCCGGCGGCGGCGTTTACCTTGCCGCGCACCTCCCCAACCTCGTCTTCGGCAAGGGGAGAGTCGGGCAGTTCGGGAAAATCCGGCCCCGCCCGCAGCGCAACGGCATCGCGGGCTTCCCTGGCTTTATCCAGCGCTTCCCCGATCCTCTTCTCCAGCTCTTCCCGGATTTCCGGCATGGGCGGGTATACCGCCCGGTCCTCCTGGTGATGTCTCCCGATCCAGTAGCCCGCGGCGCCCATGGCGGCGGCAGCTGCGACAGCGAAGATCCATGTCATGGAGCACCCTCCCGTAATCCTCATTCGACCGCCGGCAGGGGGAACGGTTCCCCTGGCCGCCTGAACGGCAGGGGGGTATCTTGTCGGACCGGAGCCCGGGTGTCCCGCAGCGGAAGCATGCCGCCGTCGGGACGCCGTTCCTCTGTACGACTCGCTCACCGCGCCTTGCGACCCCGGCGCCCCCGGCGTCCCGATTCCGTCAATCCGCCGCGGCAACCACTACCCGCATGAACGAAGAAGAGCTGTACCTGTTCGACCTCAACGGCTACCTGGTAGTCGAGCAGGTGCTGACCCCAGCCGAAGTGGACGAGGCCAACGCCGCCATCGAGCGCCACGCGGATTCCATCAACATACGCCTCGGGGACCTGTCCCTTTCGGGTGAATCGACGACCCTCAAGGGAACGACGGGCCGCGGCGATCTCGGGGGAATGCTGGGCTGGGAAGAGCCCTGGCGCAACGTGTTCCGCCTCATGCTGTCCCACCCTCGCATAATCCCTTACCTCAACCAGATCGTCGGCCCCGGCTTCCGCATGGATCACAGCCCCGGCCTCATCACCATGCGCCAAGGAGCCGAGGGGCACACCCTGCACGGTTCCTCCGGTCCGCACTTCGACCCCAACCAGTACTACGTCTACCGCGACGGGCAGATGCACAACGGCCTGACGGTCGTCGCCTGGCAGCTGTCCGACGTCGAGGAGGGGGACGGCGGACTCTGCCTGATCCCCGGCAGCCACAAGGCAAACTTCGCCTGCCCGCGGCCGATCAAGCTGTGGCACCGCCGGCGGGAGATCGTGCGGGCGATCACCTGCCGCGCCGGGGACGTCGTCATCTTCACCGAGGCGGTGACCCACGGCACCCTGCCCTGGCGCTCCGAGCGCGAGCGCCGCTCGCTTCTGTACCGCTACACCCCGGCCAACCTCGCCTACGCGACGGGGTACATGCCGTGGCCGGAGCAGATGCTTGAGGGGATGACGGCGGAACAGCGGGCCATTCTCGAGCCCCCCTATCACCGGCGCCTCAACCGGCCCGAGCTCGACGACGAGGGACGGCTTCGGGAAACAGCGGGATAGCGTTCCAGCGGCATTGGCAGCCCTCATCGATTCGCAAACCGAGCTGGCGGCGCTCGTCGACCGCGCCGGCCGGCAACCCCTGGTCGCGCTCGACACCGAGCTAGTCTGGGAACGCACCTACTACCCCAACCTCGGGATCGTCCAGCTCGCCCTTTCAGGCAGCGACCTTCACCTGATCGACGCCACCGCCGTCGACCTGGCAGCCCTCGGACCGCTGCTGGCGGACGCCAAGGTCACCAAGATCCTGCACGACGCCGTCCAGGACCTGGCGATCCTCAAGCGCGCCGGCGGCGTGGCGCCGCGCAGCGTCTTCGACACCCGCGTCGCCGCCGGGTTCGCCGGCCTCTCCTCGACGATCTCGCTGCGCGACCTGCTCGCGGAGCTCGTGGAGGTCGACCTGCACAAGACCGAGACCCGGACCGACTGGCTGCGCCGGCCGCTGACCGAAACCCAGATCGGCTACGCCCTCGACGACGTGCGCTTTCTGCACGCGGCGCACCGGGAGCTCCTCGGCAGGGCCCGGGAGCGGGGGGTGGAGAGCTGGATGCGGGAGGAGATGTCCTCCCTCGACGACGAGAGCCTGTACGGGGAACGCGACCCCCGCCTGCAGTTCGAGCGGATCAAGGGGCGGGGGCGGCTGACGCGGCGGGAGCTCGGGATTCTGCGGGAGCTGACTGCCTGGAGAGAGCGCGTGGCGCGGGCGGTCAACCGGCCGCGGGGGTGGGTGATGTCGGACCGGATGCTGCTGATGCTGGCCCAGTGCAAACCGGCCAGCACCGAGGAGCTATCGCGGTTTCGGGACCGGCGCCTGCGCCGTTACGGTGAGGCCGTTGTCGGCGCAGTGAAGGAGGGACTGGAAATCCAGGAGGAAAGGTTGCCTTGCGGGCACCCGAGGTCGCGTTACGAAAAGACCTTCGCCG
This sequence comes from Candidatus Latescibacterota bacterium, assembly GCA_965243025.1. Classification (GTDB taxonomy): domain Bacteria; phylum Latescibacterota; class UBA2968; order UBA8231; family UBA8231; genus CBDCXV01. Next base: position 4,568,774 of record CBDETY010000003.1, read on the forward strand.
CGCGCAGCAAGGCTGCCATCGAGCTGCTGGAGCGTCGGAGCGCCGACAAGGGAATCGATCACGCCCTGGTGGCGACGCGTTCGGAAGTAAGGGCGCTGGTCAGGGAGGGAAAACAGGCGACCGGCGAGCGGCACGCGCTGCTGAGGGGCTGGCGCAACCGGTTCATCGGGGCGGAGCTGGTCAGCGGAATCTGCGGCGAACCGGCCTAGTACCTGCGGCCTCCGCCGCCGCTGCCGAACCCGCCGCGGCCTCTTCCCCTGCCCCCACGCATGCTTCGGCGGTCGATCCCGGCGGCGGCAAGCTCGGCCAGCCTTTCGGCCTTCTTCTGCCGCCTGATGCTCTTCTGGCGATCGATCTTCTTCTGCACCGACGGTTTGGTGTAGTAGCGCTTGCGCTTCAGATCGCGCATCAGGCCGCATTTCTTGGTCTTGACCGTGAAGCGCCGCAAGGCCTTCTCGAAATGCTCGTCGTCCTGGATCTCGACGCTGAAATTGGGCATCCGATCCCCGTTCTCGTCTTGTGGCGAGCGCCTCTCCCCAGGCCATCTGCCCGCGGCCAAACGCTCGAAGAGTCATTAAGATAGTGAGCCCGGTTGCCCCCGGCAACCGCCCCCGCGTTCCCGACGGTGCCCGGGCATGTATTTCAACCTGCTGTTTTTAATGCAGTTGGAAAAGACATCCAAGCTCAGGACCAGACGAAGATCTCCGGATCGTCAGGGGAGTAGCCGATGAACACCGCGAGGACGACGCGGGGGTCGCTGCCGACCACGGGGGGGACCTCGTGAATGCAGCGGGTGTTGAAGAAGTAGAGGTCTCCCCGACCTAGCTCGACCCGGAAGTTCTGTACCCGGCGGGCGGCGGCGTACCGGGGGAAGGTTCCCTCCTCGATGTGCGGCTGCACCTCCTCGTTCCAGAGACAGCGGTGCAGCAGCGCCTGGGTGGTTTCCGCATCGCGGGTCGCATTCTGCAGACAGAGGACGCCGGCGAACTGGTGCTCGAAGCGGGTGACGGCGTAGTCGAACCGCTTCTCTCGCAGGGTGACGTGATCGATGTGGGGCTTGTAGCTGTGCGATTCGTAGTGAATCCGGAAGATCCCCGGCCCGTAGCGCCTCCCGTCCGGCTCCCTGGCGGTCATCACTTTCCTGCCGGGCGCGAGCCGTTGCAGGTAATCGTAAATCAGGCGTACCGGGTCGTCGAAGCCTTCGAACAGGGTGGAGAACAGCTCGTGAGTCGCCGCGGAGCTGGCGAGGAAGCCTTCGCGGTCGTTGCCCCGGTTTCCGAGGCTGGTACCGATGTCGACGCGCGTCCGGTCACCCGGCCGGAAATCGTCGGGATCCTTCATCAGGTTGCGCTCGACGAAACGCCCGATCAGGCCGGCGCACTGCTCCGGCGGGTAAACGCGGGGCAGAAGGATGGCGGGAATCCCGGCTTCCGACAGGGCGCGCAACGGGTCGGGGTACCGGGCGAACACCGAATCGACGTCGGGCATCGCGGGAACCCAGTCCGCGGCGGAACAATCGCTCATACCCGGGAATGTGCCCCCCGGCTCGCCCTGAAACAAGCTGCCGGCGGCCGGCGCTCCTCTGCGCGAAAGGAGAATCGCGCCGGAAGGGCCGTGAACGCAGGGCTCGCACCACCGGAGCTGTTCAATCCCCCGCCTTGCCCAGCTCGTAGATGGTGAGCTCCGGTCCGGGGCGAACGACTTCGCCGAACCCCGCATATGGAACGAAGAACGCGTCCGTCTTTTCGAACGAGGCCCGGGAACTGCCCCGCACGGAGTTGAAATGCGCTGCCGCTTTCCCGTGCCGGAGCAACTGCCGGGCGAACTCGGGATCGACCTGGGAAACCGGCAGCGGGTGGGTCTGCGTGACCACCCAGCGCACCCCGGAATCCAGCAACTGCCCCGGAGAGACACCGACGAGCCTGTTCCTCAGGGAATGCGGGTTGTCAGGGAGAACGGACAGCGGGTGGTAGCTCGGACCGGGAGGGTAGGACTCGTACTGCAGCCGCAGAGCCAGCGACTTCGCGGGGAACCCGGCGCGGCGGAAGTCCTCGTGCTGCTGCACCAGCCAGTCCCTGCCGGGATGCAGGCGGGGGTAGCCGAAGCCGCTTCCCACCATGGCGATCCTGCTGCCGGCCGGCACGTGCGTCTCGATCCACCCGGCGGCCAGAAGGCGGGTGTCCGTCCGCTGCAGCAGGATACCCAGCCGGACCGAAGCGTACAGGGAAGGGGCGGCAACGAGCAGCACGACTGCCGTTCTCCAGAGCGCCCGCATACGCACCACCGCGAAAAGCCGCTCCAGGCCGCAGGCGGCCGCCACGCACAGGAACGGCGCCAGCGGCAGCATGTAACGGAAGAACACCGTCTTCCCGGAGCCGGCGACGGCGTAGTAGAAGACCATCGCCACCACGAGCATGGCGGGCGCCCCCCCGGCCCGAAACAGGACTGCACAGCCGGCGAGTGCGGCGGCGTACAGGGGCCAGCCGAGAGCGGCCGGCAGGGTGGTCGCGGCGTGGTAGGTCCAGCCGCGGCCGAGGTCGAGACCGTGACCTGTGGCGAAGTGCTCCCTCTCCGACAGGACGTCGGCGGCGAAGCTGTTGAAATCGAGGACGGCGTACGGGGTTCCCAGCGCCGCGGCAACCGCGGTCACGGCCGCAAAGACGGCGGCGTGTTGCAGGGAAACCCGCGGAGCGGAACCGTCTCCCGGGGGGGGCCCTGACCTGCGATGCTGCGCCAGGCCCCTGGCGCAGAGGTAGCCGGCGAACACCGCGACGACGATCGCGGCGTTGTACTTCGTCGACACCGCGATCCCGGAAAACAGGGCGGAAGCCGCCAGCCATCCGGCCCCTCCCGCGCGCAGAAACCGCAGCAGCAGAACCGCGGCGAGAAGAAGGTAAAAGGCGGCCGGGACATCGACCGTCAGGTAGTGGGAATCCCGCACGTGCAGGAAGCAGACCGACAGGAAGGCGGCGCCCGTGAGGCCGGCCCGGACACCCCCCGCCTGCCTGCCGACCAGGTACACGAGATAAATGGAAGCGGTGCCCAGGAGCGCCCCGAGGAGGCGGCCTGCCAGGTACAGGCCGGACGGATCGATGAAATACCGCAGAAGAAAATCCTGGGGGGTGGGATATATCCCGGCGAGCCAGCCGGCCGCGTAACAGGCGCCGAACAGCCCCGCCAGGGTGTAGATGTGAAAGCTGGGGTAGTGGAAGAAACCGGGATTGAGGTCGCCCCCCGCGGCGGCGAGGGCTTTCCTTGCCAGCACCCCTTCGTCCGGCCGGCAGTCGGTGTTGGGCAGACCGAAATCGATCCCCAGGAGACGCAGGCTGAAGCCCGCCGCGAGGATGACCGCCAGCCACCCCGCGGCGTTGCGGTTCATCTCCTCTCGTCAGCCGGGGGCGAAGCCGGCCGACTGCAGCACCTGCAGCTGGAGCTCGAGGTTGCGCAGTCCCAGCTCCCCGGGAACGGTCAGCCGCGAGGCCGGGCCGCGGACCACGTCGCACACGTTCCCGATCAGCAGGGACATGAAGTCCTCTCCGACGGTCTCGCGTTCGCCCCTCGACAGGACGGACCGGTAGACGCCGGTTTCGTCCGCCCGCCCGGTGCATCCCAGGATGTACCCGTCGACCCCGAAGCGGCGAACCGGGGGGCCGTCGACACGGTCGCGAACCGAGATGTCGACCTGGCAGCGGCCCGAAGCGGTGGTGAACTCGAACTCTGCCCTGGCTTCCAGGTCCCGGAAACTGGTCTGCAGAGTGCCGGGGACCACCTCGCCCCCGGGATGCCAGGCGAGCAGCATGCTGATCGGATGCGGCCCCATGTCGATCCAGATCTCCCCGGTGTGCCGCTGGCGGCCGCGGGCCACGGTCTCCATCTCGGCGAAGAACCGCGACGCTGCCGGGGGCTTCCCGCGCTCGGCCCGGTAGAGCTCTTCGTATTGGGGCAGCGCCGCGGCGTACTGGGTGCACACGGCGAACACCCGGTTCGCCGCCCGCGCCCGCCGCAGGAGCTCCCGGGCCCGCGACAGCAGGGTCTCGCCCGGGGAATCCTCCTCCCACACCAGAGGCTTCTCGCAGAGGACGTGGCAGCCGGCTTCCAGGGCTGCGCAGGCGTGCTCGAAGTGCATTGCGTTCGGAGTGCAGACATCGACGAGGTCCGGCTTTTCGGAATCGAGCAGGGCGGCCATGCTGGTGTAGCCGCGCCCGGCAAAGGGAAAGATCTCGCCCAGGGCGGCTTCGGTCCGCGCGCAGCTCTCCCCGGAGCTGCCGAGAAACCCGACGACGTCGCATCCCCAGCGATGGTACCACTTGGCGTGGTGCTTTCCGATGCCGGTGGCCCCGGCTACGGCAACCCTGAGAGTCATGGCCCCGCCGATGCTGACGAACGGTTCACTGCAAACAGAAAGAGAGCCGACAGTCTGTCTTCTGTCCGCTCTCTCGATAATGGCCCCGCGGTTTCCCGTGTGCTTCACCGCGGCCTGAACTACTTCCTGGCGCCCGCCCTCGCTTCCTTTATCCGGTTCTTGATGCGCTCCTCGCGGCGTTTGCGGCGGCGCCTCAACTCCTTCTCTCTCTCTCTTCCCTTGCTGGACGACATCGGCTTCCCTCCCTGTTCGGCTGCCGGCAGGGGGCCGAATATAACGGCGCTTCCCCGCCGGTCAAGCCGCCGCCGGGCTCAGTCCGAAAGCACCATGCGCAGCAGGGCCATGCGCACGTAGAGGCCGTTGTGGGCCTGGCGGAAGTAGGCGGCCCTGGGGTCGGCATCGACCTCGGGGGTGATCTCGTCCACCCGGGGCAGCGGGTGCATGACGATGGCATCCTTCTTCATGCACCGGAGTATGGATGTATCGATGACGTACTGTCCGCGCGCCTGCTCGTAGTCCCCGATGCGGTCGCCGAACCGCTCCCGCTGTATCCGGGTCTGGTAGATGACATCGACTTCCGCGGCGACCTCGGCGAGGTCCTCCGCCTCCTCGAATGCGACGCCGTGGCGGGCCAGGTAACTCTTGATGTCGTCGGCCATGCGAACCACCGGGGGAGCGACGAAGCAGATCCTCGGCGAGTCGAACTTGGCCAGCAGGTAGCACAGAGAGCGCACGGTGCGCCCGTTGGCGAGGTCTCCCACCATCGCCACCGAAAGCCCGTCCATCCTGCCGAGCTCGCGGTCGATGGTGTACAGGTCGAGAAGGGCTTGCGTCGGGTGCTGGCCGGCTCCGTCTCCGGCGTTCAGTATCGGAACCGGCGAGACCTCGGCGGCGCGCCTGCTCGCACCGCTTTCGAAATGGCGCAGCACGATGACGTCGGCGTACCCGGCGACGATCCGGATCGTGTCCTCGAGGGTCTCCCCCTTCGCGGCCGAGGAGAACTGCTGGGCGGACTCGGTGGTCAGGACCTCCCCGCCCAGGCGCCGCATCGCCGACTCGAACGAGAGCCGCGTGCGCGTGCTCGGCTCGTAGAACAGGGTGGCCATGACGCGCCGGGTGAGGATGTTCGACCCGTAATGCTGGACGACGTCTTCCATCTCGCGGGCGACGTTGAAGATCTCGGCCATGAGCTCGCGGTCGAACTGCTGCGCTTCGATTACGTGGTTGAGCCTGGGCATGCGGGAAGCGGGGGCGTCAGCGGGAGGGGGCTACGACGGCGCCGGCCTCAGCACGGCGAAGATCTCCGCCTGGGCAGCCAGGTCATCCCCGACGAATGCCCTGCCGGCCAGGCGGCAGGAGCCGGGCCGTTTCTGCAGCACCTCGAGCTCGAGCCTGAGCTGGTCCCCCGGCACCACCGGCCGGCGGAAGCGGACCTTGTCGAGGCCGGCGAGAAAGGGGATGCCCCGCTCGGGGGCGTCCTGCAGCATCATCACGGTTCCGGCCTGAGCCAGGGACTCGATCACCAGGACCCCGGGCATGACCGGGAAATCGGGGAAGTGCCCCTGGAAGAACGGCTCTCCCGCGGTGACGTTCTTGATCCCGACGAGGCGGCTGCCCGGCTCGCACTCCAGTACCCGGTCTACCAGCAGAAAGGGATAGCGGTGCGGAATCAGCTCCCTTATCGCCGCCAGATCGAGGGCGCCGCTGTCTTCCCCCGCCGTCACTCCCTTTCCTTCTCCTTTTCCTCGCGCTGTTCCTCGAGCCTTTCGAGCAGCTCGTCGGTCAGGTTGTAGCGCTCCGGATCGGCGTAGACGATGGCGCCGCTGGTGGCGGTGTCGAAAACGAAGTCGAAGCCCTCCTCCCTGGCGACTTCGGCGATTGCGGTGTTGATCATCAGGAAGATCGGCTCACCCAGCTCGAGGTTCTTGCGGAACAACTCGCCGTCGGGACCGAACTTGTCCTGGGTGAACTGCTGAAGCTCCATCGTGCTCTCGTCGAACTGCGCCTGCATCTCCGCCTTCTTGGCGTCGCTCATCAGCAGCTCCTGCTTGCGGAAGTCCTCCTGCAGCTTCATCAGCTTGCTCTGCCTGTCCATCGCCTCCTGCTCGAACTGCTGCCTCAGGCGGTCGAGCTGCCGCTGCATGTCCTTGAACTCCGGCACTTTTTCGCGCAGGACCTCCGAGTCGATGTAACCGATCTTCTGCTCGGCGCCGGCTGCCGAGACGCACAGGACCGCCAGCGCCAGAAATGGGACCGCAACCTTGTTCATGCTCTCCTCTCGAGCTGTTAAAAGAACCTGGGACCGAACTGGAAGTGCGTCTGCAGGCCGGGTCTCTCACCGTCGACGCTGCGGCGGTCGAAACCGTAGGCGAAGTCGAAGCCGATCATTCCGAGCATCGGCGTCATGACCCGGAACCCGAGACCGACGGAGCGCTTGAGGTCGGTGGGGTCGAGGTCGGTGACCGCTGACCAGGAGTTGCCGGCATCGGCGAACGCCAGGCCGATGACCTGGCGGTCCGTGATCGGGAAACGGTATTCGAGGTTGAGGATCATCATCGACCGCCCGCCGGTGTTGATGCCGTTTTTCCTGGGGCCGAGAGAGGCGTCGCGGTAGCCGCGCACCTGGCCGTCCCACATGTCGACGCCGCCCGGGGTGAAGCGGTCCCAGAAGGACAGGTTTTCGTCGTCCCAGTCGGAGAAGCCGTCGACGACGGCGACCTTCGACTCGAGGGCGATGACGAACTTCCACCAGTGCGGCCGGTAGTAGTTCCAGGCCACCTCGTGGCGGTGGAAGTCGACGTCGCCGGCGATCCAGGAGGATGCGACCTCCGGGGTGTAGCTGAGGACGCTCCCCGAGGACGGAAACTGCGGGAAGTCGCGGGTGTCGCGCCGGAAGCTCAGCTCGAAGCTGCTCGTCGTCCGCGGGGCGTAGCGGCCCGAACTGCGCAGACCTTCGTCGAAGGTATCGCCGAAGTCGGTGTACTTCTCGTCCCTGAGCTGGTATCCGAAGCTGACCGAGGCGTTCGACGGGCGCTCGAGGCGCCTGCCGACCCGCATGCTCACCGAGTTGCGCTTGAAGCTGAAGTCGTTGTAGTACTGCTGCTTCAGGGTGTACACGCGGAACGAGAAGCTGGTGGGGGTATCGAGCAGCCACGGCTCCGTGAAGCCGACGAGGAACTGCTCGCGCCGGTACCCGAACTCCCAGCTGAAATCGAGGTTCTGGCCCTTGCCGCGGAAATTGGGGATCTGCAGTCCGATGGTTCCGACCAGCTTGTCGCGGCCGCTGTACCCGGCCCCCATCGAGGCGGCCCCGGTGCGCTGCTCCTCCACCTCGAAAGCCAGATCGATGGTCCGGTCCCCTTCGATCGGGCTGACGTGATCGCGAACCTGGACGTCCTTGAAGTACCCGAGCATGTAGAGGCGCCGTTTGCTCTCCTCCATGGCGCTCTGCTTGTAGACCGCTCCCGGGCGCAGCTGGATCTCGCGGCGCAGCACCTTCTCGCGGGTCCGGACGTTCCCCCTGACCTCGACGCGGCGAACCTTGAACGGCTCCCCCTCGTAGATCTGGAAATGGACGTCGATGCTGTCGTTGCGGGTGATCTCGCTCGGTATGACCTCGGTGTCGAGGTAGCCCTTCTCGAAGTAGGCGTTCTTGACGTTGTAGGCGAGCTGGGGGGAGGGCATGCTGAAGACATCCCCCTCGCCCAGGCCGAGGTGGCCGCTCAGCTCGGATTCCTCGAACAGCTCGTTGCCGTTCCAGGTGACGGCGCCGACCCGGTACTTCGCCCCCTCCTCAATCTCGATGTCGATGAACAGGTCCTTGCGGGTGCTGTCGTAGTAGACGGTGTCGCGCAGGATGTGGGCCTGCTGGTACCCCTCGCTGCGGTAATAGGCGACCAGCTTCTGCTTGTCCTCCTCGAAGACCTCCGGCTTGAACTCACCCTTCCGCCACCAGCGGTTCTCCTTGGTCTCCATCTGCTTCTTCAGCTTGCCGTCGCCCAGGGCCTCGTTGCCGGCGAAGGTGACGGTCTTGATCCGCACCTTGTCCCCTTCGTCGATGTCGTACTGAAGGTAGACCTTCCCCTCCTCGTCGGCGTCGAACACCCGGCCGGTCACCTCGGCCCGGAGATATCCCTTGTCCCTGTACATATCGAGGATTTTCTGACGCCCCCGGGCGATGTCCCGCGGAGCCGTGACCTGGCCGATGACGAGGCCGAGGGCCTCCTTCATCTCCTTCTCCTTCAGCTCCTTGTGCCCCTTGAAGCGAATCCCCTCGAGAGCGGGGTACTCCGTCACCACGACGATGACCTTCACCCCTTCGGCGGTTTCCTGCCCCCATACCTGGATGTCTTCGAACACGTTGAGGCCCTGGAGCGACCGGATCGCCTCCTGGACGTTCTCCTGCGAAAGCTCCACCCCTTGCGCCAGCCCCAGGGTGGTGCGGATCAGGGACGGTGCGACGCGGCGCAGCTCGCCCCGTATCTCGACTTCCGAGATCGCGTTCTGGGCGCCCGCGGCGCCGGCAAAGGCGGCGGCGAGGACCGCGGCGACAGCCGGAACGAAGCGACGGAATGTGTGCATGGGATGCATGATACCTCCGAAGAAAGGGCGCCGGAATCCAAAAAGCCGTTCTATCCAGGGATGTTCGCTTCTGGACAAAACGGCTTATCGATGGCGCAAGCCGCAGCGCGGCCGTCAACAGCGCGGTCTGTTGCTGTCAGTGTCCCGTCGCAGAAATATCTCGACATTGGGATGCCGATCCATCCCGGCTCACGGCGTTGCCCTCACTCGCCGTACACCTCGGTACGACTCGCTCGGGCGCCTTGTGAGCCGGGCGCCTCGGCATCCCAATTCTGTCAATCTATCTCTGCGACGGGACACTATCCCCCCTTGCCAGCGGACCTGCTCCCGGGTGCGACGACCTCGGCGTTTTCCCGTTCGTCGTCGAACACGAGGTCCTCACCCTTCTTGGTGACCCTGATGCGGCTGCCCTCGCTGAAGCGCCCCTGGAGGATCTCCTCGGCGAGCGGATCCTCCAGCAGCTTCTGGACCGTGCGCTTGAGGTAGCGGGCGCCGAAGGCCTGGTCGAACCCCTTCTCGGCGATCAGGTTCTTGGCCCCCGGGGTGATCCTGACGGCGATGCCCTGATGCCCGAGGCGCTCCTTGAACTCGCGAAGGGTGATGTCGACGATGGCGGCGATGTCCTCCTTGCGCAGGGCGTGGAAAACGACGGTGTCGTCGATGCGGTTCAGGAACTCCGGGTTGAAGGTCTTCTTCATCGCGTCGGTGATCTTGTTCTCCATCACCTGCTGGTAGCTGTCGGCATCCGACTTCTGGAAGCCGAGGACGCCGCCGGTGCCGACCTCGCGGCTGCCGACGTTGGAGGTCATGATCAGCACGGTGTTGCGGAAATCCACCTTGCGCCCGGTGCTGTCGGTAAGGCGCCCCTCGTCGAGGATCTGCAGGAGGATGTTGAAGACGTCGGGATGGGCCTTCTCGATCTCGTCGAGGAGCACCACCGAGTACGGGCGCCGCCGCACGCGCTCGGTCAGCTGACCCCCCTCGTCGAAGCCGACGTAACCGGGGGGCGCGCCGATCAGCCGCGACACCGAGAACTTCTCCATGTACTCCGACATGTCGACGGTGATCAGGGCCTCTTCGTCGCCGAACAGGAACTCGGCGAGCTTGGCGGCCAGGTAGGTCTTGCCCACCCCGGTGGGCCCCAGGAAAATGAAGGACCCGATGGGGCGCTTGGGGTCCTGGAGGCCGGCGCGGCTTCGGCGGATCGCCCTCGAAATGGTGCCGATCGCCTGCTCCTGTCCGACCACCATCTTCCTGAGCTCCCCTTCCATGGTCAGCAGCCGCTCGCTCTCGCTGGCCGCCAGCCGCTGGATCGGGACTCCCGAAACGCTGGAGATCACCTCGGCGATGTCGTCTTCGGTGACCTCGACGACCTCGCTTCTCACCTCCTCTTCCCAGGCACGCCGTTTCTGCTGCAGGGATTCGCGCAGGCGGTGGGCCTCGTCGCGGAGGCGGGCGGCCTCCTCGAACTCCTGCTTCTCGGAGCACTCGAGCTTGCTGCGCTCGATCTCCTGGATCTTGGCCTCGAGCTTGCCGATCGCGTCGGGAGGGCTGAGCCGGGACAGGTGCACCCGGGACCCGGTCTCGTCGATGACATCGATCGCCTTGTCCGGCAGGTAGCGGTCGGAGATGTAGCGGTCGGCCTGGCGGACCGCGAAGGCGATGACCTCGTCGGAGAACTTGACGTGATGGTGGGCTTCGTAGTTCGACCGCAGCCCCTTGACGATCTCGACCGTGTCCTCCACGGAGGGAGGGTCGACCATGATGCTCTGAAAGCGGCGTTCGAGGGCGCCGTCCTTCTCGATGTACTTGCGGTACTCGTCGAGGGTGGTGGCGCCGATGCACTGCAGCTCTCCCCGGGAGAGGGCCGGCTTGAACATGTTGGAGGCGTCGAGCGTGCCTTCGGCGCTGCCGGCCCCGACGATGGTGTGCAGCTCGTCGATGAAGATCACGACGTCGTGGTTCTGATGCAGCTCGTTGAGCACCGCCTTGATGCGCTCCTCGAACTGGCCGCGGTACTTGGTGCCGGCGACGACGCCGCCCATGTCGAGGGTTACCAGGCGCTTGTCGAGCAGAATCTGGGGAACCCGCTTCTCGACGACCCGCTGGGCGAGGCCCTCGACGATGGCGGTCTTGCCGACCCCGGGGTCGCCGATGAGGATGGGGTTGTTCTTCTTGCGGCGGCTGAGGATCTGGGTGACGCGCTCGATCTCCTTTTCGCGGCCGATTACGGGATCGAGCTTGCCCTCGCGGGCGAGCTGCGTCAGGTCGCGGCCGAAGTGGTCGAGGAACGGGGTCTTGCTCTTCTTCCCTTTTTCCTTCTGGCTGCTCGACTTGCCCTCGAGCACCGCCACGGTCTCTTCCATGGCGGTCTTGAAGTCGACGCCGAAGGCTGCCAGGATCTGCGCCGCCACCCCCTCCTTGTCCTTCAGGAGCGCGAGCAGGAGATGCTCGATGTCGACGAACTGCGTCTTCATCTCCTTGGCCTCGTTGGCGGCCACCTCGAGTATCTGCTTCGCCCTGGGAGTGAACGGCACCTCGCCGATGGTCATCGTGCCGCCGGAGGTGGCGACGTAGTCCTCTACCGACTGCTTAACCGTATCGAGGTTCAGTCCGAGGTTGGTGAGAACCGTTACCGCCTTGCCCTTGCCTTCCTTGATGATGCCGAGCAGCAGGTGCTCGGTGCCGATGTAGTTGTGTCCGAGCCGCGCCGATTCCTCGCGGGCATACTGCATCACCCTCTTCACGCCATCCGTGAACATGTTGTTCATTTACAACCTCCTACACTCTTTCTCCTGTTTTTCGAAGCTAGCAATCCGATATTTGCCTGTCAAGCAGGGCCGCCCCCGGGGCTAGCGCTGTTCGGCGGCTGATTCCGTGAGCTTCCTGCGCACCATTTCCGCCCGCCGGACATCCCTTTCGTCCGGCTCCAGGGCCCTTCCGGCAGCGGCCTGCAGGTGCGACGGCTGGGTGACGACCATCAGCTGGTTCAGGAACCTCGGGGTCACCTCCCGGACCAGGCCGGTGCTGTAGCCGAGCCGCACCGCCGACAGCAGGTTCATGAACTCCTGGCTGCTCAGCACCCGCGCCTGAGACAGCAAGCCGTACGCCCGCCACACCTTGTCCTCGATCCGGGAGCGCGCTTCCTGGAGCAGCGTCTCCTGGGCGTTGCGTTCGAACTCGACCACCTGCCCGGCCAGGCGCAGCAGCTCGGCGACGATCTTCTCCTCCCCCGAGCCCAGCGTCGACTGGTTGGAAAGCTGAAACAGGTTGCCGGCGGGATTGCTGCCTTCCCCGTACACCCCCCTGACGGCGAAGGACAGCTGGTTCAGTCCCTGGACCACCCTCTCCATGTCCTCGGTCAACACCAGTCCGGGAAGGTGAACCAGCACCGACATGCGAAGCCCCGTCCCCGTGTTCGTGGGGCAGGCGGTCAGAAAGCCGAGGTCCGGCGAAAAGGCGTACTCGAGAGACCGGCTGAGCCCGTCGTCGAGAGCGTTTGCCGCGGACCAGGCGCCGGTCGCGTCGAGGCCGGGGAAGATCGCCTGCAGGCGCAGGTGGTCCTCCTCGTTCATCATGACGCTGAGCGACTCCTCGGGATTGAACAGAACCCCGCGCTGCCCCTTGCCGCCGGCGAGGGCGGGGCTGATCAGGTGCCGTTCCACCAGCACCCTGCGCTCGTTCCCGTCGAGGGCGCTCATGTCGTAGTAGGAGGAGCCGTCCATCGGCGGGCAGCCTTTTGCGGCCGCCAGGACCTTCTCGACAACCCCGTCGCGCCCGGCATCGGTGATCCTGGTCTCGAAGGGAAACCCGGCGATATTGCGGGCCAGCCTGGCCCGGCAGCTGACGACGATTCCGTCCTCGTCGCCGGCGCCGCTCTGCCAGACCGGCATCGACTGGATAAGGGTGTCGAAGTTCACGGTTCCCGCCCGCCGGCCTCGCCGCCGGACGCCCCGGTTTCTTCCGACGCCTCGAGCTGGGCGATCCGGTCCCTGATGGCGGCGGCCTTCTCGTACGCCTCCTCGGCGACCGCCTGGCGCAGCGCCTCCTTCAGCTTCTGCCATTCGTCTCCGGACCGGAACTCCGGGGAGGAAGGGCGCGGCCCCTTGCCCTCGTGGCGCACGGCGCCGTGAATGCGCTTGAACAGGCGCTCGAGCTGGGAAGAAAACGCCGAGTAGCAGCCCCCGCAGCCGAGGCGGCCGACCTTGCGGAAGTCCTTGTAGGTCATTCCGCACTCGCCGCATTCCACCTGCTCGGTGGACTCCGACAGCGACAGGTGGCCGACAACCACGTTGATCTGTTTCGCAGCCGGCTTCTTCGGCGGGGAGTCCGGCTTGGCCTCCGGCCCGCCGGCGGCGGAGGGCGCGGGCGTTTCCGGGGACCCTTCCTCGAACTTGCGGGCGCGCTGCCCGGCGCAGCGGGAGCACAGGCGGAGGGTGCGCTTCTCGTTGCCGCGGATATGCCTGAACAGGATGGTCGCCTCGCGCTCCTGGCAGGACTGACAGACTGGGGGGCTCACGGTTGCGCTTCCGGGATCAGTTCAGGTGGAGGACGCCGCCCTCGATGCTGCCGCTGCGGTCCAGGGCGCCGGCGAGGCGCTGGTCGTGGGTCATGACCACGAAGGTCTGGCCCTCGGCGCGAGCCAGCTCTCTCATCATCCCGTGCAGGGTTTGGCTGGCGGCGGTGTCGAGATTCCCCGACGGCTCGTCGGCGAGCACCACCGAAGGGGTGCGGATCAGCGCGCGCGCCACGGCGACCCGCTGGCACTCGCCGCCGGACAGCTCTCCCGGCCTGTGTTGCAGGCGCTGCTCGAGCCCGACCCGGCCGAGCAGGTCGACGGCGCGGCGGCGCACCCCCTGTTCCGCCCCGGCGGCGATCAGCCCGGGCAGCATCACGTTCTCGAGGGCGGTGAACTCGGGCAGCAGATTGTGGAACTGGAACACGAAGCCGATGTTGCGGTTGCGGAAGTCGGACAGCTCGTCCCCGCCGAGCCCGAGGACGTCGACGGACTCGATCTCCAGCTCTCCGGCGGTGGGCCGGTCCAGGGTCCCGAGGATATGGAGCAAGGTGCTCTTGCCTACACCGGAGGCCCCGGTGATCGCCAGCATCTCTCCGCGCGCCACCTCGAGATCGATCTCCTTCAGCACCCGCAGCTCGCCGCCTCCGGAAACGAAGCTCTTGCTGATGCCGCGGGCGCGCAGCGCTACCTCACTGGAGGGAACGTCCATGGTTCTCAGGCGATGTGGCGAATGGCGTCGACCGGCTGCAGGGACGCGGCCCGGCGCGCGGGGAACGCGGAGGCCAGCAGGCAGATTCCCAGGCTGACCGCCGACACCACGACGAAGTCCGGCCACTGCATGTCGACCGGCAGCGAGCTGATGATGTAGATGTTGCTCGGGATGGAGATGATCTCGAAGCGGCCCTGCACCCAGCAGACGGCGAAGCCGCACAGGCAGCCGAGGGCGGTGCCGAAGCCGCCTATGGCGGCCCCCTGGTAGATGAAGATGCGGCGTATGCCCCCGGTCCGCGCCCCCATGGCGCGCAGAATCCCGATCTCCGGGGTCTTGATCAGAATCGACATGCTGAGAATCGACATGATGTTGAAAGCGGCGACGACGATGATCAGGCTGAGGGCGATGAAGATCACCCACTTCTCGAGCTCCATCCACTCGAACAGCTCGGGAAAGCGCTGGGTCCAGTCCGTCAGCCGGTAGGGATAGCCGAGGTCCGCTTCGAGGCGGCGGCGAATTTCGCTCGCCTCGTCGAGGTCGGCGACGCGCAGGTGCACGTTGGTGACCGCTTCCCCGGTGTCGAGGACGCGCCGCGCCTCGTCGAGGGAGATGAACCCGAAGTTGTCGTCGTAGTGGTACATGCCGCTCTCGAACAGGTCGGTCACCACGAACGGGTCGAGGCGGGGGGTGATGCCGCGCAGCAGGTCGTCCCGCTCCATTCCCCTGACCGTCATCAGCAGCACCTGGTCGCCGATCCCCACCCGCAGGCGCGCCGCGAGGTGGCGGCCGAGGACGATACCCGGATGCCTGTTTCCCGGCAGAACGCCGAGGCGCAGCTCGCCGCGGCTGTCGTACAGGTGCCCGGGGAGGTCGGAGACGCGGGGGAAACTCTCCGGATCGATCCCCCAGAGGAACAGCCCGTCCATCTCCTTTTCGCCGGCGACCACCACCTTGCCCTCGATCACCGGCGCCGCCGCGACCACCCCCTCCTCGCCCGAGGCGCGTTCGATAACCTCCTCGAACGCGGGAATCGGGTCTCCGTAGAAGCGGTGGATGGAGACGTGCGCGTTCATCCCGATCAGCCGGTTCCTCACCTCGCCGGAGAAACCGTTGGTGACCGAGAGCATGATTACGAGGGCGGCCACCCCGAGGATGACCCCGCCCACGGCGATGAAGGCGACCACCGATATGAACCCGGTGCGCTGCTTGGACTGCAGGTAGCGCTTCGCTATGAAGAACTCGTACCGCATCCGGTGCCCAGGTCCCCGCCCCCAGGGGCGATCACGCCTTCTGCGGCCGCGTCGAATCCGATGGAAATCCCCGCGCCTTTCGAACTGGATGTCGACAGTTTCGTCAATTCGACACCAACCGGGATGTTTCCATCAGGTACGCCCTGATGAAGTCGTCGAGCTGACCGTCCATCACCGCCTGCACGTTGCCGGTCTCGTGCCCGGTGCGGTGGTCCTTGACGAGGTTGTACGGGTGGAGGACGTAGCTGCGGATCTGGCTGCCGAACTCGATGCTCTTCTTGGTGCTCTCGACCGCTTCCTGCTTCTTCTCCTCCTCCTCCTTGAAGTGCTGGTAGACCCGCGCCGTCAGCACCTTCAGGGCGGTCGCCTTGTTCTTGAACTGGGAGCGCTCGTTCTGGCACTGGACGGAGATCCCGGTCGGCAGGTGGGTGAGCCTGACCGCGGAGGAGGTCTTGTTGACGTGCTGGCCTCCGGCCCCGCCGGCGCGGAAGGTCTCGTACTGGAGCTCGTCCTCCCTGAGCTCGACGTTGGGGATCTCGTCGACCTCGGGGTAGACGAAGATCGACGCGAACGAGGTGTGGCGGCGCTTGTTGGCGTCGAACGGGGAGATGCGCACGAGACGGTGAACCCCGGCCTCGGCCTTGAGGTACCCGTAGGCGTACTTGCCCGTGACCTCGATGGTCGCCCCCTTGATGCCGGCTTCCTCGGCCGGCTGCAGGTCCATGACCTGGCCCTGGAAGCCGCTGCGCTCGATCCACCGGCTGTACATCCGCATCAGCATCTCGGCCCAGTCGGCGGCCTCGGTGCCGCCGGCGCCGGAGTGCACGACGACGATGGCGTCCTTGGAGTCATCCGGGTCGTCGAGCATGTTGCGCAGCTCGAGATCCTCGAGCCGCACCACCAGGGTCCGGGCCTCCTGCTCGAACTCGGCCAGGGCCTCGCCGTCCCCTTCGGCGGCGGCCAGCTCGTGCAGCTCGGAGAGGTCGCTCAGCTGCCGGTCGAGCTCCTCCCACGGCTTGAGCCGGTCCACGATGTCGCGGGACTGCCGGGTGATGGCCTCGGCCTTCTTCCGGTCGCTCCAGAAGTCGCCGCGGGCCATCTCCGCCTCGATTACGGCGAGCTGCCGCTTCTTGTTGTCGAAGTCAAAGATACCCCCGCAGCCGTTCCATCCGTTCCCTGCTCCCAGTCAGGATTTCCTCCAGGCCTGGCATGTCGCTTCTCCCTTGTGAATGCGGTGAACGCCCCTTTAACGGAAGCACCGGTCACGGGGGCAGTTCCCCGAAACCGGCAATTGGCCGGGCGGGCGGGGCAGCGGCGATTCCCGAAATCGGGCGGCGCCGCCGCCCGGCTATTCCTGGTAGCGGTCGAAGAGGAGCCTCACGGCGTCGCGGTCGCGCGGGATTTCGAACAACAGGTCCCCCGCGAACGCGTCGTCCCTGTCGAGGCGGAACTCGTCCCCGCGCTCGATGAACAGCGGCGATCTCGACAGCGGGTAGTGCAGGAGATCGGCGCTGTCGACCAGCCGGAAACACCGCGGCACGATCGGGTAGCCGATCTTCATTCTCGCCTGCATGCGCAAGGTCACCAGGACGAACTTGTCGCCCTCGTCCGGCTCCCCTTTGAAAAAATGAAAGTAGCGGACGCCGTCCTCGGGGACTTCCCACACGATCGGATTCTTCACCCGCTCCAACAGGTCCGGCAGCACCTCGAGCTTCTCGGTGGATCCACCGGTGAAGCGGATCGCCAGGTAGAGGGGCACAAAGACCGCGCAGGACATCAGCACGATGCGGTTCAAGGTCCGGTAGCGAGGACTCCGGAGTCCCTTGCCGCTCCCCCTGGTCATTGCCGGTCTCATGCGGAACCCTACCTGATAAGGGCGATCTTCCCCCTCTGTGACAGCCCCCCTCCCCGCAGCCTGTAAAGATAGATTCCGCTCGCCAGATGCGCAGGTGGACGCCAGCGCAGGGCCCGATGCCTGCCGGTGTAGCGCCCCGCTTCGAGGCGCTGGTTCGCGAGGCCTACGAGCTGGCCGGCGGCGGTGAAAATGCTGACCTCGATCTCGTCGGGGGAAGCGAGCTCGACCGGGAAGTAGAGCGCCGGCTCCGAGGCGCCGCTGTAATGCAAGGGATTGGGGAACGGCGCGTGGGCGAGGCTGCGCGGCGGCAGCTCGATCTCCACCCCGCTGGCAGCCAGCGCGTCGACCAGTCCCCAGCCGTAGGTGGTGTCCGGGCCGGCATCCCCGAGGTCGCGCGCCGTACCCCTGAGGGCGGCGGCGACGTCGGCCGGGGTCCAGCCCGGATGGATCTGCCTGAGGAGGGCGGCCGCCCCGCTGACCAGGGGAGCGGCGAAGGAAGTGCCCCGACTGCGCCGGTAGCCGCTGAACGAATCCTCCGACTCCTGCCGGGTGGTATCGACGACGACGATGCCGGTGCCGGGAGCGACGACGTCCGGCTTGATGCGGCCGTCAGCGGTCGGTCCCCTGGAGCTGAAAGGCGCGATCGCCTCCTGCCCGAGCTCCACGGCGCCGACGGCGATCACGTTCGCCCCGTCCGCGGGCACGGTGACGTAGCGCCAGGGCTTGTTCCCCTCGTTGCCGGCGGCGGAGACGACGACGATGCCCCGCGAGACGGCGATCTCCGCGGCGATCGTGGCCAGGGCGGTGCGGCCGTCGAGGTCCTCGAACAGGTACCCGGTACCGTCGTCGAACTGGTTGTACCCCACCGACGAGCTGACGACGTCGGCGCCGAGGCTGTCGGCCCACTCGATCCCGGCGACCCAGAAGTCCTCCTCGACCGGCAGCTCCCGCCGGACGTCCTCCGTGGTCGCCAGCAGGTACTCGGCGTGGGGGGCGGCGCCGAGCAGGTTTCCCGGGTCCCAGGCGGCCAGCACCGACAGCACCTGCGTGCCGTGGTTGCTCCCGCGCGGCAAAGGTCCCGGCTCCCCGGCAGCGGCGGCCCCGTTGACGAAGTCGCGCTCGGCGACGACGTCGAGGTGGGCGAAGGCCCGGTGGCCCCGGTCGGGAAAGCCGGCGTCGAGCAGGGCTACGCGGATCCCCTGCCCGGTGAATCCCTCGTTGTGCAGGGCGACGACCCCGATGCTCGAGAGCTGCTCGAATCCCGGACCGTACCCGTCTCCGGCCCGCTTGGGGGAAACCGGGGGTACCGCCCCGGGAGCCGGCGGCGGCGGCCGCGCTCCCCGGCGCACCGGCGCGGTCTCGCGCACGAAGGGAAGGGCGGCCAGGAGCTCCAGCTGTTCCGGGGCCGCGTCGACGCTGACGGCGTTGAACCAGCGCGAGCAGGTGCGGACGGCGGCGCCGGCGGCGCGGATGGCGTCGAGGTACTCCCCGTCGACGTCGAGGTCGAGCCGCGGCGAGGGCTGCAGCGCCCCCGGCCGGGGCCAGTCGAGGCGGCGGTCCCCGGCGGGCTTGTCGCGCAGGAACACCCAGACGCTTTCGACGGGCGGCGCGGAGTCGGCGGGAAAGGCGGGCCCGGCCGTCGCCATGGCCGCCATCAGCACCGGAAGCAACAGCGGCGGCCGCAGGGCGCTGAATGGAGGGGACATTCCGTGTGCCGTTCTGCCCGGCGCGGCGCCAGGACCTGGTGTCCGGCCCCGGGAACCGGGCGGGGAAGTCCGGCCGTCCCGGCCCCCGGCTCGCAAGGCTCCCGGTCCCGGCGTCCCCGGAGTCAGGGTTCCCGCGTCCTGAAAGTCCGGCGGTCGATCACGTCGACGCCTGGCGGGGCCTCGAACAGGAACAGGTCGTCGTCGAGCTTCTTGTCGAGCTTGTGGTCCTCGAGAAGGTAGGTGCGCAGGTCGCCGTTCTCCTCGAGCTGCTCGATCTGCAGCAGCTGCCAGCGCCGCTTGTCCACCCAGACCTCCATCCTTTCGATGCGGCCCCCTTCCCCGGCGGTCCCCCGCCGCAGCGGCTGCAGGACGACGGCGTAGCAGGAGCGCCCCGACAGCTCGGTCTCCCGGATCGAAACCGGGGTGAAGCTCTCGGTGTAGTCGACGAGGATCTCCCACGGAGTCTGCAGGCCGGCGTCGTAGTCGCTGACGATCACCTGCCTGTTCTGCCCGCTGTAGGCCCAGATCGAGCGCCCGTCGGCGACGACGAGGTCCTCTCCCACCTCGACGCGGAACTTCCCCGGCTTGCGCGTGTAGATCCGGCCCTTCTGGGTCAGCCGCTTGTCGAGGACGGCCCAGTAGAAGCGCTTCTCGAAGCGGGCGGAAAAGCTCTTCGATTTCGCCAGCCGCTTCTGCATGCGCTCGATGACCTCCGCCCCGTTCACGGCAGCGGCGGGAGCGGCGGACAGCGCCAGCAGGCACGCCAGCAGCGCGGGAAGGAGCATGGCCGCGGCTATCCCGCCGCTTCCTCCTCTTCCAGGGCGGCGGCGGCCTCGGCGAGGCTCGGCCCCTGGTCCTCGACCAGGATCTGCCTCGGCCTGGCTCCCGATGCGGGTCCGACAATGCCGGCGGATTCGAGCTCGTCCATCAGGCGGGCGGCGCGGGAGTAGCCGATCTTCATGCGCCGCTGGAGGAAGGAGGTCGACGCCTGCCGGTGGACGATGACGGTGCGCACCGCTTCGTCGAACAGCTCGTCCCGTTCGTCGGCTTCCGCGTCGCAATCGGTACGGCCGAAGAAGACCTCGACCTCCTCGGCCTCGTACCCGCAGGACTGGATCGAGGCGACCAGGCGCTCGGTCTCCTCACCGGAAATGAAGGCGCCGTGAATCCGGATCGGCTCTCCCTGTCCCCCGGGCAGGAAGAGCATGTCCCCCCTGCCCAGGAGGCGCTCGGCGCCGTTCATGTCGAGGATGGTGCGGGAGTCGGTCTTCGACGCCACCTGGAAGCCGATGCGCGACGGGAAGTTCGCCTTGATGACCCCGGTGATCACGTTGACCGAGGGGCGCTGGGTCGCCAGGATGATGTGGAGCCCCACCGCCCTCGATTTCTGGGCGAGGCTCATCAGCGACGTCTCGACGTCGGCCGGGGCGGTGATCATCAGGTCGGCGAACTCGTCGACGACGATGACGATGTAAGGAAGGGGTCTGGGCCGGTCGTCGGGGGGAGCTTCGTCATCGGCGAGGTTCTCCACCTTGCGGTTGTAGTCGGCGAGGTTGCGGACGCCGAGCTTGGCCAGCAGCTGGTAGCGCGACTCCATTTCGGCGACCGCCCACTTGAGCGCTTCGGAGGCTTTCTTCGGCTCGGTCACCACCGGCACCAGCAGGTGCGGAATGTCGTTGTACACGGTCAGCTCGACGACCTTCGGGTCGACCATCAGCAGGCGCACCTGGTCCGGGGTCGCCTTGAAGAGGATGCTCGAAACCAGGCTGTTGATGCAGACGCTCTTCCCCGAACCGGTGGCGCCGGCGACGAGCAGGTGGGGCATACGGGCGAGATCGGCGATCAGGGGCTCTCCGGAAATGGTCTTTCCCAGTGCCATCGGCAGGGTCGCGGTGCAGTTGCGGAACTCCGCGGACTCGACGATCTCCCGCAGGTAGACGGTCTCCTGCTTCTGGTTGGCGATCTCCACGCCGACCACCGATCTGCCGGGAACGGGCGCCTGGATGCGGATCCCCTTGGCGCTCATGACGCGGGCGAGGTCGTCGGACAGGGTGACGATGCGGTTGACCTTGACGCCGGGGGCCGGCTCCACCTCGTAGCGGGTAACCACCGGTCCGGGACTCACCTGGGTGACTTTCCCGGTGACGTCGAAGTTCCCCATCGCCTCCTCGAGCATCCTGGCGTTCTCCAGGAACTGGTCCCGCTCCATTCCCCGGCGGGCGCGCGGCAGCGGATCGAGCAGGTCCAGGGGGGGAATGCGGTAGGAACCGCCGTCCTGCGGGGGGGAACCGGGTTTCCCGGCCACCGCCGGCGCGCTCCTGGCAGGAGTCGACGCAGGAGCCGCTTTCCCCCTGGCCGGCTGCCGCGCCGCGCTCTTTTCCGGCCTCCTTGCGGCGGCAGGGGAGCCGGCTGCGCCGCCGTTCGGCCCGACTCCCGCGGATCTCCCGCCATTGCCGGAACGGAGGCCGCCGCGGTCGGGCGAGGCCGTCGGCTCCACGACAACCGGCTCTGCGGGAGGCTCGTGAACCGGCTCGACGGGACGCTCTTCGACCGGTTCGGGGGCGCGCTCCCGGACCAGGGCGGGTACATGCACCGGGGTCTGGTCTCCCCCGGCCCTCCCGGGACCGGCTGCCTGGGCCGGTTCCGGCAGCCGCCGGATATCCCGCACCGGCACCGCTTCTTCCTCCGCAACCGTCTCGACCTTGGCGTACGCCCGCGGGCGGCGGCGGAACGGGCGGGAAAACCACCTGCCAGCGGCCCTGACCGCGGCCGCGGCAAACCTTGCCGGGGCCAGGAAGTGCCGCCCCCGCAGGTCCGTGCCGACCAGGAGGGAAGCGACAAGCAGCGCCGACAGCAGCACGACGGAACCGGGGCGGCCGAGGTAGGGAATCAGCAGGCGGGAGCTCATCTCGGTGCCGAAAAACCCACCCATCTCGAAGGCGACGCGGCTCGAGTAGTGCGGCAGTCCGGCGGCGACGCTGGCAATCAGGGCCAACCCCGCCATGCCCGCCGAGCGCCTCACCCCGGCGCGCGCAGGCTGCCCGGTGAGTCGGTGCCACCCCCAGAACAGGCCCAGGACCGGCAGGACGTAGGCGGCGCAGCCGACGGCGTTGAGAGCGCCCCAGGAAAACCAGGCGCCGATTCTGCCTCCCCAGTTGTAGCTCTCCACCGGCTCCCGGGTCGAGGCCGGGGGGTCGAACTCCGAATGGGTCGCCAGGCTGATCAGAAGGAAGACGCCGAGGGCCGCCAGCAGGACACCGCTGACATGGGCTCGCCTTTCCCGGGAGACAAAGCGATCCGCGGTTGCTGCCATTCCGCACTACTCCGTCGATGAATTTCGGGACAGGGGAAGCGGGAATTCCGGCTCGCCGGAACGGGGAGAGACAACCCTGCAGGAGACGCGGTGTCGGGGGTTGCGCCTCTGAGTCCCCGGGGATGGGGCGGGGGTTGTTGCGGCACCCCGAAAGGTACGCAGAACCGCGGATGTTCGCACCGGGCCGGCGCCGAATCAGAGCATGCCGCCGCGCTTGCGCAGCACCCACTCGGCGGCGAGAGCGGCGACCAGGACCGCCAGGACCCACGACCTGCCCCAGGGCTCGAACCTCGTGGTCTCGGAAACCAGGCGCGGCGGCGTCTCGAGGCGCTCCAGGGCGGCGCTCCAATCCTCCGCCTCCACGAACTCACCTCCGCTGGCCTCGGCCACCCGGCGCAGCAGCCGGTGGTCGGGGCGCACGTCGGAAGCCTCGAGGGAGTAGGCGTCGACGACGAACTCCACCGAATCCCTGCCGACTTTCCCGCCGTTCCAGCGGGCCTCGGCGGCGACGGTGTGGGTGCCGACTTCGAGCCCCGTCCAGACGCCCCGGTGGCGCCCGTCGCCATGGGGTTGCAGGATCTTGGGCGAGCGGCCGGCAACGGCCGCGGTGACCTCGGCGCCGGGCAGGGGGCGCATCAGCTCGTCGAAGACCGCCACGTACACGGCCACCTCCTCGCCGCTGCGGTACACGGGCCGCTCCGGGGCTGCCCGCACCCTGCCGCCGCGCCGCGCCTCGGCCAGCCATTTCACCGAGTTCCTCCAGAACTCGCGGATCGACTCCGGGTTTTCGCCGGCGCCGGAGGCGGCGAAGTCCAGTCTCCAGAAGCCGGTGCCGACCGCGGCGATCACCCTGCCGCCGGCGTGCATCCCCCAGGCGACCACCGGCACCCCGCCGGATTCGAGCAGCACCTCGCTGCCCGGCTTCGGCTGCAGGCCGGGGAGGACGCCGGAGACCGGCGGCAGCCGCGTCCAGGCGGCGGCGGAAAGGCCCCGGGAACCGGAACCGTTCTCCGGAGCGGCGGCGCCGGAACCGACCAGCAGGACCGGGTGGCCGCGCCCGGCCGCGGTCAGGGCAACCGCCGCCGGCCCCGCCTTCAACGCCGCCCCCCGCGGGAGCGACAGGGGCAGCCAGCGGGCCGCCCGGGAGCCGGGTTCCAAGCCCTCGAGGCTCCCGGGGCCCACCACCATCAGCAGGCCGTTCCCGCCTTCCAGGTGCCGGGCGACCGCCCCGGAGATGCCCTCGAGGAGCTGCCGCGGCGGATCCACCAGGACCAGCACGTCCGCCGCCCCGATTCTCTCGGCGGCCGCCGCGAAAGAGACGCCGCCGTAGAACTCCCCTTCGTTTCTGAGAACCGCGGAATTCACCGCCAGCGTCGAGTCGGCCAGAAGGGCGCGCAGGGGAAAGACCAGCTCGGGCCCGGGGGCCCCGGCGAAAACCTCGACGCGCACCCGGTCAGGCTGCACGGTCACCGGCAGCAGCTGGCGGTTGTTGGCGCGGCTGAACTCCCCCGGCAGCGCCGGCAGGGAAACCTCGTAGAGCCTGGGGCCGGCCGCGGCGGGAACATGGCTCAGCTCGAAGGAGCCGGGCTGCCCCCCGGGGGGGACGGCGGCTTCGACGGCGGCCAGCTCGCGGCCGTTCTCGCTCAATCTCACGGTCACCGGCCCGTCCACTCCCCAGCCGCGGATTTGGACGCGGACCGGGAAGGGCTGGCCGACGAACGCGGTGGCAGGGGCCTCGGCCGACAGGATCTGCACGTCCCGGGGCTGTTCGGACTCCGAGCCGATGCCCACGGCATGCACCGGCACCCCCAGCTCCCCGGCCACGGCGACCGGGTCGGCCCCGGAATTGTGGGCCCCGTCCGACAGCAGCAGGACCGCGGCAACCTCGTCCTGGCCCGTGCGGCCCTCGACGGCGGCGGCAAGGGCCCGCGAGATGTCGGTGGCCTCCCCGCGCGTGGCCGCCACCGTATCGAGCGAAACCGGCTCGGCATCGGCGGAGAAGGCGAGCGCCTCGACCCGCACGGCGCGGCGCAGCCTGGAAAACCGGTCGCCGCGCAGCAGGTCGAGGGCCCTCGAGATTCTCGAGTTCCCTCCCGCCTCGACCGCCATGCTGCGGCTCCTGTCGAGCAGGGCGGCCAGGACGGGGCGCACCGCCTGCTTGCGGGCGATCTCGAGGAAGGGCTCGGCGATCAGCAGCAGGCAGGCGACGAGGACGGTCCCCCTGAGGACGCGGAGAAGCCATGCTCTCCCTCTCGAAGGGGCCGGCAGGGTGCGGGAGTAAACCCAGTACGCGAACGCCAGCAGCGGCGGCACAGCGAGCAGCAGCAGCCCGCTGCCTTTCCAGCCGGCGTCGATATCCAGCCACTCGCTCATCGGGAGGAGCGGGCGTCAGTCAGCGGAAGGCGCGCCTCGGCGTCGAGGTCGAAACCGCCGCGTTCTCCGCGGCGGAGGTGGAAGAGTCCGGCGGCGGCGATCATGGCGGCGTTGTCCGTGCACAGGACGGGCGCCGGGCAGTGAAACTCCCCGCCGAGGCCGGCGACCCGCTCCTGCAGCGCCGCCCTCAGCGAGGCGTTGGCGGCGACGCCGCCGGCCAGGGCAACCCGGGGGACGCCCAGCTCGGTCACGGCCCTCGCGGTGCGCTCGACCAGGACGTCGACGACCGCCGCCTGAAAGCTGGCGGCGACGTCGGGAACCGCCCCGGAGATGTCGGGGCTCGACCGCTGCAGCTCGCGGACGTGGTTGAGAACGGCGGTCTTCAGGCCGCTGAAGCTGAAATCCCAGGTCTCCTTCGCGGCGAGGGCCCGGGGGAACGCGATCGCCTCCGGGTCGCCCCTCTCCGCCGCTTCGGCGACGACGCGGCCCCCCATGACCATGCGGTCCGGGGGCAGCAGATCGAGCAGCTTGGCGACCTTGTCGAACGCCTCGCCGGCGGCGTCGTCGAGGGTCTGCCCCAGCAGCTCGTATGCACCGGGGCGCTCGACGAGAACCAGCTCGGTATGCCCCCCTGAAACGAGGAGCGTGAGGAACGGCGCCTCGATCAGCCGCTCGACCAGGTTGGAGAAGATGTGCCCCTCGAGGTGGTTCACCCCCACGAACGGCTTGCCGAGGGAAAGCGCCATCCCCTTGGCGGCGTTTACCCCGACGATCAGGGACCCGATGAGGCCGGGCCCCCTGGTCACGGCTATCCCGTCGACGTCTTCCACAGCGACGCCGGCTTCCTCCAGCGCCGTCTCGATCACGGGAACGATGGCGCGAACGTGGGCGCGCGAGGCCAACTCGGGGACCACCCCGCCGTAGCGGGCGTGGTCCTGCTGCGACCAGATCACGTTCGAGCGGATCGACGCTTCGTCGACCACCGCCGCCGAGGTCTCGTCGCAGGAGGTTTCGATTCCGAGAACAAGCATGACGGGTCAGCGCCGGACGAGGGTCACGAACTCGGGGACGACCTCCCTGATCTCGAAATTCACGGTCTCCCCAGGAAAGACGCCGACGACCTGCCCGGCAACCGGGGCAGCCCCACGGACATCGGCGAATACATCGATGTCCGATTCGGGATCCAGCCTGCCGATGACGTCGGCGCCGCCCCGGACGCGGACGGTGACCCGCGACGGCCGGGCGGCCAGCCAACGCCATCCGGACCCGGGCACCCTCACCGGGACATTGGCGATGTCGTACTCCGCCAGTTCCTGAACGTCGACCCGGACGGTCACGTGATCGGAGCTCATGCGGATGCGGGATCCCTCGGGCACGGGGATCGGAAGCCTGGCGGTGAAATCCCGGCGGACCCCGGACTGAACCAGTGAATCCGTGTTCAGCGCGGTCAGCTCCCCGACCTGGGAGGCAGGTCCCGAAACCCGGACCGTCCCGGGAGACACCTCCACCGGTCCGACCTGGGTGTAGGACTCGGCGACCACCACCTCCACCAGCGCCCGGACCGGCAGGTCGGTCTCGACCAGCTTGTCCATCACCACCTCCACCTCTGTCGGCTCGACGATCTCCTCGACCCGAACGGGCAGGTCCGTTTTGCTGACCACCTGCTCCGGCACCACTCTGAACTTGCGTCTCACGCCTTCGCGGCCCACCGGAGGCTGAACGCGGACGAGCAGGGCGTCCTCCTCCAGCAGCAAAAGGTCCTTGCCGCTTCCCGAAACCACCACCACCACCCTGTCGGGTACCGGGTTGGAAACGACGATCGGAGTCCCGTCCCTGGTCGGAGGAGGATCGGCAACCTGCAGCCCGATCTCCATTTCCGCCCGGTAGGTCAGTTCGGTGGCGGCGTAAAACCAAACCAGGCAGGCAAGGAGAACCGCCCCCAGCTTCACACCAAGGTCGCCGAATTGCTGTCTGCTCAATGTTTACCTGCGCATGCACACCGGGCAACCTCACCCGGGCATGCCGCATGTCTGGGGGTGTCTGAAACGCGCGCGGAGACCCGCGCTCAGGGAGAACCGGCAACCCGGGGCCCGGTTCCGGGATACACCGCCGGCCCCGGCCGAGGCGGGCGCCGTCGGCGAAGCGGGGGGCTGCTTCCCCGAGGAAGGAAGCGCCCCTACTTGTACGCCTCTTTCAATTCCTTGCCGCGGCTCAGCTCTCCGTTGTCTATCCGGATGTGGTATCCGCACTGGGGGTCGGTGCAGACCCAGGCCTTGTAATGAATCGGGGCTCCGTCCCTTCCGTAATCCGAAAGCGGAACCAGAACGCCCTTCTCGCAGCTGAGGCATTTCGGGGTTTCCATCGGAACCTCCCCTCCCAGTCGGGAAATCAGTGTTGGCCCCGCGCACCTTGCGCGAGGCGGTCAGCCGCCGACCTTGCGGTGCGCGGCGTACTCGAAGACTGCGGCCTCCTGGGCCTCGGTTTCCACCGAGCCGGGCCGGAGGCTGCGGACTCGCTCGAGCGCCTCCAGGGGGGTGAAACCCTGCGCGACGAAATAACAGGCCAGCATGGTACCCGTGCGCCCCCGGCCGGCGACGCAGTGAACGAGAACCGCGGCCCCCTCCTCGTTCCTTTCCCTGACGAAATCGACGAACCGCCGGCAATCTTCAACCGCGGGGGCCGCCATGTCCGCCACCGGCAAATGAAGGTACTGCACCCCGGCAGCATCGATTTCAACCTGGTCGAGCGCCCTTTCCGTCAGCGACACAAGCGCCCCGATCTTCCCATTGCCGGCCAACTTCAGATCCTCGGCGAGGGTTCCGATCCCGTTGAAAAAGCTCCCGAAGCGGGACCCGGGCATGCCGCTGGCCGCCAGCTTTCCGGGGATTACCCAGCTGAAGTTGTACACCCGGCCTCGATCTTCTGCCCCGGCCCTCCGGGACCCTCCACCCAGTACTCTCCGTCCTCGGACATCTCCTTCTTCCAGACAGGGACCGTCTGCTTGAGACGGTCGATGGCGAACTGACAGGCGGAAAAACCTTCCCCCCGGTGGGGGCTTGAAACGGCAATTAGAACGCTGATCTCCCCGATTTCGAGGCGGCCGACCCGGTGCAGAATGGCGATGTCGTCGATATTCCACCTCGCGACCGCTTCCTTGCCGATCTTCGCCATCTCCTGCTCGGCCATCGGCTTGTATGCCTCGTAGACGAGGTGATCGGTGCGCCTGCCGTTGCTGTTATCGCGAACCACCCCGGCGAAGGTCACCACGGCTCCGTCGCCATCCGCCCTGACGTCGTCGTACAGGGCTCCTGGAGCTATCGGGTCCTCCGTTATTCTGAAAAGCATTGCACCTCTTCCACCTGGGGACTAACCCCCGCTCACCGGCGGGATGACGGCCAGCTCGTCGCCGTCCGAAATCGGGGAATCTCCTCCCACGTACTCGGCATTTCTGGCAAATGCAACCGATTTGGAGATCCCCCGCAACTGCGGAAACTTCGCGAGGACGACATCGAATGCCTCTTCCACCGTCGAGACCGTTTCCGGCAACTCGATCTCCAGCTCCTTGCGGCCGACCGCTTCCCGGCACCCGGCAAACATCAGCAGTTTAACCCGCATTTCGCCCCGATTGTTCCCCAAAAACCTCCTTGGGTTGCCTCACAACAAGAAAAAGCCGCCGGAACCATACCCGGCGGCTTTTTTCCTGTTCCCGGCAGGGCACCAGTCGGGCGGCACCCCGCAAGATTTTACCTGACCAAGGTCATCTTCTTCATCGAGTTGAAACTTCCGGCCCTGATCTCGTAAAAATACACTCCCGAACCGACAGCCTGGCCGTTGCGGTTCAGACCGTCCCAGACCCGGCTGAACGTTCCGGCCGAAAGGTTCTCGCCGTCAACCAAGGTGCGCACCGTCTGCCCAGTGGCGTCGTAGACGGTAAGGGTAACCGGGGCAGCTTCGGACAGATCGAAGCGAATGGTCGTTTCCGGGTTGAAGGGGTTGGGGAAATTCTGGGCAAGGGCATTGACCGACGGAACCAGACCCTGGTCGATAACCGTCACCCCGAAAAAGACCTCAACCACCTGCGATCGGGTGGAGGACCCGTCGAGGTCGACCTGCTTCAGGTAATAGTAGACCAGCTCTGCGAGCGGAGGGTTGGAATCGAGGAACTGGTAGGTCCTGTACTCGTCGACCGTTCCTTCCCCCGGGACCAGGTCCCCGATACGCTCGTAAATGGTGTCATCGGTGCTCCGGAAGACCTCCCAGCCGAGGTTGTTCGTCTGGGAAACAACGCCCCATCTCAGAAGAACCTCGGTGTCTCCGGTAATTTCGGCGGCGAAGCTGGCCAACTCAGCAGGTACCGGGATGTCCCAGGTGATGCTGAAATCCACGCTGAGGTCTCTCGATTGCCCGAGTGAGTTCGGTGCGCTGGTGGAAGCCGAAACCGAAACGCTCGTGCTCCCTGCTTCGTCGCCCCCTTCGCAATCCAGAGTCAGCGAAGCAAGGCCGTCAGCCCCGGAGTTGCCGGTGACTATGACATCGGCCGTGTTTGCGGTTATCTCCATGCCGCCGTTACCGAGAAGGAACACGGACTCGGCCCCGTTGTTGGTGATCGACCAGGTTATCTCCTGGCCTTCCATCGCCGCGCCAGTGGCATCGGTGAAACTGACCCCGAGGGTTACCTCTCCATCGCTGCCGTCAAGAGTTCCGCCATCACCGACCAAAGCCGAGAAATCCAGAGAGAGGTCGGTGGCGCCGACCGCGGACAACGCCGGCTCGGAAACCGGCGGGTTCACGGTTATCGAAATTCCGACCGCGCCGGCATCGAACTCATCCCGGTCAGCGGATGAAGAACCGACGGAAACCGCGCTAACGGTAATGGTAGCCTCGATGCTTTCGGAGAAAGACCCGGAAGCAGTCAAAACGAAATCACCCAGCGAGGCATCCCCGTCCACGGCACCGGTGAAATTGGCGGCCCCGACTTTCACCGTGCCATCCCCCACCTCCGTTCCGGGAGCTACAAAGTCCTCTGCAGGAGTGAAGGCCGTCGCCGACAGATCAAAAGCGTCCGCCGGGGTTACTGAAATTGTCATGTCGTATTGAGACACGCCGACCATTCCCGCTGCGGAGACATTGAGGGAAACAGTTCCCCCAGCTCCAACCCCGACAACCTCCGTATCACTGGTAGTTGAAAAGGTGACGCCTTCATTGTCACCTGCGAAAGCTACACCAGCCAGAGCGATTACGAAGGTGAGGGCAAATGGCGCGGCCTTTCGCACGCGATTGAGCATTTCCTCTCTCCTGATCAATGATACGCGACCCAAGTTGGCCATCCCGTTAGAACTGCGTTCGACTTCTGCTTGCGCTTGAAAATTCGGTTCTAATATAAGTACGGGACCCCGCTGAGGGCAGGGTCCCGTACTCACTTTCACCGCCGTGCCCTCCGCCTACTTGAGCAGCAGCATCTTCTTGACGTCGGCGAACTCACCTCCAACCTGGACGCGGTAGAAGTAAATCCCCGACGACATGCTCTGGCCGCGGTCGTTGGTGGCGTCCCACTGGACTGCGTAGCGGCCGGCAGTCTGGCGCTCGTTGACCAGAGTCCTGACTACCTGCCCCAGCATGTTGTAAACCTCCAGCTTCACGTCACCGGCTTCCGGCAAGTCGTACTTGAGGGTGGTCTCCGGGTTGAACGGGTTCGGGAAGTTGTTCCGAAGCGCGTACACCTCGGGACGGGTCTGAATCCGAACCGAAACCGGAGTGTCCAGACTGTTCAAGCCGTAATTGCCGTCTCTCAACTCGCCGCTGAGGATCTCGATGTAGCTGTCCTCGATCTCCCTGAGAGAGCGGAATACGAGGTTCAACCCGAGATCGCCCTCGGTGCCTACGTCTCCGTAAGCGACGAGCGACACGAGACCGTCCTTGTTGGCAACCACATGACCGTCCGCGAACTCGCCGGTACCGAGGATGCTGTTCTCCACCTCGGTGCCTACGTAGGTCAGGAGCTGCGGATCGTAGCTGACGCTCAACCCGTAACCCTTGAGCTCGGCGAAGTCCTGCAGGCTGACGGCGATGGCCATCTCTTCCCCGACCCTCGGCAACTCGAGGCCGGCGTCGAGGTAGAAGCGGGCGTCGCTGTTCAGACCGGCCATGAAGTTGGGCAAGCCCTTCCCAACACCCTCGATCTCCCTGCCGAAGAAATCGGCAAAGGTGAAGAAGTCGTTGAGGTCGATCTTGTTGTTCTGACTCAGGTCGAACGCGGGCTCGAAGGATTCGTCTTCAGCCGTGAGACCGAACTGGTCCGCGAGGATGAAGAAGTCATCGAAGCCCACCTGGTTGTCCGCCCCGAACAGACCGAAGACGGCCTTGCCGTTGGAGTCGAAGACACGGTTCCGGATCGCCATCGCGGTCTTCTCCATGATGGTTTCACCGAGGTTGTCCTGGTCGAAGGGGCGGACCTGGTAGGTGTAACGAATCCCGTTGAAGACCATCTGGTCCTCGAAGGAAGTCGAGCCACCCGGAGCCTCGCCTACGACTTCGTACGCCGCGTCTCCGATCCTGCGGAACACTTTGTATCCCTTAACACCGGCAGTCGTGTAGATCTGACCGCCGACAGCCTGTCCGACCGAAGTGGTAACCATGTGGTCATCCGGAGACTTCGCCCAGGAGACCGTTATGCTGCCACCCGCGTCACCCGGGGTATCCAGGACCCTCATGTAAGGAATGGCTCCCGGAGGAATGTTGTCGATCGCCCGAACGGCTTCCGACCGCACTCTCTCGGACAGGTAAGCGTTGTCTACAGCCTTCATCAAGGGAGCGATCCCCTTGGTGGAGAAGGCAATGGCCTCCGGAGTCAAGGCGGCGAACAGCGGGCCGTCCGAAACCTTCGGCTGGACGGCAGACTCCTTGCTCATCGCCATCGTCTGAGCCATCACCTCGTAAGGATTGGAGAGGCTCATACCGGGCATGAAAGCCTGCTTGCTCGCCGGCACCACATACTCGGCGGCAACCTCGAACGCCGTGGCATCCGAATCGAGAGTCGCTACCACGACCCGCATGAGACCCGGATCGGGAACGGCGTCGACGAACGCCCACGGAATGAAAGCCATGGCGTCCTCTGCCTGCACTATGCTGCCGTCTTCCCCGAGGACGTGGGTAACGGCGATCTCACGATAAATGCGGTACCCGTCGATGATGTCGTGGTTGTCCGACGGGTCGAAGGTCAGGAGGACGAAACCGCCCTGATCACCGTTGCCGAGCGCACCTCTGAAGTCCTCGGCGATGAGGGTATCAGGAGCATCGATCTCCTCCACCGGCGGTCCGACCGGAGGCCGTCCAGGATCGACAGGATCACCCTCGACGTTGATCACACCGGAGACGCCGTGGATGAAAGTGTCACCCTGCTGCACGATGTCTCTGACCGTAACCACCATTGTCGTGAACGATGTAGCCAAACCGGAATTGGCGATGAAGCTGCCCGTTCCGTCCCGGATGGGCACGTCACCGGCGGGGACTATCGCGCCGATCTGGTTGGCCGTAACATTCACGAAACGGCTGTCCTTCTCGCGCACGTTCCCGAACGAGTCGGCGATGCTGACCTCGACAGTGAAGTCCTCACCCCTGGTGACGGGATCCGCCGGGCCTGAAACAATCAGCCTTGCATAAGCGTCGTCCTGAATCAGGACCGTGTCCCGAAGCGCTCCAACGATACCTTCCCCCTGCAAGCTGAATACGAGCTTACCGTTCGAAACGGTGTCGCGGATGGCCACCTTCCGCGTTCCGTCCGAACCCCAGCCGTCGTCGTCCAGATTGATGACGTTGCCTCCGCCCTCCGGCTGGGAAGCACCGGGGCTGCTCTTCTCGACCAGGTCGACGCCCTGACCACCCATTACCGTAAGGGTGGCTTCCTCGCGGTACAGGAAGGCCGTCTTGTCGTCCTCCGTCTTAGCCTGAAGGGTTAACACCATGACCTTGCCTGCATTGATCATCTGCATCTTGTCGTCATCAAGCTTGTCCTTGTTGTCGTCCTTGAATCCCCTCAGCTTGAACTGGTCGGACTTGCCATCTTGTTCAGCAATTTCGAGGTCGAAACTGGCGGCAGGTACCAACTCGTGGTCCTCGTCGAAGGTAAAGGTGTCAGGACCGGCCTGCGTCCAGTTTCCGGCGGCGTCCCGGGCGTCGATTCGGACATAATACATCCTGCCGTCCTCGAGACCGGTCACGCTCAACTCGGTAAAGGTATCCTTCGCCAGGCCATCGCCTCCGATGGTCAGGGTATCGTTCTTGGATACATCAGCAGACCCAGGACCGAGATGCTTGTAGATAACGGCCAGGGTGTCAGCGTCCTTGTTCAGCTCCACGCTGACATTGGCGCTGGCGGCCCCCAGGGTCCTGAGGTCATCGTCGGTCCCGTCCATGATCGGGAACTTGTGGGTGAAGCCGATGTCCTTGAGATCCAGGGTAACGCCGCTTCGCGTCTCCTTCGGCCCTTCGTTTCCGGCAATGTCCGTGGCGACGAACTCGAAGACGTAATCCGTCTTCCCGTCCGACAGGAGGGCGCCTTCATAGTCCCCTCTCGCAACCGTAAACGAACCTGCCTCGTCGAACTGGCCGGCGTTGTCGCCGCCCTTGTCCTTCCAGATTTCCACGATGTCATTGGCATCGATGTCATCTGCGGGGCCTGCGGCGATCATCCTGCTCAGATCGATCGCGATCCTGCTGTCGGTCTTCAGCCCGTCATAACTGAAATTCAGCGGCTTGGCATTGTCCAAGCCGCTGTTCTCGCTATTGATCTCCACAACCACGGGCGGCCGGTCGGCAAGCGCGCTCTTCAAGGTGAGCTTGAGCTGACCGAGCGTCTCATTCGGCACGTAGACCGGCGGATTCTCGTCGGCAGGCAGGTCGACATCCCTGTTACGTCCACCGCCGGAAATCCTGTCCCCGCCCAGAGGGGCGGCAACGAGGGTGTCTCCACCGTCATCCGCCGCTTTTATCCCGGCTATGATGGTAGCTCCACCGTTCTTGAGTTCCGTGACCCCGGTCCCCGCTGCGCGGGAGGCCAGGGACGGCTTCACTCCGTCAACAAGAATGGCCGTTGTAACTTCGGCAGCAGGTTCCCCATCGCCGTCTATCGAGAAGCTTGCAGCCGTGTTTCCGGCGCCATCCCGGATGTTGGCCGTCAATACCAGCGGCGCATCCGAAAGATCCGGGTACTCGTTCTCGGCGATAGCGTCCTTGTGCTGCAAGATAGTTTTTCGGGATCCCTCGGATTTCTCAAAGTACCCCGAGGCGTCCGCAGTTGATACCTTGCCTCCTGCCTTTACGACAATTGACCAATCCCCTTGAAGGTTCGTCCGGATATTGCCGTACTCGTCATCGTTCAACTCGATATAGGCAATAAGCGTATCCTGGATTCCCAGGACGATTCGATCGGTCGGAAGCTTGCCCGCCCCTATCAAGGATGCCGCGTCAGCCGAACTGCCATCGGCGTCTACCGTCAAACCTCCGAGGGCGGTAAACCCTGTTGCATATCGAAGATCAGCCCCTTTGAGCTCCTTGGCGTAACCGAGACCTGCAAAATCCACCGCGTGGTAGTCGCCATCCTCTCGACCCACAAGAGCCGAAATTCCGTCTCTATCGTCATCCGAACCATCAGTTGCTGAGGCATCTGGCTCGTCAGCATCCATCTTGAACCCAAAACCGTCCTCCTCAAACGGCCTCGAGAAATGCAGATAATTCCCCTGAACCGGACGGTCGCCGTCAATCTTCATCGAGTTGTCCGAAAGGACTATGGACGAATAGGCAGTTCCATCTCTAACGACAGCCGCCGCATAAACCTCGTCGTGCTCGCCCATGATTTCAGAGCCCGTCGAGTACCATCTGATCAGGTACCTCGTATCAACGGCTACGTTCTTGTGCTTGCTCTCCGCGATCTTGGAATCGTCGATGCCTGTCCCGGTTATAAACAGCGAGTCGGCATCGCCTACCCATTTCCTGTCCGCCTCGGGAGTGGGAGTATCACCTTCTGCAGGAATATCGTTCCGGTCCGTTCCGCGGTCCGCTGTCCGAAAGGCAGCAAACGGGTTATCGGCACCGGGAGCATCCGCGTAAGAACTGCCTCTCACCGGGGCATCAATGGTGGCCCCTGTGGTGGTGGCTTCATTGATTATGGCCGGCGAGGCGCCAACAGTGAAAGGGGCTATACTGGATGAGGTGCCAAATGCCCCATCGAGAAATGCCGCAGCAGTTCCGCCGCCGAAATTACTGGCGTGTTGAGCAAGCCTTTCTTTGCCCCGAACGTCGTTGTCCCAACCGCTTTCAACGATCAAGGTGTCGGTCACATTCCCGTCGTTGTCTTTCTCAAGCGCAACAAGAAAGACTGCAACCTCAAGCGCCGGGTCTTCGTCGAAGTCCTGCACCGTGACATCGACCTGGAAGACGCCGTCGATTCCGACCAGCCCCCCCTTCTTGATGGTCACGCCCTCGACCGTCTGCGCCAGAAGCTCACCGCTTCCTATCGGGCCCAGACCTACGAGACCCAGGAGCGTCAGGATAATCCACTGTCTGCTACGATGCATCTTTTCCTCCTTATTCAGGAATGATTTCCCTCGACAGAATTCCACGGGCCATCTCCCGATTCCAACCCGAACTCTGCGGTTTGAAGATACTTGTTTCGGAGCTTTCCAAAGCTACGGTTGCCAAATATGAATGTCAAGTGGGAATTTCCGGGAGATCTCACTTTCCCCACGGTTGTCGGAGAAATCATTTTTCACCGTTTCTGCGGGGCAAAAGGAGAGGCAGGAAAGGGGCGTCAAGGGGATTATGACGCCGACAACTGATGCGCCAATCATAACCCCGTCAGCACGGGAATGTCAAGGATATTTTCCGGGGAGCGGGGGTGTTTGCGGCGGGGCGCATATGCCCGGGTTCTCGAACTTTTCCGGACCGGCTTCCCCGGGCGGCCAGGGGACCGGGAACTGTCCTCCTTCATGGTTTTTCAGTTGTCGGAACCGGCCTTCGCCGGCGCTCGACGACGCCGAGAAGGAGCACGGCCACGAGCGAAAGCAGGGTTGCCGTCCGCGCCGCCATCACCGCCGGGGAGCGGTAGCGCAGCTCGACGCGGTGCTCCCCCGGCGGCAGGTAGACGGCCTTCCAGACGTAGCTGGCGCGCAGGAGGGGGACCTCGCCGCCGTCGACGAAGGCGCGCCAGTTCGGGTAGTAGTTCTCCGAGACGACCAGCAGCCGCGGCTCATCCGAGCTGGTCGAGAGGATTATGCGGCTGCCGTCTCCGGCGCGCTCCTCGACCTCGAGGCGGTCGCCGGAAAGGTCGCTGCCTTCGGCGGCGGCCGGCAGCGGGCCCGGGGGCTCCTGCTCCAGCACCGGGGTGAGCCGGGGGTCGACGGCGCCTTCCCGCAGCAGCTTCAGGATCTCGTCTTCATCCGTCTCCAGCCTGTACGAGGGAGCGAGGTAGTACCAGGGCAGGGCCCCGCCGTTCTCGTAGAGGCGGAGCCGCTCCCCGGAGAACACCTCGGGGAACAGGGACGTCTGCAGCAGCTGGGACTTCGGGGTCACGATCCAGCGGGCGTTGACGAGGTTGAGCAGGGGGCGCATGACCAGCAGCAGGGCGTCGTCGCCGTAGGGGACCTCGCGGCCGCCGAAGCGGGCCTGGAACATGGACAGGGGGAGGCCGAACTCGCGCGCGAGGCGGTCGTAGCGGCGGATGGTGAAGTCGCTGAAGCCGGTGACCGCGTCGGCGCCGTGGAGGTGGTGGCCGGGAGAGCGCAGCAACCGGTACGAGGGGATGGGGAAGACGCGGGAGCGCTCGCCGGAGGACTCGATAAACTCGAGCGTGCGGCGGTTCTCGCGGCGTATGTCCGGCCAGCGGGCGGGATCCTCGTAGACCAGGAAGAGGCGGTCGATGCGCCAGGTGTCGGCCAGGGTCAGGGCGATCAGGCCGGCGCATGCCGCCGCGGCCGAGAGCTTGCGGCGCAGCAGGGCCCAGACGAGGGCGGCGGCCCCGGCGCAGACGAGGGCGGCGAGGAGTCCTCCGCCGGCGAGAACGGGCGCCCCGGAGAGCATGATCCGCCGTTTTGTATCGGAGATCCCGTCGTAGAGGAGGGCGGTCCAGAGCTCCAGGACGGTGTGCGGGACGGCGGCGGCTAGGGCGGCGATTCCCCCGAGGGCGGCGGCGGCGATCAGCAGCCGCCTGCGGAAGAGCTGTTTCTCCGGTTCTCCGGCGGTGACCGCCTGGTGCAGGCCGAAGGCGGCGAGCACGATGGCGGGAAAGGCGAACAGGAATGCGGCCATGCCGACCGAGCGCAATACCTTGCCGCCGGGCAGCAGGTGGGCGGCGATCCAGTGCACGGGGGTGTGCCCGCCGAGGGTGAAGGCGAGGGCGAGGGCGAACAGCAGGGCCATGAAGGCCACGGCCGGGTTGCGCCGCCACGACCACAGGGCGGGCAGGGCCAGGAGCAGCACGGCGATGCCGAAGTACTCGGAGTTGTACTTGCCGGGATTGCGGCCCCAGTACTGGTCGCGGTTCTCCTGCGGGTTGTAGAAGCCGCCGAACTCCGGGACCACCAGCGACCCGACCTCCTCCGGGTGCAGGGACCAGCTGCGCGCCAGGGCAAGGGGGTCGCCGGTTCTTTCGGCGGTGGCGGCCTCGGCCCGCTTCGACTCGCGGGTGGCGTGCAGGTAGGAGGGGAACAGGCCTTCGGAGCCGATGCCGATGCCGAGAGCGGCGGCGAGGGTGAAGAGCCCGGTCCTGGCCAGCAGCGCACGCCTGGCCAGGGACTCCCGGTAGAGGAGGTACATATGAAACAGGAAGTAGAGGCCGACGGCGATGAGGGCGTACTGCAGCATCTGCACGTGCGGGGTGTAGGCGCCCAGGCCGATCAGCAGGGCGAGCCAGAGGAAAGGCGACGGCTTCCCCTCGCGCATGCCGCGGTGGAGGCAGAGGTACATCCAGGGCAGCATGGCGATGACGGCCATCTTGGCGTAGTGGCCGGCGAAGGTGAAGGAGAGGAAGGTCGGCGCGAACATGAAGGCGACGGCCCCCCACAGGCAGGGCCAGCGGGCGAGGGAGAGGACGCGCAGGTAGAGGTACATCCCCCAGCCTGCGAAGAAGACGGTGAGCAGGTAGCGCCAGCCGAGGTGGCGCTGATGGGTGGTGAACAGCTTCACCAGGCTGGTCGGGAAGAAGTCGCCGCGGATCTCTTCGGAAGCGGGGAATCCCCCGAGCTTCTCGTCCCAGGCGCCGGGGCCGTAGTTGGCGAGCTTCTCGGCGAACGGCTCCTTGCCGCGGTGGAAATCGGTGCCGGTGTCGCTTCCGTAGATGACCTTGCCGCTTAAGGGGAAGTCGTAGAAATAGAGAAGGGTCAGCAGGCCGAGGATGACGGGAACGGCCCAGGGAGAGGAGAGGCGGAAGCGGAACCTGTCCGCTTCGGGGGCCTGGACCGGGACGGGGCGCGGTTCCGGGGACCCGGTGGCCCTGCGCTTCTTCCTACTCATGGGGCAGCTCCGCGGGTTTGTCCGCGGTCGGCGCGCCGGGGGCCTCCTGCCCGTGGGATCCCGCTTCCCCTGAGCCCCTGCTCCGGGCGGCATCCGCGGCGGCGATCAGCACTTCCTCCTGGCGGCGGGCGAGCTCGTCCCAGCCGAAGCGGCGGGCGTGCTCCCGCCCCTGTTCGCCCAAGGACCGGCGCAGCCCCGGGTCGTCGAGGAGCCGGCGCATGGCCGCGGCCAGGGCTTCGCCGTTGCCGCCGGGCACCAGCAGGCCGGTGACGTTGTCGAGGACGGCGTCGCGCAGGCCGTCGATGTCGGCAGCGACCACCGCCTTGCCGCTGGCACCGGCCTCGACCGCGGTCATGCCCCAGCCCTCGTAGCGGGAGGGCATGCAGAAGAACAGGGAGGCCGCCAGCAGCTGGCGCTTGTCTGTTTCCGACACCCGTCCGAGCAGCTCCACCCGGGGGCCGAGGCCGGTTCTGGCAACCAGCTTCTCGAGGCGCCGCACCTGAGACTTCTCGCCTCCCCCGGCGATCTTCAGCACCAGGCCGGGGCGCTCCGGGGCGACGCGGGCGAACGCCTCCAGCAGGGTGTCGATCCCCTTGGTGTGGATATCGATCCGCCCGAGGTAGAGGAGATACGGCTCTTCGGTGGCGGAGCTCGAGAAATAACCGTCGTCGACGCCGTTGCAGACGCAGTCGACGGGCACGGCCCGCCCGACCTGCCGGCGCACCCGTTCCTGCAAGCTCGGGGAGACGGTGAGAATGCGGGGGTAGGCGTGCAGCACGCGGCGCTCCGCCAGCAGGGCCGCCCACCCGGCCAGGGGGCGCTTGAGGATCGCGTGGCGGCCCATGAAGTGCTGGAAGAACAGCAGCCCGCGGCGGCGCACCGGCGCCGGCACCCGCAGGGGGGCGTAGGCGGAGAACTCGTTGACCCAGACGTCCCACTGCAGGCGCCGGAGGGCGGCGACGGCGCGGTTTGCGTAAGTGAGGCGGCTGATCGCGTAGCTGCGGGGCGAGCCGACCCGCAGCAGGCGCAGGCCGTCGACCTGCCGGACGGGCTCGGCCCCGGGAAAGGCGCCGGTGACCAGGGTGATCTCGTGGCGTCCGGCGAGGCGCTCGTAGATACGGCGCGCCCGGACCGCGCCGCCGCCGCCGAGCCAGGGGTTGTCGACGTCGTCGTAGATGAGGTGGCAGATCCTCATGCCGTTCCGAGGCCCGGGCGGGGGAAGCGCCGCGGGCCGGCAGGTCCGTGTGGCAGGATGCTACAGCCGTCCCTTGGTCGAGGGGATGGAATCGCTGCGGCCGGTCCGCAGGGTCGCCCGGTCGAGGGCCTGGGCGAATGCCTTGAAGATCGCCTCGATGCCGTGGTGGTCGTTGCCCGAGCGCAGCAGGTCGACGTGGAGGTTGAACCTGCCGTGGTCGGAGACGGCGCGGAAGAACTCGACGACCAGGGAGACGGGGAAGTCCCCCACCCCGGTGTCGCGGAACTCCGGGGCGGCGCAGAGGTAGGAGCGGCCGGAAAGGTCGACGACGACCCGGGCCAGGGCCTCGTCCATCGGCACGTAGCTGTGGGCGAAACGCTGGATCCCCGAGCGGTCGCCGAGCGCTTTGTCGAGGGCTTTACCGAGGCAGATGCCGACGTCCTCGACGGTGTGGTGCTGGTCGATCTCGAGATCGCCGCGGCAGCGCAGCTCCAGGTCGAACAGGCCGTGGCGGGCGAAGGCGTCGAGCATGTGGTCGAAGAAGCCGATGCCGGTGTCGGCGGCGCAGCGGCCCACGCCGTCGAGGCCGAGCTCGAGATCGATGTCGGTCTCCGAGGTCTTGCGCAGGACTCGGGCGGTCCGGGCTTCGGCGGCGGCCATCAGCTTTCCCTCCCGCTGTCTTCGAGGCGGACCTCGATGGCACGGGCGTGGGCCTCGAGCTCTTCGGCCCTGGCCAGGCGCGCGATCTTCTCACCCGTACGCCGCAGGCGCTGCCCGCTGTAGCCGAGGACACTGGTGGCCCTGACGAAGTCGTCGACGCCGAGGGCGGAGGCGAAGCGGGCGGCGCCGTTGGTCGGCAGCACGTGGTTGGGGCCGGCGAAGTAGTCGCCGACCGGCTCGCTGGAAGCCTCGCCGAGGAAGACGGCGCCGGCGTTGCGGATCTCGCCGAGCCAGCGCCAGGGGTCGGCGACCAGCAGCTCGACGTGCTCCGGGGCGATGCGGTCGACGAGGCGGGCGCCGGCTTCCAGGTCGGGCACGACGACGACGAGGCCGAAGTTGGCCAGGGCCGCGGCTATCTCCCGCCGCCGCGGCAGGGTGGCGAGCTGTCTTTCCGCCTCGGCCTGTACCCGGGCGGCGAGCGCTTCGGACGGGGTGATGCAGACGGCGGCCTCGAAGCCGCTGCCGTGCTCGGCCTGCGCCAGCAGGTCGGCGGCGACGCAGCGCGGGTCGGCGTTGGCGTCGGCGAGGACGACGATCTCTGAGGGGCCTGCGACGGTGTCGATGCCGACGCGGCCGTAGACCTGCTGCTTGGCGGCGGCGGTGTACGGGCCGCCGGGGCCGGCGATCTTGTCGACCGCGGCGACGGTTCCGGTGCCGAAGGCGAGGGCGGCGACCGCCTGGGCGCCGCCGATGGCGTAGACCTCGTCGAGCTCCAGCATGGCGGCGGCGGCGAGAATCACCGGGTGCGGCAGACCGCCGGGCCGCGGCGGGGTGACGACGCAGATCTGGTCGACGCCGGCCACCTGCGCCGACACCGCGGTCATCAGCAGCGTCGACAGCAGGGGGGTCTGCCCTCCGGGGACGCAGAGGCCGACGCGGCGCAGCGGCAGGAACCGCTTGCCGAGGACGACGCCGTCCCCGTCCTCGAGGAACCAGGAGCCGCGCAGCTGGCGGCGGTGAAACGACCGGATGTTGGCGGCCGCCTCACAGACCGCTTCCTCCAAACCCCGATCCATTGCCGCCCGCGCGTCGTCGAGCGCCTTGCGCGGAACGCGGAATCCCCCGGGGGGCATGACGACGCCGTCGAACTTTTCGGTGTACCGGGCGACGGCGGCGTCCCCTTCGGCCTCGACGCGGCGCAGTATCTCCGCCACCGCATCGACGATCTCCGCGGGAAACCCGGCCTTGCGGTTCAGGACCGCTGCCAGCTTTCCGGCCGCTGGGGCTCCGGCGTCGGGGCAGCGCTGGATCTCGAGCATCAGTAGACCACCTTGTTGAGGGGATACTCGATGATCCCCTCGGCGCCGTTGCGTTTGAGCCGCGGTATCAGGTCGCGGACGATGGTCTCGTCCGCTATGGTCTCGACCGCCACCCAGTCGCCGTCGACCTGGTTGGAGATCGTCGGGGTGTGCAGGGCCGGCAGCAGCTCCATCACGGCGTCGAGGCGGGCGCGGGGCACGTTCATCTTGAGGCCGACCTTCGACTCGGCCTCGAGGGCGCCGGTCATCAGGGTGAACAGGTTGCGGATCTTCTGCTGCTTCCAGGAGTCGCTCCAGGAATCCCGGTTGGCGATCAGCCGCGTGGTCGACTCGAGCATGGTGTCGAGGATGCGCAGGCGGTTGGCGCGCAGGGAGGAGCCGGTCTCGGTGCCGTCGACGATGGCGTCGGCGACGCCGGGGATGCCGGCCTTGACCTCGGTCGCCCCCCACGAGAACTCCACCTCGGCCTCGACCCCGCGCTCGGCGAGGAAGCGGCGGGTGACGCCGACCAGCTCGCTGGCGACGCGCTTGCCCTGAAGGTCCTTCACGGTGCGGATGGGGGAGTTCTCCGGGACCGCGATCACCCAGCGGTAGGGCCGCGAGGTCGCCTTGCTGTAGAGCAGCTCGCCGACCTCGACGACGTCGGCGTCGTTCTCCTCGACCCAGTCCCTGCCGGTTATGCCGGCGTCGCAGACGCCGCGGTCGACGTAGTGGGCGATCTCCTGGGCGCGGAAGAGGGTCACGCCGATCTCGGGGTCGTCGATCTCCGGCTGGTAGGACCGCGAGGCGAGGCCGAGCCGGTAGCCGGCCCGCCCCAGCAGGTTGGCGGTGGCGTCGCGGAGGCTGCCTGACGGCAACCCCAGTTTCAGTCTGCTCTGCACGCTCATATCTCCCCGGTATCCGGTTCCTGGGCTTTCAGCTCCCGCAGGGTTTCCAGCACCCTGCCGGCCTCGCGGCGATCCTCGGCGGTGCCGGACTCGGCCAGGGGCCGCAGGTGCGGGGACGCCTTTTGCGCCCCCATCATTTCGAGGGAGCGGACCGCCTTGGTCCTGATCGTCTGCATCGGCTCCTCCAGCGAGGCGATCAGCGCCTCGGCGACGTTGTCGCGGGTGCGCTCGGATATGGGCCGGGGCCGCGGGGCCTTCCCGGAGGCGAGCTGGCCGAGCGCCTGGACCGCCACGTGCCGCACCCTGGCCGAGGGGTCCCGGGTCATGCGGATGATCTCCTCGGCGGCGCCGCGGTAGCCGAACTCGCGGATCCCCAGAAGCGCGTTCACCCTGACCTTTGGGGTCGGGTCCCGGAGGGCGCGGAACACCACCCGGTAGGCGGAGTCGCCGACCGCCGGCTCCAGGGAATCGCTGTAGCAGCGGCCGAGGGCCCTGATCACCTCCTTGCGGACCTCCTTGGAAGCCTCGCCGGCGTAGCGCAGCATGGGCTCGACGGCCTGCGGGGCCTGCAACTCGCCGAGGCTCCAGGCGGCGACGGCGGCCACCATCGCGGACTTGTCGTCGAGGGCGGCGATCAGCGCCGGGGCGGCCTCGGGGTTTCTCAGGCGGCCGAGAAGCCGGACCACCTCGAAGCGCACCCGGGTGTACTCGGAATCCGCCTCTTCCATCAGCCTCGGCACGATCTCGTCGCCGTAGAGCAGCAGCTTGGCGGCGGCCTGTTCCCGCTCCTTGCTCTGCTGGCTGTGCAGGAGATGGATGTAGGGCTCCGGCGACGGTTTCGAGCAGCCGGTGAGAGCGGTACCGGCGACGATCCCGCCCCAGAACAGGGGGACGGCGAGCAGGGCGGCTCCGGCGGCCGGCGGAAACGACCGCCGGATGCGGGAAGCGCCGGTTTTCGGAAGAGCTCTCATTGCTGGAGGTTCACCCGTCGATTCGTCTGTCTGCAATCGATTTCACCTATACCAATATATAGGCGAAGCGGAGCAATGCGGTTACGGTTCCGTATCGGTTCGGCCGCGCCGGCGGTCAGAACGCGGCCGGCGGGCGGCGTCCGCCCGCGAAAACGGGCGCCGCCGGAAGGGTTCCGGACAACGCGCGGGTATGAAAATATGCAATCCGCTGCGCATCGACTTCAGGCGATTCGAGAATCACGCGTATCCTGGATTCGGGGTACCAACGCTACTCCAGCAGACCTCGCGACTCCAGCTCCCCGACGGCACTGTCGACGCGGTCGTCCGCGCGCTGG
The DNA here is from genome assembly GCA_965243025.1 of Candidatus Latescibacterota bacterium. GTDB lineage: Bacteria > Latescibacterota > UBA2968 > UBA8231 > UBA8231 > CBDCXV01. Next base: position 4,612,316 of record CBDETY010000003.1, read on the forward strand.
CCTCCCGCCCATTCAACGAGATCCCGCAGCCCGGTTTCCAGGGGCACCTGCGGCGAGAAACCGAGAGCCCCCTGGATTTTTTCGATGTCGGCGACGCAGTGGAGGACGTCGCCGGCGCGGACCCGGCCGCCCGGTCCGATCTCGCCGGTGAAACCGAGGGCCCCGGCGAGGCGTCCTGCAAGATCGAGAATGGAAGTCGCGGCCCCGGTCCCGACATTGTAGGCGCCGCCGGGGCAGCTTCCGTCGAGGGCGAGGCAGACCGCCTGGACGACGTCCCGGATATGGACGAAATCGCGGGTCTGGGTGCCGTCGCCGAAAATTACCGGCGCCTGCCCGTTCAACAGCCGCGAGGCGAAGATCGCCGCCACCCCGGTGTAGGGGTTGTTCAGGGACTGCCCGGGGCCGTAAACGTTGAAGAACCTGAGGGCTACGGTCGGAATCCCGTAGGCACGACCCAGGGAGAGGGAGAGTTCTTCCTGGTCCCGCTTGGTGACGGCGTACACCGACGTCGGGCGAAGCGGGTGGCTCTCGCCCGTTAGGCCGGGGTCGCCCTCCCCGTATATCGACATGGAGGAGGCCACGACCACCTTTTCGATGCGGCCGCCGAGCTTGAGGACCTCCTCCCACAGGACCGCGGTGCCGCTGCAGTTGACGTCGACGAAATGCTTCACCTGGTACATCGACTGGCCGATCCCGACCGCTGCCGCCAGGTGCACTACGCGGTCGACGCCGTCGAGGCATTTGGCCACCGTGTGCGGATCGCGAACGTCGCCGGTCACGCACTCGGCCGCCTCGGCCGCGAACGGGGGTCGGCTCTCCCCGTGGACCTGAGGGTCGAAGCTGTCGAGCACACGGACATCGCGGCCGCAGGCGCACAGCTGACGCACGAGGTGGCTGCCGATGAATCCGGCCCCGCCGGTTACCAGGATCCTTCCCATTTTTTCCCCATCTTCCAAAGAACCTCCGCCGCGAGCGCCGGGCCTGTCGAAGAAATGCCGTAACTTTATTATCTATATATGGTTATAATTTAGAAGATGCGAGGTTCCCCGTCCAAATTGCCGCTGCCGCCAAGGCCGGCCTGAAGATTTGCAGCCAGTAGAACGCGGAGAGGACATGGTGTTCAGGCGGATCGCGCGGGGTGCGTTCCACACCCTGAGCAGCGCCTACGCCGGCCGGTTGGTCAACTGGATCGCCGTCTTCGTCCTGACCCGCGAGCTCACGCCGGAGGACTTCGGCCACGTGGCCTGGGCGGCCTCCCTGCTCGCCCTGGTTGTGTCCCTGCGCAACTTCGGCCTCCAGAACGCCCTGCTGCACGACCACGAACGCGTCCACCAGCTGGCGCCTACCCACTTCATTCTCAATACCGGCCTGGGGGCGCTCGGGGCCCTCGCCGCGGTTGCCCTGGCGATTTTTTTCGTCGACAGCCAGTACGGCCGCAGCGTGGCCACGGCGATGGTGGTCTTCGCTGCCTTCGATTTCCTCCGGGCCTCGGCCCTGACCGCGGAAACCCAGCTCAGGCGCGACCTCGAATTCAGCTCCCTGGCGAGCATCCATGCCCTCGCCCTGATCGCGGCAGCGGTCTCCGGGATCGCGCTTGTCTTCCTGGGAGGCGGAATCTGGGCGATCATCCTCAGCCACTCCGCCTACGGAATCGGCTACGTCGCCGTCTACTGCGCCCTGCTCTGGCGCCGCCGCTCTCCCCTCCGGTTCAGCCTCTCCGACTTCGACCGGGCCGGGGCCCGGCGCCTCTTCCGATACGGGAAATGGATCTGGGTCGGGGTGATGCTCCAGACCTTCCTGCTCAACTTCGACAGGCTCGTGGTCGGCGCCCTCCTGGACGCCAGGGAACTCGGATTCTACGACCGCGCCCATGTCTTCGCGCAGCTTCCCACCGGGGCCCTCACCCATGCCCTTACGGGCATCATGATCGCCGTCTTCGCGCGCTATTCACAGGACCGGCAGCAGCTCGCCGGCGCCTTCCGCCGCTCGCTGCGGTGGATCAGCCGGTTGGCGGTTCCCTTGTCGGTCCTGCTCGCCATCGAGATTCCCCTGATCGTCCGGGTGCTGCTGGGAGAGTCCTGGCTGCCGATGGCGGAGATCCTGCGCTTCCTTCTTCTCTACTCCCTCTGCCGCCCTATCCTGGAAGCGGCCCTGACCCTCCTTCGCAGCATCGGAGATCCCCGGGGATTCGCAGCCGTCTGTGCGGCACAGTTCGCCATCCTCCTGGTTTCAGCGCCGGTCCTTACCTGGGCGCTGGCCATCAAAGGGACCGCCATGGCAATGAGCCTGACGGCGCTGACCGGCATGATCCTGGCGCTGGGACGCAGCAACCGCTACGTCGACGTACCCTGGGTTCGCAGCTTTGCACCGCCCCTGCTGGCCGCGGCCGCGACCGCGGCGGTTCGTCTGGCCGCGGATCCCTTCATCGACGCCTTGCCGACTCTTCCGGCCCTGGTCGTGGGGGTCACCGTTTTCGTTTTTTCCTACTGCGCCGTCCTGCTGGCCCTGGAACGTCGAACCCTCCCGAACGAGCTGAGAACGTTCCGTGCCGCCCTGAGAAACGAAGAATCCTGACGCCAACCTCGACCGGGTTCCCGTGGAAACTAAAAAATTGAACATGGCCTGCGGGTGATTGGAACCCGGTTGAAGAGATTGATAACTTCAGCCTGCTCACTAAAACTCAAAGTATAGAAACCGAATGCGCATCGCCCACGTCTGCCCCTGGTTTATCCCCGGGTTGAGCTACCAGGAAAACTTCCTGCCAAGCGAACAAGCGAAACTTGGGCATGAAGTATGGATACTCACCAGCGACCGCATCCCCCCACGCCTGCCAGCGGCGGTGAAACGGTTTGCCCCGGGCCTCTACGAAGAAGATTCGGTTAAAATAATACGTATGCCTTCGATCATGCCGCTGAAGAACAGGGGACAGGTTTTTCTGCGCAACATGCATCCCGCATTGAAAGGAATCGACCCGGATATAGTCCACGTACACGGCCTCTGGTTTCTGCCCACGCTGCAGGTAATGACGCGGCGTTACCGTTGCGCCCTGGTGGCCGACGACCATGCGGACAACGGAAACCTTCCCGCCGGGCCCGGAAATATAATCCGCTTCGGTTTCGCGCGGTGGGTCTGCAGGCGGATACATGGAAACGGCGGCAGGATTTTTTCGGTAAACCCGTTCTCGCGCTGGTTCGTAACCGAAGTTCTGCGAACGCCCCTCGAGGCGGTCCACTTTCTCCCGCTTGGGATCAACACCCGGTCCTTCTATCCCGATTCCGGAAAGCGAAGGGAGGGAAGAGAGAAACTCAACCTTACGCCGGAAGCTTTTGTTTTCGTTACTTCGGGCCGGCTGACTTCCGGAAAAGGGTTCGAGCTTCTTTTAGAAGCTTTTTCGAAAATCCACCGCATTAAAACGACAGCCAGGTTGATGATCATCGGATCGGGATCGCAGGTGTATGAAAGTCAACTGCGCGGTCTCGCGGAAACACTGGAAATAGAGAATGCAGTTATCTTTCTCCCCTGGATGTCCCAGGAAGACCTCTGCACAAATTACAACGCTGCCGATGCCGGAGTTCTGCCGGGAAAGTTGGGTGGAATCAGGGAAATTCTGGCAGTTGCCCGGCCCCTCATCGTTCCCGACCATATGGCGACCCGGTATTTCGTCGACCGGGACAACGGCTCGACATTCACCCCGGATAACCCCTCCAGCCTTTCTCAAGTCATGCTGCGCTACATGGAGGATTCCGGCTTGCGGAAAAAGCACGGTGAGAAATCCCTCCTGGCCGCGCGTGAACACCTTTCCTGGAGGGCGATAGCAGGTGAAAGCCTGCGGGTCTACTCCGAGGTAATCGAGCGTTCATCGAAGGCGGAAAATTGAAAGCGGCAATCTCCGACAAGCGCATTGTCTGGCCGGCTTACGGGGCCGTCGTGGTCTTTCTGTCGGCGGTGTACTTCGCCGGCGTCAGGGATTTGGGCCTGGACGTCCACGATGCGCAAACCTTCCGGGACAACGCCGCCATCGCGCAGGACTGGGGGTTCTACTTTTCGCCGGAAAAGGAACAACGGACCGGACGGCCGCTGGCCGACCTCGTCAAGTATCTCGCCTACGTTGTATGGGGCAACAGCCCTCAAGCCTTTCACCTGCTGGTCGTAGCCGCTCACGCCCTGTCTTCGATCCTTCTGGGCGTTGTGGCCTGCCTGCTGAACGCCGGACGGTGGACGGCCATGGCGGGCGGGCTGCTGTTTCTCGTAAACGTCTCCCACTTCCAGGCCGTTCACCACATTTCCGCCCTGGACTATCCCCTGGGCCTGCTGCTGATGTTGTTCGGCCTGTTGTGCTACGAACGCCGGCTTTCGGGCGGGCGGAGCTGGTGGTGGGGAACCTACGCCGGAGTGCTGCTGGCACCGCTGGCGCACGCTTCGACGGCGTTTGTCTGGCCCGTTTTCCCGTTGTTCGCCCTTGTGCGCGCCGGCAGGTCCGCGCTGCGGCCCTTGCTGCCCCTGCTGGGCCTGTTGACCCTGGAGATGGTTCTGTTGGTGGCCTTCATGCCGGAAACCACCAGCACCGGCCGGGCCTTCGACTTGTTCGCGGCGGGGGACTTTCTCGACCTGATCTCCGGTATCGCTTTTTCCGCCCTATGGCTGTCGGGCAGACTGCTGACAACGGCCCACTGGATCGGAGTTCCCCTGTACGAACGGGTATTTCTGGACCCATACATCGGGGCGGGGGTCGGCCTGGTGTTGGCAGTCCTGGTCTTCCGAATGAGGGCCCCGGCCAGCATATGGGCCGCATGGAGCCTTCTGGCCCTGACCCCTTTCCTGCTCATGTCCCACGACCCGGTGCTCAACGACAGGGTGTGGGCCTGTACCCGCTATCTGTACGCTGCTTCGGCTGGCACTTCCGTGCTGCTTGCCCTCGGGTTGGCCCGGGCGGGAAGATTCCTTGGCCCCTGGGGGCCCTGGTTTCAGGGCGGCGCCACGGCGGCCCTGTTGGTCAGCAGCTACCTCGCCCTGAAGCAGGCCGAGGGCCTCTCCCTGTTTTCGTCGGGTCGCAACTATGTAGCCCGAGGGGATTATGCCACCGGCCTTGCCCAATTGAAGCGAGCCATCCACCAGGGGCCGGATGCCATCGACCTGGAGTTCACATACGCCCACGTCTGCTTCCTGACCATTGGCGACCGGGGGCATCGGTTCTTCCTGCGGCAGGCCCTCGATGCGTACCCGACCCATCCCCTGCTGAATCTGCTATGGCCGGTAGTCCGCTCGATGGATGCGGATTCCACGATCGCGACACCGGCCTGGGACCGGTTGAAGCTGCTGCGGGACAGCTCTCCCGAGACCCGCATACAGCTTACCCCGGGGGTCTGGGTACTGGCGTCGAACGCAAAAAGCGACGTAGCCGCCGCCTATCACAAAGTGGGCAACGGTTTTCGATCGGAAGGGGATTTCGACAGGGCTGTCCTGGCGTATTCCCGGTCCCTGATGTTCCGCCCGGACAGGGTTCAAACCAGGCAGGCCCTGGCGGAGCTGAGAGACCGCGGGTCCCCCTGACGGTTGGATGGACATGTCGGTCGGAGGCCGCGGTAAATTGAATTCAATCTTAAAAAAGCGGGTCTGAAAAAAGGACCCGGTAAGGACTGCCATCTTGTCGGCGCCGGAGACCATCCTCGTCGGATCGCTGCCTCCCCCTCTCACGGGGCAAACCATCGCATTTCAGATTGCCTGTGAAGGTTTCGAGGAGCGCTGCCTCCCCTGCCGGGTGATCGACCTCAGCGGGGGCGGTCACACAAAACCGGAAGGAGGATTCTCTCTGAGCCGGTCGATGCAGCTCCTAAAACCTTTCCGCCGGGCGTTCGTTCTGTTGTTCGGCAGGAAAGTCCTGTATCTCAGCGCAACGCAGAACTGGGCGGGGTTTCTCAGGGACGCGGTATTCATCCTCCTGGCATCCCTCGGCAGACAGCGAATAGTCATCCACCTTCAGGGAGGCAATTACGACGGCTTCCACGACTCCCTGGGACCCTTGCGGAAGTACGCTGTCCGCGCCGTCCTGAGCCGCGTCGACCGAATCCTTGTCCTTGGCAAAAGTCTGTACGGGATGTTCGATTTCGACCCTTCCCTGCAGCAAAAACTGCGTGTCGTGTTCAATGGCCTGCCCTACCCGGAAACCGAAACCGCCCAGGTACCGAAGCGTTTGCCCGCGAGGGCGCAGGATCGCCCGAGACTCCTCTATCTCTCCAACCTGATCGTCAGCAAAGGGTACCTGCAGGTGCTCGACGCCCTGCGCATCCTCGTGCACCAGCGCGGAATCGATGCCGAATGTCATTTCTGCGGCAGCTTCGTCCTGTCCTCGGACATCCGCCCGTACTCCACCCCCGATGAAGCGGAGTCGGACTTTCTCGACCGCATCGAAAAATCCGGTCTGACCCGGCATGCCTTCTGGCACGGACCTGTCGATGGAGACGAGAAGCTTCGTTTCCTCCGGGACAGTCACTTCTTTTTGCTGCCGACCTGCTACGCGTACGAAGCTCAGCCGATATCGATCATCGAAGCTCTTGCTTTCGGGCTGGTCGTTGTCGCGACACCCCATCGCACCATACCTGAAATGATGGCGGGAAGCGCGGGAGAGTCGGTTCAGTTCGGCAGACCGGATGAAATCGCAGACGCGGTTGAATCGCATGTAAAAAACCCTGGCAAATTCGAAGCCGGGAGCCGGGCTTCCATCGCGCGTTACCGCGGTTCGTTCACGAGGGAACAACACCTCGACAGGCTGGTTCCCCTGATTCTGGACAGCGGCTGAATCCTTCCTTTACGCTTTATCGACTTTTCGGTTTCCCGGATGCCGCGGGGGTCCTGCGGCCCCGAGATCATCTTTCCGGGGAGACTCCCACCGCGACCGAGGTCAGTCGAAAGTTTCCCAATAAAGGACGATGTCGGTCAGTCCAAGATCTGCGGGGCCGTCGTAGTGCAGTAGACAGAAGATGTCCTGGGGCTGGTTCAGAACGAACTTCAATCGGCGGGCGCGCTCCCCGGCAATGGGAATGGACAGAAACCAGGGAGGGTGAACCCCTTCCTGCACAGGACGCAAGTAGTCGGAGCTTTCCACCGTTGCCCACTTTCCTTGGTCCAATTTTGAACTGAACCACTCCGAATTGAAAGAACCGGAGCTCACTGCTGTCCGGAACGGCACAGGGTTGCGCTCAAACAAGGAACGGAATGCGGAAACAGCTGAAACAGTAAGGTTGAAGCGAACTCGGTAATGGCCTTCGGGGAGGTTGGAAAAACGGACCGCCGTCTGGAGGGAGCCCTCCTTGATCTCGGGTGCGAAGCGCTTGATCTCGACTGAACTCGGTTCGGTTCCGGATGGCGTGAAGGTGGCTCGGATCCCATCAAGCGCCAAATTCCCATGTCCCGAATACTCATAATGGATACGGTTTACTCCAAGCCTGTCGATCGTGAATGGGAACAACTGATTCCCGTCGACCTCGCCGCCGATGAGTGGATAGCTGGTACGGTTACCCCAGGAAGAGATCGCTGGTAACGTATTTCCAAGAGTAAAGACAATATGACCGGAGACCTGTCCCTCCGGCGGTTCGACGCGCAGACCTGGGAAAGTCATCTCGTAAAGTCCGGAATGCGCTACCCTTGGAATCCATGAGGAGTTGACTATCCCCGCTGAAGTCACACCGGGACGGGCTAAAAGGCTGCCGTCAGGTAGAGCTGCCTTTTCCATCGGGTTCAAGGGGATCGAGAAATTCAAGCTCCCCACCCCCGTTCCGGCTTCCGTTCCCGTTTTTTGAAAATTGGTCGGCGACAAGCTGTGGGGCAGCCTGAGGGCCAGCGTGTCGCTACGGCTCCACAGAAAGGGTGCAAAAGCGGCCGCGGCGACCAGTCCCCAGCCGATCAGGCCTGACCTGCCCGTGCCAGGGCCGGCGCGGAATAACAGCGCTGCCAACAACAACGCCCAGAAAGCGATGTCTAGCAGGGGCAGCTCCACCTGCTCCGGTGGAAAGAAATGTTGATGAAGCGGATAGAAGTGATTGATGGAACGATTCCTCAGATTTATCCCTTCGTATCCGCCCTCGGGCACCGGGAGAGTATCGAGCACTCCTTCGACGCTGACGGCGAGGGATAGCGCGACAAAAAAGGCAACCGCCGCCGATCGCTTCACCAGCTTCAAACCCCAGGCAAGCCCCAAGACCAGAACGGGAAGCGCCGTCACCAGAAAGCGGGCTGGAAAGCAGAAGCCAAAGACCCAGTTCGAATGCAGACCATTGATTACAGCCGTAGCGGAATAGATACCGACCGCGACGACCACGCGCCGGTCGCGCATTCGCGCGAGAGCCACCAAGCCGAACAGGGCAAAGAAGAAAATTGGCGAACTGTTGAGAATACCTTTGTTCACATGGAGCAAGTGCCCGGGCAGGGAGATGCTCCAATTGGTGATATCGAGAGCGTCTTCCTCCCAAGCCCCGCTGCCTGGCCTTATCGGACCCATCCAATCGCTGCTGAATGCGTAGTGGAACGAAATGAGAGCGTACAGACCAACAGCGACCACCAACCCGACCACCGAAAGGGCGAGATTCCTCCGGGGGCTGTGCCAGGCCTGCAGCAGGACACCCGCCCCGCAGAGGAGACCTAAAAGGGCAAGGCGGGGGTGAAGGAAGGGAAGGCAGCACAATAGCAGGGTCAGCAGACCAAGCAGCGGTACCTCGCAGAACCCCCAGGATCGATACGAACCACCCGGTACCTGCCAGTGAGCCAGAGCCACCAAGGCTACCAGGGCGATCAGCAAAGCCGGGATTTCGGGAAAGAGTTGGTTGGTGAATAGAAAAAAGGGTGCCGTAATCGCCATGATTCCGGTAGCCAGCAGCGATGCCCAGAACTCGACCCCCAATCGTCTCAGGAGAAGAAAGGTCAGAGGAACGCACAGGCTGGCCAGCAACGCCATGAACAGCGCCGTGGCAAGGCGTGGGTTTTTCCATTGCTCCAAACCCAACCAGTAGGCAGGCACGAGGGCGACGGAGAGCCCGATGGGATGCACGGAGTGCACCTTCCCCTCTGGGGAGGCGGGGGCTTTGTTTACCCCGAAATGTGAAACATGATATTCGCCGATATTTTCAGCATCGAGGTTGTTGGCCAAGTCCATGTCACCGTCGTGCAGCAGGCTTTGAGTAACGCGCAGGTACTGGCCCTCGTCGCCATGCAGCATGGTGACCTGGCAGAAGTAGAGAGTGTAGAGGAAGTACAGCGGCAGGCAGCAGACGAGCAGGGAACCGGCTGTATACCCCGTTGGAATTCCTTTTTGCCCGTTTGCGGGCGGCAGATGCACGTAACCCAAAAAGACAAGCGCCACTGCCCACAGAGCGTGCGGGGACCAGAGCAGAGTCAGGAAAGGGAAGACATACACGATCGGATCAAGAAGAGAAACCAGACGCAACGCCAGCAGAACCACAGCAAGCAGGGTAGCGCTACGCAATCGATCCTGGAGTTGTTGCCCGCGAGAAAGGAAGCGATAGCGCACCCATGACAGAACCAGCCCGGCAATGCCGACAGCAACCGGGCCAATGGGCAACTGCAGACGGTATTCCCCTGTGGCAACCGCCAGACGCAACTCTTCCGTCGCCGCGGCGATGAGGGGCTCGAATCCACTCAGCGCCAACCATGAGCAGAAGATTCCGATCGCCAGGCCAAGGTCGATAAAAAACGGCCGCTCCGGGGGGCGAATAACTCGATTGATGAAACGCAGCGGGTCTTTGGCGATCACTCAGGTACCCTTCGTCTGAGGGCTAGTTATCGAAAACAACGCAGGCGCGAATTAATCAAATCGAGTTTGAAAAGCGAACTCTTGACACTCCGAAGAAGGTAAGGGAGTTTGCACCGGCTCGTCCCAAGCTTCCCAGCGGCTGGGAAGCGGCGCTCCCTATGACCATCCTAAAGGAGGGCGAATCGGCGGGAGCCAAGCACGGAAGGCGCGAGACTCCGCCGAAGAAATCGCTTCCTATGACAAGACGGTCGATCCGGGTGGAAGGTCATCGCCGGGGGCTGAAACGAGTTACCGGTGCCCTGATTGTCATCGGGTTGGTAATGGGCCTGCATTTCGGGCCGGTTCCGCCGCTCGAGGGCCGGGCGCACTTGGTGTCCTGGGAAGCGGCCGGGGACGACCCCCTGCTTCAGGGTCGGGTCAGGTTTCCGTCGGGGCAGCCCGTCGCCGGGGCGCGGGTGATGCTCTTCGACCTGGACGGCCTGCACCGGGTGGCGGCCGCGACAACGGATGAAAGCGGCTGGTTTTCGCTGACAGCGCAAGCGTCGGCCCCCGCCTTGCCGGAACGGTTTCACCTCGGACAGAACTACCCCAATCCGTTCAATCCTTCCACGGTAATCCCGTATGAACTTCCGGCCGCGGCCCGCGTCCGGCTGGAGGTGTTCAATCTTCTCGGGCAGCGGGTTGCGACCCTGGTGGACGAGGAACGCCCGGCAGGATCTCACTCGGCGCGGTGGGACGGAACGGATTCGGCGGGGCGCGCCGTGGGAGCGGGGGTGTACCTCTACCGGCTCCAGGGGGGCGGGATGAGCGCTACCCGGCGCATGCTGCTGATCGATGGGCAGGCGGGCATCCCTGCTTCCGAAGCGTCCTCCGGGGGCATCCCGGAAGAGGGCAGGGAGGGCGTGGAGGCGGCGGCGCCCGTCTTCGGCCTGACCGTCTCGGGTGCGGGGCTGATCACCCATGTGAACCCGGCCTTCCGGATCGAGGCAGGCGGGGGAGCGGTCGACCTTGTGGTCGAAAAGGCCGGGCACCCTCGAGGGAAGGTTGCTGCGAGCGGAATGGCCGGCGACGTGGACAACAACGGCCGGGTCGATGTCGTCGACGCCCTGCTGGTGGCCCTGTACATCCTCGACAGCTCCCTGATCCTTCCCAACAACGGCGACATATCCCGCGGGGACGTAAACAGCGACGGCCGCATTGATACCGCCGACTTGTGGCTGATCCTCACCAACTACGTGCTGCCGGGGCCGACACCGAGCGGGAAGATGTACTGGACCGCAGAGGGGCCGCCCAGGATTCAACGCGCCGACCTCGACGGGTCCAACGTCGAAGACCTCGTCACCTCCGGCCTGGTCAATCCGCGGGGACTGGCCCTGGATGCGGCGGGGGGAAAGATGTACTGGCTGGACAGGGGAACCGGCAAGCTCCAGCGGGCCGACCTCGACGGGTCCAACGTCGAAGACCTCGTCACCACCGGGTTGCAACATCCCCTGAGCCTGGCCCTGGATGCGGCGGCGGGAAAGGTCTACTGGCTGGACCATCGAACGGCCAGGATCCTGCGGGCCAACCTCGACGGATCCAACGTGGAGTCTCTCGTCTCCACAGGGCGTCAGCCGGAAGGGCTGGCCCTGGATGCGGCGGGGGGAAAGTTGTACTGGATGACCGTGGGGACGGACAGGATTCATCGGGCCAACCTCGACGGGTCGAATGTCGAAGACCTCGTCACCACCGGGTTGGACAGCCCATCGGGTCTGGCGCTGGACCTGGCTGCGGGAAAGATGTACTGGACCGACTCCGGCACCGACAGGATCCAGCGGGCAAATCTCGACGGGTCCAACGTCGAAGACCTCGTCACCACCGGATTGCGACAACCCGAGGAGCTGGCCCTGGATGTCGGGGCGGGAAAGATGTACTGGGCGGACTGGAACACGGGAAAGATTCAACGGGCCAACCTCGACGGATCGAGCGTCGAGGACCTACTCAGTGCCGGACCCGGCGGGCCCTATGGGCTGGCCCTGGAAATTCCATCCGCCGATGGACAGGCCGCCGGAACCGCCACCCTGGAGCCGGACCCGTCCACGGTGGTCCTGGAAAACGACGGGAGGTGGCGGGCGTTCTCGGTCCGGGCGGGCGCGCCGGTCGTCGTTACCGCCAACCCTGCCGGAACCACTCCCCGGGTCGAGATCACCGGCATAGAAGCCGCCTCCAACCAGTGCCCCGCCGAATCGGAAGAGGAGGTGGAGCGCCACGACGGGGAGACGGTCTACCTGGCCGGGTGCGCCGCGGGCCAGGCCACGGTGAAGCTGCGGCGGGCTGCCGACCAGACGTTGCTGCGCACCTACACCTTCACGATATCGCAACCTTTACCGGCTTCCACGGTGTCGTCGAAGATGTACTGGACGAGCCCGGGAAAGATTCAACGCGCGGACCGGGACGGCACCAATGTCGAAGACCTCGTCACCTTTGGTTCTCCGAGGAACCTTGCCCTGGATATGCTGGCCGGCAAGATGTACTGGACCGACACCGGCACACGTAAAATCTGGCGAGCCGACCTCGACGGCTCCCAGGTGGAGAGCCTGATCTCTTCTGGATTGATAAGCCCCGTCGGTCTCGCCCTGGATGTCGACGCCGGCAAGATCTACTGGACCGACACCGGCTCCAACAGAATCCAGAGGGCCAACCTCGACGGCTCCCAGGTCGAATACCTGGTTTCCCTCGGGTTGCACAGTCCCGAAGGGCTCGCCCTCGATGCGGACCGGGGCAAGATCTACTGGTCCGACTACGGCACCAATAAAATCCAGCGTGCCAATCTCGACGGCTCCCAGGTCGAAGAGCTCGTCACCACCGGATTGCGCAGCCCCGAGGGGTTGGCTCTGGATGCAGACGCAGGAAAGATGTACTGGGCGGATTACACCACAGACAAGATCCAGCGCGCCAATCTCGACGGCTCCCAAGTCGAGGATCTCGTCACCGCCGGATTGAGTATCCCCAGGGATCTCGCCCTGGAGGCCGCCGCCGGCAAGATCTACTGGACCGATTCCGGCACCGGAAAGATCCAGCGCGCCAACCTCGACGGCTCCCAGGTCGAGGACCTACTGTCTGCCAGCGAGTCGAGCGCCCCCCTGGGACTGGCCCTGGCTTCCCCCGTCGCCGCCCTTTCCCCCAACCCGGAGACAACCTTTCCCAGGGACGGCTTCATGCGCCGGTTCACGGTCCTGGCGAGCGAGCCGGTCGTCGTCGTAGCCAACCCGGCGGGGACCCCTTCGAGGATGCTGGTCGCCGAATCCAGCGGTGCTTTCAACGAGTGCCCGGCGCAACGGGAAGACAGCCTGAGGCGCAGGCACGGCCAGACGGTGTACCTCGGCGGGTGCACCCCCGGCCAGGCGACGGTCGAGCTGAGACGGGCTTCCGATCAGGCGGTTCTGAAGACCTACGCCGTCAGGGTATCGGGAAAGTTGAAGATGTACTGGACCAATGCGGGCAGGAACGACAAGATCCAGCGGGCCGACATCGACGGGACCAACGTCGAGGATCTGGTCACGACAGGTTTGAGTGAGCCCATCGATCTGGCACTGGATGTGACGGGCGGCAAGATGTACTGGACCGACCAGGGAACGGACAAAATCCAGCGGGCCGACCTGGACGGAACGGGGGTGGAAGACCTCCTTACGACAGGATTGTTCTATCCCGTTGGTCTGGCACTGGACCTGATTGCAGGAAAGATGTACTGGACGGACATGGATGCCGATAAAATCAAACGGGCGAATCTCGACGGTTCCAATGTGGAGGATCTCGTCACCACGGGATTGAGCAGGCCAAGGGGGATAGCCCTGGATCTGGCGGCCGGAAAAATGTACTGGACGGATCAGGGAACGGACAAAATTCAGCGGGCCGACCTGGACGGCTCAAATATCGAGGATCTCGTTACCTCCGGGACGAATGATCTCGACAGGCTGGCTCTCGATCCGGAAGCCGGCAAGATCTACTGGACCGACGCCAGGGCTGGCAAGGTCCAGCGCGCCAACCTGGACGGATCAGATGTGGAAGACCTGGTCACCGGACTGGGAGTGGCAAGGGGAATTGCCCTGGACCTCCCAGGAGGAAGGATGTACTGGACCGACAGTGGCACAGACCGAATTCAGAGCGCGAACCTGGACGGATCCAACATCCAGACTCCGGTCACCGGAATGGTCGGTCCCACTTCCATCGCGCTGGAATGATGCTGCCCGGTGAGACTTCGATCTGGGAACGATCCTTGCTGAAATTTGCTCGGCCCAGATCAACAGGAACCCAATCCTCGATAACCGCTATCTGTCCACGGAAGCCGCAGGGTCCGCTTCTTCCAGCAGGCGTTCCTTCGACCGGCACTTTTCCAGCGCCGCCTCGGCGACGGCGGCCCAGCCCGAGCGGCTGTACTCCTCGACCAGCCGCCGGTAGTAGGGCCGCGCCCGCCGGCACCCGGACCGCTTCTCCGTAAGCGCCGCCAGCGAGCCGAGCGCGTCGTCGGCGAGGTCGGAAGCAGGGTATCCGTCGACAAGCTTTCCGTACAACCCGGCGGCCTCCTCCCAGTCTTCACGGGCTTCCGCCACGCGTCCGAGGTGGAACCAGGCCGGGGCCGTCACAGCGCCGTCGGGGCCCTGCCTCAGCATCCGGCGCAGAGGCCACTCGGCTTCCTCGAGGCGGCCTCGCTGCAGGTGATGCCGGGCGATGTTCAGGTGGGCCTCGGCGCTGCGCTGGTGCCAGTCGAGCAGGAGCACCCGGTGATACAGCTCCTGGGCCCGCTCCTCCTCGAAGTTCCGGTCCGCGGCCTCGGCTTCCCGGTACAGCCTTTCCCCTTCCGCCAGGAAGCGTCCCTCCCGGGTCTCGTACTCGACCAGTTCGATGCCGCCCTTCGAGGCGAGAATCAGCTGCAGCGGCAGGTTCATGCGCGCGATGCCGGCCGGGGTCAGCAGCCCCGACCCGGTCTTGACGTGGGCGGCCCCGACCGGGAAGGCGTTCCACGACGGATCGACGCCGACCCATTCTCCGAGGAACACCTCCGGCCATACGTGGAGCACCAGCACCCCGTCCGGAGAGGCGGCGAACCCGGAGGCGACCCGGACCGGCAGCCCGGCCGCCCGGCAGAGGGCGGCGTAGAGGACGGTGTACTCGCTGCAGGTGCCACGCATGTCCTCCAGCACCTCGAGAGCGGACTTGAAGCGGACGTTGGTGTCGGCGGGGGTCATGTTGTCGTACACCCACTGCTGCAGGCGGCGCGCCGCGGTCAGGGCGTCCCGCTCGCCGGCGGCGATGCGCGCGCTCAGGGCAGTCAGCTCCGGATGCCGCGACTGGATGTAGAGGGACGGCTCGAGCCAGGGGCGCAGGGAGTCTCCCTTCACCGGCAGGGCCGTCCTCCCGGAGGGGAGCCCGAGGCGGCGCACGACCAGCCGCGTCCCGAGGCTGTCGCTTGCGAGGTGCTGCCTCCGGTTCGCGACGAACAGGGAGCCGGCCTCCGCCGCCGACCACGGCAGGCTCAGCACGAGCCGCTCCAGGCGGGCGGGGTCCTGTATCTCGTGGTCGAGAGTCAGCACCACCGGTTTTCCCGGCGCTTCCCACGACAGCGCCCTTCCCCTGTCGGTCCGGGCCCCGGACGATCCGAACCGGGGAACCGCGGTTCTCACCTCGCCGCCCCCGGGGTCGAGCCAGGTGTGGAAGAAGACCCCCGGCAGCAGGTCCGGCGTCTCCCCCCTGACCGGTGACGGCGCCAGCGGCCCGTAGCGCATGGTAACCTTCAACAGGGAATCCGCCTCCTCCTCCGGCTCCCGTTCCCCAGCGGTGACGTACAGGGGGCGGACGGCGAGAGCCGCGTAGTCGAAAACCTCGACAGTGTCGGCGGTCCCGGGCTGCAGCGAGCCCCGGCGGGCGAGCTCCGGGAGGGCGGTCTCGGGGAGCAGGACCCCCGGACCGGCCTCCACCGTGTCGGTGACCGTCTGCCCGGCGAGCCGCTGCTCGCTGCGCACGCGGCCGTCGCCGAGCCAGTCGCCGCGGCTGACCAGGCGCTGGCTCCCCTCGGTCTTCTCGTTGCGGAAGGAGACGGGCCGCAGATCCTCGCCGACCTCGAGGGAGGAGCGCACGCGCACGAACCCGTGGCTCCAGTTCACGGTCTCCTCGCCGAAACGCAGGCCGCCGCCGGCAAGCACTTGCGACCACCGTTTGGCGTAGCCGGTCTTGAAGCCGCGGCTGCGCAGCTCGGTCCATACCGTATCGGCGCGGCCGGACCGCGGCGGCTCCACCCGTCTCGAGAAGGCGTACAGGTACCCGTCCGCGGCGGCGACGTACAGGCGTCCGGCATCGCCGTGCAGGCGAACGGCGCCGCGGCCTGCCCGCTGCTCCCAGGCAAACTCTCCGGTCCGCCGGTCGATTGCGGCCACCGCCCCGGAATCGTTGGAGACCATCACCTGTCCGGCGCCGGGCAGCGGGACGAGGCCGGTCGGCCTGGCCCCGAGCGGTCTCTTCCAGACCGGGGCGCCGGTCCCGGGGTTCAGGCTCCAGGCGTAACCGTTGTCCGTCAGGCAGAGGATGGAACCCCGGCCTGCCTGCGGGGGCGCCCGCAGCTTGGCCCCGAGGCGGCGCTCCCACAGCAGGGCGAGTCCCTCCCTTTCCCAGGCGCGGACGAAACCGTCGGAGGCGGCCGCGACCACCAGGTCTCCCGCCGGGACCGGGGTGCCTGCGGCGGCGCCGACCTCGACCTCTCCCAGCCTGCGGCCGCTGCCGCCGTCGACGGCGAGCAGGAAGCCGTCGGCGTTGCCGACGTACAGCCGGCCGGCTTGCAGGAGCGGGCGCGCCGGCCGGCGGATCCCCGTGCGCAGCTTCCAGGCGAGGGTACCGTCGCCGCGGCGGGCGTAGAGCCAGCCGTCGGAGCTGTTGAAGTAATCGAGGCTGTCCCCGGCCGCTATACGGGCGCCGCCGGAAGCGGAGCCGTGATGTTTCCAGAGGAGGCTGCCGTCGGCGATCCGGCAGCTGCCCGCGGTCCCCCGGGTGCCGGCGAACAGCAGCCTGCCGGAGGCCGCCCGCAGGTCGCCGATGAGGCCGGCCCCCGGAAGCCGCCAGCGCACCGCCCCGGAGCCGGCTTCGACCGCCAGCAGGGAGCCGTCCGCTTCGGCGAGAAAGACCAGGGTGTCCGCCCACGCCACCGGCCCGGCGGGAAACCCGGTCAGCCGCTTCCACTCCAGGGTGTAGGGGAAAACGGCGTTGTCCCGGACCGGAGCGGCCGCCAGGGCGGCACAGAGGCAAAGCCACAGGGCAACCGGGAGCGGTTTCGAAATCCGGCAGAGTCCTGCGGACCGTGGAAAAGGCCCATCCGGGCTGCGCCGGCAGAGCAACTCTACCACCGGTTGGCAAGGACAGTGACGGGAACGGGCAGCCGAATCATTGCAATATTCCAACAGTGTATCCGCCCCTTCCTGCTTTGACAAATGACCGGTGCCCTGTATGTTCCGCACCTGCACGGGTTGCCCAACCCCGTTCGAAACCTCCTCCCTTTTCCACCGTTCCCTTTCCATCATTTCAACATCAGGACGACCGCTACTCCCATGTCGAGGACTGCCACCCTCCTGCCGGGCGATCGCATCCGGGCTTTTGTCCTCCTGGCGGCGCTGACGGCGGCACTGTCGGCCCCGGGGCTGGTTGCGCAGGAACCGGACGACTCCGCCCGCAAACCGGACCCCGCCGCCGTTCAGCACTACAGCAAGGGCCTCGAGCTGCTCCAGAACCGCGACTTCCGCAACGCCGCCATCGCCCTGAATCAGGCAGTGAACACCGACTCCACCTACGGAGACGCCCACTACGCCCTGGCGAAGACCCAAAAGACCCTCAACCAGTTCGACCGCGCCATCCGCGCTTTCGAGGCCGCCGCCCGCCACGGCGTTTCCTCCGAGCGCGCGCGCCAGCGCATTCCCGCCCAGCTCGCCGACGTCTACAAGAAGTCGGCGGTGCAGTCGTTCAAGCAGAAGAAGTTCCGCGAGGCGATCGGCAGCTTCGAGAAGGCGCTGGAGCTGAAGCCCGGCGACGCCGACGTGTTCTACCTTCTCGGCCTCTGCTACAACGCCCTGCGGGAGGACGCGGAAGCGGCCAGGGCGTTTCAGGATGCCATCGACGCCGACTCCACCTACGTCAAGGCGCTCAAATCGCTCGCCGACCTGCAGCGGCGGCAGGGCAATCTCCGCGCCGCCGCCGGGACCTACCGCCGCGCCGTCGCACTCGACCCCGCCTATACCAATGCCTACCTCGGCCTCGCCAAGGTCCAGATCGACAGCGAGGACCTCGACGGGGCCCTGTCCACCCTGAACAGCGCCGTCGAGGTCGATCCGGAGTTTCTTCAGGGGCTCTGCCTGATCGGTCAGACCTTGAGCCAGAAAGGCCGCTACCACGAAGCGATCGAGTCGCTGCAGCTGGCCCTCGATGTCAACAGCAAGCACGCCGAGGCCCACTTCCGGCTCGCCGAGGCCTACTACGGGACCGGCGACTGGAAGAAGGCGCTCGACGCCGGCCTCGAGGCGACCCGCCTGCAGCGCAACTACCACGCCGCCGAAGTCGTGGTCGCCGACTCCTACAAAAAGCTCGGCCAGGTGCCCGAAGCGCGGACCTGGTACAAGAAGGCCATACAGGACAGCCGTTTCAGGGACTGGTGCGAGCAGCAGCTGAAGGAACTGGACCGGCAGCAGCCCTGAGCGAAGGCGCCGCCCGCGGCCGCGGGGCTGGCCTGCCCGCCGCGGCCGTCGATGCCGGCGAGCGGAGGTGTCCGCGGCCTGAAGAGCCGGACCGGCTGCCCGCGTCCTCGCGGCGCGGCGCCGGCGGCATTTCGGAGGGGATTCGCTACATTGTTCCGGCCCCTTCCCGCTTTGAAAAATGCCCGGCGCCCTTTAAATTCCGCCTTGGCAGTCTGTCGAAACCGCTTTCGACCCTCCTCCAACTTGAAAACGCCAGGACAACTGCTAATCCCATGTCGACCGATCGCATCCGGATCTTCCTCCTTCTTCCGGCGCTGACGGCGATCCTGTCGCCCCCGGCGCTGGTCGCGCAGGAGCCGGACCCCGCCGCCAGAAAACCGGACCCCGCCGCTGTCGAGTACTACAGCAAGGGCCTCGAGCTGCTCAGGAATCGCGACGTCCCCAACGCCGCCATCGCCATGCAACAGGCGGTAACGGCCGACTCGACCTACGGGGACGCCCACTACGCCCTGGCGAAGACGTACAAGGTCCTGAACCGGTTCGACCGCGCCATCCGCGCCTTCGAGGCGGCCACCCGCCACGGCGTTTCCTCCGAGGGCGCGCTCGAGCGGATTCCCGCCCAGCTCGCCGACATCTACAAGAAATCCGCGGTCAAGTCGTTCAAGCAGAAAAAGTACCGCGAGGCGATCGGCAGCTTCGAGAAGGCGCTGGAACGGAGTCCCGGCGACGCCGATCTGTTCTACCTCATCGGCCTCTGCTACAAGGCCCTCCGGGTCAACAAGGCCGCCGTCGATGCGTTTCAGGATGCCATCGATGCGGACCCCACCTACGTGAAGGCCTACGCGTCGCTCGCCGGCCTGCAGCGGCGGCAGGGCAACATCGGGGCCGCCGCCGGCACCTACCGCCGGGCCATCGCACTCGACTCCGGGTATACCAAGGCGTACCTCGGCCTCGCCAGGATCCAGATCCACAACAAGGAATTCGAGGACGCCCTGGCCACCCTGGGCAGGGCGGTCAAGGTCGATCCCGAGTTTCTCGAAGGGCATTGCCTGATCGGTCTGACCTTGAGCCAGAAAGGCCTCCACCAGGAGGCGATCGAGCCGCTGCGGCGCGCCATAGAAATCGACGACAATCACGCCGACGCCCATTACGTCCTCGGCGAGGCCTACTACGGGATCGGCGAATGGAAACTGGCGCTCGACTCCGGCCTCAAGGCGACGCGCCTGCAGCGCGACTACCACGCCGCCGAAGTCGTGGTCGCCGATGCCTACACCAAGCTCGGCCAGGTGTCCGAAGCGCGAACCTGGTACAACAAGGCCAAGGTGGACAACCGCTTCAGGGATTGGTGCGAGCAGCAGTTGCAGGACCTGGACCGGGAGCTCTGAGCGGCGGCGCCGGCCGCGGCCTGCCCGGGCTGCTCGCCGCTACCACCAATGCCGGCAAGCTGAAAGAGCTGCGCCTGCTCCTCCCCGAGTACCGCCTCGTTTCACCTGAAACTCTCGGCCTCCGCCTGGAGGTTGTCGAAGACGGCGGCAGCTTTCGCGAGAACGCCGCCCTCAAGGCGCTGGCATGGGCGGCGGCTTCCGGGCGTCCGGCCATCGCCGACGACTCCGGGCTCGAAGTCGACGCCCTCGGCGGGGAGCCCGGGATTTTTTCGGCCCGCTACGGAGGCCCCGGCCTCGACGACGCCGGCAGGTGCCGCCTGCTGCTTTCCAACCTCGCCCGCGTCGCCGACCCCGCTGAACGGACGGCCCGCTTCGTCTGCTGCGCCGCGGTCGCCGCTCCCGACGGCCGCACCTGCTTCGGAGAGGGGACCTGCGAAGGCCGCATCGCCGCCGATGCCTCCGGCGCCGGCGGGTTCGGGTACGACCCGGTCTTCTACCTGCCGCGGGAGGGCCGGACCATGGCGGAGCTGTCCGCCGCCGAAAAAAACCGGATCAGCCACCGCACCCGGGCGCTGGCGGCGCTGCGCGAGCGGCTGCCGGAGGTTTTCCCCGAGCTGGGCATATCCCACTGACCGGTCCTTTCTCCAGCTACACCGAACCCTACCGGAAGCGGATGTTCCTCGGCGCCGCCGCCATCGCGGTGTCGCAGGTCGCCGCCGCCTGCATCCCGCTCATTCTGAGCTCCGCGGTGGACTCGCTGGCGGGCGCAAGCGCCTCCCCCGAAGAGCTGCTGCGGGGTGTGCGCCGCTACCTGCTGCAGATGTTCCTGCTCGCCCTGGTCGTCGCCGCGGGAGGCTACTCGATGCGCCGGCTGCTCGGCACCATGTCGACGCGGATCGAGTACGACATCCGGCGCACCTATTTCGCGCACCTGGTGCGCATGCCGCTCTCCTTCTTCCAGCGCCACCGCACCGGCGACCTGATGGCGCGGGCGACCAACGACCTCAACGCCGTCAGCGTCTTCTTCACCTACGGGCTGCGCTCCCTCATCGAGCTGGTGCTGATCCTGGCCTTCAGCCTGGCGATGATGAGCGTCATCCACTGGAAGCTGACCCTGATCGTCCTGGTGCCGCTGCCGGTCCTCTGCCTGGTGACGGTGCGGATGTCCTCCCTCGTGCACAACCGCTTCCGCTCCATCCAGGACTGCTTCGGCGACATCAGCAACTTCGTCCAGGAGAGCCTCGCGGGAATCCGCGTGGTCAAGTCGTTCGTGCTGGGCGGTCCCAGGACCGAGGCGTTCGACCGCCTCAACAGCGAGTACCTGGCGCACAACCACCGCTACATCCGCGCCCGGGCCCTGTTCCGGCCGCTGTCGCTGACCATCGCCTCGTTCGGGCTCGGGCTCAACCTGCTGTTCGGCGGCAGGGAGGTCATCGCCGGGACCCTTTCGATCGGCGACTTCGTCGCCTTCAACGCCTACCTGACCCTGCTGATCCGCCCGATCAGCTACAGCGGCTGGGTCATCGACCGCCTGCAGCGCGCCCTCGTGGCGATCCGCCGCATCGACGAGATCCTGTCGCACGAGCCGGAAAGCGCCGGGGACTTTCGCGCCTCCGGGCGCTCCCGCGCCGCTCCGGCGACGGCGACGATGGCCGGAGCCGTGCACTGGCAGGGGGTCGACTTCTCCTACGACGGCCAGCCGGTGCTCAGCGGCATCGAGCTCTACCTGCCGGCGGGAAAGACCCTCGGCGTGATCGGCCGCGTCGGCGCCGGCAAGAGCACCCTCGCCCGCCTGCCGCCCCGGCTGATCGAGCCGCAGCGGGGAACGGTGACCATCGACGGAAAGAGCGTGAGTGAGTGGCCGCTCGAGGAGCTGCGCCGCTCGATCGGGTACGTGTCGCAGCAGCCGTTCCTGTTCTCCACCTCGGTCGCCGGCAACATCGCCTACGGGGTCGAATCCGCCGCGGACGCCCGGATCCGGGAAGCGGCCACCCGCTCCCTGCTCGACCGCGACATCGAGGAGCTCGAGGAAGGGCTCGCCACCGTCGTCGGCGAGCGGGGCGTGACCCTGTCCGGGGGGCAGAAGCAGCGCTGCACCCTGGCGCGCGCCCTGCTGCGCGAGCCGCGCATCCTCATCCTCGACGACGCCCTCTCGGCGGTGGACACGCAGACCGAAGAGGCGATCCTCGGCTACCTGCGGGAGGCGATGAGGGGCAGGACGACGATCGTCATCGCCCACCGCATCTCCACCCTGCGCCACGCCGACCTCATCGTCACCCTCGACGAGGGCCGCATCGTCGAGAGCGGCGACCACGAGTCCCTCGTGCGCGCCGGGGGGCTGTACTCCGAGCTGCACGAGCGGCAGCAGCTCTCCGCGGAGCTCGAGTCGCTGTGAGCCTGCCCGCCGGACACCGGGAGGAGACCGAGGAACGCCCCTTCGACCTGGGGCTGATGCTGCGGCTGCTCTCCTACCTGCGCGCCTACAAGCTGCGGGTCGCGGCGGCCCTGGCGCTGATCGTGATCGAGGCGTTCTCCTTCCAGATCGGGCCCCGCCTCACCCAGATCGGCGTCGACGACCACATCCTGAAAGGGGACTGGGGCGGGCTGAAGTGGATCGCCGGCCTCTTTCTCGCCTCCCTGCTCCTGCAGTACGCCTCCCGCCTGGCGCAGACCCTGGTCACCGAGCTGACCGGACAGTTCGTGATGCGCGACCTGCGGCGCGAGATTTTCGCCCACCTGCAGAGGCTGCCCCTGCGCTACTTCGACCGCACCCCGGTCGGACGCACGATGACGCGGACGACCAACGACGTCGAGGCGCTCAACGAGTTCTTCACCGAGGGGGCGGTCCAGGTCTTCCTCGACATCTTCACGGTGATCGCCATCATCGCCTTCATGGCCGACATGGACTGGCGCCTGACCCTGGTGTCGTGCGCGGTGATCCCGGTGCTGGCGGTGGCGACCTTCTACCTGCAGGGGATGGCGATGAAAGCCTTCCGCGAGCTGCGGCGCCGCCTGGCGCGGCTCAACGCCTACCTGCAGGAGAACATCACCGGCATCGAGGTCGTGCAGCTGTTCAACCGCGGCGACCGCAACATGCGGGAGCTCGACATCGAGCACCTGCCCTACCGCGACGCCCAGGACCGGGAGATCCACTACTTCGCCGTCTTCTTTCCGTTCGCCGAGTTCGTCGGCACCATGGGCATGGGCCTGGTAATCTGGTACGGGGCCGGCTCGGTGCTGCAGGAGCGGATCGACCTCGGGGTCCTGGTCGCCTTCCTCCAGTACATACGCCGCTTCTTCCGGCCGATCATGGACATCAGCGACCGCTATGCCCTGCTGCAGAGCGCCATGGCCGCCTCGGAGCGGATCTTCGAGCTGCTCGATATTCCGACCGAGCGCAGCGGAACGCGGCCGGCCGGGGACCGCCGCGGCGACTGCGTCATCGAGTTCGACCGCGTCTGGTTCCGCTACGACCCGGAAGCGGAGAGGTACGTCCTCAGGGACGTCTCCTTCCGGGTTCACGCCGGGGAGAGCCTCGCCGTGGTCGGCGCCACCGGGTCGGGCAAGACGACCCTCGTAAACCTGCTTTGCCGGTTCTACGAAATCGAGTCGGGGGCGATCCGCGTCGACGGGGTCGACGTCAGGGAGTGGGAGGTCGAGGCCCTGCGGCGGCGCATCGGCATCGTCCAGCAGGACGTCTTCCTGTTCAGCGGCGACGTCGCCGGCAACATCCGGGTCGATCCGGCGCGGACGAGCATGGAGGCCGCCGTCGCCGCGGCCCGCTACGTCAACGCCGACCGCTTCGTCGAGCACCTGGCGAACGGGTTCTCACAGGCGATCTCCGAGGGGGGATCGAGCCTGTCGGCAGGCCAGCGCCAGCTGCTGTCGTTCGCCCGCGCCCTGGCCGTCGACCCGGAGATCCTCGTTCTCGACGAGGCCACCGCCAGCGTCGATACGGAGACGGAACGGCTGGTGCAGGAGGCGATCGCCAGGGTCATGTCCGGGCGCACCGCCATCGTCATCGCCCACCGGCTGTCGACGATCCGCAATGCCGATCACATCCTGGTGCTGCACCAGGGCGAGATCCGCGAGCGCGGCGGCCACGAGGAACTGGTAAAACAGGGGGGGATCTACGCGCGGCTGTACCGTCTGAGCTACAGCCAGAGCGGGAAGTAGCCGCGGCCGGCGCCCGGCCGGGGCGGCCCGGGTCGAAGTCGAGCTGTCGGGAAACTGCGGTGGGAATTTAAAAGGCGGACGCTTCGGAGGAGCTCGTCCGGGGCGGGTCCGGAAAGGTTGGGGCTGCTGCGGGTCTCGAAGGTGGGCGGGGCGGGCAGGCCGCTCAGTCGGCCCGCTCGCACTCCAGGCACTCGAGCAGGCAGCTGAGCAGCACCAGGCCGAGGATGAATCCTATCGTCAGGCCGCAGAGGAAGCGCACGGTTCGCCCTCGATGTAGCGCGGGGGTCGCATTTCAGACGGCGGGCTCGCCGTCCTCCCGCCCTCCGGAACGCACGATCTCCCTCAGCTCCGCCTCCTTCAGCCGGATGTCGGCCTTGCAGCCGTCGATCCGCTGGGTGTAGGCCAGCAGGGTCTCGTCCCCTTCCGCGCCGGCGGCGGCCGGCAGGTCGCCGGCCTTGATGCGGGAGTAGACGTGGTTTCCCAGCTCGCCGAAGGTGGTCTTCAGCTGGCGCTGGGAGGCGGCGATCTCGGCCCGGACCTTCAGCGCCCTGCCGAGAACGCGGCCGCGCTCGGCAGCGCCGGCGAGGCGCTCCCTGAGGGCGTCAGCTAATTGCCTCTTCCTCGTCATTGCCGTCCTCCCTGCGGTGCACCATCAGGTCTTCGACCTTCTCCACGACCTGGTCCTTCGTCTCTCCGGCGGCGCGGGTGATCTTGCGGCGGGTTATGTCGCCGCGGTGGGGCGCCAGCAGCACTCCGAGGGCGCTGCCGACCACGAAGCCGGCGCAACACCCGATGACGAAGCCGGTCAGGCGGCCGCCGGAGCGGTTTCCGGGATAGTATCGACTGTAGAACATTGGCTTTTCCTCCTCTTCGCAGCCCGTTGACAAAGTTGCTCCGGGGACGAGGCCGCTGCCCCCGGATCAAACTTTGTTCCGGCTGCCTGATTACGACTCGCCGGCGGCGGAAAGGATCCGCTGAAAGGCGCGGCGCCGGGAGCCGTTTCCTTTCAGAACATAACCGCCGGACTCCATTTGAACAAAGCAGTTCCCCCCTCTATTTTTGCCCTCTTACCTGTTGTCGCGGAGCAGCTTCTGCCTCCGCCTTCCCGCACCACGCACGCCCCCGCGCGTCCACCACCGAGAGGCCGCCGATGGCGCAGATTCTCAACCGCCCCTCCCACAGCCTCAGAGAGTTCCGCATTCTGCCCGGGTACACCCCGCCGGACGGCAACGCCCTCAACGTCGATCTCGGGACGCGCCTGTGCGCCTGCGGCGACGGCTTCATCGAGCTGAAGACGCCGTTCCTGAGCGCCGCAATGCAGGCGGTGACCGGAGCCGAGATGGCGATCGCGATCTCGCAGCTCGGCGGCATCGGCATCCTGCCGGTGAGCCAGAGGACGGATGAGCAGTGCGCGAAGATCGACGTGGTCAAGCGCTTCAAGGCCGGCTTCCAGACCAACATCATGACCCTGTCCCCGGGGCAGCTGATAGCCGACGTCATCGAGATCATCCGCGACACCGGGTACTCGACCTTTCCCGTGACCGACAGCGGCGCCTTCCACGGCCGCCTGCTCGGCATCATCACCGACAAGGACTTCGACGTGCGCCGCGACCACGCCTGCACCGTAGGGGAGCGGATGCGCCGCGACGTCCAGGCCGGGGTCGGCATCGCCGACCTCAAGGAAGCGAACGAGCTGATGATCAAGTACGGCCGCGGCTTCCTGCCGATCATCGACGGCGACGGCATCCTGCAGTCGGTGGTTTTCAAGAGGGACCTCGACAAGCATCTCGAGCATCCCAACGAGTCCGTCGACAGCAAGAAGCGCCTGCTCGTCGGGGCCGCGGTCTCCACCCATCCCGAGGACCGCGAGCGGGTGCAGTTCCTCGTCGAGCACGAGGTCGACGTCCTCGTCATCGACGCCTCCGACGGGCACACGCACTTCCAGCGCCAGATGATCGAGTGGATCAAGGGGAGCTACGGCGTCCCGGTGATCGCCGGCAACGTCATCACCGCCAGGGGGTTCGATTTCCTCGTCGGCGCCGGGGCCGACGCCATCAAGGTCGGTATGGGGATCGGCTCGGGATGCACGACCATGGAGGTCAAGGCGACCGGCCGCGGGCAGGCGACGACGCTGATGGACATCGCCCCGGTGCGGGACGCCCTGTTCGAGAAGGAGGGCCGCTACATTCCGCTGATCGCCGACGGCGGCATCAGCGGCCCCGCGGAGATGTCGGTGGCCCTGGCCCTGGGAGCGGACGCGCTGATGATGGGCAACTTCTTCGCCCGCTACACCGAAAGCGCCGGAAACCTCGTCCGCAACGCCGGCGGCGAGATCGTCAAGGAGTACTGGATGGAGGGGAGCAGCAAGGCGCGCAACGCCCGGCGCTACGCGCAGCTGCAGGACCTCTTCTTCGAAGAGGGGATCACCGGGTACGTCCCCCACCTCGGCTCGATCTACGACAAGCTCCCGGTGGTGCTGCAGATCCTGCGCTCGACGCTGGCGACCGCGGGCTGCCGCTCCATCGGCGAGCTGCACCGGTCGGCGCAGGTCGAGATGCAGTCCCCGACCGCTCTCGCCGACAGCGACATCCACGACATGGTGCCGATGAACATCGACCAGCAGATCCTGTAGTGTCCCGTCCCGACGATATCCCGCAGTTCTTCAGCCGATCCATCCCGGGGGAAAAATCGCGGCTCGATCGAAATATCCCTTGGGCGATTTTTCCCTCGATCCGGGTTCACCGGCCCACACCGTGAAGGTCCTGGTCACCGGGGCCGGCAGCCGGCTCGGCCGCGCCCTGGCGACGGAGCTGCGGGCGTCGGGCCACGAGCTGCGGCTCAGCCACCGCTCCCGCATCCGCACCGGCTGCGAGTTCGCGCAGTCGCAGCTCGGTCACGGCAGCGCCACCGACCGCCTGGTGAGCGGCATCGAGACCATCGTGCACATTCCCGATCCCGGGCCGCAGCCGTCCCCGGAGGACTGGATCGACGCGGGCACGCGCTGCGCCTACAACCTCTTCCGCGCCGCCGCCAGGGCAGGGGTCGGCCGCGTGATCTACATCAGCAGCCTCGATCTCTTCCTGTCTTACGACGAGGACATGGCGGTCGGCGAGACCTGGCGGCCGCTGCCGTCGACGGACCCCGAACAGCTCGGCATCTACCTCGGGGAGTTCGTCGCCGAGGAGTTCGTCCAGGAAAGGCGCTTCGGCTACACCTGCCTGCGGCTCGGCCACCTTGTCGAGGCCGCCGAAGCCGGGGGGCAGCCGTACGACCCGATGTGGCTCGAGCTGTCGGACGCGGCGCTCGCCGTCGCCGCGGCGGTCGGGCGCTCCGCTGAGGCCCCCGCCTTCGAGATCCTGCACGTCCAGTCCTCCTCCCCGGGCTCGCGCTTCGGCATCGACGCCGCGCGCGACGCTCTCGGTTTCGAGCCGCGGCACAACTTCGCATGAAGGTGCTGATACTCGGCGCCCACGGGATGCTGGGCCCGTGGGTAGTGAAGGAGCTCGAAGGGAGCTGCGACCTCAGGCTCACCGACATAATCGACATCGACTCCCCCCACGAGACGATGCGGGTCGACGTCGCCGACTTCCGCCAGGTTTTGGCTGCGGCCGAGGGCACCGACGCCATCGTCAACTGCTCGGTGCTGCGCTCGCACCGCAAGGCCGCCTTCGACGTCAGCACCCTCGGCACCTGGAACGCGGTGCGCGCCGCGGTCGAGCTCGGCATGCCGAGGTTCGTCAACACCGGTCCGCACTTCACGGTCACCGGCAGCTTCTACCACCAGTTCGATTTCGGCATTCCCGAGGAGGTGCCGGCGCACTCAGGCTCCGGCAACGTCTACGCCCTGTCGAAATCCGCCGGGCAGGAGATCTGCCGCCTGTTCGCCGCCAACCACCCGATCCACGTCCTCTGCATGCTGTTCCTCAACTTCCGCTCCCACGTAGCACCCGCCGACGAGGTGGGCGGCGACCTCAACCCGTTCACGGTCAGCTGGCGCGACGCCGGAAAGGCGATCCGGCTGGCTCTCGAGGTCGACCTCGCTACCCTGCCGAGCCGCAACGAGGCCTTCTTCGTCACCGCGGACCTGCCGCACGGCAAGTACTCCAACGCCAAGGCGAAGCGGCTTCTCGGGTTCGAGCCGCAGGACCGGCTCGAGGAATACTGGCGCAGGTCCTGACAGCCCCACGGACGAGCCGCTGACCGTGCCTTCGACCGAAGCTGTGCTGCAGGTGTTCCGGGGACCGGACCGCGGCTTCGAGCTGCGCAGCCTGGAGCTGCCGGAGCCGGCCGCCGGAGAGGTCCTGGCGCGGGTCGACCTGGCGACGATCTGCGGCTCCGACCTGTACACGGCGCGCGGCGCCCGTCCGCAGCCGGTCCCGGCGGTGCTCGGACACGAGGGGGTCGGGACGGTCGTTGCCACGGGGCGCGGCCGAAACCTCGAGGTCGGAAGCCGGGTAACCTGGTCCCTGGTCGACCGCTGCGGTTCCTGCGCCTTCTGCACCCGCTACGGCCTGCCCGAGAAGTGCGAGTCCCTGTTCAAGTACGGGCACGCCCCGCTCGCCGAGGGGGGCGCGAGCGGATGCTACGCCTCGCACATCCTGCTGCGCCCCGGCACCAAGGTGGCGGCGGTGCCGGAAGCCTTGAGCGACGCGGCGGCGGCACCGGCAAACTGCGTCCTGGCGACCGCGGTGAACGTCGTTTCGCAGCTTCCCGAATCCTGCGAAAGCGCCGTCGTCCAGGGCGCCGGCCTTCTCGGTCTCTACCTTTGCGCGCTGCTGCGCAGGCGCGGGGTCGGCCACCTTTTCTGCTGCGATCCCGACGGCCGGCGGCTGGCCCTTGCCCCCTCTTTCGGCGCCACCCCTCTCGGTGCGGACCCCGGGGCGAGAGAGGCCGCGGTCCGCGACCGCTGCCCGCACGGCGTCGACGCCGTGATCGAGGCCGCGGGGGATCCGGCCGTCGTGCCGGAAGGGGTGGACCTCGTGCGGACAGGGGGATGGCTTGTTCTCGCCGGCATGGTGCACCCGCGCAGCGCCCTGGAGCTGACCGGGGAGCGGATCATCCGCAAGTGCCTTACCCTGCGCGGGGTCCACAACTACAGCCCTCGCCATCTGCACGAAGCGGTGCGGTTTCTCGAGGCGACCGCGGCCGTCCATCCGTACGAGCGGCTCGTCTCACCGTCACTCTATCCGCTGCCGCGGCTCGAGGAGGCGTTCGCCGCCGCGGAGTCCCGGGAGTGGCACCGGATCGCGGTGCGCCCAAAGGAGTGCTGATATGCCCGGAGTGAACGGACGCGACTACGGCCTGCCGGCCGCGCCGGTCGTCGGTATCTGCATCGACGGCTGCGACCCGGCCTACATCGAGGCCGCCGCGGGCTCCATGCCCAACCTGCAGGAGATGATCGCCTCGGGATGCTCCGGCCTGGCGCAGGCGGTCGTTCCCTCTTACACCAACCCGAACAACGTCGCCATCCTCACCGGAACGACCCCGGACGTCAACGGCATCTGCGGCAACTACTACTACGACGAGGCCAGCGAACGCGAAGTCATGATGGACGACCCGCGGCACCTGCGGGCGGCTACCGTTCCGGCGGCTTTCAGCGCCGCGGGCGCCAGGGTGGCGGCGGTCACCACCAAGGAGAAGCTGCGCCGCTTTCTCGGCCACGGCCTGCGCGGAATCAGCTTCTCCGTCGAGCGCGCCGAGGCGGTTACAGAGGCCGAAAACGGCATCGGCGACGTGCTCGGCATCGTGGGGCGGAAGAACCCCGGTATCTACGATCCCGAGGCGAGCGTCTTCTGCCTCGAAGCGGGAGCGCGCCTGCTGCAGCGGGAGAAAATCGACCTGATGTACCTGTCGACGACCGACTTCGTGCAGCACAAGTTCGCCCCGGGGGCGCCGGAGGCGGCCGCCTTCTACAGCCGCCTCGACCTCTTCCTCGGCGAGCTGCACGATATCGGCGCCGTCGTCGGCATCACCGCCGACCACGGCATGAACGACAAGACGAAAGCCGACGGCACCCCGAACGTTCAGTACCTCGGGAGCATCCTCGAATCCGCCGGCATCGAGGCGCGGGTGATTCTGCCGGTCACCGACCCGTACGTCGTCCACCACGGCGCCCTGGGCTCGTACGCGACCGTTTACCTCGGGGCCGCGGACCTCCCCCGGGCGCGCGCCCTGTTGGAACAGGTTCCTGGAGTGGAGCGGGTTCTCGCGAAGCAGGAGGCAGCCCTGGAATACGCGCTGCCACCGGATCTCATCGGCGATCTCGTGCTGCTGGCGGACCGCGGCACCGTGCTCGGCAAGACCCCGGACTGGCACGACCTGTCCGACGTCGAGACCGGGCTCAGGTCGCACGGCGGCCTGCACGAAGCGACGGTCCCCTTCATCGTCAACCGCCCCCTGAAGAGCCGCTGGCGGGAGCGCCTGGCAGGAAACCGGATGCGGAACTTCGACCTCTTCGACGCCCTCTGTAACGGGGTGGAGGACTGATCCGCTGTCCTGTGGACTCTCCGAACCGGAGGACCGGGACCCGGGGATGCGGGGCCCGGGATGGAACAAGCGGGTGGGATTTTCGGGGGAATAACGGACCGGGTGCCTCGGCTGTCCGAGGGCATTCGTGGGACTGGCAACCTCAACCCGTGGCAGCGCGGCAGTTCCCGGGCGGGACCGGGAGCCGGGCAACGAACCGGCAGCAGATCAAAAGCGGGCAGAAAAACCCGTGGCTGAGCGGAACACCCGCCCCGCCGCGGACTTTCCGAGGCAGGACCCATGCGTGAGTACGGCAGCATCATCGGCGGGAAACAGCAGCCTGGCGGCGAGTGGATCGACGTGCGCAACCCGTATACGTCGGAGCCGGTGGGAAGGGTCGCCTCCCTCGATCCCGGGAGCCTCGACGCCATCGTCAGGCAGGTCCACGCCGCCGAGGTGCGCCTCAGCCGAAGGGAGCGCAGCGACGTGCTTACGCGGATGGCGGCCGCGGTCGAGGAGCGTGCCGGCGAGATCAGCCGCCTGATCACGGACGAGTCCGGGCTCTCCCTGAAGGACTCCCGCTACGAGGCGCTGCGGGTCTGCGAGGTGCTGCGCTTCTCGGGGATGGCGGCGCTGCAGGACGATTCCGAGGTGTTCCCCTGCGACGTCTCCGTCCAGGGGCGCCCGCGCCGCATCTACACCTCCCGGTTTCCCTGGCGCGCCATCGCGGCGATCACCCCCTTCAACCACCCGATGAACCAGGTCGCCCACAAGATCGCGCCGGCGATCGCGACCAATAACACGGTGCTGCTGAAGCCATCTGAGAAAACCCCGCTCTCCGCTTACTACCTGGCGGAGCTGGCGTTCGAGTGCGGACTGCCGCCGCAGTCGCTGGCCGTATTCAACGGCACGGCCGGCGGTGTTGCCGAGCCCCTGGTCGCCCACGACCTCGTCGACATGGTGACCTTCACCGGCGGCACCGCCACCGGCCGCCGCATCGCCGAACTGGCCGGGTACAAGCGGCTGGTGCTCGAGCTGGGGGGCAGCTCGCCGCTGCTCGTGCTCACCGACGCCGACCCGGAGACCGCGGCGGGGATCGCCGCCGCCGGCATCTTCCGGAACAGCGGCCAGCGGTGTACGGCGATTCGCCGCCTACTCGTCGACGAGAGGGTCGCCGGCCGCTTTGCCGCGGCCCTGGCGGCGGAGGTCTCGCGGCTGACCTGCGGGAACCCCTACGAGGAGGAGACCGACGTCGGCACGGTGATCTCCGGGGAAGCGGCCCGCGGCATCGAGGCCCGGGTTGAGGACTGCCTCGGCCGCGGCGCCGAGCTGCTGGCCGGCCACCGGCGCGAGGGGGCCCTCTACCACCCGACGGTCCTCGACCGGGTCGATCCCGCCTGCGAGCTGGTGAAGCGGGAGACCTTCGGACCGGTCGCACCGATCATCCGCGTCTCCTCCCTCGACGAGGCGGTCCGCCTGGCCAACGACACCCCCTACGGGCTGTCCGCCGGGGTGGTCAGCGATCACTGGCCCTCCATTCAGCGGGTGATCGGCGAGGTGGAGGCGGGGACGGTGAACGTCAACGAGGCGCCGAGCTACCGGCTCGAGACCACTCCCTTCGGGGGCATCAAGTCATCGGGGCTCGGGTACAAGGAAGGGGTGCTCGAGACGATGAAGGCGATGACCTGGGTCAAGACCTACTCGCTGCCCTGGGACCGGCCCTGAGTGACGCGCCGCCGCGAGCGTACCCGCCTTGCGAACCGGCTACAGCGGAAACTCGACGCGCCTGCCTTCGCGGAGGCTGATGTCGACCGCCTCGGTGAATTCCATGTACCTCACGCCGTCGGCGAAGTTGGTGTGCGTCACCGGGGCGCCTTCGCGAACGGCGTCGACGAACTCCCTCTCGACGCGCCACTCCCCCCGCTTTTCGGGCGGGATCTCCAGCCGCCGGAACTCGCTGTCCCCCTCTCCCGCCACCCAGGCGGCCCCGTCCTCCAGCTTGAAGGCCCCCTTTGTCCCGTGCAGCTCGAGATCGGCTCCGCTGCCACCGAGCCGCGCCACGTTGGACAGGTGGTAGACGGCGGTGGCCCCCGACTCCATTTCCGCGACGATCCCGATCGACTCGGGGACGTCGGCATCCTGCATCCGGCCGGTCTCCTCGTTCAGCCGCTCCGTCGTGAACGACGCGGCGTGCGCGACGAGGGATTTCTCGAACCCGGCGTAGCGGTGGACGTTCTCGTTGTAGATGCCCATGGCCATGATGTTGTTGCCCGACAGGTCGCGGCGCTGGCGCCAGTGCAGCGGAGCCTGCGGATCGTAGCCCCCTGCGAGCGAACTGACCCGGATCTCGAGCCAGTCGCCGAAGCAGCCGTCGGCGATCAGATCCAGGGTCGTCGCCTCCGACTCGGGGTCCATCTGCCCGGGGACGATCATGGCGACCTTGTCCGATGCCAGGGAAGCGTCGTACATCCGCCGGGCTTCCTCGAGATTCATCGCCATGCGCGCCTCGGTGAGGATGTGCTTGCCGGCTTTCAGGGTCTCGAGGGTGACCTCGCAATGCATGTACGGCCAGGTGCCGACGCAGACGGCGTCGACGTCGTCCCGGTGCACCACTTCCCTCCAGTCCTCGACGACGTCGGGGATGCCGAAGTCGTCGGCGACCTTCTGCGCCGACTCGCGGCTGCGGTTGCAGACGGCGACCACCTCGACGCCGTCGATCTCCTGGAACCCGGGGATGTGTTTCAGCCTGGTGTTCGCCCCGGCGCCGATCAGTCCTATTGAGAGCGTCATGCTGACTCCTGCGAGGTATGCATTCTGTACGTGATTGGTGATTGAGTGGAAACCGTGCCGACGAGCTGACAGCCAGCGGAAATTCAGCTTTTGCAGGGTTGGAATCCCCGCATCGTATTCGCGCCGAATCCGGCCGCAAGGGCCGCCCGCAGGGCCAGTGCGTCAAGAGGCTGCTAAGGTAGGGCGGCCCGGGGGGCGGTCAATCGGCTTTGCCGCCGGCGAACTGCCGCAGCCGCGCCGCGATTTCGTCGCGCACCCGGCGAAACACCGCCATGCGTTCGTCGCGCGAGCCGGTCGCTGCGGCCGGGTCGTCGAAGCTCCAGTGGTGCTGCCGGCCTCCCGGCAGAAGCGGACAGGTCTCGCGGGCGTGGTCGCACACGGTGATGACGTGATCGAAGGTCTGGCCGCGGTATATCTCGACCGACTCGGACCGCTGGCCGCTGATGTCGATGCCGATCTCCCGCATCGCCTCGACCGCCATCGGGTTGAGTCCGTGGGGCTCGGTGCCGGCGCTGAACGCCTCGCAGGCGCCGCCGCCCAGCGAGCGCAGCAGGCCCTCGGCCATCTGGCTGCGGCAGGAGTTGCCCGTGCACAGGAAGAGGACTCTTTCAGGCATCTTCGTCTTTCGCCGACCCGGGCCCGGCAGGGCTGCGGCTTCGCCAGACCCGGTGAATCAACCCCGCGGCCGCGGCCCCGGCGAAGGTGCCGGTGAAGTAGATCCAGAAAAGGTTCAGGGTGTCGGTGAACAGGGCCGGCCCCAGGGTGCGCGCCGGGTTCAGGGAGGCGCCGGTCAGCGGCCCCCCCATCAGGATGCAGAAGATGAGGGTGAAGCCGACGATGATCGGCGCGAGGTTCCCCGCCCGGCCGCTGGCGGGAACGGCGAGAACGGCGTTGACGAGAATGAAGGTGAGGACCGCCTCGAGGAGCAGTCCCTTTCCCGGCGAGATCCCCTCGGCCAGGACGGTGGCGCCCAGCGAAGACTCGGCGCCGAGAAGAAAGAAGAGCAGTGCCCCCCCGGCGATGCCGCCGGTCAACTGCGCTGCCCAGTACGCCGCCATCTTCCCCGGCTTCATCTCGCCGGCGACGAACAGCCCGAAGCTGACCGCGGGGTTGAGGTAGCTGCCGCTGAGGGAGCCGTACCCGTACGGGTAGGCGATCACGACGAAACCGTGGGCAAAAGCGGCCCCGATCAGTCCGCCGACGCCCACGGCGACC
This sequence comes from Candidatus Latescibacterota bacterium, assembly GCA_965243025.1. Taxonomy (GTDB): domain Bacteria; phylum Latescibacterota; class UBA2968; order UBA8231; family UBA8231; genus CBDCXV01. The sequence goes on from CBDETY010000003.1 coordinate 4,646,818, forward strand.
GCTCCGGCGCCGATGAAGATGAGTAGGAAGGTGCCGAAGACCTCGGCTGCGAACGCCTTGAAATCCATGAACCCGTGCTGCTGTTGCTGGTGAGGCGGTACCGGCAGGGATTCTGGCGGGGCCGGAACCGGAGTTGAAACTCGACCTGACCGCGAAGCCGGGTCAAGCTCCCCGTTCCGGCGCTTACCCCGGTTTTTCCGGAAACTTATATTTCGCCGTTCTTCACCTCGACCCTCTTCCGATTCCAACTCCTGACGCTCATCGATGCCGGCCGCGGACGCCCCTGAGAACCGCATGCGCCTGCTGTTCCTGGCGCGGCGCTACCCCCCTTCGGTCGGCGGCATTCAGACCCACTGCCACAAGCTCTACAGCCGCCTCAGCCGGCAGTACCCCGTCACCCTCGTAGCCCTCGGCAGAGACTCGCTGCTGCACCTCGCCTGGTTCCTCCCCTGGGTTGCGGTGCGGACCCTTGCCGCCCTGGTCTTTCGCCGCGTCGATGCCGTGTACTTCGCCGACGGCGTGGTCTGCGCCCTGGCCCCGGTTTTACGCCCATTCAAGGGCAGAGCCCGCTTCGTCGTAACCATCTACGGCCTCGAAATGACCTACCGGAGCGCTCTTGCCCGGGGGCTGATGAAGAGCGGATGCCGCTGTTGCGAGCGCATCGTCCTCATCAGCGAGCACACGCGGAACCTCGCCCTGGCCTGGGGGCTGCCGCCGGAGCGGCTGCGGGTCGTCTACGTCGGGGTCGAACCGGCCGAACCGGCCGCGCAGCGCTGCGCGGAGCTGCGGGCCGAATTCGAGGAGCGCACCGGCGTGGCGTTCGCGTCGGAGAAGGTGCTGCTCAACATCGGCAGGCAGGTGCGCCGCAAGGGAATGGTCCCCTTCGTCGAGCAGGGGCTGCCCCTCCTGGAGTCCGACATCCGCCTGATCATCGCCGGCGGCGGCCCCGACATGCCGCGGCTGCGCGAGCTGGCGTCGCGCCCCGAGACCGCTTCCCGCATCCTGATCGTCGACGCCCCGGACGACGATGCCGCCGCCATGCTGCGGCGCAGCGCCGGCCTCTTCGTGATGCCGAACGTGCCGATGGCAGACGACGTCGAGGGGTACGGGATCACCCCCCTGGAGAGCATGCATTCCGAAACCCCCGTGGTCGCCTTCGCGGTCGACGCCCTGGTCGAGAGCATCCGCGAGGGAGGCTGGCTCGTCCCCGCCGGCGACTATTCCGCCTTCGCCGGCCGCATCCACGAGTTCTTCTCGCTCGGAGAACCCCGGCGCGCCGAGCTGGGCCGCGAGGCGCGGCAGTACGTGCTGCGCGAGTACGGCTGGGACAAGAGCGCCCGCGAGTACGCCGCGATCTTCGCCGGCGATTCCCCCTGAAACCGAAGGAGCATTCCCGTGCGCGTCACCGACCTGGACACCCCCGCCCTCACCGTCGATCTCGACGGCCTCGAACGGAACATCACACAGCTGCAGGAGGCGTGCGACCGGCTCGACATCTCCCTGCGCGTGCACACCAAGACGCACAAGACCCCGGCGATCGCCCACCGGCAGGTGGACGCCGGGGCGATCGGCATCGTCAGCCAGAAGCTGGGGGAGGCCGAGGCGATGGCGGCCGCCGGCATCGAGGACATCCTCGTCCCCTACAACATCGTCGGCAGGCCGAAGCTCGAGCGCCTGTCCCGCCTGGTGCGGTCGGGAACGTCGACGGTCACGGTGGCCGCCGACTCGGAAGCCACGGTGGAAGGGCTGTCGGCGCAGGCCGCCCGCGACGGCTGCACCTTCCGCGTCATCGTCGAAATGGACACCGGCAGCCGGCGCGTCGGAGTGCAATCCCCCCCCGAGACCCTGGCTCTCGCCCAGACCATTGACCGGCTGCCTGGGCTGCGTTTCTGCGGCGTCATGACCTACCCGAGCCACGAGCCGGCGCGGCCCTTCCTCGACGAGGTGAGAGCCCTGACCGCCGCGGCCGGGCTGCCGCTGGAGATCGTCAGCGGCGGGGGAACGGGAAGCGAGGAGATCTCGAAGTCCCTCGGCTGCACCGAGACCCGCATCGGCTCGTACGCTTACGAAGGAATGACCCGGGTGGGAAAACCGGAGGACCTCGACCCGGTGCGATGCCCCCTGCGCATGATGGTGACGGTGGTGAGCACCTCGGTCCCGGGACAGATCATCGTCGACGCCGGGATGAAGGCGTTCACCAGCTACCCGCCGACTCCGTACGGCTACTGCATCGAGCACCCGGAGATCGCCATCAGGAAGATGTCGGTGGAGCACGGCCACATAGACATCGCCGGGTCGTCCCATAGATTTGCTGTGGGCGACATGCTGTCGTTCATACCGCTGCACGGCGGCATGACCACCAACCTCCACGACCGCATCTACGCGGTGCGCAACGGCGAGGTCGAGGAGGTCTGGGAGGTCGCCGGCCGCGGCCGGGGGCAGTAACCAACGGGAAGGATGGCGAGCGCTATGGAAATGACATCCCGGGTGATCGACGTAGATTCCGGCAACTTCGAGGAGGTCGTGCTCCAAGGGTCGAGCGAGCGCGTCGTCGTCGTCGACTTCTGGGCCCCCTGGTGCGGGCCCTGCAAGACCCTGGGACCGGTGCTCGAGGAGGTCGTCACGGCGCTCGGGCCGGGGGTGGCCCTGGCCAAGGTCAACGTCGACGACAACCAGGACCTGGCGATGGCGTTCCGCGTCCAGGGAATTCCCGCGGTCAAGATCGTCAAGGACGGCCAGCTCGTCGACGAGTTCACCGGGGCGCTGCCGCGGCAGCAGATCGAGGAGGTGCTGAGGCGCCACGTCCCCGGGGCGCCCCCGAGCGAAGAGGAGGTCGCAGGCGACCTCGTCGAGGCCGGCAGGGGGCGCATCGACGCCGGCGACCTCGCCGGGGCCGCGTCCCTGTTCGAGCAAGCCCTGCGAGGCGACGAGGACAACGGCGCCGCCTGGGTGGGGCTTGCCCGCGTGCGCTTGCTGGAGAACCGCTTCGACGAAGTGCACGAGCTGGTAGGAAAGATCGAGCAGGGCACCAGCGAGTACGACCAGGGCCAGGCCCTGCTCAAGCAGCTCGAGTTCCACCGCCTGTGCGAGGAGGCCGGGGGGCGCCGGGCCTGCGCCGGGCGCCTGCTCGCCGACGCCTCGGACCTTAAGGCCCGCTACCGGCTCGGTTGCTGCGCCGCGGCGGACGGCGACTACGCCACCGCCCTGCGCGAGTGGTTCCAGGTGCTCGAGAAGGACGGCAGTTTCGGCCAGGGGACCGCCAGGGATGCGATGGTGTCGGTCTTTCACCTGCTCGGCCGCCACCACCCCGTCGTCGGCGACTACCCGCAGCGGGTGTACCGCCTTCTCTACTGAGAAGGATTCACACAGCCCGGCCTTCATCCACCGGGGGTCGGTCAACGACGAGAAACTACTGACCCGCTCCTGGAGGCGCCGGACGGGCCGGAGTACCGTCAACCGCTTCCTTTCCGCGGGGAAGTACGAGCCCCTCGCTGCGCGGGATCCTACCAGAAGGACTTGCCGGTCCAGGGGTGCCGCAGCACCTCGTCCCAGTCGAGCTCGGTGCCCCACCCCGGGGCCGCCGGAGTCTTCATCGCCCCCGACTCGATCTCCGGCAGGTTGGTCACCAGTTCGTCCTTCCACGGCACGTCGTCGACGTCGATCTCCATGATGTGAACGTTGGGCAGCACCGCGCACAGGCTGGCGCCTATGAAGGTCGCCAGGTGGCTGTAGTAGTTGTGCGGGGCGACGTTGTGCTGAAAGGTCTCGGCGAGGTCGCCGATCTTCTTCGCCTGCGAGAAGCCGTTCCAGGGGACGTCGATCATGTACACGTCCGCGGCCCTGGCCCGGAAGTACGGCAGGTATTCCCGCATGTAGTAGAGGTTTTCCCCGGTGCAGATCGGGATGCCGGTGTTCTCGCGGACGTGGCGGATCGCCTCGCAGTCGTAGAGGTCGATCTCGAGCCACATCAGCTCGAACGGCTCGAGAGCGCGGGCGAGGCGCACGGCGGCTTCCGGCTTGAAGTTGAAGTTGAGGTCGAGGGCTATCTCGGCGGCTGCCCCGGTCCCCTCGCGGAAGGCCCCTATCTGGGCGGCGACGTGGTCGATCAGCCCGCGGCTCACCGTCTGGTCGGTGGTCCCCCCCTGCCCGAAGCAGGGGAAGTAGACCGACGCCGGCTCCCCCGGAAAAACGATGTTGGTCTTCAGCGCGGTGTACCCCCTGGCGACCACTTCCCTGCCGAGAGCGGCGATGTCGTCGAGGGTGCGCAGCGGGGGCGCCCCGAGCAGCTCGTGGTTCAGCGCCCGGGAGGTGCCGCAGTGCGACCAGTAGAGGCGCACCCGGTCGCGGGTGGGGCCTCCGAACAGCTCGGTTACCGAAATGCCGAGGGCGCGCGCCTTGGCGTCGACGAGGGCGAGCTCGATGCCGGCGATCGCCTTGGCGGCGATTCCCCCCGGGCTCTGCCGCGAGCCGCGGATCATGTCCTGGAAGCGCGTCTCGTAGGCGCGCGGGTCCGCTCCGAGGAGAAGCGGCTTCAGGTCGTCGATGGCCCCGGCCACTCCCAGGGGATTCTTGCCGTCGCTGCACTCGCCGTAGCCGGTGACGCCGGTATCGGTCTCGACCCTGACGAACAGCCAGGGCCGCCAGCCGGCGTCGACGACCGCGGTCTCGATGCGGGTGATCTTCAAAGGAGTGCCTTCCCCCCCTCAACCGCCGGGGATTCCGCCGGCGACGGGAACGTGGACGAGGGCCGGGACTTCCGCCGCGAGACCGGCTGCCAGAGCCTTCGGCAGCTCGCCGCGGTCCTCGACGCGGGTGCCGAGGGCTCCGAATGCGCGCGCCGCGGCGGCGAAGTCGACCGGCCCGAGGCGGCTGCTCATCGCCTCGCCGTAGGCTTTCAGGTGGCCGCTCTCGGTGATCCCCCAGCTCTCGTCGTCGGCGACCACCATCAGGAACGGGAGCTTCTGGCGCACGGCGCACTCGAGGTCGGGGAGGTTGAAGGTGGCGGCGCCGTCCCCGGACAGCAGCGCCACCGGACGCTGCGGGAACCCGGCGCGCGCCGCCATGGCCGCCCCGATGCCGTAGCCGACGACGCCGCTGGCGCCGCAGGTCAGCGTCAGCCCGGAGTAGCGCTCCCGCCCGGCAGTCTGGTGAAACCACTGGCCGATGTTGCCGCCGTCGACGACGAGGACCGCCTCCTCGCCGGCCGCGGCTGCGAGGGCTTCGACGACGTCGAGGGACTGCAGCCCGCCGGAGCGGTCCACGGCCCCCGTAATCTCGCGGCGGTGGGCGTCGACGCGGGAACGGGTCTCGGCGAGCCAGCTCTCGAACCCCCGGATCTGCCGTTCGGCGCAGGCCCGGTCGAGCTGTTCCAGGGCCGCGGCCGGATCGGCGAGGATCGACAGCCCGTTCGACGGCAGGTGGTGCAGGCGCCCGGGGTCGATGTCGATGCGGATGACGGCGGCGTCCCGGGAGACTTCCGGAGGCCGCAGGAAGCCGACCCGGTAGTCGGCGGCCGCCCCGACCAGGAGCAGCAGGTCCGCGTCCGCGAGGATGTCCGGCCCGCCGCTGGCGGCGCCGACCACCCCGAGGAACTCCGCCCGCCTGCTGCTGACGCAGCCGCGGTCCCAGATCGGCACGACGAACGGAACGGCGAAAGCGGTGCAGAAGTCGGCGAGGACCTCCCCGGCCCCGGAGTACCAGGCCCCGCTGCCGGCCACAAGGAGCGGACGCTCGGCCGCTGCAAGCATCTTCGCCGCCCTGGCGACGCCGGCCTCGTCGGCACGGGCCCGGTCCTCCCGGCGGCCCGGCGGAGCGGGGACCTCGGCCTCGACCTCGGCCTCCTGGACATCCATCGGAAAGGTCAGATGCACCGGTCCGGGCCGCCCGCTGCGGGCGCTTTCGAAGGCCTCGCGCACCTGCCCGGGGATGCGTTCTGGTATGTCGAGGACGCGCGCGTACTTGCAGACCGGGGCGGCCAGGGCCACCTGCTCGAAGTCCTGGAAATGCCCCATCCCCGCCGTTGCCAGCGGCCCCGAGCCGGTCAGCAGCAGCATCGGGGCGCCGTCGAAGTGGGCGTTGACGACGCCGGTCAGGGCGTTGGCGTGGGCGACGCCGCTGCTGACCGCGCAGACCCCGGCCTCGCCGCTCATGCGGCCCCAGCTCTCGGCCATGTAGGCGGCGGTCTGCTCGTTGCGGGTGTCGATCAGGCGGATGCCGGCGCGGCCGCAGGCGGCGTACACCTCGTTGAGGCCGTGGCCGCACAGGGTCGAGATCCACTCGACGCGCAGGCTCGCCAGCGTCTGCGCCAGCAGGTCGGCGCCGTTCATGGAGACAGCGGACGGATACGGGGCGGGAGGGAACTGCCTGTTCTGCAACAAGCGGGCATGGGACAGCACCTTACTGCTGCGGCAGTCGAGGGTCAAGCGCACCGGTGCAGGACGGTTCCGCCGCCGGCCGGGGGCTCAAAGACCGGTCCGGCCGGTACACCCGCGTGCCATGTCGCCGCGCCCGGTTTAACTTGTTGCCGCCTGACGAAAATCTACGCCCCACCCTCACCGGATCCGGAGAACATGGTGACCGAATCGCAAACCGGCGCCGCCGCGGTAGGGGACGCCGCCCGATCGAAGGTCCCGCTGTCCCATCGCCTGGGTTTCTGGAACAACTGCGTCGTCCTCTGGGGCTGGGTGCTGGTGCTGTCCAGCTTCCTCGTCGGGGGCATGGTGGGCAAGACGTTCCCCCTGCAGATGGCGGTGCCGATCATCTTCTTCGGCACCCTGTGCAACGCCATCGTCGGGGTCCTCATCGGGTCGGCGGCCGCCCGCACCGGGTATTCCAGCGCCCTCCTCTACCGCTACACCTTCGGCCGCAAGGGGGTGATCCTTCCCAACGTCCTGATGGGGCTGACCAACATGGGCTGGTTCGCCCTCATCCTCAACATCACCCGCGACGGGCTGGTCGCCCATTACGGCGCCGAGACCGGCGGCGCCCTGTGGCTGTGGTCGACCGTCGTCATCGGGGCGCTGTTCATCCTGCCCGCGGCGATCCGCATCCGCTGGATCGCCTACGTCGACTGGTTCGCGGTGCCGGGCTTCATGGCGATCTTCCTGCTCGTGCTGACGACGACGCTGTCGGCTGCCGGCGGGTTCGGCCCGCTGTGGAACAAGTGGTCCGACCCGGGCAAGCCGGTATTCATCGGCTTCGACATGGCCGCCGGCGGCTGGCTCGTCGGGGTCACCATCATCGCCGACCTGGCGCGGTTCTGGAAAAACGCCAAACACGCCATCTTCGGCATCATGTCGGCGTACGTCGGCCTGGTGACGATCCAGTACTGGGGGGGCGCGATCAGCGCCGCGCATACAGGGGAATGGAACCTTTTCCTGATCGCCAATTCCCTGGGACTGGGCATACTCGCCTGGCTGGCGCTCTGGTTCGGCGCCCAGTCCACGGTCCAGGGGGGCACGTACGCTTCCGGGCTTGCGTTTTCGGCGCCGCCGATTCCCATGGTCCGGAGCCAGGAGTTCATGCGCCGGCTGGCGACCGTCGGCGTCGGAGTGGTCGGCTTCATCGGCAGCTACCTCGGCCTCGACCAGATCGCGCTCTGGTGGGTGCAGTTCCTCTCCTGGGTCGTCGGCCCGATCGCCGTCACCGTCATCCTCGACTACTGGGCGTTTCCCGGCCGCCGCCTGCTCTACGAGCGCGCCGACGGGGCCGACATGAACCTCAACCCGGCCGCGTTCGCCGCCTGGATCGTCGGTTTCCTGACCGGGTTCTACGTCGGCGGCAACGAGATCTTCAGCGGTCTGCTGTGCTCGATGTCCGCGGCCGGTCTGATCTATTTCGTGTGGATGAAGACGGCCCTCGCCAAAGGCACCACACCCGAGGCGCAGTTGTTCGGCGCCGGAAACAGAACGGAGGCGGCATGACGGCACTGGCATGGCTCACCATTCTCGCCGAGGTGGTGCTGGCAATCTGGGTCGTCCGCCTCGTGTGGCGCACCGAAACCGAGCGGCCGACCGAGGAGATCGTCCCCGCCGGGGACGACGACGTGGAGCTCGTCGGTTAGCGGGTTCGGCCGAAGCGAAGAGCATGGCGCTGCATCACTTGTTCACCCCTATCCGGGTCGGCCCGCTGGAGGTGAAGAACCGCGTGGTCCTGGCGCCGCTCGACGTCGGCCTGCACGGCCCGGACGGCGAGGTGACCGACCGCTACATCGACTTCCTGGTGGACAGGGCCCGGGGAGAGACCGGGCTGCTGATCACCGAGTTCACCTCGGTGTGGCCGGAAAAGAGGGTGATCACCACCTCCGTCTGGGACGACAGGTTCATACCCGGCCTCTCGCGGATCCCCGAAGCCGTGCACGATGCCGGGGCTCCGGTGTTCATGCAGATAGCCGCCCTTGGCGGGAAGTCCTACGTCGAGCCGTTCGCACCGTCGGCGGTCGACAGCGAGCTGTACGAGCAGGTGCCGCGGGAGATGACGGTCCCCGAGATCGAGAACATGGTCGAGTGCTTCGTGCGCGGGGCGGAGCGGGCGCAGAGGGCCGGCTTCGACGGCGTCGAGTACCACTGCGCGCACTCCTACCTCGGCGGCCAGTTCATCTCCCCCCACACCAACCGGCGCGACGACGAGTACGGCGGCGACTTTCAGCGGCGCATGAGGTTCTCAGCCGAAGTCGTCGCCGGAATCCGCCGGGCCTGCGGCGACGATTTCCCCATCGGCTTCAAGTTCAGCGCCCACGAGCACCTGCACGGCGGGGTCAACGACCGCTACGACGTCGGCGAATCCGACGGCGACCACCTGCGGGTCGCCAAGTACATGGAGGATATCGGGGTCGCCTACCTGCACGTGGCCACCACCTCGTCGACGATCATGAAGGTCAAGGGGTTCGTCGAGTGCACGCACCCCTCGGTCCCGCCGCTCTACATAAAGCCGAACACCCTCGTCGATCTCGCCGCCGAGGTGAAGGACAGCGGCGTCCGGGTACCGGTGATCGCCACCGGCGGCATCACCGATCCTGTCGATGCCGAGGGGATCATCGCCGAAGGCAGGGCGGACATGGTCGCCCTGGGGCGCACTCTCATAGCCGACGGACACTGGGCGAGAAAGGCGCGGCTCGGCGGGAACATCGCTCCCTGCATCCGCTGCAACTTCTGCCACACCTTCGTCGTCATGGACCGCGGGGGAATCCAGTGCACCACCAACCCCGTGGTCGGCCGCGAGAACATCCTCTCCTTCGAGAAGACGGCTCGGGCCAGGAGGGTGGTGGTCGTCGGAGCGGGTCCGGCCGGCCTCGAGGCAGGCCTGCGCGCCAGGGAGATGGGTCACGACGCCGTCGTTTACGACAGGCGCGATTCTCTCGGAGGCGAGATGATCTCCGCCTCGATACCGGAGTTCAAGTGGGACATCAGGCGTCTGCTGAACTACTACGAAGTCGAGGTGGAAAGGACGGGACTGGAGGTACGTCTCGGCACCGAAGTGACCGTCGATACCCTGAGGGAAGAGGGGGCCGATGCCGTGGTCCTGGCGACGGGGGGAGAGGCCATCGTTCCGGACGTTCCCGGCATCGACGGCGACTGTGTGGTGACGGCGATCGACGCGCTGGTGCGCTGGGACGAGCTCGACATCGGGGAACGGGTCATGGTGCTCGGCGCCGGCCTGGTCGGGTACGAAACGGCCTGGCACGCCGGTTCCCAGAGGCGGGAGGTCACGATGGTTTCCCGCCGCAGCGAAGACGAAGTCGGCAACCTCGAGGAACACGGCACCAACCTCGCCCTGCTGATCAAGGGCACGCGGGAGGCCGGGGTACGGGTGCTGGCCGAACGCGAGCTCGTGGCGGTCGATGACGGCGCCGCAGTCCTCAGAGACCCCGATGGCCGCGAGCGGGCCCACCCCGTCGACACGCTGATCGTCAGCAGAGGCTACCGGCCGCGCCGGGAGCTCGAGCGCGCCATCGGGGAGGCCGGCCTGGGCTGCGGGGTGTTGATGGCGGGGGACTGCGTCGAAGTGCGCAACTTCTTCGATGCCATCAACGAGGGAGCGCACGTGGTGAGGACGTCGCTGGCTTAGTGTCCCCTTCCGGCGCGGGCGCGCCAGGATCGCCGGGGCAGATCGTTGTCCTCACCCGTCTCGATGCGCCGCTGCACTGGATATTCAGCGCCCGAGGAGAAACGAGATGGCCCGAATTCTGCGCCAGGCCACCGTCGTGCGCGACGGGAATCACAACGGCTTCACCGACCTTCAGTACTGGCAGGGCTGCTACTGGGTGGCCTACCGCAAGGGCGCCGGGCACGTATCCATGGACGGCGCCGCGGCTCTTTCCGTGTCCGACGACCGCACCCGGTTTCGCGAAGTCGCCCACCTTCACATGCCGGGCGACAACCGCGACCCCAAGCTTCTTCCCGTTAGCGAAGAGCGGATGGCCCTCTACTTCCCGAGCTGGATAAACGGCTACGAGGCCAGGGAACTGCAGCAATACATCACCTTTTCGGGCAACGGGTACGACTGGGAGAAACCGGCCCCCGTCCTGTCCCCCGGGAACTGGCTCTGGCGCGTCCGCCGGCACGAGGACCGCTACTACGGACTGATCCAGAACCTCACCGGGGAGTGGGACGGCGAGGAGATGCCGCACCAGCTCGACCTGGCGGTCAGCGGCGATCTGCTCGAGTGGGAGGTCATCGCCCGGGTCGGCGAGCAGCACGGGCTCAACGAGAGCGACATCTGCTGGCGGGACGACGGCGAAGCCTGGATCGTCGCCAGAAGCGCGGTCGACAACTTCGCCAGCTGCTTCTGCTCGGCGCAGCGGCCCTGGATCGACTGGCAGTGTACCATGCTGGCGCCGATGGTGCACGCCCCGGTCTTCCTGCCCTGGCAGGGAGAGCTCTACGTCGCCGGCCGCAACATGCCCTCTGTCGAGGGGGACGCCGCGTTTCCGTTCAAATCCGCCAGTCTCGGCTTGTGGCGGGTCCGACGCCGGCAGCTCGAACCGGTGCTGCGCATTCCGGCTGCCGGCGATTGCTCCTATCCCGGTCTGATCGCAGACCCGGAGGGGCGCATCTGCATGAGCTACTACTCTCAGCACGCCTACCACATGGGCGTGTTGCCGCAGCCGTCGCGGTTCCAGTCGCATCCTGACAACACGGCCTCCCTGCTCGAAGCGGATGACGTGTATTTCGCCGAACTCGAACTGCCGTGAGCCGTGCACTCACTTGCGTCCTCCGCGAAAGGACTACACGTGAAGCCTGAGGGCGCGCCGGCGACCGGCCGCGCTGCCCCTGATCCCCGATTTTGAAAGGAGGTGACGAATCGATACCGCGGTCAGATCAGTCCACTTTCAGGAAGCGGACCCCGGGCTCCGGTGGGTCAAGGACCCCGCCATCGCCGTCGATTCCGACGGCCCCCTGGATTCGGTCCGGACCCTGACGCCGAACGTGGTCAGGATGGACAACGGCTACCGGATGTACTACCACGGCTTCGGACCGCAGCGTCCCAACCCCGAATCGAAGGGGTACATCCTCAGTGCATTCTCCCCGGACGCCGAAAAATGGGAGAAGGAACCCGGGGTAAGGATGGATGCGGGAGGGGAGGGAGCGGAGCACTACATCTGGAGCCCCGACGTCATTCCCCTCGAGGACGGCCGCTACCGGATGTATTACGAGGGCAAGACCGAGGGGGCCGGCGGCGGTGAAGTCACCAGCGCCGTCGTCAGCGCCCTGTCGCCAGACGGCCTCGTCTGGGAAAAGGAACCCGGCGTCCGGCTGGGGGCTGAAAACGGCTCGTACGGCGCCCCGCGGTGCCTGCACCTCGACCCGGGACCTGGCGGGGACGGCCCCCGGTTTCGCCTCTACGCCAGCGATTTCCGCGATCACCAGATCGTCAGCGCCGTGTCCGGCGATGGGCTGCATTTCGACATGGAGACCGGCGTTCGCATAGCCCGGGAAAAGGAGCTGGAGGCATACGAGGTCTACGCCCCCGAAGTCCTGCGCCTGGGGGCGGGCGGGTGCCGGATGTATTATGCCGGCTGGGTGTCGGCTCCCGAAGTTCCGGCCGGATCGAAGTTCCACGGCAGAATATTCAGCGCCTTCTCCGACGACGGGCTGCACTGGCGCAAAGACCCCGGTATCTGCCTCGACAACGGCGGCCGGTGGGACGCCGCCAAGGCATCCGAGCCGTGCGTGATCGACCTTGCCGACGGCCGCTTCCGCATGTTCTATGAAGCCTGCGATCTCGAGGGTCGCTGGCGCATTGCCAGCGCCACCTCGGCTGTCTCCGCCCCCTGACTGCCCGCAAGGCGAAAGCTGCCGCGCCCCGATGCTCCGCCCCCCTGACCGCGAGGACGAGTATGAGACCAGCGCTGGCCATCCTGTGCGCCGTGGGCCTTAGCGGCATGCCGTCGTCGGCCGAATCACCCCCGCCGGTGGAAAGAGTCGAGACCCGCGACGGCAAGGTGTACGTCAACGGGAAGCCGTTCTTCCTGGTGGGCACGAGCCACGTCGCCCACTCCCACTATTCGCTCCCCGAGGCCGCGGAGATGGGCTTCAACGCCGTCGTCACCCACGGGCACAGGGAAGACCCGCAGTCGTTCCGCATCGACATCGACGACGCCTGGGCCAACGGGCTCTACTCGCTGGCGTCGCTCAGCAACGGCATCTGGAAGGATCTCGAGACGACCGAGCAGATCGTCCTCGCCTGCCGCGACGCCCCCGGTCTGCTGGTCTGGGAGCTGGAGGACGAACCCAACATCCGCACTTCCGGACCGGAGGGAACGCCCCACGTCGACCTCCCCTACAAGATGCCCCCGGAAGAGTTCAAGCCGGTGTACGACCTGATCAAACGGCTCGATCCCGACCACCCCGTGTGGCTCAACCTCGCCTACGGGTACGAAAAGGACCACCGGGAATACCGGGACGTCGCAGACATCCACTCCGACGACGTCTACCCGGTTCCCGACTATCCCCTGACCCACGTCGCGCGGAACTCCGATGCGGTCGTCAAGGGCGCCGCGGGAAAGCCGGGATGGATGTACATACAGATGTCGATGCAGAGCGCCGACCAGGAGCGCGCTCCGAACATGGACGAGGTCCGCTGCATGACCTACCTGTCCATCGCGCACGGCATCGTCGGCGTCATCCATTTCGCCTATCACGCCCTCGACTGGTGGCCGCGGGAGTCGGAGCCGGCCTACTATGCGCAGTTTCTCGACCTGACGGCCGAACTGCGCGGCCTGGCGCCCTATCTCGTAGCCCCGGAAGAGCCCGTTGCAATTGAAGCGGAGATCGTCGAAGGGTCCGCCGAACCCTCCAACTTCGGTTACACGGCGCTGCACCTGTCGCTGCGCAAGGCCGCGCGCGGCTACCTGCTGATCGCCGTCAACGGGTTCGACTCGCCGGTCAAAGCCCGCATCAGGGTCCCCGTGGAAGGGATCGCGCCGCGGGCGGCGGTCCGTTCCGAGTACCGGCTCGTCGACGTCGCCGACGGAGTCATCGAGGACTCCTTCGCGCCGTACGCCGTGCATCTGTATGATTTGCCGTTCAGCGCCCCGGACGATTTCGAACGCAGGAAGGTGAGCTGGCCGCGGTGGCAGCGGCGGCCCCGACAGTGAACAGCGAACATGGAGGAACAGTGATGTCGTCTCGCCAGGTGTACCTTTCCGGAGCGTTGGTTCCGGAAGAGGACGCGAAGATCTCGATTTTCGATACCGCGGTGACTCTGGGCGACACCGTTACCGAATCGACCCGCACCTTCGCCCACCGGCCCTTCAAGCTCGACCGCCACATCGAACGCCTGTACAAGTCGCTGAAAGTGACGCGGATCGATCCCGGGTGCGGACCGGAGGAGATGCGGCGGATCACCCTGGACCTGCTGGAGACCAACCTGCCGCTGATCGGCCCCGAAGAGGACTACTGGATCGTGCACAACATCTCGCGCGGGCTCTACGTCCCCGGGCCCGACCCCACGGTGCAGCGGAGCACTGCGACGGTGATGATCCACAACGCCCCGATGGACCTGCGCGGCTGGGCGGCGTTCTACCGGGCCGGCTGCCACGCGGTAACCGCCATGAGCCGGATCCCCCCCTCGCAGGCGATCGACGCGCGCGTCAAGAACCGCAGCCGCATGTCCTACACACTGGCGGAAATGGAGGTGAAGCTGGTCGACAGGGATGCCCAGGGCGTCATTCTCGACATCCACGGGAACGTGGGTGAAAACAAGGGCGGGAACATCTTCGCCGTGAGCGAAGGGGAACTGCTCACGCCGACGACGGACAACTGCTTGGCGGGAATCAGCCGGGAGACGGTTCTCGAGCTCGCCGACGAGCTGAAGATTCCGGCGCGGGAGACGGCGCTGCAGCCGTACGACCTGTACACCGCCGACGAGCTCTTTTTCACGAGCACCCCCTACTGCATCATGCCGGCCACCCGGTTCAACGGCGTGCCGGTGGGAGACGGCGAAGTCGGAGCGGTGACCAGGCGGCTGCTGGATGCGTGGAGCGAGCTGGCGGGGGTCGACATAGTGAAGCAGGCGGAGAAACAGATGGGGGGCGGCTGAGTCAGCGTCCCGGGCCGACAGGGCACCGCTCCCAGGACAAAGGACCCGTCACCGGCTGCTGCCACGAACGAATACACTGCCGAATACGAATGAAAATCGATCGCACTCACAAGCCTTTCACCCTGGCGCCGGCAATCGACCGGCTCCTGAACCTGTCGGCGCACAAAATCCGCCGGATCAACGGTTCCTGGAGCCCCGACCGGGGCGCCCCCGTCTTCACGCGGGCGGGCCGCTACACCACCCGCGGCTGGACGGAGTGGACCCAGGGGTTCCAGTACGGATGCGCCATCCTCCAGTACGACATGACCGGCGAGGAGGAGTTCCTCGACATCGGCCGCGGCGCCACCCTTGCCAGGATGGCCCCCCACGTCTCCCACGTCGGCGTCCACGACCACGGCTTCAACAACCTGTCGACCTACGGCAACCTGCGGCGCCTGATGCTCGAGGGCCGCCTGCCGATGGACCGCAGCGAGCTGGCGCTCTACGAGCTGGCCGTCAAGCTGTCGGGGGCGGTGCAGGCGGCGCGCTGGACCCCGGCCGCGGGAGGCGGGGGGTTCATCCACTCCTTCAACGGGCCGCACTCGCTGTTCTCCGACACCCTGCGGTCGCTGCGCATCCTCTGTCTCGCCGACCGCCTCGGCCACGTGCTGATGGGAGAAGGGGACGAGGCGATCGACCTTCTCGGACGGGCCGTGGCGCACGCGCTGACCACCTTCGAGTTCAACGTCTACTACGGCGAGGGGCGCGACGCCTTCGACGTCGACGGCCGCGTCGCCCACGAGTCGATCTTCAACACCAACGACGGCAACTACCGCTGCCCGAGCACGCAGCAGGGATACTCCCCGTTTTCGACCTGGACCCGCGGCCTCGCGTGGATCCTGTGCGGCAGCGCCGAGCTCCTCGAGTACTTCGAGACGCTGCCGGCCTCCGCCCTCCAGCCGTTCGGCGGCAAGCGCAGGCTCGTGGCGGCGACGGAACGGGCGGCCCTGTCCACGGCGGAGTTCCACATCCGCAACAGCTTCGCCGACGGCGTTCCGTTCTGGGACACCGGCGCCCCGGGGGTGGCCGGGTTCGGCGACATCGCCGGACAGCCCTCGGACCCCCACAACGACGTCGAGCCGCTCGACAGCTCCGCTGCGGCCATCTGCGGACAGGGGTACCTGCGCCTCGGGAACTACTTCCTGTCGAAGGGAGACCGCAGGCGCGGAAACCGCTACCGCGCCGCCGCTTTCACCATCGCCGCCGCCCTGCTGGCGGAACCGTATCTGTCGGCCAGGCGCTCCCACGAGGGGCTGATCCTGCATTCGATCTACCACCGCCCCAACGGCTGGGACCACGTTCCGCGCGGCCGCCGCATCCCCTGCGGCGAATCGTCGATGTGGGGCGACTACCACGCCCTCGAGCTGATGCTGCTGATCAAGCGCGAGGCCGAGGGCGGTCCCTATCCCGTTTTTTACAGTTGAATGGAGCTGCGAGCGTGAAAATCACCGCCATCAGGACGTTCATCGCCCGCTTCGGCAACCGCCCGCGGGCCCTGCTCAAGGTCGAGACCGACGAGGGCCTGCACGGCTGGGGGGAGGCGTACTCGACCGGCCCCGACCTCTCGGTCGAGCCGGTGGCCGACTACCTGTTCGAGATGATCAAGGGAGAGGACCCGCGGCGCATCGAGTACATCATGATGAAGCTGCACCAGCAGTTCCGCTTTCCCCCCGGCGGCGTCGGCTACCCGGCGATCTCCGCCCTCGACCACGCCCTGTGGGACATCAGCGGCAAGGCCGCCGGACTGCCGGTCTACATGCTCCTCGGCGGCGCCGTGCGCGACCGCGTGCGGGTCTACCACGGCATCGGCGGGGCCAGCGGGAAAGATGCCGCCGAGCAGGCGCTCCGGCATCACGAGGAGGGGGGCTTCACCGCCTTCAAGCTCAGCCCCTACCGCCTCGACCCGGACGCCGACCGCTGGGGCCGCGTCTGCTCGGAGGCGGCGAAGTTCTTCGAGGAGCTGCGCCTCAACTCGCCGGACGGCTTCGAGTTCGCCTTCGATCCGCACGCCAAGATCTTCGAGCCGGCCCGCGCCCTGCAGCTCGCCGACGCCCTGGCCCCGTACGACCCGTTCTTCTACGAGGAGCCGCTGCGGCCGGAGCACATCCCCCAGTGGGCGCGCCTGCGCGCCCAGATGCGGGTGCCGCTGGCGACCGGGGAATCGCTCTACGGGCGCTTCGAGTTCCTCGACCTGCTCGCCGCCCAGGGAGCCGACATCATCCAGCCCGACGTCTGCATCTGCGGCGGGCTGCTCGAAATGCGCAAGATCGCCGCCATCGCCGAGGCCCACTACGTCAGCGTCGCGCCGCACAACCCGATGGGGCCGCTGGCGACCGCCGTCAACCTCCACTTCGCCGCGGCCTCGGCCAACTTCAAGATCCTCGAGTACATAGATCCGCGCGGTTCCGAGTGGAACGACTGGGTCGACGAGCCCTACCTGGCGAAGGACGGCTACCTCGAGCTGCGCGACCGCCCCGGGCTCGGCGTCGAGGTCGACGAGGAGGCGGTCTCGGGGGACCAGTACATCCACTGGCAGCGGACCTGCCCGGTGCGCCCCGACGGCTCGACCGGGTACATCTGAGGAAACCCTGAGTCAGTGGTTCGAGCCCGGCACACCGGTGCCCGGGCTATCGACGGCCGGAATGGGTGAAGCCCTCATGAACGAGACCGCTTATTGCAGAGAACAGGGAGTGGAAGGAGCTCGCGATGCTTGAAGCTTCCGACACCGCGCTGGCCCTCATCGACGTCCAGGGCAAGCTCGCCAGCCTCATGCACGAGAAGGAGAAGCTCTACCGCAACCTGCGCATCCTCGTGCAGGGGGCCGTCGCCCTCGAGCTTCCGATCCTCTGGCTCGAGCAGTACCCCGAGGGGCTGGGGCCGACCATTCCCGAGGTCGCCGAGCTGCTCGAGGGGCGGCAGCCGCTGGCCAAGACCTGCTTCAGCGCCTGCGGGCAGCCGGAGTTCGCGCGCCGGCTCGAGGAGAGCGGCAGGAAGCAGGTCCTGCTCGCCGGCATCGAGACCCACATCTGCGTCTACCAGACCGCCCGCGACCTGCGCGGGAGCGGCTACGAGGTCGAGGTCGTCGAGGATGCGGTGTCGTCGCGAACCCCGGCCAACAAGCAGGTAGGGCTGGAGAAGATGAGGGCCGCCGGGGCCGGCGTCACCTCGGTGGAAACCGCCCTGTTCGAGCTGCTGCGCGAGGCCGGGACGCCTGAGTTCAGGGAGATCGCCCGGCTGGTGAAGTAGCCCGGATACTCTCCGGCTCCCGCCATCGTGGGGGCGACATCCGCGGTGGGCCCTACTCCGGAACCAATACCTGGACATCGGAAAACTTCCCGAAGCCCTGGTCGAAGGTTACGAGCCTCAGACCGGCAACGGCGGCGAAGGCCGCCAGGTAGGCGTCGCTCCAGACCCGATGGGAGTAGGGGTACGGTTCGGTACAGCGGCGCC
Source organism: Candidatus Latescibacterota bacterium (assembly GCA_965243025.1). Taxonomy (GTDB): domain Bacteria; phylum Latescibacterota; class UBA2968; order UBA8231; family UBA8231; genus CBDCXV01. Next base: position 4,664,848 of record CBDETY010000003.1, read on the forward strand.
ACACCGCCTCGAGACCCGGGGGTTCGGGGGCGAAACAGACCCGTTCGTCCGACAGAAGCTGGTCGAACATCGACCATGCCTGAGGAACGGAAGCCGCTTCCGTTCTGAAAACGGCGGGATTGGTGGCCAGCCGCAGGAACCCGGACTGGGACTGCCGGCTGAAGGCGCAGGTGTCGGGTGTCGTCTGGTCGAACCAACGCAACGCCCGCGCGTGGTGGATGTGGGCTTCGAAAGCGAGGGCGAGCCAGAGATTAACGTCCGGTAAGTACACGGACCTCCTCGGCCTCGAGGATGCCGGCGATGGTCTCGGGGTCCGGATCGACCGAACCCGGATTGCTGGAGGGAACCAGCGGGAGCTGGACCCGGCGGCTGCCGAATCCCCCGCCGGCGGCGCTGGCCACTCTCTCTTCGAGAGCTTCGGTCACGAAGACTTTCAGGCTTTTCCCCTGAAGAGAAGCAACCGCCTTGGCGCGGCGCAGAAGGTGATCGGGAACATCGATAGTAGTACGCATATTGATGCAATATACATAAATATGCGCGGCTGGAAAGATGGATGACAGGGCCGCGATTCAGATGGGGTTTTTTTCGCTCCCGACCGTGTAAATCCCTGGGTAGCCGCCTGGTTGCCGGTCGCTATACAGGCTGGTTACGGATTTCGGAAGTCAGCCCGCCATGCGGCGCAGCACGGCGTTGAGGATGCCGCCGTTCCGGTAGTAGTCGATCTCCACGGGGGTGTCGATGCGGCAGAGGACGGTGAACCGCTTCTCCCCGGAATCGCCGCGGGCGGCGACGGCAAGCTCCTGCCCGGGCCGCAGGCTGTCGTCGAGCCCCTCGACGTCGTACACCTCTTCCCCGCTCAGCCCGAGCTGCTCCCGCCCCTCCCCCTCCAGGAACTGCAGCGGCAGCACGCCCATGCCGATCAGGTTGGAGCGGTGGATGCGTTCGAAGCTCTCGGCGATCGCCGCGCGCAGTCCCTGCAGGAACGGCCCCTTGGCCGCCCAGTCGCGGCTCGAGCCGGTGCCGTACTCCCTGCCGGCCAGGACGATGGTCGGCACCCCTTCGGCGAGGTAGCGCTCCGCCGCCTCGTAGATCGTCATCCGTTCGTTCGACGGCAGGTGGCGGGTGAAGCCCCCCTCGATCCCGGGGACCAGCTCGTTGCGGATGCGGATGTTGGCGAAGGTGCCGCGCACCATGACCTCGTGGTTGCCGCGGCGGGAGCCGTAGCTGTTCCACTCGGGGCGCTCGACGCCGCGGCTCTCGAGGTAGCGGGCCGCCGGGCTTCCCGGGGCGATCGACCCTGCCGGGGAGATGTGGTCGGTGGTCACCGAATCCCCCAGCCTTGCCAGCACCCTCGCCCCGGAAATCGGCCGGATCGGGGCAGGCTCGCGGCTCAGGCCCTCGAAGAAGGTCGGCTTGCGGATGTAGGTGCTGTCCTCCTGCCAGGCGTACCTCTCCCCCGCGGGCACGGCGATTCCGCTCCAGGCCTCGTTCCCCCGGAAGACGTTGGCGTACTCCTCCTCGAACATCTTCGGCTGCACCGAACGCGCCAGCTCGGCGCGGATCTCCTCCTGGCCGGGCCAGATGTCGCGCAGGAAGACCGGGCCGTCCTCCCCCTCCCCGAGCGGCTCGCTCTCGAAGTCGATGTCGGCGCGGCCGGCCAGGGCGTAGGCGACGACGAGCGGCGGGGAGGCGAGGAAGTTGGCGCGCGTCAGCGGATGCACGCGGCCCTCGAAGTTGCGGTTGCCGCTGAGGACGCTGCAGACCACGAGGTCGCCGCCGGCGATCGCCTTCTCCACCGGCTCGTCGAGGGGCCCGGAGTTGCCGATGCAGGTGGTGCAGCCGTAGCCGACGGTGTGGAAGCCGAGGGCCTCGAGAGGCTCGGTCAGTCCGGCGGCCTCCAGGTAGCGGGTCACCACCCGCGACCCGGGGGCGAGGCTGGTCTTGACGTGGGGGGGCACCGAGAGCCCCCTGCGGGCGGCGTTGCGGGCAAGCAGTCCGGCGCCGAGCATGACCCCGGGGTTGCTGGTGTTGGTGCAGGAGGTGATGGCGGCGACGACGACGGCGCCGTCGGCAAGCTCGCTCTTCCCCTTCTCTCCGAGGTCGACGGTGACGCGCGTGTCCCTGTCGGGGTCGCGTCCGAAGGTGCCGGCCATCGCCGCTTCCAGGGCCGGCTTCATCTCGCGCAGCGGCACCCGGTCCTGGGGCCGCGCCGGCCCCGCGAGGCTCGGCTCGACCTGGCCCATGTCGAGGGAGAGGACCTCGCTGAACACCGGATCGGGGGACCCGGGGCCGTAGAACATCCCCTGCGCTTCCATGTAGGCGCGGATCCGCTCGACAACGGCCGGCTTGCGCCCGGTCTGGCGCAGGTACGCCAGGGTCTCCCCGTCCACCGGGAACAGCCCGACGGTGGCTCCGTACTCGGGGGCCATGTTGGCGATGGTGGCGCGGTCGGCAAGCGACAGCCTGCCGAGGCCGGGGCCGAAGAACTCGACGAATTTCCCCACCACCCCGTGGGCGCGCAGCATCTCCGTCACCGTCAGCACGAGATCGGTGGCGGTGGTCCCCACCGGAGGCTCCCCTTCGAGGCGGAAACCGACGACCTCGGGCAGCAGCATGTAGATCGGCTGCCCCAGCATGACCGCCTCCGCCTCGATGCCGCCGGCTCCCCAGCCGACCACGCCGAGGCCGTTGATCATCGTCGTGTGGCTGTCGGTGCCGACGAGGCTGTCCGGCACCAGCAGCTCGCCTCCGCCGGCGTCCGGCTGCGCCTGCACCACCGAGGCGAGGTACTCGAGGTTGACCTGGTGGACGATCCCGGTGGCGGGCGGGACGACGCGGAAGTTGGCGAACGCCTCCTGGCCCCAGCGCAGGAACTCGTAGCGCTCGCGGTTGCGGCCGAACTCGCGCTCGGCGTTGAGCTCGAGGGCGCGGCGCAGCCCGTAGTAGTCGACCTGGACGGAGTGGTCGATCACGAGGTCGACCGGTATCCGCGGGTTGACGGCCTTCGGGTCGCCCCCGAGGTCGGCCACGGCGTCGCGCATGGCGGCGAGGTCGACGACCGCGGGGACGCCGGTGAAGTCCTGCATGACGACGCGCGCCGGCTTGAAGGGGATCTCCTCCCTGCCGGCGGTCTCCGGGCTCCAGCGGGCGATGCGCTCGACGTCGTCGCCGGTGATCTCGAAGCCGTCGCACTGCCTGAGGGCGGCCTCGAGCAGGATGCGGATCGAGTACGGCAGCCGGCTCACCGGGGCCACCCCCTCCTCTTCCAGCTTCCCTATCCGGTAGAAGGCCCTCTCCCCGCCGGCGGCGGTCAGGGTGGCCCGGGCCCCGAACTGGTTCTCTGCATCGGTCATGTCTGTTGCTCCTCGCCGCGGCGAAAAGCCGCGGAAACGCCCTCGTGCGCGGGCGGCTGCGGCTAATGCACGGGCAGGTAGCGGTCGCGCTCCCACTGGCTTACAGAGTCGTGGTACTCCCGCCACTCCTCCCGCTTGCACTCGATGTAGTAGTCGGCGTACTCCGCCCCGAGCGCCTGCTTTACGACCTCGTCCTGCTCGAGACAGTCACAGGCCTCGCTCAAGGTCGCCGGCAGGAAGTCGATGCCGCGCGCCCGCAGCTCGGCCTCGGGGACCTCGTAGAGGTTGTCGTCGTTGCGCTGGCCGGGGTCGGTTCCGTTGTCGATGCCGTCGAGCCCGGCCGCCAGCAGCGCCGCGCAGGCGAGGTAGGGGTTGGCGGCGCCGTCGACGGAGCGGTTCTCGATGCGCCCCGGTCCCGGGATGCGGACCATCTGGGTGCGGTTCGAGCCGCCGTAGGTGACGTAGACCGGGGCCCAGGAAGCGCCCGAGCGCGGGCGGTTGCGCACCAGCCGCTTGTAGCTGTTGACCAGGGGCGCGCTGACCGCGGCCAGGGCGCGGGCGTGGGCGAGGATGCCCCCGGTGAAGTGGTAGGCCATCTGCGACAGGCCGGCCTGGTCGTCGAGGTCCTCGAACAGGTTGGTGCTGTTGTCGAGGTCCCAGAGGCTCATGTGGTAGTGGGCCCCCGAGCCGGTCAGGTCGGAAAACGGCTTGGGCATGAAGGTCGCCAGCAGGCCCCGCTCCTCGGCGAGCACCTTGACCATCCAGCGGTAGAAGGTGTGGCGGTCGGCCGTCTCCATCGCCGTCGCGTAGTGCCAGTTGATCTCGAACTGGCAGTTGGCGTCCTCGTGGTCGTTGGCGTACGGCCCCCAGCCCAGGTCCTGCAAGTGGCGGATCAGGGTGGTCATGAAATCGAAGTTGCGGTTCAGGGTCACCAGGTCGTAGCAGGGCTTGTCGAGCACGTCGAGGGGGTCGTACGGGCGGCAGGTGCCGTCCTCGTCCCGCGCCAGCAGCAGGAACTCCGCCTCGACGCCGACGTTGAACAGCAGCCCGCGCTCGCGGGCGCGGTCGAGCTGGCGCTGCAGGATCGTGCGCGGGCAGTAGTCGTAGGGCTCTCCTTCGACCTCGACGTTGCCGGCGACCCAGGCCATCTCGCGGCGCCAGGGCAGGACGGTCAGCGAGTCGAAGTCGGGGATGTTGGCCAGCTCCGGGCTGTGCGGACCCTGGTTCATGTTTCCCGCGGCGAAGCCGGCGAACCCGGCCCCTTCCGAGGCCATCTCGTCGAGGTTGGAAACGGGCACGAGCTTGGCCTTGGGGGCTCCGCCCATCTCTACGAAGGAGCAGAGGAAGAACTCGATCCCCTTTTCGGCTGTCAGTTCGCGAACCTGATCAACGGTCATGTCGACCTCCCATGTGTGTTTTTGATGATTAAACCTGTGCGCAATCAGAAGTCGTCGGCAATGCAGGTCTGCCAGAAGGCCCGCCCCTTGCGCCCGCATCCGGCGCGGGTGCCTGCGCGCGCCGTTGCGCGTGAATCCGGCCGCCGGTGCATCCCGGCTCCGCGGCGTTGCGCTGCTCGGCAATCCGGGCCCTGGGCCCGGTCGTGAACGGAGGAAAGGTACTCCGCGGCGAAGGGGCTGGCTTTCTCATTCAATCCCCCTCGGTGGATGGCTCACGCACCCGGGCGGCCGGCTTGGCGGTCCGGACGCCACGGCGCCTTTCCCACGCGACGTAACCCACGATCAAGTCACCGTGGGCTCAGCGCCCGCAGGTCCCGCAGGCCGAGCGGCGCTACCGCGAACTCCGCCCCCGCCTGCATCAGGGTGTCCCAGAGGTAGGCGCCGAGGGACCTGCCGCCGATCAGGGAGTACGAGGGCAGGCCGCCGACGTCGCCGCGGACGATCAGCTGCCTCGTCTTCGCGACGCTGCTCTGGCGGGCGTCGCCGTCGGGGAAGCGCCGCTGGTCGAAGTCGAGCCCGCAGACCTTGGACAGCAGTTCCGGGGCGGCCGGTCCGACCAGGCGCAGCTCGCTGCAGCCGTGGGTGAGGTCGGTCACCGCGGTTTCTGCATTTTCCGAAGCCCCCTGTTCCCTGTGCAGGCGTTCCAGCGCCGGCGCGGCCTCGGCGGGGGCGGTGCCGATGAAGTACAGGTCCCGGCGCAGGCGGCAGACGCGGCCAGGCCCCAGGGTCTCGACGGTTGCGCTCTTCCCCACGGCGAGGGCCGGGGCGGCAAAGGCGGCGCCGACCAACCCTTCGGCGTCCTCACCCTGCACCTGGAGCTTGCCGTTGGCCGACTCGTCGGCGATCGCCACCCCCCGGGCAGCGGCATCCGGTCCTGCTTCCGGGAAACGCTCGGCAACCTGCCAGCCGTCGCGCCCGGCGAACTCCGCGTCGAGCGTCCCCAGGCGGGAATGCAGGGGTGAAAGGGCGGTCGCGGCCACGGTCAGCTCCTCAGGCGCTCGCCGGCCGGGTCGTAGAAGGCGCCGTGGTGAACGCGGGCTTCGGCCAGCCTGCCGCCGCAGTCGATGCGGAAGGTCTCCCCTTCGCGGGCGGCGACCTCGGCCGGCAGCCAGCAGAGGCCGATGGTGTCCCCGAGGGTGGGGCTGACGCGGCAGGAGGTCACCCAGCCGATGATCTCCGGCCGGCCGCGGCCGTTGCTCCGGACGATCTGCATCCCCTCTTCGGGCACGGGGTTCCGCTCCTTCATCACGAAGCCGGTGAGCCGCTGCCGCGGTCCCTCCGCGGCGACCCGCGCCAGAGCCCGCTTCCCGAGGAAGTCGGGCTTCTCGAGCTTGACCGCCCAGGCGGCGTCGGCGGCGATCGGGTCCGACAGCGCGTCGGTGTCCTGGCCGACGATGATGTGCCCCTTCTCGAGACGCAGAACGCGCTGGGCCTCGACGCCGAAAGGCCGGATGCCGAGCTCCTCCCCGGCCTCGAGGAGCCGCTCCCACAGGTGGCGGGCGAACCCGGCCGGGCAGTGGATCTCGTACGACAGCTCCCCGGTGAAGCCGATGCGCAGCAGCAGGCAGGGCACCCCGGCGACCTCGGCGCGGCGCGCCCGCATGTAGGGGAAGCGTCCGTTGGCGAGGTCGCGTTCGGTGAGCCGGGAAAGCAGCTCCCGCGAGCGCGGACCGGCAAGATTGAAGGCGGCGTTGGCTTCGGTCAAGTCGGCGACCTGCACCCCTTCCCCCCACCCGGACTGGCGCCACCACTCGATCCACTCCAGCACGTTTCCCGCCCCGGCCGAGGTCGTGCTCATGTACCACTCCCGGTCGGAGAGGCGGGCGCAGACCCCGTCGTCGATGACCACCCCCTCGTCGTTGCACATGATGCCGTAGCGCACCCGCCCGCGGCGCAGGTCGCGCCACTGGTTGACGTAGAGCCGGTCGAGCAGTCCGGGGACACCGGGGCCGGTGAGCTGCAGCTTGCCGAGCGGGCTGACGTCGATGAGGCCGGCGCGCTCGCGCACGGCGCGCACTTCCGCCGCCGGGTCGCCGTACTGCTCGGGACGCAGCCACGGCCCGGCCACCATCATGCGGGCGCCGTTGTCGAGGTGCCACTCGTGCAGCGGCGACACCTGCACCGGGTCCATCCGCTGCCCTGCGAGGGCGCCGAGGGTCACCGGGACCACCGGCGGCCGGGAGGTCGTCCTGCCGAGGTCGGCGACGGCGCGGCCGAGCTCCCGCCCGGCCTGCTCGAGACTGTTGAGGGCGCACATCTTCCCCTGGCAGGGGCCCATCGACACGGTGGTGTAGCGCTTCAGCAGCTCGACGCTGTCGTACCCCTCGGCGATGGCGGCGGCGACGTCCTCGTCGGTGACGTCCTCGCACAGGCAGACGAAGCGTTTGCCGGAGCAGGACGGCAGCGGTGGCGGGGGTTCTCCGGAAGCGGCCGGTGGCAGCGTCGCGGGAGATCGGGCCGCACCCGGCCCGGCGGCGGCAGATGCCGTAGGCGTCCCGCGTGGGGAAACGGAGCCCTGCCAGCGAGGAGATGAGGCGCGGTCAGAAGCGCCTGCAAAGGAGGAGGCCGCGGCCCCGGCGGCGGCACCGTCGGCGGCCTGGGCTTCGACCCCTTCGACCCCGCGGCAGCGGCCGGCGTTGAAGAGGCCGGCGGGCAGCTCTCCGAGCCGGAACTCCCCTGAAGCGTCGTCGAAGCGGCCGCGGGCCCCGGCCATGAACAGCAGCTCGTTGGCAGGGGCGAAGCGCCCCCTGACGACGATGGAATCGCACGGGACCTCGAGCGTCGGGCCGGACCCGCTGGCGTTCCCGGCAGTTCCTCCGGCGGGCGAATCCGCTGATTCCGCCGGCCTGGCGGCCCCTCCGGCAGCTCGGACGGCGTCGGGATCGGCTGCTTTCGCTGACCCGGCGGCGGCCCCTCGGGCAACTCCGGCGGCGGTCGGGCGGGCTGCTTCTGATGACCCGGCGGCGACTGCTTCAACCTCCCCGGCTCCCGCTGCATCGGCGGCCGGATCCGCTGTTTCAACTGACGTTGCCGCGGCTGCGCCAAGCCCCCCGGCTCCCGCAGCCTCGGCAGCCGGCCCGATGAGTGCGGCCTTCACCGATCCGCGGCCCCGCGCTCCGACGATCCTGCTGCCGAGGTGGACGGCGGCACCCGCGGCCCGCAGGGCCGGCTCGAACTCGTTGGCAACCGCCTCTCTCTCGTCGACGAGGGCGGCGATCTCGACGCCGGCCTCACTCAGCTCGGCGGCCAGCCGCCACCCCTCGTCGTCCCCCGCCTCGACGACGGTCCGCCTGCCGGGAAGCACCCCGTGCAGGTGCAGCAGCCGCTGCGCGGCGCCGGCGAGCAGGATGCCGGGCAGGTCGTTGCCGGCGAACAGCCCCGGGGATTCCACCGCACCGGCGGCGGCGACGATGGCGCGGGCGCGGACCTTCAGCAGCCGGTTCCCCCGGAACGCCGCCAGCCAGTTGTCCTGGTACCAGCCGACGACCGCGGTGTCGAGATGGAGGACGGCGTTTCCGGCGCGCTCGATCTCCGCCAGCGCGGTCTGCACTGCCTCATCGGCGGCGGCCATTCCACCGGGGCGGCAGCGCAGGTGTCCTCCCGCTTCGGGGTTCTCGTCGAACAGCAGCACCCGCGCCCCCTCCCGGGCCGCGGCCGCGGCCGCGGCGATTCCCGCGGGTCCGGCGCCGACCACGGCGACGTCGGCGTGCAGGTACTGCTTGTCCCCCTCACCGGGGACCGCCTCCTCGTCGACGCTGCCGAGCCCGGCGGCGCGGCGCAGCACGCGCTCGTAGAGCGGCCACAACCGCGCCGGCCTGATGAAGGTCTTGTAGTAGAAGCCGACCGGCATGAGCGGCGCCCCGAGACCGGCGAGGGACATGAGGTCGCGGTCGAGCGAGGGCCAGGCGTTCTGGGAGCGCACCTCCATGCCCGCCTCGACCGGCCGCCGGCAGGCGCGCACGTTCGCTTCGCCGCCGATCTGCACCAGGCAGTTCGGGCAGTGGCCGGCGCAGCAGAGCAGGCCGCGGGGGCGGTGGTACTTGAACGAGCGGCTGAGCGTCTTCACCCCGGCGGCGGCCAGCGCCGAGCCGACGGTGTCGCCGGGATGGGCCCGGTGCTTCACCCCGTCGAAGGTGAACTCGATCAGCCCGGAGCGGTCTATCGCCTCGCCGGGGCGGGCCTCCGGGCGGCGCAGGGGCCAGTCTCCGGGCTGCAGGGGATCAGCCATTTTCATCCTCCGAAGGCCGCCATTCCCAGGCGCGGATCACCTCGTTGCTCCCGCGGTCGCGCTCGATCAGGAACCACAGGCCGCACCCGGACGCGTGCAGCCACCACTCGGTCTGCGGGCCCATCGGGTTGGCGCGCAGGTAGAGATAGCGGATCCACTCCTCATCCGGGGTTTCCTGCGGCCGGGACGGCCTCGGGTGGCTCTCGCCGCCGTAGCGGAACTCGCTGGCGTTGCGCTCGCCGCAGTTGGGGCAGGGAATCAGCAGCATCGCGTCAATGGCCTACCGAGGCCGCCCCTTTCTCGCCGACCTGGTCGAACTCGGAGAAGCGGGACAGCCGGAACGGGGCGATCAGCTCCGGGGTGCGCTTCGTTGCGATCAGCTCGGCCATGGTCCTGCCGCAGATCGGGGATGCCTTGAAGCCGTAGGTCCCCCAGCCGACGTCGAGGAGGAAGCCGTCTACCGGGGTGACCCCCATCAGGGGGCTGAAGTCCGGCGGCATCTCGCACAGCCCCGCCCACTGGCGCAGCACCTTGACCTCGCCGAGGAAGGGGAACAGCTCCAGCACGTGGCCGGCGATCCCCTCGAGGAAATCGAGGGAAGAGTCGACGGAGTAGGAGGTGAACGGGTCGATGCTTGCCCCCATCACCAGCTCGCCGCGGTCGGACTGGCTGACGTACACGTGCAGGCTGCCCGAGACCACGACGACGTCGAGAAACGGTTTCAGCGGCTCGGTGACGCAGGCCTGCAGGGGGAAGGTCTCCATCGGCAGCTCGAGGCCGACCATGCGGGCTATGTTGGAACCCCAGCCCGCGGTGGCGTTGAGCACCGTTTCCGCCTCGACGAAGCCGCGGTTGGTGTGCACCCCGGCGACGGCTCCGTTGCGCACCTCGATGCCGGTGACCTCGGTCTGCTGGTGGATGTGCACGCCGCGCCTGTCGGCGTGGTGGGCGAACCCCCAGACCACGGCGTCGTGGCGGATGATGCCCCCCGGCGGGTGGTAGAGGGCGGCGAGTACGGGGAAGCGCGGATGGTCGCTGAGGTCGAGCTGGGGGCATAGCCTGGAGAGCTCGTCGGGCCAGACGAGACGGGAGTCGACCCCCTCGAGGCGGTTTACTTCGGCACGACGCCGCATCGTCCGCACCGAGCCGTCGTTGTGGGCGAGGGTGAGGTGGCCGCGCTGCGAAAACATGACGTTGAAATCGAGCTCGACCGACAGCTTCTCGTACAGCTTGACGCTGCGGTCGTAGAAGCGCACCCCTTCCGAAGTCAGGTAGTTCGAGCGGATGATGGCTGTGTTGCGGCCGCTGCCCCCCGAGCCGATGTAGCTCTTCTCCAGCACCGCGACGTCGGTGATCCCGTGCTCCTTGGCCAGGTAGTAGGCGCAGGCCAGACCGTGGGCGCCGCCGCCGATGATGACGGCGTCGTAGCGGCGCTCCAGGTCGCGGGACCGCCACATGCGTCCGGCGGGCCTGCCCCCGTTCAGGGCCTGACGGATCAGCTTGAGGGACATTTGTGCGGGACCCGCGAGGCGGGCGGGGTGAACGCAGGGGTGCGCAGGGGAGACTTGCCGGCGGAGTTCAATGGTGTGCGGTGGAGAGAGGTTTTCGAGGCCCCCGGTCAGGGCGGCAGGGAACTACCGATGGTAGGCCACCGGCGGGGACTCATCAAGGCGCGAAACCGGTTTCCCGCGCCGGCGGAATTGCCGGCAGGCGGGGTATTTGCCTAGTGTTGCTGCGATGGGACGGCGCTCGTGAAAAACCTCGGATCCTTTATCCGGCTGCTCGAGAGAGAAGGGGAACTGGCGCGGGTCGAAGCCCCGGTCGACTCCGACCTCGAGCTCGCCGAAATCCATCGCCGCGTCATCGCCGCGGGGGGACCGGCGCTGCTGTTCGAGCGCGTCGAAGGGGCGGACTTCCCCGCGGTCACCAACCTTTTCGGCACCTCCCGCCGGGTCGACCTGGCGTTCGGGCCGCGGCCTGAGCGCTTCCTGAGAGAGCTGGTCGAGGTGGCCCACCAGCTATCCTCGCTGGCACCGCGCAAGCTCTGGGGCCACCGCGGGCTGGCGCGGGAAGCGATGCGGCTCGGCCTGCGCACCGTCCGCGGCGGCCCGGTCCTCGAATGCCGGCAGGCCGCCCCCGACCTGCGCCGCCTGCCGCTGATCAAGACCTGGCCCGAGGACGGCGGCCACTTCATCACCCTGCCGCTGGTCTACACCGAGCACCCGGACAGCGGCCAGCACAACCTCGGCATCTACCGCATTCAGCGTCACGACCCGCGCACCCTCGGGGTGCACTGGCAGATCCAGAAGGGGGGCGGGTTCCACTACCACGTCGCCGAGCAACGGGATGAAGCCCTGCCGCTGGCGATCTTCGTCGGCGGGCCGCCGGCGCTGATCCTGTCCGCCATCGCGCCGCTGCCCGAGGGGATGCCGGAGCTGGTGCTCGCCTCCCTGCTGCAGGGCGGCAAGCTCCAGCGCGTGCGCGACCCCGGCGGTCCGCTGCCCCTGCTCGCCGAGGCGGAGTTCGCCGTCACCGGCAGGGTGCCGCCGCACCGGCGCCTGCCCGAGGGGCCTTTCGGCGACCATTTCGGGTACTACTCGCTGCGCCACGACTACCCCTTCCTCGAGGTCGGAAACGTCTACCACCGGCGAGGCGCCGTCTTCCCCGCCACCGTCGTCGGCAAGCCGCCGCAGGAGGACCTCTACCTCGGCAACTACATCCAGAAGCTGATGGAGCCGTTGACCGGCCTCGTCATGCCGGCGATCAAGGGGATCTGGAGCTACGGCGAGACCGGCTACCACTGCCTGTCGAGCATCCTCGTCGAGGAACGCTACCCCCGCGAGGCGATGAAGTTCGCCTTCCGCATCTTCGGCGAGGACGGAGGGCAGCTGGCGCTGACCAAGTTCCTGGTCGTCCTCGACGGGGCCGGCGTCGAGCTGCGGGACTTCCGCCAGGTGCTGGAGCACGTGCTGGCGCGCGCCCGGTTCGAGACCGACCTGTTCGTCATCGCCAACCTCGCCATGGACACCCTCGACTACTCGGGGCCGGCGGTGAACGAGGGCAGCAAGGGGATCCTGCTGGGCGTCGGGGAGCCGCACCGCACCCTGCCGGCGGAGTTCGCCGGACCGCTGCCGGCCGGGGCCGCGGACGCGCAGCCGTACTGCGCCGGATGCCTGGCGGTCGCCGGTCCGGGGTACGCCGCCGACCCGGACTACGGGCAGCGGCTGGCAGCCGATCCCGCGGTTGCGGAATGGCCGCTGATCTTCCTCGCCGACGACGCCGGGATCGTCGCCAGCAACGTCCGCTTTCTGTGGACGGCGTTCACCCGCTTCGAGCCGGCGGCCGACGTCAGCGCCGCCGGGGTCCGCCTGCACCGGCACCACCCCTGCTTCACCGCTCCCGTGGTCTTCGACTGCCGCCTCAAGCCCGGATTCCCCGACGAGCTGGTGGCCGACGAGGAGATCACGCGGCGGGTGACCTCCCGCTGGGACGAGTACTTTCCCGGGGGGGGCGTCGAGGGGGAGGAGGACCGGTTCGGGTACGGGGGATTCCGGCGCCTGGACTGAGAGGCGAGGCTGTCAACTCGAGGTTCAGGCCAATTCGTTCAACGATTCTGTTGTCAACGGATTTGTTGAAAAGGGGCCGCGGTCGAGCTGCCATTGACTGAGCAGGCAGGGGTCAAACCCGGCTTCTCAACTCGTCCCCCACAGCTCGGGGCGGAACTCTACGGCCTTGACCGCCTTGGCCCTGCCGTTCTCTTCCTCCAGCTCGAACTCGATCGTGGTGCCGCGCGTCTTGAACTGGGCGAACAGGGCGTTGGTCACCGCGCCGCCCTTCACCGTCTGCAGATCGGAGATGTGCAGGAAGACATCCTCGCGCACGCTGTCGAGCTCCATGCCGGTCCGCACCGTGAGGAAGCCGAACCCCTTTTCCTCGTTGACCATGTGCAGGATCCCCCTGACGCGCCGGTCGGGGCCGCGGTCGTCGGGAAGGATCCCGGGCACCAGGTAGCCGGAGAAGTGGTTGTCCACCTCCTGGCGCAGGTCCCTGCTGGTGTTCATGAACGACAGCAGATCGACCCGCTTGCCCCTGTTCTGCAAGGCCCGCACGAGGCGCACGAAGTCGCCGTCGCCGCTGCCGAGCAGCACGTAGTCGAGGTTGGCCGACTGCAGCAGGGCGTCCACGGCCAGCTCGAGGTCGGCGTTGGCCTTGATGATGACCTGGCCCTCCGGATCGCGGTACTGCTTCACCTCCTTGAGCACCAAGTGGAATCCTTCCCGCCGCACCCGGGTGCGGTACTCCTCCCTCCTCTGTTGGTACTCCATGTCCACGCTTTCGCGCTCGCTGTTGATCGCCATGTAGGCATTGGCCCGCAGGACCATCCCCCCCTGGCCCTCGACCAGGGCCCTGACCTGGCGGAACTGGAGGGCGTAGCCCCCGCAGCGGCTCAGGTTGTCCATGTCGAGGAAAATCCCGGCTTTCAGCACTGCTCTTCCTTTCGGCTTCGATGGCCTGCGCACGGTTGAGGGCGCACCGCAGTCCTTTCCGGACGCCCGCTTCGTTCTTGAACCCGGTCTTCCGGATACGTTAAGATATGCCGCTGTCCGGCGCTGTTCGGTCCCGGTCCAACACCGAACCGAACCTCTGGCCGTCCTCGGTCCCCCCGCCCCGGCCGGCCCCTGAACGCCAGCCCTGCCGGACACCTGAAGCGGTGAAACGGCCGGGCTCCAGGTCCCGAATCAAGAGCGAGGAAATAACATGACATCCCCCTCCCTGCTGAACGCCGCGGTGATCGGCTGCGGCGGCCACGCCCAGGGCCACTTCCGGATGATCGCCGACGAACCCCGGCTGCACCTGAAGGCTATCGCCGAGATCGACCCCGAGCGGCTGCGCCGGAACAACGAAGAGCACGGTCCCGAAGCCGCCTTTACCGATTACCGGCAAATGCTCGACGAGTGCGACCTCGACGTCGTCCACGTCGTCACCATGCCGGGGCACCTGCTGCCGATCGTCACCGACTGCCTCGAACGCGGCCTCCATGTCTCGGTCGAGAAATCGCCCGGCATGAACAGCGCCGAAACCGAGGCGATGGCCGCGGCGGCGCGCGCCTCTGGCGGCGTGGCGATGGTCTCATTCAACCGCCGCTACTTCCCGGAGGTGCTCGCCGTGCGCCGGCTGGTTCAGGAACGGGGCGGCGCCGTCCACTGCTCCGGGACCTACAACAAACCGGTGACCCCGCTCGGTTACGGCGACATGGCCGCGACCACCCCGCCGGCGCTGGTCTGCGACGCCATCCATCACGTCGACCTGATCCGCTGGCTCGCCGGCGCGAGCCCGGAGAGCGCCGCGGTTCCGACCGCCGTGCACGCCTCGACCAACCACGGCCCCCGGGAAGGCTGCGACCGCCACAACGGCGTCGTCCACTTCGACACCGGGGCCATCGGGGTGATGATGAGCCATTACGGCGTCGGCTTCCGCATTCAGCGCGCCGAGGTCCACGCCGAGGATTTTTCCGCCTACCTCGACATGACGCGGGGTCCCCGCATCGAGCTGTACGAGGCAAGCTCCGGGAACGGACGGTTCAGGGGCGAGCCCATGGGGGACCTCGACCTCGAGGCGGTGGGCGGGCCCGGATTCAACGAGACCACCCACTTCGTCGACTGCATCCTCGGCGGCACCGAGCCCTGGTCGACACTGGACGACGCGGTGCACACCATGCGCCTTTGCGAGGCGATCCTGCGCGGCCACCAGGGCGCGCTGTGAACCATTCACCCTGGGAGTCTGCAACGTGAAGCTGAGCCTGTCCGTGCGCGTCGCCGAGAGCTTCGGCGACAAGACCAGGGCCGACATGACCCTGGAGGGGCTGGCCGGCCTCGCCCTGACCCACGGCTACCACGCCCTGTGCATGCGCGCCTCGCAGCTGGGAATCCAATCCGCCGCCGAACAGGTGCGGGCGGCGCGCGCCATGCTGGACGGCAACGGCCTCGCCGTGTCGATGGTCACCGGCGATTTCCCGATCCCGCAGAACAGCGACGCCGAAGGACCGCAGGCGCTGCGCAACATCACCCCCTACCTCGACCTCGCCGAGGGGCTGGGGGCCGACCTGCTGCGCATCTGCATGAAAACCGGGGCCGACATCCCCCATGCCCGCAGCGCCTGCGACGAGGCGGCCGAGCGCGGCATGCGCCTCGCCCACCAGTGCCACACCAGCAGCCTGTTCGAGGAGGTCGAGCGCTCCCTCGAGGTGGTGCGGCAGGTCGGCAGGCCCAACTTCGGGATCATCTACGAGCCGGTGAACCTCGATGCCTGCGGCCAGGATTACGGGCGGGAGACGATTGAGCGGTTCGCCCCCCACCTCTTCAACGTCTACCTGCAGAACCACGTCGAGAACCCGCAGGGAGAGGGAAGGCTCAACACCTGGTGCCGGGGCCCAGTCCGCTTCGACCACATCCCGGTCTGGGAGCCGGGGGGCATGGACTTCCCCGGGGTTTTCGCCGCCCTGCGGGAGATCGGCTACGACGGTTACGTCACCATCCACCAGGCCTTCGCCGGTCTGCGCGGGCCCGCCGAAGCCGCCGAGCGCAGCGCCGCCTACCTGCGTTCGCTGGCGCCGTTCGAGGACCCCCTCCCCGGAGGGACCTCCCCGTGAGCCCGGCCCTCGAACCTTTTCCCACCATAGCAGGTTTGGCCCCGGCCCTCGAGAAGCGCCAGCTCTCCCCGGTCGAGGTCGCCGGGTACTACCTCGACCGCATCGGCAGCCGCAACGAGGAGCTCAACGCCTACCTCTGCATCACCGCCGACCGCGCCCTGGCCGCGGCGCGCGCCGCGGAGACCGCGATCCAGGGCGGGCACTACATCGGCCCCCTCCACGGCATCCCGCTGGCGGTCAAGGACCTGGTCGATATTTCCGGGCTGCCGACGACGGGGGGGTCGCTGCTGTTCCGCGACAAGGTCGCCGCCCGGGACGCGACCTGCGCCCGCAGGCTCTGGGAAGCCGGCGCGGTGCTGCTCGGCAAGACCGGCCTGGTCGAGTTCGCCTTCGGCGGCACCGGGGTCAACCACCATTACGGGACCCCCTGGAACCCCTGGGACGCCGGGGTTCACCGTCTTCCGGGCGGCTCGAGCAGCGGCTCCGGGGTCGCCGTGGCCGCCGACCTGGCGCCGGCGGCCATCGGCAGCGACACCGGGGGCTCGGTGCGTATCCCCGCCTCGTTCTGCGGCATCGTCGGCCTCAAGCCGACTTTCGGACGCCTGAGCAACTCCGGGGTCCTCCCTCTCGACAGCGCCCTCGACTCGGTCGGGCCGATGACCCGCTGCGTGCGCGACGCGGCGCTACTGTACCGCGTCCTGGCGGGGCCCGATCCGGCCGACCCGGACACCTGGGATCAACCGGTCGACGCGGTCTTCGACGAGCTGGAAGGGGACGTTGGAGGCATGCGCGTCTGCCTGCCGCGGGAGTACTTCTGGGAAGAGGTCGACCCGGAGGTCGAAGCCGCGGTCCGCGCCTGCGTGCAAGTCTTCGCCGACCAGGGGGTCGACGTCGACGAGGTCTCGGTCGAGGAGCTCGACGAGCTGGCCGAGCTGCAGCCGTGGCGCATGACCTCGGTCGAAACCTACCTCCGGCTCCGCGAATACCTCGAAGACGATCCGGCAGCTTTCGACCCGGTCGTGGCGGGCCGCATACTCGCAGGCAGGGACATGACGGCGTGCGAATACCTGCACATGCAGCGGCGCCGCGAGGAGCTGCGGCGGTCGGCCCTGAGGCGGCTCGACGGCATCGACGCCCTGCTGGCGCCCACCACGGCGGTCGCGGCGCCCACCCTCGAAGAGACCGACACCGACGAGAACTACGGCCCGGTGAACCTGATGGCCCTGCGCAACACGCTGCCCGTCAACCAACTGGGGCTGTGCGCGGTGTCGCTGCCCTGCGGGCTGACGCGGGGGGGGCTGCCGGTGGGGCTGCAGCTGATCGGCAAGCCCTACGGAGAGGGGCGCCTTCTCAGGCTGGCGCGCGCCTTCGAGGACGCCACCGAGTGGCACCTTCTGCACCCGGAGGTCGAGCTGTTCGACTAGCGGCAGCGCCCCCCGGCCGCAGAAAGGCGACCTGGAGCCAGGCCGTTGGCGGGCTCGCCGGAGCCGGGGGAAAAATCCCCGCTCACCGCCGGACCGTGGCGGTTCCGGGCCCTGATGCCGGAGCTCGGCCGCCCCGATCGGTATGGGGCTAACTGCATACCAGGGCCGTGCTTACACGCTTTGCCCAAAATTGCCACTGCCTGCTTCCCCCTCTATATTCAGCCGCTGCCTGAAACTGAAACCATCCGTTTTTGCTCCCATCGTCTAGCGGTCAGGACCCAGGGTTTTCAACCCTGTAACCGGAGTTCGACTCTCCGTGGGAGCACCAGAACAAAGCCTCCGGAACCGATGCTCCGGGGGCTTTTTCTTGCTTCAGGCGTCGAGGGTGCGCTCGCGGCGACGGCGGGCGAGCTCGCGCAGGTCGGCCACCCTGTCGAACTCGTCGACGATCTCCTGTCCGAGGATTTCCTCGATCACGTCCTCGAGAGTCACCACCCCGGCGAGGCCGCCGAACTCGTCCAGAACTATCAGCAGGTGCTGGCGCTTTTCCATGAACATGCGCAGCAGCCTGTCGAGCCCCACCGATTCGGCGACGAAATCCACGGGGCGCATCATCTCCTCGAGCCTGGCCTCCCCCGAACCCCCTGCCATGGCGGCGAGCACCTCCCGCCCCAGGACGATCCCCACCACGTCGTCGGGGTTCTTGTCGTACACGGGGATGCGGCTGTGCTCGAAAGTGCCGCGCGTGCGTAGCTCCTCCAGGGTCGTGGAGGCATGCAGGGCGAACACCACGGTGCGCGGGGTCATGATGTCGCGCACCGACTTGTCCTGCAGGGTGAGGATGTTGGCGATCACCGCGGCCTGGTCGGACTCGAGGGCGCCGGTCTGCTGCCCCATGCGCGCCAGCCCTAGAATTTCCTCCTCCGACACGTGCTCCGGCTCGCGGCCCTGCGACACCACGCGGGTTACCATGCCGCACAGCCAGATCAGGGGGCGGAACAGCCACACCAGCAGTGCCAGGGGCGGCGCCACCACCAAGGCCAGCGGCCGGTTGTAGACCACCCCCGCGGTTTTTGGAATCACCTCGGAGAACATCAGGATGGCCAGTGTGAAGGCCGCGGAGAAGTAGCCCACCCAGGCCTCGCCGAAGACGCTGGCGGCCGCGGCCCCGGCGACCGCGGCGCCGGCGGTGTTGGCGATGGTGTTGAGCGACAGGATGGCCGCGATCGGACGGTCGACGTTTTCCCGCAGGCGCTGCAGGATGCGGCCCGCCTTGCGGTCGGCATTCGCCAGCGATTCGATGTGCCCCACCGGCACCGAGTAGAGCACGGCCTCGAACAGGGAGCACATCGCCGAGATCAGCACCGCCGCGGCGACGGCGACTATCAGTTCTGCCATGAGGGTTCTTCAGTTTGAGAGGAGTTTGGACTGTTCCGCGGTCGACCGTGGAGAAGGCAGGCCGCGGATCGATGGACTATTGCTACCGGCTCAGTACCTTGTAAAATACCTGCCTGATTCAGCATGTCATCTCTGTTTTCTGACGACAGGGGCCTCCTCCCTTGAAACTATCCGTATTCACCGACGAGATCTCCCCTTCTCCTTCCCGCGCCTTGGAGCTGGCTGCGGCGTGGGGCATCTCCCACATCGAGGTGCGCGGTTTCGAAGGTGGCCGTTTCCCCCGCGTCGGGGATGCCGAGCTGCAGGACTTCCAGCGCCGTTTCGAGGATGCCGGGCTCGCGGTGTCCGGCGTCTCCCCCGGCCTTTTCAAGTGCCGGCTGGACGACCCCTCGATTGACCGCGAAATGACCGAGGTTCTCCCGCGCGCCTGCGAATGGGCGCTGCGCTGGGGGACGGACCGGGTTTCCTGCTTCGCCTTCCGCCCTGGCGGGGAAACGCAGATGCCGGCCGAGGTGGTGGACCGGCTCGCCGCCATGTGCGAGATCGCCGGCGGCGCCGGCTGCCGGCTGCTGCTGGAGAACGAGGCCGGGTGCTGGGGCGGCACCGGCCTCCAGGCCGCCGCAATCATCCGCCGGGTCGGAAGGGAACGCCTCGGCCTGTGCTGGGACCCGGGAAACGCCGCCCGCGCCGGTTCGGCCAGTCCCTACCCGGATGAATTCGAAGAACTGCGCGACCCGGACGGGCCGACGATCGGCTGCGTGCACATGAAAAACTACGTCTCCGCGGCCGGAGCATGGGGTTTGCTGGAAGGACCCGACATCGACTGGCGGGCCCTGCTTCAAGCCTTGAAAGGGGACGGAAACGAAGGTTTTGTCGTTGTCGAGACGCACACCGACAGACTGCACGAGACGTTCGGCCCGGTCGACGAAAGTCTGACCCCGAGGGAGTCGAACACGTTGCGCAATATCGAATTCGCACGCGCGTGTCTGTAGAGTCCGGCCGCTCCCTGTCGACGCGCGCCCTGCGCGGGGTGTTGTGGACGGCCAGCCCCTTCGCCCTGCAGCTGTTCATCGGGGTGCTGTTCTACGCCTTCATCCCCACGGAGGAGATGGGGCGTTTCGAGTACGCCCTGATCGTCGTCATGGTCCTCGCGCTGGTCGCCGACCTCGGCCTGGGATCGGCCCTGGTTCAGCACCGGAACACCTCCGAGGAGCACTTCGACTCCGCCTTCTGGACCAACCTCGCCGCCGGCGCGGCCCTGACCGCTGGCCTCGCCGCCGCCGCTCCCCAGCTGGCGCGCCTGAGCGGCGCCGAGGACCCTGAGCAGTTCGCCCGCGTCACCCGGGTCCTGGTTCTGCTGGTCCCCTTCGCCGCGGTCTCCGGCGTCTTTCGCGGCAGGCTGCAAAAGGACCTCCGCTTCCGCCAGATGGCCGCGGCCGAGGTGTTCTCCATCCTCGTCTACACCGCCGCCGCCATCCTCCTGCTGCGCCGGTACGGAGTCATGGCCGCCGTTATCAGCGCGGTGGTACGCGAGCTGGCGCTGCTCGCCGGATTGTGGCGCGCCAGCTCCTGGACGCCGCGGCCCCGCTTCCGGCTGTCCGCCCTCGGCGACCTGTTTCGCTTCGGGATCAACCTGACCGGTTCGCGCTGCCTGAACTACGCCGGCCACAACCTCGCCGGGTTCGTCATCTTCCCCCTGCTCGGGGAAACGGCGCTGGGGTACTACCGCTTCGCCCATCGCCTCACCCTGATGCCGCTCGTGCGTATTTCGGCGGTCGTCATGCGCGTCTTCTTTCCGACCTTCTCCGCCATCCAGGAAGACGACGCGCTGCTGCGGCGCGGCTACCTGCGCGCGGTGCAGTCGATCGCCCTCTTCTTCTGGCCGCTGCTCGCGGTCTTCGTCTTCGCCCCGGAAGCGCTCGAGCTGCTCAGGCGGGTGGACGGACGCGACCTCCGCCCGGCCGCCCTGCCGCTGCAGCTGCTGGCCGCCGCCGCCCTGTTCAAGGGGGCCGGCTGCGCAGTCGGCTCGATCTTCCTCGCCAAGGGGAGGTCCAACTGGCTGCTGTACTGGTCGATCTTCAGTCTCGCGGTGCTGCTTCCCGTGCTCTTCGCGTGCGTCTCCCACGGCGTCGCCTGGGCAACGGCGGCCATCGCCGGAACCGCCCTCCTCTTTCTCCTCCTTTCGCAGCACCTTACCAACCGACTGATCGGCCTGACCTTCGTTGACTTCGCCGGCGCCCTGGCGCGGCCGGCAGGGGTCACGGCGCTGGTGCTGGCGGTCCTGGTGCCGGTGCGCAGCCTGGCAACCGCCGACGCCCTCGCCGCCTGTGCCGCAGGCGCCCTGGCCTGGGTCGCCGCGACGCTGATCGGGATGCGGCTGCTCGCCTGGGAGTTGTGCCGCGAACTGTGGCGCACCGCCCGCGGCCGCTCTTCCCGGAAGCCTGCGGACCACGCGGGGCCGGAGGATTCTCCGCACCTGCCGTAGAGACTCTTCCTTTGCGCCGCTCCGGGGTCTGGAGTATTTTCTTCGCCCTTCAGTCCCGGAAGTCGTGAACTACACTCTCGCAGTCACTTAAGGGGATTTACCAATGAGCGAAAAGACCAACGGACAGCCGGCATCGGGAACCTTCAGGCTCAAGACCGGCCTCGCCGAAATGCTCAAGGGGGGCGTCATAATGGACGTCACGGACGCCGACCAGGCCCGCATCGCCGAGGACGCGGGCGCCGCATCGGTAATGGCCCTGGAACGCGTCCCCGCCGATATCCGCAAGGATGGGGGCGTCGCCCGCATGGCGAGCATCCGCAAGATCCGCGAGATCATGGAGGCGGTCACGATTCCGGTCATGGCCAAGGTGCGCATCGGCCATTTCGCCGAAGCCCAGGTGCTGCAGTCGGTCGGCGTCGACTACATCGACGAAAGCGAGGTCCTGACTCCCGCCGACGAGAATTTCCACGTCGACAAGTTCGCCTTCGACGTCCCCTTCGTGTGCGGGGCGCGCAACCTCGGGGAAGCCCTGCGCCGCATCGGCGAGGGAGCGGCCATGATCCGCACCAAGGGGGAAGCCGGCTCCGGCAACATCGTCGAGGCCGTCCGCCACATGCGCTCGGTCGTCGGCGAGATGCGCCGCCTGACCACCCTGGGGCCCGAGGAGCTGATGACCGCGGCCAAGGAGCTCGGGGCGCCGTACGAGCTCGTCCGCATGGTCGCCGCCGAGGGCAAGCTGCCGGTCCCCAACTTCGCCGCCGGCGGCGTAGCCACCCCGGCTGACGCGTCGCTGATGATGCAGCTCGGGGCCGAGGCGATCTTCGTCGGCTCCGGCGTCTTCAAGTCGAGCGACCCGCCGAAGCGGGCCAAGGCGATCGTCGAAGCGACCACCCACTACCTCGACGCCGAGGTGCTGGCCCGGGTCTCCGAGGAGCTCGGGGAAGCCATGCCCGGTATCGAGATCGGCTCGCTGGAAGACGGGCAACTGCTGCAGACGCGCGGGTGGTAGCCGAACCGGAACCCGCCGGCAGCGCCCGGCAACCGACCGCTTCGGAGATGGGGAAAGAGCCCGATCGGGTCAGCCGGGGGCCGCTGGGAATCCTCGGTCTGCAGGGGGATTTCGCCGCGCACGGGCGCGCCCTCGCCGCCATCGGCGTCGACTCGGCCATCGTCAAGCAGCCGCCGCAGCTCGACGCCGTCGACGGCCTTATCCTTCCGGGCGGCGAAAGCACGACCCTGATCAAGCTGATGGACACGTGGGGCTTCTGGGAGCCGCTGCGCGAATTCATCGACTCGGGCCGCCCGGTGTTCGGCACCTGCGCCGGGCTCATCCTGCTCGCCGCCGAGGTCGTCAACCCCCCGCAGAAATCGCTGGCCGCCATCGACGTCACCGTCGAGCGCAACAGCTACGGACGCCAGCGCGAGAGCTTCGAGGCGCTCGGCACCTTCGCCGCCAACGGCCGCGGCCGCGACCTGCCGATGGTCTTCATCCGCGCCCCGCGGATCCTGCGCCTGGGGGCAGGGGTCGAACCCCTCGCTCATTGCCGCGGCGATGTCGTCATGGCCCGCAGCGGCAACGTGCTCGCCGCGAGCTTCCACCCGGAGCTCACCCCGGACAGCGCCGTCCACCGCTACTTCGCTGGCATGGCCGCCGGCTGAGGCCGGGGGGAGGCCGGAAAACAGAAGGGGGACCCGGTATTCCGGATCCCCCTTTTTCATTTCGAGCCGGTGCGGCGGCTCAGAAGTTGACCTGCACCCGCGCGGAAAAGCGGTTGATGGAGATGTCGTCGTCGGCAAAGATGAAGTCGCGCTGGTAGCGGAGCCCCACCTGCAGGCGGTCGCCGATGAACATCTCCGCCCCGGCACCCGGCACGATTCCGAACTTGACGTCTCCCCCGGACGGCGAGTAGAGCTCGGCGTCGAGAGAGAAGAAGTAGTTGAACGGCCTCAGGTCGAGGGAGTTCCGCATCCCGGCGCTGAACAGGTCGGCCGCCGAGTCGCCCCCGATGCGGCCGTACCCGGCCTGGAAGGACAGCCACTCCTCGATCTTGTAGCCGAGGTAGAGACCGGACATCAGGTCGGTGCTGGAGATCCCCTCCTCCTCCACGTCCGCCGGGTCGATGTCGACCATCGCCGCCCCGAAGAACCCCTCGGCGTAGAACTGCCCCACGCGGCCGTAGTAGGGGTAGCCCCCCTTGCCGTACTCGCTCCCCTCCTCTCCGTCGGTGCGCCCCGGTTCCGGCGCCGCGGAAACAGGGCCGGCGCCGAGGAGGCAGGCCAGCGCCAGGCCGACCAGGGCGCGCGCCGGGATGGCGCGCTGTGAGAATGGCTCATGCCTCTTCATGGTAGCTCCCCTTCCGGCAACGGAAGCCGTGAGTCAGCGGTGACCTCACAGTCCGATGCTCCTCTTCTTGAAGTGCTTGACGATCTCCTTGTGATCCGTCCACAGGATCTCCGCGGTCTCGATGTCGGTCAGCTCGAAGGTCGCCTTGTAGTACACCGCCTTGTTGGGTCCGACCTGCTGCACGTTGGAGGTGATCACGCCGCCGAGCAGGAACCCGGCCGCCTTCTGGTTCCCCGGGCCTTTCGCCTCGTCGGGGTCGACGTACCCCGACTGCTGGTACTCGTACTCCTCGGCGATCTCGAGCCGGGCACCCTTGTCGAGGAATCCGAAACGGCCGCTCTGGATCAGCGCCGTCTTGACGTGATCGTAGAGCGCTCCCATGTCGATGCGCTCGCTGGTGCGGTTCTTCGGCCGTTCGAGAATGATCAGCGGTTTGCCCTCCAGTCCCGCGGTGGTTTTCCACTTGTCGAGCGAGTTGACCACTGTCTTGGCGACCAGCTGCATGTCGTTCTGGTTCCAGCGGTCGTCGAGCATGCTGATCTCTTCGGGGTCGCCGTATTCACCCCGGGTGAAAGCGCGCGGCCCGGCGCAGGCCGACAGCAGTGCGGCGAGGCCCGCCAGCGCGAGGCCTGATTTCGTCCAGCGGCTCATCGTTAGGTCCTCCTGTCTTTCAGTCCCACTCGCATTCGAAATGCGACCGCTGCATGTGCCAGCGGTCCGGCAGCATGGCGTCCTGCCGGTAGAGCACCAGCAGCCGGCACGACTGCTGCAGCGAGCTCGAGGGGTATTCGAAGGTGAATTCCATCGCCTGTTTCCGGTCGGCGACCGGAATGTCGGCGGAAGTGTAGATGTCGGGCTTGGTCGAGGCGAACACGAGCGCCTTCTTGGTCCCGTGCTTCTTGAGGGGAACGCGCGCGGTGAAGGTCACGCGGCGCACCTTTTTCGGCAGCAGCAGGTCGGTGCGGTCGACGAGCTCGTCCCGCTGCCAGCTGCCGGCGAGTATCGCCTGCAAGTTACCGAGAAAGACGCGCTCCCGCCCGCCGTCCGGGACGATGAGGTAGAGGTACCCCCGGCGCGCCTGCGTCGACACTCCCTTTTCCCCGCCGAGACCCTCGAAATCGAGGGCTATGGTCAGGTCGACGTAGCGGTTCGGGGGCAGGGCATGCAGGGAAAGGGCCCCCAGCACGGTCTCGGATACCCCTGCTTCGCGAAGCTCGACGAGAGCGTCGACGGAGACGTCGCAGGCGCACCGCCGCTGCTTCAGCATGTCGACGATGGACGCGTCGCTGAACTTGCCGGCGACGAGCTTGCGCAGGTCTTCGAGGGTGATCGGAAGCTGGTCGGAGCGCTCGTAGATCGGCGGCAGGGGCCCGCCGTCCCAGTCGATGATGTTGTAGACCGCCCCTTCGTCGAGAACCCGGGCGGCGGCTCCCTGCAGAGTCGGCCCCGGTTCGGTTGGCGCCGCCGAAACCGCGGAAACGGCCCCGGCAACCAGCGCGAGAACTGCGGCACATCTTCTCATGATCTCGTCCTTGTCACTGAAAGCTGCGGCGGCTGAGCACCACGGGACCGCTGCCCTGAAGCTCGATTTCCTCGAAGCGGTGGCTGTCGACGACGCGGCCCCCAGCATTGAGAAACTCCAGATCGAGGTCAACGGTTCCCGGCGGCAACCACAGACGCACCATCCAAATCGTTTTCGGCAAAGACAGCCAGCCGCGGGTGTCGGCCGCCTCGACCGAAGATCCGAGGAGGTTGAATACCGTCCCCAGGACCGAGCTCTCCTCTTCTATCTTCTTGACGGCCAGGTATTTGGCAAGGGCGCGGGCAACGGTTCGCAGCAGCACCGTCCCCTCCTTCTCGGCGAAACTCTCGATGGCGATGGCGTCCAGGTCCTCCATGAGCACTCCCTGAACCCTGTTGCCGGCCCCCGACAGCCTCACCCCGGCGACCTGCGAGCGCACCGGCTCGTACTCCGGCAGGGCGACGCGCAGCCAGTAGTCGACCTTGTGGTAGCGGGCGCGGGGGTGATGGTAGCGATGCACGGCCCTTTCCGAAACCTCCCAGACCTTCCCGTCATCCTCCTCGAGGATCGGAATCGAGATCTCGCGCTGCCGCTTGCGGGCGATGAACCCGCTTTCGGCGAACACGATGACCTCGACCCCCTGCGGCTGCGCCAGATCGCCGGGCTGCAGGTGAAAGCGCTCGCTGAACTCCTCGACGTCCTCCTCGTACCCCAGCGCCGCGGCCAGGCCGGTGATGTCCCGCTGCAGCGCGGTGGGGGTCTTCATCCCGAACGTCTCGCGGTAGGCGCCGTACCCCTTGAGCGCGTCCTTGTACGAGATGTAGGCGTCGTTCCACTCCCCTTCCGCCTCGTACAGGAGACCGGTCAGGTACTGCAGGAAGGCGTCGTTCCGGTAGGTCAGCTCGTACTCGGCCTCGGCGGCGAAGTCCCGCAGCCTGAGATTGGCCTTGCGGCACTCGACCAGGGCGTTCTCCGTGTTTCCGAGGTACAGGCTGTTGAGGGCGCGGTAGTAGTGGATGAGGGCGCGCTCGTACTCCTCGCCGCTGTAGGCGCGGACCGCGTCGTTGGTCAGGAACGCTCCCACCTCCCGCACCACCGAGCGGGTGAAATGCTTGTCGATCAGCCGTTCCGCCTTTTCGAACTGCCGGTCCGACGCTTCGTACTTCCCCTGGTAGTGGAGGATGAGTCCGCGCTCCAGCCGGTACAGGAGCATGTCGGTGTCCCCGGCCGGTTTGTTCAGCTTGTCCAGGGCCCCCTCGTAGTCGCCCCTTTCCAGCCGCTTCAGGGGGGACTTCATGAAGCCGGAATAGGCGGCGCCGCAACCGGTCTCGAGAAAGGCGGCGAGACAGATCGCGAGCGCGCAGAGGCGAGCGGTTCTCTTCTTCGGAATCAAGGTTCGATCTTCACGGTCCCGAGGGGGGCCGGCCGTACCCGGTCGCTGCTCCAGTAGGATGCCCCTTCCCCGGCGGATGTTCCCGCAACCGGCCCGGTGGCGGCCCGGGAGGCGGGAGCCGCTTCCGTCCGGGGAGGCCATCCCCTGCTTGCAGGGGGTCATTGCGGCGCGTAACATTGCCGCTTTCCGCGGCAAGCGCAATCAACCGGGCCATGCCCCAGTCACCTCCCATCAACGCTGTCGTCGTCGGCTTCGGAGTCGCCGGACGGCAGTTCCACTGCTACCTGATCGGCCTCGTCCCGGAGCTCAACCTCTACGGCGTGGTCAGCCGCCGCCCCGAGGCGGACCCCGGGATCGGGAAGCTCGGCGCCCGCCGCTTCCCCCGTCTCGAGGAGGCCCTCGCCGACGAGCGGGTCGACCTCGTGGTGCTGGCGACCCCGAACGACCTGCACGCCCCGCAGGCGCTGGCCGCCCTGGCCGCCGGAAAGCACGTCGTCACCGACAAGCCGATGGCCCTCGATGCGGAAGAGGCGCAGAGCATGGCCGCGGCCGCCGGGCGCAGCGGCCGGCTCCTGACCTGCTTTCAGAACCGGCGCTGGGACGGGGACTTCCTCACCGTGCGGAAAGCCCTCGCCGAGGGAGCTGTCGGCGAGCTGGTCTCCCTCGAAACCTCCTGGAACGACCCGAGGAAACCCCGCACCTGGCGCAGCGAGGCCGCCCGCGGGGGCGGCCGCTGGATCGACCTCGGCTCCCATCTCGTCGACCAGGCCCTGCTGCTGGCCGGCGCCCCGGTCGAGCGGGTGTACGCCCAGTTCCGCACGGGGGTCCACGACAACGACGTCGAGGATCACGCCATCTGCCTGCTGACCTTCGCCAACGGCGTGCTGGCGCAGGTTACCACCTCCTCGGTCGCCCGGGTGCCGAAACGGCGCTGGTTCCTCGCCGGCACCTCCGGCACCCTCATCCAGCGCGGCTTCGACCCCCAGGAAGAGGCGATGAAGGCCGGCGACATCGACGCCGCCCGCCCCTCGCCCCGGGACGGGGCCAGCCTCTTCCGCGACTGCGGCGGCGAGACCCGGCAGACCGCGGTCGAGCCGGTTCCCGGCCGCTGGCGCAGCTACTACGAGAACGTCGCGGCGGCCCTGCTCGGCCGGGAGGAACCCGCGGTCACCTGCGAAAGCGTCTGCGAAGTGGTGCGCGTCCTCGAAGCCGCGGCGGAATCCGCGGCCCGGGGGGAAGCGGTCACCCTTTCCTAGTGTCCCGTCGCAGAAATATCTCGACACCGGGATGCCGATCCATCCCGGCTCGCGGCGTTGCCTTCGCTCGCCGTACACCCTCGGTACGACTCGCTCAGGCGCCTTGTGAGCCGGGCGCCTCGGCATCCCGATTTTGTCAATCTATCTCTGCGACGGGACAATAGAGGCCGGGTTGCGGCGCCGGGAGGACGGCTGGGAAGAGACGCGGTTCGAGGTCCGCAGCCGCGACTCGCCGCTGCCGCTGGAGGAGTACCGGCGGCTGCCGAAGTTCCCGGTCACCCTCGTCCTCGACAACCTGCGCAGCGCCTTCAACGTCGGCTCGATCTTCCGCACCGCCGACACCGCCCGCATCGAGCGCGTCATCACCTGCGGCTACACCGCCCACCCGCCTCACCCGAGGCTGGAGAAAACCGCCCTGGGCACCCTCGGCTACGTCGAGACGTCGCACCGCGGCTCGGCGCTGCTCGCCGTCGAGGAGCTGCGGCGGGCGGGAACCCCGGTCTGGGCCCTCGAGACGACGTCGCGGAGCCGGACCCACACCTCGGTGCACTACCCCCGGCCGGTCGCCCTGGTCCTCGGCAACGAGGCCCTCGGCGTCGGCGACGAGGTGCTGCGCGCCTGCGACGAGCTCGTCGAGATACCGGTCTTCGGCTTCAAGAACTCCCTCAACGTCGCCAGCGCCTGCGCGGTGGTGCTGTTCGAGATCCTGAGACAGTGGGAGGAGCTTTCCTGAACCCGGGGCCGCACGGCCGGATACCGACTACCGCGGCAGGCGGTACGGGTTGCCCTCGTAGCCCGCGGCCAGTTCGTGGCTGTTCCCGTGCGCGGGCAGCTCGCGGACACGGGCGTAGCGCGCCAGCGCCTCCTCGCGGCGCCCGAGAGCGTCGAGAGCCATGCCGAGGAAGAGGTTGGACAGGGCCACGTAGCCGCCGGTTTCCTGGTCCCCGGGGCGCTCGCCCAAACCGCGGCTGAGGCTGTCGGCCGCGGTCAGGGGCGGTACCACCTCCGCTGGCCGGTTGCGGATGAAGGCGAAATTTCCCTGGTAGTAGAGGGCCTCGATATGGGCGCGCCGGTGGTACCCCCTCGCCCCCGCCTCGCAGCGTTCGACGACCTCGCGGTACAGGGGCAGGGCGCGGTCCCAACGGTTGAGGGAGGCGTAGGTCCTGGCAGTGTAGCGATGAAAGATCGAGTTGGGCGGGTAGCGTGAGCGCAGCTCCTCGAGATAAGGCAGGGCCTTGGCGTAGTCCTCCTCGAAAAGGCGGTAGATCTGCGCCAGAAAGTACTTCGCCTCCGCCTTTGCGTAGCGACCTTCAGCGGCGACTTCCCGCAGCTGCCGCAGTCCGGTCTCGCGGTCTCCGTCCTTCAGCATCCAGATGACGGCGCGGACGATCGGGTACTTCTGCGGGATCACATCGCGGAAGTAGTTGTAGATCCCCTGTCCGAACAGGATGTCCTTGTTGGCCGGCTCCATTTTGCGGCTGCGCTCGAGCAGCGGCAGGCTGCGCAGCCCGTCCTGCGCCGCCCGCAGCATCTGCCGCCGGTCGCCGCGCAGGCGCCCGCGAAAGCCGATGGACCCTCCCTTGAAGAGGATGGCGTCGAAATCGTCGGGGTCGATGCGCAGGCGCGCGTCGCAGATCTCGATGCACTCGCCGATGCGCCGGTAGAACGCCTCGTCGTGCGAGGTGTCGTCGAGGTCGATCAACACCCGCCACCAGGCCACCATCGCCCGGAAGAAGTAGCCGAGGGGGTTGTCGGGGTACGAGGCGACGAGGTCGTCGAAGTAGCGGTCCGCTTCCTCGAAGCGGAGATTGTATATGAGATCGACGCCGCGCTGCACGCGCTCGTCGTACACCCGCATGGTCAGCGTCGGCGGCGGCTCTGCCGGGGCGGCCGCCGGAGGGACCAGCAGCAGGGCTGCTGCCGCCATGCAGAAAGCGAACCGGGCAAGTGGCATGCGGTCCGGTTTCGGGGGATTGCGGCGAGTCGTTCCGAGTCGGTTCATGGTGCTCCGGCAATTATAACTTCATTATCAGCTTCCCGAACTTTCATCACACCGAACGGCAGACATGTCTGAACGAACCCACGACGTAATCGTCATCGGCGGCGGCTCCGCCGGATACGCGGCCGCCGCCGCCGCCCGGGACGGCGGCGCCGACGTCGCCATCGTCGATCACGGCCCTCTCGGCGGCCTCTGCATCCTGCGCGGCTGCATGCCGAGCAAGACCATCCTGCGCTCTTCCGACATCATGGCGCTGATGCGCAGGGCGCCGGAGTTCGGCCTGCTGCCTGTCGAAGCCGGCGCCGACCTGGCGGCGATCATCGGCCGCAAGGAGCGCCTCGTCCGCTCCTTCGCCGACTACCGCATCGAGCAGCTGCGCAGCCCGGGATTCACCCTTTACGAGGAACGCGCCGTTTTCGAGGACCCCCACCGCCTGCGGGCCGGGGAAAACGTCCTCGAGGCGGCCAGCTTCATCGTCGCCACCGGCTCGGTAGCGACCCGGCCGGCGATTCCCGGGCTCGACGAGGCCGGCTGCCTGACCAGTGACGAGCTGCTCGAGCTGCGCGAGCAGCCCGAATCCCTGCTCGTTCTCGGAGGAGGGCCGGTGGCGGTCGAGCTGGCGCAGTTCTTCCAGCGCATCGGCACCGAGGTCACCCTGCTGCAGCGCAGCGGCCACATCCTGTCGAAGGGGGACGAGGACCTGGCGCGGCCGGTCGAGGAGGCCTTCCGCGAGGACGGAATGCGGCTGTTCACCGGCACGCAGCTGCACCGCTTCAGCGCGGATGGAAAGGCGGTAACCGCCCACTTCTCCCACGAGGGGGAGGAGCGCACCGCCTCCGCGCAGCTGGTGTTTCAGGCCCTGGGGCGGCGGCCCAACACCGACGGCCTCGGGCTCGGGGCCGCCGGGGTCGAGAGCGGCCGCGCCATAACCGTCGACGAGGAGATGCGCACCAGCCAGCCGCACATCTTCGCGGTCGGGGACGTCAACGGCGAGCACGAAATCGTCCATATCGCCGTTCAGCAGGGGGAGATCGCCGGCCACAACGCGGTCTGCGGCCAGCGCCCGGCGAAGCGCATGGATTCGCGGCTGAGCGCCCAGGTCGTCTTCACCGATCCGGCGGTCGCCGGCGTCGGCCGCTCGGAAAAGGAGTGCCGCGCCGAAGGGATCCCCCACCTCACCGCCTCCTACCCGTTCGACGACCACGGCAAGTCGATGACCATGGGGGCGACCCACGGTCACGTGAAGCTGATCTGCGACCCCGACAGCGGCGAGCTGCTCGGCGGCCACATCGTCGGCCCCGAGGCCGGGGAGCTGATCCACGAGCTGATCGCGGTGATGTACTTCCGCGGCACCGTCGGCGACCTCGCGAACATCCCCCACTATCACCCGACGCTGGCCGAGATCGTCACCTACCCGGCCGAAGAACTGGCGGAGAAGCTGCCGTGAACCCGCCCGACGTCTTCAACAACCCCCTACGCTCCTGGACGGAACGCCACCTCGGGCTGCCCCTGGCCGCCCTGGGGGGCGACCCGGTTCCGGTGGTGGAAATCGAACCGGGGGCCGTCTGCGGCCCCCTGGTGGCGCTCAAGCTCGAGGGCCGCTGCGCCGTGGCCTCCCGGGCCGACTGGATGGAGGAGCTGCGCTCACTCGCCGCCCGCCTGCCGATGGAGATGATCTTCTCCCCCTTCGGCTGCGCCGAGCTCGCGCGGATCACCCTGCCGCACGGCTACGGCATCTGGGGGCCGACGTGGTACCTGTTCGGGGACGAATCCTCGGTGGGGCCGGGCGGGGACGATCGCCCCAGCCGCTTCACCCCGGACGACATGCGGGGCATCGACTACGACCTCTTCTGGCACTGCGCCCCCGAGGCGGTCGCCGGCTTCGGCATCGCCGAGGAAGGCCGGCTCACCGCCCTGGCCGTGGTCACCGGCCGCGGCGATCCGGTCTGGGAGATCGGCATGGACGTGATCCCCGAAGCCAAGGGACGCGGCCTCGGCCGCGCCGTCGTCGCCGCCGCCGCCCACTGGATCCTCGGAATGGGCGGCATTCCCATGGCCACGGTGGGGCCGTTCAACGTGCCCTCGGTGCGGACCCTGCGGGCCGTCGGCCTGCGCTATGCGTTCACGACCTCCGTGGCGATGGAGGGCCCGTTCAAAATCCCGCCGCAGATGCTCGGCTCGCCGCTGCCGGACGCCGAGGTGTACGACTACTACCCGCGCTGGGCGATGAACCGGAAGATCAGGCCGAGGCCATAGTCCAGCCTGGGGGTGTCCCGTCGAATGACCGTCTCCCCTGACCGGGTGTGGGAAACCATCCATGCACCCCTGTCCGGACAGGGAGCATTGCCATCGCCCTCCCGCTGCAGCCGTTTTTCTTGCTCATGTTTTCCCGACCCCTGTTCTTGACAACCGGAAGGGAAGCGAGATCACCGTCCGCGCCCGGGGTTTCCAGAGCGCCGAATCGAGGAGTTGAGCCTCCCGGTCGGGCGCCGCAAGCTCAGCCACCGGGAAGGGCCGGGTGACACGGCACGCATCTCGCCCGGGCGGAATCGGGAACGCGTCGAGATACAGGTGGGAACATCATGCCTGCGAATAACAGGATCTTCCCCGGGGAGCGCGCCGGGCCCTTCGAATCCCCTGGCAGCACCCGTCCCGGCGGGGGCCTCGGCATGGACCGCAGAATCGAGAAGCGGCGCTTCACGACGCGGCGGGTCGCCCTCGGCGCCTCGCTTCTGCTGCTGGCGGGGCTGTGCGGTTACGCCCTGCTCGCCGATTTCGGTGTGCGCAGGCTGAACGTCCAGCGCGAACGGCTGACCCTGTCGGCGGTCGAGTCGGGGCCTTTCAAGGAATACATCCCGGTGCGCGGCACCGTGCTGCCGCTGCACACCGTGTACCTCGACGCCCTGGAGAGCGGCCAGGTGGTGCAGGTGTTCGTCGAAGAAGGGGCCCTGGTGGTGGAGGGCGATCCGCTGCTGCGCCTCGCCAACCCCGACCTCGAGCTGACCACCCTGCAGCAGGAAGCAGAGCAGGAGCGCAGCAGGGAGGCGCTGCTCAACGGCCGCCTGACCATGGAGCAGAACCTGCTGGCCTCGCGCAAGGCGCTGATGGAGATCGAGTACCGGCTCGCCGTCGACAAGCGCAACTTCGAGCGCTACCGGGACCTTCCCGCCGAGGATCTGGCCGCCATCATGTCGCGCCAGGAATACGAGCGCCTGCGCGACGAGTACGAGTACAGCGCCCGCCGCATGGCCCTGACCCGGGAGACCCTCACCCAGGACTCGCTGCTGGCGGCGAGCAGGGTGGCGCAGCTGGTCTCCGCCGTCGAGCGCACCGAGCGCGATCTCGCGATCGTCCGGAGACAGCTGGACAACCTGACCGTGCGGGCCCCCGCGGCCGGGCAGCTGACCACGCTCGAGGCGGAGATCGGAGAGAGCAAGGAGGCCGGGGTGCGCCTGGGACAGATCGACATGACCGAGGGCTTCAAGGTGCGGGCAACCATCGACGAGCATTACATCGGCCGCGTCGGCCGCGGGCAGCGGGGCAGCTTCGACAGCGGCGGCGAGACCTACGGCCTGTCGATCCGCAAGGTCTACCCCGAGGTCAGGGAGGGCGGTTTCGAGGTCGACCTCCTGTTCGAGGGGGAAGCGCCCGGGGGGATCCGCCGCGGCCAGACCCTGCTCGTGCGCCTGGAGCTGGGCAACCTCGAGGAGGCGGTGCAGGTGGCGCGCGGCGGGTTCTACCAGTCGACCGGGGGCCACTGGGCCTACGTGCTCGACGCCTCCGGCGATCGGGCGGCGCGGCGCTCCATCAGGCTCGGGCGCCAGAACCCCCGGGTCTACGAGGTGCTGGAGGGACTCGAGCCCGGGGAACGGGTGATCACCTCGAGCTACGAGAGCTTCGGGGAAAACATCGACGTGCTGGTGCTGCGGTAAGCGCACACTGAAGGAGAAGAGCAAGATGGCCGAACACGCGGCGCACACCGGAAACGGCAAGGCAACGCTGATCCGCACCGTGGGGCTGCGCAAGGTCTACACCACCGAGGAGGTGGAGACGACCGCCCTCGACAACGTCAACCTCGAGATCGCCGACGGGGAGTTCGCCGCCGTCATGGGGCCGTCCGGCTGCGGCAAGTCGACGCTGCTCAACCTGCTCGGCCTGCTCGACAACCCGACAGGAGGGGAGTACTGGCTGCTGGAGGAAGAGGTCTCGACCTACTCCGAGCGCCTGCGGGCAAACCTGCGCAAGGGGACGATCGGCTTCGTCTTCCAGTCCTACAACCTGATCAACGAGCTGACCGTCCACGAGAACGTCGAGCTGCCCCTGCTCTACATGGGCCTGCCGGGCCGGGAGCGCCGGGAGCGGGTGAGGTCGATCCTCGACCGGATGCAGATCACCCACCGCGGCAAGCACTTTCCGCAGCAGCTGTCGGGGGGGCAGCAGCAGCGGGTGGCGGTGGCGAGGGCGCTGGTCTCGGAGCCGAAGCTGGTGCTCGCCGACGAGCCGACGGGCAACCTCGACTCGCGCCACGGCGACGAGGTCATGGAGATGCTCACCGGGATCAACCGGTACGGCACCACCGTGGTGATGGTGACCCACTCACCTGCCTACGCCGACTTCGCCCACCGGGTCATCCACCTGTTCGACGGCCGCATCGCGACCGGGAACACCGCCGGGGGGCAGCCTTGCTCAGACACCACCTGACCCTGGCGCTTCGCCAGATCCGCCTCCAGTTCGGATACGTCGTACTGAACGTTCTCGGACTGTCGGTGGGGCTTGCCAGTGCGGTTCTCAGCCTGCTCTACATCCAGGACGAGCTGGCCTACGATCGTTACGAGAACGGGGACCGGATCTACAAACTTCTGCGGCGACAACAGCTCGGGGGGCAGGATCCGGTGCTGAGAGAGGGAACCTCAGGCCTGCTCGGTCCGACGCTCAAATCGGAGTTCGCCGAAGTCGAGGAATTCATTCGTGTCCTCAACTCCGGCGGGTGGTTCGATTACGAAGGGAAATCCTTGCGCGGGAGGTTGTGTTCCGCCGACCCGGCCATCATCGATATGTTCGACTTGCGCCTGGTCGGAGGGGAGCGACCGACTCCCGCAGACGGCTCGGCGCTGGTCACGGAAAGCGCCGCACTCCGGTTTTTCGGCTCCGAAGACCCGATCGGAAAAGTCGTGACCTCCAGGAACAGCTGGACGGGAGGAACCTATTCGATTGTCGGCATTGTCGAGGACCTCCCGCCGCAGAGCTACGGCCTCGGATCCTTCGACTTTCTGACCTCGACGCCGCCCGCCAATCCCTACGAGTGGTACTGGGAAGTCTGGGTCCGGGATTACCCATCCGCACTCTCGACCTACGTGTTGCTCAAGCCCGGCGCTTCGGCCGCTTCTCTTCAGGAGAAGCTTCCCTCCCTGGCGGCCCGCCATATGGGAGCCGAGTTCGCGAGCAGGAACACCTTGCTGCTGCAGCAGTTCTCGAGAATCTACCTGTATCACAACGTCGATTTCGCACAGCCCGGATTTGCCCGCATCGAGGTCGTCTACCTGTTCGCGGCCATAGCGGGATTCGTGCTGCTGCTGGCCTGTATCAACTTCACGAACCTGGCCACGGCCAGTGCCAGCCGCCGCGCCCGGGAGATCGGTTTGCGCAAGGCCCTGGGCGCCACCCGCGGGCGCCTGACGGGTCAGTTCCTGGGCGAGTCCGTCTTCATGGCGTTGGTCGCTTCGGCAGTCGGACTCCTCCTGGCATACCTGGTCCTTCCGAGCTACAACGATCTCGCGAACAAGCAACTCAGCCTTTCGTCGCTGCTGAGCCCGTCGCATGCCCTCTTTCTCCTGGCGCTGACCCTCTCGACCGGTCTGTTGGCCGGATGCTACCCGGCGCTGTTTGTCTCTGCTTTCAACCCCGTCCCGGTGCTGAAGGGGGGTTCTGTCATCTCCGGCGGGGAAAAGAGACTGATGCGGGTGCTCGTGGTCAGCCAGTTCGCCATCGCCTCGGCGCTGATCTCCACCACGATCGTCGTCAGGGATCAGATCGAATATGTCAGCAACAAGAGACTGGGGTTCGACTCGGAGCATGTGTACGTGCTCCCGGTCTACGCCCTCAGCAAGAGGATCGACAAGCCTCGAATCAGAGACTACAACGCCTGGAAGCGATTGTTTCTCGAGCATCCGGACATTCTCGCCGGAAGCGCTTCCCAGACGCTGATCGGTTGGGGCGGAATGCTGCACA
This sequence comes from Candidatus Latescibacterota bacterium, assembly GCA_965243025.1. Taxonomy (GTDB): domain Bacteria; phylum Latescibacterota; class UBA2968; order UBA8231; family UBA8231; genus CBDCXV01. Next base: position 4,700,584 of record CBDETY010000003.1, read on the forward strand.
GCGTCTACCCGGAGGGTTTCGAGCCCGATACGATGCAGATGTGGATCATGGGTGTCGATGAGGACTTCCTCGACGTCCACGATATTCCCCTGGTTGCCGGCCGCTTCATTTCGGAGGCGGACACCACCAATGCCTATGTCCTCAACGAGACTGCGGTGAAGTCGCTCGGCTGGGACGATCCCCTTGGCAAAGGCTTCGGCTGGCACAAGAACAGGAACGGATTCGTCGTCGGCGTCGTAAAGGACTTTCACAGTCACTCCCTGCACGAGCCGATCTCACCGGTCGTCCTCACCAAATGGACCAGCTCAAACAACAACCTGAGCCTGAAAATCAGCGGCGAGAGCATTCCCGAAACCCTGGATTTCATGAAGGAAGTCTGGCTCGGGATCCACCCGGACAAGCCTTTTGACGGGTGGTTTCTCGACGACACGATCGACGGCCTGTACGCGAATGAGGCCGCCCTTGCCAGGACGGCGCGGATGTCGGCGGCACTCGCCGTGTTCGTGGCCTGTCTCGGCCTTTTCGGCCTGTCGTCATTTGCGGCACAGAAACGTCTCCGTGAGATCGCCATTCGCAAGGTCCTGGGGGCGTCCTCGACGGTCCTCGTTTACCTCGTTTCCAGGGAGTTTCTTCTGCTGGTCCTGATCGCCAACATCGTCGCGTTGCCGGTGGTCCACGTGCTGATGACGGAATGGCTGGACAATTTTGCCTACCACGCCGATCTGGCAGTCCGCCCGTTTGCGACAAGCTGCTTGCTGTCTGTCGGCATCGCTGTCGCCACTGTGAGTTATCACGCAGCAAGGGGTGCCTGGTTGAATCCTGCCGAGACATTGCGGGACGAGTAACGCCATGGCACGTGTGCCTGCGGCCGCCTGCCCTGATGCACGGCGTGACCCGGGAACCTTCGAGCAGCTTCGGCAAGGCGATCCGCAGTTTCGGGGCCGCTGTACGCAAGGACCTGGTTTCGATTCATACGAAACGAAGGGTTTCTCAACCCTCGACCGGTCGGTGTGAATTCGGCGAACCTGTCTCGATACCCCCGCAGCGGTTTCCCCCCCGGGCGGGGAAATCCCCCGGCTGCTCTCGAATGAAAGGACGGCCTCCATGATACCCCCGCAGCTTCCATCGGCCGTAGTCGCTTCCGCCCTGGCCGGGTCCGCGGCGCTCGCCGAAGAACCCGCCGTCTACTGGCTCTCCGCCCCGGTTCAGCCCGGGGAGACCGCCATGGTGTGCGGCTTTTTCCCCCAGCACGAGGCCATGGAAGTTGCCCTGGAGCGGCTTCCGGACGGAAACCCCGGCGAGCCTTCCGGACGGCCCTGGAAGCCCTCCGGAGACCGCGTCCCCCCCGAAGCGGTGAAGCCCCTGCAGGCGAGCGAGACCGCCCTGATGTTCGAGCTGCCCGGCAGCGGGCCTGGCGTGTACGGCTACGCCCTGCATTCCCGCGCCGGGGCCGCCAGCTCCGGGCGCCTCAACCTGCCGGCGCCCTGGTGGACGCTCGGCGACGCCGTCACCGACCGCACCCCGTTCGGCGAGTGGCGCCTCGAGGACGGCGTCGTCCATGCCGGGGGCGGCCTGCGGATCATCGGGCGCTGCCTGAAGCTGGGCGAGAAGGAGCCGGCCGTGGCCCTGCGCTCGGGGGACGGGCGCGTGACCCTGCTGGACCCGGTGAAAGCCGAGCCCTTCTGCCTCGCGGTGACGGTGCCGGAAGAGCTGACCCCGGGCCGCTACGAGCTGTTCGTGCACAACGGCTACGGCGGCGAGCAGGCCTGGAGCGAAGCGCTCGACCTCGCGGTCCTTCCCCGGCAGGAAGAGAAGGAACAACCCCTGCTGAACGCCGCCCATTTCGGGGCGGACGGAGACGACGGAGAGGACGACACCGAGGCGATCAAGGCGGCGCTGAAGGAGGCGGGCGAGCGCGGCGGAGGAGTCGTGCTGGTGCCTCGGGGCCGCTTCGTCGTCAGCGAGAAGCTGGTGATCCCGCCGCACGTCACCCTGCGCGGGGCCGGGCGCGAGCTGACCGCCCTCTGCATGGCCGACACCGACGATCCGCCCGACGCCTGGGTCGAGGGCTCCCACCACTTCGCCATCGAGGACCTCACCCTCTACTGCAACCACCACTTCCACGTCATCTCCAACAACACCGCCGCGGCGGTCCACACCCCGGCGGCTCCCATCGAGGACCCGGAGACCGCCGGCCACGTGCGCCTGACCCGGGTGCGCGTGCGCGCCGACTCGTTCCGGGGCCACCTGCCGCCGGACAAGCAGGAGGAGCGCGGCCGCACCCCCGGGCCGCGCGACACCATCCGCCTGAGCGGCCCCGACATCCGCATTACCGACTGCGACGTGTACGGCTCGGAGCGCTCCATCTACCTCCACTACGCGGTCGGGGCCCTGGTGGCCGGCAACACCTTCTACAACGGGCGCTCCGGCTGGATGAACTTCAACGGCTGCGAGAACGTCGTCTTCGAGCGCAACCGCATCGCCGGCGCCGACCTGATGGCCACCGGGGGCGGCTACGCCTGCTTCACCCGGGGGGTATCCCGCAACATCTACACCGCCCACAACAGCTACGAGAACATGAACGGCTGGGACCGGGAGGCGTTCACCTCCGACGCCGGCGGCGGCGCCTACTTCGGCCCCGTGGCAGCGGTCGAGGGGGACTGGATCCTGCTCGCCGGCGACCCGAAGTGGCAGCACCGGCACTGGACCGGCACCCTCGTCGCCGTCATCGCCGGCCGCGGTCGCGGCCAGTACCGCTCGGTGAAGTCCTGGGACGGCAGGCGTGTGCAGCTCGACCGGCCGTTCGACGTTGCGCTCGACGAGACCTCGCGGGTCACAGTCACCATGACGCACCGGCGCTACATCTTCTACGACAACGAGACCCGCGACGCCGGCATCGCCATCCAGTTCTACGGCACCGCCACCGAGCACATCGTCGCCGACAACCGCAGCTGGCGGAGCGACGGTTTCCGCGCCTACGGGTTCTCCTACACGGGAGGAGTCCAGCCCAACCTCTACCTCCAGTTCCTCGGCAACGAGATCCGCGAGGGCAACTGCTACCGCTTCGAGGATCCCCTGGTCTATCCTGCCCGCCTCAGCGTCGAGGGAACCCTGCCGAGCCTCCACTTCGGCTCCGTCCTGCGCAACAACCGCCTCCACAACAACGCCCGCCTCGAGGTGGTGGTCGGCGCCAACAGCGACGGGGCTACGGAGAACGTGGTGGTCGAGGGGAACCGGGTGGAGAACTCCGATATCGGGATACTGGTGGACGCGGGATGCCGGAACGTGCTGCTGCGGGGGAACCGGATGGAAGGCTGCCTCGTGCCGCTGCAGGACGACCGTGCGCAGCAGCCGGGGCGTTCGAGGCAATGAGACCCCACCCCGGACTTCTGCAGCCGCCCCGGTTTATCGTTCCGGTCTTCTGAAGGCCCTGTAGCCCTGCCGCCCGGACTCATCCCCCTCCCGGGCTCCGCCGCAGGAAATCCACCGCGCGCGGTATGGCATCTCTCAACGCGAAGATGTGGTGACCGCCTCCCTCGTAGATGAACGCCTCGAATTCGGGGGGTTCACGCTCCAGCGCTTCCATGGCCCGGATCAGGGAACGGGCCTGGCTTACGGAGACGGTTTCGTCCCTGTCGCCGTGGTGGAGCTGAACTGCGGGCAGGTCCCCGGCGAACAGGACCGGGGAGCGGCGCACCAGCTCGAGGCGGACTTCCGCGAGGCCGATTTCACCTCTCATGTAGGGCTGGATGAAGGTCGAATCGATGTGGGCGACCCCGGTCAGGTCGCGCGGAAAGCCCATGGCCGCTTCCCGCGCAATCTCCCGGACCCAGTCGTCGAAGAAGTCGGTGGGTCCGAAGAAGGCCACGATTTTCTCGATGCGCTCGTCGCGGATCCCGGCCAGCATGGCGACCCCTGCTCCCCGGCTGCCGCCGACGATGCTCAGGCCTTCGATACTCGCCTGCGGCGTCAACTCCAATGCGACGTTGAGGAGCGCCAGGGCGTCGTCCACGTCGTAGTCCCAGTGACCGCCGGGCCCCGTCGAAACCCACTCCCGGTCCTCGTACTCCAGCGGTTCGCTGCGAAAGGACGGGACCACGTAGACGAAACTGCCGCGCCGTTCGCCCAGGGCGAAAACCACGAGGTCGATGTCATCCACCTCGACGCCGCCGTCGCCCCCGTGCAGGTACATCAGGATGGGCAAGCTGCCAGCAGCCGCGGAGTCGGGGGCGAGGATCGCTCCGTAGTGGAGTACCTCCCCCACCCTGTGGGATACGACGCGCAGGGTCGCGGGGATCCCGTCCAGCGGATACGACCCGGTGTGTTCGACGGCCGCCCCGGCCGCCGAAATGTCGCGCCGGGCCCAGTCGGCGCGGACGGCCTCCACCTCGGCGGGGGTCGCAGGCGCGAAGAGGTCGTCGAGCCTGGTCTCCAGGATCGGATCGGCAACGGGCTCCCCCGGATCGACGGACTGATCGCATCCCCCCAGCAGCCCAGGCAGGAGCACCGCCAGCAGTCGAAGGCGACGCCGCGAGCCGGGATGGGTCGGCCCCCCGGCCAGCGCATGAGCCCTGTGGCCTCGCCTGGGAACCATCGCCCCGACCGGTCCGTCCCCGGCCCCCCGGTCCCGCCGGTTCAGTCGTAGTACTCGTGGCCGAGGTGGGTGATCAGGTCCTCGCCCTGCAGGTAGCGCAGCGTGTTCGGCGAGTGAGGGCACGCGGAATTGCGCCTCCCTGTGCAGACGCGGACAGGCGCCCCGGCACTATCCCTCCGGTTCGTCTTCCGGCAGCGGGGGCTCGTCGGGGGCGGCGTCCAGGAACGGGAGCATGTCCCCGGGCTCGGCATCTCCAGCGCGCTGCTGGAGGAACTCGGAGGCGGTCTCGACAGCTCCGATCTTCTGCGCTACAGCCGCGGAGATCCACTGGTTGAGGGAGACGCCGTCCTTTTTGGCAAGCCGCTGGGCCGCGGATTTCACCGAGGCGGGCAGTTTGAGCGGGTATGCGGATTTGCTCATCCTTCGACCTCCTCCAGCAACCGGCCCGGGGTGAGGGTTCGCAAACCGAAGCGCCGGGCGGCAGGGGCAAGGTGCCTGAGGTTGTGGGTTACCAGTGCGTCCGCCTGTCCGTTGATTGCGGCTTCGAGAACCATCTCGTCGCCCGGATCCTTCAACTGCGGCCGCCAACGAAACCGCGCCTCCACTGGCTGACAGGAACTGGCGAAGGCGCTGAGAAACCTGCGGATCCCGCCCGGATCGAGCCCGTGAGCCAGCCGCTGCTCCGGCCTGCTCAGAACCTCCTCGTACTCGAGAAACAGAGCGACGGTCACCAGCGGAATCAACTGCTGCCTGGCGACAAGGCGAAGCACCTCGTTGCTTGCCCCGGTCCTGCTCCTCAGGGCGGCTACGACCACCGAGGTGTCCAGCACGACGCGGAGCATGTCTTATAGGATATCACATCTCATAGGATGTGCAACCCGGGAGGTGTCTTCCCCGTTCCTTCCTGACCGGCAGCACCTCGGTTCCCGTCAGTCGTAGTACTCGTGGCCGAGGTGGGTGATCAGGTCCTCGCCCTGCAGGTAGCGCAGCGTGTTCTTCAGCTTCATCAGCTGAATGAACAGATCGTGCTCCGGGTACAGCCCCGGGGCCGTCTGCGGGCTCTTGAAATAGAACGACAGCCACTCCTGGACGCCGTGCATCCCGGCGCGCTGGGCGAGGTCGGCGAAGAGCACGAGATCGAGCACCAGCGGCGCCGCCAGGATGCTGTCGCGGCAGAGCAGGTCGACCTTGATCTGCATCGGGTACCCGAGCCAGCCGAAGATGTCGATGTTGTCCCAGCCCTCCTTCTCGTCGCCGCGCGGCGGGTAGTAGTTGATGCGCACCTTGTGGTACAGCTCGCCGTAGAGCGACGGGTACAGGTGCGGCTGCAGGATGTAGTCGAGGACCCCGAGCTTCGACTCCTCCTTGGTCTTGAAGGAGTCCGGGTCGTCGAGCACCTCGCCGTCCCGGTTGCCGAGGATGTTGGTGGAGAACCAGCCGCGCACCCCCAGCATCCGCGCCTTGAGGCCGGGGGCCAGCAGCGTCTTCATCAGGGTCTGTCCGGTCTTGAAGTCCTTGCCGGCGACCGGCACCCGGTTGGCCTTCGCCAGCTCGACCATCGCCGGGATGTCGACGGTGAGGTTGGGCGCTCCGTTGAGGTAGGGCACCCCCTCGCTGAGCGCCGCGTACGCGTAGATCATGCTCGGGGCGATCGACGGGTCGTTCTCGCGCAGCCCCTTCTCGAACGCCTCGACGCTGGCGTGCGCCCTGCCCCCTTCGAGGAAGACCTCGGTGCTGCCGCACCAGATCATCACCGCCCGTTCGAGGCCGTTGGCGCTCTTGAAGCGCTGGATGTCCTCGCGCGTCTGCTGGGCCATGTCCCACTTGTTCTTCCCCTGCTTCACGTGCGAGCCCTCGAGCCGCTTGACGTAATCGCGGTCGAAAACCGCCTTCATCGGGGTGACCGCCGCCAGCGGATCCTTCAGCTGGTCGAGTGTCTTCTGCTCGATCACCCCGGCGTGGGTCGCCGCCTCCCAGGCGTCGTCGGGGAAGACGTCCCAGCCGCCGAATACGAGATCCTCCAGGGCGGCCAGGGGTACGAACTCCCTGATGAGAGGGGAGCGGTCCTCGGTGCGCCTGCCGAGGCGGATGGCGCCCATCTGGGACAGCGATCCGACCGGTTCGCCGAGGCCGGCCTTGATCGCCTCGACCCCGGCTATGAAGGTGGTGGCGACGGCCCCCATTCCCGGGATGAGCACGCCGAGTTTCCCGTCCGGGGGAGCGATGGTTTCCGGTTTGTTCATTCGTTCGATTCCTCCTGGGTTCGTTGGCGGTTCGAAGCTACGGAACGGCTGCCATAAGACAAATCGATAATGACTATATTATCGATAGATATTCTCTATAATTATCCGGCACCATCATGAACCTCCACCACCTCCGCTATTTCCTGGCGGTCGCCAGGACAAGCGGTTTCACCCGGGCGGCCAGGGACCTCCGCGTCACCCAGCCGACCGTCAGCAGCGGGATCGCCGAGTTGGAACGACTCCTCGGGACGCGGTTGTTCGACCGCGCGGGGCGTCGAGTCGATCTCACCCTGGAGGGCCGGGCCCTGCTGACCTACGCCCTTCAGATAGAAGACCTCGTCGACGAAGCGGTGGAGCGGGTGCGCAAGGGGGACGCCCTCGCGGAGCAGGGGTTCCGCTTCGGCGCCATCGACGCGGCCGTCATCTACCTGCTGCCCGAGGTCCTGCAGTCCTACAGGGAGTCCCACCCCCGGGTCGAGCTGACCACGCAGGTCGCCTCGTCGCGCTACCTCGTCGAGGACCTGCTGATGAACCGCTCGGAGTTCGCCGTCATCACCCTGCCGTTCGAGCACCCGCGCATTGCGACGCTCTCCCTCGTCCGGGACGAGATGCCGCTCGTCGCCGGCGCCGGCCACCGGCTTGCCGGACGCGCCGCGGTTGCCGCCGAAGTCGCCGCCGAACCGCTGATCCTGTTCCACTCCGAGTCGGTGTCGCGCCGGATCGTCGACGAGCGCTTCGCCGAACTGGGGATCGCGCCGCGGGTCGCCATGGAGATGCGCTCCCCCGAAGCGATGCGCATGCTCGTCGAGTCCGGCATGGGGATCTCGTTCCTGCCGCGCATGACCGCGGCGGAGTCGCTGGCGGCCGGGACCCTGTGCCTGGTGCCGGCCCCGGAGCTGCGCTTCGAGCGCGAGATCGGCCTGGCGTGGAGAAAGGGGCGTTACTTCGGCCCGGCGATCCGCGGTCTCATCGACGCCGTCGCCGACCGCTTCGGCAAGCTCGAACTGCTGCGGGAGGGCCTGGTCTCAACCGACGCAGGAGGAAGCTGAGCGGGTGGGCGGGTCAATCGACGGCCAGCCGGATCCGAGGGACCAGCAGCGCGGAGGAGCAGGTGGTGCGGCGCCACAACCGACGGGAGACGAATCCCTGCCCCGACCTGCGCCGCCATTTCCGGTACGGGTATCAACCGCCGGCGTCGAGCCGGACCGGAGGGACGCCGGCTTCGCCGCGAGAATCCCCCCCAAAGCTCGCCCCACGAAGGGCGAACGGCTCGATATCCAGGCTCCACGAAGCAAGTCACGCATCGTCCCGACACTTTTCTCCAGCCCTTCCCCCGAAAGAACGCGGAGGCCTCGCTCGCCGCCCCTGATGACCGGGATCGCCGCGACTGCAGTGTGGGGCCCGGGGTGGATCAACCGCCGAGGTCGAGCCGGATCGGCGGAATGGCGGCGGCCCCGGATACCCCGCCGCCGCGAAACTCCCGCCAGGCAGCGGCGAAGCCCTCGATATCCAGCCCCATGAAGCATCTCCCGCACCGTCCCGCCGCTTCCTCCAGCTTCTCCAGGCCGTTCCCGGAGAGAAGCCGGAATCCGCGCTCGTTTCCCTGGTGCTGCTTGATCGCCGCCGCGGCGAGCTGGATCAGCCCCTGCAGGAACAGCCCCTCGGCGGTCCGCGGCCCGGCGCGCTGCCACTTCGGCTCCCACTGCTCGTGCGCTTCCCACCAGAAGCCGTGGTTGTAGAGGTCGACCCCGAGCAGGTACGCCTTGTCGTCGCGCCAGCCGGCGCTTTCAGAGACGGTCTCCTCGAAGGGGTCGCCGAAGCGGTGACCCTGCGGATGCCTGTGCGGGTGGGGGGTTTCGCCGGGCAGGTGGCGGTAGCTCGGAAAGGGGACCTCGGGAACGTAGCGGACGACGCCGGCAGGAGAGGGCTTTTGCTCAGCCACGGCTTCCCGTAGGAGGTCAGACCGCGACCGCAGAAACCGCCGGCCCGGACACACCCTCCGTCTCCGGCAGGGCGCCGGCCAGCTCTTCGAGGCGGTCCTCGACGGCGGCGGCCTCCCGGTACTGCGACAGCTCGGCGCGCAGGCGGGCGGCCTGGCGCAGGCCGCGGAAGTAGCCGCTGTAGTGGCGGCGCAGGGAGATCACCGCCTGGCGCTCGCCGCGCTCCCTGACGGCGAGGCGCAGGTGCTCGAGACAGACCTCGCTGCGCTCGCGCGCCGACGGGGCGGGCAGATGACTGCCGGTGGCGAGGAAGTGCCGCGACTCGCGGAACACCCAGGGGTGGCGGATGGCGCCGCGGCCGATCATCACCGCGTCGCACCCGGTGTCGGCGAACGCGGCGGCGACCTCCTCGGCCCGCGTCAGGTCCCCGTTGAGGATGACGGGTATGGAGACCGCCTCCTTGATCATGGGGATGTAGCGGTAATCGACCTCCCCCTTGTGGCCCTGGGCCCGGGTGCGGCAGTGCACGGCGAGGGCCCGCACCCCGATCCCCTCGAGCATGCGCGCCACCTCGACGATGCGGATCGAGCCGGCGTCCCAGCCGAGCCGCGTCTTCACCGTGACCGGCAGATGGGTCGCCGACTGCACCCGCGACACCACCTCCCTCATGCGCGGCAGGTCGCGCAGCAGGCCGGCGCCGGCGCCGCGCAGGGCGACGTTGCTGACCCAGCAGCCGCAGTTGATGTCGATGAGATCGGGCCCGGCGGAGGTGGCGATTTCGGCGGCCCTCTCCATCGACAGCTCCGAGGCGCCGTAGATCTGGATGCCGAACGGCCGCTCCTCCGGGAGGAACTTCAGCTTGTCGTGGGTGCGCCGCCGGCCGCTCTCCAGCTCGCGCACCAGCCCCTCGGCGTTGACGAACTCGGTGTAGACGATGTCGGCCCCGAGGCGCCGGCAGATGACGCGGAACGGCAGGTCGGAGACGTCCTCCATCGGCGCCAGCAGCAGCCCCGGGGAAACGCGGACCGCGCCGATGGTCAGGGAGGGGGCCATCGAAACTCCGGCGCCGTCAGCGGCCCCCGGCCCTGGCCTGCTTCATGATGCGCACCTCGCGCCGCCGTATGGTGGCGCGGATGGCGTCGACGATCTTCATCCACTCGGGGGAGCTGTAGTACGTCTCTATCGCCTTGTCGCGCGCCTTGTGGTTCGCGAACGAGCGCATCCAGACGAACTCGTCCTCGCGGTCCTCGTTCTCCCAGGCGTCGACGAAGGTGACCCCGTACTTCTCCATGAACTTCCGCGCCTTCCGGAACTCGCGCAGGAAATCCTTCTTCGTTCCCGGGTGCAGTCGGTAGATCCTCAGCTCGTAAATCACGGCTTTTCTCCTTTCGGTCCGGTCCGGTAGATGTTCCGCTCCGTCAGCACGATGCCGACGGGGGTGTCGTGCGCTTCGGCCGGCACGGCGCCGACGACGAACTCTTCGTAGACCAGCGCCACGGCGGGAACCCGCAGCGCCCGCAGCATGCGGTCGTAATGGCCGCCCCCCATGCCGAGGCGGTTGCCCTCGCGGTCGCAGGCGACCGCGGGCACGAGGACGGCGTCGACCGGCGGCAGCGCCGAGCCGGCCGCGGGCTGCAGGATGCCGAGCGGTCCGCGCCTCAGCTCGTCGAGGCTGCCGATCCCGGCGTGCAGCAGCGGCCGTCCGGGCTTGCCGACCACCGGGACCACGATCCGCTTCCCCAGGTCGAGGAGGGCGGCGATTATCCCGCGGGTCGCCACCTCGTTCGGCAGGCTGTCGACGTACGTGTGGACGGCAGCGGCAGCGGCCACTTCCTCGAGGTCGAGGGCGCGGGCGGCGATCGCCCTGCTGAGGCCCGAGGCCCGCTCCACACTCATCGAGCGGCGCCTTTGCAGGCACTCGGCCCGCATCCGGGCCTTGGCGATTTTGGCGCCTGCCGTCATCGCCGGTACAATCCCTCCGGGCTATTCGAGTGTCAAGGCAGCTGCCAGGTCCGGCAGGCCGCTCTCCGCCCGCATCCGGCAGCCGGGCAACCCGGTTACCGTTCCGCTGTTTCCGCGGTTCGGGAACAACAATGCAGGGTACTGGGTCGTCAGTGCTGACAGCCGCGTTTACAGCCGCCGATATGGTCGCTCTGCGGCAGCCGGGTCATGGCGGTCGAGGAAATGGTTCGCGACCGGGCCGAATCGCATGAGATTCGGGGAGGAAGCCCAACATACGGCCCGCCAGGGCCCGCCGTCAGCCTGGATGGATTTTCAAAGGGCGGTGTAATTGCGAGTCGGAACCGCAGCCGGTAGATTGGATTCTTCAGCCCCGCCCGCCGGTCTCGCCACGGTCCAGCGTTTTCGCCACCCACTCACCGATTCCCGCAATCCACATCCAGTGAAAGAAGAGATCTCCGATCCGCGGCACGACGAAGAGGACGTACGCGTCCAGGCGAAGCTGAAGGAGCACGGCAACCTTCCCCGCCACATCGCCATCATCATGGACGGCGACCGCCGCTGGGCTAAGGAGCAGAATCTGCCGGTTACCGAAGGGCACCGGCACGGCCGCGAGTCGGTGCGCGACATCGTGCGGGCCTGCGGCCAGCTCGGCACCGAAGCGCTGACCCTCTACACCTTCTCCACCGAGAACTGGAGCCGGCCGAGAACCGAAGTCTCCACCCTGATGAGGTGGCTGCGCGAGTCGCTCCGGGACGAGACCCCGGAGCTGCACCGGAACAACGTGCGACTCAACGCCATCGGCCGCCTCCACGGCCTTCCCGGGCCGGTGCGGTCGGCTCTCGACAAGGCCCTGCGGGACACCGCCTCCAACGACGGCCTGCTGCTCAACCTCGCGCTCAACTACGGCGGCCGCGGCGAGCTGGTCGACGCCTGCCGGACGCTGGCCGCCCGGGCCCGGGACGGGGCGGTCGACCCGGGCGACATCGAAGAAGAGGATATCAGCGCCGCCCTCTATACCGTCGGCATCCCCGACCCGGACCTGCTGATCCGCTGCAGCGGCGAGATGCGGCTGAGCAACTTCCTCCCCTGGCAGATGATTTACACCGAGATCTGGTTCACCCCCGTGTACTGGCCCGACTTCCGGCGCCACCACCTCTACCGGGCGATCCGCGACTTCCAGCAGCGCCAGCGACGTTTCGGCGGCGCATGAGATTGCCCGGGAGTCATCGACATGACAGGTCCCGGGCCGAACCTCGCGCGCAGAACCGCCTCGGCCTGCGTTCTCGTGCCCGGGGTCCTCGCCCTGACGTGGGCCGGCGGCTGGGCCCTGTTCGCGCTGGTCGCCGCCATCGTCGGCAGGTCGAGCTGGGAGTTCTACCACCTGGCGGCCAACGCCGGGTACCGGCCCCTGAAATCGTTGGGGATACTCCTGTGCCTCGGGCTTTGCGCCCTTGTCCACCTCGCCGGGACCGGCCACCTGCCGCTGGCGATGGTGCTGGCGACGGCGGTCGTTCTCGCCGCCGCCCTGCGCGGGGGGACCGCCGGGTTCGCGGCCAGCGCCGCCGTGACCCTGGCAGGGGTTCTCTACACCGGGCTGCTGGGCAGCGTACCGCTCCTGATGGCAGCCGACCGCGAGCTGCTGCGCGGCGAGCCCGGGGTCCTGCTGGGACTGATCTTCGTCAGCCTGTGGATAACGGATACCGCCGCCTACGGCGCCGGGCTCCTGTGGGGCAGGCGCAAGCTCGTTCCCGCAATCAGCCCGAACAAGACCGTGACCGGAGCTGCCGCCGGGTTGCTGGCCGGGCTGCTGCCGGCGCTGTTGCAGCCGTTCGCCCCTGGCTTCTCCCACCTGGAGCTGGCCGGACTTTTCCTGGTGGTCGCCGCCAGCGCCCAGACCGGCGACCTCGTTCAGTCGGCGCTCAAGCGGGACTTCGGTGTCAAGGACGCCCCCGCCCTCATACCCGGCCACGGCGGTTTCCTCGACCGCTTCGACTCCTACTTTTTCTGTTTTCCTTTCGCCTGGGCCTACCTCCTTCTCCAGCAGCAACTGCATGCCCCGGGGCCCGGCTGACCTGACATCATGCTCTACTTCCTGATCGCCCTCGGCATTCTCATCTTCGTGCACGAGCTGGGCCACTTCCTCGTCGCCAAGGGCGCCGGCATCCGCGTCGAGCGCTTCTCCCTCGGCTTCCCGCCGAGAATGATCGGTTTCCGCTGGAAGGAGACCGACTACTGCCTGTCCTGGATACCGTTCGGCGGCTACGTGAAGGTTGCCGGCATGGCCGACGTCGGCAGCGAGGAGGCAACGGGAGCCGACTGGGAATTCCCCTCCAAGCCGATCTGGGTCCGCATGGCCGTCATCGCCGCCGGCCCGGCGATGAACCTGCTTTTCGCTTACGCCGCCTTCCTCTTCCTCTACTCGGCCTACGGCGTCGGCAGCGTCGATTCGACGGCGGTCGATCCCCTCGAGGGTTCCCCTGCCGCCATCGCCGGGCTGCGCCACGGCGACGCCGTCGTCCGCGTCGGAGAGCGGCCGGTGGCCAACTACCACGAGCTCAAGCGGGAGCTGGAAAAGGCGGCCGGGGCGGCGGTGACCGTCGACGCCGAACGCGACGGCCGCACCCTGGCCTTCGACCTGCCGCGCGAGACCGCAGCCGACCGGGACGAAGACTCCTCCGACATGCCGTACGGACTGTCGCTGCTGTACCCCACCGTGGTCGGCGGGGTAGTGGAGGGGATGCCGGCGGAAGCGGCCGGCCTGCAGGAGGGAGACCGCATCACCCGCGTCGCCGGGGCCGATGTGAGGACCTGGGACCAGATGCGGGAGCAGATCAGCCGCCACCCGGGAGAGGAGATCGAAATCGCCTGGCTCCGCGGCGGCGAGCCGATGTCGGTGCTGATCACGCCGGAGCCGCGCCCCGCGGAGGGGGCCACCATCGGCCAGATCGGCATCGGACCGCACACATCGACGGCCGAAGTCCCGTTCGGGGAGGCGGCCTCCCTGAGCGCCGCCAGCCTGGTCAACTCAGCCGGTCTCATCCTCGAGTTCATCGGCAACATCTTCCAGGAGGACCGCTACAAGGAGCTCGGCGGACCGATCCTGATCGCCAAGATGGCCGACGATACCGCGGAACGGGGCCTCGAGCATTTCATCTATTTCCTCTCCCTGCTGAGTGTGAACCTCGCCATCCTCAACCTCATGCCGATCCCCGCCCTCGACGGCGGACACCTCGTCTTTCTCGCCCTCGAAACGGTGATGCGAAGGCCGCTGTCGCAGCGCAAGAGGGAGTTCTGCCAGCAGGTCGGCCTCGTTCTGATCCTCGGGCTGATGATCCTGGTGACCTTCAACGACCTCAACCGTCTCGTCTTTCCCTACATCTCCGAGCTGTTCCAGTAGTCGGGCCGCTTTCGCCGGCGCGCAACCGCGCTTCCCCAGCCCAGCCATGAGCCCCAGGAAAAGAGCAGACAGCTCCGGCGGGGAGCAGGCGCGGCTGACCGCCTCGATCCGCGGCCGCGCCGGCGCTCTCGGGTTCGACCTGTTCGGCGTCACCCCGGCCGAACCGCTGGCTGGCAGCGACTTCTACGCCCGCTGGGTCGCCCTCGGGTACGCCGGGGAGATGGAGTACCTCCAGCGCAACCGGGAAAAGCGCGGCGACCCGCGCCTCCTGGTGCCGGGTGCCTCCAGCGTCATCTGCGTCGGCATGAACTACCACCCCGGCCGGCAGGACCCTCCGGGGGGCGGCGATTCCCCCCGACTGCCGGGGCGGATCTCGGTGTACGCCCGGGGCGACGACTACCACGACGTGGTGAAAAAGCGCCTCGCCGAGCTGTGGCGCTTCATCGAGGAGGAAGCCGGCAGGCCGGTCCGGGGCCGCTGCTACGTCGACACCGCCCCGGTCCTCGAGCGGGAACTGGCTCAGCGCGCCGGCCTGGGGTGGTGGGGGAAGAACACCTGCCTGATCAACAAGCGGCAGGGCTCCTGGTTCTTCCTCGGGGAGATCGTCACCGACCTCGAACTGCTGTTCGACGAGCCCGCCGTCGACCATTGCGGCACCTGCACCCGGTGCCTCGACGCCTGCCCCACCGACGCCTTCCCGGAACCGTACGTCCTCGATTCCCGCCGCTGCATCTCCTACCTGACCATCGAGCTGCGAACCTCCATTCCGCCAGCGCTGCGGCCCGGTATCGGCGACTGGGTGTTCGGGTGCGACGTCTGCCAGGAGGTCTGCCCGTGGAACCGCAAGGCCGCGCCGGCTCGCGAGGCCGCCTTCTCATCCCGCCCGGGTCTTGAACAGCCCGATCTCGAGGAGCTGATGAAGCTCGACGCGGAGGGATTCAACCGCCTTTTCAGGAAAAACCCGGTCAAGAGGCCCAAGCGCGCCGGGTTCCTGCGAAACGTCGCCGTGGCGCTGGGAAACTCGTGCCGGCCCGAGGCTGTGGGAGTGCTGATCCCGGCGCTCAGGCACGAAGAGCCCCTGGTGCGGGGGCATGCCGCATGGGCCCTGGGGCGGCTGGGCGGCCCCGAGGCGGAGGACGCCTTGCGGGACGCCATGGCGGAAGAACGGGACAGCGGAGTCCGGGAGGAGATCTCCGAGGCGCTGGACCGCTGCGGCGAGCCCCGGCAGAAGAATGCGCACTGAAAGCCGGGTGGATGGACTCCGGTCTTTTCGAACGGATCGGGGCCCGTTTCCGGGCGCGGCCGAGTTGCCTTGCCGGGAGGCTAACCCGATACGGAATCCGGAAGGAGCGCCTCGACGAAAGCCTCCGGGTGGAACGGCTGCAGGTCCTCCAGCTGCTCTCCAACACCGATCATCCGGATCGGCAGGCCGAGCTCCTGCACGAGCGCAAACGCGATTCCCCCCCTGGCGGTCCCGTCGAGCTTGGTGAGCACGATGCCGTCGACCCCGACGGCGCCGTGAAACTCGCGCGCCTGGGCGAGCGCGTTCTGCCCGGTGGTGGCGTCCAGCACCAGCAGGGTCTCGTGGGGGGCGCCGGCCACCTTCCTGCCCAGGGAGCGCTTCACCTTCTTCAGCTCCTCCATCAGGTTGACCTTGGTGTGCAGGCGGCCTGCCGTGTCGACGATCAGCACGTCGATGGCGCGCGCCGCTGCCGCCGCCGCCGCGTCGAAAGCGACGGCAGCGGGATCCGCCCCCTGCTGCGAGCGCACGATCTCCGCTCCGGAGCGGTCGGCCCATACCTCCAGCTGCGGCAGCGCGGCGGCGCGGAAGGTGTCGCATGCCGCCAGCAGCACCGAGCGGCCGGCGGCTTTGTGGCGGGCGGCCAGCTTGCCGATGGTCGTCGTCTTGCCGGCGCCGTTGACCCCGGCGACGAGAATGGCATGGGGCCGGGCTGATGGAGGCCCGGGTTCGGCCCCGGGCCCGGACGCGGCCTCCGTCAGGTGTCGGCGCAGCTCGGAAAACAGCTCGTCTGCCCCCTCCTGCGAGCGCAACCGGCCGCGCAGGGAATCGACGATGTCCGTCGCCGTCCCGACGCCGACGTCCGCCTGGATCAGGATCGCCTCGATCTCCTCGAGCGCCTCTTCGTCGACCGGCCCCGAAACCGCCGCCGTGATGCCGTCGACGAGCAGGGATCGCGTCCTGGAAAGACCGCTGCGAAAGCGGTCGCGCAGACTCGGCAAATGCAGCCTTCGAAATCGAGGAATTGCGTTTCAGGGCGCCCCCTGGAATGAGGGAGCCCCTGGAGGTCGCGGACCCGGTGGACAGCAAGCGTACCATCCTGCAATTCTTCACGTCAAGTATTCGGTGACCTTCCGGAAAAGAACGGGCGCCCCCCTGGCAAGAATCCCCGCCAGTCGCCGCGCTTGACGGTTTCCGGGGTGGCGGCTAGATTGTCGCTTTCGCCCAAGGAAACTGTACTGAATTGCCGCACAAAGAGTTACAGCCATTCACCCGCAGCGCCGCCGCGCTTGCCCTCTGGCTCCTGTCCGGGGCCGCCGCCGCTTTCTCCGTGGAGTTTTTTCCCCAGGACGAGGTGCGCCCCGGTCTCTTCGGGATCGGCAAGTCCGTCTTTCGCGGAACCGCCATCGACACCTTCGGCGTCGAGATCATCGGCCTCGAGCGCAACCGCCTCCGTCCCGGGAAGAACCTCGTACTGGCGCGCCTGTCGGGGGCTGGACTCGAGGAGACAGGGGTGATTCGCGGCATGAGCGGCAGTCCGGTTTACATCGAGGGCCGGCTGCTGGGAGCGGTTTCCTACGCCTGGGCGTTTTCAAAGGAGCCGATCTGCGGAATCACCCCTGTCGCCGACATGCTTGAGGTGATGCAGCGCGGCCTCGAGACGGGCGGAGAGGATGGGGATCGCGCCGGATTCGAGGAGGAAAGGGGCGGGGGCGGACGGCAATCCCATCCGGGCTCGCTCGAGCCGCTGGCGACTCCCCTTTCGCTGAGCGGCTTCTCGCCGACAGCGACGCGGATGCTCGACGAATTCATGGCCGAATACGGCTTCGCAACCGCCTCCGGGCCGGCTGCCGGGGGACAATCCGGACCTGAGGATGCCGGCTCGATGCAACCTGGAGCGGCGTTGGGGGTCCCTTTCGTCAGCGGCGATTTCAGCGCCGTCGCCATCGGCACTCTCACCCATCGCGACGGCGACCGCCTCGTCGGCTTCGGACACCCGCTTCTCGAGCTGGGGGCTGTCGACCTGCCGCTCTCCGGTGCGCGGATTCACGGCGTGCTTCCGAGCCGGTTCGTCTCGTTCAAGCTGGGTGCCGCCGGCGCCGAAATCGGAGCCCTGCGCCAGGATCGCTGGGCCGGCGTTGCCGGCGTTGCCGGCGCCCGTGCCTCGGTGTTGCCGCTGGCTCTCGAACTGTCCGGCACCGCCGACGGCGAGCGCTTTTCGTTCGAGCTGCTGCGGCACGACCTGCTCACCCCCTTTCTCGCCCGGGCCGTCATCCTCTCCGCTCTCGAGCCGGCTGCCAGTCTGACCGGGGAATCCAGCCTGATCGCCGATGCGACCCTGTACCTCGAAAACGGCGCCCGTGTCGAGCGCGCCAATCTCTACGCCGGCCGCGGCGCGGTGTTCGACGCCGCCCGCGAGCTGGCCGAGCCGCTGCGCCTGGCGCTGGGGGGTCCATTCGAGCGCATCGGCGTCGATTCGCTGGATCTCGCCGTCGAGGTCGTGGAGGAATCGCGGCGGGCCGAGATCGCCGAAGCGCGCCTCGCGGCGGCGGCCGCCTCCCCTGGGGACGCGGTATCGGTGCGCGTGCTGCTGCGTCCTCACCGGCAAACGGCAGAGGAGCAGGTGTTGGAGGTGAAGATTCCGCCGACCGCCGTGTCCGGCCCCGTCGAGGTGCGGATCGGCAGCGGCCGCAGTGCCCTGGCATGGGAGATGGCCCGGCGCCCGGACGGGTTCCGCCCCCGCAACAGCGAGCAGCTTGTCCGGCTGCTCAACCGCAGCGCCCGCCGCGACGACCTGGTGGTCGAGCTGTTCCGCCCCGAGCCGGCGATGAGCGTCGACGGCCGCGAGCTGCCCGGACTGCCGCCGTCGGCTCACGCCGTGCTGTCGGCGGACACCGGAAGCGGGCGCGTTGCCCCTGTCAGCGGACGGGTCGTGGCGCGGAGCCGGGTGCGCACCCGCTATGCGCTGGCCGGGGAACGGACCCTGCCCCTGGAGATCCGGCGGCGCACTGCCGAGTGAGAACGGTTCAAATGAAACGAAACCCCGAAAGAAACCAGCCCCCGCCCGGGACGGGATGGAACGGCGAATGAAGAGGCGTTCCAAACCCGGAGAGGTACACGTGACACCGCCCCGAGCCCTGGCCCGGCACGGCCTGTGGACCGGCGTTCTCGCCATCACCCTGCTGATGCCGCCTTCAGCCGGCGCCGTGCTCCCGCGGAACCTCGAGCACAGCAGCTTCGAGGAGTTTGCCGCAGGAAAGGCGCGGGGAGTCGGTATCGACTCGGAGGGGGTGCTGCGCGCCGCCCCGGCCCTGGTTCGATTCGCCGACCTCGATGCCGAGCGGGTCTGGACCCTGGCCGGCGGCCCGGACGGCTCTCTCTACGCCGGTACCGGCGACGGGGGCCGGGTCGTGCGCGTCCGAGAATCCGGGGAAACCGATCTGTTTTTCGATTCTCCGGAAATCGCCGTGCACGCCGCCCTATTCGACCGCCGGGGACACCTGGCGATCGGCACCTCGCCCGGAGGCCTCGTCTACCGGCTCGACGCTGACGGGAACCCCGCCCTCACCGTCGAGACCGGAAGCCGCTACGTGTGGGACCTCGCTCTCGACGAAAAGGGGCGCCTCCTTGCCGCCCTCGGGGAGCCCGGCGGAGTGGTCAGGTTGAGTGCCGACGGCCGGCTCGACACCCTGTGGAACAGCTCGGAACGCCACGTGATGGCCTTGCTGCCGAGGGGAAAGCGTCTGTTTGCCTCCACCGCGGGACCGCGCCAGGACGCCGAAGAAAACGGCGGAGAAATGGACCCCGACGGGGGCGTATACGCCGGCCGGCTCTACGAGCTGGGGCCCGAACCGGGCCGGCATCGCCTGGTTTGCGAGAGCGCGTTCGACGAAGTCAACCGCATCGCCGCGGCCGAGGAGGGCAAACTCCTGATCAGCGCCCTTTCCGAACGTTCCGGATCCGATGAGGAGAAGACCCGTTCGGCGGTTCTTCTCGTCCACGCAACCGGTGCCCTGACCACTCTCTGGCAGACCGGGGCCCCGATCTTCGATCTGCAACCGGAAGCGAGCGGCAGCTTCCTCGCCGCCGCCGGCGGCGACGGTCAGCTGGTGCGGCTGTTCCCGGAGCGGGGTGAGTTCGAGGTGGTGGCGCGGCTGGACTCGCTGTCGCCCAACCGGCTCCTGGCAAATCCCCAAGGCACCTTCGTCGGGGCGGGGCAGTCCGGTGACATCTGGAGGCTGTCGCCCCGTTTCGCCGACGGGGAGTTCCTTTCGCAGGTGGAAGATCTCGAGCTCAACTCCCGCTGGGGCCGCATCGAGTGGGACGCCGACACCCCGGCCGGTACCGGGCTTTCGGTGCAGACCCGTTCGGGAAACAGCGCCGAGCCGGACCCGACATGGAGCGAGTGGTCCCCGAAGCTGCGCATGGGCGGCCCGATCACCAGCCCCCCGGCACGCTACCTGCAGTACCGCCTCATTTTCCACGCCAGCCCCGATGCCAGCCCTGAAGTCCGGCGCGTCGCCTTCAGCGCCCAGCAGACCAATCTCGCGCCGCGGATCGTCGAGCTGCGGACGTACCCCTTCCGGCCGCGTCAGTCCGGCGGCGACGGCTCTCCCGAACAGGTTGCGGCCAGGGCCGCCAGCCAGGGCCGGGACCCGGGGCGGCCGGCGCAGCGAAAAAGCCTGCGCATGGTCCGCTGGCAGGCCCGGGATCCCAACGGGGACAAACTCACCTACGACATCTTCCTGCGCGGAGACGGGCAATCGGAATGGAAGCTGGTCAAGGAAAACACGGCCCGGAACTCCCTGCTCTGGGACACGGAGCACATGCCCGAGGGACGCACGCAGTTGAAGCTCGTCGTCTCCGACCGCCCGGACAACCCGGCCGAAAGCGCCCTGCAGCACGAGCGCATCAGCGACCCGTTCCTTCTCGACAACAGCCCTCCGGTGGTCGAGCTGAGGGCCGTGGGCAGGCGCACTCCGGAGGTCGAGGTGGAAATCACCGACCGCGTCAGCGATGTCAGGCGCGCCCAGTATTCCATCGATTACGGTGAAACGGTGTACCAGATCGAGCCGGCCGACGGCATGTTCGACTCTCCCCGCGAGAGCGCCCGCTTCACCCTGGAAAACCTGACTCCCGGGGAGCACGTGATCGCGGTGCAGGCCTGGGACCGGCTCGACAACATCGGATCCCGGCAGGTGATCGTGAACGTCGAGTGAAAGGGGACCAGCTCCACATGCGCCGCGCCCTTTCCCTGGCGAGGCGAGGGCGGGGGCGGGTCAGTCCGGGAGCCCTGGTCGGAGCGGTGGTCGTGCGCGACGGCGAAGTCATCGGGGAAGGGGCCTACCGCAGCCGGGGCGGAGCCCACGCCGAGGCCGAGGCCCTCGCCGCCGCAGGAGAACGCTGCCGGAACGCCACCCTCTACGTAACCCTGGAGCCGTGCGCCCATCACGGGACCACTCCCCCTTGCGCCGAGGCCGTGGTTGCCGCGGGAATCAGCCGGGTCGTCTGCGCCCTGGAAGATCCCGACGAACGGGTGAGGGGACGCGGGTTCGCCCGCCTCCGAGATGCGGGCATCGACGTCGAGGTGGGACTCCTCGCCGCCGATGCCGAACGGGACAATGCCGCTTTCCTCACCCACCGCCGGACGGGAAGGCCGTGGGTCGTCCTCAAGCTTGCGCAGAGCCTCGACGGACGCATTGCCACGAGAACCGGCGCCTCGCGGTGGATCACCGGAAAGCAGGCCCGCCGCCACGCCCATCGCCGGCGTTCCTGGGTCGACGGCGTCGTCGTAGGGGCGGGGACCGTTGTTTCCGACGATCCCGAGCTTACGGTTCGCCACGTGCGCGGCCGCCACCCCCGCCCGATGGTGGTCGACGGAAGACTCCGGGTTTCGCCCCGGGCCGCCCTCTTTCGGCGGGGGACCGGGGTGCTGATCACCGCGGACTCCATTCCGGAGAAGCGGCGCCGCGAGTTCGAGGCCGCAGGCGCCGAGATCTGGACTTTCCCCGCCGAATCCGGCCGCCTCGACCTCCGCCTGCTGGCCCGCGCCGCCGGGGAGCGCGGCATGATCAGCCTGCTGATCGAAGGGGGGCGGGGTCTGGCCACGGCCGCGCTCGCCGACCGGATCGTCGACGAGTTGATGCTCTACATGGGGCCGCGCCTGCTCGGCGCCGGGATCAGCGGCGTGGGTGACCTGGGGATCGAACTGGTCGACAAGGGAATCACCCTCGATCGAATGGAATTGAAGCGGCTCGGCGACGACGCGCTCATCTCGGGCAAGGTTCTCTATCCATGTTCACCGGACTGATCGAAGAAGTCGGCACGGTTCGCAGGGTGGAACGCCAGACGGCCTTTCAACGCCTGGAGATCGCCTCGAACCTGCCTCTCGACGGCACCGCGGTCGGCGACAGCATCAGCATGAACGGAGCCTGCCAGACGGTCGTCGGGCGTGCGGATGACAGCTTCCGGGTCGAATCCGTCGAGGAGACCCTGCGGCGCACCAATCTCGGCTCACTGGATCCGGGGGATGCCGTCAATCTCGAGCGCTCGATGCGGGCCGACGGCCGGCTCGGGGGTCACGTGGTGCTGGGACACGTCGACGGCGTCGGATCGCTGCGCCGTTTCGATCGCGACGGGGAAAACCGGATCCTCGAAATCGAGATGCCGGTGGAGCTTCGCCGCTTCGTCGCCGGCAAGGGTTCGGTCGCCGTCGACGGTATCAGCCTGACCGTCGTCGAGGTATCGGAAACCTCCTTTACCGCCGCAATCATACCCCATACCTTACGAAACACGAACCTTTCGGAGCGGCGAGCCGGAGATGCCGTCAACCTCGAAATCGACGTCCTGGCGCGTTACGTGGCACGCCTTCTGGAGACCTGAGGATGTCCGACAGGTTCGACGCCGATCCTTTGACCTGCCCTTCCCAGCCGCACCCGCAATCCCGCTGACAGCGCCGTGTCCGATTTCAACACCATCGAAGAGGCAGTCGAGGAGCTCCAGGCGGGGCGGATGATCGTCCTCGTGGACGAGCGCGCCACCGATGTCGACGGGACCGAGCTGGTGGGCGAGGGCGAACTGGTTATGGTCGCCGAGCTCGCCGACGCCGAGGCGATCAACTTCATGACCCGGCACAGCGGCGGGCCCCTGTACGTCACCGCGGGACAGGAGCGCCTCGGGGCGCTCGGGATCGACACGTTCCAGGCGGGAAGCCACGGGCCTCGGGGCGCGGCGATCATGACCCCTGTAAACGCCGCCGACGTCCAGGGCACCGGTGTCTCCGCACAGGACCGCGCCAGAACGGTCGCCAGACTGTCGGATCCGCGGTCGCAGCCGGGCGATTTCGTGCAACCAGGCCACGTCACGCCCTTGCGGGCCCAGCCGGGAGGGGTCTTGCGGCGGGCAGGACATACCGAGGCATCCGTCGACCTGGCGACCATGGCCGATTGCCAGCCCTTCGCCCTGATAGCCGCCATCCTCGACGACGAAGGAGAGCTGGCGCCCACCCCCTACCTGCTCTCCTTCGCGGAGCGCCACGGCTTCAAGATCGCCACGATCCGCGACCTGATCGCCTACCGCCGCCGCACTGAAAAGCTGATCACCCTCGAAGCGCGCGCCCGCTTGCCTACCCGGCACGGGGAGTTCGCGGCCTACGGCTACCGCAGCCTGGTCGACGGCTCGCCCTACCTGGCGCTGGTAATGGGGGAGCTCGACGGAGAGGACACTCTGGTGCGCATGCACTCCTGCTGCGTGACCGGCGACGCCCTCGGCTCCTACCTGTGCGACTGCGGCGAACAGCTGGAGCGATCCTTCGAGATGATCGCCGCCGAGGGGCGGGGCGTCATCGTCTACATCCAGAGCCACGAGGGACGCGGCATCGGCCTGATTCACAAGCTGAAAGCCTACGAGCTGCAGCAGGAAGAGGGGCTGGACACCATCGAAGCCAACCACGCCCTCGGCCTCCCGGCCGACGCGCGGGATTACGGGGTCGGCGCCCAGGTGCTCTACGACCTCGGCCTGCGGCGGGTCCGTTTCCTGACCAACAACCCGCGGAAACGGGTCGGCCTCGAGGGCTACGGACTGACCGTCGTCGAGCAGGTGCCGATCGCCGTGTCGCCGAACCCGCACAACATCGACTACCTGCAGACCAAGCGCGACAAGCTGGGCCACCTCACCATCCTGCGGAAGCAGATGGAAGGCGGCGATCCCAAAGGAAACACGGGTAATGCCCGAGGGGCATGAACCCCGGCTCGACGCCGCCGGGCACACCTTCGCGGTGGTCGTCAGCCGCTTCAACCACTCCATCACCCGCCGTTTGCTCGACGGCGCGCTCGACGGATTGAAGCGCTACGGATGTTTCGACAGGGACATCGAGGTCCACTGGGTTCCCGGTTCCTTCGAGCTTCCCATCGCCGCGCAAAAACTGGCGGGCAGCGGAAGGTTCGACGTCGTGATCTGCCTGGGGGCGGTCATACGATCGGACACCCCCCACTTCGATTTCGTGGCCGCCGAAACCGCCCGCGGGATCTCCCGCGTCGGTCTCGATACCGGCGTCCCTGTTACCTTCGGGGTCCTGACCACCGACAACGTCGACCAGGCTGTCGCGCGGGCTGGAGGCGCCGCTGGAAACCGGGGCTGGGACGCCGCCCTCAACGCCATCGAAATGGCCGGACTGATGGCGGAGTTGAGATAGTGCCGGCACCTGCGGTCCCGGTCGCCGGCATCCGCCACGCCCCTGATTTCCGGGTTCCGTGACCACTCCCCACCCCGACCGCGGCGAGTACCGCGAGGCTCCCATCCTTTTTCCGGAGCAGGAGGAGTCCTCCTGGACCGACAAGCCGCTTGCCGACACCCGGAACGGCGCCCGTCAGCTGGCTCTGCAGGTTCAGTACTGGGAAGCCAGCTCCCCGGGCGACGCCGAGAAAGCCCTGGCCGATCTCGGATCGAGACGCGGGATTGCCGGGGGAAATCTCGAATTCGCCTCCGCCCTGGTGCGCACCTCCCTGGGTCACCGGGAGGAACTCGACGACCTGGTCGCCGCCACCGCTACCAACTGGAACCGCGAGCGTCTGGCGCGGCTGGACGCGCTCATTCTCAGGCAGGCGGCGGCCGAGATCATCCACTTCGACGACATTCCGGAAAAGGTGTCGATCGACGAGGCGGTCGAACTGGCCAAGGCCTACGGCTCCGAGCGCTCCTACGCCTTCGTCAACGGGGTTCTCGACGCTATCGTCCGGCAGCTCGAGCGGCAAGCGTGAATCCGACGCGGCTTCCGGGAGCCGGCGGCCTCGATGCACATTCCTGCAACTGATTTCCCGACGCCAGCGGCGTCCCGGCCCTGTTCGAGAGGCTGCCCGCGAAATCCCCGGTACCAGGCTGTGCGCCGACGTCCTGCTCCCGGGGCGGGGCAGTCATCCATACGCGGCTGACCTCACCGGCATCCTCTGCCGTGGCGGACTTGGGGATCTGACATACTTTCTATTCTTTGCACCTCGGCGAACAGGACGGAGAGCGTGAGCCGCGGTCGAGCCCCCTGACCCGGACCGCTGCGCTGCGAGATCCCGCCTGCCGGAACCCGACCGACACACTTCCTTGTCCATGTTGAACTCTCTTTTCAAGAAAACCTTCGGTTCGCAGTCGGACCGCGAGTTCAAGAAAGCCAGGGAGACGCTGGCTGAAATCAATCGCTGCGCCAGCGACTTCCGATCTCTTTCCGACGCCGGCCTGCACGCAAAAACCGCGGAGTTCCGCGCCGATCTGGAGGCGCGGGTCGGGGAGTTGCGGACCCGGTTCGAGGAGACGGATGCTCCCTTGCGCGGCGACCTCGAGCCGGAGGAACGGGAGCGCCTCAGCGACCGGCTCGAAGAGATCGAGGACCAGATCCGGGCCATTGAAGCCGCTTTCCTCGACGAAACCATGCCCAAGGCCTTCGGACTCGTGAAGGAGGCCTGCCGGCGGCTGGTGGGCCGCAGCTGGGAGGGTGTTGCCGGCGAGGAAGAGTGGTTCATGGTGCCCTACGACGTGCAGCTGTTCGGCGCCATGGTTCTGCACCAGGGCAAAATCGCCGAGATGGCCACCGGAGAAGGCAAGACGCTTGTCGCCACGATGCCCCTCTACCTGAATGCCCTGACCGGGCACGGCGTACACCTGATCACCCACAACAACTACCTCGCCAAGCGCGACGCCATGTGGATGGGGGGAATTTTCAACTTCCTCGGCCTTTCCGTGGGGGTCATCCAGGACGCCCGCCAGACCGGTGGGGCCGAGGCCTACCTGATGCCCGCCACCGAGGAGGTGCCCTCGGAGTTCAAGTGGCAGGGAGTGCGCCGTCAGGAGGCCTATGCCGCCGACGTCATGTACGGCACCAAGGACCAGGTGGGTTTCGACTATCTCTACGACAACATGGCGACCCGCCGGCAGGACATGGTGCAGCGCGAGTTTCACTACGCCATCGTCGACGAGGCGGACAGCAACCTCATCGACGACGCGCGCACGCCGCTGATCATTTCCGGCCCGGTCCCCGAATCGACGAATCGCTACGCCGAGTTCAAGCCGTTGGTCGAAAAGCTTTTGCGGGCGCAGACGTCGCTGGTGGGAACGATCGTATCCGGGGCGGAGAAGATCCTCAAGGATGGAGAGGAGGAGGAGCAGTACGACGTCGGGGTCGAGCTGTTGAAGGCGACCCGGGGAAGCCCGAAGAACAAGCGCCTGATGAAGCTCCTCCAGGAGGAAGGCATCAAGCGGCTGATCAACCGGGTCGAAGCCGATTTCATGCGCGACAAGCGGCTCAGCGAGATCGACGAGGCGCTTTTCTACGTCGTCGACGAGAAGGGCCACACCATAGACCTGACCGACAAGGGGCGCGACCTCCTTTCACCCGACGAGCAGGCCCTGTTCGTCCTCCCCGACCTGAGCGAGAACGTCGACGCGATCCGCAAGAACGCCGAACTCGACGACCAGGAGCGCCGCGAGCAGGAAGAAACGGAGTTCCGCGAGCACGCCCACCAGACCGAGGCGGTGCACAACATCAACCAGCTGATGCGGGCGTACACCCTGTTCGAGAAGGACGTCCAGTACCTCGTCACCGAGGACAGGAAGGTCGTCATCGTCGACGAATCGACAGGACGGCCGCAGCCGGGCAGGCGTTTCGCCGACGGACTCCACCAGGCCCTGGAAGCGAAGGAGGGTGTAAAGGTCGAGCAGGAAACGCAGACAGTGGCCACGATCACCCTGCAGAACCTGTTCCGGATGTACCGCAAGCTGGCCGGCATGACCGGCACTGCCGAGACCGAGGCCTCCGAGCTCTGGGAGATCTACAAGCTCGACGTCGTCGTCGTGCCGACCAACCGGCCGGTGCGCCGCGTCGATCACGACGACCAGATCTTCCGCACCAAGCGGGAGAAATACACCGCCATCATCGAAGAGGTCGCCTATCTGCACGAGAGAGGTCTGCCCGTGCTGGTGGGAACGGTTTCGGTGGAGGTTTCCGAGCTTCTCAGCCGCATGCTGACCCGCCGCGGCATCCGCCACCAGCTGCTCAACGCGCGCTACCATGAAAAAGAGGCCCAGATCATAGCCGAGGCCGGACAGCCCGGGACGGTGACGATAGCCACCAACATGGCGGGCCGCGGGACCGACATAAAGCTCAACCCCGAGGTAATCCGGATCGACCGCGGCGTCATCGATTCCGACAAGACCCTGGACGACCGCCACTCGGGGAGCGGGACGCTGCGCGAGGTGTTGACCGAGGAGCCCTCGGGCCTGCAGGTCGTCGGCACCGAGCGCCACGAGGCGCGCCGCATCGACCGCCAGCTGCGTGGACGCGCCGGCCGCCAGGGAGACCCGGGGTCGTCGCGGTTCTATCTGTCTCTGGAAGACGACCTGATGCGTCTGTTCGGATCCGAGCGGATAGCCGCAGTCATGGATCGCCTCGGGGCGGAAGAGGGGGAAGTGATCGAGCACCGCATGGTCACCCGCTCGATCGAGAGGGCTCAGAGAAAGGTCGAGGCGCGCAACTTCGAGATGCGCAAGCACCTGCTCGAGTACGACGACGTGATGAACCAGCAGCGGCAGGTCATCTACAACCGCCGACGCGACCTGCTCGATCGCGACTCGGTGCGCGACCGCGTCTACGAGATCATCGAGGAGACGGTAGAATCCCTGCTGGCCACCCACGCCCCGGAGGAGTCGTACCCGGAGGAATGGCTGTGGGAAGACATGGCCCGCGAGTACGGCAGCACCTTCTTCTCGAGCTTCCCCATCGAACCGGAGGAACGGGTCGGAATCAGTGTCGAAGAGACCCGCGAACGCCTGGCCGGCAACGTGCGGGAAGCCTACGACCAGCGCCTGGAGCTGGTCGGCGACGAAACCTTCCGCGAAATCGAGAAAGCCATCCTGCTGCACACGGTCGACACCTGCTGGCAGGAGCACCTCTACGCGATGGACGAATTGAAGGAAGGGGTCGGATTCGTCGGTATCGGCGGCAAGAACCCGCTGATCGAGTACAAAAAGGGTGCTTTCGAGATGTTCGAGAGCCTGATCGCGAGGATCGACTCCGAGACGATGCAGAACCTGTTCCGCCTGCGCGTCGACTCCGAGGCCCCGGAGCCCAGGCAGCCGATGCGGGGAGGGCGCTACAGCTCGATCCACAGGGAAGCCACCAACCTCGGATTCCAGGGTGCCGCGCCGGCGCCGGGTTCTGCGGACCGGGATCAACCGGAAATCGGCATGCTTGGCCGGCCCGCCGCCTCTCCCCGAGGCCGCGGCCTGGTGGCCGCCGGCAGCGAAGGTACCGATGCCGCCAGGCGGGAACCGGTTCGCACCGGCCCCAAGGTCGGGCGCAACTCACCCTGCCCTTGCGGCAGCGGAAAAAAGTTCAAACACTGTCACGGCCGAGCCTGAAAACCGCCCGTCCCCCTCCGCTGCCGCAGCATGGACCTCGACAACTGGCAGATTGCCTGCCTCTCCTTCTATTGCTTCATCGTGGCGGTACTCAGCCTTTACGGCTTTCACCGCTGGTTCATGCTCAGGCTGTACTTCAAGCACCGCGGCGATTCTACTGCCCCGCGCTCCCGCTTTCCGGAGCTTCCCGGGGTGACCGTGCAGCTGCCCCTCTACAACGAGTACCACGTCGTCGACCGCCTGCTCACCGCGGTCGGCGAGCTCGACTACCCCCGTGACAGACTGCAGGTGCAGGTTCTCGACGACTCCGTCGACGAGACCCAGGAGCGCGCCCGCCGGGCGGTCGAGCGGCTGGCCGCGGAGGGGTTGAACATCGAGTACCTGCACCGGGATTCCCGGGCCGGATTCAAGGCGGGAGCCCTCGCCGCCGGTCTCGGGCGCGCCGAGCACGACTTCATCCTCGTGCTCGACGCCGACTTCGTACCCCGGCCCGACCTGCTGCAGCGCGCCATTCACTACTTCACCGACCCGGAAATCGGCATGGTTCAGATGCGCTGGGGGCATCTGAACCGCGACTACTCCCTGCTGACCCGGATTCAGTCGATCTTCCTCGACGGCCATCTCGTCATCGAGCACACCGCACGCAACCGCTCGGGCCGCTTTTTCAACTTCAACGGCACCGCGGGTATCTGGAGAAAGCGCAGCATCCTCGATGCCGGCGGCTGGGAGCACGACACCCTGACCGAGGATCTCGACCTGAGCTACCGCGCCCAGCTGGCGGGATGGAAGTTCCTGTTCCTTCCCGAAGTCGAGGTCCCCGCCGAGCTCCCCGTCGAGATCAACGCCTTCAAGTCCCAGCAGCACCGCTGGACCAAGGGAGCGGTGCAGACGGCGAGAAAAATCCTGCCGCGGGTGTGGCGCAGTCCCGTCCCGCTCGCCGTCAAGATCGAAGCCACCTTTCACCTGACGGCAAACAGCACCTACCTGCTGATGCTGGCGATGGCCCTGCTGATGCTGCCGGTGTTCGAGATTCGCGCCGAGCTCGACTGGCGTCAGCGCATGTTCATCATCGACCTGCCGCTGTTCTCGATGGCGACGATGGCAATCTCCGGTTTTTACCTGGTCTCGCAGAAGGCGCTCTACGTCGACTGGAAGAAGCAGATAAAGTTCCTTCCGGCTCTGATGGCGATCGGCATCAGTCTCTGCATCAACAATGCGCGCGCGGTTCTGGAGGCGCTGGTGGGCCACCAGAGCTCCTTCCGGCGCACTCCGAAATACGGGGTCGGGAAGACGCGGATAACGGGGAGGAAATACGTCGGTTCGAAGACGTTGCTGGCAGGGGTCGAAATGTCGATGGCCGTCTACTTTGCAACCATCCTTCAGGAAGCCTGGTCAGTCGGCCTGTACTTCGGAATCCCTTTCCTGTTGCTGTTCCAGACCGGGTTCCTGTACACGGGAATCCTGTCGGCGTTCCAGCCCTGGATGATGCAAAAAGGCCTCCGTTCCTGAAAGACCGGATCCGGTCGTTCGGGAACGAAGGCCCGAAGTTTTTCCAGCTGGTTCCGAGGCTGCTCGAGCGGCTGAGTCAGCCTCCCTTCTCCAAATCTTATTTTGCCGGGAACGGCCAGATCAGGGCGTATTCGGCCTCGTAATCGAGACCCTTGCGCGCCAGCAGCACTTCGATCGAGGGATAGAAGCGGTCCGCGATGTCGCGGCGCAGGTTCCGGAAGCCGATGGCGACCGAATGGGCCTGTCTCCTGAGATCCCCGGTGCGATCCTGCGCCAGCCGCCTGGCGTCATTGAACGAACGCTTGTAAAGACCGTGCGAATGGCGCAAGGTGTTGTCGTCCGGATCCTCCACGCCGTTCACCACCGCGGCATAGTCCTCGAGCAGCTGGCGGGCATCTGCGACGTGCTGCTCGTTGAGATCGAACGCCGGGTCGTCCAGGTTGGACAGGTAGTATTGAACCTTCTCGTTGTATGGATGGAATTTCTGGATCGCCATGACGTACGTCTTCAACTCCTCGACCTGGGCCTCGTCACTGCATCCAGATAGACCCAGTATCAATGCGCATGCCGCAAGCCCCCGAAACATCGTAAATCTCCCCGTTGAGGTATTTGTTCAGTAGAAGTAAGGCGAAATACGCGCTCGGCCGCGCGCCCTCCCCGACTGGGACTCAAACAGCTGTCGAACTCCCCGTCAGTCAGCAAATTTCCGGCGTAACGTACGTCTGATCCGGACGAAAATCAAGATAGCCCGTCCGCCCGGGCTGGTCCCCGGGCAGGTTTGACGCTGTTTGCGGTGGCAGTACCTTTCCTCTGCCCTGGGCCGGCGCCGGCTCGCAAGTATCGATGGCAGCCCTTGCCTGCCATCCACCTCGATCTCACCCTGCCATGCGGAGTTCGCACCGATGATCCCTCGCGAAAAACTGTACGATCAGCTCGACAACTGCCTCCTGGACGCCCGTTTCGAACGCTGGGAATCCTGTTACAAGCAGGGCAAGGTCCGCGACATGTACCTCCTCGAGGACAAGCGCATTCTGATCACCACGGATCGCCAGAGTGCGTTCGACCATGTTCTGGGCACCATTCCGCTCAAGGGGCAGGTGTTGAACCGCATCGCCAAGCACTGGTTCGACCGGACCAGCGATATTGCGCCGAATCAGGTGATCGATGTTCCGGACGACAACGTCACCGTCGCCGAAGAGCTGGCGATGATTCCGGTCGAGGTGGTGGTGCGCGCATACCTTACGGGCAGCACTGACACCTCCGTCTGGACCCATTACAACAGGGGGGTCCGCGACTTTTGCGGGTTGCGCCTTCCGGACGGAATGGTGAAAAACCAGCCTTTCGAATCGCCGATCATCACTCCGACCACGAAATCCGAGGACCACGACGAGTCCATTTCACCAGAGCAGATCGTCGAACGGGGGCTCGTCGAGGCCGACACCTGGCAGGAGATCGAACGCCTTGCCCTCGCCCTCTTCGCCCGCGGCTCCGAGCTGGCTGCAAGGCAGGGACTGATTCTCGTGGACACGAAATACGAGCTGGGGATCAATTCGCGGGGGGAAATCGCCGTTGCCGACGAAATCCACACTCCCGATTCCTCGCGCTACTGGATCGCCGAAACCTACCCCGAACGCCACCAGCGCGGGGATGAGCCGGAGAGCCTCGACAAGGAATTCCTGCGGCTGTGGCTCCGGGAAAAAGGCATCTCCGACGACAACATTCCCGACCTGGACAACGACATCCGCGTGCAGGTCGCCGAGCGCTACATCGACCTGTTCGAGCGCGTTACCGGCCAGCCCTTCGCGGTCGAGACCAGTTCCGCTCCGATCAGGGAGCGCATCGAAAAAGCGATCGCCCCGTATTTCCCGAACTAGTTGCCCCCAGGCACCATTGATAAAAAACCTCGTCTCCGCAGCGCTGGTGCTCCGCCTCGAAACCAGGCAGGTCCCCCTCGATCTGGGACTGATCGCCCTGACCTGGTTGCGGCGGCCGGTGATCGAAATCGTGCTGAACCGAGCTTCGGAGAACGCCGTCCGGCTGCGCAGGAAACTCGACGAAGTCTACCCTTTCTGAGACTGCTTCTCAGATACCGGAATGCTCCACCGTCAACTGCGTACTGCGCTCGAGGAAATCTTCGGCGTCGAATTCGTCAGCGATGCCCTCGCCAACCCCGAGCTAGCCCAGGTCGTCATCTACGAATCTCCCGAGCGCTTCAAGGAGACGGTCCTCGGATTTCAGCGGCTGAACTTTCGCGACGAGCAGGTGAAGTACGCCAATCAGCTGGAGCGGGACTTCGGCTTCGCTCTGATCTGCGCGCTTCTCGACGGCGGCACCCGCGATCTCGTTGCGGAGCTCGGACTCAGCTATCTCTGACTCGTTTCTTGACGATGCGTTCGGTTCTTCGAAGAACTGATGCTGAACGTGTCGGAACCCGCCCGCTCCCTGAACGTCCATGACTGAACATCGATCCCGGCAACCGGATGCCCCGGGGACCGGGGGCGTCGTGCCTTCGGCAAGCCCGGCTTTCGGCAGGTGGCAGTCCCTCGTCCACCCCCGCCGACCGCCAGGAGCTTCGCCGCCGATCGACGGGCAACCGACCCTCGATTTCGCTATCTTCCACCTCGATTTCGACCTTCTCCCGGGACCGCCGGACAATGACCTCCGGTCCACCACCCCCGTTTACCCGCCGTGAGCTACAACCTCGCCGACCTCCACATGCACTCGTTTTGCTCCGACGGACTCCGCACCCCGGCGGAGGCGGTGGGAGAGGCGCTCCGGGCGGGAGTCCGCGCCATCAGCCTGACCGACCACGACACCGTCGAGGGTGTCGAAGAGGCGGTGGATGCCGGCCTGCGCCTCGGGATTCGGGTTATTCCCGGAATCGAACTGAGCGCCCACATCGGCGACCGCGAGGTCCATCTGCTCTCCTATTTCATCCACCGCCGCCACCCGGTACTGACCGATTACGTCGGTCTGCTGCGCCGGCGCCGGCGCGAGCGCGGCGTCGCCATGGTCGAACGCCTCAACGAGCTCGGGGTCGCCATTTCCATTGACGAAGTGATGCGTCACGCGACGAGCGGTCTCCTGGGAAGACCCCACATCGCCGCGGCGATGGTGGGCGTCGGGGCCGTCGCCTCGAAGGAAGAGGCCTTCGACCGCTACCTCGGGGACCGCCGTCCGGCCGCGGTGCCGAAACCGCGGTCCCCCGCTGCCGACGTGATCGCCATGGTCCACCGCCTGGGGGGCGTCGCCGTCCTTGCGCACCCCGGAAACAGCTGCCCCCTGCCGATGCTGACCCAGCTCGTCAACTCAGGACTGGACGGCATCGAGGTCTTTCACCCGTCGCACCAGCCCGCCCAGATCGAACACTACACCCAACTTGCCGCGCGCTACGGACTCCTGCCGACAGGCGGCTCCGACAGCCACGGCGAAGAGTCGGGACCTCGCATAGGAGACTGTGGAATAGGCTGCGAGGCGATCGCGGCCCTCGAAGCGCGCGCCGCCGGGTATGCGTAGTCTGCTGCCGGTCCTGGCGATCGTTTCGGCAGCGACTCTGTCCCTCCAGGCGGCGGCGCCCGGTCTCCTCCCGCAAACCCCGCACCAGGAAGCCGTTCCTCCCGTTCCAGGCCTGCTCGGAACTGAAATCGGCGACATTGTCTGGAGCGGCCGCTACCTGTGGATCGCCACCGAACGCGGACTGGCGCGGCTCGACCCGACGGACAGCAACGGCCTCAAGGACAGCGACTGGGTTACCTTCACCGAAGCGCACGGACTCGGGCGCGGTGCGGTGAGCGCCCTGGCCGCGTCCGGCGACACCGTCTGGGCGGCAACTCTTTTCGACACGACGATCACCGGGATGGACAGATCTCCGCAGGTGGGCAACGGCCTCAGTTTCAGCGTCGACGGTGGCGAGTCGTGGCGGCACATCCCGAACGAGACCATCTTCGATCCGTCGCGCCCCACGTTCGCGCGCGGCCCCTCCACTCCGGTCCACAACGCCTGTTTCGGGCTCGCCCTCGACGGCGACACAATCTGGGCGGCCTTCTTCGCCGGCTCCTCGGTGCGCTCCCGCGACGCCGGCCGCACCTGGGAACGGGTCCTGCCGGACGGCGCGGATGAGATCGTCTATTTGCCCGGCGAAAACGATGCCGAGAAGTTTCGCATCCTGGCCGACAGCCTGGCCGACAGCGGCGACGCCGACGAGGAACGGGTGCGGGAAGCTCGCGCCGCCGCCGACAGTCTCGACCTGCAATCGTTCCTGCATCGCACCTTCTCGGCCCTCGCCTACGACGACACCGTCTGGATCGGGACCTCCGCCGGGGTTGCCCGCAGCTTCGATGGAGGAACCACCTGGAAGCAGTCCCGGGCCGCCTTCGACGAGTTCGGAGAGCGGCTGGCCGGCAGTCTGAGCGCCAACTGGGTGGTTGCCCTCGCCAGGCAGCGGCTCCCGGGCGGGGGCAGCGTGGTCTGGGCGGGTGCGAAGTTGGGGCCGGGCAACCTGGAAACGGCGGCCATCAACTTCAGCGCCGACAACGGAGAATCCTGGCAGTTCTCGGGGCCGACCTTCGCATGGGGGTTCGCCTTCGCGGAGGATGCGGTCTGGGCCGCCGGCCACGACGGCCTGCTGCGCAGCGGCGACGCCGGCCTCACCTGGGAGACGGTGATCGTCGAGGACCTGCAGTCGCGGGATCAACTGCGCGAGCCCTTCGTCGGCGTGGAGACCGCGCCGAACCCCGAGGGGGGAAGGACGCTCTGGGTCGGGGCGGAAAACGGACTCGCCCGGGGAGCGGTCGCCGACTCGAACGGCGAACCGGTCACCGACATCGAATGGCGGATCCTGGCGTTTCCCCTGAAAACGCGGGCCCTCGATTCGGGAGACTTCATCGGCGAAGGGGGCGCTGCCGATCCCGACAGCACCCTCACCTACGCGGCTCCGAGCCCCTTTGCCCCTTCCCGGGACGAGCACACCCGCATCGTCTTCGGACTTCAGAATCCCGCCGAGGTTTCGATTTCCCTCTACGATTTCGCCAGCCGCCCGGTGCGCGAACTCGTGGTGAACCAACCGCGTTCGGGACAGGGTTACCACTACATCAACTGGGATGGACGTGACGACGGCGGCGACCTCGTGGCCAACGGCGTCTACTTCTACCGCCTGAGCACCGATGACGGCGGCCAGGCCTTCGGCAAGGTGGTGGTGCTGGATTGAAGCGCGCGCACCGACTCCTGCAGCCCCTGGCCGCGACCGCGGCCATCCTCCTCACGGTCTGCCTGCCCGCAGCGGGCGATTACGCCGGTGCTTTTCTCGAGGGGGGCCTGGGAACGCGCGGCCCCGGAATGGGGAATGCCTTTTCCGCTGCCGTCGACGACGAGTCGGCGATCTACTGGAACACCGCGCGGCTCACACGCATCGCCGGACTCCACGCCTCGGCTTCCGTGCACGCGCTGAGCCTCGACCGCAGGCGGAACAGTCTGGCCGCAGCGTTCAACAGCCGCGGCGGCCTCGCTTTCGGCCTCGGCTGGATACACGCCTCGGTCGGCGGTCTCGAGGCGCGCACCGGGGCGGGGGATCCCTATGGCGAAATCGACGACAGCGAGAACGCCTACTTCTTCGCCCTGGGAATCCCTCTCGGCGAAAAGCTCTCCGCCGGGGCGGGGGTGAAGATCCTCCGGCATCGAATCGAGGTGCCGCAAACCGGCGCATCGACCGCTACGGGAAGGGGGCTCGATCTTCACCTGCACTATTCCCTGTCGGAAAAAACAGCGCTGGCTGCCGGCTTGACGGGACTCGGTTCCAGGCTGCTGTGGACGGTACTGCAGGCCTCCGACCAGAAGAACCGAAGCACCGAAGCGCTCCCTGCCGGCCTGTTCCTGGGGGCGGCCCACAGGCCGTCAGATGGAATATTGATCGCCGCCGATTTCCGCTTCGACCCGATTGCCCCTTCCGCCAGCCTGGGAGGCGAGTGGGAGGTGAACCCGCTGCTGACGGTGCGGGCGGGACTGGCGCGGACAGGGGCGGCAGGCACCGTCGGGACGCCGACATTCGGACTGACCCTGCGGCCGATGAGAATCGAAACGGTCCAGTTCCACTACGCCTGGGTCGGCGACGAACTCGATGCCGGGCCCCGCACCCTGATCGGGGTGGGAGCCTCCTTCTGATGAACCCGGCGACGGCTTGCGCTCGCTTTGCGGTCGCCGCCCTCCTCCTGTCCTGGACGGCCGGGGCCGGGGCCTCCGGGCTGCCGTTCCTGCTGCTCGGCTCGGGGGCGCGCGCGACCGCCCTCGGGGAGGCTGCCGCCGCTCTTGCCGACGTCGATGCCGCCGCCGCCAACCCGGCAGCGGTCAGCGCCGCCGGCGGCCGCCTCGGAGTGACGCACAGCAGCTGGATTCAGGACGTCCGGCACGAGTACGCAACCGCCCTGCAACCGCTGGGTGCCGGAATCCTGTCGGCCCAACTGTCGCTTTCGCGTTCCGCCGGACTGGAGCGCCGCGTGGGACCCAGCCTCGAGCCCCTGGGCGAATTCGGAGTGTACGAGTGGTCCCTCGGGCTGGGATACGGCCGGCGCTCGACAGCGAACCTCCAGTTCGGGGCGGCCTGGAAAATGGTCCGGCAGTCGATTCATACCGAGTCGGCGATGGGTGCAGCCCTGGATTTCGGGTTCCTGTACCGGCTGGGCGACCGCCTTCGCGCCGGCGGCTCGGTGCGGAATCTCGGTGTCATGAACCCCCTTGCAGAGGATTCCACGGAGCTGCCGGGGCAGGCGCGCCTGGCCTTCGCGTGCAGCTGCCTCGGAAAGCCTTTCGGGCCGCAGGCGAGCCGGCTGGCCCTGATCGAAGTACAACTGGCACGGGGGTACGGCTCCAGCTTTCACGGCGGCGCCGAGTGGCCGCTGTCGGCAACCCTCGTGCTTCGGGGGGGCTATCAAACAGGATCCCGCCGCTCGTTGTCGGCCGGCTTCGGGTTGCAGGTGCGGTCCTGGCGCATCGACTACGCCTACGTGCCGTTTGCATCCGGCCTCGGTCAGGCGCATCGCCTCAGCCTGTACCGCGGCCGGGCGCCAGCGAGCCCTTCGGCGGCACGGATGCTGTAAATGCAGCTCTGGCGCAAGCTGCGTCCGGGGCAACGGCATGACCGCCTCGATTCCGAACAGGTGAGAAAGCGGAATCCCGGCGAGCCGTCCGTGTTCGCCGCCGGGCCGGGGAGCGGGCGACCTTCCAGCCCCGTCCTGCACGCCGCCCTGTTCCTTCTGACCCTGTTCTCGATGACGGCTGCCGGAGCGATGCAGAGAGGGGTGAACCCGTTTCTCGCCTTCGGGCAGCTGGTTCACTTGGTCGAAGGGATCCCCTTTGCGGCGAGCTTGCTGGGAATTCTCACGGTCCACGAGTTCGGCCACTACTTCGCCGCCCGGCGCTGGGGAGTGAAGGCCTCGCTGCCGTACTTCATCCCGCTGCCGTACATATCGTTTCTCGGCACCCTGGGAGCGGTGATCCGCATCCGCTCTCCCATACCTCACAAGAGAGCTCTTCTCGACATCGGCGCCTCCGGACCGCTGGCCGGCTTCGTCGTCGCTCTGGCTGCCTGCGCCGCAGGTCTGCCGCAGTCGCGCGTCGTCGACGCCGGCTATTTCGAGCAGCTCCCCTTCGCCAATCCCGAGCCCTTCTGGCAGCTCGGGGCCCCCCCGGTCTTCGCAATCCTGTCCGCCCTGCTGATGCCGGCTACCGAACCGGGGGAGATGGTGCTTCTGAGCCCGGTCGCCTTTGCCGGATGGGTCGGTCTCTTCATCACCGCCTTCAACCTGTTCCCGGCCGGGCAGCTCGATGGCGGCCATGTATCGTACGCCGTTTTCGGCCCCTGGCACCGCTACATCGCAGGCGCAACCTTCGCCTTGTTGATGGGTCTGGGACTGCATGGTATCTTCTGGAAAATGTTGGAGTTGCCGCCTGGGTGGCCGGGGTGGATCTTTCTCGCTTTCCTGCTCGCGCTGCTCGGCAGGGATCACCCGGCGCCGTTCTATCCCAACATTCCCCTCGACCGCCGGCGCCGGCGTCTCGGGGTGCTGTGCTTCGTCGTCTTCGCCTCCTGCTTCACCCCCGTCCCGTTCAGTGTTTAGGAGAATCTCCGTTCGCACGGCCGCGATTCCGGCAGTTGTCTGGATTCTGTCCGGGTGCGGGCTGGAGGAAGGGGCGGAAATCGAATGCCGCTGCACCGAGACGACCGATCTCAAGAGCTTTCCGCATTGCGCCGATGCCGATCCCGCAGCCGGGCGCACTGATTCTTCGAGCCCTTTCGGGGGCCGCACTCCCGACTGCCCCAGCGGCATCCTTCTCGTTCTCCGGGAACCGACCACCCCTGAAGCCGTCTTGTTCAATATCCGCGACAGCATCCGCGGATTCAGCCCGGTGCAGTACATGGACCAGCTGGGGGAGAGTTTTCTCTTCGTCCCGGACGCCGACGGAATCCTGCTGCATCCCGTGGTTTTTCAGCCGCCGGACGACTACAACCCCGAAGCCGACCTCGACACCCTCTGGACCAGGTCCCAGGAACGCCGTTTCGCCAACCTGGTTTTCGACAAGGAGCGCTTCCGGACGATCAGGTTCCGGCGCTGGTACGATTCGACCAGGGATGAGCGGATCCTCGGGGACAACCCCCTGGTCGAACGTTATATTTTCAACTACGAGGTCGAATTCACGGAGCAGGCGCGCGAAGGCTTCGATGCGACCATATTTCCCATAAAGGGCCAGATGGAAGTAGACATAACC
This sequence comes from Candidatus Latescibacterota bacterium, assembly GCA_965243025.1. Classification (GTDB taxonomy): domain Bacteria; phylum Latescibacterota; class UBA2968; order UBA8231; family UBA8231; genus CBDCXV01. Next base: position 4,739,126 of record CBDETY010000003.1, read on the forward strand.
ACGCCGAGCCTGGAAAACCCGCTGTGGACGATCAAGCGGTGGCGGGACTTTCGCGATCAGGCGTCGGTCAAGAAGTCCTGGACGGAATTCAGAGGCGAGAATTCGCAGTGATGGACACGACTCGAAGAAATCCCGCATTCGGTGCCGCAGCAGTTGCGGCCGGGGTCTTCCTGGCGGCCTGCGGAAACCCTTTCGCTCCAAAAAAAACCGAACTGCCTCCCGAGGAGGGGCCCACACGCCCCCCCGCCCAGGAGGCGACCGAACCCGAAATCGTGATGGACAACCTCGAGCGCGCCTTCAACGAGCGCGACAAGGATCTGTACGAGACCCTCCTCGACGAGCGCTACCTGTTCACGGAGGACGATTGTCTGGGCAACCTGGTCTTCGAGAACGGCCGCGAGGAAGAGCTGGAGATCATGGGCACCCGCGACGGCAGCACCCGCGGCATTTTCGACGTTTTCCGCACCGTGACATGGAAGTTCCAGCTGATCGAGCGCAAGACCGAGCTGGGGCGGGACCACCCGATGGCCTTCGAGGGGGATCCGGACGGACACCCGGACGAGGACTGGGAAGTCTTCCGGGGCAAAGTCGAAATACTGCTGCTGAAGACCGACGACGACGGCTTCCGCGTCGACCAGACCATGACCTTCAAGCTGCGTGAGGGGGATGACGGGATCTGGCGTATCGTGCGCTGGATCGACGACCCCCTTGTCGGCGACGACTGCGGCGGCGAGCCCGAGGAGGAGGAGGAGGGATCCGCCAAGGCCGGGCCCACGCTGCTGCCTTCGGTCCCCTGGTCCGCCCTGAAGCTGGCCGGGTAGGCCCCCCTCTCACCACCCCCTTCCCCCCGCTTCGCCCCTGCTTTGCGGCCGGGGTGAACGGCACCCCATGTCTACTTCTTCCAGGATGATCAAACGCCGGAGGTCACAGTGGCATTTCACTGTGAGCGCGGTCCTGCTGCTCGGGGCGCTCGTTTTTTCCTTACTGCACGCCTGGCAACAGGCGAGAACGGAGGAAAGCCGCTTTCGGCGACGCTCCCCTCACCCATCCTGGTCGAGCCGTCGCGAGACAGCGCCCAGCTTCACGACAAGGTGGATACCACCCTGGCGGAGCTCGGCTTGTGGCCCGAACTGATTTCGAAGGTTCGCCGCGACAGCTCCGGGGTGGAGCTCTGCAAGGTCGACGTGCGCGTGCCGAACGACCTGCCCCTGGCCATCGTCAACCACGCCCTGACCCGGCTGGTGATATCCGAGGGGGGCCGCGTTTTCCGCGCCGTCGAGGAACCCCCGCGCACGGTGCGCATGGAAGCCGGGTTCGGTTCGGTGCAAACGACCCTGTTCCGGCTGCACCTGAAGCCGCGCCTGGAACGCCGGGCAGGAAGCATCGCCGTGGTGCTCGGCAGCTTCGGCACGGTTTCCAGGCCGGGTGGGTTTGCCGAGCGCTTCTTTGCCATCCGCCAGAAACTGACCCTGTCGGTGCCTCCGGACGAAAGTTCCGCCGCCGAGATCGCCTCCCGGGCCCGGGGCAACGGCCACGAGGTTCTGGTACACCTGCGGATGCAGGGGCGCGATCCGGCTTCCGGCCCCGCAAAGGACCGCCTGGAAGCCGAGGATGCCGAGGCCATCCGCCAGCGCGTGCATCGCGCCCTGGCGCGTGTGCCCGAGGCGGCAGGCGTCAACACCCACCTGGGTCCCCGGTCGGGCGCCGATTTCCCCGTCATGCGGGAAATGCTGAAGGTGCTTCGAAAACGCGGCCTCCTGTTTCTCGACAGCCGTTCCGCGGAAGAATCGCTGGACGCCGCCATGGCGAAAGCTCTCGGAGTGCCTGTCGCCCAGCGGGATCTCTTCATCGACGCGGAGGGAGACAGCATCCGGGCCATCGAGACGAAGCTGTGGGAACTGGCGGAGATCGCCCGCCGGCAGGGACAGGCAATCGGCATGGGCCAGGATCGCAAAGCGACGCTGCTGGCCCTGGAATCGACGCTGCCGAAGCTCGAGTCGCGCGGTTTCCGCGTCGTTCCGGTATCTCAGCTGGTACAGTAGTGGCTGCTCGCGGGCCTGCCGGGGAAGCGCCTGCGCCAGGCGCCCCGGTTACCGACAGCCTGGGGTCGGGCTTCGAGGTCGTCGCGGAAGACCCCGCTTGCGCAGCCCGCGCCGGGCTGCTGCACACTCCTCACGGCACTGTCGAAACCCCGGTTTTCATGCCGGTTGGAACCCACGCGACGGTCAAGGCGATTACGCAACAGGACCTCGCCGAAGTCGGCTCGCGGATCCTGCTGGCCAACGCCTACCACCTCTACCTGCGGCCGGGGCACGACCTGATTGCCAGGGCGGGCGGCCTGCACCGGTTCATGAACTGGCCGGGTCCGATCCTGACCGACAGCGGCGGCTACCAGGTCTTCAGCCTGACGGGGCTCGTCAAGATCAGCGAGGAAGCAGTCCGCTTTCAATCGCATCTCGACGGCTCGTATCACCTGTTCTCGCCGGAACGGGTGATGGAGATAGAACACGCCCTGGGCGCCGACATCATCATGGCCTTCGACGAGTGCACTCCCTACCCGGCCGGGCGCGGCTACGCGGCCGAATCGATGGAGCGCACCTTGCGCTGGATGGGACGGTGTCTCGAACGCCACCGCCAGCTTGGAGACGAAGCCGGCGGGCGGCCCTCGCCGGCCCTGTTCGGAATCGTGCAGGGCAGCGTCTTCGAGGACCTGCGGCGGGACTGCGCCAGGCGCCTCGCCGACCTCGACCTGCCCGGATATGCCGTCGGCGGACTCGGGGTAGGGGAACCGCGAGCCGAAATGGACGCCATGGTGGAAGCCTCGGTATCGGCCCTGCCGGGGGACAAGCCGCGCTACCTGATGGGAGTCGGCCTGCCGCGCGACCTCGCTGCCTCCGTCGCGGCCGGGATCGACATGTTCGATTGCGTCATACCGACGCGCAACGCCCGCAACGGGACCCTGTTTGCCCGCCACGGACGGGTGCGCATCAGGAACGCCCGCTACGCCGAGGACTTCGAGCCCGTCGACTCCCGCTGCGGATGTCTCACCTGCCGCCGCTACCACCGCGCCTACCTTCGCCACCTGTTCCAGGGCGACGAGATCCTCGGCCTGCAGCTGGCGACGATACACAACCTCCACTTCTTCCACGACGCGATGAAAGGCATGCGCCAGGCCATCGTCAGCGGTTCGTTGGCGGACTGGCAACGCCGGTTTTTCGCAACTTACCAGGACTGCTGACAGGCGTTATCTTTCCGGGTCCTTCGCAGCGGAACGAACGAAAGAGAGGCTGTCTTGCTGGTTTTCTTCCCAGTCGCCGCCCATGCCATGGGGGGCAGCGGAACCGAGGGCGGCGGGGGCGGCGCGCCGTTGGTGCAGCTGCTGCCGTTCGTCCTGATGTTCCTCGTCCTCTACCTGCTCATTCTGCGCCCCCAGATCAGGAAGCAGAAAGCGCAGCAGCGCATGATCGACGAACTGGAAAAAGGGGATCGCATCGTTACGACCGGCGGAATCCATGGGGTGATCCTCAACATCAAGGACGACGTCCTCGTCGTCAAAATCGCCGAGAACGTCAAGGTCGATCTCTCGCGCGCGGCCGTGCAACGCGTCAAGAACGGCGACCAGAAATAGCCTTTCCCCGGCGCCGTGGCGCATTCTGCCGCGATTTCCCCGATGCACCATGAAACTCCTGTTCATGGGGACGCCGGAATTCGCCGTTCCCTCGCTCCGCCTCCTGGCGGCGAGCCGGCACGAGGTGGCCGCCGTCGTCACCAATCCCGACCGTCCCCGCGGCCGCGGCCGCAGGACCTCCCCCACCGCCGTCAAAGCGACCGCCGCTGATCTCGGGTTGCCCTGTCTGCAACCCGAATCGCTTGCCGAACCCGGACTGCCCGAAACTCTGTCCGCCTGCGGCTGCGACCTGTTCGTCGTCGTCGCTTTCTCGATCCTGCCCGATGAGCTGCTCGCCGTCCCGCCGATGGGAGCGGTCAACCTCCACCCTTCGCTGTTGCCGGCCTATCGCGGCGCCGCCCCCATTCCCTGGACCCTGTTCAACGGCGAAGGCGAAACCGGGGTCACCACCATCCTTCTCGACTCGCGGGTCGACGCCGGCGACATCCTGTTGCAGAAGCGGGTCGCCGTGGCGCGTGACGAAACCGCCGGAGAACTGGAGGAGCGCCTGGCCGTACTCGGGGGGAAGCTCGTCGTCGCCACGGTCGACGGCCTGGAGAGCGGCGAGGTGGACCCCCGCCCGCAACCTTCCGCAGGGGCCAGCAGAGCCCCCAAGCTGTCCAGGGAAAACGGCCGGCTGATCTGGTCTCTGCCGACCGAGCCGGTGCGCAACCGCATCCGCGGCGCCAACCCCTTTCCTGGAGCGTTCACGACATGGCGGGATCGAGTACTGAAGATTCACCGGGCCCACGCCAGCTATGAAACCCCGGGGGGCCCCGCGGGTACGGTCCTTGCCGCCGACGGTGAGACCGGCCTGGTGGTCGCCACCGGAGACGGTGCGCTCGCCGTCGACGAAATCCAGCCTTCAGGGCGCAACCGCATGACCGGGGAGGCCTTCCTGCGGGGGTACCATATACAGCCCGGGGACCGCTTCGGCGAGTGAGGGCGGCGAGCATTCAGACTCCTCATCCGCCCTTCTGCGCGCCTCCCCTGCGGTCGACGGCCGCCCGCAGCCTTCTTGTTATGGCCCTCTCGCTGACCGGCACGGGGGCGGCCGCGTACGGTTCGAGTGCTGCCACCGGCGGGGAATCCGGCCCCTGGCACTTATTGAAACCGGCAGGATCGAACGCGGCAGCAACCGCCGCCGACACCGCATCAGCGGCGGAGGACACCGTCACCCGGGAACTGTCGACGGCGAAAGCCCGGCTTACCCCCAGGGGAGCCCTGTGGCGGTCGGCCCTGGTTCCCGGATGGGGCCAGTTGCGCAATGGCAGACACATCAAGGCCGTGCTGTTCTCGGCCGCCGCCGCCGGCTTCGCGGGGGCCGGCATCTCGGAGACGCGCAACCTCAACCGCGCCCTGGCCTCGGAACGCCAGGCCGTGGCAGGGCGCCGCAACACCCGGCTGCTCCTGTTCGTCGCCACGGCGACGTTTTCCGCCCTCGATGCCTACGTCGATGCCCACCTCGCGGACTTCGGAGTTTCCCTTGCCGGCAACCCGGACCTTTCCCTGACCTGGAGGTTTCAATGAAGCCCGCGCTCCGCCTTCCGCCGCACCGACCTCGTCAGGGCCGACATCCCGATGCGTCTCCGCGGTAGGAAAAACCGGGGCCCTGAACCATATTCTGCCGAGCTCGGCCTGGGCTGCCCGGCCATGCGGTGCCGTTTCCGATGCCGCTCCGGAACAGCCGTCCGGGTAGTAAATGCCGGTCGGGCCGGGAGCCTTGAATCCGGACCCCACCCCTTCCGGAGCTGACCTTGTTTTTTCCGGGGAGAATACCGCAGTGCGCAGCCGCCTCTGTATGACAGCCGTTCTGCCGTTCGCCTGGGTTTTCCTGCTGCATTGCGGCGGGACCGAACCGGACGGCATTTCAAATCCTCCCCAAACGGCAACGGCAGCCGGAGCCGGGGACTCCGGGCTGCGCCAGAGCGTCCAACTCAGCGGCTCCTACGCCGGCGAGATCCTGATCGAAGGGGACGACTGGAAAGCGACGAGCGGCGGCCGCGAAGTAGCCCTGCTGTTCAGCGGCCGGGAACTGAAGAACGTCCGCCAGGTCGAGCTGACTCTCGAACCTGTTCCCGCCAGCGCCTTCGATCTCGACAGCGCCGTGTTCGCACCCGAGGATCCGTTCATTACCTTCGGCAACGGCGTCGAACCGCTCGACGGCGGACGGCTTCGCATCGGCGGAGCGAGCGTCAGCAGAACGATCGAGGGGTACCAGCAGTTCGGAACCTTCACCGTGCGCACCAGCGGGGATTTCAACTCCGGGACGAAGGCCCGGATCGAAGTGAGCTTTCTGTCGCTGGGTCCCAGCTCGAGCGAGCGCGAGGACTACCACAAGGAGGATCTCCGGCTGGGCGTCGTGGTGAACGAGTAGGCGCCCGGACAAATTGACGGACCGTTCAGGGGCCGCTAGTTTAGCTCACATCCGGGGGCTGTAGCTCAGTTGGGAGAGCGCCTGAATGGCATTCAGGAGGTCAGGGGTTCGATTCCCCTCAGCTCCACCAGGAATCGGGGCGCGACTCTTCATTCAGGAGTTGCGCTTTTCTCTTTCTGCTTCTCCTGCCCCCGCGGGGGCGCCCGGGCTCGGCGCAGGCAGCCCGCGGTTACCGCTTTCCTCCAAATAGTCTGAAAACGCTCCTCCGACTCCCCGAACCTTTCCGGGCCGGGCCGGCGTGGGATTCCGAAAATGCCAACCTTCACACCCGACCAATTGATCGAACACACTACCGCTGTCCTGGTTGCCGCTGGAACCCCGGCGGACAAGGCCGGGCTGGTGGCAGGGCTGCTCGTCGAGGCGAACAGCGCCGGCCACGACTCGCACGGTGTCATCCGCCTGCCGCAGTATCTCACCGCGGTCGAAAAGAAGGAGATCGTCCCGGATGCCGAGGTCGAAACCACCCGTCAAACCCCGATGATGGCGGTTGTCGAGGGGAACTGGGGGTTTGGACAGGTCGCGATGAGCCGCGCCGCCGAAATCGGGCTGGACAAGGCCCGGCAGACGGGAATGGCCGCCGTCGCGGTGCGCCAGGCGAATCACATCGGCCGCCTCGGCAGCTACGCCGACCGGATTGCCAGAGAGGGGATGATCGGGATGATGTTCGTGAACGCCGCGGGGGTTCCGCAGCTCCGCATGGCCCCTTGGGGAGGTACCGAGCCGAGGCTCCTCACCGATCCCCTCGCCTTCGGGATTCCCCATTCCACCGCCCCGATCGTGATCGACATGACCACGACCGTGGTCGCCGAAGGCAAGGTCCGGGTGGCCCGCAACCGCGGGGAGCAGACCCCGGACGGGTGGCTGCTCAACTCCAGGGGGGAACCGACGAACGATCCCAACGACCTGTACGGCGACCCGCCCGGCAGCATTCTCCCGCTCGGGGGGGCCTCGGCGGGTCACAAGGGGTACGCCCTCAACGTCGCGCTCGAGCTGATAGGGGGCATTCTCACCGGTTCCGGTTACGCCGGAAAGGACCGAAGGATCAGGAACGGGGTGCTCCTCATCGTCATCGACGTCGAACAGTTCCTGCCTCTCGACGAGTTCTTCGAGGAGTCGGAGAAGTTCGTCGCCCACGTCAAGTCGTCCCCTCCGGCGGAGGGCTTCGACGAAATCCTGATGCCCGGGGAAATCGAGGCGAGGGCCGCGCGGCAGCGGGCACACGGGATTGCGGTGGAGGAGGAAACATGGCGCCAGATCGTCGAGTGGGGAGCGAAGTTGGGAGTCGCGCTGGAGGCCGAACAGGGCTTTCAGGTGCGGGAATAAGCAAGTCTCCCGCCGGCTCGACATCCTCCGTGAACCCTTTTCGGGCCTTCATCCGGCCCTGCCCGATACCGTCACCTCCGTAACCTCAGAGGCGGGGCCGGTTTCCCGACACCAACCGCCAGAAGTCCTTTCGGAAGGCATCTTCCGCCTCAGTCGCCCCGTTGGCGCCGGCCCCGGGGCCCCCTTATCTTTCCCGGCTTTTCACGCGCTTCCCAAGCCACACCAGAACCCCTCCGCACAAGCGCACCTGCCCGGCCGTACCCCGGCGCGGCACTGCTCCTTGCCCCAATGACACCGGCATCCTCCCTCGACCACATCGCCCGCAAGACGGCGCTGACCGCCGCTTTCAAGGAGACCGTGAGGCGTCTGCAGGAGGGGGAGCAGGAAGTTCTTCTTCACGGAATGCCGGGAACGCTCGCAGCCTTCCTGGCAACCCACGTGCAGCGGTCGACGAACCGGCCGCTGCTGGTAATCACCAGCGATGAAGACCGCGCCGAAAGCTGGCGCGACGACCTGCTGGCAATCGCCGGCGAGGATGTGGTTCGCTACTTCCCGGCATGGGACGTCGGCCTGTACGACGGGCGCTCCCCATCCGAGGAAGTAACCCGGCTGCGCGTCGAAGCGGTGGCGCAGCTGGCGGCGCGGGAGCCCACCATCACCGTTGCCCCCGCCGCCGCCCTGGTGACGCCTGTGATCCCGCCGCATGCCCTCGAGCATGGGACCCTGTCGTTGCGGGCAGGAGAAGAGCGGGCCCCCGGAAGCCTCTCCTCGCACCTGGCCGACGCCGGCTTCGAACGCGTTCCGATGATCGATGGAGCAGGGCAGTTCAGCGTCAGGGGCGGCATCGTCGACGTCTTCCCCTTCGGCCTCGAACAGCCCCTGCGTCTCGAGTTCTTCGGAGACGAGATCGAGTCCATCCGCCAGTTCGACATCGCCACCCAGCGCTCGTTGAGCGGGATGAAAGAGGCGAGCGTGCTGCCGGCGGCCGAACTGCTGCTTCACCCTCCGCTGTTCGAGGATTACGCAGAGGCGATCGAGAAAGCGGAACGCGACCACGAGGTCAACCTCGACCGCCTGAAGGACCAGCTCGAGCTCGGGGGCTCCCTGGAGGGTATCGAGACCTTCATGTCCCTCCTCTACGGCGGCGACAACGGCCTCTTCGAGTACCTCCACGGACCGATCCTGTTCTGCGACGAGACCGAGGAGTTCGAGCCCGAGATCGCCAGGGCGCTCCGGACCTCCGTTGCCGACTACGAAAAACACCGCGACCGCGCCGACAGCGTGCCGCCCGAGGCGCTGGTTCGCGACGCCTGCTGGCTGCGCCGGCAGGTCTCCGCCCAAAGCCGTCTGACCCAGGCGCCGATCGGTTCCGCCGGAAACGCGGTCCGCTTCGAGAGCCGCGAGCCCCGCCTCGTGCAGGGAGAACTCACGGTGCTCCGGAAGGAGCTGGAGACTCTCGAGAGCGAGGGATACGAGATCCACCTCCTCACCGAAACGCAGGGCCAGTCGAGCAGGCTGGAGGAAATCCTCTCCGACGGCTCGGACAAGCTGTCATTCGGGCTGGGGACGCTGAACCGCGGCTTCGTCTTCCCGGAAGCGCGCATCGCGGTGCTCAACGATCACGAGATCTTCAGCCGCCGCAAACAGCGCTACCGGTACCGGCGTTTCAAGGCCGCCAGACCGATCGCCTCGCGCGACGCCCTATCCGTGGGCGACTTCGTCGTTCACGTCGACCACGGGGTCGGGCGCTACCGGGGCATTCGCAGACTGACGCTGAGCGGACGCGACCACGACTGCCTGGAGGTCCTCTACCAGGGGGAGGACAAGCTGTTCGTCCCGGTGGAGCAGCTCGACCGGCTGCGCAAGTACTCCGGGGCCGACGGGGACCCGCCGCTGCTCAACAAGCTCGGCGGCAACGCCTGGGAGAAGCTCAAGGAGCGCACCCGGGAAGAGATCTTCAAGATGGCCCGCGAGCTGATACAGCTGTACGCAGAGCGCCAGACGCGGTCCGGTTTCAGCTACGCCGCCGACTCGGCGCTTCAGCGGGAGCTCGAAGCCTCGTTCCCGTACCAGGAAACACCCGACCAGCTGCGCGCGGTCGAGGAGGTCAAGCGCGACATGGAGGCCTCACACCCGATGGACCGGCTGGTGTGCGGCGACGTCGGCTACGGGAAGACGGAAGTCGCGGTGCGCGCCGCGTACAAGGCGGTGTGCGACGGCAAGCAGGTCGCGGTTCTCGTGCCGACGACGATCCTGGCGCAGCAGCACTTCCTGACCTTCTCCGAGCGCATGTCGCAAACCCCGGCGCGCATCGAGGTAATGAGCCGCTTCCGCACGGCGAAGGAACTGAACCGGACCGCGAGGGACCTCAAGGACGGCAAGGTCGACATCCTGATCGGCACCCACCGGATCCTGTCGAAGGACGTCGAATTCCGCGACCTCGGCCTCCTGGTCGTCGACGAGGAGCAGCGCTTCGGCGTCAGGCACAAGGAAAAGCTGAAGCAGGTCAGGCGCCTGATCGACGTAGTGACCCTGACGGCAACTCCGATTCCGCGCACCCTGCACATGTCCCTGATGGGCTCGAGGGACATGTCGGTCATCAACACCCCGCCCCAGGACAGACTGCCGATCCACACCGAAATCCTCTCGTTCGACGAGGGCCGCATCGCCGAAGCGATCACCCGGGAAGTCGCCCGCGGCGGGCAGGTATATTTCGTTCACAACCGGGTGCAGTCGATTCAGCGGCTCGCCGAGTACCTGGAGGAGCTGTTGCCCGCCGTCCGTTTCGGCGTCGCCCACGGCCAGATGGGCTCGCGGCAACTCGAGAAGATCATGTTCGATTTTCTCGAGCGGAAATACGACTGCCTGGTCACCACCATGATCATCGAGTCCGGGATCGACATCCCGACGGTCAACACGGTCCTGGTCAACCGCGCCGACACGCTGGGCCTGGGCCAGCTTTACCAGATCCGCGGCCGGGTCGGCCGCTCGAAGGAACGGGCCTGCGCCTACCTGCTGGTTCCCAAGGGCAAGCGCCTGACCCGCAAGTCCCGCCTGCGCCTGCGCGCCATCGAGGAGTTCGCCGACCTCGGCTCCGGGTTCAACATCGCCATGCGCGACATGGAAATCCGCGGCGCCGGGAACCTCCTGGGGGCGCAGCAGCACGGCTTCATCCACGCCGTCGGCTTCGACCTCTACTGCCGCCTGCTCGACGAGGCGGTTCGCGAGCTGAAGGGTGAAGTGGTCGAGCCGGAGGTCGAACCGGACATCCGGATCGCCGCCACTGCCTACATCCCTGAGGACTACATATCCGACTCCGACCTCAAGATCGACTTTTACCAGCGGCTGGCCGACGCCCGTCGAGTCGTGGACCTGCTCGCGATCCAGGAGGAGCTGGAGGATCGCTTCGGGCGCCTGCCCTGGCAGGCCCGGTCGCTGATGAACATCATGGAAATCAAGGTGCTGGCGCGGCAGCTGCGCCTGTCGGCGGTGCAGCTGGAAAGATCGCGTTTCCGCCTGGTCTTCCCGGAAGAGGTGCAGGTCACTCCCGCCGATATTCAGCGCCTGGTGGAGAAATGCTCGTCCGAGCTCGAGTTCGACGTCGCCGAGCGACTCGCGATCGAGACGTTCCTGCGCGCCGGGGACGAACAGGAACGCCTGGAAAAGGCGAAACTCGTTCTGCAGGAACTGGTATGACCAGGTTTCATGCCGCCCTTTCGGTGTCGGCAGTGCTGCTCGCCGGCTGCGGGTCCCAGCGCGACACCTCCGAAATCGTTGCCCGCGTCGGCGACGTGGTCCTCACCGAATCAGAGCTCGCCGACCAGCTCCCGGACCAGCTCGACGAGGAACTGGCGGCGCTCGAGCGCAGTCAATTCATCGAGGACTGGGTCGGACAGGAACTGATATACCGGGAAGCGCTCGACCTCGAGGTGCATGAAAGGGCACACGTGCAGCGTCTGATCGAACAGGCGCGCCGCGACCTGGTAGTTGCTTCCTTCCTCGACAGCGTGTTGGCGAACCGCCCGGTCGATGTCAGCGACGACGCGGTAGTCGAATACTACCGTTCTCACCAGACCAGCTTTCTGCGCAGCCGGGCGGAGACAAGGGCGCAGCACATTCTGCTGGCCACCCGCGACGGCGCCGACGGCCTGCGCCGGAAACTGATGCGGGGCGATTCTTTCGAAACGGCTGCAGAGGAGCACTCCCTCGACCAGGAAACCAAAATGGCGGGCGGCGATCTCGGGTACTTCACCGCCGACGACCTGCCGGAGCTCTGGGAGGCCTGCAGGAACCTTTCTCCGGGAATGGTGTCGAACCCCGTCACTACGGAGCGCGGCTACCACCTCGTCCTCGTCCTCGCGCACGAGGCGGCAGGGAGCGTGATGGCGCTGGAACAGGTTCGCTCCGAGATCATCACCACCATCGTTTTCGAAGAGCACCGGCGCCGCCTCGAAGAACTGGTGGAAACGCTGAAGACCCGGCGCTCCTGGAAAATTTCCGCCAACTGATACCGGCTGAAGACCACCGGCTCTCGCAACCAATGACTTCATCCCTTCGAAACAAGCTGCGCGCCGCGGCGGTTTTTTCCGCTTTGCTGGTCCTTCCTCCGGGAAACTCAAGGCCGGCGGAGGCGGTTCCGGAGCTGCTGGACCGCATCGTCGCCGTCGTCGACGACCAGGTGATCCTGTGGTCGGAGCTCAATCTGAGGCTGAGTCTGGAACTGCAGCAGCAGAGGTTGACCTATCTCGGTCCGGACGAGATCGCCAGGCGCCGGGTACGCACCCTCAACGAGATGATCGACGAGCAGGTCGTCGTTCTCAAAGCGAGGAAGGACAGTCTCGAGATCGACTACTCACGCGTCGACGAGCTGCTCAACGCCGAGCTGGGCCGCATCAAGGACAGCATCGATCCGGCCGAGTTCGAAGACATGCTGGAACGCACCGGGATCAGCGAGCGCCAGCTGAAGACGCGCTATCGCAAACAGATCCAGAACCGCATGCTCTATGAACAGATGCTCGGGCAGCTTGCCTACCGGACTTTCATCACCCGGGGGGACGTCGAGCAGTTCAGGAAAGCGCACGCCGACACCCTGCCGTCCCAGATTTCCATCAGCCAGATCAACATCAAGGTGAGCCCCTCCCAGGGGGTTCTCACCCGGTCGATGGACAAGATCTCCCGTATCGAGGAGGAGCTCGAGGCGGGGGGAGACTTCGCCGAGCTGGCGAGGATCCATTCGGAAGACCCGGGCACGGCCGCCTCGGGAGGGAATCTCGGCTGTTTCGAGCTCGGCATGCTGATGCCGGAGTTCGAAGTGGCCGCCCTCGAGCTCAAGCCGGAGGAGGTATCGCATCCGGTACGCACCAGGCACGGATTCCACCTCATCCGGCTCCACGAGAAGCGGGAAGACGAGCTGTGCGCCAGTCACATCCTCGTGCGTTCCCGGATCATCTCCGACGACCGGGCTCGCGCGATGGCTCGCCTGACGGAGCTGCGCGACCGCGCCATGGCTGGAGAGGATTTCGCCCAGCTGGCCAAGGAATATTCCGAAGACCCGCAGAGCGCGAGGGCAGGCGGCCTCTGGCAGATCCTGGACAAAAGACAGATCCCGCCGTTCCTGCAACCCCATATCGGCCACCTCAAGCTGGGGGAGATATCGCAACCCTTCATGCTCGAGGAGGACGGCCACATCCTCAAGATCAACGACGATCACCCGACCCTTGAGGCACTGGTCCGGGAAGAGCGCATGAACGAGCTCATGGCCCAGCTGATCGAGGACTTCAAGAATGAAATACACGTCGAAAACCGCCTCGACGAGGAACAGTTCCTCTGGGATCCCCGCGAGGCCGGAAGCGATACCGCTTCGGGCCCGGATGGGGCGCGGGGTTGACCCCGAGGCATGCCGCGACTCGACGCCTGGCTCAAGAACGCGGGCCTGTTCGCGCGGCGCAGCGAAGCGAAGAAGGCCTGCGAAGAGGGCCGGGTCACCATCGCCGGCACAGCGGCCAAGCCGGCGCGCGAACCCAGGGTCGGCGACGTGCTTGCTCTCGACCTGGAAGACGTCCACGTGGAGGCCGAGATTCTCCGGATCCCGTCAAGGCCGGTGCCGAAAAAACAGCGCCTGGATTTCTTCCGCGTGGTGCGCAGCGAGCGCCGCAGGCGGGATGAGGTCCTCAGTTTCGACGAGGAGGAGGAAGATTCCCGATGAAAAGTCCGTCGTCGAAACCGACCCTTTCCCCGCAATCCCCGGCGGTGGTCGCGGCCATGCCGGCACCTGTCTTTCGCCCGTGCTCCCCCACAGTCGAACTGTAGTTCGGCGAAACCGCATATGAACGCAGGGCCGGAAAGCTCTCCGTTCCCGGTGTCCCAGGTCCCTCCCGGCGCCGCCCCGACGCCGCAAGGCCCCCCCTACGAGGGACTTGCCGCCATTTACGATTTCGTGATGAGGCACGTGGATTACGTGTCCTGGGCCAGCTACGTCGACGGCCTCCTGAGGAAGTTCGGCAACGGACCCGGGACCCTCGTCGACCTCGCCTGCGGCACGGGCAACGCCACCCTGCAGTTCAGCAGGCTCGGCTACGAGGTTTCCGGCATCGACGCTTCGGCGGCGATGGTCGCCGTGGCTCGGGGAAAAGCGGCGAGCATCGAATCTCCGGTGCGGTTCTCGACCGGAGACCTGCGCGGCCTCGAAGATCTCGGGCCGTTCGATGCCGCTACCTGCCTTTACGACAGCTTCAACTACCTGATGACGACGGAGGATGTCGGCGCCGCCCTTGAATCGGTGGCAGGCATACTGAAGGCCGAAGGGGTCTTCGTTTTCGACATCTGCACCGAGCGCAATTCTCTCGACCATTTCCGGGACGTGCGCGACGCAGAGGAGGGCGCGGGGTTCGTCTACACCCGGCACAGCCACTACGACGCAGAACGACGCATTCAGTTCAATTCTTTCGACATCAGCTACGAAGACCGCCGCGTGTGCGAGACACACGTGCAGCGGATCTACGAGCTCGACCAGATGACCGCCTTGATCGCCGCCAGCCGGTTCGAGCTGTCGGGCGCCTTCGACGGCTTCTCAATGCAACCCGGCTCGGACCGTTCGGACCGGGTCCACTTCGTCCTCCGGCTTCCCGGCTGAGCGGACGCTTTCCGATGAGCCTTCCCGACTTCGACGCGGCGACCGCCTTTCTCGGACGCGCCGGCTCATTCGTCGTGACCTCCCACGTCAACGGCGACGGGGATTCGATCGGCAGCTGCCTGGCAATGGCCGACTTCCTGTCCGGGAAGGGAAAGTCCGCAACCGTCATTCTCGACGATGTTCCCGACAGGTTCGATTTCCTTCCGGGATTCGACGAAATTCAACGCGCGGACGAACGGGAGGGAACGGGCGCCGACGCCGCGGTGGTCCTCGACTGTCCGTCCCTGGACCGCATCGGTTCGGTCGAAAACTGCCTGGGTGCCGACACGGCGATCCTCAACATCGACCACCACAAGGGAAACCGGTATTTCGGCATTGCCAACCTGGTTTCCGAGGAAGTCAGCTCGACGTGCGAGCTGCTGTTCCACCTGTTCGCGGCGATGGATCTGAAGATCGATGCGCCTCTGGCCGAAAAGCTTTATACCGGGATTCTGTTCGACACCGGAAGCTTCCGGTATTCTCTCACGACTTCCCGCAGCCATGAAGCCGCAGCACAGCTGATTCGCTGCGGGGCGCGCCTCGACTTCGTCGCTGACCGCCTTTACAACAAACGCTCCCTCGGGGAGATAAAGCTGCTCGGCAAGGCGGTCGAGTCGCTGTCGCTCCGCGGCGAAGGCCGCATCGCTCTGCTTCACCTTTCCCACGATGACATGCGCATGGGAGACCCGGAGGAAGTGGTCAACTACGGAATGATGATCGAAGGCGTGGAAGTGGCCGCCCTGTTGAAGGAGGAAAAACCGGGACAGTTTCGCGTCAGCCTGAGATCCCGGAGCGAGGTCGACGTCAGCGCCGTGGCCTCGCGTCTGGGCGGGGGCGGACACGAACGCGCAGCCGGCTGCCGCCGCCAGGGAGACCTGGCATCGGTCACGGCTGCGGTCATCGGTGAAATCGAGAAGGGGCTGGCGTGAACCTGGTAACCCTCAAAGACTGGAGCCGCCAGGACATCCTGGCGGTGGTCCGGGAGGGCGCCGCTCTCCGGCGGGACACGAGCCGCCATCGGAACGCTCTCGCCGGGAAGACCCTGGCGCTGCTGTTTCAGAAGACTTCGACGCGGACGCGCTGCTCGGGCGAGATAGGGATGGTGCAACTCGGCGGGCAGTCCGTCTACCTCGACTGGACGACCACGAACTTCGCCCTGGCGGAACTCGGAGACGAGGTGCGGGTGCTGTCCTCTTACTGCGACTTCATCGTCGCCCGCCTCCTGCTTCACAAGGACGTGCTCACGACGGCGGAAAGCTCGATGGTACCGGTGATGAACGGCTGCTGCGACCGCTACCACCCCATGCAGATCCTCGCGGATCTGCAGACCATCCAGGAAACTTTCGGACGCCTCGAGGGAATCCGCCTGACCTACACCGGGGTCCACAACAACGTCACCAACTCCCTGATCGCAGCAGCCGCGAAACTCGGCATGGAGATCATCGTCGTCGCCCCCGAAACCAACCCTGCGGCCATGGACGAGGAGCTCTTTCAGGAAGCCCGGAATCTGGGTGCCTTCCGGACCTCCGGGGACCTGCGCGCCGCGGCCGAGGAGAGCGACGTCATCTACACCGACACCTGGATCGACATGGAGTACTTCGCGGATCCGGCATTCGCCAGGGAGAAGGAACGGCGCATCGAGGAGTTCCAGCAGTACCAGGTAAACCGCGAGCTGCTGCGCGGCCTCGATACGCGGGTAATGCACTGCCTGCCAGCCCACCGGGGGTACGAGATCGAGGGTGAGCTTCTCGACGATCCCCGCTCGCTGATCTATCCGCAGGCGGAAAACCGCCTCCACAGCCAGAAGGCGGTGTTGCTGAAGGTCGCAGGCCTGCTGGATTGAGCCGCCTCGAAACGGGGCAGTCCACCGGAGGCCGATGCACTTTTCAGCGAAGCCGGCGGCATCGGTGGCCGATGTCCGGCATGCGGGGACGCCTGTCCGTTGCCCCCCGGGGACTCAGGGCCGCGAACCTGTCTCCCGGCCCGGGCCGTTCCGGCTCCCCCCCTTTTTTTCAATCAGCCTGACCTCCGACAGCACCATCTCCCGATCGACCGCCTTGCACATGTCGTAGATCGTAAGCAATGCCGCGGTCACCGAGGTCAGGGCTTCCATCTCCACTCCGGTCCTGGCCGAAATCCTCGCTTCCGCCCACACCCGTACGCGGTCCTCGGCGATCTCGAACTCCAGGTCGACCGCGGTGAGGTTGAGGGGGTGGCAGAGGGGGATCAGATCCGCGGTCCGCTTGGCCGCCATGATGCCGGCGAGACGGGCGGTCTCGATCACGTTCCCCTTGGCGATCCGGTTGCCCGTGATCAGGCGAACCGTGTCCGCCTGCATGAGGATCTCGCCCCGGGCCCGCGCCAGCCGGTCGGTGACCTCCTTGCCGCTGACGTCGACCATGCGCACGCGGCCCGACTCGTCGACGTGGGTGAGCCTGGAATCCGCCATGTGTCAGGATGGATGGGGGCCTACCCCATGTTGCCGACTATGGCCGCCCCGAACTCGGAGCACCTCACCTCGGTTGCGCCCTCCATAAGGCGGGCGAAGTCGTAGGTCACGACCTTGGTGCCGATGGTGCGCTCGAGACCGTCGACTATCAGGTCGGCCGCTTCGTTCCACCCGAGGTGGCGAAACATCATCTCCCCCGAGAGGATCACCGAGCCGGGGTTCACCTTGTCCTGGCCGGCGTACTTGGGAGCGGTGCCGTGGGTCGCTTCGAAAATGGCGTGCCCCGACTGGTAGTTGATGTTGCCGCCGGGGGCAATGCCGATCCCGCCAACGCAGGCGGCGAGGGCGTCGCTGATGTAATCACCGTTGAGATTGAGGGTGGCGATGACGGCGTACTCCGCCGGGCGCGTGAGGATCTGCTGCAGAAAAGCGTCGGCGATCACGTCCTTGACGAC
The DNA here is from genome assembly GCA_965243025.1 of Candidatus Latescibacterota bacterium. Lineage (GTDB taxonomy): Bacteria > Latescibacterota > UBA2968 > UBA8231 > UBA8231 > CBDCXV01. Next base: position 4,756,628 of record CBDETY010000003.1, read on the forward strand.
GATCCGGCGGCCGTCCGCCTGCAGGCCAACCCAAGGTCCCCCGTCGATCTCGGCGCCCCCGTACTGCTCCTTCGCCAACTCGTACCCCCAGTCGCGGAAAGCGCCCTCGGTGAACTTCATGATGTTCCCCTTGTGCACGAGGGTTACGCTGTCGCGGCCGCGATCGACCGCGTAGTCGATGGCCGCCTTTACGAGCCGGGAGGTGCCCTCCCGCGACACCGGCTTGATGCCGAAGGCGGCCGTATCGGGAAAACGCACCTTGGCGAAGCGCTCGGAAAAGTGCTTTCCCATCAGGTCGCTGAACCGCGAGGTATCGGCGTCGCCGCACTGAAACTCGATGCCGGCGTAGATGTCTTCGGTGTTCTCGCGGAAGATCGCCATGTCGACGAGCTCGGGCTGCCGCACCGGAGACGGCACCCCATCGAAGTGACGCACCGGCCGCAGGCAGACGTAGAGGTCGAGGATCTGCCTGAGGGCGACGTTCAGACTGCGGATGCCGCCTCCGACCGGCGTTGTCAGCGGCCCCTTGATGCCGACCAGGTAGTCGCGGAACGCCTCGACCGTCGCCCCGGGCAGCCAGTCCCCGGTGGTGTCGAACGCCTTCTGACCGGCAAGCACTTCCATCCAGGCTATGGCGCGACCGCCGCCATATGCCTTCTCGACGGCGGCGTCGAATACGTTCGAAGCCGCAGCCCATATGTCGGGCCCGGTGCCGTCCCCCTCTATGAACGGAATGACGGGATTGTCGGGAACCTGCAGACCGCCGCTCTCGGCGCTGATCCGCTGTCCCCGCGATGGTACTGCGGGTTGCCAGTCGGTCATGATCGGTAGATGTCGTTTTCCGTTGGTACAGGTGATTCCGCCGCCGGATTTTCCAAGGTAACCGCTGCCTCTGAAAGCGGCAATCCGCCCGCCTGCACGCCCGGGTCATCAGGCATGGGCCCCAGCAGTTCCGGCGCGACCATCTCGCTGCGGCATTCGAAGACCGCTTCGAACTGGCGCCTGACGATGGCGCCGACCTCGTCGATTCCGGGAGCAGTTCCCCCCAGCAGCCGGGCAACCGAGGTCACGTCGACGTCGAGCCCGCATGGGCGGATCCAGCGGAAGGGGTCGAGGTCGGTGGTCACATTGAGCGCAAATCCATGCATGGTGATCCAGCGGCGGACGTGCACCCCGATGGCGGCGATCTTCCGGTCCTCAACCCAGACCCCGGTAAGGCCGCGGCGCCTTCGGGCAACGACTCCAAGCTCGGACAGCGTCCGGATCAGCACCTCTTCGAGCTCGCGGATGAAGCGGTGGATGTCCCGCCCCCTGGGGCGCAGGTCGACGATCGGGTAACCGACGATCTGACCGGGACCGTGATAGGTGATGCTGCCCCCCCGCTCGATCCGGTGTATCGATATCCCCCTGGCGGCAGCGGCCGCGAGGTGGCCGGGTCGGGTCGAACGGCCCAGGGTGTAGCTCGGCGGATGGTCCAGAAGCAGGAGAAGATCGGGAAGCTCGCCGGAGGCCCGGCGCTCGCGCAGGGTTTTCTGCCACTGCCAGGCCCTGTCGTACGGGACGGTCCCGGCGGGGCATACCAGCAGACGCGGCGGGCCCCGGTGCCCGCTGCCCCCAGGCGGGCTGTTATTGCTAGGCTCCGGGGTCATCCTTATATTCGCAACTTCGCTTTGTTGAAGTAGCACTCCTGTCCTTAGAGTGCTACTTTCAGTTCCGCCAGGAATCGACCTCAACTCCCCTCACCACTACCAGAACAAGAGTCAGGAGGATTCGGCCATGGCTGCCAAACAGCTGCAGTTCGAAATGTCGGCTCGTGAAGCGCTCCAGTCCGGAGTGGATTCGCTCGCCGACGCCGTCAAGGTAACCCTGGGTCCCCAGGGTCGCAACGTCGTGCTCGACAAGAAGTTCGGCTCGCCGACGATCACCAAGGACGGGGTGACCGTCGCCAAGGAAATCGAGCTCAAGGATCCGTTCGAGAACATGGGAGCCCAGATGGTTCGCGAGGTGGCTTCCAAGACCAGCGACGTCGCCGGGGACGGCACGACGACCGCTACCGTGCTGGCGCAGACCATCTTCAGCGAAGGTCTCCGCAACGTCACCGCCGGGGCTCACCCGATGGAGATCAAGCGCGGCATCGACGCCGCCGTCGACGCCGTCGTCGGCGTCATCAAAAAGTCCGCCAAGGACGTCAAGAGCCACGAGGAGATCGCCCAGGTCGCCCGCACTTCCGCGAACAACGACAGCGACATCGGCGACCTCATCGCCGATGCGATGGACAAGGTGGGCAAGGACGGGGTCATCACCGTGGAGGAAGCCAAGAGCATGGATACCAGCCTCGACGTCGTCGAGGGCATGCAGTTCGACCGCGGCTACCTGTCCCCCTACTTCGTGACCGATCAGGAGAGCATGGAGGCCAACCTCGAGGACGCCTACCTGCTGATCCACGACAAGAAGATCTCCAACATGCGCGACCTCGTTCCGGTGCTCGAGAAGATCGCGCAGCTGAGCAAGCCCCTGCTCGTCATCGCCGAAGACGTCGAGGGCGAAGCCCTGGCGACCCTGGTGGTCAACAAGCTGCGCGGGACGATCCGCGTAGCCGCCGTCAAGGCCCCCGGGTTCGGCGACCGCCGCACGGCGATGCTCGAGGATATCGCCAGCCTGTCGGGCGGCCGGGTTATTTCCGAGGACGCCGGTCTCAAGCTCGAGAACACCACCCTCGAAGACCTCGGACAGGCCAAGCGCGTCACCATCGACAAGGACAACACCACCATCGTCGAAGGCAGCGGCAAGCCGGCCGACATCAAGGGACGCGTCCAGCAGATCCGCTCCCAGATCGAGGAGACCACCTCGGACTACGACCGCGAGAAGCTGCAGGAGCGGCTGGCCAAACTGGCCGGCGGCGTGGCCGTCATCAACGTCGGCGCCGCTACCGAGACGGAGATGAAAGAGAAGAAGGCCCGCGTCGAAGATGCGCTGCACGCCGCCCGCGCCGCGGTCGAAGAGGGCGTCGTCGCCGGCGGCGGTGTGATTTTCATCCGGGCGCTGAGCTCTCTCGACGACCTCGACCTCGAGGGGGACCAGGCGACGGGAGTCAACATCGTGCGCCGCGCCCTCGAAGAGCCGCTGCGCCAGATCGCCTCCAACGCCGGTCACGAAGGGGCGATCGTCGTGCAGAAGGTCAAAGCCAGCAAACAGGCGTCCTACGGTTTCAACGCCCTCTCCGAGAAGTACGAAGACCTGGTCAAGGCCGGCATCACCGACCCTGCAAAGGTCTCGCGTACCGCCGTCGAAAACGGCGCCAGCATCGCCAGCCTGCTGCTGACGACCGAAGCCCTGGTTGCCGAAATCCCGGAAGAAAAACCGCCACCGCCCGCGGGTCCTCCGGGCGGTGACATGTACTAGTCCCATCCGGCGATCCAAAAAGAAGGGGGGTTCCGCAGACACAGCGGAACCCCCCTTTTCTGTTTCCGGAAACCGGCGTTGGCGCGGTTCTGCTAGGGTCCGTCCCCTTCGGTGGAACCCGGAGTAACCTCCGCGCCCGTGCCGGATTCCTCCGGGTAGGAATAGTCGACCTGAGCCCCCTCCTCGATCACCAGGTGGGGGGTCCTGACGGATCCCCGAAACCGGGAAGTCGAGGCGAGGCGGACACTTTGTATGGCTGCGATTCTGCCCACCACGCGGCCTTTGATAACAGCTTCCTCCACTTCGATCTCCTCTGCCTCGACGATGCCTTCTTCACTTACGGTCAGGGCTCCGGACGTCCTCAGACGCCCGCTGAGCTTTCCGTCGACGCGCACGGGATGGTCGATATCGAATACCCCGTCCACTTGCGCGTCGCGGCCGATTACCGTGCCCTCCTCTTCTCCTTTCCCGGCGTTCATAACCACAGACGGAAACGGCTGGGGTCCCGGACTTCCCCGTTTTCAACCACAGCGTAGTAAATCCCCGGAATTCCACCGCCCGGCGGTGCGCCGGACAGCGCTACCGGCTGGCCCCGGAAAACGTACTCACCGGGTTCGGCCAGGAGTATGCGATTGTGGCCGTACTGACTGGAAAGGCCGCTGCCGTGATCGATGCGCAGTGCGTACCCGAGCCGCCGGTCGTAACCTGCCTCCGTCACCCGGCCAGCTGCCGTCGCCCGCACCAGGCTCCCCGGCGGCGTGGCGATGAGCACCCCCTTCCTGCCGGAAGATTGGCGGAGGACGCCCCGGACAGGCCACAGTGCCGGGACGGTGCGGATCTGACCGTGTTGCAGCCGGAACACCGAAGAGACGAAGCGGCCGCGATAGCGGCCGGCGGCCGAACCTTGCTGCGGGGAGTGGTAACCGCTCCGGCTGCCCAGTATGCGGCGCAGCTGGTCGCTCTGGCTCTGCAGGCGACCGAGGGTTTCCTCGAGTTCGTCGATCTGCATCACCGCTTCGGTCAGGTGCCGCCGTTCCCTTTCCAGCCGCTCCACCTCGGAAGAGAGGGTATGTGCCTCGAAGAGGTAACGGGCCCCGATGGCCAGCAACACGGCTGCGCCCGCAGCGAGCAGCGCCAGAAACCAGACTATGACGCGCGGTATCTTGAATTCGTAGGTGCGCCCCCCCTCTTCGGGGATGAGCAACATCGTAAATTTGCGCCCGGGAGACACGGTGTTATGCCCTCGCCTCGGAGGGGGTCGATTCCGAGGCCCCCCGAATAACAGCGGCGGCAACTCGACCCGGACTGCTGCCGGGACCGCTGCAGTCCGGCGCGAAGGGGCGGTTACTCCTTTGTCGGAAATGCATGATGGATATAATATGACACTATTCCCGCTCAACGTGTGACATGCCGCGACCCATTCGAAACAGACCTCTCACGGCGGAATCGCAGGCCGGGCTGCGCAGGTTCTTCCAGCACATGGTGGCCCCTTCTTTCGGTATGCTGGGCCTGCAGAGCCGCGAGCTGATCGACTACGTAACCCGGCTGCTCTCCGATTTTGCCCGCACCGACGAGCTCTACCGGATCCGCGACGCTCGCGGCCGGCGCCTGGAAACCGTGGCCGCCATGCTGCTGGAACTGATGCGGGCGTGGAACTCCGCGGTCCCCTACCGGTATGAACGGGAAGTGGAGGTGCGACGGCACTGCGGCGACTACACCCTGTTCATGAGCGGCCTCTTCCGCGCTCACCTGGAAGCCGAATCCCTCCTGGACTACTACCTCGAGCAGGGGCAACAGGCATACGGCATCGTTGCCGAGCGCATGGAAATGACGATGTCGCCGCAGGCATCGGTGTTCAAGGCGCTCGCCGCGGAGTTCGAGTCGGTTTCCGGGGCCCTCGACTACATGCGCAAGGTCTACATGCGTCCCGGACAGCGGACCGGTCCTTACGAGGACCTGCTGCGGCAGCTGGACCTCAACTAGCCCTTGCCCGCCCCCCGGCATACCGCGAGGAAATCCTCGTTGGAAGCCGAAAACCCGATCTGCTGCTCCGCTTCGCGAACCGCAAGCTCGGTCGCCGTCAGTGCGCCCAGGGTATCGGGGAACTCCACCCCCATGGTTGCGTCGCGCAGCAGAATCAGGTTGTAGCCCCGCCTGCGCATGGCGCGCATCCCGTAGTCCCGGCCCAGTACGCACCAGTTTGTCGCGAATCCGGCAAACACCAGGTGCAGGATCCGCCGCTCGCGGCAGAGATCGTGCAACTGCTGGCCGGTGGCGACAACAAAGTCGTCGTCCTCTACCTCTATGGCCGGAGACATGCCGAGCGGCTCTATCCGGGGAATGCCGGGAGGCTGGTCCCGGGGGCCGCGGTAAGCGGCATAAGCCCCCTGCCGGTTACGGAAGTCGGCCGGCGGCCAGTCCGGCTCCGGCTCGTGCGGCGGCGGCCGGTGGCGCGCGAGCTGATCGAACTGCGCCGCCACTTCGGGGCAGGGGGCGTGAACGATGGTGAGGCCTGCCGTACGGGCAGCCTCCAGGACGGGAACCACGGCCTCCCGCGTCACCTGCGATGCCCGTTCCAGCCAGCTCTCGATGAAGTGGTTGTTCCACACGTCGACCAGCACCAGGGCGGTTTCGCGGACTGGAAGTGACATGGTCGTCTCGCGCCTGATGAAAAACTCTTCGCGGTACGGCTGGCCCTTCGGAGGACTGTCCTGGAAATAACGGACCGTCAAATGGATCGGCTTCATCGGTTCTCTCCGGGAAAGGACGGCACCGGGCGGCGCACTTCCTCAGCGCCTGGGAAGCGACCGTTCAACTGCCGGAATCTTCGTCTGCTTCGGCCTCCACGAACACACCGCATCGCAGCATCCCCGATCCGTAGTACGGATTGGCGATCTCCCCTTCCTTCTGAATCCAGTGCGCCCCCTCCCAGTCGAAGGCCATCGGACAATGGGCGACCCGGTAACCCTCGGGGAGCTCGCTGTCGAGCAGGGCGTTCGACAGCGGCAGGAACGCGGCGCGCAAAGTCTCGATGTCGGCAGCAGCAGCGGCGGCAGCGGCCAGCCCGGCACCCTCCGGGTCCAGGTGCTCCTGCATCGCCGCCACGGCCTGACGTGCCGGCTCGAAGCTGTCGGCGGCCAGGGCTTCCTGCGCCCTCAGGTAGGACTCGAGAGCGCCGTCAAGCCCCGCGGCACTGCCCGGTTCCGATGCCCCGGAGGCATCGCCGGGTGCCCGTTCGGGCTCGCTGCCGCAGGCGGCGGCAAGGGCGGCCGCCGCCAATAGACCAATCCGTGCGAACCGCAGCGGGGTCATGAGCCGGCCGCCGCGAAGGGAAAGGTATCGGCCGCTTCCCCTGGAGGCCGCGACACGTGCCAGATGCCGGCGTACATCGGCGCGACATGGTAGTGGCAGACCACGTTGCTGCGTTCCATATCTTCCCTCTCCTTGGCTCCCTGATGGGGGATGTGGCTCAGGAACACTACGGCGTCTCCCGCCATGGGATGGAGAACGACGTGTTCCTGCCCCTCGCACCACTCCTCGAACCGGGGGCGGTCCAGCGGGTGCAGATGCGGCGGCTCCACGAGGTGGCCGCCCCTGATGAACTTCAGGTGGCCGTCCCCGGGGTTGTTGTCCTGCAGGTAGAAGGTCGTGTTGACTCCGGCGGGCTGCACGGCGAGCCGGTGGCGCCCGACACGCCGTCTTTCCTCCCAGTACCCGTAGAAATCCATGTGCCACTCCTGCAGGTAGGGCCCGGGATTGATGTGGCAGCGCAGGCTGCGCAGCTGGCACTGCCGGCCCATCATGCCCTCGAGAAAGGGAGCCACGCTCGGGTGAGCAACCAGGAACCGGAAATTTCCGGGCTCGCGTTGCAGGAGGGAGTCGAACCACATGTTGCCGACCGCGTTGAGCCCCTCTTCCCACCCCATCTCACGGGCGTGGTCGACCCGCTTCCTGACGCCCTCGGTCTCGGCTGCGGTCAGGGCGCCGGGAACGTGGAGGAAGCCCTCGCGTTCGAGGGTGTCGAGCTGTCCGTTTCGGTCGGCCATCTGTCTCAGGGGGTCCTGAAAACGATTCGTCCCCTCGGCGGTTCGCTAGTGCCCCGTCGCAGAAATATCTCGACATTGGGACGCCGATCCATCCCGGCTCACGGCGTTGCCTTCGCTCCCCGTACACCCTCGGTACGACTCGCTCAGGCGCCTTGTGAGCCGGGCGCCTCGGCATCCCAATTTTGTCAATCTATCTCTGCGACGGGACACTATGTCCCGGGGTCCGAAACCCAAATATTGCCCAACCTCTCCCCTGTCTCAAGCAACCCGGCAGCACCTGCCCTTTTGTTCCGGCAACGGCCGGGTGCAGGTGCCTCGGGGGCGGCGGCTGAGACGAAGCGCCAGCCTCATTTCGGCGCGGGCATGCCCGGGGCACTGGAAAGCCGGCTGCCGGCCAGGGGTTTCAGGGATCCCGGGGCGTGCCCAGGGAGTCCCGACTCCCACAGGGTACGGAGTGTAACCCCCCGGATACGCGCCGGCGCGTCGTCGGCCCGGACTTCCGGGTGGCCCCGCGGGCACGTGATTTGCGGCCCGATCCCCATGCCGGCCACCGTCCTGAGCGCCGCAACCCTCGGTATCGACGCCTATCTCGTCCACGTCGAGGTCGACACCGACCGCCACCTGCCGACCTTCTGCGTCGTCGGCCTGCCCGACAGCGCGGTGCGCGAGAGCCGGGAGCGCGTCATGGCGGCGATCCGCAATGCAGGTTTCCAGTGGCCGCGACGGCGCGTCACCGTGAACCTCGCCCCGGCAGGTATCCGCAAGGTCGGATCCGCCTTCGACCTGCCGATCGCCGTGGGAATCCTCGTGGCCTCCGGGCAGGTCGACACCCCCCGCCTGAGCGACTTCGTGCTGTTGGGAGAACTCTCCCTCGACGCCAGTCTGCGCCCGGTCACCGGTGCACTCTCCGTGGCCACCGACATGGAACCGGAGGTCTACGGAATGATCGTGCCCCGGCAGAACGCCCGCGAGGCAGCTCTCGCCGGAGGCCCCCTGGTCTACGGCGTCGGCACCCTGCGCGAGGCGGTGGAGATACTCGAAGGCAGCGTGCGCGTCGCCCCCCACGACTTCGACGACGCCCAGGTTCTCGCCAAGGGCATTCACCCTGATTTCGATTTCGCCGACGTCGGGGGCCAGCAGCACGCCAAGCGCGCCCTCGAGGTCGCCGCCGCGGGGTCGCACAACATCCTGATGATCGGCCCCCCCGGTTCGGGCAAGACCATGCTCGCCCGCCGGGTGCCGTCGATCCTCGCCGACATGTCGCTGGAAGAAGCGCTGGCGACGACCAAGATACACTCCGTGGCCGGAGCGCTGCCGCCCGGGGAAGCCGTCGTCGCCTCGCGCCCGTTCCGGGCGCCGCATCACACCATTTCCAATGCCGGGCTTGTCGGTGGGGGCTCGCACCCGCGGCCCGGGGAGGTTTCCCTCGCCCATCACGGGGTTCTCTTCCTCGACGAGCTGCCGGAGTTCCAGAAGCACGTGATCGAGGCCTTGCGGCAACCCCTGGAGGACCACCGCATCACCATCGGCCGCGCTTCGGTGACCCTGTCGTTTCCCGCCCGCTTCATGCTGATCGCCGCCATGAACCCCTGCCCGTGCGGGTTCCTCTCCGACCCGAGGCGGGACTGCACCTGCACGCCGTTGCTTGTCGAGCGCTACCGCGCCCGTATCTCAGGGCCGCTCCTCGACCGCATCGACATCCACATCGACGTACCGGGCGTCGAGTACCGGGAGCTCGCGTCCCGCTCCGATCGGGTACCGTCGTCCGATTTCAGACAGCGTGTCGAAGGGGCGCGGCGGATTCAGCGGCACCGCTTCGAAGAACGCGAGGACCTCTTCTGCAACGGCCATATGGAAGCCAGGGACATTCGCCGTTACTGCCCCCTCACCGAGGGGGGCGAGAAACTGCTCGGCCGGGCGATCGAGACCCTCGGACTCTCTGCGCGCGCTTACGACCGGATCCTCAAAGTCGGCCGGACGATCGCCGATCTCGACCGCGCCGACGACATCTCGGAACAGCACATTTCCGAGGCGATACAGTACCGCACGCTCGATCGGGCCGTTTGAGAGCCCGGGAGATCTCCATACCTTTCCCCCGAGCACCCGGCGCTGAGCCGGGCCGCGGTCCCACCTCACAGAGAGCAAGGAAATGACTGACGCTTCCCGGTTTTTCGTGTTTGTCGCTCTAACCGGCGACGAAGAGATCAGGACGTATTCGATGGACGCCGCAAGCGGCGCCCTGGAACTGGCCGGGGTCAGCCCGGCGCACGGCCCGATCGGGGCCCTGACCCCGGGGCCCTCCGGTGACCGGGTCTACGGGGCCCACGTCGGCTCGACCGAGCTTTCGAGCTACCGTCTGGACCGGGGGACCGGCGCCCTGGAGCATATAAACAAGGTGGCGACAGGACACGCCACTCCCGCTCTCGCGGTCGCCGGCGGAGGCGGCCGTTTCCTGATCGCAGGGTACTACACCGGGGGCGGAGTGACCGTGCACGCGATCGCCGGCGACGGCTCCATCGGGGATCTGGTACAGCGCGTCGACACCGGGGAGAAAGCCCACGCCGTGCTGATCGATCCGACCGAGCGGTTCGTGTTCATCCCCCACGTCTGTCCCGTCAACAAGACCTCCCAGTTCCGCTTCGACAGCAGCTCGGGACAACTGACGGCGAACGACCCTGCCGAAGTGATCCCGCCCGACGACTACACCGGACCGCGCCACATGTGCTTCGGCCCCGGGGGCGACGTCGTCTACACCGTCAACGAGCAGGGAAACAGCGTCACTGCTCACCGCTACGACGCCGGCGGCGGAACGCTTGAGATCTTCCAGACCGTCTCGACCCTGCCGGAGGGTTACGCCGAGACCAGCCACTGCGCCCACGTCGAGGTCCACCCCAACGGCAGGTGGCTCTACGCTTCGAACCGGGGGCCCGGGGATTCCATCGCCGGGTTCGAAATCGCCGGAGACGGCACCCTCACCCCGTTCGGCCACTTCCCCGTGCCCTCGAGCCCGCGATCGTTCAACATCGACCCGGGCGGGCGCTTCTGTTACTGCACCGGAGAGGCCGCCAACCTGATGCGCTGCTTCCGGATCGACGAGGAGTCCGGGAGCCTGGAGCCCTTCGGGGAGGACATCGAGGTCGGAAAGTCCCCGTTCTGGACGATGGTTCTCGGTTTCTGAGCGTCAGAAACCCGGTCCAGGGCCCAGGCGGCGCCCTTCAGTCATCCGCCTCCGAAAGGGCGCGACCCCGGTCCGCCGCCCGCCGGCTGCGCTCACTCCAGCCCCTGGCCGCGTACTGCCTGGACAGCTCCGCCCAGACTTCCACCCTCTCCGGCATGCGGACCGTCAGGACCTCCAGCCTCGGTATCGCCTCCTCGCTGTTTCCCAGTTCCGCGTACGCCATCGCCAACTGGTAGAACGCCTCCCTGTCCGCCGGATCGATGGCGAGGGCGGATTCGAGGGCCTCGATTGCCTGGAACGGCTCCCCGAGAGCGCGCCGGACCCGGCCAAGGCCGAGGAGCGACGACGAGTCCGCGGCATCGATCAGCGTCAGCTGCCGGTACAGCTCTCCAGCCTCTTCCAGCTCGCCGAGCTGCTCGCAAAGGGCCGCGAGCTTGCGCGTTCCCCCGTCGTGAAAGGGATCCTGTTCGCGAAGCTTCCGGAAGGCTTCCAGAGCGTCGCTGTGGCGCCCCATGGCGATGTACACGCTGCCGATGTTGAGGAGCGCATCCTCGTCCGCCGGATTGCTTTCCAGGAGATGGCCGTAGGCCCCCGCGGCCGCGGCGAGACTATCGAGACTGTAGTAGACGTATGCGAGGTTTCTCCGGGCGTCCCTCGATTCCGGATCGATGATGGCGGCGTTGCGGAAAGCGACCAGCCCACCGGGGTAGTCGGGCGGGTGGTGGCGCACCAGGCCGATGCCGCGGTTGTATTCCTCGTTGAAATACCGGACCCTCAACCTGGTGATGGTGACGTCGTACTCGGAGCTCAACTCGAGCGAACGCGCAAAGGCCGCCGCCATGGCCTCGAAGTCGCCCTGGGCGGCGTGCACCCGGCCCAGCCAGAAGTGGGCTTCGGGGTTCCCGGGAGACTGCTGTATCCCCAGCTCCAGGTACTGGCGGGCCTTGTCGTAATCCTTCTCTTCTTCGTAGTAGGCCTTGCCCGCTATGATGGCGCTCTGGCAGCCGCACAGGGCTGCCGCTACGCAGGCCGCCCCGAGAACCCGCATCAGGGGGTGTAGCCCCCGACGATCCTGGCGACCGCGGCGGCGAACCGCTCGACGTCGTCCCTGGTGGTGTCGAAGGAAGCCATCCAGCGCACCACGCAGGCGGGACCGCTGAGGTTGAAGGCAACGAAATTGAACTCCTTCTGGAGCTCGGCGACGCAGGGGGTGGGGATTTCGGCGAAGACGCCGTTGCTTTCGGTGGGATACAGGATCTTCAGGTTCGGCACGCCGCTGACTTTTTCCGCCAGCAGCCGGGCCATGCGGTTGGCGTGCCCGGCGGTGCGGCGCCACAAGCCGCCGCGCAGCACCGCTTCGAACTGGGCGCTGATGAACCGCATCTTCGAAGCCAGCTGCAGACCCTGTTTGCGCACGTAGCCGAAGTCCCGCGCCAGCCCGGGATCGAAGAACAGCACCGCCTCCCCGATCATCATGCCGTTCTTGGTGCCCCCGAAGCTGACGATGTCGACCCCGGCGTCCCGGGTAACGGCGCGCAGCGACAGGCCGAGGGCGGCGGCGGCGTTGGCGAGTCGCGCCCCGTCGAGATGCAGCAGCATCCCGTTTGCGTGGACGAAATCGGCCAGCGCCCGCGTCTCCGCAACAGTATAGACCGTGCCCCACTCCGTGGCCTGCGTGATCGAAAGGAGGCGCGGCTGGCTGCTGTGTCCGGGAATTTCCTCGCGGGTCAGCGGCTCCACGGCGTCGACCGTCAGCTTGCCGTCGACGGTAGGGGCGGGGTAAACCCGGCAGCCGATGAAGCGCTCGACGGCGCCGCTTTCCGAGACGTGGATATGCGAGCAGTCGCCGCAAATCAGCGCCTGGTACGGCGTGCAGACCCCGGCGGCGCTGACGACGTTGGCGGCGGTTCCGTTGAATACCAGGAACACCTCCGTCTCCTCCCCGAAGTGGTCGCGAAAGGCCTGGACCGCCCTCTCCGTGTACGGATCCTCACCGTACCCCACCTCGTGGCCGGCGTTGGCGTCGATCATCGCCTGCAGCACCTCCGGGTGAATGCCGGCGTTGTTGTCGCTGACGAAGCTGCGTTTTTCCAACAATTCCCCTCCGTGTCTGCTTTCGGGACATTCAACCCCCAATCGGGCCGCCCCTGAGAGGGGATCAAAGATAAACCTCGGAAGACAGCGGCAGAAACGAGGCTTTCAGCCGGCCTCCTCTCCGGCGTGGGCCGGGTCCGCAAACGCGCTTCGTCCGCGGCGAAGCCCGTTTTTTGAAGCCCACCCGGCGTTGGCGGCCGCGGACGCCGGGGCAGACCCCGGCCCGGATGACCCTGAATCCCGGTCGGGATCCCGGGAACCGGACTCGGCGAGGCAATTGTTGCAGCCGATTCCGTGCAATTGTTGCAGGAATTGTCCCCCCGCACCGGCGCCCTGGAAGCCTGAACAACCCATCTGCTTTAATCCACAGGGAGTTACAACCGGCGCCGGCACCTGGCACATATCTTGCATGCTGTCTGGCGCAACTGTTCACCATGCAAACACTCGAGGAAAGCATGGCCCAGCTGTCGACAACCGAAGGAACGAGCTGAGAGAAACGCTGCCGATCGCACTCAGCCCAATCTCCTTCGGAATACCTGAAGGTGTGTGCGAGTGCGACCCGGCGGAGCCGACGATCTGTAGATGATCGGACCGGCCCTCGCAAGGGGAACCCGATCCGACGGACGAGCCGCAGACACCGCGAGTGCCTGCGGTTTTTTCGTGCCTGTCCCGGAAGGCAAAGGAGGCGGGAGTGATACTGATATCCGAATCGAAAGCAACCTCAAAACCGAAAGGAGGCATGCCCATGCGACGCGAGCTGTTGAACCAGGGCCTGATGTACGGACTTGTCAGCCTCTTCGTGTTCATCGTCGCCCCCCTCGTAACCTGAGCGGCGCGACGACGGTCGAGGCATCTGGTTCGTGAAGGGCGAATCGAAACATGCCGTGGAGACGAATGCGATTCGTCTCCGTCCACCCCGACCATGCGACGATGAAAGGATTGCGATGATTTACAGATGGCGAACCTGGAGGGACTCGACCGCTGCAGTTCAGCGCCTGTTCTGGTGGGTGCTTGCCCTTTCCCTGACGCTTGCCTTGCAGGGCGGCCCGAAGGCGGGCTAGCTTCTTCTCCGGACTGCCGCCCCGGGCTGCATCCGCGAAACCCTTCGAAACCGAAAGGGCCGGCTCCCGTTCACGGGGCCGGCCCTTTGTTCTTACCAAACCTCTTCGTGCCTGCGGCGCCGGTCGAATCCCCGCAGGGGTACGCGCCGCGCCCGAAAAAGGAACCGAAGCTGAAGAACCTCCTCCCCACGGCCGGCAATGCTGGCGATTGACCTTTCACCGGACCTGCGGGCACCTTTCACGGGGAGAACGAGAACCCCCCAGACCAGGGCCTGCGGCGAACCACCGGCACCCGATCCCATGTCACGATCCCAGCAAGTGAAGCCGGGTACAGCCACCGGCGAGCGGCTCGAGAAGCTGCTCGACATCCTGCCCTCTTTCGCGCTGCTTGCGGGTTTGCGGCTCGACCTGTTCGCCATGCTTGAAAGCGGTCCGGCCACCGCCTCCGAGCTGGCTGAACGGCTCGGCGCCGACCGCCGCCGCCTCGACCAGCTGCTGTACGCCCTGGCCGCGGTCGACCTCCTCACTGCCGAAAAACCGGCCGCGCCAGGAAAACCTGCACCCGGTGAGCTCCGCTTCCGCAACAGCCTGGAAGCCGGCCGTTACCTCGTTCCGGGGAAAGGGGAGTACCTCGCCGGCCACCAGGAGCTGCTCGCCATCCTCTGGAACGCCGCCCTGAAAACCGCGGATTCGATCCTGGAAGGCCGTCCGCTGGCAGAGAAGGACTTCGCCGCCATGCCCGGGGAGGAGCTGGCTGCCTTCCTCGGAGGACTGCATTCCATGGCCCTCCAGCGGGGACGGGAGCTGGCGGGCGGCGACTGGCTCGGCGGCTGCCGCCGCGTCGCCGATATCGGCAGCGGCTCCGGGGGGGTCCTCATCGCCCTTGCCGGGGAGCTTCCCGAGCTCCGCGCCGTGGCGGTGGAGCTGCCCCGCGTCGCCGAGATGACCAGGGAATTCGTCTCCAGATCCACGGTGGCGGAGCGGATCGAAGTCGCCGCAGCCGACCTCACCGCCGACGAGGTGGTGATGTCCGAAACCGACCGCTCCCGCCTGGCCCCCGGCTCCTTCGACGCGGTGCTGATGGTCTCCTTCCTGCAGGTGTTGAGCCCGGGGCAGGCGCGCCGGGTCGTCGGCCGCGCCGCCGGGCTGCTGCGTCCGGGAGGCGCCCTCCACGTCATCGGCGCCGGCATCCTCGACGACGGCCGCGCGACCCCCGCCAAAGGGGCGCTGTGCAACCTCGCCTTCCTCAACATCTACGGGGAAGGGCGCTCGTACACCGGGGGAGAGCATCGCGACTGGATGCGCCAGGCCGGTCTGGCCCCTCCGGAACTGCGGGAGCTGGAAGACGGCACCCGGGTCATCAGCGCTCGCAAGCCCTGATTCCCGGGACGAGCGCCCGCCGCCCTTTGCCATTTGTAGCCCCGTACGGCACTGGCTTATCTTGGCGGCGTGAAGGAAGCCCTCGCCCAGGTCAGCGAAAATCTCGAGGAGATCCTCTCCAGGTACGACGAAGCCGCGCAGGAGCTTCTGCGCGTCGCCCGCGCCGACGGGCACTTCGCCGGCTGGAACCCCGACGATGTCGCCTGGCCCTGCAGTCCGGGGCCGGGCCAGGTGCCAGGACCCGATGCCCTCGCCAGGCGCGCCGCCCTGATTGCCGAGATCTACGACGGCACGCCGTCCCGCCGCGACAGCCGCCTCGGGGAGGCGTACGAACGCTACAGCGCGAGGCTGCCGGCCTACCACGAGAGCAACCGCCTCTTCGCCCGGATCCAGCGCCAGTTCCGCGAGCGGGGCGCCGGAGACGAGCGCGACTTCCTGCAGCTCTACCAGACCGTCTACCTCGAAGCCCTGCGCCGCGAAGACCCGGTTCCCCTCGACGAGGGGGAGGCGGCGCTCGTCGAGTTCCGCGTCGCCCGCGCGCCCCTGGCGCTGGCGACCTCGGTCGCCGAGAAAGTGCACCGGGACGCCGACCCGGACGACCCCCGCTGGACGCAGGAATACTCCTGCACCGACGCGGCCGGGAACCCGCGGACCGCGACGCTGCGCGACCATCTCACCGGCATCGCCGAGGCCGTGGTCGACATGCTCGCCGCCGGCGAGCACCTCGCGGTCCGCTTCAACACCTTCAGCAATTTCATCTGGTTCGGGATCTCGATATGGAAGGCGGTGACCGACCTCGACCTGCTGGTCTCGCGGCTGCGGGGCAAGGTCCGCCGCAGCTGGCTCGAGAAGCTCGAGTTGCACGTGCGCCTGGCGCAGGGGATGCTGCTGGAGTTCCTCCAGGCCCACCTCGAGGACCCGGCCCAGATCCGGCCCCGCGAATACTGGTACGGCCAGCAGTACAGCTATCTCACGCGGGACATGATCGACCTCGTGACCGCCCTGATCCCCAAGGCCAACGCCCTGCGCCGGCGCGCCCGCGGCGGAGATGAAATCCCGCCGGTGGAAGTGCCTCTGCTTTTCCTCGACGACAAGACCGGACGGTTCCTCGAGTACCCCGGCGTCGGAACGACGGGGACGATTTCCGTATGGAAACGGAGGGCGCGGCTGTTGGCCTGGCTGCGGCTCTTCCGCCAGGCACGCAAGGTAAAATTGAGCCTCTGGCGCCCCGAGGTCCCCGAGCAGGTGCGCATCGAGAAGGCTTGGAAGTGCATGCTCGACATGGGCTCGAGGGTGCTCGACCTGTTCGGCATCGAGCTCGAGGTGACGGTCGATCCGCTGTTCGAGGAGATGGCGCGTGAGCTCCGCCTGGGAGAGCCGGGGGCGCGCAAGGTCGCCTTCCTGCCGACCCATCTCAGCCTCCTCGACCACCCGGTGATGTACGGCGTCCTGCAATCGCCGCAGCTGTGCCGGGCCATGGGATGGGAAGGACCGCGGCCGTGCACCATCCTGTCGCGGGAGCGGCTCCTCGACGCCACGGCTTTCAGGATCGGAGGCCGGGAGTTCTCGCTGATCGGCATCACCCCGGACCGCATCGACACCTTGAGCGAAGAAGTGGACGGCTACGTCATCCTGCGCCGCAGCAAGGACACCGGCAATCCGACGCAGCGGTTCGCCGAGTTCCTGGAGCAGCGGCCGGGGGTGGTTTACGGCGCCGGAACGGTGGCTGCGTACGCGCTGCAGATCCTGCCGATGCAGCACGCCCTGTTCGCCTACCTGCCACAGGACACGGTGATCGTGCCGCTCGCCTTTCGCGGCATTCACCAGGTCTGGCCCAAATGCCCTCGGGGCAACCTCGACATCAACCCGGGACGCGTAGAGGTCGTGGTGTCGCCGCCCATGCTCGGGGAAACGACGCTGCTGCCGCGGAAGCGGGCGTTGCGGACGCAGCTGGAGCCGGCGACGCTGTTTCAGGCGGTGCACATAGCGACGCTGCTGAACCCGGAGCCGGCGGAGCCCTCCGCGAGCGCCACCTGACTTCCCGCCCCGCCGCCGTTACATCCGCTTCCCCCAACTCTTCTCGAAAAATTCCCTGCCCCCGCCGACGGATCAGGAAGGGTCCGGCGCGAAGAACCGTCCGTCACCCGCGTCCGATGTACGGCATCTTCGTCGCCATCACCGTGATGAACTGCACGTTCGCCTCCAGCGGCAGGCTGGCCATGTAGACCACCGCCCGCGCCACGTCGTCGGCGTCCATGCGCGGCTCCACCATCGTCGATCCGTCGGGCTGCGGAACCCCGTCGTCCATCCGCCGGGTCATGTCGGTGGCGGCGTTGCCGATGTCGATCTGCCCGCAGGCGATGTCGTACTTCCTTCCGTCCAGCGAGGTTGCCCGGGTCAGTCCCTGAACGGCGTGCTTGGTCGCCGTGTACGGCGCCGAGTTGGGCCTGGGCACGTGCGCCGACACCGAGCCGTTGTTGATTATGCGGCCGCCGCGCGGGTCCTGGTCCTTCATGATCCGGAACGCCTCCTGCGTGCACAGGAACACCCCGGTCAGGTTGACGTTTACGACCGCCGTCCACTGCTCGAAGGTCAGGTCCTCCAGGGGCACCCCGGGCGCCCCCATGCCGGCGTTGTTGAAAAGCAGGTCCAGGCGCCCGAACTCCTCCCTGGTTCTGGCGAACAGCGCCCGCACCGCGTCCGGGTCCGCGACATCCGACGGCACGGGCAGGGCGCGCTCCGCATCCGGCCCGGCGAGATCGACGGTCGTCCGCAGCGCCTCCTCGCGGCGGCCGGCCAGGGCGACCGAGTATCCCTCCTTGAGCAGGGCCAGGGAGGAGCGCTGACCGATACCGCTTCCCGCCCCTGTAACGAGGGCGACCTTGTCGTTTGAGCTCATTGTGAAATCTCCATGTCGGTTTCAGTGAGGAAACTTGGGGCCGGTTCAGGCGGCTTAATCGAAAGCGCCTGAGCTCCGCGCCGGCCGACCTTCAGGTGCCGCCCGGCCCGGGTTGATGCTGCGTGCGGAAAGGCGAAAACTGCAGGACGGCAAAGCGGTCCTTCTCGAGCTTCGCCAACCTCCCTTCAGGACTCCTCGACCCTCGCGCCGCGCACCTGCCAGGCCGTCAGGCCGACCCCCAGCAGCAGCAGCAGACCGCCAAGCGGAATCAGAAAACCGCCCAGTCCCGGGTCCGCCCCGTAGAAGAAAAGCCCGCCCAGGAAGAAACCCCCGGGAAGCAGGACGCTCGACCCGATCAGCGACCAGGAGGCGGTCCGCCTGGTCCGGCCGCTCCAGTCCGGGACCGCGCGGAGCGCCGACGCGAACGCGAGGTGGACGAGCCCCAGCAGGGTTCCGTGGGCGTGGCAGAGGGTCCACATTCTCCGGCGCGTCTCGTTGTCCGCATCGAGATACCAGCCGACCTTGAAGCCGTGAAAGCCGTCGAGAACCAGCCCGAGCGAGAGAAACAGCAGCAGGGTCCCCCACCCGAAAACCAGGTGGCGGCGCCGCAAGCTCCCGCCTCGTGCTCCGCGGCCTGCTTCGTCCTCCATTCCGTTTTCCCCCTTGTTCATTCCTGAATCACCACCGGCGAGTTGTCGCGCTCCCGGGCCAGGCGGGCGATCTCGGTGAATACCGGGTCGCGCGGGCCGCGGAGAAGGATCTCCGGCCCGGCACGCCCCGCCCCCTCGACGGGCAGGCCCGACCAGTGGTCCCGCGCGCGGCGGGCAGCCCCCCGGCGGCGCGAGGGCGGGTCAAGGAAATCGTAGTCGAACTCTTCGAAGCCCGGCAGCTTTTCCAGCGACCGGTACGCCATGTTGCGGACCGCCGAGTACGGATCCTGGAGAAGCCCGGCCGTGAACGGAGCGAGCCAGTCCGATCCCGAGGCCTCGAGCGCGGGAGCCCAGCCCATGTGCCAGGCGACGATTCCGCGCTGGGCCGCGTCTCCGCGAAGCGCCCAGAGAAGCGAGGCGGCGATCTGCGATTCGTCGGCAGTGAGCTCCGGCTGCCGGTGCCCGTACCACTCGCTGAGCTTCTCCCCCGTCCAGCCCAGCGTCCTGTCGAGGTGACAGAGGTTGCAGGCGTTGGGCCGGTTCGTCACCGCATTGCTCACCGCCCGCGGGTTGTCGATGAGATGGGACCGGATTGCGCCCATCAGTGCATAGCTGGTGTGGGGCATGTGGCAGTTGTAGCAAAGACTGCCGCTCGAGTTGGGCTCGTGATGCGTATGTGCTTCGAGGTCCGCTGCGAACTCGGCGTGGCATTGCAGGCAGGCGGCGTTGCGGTCCATCTCCGGAACGTGCAGCTCGTTGAGCTGATCCGCGCGGTCGATGTAGCCGTGCATGGAGTGGCACGAAAGGCAGGACAGTTCGCCCCCCTCGAAGCAGGCGGACCCGACGACGCCGTGGAACTCCCGTCCCCCGGTGCGGTCGACCCCGTCCGACCACCCCTCCATGCGCGAGTGCACGAAGTGGTCGAACACGTCGTCCCCGGGACGGAAGGTCAGCCCGTGACGGCGCGAATATTCCTTGTCGGGCGGCTTCACGAATGCATGGCACTGGCCGCAGACCTGGGTTGATTTCGGGGCCGGCATCCGGGCCGGGTTGGCGATCGTCGGATCGCCGGCGCCGGCGGAGAAGTACTGTCCATAGCGGCGCAGGGGATCCTGGTTGACCCGGATGTGCTCGTCGCCGGGTCCGTGGCAGGCCGCGCAGGCGATCCCGAGCTCGGTGACGCGGAAATCGTAGCGGCCGTTTGCCGGGTCCTTCCTCGGGGCGTAGTCGGTGGCATGGCACTGCGGGCAGGAGAGCCATTCCCCTTCCTCCACCACCTGCTCCGGCGGCCTGAGAAAGGAGTCGGGGGTTGGTATCCAGCGCTTCTGGTCGATGCTCCAGATCCAGGGGAACTCGACGAACCCGCCGTCGAAGCCTTTGACCCAGTAGACCTGCATGTGGTGCGAACCGGTCGTCATTACGACGCGCCCGTCCCCGGGCCGTATGCGGGGCGGCATGCGGCTCCTGCCTCCGGTCTGGGTGAAGGTGAACCAGAACTGGCCGCCCCGCCGCTCCAGCGCCATGCGCCTGCCGCGTCCGACGAGCACCCCCTCCCAGGGCGCTGCGACCGCCTCGGGCGAGGCCACCTGGGTCATGGTGCGGTGGAAGCTTCGGTGCCAGGAAGCGTGCTCCCGGGGGTGGCAGGAGATGCACCTGTCGGACGCCGCGTAGCCTTCCCCGGGCGTGAACTCCGGCACCGCCTCGGTCAGCTCGCGGTCGACCTCCGGCCGGCCGAGAACGGCGGCGGCCGCCGCCGCCGCGAGGAGAACGATCGCAACCAGCGCCAGGAGCAGCCTTCGCCCGGGCAGGAAAAAGGCGGCCAGCAGCGGAAGCATGCCTGCTGTGACGGCGGCAATGAACAGTCCGGCCTCTACCGATTCGGCGAAAACCTCGGGCATTGGCGCAGCAGTCTCCCCGTGGATGAGCGCCCGTGAAAATTAGGGTATCCCCCTGGGGGAGTATAGGAATGGTACGGGCTGTTATCCGGGAGCCCGGTTCGGCCGTATCCTATTGAAACGCTCGTGGATCAGTTGGTTGACACCGCAGCGTCGGGCCCGGCCTCGACGAGGATGGCCATGGCGGGCCGGACGAGCCGGGCGCTCGACTCCATGGAAACCCTGATTACTGTAATCGGCCGCGGTCATTCCGGGACCCGTGCCATTTCCCACACCTTGTACGCCAGCGGCGTCTACATGGGGAATCGCCTGAACCCGTCAGGGGACAAGATCCCGGGGCGGGCGATGTACGACGCGTGCCGGGCCATGGCGCGATACGTCGAATGGAAAGGTGGGCTGGCGTGGGGTTTCGATCCCCTGTTTTCGATGCCGATCGATCCGGACTTCGAACGCCACATCGGCACCTACCTGGAAGACGTGCTGCACAACCCGACCGCGCACAAGGGGTGGAAGATTCCCGAGACGACCCTCGTCTATCCCTGGATCGCCCGCCTGTTTCCCGAGGCCCGGTTCATTCTCTGGATCCGCGATCCGAGGGACTGCATCCTGGGCGGCCACAAAACGGACGATTTGCGCGATTTCGGAATCGAATACCCCCGGACTGAGGACGTATGCGAAATGCGGGCGGTCTCCTGGTTCTATCAATACCAGTTGATGAAAGCCACCCCGAGGCCGAAACATTCCATCGAGATCCGCTTCGAGGACTTCGTGCTGAAACAGGAGGAAACCCTCGAACGGCTCGAGGCGTTTCTCGGCCTTCCACTGGGACGGATCGTGGTGCGGCCGGAAGCGGTCGGGCGCTGGAAAAGGGAGGCTGAACCCCGCGCCCTGCCGTTCGATTTCCTGGCGGATGCCATCGCCGGGAACGGCTATCCCCCGACCGCCGACCTTCCTTGAGTATTCTCCGGAACCAGGTTTGGAAGTGCCGGCAGTACCCTGGTTCCCGGCCCCGATTGCGAGCGAATCCGGCGGCCGCCCCGGCCCTCATCCCCGCGACGGCTCCTCGCTCTCGGCCCGCAGCCGGGCGTGCACTTCCTTCACCTTGAAGTCGTTCTCGATGACCTGCCGCAGGTGCACCATGCGCTCCGGCCCCGCGGTTCTCAGCATCTCTTCACCCAGGATGTGGTCGATCCAGAAGCGCCCCTCGTGCGCCAGGGCGTTCTGGAAATCCTCGAGGCGCTCCTCGGGGACGTGCTCGATGAAGTTCATCGTGTACATGCGGCGTCGCACCGAGCCGCCGAAGGCCGAGTGCTTGGTGTTGTGCCAGAAGACGACGATGTCCCCGGGCTCGGTCTCGACGATGACGGCGGGCACCTCCCCGGGGGCGACGCCCCACTGATCCCCGCTCTCCCTGACGGACCGCTCCAGGCTGTCGGCGTAGGCGTCCCCGCAGTGGTGGCTGCCGGGGATGACGCGCACCGCCCCGGTGTCGGCGGTCACCCGGTCGAGGTAGAAGGCGATCTTGATGCTGGGGATGCGGGTGCCGCTGTAGCCGTCGGAGTGCCAGCCGGTGTCGCCGACGTAGAGGTTGCCGTCGCCGCTGGTGTAGTTGAAGTCCTCGCCGAGCAGGCCGGCGGCGATGTCGTGGATGCGCGGGTCGTCGAGGAGGCTGCTGAGGTACTCGCTCTTGTCGGGGAACGGCACGATGCAGGAGCGCCGGTTCCCGTCGTGCGGACTGCCGTGGTGGCCGCCGCCGTGCCGCTCCCAGACGCGCTCGAACTCGGCGATTATCCGGTCGACGCAGTCGGCGAGCAGGCCGGGGAAATACAGGTACCCGAAGGTGTTGAAGAAGTTGATCTGCTGCTGCGTCAGCCTGGTGCCGGTCATCGTTCAGAACAGGCTCAACTGGCGGGTTCGCCGCGATTCGGACATCGCCTCTTCCTCTTCCCGCAGGAGGGCCCCTGGTATCATGTCCAAAAACCGCGACTTCTGCAACTGCACCCGCTGCCCGTGGCGCATGCGGCTGCGGGCGCGAAACAGGACCAGCTCCTTCCCGGCGCGGGTCACGGCGACGTAGAACAGGCGCCGCTCCTCCTCTTCATCGCACTCCCGCCCCGGCTCGGCCAGCGGTATCACCCCGTCCTCGACGCCGCAGATCAGCACCACCGGGAACTCCAGCCCCTTGGCGGCGTGCATCGTCATCAGGCTGACCGTTTCCTGCTGCCTGGCGCCGCCCCGGCGCTCGAAGTCGGCGTCCTGGCCCAGGACCACCCGCTCGAGCAGCTGCTCCATGGTTTCCGCGTTCTCCGCCAGCGCGACGAAACGGGAGAACCCCGTCTCCTCGGGCGCCGCATCGGAACCGAACTCCGCCTGCCAGCAGCGCAGCAGTTCCGCCGGCGGCTCCCCCGCCCTGCTCCGGTAGCGCTCCGCGGCTTCGGTCAGGGCCGCGAGCTTCGCCCGCTCCCGTTCCGACAGCGACGCGCCGAGGGCCGCCAGGTCCACGGGCCCGGAGGCTTCGAGCAGGGCCGCGGTGATCTGCGCGGTGGCCGCCCGCCCCGGGTTGAACGGCTGCGGCCTCAGCGCCTCGAGCAGCCGCAGGCCGCTGCCGGGCTGGGCGACCCAGCGCCAGAAGGCAAGCGCCTGCCGCACAGCGGGCGTGTCGAGAAAGCCGCGCTGGCCGATGAGCCGGTAGGGGAGGCCCTCGGTCAGGAAACAGGTCTCCAGCACCTCGGCCTGCCTGCCGGTGCGGAACAGCACGGCGATGTCGCCGAAGCCGTACTCCCCGCCGCTTCCCGCGGCGTTGTCGGAAGCGACCATGTCGGCGCCCCCGACGAGCCGGTTGATCTCCCTGACGACGGCGATCCCCTCGGACATCTCGCTGCCGGTCGCGACCATGCGGATCACCCCCCGTCCCACCGCCGCCCCGGCTCCGTTTTCCCCGGTTTCTTCCGGCGGGCCGATCAGGGAGCGGCCGGCCCTCACCAGGTACGGGGAGGAGCGGTAGTTGGCGGCCAGGCGGAAGCGCCTGCTTCCGGGGAATGCGGAGTCGAGGCGGGCGAAGTACTCCGGGTCGGCCCCGCGGAAACCGTAAATCGACTGGTTGGGGTCGCCGATGACGAAGAGGCCGCGGCCGTCGCCGGCCAGCCGGACCGCCAGGCGGTACTGCACGGCGTTGACGTCCTGGAACTCGTCGATCAGAAGGCACTGGATGCAGCCGCCGGCGTAGGCGGAGAACCCTTCGTCCTCCTCGAGCAGGTGCAGGAAGTCGAGGAGGATGTCGTCGTAGTCCCGGGCTTTCAGCCTGGCCAGCCGCTGCTGGTACCCCTCGTATACGCCGGCGAGCTCCTCCCCGGATGCGGCCACATCGCCCGGCAGCCGCCCCTCGGCCTTCCACCGCGAGATCCGCTCCTGCGCCGCCGCCGGGCGGAAGCCGGCCCCCTGTTCCTCGATCGCGGCGGCGACGATGGCCCGCGCGTCCTGTCCGTCGATGACGGCGGCTTCCGGACCGCGGCGGAAGGTGCCCATCAGGTGCAGGGCCAGACGGTGGAAGGTGCCGGTGAACAGCCGCTCCAGGTTCGGCAGCGGCGGGTCCATGGCGCGCAGCCGCTGCCGCATCTCGTCGGCGGCGCGGTTGGTGAAGGTGACGGCATGGATCTTGCCCGGCGAGACCCCCTCGCGGCGGACCAGGTGGGCGATCCGCTGCACCAGGGTTCGCGTCTTGCCCGAGCCCGGCCCGGCGGCGACAACCACCGGCCCCGCCGGCTCCTCGACCGCGGCCTGCTGTTCGCGGTCGAGGGCGGTCCCGGAGAACAGCAGGCGTTCCAGAACCGAACCTCCCTGCTCCAGCAGGGTTTCCACCCTGGCCCCGCCCGCTTCCGCCGCCATCGACTCGACGACCTCGGCGGCCCGCAGCGACTCCTCGCCGAGGACGGCCCCGATGTCGAACAGCTGCGACTGCCCCTCGATGCGGCGCCGCTCCTCGTCGCTGAAAACCTCGATCTTCCCGTACTCGCCGTCGTATCCCGGGGCGATCGCCACCTTGCCGCTGCGCATCCGCCGCACTCCCTCGGCTACCAGGGACTGACCGCTGCATTGGGCGATCTTCGCCGTGTCGGCGTTCCGCAGGATCTCCAACTCCGGGCCGATCTGCTCGACCAGAGCGAAGTAGACCCCCTGAACCTTC
The DNA here is from genome assembly GCA_965243025.1 of Candidatus Latescibacterota bacterium. Lineage (GTDB taxonomy): Bacteria > Latescibacterota > UBA2968 > UBA8231 > UBA8231 > CBDCXV01. Next base: position 4,781,416 of record CBDETY010000003.1, read on the forward strand.
TTGCTTTTCGGCCCGACCCCCAAAGCCGAGCCGATCACCTCCTCGAGGGGTATGAGGTACTCGAACCGGCGCTCCGGCGCCGCCTCCCCTTCGCCGCGGTCGGCGAGCTTCTCGACGCGATGGAGCACGCCCACGGTCAGCTTGCGGCCGCACTCCGGGCACAGGCCCGCGGCGGCGATGGTCTGCTCCGGCTTCCAGCAGACCCCGCACTTGCGGTGGCCGTCGTAGTGGTACTTCCCCTCTTCCGGGTAGAACTCGATGGTGCCGGTGAACCGGCTCGGGTCGCGGTCGCGCAGGGCCTCGAGCATTCCCCGGTAGGACAGCTCGGTGTCGAAGCAGGTCGCCTCGCGCGCCAGCTTGCGGGGGGAGTGGGCGTCGGAGTTCGAAACCACCGCGAAGCGGTCGAGCTGCGAGAGGCGGCCGTTCATCGGCGGGTCGGACGACAGCCCGGTCTCGACCGCGGGGATGTGGGGCAGCAGGTCGTCGAAGCACTCCTCCATGCTGTCGAACCCGGAGCTGGCCCCCAGCACGGCGAAGTGCGGGGTCCAGATGTGGGCGGGGATGAACAGCACCTCGGGACAGACCTCGAGGCAGATTTCGAGCAGGTCGCGGCTGTCGAGGCCGAGGATCGGCCTCCCGTCCGACTTGAGGTTGCCGATCCGCCCCAGGCGCAGGTTGAAGCGGTCGGCGGCGTCGAAGTCGGGGAGGATGACGACGTTGTGGACCTTGCGGGTGCGGCCGTGGCGCTTGTAGATCGAGCTGATTTCGACGGACAGGAGAAACCGCACCTCGCCGCGGCAGGAGGCCGGCAGCTCCTCCTCCACCGCCTCGAGCAGGTCGCCGCGCAGCCGGTAAAGCCCCTCCTCGGCCGGGACGAGCTTCTCCTTCAGCTCCGCCAGCCACTCCGGGTGGGTGAAATCGGCGGTGCCGACGACGTCGACGCCCTTGAGCGCCGACCACTTGTGCAGGTTTTCGGGATTGAGCTCTTTGCTGGTTGCACGCGAGTGCCGCGAGTGCAGGTGCACGTCGGCGACGAAACGCCTGCTGCCGCGATGCGACATATCCCTTCCTTGGGGGGAGCCGGGGACGGGAAAGCTTGCGAAGGGCGGTGCGGGGAGAGCGAACGGTTTCCGATTATAGCGGTTCCCCCGCACCTGGACAAACCGGAGAATCTCACCGATGGAAATCGCCGAAGTCCGCGCCTTCCCCATCGAGGCCGCCCCCCGCCCGACGACGAAGCCGCGCGTCCCGGAAATCACGGACGCCCCCCCCATCGTCAGCCCCATGCACCGCTATCCCGGCCTCCTGACCCGCTCGCGACGCGCCTGGCGGGACGTCGCCTGCGTGGTCACCGCCCGCGACGGCACCTGGGGCTTCGGCCTCGGCTGTTACTCCGCAGCAACGGCCCGGATCATCGAGGACCACCTCGGCCGGATAGTCACCGGGGAGAACTGCATGGCCACCGAGAAGCTGTTCGACGCCATGCAGCGCGCCACCGCCCACTACGGCACCGCCGGCCTGGCGAGCTACGCGATCAGCGCCGTCGACATGGCCCTGTGGGATCTCAAGGGAAAGCTGCTGCAGCGCCCGGTCTACGAGCTGCTCGGGGGGCCGCAGAAGACCGCCATCCCCTGCTACGCCAGCGCCACCGGCCACAACTGGGGCATCGAGAACAGCATCGAGTGGTACCTCGAGCTGGGGTTCGACGCGGTAAAGGTCTTCTTCCGCCACGGCCCGGAAGAGGACATGGAGGGGTTGCGCCGCAACGAGGAGTTGGTAGCCAGGGCGCGCGAGCTGATCGGCGACGAGCGCGAGCTGATGGTCGACGCCTGGATGTCGTTCGACGTCGAGTACGTCGTGCGCCTGTCGGAAGCCCTGAAGCCCTACCGCATCAAGTGGTTCGAGGATTACGTGCGCCCCGAGGACCTCGGCAGCTACGTCAAGCTGCGGGAGCGCATCCCCCACCAGATCCTGGCGACCGGCGAGCACTGGTACTCCATCCCGCCGTTCGCCTTCGCCGCCGCCAACGGCCTCGTCGACATCTTCCAGCCCGACGTCCGCTGGGTCGGCGGCATCAGCGCCGCCCTGCGCATCTGCCACCTCGCCGAAGCCCACGGACAGCACGTGCTCGCCCACGGCGGCATGAACTACCCCTACGGCCAGCACCTCTCCTTCGCGATGCCGGCCGTCGCCTGGGGCGAGCGTTCGGAGGGGGTGTCCCCGCCCGGGGTTCCCCTGGAGGAGATGGTGAGACTTCCCGGGACCCCGGTCGTCGAGGACGGCTTCGTCGTCCCCAGCGACGCCCCGGGGTTCGGGCTCGAGATCACCGGGGAATGGCTCGAGGAGAAGGCCTGCTGAGGCGAAAAGGTCAGCCGGCGGGCCAGGGGCCGGTGATCGCCATGGTCACCCCGTCCTGCTGGGCGTTGACGAACAGGGTGCTTCCGTCCGGAGAAAAGGTCGCCCCGGCCAGCTCCGACGAGGAGACGGTGCGCGCCAGCTCGTAGAACGTCCCGTCCGGGCGGATGCCGACCAGGCGGTCGGTCCCGCCGCCGTCCTCACAGAGGATCACGTCCCCCCACGGGGCGACGGTGAGGTTGTCGGCGTTCTCCACGAGGCCCTTGTCGTTCGGCTCGGCGTAGAGCATCAGCTTTCCCGCCCCGGCACCCTGCTCCCCCGCGGTGCCCTCGTGCGGGCTCGGGGTGTAGCGCCAGACCTGCCCCTGCCCGGCGTGGCCGCCGCTGGTGCAGGCGAAGAAGACGCTCCCCAACCCGTACCACATCCCCTCGCCGCGGGCGAAGCGGGCCGCCCCCTTGTTGTACCCCTGCAGGTGCAGGTCGCCGTCGGGGGACTGCACGTTTTCGATGTCGACCCAGCGCACCGGGAACTCGGTCCCGACGGGGATCTCCGTCCTGGCGGAGGCCCCTTCCCCACGCCAGTTGCGGGTGTCGAGGGAGGACTTGTCCAGGGAAGCGAGCGCCTGCAGGCGCCCCCCCTCCTGAAGGCGGCCCGGCTTGTGGGGAATGAACCGGTAGATCAGGCCGTCGCCGCGGTCCTCGGTCTGGTAGACGATCCCGGAAGCGGGGTCGACCGCCACCGCCTCGTGAACGAAGCGGCCCATGTCCACCAGCGGCACCGGCTCCTGCAGCTCCTGCTTTTCCGAGGCGAACACCTCGAAGTTGTAGCCGTGGTCCTTCGTGTACCCGTCCCCCGCCTTGTCGGTTGTCTCCTCGCAGGTGATCCAGCTGTTCCACGGGGTCGGCCCCCCGGCGCAGTTGCGCACCGTGCCGGCGAGACTGAGGAACTGCTTCTCCACCAGCCCGGTGCGGGTGTCGCAGACGATGGTCGTCACCCCGCCGAGGCACTGGCCGTCGTCGTCGCGCGGGTCGTAGACCAGCCGTTCCGGCAGCTGCGACAGCAGCTTCGCCTGCTCCCCCTTCGGACCGTCCTCGTCGTCCGAAGAGCTCGCCTCCGAGTTGCACAGCAGCAGGGTCCTGCCGTTGGAGGCGGGAAAGGCGGCCATGCCGTCCGGGGCCCACGGCACCAGGAAGCCGTCGGCCATGCGCTCCTCGACCCGCGAGACAACCCGGTAACCGAAGCCGCCCGGCAGCTCGAGCAGGTCGTTCGGGTCCTTCTCCAGGGAACCGAAAATCTGCTCCGGGGACTCGTCGCCGTAGACCCATGAAAGCTCGCGGAGACCGGCGAACCCGGCGGATACGGCCGCGGTCCTGCGGAGAAACGTCCTGCGTGAAACGGTCATTTTTTTCCGTCCTTTCCCTGGCGTCCCGTCTCGTCGTTGCCTCGCACCTCTTCCGCCGACCCGTCCCGGCTCAGGTGGAAAAACATCCCGGCTCCCATCGCGGTTCCCCGTTCCCAGGCGTTGGCAACTGTTTTTCAAAAGGGACTGCTGGAGTTTCGCCTCTTCTTGATCGCGCTCATTTTAGCGCAGTATATATGCCTTGACAACCTCGAGCGCCGTATGTCACGCAATCGCCATCCAACGGAAAGGAGGGTTCGCCGCCGGAATTCCCGGCCGCGGACGGTCCTGTGCTGATACTGACGGAAGACGCCGTATTCCTGGCGGACGAAGCGGCCCCGGAACCGGCACCGGTCCGGGTGCTCGACGAGGCCGCGGTCGCCGGCGCAGCCGCCAGCGGCGGTGGGGTGGCAGCCCTGCCGAGCGGCGAGGTCGCCTTGATCGGGGAGGACGGGACCGAGCGCAAGGAAAGCGGCATCGGCGACGAAATCTGCTGCCTGCACCTCCTCGCCGCGGACCCGCTGGTGCTGCTGATAGGGACCGAGCCTCCCCACCTCTACCGGATGGAACAGGGACAGCCGGCGCGGCGCAGCGAATCCTTCGCCGCCCTCGCGGTCCGCGACGAGTGGTACACCCCCTGGGGAGGTCCGCCGGCGGTGCGCAGCCTCGCCGGTACCGGCGCCGACGTGTACGCCGACATCCACGTCGGCAGCATCATGCGCTCCGCCGACGGCGGCGGGTCCTGGAAGCCGGTGACCCCGGACCTGCACCAGGACGTGCACCAGGTCGCCGTCTGCCCCGCTGCCCCGGAGCGGGTGTACGCCAACACCGCGGATGCGGTGTTCGTCAGCGGCGACCGCGGCGGCTCCTGGGAACACCGTTCCGGCGGACTGCCGTCCCGCTACGGCAGGGCGGTGGCCGTGCATCCGTCCGACCCGGACTGCCTGCTCGCGTCCGTCAGCAGGGGGCCGCACGCCGGGGGCACGGGAAAGCTGTTCCGCAGCGACGACGCCGGGCGCTCCTGGACGCACGTCCGCGACGGCTTCCCCGCGGTCGCCCGCGACAACGTCGACACCTTCCACGTCGCCTTCGACGCCGCCGGCGCCGCCTGGGCGGCCGTCGAGGAGAAGCTGTACCGCAGCGGCGACCGCGGCCGCCGCTGGGAGGCGGTGTGGAGCGCCTCCTCCGACATCCGCGCCATCTCCTGCGCCGCGGCGCGGTGAAGCCCGTGCACGACCCCGAACTCCACCTGGACCGCATGCCAATGCCCGGCTCTCATCCCGTGAGCCGGAAGTTCCCGCAATCCCACCTCCAACCGGAGACCGAAGCCATGACCGACCTCACCACTCTCGCCATGATCACCGCCAGCGAGCCGGAGGGTCCCCTCCCCGACATGCCGATCGACGCCGGATCCATCACCGCCGGCAACCCGGTCGCCCGCGGCACCGTTCTCAACCAGTCGACCGACAAGACCCTGTCCAGCGGACTGTGGACCTGCGAGCCGGGGGAGTTCGACTGGACCTACACCTGGGACGAGTTCGTCTACGTGTTCGCAGGAGAAGTGACGATCACCGAGGAAGGGGGCAGGAGCTACGACATCGGCCCCGGCGACATGGCCCACTTCCCGATCGGGCTGAAGGCCCACTGGAACGTCAGGACGGCGGTCCGCAAGTTCTTCGTGCTCAAGACCCCGGAGCCGCTCGAGATTTAACTCTGCCAGGAAGTCCCATGAGTCCCGATACCCGCTACCCGCTGCGCGCGGTTCCCGGCTTCTTCTCTACGACCCCGGGAATCCAGGTCGCCGGGCAGACCTCCCACAACGCCAGCGACGAAGACCTGCGGTTCTTCCAGCAGCTCGGGGTCGAGTGGCTGATGGTGGGGATCGACGACCCCGCGCTGCATTCGGTGGAAACCTACAAGCAGCTCAGGAACCGCTTCGCCGGGTTCGGCCTGCAGATCTACCGCATCGCCCACCACGGGGTGCACAACGTCCCGGAAATCACCCTGAACCTCCCTGGACGGGACGCCAAGGTCGAGGAGCTGATCCGCTTCATCGGCAACCTCGGAGAAGCCGGCATCCACTACCACACCTACGCCCACATGGGCAACGGCATCTGGAGCACCGGCCGGACCACCCGCCGCGGCGGCATGACGGCCCGCACCATCGACGTCGCCGACGCCGTCGGCCGCTGGAGGGACCGGAACTTTTCGGGGGAGCTGACCCACGGCCGCCCCTATACCGAGGAAGAGCTGTGGGACAACTACGAGTACCTGGCCCGCAGGCTCGCCCCGGCGGCCGAGGAGGCCGGGGTCTTCATCGGCATCCACCCGGACGACCCGCCGGTCTACGCTCTCGGCGGCGTGCCCCGCTGCCTGTTCGGCAACTTCGCCGGATACAGGCGGGCCATCGACGTGGCCGGCAGTCCCAACATCGGCGTCTGTCTCTGCGTCGGGTGCTGGCTCGAAGGGGGCAAGCAGGGGATGGGGGGCAGCGTCGAAGAGGCGATCGATTACTTCGGCAGCCGCAACAAGCTGTTCAAGGTCCACTTCCGCAACGTCTCCAACCCGCTCCCCGAGCTCTGCGTCGAGACCCTGATGGACGACGGCTACCAGGACATGCACCGGGTGATGCAGGCGCTGCGCGCCGTGGAGTACGACGGGGCCGTCATCCCCGACCACATCCCCGAGCTCATCGGCGGCAGCCGCGCCGGGGTCGCCTATTCCATCGCCTACATGCGGGCCCTGGTGCAGGCGGTCAACAACGAACGCTCCGAACCGGACCCGCGGTCTCCATGACGACCGACTACGACCTGCTGGTCACCGCCGGACGCGTCTTCTGCGCCGACACCGGCCTCGACGGCCCGGGAGCCGTCGCCGTGCGCGGCGGCCGCATCGCCGCCTCCGGCCCCGGGGTCGCGGGAACCGCGGCGCAAACCCTCGACTACCCCGGCGCCCTGCTGCTGCCCGGCCTCGTCGACATGCACGCCCACCCCGCCCGGGGCGGGTCGCGCTACGGCATCGACCCGGACGAGCACTTCCTGCCGCGCGGGGTAACGACCTGCATGTCGCAGGGGGACGCCGGGGCCCTCAACTGGCCGGCCTACCGCGACGAGGTGATCGGCGGCTACCGCACCCGGGTGCGGCTCGCCCTGCACCTGTCGAAACACGGCGAGTCGCAGGAGGCCCATTGTTTCGAGCACCTCGACAACGCCGACGTCGACCTCTGCGCCGCCGCCGTCGCCGGGGCCGGGGAGGAGATCTGGGGCATCGCCTTCAACACCATGCACAACCCGGCGGTCCCCCACGACCCGAGGGAGATCATGCGCCGGGGTATCGAGGCGGCCGAGCGCAGCGGCCGCCCCGTCCTCTACGGGCCTCGTTTCCACAGCGACTTCCCCCTCGAGGAGCAGCTGCCCTGCCTGCGGGCCGGCGACCTCGTCACCTACACCTTCAGCTTCCTCGAGGACAACATCATCTCCGGCGGCAGGGTGCGGCCGGCGGTCCGGGAGGCGAAGGAGCGTGGGGTGCTGTTCGACGGCTGCCACGGCATGCGGTCCTTCAGCTTCGCCCACGCCGAGCCCGCCATCGCCGAGGGGTTCTACCCCGACACGGTTTCCACCGACCAGTACCTCCGCCACGTCGGCAGCGACCCGCAGCACGACCTGCCGAGGACGATGTCGAAGTTCATCGCCGCCGGCATGCCGGAAGCCGAGGTCCTGGCGCGCGCCACGGCGCGCCCGGCGGAGCTGCTCGGGCTGAAGGGAGAGGCCGGCACCCTGGCGCCCGGCGCCTGCGCCGACCTCGCGGTTCTGCAGTGGAACGAGGAGGGCCGGCTGCGCGACACCCTGGATGTCGAGCGCCCCGGGGGCTGCTGGGAGCCGCTGGCGACGGTGAGGGCCGGGCAGCTGATCTGACCGGCCGTTTAAACCCGGGCTGCGGCCTTCCCTGCCGGTCGAAGACGGAGTTTCCGCGCCGGCATCGGAGTCCAGCTCCTTGCCCGGGGAAAATCCGAGCACCAGCCGCGGCCTTGGAAACCGCCTCGGCGCCGCCGGAATCGAAGTTCCCAACCTGCCTCGGGATCAGGTACCTGGCCGCGCCCTGGCAACCCGCAGCCCGGTCCGGTCACTGCATCAGGTAGTTGCCGACCATGCCGGTGAACGAGTCCAGCACCCAGAAGACCCCGTAGATCGCGAACTGCCCGACGATCATCCCAAGGAAAAAGGGGCGGATCGACTCGTAGAGGCCCGGCCCCCCGTATTTCAGGACGACCGCCTTGCAGGACCAGGCGAGAAAGGCGTTGTACCCCATCCAGGAGAACACCGAGCTCACCGGGTACCCTATCGGGTGCAGGGGCCACCAGACCCAGAACCGCTGCGCGGCCATCAGGAAAGCCATTGCCAGACCGCCGATCCCGGTGTGCAGCCAGCCGGTCCAGCTCGGTCCCACCGGCTGGTAGATATGGGTGGCGGCGTACTCGTAGACGTAGCGCGTCATCCACAGGAAGGTGATCCTGCTCATGTTGATGGCCCCGTAGGTGTAGGCGAGGTAGAGCAGCATCGCCGTGGCGCCGACCAGGCCCAGCATCATGGCCAGCAGCGACGTCCAGAACAGCGGCCGGCGGCTGCCGGGTACCTGCTCGCTCAGCTTGAGACTGTTGGCGCAATGGGGCATGGCGAAGTTGAAGATGTCGTTGGCCCAGATGCGGCTGTAGGTCAACGCCATGATGCCGTAGGCCCCGTAGCAGCTGGTTCCCAGGGCGGAAAGGGCGGCGTCGGTCGGAACGAGCGGGGTGTAGAGCATGGCGACTCCCCCCTCGACCACGACCCGCGTCAGGGCGAGAAAAATGACGTAGGAGAAAAACAGCAGGGCGAAGACGCCGAGCAGCGGCATGCCGGCGAGGTGGAGCCAGACCGCCATCACCGCCAGGCTGGCCACGGCCCCGATCACGGCAACGCGGTAAGAAACGATCTCGTCTGAATCGTCGACGTCCCGGGCGTCGAAGAGCGCCTTGCGCAGGACGTCCCCCAGGTGTTCCCTGGCCACCCAGAGCCCCCCGAACACCAGCACCACCATGGCCCCCATGCTCTGGTGCACCACGGTGGGCGGACCGTAGTTCCAGGCGCTGAGCACAGGTTCGGGACTGGCGCCGATGCCGAGGATGTTGAATACCGACCGCTGCAGGTAGTTCAGCAGGGAGAACACCCACAGGCTGAAGGCGATCTCAAGCTTGATGAGAAAGAAGAACGAGAGGGCGACGATGCTGAGGATCAGGGGGATGGAAACGCCCCCGGGCAGCGGCAGCGTGGTGCTCGTCCGCACCTCGGGAAAGTCGGGGAAGTAGGCGTTCAACCCCTGGAGCGACCCGATGACGAAGGGCACGGCGAACCCCAGCCACATCACCGGACTGCGGAAGAACGGCTTGACCAGGGACTCGCGCTCGTCGTCCTGTATCATCGAGCCGGCCACCTGGATGAGCGGATACAGCAGGCGCTCGCGCTCGGCCCACTGGCGGCGCAGGATGACCATCAGGCAGAGCATCGAGGCGTGGATGGCCAGCAGCATCGGGAACCAGAAGACGAACGGCCGTATCCAGACCTTCCACAGGCCCGGCTCGTCGTGTACCGAGCCCCCCTCGTAGAAGGCCCGGATCGATTCGCCGTCGTTCGGCAGGATCCAGTCGACCAGGAAGGGATGTATCAGCTGAGCCCAGTTGTTCTCGGCGGAAGCGTGGTAGTAGGGGCCGGACAGCAGCGGGGCCCAGTAGAAGGCGATCTTGATGCTCTGGTTCCCCAGCATCATGAGAATGAACACCGTGACCAGCTCGCCGCGGCCGAGGGCCCAGGACCTGTTGACGGCCCCGACGGCGACGTTGAAGACGCCGACGATGAGGAAGAACACGAAGTGGGAGAGCGGGTTGGTGAAGAAGCCGCCGCCGGTGTTCGACCCCTGGACCAGCATCGACAGCCAGGTGCCGGTGAAGGCGACGACAAAGGCGAGCACAAGCCCGATGCAGAGGGCGCGGGCGGTCAGGAAGGAACGCCGCTGTCCCGGGTCCGGGGAGCGCTGCGGGCCGGATGCTCCGCCCGACTCACTCATGGCCGCGTTTCACCGCGGGAAAGCGAGGTCCGGCGGGGCGGGGCGAGGCCCCGCTTTCCAACCGAACGGTGTGTACATGGAAGTGACTTGCGCATGGCTGCACTGCCAAAATTGAACAGGAGAACCCCATGACCCAATCCCCCCGGGAGCACGAATCCCTTCCTGTCTGGGACCTTACCGACCTCTACGGAAGCGCCGACGATCCGGGTCTCGACCGCGACATGCGGGACGCGGCCAGGCGCGCCCGGCAGTTCGAGGGAAACTACAAAGGCACCATCGCCGCGGCCGGCCTCTCGGCCGGGCACCTCCGCCAGGCCCTGGCCGACTACGAGGACCTGCTGACCCTGAGATCCAGACCGGGGGCCTACGCCGGCCTGCTCTACTCGACCGACACCACCGACCCGGCGCGGGGGGCGCTGCTGCAGAAAACGAGGGAGTTCGACAGCTCCACCGCCACCCACCTGGTATTCTTCGACCTCGAGATCGGGCGCATTCCCCCGCAGACGTACGAACGCATAAAGGACTCGCCGGAACTGGCCCCCTACCGGCACTACCTCGACCACGAGCGGCGGATGGCGGCCCACAATCTCGACGAAGCTGAGGAGAAGATCCTCGTCGAGACCGCCAACTCGCGGGGAAGGGCCTTCGCCCGCCTCGCCACCGAGGTCAACTCGCGGACCCGGTTTCGGATGGAGGAAGAAGGCGGGGCGGCGGAGAAAACCCAGAGCGAAATCCTCGTGCTGCTCTACGATCCGGACCGCGACACCCGCAGCCGGGCGGCGGCGGCGATCACCGAGGGGCTGCGGCGGAACACCCACGTCTGCACCTTCGTCTACAACACCCTGCTGCACGAAAAGGACGTGCTCGACCGCCTGCGTTCCTACCGCGCCCCGGAGGACAGCCGTCACCTGGACAACGAGCTGAGCGGCGAGGTCGTCGACGCGGTCAGCGAGGTCTGCGCCGCCAACTACGGCACCGTGGCAGCCTACTACCGCCTCAAACGGCGGCTCCTCGGCCTCGACGAGCTCACCCACTACGACCGCTACGCGCCGATAACCGGCGGCGAGACCGACATTCCCTTCGGACAGGCGCGCGACATCGTTCTGGAGGCGTTCGGCGAATTCTCGCCGCGCCTCGTCGACATCTGCGAGCCGTTCTTCGAGAGACGCTGGATCGACGCCGCCCTGGCGGACGGCAAGCGCGGGGGCGCCTACTGCGCCGGCATCACCCCCGACCTGCACCCTTACGTCTTCCTCAACTACACCGGCTCGCCCCGCGACGTCATGACCCTGGCGCACGAGCTCGGCCACGGGATCCACGACGTCCTGGCCAGCGGCAACCACCTTCTCGACTACCATCCCGTGCTGCCGATGGCGGAGACGGCCAGCACTTTCGCCGAGATGCTGGTGTTCGACCGCCTGCGGGGAGAGCTCGGGACGGACGGGGAGCGCCTCGCGCTCCTGTGCGGGAAGATCGAGGACACCTTCGCCACCGTCTTCCGGCAGATTGCGATGTACCGCTTCGAGCAGCAGGCCCACCGCGCCCGCCGGGAAGAGGGGGAGCTGCCCTCCGAAAGGCTCGACGAGCTCTGGCAGCGGAACATGCAGGAGATGTTCGGCGACGCCCTCACCCTCGGCGACGACCACGCCTGCTGGTGGCTCTACATCCCCCACATCGTCGACGTGCCGTTCTACGTCTACGCCTACGCCTTCGGCGAGCTGCTGGTGCTCGCCCTCTACGCCCGCTACCGGAGCGAGGGGGAAGCCTTCGTCGACCGCTATTTCGAGCTGCTGGCGGCCGGCGGTTCGCGGGCGCCGGCCGAACTGCTCGCCGGCCTGGAAATCGACGTGGCCTCGCGCGACTTCTGGCAGGGAGGCTGCGACCTCATCCGGCAGCGCGTCGACGAGGCTGCCGCCCTCGCCGGCTGAAGCGGACAGCGGGCCGCCGCGACGGGCCCGGGGGCAATTCGCTATCTTTGGCGGACGGCCTTCCCTCCGCCCGCCCTGCCCTCCCGCTCCCCTGCTTTCCCGATCGACCAGCTGATAACAGTATGTGTGGAATAATCGGATACGCCGGAAGGAAGTCCCTGCGCGATGTGCTCCTCAACGGGTTGCGCCGGCTCGAGTACCGCGGTTACGACTCGGCCGGGGTATGCGCCCTCGATTCGGGGGCGCTGCGCCTCTGGAAGACCGCAGGCCGCATCGCCGACCTCGAATCCCGGCTCGACGGCGAGCCTGTCGCCGGCCCGGTCGGCATCGCCCATACCCGCTGGGCCACCCACGGAGCCCCCACCGACGGCAACGCCCACCCCCACGTCGACGCGTCAGGCCGCATCGCCCTGGTCCACAACGGCATCATCGAGAATCACGCCGCGGTGCGCGCCTACCTCGAAAGAGAGGGGATCGAGTTCCGGACCGAGACCGACACCGAGTCCCTGGTGCAGCTGATCGGGTTTCTACATGCCGATTCGGGCGACCTGATGGACAGCGTGCGCACCGCCCTCAAGGAGGTGGACGGCACCTTCGGCGTCGCCCTGGTCTGCACCGAGGACCCCGACACCCTCGTCGCCGCGCGCCGCGGCAGCCCGCTGATTGTCGGCGTCGGAGACGGGGAGTACCTGGTCGCCTCCGACGGCAACGCCATCGTCGAGCACACCAGCCAGGTCCTCTACCTCGAAGACCACGAGATCGCCCGCATCGACGCGGACGGCCTGCACGTGTCGACGGCAGACGCGCAGCCCGTGCACCGGGAAACCGACGTCCTCGAGACCACCCTCGAACAGATCGAGCTCGGCGGCTACCCCTCCTTCATGCTCAAGGAGATCCACGAGCAGCCGGAGGGGCTGCGCAACTGCATGCGCGGGCGCCTCGACCTGCGCTCCGGCCGCGTTCACCTCGGCGGACTGCAATCGATGGAAGAGGAGCTGGCCAGCTGCAGCCGGCTGGTGCTCACCGGCTGCGGCACCGCCTGGCACGCCGGCCTGATCGGCGAGTACCTGCTCGAGGAGTGGACGCGCATCCCGACGGAAGTCGAGTACGCCAGCGAGCTGCGCTACCGCAACCCCGTCGTCGAGCCGGGTACCGTCTGCGTCACCATCAGTCAGTCGGGCGAGACCGCCGACGTCCTCGCGGCGCTGCACGAGATGCGCACCAAGGGAGCGGCGGCGTTCGGGGTCGTCAACGCCGTCGGGTCGACGCTGGCGCGGGAAACCGCGGCAGGGGTATACCTCCACGTCGGGCCTGAAATCGGAGTGGCGAGCACCAAGGCTTTCACCGCCCAGATCGCGGTGCTGGCGATGATCGCCCTCGACCTCGGGCGGCGCCGGCACCTTTCGGCGGAGCGCACCGTCGTCATTCTGAAGGAGCTCGAGAAGATCTCCGACAAGGTGGCCGAGACCCTGGAGCTCGACGGCCAGGTGGCGGCCCTGGCCGACCGCCTCACCGGGTGGGACAACTGGCTCTACCTCGGCCGCGGCGTCAACTACCCGGTGGCCCTGGAGGGAGCCCTGAAGCTGAAGGAGCTCAGCTACATCCACGCCGAAGGGCTGCCGGCCGCGGAGATGAAGCACGGCCCCATCGCCCTGATCGACGACGGCATGCCGGTGGTGGTGATCGCCCCGCGCGACCACACCTACAACAAGGTGCTGGCCAACATCGAGGAAGTGCGCAGCCGCAAGGGCCGCGTCATCGCCGTCGCCACCCGGGGGGACAGCCAGCTTGAGAAGCTGGCCGAGGAAGTCCTCTACGTGCCGCCGACGCTGCCGCTGCTGTCCCCCATACTGACGACGGTCCCGCTGCAGCTGCTGGCCTACCACGCCGCCCTCATCCGCGGCCACGACGTCGACAAGCCGAGAAACCTCGCCAAGAGCGTGACCGTGGAGTGAGGAGACCCTGCGACCTCCCGGCCGGAGGCCGCGCCGCAAATCCATGAACGTCGTCCTCTACGAAGACGGAGGCTGGCCGCGGCTGCTGCCGCTCGTCTACACCCGCGCCGTCTTCCAACTGCGCTGCGGCATGGGAGACCTGCTGTCCCAGGTCCGTTTCCTGCTGCGGGACCAGCCTGCAGCGGATCTCTCCCTTTGCTGCCGGCCCGGGCTCGCCGGCCTCGTGAGGGAACAGACCGGCCTGCCCGTAAACGGGAAGCCGGCCGGACCGTCCCTGCTGCTGAACGGCCGCGCCCTGTGGTCCTCCCTGCCCGAATGCGAAGAAGACGGAAAGCCCTGGGTCGGCACCGCGCAGGGAGGTACCGCCTGCGTCTTTGCCGATTCCGGGCTCACCGGTGCGCTCGCGGCCGAAAACCTGCAGGAGGGCGCCGCGTTTTCCCGGTTGCTCGAGGGCCTCCCGCGCCGCGACGCAGGCGGCAATTGCCGGCTGTTCTCCTGGCCTTGGGAAGTCGTCGGGGCCAACGCCGACGCCATGATCTCCGGCTGGGAGCGGCTCGGGCTGGGGCGCCCGGAGCGGGGCGAGATCGGACCGGGAGTCACCGTGCTGGGGGAAGATGTTTTCGCCGCCGGGTCCGCCCGCATCGACCCGGGAGCGGTCGTCGACAGCCGCGGCGGACCCGTTTACATCGACGCCGGCGTCCGCGTGCGGCCGCACGCCTTCATCGAGGGGCCGGCCTGCATCGGTCCCGGCAGCATCCTGCAGCCGCACGCCTGCGTCCGCGGCGGCACCACCCTGGGGCCGGCCTGCCGGGTCGGAGGGGAGGTCGAGGCCAGCATCCTGCAGGGGTACGGCAACAAGCAGCACTTCGGCTATCTCGGCCACAGCTACCTCGGCTCGTGGACCAACCTCGGCGCCGGCTGCACCAACAGCGACCTCAAGAACACCTATGGCACGGTGCGCGTGCCCGTAAACGGCGAGGTGGTGGAGACCGGCGAGCGCTTCGTCGGCATGGCGATGGGGGACCACTCCAAGGCGGGGATCGGGGTCTGCTTCCCGACCGGGGCGGTCGTCGGGTTCAGCTCCAGCGTCGCCGCGGCGCGGCCGCCCGGATTCGTGCCCAGCTTCACCTGGATCGACGGCGACCGGGTCGAGCCCTACGACCGGGAACGGGCGCTCGCGGTGGCGAGGAGGGTGGTGGCGAGGCGGGATTGCCGCATGAGCGCCGAGGAGGAGAGGGTGTTCTCGTCAGTCGCCGGCGAGGCCGAACGGCTGGAGAAGGTGCCGTAGAAAGGGCGAGCCCGACGCGAACTCGGGATTCGGCGAATCGGCGGATCCGGGCGCCGTCCGAGCTCCCGGCTCCCCCGGGGCTTGTTTCCGCTGACAGGCTGCCCGCCCGGGCTGACGGTTTAATTGCCCGGGATCTGAGGAAACGAAGCGGCTTCTCCCGGGCCTTCAGGCACGCGGCCCGCGCGCCGCGACCGCGATCCCGGCCGCCACCAGGACCATGCTCGCCAGCAGCATCCAGGACAGCTCCTCTCCCACCAGCAGCGCGCTCAGGGCCACCCCCGCCACCGGAGTCGTGAACGCGAACACCCCGAGCTGGCTGGCGCTGTGCCGGCGCAGCAGGAAAACCCACGAGATGAAACAGAGCCCGGCGACCACGACCCCCTGGTAGAGCACGGCGGCGACGACCTCCGGGGTGAAGTCCCAGGCCGCCTCCCTCTCGAGCCAGACAGAGGCCGCGGCGAACATCGGCAGGCTCAGCAGCGACTGCCAGAACAGCACCTTGTAGGGGTGAAAGCCGCGCACCATGCGCTTCATCACCGTCTGCCGCAGCCCAAGCAGCAGGGCGCTGCCGAGAATCATCAGGTCCCCGGCGAGGTAGCCGGCGTCGGCGAGCGACAGCGACTCCGCGAAGATCAGCACGACCCCGGCGAAGGCGAGCAGAATGCCTGCGACCTTGGCGGGGGTGAGGCGGTCGCCGGGAACGAAGAAGTGGCAGAAGAGGGCGAGGAAGAACGGGTGCGCCGAAATCGTGACGCTGGCGCGGCTGGCGGTCGTGTGGAAGACTCCCTGGTTGAGCAGGCCGATCTGCACCAGGAAGAGGAGGGCGAGGAAGAGCAGCTGCCGCCGCTCTCCCGGGCGGGTCTTCAGCGGCTCCCGCGACGCGGCCGCCGCGGCTCCCACCACCAGCAGGCCGATGGCGAAACGGGCCCCGGCCATCGCCAGCGGGGGCATCCCCTGCAGGCCGATCTTGATGAATACCTGGTTGCCCCCCCACAGGAGGGAGGCCAGCAGCGCGAGACCGGCGGCGCCGGCCCCTATGCGTTCGGCGCTGTACGGGGCAGAAACCGCCGCTCCGCTCAATCGACGATGGTGGCGGTGCGGATGTAGTCGAGGTTGGGGTAGAGCTTCTCGAGGTACTTGTTCCCCTTCTGGGCGATCTGCCCCTGGTTGGGGGTCCGCTTTTCGTACTCGGGATTGATCGCCTGGACCGCATCCATCCCCGAGACCACCTTGCCGAACGCGGCGAACTTCTGGCCGTCGAGGTTGGTGTTGTCGGCGAGGTTGATGAACACCTGCACGGTGCGGTTGTTCTTTCCCCGCCCCGGCTTGGCGTAGGTTATGGTGCCGACCTCGTTCCCCTGTTTGACCGGGTCGTCCGGAATCCTCGCACCGTGCCACTTAGCCGTCACTTCCGGGTCCCCGTGCATCCCCCACTGGACGATGAACCCCGGGATCACGCGGAAGAAGCGGGTGCCGTTGTAGAAGCCGTTCCTCACCAGGTTGTAGAAGCGGTCCGCCCCGTGCGGAGCCCAGTCCCTCGTCACCTCGATCACGAAGTCCCCGGCCGAGGTCTCGAACTTCGCCTTGAACGATGCCGGGGCCGTCTTGTTCATCTCGGGGCCGTCGGGATTCATCAGCGCCTCCAGGTTGGCCTCACCGGTTGTCGCCCCTTCTTCTTCCTGGCAACCTCCGGCGACGATTCCGACCGCGGCGGCCGCAGCCAGTATGCGTTTCATCTTTCATCCTCCTGCTTTCAGTTCAAACTTCTCGCAGATCTGCCCGGTGCACCGTATCGGTTCACGCCGTCCGTACCCCTCCGAAAAAACAGTTCAAAGGACAAGAACCAACCTATCATCGGGATCATGTACAAAAGCGCGTACTTGCCGGAAAAATCGAAGTCATGGGCCCGGCGGACGGCAGAAGTCCAGCCCGTCCAGATCATCAGTAAAACCCATATCCATAACCCTGCCGATTTTATGGTGTCCCCGAAGACGGGAAGTACGACAATCAGGCATATCAGGATGCACCATGGGAGAAGGAAGGAAAAAAGAAAAAACCTGCCTCGTCCCATGCGGCCATCGATCCATAGATGATTCCCCAGAAAACCCGTGATCCGTTGCACACCCGACACGGTTCCGGGGTCCTCCTTCACAAGCCGGCGACGGCGGCGGTGATCGCCCGCGCCGTGATGCCGAAGTGTTCCCACGTTTCCATGTGCCCCTCGGAAGGGGCGATGCGCGGGTCGGTGATCCCTATGTGCGCCCGCGGCAGCCCGGGTTTCGCCGCGCCGGCGACCAGTCCGGCGAAGCCGCGGAGACCGGTCCGCGCGGTGCCGATGAATCCGTCCTCGACCGTCACCACCCCGCGGGTGTACCGGGCAAGCAGCTTCTCGAGAGCCGACGGCGACAGCGGCAGTCCGTTGACGACGTGGACGTCGGCGGCCATCCCCTTCTTCTCCAGCCGGGCCGCGGCCTCCGCCCCGAGGAAGGCAGGAGCCCCGAAGGCGAGAATGGCGCGCCTGGCGCCCGGCCAGGTCCGGTACGTGGTGACCGGCTCCCAGCCGTCGTCAGCCTGCCACAGCGGCCCCGAGCCGTCCTGCCTTGCGAGAACCGGCAGCTCGTCGCGCGGGATTCCGATCACGTGCCCGCCGTAGTGGGCGGCGAGGTCGCGGACCGCG
This sequence comes from Candidatus Latescibacterota bacterium, assembly GCA_965243025.1. Taxonomy (GTDB): domain Bacteria; phylum Latescibacterota; class UBA2968; order UBA8231; family UBA8231; genus CBDCXV01. The sequence continues at coordinate 4,799,114 of CBDETY010000003.1, forward strand.
ACGAAGGCGGCGCGGGCGTCCGCGGGGGCGTAGAACCGATGCAGGTAGGGCAGGTAGGTCAGGCCGACGTTGATCCAGTCCAGCCCCCACCCGGAAAAGTGGTCGCGGCCGGTGCAGGCGCCGACGTGCGACAGGTGGTAGGCGACGTTCAGGCCTTCGTTGACGCCGGTGAGGTTGCGCTGGTAGCGCCACATGTCGAAGCCCTCGCGGGCGATCCCCTCGAAGAAGGCGGCGAAAGTGGAAATCACGTTGAGCTGGGGCTCGGCGCTGCTCATCGCCAGTCCGTTGGCCAGCAGGGCGGATGCCTGTTCCTCGATGCTCATCTCGAACTGGTGGTCGGGCGCCAGAAAAGCCCGGGCCTTGGCGAGCTTGGTCGAGGCGTCGAGGTCGCAGCTGACGACGAAAACGCTCTCCGGGTGCGCCCCGGCCACCGCGGCGTACCCGGCCTCCGAGCCGGCCCGCGGGCTGACCTTCTCTCCTGCCGCCGGCAGCTCGACGGCCTCCAGGGCTTCCGCCGGCAGGACGAGGTTGGGACTGCCCGCTTTTGGCCGCGCCCTCGTGACCACGGTCCGCCTTGGGGCGCCGGCCGCCGCCGCCAGCGCCTTCCGCTGCCTTGCGGTCTCGCGGAACATCGGGTTGGAGAGCACCTCGCCGGCGTCGCGGCCCTTCATGTGGCCGTCGTGGTGCCCCTCGCCCCCCGGCAGCCGGTTGACGAGGAACAGGCACTCCAGCATCGGGACGAGGTCGCGGTAGCTCATCAGCGATCCGGGCACCCAGATCTCGCGGTCCATGAGGACGCCGTTGGCGCGCGCGAACTTCCGGGTCTCCCGCCTTATCCCGTGCTGCCCGGCGAACCAGTCGAGGGTGACGGACTCGCCGCCCCCCGACCTGTGGCCCGTGGGGTAGATCAGGTTCGGCCGCCCCTCCTGCGCGAGGCGGTAGCCCTCGCGGTAGGCTTCGTACAGCCTGGCGCTGTCGTGCAGCGCCGGTATCTCGATGATGCTGATCCCCAGCGCCTCGATGATCGGACGCGGGTCCTTGTCCATGATGCTGTGCGTCGCCCCGGAAAGCTGGATGCCGTTGCGGTGCATCACGAAGGTGATGGGGGCCCCGGCTACGTCGGCGCCGTTGAACCCGTTGAGGGCCTGCCCCGACACCCAGCCGGCGTCGCCGCAGTGGGTGATGACCCAGGCGCGGCCGTGGCGGGCGCGCTTGCCGAGGGCCTGCCCGACGGCGACGGGGATCATCACCCCGAGGCGTCCGCCGTTGAGCTGGGTCCCCCCGGGCAGCCAGGAGACGTGGCCGGGAAAATCCAGGCCGCGGCGGAAGCCCTCGACTACCGCCTCTTCGCCGACGAACCCGAAGGCGGCGAGGCCGGCGTAGTAGCCGATGCTGGTGTGGGCGTGCTCGATGGTGTACTCGACGCGCTCGTAGTCGGTGCAGCTCAGGGTCAGCAGCAGGCCGGGAATCAGCTCGAGGCCGCCGCCGAGGTGATCGAGCTCGCCGATGGCCGCCAGGGAGGCGAGGGAGCGGATCGCGGTGCGGGCGGACTGGATCTGCAGCGCCTCGAGAAGGTCGGCCTGGGCCCGGGTCAGCCTCTCCTGGGAGTCGACGTCGATCTGCAGCGGCAGCACCTCGGAGGCAACTTCCGCTCCGAGGTAGCTGACGGACCTGAGCAGCTTCCGGTTGCGCCGCTCCTGACCCTGGATTCCCGCTCGCAACCCGTTCATGGACCCTGAATCGAACCGCCGGCGGTCATGCCGGGAACTGCTGGCACGCCGGCCGGTATGGCCGGCGAGTTGTGGGTGAACATATGATGTAACTCGTTGTTTTTCCGCGCTTTGAAATACTCGGATCGCAGCGGTCAGGCACCCCCCGCGCGAACGGGAAGTTCGCCGATGCACCTCCTGTTTGCAAGCAGCCGACCGACCCTGTGCATGCCGGTGGCGACCTTCATGGAGCTTGTGCAGGATTGAAAGACGGGAAAGAGTTGATAAACCTGCGCGCTTCCCGGCGCCGGTTGACTCGACCTGGTAGGAGCCGGCCGCCTGGAACTCGTCGAGGATGGTCGGAACGGTCAAGGTTTTATCCCGGGGTGATTCCTCATCGATCCCGGGGCTGAAACTGATCCGCCAGGTGCTCCGCCCAGGAGCGGTTGGCGTCGGCGGTGCGCCCGGCGATATGGGGCGTGTGCACGACGTTGTGCCTGCCGATCAGCGGGTCGTCCGGCGGCAGCGGCTCGCTGTCGAAGACGTCGGCGGCGAGGCTCAGCTCGTCGGCGAGCACCCGGCGCCGCAGCGCCGCCATGTCGCAGATCCCCGCCCGGGTCACCAAGACTACCAGGCAGCCGGAAGGCAGGGCGTCGATGTGGTCAACGGTTACCAACCCCCTGGTCGAACCGGTGAGGGGAACCATCGGCGCGAACACCTCGGCATCCTCCACCAGGCGCGCCAGGTGGTGCTCGCGGCGGGCGCCGGCGCGGTGAAAGGCCGGTTCGGCGGCAAACGGATCCCAGGCTGCGACCTCGGCCCCCAGGGCGCTCGCGAAGCCGGCGTAGCGGCTGCCGATGTTGCCGGCGCCGACCACCCGCACCCGCTTGCCGGCGAGGGTCCCGTTGGTGAAGGCGGAATCGTCGCTGTACTGCGCCCCCCGCTGCCCCGGGGCGCCGATGCCTCCGGGCGGGCGCCAGTCCCAGTCGGGTGCGCCGGTGGCGATCCCGGTGTGCAGCTGCGGAATGCGGCGCAGCGCGCACAGGGTGAGGGCCAGCCCGCACTCGGCGACCGACTGTCCCCAGAACCCCTCGGACAGCGGCCTGTACAAGACCACACCCCTGTCGGCGAGCGCCGCCTCGCAATCGCCGCCAAGCCGGTTGGGCGGCCCCTGGAAGGTCGCCTCCCGCAGCGACGGAAACGCCTCGAGGCAGTCGAGGGTGACGCGGACCCCGAGGCAGGCGAGCCTGCGCACCGGGGCTGCCTGTTCGCCGGCCACCTCCCCCAGGGGGCGGTCGTCCCCGTGGGCCAAGCGCCGGAATCCGACCGCTCCCTGCCGTTGCCACAGGTCGCGGAAGTGGTCGGCCGCCCAGGGCCAACCGCCGTCGAAACCGCTGTGCACGGCGATGAAGCTGTCCATCTACTCTCCCTCCCAGTAATCGACGGCGTCCCGCTTCCGGAAGATGCGGGAGCCGGGCCCACCGACGAAGTTGATCTTGTCCGAGTCGGGGTACTCGGCGACGTCCCCCTGCCGGCGGTCGCCGAGAGCGAGCAGCTCGCAGGGCTCGTCCCCTTCGTTCGTGAACTTGTGGGCGCCGCCCGGTCCCGGCGGAAAGGCGATGAAATCCCCTTTCCGAACCGGCCGCTTGCCCCGCGGCGTGACCAGGGTGCACTCACCCTCGACGGCGAAGAACAGCTCTTCGGCGCGGTGGTGGAAATGAAGGGGAAAGGTCGACTGTCCCGGCGGCAGGCGGATCAACCGGTAGCCGAGGTTGCGGGCGCCGACGAGGGCGTCGATCTCCCTGGCGTCCCACGCGTACCCTTCGCGGCGCGAACAAGGAGTCCAGTCCACCTCCCCGCTGTTGATCTGGTTGATGTAGATGTCCGTTCGCCTTTCGAGGCACTCGAGCAGCCGCTCCCTGGCGTCCCGCATGACCGAGTGGCCGTCGCCGACGACGATGGCGTCGAAATCGAGCGCCAGCAGCTTGCGCACTTCCAGGGCCGCCGCCGGAGGGTCTTCCAGGACGTCGTCCATCAACAGCGAGAACCGCCCCACCGGCGCTCCCACCACGAGGTCGCTGGCGAGGATGGTCCGCTTCTCAGGCCAGTACAGGGCGATCTCCCCGGCGCTCTTCCCGAAGCGGAGGTGCACCGCCCGCAGCCCGGGCAGGATCTCCTCGCCGTCGCCGACGGTGCGGTCGACCTGCGCTTCGATACCCTCCACGTCTTCGGGGTGAGCGACGACCTGGGCCCCGCAGCGCTCGCGGAATGCGGCGGCTTCCCGCTGGTGGTCCCTGTTGGTCACGACGATCCACTTCGCGCCCCCGAGATCGTCGAGCTGCCGCAGGTCCGACTCGATCATCGGCACCGGATCGATCAGGACGTTGCCTCCCTCCCGGACCCAGAGGTGGCCGTTGAAATCGATCTGCCGGCGCTCGCTGAACTCCGACCAGCAGAACAGGTCGTCGAATACCGCTTTCATGCTTCGCCTCCTCAACCGGGTGTATGCCGGGAAACCTTCGTTGAATTCTGTCACCGGAGGGCATCGTGCCTTCGAAGTTCCGTGGCGCGGATGTCCGGGTGTGGCTGATCATGCGGCACCGGCAGGCGGCGATTTCCCGCCCCGGAACATTCGCGATACCGGTTCGTTGACCCTGCCATGCCCCCGGTTATCTTCCGGCCCTTCCTGGACCGGGAGGTGAAAATAGCGGATACGGGCGCCCCGGGTCTGCCGGCCCTCCGACCCACGATGCAGGCAAGACGCCACCCGGCCATGGCCGGCCGCAGCCAAAAACCAGCCCCTTCCTCCCAATCCGCCCTCCGAAAAACCCGAAAGAGACGAATGACCTCCACCGCTGAAGCGACGCGCCCCCGGATCGCCGCCATCGTCACCGAGTACCGCAAGTACTCCCACGGCCAGCACATCTGCGACCGCTTCCTCGAAGGGTACGGGTGGGGCGGCCGCCACCACCGCCCGGCGATGGACCTGGTGTCGCTCTACGTCGACCAGTTCCCCGAGAACGACCTCAGCCGCGAGCGCGAGTCCCGCTTCGAGCACCTGACCATTTACCCGACCGTGGCCGACGCCCTGACCCTGGGCGGCGGCGGCCTCGCCGTCGACGGCGTCCTCCTCATCGGCGAGCACGGCTCCTACGGCACCAACGAGAAGGGGCAGCGGCTCTACCCCCGCTACGAGCTCTTCCGGCAGATCGTCTCCGTCTACCGCACCACCGGCAGAACCGCCCCCGTCTTCAACGACAAGCACCTCTCGTGGAACTGGGAGTGGGCGCGCGAGATGTACGACACCTCCCGGGAAATGGGATTCCCCTTCATGGCCGGCTCCTCCCTGCCGGTCACCTGGCGCACACCGGCGGTCGACCTGCCCCTGGGCGCCCGGGTCGGCGAGGCGGTCTGCGTCGCCGTCGGCGGGGTCGACAGCTACGACTTCCACGCCCTCGAAACCCTGCAGTGCATGGTCGAGCGCAGGCAGGGGGGCGAGACCGGGGTGCGCTGGCTCGAGGCGTTCCGCGGCGACCGCTTCTGGCAGGCGCACAGCGACCGGCTCTGGTCCCGCGACCTGTTCGAGGCTGCCCTGTGCCGCAGCCATACCCTGACCCCGGCGCGCAGCGGCTTCAACAACCCGTTCCCGACCATCGACGAGATGAAACGCCTGGTCGAGGACCCGGTCGCCTACCACTACGAGCACCTCGACGGCCTCAGGTGCACGATGACCCTGTTCAACGGCCTGGTGCAGGACTTCAACTTCGCGGCGCGGCTCGAGGGAAGCGGGCGCCCGTTCTCCACCCAGATGTACCTGCCGATGCCGCCGGTGCGCACGACCCTGGCCAACTTCTTCAGTCCCCAGTGCTACCAGGTCGAGCGCATGTTCCTCAGCGGCAAGCCGTCGTACCCCGTCGAGCGCACCCTGCTGACCACCGGTCTCGTCGCTGCCGGCGTCGACAGCCTGCACCGGGAGCAGGCCAGAATCGACACTCCCCACCTCGCCATCGCGTACCGGGCGGAAGAGGAATCGACTTTCCAGGGGGCGCCCGGCAGTGAGCCCGGGCAGCCGGCAGTTCCCGCCGCGCCCGGCGATCAGCCCCTCCACGCCGACATCGTCAGCGGCCGCCGCACCGCCGCGAAACCCCCAATACGGGTAGCCATCATCGCCACCATCTACCGGTACCTGTCCCACGGCCAGCACTTCGGCGACCGCTTCATGGTCGGCTATGCCTACGAGGGATCCTGGCACCGGCCCGACATGCAGGTGGTGTCCATGTACGTCGACCAGCGGCCCGAAGGGGACCAGAGCGAGGACCGCGCCCGCGAGTTCGGGTTCAGCGTCCATCCGACCATAGCGGAAGCGCTCAGGTGCGGGGGAGAGCGGCTCGCAGTCGACGCCGCCGTCATCATCGGCGAGCACGGCGAGTACCCCGACAACGAGCTCGGGCAGAAGCAGTACCCGCGCTACGAGTTCTTCAAGCAGTGCGTCGAGGTGTTCGAGGAGGACGGAAGGGCGGTGCCGGTATACAACGACAAGCACCTGTCGTACAGCTTCGAGAAGGCAAGCGAGATGGTCGCCGACGGACACCGCCTCGGGTTTCCCGTCATAGCGGGATCCTCGCTGCCGGTGACCTGGCGGCTGCCGGACGTCGAGCTGCCCCTCGGCTGCGACATCGAGGAAGCGCTGATGGTCGGCGTCGGCGGCTCCGACGCCATGGACTACCACGCCCTCGAGGCGATGCAGTGCATGATCGAGCGGCGCCGGGGGGGCGAGACCGGGGTCGCCGCGGTGCAGCTGCTCGACGGGGACGCGGTCTGGAAGGCCGGGGACGACGGACTCTGGTCGTGGGAGCTGCTCGAGGCGGCGCTGTCGCGTTCAGACTCGCCGTGCGGATCGACGCTGGAAGACGGTCGCACCCAGGACCTGACGGGCAGCGGCGAGGTCAAGCGGCTGGCCGGGGAGCCGGCGGCCTACCTGATCGAGTTCCGCGACGGCCTGCGGGCGACGCTGCTTATGCTCAACGGCGCGGTCAGGGACTACTGCTTCGCGGCGAGACTGAGCGGTGAGGAGCGTCCGGTGTCGGCCCAGATCTTCCTGACGCCGACCCCGCCGGTCACCTACTCCGCCTCGCTGGTGGCCAAAATCGTCGAGACGATACTGACGGAAAAGGCGGCGTTCCCCGCGGAGCGCACGCTGATCGTCAACGGCATCCAGGAGAGCTGCCTGGTGTCGCGGTCGCAGGGAAACGCCCGGCTCGAAACCCCGCACCTGTCGGTGACCTACCAGGCCCCCGAGGCATCCCACCACGCGCGCCGGTAGCGGTCCGTGCCGGAGGTGAGAGGTTCCCCGGTTCATGGCCGCGCCAGAATCTCCCTGCGGGTCAGCCGGGAGGGTCAGTCGATCAAGCCGCGTTCCTTCATCCAGCTTTCGACTTCGTCGCTGCCGACGTCGACCAGCATCTCTCCGTCGATCTCGACGCAGGGAGAGGAGTCCTGCCCGCTTTTTGCGACCATCTCGCGGTAGTCGCCGGGGTTTCCGATGATATCGCGGTATTCGAACTCCAGCTGGTGCTTTTGGAGAAAGTCAACAACCCCGCGCGCCCACGGGCACCCGGGATTCAGATAGGCGACGATCTTGGGCATGGTCCCTGATTTCGCGGTGGGTTTTTTCGAATTGGAGGCTGCCGACTGCGCGGCCGGTCTACGATAGACCGTGCCCGCTGTTTCGACAAGCGAATGGCTGGCCCTGGGATCCGCCCTGTTGTGGGCGGCCAACGGCATCGTCATCCGAACCCAGAGCGCCAAAGCTTCCCCGGCGGCGATAAACGCAATCCGCTGCGGGGCTTCGGCAGTGGTCTTCTGGCTCATCCTTCCTTTTGAAACCCCGCAATACCCCCTGTGGTCGATCCCCTGGCAGGACGCGGCCTGGCTGGCCGCTTCGGTAATCACCAACATCGTAATCGGCGACACCTTCTATCTGGCGTCCCTCAAGGAGCTGGGGGTTTCCCGTTCCCTGGCCCTGTCCGGCACCTTTCCCCTGACCACCCTGCTGTTCGAGTATCTCCTCCTCGATTTCGCACCGGACCGCACTCTGGCCCTGGGGGCCTTGCTTGTGGTCGCCGGGGTCGCACTGCTTTCGCAGCGCAGCACACAGGTCGACGCTGTGGGCGGGGGGCGGACCGGGATCGGAATCGCCTTCGCCCTGAGCGCCTCTTTCGTTTGGGGGTTGGGAGTCGTTCTCCTCAAACCGGCTCTCGCCCACGTTACCCTGGTCCAGGCGAACGCCCTGCGCATGCCGCTGGTCGCCCTGCTCCTCCTCGTCTTCCGCATTCTCCCGGCTCGGGAGGCCAGCATCGGCCGATTGGACCGCCGCGCCTTCCTCATCATTGCCGGCAGCGGCCTGATCGGCATGGGATTGGGGTCCTGGATGTTTCTGGCCGCGGTGATGGATATCGGCCCGGCGCGCACCGCCACCCTGACCTCCATCTACCCGGTGTTCGGCCTGATCCTGGCGGTTCTGTTCTTGCGGGAGCGGCTTTCCCTGCCGATGGCGGCCGGAGTAGCCGCCTGCGTCGCAGGAGTGTGGGTAGTGGTGTAAGACTGACCGCCGCCCCGGTGCCGCCAAACCGGAGGCGGGATTCCGGCAGGGCTTCCGCCTATTCGAACTGGCGCTTGAACTCCTCGAACCCCGAGCGCAGCGAGGCGATTTCCGCGCCCATTTCGGCAACGGCGGCTTCGAGGCGGTCGAGCCGTTCGTCTTCGGCGGCCGCGGCCTGGCGGGCGGCTTCCGGCCTGGCCCCGCCCGGCTCTCCGGGGCCGGCCGGGCCCTCGCCCGGGGGCTCATCGATCTCGGGGGGACCCCCGAGCAGATGGGCGAAGCGGGACTCCTTGAACCCGTGCTGACGGGGCAGCCTGACGACCGCGGCCCCGGCCTCCCGGTTCGCCAGCGCTTCGAGCGCGGCCTCCACCGCGGCGAGGTCCTCGAAGGGGTGCATGCGGCTGCCGCGGCTGCGCAGCTCGCCCGGCGTCTGCGGCCCGCGCAGCATCAGCTCGCAGAGCACCGCCACCTCCGGTTCGGGAAACCCCCTGACGTCGGTGAACCGGTGGTAGTACTTCGGGACCCGGGCGTCGTGCCCGCTGACGACGCGCACCAGCTCCTTGTCCCGCAGCGAATCGAGGGTCCGCACCACCGCCTTCTCGCTGTACTGAACCACCGGGGCGCGGTTGGACTTCTGGTTGCAGGCCGCGGTCAGGGCGTTCAGGGTCATCGGGTAGTAGTCCGGTGTCGTGATCCCCTTCTCGATCAGGCAGCCGAGAACGCGCAGCTCCTCGGGGGTGAGCAAAGGTTCCATCGCCGTGTCGTGGGTGGATTCGAGGCCGAACCGCCTCAGCTGCGCGGCCAGTTGTCCCAGAAGCGGCGCGCGACCTCCACGTGCATGCGCACCCCGTGCGGAATCGCCCCGTCGGAAAAATCGTAGTTCGGCTGGTGCAGGTGGGGGTACTGGTCCACGCCGGCCGGACAGACGCCGAGGGCGTAGAAGGCGGCGGGGATCCGCTGCGCGTAGAAGGCGAAGTCCTCGCCCCCCATCACCGGGTCCATCGACTGAAAGGAGATGCCGGCACCGGCCTCGGCTACAGTTCGCTCGACGAAGTCGGTGGCAACCGGATCGTTCTCCAGCACCGGGTAGCCGTCGAAGATCTCAACCTCCGCGGCGCCCCCCAGGGCGGATGCCGTGCCCTCGGCGACCTCGGCAATGCGGCGGTGTATCATCTGGCGCGTCTCCGAATTCAGGGTGCGCACGGTCCCTGCCAGCTCCACCTGCGGCGGGATGATGTTGTAGCCCGAGCCGCCGCCGACGCGGGCGACGGTGACGACCGCGGAGTCGAGGGGATCCGTGGTCCGCGAGACGATGGTCTGCAGGGCGACGATCACGTGCGAGGCGATGACGATGGGGTCGACTCCCTGGTGCGGGAAGGCGGCGTGCGCGCCCCGGCCGCGGACGGTGATCTCCATCTTGTCCGAGCTCGCCAGGACGGGGCCGGGGCGCAGGGCGATCTCGCCGATCTTCAGGGACGGCCACCCGTGAAGGCCGAAGATCGCCGTCACCTCGGGGTCGGCGAGGACTCCCTCCTCACACATGCGGCGGCCGCCGGCGCCCCCCTCCTCGGCCGGCTGGAAGACGAACTTCACCGGACCTGGCAGATCGTCGGCGAGCGCCGTCAGCACCCGCGCCGCTCCCACCAGGCAGGTCACGTGGCCGTCGTGGCCGCAGGCGTGCATCTTGCCCGGCACCTTGGAGGCGTAGCTCCTGTCCGACTGCTCCTGTATCGGCAGGGCGTCCATGTCGGCCCGCAGGGCGACGCACGGCCCCGGCTTGTCCGCCCCGAGGGTGGCGACCACGCCGGTCTCCGCCACGCCGGTGCGGATGCTCAGACCGGGAAGCTCCTGCAGCTCGCTGAGAATGCGCGCGGAGGTGCGCTCCTCCTCGTAGCCGAGCTCCGGGTGTTCGTGAAGGTCGTGGCGCAGCTGCGTCAGCCCGGGAAGGGCCGCCTCAATCAGTTGTTCAATCCTGTCGCTCATCTCTCCGAAGCCTGGGAAAGGGGTCTGCGGATTTCTGGGATTTTCCGGCGGAACAAGCTAAACCGGGCCCGTTGCGCCTGCCAAACGGGAGGCCCTTTCCCCGCCCGGGCCCCCGTACCTTCAAACCCCGCCTATTCCCGCTTCAGCTGCACCAGGGTGGCTCCCCAGCCGCCGCCGCCCGCACCCGCCAGCCGGAACGACTCGACGCCGGGGTGGCGCTCGAGAATCCTGTGCACGCTCTCGCGAAGGATCCCCTTGCCTTTCCCGTGCACGATGCGGACCTGAAAGATCCCCTTCTCGCGGCAGGCCTCGAGGTAGTCGGGCACGAGCGTCCCCACGTCCCTCGGGAGAAAGGTGTGGAGGTCGAGGGTGCCGTCGATCGGGTGCTCGATCGGTTCGTCGCTCAAAATGCTGATTCCAGGGGGGCGGCGTCCGTCAGACATCCAGGGCGGCGGCAGCCGCCGTCTCCTGGGTCATCACGGCGCTGCGCACGAGGGCGAGCTTGTTGGCGGCGTTGAAGGCGGCAACCTTGTAGCACTCCGCCAGGGTGGGATAGTTGAACACCGTGCGGATGAAGTAGTCGAGGCCGCCTCCCAGACCCAGAACCGCCTGCCCCACGTGCACCAGCTCGGTGGCCCCCGAACCGATGCAGTGGGCGCCGAGAAGGCGCCCGTCCTCGCGGTGGAAGATCAGCTTCACCATCCCCGAGTCGTCGCCGAGAATCTGCCCGCGCGCGATTTCCTTGTAATGGGCGATTCCGGTCTCGTACGGCACGCGGTCCCCGGTGAGCTCCTCCTCGGTCGCTCCCACCATGGAGATTTCCGGGATGGCGTAGATCCCGACCGGGAAGTGGCGGCCCATCGGCTTCGCCTCGACTCCGAACATGTGGCAGGCAGCGAGGCGTCCCTGCTCGCTTGAAGTGGCGGCCAGCGCCGGGAAACCGATGACGTCGCCGGCGGCGTAGATATTCTCCGTCGCCGTGCAGAGATGCTCGTCGACCTTCAGGCGGCCCCGCTCGTCCGCCCGCAGGCCGACCGATTCGAGATTGAGATCCTCGGTCGAGCCGATGCGGCCGGCCGAGAACAGCACCACGTCGGCGACGATATGCTTGCCGGACTCGAGCTCGATGAGACCCTTGCGCTGGGGCACCTCGACCACTTCGAGACGCTCGACCGCCTCGCCGCAGCGGAAGGTTACGTCCGCCTTCCGCATCTGGTGGATGAGCTCGTCGACGATCTCGTGGTCGAGGAACTCCAGCGGCCGGGGACGCCGGTCGATCACCGTCACCTGCACCCCGAGGGCGGCGAACATCGAAGCGTACTCGATGCCGATGACCCCGGCGCCGACCACGGCGATGCTGCGCGGCAGGTTCTCCAGGTCGAGGAGGCAGTCCGGAGTCATGATTGTCCGGTCGTCCGCCTGGATGCCGGGGGGATCGCTGGGACGCGTGCCCACGGCGATCAGCACCTTGTCCGTCGACAGCCGGCGGCGCCCCTGGGCGCCCTCCACCTGCAAGGTGTGCCCGTCGATGAAGGAAGCCGTGCCGCGCACGACCTCGATGTCGTTGCGCCCCAGGTTTTCCTGGACGACGAAGAGCTCGCGCTCGATGACGCGCTCCACGTGGTCGACCAACTGCTGCATGGTGGGCCTGGACCGGGGCCGGAACTGCTCGGATGCCTCCAGGCCCGGACGGGAATAGGCGCGCTGCACGGCCTCGCGAAAGGTCTTTGAAGGGATGGTCCCCGACTCGATGCAGACGCCGCCGATCATCTGCTGCTTTTCGACGACCGCCACCTTCCTGCCCAGCTTGGAGGCCTGGATGGCGGCGCGCTGGCCGGCCGGTCCGCTGCCGATGCAGACGAGGTCATAGGTGTAGCTGTTCGTGCTCATACTTCCCCTCCCGAGGTGGGGAGTTCCGGAGCGCCGGGCGGGTGCCGGGCGGGTGAATATTCAATATTCACAAAGGAGTTGACAATTCCGCGATGCCGAGGCGGCCTTGAAAACTCGGGATGGAGGAGGACCAACCCCGGGGAATTCCCCTGCCCGGCTGCTGTTGCGGCCCCGGACGGGACATGCCCGCTTTACAAGGAACCTCTTCTGTCGCGAAAGTACGGCGAGCCGGCTTGCCGTTGAGAAATCACGGTGTTTCGTATTTCCAGGTGAGGAGCACGAGTAAAATGAACGCCATGCTGTCAACCGGGGTTTTCGCCCTGCTCGCCGCCGCGCTGGCGCGGCCCCTCGACGCCCACAACGGCAGCGTCGCCATCGCCGTGCCGCTGCAGGGAATCGCCGTGGACGGCGACCTGTCCGACTGGCCCCCCGGGCTCGTGGAATACCCGATCGCCTTCCCGGAATGGGGGGATGCCCCCGTCAGCGAGGAGGATTTCCAGGGGGTCTTCCGGGTCGGATACAGCGTCGAACAGAACTCCCTGTACGTCGCCGTGGAAGTTTCCGACGAATCGGTCGTGCTCGACTCGACCGTTGTCGCTCACTGGAACACCCAGGAGGGCAGCGGCCTGCCCGTGGCATTGCACGGGGACTCGTCGGTCGAGGTGATAGGGATCTCCGGCTACGAGATGAAGTACAACACCCTCACAGCTCCCAGCGCCCTGGCGACGATGACGACACCCGGGGGGCGGAACTACGAGTACGCCGTGGATGCCGGTTCTCTCGGCGACGGACTGGTCCGTCTCGAGCCCGGCATGATGCTCGCTTTCGACGTCGTCGTCCACGACAAGGACGAAGACGGCTCCTTTTCCTGGATCGCCTGGGGAAGAGGCATAAACAAGTCAGGCCATCCCGATTCGTACGAGAGGCTGGGCGACCTCGTGCTGGTAACGGAAGGGGCCATGGCGCCGGTGGCCTCCCCCGACCCCCGCCCGGAGGTGGTGGTCGCCGGGGCGGACCGGCTTGCCGAGGCCATGGAAAGGGGGGACGCCGACCGCGTCCGACAACTGGTCGGGGAAGGCGGGTGGTACACCCTGCGCGGCAAGAGCGGCGAGCTCTTCAACGGCTTCAGCCTGGGGAACTGGTGGCCCCTGTCCGACCTGTGGCGCGTCGAGGACGGACAGATCGTCTGCCCCACCTCCGACCGCATCCATTTCCTGATCTCGGAGTACGTCGTCGGAGAGCCGTTTCAGCTCCGCTGCGAAGTCGCCGCCCTGGACCGGTCCCCCGGTGACGGAAAGATGGTCGGGTTCGTCGATGCGGCCGGCGACAACGTGCTGGTCGCCCTCGACGACGACGAGCCGCACACCATTCAGATAGACAGCGGGCGCAAGGTGTTCGACGCTTCCGGGGTCAGGGGCCCCTGGAAAATGGAGACGTCCGCCGGCCTCCAGATGCAGATCGGGAAGTGGTACGAAGTGGTCTGCACGGTGGACGGCACGAACTTCACCGTCTCGACTGGAGACGTGGAGCTGCAGCATCCCTTCGAGCCGCAGTTTCCGGTGTTCATCTGGCTAGAGGTGCAGCGCACCGGGGCCAGGTTCCGGGGTCTGCGGATATCGAAGCTTTAGGGGCAGTCGCGGCCGGAGCGGACCCGGACGCCGCGCGCGCAGCGGCAGGGCGCACAACCGCGTTCTACACAGGTGAATCGACCGAGCCCGCCTGAACCAGGAGAGGCAGCGACACCAGCTGCTCAACCCTTCGCTTTCCCGACCGCCTCGTAAACCCTGGCCGGATGGGGGTAGTCCTCGACCTCCCTGAACAGCGCCCTGGCCTTTTCCGCCATCCCCGCCCGGCCGTAGAAGTAGATGAGGTTCCCGGCCTCGTTCGGTCTCCCGGTCAGGTCCCACACCTTTTCCTGAACTTTCACCGCGCCGCTCCAATCGCCCCGGTGAAACCCCAGGCAGGTTCCCATCTGCCGGAGCGCAACGTAGGCCCATACAGTCTTTCGGTCTAACTCGTAAATCTTTCCATACACCGGGTATGCCTCATCCCACCGGTCCTGCCGCGCCAGGGACAGGGCGAGGTAGTTCAGGCACCGCTGGTCTTCGGGAGCCGCGGCGGCCGCATGGCGGGAAACTTCCTCCATCTCCTCGAAGTCGCCCTTCCACAGGAGCATCTGCGCCGTGGCGGTCAGAGCAACGAGGTTGTCGGGATCCCTCTCGAGCCGGCGGCCGCACAGGTCCAGGCATTTCTCGATTGCCGCGGCCTGCCTTTCCCGTTCGCCCGACCACATGGCGGTGAACTCCAGAGCGACCTCTATCGATTCCGGGGCAGCCTGCGCGGCTCGTCGAAGGGTCGCTTCTTCTTCCCGGGACGGCCCCTCTATCGGGTCGTAGGTCCGTCCCAGCTCCATCAATGCCTCGGGATGGTCCGGGCACACCTCCAGTGCTTCCCTGAAGCGCGCGCGCGCGTGGTTCATTCTCATGTACAACCGATCCTTCCTGCCCTGTTCCAACAGGCGGGCAATGGTCCGCGCTGCGAATCCCTCGGGCAGATCCTGCCTGCTGCCGGCGTCTCTTGCCATGCGGGTTACCTCCTCCTGAAGCTGTCTGCGCGCCCTGTACAGCCGCTGTTTCACCCCCGCGGGGGTTGTTCCCGTCCGCAGAGCCACGTCCTGAATCGAACGGCCCTCCAGATAGTGCAGTGTAAACGCCCGGACGCTTTTCTCGGGGAGCCTGGAGAACAGCTCCTGAAACGCTGCCCGGCGGATTACCGCCGGCTCCGGATGCTCTTGGAGATCCGTCTGCGCGGCCGCCGACTCCGACGCGGCTCGACGGCGGCGGTCCTCCCTCAACCTGTTGAGGCAGACGTTGCGGAGTATCTGCCCGACCCAGGCCGGGAATCGGGAAGGCTCCTTCAGAGTCTCGAGCTGGCGGAACGCCTTCAGGAATGCGTCCTGGAGAGCATCCTGTGATTCCTCCCGGACACGCAGGTAACTCAGCGCCTGCAGGTAGAGGCGGTCCTGGTGGCGGACCACCAGCGCTTCGAAGGCGGAAAGGCGGCCGGAAAGGGCGGCAGCTATCAGCTGGGCATCTGTGGATGGGCTTTCCATCGCTTTATTCCAAGACCCCTGACGAGGCGGGGAGGTAACGCGGAGATCCGACTTGCTCGGGATTTCCTGGTTTTCAGGGCTGTCTGATGGGTTTTCCAGCGCCAGTACATGGTCCCCCCTGCCTGGGAATGACCGGAGTACGTTCCTTGCCCCACCCTCGCAACGCGGCCTTATTTCCGAAGCTTGCAGCAGCAGTCCTCGCTGATTTTTTCCTTTGAACGGGGGCGTCCGGGATCTCAAACTCCTGCCAGCCCATCGGACGTCACCGCCAACCTGCTGACATCTTGAACGCCTCTTCGACGCAACGTTCCACCGCCTCAACCGATATGCGGGACGAGCGTTGGCAATCGGAATTCCCCGAATGAGATTCAGCGCCGTCATTCCCGCCCGCAACGCCCCGAACCTCCCGGCGGCGATCGACAGCTGCCTGAACCAGAGACTGAAGCCGCACGAGATCATCGTCATCGACGACGCCAGCCGCGAGCATCCCGTCGAATCGCTGCGAGAGCGATTTGCCGCCGAGTGCGACAGCGGTCTGCTGAAGATCATTACCCTCTCGACAAACCGCGGGCCCTCGGCAGCGAGAAACACCGGATGGGATGCGGCCACCGGGGACTTCGTCGCCTTCCTCGACGCCGACGACCGCTGGAATGAAGAAAAGCTGGCCGTTGTCGCTTCGTGGCTCACCGACAATCCGGACATCGACTGGCTTGCCCACGGCTACGCGGTCGGTCCGACGGAGCCGGAGAATGGTGAGCCGGCTCCCGCCAGGCTTTCCCTGCGCCGGCTCCTGGTCTCGAATCCGGGCCAGACCTCCTCGGTTCTGCTGCGCCGCTCGATTTCCCAGCGGTTCGACGAGCGCATGCGGCACAGCGAGGATTACGATCTCTGGCTGCGGATCGCCGCGGCCGGCAATGGCTGCTACTTCTCACCTGCAAAGCTGACCGCGCTGGGCCGTCCCCAGCTTACGGCCGGCGGCCTCAGCGAGAATCGCCGGGCGATGCGAAAGGGGGAGATGCGAGCCTTCCTTCACCTGATCGCCGCCCGCCCGATTCTGGCCCCCTTGCTTCCCCTTCTCACTGCCTGGTCCCTGCTCAAACATTTCCGCAAGGCGATCTCCTGAAGGGGCCGGGCAGGAAATCCGGCAAAGTCGTGGCCTGCTCGGCGGCTTAACCGCAATGCAGGTTACAGTTCGTTCCTCCCTCCTTCCCTTTCCTTTTCTATCAGCGCTTTGATGTCCAGGCCGTCGATGGTCAAGCCTTCTATGGAACAGTTTTCCAATTTTACATTGCTCAGATTTACACGCCGAAAATGAGAATCCGACAGATCCATATGAATAAAGTGGCTATCCTGCATGGTGCAGTGTTCGAAGGTGATGTTTCTGGCCGGGGTATGATCTCCTCCTCCCGTATTTCGAAAACTGACCCGGTTGATGTTGACATAGTCGAAATTGGCACCGGTCAAATCGATGTGGCGAAATACTGCCTCGCTCATGTCCACGAACTCGAGGGTGGCCCCAGGAATTCCCTTGTTCCTGATCTCCATGACGATCTCCTTTTCCAAGTGGATGTCAAAGCCGGAAAGCTGCAGAAATGGGTTTTTCTTCAATTGTTTGCGGGCCTCATGCAACCGCCGTTTTACCGTGCCTGTTGGAATATCCATCCATGCCGAAATGTCTTCTACTGAAAACGCGAAGAAATAGTGAAGAAGCACAGGCTCTCGAAAAATGGGTGAAAGATTGGCCAAGGCCTTCCACAAATTTTCCCCGGCTTCTCGTTGTTCGAGGCTACTGTGAGGATTTGGGTTGTCATCCTCAGCTCGCTCGGAGAGGATCCTTTCCCGACCTCTCTTCTCCAAGGTCTTCAGGCAGGTGTTGTAGAGTATGGTCCTTACCCATGCTCCAAACCGATCCCTTTTTTTCAGGGAGTTCAGCGACAGGTACGCATTGACAAAGGCATCGTGGACACTTTCTCCAGCCTGTCTGTGATCTCGGAGCCTCGAACAGGCCATTGCCCACAAGACCTGCTGATAGCGCTGGACAAGCAGGCCATACTGGTCCACATCTCCGTTCAATACCGCACGTACGATATCCTCGTCTCGTTTCTCGCTGCCGACATGTTGGACCATGGGTAGTGTTCCCTCAGGGGTTACCAGTTAGATCCTGAAGTCGGAGATTGGTTCGCCAGAAATGGATTTCATACCTCACGCCGTGAATACACCGTGCCCGGAATAGTCGGATTCACCGCGCCCGCGGGCTGGAGCGATGAGGATGCCGGCGCCGCCCTGCTCAAGATGCGGGACGCACTCCAGTACTGCGAAAAGCACCAGGCCGGCCCCTGCCTCTCCTTCCCCGGGGTGCGGGGGTCCTGTGTTTCCACCAACCCGCACCAGGAACAGGTCTTCAGCACTCCCGACCTCACCGTCTGGATGGACGGCGAATGCTGGACCGGGGACGAGAGCGCCCCCATTCCCGGGGCCGGGGCCGCGTCCTGCCCGGCGCTCCTCCACGCTCTGTTCCGAACCGACGACCCCCTTTCCGCGCTCGCCGCCCTGGACGGCACCTTCGCCGCGGCGGTGTATGACGCCCGCGCCCGGAAGGTCCACCTCGTCTCCGACCGCTGCGGGCTGCGCCAGCTCTGCTGGACCCGCCGCGGAGACTTTTTCGCCTGGGGGACGGAGTCCAAGGCCCTGCTGCACCTGCCCGGGTTCAGCCCCGTCCTCGACCCCCTGTCCCTGGAGGCCTTCCTCGGCATCGGCTACCTCGTGGGAAACCGCACCTGGCTGGAAAACGTCGAGCGGCTGGCGCCTGCCACCTGCCTGACCTGGGACCTCCGCGAGCGGACGATACAGGAACGGCGCTACTGGGATTGGGGGAGGGTTTCTCCCGACATCGGCAAGGCCTCCCCCCGGGAGCTGGCCGAAGAGCTGGGCCGGCGGTTCGCGCGGGGGGTCGAACGGCGCTGCGGATCGGGAGAGCGCGTCGGCCTTGCCCTCAGCGGCGGCCTCGACTCCCGGGCGATCCTGGCCGCCATGCCGCAGGGCAGGGAGCCGGTCCCTGTCCTGACCTTCGGCTCCGGGAACAGCAGCGAGGTCCGCATCGCCGCCATGGCCGCGGCGCGCAAGGGGGCCAGGCACCACACCTTCGAGATCGGTCCCGGGAACTGGTTTCTCCCCCGCATCGGCGGAGTCTGGGCAACCGACGGCGAGCTCGACCTCTACCACATGCACGGCGTCGAGTACCCCGGCCTGGGGGACCTGTTCGCAACCGCCCTGTCGGGGGCGGGCGGAGACGGAATCGTCGGGGGCGGCCACCTGTTCGAAGCAGCCGGCTTTTCCGATTACGCCCGCAACGTGCTCTATCTCGACCCGGAGCGTTCCCCCGCCCTCGCCGCGGTCCTCGAGGAGGAGTTTTCCCGCGCCGGCTCGGCGCACGCCCTTTACATCACCCACCGCATGCGCTGCTTCACCCTCCACGGCCTGCGGCTGTGGATCGCCAGGGGCGCCGACTACCGACTCCCCTTTCTCGACAACCGGTTTCAGGAGCTGCTCTTCGCCACCCCCACCGCCCTGAAACGGCACAACCGGCTCTACCGGACCATGCTTCTGGCCGCCTTCCCCGACTACTTCAAGGACATCCCCTGGCAGGCCACCGGGCTGCCTCTTTCCTGGCCGATGTGGGCAGTCCGGACGCGCGCAAAGCTCCGCGGGCTGGGGAGACGGCTGGGTTTGCGGGGACGGGGCGAGCGCACCGGCCTTTTCGATTACCCCGGATGGATCCGCACGGAACCGGCCCGCGGCACCTTCTCCGGGCTGCTGGCAAATCCCGGCGCCCTGTATCGTGACTACATTTCAGGGAACCAAGTGACCGCCGCGCTCGAGGAGCACCTGAACGGGAGCGACCACAGCCGGCAGCTCTGCCGCTACCTGACGCTCGAGCTCTGGCTCCAGCAGGTTTTCGAGGGCCGCTGGCGGCAGGGACCTGAGTGAGCTTCCAACCAGATCGACTACAAGGGAACGATTCCCCATGACGAGAAACGACGAGGAAACGCTGCATCCCCCGGCCATCAGCGAGAGCGAGCTGTCGTACTGGCGGGAGAACGGCTACGTCCGCCTCGGCCGGGCGGCGCCCCTTGCCCGGATCGAGGCGCTGTGCGAACGCATCGACGAGATCATGCTGGGAAAGGTGAGTTACCCGGACATGCTGATGCAGCTCTGTCCGTCGGTCGGCAACCCCGAGAAGGCGAAGCAGACCAAGGTGTTCAAGGGCTCCACTCTCAAGTACCGCAAGATCCAGGACCTCGAGCAGGATCCGCTGTTTCTCGCCTACATCCGGCAGCCCCTGTTCCGCGACATAACCCGCAGGATCATCGGCGAAAGGGTCTCGTCGTTCCGCTCGATGTTCATGAACAAGCCTTCTGGACGAGGGACCTTGCTCAACTGGCACCAGGACGGGACCGGCAGCTGGGGCTTGAGCATCTCACCGGTGGTCACCATCTGGACGGCGCTCGACGCGACCTCGGTGGCCAACGGCTGCCTGCAGATAGTCCCGGGGTCCCACAAGTCGATGATCAACGCCAATCACGACCAGCTCTACCCGGAACAGATTCCCGTGCACGCTTCGGACGACAAGCGGCTGCACCTCGAACTGGAAAAGGGAGAGGTGGTGCTCCTGCACAACTGGACCCTGCACCGCTCCGAGCCCAACACCACGGACCGGCCGCGCCGTGCTTTCAGCGTCTGCTACGTAGACGCCGACACCGTCCACAACGAAACAGGGAAAACCTGGCCCCAGGTGTTTCCGGAGTTTGTTCCCGTAGCCGCGGAGGTGGCGGCCTGACTTACCCTGTCGAGAACCGGACGGCAGCGGTTTTCCGGGTTGGTTCCCGGCATTTTCGGATGCCGGCGCGCGCATCTTCGACCTCGAGGCTGGTGACACGGACGGAGCGCCCGTTGCCGCCCCCGATTTGGACCCCTCTTCAATAGACCCCTCAAGCCGAGGCGCCGGAATAGTGGCGCACCCCGATCTTCCAGAACAGCCGCGAGACCACGAGCAGGACCAGGGCCAGCACCGCGGTACCGATCAGGAAATCCGCGGTGAGCCGCCCCACCAACGCCTGCGCCGGCACGGTAACCGCGAAGGTCACCGGGACGAGGAACGTAAGCGCCGCCCGCAGCCACCCCGGGTAGATGGTGACCGGCCAGCGCGCCGCCTCGTACATGCCGTGGAAGACCATCAGGATGTTCTCGATGCGGATGAACCAGAACGAGATGGTCGCCAGTATCAGCCAGAAGCTGTACATGATCACGCTCCCGGCTGACAGCGCGATACCGAACTTCACCGCCGCCTCCGGGCCGGCGCCCCGCCCCAGGTAGTACAGCGCCGCGGCGATGATGACGGGGCCGGCGGCGACGTCGAGGAGGCGCCAGACCCGCACCTGGCCGACGCTGACCAGCAACTGCGCCTCCTCCGGCTTGGTCAGGGTGAAGTCGAGGGTCCCTTCCCGCACGTCTTCGATGAACCTCTCCATGCTCGGCTGAATCACCACGCCGATCAGCCCCCCCATCAGCACGAACACTCCCAGCAGCGCCACTATTTCGGCGGGCTGCCAGCCGTTGAGATCGTCCGTATGGCCGAAAACGACGGCGACCGCCCCTATCGACCAGGCGAAGTTGAAGCCGGTCTTGAACAGCTGAAGCAGGAAGTTCGCCCGGTACTGCAGCTCGTTGAGCAGACCGATGCGAAAGAAGACGCAGAGCAGCCGCAGGATGCTCATGCTCCCACCGCCGAGTATCTCTTCACGGCGCGGTTCCAGGACAGGCTCAGCACGGCCAGCGCCAGGACCAGCCACGCCCCCTGGGCGATGAAGCCGTCGACCGCTTCCCGCGGGGTCAGGCGCCCGAGAAGGAGCTCGACGGGAAACGCCACCATCCACTTGAAAGGCAGCACCCCCGCGGCTTTCTGCACCCACTCCGGCATCAGCGACAGCGGCGCCATCCTGCCGGCCAGGAAGGTCACCGCGATGAAGTAGACCTGGTTCAGACCGGAAGTGTCGGTGATCCAGAAGGCGAGAAGGGCAACCGTCCACTCGACGAGAAAGCGGACGAGAAAGGCGAGCACGAGGGCGGGCAGAAAAGCGCCCCATGCCCAGGCCGAAGACGGGAACGACGGTTCGAAGAACCAGACGAGGAAGGCGGCGACCGGAAGCATGACCGACAGGGTCAGCAGCTTGTACGACACGTTCTCGGACAGGTCGCGGTGCAGCGGGTGCAGGGGCTGCAGCAGAATTGGGGAAAAGGAGCCGCTGCGGACGCGCCATCCCATCTCGAACATGTGCCAGTCGAAGGTCACGTGACTGACCAGCATGAAGGCGATGTAGTAGGCGGCCAGCGCGCCCTTGTCGAAGTCGCCGACGGTGCCCCCCCGGGCCTCGGCGACCGTCAGCCAGACCACGAGGTAGACGACCGGTTGCAGCACCCCGAAGATGAGGTAGATCAGCATCGCCGCCCGGTACTGCATCATCACCGCCAGGTCGGTCTTCACCAGGACGCCGTAGATGCGGCCCAGGGCGGTCATGGCGCCTCCTGCGCGAACACCTGTTCGATCACTCCCTCGATCGGCGGATCCTCGACCGTGAGGTCGGCCACCGGCAGCTCCGCCAGCAGCTCTCCGGTGACGCGCGCGGTCTCCTCCTTGGGCACCAGCAGGGTATGCCGCAGCCCTTCGCTGGCGACCATCTCCCCGAACCGGGTGACGTCGATTCCTTCCCTTTCCAACTCGACGACAATCGTCTTGTGGGGAGCGAAACCCGCCACGAGGTCGGCGAGATCGCCGTCGAACAGCAGCTGCCCGTGGTGGATGACGACGACGCGCTGGCAGAGGGCTTCGACGTCGGCCATGTAGTGGCTCGTCAACAGGACGGTGGCGTTGAAGATCCGGTTGTACTCGGCGATGAAGGCGCGAATGCGGCGCTGCATGGTGACGTCGAGTCCGATGGTCGGTTCGTCGAGAAAGAGGATCTTGGGCCGGTGCAGCAGCGCCGCGGCGATTTCGCACTTCATCCGCTCCCCGAGGGAGAGGTTGCGCACCGGTTTGTCGAGCAGCTCTCCGAGCTCGAGCAGGTCGGTCAGGCCTGCCACCGTCTCCCGGAACGACGCGGACGGCAGCCGGTAGATGGCGCGGTTGCGCTCGAAGGAATCGGAAACGGGAATGTCCCAGATCAGCTGGTTGCGATTTCCCATGACCAGGGTGATCTGCCTGAGGAAATCGCGCTCGCGGCGGTACGGCTCGTGGCCGAGAACGGATGCCTTCCCGGCGTCGGGATTGAGCAGGCCGGACAGCATCTTGAGAGTCGTCGTCTTGCCGGCCCCGTTGGGCCCCAGGAAGCCGACCACCTCTCCGGCGGCGACGGAGAAGGAGATCTCCCTTACCGCCTCGACGTCGCGGGTCTCGCGTCTGAAGATGCTCCTGAAGGCGTTGGCCAGGCCCGGTTGGCGGACCGGAACCCGGTAGGTCTTCGACATACCGTCGACGGCGATCATGGGCGCGTGGTTTTCAGTCACTGCATTCTTCTCCCGGTTCGAGCCGCTTGCTTCCCGCGGCGGCCGGTTTCGAGGCTACTCCCTTTTCAGGGCCGGCAGCAGCCGCTGGCGCAGGGCAAACCCCGAAGCGGCCGCTCCCGCTGCAACCCCGAACGCCAGCACCGCCGCCAGGGTCACGGCCAGCGATCCCCAGGGCACTCCGCCCAGGTGCCCTGCGAGGTGGGGGGCGACGGCGACGAGGGCGGCAACGGTTCCGATGGCGCCCCCGGCCAGCAGCAGGAACGCATTCTCCAGCACCAGGATGCTGCGCAGGCGGGCGCGGCTGAACCCGCAGGCGCGCCAGGCCGCCAGCTCGCCGCTGCGCTCGATGGCGTTGCGCAGCAGCACCAGGGCCAGCCCGACCGTTCCCAGCAACAGCCCGAGCCCCCCCAGGGTCTGGAAGGTCGAAAGGTAGGTGTTCTCCACCGCCCCGAAGCGCGCCAGCAGGGACGCGGTGCCCGTCGCCTCGAGGCCGTACGCCTGCAACCGCCGCTCGAGGAGGGCGGCGGTCTCGTCCGGCTCCTGCTGTCCCCCCTCGACGAGGAAGTACCGGTAGCCTTCGGCGCCCGGAAAACGGCGCTTGAACTGCTCCTCCGATACCAGGATCTCGCTCTGGAAGATGCTGCCCTGGAGCAGCCCGACCAGGCGCAGGCTCAGCTCGCCTCCGGCCTCGTCGGCGAGGAGGATCTCCTCCCCGAGGCCGGAGTGGAGGATCCAGCGCACGGAGTTGTAGTCGCCGATCGCCGGCACCACCCCGGGCTCTAGCTCTTCGTTGAGCAGCTCCCAGGGGTTGGACCCGGCTTCCGGGGCAACCTGCGCGAAGCGGAAACCGCCGCGCTCGATGAAGTCCGCCGGCAGGCCGAGCAGGGTGGGCCGCGCCGGTTTGTAGAGGTTGAGGCAGCTCGCGTCCTCTCCGGGAGAGCCGCGCAGGCGGAAGATCCGGGAGCCGTCGAGCCGGGCCCGCTCCTCCGGCGTGAACCCCTCCTCGATCAGCGCGTCGCCGCTGTCGAGATCGGCGAACACCGGGATGTCGGATTTCGCCCTCACCGCGTAGCCGCCGGTTCCCGAGTCCTTGGCGAGCGCGTCCGGCCCCGGCAGGCCGGCGCGGCGGTTGGCCGCCACCGCAACGATCGCGAAGCAGGCGCAGGCCACCAGGCCGGCGGCGAGCAGGCTGCGCCCCGGCTGGCGCCGCGTCGATGTGACCGCCAGCCCGAGGGTCGACAATGGCGGCCCGGAGGCGGGGCTTCCTCCTGCTCTCAGCCAGCTCGCAAACCCGGCCACCCCGGCGGCGAGGAGCAGCGCCCCGCTGGCGAAGAAGAGGCCGCTGGCTGCCGTGACCGAGGCAAGCGATCCGGCTGCGGACAGGGCGAGCGCCGCGGCCGCAGCCCCGGCGGCGAACAGGAACGCCCCCCTTCCGCGGCCGGCGAACGAACGGGAGGTTTCCCCGGCGAGCAGGGCGCGGGGCGCCAGGCGGCCGAGGCTCCTCACCGTCCAGGCGACGAGCGCGGCGGCGACGATCAGCGAGGCGGCACAGCCGATGGCGAGGGTAGCCGGGGTGACGGTCAGGGACAGGTGCGAAGTGCCGACGGCATCGCGCCACAAGGTGCGCAGCCCGGCCATCATCAGCCCGGCGTATGCGGCGGCGCCCGCCGTTCCGACCAGGCCGCCGAGGGCGGCGACCGCCAGACCTTCCCCGAGGAACCGCCGGCGCACGCGGGCCAACGGCATTCCCACGGCGCGGAGAAGCCCCATCTCGCGGGCCCGCTGCTCGACCCCGAGACGGAACAGGAGCCCCGTCAGCATCGCCGCGGCGGCGATCAGGAACAGGCTGAAGCCGATGAAGAGCCCGCCGAAATCCGTTGCCCCCTCGGCTGCCTTCAGGCTGCGCTCGCGCACCGGAATGAAGCTCATCCCCAGGCGTTGCGGCTGCACGGCGGCGAGAAAGGCGCGCTCGAATTCCGCGGCCGCGGCGGCCGGCTCCTCCCCCGGCCTGGCGCCGAGTCGAAGGGAGGTGAGGCTGCCGTGGCGGCTGCCCCACAGCTTTTTCCCGGTGGCCTCGGAAACGAACGCTTTCGGCGCCGCCCCGTGCTCGTCCCAGTACGCCTCGTCCCTGGGCCGGATGCGGCCGAAATCGAGCGGGAACGGCGGCGACCAGGCGGACATGTCGCCGGCTTCCTGAATGCCGGGATAGCGGGGGGTCAGCTCGCGGTCGGCGGCGAGGCCGCGCATCTGCAGAACGGCGGCGACCCGCAGGCGGACGGAGTTTTCCGACAGCCGCTCCCCTTCGTCGACGACGAAGTACTCCAGGCGCAGGGAGTCCCCCGCGGCGACGGCGAGGTCCGCAGCCGCCCACCCGTCGAGGGCGATCTCACCTTCCCGCAAGGGCGGCAACGGCCCGCCGCCGGACAGCAGCAGCTCACCGAAACCGCCGCCGAAGGCGCTCTCCCCGAGAGCGGAGACCGTCGAGTACGGCAGCGAGCGCCCGCCCGCCGACAGGCTGTTGGCGAGGTAGGTGAAGACGGTCAGTTGCGGAATGCCCAGCTCGGAGGCGACCGCTTTTGCCAGATCGGCGGTCCCGTCATCGATGATGAACTGCTCGCTCTCGAGGGCGAAGACGCCGCCCCCCGGCAGCTCCCGCAGCACCAGTCCGAGGTCGGTGAAAGCGAAGGCGGCTTTCAGGTCCCTTTGCAGGGCGTCGGAGGCGGCGGGGCCAGAGACCCCCGGATACCTGGCCAGCAGCCCGTTAGCCCTGCCCGGGAGTCCCAGCTCCCGCTGCAGGTCCCCCAGGTCGAGGTAGACGTTGTAGGGGGCGGCCTGGTGGGGATGCAGCCCGAAGCCGCCGGCCCCGCGGTCCGGCACGACCGCGGCGACGACCGCCCGCAGGGTCTGCACCACGTCCTCGGAGGAGCGGCGCCCGAACACGGTCGCGCGCGGCACCTCGGCGCGGCGGGGCAGCGCCAGCAGCACCGCGTCCCCGGGGCCGGCGCCGAGCTCTGCGGCCAGCCCGTTCAGAATCGCGGACGGAAACGGTCCCTGTCCGTGGAACGCGGGAAGTCCCGCTTCTCCGAAAAAGGCGTTGAAGCGGCCGTCGACCCCGAGGACCTGCACCGAGGCGCGGGCCCCGGAGCCCGCGTGGGTCGCGGCCCCCTCGAGGAGGATGACCGGCGCCACTCCGGCGCCGGCGCCGCTCTGGTCGTCGATGGAAAGGTCCGCGGCGAGACCGTCCCGGAAAAAGCGGGGGGCCACGAGGGCGCAGTCGACGGACCCGAGGCGGTCGAGGACGAGGGAGCGGAGGCTGGCGCGCACCGAATCGCCGACCAGCAGGGCCCCGGTCAGCACCGCCGCGGCCACCGCGGCCCCGAGGGCGACCGCGGCGTTGATTTTCCAGTAGTGCGTCAGCGTCCGGCGCATCGCCCCTGGGTCAGCTCGATGCGCCGTTCACAGCGGGCGGCCAGCTCTTCGCTGTGGGTGACGACCACCAGGATGTTCCCCTCCTCCCGGTGCAGGGCGAACAGCAGTCCGGCAACCGACTCGGCGGTGGCCCGGTCGAGGTTGCCCGTCGGCTCGTCGCACAGCAGCAGGCGCGGGGAGTTGATCAGCGCCCTGGCGACGGCCACCCGCTGGCACTCCCCGCCCGACAGGGCGGCGCGGCGGTGATCAGCGCGGTCGCCGAGGCCGACGCGCTCCAGCAGTTCCCGCGCCCGCCGCTGCCTGGCGGCGTCCGGCCTGCCGAAGGCGAGCGCCGGGATCAGCACGTTCTCGAGGGCGGAGTACTGCGGCAGCAGGTGGTGGTCCTGGAAGACGAAGCCGATCGCCTCGTTGCGGAAGCGCGCCAGCTCCGGTTCGGCCAGGGCGAAGGGGTCGCGGCCGCCGATCTCCACGGCGCCGCCGGTCGGCTCGTCGAGGGTGCCCAGAATGTGCAGGAGAGTGCTCTTGCCCGATCCGGAGGGTCCGGTGACCGCCAGCGACTGGCCCGCCTCCAGGTCGAGGTCGATCCCGTCGAGAACGCGCAGCGGCTGCCCGCCCTGCTCGAACTGCTTGCGCAGCCCGCGGACCGCGAGCCGGAAGGTCTCGCCCCGGGAATCGCCGTCGGAACCGCGGTCTCCGCTCACGGCGGCGGCGCTTCCTCGAGCTGCGCGGCGACGATGGCGGGAATCTCGACCGACCGCATCGGCTCCCCCGGGTTGCAGATGCAGCAGGCCGACGAGATCTCGCCGCTGGCCAGCTTCTCCTCCCCCCTCCAGAAAGCGCAGGCGTAGGTCACCGACCGGGCGCTCAGGCGCGCCACCCGCAGGTGGATGTCGATTTCCTCCTCGAACCTCGCGGCGGCGTAGAACTCGCAGGAGGAGGCCATTCGCGGCCAGCTCACCCGGTCGCCCTCGAAATCCATGTGCACGCTGAGGCCGAGGGAGCGCAGGAAGGCGTGCTCGGCCTGCTCCATGAACACGTGGAAGCGGGAAAAGTGGACTATGCCGGCCGCGTCGGTGTCCTCGAACTCGACGCGGCGCCGGGTGCGGTACTCCGAGGCCATGGCTGCTTACGACCCCGGCCTGAAGAGGGTGACCAGGCAGCCGCCCCCCGCGGCCATGGCGATCCCGAGCAGGAACGGCCAGCTGAGGGCGCCGAGGCCGCCGGCGGGCGGGTGCAGGATCATCGCCGCGACGGCGTTGACGACCGGGGCGCCTGCGAACACGATCGCCATCACCACGGCCGGCGACCCCTTGGCGCCGAAGGCGAGCAGCACCCCGAAGGCCCCCAGCGCCCCGGCGGTTCCGGCTACAGTCGACAGGACGACCCCTTTGGCCGGGAAGTCCCAGTCGACGCCGTTGATCTTGAGCACCAGCAGCGAACCGAGGACGGCGGTCAGGAGATAGGCGACGCCGACGAACAGGAACGCCTTGTAACGGCCGTTGACGGTATCGGCCATCGCCGTTTGTCCGCTGTGCAGCAGGACCCCGTACAGTCCCCAGGAAGCCACGGTGATGAAGGCGAACAGCAACCAGGTCATGCGATCTCCTCTCTGTGGACGGACCGGCGGGAAGGAACGAAGCGCTCGAACAGGGCGTGGGTGCCGGCGGCCATGACGTCGTCGCTGAAGCGCTCGCGAACCGCCTCGCTGCCGCTGGCGGCGAGCCGCTGGCGCAGAGCCTCGTCGTCGATCAGCCGCCCGATACCGGCCGCCACCGCTTCCGCCCTGGCACCCTCGGCGAGGAGGCCGCCCCCTGTCGCTTCGATCAGCTCGGGGAATGCCCCGTGGTCGGGCTGGACCACCGGCACGCCGTTGGCGAGCGCCTCGAGGACGTAGAGCCCCTTCGGCTCCCTGAACGGGGCCGGCACCGAGAGCACGTGAAGCTCCCGCAGGAAACGGATCTTCTGCGTCCGGTCCAGCACCCCCCGGTACTCGAAGCGCCCTGCGAGTCCGGCGCGCCGCAGCGTTTCTTCGACCTCCCTGAGATAGGGGCGGTCGCCGTCGCCGAGCCACCCGGCAGCGAGCAGTCTCACCGTTTCCGCACCGCGTTCTTCCGCGAGGTGTGCGAACGCCTCGGCGAGCACGTGCAGCCCCTTGTCCGGGCAGATCCGCGCCAGGAACCCGATAGTGAACGGCGTCTCCGAGGCAGGGGGAGCCGCTGCCTCCCCTTCGCCGTGTCCGCCGAGATGCAGGCCGAGCGGCACCACGTGGAAGCGGCCGCGCTCCACCTCGAGGTACCGCGACATGAAGTCGGCGGCGTACCGGCAGGGGGCTACGAACCCGTCGGCGTCGGCGGCGCGCTCACGCAGCAGGTTCAGGGCTTCCGTCCGGAACGGCTCGACGAGCCCCTCGAGGAAGATCTCCTCCCCCTGCACCGCGCACACCACCGGCACTCCGAGGACGCTCTTCAGCCTCCCCGCCAGGCCGAGGAAGAGGCTGTTGGTCAGCAGCACGATATCCGGTCTGAAATCGGCGCGCAGCCACTCGACGAGCCGTTCGAGCTCGCGCCGCTGGTGGCCCTCCGGGCCGCGGAGCACCGACACGGTGAGGGCCCCGAGGTCGCCGGGCTGGGTCGCTCCCGAGAAGCGCGACACCCCTTTCAGCAGGGCGGGGCGCCTCAGGGCCCAGTCGACGAACCGGGGCATGCGCCGGAAGGGCGGCAGCTTCTGCTCGAGAAAGACCCCGATGCCGCCGTAGAACACCTGTTTCATGCTGACGTCGGTTTCGTCGGTGCGCAGCGGGGTGTAGGTAGGCACCAGGGCGACGTCGACCCCGCGGCGCATCAGCGCCGCGGCGAGGGTGTTGTCGTGGATGCAGGCGCCGCAGTACATGCCCGCGGCCCCCGCGGTGATGTGGGCTACGCGCATGGGGGAAAGAGAACTGCCATGCGGCGGACTTCTCTACGAACCGCCGCCATCCGGAAAGAAGCGCCGCAGCACCTCGGGCGCGGGCGGCTTCGTCAGCAGCGACCCGGCGACCATGGCGGCCGCCGACACCGCGAGGATGACGGCCACCGGCATGACCCCGCTGCCGCCGACGGTGTACCCCGGGGTCTCCCATCCGAGGGAGAAGAACCAGGTCCAGAGCAGGACGACGCTGACGATCGAGGCGAAGGCGCCGGCTTTGGTGCTCCGCCGCCAGAACAGCGCCGCCAGGACCACCGGGAAGAGCGAGGCGAAACCGGTGAAGGACCAGACCGCGAGCTTGAAGATGCTGCGGTCGGCCACCTGCGCGAGGAGGAAGGTGACCACCAGGACCGCGGCGACGAAAAGGCGGCCGTACAGCACCTGCCGGCGCTCGCTCATGCTTTCTTCCCCGCCGTAGTGGCGGACGATGTCCTGGGTGAACATGGTCCCGATCGACAGCACCTGCGAGTCGAGGGAGGACATGACCGCGGCGAAGACCCCGGCCGCCAGCAGCCCCGCCAGCAGCTCGGGGGCGTGCAGGTCGATCATCTTCACCAGCACCGAGTTGGCCGCCGGCCCGGCGAGATCGGGGAAGTCGAGGCGCCCGGCGATGCCGAGGGTCACGCTCGGGATCCAGACCGCGGCGATGCACAGGGGGTAGAACATCAGCGGGTAGCGGAAGGTGCGGGCGCTGCGCGCGGTCAGCCAGTGCATGAACATGTGCGGGAACATGCCGACCGACAGCGGAATGCAGGTGTAGGAAAGCCACTTGGCCGGCTCGATGTGCTCCGACCTGACCATCAGGTCGGGGTGGGCGGCGGCCACCGCGGACATCGCCGCCTCGAGGCCGCCCAGCTCCCCGAGGATGACGGCGAAGGCGACGCCGCCGAGCACCATGAAGACGAGAGTCTGGAAGGCGTTGGCCCAGGCGGTCCCGCGCAGCCCGCCGTAGCAGACGTAGGTCATCACCACCACGCAGACCAGAAGCCCGCCGACCCACTCGGGGACCTGCCCCTTGGTGATCTGGTGCAGGGTCAGGCCGCCTCCCATCACGCCGATCAGCAGGTAGGGGACGACGAGGGCGATCAGCACCGCGAACAGCAGCAGCCCCAGCCCGTCTGAGTCCCAGCGCCGGCGGAAGTACTGCACCTGGGTCAGGAAGCCGTGGCGCTTGCCGATCGCCCACAGCCGCGTGCCGACGAAGAAGAAGACGCAGGGAATCACCAGGGCGGAGGCGGAGGCCATCAGGCCGAACACCCCGATCCCCTCGTGGTAGGCTTCGCCCGAGGCCCCGAGGATGGCGAAGGCGGTCATGTTGGTGCCGAACAGCGACATCAGCAGCAGGAACGGACCGACGGTGCGGCTGGCGACGAAGTAATCCTCGCCGGTCCCCCTGAAGAGGCGGTGGCTCAGCCCCCCGACGAGGAGGACGAGCAGCAGGTAGACGAGGATGACGCCCAGGGTCATGGCCGCGAGTCCTCCTGCTCTTCCTCCCCCTCGGATTCGGCCAGGTGCCGCGGCCAGGCGAAGTTGACCAGCAGCACGAGGAGGGCGGACGCGGCCACGCAGTAGCCGATGTGATAGAGGAACCCTGCGGGCAGGCCGAGCACCAGGGTGCCGTCGTCCCACAGCCACAGGTCGTTGTGCAGGGCGTAGAGGATCAGCAGCAGGATGTAGAGGCTCGGGCGCATGGGATTTCCCTAAAACTAAGAGAAAA
The DNA here is from genome assembly GCA_965243025.1 of Candidatus Latescibacterota bacterium. Classification (GTDB taxonomy): domain Bacteria; phylum Latescibacterota; class UBA2968; order UBA8231; family UBA8231; genus CBDCXV01. Next base: position 4,830,079 of record CBDETY010000003.1, read on the forward strand.
CCGGGAATGGCTTGTTCCAGCCGGCCGCGGCGACACGCCGAAGGCCGGCTTCAAGAGTAACCCTGCCGCAGGCGGCAGCCCCGATCAAGGGTTGCGGGGGCAATCGACGCCGCAGGCGAGGCTTTGCAGATTCTCCCCGGGATCGACGGCGCGGATGTCCGAACCGGGTCGTCAACTTCCGTGTGAGCAAGTTGCCACATCCTACCGAAAGAGCGAACAAAGTATGAGCGTTACGCGAGCCGACATCTCCGGCAGCCTTGCGGCCATGGCCCTGAAACCCGGGAACCGGGTGATGGTCCACAGCTCCCTGTCGAGCATGGGCCACGTCGAGGGCGGAGCCGCAACAGTGGTACAGGCGTTCCTGGACGTTCTGGGGCCGGAAGGCACCCTGATGGTGCCGACCTTCACCCATAGCGACTGCGAGTACTTCGATCCGCTGAAGTCCCCCTCGCTCAACGGGGCCGTCACCGAAGCGGCCCGGCGGTTCCCCGGAGCGGTCCGGAGCCTCCACCCGACCCACGCGGTAACGGCCATCGGTCCGGATGCCGAAAGCCTGGTCGACGACGACCTGAACCGCGGCCCCCTCGGCAGGGACTGCGCCCTGGACCGCCTGATCAGAAACGGGGGTTACGTCTTCCTCCTCGGGGTGGATCACACCTCGAACTCGGCGATCCACATCGGCGAGGACTACGCCGGGGCGGACCGCCACGGGATGTTCTCACCGGAGAACCCGAAGGTCGTGGCCCTGAACCATCCCGAGCTTGGCGAAATGGAGATAACCCTGACGGAGATGATGGGCTCCACGGTCGCCTTCAAACGCATGGAAGAGGTGTTGCGCGGACGCGGCCAGATCGTCGACGGAACGATCGGCAAGGCAAACTGCCAGCTGATGAAAGGAGCGGATATCCTGGGGGCGACTTCGGATATCCTGCTGCACTGACGCTTCGAAAGAAGCCCTTTGGCGGTTGCCCGGGACGGGCCGTCAGGGCTGTGACAGGACCTTGTCCGCCGGCAGGTCGACCATCTCCGACATCGGCCCGAACAGGTCGAGCACACCCTCCTTGTAGACGTCGCCGCTGAGGATGTCGACGATGCCCTGCTTGCACTCCGGGTAGCGTTTCAGGAACTCGGCGAAACTGAATTCCCTGGTGTAGAACGCGTAGACCAGCTTGCGCACCGCCTCCATTCCGGAAACGAACCGGGGCCCGAACCTGCCGAGCTGCCGCGCCGACAGGTCGCCCCGGTCCAGCCCCTCGCAGATGGCGTCGGCCGCCATCTCCCCGGATTTCAGGGCAAAGAAGAGCCCGGAGGAGTAGATCGGGTCGATGAAGCCGAAGGCGTCCCCGACCAGCACCCAGCCGTCTCCTGAGATGCGGTCGGCGCGGTAGGAAAAGTCCCTGGTGACCTTTACGGGGAACACTTGGCGGGCAGGACGCAGCCGTTCCCGCAGCGGCTCGCAGAGCGCCAGCTCGGCGTCGAAAACCCGCTGCGCCCCGCCGCCGGCGCGGTCCCGCATCAGGTAGTCGAGCGATCCGACCACTCCGACGCTGACGCGGTCATCCGGCAGCGGGATGTACCAGAACCAGGAGTCCTGGTTGCTGGTGTGCAGGATCAGGGTGGCCCCTTCGTCGATCCCGCCGTCGCGGACGCCCCCCTCGAAATGGGTGAAGATCGAGGCTTTCTTCAGTTCGGGCTCGTCGCTTTTGAGCTCGAGCCGGCGCGCGATCAGGGCGCTCTGGCCGGTGGCGTCGACGATGACGCGCCCGCGGATCTGCTTTCGGGTTCCGTCCGGCATTCCGGCGACGACGCCGGCGGCGCGCCGACCCTCGAAGACCACCTCACGCACCGGCACCCCTTCCTCCACCACGGCCCCTTTTTCGCGCGCGTTCTCCAGCATCAGCCGGTCGAACTCGCTGCGCAGCACCTGCCAGGTGACGGCGCTCTCGTGGTCGTTGCTCTCGAAGAAGTAGAAAGGGGCGGAGGAGCGGCCGGAGCGGCTGTAGAACTGGACGCTGTACTTCCGTGGGAAGGCGCTCTCCCTGAGCCTGTCGAGCATGCCGAGACGGGCGAAGGTCTGCCAGGTTCCCGGCATCAGCGACTCGCCGACCTGGAACTGCGAGGAGGCCTCGCGCTCGAGCAGGAGCACGCGGTGGCCCTTTTCCGCCACCAGGGCCGCAGCAGTGGTCCCGGCCGGCCCCCCTCCGATGACGACGACGTCGTAGACCGGGTCAGCCATCGGTCGCGCGGTGATCGGTGACGCGCCGCGCCTTGAGCTCGAAGCGCGGCAGGGTGCCGGCGGGAACCGCGGCGACCGCCGCCCGCAGGCCGAGGCCGGTGTGCAGGGCCTGCGTCAGCTCCGATTCGAGGCGGTCAGGGTCCGCGGCGTCCAGCTCCACCCGGACCTCGAGCTCGTCGAGGGCGCCCCGGCGGCGCACGTCGACGGCGAACTCCGCCACCTGCGGAAAGCGGCGCACGACGTTCTCGACGGCGCTGGGATAGACGTTGGTGCCGCGAATCAGCAGGGCGTCGTCGAGGCGGCCGATCACCCCCCCCTGAAGCCGCCTGCCCGGCCGCCCGCACCGGCAGGGGCCGTCCCCGGCGAGGCGCACCAGGTCCCCGGTGCGGTAGCGGATCACCGGCATCCCGGCGCGGCCGAGGTTGGTGACGACCAGCTCCCCTTCGGTGGCCGGCTCGCTGCCGCCGGGGGTCAGCACCTCGAAGATGAACTCCTCCTCGTTGAGGTGCATCCCGCTCCGTTCGCCGCACTCGAAGCCCCAGGCGCCTACCTCGGTGGCCCCGGCGTGGTCGAAACAGCGCGCGCCCCAGGCCGCCTCGATGCGGGCGCGGGTTGCCGGCAGTCCGGCCCCCGGTTCCCCGGCGTGGATGGTGGTCGCCACGCTGCCCGAGGGCAGGTCGACCCCGAGATCCCCCGCCACCTCGGCCAGGTGCAGGGCGTAGGTCGGAGTGCATACCAGCACCGTCGCCTCGTTGGCGGCGATCGCCCGGACCCGCTGCTGGGAGCTCATGCCGCCCCCGGGAATGATCAGCGCCCCGAGGCGGCGCGCCCCTTCGCAGGCGCTCCAGAAGCCGATGAAGGGACCGAACGAGAAGGCGAAGAAGATGCGGTCGCCGGGCCCCACCCCGGCGCCGGCGTACACCTCCCCCCAGCAGCGTCCCCACCAGTCCCAGCTCTCTGCGGTATCGAGCCAGCGCAGGCGCTCGCCGGTGGTGCCCGAGGTCAGGTGCAGGCGGGTGTACCGGTCGCGGCCGAAGGTGAGGTTGGTGCCGTACGGCGGGTGGCCGGCCTGATCGAGGGAGAGCTCCTCCTTGGTCGTGAAGGGAAGCCTCGCGTAGTCGGAGGCGGTGCTCACTTCGGCGGCGTCGCTGAGGCCCGCGGCGCCCAGCTTGCCCCGGTAGAACAGGTTCCCTTCCAGGACCGTTGCGAGCACTTCCCGCAGCCTGGCCAGCTGGCCGGCGCCGATTGCGCATTCTGCCGCCGGTGCCGGCGGGGCGGGTGCCGCTCTCACTGGATGGCCCACTCCAGGCTCGAATGGAAGGATGCCGGATCCCCAGGAATGACGGCGGTGCCGCCGAAACCGCGGGTCTCGTACTCGTCACCGGTCAGATTTCGTACGTGCAGGCGGATGCGGGCGCCCCCGACACGATACCCCAGGGCGGCGTCGACGGTGAATGCGGGGTCGATCCGGTAGCCGTTGTCGGGGGCGATGTACTGGCCGCTGACGTAGCGCGCCCCGAGGGCGGCCTCGAGGCCGAGTACTGTGCGAACAGAACTCCAGAGGTTGAGGATATGAGCCGGGGCGAAAGCGGGAACGTTGCCGGCCCGGTCGGCGAATTCGTACTCGCCGGTGAGTGTCGGCACGAACTCGGTGAACGCCGTCAGCTCGGGGTCGGCAAAGGCGTAGGCTGCGAGGAAATACCAGCGCCGGGACGGCTGTCCCGCGATTTCGAACTCCAGCCCCCGGGAGCGCTGGGCCCCGTTCTCCTTGACGATCCCGGTCCCGTCGGGAATGGCGATGTTCTCCTTCTCGAGCAGGTAGGCGGCGGCCGAAGCGCGCACCCTGCCCTGCAGCCACTGGCGGCGGACGCCCGTTTCGAGCTGTCTGCTCTCCTCGGCCTCGCGCTCGCCGGTTACCTGGGTGGAAGGAGGAGCGAAGGCCCTGCCGGCGCTGGCGTACAGCCGCAGGTCGTCCGTCGCCGACCACGTTGCGCCGAGGAAGGGACTGAGCTTGCCGTAACTGCGCTCGCTCTCCGAGATCTCCTCATCGTAGAGGATGCGGTCGAAGCGGAGACCGGCAATCGATTCGAGATTCCCGGTGATTGGCGACTGGGCGGCGACGTACGGGGCGAGGACGGTGGACCGGGCTTCGGCGGTCTGCGACTGGACCGGGAAGCCGCTCCCCCCCGGTTCGACCGGATCGTGGAGATCGATCATTGGCAGCAGCACCGCATCGAGAGTGAAGTCGTCCGTCAGCAGCGCGACCTCCAGGCCGGCAAGCAACCGGTGCCTGCCCGCGGCCATGACCGCCTCGAGCTGGTTGCCGGTGAAGCGCTGGCGGTCGTCGAGCGACAGCCGGGTGCGCATCACGCCGAGGGAGCCGTCCTCGCCCGGCAGGACGCCGTTGAGCAGGGTGCCGGCCGACGGCCACTCGAAGTTGGTGAAGTAGAGCTTGTCCCGCAGGGTCAGGCGGTCCGACAGCTTCATCTCGCCGTCGAGCCTGAGACGCAGGATCGCCTGCTCGGAGAAGTCGCCGGGTGCCTGGTACGAGCGCGTCCGCGGCACCGGCGCAAGGGCATCTCCCAGAAGCGGCAGCCCGGAGTCCGGACTGTAGTCGTTGGCGATGTACTCGGCGCTCGCCTCGATGAAGGCGACGTCGCCGAAGCGGACCGCCAAAGCCGGGTTGACCGCCCATTCGGAGTATTCCTTGTCGTCGCGGTAGTTGTCCGAGCCGCGCGTCATGGCGTTCAGCCGCAGCGCCACCCGCTCTCCCCGCCTCCAGCCGGCGTCCGCTGTCGCCCGGTAGCTGCCGTAGCTGCCATAGCTGCCCCCGAGAACCGCGAACGGGCGGCCGGCGAATACCGGTTTCCTGCGGACGACGTTCACGGCGCCTGACATCGGCTTGCCGCCGTACAGGAAAGCCCCCGGGCCTTTGAGAACCTCGATGCGGGCGACGTTGTACATCGGGTAGAAGCTGACCTCGGGCTCGCCGGCGCCGTCGTAGAGGACCATGCCGCTCGACAGCGAGTCGAAGCCGCGCACGACGAAGTAGTCGGAGACTCCAAAGCCGGTCTGCACGTTGACGCCGCTGACGTTGGCCAGCGCGTCGCCGAGGATCCCGCCGTGCTGGGCCTGGACCAGAGCAGCCGGAACCACCGCGACGGAAGCCGGGGTGTCGCGCAGCGCCAGAGGCCACCTCGTCACCATCCCGCTCCGCTCCGGAAGGGTGAAGCGCGACCCGGTTACGACCACCTCGCCGGCGGTGTAAGCCGGCGGGTCCGCGGCGCTTTCGGTTTCGTCGGCGGGGGCCGCCGCCGCGGGGGCAAGCGCGGCCAGGAGCAGGAGCCGGCGCCCCAGGCCCCGGCCTTCAGGTGTAGCGCGCATTGCGGTACCTCGGGTCGTAGAACGCCGGCAGCAGCTGGTCGACGCGCAGCAGGCCGGTGGGGGTGAGGGCGACGGTCGCGTCGTCCCAGGTCAGCATCCCCTCGTCGCGCAGGACCTCGAGGGGAGCGGCGAAGCGGTCGAGTATGTCGACTCCGTGCTTGTCGGCGAAGTATCCGGTGCTGACCTGTCCCAGCTTCAACTGCAGGATCAGCTCCCGGGTCAGCCGCTCGCCGGCGTTGGTCGCGAAGGCCCGCGCCAGCGGCAGCCGGTCGTCGGCCAGGTCGCCGAGGTACTGCTCCCAGGAGGAGGCGTTCTGGTAATGGACGCCCCCCATGTGGGAGAAGGAGGCGACCCCGGCGCCGATCATGTCGCTGCCGCGCCAGAGCGCGTCGCGGTAGACGAACGACTGCTCCGTCCCCTTCCTGACGACGGTGTAGGCGCTCGCGCGCTCGTACCCTGCCCGCTCGAAACGGTCGAAGGCGAAGGCGTGCCACTCCCGCTTGGTCCGCCAGTCGGCGAGGACCATCTCCTCGCGTCCTCCCCCGGCGATCGACTGCGAGTACACGGTGTTGAACGGCAGCTCCATCTGGTAGACGGTGATGCTGTCGGCCCCGAGGTCGACGGTGCGCTCGACGGTCTCCCTCCAGGACTCCCAGGTCTCGCCGACCATGCCGGCGATCAGGTCGACGTTGATTTGGGCGAACCCCTGCGCCGCGATCCAGGGCTGCACGCGGAACACCTCCCGGGTGGTGTGGGCGCGGCCGTTCTCGCGCAGGATGTCGTCGTTCATGTTCTCGACGCCGAGGCTGAGGCGGGTCACCCCGATCTGCCGGATCGCCCGCAGCTTGGCCTCTGTCAGCGTTCCCGGCTCGCACTCGAAGGCGATCTCGGTTGCCGCGTCCCAGGGCAGCGCCGCCTTCAGCCGCGCCGCCAGCGCCTCGAGGTGGCGGGCGCTTATGTAGGAAGGGGTGCCACCGCCGAAATAGACGAACCTCAGCTCGCGGCCGGCGACCCGGGGGGAGCCGGCGTACAGCTCCACCTCGCGCGCCATCGAGTCGAGATACTGCCGGATCTGCGCGGCGTTCTTGTCGACGTAGACGCGGAAGTAGCAGAACTTGCAGCGCTTGCGGCAGAACGGCACGTGCAAATAGAGGCCGAGGTCGGGAACCTCCGGCGCGGGCCGGGTATCGAGAAGGGCGCGCGCCGCGGCGACGTCGCTCTCGTTCCAGAACGAGTACGGCGGGTAGTTGGAGACGAAGACGCTGCCTACCTCGGTGTCGGTCAGCAGGTCGTCGAGGCGGGTGGTCGCCGGTTCCGGGAGGTGGGTGGTCATCCTGGGTTTCCGAAGCAGTAGAGCATGCCGTCTTCCGAGCCGATCACCAGTCTGCCCGCGGCCACCGCGGGAGAGGCGGTGAACGATTCCCCGGTCTCGAACCGCCAGCTCTCGCCGCCGCCGGCGAGGTCGAGGGCGGCCAGCCTGCCGGCGGTGGTGGCGACGAAGACGCGCTCGCCGGCGATGACGGGAGAGGAATCGACGCGGGCCCCCGCCGCGTAAGTCCAGCGCACGGTTCCGTCGGCCGCGTCGAGGGCGTGCACCTGCTTGTCGCGGCCCCCGACGACTACGGTCTCCCCGCTCACCGCCGCCGAGGAGTAGAAGGGGAACTGGCGTTCCGGCGCGTAGCGCCAGGCGAACCGGGCTTCTTCCAGGTCGACGGCGACCACCTCGTTGTCGAAGGTGCCGGCGACGGCGGTCCCGCCCTCCAGGACCGCGGCGCTTGCAGCAATGTACTGGCCTGCGTGAAGGCTCGCAGTCTCGACCCCGGAGCGGAGGCCGATGAGTCGCAGCTGTCCGTCGCAGCCGCCGGCGACGGCGAGGGTGCCGGCCACTGCCGGCGAGGCGTGCACGTAACCCCCGGTCTCGAACTTCCACAGCAGCTCGCCGTCGTCGAGCCCCAGGCAGTACAGGCGGTGGTCGTAGCTGCCGAAAAGGACGCGGCCTTCCGACAGGTTCGGGGAAGAGGTGACCGCCCCTTCCGCCGCGAAGGTCCAGAGGGCGGCGCCGCTGGTCCGGTCGACGGCGTGGAAGGTTCCGGACTCGTCGCCGAAGAGCACGGCGTTCCCGTGGACCGCGGGTGAGGATTTCACCTCGCCTGCGGCCTTGTAGGCCCACTCGATGCGGCCGTCGGCGAGGGCGGCGGCGAGCAGTCGGCCGCCGAGGGTGCCGACGTAAACGGTGCCGCCGCTGATCGCCGCGGTCGACTCGATCCCCCCGCTCCCTCCCCGGGCGGCGCTGTCTCCGTACGCCGCGGTATCCAGGGCCCACAGCAGCTCCAGGTCGCCGTCGACGGGGGAAGCGGCGACGCCGGTCAGGCCGGGGCCGCCGCGGAAACTCGGCCAATCGGACGAAGCGGCCGCAACCGCGGCGCACGCAGCCAGGACCTGGACCGCCAGGCGCTGAGGAGCCCGCATCAGAAGGCCGCCTCGTACAGGCCCGCGAGCTCCCGCTCCCCCGCGGGCCGGGGGTTGAAGCCCGCCGTTCTCTGGGACGCGGCCTGGCGCGCGAGATCCGGCAGGGCTGCCGCCTCGACGTCGAGATCGCGCAGTCGTTCGGGCAGGTCGGCCGCGGCGTTCCAGCCGCGCACGCACTCGGCCAGGGCATCCGCCCCCGCTTTCTCCAGGCCGGCGGCCATGGCCAGCTCGGCGTAGCGTCCGTCGACCGCGGCGCCGTTGAAGCGGATCACGTGCGGCAGCATCACCCCGACCGCCACTCCGTGGGTGATCCCGTAGCGTGCGGTCAGCGGGTTGGCGCAGGCGTGGGCGGCCCCCAGCATCGAGTTCTCGATGGCGGCGCCGGCCCAGTGGGCCCCGAGCAGCATGCCGGCGCGCGCCTCGACGGAGCCGCCGCGCAGGCTTTCGCGCAGGTTGGCCGCCAGCAGCTGCAGCGCGCGGGCGGCGAACATCCGCGAGACCTCGTTGCCGTTGGCGCTGACGAAGCTCTCCACGGCGTGCGAAACCGCGTCGACCGCCGCGGCGGCGGCCACCTCCCGCGGCGCCGTCGCGGTCAGCTCGGGATCGAGCAGGGCGGCGCGGAAGCGGGCGCTGCGGTCGCCGCAGGCCATCTTCATGCCGCTTTCCCCTGCCCCGATCAGGGCGAAGCGCTGCGCCTCGCTGCCGGTCCCCGCGGTGGTGGGGACGCCGATGGCGGGAAGCAGCGGCTTCTTCGCCTTGCCGTCGCCGCGGTAATCCTCGATGCGGCCGCCGTTGGTCAGCAGGAAGTTGATCCCCTTGGCGCAGTCCATGGCGCTGCCGCCCCCGAGGGCGACAACGAAGTCCGGAGGCCGCGGCAGCTCCCCGGCGAAGCGGCTTCCGGCCTCGACGTTGCGGCTGCGGGGGTTCTTCTCTACCCCGTCGAAGACGGCGTGCTCCAGTCCGGCGGCGGCGAGGGATTCGACGGCCCTGGCGAGGATGCCGGCGGCGGCGATCCCCGGGTCGGTGACCACCAGAACCCGGCCGGCCCCCAGCTCGGCGGCCAGGCCGCCGAGCCGGACCAGGGCGCCGGCGCCGAACACCAGGCGCGTGCCGCTCTCGTACTCGAACCCCCGCATCAGGCGCGCTTTCTCATGGTGAACGCCCGCTGCCGGTACAGCAGCTCGAACAGGTTCCCCTCGTGCGGCTGGTCCCAGGCGATCTCGTTCGTCGCCACCTCGCCGAAGTTGAGGCGGTCGATCCCGGCGGAGCTCATCAGCTGCGCCCGCAGCTCAGGATCTTCCGTCAGGGCGGTGACCACGAGGGAAGGGCCGATCCTTTCCGCCATCTCCTCCGCGGGGGCCTCGACCACGGCGACGAACGGGAACAGGAACTCGGTGTCGGCGAGCGGGTGACCGGGGTCCTCGCACCAGATCACCGTCGGACGCAGGAAGGTGCATCCCCCGGCGGTGGCGACGCGGCCGCTGCCCCTGACCGCGGCGGTGAGGTCGACGGCCCCGGGGGTTTCCAGCTCGCGGTCGATGAAGTCGGAAATCCGCCGCGCCCCCTCCGGGTCGGGGAAGGCGGCGAGGGCAGCGTCGGGATGGTCGAGGGGGAGCGGCTCGATCCCGGCCAAGTGCCTGGCAAGGGCCTCGGCGATCTCGCGACCGCTGCGGGGAACCCAGACGCCGGAGGCGTTGATGCAGGAACGGCCGCTGTTGTCGGCGACCGAGGAGAGCAGCAGCGGCAGCGCCTTTTCCCAGTCGCCGGCCGCGTCGCTGCCGATCAGGACCTTGCTGCGTCCAGGGCCGTGAATCTCGACGCGCGGGTCGCCGCGCCAGGGAGCGACCGTCTCCTCCCCCCCGAACAGCAGCGAGCGGCCGCAGCGGAGCAGCAGCTCCCCGGCGGCGTCGTGTCCTCCCGGGTAGAGGCTGAAGGCGGCCGGCGGACAGCCGGCGGCGATGAAGGCCTGGGAGATTCGAAAAGGGGTCCACGGCTCCCGGCTGCCCGGCTTGAGCGCCAGCGGAACCTTCAGGGCCAGGGCCGGCAGCCACAGGGTGTGCACACCCGGGGAGTTGTTGGGCAGCACCGCTCCGAGAACGTCGGAAAGTCGCCGGTAGCTGAGGGTGCGCCCCCCCTGCTCCCCCCAGCCGCTGTCGATGACCTCGAGGCCGGCGCCGCGCGTCAGCCCGCCGACGATCCGGTCCATCTGCTCGAGGGCGGAGGATATCTTCGCGGCGTTGCCGCGGCACAGGGTACGGGGCAGCCCGGTGGTGGCCGACAGCTGCGCGACGTACTCCTCGAACGGCTGCACCCGCTCCCCGAGCGGCAGGTCGGCGCCCGCGAACAGCCCGCCGGCGCGGCGGCAGATGCGCAGCAGCTCTTCCGCCGGCAGGGCAGCCAGCTCCCGCTGCGCGAGGCGGGCCCGGGACAGGTCGCGGGCGATGAGCCCGGCGTTTGCCTGGGAAACCTCGGCCACCGGCTCGCCGCCGGCCGCGTGCGAGAGGGTTTCCAGCCGCAGGCTGCGGTAGGGCTCCCCCTGCCTGAGAACGGGTATGTGCACCGGAGCGGTCACGGCGGTCAGTACACCCCGACGGTCACCGACTCCTGCAGCGACGACAGCAGGCGCACGTTGGCGACCCCGTCCCAGGGGTATTCGTCGATCGGCCCGGCGCGCTCCCCCTCGTCGCGCTCGAGAAAGCGGGGCATGAAGAACTCCCGGGTGAGGGTGGTCAGCATGACGCGCCCGGTCTCCCCGCAGGCGACGGTCCGGCTGTGGTCCTCCCGGTCCACGAGCTCGATGACGGCGCGCGGATGCGAGGGGTGGTAGACGATGTCGTACCCCTGTTCCGGGTCGAAGGGACGGCAGTGCGCCAGGCCCATCAGGGTGTTGCCGTAGGTCGGTACGAAATCGATGCCGGGGACCAGCTCCTCGCGGGCGAAGCGGTGGAACTGGGCGTCCATCTCGGTGCCGCCGCAGAAGATCCCGGTGATGCCCGCCCTGGGGAGCGAGACCTTCTCGCACAGCGCCTCGAGCAGCCTCGGGGTCGTGAACAGGCAGCGGACGCTGTCGTGGGCGCGCAGGATCTTCAGCCCCTGATCGACGACGTGGCTCTTGTAGGCCTCGAGCTCCTGGTGGGCCCGGCGGCGGATCAGGTTGTTGACCCAGCGCGGGTCGAGGTCTACGAAGAAGCAGATCCCTCCGCGCATCTGGGCCAGGCGCTCGACCGCCAGCCGCAGGCGCCGCGGTCCGGTCGGTCCCAGCATCAGCCAGTCGCCGCCGCTTGGGAACCCCTCCTCGGAAAGCCGCTCGCCGAACTGCCGGTAGTCGATCTCGAAGTCGCGGATGTTGATGCGGTTCTTGGGAAGGCCGGTCGACCCGCCGGTCTCGAACACGAACACCGGATCGTTGGCGTACGCCCCCGGCACCCACCTGCGCACCGGCCCGCCGCGCAGCCACTCGTCGCGGAAATGCCCGAGCAGCTTCAGGTCCCCGTAGCCGCCGATCTCGGCCCGGGGGTCGAAGTCGAGGTTTCCGGCGAACTCGAGCCAGAACGGGCACCCGGTGTCGGGGCCGAAATGCCAGGCCACCATCTCGCGCACGTGGGCGTCGAGCCGCTCCCGGGCCGCCGCTGCTTTTCTGGCCAGGGAGGCGGGCTGGTCTCCTGCGGGGGCCGCGCTCATCCTTCCCCGAGGCGTCCAGTGCCTGCGCGCGCAAGCAGTACGAAAGAGACCGCCGAAGCGCCCGGCTCGCGCGGCGTCCAGGTGGGTCGTACCGGGGATGTACGGCCAGCAAAGGCAACGCCGCGGCCGGATTCAGACACAATGACGCCGGCAGGCACTAGGGCCCTCCGATGGCGAACAGGCGGTTGCGGCTGGCTATGTAGAGGATGCCGCCGGCGGCGACCGGGGTGGTGTACACGGAGCTGCCCATGTTGATCTCGGCGAGCACCTCGAGCTCGCGCCCCGCCTCGAGGATCGCCACGTCGCCGTCCTCGTCGCCGATGTAGACCTTGCCGTCGGCGACCAGGGCCGAACCCCAGATCGCCGCGAAGGCGTCGTACTTCCACTGCACCTCGCCGGTCTCGGCGTCGATGCAGTAGACGAAGCCGCTGAGGTCGGCGAGGTACACCAGGCCGCCGTGGATGGCCGCGGTCGAAAGGGTGCGGTGAAAGTTCCTGCCCCCGAGGTGCCAGACCGCGGCGGTGGCGGTGACGTCGCCGTTCCCGGTGGCGTCGATGCACCACAGGTTGCCCACCCCTTCCCCGTGCTCGGGATCCTGGCCGACGCCGATGTAGACGCGGTCCCGGTAAATGACGGGTGTGGAGATGATGGCGTTGCGGGTCCCTCTGCCCCCCAGCTCCCAGACCGAGTCCTCGGGGTTGCCGTCGAACTTCCACAACAGCCTGCCGGTCGCCGGATCGAGAGCGTAGACCCAGCCGTCGCCGCCGGGAAAGATCACCTGGGGCCGGCCGGCGATGACCCCGTAGGCCGGGTTCGACCACTGGCCGTGGAGGATGTTCTCCCCCGGAGAGGCGTCCTCCCACGCCACCTCGCCCGTCCTCTTGTCGACGGCGATGAAGCTCGGGGCGAACGGCGACGGGATGTGGACGTGGCCTTCGTCGACGCCGTTGCCGGTGATCACGAACAGCAGGTCGCCGGCGGCCACCGGAGAGCAGACCGCGAGGTTGTGGGGGAAGACGTTGAGCTCCTCGATCATGTCGAGCTTCCAGACGATGTCGCCGTCGATGCCGCTGGTGTCGGCCTCGTCCCGGTAGGGGCCGTCGTTCTCGCCGTCGCGGAACCCCTCGGTGTCGGCGGCGACGACCTCGCAGCGGTTGGAGATGTAGTACAGGCGCTCTCCCTCGACGTACGGGGTCGAGCAGACTCCCTGCTGCGGCCAGTCGTTGACCCGCCCCGAGGGCAGCTTGGTGTGCGTCGACTGCCAAAGGAAGCTGCCGTCGCCGAGGGCGAAGGCGGCGATGACGCCGCGGTCCCCGGTGAGCTTTCCGTTGTACAGCGCCTGGTTGTTGGTGCCGATGAACACCTTGCCCCCGTGAACGAGGGGGCCGGCGTAGGTCTGGGACCCGAGCTGCGCCGTCCACAGGATCCCCTCCCCGGTTTCCGTGTTCCACGCTGCAGGCAGGGGACCGGCTTCCACCGTCATGTTGCGGTCCGGGGTGAAGCCGAACATCGCCGTTTCCCCCGCCCCCGCGGGGACGACCGCGGAAGCGATCGCCGCCGCGGCCAGGACCGCGCCGGGGAACCGCCGATTTGCGAAGAATCCTGTCATCCCTGTTTCCCCCGTGCCCGCTACCAGACGCGGACGTTGTCGTAGAAGATCTCGGCCGCCGAGTACCCGTAGAGCCCCGGACTGCCGCTGCGGTTCGGCAGCGGGTCCTCCGCTTCGATCGTCCAGTCCCGGGGCTCCTCCTCGCCGCGGCGCCAGACCTTGCCTTTGACGACCGCCCTGTCCGCTTCGACGTCGACCGTCATCCTGACGGTGTACCAGACTTCGGGTTCCCAAGCGAAGTCGATGGTCTTCGCCATGCGCAGGTCGGACGCCCAGGAGCGGATCTGCAGGCGCTGGTGATTGCCCATCATGTCGAGGGTGTAGCGGTTGGCGATCAGCCCCATGTCTGGGCGGTTGCGCTTCCCCCGGGCGGCCATCATGTCCGCCTGGACGGTGTACCCCGACATCTGCGGCGGACCGAGGTAGACGTTGGAGCGCTGCAGTCCGCGTTTGGCCAGCGGTTTCGCCAGGACCTTGTTGCCGTCGAGCTCGCGGACGAAGAACTTGCGCGCCGCCCCGATCCAGTGGGAGGGAGCCGCGTTCTCACCCTCGGCCGCGCTCAGGGACTCGAAGTCCTCGCTCCAGCCGCGTTCGGGGACGACCCGCACGCGGGCGTGCGCGGCCAGCGGCTCGCTCTCATTCCCGCCGAAACGGATGCTCGCGGTTACGCGGCCGGTCCGGGAAACCTCCGGGGCCGCAGTGAAAAGGGCGGTCTCCACGCCCGCTCCTGTTTCCTCCTCAGCCTCGATTTCTCCCGCCAGTCCTTCGAGCCGCCAGTCCACCCCCTGCTGGAGGAGGGACTCTTCCGCCAGCGCCCGGCCCGCGTCATCGAAAAGACGGACCCTGAAGCGCACCGAGTCTCCCGGAGCGAGCAGCACCTCGGCGGGCACGAGCTGAACCGATGCCGGGGGTTTATCCGAAACAGGTACGTCCGTCGAGGCCGGAGAACCGGACGGGCCGGAGGCCGAAGGACCGCGGAAGGAGTCGCCGAGGCAGAACAGCCCGTCTTCGGTCGTGAAGTAGACGCAGCCCCAGGCGGCCGCCGGGGAGCCGTATATCTCGAGCGGCCGGCCTTCTTCGGCGGTCAAAAGCTCCTCGTCGAGGAGCAGGCACTCCCCCTCTCCAGGCTGCAGGATCTGGAACCTGCCGTTGACGGTGGCGGCGTAGATCCTGCCGTCGGCGGCCACCGGCGAGCCCCTGCCGACAGTGCCGATGTTGCGCTCCCAGAGCAGGGTGCCGTCGCCGGCGTCGAGGCAGAGCAGGTTGGCGGAGTTGTCGACGACGTACAGCCTGCCGTCGTCGAGCGCCGGCGAGGCGTAGCCGGCCAGGCAGGCGTCGCGGCGCCAGATCTCCCCGGTGCCGGTCACGTCCCCCGTGCCGGTGGCGTCGATGCAGACGACGCGGCCCATCTCGGTGTTGTCGACGTTCTCCTCGCTGTGGGATACGTAGACCCGGCCGTCTCCGGCGACGACGGAGACGTTGATGCCGCGCTTGCTGAGCCGGAAGCCCCACACCTTCTCTCCGGTGGCGGCGCACAGGGCGTATACGGCGCCGTCGGCGTTGCCGGCGATCATCAGCCGCTGACCGCCGATATCGGCGGCCACCGGGGTCGAGTAGGTGGTGTCGAGGGGTCGTCCGCCCGGAGTCGACACCCAGACAACCTCGCCGCTGTTCTTGTCGAAGGCGAAATACCGGTGCCGGGGCACCGCCTGGTCGCCCCAGCTCGAGTTGAGGAAGGAGATCACCACGAGGCCGCCGTCGACGAACGGCGTGTGGGTGCGGCCCCCGTACCCGGAGATGCGGCCGAACTCCTCGGTCAGCGACCGCGACCACAGCAGCTCGCCGTCGCCGGAGTAGCAGTTGAAGATCCCCTGCACCCCGTGGGCGTAGACGTTGCCGGTTTCGGGATCGCCTGCGAGGCTGGCCCAGCCGACGCGGTTGAACGGGATCGTCGTGTGGAAGACGTTGAGGCGGTCCTCCCAGAGCAGGGCGCCGGTGGCGGCGTCGAAGCAGGCGATGCGCTCCTGCTCGGTGATCCCCTCCCCGACCCGGCCGATGACGTAGACGCGCCCGTTCATGAGGATGGGTGTCGAGCGGCCGACGAACTCCGCGCGCCACAACAGGCCGCTGCCGGACCGGGACCAGGCCGAAACCAGGCCGGTCTCTGCGGATGCCCCGGTCTGACCGGGGCCCCTCCAGTGGGGCCAGCCGGCGGCCGCCGGCTCCGGACCGGGTCCGGAAACGAGGGTGAGTGCTAGGAGAAGGAGAAGAACCATGAGGCGTCCCTGACGAAACTCAGAAAATACAGGCTGGTTCCGGGAACCGGAACCCGCCGCGGGGCTTCCGCGCTCCCCTTACCAGTTGGTGTAGGAGCCGTCCAGGCGGCGATACCCCCAGACCGGGCCGTCGTTCTCGACGGGGGGATTGGCCGCAGCGGCCTCTTCGTCGATCTCCACCCCGAGCCCCGGCCCCTCGGGAACCAGCAGGTGGCCGTCGGCGAAGCCGACCTGGACGGGGAAGACGTCGTTCAGGGCGGTCCCCGGCTCGCGCGACAGCTCCTGCACCCCGACCAGCGGCGAGGCGAGGCAGAAGTGCAGGCTGGCAGCGGTGCATACAGGTCCGAGGGGATTGTGGGGCACCAGGGCGACGTAATGGGTCTCGCACCAGCCGGCGACCTTCCTGCCTTCGGTGAGCCCGCCGACGATGCACAGGTCGAGGCGGCAGTAGTCGAGCAGGTCCTCCTCAAGGACCTCGCGGAACTGCCACTTGCTGGCGAACTGCTCGCCGACCGCAAGCGGAACGCTGGTCTGCTGACGCACCAGGCGCAGGCTGGCGGCGTTCTCGCTGCGCAGCGGATCCTCGATGAAGAAGGGGCGGTACGGCTCCACCTGGCGGCAGAAGTGGATGGCGTCCGGCGGGTCGAGGCGGGTGTGCACGTCGACGCAGATCTCGAGCTCCTCACCCAGCTCCTCGCGGACGGCGCGCACCCCTTCGACGGTCCGGCGCACGGCGCGCCCCGGCTCGAACAGCCGCTCTCCCCCCTCGATGTCGTCGACGGAGAAGCGCACGAACTTCCACCCCGCCTCGGCGCGCGCGCGGCAGCCGGCGACCAGGCTGTCGGTGTCGGCGCCGACGACGTGGGGATAGCAGACCACCTTGTCCCTGACGCGGCCGCCCAGGAGCTCGTAGACCGGGACGTTCAGCGCCTTCGCCTTGATGTCCCACAGTGCGATGTCGACGGCGCTCAGGGCCGCGGTCTGCACCACTCCTCCCGGGAAGAAGCCGCCGCGAAACATCACCTGCCAGAGGTGCTCGATGCGGAACGGATCGGCTCCTGCGAGGTCGCGCTCGAACGACTTCCAGACCTCGGCCACGGCGGTGACGCGTCGGCCTATGCCGGCCTCGCCGAGACCGTGGATGCCCTCGTCGGTTTCGACCTTGACGAAGGAGTAGTTGCGCCCCCCCTCGCTGACCAGGACCGGTTTTATCGCGGTGATCTTCATCCGTCTCCTCCCCTTCCTGTGGTTTTTCTTGCGGCTTTCCGTGTCAGGAGGCCGTTCGAGTCGGCGCCCCGCGGCCTTTCGCCAGTCCATCCGTCCCCGTCCCGCCCAGCAGCCGCGTCCTCATTTCGTCGAGGGGAAAGGCGGGGCCCGGGTCGACCTTGCGGTCCGGCGCGATCTCCTCGTGGCCGACGATTTCGACGATTCCGTACTCCGCAATCAGCAGACGACAAAGCTGCCCGACGATGTTCAGCTGCGATTCGGGATAGGCCTGCCAGTAAGCCGCCCCGGTCTCGTTGCGGTGCACGGCGCGCACCGTCTCCGCGGCCGGGTAGCTGTCTCCGAAGTGGGCGAGGTAGCGCCCGTCCCGCGCTTCGAGGCGACCGGCGTTGTCGACCTCGATGCCGAGGGAAAACCGGTTGAGGGCGGTGCGGCCCTTCCAGGCGCTGACCCCGGCGTGCCAGGCGACCGTATCGAACGGGACCAGCTGCGCGACGGCTCCGTTCCGGGCGACCACGAGGTGTGCGGATACCTTCCGCGCCGGGTTGGTCAGGGTGGCGATGGCCGCGCCGGCGTCGCGGCACGCGGTGTAGTGAATGACGATGGTGTCGGGGTACCCGGGCTCGAAGGGATCCCCGATGTTCGGCGATTCGGTGAACTCCACTCCATCCCCCCGCAGCAGGTGGTTTTCTATGTGCATCGAATCAGCTCACCGCCTCCCGACCGCATCGCCTTCTGGGGATCCAGGGGGAGTGGGGACCGGAGCGGACCCTCCAGTGGCAAAGAGAGGACCTGCTACCAAGGACGCCGGAAACGTTCGATGCGTTGCTGGAGCTCTGCGGTGATCCGGCGCACCTCCCCCAGGTCGGCCGGGCTGAGCTGGGAACCGAGGGCCGCAAAAAGTGGTTCGAGGTCCGGCTGATAGGTGTGCATCAGGGTGGCGAGGTCATTTTCGTAGAGACCGACGCGGGCGAAGTTTCCTTGGCGGTAGAGGGAAGGAAGGGCATACAGTTTGAGCAGGATGAGACCTTCGACCGTAGCGCAGGGAATCCGGCGCTCCCGAAACGTGTGTCGGGTGGCGTATCCCTCCTGCACCATGGCGAAGAGAGGGTTCGTGGTCAGCAGGAAATCGACGCGCAAGTCCTCGAATCTGCCCCGGAAAAAGTGGCCGTCCCGGTGTTCGATGGTGATTTCGGGAAGCGCCTTCAGCGAACCGACGCTTACGATCAGATCGATGTCTTCGGTATTCCGCCCCTCAACGTATTGGAGCAGGGCCACACCGCCGACCAGCAGGTACTCGATTTCCCTTTCCTCCAACAGTGAAAAAAAACGGGATACGGTCTGCAGCAGGGCATCGGCATTCATAGGGGATTGCTCGTACCGGCGGAAGTTGAAGAGGCAGGCGTTTCGGATGGTCTGGCCGATGTGGACGGGGGTGGGCATATATCCAACAGGAATGCGGGAGGGCGCTATGAACCGGATCCCGGTTCGTACCAGTCGTTGCGCAGCAGGGGAAAACCGCTGAGACCGTTGCGGCGCTTGACCAGCAGGGTCTGATACACACCGCTGTGGCCCGCGGCGAACCAGTGGGCGCATCCGGCCATGTAGAGCCGCCACACCCGGTAGGTCGTCTCCCCGACCTCCTTCTTCGCCTCCTCCTGCCGCGCCTCGAGACGCCGCACCCAGTGTCTGAGGGTCATGGCGTAGTGCTCGCGCAGGCTCTCGACGTCGCGCGGCTCGAAGCGGCAGTCCTCCGCGGCGGTGACGACCGACGAGATGGAGGGCAGGTCGCTGTCGGGGAAGACGTAGGTGCGCACGAAGCCGGGCTTGCGGTTGCGCGGCCGGCCCGGGAGCTCGCCGATCCCGTGGTTGAGGAACACCCCGCCCGGCTTCAGCAGCTCGTAAGCGGCGCCGAAGTACTCGTGCAGCCGTTCCTCGCCGACGTGCTCCACCATGCCGATGCTGGCGAGCTTGTCGAACCCGGACTCCTTCAGCTCCCGGTAATCGACCACCTCGGCGCGGCAGCGGTCCTGCAGGCCAGCCCCGCGGATGCGCTCGTTGGCGAGATCGGCCTGCGGCCGGCTCAGGGTGATGCCGAGGGCCTCGGCTCCGTACTCGCGGGCGGCGTGCATGATCAGCCCGCCCCACCCGCAGCCGATGTCGAGGAAGCGCTCCCCCGGCTGCAGCCGCAGCTTGCGGCAGATGTAGTCGAGCTTGCGCTCCTGGGCGGCGTCCAGCGACTCCTCCTGCGAGCCGAAAAGCGCGCAGGAGTAGACCAAGTTGCGGTCGAGCCAGAGGGCGTAGAAGTCGTTGGAAACATTGTAATGGTGGGTGACCGCGGCGCTGTCGCGCTCGACGGAATGCTCCGAGCCGGACAGCCGCGCCCGCCCGAAGCCGTTCCCGGAGCGCCGGCGGCCCCCGGGCAGACTGAGCAGCCGGCGCCCGATACGCAGCTTTTCCCAGAAGCTGCGGGGCTGCTCGACCAGCTGTTCCCCGACCGGCATGAGAGCTTCGGCGTCTCCCTCGATATCGTAGTCGTCGTGGAGATAGCACTCCGCCAGGTTGAGCTCGGTCTGTGTGAGGAACATCTTGCGCAGGGCCCCGGGATGCTTCAGCACGACAGTGCACTTCGCCTCCGTGCCCGGGTCCGGCTCCCAGGTGGTGCCGTCCCAGAGCCGCATGGCGATGCTGGGCTGGTCGAGCCCGCCGAAGATCTGCCGGATCAGGTCCAGCGTGGTCTCGACCGCGGAATCAGCGGCGGCGACAGTCATGACCGCCCATACTCCTTCCTCATGGATCTATCAGAACGATTTCGACCTGGGTGAGCATGTCGGAGACCTCGTCGAACAGGGCGACGAACATCGAGCCTCCGAGCATCGCGAGGTCTACGGAACTACCGGATCGGGAGTCCCCGTCCTCATCGTCCCCGGCGGACAGGCAGCGCGACGCGAAGGCCATGCCGACCTGCTCCGTCAATCCCGCGGCGCCGATGTGGGAGGTGTTGATGACTTCGGTGTAGAAGTTGAGGCGCTCTTCCAGGCCCTCGATCGTGCCGTGGCCCGTTCCCTCCGCCACCATCTCCCAGTGCCGGTAGTACTGCTCTGCTATCGCCCAGCGCGCCGGACCGTCCCCCAGCGACATGTTGAGGGCGAAATCGACGGCGAAGGCGCGCAGAAACAGCAGCTCGGACTGCATCCGCCCCAGGGGGGTGCCGAGGTACTCGGCCAGCTCCTCGAGGGCCGGCTGCTCGGAGGCCCCCGAAACGCACACTGTCTCCATCAGGAGGGCGCCGATCTCGATCGGCGTCGCGTTCTTTTTCCGGGGTGCTTTGCGGGTCTTTGCGATCACGGTGAAAGGGCCTGCCTGGGGTCGGCGCGAACAGATTCAAGAAGCGGAATTTACCTGTCCCGGGCAACGGCTGGAGCCCGCGTTCCCACGCTCATTTTGCCGCCCCCTCGATCTTCAGGGCAGCCTTGATTCGACCCCAGGTGGCCTGCCCGACAGCCGTGCCTCCAGCGGGGTCGGCAGGCAGCAGGATACCGTCCAGAAATGAATCCGCTCGACTGGTAAGCATATCCAGGGTCAGAGAGTCGAACTCGTTACCTGGCTCTATTCCTCTCGGCACCCAGATCTCCGGTTCGGAATGGTCCTGGTCGACTGCCGCTACCGCAAACCCGACGGTCTGTCCCGCAGCCAGATCGCTTACCACGTTGTCTACCCCGTTTTCCAGGAAATCGGAGTCCCACCGGTCAAATGGGGTCACGTACAACTCGATCACACTGATCGTGGGTGCTTCTCCGGCTACGCCTCCGCCACTGTCTCCATAAGGCGGAAGCACGGTCCAGGGAAATTCCTCTATCGTATTTCGGGTGCGCGGGTCATCCAAGGTGGGCCCGCTGACTGTACTGGCAATGGCCTCGTAATGCTGGGCGTTCCCTCGATGGTTCAACCAATCATCCGGCGTGCCTGCAAAACCCGCACCCCCACTGTGGTCTCCATCGATCGTCAGCATCATCATGTCATTTTCGAACATGAGATCCTGGAATCCATCCCCACTGAAGTCGTGAGTGTTGATGTACACGTCGTCGCTGGCCACGAACGCCACGTAGAAGCGAGCCGGATCGTCGTGCCAGGCCAGCCAGATGCGGAAGTCCAGGTCGGAAGGATCGAGCGGCAGGTCTCCTCTTTCCTCTTCGAAATCCAGCAGGGTCATGCCAGGCTCGCCGATCAGGTCGAACCACTCCTCTATCAGGCCGTCATCAAGCCGAATCTCCGCCAACATTTCGTCGGTGAGACAGGTAATCGGAAACACTCGCTCCCCGCTATGGGCGTTGGCTGAAACCACTATCCAGAAAAGCACCCCGATCGCAGCGCACCATTTTTTCCGGTCAAGGCCCATGAAATTCCGTCACTTCAAGCCACGGAGGGGGCAACAGACAGGACACTTGAGAGCAAACCCCGAGTGTGCGACCGACCCCGGCCCCAATGGCGAGACCATCCGCGTTGCCTTCCCCTGGCAGGTCCGCGCAACTGGTTTCTCCAAGAAAACCGATGCTGACGTGGAAAGCGGATCAGCCCTACTCCGAAGTGTCCGGCGGCACCTCGATTTCCAGCTCCTCGTCGAGGTCGGGAACACCGATGCGCTCCCCCATGCGCTCCAGCCAGCTGTTCTCCAGCCGCTGGAGGTACCTGGTCGCGGCCGTCAGCTCCTGGCCCTTCTGGGTGATCATGCGCTCGTACAGAGTCTCGCCGATCACCCCCTCACGGCGCGCTTCTTTCAGCTCCTCCGCTTCCTCTTTCAGCTGATACAGGAGCGTGACGTGCTGCATCACCTCCTGTTCGAGGCGATTCAGGGTGGCGTCGACATCGATACCGGAGGCGATCTTCCTCGCTTTCTGAAGGCTGTAATCGTGCTCGAAACGCAGGTGCCCGTTCAGTCCCCGCAGGGAGACCCTTTTTCCACATTCAGGACATATTACCTGGATTTCCACGGTTTGTCCGCTTCCCTTCGGTTGGCCGCGAGAGCCCCCGGGGGGTTGCCCGAATGAGTGCCGTGCCCCGCGCCGGAATGCCTTCGTGAATATACGGTACAGGGGCGCGCCGGTACGGGGACGGGTAGCCGCATCCCCTTCCAGCGCTTGTGCTTCCGATCCCCGACGCCTTGACCACCGCGAGCCTCGCCGGTAGGTTGGTGCCTCGCTTTCGAAAAACTCCACCTCGCCCTTCAGACCTGTGCAGCCCCTCAAAAAACCTTACCTGCTGTTCCTCGGAGACGCGGCCGACCAGCTGGCAGCCAAGACCGCCGGCGGCATAGCCTACTGGCGGCCCGACTGGTGCGTCGGCCAGCTGCGGCTCGACGGCTGCCGCGCCGACCTCGGCCTGCAGGATCTCACCCTGGAAGAAGGGCGCGCCGCCGGGGCGCGCACCCTGATCGTCGGGGTCGCCAACCGCGGGGGCGTCATCTCCGACGAGTGGATGACCTCCCTTTCCGGGGCCCTCGATCTGGGGTACGCCATCGCCAGCGGGCTGCACACCAGGCTGTCGCAGATCCCCGCGCTCGCCGAAGCGGCTGCCGCCAGGGGCCTCGACCTCGTCGACGCGCGCTACCCGGAGGTCGATCTACCGATCGGGAACGGCGTCCGCCGCAGCGGAAAGCGGCTGCTCACCGTCGGAACCGACGTCTCCTGCGGCAAGATGTTCACCGCCCTGGCGATCGAGAAGGAAATGCGCGCCCGCCGAATCCCTGCCGACTTCCGGGCCACCGGACAGACGGGAATCTTCATAGCCGGAAGCGGCATCTCCGTCGACGCCGTGATCGCCGACTTCATTTCCGGAGCCGCGGAACTGCTGAGCCCGGACGCCGCTCCCGATCACTGGGACCTCGTGGAGGGCCAGGGATCGCTGTTTCACGCCTCCTACGCCGGCGTCACCCTGGGGCTCATCCACGGCTCGCAGCCGGACCGGCTGGTGCTCTGCCACGACCCGGGCCGGGAGCACATGCGGGGGCTGCCAGGCTACCCGCTCCCCTCCCTGGCGGCCTGCGTCGACCTCAACGAACGCACCGCCCGCCTCACCAACCCCGACTGCCGGGTTGCGGGCATTTCCATCAACACGTCGAAGCTCGACGACAGCGGGGCCGAATCGCTTCTGGCCGCGATCGAAGGGGAAACCGGACTGCCGACGGTCGACGCCTGCCGCCACGGGGCCGGCCGGCTGGTCGACGCGCTTCAGTAGCGCCGGCGTGGCATCCCTCGAGCTGCGCGTACGCACCGAGAGCTGGCCGATCGCCGGCAGTTTCGCGATCTCCCGGGGCGCCAAGACTTCTGCCGATGTAGTGGTCGTCGAGCTGTCCGACGGACGCGGGGCCACGGGCCGCGGGGAATGCGTTCCCTACGCGCGATACGGCGAGTCCCTCGAGAGGGTTGTCGCCGCGGTCGAGGGGCTCCGAGGCGAGCTGGCCTCCGGCCGCACGGGCCGCGCCGAACTGCAGGGCTCCCTGCCCGCGGGAGCGGCGCGCAACGCCCTCGACTGCGCCTTCTGGGACTTGGAAGCCCGCCTCCATGACCTGCGCGTGTACGAGCTCGCAGGCCTGCCGCCGCCGAAGCCGGTGGCCACCGCCTACACCCTGAGCCTCGACACCCCCGAGGCGATGGGACGGGCGGCAGCCTCCCACCGGGAGCGCCCCCTCCTGAAGGTCAAGCTCGGCGGAGAAAGCGATATCGAGCGGGTCGCCGCCATCCGCGAGAACGCCCCGGAATCCCGGCTGATCGTCGACGCCAACGAAGGGTGGTCGGCTGCCGGGCTGGAAGAATCGGGCAGCCGGCTGGCCGGGCTCGGTGTCGCCCTCATCGAGCAGCCTCTCCCGGCCGCCGACGATGCCGTCCTCGAGCGGCTCGAGCACCCGGTGCCGCTGTGTGCCGACGAGTCCTGCCACACCAGCGCCGACGTCGAGCGCCTCGCCGGCCGCTACGAGTTCGTCAACGTCAAGCTCGACAAGACCGGCGGCCTGACCGAGGCCCTGGCCGTCGTCGCGGCCGCCCGGAACGCCTCCCTCGGTGTGCTGGTCGGATGCATGGTGGGAACTTCCCTGGCAATGGCCCCGGCGGCGCTGCTGGCCGGGGACGCCGAATTCGTGGACCTCGACGGCCCGCTGCTGCTGCGGAGAGACCGCAACCCCGGGCTGCGCTACGAGGGCAGCCTGCTGCATCCTCCCGCCCGGGAACTCTGGGGATGATCCCCCCCTCGAGAAGCCGGGATCTGAGCTGCCTCTCCCGCCCGAGCCGGGTATACAGTCACCAGGGCAAGCTGCACGCTGCTTGAGGACAGCACAGGCGCGAGTGCAGCGACGCCTCCCAAGGTGCCTGAGGGAGTTCCCGCGGGGGTTGTACTGCGAAGGAGAACGCAGCGAGATCTTCAGGGGCCGGCGCCAAATCCTTACCCGCCCGCGAGGGCGAGCAGCTGCCGGAGGTGGCCGACCGCGTAGTCGGCGAACTGCGGCCACGGGAACCGCCCGGTGACGTCGAAGTGGACGGTCGTGACCTCGGCAGCCCTTCCCGCCTGCAGGTCGTACAGGTAGTCCCCGACGACGACCGCGGCGGCGGCGGTCGCCCTCCAGTGCCGCAGCAGGTGGTGCACCCCGGCCGGGTCCGGTTTCGGGGCGCAGGTTTCGCGCGCGACGATGGCGCCGTCGTTGAAATACGGCATCAGGCCTGCGGCGACCAGGGTTTCCCTGGCGGCCGGGGCGGTGTTGCGCGTCAGGATGCCGATGTTCCGCCCGCCCTCGCGCAGGTGGGCGAGAAGCTCGGCGGCCCCTTCCTGGGCGACGGCGTTGGCCGCGATTTCAAGCTCTATTTCGGCGAGCCGTTGGTTGGCCCTTTCCGCTTCCTCCGCCGGCAGGGTCGCCAGCGTCTCCAGCAAGGGCTTCCCCGCGGGCACTCCGAGCTCGCTGCGGATTGCGTCGAAGTCGTGGGCGGCCACGGTCAGGGTGCCGTCCATGTCGAAAACCCAGTGGCCGCGGCCGGCCAGGGGCGACTGGGGGGAATCCGGTTTCATGAGGTGCCGTGTCGACCCCGCCCGGGGGAACGCCGGCCAACGGCACGGTCGGCGACGGCATAGCCGCGGCCGGCTCCCCGGGAAGTGCAGGAATCCTGCGTCCGGCGCGGTTGCCGGACGCGCTGCAGAAGAGTATGCCCCCTTCCGAAAGAATGGCAAACCAGGGCGCCGCCCCGTATTCTTTCGCATTCACCATTCATTCCAGGAACTGGTCATGGCAAACGAATACGCCGAGTTCGAAGTCGTCGTCGAGAAACCAGCCCGCCTGGGCGAGGGGGCTGTCTGGGACCCGCAGCGCAAGCTTCTCCTGTGGGTGAGCATCCTCGACCACGAGCTCTATCTCTACGACCCCGAAACGGGCTCCAACCGTGCCATCCCGACATGCCAGGCGGTCGGAACCGTGGTCCCCCATGCCGGCGCCGGCGTCGTGATCGCCCTCCACAACGGGATCGCCACCCTCGACCTCCAGTCGGAGAAGATCGCACCGATCGTCGATCCGGAGCGGGACATCCCCGGCAACCGCTTCAACGACGGCAAGTGCGATCCGGCGGGACGCCTGTGGGCGGGAACCATGGCCTTCGACGCCACACCGGACGCGGGAGCTCTCTACTGTCTGGATACGGACCGTACCCTGACCCGGAAGATTTCACCTGTGACGATCTCGAACGGCATCGTCTGGAACGGGGCTTGCGACACCATGTTCTACATCGACACCGCCGCCAACAACGTCCGCGCCTACGATTACGACATCGACAGCGGCGAGATCGGCAACGAGCGCGTAGTGGTCGTCAACGAGGCTGACGGCGGATTCGACGGCATGGCGATCGACGCCGAGGACAACCTCTGGATCGCCGTGTACCAGGGATCGGGGGTGCGCTGTTACGATCCGGCGTCGGGCGCAATGATTCGCGAGCTCAGGCTGCCGGTGAGCAACGTGACCTCCTGCGCCTTCGGGGGTGAAGAGCTCGATGATCTCTACGTCACCTGCGCCCGCGAGGGCCTCGACGAGGAGGCGCTGGGCGGGCAACCCCTGGCCGGCTCTCTGTTCCGCCTGAAGCCCGGGGCAGAGGGCGTCCCTTCCTACTCCTACGCCGGCTGAGGGACCGTAAGCCACAGGCTGGCCCTTTGGAGCCGGCGGCCCCATGGAAACCGCGGCCGCCTTCCTGCGGCACACCGACGCGGCAAGCTCCTGGTTTCCGGACCATTCCACCGGTATCCCCCCCGGGAGAAGCCGGGGCTCGGCCGCCGATGCACCTGACTGGCGGCGGCCCGACGATGGCCACCCCACCGAACCGGGAGCTTCCGCCCCTGCCTGTCCGTTGAGCCTCAGCTCAGCGCTTCTTCTACGGCCTCCCGGCTTCTCCTCAGGGCATCGGCCGGGTCGGGGAGTTCGGGGTTCAACTCGAGACTGACCGGACCGTCGTAGCCGACCGACGGCAGGGCTGCCAGGGTGCGGCGCAGCGTTTCCCTGGTCAGCACCCCGTCGAACAGCCCCAGGTGGGAGTCGTCGACGCCGTTGTTGTCGTCGAGGTGGACGTACCCCAGCCGCGGCCCTGCGGCTTCGATCGCCCCCGCCGGATCCTCCTCCGACATCTGCGCGTGCCCAAGGTCGAACAACAGGTAGAGATTGGGGTGATCGATCTCCACCAGGAGGTCGAGGGTGGCTGCCACGGTCGGGAGGGCGCGGCCGGGGAAATGCTCCACCGCCAGCCGCAGGCCGCGCTGTTGCGCGAGCCCGGCGGCCTCGCCGAGGGCCGCTGCATACCTTGCGAAGTCCCCCACCGCCTCCCCGCCGGGCACGATGTAGGCGGTGCCCGCCCGGTGCGAGGCGGCGTACTCGAAGGCGATGTCGAGCTGGCCCAGCGCCGCGCTCACGACGGCTCGGTCGGACGACTCGAGGGACAGGTCGTCGTGAACGCCGGCGGAAGCCGCGACGCAGCGGACTTCCAGACCGGCGGAGGCCAGCTGGTTTCTTCCCCTCTCCCCGGCAAAGGCGAAGGGCCGCAGGTCCACCGATTCGAAGCCGAGGCCGGCGACCTGGCCGGCCACTCCGGAAGGGGTCCCGGACAAAGCCCAGGCACAGCAGGACAGGTTCATTCTTCCGAGGTCTCCTGGCAGGGGGTGGGACGGACAACAGGCAACCGGGTCCGGAGTTCTCAAGGCCGCCCCCGAAAAAGCCGGGCGGCCCGATTCACGTCGATACCGGCCTGCGGCCCTACTGAACCACCGGGTCGTGATCCTGCGCCGAGGGGGGCGCGAGCAGCCGCTGCTGCTGTGCCGTAAGCTCTCCGACATCGCAACCGCCGTACCAGTCCCTTGCCCACGACGAGTGGCCCGGACTGTACTTGAACAGCAGAGTCCGCCGCTCCGTCGAGGAACGCCAGGGCATCGTGCCGTGAATCACCGCCTCGGTGAAAATCAGGGCATCCCCCGCTTCAACCGGCGGCTGGACCACGTACTCGACGGGGCGTTCGAAGGAACGCACCTCTTCCGGGATGTCGCCCGCATCGAAGTTGCTCTTGTGGCTGCCGGGCACGCAGGCGAAGCCGCCGGCGCCCCCGGGGGCAGGGGTCAGGAACCAGGTGACCACGGTCAGGCCGTTGGACATCCTGCCGTTGCGGTAGCGATACCAGTGGGTGTAACCGGTTCCGCCGTGGAGCCCCCCTCGTTTTTCCCCTTCATCCATGAAGAGCGCGTAGTCGTGGTCGAGGCGGACGCGGTCGCCGAGAAGCTCCACGAGACAAGGCAGGATCCTCGGGTGATCGATCAGCCGTTTCACCGGCTCGCCCCAAGGCAGAACCGACCACTCCCCCTTTTCGTTTTGCTCTCCGTAGGGGTACCTCTCGTCGGCGACGCGGTTGATCCCGGCAACCTCCTCCCGGGACAGCGCGTTCCTGATGACGAGATACCCCTCGAGGTCGAACTGGAAGCGTTCTTCGTCGTTCATTCCATCCGCTTTTCGGTTTTCCGTCCCCTTGACCTTTCCCCGGGAAACCGCTCCTCGGGGTGAAACCGCTCCTCGGGGTAAGGAATGGGATTCCCGCCTCGGGGTCTACCGGCCGCGCCGGAATCCACCGCCGAAGTCCCGGCGCTGCGAGCGCAGCTCGACGAGACGGGCGACCTGAGCTTCCGACAGCGTCTCGTTGCGAGCCGCGTCGAGTTCCGCCCGGATACTCCCCATCAGGTCGGGTATCCGGGCGCGATCGATCTCCTGGTTGCGGATGCGGGCGAACAGGTCGCTGCGTTGATCCCATGCCTTCTGGTACACAGGTCTCAGCTTCCCGAGAGCGACCGGGGAGACGTCGAGCTCGAAGCTGATCAGGGCCCAGTCGCTTTCGAGCGGCATCATTGCGCCGCCCCCGGAGCGCCCAGGACCCCCTCCCCCGCTGAATCGCTGCGCAAAGCTGGTTGCCGCGACGACGAGCAGCAGCGCCGCGAGCAGCATGGCCATCCTCTTCCACGCCATCGGATTCATCCTCCTGATAAAGGGTTGGCTCCCTCGGAAATTGAGACAGCCGTGAGCGTGGCGGCGTTTAACCGCTTTCCCGCGATCGGTGGAAGATCTCCCGCACCGCGGCGACGGTGTCGGCCTCGGCCGCCCGCTTGTCGGGGCGGTAGCGCTTGACGCGTGCGAAGCGGAGCGCCATCCCGGCGGGGTACTGGGGGCTCGCCTGCACGCCGTCGAAGGCGACCTCGACCACGAGCTCGGGACGCACGTGCACGACGTGCCCCTCTTCCCCCACTTTCAGCTCCTGCAGCTTTGCAGTCTGCCAGCGCAGCATCTCGTCGGTCATTCCCTTGAAGGTCTTGCCGAGCATGGCCAACCCGCCGGCCTCATCGCGGGCACCGAGGTGAAGGTTGGAAAGCCAACCCTTGCGCCTGCCGCTTCCCCACTCGACGGCAAGGACCACGAGGTCGAGGGTGTGCGACGGTTTCAGCTTCATCCAGCCGGCGCCGCGGCGCCCCGCTTCGTACGGGGCTTCCATGTCCTTGGCCATCACCCCTTCGTGACCGGCCTGGAGGGCGCCGTCGATGAACATTTGCGCCTCCTCGGACGAGGCGGCCACCAGCCCCGGCACCCGGCTCTCCCCGGGCACCACCCCGTCCAGGGCCGCGGCGCGTTCCCTGCCCGGCAGATCGATGAGGTCCTGCCCGTCGAGGTGAAGGCAGTCGAAGAAGAACGACGACAGCGGCAGCTCGGCTTTAATCCCGTCGACGTTGAGCCTGCGGCCGAAGCGGCGCATCGTCGTCTGGAACGGGGCCGGCCGGCCCTGGCCGGTCAGGGCGATCGCCTCGCCGTCGAGGATCAGGCTGGCGGCCGGCAGCGAGCGCACCGCTTCGACGACTTCGGGGACGGCGGCAGTCACGTCGTTCAGCTTGCGAGTGAACACGCGGACGTCGCCGCCGAGACGGTGCACCTGCACGCGGGCGCCGTCGAGCTTGTACTCGAGCCCGACGCTCTCGTGGCGGCCGAACACCTCCTCCAGGTTCCGGGCGGTCTGCGCCAGCATCGGCTGCACCGGCGACAGCAGCTGCAGCCGGAATCCGGCGAGCGCCCCCTCCCCCCCGGTGAGGGCGGCGACGGCGACCTGGCGCAGGTCTCCCGACAGCATCACCGCTCGCCGGACCGATGCCGCGGGAAGGCCCGTTGCCCGGGCCACCGCCTCGACGACGATCCCCTCCTGCGCCCCCTGGCGCAGCTCGCCGAACACCAGGCGGGCAAGGAACTCCTGCTCCTCCGCTGTCGCCTCCGACAGCAGCTTTTTCAGTCTCTGCAGTTTTGCCCGCGCCGAACCGGGACCGCTCATGGAGGCGATCTCGGAAAAAGCGAGATCGACGGCGGCGACCCCGAGCCGGGGCGACGGCGCGGCGCTGCCCGGCATGGCGTCGCGGACGGCGGCGTACCCGAGCCCGATGCGGCCCTGGCGCAGCTCGCCGGTCAGGAAGGCGACCCCGGCCTCGCGCTCGGCCGGGGCGAGGCCGCGCATGCACCCGGCGAGGTGGTCGATCTTCTGCAGCCGGGCCCGGGTTCCAGCCACGGACCGGGAGGTCTGGACTATCTCGGCAAACAGCATTTCGCCATTGAAGATCCGCATCGGCCGGCGCCGGGAAAAGTGGTGCGAGCCCCTGGCCGGGTTCCGTGACAAATCGAGGTACGGCTACTCAGGCCGGGATGCTTTTCGTACCCTTTTTCGTCATGGAAAGGAACGGACTCGAAGCCCATGCGCCGCTCCTGACGCTCGACAGGCCGGTGCACCCGCCGCGGTGGGCCTTGCTCGAGCGCCAGCTTCTCGACGCCCAGGCAGAGGCATGCAGGGAGTTCTACGACCGCTACTTCGACGAGCGGGGCTACCTGCTGTGCGTGCCGCGCTGGGGGGGCGACGACGGCCCGGACGACGCCGCGGAAAACCAGTTGAACTGGACGGTGCTGCACGCCCTCGGGGCGGACGACGACATCCTCGAGCTGTTCCGCCGCGGCTTCGAGGGCCACCTGCGGCAGTACACCGAAGCCAAAACCGTCGAGGTGCCCTTCGCGCGGGACGGCATGTACTACAAGGAATTCCCCGTCAGCCTCGACTGGTTCCACCACGGCGAGGGGTTCAGCGCCTTCTTCCACTACGGCCTGTGCGACCCCCGCGACCGGCGCTACCTGCAGCGCGCCAAGCGCTACGCCGGGTTCTACATGGACGAGGATCCTCAGGCCCCCAACTACGACCCGCGGCATCGCCTGATCCGCTCGCTGATGAACGGCAGCCGCGGGCCGATGCTGCGCAAGGCCACGGCGCTCGACTGGGCCGGCGACCCTATAGAGGTGGAGGGGCGTTTCAGGCTCCTGCACAGCGAGCGCAGCTACGCGGAAATGCTGGCCCATTTCGTGGAGTACACCGACGTCGCCGGCGACCACCCGAACAACCTCGGGGCGACGCAGCTCGCCCACACCGCCTTCGCCCTCGGCGGCGGCGAGCGCTACCGCGACTGGCTGCTGGAGTACGTCGACGCCTGGGTCGAGCGCACCGACGAAAACGACGGCATCATCCCCAGCAACGTCGGCCTCGACGGCAGTATCGGCGGCGAGTGCGGCGGCCGGTGGTGGGGCGGCTGCTACGGCTGGGGGTTCACCGTCATCGTACCGCAGACCGGGGAGCCGGCGCACCGGTGCTGCGCCTACGCCCGCGCCTTCTACGGGTTCGCCAACGCCCTGCTGATGACGGGCAAGCAGTCCTACGTCGATCTCTGGAGAGGGGTCATCGACCGCGTCAACGACAACGCCGCCGAGATCGACGGCCGCACCATGTACCCGCGCATGCACGGAGACGGGGGTTGGTACGCCCACCAATCGACCCCTTTCGACGCCGGCGCCCTGCAGACCTGGTTCTGGTCCCAGGACGCCCAGGACGCCGAACGCGTCGGCGGCGACGAGTGGGTGGCTTTCGTGCGTGGAAACGGCGGTGCCTTTCCCGAAAAGGCGCTCGAGTCCGATCTCGAGCGGCTGCGCGGCCGCGTCGCCGGGATGCGCGACGACACGACCACCCCCGACACCCGCCTGTCGGACGACATGAACGGCCTGAACCCGGCGGTCACCGAGAACCTGACCCGCCTGATGCTCGGCGGCCTGCCGACGGGACGGGACGGCCACTCGCTGCACTGCCGCCTGCGCTACTTCGACGCCGACCGCCGTCGCGCCGGGTTGCCGCGGGATGTCGGGGCACTCGTCGAGCGCATGGACGCGGAAAACGTCGACGTGTCGCTGGTCAATCTCAGCCCGGTGCACGAGCGCACCGTCGTCGTCCAGGGAGGCGCCTATGCCGAGCACCGCAGCGAGGTGGTTTCCTGCGCCGGCCAGTCTGTCGAGATTCAGGGGGGGATCGACTCGCAACGGCGGTCGGCCTTCGTCGTGCGCCTGGAACCGGGGTGCGGCGGGCAGCTGCGCATCCGCCAGCGGCGCTACGCGCACCCGTCGACGTTCGCCTTTCCCTGGGACCGGGCCTGACCGCGCCGGCCGGGACGGTGCGTTTCGCCGACGATGCTGAAGAAAGGTCAAATCCTATGAGTGAAGCGCTGAGGAAATTCAGGGTCTCCAACGACGCCCTCGACGACGGGGAGGAACTGCGGCGCCGCATCGCCGGGGAGGGCTACCTTTTCTTTCGCGGCCTGCAGGACGCCGACCGCATGCTCGCCCTGCGCCGCGACATGCTCTCGGTGATAGCCGAGGCCGGGTGGCTGATCCCCGGCACCGACCCTGCCGACGGCATCGCCGACCCGTCCAGGGCCTGCACCGAGGGCGATCCCGAGTACACCCCGGTGTACTCTGCTGTCTACAAGCTCGAATCCTTCCACCGCGCCGGTCACTGGCCCGAGGTACTCGACCTCATGGGCAAAGTCATCGGCGAGCCGGTGTTGCCGCACCCGCAGAAAATCGCCCGCCTCTGGTTCCCGCAGTTCACCGACCACACCACCCCCGTGCACCAGGACTTCGTTCACTTCCAGGGGAACTTCGAAACCTATACGTGCTGGGCCCCGGTCGGCGACTGCCCGGTCGAGCTGGGACCGCTGGCGATCCAGCCCAGGTCGCACGAGCTGGAGGGCCTGCTCGACCACCACTTCTCGCTCGGTGCCGGGGGGTTGAAGATCGAACCCGGGGAGCTGGACGGAGAGTGGTTCAGCACCGACTTCGAGATCGGGGACACCCTGGTCTTCAACGCCCTCATGGTGCACAAGGCGCTGCCCAACCTCACCGCCGACCGGCTGCGGGTTTCGCTCGACAACCGCTACCAGGCCGTCTCCGGCACCATAGCCGAACACATGCTGCAGCCTCACCTTCAGCGGCTCAGCGGCCTTGCCTGGGATGAGGTGTACGCGGACTGGAGCGGCTCGCGCGGTCTCCGTTACTACTGGGAAGGGCTCGATCTCGAGACCCGGCCCCGCGACTTCAGCTACGCCGAACGCGGATTCGAGGAAGCAGTCGCCCTGGCCCGGCAGGGAGACGAGTGGGGGCGGATCGCCATGCAGCGGGTGGTTCGCAACAACGTCAGCCCCCCCCAGGTCGAGGTCGCACGCGCAGTGCTGCGCGAGCTGGAAGAGGTCCCCGCCAAATAGCGGCCCGAGGTTGGGGCCTTTCCCGGGACGATCCTGGCGGTCAGGCGCCCTGGAATTCCCTGAGGAACTTTCGCTCCCCTTCGGCGGTGGCGATCAGGATCATCTCTCCGCCCGCGGGCAGCACCTTCCCGGGATCGGGGTTGACGCTGGTCGATCCGTTGAGACTGGTGGCGACGACCGAGCAGCCTGTGCGCGGCCGGATACCGGAGGCGGCGATGCTCTTTCCCGCAAGGCTGTCCGGCACCGGGAGCCGCACCACCTCCAGGCCCTCGGCGATCATCAAGGTGCTGCTCCGCTTCAGGAGGTTGACGATCTCCCGGGCGCCCATCGAGGGGTAGGACATCACGAAATCGGTGCCGGCCCGGTGCAGCGTCGGCACGCTGCGCTCGGAGTTCGCCCTGGCGATGATCTGAATATCCGGCCTCAGCTGCCGGCAGTAGATGGCGAGGTAGACGTTGGTCTCGTCGTCCCGGGTGGTCAGCACCACGGCCGGGGCCCTGTCGATTCCCGCCTCCTTCATCACCTCTATCTCGGCGGCGGACCCGACCACGGTATTTCCGCCGTCGGGCACCGCACCCGGGTCGCGCTCGACGATGCGGTAGTCGACGTTGCGCTCGGCGAGGGCCCTTGCCGTCGCCCGGCCGACGCGCCCGGAGCCGATGATGATCACCGGGTCGGGATTCTGGTTGTAGATCGCGAACAGACTGTCGTAGCGGTACAGCTGCTGCCGGTTCGCCGCCAGGACCAGCACGGTGTTCTCTGCGATGAGGGCTTCCGGCCGCGCCGGCTGGAACTCCCCCCGTTCCCAGACCCCGACGACGGTAATTCCGACGTTCCGGCGCAGGTCGGCCTGCGCCAGAGTCTTGCCGACCAGCGGGGTTCGGGTGACGGTGGCTTCGGCGATCATCAGCTCTTCGAACTCGCCGATCACGTGCGCCATCGCGTCCCCGGCGGTAATTCGCCGCGCCAGCGATTCCCCCAGCATGTCCGCCAGCTGCAGCACGTGGGTGCATCCTGCGAGCTGCAGGATGTCGACCGACGCCGGCGCATCGGCAGTGCCGATGATCGGGATCTCTTCGGAAATCCCGCGCACCGTCGAGGCTACCTGGGCGTTCACCTCGTCGCTGCAGGCGGTGACCACGAGCGCCGCTTCGGAGACACGGGCGCGGCGGTAGGCGTCCGGATCGTCGAGATCTCCGACGAGGACCTTCAGACCTTCGTCGGAGAAACGAATCGCCTCCTCCCCGTCCGACTCGATCAGCACGTAGGAGTAGTTGAACTGGGTCAGGCGCTGGATCAGGGCCATGGAGACCGGGTCGGGCCTGGTGAGAACGACGTGGTCGCGGGTGCCCGGGTCGAGCTCGCGGGGTCTCCGCGCGTCGATCCGCGACTGCACCCACGGGGTCCAGAAAAACTGCAGGAAGGTGATCGGCAGCAGCATCAGCATGAAAAGAGTTCCGCTCAGCAGCACCATCATGCTGAAGGCGCGTCCGAGATCGGTGTGGAAGGTGATGTCGCCGAAACCGAGGGTCGACATCACCGTCAGCGTCCAGTACAACCCGGTGAACCAGGTGTATTCGCGCCCCTCGTGAAGCATCAGGACGTGGAAGAGGACGCTGAACAGCGCCACCAGCGCCACGAACACCGACAACAGGCGCAGCAGGCGGGAAAAGTTGCGGCGCCGCTGGGGATCGTCGAGGAAAAACCGGAGAAGCCTCAGCATCGCAACCCCCCCTACGCTCTCAACGGATTCTCCCGCAGCCAGGTGATCCAGCTGATGATCTCCTGGTGGCGGTCGCGCAGAAGCACCTCGATCACCGCCGGACGCTCCGCGGCCAGGCCCCGCTCCAGAGCCGCGCGAAAACCGTCGAGATCCTCGACGCGCTCGGCATGGGCTCCGAACGAGCGGGCAAAGGCGACGAAGTCCGGGTTGGTGAGCTCGGTGTCGATGGTGCGGCCCTCGCAGTCCCGCTGCTGGGAGCCCTTGATCGCCGTCAGGGCGCTGTCGTTGACGACCACCGCGACCACGTTGATTCCATAGCGGACCGCGGTGGCCAGCTCGAAGCTCCCCATCAGGAAACCCCCGTCGCCGCTGAAACAGACCACGGGCCGCTCCGGATGGGCAACCTTGGCGCCCAGGGCGGCGGGAAAGGCGTGTCCGAGGGAAACCCCGATGCAGGGATAGATGAAGGTCCTCGGGTCGGCGATCGGATACTCGGAAAAGACGGAGTAGCCGATGCCGTGCACGTCGACCGACAGGATGCCCTCCTCCGGCAGCAACTCCCGTATCTCGGGCAGCAGCGGCAGCGGCATCTGCGCCGCAAACCGCCCGCGCCACTCCTCGAGCAGGCCGCTCCACTGGCAGGTGGGGGAGCCGGCGGCTTCGGCCAGTCCCCGCAGGCTCGCCCGCAGGTCGCCGGGAACGCCGGCGTCGCACTCGTATTCGCGGCCGATCTCGCTCTTCTCGGGATCGAGTTGCAGCAGCGGCCGCGGGAACTCGCGGGTCCAGTTGGCCGTATCGATCGAGGTAAAGCGACAGCCCACCGCCACCGTGCAGTCCGCGGCGGCCAGGGCCTGCTGGCCGCGGTAGCCGCTGAGGTCGCACAGGGCCAGCTCGTGATCCTCCGGCAGGGCCCCCTTGCCGCGGCGCGTGGTCGCGACCGGGGCGTGAATCCTTTCAGCCAGCCGGCGAAGCTCGGCCCGGGCCCCGCTCGCGATCACCGCCCCGCCGGCCAGCAGCAACGGCCGCCGCGCGGCGCGCAACCTGGCGGCGGCGGCCCGTACCAGGGCCTCGTCCGGAGCCGGGGCGGGCTGGTGCTCGACGCGGGGGCAGGCCGCGGCGTTGCCCTCCGCGGTGATCACGTCCTGGGGAAACTCCAGCAGCGCCGGGCCCGGCCGCGGCGAGCGCATGGCGGCGAACGCCTTCCCGACCTGTACGGGGATCTCCTCGACGGAGCGGACGCTGGCGCGGTACCTGGTTATCGGCGCGAAAAAAGAGAGCTGATCGAGGCCGTGGAAATGCTTGCTCGGATCGCGGGAGTAATGCTTCGACTCGTGCTGCCCGGTGATCAGCAGCACCGGAACGGAGTCGGTGCAGGCCTGCAGAATGCCGGTGGAAGCGTTGCTGGCGCCGGGCCCGGGGACGGTCAGCGCCACCCCGACGTCGCCGGTGGCCCGGGCGTAGCCGTCGGCCATCACCGAGGCGGAGTACTCGTGGCGCACCAGCATGTGGCCGAGCCGGTCTCCTCCGCAACGCAGCAGGGAGTCGTAGATCTGGATGTTCTGCGTCCCCGGCATGCCGAAGATGCAGCCGACTCCCTGTGCCTTCAGGCACTCGATCAGGAGATCGCCGCCGCGCATCCGCTGGCCCTCCGTCAGTCGCCCCGGCGGTGCTTCAGTTCTCCCAGGAGCAGGCTTCCGAGGGCGCGCAGCCGCAGGGGCCGCAGGGGGTCGGCGGAGCAGAGGAGCGCGCAGGGAGGCTGGCGAAGGCGGACAGCTGGCGGTCAAGCCGGGGGCTGCCGCAGGATTCGCATACGGTTGCCGTTGCCACGGAGAGCTCGACAACCTCGAACTGGTGCCGGCATTCCTGGCACTGGTACTCGCGGATAGGCATCGGAAAGCCCTTTCTGTCGTCGCACCGGCAGTCGGCGGAGGCAACAGAATAAGGTAGGCCATCGCCGGCCCTCCGCCGACAAGGGCCCGCGCCGTGCAGGAAACTCAGCGCAGCAGGAGAAGCTTGCGCGAGCGCTGCCGGTCTCCGACCTGCAGGCGGTAGAAGTAGACGCCGCTGGCAGCCTCGACGCCGCTGTCCGTGCCGCCGTCCCAGAAAACCGCGTGCATGCCCGCCGCCCGGAGACCGTCGACCAGGGTCGCCACCCGGCGGCCGGTGACGTCGAACAGAGCCAGCTCGACATCCGCGCCGGCATGCAACGAGTAGCGGATGGCGGTGCGGGCGTTGAACGGGTTGGGGTAGGCGGCTTCCAGCTCGAATTCAGCCGGCTCCGCCGCTGCCTCTTCGATTGCCGTGGCGGTCTGGAAGGTCACGCGAATCACCATGTCGTTCACGAAGTCGCTGGTGACATAGAGGTTTCCCCCGGCGTCGGAAAGGACTCCCACCGGTTGTCCGCGCACCCCCTCGCCGGGTGCCGCGGCGGGATTCCTGACAAGCGGTCCGAGTCCGGTCATGAAGTCGGCCAGCACCGCCCCGATGCCGTCGGGCTCGACGAACAGCACCATCACCTTATACCCCGGGACCGCGGCCTTGTGGCCTGACCGGAAGGCGATGAAGGCGGCGTTCCGGTACTCCGGTGGAAAGCGGTCGGAGGTGTAGAAATGAATGCCCATCGGCGCCAGGCGGGCAGGAGCGAGGGCCACCGGACGCGGAACCGATGCGACGAGCAGGCTGTCCTGACGGGTGATCGGAAGCACCGGGGCGTACTGAAATACCGAAAAGTCGACCCAGGACCGGTACGCGTAGGCGAACGGCCAGCCGTAGAAGCCGCCGTCGCGGATAATGTCGATGCGCTCGGGAGGCAGCCGCGAACCCTCGCGGTCGTGGCCGTTGACGACCCCCCACAGCTCGTTCGTCGAGGGGTGCAGCGCCAGTCCCGTGGCGTTGCGCAGGCCCGAGGCGAAGACGCGGCGATTGGAGCCGTCCAGGTCGAACTCGAGGACCGCGGCCCGCTCCGGCGTCTCCTCCCGGCACACGTCGCAGGTGGAACCGACGTTGACGTAGATCTTCTCCCGAAGCTCGTCGATCACCACCGTGCGCGCCGGGTGCAGGTCGCCGTCGGCTTCCGGCAGGGGGGCGAGCTCGACGCGCTTCTCGTACACGCCGTCGCGGTCGCGGTCGGACAGGCGGACCAGGACATGGGTGTCGGCGGCGTAGAGATCGCCGGCGAAGAAGGCGATGCTGTGCAGCCAGCGGAAACCGCCGGCGGCGACGTACCACTCGTCGGCGACGCCGTCGCCGTCGCGGTCGGGAAGGGCGACCACCTCGCTTCGCAGGCGCATGCTGGCGACGTGCAGCGTGCCATCGGGGCTCCAGGCCATGGATCGCGGACCGACCAGTCCGGTCGAGGCGAATACCCGGGCACTGAAGCCGGGCGGCATGTTGAGGGTGATGTCGCCGGGAACCTCGCCTGCGAACCGCCCCGGCACGACGAGCGGAACCGGCTGCAAACCCAGGTCCCGTTTGGGAGTCAGCTCGAAGGTGCCGGGCGGGTACTCCTGCGCCGCGAGCGCGGCGGCGAGAAACAGCCCCAGTGCCGGAAGTGCCGGACGCGGTCGCATGCGAACCCTCTAGTGTCCCGTCGCAGAAATATTTCGACATCGGGAAGCCGATCCATCCCGGCTCACGGCGTTGCCTTCGCTCGCCGTACACCCTCGGTACGACTCGCTCAGGCGCCTTGTGAGCCGGGCGCCTCGGCATCCCGATTTTGTCAACCTATCTCTGCGACGGGACACTGAGTCACCCTGCGTCCCGGCGATGGCCGACGAATCCCCTGGGGTTCTCGAAGGCGTCCACCCAGCGCTCGCACCAACGGTCGTAATTCCGCTGCACGCTGTCCGGGTCGCAGGCGCTGCGCACGACGAACGCCGGGTGTCCGGTTCTCCCGGTGTGCTGCCCGCTTGTCTGGTAGCGCAGGTCGATCGACCAGCGGCAGCGGTCGGAACGGTTGGGCATCGAGCGGTGGGGTATGAAGCGGTGCATGAAGATGACGTCGCCGCGGCGGCACTCGAGGTCGACGGGATCCCCGGCCGGAATCTCGCCGGGGACGACGGTGGTCCCGAAATCGGCGTGATGCCTGAGGTAGCCGATCCTGTTGACGCCGGGGAGCACCTGCAGGCAACCCATCTCCCTGGTCGCATCTCCGAGGGGCAGCCAGCAGGTGACGATGTTGGTCTCCTCGGCCTCCTCCATCATCACGCCGGCGTCCTGGTGCCAGGGCACCACGTTAAAGCGGTCGGTTCCCTCTCCGTCAGCTGCAGGCGGTTTGGGGCGAATGTGCTGGATCGGGCTGCAGGTGATCTCCGGTCCGACGATCGACTCGACGGCGTCGAGCAGGTTGTCGTTGAACAGGAACCCGAACATCGCCGGTCCGCGGCGGTGCATGATGTCCATGCCCTGGGCGACCTCCCCGCACTGCCGAGCCAGCAGGCCGAAGCGCCTGTCGAACGGCTCCTCCTCGTGCAACTGCTCGATCTTGCCGGCGATACGCAGCTCGCGCGCCCTGGAATCGATGAACCCGGATATCTCGTCGATGACCGGCTGCAGGTCGTCCCGTTCGAGGATTCCCCGGGCGACCACAACGCCCCGGTCGTCGTATTCGGCATGCTGTTCAGGGGTCAGGCTCATCTCTTCCCTCGCGGTAAACGGTCGCTACGCCGTCGTCATTTCCCGTAAATATACGTACCGCAGAAGATCGCAAATCGCACTCACCGGAGACCTGCCGTGGCCCGCACCCCCGAAGTACTCGCCGATGGACTGTTCTTTCCCGAAGGACCGCGCTGGCGCACCGCCGGCATGCTGCCCCCGGCCGCCGCCGCCAGCGCCGGCGAAGGACGGCTGTTCTACTCCGACATCCTCGGAAAAAAGGTGATGAGCCTCGGCCTCGACGGAAGCCTCGAAGAGATCGCCGCGGTCCCCGGGATGCCCTCCGGCCTCGGGTGGCTTCCCGACGGAACCCTGGCCGTCGTCTCGGTAATGGACGGAAAGCTGATGGCGTTGCGCGGCGGCAGGCTCGAGGAGATCGCCGACATGATGGCGGTCACAGGCAACCTCTGCAACGACATGGTGGTCGACGCCGGGGGGCGCGCCTACATCGGCAGCCCCGCGGGCGGCTGGGACGAGTCGAAGATCCCCAACCCGGGCAACATGCAGGGGTTCGGACACGTGGTCCTCGTCCGGCAGGAGGGCGACCGCTTCGAATCCCGCATCGTCGCCGACCGCGTCACCTGCCCCAACGGCCCCTGTATCACCCCGGACGGCAAGACCCTCGTCTTCGCCGAGTCGCTGGGGTTCCGCCTCACCGCCTTCGACATCGCCGAAGACGGCTCGCTCGAAAACCGGAGGCCCTGGGCAGATCTCGGCGCCCCGCCCGACGGCATCTGCATGGACGAGGAGGGATGCGTCTGGGTGGCCCTCTGCTACTTCGAATTCGGCGGCCCGGGGGGTTACGTTCGGGTCCGGGAAGGGGGCGAGATCGCAGACCGCATCGACGTCGAGGGGTACAGCGCCTACGCCTGTACCCTCGGAGGCCCGGAGATGAGGACGCTGTTTCTGTGCGAGTCGAAGGTGTTGGGGCAGGAGCGCTTTGCGGGCGACGGCCGCATCCGCGCGGTCGAGGTCGACGTCCCCGGCTCCGGTTCTCCCTGATTCGTTGTTTCGACCGCGGCTGACTTGTCCAAGGCATCCGGAGGTGGGGGCGGCGGACCACTCAACCGCCGGCCCTCCTGGCCTCGAACCCCTCTTCCTCGAGGACGCGCACCACGGCGTCGCGGTGCTCTCCCTGAATCTCGATCACCCCGTCCCTGACGGTACCGCCGGCTCCGCAGCGGGCTTTGAGCCGCTTCGCCAGTTCCCGCAGCTCATCCTTCCCGAGGGGCAGGCCGGTGACGACGGTCACTCCCTTCCCCTTGCGTCCCCTGGTCTCGCGCCCGACGCGCACGATTCCGTCCCCTTTCGGTGCCTTCGATTTCCCTGTGGGGCAGCTGCACCCGGCGGCCGGCCGGCCGCACCCGGGACAGACGCGGCCGTGCTCGCTCGAGTAGACCAGCGACGCGTTGCGCTGCCTGCGCCTCATGCGGCCACCCACATGTCCCGCGTGACCGCCTCCTCCGAGGTCAGCACCTCGGCCCCGGAAGCGGTCACCAGTACGACGTCTTCGAGGCCGAACTTCTCGCTCGCCTCCCAGAAAGGAAACACGCCGTCGAGAGTGACAAACGGCTCCACGCAGAGCACCATGTTCTCCTCCAGTGTCGCGGTGTCGGTTGCGGAAAGTCCCGGCTGCTCGTGCAGGTCGAGGCCGAGCCCGTGCCCTATCGCCGACCAGCCCGAGCGCAGGCACCACTCGGAAAAAGGGCGGTATCCGGCGCGGTTGTTGACCTCGAAGGCGGCATGCAGGAGGGCGTTGATCTCGACTCCCGGCTTCACCATGTCGATCGCGGCCTCCAGGCCGGCCCTGGCCAGGTCGAAGTGGCGGCGCTGATCCGCCCGCGGCTCGCCCACGGCGGCCATCCTCTTGAAATCGCACCAGTAGCCCTCGTACACGCAGCCGCCGTCGAACTGCACGAGGTCCCCTGGCTGTATCGCGTAGTCGGTCGGCATGCCGTCGGCCCACATGGCGCGCGGGCCGGCGTAGAGGGCGTTGAAGCGCTGCTCGCTGGCCCCGGCCGCGCACATGGCCGAGGTCATTACGTCGGCCACCTGCTTTTCGGTCATGCCCGACCGCAGCTGTTCGAAACCGGCCTTCACTCCCTCGGCGGAGATCTCCGCTGCCTTGCGCAGGCGCGCGGTCTCGGCTTCCGACTTGACGCTGCGAACCGACCAGACCGCGTCGCTGCCGTCGACGACCCGCGCCCCCGGCAGCCCCGCCAGGATTCCCGCAAAGTGCTCGTGGCCCATGTGCGGCTGCATGTCGGAGCTCAATTCCATGCCGAGCACACCGCGTTCCAGGGCTTTATCGCGCAGGACATCCAGGATCAGGGGCGTTCCCGCGAAGTCCTTCGACATGTAGAACTCCCTGGACAGCGGCCAGTGGCGCACGTCTTCGATCCAGCACTGCTTCACCAGGTGCTGAAAGCCGTCGGAGGCCAGGAGCACCGGCTCCCCCTCGGCTGGCAGAACCGCCGGGAAGTAGAAATGGCGGGCGTCCCAGGCGCCGTCCCGCAGTCCGGCGAAGTAGCGCAGGTTGGATCGCCCGGTCAGCAACAGGCCGTCCAGTCCGCGACGCTTCAGGGCTTCCTGCATGCGTGTGTATCTCTCGACGTACTCCCGCCTTGGGAAATCCGCAAACGCCAAAGGTTTCATCGGCTGCCTATCCGGCTGTTTATTCGGGATTTGCGCAAACTCCACCTCACCAATACTCTTGTGCGGCCGCAGCGACTCGAACCATACCTGCGCCGTATCCGCAGACTCGCCCCGGGAGGCAAGCGATGGACTTCAACAAAGTTTCCACCCAGATACTGGAGCCCGACAGGAAGCTGGCGGCAATCGTCGGAGATACTCCTCGAACTCGCGGCGAGATCATTCGAAAATTCTGGGATTACATCAACGAGCGCGGGCTGCAGGACACGGACCGGCGCATGATCAACGCCGACAAGGAGCTGCAGTTGGTGCTGGGGGGCAAGAAACAGGTCAACATATTTCAGGTCGCGAGCCTGGTGAGCAAGCACCTGAAAAAACCCAGGCCCAAGACAGACGGGGCCCAGAAACCGAAGAAACCGGCCAGGCCGGCGACAGCGAAAAAAGCCCCGAAACCATCCGAGGCGGTAAAGAAACCGGCGCCTCAGAAACAAAAAGAGGTAAAAGCCGTTTCCAAAAAACCAATAGTCGAGAAATCCAAGCCCGGAAAAGCCGCGCCCCCGAAAAAGGCCGGCGAAAAAAAACCGGCCGAACGTGCGGCACCCGAACCGGCCACCAAAAAACCGACTGCCTGAATACGGCCACCAGAAAAAACCCCGGGCGGATGCACCTTCGGGAAACCACAGAGACAACGAAGCCGGCGGCCTCGCCACGACCGCCGGCTCGAGACTTCGCGTCATCTCTCAGGCACCGGGGGCTTATGCTCAGGCCGCCGGTCCGTCGAGCGGCGGCAGTCCCAGCGCCCGCACCGCCCAGGGCAGCGACGTGCCGAGCTGTTGCCGCTGCACCTGGCGCACCCGGGGCGCCGTCGGGATGACCGGCTTGCCGGCCCGGCTTGCGAAATAGCCGCTGATCACCGCCGCCAGCGGCCCCCGGCCGGGCAGGATCTCTTCGGGGGCCGGTCCGCCCTCGGCATGCAGGCTCGGCGCCCATCCGGCGAGGTCGAGGTCCGGGTGGGCGAGACAGGCATGGTTCCAGTCCACCAGCACCGCCCTCCCGTCGCGAATACAGAGGTTGTCGCTGCGCACGTCCAGGTGAGTGGGGAACGAGCCTTGGATCACCGCTTCGTCCGCGGCCGCGGCGAGTACCGGGGCGCTGTCCCGGAGCCAGCGACCGGTCGCCAGACCGAGGGACAGAAACGGCGCAGGTTCCTCGGCGACGCCGTGCCAGCATCCGGCAAGGCCCGAACCGGCAGAGTCCAGGGGGGACAGGTGGCGGGAATCCGCCGCTTGCAGACGCGCGAACGCTTCGAAAACCCGGTCCACCTTCCCTGCATCCCACGGGGGAGGCCAGAAGCAGCCGCTCAGGTCCTCCAGCAACAGCAGGGGCCGTTCGCCGTCGTCCCACCCCTGCAGCTCCGGCATGAAATCCCCGTCGAGAGCGCCATACGCCCGGTGTTCCTGCCGCAGCCACCCCGCCGTCAGGGGATCGACGCCGATCTTGGCGA
Organism: Candidatus Latescibacterota bacterium; assembly: GCA_965243025.1. GTDB lineage: Bacteria > Latescibacterota > UBA2968 > UBA8231 > UBA8231 > CBDCXV01. The sequence goes on from CBDETY010000003.1 coordinate 4,873,639, forward strand.
ACGCACCGGGGCCGCCCTCGAAGTCCACCACCCAGCGCTCGGCCGCGGTGTAACCCCCGGCAGCGCGGCGAAACCGGATGGGCCTCCGGCCCGTCAGCCCGCCGATGCGGGCGACATCTTCACGACGCGGACCTTCCAAAATACAGTTCTCCTTCGTCACAACAGTACCACGTCCAGGCACCCGGGCAGCGGCCGGCGGCGGTAAATGCAGGTGGACCAGGTCCTCGGCTGAATTCGGCGTTGTCCGCCATGGTCCGCCGGTTTTACTTGGTTCAAACCGCTGCTGGACGAACCCCCTTTTCCTGGAGAAACCATGTCACCATCAGGCGACTTCCTTCAGTCCTACGCCGAGGCGCGAAAGCAGTCTGCAGCCCTGTACGCCCGCGCCGCCGACGCGCTGGGTGGCGCGGTCGGTCACGACGTCCGCCACTTCGAGCCGGTTCCCATGTACGTCGCCCGCGGCGAGGGGGGCCGCAAGTGGGACGTCGACGGCAACGAGTACATCGACTTTCTGATGGGCAACGGCGCCCTGCTTCTCGGACACTCGCCTGCGGCCATAGTCGAGGCGGTTCAGCAGGCCCTGGCCGACGGCACCCACTTCGGCAACGACCACCCGCTGCACGTGGAGTGGGGGGAAATCGTCAGGCAGCTCGTTCCCTCGGCCGACAAGGTGCGGTTCGTCAACTCCGGCACGGAGGCGACGCTGCTCGCCCTGCGACTCGCCCGGGCGTTCACCGGGAAGAACAAGGTGCTCCGCTTCGAGGGCCACTTCCACGGCTGGCACGACGGCGTCGTCCACGGGTTCCAGCCGCCGTTCGACGCCGACGGCTCTCTCGGGGTGCCGCCCGAGGTCTGGCGCAGCTTCGTCACGGCGCCGGCCAACGACCTCGACCTGACCGGCGACATCCTCGCCGGGGACGGCGACATCGCCGCTGCCATCATCGAGCCGTCGGGGGCCTCGTGGGGGCGCATCCCCACCGAGCCGGAGTTCCTCCACGGTCTGCGCGCCCTGACGTCGAAACGGGAGGTGCTGCTGATTTTCGATGAAGTGGTCACCGGTTTCCGCCTCGCCCCGGGGGGCGCCGGGCAGTACTACGGCATCACTCCGGACCTGTCCTGCTTCGCCAAGATCCTCGCCGGGGGAATGCCCGGCGGCGCCGTGACCGGGGGCGAGGAGATCATGTCGCTGTTCGATTTCACCGGCGACGCCGAGCGCGACCGCCACCGGCGCGTCGTCCACTTCGGAACCTTCAACGCCTCGCCGCTTTCGGCCGCCGCGGGCATCGCCTGCCTGCAACAGGTGGCTGCGGGAGAGCCAATACGAAAGGCGGACCGCCTGGCGGCGCAGCTGCGGGCCGGTTTCGAGGAGGTCCTCGAGCGCCACGGCATCGCCGGCTACGTCTACGGCATCAGCTCGACATTCCACGTCTTCTTCGAGACCGACGCCGCGGTTGCCGCCGCGGCGGGGAAACGGGACGACCTGCGCACCAACGACCCGCGCAAGCTCAAGGGAATGCCCGGTGAGCTGATCAACAGCTACCAGCGCCATCTGCGCTACCATGGCGTCGACAACATGAGCTCGACGGGGGGCGTGCTCTCGTCGGCGCACAGCGGCCGCGATCTCGAGGAGGCGACCGCCGCCTTCGAAAAGACCGTCCTGGCGCTGGCGGCGGAGGGGCTGATTCTCAGGCTTTAGCTGCCCCCTGAAAGTTCATCCGGGCTGCGGCTTGCCCTGGGCGGCCGAGACCCCTTCGGGCTGGTGTCGAGAACGGCTTTGCCGTTCCCTGAAACGCTCGACAGACCGTTCAGCAGCCGGCGTTGCGCTCCGTCCCGAAGTCCTCTGCGATTCTACTCGGCCGCACACCTTCTCTTCGACCGCCTGACCCGGTCCTGCCTTCAGGACAGCTGTATCAAGGGGGTTGTCAGGCCCTGCCCTTACGGGTTCCAGACCCGCTCGAACAGGCTCATCCAGTTACCGCCCAGCAGCCTGGCGATGTCCTCGCCGCCGTACCCCCGGTTCGCCAGCGCCTCGGCGAGGTTGGGGAACTCCGCCGGGCTGTCGATCCCCTTCGGCTGAAAGCTCAGCTCGGTGTACGGGATCGAGCCGTCGGCGAAGGTCGAGGGGAACTTCGTCCCCTGCTGCGAGGAGATGTAATGCCAGAACTCCAGGGGCTGGTCGTGGGTGGAGTCGGTGCCGATGGCCACGTGGTCGATGCCGATCCGCTCGACCATGTCGTCGATGGCATCGACGAAATCCTCGACCGTCGAGTCGAACCCCTTCGGGAGGAAGTTGGCGAAGGACGTGGCGCCGACGACGCCCCCCTTTTCGGCGAGGGCGACGAGGGCCTCTTCCTCCTTGTTGCGCCGGTGGCCGCAGAAGGTGCGGGCGTTGGCATGGGTGATGGCGACCGGCTGCTCGGAGACCTCGATGGCGTCCAGCGTCGTCTTCGGGCCGACGTGCGACAGGTCGACGACGATCCCGAGCCGGTTCATTTCGCGCACCGCGTCGATGCCGAAGTTGCTGAGGCCGGCGTCGTTCCGCTCCCAGCAGCCGCTGCCGAGCAGGTTGGTCTCGTGGTAGGTCACCTGGATCACCCGCACCCCGAGGGAGAGGAAGAGCCCGAGGCGGTCGAGGTCGTTCTCTATCGGGGAGGCGTTCTGGAAACCGAGGATGATCCCGGTCTTGCCGAGCTTCTTGGCGGCGTGGATGTCGGCGGTCTCCTTCACCTGCAGGATGTCCTCGCGCTCGCGAAAGCGCCGCATCCAGGCCGACAGGTGGTCCATGGTCTGCAGGAAGTTCTCCCACGTCGCCACCGTGGCGTTGATGGCGGTGATGTTGCCGGCCCGCAGCCGCTCGAACACGGCGTCGCTCTCCCAGTTGCTGACGTTGAGACCGTCTATCACGATCGCCTCGTCGTAGATCCGTCTCGCTTCGCTCGCCATCAGTCGGCTCCTTTCTCGAACCTCGTTCCGATCCGGAACAGGTCTCCCAGGCGGTTCTCCCTGTCTTCCAGGGCGTCGGCGATCACCGGCCCGATCGAGCCCCCGAACTTGAAGCCGTGGCCGCAGCCGCAGCCGGCGATCAGCACCCTCTCACACCCCGGGGCCCAGTCAATTACGAACTGTTCGTCCTCCATGTCGGCCATGTTGGTGTAGAGACAGGAACGGCCCCCGGCCAGCCCGGCCCCGTCGAGGGCGGGGATGCGCGCCGCGACGAACTCCCGCGCCCAGGCGAGGAACTCCGGCGTCGGCTCGCGGGAGACATCGACCTCGGTGTCGTCCACCTTGCTGTCCTCTGCCACCTTCACCAACCCCTCGTGCAGGTAAGGGAAGCCGTACCAGAGGTTTCCGGGGGACAGGATCGACCACACCGGAAGGCGGCCGCGCTCGAAGGGGGCCGGGTCCTTCGGGTGGAAGAAGGCCATCTGCTGCCTCGTAATGCGCACCCGGGCCGCCATCGCCGGCAGCAGCTCCCCCACCCAGGGGCCGGCCGCCACCACGGCGCGGTCGCAGTCCCGCGATCCGGTGTCCCACCTTACCCTGGCCCCGGAGGGGGTTTCTTCGACCGCCGTCACCGGGGTGTTCTCGCGAATCTCCACACCTGCTTCCCGGGCAAGTCCGGCGAGGTCGGCCAGCGCCTGACCGCTGCGCAGGTACCCCGCCCAGGGATCGAAGAACAGCCGGTCCTCGTCGCTTACCGAGAACTGCGGAAACCGCCGGTTCACCTCTGCCGCGGTCAGCTCGGAGACATCCTTGCCCAGCCGGCTCAGCGTCTCCCAGCCGGCCAGCGCCTCGTGTTCCGGTCCGAAACCGTTGACGGCGATCAGCTTGCCGGTCTGGAAGTAGATGGAGCCGCTGGTGCGCTCGTGCCATTCCCGCCACTGGGCGGCCGCCCGCGTCACCAGCTCGACGTAGATCTCGTTCGGGTAGTTGGTGCGCCGGATCACCTTGGAAACATCGGTGCTCGACGCTTCCGGGTTGGGGATCCCGCCGCGCTCGAACAGGGTCACCCCGTGTCCGCGCCGGCGCAGCTCGAGCGCCGCGGCCATGCCGAAGATTCCCGCCCCTGCGATGCAGGTTTTCATGCTCTCAAGTTCGCCCCTGGCGGCGGCTGGTTCAAACCCCGGTTTCGGCCGGGAACAGGACGGTCCGTGTCATTTGGCGTCCGGCCAGGCTCAGCCCGCCTCTCCCGCGCTGGCGCGCCGGCGCAGCCATTCCACGGCGAACAGCAGCAGCACGGCAAAGAGGATCAGGAACGCAGCCACCGCCAGGATGGTCGGGCTGATCTGCTCGCGGATGCCGGCCCACATCTGGCGCGGGATGGTGCGCTGCTCGAGGGCGGCCATGAAGAGCACCACCACCACTTCGTCAAAGGACGTGGCGAATGCGAAGAGCCCCCCCGAGAACACCCCCGGCGCGATCAGGGGCAACTGCACCCTGCGGAAGGTGCGCAGCGGTCCGGCCCCCAGGCTGGCGGCCGCCCGCGTCAGGTTCGCGTCGAAGGCGGACAGCGTCGCGGTTACCGTAATCACGACGAACGGCGTGCCCAGCGCCGCGTGCGCCAGTATCAGGCCGAGGTAGGTCTGTGACAACCCGAGGCTCGAGTAGAAGAAGAACATGCCCGCCGCCGAGATGATGACCGGGGTAACCATCGGCGAGATCAGCAGTCCCATGACCAGCCGCCGGGCCGGCATGGCGGCGCTCGACAGCCCCAGGGCGGCGAGCGTTCCGAGCGCGGTCGCCAGCCCCGTCGAGGCGACGCCGATCACCAGGCTGTTGACCAGGGCGCGGGTCCAGGCATCCTCCTCGACGATCTGCCGGTACCAGCGCAGCGAGTAGGCCTCGGAGTCGAGGCGCAGCATGCCCTCGGTGAACGTGAAGTAGGGCTCGGCGTTGAAGCTCAACGGCACGATCACCAGGATCGGCGCGACGAGAAAGGCGAACACCGCGGCGCACAACGCCAGGTACCCGAGCCTGAGCAGGCGCTCCCTGGGTTCCAGTGGGGTCATTTCAGCCCAGCCGCATGCGCTCGACCCCCACGAGGCGGTCGTACAGCCAGTAGAGCGCGATCACGCAGACCAGCAGGATGCCGCCCAGGGCGGCGGCGAGGGACCAGTTGAGGGAAGTCTGCATGTGGTAGGCGATCATGTTGGAGATCAGCTGGCCGCTGCTGCCCCCAACCAGGGCCGGAGTGATGTAGTAGCCGATGGCGAGGATGAAGACCAGCAGCGAGCCGGCGCCGACGCCGGGGAGCGTCTGCGGCCAGTAGACGCGCCGGAAGGCCTGCAGCGGACCGGCCCCCAGAGAGGCCGCGGCGCTCATCTGGACCGGCGGGATGGCGCGCATGATCGAGTAGAGGGGCAGCACCATGAAGGGGAGCAGCACGTGGGTCATGGCCACGAAGGTTCCGGTCATGTTGTAGATCATGGCGAGCCGGCCTTCGTCGCCGACGAGCCCCAGGGCCACGAGGGCGTCGTTGAGAACCCCCTGGTTCTGAAGCAGGACGATCCAGGAGGTCGTCCGCACCAGCAGCGAGGTCCAGAACGGGACGAGGACAAGCGCCAGAAGCAGGTTGGCGCGGTGCGGCGGGGCGTGGGCGATCAGGTGGGCGATGGGGTAGCCGAGGATCAGGCACACCCCGGTGATTCCCAGGCTCACCAGCAGGGTCCGCCACAGCAGGGACAGGTAAATCCGGCGCTCCTCGGGCTGGCGGGCGACCGAGCCGTCCGGCAGCCGCTGCAGGTCGACGGCGTTCAGGTAATGCCGCGCCGTGAACCTCTCCCCGGCGCTGCGGATCGCGTGCCAGGTCCGCACCTCCCCCCAGGCGCCGTCGACCCCGATCATCGCCTCGCGCCAGGGCCCTTCGCCGACCTTCTGCAGCTTCCGGGCGCTCCGCGTCAGGACGCTGCGCAGGCCGCCCTGCACGCGGTTCACGCGGCTGGCGACCTGGCCGAGGGTGCGCTCCCCCCGCGCCTTCACCAGCTCCCGGGCGGCTGCCTCGTACACCGCCTCGCCGGGGGTGCCCTTGCCGTCCCACTGGCGCAGCAGGTCGAGGGTTCTGGGGAGGGCGTCCGAGACCACCGGGTCGTACACGCTGCGCACGAGCATGTTTCCCAGCGGCGCGAGGAAGGTCAGGGCGATGAACGCCAGCAGCGGGAGCACCAGTCCCGCGGCGCGCAGCCGGGGGCGGAGGTTCGAGTAATCGATGGTTATTTCAACCTCGGACGATGGTATGGGATTCCGGAATCGTCGACTCACTTCAGAACCGGTGATTGCCCATGGTTCCTCACCGGGCCAGCCAGGTGCTGAAACGCTCGTTCATTTCGTCGCCGTGATCGCTCCACCATTCCCAGTCGTTGTGCAGGGCGCGCTTCGAGTTCTGCTCGCTCGTGGGCATGTGCGGGCTCATTTCCACCCCCTTTTCGGCATGCGTCGAGATCAGGGGCATCGCCGACCGGCGCGTCGGACTGTAGGCGATGTAGCGCCCGACGTCGGCGCTCGACCGGGCCGTCGAGGCGAAAGCGACGAACTTCATCGCCGCTTCGAGTCTGGGAGTCCCGGCGACAACGGCCAGCCCGCCGGTATCCAGCACCTGCCCGTCCCAGACGATGACGAAGGGCTGGTCTTCCAGCACCTGGGCGTTGAAGATGCGGCCGTTGTAGGCCGTGCTCATCACCACCTCGCCGTCGGCGAGCATCTGCGGCGGCTGCGCGCCGGCCTCCCACCAGACGATGTGCTCCTTGATGGTATCGAGCTTGCGGAAGGCGCGGTCCACCCCCCCGGGGGTATCGAGGGTTGCATACACCTCGTCGAGCGGCACCCCGTCGGCGATCAGGGCGAACTCCAGGTTCACCAGCGGCGAGCGGCGCATGCCCCGGCGGCCGGGGAATTTCTCCAGGTCGAAGAAATCCGCCATGGTGGCGGGTTTCTCGCCGGCGATGTTCTTCTCGTTGTAGGCGTACACCGTCGAGTAGAAAATCGTGGCAGGGCCGCAATCGGTGACCGTCCCCTCGACGAAATCCTCGGCTGCAGGCGTCCCGTCGGCTCCGGCCGGCAGCGAGTCGATCTCGACGACCTCGAGCAGGCCCTCGTCGCAGCCGCGCACCAGGTCCGGGATCTCGAGGTCGACCACGTCCCAGTAGACGTTGCCCACGTCGACCTGGGCGCGGATCTGCGCCAGCCCGCCGTTGTAGTCCTCGAGATTGATGGCGATTCCCGTTTCCGCGGTGAAGCGCTCGTGGTAGCCCTTGACGCAGGCGCGCGCATAGGACCCGCCCCAGGATACCACCGTCAGGGACTGCTCCTCGGCAATTGCGCTCCTCCATGGCAGCAAGGCAGCGGCGATCAGCGCCGCGAAGGGAACAGCTCTTCTCTCCCTGTTCTTCATCTTTCTGCTCCTGTCGTTCTGTTTTGGGTCGGGTTCCCGGTTCTTCGGAGTACCGGCCGGTTTGACTCCAGGTTCTTCAGCAACAGGGGTTGCCAACTCCCCTATGTCAGGATTTTCCGGGTTGCCCGTGATTCACGGCGATTGCCCGATGCAAAACTAAGCACGATGATTTTGCCCGGTCCCCTATCCTGCAGATTGCCTCATGGGTATCCGGGACGTCCGCTTGGCGTATAAACCTGAACCACGGATCGAGGTGTGGCATGAATTACGATACCCAAACGCTCCGGGGGGATCTCTTCGGCGGCATTACCTCCATGGTGGTGGCACTGCCTGTCGCGCTGGCCTTCGGGGTGGCGTCGGGACTGGGGGCGGCCGCCGGCCTGTACGGGGCGATCGCGGTCGGCTTCTTCGCGTCGGTATTCGGCGGGACGCGGTCCCAGATATCCGGCCCCACCGGGCCGATGGCGGTCGCCATGGCCGTCATCGTCACCAGCCGCGCGGCCGACCTGACCGAAGCCCTGACCATCGTCGTCCTGGCCGGACTCCTGCAGGTGATTCTCGGCCTGTCGAAAGTCGGCCGCTTCGTCGTTTACACCCCGCACGTGGTCGTTTCCGGTTTCATGTCCGGCATCGGCATCATCATCATTCTGATTCAAAGCATGCCCTTCCTCGGATCCCCTACCGCCCTGGGGGGACCCATGGCCGCGGTCAGGGCGTTGCCGGAGGCGGTGGGCAATATCGATTTCGGCGCCTTCGCCATCGCCGCGGTCACCCTCGCCGCCGCGGCGCTCTGGCCTCGGCGGCTGTCGCGATTCCTGCCCGCTCTCCTCGTGGCCCTGATCGCCGGCACGCTGCTGGGCGTCCTGTGGCTGCGCGACGCTCCGGTCATCGGACCGATACCGACCGACCTGCCCAGCCTGCAGTTCACCCTGCCCTCCGCAGGTTTCCTGGTGCGCGCCCTGGAACCGGCCCTCATCCTCGCCCTGCTCGGCTCCATAGACAGCCTCCTCACCTCGCTGGTGGCCGATTCGCTGACCGGCACGCGCCACAACCCGAACCGCGAGCTCGTGGGCCAGGGTATCGGCAACATGGTCTCCGGGCTGTTCGGCGGCGTGCCCGGGGCAGGCGCCACCATGGGCACGGTGACCAACATTCGCGCCGGGGGTCAGACTCAGGTATCGGGGGCACTACGGGCCCTGCTCCTGCTGGCGCTGCTGCTGGGCCTCGGCCGCTACGTCGAGCCGATCCCCCATGCGGCTCTCGCCGGCATCCTCGTGAAAGTGGGCTGGGACATCATCGACTGGCGCCTCCTCACCCGGGTTCACCGCATCCGGCGGGAGCATCTCCTGGTCATGGGGATCACCCTGGGGCTCACGGTTTTCGTCGACCTGGTGACCGCCGTGGCGATAGGGCTGATCGCCGCGGGCATGGCCAACGCGCGGCAGCTGGAACGCCTCGAGCTCGACAGCGTGGTCTCGGTGCCGCTGATGGACCAGACGTTCTTCTCGGAACAGGAGGATGCGGCGGGGATGGATCCGTATTCGGCCCGCGTCGGCCTGGTCGCCCTCAGGGGGAGCTTCACCGTCTCCTCCTCCAACAAGCTGGTGGGAGTGATAGGCGGGGACATCAAGGATCACGAGGTCGTAATCTTCGACTTCTCGGACGCCACCTACCTCGACGACAGCGCCGCCATGTTGATCGCCCAGCTCCTGGAGGTCGCGGAAAAGGAGCATACCGAGTCGATCGTGATGGGCCTCAAGGGACCTGTTGCCGAGACCCTTTACGGTCTCGATATCCTGCGCAACGTACCCGAGAAACAGATCGTCGGATCGCTGGACGAGGCGCGGCCGGTAGCCAGGGACCTCCTCGACGGCTGAGGGGGATGCGGCCGCATCAGCGGCGCGCGCGCCTGTCTTCACGCCGCGACTTCGGCGTTCTGTCCGGTCCCCGGCTGGCTGTGGTTTGCCGCCCCCTGGAGGTCTTGGACCGGGTGTACCGAAGCTCGCGCGACGATCCCCCTATTCGGGATCAGCTTCTCCTTCGACGCGCACGGTGACGATGTCGGTGTCGTGGTACTGCTGGTGGCGCACCGACGAGGCCACGTGCCGCAGCAGGCGCAGCGAAAGCTCGCGCTCGTCGGGGGCCTCTGCCCGTTCCCCGAGCAGGACCATCATGTCCTCGAGGTTCTCGTCGCCGATGGCGGCCACGAACTCCAGCTCCAGGGCGCTCGCGTCGCGGTTGGCGAACAGGAGCAGACGCCGCTTCTGCCCGGCCTCTTCCCCCTCCTCGGGCATCCCCAGGCTCAACAACGTCTCCTCTCCGGCCAGGCACAGGCGCTCCACGGCCATCGCGCTCCAGCCGAGGCGGCCGGCGCACTCGCGCAGGAACGCCTCCACCCTGGGAACGGCGGCCCGGTCCAGCTCCATTTCGATGCGCCGCCGGCGCGGGCGGGTCAGCTCCATGAACAGGGTCAGCACGATGGCGACAAGGCCGCCGGTGGTCATGCCGTTTCCCAGCAGGACCCCCCAGGTCTCGCCGAGGGAGTCGGCGAAAATCGCCTTGTTCTGGAACCCCGTCCCGATCCAGAACCCCAACCCGGCCACCGTTGCCTTGCGGTAATCGATGCCGTCCTGGACGACGATCCTCATCCCCTGAATGAAAAGAAGCGCCAGCAGCATGGTCAGGTAGGCGGCGGCCACCGGGTTGGGAATGGCCAGCGGCAGCGCCGTCAGCTTGGGCATGAACGCCAGGACCGCCAGGACGATGCCGATGTATACCCCGACGTTCCGGGAGGCCACCCCGGTCATCTCGGCCAGGGGAATGCTCGAGGAGTAGGTGGTGTTGGGCACCGTGCCGGCGACCCCGGAAAGCAGGTTGCCCACGCCGTCGGCGGCGACCGCTCCCTGCACGGTGCGGAAATCGACCGCCCGTTCGTTCCGCCAGGAAACCCGCTGAATGGCCACCGCGTCGCCGATGGTCTCTATGGCCCCGACCAGGGTCACGAACACGAACGCCGGCAGCAGCGCCCAGAACGAGGCCCCCAGGCTCCATTCGAACCCCTGCCAGCCTCCGGCGGGTACCCCGACCCAGGGGGAGGAAGCGATACGCTCGACGTCGTAGAGGCCGAAAAGCGAGGCCACCCCGCAGCCGACGACGATGCCGACGACGGGGGACCACAGGCGCCAGGTACCTGTTGCGCGCAGGCCCAGCGCCGCCACCGCGACCAGGGTGGCCGCGGCGGTAACCGGGGCCGCGGCCGGCGGCGTCCCCTCCGGGACGTCGGACAGCATGTCGAAGGCGATCGGCATGATGGTCACGGCGATCAGCATGATCACCGTGCCGGAGACGACCGGGGTGAGGATTCGCCGCAGCAGCGACAGCCGCGCCGACAGGGCGAACTGGAACAGCGACGAGACGATGACGAGGGTAGCGAGCAGCGCCGGGCCGCCCTCGACCAGTGCCGCCACGCAGACGGCGATGAAGGCGCCGGAGGTGCCCATGATGAGGACATGCCCGGAGCCGAAGCGGCCGAGGCGAACCGCCTGCAGGACGGTGGTGGTTCCGCTGACCACAAGGGCGGCGAAGATGGCCCAGGTCATGTAGGTCTCGTCCTGGTCCGCCGCCCGGATCACGATGGCCGGGGTCAGGACGATCCCGGCCAGGACGAGCATGGCCGCCTGAACTCCCATGCCTGCGGACAGCAGGTGCGGCGGACGCTCGTCGGGCTGATAACGGATCCCCGAATGGCTGGACCTGTCTCCTGAAGCCATGCTCAACGCACTCTGAAACCGGTCCGGCCCCGGATTACACCTCGTCCTCGTCCGGGTCGAGCACCCGGCAGTCCGTAGGCGTCCATCCGATGCGGATCCGGTCGCCTGCCAGCACCGCGCCGTGACCGACGACGTTGGGGATCTTGGCGATGAAGTCCGAACTCCCGCACACGTTCAGCCGCAGGCGCAGGTGGTCGCCGAGGAAGGTGATGTCCTCGATGGCGGCGTCGAGCTCGTTGCTGTAAAGGCCCGGCTCCGGGGCGATGGCGACGCGCTCCGGGCGTATCGACAGGGTGGTGGCGTCCCCGGGCTTGCAGGGAACGACGCGCAGCGCCCGGATGGTCTCGCCCCCGGTTTCCACGGCGCAGATGTCTTCGCTGACCGTTGTCACCCTCCCGTGCAGGCGGTTGTTCTCGCCTATGAAGCGGGCGACGAACGAGCTCTCCGGCTCTTCGTAGAGGGCTTCCGGTTCGGCGATCTGCTCGATGTCCCCCCGGCGCAGCACGGCGATCCGGTCCGACATCACCATGGCCTCCTGCTGGTCGTGGGTGACGTAGACCACGGTCACCCCGAGACTCTGGTGGATGCGCCGGATCTCGTACTGCATCTCTTCGCGCAGGCGCCTGTCCAGGGCTCCGAGCGGTTCGTCCATCAGCACCAGGTCGGGATCGAATATCAGCGCCCGGGCGATCGCCACGCGCTGCTGCTGCCCCCCGGAGAGCTGGGCGGGCCTCCGGTCCGCAAGGCCTTCGAGGCGAACCAGCTGCAGGGCCCGCTCCACCCGCTCCCGGCACTGCTCGCGGTCGAACCCGCGCACTTCGAGGGGAAAGGCGAGGTTGCGGCCCACCGTCATGTGCGGGAAGAGCGCGTAGTTCTGAAACACCATGCCGATGCCGCGCTTGCGCGGCGGCAGGGCATGCACGGAGCGGCCGTCGATGCGGATGGCCCCCGAGGTGGGCACCTCGAAGCCGGCCAGCATCATCAGGCAGGTCGTCTTGCCCGAACCGGACGGTCCCAGCAGGGTCAGGAACTCCCCCTTGCGGACGCTGAGGTCGAGGTTTCCGACGACCATCGAGCGCCCGTCGTAGCTCTTGCTGACCCCCTCGAATTCGACGTAGGCGTTCTGGTCCGCAGCTTCGCCGGCCCGGTTTCGTCGCCCCGGAGTCGCGTCCTGGGATTCGGCGTCCGCCGATTCGCTCATTTCCGTTCAGTCCCGCCTCAGCTCGCCGAACTCCGGCTTCGGCCCACCAGTTTGGCGATCCCACTGCCAGTGTTCGAGATACGGCTGCAGGGCGTCGAAGCCGAAAACCCGCCTCCCCTCCGCTCCTGCCCGTTCGAGAACCTCCGGCTCCACCATGCGGCACAGCTCGTACGGCCCCCGCGACCAGTTGCGCCGCCAGGGCGCGATCATCGCGTAGCGCCTTTTCGAGCTTCTGTTTCTGGAGCTTCCGTGCCAGATGTTGGCGTGGAACAGGATCGCCGATCCCCGCTCCGCTTCCACGATGCGGGCCTGTTCCGCGGCGTTCTCCGGAATTTCGATCGATTCGACCTTGTGGCTGCCCGGGACCAGCCGCGTGGCGCCGTTGGTTGCGGTGAACTCCCCGACGCAGAAAATCGTGTTGATCGACATCGCGTGAGAGGTGATGCGCCGCCCCTCGTCCGCGGCTGCCTGCGACCGCGACCGCAGGTGGCCGGTAACCTCCCCGTCGGCATGCAGGCCCCCGCCCCCCTGGCCCGGTTCGATGACGGAACCGTGAACGGCGCACAGCACCGCGTCCCCGCCGAGAAAGTGACGGACCAGCCGCAACACGGAGGGGATCTGGTAGGCCCTTTCGAACACGCGCGCCTTGTTGAACACGCATTCGAGCCCCCCGCGGTTGCTGTCCTCAACCAGCCTCTCAAGTTCCACCGTGGCGGCATCGCATTCCTCGCTGGTCATCGCCGCCGGCAGAACCGTGTACCCCTCTGTTTTGACGTTTTCGCAATGACGGTCGAATTCAGCACCGGTCATACCGGATCTTCCTTGTTCAGCTGATTGCGGGCAGCCCTGAACTCATCCCGGGCTGCCCTTCCTTTTGGGACGGCAAGTATGCGCCGGCCGTATTTCAGGAGCAAACCTGTCGGGCCGAAACACCCCTGTCCACAGCAGCCGAAGATTTCACCAGGGCACAGGGGGTGGTTACCTCCGCGACCGTACCGCGGGTGCATCTGAATCGAACCGCTTGCCTGGCCGGTCTGCATCTGCGTACGTTTACATGCATGCGTTTACGCCAACCATGTCAGGGGAGTTTGCCCATGGACCGCGTCCTTTCCGTCCGCGTGGACGAATCCGTTATCCACCGCCTCGACCAGCTCATGCGCAGGCTCGGTGGTACCAAAAAGGCCCTGATTGAAAAAGCGATTGCCCGCTACGCCGAGGAGGTCGAGTCTGAAACAGGAGAGTTCGACGTCTTCACGCAGACCTTCGGCGCCTGGGAACGCACTGAAAGCGTCATCGAAACAACCCAGCGCAGCCGCGTCAATCTCAGCGACTCCCTTTCTCACAGGGAGGCGGAAGAGTGAGAGCCTACGTCGATTCCGAGATCCTCATCCGCCATTTACGCGGAAAGCGCAAGGCGTTGAAATTCCTGAGGAAACTGGCCTCAAACCCCGCCTATGAGCTGTGGATAAGCGCCCTCGACCGCAGTGAAATCCTCTCTTCCATGCACATGGGGGAAGAGCAAAACACCCTGCTTTTTCTCAGCGGCTTCAAAACCGCCCCGGTCGACCAGGTAATCGCCGACACCGCGGCCGGTCTGTACCGCCAGTGGAACCCGACCTACGGGATCGGCCTGGGGGCGGCCTTTCTCGCGGCCACTGCCATCCGCACGGGCGGCCGCATCTTCAGCCTAAACCAGATGAGGTACCCGATGCCGGAGGTCTCTGTGGAAAAGGCATGGTAATCCACACGGGGGGGTGTGGATAAGTTCCCCTGTGCTTTCCAGAGTTTTCCACCGCTCTTTCCACATCCCGCTGCATTTTCAGCCTGGAAACGTTCTCCAGACGTATACTTCTTTGTAAACGTTTTCACGCTGCCGTTGGCGTGCTTTTCAGGCGGCCGCCCAATCTCCGACATGCCGGCGCAGCCACCCCCTCAGGGGAACGTCCTCCTCCGCCGGCGACGTGTACCCGTATCCCCCGTTTTTCGAATAACCCAACAGCTGCCTCCGGACCGGCTCGCACCGGTCGAACAGTCCCTCGACGCTCTGGTCGTCCCGCGGCCGCAGCCAGCGGTAGCTGTATCCATAGAACAGGACCTTGCGCGCAACTGCGGAAATGTTGGTGCTGGAGGCGTGCCAGATCCGGCGGTCGAACAGGACGGCTCCCCCTGCCGGCACCAGGATCGGCACTGCCCCGGCAGGGGCCGACCCGTCTGCCGGCCGCTCGAGCCCGTCCTGCAGGTGGCTTCCCGGAACCGCCCAGAAGTTCGCCCTCCCCGGCTCGCTGCAGTCGCTCAGGAAAAACGCCACCTTGATCGAGATCCGGGGGCGCGGGCTGACCTCGAGATCCCGGTTCAACTGGCCGCTGTCCTGGTGCCAGCCCAGGAAGTCGACCTCGGTCTTGCCGGGCTCGGACGGGCTGTACATCAGCACCGTGTGGTAGACCTGGATGTTCCACCCGAGAATCCCCCACACCTTCGGCAGGGTGGCGGGCCAGTCGACGAGATCGAGAAACAGCGGGTCGCGCCACAGGACGTCGCGAATCGTGAAGCGCTCGCCCGCATCCTGCCCCCCGGAGCAGGCCTCGGCGACCATGCGGTCGAAGGCGCCGGTAATCCCGGCGAGCTGCGCGGCCGACATGACCTTCTCCAGCACGAAGTAGCCGTCCCGCTCGAACCGGGTCTGCTCCTCCTCGGTAAGGGTGTGCTGGAGACAGTCCGTGTTCACGGTATTTCCCTGTCGTCGGGTCGTCCCGAGACGCGCTAACCGGCTATCGCACGCGGCCACAGCCAGCCGAAGACCGCGGCGGTCGCCAGGGCGTACAACAGGGCGTCGAACAGGTGCTTGACCTGTTGCGACCACGGCAGACCGAACCACACTGATTCGAGAACGCGGCCCCAGCCATAAGCCAGCCACGCCACCGTACCGGCGACGCGAAACACCTGCAGGAATTCCGCCCCCGGCGCCAGCACGCGTCCGCTCACGTAGGCGACGGCGATACTGGCGACGACGAAGTACGCGAAGGTAGCGAGCATCTGTCCGGCCATCGCCGGATCCTTGTTCGGCAGCACGGTGAGGAATGCCACCGGACCTTCGGTGAATTTCCTCCGGTTCTCCGGTTCCCTGGCCGCATCCCGCGAGGGCATGTGGGGTATGTTGTATAGCCCGGGCGCCAGGTTCTGCTGCTGCAGAGCCTGGCGGGCGGCTTCTTCGTCGGGCAGCCCGGCGAACTCCGACCGGTGATGAGGCAACACCATCCAGACCAGGGCGCTGACGATCCAGACAAACGCTCCCGACAGCAGAATCGGCAGCCACAGCTCGGTCATTGTCACCATGGGACCTCCTCCTTTTTTACAATTTGGACGGGGCTTAGACCTTACACTACTTCACCCCTCGCTGCTAACCATGCGCCGCCCCCGTTGTCCGCGCCGGGCGCCCGCGAGTCGAATCCTTCTCCCCGACCCGTTCCCCCCTTCCCCTGGCTCACCTTTCTCCCGGGCAAGCTTGAGAGCGAGCCCTTTGTTGCACATTTTGCTGCCGATTGTTCAGCCCTGCTTTCTCTCCCCCAAACCGGAAAGGGTCCATCAACCGTGAAGACCTATCGCGTCGGGGTTCTCGGCCTGGGACGTATGGGGTCCTACATCGACGATCAACAGTCCAGCCGGGACCTGCCGTATTCCATCGCCAACTCAACGGTGGCGAGCGACCGCCTCGAACTGGCCGCCGGCTGCGACCTGCTCGCCGACAGGCGCAGCGGGTTTGCCGAGCGCCACAGGGTCCCCGTGTACGAGGATTACGCTGAAATGGTCAGGCAGGAAGCCCCCGACATCGTAGCCGTCTGCACGACGGCGACTGGCTTGCAGAAACCCGGCAACAGGGCGCCTGCGCCGGATTTCCGCGGCGACGCCCACGCCGACCTCACCGTGGCCCTGGCGGACCTCGGGGTCCCGATGCTCTTCGTCGAGAAAGCCGTCGCCTGCTCGATGCGGCGGTGCGACGAGTTGCGCGAGGCCGTGAAGCGCAACGGCACCTTGTTCAACTCGGGGGTTCTGCGGCGCTTCGACGTTCGTTACGACCCGGTTCGCGAGGCCGTTCTGAACGGGGAGATCGGCGAACCTGTGGCCGTCGTCCACTACGCCCGGTCGAGCCTTCTGCACGGACACATCCATTCGATCGACACCCTTTCCTGGCTGATCGGCGACCCCGCCATTTCCCAGGTCCGGGGAGAACTCGAGCCGAGAGACCTGCCCATCGAGGACAGTTTCATTCCCCACGACCCCCTCGGTACCTATGAGCTGTTGTTCGAAAACGGGGTGCGCGGCTGGTCGATCCCCGCAGGAAACTGGCAGTTCGAGGTGCTGGGCACCGAGGGCATGGTCCGCTCGCTGGACAACGGCGCCGGGGCGGTGATGCGGCGGCAGGATGGTGAAGACCGCTATGGCTGGGAAGGATGTGAGCTGCCGGAGTTGCCGCCCAGGAGCGCCACGGTCTCCTGCCTGGAGGATCTCGTCGACGCATTCGAGAACTCCCGGCCGACGCGCGGCCACGTCGACGTCACCCACCACATCACCGAAGCCACCCTGGCGGTGGCGGAAAGCCATCGCCGCGGCGGCAGCTGGGTCGATCTGCCGATCGCCGATCGCGATCTCTACGTCTTCCACGTTTAGCAGCCCGTTGGAAAAGTTGCTCTGCAGCCGAGGCCGAGCCATGGCGGTCGAAGACCTGGGGCAGAAAAACCCCGAAATCGAATCCGGCCCCTGCCTTGATTTATCTGCCCCGGCAAGCCGCGACCGAGTCGAATCGAGGGATTCGGCGAGGGAGCGCAACGCCGTCTGCGGAACGCTCTTTCGAGCGTTTCAGGCAACGGCAAAGCCGTTCCCAACACCAACCCGAAGGGTTCGCGGCCGTCGGGGCCGGCCCCAGCCCGGATGGACTTTTTTCAACGGGCTGTCAGGGAACCCGGCAGACCGGTACCGGCTGTCAACCGTTCTGCAAGAAGGTCAGAAAGGGTTGGTAGCAGAAGCGACGATGGCGCCGCCGGCCGCTGATCTCGGTCAGCACTCCCAATCTTTCGAGCCTCGAGATCAGGTTGTTGGTGTTTGCGAACGTGCGCCCCGTGATCTCCGAGGCCGACGCTACGCTTATCAAGGGCTGGGAAAACAGCGCGTCGAGCAGGGCCATCGCCGGACCGGCCGTTCCTCCGAGTTCCCTTCGCAGCAGCTCCCGATGCCCGGAGCGAAGCCGTATCAGCCAGTTCAGCAGCCTCCCGCCCTCCCCGGCCGCTTCGCGGATACTGCCGAGGAAGTAGCTGATCCACCCTTCCCAATCCCCATGCAGGCGCACCCGTTGCAGGCGCTCGAAGTGATCGCGGGGGTCGCGCCCGAAGATCGATGCAAGACCGATGAATTGCGGCCAGAGCCCGCGCTCTCTTCCGAGGAAAAGCTGCACCGCGAGACGGGCGACCCTGCCATTGCCGTCCACGAAGGGATGGACGGTCTCCAGCTGATAGTAGAGGAGCCCGGCGGCAACCAGCGGAGGCGTTGTGCGGTCCTGTTTCAGAAAACCCTCAAGCTCCTGCATCATCCGGGGAACCTCCCGGTGAGGCGGTGGGACGAAATGGGCATCCCGGGCTGTGCTGCCGGAAGGCCCGATCCATATCTCGGAGGAACGGTAGTTTCCAGGTGCTTCGTCCCTGCCTTCCAGTCCCCCGTAGAGCTCCTGATGCGCCTGCCGGAGCGTGACTGTGGAAACCCCGGTCTCGCCCGTTGCAGGCAGCAGGCGTTCGGCCGCATGGACGTAGTTGAGAGCTGCCCGAACCACCCCGCGCGGCGCTTGCAGGCCTTCAACTGCCGCTCCGTCCAGGGAATACCAGAGCAGGTCGGAAAGCGCCACCCGGTTGCCCTCGAGCCGGGCCGAAAGCACCGCTTCCTTCCGAAGTGCCAAGGCGGCATAGGGAGCGGCGTCGTCGAGATGGGCTGCCCGGCCGGAAATCCATCCCAGGGCCCGTTCCGCCTCCCCGAGCCGGTGCCAGAGCGACGGTCCGCCTCCTATACTGGGAGGAAGCGGATTCGGGATAAATACAATATGCCCGTCCTGCTGCCGCTCAACGCGCCCGGCGCGGTCGCTCTCTGGTCTCTTCATTTTTCAGACAATTTATTACTGAAAGTCTTTTGAAACAATAATTTGTTTTCCGCGCACCGTCCTTCCTAACCGGGATTACCCAACACTTGACCAGGAATGAGGCAAGCCGGAAAACCGACCGGTCTCCTGACAATTTTCAACATTTCAACATGAATTGTGGAAAAATTCGGTTGATTACTACGCACATTGAACTCACCTTGATCTGTTGTTTTTCTAAAATATCGAAAACAGGAGGAATTTAATGGCGATTTACCGGGCAGCGCTGATTGGCTGCAGCCGAATGGGAGCATTTATCGACAATGAAGGAAGCGAAAAAAGGCCGTTCGCCTATTCCCACGCAGCCGGATACGAGGCTTCCTCCCGAACAGAATTGATTGCCCTTTCCGATACGCGTGCAGAGGTCATGGCCCGGGCGGGCGAGCGTTACGGTGTCCCGGGCGATCACCAGTACCGCGACTACCGGGAGATGCTGGCCAGGGAAAAGCCGGACATTGTCAGCGTGGCCACACAACCGGAGCACCGCACCCGCATCGTCCTCGACGCGGTCGAAGCTGGAGTCCCTGCGATCTACGCCGAAAAGGCGATGGCTGCATCCATGGGGGAGGCCGACGCCATGATGGCAGCTTGCGAGGAAAGGGGGGTGTTTTTCAACCTCGGCACCAACCGCCGCTGGGATGTCCGCTGGGAAAAACTCCGGGAAGCGATCGGCTCCCAAGGCCTCGGCTCCGTGAATGCCGTCGTCTCACACTGGACGGGAACCCTGTTCAACAGTGCCAGCCATATGTTCGACCTCATGCTCTGGCTTCACGGCGACTGCCCCGTCGAGTGGGTCCAGGGATTTCTCCGCGACCCCGACGAAGGTCTGTTCGACGGAGACATCCTCACCGAGGATCCGGTAGGCGAGGGGATTTTCCGCTTTTCGGACGGGGCCTACGGCTATGCGCTCAATACCAGCCACGGCCTTCGCTTCGAGCTCGTCTGCGAAAAAGGCACGGTTCTCGGACAGGAACCGGAGAATCTGTGGGAAGTTTCCACGACGGGAGAGGTCGGGGGACGGTCCCGGGTCGAGCGCACCTCCATGGACCTCGCTGCGGCCAGCAGCACCCAGGCGATTATCGAGGATCTCGCCCGTTCGCTCGACACCGGGGAGCCGCCCCGCGGCGGCGTGCGGTCGGCTCACCAGAGCACGGAGCTGATATTCGCTTTCATCGAGTCGCATCTGCAGGGAGGCAAACGCATCCACCTGCCGCTGCAGGGTTCCAGAGTCCGGCTGGCGCGGGACCGCCAGCCGAGGCTGCCGAAGTTCCAGCCGGTCTGGAAGTAACCCACCGGCGGTATGGGGCAGCCGTTCCTCTCGGACGGGCCGCGATTCAAACCCGCGGAGGCCCCAAACGAGGACTTTCGGAATGTTTACGTCACCAAGTAAACGTATTCCGGCCCTCGGAATGGGAATCGGCCATGTCCGGGGTTGAAATGCAGGCTCTCCGGTTCTGCCCGAGGCTGCCCGGGCACACTCAGATCTTTCGGAATTCGTCGTTCTCGCCGATCAATTGCCGCGGCTCGACCACTACTTTGCCAGAAAGATCGCCGGCCGCCCGCCCCAGGACCCAGGCTTCAAAGCCGTGGCGGCGGGCAATGGCGCGGACTGCGGCCGCATCCTTCTCCGGAGTGACTACTCCGAACCCGATCCCCATGTTGAAGACGAGAAACATCTCCTCGTCCGACAGCCGGCCGCCTTCCTGGAGTACCTGAAACACCGGATCCGGTTCCGGCAGGTAGTCGAGGACGAACCCGGTACCGGTTCGCACTCGCAGCAGGTTGAGGAGGCCGTCGCCGGTCATGTGGCTGAATGCCTTGATGCGCACGTCCGCCCGCATCATTTCGACTGCCGGGCGCACGTAGATGGCAGTCGGGCGCAACAGCTCCTCGCCTACGGTGCCGCCCAGCTCAGGGACGCGGGAATCGACTGTCAGGCCCATTTCGTCGAACAGCACCCTGCGGGCCAGGGTGTAGCCGTTGCTGTGGATGCCGTTGCTTTTCAGGCCGACGACCACGTCGCCGTCATCGATGTCCTCCCCCACGATCATTTCCTCCAGCGGCACCAGGCCGATGGCCATGCCGACCAGGTCCAGGCCGCTGCCCTCGCGGTATCCCCGCAGCATCTCCCTCACCTGGGCGGTTTCCCCACCTGAAATCGAGATGTTCGCATAGTCCGCCCCTCGCTGCAGGCCGATGCCGATCTGCTCGAATACCTCCGGGTCCGCCTTCTCCACCGCAATGTAGTCGAGCATCGAGACCGGTTCTGCGCCGACGCAGACCAGGTCGTTTGCAACCATGGCGACGCAGTCGATGCCGACGGTGTCGTACTTCCCCATCATCTGGGCAACCAGCAGCTTGGTGCCGACGCCGTCGGTCGTCATCGCCAGCCCGAGGTTTCCGATGTCGATTACAGTCGCGAAATACCCCGATTCCAGCGCCACCCTTCCGACCGGGCTGCCGTCGCAGCGGCAGTGCTCCGCCTGATTCACCCGGTACAACAGGCGTTGGAGCGCACCGATCGCGCCGCCGGTCTCGACCCCTGCTTCCATGTAAGTCAACCCCGTTTCTTCTGATGGCATGCCAGGCCTCTCCTTGCCGTTGAAAATCCGGTCTGCCTACTCGAAAAACTCCGCATAGAGCGACTGCACTGCGGCGGCGACATCCGTCTCCTTGACCCCGAACATCATGCTGACTTCGCTCGATCCCTGGTTGATCATCTCCAGGTTTACCCGGGCGCGCGAGAACGCGGAGGTCGCCCGCGCCGCCAGCCCGATCGTGTGCCGCATGCCTTCGCCGACCACCATCACCAGTGCCAGCCCGCGCTCGACCGAAACCTCGTCCGCTTCGAGCTCGGTGCGAATGCGGCGGACCACCCGTTCTTCCGCGGCGTGGTTCAGGTACTCCTCCCGGACAATCACGGAGAGGTTGTCGATCCCCGACGGGGTGTGCTCGAACGGGATCCCCTCGTCCTCGTAGATCTGGAGCAGCCGCCGTCCGAAGCCGACCTCCCGGTTCATCAGGTATTTGCTGACGTACATGCTGCAGAAGCCGCCCGTGGCGGCGATGCCGACGACCGGGTCCCCGGCGACGGTCCGCGACGGGACGATACGTGTTCCGGGGGCATCGGGGTTGCTGGTGTTTTTCACCGCGACCGGAATTCCGGCGTGAAACACCGGCTCGAGGGCTTCGTCGTGAAACACCGAAAAGCCGGCGTACGACAGCTCTCGCATCTCCCGGTAGGTGATTTCCGGCACGCCGCGCGGGTGGTCGACATGCCGGGGACTGGCGGCGAACACGGAGTCGACGTCGGTGAAGTTCTCGTAGAGCTCCGCGTCGACCGCGGCGGCGAGGATCGCCCCGGTGATATCGGAGCCCCCGCGTGGAAAGGTGACCAACCGCCCCCTCTCCGAGTAGCCGAAGAACCCTGGAAAGAGGGTGATGCCGGGCAGCTCCCGCAGTTTTCTGAGTCTGCCGTACGACTGGCGCAGGACGCGGGCGTTGCCCGGCTCATCCGACAGCAGCATGCCCCCTTCCCCGGGGTCGACGTAGTGGGCCTCTGTTCCCAGGGAGCAGAGGTACTCCGCCATCAGACGCGCGCAGTTGGCTTCGCCCGCCGCCTTCAAGGTATCGGTAAACAGACCCTCGTCCCCCGTGTCGGACTGCAACCGGGCTTCGAGGTCGTCCGCTATCGACTGGATCGATGACGACCCCAGACCGAGCCCCCGGGCGATTTCTTCGAAGCGCGCCACGACCCGGTCCATCTCCTCGCGGCCGTTCCTGTTGGTCAGGCGCGCCTCGGCCGCGGCGATCAGCAGGTCGGTGACCTTGACGTCGGCATGGCGGCGTTTTCCCGGCGCCGATACGACGACGAGCCGGCGCTGCTGGTCCGCCTGAATGATCTCGGCGACTGCGCGGACCGACGAGGAGGTCGCCAGGGAGCTGCCGCCGAATTTAACCGTTTTCATCCTGGCTCGATTTTCAATCCCGGCTGGCTGAAGAAACCGAACTTACGGCTGCAATCGAATCCTGAAAAACGGCGAAGAGTGCCTGCAACGGAGGCCGGTACGGGGCCTGCCCGGGCCCTCCCGGGGACGGGACATCCCCTGAACGAGCGCGAAATGCCTTACGACGACGGCGAAACCATCTTCTCGGGCCGCACCCATTCATCGAACTGTTCCGCGCTGAGCAGCCCCATCTCCACGGCCGCCTCCTTCAGGGTCTTCCCTTCGCTGTACGCGGTCTTGGCGACCTTCGCGGCGTTGTCGTAGCCGATATGGGGGTTGAGGGCGGTGACGAGCATCAGCGACTGCTGCATCAGTGCATCGATGCGCTCGCGGTCGGGCCTGATTCCCGCGGCGCAGTGGACGTCGAAACTGCGGACCGCGTCGGCCAGCAGCCGCGTCGAAGTCAGCACGTTGTGGATGATGACAGGCTTGAAGACGTTGAGCTCGAAGTTGCCCGAGGCACCCGCAAAACCGACAGCGGCGTCGTTGCCCATGACCTGGGCACAGACCATCGTCAGCGCCTCGCACTGTGTCGGGTTGACCTTTCCCGGCATGATCGAAGAACCGGGTTCGTTTTCGGGAATCAAAATCTCGCCGAGACCGCTCCTCGGCCCCGAGGCCATCCAGCGCACATCGTTGGCGATCTTCATCAGCGATGCGGCGATCGTCTTCAACATTCCCGAGGCCTCGACCAGCGCATCGTGAGCGGCGAGCGCCTCGAACTTGTTCGGCGCCGTCACGAAGGGCTGTCCGGTCTCCCGGGCGATGGCGGCTGCCGCTTTTTCGTCGAACCCCTTCTTCGAGTTGAGGCCGGTTCCCACCGCGGTGCCGCCCAGCGCCAGTTTGTACAGCGGTTGCAGGGCGGCGGCGGCGCGTCGGATGCCCTCGTGCAGCTGTGCGGCATGACCGGAGAGCTCCTGGCCCAGGGTCAGAGGGGTGGCATCCTGCAGGTGGGTGCGGCCGATTTTTATCACGTCGTCGAAACGGTCGGTTTTTTCGTCGAACGTCGCGGCAAGCTGCTTCAGGGAAGGGATGAGGTTGTTGGCGATCGCGTCTACCGCGGCGACGTGCATCGCCGTGGGGAACACGTCGTTTGACGACTGGCTTCGGTTGACATGGTCGTTGGGATGTACCGGGTCCTTCGACCCCAATCTGCCTCCGGCCATCTCGATGGCGCGATTCGCAATCACCTCGTTGACGTTCATGTTCGACTGCGTGCCGCTGCCCGTCTGCCAAACGACCAGGGGAAAGTGATCGTCCCAGTCTCCGGCGATGACCTCGTCGGCCGCTTTGACGATCAGGTCGGCCAGGTCCTTCTCCAAGGCTCCCTGCTCATGGTTGACGAGGGCAGACGCCTTCTTGACGATTCCCAGCGCCTTGATCATTTCCCGGGAAAACCGCTCCTGGCCGATCGCGAAATTCTGCAACGACCGCTGCGTCTGGGCCCCGTAGTAACGGTCGGCGGCAACCTCGACGTCACCCATGCTGTCCGATTCGATGCGTACGTCCATCTTTCTCCTCTCTGCTGATTCCGTTGTCAACTCCTGCCGGCACGGCAGGCAAACCGGCCCGCTGATCGATCATCGCAGCCGCTTCGACGGCTTGCCATGAGCGGACCTGTCACCTTTCGAACTCCTCGAGGACGAGGTTTGCCTCCGTTTCGAGCCGTTCCAGAACCTGGGGGATCTCCCCCCCCTGCGCGACCTCGACCATCGCCTCTGCGATCTTGCGGCGCACCGCCTCATACCCCGGCACGGACGGCTCGGACTTGCCGAAGTCGAGAAACCCGTACGCCCTGCCGTAGCGTGGATTCTCCTCGAAGTAGCCGGCGAGCTGCGCCGCCGTGCTGCGGCGCACCGGGAAGTAGTTGCTCGCCCTGACCCAGCGCGCCTGCTGTTCCGGCGAGGTGAACCACTTGAGAAACAGCCAGGATGCCAGCTGCTTCTCCGGCGTCGAACGGCACACCGACACGCTGGCGCCGTAGGCATTGAGCACCGGGTCTTCCCCGTCTCGAGGCGGCGGCGCCACATCCCACTCGAACCGGGTCGGGGCGTCGGCGAGGGCGCTGGCCACGAACGGAAGGCCGGAGGAGGAGCGGATCATGAACAGGACCTGGCCGAGAGCGAACTCGGTCTGGTCTTCGTAACGCTCGCTGAGCAGGTCCGCCGCCCCCTCCCGGATCAGGCCTTGCACCATGGTCAGGGCCTGCAGCATCTCCGGGGTATCGAGGGTATAGGCGGTTCGCTCCGGGTCCATGAAGTCGCCGCCCCGCGTGAAGACAAGGGTGGCCATCCGGCTCGCTTCCGCCTCGAACAGGTACCCCTTGCTGCGGCTGCCCGGCTGCGCCGCCTGAAACGGCCGGGACCTGGCCAGCCGGCAGAGGCGGGCGAACTCTTCCCAGGTCGCCGGGGGTCCCTCTTCGCCGAGCTCGCGCAGCCAGTCGGCGTTGAAATAGAGGATTTCCAGTGATCGGTTGGGTGGAAAACAGATCTGCTTGCCGTTGATGAAGTCCTGGGCGAGAAAGGCCTCCACGTAATCTTCCCGCTCCAGTGCACTCAATCCCCATTGCGGCGAGTTCATGTACGGGGTGAGGTCCACCAGGCCTTCTCCCATGTCGTAGACGATGGCCTGGTTCTGATAGGCGACGACGATCTCGGGAAGCTCTCCTCCCTGCAGGCCGACCATCATCTTGTTGTAGATGTCGCTGTACCGCCCGGCGAATTCTCCGCGCACGCGGATTCCGTGCTGATTGGTGCGGTTGAAGTCCTCGATCAGCTCCAGCAGGGCCTCTTCGCGCATCTGGGTGTGCTGGTACCAGAAGACGACCTCCGCCCCGGACGGGTCGATCTCTTCCAGCGAGGGTGTCGTCGTCACCTGTCTGGCGGCGTCTTGCCGGGGCTCATCGCAGGCCAGGGCGAATGCCGCGAGAAGAAACAGCAGCGGATGTCCCAAGGTTCGCCTCATCCTTTCAGTCCCGACATGGAAATCCCGGAGGTGAACTCGCGCTGTACCATGGCGTAGATCAACAGAACCGGTACGGTGGCGATCACGGCTCCCGCCATCTGCAGATGCACCTCGGGTCCGGCTTCGCTGACGAACTTCTGCAGGGCTACCGAAATCGGCCGCCATTCGGGGGAATTGGTGACCAGCAGCGGCCATCCCAGGGCGTTCCAGGAGCCGATGAGGGTGAACATGCCGACCGTCAGGAGGGGCGCCCGGCACAGGGGCGCGGCGATCTGAAACAGGAACCGCAGGTGTCCGGCCCCGTCGATGCGGGCCGCGTCCCAGAGCTCGCCCGGGATCCCGCGCATGAACTGGCGCAGCAGGAAGATGCTGAAGGCGCTGCCCATGAACGGAATGGTGAGGGCCGGCCAGTTGTTGATCCAGTCGAAAGGGCTGTGCTGATGAAGCCATGACACGGTGAGGAAGTTGGGCACCATGGTGACCGTTTCGGGAACCATCAGGGTTGCGAGTATGCCGTAGAAGACCAGCTCGCGGCCCTTGAACCGCATGCGGGCAAGCGCGTAGGCCGCCAACAGGGAGAACAGCAGGGTCCCGCTGACCTGCAGGGCCGCGATCAGGAGCGAATTCTCGAAATATAGAGCGAAGTCCTCCTCCCTCCATGCCCGGATGTAGTTGCTCCACTGCAGCTCCGCGGGGAGGAACACCCTCCTGAGGGTTTCGCCCCGGGTCATGAACGAGGCCAGCAGCATCCACGCAAACGGGAGCCCTGCAACCACCGCCCCGAGGGCCAGCCCGGAGTACGTCACCCAGGGAAGCAGCCGTGGGTGCCTTGCCCGCTTCACGCGCTCACTCCCCGTAGAAAACGCGCCGTCCCAGCAACCGGTTCTGGGCCAGGGTCAGGGCGAGAATCGCGGCGAACAGAATCAGCGACAGGCAGGAGGCGTAACCGGCGTCCTGGTAGTTGTAGAGGCGGTCGAAAATCAGGATGCTGACCACGTCGACAGTATCGCGGGCGCCGGCGGTGCGCAGGATGTAGATATGGTTGAAGGCCTTGAAGGTGCCGATGAAGCCGACCAGGGTAATGAAAAACAGGGTCGGGGAAATCAGCGGAACCGTGACGTGGCGGAAGGACTGCAGCGCGTTTGCCCCGTCCATGGCCGCGGCTTCGTAGTAGTGGCGGGGAATCGCGCTCAGTCCCGCCAGCAGGATCACCGTGTCGTAGCCGATGTAGACCCAGACGTTGTAGAGCACTACCGAGACCAGTGCCAGACTCGGAAAGAACGTATTTGCCCATGCAGGGCAGGCGAGATCGAGTCCCTCGCAGACCAGGGCCGCGACGGATCGGCTCTCGAACAGCCAGCGCTGGTTTTCGAAGCCGAGAAAGCCCCAGAAGCGGTTGGCGAGCGATGAGGGATGTGGACTGAAAAGGGTGCGAAACAGGACCGCGGTGGCGATCATCGGGGTGACGTAGGGCAGGAAGTAGAGAACGCGGAAGAAACCTCTGCCCAGGGATGCCCGGAAAAGCAGGCAGGCCAGAAATATCGAGACGCCGACCTCGATCGGGATCGTGCCGAAGGCGTAGAATGCTGTTACCAGGAAGGAGTTGAAGAGCCGGGAGTCGCCCGTGCCCGCCATGCCGGCGACTCCGGCAAGCGCGGCGAGCGCTGCCAGGAGTCCGAGCCCGGCCCCGGTGGCCCGCAGCAGTTTGTGCTGCCGCCGCTGTGATCGGCGCCGCCTGGCCACCCACACCGCCAGCAGCCAGGCTGCGGCGGCCAGGAGGATGAGCCCGACGAACCAGGCTTCACCGAGGGCGCGCCGGTAGTGATCGAAGGCGACGAAATCCCCCTTCTTCAGACGCCAGCGATGCAGGCTGACGAAGAGGGCGTATCCGATCGGGAATATCCCGAAGACCCCCAGAACGGTGAGCGCCGGTGCCAGCAGGGCCCACGCCAGGCGCGACTCAGCGGTCTTCATCGAGCAGCGGGCCGGGCGCTTCGGACTGCGTTACTCCCCTCCCAGCGCCTCGATCAGTACAGTGATTTTCACCTCGTCTCCGAGAACACCGGCGGCATCGATCCAGTTGTCGACCCCGTAGTCGGAACGCTTGACCGTCAACTCCGCGGCAAAGCCGGCAACCGCCTTGCCGTTCATCGGATGAACGCCTACGCCGAGCACTTCTACCGGAAAGGTCACCGGTTTCGTCACCCCGTGGAGGGATAAAGTCCCGGTAACCTCGAGGAGGTCTTCCTTCCCTTTCTTCACCGATGTGCTGGCAAATTCGATCCGCGGGTATTTCTCGACCTCGAAGAAGTCAGCGCTTCTCAGGTGGTTGTCGCGACGCTCATTTCCGGTGTCGATGCTTTTTGCCTCGATAACCCCCGAAAAGGCAGAGGCCTCAGGCGATGCGGGGTCGTATGTGACGGTGCCGCTGAATTCGTTGAAATGCCCGGTGGTGCGGCTGACAAGATGACGGATGCTGAAGTCTACCGACGAGTGCGAAAGGTCGACGACGTAGGTCCCGGCACCGGCTTCATGGGCCAGGGCCCACACCAGGGCAGGGAGAATCCACCGCGCGAGTGTACTGGAACTGCTCCTCCGTTGGCTGCCTGGATCTATCGGCACTGTTGCCTCCTTTAAAGAAAACCCCCGAAGCCGAAACGCTTCAGGGGTTTTTCGATGATCCGCTTTGATAAGCGGCTCAAGTTGGCTGCCCCCCAGGGATTCGAACCCCGATAACATGATCCAGAGTCATGTGTCCTACCATTGAACGAGGGGGCAATTTCTGGCGGAGAGGGAGGGATTCGAACCCTCGGTAGGAGTTACCCCCTACAACAGCTTAGCAGGCTGCCACCTTCGGCCACTCGGTCACCTCTCCGGACGTCCCGCAAAGGCGGGACTTTTCGCGCTTGGCGGAGGGCGTGGGACTCGAACCCACAAGGGTGTGAACCCGGCGGTTTTCAAGACCGCTGCCTTACCAATTAGGTCTAGCCCTCCGAGACTTGATTTCCTCACGGGCCGCAGGGACAGAAATATAACCGCTCGCGGCCAATCGTCAACTCGCCAGGTACTGGCTAAGCGGTTGAAATACAGGAGTATACGGCGATTCTCTCAGCCGTCGTCCGGTCTTGGAGGAGGTTGATTTCCGTTGCCTGAGTCCGGCATCGGATCACCGTTTCCTCCGATGGCGGATGCCTCTCCGTTGATTTCCCGGGTTTGGGACACCCGGGTCATGTCGATGACCCGATCCCCCTGATCCAGACTGATGACCCTGACTCCCTCGGTATTGCGACCGATCTTGCGAATCCCGGCGACGGGAACGCGAATCATGATTCCGTTCTGGGTGACGATCATCACTTCGTCGTTCTCGGATACCTCCTTGCACGCCACAACCCACCCGTTGCGAGCGGTCGTTTTGATATCGATGACGCCCATGCCGCCGCGGCGAATCCGGGAGTACTCCCGGGGCTCGGTCCGCTTGCCGTAGCCGTTCTCGCAGAGGGTGAGTATGCTGCCCTGTCCGCGCAGAACGACCATGTCGACCACTTCGTCGCCGCCGCGCAGCTCGATCCCCTTCACCCCGGTCGAAACCCGCCCCATGGGGCGCACATCACTCTCCGTGAACCGCACCGCCTGGCCGCTGCGGGTTACCAGCATTACGTCGTCGCTGCCGTCGGTGATCGAGGCGCCGATCAGGTTGTCGTCCTCCTGAACCTTCAGGGCTATGATGCCGTCGCGGCGAACGTTTCCGTAGGCGGACAGCACCGTCTTCTTGATGATTCCCTTGCGGGTGGCGGTGAACAGAAAACGGTCCTCGGAAAACTCGCTGACCGGGACCACCGCCGAAATGACGTCGTCCGGCTGCAGATCGAGCAGGTTGACCACGGGCCGCCCGCGCGCCGCCCGGTCCCCTTCGGGAATACGGTACACCTTGAGCCAACGGCATTGGCCTCGAGCGGTGAGGAAGAGGATGTAGGAATGGGTCGAGGCGATGAACAGGTGCTCGACGAAATCCTCCTCGCGCGTCTTCATTCCCGTGACCCCGCGGCCCCCGCGCTGCTGTACCCGGTAAGCGTTCGGCGACATGCGCTTGACGTAGCCCGCCTTGGAGATGGTTACCACCATGTCCTCTTCGGCGATCAGGTCCTCGATGTCGAACTCCTCGGCGGAGTAGACAATTTCGGTACGGCGCTCGTCACCGAAGCGTTCGCGAATGTCGGCCAGCTCGTCCTTGAGGATCTGCATCTGCGCGCCGCGGTTCTCGAGAATGTGCTTCAGCTGACGGATCGTCTCCTGCAGGTTCTGGTATTCCTCTTCGATCTTGTCCCGCTCCAGGCCTGTCAGCCGCTGCAGCGGCATCGTCAGGATCGCCTGTGCCTGGATCTCGCTCAATTCGAAACGCGCCGTCAGCCGCTGCCGGGCCTCGTCCGGATTGGCGGAGTCCCTGATCAGCTCGATTACGGCGTCTATGTTGTCCAGGGCGATGCGCAGGCCTTCGAGGATGTGGGCCCTTGCCTCGGCCTTGGCCAGGTCGAAGCGGGTGCGGCGCAGAACCACGTCGTGCCGGTGCTCGACGTAGTGCTCCAGCATCTGCTTGAGATTGAGGATCTCCGGGCGGCCGTTGACGACTGCCAGCATCATAACCCCGAAGGTCGTCTGCAGCATGCTGTGCGAGAAAAGCTGGTTGAGAACGACTTCCGACTGGACGGCACGTTTCAGCTCGACTACGATGCGCATGCCGCCGCGCCCGGATTCGTCGCGAATGGCGGAGATGTCCTCGACCGTTTTGTTGCGCACGAGGTCCGCCATCTTCTCGAGCAGCGTCGACTTGTCGATCAGGAACGGGATCTCGGTGACGATGATGTTCTCGCGCCCGTCCCTCCGCGTCTCGATATGGGTGCGGGCCCGCAGCTGGATCGAGCCGCGACCGCTGCGGTACGCCATCTGCACCCCGTGCATCCCCTGGATGACTCCCCCGGTGGGGAAATCGGGTGCCTTGATCTTCTCCATCAATTCGGGCAACCCGATCCCCGGGTTGTCGATCAGAGCCGTCAGCGCATCGGCGACCTCCCGGACGTTGTGGGGTGGCATCCTCGTCGCCATGCCGACCCCGATGCCAACGGATCCATTGCACAAAAGGTTCGGGAACTTGGCCGGCAGCACCGCCGGTTCCTGTCGGGTTTCGTCGTAGTTGTCGACAAAGTCGACGGTGTTCCGGTCGATGTCGGCAAGCATTTCGACCGCCGCCGGGGTCAGGCGTGCCTCGGTGTAGCGCATTGCCGCCGGGGGGTAGCCGTCGATGGAGCCGAAGTTGCCCTGGCCGTCGACGAGGGGGTAGCGCAGCCGGAAGTCCTGCGCCATGTGCACCAGGGTGGCATACACTCCCTCGTCTCCGTGGGGATGGTAGTTCCCGGAGGTGTCGCCGGAGATCTTGGCGCACTTCCGGAACCCGCGTCCCGGCAGGAGGTTGAGGTCGTTCATCGCCACCAGGATGCGGCGTTGCGAGGGCTTCAGGCCGTCGCGCACGTCCGGCAACGCCCGCGCCATGTTGACGCTCATGGAGTAGTCGAGGTAGGAGGTCTTTATCTCGTCCTCCACCTTTACCGGAATTATTCGCGACTCTGGATGCTCCAGCATTTTGGCGTTTTCTTGCCTTTTTCGGGTCTGATTGTCAGATGTCGAGGTTCTTCACGTCGAGGGCGTGCTCCTCGATGAACTGCCGTCTCGGCTCGACCTGCTCCCCCATCAGCAGGGTGAACATGTGCTCGGCTTCCACGGCGTCGTCGAGGGTAACCTGCAGCAACGTGCGGGATTCGGGGTTCATGGTGGTGACCCAGAGCTGCTCGGGGTTCATCTCTCCCAATCCCTTGTAGCGCTGGATCATGATGCCCCTGCCGTCTCCGTCCCCCCTGATCGTTTTGACGTGCTGCTCCCGCTCTTCTTCGTCGAATGCGTACAGCTCCTGCTTCCCACGCCTGACCAGAAACAGCGGCGGCTGCGCCAGGTAGAGTTTGGTGTCTTCGATCAGGTCCCTCATGTAGCGGAATAGGAAGGTCATCAGCAGAACCCGGATGTGGCTGCCATCGACGTCGGCGTCCGCCATGATGATGACCTTTCCGTAGCGCAGTCTGGTGAAATCGTAGTCTTCGCCGATACCGATTCCCAGCGCCGCGATCAGGGGCAGCAGCTTGTCGTTGCCGAGCACGCGGTCTATGCGCGACTTCTCGACGTTCAGCGGCTTTCCGAACATCGGCAGCACCGCCTGGAAATTCTGGTCGCGCGCCATGGCGGCCGAACCGCCGGCCGAATCCCCCTCGACCAGGAAGATTTCGGTCTCGTCCGGGTTGCGGTTGGAACAGTCGGCCAGCTTTCCCGGAAGGGAACCGCCGTCGAGAATTCCCTTGCGGCGGGTGAGCTCACGCGCCTTGCGCGCGGCTTCCCTGGCCCGGCCGGCCTCGACGATTTTGGAAATTATCCGCTTGGCGACATCCGGGTTTTCCTCGAGGTATGTGGTGAGGGCTTCGCTGGTCAACGACTGCACGAGGCCCTTGACGTCGCTGTTGCCGAGCTTCGACTTGGTCTGCCCTTCGAACTGCGGTTCGGGAACGTTTACGCTCACGACCGCGGTCAGACCTTCGCGGGTGTCCTCCCCGGCGATGGCGAACTTGACGTTCTTGAGCAGGTCGTTGCGAGTGGCGTAAGCGTTGATCGTGGTGGTCAGGGCGGCGCGAAAACCGACCAGATGGGTACCTCCCTCCGTCGTCTTGATGTTGTTTGCGTAGGTGAAGACGGTCTCCTGGTAGCTGTCGTTGTACTGCATCGCGACCTCTACCCCCACGTCCGCGCGTTTCCCTTCCAGATAGATCGGCTGGGGATGCAGAGTACTGCGGCCCTCGTTCAGGAAAGTCACGAACTCGACGACTCCTCCCTCGAACAGATAGACCTCGCTCGCGTCGCTCGACTCCTCGTCAACGCAGATTTCCAGACCCTTGTTGAGAAAGGCCAGCTCGCGCAGTCGGTGGGAGATGGTTTCGAAATCGAACACGACTGTTTCGAAAATCTGCGGGTCCGGTTTGAAGTGCGTGATCGTACCGGTTTGCTCGGTCGCCCCGCACGTCTCCAGCTCGGTTGTCGGGACCCCTCTTTCGTAGCGCTGGCGATGGATCTCCCCCCCTTGCCACACCTCGACCACCATCCACTCCGAAAGGGCATTGACCACGGAAGCTCCGACACCGTGCAAACCGCCCGACACCTGGTAGGCTTTCTTGTCGAACTTCCCCCCCGCGTGCAGCATCGTCATGACCACTTCGACGCCGGGCTTGTTTTCGACTGGATGCATGCCGACGGGTATCCCGTGTCCGTTGTCCTGGATCACGACGCTGCCGTCCGTCCGCAACGTGACTTCGATGCGGGAACAGCGACCTGCCATCGCCTCGTCGACGCTGTTGTTGACGATTTCCTTGACCAGCTCGTGCAGGCCGTTCTCCCCTGTGTCGCCGATGTACATCGCCGGCCGCTTGCGCACCCCCTCAAGCCCCTTGAGAACCTGGATCGCATCGGTTGTGTACGCGGCCGTCTGCGGTTGGGACATGCGAATGACTACCTCACGGATTCTGTTGGGGTCGGGGGAATCGGGCTGTTGATGAGGACGATCTCGCGCACGACATCGGAGCCGACACTGGTGTTGATTCGTTTTTTCATGTCCTCTTTCAGAAAGGACAACTGGGTGCGCCAAATCGGGGAAGGCACCGCAAGTTCCAGCTGTCCACGCCGCATTCGCAGCGGCTTCGCGTGGTGGTCCAACGGCGGTTTGGCCACCTTTTCCCAGGCCAACATGGCCTGACACTCCATCAATTTCTCCTCGATACCCAGTTCTGCCAGGGTGTTCCCGAGCAGTTTGCCAATCGCTTCAGGGTATACGCCGTTTCCGGCGTTGCCGCGATCCCTTGGCTTAACCGGAGTCATCCGCCAGGGGGATCTCGGTGAATCGGGCTGGTAGCTTTTCGTGTGGGGATTTGGGCGCGGTAATGACAACCTGACCGAAATCGGTCACGAGGTTCAACAATTCCCTTGTTCGTTCCCCGTCGAGTTCAGAAAACATGTCGTCGAGGAGCAACACCGGCTGTTGTCCGTTACGTGCTTCCAGAAAACGCAATTCAGCCATCTTCCAGGCAATCAGCAAGCTCTTCCGCTGCCCCTGGGAAGCAAAGGTCTCCGCTGGTTCCCCATTCAGTTCGAACGAGATTACGTCCCGGTGGGGACCGCAAAGGGTGTGGCCGGACAGCCTCTCCCGCTCTCGCCCCCGGTCCAGCTCCTCCCGAAGTTCGGCGCACAACTCTTCCCTGGTCGGCAGAGCCCCGGAATCGAGGGCGACGTCGGTGGTGCCGCTGTAAGCCAGTTTCAAAGCCTCGCGCCCGGTCGAGAAACGGGCGTAGTAGTTGGTCAACAAGGGCTGGAATTCAAGCAAAACCCCGAGGCGTTGTCGTCTGAGCGATCCTCCGAATTCGATAATCTGGACATCCCAAGGCTCCAGTTCGCGGCGAGATTCGGCGGCGGATTGGCAGCGCTTGAGACATCGGTTCCGCTGCACGAGAGCTCGCTGAAATCTCTGCAAGTCGTGCAGGTAGGACGCATCGGACTGCGAGATCAGGATGTCGAGCAGACGCCTCCTCTGAGCGGCAAAGCGCAGCACCAGGGTTACATCTTCGGGACAGAAATGAACGGTCTGAAACAGGGATACCAGATCGGACACGCGATCGAGCGGAGCGCCATCCAGGAAAACGCGTTTCCCCTGATCGGGAAGGTAGCACAACCGCACTTCCCGCTCGCGTCTCCCGTTGTCCCATACCCCACGGATGTCGAACTGGTTGCCGCCATGGGGCACTACTTCGCGGTCGCGAACTCCTCGCACCGACTTGCCGATCGACAGAAAGGAGATCGCTTCCAGAACATTGCTCTTGCCGCTGCCGTTCGGCGCGACGATCAGAACCCCATCCGGTGCCAGGGCCAATCTCGTGTTCCTGAGATTGCGAAACGGCCGCAGGGTCAGCTCGCGAATATGCACGGGATACGCCGTTTGCTGGCATGGTCCTAGGACCCCGCTGGTCTCATCGGCATCAGCAGATAGAAAAATTCTCCTCCCTCTGGCTGCTCTTCCGGCTTCAGGACGGCGGCGGTTACCGAATCCCGGAACTCGATTACGACCTTGGAGGTGTCGACTTTCCTCAGGATCTCCATCAGATAACGGGAGTTGTATGCCACTTCGAGAGGCTCCTCGTCGTATTCAGCAGGAATGACTTCACGACCCTCGCCACCTACTTCCTGGCTCGAGGCTGTGAGTTCGAGGTTGTTTCCCTCCAGAGCCAGTCGCACCTGGTGGGTAAAGCTGCTCGAGAGGATCGATACCCTTCTGACCGCTGGGAGCAGCCGATCAACGCCCACACTCAATCGCTTGTCGTTTTCTCGTGGAACCACTTGTTCGTAGTCGACGTACGGGCCCTCGATGAGGCGGGACAACACCTGTGTGCTGCCGAGGTCGAACAGGACCTGGTTTTCTCCTACGATTGCACGGGCAATCTCCTCAGGCCCATCGAGCAACTTGGTAAGCTGGCTGCAAAGCTGAGGGGGCAGGATAACCTCCGCGGTCCCCGCCTCACCTCCCGCTTCACCCCAATAGTGCCGGTATTCGGCCAGGCGACTCCCGTCGGTGGCGGCCATGGCCATGAAATCCGATTCCATCCGCCATAGGACGCCGTTGAGAACGGGCCGCGTTTCGTCCCGCGAGACCGCAAAACTGGTCTTTTCGATCATCGATTGAAGCAAGTGCCCGAGGCCTTCATGGCCGAAATCCATCGTCAGTCCGGAGAGGGTTTCCGGAATTTCAGGGAATTCATCAGGCGGCGATGTCGCGAGCACATACCTTCCCTCACCGCTGTCGGGTTCGCCCAGGGGGCCGGACAGGGCCAACTTTCCGTTTTCCAACAAGAAGGTCAGCTGGGCTTCAGGCCACTCTCGTGCAATTTCTGCAAATGTCCGGGCAGGCACCGTAATCCTTCCGGGCTGCTGTACATTGGCTGGAATCCGGGTCCGCATCGACAGATCGAGATCTGAAGAAGAGAGTATCAGGCGGTCATCCTCGGCTTCGGCAAGAATGTTTGACAGAACCGGTTGGGCTGGCTTGGAAGCTACAGCATCGAGAATGGTGTCGATTCCTCGCCACAAGTCATTGCGTTCAATCGTCAGCTTCATCGAGAATTCTGCACTTTGTGAGATGTTCTCCAGAACGGAATGCGGGGAAGGGGAAAAGACGCAGTGAGTGATTCACCTATACAATATATAGTAGGTCCCATAGAAGAAGCTGTCAACCGGTCGGATCTTGTCGGAGGAAGGTGGTTTATCAGAATAAACCAAGTAAAAACAATAGGATACAGGGATGATCCCCTGCGTTGATCACCGTTTCATGTGCCTGTATGTACAGCTTGGGGGATATGCGTGTTTCTCGAAACTGCCTGCAGGGTATTAGTTAGAGACATTTATTTCATCATCTTTCTTTCTTGTCGTTGTATTTGTACCTGTGGGCAGGTGAAAAACACCGCATCGACCGTCACGTGGAGTTGTTATAAAACGTTGTTTTTCCTGGATATTTTACCAGTTCTGTCAGAGACGGCCAGGATGTGAATCGACCACTTCCGCCAAGTGGACAAAAAAGCCATGCCAACATCCGCCCGACCCCGGCGGAAATCGCGTTCTGACTTTCCCACATTATCGCCACGTTTTCCACTGGGAGTTGTGGAGAATTCGTGCGATGTCCTGAAGCAAAACAGCTTTTCGAAATCAGGCTCTGGAATGCTGTTGCTGGATGGACTCTGTAAGCGATTCGACCAGGTGGGAAAGGCTCGGATCCTGGTCGCGTTTGTTTTCCACCGCTCTTACTGCGTGGATGACTGTACTGTGATCGCGGTTTCCGAAATGAAGCCCAATCACCTTCAGGGAGCTTTTTGTCAACTTCTTGGCAAGGTACATCGCAATCTGCCGCGGGAAGGCAATCTCCTGTTTCCTGGTTTTTCCGATCAGTAGTTCGGGGGTGAGATCGAAGTGCTCGGCGACTATTCGTTGAATACCTTCAATGGTCAGATGAGTCGATTCGGACGAGACACGCTCCTTAACGATCCTGCGGGCAGCTTCGATGTTCAATTCCTGCTGATTTACTGCACAGTAAGCCATGATATGGTTCAGCGCACCTTCGAGCTCCCGAATGTTACTGCTGATGTAGTTGCCTAGAAAGGTTGCAACTTCCTCTGTGAGGTAGATGCCGTTTATCTCGGCCTTCTTGTGGAGAATGGCTATGCGGGTTTCAAGATCAGGGGGTTCGATACTCGTGACCAACCCCCACTGAAACCGGGAAATCAGGCGCTCTTCCAGTCCCTGCAATTCACCAGGAGGACTGTCGCAGGTCATGGTGATCTGTTTCCCGTTCTGGTGCAGGGCGTTGAAGGTGTGGAAGAACTCCGTTTGTGTGTGCTCTCCTTTCAGAAGGAACTGGATATCATCGACCAGGAGCATGTCGGCACTCCGATAGAGTCGCTGAAACTCACCCGCTTTCCGCGTCTTGAGCGATTCGATGAAGTCGCTCATGAATTTCTCGGATGGCACGTAGGCGACCTGCAGGTTGCTTTCATTCAATTGGGCCAAGTTGCCAATGGCCTGGAGAAGATGTGTTTTCCCCAACCCGACACCGCCGTAAATAACAAGGGGGTTGAATTGTGTCTTTCCCGGCGACTTGGCGGCTGAATAGGCAGCAGCATGCGCAAATCGATTGCCCTCACCAATGACAAAACTGTCGAAGGTGTAGCGTTCGTTTAACGGCGTGGAAAATGGACCGGGGGTCCACTCTCCCGGCAAGGCGGGGCTTTCGACCCGACTGGTATCCGGTTTCTCCCTGATCCCGGGTTTCCCGGCTTCGGCATTCCCTTCAGCTTTGCCGTCCCACAAGTCCCCCTGAGCCACTGCAGTGACCTTCGTGGAACCCCCATCTGGCCTGGTCGGAGAAACAGTCTCACTTTGCCGCTGGCTGGTGTTGTTGTCGGCAATGGAAAAAACGATACGGGGAACCAGGTCCGTTTCTTCCTTGACAGCATTCTGGATCAGCTTCAGATAGTTGCTTTCCACCCAATCCGCGAAATAGGAGCTCGACACCTCGATTTCGAGTAATTCAGCGTCAAAACGGCGGGCCAGGGTGGGACGAAACCAGGTATTGAAGCTTTGGGGGCGGACATGGCGCTCGATGTTCAGCAGGCAACGAGCCCAAAGTTCATGAGTTTCCTGCGATTGAGTAGTGATCATCAGGCGATCGAGGCAGAATTGGGGAAGGGATTGGAAACTGTAGACAAAGCGTGGAAAGCCGTCAAGAAAACCGGAGACCGCAACGAGGCCGGGACACAGCCGGGTCACTCCCGAGGTTCGGTGGGCCGGGTCTTCATTTGACAGATAGTGGAATCGTCACGATTCTCTTGAAATCGGCCTGCGTCAGAAAAGGTCGCACGATTGAAGCACCAGGCCCCGGACCCGAAACCGGTTTCCGGGCAAAATTACTTCTCAGGTTCTCCCGTGAAGCGCACATTTCAACCGAGTAACCGCAAGCGGCGAAACAAGCACGGCTTTCGCAAACGCATGCGCACTCCCGGAGGTCGTGCGGTCATCAACCGGCGGCGTCGCAAAGGTCGAAAGAAACTGACCGTCTGATTTCCCCCAAAACCCCAACGCCGGGGGGACAATCAATTCGTTTCGTCGCACCGTGAGCTGGATTAAAGGGCGGTATCTGTGGGTGCGTCACGGGCGGCAGGCACCAGTTGTTCTTGTAGTTCGTAAGTCGCTTGGGACAGCCGTAGTTCGCAATCGTCTCAAGCGACGACTGCGGTCCCTTTGCCGCGAACGCTCCGTCCGCTCGGTCCCACTCGTTATTTTTCCGCAACCCTCCGCGGTACACGCCACATATCGACATCTCGAGGTTGACCTGGACGATCTTCTTGCCCAGATGGACCGGAAGCTCTGATGCGCCGGCTGTTCGTGGTCTGCATCCGGGCGTACCAGATCTTGCTGTCCCCGTACACTTACCCGGCGTGCCGCTTTCAACCGACCTGCTCGGAATATGCCGCCCAGGCCGTTGACAAGCACGGTTGCCTGCGCGGGGGACTCAAAACAGTATTGCGGGTGCTGCGCTGCCACCCCTTGGGCGGATGCGGATACGACCCCGTGGATAAGGTATGATAGGCGACAAACGCACCCTGCTGGCGTTCCTGCTGATCGGGCTCATTTTCCTTCTTTTGCCCTACTACTACGAGTGGATGGGGCTCGCGCCAACCCCTCGGGAGCCCGACCCCGAGGTGGACCAGGTCGCCGAACAGGTGATCGGTGAAAAGAAAACGGAAGAGGTTGCCGCACCGGTTTCAACCGAGCCCGAACCGATCGTTGAACCAACACCAACCCTGGAACAACCAGCTGTTTCTTCTCCTGCCGTTTTTTCCCCACGGGAGATTTCAGTACGAACACCCCTTCAGGAACTGACCTTTTCCACCGCCGGAGGAGTTCTCACATCTCTGAGACTGCCTCAGTATCAGCGGCGAGTGGGGGAAATCGTGGAGTTGACGCCCGCATCTACTCGTTCCCTAGCCATCGAGCTCAGGGATGAAAACGGTCGTTTGGTGCAGGACCTGGGTGAAGTGGAATTCTTTCCCAGCACGGAATCACTCACTCTGGAATCCGGCTCGAGCGGCAACCTGACATTGCGTGCGCAGCTTGGAAATGGACGACTTGTCGAGAAGCGCTTTCGCTTCGATGCCGATCATTACGGCGTCCAGATGGAGGTATCCTACTCCGGATTTGACGAGCAGACCTTTGCCCATCTTGTCTGGGAAGGGGGGATCGCCATTGCGGAACGGGCCGAACACGTCGACCTGGAATCGATGCAGGCAATGGCCTACTTGAACGAAAGCCTGACTGATTTGCGGGCGGAAGCTGGGGAACCGCAACAATGGGCGGAAAAAGGTGCGCTTCGATGGGCTGGGGTGCGAAACAAGTATTTCATTACCTGCATAGCGCCGACAACGTCGAGCCGGTACAGCGTGGAGCTCGAGGCGCGCTATGCGGTTCCCG
Source organism: Candidatus Latescibacterota bacterium (assembly GCA_965243025.1). Lineage (GTDB taxonomy): Bacteria > Latescibacterota > UBA2968 > UBA8231 > UBA8231 > CBDCXV01. The sequence continues at coordinate 4,913,291 of CBDETY010000003.1, forward strand.
TTCCTGAATTCGATTACCGGGTCGGATTCAGGCTGTCACGCTCGGGTACATGGGAAGGACTGCTCTATATAGGGCCACTGGACTACGAGGAGTTGATTCTGTACGAAGCGGAGTTGGAGCGGGCGATGGACCTCGGCTTTCCCATTGTGCGGGAAATCAGCAAGGTGCTGATCGTTCTGTTCGTCGCCACGTACCAGTTCGTTCCAAACTACGGCTGGGTAATCGTTCTGTTCGCCGTGGTTGTCAAGATTCTCGTCTATCCCCTGACCCACAAGTCGTACGAATCGGCATCGAAGATGCAGGAATTGCAACCAAAAGTGGCAGCACTCAAGGAAAAGTTTAAAAACGACAATCAACGCCTCAGCCGAGAGACGATGAAACTGTATCGGGATGAAGGGGTAAATCCTCTGGGTGGGTGTCTGCCCCTTCTCCTGCAGATGCCGATCTTCATTGCTCTCTACCAAACCTTCAGCAGTACTATTGAACTCAGGCAATCCCCCTTCATACTGTGGATCGATGATCTGTCATTGCCTGATGAATTACCGATCGCCGGAATCTCCATCCACCTTCTGCCTTTGTTGATGGCGGCCGCGATGTTCTTTCAGTCTAAAATGACGATGAAAGACCCGAAACAGGCTGCCCTTGTCTATATCATGCCCGTTGTCATGGTTTTCATAATGTGGAGGTTTTCCTCCGGCCTGGTCCTGTATTGGACCGTCTTCAACCTGTTGCAAATCGCCCAGCAACATCTCACCAACCTGTACAAACAGCGCAAGGCACAACCCACCTGAGGGCCAGGTTCCGGGTCCCATGAGCCGCTGCTATGGTGTGCCGCCCCACGATTGAGGGTTCTACGATCGTGGCTGTGGCCACTCCATCGGGAGCCGGGGGGATTGGAGTTGTACGCCTTAGTGGCTCCGACTCGATTTCCCTGGCCCGCACCCTGTTTCGCAGCGCCCCCCCCTTGGGAACACGGCCACGGTACGTCGAGTACGGCCGCATTCTGGATAAAAACGGCGCAGAGCTGGACTCTGGTTTGGCCTGGGTGCTGACAGGCCCACGGTCTTATACGGGAGAGGATACGGTCGAGATCAGCGCACATGGGAGCGAAATGGTTCTCAACAAGGTGGTCGAGGCCGCAATTGCCGGTGGGGCTACCCTGGCACGCCCGGGGGAATTCACACGACGGGCTTTTGTCAATGGCCGTATGGATTTGCTCCAGGCCGAAGGCGTCATCGACCTGATCCAGGCCGGGAGCAAGCACGCTTTACAAAACTCATATGGTCACACCAGCGGACGGCTTTCTCAGTTGGTGGGGACCCTCAAGGGCCAAATCGTGAGAGCCTTGGCATTGCTCGAAGTCAAACTGGATTTTTCCCAGGAGGAGGACGTAGATGTGGGGGCCGAGCAAATCGTACAGGAACTCGAGGCCGCCATTTCGCTGTCGCATCGACTGCTCGAAACCTTTGCCGGCAGTCGCTGCAGGCAGCAAGGTTATTCGGTTGCTCTCATCGGCCGGCCCAACGTCGGGAAATCAACCTTGTTCAATGCCCTTCTCGGGGAAGACCGCGCCATCGTAACCCATACTCCTGGAACGACGCGTGATGTCATTGAGGGGCAGGTAATGTGGGGAGGCGATTTGGTGCGCCTCAGGGATACGGCGGGGATTCGAGCGGCGTCAGGAGCGGCTGAGGCAGCCGGCATGGAACGAACTCGCCAAGAGGCCAGCGAGGCCGATCTTGTGCTGATTGTGACGGATTACTCCCGGCCTTGGAGTAAAGCGGACGAGGAGCTTCTCACATTACCGGCCGGCAATTCATTCCTGATCGTCAGAAACAAAATCGACAAGCCGTGCAAGCAAAGAATTCCCGCCGAGATCACTGAAGCCGTTTCGACTGTCTTTACATCGGCTTACGCCGGAACCGGTGTCTGGGATCTCAGGAGTGCAATAGTGAAACACCTCCCACAAACACAGGAGATCGAGGGGGTCGGTTTAACTCGGCAAAGGCACGCTGGTCTTGTCGAACGGATCCATTCCGCATGCCAGGCTGCATCAGACGTGTTGGCAGAAGAGGAGATGGTGGAATGTGTCGCCGCCGAACTACATACCGCACTCTCCTGTTGTGGTGAGCTATTGGGCGAAAACGTCGACGAGGCCGTGTTGGACGAGATCTTCTCGGAATTTTGCATAGGGAAATGAGCGTTCCACGTGGAACCCCTCCCTCCCACAACCGGGTCCACGGGCCAACGTTCCACGTGAAACGGCCACCTTCGGCACCAGATCTGTCGAACCGCGACACCAACGAGACCCGCCAGGGCCGCATTCTGACAGAACTCTGTCCCGGAGCAAGTACGCTCCAAATCGAGCGGTGGAGCGATGGCCTGGGGCGATTTGCAGACCTTCTGTTCCAGTGGTCGCAACGAGTAAGCCTGATCTCTTCTGGATCCAGAACGCAGATTTCTGCGAAACACATTCTTCCGTCGGTTGCCCTGAGACAGCTCATTCTCACCCTGCCTCACAGGGCTTTGTGGGATGTCGGTTCGGGAGCGGGCCTGCCTGGGATTCCACTGGCAATCACACTTCCCCAGGCACGCTTTCTTCTGATTGAAAGCAGGCGGAGGAAGGCTTCATTCCTGCGGGAGGCAATCCGTCGACTGTCGCTGAATAACACCACGGTTCTCCCCGAAAGACTCGACCATAACAGCTGTATTCCGAAGGAGTTCCCCAAGGCAGATGTGATACTATCCAGAGCGGCGTTGGATCTGGATCAGCTGCGCTCCTTGGGGAAAGGAAGAACCCAGCCCAACGCGGCCTTGATCAAGACCTTGCCCCCATCAGAATCGATCATTCCGGGGAAATCTACTCTGGTCCACCGTTGGCAGTGTGAAGGTTTGACCGGGTCTGTGGCACTGCAGTTCGCCGACGTGGACTGAGGAGCGGGAACCTCAGGAGTTGCAAACATCTACCCACACACAATGGTGGAAAAATCGCGGCAACAGGATTTCCGTGAGGTTTCCTGTCAAGGGCGGATTGCCCATGAACCGCGACAATCTGCCTGTCCGCCGGCGTGTGGACAGTGGCGGTGAAGGGACCCTATATTTCGCGGATATGGTAGTTTGGGACGGATTCAATTTTCCCAGTGGTCTGCGCCGTGGTCGGTAATCAGCTGAAATCCCTGGCTTTGGTGGTACTGCGCCCTCTCGCGCAGTTCTTTATCCGAATTGGTCTGCGTCCTGACTGGCTGACCGTAGCCGGTTTTCTTCTGAGTCTGGTAGCAACCGGAGCATTCGCTACCGGCAATCTTGGCTGGGCAGCTGCGATCATGTTGTTGGGCGGGCTGTGCGATATCCTCGACGGGCAGGTCGCGAGGGAAGGCAGGAGCGAAACGCAATTTGGTGCACTGCTGGATTCGACGACGGATCGCTATTCTGAAATCTTCCTTTATTTCGGAATCGGAGCTTACCTCATTGGACAAGATGAGTGGCTCGTGTGTGGAGTCCTGTTTTTTGCCCTGTCCGGGTCCCTGATGGTCAGTTATGTTCGAGCAAGGGCCGAAGGACTCGGAGAGGATTGCAAGGTTGGATTCATGCAGCGACCCGAGCGCCTTGTGGGTTTAGCCCTCGGGGGCCTGTACGGACACGAAGGTCTGGTTTTTGTGCTCGTAGTCCTGGCGGTGACCACAAACTACACTGTCATCGAGCGGCTTACCTACATCCGCAACAAGATGAATTCGAAAGCGGCCAACCCCACAACGAATTAATGGCGGCAGGCAGTTAAGCCGCTGATTCCCCGCTCTTGCCGATTCTCGAAGAGGACCTCCAAGACGGAAACGGGTCCTCGTGATTAGCGAAACGGATCACCAGAGGCAAGCCCCACTGTTTGTCGTCTTTGAAGGGATCGACGGTGCAGGCACTACGACCCAATCCGAGCTTCTGGCTCAATTTCTCAATTCTCATGGACATCCCGTAGTAGTTGCCCGGGAACCTGGGGGCACGGAGATTGGCGAACGGATTCGCCAGCTGCTCCTCGACCCCTCTCTGGCCGATATGACAGCCCGGGCCGAACTGCTGCTGTATTCAGCGAGCCGCGCCCAGCTTGTCGATGAAGTAATCGGCCCTGCCCTCAAGGCAGGAAAGCCTGTAATAAGCGACCGATATGCGGCATCTACAATTGCCTACCAGGGAGCGGGAAGAGGCTTGGGCCGGGAATTGATCGATTACTTGAACCGCGTTGTGGTTCAGAATTGTATCCCGGACGTCACCGTTTATCTGGATGTTCCATTAGAAGTGGCCAATCAGCGCATGAACAACGTTAGTATGGATCGGGTTGAACAGGAGGGAAGGGGGTTTCGGGAACGAGTGGCAGCGGCCTATCGTAAAATGGCTGCCGATGAGGGGAAAACCTCGTTGCTTGTCGATGGAACAGAGGAGAAGAATCAACTTGCGGATCGAATCGTGGAGGAGCTGCAGTCCCGATGGCCCGCATTTCCTTACCGGACAAGTGATTCCTCCGGCAGAAGGAACTGAATAATGACAGCAACAACAGTGCTTGGAAAAGGAACCGCATGGAGATGGGCAATTCCGTTTTTTGTCCCGATGGTCATGTTTTTCGTGGCTGGGCGAGCTGCGGGAACACCTATCAAATCGGATCCGTATCAGCCAGTTCATGAAAGCTGGGAGCGCTTTGGTGCGGTTTTCAGTCGCGTAGTGACGCACTATTACGACGACGTCAATCACTCCCGACTGATGCGCGCCGCGATTGAGGGCTTGCTGCGCGAGCTTGATTCCTACAGCCAGTATTTCGATGAGGATGGCCTGCGTCAACTGCGCCAGGATACGACTGGTCGATTCGCGGGGTTGGGCATCACCGTCGGAATCAAGGATCACTATCCGGTAGTAATCGCACCCATGGAAGGAACCCCCGCAATACGGGCGGGGTTACTGCCTGGAGACCTTATCGTAGCGATTGAAGGGGAGGACTCTTTCGATCTGAGCCTCGAGGAGGTAGTAAACACCTTGCGGGGGGAACCAGGCTCGGTGGTGCGAATAACCGTTGCACGCCCGGGCCACTCCCAGTGGGACGTCGTCATCACGCGAGAGCTCATCAAGATCAGGAGTGTTGCGTTGGCCGATTTGATCCACCCTCAAATCGGCTACATCAGCATGAAGCAGACGAGGTTCTCGGAGGACACGGCGTTCGAGGTTGAACAGGCGCTGAAGAAGCTGAGTTCGAGTGGAATCGAAGCCTTGGTGCTCGATCTCCGAGGGAATCCTGGAGGACTGCTTACGCAAGCTGCGGAAGTAGCGGATCTCTTTCTCTCAAAGGGCGATCCGATCGTCTCCATTCGCGAACGGGACGGGGGCCGGGAGGAAACCCGCTATTCCCAGAGGCTTCCGGTGTATGCCGAAAACCCAATGGTCGTTCTCATCGATGGCGGAAGTGCAAGCGCTGCAGAAATTGTAGCAGGAGCGATCCAGGACAACGACCGGGGTCTGGTCGTTGGTAAGACCTCATTTGGAAAGGGATCGGTACAAACGATCTTCGACCTTCACGAACAGGAAGACACAGCACTCAAGCTGACAACTGCCCTGTACTACACTCCCAGCGGCCGTAGTATCCATCGCGATGCCAACGACCTGTCACCGTTTCGCTCATTGCAGATCCCTGTTGGAGAAATCGAAGTGCCGGCGGTGTTGCTGCTAAACGTCCTTCTCGAGGCGGACGACTACCCATCCGCCCACGCCGACCTGCGGGCGCGCTTCGATGTAGAAGCCGAGGAAGCCCATCAACTTCTACAACTCCAGTTCGGAGACCTCGTTGGTCGAAAGTGGGCGGAACTGCCGGTGGACGCGGGGTTCGATGTTTCCGGGAACCGGTATCAGACCCGGAACGGACGGACGGTTTTCGGGGGGGGAGGAATCACCCCGGACATCGTCGTAGAACCCGAAGAACTGCCCTACCTCGTTCAGCATCTGCAGAGGGGGCGCCATTTCTTCGATTTTGTCGTCGATTATGTCGGGTCCGAAGGAAGGGCGAGCGAGGAGTTCCGTCTGGAAGTCGATCATCGCATGGTGGAAGCATTCCGCGAATTCGTTCCCGACTCGATCCTTGCGGCAAACGACGGCCGCAGGGAACTGCGAGAGTTGCGGCACCAGGCCTTGGCCGCAGGCTGGGGAGAATCGGCGAAATCGATGCTGGACAGTCTCGAAAAAACCCTGCAGACCAAAACAACGGCTCCGGCGTTCTCCCCACAGGTCGAACCTTACATACGGGCGAGTCTTCGTCGCGAGTTGGCACTGCGCTTGCACGGCCGACGCGCGAGCCTGCTGACGGAGCTCGAGGAAGATCCCCAGTTGGAAGAAGCAGTGACCTTGATCAAGGACCGCGAGAAATTCAGCCGTTTGCTGGCTGGAGGGTAGCAAGGTTGGCCCAAACTCCGGCCGTTACGAGCCAGAGCGGGCCGAAAAAACATAGACAAACCAAAAACCAGGAGAGCTCGGATCGGGGTGAAAAACAAAGCCCCGCGAGCGAGTGTATTCAGGGAATCAAACCGTGGTTTTTCCGGGAATGTTACTCCCCCTGGATACAACCTCTCTCGATTCGATTGAGCTCTCCATCAACGGCAAGCAAGCCCGCCAGTGCGGTTGGGAAGCAATATGCCGGGTTCACTAAAGGAGAACCGATGTCTACCGAAATATTCATTAACCAGGGAATTCACGAGTCCCGCATTGCCATCGTTGAAGAAGGTCGTCTCGCGGAAATCTGGGTCGAGCGCCCGGAAAGCGAGCGCATAGTCGGGGATATCTACAAAGGCACTGTTATGGCGGTTTTGCCAAGTTTACAGGCAGCCTTTGTCGAGATCGGACTGGAGCGCACCGCCTTTCTTCAGGTTCGCGATATGGTCGAGGCGAATTCAGAGGAAGAGGAGCGCCTTCCCCGCAACGGACGCCGGGGCCGTTCCCTGCCGAACATCCAGAGTCTTGTCAAAAAAGGGCAGGAAATACTGGTGCAGGTCGCCAAGGAGCCAATTGGAACCAAGGGAGCCCGGGTAACCACTCAACTTGCTCTCGCTGGACGCTTCGTGGTGTTGATGCCGGGAGGGGATTGGGTCGGAGTTTCCCGAAAGATTTCGAACTATTCTGAACGTCGCAGACTCCGCGATATCGTTCGCAAGGCGTGTCCGGAAGGGTACTCGGCGATCGTGCGCACGGAGGGATCCGGAAAAAGCGAGAAGGAATTCAAGCGCGACCTGAAGCAGTTGGAAAAGGTTCATGGGCGCATGGAAAAACGCAGCCGGAAGGTCCCGGCCCCGGCACTCGTGCACAAAGAGCTGGGTATGACCACCAGTGTAATCCGCGATCTTTTCAACGACAGTGTGGACAGACTCGTCGTCGATTCGAAGCTGCTCTACAGGGAAATCTGTGACTACGTGAAATCGGTATCACCAGAGTTGAAGAACCGAATCGAATTCTTCCGGGACAAACGGCCGATTTTCGACGTGGTCAACATCGAACGCGAGTTGGAGAAGGCCAACGACCGGAATGTAGGCATGCGGGGTGGAGGGGCTCTGGTAATCGACCATGCGGAGGCGGGAACCTTTGTCGACGTCAACTCTGCAAGGTATGTAGGATCGCGTGACCAGGAGGAGAGCAACCTGCGGACCAATATCGAGGCGGCAAAGGAGCTTGCCCGGCAGCTTCGACTGCGCGACATCGGAGGCATCATCGTCGTGGACTTCATTGACATGCACGAGGAACGCAACCGGAAAAAAGTGGTGGAGCAGATGATCGAGGAGACGAAAAAAGACCGTGCCAAGGTTTCGATCAGTCCCCAGATCAGCGAGTTCGGCCTTGTTGAAATGACCCGACAGCGAGTGCGTCCCAACTTGCTGCATACACACAGCGAGCCCTGCCCCACCTGCCACGGTACCGGAAGGGTACTCGGGCCGGATACGACTTTGACAAAAATCGAGCGCTGGATGCAGCGGGCCTATGCCGCCAACGGTGAGCGCCGGTTCGAACTCCGGGTGCATCCCGAGGTCGCGCAGTACATGGCCGCCGATCGGGAAGTGCGTCTCAAGTCGATTCGCCGAGCAACCAAGGCACGTGTCGAGATCCGGGAGGATCCATCCGTGACGGCGCAGGATTTCAGGGTGATTTCCCGGAAACGGAACCTCGATGTGACGGCGAAATACAGCAATTCTTCAGATGCCAGACGAAATTGACAGGTTTTCGGAGCACGGTTAGCTTTCACCCCTTTCACGGGCAACCGAAAACCACGGATTCGAGAACGGATCAACACCAATGTATGCCATCGTAGACATTGCCGGCGAACAGGTACAGGTCAGCGAAGGAGAAACGGTACGGGTGCCAAGGCTTTCCATCGAGGAGGGCCAAAAGCACACGTTCACCAAGGTTTTGATGATTTCTGACGACAGCCAAAACATCGTCGGGGGTCCACACGTCGAGGGGGCGTCAGTCACGGCGACCATTCGCGGTCACGGACTCGAGAAGAAGGTGGTCGTTTTCAAGATCAAGCGTCGGAAGAAGTATCGGCGCCGAAACGGACACCGCCAGCAATACACCGAGATCCAGGTAGACGAGATCGCAACAGCGTAGCCAGAAGACCACGTGGAAAGGTATCCCCAATGGCACATAAAAAGGGCGTAGGAAGTTCGAGAAACGGCCGTGACAGCCATTCAAAACGCCTCGGCGTCAAGCGCTACGGAGGCCAGTTGGTAAGCGCCGGGACCATCCTGGTTCGCCAACGTGGCACGCGGATTCATCCCGGGCGCAATGTGCGCAAGGGAGGGGACGATACGCTTTACGCGACTGTCGGCGGTATTGTCCAATTCGAAAGAGAGGGACGCAATCGAAACCGCGTCAATGTCATGCCACCGAAATCTCCTGACTGAAATCACGCCGTCAACTTCCTCGTAGTGCCACCCCACCGATAAAAAACCCCGTGTCAGCAGCGACTGGGCAATGAACAACCTCGCCTACGATGTCCTGATTGTAGGTGGGGGTGGAGCCGGCCTGCGGGCGGCGGTCGCCGCCGTTGAGGCAGACTCCCGGCTGAGCGTTGGGGTTGTTTCAAAGGTCTACCCCATGCGCAGTCATACCGTTTCGGCGGAAGGCGGCCTGGCGGCGGTGGTGCGCGACGATGACAATCTCGATTCGCACGCGTTCGACACCATCAAGGGCAGCGATTTTCTCGCCGACCAGGATGTTGTGGAGGCCTTCGTAAAGGAAGCCCCCGGCGAAGCGGTACAGCTGGAACACTGGGGATGCCCCTGGAGCAGGGATCAGGACGGCCGCGTGAGCGTCCGGGCCTTTGGCGGCATGACCGTCAAGAGGACGCTCTACGCAGCCGACAAAACCGGATTCCACATGTTGCACGCGTTGTTCCAAACCTCTTTGAAATACACGAGCATCCACCGGCACGACGAGTTTTTCGTCACCTCCCTGTTGGTGGAAGAGGGCCGGGTATGCGGCGTCGCTGCATTGAATCTGCAGTCGGGCGGACTGCAGGCGATTCAGGCAAAGGCTGTAATCCTCAGCACCGGGGGTGGCGGACGTATATTCCCCTTCACCACCAACGCCGCCATCAAGACCGGTGACGGCATGGCAATGGCATACCGTGCCGGATGCCCGCTCAAGGACATGGAATTCGTGCAGTATCACCCTACCGGCTTGCCCGGTACTGGTATCCTGATGACGGAAGCCTCGAGGGGAGAGGGAGGATACCTAGTCAACAGCGAGGGTGACCGCTATCTGAGCGAGTACGTGCCGGGGAAAATGGAACTTGGCCCTCGGGACATCCTGTCGCGTTCCTTTGTGCACGAGCTGCGCGCTGGCCGGGTTTTCGAGGACGAGCAGGGGCAGTACGTGCACCTCGACCTGCGCCACCTCGGCGAGAAAGTCATCGATGAAAAGCTGCCCTTTGTGCGCGAGTTGACCCGCAACTACGTAGGTATAGATCCGGTACACGACCCGATACCCGTGCGCCCGGTTGTCCACTACATGATGGGTGGCGTTCACACCGACATGGACGGCAAGACTCCGATCGAAGGGTTGTATTCGGCAGGCGAGTCCGCCTGTGTCAGCCTCAACGGCGCCAACCGGCTGGGCTCCAACTCCCTGACCGAATGCCTCGTTTTCGGAGCGCGCGCCGGAAAAACTGCCGCTGCGTATGCGATGGAACAGCAGCAACCGCCCCCCGGTTCCCTTGAACAGCTGACCCGGGAGGAAGAGCTGCAGATCAAGTCGCGGTTTTTCAGCGAGGGCACGGAAGAAGAACGCATCGCCGATATCCGTACGGACCTGCAGAAGGCAATGGAAGCCGGGGCCGGAATCTACCGCACCCGGGAGGGTCTGGAGAAGGCTTGCGAAGAGATCGCAGGTCTGCGTCGCCGCTACGAGAAGGTTCGTGTGCAGGATCATTCCAAGGTTTTCAACACACAGCTGACCGCCGCCATTGAACTGGGATTCATGCTCGATGTGGCCGAGTCCCTCGCCCATTCGGCGTTGCGGCGGGAAGAGTCTCGAGGCTCGCACGCCCGTTCGGATTTCGAGGAACGCAACGACGACGCGTTTCTGCAGCACTCGCTGGCCTACCGTGGAGTGGAAGATGGCGACACTCCCCGCATAGACTATCTGCCCGCTACGATCACCCAGTGGCAGCCCGAGGAGCGCACCTACTGACATGAGTGCCACAATCACCCTTTCCGTTTTCCGCTACGGTGGAGAAGGGGAAAACGAACCGACCTTTCAGGATTACGAGATTCCGTACCGGCCGGAATGGGTGGTTCTCGACGCCTTGAACTACATCAAGGATTATGTCGACGGAACTCTTTCGTACCGGTGGTCGTGCCGCATGGGGGTGTGCGGAAGCTGTGGTACCATGGTGAACGGCGAACCGAAACTGACGTGCGCAACCTTCCTGCGCGACTACTTTCCGGATCCAGTGCGAGTCGAACCGCTCAATCACTTTCCCGTGGTTCGGGATCTCGTCATCGAGATGGACGATTTCATGGCCAAACTGCAGGCCGTGAAGCCCTGGATCGTGCGCGACGAGGAAAAACCGGTAGAGGAAGGAGAGTACCTGCAAACCCCGGAGGAGCTGGCCGAATTCAAACAATTCAGCATGTGCATCAACTGCATGTTGTGTTATTCGGCCTGCCCTGTGTACGGGTTGGAGGACGGATTCATCGGACCGGCTGCCCTGGCGCTCGCGCACCGTTACAACATGGACACCCGCGACAAGGGACAGGACGAACGCGCCCATGTCGTGGCCAGCAGCGAAGGGATCTGGGAGTGCACTTTTGTCGGCGAGTGCTCCGTTGTCTGTCCCAAGGATGTCGACCCGGCTGCTGCCATACAACGGACCAAGGTTGCAACAACGAAAAACTGGTTCAAGTCGATACTGATGCCGTGGGGCGCCAGATGAGCACTGCTTCCCCCAATGGCGGCGACCGGAAGACGTACCGACCGTCAATGCCGTCAACGTGGTGGCTGAAGAAGGGGAGCTACTTTCTGTTCATGATACGCGAGCTCAGCAGCGTCTTCATCGCCGCATTCGTCCTGCTTTTCATGTGGGAGCTTTTCCAGCTGTCGGAAGGAGCGGAGACATACGGACAGTTCCGCGAATCGCTGCGGCAGCCTGGGTATGTCGCCTTTTTTGCAATCGCCTTCGTTTTCGCGGTATATCACACCATCACCTGGTTTGGGGCCGCCTCGAAGATCCAGGTGGTTCGTCTTGGTTCCCGGACCGTGCCTCCCGCCATGGTTACCGGGGGTGCGATCGCGGGGTGGGTGGTGGCGTCGGTCGCAATCGCCGTGTTCTTCCTGAGCTAGGTGCGCAGCCAGTGAACTACCGCAAGGACACCGGAGAGCCCTTCTGGTGGGGCATGTTTTCCGCGGGGGGAATGGTTGCCGCCCTGCTGGTTCCCATTCATATCCTGCTCGACGGCCTGGCGGTTCCGCTTGGCCTGCTGAGAAGCGAGGCAGTTGGGTACGAACGCATGCACTCCCTGCTTGCCAACCCTCTGGTCAAGCTCTACTTCTTCGCTTTCATGTCCCTGCCACTGTTTCACGCAGCGCACCGCATTCGTTTTTCCCTCTACGAGTTGGGTGTGCGGAAGCATCGCCGGTCCGTAAGTGTGCTTTGTTACGGGGGAGCCCTTGCCGGAACGGCAGTTGCCGCCTATCTCCTGTTGAAGTTTTTGTAAACACCAACACGTCGCGAGCCAGGGTCCGGAGCGCAGTCGGTAGTCGGAGGTTTGCGCGTCTGCGGATGTACTCTGCCGGACCTCTCTGAACACAGCCACCTCTCAGGGGTTGCGTCTTCGGATGGTTCCCAGGGCTGGGATGCAACCATCGCCATGAAAATCCACGAATTCCAGGCGAAAAAGCTGCTGCGCAACTACGGAGTCCCGGTGCCTCAGGGGGGCGTTGCGGACACACCAGAAGGCGCCGCACGGATTGCCGCCGACCTGGGAGGCCGAGTCGTGGTAAAGGCACAGATTCACGCGGGAGGTCGCGGGAAAGGGGGTGGCATCACGGCAGCTGACAATGCCGCGGCGGCGCATCGAACGGCTGAGCGGATCATCGGCATGCAGCTGGTTACCCACCAGACCGGACCGGAAGGCCAGCGGGTCAAACAAGTGCTGGTGGAAAAAGCCAGCGACATCGCCAGGGAATTCTACCTCGGGATAACCCTGGACCGGACGCAGTCCAAGGTGGTGGTCATGGCCAGCACCGAGGGCGGGATGGAGATAGAGCAGGTCGCCGCCCGAACGCCGGAGAAAATCCTCTCGGAAACCGTGGATCCTGCCACGGGCCTGCTTCCCTTTCAGGCGTCACGTCTCGCATTCGGACTTGGTTTGAGCGGCGCGGCGGTCCGCCAGGCCTCCCGGTTCATCCTCGGGCTGCACGAGATGTACCGGGCTGAGGATTGCTCGCTGGCCGAGGTCAATCCGTTGGTCCTTACCAGCGAGGGTGAGCTTCTGGCGCTGGACGCGAAGGTAAACTTCGATGACAACGGGTCCTTTCGACACCGGGACCACGGCGACCTGCGCGACCTCGACGAGGAAGAAGGCCTGGAAGTCGAGGCATCGAAACACGGCTTGAACTACATAAAGCTCGACGGCGACATCGGCTGCATGGTGAACGGTGCAGGCCTTGCCATGGCGACGATGGACATCATCAAACTCGCCGGCGGCAGACCGGCCAACTTTCTCGATGTGGGCGGCGGCGCCAGCGCCGAGACCGTGGAAAACGGATTCCGGATTCTGCTGTCCGACCCGAACGTAAAAGCAATCCTGATCAACATCTTCGGCGGTATCGTTCGGTGTGACCGGGTGGCCGATGGTGTTATCGAGGCGCGAAAAAAGATCGACATACAGGTGCCGGTCGTGGTCCGGTTGGCTGGAACGAATGCAGAAGAAGCTGCGGGAAGGCTGCGGGAATCCGGGCTGGATTTCACTGTCGGCAACAGTTTGAGGGACGCCGCGGAGAAAGCCGTGAGGTTGCTGACGTGAGCATTCTCGTCGGTGAGGACACCCGCGTCTTCGTGCAGGGAATCACCGGTTCGGAGGGCTCCTTCCATACCCGGCAGATGATCGAGTACGGAACGCAGGTTGTCGGGGGCGCGACTCCCGGAAAAGGTGGCCAGGAGTTTGCCGGACTGCCGGTTTTCAATACAGTGGCCGAGGGGGTCCGGGATACCGGCGCAACCGCATCGATCATCTTCGTTCCGGCGCCTTATGCAGCCGATGCCATCATGGAAGCAGCCGATGCCGGAATCGAGCTGGTTGTCTGTATCTCGGAAAACATCCCCGTGCGTGACATGGTCAGTGCATACCACTACGTGGCGAGGCGGTCGACGCGGCTGATCGGTCCCAACTGTCCCGGGATCATATCACCCGGAAAGTGCAAGATCGGGATCATGCCGGGGTTCATTCACAAGAGGGGGAGAATCGGTGTCGTATCCCGCAGCGGAACCCTCACCTACGAAGCGGTGGACCAGCTCACCCGACTGGGGCACGGCCAGTCGACGTGCATCGGCATTGGGGGTGATCCTGTTATCGGAACTCGCTTTATCGACGCGTTCAAACTGTTCCGGGAGGATGACGAGACCGACGCGGTGGTGATGATCGGTGAAATCGGGGGAAACGACGAAGAAGAGGCCGCCGAGTACGTTCGCCGGTATTTGGAGAAACCGGTCATCGGCTTCATAGCGGGCCGCACCGCACCTCCCGGTCGCCGCATGGGCCACGCCGGGGCAATTATCTCAGGCGGCAAAGGTACTGCAGACGAAAAGATGAAAGTGCTCGAGACGGCCGGAGTCAGCGTATGCCAGAGTCCGGCCGAAATCGGGAATGCTGTAGTTCAGGCGCTGGCATCAACTTAGTGCCGACCGCCGCCGCATCCTGGGGGGAAGAGCGGTCCAATTCCGGTTCGCCGCGATGCCTTCGCGCCCAAGGGACTACGGAACCGGGCGCGCTACCCGGGTGAGGTCAGGAAGTGCAACTTGCGGTTGTGGCAAGTCATGCACGTAATGCCATCCACCCCCTCCGGCAGGGCAACCACACCTGTATAGCTCTGTGCCACAACACCCTCCGGCAGATCTTCACCCTCCTTCAACGCCGCCCCGGTTGTTGCTGTAAGGTGAATGCCCGCGTTTTCGCCCGAGGAGACGTACTTGGCGACCACGCCGGTTCTGTAATCGGACTGCGGAAGGCTCAGTTCGACCTTGCCTCGTGAAACCAGGCTGTCGACGAACCCCAGCTTCATGTGCCGGGCAATCTCCTTGTTCGGTGTCTCCAGGTCGAACTTCGGCTTGCCTCCCCTTTTTACGTGGCAATAGGTACACTGCTTCACCCCTATTGCCTTTGCGATCTTTTTCATCGCTTTGATCGTCTCGACCTGGTTTTCGCCGAACAAGGTGCTGCCCTTCCGGGCGTCGGACGGCGCTACAATCCCCGCCATGAAGACGACTGTTGCCGCAGCCCAAATTCTGAAAGCCGACGATGCCACTATCCTTCCTCCCTCTTCGAGGCTGGTGCACTCACAGCAAGGGTCAGGCCCCTGTAGGGGGGTGAGGATCCAAGGGGCAAGGAATGGGCGCCGTGCATTATCGGTTGCAGAGTTTCGAGCCATCACGAGTGGAGTTGTCAACAACAGGAATAATCCGAAAGGGTTGCGGGAAAAGGACCGCCCGCCGAAGTCGCGCCCTGAAATTCAGCGAGGTACCGAATATTCGCCGCTCTCGATGGCTCGCTCGAGCTCCTGGTGGAAAGTGCTGTCGAGATAGGAGGTAATCTTCCAACCTTTGTTGCCCGGATCGTCCTCGCGGAGAAAGTAGAAATAAGGTGATGTCGGCGATTCGGTTCTGCCGGTATCGACATCGAACAACAGGTAAGCGATTCGTTTATTGATTTCGCGCTCTTCGACGATCTCCCGCCTCGCCAGGTCTTTCTCCAAGGTTCGACGCTGCTCCGGCCAGTTGTCCTTCCAACGCTGCAGATCACCTTCGAAGTCGGCTTTCCGGTAGCTCCCAGCCAGGCAGTTCCAAGCCGCGACGGCGTCGTTTTTTCCAACGGCATCCCGGTAGGTTTTATATGTAGCAGCGGGGCTTGAATACCTGCGATCGTCAGGCGAATCCCCGCAGGCACCTGCAAGCAGCCACAACGAGGCGACGACGGCCGCCCGGTACCGAACCGGAACATCGAAACGGATCATACCCAGGAAGTTCAAGCAATACGGTCGGGGTGAAGCCCGGAAGGAACTACGATTACGAGTCGTGTTCCGCTGTGGAGCGAGCAATCTCGTCACGCAACTCCGCAGCTTTTTCGTATTCCTCGCAGATGACGGCTATTTCGAGAAGGTGGTGCAACAGTGTCAGCCGGTGCGAGTGGGCGGTTTCCGGGTTTTCGATGGCGGTTTCCACCTCGTCCGGGGGGGAAACCCCGGCGGCGTCACCGTTCAGGTCCGGGCCTGGTCCGGCATCGTCGACAATCTGGGGATCGAATTCGCAGAAGTGCTCGATCGCCTTGTCAATGGAATCGCCGCTCGAGTAACCCGCCATGTCGAGAACCTGCCCGGTGGCATACAAAGGGACCTGTGCCCGCAGTCCCATGGCCACCGCATCCGAAGGGCGAGCATCTACCTCGTGCAGGGCGCCTTCGATTTCGAGGACGACGGTTGCAAAGAAAGTGGAATTGTGTACCGAGTGAATGATGATCCGTCGTGCATCCGCGTTCAAGCGTTGGAGCATGGTCGTCAACAAATCGTGAGAGATAGGTCGCAGGGGAGGCTGGTCTCGACGAAGTTTCATCTGGATTGCCGCGGCCTCGAATTCCCCTATGGCGATCGGAAGCAAACGAGGCATGTCGGCATTTTTTTCGCACAGCCAGAGGAGCGGTTTTTCAACGCGGGGAAAGGGGCTCACCCGGATGACGGACATCTCCACAAGAGCGCCGGTTCGTCCCGAGTTCGCAGTGTTCATCAACAATGCCGCTTTCAGGGTTGGCGCTGCAGTTCGGTGATGCGGTCGCGAAGTCGCGCCGCTTCTTCGTAGGCCTCCTCGGACACCGCCTGCCTCAAACGCCTCTTCAGTAAATCGAGTGGGGTAGGGGTGTCCTCGGCGCTGGCGGGCGGCTCGGACAATCCTCCCACCCCCGTCCCGGAAAACTCGCCGAAACCCGGTTTCTTCAGTTCGGGCACGCTACGCACAGATTCCGGTGATTCGGACTGTTCCGGCGTACTTTCAGCCCCTTCCTGGAGCACCTGTTCAGAAGCGAAAATCGGCGCATCCGTACGCAAGGCAAGCGCGATCGCATCGCTCGGACGCGAATCGATGGCAGTGGTAGTACCATCGGCGTCTCGAAGGTGAATCTCGGCGTAGTAAATGCCGTCGCGGAGGCCAGTGATCTCGATCCGCTCGATGTGGGCGTTTATTTCGTTGAGCAAGGCGCAGGCCAGATCGTAGCTCAGAGGACGAACCGGTTTCTGCCCGTTATGGGCTGCCGAAATTGCCCCGGCCTCGCTGGGTCCGATCATGATCTGCAGGCAGGATGCCCCCTCTTTCTCCTGGAGGACAACTCGGTGGTACGTCCCGGAATTGGCCTGAACTTCACGTACCTGCATCTCAACCATGGTAGGCGCACACCTTCAGGAGGGGGGGTTGCCCGCTGCGTTGGCGAAATATAACACGCTGCAAAAAAACGTGTCAACAGCCTCTCCCCGCCTCGTTTTTCCTACCGTAAGTGGTTGAAAAAAATCAACTTTCGGCATCTTCGCCTCGTGGTGAGGAAGGCAGGTTGCGCAGCTGCTCGGCCAGGGAATCGCTGCGTTTTTTCAGGTGGACGACGTAGGCGAACAGGATGATCCAGACAGCGGAACAAGCCGCGAACAGGTAGGGGAGGTTGGGATCGGTTTGCATCGCAAAGGTCCTTGGGAATTTCGATGTGGTTACTGGGGGCACAGCCGGCAGTTTCAGGATTCGGACCGGCGTTGGCGGAATCGCATTTCTTCGAGAATCGCTGCGGAGCGCTCCAGCTCAACTCTCAGGTTCATCAGGTAGAAGAACAGTAATCCAAATGCCACGTAACAGAGGTATTTCGTCTGGGCCATTTCCGTGGCCATCTGGACTCCTCGCTGGGGATGCAGTTGCTGCTCTGGCGCCCATAAATCCACAGAGTAGTGCACGAGAGGAATATTGACGAACGCGACGACTCCGAGGACTGCGGCGTAGCGTCGCATCCGGTCCGCATGGCCCGATGCGTAGGCACGGACCATGAGGTAGGCGACGTACATGGCAAAGGTGATGAGCATTGTCGTCAGGCGGGGCTCCCAGCGCCAGAACACACCCCAGACCGGCTTCGCCCACAGCGGACCGGTCACCAGGTTGATGGCCGAAAACAGGACCCCGAGCTCCGCTGCCGCCGTGGCGATCCGGTCCCACCGTACCTGGCGCGTTTTCAGGTAGGCGATGCTGGCGATGAAGACGAGGAAAAAAGCCGCGAAGGCGGTCATGGCCGCCGGAACGTGGAAATAGAAGATCCGCTGCACGTTTCCCATTTCCCGCTCAGTCGGGGCGTACAGGAAGACCGCTGCCAGGGCCAGCAGCATTGCCGCAAACACGCAAATCGACAGAAGGCGGGATGCCATGGGTCAGGATTCCTCGACAACGTAGTCGAACAACATCGTCGACAGGGTAGTGAAAACCAACGCGTATACAGTGAGAATCTGCAGGTGTCGCCACCACTGCGAACGCAGATCCGGTTGCAGTCCCAGGCGCACCTGCTCCAATACCGCGGTTGTCGCTTCAACGCAGGATATGATCAGTGGAACGATTACCGGCAGTATCAGCATGGGAAGAATGAACTCGCGAAGACGCGTATGCTGCGCCATGGCGGCAAACAGTGTTCCCACCGCGGCCAGCCCTGCCGAGCCAAGCAGCAGAACCGGCAACAAGAGAAGAAGCGGAGGGCTGAAAGGGAGGTTGAAAAACAGCGCGAAAACCGGCATGCTGATTATTTCGACCAGGAGAAGAAACAGGACGTTACCCAGCATCTTGGCCAGGTAAAGGGCGGTGGGACTGTTGGCGGCAAGCAGCAGGGCATCGAGACAGTGGCTTTCCCGCTCCGATGCGAAGGTCTGGTTAAGGCCGAACAGGCTCGCGAATACATAGGACCCCCACAATACACCCGGGCCGATCTCGGTCAGGGCGGCCCCGCCCAACTCGAAGGAAAAGTTGAAAACCAACAGCATCAGGAGCACGAAAAAGGCTGTGGGTACCAGCCGCGCTCTCGTGCGCCACTCGAGCATTGTGTCCTTCCACAAGAGGGTGCCGATCTGCCTTGTCAAGGAAGCACCCTCTCGTCCGGTTCTTTCCATAATCCCGAACCCGCGATTTCACCTCGACACTTGAACCGTGCAGGCCTCCCGCAGCTGACCGGCGTCTCCTTCCCACAAGGAGTTCCGCTCCAGGCGCCCGGCGCGCAACAGGACCAGGCGGGTCACGAGGCATGCCAGTTCCTCGCAGCGGTGGGCGATGACGACAACGGTCTTCCCCCGGCTCTTGAACGCCTTCAGCTGCCGGAGCAAGTCGTCGGATCCGTTGCGGTCCAGAGCCTCGAACGGCTCGTCGAGAAACAGCAACTCCGGTTCCTGAACCATGGCCCGCGCGAGGGCCAGGCGCTGCTTCATCCCGCGCGAAAGATCGCCAACCCTGCGGTGCTGAAACCGCACGATTCCCCCCTCGGCGATCAGGTCGTCCACACGGGACCGGGGCCGCACTCCGTACATGCGGGCGAAGAAGTCGAGGTTTTCCCGTGCAGAGAGATCGTCGTAAAGCAGCGGCTGATGCGAAAGCAAGCCAACGGCGCGACGCGCGGAGGCATTGCGCGGCTCCAGACCGGAAATCAGCACCCGGCCACGGGTAGGTTGTGACAGGCCGGAAAACAGTCGCACCAGGGTGCTTTTTCCGGCACCGTTGGGACCGGCAACGAGGACGAACTCACCGGACTGTATGGTGAGCGAAATTCCGTCCAGGGCCACCAGGGACCCGAATCGTTTGGTCACATCGTAAAGTTGAATGGCAGGTACGGTCATGAGTTTCCTGCATCCGCCTCCCCGTCGAGCAGTTGATATACAGCCTCGGCGCGGCGCATCAGACCATCCCGGCTGGCGCGTTCATCCCTCGCGAGATCACTCTCCGGACAGGACGCCAGCTTTTTAACGAGCTGTATGCGTGCTTGCTCGAGGTCTTCCCGGGTCGCCCGAGGGTCCACCCCTGCGGACCGGGCTAACTGCTCGCGCGAGTACCCGGTTTCCTCGGGGACTCGCAGGACCCTGCTTGCTCCTGCTGCGAACAGGAGAGTCATCAACGAACCCCCCAGGGCAAGCCATTTCATCATCCAGCCTTTCGGACGGTGGGCTGGCAGCGGGATGTCGACTACGGCAGCGCCGGCTTCGGGTTGGAGCACGTACCACCGGTACGGGCGCTCGTGAATCGGGACTTCGCCACGGTCGATGAATGGCGCCGGCAGATCGATGGTCGGCGGGGACAGGTACAGTTCGAGAAGCCCGGTCGGATAAAGAAAGTGGTGACGGTACCGCGAGCCGGCGGTTGTCCGATCGAGCCCGAAGGAGAAGGCAACCGTTGAACGTCCCGGTGGCAGAGGTTGGGTATCGTGGAACCGGTTGGCCTCTCCCGGTACCAAGTCGCCGGAAAGGGAACGCAGGCCGAACAGGCCGGCAGGCAGCAGAAACTCGGTGACTCGCCGTTCCTTCCCATCCCCGCTTCCCGTGTAGGTTGCGCGTCCCTGGTTTTCGATCTCGACGAACTGAGCGACCTCGATCGTTTCCCGGCTGACGGTAAGCACCATGCGGTGGTTGTCGATCTTCAGGTCGGCCCTCTCGCCGCCCGGGTCGAATACCTCGAGGACGATCTGTTTCTGCGAATCCGCCCGTAAACGCGCGGATGGATAGGGAATGCCGCGGTAGAAAGGGACGAGTACGAAGGTCAGATCCCGGGTCAGGAAAGGACCGGAGAAGGAGATTCGGCCCCAGTTGTCGGTGCGCTTGCGCAGGATCTCCTCCGGGGTGCCCCGGTCGACCAGGAAGGCGACTTCTGTACCGCCCACCGGTTGGCCCGATTCTCCGTGAACGACGTAGGCATCGATGGTGTCGCCGCAGACCGGAGCGAGAAACAGTGCAATATCGAGGATGGCGGCCCGGCCCGGCGCCTTCACCCGAATCACAGGCGGGCGCCGCACTGGGAGCAGAAGCGATGGCTCGCCGCACCAGGGGCACCGCAGGCAGTGCAGAAGAAAGCAGGAGCCCCGGGATGATCCCGCCGGGAGCGCATTTCGGCGATGTCACGCTCGATGCGGGCGGCTAGTTGCTCCGATTCGGGATATCCGTTCGGCTGATCGAGTTCGCGCAGGATGGCGACCGCCTGATCTTCCAGCGCCCCCCTTTGTCGCCGGTATTCGTCGTCGGACAACTTGCCGACGGAGTGGTCGAATTCGAGCTCTTTAATCGATGAGTACAGTTGTTCCTTGCGCTCGTGCAAAGCCAGTCGCCGCCGCCCGGCCGCTCGCCGAGCCGCCGAACCGGAGGTGGCGTCGAAAAAGGGAACCACAACGAATGCCAGGATTGTCAGCGCCAGTGCCACGCAGGTGGCGGTAATTGCG
This sequence comes from Candidatus Latescibacterota bacterium, assembly GCA_965243025.1. Taxonomy (GTDB): domain Bacteria; phylum Latescibacterota; class UBA2968; order UBA8231; family UBA8231; genus CBDCXV01. The sequence goes on from CBDETY010000003.1 coordinate 4,934,497, forward strand.
ATCTCCACGCGCGGCTTACTCCCTGTCCATTCGCGCGAGGTCTTCCCGCAGTCGGGATTCGTAATCCGCGCTATCGTCGTCCTTCGGGAGGAGGGTTTCCGCGACGGGATCCCCCTTTCTCCGAAGCCAACGGTGCAGAACCGCGAGAACGGCGAGGACGCCCGCAAAAAGAACGGCGACCGGCGTCAGGCGGCTGATCCATCGTGAACTTCCGGGAGGAGGCTCGGAAAGAACCGTATTGCCAAAGCGCTCGACGTAACTGGCGACGATCTCTTCGGCGCTCATTCCCGAGGCCATCTGGCGGCCGATTGCCTCCCGTTCTGGAACGGCGAAGGCGGTGCAGACGCAGGTCGCCAGGGATTCGCGGGGGCAGCTCCCGCAAAGACAGACCAGGTCTGAGGCGACCTCCTTGATCTGTTCCGGAGTGGGGAACCGTGCGACCGGGCCCGTTGTTTCGGCGTGGCTGGCTGCGGGGAACCAGGTGGCCAGGCCCAGGCATGCGGAAATCGCGGCTGCGCGAATCACGGGAATTCAGACGCGGGCCCCGGCAGGTTCCGGTAACCCCGTGGCAGCTGTCCCGCCGCGGAACGATTCGCGGTCGAGCTCAGCCAGGCGGCGCTCCCGGGCCGATGGCCACATGACCCACAGAGAGCTGAGCAGGAAAAGGATTCCACCGGCCCATACGCAGTTGACGAGCGGGTTTATGTACACCTGGAACTTGGTGCTGTCGTCGCTGGCAGTTCCCACCAGGATCAGGTAGAAGTCCTCCAGCCGCGAAGACCAGATCGCGACTTCCGTGGTGTTCTGCTCGGAGCGGTGGTAGAAACGCCGTTCGGGCAACAGGGTTGCGAGAAACTCACCGTCGCGGCGAAGGGACAGCGCCGCGGCCCTGGTCGACTTGTGAGGGTCTTCGTGGTGCGCAAGGGACTCGAAAGTTACCGAGTAGCGGCCGATCTGCTGTTCCTCTCCATAATCGAGAACGAACTCCTTCTCCGTTGAAAAAGCCTTTCCCGTGAAACCTACGAACAGCAAAACCATGGCGATGTGCACGAGGTATCCCCCGTAGCGGCGCCTGCTCTTGCTCAACAGCCGCAGCAGAGCTGCAACAACCGTGTCGCCGGTGCTGCGGCGCCGCGACACCGCGCCGCGGTAGAACTCGAGAGCGACGGAACAGAATACGAAGCCGCACAAAGCCAGCGAGACGGCCGCGTACAGATCGCTCACTCCCAGAAGTATCGCACAGACAGCAGTGGCAGCGGCGCCGGCAAGGGGTGCGGCAAAATTGCGCTTAAGGCTTTCCGGGGACGTTCGCCGCCAGGCAAACAGGGGGCCGGCGCCTGTGAGAAGCAACAGAACCAATCCCAACGGCACGTTGATGCGGTTGAAGAAGGGGGGGCCCACGGTGATCTTGTCCCCGGTCACGGCTTCGGATAGAACGGGAAACAGGGTTCCCCAAAGGACGGCGAACAGCATCCCGAGGAGGATCCAGTTGTTGAGAAGAAAAGCCGTTTCCCGCGAAGCGAAAGATTCGAGCCGGCTGCTGCTGCGCAGGGCCGGCAACCGGTACAGAAGCAGCGCCGTCGATCCGACGGCCAGCAGAACGAGGTAGACGACGAAGTAGCTTCCGATGCTCGACTGGGCAAACGAGTGAACCGACTCGATCAGGCCGCTGCGGGTGATGAACGTTCCGAACACCGTCATGCCGTAGGTAAGGAAGACGAGGATGATGTTCCAGACTTTGAGCATCCCCTTGCGTTCCTGGATCATGATCGAGTGCAGCAGCGCGGTCGCTGCCAGCCACGGCATCAGAGACGCGTTCTCTACCGGGTCCCAGGCCCAGTAGCCACCCCAACCGAGCTCGACGTAGGCCCATTTTCCTCCCAGAAGGAGGCCGGCGCCCAACAGCGCCCAGGGAATGAGCAGCCACCTGCGCATGGCTCGCAGCCAGTTGCTGTCGAGGTTGCCGGACATCAAAGCGGCGAGCGCAAAGGCGAAGGGAACCGCCATACCGACCATTCCGGCGTACAGCATGGGCGGGTGGATCGCCATGTAGGGATGCTGAAGAATCGGGTTGAGGCCGTTGCCGTCAGCGGGGGCAAAGGGCAATCGCCTGAAGGGATCGGCGGCGTACAGATTCAACAGGATAAAGAAAAAACAATACCCGGCCAGGACTGCGGTTACGTAGGGCATCAGGTCGCGATAGCGGTAGCGATTGACGAGCAGCACGGCCGCCATGTAGATGGAGACCATCCACCCCCAGAACATCACCGAGCCGTTCTGCCCGCCCCACAACGAAGCGATCACGTAGAGGGTCGGCATCGCCCGGTTCGAGTTCTCGGCGACGTACTGGACGGAGAAGTCGCCGGTGAGGATGGCGTACCACAAGCCCATTACAGCGATACCGAGCAGAACGAACACCGCCAGAGCGGCGTTTTCCCCGCTGCGAACGAGCCTTTCCTGATCTCTGCGGGCGCCGTAAAGCGAGGCGAACACGGCGTACCCCGCCGCTACCAACGCCAGGCACAGGGCAAAGTAGCCGACGTCGACCATATCAGGGGTTCAGATGTTGCAGGAGTGGGTTGGAGCTAAGGCCTGACCGCTTCGCCCATTGCCTCGACATGGCCCTCGTAACTCTGGCCTTCGTATTTCGAAGGGCATTTGGCGAAGATGATGTCGGCCTCGAAGAGACGCTGCCGCGGCAGGTACCGGCCTTCCATCACCACCAGCGCCTCATCCTGAAAGGTGTCGGGCAGGACGGTGTTTCCGGAATACCTGACCTGCAGGGTGCGCTCGCCGTCGCCGACGGTGAATTCCGGCCGGTGGCGGTACTCGTCCCATCGAATCGATCCCCTGACTACCGTACAGCCTCCAAGTTGGATGCGGCGGCCGGTGAGTTGCGCATCGTCGGCGCGCTCCAGCATCGACAGGGTCATGTGATGGGCAGCCGACTCGCGTACTCCGGCCGAGAACAGGTAGATCATGCCCGCGGCGATGACCAGGGAACCGATTACAAACCTGTAGCGATTTATCAGCATGGGAGGAAAGCGAAGGCCTGCCTGATTGCGGCTCATCAAGCCGACTCCAGAACTTCCTCAATCGAGTATGGATTCGCAAATGAACACCCTGCCCGCTGGTGTCCCGGGGGGCCATTGCCCGGGCGCGCAGGAACTACAATTCGAGGAACCTGGGAAAGCTGGTGAGAACCCTGCAGCCGCCATCCTCGACCGCCACGACATCCTCGATCCTCACTCCGCCGACCCCGGCGTAGTACAGCCCCGGTTCCACGGTGACGACGTGGCCGGTTTCGAGTCTGCCACCGCGTGAAGAAATACCCGGGCTCTCGTGAATCTCGAGTCCGAGGCCATGCCCGGTCCCGTGAAAGAAGCCCTGCATGCGGCCATCCCGCTCTCCTGTTTCGAAACCTGCCTCCTCGAACAGGGCGAGGATTTCGCGATGGATTTCACGGCCGTCCGCCTGGTTGCAAACAAGGCCCAGCCCCCGCTCCTGGGCGCTCAGGACCGTTTCGTACATCCGCTTCAGGGAATCCCCGGCACGTCCCTTGACGACGGTGCGGGTGATATCGCCGAAATAGCGGGTCGCGGCCGACCGCGGGAAGATGTCGATCACAATGGGTTGATGAGCCCGCAACGGGCCGCTTCCCTCCTCATGGGGGTCGCAGCTGTCCCGCCCGCAGGCGACAATGGTGTGCTCGGCGACGCAGTTCAGCTCGAGCAGGCGATGGTGAATCAGGTAGCGGATCTTCTCCGAAGTAAGGGTTTCTCCCTCCAGCCGCAGAAGACCGTCGTCCTCCACTGAAGAGGCTCGGAGGGCCGCGATGGCGGCTTCCATTCCGGCCTCGGCAGCCTTCAAAGCGGATTGAATCGCATCCAGCTCCGCCGGGCTCTTGATGGCTCGCTGCGGAAAAAGCGGGGGTTCGGCAACCTGGAGCTCATACCCGGCCGTGCGTAGGAAATCAGCGGCCGCGAGGGGAAACTCGGCCGGCACCAGCAGCCGTTTCAACCCGATCTCTGACAGCGCCAGCGCCACAGCTCCGAAGTACAGGCAGGCCGCCGGGAGCGGTGGGGATTGCTGTGCGGCCTGGTGCTGGAAAGGAGCAATGGAAAGCACCCGGTCGACGCCGGCCTGGGCCTTGGCGCGGTCGATCTCCAGTTCGCTGACGAGTATCGTGCTGGCCTCCGCGGACTGAACGAAGGTGTAGGGGTCAGGGGCCAGAAAGCCGCTGGCGTAATGCAGATCGGCGTTGTTTTCCGACGCCCCGATCAGCAGCATTCCGTCAGCGCCTCTGAAGTCCTCCATCAGTTGTTCCGGATTTTCAAGGCGCGGACATCGATGCCCCGACCGGCTCGCCAGATCCAGAAAAGGGCGGATTTCTCCGCTTCCAGCACCGAGACCACCTCGAGCAGGTTTTCGGCGGAGACGACCCGTTCCCTGTCGATTTCAGTAATGATGTCGAATTGTCGAATCCCCTTTGAGGCCGCTGGACCGTCGGCGTCGATCTCGAGTACGGCGACGGCCTCTTCGCCGTTGAGGAACCCGAGCTCGCCGGCAATTTCGCGCGTGAACCCGAGTTGCTCGGCACGCTCGGGTGACAGCGGGCCGACCACAAGGCCGAGTTGCGAAAGCCGCCGCCTCCCTTCGGCGAGCAACCGGTCCCGTTCAGGCTCCCCCAGTATCACTGGAACGAACATGGTATCCCCATTCCGGACGATGGTCAGGGAAACGCGGTCGCCAGGGTCGCGGGCGTAGATAAGAGTCTGGACTTCGTTGCTGAGGTTTACCTCGCGTTCGTCGAGAGCGAGCACCACGTCGCCGTGCAGCAACCCGGCACCTGAGGCGGGGGAGTCCTCGTCGACGTGGTTGATGAAGACGCCCCGAGGCACTGTCCCCCCCAGACCGGCGCGTTCGACCAGTGCCTGGTCGACATCGAGCATCGAGATGCCGATATAGCCGTGCACCGTGCGGCCGTGTTCGAGGATATCCCGCATCGCTTCCTGTACCAGGTCGATGGGTACCGCAAGCCCGTATCCTATGAAATAGCCGGTGCGGGTCGAGATCGCGGTGTTGATGCCGACGACTTCTCCGTCCAGGTTGAGCAGCGGTCCGCCCGAGTTGCCGCGGTTTATGACGGCGTTGGTCTGGATGAAGCTCTCGATCGCGTAGTTGCCCCGAATGACCTCGGCCTGGCGTCCCAGGGCGGATACGATTCCGTGTGTGAGCGTCAAGCCGAGCCCCAGAGGGTGGCCGATGGCCAGTACCCAGTCACCGATGCGGAGCTCGTCCGACCGCCCGAAAGGGACCACAGGCAGCCCGTCGGCATCGATCTTCAGGACGGCGATGTCGATCAGGGAATCCGATCCGACCACGGTAGCGGGGAAGGCGCGCCGGTCTGACAGGACGACGCTGATCGAGTCGGCGGCGTTGATTACGTGGTGATTGCTGAGAACGTACCCGTCGGCGCTGACCAGAGTACCGGATCCCAGATAGTTGAAGTGCTCTTTTTCGATCTCGGGGTGGTACGGGGGCAGAAAGCGGCGAATCGCAACCGTGCTGGGAGTCGTCCGGATCAGCACGACGGCGGGGGATGCGCGGTCGTAGACCATGCGAAACGCCTCCCCGAGGTTCTCCAGCTGAGCCCTGGCAGCCATTCCCGGGTCTTGTCCCGAGGCCGGGGCAATGGCGAGCGCCGTCACCAGGGTCGCGGCGCAAGCTCGTGCGCGGACGGTCATTTCAGCCGGTAGTCAACGAGCTTTCGGTAGAGGGTGCGCAACCCGATTCCAAGCATTTCCGCCGCTTTTCGGCGGTTGCCGTTGACCCTTTTGAGGGCCTGCTCGATCGCCTCCCGCTCCAGCTCCCTGAGGGGGCGCACGCCGGTTCGGGAAGACCCGATCGCTGCCGGATCGAATTCGGGTCCGTCCATCCGGGGAACCTCCTCGATCTCTTCATCGACCTGGTAGATCGGTCGCGGCGGAAGCGGCGCCCGGTTGCCCAGGCGCTCGTCGACCAGCTGCCGCAACTCGGAGACTTCGCGTTTGAGGTCGAGAAGGGCGAAGTAGATCAACTCCCGCTCGGACTGATCCGGGGTTTTGTTGGTCGCCACCGGCAACTGCCGCAACCCGGAGGGAGGGGTTTCCAGGTGGGGAAGCAGGTCTTCGGGTTCCACCTGGCCCGAAGGACCGAGAAACAGCAGCCGCTCGACGAGGTTGCGCACCTCCCGGATGTTCCCAGGCCAGTCGTATTCCGTCAGCAGCTCGATGGCAGCGTCGGAAAAGCCGGCGAAACGGGTGGGAGCATCCCGGCCGTGAACGCGGACGAAGTGGTCGACCAGGGGTTCGATGTCTTCGCGGCGCTGTCGCAGCGGCGGGATGTTCAACTCGACAACCTTGAGCCGGTGGTACAGGTCGCGCCGGAACTCGCCGACGGTTACCGCCTGGGACAGGTCCTTGTTGCTCGCCGCTATTACGCGGACGTCGACAGGAATGGCGGAATCGCCGCCGATGCGGGTGATTTCCCGTTCCTCGAGGACGCGCAGCAGCCGCACCTGTGCTGACAACGCCATTTCGCCGATTTCGTCGAGGAAAACAGTGCCTCCGTCGGCCTGCTCGAAAACCCCCCGATACCGGGCGCGCGCATCGGTAAAGGCACCCCTTTCGTGACCGAAGAGCTCGTTTTCAAGCAGGTTTTCCGGAATGGCGCCGCAGTTCAGCACCTTGAAGGGGCGATTGCAGCGCGGGCTGTAGTGATGCAGGGCCTGGGCGACGACATCCTTGCCGACCCCGCTTTCGCCGCTGATCAGAACGGTTACCTGGGTCGGGGCAATCAACAGGATGCGGTCGCGCAACTCGCGGATCGCCTCGGAACGGCCGACGAGGCGATCGTGCAGGAAGCGGCTTTTTTCCAGCAGTCCCTGGACGCGGCCGCGCAGGTCTTCGGGTGAGACTGGAGCCTGAACGACCTCTTCGAGCGGGTTACCCCGGGATATCCGGTGCCATTGGGCCGCCGATCCGGTTGCCAGAATCAGCGCGGGCAGTTCGCGACGGTCGCTCAGTAACGCCGCCGCGGCGGCGAGCGCCCGACTGGGAAGGTTGAGGTCGACGATCACCAGGTCGGCTCCGCGGTCGAGAAGCCTTCTCAGCGCCGGAGCCTCGCGCACCTCTACTGTCTGCAGCGCCTCGAGGGCCGAGGTGGTTTCTTCGCGCATCCGCGGGTCCTGTGTGAACAGGAGTATGCGTTCGCTCTTGCCCGCCATGCTCAGTCTGGGCCCGGCTGCATACCTCGGCGCAGGAATACCCCCGGCAAAGGCCTGTCGGGGTGCGCACCGTTTCGGTTGCCTGCGCGGCTAACCCGGGGCCTGGCGCTGCCTGCCGGGATGGGACCTTCTGAATTCCACTGTCGGCTTTTCAGCAGGGTGCCGGTGCCACTCACCGGTTCCTCGTGCGCTCGAGGCCCTCCCGGGCGATCTTGCCGTATTCGCTGTCGCTGCCTTCGCGGCGGATGATGCGGTCGTAGATACTGGCCGCCTGTGCGAGTTCCCCCAGCTCTTCGTGGCACTGTGCGCGTTTGAAATCTGCGGAGTTGATCCAGCCGGCGAACACGCCGGATCCGTGAAAGGAGACCCGGTAGTAGGCTTCGATGGCATCGCGGTAAAGTCCCATCCGCTGGAAGGATTCGCCGATGTAGTAACGGGCCTGAGCTGCGATATCCCCCTGAGCCCATTCGAGAACACCTTCCAGATATTCGATCGCCTGGCTGTACTGGCCTCTTTCCTTGAGAATGTAGCCGATTTCGAGATGCACGGCATTGGCGTGCGGGTGGTCGGGATACTGTTCCAGCAGGCGTCTGGCAATGCGGCGGGCCTCGTCCCACTCGAACAGGTCTCGGTAACAGAGCAGGAGCGACCAGAACGCCTCCTGCTTCTGTGCGTCGGAACCGGCCCCGTCGACGACACGGCGAAAAGCCCCGGCCGCCGGGAGCAGCTGCTTGAGCACGCCCCGGTAGTAGTGGCCCAGGCGCAGGTGGACGTTTGCCCCGAACGCCGATTCCCCGTGCTTGCGGGCGAACTGCACCTGGGCTTCCAGGGCGCGCGCCGCCCGCTCTTCGGTCGGTTCCCGAAGGTTCTGCTCCCATAAGGCTGTGACGACGAAATAGCTGGCCGCCGCTGCCGGGTTCTCTGTGATTTTGACCAGCTCTTCGTCCGGGATCTCGAATCCCGGGCTGACGGCGCTGGTTCTTTCAGCCTGCTTTTCCGCGCCCCGAAAAATCTTCAGCGCCCTGCCGTAGTTGTGAACGCGCAGGTAGTGCCGTCCGGATTCCAGGGTGAGAATCCAGTACCATGCACCTCCCTCGGGCACATTGTCGAGAACGGAACCGGCGATTTTTTTGGCGGCGTCGGCACGTCCGAGTCTGTAGAGACAGACTGCCCGCAAACCGTCGACGGCGGTTCCCTTGCCGGCCTCGTAGGAGGCAAGGGCGCGGTCGAAGCGACCGGCGGCGAAATGGTGATCTCCCGCCGCCCGTGAAGCAGCGGAAGCCACCTCTGCAATGGAGCTGCGGCGCAGCCGTTCGAAAAGGGCGACCGCTTCCTCCGGGCGATTCAGGCGCCGCAACAGACGGGCTTTCGCCAGTTTCATGCTGTCGGCGTAGGCCGCCGATGGATGGGCGGACAACAGCTGTTCGAACAGTCCCAGGGATGCCTGGTAGTCCCCATTGCGTTCGTAGGCCCTGGCCAGTTGCCTCCGGATGACGGCCCCGGGCTCCCCCTGGGGGTCTGATTTCTGCAGCTGCTGCAGCGCCGAGACGGCGGCGGGATAGCTGCCGAGTTCGAGGTAGGCGGACGCCAGGGCCATCTGCACTTCCCGGCGCTCGGGAAACGCCGGGTAGGCCAGCAGCAGTTCCTCGAAGCGGGCCGCTCCCTCGACGATTCTCGATTCGGCCATCAATGCCTTGCCGAGCTCGAACAGGACCTCCGGAATCAGGGAGCTGCCGGAGAGATCTCCAAGGAGGGCTTCGAGGGAATCGACGGCAGCCGCCGTCTCGCCCAACCGGGCCCGGCTTGCGGCGGCGCCGAAACGCGCCTTCGGTGCATACTCCCCACCCGGCGATTCGCCGAAGGCGCGTCGATAGGCGGCAAGTGCCGCTCCCCAGTGGTCGCTGTCCGTCGCTGCGTACCTGAGAGCGTCGGCCAGTTTCAGTTCGGCGGCGGCTCGCAGTTCCGGGCCGACGCCCTCGTTCAGCCGGAACGAGACCAGCCGTTCCGCAAGCAGAAGTGCCCGTTGGTCCGCGCCGGTTTCCTCCAGATCCGCGTCGAGAAGGCGGAACCGGGCGAGCCGATGCCAGCGCTCGTCTCCTTCAGCGGCGAGCTCGCGAAACCGCTGCAGGCCAAGCCGCAGCAGTGAGTCTGCCTGGGAATCGAGCCCCTCTGCCCGGCGCTGGCGAGCCAGCGACTGCAGGCAGTCAGCGAGGAGGAATTCGGCTTCGGCAATCGTTTCGTCGCCGCCGTAGTCGGCGACGAATGCCTCCAGCTGCCGAACGGCATTGGGGTAATCGTGGTTCTCTCTCAGGGTATTGATTACCCGGAACCGGACCTCCTGCCGCGGGGCGCCGCCGAGCTCGTCCAGCCAGGCCTGTCGCAGGGCGCGGTCGAGGCCGGATCTGTCGAGAATGGTGAACTCGCGCAGATACTCGACTCGCCGGCGCGCCTCTGCTGCCAGCACGTGCGCGGGAAAGCGTTCCAGAAAGGTCAGATACTCCCGCAGCGCGAATCCGGGAAGGCCGCCGTGTTCGTAGGCGCGTGCCGTACCCAGTTGCGCTTGTGCGGCGATGGCCGCATCGACGTGCAGGAGATGCTGGAACTGGGCAATCGCGTCGTTGCTGTACCCGGCCGCATCGAGGACCTGGGCGAGGTTCAGTCGCACCTGTGCCTGGGCCCTCGCATCCTGGTTTTCTGCATCGTTCAGATAATGTCTGTACCAGGTGGCGGAGCGGGTCAGATCGCCGCGGCGGCGGTACAGCGCCGCCAGCTCTTCCATCGCCTTGGCTCGAAACGGAGAGGTTCGGGGGGTGGCGGGTTGTTGAATGACTGCCAGGAACAAAGGGATCGCTTCGGCGAAGCGGTCCGTGTGGCCATGGCAAATGGCAACCCCGAGCTGAGCGGAACCCCGTATGAGGTCGCCCGCCCCGGAATCCTCCGCGAGCCGTCGATAGCGCACGAGGGCGGCCTTGTAACGGCCGCTCAGACGCAATGCCTCGGCCGCCCCGAGCTCGGCCCGCCGCCGCAACCCCGGATCGGATACCTGCTTGCGCGCCTGGTTGAAGACTTCGACCGCGCGGTCGTACTGCGCTTTCGCAATGGCGTAATCCCCGGATTCGAACCAGGAGCTGTCCGCGTGGTCAGAGCGCGGGTACCGGTTGCGCAACGCCGTGAAAGCCTGCTCGGCCAGGGCCGGTTTACCGAGAAAGAGCTGGATCCTGCCCGTCAGCAGAAAGGCGTCCTTTACGGCGTCGGCGTCCCGCCCGGAGGTTGTAACCTGATCGAGCAGGCGCTGCGCGCGATCGGCCCTGCCGGAGGCGAAGGCGATGCGGGCCATGTTGAAGCGCGCCCTGGAGGCCAGCCGGTGGCTGGCGTACTCCGCAATCAGGCGCTCGTAGGCCGCGATTGCCGCCGGCAGGTTCTGTGCCCTGGTGTAGTTGGCTGCGGCGTCGATGAGGGCGGGAACGGCGAATTCACCGACCGGGAACAGCCGCTGGATCTCTTCGTGCGCAACCGCGGCCCTCGCAAACTCTCCGAGTTGTTCCCAACAGACAGCTCGCTCCCGCCTCGCTTCGGCCGTACCGAGGTGCTCGGGATGCTCCGTGAGGTACTCTTCGTAAGCGGGAACGGCTTGCTCGCAACGCCCGCTGCGGGCGTACGAACGCGCCAGAAGCAAACGGGCTTCGGGAAGGTTGCGGTGGTGGGGATAGTTGCGGATGAAGTCCGCGAACAGCTGGGAGGCGGTACCGTAGTCGCCGGCATCGCGAAACAGATTGCGCGCCAGCTTGAAATCGTCGTCGGAGCGCTCTTCGAGAGACTGTCCCCAGGTACCGGAGGCAGCGGCGAAAAAGCTGCAGACAAGGCACAACCCGGCGAATCCTCCGGGTAGTGGCAGGTGCCGTACAGATGCTACAACGTTGTAAAAAAACAATCGGTTGTGTGGTTCCTGACGGAACGGGAAGGATGTCGGGCCGGGGAAAAGGACATACAATTGATGTGCAGATTTCGGATTATATGGTTCGTATTTGTGGAGGTCAAGCATCGTGACCCCGGGCCCCGGAGAAACCGGACAGGACCCCTTGTTGGTGGAAAAAGCGCATGCCAAGGTCAACCTGGGTCTGAAGATCCTCGGCAGACGGGAGGATGGCTTCCACGACCTGGTCAGTATCTGCCAGACTGTCGACCTCAGCGACAGGTTGGAGTTCTTTCCCGCCTCCTCCGACCGCATGAGTTGTTCGGCCTCGGAGCTGGCGTGCGCCGACAACCTGGTGATGCGCGCCCTCAGCCTGTGCCGCCGCCGGATGGGAGGCGATCACCAGCCTGTGCATGTTCACCTCGAAAAGCGGATCCCGGTCGGGGCCGGCCTCGGTGGGGGCAGCGCCGATGCAGCGGCCGTACTCAGGGCGATGGCCGCGATCACGGGAGTTCAGACCGATACGGACACCCTTGCCGCCTGGGGGGCTGCGCTCGGGTCGGATGTTCCCTTCCTGGTCCGCGGGGGGACTGCCGTGATTCGGGGGCGCGGCGAAATCATCGAGCCGGTTTCGTGCCAACGGCTCGAGTACGTCATCGCTTATCCCGGGGTGGAAGTCGATACCGCCTGGGCCTACGCTCAACTACGCGGTCTCAAATTGACACCCATTTCGGCTTACGCTAGATTTGCTGGCTCGCTTGGCGGCGGGCGCGTCGATACGGATCGCCTGGTCGAGTTGGTCGACAACGACTTCCAGCCGATCGTCGAACGAGCCAAACCCATCGTCGCAGATACAAGAGAGCAACTGCTGGCCGCTGGTGCCGCAACCGCATCCCTGACCGGCAGCGGCTCCGCCGTATACGGCATATTCGACGACCGGATCGCCGCCGCGTCGGCTCACTCGCAGCTGACGGCGAAGGGCATCCGGTCTTTTCATTGCAGGACCCAGGATTAGTGGAAGACGCGCAGTTCCCCGGCCAACCGAGGGACGCGCATATGCTGGTTCAGCCAGGGAAAGAAAACCCATTTTGCTGCCCGGTCGTTCAATTGGTAGGACAACGGATTTTGGTTCCGTCTATCGAGGTTCAAGTCCTCGCCGGGCAGCCAATAATCGCAAGCGGCAAGTGCCGGGTGGAATGCTGCCCGGGCGAAGAAACCCGAGTCGGGAGATGTGATCCATGCATGCGGTCAAGATGCAGATTTTCAGCCGCGACGAGATCAAGCTGGATATCGAGGAGCGAAGCGAGCGTGGCAAAGGGCCGGTCGGTCGGTTGCGACGGGATGGGGGCATGCTCCCCGGCATCATTTACGGCCGTCACCGGGAACCGCTCCCTTTCAAGGTGGAAACCCTCTCCCTCGAGCGTGCACTGAGCAAGGGTGGCCAGGATGCCGTCTTTCTGCTGCAGATGAGCGGCAACGGCTCCGGAGACCAGGCCGTGGTGCGTGAAATCCAGTATCACAAGGTCACGGGCGATATCCTGCACGTAGACATGCTCAGAATCGATCCCGAAGAGCATTTGCGCGTCGAGGTGCCGATTTCCACGGTCGGTATACCCGTAGGGGTGCATGTCGGCGGTGGCGCCGTGCAGCATTCCCTGCAGCGGCTGGAAATGGTTTGCCTGGCTTCGGAGTTGCCGTCTCGCGTCGAGATCGAAATCGCCGAACTCGACATCGGCAGCAGCATTCACGTAAGCGATCTCCTGGAACAGGACAACCGGATCATGACGGATCCTGCCACCACCATAGTCAGCGTGCTGTCGCCGCGTCTGACGGTCGACGAAGAGCAGGTCGAGGAGGAGGAAGAGGAGCCGCTCGAAGGCGAAGCTCCGGAAGAAGACGGAGAGATCGAACAGACAGATGACGCAGGAGACGACGACTCCTGAACCTCTCGAAGCCCATATCCGCATCGTGGTCGGGTTGGGTAATCCAGGTCCCCGATACGCCGCTACCCGCCACAACATCGGATTCATGGTTGCCGATCGGCTCCTGGAGGAGCATGGAGGGTTCTGGCAGTCCGGACCGGATTGCGAAACGGCGCGGGTCCGACTGGACACCGACGAGATTACCCTGTTGAAACCGCAGACCTACATGAACCGGAGCGGGGATGCCGTATCCGCGTTGCGGCGGCAGGAGACCTTCGGTCCCGGGCAGGTGCTGGTGGTTTGCGACGATTTCACCTTGCCGTTTTCGCGAATACGCCTGCGGCGTGGAGGCAGCGACGGAGGGCATAACGGCCTTGCCTCCGTCCTGGGGGCACTGGGGACGGAAGCAGTTCCGCGGTTGCGGGTCGGGATCGGTCCGGTCACCGATGGGGACGACGTCGATTTCGTGCTGACTGAATTCGAGCGCAGCGAACCTGTAGCCGCCCTGGTCGATCGCGCCTGCGATGCCGTCACGTGCTGTATCGATGACGGGGTGGACGCGGCGATGAATCGCTTCAACGGGTGCCCGCCGCTGTAGAAACGGCGGCTGTCGGGCTCACTCAACAATCCTGGAGTCGGGAGGTCTGATGGAAAACTGGACGGCGGCCACACCCTATATCGGTGTGATGGGGCTGGTGGTCGCATACCTCATCTACGCGTTCATAAAGAGAAGTGATCAGGGTTCTACCGAGATGGTGGAGATCGCCGACGCGATCCACGAAGGAGCCATGGCGTTCCTGAAGCGGGAGTACTCCATCCTTTTCGTCTTCGTTGTCATCGTGTTCGCTCTGCTGTTCGTCGCAGTCGATCAGCGCACGGCGTGGTCTTTTCTGGCGGGGGCGGCATGTTCGATCGCCGCCGGATTGTCCGGGATGAAGGCGGCGACCCGCGCCAATGTGCGCACGACCCAGGCGGCCAACGCGCACGGCCAGGGGCCGGCCCTGAGCATGGCGTTTTCGGGAGGCGCGGTGATGGGGCTTGCAGTCGCAAGTCTCGGCCTACTGGGCATCGGGGTTCTGACAGGCGCTTACGGTATCTGGGAAAACGCGAGCAATGCCAGCGCCATAAGCGGTTTCGCCATGGGAGCGAGCTCCATCGCCCTGTTCGCCCGTGTCGGCGGCGGGATCTTTACCAAGGCCGCCGACGTCGGCGCCGACCTCGTCGGCAAGGTCGAACAGGGAATCCCCGAGGACGATCCCCGCAACCCGGCCGTCATCGCCGACAGTGTCGGGGACAACGTCGGGGATGTCGCCGGGATGGGTGCCGACATCTTCGAGTCGTACGTCGGTTCGGTGATCGCGACGATAGCCATTGCAGCCACCGCATCGGCGGCAACCCTGGCAACCCTGGCTCCGGGTATCGACGCAACGTCGTCGCGCGTTGCGGCGATGGCCTATCCCCTGCTGGTCATAATGTTCGGAATGGTCGCATCGGTTATCGGCATCGCCGCGGTGCGGGTTTTGCAGAACATGGATCCCGGCGCATCGCTGAGATATTCGACCTGGCTGTCGGCCATCCTGATGATGGTGGCGGGGTACTGGCTGGTCGGCGAGCTGCAGCTCTCGATGGGCGTTTTCTGGGCGGTCTTCTCCGGCAGCCTGGTCGGAATCGTCATCGGTCTGCTCACGGAGTACTACACCGGGGGCAAGCCGATCCGCGATATAGCCGAAGCGTCGAAGACCGGGTCGGCCACGAACATCATCACCGGCATGGCGGTCGGCATGGAGAGCACGGCGCTTCCCATAATCGGAATCGCAGTCGCCATCGGTCTGGGCTTCCACTTCGCCGATCTCTACGGCATCGGCATCGCCGCCGTCGGCATGCTGGCGACGGTTGGAATCACGATGTCTGTGGACGCATACGGCCCGATCGCCGACAACGCCGGCGGCATCAGCGAGCAGGCGGGCCTCGGCGAAGGCACGCGCAAGATCACCGACAGCCTCGACGCCCTCGGCAACACCACCGCGGCAATAGGAAAAGGGTTCGCCATCGGCTCGGCAGCACTCACCGCCCTGGCCCTGTTTTCCGCCTACACTTCAACGGTTCGCGAAGTCAGCGGCGGCCAGATCGTCATCGATGTCACCACCCCGAGTGTGGTGATAGGGCTCTTCATAGGCGCCATGATTCCCTACCTCGGGGCCGCGATGACGATGAGGTCCGTCGGAAAAGCCGCCTACCAGATGGTTGAGGAAGTGCGCCGTCAGTTCCGGGAAATCCCGGGATTGATGGATGGCACCGCCAAACCGGACACGCAACGCTGCGTCGACATCAGCACCACGGCTGCTCTGAAGGAGATGTTGCTGCCGGGTCTGACCGCAGTGCTCGCCCCGGTGGCCGTCGGTTTCCTGCTCGGTCCGGTTGCGCTCGGGGGAATGCTTGCCGGAGCAACGGTCAGCGGCGTTCTCGTTGCCCTGATGATGGCCAACAGCGGCGGCGCCTGGGACAATGCCAAGAAATGGATCGAGGGGGGCAACCTCGGAGGCAAAGGCTCGGACCCGCACAAGGCAGCAGTCGTCGGCGATACCGTCGGCGACCCGTTCAAGGACACCTCCGGTCCCTCGATGAACATCCTCATAAAGCTCATGTCGGTTATCTCGCTCGTTCTGGCGCCTCTCTTCGTGCGCTACGGACTCGAGCTGTTCTAGAAACCGCGCCAAAGAGCAAAGCGCAGAAAGCGGTGATTCAATGACAAAGAAATACGAACTCACCTGTGTCTTCGATCCCCAGGGGGGAGACAGCGGGTTCGAAGCACTGGTGGAGAAGTACGAAGGCCTGCTGAAATCAGGAGGAGCAGAGGTCGCTGCCGTAGACCGCTGGGGGTTGCGCAAGCTCGCCTACAGTTCCGTCGGGTTCAAGCGCCGGCAACAGGGATACTTCGCGCTGTTTCAGTTCACGGCGGAAGCCGGGTCGGTTGACCAGGTGCAGCAAGAGCTCAAGCTCGACGATGCCGTGCTGCGGCACCTGGTCGTCGCCGTCCCCGGGGAATTCCTGCGGGTTCCCCAACTCGCTCCCGAGAACGTCTACATCTACACTCGGGAAGATCGCGGAGGCTCCCGTTTCGGCCGCGGCCGCCGCGACCGCGACGGGAGCGAGAGGCGGGGTCCGGCACCCGCCACATCGCGGGAGGAGGGAGGAGTCCAAACCCCGGGTGAACCAGAAGGAAGGGAGAAGGCGAAGGAAGCGGCTCCCGAACCGGCGGCCGAACCTGTCGCCGAGGTCGAGGCGGCCGGTGGAAAGCCTGAGGAAAGCTAGCCCGGCAACACCACGGCAGCCGTTTTAGGAAACCAGGGCTCAAGGGCGTGCTGTTCCTGGCGGGTCTGGCACTGACGGCGGGGACGCTGGTAGCCTGTTTTCGCTTCGGCTTGACCGCCGTAGGGGTGGCGGCGGCTTTGCCAATTGCCGCGGTAGTGGCCGGGGTCCTGGAGTTGGACCCGGCCGTCGCCCTCGCTCCGTTGGCAGGCGTACTCGCTGCGGCGCAGACGGCCAGGGGAAGGACCTACGGCCTGGTGATCGCAACCGCCTCGATCCCGGGCTTGCTCTACGGGTTGTACCTGGTTGGAGTCCTGCACGGCGAGGCGGTGACGCCCGACCGGATCGGCGACGATCAACTGCGGCAGTTGAAGGAATCAGGGCTGTCCGCCCTGACCACCCAGGGAATCGCGATTGAGGATCTGGTTCGCCTGTTCGTCCTTCTGCAGCCAAGCGCCTCGGTGTTGTACGTTCTCCTGAAACTCGTTCTCGGTTATGCACTGGGCCGCTACCTGGGCCTCTGGACAGGGGTCGTCGCCCTTCCCGCTCCACCCCTCGTACGGGAGTGGCGTCTCTGGGAACAGATGATCTGGTTCCTTGTCGGGGGAGTAGCGCTGTGGTTGCTGGCCGGGGACGGGGTGTTGAATACCCTGGCGGTCAACATCGTTGTGGTGGTGCTCGTACTGTACGCCGTTCAGGGGTTTTCAGTTGCGCGCTACTGTCTGTGGAGAATGCGGGTTGCGCGAACCCTGGAGTTCGTTATCTACGTCGTGGCGTTGGTTACAGGATGGGCAGGGTTGATACTTGCAGGTGTGGGATTGATGGATACATGGTTCGATTGGCGGCGCCTCGGACGTCGCCGATCGCAGGAAGAAGAGGAGGTCGAATAGAGTGAAAGTCATACTTCTCAAGGACGTGGACCGGGTCGGTGCCGCGGGAGAGATCGTTCAGGTAAGCGACGGATTTGGAAGGAATTACCTGATTCCCAACAGCCAGGCGTTGTTGGCTACGGACGCCAACGTTGCCCGTTTCGAAACCCGGAGACGCCAGCACGAGGCGGCGGCGGAACGCGAACAGCGCAGCGCCGCGGGCATGGCCCAGCAACTCGAGCAGGCTTCCCTGACGGCCCAGGTCAAGGTGGGAGAAGGGGAGCAGATGTTCGGATCGGTGACTTCCCAGAACATCTCCGATCTGCTCGTGGAGCAGGGTTACGAAATCGACCGCCGCATGATCGAGCTCGATGAACCGATCCGCGCGTTGGGTGTCTACAGTGTGAAGGTGAATCTGCACCCGGAGGTAGCGGCGACGGTCAAGCTCTGGGTCGTGAAAGAGTAGAACCACCATTCCCGGTTTTCGTGACAAAATCCCACTTGGGTTTCGGCCGGCCCTCCCCTTCTGAGAGACTTCCACCACCGGGACCCGGCACATCGTCGAAGTACCCCCCGGGCCCGGTGCGATTGATCCTGTGTCTGCTTTTGGCAGCATGTGCTCCGGAGAGCGAGCCGGGGCCGTTCGAGCAGGTCGAACAGCAGGTGTGGCGAATCGTCAATCGCAGTCATACCGGCAGCGACGGGATCTTCGTGCAGGCGACGATGCGAACATTCGCATACGAGATCGTCAGCCTGTACGCCAGGGCCGAGCAGGAGAGTCTCGACCAGGAGCAGCTCCTGAGCCGGTTCCGGGAGTTCATCTACCAGTACGTGGACGGCCATTACCCGTTCCAGGACGGCACCGACATAAACAGCCTCTACTATCAATACCTCGTTTTCGTCAACCGCTCGTTTGACGCGAGCAACCCGATAGAAAAGAAGGTGTTCGACAACTGGCGGGCGGAGTACGTGCGCCGGTTGTTGGGGGAGGTCTACGACCACAAGTACCCACTGCTCCGGAATAATTACGACCAGCGCTGGGGCCCGACGCTCTACAGCCGGTTTGTCTTTTACATCTATCTCGACAACAGCGAGTCCGATCTGTCCCCCCGCATAGACGATATCGGAAGCCGGGTTTACCTGATCGACGAAGAGGGCAACCGCTACGCCCCCAGCGGACAAGCCGGCCCCTACCCCTACGAGTTCGACAGACCGAAAAAGCCCATTCTCGAAGGCAAGGTTGTTTTCCGTCTTTTTTTTCCAAACAGAAAGGCGGACCGCCGTACTCCGATAGTCGATGCCGGGACCCGGCACCTCGATCTGGTTATCGAGAACCTGGGTGAAGAACCGGAAAGACGCCTGCGGTGGGAGCTGCCCTTTGACTACCCGCAACCCCCTTCAACCACGCTGGGGGATGCAGTGGGAACCGGGCCTTGAAGCTCTGGGGCGGCTGGACCGTCGGCGGTAGAGCCGAAGGGAGCGGACGGGTGCCTGGTGGCCCCCGCGGACTTCAAATCCGTAGCGGTGTCGCGAAAGCGGCGCTGGGTGGGTTCGATTCCCACACGTTCCCGCCATTCCGACCGCAGGGGGGTCGGGACACCAGGCGGCACCGGCTGGGCAATTGTGTATTCAGGAGAGAACGTCCGCTTCCCACTTCGTCGGATCGAGACCGACCCGACGGGCGGCATCCGAAACCCGTTGCCAGGTGCCGTCGTCGACGGCGATGCCTTCCGCACGTCGCAGGGCGGCGGTGCGAAACTCCAGTTCTCCCGGGAGCAGCACCTCGCCGGTGCCCGGGTCTGGACGGCTCGAGGTCACGTGCCGGATGAGGCTCTCGATTTCCCGTTCGTAGGTCGCTTGGTCGGCGAAGAACCCTGGATCGTATACGGTGAAGAGGACGCCGTTGCTCTTGAAGCTGCGTTCGCCCGACGCGGTGCCCTCCCCTCCCAGCAGCCCTCCCATAAGCTCGACGATCAGCCCCAGGCCGTACCCTTTGTATCCGACCGGACCGCCCAGGGGAAGCATTGCCCCCGGGGGGTCTCCGAGATAGTCTGCCGGGTCGGTGGTCGGGTTTCCCTCGCTGTCGATGATCCACCCCTCCGGCACCTGCTCCCCCTTGTTCTGCGCCATGCGGATTTTTCCCTCGGCGACGACGGAGGTGGTCATGTCGACCAGAATCGGTTCGCCGTTCGGGCGCGGCGCCGCGAAGGCGACCGGGTTGGTGCTCAGCTTGCCGTCGATGCCGCCGAAAGGGGCGATCTGACGACCGAGACGACCGGCGTTGACGAACACCAGGGCTACGAATCCTGCCCGTGCCGCAGCCAGCGGGTAGGCTCCGGCGCGGCCTACGTGACTGGTGTTTCGCAGTCCGACCACTCCGACGCCGTGCTCGCGCGCCTTGGCGGTAGCCACCTCGATCGCGAGTCGTCCCGATACCTGGCCGAATCCCCCCCCTCCGTCGACCAGGGCAGTACATCCCCTGTCCTGCAGGATGACCGGCTTCCCCTGCGGGTCGAAAGTTCCCTCGAGGATTTTTTCCACGTACTCGTAGTAACGCATCGTTCCGTGGGCGTCCTGGCCGAACAGGTTCGACTCGACCAGGTGATCGACGACGGTCCCGGCGTCTTCGGGAGAGCAACCGGCTGCCTCGAAGAGTTCGCAACCGATTCGGTGAAGGGCGTCGGGAGTGAATCGCCTCATGAAGTCAGGAAAGTACAGGGGCTGCCAGAACGCGCCCCACTTCGGCCGGCCAGGTACCGGCCACCGTCACGCCGTACTCCTTCAACCCGCCTGTCGCCAGCGGCCCGGTGAGAAGGGGTTTGGCGCGCTCTCCTTCCAGGAGGTCCGGCGAAGCGAAATCGGCGTTCAGAAAGTGGAAGGCGATACCTGCCCGCTCGCGATCAGTGGTGTTGTCCCTGGTGCAGTGGGCGCAGCCATAGCAGAAGAAAGCCGCTCCCCCTGCAGGAACCTCTACTGCGACAGCTCTCTCTTCGGGGGGCCGGCAGTGGATGTGATGATCGCTGTACGGGTCGCGATGGTGGTCGTACTGCTCGCGGAAGCTTCCGGGTACGACATGCAGCGTTCCGTTGGCGACGGTGGCATCGTGGACCGCCACCCACATGGCCACCCCTTTCAAAGGATCCGCGATTTTGAAATAGGCGTTGTCCTGATGCCAGTCGGTACCGGTGCCCTGGCCGGCAGGCTTGAGGAACAGTTGATCGAGGTGAAGGAGGAAGGGATCGCCGATCAACTGCGTGACCAGCTCGAGCACCTTCGGTTCGAAAGGCAAGGCGCGGATCAGGTCGCTCTTGTCGTACAGCGGAATGACCTGGTAGTTGGTCTTCTCCTGCGAGTGGGTTGCGCCGTCTCCGTCGGTGCGCACATTGCGGCCGAAACCGAGTTGCCGGAACCGCTCTACTTCCCGTTGCAGGGCCGATACTTCGTCCTCGTTGAAGAGTCGGGGCAGCGAGGTGTATCCGTCGTGGCGAAATTGCTCTATGTGCGCGGAATCGAAATGCATTGTGTCGGACAACAAACTTTCGTGTGACAATTTGAAGGGACAAGATAGAAACGGGGTAAAGCAGCTGCCAATCGCCTCATCACCCCCGGTTCGGGTTGCCCGGCGCCGGTGCTATCCTTAGGATATAAACCGAACAGACAAGGACCGCGTCCCGACAGGCGACTCCCCCGCCCTCCTGATCCTTCCGAGAAAACAGCTCCATCGTGGAGTGCGGCCCGGCGTGCCTCTTTGGTGCCGTCGGTTTCTATTTCAGTCATGGAAAAACCCCGGATCGCCATCAATGGGTTTGGCCGTATCGGCCGCCTGGTGCTGAAGGCCTCCTTCGCCCGCGGGCTGAAGGTCTGCGCCATCAATGACCTCGCCGACCCGAAAACCCTGGCCCACCTGCTGAAGTACGATTCCACCCACGGACGATTCCCGGGAGAGGTTTACTCCGAAGGAAAGACCCTCGTGGTCAACGGGAGGGCAATCGATGTGCTGAGCGAGCCTCAGCCCGCAAAGCTGCCTTGGAGTGAGCTCGGAATCGATACAGCCCTGGAATCCACGGGGCGTTTCAACAGCCGCGACAAAGCAGCGGCCCATCTGGAGGCCGGGGCCGGCAGGGTCGTTGTATCAGCGCCGGCAAGGGACGCCGACGCGGTAATCGTGCTGGGGGTCAACGATTCCGATCTTTCCCCCGGTCACAGGGTGGTGTCGAACGCCTCCTGCACGACAAACTGCCTGGCGCCGATGGTCAAGGTGCTCCACGAACGCTTCGGTGTTACCTGTGGAACGATGAATACCATTCACTCGTACACCAACGACCAGCATGTGCTCGACCAGCCCCACAAGGACCTGCGCAGGGCCCGCGGGGCCGGCATCAACATGATCCCGACAACCACGGGGGCCGCCGCCGCGGTGGGGCAGGTTATACCGGAACTGATGGGCAAGCTCAACGGCCTTTCCATCCGGGTTCCCACACCCGACGGTTCTTTGACCGACTTTACCGCCGTTGTCAAACGGCCGACCTCCGCATCAGAGGTGAACGAGGCATTCCGGGCAGCCGCCGCCGGGCCGCTGAAGGAATACCTCGAGTACTCGGAGGAACCGCTGGTTCTGTCGGACATCATCGGCAATCCCGCATCCTGCATATTCGACGCTCTGTCCACCACCGTCGTCGGCGGCACTCTCGTCAAGGTGCTCGGCTGGTACGACAACGAGTGGGGGTACGCCAACCGGTGCGCCGACCTGATGCTGCGGTTGGCTGTAATTCAATGAGTTCGCCGAATCTTCAGCCCAGGGCGACCTGATGTTCGAAGACGTCTGGAAGAGATACGAGGAGAACGAGCTCACTCACAGTGCCGCCCATCACCTGATGGCGGTTCACGAGTTGAGGGAGGAGCACGGCTACGCCCGCGTTTCCGACATCGCCCAACACCTGAAAATCACCAAGGGCAGTGTCTCGACGGCGATGAAACACCTCAAGGAGAGAGGCTACGTCGCCGAGGACCACAACCGTTTTCTCGAGCTGACCGAAAAGGGCATGGACGTGGTCTCCCAGACCGAAGCCTCCCGGATGGTTGTGCAGAAGTTCCTGAACCGGGGCCTGGGCATGGACGAGGACGACGCCGAAATCGACGCCTGCAAGGTAGAGCACCTGATCAGCTCCGAGGCGAGAGACCGCCTTGTGGGGTTTCTGGAGTTTCTCTTCTCCGAGGATCCTCGCGCCTCCGAGTTTCTCGAGGCGTTCCGGCAAGCGCTTCCCAACCTGATGCCGGTAGAAGAGAAATAGTCCGGAACCGGTGGCAACTTTCCGCCGCCGGTCGATACCCATCGGTTCCCTGCCACAGCTACACATTACGCTACCGTAATTCCCCCCGGTCCGGGTTTTTCGCCCGGGCCTGTGAGTCCCCCGGCAACTCCACATGTGCGCAATCCTGTCCTTTCTGAGACGCCAGATGTTGCCGGTCGGCTTGCTCTGTGCAGCCGCGGTCGGACTGGCTTGGCCCGAACCGGGAAGGTACATGGGCACCCTGCCAACCCAGTACGTCGCCGTGAGCATCATTTTTTTCTGCTCCGGCTTGCTGCTGCGAACCGACGAGATCCAGGCCGCTTTCTCGGCGTGGCGCGCCTCCGGGTGGGGGGTCGTGTCTATCCTTTTCGTCACTCCCGCCATCGGAGTCGCCCTCGCCTTTCAGGTACCTGTAGAGGCGGACTTCCAGCTCGGACTGGCCCTGTTCTGCTGCATGCCGACCACCCTGTCGTCGGGGATTGCCCTGACACAGCAGGCGCGCGGCAACGTCGCCCTGGCCCTGCTGTTGACCGTGTCGACCAATCTCCTGGGGATCTTCACGGTGCCTTTCGTGCTCGCCCACCTTCTGGGAGCTCTCGGACAGGTGGAGCTTTCGGCGGTCGATCTGCTGGTCAAGCTCTGCCTGACCATCCTGTTGCCGCTTTCCGCCGGCCGTTACGCTCGCCGGTTTGTCGCGGGCTGGGTCGGCATTCACCGGTCCCGAATCACCTCGATCAGCAACCTCGCCCTGATATCGGTTCCCTGGATGAAGTTCAGCGAGTCCTCCTCCGCCCTCGCCCAGGTAGCCCTGCTGAGTCTCGTTGTCCTCATAGGGGCAGGACTTGCTATACACATTCTTTACCTGGTTCTGAATTCCGCTGTCTGCGGATTCCTCAGGGTGGAGGCTGCCGCCCGCAAGGCGGTTGTGCTGCTCGCAAGCCAGAAAACCCTGCCCGTGGCGATGACGGTTCTGGCACTCATTCCCGGGGAAGTACTGGCGAGCGACGTTAAGGGGCTGGTGGCGATTCCCTGCATCACTTTTCACCTCGGACAGATCTTCGTCGACGCGGTCGTTGCGACGCGATGGGGAGCGGCCGGGGGAAAGGGTTGGCGCTGAACTAGCTCGAGGTACTGGCGCAGCCCCCCGACGGGAGGGCTCGGCCACCGGGGTTTTCCGGATGTTTGCGGGGTGCGGGAATTGCAGGCGTTGCCGCCCGCAACGTTCGGCTTCAGCCCTGCTGAGAATCGCTTCGCGGCGCGAACCACCCGGTGGCGCGAAGCCGCTCCACCCCCGAATCGGACTCGGCGACCGGGAACCGGACCGGTAGATTGCCCGCAAGCTGCGACTCGTAAATCGCCATCACCATCTCCAGAGAGCGTCTGCCGACGCCGCCGTCGCTTCGCAGCGAACCTCCGCCGTCGAGGGCTCCCAGCAGCTCGTCCAAGGCAACCGAATAACTCGACGCCGGCTCGGGGGGCTCGACGTCGACCGGTTCCAGCGCCGCCCACCGGAAGCCGCTGTCCGGCTCGTAATCTCCCGGGCGGGACTGGTACAGCTGCACTCGTTCCGAGATCATGCGGATGACCCCGGTCGATCCCCGCAGCTCGAAGGCGTTGTCGCTGTACTCGGTGAGCTCGGAGGCATGGAAGACGGCAGTTACGCCGTTGCGGAACTTCAGGAAGGCCCCGGTGAAGTCCTCGACCGCCCAGGGCCGCCGCCGCTGCTCGGCCATACCGCACAACCAGTCGACCTCGCCGGCGAACAGGTCCATCAAGTCGAAGTAATGGGTGGCGTCGTGAAGCAGCGGGCCTTCGTTGTCGCTGCGCCACGAGGGGGTGGGCTTGCAGCCGTCCATGTAGCAGTAGATGGCATTGAGCTCTCCGATGGCCCCCTGACTGACGAGGGTGTGGGCGAGGTTCCAGTCCGGAGACCAGCGGCGGTTGTGGTTGATCTGCAGCAGGGTGCCGTTCTCCGCGCAGGCGGCGATCATGCGGTCGCACTCGCCGAGGGAAAGGGCCATCGGTTTTTCGCAGATCACCGCCCTGGTCGCCGGGGCCGCGGCGCAGGCGGCGACCATTTCGCAGTGGAGTTCCGGGTGGGTGGCGACGATGCAGATGTCGGGACCGACCTTGGCCAGCATCTCGCCGCAGTCGTGGAACAGGGCGGAGACCCCGAAGCGCTCGCCGAATGCCTCGAGCTTTTCCCGGCCCCTGTTGACCCCCGCTGCGAGCTCGCAGCGAGGGTTGAGGGCGACCGCCTCGGCGTGGTTGTCGGGAAGATCGCCGAAGCTGAACTGGTAGCCGACACGGCCGGTGCCGATGATGGCGACGCGGTAGGGATTCATCTGAGGCGCTCTCCCGCAGCCTGCCTGGTCATCGCGAAAACGAGCAGGTTGGCCCCGAACTGCATGGCCAGGGTGTGGTAGCCGGCGGTGGGGTCTCCCCATGCCCAGGTGATACTGAGGTCGCTGAAGATGACCCCTACCCGGCCGCGGATCTGCAGCATTTCGAGCTGGGTCACCGTGCCGAACGGCGCCGCCGAAAGGGGCGGTCCGTCGGAGAAGCGGAAGTAGCAGTCGTAGAGCGGGTGGGTCTTGGGGATCGGTTCCCAGTCGGCGCCCGCTCCTCCCAGAACCTGCGGGTCTTTCATCAGGTGCTTGAACTGGCGGTCGAAAGGAGTGCCTTCCAGGCCTGCCCCGCGCCGCCGCCAGACCGGCAGGTTGCTCGGCCTGACGTCCTCGGCGAACAGAAGCCCTCCCTCATTCAGATACTGTCCCAGCCTGGTTTTCGTCGTCCCGGAGGCGGTGAGATCAGCCGCGTTGCCGGTCAGGTAGACCAGCAGAGCTCCGGCGAACTGCGGATCGGCCATGCTTTCCTCGCGCCACGAGACCGGTTCCCGGATACCTGTCTGGGTTTTGAAGAACGCGAGAAGCTCAGGCACCGCCGCGGCCAGACGATCGGTCCCCTCGCGGGCAAGCGGGTAATCGAGGGTTATCACGACACGAGGTGGTTTTACCGGGGCTCTTCTGGGTTCGGGAATGGTCGTTGTCCGGCGTTCCTCGTCGGCAGCGGCGGCCGCCGGGAAGAGCATTGCCAGCAGTATCTGCCTGGAGACCATCTCAGCTCAGAACAGTCGGCTGCAAGTCCGGAATGTCGATGTCAACCGGGAAGTAGGGGCGCTGGAGCTTGCGGAAAGCCACGTTGCGAACCGAGGCCGGAGTCGGTCCGGGGGTGTCGAGAATGAAAACGGCGGAAGCGGCGTCCGCGTAGACGTTGCGGAAGTTCATGGGGTTCTTGACGACGACGAACTTGGCTGCCAGCGGGTCGATGCCGACGCTGCGGAACTGTTCGTCCGCCCAGTCGTAGGTGGCGTGGGTGTTGACGAGCACGCGAATGCGGCCGGCGGCGAGTACGGCGGTCGGCCCCATGTCTCCCTCGACGTTGTCCCAGATGCCGCCGGCATAACGGAACTTGCCGTCGCTCAGGTGCACGACCCGACCGCTCACCTGGGCGGGATCGCCCCATTTGGGATCGAGGCGGTGCCCGAGGTCGAGGGTGAGCTCGGCGCCGGCCCCGGCCTCGTGGCAGCGAGCCGCGGCTTCGGGGTCGACGACGGGAACCAGCGAGTCCGGGGCCCCCTCTCCCAGGGCCAGCAATGCCTTCAGGGTGGCGACGCTGTCCCCGCTCGCTCCGCCCCCGGCGCAATCGGCCGCTTCGACGAGAAGCACCGGGCCGCCTGCGGTTTGCAGTCCGCGTTCGATCGCCGCTGCCGGGGCATGGGTTTCCTGCTCGAGATCGTGCCGTGCCTGCCAGTATCGATCCGCTATCTGCCGCGCCATCCGCTTCGCTTTGTCCAGGTCGCCATCGGTGACGACCAGGCCACCGCTTCCCATTCCGGGAGCGTCGAGGTAGGGGTGAACGAGAAAGACGGAGACCGAAAGCACCCCCTCGGCCTGCTCGAACCGCTTGCCGAAGCTCATCAGGCGGCCGAACGGTTCGTCCGCGGCGGTGGAGCCGCGGACCCCGCCGGTGAGCACGGGCACCTTGGCCATCGCCATTGTCGGGTTGCAGCGCCCGGAAACGGCGTCGACCAGGAGACGGGCTCCGCGCTGGCCGGTGGAGAAGGCATCCCGGTGCGGGTAGGTTTCCCAGGCGACGAGGCCGTCGGCGCTGCGAACCATGGCGGCCGACACGTGCGCGTGCAGATCGAGGGTGGCGACAATCCGGACGCCGTCCCCCACGCGTTCGCGAACCGCGGTGATCAGGTCTCCCTCGAGGTCGTCGATGTCTTCGGCGGCGGCGGCCCCGTGCAGCAGCAGCAGCACGCCGTCGACCGGGAGCGCGTCCTGGAGCCGGCGCAGCAGCTCGCTTTTCAGGGTCCCGTAGCACGAGGCGGTGAGGTAACCCCCCGGGCAGGTGCTGGCGTTCAGCAGGGGGGCGATGTCACAGCCTGACTCCCGCAGTACCGTCAGTCCTCCGCCCACCACCCCGGAGTCGAGGCTCAGCATGTCGTCGCCGTACTGCAGGTCGTAGCGCTCGAACCAGTCGAGGTCTATGGGGGAGCCGCCGATGTGGTTGCACTCGGTGAGTATGGAACCGACGGCGATGCGACCGGAAAGGGCTGACATGGCTGGTTCTACGACAGCGGGCCGTCCCCGTCGGTGAGGACGCCGCGCACCGCATCGATCAGGAAGTCGACATGCTCGCCCCCGGTCGGCAGCGAGACGCCGCAGATCCCCTTGTTGCGCCAGTACACCCCCCGGTTGATCAGGCTGAGGAACAGCCACTGGTGCAGGGCCGAGTCGTCCCTGGCGGCCTCGCGGTAGTTCCGGGGGATTTCAGGCAGGAAGTAGACCCGGAACAGCGACCCGATCGTCACCACCCGGGCGGCCAGGCCGAATTCGTCGAACAAGCCCTGGAGGGAGCGGCCGATCCGGTCCGTGGTTGCGTGCAGTTTCGCGTAGGCCTCCGAGGTCATGGTGCGCAGGGTGACGAGGCCGGCGGTCAGGGCGAGGGGATTGGCGTTGAAGGTGCCGGACTGCCAGATCCGCGGCGAACCGGATCCCGGGTCGAAGAGTGCCATCACCTCCTCTTTTCCGCCGAAGGCGGCCCCGGCCGTTCCACCGGCGATCACCTTGCCCAGACAGACGAGGTCGGGACGGATGCCGTAGAGGGTGTGGGCGCCCCCCGGGCCGGCGCGGAAGCTGACGATCTCGTCGAAGATCAACAGTATGCCGTGCCGTCTGGTGATTTCCCGGAGCCGCGGAAGGAATCCGTCCGCTGGATGGGTGAGGCCGGCTGCGGTGGAGACAGGGTCGACGATGACGGAAGCGAGCTTTCCGGCATGCTCTTCGATCAGCCTTTCGGCGGCTTCGGCGTCGTTGAACGGAAGCACGAGAACATGGTCGCTGACGCCGGCGTTCAATCCCTCCGACCCGGGGACCGGACGGGGACGGTCGCCGGGCCCGAGATCGGGACCGACCGGAACGGCGTAGCTGACCAGCGCCTGATCGTCGATGCCGTGGTAGGCGCCCTCGAACTTGGCGGTCCAGCTCCTGCCGGTGGCGGCGCGGGCGGCGCGCAGGCAGTTGAGCACCGCTTCGCTTCCCGAGCTGCAGAAGCGGACTCTTTCAAGCGCCGGCATGCGCTCCCGGAGCAGCTCCGCCATCTCCACCTCGAGAGCGGTCGGACGAGAGAAGGCGGTTCCGCGGGCGACCTGCCGTTGCAGGGCCTCGACGACGTCCGGGTGGGCGTGCCCCAGGATCAGGGCGGTGGCGTTGTTGACGAAGTCGAGCAGCCGGTGGCCGTCGAGGTCGTGGAGGCAGGGACCTTCACCGCTCTCGGCGTATAGCGGAAACGGCGTGAAGTTGACGCCGGTGCGGGTGTTTCCGCCCGGCAGCGATCCCCTGGCGCGCTCGAACATCGCCCGCGATCGCGGATGGCGGGCGACGTACTCCCCGGTGGCGCGCCGCAGTGCCGCGGCGACGACCTGGGGATCGCTGAGGCCGGTGACGGTTTCGGTCATTGCAGTCCCTCGTTCTTCCGCCTCAGCTGCCGGCGGCGAGCCCTTCGAGAATCCCCTTCATGTGGCCGACGCAGTAGGCGAGGTACTGGCGCCCGTGCTCGTCGTCGGTCGACAGCTTGAGGATGTGGTCGTAATCGATGGCGCCCTCGTATCCGACCTCCCACAAGGCCTTGGCGACCTCGGCCATCGCCAGGTCTCCGTCGTCGGGGAAACGCTCCTCGTACCAGCCGTTTCGGGGAATGGTTCCGTGCACGTTGCGGAAGTGAACGTGGAAGATCTTCCCCTGCCCGCCGAAGCGGCGGATCCCCTCGAACACGTCCTCCCCCGACTCGTAGCGGGTGCCGACGCAGAAGGTCATGCCGTTGCAGGGGGACGGCACCTCGGAGAACAGGCGGTCGAAGGCGTCGTAGTCGTAGAGGACCTGGGGCACCCCCCACAGGCGCGGGACCGGGGGGTCGTTGCCGTGCATCGCCACCTTGATTCCGGCGCTCTCGGCGATCGGAACTACGGTGCGGAAGATCTTCAGGGTGCGCTCCCAGATCTCCTCATGGGTCGGCGCTCCATCCGGTACCGGGCAGTCGAGGGCGCCGGTGAGGTCGTTGCGGAAGAAGCGGCATCCCCCGCGTCCTTCGATCCAGTGCACGGTCTCGGGGGGGCGCCCGTCGAACTGGCGGGCCTGGAAGCACTGGACGCCGAGCACGGGAAGCCGGTACTCGCCGCACAGCCCGGCATTGTGGGCAAGGGCGTCGAGCTCGGCCTCGGAGCCTTCGCGCCCCAGGAATGTGTCGAGGGTTTCGTCGTGAAGGCTGTTTATGCGTTCGATCTTCAGGCCGGCTCCCTCGATGACCTCGAGGCACTGGTCGAGACCCTCGCGGCTCAAGCGGCCGCCGGCTTCCCGGTATCCGGGAACCAGCGGCATGGTGATGTCGACGCAGTCGACTCCGATCTGCTTGAGGAAGCCCAGGTCTTCGGGACGTTCCAGCCAGTCGGGACTGATGCGGGTACCGATCTTCACGGGGGCTGTCGAGGCTGTTTCGTTGTTGACAGTGGGGTGCGGCCAACGCAGTCTACGAGGCTGCCTGTGTCCCGTCGCAGAGATAGATTGACAAAATCGGGATGCCGAGCCGGGATGGATCGGCGTTCCGATGGCAACATATTTCTGCGACGGGACACTAGGGTAGCCGAAACAAAACGGCGGATCAAGACATTGAAACCAGGCGAAGGCAGCCCTGACAGGGCCGCTGTCCGCGCATTCCTGCTCGAACTCCAGGACAGCCTGACAAGAGCGCTCGAGGCAGAGGACGGGGCCGCCTTCCTCGAGGAGGAATGGGAACGTCCCCAGGGCGGAGGCGGCCGCACCCGGGTGCTCGAGGACGGCGAGGTGATCGAGCGCGCCGGCGTCAACTTCTCCCACGTCCTAGGCGATCAGCTGCCGGCCTCGGCCTCGGCGCGGCGCCCGCACCTGGCAGGGGCGGGCTTCGAGGCGGCCGGAATTTCAGCCATCGTGCATCCGCGCAATCCCTACGCCCCTGCGTCTCACATGAACCTGCGTTTCTTCGTCGCCCTCCCCCCGGAAGGCGGCGAGCCGACCTGGTGGTTCGGCGGCGGCTTCGACCTGACGCCCTGCTACGGCTTCGAAGAAGACGCCGTGCACTGGCACCGCTGCGCGCGCGCGGCCTGCGAGCCGTTCGGAAGGGACCTGTATCCCCGCTTCAAGAAGTGGTGCGACGAGTACTTCTACCTGAAGCACCGCGGCGAAACGCGCGGCATTGGCGGGCTGTTCTTCGACGACTTCGACGAGGGCGGGTTCGAAAACAGCTTCGCCTTCGTCAGGAGCGTGGGGGAGCAGTACCTGGCAGCCTACCTGCCTGTTCTGAAAAAGCGGAAGGGTGCCGAGTACGGAGAACGGCAGCGGGAGTTCCAGCTCTACCGCCGCGGGCGCTACGTCGAGTTCAACCTCATCTACGACCGCGGCACCCTGTTCGGCCTGCAGTCAGGGGGCCGGACCGAGTCGATCCTCGTGTCGATGCCGCCCCGGGCCTGCTGGAGATATGACTGGCGCCCCGTGCCCGGATCGCCTGAAGCCCGCCTGCACGACCGCTTTCTGAAACCCCGCGACTGGGCTTGAGATTCCGGGAAGGGAAGTAGCCTGGATCCGGTATCTACGGCGCCAGACTGGCCTTGATGCGCCCCCAGGTCACATCCACCACGGAGGTTGCGTCAGTGCCTGGTTCTGCCGGAAGCAGAATTCCGTCCGACCATCCCGGGGTGTCGATCAGCTCATGGAACCCTGAGAAATCCCCGAGGACGTACAGATCCTGGGTTCTTCTGATTCCATCGTCACTGTCCAGGTCGACATCATTCACACTTATTCGAAACCCTATGGTTTTTTGCGCCCACAGGTCTGAAACGAGGCTGTCTTCGGGCTTCTTCCACAACAGCATGTCGAAGGCGGTGGCGTAGAATTCAACCACCCAGACGGAGGGGTTCTCCCCGTTCGCGGAGCCGCCCCCGTTCCCGTAAGGAGGGTTGCTCCACCAGTCGCCGAACCGGCCCGTGTCTGTCAAGTCCAGATTCGGGGTCTCCGGGCTGAGGTGGAACTGCCTCATAATGTTGGGCTGTCTGGTCACAGATGCCGCCGTCTTCGGAAAAAGAGCATGAACCATCACTCTGGGGGGAACCGTCGTGATCGCCGTCGATGAACAGTTCGATGCGATCCTGGAAGAGAAAGGCGTCGGGATAGGCAATGCTGTCGCCGAAATAGCGATCGTCGAAGGTGAAGTCGAGCGCGGTCAGGGAAGGCTCTCCAAACAGCTCTTCCCATTCGTCGATCCGGCCATCGGTCACGTCGATCCGGTTCTCGTCAGCTACTTCAAAAAACGGGTAGATGCGATCTCCGACATGAGAGGTCCCGGGGGTCGGTGTTGCAAGGGTAAAGCCAGGAAGGAGACCGGATACCCGAGCCTGAAAACGGGTGGTCATTTCAGCGGATGGCAGTTGTAGCCGCGTCCGTATTGGGAATCGAACAAATCCCTATCAAAGCCATCACTCCAGCACCATCTGCTCGCGCTCGAGGCGGGCGAACATTCCCCGGTACTCCGGACTGCCGTCGTCGTCCCAGTAAGTGGTCGAAATCGGCGAGTCGTAGCTCATGGGAATGATGCGGCTGCGGTCGGGCCGCACCATGAACAGGGAGTTGTCCGGGTCGGCGAGGTTGTACATCCGCGCGCCGTTGGCGAACGTCGAACTGATGATCCACCTCTCCTGTCGCGGCAGCGAGAGGCCCTTCAGGCGCTCCAGCTCCTCCCGGTCGAGGGACACTCCGAGGCCGGGGCTTTCCGGCACTTTCAGGAACCCGTTCACCGGCTCCGGCCGTTCGTTGGTGACGTCGCTCTTCCAGGTTTCGCAGTCGCTGAAGAAGTGAAAGGCGGCGGTCGGAAAGGCGGCCATCATGTGAACGGTCATCGCCCTCGTGATGTTGCCCCCGACGTTCTGCAGCATGAAGGGGCAGTTGCCGGCGGCGAACAGGCCGGCCTTGCGGATGGCGTCGCCGATGTGGGCATGGCCGAGCATGCAGGCGTCGGCAGGCTTGCGGAAAATCTCGTACGTCGCCCCCAGCGGAAAGTGATGCAGGACGATCGGCAGCCGGCTGCGCTCGCGCAGATCGATGTAGCCGTCGACGTCGCCGGGGGGCAGCGGGTCTTCGAAGCAGCCGGCGATTTCGTACTCCGACAGGCGCTCGAGCAGGTCGGGCATGTGATCGTCGGTGCCGTGCATGGTGAAGTCGTAGTGGATGCGGAATCCCGGCGGGGCAACCTTCTGCATCGCCTCGGTCTGGTCGAAGACGTTCTCGAAAGGGGACAGGTGGTACTTGAGCCAGGTGTACCCCTGGCGGGAGTACTGTTCGACGGCTTCGGCCATGCGCTCCGGGTGCGTCGAAACCGTCCAGCTGCCGACCGGGACCCAGGAGCGGTACTTCTGGCCGATCAGCTTGTAGACCGGGACTCCCGCGGCCTTTCCCATCAGGTCGTACATCGCCGTGCCCAGGCCCAGGGAGGTCTCGTCTCCCATCCAGTCGAAGGGGTTGGTGCCGATGTACTGGTCGATGGTTTCCCGCGGTTCGGTGCGCCCGCTCTCGCCGAGGCCGACCAGGCCCTCGTCGGTCTGCACCTCGTAGACGGTGCGCCGCGAGGGGCCGTAATAATGGTTCAGCTGGTAGGCGATCCAGTCGACGTACTCCAGCTGGATTTCGTGCACGTCGATGGCGGTGATCTTCATTTGTTCCGCTCCCTTGATCTCAGGAGGTCAGTTCGAAGTCGCTTTGAAGAGGAAGGAGCCAGTCGACTGCTGAACCGACTACCGGATTGTGGGCCCGGAACGGAACGAGTGGACCGGGGAGATCCGACCATGCCGGACTAGGCGCCTTCCCGCAGGGGGAGCTCGAAACAGGCCGCCTCCTCGTTGTTGCGCACCAGCAGATAGGGTGCGGCAAGTGCGGGGTTGTTCCACGTCTTCGAGCCCAGCGCCTCGAGGCGGGCCCGTTCGACATGCCGCTCCGGGTTCGCTTCGACGAGGACGACCTCCCCGGACTCGGCCTGGATCAGCAACAGGTCCTCCACCAGGATGAGCTGGCCGTGACCGTAGCGGCCCTTCTTCCAGCGCCGCTCGCCCGAAACCGGGTCGAGGCAGACGAGAACGCCGTCGTCCAGTCCGTAAACCGAGCCGTCGTGGAAAACGACGTTGGTGAACTTTGCCTTGAGTCGCGGCGACTCCCACCTGAGGGAGGCGCTCAGCCCGCCGCCCGGGGTCGCGGCGACGTCGTACAGCCTCGAGCCGATGCCGTACCCGCTCGACACCAGGACCCGGTCGCCCGGAAGCGGGACCGGCTGGGCGACGCACTCGGTGCCGCCCGGCCAGGGCTGGCGCCACAGCACCTCGCCATCGAGCGGCGAGTGCGAGACCACCGCTTTTCTGGCAAAGACCAGGATCTGACGGCGCCCCGCCAGCTGCGCCAGCGACGGTGAGCTGTACCCCGCCTTTGCCCGGCCCCCGGTCCAGACGACATCCCCCCGGTCGGCGTGATAGGCTGCCAGGGAGCGGCCTTCGACGCCCCCCGGGCTGACGACGACGAGGCTGTCGAGAACAAGTGGGGATGCGCTGATTCCCCAGATCGGGGCCTGGCCTTCGTTGTCGGCGACGATGTCGCGCGACCAGCGCAGGCGTCCGGTCTCGAGATCCAGGGAGTTGAGAATTCCGGTGGCCCCCATCGTGTACACGCGATCCCCGGCGATCGTCGGCGTCGCCCGCGGCCCGATGCCGGCCAGGGTCGATTCATACCGGGTGCTGTCGGCGTGGGCCCATACCACCTCTCCCGTCAGGAGGTCGTAGCAGACCACCGTTTCCAGCGGCCCCCGTTGCTCCTGGGTCACGGCGCGGCCGTGCGCCACCGCAAAGGCCGACCAGCCATCGCCGACCTCGCGCCGCCACAGTTCCCGGGGCGGGCGCCGCTGCCAGTCGGGATCGAGGTGGACGCCGCGCAGGCGGGCGTTGCGGCCGGGCCCCAGGAACTGCGGGTACCAGGCGCTGTTCTCCTCGACCGTCCCGGCGCCGCCGGAGGGCAGTCCGGGACCGCCGGAGGACCATCTCCAGGCGAGGATGGGGATGAAATCGCCGCTGACCCCCTCGATGCGGAACAGGGCCCCGAACAGCGTCAGCAACAGCGCGGCGATGCCGAGGCTGAGCCACCGGCGGATCCAGGGCAGCCTCGAGAAGAAGAGCAGCCAGACGGCGAGGGCGAGGAGTCCCAGGAAAAGGATCTGGAAGGCGACGAAAGTCTGGCCCTGGCGGTGTGGGACGTCTCGCAGGCCGTTGGCGACCAGGCCGGCGGCACACAGGAGGAGGATCCCCGCCGCCGGCCACCAGCGCAAACCTCCCCTATCGGCCTGGCCGGACATGTCGTTCTGCCAACGGAGCGGGGTCTGGAAAAACCCTACTCCATCTCACCTTTCCGGGCCTTGTCCTGAAGCTCGTAGAGCGACGCGGTCACTCCCCCTTTGTAGAGCGGTACCGGGAAGCGGGTCATAGTGAAGCGGGCGAACGGCATGGGCTCGCCGCGGACGAGCCGCACCGAAGCCTCGGTTCTGGAAGTCATTTCCCCGGTGTAGACGGGATAGGCGTCGGCGGCGCGGTAGCTGAGTATGAGGGTGCGGCGGGGGCGGTTGGAGCGGTTGGTGGCCGAAGCGTGCGGGGTCATGCAGTGCATGAAGATGGCCGTTCCCGCCCTTCCCCCGACTCCGACGGCCCCGGAGTCGTCCACCGCACCGGTGACGCGGCCCTCAAAGAACCGGTCTCCCGCATGAGGCATGAGGTCGTCCTGGTGGCGGCCCGGGATCATCCGCAGGAAGCCGTTCTCCTCGTCGGTGTCGTCGAGGTAGAAGAGTACGGCCAGCGAGTCGCGGTTGGTCAGGGGGTAGTACGAGAGGTCCTGGTGCCACTCGACGACCGAGCCGATTTCGGCCGGTTTCATGTTGAGCTTGCTGTAGTGGAAGAGGATGTTGGGGCCGAGAAGCTGTTCGAGGCAGTTGAGGAGCTTTTCGGACTGCGAAAGATCCCGGAAGCGCGGGTAATGGGAGCAGGGCTCGTACAGGCGCCGCACGCTGGTGCCGTCAGGAGGCTGGTTCGGCTCCATCTCCATGCGCGTCTCGTCGTGGTCGGCGAGGGTGTTGCCGGCGCAGATCGATTCGACGTCGTCGAGAATGTTCTCAACTTCCCGGGGAGACAGGAGTCCTTCGAGAAAAGTGAAGCCGTCGCGGCGGTAAGCCTGTACCTGCTCGGGGGAAAAATGCATGGGGGAGCCTCCTTTTTTCAGATCGGGAAACCGGCTTTACGGAGGAATTCGGCCACCTGTCTCCAGTAGTCGTCCCAGTCGGTCGGGCAGTCGCCGTGGCCGCACGTGTAGGTGAGAAGCGTTCCCTTCCCGGCCTCCGCCGCTAATTTCCGCCCTTGCTCGTAGGGGATCAAGCGATCCTCGGTGCCGTGGAGAACCAGAACAGGGCCGGGATAGGACCGCACCACCCCCAGGTTGTCGAACGGGTCGAGGACGAGAAACCGGGGGATCATGAATTCACCTGCCATGTCGCGGACGCTGGAAAAGGTCGAGAACAGGATCATCGCCCTGCTCGGCCGCTTCGCCGCAAGCGCACAGACAGCCCCCCCTCCGAGGGAACGGCCGAAGAGGAGAATGCGCTCGCCGTCGACGTCCGGGCGCGCGACCAGGCTGTCGTAGGCGGCGACGAACCCCTCGGTAACGCTGGCCTCGGAAGGAGAACCGTCCGAGCGGCCGTACCCGGGGTACTCCACCAGGTACACGGCCATTCCCAGGTCGAGGAAGCGCATGAACTTGCCGGGATAGGTCGCCGGGTAGTCGTCGATCAGCTCCGTGTTGCCGTGGGCGATGACGACCGCGGGCCAGGGGCCCTCGCCGCCGGTGGCCGGCGGGAAGAACCAGGCTTCCACCTGTCCGAAGCCGGTCTCGATCTGCAGCACTTCGGCGCCGAAGGGGCCGAGCTCCACCGGGGCGGGCTCGGAGATCTGGTGGCGTGGGAACAGCATGGCGCGCTGGCCGGCGAACAGGACCCCGCAGTACAGGGCATAGATACCGGCGAGACCGAGGGCAATTGTTATCACGGAGAACCTCATTCCATCTGCGGGTCAGCAGCCGAGAAGCCCGGCAAGCTCGGCAAAGTCAGGTGCGGTCATGTCGAATGGCCGGTTCGCTTCCCGGTCGAGGTTTCCGACCGGGCCGTACTCGAGCGGCCGGGGCACGAAGGCGGTGCGGAAGCCTGCCGCCCGCGCTCCCTCCAGGTCGTGAACGTGGGCGGCGACCATCAGGATCCGATGCGGGGGCAGGTCGAGCAGATCCGCGGCAGTTTCATACACTTCCGGGTCCGGTTTGTAGTGCCGGGCATTTTCCGCCGACAGAACGCAGTCCCAGGGCAGGCCGGCGTGCCTGGCCATGTTGACCAGCAGGGCGACGTTGCCGTTTGAAAGGGCGGCGACCACGTACCGGGAACGCAGGCGCCGCAGCCCCTCGACGGCGTCCGGCCACGGGATCAGCCGGTGCCACACGCGGTTGAGGTGGTCGATCTCTTCTTCCGTCAATCCCCGGATGCCGAATTCTCCGAGGAGGCGGTCGAGGATCATTCGATGCAGGGCGTCGATCTTCGTCCACGGCAGCTGACCGCGCCGAACCCGGTCCATCGCCGGCTCGTACCCGCCCCTCCAGGCGTCGGCGAACGCCGCCCAGTCGACGTCGATTCCCTTTTCCCCGGTCAGCCGTTCCCCTTCGCGGACGATGCTGGTCCGCCAGTCGACGACGGTGCCGAAGACGTCGAAAGTCAGGGCCTTTACTTCGGGAAGCAGCACCGGTCAGTGCCCCAGGTTCCGGTCGGCGAAGTCGAGGTACTGCTCCCAGTCGAACCGCAGAACGTCGTGTCTGCCCTCGCGCAGGTGGTAGCCGATGCCTCCGTGCATCGGGGTGTCAACGGCCGGCATTTCCAGGCCGGAAAGACCATCTGCCCCCAGCAGCCGGTACACGGGGTCGGCGTGAACGCAGGCGAGGAACTCGCCGCGCGGGTCGGCCCAGAGGTCTTGGGCGGCGCTTGCGACGTACACCGGACGAGGGGCTGCCAGGGCGATGAGCATGTGCTGATCGACAGGAAGCTCATCCTCGCGGCCGTTGTAGCGTCTGAACCGGTCGCAGAACCAGTGCGGGAACCTCGTGTTGATGAAGGCGACGTTTTCCCCGTAGCGCCGCCGCGACAGGGCGGCTCCGCCGCACCCGGAGTTGTTGCTGACGACCATGGCGAAGCGCTCGTCGCAGGCGCCGGCCCACAAGGCGGTCTTGCCGAGGCGGGAGTGCCCCATCACCGCCACCCGGCTCGCGTCGACGTCGGCATCGGTTTCCAGGTAGTCGCGGACGCGGCAAAGGCCCCAGGCCCAGGCGCCGATCGTGCCCCAGTCCCCGGGGGCGGGACCGGTTTGCCCGTCAAGGGAATAGAGAGGGTGCACCCCGTTCCGGTAGCCGTCGTCGAAATCCGGGTCGAAATCCCCGCAGTAAGCGGTCGCCAGCCCGTAACCGCGGCTCAGGAGCAGCTCTACCTGCCAGCGGTGCGCCAGGGTGCCCCTCGTGCGGTCGTTGGCGCGGTTGTCCTCGACTCCCAGGCTGTCGCTGTTGCGAACCCAGCTGTCGGTAAGGAGAATCGCCGGATCGTCCTTCACGGTCTGGTTGCCGAAGAAGTTGAGACCGGCGAACACCGGCACCGGTTGCGAGCGTGAAGCCGGCAGGTAGAGCACAATCCCCGCCTTGGCGACGTGGCGGTCGGTCTTCCAGGTCAGCGAGATCTGCCGGCGGGTCGCCCAGTCCCCGAGGGCCCCCTCCTCGACCACCTCGACAGCTGTGGCTATTTCCGGGTCGGCGGGAGGACCGGGTGTCCTGCCGTACACGTGATCCTCGAACAGACGCAGGATTTCCCGCCGCCGCCGCGGCCATGCGGCTGCGCCGACGGGGGAGCCGTCCTCGAAATGGAGGGGATCGGGCAGCTCGTGCTCCGGAACCGCTTCCTCGTCGTAGTTGATCGGTATCCGGGATGCGGCGTCGGCGCTCACGGTTTTCGCAGCAGCTCCATGGCCGCCTCCACGTCGGGAAGCAGGCAGGTGTAGCGGTCTCCCCTGGGGCCGGCCTGCCCGCGCACCAGGAACACCGGATGGGGGTGGGTGTCCAGGTCGACCCAGGCGGTGTCGGTGCTGCAGTAGCGGATCGTGTACCCCGCCCGCCGGCCCCGGCTGCGGTTCTCGTCGCTGCCGTGGAGAATGAAGGAGTCGTGGATCGACAGGCTGCCCGCGCTCATCTCGAGCGTTACCGCCGACTCCTCCAGTTCCCTCGAGACCGGCACGCTCCTGTGAAGCATCTGGTCGGCGCCGGAATCCACCGTCTCCAGCTCTTTCCAGCCGCGGTGGGAGCCGGGGATGACCTTCATGGCGCTGTTGGCGGCATCGGCGTCGTCGACGGCGAGCCACAGGGTGATGACATCGGTGCCGTGCACGCTGGGCCAGTAGGTGTTGTCCTGGTGCCAGCCGACTTTCAACGGGCTGGCGGGCGGCTTGATGAAGACGCTGGAGAAGACGAGGATGAGATTGGGCCCCAGTATCGATTCGATTGCGTCGAGAACGCGGGGATGGCGGCAGAGGTCGAGCCAGCGCAGGTCGCGGACATGGGGCTCGCCGACGTAGTCGCCCCGGTCCATGGACCCGTTGCGGCCAGCGGGCGGCGGCAGCGGAGCGGCCAGCGCCTCGTCGAGCATGGCCCCCAGGCGCACGGTCTCTTCAGCGGACAGGACGCCGCGGAACAGGCAGTATCCCAGCTCGCCGAACCGCGCCGGGTCGGTGTTCAGATCGCTCGGCATCTCCTCAACTGGCGCATCACACGCAGCCGGGGTATTCCCTGCCCGCAAGCAGCGGGTAGTCCGGTTTTTCCGCAGGCGCCCCCGTCCATCGCGACCGGGCGGTCATGTAGTGGGTGGCCATGCCGCGCCGGAAGTGAGGCGTCCTGTTGGGCCCGGAGCGATGCAGGATGAGGGAGTGGTGGAAGGAGCAGCCGCCCGCCCTCATGGTGATCGGCTGTTCGCCGTTCGCGGATTTCGCCTCGTCGATGGCGCTGTCCGGGATGCGCATGTCGAGGCGGCCCCCCACCTTCCAGGGCTCGCTGTGGTCGAGAGCCCCGTTCCTCTGGCTTCCGGGCACGACCCACATGCAGCCGTTGTCGAGGGTGACGTCGTCGAGGGCAACCCAGGCGGTGACCAGGGCCATCGGCTCGATTTTGAAGTAGGGCGAGTCCTGATGGTAGGTCTTCTCGATCCCGCCTGGCGGTTTCACGAACAGCTGATCGCCATACAGCTTGAGGTCGGGTCCCAGCAGGGAGGCGACCGCCTCCAGCAAGGCGGGCTTGCGGGCGTGGTCGAGGAAGAAACCGTCGCTGGAACTGGGGTGGTTGATCTTGCGCAGGTTGAGAATGTCGCGTCCCTGATCTTCCGACCCGGGCTCGAACTCGATCTTCCCGGGGGGAAAGTCGACGCGACCACAGGCGATCTCCTCGGTTCTCTGCCGAAGCGCCGACACCTCTTCGCCGGATATCATGTCCTCCACAACGAGGAAACCGTCTTCCTGGAAACGGGAAACCTGATCGGATGTAAGTTTCATATGTCGTCGCTCACGGGAATTGCCGCCAATCCGGCGTGCTGCATTCGCAGCTGGTTGCCGCATTGGGAGGCCTTGTCGGGTGGCCTATATTGTCGCCCTCGGAAAGGAGGTTAGCAATGTCGGATGAAGTGCGGACAGGGAGTCCGGCCCCTGAATTCGAGCTGCCCGCCAGCACCGGGGGCACCTTCAACCTCGCCCGGCATCGCGGCCGCAAGGTCGTGTTGTTCTTCTATCCGAAAGACGATACCCCCGGGTGAACCCGGGAAGCGATCGGTTTCCGTGATGCGAAACCGCGATTCGACGCCCTCGACACGCTTCTGGTCGGCATCAGCCAGGACGATCTGACCAGCCACGAATCCTTTATACAAAAGCACGACCTGAACGCGGTCCTGCTGGCGGACACGGACGGCTCCGTCTGTGCGGCGTACGGT
This sequence comes from Candidatus Latescibacterota bacterium, assembly GCA_965243025.1. Lineage (GTDB taxonomy): Bacteria > Latescibacterota > UBA2968 > UBA8231 > UBA8231 > CBDCXV01. Next base: position 4,974,780 of record CBDETY010000003.1, read on the forward strand.
GTCTGCACCGGCGGGAGTTTTCAGCGCTCGACCTTCGTCGTTGACGCGCGCGGCAACCTGGCGGCGGTCATGCGCGGCGTCGACCCGGTTGAGCACATTTCCGAAGTCGAGCTTTTCATCCGTGAGAACCTGCACTGACCGCAGTCCCTGAGGACTTTCCCCCAAAGGGAGGAAACGGAATGAATCTTAGTGACGATGCCGGCGGCGATGGCGGCGCCCGCGCCGGCCGGGCGCCGGTGCTGACTCGAAGGTCGCTGCTCCGCGGCGGGCTTGCCGGCCTGCTTGCGGCGCCCTGGGCGAACTTGCTGAGCGCCGCACCCGGACCGGCCGAGGCGGAGGACTATTCAGAAGGGGACCGGGCGCATACGGCCGGACTTCGGGAGGACGAGATCGTCCTCGGCATGTCCGCGGCGTTTTCCGGTCCATCCCGGGGGTTGGGCAGCGAGCTCTACCGGGGAGCGAGGGCCTACTTCAACCACGCCAACGCCAACGGCGGCGTCGGCGGCCGCAAGGTCGCACTCAAGCTTTACGACGACGGCTACCAACCCGACCCCTGCGTCCGCAACACCATGAAACTCATGCTCGAGGATCGCGTTTTCCTCCTGTTCGGTTACGTGGGCACACCGACGGTGACCCGGGTGCTGCCCCTTTTGAAGAAGTTTCAGGACGAGCTGGTCTACCTGTTCTTTCCCTTCACCGGGGCCCAACCCCAGCGGGAGCCCCCATACGGCGACTTCGCCTTCAATCTGCGGGCGTCCTACCGCCAGGAGACGGCCGGGCTCGTCGACAACTTCGTGCGGGTCGGCAGGAAACGGATCGCCGTGTTCTATCAGGCCGACGCCTACGGGCGCAGCGGCTGGGCCGGAGTCCGGGGGGCCCTGGAGGCCCACGGCGAGCGGCTTGTCGGCGAGGCGACCTACCGCCGCGGACAGAGGTTCACCGGCAGCATGAGACGGCAGGTGGAGATACTGCAGGCAGCTTCACCGGAAGCGGTGATCTGCATCGGTTCGTACGCCGCGTGCGCCGCCTTCGCTCGCGACGCCGTCGACCTCGGCCTCCGGGTTCCGATAGCCAACCTCTCCTTCGTCGGGAGCGAGAACCTCCTTCAGCTGCTCAGCGAGGGCCGTGAGGATGCCGGGGAATACACCCGCTTCCTGGTCAATTCCCAGGTGGTTCCCAGCTACGAGGATACTTCCATTCCGGCGGTACGCGAGTACCGCGAGCTGATGGCCCGCCACGATCCCGAAGTCCCCGGGGAGCTTGTACGGGAACCCTACAGCCCCTTTCCGCAGAGCTTCGTCAGTCTGGAGGGGTTCCTCGACGCCAAGCTGATGACGGAGATTCTGCGGCGCCTGGGGGAAAACCCCGACAGGGCCGGGCTGGAAGAAGCGGTTTTCTCGGTGCGGGACTTCGATCTCGGGATCGGCGAGAAGGTCTCTTTCGGGCCCGCCCGGCGGCAGGGACTCCAGACCGTCTACTACACCGTCGTCCAGGACGGCCGTTTCGTGACCCTGGACGACTGGCAGACCTGGCTGGGTTGACGATGAAAATTCAGAAACTCTTCCAGAAAACGCGCTTCGGGATCTTCGCGCTATTCGGGCTGATCGTCCTGTCGACCTCCAGCCTTTGCATCTACACCGTCGACACCCAGCTGTCCGCGGAGTACGAGGCCAACTGCAGGAACATCGCCAAGAGCATCGCCGACTCGAGCGTGGACATACTCCTGAACCGCAACCTGGCGACCCTGCAGTCGCTGATCGACCAGTTCGTCGAGATCCAGGGAATCCGCTACATATACATCACCAGCGAATCGGGCGAGTACCTGGCGCATACCTTCGTGCCCGGCATCCCCGAGGAAATCCTCGCGAGCGATCCGTCCAGCACCGAGCCGGTCGAACGGAACATTCCGGGAATGGGTGATTTCATGGAAGTCGGCAGCCCGATCCTGGCCGGGGTCGCCGGCACGGTGCACGTGGGCATGGATCTCGACATCGTCGCCCTCAAGATTCAGCGGGCAATCGGCCAGCAGGTAATCCTCATCTGCATCTTCCTCGTCGTCGGAGTCCTCGCTTCGATCTGGTTCGTCAACCTGGCCGCCAAGCCCCTGGGTGGATTGCTCGCTTACGCCGTCGAGCTTTCCGGAGGCAGTGCGGAGGAAAAGGCGCCGGAGGGAGAGCTGCTCGCCCGCGAGGACGAGGTCGGGGATCTGGCCCGGCTCTTCCGCCACGTTTCCGGACGATCCCCCGGCCCGGAAGAGCCGGACGAGCTTTCGGAAAGGGCCGGTTAGTCAAGGAGGCGGGCGGGTGCGAATTCCGCGAAGCGCCATCGCGCTCTTCTGCACGGTTCTGCAGGTCTGCTTCGGAACGGTGTACGCGTGGAGTTTTTTCCAGACGATACTGGTACGTCAGGTCGGCTGGACCCACACCGAGACAGCCTGGGCTTTCAGTATCGCCATCTTCTCCCTTGGAGTATCAGCGGCCTGGGCGGGAAACATGCTTCCCCGGTTGGGGCCGAAGTGGCTCGCCCTGGCCGGCAGCATACTGTTCTCGGGCGGGTACCTGATTGCCGCCGGGGCCCTTCACCTGGGGTCCGTACCGTTCTTCTACCTGGGTTACGGGGTGATCGGCGGAGCGGGAATCGGCCTGGGATACGTGACGCCGGTCGCCACCGTGGCGAAGTGGTTCCCCGACCGCAAGGGACTGGCCACCGGCATCGTGGTGATGGGCTTCGGGGTGGGAGCCTTCCTTCTCAGCAAGGGGTTGGCCCCGTTTCTGATCCTGCGCACAGCAGGAGACCTTCCGCTCGTGTTCATGTGGCTCGGGATCGTGTTCGCCTGCATCCTGATTCCCAGCAGCCTCGCCCTGAGCGACCCCCCTGCAGGTTCCGTTCCCCAGGCCGGCGGCACGGACGAGCCCCCCGGGTTCGCGGAGCCGGAGTCCTCCAGTCCCTACCTGCGCACAACGCAGTTCGCCATCATGTGGATCGTCTTCTTCTTCAACATCGCCGCGGGGATCTCGGTGATCAGCTTCCAGTCCGAGCTGCTTCAGGAAATCTGGGGACTGGCGGATACCTCGATCGAGCCCACCACTCTTGCCGAGTACGGCGCGACGCTCATCGCGGTCAGCTCGATCTGCAACGGCCTGGGGCGTCTCTTCTGGGGGTTGCTTTCCGACCGCTTCGGCAGGGCAATGGTTTTCCGGGTACTGCTGGCCAGCCAGATGCTCGTCTTCGGGATTCTCATGACGGAAACCAACCCCTGGGTTTTTTCCGTGCTGGTCTGCTACGTGCTGCTATGTTTCGGGGGCGGCTTCGCCACCATGCCACCTTTCGTTCTCGACGTGTTCGGAACGAAAAAGATGTCGACGATCTACGGCGCGGTTCTGACGGCGTGGGCTGCCGCCGGGATCTTCGGGCCGTTGTACGTAGGGTATTTGAAGGACGTGTATCCCGACAGAGCCGTCATGTACTGCTTCCTCATCGGAATCCTCATGCTCGGCGCCGGGTACCTGTTCTCCTACCTGCTGAACGATCAACGGATTCGCCTGGGCAAACCGACCCTGGAAAGCACCCTTCACCGCTACGGTATTCCGGCCGCGGCGAGGGGCTGACACGAGGGCGAGGGGTCGGGGACGGCAGGCAGGAAGCCATTGGCCCTGACCAAGTTGACAGACTCAGGGCAAGCCTGTATAAATTCCCACAGAACGCGAACTGAATCCGAAAAGCAGAAACAGGGTCGAGATGACGGGGTCCTGCTCGACAACGGCGATGAACGGCGATTTCGTCTACCAGACGGACATCCTGCAAGGAGTGTCCCGAACCTTTGCCCTGACGATTCCGCAGCTTCCCGGCCCGCTGCGCGACGTGGTCGGCAACGCCTATCTCCTGTGCCGGATCACCGACACCATCGAAGACGAGCCGTCGCTGTCCCCGGTTCAGAAGCAGGCCTTCTCCGGACGCTTTGTCGAGGTCGTTGCCGGCAGGGAGGATCCCGGGCCTTTCGCCAGCGAGCTCGGCGCCTTGCTGTCCTCTTCGACCACCGAAAACGAACGTGACCTGATCGCCAACACCGCCCGGGTGATCCGCATCACCCACGGGTTTCGCCCGGCCCAGAGAAGCGCCCTGGAACGCTGCGTAAGGATCATGTCCCGGGGGATGGCGGAGTTTCAGCTGAACGCAACCCCGGACGGCCTGCAGGACCTTCCGCATCTCGACCGTTACTGCTATCACGTCGCCGGGGTGGTCGGCGAGATGCTCACCGAACTGTTCTGCGAATACTCCGAGGAGGTCGCCGAACGCCGCGAAGAGCTGCTGTCCCTCGCGGTTTCCTTCGGACAGGGGCTGCAGATGACCAACATCCTCAAGGATGTATGGGACGACCGGCGCCGGGGAGCCTGCTGGCTGCCCCGCGACATCTTCCTCGAGGCCGGTTTCGACCTGAGTACCCTGCCGGGGGGGCAGGGAAATCCCGGTTTCGCCGCAGGGCTGCTGGAACTGGTGGGGATCGCCCGGCAGCACCTGGCGAACGCCTTGCGGTTCACGCTGCTGATCCCGAACCGCGAAACCGGCATCCGCCGTCACTGCCTCTGGGCGTTGGGGATGGCAGTGCTTACCCTGCGCCGGATTCACTCGAACCCGTCGTTCAGGGACGGACAGGAAGTCAAGATTTCACGAAAGAGCGTGTGGGCGGTCGCTGTCGTCACCAGCGCAGTCGTGCGTTGGAACACCGTTCTCGAGTTTCTCTTCAAGGTGTTGACTCGAGGCCTGCCCGGCGCCGGTGAAAAAAGGCGGATCGGGGGAAAGCACGTACCTTATTCCGACAGCCGCGAAGGCAGTAGTCTGAAGAGCGTACCGGGTCAGCCATGAAAGAGGGAAAGATGCGAGTCATACTAGCTCAACCGCGCGGGTTTTGCGCCGGCGTTGAACGCGCGATCGAGATCGTCGAAGCGGCGCTGAAACAGTACGGCCCCCCGATTTACGTGCGCCATGAAATCGTCCACAATCCGCGAGTCGTGGAGAACCTCAAAGCGAAGGGCGTGCGGTTCGTCGAACAGATTGACCAGATCCCCAACGGGGCAATCACCGTGTTCAGCGCCCACGGGGTATCGGAGAAGGTCGAGCAGGACGCATCGGTGCGGGGCCTGCGGCCGCTCGATGCCACCTGCCCCCTGGTCTCCAAGGTGCACAAAGAGGGCCAGCGCTACTCTGCCAAAGGGTACGACATCATTCTCATCGGTCACGAGGACCACCCCGAGGTCGAAGGCACCATGGGCCAGATACCGGGGCCGGTGCTGTTGGTCAGTGACGTGGAGGGAGTGGAAGCACTCGAGGTCCGCGATCCGGAGAAGGTCGCCTACATCACCCAGACCACCCTTTCCGTCGACGATACCCGGGAAGTCATCTCGGCCCTGAGGCGGCGGTTCCCCGACATCGTCGGACCGGACGTCAAGGATATCTGCTACGCGACCCAGAACCGGCAGGCGGCGGTGCGCGCCCTCGCCGAAGAGGTGGACCTGGTGCTGGTGGTGGGTGCGCAGAACAGCTCCAACTCGAACCGCTTGTGCGAAGTCAGCAACGACAGCGGTGTTCCGAGCTACCTGATCGAGGATCCGTCGAAAATCGATCCCCAATGGCTGCAGGGGAAGGAATGTATCGGCATTACCGCCGGAGCCTCGACCCCCGAGGAACTGGTGCACGAGCTGATCGAGCAGCTGCGGGAGTACGCCGACCTCGAAATCTCGACGATGGAAGGAATTGTCGAGAACGTTCGCTTCAGCCTGCCGGCCGGCCTGGAAGAGGCTGCCGTGCCCGAACAGGCGTGACGGAGCGCGGCCGCTAGAAGTTGTAAGTCAGCCCGAGGTCAGCGAAGCTGTCCCGTCTTGTCCAGTAGTTGAAGAGGTCTTCCTCGTCGGTGCTGAGGAGCCAGATGGTCTCCAGCTGCAGGGACCACCTGTCGGACAGCCGCCTGGCAAACTCAACAGCCATTGCGCGGGTAGCGCGTTCCACGTCCCCCAGAATACTGGCTACGATCTCCGTACCCTGAACATCGTTGAGCGCAAGACGAGAGGCGAAGAAGAGGTCGTTCTCGAGCGTATTGGGTGAGCGGCCCGGGGTCGCGTCGGGGCCGCGTCCATCGTAACTCCATTCCCCCAGCAGGCTGAGATCGGCAGCGGAGCCCAGCGCGGAATAGAAGGTGTATTCCCCGCCGAGAACGGAGCCGACGTAACCCTCTTCCCTGCCGGACAGGTTCCGGGCGCCGGCGCGGTGAATACCCTCCAGCTTTAACAACCAGGAGCCTGCGGTCAGCTGGGCGTCTATTCCCACCTGGCGGATCTGCGCGTAGGACTGAACCAGGGCCTCGCGGCCCAGGTCTATTTCCAGAGAAGGCTCCCGGCTGGTGCCCTGGAAATAGCTCAATCCGAAGTCGATGGACCGGAAACTGTGGCTGTAGCGGGCGGCGAGATCGAGGTGTCGCTCGCCGGCGCCGCTTTCGTATTCGACACGCTCGTCATCGACGACGAGCGGGAGACGCAAGCGGCCGGCCCCGCCCGGAAAGGTGCGCGCGCGGTGCCAGGGCAGTCCGAACAGTTCCAGCGCCCCCCAGTTTGCGGACCAGGTGAAATGGACCATGGGTTGCCCGAGCCTGGCCTCCCCGGCCGGGTGTTCGACCAAATCGACCTGGTTGACGATATCGACCAGGTGCTGCGATTCGGCGACTCCCCAGAATACCCGGGCGACGCCGGCGCGCAGCTCCCATTCCCCCTCCCCGATTTCTCCGAACAGCAGCAGGTAGGCTTCGCGCAGATCCGCACGGGTGCGGCGTGGGTCGGTGTTGTCGTAGCGCAGGAACGGGGCCAGAGTCAGGCTTCGTCCCCCCGAGTCCTCGAGGTAAAGCCTGGGGGAGGCGGCAAACCCGCTCGCATGCCCGCCCTGGCCTTCATGAAGGGCAGTTTCGGGGAACCACCGGGTTTCGATGCTCGAGCGTCCGGAAATCCGGTGATGATCCACACCGATGCCGGCATTCGCAACGGCGGCGAGGAGCGGTGTCAGAACCCAGGCCGCCCCGGCAGGGATGCGCCACAGACCGGCGCGGAGCAGCATCAACGGGCCCGTCTGAGCCCGGTCCGGGAGAAGTCGCGGTCGTCGAGGTCGGTCCGGAACTGGAAGTCCGTCCAGCTGAGAACGGTGCTTTTCCCGGTCAAATGGTTTTCCATTTTCATCTCGCCGGCGCGCCAGTAGCGGTCCAGGTACTGCCCGTAGTTCCCCAGGGTGAGCGTCTTGAGGTGGGCGTCCTTGCGGTCGTAGTACTCCACCTTCCAGACGCGAAGCTCATCCCTGTCGCGCCATACCACCTGGCGCTTGTAGCCCGATTTCCTGTCGCCGGGATAGCGCTCGGAGACCGTGCAGGTCAACTCCCCGCAGGCCTCTTCGCGCAGGTACCGGTAAGTGAACTTCTCGACCTCCTGGGCGGTCATGTCTTCATAGGCGAACTCACTGCCCATGAAGGAACCGGACCGGTTCGAAGAGCTGATGCGCTTTACCCGGTTCAGCGCGGGAAGGTACAGCCATTGATCGTCGGCGCCTTCCCTTTTGGCGTGTACCAGCAAGGCGGTCCCCTGGATGTCGCGAGGCTCGTCGAACACGAACAGGCTCTTGTCGCCGTCTCCCGGTACTTCGAGAACCTTGACCCGGAGCTGACGCCGGCTCTCCTGCCCGTGCTTGTTGCGCAGGACCATGGTCTGGCGGGCGGTGAAGTTGCCGAAACCTTCTTCCCGGGCACGGGAATCGCGGGCGATCTGCAGCCCGGCCGCTTCGGCGGTGGGATTTTGGGAATGAACGGGTACCGATAAACCAAGGCTGCCCGGAACGGCCAGGCAGAACGCCAGGAAACGGGCCGCTGGCAGCAGGGGGAAATCAGAGAGATTCATGGATTTCTCCGGTCGACGGCTATCAGCAGTGTCGGAAGAAGAAGGAAGTCCGCTACAAGCGCGAAGACGATGGTGATCGTTACCAACAGGCCGAGTGCCCAGCTGACCTCGAATCCCGATGTGGCGAACACGAGAAAGCCGGCCGAAAGAACTGCGGTCGTCGTCGATAAAGCATGGCCCACGGTGTGGAAGGTGGAGCGCACGGACTCCTGCGCCGAATTGCCCTCCCTGCGGGCCTTGAGATACTTGCTCAGAAAATGAACCGTATCGTCCACCACAATTCCGAAGACAACGGCGATGACCACCGAGGAGGCGATACCGACGTGGCCGACGAGATAACCCCAAAGGCCGAAGCTCATGACGGCGGGAATGAAGTTTGGGAGCAGACTGAGGAGCCCGATCCGAACGCTCCTGAAAATCCAGATCAGGATGAACGAAATGAGCGCCATGGCAACGATCGTGCCGCGCAGCATGCTGTTGATGTTGCGAAGCGAAAGGTGGGCGAAGACGACGCTCAAGCCCGATGCTTCACGGGCGAACTCCGGTATGTTGGCATCGAGCCATTCCTGGGCTCTCGTGTCGAGTTCGCGTATTTCCCGGGACCAGGCATTTCTGGTCACCACGACCATGCGCGTGGCTGATTTTGCGACGTCGATCCGGTCGTTGAGGTCGCTGCCGAAAGGAAGGGAAAGTTCGTAGAGCAGCAGGTACTGGGCTGCGAGGTTGGGGTCTTCCGGCAGGCGATGGAATGCAGGGTCGTCGCCGTGCATGTTTTTGTTGAGGCGCTTCATGATGTCGGAAAACGCCTGGACATGGGTCACTTCCGGTTGCTGGCGGTACCACTCGGCGAAAGCGTCGACCTTGCGCAGGTAATCCGGATCGGTAATGCCGCCCTCGCGTCCTGCACTCAGCGAATACTCCAGCTTGTCCAGACCGGTCAGGTTGTCAATGACAAAATCCGTATCGCGCCGGAACTCGTACCGGTCGTCGAAGTACTGCGCCATGTTGTCGCTCAGCTCGATGCGGGGAATGCCGATTACCAGGACCACGACCACCGCCGAGACGGAGCAAAGCAGGACTGTACTCCGAGCGATGACGAAGTCGGCGAAACGGTCGAAGAAGGCAGTCCCCTCGGACTGGAAGCGGGGCGGGCGCAGTGGCAGAATCGAGAGCAAAGCAGGCAGGAGCGTCATGGTGTACAGGAAAGCGCACAACACGCCGAACGCCACGTAGTTGCCCAGGATGTGAAATGGCGGGGAATCAGAGGCGTTCAGGCTGAGAAATCCGATCGCCGTCGTGACCGAGGTGATAAGAACCGGGGAGGCATTGATGCGGATCGATTCGACAATCGCCGCCTTTTTGTCCAGGCCTCGTCTCATGCACAGTAAAACAGTTGTGACGATGTGGATTGAATCCGCGATGGCTATGACCATGACGATTATCGGCACGCCGGCGTTGGTAGGGCTGAACACCACGCCGTTCCAGCCGGCGAACCCAATGGTGGTATTTATGACGAATACCAGCATGGCGACGATGGCCACGGTGCCGAGAAGCGAACGCAGAAGGACGATTGTGGCACCTGTGATGATGACGAACACGACAGGTGTCAGGGTCTGCAGGTCGTCCCGGGTGGCATCGGCGAAAGTCCGATGCTGAACGACATCGCCGGTCATGTAGTAATCGATATCGGGGTGGCTCGCCCGGGCCTGGTCCAGAAGCGAGTCGAGATAATCGGTGATTTCGACCACGGCCTGGTCCTGGTTTTCCGGCAGGACGAAATTGACGGCCACTCCGGTCGTGCTTCCGTCATGGGAGACCAGACGACCGGCAATTTCAGCCGCGTCCAGGGCGATCCTCTCGATACGGGCAACGTCCGTATCGGTCAGTGAACGGGCGTCCTCGACGAGCGGGGCGACAATGAGCTCATCCTCGAAGGCTTCGCTGTGGGTATAGTTGGTAAGAGAGTTGACGCGGCTGGAATACGGCGCGCGCCACGCAGCATCGGTCAGTTCCTCAATCGCGCCGAGCACCTCCCGGGTAAACACCGAACCCTCGTCCGGGGAAACGGCAATCAGGGCGGTATTGGAAACGGAGTAGGTGTTTTCCAGAGCGTCGAAGGCGGCGAGTTGCGGATTGTCTTCGCTGAAAAGGACCCGGTAATCGTTGGTAACGGTGATGAAGCGGCCGCCGGCGGCCATGGCCAGCATGACCAGAGATGCGAGCAGAACCACCGGCCACCGATAGCGCAGGATGGCGGAAGTGTAGCTGTCCAATCGCAAGTGGGAAACCTCGGGTTTTACTGAAGAGGGGGGGCGGCCGGCTCACCCACCGGAGCAGAGGAGGGTATCGGCACCGCGGTCCGGGGGGAGCTACGGTTCACCTGGACGAATCCCTGGCTTTAAACAAACGGGGAATGGGCACAAAGCCTCGAAATCAAAGTTACCAGGGGCTTGATTCCGATGCCTTTACGTGATCTGGCATCCGGTAACTCATGCCGGTCGTTTCGGACTCGTCGTACACCGAGATTTCGAGCATCTGGCAGAAGTTTTCGGACCTGAGCAGTTGCTTGCTCTTCACCAGGCGGCGGAAACGTTGTTTCATCCGGTACGCAAACAGCGCGCCGAATTTTCTGGTCTTGGGGAACTGCAACTGGTCGGCGAGCTCGTTGCCTATCAGGGCCCGCGAAAGAGTGTAAGCGAGTTGCATTACAGCCTGCTGTTCTTCCGGGTCGGAAATACCCGCAGTCAATGGGATTGCCCCGACCAAAGCGTTCGCCATGGTCGCCGAATCCTGGTCCGGGGTCGGCTCGCACATGTGGGCGACCTTGAATATTTCCGCGGCATCGTTCCTGTCGGTAAAGAGGATGCTTTCAGGCACTCCCATGACGTAGCCGGTATAGCGCCAGATATGCATGACGCTCTCCTGCTCTTCCGCGTCGAACGTAGCGCCCACCGATGCGGCGTGCTGCAACAGACGCATGGAAAAGACGGTCGTGGACAAACCCAGGTGCGCCGCGTGCAACGGCGTGCCATAGGCTTCGAGGTCCCATACGCCGGAGTTCGCCAGCAGGTGCCTCACCCGGGCGTGAACGAAACGAAGGCGCATCGACAGCTTCCATCCGTCGCCGTTCCTGCGCAGGCCGCCTGGAAAAAACACCTCCAGCAGATGCCGGTTGTTCTGCATCAGGCGCCTTTTCGCCGTCGACCGGTTCAACACGCGCCCGGTAGTGGCGAAGGATTTGGCGATGAGCGTCGAGAAGCCCTCTATCAGCACCCCGGTGACGAAAGCGACGAGCACCCGTGTCGCATTCAGGTGGAAGGCGCGAACACCGGGTCTGAAGGTTTCGTAGTCGAACCAGGGAGGGTTCTCGTTGTCGACTTTGTCGAAGAAATCCCGCATTACCTGCGGGGCGGTACGCAGAACCTCGCTTTCCTGGTCTATCCCGGCTTTGATGAACCGGTGCAGATCGGTTGGCGGCAGGGAGGCGAGCTCCTCCATGACCGGGTCCAGCTCGGGATCCCCGATGGCCGTGTTCCCGATATAGTTGTCCGCTTTCTCCTGGTTGTGGAGACGGGCTTTGGCGTACCCATCGATGTATGCGGAAGGTGGGGTTAACGGTTTCATGCTGCTGGCAGCGTTGTGAGAAATCCCATTGTCCGACTGGCTGCAGGAGGTTGCCGGGAACGGTTCTTCCGAGGTTACTGCCGGGATGTTTCGGGTGGAGATTTCAACCTGAAGGGCCGGTGAATTCTGGTGGTGCAGGGGGGGTCTGCGTAATTGACGCTGATTATACGGATTCCTTCGAGGATCCGCTACATATCAGGACGCGGATCCGGTCCAGGATGCCGGTCTTCAGGGATCTGGAGATCTGCCGCTCCCGGCCCCCCGGGAGCTGCGGGCGGACTCACTTTTCCAGAATGAATTCGCAGCCGAACCCGACGGTTTTTTCTTCGAGCAGCTGCAGCGAGAGCTCGGGGAATTTGAGGATCCGCCAGCCGTCCCGCATGGCCTCGCCGACCGATGCGTACGGCCAGTCTCCGGGATTGTCGGGACCCTCGAGGAGCTCGCCGTTCTCGACCAGCGCCATCCCGATGACCTCGGAGTCGATCGCCGTCGAACGGCACTGCAGATAGAGCAACCTTTGCGTCCGGTTGCCATCGAGGACCAGCTCCAGGTCTTCCTCGGTGAGGGATCCCGCCCGTAATTTCTCCAGCCACTGCAATACCGTCTCGCGGTCCATATCATCAATCACCGTTCCACACCGGCGGACTGCACGCCGGAAGGAGAAACGCCAACATGCCATTCATCGAGGTCAAGATGCTGTCGGGTCGTTCGGATGACCAGAAGAAGAAGCTTGCCGCCGCCATCACCGATGCCATCGTCGACATTTGCCAATCCCCCCGCGACGGCACCATGGTCGTGATCGAAGAGTACGAGTCGGATCACTGGGCGGTTGGCGGGCAGATGGTTTCCGAACGGGGGTAACCGTGCGCCGGGAGGTCGCAGTCAGAACTCGTTGCGCACCTTTGCCGGCGCCCCGCTCCGCAGGGACTCCCAGCAGGAGAGGCCCGTCGACACGATCCGGGCGCCGTCCCGCACGCCCACCCACGGCGTCGCCCCGTTCAGGACGCAGTCGGCCATGTGGCGCATCATCACCTGCATTTCGCCGTAATGGCCGTGGCTTCCGGAGAATTCGGTGGTGTGTTCCGACATCGGAACGAGGCCCCGCGGGTCGAGCGCCTTGCGGTTGTCGCAGATGGTCCCCCTGGTCCCGTACAGGGTAAGACTGACCCCGCCGACGCCCGGGGGATGCACCATTCCCAGGAAGGCCGCCACGCGGCCGATGGCGCCGCTGGCGAAGCGGACGTTGATGACGAAGTTGTCCTCCTGGGGGTAGTCCGGGGCCACCCCGCTGCGCAGTCCGTAGCAGTGCACTTCCTCGATGTCCCCGAAAAACCAGCGCAGCAGGTCGATCGGATGGCAGGCGCCCCCGAGGATGAGGTCCTGCGGCATGGTGAGACGCCACGGCGAGTAGTCGTACACCGGCCGCAGGTCGTGGATGTAGTGGGCCTCGCCCAGAAACAGCTCGCCGATTTCTCCCGCGTCGCAGGCGCGCCTGGCCTCCATCAGGTCGTAGCGCCCGCGCATCGTCTGCGTGACCAGGAGCACGAGCCCCGAGCGGTCGACCGCCTCGACGACCGCCTCGACCTCCGCCATGGTGTAGACCATCGACTTGGTGACCATCACGTGCTTGCCTGCGTCGAGGGCCTTGAGGATCTGTTGCGCGTGCAGAGGTCCCGGTGTGTAGATGCCGATGATGTCGAGGTCGTCCCGGGCGACGAGCTCGTCGTACTCCGCAGTCGCCCGGTCGATCCCGTATTCGCGGGCGACGCTGTCCAGCAGCTCGGGCCGGGTCTCGCACAGGGCGGTCACCCGCATCGGCAGATCGCCGCTCTGCGGGTCGTTGGCCCCGAGAAGGGTGCGCCCGTGGCCGAGTCCGGCCAGGCCGATTCTCAGCTCGCTCATCGCGCCCCCTGCCCCGCCAGTTCCGGGTACTGCGGTCCCTGGACGACCTCCCCGACCGCGACGTTTTCCACCCGCGCCATGCGCTCGTTCCAGCTGTCCCCGAGACGGCGCGTGGTCCCCGGCATGAGGTGCAGGATGTAGCTGTAGCGGGGGTTTCCGGTGCTGTTCCCGTACGACCCGTGAAGGGTTCTGCAGTGGTGGAAATGGCAGTGGCCGGCCTTCACCTCGCAGGGAACCGGAGCGAGGTCGGCCCCCTCGGGAACACCTTCCTGCTCGAGCACCCAGTGCGGGTCGCCGACATCGACGTCCTCGCGGCTGAACGGCATCTCCCAGCGGTGACTGCCCGGGATTACGCACATGCAGCCGTTGGCCGTGGTCGCGTCGTCGAGGGCGATCCAGCAGGTGAACAGCTCGGGGGGGCCGACGTGGTCCCAGAAGGTGTAGTCGCGGTGCCAGGCGAGCACCGCGTCCTGCTCGCGCGGGGGCTTGTAGATCATCTGGTCCTCCCAGACGCGCACCGGCGCTTCGGCCAGGTCGTGGGCCAGGCTGCCGATCGCTTCGTTTTTCAGGACTTCCGCGAAAACCGGGTCGTGGCGGAACAGGTTGACGATCTTCTGCGACGGGAGCTGGCCCCTCGCCCGGGAGCGCTCCACGGTTTCTCCCTTCAGGTGCGCGGGGTGGTCGACGCTGCCGTCGAGAAGCCCGTCGATGCGGCGCTTCAGCCCGTCGATCTGACCGTCGTCGAGAACGCGCGGGCCGACTGTGTACCCCATGTCCCGGTACTGCCGGATCTGTTCGCCGGTAAGGTGCATCGGTCCTCTCATGCAGCAGTTTCCTCCGGGCCGACCACGGCGACTGCGTCGATCTCGATCATGGCGTCCTCGTGGGCGAGCCCGGAAACCTGCACCAGGGTCGAGGCAGGCAGCCGGCAGCGGTCGAAAAACTCCAGGCGCACCTCGTGAATGGCGCGGAAGTCGCTGAGATCGGTGACGAAAACCTGAACGCGCACCACGTCGTCGAAGGTCGCCCCTCCCGCTGTCAACGCCTTGCCGATGTTGAGCAGCACCTGTCTCGTCTGCGCGCGCATGTCGCCTGCGCCGACGATGTTCATGTCGTCGTCGAAGGCCAGCTGCCCCGACACGAACAGCAGATTCCCCCTGCCGGCGCGGACCGCGTTCGAAAACGCCACCGGTCCTGCGAAGGTGCCCTCCCTGGCGACCGGGCCGGGCATCGGGTACACGGTATTACTCACAGTCAACTCCCCGCCGCCGCCTCTTTTTTGCGGCGTTCCAGCTCTTCGGGGAAAGGCCGGCGCAGGTCGTAACGCCCCTCCGCCAGCACCGGCAGGCTGCCGTCGGCGATCATCAGGTCGAGCGGGCATTCGCGGGTCTGCAAAGGCATGGTCACCACGTTTTTAGTACGCAGCGATTCGAAGATCCCCATCAGGATCTCCAGCGTTGCCCGCCCCTGGCGGCCGTTGCCGCGGTGGTCGGCCGCCTTTCCCTCGATCCAGGCGATCAGCTCCCGGTACTGCGTCGTCCGCACAGGGGAGGGCTCGATCTCGATCCACGAGGCGTGATTCAGGCGCTGCAGAAAGATCCGTCCCGACGGAATCGGGCCCTGGTTTTCGGCGCGGATCTGGCCCTCGGTGCCCGAAATCACCGGCATCCCCGCCGCCGGCTCCGGCAGGTCCCCTTCATACACCGCGCGGGCCCCGCCGGCAAAACAGACCAGGCCCATGCACAGGTCTTCGCAGGGACTTCGCCGTTCCCAGCGGTCGGTGGTGCGCGAGAAATTCCCGATGACCCACTCGGTTTCCGGATCGCCCAGCATGTAGCGCCAGCTGTCGACGGCATGGGTGCCGGTGTTGAGCAGCCCGGCATTCGGCTTGGCGCGGTGGTACAGCATCGTCGGCTCGCCGATGGCGCCTTCGGCGACCAGCCGGCGAATCTCGTTCACGGCCGGGGTGAAACGGCCGTGATGTCCGATGGCGAGTTTGACGCCGTGCCGGTCGCAGGCTTCAATCATGTCGTCGGCCCCGCCGAGACAGTCCGCCATCGGCTTCTCGCCGATCACCGCCTTGACGCCGCTGCGGGCGGCGGCAACGGTTACCTCGGCGCGTACCCCCTGCCAGGTCGGCACGCTGACGATGTCGAGATCCTCCTTTTCGAGCATCTCCCGGTAGTCGCCGTAGAGGGCGGGGATTGAATGCGCTTCCGCAAGTGCCTGCGCCGCGGCGGCGTCGATGTCCGAGGCCGCGACTACAACCGTCTCTTCGAGGTCGGCGAACGCCTGGGCATGCGAGCGGCCCATGCCGCCGCAGCCGACGATTCCGACCCGGTACTTCTCGTCCATGAGTGCTCCAGTTTTGTTTTCGGGCAGCCCGGGGCCGCCGGAACAGGGCTGCAACAACAGGCAGGCGGGGAGTGGGACGGGCGCTCCCACAGGCCGGCCGGAATGGGCTACATCATACGATGACGGGGATAACGCGACAACAGATGGCCGCCGCGCTCGGTGAAACCGGGGTGCGCAGGGGCTCGGTGCTGTTCGTGCACAGCTCGCTGAGCAGTATCGGCACCGTCGCCGGCGGAGCGTCCGAGGCGGTTGCGGCGATCCGGGAGGTCCTCGGGGCCGCCGGCACCCTGGCGGTGCCGGCGTTTACCTTCTCCCATCCCGGCGGCCCGGTTTTCGATCCGCGGCGGGAGCGTTCGCAGATGGGGGCGGTTTCCGAGGAGGTGCGCTCCCTTCCGGAGGCCAGGCGCAGCCGCCACTACCTCCATTCCGTCGCCGCCGCGGGCCCTCGGAGCGAAGAGCTCACCTGCCGCCACGGCGCCTCCGCGTGGGCGGCCGACGGCCCTTTCTGGCAGCTGTTCGAGCTCGACGCCGACATCCTGCTGCTCGGGGTGCCGTACACCCGCTGCACCCAGTTTCACGTCGTCGAGCAGATGGTGCAGGTGCCGTACCGCCAGTGGGTTCCGGTCGAGGCGCGGGTAGTCGAGGCGGACGGCAGCCGCAGGAGCCTGCCGACCTGCGCCTACACCCCGAAGAAGGGGTTCGCGGGCAACGACTTCAACAAGTTCGGGCGCCTGCTCGAAGGACGGGGACTGGTGAGGAAGGGAAGGGTGGGCAACGCCGTCTGCCGCCTGCTGCGGGCGCGCGACGTGCTGGAGGTGGGCGTCGCCGAGTACCGGAAGGATCAGTCCCTGTTCGTGAAGACGGGCGGCGGCCTCACTCCCCTGTCGGACGGGGTGCTGGTGGCCGGAAACGGCACCGAGAGATGGGTCGCCGACCCGTCGCAGGTTTATCCCGCCGACTCCTGAACCCACTCGACCACCGCCGCGACCATGGCCGCGGCGGCCCCGTCGCTGAAGACGTGGTCGGCGCCCTCGATCTCGACGAGGCGGGGCGTTGTTTTTTCCGCCCGGGCCAGGATGTCGCGGGAGTCCTCCGGCGGCACCACGTCGTCCTCGCTGCCGTGGACCAGAAGCCAGGGGACGCCGATCGCAGCCCCGCGGTCGACGACGCTGGAGATTGCGGCCATGTCGTCCATGAAGACCTGCGACAGGGGGCAGTCCTCCTCCTCCCACATGAACCCGGAGCCGGGAACGACGCCGCCGAACTCCCGCCGCGCGAACGCTTCGGTGTGAACCATGCCGGCAAGCGAAACCAGCCAGCGCAGGCGTTCGTCCTCGCTGGCGCGGATGACGCCCACCGCTCCCCCCATGCTGTGGCCGATGTAGCCGGCGCGGCGGTCCCCGACGGCGTCGAGGACGGCTCCCAGGTCGGCGACTTCCTTGCTGATCGTGCAGTCCTGAAAGCGGCCCCCGGAAATGCCGTTTCCTGAAAACGAAAAGCGCAGCGCCGAAATGCCGGCCGCGGCCAGGCCTTCGGCGAGGGCGGTCACGAAGGGGCGGTCCTTGTTTCCTGTAACCCCGTGTCCCAGTACGGCGAGGCGGTCGCCGCCGGCATCGTGACAGGTATAGTCGATCTCTTCCCCGTGCCCGTTGGTGATTCTTCCGAACATGCGGTTTTTCCCTTTCCGATTGACTGGCCCCGGATGCGCCGAGCCCTTGCGGCGGGGCAAGGCGGCCCCCCTCTCCGGCAGTGGAACCCGCTGGCTGGGAGCGGGCGCTTCAGCCGCTGTTGACTTCGATCTGGCGGTCGGCTCCCCGCAGGGGCAGCGCCGTCCAGGCGGCGTCGCGGCGGTGGGAGGCGTGAAAGGCGACGATGGTTTCGAGGGTGTCGACCGCCTCCTGCGCGTCGTAGGGAAAGGGGCCGTTGCCGTCGAGCCAGTCGACGATCTCCCCCACGGCGACGTCCATGGACGGTCTCTGCGGCCCCGAAGTGAGGCGCTCACTGCCGCCGTCCGACTCGATTGAAATCCTGTCGGACTCGCAGACCGCCCTGGCCCTGGCCCCGTTGAGGCAGAAGCGCATCGGGATGGTCGCGTAATCGGCGGCGTCGACGGTGACGATCACCCCTCCTTCGAGGCGGAGCAGGCCCCAGCCTCCCGGATCGCTGAAGGCCGGACCGCGGCAGTCCGGCCTGCCGGCGAGATCCAGGGTGCCGGACACGGCTTCGACCCTGCGGCCCGAGAGCATGCGCACGGCGTCGAACACGTGGGTGCCGACGTTCCCCAGCCGGCCTGACGGCCATTGCACCGAGATCGAAGTCAGGTCGCCGAGATCCCCGGCGGCGATGCGGTCCCGCAATGCGCGGAAGTCGGCGGTGAAGCGGCGGTTGTGGTTGACGGCCAGCAGCGTCCCGGATGCCGCGCAGGCATCGAGCATCGCCTCGGCGTCGGCCATGGTCCGGGCCACCGGTTTTTCGCAGTAGACCACCTTTACCCCGGACCGGGCGCAGGCGACGGCGACCTCGGCGTGCTGCGGGGCGTAGGTGGCGACGCTGGCGATGTCGATCCGCTCCCGGTCGAGGAGCTCGCGCCAGTCGGCGTAGGTGCGGCAGCCCCCGGAGCGTTCGGCGAAGCGCTGCCGCCGGCCCTCGTCGCGGCTGCTGCCGGCGACCAGCTCGATTCGGGGATGCCGCGAAAGGGCGCTGAAGTGGGTGCCGTCGAGATCCTCCACGCGCTGCCCGAGGGCGTCCCCAGAGACCTGGTCGCCTCCGCCGATGAAACCGAGGCCGACGATGGCGGCGTTGTAGGTGTCAGGCATCGCCGCGGTCCCCTCCCTGGCGTTCCACGAGATCGGCGAGCACCTCTTCGTCGACCTCGACACCCCAACCCGGTTTTTCCGGCACGTCGATATGTCCGCCGGAGGGTTCCGGCACGCCTTTCAGCAGCGGCACCACGTCGTCGGGGCGGCGCGGGTACTCGAGCATTTCGAAGTTGGGGGTGCAGGCCCCCAGGTGCAGGCCGACCAGGGTCGAGATGGGACCGTTGGGATTGTGGGGAAGCACCCGCACGTGGTAGGTCTCGGCCATGGCGGCGATCTTGCGCCCCTCGGCGAAGCCGCCGCAGTGGCAGAGGTCGGGCTGAATGTAGTCGGCGGCCTGTTTTTCGAGCAGGTCGCGGAACCCCCAGCGGGTGTAGAGCCGCTCGCCGGTGGCGATCGGAACGTTCACCGAGGCCGCCACCTTGGCCATCTCGTCGACGTTCTCCGGCGCTACCGGCTCCTCGAAGAAGAAGGGATCGAACTCCTCGAAACGGTGGGCCATGCGGATCGCCATGTTGGGACTGAGGCGCCCGTGCCCCTCGATCAGCAGGCCGGCGTCGGGACCGATCGCCTCGCGGGTGGCGCGCACGCGGTCGACGGCGAGGCGCATCTCCTGCGGGCTCATGGACTGGTGGGCGTTGCCGAGGGGATCGAACTTGACCGCCGGGAAACCCGCGGCAATGGCCTCGGCCGCGGAAGCGGCGAAATCGCCGGGGGTCGTGTCGCCGAAGCGGGTGTGGGTGTACAGCTTGATGCGGTCGCGCACCCTTCCTCCGAGCAGCTCGTACACCGGCACGCCGAGCTGCCTGCCCTTGATGTCCCACAGCGCCTGCTCGACCGCGCTTACCGCGGAGTACCAGATCGGTCCGCCGCGCCAGAAGGTGTCGCGGATTCCGAACGCCAGCCAGAAGGCCTCGATGCGGCCCGGGTCGCGCCCGACGAGGTCCATCTGGCCGACCGCATGCGCCACCGTGTCGCGGTGGCAGTCGGAGGCGACCTCCCCCAGTCCGGTTACGCCCTCGTCGGTATGGACGAGCACGAGGTACCCCAGCTCTGCGTGCCGGAGGGCAGGCACGCGCACGGTCTGAACGCCGGTGATCTTCATTTGGAATAGGCTGGAGGTCGGGGGGTATGCCGAGGGCTACAATTCTCGCCGCAGGGAGGAGGGGGGTCAAGAAACAGAGTGGCGCTCGCTCTGCACGTCGCGCAGCGACCCGAAGCGGCGCAGCCGCGGCGAGGCGGCTGCCGTGATGGCGACAACCAGGATGGAGCCGATACCGCCGCTGACCACTGAGAAGACCGGGCCGAACCAGTGCGCGACGAGACCCGACTCCATGCCGCCGAGGTTGTTGGAAGCGGAGATGAAGACGCTGTTGACCGCGGTGATGCGCCCCCGCATCTCGTCGGGGGTCAGCAGCTGAACGAGGGTGTGGCGGATCACCATGCTCACCTGGTCGAAGGCGCCGGTGAGAAACAGCATGGCCAGCGACAGCCAGAACGACAGTCGACAGGCCGAAGACGATCGTCGCCATCCCGAATCCGGCGACGCACAACAGGAGATTGCGGCCGCTCCTCCGCATCGGCGGCAGGTGGGCGAGAAGGATGGCCATGCAGAAAGCCCCTGCGGCCGGGGCGGCGCGAAGCCAGCCGAGGCCGCCGGGTCCCACCTCCAGGATGTCCCTGGCGAAGATGGGAAGCAGGTAGACGGCGCCGCCGAACAGCACGGCGAACATGTCGAGGCTGACCGCGGAGAGCACCAGCCGCGAGCGCCAGATGTAGCGGACACCCCCGAGAATCACGGCGGCGGAGGTGGGGGCCGCCGGGCGGCGGTCTCGCTGCAGGCGGATGCGGCCGAACATGAAGATGAAGACGAGGGAGCCGGCGGCGGCGCAGAGATAGGCGGCGGGAACCGACCAGACGATTACCAGTCCGCCGGCAGCCGGACCCAGGACCGATGTCAGCTGCCACATGCTGCTGTTCCAGGTGACGGCGTTGTGAAAGACCGCCCGCGGCACGATCTGCGGCAGCAGGGCGGTGCGCGCCGGGCTTCCGAGGACGTTGGATGCCGCATCGAGAAGCAGCAGGGCGTACATCGCCTCGACCGGTCCCTCGGCGATCGACAGGGCCGCCAGCCCCAGGGAGGTGAGGGTGGCGCCGGTCAGGCTGAGCAGGGCCACGCGGCGCCGGTCGAAGCGGTCGGCCAGGTACCCCGCGGGAAGCGCCAGGGCCATCCAGGGCAACGCCTGCACGAGGCCGACCATCCCCAGGGCCAGGGCCTCGCCGGTGCGCTGGTACATCTCCCAGCCGACGGCTATTTCCTGAACGTGGGTGCCGACGGCGAGACCGACGCGGCCGTACAGGTAGCGGCGGAAGTCGGCTACCCTGAAGGCGGCGTACGGATCGTGAGTCCCGGGGCCCATCCCCTGACCGCGGCTCACGCCCGCCCGAGGCCGGCAGGCCGAACCTGCCCGAAAGCGGTCGGCCGCCGCTTTCCCCGGCTCATTCCAGGTCGAGCGACTTGCTCAACTGCCAGGTCCAGTCGACGACGCGGTAGCCGTGATTGCTGTAGAAGAGAAAGGCGCGGTTGTTGTGGCGGGCGGTGCTGATGGCGGTGTGGCGGTATCCGGCGGCGAGCATCTCGTTGCGGGCGCGGAACAACAACAGCTTTCCCAGGCCCCGGTGCTGGTACGGCTCCTCCACACCCAGCCAGTTGACGAAGCCGTAGTCCTGGGCATCGGGGTGCCGCGAGTAGTCGCCGCCGCAGGCGATCTCGCATTCTCCCATGGTTTCGCCGTCCCGCTGCGCCACGACGCGGCAGCCGGGGCGCAGGCCCCTTTCCCGGGGCCAGGCGACCGTCAGGTCGAAGTCGAGGTCGAGGCGCGGCAGCCCGGCCGCTTCGTAGTCGAGCCCGTTGAGAAAGACCTCGCCCCCCGTGAGCCGGTAGCCGTTGAACTGCAGCAGGGCGCTGACGTGATCGAGGCGGTCGGAGAGGTAGGCGTGGGGAAAGCAGTAGAAGCGGTAGCGGTAACTGGAGTCGAAGGCGCAGACCTCGGTCAGGGATCGCGCCGCGAACGCACTCTCGGCCGCGGCGAGCAGTTTCTGGCCGGCGGCGCGGCAGCCGCGCTCGTAGCAGAGAAAGCAGATCGCCCCGCGAGGAGCCTCCTCGGGGTCCCGGCGGTCGATGCCGGTGTGCGCGAATCCGACGACCTCACCCCCGAGGGCGGCCACGGACAGTGCCTGGTCCTCGACAGGGGGTCCTCCGTCGCTTTCGCCTCCCGAGACCGCGGCGACCGCCCCGGCGAAATCCGCCTCCTCCACCGGCCAGCAGTTGGGCACGCCGGCGACGCCGCGGTTGAAGAGGCCGGCGACGTCACCCAGCATTTCCGTCCTGTAGTCGAGGATTTCCACAGCCGGTCAGGAGTTTCCCAGGCGTTTCTCCAGCTCACCGCGGCGTTCGAGCTCGTCGAGCGCCTCCTCGGTGCCCAGGTACTCCCCGTCGACGAAGATCTGCGGGATCGTGCCGTCCCCGCCCGTTCGGCGCAGCATTTCCCTGTAGTTTGCGGTCGGCAGCTTGAAACCGAAGTAAAAGCGGATCGGGATCCTGGTGTAGCGAATCCCCTTTCGCCGCAGCATCAGCCGCGCCTTCCAGCAGTACCCGCAGAACGGGCTGAGGTAGATTTCGACTTTCGGCATATCCACGGAAAGAAAGCATCGCGAAGCCGGCGCTCAAAGGCACCATTGCCAACCGGGAAGTGGACGCGTCGACCAAATGCGACCCGGAAAACCCGGGAAACGCGGAGCCCCCGCCGCTGTAACCTGCCGGAAACGGGGTGTGTGCCGTGCGTTGCATACAGCCGCCGGACCGGTCCGGAGAATCCCGCTTTCGGCGACCGCGTCGATGCAGCTGGGTCCGGAAACCCCGGGGATCCCCTACAAAAAAACTGACCCTGTACCAGATTACTGAGTGCGGCCGTTGCTTCTCGATCCGGCGGACGCATGGTCGCCTCCCCTGCACGTTTTCCCCAACCGCCAAGTGCGGCAACAAGTTGGCTCGAAGAACCAGTGTCATACCCGGTTTTTGGCACGGGATTTGCACGTTGGGAGCAGGTGCAATTGGAGCTTATCGCGGGAGGAAGATCGTGGCCCACTACAGGTACAAAGGCGCGGAAGGAAGAGCCGGCGAGATAACCGTCATCGAGGACAGCAGCCTGTTTACCAGGGACACCAGGGGTAACTGGTCCCCAGGCTTCGAGTTCATCGACAGCCACACCGTGAAGGCGCACCCGTTCATCATCGACGCCCTGATCGAAGATGCCGAGCGCCTGTGGTCGATGGAGGAAGTGCTCGCCGAGCTGGCTGCCTGAGCGCACCTTTCCCGGGGGTTGCTGCAGTGCGGGGAAGCCCAACCGCGGCGGCAGGCTCGAAGGGCTTCGGGGAGTTACAGCGCCGCGGCCCGCTCGCGCAGCAGGTATTTCCGGATCTTTCCGGTCGATGTTTTTGGAAGCTCGCCGAAAACCACCGTCCTCGGGGCCTTGAAATGAGCGAGGTTGTCGCGGCAGTATCCGATGAGCTCGTCGGCGGTGACCGGTTCCGCTGACGGGGCAAGGGCGACGAAGGCGCAGGGGGTCTCGCCCCACTTGTCGTCGGGCCGGGCGACCACCGCGGCTTCCATCACCGCGGGGTGGCGGTAAAGGACCTCTTCCACCTCGAGGGTCGAGATGTTCTCACCGCCCGAGATGATGATGTCCTTGGAGCGGTCCTTCACCTCGACATATCCGTCCTCGTGGACGACTCCGAGGTCGCCGCTGCGGAACCACCCCCCGGCAAAGGCGGCGCGCGAAGCCTCCCCGTTCTTGAGGTAACCCTTCATCACGGTGTTTCCGCGCACCATGATCTCCCCGATGGTCGCCGCGTCCGCGGGGACCTCCTCCAGGCTTTCCGGATCGCATACGCGCACCTCCTCGAGCGTCGGCATGGCCACCCCCTGACGGGCGATCCGTTCGGCCTGCGAATTTTCGTCGAGACCGTCCCAGTCCTGCTGCCAGGCGCACAGCGTCGCCGGGCCGTAGGTCTCGGTCAGTCCGTACAGGTGGTGCACCCGGAACCCCATCTCCGCCATGCCGGCGATGACCGCGCTCGGGGGGGAGGCTCCCCCGGAGGCGACCTGCACCTCGTGGTCGAAACGCCGTTTCACCTCGTCCGGGGCGTGGATGAGCATGTTGAGCACCACCGGAGCCGCGCACAGCTGGGTTACTCCATGACGGGCTATTGCGGCAAAGATCGCCGCCGGTTCGGTCCTGCGCAGGCAGACCTGGGTGGCCCCCGCCGCGGCCAGCGCCCAGGGGTGGCACCATCCGTTGCAGTGGAACATCGGCAGCGTCCACAGGTATACGGTGCGCGGGCTCAACTGCAGGGCCATGACGTTGCCGAGCGCGTTCAGGTAGGCGCCGCGGTGGTGGTAGACCACCCCCTTGGGGTTGCCGGTGGTGCCGGAGGTGTAGTTGAGGGAGATCGCCTGCCATTCGTCTTCGGGCGGTTCCCAGGCGAAGTCGGGGGCGCCCCGGGCGCGGAACTCTTCGTATTCGACCTCGCCGACGGCGCCGCTCCCGCCCTCCCCGTCAGCGAACTCGTCATCGATGGCGACGACCAGCGGCGCTTTCCCCTTCAATCGGGAGAGCGCCTCGGCGGCGAGGCCGGCCAGCTCGCTGTCGACGAGCAGCACCCTGGCTTCCCCGTGGGAGAGGATGAAGGCCACGGCGGCGGCGTCGAGGCGGGTGTTGATCGTGTTGAGGACCGCCCCGCTCATTGGCACGGCAAAGTGGGCTTCCACCATGGCCGGAACGTTCGGCGCGAGCACCGATACCGTGTCGCCAATGCCGACGCCGGATTCGCGCAGCGCCGACGCCAGCTGGCGGCAGCGGCCGTACAGGGTGCCGTAGTCGCGCCCATGCCCGCCGTAGATGACGGCATTCCTGGCGGGGTATACCCGGGCCGCCCGCGCCAGGAAGCTCAGGGGCGTCAGCGGCACGTAGTTGGCGGGCCGTCGCTGCAGGTCTCTTTCGTACATGGTGTGAAACCCCGGGTCGTCAGCCGTCTCCGCCGAACCCGGGCGGCTCCCGTTTCAGGGGCTTGTCCTCCCGGTAGCCGAGTGCGTACTCGGCCTGCAGGACCTGGTGAATCTCTTCGGTCCCCTCGTAGATGCGGGCCCCGCGGGCGTTGCGCAGGTAGCGCTCCACCGGGTACTCGTCGCTGTACCCGCGCGCCCCGTGAATCTGCACCGCGGCGTCCGCCGCGGCGAAGGCGTTGCGGCAGTTGATCCACTTGGCCAGCGAGACCTCGCGGGTGCAGCGCCGGCCGCGGTTTTTCAACCAGGCGACCTTGTTCCAGAGCAGGCGGCCGATGTCCCTGCCGGCGGCCATCTCGGCGATTTTCTGCTGCACGAGCTGCTGCCTGCCGATCGGCCTGCCGAACGCCTGCCGTTCGCGGGCGAAGCTCGAGCCCGCCTCGAGGCAGGCCTCGATCAGCCCGACGGCTCCGGCCGCCACCGTGAAGCGCCCGTTGTCGAGGGCGCTCATCGCGATCCTGAAGCCGTCTCCCTCGTCCCCGAGGCGGTTTTCCACCGCGACAGCCGCGTCGCGCAGGGAAATGCCGCCGGTGGTGCCGGCGCGTCCCCCGAGCTTGTGCTCGATGCTCGACGTCCGCAGTCCCGGGTTGCCGCGTTCCACGATGAACGCGGACAGACCGCTGCTGCCCGGGCCCGGCCCGGTCCTGGCGAATATCAGAAAGTGATCGGCGGCGCCGGCAAAGCCGATCCAGCTCTTGTCCCCGTTGAGGATGTAGGCATCACCCTCGCGCCTGGCGCTGCACCGGAGTGCCGCTACGTCGCTGCCGGCTTCCGGTTCGGTCAGCCCGAAGGCTGCCAGCTTCTCGCCGCGCGCCTGCGGCCGCAGGTAGCGCCGCTTCTGCTCTTCGCTGCCCCATTGCAGCAGCGCCAGCGAGTTGAGGCCGAGGTGAACGGAGAGCAGTACCCGGAAGGCGGTGTCGGCGCGCTCCAGCTCCTCGCACAACAGCCCGAGGGCGAGGAAGTCCTCCCCCCGGCCACCTTCGGACCCGGGGATGCACAGTCCGAGGAATCCCTCTGCTGCCAGCTTTGCGACCATGCCCTCCGGGAAGCATCCGGCCCGGTCCCAGGCCCGGATATGGGGGGCTATCTCACGGTCGCAGAACTCCCTCGCCCGGCGGCGCAGTTCGTAATGGTTCCTGTCGAGGGAGAACTCCATGGGTTTCCATCCGGTTGCGTCCGAAGGTTGCTCGACGGGGGCGTCGATCCCCCCGGGCAGGTGCCGGCAGCGCGGTCAGCCTGCGTAGCCGGCCTTGCGCATCTCCTCTCCCAGCGGTCTGGGAAACCGGCGCCGCCAGCCCCGGGCGCCGAACCGGGGATCGGCGGACATGTCGGAGACGTACACCTGCTTGTCGAGGTGGCCGAACTCTATCGAGCGCATGACCTGCGAGGTTATTGCGGCGTCGAGACCGCGGAACAGTTCCCCCCCTTCCCCGCGCTGCAGCAGGTCGCGCTGCTCCCCCGGGTCTTCGGCGAGATCGAACATCAGCGACTCGCCTGTCGAGTACTTGGCCAGCCTGGTGCGGCCGTCGTACGCCATCCAGGCGCCCCCGAGCATGCCGATCAGAACGTCGCGTCGCCGCGTCGGGAGGCCGAGACCGGGAAGCGGCAGCGAGTCCATGAATCCCGGCGGATCGACGCCGGCGAAAGCGAGCAGGGTGGCGGTGACGTCGGTCAGCGACACCAGGTCGCTGCAGCGGCTCGCAGGCGGAAGACGGGAGTCCCCGCCGCTGCTTCGAGGCGGCCTGACGACGAGCGGAATGTGGCAGCTGCTCTCGAAGAAGGTCCCCTTTCCGATGAGGTTGTGGTCGCCGAGGCTGTCCCCGTGATCGGAGGTGAACAGGACCAGCGTGTCGTCGAGGGTCCCGTTTTCTTCCAGGACCGCCAGAATCTCACCGACCTGGTCGTCGATCTGCTTCACCATCGCCGCGTAATGGGCGCGAATCCTGCGCTTGTGGGCCTCGGTGAACTCGCTGTAGTCGACGCCGTTCCAGGGAAGCTTGTTGCCCTCGACGTTGAGGCGGCGGAGTTCGGGGTGATCCCCCTCCACTTCCGGAACCGCGGCAGGCATGTCCGCCTCGTCGAATTGCGCGAGGTATTCCGGGGTAGGGTCGTACGGGCAGTGAGGCCCCGGAAAGCTCACCATCGCGGCGAACGGCCGGCTGCCGCAGGTGCGCAGAAAAGCGGCGGCCTCGCGGCCGACGAAGCGGTCCCAGTAGCACTCCCAGGGGAGCAGGCTGACGATCGCTCCGCGGTTCTCGAAATATCCCTCGTGCTCGTTGCCGTGGTACTTGCGGAGGCCGCGGCGGGCGAGGAAGTGGAAGTAGTCGTCCTCGATCAGGAGCCAGCGCTTGTCTTCGCAGATGACGCGGTGGTCGAAGCCGAGCGCCTCGTCCCAGGGATAGAAATGCATCTTGCCGATGGCGCCGGTGAAGTACCCGGCAGCCGACAGCATAAGGGGCCAGGTGGGCAGACCTGCTTCGGCGTGGTCCGGGCGCAGGAACTGGCCGTTGTTGGTTACCCCCGTCTTGACGGCGTCCAGGCCGGTCAGCAGGGCGACGCGGGCGGACACGCAGACCGGATGGGGGCTGTAAGCCTGTTCGTACAGCACTCCCTCGCGCGCGATGCGGTCGATGTTCGGAGTTGCGACGAATGGGGCGCCGTAGCAGCCGAGGAAGTCGTGGCGCAGCTGGTCGGCGATGATGAACAGGAGATTCGGTCTGGCCGGCACGGTCGCGAAGGTCAGGTGGTCTTTTTCGCCAGCGGTCGCGCCGAAAGATAAACCCCCGCCAGAACCAGGACGAGTCCGGCCGGAAGCTGCCAGGCGAGAGGCTCGGAAAGCAGCAGGACACCGAAAAACATTGCGGAAACGGGGTTCAGTCCCAGAGTCGCGGTTACCTGTCCAGCCTCGGCGCGGCCCAGGGCCCAGTGGTAGAGGAAGGACGGGACCGCACTGACGACGATGCACAGGTAGACGAGAACGAGCCATTGCAGGGAGGAAAGCTCCGGGACCGGCTCGATCCAGTCCGCCGCCAGCGATACGGAGAACATGGCGAGCCATCCGCTGGCCATGAAGAAGGCCGTTACCCGAACCGGCGGGTAGCGCTGCAGGAAGGGACGGCTCAAGGTGTTGAAAAGGGCGATCAGCCAGACCAGCCCGAGGACGATCGCGTCCCCCCGCAGGGTATCCTGTTCCGGGGTTGCCGAGGTGGACTCACTCACGACGACGGCGACCCCGGCGAAGGAGAGCAGGGCCCCGAGCAGCTTGTTGCGCGTAAGCGGCTCGCGGCGGAGCGCCGCTGCCGCCAGCAGGGTGGCGACCGGGGCAAGGGCAAGCTCGGTGGCGGCCCGGGTTGCCGTGGTGTGCTTCAGTGCGGTGGCGAACCCGGGTCCGAACAGCGCGAAGAACATTACCCCGAGCAGGGCGATCGGCAGCAGGTCGCCCCGTTCGAACCGGGGACCCGGGGCCAGAAGCGCCGGCGGCAACAGGCAGAGGACGCCGGCGCCGGTGCGGATCAGGGCCAGGGTGACCGGGTCGATGGAGGCAACCATGTAGCGCATGGCGACCGCCATCGTACCGCCCAGGATGCAGGCGGTCGATGCAGCCAGAACCGGTACGAAGCGGCTGGAAGCGTGCAAACGGTCGGTGCGGACGACGGGTGATGGAGTGAGTCCCGGCTGTCCGGCCGGCTCCGAAGCGAGGTGGCAGGCCGGAGGAACCCGAAGGGACATCAGCCTAACCAAACCTCGGGACCGCCGCCACGATTGCTTGACCGCTGCATGGCGAGGCAGACAGTTTCGTCGAAAAGGAGGGAAGGACATGAACCAGGTGAAACACCAGGGCAAGGCGGCGATCGTTACCGGCGGGGCCACCGGGATCGGGGCGGGCATCGCCCGCAAGCTGGCTGCCGACGGCTCGCAGGTCCTCATCGTCGACATCGACGAGGCCGGGGCGGACGCCAGCGCCGGGCGCATCAGGGAAGCCGGAGGCACGGCGTCCTCGATGCCCGGCGACGTGTCGCAGGAAGAAGTTGCCCGGGGAATGGTGGAGCGCGCCGTCGACGAGTACGGGCGCCTCGACATACTCGTTCAGAACGCCTACGGGGTGATCGGATTTTCCGACGGCAGCGCCCTCGAGGTGGACGTCGAATCCTGGCGCAAGGGAATGGACCTGCTGGTTATGGCCCATTTCCTCGGCGCCAAGTACGGGGTGCCGGCGATGACGGAGTCGGGGCCGCCCCCCGGGTTCGACCCGGGGCCGTGGGAGGGCCGCGGCCTGCGCCACGGATCACCGCCGCCCATGGAAACAGGGCGCATCGTCAACATCTCCTCGGTGCACGGCCTGCTGCAGGCGGCCGGGACCATGGTGTACGAATCCGGGAAGGCCGCGGTCATCGGTCTCACGCGCCAGATGGCGATCGACTTCGGGCCGCTGGGAATCACAGTCAACGCCATCGCCCCGGGGCACATCGTGACCGAGGGGCTGGAGAAGCTGTGGTCGGAGGTGGCCAACGAAGACGGATTCCGGCTGCACGAGCTGCAGTACCCGGTGCGGCGCACCGGGGTGCCGGAGGACATCGGCAACGCAGTTTCCTTTCTCTGTTCGGAGGAGGCGGCTTTCATCACCGGCGTGGTGCTTCCGGTCGACGGCGGGCTGAGCATACAGCTGCAGGAGAACATCGTTCTGGAGCTCAAGAGCTACATCCAGGAGCACCCCGGACTGAAGACTTTCTTCGACGGGGGCTACGGCGCCGGAGACCGGAAGTAGGCTCACCAGTCCGGCGGGATGGCATGGACGGGCGCCCTGCCCGATGCTTCCGGGCTGTGATTCCCGTCAGTCGGCGAGGATCTGGATGCTGGCGAAAGGGAACAGGGCGACGCGCGCGTTGCCTGGCAGCCTGGCCGCGAGCTGGGACATCAGGTCTCCCCAGTCGCGGAAGAGTATTTCCCGGGAATGTCTTTCGTGGAAGTCCGCGGCGGGAAAATGCTGCGACCAGACCAGCGCCTGGTCCGGTTTGCCGATCCGGGGAGGCGGGAACTCGGCGGCGGGCCGGGATCTTTCCTTTTCCAGGAAGCGCTCGTAGTTCATGCGGTCGTACAGGCCGTGGTAGGAGATTCCGTCGCAGGCCGGGTTTATCGCGACCGTGTAGGCGCGGTCGAAGTACCGCCGCGGCCAGAACGCCTTTCCGGTCTGAATCGGGTCGGAGTCGAGAGGGTAGCAGTTCACTACGAGGAGATCGGTCCGGCGCCGCACCTGCTCCGGGATGGCGGTTGCGTACGTTTTCCTGGCGAACGCGGCTGCCTTGCGGTGAGCGGCGACCAGATCGCCGACGAACAGTCCGGCCACTTCGCGCCTGTGATTGAGCACGGCGTTGACGATGACGTCGAGCCCGACAAGCCGGGCAACCTCTTCGGAGGCGTCTCTCGCGTCGCGCTGATCCACCTGTTTCTCGAGGTCGCCATGGCCGCGGCCCGAGTAGAAGGTGTGAAAGCAGAACATCGTCGCGAACCCCGAGACGCCGGGGAGAATCAGCTTGGAACCGCCGCCGAATCCCATCGCGCCGTGCGGATAGAGGCCGCCGAGACAGATCTTGAACTCCGCGGCGGCCACCACCGGATCGATGAAGACGGGAGTCCCGTCTTCGAGGTTCCCCAGGCCGCGCAGTTTTCCGCTCATGAAGTTGTGACAGGTGACGGGGAAATCGCGGACGACGTCGGCCCCGACCTTCAGGGCCATCTCTTCCCCGGTCAGGGGGCGGTGCGAACCGCAGCCGACGACGAAGCGGATCTCACCGGCGGGAACCCCGGCTTCGGACAGTTCCTTCAGGATCGCGGGGATCAGCTCGCTGGCCGGGGTCGGCCGGCTGAGGTCGTCGACGACGATGACGGCGCTCCTTTTTCCGCGGGCGGCCTCGGCGATCCGGGGTGTGCCGATCGGCCGCTCGAAAGCAGCACGGCGTTGGGATTCCCCGAGTGCGGGGGCCGTATCGGGTGCGAGCACGGTGACCTCCCATCCCTCGGGAAAGGTCAGGGTGATCTCCTCGTCGCCGAAGAAGGCGCGGGAGAAGACGGTTGCCTGGTTGGCGGCCAAGGGGTTATCTCCGGAAGCAGCGGTTGTCAGATTGCCACAATATGGAAATGCAGTCGCAATCTCCCAAGGAGAAATGGGAGTCCCGTTACAAGGCGGCGGGGTTCGAACCCGACCGGCAGCCGGTGCCGTTTCTCGTGCGGGCGGCCGGTGACCTGAAACCGGGACGAGTCCTGTGCCTGGCGGCGGGCGCCGGCAGAAACGCCGTCTACCTTGCGGAAATCGGATGGACCGTGACCGCCGTCGACATCTCCCCCGCGGGGTTGGCGTGGTGCCGCCGACTCGCGGACGAACGAGGCGTCGAAGTCGAAACGATCGCAGCCGACCTGCTTTCCTTCGATACAGGGGTGGAGAGGTGGGATCTGGTGACCAACCTGTACTTCCACGAACCGGCGCTGTTCCCCTCGGTCAGGGCTGCGCTCAAGAGCGGCGGTCACTTCCTGTTTCAGACCTACGCGAAAGCCCAGGCGAGACTCGGCTGGGGTCCTGGCAATCCCGGCCACCTTGTCGAGCCGCAGGAATTGCGGCATGCGTTTACCGGCTGGGACCTGCTGCATTTTTGCGAAGCGGAGAACGAGGTCGAAAGCGGAAGGCGCGAGGCCGTCGTACAGCTGCTTGCCAGGAAACCGTAACCTCCTCCGGTAGTTGCCGCCCGGAAGCGGCGCACCAGGGGATGTCAGATCCGGGTCGGTTTCCGCTTTCGTCGGGTCAGGTGCGGCCGGTACAGGAAGGCCCCATCTCCAGAGGCCACAGTCGGGTCGGCAGGCAGCCGATTAACCGAACTGTTCGTTCAGGCTCTGGAAGTCGCGGTAGAACAGCTGCGCAGCGCGCGACAGGTCTTTCTTCAGGGTCAGGTCGAAATAGTCGAACGCCTCGAACTCCACACTCAGGCAACCCCGGTAGCCGATCTGCTTCATGGCGCTGAAAAACCCGGACCAGTCGACGCGGCCTTCCCCGAGGAACGGAAACAGGAAGGTATCTCCCAGCACCTTGCCGGGAACTCCGGCGGTATCCTTGACGTGGCAGTGGAAAATGCGCTCCGCGAGCTGGTGGATGGTCCAGGGTACGGTGTTGTAATGGAGCGCCATGTGGGAGGGGTCGTAGTTGACCCCGAGGTGGCCGGAGTCGAAACGGCGCAGCAGCTCGGCCAGGGTGTAGTACTCGCGGCATACCATGCCGTAGACCGCCTCGACGGCGATCCGGACCCCCGCATTTTCAGCGACGGGAATGATCTCGTCGAAGGCCCCGCATACCATGTCCCAGGCCTCCCCTTCGGAGATTTCCCGGTGCAGGACGGGCGCTCCCAGACCCATGAACGGGGCGGGCCCGGTAAAGCAGTTGACCACCCCTATCCCCAGGTCGCCGGCGGCGCGGATGCACTCGCTCGTCAGCTCGATCTCGTCCCTGCGGACCGCGTCGTCTCGATGCACGAATTCCCGCTGAATCACCCATTCCGAAACCGTAAGTCCCCCCGCTTCCGTCGTCGCCACGAGTTGCCGAAGCTGGGCCGGGCTCCGGGTTCGCGGATTCAGGTGCTGCAGTCCGTACTCGATGCATCGATATCCCGTTTCGGCCAGCATCTCGACGACTTCCTCGTCGCTCATGCTTCCCTGGTCGAGGTTGAGGAAGAATCCTACCTGGTTGTCCACGACGTGCCTCGGCTTTCTACCGTTGCGGGAATGCGTGCGGCAGTTTCACGATCAGGCCCCCGTCCAGACCGGGTAGTCAAAGGAGCGCGGCGGGGGAAAACCTCGTTGTTCAGAGGCTCTCGAAGGTGGCGGGAAGGGGATATTTCTGGTGCCGGGAGCCGGACTCGAACCGGCACGGCCGTAAACGGCCAATGGATTTTAAGTCCATCGCGTATACCAATTTCGCCATCCCGGCCCCGGGTGCGCGCGAGAATTGTGCGCAGGTATGGAAAGAAAATGGAGGCGGCGCCCGGAATCGAACCGGGGATAAAGGCTTTGCAGGCCTCGGCCTTACCACTTGGCTACGCCGCCTCGCAAAAAGCAATTATACTGGCTCTGGAAGTGCTGTCAACACTTGAACTTGCGGCAGATTTCGAGGTCAGAAGACGACCGTATGCCGGACTTGCCGACCCCGCTTTCCTATATTTTGGCGGGTTCCCCAAGGGCTATTTTTCACAGGTAATTCCGTGAGGCAATACCTGCAACTGGTCGAGCGAATCCTCGACGAAGGGGTCGAAAAACCGGACCGGACAGGAACCGGGACTCTGGCAGTCTTCGGACACCAGATGCGCTTCGACCTCGGCGAGGGGTTTCCCTGCCTGACGACCAAGAAGCTCAACCTGCGCGCCATCATCCACGAGCTGTTGTGGTTCCTGCAGGGGGACACGAACATCGCCTACCTGCGCGATAACCGCGTGGGCATCTGGGACGAGTGGGCAGACGCTTCGGGGGATCTCGGTCCAATCTACGGAAAACAGTGGCGCTCATGGGCCGCCCCCGACGGGCGGACCGTGGACCAGATCGGACAGCTCGTCGAAATGCTGCGCAGCAGTCCGCACAGCCGCCGCCTCGTGGTATCGGCCTGGAACGTCGGGGAAATCGACCTCATGGCACTGGCCCCCTGCCACTGCCTGTTCCAGTTCTTCGTGGCCGGAAACCGGCTGAGCTGCCAGCTCTACCAGCGCAGCTGCGACGTCGGGCTCGGGGTGCCGTTCAACATTGCCAGCTACAGCCTTCTGACCATGATGCTCTCCCAGGTTGGCGGATTCGATCCCGGTGACTTCGTGTGGACAGGCGGGGACGTTCACATCTACAGCAATCACGTGGAGCCGCTGCGCGAACAGCTGCGACGCGACCCGCGCCCGTTGCCGCAGATGGTGATACAGGACCGCAACCAGGACATCTTCTCTTTCCGCCTGGAAGACTTCAGGCTGGCCGGCTACCGCCCGCACCCTCCAATTCCCATGGCCATCGCCGTTTAGCGATGACCCGGACGTCAGCCCGAGCCGTGTCCTCCTCCGCATCCCAGGCGAGCGTCGCCATTCAGGGAGAGCGAGGCAGCAACAGCGAGCTGGCGGCTCTGGAGTACTTCGGCCCGGGTTTGGCCCTGGTGGCCTGTCCCTCCTTCGAAGAGCTGTTCGAAGCGGTGAGGGGAGGGCGCGCATCCTTCGGCATGGCACCGGTCGACAACTCCCTTGCCGGCAGCATCCACGAGGTCTGGGACCTGTTCCTTCGCTGTCCGCTGCCGGTGGTCGGCGAGCTGTCCCTTCGCATCGGCCACTGCCTGATCGGCAACCCCGCCGGCGAGCTGTCGCGCACTCGCCGCATCTCTTCTCATCCACAGGCGCTTGCCCAGTGCGAGGATTTCCTGTCGAACCTGGACGGGGTCGAACTGCGGGAGGTGTACGACACTGCCGGCGCCGTCGCCATGATCAAGGAGGCAGGGAAGCCCGGGGATGCGGCCATCGCACCGGCGCAGGCAGCTGCGGATCACGGTATGAAGGTCCTTGCCTCGGCCATCGAATCGCGCACGGACAACTACACCCGCTTCCTCGTGATCTCCGGCGTACCGGGGGAGAGCCACAGCGGCGAGATGAAGACGAGCGCCGTGATACGCCTTGCGGATTCGGCCCGCGGCCTGGGGGAGATCCTGACCTGTCTGACATCGAGGCAGCTCCGGCTCCACAAGGTGGAGTCGCGAAAACGGCTCGGCGAGCCGTATCTCTACGACGTGTACGTCGACTTCGCGGGAGCTGTGGGTGAAGAGGCGGTCGACCAGGCGCTGGCCGAGGCGGAAGGAATCGCTGCCTGCGTCACGGTAATCGGGTCCTACCCGAAGGGAAGAAGGGTGGAGCCACGCCTTCATCCGGTGGATCGATAGCGGACCGGCGCCCGGACGGTCGGGGCTAGTGTCCTGTCGCAGAAATATGTCGACATCGGGAAGCCGATCCATCCCGGCTCACGGCGTTGCCTTCGCTCCCCGTACGCCCTCGGTACGACTCGCTCAGGCGCCTTGTGAGCCGGGCGCCTCGGCCTCCCGATTTTGTCAATCTATCTCTGCGACGGGACACTAGTCCGCGGCCAGCTTCTCGACCTCGGGGCTCTCGTTGCCGATGCGCCAGACCCCGCTGACTCCGTCGCCGTCGAAGTCGGCCCGGACGGTGACGGAAAATCCCTCCGGACTCCAGTGAACCTCGCAGTCGCATTCCTGAAGCCAGGACAGCTGGCTGCGGTACGGCTCCGCCCGCGGATTGAAGAACTCCTGGTGCTCCCTGCGGTATTCCGCCTGCATCAGGTGAAACGCCTCCAGGCGGGCGGCAAGCTCGATCTCGTCCACTTCTTCCGGCTTGAGCTGTGAGAAGTGAAACATCACGATTGCCGCGAGAACCAGGAGTGCTCCGACGGTCTGGAGGTAGCGCATTCGTGGTTCACCTGAACTCGAGGTCGACTCCCTCCGCCGTTTGTCCTCTGCGAACCGCTACCATTTCGGCTGAGATCGAGACCGCTTCAGCTGGCGTGAAGGGATGGGGAGTGCCGGCATCCGCTACGAGATTGCCGTTCAGGTCTGCAAACGCCATCACCGAGTACTTCCCGGGAAGCACCTTCCCGAGGGAAAATGCTCCGCTGCTGTCGCAACCGGCGATGTAGGTGCGTCCATCCGGAACACCTCTGGCCAGCACCATCACCTCGCCCAGGTCGAGGAGGGAGTCCGCGGTGACCGTCCCGGAGAGCGACGGCAGCTCCGAATCCGGCGCCACCTCGAAGTCGAACTCGGCCAGGCTGTCCGCCGGGGCGTGTCCGGCGCGGTCGCTCAGCTGTCCCAGTCGGCCGCGCAGGGAGTAATGTCCCGGTCTCAGGGGTTCCCGCGGAATCAGCACCAGCCGTGTCGGAGTCTCCCATGTCCAGGTACCGTCTACCAAGGCGGTCGAATCGGTTTCGATCCAGAAATCGCCTGCAGGAGTATCCGTGGCCATCCCTTCGTCGAACTCGATGGCCAGTGAGTCGCCTGGGGCCCCCACTTTCGAGGGGCTTGCCGAGACGACGGATGGAGCCTTCTTGTCCTTCCGGGTGCTGGCGCGCCACGGCTGATCCCAGGACACCGGCTGTTTCTCGATGACGAGCTTGGCGAAACGGTAACTTGCCTCTGCCTGCTGTGGACCGGTCAGGACGTACAGCCGGGTTCGGTCACGCGCCGAGGAGTAGAATGCCGAAACCTCGAGCCCATCGATTTCAATCAGGGCGTCCAGGGGGTCTACCTCGCGATCGAAGGCCAGGAGAAGCCGGTTTTCGTCGAGTGCCTGCACCCGCTTCAGCCGGGGGGAAGGCAATTCTCCCTGGGACAGCAGCAGATCTCCTGCATGGACGTCTTCGCTCTGCGAGAGGTCGTGGATGCCTGCCGGCAGGGCAATGGGTTCTCCGGCGTCCCTGCGCGAATTGCGGTTTTCATCGCGGAAGGCGGTCACGAGGAAGCGTCCGGCCGAAAGGCGCATGAATTCGTACGAGCCGTCTCGCGATGATTGCGTCTCGTAATCCGGGGGATCGCTGCCCACGCGGCCGTCGAAGTGGCGGACGTCGTACGCCCACACGCGGGCTTTGGCTGCAGGTCTGTACCCCTCGTAGACGCGGCCGCGAAGGCGCCCCTGGTTGAGTTCGGGCCCGGTGGCGAAGGCGAAGGTGTACGCTTCCGGCAGCGAGTTGCCGCGCCGGTCGCGTGCGTCCGTTCCGACAGTTACCACGTAAGTCTGCTCCTCCAGAAGGCGGCTGGCGGAGACTTCGAGGGTGGGTCCTTTCCAACGGAATTGCAGCTCGACCCGCGGAGCGAGAAAAATCGCCTCCTCCGTTCGCCTGCGGTCCATTCCCTCGCTGAAACGGAGGAAAATGGAGCTCTCCGGGGCAACCTCCGTTTCGTCGGCCTTCGGAGTATGGCTGACGATGTCCGGGGCGGCCCGGTCGATCTCCCCCCCGGGGGGCCTTCCGACCTTGGCGCAATGTGCCGCAGCTACGGCGACAGTGACCAGGAGCGGCAACAGCGGATGGCGGCGAGGTTGTCGGTCCGCGAAAAAGGGCGGCATACGGGGCCGTTCGCCGGCAGCGGTCGGTCAGTGATCTCGCGGGTGACTGCCCGCGTATGTTTTCCGCAGGCCCTGCAGGACCTCTTGATCGTCAGCAGAGGGGTGGGCCGACGCAGGGGCCGCCTGTCCCAGCATTTCGGCGACGGCGCCGGCGTCGGCACCCGCCCCGAGCATGTGGTCGGCGCAGGCAGTTCGCAGTGCCCGGGGGCCGCCCCCGTTCACCGGGCTGAGCAGGCGTTCGACGATGCGCTGAACAGTCCTGCGGTGGAGTCGTTTACCCGAGGTGTTGAGAAAGAGCGCGCCCGCGTCGATATCGGCGATCTCCTTGTCGACCAGGAGGTCGGCCCGAAAAAGCAGGTAGTCCCCGACCGCGGCTGTGGCACGCGAACCGATCGGCACGAGCCTCGGCGCTTCCGGGGCCCCGACTTTCACCATCCCCGATTCGATCTCCAGAGAGGTCAGATTCAGGGCTACAAGTTCCCGGAGCCGCAGCCCTCCTCCGTAAAGGATTTCGACGATGGCGCGGTTGCGAACCGCGGCGAAGCTGTCCGCGGGGTTTTTTTCGATCGCCTCGGCCACGGCCTCCTTTCCGAGGCCGCCCCCTGCAGGTTGCGGTGAAGCATCGACTCTCAAACCGGCTGCAGGGTCGTCACCGCGAACGCCGCAACGGCGCAGGAAGCGGAACAGCGATTTCAACGCGGAGAGCTTTCGCTGTGCGGTTGCAGGTTTGAGTTTCCGCACCTGTTCGCCGAGGAACTCCGCTACCAGTTTGCGCCCGATGGAACCGAGCGATGCGTCCGCAGTGCGCGGATGAACGAAGAGGGTGAACTGGTTCAGGTCGGAGCGGTAAGCGGAAACGGTCGAATCGGGGCGCCCGCTCTTCCGAAGGTATTCGATAAAGTGGGCGACGCCGTCTTCGAGGGGCGCAGAGGGATTCGGTGGGTCTGCGAGCTGTGCTGTCGAATCGGGTGGCCGCCAGCTCTCCCCGGGATCAGGCGCGAGGCCCCGGCAGGTGCTGTTCAAGCGGCGGGAGTGTTTTCGAACCGGTTTTCGCACACGCGGCAGAGCAGCATCGGCGCTCCCTTCCGGCTGTTCTTTTCGTACAGAAGCGGCGCCTCGCAGTGAGGACAGGGGCCTTCCACCGGCTTGTCCCAACTGGCGAACCTGCAATCAGGGTACTGGTTGCAGCTGTAGAACACCTTCCCCTTCCGGGATTGCTTTTCCACCAGTTCACCGCTACAGTCCTGTTCCGGGCAGGAAATCCCGAGCGAGTAAGGTTTGACGTTTCGACAATCGGGGTATCCGCTGCAGGCGAGAAAGCGTCCGTACAGTCCCGTCTTGACGACCATCGGGGAGCTGCAGATCTCGCACTTTTCGTCGGTCCGCGCCTGCTCACGATCCTGTTCGAGAG
The DNA here is from genome assembly GCA_965243025.1 of Candidatus Latescibacterota bacterium. GTDB lineage: Bacteria > Latescibacterota > UBA2968 > UBA8231 > UBA8231 > CBDCXV01. The sequence goes on from CBDETY010000003.1 coordinate 5,013,062, forward strand.
GCTTGGTGTTCTTGCATTGCGGGTAACCCGGGCATGCGAGAAAACGGCCGTTCCTGCCCCATTTGACCACCATGTTGCGATGGCAGTCCTCGCAGACTATGTCGGTCTCTTCCTGGAGCGACCGCTTGAGCTCGCGTCGGCGCGAGTTCGCGTCCTTCAGGGAGTCGCTCCAGGATCCGTAGAACTGGCGCACCGTCTCCACCCAGTTTTCCTTGCCGTCCTCGATGCGGTCGAGCTCGTCTTCCATTCTGGCGGTGAAGCGGACGTCGAAGATGTTGGGAAAGGTCTCGATAAGGAGCTTGTTGACCGTTTGTCCGCGCTCGGTGCCCACGAAGTAGCGATCCTGCTTTTCCACGTATTCCCGGTCCTGCAGGGTACTGATGATCTGCGCGTAGGTGCTGGGCCTGCCGATACCTTTCGCCTCGAGCTCTTTTACGAGGGAGGCCTCTGAGTACCTCGGGGGGGGCTTGGTGAAATGCTGTTCCGGCTTCAGGGTCTGGGGGTCAAGAGGTTGTCCCGCGGCGAGATCGGGGGGCAGCTGGGTCCTCTCCCCTTCACCATCGTCTTCTTTGCTTTCGGTGTACAGCACCGAGAACCCGGGGAATTTCGTCCGCGACCCGGTGGTTCGCAGCAGGTATTCGGAAGCGGAAATGTCGACACTGGTAATATCGAGAACCTGGGATCCCATCTGCGACGCGACGAAGCGTTTCCAGATGAGTTCGTAGAGCTTGGCCTGGTCCGGGTTCAACCTGTTTTTCATTTCACCGGGAAGCAGCTCCAGGTACGTAGGTCGGATCGCCTCGTGAGCGTCCTGTGCTCCACGCCGGGTCTTGTAGGCATTTGGTTTGGGGGGAAGGTAACTTTCTCCGTACGTCTTGCCGATATGTTCGCGGACCTCGGCGATGGCGTCGTCCGAGACTCGCACCGAATCGGTCCGCATGTAGGTGATCAAACCACGAGTCTCCCCCTGCACCTCGATTCCTTCGTAGAGCTGTTGTGCCACGGCCATCGTGCGTTTGACGGTAAAGCGCAGTCGCCGCGCGGCGTCTTGCTGCAAGGTGCTGGTGATGAAAGGGGGTGAGGGGTGCCGCCGTTGTTCTTTCCGCTTTACCTGCTTGACCACGAAATCCGCCTTGCGCAAGTCGGCAACGATGGCTTCTGCCTGCTCCTGGTTCGATATGGCGAGTTTCTCGTTTCGGTGCTGCAGCAACCGCGCGGTAAATGCAGGGTATTCGCTGTCTCCATCCGGGCCGCCGGAAGCTGTGAGGGACTCCATTCTCTGTTTGAGCAGGGCATCGATCGTCCAGTATTCCTGCGGCTCGAAAGCGTCGATTTCAGCATCTCGCTCGCAGATCAATCGCAGAGCAACCGACTGCACCCGCCCGGCCGACAGGCCCGCGTGTATGACCTTCCACAACAAGGGACTGATTTCGTATCCCACCAGGCGGTCCAGAACGCGGCGCGCCTGCTGTGCGTTGACTTTTCTGAGGTCGAGTTTACCCGACTTGGCGATGGATTCGCGAACCGCCTTGGGAGTGATTTCGTTGAACAGAATACGTTTGACCTGGCGGTCTTCCTTGTTGCCGATTGCATGGGCGACGTGCCAGGCTATAGCCTCACCTTCGCGGTCGGGATCGGTTGCGAGGTAGATCTCGTCCGCTTTCCGGGCCTCCTTGCGCAGGTCGGCGAGGATCTTTCCCTTTCCCCGGATGGTGACGTACCGTGGATTGAAATCGTTGTCGACGTCGACGCCCAATTCCTTTGGGGGCAGGTCGCGCACATGTCCCATGCAGGACTTGACCAGATAGTCCTTGCCGAGAATCTTGTTGATCGTGGTGGCTTTTGCCGGTGATTCAACTACAACGAGGGACTTTGCCATTACTTTGTGCCGCGGTTTTCGATCAGCATCAAGCCGTTCATGTGTATAACCCGAGTATGCAGTCCGACACTTCTATGTTTCCGATGACGCCACATTTTTCCCAATATATAGAGCGCCTCTGAGCATAGCAAACTCCGGCGGGCCAGGTGCGAATTTGCTGTCCATGCTCCATCCCGTGATTGCATTCCCGAAATAAAAAAAAGACAAATGGATAAACATTTGGATTTGCAGGCTCGCGGACAATCGGCCGGCTCTCACCGTTGACATGGTCGCGATAAGAACTCCGGAGGAGATCGAGAAGATCCGCTCCAGTTGCCGTATTGTGTTTCTGGTTCAGCAGGCGTTGGTGGCAGCAGCGCGGCCTGGTGTTTCGACCCTCGAGCTGGACCGACTGGCCGAGGAAACCATTCGGAATAGCGGCGCCAGCCCCGCATTCAAGGGATATCACGGCTTTCCCTCCAGCATATGTGCTTCCGTTAACGACGAAGCAGTGCACGGACTCCCGAGATCCGGAGGGCTGCGCTCGGGAGATATCCTCAGTGTCGATGTCGGCGTCGAGCTGGACGGGTATTTCGGGGACGGCGCCTTTACCCTCGGGGTGGGTACGATTACGGGTGACCAACAGCATCTCCTCGACACTACCCGAACCGCTCTCGAGGAGGGTATCAGCAAGGCCCGGGCGTGCGGACGGTTATCGGATATTTCTCATGCCATCCAGTCCCGGGCGGAGGCCAACGGTATGTCCGTAGTCCGTGAATTCGGAGGCCACGGAATCGGGCGGGCATTGCACGAAGCACCCCATATTCCAAACTTCGGCTCCCCCGGACGAGGGCCGAAGCTGAAACCCGGTCTGGTCGTTGCCATAGAACCGATCCTCAGTATGGGGAAACCTGACGTAGTCGTTGCCGAGGACGGCTGGACGACTTCGACCCGCGATGGCGCAACTGTCGCCCATTTCGAGCATACCGTTGCAATCACCGAAGATGGCCCCGATGTGCTGACTCTGTCGGTGGCGGATTTGGGGGAAGCGCGGTGAAAATAACAATGTTGGGGACCGGCACCTCGGTCGGTGTTCCCCGCATCGGATGCGACTGCCCGGTTTGCCTGTCTGAAAATCCCCGCAACAAGCGGCTTCGCTGTTCCATACTGATCGAGTTCGGGGACCGGGTCGTTCTTGTCGACACCACACCTGACCTGCGCACCCAGGCGCTCCGTTACGAAGTCCGCCGCCTCGATGCTGTCCTGTTCACGCATGGCCACGCCGACCACCTGCACGGACTCGACGATCTGCGTTGCTACTGCTTCGACCGGGACGAACCGCTGCCCTGCTTTGCCGATCACAACACACTGGAACGCATCAATCGGGTTTTCGATTACGCTTTCGATTCACCGTATCCGCAGTCGCTTCCGCGGCTGGACCTGCACGTGATCAACGGTACGATCACGCTGTTCGGCCTGCAGATCCAGCCCATTACCGTGTATCACGGAAGATTGCCGGTCTTGGCGTTCCGCATCGGGCAGTTCGCCTACGTGACGGACTGCAACCGGATTCCATCGGAATCCATGGGCCAGCTGCGCGATCTCGACGTGCTTGTGCTCGATGCTTTGCGGCACACTGAACACCCGACCCACTTCAACATCGAAGAGGCGCTCGATGTCGTCGATGACCTGAGGCCTAAACGGACCTTCTTCACCCACATCGCCCACGACTTGGACCACGAAGCGACAAATGCGTCCCTTCCCGGGAATGTGGAGTTGGCGTACGACGGACTCGTCCTCGATGTGAACTGACACCCGGATCGACAAAGAAAAGGGGCGTGATCCAGTCGGATCACGCCCCCTTTTGTTTACGGGACCGCGTTATCAGGATGCGGCCCATTCTCCCTTCAACACTTCGACCAGCCGCAGTGCCTGCAGTTGAGACAGTTGCTTTCGTGCACGACAGTCGAGCCGCACTCCGGGCAGGTGACGCTGGACCGGGGCCCTGCAGTTTCGGTACCGGAGCCCGGGAAATCCGCACGAGGTTCCGCTTCCCGTTGCAGGTAGCGCTCCAGAGCCCGGCCGATGGCGTCGGGGGCCGACAGGATCAGTTCGCCGTCTTCCCAGACAGGGGTGGGTCCGGAAATTCCCTTAAGGGACTTCACGATTTCCTGCGGGTCGATGCCGGAGCGCAGCGCCAGCGAGATCAGTCGGCTTATAGCCTCCGACTGCGCGGCGGCGTTGCCTCCCGCCTTGCCGATGGTGCTGAACACCTCGCACAGCCCCTGGTCGTCCTCGTTGATGGTGACGTAGATGTTGCCCTCTCCGGTGCGGATGCGTTCGGTCACACCCTGGGTGACCGCCGGCCGTCGCCGCGGATGGTAGCCGCGCTCGCTGCGCCCGGAGGCAACCGGGGTTTCGGCTTCAGGAGGATCCTCCTTCTGCGGGGTATCCTCCTCCTCCTGACTGTCTTCGGTCTGCAGGATCCCCTGGCGGCTTCCCTCCCTGTAGACCGTCACACCCTTGAGGCCCTCCCGGTAGGCGGTGATGTAGATGTCGGCCACCGTTTCCGCACTCGTCTCCTCGGGCAGATTGATCGTCGAAGAAATGCTGCTGTCGGTGTATTTCTGGATAACCCCCTGCATCTTTACCCGGAAATACGGATCGATTTCGTGGGAACTGATGACGTAGTCCGGCAGGTTCTCGTCGTCGCCGAAGAGGCGCTGAATCAGCGGGTGATACACTTTGTACTCGCGAAAGGACTCGCCGTCCGCCTGTTTGACGCGCCGCTTGTAGCTGGTGCAGAAAATCGGCTCGATGCCGGAAGTCGTCTGGGCGACGATCGATCCCGTGCCGACCGGAGGAACCGTGATGAGGGTGGCGTTGCGCAAGCCGTGTTCTCTTGCACGCTCCTGAATGGTCTTCGGCAGACTCTGAATGAACTTGCTTTGCGAAATGCCGTCCCAGTCGAACAGCTTGAAGGGTCCTTTTTCGCTCGCCAGGTCGATGGAAGTCTCGTAGGAGCAGTAACAGATCGTCTGCATCACTTTCTCGACCGTCTCGAGTGCCTCGTCCGAGTCGTACCTGAGCTTCATCAGTGTCAGCGCGTCCGCCAGGCCCGTGATCCCCAGCCCGACGCGACGGTCTGAGGCCACCGCGTCCCTGATCTTGGGAAGGGCGTGGTTGTCCATGTTGTAATCGATGACGTCGTCGAGAAAACGGGTCGCCACCCGGGTGCTCTCGGCCAGATCCTCGTAATCGAACGTACCGTCTTCGCTGACAAACTTTACCAGGTTGAGGTTGCCGAGGTTGCACGCAGTGTACGAAGCCAGGGGTTGTTCGCCGCAGGGGTTGGTGCTGGTCAGCGGATTGGCATACTCGACGTTGTGGTACTCCTTCATGGTGTCCCAGAAGATGATTCCCGGTTCGGCGCTGGCATGGGCATTGGCGATGATGGTGTTCCACAGGTCCCGCGCGCGCACGGTGCGGTACACCTTTCCCCCCCACCTGAGGCCGAAGTCCGTGTCCCCGAGGACGGCCTCCATGAACTCGTGCGTAATCAGAACGCTGATGTTGGCGTACTGCACTTTGGTGCGAGTTGCGTCGTTCTTGATCGTAATGAAGTCCTCGATGTCGGGATGATCGACCCTCAGAGTCAGCATCAGCGCACCCCGCCTGCCTGCCTGGGACACCGCGTTGGTGCTTTCGCTCAACAGGTTCATGAAAGCGGTGCACCCGGGAGACTGGTCGACGGTGGCGTTGACCGGTGCGCCCTTGGGCCGGAGCGACGACAGGTCGGTACCCACTCCACCGCCGGTTCGGTACACCATCGCCGACTCGCTCAGGCAGCGGTAAATACCTTCGAGGCTGTCCTGTTCGATGGGAACGACGTAGCAGTTGGAAAGCGTGGGCTTGCGACGGGCCTCGTCACGGCCTGCCCCGTGCATTACCCGGCCGCCGGGGATGAATTTGAAGTCGAGAAGAAGGGTGAAGAAGCGGTTGTACCAATGTGCCTCCTCCTCTTCGACGGAGGCCATTGCCCGGGCGATGCGGTCCCACATTTGCAGGGGGCCGCTTTCCCCCGGAGCCAGGTACTTGCTGCGCAGAACATCGATCGCCAGATCGTTGTCGGCATAGTAGGTCTCTGCGTCGGCAGCTGTTTTCAGAATGTCGTCGTGGCCGTTGCGCCTGTAGCCGCGATCTTCCACCTGAGCCAGTAAGTCCTCGAGGCGATGGCCATTCTCCGCCGCGGTATCGTCAGTTCCGGAGGCCCCTGATTCGTAGATATTGGACGACATTTCTCCCTCTCTAGTGCGCGTCGCGCGCAGAAAATACGGGCTCCGCCTCTTGGTCAAGGACCGAGAGAGCACAGCCCCAAAATCAGTATATACAGTAGGTTATGCGGGGAGGAGACACGAGGAAATCAGTTCCGCTGGAACCACATTATCTCCTGCTGTCTACCAGACGGAACACAAGATATTGTGGAAACGCTTCGAATATACAGCCCTTGATTCTGGCGTGTCAAGGAATTTCAAGGGACTGGGGATCGAGCTTCCGAGGGGTTCGAGGAGGCTCGGAAAACGCCGGATTCAACCGGGGTGATGCCTGACGGGGCCGCTGTTCTGTTTTCACGGGCAGGGCAGGCGTCGTTGCGGCCCCGCCGCGTACCGGCCGGAGGGATGCCGCCTTCTCAGGGGGCCGGTGAGAGCTGCTCCAACTCGCGGACGAAATCGCTCCTGTCCCTGAATTGCCGATAGACCGACGCAAACCGGACATAAGCCACCTCGTTCAACCTGCGCAACGCCTCCATGACCAACTCACCAACCTGAATGCTTGGAACCTCTTTCTCGGCAAGGTTTCCCAACTCGCTTTCGACCTGGTCGACGAGCTCTTCGATCTGATCGCTGGAGACAGGTGTCTTGTAGCAGGCGAGTTGGATTTTTCCGAGGAGTTTGCCACGGTCGAACGGTTCCCGACTGCCGTCGCGTTTGATGATGGTCAGCGGTGCGTGTTCGATGTATTCGTAGGTCGTGAACCGCTGATTGCAGTTGACGCATTCCCGGCGTCTGCGGATGGCCTGGCCATCCCGGCACGACCTCGAGTCAACCACGCGGTCGTCCTGATGATCGCAAAACGGGCAACGCATGTGCAACCTCCCGAACACCTCGTTGGGGTGCGCGAGGTGTCGTCATTCGGGGATGTGTGTCCCTACTGGCGGGGAGATGCTTGGAGGGATCCCGGTGGTTTCGAAAATCGATGCATCGAGAGCACCTCCGAGATAAAAATACTAAATGGCAGCAGTGGTCGCGTGGTCAGGTGCTGCCAAAGGCTCAATTGAGGCGGAATTTGAACGGGAGACTGACCCAGACCTTGACTGGTTTGTCGTTCTGGAGGGCAGGTGTAAACTCAGTCTTCATGGCGGCCGCCTTGGCGGCTTCGTGAAAGATTTCGTTGCCGACTACCTGCCCGATCGCCTCGACCTTTCCGTCTTTACCGATCAGGACGGTAACTGTTACCGAGCCCTCGATACCGGCCTTTCGGGCGATCACGGGATATTCGGGTTCGACCTGCTTCTTGCGCTTCGGTTTTTTCTCGACCTTCCAAAGGTCGACGATCTCCTCTTCCTCTTCTTCAACCTCTATGGTGGGAAGCTCCTCGAACTCGGGCGGGGGTGGCAAGTCGTCGAAAAGGTCGAGTTCGGTGGTTTCGATAGTAACGTCGTCAGGAATGTCTTCGCTGTCGGTGGGAATCGGGACGACCGGTCGTGGCGGGGGTGGCGGACGCCGCTCCTGGCGGGTTTCCGGAATCTGCTCCAGTTCGATAATGACCGGCGCTTGCGGTTTTTCGTAGGCTTCGACTTCGAAGGACGGAAAGACGATGAACAGCAGCGCGTGAGCTGCAGCCGAGGCCGCAACCGAGAGCCAGAAGGCCTTGGGATAGGTCTGCCGGAGATCGGCCTCCGGGGCTTTTCGACGCGGCATTTTCCAGGGCCGCTGGGGGATGCCGGGGCTGGTCATGGTTGCGGCTTCCTCTCCCGGTCGGTGGCGAAGTTGACGCGCAGCGCTTCGACCCTGCGCAGCTCCTGAAGGACATCCGAAATGACACCGAACTCGGCCTCGCCGTCTCCTTTGATGGAAATGATAAGCCGGGGATTCGCCATCAATTTGGAGTGGACGAGCTGCCCCACATGTTCGAGCAGAACCGTTTGGTCGTCGATATTGACTGAACCCGTCTTGCTTACCCAAACACTTGTTACGTGCCTTCGCATCTCGAGTTTTTCGACACTTTGAGCATCAGGCAGTTCGACCGGGATGCCGCGGTAGCGGACGAACACCGTCGAAACCATGAAGAAGACCAGCAACAGAAAAGAGATGTCCGCCATGGAAGCAGTCGGGATCACGCTTGCGACCTTGGCTTTGCGGTTGAACTTCACTGCTCCGGCTCCGCGATCGAGATGCGGGTGGCACCCGCCAGCTTGAGTTCGTCGAGGACGTCGACAAACATTCGATACGTGGCACCACGTTCCGCTTTGAGCGAAATGATCAATTTGTCGTTTGCGGCGAGACGGCTCTGAATCTGGCTTCGGAGGTCACCAAACGAGACCAGGGTCAGGTCTTCGTTCTCGAAGAAAGCGATTTCGTCGCGCTCGTTGATCCAGACGTTGCAGATGTTTTTCTGCTTGATCTCCTTGCTCTCGCCCAAGGGCGGCAGATGCAGCGACAACCCCTTGTCCTGGTTCATCGTCGTCGTCACAAGAAAGAAGACGATGAGGAGGAAGGCGATATCCGCCATCGAGGCGGTAGGTATCTCCGGGGGGACTCTGTGCCCTCGTTTCCAGTTCATCCGTGCGGCCCGTCCTTGAGCGGCATCATCGCCGTCTGTTGAGAGGCGTCAGTCCCCCTGGCCGGTATCCGCCAGCAGATCGATGAATCCAGCCGTGTGCTCCTGCATGTCGGCGATGATGCGGTCGATCCTGGAAGCGAAAAAGTTGTGAAGGAACTGGATGATGATACCGACGATGAGACCGGACGCCGTAGTGATGAGCGCCTCCGAAATTCCGCCGGCGACCATCGACGGTTCGACATCACCGGCCCTCTCGATGGCCTGAAACGCGGAGATCATCCCGCTGACGGTTCCGAGGAAGCCGATCATGGGGGCCAGGTTGGCAACCGTGGAGAGCCAGACCATTCCTCGTTCGAGAAAGGCCATCTCCACCGCCCCGGCATTGTCGATCGCTTTTTCAACGTGATCGATGCCGCGGTGCATGCGCAGCAAGCCGGCGTGTATGACCGAGGCGACCGGGCCCCGCGTTTCCGAGCAGATCCGCGCCGCCTCGTCGGGCCCCCCGGACCGCAGCGCATCCTCAAGGCTCTGGAAGAACGAGTTTGCGTCGATACCTGCCCGGGTCAGGTTGATCATTCTTTCGATGGCGATGGCGATCCCCAGCACCAGAAGCACCACCAGCGGATACATCGCCCACCCACCATCCAGAAATAGGTCCCACATAATCTCTCCTCAGCTTGGGGCCGGCGTCGGCCCCGTTTGGGGGCTGATCAGCCCCCCGTTTGGTCTTCTTCGTCACCTCCGAAGAATTCCCGTTTCAGTTTCTCTTCTTCAGTTTCAGGCGGTCGCAGCTGCCAGATGCGCTGTTGGGCGATTTTTTCCCACTCGGGATCCTGTCGCGACCGTTCGAAGGCGGCAATCGCCGCATCTTCGTCTCCCTGCAATACCAACAGCTCTCCCTGAAGAAGCTGCAGGTGGCCGTGCTTCCCGTTGACCGCCAGGCCCCGGCGCAGCCAGGTCGAGGCAGCTTTCAGGTCCTTTCCCCTCAGGTGGAGCTCCACCAGTGTAGCCAATGGCCCCAGATCATGCGGTTGGGCCTCGACCATTCCCTCGAGCCCTTCCAGCTGCTGGGGCAGGTCGCCGGCTTCGGCAGCGACCGCAGCCATGCGGTCGAAGTAGGAGTAACTGCTGAGCGAGTCGAGGCGCACAAGCTTTCTGAGCGTCTCGTAAGCCCCGGGGCGGTCGCCGCTGCCGGTCTGCAATTCCAGCCTGCGGTTGAGGATTTCCACAGTGGAAGGCCCCGCCTCCGATGCCGGGGACGACAAGGCGCGCAAACTCCAGGAAAGAGCCTGCTCTGTGTCGCCATTGGCTTCGTGCATCTGGGAGAGCAGGTCGAAGATCTGGCGCGCGTCGGCGCCGGTGTCGGAGGCAAGCCCCTCGTAGTGGGATATGGCGGCCTTGTGGTTTCCCTGAATGCGATGGAGGTCGGCGATCTCGCGCCTGAACTGGCGGTACTTGGAGACAGAGGGCTTGAGGCTGAGAACGGGCTCCAGGAAAACCCAGGCCGAATCGGCGTCTTCTTCCTGGCGCAGGTACAGTTGCGTCAACAGCACATTGCTGTTGACGTGCAGGGAGTCGAGGGAGACACAGATGAGCAGGTGGCGTTTTGCCGCTTCCGTATCTCCCTTTTTTGCGAGGAGTTTGCCGCTGAAATAGTGGGCTTTGAGATCGTCGGGCTTGTAGCTGATTACCTGCCCGTAGTACCGCAGCGCCTCGTCGGTCTGTTTCTTTTCGCGGGCGGTCTTTGCGAGAAAACGGTATTTCCGAAGGCTGTCCGCGGTTGCCGGTTCGTCCGCCTGCGCCCCTGTTACGGGCGCGGACAGTCCCAAGGCGATCAGGGCGAGAGGGATCGCCCGTGAAACGGACAGGGGAACTTTCGGAAGCCTGCGCGATATTCCTGCGAAAGCTTTGCGTGCCGGCAAATTCATTTTGGATGAGGAATATATCGCCGCTCTATGGAGCAGTAAACGGGCGAAAGGTTACGATTGAACGACTTCGGTTGTCAAATCCGGTATCCCCCTCCAGGCTCGCCGACCAGGGAGACCGCAGCCCATACCAGGCGCATCAGAAGGTCGCCGAGGATCAACCCCATGAAGAACGGACGCAGGCGGCGGTACTGCGCGGCTCCCCCGTATCGGACTACGAGCAATTTTACTGCCCAACCGACCAGCGCCGACCCCCAGATCAGATAACCGATTCCGGTTCCGTAGACGAACCCGGCGGGGTGAAACGGAAGTTGCGTGAACAGGACGCGCAGGAATGAGAGAACCGCCGTTACGGCGAATCCCACGGCCACCGCGCCCATCCTGATCAGGTCGGGACCGGCCGGGCGCGTTCCAGCCTCGTAGTACAGGTAGTGGTAGTAGCGTCCGAGGCGTGCGGCCGGCCGGGCACCGCCGTGGCGGTCGAGGGAAAAAATCCCGGGGTCGTACACCAGTTCCAGCATCGACCAGAAACCGCAGACAAGGCCCGCGAGTATTCCGACCGCCACTGCTGCACCGATCTGGCCGGCGCCGGAACCCAGGGATCCGGCCATTTTCCAACCTTCGACATGCAGCATCGTCACCGCGGCGATCCCCGAGTAGCTCAGGAGGTTGAGAAACGCAAAAGCGACGTACTCGGAGGGGCTGAAAACACCGGGCCCGGTCCCCCAGGCGAAGAAGAGAAGGTTGGGCACGAGAAAGTAGACGCTGATTACCGGCAGACCGGCGTCCAGGCGCAGGCGAGCCATTCCGATGGCCGTCAGCAGCAACAGGAGGACGAAAATCGTCCCCAGTGGCAGCGAGAGGCCGGCCGCCTTCCCCCAGGCAAGAAGGCCGGCGCTTCCTGCCGACAGACAGAAAAACCCCCAGCGCTCCCTTCCCCGGCCGCACAGGGCCCGACGCCAGGCATCCGCAAGCGCCTTGCGCGCCGCCCAAAGGCTCAGTACGGCGAGGCAGAGCAGGCCGCCGCGGGCCTGGGAATGCAGGTGAGGGGTGAAGTTGGGCCATTCCCGCCACTGTCCACCGAGCCCGATGAAAACCCCATGGTCGCCGCTGCGTCCGATCAGCTCCGCGGCGAGGAGTTGGGCCCGGGTCAGCAGATAAAAAAACCAGGTGCTGAAAGCGACTTCGACCGACAGCAGATAGGCGATCCCGACCAGGAACGGGGTAACGGTGAATTCGAAGCGGGAGGTGAACGGAGCAAGGGCGGCCCACGGCTTGTCAGTCAGCACATCCGCCAGGTTGAAGGACAGCGGGATTTCCGCCGGGAAAAGGTGGTAGTGGTGGAGTCCGTTCAGCCCGTAGATCAGGGCCGGCACCGCGATGCCGGCCCCGAGGGTCTTGCTGCGCAGCAGTTCCCGACCGTTGAGAGCGAGAGTCACGGGCACTTCTGCCAGTGGGAGCCGCAGCCGTTCCTCCTCGAGCCAGCGCTTGCGCAGAAGGGTCATGCATCCACACATGGCGACCAGGAAGGCGACGGCGAGCGCCGCCCATGCCATCAGCGGCAGCGCCCAGGCTGCCCAGGGAACCTCGGGGCGGCCCTCAAAGAACCCCTCGACCGCGTCGCTGCCTTCCCTGCCCGGCACCATCCAGTCCGGGATCAGTTTGAGAAAGGGGTAGTAGCCGCCGGAAGGGTCGCTGAACTGAAAAAACCCGGTGACAAGGCCGGGAAGCAGGTACTGGGTGTACCCGCCGGCCGCCAGGGGCAGGCCGACCGCGGTCATCAGGTAACACCCGAGCAGCTCGCCCTCCTTGAACTGGAGCCAGCCGGCCCCGAGGCGGCGCAGGAGAACGAGGAGCAGCAACAGGGCAATCGGCAGGGCCGGCAGCGGTCCATGAGTGAGAGAAGGTCCCCCGTATACGAGGTCTACTCGCTGAATCGACCAGGATCCGAGGAAGATGGCGGTGACAGCCAGAGCGACGGAACGGGTTGTGACCGGCATCCGGTTTTTCAGTATGGCAGCTGGGCTACGGAACGGACGATCAGGACGATGGCGACGGCGGCCATGCCTATCAGACCGTTGCCGCAGGCGAAGCCGGCCAGCAACACCGGCGCCCAGCGGCGCCAGCGCTCCCTCCCGAAGCGGCGCTCGAAGTAGTAGCGGCCCAGGCATGCCCCCAGCATTTCCGGGATGAGCAGATGCGGCATCGATTGCAGGCCGCGGATGAATCCGTATACCAGGGCGAGAGGGAACCCCCACACGCTGGCGGCGATGAGGGCGATCCCGGAGAGGGAGAAGGCCCCTGCGACCCACCCGGAATGCACGACATCCTGCAGCTCGAGACCTCCTTCGGTGGTAAAGGAGAACCACAGAAACTGCCGCATCGCGAACAGGTGCCAGTACTTCTGGGCAAAAGGAAAGACGACCGACGGAATCGGCTGCAGTTTCCAGATCAGAGCCCAGAACAGGAAGCCGCACCCCAACGCCACCGGGAGAATCAGCAGCTCCGCCTTGAGGATGCTGGTGAACCGGGTCCCGGTCAGTTCCACCTCGCGGAACAGCTGGGCCCGCCGTCCGTGATCGCTGTAGGGGATTGGCGCGAACCAGATGTCGACCCCTCGATAGCCGCTGAGCAGAAAGGCTCCCTCGCGCACGAGGGGAATCCCGGCGGTCTGTCCTGTAAGCCCGATCATGCGGGCGTTGACGTAGGAAATCAGGGGGGTCAGCAGGAAGGCGAAGGCGAGCAGGAAAAGCAGGGGAAAGCTGTCATCGGCAAGCAGTTGCCGGCACAACAGGACGTACCCGGCGGCTGCAAGCACGTAAGCGACCGCCGCCGCCCACAGGGGAAAGTCCCCCCTTCCCCGAGGCGGCTGCGCGCCCTTTCCAGTTCCTTTGCCCTTGCGCCCGAACGAGGTCGCTGCCTGGGCGATTCCCGCTGCCGCCACCGCGGCCCCGGTGCCGATATACACGCTCAGCCAGACGTCGAGATCGTTGGAGAAATGCGTCGCGATTGCATCCATCCCGGGCTGCCAGCGTTCCAGCAGACCCGCCTGGTACAGGATCGGGTTGGCGGCCGTCTGAAAGGCCGCCGCGGCGAACGACCCGGCGACAACCCAGAAGGGGAGGACGAATCCCGCGAGGACAAGCCCGAGGTCGGTGCCGATTCCGAGGGTGGCCGCGGGGAGCTGGTTCTCGAAGTCCCGGGTGAAATCGATCCACGGTATGGGCAGCAGCTCGAGTGGACGCGCGGCGACGAGACCGGAAAGGGCCGGCAGCCCGATGAAGACCGTTCCGAACAGCAGCCCGATTCCCATGCCGATACAGAACAGGCGCCAGCGCCAGCTCGCGTGCGGCTGATCGCTTTCGGCCAGGGCGGTGGCCCCCTGCGCCGCCACCGCCGCCAGCGGGAACGGCATGCGCTCGGCGTCCGAGGTGACGCGAAAAAGCAGGTAGCCGAGACCGAACCACTCGGCGCGGGCAAGCACCTGCCCGCCGACCAGGAGTGCCGCGGGGAGGAGCCAGTCCCGGTGCAGGAAGTCCCGTTCGACAATGGCGGGAGAATCGGCGGGAGGGGAGACCCAGGCGGGGATCTGCCCGGCGATGCCGAGCGCCTGCCCGACCTGGGACTGGACGAGGTACTGATGCCAGATCAGGCTGGCGAAAGGTCCCCCGGCGAGCATGACGCCGCCGATGACGTGCGTCAGTCCCCCGGCGATGTAGTACAGGACGTAGATCTCCTGCCGGCCGAGCGGGGCGAAGGAGCGCCGCGCCACCTCTGCAAACAGGATGATCGTCACCCACTCGGCAGCCGGCCCCAGGCTGGAACCGGCGATCAGGCCCATGTAGATGGCCCCGGGCATCATCAGGAAGCCAATGAAGAATGCCCCCAGGATCGTACGCCCCGTGAAGCCGTCTGCGAACTCCCGGGGAGTTGCAAGCAGATCGCGGTACCCCGCCCGAACCTGTCCGCTGTTGCCTCCGGGGGTAGCGGGTTTCATGTCGCAGGCTCGAGGTAGGCGCCCCGATGCTCGGCCGGGAGGTTGCGCCAGACGAGAAACTGCTTGCGAATCGAGTCGACGAATATCCGGTTTGCCCGCCACCAGGTGGCCTCGTTCCCCGAGAGCCGCTCGATGGTCGTTTCAAGGGTGAAAAACCGATGGTCGACATCGGGCGCCAGAACCAGCCTGACCGTTTGCGAAACCCCCTGGTCGAAGGGTGCCAGCCAGACCCGGGCATCGATTTCTCCCGCCGATTTCTCCGCGACGTCTTCGGCGTAGAACAGGGCTCCCGTCGATTGATCGTCGAACGCCCCGAGGTATTCGCGCAGGAACCGCGCGAAGCCGTGGGCTTCTTTGCGGTTGAGGGAAAACGGCAGCGACAGCATCAGGAGGTCTCCCCGAGGCCGCGGCAAGGTCCAGCTGCGCTCGATTCCCGGGGTGCAGATCCGGGAGGCCATGAGCGCCGGGTACGCCGCCGAGGCGAGGACGACGGCCATCACCACCGCCACGGTCGCGACTGCCGACAGGGACGAGTAGTTGACGGTCAGGCCTGGAAGCAGGTGGAAGGTGCCGGCCTGGGCGATTGCGAACCCGAGAAGCGATCCCAGCACCGCGCTCAGCAGACAGAAAGCCCCGGCTTCGGCGAGGAAGAGCCCGGCCACGTGTCCCGGGGCGAGCCCGACGGCATTCAGAGTCCCTATCTCGGGCAGGCGCTCGTACACGCTTCCGAGCATGGTGTTGAAGGCGATCAGGGCGGCGATCAACAGCGGGATCCAGACACCGCGGCGGCCGCTGAAGACACGTACTCCGACGGTGTTGATGCGAAAAGTGCCGTCGTCGAGGCGGGCGAAGAGGTTGAGCTCGGAGGTCAGGGCCATTTCGTCGATATCCCTGCGAGCCGCCGCCTGGTTCTCGAAGAGGACGGCAATCGAGGCGACGCGGGACCACTCCCCCCAGCGGGCCACCGCGTCGCCGGAAAGGAAGAGAACCTGACTGCTGGACAAGTGGACGAAGGCCGGCTGCAGGCCACCGCGATCGATGCCGACCCGTTGCTCGTCCGGCTGGTGAACCTCGACATCGAGGGGAGTCAACGGGTCGCCGGAGATATCGCGAAGCTGGTCGTAGCGCTCGGGATCGACAATGCCCACGACCGGGTAGTCGGCGCCGAAGACGCGGACGGTGGCGGTCCCGAGGTTTCCCGCTTGCACGCCGAGGAGATCCGCCTGGTTCGCGGGCAGCACACAGGCGGTTTCACCTGCTGCCATCCAGCGCCCCGAGAGCAGGGCGTCGTCGATCGGGTTGACCAGGTTTTCGAAAGCCGATACGCCTGCCACCGCCTCGACGCGGCTGCTGCCGTTGCGGCCCCGCACCTGCACCGGCTTCAGGTACCACCTGCGCGCGGCTACCGTGCCGCTGGAAAAACGCAGGGCGAGGTGGTCGATCACGGCGGCCTCGATGGCGGCGAACTCCGGCATGCGCAGCATCAGGGCAGGAGGCACCGTACCGCCCGGAAGGTGGTCGGAGACCGGGGTGCGGTTGAAGCGATGACCTGCCCGCACCGAAGTGAACGAGGCCAGGGTGCAGGTCAGCAGGACGAGTGTGGAGGCAGTGAGGGCCGTTCTCCAGGGCCGCCGGCGCATCTGCGCGACACCCAGCGCGAATGACCGCCAGAGTATGCCGCCCCTCGCCGAGCCCGCGCGGTGGAGTGCGGACGCAGGGGAACCGGCCAGCCGCAGTTGCGCGTTGAGGCGGGTTATCCCCAGACCGATGACCGCCAGGCTGAGGGACAGAATGGCGAACCCGAGCAGGATCAGCGAGGGGTAGAGCGACAGCTCGAAGGAGGGATGCGAAAACCGAAGCACCGCGAAAGCGGCCGCAAAAAGGGCGACCGAGCCGGCGACCTGGCCGCGAATTCCGCGGCTTGCCAATAGAAGGCGTTCGCCAAGTACGGCAAAGGGAATAAGCAGAAACAGGACGAAGACGACTCCCTGTACCGCCCCGGCGGAAAGGCTCTGCGTCGCTCCGTAGGCCTGCGAAGCGAGCGCCCAGGCGCGGCGGCTTTCTCCCGTGCAAGCGGTGTTGCGGCCCTCTTCGCAGGCGCTGGCCGCTCTTCCAAGA
Organism: Candidatus Latescibacterota bacterium; assembly: GCA_965243025.1. GTDB lineage: Bacteria > Latescibacterota > UBA2968 > UBA8231 > UBA8231 > CBDCXV01. The sequence continues at coordinate 5,029,803 of CBDETY010000003.1, forward strand.
GTTTCTTGGGCAGCGTCGTTCAAGTCCGAAAGAAGGGAGCTGGCGATGCCGTGCGATTCCAGTTGCTCCAGTCGCTCGCGGTTGAGCCCGTGGGTGTCCCGGGCGAGGTGCAAGGCCGTTGCCGGCAAGCGCGAAGCGAACGCGGAATACCCGGAACCGGTTGCCGCATCCGGGCTGCCGTTGAGCAGCAGACCGCGGCGTCCGAGGCCGAAGCGACCCCCGGAAAGGATCGCCTTGAGGTCCGTTCCGGGTGGGACGAACAGAACCGCAGTGCTCTCGGTGTCCGGTCCGACGAGGTGGTGGTAACCGTCGCGGGCGACTTGGGAAGCGGTCGGTGGGAGGCAATAGCCGAAGCTCGCCGGCTCCGCCTCCTTTCCGGACTCGAGGATCCGGACGTGGTCGAGGACCGCCAGCCGGCGCGGGTCTACGAGGTCGAAAAGGGTCACCCCTGCGCAAGGGAAAGTCACCAGGGTGCATTCCTTCTCGAGATCGTCCATGAGGACCTCGGCGGGGTACTTGCCGGTCCCGAGCGGGCCGCGATCGAGAGCGGAGATTACCCTTCCGGACGCCGGATCCACCTGGTAAGCTTCCAGTCGGGTGCCCTTGAGGTAGAGCGTCCGGGCCTCGAGACCGGTCAAGGTGAAGCGGCCGTCCTTCCCGGTCATCGCCAGCGGATCCGCGTGCACGCCCATGGTCGTCTTGCCGAAAGTGCGCGCGCGAACAAGGGCTCCCTCGACCGGTTCGTCAGGCTGATAACTCTGCGGGCCCCACCTCACCACGCGTCCCTCGAGCCGGCCGAAGGAATCGCTTCCCCCCTCGGGGGACATGTCGATATCGGCGTCGATCAGGTGTTGGATCAGGGCTACGATGAAACGGGTCTGCGCCGCCAGGCCGGGGTACTCCAGCATCCCCGGGAGATCTCCCGGGGAATCGAAACGGGCGCGCTCGTCGGCTGCCGAAACCAGTGTCATCCCCAGCATGCCCGACAGAGACGCCACGGCCCCGGAGACCGGAACCCGTTCGGGAAGGGCACCGAGAAGCCGGCGCCGGCGCAAGGGCTTCAAAGCCCCGCCCAGAATCATCTCCCCCTGAAGGTTGCGCTCCTCGTAAGTCTCGGTAAACGAGGTGATCGGGTCGTAGATCGAGGGGGGGATCCGGCGCACCCGGTACGGTGGGCCGGCCTGTACCAGTGCCAGCTGCCGGCTGCGGGAACTCAGGTCCAGGCCGATGTAGCACGCGATCTCCAGACCGCAAAGAAGGCTTCTCAACTGCCGGTCCTGCGAGCCCGCGTGCGAGCTCGGGCTGCTCTCTTCTCCGGCCGTGCCGCAGGAGCGCAGGAAATCGATGAAATCCCGCATTCCGGCAAGTGCCTGAAAGTGGCCTGCCGTCGCCACGAGTACGGCGGTGCGCCGCGGGGGGTGGGCGGCCAGGGCCGCTGCCAGCTCCATCCAGGCGGCGGCGCCGCTCGCCTGATCGGCTCCCGGTGCCAGGGCCGGTACCGCGGAGATGGCGTCGTAGTACGAGCCGACAACAACCGCTTCCCGGCGGAGGGCGGGATCGATGCCCGGAATCACGGCGACCACGGTTCGGGCGGGCGCGTTGCGCCAGACCATGCTCCCGGAGATGACGGCCCTGACCGGCTGCGCCGGAGACCGGGTATCGGACAGCACGTTCCGAAGTTTCCCGCTCGCAGCTGCCGGGGCGTAGAATCGCGGCAAGTCCGCTGGGGTCGTCAGGTATTTTTGCGAGCTCTCCCAACGACGGCCGGGTCCAGGACCGGAGGGGGCCAGGAATATTACCGCCTCTGCGCCGAGGTCGAAGGCGCGGACCCAGCGGCGGCCGCAGTCGTATTCGAAGACGGCGATGGCCCCCCGCATCGGGGATCCGTCCAACTCGGAAGGGTTGCCGCTGCCGGCGTAGACCAGGGGACCCGCGATTCCGGGTGGGGGGACGGTGGAGGTGCGCACCAGGTTGGGCCACATGTGCTGGAGCGCGTACGCGCTCGAACCCGGCACCCCCGGGAAGCGCAGGGCGGCTCCCCGATCCAGGGGGACCGGAGTGTGGAACCGGCGCGCGTGGACTTCGCGCAGACCCAGGTTTTCCAGGTATTCGGTCAGGAATTGCGCCGCTGCGAAGGCGCCGGGATATCCGGTAACCCTCGAGTCCATGGCCGCCAGCTGCTCGATACGGTACTGCAGCCTCGCTTCCAGGTCCTCTTCCGACAGTTCCCCCATTATTGCCCCGGCGCTGAGAAACAGGGTGGCAAAGGCTGTCCATCCCAGCAATTGACAGGGGGCGTTGATGAGACTCATCTTCTTGTTTTACAAATAGCTATGGCAATTTGCAGGCAGCCGGAACGAGCTTTCCTCGAACACGCACAGACGCATCGGTGTCGGTGAGAGTATCATGGAATCATCTGCGGACAGACCTTCGCCTGGCAGAAGACCGGCGTTGAAGCTCGTTGAAAAGGCGGTGCCCGAAATCGGCATGGACGAGGAGGAGCGCATCGGCCGCATAGTGGCCGGGGATGGTTCGGCTTTCGCTGAACTCGTCCGGGAATTTTATCCGCTGGCATATGGGTTGGCTCACCGGGTACTTCTGGATCCCGAAGACGCGGAGGAAGTCGTTCAGGACGCATTCGTGAAGATTCACGCGGCGCTGATCAGCTTCCGCGGCCATTCCTCGCTCAAAACGTGGATTCTGCGGATCGTCCTGCGCCTCAGTCTCAATCGCCGCCGCGACCGCTCCCGCAGCAATTGGTACCGTCTGGGATTGCACCGCGGAAGCGACGATCTGTTCAACCCTCCGGATCCTCGAGGGTTTTCCGCCAATCCCGAAGCGGAGTGCATTTCTGCCGAAACCCGTCGCGTGGTGCTCAGGTTGGTGGACGAACTTCCCGAGGGACTGCGTGAAACCCTGCTGTTGAACAGCATGGAAGAACTGTCTTACGAAGAGATTGCCCGGGTGCTGGGTGTCCCGATCGGGACTGTCAGCTCCCGGATTTACAGCGCGCGCCGCCGGCTGCTTCCGAAGCTGCGCCGGCACGGGCTCGTCTGAACCGGCGCGCACCTGGCCTGGAGAGGCAACGAATGTCGATACTGCCGTGGGACAAGAAGAAACTGGAAACGCCGCTTTCCGCCTACATCGACGGCGAGCTCGGCAGCGAGGAACAGGCCGAAATCGGAGAACGGGTTGTCTTCGAGCCACAGGCGCGGGAGCTACTCGACCTGTTTCGCCGTGCCAAAGGCCTGGTGGACCGGGCCGCAATCCCCGACCGGGTCCCGGCGCGGGAAATGCCCGAACATCTTTGGGAACAGGTTGGCGTGGAAGACGGGTTTGATCCGGGCCCGCAACGAACCAGCAGGTGGCGGACGCGTAATTCTGCAGCCATCCTCTCGGTCGGTCTGCTGGTCACTGCCGGGGTAGCGCTGCTCGGCCTGCGCCGCCGGGGATTGGTTTGATCGGAATCGCCCCGTAGAGGGGAGAGAAATGTGAGCTGGTTCGATAAAATGAAGAGCGGGATTCTGACCCGCATCCGCCGCGAGATTCCGGAGGGTATCTGGTCGAAATGCGAGCAATGCGGCGAGACAACCTACAACAATGCTCTCGAGCGGAGCGGCTGGATCTGCCCCGGCTGCGGAAATCACCTTCACATAGGCTTCGACAAATACGTCGAACTGTTGCTCGACCGCGGGACAGTCGAGCAGATCAATGCCGGCATCTCCACCGCCGATCCGCTTCGCTTTCGCGATCACCGCCGCTACACCGACCGGATCCGGGACGGGCGCAAGGCCAGCAACCTCAACGAAGCGGTGTGGACCGGAACAGGTTTGCTCGACGGCCACCAGGTTGCTTTGGGAATCATGGATACCCGCTACATTCTCGGAAGCATGGGCGGGGCCACGGGTGAGAAAGTCGCGCGCTTGATAGATCGCGCCCTCGTCGACCGGCGGACCTTGATCATCGTTTGCCAGTCGGGCGGAGCCCGCATGCAGGAGAGCACCTACTCGCTGATGCAGATGGCCAAAATCAGCTCCCGGCTGCGCCGTCTCTCGGATGCCGGCCTGCTTTACGTGTCGGTGTTGACCGACCCGACGTACGGGGGAGTGACCGCCAGCTTCGCCATGCTCGGGGATGTCATCCTCGCCGAGCCGGGGGCCCGCGTCGGGTTCGCAGGACCCTCCGTCATCAAGCAGTTTCTCGGAGTCGACGAGCTGCCGGACGGTTTCCAGATAGCCGAGAACGTACTGAGGCACGGGTTCGTCGATCGGGTGGTGCGCCGGGATGAACTGGTCCCCACTCTGTCCCGGCTGATGGCCCTGCTTGCTCCCGAGCCCGCCCGAGCCGCCGTCGCCGGCTGAGACCGGTTTTGGCCGAATCGACCCGGCCCCGATATCTACCCCTCCCGCTTCTCGCCCGCGCCTTTTCCATATAGTAAGCGCACCCGGGTTTTTCCGGTCAGAAAATGTTGCGGAATTTGAGACTGGTGTAGTTCTGCTCCTCGGAGAACCCGATTTCCAGGCGGATCACGAAATCCGAGTTCCAGTAAAGCCGTTGTGCAGCCCCTGCGGTCCAGTGCATTTCGAACATGTTCAGTCTTTTCAGTCCCGGCTGCGCCTGGCCCGAATCGATGAAAAGCACCGTGTGCCATTCGAGGTACTGCTTGAACAGGTGGTCCGACCGCACGTGACAGCGGAGCTCGGTATTGGTGATAACCCGGACGTTGTCGGTGAAGCGCTGTCGGTCGAAGCCCCGCAGGGAATCGGACCCGCCGAGTCCCTTCAAGCGGCGGCTCCCTCCTATTTCTCCGTAGGCGTACAGTGGCACGGTGCCTTTCAGGATATCGAGAACCGTACGGTGGGCGAGATTTAGACGGGTCGACAGGGGAAGAAAGCGGCTGTCGGTGAGTGTCGAACGCTGAAAGTCGATCTGCTCGAACAGCAATCCCAGCAACGAATTGCGCGACGATTCGTACGACCATTCGTGAAAGGTCCCGGTTCTGGGGATAACCGGGTCGTCCCGGGTGTCCCAGCGCACGGTGATGCTCGCGAATCCGGTGATTCCGTCCTTGACGCCGTCCGGGGTGTCGTTGACGACATAGAACGCCGTGTCGCCGCGCCGGTCGATGTCGGTGCGTTCCAGTCCGAAGCCGACCGAGAGGAGCATGGGACCGTAGATCTTCCGCAGGAGGTTCATCAGCAGCCGGGGAGAGCTGAGTATGTAGTGGTAATAGTCCTTGTCGATAAACGAGGGGTGATTCCGGTCCACGAACCCCTTGTTGTTCTCGCTGTCGTTTCCAAGTCCGTAGTAACGCACGCCGATATCCCGCTTGACGCTGGCCAGCAGGCGTACCCCGAAACCGGTTCCGGAGATACGGGGCACCTTGAGCTTCAGGAAGTAGTTGATGCGGCCGTTGGTGGAGTTCTGTGAGAAGAAAGTCAGCTTGAACCGGTATGGCCTGCGGCTGTAGTCGGCCAGCTGCAACCGCGTTCCGTAGTTCCATCCAGTGGAGGGGCTGAAGTATAGAATAGGGAGACCGGTGAACCCGTAGTCGACGCCGCCAATGGTGAACTGGCGTCTTTTTGCCATCCAGCGAACCGCTTCCAGTTTGCCTGGTATCGAGTTCGCCGAGTCGGAAGCAACAGCGTTTTGTGCGTCGCCGGAATCGGTGTCCGCAATCGCCGCGGACGGCTGGAGCCCTGGCCCCGCGATCATCCAGAAAGCGGCGGAAAGCAGGAAGGCGGCCGCCACCCCTGCCTGCCGGGGGTATGTGGGCAGGTGCGCGCGCCGGGGAGGTGTCACTGGCTTTTTGCGGATTTCAGCGCCTGGTTGCTCCCCGTTCGAATCGACAGCGGTCTTGGGAACTGGCTTCCACGTTGAGATCGAATCGAAGCGGGGTCATCGCCACGGCCCCGTCGGCGAGGGTTTTCAGGTCCCCGCGTCGACCTGACGGGACGGCGGGATTGGCGAAAAAATCCAGTTTATCGAAACCATACGCGTAACCCCCTTTCCCAGTCTCCTGGAAGAAGGATCCGTAGCGGCAATCGGTGACTCCAGCGAAGCGCCTCGGGCTGTCCCGGGTTACACCTGGCGGCATGTTTACCGAGAGAATGGAAGCTTCGGAGGGCAGACCGCCTGCCAGTACCTCGCCGACGATCTCAGCCGCTACCGAGGCGGCCCTGCAAAAGGTTTTGCCCAGGCGGCCGGGGTTGCGGTTCGTCCTCCAGTCCCGGTAGTCCTCGCTGCGCAGCTGCAAAGAAAAAGCCACCGCGGGAATGCCGCTGAGCATGCCCTCGACAGCCGCGCCGATGGTGCCGGAGCTGAGCAGGTAAGCCAGACCTGCATTGGCGCCGATGTTGATGCCGGAAACCAGCAGCGAAGGTTTGCCCGGCCTGAGTTTGTGGATTCCGAGGTTGGCGCAGTCGGCCGGGGAGCCGTTCGCAGTGAAGAACGGAATGCTTTCGCGTTCCCGGGGGGTGAGTTCCACCTCGCCGAAGCGGCTCATGGTCTTCGAGGACCAGCTGTACTCCCGATCGGGGACAAGGGCGCTCACCTCCGACCGGGCCAGCAACTCCCGCATCAACGGCACCAATCCCGGGGAATCGCACCCATCGTCATTGGTCACCAGCACCCAGGAAGTCTCATCCCTGACGGTCATCGAACACCATTTGGCATCGCTCGAAGCGAGTGGTTGACGGCCGGAACCGGTCGGATTCCGACCCTTCTCTCACGCCCTCGGAAGATATACTATCAACAAATCGGCTGTGCACCAACCAGCGATTTGATTATCTTGTGTAAATGATGTACAGGCTTTGGGTTAAGAGCGTTTTTCGGGTGTGCGGACAGCATGGATAATGCAGCGATTCACCGCGAGCTCGAGGCGGTTACGGAACAGCTCGGAGTCGAGATCCGTGTCGCTGATCTGGAGGGTAGCAGGGGGGGCATTTGCAGGCTCGGCGAAAAGCGATTCCTGCTGGTCGACGCCAACCTGTCCCTGGCAGAACGTGTTCGGCTGATGCTCGACGAGATCGTCAATCTGCCGCTGGAGACGGTTTTCGTGCGGCCTCAGGTGCGGGAACTGCTCGAAGCCCGGGGCGTCGGTTTCCCCCCGAAAGCATCGCCCCGACGACCGTCGGAAAACGGGAAAACCTCTGCATAGTCTCCGGCACGAGGTTGGCTGCTGAAGCAGTCCCCCCCCGGGAATCCTTGCCGGGTGAACGGCAGCTCTGTATATTCTGAGATTTGCCCAAACGCCAAACCCCCGCAAAATGCCCAAGCTCAAGACACACAGGTCTTCCGGCAAGCGTTTCAAGAGACGCGGCGGCTCCAATCTGAAACGGCAGAAGGCATATGGCACCCATATGCTGCGCAAGCGATCTACGAAGCGAAAGCGGGAATTGCGGAAGAACCTCGCAGTCTCCGCTGCCGACAGCGCCAACGTCAGGCGCGCCCTGGGAATGAAGTAGCCCATGCCCCGCGCCAAGAACAGCGTCGCATCCAGACGGCGGCGAAAAAAGGTCCTGAAACAGGCCAAGGGGTACTTTGGTGCCCGAGGGCGTCTGTTCAGGACTGCCAGGGAGGCGGTGAACCGCGCCCAGGCATACGCATACCGCGACCGGCGCAATCGAAAGCGTGATTTTCGTCGTCTTTGGATTGCCCGTATCAACGCGGCCGCCCGCCTGCATGGACTGTCTTACAGTCAGTTGATGAACGGCCTTTCCCGGGCCGACATCGCCGTAAACCGCAAAATCCTCGCCGATCTGGCCGTTCGCGACCCAGGCGCATTTGCGTCGGTCGTTGAAGAGGCCAAGTCACACCTGTAGGTCGCGAGCCTGTGGGGCGTCGACTTCGAGCCCCTAGTGCCCCGTCGCAGAAATATCTCGACATTGGGACACCGATCCATCCCGGCTCACGGCGTTGCCTTCGCTCGCCGTACACCCTCGGTACGACTCGCTCAGGCGCCTTGTGAGCCGGGCGCCTCGGCGTCCCAATTTTGTCAATCTATCTCTGCGACGGGACACTAGCGACTCGCGGCGTTCCACTTTTTTCAATCATTCCCACCGACCGACCGAACCGATGGTCGTTCCGATGATGTGTCAACGGTGCGCTGCGGTGGAGTCAGGCAATGCTGAACGAGATCGAGATACTGAAAGCGCATGCTGAAGAAGTGATCGCCGCGGCGAAGGACGAGAAGACTCTGGAAGAGGTACGGGTTCAGCTCACCGGTCGAAGAAGCCGTATGCGCGAGATCATGAGCGGCATCGGATCCCTTCCTGCCGAACAAAGGCCTGCCGCAGGGCAGGCCGGGAGCGAGCTTCGGTCGGCGATCGAACAAGCCTTGGCATCCAGGCGCCGCCAACTCAAAGAGGAAAGCGAAGCCGAAGAAGCCCTCGACGTAACGTTACCCGGCAGGAAGCCGGCAACAGGCAAGCTTCATCCTCTGACCCGGGTTGCAAATGAGGTAATCGATATCCTCAGGGGCATGGGATTCGCCATCGCCGACGGTCCGGAAATCGAGGACGAGTATCACAACTTCGACGCCCTGAACACCCCGGCCAATCACCCCGCCCGCGATCTGCACGCTACCATCTACCTCGAGAATGGCGAGCTGCTCCGAACGCAGACTTCGACCGTGCAGATACGAGTAATGGAGCAGATGAATCCTCCGGTCCGCGTCATCAGTCCGGGCCGTTGCTACCGGCGTGACAACATCGACGCCACTCACCACGTGGTTTTCCACCAGATCGAGGGGCTTTACGTCGACAAGGGGGTCTCGATGGCCGACTTGAAGGGCACCTTGACGGCGATCGGGCGGGGAATTCTGGGCGAGGGTATCCAGACCAGGTTGAGGCCCCACTTCTTTCCCTTTACCGAACCCAGCGTCGAGTGTGATTTCTCCTGCAGTCTGTGCGAGGGCAAGAAGCGTACCTGCCGAGTCTGCAAAGGCAGCGGCTGGATCGAAGTCGCAGGCGCCGGCATGGTCGATCCGAACGTGTTCGAGGCGGTTGGATACGACCCGGAGGTGTACACCGGGTTCGCGTTCGGGCTCGGTTTCGAGCGGATCGAGATGATTCGCCGCGGCATCGACGATATCCGCCTTTTTCTCGAAAACGACCTGCGCTTCACCCGCCAGTTCTGACAGGCACGGTTTCCCGTGGTCGCCATGCCGACCACAACTGCGAGCTGAGTTTTGAAAGTCACCCTCAATTGGCTCCGGGAGTACATCGACTTCGACTGGGACGCGGCCGAGCTCGAAAATCGCCTTACCATGTCCGGCCTGGAGTCCGAATCGCTGGATGATCTCGGCGAGCGCTACCGCGGCGTTGTGGTCGGACGCGTAATGGCCCGTTCTCGACACCCCCGGGCCGACAGGCTGAGTGTTTGTCAGGTCGATGTCGGCGAAGCCGACAGGGCGACCATTGTCTGCGGTGCTCCAAACGTCGCCCCCGGGCAGAAGGTCGCCGTGATCCTCCCGGGCCACTCCCTCCCGAACGGCACCGGGATAGAGCGAACCCGTATCAGGGGAGTGGAGTCGGAGGGCATGATCTGTTCGGAGGCGGAACTCGATCTCGGCACGGACGCCGACGGCATCCTCGTGCTTCCAGCCGACTGCGGGGTGGGAACGCCGTTCGCCGAAGCCACAGGACTCGATGACGTGGTCGTGGAATTCGAGGTCACCCCCAACCGCCCCGACTGCCTCTCCGTCGTCGGGATCGCAAGGGAAATACGGGCCCTGACCGGAGCGGAGCTCAGGCGGCCCGAAGAGGAACCAGCCGCATCGGGTGAATCAGGTTCAGCTTCGGCCAGCGTCGAGATCGAAGATGCGGCAGGCTGTCCGCGTTACGTCTGCCGGGTTGTGCGCGGCGTCGGAATCGGCCCCTCTCCGGTGTGGATGCAGCGTCGTCTGCAGGCGGTGGGAATGCGTCCTGTCAACAACGTCGTCGACGTGACCAACTTCGCCATGCTCGAACTTGGACAACCCCTTCACGCATTCGACCTGGCGACGATTCCCGACGGGAGCGTGGTTGTTCGCAGGGCGCGGGTCGGGGAGCGTCTGCGGTTGCTGGATGACAGGGACTGCGACCTCGATGAAAGCATCCTGGTGATTGCTGACTGCCGGCGTCCGATCGCTCTCGCCGGAATCATGGGGGGCGCGGAGACCGAAGTGACCGGCAGGACAACCGACATCCTCCTGGAGTCGGCCTACTTTTCGCCGGAAACCGTTCGAGCCGGGGCTCGGCGGCTGGGCGTGAGCACCGAGGCATCCGCCCGCTTTGAGCGCGGAACCGACTGGGAGTTGCCGCCACTGGCCAGCGACAGGGCAGCAGGTTTGCTCGCGGAGTTGACCGGGGGAACCGTGGCTCCCGGTCGTATCGATGCCTACCCCTCTCCCTTGCAGCGGCCGAGAGTTCCACTGCGTACGGAGCGGGTAAATGCCCTGTTGTCCACGCGGTTGCGGGCGCGCGATTGCAAGCGGATTCTCGAACTGCTGGGGTGCGAGGTCGAACCTCGGGACGAAACCCTGCAGGTAACGGTTCCCGGGTTTCGTCCCGACCTCCGGCGCGAGGTCGACCTCGTCGAGGAAGTTGGCCGCATTTACGGGTTCGACCGCATCGAAGCGAGCAGTTCTCTTCGGGGTCCGCTGGAAAACACGGTGGTCAGCGACTTCGAGATCCAGCAGGGGTTTCGCCAGCGAATGACCGCCGCGGGAGTCGACGAGGTAGTGACCAGTACCATCGTCGACGGCGGTTGGACCTCTTGGAACCGGTTGCCGTCCGCCCCGGCTCTGGCCAATCCGGCGACCTCCAGCGACGTGTTGCGGTCTTCCCTCATACCCAGCCTCGCCGATGTCGCTCGCCGCAATTTCAACCGTCGCACCCGCACGGTCTGCATTTTCGAGATCGGGAAGTGTTTCCTCGATGGAGATGCCCAGGCAACAGCCCTCCACACCGAAAATCTGAGACTGGGTGGACTGTGGTTCGGTCTCGGAAAGGAGTCTTCCTGGCGGGATGAGCGTCGGCAGGTGGACTTTCTCGACTTGAAAGGTCTGATCGAGTCGGTAACGGAGGATCTGGACCCCGGGATTCACAGCGGAGCCCATCCCCTGATGCGCGTCGGGCACTGCGCCGAACTGAGCATTTCCGGGAAACCGGCGGGAAATCTCGGAGAGTGCAGCCGGGAACTTCGCGAAGCATTTGATCTGCCTGAACCTGTGTATATTTTTGAGCTGGAATTCGAGGTGTTGGCGACGGCTTGGAAGGCGCGCGAGGCAGCCTTTCGGCCGCCCCCGAAGTTCCCCCCGATCGAACGCGATCTCGCGATCGTGCTGGATGAGTCGGTTCCGGCAGGCGAAGTCATCGCCGCTGTCCGGCAGGTCGATCCGAAGCTGATCGAATTCGTCGAGTTGTTCGATGTCTACACCGGCGACCAGGTAGGGCCTGGTGAAAAGAGTCTTGCCTTCAACCTGCGTTTGCGCTCGCCTGAGCGCACTTTGCAGGATCGGGAGGCGGACGAGGTAATCGCGGGTGTGCTGGCGGATTTGGGGAGAGCTTTCGGTGTCAGGTTGCGATAAAGACAGGAGAAACGAGCGGGATGGGAGTAGATGGAAATTTCAGGCGCCTGGAAAGTGAGGTTAACCGCCTCCTGGGGGTGCTGGAGCAGTTCCGGCAGGAGAACGAGACGCTTCGAGCGCAGGTGGAAGCCGGTGAATCGCTCAAGGTCGAGATTGAAGAGCTGAAGACCCGGCTCGTGAAGGCAGATGAAGAGAACCGCCAGGCGACCGAGGATCGGGAGCAGGTCAGGGAAAAAATCCAGGAGATCCTGACTCGTCTCGAGCAGGTTGCAATCGAGCATCCAGAGGCAGCAGAATAAACCCACACCCCGCTGGGAGTAACGGGAACACCTTCCAGGGGAGGATCGATGGACAGCGATCGCAGCAGCGGAGTGGATGTCGACATTCTCGACCGGAAGTACACCTTTGCCAGCAAGGACGCCGCCACTTCACGGCAGATCGCAGAAATAGCAGCCCTGGTCGACGAAAAATTGAGGCGCGTTCAATCGGTCCACGGCTCCCGGCCTCCCCGGCATTCGGCAATTATCGCCGCCCTCGAGTTGATCGACGAGCTTTTTTGTCTTCGCCAGCGCTATCAGTCGACGGAGGCCGATATAGCCATCCGCACCTCTCGCCTGACGACCAGTCTAGGCAGGTTGTTGCAGGATGTCGGTCCTCGCTGGCCCTCCGGAACCCGGGCTGAACGGCAAGCCGTCGCTGATTGGGACCGGCAGCAACCCCCCGCTGCCGAGGCGAATCCTGCCCGGGAAGATTCATAGATCCAAAAAGAAATGGCTATGGCAGGCGCCATATTGTCGGCTCTTGCATTGGTGGTGGTCGGCGCATTGGTCGGGTGGTTGTTGAATGCCCGCTTTCGGCGTGGGAGGGCAGCCGATGCCCAGGAAAGAGTTCAGCGCATCGTCGAGGATGCCCGCTGTGAAGTCGAGTCGATGAAGAAAACCGCAGCCCTCGAAGCCAAAGACGAGTGGCGGCGGGAGCGAGAGCCCCAGGAGCGCGAGATCGAGAATTCCCGGCGATCGTTGCGGGAACTGGAAACCGGTCTGTTGGAGCGGGAACGCCAGCTGGATCGCAAGGTCGATATTCTCGAAGGCAAGGAGCGGAGTCTCCTGAAGACCGAGAGGGAACTGTCGCAGCGAGAGGAACATATCGCGGCGAAGGAAGAAACAGTCAACGAGCGCGTCAGCGAGCAAGGGCGGCTTCTCGAGGAATTGGCGGGCCTGAGCCAGGCGGAAGTCAGGGCCATGCTCATCGAGCAGGAGGAAGACAGCGCCCGCCAGTTCGCCGCGCGCAAGGTCCGCGAAATCAGGGACGAGGCCGTGGCGATGGGGAATCGCGAAGCCAAGGAAATCATTTCCCGGTCTATCCAACGCTATGCGGGAGAGTTGGCGCGCGAGAGCACGGTTTCCGTCGTCAGCCTTCCCTCAGAGGAGATGAAGGGGCGTATCATCGGTCGGGACGGCCGCAACATTCGCTCTTTCGACATGATTACCGGCGTGGAGGTCATTGTCGACGACACTCCCGGAGTCGTCATGCTCTCCAGCTTTGATCCGTTGCGTCGCGAGGTTGCGAGGAACGCTCTGGAAAAGCTTATCCTCGATGGCCGCATTCACCCCGGACGCATAGAGGAGGCGTATGAGAAAGCTCGGGAGGATGTCGAGGAGATGATTCGCGAGTCGGGATCCAAAGCGGCCTTCGACCTCGGCATCCACGACATGGCCGAGCCGCTGCTCGAACTCCTCGGCAAACTGAGATTCCTTTCCAGCTACGGCCAGAACCTCCTGGTTCATTCTCAGGAAGTCGGCATGCTTGCAGGCACCATGGCGGAGAGCCTCGAAATCGACGCCAACCTCGCGCGCCGCGCGGGACTGCTGCACGACATCGGCAAGGCGATGGAGTTCCAGATCGGAACCGACAGTGCTCAATCGAGCGGAGCCCTGGCGCGCAAGTGCGGTGAAAGTCCGGAAGTCGTCGAGGTTATCGAGACTCACGATCTCGAGATGCCCACGCGTTCCGCGATTGCCATCATCGTAAAGGCAGCGGACGAGATCTCGACCAGCAGGCCGGGGGCCCGCAAGGAAAAGGCGGAGGATTACGTGCGTCGCATGCGCGAGATCGAGGAGATTGCCAGCGCCAACCCAGGGGTCAAAACCGCCCATGCGCTCCAAAACGGCAGGGAAGTTCGCGTCCTCGTCGACAGCGCCACGGTTGACGACGCCTATGCCGATCAGCTGGCCGAAGAAATAACCGAGACTCTCGAGGAAGAACTCGGACAGCCCGGCCAGATCAAGGTCTGCGTGATACGCGAAGTGCGCGCGGTTCATTTCGCCCGCTGAATCCGCGGCCCGCATTGAGAATCCTTTTCGCAGCCGACATCTACGCCCGGCCCGGGAGGCGTGTCGCGGCTGATGTCATTCCACGCCTTGTGCGCGAGCGCGCAATCGATCTGTGCATAGCGAACGGGGAGAACGCCGCGGGGGGTTTCGGCATGACCGAAACGATCGCCCGCAAGCTGCACAGTTACGGGGTGGATGTAATTACTTCCGGCAATCACATCTGGAATCGGGCGGACTTCGCTCGTTTCCTGTCCAAGTCGGACAGGGTGCTGCGACCCTTGAATTATCCCAGGGAGGCTCCCGGGTGGGGATCGACCATCGTACCCGCCAAGTCTGGAACGCCGGTGGGGGTGGTCAACCTGCAAGGGCGGACCTTCATGCCCACCATAAACTGTCCGTTCGTGCTCGGGCGGGAGGAAGCCGAACGGCTGAAAAGAGAAACACCGGTCGTTTTCGTCGACTTCCACGCTGAAGCCACGGCGGAAAAGGTCGCTCTGGGGCGCTATCTCGACGGGATCGCCTCGGCTGTCATCGGGACCCACACCCATGTCCAGACGGCGGACGAACGCGTGCTTTCCGGAGGAACGGCTTACCTCACCGACGCGGGGATGACCGGGGTCCAGGATTCGGTGATCGGCACGCGTTCGGAAATCGCGGTGAGACGCTTCGTCGAGCAGGTGCCGGCACGTTTCAAGCCGGCGGAAGGCAGGGCGGTTTTTTGCGGCGCGGTAATCGAGGTCGACGAGACCGACGGTCGCGCCCTTGGCATCGAGCGCCTGCAGATCTCGGAGAGCCGCACGGCAGCTTGGGTCCCGGACGACGAGGAAGAGTGATGGCAAACCGGGCCCTGACAGTCTCGGAGATCACGGCGCGGGTAAAAAGCGTTCTGGAAGACTCGCTCGAGATGGGTTGGGTCATCGGCGAGGTATCAGATTTTTCGCGCGCTTCGTCCGGACACTGCTACTGGACCCTGCGGGACGAGTCGAGTCAGATCAGCTGCGTGATGTTTCGGTTTTACGCCCGCGAGCTGACCTTCATTCCCGAGCCGGGTGTACAGCTGCTGGTCTACGGCAACGTCTCGGTCTACGAGCGCGGAGGACGCTACCAGTTGCACGTGTACTGGGTGCAGCCGGTCGGGGTCGGTGAGATGGCGGTCGCTTTCGAGCGCCTTCGCGACCGCTTGGCAGCGGAGGGCCTGTTCGCGGAGGAACGGAAGAAACCCCTGCCGCGATTTCCGCGGTGCGTCGGGGTTGTAACCTCCGCCAGCGGAGCGGCAGTCAGGGACATCCTTCAGATCGTGCAGCGGCGCTCACCGGGAGTGCAGATCGTGTTGCGCCCTACGCGGGTACAAGGTCCCGGTGCCGCCGAGGCAATCGCACACGGAATCGCCGATCTGAACGCCCATTCCGACGCGGACCTGCTGATCGTCGGCCGCGGCGGCGGGTCGCCGGAGGATCTGTGGCCATTCAACGAGGAAGTGGTGGCCCGCGCGATACACAACTCCCGCCTTCCGGTGGTATCTGCCGTGGGACACGAGATCGACTATACGATCGCCGATTACGCAGCCGATCTCCGCGCACCAACTCCTTCCGCCGCGGCCGAGCTGGCGACCCCCGACCAGATGGAGCTGCGGCGGGAAGTCGCCGCGCGTACCAGGGCTCTGCTGCGGGCAAGCCGCGAACGCCTCGCCGAGTCCAGGCAGCGCTTGGAAGACCGCGACCCCGAGCGTTTGCTGTACGCCCTGCGGGGGCGCCTGGAGCAATCGGAGCAGAGCCTGGACGAGATGCGCCGCCGGCTCGTCGACGCCCTGGACCGGCACCTGAAAAAAACGGGGTCCCGTTTCGTGACGTCCGTTCTGCGGCTGAAATCCACCGATCCGCTCGCCGGCTTGTCGCGCGGGTTTGCCTACTGTTCGCATGCCGGCAGCGGTCTGTCCGTGAGCAAAGGCGGCGACCTGAGTCCCGGTGACCGCTTGCGGCTGCGTTTCGCGGAGGGAGAGGCGGGTTGTCTCGTCGAGGAGGTCTCACCGGGCAGTCGGTTCACCACCCGGACGGCACCCGGGACCAAAGGCAATGGCTGAAGACTCGACCGCTCCCCAGAGTTTCGAAGAGGCGATGGCGCTGCTGGAAGAAAGCGTAGAGCGCCTGGAGTCCGGGACCCTGACGCTGGAGGAGTCGCTATTGGTCTTCGAGCGTGGAGTTGCGGCCTCGCGTGCCTGTGGCAGGATGCTGGATCAGACGCGCAAGCGGGTCCAGGTTCTGATAGAGAAAGTCGGGGGAGAGTTCGAGCTCGAGTTTCTCGAAGAAACACCCGACCAGGACTTCGATACCGGGACTGAGGGCAGGCGGTGATGCTGACCCGGCTCCTGATTGAAAACTTCGCGCTGATCGAGCACGCCGAGATCGAATTCGATCGCGGACTCAACATCATCACAGGGGAAACCGGCGCCGGAAAGTCTATTCTTCTCGGCGCCCTGAACTGCATTCTCGGCGGGACGGCGAGATCCGACCTGATTCGCGGCGGCTGCGACCGCTGTGCGGTCGAGGGACTGTTCGAGTTCGATGAGGCCGGCGCAGGCAGGCAAGCCTTGAAAAGGTTGGGGCAGATGGGAGTCGAAGTCACCGGTCAACAGCTTGCACTGCGGCGCGAAATCAGGGAGAGCACCCGCTCCCGCGCCTTTGTCGACGGCCGTATCGTGCCGCTGAAAAGGCTGCAGGAGATCGGGGGAGCCCTGATCGATCTTCACGGACAGCACGAGCACCAGTCTCTTCTCGACGAGGACCAGCACGCCCGTTTCCTCGACACCTGCGCACAGCTGGGGGAATCCGCAGCCGGCGTGGGCGCTTCCTTCCACGAGGTGGAGCGCTGCGCGGAGGAGCTGGCGAACCTCGAGCGCGAACGCGCCGCGTTGCTGCGAGAGGAGGAGCTCCGCGCTTTCCAGCTCGAGGAAATCCGGCGCATCGGCCCCGAGGAGGGAGAGGACGAGCTCCTGGAAACGGAGGTGAAAGTGCTGGCAAACCAGGCCGAGCTCTCCTCCGAAGTAGGTTCTGTCTTCGATCGGCTGTATCGGAACGACGGAGCCACCGTGGAGGTTCTGGGTGGGTGCCGGCGCCAGCTGGATCGCCTCATCGAGATCGACCCCCGTCTCGGGCGGCTTGCCGAGGAGGTGGAGCAGCTGCTGTTTCGCGCCGAGGACGTGGCAGCCGGCTTCAGGGAGTATCTCGATCGCCTCGAGCCCGACCCCGAGCGGCTGGAACAGGCTCGGGAGCGTCTGTTCGAGCTCGGCCGCCTGACCCGGAAGTACGGTGGCACACTGGCCGACGTGGCCCGGACCGCACGGGAACTGGAGGTCGCAGGAGATCGCCTGGAGGAAATGGAGAGCGCGATCGCTGCGGCGGGCGGCCGCTACGCCGAAATCGTGGGAAATTTTGCCCGGGACTGCCGGGTTCTGTCAGGGCGGAGGGAGAAAGCCGCATCTGCGCTGGCAGGAGAGGTTGAGAAGGGACTCGGGGCCCTGGGGATCCCCGGTGCCAGTTTCAAAGCGAGGTGCACCCGGGAGCAGGATCCGAACGGCCTCGTTGAAATCGACGGGGTTCGCTACCGGGCCGACGCCGCCGGGGTCGAGAAAGTGGTTTTTTTCATTACAACCAACCCCGGGGAGCCGCCCCGCCCCCTCGCACGTGTCGCCTCGGGCGGGGAGATATCGCGCATCATGCTCGTGCTCAAGGGGATCATCGCCGAGCGGGACGTGGTGTCTACCCTCGTTTTCGACGAGATCGACTCCGGTATCTCCGGGCGCATCGCCAGCGCAGTCGGGCAGCGGCTCAAACACCTCGCCCACTCCCACCAGGCGATTGCGATCACGCATCTGCCGCAGATAGCCAGTCTGGCTGACTGTCATTTCTCGGTACGCAAGGTCCAGCGCCGCGGGCGCACCGTGACCGAGGTCCACCGCCTGTCCGATGCATCCGAGCGCCGAGACGAAGTCGCCCGCCTGCTGGCAGGGGAGTCGGTATCGGAAACAGCGCGACAGCACGCCGAAGAACTGCTCAGGTGACCGCCGCAGGGACTCTTTCCGCGCTTCCGAATGCGCTCAGCGCTCTGCGCGTCGCCCTTGTTCCTGTATTGCTGGTGAGTCTGCGCCGGGACGCCGAAACCGGGGGGGGCGCCGGGGCATCCTGGCTTTCGGGTGCTATCCTGATCGGGGCAGCAGCCACCGATTTCCTGGACGGCTATTGCGCCCGCCGGCTCGGGTTTGTTTCGCGAACCGGCAAGATCCTCGATCCCCTGGCCGACAAGATCGCCGTCGGCGGACTCGGTTTGGCGCTGGTTGCGTGGTTCGGCTTTCCGGTGTGGCTGATTGCCTTGCAGCTCGTCAGGGATGCCGCCATCGTGGCGGTGGGCGTGTACCTGTTCCGAACTCGCGGGCTGGTCCTTTCCCCCTCGCCGCTGGGAAAGGGCGCCACCGCCACCATGGTTCTCGCCCTGGCCTGTTACGTTTTTGGCGCCCCTCCCGGTGTGGCGCTGGCCGCGGTCGCAACTGCAGCCGCTTTGCTGCTGGCGTCGAGCATCGATTACCTTCGCCGCGTGCTGCGAATTCAATCCAGTTGAACCCAACTGCAGGAGTCGACCGATGGTCCACAGGATCCACAAGATCGCCTTCGTTACCGACGACGTGGAAAGCGCCGTGCGGTTTTACACCGAAACTCTCGGACTCGAGGTCAGTGAGCGTTTCCCCAACGAGGATGACGACGACTACGTTTTCATGAAGAGTGGCGACATCATCCTCGAGCTGATGCCCGCAAAGTCGACGGGGAACCCTGTTGGGTTTCACCACGTATCCCTGGTGGTGGAGGATATCCAGGCGGCGACCGAGGAGCTTCGGGAGAAGGGGGTGACTATAACGAAGGAGCCCTTCGACGCGGGAGCGGGAGGCATCCACCTGGCTTTCTTCGAAGGGCCCAACGGGCTGAACCTGCAGCTGTTCGAACGCAGGCTGTCGGGGTAGGCCGGGCAGCTGTCTCAGGGCGAGCTGTCGCCGTAGGCCATCAGCTCCGAATGCGCTGATGCGCGCTGGACCGGGAGGCGGCCGGGATGGCCGCGGCAGGCAACAAAGCCGCTTTGAAACGCTGGATTTTCACTCGCGCCGCACCGGCCGTCAGTTGGGCCGGATCAGGCGGCGCCAGATGGCCGGCGCCTCACGCATCCGTCTGCGCTCGGCGTAGATCCTGAGCATTTCCACGACTTTGAGCCGTAGCGCCAGTTTGCGCAGGTCGACCCGGACCACGCGGCTTCTACAACCCCCGTCCCACCAGTCCGAGACCGAAGTAGTACCGCCATTTGTCGATCTTCGGCTCGTCCGGCTCGCGCTCCACCCGATCGCGGTTGAGGGGATGGGCGACCTGGAAGAATGCCCGCATCGGAATACGGTAGAAGGTGTACAGCTCCATGCGCACCTCTCCGCCGACGTCCGACAGGAACGAGTCGGTATCGAAGTCATCGAGCTTCAGGGTGCGGAAGTTGCCGACCGCCCCGGTCTCGGCAAACAGCTCGGCGTAGACCTTGGTGAAGTTGAAGTTCAGGAATCCCATGTCGAGACGGCGAAACAGGGGAAAACCGTAGGCAAAACGGCCGTACAGAAGCTTGGAGCCCGAACGCACGAAATACGGATATCCACTCAGGAAATTCCGTCCCCCCAGATAATAGCGCAGCGGCCAGTAGAAGCGGCCCTCGAAAAAACCTCCATCCACGGTGTAAGGTTTCACGCTCAGGTTGCGGTAGGCCGCAACGACCTCCCAGGTCAGGGTGTTTCGAAACGGCAGGCCCACCCTCTCGGTATAGGCGCCGACGTACTCGTTGACAGTAAACGGCCGCTTTGCGGGAATCAGCATGTCGCGGGGCATTCCGTCATCTACTGTAAAGGCGAGCGAATCGGCGAGGTTGGCCTTCATGTACCGGTAGATGAGGGCCATCGAGCGTCCGGTCGCGTTGATCATGCGATCGGCGGTCGGTTTGACCCTGCGGTAGTTCCAGGCGAGCGTGAGATCGTTCGAAGTGTAAAAGTCGAGATCGTCATAGAAGGAGTAATGGTCGTCGGGAGTAACCGTGGTGGTGTCGAGACTGGTGAGGGAGGAGGGCAGGGTCCCGGTAATGTCGACGCTGTCCTGGATCACGAATATTTCGAGGCGCTGGCGATACCTGTGCAGCAGCCAGTTCTCGTCGTAGTTGCGGTTGGTGTACAACCCGGTCAGCTGTTGCCGCCTGCTGATCGGCAGATCGACCCCCAGGGACCACATCTGGAAGACATCCTTGAACAGGTCCTTCCTCGAGAATCCTTCATAGATGTGCTGGGTGGCGTTAGGGATCAGCAGGTTTGCGGTGTCCACCGGGGCCGGGTAGATCGTAGATGCCACTGTATCTGCGAAAACCTCCACGCTGCTCCCGCGGATGATCCAGTCCACTTCGCGCCGCCGCCACCCCCCCCATAGAGTGGGGTTGAAAGTGCGGTTGTTGCCCACCGCAGGGAGCAACCGGCGCTCGGCGTAGAGGCCGAAATCGGTGTTGAGATCGGTGCTCTCTCGAAAGTTCTTGCCGAGAACTCCCCAGAAAACAAAGACGTCGCCTCCGAGGGTTTCACGAACGGAAACCTGGCCGCCGCCGCTGATCTGGTTGAGTCCGAAAGTATTGCCGACGAAGGTCGGTCCGACCTGAAACAGGGGAATGACGTCGAGCACGCGCCGTCCCCGGTAGCGGAACACGCTGTAGTCCTCCGAAAGTTTCGGCCCGCGAACCACGGTTTGGTAGTCGCGGTCGGCAAGGGGATCCCAGTGGACTATGCGTTCCCCGGGTCCGTCGAGATCGAACTCGTAGAGGTCGAAGTTGTTGGCGTGGTAGCTCGCGTAGGTCACGCGCCCGTCGCCTGCCACGGTCGGCGAAAAAGCCCCGCCGAGAACGTTGGTGAGCTGCCGCACTTCCCCGGTCTCCAGTGTGTACTGGTAGATGTTGAAGATCCCGGTGCGGTCGCAGGAGAAGACGAAGCCGCTGCCGTCGGGCAGCCAGTACGGATCGCGCTCGTCAGCGGACGATGCCAGCAGCGGGGTGAATCCCGAGGTGTCCGCCGCCGGGTAGGCGAGACTGTCGGGAAAAACCTTGAGCGAGTCCGGGGTGTCGTCTTTAGGGGGGCGCAGACCTGTTTTCTTGGGAAGCGGGGGGCTGTCCGCCCGCATCATGGCGATGTCGCGGTCTTCGCCGCTGAAGATGCTGAAGAGGATCCACTCGCCGTCGGGGGACCATCGCGGCGCGTAGATCTGGGTGCGGTCGTTGTGGTTGGTGAGCTGGACGAGGTCGGTGCCGTCGGCATCGATCAGACAGAGGCTGTGATTGCCGTCGCGGAGGCGAACGAAAGCGATGCGCTCTCCGTCGGGAGAGACGTTCGGGTCCCTGGCGCGGAGGCGGGCGCTGATGCGGCGCTCCTCATCCTCTTCGATGTCGTAGACGAAGAAGTCGTTGTAGCCGCTCTTGTTGCGCAGAAACAGGATTTTGTCGGAGTCGGGAAACCAGGATATCCGCGTGTCGACGAATTCCTTGAGCACTTTCTTTTTTCGCGTTGCGAAGTCGTAGATGGCGACGTACGGGATGCGGTAATCCCGGTCCTGACTGGTGATGTAGGCGAGTTTCCTGCCATCTGGAGAATACGATGGGTGGTAGTCGATAACGCCTTCGTTGACATCTCCGAGTTCGTTACCCTCGAAGAACCCCTCCGCGACTATCTCCTCGACCTGCTGGCCGTACTGGTCCTCCATGAAGCGGACCCAGTCGTCGTACAGCTGATCGGCCGAAATGCCGAGCACCTTGCGGATCGCCGGGTCGAAGCTCAACGAGCCGACATGGTCCTGCAGTTCCTCGACCTTTTCCGTGCCATAGGTCGCCGCCGTGTATGTCAGGAGTCCGAAACCCTGGTTGTAGACCTGCTCGGCCCGGTAGCCGCCGGCGCGGTGACTCAGCCCCCCCATCTCGTTCAGGGTTGACAGATCGTCTTCGAGCACGGCCATCCGCAACAGCATGTCTCGATGGGAGTCCCAGGTGTCCCACCCGAACTGCGCGGGAGCGAGTTGGGCGATTCCCTCGACCCACCACGCGGGTGTGTTCAGGTAGTAAAGCGGGAAGTTGAAGCTGATGTCCGGATTGGAGTCGAACCTGGAGACCGAAAACAGGGCGATGCGGAAGGGCCACCGCTTGCGCGCCTTGTCCAGTGTCATGACGTGGGCGATCTCGTGGGTGAGGACGTTCTTGATCCACGGGTGGTCGCCGCGGATCTCCCAGTCGAGGGCGGAAGCCCAGATGTAGACGGTGTTGCTGTAGTTGTCCGCGGCCCCGTTGCCGAAGTCGCTGTTGTCGAGAACGACAATGTGAATCGGAGAGTAATCGTCGTAATACCCGTACGCGGCAGCCAGCGGCGCGAATACCTCTTCGGCGACCTCTGCCACCCGCCGCGCCGTTCCCTCGGCGCCGGGAAAGTAGCTGATGACGTAGTGGTCGGTCTGAAAGCTGGTCAGCTGGGCTTCGGCAGGTGGCGCCAAGCCGAGAACCAGCGTGGGAATCGCCGCGTAAATCGCTGTTTTTCCGGTGGTTTTCAGAATTCGCAAATGTGGTCTACCTTTCTAATTTTTCTATACTTAGACGAGCGTTGAAGGTAACCGGACGGTTTTTGGATGTCAATCGACTGGAAGGGTGTATCGGGCCCCGGGAACAGCCTTTCCGCGGAGAGGGATTTTCGTCGCAGAACGGCTTCAGACGTTCTCGAAAGGTCCCCTCGCAAAGATCAAGTGCTCCCCGGATTCCTCGCCGTTTCCCGGGCGTTTCGGAATCCCTGTCGCGCCTTCCCTGCCGAGTGAACGCGCCCTGGCACCTCGCCGCTGTCGCCGCGGCGTCGATGCTCGCCACCCTGGGGGCGGTTCCCCTGGCCCGGCGCCTGGCCCTTCGGGTGGGTCTGGTGGACGACCCGGGCAGCGCCTCTTACAAGTCACACCACAGCGTAACTCCGTACGGAGGCGGGCTCGCCATGTACGCCGCCTGCCTGCTTCCCGCCGCCGGCGCGCTGGCCGCGGTTCTGTACGACAACTCCGGCCTGCTCCGGGACGGTTCGGGCTGGATCAGCCCCTGGTCCCCGTACTGGGTCACGCCTTTCGGCAACTTTCCCGCGACGGTCAAGGAGGTGAGCCAGGTCGCAGCCTTGTTCGCCTGCGCCTCGGTGGTCTGGCTTGTCGGCATGGTCGATGATTTCCGCGGGCTGTCGCCCCTGTTTCGCCTGGCGGCGCAGCTGGCGGTCGCCATCCTGCTGGCGGGGTGGATCCCGGGTTTCAGACTGCCGGTTGCCGGCTCCGAGCCGCTGTTTTCAGCGGCTCTCAGCGCATTCTGGATCGCTTCCATTACGAACGCCTTCAACATGCTCGACAACATGGAAGGGCTGGCGGCGGGAGTCGCGGCCATTGCCCTGTCCGGGTTGGTCAGTCTGTCTCTGGTATGCGGCCACACTCCGGCGGCGCTGCTGGGACTGCTCGTCATCGGTGCCGCGTGCGGCTTCCTGGTGTTCAACTTCCCCCGGGCCACCGTGTTCATGGGGGACAGCGGGGCATTGTTCCTCGGTTTCGTCGCCGGCGGCCTCAGCGTCCTGGTCACCGGGCGACTCGCCGAAATCCAGGCTTTGGATGGCCAGGCCGTGCTTGTGCCGCTGCTCGTGCTCGCAGTGCCGGCATACGACCTCGCTTCGGTGGTGGCCATCCGTCTGTCGCGCAGAATCCCCCCCTGGCGCGGGGATCAGAACCACACCAGCCATCGCCTCGTGCGCCTGGGGCTGTCGCGCCGCGACAGCGTCCTCGTCCTGTACGGGGCGACCGCGGCAGCTGTCGGGGCGACACTGCTGCTGACCCGGGCGCCCATTCCGGTCGCCATAGCGGTGGCGTCGGCGGCCGCACTCCTTGTCGGGGCCCTCGACTTCGCTGCATTTCGCCGCGGTGCAAACCAGTGAGGGACGCCTCTCTTCTGGGTGGAGGGTACGCCGGGTCGCGACCCCGGCCGTTGCCTACCGTAGAGGCGGTGCTCCGAGCCGCAGTCCCGGGCTCGGCAGCGGCTCGCCTCGCCGTCATCGCGGGGCCGCCCGGCTCCGGCAAGAGCAGCCTTGCCGGGGCCCTGCAGCGGCTGCTTCCCGGATCGTTTGTCGTGGACAAGGACTGGTGCTCCGGTCCCTTCATTCTCGAGATCGCCCGGCAGACCGCAACCCCGACGGAAGAAGCCTACGGCACCGATCTGTACTGGGAGCGGCTGCGCCCGATCGAGTACGGAACCGCCGTTGCCTTCGCCTGTGCCAACCTCGCGGGTGCGCGAACCGTATTCCTGGTCGGGGGATGGGGGCCGGAGCTGGGTGTCGAGCACCTGTGGACATCGCTGCGGGACAGAATCGCCCCTTCGAAGCTGGCCGTAATTCACCTCGACCCCCCCCGAGTCGAGGAGTGGCGGGGGCGCATGGCGGCGCGCGGGTCGCGCACCGACAGCCCCTGGTTCGAAGCGTTCTGCAGCGCCGTCGGCGAGCTCCCGGTGTGGGAGGGGGCAGTTCGTCTTTGCGGCGGCGGCTGCTGCAACGAGGTGGTGGAGCAGGCGCTTGCGGCGCTGGCCGCGCAGGAAGGAGGGTAGAGGCGGTGCCCGCCCTGCACAGCGCTTTCGGATACGGTGCGCTGCTGCTGATCGCCTGGGCGTGCGGCACCCGCCGCGGCGGAGTTCCGGTGCGCGCCCTCGTCATCGCCGCTGTGATGCAGGTGGGTTTCGCGGCTCTGCTCCTGCATACCGGCCTGCGACACCAGGTTTTCGCCCTGATCGGAGGGCTCACCGACCTGCTCCGCGAGACCGCCCTGAAGGCGAACGAGTCGCTGCTGTTCGCCGGACTCTCGAACCCTGACTTCACGACCGCGTACGGAGCGACGATCGCCCTCGAGATCGCCGCCATCCTCGTGTTCGTCGCATCGCTTTCCAGGGTCCTGTACCACTATCGGCTCCTTCCCTGGCTGATCCGGGCAATGAGCCGTTTCATGCAGCGAGCCTTCGGAATCAGCAGCGCCGAGGCCGTGGGAGTCTCCGCCAACATCTTCCTCGGCATGACGGAAGCGCCGCTGCTGATCCGCCCCTACGTAGCTGGCCTGACCCAGAGCGAGCTTTTCTGCCTGATGACAGCCGGAATGGCGACGATCGCGGGGACGGTCATGGTCGTCTACGCGAGCATGCTGTCCGGGGTGGATGCGGAAATCGCCGGGCACCTTTTCACCGCTTCCATGATCAGCGCGCCGGCGGCGGTCGCCGTGGCGAAGCTGATGATGCCCGAGACAGGGCAGCCGGCGACTGCCGGAGTGGTCGCCCAGCTGCCCGAAGACGACACCCGCAACGGTCTGGATGCGGCCGCCCGCGGGGCGACCGAGGGGATGCATCTCTTCATTAATATCATGGCCATGCTGATTGCCTTCATCGGCCTCGTCGCTCTCGTCAACGCCCTGATCGGGCTTGCGGACAAGCTGGTGAACGGGGCTGAGGCCGGGGCGTGGAGCCTGCAGGCGGGTTTGGGGATCGCGCTGCGGATTCCCGCCTGGCTCATGGGCATTTCCTGGCAGGAAGCCGCCAGCGTTGGAAGGCTGCTGGGACTGAAGACGATCCTGAACGAATTCGTCGCTTACGTGGAGCTTTCCCGGGTGATGTCGAGCGAGCCGGCCCCCCTGAGCCAGCGCGGCTTCCTCGTGGCGACCTATGCGCTTTGCGGGTTTGCCAACTTCGGTTCGGTGGCGATCATGATCGGCGGAATCGGGGGAATCGCCCCGGAGAGACGGCCCGATCTCGCCCGCCTCGGTTTGCGCTCCCTTGTTGCCGGAACCCTGGCGACAATGCTGACCGGGTGCGTGATAGGGATCCTGGCCTGACAATCGCCTCGCCGGGGGGCATGAGCTGCCTTTTTTCGGGGGCAGCGAGGTGGGGGCGGGTTTTCATCATTCACATAACATATTGTAATTAAAGGAATTGCACTATTTACAGGCAGCGTATCGTGGCGCGGGGAAAGTTTCGCTGACCGGGGAGGAATGCAAAAAAACCGGATCTCGAAGCCTGTCGAAACGTCTTTTCAATGCTTAGATTAAAGTGGCGGTTTTCAAGACGAAATTCAGTTTGTGAATGTTCCCATACTGGCTTTGAGAAATGGCAAAAGAACGCAAATCGGCGTATCGCTCCCAGTTTGACGGTCACCGCCGCCTCGCGGCGGCAGTCATCCTGCAAGCCATCAAAGACATGGCTGCGGGCCCAACCAGTCAGGACCAGGTGAGTGCCGTGGAGTTTCTCCAGGGAGACATGTGGCCCTTTTCCGACGTCCTCGATCTCCCGGCTGACGGCGCCGCCCTCCAGGATTACCTGAAAACGATCAGGACCGATTTCTTCGAAGAAGAACCGTCTCCCGCAAGCTAGGCGGCTCTCCTTCACTTCCTCAAGGGTTCCAGTTGCGAACGGAGCAGTCCCTGGCGGGCACGCTCCGGCGACGGGTGAATTTCCACCGGCTCCCGGGGGAAGGAAACCCGTTCAATCTCCGGTGTACTGCGCGACCATCGAGAGCCCGCTTGGCGCGCTGCTGCTGGCCTGGACAGAGAGTGGTTTGACCCGGGTGAGCTTTCTCGAAGGCAGCAAGGCCATTGAGCCGGATTCCGGCTGGACGGCCGCACCCGATCCAGCTTTCGGCGCCCGCCGGCAGCTCGATTCCTATTTCGCCGGAGAACTGAAGCAGTTCGATCTGCCGCTTGCACCCTGCGGCACCGCTTTTCAGCAGCAGGTGTGGAGGGAGCTTGCCAGAATTCCTTTCGCGGCGACGGCATCGTACGGGGAGATCGCGCGGCGTGTCGGCAGGCCGAAGGCGAGTCGAGCCGTAGGAGCAGCCAACGGCAACAATCCCCTCCCCATAATCGTCCCCTGCCACCGTGTCGTCGGCAGCGACGGCAGCCTTACCGGCTATTCCGGGGGAGTGGAAATCAAGGAATTCCTGCTCGCCCACGAAGCCCGTTGCGCTGCTCGCTGACGGGAATTCCTTCAGGAAGATCCGGGCTTCTCACTGTTTTAAACGGGAACGGCAACCGGCGGGGGACCTCCGGGATGCGGTTTGCTCTGCGGCGTCTCCGCTGATCTGGCTCGGCTCGCTTGACATGCGATGCAGGCAGGGGGTTGCCGGTGCCCCTGCATGGTTCCTCTCCGGGGGAGCGCTCGATTACCTGACCCTCCAGTTCCGTACATCTCGCGTCGCCGTTACCTGCCCATCGGCCCGGACTCCCCCGTTGAAGAAGCGCTTGCAGGGGTTCCCGGCGGCCGGGGGCAGGAGATCGATTGAGTAGCGGCGGACGCGTCACTACCCATACTTTTTGCGCCTACCGATCGCAGGCAGGTATCGATCACAGTGTTCAGGCACGCACAGTTGTCGTTGGAGGAGAAGGTCCCGCGGGCACGCGCGCGTCCTGTCTTTCCAGGGTCCCGGTTCGCAACTCCCTGGCGGGTCTTCGATCTCGTGGTGCTTCCTCCGGGAGAAGCGGCCGAATCCCCGGATGGCGATTGCGAGCAGGGGTTCGTAATTCTGAAGGGGGAGGCCGTGTTCGAAGGCAACGGCGACGCCGCAGAGGTAAGGGAAACTGCGGCCGTTGTCGCTACGGGAGCCTCACGCCTGCGGGCGACGGCGAGGAGCTGCACCGCCCTGTCGATAGGGGTTTCCCTGCCGGAGGGGTCGCCGGCCGGTCACCTGCGGATCGAATCGGTCGACCCCGCAAAGCTGAAGCGGCGGCCCTCCATTCACGGCGGGGGTGGAGAAATAGCGACCCGCCACATGTGGGGCCCCGGTGACTTCCTCAGCAGCTGGACCTTTCTCGACCACGCGATTCTGTCTCCAGGAAGCGCCGTCGGCTACCACTACCACGAAGCGCTCGAGGAATGCTTCGTCATACTCGGGGGCCGCGGCTACATGACCGTGGACGGGGACACCTTCCCGGTAGGACCGGGCTCGGTGACTTATCAGGGGGTCGAAAAGGGTCACGGCATCTACAACCCTGACAGCGCACCGCTCGACTTCCTGCGCATCGCCGTGGCGATGCCCGGCGAGGAGGTCGCGACAATCGACCTCGACGACGACCTGAGCGCCAGGACCCCCGCGGATCAGCCAACGAAACGAGGGACATCGTGAAAACCGAAGACAACATTGTCAGAACGGAGACGGCGAGACGCATGGCCGGCGCGGCTGCCGAGTTGCTGGCAAGCTTCACCTCCGATCAGCGCGCCAAAGCGGTGGTGGGTTTCGACGACGAGGAACGGGAGAACTGGCACTACATTCCGCGCCCCCGGGCCGGGTTGCCGCTCAAGGAAATGGATGCCCGGCAGCGCAGCCTCACCCAGAACCTGGTCGCCACCGGCCTGAGCTCGGCGGCCCACAGGCGCGCCAACACCATCATCGAGCTCGAACCCATCCTCGCCGAGATCGAAGGAGAGGGGCGGAAGTTCGCGCGCGACCCCGGCCTGTATTTCGTCACCCTGTTCGGCACTCCCGGCGGCGAGGGGATGTGGGGGTGGCGCTTCGAGGGGCATCACGTCTCGCTGAACAACACGGTTCTCGACGGGGAGCTGATTTCGGCAAGCCCGGTTTTCTTCGGGGCCAACCCGGCCGAGGTGCGCCACGGCGCCCGCGAGGGCCTGCGAGCCCTGAAGGAAGAGGAGGAGACGGCGCGCGCGCTGTTGAACGATCTCGACGGGGAGCAGCGCCGGCAGGCGGTGGTTGCCCGGGAAGCCCCATCCGATATCCTCACCAGGGCCGTCCCCCACGTGCGCGGCGAGGTGAAGGCGGAAGGATTGGCAGGCGCCGACATGAACGCCGGCCAGCTTCAGCAGCTCAAGGATCTGGTCGCCGTCTACGTCGATCGCCTGCCCGAGGCGGTGGCGGCGCTGGAGCACGCCAGGCTGGAAGGGGCCGACTACGCAAAAGCCCACTTCGCCTGGGCCGGCCCGGCGGAGCGCGGCGCGGGGCACTACTACCGGGTGCAGGGCCCGGCCTTCGTCGCCGAGTACGACAACACGCAAAACGACGCCAACCACATACACGCAGTGTGGAGGGATCTGCTCAACGACTTCGGCGAGGACCTGCTGAAAGCCCACTACCGCAAGGCACACTGATCCTCGACACGGTTGCCGGGGCTGCAAACGGCGGTCCGCCCGTACTGAACCCGAAGAGGAGACGCGACATGGCGAAAACAGGGGTGGTGCATCACAACTGGGGCGGCTACGACCTCGAGGGGTTTGCCGTCAGGGCAGCGGAGATCGGCTACCGGTACTGCGAGCTGCAGTTCCGGGACGTGTGGCCGGACGAGACCCGGGAAGGCGAAAGGGCTGCCGTGGAGGTCCGTGAAATGCTCGAGCGCCACGGCATGTCGGTGAGCGCTGTTGCGGCGGGCAACAACTTTCTCCGGGCCGACCCGGCGCAACAGGAAGCGGAAATCGACCGCTACCGAAAGCTGTGCGAGTGGATACCTCACACCGGCACCGACGTCGTGCGCAGCGACGGAGGCTGGGGCGAGGAGGTTCCCCGGGACCAGTGGGACGGCACGATGCTGGAGGCGTTCAAGCGCTGCGTCGATTTCGCCGAGACCTCGGAAGTGCGCATCGCCCTCGACAACCACGGGATGGCGACCAACGACGGCGAGTGGCAGGTGAGCCTGATAGAACGGGTCGGTTCCAAGCGGCTCGGGGTCAACCTCGATACCATGAACTACCGCTGGGCGGGGTGGGACATCGAGCGCTGCAACCGGTTCTACGAGCTCGTGGCGCCCCACGTGTTCCACGTCCATATAAAAGACGGGACGGGTTCGCAGCAGCAGTACCGGGGGAAAGTGCTCGGGGAAGGGGAAATCGACCTCGGACACGCAGTCGCCTGCGTGAAGGAAGCGGGGTACGACGGGGTCTGGGCGGTCGAGTACGAAGGAGAGGAAACCGCCGGGGGGGCCGGGTTCGCAAAATGTTACGAGTGGATGGCCGCGCACATGTGAGGGAGCCTGCTGCAGGGAAGACTCGGGCGGCTGGGGCAGCCTAAAGAGACCGCTGATTCTCCCTGCCCGTCCCCGGATCGAAGGCTTCCAACAAATTGCATGCCTCCGAGAAGTACCCTTCATCGAGCTCGAATCCCAGGCAGGAGATGCCCAGCCCCTTGCAGGCCAGGGCGGTGTGTCCGAGCCCGAGGAAGGGGTCCAGGACGCGGTCGACCCGTTGCAGCCCGTGCAGCCGGATGCACATCTCGGGCACCCTGACGGGGAACGTCGCCGGGTGCGGCCGTTCCCTGTCGCGGCTCTGAATCGTCCGGTACGGAATGAACCAGGTGTTCCCCCGGCAGCGCAGGTCGTCCTTCGCCCCCGACCATCTGCCGACGTTGGACTTGTCCTGGTACTCCACTCCGACCGCGAGTCGGTCGAGCTCGACGTCCCCGAACCTGGTCAGGTGGAAGATGTACTCGTGGCAGTCGTTGACGTAGCGCCTGCTGTTGATCGGCTTGTAGTGGCCAACGGTGACGTTCTTCGCCGGCGCCTCGGCGTCACCGGCACTTCCACTTCCGGTCGGATGGGAAGAGCCTCCGGGATGATCCTGCGAATCGGGAATCTCCCCGAGGTTACCTTGGCCGTGTCCGCTGTCGATGGCGATCGACTTGATCCAGTGCAAGGTGTTCTGCAGCGCGAACCGGCTGCGGAGCCGCTGCAGGATCTCGAAGGGCCCCCAGGGTTCCGAAGGCTTTCCCGACACGTTGAGGAACAGCGATCCGCGGCGGCTCAACACCCGGAGCAGGGCGTCTCCCCATGCCTCGATCCAGTCGAGGTACTCGGCTCGCGGGACCTTGTCGTCGTATGATCCGTAGGCGACCCCGAGGTTGTAGGGAGGGGAGGTCACCACGACATCGACAGATTCCGGTTCCACCAGCTCCTGCATTCCGGAGATGCAGTCGCGCCGGTGGAGGACGATTTGGCCGCCTGAATCGAGGGGAAAGATTGCACAGCCTGGATCTGGTCGGACCGCCATTTTTTTCCCGATCTGTTCCGGAACTCGGTCGCTTTCCGGTCTGTTCACGAATTGACGGACGGTTGACCTGCCGGAATCCGGACACCCGCCGGACTTCGCTCCGGGCTGTGATTTCGCAGAGCGGCTATTCCCTCCGGACTTCCTCGAGCATCCTGTCGAGCCGCTGCGCCGACACCTTGCCGGCCGTGCCCAGCTCCTGGGCGAAGACCGATACCCGCCACTCCTCCAGGAGCCAGCGGAACTCTTCGATTTTCTTCGGGCTTCCTTCGTTTCCGGGGTCCGCAGCCGGCCAAAGCTCGTCCAGAGCTCGTTGATAGGGCGCGACCAGCTGCGCCTTCCGCCGGTCTCTGGCGGCATCGCCGCGGGCGCGGTCGGCGCGCACCTGGACGCCCTTGAGATAGCGGCACAGATGCGGCAGCCGCTCGAAGTCGGCGGCGGCGAGAAAACCGGCAGGCAGCAGCCGCTTCAGGTCCTCCTGCATCCCGGGGTAAGGCTGGGGACAGGTGACGATCCGGCGGCGGGTTTCCAGCAAGGTCTCGACCAGGCCGATCATTTTTCCGGCGGCTCCGGCCAGTTTGGCGCGCCCCTGACGGCAGCCCTCCTCGAACCTTTCCCGGCTCAGGGGGATGGCCGGCCGGCGTCCGAACAGGTAGCGGAGCAGGCAGGTGTACGCCTGCTGCTCGAGGTCGGAGGCCCCAGCGAATGAAGCAAAGAGCGGATGCAGCCGCCGCAGCTCGGCCAGTTCCCGGCGCAACTGCCGCATCTGCTCCGTCATGACCAGCTCGGACAGCCGGAGGATCCCGTCCCGGCTCGCCCGCTCGGCATCACCCCGCTTTCGGTAGAGGCGCACGCAGACTCCCTCGCCGCAGCACGTCAGCCCCGGATAGGCGAGCAGCGGGATGCCGGCGACCTCGCTGACCTCGACCTGCTCCGGCGGGTCGCCGAAATCCCAGGAAGTCAGGTCGTCCCGCTCCCAACGGGCGGCGGCCATTCTCCAGGCATCCTGCTCGGCCGGGGTGTCGTGCCGTTGCAGCCTTGCGCTCAGCAGCTCCAGGTCCCGTCCCGCCGCCACCGCCCGCCCGTCGCTCCCCCGGACTTCGACGCGCAGGCGCAGATGCTCGGGAATCGCCTCCGGCTTCCAGTCGGCGCGGCTCACCTGCAACCGGTAGCGCTCCGCCAGGTGCTCCTCGAGCGACTCGAGGAAAGAGGGGTGGGTCGGTCTGAGATCGGCGGCGATCCTCCTGGCGGTCCGCGGAATCGGCAGCAACTGCTTGCGCATCTGCTTGGGCAGGGAGCGCAGCAGGCAGGTGATCCGCTCCTCGCGAACCCCGGGGACCAGCCAGTCCAGCAGCTCCGGGTTGACGGCGTCCATCAACCGGTACGGCAGGCGGACCGTGATGCCGTCCTCTTCCTGCCCCGGTCTGTACGCGTACGCCAGCTCGACCGCCTCGCCGGCGAGCTCGATGCGGTCGGGAAACGCGTCGCGGTCGAAGGACGTCTCGCTGCCGCCGAGCAGGTCGGCCTCTTCCATGCGCAGGAAGCGGTCGCCGTCCGGGCGCTCGTTGATGATGCGGTTGAGGTCGTGCACCGAAGAGATATCCTCATCCAGACGCGAGGCGTAGAAACGGCGAACCGCCTCATCGACGTCGATGGCGGTGCGACGGGTGCGCGTCTGCCAGGTCTCGATGCGGTCGGCGAGCTGGAGGTTGCGTGCCAGAAACTCGCGAGGGGTGTCGACATCTCCGGCGACCAGGCCATCGCGGATGAAGATCTCAGCGGAGTCGCGGGGTTTCACCTCCTGGCCCGGGACGCGGTGTCTGGCGACCTGCAGGCCGTGGATGTGCACCGTCTCCTGCACGAGGACGCGTCCGGCGCTGCGGCTCCAGTACGGATCTCCGTATGAACTGCGGCACAGGTGGCCGCCGAGGTCGGGCAGCCAACCCGGCCGGATGCGCGCGGCGGTGCGGGCGAACAGGCGGGAGGTCTCCACGATTTCGGCCGCGACGATCCATTCGGGCGAGGCCCCGTTCGACTGCCCTTCCCGTTGATCACTTCGGGCCGTTGCCTCCCGGCGCTCGAACAGGCCCGAACCGGGAAACAGCATCACCGCCCTGTTGCGGGCCGCCTGGTAGAGGTTGTGCTCCTTCTTTCGGGCGATGCTGCTCAACAGGCCTGTAACGATCGACCGGTGGATGGCGTCGTACCCGGCCTGACGCCTGCCTGGCTGCAGGCGAAACCCCCCGAGGTCTGACAGCTCCCCGGTCAGCTGGGCGTGAATGTCCCGCCACTCGCGCATGCGCGCGAAGGAGAGGAAGTGGCGGCGGCAGAACCTGCGCATCTGGCTCTGGGTCTCGAGCTGCTCGAAGCGCTCGTGGTAGCGGTTCCAGATGTTGAGAAGGGTCAGGAAGTCGGAATGCCTGTCGGCGAACTGCCGGTGCATGCGGTCGGCTTCGTCGCGGCGGTCGAGCGGCCTCTCGCGCGGATCCTGAATGCCGATGGCCGAGGCGATGACGAGCAGCTCGGGAAGCGCCCCTTCGGCCCGGGCCTGCAGGATCATGCGCGACACTGTCGGGGGGATCGGCAGGCGCGCCATGTCGCGGCCGAGGCGGGTCAAGCGGCGCCTGGAGTCGAGAGCCCCCAGCTCCTGCAGCTGAACGTAGCCGCTGTTGATCGCCCGCGGCGCCGGCGGGTCGACGAAAGGAAACTCCTCGACCTTGCCGAGCTGAAGGTCGAGCATGCGCAGGATGATGTCGGCGAGGTCCGAGCGCTGGATCTCGGGGGCCGTGTACTCGGGCCTGGAAAGGAACTCCTCTTCGCTGTAGAGGCGCACGCAGACCCCTTCGGCGACGCGGCCGCAGCGGCCCTTGCGCTGCTCGGCGCTGCTCCGGGAAATCGCCTCGACCGGCAGCCGTTGCGTATGCGTCCGCGGGTTGTAGCGGTTGATCCGCGCCAGTCCCGGGTCGACGACGTAGCGGATGCCGGGAATCGTCAGCGAGGTTTCGGCGATGTTGGTGGCGACGACGACGCGGCGGCGGTCCGGGCGGGCGAACACCCGCTGCTGCTCGGCAGCGGTCAGGCGGCTGAACAGCGGCAGGATCTCGACGTTCCGTTTTGCCAGCCGGTGCTGCAGGAGGTCGCTGGTCTCGCGTATGTCCCGCTCCCCGGGCATGAATACGAGGACGTCCCCGGATGCGGACTCCTCCAGCAGTTGCAGCACCGCAGCCACCGCCGCGTCGGTGTAGGAGAGCTCCTCGGCCTCCCCGAGAATCTCTTCCAGCGGCCGGTAGCGGACCTCGACAGGGTACATCCGCCCCGAGACCTCGAGGACGGGGGCGCCGCCGAAGGCCCGCGAAAACTTCTCGACGTCGATGGTTGCCGAGGTGATGACGAGCTTGAGGCCGGGCCGCCTTTCGAGAAGCAGGCGCATGTACCCCAGCAGGAAATCGATGTTGAGGCTGCGTTCGTGGGCCTCGTCGAGGATGACGGTGTCGTACTCGAGAAGGTCGGGATCGCCGCGGACCTCGCTCAGCAGCATGCCGTCGGTGACCAGCTTGATCAGGGTCTCGGCCTCGGTCCGGTCCCGGAAGCGGATCTTGCAGCCCACCTCGCGGCCCCAAGTGACCCCGAGCTCCTCGGCCAGGCGCCGCGACAGCGACTGCGCCGCCACCCGCCGGGGCTGGGTGCAGACGATGCGGGCGTCGCGGCCCCGCCCCGCTTCGAGGCAGATCTTGGGCAGCTGGGTGGTTTTCCCCGACCCGGTCTCCCCGGCGACGACGACGACCTGGTGTTCGGCGATTGCCCGGAGGATCTCCTCCTTGCGCGCGGTGATCGGCAGCTCTTCCGGGTAGGATACCGCCGGGATGAGGCGGAGGCGCCCGGCGCGCAGCCGCCGCGAGGCCTCGATGCGCTCGCGCAGCCGGCCGAGCTCCCCGGACAGGGTTGCGCCAGAGCGTCCGGACAAACGGTCCCGGAGGTCCCGCAGGCGGCGACCGATACGCACGCGGTCGGCGAGCAGACAATCCTCGAGCGCCGCCTCGAGGTCGCTGACCGTGCCGGCGTCGTCAGAGGCCGGCATGTTTCAGATGCGCGGACAGCAGTGTGGCCATGGTAAAAACATAACGCCTGCACGATGATGAGGTGGGAAGAAGGGAGCTTGCACGACACCCTGAATCCGGGCACAACCACCCCGGAGCCGGTAAATTTGAACCATGAACGAAATCCTGGAGTCGGCACGGCAACTTGCCCGCCAGGTGGCCCTTGAGTCGGGACAGGCGGCAATTCTTCTGGGGTTGGCGTGGCTCGGCTACTACGTCGCCCGCAACGCCTTCCTCCGCGTCCTGGAGCGACTGATCCGGCGCAGCCGCACCGACCTCGACGAAATCCTCCTCGGTACCGGTGTACTCCGACGCTCCGCCATGCTCGTTCCGGCGGCGGTCCTGTTCTACGGAGCCGAAGTCATTCCGGGGCCGCCCGAGCTGACCCGGCAGATCATGGTGGCTGTCCTGGGCGTGTTGGGGCTGCTCATCGGCGGTTCGTTACTGAGCGCGTTCGACGTGGTCTACGGGCGGCTTCCCGTGGCCGAGAAGGTGCCGATCAGGAGCTACGTGCAGATCACCAGAATCGCCCTGTACGTCGTGGGGTCGCTGGTGGTTGTGGCGCTGACGATGGGGCGCTCGCCGCTGGGCCTGCTCGGCGGCATCGGGGCCATGACCGCGGTCGTGCTGTTGATCTTCCGCGACACCATCCTGTCCCTGGTCGCCAGCATTCAGATCCATTCGCAGAACCTCGTCGACGAAGGGGACTGGATCGAGGCGCCGGCTTTCGGGGCGGACGGAGACGTCATCGACATCTCCCTGCACACGATTCAGGTCCAGAACTGGGACAAGACGATCACCACCATCCCGACTCCCAAGCTGATCGACGCATCCTTCAAGAACTGGCGCGGCATGAAGGAGAGCGGCGGCCGCCGCATCAAGCGCTCGCTGTTCATAGACATGCAGACGATCCGCATATGCAGCGACGAGATGCTGGAGCGGTACGGGAAGTTCGAGCTGATCCGGGAGTACCTGCGCGAAAGGCGGCAGGATGTCGCCGATCACAACGCCTCCACCAGGGTCGACACGAGTCACCTGATCAACGGCAGGAGACTGACCAACGTCGGGACCTTCAGGGCGTACGTGACCGCCTACCTGCGCAACCACCCCAGGATCCGCCAGGACCTCACGTTTCTCGTGCGCCAGCTGCAACCGGGAGACACCGGCCTGCCGATCGAGATCTACGTGTTCACGAACGACACCGAGTGGGCGAACTACGAGGCGATTCAGGCCGACATCTTCGACCACCTGATCGCCGTGGTTCCCCAGTTCGACCTGCGGGTGTTCCAGCAACCCGCCGGCGCGGATTTCCGCGCCCTGGCCCGCTGACTCTGCCTGTCCCTGGCCGGCGCAAGGCGGATCACGACCATTTCTGCCTGGCCGTGGGAGGGTGGATGCGAGGCCCGGGTACCGTTGGGAACAATCGAGTTCCAACCGGATGAGTTTCCGGCCCGGAGGTTTCTCCCAGGCCGCGCCGGATGCGCTCGAAAGGCCTGATAAGGTGGAAATGTGGACACGAACAGAATCGTAGACGCGCACATTCACGTCTGGAGCCGGGAGTTCGAGCGCTATCCCCTGGCTCCGGGGTTTGCCGAATCCGATCTGTGGCGGCCGTCGTTTACACCCGACGACCACTTCCGCTACAGCCGGCAGGTGGGGAAGATCCGCATCAACCTGGTGCAGATGACGTGGTACGGACTCGACCACAGCTACATCATCGATCTGATTGCCGCCGACCCCGACACGTTCGTCGGTACCGGGGTCGTCCCGGCCGTCAGCGACGTCGCCCTGGCACCGCCCGATCGAGCGATGAGGGACCTTGCCAGATGCGGTATCTACGCCTTCCGGATTCGCGGCAGAGGCGCGCAACCGCCGAGGGGGCAGTCGGACCGCTGGCTCGACCAGAAGGGGTACGAACAGATGTTTGCAGCCGGGGCCGAAGACAATCTGGCGCTCAGCTTTCTCATGGGTCCACGGGACATACCCGAACTCGACCGCATGTGTTGGCGTTTTCCCGAGACCCCCGTCATCGTCGATCACTTCGGTGGCGCGCAGGTCAGGGACGGCGCAATCAACCAGGGGGATCTGCAGGCCCTGTGCGGACTGGCCAGGCATCCGCGGGTGATGGTGAAACTCGGGCCCCTGCACGGCGTCGGTAATCGCCGCGCCCCGTTTCACGACACGCGGGCCCTTATCCGGCCCGTCGTAGAAGCTTTCGGCGCCGAGCGCTGCATGTGGGAAAGCGACAGCGGCGGTCCGGTCGGGATGGAAAACCCTCTCGAGGATTACCCGGCCGCAATCGCCGTGGTCGCCGAGGCGGATTTCCTCAGTGCTTCCCAGAAAGAGCTGATTCTCGGAGGCAGCGCGGCGAAGTTCTTTTTCGAGCGGTGAGGGTTCGCTCCAATGCGATTGACGGGCTTTGCCGGCCTCGACGGCGCAGGCAGAGCGTGGAGGACAGACAGGGCTTCGTCGCGGGAAGCGCGGGATGAGTGCGACCTGGTTCTCAACGCGAGCACGCTGGAGGTGGAGGAGATAGCGACCGCGACCCTGCGTCAGCGCATGCGCGGCGACGGGCCCGGACAGAGGAGCGAAGGTCGATATGGACCTGCTGATTAGCGGCGGCAGCGTCGTTGACGGTACCGGGAACCCACCTCGGCCTGCCGACGTGGCGGTTCAGGACGGGCGCATCCTCGACGTCGGAACCATCGCAAAACCGGAAGAAGTACCCTGTCTCGACGCCAGCGGCCTGCTGGTGGCTCCCGGCTTCATCGATATCCACAGTCATTCGGACTTCACCCTGATCGTCGACCCGCGCGCGGTCAGCTCGATCACCCAGGGCGTGACCTTCGAAGTGGTCGGCAACTGCGGTCACGGGTGCGCGCCCATCGTCGACGCCGAGCTCGCGAAGTCGAACATCTACGGAAGTCGCGCCGATTCGGAGATCGACTGGCATACGATGGCCGAATACCTCGACCGGCTCCAGGCCGGGAGACCGGCGGTCAACGTGGCGGCCCTGGTTCCCAACGGCATCCTGAGGCTGGCCGCCGTCGAGCATCTCGACCGCCCGTCGACGCCGGAGGAGCTCGAGCGGATGAAGCGGCTGCTCGCCCAGGGGTTGGAGGAAGGGGCGATCGGTTTTTCCACCGGGCTCGAGTACGGCCCGGAAATGGCCTGCCCGGAGGAGGAGATCGTCGAACTCTGCCGGGTGGCAGCCCGGGCCGGAGGCCTGTACGCGACGCACACCCGAAACCGCTACGGGGAAGCCCACGAGGCCATCGCCGAGGCGATCCGCACCAGCACCGCCTCGGGGGCTCCCCTGCAGATCTCCCATATCCAGGTAGTTGCGCGGTTGGTAGAGAACGGACGGGAGGCGTTCGAACATGCCCTCCAACAGGTCGAACAGGCGCGGGTCCGGGGGGTGGATATCGGCTTCGACATGCACACCCGCCTGTTCGGGACCACGCACCTGAGCACCGCCCTGCCCCCCTGGGCGCTCGTGGGAGACAAGGCGGCGATTGCGGCGCGGTTGCGGGACCGCGGGGTGCGCGAAGAGCTGAAGCGCTACCGCAGCCTCCTGCGCTCCCTGGTTCAGGACGACTGGAACAAAATCATTCTTTTCGACAGCAAAGCGGCGCCCGGGTTTTCCCGCAGGAGCATCGCCGAGATCGCCGGGCTGACGGGCGCCGACCCGCTCGAAGCCATCTGCGACCTCCTGCTCGCCGAGATCGACGATATGCACAGCCTCATGGTGATCGCCCTGACCTACCGGGAGGAGGAGAACAGGATCGCCTTCGAGCATCCCCACTGCATGGTCGCCTCGGACGCCACGGCGCTGGCGACCGATGGTCCGCTGCAGGGCACCTCCTTCCATGGGGCCTACACCTGGGCTTCCTGGTTTTACCGCCGCTTTGTCCGCGACACCGCGACCCTCAGTCCCCAGGAGGCGGTGCGACGGCTCACCTCCCTCCCCGCGCGGCGGCTCGGCATCAGCGACCGGGGTGTCATCCGCAAAGGCGCGTGGGCCGATCTGGCGATTTTCGATCCGCGGACGTTCGGGGAGCGAGGCACCACCTACGAGCCGAACCAGACCGCAGCCGGCATGATCCACGTCCTCGTCAACGGTACCGTTACCGTAGAGAACGGGGAGTTGACGGGAATGCGCGGGGGGCAGGTGGTGCGCAGCGGTCAGATTCCTCGCGGGGTGTGGTCGTAGTCACTCCGGCGGAGGCCTGACGAGTCCCGCTCCCGCCGCGTCGATCATCTGTTTCAGTTTCTCCGCGATAAACCTGCTGTAGATGGCAATCAACTTCTCCCCTTTTTCCGCCGAGGCGAGCAAGGCGTTCTCCTGGCGGGCGCGGTCCCGCGGGTTCTCGGGATTGGGCCCTCCCAGGGGCCAGCCTTCCTTCGAGAAGGGCTCCAGGTATTCCTCGATTTCGGGGGAAAGTCCGTTTGCGTAATCCAGCCCGGCCCGGTCGTACTCCTCCATGGTGAAGGCGCGAACGCGCTGCGGGCAAATCGCCAGTATCAAGGATGTCTCCTCCTCCGAGGCGTGGTTGAGGGAGGTCTGGCGCGCTACGGTGTCAAGCCTGCCCTCCTTCAGGTCCCGGTATCCCTGGAGGAAATCCGCCCGTTCCTCGTCGGTGAGTCCGGAAGCGTAGGAGACCTCGTCGAGCACCACGCCCAGGCCGCGGCGCCACTCGGGCAGAACGTCCCGCAGCAGACCGTGGTTGCCGCCGTGGCCGTTGACTACCAGAATGACGGCGATACCGTGGCTCTTCAGGCTTTGCACGACATCGAACAGGTATGCCCGCAGGGTTTCCTTGCGCAGCGTCAGGGTGCCCTTGCGCGCCATGTGGTACGGCGAGTACCCGGCAGGACAACCAGGAGCCACCACGACCTGTGGATAGAGCAGCAGGGCGGCCTGACGGGAAAGAAACGTGGAGACGACAATGTCCACGTCGAGGGCGAGGTGCTCGTTGTGCTGCTCGATGGCCCCGATCGGGACAATGGCGGCTTTCAGACGGCCGCTTTGCAGCGCCTGACGGATCTCCTGGCGGGTGTTCTCGCCAAGCATCACCCGGTCGGGATTGATGCAGCGGTTCGGTTCGGGTGACATTCCGCTCTCCATTCATCGTCTCAGGCCGAACACCCTGTTACAGGGCCATGGAGGTCCGGTTCCCAGCCTCGGAAATTGATCGTCTGGCGGACCGCGTGTGAAGGGGATGCCTCCCCCAGCCGGGGGTTCGGACGCCCCCTGAAGGGCAGTTGTCAGCGCCGCGGCGGGGCGACGATCTGGTCGAGGACGCGGTTGGTGCGCGCCCCTGTCTCACCGGTGCTCGGACATTCCCCCTCGCCGCGCAGGGAGTCGACGATCGACTGGATCAGGGGCTGCTGGACATGTTCGGGGGGCGGCAGGTGGAACTCCCGGCGGCCGGCGGGGGTGGTGAGGACGACCGGTTCGTCGAGGGCGAAAGCGGAGTAGGCGACGCTGCCCTCGCTGCCGACGATCTCGGTGCGGTCGCGAGCGGCCCCGGCATGGGTGGTAAAGCACCACAAGCCCGCGCCCAGGGCGCCGGATTCGAACCGGAAGGAGGCGCTGACGATATCGTCGGTGGGGTAGAGCCCTGCCTGGTTGCCGGCGATTCCACTGGCAGTGGCAACCGGTCCCAGCAGGAAATCCAGAAGGTCGAGCTGGTGGCAGCCGAGGTCGAAGAAGTAGCCGTCCCCGGCGATCTCCGGCAGGACGCGCCAAGGCTGCCGGTCCGGGTCGAGATCGTCGGCGCTCGGGGGGCCGTACTGTTGAACGGTGGCGAAGCGAACCTCTCCCACCGCCCCCGCCTGCAACAGCTCTGCGGCTTTGACGAAGGCGGGAAGACGGCGGCGGTAGTAGGCGACGAACAGCGGCACCCCGGCCGCGGCGCAGGCCTCGTTCATCCGCCGGCACTGGTCATGGTTCAGGGCCATCGGCTTTTCGACGTAGACCGGCTTTCCCGCGGCGGCAACCCGCAAGGTGTACTCGCAGTGGGAGTCCGGCGGCGTGGCGATGTAGACGGCGTCGACCTCGCCGTCGGCTATCAGGGCGTCGGCATCGTCGTACCAGCGCGGAACGCGGTGGCGCCGTGCGAAGTCGGCGGCCAGGTCTCCGCTGCGGCGCATCACGGCGACGAGCTCGGAGCCGTCGCATTTGTACAGCGGCGGTCCCGACTTCATCTCGGTGACGTCGCCGCAGCCGATAATTCCCCAGCGGATCTTGTCCATGGTTCAGGAATCGTTAATGAGTGAGGGAGTCGAGCCGGTGACTTCCGGCTCGTGGACAGGTGCGCATTTCGGAAGCGGTTCGGGAATGACTGGCAGGTTTCACCGCCGGCCACTCACTCCCGGAACCTGCGCGCGCTGAATGTAGCCGCCGTCAAAGGGCCGGTCAAAAACAAGCCCGGCCCGTGTTGACATCGATCGCGGGGGCGGAGTACAATCTTGGGATTTGACGATACTACGGCCGTGAAAGGGCCATGAAAGACAAGAAAGACAAGCAGTTACATCGAAGAAGAAAGCATCGCCCCGCGTTCCTCGCAGGCCTTGTGGCAGCGGTCTTCTGCCTCCTTCCGAACCCGGAAACCGCAGTGCTCGCCAGCGACAGCGAGGCGCCGGCCCAAGCGACGGAACCGGAGGCCGCGGCTGCGAACGAAACGGAAGAGGAAAACGGGAAGAAGCGGCCGATCGTTCACCTGCTGGAGATGCACACGGTCAGCACCGAGCAGGAGATGATCGACCCCGGAATCACCGCATTCGTCGAACGGGCGATCAGGGACTCGGACGAAGCCGGCGTCGACGCCATCGTTTTCGACATCGATACCTTCGGGGGCCGCGTCGACGCCGCCACGGTGATCCGGGACGCCATCATCGACGCCGATCCGCTCACCATCGCCTTCATCAACAAGAGGGCGATTTCCGCGGGGGCGCTGATCGCGCTGTCCTGCGACAAGATCGTAATGGTCAAGGGGGGGGAGATCGGGGCCGTTACCCCGGTCTCGGGTGGCGGCGAAAAAGCGGGGGACAAGTACGTCTCGGTGATGCGCGCCGAGATGCGGGCCACGGCCGAGCGCACCGGCAGGGATCCCGAGATCGCCGAAGCGATGGTCGACGAGCGCATCGAAATCGAGGGTTTCAGCGAGGTTGTCGGACGCCCGGCGACGCTGACCACCAGGGAGGCGCTGCAGTTCGGGGTCGCCGACGAGACCGCCGAAACCCTTCATGGCGTTCTGCGCATATACGACCTCGAAGATGCCGAGATCGTCGAGGTGAAGATCAACTGGGCCGAGCAGGTGGTGCGGTTCCTGACCAATCCCATCATCACCTCCATCCTGCTTTCGGTGGCGATTTTCGGGCTGATCGCCGAGGTGCGGACCCCGGGTTGGGGACTGGGAGGCACGATGGCGCTGGTTGCCCTGGCGCTTTTCTTCGGCAGTCACCTCGTGGTGCATCTGGCCGAATGGGACGAGCTGGCCCTGTTCGTGGTCGGCCTCGTCCTGCTGGTCGTCGAGATCGCCTTCATTCCGGGGTTCGGGATCGTGGGCCTTGCCGGTATTCTCTGCATGGTCGCCAGTCTGCTGCTGACCCGCCTGCCCTCCTACCAGTGGTGGAGTCTCGACGAGATCACTGCGGTGATCGGACAGCTGGCGCTTTCGATGATTCTCGCCATCGTCGGCGCCGCCATTCTGCTGCGGGCGCTGCCGCGGTTCGCCCTGTTCAATCGGCTAATCCTGCGCAGCGAAACCTCCGCGAAGGAGGGGTACGTCGGTACGCCGACCGACAGGGATTCCGGCCTCGTCGGGCAGGAGGGCGTGACTCTGACCGCCCTGCGGCCCACCGGCATGGGGATGTTCGACGGCAAGCGGCTCGACATCATTGCCGAGGGAGAGTTCATCGAGGAGCACACCGCCGTGAAGGTCGTGGAGGCGCGCGGCAACCGGGTTATCGTGAGGCCCTCGTGAGCGAGTTGGGTCCCGATTTCCTGCCCTGGCTCTACTCGATCGGGCTGTTGATTCTCGGTTTCGTGCTCATCCTGCTCGAGATCTTCGTGATCCCGGGATTCAACATCTTCGGCATCATGGGGTTCGGCACGGTCTGTGTCGGCGTCCTCCTGGCCTACAGAAAGCTGGGGGTGGAAGCCGCGGTCGTGGTCGGGCTCCTGGGACTGGCCGGCACGGCCTACCTGGTCGTATTTCTGATCCGCAGCCGCGCCTGGCAGCGGCTGGTGCTCGAAACCGAGACCGACAAGGCCTCCGGCTACGAGTCGACGCCGGTCGGATTCACC
Source organism: Candidatus Latescibacterota bacterium (assembly GCA_965243025.1). Taxonomy (GTDB): domain Bacteria; phylum Latescibacterota; class UBA2968; order UBA8231; family UBA8231; genus CBDCXV01. Next base: position 5,073,222 of record CBDETY010000003.1, read on the forward strand.
GAGTTGCTGGCGCAGAAAGGGGTCGCCCTTACGCCGTTGCGCCCCAGCGGCCGGGCGCAGTTCGGCGACCGCGTCGTGGACGTTGTCACCGAAGGGGATTTCATCAATCCGGGATCCCAGGTTGTGGTAATGGAGGTGCATGGGAACCGGGTCGTGGTTCAGGAACCACGACCGGAGAGCGATTCATAGGTGCGACTGCCCGCGGCGCAAGAGAGCGGCAGGCGGCCACCTGTGCAACCAAGGAGGCGGTAATGGAAGCACTGTTCTACGTCGCGATTCTGTTCGCGATCATCATATTCCTGAGCCTGTTCACCTATTTTGTTCCGATCGGGCTGTGGATCACGGCGTACTTCGCCGGCGTCAAAGTGGGAATCTTCCGCGACCTGGTCGGAATGCGGCTGCGAAAAGTACCCCCGGCCGCCATCGTCAGGCCCAAAATCAGCGCCGCCAAGGCGGGTCTGGAAGTGGAGCTGGACCGCATGGAAGCCCACTATCTGGCCGGAGGCAACGTCGAGGTAGTGATCCTGGCGCTTATCTCTGCGGACAAGGCCAACATCGAGCTCACGTTCGAACGCGCGACGGCAATCGATCTGGCCGGACGCGACGTGCTCGAAGCGGTCAAGGTCAGCGTGAACCCGAAGGTGATCAACACTCCGCTGATCGCGGCCATCGCCAAGGACGGAATCCAGGTGAAGGCGACCTGCCGCGTTACCGTGAGAGCCAACATCGACCGCCTGGTTGGCGGCGCGGGTGAAGAGACCATCATAGCGCGGGTCGGCGAGGGGATCGTCACTACTGTTGGATCGGCGGGGACGCACAAGCAGGTGCTGGAGAACCCGGACAACATCTCCAAGACGGTGCTGGGGAAAGGGCTCGATTCCAACACCGCCTTCGAGATTCTGTCGATCGATATTGCCGATGTCGACGTCGGCGAGAACATCGGCGCCAAGCTGCAGACCGAGCAGGCTGAAGCCGACCTCAAGATCGCTCAGGCGAAAGCCGAGGAGCGCCGCGCCATGGCACAGGCGCGCGAGCAGGAAATGAATGCCCTCGTCGAGGAGATGAGCGCCCGTGTCAAGGAAGCGGAGGCCGAAGTGCCGCGCGCGATGGCCGAGGCGTTCCGCAGCGGCAACCTCGGCATCATGGACTATTACCGCATGCGCAACATTCAGTCCGACACCGAAATGCGGACTTCGATTTCAGAAACGGATGGCTTGCAGGATGAGTAGGTCGTCCGTCGCCGGCTTGGAGACGAGCTGAGGAGCAGGCAGGAGTCGTGGAGCAGCTACTATTCCTGCTGTTCGTGCTCTTCAGCGTCGTCTCGGCGCTGCTCGAACGGCGCAAGCGCAAGAGGCAGCGCGAAGAGCAGCGCCAGGCCGGCACGCCGGGGAAGACCGAACGGGAGGAAGAAGAAGAAGAGACATGGCCCTTTCCGATGGGGGGGGATCCCTTCGAGCCGGCGCGCCCACGCCGGCCTTCCCCGCCGCCTGAGGAAGAGCTGGAGGAAGAACGCGCTCCGCAGCCGGTGGCCGCGGAGGTTTCCGGCGAGCAAGAGGAACCGGAGCCTCCGAAGCGTCCCAATATCTTCCAGCGGCTCGAGGATTTCGCCCGGGAAGAGGAAAGACGCGCCCGTGCCGAGGAGGAGGAGGTCCTCGCCGACCAGGAGCGTGCCCGCCAGCTTGAAAGGCGGGCGAGCGAAACTGCCCAGCGCATTCGGGAGCAGGCCAGGCCGCGGTCCGAGCCGGTGGAGCAGCCACGGGTTGCCAAGCGTAAACGGCGCAGCAAGTGGAGCCTCACCCCGAAAACGGCGCGGGACGCCATCGTCTACGCCGAGATTTTCGGGAAGCCCAAGGCAGACCGGACGGAGGAGCTCTTCGGATAAGGGCGGTCGCGTCCCGGCGCCTCGACAGCCGAAGTGGCGGAACTGGTAGACGCGCTGGATTCAAAATCCAGTGACCATCAGGTCGTGTGGGTTCGAGTCCCACCTTCGGCACCACCCCTTCGCAACGACTGCTGAGAGAACAGAAGCCCGCCCGGCATCCGACCATTTCCCGCCCCGTGCATTTCGCGGGACGCCGGGGGAATTCCAGCCGCCATCGGCGAATACCGCTCTCGAATCAGAGCCCCGGCGGCCGGCGCAGGGCTGCGACCCGCATGGCCAACCGTTGACCCCGGTAAAGGAAGTCCGCCACGCAGAAACCGGTCCGCCGTTTGCGCAACGTCCTTCCCGCAACATGGAGTGACCGAGGCAGCCGATGAAAACGCACCAGGCGAACCGCCTGCGCAGTTTGACATCAGACATCTTCACGGCCTGTGACGCGCCCCCGGAGGATGCGGAAGTCCTGGCCCGCCACCTCGTAGCCGCCAACCTCAAGGGCCTCGATTCTCACGGCGTCCTCCGGATTCCGCAGTATGTCGGCAACATCCGCAGAAACGAGATCGTTCCCGGGGCCGGGATCGAAACGGTCAGGGAAACCGCTGCGACATGCCTTCTCGACCTGAACTGGAACTTCGGCCAGGTCGGGGCCCGCACCGCTACCGGGATGGCGGTTGCCAAGGCCCGAAGCCAGGGCCTCGGATCGGTCGCCCTGTACCGGACTCAGCACGTCGGCTGCCTGAGCCTCTACACCGAGGCGGTCGCCCGGGAAGGGATGGTGGGGCTTGCGGCCTGCAGCGGCGGTTCCCCGAGCGGTCACTGGGTGGCGCCCTGGGGGGGCCGCGAGGGGCGCATCGGAACCAACCCGATTTCGCTGGCGGCGCCGACGAACGGGCGGCCGATACTGTTCGACGCGGCCACGAGCGCCGTCTCCGAAGGCAAGGTGCGCCTGAGCAGGGACAGCGGAAAGAGCCTGCCGGACGCCTGGCTCGTCGACGCGGCGGGAAGACCGAGCGACGACCCCAACGCGCTCTACGGTTCTCCCGGGGGGGCCATCCTGCCGGTGGGAGGGGCGCTGGCCTACAAAGGTTTCGGTTTTGCGATGATCGCCCAGGTACTGAGCACGGTCCTCACCGGTGCCACCGCCGAACGCATGGGAGGGGAGAGCAACAATTTCTGGATTCTCGCCGTCGACGTCGCGGCGTTCACCTCTCCGGAGGATTTCCGCAGGGAGCTCGACGAGTACGCCGCCTACGCAAAATCAGCAGCCCTGGCCGAAGGGTTCGAGCGGGTTCTGATGCCCGGTGAGCTCGACTGCGAAACCGAGGAACGCCGCGCTGCCGAGGGAATTCCGATCGCCGACGGGGTATGGTCGCAGATCGAAGCCGTGGCCGCGGAGCTCGGGGTGGCGACCTGAGGTGACCCGGCGGCCGGCAGCGGGACGGAAGCACAGGGGGACTCGCCGGGGATCTTCCTCCAGCCCTCCGCCTTGTACAGCGGCTTGCCCGCGCGTACGGCTGGGCTAAAGGCGTGCGGGAAACGGGTGGTAGTTGACGGTGATCTTCACCTCGCGCACGACCAGTGTGCCGGCCAACCCCCCGGCCCGGCCCTCGAGGGATATCTCGAGCAGATTGTCTCCCTTCCGGGGGCGCACCCGCCGCAGGTCGAAGGTGAGTGACTGGGCGCTGTAGCGGTTGATCGCATCGCCGAAGCCGCGCCGGCAGGCTTCGTTTTTCAGCGATTCCCCGTTCAGCAGGATCGCGAGCCGGTCGGCGGAAACCAGGTCGGTTACCACGATCTCGAGAAGAACCTCGCTGATCTGGTCCCCTGCCCCCTCGATGTCGTCGGCGATGAAAAAGGGCACCGGGTGGCGGGCTCCAACGTCGTCAGCGGGGATTCGAACCGGCAAAGGTGAGCGGTAGTGCAGGTGGTCCTCCTCCGGGGTGCGTGCGAGGACATACTGCCTGTTTTTCCGCGCCCCCAGGTCGGGGTCCCCCATTTCACTCAACATGCTGCGCTGCGCATCCCCCAGCGGCCAGTCCATGAACCAGGTGTAGAGGCCGTCGGCTCCCTTGCTCCACTGGTTGGCGACCGCGGCCCGCATCTGTTCGCTGCTGGGAAACTGCCGCACCGGGGCTCCCGTGTTCTTGTCGTCGACGTACGGCTGGAGACATCCGAAAAACGAAACGCCGCTGGCATGGGCAGCATCCAACAGCCAGTCGGCGGGCATGTCGGGATCGAGTATCATGTAGCCGTAGCGCATGGGGACGACGAAATCCAGGGAGCCGTTCTGCAGCCAGGCGCGAACGTCGAGCCCCTGTCCCAGGTTGAGCTCCTCCGTCGGCAGAACGCGCACCCCCACCTGAACGCCGTCGCGCGCGGCTCGCGCCATCCCGGATATCTCCTCGACGAACCCGGTCAGCTCCGGAACCAGGGACTCGGCTTCTTGCGGCCGGATGAGGGAACTTCCTCCCGGGACCGCCAGGTCGAGCTCGACCCCCTCGAGCGGGTACCGGTTCACGAGTTCCTCGATAATGACGCGCTGGCCTTCGCGGACTTCAGGGGCGCCGAGGCCGCGCCCCCCCTCGGCTACCGCGTGGGCCGGGTCCATGCCGCCGTAGCTGCCCAGGCGCACGGTGGCGAAAAAGTCCATGCCCTTGTCGTGAGCGCGGTCGATGAGCAGCTGCAGGGGATCGAGCCCGCGCTCTTCGAGGCTCTTCATGTTGTGCCAGGTCCGCCAGTACGCCGCCAGCTCGAACGGCTCCATGCCGGAGCCGAACTGCGTCGCGACACCGGAAGGGTAGAACAGGCCGTCGCCGCGCTGGATGCCGTAGGCGAAGGTATCGACGGCGGTGCCGGCAACCTCATCGACCGGTGTCCAGGCATCCTCCAGCGAGATGGGGGGCTCGAACACGAACAGGTAGTAGTGGCGGGCGTCGTTGTGGTAGATGATTCGCTTGCGTCGCATCGCAGACCTCCAGGAGGGTTGGTCCAGTCTCTGCTTGTCCGACTGTGAGTCATCCGGGCAGGCGGTAAAACCCGTCCCGGCCGCTGGCGGAAGACCGACGGCAAGGAGGGGGAAAGCATTGGGCAAACCCGGCCTTAAGGCTCTTTCTCCGAGAGACTTAGACCGCCTGAGAAAGCACCCGGCCAGCTTTTGATAAATCGGACTTAATCACATTATAAACAATAGGTTAGAATGGTTTTTCGAGTCGCGGAGAAAGATTCGAATAATTAGTTGCTCTGGCATCTGTCCCGCCGTATCATAATGGAAAAAGCGGCACCTTCTGCACACAATTCCGCCGGAATCGCGAGGGAGGAGGAGTTTTCGCGTTTCCGGTCCCCATCAAAAATCCACAAATAGAAGGAGAGTCATGCTGGAAACCCTCAGCGACCGCGAGAGCTCTCTACGGTCTTATTTCGACGACATCGCCCACTCCGAGCCGCTGTCTCGTGAGAAGGAAGTCGAACTCGCGGCCCGCATCAAAGACGGCGATATGGAGGCCCGTGACGAACTGGTTCAGGCCAACCTGCGGTTCGTCATCGACGTGGCCAAGAATTACCAGAACCGCGGCCTCTCTTTTGCAGATCTGATCAGCGCCGGCAATCTCGGGTTGATGACCGCCGCCGAGCGCTTCGACGGCACCCGGGGGTACAAGTTCATTTCCTACGCGGTCTGGTGGATCCGCCAATCCATCCTGCAGACCATCGCCGAGCACGTGCGCACGGTGCGGCTCCCGCTCAACAAGCTGAGCCTCCTCAAGGACATCTCCAAGGCCTCGAGGCGCCTGGGCCAGGGCCGCGAGGAGGAGCCGGATGTAGACGAGATAGCCAAGGAGCTCGATCTGCCCGCCGACGTCGTCACCGACGCCATTCTCAGCGCCCGCCCGGTGAGCTCCCTCGACGGCGCTTTCGAAGATGACGAGAAGCGCTCGCTGATGAACGTCCTTCCCGACACCAGCCAGCGGGCCCCGGATTCCGACGTAATGCGCGATTCCGCCAGGAGCCAGCTCGAAAGCGTCCTCGCCAGTCTCGACGACAGGGAGCAGCGGATCATCAGGCTGTATTTCGGACTCGACGGCAAGGAGGCGTTGACCCTCGAGCAGATCGGCAGCCTGATCGGGGTTACGCGGGAGCGCGTGCGGCAGATAAAGGAGAGGGCACTGAGCCGGCTCCGGCATCCGTCGCGCTACCAGTTCCTGCAGGCACTGGCCGAGGAGGTTTAAGGAGCGGGAAGTTCCGAATTCCGGAATCGGTTTTTTTTCAAGGAGCGGCGCGCTTTCGAGCGGTGCGCCGCTCTTTTTTCTTTCCGCAGGATACAGCTGCCAGGAGTTGTCGGAGAGGACGGTTTGCTTCCGGCGCCGCCTCCCGCCGGTCCCCGCGCGGACCGATGGCCGAACGAGCCGGTGAACCATGGATGAGCTGAAACTTCGGGGCAAAGTCGCCCTGGTGACGGGCGGGGCCCGGGGGTTGGGACGCGCCTATGTCCTGCACCTGGCCCGCCTGGGAGCCGATGTCGTCGTCAACGACATCAGGCTGGACGCGGCGGCTGAATTCGGCGAACAGCTGACCGCCGGATCCGTGGCCGAAGAGGTCGAGTCCCTGGGACGGCGCTCGCTCGGGATCGAAGCGGACGTCGCCGACCGCGACGCGGTGGTATCGATGGTGGAAACTGCCGTGGCCGAGCTCGGCGGCGTCGATATTCTGATTACCAACGCCGGCGGCAACCTGACCACCGATCCCGACCAGAGCGCAACGGGGACGTCGCGACAGACCTACCGCTACCTGATGGAGATAAACCTGACGGGCACGGTCTACTGTTGCCAGGAGGTGGGTGCGGCGATGCGCAGGCGTGGAAAGGGGGGCAAGATCGTCACCGTCGCGTCGCAGGCCGGCATGTGGAGCGGGCGCGACAGCGGGGGGATGGCCTACAAGGTGGCGAAGGCAGGGGTCATCCAGTACACCCGCGTCCTGGCGGCCGAGCTGGGTCCGCACGGAATCTGCGTCAACTGCATCGCCCCCGGGTTCATCCTGTCGTCCCGGGCACTGGCGCAGGGGCGCAACGAACCGGAAACCAGGAAGAGGCTCGAGGAGCAGATCCCCCTCGGAAGGCTGGGAATGCCCGAAGACTGCGCCAGGGTCGTCGAGTTCCTGGTCACTGACCTGTCCGACTACGTGACCGGTCAGTGCATTCCGGTCTGCGGCGGTTTCGTCGCCTTTTGAGGAACCGTCTCCCCGCCTGCCGACAGCGGAAATCAGGCATCGGGCCAGCGGTACATTCGGCGCGGCTTCCTCTCCGCCCGGGCCTGCCGCCACTCCTCGACCCAGGAATCGTGGCGGCTGGCCGCCGTCGCCGGATCGTTTACGGACGGATCGGCCTTGCTGCGCACCAGCAGACCGGGCAGCGGGCGGCCGTGCGGTTTGCGCGCGTCGTTCCACCGCAGGTCCATGCTCCAGCGGACCTGATCGGACAGGTTCGGGCCGGAGCCGTGCGGCGTGCGGCAGTGGATGAAAACGACGTCCCCTTTGTGCACCGCAATCGAAACCGGTTCTTCCCCGGGCATTTCGTCGTCTGCGATCTGCCACCCGTAAGGACAGCGGACGTGGCGGCGCAAGCCCCCGCGGTGCATTCCGGGGACGACCCTGATCGTGCCGTTGGTCTCGTCGCAGTCGACGAGGGGAATCCAGGTGGTGACGACGAGGGTATCGTCCGCTTCCGGCAGCAGGACCGCCGCATCCTGGTGCAGCGGCGACAGCTGGATCCAGTAGTGGTCCTGCTCATCGAGGTGCGACTCCGGAAGCTTGGGCCGTACGTGGTGGGTGGGGTTGCAGAAGATCTCCTCGCCGACGAGGCCCTCGACCGCATCGAGCAACCGGCTGTTGTGCAGGAAATCGAAGATCGGCCGCCGCAGGTTCAGGGGGAAGGAGACCTTGCCCTGGATCGACTCACCGGAATCCCGGGTCAGCAGGGCGATGCGCCGGTCGAACGGGGCACCGGCATGGGTGTCTTCGATCTTTCCCTGATCGCGCAGCTCGCGGGCGGCATCTTCGACGATTTCCTCCATGTCCTCGATCAATGGCTCGAGAACCGCTGCGGGCAACAGGCCGCGAACAACGAGGAATCCCCGGGAGTGAAACTCTTCTACCTGACTTGGGCTCAAGGACATGGGACGCACCTTTCGTTTCGGGATCGAATATAAGATTTCCCGGTTTCAAGGAAGTCGGAAAGCCATGTGGGTCGCCGTTCCGGGTACATCACATTCCAGGTGGCCGCACCGGATCTTTTGATCCCCCCTGCGGGTGCTCATACCTTACACGCCCGTCGAACCTCTTTGCGAGCATCCCTCCTTCCATGTCCCTGTCCCGCACCGCCATTCTGCTGACCGTCGCCGTGGTCTCTCTCGCGGAGGCCCAGCTGATCGAGGAAGCGGGGACTGGCCGCAGCGGTCTTTACGGGACCGTGGGCCTCGGGATCACCAACCTCGAACGCGGTCCCGGGATCGCCGTGCCGGTGGGACTGAGCGTGCTTGCCGCGCCTTTCCGCCTGATCGCTTCGGTCTCGCTGCTCGAACTGGTTTTTCTGCAGAAGGAAAGCACCAACTCCCAGTATCAGCGGGTCTACAGCCGCAGCGGGTACAGCGCCTGCATCGATTCGTTGGGGTACTACGTGCCGTCCTACCGGTGCACGGCCGGCACCGAGGTGCTGCGCTCGTTCAGCGGCGACATCAGCTTCGTCCCCGTGGAAACCGTCATCGTCGCCAACAGGCCTGGAAAGCTGTTTACCGGGCTCGGTTTCCGGGGCCGCAAACCGCGCACTCCCTACGGCACCATCGGTATGTTTTTCGATTCCCCCTCCGGCCGGGCGGGGGGTGTGCGCGTCAATCTCGGCCGTGATTTTTTCTACATGGGCCTGAACTGGGGGCTGCACGCCGGGCGTCTGCTCGGCTGGAGGTGAGGGGTTGCACCGGCACGCGGCGGCGTTCGCTCAATGTGGGATTGTCAGCCTGAAACGCATGCCCGCCATCGCCAATGCAGCCATCCATCTCAACCTTGCTGCAGCTGTCCTGATCGCCGCAGCCTCGTCTCCGGCAGCGGCGCAGGTCACCCTGCCCGCTGAAACACACCCCGGCCTGCTGTTTTCCGCATCCGACATTCCGGTGCTGCGGGAGCGCATCCAACGCCCCCCCTATTCGGGGTGGTGGCAGACGGTTCTCGACCGCGCCGAGAACGCACCCTCCTCTTTCGCCGCCGAACGCAGCAAGGCGCGCTACGCCAAGAGCCTGGCGTTCGCCTACCTGATGACGGACAGGACCGTTTTCGCCGAACGGGCGGCCGAGATCATGCTCGACATGAAGTTTCCGCCCCGCGGCGGAGACCTCGGGGAACCGCACAACGAAGCGGAGGTAGTCGCCCATTACGCTGTCGCCTACGACATGCTCCACGGCTACCTCGATGCGGATCACGTCTCGCGCGCCGAGATACGGGAGATCCTGGCCGAGGAGGCGGAGCGGCTGCACGAGGGGATCGTGATCCGGGAGATCGACCTCGGTTTCCTCGGGTCGATTGAAATCCGCCTGCACGAAACCCCGGATCCGCGCAACCCCGCGATCCTCCACCTCAACAACTGGCACATACGCCCTTACGCCGGTCTCGGGCTGGCCGCTTTCGCCCTGGCCGATCATCCGGGCCGGGGGGGCAGCGGCCCGGGGGACTGGGCCGACCGCGCCTTCGGCCTGGTGACAAAGTCCCTCGACCACCAGATCGAGGAGACGGACGGAGGGTATGCGGAAGGCCCGTTCTACGCCCGCTACGCCGCCGACCTGTACCTGCCGTACATGTTTGCGCTCAAGCGCCTGACCGGAACCGACCTGTTCGTCGACCGGAAAGTCGACCTGATGCACGACTGGTCTCTCAACCTGCGCCTGCCGAACGGCCGCCGTCCCAACATCGACGACAGCCACCTCGACGACTTCTACGGGCACTATCTCGCTTCCGTCGACGCCAACGGTCCGGTGCACCTGTGGGACTGGAAGAACAACTCCTTCGTGCAGTACGTGCGGGAATTTTCCGAAATGGATGCGATCGCCCTGTACGACGACGGCATCGCCGCCCGGGAACCGGAGTACGGCCCCACTGTTTTCATGCCGGAGGCCGGGGACGCCGTGTTTCGCAGCGACTGGTCGGAGAAGGCGACCTACATGCTGCTGCGCGGGGAGCACGGTCGCGCCCGCGAGCAGGGACTGGGGCACGAACACGCGGACGAGACCAGCTTTCTGATTTACGCGGCCGGTGAGATGCTGGCCGTCGACGGCGGCTACATCGACTTCAGCAACCACCACAAGGTCAACGCGGGCCCCAGTCACAGCCTGATCCTCGTCGACGGCCGCGGCCCCCCGCTCGACACCCTGCTGGGCCAGGCGGTGGATGGCGGCAACGACGCCTGGATCCAACGCTACTTCACGGGCGACTCCCTCGACTATGCCGAAGTGGCGGCGGCCTACGAGGGGGTGGGCATCCGGCGCCGGGTCATGTTCGTCGGCAGGCGCTATTTCGTCGTCAGCGACCAGGTCAGGGACGGAAGCAGCCACCGCTACGAGTGGCGCCTGCACGGCAACGGTGGAGGCACCAGCGGCGGAACGTACCGGCGAAACGGCAGTCTCGCCCGCTGGACCCGCTCGCAGGCGGAACTGCTGGCGTTCATGCCGGCCTCCGAAGGACGCACCTTCACGGAGTCCGAGGCGATTCACTCGTTCGCCTACCGCGAAGAGCCGACCCATACCCTGTTGCGCGTACAGGAGACCGGGGCGGACGTCGACTTTCTCGCCGTGCTGTTTCCGCGGGCCCTGAGCGATGCCGAACCGGTCATCGCCGCCGCGGCGGCAACAGGTGGAGAGGCGGTAAGCGTGGAGAAGAGCGGGACGACCGACTACGCCTGGAACTCCGCCGGGGGCCAGACGGTATCGGTGGCAACGGCATTCGGAACCCTGACCAGCGACGCGGGGTTCGGCATGGCGAGCTTCGGGGCCGGGGCACTCAGCGAGTTCACCTTGATCGGGGCGACCCTGTTGTCGATCGACGGGGTCCAGGTGTTTTCCGCCTCCAACGAGACGGACGTGAGCCTGGCGTTCGCCGCAGGGAGGGCGAGCGGGTTCCTGCGCGAGGGCAGCGGGGGCACCGTCGCAACCCTGCGGATGTCCGACCCGGTAACGGACACCGGATTTTCCGGCGAGCTGGCGGGCAGCTCCTACTCCGGCGGCGCGCTGACCCTGCGGTTCTCCGGCGCCGGGCCGCTGTCGGCGGCGACATCCGATGCCGCATCGGTGCCCACGCCCTTCCCTCCCCCCCAGGAAACCCTCCCCGCGGATTTCGACGGCAGCGGCACCGTGGACTTCGCCGACTTCTTCCTGTTCGTCGACGCCTTCGGGCAGCCGGCCCGGGGAAACCTGGCGATCTACGACCTCGACGGAAACGGCGAAGTCGGTTTCGGGGACTTTTTCAGTCTCGCCGACCAGTTCGGCCGCTCTGCCGGCGACTGAGAATCACTCTTCGCCGGTGACGTAGGCGAGCAGCTCGACCACCTGCCCGGCGGTCTCCGCCACGGCGAGCGCCGCCGCATCCACCTCCTTGAGGGCGTGGGCGATGTCGGGGTCGTGCATGACGATGATCGCCTTCCCCAGGGCGCAGGCGAAACCGGCGTCGAACGCCGCATTCCACTGCCGGTAGCTGCCCCCGAAGCGGACCACCACGGCATCGGCATCGCCGATCAGGGTGCGGGTGCGAATGGCGTTCATTCGCGCCCCCTTCTGATCCTTCCAGAAGCCGGACTCCTCGGGGCCCAGGATGTCGACCCCGCAGTTGTCGCTGGCGGCGTGATCGGTGACCGGCGCGGTGAAGGATACCGGCAGGTGTCTCTGCGCTGCGGCAGCAATTATCCGCTCTCGCCAGTCGCTGTGGATCTCGCCGGCGAGGTACACGTTCCACTCCTTCGGCATTGCCATTCTCCCCTGTTTCAGGTCTGTTGTGCGTCGATCTGCCCTCACGTATCTTGAGCCGCCGGCTGCCGTTCAGGCCAAAGGCGTCCATTGCGCCGCTGCCCCCGGCGTCTTGTGCCGACTCACCAAGCTCTCTCCGATCCGGCGCCCCCCCGCTGACTTTCGGTCCGGTGCCTTCCGTTCTGCAAGGTATTTCCGGGCCGTTCCGCTGCAAAGGAGTCCCGAATGAAATCCGCAATCGAGCTCGCGATGGAGAAGACCGAAGAGCTGGTCGACAACCAGAACAAGCTGAGCGAGGAGCAGCTCGAGGCCATCTCCGACATCAGGAACGAATACGAGGCCAAGTGGGCGGAGCAGGAGATCGCGCTCAAACAGCGGCTCGCGAAACTGGCCCAGGAGGCCGACCCGCAGGGGTTCGCCGAGCAGCAGGGCCAGCTTCAGGAAGAGATGAACCAGGTGCGCGACAGGATCTTCAGCGAGCGGGACGGGAAGATCGAGGCGGTGCGCGCGCAGGCATCCGCCTGAGCTGCTCGAACCGCCGGAAACGGGCCGCAGGGTGTGATCCACGGGGGATCCGCTGGAGGACCGGAAAAGGGCCTCCCGAACCGCGGGGACTTCTCGAAGGCGGTGCTGCCCCTGGCAGCCGCGGCTCTGGCCGCTATCGCCGGCTGCGGCTCCAATGCGGTCTCCCCGGGGGACCGGGCCCCTGCCTTCACCTTGCCTGCAGCGGACGGAACCACCGTTTCATTGTCCGGTCTGCTCGACAACCGGGCCGCAGCCGTCCTGGTGTTTTACAGGGGGTTTTTCTGAGGTGGGTGCAAAGTCCAGCTAGGTGAGCTGGCAGAAGCCTACCCCGGGTTCCTGGAACGGAACGTGTCGCTGGCGGCCATCAGCACCGATAACCCCGCCAAGGGGCTGGAGATGGCAGAGCTCACCGGCGCCGGGTTCCCCATCCTTTCGGACCTCGACGCCGAGGTGGCCAGGGACTACGGGGTCTACGACCTTCTCAACGACAGCCTGGCGACGCCGTCGGTCTTCATCGTCACTCCCGGGGGCCGGATCGAGTGGAGATACGTCGGGCAAGACATCTCCGACCGCCTGGCGCCCGATCAAATCCTCGCCGAGGTGGACCGACTTGCAGGGTGAGTCACCGCAGTGGACGGTGAGGGGCTGATCAGGCCGGCCCTCGCAAATCCGTTCCGGATCCCTACCTGACTATCACAAGGGGCCCTCGCTGCCGGATACGTCTGTTTCCCGCCGCCGCCTCGACCAGGTAGAGGTAGGTACCGTTGGCGACGAGGCCTCCGTCCGCGTCCCGGCCGTCCCACTCCAGCTGTCGGAACCCCGCCTCCTGTCGCCGCGGACCGAGCCGCACCACACGCCTGCCGCTGAGGCTGAAAAGCTCGACGCTCACCTCCGCCTCGTGCGACAGCACGTAGGTGAAGGCCGTCCGCTCCCTCACCGGGTGGGGGTGCACCAGCACGTTGGCCAGCGCCAGTTCATCGGCAACGACGATTGCGAGTGTTTCCGAGCCGATTTCCCTGTCGCCGCTGAGGAGCCGCAATTGCAACTGGTGCCGGCCCGGGGGCAGATCCGGCCGGAACAGCACCCGCACCCCTGAATCCGGAGAGGCGGCGAAGGTCGAATCCGGCTGCCGCGGCGATCCGTCGACGGCGAGGAGGATCCGTCCCGATTCGACGAAGGGCCCGCGAATGAACAGCGCCTGACCCGGCAGGAGCGGATCCCCGTGCAGGAACGGCTCCCCCGCCGGCCACCGACGCGCGGAGAAACGGGGAGCATTCGGTTCCACCGGCAGCCGGATCGTGTTGTCCCCGGGGTGGGCGTCGGGCCGGCCGGGGATGAATACCCGGGCGACAACGGGGAAATCGTCCGGCTCCCCGACGAGCTCGATGCGGACCTGGCCGGCTGCCCCGCGTTCCAGCGCAGGCAGTGTCCGGACACCCTCGGCTACGGCGCTCCCGCCGGCCAGCAGCTGGACGACCGCGCCGGTGACCGCAAATGCAGAAAGGTTGCGGACGGTTACGTCGGCGGCGAAACCGCTGTCGCCGGGTTCGACCGCGGCTGCAACGGCTTTCAGGTCGGGGGCCGGGTCCCACACCACCTCCCAGCGGTCCAGGGCGGCGGCAGCCCGCTCCCGCGTCGTGTCGCTCAAGGTGGCGTGCAGACGCAGCAGGGGATGGCGTGCGGCGTCGACCCCCGACAGATCGACCGCCCCGGGGGTGAGACCGGAGAATCCGGGCAGCGTGCTCCAGGCGCCGCCCTCGCGGGCCGACTGAAGGTCGATGGCCACCGCACCGGAAGCCGCGACGGCCATGCTGTGCCAGCGTTCCGCAGGACCGATGGGACCGCTCCGGGCGGCCCCGGTAACCGGGATGCCCGTCCCGGAGTAGCGAAAGACCGCCGATCCCCGAAGGTCCCCCAGCCAGGCCTTGTTGTTGACCCAGTCGAACTGTCCCGTGATCGCGCGGGTGGTGTCCTGGTCGCTCATCCATTCGTCGATGAAGCGGCCGTCCAGGGCGTCGACCATGCGAATGCGGTGCTGTCCGCCGAACTCGATGAAGTAGAGGCGTTCGCCGTCGGCGAGGATGCCGTCCGTCCACTCGAAAGTGAAGCCGGTCTCCGTCGGCGGGGAGGTGAATTCCCGCAGCAGCCGCCATCCATCGGCGGGATCGAAGACGCGAACGCCCCAGGCGGTGCGCATCCCGGATTCCGCGCTCATCGCCACGTTGTAGATGAACTCGCCGTCGGAGGTGATCAGGGAGTGTCCGTCCTCGACCTTGCCGGACTTCCACTCGAGCAGGCCGTCCGGCACCGCCGCGGTATCGAGGCGTCCGGTCGCGAGGGATATACGCTCGATCTCGAAAGCGCGGCTGCTTTCGCTGTAGATGTAGCCGTCACCGTGGCAGGCTGCGGAGATGCCGGCAGTGGTCGAATCCCCGAAGACGCCGTAGTTGCGGGCCCGCACGGTTCCGTTCAGCCCGGTTCCGATGCGGGTGAAGAAGTCAATGCCGGGGTAGATGGTCGAGGAGTCGTTGAACCAGCGCTTGACATACAGGTAAGTCCCGTCGGTAACGAGCACTCCCGCGCCCTTCAGGCCGCGCACCGTGAACCCGTCCTCGCGGGTCGCGCTTCCCGGCCTGAGTGGGGATGAGCTGCGGGTGACCCGGAGCAGGTCCCTGTCGAGCTCGAGGGACTCGAGGCCGCCGCCGGCCATCTGCACCGCCGTCTGCCGCCAGCGCAACTGCTCACCGGGCACGGGGGCTTCCTCGCTGAGCCAAAGGGAGCGGGCCGCGCTCCAGGGCCCCGGGACAGCACCGTCCACCGCCCGGGCCCGCCAGAACCACGGGCCCTCGGGAAGTGCGGGGGCGAACACGGCGATTCCCTCTTCGATCTCGACAGCCGGGGAAACGGTCGAGCTGTCCGAGGCGAAGTCGCCGGCGGTCGACAGCTGGAACTCGACCTGTCCCCCCTCCCCTTCGATAACCGCCTCGAAGCTCGCTGCCGCAACCGGAATCACCGCGCCGGCAGGCGGGAACAGCAGCTCCGGGACGAGGGGGGACAGGATGTCGACGGGGGCCGAGGCGGCGTTGTTGCCCTCGTCGAGCTCGGCCACGAGGTCTTCCGGGTCGAGGACGACCTCGAGCAGGTGCTCCCCGCGGCGGTCCCCGATGCGCCAATCGAAAGAGAGGCGGCGGCTGCCGACGAACGGGGCCTGGCGTTCGAGGTAGAGGGTGTCGCCGGTCGCCTCCCCGCGGGCGGCGACGAGCACGGTGACGCTGTCCCGGGTGGCGCGGGTGTTGTTGACAAGCACCGCGGTGACCGGAACGGTGCCGCCGCTCAGCAACTCTTCTCCCGTGGTGAGTTCCCGGGGCTGATAGTCGGGCAACCGCGGCAGGGCGAGCTCCTGGGCGGGGTCGCCGAACAGCTGCATCGTCAGGGCGGAAGCGGTCCAGGAAGGGTGCGCCGCCAGGACCCGGGCTTTGGCGGCGTTCAGGGCAGGGCCGAATGCGAGCCTTTCTTCCGTGAAGAACTGCCCGAACAGCTGCTTGCCCAGAAGGTCGTTCTGCGAGGTGAAGCTCTGCGCCGAGGCCGAGATGAAGGCGATCGAGCCGCCGTCGGCGCGGTCGGTGAAGACCTCGCCGATCGCTTCGGTGTGCGGGTTGACGAACATCCCGTTGAGGCAGGAGAGCGCCGTCACCAGCGGCAGGCGAGGGCCGTTGTCGACCTGCGACAGGTAGTCCCAGTCGGGGAACTGCAGCGAGAACACGTACTGCATCGTGCCGGCGGCGCCGTGGCCGTTGAAGTTCACCAGCAGGGCGCCGGCGTTGAGGGCGTCGAGGAATGCCTTTCCCGTCGGGTTGGGGAGGTGTTTCTCGTCGGGGTTGTAGATCTTGACCGACTGCAACCCGAACGGCTCGCTGAAGCGGGAGGCCAGCTCGTCGCTCGGCCGTGTGAACTCGTTCTTGGGATGGTGGTTGGCCAGGTAGACGACGCGGCTGCGCCAGTCCCCGGGGGCAGGTTCGGTGTCGTAGCCGACGATCTTGTCGACCACCCCCTCCGCTTCCACGGCGGTCTCTACCGCCAGCCGGCCGACGGCGACATCCGGGAGAAGGTCGTCGCCGTCGACCAGGCTGTAGAGGTAGTCGCTGGGAGAATTGCCGCGCCGGCGCGCGTCGTAGTAGAGGGTGGGGACAAAGCTGGGCCGGCCTCCCCCCAGCAGGTTGCGGTAGTCGAAGGTGGCGTCACCGAACAAAAGCACGTACTGCGGAGGCAGCTCCCAGTTGTGGTAGGCGTGAGAGATGAAGGCGCCGATCGCCTCGCGCAGCATCAGGCCGTGCGAGAACTCGTCGAAGATGTCCTCCACGTCGACGACTTCCGCGGAAAGGCCGCTGTCCCGGCGATGGCCGGCGAGCCTTTCGGCGGCGTCGAGAAAGTCCTCGTGGGAGATTACCAGGTAGTCGGCTCCCCGATGCGCCGTCCGCAACCCCGAAGGGGAATCGAGCGCGCCGCGGGGTGTGCGGATGCTGGCGCTGTCGACGATGACGTACTCGGCCCCGGTGTTGTTCCCGTCTTCGAAAATCGCTGTGTAGAGCGGAGCGCGGGCAGTGTCTATCAGCATCCCGGAAAAAACGATTTCCCGCGCCGTGTCGAACAGGTGGATTTCGGGATGGGAAAAGTCGAACACGACAAACTGCGTGCCGGTCGAGGGTTCGTGGTTGAAGCGCAGGTATCCGGGCCAGGCCACGTAGCGGCTGCGGTAGTCGATCGCGAAGTAGTTGAACAGCGTCTGGTCCCGGCCTTCGGTGGCGCTGGCGAACGCCTGGACGAGCAGCCTGTTGGTCCCCTTCCTCAGGTACGTCGAGGGGATCTCCTCGTCGATCTCGAACTCGATCTGCCCCTGCCAGCGATAGTCGCCGACCTGGTGGTTGTTCAGTTTGATCACCGTGTGGTGGGCGGGGGTCTGTCCGTGCAGGGCGACCCGCAGCCGGGCGTCGTACTCCTCCTCTCCAACAGCAGGGGTGGGCAGCTCTCCGGTGAACACCGCCGAACCGGGGGTGTCGACATCGAGACCGCGGATGGGACGCCGCCTCCAGAACCAGTGGTCGCGGATTATGTCCGGGGCATCCGCGAACACCTGAAACCACTGGTCCTCCTCGAAATGGGCGGTGGTCCAGTGGAATTGGGCGACCGGGTACCCGGCAACCGGTTCCGCGGTCTCGGGCTGGAACCGCCGTCCCGCCTCCGCTCCCCAGGTAAGCCAGTAGAAGTTTTCGCGGCCGTAGATGCTCTCGAAATCCTTTCCCCCTTCCTCCGGGGTCTTGTCGCGGCGGAAGCGGCCGACGAACAGCAGGTAGTCGCTCTCGTCGAACGACCCGTCCTCCTGCCCGAAGACCTGCAGAGGCTGCTCGCTGCCGAGGTGAAAAAGCCGCAAGGTGAGGGGGTCGATCTCCCCGGCGTCGACGGATCGCGCCGCGAGCCAGCGGCGGTCGATGCGGAAGACGCCGTCGTGGGCGACCTTCACCTTTACCCAGGGGAGAGCCGGGTCGTACCAGCCGCCGCGGTCGTCGAGGCGGGCGCGCTTGGCCGCCGGCCGGGGGGGCATTCCGGCAGGCGGATTGAGGAAAGCCCCGTACAGGGGGGAGGGTCCGGGATCGTCGGCGCCCGGCTTGAATCGGCGGCTCCCGGAAAAACGGACCGCTACCAGAAGGTCGGTGCAGACCGAGAGCCGCTGCATCCCCGGGTCGTAGGAGACCGGAAACAGACGCAGACCGTACGCGTCGACGCCGCGCAGGATGCCGAGGTACTCCGACTCGACGAGACCTGAAGGGCGTCTGGTTTCAGCGGAGGGGGAAGCAGGCGGAAGGTGGATTCCTTCGAGCTCTTCGAACCGGGCCTCGAGAACCTCGAGCTCGACGCCGGCCCCCGGGGGAGCCGCGATCAGGTGGGCGGCGAAAGGCAGCTCGATACCCCCGGGCGTGGCGAGCCTGGCCGGCAGCTCTGGAAACGCCAGCTCGTGGGTGAGTCTGCCGTCGACTTCGGAAGACGGCACGCGGCCTCCCTGCCGGAGGTCGAGGCGAAGCCGCAGGAGGAGGTCTCCCGACGGCGATTCGGTCAGCTCGAGCGGAGCCGCGGAAACGGAGGAGGAGAACAGTGCGAGCAGGATGAGCGATGCTCGCAACGGGAAGAGATGGCAGGTGCGGGACAGTGGAGTCACGACGGTTTAAGGTACGAAACCGGAAGGGCTGAAATAGCTTGGCGGTCCGGGCATGGGCGGATTGCCGCCCCGGGGGTTTCGTTGCTCCCTACCTGTATCCTGTATATTAACCGCATCTTCTGAAAAAGGCAGGGACCGACAGCGAGTCATGTGCTTTTCAGGGACGCATGCCATGCTGACAAGGAACGGATGGTGGCCGGCTTTTCTCCTTGCGGCGACATGGGGGAACGCGGAGCCTGCGGGAGAAGCCGCCCGGAACGAAGCGGAGGTTCCCGCCCCGGCCGCGGTGTACTGCACTCCGTCGGACGACCTGGCGATCCTGAGCTGGGCGAGGGTTTCGGGCGCCGCCGGTTACCAGGTCTGGGAATGGCCGGGGGATGGGGCTGCCGGGGAGGTGAAGCCGGAGTGGATTTCCCGCGAGCGGCTCGATCCTGAACAGGGAAGAAGCGAAATCCACCGAACCCGCCCTGTCCTCCCGAGGCTGGCGGTGTCGTCCCTGTTCCTCCGGGAGGGCGAGCTGGTTTCCTCTCGGCCGATTCCCGCGGTGTTCTCGCCAGCCCCCGGCTCGAGGCGGGAAGAGATGCCTCCCCCCTTCCCCCGCCGGGCTCTCCTGTCCCCGGATCGCGATGAGGCGGAATTCGCCATCTACCGCGAAAGAGCGGAAGATGCCCTGATCGGCCTGATCCTGCAGCAGGGGTTTCGCTTCACCAGGCGGGTGTCCTTGCGGGCAAATCGATGCTGAAACCGGATAATCCCGACAGCGATCAACCAGCTTCGGCGGAGCCGCCTGCAACCGACCCTGGAAAAAGCGGTTGAACGCGACTCTTTCCCGACGGCCACCCGCCCGTTAACGGGCGACCCGGAAACCTGCGGCCCTGCCGGACAGCACGCATTTCCTCACCTGATCAAAGTCGCCCGTCTCACGTCCTCGAAGTTGCCGGACCTGATCCGGTACAGGTAAACGCCGGTAGCCAGGCCGGATGCGTCCCACCTGACGGTCCGTTGTCCCCGGGGCATGAATCCCCGGACAAGGGTCCGTATTCTCCTGCCGCCGAGGTCGAAAACGGATATATCCACCTCGGCCGGTTCCGGCAGGTAGCAGTTTATTCCCGTTGTGTGATTGAACGGGTTGGGAAAGTTCTGAGAGAGCGAAATTTCCCCGGCCGCGGGCCCGGCGGCGGGGCTGCTCACCTCGGTGCTGACCTTCTCTTCAACGACGTCGAAGCTGTAAGCCCATTCCGTGGCTACCATCGGCTTGGTCATCCTCTTTCCGTCGTTGCTGGTCGCTTCGACGTAGTAGTGAACCCGCGTTCCGGGAGGCTGCCCGGGAATGGTTGCGGTGAAACGGTCTCCACGCCGGTACGCCATCGGCACCTGCTCGAACCGCCCGGTATCGCCCGCCCTCCAGTGTAAAACCGCATCGGCAATACCGGATGCGGATTGAATGCGGGCATCGATTTCGTACCCCCCTGCCGGCGGCATCGAACCGGGGAGCCGGTCGTGGACGATCAGCAGGGGGTCGTCGGCGTAGATCTCCCTGGCCGCGCAGTGGATTCCACCTCCCCGCTCGGCAAACCGGGAAGAAGGGACGGCCAGGATGCGATAGCCCGGCATGTGTTTTTCGTACAGCCGCAACGCCTCGGTGTCGGAAGGCGGATGGTCGAAGGTCGGAACAATGACGGTCGCGTTGATGATCAGCGAGTTGATATAGGTCGCGTCGACGGTTTCATAGCTGCCGGCCCTGGATGGGCTGTTGGCAATGCGAACAAACCGGTAGGGCCGGCCGGAACGGGACAGGGTGCGGGACCGGATCGCCTCCACGGCGGCTTCGATTCTATTCTGATCGTCGCTTCTCTGTTCGTTGCCGAGATAGTTCGTTGCGGGGATTTCGCTGACGAAAAAGGTCTCCTCGTCGACGAGCTTCAGGTAGTAGTCGAGGTGGATCTGGTAGGGCGGCAATTCGACCAGTTCTTCAATGCCGAACGACTCCTTCCAGATTTCCCACACCGTTTTCCGTTCCCTCGGGTTTTCAGGCTGATATCGGGAGTCGTAGAACAGTCTCCCCCTGCCGTCGACGATGTAGTTGCCCCCGTCGGTGTAGTAGCCGGCGTCCGTATCGAACGTGTGAAGTGATTTCTGCATGAACCTGGCGGTGATTTCCCCGCCCACGTCGTTCCGCCAACCGAGCAGCTGCAGCGACTCGACCTCTTCCCGGTAGACGGAGAACGGACCGTTGTCCCTCAACCAGGGCTTGTAGATCCTGTCCTCCCGGTACGACGGGAAAAACGGCACGACGTGGATTTCCGGCGCCTCCAGTCCCAGCTCGGACAACGTATCCGGCAGGCTGTAGGAGTTCGTCGTATCGTCGAGGATGTACACCTCCACCCCGGTCTCCAGGAGAGCCCCGACCAGTTCGACGTGCTCTCCCACAAACTCCCGGCGGGCCCGGATCATCGTATCCGTCCAGCCTCCGAACTCCTTTGCCTGGGACTGCTGCCAGAGGAAGTCGGCCTCGAACCACCCCAGCACCACCCCCTGGACCTCTTCCCATTCCGCCGGGGCTCTGGCCCGGGAAACAGGCAGGGCGAAAAGATCCGGCGCAGCGAGGGCGAAAAGGGAGAGAATGACAGTTGCCCGGTTCATTCCCGTCGCGCCGAATGCCCGGCCCCTGCCAGACATCAGAGAAGGCCGCAGGGCTGTTTGCCCGCGGCGTCCGCCCCCACTCAATAGGCCAGGGCGAACAGGCCGATAACCTCGTCGACCTTCTCGGCCTCGAGTCTGATCCGGTACAGGTAGGTGCCGGGAGGCGCCAGGGCGCCGCTGGCAGTGCGGCCGTCCCAGGTCTGCCGGTAGGCTCCGCTGGTCGACAGGCCGGAGCTCAGGGTGGCGACAGGCCTGCCGGAAAGGTCGAAGATTTCCAGCAGGACCTCTCGGGCGTCGGTCACTTCCCGCAGCTTGTAGTCCACGAAGACCCGGTCGTTGACGCCGTCGCCGTTGGGGGTGAAGGGGTTGGGGCCGACCGTCACGTCGGCGAGCAGGTCGCCGCCGATCGGCGAGCGCACCGACAGGTCGTCCCCGGAGAACCGGAAGGTGGCGTTGCCCGCCTCGATGCGCTGCTTGATGAGGTCGGGATCGGAGCTGTCGTAGACCCAGCCGGTGAACTGGGTTCCGAAGCGGAGAACCGGGGCGTCGAAAACGACCTCGATCTGCTTGAAACTGCTGTCGGGATCGGCCACCCGGAAGGGGAATGCGACAACCAGGCGGTCGTCTTCGACCACGGGGGGAAACTCGTTGAGATCGACCTCGTAGACGCCGTCGATGGTGACGGACCGCACCTGCTCCGCCCGGGAGTGGGTTATGACTTCCAGGCGGTCGAACCCGCTGTCCTCCTCGTCGAACCGCGGCTTGATCACGTAGGTGAAGGTTTCCGGGTCGAAGCTTTTTACCTCGACCGGCCAGATTTCACCCACCACCTCCTGCGCGACAGGCGTCTCGCTGAAGAGGATGGCGACCTGTTCGAGTCGCGGGGCGACCTCGAAGGTGCCGAACATGCGGATATCGAGCTGCAGGTAGCGCCCGAGTCCCTCGGAAACGACCGGCAGGCCGTCCTCCCAGCTTCCGGCCGGGAGCGAGGAATCGCGGCGTCCGCCCTCGAAGTCGTAGACCGGAGACCAGAAAGTCCAGTTCTCCGTGTCGTATTCGATCGGCACCTGATCGAGGAAATTAATGTCTTCGTACACCTCTTTGGTGGTGGGAACGACGTTTCCGTTGGGGTCCATCTCGAAGTAAAGGCTTGGATCGGGAGTGTTGCCGGTGCGGGTGCGCACCTCAACCCTCGTTCCTTCCGGGAAGTCGCCGCTCCAGCGGATCCTGCCCCAGTTTACGTGCTTGCCGAAGTCCATGATCTGGGAGACGATGCCGGTCTCGCGGACGTACCCCTCGGGATAGATTTCCAGTTCGGCCACTTCCCAGCTGTGGGTGGGGTTCGGTTCGAACAGGAGCCAGCGCACCGAACGGGTGGGAAACTGCAGGTCGACGACCGTGTCGATGTTCTCCTCGGTGCTGTAGAGGACGTCGAACCGCCTGTCTCCGCGTTCGGGCCAGTTCGGATGCTTGGAATGAGTGCCGTGGGGATTGCGGTCGCACGGCCCCTTGACGAAGATGCCGACCGAGTTGTCGGCGACGCGGATGGTGAATCCGTTGAGAAAGTTCTCCGCGTAGCTTTCGACGTTGAAGGATTCGAGGGGGATGGGGGGATCGGCAAGCGACTCGATCAGGCGCGCGTCGTCGCGCTGACCGAGGCGAGGATAGAAACGGATCCGCGAGAGGGGAACGGGAACGCCCAGATCGAGTATGGCGATACCCTTGTACCCGGATGCGCTCCGGAATCTGGCGTTGTAGATGATCTTGTAGAAGGTGGCCGTCTTGGGATCGCCGTCGAACGACGGCTTGTAGTTCTGTATGGTGCCCGCGTGCACGCAGCTGGTGGCGACCTGCACCCGGCCTCCGACCAGGGGCAGGGGTACGTCCGTTACTCCCGTGGTCGGGTCGGTGACCGCAACGTTGACGCTGCCGTCGAAGAACCAGGGCTCGATGGTGTTGGCCCGGGTGTCGATCCCGTCGCCGCCGGCCTGGCCGAACGGTGTTATTCCCACCGTCTCCCGGCGCTCGATGTCTCCCCCGCTGCCGAGAATGAAGTACTCTCCCGCCTCGGCCGGGCTCGTCGCCGCTTCCCAGGGATTCCCGTCCTCCCCGCCGAGGCGGTATTCGGTGCGGGCCAGGGCATCGGCGGCACCCCAGAAGACAACTGCTGCGACCGCCATGTTTCCGATTGGTGTGAACAGGTCGTTCACTTCCGGCCTCCCTCGGCTGCCGTGTAGCAATTAAGGGGACGTCGCGGTTCCCATTAAGAAACTCAATACCGCGGGGGGGGACAATCCTGTTTTCCATCCGCCCGGGGCCGGATTTGAAACCTGATACAGTATGCCGTTTTCAACTCTTCAACAGCCGGCCAGAATCTCATTGAGCAGGCGGATGGCTATCGATATCTTCAGGCCCTTGGCGATCGAAGGCAATGACATGACATCGACAGTGCGGGACGGAAGCCACACCGACAACAGGTTCATGAACCGCATCCCGTTTTGGGCCGGGATCGTCTGGTTGCAGGTGATGTCCTGCGGGCACCCGGACAGGGACGTCGTCGCGGAGGTCGGGAGGTATCGCGTCGAGGCCGGCGCCCTGCGAAACCTGGTCGCCGACCTGCTGCCGGGGCAGCGGGCAAATGCCGCCGGCGACGAAGCGCGCCGCCACTACCTGCAGGTGATGGTCGACGGACGCCTGATGCTTCTCGAAGCGGAAAACCAGGCTCTGGAATCCCTGGAGGAAGTGCAGGCGGAGATCCGCGAAGCCGTAGACAAGCAGGTTCGCCGGTTGTATCTGACAGCGGAGATTCCTTCAGTACCCCCGGTCACCGAGGCGGACGCCAGGGCCCGGTTCGAGCAGGAGGGGTTCGGCCGCGAGCGTCTGTGCAGCGCCGTCCTGGTTGCCGACCGGGCCACCATGGACAGCGTGCTTGCAGCACTGTCGGGGGGCCGTTCTTTCGAGGAAGTTGCGAGTCGGTACTCACTCGACTCCCGTTCGGCGGCCCAGGGGGGCGAGCTGGGCTACGTCGGCCCGAGGACGATCGACAGACTCAACCTCCCTCCCGATCTGTTTCGCAGCCTTCCCGCGGGGAAGGTGTCGCCGCCGATCCCCGCCGGAAGGGGCGCCTGGCAGGTATTCCGCTTCACCGACGAACGCGGC
This sequence comes from Candidatus Latescibacterota bacterium, assembly GCA_965243025.1. Taxonomy (GTDB): domain Bacteria; phylum Latescibacterota; class UBA2968; order UBA8231; family UBA8231; genus CBDCXV01. The sequence goes on from CBDETY010000003.1 coordinate 5,097,628, forward strand.
GTTCCGTTCGCCAGGCACCGGACTTTCATAGAGACTCTCCTGCAGACCGAGCGCCGGACCCGGGCCGAACGGCAACACCTGGAACGCCTGCAGGAATCCTTCGAGGTACGCCTGAATGCGGCAGGCCTCAGGGAACTGATCGAGGCCTACGGCCGCCGGCAGACCGGGGATCTGCCCGCCAGCACCACCGCCCTTTACCTCCACGACGAAGGAGCAATCGGCGTTGCCGAGGCGAACGAAGCCCTGCGGGCCGGGAATCTTCGCCGCGCCTTCGCTGACAGCGCCGACGCGGCGGCGACGTTCAACGGGGCGGTTCTGCGCCCTTACCTGATACGGCGGGCGGCGCGAGGGGCCGGCTACTACGACAGGCCCGACATCGCCGAGTACCGGGAACGGGTCCGCATCAACGTTCTCGCCGGCCGGCTCAGGGCCCTCGCCATGGAGGAGATCGAGCTGTCGGAGGCGGACATCCGCGCCTACTACGATGCCAACCCCGGGATGTTCCGCATAGAACCCTACACCTCGGTCGAAGAGCTGTTGCTGCCCAGTGTGGCAGAGGCCGCCGGGTGCAAGCAAGAACTGCTGGACGGGGAGCCTTTCGAGAACCTCGTTTCCCGCAGCACGAGGTCCGACGCCGTCGAAAACGAGGGCCGATACCACTTCCACCCCCGGGACGCCCTGGTTTATCCCCTCCTGATGGCCGCCATCGACCAGGCCTCCGCGGGGAAGTGGACCGGACCGGTGCAGGTGGAGGAAGGATACTCCGTCTTCCGTGTTTCCGAGCGGATACCCGAAGGGGTGAAGCCGTACGAGCGGGCCCGGAACAAGGCCCGCCAACTGCTGCTGCGGGAGCGGGAGGCGAAGGAGCTCGACAGGTTGGTAAACAGCCTGCGCGAAAAATACGAGGCCGAAGTCGTCGTCCACGAAGGGAATCTCAGGGGCGCCCTGCCGGACAGCCTCCTGGCGGGTTGACGCTCCAGGTGGTGGATACTCATGAAACGACATGACGGAATGCATCCCCGCATGCTCCTCGCGGGTCTCTGCAGCCTGGCGGTGCTCGCAGCTGCCCGGCACGCCCCGGCTCAGGTGGAGACCCGGGGGGCGGAGGTCAGCAACGAGTTGATCAGCGTCAACAGCGCCTCCCACTGGGAGAACTGGTCGATTCCAACGCACGCGGTCGACATCGTCGGCGACGCGGTCGTTCCGCACTACTTCCGAATGCGCTTCAACGTGCTGGAGGATTTCCGCACCTACCGGAGATCGATCGACGAGCTGACCTGGCCGGTCGACGACAAGTTCAGGGTCCACGGGGGGGTCGGGGCCTTCACGGCGGTGCCCAACGTGCAGCGCACCTTCTCCCTGGACGCCAACGGCGAAATGAAGCTGCGCAACGACCTCAACATGGAGAAGTATCTCGACGCAAACTTCCTCAAGTATCCGGGCAACGAGGCCCACCTCGTTATCGACGGGGTGCTCTTCGTCCTCGAGGACACGACGATGACCGCTGCCAAGGAAGGGGTCCTCACCTTGAGGAACGCCCGAACGGGCAGGACTTCGAGGATGGATTTCCAGACCAAGGACAAGCTTCCCTTCCCCATCTACGAGTACTCCGTTCGCCAGGGGGTCAGCCGGCTCGGCTCCGGCAGCGTCGACCAGGGGGCCCTGTTCGACGGCGATCCCGGTACCTACTGGGAGCCGGACGCGAACGATCCCCTCGAGAAATGGTGGATCGAGATCGACCTGGGGAGGACGGTGCTCGTCGACGAGATCGTCCTGAAGTTCGCAGATGCCGGGAACGGAGATCCGTTTCGCCAGTTCAAGGTGCTCACCGAGCCCGGCCAGCAGCTGATTCTCGAAGAGGCAGGCGAGCTGGAATTCGCTGTCGTGGCGGGAACCGACGCCCCCAACGAAGACCAGCGGACCTTCAGTTTCGGGATGGAGGACACGCGGGACGCCGCTCCCGGCTGGGACGGCCGCATGGTCGAGACCATCCGCATCGTCGTCTTCGACACCAAGGGGTCCCGTCACACCAGGCTGGGATCCGAGGCCGAATGGCAGGACCTCGACCCGGCCGACCGCGGCGACATCGTCCATTTCGTCAGGGATCAGGGCGGCTTCGAGGAACCGGTCTCCCGGGAGGAGTACGACCAGCTGCCCGGCCAGCGGCAGGGCCGCAGGGATTTCTACCGGCGCGAGCGGCCCCGCCTGTCAGAAGTCGAGGTCTGGGGCCTGGGGGACAACATCGGCCCGGGAATCAAGCAGGGCGGCGGCAGCTTCGACGTCATCGGCGAAGGGGTCAGCTCCCCCATCGACGCCTTCGACGGGGACTACAACACCTATTTCTCGCAGCAGCTGCCGACCCCGACCCTGGCGCAGCGCGGCCTCATGGTCGCCGACCTCGGGGCGACCTTCTGGCTCGATCAGCTGCGCATCTCGGCGGTCTGGATCCGCAGCTACACCACGGTCTTCGACGGCTACATCCACCGCGGCTCCGACGGCACCAGTGACGCGCGCGGGCGGCTGAAATGGACGCGTCTCAGCTCCGCGGAGCGGGAGAAGAACCAGGCTCCCCAGTACCTGCAGATAAAGGACGAGTACCCCGAAGCCCCGAGAATCCGCTTCCTGGAGACACGCATCGTCAGCGAAAGGGATGCCTTCCGCACCTCCAGCGAGGGGGCGGGCATCGTCGAGTACCAGCTGTACACCCGGGCTTACCCGGCCGAAGTCGTCCTCGAGTCGGATCTGTTCGCCCTGCCGGGAACCCGCAACCTCGGCCGCATCTTCTGGGACGCCGACACTCCCCCGGGAACCGGCATAGAGGTGCGGACCCGCAGCGGCGATCTGCTCGGCAAGGTGGTCCGCTACTTCGACGACGCCGGCAAGGAGATCAGCCTGACGGCCTGGAAGAGTCTGCGGCGGCCGCCTCCCCCGGACACCGTTTTCGTGCCGACTTCCGGCTGGAGTCCCTGGAGCAACGTCTACCAGGGATCCGGGGACCGCGTCACCTCTCCCGGCCTGCGCAAATACCTGCAGGCCCAGGTCGTGCTCACCACCGACGAGCGCGAGGCGGCTGCGCGCATCCGCTCGCTGGAGATAGAGCTGGTAGCTCCCGTCGGGGAACGCATCCTCGCGGAGGTCTGGCCCAGCGAGGTTCCCGATCCCGGGGTGGTCGACACCTTCGAGGTGTACATACGGCCCAACTTCATCGAGGACCCGGCCCCGTCGCGAAGCCTGGGGTTCGACGAGATCCTGCTCGAGCTGGGCAGCGGCGGCATCGAGCTTCTCGAGCTCGCGGTCGGCGCGGATCCGGCCTCCGGGACCGCGGATCAGACTTTCAGGCCGGTCGATGGAGTTTTCTCGGACCAGGAGGGAGCCGGCCTCGAGGTGCTGCGCAACGGCGCCGATTCGATCTGGGTGCGGTTTCCCGAACTGCAGACGAGCCGCGACGATGCCGAACCGGTTTACCATCGCATCACCTCTGAAGGGGACGAGGTTCCGGTCGATCAGAACGGCGTCATGCTGACGGCTGCGGCCTATGGCCTGCTGAGCGGCGAAGAGCAGGGCGCCGTGCAGTACTTCCGTCTGGAGGCCGATGGCGGGCTGGCGGAAGTCGACCACCCCGACTACGCCGAACTCGATCCCTCCGAGCAGGGCCCGGTTCGCTACTTCCGGGTTCTGCAGGGAGACGGCTCGCAGTTTCCGTTTTCAGCGGGAGGCGACACCCTGACCTCGGCGGGCTACAGCAGTCTCGGAAGGGCCGAGCGGGGATCGGTCGTCGCCGAGGGCAACCTCATGCGCGTTACTTTCGCCGCCCCGGTGTACCGAAACGGCACGACCCTGGTGCTCGCCGCCCGCAACAGCGGGGGCGGCGCCGATCCGGAGGCGCCCTGGCAGACGATCGAGGCCGGCGACGCGACCCCGGCGTTCGACGGCAACACCTTGTCGATCGGCGTGCCCCTGGGTCTGGCGGCGCTCTCCGAGGTGGAGATAAGCCCGAATCCGTTTACCCCCAACGGCGACGGCATCAACGACGCAGCCCGGATCGGCCTTTCGGTCTTCAAGATAACCGCCGGCAGAGAGCTCGGGGTAAGCATCCACTCTCTCGACGGACGTCGCGTCTGGGAGGCGAAGCAGGTGGTATCCGGCGGAGCGCACACGATTCAATGGTCCGGGGTGGACAATGCCGGGAAGTCCGTGCCCCCGGGAATGTACATCTGCCGCATCGAGCTCGACGTCGATTCGAAGGACCGGGGAGAGGCCGCGGTGGCCCGCCTCATTTCGGTTGCCTATTGAGAGATCTCAACATCTGGGAGGGTGTCGTGAGAATAATCGGACGACCAGCAGCAACCATCCTCGTCGCCGCGGCGCTGGCAGCGACAACCTCGTCTGCCGCCGCCCAGGAGTACGGGTCACGGCTGGGCAACGTTCGGCGGGGAGGCGAAGTCTCATTCGATCCGCGCGGCCCCGGGGTCCTGTTCGGAGCCCTCGACCCGGCGATGAAGAAGTGGTACGTGTCCCAGGAGCTGTATGCCGAGTACGCCTGGAAACAGTGGGAATACTCGAACTACGCCCGCAGGCACTTCGCCCGTTATGTCGATATCGCCCTGGAAGGGGACTATTACTACGACCTCTACGGGAACTTCGTCACTCACGGCTGGCTCATCTTCAACAATTCGCAGAGCCAGCCCCAGCAGTTCGGCAGCTCGGTGCTCAAGGCCAACCGTTTCGACGGGTGGTTCAGCGGGGCGGTGATTTCCGCGGACGCCAAGGGGCAGTACCAGTACGCGCTGACGATCAGCAACCAGCTGCGGACGACGCTGACCCCGATGACCTTCTCCAAACCCAGGTGGGACGGGGTCCAGTTCGACTGGGCTTCCGACAAGTACATGGGAACGGTCGTCTATTCGCGCATCAGCTCCCCGGGAGGCAGCTCGACGCTCGACCTGGAACGGCTGGCAACGAACGCCACCTCCCTGTTCGGCGGCCGGGTGGAAGGCCAGGTCGGCGATTTCGCCACCGTCGGCCTCACCTACGTGAACTCGCACCAGTCAAACACCCTGCGCGACGGTTTCAGCGGCGACCCCTTCTCCGGGGAGCTGACCATCGATCAGAACAAAACCGTCAGCTTCATCGAGATCGTGCTGCGCGACGACTCTCCCGAGGACGGCAAGGGAGGGGCGGCCTACTTTCCGGCCGGCTCGGACATCATCATCACCTACTCCGGGCGGGACGCGGAGGGCAGGAAGCTCCGGGACGAAGGCCAGAAGATCCGCTTCGAACCGATTGTGGAGGGCGGGTTCATCGAAGAGGGATACCTCGCCGCCGACGGCGCCGAGGAGATCCGCCTTCGCTACGACTTCAACAACCCCGATTTCGTCAATCGTTCGAGCGCCCCGAAGGAGGAGATCGAAAAGGTCGAATTCCGCCTGGTTCTGGGGAACGACTACCAGATCTGGATCACCTCCAGCCAGCAGGTTAGCCAGTCCGGGGACGCGGTTCTGCTGCCCGTAACCCGGGCCGAGGGCAACGTGCAGGACAACACCAACCTGCGCGTGGTCAGCTTCGAATACGGCCTGCCGACGGCGACGCAGATTCTCGGGGGGACTCTGGAGCTGTCGGACGTGGCGGGTTTCGACGTCTTCGCCGAGTACGACCTGAGCTACTCCTTCACGAAGTATCCCAATATCGCCAGCGAAAGCCACTCTACCTCCTCGGGCTTCAAAGGGGCGCGGGCGGCGCCGGCTTGGATGATCAACGCCTCGCGGAGCAACTATCCCTGGTTCCTGTTCGGGGAGGTTTACAGCATGAACCCGCGCTACAACACCCGAACGTTCGCCACCTCCACGGATGGCTTCATCGGTTACGACGACACCCGGTTGTACGCGGTGGAGCTGGTCGAAGACAACGACGACCAGGATCGCTTCCCCGATACGAGACGCAGGGACTCTCTGGCGGGGGACCGCGAGGTGTTTCCTGGATGGGACGAAAACAACGACTTCATTTCCGACTTCAACCAGAACGACAACGCGGTGATAACCAACTCGGTACCGGACTACGAGGAGTCGTTCCTGCGGCACAACGTCGACCGTCCGGAGTTCCTCTTCGGTATCGATCTCAACAACAACCTGTGGGTCGACCGTTTCGAGAACGACGAGGATCCGGATTACCCCTACCGCAAGGATCACGAAGGGTTCAACCTCTACGCCGGGACGCACCTTACCCCCGACACCCGCTTGACTGCAGGCCTCCTGCGCGAAGACCTGATCTCCTCCGACCAGAAAAACCACGTCGACTACCTGATGTTCACCCTGGACCGCGACATTCCCGTCTGGGGGCGTTTCAGGGTTTTCGACATGCTCAAGTCGGTGAGGGACGACATACCCAACGACCTCCTGCAGTGGCTGCCGAACGCCAACCTGAAAACCGGGGAAGGGACCTCCATCGTCGATCCCCTGGTGGCCCCCGACACTTGGACCAACAGTTTCTGGGCCGGTCACGACTATCGGATCGCCGGGTTGTCGACGAGCAACTACCTGAAGTGGGATTACTACAACCAGCGCAAGGACGAGGTGGAGCTCGACCTCCTGGGGCTGAGGGCGAAGGATTACTTCTTCGGCCTGATCAACAAGGCCAGCTACCGGTTCGACCTCGGCGTCCTCTGGTTCGAGCCGAGGTGGAAGAGCGAATACCGGCGGCAAACCCTGGGTCTTGCGACATCCAACCGGGAGAAAAGGGTGGAGCTGGCGCAGGTCGGCGGGCTCATCGCCGGGCTTTCACTGCTGACGCATACCTTCGTTCAGGGGGGGATCGAGTTCACCTTCCTCAACGACTTCGAGGGTGACGCCGATATGAACGGCACCGCCACCGCCCTGCAGCTGACCAACATCTCCGACTACCTGGGTTACAAGCTCACTACCCAGGCAGGCATCAAGATCGACTACCTCGACCGCAAGGGGCGCGACCCCACGACGCTGGCCAAGAGCTTCATCACCGTGTACGCCGGCCTGGAGTAGCGGGTGCTGCTTGCCTGAAGTCACCGTCGGCTCGCAGGAGGCTGTTTCCAGGCGGCCGGGGATTTTCGGGAAGTTGCTGCCGCGGGTGGTGGAATCCCCCCTCCACGGCATGCTCCTGGTTCTGGCGCTGGCAGCGGCGGTGCGCGTCGTCCACCTGCACCAGGCGAGCTCGGACCCGCTGTTCGATTACCCGGTCGGGGCGGCCCGTTCGTACGCCGCCGCCGCAGGAACGGCCCCCCATGTCGGCGAATCTGCCACCGCTCGGGCGCCGGCGGGGCCCTTGATCGAAGTTTCTCCCTACGCCCGTTTCTACGCCTTCTCCCTCGCTGCAACCGGCGGCGACCATACCCCGGTTCTGATTGCCAACCACGCCGCCGGCGTCGCCGCCTGCCTGCTGGTCTACGGCATCGCCTCGGCCCTGTTCACCCCGCCGGTCGCCCTGGCCGCCGGCCTCGGCGCCGCTTTCCACGGGCCGCTCATCCATTTCGGGGCCGAGCTGACGCCCGTCGCCTGGGTCGCTTTCCTGGTCCTGTTGCTCGCGTACGCGATGGTCCGGCCGGACCGGACCGGGGTGCGCATGGCAGCCGCAGCGGCGCTTGCCTTCATCGTGCTGACAGAAGCCGTTGCCTGGCAGGCACCGCAGATTCCCGACTCTCCGGGGCGGTTCCTCACCAACATCTTCTACCTGCTGCAAGGGGTGGAACTGCTGCCGGACCTCGATCCCTACCGGGACGGGACCGGTGCCGCGTCGGTGCTTCTCTGGCACCGGGGACTGGCTTTCCCGATGGGGGTGGTCATGCCCCTCGGCGCGATCGGTCTTCTCGGCTGTGTGCGCTCGCAACACCGCGCCGGGGAGATGTCCGGCATTGTTGTGCTCCTGGGACTGCACCTGCTGGCGCTGGCCGCGCTCGCCCCCGATGGGCGGCATCGACTGCCCCTGGCCCTGCTCCTGCTTCCGTTTGCCGCCTGGGCACTGCTGCGGGGGTTCCCCGCCCCCGGCCGTCGCTGGCGGGCGCTCCTGTTCCTGGTCCTCCTTCTGGCGGCCAACGCCGGTCTGGCGGCTCCTTCCCACTTGGGCGGGAAGCGGCAGCACGACTACTGGACCGGAGTGGCCTATGCGGAAAAACGGATGTATTCCCATGCCAGGGAGGCTTTCGACCGGATCCTCGCGAGGGAGCCGAGCCATGGGGGCGCCCTTCTTGCCAGCGCCCGCCTCGCCAGGCGTGACGGACAGATCGACCGCGCCTTGCTGCTGTACGACGCCTTTCTCAAGGAAAATCCCGGCCCTTCCGAGATCCTTTACGAGATGGGAAAAACCTTTGCCGCCGCGGACCGGTTCGACGAGGCCGTCGGCGTTTTCGAAAGAGCCCGAGCCGCTGGTGATTCATCCATTTTCCTCCTCGGCGCCCTGGGCCACGCCCGTTACATGGGGGGCGATACCGACGGAGCCGCCGCCGCCTACCTCGCCGCCGTTCAGGCCAAGCCCGATTCGATTGCTCTCAGGTACCGCCTGGCCCATGCGTACGAAGCAGGGCAGCGGATCGATCGAGCGATCGAGCAGTATCGTCTGCTTCTGGAAGGGAGCCCCGCAAGGGCCGAGTTCCACGCTCGGCTGGGGGAGTTGCTCCTGTTCAGGGAGGAGTCGCGCGAAGGGTCGATCTACCTGGAGCGGAATGAAACCACCAGCGAGGCGGAGGAGCACCTTCGCGCCGCGGTTTCCCTGCAGCCAGAACTGGAACCCGCCCACCGTTCCCTGGCGATGCTGCTGTCGAAGCAGAGACGCTACGATGAGGCGATCGCCCAGTTCGAGCGTTTGCGCGAGTTGAACCCGAACGAACCGGAGCTGCAGCGGCTTATCGCCAACCTGCATGAGCGGGCAGGAAATCCCGGCGAGGCCTCCCGGCAGTTCGACCTCTTCAGACGGATGCACAGAGAGATGGAGATCCAGAGGAGGGCCGAGGAAAAAGCGCGGGAGCTCGCCGGTGAGATATGGGCAAAGCCAACCTCGCCATAAGCACCGAACTGTCTGAATCCCACCGACTTGGACGAATTGGGCGGCAGCGGGTCAGGGGGAAATTCCCTTGACTTCCCAGTGCTGTTGCCACTCTTTATTAACCTTCGGTCGCGGGGATTCGCGGACGCGACATTCTTTCGCTGGTACTCTCACCGTATCCAAGGAGGATCGCAGAGTGCAAAAATTCACTATCGCAGCCATAGCGGGCCTGGTTGTCGTTGGACTGGTCGGCATGGCAGGAGCGCACAAACCGGAAGGGGAGAAGTATTTCGCCTTTCAGTTCGAAGACGGAGCGGTGCCGGTGATCGACGGGGATCTGTCCGACTGGGCTTTCGTCCCCGACTTCTACCGGATCACTCAGGACAAGCTGTTTTCGCCGAACAAGGGGATTCGCGACGTCGGCCGCGGCGAATTCGATCCGAGCGATGTCTTCAACACGCACACCTTCGGCTTCAACCCCAACGACGAGTTCCTCTACGTCTCGACCTCGCAGTACGACAACTACCACAACGCCGACCGCGAAGCGCCGAACTCGCTGTGGACGGACGATGACTGGGAGGTCCGCATCAACCCCACCGCCCTTCCCGAAGACCAGCACAACCTCGAAGGTGAGCCGGTCAATTACATCATCTATGTTCACGCGGTTCCCGCGGTTCAGGATGTGTACGAGGTCATTCTTCCGGGACCGGATTTCCTGCTGGACGGCAACGGCCACCTGGAGTTCGGCTGGAGCTGGGAGGGCGAGATGCTGGACGGGGAAACGACCTATTTCCTCGAGATGAAGCTCAACCCCGTGGTCGCTCTCGGAGAAACCGAGGGAGAAACCGTATGGATGGATATCGAGGAGGGTGACGAAATCCACATGAACGTCACTCATGCCGACCTCGATGCTCCTCACCCGGCGACTTACAACGGTTTCTGGGCGATTTCCCCCGGTCCTTCGAACAATCCGGAGGTCGATCTGGTCATGGACGAGATCGACGACAGTGTCGACCAGATGGCAACCGCCGTCGAAGAAACGAGCTGGGGCCTGATCAAGGAGGGGCTTTCCAAGTAGCAGCAGAGACCCATCTCCCGCACGGCGCGGGAACGTCTCCTGAGGCAGAAAGGGTTTCGAGCCCCCGGGTGTCGCACCTGACCCCGGGGGCTTTCTGTTTTTGTGGGGCGACGGGCAGGCGGGAGCTGTCGGCCGGGACTTCGGGCGCGCCCCCGCTTTCAGTACGTCAGGGAAACCACCCGGGACAACCGGCCCTCTTCGGCATCCCCCGACACTTCGATCCTCACCAGGTACAGCCCCGGCGGCAGCAGGGAACCGGACAGGCCGCGTCCATCCCAGGAAATGTCACTGTAGTTCCCGCTGACCTGCTCGGCGTCGCCGATGACGGCGACGGTGCGTCCGCTGAGATCGTGGACCTTTATCGAAACCGGCGTCGGAGCGGTTACGGCCAGCAGATTGTAGAGGACTTCCAGGCGGTCGTTGACGCCGTCCCCGTTGGGAGAAAACGGGTTCGGCTGCATCACGACTTCGTCGAGGAGGCGGGAGCTCGTGAGGACCTCGGGGCTCACCACCGCGGTGCCGGATTCGTCGTCGTCGTCCCCTTCCCCGAGAAACGCGGTGTTTCCGGGGGTGAGGGCCTGGAAGGCATCCTCCCCTGTGGAAAGTCGAACCGCGCCCCCGAAATTGGTGCTGTAGGTCAGAACCTGGGATTTGAAACGCACCACCACCCGGGTGTGGTTGTCGCGGACGTGGGGGAACCGCAGGGAAAAGCCGTCGTCGGCGACCTCGAGGATCTGGTACCCGTCGACGCTCGAAGTATCGTCCAGGCCGGTGAATTGCCGGCCGCCCAGGAGCTCGTCGTCGGCGCTGCGCAGTTCGATGGCGTCGATGCTCTCCGCGCGGGCGGGCGTGGATATCTCGATGGTGTCGAATCCGGTCAGGCCCGAGGACTTGATTACCGCCAGGACGGAATAGATGAAGTCGATGGTCCGTGAGACATCCACCTCGCGGGGGAATATCTCGGCGTTTACGGAGTCGGCCAGGGGCGGAGAGGCGAAATCGATGCTCAGGGTTTTCAGGATCCGCGTGGCGCTGAGATCGGTGCTGTGAAAGGTGGCCTCGAACTGGAAATACCGCCGCGGGCTGGGGGAGATCGCCGGAGTTCCCGGGCCATTGGCCGCCGATTCCGGGTAGGGAGAGCTGAACGGGCTCCAGTTGACGAGGTCGTCGAGGATGTTTCCCCGCTCCCACTGCCGGCCCTCGTCGTCGGTAGGCGGCAGGTTCTCGTACCCTTCGAGATCCATCTCCACGGTGGTGCTGTTGATGGCGAACGGGATTTCCTCCGCATCCGATATGCCGTTGAGCTTGCGGGTAAAGACGAACGGGGAGTCGTCGGTGCCTGTGCGGGTGCGAATTTCCAGGGAGGAGTCCCCGGGTTTGCCGACGATCTCCTCCGTCCAGCGCAGATCGGTCCAGGCGACCGGTTCCCCGGCGTCGAAAATGTCGGACAGGTAATGTCCGGTGGCGAAGAACCCCTCGCCGTAGATCTCGAGTTCATCGATCTCCCAGTTGATCGACGTCTTCGACTGCAGGCGGATGTGCCGCAGGACCTGCGGGGGATCGATGTCGATTTCGACCACCGGGCCGGGATTGTCGCGTTCGGAGACCAGTTCCCTCCACACCGGGTTTCCCTCGTCGGTCAGTTGCAGCCCGTCGTTGACCAGCAGGTCGAACGCCCGCAGGTAGTCGTCCTCGAAGGGGGTCGTAGGCGAGGGCTGTACCGTGTTGCGGGGATAGAACCGTATCTTGTTCAAACCGATGCGGCTTCCGAGGTCGAGGACGATGATGATCCCGAAGACCCCGTTGGGGATGTTCTTGCGCTCGAAAGCCTCGAGCTCGCCCCCCTCGTCGGCCTGGTCGAGCAACTCTGGAAGGATGAAGTTCTGCAGCTTGTTGCGGTCCAACCCGCCGGCGAAGCCGAAGCCCTCGGTTTCGCTGAACACGTTGGGGGCGTTGATATAGCCGCCCCGGGAGAGAGCGGTGGAGGCGACGTTCTCCCCGGGGACCACCTCCAGCAGGTGCATGCTTCCGGGGACGCGCTCGCTGTCGACCTCGAGCAGGTTTCCGGGGATGTTGCCCTGCACCAGGTCGTTGGGATCGTCCCGGGACCGTGTGAGCGCGGGCAGGATGGCCTCCACCGGCGCGGTACCCTGCCCGCGCCAGGTGAGATTTCCCTCCTCGCCGATCACAATCGTTCGCACCTCCGCGGCAAGGGGAGAAGTGGCCACGAGTAGACCGATCAACGGTGCCGTCAGCCGGCAGCAGTCGCGTGCCCGTATCATCGTGCGACTCCGCGATAGAGGTGTGAATTCGCCCGCGATGTTACACCCGTCCCCGAGCGATTGTCAAGGATCATTCCCATGCTGCCGCTGATCCCGGGAGGCGGGATTCTCGCGGCGGGACTTGCCTTTGCAGCCGGCTGCAGCACTCCTCGCGCCACCGACGGCGACGGGGAATCGGCCGGCCCCGCCGCCGGGTCCGTCGCTCCGGGCGGCGGCGTGCGTTTCATCGACGTCACCGCCCGCTCCGGCATCGATTTCACGCACGTATCCGGGGACGAGCACCAGCGCTTCATCATCGAGACCATGGGAGGGGGAGCCGCCTTCCTCGACTACGACGCCGACGGCTACCTCGATCTGTACCTCGTCAACGGGGTGCGAGGCGGGGAAGCGCCCCCTGAGAGCAGCAGCCGGCTGTACCGAAACGAACCGGGGTTTCCGGACGGCCGCCGTTTCGCCGACGTCACCGCTGATGCCGGGGCGGGTGGACGGGGTTGGGGCATGGGCTGCGCCGTCGCCGATTACGACAACGACGGGGACGTCGATCTGTACGCGACCTACTGGGGCGCCAACCGGCTCTATCGAAACCGCGGCGACGGGGGCTTCGAGGAGGAGGCCGCCGCTGCCGGGGTCGCGGACGAGTCCTGGGGCACCAGCGCCGCATTCGGCGACCTGGATGCCGACGGTTTCCTCGACCTGTACGTGGCCAACTACCTCGAGTTCGATCTGGAAGACCCGCCCAACGAGGGCAGGCCCTGCACCGGGTACAAGGGGCTCGAGGGATTCTGCGGGCCCATGGGGATACCGGGGCAGCCCGACCTTCTCTACCGGAACCTCGGGGAGGGCCGTTTCGAGGATATCACTGCTGCCGCGGGAATCGACCGGCATCGGTTGCCGGCACTCGGGGTCGTCTTCGCCGACTACGACGACGACGGCGACCAGGACGTGTACGTCGCCAACGACTCGGAGCCCAACCTGCTGTGGCGGAACGACGGCGGTTGGGTTCTCCGCGAAGCAGCGGCCCTGGCGGGAGCGGCGTACAGCGAGGAGGGCCGGTCCCAGGCGGGCATGGGGGTGGACTTCGGCGACTGGGACAACGACGGCGACCTCGACCTGTTCGTCACCAATTTCTCCGACGACGTAAACACCCTCTACCGGAACCTCGGGGACGGAACGTTCGACGACGCCACGGCTGCCGCCGGGTTGACGGGGTCGGTACGACCGCTCCTCGGGTGGAGCACAGCCTTGTTCGACGCCGACAACGACGGCTGGCAGGACCTTTTCGTCGCCAACGGCCACCTGTATCCCCAGCTGGAGATTCACCCGACCGGTCTGCGCTACCCCCAGCGGAACCTCTTCTACTGGAACCAGGGCGGGTATTTCCGGGAGGCGGGAACGGAATCCGGAGCGGCCATTGCCGAAACCAGGGTGAGCCGCGGGGCAGCTTTCGGCGACTACGACAACGACGGCGACGTCGACCTGCTGGTGGTAAACCTGAACGAAAGACCGACCCTGCTGCGCAACGAGGGGGGAAACGCCAACTCCTGGCTCGGCATCGATCTGGAGGGGTCCGCCGGCAACCGGGACGGAATCGGCGCCCGGGTGAGCGTGACGGCAGGCGGCCGCACCCAGGTGCAGGAGGTGCGGCGCGGCTACGGCTACCAGTCGCAGAACGACCCCAGGCTGCTTTTCGGGCTGGGGTCCGCGCAGCAGGTGGAAACAGTGCATATCCGCTGGCCGTCCGGGCGCAGCCAGACTCTGAAGACTGCGGCCGCTCGCCAGTACGTCAAGCTGCGCGAAGGCAGCGATGAGCCGGTTGCGACCTACGGAGGGGCAGAGGCGGCGGGTGTTCCGCAGCATCTCGCAGAGGGCGGGCGCGCGGCTTCTGGCCGGTCTGCGGAACCCCGGGACGCTGGCGGACCGGGCCGGGTGCCCGAAACCGGCGCCGGTGCCGGGAGGGAAGCGGAGGTGGCTGTCTACGGCGCCGAGCCGGACCCGGAGCCATCGGCCGGGGCCACCGCGGAGGAAAATTTCCTGCGCGGAGTCGAGATGCACGATGCCGCCCGCTACCGGGAAGCGGTGCCGCTGCTGCGGGAGGCGGTGCGCCAGCGCCCCGATCGCATCGAACCCTATTATTCGCTTGCGGTGACCCTGTACTCCGGGCTCGGGCAGAGCCGGGAGGCGCTCGAGGTGCTGGAGCAGGCCGTCGCCCGGGGCGCCGGCGAGGCCGAGGTCTTTCACCTCCTGGGTGCGGTCAGGTTGAGTCTCAACGATGCCGAGCGCGCCATCGGCGACCTCAACCGGGCGCTGCAGCTCGCCCCCGGGGAATGGAAGATCTGGAACCGTCTCGGGGTGGCTCACCTGCGCCTGCAGGACATCTCCGCGGCCACGGAAGCTTTCGAGCAGGCGGTCGCCGCGGCGCCTTATGCATCTTATCCCTACGCCCACCTCGCCAGACTGTACGATCGCCTGGGGCGTCCCGGACATGCGCGCGCGGCCAGGCGGCAGTTCGGGCGCTGGCGCCCGCTCCAGGATCGCCTGGACCGCTACCGCGAGGGGTTGCGAACCTTGCCCGACGACCCTGAGTTGCACTTTCTCGTCGGGCGCACCTACCTGATGCAGCAGCGGGGGCGCGAGGCCCAGGCCGCTTTTGAACGCGCACTCGAGCTCGACCCCGGATACGCCCTGGCTCACCACGGGCTCGGCGGCGCCCATCACCAGCAGGGACGGCTGGCTCGGGCGATCGCGGAGTACGAGCGCGCCTGCACCCTCGATACCGCCTTGTTTACCGCCCTCAACGATCTCGGGCGGGCCTATTACCAGACGGGAGACCAGCAGCGCGCGGTCGAGGTGCTCGAGCGGGCGCTGCGCCTGCGTCCGGACCTTGCCCGGGCCCACCTGAACCTCGGGCAGTCGTATGCCGCAATGGGGCGCAAGGCGGATGCCGTCGACGCGCTGGAGACCGCGGCGGCCCTCGACTCGAGTCTGCGGCAAACCGGGATCGCCCTGCGCCGGCTTCGGGAAATGGAGGAGTAGTCCGATTCGCCGCACATATAGAGCACGCATCCCGCAAGCGTTATGCGAGCCGGTGTTTTGCGGCGGGCGCGGCGCGGGAAGCCCTTCACCGATCTGAAAGGAGACCGATGCGAAGACACCGAACCATCTACTTCAACGACGCCCGCCACTACTACCTGTTCGTGTTCGAGCCCCCCATGCGCATGGAGGACGCATGGAAGCCTGTCGACGAGGTGGCCGGTACCGCGGTCGACACCCTCGCCTACGGGGTCAGCCGGGGGGACGGGCTGTTCTACCCTTCCGAAAAGGGGCGGCGCTTCGGGGAGGACGTCGAAAAGATGACGATGGCGGCGTACTGGCGGGTGTGGGAGAACATGCAGAGCCTGATCGACCGCGGACTCGACCCGCTCCGGGTCCTGGTGGACCGCGCCCATGAAAAGGGGATGGACTTTTTCGCCAGCCTGCGCATGGGTGATTTCCCGGGGCTCGATCCCTCGTTCACGCTGCCCGGCGGCGGACGCGGCTACGTCCACGAGGAAACGCGGGACCACCAGTTCGGCGTCCTCGAAGAGCTGGCCACCCGCTATCCGGTGGAGGGGGTGGAGCTCGATTTCGCCGCGGCCCCCGCCGGTACGAGCTTCTGGCTCCAGCCGGAGGACGTCGAGGAGCACACCCCGCTGATGACGGACTACGTGCGCGGGATCTCGCGAATGGTGCGGCAGCGGCCCGGGAAGCCGGGGGTGCTGGGGGTCCGCGTCTACCCTGCGGAAGAGCTGAACCTCAAGGCGGGCCTCGACGTGCGCGCCTGGCTCGAAGAGGGACTCGTCGACTACGTCGTGCCGCTGGTGTACGTCTTTTTCGTGCTCGATTCGCACATGCCCACTGATTGGCTGATCGAGGCGGCGCACGCCAGCGACGTCTCGGTCTATCCCATGCTGCAGCCCTACTACAGCGACGGCAGCAGGCAGTTCCACAGCGTCACCAACGCCACGCCGGCCATGATGCGGGGCGCCGCCGCCAACAACCTGGCGCGGGGGGCCGACGGCATCTACACCTGGTTCATGCCGTGGCCCCTTGGCGAGAGCGAGCGCAACACCTTGACCGAGCTGGGGGATCCCGAACTCGTCGCCGAGGGGGACAAGCACTATTTCCTGCGGCGGGCGAGCGAAGCCGCCGCCGGTCACGACTACCTGGCGCACCTGCCCCTTGCCCTTCCCCAGGCCGACGCCGGCAAGCCGTTTCAGCTGCCGTTCTACGTCGCCGACGATCCCGGCAACCCCCAGGTGCAGCGGGTCACCTTGCGCCTCGGCGTCAGCGACCTGCTGAGCGCCGACAGGCTCGAGGTATCCCTGAACGGGGTGTCCCTGGCGGGCGAAACCTGCACGCGCACCGCGCTTCACCAGGTCGATCCCTACATGGGACAGTGGCTGGAGTTCGACTTGCGCTCGGTGCGGCCGCGGCAGGGGGAGAACGTTCTCGGCCTGGTGCTGCAGGGGCGTCCTGAGAACATCGATTCCGAGATCGCCGTCGAGGATCTGGAGATCGTCGTCAACTATGGAACCTTTCCCGCGGTGCCGGCATCAGGCGCCGGGGAGCACTGAAGGAGAGGGACGGTGTCCACGGGCGATCAGGTCCGGGCGGCGGAAGATCTGCCCCCGGTGTCGCGCGGGGTGAGCGACGAACTGACCCTGCTCACCCCGGCTCAGCTGGAGCACATGCACGCCTTCGGGTACCTCGTGCTGCGGGGCCTGCTGACCGCGCCGGAGGCAGGCCGCCTGCAACGCGAGGCCGCGGAGATAATGGCCGCCGAGGGAGTCGACCATCCGGGCGGCCGGGCGCTCCAGCCCTTTTTCGAGCGCGGCCCCTTTCTCTCGCAGCTGCCTGCCGACGACCGCATTTACGGACTCGGCGAAGACCTTCTCGGACCGGACTTTTTTCTCGATGGAACCGAAGGCAACCTGCACGCCGGGGACACCCCGTGGCACGGCGGGGACGGGCGCACATCGCAGGTTCTGCCCGAGATCAAGATCGCCTTCTATCCGCAGGCGCTTACCCGTGAAACCGGTTGCCTGCGGGTAATTCCCGGCAGCCACCGGATCGGCGAACGCGACCCGTTCGCCCAGCTGCGCAAGCGCCGCGACGACTTCGGTTTCCGCCCCTTCGGGGTGCACCCGGAGGAGGTGCCGTGCGTGCCCCTGGAAACCGAACCGGGGGACGTGGTCGTCTTCCACGAGGACGTGGTGCACGCGGCTTTCGGCGGCGGCCCGGGGCGTCACCAGCACGCGGTCAACTTCGCGGCTCACCCCCGGACGGGGGAACAGTTCGAACTGGTGCGCGAGCTCTACGCCCAACACAG
The DNA here is from genome assembly GCA_965243025.1 of Candidatus Latescibacterota bacterium. GTDB lineage: Bacteria > Latescibacterota > UBA2968 > UBA8231 > UBA8231 > CBDCXV01. The sequence continues at coordinate 5,115,362 of CBDETY010000003.1, forward strand.
GTTCGGGTTCCATCCCTCCGAGTCATACATAAACAGCGACAACCCGCGGCTGCGGCGCATGGTCGCATTCCTGGTCGAAATGGGGTTTGAAACTTCCAGGGTGTGAAGCTGCAACCCCCCTGACCATGGTGGAAATGGACTGTCGATGGCGAGCAGAGAGCGCAGGATAATCAGCAACGACGACGGCTGGATCATGAACCTCGAGACACCGGTCACCCCGGAAACCATTGCGGAGGGCATGGTCGCCACCTACCCGGGTTCGCCCGTTGGCGGAGTGTCCTGGTGCGTCGGCAACAGCGAGACCTTCGCCTACGAAACGGAGGTCGGCGAACGCTTTGGCGAGGGCCGGGAGCATTTCGCGGAGGAACGCAATTCATGGACGCAGCGAAATCTCCGCAGCCTGATCGAGTCATCCGGCGGCCCGATGCAGGAGATCGTCCGGCAGTTCCACGAGGCGGGCATCGAAGTGCTGCCTTCGCTGCGCATGAACAGCCACTACGACAGCCCTTTCGACTCGCCCGCACATGGCCGCTTCCGGCGCGATCACCCCGAGTGGCTCATCGGCCAGCCCTACGAATACATCCCCAGGCCCACCCTCGAATACGCCATCGCCCGCGGGGTGGACTACAAGTTCCCCGGCGTTCGCGAGCACATGGCCAGGATCGTTTTCGAACTGTGCGAACGCTTCGACGTCGACGGCATCGAGCTCGACTACTTCCGGCATCCTGCCTTCTTCCGGATCGAGGAAGCCTGCTCCAACCGCTACCTGATGACGGACTTCGTGCGGCGCATCCGGCGGCGCCTCGACGAGGTCGGCGAGAAGCGGGGCAGGCATCTCGACCTGCTCGTGCGCGTGCCGCCGACGCTCTACGACGCCAGGCGGATCGGACTGGACGTCGAGACCTGGATTTCGGAAGGACTGGTCGACATCGTCGCCGCGGGGGGCGGCTTCATGCCTTTCGAGCAGCCGATCCGCGAGTTCGTCGAGGCCGCGGAGGGGACCGACTGCCTGATCTACGGGAGCCTGGAGGCGCTGCGGTGGGCGCTGGACGAGGAGGTGCTCTACGCGCTGGCGGCGCGGTTCTGGGAGGCCGGCGTCGACGGGTTCTACCTGTTCAATTACTTCAACACCCCGAACGAGTGGAAGAAGCGGGTCCTTGGAAACATGGTCGACCGGCCGAAACTCCGCCGCCTGAACAAGCGCTACGAGCTCGACCATTCCGACCGCGTCGGCAGCAAGGAGCACCACGTGGGAGCGTTCCGGTACGCCCTGCCCTGGGCTTCGCTGCCGGTGTTCATGGAGGAGACGGAGCCCGGGGGCGGCGCGGTACTGACCCTGGACGTCGCCGACGACGTGACCGCCGCCCTGTCCGAGAGGGTCCTCGATTCCTGTACCTTGAGTCTCGGCTTCAGCCATTTCCCGCAAGGGGATGCGCTGGATCTGCGTATCAATGGCGAGCCGGTGACCTGGGATACGCGCCGGGTTTCCGACGAGGGTTGGGGGCACACGGTGTTCGACGGCGAGGTGTACCATACGACCATGCAGGAGGAGCGCGTCCAGGGCACCCTGATTCAGTTCGATGTCAGCGCCCGGTCGATCGCGAAGGGGGGAAATGAACTGGCGGTACGCCTCGTCAAGGGGCGCGGCCCTCGTTTCGAACCGGTTTTTCTCAAAGAAGTGCGGCTGGAGATCGGCTTCGCACAGGCCGGCACCATGGCGGACAGCGGCCAGGGGAACCCGCCCGATGGGCCGAAACAGAGCTGACGGGCTCGCGGCCGGTGACTTCCAGACCAACCGGCGTTCCCCCATGGCGCGCGACGCAACGACGCCGGCTCCGCAACGCTGTTCTCAACGGCTGCCGATGACACTGCTTCTGCTGGCAGCATCCCTGCCTTTGGCCATCGCGGCCTGCCGGGAACCCCCTGCCGACAACAGGACCGAAGGCACCCGGCGCATGGCGCAGGTGCTTATCGAGATCGCCGAGGGCGTCGAGCCGCTCGCCCACCCGTACGCCAACGACGTGCGAGTGCGGCATTTCCGCGATGAAGTGGCGCGGCTGCGCCGGGCCCCGGACCCGCGGGATTCCCGCGTCAAGTCGCAGATCTTCAGGACCCGCCTCGATCTGGCCAACGAACTGCTTCTCGACGGTCAGTCGGAGGCGGCGATCGCTGAATTCCGCGGGCTGCAGGCGGAGGCAAGCGGGCGCAGGATGCACCACCGCCTGCAGATCTTTCTGGGGCTTTCCTATCTCCGGCTGGGAGAGCAGGAGAACTGCATCCTCAATCACAATACCGAATCCTGCCTGTTCCCCATCTCCGGCGCCGGCGCCCACGCGCTGCCCCGGGGCGCGCGGGCGGCGGCCGCCGAGTTCGAAGGGGTGCTGCAGCGCAACCCGGACGATCTTTCTTCCCGGTGGCTGCTCAACATCGCCTACATGAACCTGGGTGAGTACCCGGAGTCGGTGCCTCCCGAGCAGCTGATGCCGCCCCACCTTTTCGAATCCGATTACGACATCGGCCGCTTTCGCGACGCGGCTCCGGCGGCGGGGCTGGACCTGACAGGGCTGTCCGGGGGGGTGATCATGGAGGACTTCGACCGCGACGGGCACCTCGACATCATGGTCTCCTCCTGGGGCCGGCGCGATCCGCTGCGCTACTTCCGGAACAACGGCGACGGCACCTTTGCCGACCGGACGGAAACCGCCGGCCTGGCAGGCATCGTCGGCGGCCTCAACAGCAAGCAGGCCGACTACGACAACGACGGCTGGTCCGACGCTCTCATCCTGCGGGGAGCCTGGCTCAACCGCCCGCCCGCCACCGACGGAGGCCGCCGCCCCAACTCACTGCTGAGGAACCTGGGGGGCAGCCGTTTCGACGACGTCACCGAAGCGGCCGGCATCCTCACCCTGCACCCGACGCAGACCGCCGCCTGGGGGGATTACGACAACGACGGCTGGCTCGATCTCTACATCGGCAACGAATCTTTCGGCGCCGGGCGGCACCCGTGCGAGCTGTTCCACAACGAGGCCGACGGCACCTTCCGCGACCGCGCCGCCGCCGCGGGTCTGGCGGTTGAGGGGTATGTGAAGGCGGTCATGTGGGGGGATTACGACAACGACGGAATGCTGGATATGTACCTGTCGCGCCTCCACCCGAAGGAGTCCAACCTGCTGTTCCGCAACGAGGGCGGCGACGGCTCGCGGCGTTTCGCGGACGTGACCGAAGCGGCGGGGGTGCCCGGTCCGCCGCGCAGCTTTCCGGGCTGGTTCTGGGACTACGACAACGACGGCTGGCTCGACATCTTCGTCTCCGGCTACAAGGCCCGCCCCACCGACGTAGCCGCCGAGTACCTGGGGCTGGAGAGCACCGCGGAGCACCCGCGCCTCTACCGCAACGACGGCGACGGCACGTTTGCCGACGTCACTGCCGCCGCCCGCCTCGACAAGGCCCTGCTTACCATGGGCTGCAACTACGGCGATCTCGACAACGACGGGTACCTGGACTGCTACCTCGGAACCGGCGACCCCGGCCTGATCTCCCTCATGCCCAACCGGATGTTCCGCAACGCCGCGGGGCGGTTCTTCCAGGACGTCACCACTTCCGGCGGTTTCGGGCATCTGCAGAAGGGGCACGGCGTCGCCTTCGGCGATCTCGATCACGACGGCGACCAGGAGGTCTTCGCCGTGATGGGAGGGGCCTTCTCCGGCGATGTCTACCAGAACGTGCTGTTCGAGAACCCCGGCCACGGCAACAACTGGCTCAAGCTCGAGCTGGAAGGGGTGCGGTCCAACCGGGACGCTGTCGGCGCCCGCATCGAAGTTCACGTGCGCGGGGAGGACGGCGCCCGCGTGATCCGTTCGCGGGTGTCCGGGGGCAGCAGCTTCGGCGCCTCGAGCATGCGGCGGGAAATCGGCCTGGGCCGCGCCAGCGCCATCGAAGCACTCGAGATCTTCTGGCCGGCCAGCGGCACGACGCAGCGGTTCGAGGAGGTGGAGATGAACACGCTGCTGCGGATCCGGGAAGGAGACGCGGCTCTGACTGCGCATTCCTTCGAACCGTTCGAGCTGGGTGGTTCGGCGGCCGGCGAGAACCCCGCAACCCATCACGCCAGCCGCCCGTAAAGCCATCGCGATCCTGCGGGGCCGAATGCAAAAGGAATCGAAGACAGGCCGGGTCGTCCGCGGCGTAACGCCGCGCTCCCTGGTCGTCGGCACCATCGGCTCCGTCGCCATCGGCACCGGCGTTCCCTACGTCGGCATGATGATCTACGGCGAGCGCATAGCCGCGCTGATGACGACCGCCGCCGCTCTCATCCTGTTCTTCTACTTCGTCTTTCTGTTGAACGCACTCGTCGGCGCGCTGCGCCGGCAGTGGATGCTGAGGCGCCCGGAGCTCGCCCTGATCTACATCATGTGGATCATCGCGACCCCGATCCCCGAGCGCGGGCTCACCTCGTTCCTGCTGCCCCACATAACCAGCGTCATCTACTACGCCACCCCGGAGAACAACTGGGACAGCCTGTTCCCGTTCATACCGGACTGGATGATCCCGCATCACGACTTCGAGCAGATCAAGTACTTCTACGAGGGGGCGCCCCAGGGTCAGGGGATCCCGTGGGAGCTGTGGCTGCCGCCCCTGGCCTGGTGGCTGCCGTTCATTTTCGCGCTCTACCTGGCGATGATCGCCATCATGGTGATCCTGCGGCGCCAGTGGATCGTCAACGAGCGCCTGATATACCCGCTCGTGCAGGTGCCCCTGGCGATGATCGAGGACGACGAGACGAAGCCTTCCCTGATCAAGCCGCTTTTCAGGAATCCCCTGATGTGGGCGGGCTTCGCCATAACCGCCCTCATCTACAGTAACAACAGGCTTTCGACGTACTACCCCTTTTTCGAGCGCATCTCCCTCTGGGAGGGTTCGCTGCCGCTGTTCCGCGGCACCGTCGACGTCGATTTCGGCATCAGTTTCCAACTGGTCGGGTTCGCCTATTTCATCAACCGCAACGTCGCCTTCAGCCTCTGGTTCTTCTACCTGTTCGGGGTGGTTCAGCAGGGAATTTTCAACACCGTCGGCGTCCAGCGGGTCGACCCCCTGTTCGGGGTCTACAGCCGCCACGCCGACTCTATCCTGACCCTGCAGGGATTCGGCGCCTTCATGGTGCTGGTGCTGTTCGGCCTGTGGACGGCCCGCGGCCACCTTTACAGGGTGTTCCGCCGCGCCTTTCTCCGGGACCCCGGCATCGACGACCAGGGCGAGATCATGTCCTACCGGGCAGCTGTGTTCACCCTGATCGGGTCGCTGTTGTTCATGGGGGTGTGGCTGGCGCAGAGCGGGCTGCCGGGGTGGATCGTGCCGATCTACCTGTTCTTCGCCTTCGCCCTGTTCGTCGCCATCACCCGCGTGGTCGCCGAGGGGGGGCTGGCGTGGAACTACGCGCCGATGATCGCCTCGGATTTCGTCGCCGCCGGCTTCGGCACGCGGGCGCTGGGGGAGTCGGGCATCATCTCCCTCTCGTTCACCTATGTCTGGGCCAGCGACATCCTGACGTTCGTGATGGCCTCGTGCGCCAACGGACTGAAGGTGGCCGAGGAGACCATCAGGTCGAACAGGCGGCTGATATTCCTGGCGATCATGATCGCCATCGCCGTCAGCATCGCCAGCTCAATCTGGATGATCCTGACCCTCGCCTACGCCCACGGGGGGATCAATACCGACGGCTTCTTCTTCGGATGGGGCGCCCGTTACCCGTTCGAGAACGCCTCGGCCCGTATCCAGTCGCTGGAGGGGCCGCACTGGGAGAACTGGGGCTTTGCCGGGATCGGCGCGGCGGCCATGGGGTTGCTGATGCTGGCCCGCCAGCGCTTTCTCTGGTGGCCCCTGCATCCCCTGGGGCTGCCCCTGAGCGCGGTTTTCGGCTCGGCCTTCTTCAGCGTCTTTCTCGGCTGGCTGTTCAAGACCGCGATCGTGAAATTCGGCGGGGTCAGGATGTACGTGAACACGAGGCCCTTCTTCATCGGTATCATTCTCGGGCAGTTCGCCACCTCGGGAGTCTGGTTCGTCGTTCACTACTTCGCAGCGGTCAGGTAGGCGCGAAGATGCGGGGCTCACTTGCAAGGGAATCACAACCAGCGCCGGGAACAAACCCCGGGGTTTCGCCGCGCCGGTGAAGACCTCGGGCAGGGCGGGCGGAGCATCTACCGGGCTGCGAACCCTGGCGGTGAATGGCGCCGTCGCCGCGGCCGCGACCGCCGCGGCCCTGCTGCTGGCGGAGCTGCTCCTCCCCCGGTTCGTCACCATCGAACAGGCCACCCTGGAGTACGACGAGCTGCTCGGGTTCCGCGGGCGGCCCAACCTCAGCATTCCCTGGACCCGCGAGGTGGAGGGACCTCCCCGGGTGGTGACCACGAACAGCCGCGGGTTCCACGATCGTGAACGGGCGCGGCGGCCGTCCCCCGGCAGCCGCCGCATCATCCTTCTCGGGGATTCGTTCCTCGAGGCCTACCAGGTCGACATCGAAGCGAACTTCTCGCAGCGCCTGGCGCGCGGCCTGTCGCGGCGCGGCGCTGGTGAGTACGAGGCGGTGAACTGGGGGGTGCACGGCTACGGTCTCGGGTCCCACTTCCTCGCCGTGCGCGAGCGCGTCGCCGGCTGGAACCCGGACGGGGTGGTGCTGGTCCTCTTCCTCGGCAACGACCTGCAGGACAACTTCGCCCCCCTCGCCTCGGCATCGGTCCCCCGCTTCGAAATGGCCGAGGGCGAGCTGACCTGTTTCCCTGCCCCCCCGCATTCGCCGCGGTCCTGGCTGCGGGACAACGTGCTGGCCCGTTCCGCCGTCGCCCGGCTGGTCTGGAAGTACGCCGTGAAGACCAACCCGGGGATCGCCGCCCTGGCGCGGGACGCCGGCATGATCGCCACCCCGGACCTCGCCGCGTCGGAGGCCCACCTGCGGGACATGATCGCCGTTGCCGGCCCCCTGCTCGAAGGGATCGCAGGCAACCTGCGGCAGCGGGAAATCGGCCTCTTCGTCTACCTGATCCCCGATCCCCTGCTCCTCCAGGACGCCATCGACATCCGGCGCTACCGCCGCGATCCCGGGGCGCCGCGTCCCGTCTTCCGGCGGGACAGGGAGCGGATCGAGACGGGGATCCTGAAACACCTGGACGAGTTGCAGGTCGACTACGCCTACCCGCGCGAGCTGTTCATCGAGCAGATCGAAAGGGGAAACGCGATCTACCGAGGCGGCTACGGGCATTTCACCGCGCTCGGCCACGAGCTGTCGGCGCGGCTTCTCGCAGACCGCCTCTCCGCCTCGCGGTTTGTCAGAAAAGATCCTGGAACTTCTTGACCGCCAGCGCGGTTGCCAGCTGCAGCGCGAGGAGAAACCCCACCCCGCGGCCAGAGTCTGTTTCACCGAGGAACCGGGCGCCGGCGATGGCCGCCAGCGGCAGGAGAAAGAGCCAGAGGCGCGCGGTTTCGGCGGCGGTTCGCCCGAAGAGAACGAGCCCCGCCAGGACGACGACCAGCGACAGCACCAGCAGGTCCGCCATGGCCGCCGGCGGCCAGCTTCTGCAGGAGCGGAACAGCTGCGCCGCGCAGAGGAGGGCGAGGGCCGGTCCGCACCAGAGCGCGAACTCCACGAGGTTGAGAGCCCCGAAATAGAGGGTGTGGCCGAATCCCCATTGCGGGAACTTGAAGGCCTGGTGGGCGGCCATGCCGAAGCGCAACTGGGCAAGCGCGTCGTACCCGAACCCGAGCCACATCGCCAGGTGCGGGAGGGCCGCCCCGGCGAGCAGCGCGGCGGCGGCGGTTCCGGCCTGTCTCCAGGCCTGCCGCGTGTGGGCGAACAGCAGGAGCAGCGCCCCCGAGGCGACCGCCAGGGCGATCAGCCCGAAACTGAAGAACAGCCCCGCGTACAGACAGACTCCGGCGGCGAACGCCGGGAGCAGCCTGCCGGCGGCAAGGGCCCGGGCAACCAGGTAGAGGCAGGTCGTGCCGATCAGCGGAAACAGGCACTGGTCGAGGTGCAGGACCATCAGCAGAAGGCTGGGGGCCGAGACGTAGAGCAGGAGCGGCGTCCAGGCCTCGCGCTCCCCCGGGATCGCCAGCCGGCACAACCCCCACAGCGGCACCAGGGTCAGGGTGGCCATCAGCGGAAACAGCAGGGCGGCCAGCCGCGCCGCCCTTTCCCGCCGGTCGTCCCCGGAGATCGGGAGATGACCTGCCAGCTGGTCGAGGAGGGCGAAGGCGATCACCGGGCCGGGCGGTCTGGTGGCGTGCGGGAAGTGCGGAAGCTCTTCGTCCGCGACCATGGCAGGGTAGAACCGCAACAGGTGTCCGGGGGTCCACCCGGTGCCGGCGAGAGCCAGGCGCGCATGTCCGCCGCTGCCGGTGAGGCGGTCGGAAAGCGACTGCAGGCCGCGCCCTTCCATCAGTCCGAATCCCAGCTGCAGGGCGTAGCAGAGAGCCATGAGGAGGAGAAGGTTCGGCCAGTGGCGGCGGGGTCTGCTCGACACCGCGTAAACCACCCCGGCGCCCGCCGCTGCGAGGGGGGCGAAAAGCCACCAGAGGGGCAGGGGTTTGTCCTCGAGCGACCAGAACCACCAGGGAAGCGCCTGGAAAAGGGGGACCCGCAGCAGGAAGAGGAGCCAGACCGCCGCGCTCGCAATCGTCAGCCGCCGCCGCCACGGATCGGCCAGCAGCCAGGCCGGACGGCGCCCGCCCAGCTCCCGCAGGGCCCAGTACAGCAGGAAGACCAGCACGCTCCACAGGAGCAGGCCGTAGACGGCGCGGTCGGCGATTTCGAGGTAGTGCTCGACCGGGTGTTCGCCGCGGCGCTTGACGAGGTGGGACAGCCACGGCCATTCCCCCCGGTAGAGGGAGCGCACCAGGTCGTGGCCGCAGAAGCGGTACAGACCGGCCCCCGCCAGGGCGGCGAGCGACAGGCAGGCTCCCCCCCGTAAAAGGCGCCCCCGGCTCCCGTACGAGCCCTCCAGCGGTTCGTTTGACACTCCCATTTCAGCGGGCTAAAATCCCCGCCCTGCTGAAACCCCCACCACAGGAGATCTCATGTCGGATACCGCCCGACTCATACTGGACGACAAGGAAATCGACCTTCCCGTAGTGATCGGCAGCGAGCGGGAACGGGCTGTCGACATCGGCGCTCTGAGGGCACAGAGCGGGTACATCACCCTCGACGAGGGGTACGGCAACACAGGTTCCTGCCGCAGCTCCATCACCTACATCGACGGCGAGCAGGGGATACTGCGGTACCGGGGCATACCGATCGAGGTGCTGGCGGAAAAAAGCAACTTCATCGAGACGGCCTACCTCCTGATCTGGGGACAGCTGCCGACCCGGGAACAGCTCGAGTCGTTCAGCAGCCTTCTCGGCGAGCACGCGATGCTGCGGGAGCAGATCCGCCATCGCATGACCCTGTTCCCTCCCGAATCCCCGCCGATGGCGGTGCTGTCCGCGGTGCTGAGCGCTCTGGCCTGCTATTACCCGGAGCTGCTCGATGTCGAGGACGTCGACGTGTTCCAGGACGTGGCGGCGCGCATCATGTCGAAGGTGCGCACCATCGCCGCCTACTCGTACAACCAGAACCTGGGCCACAACATGCCCTACCCGCGGCACGACCTCAAGTACTCCGCAAACTTCCTGCACATGATGTTCACCCAGCCGTACAACGAACACGAACCGGACCCCGAGGCGGAACGGGCTCTCGACGTCCTGCTGCTCCTGCACGCCGATCACGAACAGAACTGCAGCACCTCTACCGTGCGCATGGTCGGCAGCAGCGGCGGCAACCTGTTCTCCGCGGTGGCGGCCGGGGTGAGCGCCCTGTGGGGCCCGCTGCACGGGGGTGCCAACGTCGCCGTCGTCAGCATGATCGAGGACTTGATGGAGAGCGGAATCCCGGTCAGGGAGTACGTGCGCCAGGTCAAGGACAGGACCGCCGGCATCCGGCTCATGGGGTTCGGCCACCGGGTGTACAAGAACTTCGATCCCCGCGCCACGATCATTAAGCAGCAGTGCGAGATCGTCCTCGACCGCCTCGGAAAGCGGGACGCCATGCTCGACATCGCGCGGGAGCTGGAGGAGGCGGCCCTCGAGGACGACTACTTCATCGAACGCAAGCTGTACCCCAACGTCGACTTCTACAGCGGCGTCATCCTGCGCGCCCTCGGAATCCCCAAGTCGATGTTCACGGCGATTTTCGCCATCGGCCGCATGCCGGGGTGGATCGCCCATTGGTACGAGGACCGCTTCATCACAAAGGGGCGCATCCACCGGCCGCGGCAGGTCTACACCGGCCCCGTCGACCAGCCCTACGTCCCGCTCGAAGAGCGTTCCTGAAGAACAGCCCGGCCCGGTTTGCAGGCCTCGTCCCCGCGGGGGCGGGGCTTTTTTCATCCGTGCAGAACCGCGTGCCCGACCCCGAAGAACCAGATGAGGTCGACGATCCCGCCGACGCCGACGCCGAGAAAGAATCCGACGGGAAGGCCGATGAAGAATGGCCGCATGCGTCCGAAGAGCTGAACCGAGCCGTAACGCAGGATCAAGACCTTGAGGAGCCAGGCGATGAATACGGAAAGGACGATCTGGCGGACCATCCAGGTGCTTGCAATGGTCAGCCCGACAGGGTGGAGGGGCCACCAGGAAACCCGGTAGTGAAGGAATGCGACAGCGGCGTACAGGGCGGCTCCGCAGGCGAAGAAAACAAGGCGCGTCCAGTCGGTGCCGGCGGGCTGCTGTATCTGGGCGACGACGCCGTTGAACACGGTGGCGCCGTGTCCGGAGGAAAGGCTGAGGATCGATCGCAGGTTCAGGGCCCCGAGATCGTACGCAAGGTAAAGCAGAAAGAAAGCGGTGGTGAAGAAACTGACCGTCACTGAAATCCCCATCGCCAGAACCAGGCCGCGATGCCGCTTGCGCAGCGAATTGAGGCGCGCCGCGTGCGCCGCCGTCACCATGAAGATCGACTGCACGTCCCCGCACCAGACGTTGGTCAGGGCCAGTCCCACCAGGGTTGGCGGCGGCACGGTGGTTCCGGTGAGAGCCAGCACCATTCCCTGGCTGTTGACCGGAGTGGTCAGGTAGTACACGCCCGACTGCGTGACGATGCGGGTGATTCCCAGGAAGATCACCATCGCGATCAACAGGCAGAGAACGGCCACCCGGGGCTCCATCCCGGAGGCGGTGAACCACCCGACGAGGTAGAGCGCCGCGGCGAGCCCCCCGAAGACGGCGGCGGGGTAGGACAGCATCTCGCCGGCGTCCCTTCTCGTGGAGCGGCCCAGAACCTGGCGGAGAACGTCGATCAGGTGCCGCCGGGCGAGCCACAGGGCCAGGGCGACCATGGCCGCGAAGGCCCCCCAGTCCTGCCACAGGGTCATCTCGAAGCCGGCGATTACGAACGGGTCGGGGGCGGTTTCGACGTGGAACACCTTGAGCAGGGATCCCTCCATCGCCACCAGCAGGTAGAAAACCCAGATACTGAGAGTGACCGGGGCGGTCACCAGGTACGCGAACCCGATGATGGGGAAGTAGAGTATTCCGCGCGGCTGCCGGATGGGGCCCGGGATGATGTCGAGGTCGCCGCCGGTAAATGCCGGTATGCGAGGCAGGCCGGGCTCGAAGTAGGAGGCGATGTTGAAGCAGATGATCAGGAACGGAATGCTGCAGCCGGCCCAGAAGGCCCTGGAGCGGAAGATCGGCGGCAGCACCGAGCCCTGGCTCTCCTCGGTAAGCAGCAGCGGGATCTCGGCGACGGGAAAGGGGAGCCGTTCCGTCTCCACCCAGTGGCGGCGCAGCACGACCACGACGCACAGGCAGAGAAAGAAGAGGGCGGCGAACAGACTGAACCACCACAGCAGGGGGCCGATCCAGGCGTGCAGCGGTATTCCGCCCTCGGCGTCCGGCGGAAGCCCTTCGAAATAGTGCAGCAGCGCTGTTTCGTCGGTTGGAACCGCCCATTCCGGAAGGTGGGGATGCACCAACTCCGCCCACCGGTTCTCCCGGGTAGCCCCGTAGTAGGGGGTCGCGATGATGGCGAAAACGAAGGTGACCAGGAACACCGGCAGCCCGCTGGCGGCCAGTCCCATGATGGCAATGGTGATGAGATCGCCGCGCTGGAGCCCCCGCCCGGCAAGCTTCCTGGCGCAGGAGTTGCAGAAAACCAGGAGGACGAAGGGCAGGCCGACGCAGATCGGGAAGTAGGACCAGGTGATCTCCGAGGTGCGGACGATGACGATCGCGTAGGGCCCGGCGATCGCCGAGAAAACGGCGAAGCCGGTGCCGATGAGCAGCGAACCCGGCGTCAGCCCGCCTTCACCCAGGGTCTGGCGGTCCCTTCCCTTGAGAAAGGCGGCGAATGTTTCGGGAATGCGTTTGGTCACACGGTTTCGAGGTGGTGTTGTTGACCCCTGATGCGGCGTCGGTATCTTTGAAATTTTCGACTGCGGGCGCCGCGCGGCCATCTGCAAAGGAGACAGGATGCCAGTCAGAATCACCGCCAAGCACACTACAGTTTCGGACTCCACGAAACAGCATATCGAAAAGGTTTGTGCCAAGCTCGACCAGTACTTCGACCGCATCGTCGACTGCGAGGTGGTGCTGGAGAGGCGCGCCAGGCATGGCACGGCGGTCGAAATCATCGTCAAGGTTCCCCAGCAGAAGCTCGTAGGCAGGGGCGAATCGGACGACGACAACCTGTTCAAGTCGATCGGCGCCGCCTCCGATCACGTCAGCTCCCAGTTGAAGAAGTACCGCGACAAGCTCGGCGCCCACCGCTGATCGCTTCGCCTGAAGAAACCCCCACCAAGAGCTTCGAGAGAGCCCCCTTGCTGACCGCCGGCGTTCCCGCGGAGACCTTTCCGGGTGAGCGGCGCGTCGCGCTGACCCCCGAATCGGTATCCCGCCTCGGCGAACGGGTGCGGGTGGCAGTCGAGTCCAACGCCGGGGCGGGGGCCGGCTTTTCCGACGAGGAGTTCGCCGCCGCCGGCGCCGGGATCGCCGCTTCGCGGAGCGACCTGTTCGCCCGCGCCGATGTCATCCTCCAGGTCAGGACCCACGGCGCCAATCCCGGCGGCGGCGACCTCGAGCTGCTCCGGCGCGGCCAGGCGGTGCTCGGATTCGCCGAGCCCCTTGAGGCGCACGGCGCGATCGAAGCGGTTGCCGCGGCCGGCGTCTCCCTTTTCGCCGTAGAGCTGATGCCGCGCACGACGCGGGCGCAGAGCATGGACGCGCTGTCGTCGATGGCGACCATCGCCGGGTACAAGGCGGTGCTGCTCGCCGCCGCGGAGCTGCCGCGGATGTTTCCCCTTATGATGACGGCGGCCGGCACGGTGAGGCCGGCGCGGGTTCTCGTGATCGGGGCCGGGGTGGCGGGACTGCAGGCGCTGGCGACGGCGAAACGGCTCGGGGCGGTGGTCATGGGGTACGACGTGCGCCCGGCGGTGCACGAGCAGGTCGAGAGCCTGGGGGCGGAGTTCGTCGAGCTCGACCTCGAAGCCGAGGACGCCGAGGGAGCCGGCGGCTACGCCAGGGCGCAGGACGTCGGTTTCTACCGGCGCCAGCAGGAAGCCCTGGGCGAGGTCGTCGCCGGCTGCAACGCCGTCATCACCACCGCCGCGGTGCCGGGCAGCAGGGCCCCGGTCCTGATTCGGCGGCAGGCGGTCGAAGCGATGGCGCCGCACTCCGTAATCGTCGACCTCGCGGCCGAACGGGGGGGCAACTGCGAGCTGACGCGGGCGGGCGAAACCGTCGACCACGGCGGCGTCCGCATCCTCGGACCCGCCAACCTGCCGGCCACCGTGCCCTACCACGCCAGCCAGATGTACAGCGGCAACCTCGCGGCTTTCCTCACCCACCTGCTCGACGAGGAGGGCCGGCTGCAACTCGACCCGGCCGACGGGATCGCCGCGGCAACCCTGGTCACCAGCGGCGGCCGTATCGTCAGCGGCCGCGTCCTCGAAGCGATGGGCCGGACCCCCGCCGGGCAACCCGGAGCAACGGCTCCGGCGGCGCCCGTCTCCGCGAAAGGCGACGGATAAAGGAAGAAAATGGAATCCCTGGTTGCGGCCTTTACCGTGTTCGTCCTCGCAGTGTTCGTCGGCTTCGAGATCATCACCAAGATCCCCCCGACCCTGCACACGCCGCTGATGTCGGGGTCGAACGCCATCTCGGGGATAACCCTGATCGGGGCCCTGCTCTCGGCGGGGTCGCAGCGGACCGAGCTGGCCGTCTGGCTGGGGCTGGCCGCGGTGGTCCTGGCGACGGTCAACGTCGTCGGCGGCTTCCTGGTGACCCACCGCATGCTCGGCATGTTCAAGCGCCGCTCGTGACAGCGCATGGGTCCTGACATCCTCATCGACGCCGCCTACCTCGCCGCCGCGGCGCTCTTCATCCTCGGCCTCAAGGGGCTCACCCACCCGCGCACCGCGGTGCGCGGCAACCTGCTGGGGGCCTGCGGCATGCTGCTGGCGGTGGTGGCGACGCTGCTGAGCCGGCAGATCCTCAGCTTCGAGCTGATCCTCGCCGGGGTCGTCGCCGGCGCCCTGGTCGGGGCTGTGCTCGCGGTCAGGATCGAGATGACGGCGATGCCGCAGCTGGTGGCCCTTTTCAACGGCTTCGGGGGCGCCGCCTCGGTGCTGGTCGCCGGCGCCGCCCTCGCCGAGAGCAGCCTTTCGGAAGCGGCACCGGCGGCGCAGTTCACGGTCGCCACGGCGGCGTCCGGACTGATCGGGGCGGTGACTTTCTGGGGCAGCGTCGTCGCCTTCGCCAAGCTGCAGGAGCTGATGTCGGGCAACCCGCTGCTGTTTCCGGGGCGGCAGCTCCTGAACGGCCTTCTGGCAGCGGCGTCGCTGGCGGCGGCGGCCTGGGTCGTAGCCGAGCCGTCGTCGCCGCAGGCCTACTGGGTGCTGGCGGCCGTCGCCAGCCTGTTGGGAGCGGCGGTCGTCGTCGCCATCGGGGGCGCCGACATGCCGGTGGTAATCGCCTTTCTCAACTCCTGCTCGGGACTCGCCGCGGCGGCGACCGGCTTCGTGCTGCAGAACAACATCCTCATCATCGCCGGGTCGCTGGTCGGCGCCTCGGGGGTGATCCTGACGCAGATCATGTGCCGCGCCATGAACCGCTCGCTGGGGAACGTCTTCTTCGGGGGGGTCGGGGCCGGGGCCGCGGTCGCTGGCGGGGACGACGAGATCTACGAGGGCAGGGTGAAGTCGACGTCGGCCGCGGAGGTGGCGATGCTTTTCGACACGGCGCGGCGGGTGGTGGTGGTGCCGGGCTACGGCATGGCGGTCGCCCAGGCCCAGTACGCGGTGCGCGATCTCGCCGGCCTGCTGGAGGAGCGGGGCATCGAGGTCGAGTACGCCATCCACCCGGTGGCCGGGCGCATGCCGGGCCACATGAACGTTCTCCTGGCCGAGGCCGAGGTGCCCTACGAGCAGCTCAAGGAGATGGAGCTCGTAAACCCCGGCTTCGAGCAGACCGACGTCGTGCTGGTGATCGGGGCCAACGACGTCGTCAATCCGCTCGCCCGGGAGGAGGACTCGGGACCGATCGCCGGCATGCCGATCCTCGACGTCGACAAGGCGCGCACGGTGGTTGTGATCAAGCGCTCCCTGAGCCCGGGCTTCGCCGGCATCGCCAACCCCCTGTTCGCGGCCGACAACACGCTGATGTACTTCGGCAGCGCCAGGGAGGCGGTGGTCGACCTGGTCAACGCGGTGAAGGAAGCGGACTAGTGCCCCGTCGCAGAAATATCTCGACATTGGGATGCCGATCCATCCCGGCTCACGGCGTTGCCTTCGCTCGCCGTACACCCTCGGTACGACTCGCTCAGGCGCCTTGTGAGCCGGGCGCCTCGGCATCCCAATTTTGTCAATCTATCTCTGCGAAGGGACACTAGGACTGCGCGGCACCGCCTGAGGACTGCCCCCCGGGGCGGTGCCCGACCGACCGGCCCGGGGCCGGATCAGCCTAGGCAGAACGGACTGTTCCCTTCGATTGTCTGCCGTATGCGGTCCACCTCTTCGGTCGGATCACCCTCGGCGTTCAGTTCCATTCTCAGAGAATCGAGGTAGTGGTACATCTCCCAGAATCTGAGCTCTTCGATACCGTCCGCATCAAGTCCGCCAAATCCACGGATGAGAGCATCTCTCTGGTTGGATCTTCCTGTTCCGATGGACCACCCGTCGTGAGATGCCAGCAGCATGTAGAGGTCTTCAAAGGGTGAGGACAGATGCAGGTACCCGCAGTCGATGACACAGATCTCCCCGGTCGGATCGGCCATGATGTTGTAAGTGGTGAAGGCACCGTGTACCAGTTGCCTCCGTGTCGGCCTCCTGAGACCCTCGAAGTACCGTTCCACTCTTTCCGATAGATGTCCGTCGTACTCCCGGATCGGCGCAAAATCCTGGCCACCACCTTCCGCGGTCCGCCCCTTGTCGAGTTCGTCCTTTGCAACGCCCTCCTGGAACCGGGTATGGAACCTGTCGTTCAGTTCCTTTATGAACCCCCCTGCGGCTTCGCAGGCGCGAAGCGCGGCCTGGGAATCTTCCGCGCACAACCCGTCGAGTGTCTGGTCTGAAAACTTCCTCATGATGGTGAACGGCAGTTCCGAACCTGGATAATCCGAGTCCGTGAACTCGATTTCCGGAACGGAAAGGCCCGCCCCTTTCATCAGCGGGTACAGGTAGCACTCAGCAGCCAGGGTCCACTCGTTGTTCCTGCCGAGTTTGATCACTCTGTCCTCCGGTTCTCCTCCAAAGGAGAGAACGGCCACGTAACTTTCGTGGGAACAGCATTCCTGGACGGTGGGAATTTTTGAGAAAAAGCGCTGCCCGATGCGTTTTGCAAGGGCCTCGAAGTCACTCTCTTTCATTTGGCACCTCTTTCCAGGGACTGAATCTGCGGAACACATCGTTCCCGGGCCCGGACAACCTGCCCGAAGTGGGGGCCGGAAAGCCTGAGCGGTGGGAACTCGAACCGGGGTTGGTGGGATGAATGCCTGGAATCACGGGCATCCGGGTCTGTCGGGTGCGCCCGAAGCCACCGGGACTACCCGCCAGATCCCCTCCTGAAAGAACAGGACTCACCCGACGAAGATCGCCTCGTCGGGCCAGTCGTCGTCGAGCACGGCGGCGCCCATGTTGACCATCGGCAGGTAGTTGTGCTCGCGGCGGATGGTGCCGAGCAGGCGGATGGTGCGCAGCTCGTCGATCGAGTCCCTGCCGTGGTTCTTCTGCAGCGAGGGGATGATCTTCCCCTGCAGGCTGTCGGCGACGTCGCTGTCCGATTCTCCTTCGACGATCATCACCAGCGCCACCTGGCCGTCGGTCTCGGCGATGAAGCTGTCCCGTATCAGCTCGCTGAAGACGTTGGCGACGTTGGGCTCGCTGCGGATCTCCTCGACGATCTGGCTGCGGGTCACGCCGAGGGTGAACTTGATGATGATCATGTGCTGGGTGGTGTAGCGCGAGGTCCCGTTCCCCTGCATCTCCACCGCTGTGTAGTACTTCAGGATCCCTTCCTGTTCCAGACGCTGGCGTTTGCGGCTCACGGTGCGCACCGGAATCCCGGTCGTGGCGCTGATGCGGTTGTCCGAACGCCGCGGGTTGCGTATGAGGGCGCGGGCGATGGTTTGCTCCTGCTGATCGAGCTCACGCATGGTCGAAGTCTCCCACGGTTGGATCGCCGATGGCCTGAATCGGGCAAAATATAATGCAAAATGTCAATAAATGGTCAAATAAATGACAAAAGGGATCCTTACTGGTCGCAAACGGTAATCAGGTGTCAATTATTGGTTTGACATGAAGGTTCGGGACACTATATTAAGCCCTTCCCCTGGACCGCATCCGGATCTCCCGATTGATGAAATACCCCTTCCTGCCCTCTCCCCAGGGCCTCTATCACCCCAAGAACGAGCACGACGGGTGCGGCATCGGTTTTGTCGCGCACATCAGGGGGGCCGCGTCCCACGGCATCGTGGAGCAGGCGCTCGAGGTGCTGTGCAATCTCGACCACCGCGGCGCCCGCGGCTGCGAGGTCAACACCGGGGACGGGGCCGGCATCCTCACCCAGATACCGGACCGCTTCTTCAGGAACGAGCTGTCCGGGCAGGGGGTGGAACTGCCGGAGCGGGGCCGCTACGGCGTCGCCATGCTGTTCCTGCCGCCGGACGAAACCCGGCGCCGCGCCTGCGAGCAGCGGCTCGAGGAGATCGCCGCCGAAGAGGGGCAGGCCGTCCTGGGCTGGCGCGACGTGCCCACCGGCGAGGCGGATCTCGGCGACACGGCGCGCTCCTGCGAGCCCTGCATCCGGCAGCTGTTCATCGGCGCCGGCTCCGAACTGGCCGGGGAGCTCGACTTCGAGCGCAAGCTCTACGTCATCGGCAAGCGCGCCAGCCACGAGATCCGCCACGGCGGCCGCTGGCCCGGCAGCGAGTACTTCTACTTCCAGAGCATTTCCTGCCGCACCATCGTCTACAAGGGGATGCTGACCCCCGGCCAGGTCGAGAACTACTACACCGACCTGTCGGACCCGCTCCTCGAATCCGCCGTCGTCCTCGTCCATTCCCGCTTCAGCACCAACACCTTCCCGAGCTGGGAGCGGGCGCACCCGTACCGCTACCTGATTCACAACGGCGAGATCAACACCCTCAGGGGCAACGAGAACTGGATGTACACGCGCCAGTCGATGCTCCGCTCGCGGCAGTTCGGAGACGACCTCGAGAAGCTCTTCCCCGTCATCGAGGAGGACGGCAGCGACTCGGCGAAGTTCGACAACTGCCTCGAGTTCCTGCACCTCGCCGGCCGCTCCCTCGGTCACGCGGTGATGATGATGATCCCCGAGCCGTGGGAGAAGCACGAGTCGATGTCCGACGAGAAGAAGGCGTTCTACGAGTACCACGCCTGCCTGATGGAGCCGTGGGACGGTCCGGCCTCGATCGCCTTCACCGACGGCACCCAGGTCGGCGCCGTGCTCGACCGCAACGGCCTGCGCCCGTCCCGCTACTACGTCACCGCCGACGACCGCGTCATCATGGGTTCCGAGGTCGGAGTGCTCGACGTCGAGCCGGAGAACGTCCTGCACAAGGGCCGCCTGCAGCCGGGGCGGATGTTTCTCGTCGACACGGCCGAGGGCCGCATCATCGCCGACGAGGAGCTGAAACAGCGCTGGGCCACGGAGCACCCGTACCGGCAGTGGCTCGACGAGCACCTCGTCGATTTCGAGGACCTCCCCGGGGTCGAGTACCGCGAACCCGCCCGCGAACACGAGGAGGTCCTGCGCAGGCAGCAGGTGTTCGGGTTCACCTTCGAGGACCTGCGCGTCAACCTGATCCCGATGGCCCGCAACGCCATCTGGCCGATCGGCTCGATGGGGAACGACGCGGCGCTGGCGGTGCTGTCCGACCGGCCGCAGCCGCTGTTCAGCTACTTCAAGCAGCTGTTCGCCCAGGTCACCAACCCGCCCATCGACCCGATCAGGGAGGAGCTGGTCACCGCGACCGAGACCACCCTGGGGTCGGAGCGGAACTTCCTCGAGCCGGAGCCGGAGAGCTGCCGCCAGCTCCGCCTGAGGCGGCCGGTCCTGACCAACGCCGAGATGGCCAGGCTCAAGGGAGTCGACCGGTCCGGGATGAAGCCCTGCGAGCTGCCGATCCTGTTTCCCGCCGAGGCCGGGGAAGAGGGCATGCGGCAGGCCCTCGACGAGCTGTTCGCCGCGGCCGAGGCGGCGATCGACGGCGGCGCCACCATCCTGATTCTCTCCGACCGCGGCTTCGACGAGCGCCTGGCGCCGATACCGGCGCTGCTGGCGGTATCGGGCCTGCACCACCACCTGATCCGCGCCGGCAAGAGGACGCGGGCCGGCCTCGCCGTCGAGTCGGGGGAGCCGCGCGAGGTCCACCACTTCTGCCTGCTGCTCGGGTACGGCGCCAACGCCATCAACCCGTACATGGTCTACGAGAGCCTCGACGACCTGATCCGCGAGGGGATGCTGACCGACCTGGGATTCGAGGAGGCGAACGACAACTACAACAAGGCGGTGGTCAAGGGGATCGTGAAGGTGATGTCCAAGATGGGCATCTCGACCTTCAAGTCGTACCGCGGCGCGCAGATCTTCGAGGCGGTCGGCATCCGGCAGGAGGTGATCGACCGCTACTTCACCTGGACCGACTCCCGCGTCGAGGGGATCGGCCTCGACGTCATCGCCGCCGAGGCATGCATGCGCCACGGCGCCGCCTACCCGCAGTTCGAGTCGAACGGCCGCAGCCTCGACGCCGGCGGCGAGTACCAGTGGCGCAAGGGTGGGGAGTACCACCTGTTCAACCCGCAGACCGTGCACAAGCTGCAGAAGGCGGCCCGCGAGAACGACTACGCGGTCTTCAAGGAGTACTCGGCGCTGATCGACGACCGCGCGAAGAACATGGCCACCCTGCGCAGCCTGCTGGAGTTCAACTACGCCGGGGAGCCCCTGCCGCTCGACGAGGTGGAGCCCGTCGAGGCGATCACCCGGCGCTTCAAGAGCGGGGCGATGTCGTACGGCTCGATCAGCAAGGAGGCGCACGAGGGGCTCGCCATCGCCATGAACCGCATCGGCGGCAAGAGCAACACCGGCGAGGGGGGGGAGGACCCGGAGCGCTACGTCCTCGACCCCAACGGCGACTCGCGCAACAGCGCCATCAAGCAGGTCGCTTCCGGCCGCTTCGGGGTGACCAGCAACTACCTCGTCCACGCCCGGGAGCTGCAGATCAAGATGGCCCAGGGGGCCAAGCCGGGAGAAGGGGGTGAGCTGCCCGGCGGCAAGGTCTACCCCTGGATTGCCAAGGTCAGGCAGTCGACCCCGGGAGTCGGCCTGATTTCGCCGCCGCCGCACCACGACATCTACTCGATCGAAGACCTCGCCGAGCTGATCCACGACCTCAAGAACTCGAACCGCGAGGCGCGCATCAACGTCAAGCTGGTCTCCGAGGTGGGTGTCGGCACGATCGCCGCCGGGGTCGCAAAGGGCCACGCCGACGTCGTCCTGATCAGCGGCCACGACGGCGGCACCGGGGCCTCGCCGCAGACCAGCATCAAGCACGCCGGGCTCCCGTGGGAGCTCGGCCTCGCCGACACGCACCAGACCCTCGTGCTCAACGACCTGCGCAGCCGCATCGTCGTCGAGACCGACGGCCAGCTCAAGACCGGGCGCGACGTGGCGGTCGCCGCCCTGCTGGGGGCCGAGGAGTTCGGTTTCGCGACCACCGCCCTGGTAGCCATGGGCTGCATCATGATGCGGGTCTGCCACCTCGACACCTGTCCCGTGGGGGTGGCGACCCAGAACCCGGCGCTGCGCGAGAAGTTCTCCGGCACCCCCGATCACGTGGTCAACTTCCTGCGCTTCGTCGCCCGGGAGCTGCGCGAGATCATGGCGGCCCTGGGATTCCGCACCGTCGACGAGATGGTGGGGCGCACCGACAGGCTGACCCAGGTGCCCAGCGATCACTGGAAGGCCAGGGGCGTCGACCTGTCGAAGATCCTCCACATGCCGGAGGCGCCCGACAGCGTCGGCCGCTACTGCCAGATCGACCAGGACCACGGGCTCGAGCGCTCCCTCGACGAGGAGACGCTGCTGCGGCTGTGCGAGCCGGCGATCGCCCGCGGGGAGAAGGTCCGGGCCGAGCTGCCGGTCCGGAACATCAACCGGGTGGTCGGCAGCATCACCGGCAGCGAGCTCACCAGGCGCTACGGCCCCGACGGACTCCCGGCCGATACCATCCACCTGAAGTTCAACGGCTCCGCCGGCCAGAGCTTCGGGGCCTTCGTGCCCCCGGGCATGACCCTCGAGCTCGAGGGGGATGCAAACGACTACTTCGGCAAGGGGCTGTCGGGGGGGAAGCTGATCCTCTACCCGCCGGCAGGGTCGCCGTTCGTGCCCCGCGAGGAGATCATCACCGGCAACGTCTCCTTCTACGGGGCGACCGCCGGAGAGGCCTACATCAACGGCATGGCGGGGGAGCGCTTCTGCGTGCGCAACAGCGGCGTGCACGCCGTCGTCGAGGCGGTGGGCGACCA
The DNA here is from genome assembly GCA_965243025.1 of Candidatus Latescibacterota bacterium. Taxonomy (GTDB): domain Bacteria; phylum Latescibacterota; class UBA2968; order UBA8231; family UBA8231; genus CBDCXV01. The sequence goes on from CBDETY010000003.1 coordinate 5,137,426, forward strand.
CGGCTGCGAGTACATGACGGGGGGCCGCGTCGTCGTCCTCGGGCCGACCGGGCGCAACTTCGCCGCCGGCATGTCGGGAGGCATCGCCTACGTGCTCGACGAGGCCGGCGACTTCGCCGACCGCTGCAATCCCGAGATGTGCGACCTCGGCCCGGTCTCCGATCCGGAGGAGCTGCGCGAGGTGCGCGAGATGGTAGAGCGGCACGCCGGGTACACCGGCAGCGTGACCGCCCGCCGCCTGCTCGAGGATTGGGAGGCCGGCGCCAGGCAGTTCGTCCGCGTCATGCCGCGCGACTACCGGCGCATGCTCGAGGCGCTGCAGGACGCCCGCGGCCGCGGCCTGACCGGGGACGACGCGGTGATGGAGGCCTTCGAGATCAACAAGGCGGACGAAGCGCGGGTGAGCGGCAACTGACGCGTGCCCGATGGAGCCGTTGGCCCTTATGCAACGCGCCGCACGCGAGTCGCGAAAACTGCGTTTTCGCTCCCGTGTGGTTGGAAGCTGCTCCCGCTCGGGGAACGTCCGGGTTGTAAGCCACTCTCTGGCAGGTTGAGGTATGGGTAAGCCGACAGGGTTCATGGAGATCGACGCGCGCTCTGGCAGTACCCTCGAGCCTGCGCGTACCCAAGCGCGCGAGTCGCGAAAACTGCGTTTTCGCTCCCGTGTGGTTGGAGACTCGCTCCCGCTCGGCGAACGTCCAGGCAGCCGGACACTCTTTGGCAGGTTGAAGTAATGGGCAAACCGACGGGATTCATGGAGATCGAGCGGGAGCTTCCGCAGGACCGGTCCCCGCTCGAACGGGTGAAGGACTGGGGCGAGTTCCACCTTCACATGGGGGTGGAGAAGCTGCGGGACCAGGGCTCGCGCTGCATGGACTGCGGCGTCCCGTTCTGCCACACCGGGGATACGATGAGCCGCAGCGACAAGGGGTCGGGCTGCCCGATCAACAACCTGATCCCCGAGTGGAACGACCTCGTTTACCGCGGCCTCTGGGAAGACGCCCTGGAGCGGCTCCACAAGACCAACAACTTCCCCGAGTTCACCGGGCGCGTCTGCCCCGCTCCCTGCGAGGGGGCCTGCGTGCTGGGAATCAGCGAGCCCCCGGTGACGATCAAGAACATCGAGGCCGCCATCGCCGACCACGGCTTCGCCTCGGGCACGGTGCTGCCGGAGCCGCCGGAGAAGCGGACCGGCAGGAAGGTCGCCGTCGTCGGGTCCGGCCCCGCCGGCCTGTCCTGCGCCGCGCAGCTCAACCGCGCCGGCCACTGGGTCACCGTGTACGAGCGCGCCGACCGCATCGGCGGCCTGCTGATGTACGGCATCCCGAACATGAAGCTCGACAAGGCGGTGGTGACGAGGCGGCTGCAGCTGATGGAGGCCGAGGGGGTCGAGTTCGTGACCAACACCGAGATCGGCAAAGACATCCCGGCGCCGCAGCTGGCCGAGGAGTTCGACGCCGTGGTCCTGTGCGGGGGGGCGACCAAGGGCCGCGACATGCCGGTCGAGGGGCGCGAGCTCAACGGCGTCCACTTCGCCATGGAGTTCCTGACGGCGAACACGAAGAGCCTGATGGACTCCGGCCACGCCGACGGCAACTACATCTCCGCAAAGGACAAGCACGTCGTCGTCATCGGCGGCGGCGACACCGGCACCGACTGCGTCGGCACCTCGATGCGCCACGGCTGCAGGAGCCTGACCCAGTTCGAGATCATGCCGCGGCCCCCGGACGAGCGCGCCCCGGACAATCCCTGGCCCGAGTGGCCGAACGTCTACCTGCTCGACTACGGCCAGGAAGAGGCGGCAGCCCGCTTCGGCGAGGACCCGCGCGCCTACCTGATCGACACCACGAGGTTCGTCGGCGACGGCGAGGGGAACGTCAGGGAGCTGCACACGGTCGGGATCGAATGGGCGCAGGGCGCAAACGGCCGCATGGCGCCGCAGCCGGTTGCGGGGACCGAAAAGGTGTGGCCTGCCGATCTAGTGCTGCTGGCGATGGGGTTCCTCGGCCCTGAGGACACGGTGCTCGATCAGCTCGACGTCGAGCGGGACGAGCGTTCCAACGCCAGGGCCGAGCACGGCCGCTTCGCCACCAGCGTCGAGGGGGTGTTCGCCGCCGGCGACATGAGGCGCGGACAGAGTCTCGTCGTGTGGGCGATCAACGAGGGCCGCGGCGCCGCCCGCGAGTGCGACCGCTACCTGATGGGGACGACCTCGCTGCCCTAGTCACCGTGGGTGCAGGCGGCGCGAATTCGGTCCTGATCGCCTCGTTCGTACGTTTGCTTACTGAAATTCCCGCGTAGTCATAGGCAGAGCCCGACCTGTGTTTCGGAGCGCTCCCCGGTTGTCCGGGGGGCGCTTTTTCATTGCCGCGCCAGCCGGTACGGAGAAGGGTCGGGCAGGGTGTCGGTGAGGGCGCTGCGGCCGGGAAACAGCAGCTCGGCGCTGCCGGCGTCGACGGCGCAGACCAGACCGGCCTCCTCGTTGCGCACGAACACCAGGTCCCCTTCCCTGCGGCCCACGTGCAGTACGTCGACGGTCCCGTCCTCGCCGGTCAGCTCGATGCGCTCGCCGTCGGAAAAGCCGTAGCCGCCGGCGCGCGGGTCGCGCAGGCTCTCGAAGCGGAGCTCCTTCAGAAAAGCCGTGTAGGCGAAGAGATTGGCGGTCAGGCATGTGTCGCTGCCGCCGTCGAAGGTCGCCACCCAGTCCCAGGCGTACTCCCCGGGCCGCGGCAGGTACAGACCTTCGGCCGGGGGCGGCCGCGGCACCCTTCTCAGCTGCCGCGGCGCCGGCCTTTCGCTGGTGAAATCGATCTGCACGATGGTGTTCCGCTCCAGCGCCTTGGGAAACAGGAACGGGTCGAGCATCGGGGGGTTGCCCCCGGCCAGGGCGTGGCGGGGGTTGGCGTGCAGGTGCCATATCCGGGCGCTGTCGCGGTTGCGGCGCACGTAAGCCTCCCCCGTGCGCCGGCCCGGAGCCCCGCGTCCCACGCGCACGTCCGCCAGCACCCCGGAATCGTCGGCCAAGACCACTTCGACCGCCTGCTGGGGCAGCAGCCCGTGGTCGCGGTCGTTCCCCGAAACGACGGTCCCCCAGGTCTCAAGAAGGCTCCGCAGCAGGAAGTCGACGCGGTCCTCCTGCACGTAGGCGCCGTGGTAGGACGGGTAGCGCCAGATCCCGCCCCGCTTCTCGTACACCCAGAGATGGCGTCCGCCCGGGGCGCGCACCTCGACGCGGCGGATCCGCTCCGGCACGATTTCGTCAGCCGGATCGAAAAGCACCTGCATGGTGCCGGCTTCGAGGCGCTTCTCCTCCCGGCGCTGGTCGATCCAGAAATCGGCGCCGATCAGCAGGAGGAGGACGGCCCCGAGGATGGGCGGAAGCCGGCTCACGACTGCTCCGCGCCGGGAGAAGCGCGCCGGCGCCAGCGGATCAGGGCGGCGGCGCCGAGGGCGAGCGGGGCGGCGCCGATGACGACGAGGCGCCAGACCGCCCTGCCGGCGGGGTCGTGGTAGGCGAAGCCGCGCGCCTGGGGGTTGCGCGCCTGCAGCCGGGTCATGTCTGGACCGTAGACGGCGTCGGCGAGCAGGTTGAGCAGCAACTGGTCGTGGTCGAAGCCCGGCATCTGCAGATGGCCGTTCTTGAACATCTCGGAGCAGCCGACCAGAACCAGGCGCCCGCGGCGGCCGGAAAGAGGGAGCGCCTCGAGGTTGCTGCGCCCCTCCTCGTCCTCGACGAACCGGGCCTCGGGGAACTCGCCGCGCAGGTCGACGGTCAGCGGCTGCGGGCCGGCCACCTCCTCGGGCTCGGTCAGCGACTCCGGCGGCAGCCATCCACCCTTCCACGGGAAGCTCCAGGACTGCGGCGAGGTGCTGATCAGCACCTGCGGCGCGAACGACTCGGGAAGCCCGGCGAGGTCGAAGCTGTTTCCCCAGATGAACAGCAGGTCGCCGAGGTCGCGGGTTATCGGCGATCCGGGGTCGTAGCGCTCGCCGACGGTGCGGATCAGGAACGGCAGGGCGACCTCCTGGGCGTCGTACTCCCGCACCGCGGTGCGGTTGACCTGGGTGTCGAGCCGCAGGCGGTGGCGGGTGCGGTCCATCAGCACCTGGCGCACCTGCTCGACGCCGGTCAGCCGCAGGTAGCGGTCGAGGTCCTGGAACTGGGGCTGGGGCCAGTACACGGTCTCGAAGCCGGTGCCCCGGTACTGGCGCTGCTGGATGTTGAAGTGCTGCATGGCGACGACGGCGGCGCCGCCGCCGGCGAGATGGCGGCTCAGCTGCAGGATGACCTCCCCCGAGTCGCGGCGCGGCTGCATCCAGAGGACGGCGTCGGAGTCCGGGGCCAGCTGCGGGTAGCGCGGGTTGACGTGATGGACGCGGTATCCGTAGGCGGCGAGCATGCGCTTGAGATGGCTGTACACGTCGGTCCCGCCCGGGGCGCTCAGACCCTTCTTCTGGTAGTCCTCGAGGGCCTCGGCAGGGGACAGCCGCGGCAGGTCGGAGACGACCGACACCAGCGGGACCTCCCCGCTCTCCAGGCGGCGGAGGGCGGCCGCGATCAGGAAGTCGAGATGCACCGAGGTGCGCCCGTCCAGCCGAGGAATCGCCGCCGCGCGGCCGCCGCGGCGCAGCAGCAGCCCGCTCCAGACGCTCTTGGAGACCACGGTGTCGCGGCGCACCTGCTCCACCTCGAACGGGGCGATTCCCGCCTGCACCAGGTCTTTCCTCGCTGGCGGGGGCAACGCCTCCGGCCGCACCACGGTCAGATCCACCCCGGCCTCGGCGAACGGCTCGACGACCCGGTGCTCCAGCGTCTTCAGGCTGGCCGGCAGGTTTGCCCGCGGCGAGAGAACCAGGTCGACGGTCAGCTCGTCCCGGATCAGCGCCAGCGACTCGACGACGCTCGCCGCTGGGGTGTTGACGCCGCCGGCGGTCAGGTCGACGTCGACGCGGGAGAAGGCGGCCACCACCCCGGCCGCCAGGGCGACGACGAGGAGGAGCGCCGCGGCCCCGGCCCGCACCCAGGGCAGGGGCGCCAGCAGGCGCAGCCCGGACAGGTTGCCCGACCTGCGGAAACGCCACCACCCGTACGCCAGTATCAGCACCGGGGCGAGGCCGGCCACGAGCAGCCGCCACAGCAGGCGGGAAGCGCCGGTCAGGGGGGGCAGCACCGCAGGTTGCGCGCGGTCGACGGCGGTGCGGATCAGGCGCTCGCGGGAGGCGAAGGTGCGCACCAGGTCGTCTATCAGCACCGAGTGGCCGTACCCGGGCTGGCGCAGGATGCCGTCGCGGAAGGCGCTGGCCGAGGCGAGGACGACGAGCTGGCCGGCCCAGGGATCGCGGGGGGTCAGCAGCACCATCAGGTTCTGCTTCGGCACGGTTAGCGAGACGGCGAGGTCGGCCCCGGTCAGCAGGTCGCCGGTGAGGGGGCGCACCCAGGCGTGCTCGGTGGTCGTGGCGACGACCTGGGCGCCGTACCCGGCCTGGGCGGCGCGCCCCGGATCGACAGCAAGGGGGCTGGCGGCGACGAAGCTCAGGCCGCCGCGCGCCGGGGTGAGGAAGCGCCTGAAATCCCGGAAGGCGGGAAGATTGCGCAGGTGAAAGGGGGCCTCGACTTCGCGCACCGAACCGTCGGCGAGGGGCACGGGAAGCGGGCCGGCGTTGCGGTCCATCACCAGGTCGGGGACCGGCCGCAGGCCGAAGGGACGCAGCAGCTCGCTCCAGGCCGGAGACCCTTCGACCATGCGGAACAGCACCGAGTCGCCGCGGGCGTGGTAGCTCGCCTCGTAGGAGCTGCCGGCGAGCACCGCGGTCCGCCCCGAGGCGACGAACCGCTTGAGCTGCTGCACGTGCCGGTCCGTAACCTGCCGCGGCGCGAACCAGAACAGCATGTCGGTGTCGGGCGGGATGTAGGGGGAGCGGTCGAGGTCGACCTGCACGACGGGGCCGTGCTGGCTCAGGAACTGCGGGAACTCGACGAACCCGCCGCCGGCCGGAGCGGAGAAGGCGAAGTCCGCCTGCGGCGGGGCGAACAGGGTCTGCAGATGGGCGCGCACCCACTGCTCGAGGTAGGGCAGGTGGGTGTCCTCGATCCCCTGGATGAGCACCTCCGGGTGGTTCTCGAAGCTCAGCACCAGGGAGGACCAGACCTTCTCCTCCCCGTGCTCGTCCCGCTCGATGCGACGCACGCTGATCGGGGAGACCTTCCGGCGCGCCGCGTACCCGGCCCCGGCATCGCCGCTCAGCTCGGGATAGATGACCCGGGTGTCGACGCGGTCCGGGGCTTCGGAGCGAAACGCCGCCAGCAGGGCGCGGACCTCCCCCTCGACTTCCTTCAGGTGCGACGGCATGCGCTCCCGCGGCGAGACGAACAGGGTGAAGGTCATCCTGCCGTCGAGCCGCTCGAGAAGGGCGCGGGTCTTCGAGGTCAGGGAGGCCGGCGAGAGCCCGACGAAGTCGATCTCGGCGCGGCCGGCCGACTTCAGGATCCGGCTGCCGAAAACGGAGATCGCCAGGAGCAGGAAGAAGCAGAGGAGGGACTGCAGGGCGAAGCGGGACACCGGCTCAGTACTTGATGCGCTTGAGGGTGATCTCGTTCATCCACAGGAAGAAGGCGCCCATCAGCAGGAAATAGAGCAGCCCGTCCAGTCCGACGACGCCGCGGGTGAATGCCTCGTAGTGGGGCATGACGGAGACCGACTGGTAGATGCGGCTGCCCAGCTCCCAGCCCGGGGCGAGGCCGTCGAGCACGGCCACCACCTTTTCGTGGCCGCTGAGGACGAACAGGAACCCCAGCAGGGTGGCGAGCACGAACGAGACGATCTGGTTCTGCGTCAGGCCGGAGACGAAGACGCCGAAAGAGAGGAAGAAGGCCCCGAGGAAGACGGCCCCGAGGTAGCTGGAGAAAATCAGCCCCAAGTCCGGGTCGCCGAGCCAGAACAGCATCACCGCGATCGGGGTGGTGCCGGCCAGCACGAGGAGGTAGAACAGCAGGGCGGCGGCGTACTTGCCGGCGACGAACTGGATCGACCGCAGCGGCAGGGTCATGATCAGCTCGAAGGTGTTCTGGGCGTGCTCCTCCGACCAGGTGCGCATCGTCATCGCCGGGACGAACGGAATCAGCAGGAACGGCAGGGTCTCGAAGAAGGGGGACATGTCGGCGACGGAGAGCAGGAAGAAGGAGTTCATGAAGGTGGTGCCGGACAGGACGAGAAAGACCGTGGCGTAGATGTAGGCGATGGGGGAGTCGAAGCAGGCGGCGAGCTCCCGCTGCACGATCACCCAGGTGCCCGACGCGAATCCCGGGTCTCGGGAGGGGGAACCGGCCGCCGCCGGGGTTTCGCTAGCGGCCGCCATCGCCATCCGGGGAAGTGCGCACCCGGTGCGCGAAGATCTCTTCGAGAGCCGCCCCCTCCATGCCGGAACCGGCGGCGAGCTCCTCAATGGTGCCGTCGCCGAGAAGCCGGCCCTGGTGGATGATCAGGACGCGGTCGCTGATCGCCTCGACGTCGGGCACGATGTGGGTGCTGAACAGTATTGCCCGCCCGGACTTCAGCTCGCCCAGCATTTCGCGGAAGGCGATCACCTGCAGCGGATCGAAGCCGTGGGTCGGCTCGTCGAGCAGGAGGATGGGGGGGTCGTGGATCATCGCCGAGGCCAGGCCGACCCGCTGCCGGAACCCGGTGGAGCACTGGGAGATGCGCTGCGCCAGCACCGAGCCGATGCCGCACAGTTCGACAGTGCGCTCGAAGTGCGGTTCGAGCTCGCCCTCCCGCAGGCCGCGGGCCCTGGCGACGAACCGGAGGAAGTCGTCGACCCGCATGTCGCGGTAGAGCGGCGTGTCGCCGGCGAGGTAGCCGATGGCGCGGCGCACCTCGAGGGGCTGCTCGACGACGTCGAAGCCGGCGACGGAGATGGCGCCCGCGGTCGGGTAGATGTAGGTCGACAGCATCTTGAGGACGGTGCTCTTGCCGGCCCCGTTGGGACCGACGAAGCCGACGACCTCGTCCCGGTCGACGGTGAAGCTGACGCCGTCGACCGCGGTCAGGGCGCCGTATTTCCTGGTGACGTTTTCAAGGGCGATCATGAAGGGATAATTTCGGGATTCAGGTTTCGGCCTTCAACGGAACCGCCCCGTTCGGCCGGGAAATTGACCCTCTCCGGGGGGCATCTATACTACAGGCGGACCCCATTTCCGGGAGACTGAACGTGAGCGACGGCGAAGAGAAGAAGGAACTCAGCGGCCTGCAGTGGCTGTCGCAGGAGCGCCCCGAGGCGATGGGGCACCTGCTGTCGTTCTTCCGCGAGTCCGGGCGGCACCTCGACCCGAAGACCCGCTTCCTGATCTCCATCGTCACCAAGGTCGTCAACTTCTCGCCGCGCGGACTGCGCCAGTACATCCCGCGCGCCGTGCGGGAAGGGGCGAGCCGCGACGAGGTGATCGACGCCATCCTGTGCGCCTACCCGGCCGCCGGGCTCGTCAACGTCGTCGATGCCATCCAGGTGCTGCGCTCTCTCGACCTCCCGGACAGCCCCGCCGGGCCCCCGGCGGAGGCGGAGTGGACGGCGGTCGCCAGGGCGGACGAGATCGAGGAGAACGGCGCCAGGGTCGTGCAGGTCGGAGACAAGCCTATCGCCGTCTTCAACGCCGGCGGGCGTTTCCTGGCCATCTCCAACACCTGCCTGCACCAGGGGGGCTACCTCGGGCTCGGCAGCCTGGACGGAACCGCCGTCACCTGCAGCCGCCACGGCTGGCAGTTCGACGTCGCCAGCGGCGAGTGCCTCTCCCATCCGGGGCGGGCGGTCGAGTCCTACGAGGTCCGCGTCGAGGACGGGCAGGTGCTGGTACTGGCGTAGAGCCTCCGCCCGGCTGCGCGCCCGCACCTGCGGTTGGAATCCTTCGGATTCGTTTCGGGAACGGCCTGGCTCGATTTCTGGTCGCGAAGGGCGTTCCGAAGGCGCGCCGCCCCCTCAATCCGGGTTTCAGCAGATTCGGCCAGCCCGCCGCAACGGGCGCATCGGCCTGAAGCAGTCGTCCACGCCTGGAACCTGTTCGAGCCCGGGCTGCACTGCCCACTGCGGGTGAATGCCGGCGCTTCTTTTCCCCCGGGATATTTCCGTCAACACCCGGCAGCAGCCATGTCTCGGGCGTCGATTTCCCCCCGAGCAGGAGTGCCCGCCGACTCATCCCCAAAGCCGCGGATCGACCCTCGCCTCGGCGAGGTACAGCTCTACCGCCCGCAGCGACCTGGCGATCACCGCGGCGATGTCCGGTGGGTAGCGGGCGAACGCCTCCGCGGTTATCCGCGCGCGTCCCGGTTCGCCGGGACCATCGGCGTAACGCACCGCCGCCTCGACGCTTTCGGTTTCCCCTTCGAGCAGCCGCAGCAGCGGTTTCAGCGGCACGTGCAGGAAGCCGTCGCTCTCCTCGCTGAAAGACACCTCTTCCAGCCCGATTTCCCGGATCACCAGGTAGGAGTGCTGGATCACGCGGGGGCAGTTCCGCTCCTGCCCTTCCAGCCGGGTGCTGCCGAGATAGTGGAGGTCCCGCTCCCCGAGAAGGATGCCGGCCTCCTCCTCGAACTCGCGCACCCCCGCCTGGCGGTGCGACTCGGAGGCCATGACGTGGCCGCCCGCGGGGGCATCGAGACTGCGGACGAAGGGGTCGCCGCGGCGCCCCCGTTGCTGCAGCAGCAGAACCGGCTCGGCGCCGCGCAGCCATGCGCACCAGACGAACACCAGCCAGTGCCAGTCCCCGTCCCTGTGGACCTCGTCGCGGGTCTTGGAACCGAGCCGGCGGCCGGCGCCGTCGAAGAAAGCGAGAACTTCCGCGCTCACCCCGAAATGACGGCGATGAACTGGAACAGGAAGGCGAAGATGGTCAGGGCCAGCAGGGCGCCTGCCAGCAGGTAGGTGCCGATTCCCTCGCGGTCGCTGTAGTCGCGGCTGAAGGCGTAGGCGGTGACGTAGCCGCCGGCGAAGCCGCCCGCGTGGGCCCAGTTGTCGACCCCGGAAAAGATGAAGCCGAAGATGAAGAGGATCACCGCCCACTGCAGGAAGTGGCGGGTGAACATCGAGCTGCCGCGCTGGCGGCCGAAGACGATGGCGGCGGCGAGCAGTCCGAAGATGGACCCGGAGGCCCCGAGGGTGTAGTGGTTGCCCATCAGCACGGAGAGGGCGAAACCACAGGCCCCGGATACGGTGAATATGATGAACAGGCGGAACGGCCCGAACAGCTCGCTGACCATCGGCCCGAGCTGCCGCACCCAGAGCATGTTGAAGAGGATGTGCAGAAGCCCCCCGTGCAGGTAGATCGCGGTGATAATCGTCCACCAGTGCCCCTGCACCATCACGGGAACGACCCCGGTCATTCCGAGCATCAGGGTCGCGTTCCCGCTCGGGGCCAGAAAGCGGAACAGGTCGAAGCTGCGGAAGATGGCGCCGGGATCAATCGCCAGTCCGACGATGTAGAGAATGACGCACACCGTGGTGATCAGGCTGGGAAAGTCGATGGAGACCCCCAGCTTGCGGAACCACGAGGTGAACCCCCACATGCCGGGCCTCACCTGGCCGCAAAAGGGACAGCGCGCTTCGGAGCTGCTGATCAGCTTGTGGCACCTGGGACAGAGGATGGCGGGCATTCGGTTACCGGATCGTGTTTCTATGGCTGGGGTTCAACTGCCCCGGAGAGTGCCTGTTCGCCGACGGCCCCGAAGCGGCGTGCGACTCAATCGGGGGACGGGACCGGGTTACGGGGTGCGAAGCGAGCCCCGGAACCGGTGCGGCGGGCAGCCGTGTCAGCGACGTTCAAGGAAAAAGGCGGCTGCTGTCTCCGCAAGTGCGGAGCTCATCCAGTTTCCGGGCATTTCGAGATACGGTGCGGCTATTTTGAAAGGCTGGCCTTTATCCCGGCCCATGAAACGCTGTTGACAGCGGAATCTCCGATCGAATTTCCAGCCTCGACCAGGATTCCCCGAGCCCAGAGGTCGGACGATGAAAAATCGTCCTGCTCCCACCACTCATCAGATCCCCACAATTCATGCACACTCTCGAAACTCCATTTGTCTTCGTCGACGTCGGATAGTGAGAGCCCGAACCATATCATTTTTTCGGGAATAAGAGGGGAGACGATACTTTGGTCCTGGTCATCCCAGATAAGTCGGTCGAAGGGGGTGACGTAAAACTCCAACACCCCGAAGGGTGGCTGGCTGTCAATCACCGCGCCGCCGCCATCGGCAAAGGGCGGCCGGTAAACCCAATCCGGGTCATCACGACTGACCCCGGGCGTGTAGACGTTGGTTCCGTCTTCATATGAACCAGGAAACGCCCCGTACCATTGCGCCTGCTCCATTCGATTTGTGAGCCCGGATGCGTTGTCGATTTCCAGGCTTCCACCGCTCCTGTCCCCGTCGACATAAAACCACAGGGATAAATCGCCGTCAGTGATGCCTGGCCCGAATGTGAAACGGTCGTTGGAACGCGCGTGGACAAATCGTCGACCATTTCCGCCGCTACGAAATGGTGGTTACTGCCGTGGTGCCAGGCCAACCAGATACGGAAGTCGAAAGAGGAGGGATCGTACTGGTACCCCCAATTCGGGTAAAGTGCCAAATCCAGCGGCGTCAACGACGGCTCCCCGAGGACTTCCAACCAGTCATCCACGGAGCCGTCTTTGAGGTCGATGCGATCCCGCATCTCGTCGGTCAGCTCGACGAACGGATACAGCCGGTCTTGAAACTGTGCTTCCAGAGAAGCCCCTGTCAGCAGGATGAGGATGGCAACGCGCCATGGTATGTACTGCATGAGAAATACCCCCTGTCGGCTCCTGAACAAGACCCCCGCGGGATACGGGAGCAGTCAGCTCTCAGAAGGCAGCATTTCGGGTGCGGCAGAGTGTGCCACTACATGGTCGGGATCCGTTGGCGTGGCCGGGTTATTCCGAAAGGCTGGCCTTGATGCGGCCCCATGAAACGCCGGTGACAGCGGAATCCTCCGTACTTCCCGCCTCCATCAGGATTCCGCGCGCCCAGAGGTCGGAATCGTTGAACCCTCCCTGCTCCCAACCATCCTCGATTCCGAACAAGCCGGGACTGCTCTCGAATTCGTTGGCGTCGTCGACATCCACTATCTGGATACTGAACCCGATCGTTTTCCCGGAGAATAGATTGGAGACGATACTCTGGGCCTGGTCGTCCCAGATCAAGCGATCGAATGGGGTGACGTAAACTTCCACCACACCGAAACTCGGCTCGCTGTCGATCATGGCGCCGCCGCCGTCGGCGTAAGGGGGCTTGTGCACCCAATCCGTATGCCTGCTCACCAAGCGCAGAAGAAGGTTGTTGTCGTTGTCGAATGTTCCCGGAAACGCCTCATACCATTGTGCCTGCTCCATGGGGTAGGCAAGCCCGGATGCGTTGTCGACCAGCAAGGTTCCGCCGCTCCTGTCCCCGTCGACGCCAATCGCCACGGATAGATCCGACCCGCGCAATCCACCTCTGTCGCTGCGGTCGTAGGTTCGCTCGTTTACGAAGTCGTCGACCAGCTCCATGGCCAGGAAAAGGTGATCGTCGGAATCGTGCCAGGCCACCCAGATGCGAAAGTCCAACGAGGATGGGTCGTATTCCGACGCCCATTCGGCGAATTGAAAATCCAACGGCGTCAGGGAGGGCTCTCCGAGGATTTCAACCCATTCCTCGATCGAACCGTCGGTCAGGTCGATTTTTTCCCGCATTTCATCGGTCAGCTCGGGGATCTGATAAACCCGGTCCGGGGCCGATGCTTCTGTAGAGACCGCGATTATCACAAGGGAAATGGGGATCGGGATAATTCGTTCTTTCATGTGACAACTCCTTTCATATCGACATCGGGTTTAAACGCCGAGCGAGCGAAAAAGCCGGTGCCGAGTTCGTTTGGAACGCCCCTACCCGCCCATCGTGGATATCCCGGGAATGACTGCTTCCCAACTCAACTGATGGATCCCTGAGCATTGCCCAACCGTTCAATGCTCCTGCCTGAGCCGGTCCAGCAGCCGGCCCAGTTGTCCCACGAGGTAAAGCGGCAGGGAGAGCAGGGTCATTTCCACGCTCTGCTGCGTTCCGCTCACCTGGTGCCGGATTGACTGGACGGTGGGCGGATTGAGGTCGAAGCGCACTGCGAGGCGCGTCCCTTTGGCCAGGGCGAACTGGTGCAGGGAGCGCAGGGTGCCGCTGGTGCCGGCTTTGACTTCGACCGGCACGATCCGGGCTCCCCGGGCAACCGTGTAGTCAACTTCGGCGTTGGCGCTTTTCCCTTCTCGCAGCCAGTAGTTCAGACGGGGCGTTTCCCGGCCCTCTTCCAGGTAGAGCAGGTGTTGCCCCACGAACTGTTCGGCCAGGGCTCCTTCATTGACCAGTCGGCGGTCGTCCAGGTCTTTCAGAGCAAGCCAGTCCAGGCCGCACAGACGGTTCATCAGGCCGATGTCCAGAAAGAGGAGTTTGTAGGTCTTCCAATCGACATCGGCGTGGAGGGGCACCCCGGAACAGGTACTGTGGAAGACAGGTGCAATGACCCGGGCATTGGCCAGCATGTCGATGGCCGCCCGCAGTTCGCGGGCGGTCTCCTCGGGGTTGATCCGGGTGTATTTGATTTTGCGGCCCACGGCCCGGGGAGCGTAGTTGAAGACTCGCTGCAAGCGCAGCCGGACTCGGGCGGAGGCGTACTTGGCAAAATCGTCCTGGTAGGTATCGACGATGGACTGATGCACCGGGGTTACGTCGGCAAAGTGGCGGGTGGAACTGTACGCGGCTACAGCTTCGGGCATACCACCCACCAGCAGGTATTCCCGCTGATAGCCCGACAAGCGGGTGTGGACAGTATGGGGCAGGGGATGCTCGGGGGTGTAGTCTTGCAGACAGGCCAGGAGGGGAGGGTCCAGTTCGGCAAGGAATTCTTCAAAGCTCATCGGGCCCAGATGGAAGTACTGAATGCGCCCTACCGGCATGGTAAAGGCGTGTTGCGAGAGGACGAACTCGAGCAGGGATCCCGCGGCGATGACCGGCAATTCGGGGTGGTCTTCGAAGAAATAGCGCAAGGCGGGAAGGGCGTGGGGGGTCGCCTGGATTTCGTCGAGGAAGAGAATGCTGCCCGGTGTCAACAGCGGTTGATCCAGCAGCCCTTCGAGTTCCAGGCGGATGCGTGTCAGGTCCAAGGTCTGGAAGACGGGGTCCAGGTCCGGGTGGCGCTCGAGGTTGATTTCGTTGAGGTGCAGGTGATGGGACTGGGCGAATTGCCGCACCAGGGTGGATTTCCCCACCTGGCGAGCACCGCGGATGACCAGCGGTTTTCGCTGTGGGGTGGCTAACCATTCGGCCAGAGCGAGTTCAGCCGATCTATACATGATGAATAAAATGCCCCCTTTTCTGTGCGTATAATGTACGAAAAAGGGGGCATTTTTACGAGAAAGGTTGGGCTTGTGCAAAGGGACATTGGCTGGCTTCGGGGTGTATCTTGATCCGATGGGGTACTGTCCATCCGCAGGGATACTTGACCCGGGGGCGTTGGGAAAATCGGACCCAGGTTCACGGAGCCCAGCTTTCCGGGATCGTCGCTGCTGACTTGCGGCCAAGCCAGGCGCGAGCAGTTACGGGGCTCAATACGGAAGAGGGATACCGGGTTCTTGCGGGGCCGGGGGAAGCCTTCTCAACCAGACCCTTACCTGGGCGGCCCTCGGCAGGCGCTCGTCCTCCCGTGCAGCACCGCGCAGGCGTTCCAGAACCTCTTCCGCTGCCAAGTCGCGCAGGTCGTCGAGGCTCCGGATACCCGCCCTGTGCAGGAGATTCCCCCAGCGCACCCCGATTCCCTGGTGGAGGTACAGTCCGGCGGTGCGCTTCAGGTCCGCGACTCCCCTCTCGCCGAGGATGCCGGCAACCGCCTGCCATCGCCGGTCCGAACCGAAGCCCTCGAGCTGGGTCAGGTAGCGCACCCCGGCTTCCCGCAGGGCAGCTCGGACCTCCGGTTCAAGGGCCTCGACCCTTTCGACGCGAGGGGTCAGCGAGGTAATGGTGCGCTTGTCCACCTCTATGAAGACGGCCGCGGAAAACAGAAGCGCGACCGCCGCCGCCAGGGGCAGGAAGAATGGCCGGTTGGCCCGGGGTTGCTGCCCTGAAAACTCCCCGAAAGCAGGGGCCAGCCGGCGCCAGACGAGAAGACGGTAGAGGCAGGCGCACTCCACCGCGAAAGGGGGAAACCCGAGAAAGCCGGCCAGCGGCATTTCGAACAGCTTGAGCTCCTCGAAGAACGGCACCGTGTAGATCCACCTCGCCCGCGACCAGAAGTTGAAAAGCTCCCAGAATCCCCCGGCGATCAGGCCGGCCAGCAGCATCCGCAGGGTCGGTGCGAACTCCCCGGCTTCGAGCTGCCGGAGCAGGCCGTCGATGCCGCGCCGGTAGTTTACCGGGGCGACGGCGGCGATGGCGAAGATCCAGACCAGCGGAAAGCAGTAACGCGGGAACCAGAACGCGAGCAGCAGGCAGACCGCCCCGGCGACCTGGAGCAGCTCCAGCCTCAGGGGTGTCATGGCCAGCGCCGGTCCCCGGATCGAGCGCGGAAAGCGGGTGCAGCCGAGCAGGTGTGCGGTAAAAAAGATGCCGGGAAACACCGTGGCGAAGGCGAGGAAGACTCCTGCCGCCCGGACCCAGCCGCGGTCGGTTACGAGCACGTAGTACCAGTTTTCCAGGCGGAAATTGACGAACTCGAAGAAGAACCAGGCCGCCGCCGACCAGAGCATCAGCAGACCGAAGCCGGGTCCGCACCGGGAGATCAGCGACCTTCCTTCGATCCTGCGCACCCACTGGTCGCAGGTGACGATCAGCCCGTACCAGGCGAACAGGTAGAAATGGCTGGCGACCGGCTCGACCTGCTTTGCCGCCAGCAGGAACGACAGGCTTACCGCTGCCGGTCCTGCGAGAAGGCGGGCGATTTCCATGGGGGGCACCTTGGGCGCCAACGGCCCGGAAGGCCGCTGCGGAGGTTTTTTGACTGGGTGTGTTCCATACCGGCCAAGCTGGTACGGCGAGCGAAGGCAACGCCGTGAGCCGGGATTGAGGGGAAAAATCGCACCGCATGAGGATTTCGTTAAACCGCGATCCTTCCCCTCAAATGGATCGGCGTCCCAATGTCGACATATTTTTGCGACGGGACACTTGGGCTCCCGGAACGCCCCGCAAGGAGCCGGCGGCCCCGCGCCTACGCATGGCAGCGGTCGCTCCGGACCGCCGGGGAGCCGGTTGACAGGGCCGGGTGCCGCTTGCTACGTCTACCGCCGCCCCGGATTCGCAGGGGCGCCGGCCAAGGCTCCGGGCTCAGAAGCCCAGGGACGTTCCAAGAGGGAGATTCCCCCACCCGCGCCAGGCGCCCCGTGGTGAATCGCTCCGGGAAGCCAGACAGTCCCCCGCCCCGGGAAGAACTGATCCGGGCCATTTCAAGCATCCAACCTGCCATTTCCAATGCCCGTAATTGCCAGCAGTGAGAACCCTTTCGGCGGGGTCATCGTCGATCCCGCAGGTCTTCCCGCGCACCCGCCCCGGTTCGCGAGCGACCTGAGCGAGTCGCTCGATTCCTGGCGTTCCGAGTACCGCGTGGTCTGGCTGGAGATTCCGATTGCGCTGTCGCCGCTGATCCCGGTGGCGGTCGAGGCCGGGTTCGCCTTCCACCACAGCGGCGACGACTACCTGATGCTGACCCACCGTCTCGATCCGGGGGCTTTCATCCCGTCCTACGCCTCGCACTACATCGGCGCCGGCGGGGTGACCCTGAACAGCCGCCGTGAGCTGCTCGTGGTCAGCGAGAGGTATCACCGTTCGGACGGCAGGCCGCCGCGCTACAAGCTGCCGGGCGGGGCGCTGAAGGAGGGTGAGCATCTGGTCGAGGGGGTGATGCGGGAGGTGCAGGAGGAGACGGGGGTGGAGACGGAGTTCGACGCCCTGGTCTGCTTCCGCCACTGGCACGGGTACCGCTACGGCAAGTCGGACATCTACTTCGTCTGCCGGCTGCACCCGGTCTCGGAGGAGATCTCGATCCAGGAGGAGGAGATCGCCGAGAGTCTGTGGATGCCGGTCGCCGACTATCTCGGTGACGGGAACGTCCACCCCTTCAACAAGCGGATCGTGCGCGCCGCCATGGAGAGCCCGGGCATCTCTCCGGCGGAAATCGAAGGGTACGGCGACCGCGACAGGTACGAGTTCTTCATGCCCGGGAATCCGGTAACACGCCTGCGTTCCTAGCCCCGGCTTTTTCGCACCCGGAGCCGCCGCTCCATTTCCCCGGGGCCTGACCCTTCCTCCACCTCCGGCGGCCGCCATCCCCGGTTCCCCGCCGGTAACCCCGTCCACCCTAACGGAGGTCGAGCTTCTCCAGCACCTCCCGGTTGACCACCGACTTCGGGACCCGTCCCTGCAGGCAGTCGACGATCGCCCGGGCGGCGGCGGCGGACATCCGCTCCCGCGCCGTGACCGTGTTCGAGGCGGAGTGCGGCATGGCGACGACGCCTGGCATCTGCACGAGCCGCAGCGACGTACCCTCGGGCGGCTCGGTCGCCTGGCAGTCGAGGCCGGCGCCGGCGAGATGGCCCCCCTCCAGCGCGGCGATCAGGGCCTCCTCGTCCACCAGGCCTCCCCTCGCGGTATTGATGAGATAGCTCCCCTGCTTCATGGCGGCGAGGAAGCCGGCGTCGACGAGCCCGGCGTTCTCATCCGACATCGGCAGATGCAGGCTGACGGCGTCCGACTCGGCCAGCAGCTGCTCGCGGCCGGCGGGAATGGCCCCGAGCTCCCGCAGTTGCGCCGGCTCGACGAAGGGATCGTCGACGAGGACTCGCATCCCGAAGCCGAGGGCGCGGCGCACCACCTCGGCGCCGATGCGGCCGCAGCCGACCAGCCCGAGGGTCATCGCGCACAGGTCCTCGGAGAGGGCGACCTGGTAGCCGCCGGACTTCACCGTCCGGTCGCCCGGGACGATGTGGCGCACCGCGGACAGCAGCAGGGCCATGGCGTGATCGGCCACCGCGTCCGCCATGGCCCCCGGGGTGTTGGCGACCACGATTCCCCGCTCGGTGCAGAGGCCGAGGTCGACGCGGTCGTAGCCGACTCCGTTGCGGGCGATCACCCTGAGATCGCCGGCCAGCTCCATCGTGTGCGGGGTGAAGTACTCCCCCCCGGCGAGGATGCCGGCGAACCCGGCCAGCTTTTCCCGGGTCTCCTCGTTCGGCCAGGGGGGGCTCCCCTGCCGGTAGACGAACTCGAACCCCGCTTCCTCGACGAGGCGGCGGGCCGGTTCGCGGCCGCGGAATTCGATGGCGCAGGTGCCCAGAACGCGGTCGCTCATGTCCCTTCTCCGAAGCGGGTGTGCAGGTAGCGGGAGAACGGCGTCTCGACGCCGAGCTCGGCGGCGATCTCCTCGAGGCGGTCCCGGGTCTCGTCGCCGACCGGGATGCCCTCCCCGGCGTACTCCCGTTCCCGCCTCCACTCGAGCCCCCCCGGCAGCTCGGCGCGGTCGCACCCGGGGAGCGGATCGAGGGCGCTCGCCTGGGCGATCCAGCGGTCCATCTCCGCCCTGTATTCGTCGAGGTCCATGAAGCTCTCGACCGAGAAGGCGGCGATGAAGGAGCCCTGGTTCGATTCCCACCGGGAAGCGGGCGGGATGAATTCGGGGTTGTAGATCCCCGCCAGCACCCCCCCGAGCGCGTAGGCGGAGGCGGAGATCCCGATCTCCTTGAAGAAGGCGAAGGGCATGCGCTCGAAGAGATCGTCGTCGTAGGGCAGGAACGAGGAGCCCATGTCGAGCACCACCGGCGGCTGCTCGCCGGCCGGCAGGGCGATGCTGATCGGGGAGGAACCCTTGACGCCGAGGATGTTGCCGGCCCTGGGGTTGAAGCGGTGGGAGGATACGGAGATCCCGATGCAGTCGCGGGCCGCGGCCATGCGCGAGTACTTGCCGGCCCCACCGAAGTGGAAGTGGTTGCGCGTGGTGACCGCGGCGGCCCCGTGCTCGAGGGCGCGCCCGACCGCCCACTCCGCCCCCTGCCTGCAGGGCAGGTGTCCCATGCCGCCGTCGCCGTCGAGGGTCTGCGCCGTGGTCGACTCCCGGACCACCTTGATGTCGGGGGCGGGGTTGACCTTGCCGTCGAGGATCATGCGGCAGTACCCGGCGGTCTGCCAGGTGCCGTGGCTGACGACCCCGCGCAGGTCGGTGACGACCAGCAGCCCGGCCATGGTGGCGGCGTGCTCCGCGTTCATGCCGACGCGCTCGAACAGCGCTTGCACGAGCCGGCGCATGTCGTCGGCGGGCACGCGGATGCCGCTTTTCGGTGGGACGTTACCCATTGGACAAACCTTCCTCGTTTGCTGAAACAGGACACTGTGAGTGCGAAGCTCTATACTTGAAACGGCGGATGAAATAAGGAAATCCACAGACCGGCGAAAGACTCCGGAAGCGCGGAAATCGAGGAACAAGCACTGACAGCATGGACGATGAGTTGAGAGTCTTCGCCGGCCGCTCCAATCCCGCCCTGGCGGATGAAATCTGCCGCTGCCTCGGGATTGGCCGCAGCAGTCTGACGGTTTCCCGCTTCTCGAACGACAACCTCTCGGTGCAGATCGACGAGAACGTGCGGGAACGGGACGTCTTCATGGTGCAGGCCTTCACCGAACCTGCGAGCGACCATATCGTCGAACTGCTGATAACCCTCGACGCTTTGCGCAGCGCCTCGGCGCGCCGCATCACCGCGGTGATCCCCTATTACTCGTACGCGCGGTCGGACAAAAAGGACGCGCCCCGCATCTCCATCGCCGGGCGGCTGATGGCCGATCTGTTGGAAACCGCCGGCGCCGACCGGGTGCTGACCATGGATCTGCACGCCGAGCAGGTGCACGGTTTTTTCGGCATCCCCGTCGATCACCTGACGGCGATACCGATCGTGGCCGACCACATCGGGAAAACCTGCGACCTGGCGAATGCGGTGGTGGTAGCGACCGACGCCGGAGGGGCCCGGCGGGCCGGCAAGTTCGCTTCCCGGCTGGGTCTGCCGCTGGCGATCATCGACAAGCGCCGGGTCAGCGACACCAGGGTCAGCCAGGGCCACGTGGTGGGCGAGGTAGAGGGCAGGGACGCCGTCGTCTTCGAGGACGAGATCGCCACGGGCGGCACCTTCGTCGAGACGGCGCGCACCCTGGAAAACGCAGGCGCCCGGCGGGTATTCGCCGGCGCCACCCACGGCGTGCTGGTCGGCAACGCCATCGACAACCTGCGCGCCTCGCGGATCGAGACCGTCACCGTCACCAATACCGTGGCGGTGCCCGACGAAATGGGGCTCGACAAGATGACGGTTTTATCGGTGGCGCCGCTGATGGCCGAAGCGGTCCGGCGAATCCACACCGGCGAAAGCATCGGGGCCCTGTTTGCCTGACGGCGGACAGGGCATCCCGGGAAACCAGCATGGGCGAAGGCATCGAGTTGCTAACCGGAAACGGGTAATGCAGAAATGAAATACGACCTGCTGCTCGGCGGAGCCACGGTGATCGATCCCTCCCAGGGGATCGACGCGGTCAGGGACGTCGCCGTCAGGGACGGTCTCATTGCCGCGGTCTCGGAGGGGATCGATCCCGCCGAAGCCCGCGAGCGGATCGACCTGTCAGGGCGCATCCTCACCCCCGGGTGGATCGACATCCACGCCCACGTGTACGCCGGGGCGACCACCTGGGGCATCAAGGCGGACGCCCACTGCCTCGCCACCGGGGTCACCACCATCGTCGACGCCGGCAGCCCCGGTTGGGCCAACTTCATCGGCTTCAAGGAGTTCGTCGCCGACCCGGCGCGCACCCGGACGCTGGCGTTCGTGCACATCTCCGGGATCGGTCTCACCTACGGCCCGGTCGGGGAGATGGAAGACCTGCGCTACGGGGACCCGGAGCGCACCGCCTGCGTGATCCGCAACTGGCGGGAGATCTGCGTCGGGGTGAAGGTCCGCCAGGCCCGCTTCCAGGTGGGGGACAACGGCGTCGAGCCGCTGCGGCTCGCCACGGAGGCGGGCGCCATGGCCGGGGTGCCGGTCATGGTCCACATCGGCTCCGGGGTGCCGCTTCCGGAGGTGCTCGCCGGAATGCGCGGCGGCGACATCGTCACCCACTGCTACCAGGGCCACGGCGATCTCGTGATCGGTGAGGACGACCGCGTCCTCGACGCCGTCTGGGAGGCGCGCGACCGCGGCGTGCTGTTCGACGTCGGCCACGGCGGCGGCAGCTTCAACTTCGGCGTTGCCCGGGCTTCGCTGGCCGAGGGCTTCCTCGCCGACGTCATCAGCACCGACATCCACGCCCACAGCATCGAGCGCACCGTGAACAGCCTCGCCGACGCCGGGTCGAAGCTGATGAGCCTCGGAGTGGGGCTGCGGGAGGTGATCGCTCGCACCACCACCCGGGCGGCCGCCGCCATCGGCCGCCAAGACCTGGGGACGCTGAGGCCCGGCACCGTCGCCGACCTCGCGGCCTTCGAAATCACCGAGGGGGAGTACGATTTCCTGGACTGCCACAGGGAGCGGAACAGCGGTTCGCGGAAAATCGAACCGGTTCTGACGGTGCGGGAAGGAATCCCCTACCGTCCTGACGACCTGCGGGAGGAGGTGGCCGAGACGCTGCGCCGCGCCGACGAGATGAGCGCCCTGACGGGGAAGAACTTCGCCCGCTTCGGGTGGTCTCCCCCCGAGGCCGCCGCCGGCTAGCGCGCATGGCCGTTCCTCCGACAACCAAGTCCGCAAGAGGATGAGATGCTGCAAGCTACCGACGACCTGAGGATCGCCCACCTGCGGCCGCTGCTGCCCCCGGCCATCCTGATGGAAGAGCTGCCGGTTACGGAGACGGCCTCGGAGACGGTGGCCGCCGCCCGGCGCGGGATCGGCGCCATCATGGATGGAGAGGACGACCGCCTGGTGGCGATCGTCGGACCCTGCTCGATCCACGATCCCGACGCCGCCCGCGACTACGGCGGCAGGCTCGCCGCCGCGGCCGGGCGCCTGCGGGATGACCTGCTGATCGCCATGCGCGTCTACTTCGAAAAGCCGCGCACCACCGTGGGCTGGAAGGGACTGATAAACGACCCACGCCTCGACGACAGCTTCGCCATCAACGATGGCCTGCGGACTGCGCGCAAACTCCTGCTCGATCTCGCGGACAGCGGCCTTCCGGCAGGGTCGGAGTTCCTCGATACCATCACGCCTCAGTTCATCGCCGACCTGGCGAGCTGGGGGTCGATCGGGGCGCGCACCACCGAGAGCCAGGTCCACCGCGAGCTCGCTTCGGGTCTGTCGATGCCGGTCGGCTTCAAGAACGGCACCGGCGGCAGCGTGCAGCTGGCTCTCGACGCGATCCTGGCCGCCCGCGGGGCCCACCACTTCCTCTCGGTGACCAAGCAGGGTATATCGGCCATCGTCGCCACCACCGGCAACGACCGCTGCCACCTGATCCTGCGCGGCTCCAACAGCGGCGGCAACTACGACCGGCAGTCCGTCGAAGCGGTGGCCGGTGAGCTGCGGGAAAAGGGACTGCCCTCCCGGGTGGTGGTCGACTGCAGCCACGGAAACAGCGCAAAGGACCACAACCGGCAGCCCATGGTAAGCGCCGAGGTCGCCGCCCAGGTTGCGGCAGGCTCGGCGAACGTTTTCGGCGTCATGATCGAGAGCCACCTCGTCGCCGGCCGGCAGGACCTGGTCGCCGGAGAGGAGCTGACCTACGGCCAGAGCATCACCGACGCCTGCGTCTCCTGGGAGACGACGGAGGAGATGCTGGAGGAGCTGGCCGCGGCGGTGCGCACGAGGCGCTCCCGGTGACCGGCGGAACGCCCCTCAGTCCGTCCTGCTCCAGAAACCTCCGGCAGCCTGCCTGATGCGGTCGGCCCCGCGGGTGCGGTCCGGGCGGTTCCAGTGGGCGGGGAACAGCTCGCGGTACTGCTCCTGGGAGAAGCGGCGGTCGACGAGCAGGATCAGCCCGCGGTCGGCCTCGCCGCGGATGACGCGGCCGGCGGCCTGCAGCACCCGGTTCATCCCCGGGTAGGTGTAGGCGTAGGCGAACCCCGGCAGGTTGCGCTCGTCGAAGTAGCCGCGGATCAGGTCGCGCTCCAGGCAGATCCGGGGCAGGCCGACGCCGACGATGACGGCCCCCACCAGCCGCTCCCCCACCAGGTCGATCCCCTCGCCGAAGATGCCCCCCATCACCGCGAAGCCGACGACGGTCTCGCGGTTGTCGCTGTCGAACACGGCGAGGAACTGCTCGCGCTCCGCTTCGCTCATGCCGCGCCGCTGCACCAGGGTGCGGATGCCGGGGCCGCCGGGAAAGCGGCCGTACACCTCTTCGAGATACTTGTAGGACGGGAAGTAGGCGATGTAGTTGCCGCGGCGCTGCATGGCCGCGGCGGCGATCGACTCGGCGACGTCTCCGTAGGAAGAGCCGCGGCCGCGCCAGGTGGTGTCGATGTGATCGGCGAGGAGGAGCGCGAGGTGCTCCCGCGGAAACGGCGAGGGCAGGGACAGGGTGAAGTCGTGGCGGTCCCCGCCGAGCAGGTCGCGGAAGTAGTCGAGGGGGGTCAGGGTCGCCGAGAAGAAGGCGGCGGACCTGCCGCGCTTGAGGGCGGCGCGGATCTGCGCCGAGGGGTCGATGCAGTAGAGGCGCAGGCTGAGGTCGCGCCCCGAAAGCTCCGCGCAGGTGACGTAGCGCTCGTCGAAGAGCTCGGCGACGCGCAGGAAGCCGGCCGCGGTGAAGTAGCAGTCGAGGAGGTCGCCGCCGTAGGGAGCAGCCCGGCTGCGGGCGAGAAGGGGCTCGGCGATGGCGTTGAAGCGCTCCAGCAGGTACGGCAGGTCCTCCGGTTTTTCCCGGTCGAGCCAGTTCTCGCCGTCCCCCTCCTGCTCGCAGCGCTCGGCGACGCCGCGCAGGCAGGAGTCGATATCCGCCAGCGCTTTGGCCAGGTGGGGGTGATCCCCTCCCAGGGTCCTCTTCAAGCGGCGGAATTCCGACCGCTTCAGCTCGGCGGAGTACATGTCGCGGGCGCGCTCGACCAGGTTGTGGGCCTCGTCGACCAGGAAGAGGTACTTGCCCCGGGTGTCGAGGAAGTAGCGGCGCAGGTAGGCCTTGGGATCGAAGACGTAGTTGTAGTCGCAGATGATCGCGTCGGCCCACAGCGAGAGGTCGAGCGACAGCTCGAACGGGCAGACGGTGTGCCGCCGCGCCACCTCCTCGATCGCGGTGCGCGTTGCGGCTCCCAGCGAAAGGGCCTCGTCGACGGCGTCGTTGACGCGGTCGTAGTAGCCGAGGGCGTACTGGCAGGTCTCCTGGTCGCAGGGGCGTCCGCCCCTGGCATTGAAGCAGATGCGGTCGCGGGCGGTCAGGGTCACGCTCTTGAACTCGAGGCCGGCCCCCCGCAGGTCGGCGAACGCCTTTTCGGCGACGGCGCGGCCGCTCGTCTTGGCCGTGAGGTAGAAGATCTTTTCGACGCGCCCCTCGCCGACCGCCTGGACCGCGGGGAACAGCACCGAGATGGTCTTGCCGATCCCGGTCGGCGCCTCGGCGTAGAGCCTGCCCCGGGCGGCGACGGTGTCGGCGACGCAGGCGGACAGCTCCTCCTGCCCCGGGCGGAAGCTCGGGAAGGGGAAGCGAAGCCCCTCGATCGAGCGGTCCCGCTTCCAGCAGTGCTCGCGGTAGGCGCGCTCGCGGCGGAGATAGCGGGTGACGACCTCCTCGAAGAAACCGGCGAGCTCCCCGATCTCGAAGGTGCGGCGGTCTTCGCGGATTTCGCTGGAGCCCAGCTGCAGGTAGGTAAGCTGAACGTCGACCTCGGAAACCCCGTGCTGAACTCCGAGGATGTAGCCGTAGATCCTGGCCTGGGCCCAGTGCAGGGGGTCGTCGCCGCGTCCGGCATCGAAGGGGCCGTAGGTCGTCTTGATCTCTTCGACCAGGAGCCCGTCCCCGTCGAGGAGCACCCCGTCGGCGCGGCCGCTGATCTCGAGAGAGACCGGATCTGCTTCGTAGCGGAATGAGACGGCGACCTCGCTCTCGTAGCCGTCGGGGCGCAGCCCCTGCACGTACTGGTGGCCGCGCGTTCCCTCGACGGCGCGCTTCGCGGTGACGAACGGCGACCCGAGGTCCCCGGAGCGGAGAGCGAAGCCGATGAGGTCGCGGACGGAAACTTGAACGAGAACGGGTTGCATGAGGTAGCCGGTGATGGACCACCGGAATATAATTAGCCTTACCCCTCGCGGACGGTTCTGCCCCGGCTTCCATGCGGTTGCCGGCGGCCCGGCGGGGCCGGCAGGCCGTTCGCGGTGCCGCGCCGATTGCGGCTAAAACCCACCTTTTCAGGTCGAAGCGAAGCCAATGGCCGCGTCGGCAAAACCCGTTCTCCTCGGTGTCATCGGAGGCTCCGGTCTCTACCAGATGGACGGAGTCGAGGTCGTTGCCGAGCACCCCGTGGAGACTCCGTACGGACCCCCCTCGGACAACCTGATCGAGGCGAGGATCTCCGGGCGTAGCGCCTGGTTCATCCCCCGCCACGGCAGGGGGCACAGGCTGACCCCGACCGAAGTTCCGTACCGCGCCAACATCCACGCCCTGAAGCAGATGGGGGTCACCCACCTGCTCTCGGCCAGCGCCGTCGGCATCATGACCGAGCGCATCAGGCCGGGAGAGATGGTGATACCGGACCAGATCTTCGACCGCACCCGCGACCTGCGCCCCCACACCTTCTTCGGCGACGGCATCGTCGGCCACGTGTCGATGGCGGATCCGTTCTGTGGAGAGCTCGGTGCCGTGGTCGCCGCGGCGGGACGCGCCTGCGGAGCGACCGTGCACGAAGGGGGAACCTACCTCTGCATGGAGGGGCCGCAGTTCTCGACCCGGGCCGAGTCTTTCCACTACAAGGACGTCGTCGGCGCTTCGGTCATCGGCATGACCGCGGTCCCCGAGGCCAAGCTCGCCCGCGAGGCCGAGCTCTGTTACAGCATGCTGGCGATGGGGACCGACTACGACTGCTGGCACGAGGAAGAGGAGGACGTGTCGGTCGGAGCGGTGATCGAAACGCTGAGGGCGAACGCCGCGGCCGCAAGCCGCATCATCGCCGCGGTGGCGGCCTCCCTGCCGTCCGAGTCGGATTGCGAGTGCCTGGAGGCGGCGCGCCACGCCATCATCACGGCCCCCGAAGCGATCGGCGACGAGGCGAAGGCACGGCTGGAGCCCCTTTTCGGCAAGTACTTCCGCTGAGCCCCCGGATGTCCCCTCCCCTCAAAATCGCCGCCGCCGGCGTCGGCCGCATCGGCATCTACCACGCCCTCCACGTTCAGGAGCTCGCCAACCGGGAGGGGACCTGCGAGCTGACCGCCATCGTCGACGGCCACGAGGACCTCGCCGGGCGCGTCGCCGCGCAGCTGCAGCCGGGGCAGGAAGCGAAAATCCGGACTTTCACGTCGGTTTCCGAACTGGCGGAGGCCGGCGCTGCCGACGCCTCGGTGATCGCCTCGCGCACCGCCGACCACTTCCGGGAAGCCCGAACCCTGATCGACGCCGGCCAGCGGGTGCTGCTGGAGAAGCCGCTCACCCACTCGCTGGAAACGTCGCGCGAGTTCGTCGCCTGGCTCGACGGGGACGAGCGCCGCCGGCAGGCGTTGATGCTCGCCTTCATGCGCCGCTTCGACGCGCCCCTGCTGCGCGCCAGGGAGCTGCTGGCCGAAGGGAGCATCGGCAAGGTCTTCAAGATCGTCTCCATCCTCGAGGACCCGCACGGCCCGCCCGAGGGGTACAGCAGCCCCGGGCTGCTCATCGACATGGGGGTCCACAACGCCGACGAAGTCATCTGGCTCACCGGGAAGGTGCCGCGCTCCGTGACCGGCATGGGGGCGCGGCTGCACAACCAGAAGGTCAGCTCCGTCGCCGAGGACTTCGACGACGTCTTCATCCAGATGTGGCTCGAGGAGGACGTGATCGCCCAGGTCCAGGTGGGCCGCAACCACGTCGCCGGCTACCGCAACGAAACCTGCGTCTACGGAGATGAGGGGGTGATCCAGGTCGGCCACTTCCAGGAGAACCCGCTCGAGGTGCAGTTCGAGGCCTTCGGGAGGGGCAGCGTTATCGAAAGACAGGTTTTCCGAATGCGCGACTACGGCCGCGAGGTGCCGGTATTCATCGAGCGCTTCGGCCCGGCGTATTCAGCCGAGATCGCCCACTTCGTCAAGCAGTGCCGGAACGGGGGGCCGTTCAGCGTCGACCAGCGGGACGGCCTGCGGGCGCAGCAGGTGGTCGACGCGGGGAAGCGTTCCCTGCTGGGAGCCGGGGACGCGGTCGCGATCGAACTCTGAGCGGAGCCCGGACGATCCGCAAAAACTCCTGCCCGGCATGACGAAACCTATAAGGAGAAGACGCACATGAGACCCTTTATCCATTTCAACAGGAGGTTTCCGGTGTGGTCACAGGCAATCTTCTTTTTGATTGTGGTATCGCTAATTGCTGGCTGCACCGCCGCGTTGGCCCACGAGGGGGAAAGAATCTATCCCATTTTCGAGATCACCGATGACATGCTGGAGTTGATCGATCTGAAGGACCAGGGCGTCGAGGAGTGGGAAGAGTTATGGGAACCTTCGCTTACGACGCTGGACTTCACCAGGGAAGTTGTTGATGGCCGTACATCGACAAGAGAGATAGTCTCGAATGATCCGTCGGACCTGGATTTCCGGATGTGGGTGGGCTGGAACGACACGCACAATCGTCTGTATGTGTCGGGACAATTCGCAGATGACATTTATTTGAGAGAGGGTACCATACGGCACGCTCCAGATTATATGAACTTCTACGTCGATGGCGACCACACCGGGGGACAGTACCATTACCTTACCGGAGACCGGTACCGGGACAACTATGCGCAGGCCCAGGCATATTGGGCACCGTTTCCCTGGGATCGGGGACTTCCCATTGAGATGGGCTATAACTCCTTTGGAGAACGCTACCAATCTGCATGGGCAGGAGAGCTTCCTTACGCCTACGGGAGAAACGGCGCTGAAGGGGAAAACCCTGTCGTCTGGAACGTTGAATTTTACATTACCCCGTTCGCCCTGCTGGATTATGATCCGGAAGACAGTCTGGTTTCCGAGTTGGAGAGGGGTAAGGTGATTGGCTTTTACATAGCAGTCGGAGATGGTGATATGGAAGACGAGGCAGGTAATTTTTACTACTTGGATAAAGGTGTTGGGACCCCCAACTCGAACGCGGATGCTTTTGTTGATGGAGTACTTCTAGGGGCCGGAGAGTTTGTGGAAGGCAGCGCCGTCCAACCGAGTTCCTGGGGCATGATAAAAGCCTCGTTGGGATACTGAACTGAGTTACCAGGTAGGAGTTGATGCTTCTGCCCCAAGGTACGGAAAGGAGGAACCCTCATGAAAAGCAGAATTCTCTTTCACAAGGAGAGTTTGGCGTCGAGGCCTCTGCCCATTGTTTGTGTAGTGGAGGTATTACTGGTCCTTGGTTCTGTTCATTCTTACGCCCACCAGGGGGACAGAATCTATCCCATTTACGAGATCACGGATGAAATGCTGGAATTAATTGATCTCGAAGATGGAAGGATCGATGAGTGGGAAGAATTATTCGAACCCTCGATTACGACGCTGGACTTTACCAGGAAAATTTTGGACCGGAATACTTCGAAAAGAGAAATAGTCTCGTATGATCCCTCCGACCTTGATTTTCAAATCTGGCTGGTTTGGAACGAAACCCACAACCGTCTGTATGTTTCGGGTCAGTTCGCGGACGATATACATGTGAGAGATAAAGAGGGTAAAAGACGCCGATCACCCGATTATATGTACTTTCACGTTGACGGGGACCACAGCGGTGGGGAATACCGGGGCCTTACGGGAGATCGGTACTGGGAAGATTTCACGCATGCCCAAACGTACACCGCCCCGTTTTTTTACGAACTGGAATTCCCCCTTGGGTTAAGTTACAACACCTTTGGTCAACCCTACGAATTTTCCTGGGTAGGGGAGCTCCCCTACGCCCACGGGGGAGAAGGAGCAAACGGAGAAAACCCAGTTGTCTGGAATGTCGAGTTTTTCATAACTCCGTTTGATTTTCTCGATCCTGAACCGGAAAACAGTATAGTTTCAGAGTTGGACAGGAATAAAATCATTGGCTTTTACATAGTTGTCGGAGATGGTGAGGTTCGAGAGGAGAGTGATTCCTACAGTCTGGATGAAGTGGAAGGGGCCCCTGGTTGGACTGCGGACGATTTTGTTGATGGATTCCTGATTGGCGCCGGTGAGTTTGCGGAAGGCAGCGCAGTCCAGCCGAGTTCCTGGGGAATGATAAAGGCCTCCTTGGGATACTGAGGGGCAAGCTGGTTCATCCGTTGAAGCCTGAATAATCCCTCCAGAATAGGAGAATTCCCAATGACACCCGAGAAGGTCCATAAAAAAATTCCTGTAACGCCAAAAATTCCTGTAACACTGTTACTTGAATTTTCTGTATTATCCAGATTTCGTTGCTCCTTGGGTCTTTCCATGCATCCGCCCACCGGGGAGATAGAGTCATTCCCATTTACGAGATCACGGACGACATGCTGGAGTTTATAGATCTTGATGACGGGAGCATAGACGAGTGGGATGAGCTATTCGAGCCCACCCTTACCACACTGGATTTCACCAGACAGATTTTGGACCGGAATACGTTGAATAGAGAGACAGTGGCCTACGATCCAGCGGACCTGGACTTCAGAATTTGGCTTGGATGGAATGACACCCACAACCGGTTGTATGTCTCAGGACAGTTCGCAGACGAAGTGCATGTCAGGGAGCGTAAGAGTTTTGAGGAACTAGATTGTCTGTACTGGCACATCGATGGCGACCATTCGGGGGGTCCATATCAGTTTTTTTCTGGAGAACGGTCTCAGGCAAGCCTTCGGCATGCTCAGTCATACACCGCACCTTTTGAATACGAGCCAGAACTTTCCGTGGGGTTGAGGTATAATTCTTTTGGGGAACCTTACGAATTTGATTGGGCAGGTTACCCACCCTACGCCCAAGGGGGTGACGGGGCTGCGGGTGAGTTTCCGATCGTCTGGGTTGTGGAATTTTTCATCACTCCTTTTGACTACCTTGATGACGACCCGGAAGGCAGTGTGATTTCCGAGTTGGAGGGCGGTAAAGTGATCGGGATATTCCTCGCAGTCGGAGATGGAGACTTGGACTCATCCGAAGGTGATGGATACAGAATTTATGATAGTTCCAAAGGTGGTGGGAACCCTCACGAAACCGCAGACGCTTTTGTTGATGGTGCGCTTTTGCACGCGGATGGGCAATTTGAAAGTGTGGTCCTACCCAGTTCCTGGGGTTTGATCAAAGCATCGTTGATATACTAGGTAGGAAATGTAGTTTGAAAATTGACTCCGTGTGTTTCCCGAAATTCTTAGCGAAAGAGGAATCTTCCATGAAAGCTAGGATTAAAGTTCCCCAAAAAGGAATTGGAATTCGGATTCTACAACTTACCGTTATGGTCCAGGTGTCGCTCCTCCTTGGAGCTCCTCGTTCCTTCGCCCACCAGGGGGAAAGGATCTATCCTTTTTATGAAATCACGGATTACATGCTGGAGTTGATCGATCTGGAAGACGGAAGCATTGAGGAATGGGAAGAGCTGTTCGAACCTTCACTTACCACGCTGGACTTTACCAGGAAAATTTGGGACCGCAATACGTTGGATAGAGAGATAGTGTCTTATGATCCTTCGGACCTTGATTTCAGAATCTGGATGGCTTGGAACGACAAACACGAACGTCTGTATGTGGCAGGACAGTTCGCGGATGATATACATGTGAGAAAGGGGAGCAGAAACCTGGCACCAGACTATATGTGGTTTCACATAGACGGTGACCACACCGGGGGGGAGTACTATTTCCTTACGGGAAACCGTTTCCGGGATAATCTCGCTCATGCCCAGACATACACTGCGCCGTTTTTTTTCGAACCAGAATTTTCCCTTGGGTTGATGTATAACACCTTCGGAGAACCCTTCGAATTTGCCTGGGCGGCGGAGCTTCCTTACGGCTTCGGAAGAGACGGCGCTGAGGGGGAAAACCCTGTGGTCTGGAATGTCGAATTTTTCATAACTCCGTTCGACCTCCTGGATCCTTATCCGGAAAATAGTATGGTTTCCGAGTTGGAGAGTGGAAAAGTGATTGGCTTTTACATTGGAGTAGGAGATAGTGATTTGGACGAAGAGGAAGGTGACGGATACAATATTTATGATAGGTCCAAGGGTGGGGGGAACCCTTCACAAACGGCTGACGCTTTTGTTGATGGAGTCTTACTGCGGGCCGGAGAATTTGTGGAAGGCAGCGCCGTCCAACCGAGTTCCTGGGGCATGATAAAAGCCTCCTTGAGTTACTAAGCATTTAAGTAGCAGGCGGTTTATAACCCATCCCCTTACAGCATGGGCCGATAGGCCTCGCAGTGTTGACCGGAAAGTCGGTCATCCATGGGTTGAGATGATTTTCCCGAACCATTTGCGAGCCCTGAAAATCATTTGCGGCACCCTCCAAAACACTGAAGTCGTCTGGGCGATTACCGGCAGCCTCGGTTTAGCGCTCCGGGGCATGGAGCTCGAAGTCAACGACATCGACCTGCAGACCGATGCGGCCGGTGCCTACGGCATCCAGAACGCCTTTTCCGGGAGCATTGTTCGCCAGGTCCGGCTTTCCATGTCCGAGGAAATCGCCTCTCACTGGGGAGAGTTGGAAATAGAGGGGGTCAAGGTCGAAATAATGGGCGGGCTACAGAAGAAAAGCCCGGACCGTACCTGGGAACCCCCGGTTGAAGTGGAACAACACCTGGAATTCGTGCCATTCGAAGGCATGATGCTGCCGGTCCTGTCCTTGAAGTACGAGGAGCAGGCCTACCGGAAACTTGGAAGAGCCGAAAAGGCCGACCGAATCAAGGACTGGCTCACCCGCAGTTAAAAGCCCGGCGAGGATGTCCCTGCTGACGGCAATGAATTCCTGTGGAACGGCGTTCGGCGAGTTGAGTGCAGGGAGTTACCCCTGTCCGGTCCAATTACTTGCCTGGTTCGTTCGGCTCTTGCATCGATGACTCAGCTTCTCCGGGTTCCTCCTCGACGAATCCTCGACTCATGAGGTAAGTCGCTTTCGCACAGCAGGGGGGCGGCTCTCGCGGCTTTCTCTGCTCGGGAGAACTCGGCCAGAATGCACGCGGAATTCACAGGACGGGAACTCCGTCTCTTGTCACGGTCTGCCAGAAAGGGGCTCGATCCTCGCGGCGCTGCTCCCATTCTTCCCTCGTGTAAACTACAAAGGAAGGCACCACCTCCGTGCCGATGGCCAGCATGTTGCCCGGACGGCTGATTTCTCCTTTTCGGCGCCAGTCTCCTTCCGCGATGACGAGGAGGAGGTCCAGATCCGAATCAGGGGTGGAATCGCCGCGGGCCTTGGAGCCGAAAATCAGAAACTCTTCCACAAGGCCGGGAAACTGGTCGTCCAGAATCTGGCGGTATGCATCGAGCCACCGCTGTTCTTCCGGGGTCAGGTGGAGCATGATTCTTCTCTTCAGTTAAGGCGGCCTTCAGTAAGCCACGGCCACCGGGATGATGGACTGGAAGCGGCCTCTTCCGGTCTCGGCGGCGACTTCGCACAGATACACCCCCGGTGTGAGCGCCCTCCCCTCCTCGTCCCTTCCGTCCCATTCGAGCGCGTGCGTACCCGGGCCGGCGCTCGTGCCCATGATGCGGCTCACCGGGTTTCCGCCCAGGTCGTAGAAGGCGACCTCGACATCGGTTTCGAGCACGCCGAACAGGGCGAACCGGATCTCCATTGAATCGTTGAAGCCGTCGCCGTTGGGGGTGAGCGTGCGCGGGCGGATGTCGACGACGGAGATCGTCCGCTCCACCTCGTTCCCCGAAGCGAGCACCTGCAGGCTGTTGCTGGCGATCTCCACGGTGGCGTCCCCCCCGATGACGGGCTGGCCGCGGCCGGGTCGGGTGCGGTTGAAGACCTCCCCCTCCAGCTCCTCGGCGACGGTGTACAATGCGGTGCCGAACCCGATGCGGAGATCCTCGTCGGCCTCGATGCGCCGCGGCAGGTAGACGGTCAGGCCCCGCCCGTCGATGGCGACGCTGTCCGGCGCCACCTCGTCGAGGGGGGTACCGATGCACAGGCTCCGGAACGTCGGCGGCGAAGGGGTGCCGATGCGGACCGCGTCGAAGCCGCCGCCGACCTCCTCGAACTCGGCGCTGATGGCGTAGGACAGCTCGACCTCCTCTCCGAGAGGAACGTCGGAAGCCAGAGGGGACAGGCCGTCGCCGGCCTTCGCCACTTCCCCGACCACACGGTCGGCGAGCAAGGGGATGATCTCGATCGACAGCGAGTCCAGCCGCGCGAAGTCGTAGGGCTTCCCCGATCGCATTTCGATCTGCACGGCGAACCAACGGCCGCTGGCGAGACCGGGGCGGGTGCCGGATTCGGCGAGAGGCCCGGACCAGGGGGACCAGTTTTCGAAATCGTCGGTAATCGGTCCCTGCGAGCCGACGAAAACGACCGCCCCGTGACTGGACTGCACCTGCAGCCGGTCGTACTCCTCGCGGTCGACGACCACCAGCTCGAGCTGGTCGTTCAGGGTGTGGTACTGCCGGTAATCGTCGGTCGTGCCTGTCTTGACGCGGACTCCGATGTCGGCGTCAGCGTCCGGGGTCTGCACCGGTTCCAGGTTCTCGTCGAGACGCCACCTGCTGACGCCCGGCTCGATCTTTCCAAGGGTTGCCGGTCTCCCCAGGTCGATCGCTTTCGTCGTGTAGCGGGACAGGGCCGCGACGCCGCGCCCGTACACCTCGAACTCGGCGTAGGCGAGCTTGGCCACGAACGGCCAGCTGCCGACCCCCGCACTTGTAGCTACTCCGTCGGGAAAAGTCCGCCAGCGCAGGTAGCGCAGGTACCGGGTCGGGAAGGGGACCACGATCGGGGCGGTGACGTTTTCCGCAACTTGGCCGAGCAGGAACTCGAGCGGCCGGTAAGAGGTTGAGCAGATGTACTTGTTCTCGAGGTGGCAGTCGTTCTGCTGCCCCCGCAGTTCCAGGCGGATACGCTCCTCGTCGTCGGCCCCGGACAGCTCTCCGGACCTGGGGATGAAGTTGGAGAACGGTTCGCCGGAACGGTGGGTGACCGAGTCGGGGGGCGTCTGCACCTGGAAGCGCTCGAGGGGAACGAGGGTGCCCAGGTCGAAGGTCCAGAACTCGTGGTTCATCTTGTCGCCCGGGGACCCGAAGCCGAGCTGCCACCAGAAGGTGTTGCGGTCGCCGTCGATGTAGGTGAAGGCCTTCTCCGTGTACCACCCCCTTTGCTCGGTGCCGCGCCAGATCCTCGGCATGCCGTCGACGAAATACGGGTCGAAGGGGTTCTTGTAGTAATGCCAGGTCGCCACCTCGAAGAGCCGGGGAAGCAGGTTCTCGTCCGGTTTCAGGATGCGGGGCCGCAGCATCCCCGGATCGGTGAAATCGTCGGCCATGACGTTGAGGTCGACGTGGGCTCGCCAGTTCTCGCCGCCGGCCCCTCCGAAAACCCATCTCCCCTCATCCTGCGCCCAGGTTGAAGGCGCCAGTGCGAGGCCGGCAGAAAGCAGGCCCGCGGCACACCGGGTTTTCACGTCACGCGCAATGTCGGTCGAGCGGGTGTCCATGTCGTAAATCTCCGGCTCGGGCGGAAAGACATGGTGCTGCGGTGAAGATACCAGATCCCGGCACTTGCCCAAGTCCCGGGAACGGCAGCTCCCCCGGCGGCAAGGGGGACGTGGACAGCCCGGGGGTGCCCGGCATAGGTTGGGCCTTGATTATCCGGGGGTAACGACATGAACGGACGGAGCAGGCCCGTAT
Source organism: Candidatus Latescibacterota bacterium (assembly GCA_965243025.1). Classification (GTDB taxonomy): domain Bacteria; phylum Latescibacterota; class UBA2968; order UBA8231; family UBA8231; genus CBDCXV01. The sequence goes on from CBDETY010000003.1 coordinate 5,172,348, forward strand.
CCGGGCCGGAATTCGAGGTGAAGCTCGACCGCGCGCGCATGCCGATGAGCGACGGAGTCGAGCTGGCGGCGGTGGTCGCGCGTCCCGATGCGCCCGGAGAGTTCCCGGCCATCGTGGAGTATCACCCCTACCGCCGGCTGAGCCGCATAGAAGCCGGCGATTCGGAGAGCGGCTACGACCACCGCCGTCACGGTCCCGCCTGGTTCGCCCGCCGCGGCTACGCCGTGGTCTGTTACGACGTCCGCGGCACCGGCAACTCGGGGGGCTCGAGCACCGACATCTACTCGGAGCGGGAACGGCGGGACGGGTACGAAGCGGTGGAATGGATTGCCGCCCGGCCCTGGTGCAGCGGCGCCGTGGGCATGTGGGGGATGTCGTACGGCGGCGTCGTGCAGTGGCAGGTGGCGGCGCAGAGGCCGCCTCACCTGAGGACCCTGGTGATGGGATCCTCCAACACCGACGTCTACCTCGACTGGATCCACCCCGGCGGCTCGATCCGCCCCTACATGTTCGACAGCTACTCGCCGCTGATGACGGCCTACAACTTCGCTCCCCCCGACGCCGAGATCGCCGGGCCGCTGTGGGAGGAGCTGTGGCAGGAGCGCCTGGAGAACAACGTCCCCTGGGGAATAGGCTACATCACCCATCCGCTGCAGGGGCCCTATTGGGAGGAGCGTTCCCTGCAGCCGGACTACGGCCGCGTCGAGGTCCCGGTGCTGTTCTGGTGCGGCTGGGCCGATCCCTACCCCACCCCGATCCTGCGGGCCTTCTCCGAGCTCGACGTCCCCAAAAAGATCCTGTTGGGTCCGTGGGGCCACTACTGGCCCGAGGACGCGCTGCCCGGTCCCCGGATAGACTTCAGGCACGAAATGCTCAAGTGGTACGACCGCTGGCTGAAGGGGGAGGAAACCGGGGTGATGGACGAGCCGCCGGTCTCCCTTTTCGTGCGTAAGTACAAGGAGCCGGCGGCGCACATGTACCTCGAGGACGCCGGGTTCTGGAGATCGGAGGAGGAGTGGCCGCCGGCGCGAAACCGGGAAACCCCCTTCTACTTGCAGCCTGGCGGAGAGCTTGGCCGCGAGGTGCCGGGCTGCGACAGTTCCGGCAGCGAGCACGTCTACAACCCGGCGGTCGGAATCACCGCCGGCATCTACTGGGGCGGCGGGATCATGCCCTGGGCCATGCCGGTCGACCAGCGGCTCGACGAGGCCCTGTCGCTGACCTGGACCACTCCGCCGCTGGAGGAGGATCTCGAGGTCACCGGAAATCCGGTGGCGGTGCTGCACGTCAGCTCCAGCGCGGAGACCGCCTACTTCCACGTCAAGCTGACCGACGTAGCCCCGGACGGCACCTCGAAGTGGCTGACCGACGGGGGCCTGCTCGGGACCCACCGCAACTCGCATTCCAACCCCGAGCCCATGGAACCCGGGGAGGTCTACGAGCTGCGCATCGACATGAAGTACGTCTCCTACCTGTTCGAGAAGGGCCACCGCATCCGCGTGAGCGTTGCCAGCGCGGATTTCCAGAACGCCTGGCCCACCCCGCTCCCGGCGGTCAACAGCGTGTACTGCGGCCGGGACTGCCCGTCCCGTGCAGTGCTGCCGCTGACCCCGGCGCGGACTCCGTCCCTGCCGGAGCCGCAGTTCGAGCCTTCGCCGCATTCCCCGGCGACGGTGGAGGACCTGCCTCCCAACCGGCACGAGATCACCCATGACCACGTCGCCGGCACCGTGACCGCCACCCTGGAAAGGGACGGGACCGGACGCGCGGTCCCCGGGCGGGCGTGGTCGACGTACACGGTGGCGCCGAACAATCCGGCGGAAACCGTGCTGAAGGCCGGGTATGTGTACGGGCCGCCGCACCCGGACAAGAGGATCGTCGTCGAGGCGAAGGAGGTCCTGAGAAGCGACGCGGAGTCCTACCATTTCTCGACCACGGTGGAAGTGGCAGTCGACGACGACCGCTGTTTCGACAAGACCTGGAACGTCACCGTGCCCCGGGAGCTGGGCTGAGGGGCAGCATGCCCCAGGTTCCTCGGTACCCCGCCAGACATGCAGACGCGCGATGCCTCTGCGCGAGGCGGGGCACCGGTGGCATTGCTCGCATAGCGACCCGGGAGAGGACGCGCCTGTTGCTCGGCCGCTCCTGCCGCCTATGCGACTGTTCGACATCGCAGGCGCCGGTCGTCCACGTCCCCCGCCGCCTCAACCATCACCTCGAGCGCCTCCCGGGAGCTCGCCTCGTTTGCATCGGGCTTCTGTTTCAGTCCCCACGACGAACCCATGACCCTGTCGCAGAAGGCGCCCGCGAAAATCCGCTCCTCGTTTTCCCCCAGCAGATCGCTGAAAACCGTTACGGCTTCGAGCAGAATCTCCCGCTTTTCCGCAGCGGTATCTCCGAACCCCATCGCGTTGTTGATGAACCGGCCGGCGTCCAGGCAGGCGGCGCCGACGACGCCCTTGGGATCGATCGCCTTCCAGCCCCGGGCGGCGTCGGACAGGATGTTCCAGTGATGGAGGTCTCCGTGCAGCAGCATCTGAGGTTCATCCCGTTCCATCAGGATGCCCATCATGGACTCTACGCGCGGAATCTGCTCCATACAGCTGCGTGCTCTTTCGGCATCCTCGCAGCTTCGGGCGTCCGCGAAAGCGCTTCGCATCCAGTCCATGAAGTGAGGCAGTGCGTGGTTCGCCGGCAGGGGGGTGGCGTGCAGGTCCTGAAGGATTCGCGCGGCGATCTCGATTCGCTCACGGCTGTTCCCGACAGAGTCGAGCGTTCTGCCGGGGCGCAGCCGTTCGAGCAGCATGGCGTTGAGCTCTTTGTCGCTGTCGATGAGCCGGTTGATTCCGCGGCCCTGATAAATCGCCAGCGCTTCCATCTCCGCGCTGAAATCGCCGTGCGGGACCCCCACCTTGAGCACGGCTTCTTCTCCACTGTCCCTCTCGACGCAGGCGATATAGTTGGCCTTGATGTCTCCGGCCGGCTGGCCGAGTGTCAGGCCCCACTTGTCGCGGCACCGCCTGAGAATGGACGGGAGTTCCTCGAGCCAGGTCTCCCCTTTACTGCCGAATTCCCCGGTGGCGTAACGCAGGAATCGCTCGGGAAATGGCGGTGAGTGGATGGAATCAGGGATTTTCCTGCTCAAGGGGGTTATCCGCTTGCCTGCAAATCAAATCGGGAACTTTCTTGCCTCGAAAACGTAAACTGGACCAGCTCGATGTGGACACCCCGGCTGCCCGGTTTTTGTGGGGTGTGGATTACCGCCGCGGGCAGCGGTTGAATTGCGAATGGATGTCAATTACGGCTTTGCGGGAAGGAGGAATCAGAAAAGCTCCGATGAACAGAATCCTGATCATCATGGCCATGGTGGCCATGGCAGAAGCGCACACCGGAACCCGCCTCTACCCCTTCTACCAGTTGACGGATGAGATGCTGGAGGAGATCGACCTGCACGATGGGTCGATAGACGAATGGTACGAGGTTGGCGAACCGAGCATGGCCTTACTGGACTTCGAAGCCTGGGGAGGAGGCCTCCCCCACGATCCCTCCAACCTCGACTTCCGCGTCTGGCTTGCCTGGCACGACGAACCAGACCGGGTTTATGCAGCTTTCATCATCGCCGACGACATTTTCCGAAACCACAACTATACCGAAGGTTCCTGGCTGTTTGCTTATGACAGCATTGTTTTCCAGATCGACGCCGATCACCGGGGAGGACAGGGAGAAGGCCAGTGGTACTCTCCTACCAGGGAGCAGTTGATGGAAGTGCACGGGGACGCACAGAGGTACTCGGCGGTGGCTCGAACAGCAAGCGGGCCAGTCCTGGACGACGGGACCTGGTGGGAATATGGGGGAGAAGTACCAAAGTCCTGGAGGGTTTACCCTCCTTACGGAGATGCAGGAGGGATGGCGGCAGGAGAGAATCCCACCATAAGCGTAATCGAGCTGTATGTCACGCCGTATGACGAGTGGGGAGACGATGTGGAGGAAACCAGATTCAGCGACCTGTCTGCACACCAGGTTGTCGGTTTTTCTGTTGAAGTAATTGAGCAGGAAGAGGACCCATCTGAATGTGGATGCAGTGGGTTTTCCTGGTATCCGGCAGAAATGGAAGGCCAGGCCTGGCTCGATCTTTTGGACAGTAAGGCGGATCTCTATGTCGATGGGCTGTTACTTTCCGCTCCGGATACAGCCGTAGAATCCGTAACCTGGGGAAGGATCAAGGCGTCCCTGGAGTAGATGGGCTCCTGCAAGTTCCGAGGCCGGCAAAAAACAACCGCGCTGCCCACGAAACTGAAATAGCATGTTCGTCCTGATTTTCCTGGCGCTGCTCGGCTCGATCTACGGGTATGCGGGCTGGCGGCTCATCCCCTATCTCCCTCCCTCCTCGCATATCGGTGCCTCACTGGCTCTGGTATTTCTGCTGTTTGCCCCGTTGTTGCTCTTTCGCCTGCGGTCCCGTCCGCACCTGGCCTGGCTGACGGACCCCCTCGCCTGGGTGGCCTACCTCGGCATGGGCTTCTTCACCGTCTGCTCGACCCTGCTGGTACTGCGCGATGCCGGGGGCCTGCTCCTGGGACTGGCCTACCCTGTCGACGCCGCGCTCAACGCCGGGATCGACGCGGCGACCTTCCTCCTGGCGGCCGCCGCAGGAGGTTATGGCTTCTACCAGGCCCGCCGTACGCCAGCAGTAAGCCGGGTCGAAATCCCTGTTGAAAATCTCCCCGATGCGCTGGTCGGGCTGCGCATCGTCCAGATCAGCGACCTCCACGTCGGCCCGACCATCAAGGGCCCCTTCGTGGAGCGCGTTGTCGCCCGGGTCAACGAGCTGCACCCAGACCTGATCGCGTTCACCGGGGACCTCGCCGACGGGACTGTCGAACGGCTCGGCCCCCATACGGCGGCTCTGGGCGAGCTCACCGCTCCGCTCGGGGTGTATTTCTGCACGGGCAACCACGAGTACTATTCGGGCGTGGAGAGCTGGGCCGGGGAGGCGCGCCGCCTCGGCTTCGACGTCCTGATCAACGAGGGGCGCCAGATCGACTTCGGCGGCGGGCGCATCGCCCTGGCGGGAACGACCGACTTCAGCGCCGGCGAGATGGTCCCCGGCCATGAATCCGACCCGGCCAGGGCACTGGCTGCCAGCGACGGCGCCGATGTGCGCATCCTGCTCGCGCACCAGCCGCGCAGCATAGAGGCGGCCAGCCGCGCCGGTTGCCACCTGCAGCTGTCGGGCCACACCCACGGCGGCCAGTTCGTTCCGTGGAAGTACGCCATTCCCCTGCAACAGCCCTTCGTCGCCGGCCTGCACAAGGTTCGCGACACCTGGATCTACGTGCACCGGGGCACCGGCTACTGGGGTCCCCCGCTGCGGCTAGGTGTCCCTTCCGAAATCGCGCTGCTCACCCTGACCCGGGAGAGCCGTACGGCAGACTGAATTGACGCGGGGGACGGCGAGTTGGGTAGCGGGTCTTCCCGGTGCTGGTTGCCTGTGAAAACAAGGACGTGCGGGGAATCCGGCGAAAGCAGCGGCAGCCAGATGTCGCGCCAGGGCCGGGGCCTGGGCAGTTTCCCAAACAGCTAGCTGAGCCGCACCACGTCCTGTTTGACGATCTCCTTGACGTGGGTGTAGTGGGCATGTGCGATCAGTTCCCTGACCTCTGGGGAGAGGCGTTGCTGGATTTCATCGGGAATTGAAGGCTGCCCCTTGTACTGCGGCCGGTAGCGCAATACCAGGGTGCGGCGCTGGCGGTCCCGGGGCTTCCACTGCAAGGTCCCGTGGGCCAGCATTTCCGTCATAACCACCGCGTCCCCGGCCCGCGGGGTCACGTTGACCACACCGGGCGGCAGCTCCTCCCGATCTGCCATGACCCCTCCGTTGAACAGGTCGGGCGGCCGTTGGAAAGCCGCCTTGTGGGAACCGGGCACCACCAGCAGGCCCCCGTCGCCGGGGAAGACGTCGTCGAAACAGGGGAAGATGACGAAGTCGTCGCAGAAGATCCGCCCTTCCCGGGTGTCGTAGCGCGTGCTTTGCCAGCCGAAATCCTCGCGGGCGCAGTGCAGGCGCAAGGGCTTCTGCCGGTGGCTGTCCACCAGCAGCGTCCCCATGGAAAATGCCGGGCGGTCGTGAGTAAATTCCCTGACGATGGGCCACAGGCCCGGATGCACGGTCAGGGCTTCGAGGGCCTTGTCGAAGGCAAAGCCGTGGGCGTAGGACTTGCCGTTTTCCGAACGCGAAAAGCCCGGCGGCAGCTTCTCGTCGGGCGTGGCCACATAGCGGTCCACTGCCGCCCGGGCCGCGGCCAGTTCGCCGGCGCTGAGGACGTCGGGCAGATGCAGATAACCGTTGATATCGAACAGATAGCGCTGCTCGGGGGTCATGGACCGGGCCTGGATTTCACGGGGAAACCTTCTGCTTCCCGGCAAGGCTTTCGTACGGGCCGCTAATTCCCTGGTCCCCGGAGACGCCTGTTTCTCCCGTCCAGTGGCGCAGGGCGGCGCCCAGCCCAACCCGGTGCACGGCCGCCCGTTTCTCCAGCGGCCATTCCGTCGGCGTTTCGAAGATACAGGCGCGGGGGGCGTGCCGGTTCAGCACATGGGGCGCAAACCCCACCAGTCCCCAGGACGGGGAGATCTCGTACACCCCCGGGGAAACCGGCTCGCTGTCCTCGCCGCTGTCCGGATCGATGGAAGCCTGCTCCGCCACTTCGGCAATGACCGCTTGCCCGACGGCCGGGCCCTGGCGCAGGCCCTCGTACATGTAAAAGCCGTCCGCCTCCCAGTCTTCGTGGCAATCGACGAAAGCGTCCAGCCGACACCCCTCCAGCACCTTTTTGACAAGCTCCACCTCGGGCACGCCGCCGCTCTCGAACGAGCGGTTGATATCCGCCCCGGCCCCGTTTTCGCGGGTGCCGCGCACGTACCCCACGGGGTTGACGCAGGGCAGAGCGGTGAACTCCACCTGTGCGAGCCAGGGTTCCGCGTCCTCTTCGAAAAAGCGCAGGACCGCCTCCACTGCGGCCGGCTCGTCGCCGTGAACACCGCCGGTCAGCAGGACCCGCAGCCGCCGGGGCAGGCCCGCACGGATGCAGAAAACCGGGTGGCCCTCGACCACCCCGATGGTCTCCACCTTCCGGCCCTGGTCCGCCAGAGCTTCCACCCGCCGCGCGACAGGACCGTAGGACCGCTCCGGCATTTACCGCTCTTCTTTCTTCGCCGCCTGGGCAATGGCCGTCGGGTCGACGGAAACGGGAAGGGGCAGGCGGCGCATCTCCTTGCTGAAGCGCGCCTCGGTGATCAGGGCCACCCTGTCTCGCAGACGCATGGAATGGCTTCTATTCGTCGGCCTTGAAGTCACCGAAGGAAAAGGCCATTTCCATCTCTTCGACGATGGTCTTGCCGTCCTCCCCGGTGACCATCATCGTCGCCATGTAATCCAGCCATTCCTGGGCCCTGCCCCCGGCGTGACTCTGTTCGAAATGCTCCTGTGACGGGGCGGTGGCATAGAGGAAGAGGCGGTCTCCGTACCGGTAGATCACCATGTTCACTCCCACGGCCGCCATCGCCTCTGCCAGCTCGGGCCAGAGTTCATCGTGGGCTTTCTTGTACTGGTCGTAAAAGCCGGGTTTCAGCTGGTAGGTCTGTCCTGTCGAATACATTCTCTGCTCCTTGCGATTCGGGTCCTGAAGGACCGGTTAACTGCGTTGGGTTGTGGGGCGCCGGACCATACTGCTCCTGCGGGCTGGATGCCGGCGCTCGGGACGACTGCGCCCCACAAGACCCACTATCGCAACCACCAATGCAGCACGTTGGTCATGTGCTCCTCGTAGGCGTGAGAGGCTTGTATGAGCAATCGTTCAGGCTCGCCTGTGTCCGGGTTTCTGACGATCAGGTTGTTGGAGTAGGCGCCTGCGCCCGCTTCGCCCATGCGCAGGTAACGGCCGGCGTCCCAATTCACCCCATCCCGTGAGGTATAGAGGACGAAGTTGTTTCTCCCCTCACCCTTGTTGCCGCTGCGGCCATGGAGGACGAAGCCCTCCTTGAACGCCGTCATCTGGGGGTTGCGAATCTTTTTGGCCATGAAGGCCGTTTTCACGGGGCTCCAGGTGCAACCGCCGTCGTCGCTGGTCGCGTAGTCGAGATGCTTTTCGTCATTGATGTTGTAGACATAAGCGATCAACCGGCCGTCGGGCAGGGTTGCCATGGTCCCGTAGCCGCGTCCCTCAACGTCGAAGGGAAGGACGCTGCGGCGGGAGAAGGTGAGGCCGTTGTCCTGGCTGGCGTGAAGGGCGTAATGGTGTTCCGGCAGGTTGCCGTACCAATGGAGGGCGCTGTCGTTGCACAGCTCCAGGACTAGGATGGAGCCGTCGTGAATGACTGCATCCCAGATGCGCGCAGGCTCATCGCCGACGGGTCCTGGCGGTTCCCAGGTGAAGCCGCAATCGGTGCTGCGCAGGCAGGTCGGAACCCCGAGTGGCTGCCATCCCTTGCCGCGGCACTCCAGGTTGAACAGGAGAATCGCTCCATGGTCGGTACGAAGCGCCTTCTCGCACATGATCGAGTGCCCGATCCCCTGGTCGCAGGTCTGCCTCGAGTATTCAAGGACGGCCGGCTCGCTCCAGGTACGTCCGCCGTCCTCGGAGCGCTTGAGCTCCATCCAGCCGTCCCCGCTGTGGCCCTGCTGGAAATCGGAGCAGTTGGCGTAGAATGCCAGGATTCTGCCCGGCGCGTACTCGACCAGGGCATGTCCCAGGTGACCGCTGCGGCCGGCCCTGGCATGGTCGACGAACATGATCCCCCGGTTGGGCGGGTCAGGCGGCTCAACGGCAAACCAGTCCAGGCGCCGAGCCCCTCCAATCAGACCTCCCATCGCCGCAGACCCGGAACGTGGCCAAAGTGTTCGTCGAAGGTAACCAGCTCGTCGCCGTGCCACAGGGCACTCAGGGCGTTGGTGTCGAGCAGGACCATCACTGCCATTCCCGGGGGTCCACATCCCGCCTGGTCAGGGCGTCGAACTCGCGCTTCTCCTTCTCGCTCCAGACGCCCAGATGGTCTTCGAAATGGACCCGGTTGCTCTTCGGACTGAGTCCCAACGCCTCCCGCAGCACGCGAGTCACGGTGGGGTTCAGGCTGACTCCTTCACTCGCTGCCAATTTCCGAACGCGACGGTCCAGAGCCTCGTCCATGTGAATGGTGAGAGATTTCATTGTGGGCGACTCAGAATTTAGAGTAAACAATGAATCATGATATACCTCATCCAGGTGCATGCACAGTGGCCGTTCACCTTGTGCCGAAGCCATCGGCATGAACTGCAGCTTCACCAGATCACGCCGTCCCGCGGGAATTGTGCGCGTCGAACAGCGCGATGATTCGGCTCGCGTCCGGACGCCGCATGCGGCGGGCGATACTCCAGGGTGTTCTCCCGGAATCGTCTTCGCGGTGCGGGTCGGCCCCGTGGGACAGCAGCAGCTCGACGGTTTTGACCATGTCCGCCCGGGGTCCGGCCTTCAGCGCGTAAATCAGGGGAGTCTTCCCCCGTTCGCTCGGCGCGTCGACCGGGGCATGGTTTCTCAGCAGCACTTCCATTGCACCGGTAAATCCCGCCCTGGCGGCATAGTGCAGCGCCCCGGCGCCGCGCAGCACCGTGTCGATTCGGGCGCCCCTGTCCAGCAGGGCCTGGACGTAGCCGGGATCGTCCCTCTGGCTGTTGTTTCCCGTACATGTCCTCCATACCCAGTCCCCTTCCGGGTAGTTGACGTCGGCCCCGTGCCTCATCAGGAGGGCGGAGGCCCCCGGATCGAGGACCCAGCGCCCGCACCCGATCCTCGAGGCGTCGGCCCCTCGCTCCAACAGCAGCCTGAGCAGGCGGGTCTGTCCCCGGCCGGCGGCGTACCTGACCAGTGGAGTGCTGTTGACACCCGGTTCGGCGCCCGTTTCGAAGAGCAACCTCACGGCCTCTTCGTGTCCTCCGTAAACGGCATGATGGACAGGCGTTACGGGAAGGAGATCGCAGGCGGGATCGTGTGCGTTGACCAGACCGGGTACTTCCTGGAGCAGCGTCGAAATCCGGTCCGGATCGCCGAGAAAGCAGGCGCTGAAGATGTCGTACACGGCTCCCCGGTCCCGAAGAACCCCGGCGGTTTCGAGTTTGTTCCTGCAGCGGGCGGCGCAGTACGGAGTCAGCATGAGATCGCTCGTGCGCGGCGCCGGCAGGTTGGCGTCAACTCCCCGGTCCAGCAGCATGGCCGCTACGGCGGTGCGGCCCCGCAGGGCGGCTTCAACCAGGAGGATCGCCCCATGCGACGGATCGCTCAAAACGGCTGGATCTTCGTCGAGGAATCGGTTCAGTTCTTCCAGCTGACCCCGGGCCGCCAGTCTGGCCGGCTCCCTGTATCTCTTCTCCCTGTGGCATCGCAGTTGCCGCCGGTTTTTCGGGGGGTTATCCTCGTTGACCAGGCCGTGAGCGAGGGGTCCGAGGGTCGCAAGAACCTCCTCGACGAGCCGCTCCTCCCCGAGGTTGTCGCGCAGGGAGGCGGTCATGTGCATCAGCCACCGCTCCGCGGATTCCCGGGTGATGTGGATATGTCCGTGTCTGCTTTTTATTCCCCCATAGGCATGATGAAGGGTGTAATCCCGTTCACCGCCCATCCATTCTTCCATGAAGGCTTTCTGCTTCATGCGTTCGGAAGCCAGCGTCCGGGTGAACATGGGACGCAGTTCGGCGTCATTCTCGATGCGGTCATACAGACCGTCGATGATTCTCCCGACAACGGAGCGGCCCCCGATCCGGGCAAACAGGGTCGGATCGGGCCTCAGGTTTGGGGCGAGGCCGCCGCGGTGGGCCAGGGCAGCCCGCACGCTGGAGGACTCAGGTATACTGCAGGCGGCAGGCACGACGACAATCTGAAGGTTGGGTCAATTTTGTCTGTTTCCCCGTCTGCACACCTGAGCGGGGAGACGGCTTGGGGTCGGGAGCAAATTAAATTGCAGGTTTCCTGCTTTCAAGGGATTTCGATATCCTCAGCCTGTTTCATTTCTATAGAAAGCTATAAAATTGAAAGTTTACCCCGGGTATGTATCTGTAACAGGGATTGAGAATACAAATGGCGGAATACGAGTGGCGTCAGGTAACGGAGACAGCAGCGTTCGCGGCCCGGGACGGGGCCGGGGCGCTGGTGTTCAGGGACCGAATGTGGCTGCTGGGCGGATGGAACCCGGGAGATAAAGTCAACTTCCCGGTGATCTGCAACAGCGAGGTCTGGTCCTCCGCGGAGGGCGCCGCATGGACGCTCGAGAATCCCCGGGCGCCCTGGGAGGGCAGGCATACCGCAGGGTACGCGGTGCATGGCGGCAGGATGTGGATCGTGGGAGGAGACTGCAACCAGGGCCATTACCAGAACGATGTCTGGAGCAGCGCCGACGGCATTCGTTGGGAGCTGGCGAACGATTGCGTGCCGTGGGGTCCCCGGGTGCTCCATCATACCCTTGCATTCGGCGACAGAATCTGGGTGATGGGCGGGCAGACGATTCCCAACTTTGCAGACGCTGAGGAGGTCTTCTACAACGACGTGTGGAGTTCGGAAGACGGGATCGGCTGGACCCGCGTTGCCGCGAGCGCTCCCTGGCCCCCCCGGGGGATGATCGGGGGAGCCGTCGTGCACGGCGGCAGGATGTGGGTTCTGGGCGGGGGCACCTACGATACCCCTGCAACTCCGGTCCGGAAGTTCTACAACGACGTCTGGAGCTCGGAAGACGGGGAGAGCTGGGAACTGCACCTGGCGCACGCACCGTGGGCTCCCAGGCAGTACCACGAGGTGGCGGCGTTCGACGGCCGCATGTGGGTGCTCGAAGGCTGGGCCCCGGAGAGCGGGAATCGCCGGGATGTGTGGTATTCGGCCGATGGTGCGGACTGGACCGAACTTCCGGATACCCCCTGGGCGCCCCGGCATGCGGGGAGCGTGTTCGTGTACGACGGGTCGCTGTGGATGGTGGCGGGGAACAACATGGAGCCGGATGTCTGGAGGCTTTCCCCCAGGGGATAGGTGTTTTATGGACCGAAGAATGGCGGAATACCGGGCTCAGGGTTATACCGTATTCGAAGGGCTGTACGACGAACCCACCATGCAGGCCTGGCGCCGCGAGCAGGACCGGCTGGAAGCCCTCTCCGCGGAGGGGCCCCATGGGCAGGAACCCACCGATTGGTTCGGCAACATGCTCGAAAGAGCGCCGCAACTGATGTGGCCGGCAGTGGCTCATCCGGTCATTCTCGACTTTGCCGAGCAGGTGGTGGGGCCTTTCGTGCAGCTCGACAACCTCACCCTTGCCGCCTTTCCCTCGGTGGACCCGGGTGAAGCCGCCGGCAAGGCCAGCCGTTGGCATCGAGACCGCTGGTCCCGCATGCCAAGCGGCACGTACGAACGTCCTCTGGCCTTCAATGCCATCTGCTATCTGCAGGATCTGGACGACCAGTACGGGCCGCTCAGGGTTCTGCCGGGTTCTCACGTCGAACCGGTTGCCCTGTCCGAGGAGGAGACCCGGACTCCCCACCGGGACGAGCGGTTGATCCGCATGAAAGCCGGCGACGTGGTTTTCACCCACAGTGGCCTGCTTCACTCGGGGACGCCCAATACCTCGGGACGCAAGCGCTACTTCTTCAGTGTGTACTACAACATCTCCTGGCTCAAGCACACGGATACCTTCACCGGACCCAACTGCCAGCAGCTCATCGCCTGGGCCCGGAGCAGGCAGGACCACAGGGCCCTGCGCCTGTTGGGCCGGGACGAGCACCTGCAGAGCCGCGGCAACAGCGGTTTCCAGCAGCCCGACGAAGCGCGCTGGCGTCAGTGGGCCCGGGAAGACCAGCGCGCTCTGGAAGAGGCCGCCAGACGGGAATAGTCCGCGATGCTGGATTTCAAACCACCTGAGCCCGGCACGGCAACGATTCAACTGTTGCGAGCCCTGATGCCGCTTGTGAACCGCTGGTATCTGAAAGGGTTGACCCTGGATGTCGATGCGGAGTCGATTGCCCGGTTGAAGGCGATACGAGGGCACTCAGCGGTCCTGGCCCCCAACCATCCGGCGCACGAAGACCCCGCGGTACTGTTCCTCCTGTCGAAGGAACTGTCGCAGCCGTTCTACTACATGGCCGCCCGCGAGGTCTTCGACAAGGGCAGGTTCGGGGCTGTCAGATGCAAACTGCTGCAGCGGGTCGGTGTGTACTCGGTGGTGCGCGGAACCGTGGACAGGGACGCATTCCGGACGACCCGGAAGCTCCTGTCAGAGGGGGATTGGCCCATCGTCATCTTTGGCGAAGGGGAAATTTCCCGCCAGAACGACACCGTAATGCGTTTCGAGAGAGGCATCGTTCAAATGTGCTTCTGGGCACTGGACGACATGGAAAAGGCGGAAGTCGGGAAGCCCCTCCATGTCGTGCCCGTCGGCATCAAGTACCGTTACCCGCGAGACATGTGGAACTCCGTCGATGCCGCTCTCGCGAGGCTGGAACGCCATATACTCCCCCCTGCCGAACGGACGCCGGTGGAACGCTACGACCGGTTGCGCCGAATCGGCGTCGCCATATTCAGGACGCTCGCTGCGGAATACCAGTACGAGATGGATGAAGCCGTATCGCTCGAAGTGCATATCGAAAGGTTGAAAGACGCGATCCTGGCACGTGCCGAAGGGATTATGGGTATTCAGACTGAAGCGGACATACTCACAAGGACACGGGCGCTGAAAAACATGGTTGATGCAAGTGTTTATCGGGACCTCGAGCAGATGACGGAGTACGAACGGAAAATACATGAAGAGCAGCTCCAGAAATTCCAGCAGTTCTATCCCGACCTGGAGCGGTTGATCAACTTCATATCGATTACCGACGGGTACGTCGCTGAAGAGCCGTCCCAGGAGCGGTTTCTCGACGTGATTCTCCGTCTTGAAAGAGAGGTCTTCGGGAGCTCGGAATTGCGGGGGCCGCGGGTGGCATCGGTCCGCGTCGGTGAACCGAAAAACCTCCGGGAATGTCACGACGCTTACAGAGCCCGGAAAAGAGAAACGGTAGAACAGGTAACCCGGGAAGTTGAAACGTCGGTTCAGAATCTGGTCGGTGGGTTGGCCTGAACTTCATGGACAATGGCATTGCCCGAACTGCGGCGCCTGACCTTCCACGCCCCGGGCAGGCACGATCAGCTAATGCCCGGCCTTCAGGTCGCCTGAGAGTCTCAGCCCCGCACCCTTGCTACGGATCGCGAGCCTCGATTGTCGAGGAAACGTCAGATGGGGTGCACGAGAAGCCCCGTTCCGCGAAATGCTCGTCGAAGGCGAAAACTTCCCGCAGACCTGCACGAGACATGAAAGCGAAGCTGACGCAGTCAACGAGGCTCAGGCGTCTGCGGCCGGCGGCGAGCATGGAAGCCATCCCGACGGAGTGGAGACCTTCGTCGATCCATTCGACCCGCAGGACAGGTCTGATGTCCTGGTCGAGTGCGCGAACGGCATCTACTCCAAGCCGGTGCTGGATGAGGGCGGTCGTCTCCACCAGGATGTAGCTGGTCGTAACGAGAGAGAAGGCGCCGCGCACGAGACGGTGCCACTCTGCGGTTGCCCGCGAATGCTGGTCGTCGTCGGCATCGAGAACTGCGTAAATCGCGGAGGTATCGACCAGGACACTCACCTGCGGTATGCATCCTGCAGGTGGAGGTCATGTTTCGCGGCCCCATCGCCTCCCCCGGATCGGAATTTGCCGGCCACCGAGAGCGCACGTTCGATGCGCTCCTCATCGGTTGGGGCTGTCTCCGTCGAACGCAGCAGGAGATCGACCCCCTGGCGAATCACCGTCGCCATGGAAACCTGACGCTCGGCGGCGATCCGCTTGACGTGCCGCGCCTGTTCATCGGTCAACTGAATCTGTGTTCGAACCATTCCGATGGCCTCATGTTATCATATTATGTTGTAATGATAACACATCGACAGACAGAATCAATCCGACGCGGGGGCGACGCCAGCACGGGGTCAGGATGATGAGGCGGTCCCAGTTGGGCAGAGCCCTGATCCAGCCGGGTGGATGGGGGAAGCGTCAGCTCGGCCTCCGAGGCCGGGATTTTCAACCCCTGGCCGAGCCCGGTGGACAAGGTCGGGCACGGCCGGAACAGCACACTAATGCAATTCCGTTGCATCTCCGGCCAGGGCGAAGAACCGGTCTCCCTCCGACCACAGCCGTATTCCGACACCGTCGTGGATCGCCTCCAGGGCGTCGAGGCGGACCAGCTCCTCGGTCGCTGACGTGACGTAGAGGGTGTGCCGCCGTCCGTCGACGTTCAGCCTGACGAGCCCGGCAAGACGGCCCTGGATGGAGCAGTAGCGAGCGCCGGCCACCGCGGCGCCAGGGATCGGGACTCCCGGCTCCGGGGCGATGCCGAGGCGGGGAAGAGCGAGGGCGGCATCGGAAAAGCTCGCTGCCTCGAATTCGGGAGGCAGGTTCTTGCTGTGGTTCATCGCGACCTCGGCGAGGACGGCGTTGCGGAAGTCCGCCGCCTTCTGGTGAAGGTGGATGCCGCCGAGGCTGACCAGGAGCATGGCGGCAACGCCCGTAATCAAGGCCGGTTTCCACCGGTTGCGGCGGGCTTTCCGGCCTTCTTCCACGAGGCGGTCGACGCGGTGGCCGGCAAGGCGGTGTTCCGCGTAATACCGGCGCAGCGCCCCGTCGAGAGGGGCGTCGTTGCAGGCGGCGTCACTCATCGGTCCTCCCGCCTGGCCTGGTCGCGGATGAGCCTGCGCAGGCGCGCCTTGCCGCGGTGGATGAGGCTGAGGACGGTTCCCCGGGGCCGCTCCATGAGCTCGGCCGCTTCTGCCGCCGTGAATCCCTGCACGACCTGGAGGTAGATCGCCTCGCGTTCCTCGGGCCGCAGTCGCGACAGGGCCTGTTCCAGGTCAACCCGGTCCAGGTGCAGGTCCTCCGTCGGCCCGGGTGCCGGATGCGTCTCTTCCTCGAGGCTCTCGCTCGGGAAGCGCCGCTGCCGGCGCCAGGCATCGAAGTAGAGGTTGCGGATCGTCGTGAACAGCAGCGGCCGGTCCGGGTGCCGCCGACCACGGCGAGCCAGCCGGAGATAGGCTTCGTGCACGAGGTCTTCGGCGTCGGCTTCCACCCCGGTCAAAGACAGGGCATAGCCGTATCCGGCCTGGATCAGCTCCCTCAATCCTTCGATTCGCTCGGGGTCTCTTCGACGCGGTAGGGGCGCTTGGTTCCGGCGACCTTGTGGACGATGGCGTCGAGAACCCGCAAATCCTCCTTTTCGCCGGCGACGAGGAAGTCGACGTCGATCATGGTGCCGTCGGCGGAGGTGAAGTCGGCGCAGCTGACGTAGAACTCCCCCTTGCGGACGACGCCGCTATGGAGCTCGACGAATCCGAGCCTCAGGAGCTCCCCTTCGACCCCATCGTAGACGACGTACTTCTCACCGACGCGGTTCGCGTCGATGTGGGCTTTCATTGCCTTCTGCACCCCCGCCTTTTCCTCTTTCGGGATGTTTGGATCGTCGGCGGAGTGGGCGGAGGCGGCGAGGAGGGTTGCGAGGCCGAGGGCGATCGCGAAGCGCATGGTCCTGCTCCTGGTTGATGAGTGAAGGGGACTTGCCACATTAACGAACCAAGGGCCACAATGATTGCGTGGTGTAAGTGACGCGCAACAGTTTGGTTCACGGACAGGAAGAAGGTTGCTGACGAGGTTGGCCAACCTGGTTTCGATGGGGGACCCCAGATGAGCGAATGGTTGCGGGACGCGGCCCTGGTCGGTGTCGGTGGGTTCTTCGGGGCTGCCGGGAGGTTTCTCCTGAGCGGCTGGATCGGCGCTCACTCGGGGCAGTTCCCTTACGGCACCCTGGCGGTGAATGTAATCGGATCGCTGGCGATCGGTTTCCTGGTGGCGGGGCTGGCCGAGCGGGTTCTGGCGGGGGCAGCGGTGAGGTTGCTGGTGATGGCCGGGT
Organism: Candidatus Latescibacterota bacterium; assembly: GCA_965243025.1. Classification (GTDB taxonomy): domain Bacteria; phylum Latescibacterota; class UBA2968; order UBA8231; family UBA8231; genus CBDCXV01. Next base: position 5,189,327 of record CBDETY010000003.1, read on the forward strand.
TTCTCGGCGCCTTCACCACGTTTTCGGCGTTCAGCTACGAATCGGTCCAGCTGTGGAACCAAGGCCGCTGGCCGGCCTTGCTCGCCAACATCGGCTTGAGCGTCGGCGGCTGCCTGCTGGCCACCTCCACCGGAATGGTTGCGGCGCGCGCCCTGACCCCGGGCCAGCCCTAGGTGTCTCCGCGGCCCGGCGCGGCCCTCCCTGCCGGCCGGGATTCACCTTGCCGGATTTGAGAACCGCCATGCTGGCGGTCCGTGCAACCCACTGGCACCGTTTCAGAACAGTATATCGGCAAACGTCAACAGCCATGCCTCGAAGTCGATGCCTTGCCTGTCCTGCTGAACCACTGTTTGTGGCTGTTGAGCATGTGGTGATCCCGAACGCAGCACCAACCTGGACAAGTGCTCGTGGACGAGGTGCCACCCATCTCCCTGCCGGACCCACACGCTGGAGAGGCGAAAGGTGTTCATGCGGCCGCCCTGTTTTTTCCGGGAGATTCTCGCGTCCAGGTACCCTGTCACCACGGCGGTGTCGTCGAGGAGTTGCACCTCGATATGGCGGGGTTCGAAGGCGAAAGTGAGCCCGGCCTTGAACCCGGCTTTCATGCGGTCCTGGTCGAACCCCTCGCGCAGCAGACCGCCGGATGAGGAGAAAATGGAATAGTCCGGTGAAAAATTGCGGCCAAGTGCTTCATGGTCCCTGGCTGCGAAAGCCCGGTAATGGTCCATCACCGTTGACCGCACGCTCTCCTCGTCGGTGGAACCGGGGGCCGGCAACAGGGCCAGTGTGCAGAAGACAGGGAGAAAATGCCTGAAGTTGATCATGGAGGGTGAAATCCCCTTTCGGTATCTGACGCAAAGGAAGCGACGGAAGCGGGTGGCTTAACTACAAATCGGTTACTAATTCATTGAAAATCAGTAGGATTGTGCCCCGGTACCGTATTGGGTCAGCAGGAAGTCACGCCCGATTTTCCCTGAAGGGACGCTCCAGATCAAGAACCTGGTCAGCTTGAGCGGCCCCTGTTTGCCAGTTGGCACCTTCGCCGGAATGGCTGCCGCTTGCGGCTGACCGGGTTTGGCAGTAATGGGATCCGAGGTGACCGAATGGCCCGATACACTGGATGCCCAGGAATGGGAGGGTGTTCGAATAGGAGGAGTCGCTGGAGAAGGGCGTTCGATTACATCCCGTCGGACAATCGCTGCCTGTACCTTTCCAAATCTTCCAAGCTCACGGCATCCGGCGGAACTAACTGGTAGTGCTTCTCCGATACCACCTTTACATCCTCCCCTTCCTGCTCGAACTCGAAGAGCGCGATCAGGTCATCCTGCATCAGCTGGGTTCCTACGGGCCGGCAGATCAGAGAGGGCAGCTTGTCCGCACAAAGGGCAATGTCCTGCTCGATCTGTACTCGGTTCAGACTGTCATTTCCGCCCTTGGCCTGAACAGGCACCACGTAGTGAGATCCGCCTTTATCTACGCCGACGTAAATTTCGTCCGTTTCTACCTGTCCCATACCGCGAACCGTTGTCCGCAAATGGTTCTGAAGGGAGTAACAGGCGATTCCGAGGAAAATATCGATCAGACGGTTGTAGCGAACGCGGGCCAACACAGCCTGTTCGTCGCTGAATGCGTACTTGGCGATTATTCCCGGAGTCGAGTCGGGTATTTTCGTAGAAGCCAGGTCCGGGTTGGGGGCAAGGGGTCGGTCGCTGACCAGGGCAAAGCGGTATTTGCCTATCCCAGTCGAGCGGATGATCCAGGTTTCGCCGACAGGTGCTTTTTCCAAAATGCTGGAAGGGAGCTCCGTTCTGTACCGGAAGCTGTAGATCACATCTCCCAGGTTCTTGGGCAGACGAATATTCAGCCTGGAAGCGAACTCGGAAATCTCCTCTCGTTCGAAGTTCACTTCCCGTTGCCCGCTCTCATACTTGGAGTGGAAAATCTCCTCGATGATAGTTGTATAGCGATTCTTTGAAGGAATGGTTTTCCCCTCCCGGTCAGTTGCCCTGCCATTCCAGGAGGACGACCTCTTCTCGCAGTTGGTCCCCCGTAACTGTTGATGGTCTGGTCCGAAACAGGTCGATGCCGGTGACTTTGTAGTTCAGGGATCGGGCGAGATCCGCAAGCAACTGTCCGGTGCGGATCATTACCCTCAAATAGGAAGCCTGGTCACCCACCACATAGGCGAGCTTTGCTCCCGGCGTGAGGACCGGTCTGAGGGAGGCAAGATGCCGTGCCATTCCGCCGAAGTACAGCTGGGTCACCCGCGGGTACAGTCGTTCGAATCCGGATGTTTTTCCCAACTCGATACGGCGTCTCTCTATGGCCTCGGCGATTTTTCGTATCTCCACGTTGTCCGCAACCTCGTGGTCATCGGTATCTGATTTATACACTCCCCTGGTATTGGATCTGACCAGGGTCTGTTTCAGAGATCGCAATTCCTTTCTGTCACGAATGAGTCCCAGGATGACCGATTCCAGCCGCGTGGTGCGGGTGTAGTCCTTCTCGTTCGGGTACGGTGGAGAGGTAATTACGGCATTTATGGACTGTGGTTTCAGGATTTCGCCGGCTCCCCGCGAATCTGCCTTGATAACCCGCGCAGGGACGTCAGCCTGGTCTTTGTTCAGACGAAGGTCATGGATCATGGTCCGCATGCTGTCGACCCAGGCCTCCGAAACCGGAGCGTCCTTCTTGATCTGACCCACTCCCACTTCCGGGCCGAATTTCAGGTTGCCGATACGGTGAACCAGGGAACTCGCGAGCGCGAGCCGTCCGTATTGCTGCACCCGGCTGTCGCCGTGCCTGTCGATGGAGTCCAGCAGTACCAGCGTCTTGTGCAGCGGTAACGGGCTGATCGAGTCCTTCAGCAACAGTTTCGCCTGTTCCGGTGGAAGTCCTCGCAGCGAGGGGCGACGGCGTTTCTTCGCGGCAAACAGAGGAACGTCGTCCCACTCGTCGATCCCCTGCTGCTTCAGAGTCCTTCTCGCAGACGACACAACCTCCCGGGCATAGTCCTGGAGTTGGGTGGACTCGACCGACCAATCGACCTTCACCGAACTTGCGAAATGGGCCATCGGTGTCGACTCGATGCCGACGCTGCCGATACCGAGTTTCTTGCACTCGACCAGTGTCGTTCCCGTTCCACAGAAGGGGTCGAGAACCGTGTCCGAGGCGGCGACGCCGAAACGGTCTACATAGTCCTGAACCAGATGAGGTGGGAACGACAGAACGAACCGGTACCAGTCGTGGATCCCCTTGTCCTCCGGGCGCAGCTTGTTCTGGCTCTCCCGGGAACGGGCAGTATTGGAAAGAACCTCGATCGGCATGGGCAGGTACAGGCAATCAGGCAGGTTTAACCAGCAGTCTACGAAATCCCGTCAGTCGGTGACAGCCACCAAAATGCTGTCGCCAAAAGGGCACGTGCAGGGTGGCTTCTCCTGTCATTGAACATTCTCGAGTTCTGCCGGTACTCAACGGAAATTTCCTTTCCCCGACTATGACGTTTGTGTAGCCGTTCAGGCTAGCCGCGCCGACCAGATGATTTCGTCCAGGACCTTTGGTGCCCCCGGTGTCCAGAATTGATGGCCGGCCTATGGGGATGATCAGGGGTGACTGTTTTCTGGTCGAATTCATCCGATCCGAGAGGTTTTCTGCTTGGATTAGACACTAACAGATTACTAATCTGCGCTGAATTAGTATGGCGATGCTGGGAACCGATGTATTCGGGAAGCAGGGGATTATCTCCATGGTGTCCCGGAGAGGCGATTTTCCAGATCGGCGACGGGGTTGAAGTACCACCGATTTCTGAGCTTGCGGGCGTCCAGCAATCCGGCCTTCACAAGTTCGAGCAGGTCGGTGCGGGCGGTCTGGTAGACGACGCCGTGGCTCATTCGGTGCTCATGGATGGTGTACCGGTAGTTCGGATGGCGCAGGGCGTGGCCGAGAAGTGCGCGCTGGCGGTGGTTGAGATCGGTGAGTCCCTGCAATACCGACTCCAGTTGCTGTCGCTGCTGACTCTTGCGGGCGATGTACTGGTTCAGCGCCCGCACGGCGTGGTCGAGAACTCCGAGGTGATAGTGGATGAAATAGGTGAGGTCGTTGTCGTCGGTCTCGGTGTACAGGAATGCACGAGCGTACTGCGCGGGAGCACGGCGGATGATGTGGGAGATCGTGAGGAACTCGACCAGCCGGTATCCGTGCCGCAGCATCGACCAGTAGAACAGCGCCCGTGCCGTTCGCCCATTGCCGTCGGCGAACGGGTGCTCGTAGGCCAGCCAGAAGTGAAGGACGATGGAACGCAGCACGGGATGGACAAACGGTCCTGAGTCGTCTTCGGTGGCGTTGGCGAAGGCGCACATTTCATCCAGGCGCTGCGGAAGCTGCCCGGCAGGGGGTGGGGTGTGCAGCACGGTGACGTCGCGCTCGTCGACCACGTGTATGGACTCTTCGGGGCGGCGCAGCCGCCCGGCGGCAGTGTCGTCGTCGATCGTTCCGTGAGTCACCGAATGTTGAATTTCGAACAGGAGGTCCGGGGACAGAGGAGAATCCTTGTGGCTGCGGATCGCCTGCATGGTGCGGTAGTTGTTGAGGATCATGCGCTCGCTCCGGTCGGCTGGTGCACGCCCGGAACGGATCATTTCCTTGGCGACCTGGCGCGGCGTGGAAGCACCCTCGAGCTGGCTCGAGGTGATCGCCTCTTCGATAAGCGACCCAACATAGTACTGATCCCGCGTTTCCGGGTTGGTGATCTGGTCCGGCATGCCTACGCGCCCACCGGCGTTCAAGTCGATGCGGTGCAGCAGCTCTTGAATGACAGCTGGCAGGCTGTAGCGAAAGAACCTCTGCGAGTCATCCCGGAGAGGTATCATTTGGGCAGACGCATTCCGCGGGATCTTCTCGGCCACCCACCACTCCTCATGGGTCAAGCCGTCCGGCGGCGGGCGCCTCCGCAGCTCGTCCCAATGCAGGTACCGGTCGCTGGTGCTGTCTGAACTGCTGGTCAGCAACTGGTTAAATCGCTGTGGATCCGCAGCGACCCTTTGCATCAGGGGAATGAAGTCTGGAGGCTTTTGAGGAATCCTCATAGTAAATACATTACTAATCGCTGCTAAATTAGTAAAGTAGACGGTGGCGGAGCTGTCCGATTTCAACGGACGCCCCGTCCGACGACACCATGGAAGTCAGAGAATTCGCGGAGCAGGTGCTTTTCGGCACCACCCTCGAGGACAAGCTGATCGACGGCGGGCGCTACCACCGCGGCCACCCGGCCTGTCCCATCGCCGCTCCCGGCGAGCCGGGACGCCCCAAGTCGCTGGCGCTGGGCGGCTGGAACGACCGCGAGCGCATCCGCTTCCGCGAGGTGCGGGGGTTCCACAGCGAAAAGGAGCGCGGCCTCGTCCTGCACTTCTTCGCCAACCACGAGCTCCTCGCCATCGAGCTGATGGCCTTGGCGCTGCTGAAGTTTCCCGACGCCCCGGAGAAGTTCCGCCGCGGGCTCTACGGCATCCTGCGGGAGGAGCAGGAGCACCTGCGCCTCTACATCGAGCGCATGCGCGGCATCGGCGTCGAGTTCGGGGAGATCCCGGTCAGCGACTTCTTCTGGCGCTGCATCTCGCCGGTGGAGTCCCCGATCGAATTCGTCACCCGCCTCAGCCTCACCTTGGAGCAGGCCAACCTCGACTACGCCCCGTACTACGCTTCGGTTTACGGCGAGCTGGGGGACGACGAGACGGCGCGGCTGATGCAGCGCATCTACCGGGACGAGATCGGCCACGTGAAGCACGGCCTGACCTGGTTCAACAGCTGGCGCGACCCGGACCTCGGCGAGTGGGAGGCCTACACCCGGACCCTGGCTCCGCCCCTGGACCCGGGGCGCGCCAAGGGGATCGGCTTCAACGCGGAGGGGCGCCGGAAAGCGGGCCTTTCCGAGGCCTTCATCGGCGAGCTGCGGGTCCACTCCCAGTCGCGGGGACGCCCTCCCTCGGTGTTCTGGTTCAACCCGGCCTGCGACCGCTGCGCCGGCCTGGACGGAGTGCAGACGCCGCCGAAGTGGATGGCGCAGGTAGCCGCAGACCTGGAGACGGTGCCTGGCCTGGCCTGCGCCGCCGGAGACGTCGTTCTGGTCGGCCGCCGGCCGCGGCGGGAGCATCTGTCGGAGCTGCAGGCCGCGGGTCTGGAGATTCCGGAGTTCGCCCTCTTCGACGGCACCGCCGGCCTCGAAGGCCATCCGCTGGCAGAGCGCAGGCTCGGCGCCCTGCGTCCCTGGGGGGTGGCTCCCGACAGCGAGCAGCTGCTGGCGCCGCTGAAGGGCAGCGTCGCCGGCCCGCGGAAAGGTCCGGCCTGGAGCGGCGCCCTGCGCCGGCTGTACTCGAAGGAGTGGAGCGCCGCCCTGCTCGCGGAGTTCCTCGAAGGCAGGCGGGAGCACTGGCTGTGCGGCGCCGGCGTGGTCGGGCAGCGGTGCGGGTCAATGGGGGAGGTCCGGCAGGCGCTCGACCTGCTGGGGGAACGGGGCTGGAGCCGGGCGGTGATCAAGGCCCCGTTCGGCGCTGCCGGCCGCGGTCAGATCCGGCTCTCGACGGCTGCGAAGCCCGGAGAAGCCGAGGACCCTCTGGAAGGGGCGAAGCGGGGACGGGTGGAACGGTTGCTGGCCGAGCAGGGTGCGGTCGTGGTGGAACCGCTGCTGGAAGGGGTGGCCGACCTGTCGGCCCAGTACGAGGTCGGTGCCGGCGGGAAGGCGGTCCTGCTCGGGATCACGCGGTTCGTCACCGACGGCCGCGGGCAGTACCTCGGCTCCTTCCTGCACCGCAAGGTCGACGGGCTCGACGAGCAGGTGCGCCGGTTCCTGTACGGGGACGGCCGGGACAGCCGGCGCCTGCGGCGCCTCTACGAAGAGCTGGCCGGGCATATGGGACCCGGGCTGGCGGCGGCCGGTTTCTCCGGTCCCCTCGGGGTGGACGCGCTGGTCTACCGGGACCGCGGCCGGCTGCGGCTGAAACCGGTGATCGAGGTGAACCCGCGCATGACCATGGGCAGGGTGGCCCTGCAGCTGGCGCGGCGGGTCCACGCGGCCGGCACCGCCCTGTGGCTGATGCTGCGGGTCCGCGACATCGAGGCAGCCGGCTTCGAGAACGCCGGTGCCTTCGCCGGTGAGATGCGGCGGCGCCACCCGGTCGAGATGATCCCGGAGGGAGACCTGGTATCGAAGGGGGTGCTGTTCACCACCGATCCCAAGAGGGCCAAGGCATTCCTCACCCTGCTGGTGGCCGCCGAATCGCTGGAGGAGTGCAAGGCCTGGTTCGAGCCCTGGGGGGGACGCCTGAGCGAGTGGACGCGCCGCTGCTGAGCGCAAGCGAACTCCCGGACCTGAACAGCCCCGCGAGGAAATAGTCCATCCGGGCTGCGACCAGCACGACCCGGCCCCGCCTGAAGAGCAACTGTATCAACTGGCTGTCGAGCAACGGACCGGTCCCGTTATAGTCGCACTCCCTACTTTAGTTCTTCAGGCTTCGGGCCATGCCAAACCGAAGCAGCCCCGCCGCGCAGTGAAACCGAAAGCTCGAGAGGAGACCCATGACCCGCTGGATCTTCGTCAGCGACCTGCAACTCAGGCCCGACGACCGCGAGCACGAGGAGCGCCGGCGCCTGTTGATCGAGCAGGTCGCCGCTGAAAGACCGGACTTCGTCATCGACGGCGGCGACCACGTCGCCGGCGCCGTGAACGACGAACCGGAGGAAGCGGAAAGAGTAGCGCTCATGTGGACGGCCTACCACCGCGTCGTGAAGCCCCTGCGGGGGCTGTGCCCGGTGATATCGACGGTCGGCAACCACGACCAGACCGGATCCGATCCTTCATCGGAGGAGTTCCTGCGCCAGGTAGGGCGCCAGGGCCGGCGGACATGGCATGCCGGAACGATCGGCGGTGTCCATATCGCCGTCCTCGATGTCCTCAACGGCAGGCACCGCGGCGGTTTTGCCGACCGCGCGCAGGCGCGATGGCTGCGGCGGGATCTGCGGTCGCCGCGGCGGGCGCCCTGCACGGTCGTTGCGGGGCATTATCCGGTTCTGGTGGCGCCCTGGGTGCGCGAGCACTCGGTGCTGTGCGACGAAGAACCGGGCGACCCCGGGCCGCTGCTCCCGATGCTGCTCGAGGGGGGCGTCGACCTCTACCTTTGCGGTCACCTTCACGCCTACGAGCGGGCCCGCCACGGGACGTTGACGCAGGTGATGACGAGCGCGTCCGACATCTTCTTCGACGACATGGAAAAGAAACCGGGGGAGCACAGGATCGCCTTCGACAGGCGGCAGAGCTACGTTCGTTTCACTCTGGAGGATTCGACGATTCTGGGGGAGGCGGTCTCGGCGGATGGGAACATCATCGACGAGTGGAGTCAGGAACTGCTCCCCAAGCCGCGGGCCTGAACTGCCTGCGCGCGGAATCAAGCGAACGAACGAGGGCGGCGAGCCGGGATGCAGCGCCGGAATTCAAGGGGAATTGGGCTAGCAGTCACCGGTCCGCAACCCCCGGGGGTTGAATGCCAGGTGCGTGGATGAGCTGGGTACCCGGTCAGCGAGAACCCGGGGAATTCACGGGGAAAAGAGAAAGGAAGAGAATTGGGAACGTATTCCGTACAAGTTGAGATGCGGTTCCTCAGCCCGGGGCCGCAGCCGAACGGGCTGCATGCCGCAGAGGACGGGCTGTGGATCATCGACCAGGTATCGCTCAAGGCGCAGAAGGTCGACTGGGACACCGGGGCCCTGCTGCACGAAGTCGACACGGAGACCGAGCATTCGAGCGGCATCACCATGGGGGACGACGGCGCCCTCTGGATCAGCTCTACCTTCGGGCTGGACATCGTCAAGGTCGATCCCCGGACCGGAAAGACCTTTGCCCGCCACCCCGATCCCGGGAGAGGGTTGGTGGCAGCGGCCGAGAGCGCGGAGAACCCCCGCGAGTCGAGCTCGCACGGGCTGGAGTGGCGCGACGGCAGGATCTACGCCGCGGCCCCGCCGACGCAGCGGCTCCACGTCATCGACGTGGAAACCTGGGAGGAGGTCGGGCAGTTCCCCACCGGGGGGCTCCGGGTGCACGGGATCGCCTGGGACGAGTCGGGCATGCTGTGGGTGTCCGATACCTCGGCCGGGACCGTGGTCCTGATGGACCTCGACCGGGACGGCAGGATCTGCGACGTGTTCCGCGTCAACGAGCCGGACGAGGTGCACGGGATGACGGCGCGCGGCGGCGAGTTGTGGTACTGCGACGCGACCACCCGGGAAATCGGCGTTCTGCGCAGGTAGACCGCGTGCCCACTGAGTGCGGTTGGGGGGTTCGCAAACCGGCGCCGGAATGCCGGTTCAGGAACCGCACCTGGAACCGGACGAGACCGCCCGGATCCCCGCCTGAAGCCCGGCCGCGGCCGGCTTGACCGTCCCGGAGCCGCCCGGTAAGTTCCGGTCCCCACGCAGAAAACCATCCGGAATTCCCTCTTGAAAGCCAATCTGGACCTCGTCGTTGTCGGCGGCGGACCCGCCGGCGCCACGGCGGCGCTGTACGCCAGGAAACACGGCCTGTCGGTCGCCCTTCTGGACCGCGCCCGCTTTCCCCGCGACAAGGTCTGCGGCGACGCCCTCTCGGGTAAATCGCTGGCCATCCTGCTCGACCTGGGTCTCCTCGACAAGGTCAGGGCGCTTCCGGGGGCCCGCATCGACAGGGTCGTCTTCGGCAGCCCCAGGCACGTGAACGCCGACATCGACCTGTCGACGCGCCCCCTGCACGACACCGCGACCGGCCGCGACATCAAGATGGAAGGCTCGGTGATCCGGCGGGAGATCTTCGACAACTTCCTGTTCCAGGAGGCGAAGGCTGCCGCCGACGAGTGCCGCGAGGGATTCCAGGTAACCCGGCTGTCGCGGCGCGGCGGCGCGGTGACCGGGGTCACCGGCAGAGCGGAGGACGGATCCCTAGTCGAGATCGGGGCCGACCTCGTGCTCGGGTGCGACGGCTTCAGCTCCATCGTCGCCCGGCAGACGGACCTGTACAACCACGACAGCCGCCACTGGGTGGTGGCGATCCGCCAGTACTACGAGAACGTCGAGGGCCTCGACAGCCAGATCGAGCTCCACTTCGTCGACGAGGTCATCCCCGGCTACTTCTGGGCCTTCCCGCTGGAAAACGGGTTCGCCAACATCGGCATCGGCATGCTGCAGGAGTCGATGAAGAAGAGGAAGGTCGACCTGCGGAAGGCCCTGGAGCAGGTGATCTCCCGGCCTCCCTTCGCCGAGCGTTTCGCCGCGGCGCGGCCGCTGGAGAAGCCGGTCGGCTGGAACCTGCCGATCGGCAGCACGCGGCGGAAGGCGCACGCCGACGGCGTCATGCTGCTCGGCGACGCGGCCGGGCTGATCGACCCGTTCACCGGCGAGGGGATCGGCAACGCCCTCTACTCGGCGAAGTTCGCGATCGAGACCGCGGCCGAAGCGAAGCGGGAAGGCGACTTCAGCGAGGCCTTCCTCAAGCGCTACGAGGACCGCCTGTGGGACTCCCTCGGCGACGAGCTGAAGACGAGCACGCGCATGCAGAACCTCGGCAACTGGCGGCCGCTGCTGAACTTCGTCATCGGCAAGGCGGCGCGGAGCGAGCGGGTCAGAGACATGATCTGCGCCATGATCGCCAACGCGGCGCCGAAGGAAGAGCTCACCAGCCCGCTGTTCTACCTCAAGCTGCTGTTCAACACCCTGCCCAACGGACGCAGCCGCGCATGACCGGGGGGGAGGCGGTCGCCGCCGCCCTCGCGGCGCACGGCGTCGACACCGTCTTCGGCATCCCCGGGGCCCACAACCTCTCCCTCTACGACGCCCTGATCGAGGCGCCCGTACGCCACGTCCTGGCGCGCCACGAGCAGGGGGCGGCCTTCATGGCCGACGGCTACGCGCGCGCTTGCGGCCGCCCCGGGGTCTGCGTCGTCACCTCGGGGCCGGCCGCCCTCAACACCATCACCCCGCTCGGCACCGCTTGGAGCGATTCCTCGCCGGTGCTCTGCATCGCCAGCCAGATTCCGGCCGCCGGCATCGGCAGGGAGAAGGGCTACCTGCACGAGTGCAGCGACCAGCTCGCCTGCTTCCGCCCGGTCACCGGCTGGTGCGGGCGCGCCGATTCGGTCGCCGCCATACCCGGGCTGCTGCGCGAGGCCTTCGCCAGCATGAGCGGCGGCCGCCCGCGCCCGGCGGCCCTCGAGATCCCCTGCGACATCCTCGACGCCTCCGGTGAGGCGGAAATCGGCGGGCATTTCCGGGTCGAGCGGCCGCAGCCAGGGGCAGCGGAAATCGGGGCGGCCGCGGCGGCCCTGCGAGCGGCCAGGTCTCCGGTCATCTGGGCAGGAGGCGGGGTGATCGCCAGCGGCGCGGACGCCGAGCTGCGGGAGCTGGCCGAAACCCTGCAGGCCCCGGTGTTCACGACGGTGCTGGGCAAGGGAGCGCTCCCGGAGGACCACCCGCTGGCCGCCGGCACCGCCATCCTGCACCCGCTGGCGCAGGAGTTCCTGGCGCAGCGGGACGCCATGCTCGCCGTCGGTACCCGCTTCACCGAGGAGGAAACCACCGGCTGGAAACTGCGCCTCCCCGAAACCCTGATCCAACTCGACGTCGACGCGGAGGAGATCGGCCGCAACTACCCGGCATCCGCGGCCGTGGCCGGGGACGCCCGCGAGTCGCTGCGCGCCCTGGCCGCCCGGCTCGACGGCCTCGAGCCTTGCTCCCGGACGGCCGAAGTCGCCGCCCTCAGGGAGGGGATCGTCGCCGACTGCCGCGAGCTGGCGCCGGAAGGGGTCGAGCTCGTCGACGCCCTGCAGGAGGGGCTGCCGCGCGGGGCCGTTCTGGTCAGCGACCTCACGGTGGCGGCGTACTGGTGCCGGCGCCTGCTCGAGCTCTACGAACCGCGCTGCAACATCTATCCCTGGGGATTTTGCACTCTCGGCTTCGGCCTGCCCGCGGCCATCGGGGCGAAGCTGGCCTGCCCGGAACGGCCGGTCGTATGCCTCTCGGGGGACGCCGGGTTCCTGTTCAACTGCCAGGAGCTGGCGGTCGCCGCCGAAGCCGGACTTCCGGTGGTCGTACTGCTGTTCAACGACAGCGGTTACGGGGCCCTCAGGCCCCAGCAGGACCACCGCTTCGGACGCAGGCACGCCGTCGATGCCGGCAACCCGGATTTCGTCGCCCTCGCCAGGGCGTTCGGGGTCGAGGCCCGGCGCGTCGCCGAGGTCGGTAGCCTGGGGCCGGCCCTGGCCGAGGCCCTGGAGGCCGCGGCGCCGGCGCTGATCGAGGTGCCGGTGTCGCTGCCGCCGCAGATCATGGAGCCGGGGCCGAGGGCGCTGTTCGAAGCGGCCCGCAGGCGGGCCGGGTAATCGCCTGAATCCGGAGGGGTCTGCTCGAAATTCCGGCACCATGGCTATCTCCGGCAGGGCCTGGAGCCGGGGCCGAGGGCCCTCTTTGAGGCGGCCAGCGGACGCCCGGGTAGTTGTCTGGGAACCCGAACCGGTCTTGTGTTCTTTCGGGTGTTACTGGTTACCTGAGGACGCGGCGCTTCGCGGCATGCATTGCCGGGATATCCGAAAAGCGGAGAGCCTTGGCCTGAGGACCCCGCAGCCCGTCCCGGCCTGGAGTTTCCGGAAGCGCCGCTGTCTTCAGGGAGCCGTGGCCCCTGCATGGAATCCCGGCTCTCCAATAGCGGAGAAACCTCGTCCGGGGGACGCATGCGTCCCGGTTTTCCCGGGGAGCCGGGCTTGCTGCCCCGGGGCGATTCTCCAACCCCGGAAAGCTCCGCTTGCCGAGGGAGCTTTCGGCGGCCTTGGCGGCGGCGGTTACAAGGCGGCGGACCGCTACCAGTTAACGAGTCCGGCTTTCTGCTGCTCCCACCCCGAGTCTGAAGGGAACACCGTGTTCATCGACACCGACTCGAGGTCGCGGGCGAACATCGGCTTGACGATGCCGATCCACTCCTTGAAGTGGGGCGCTTCGAGGTGGGCCTGGAACGCCTCTTCGTCGCGGTAGACTTCGTAGAGGTAGAAGCGGCCGGGGATCTCCCGGTCCCGGTTGATGTCGAAACGGAAGCAGCCGGGCTCGTCCCGGACCGAGCCCCGGGCGTCTCCGAAGCTGGCCTGCGTGAACTCCTCGACGTGCTCCGGCTTGACGTCGATGGTAACGAAAATCGAATACATTCCGGTCTCCTCCCTCATGGTTGGTTGCTGCGGATGAACGGCTCACCCGGCGGTCGCGAAATACTCCCGCAAGATCCCCCTGCCCGCAACGTCCCCGGCGCAACCTGCAGGGCCCCGGGATGAGGACCTTCGGACCGGCCCTCCTCGCCGTCCTGTTGTCGGCGGCGGGCGCCCACCCGCAGCCCTGGCTGGTGCGCGGCACCGTTTCGGACGCGGCCACCGGCCAGCCCCTTCCCGCCGCTACCGTGCAACTCGCGGGCACCTGGCGCGGCACCATAGCCAACGACGAGGGGGAGTTCCTGCTCGAAGTGCGGGGGCTGCCGGCTGTTCTGAAGGTGAGCTACATCGGCTACGCCTCCCGGGACAGCGTTCTCACCGCGGCCCCGGGGCGGGTCGACTTCGCGCTGGCCCCGGTCCCCTTCCGCTTCGAGCCGGTGGTGGTGACCGCGGAGGATCCGGCCGAGGCGATCATGCGCGAGGTAATCCGCCGCAAGCAGGAGTGGCGGCCCGGCCTGGCCGGCTACCGCGCCGAGGCGTATACCCGGCGGGTCCTGGAGAACGAGAAGGAGATCGTCCTGATCGGCGAGCAGGCCTCGGAGATCTACTGGGACCGGGAACGGGGCCTGCGCGAGGTGGTCAAGTCGAGGCGCCTGACCCGCAACCAGGGCCCGGATGCCGGGTACGTCTCGGCCCTGCAGGGGTTCGTCGACTTCTACGACGACGACATCCCCTTCATCGGCCACACCCTGATCGGTCCCACCCACCCCGACGCCCTCGAGCACTACCGCTTCCGCCTCGCCGGCAGGCGCTACCTCGACGACCGGGTGGTGTTCGACATCTCGGTCGAGCCGAGGAACAGGCTGCAGTCCGCCCTGGCCGGCCGCGTCTCCGTGCTGGACGGGGAATTCGCCCTCCTCGAGGCCGAACTGGCGCCGAGCCGGGCATCCGTGACCTCGGTGGTTCCCCTGCCCGTGATCGAGGGGATGGATGTCGTCTGGCGCCAGCAGTTCCGCGGCTTTGCCGAAGGGGTGTGGCTGCCGGTCGACTACCGGGCCTCGATGAAGGTGAAGGTCGGCATGGCGGGGCTGCGCTTTCCCGCGGCGAGGTTCAACCAGGTGACGCGGCTGGGGGAGTACGAGGTCAACGTCGACATGCCGGATTCGCTGTATGCCGGCGAGGAGGTGCTGCGGGTCGATTCCCTGGCGGTTGCACGGGACAGCTCCTTTGCGCGGCTGGCGGACAAGGTGCCCCTGTCGGAGCGGGAAAAGGCGGCATATGCCAGCATCGACAGCACCCTGGTTTTCGAGCGGGCCTTCCGGCCCACCGGGTTCCTCGCCCGCTTCCTGCTGCCGGAGCCCGGAGAGGAGAGCGAGCCCCCGGAAAAGCCGCAGGCCCGGGGAGAGCCGGAGAAACGGGAGGGGCGGTTCCCCGTCCCGGGGCTGGCCGGCCTGAAACCGGAGCTGCGCTACGACCGGGTGGCGGGGGCGCACCTCGGGCTGAAGGGGGAGCGGACACTGCGGGAAGGTGCGGGTCCGGGCGGCCTGGAGGATGGGGCACCTCCAGGGCCGGCGGAGGGCCGGGGCCCCGGGGGCGGGCTGTACCTGGCCGCGGACGCCGGCTACGACCTGCTTCTCGAGCGGCTCTCCTTTGCCGGCGGCATCGAATGGGCCCGGGGAGCGGGCCGCGCCGCCGTCGAGTACGGGAGAGGCCCGGTCCCCCGCATCCCCTCGGACAGCTATTCCCCGCTGCTCAACAGCGCCCAGAGCCTGCTCGGCCTCGACGACTACTTCGACTATTACTGGAGGGAAGGCCTGCGCTGGCGGATCGGACTGTCGATGCCCCGCCGCATCGGCTTGGAGCTCGGCTTCAACGACGAGGCGCACTCCTCCCTGGAGGGGACGGACGCCTTCAACCTGCTGGACCGGGACTGGAGCCGCCCCAACCCCGCCGTGGAGGAAGGGCGGCTGCGCTCGCTCGAGGCGGGCTTCACCTGGGGCGGGCCGTACCGGCCGTTCGGCATGACCGCCAACCGCCGGGTCGAAGCGAGGGTGGAGCACGGTTCCGGGGGGCTGGGGGGAGACTTCTCCTTCACCCGGCTGCGCCTCGCCCTCGACGGGCATTTCAAGACTTTCCTGAAGCGCCGCCCGAGCCCCAACGCCCTCGACCTGCGCCTGGTGGCGGGGTACTCCCTCGGGGAGCTGCCGCCGCAGCGGTTCGGGGCCCTGGAGGCCGGCATGGCCTTCTTCTCCCCTTTCGGCACCTTCCGCACGGTGCGCGGCCACCCTTTCGAGGGAGAGCGGTACGCGGCCCTGTACTGGGAGCACAACTTCAAGAGCACCCCCTTCGAGCTGCTCGGATTGTGGCACTGGGCAATGCGCGGAACAGGGCTGGTGGTGCACGGGGCTTCCGGAAGGACGTGGATCGACCCGGAGCGGCTGGCCGTGCTCGGGTACGTTCCCCGCTACCGGGACGGCTTCCGCCACGAGGCGGGGGTTTCGCTGATACTTTACAATTTGCTGCGCCTCGACCTCACCGGGCGGCTGGACCGGCCCGGCTGGAGCGCCGGGGCGAGCGTCGCCCGTTTCGATTTCGGGCCGGTCAGGGCGGAGCGGCGGTAATGCCCGGGGGCCGGCCTCAGCGGCAGCGCGAACCGCCCCGCGATTTTCCGTCGCGGGGTGCAGCCGCGGCCGAATCGACCCGGAGCTGCGGGCGCGGTAAACAGGTCCATCTTTCGCAAAGAGATTGGAGAATCTGAAATGGCAAAGGTCGTCTTCATCGGGGCCGGAAGCTTCGGCTTCACCCGCAACCTCGTGCGCGATCTGCTCACCTTCGAGCGCCTCGAAAACTCCGAGATCGCCCTGGTCGACATCGCCAGACAGCGGCTCGACTTCGCCCGCCGCGCCTGCGAGAAGCTGGTCGCCCAGGGCGGGTACGGGGCCAGGGTGACCACCACGACGGACCGCCGCCAGGCCCTGGCCGGGGCGGACGCCGTCTGCGTCACCATCCTGCGCGGGGCCACCAGGGTCTGGCAGCACGACATCCTGATTCCCAAGAAGTACGGGATCGACACCAACATCGGGGACACGCGCGGCCCCAGCGGCATCTTCCGCGCCCTGCGCACGATCCCGGAGATGGTGGCGATAGCCCGCGACATGGAGGAGCTCTGCCCGCGGGCGATCATGCTCAACTACACCAACCCGATGGCGATGCTGTGCCACGCCATGAAGCGCGAAACCTCGATCGAGCTGACCGGCCTGTGCCACTCGGTGCAGGGCACCGCGGCCATGCTCGAGCGCTGGCTCGGCCTGGCGCCGGGAGAGATGGACTACCAGTGCGCCGGGATCAACCACATGGCCTGGTACCTGAAGCTGCAGCACCGGGGCCGCGACATGTATCCGAAGCTGAGGGAGGCGGTGACGGCGGACAAAGCGGTGTACAACCAGGAGCAGGTCCGCAACGAGATGTTCCTGGCGCTCGGCCGCTACGTCACCGAGTCGAGCGGCCACAACTCGGAATACAACTGGTGGTTCCGCAAGCGGCCCGACCTGATCGAGCGCTACTGCACCGACGGCACCGGCTGGAATCCCGGGCACTACGCCTACGTCCTCGATCATTACCGCGAAAGGGAGAAGACGTGGAAGCAGTCGGTCCGCGAGTGGCTCGCCCAGGACGAAATACCGCTCGAACGCGGCCGCGAGTACGCGGCCTCGATAATCAACGCGCGCATGGGCGGGGAGATCTACGAGTTCAACGGCAACGTCCCCAACGACGGGCTCGTCGACAACCTGCCGCAGGGCGCCTGCGTCGAGGTGCCGGTGGTCGCCAGCCGCAAGGGGTTCGAGCCGATCCGCGTCGGCAGCCTGCCGCCGCAGTGCGCCATGCTCACCGGCCTCAGCGCCCAGATCGAGATGATGGCGGTCGAGGGCTGCCTCGCGGGAGACGCCGGGCTCGTGTACCAGGCGGTCGCCCACGACCCGCTGACCGCGGCCAAGCTGTCGCTGGCCGAGACGCGGGACATGGTGAAGGAGATGTTCCGCCGGAACCGGCGGTGGCTGCCCCAGTTCGACAAGGTCGACCTGTAGGCTGGCTGTTCGTGGATACCACCGACACCCCCCCTCTGGTCGCCCGCAGATGATCCGGACCGTCGACGGGGACCTGGTTTCGGTCGCGGCGTCCCGCAGGGAGCCGCCTCCGGAGTGGGCGGTCCTGCAGCGACAGCTGATCGACGCCGTCAACGAGGCCGCCCCGCTGCATATCGGGAAGTACACCGAGCCCGGCGGCGTCCCCTACTACGCCGACGACGTCGACGACCTCTACGAGATGTTCTACAACTGGGGGCTCTTCTACGCTCTCGGCGGCGGCGAGCAGCTGCTGACCTGGGCCCTGCAGGAGTACAACGCCATCACGCGGTTCTGCGACGACGGCATCGTCAGCCGCCGGCATCCGCGGTTCGGACAGCAGCTCCACAACGAGTACTACAACGACACCGAGTGGCACCACCAGAGCGAGGGGAACATGCTGTTCTACGACCTCGGCGTCGCTTCCCCCGCGATCTCGGAGAACGTCCGCCGCGCCCGCCGCTTCGCCGCGATGTTCACCGGGGAAGACCCGCAGGCCCCCAACTACGACCGCAGGCACCGCGTCCTGCGCTCGCCGGTGACGACCAGCCGCGGCCCCCGCCTGCAGGCCGACCGTCACCTTGCGAAGATGCTGCTGACCGGAAGGGACTGGGAGAAGGAGCGGTTCTACGGGGTGCGGGCGAGCCTCCACCCTCACGTGGAGGAGCTCGACCTGGACTGGGACCGCGATCCGCAGCGCCGCCCCGGAATCGTCCGCCTCGCCGGCGAGGTCGTGCTCGCGAGCGACGTCCCCCAGAACATGGCGGCCACCGCCCTGGTGACCAACGCCTACCTCTACACGGGAGAGGAGAAGTACCGGCAGTGGGTGCTCGACTACGTCGAGGCCTGGATGGAACGGGTGCGGAAGAACGGCGGCATCATGCCGGACAACGTCGGCCCCACCGGGGTGATCGGCGAGAACCGCGGCGGCCAGTGGTGGGGAGGGTACTACGGCTGGAACAGCCGCTTCTCCCCCCGAATCATGCTCAACGGGGCCATCGTCGGCGCCGAGTGCGCCCTGCTGCTGAGCGGCGACTGCGGCTTTCTCGAGGTCCTGCGCTCGCAGCTGCGGCTGCTGTTCGACAACGCCGTCAGCGACGCCGGCGGCCAGCTCCTGCTCCCCCACCGCTACGGCCCCGAAGGCTGGCATCACTTTCAGCGTTTCCGCATCGTCGACGCCGCCCACCTCTGGCACGCGTCGATGGAGCGGCGCGACTACGAGCTGATCGAGCGGCTGCGCGCCGGAGACCGGCAGGGGGACTGGAACCGGCTCGACTCGTTCGGGGAGAAGAACAACCGCGAGGGGGACTCCGAGTACTCGCGCTTCCAGTACTACGACGGCCGCAACCCCGGGTGGCCGGTACAGGTGATGCGGGGAGAGCTCCGCTACGTGCGGGAAACCGCGGCGGCGATCCGGGCGGACAGCCGCGACGTCGAGACCATCGTCGAAGAGAACCTGAATCCGCCGAACCCCGTGGTCACAAAGGGACTGACGCAGATGACCACCGGGTCGCCGCACAGCATCTACAACGGCGGCCTGCTGCGGGCGACGGTCCGCCACTTCGACGCCGACGCCCGGCGCCCCGGCCTGCCCGCAGACGTCGCCGCTTTCGTCGATCTGCTCGAGGCGGAGCGGGTGGGGATTCAGCTGGTCAACACGGGGGACGCGGAACGAAACCTCGTTCTGCAGGCCGGCGCTTTCGGTGAGCACAGGTTCACCGATCTGACCTGCGGAGATGCGGACGGGGGCCGGCGGCTGGCGGTGAACTCCAGGCACCTCGGGGTGCGGCTTCCCCCGGGGACCGGCATCCGCCTCGAGATAGGGCTGCGGCGCTTCGCCAACCGGCCGGGCTACGCCTTCCCGTGGCACGGCGGCAGGATCCCGGTGCCGTTTCAGTCTTGAGGGGTTTCTCCGGGGCAGGGAGGCGGTCCCGACAAGGGGGCACTCCGAGAGCAACTGTCGGGTCCGTCCACGGGTGCAGGCATTTTCTTGCCGCCTCCGGGACGGTGCGTTAGCATCCTGCGAACCGCGCGTGCCTGCACGCGTAAGCAAGCGTACCGAACGAGGGGAAGGACCAACTACGTCATTTCGCCGATTGCGCCCGGCTCGCAAGGCGTTTGAGCGAGTCGAACCCGGGGGTGTACGGCGAGCGATGGCAACGCCGTGAGCCGGGATGGATCGGCGGCCGAATTCACGCGGGATTGCGCCCGCCGGCACTGAGAACAGACCACCGAATACATGATCGACGCCGCCCAGGTATCGCAGTGGCTCGGCCAGCTCAGGCGGGGGGCGCTCACCCCGGACGACCTCGAGCAGGCCCTCGACCGTCTGAAACAGGACCGCACCCCCGCAGTCCAGCGGCTGCTCTACCTCCAGACTCACACCACCGACCTCGAGTCGCCCGTCATCGGCATGGCCATCGTCGAGGACGCGGTGGTGTACGACGCCCCGGACGACCCTGACGACTGGCCCTACCAGACCGTCCTCGAGGCGATGAGCGACGGCTGGCGCATCATCAGGTTTCCCGAGATGGCCCTGGCTTACCTCGATCCCGACTACGGGGGCATGAAATGGGAATTCATACTCGAGAAATGAACGGCGCCGTCGTCGCCGGAAAGACCTGGGACTGCCCGCCCACCCTCGACGACCGGCAGGTGATGGACTTCTGCAGGAGGGGCTACGTGATGCTCGGGGGGGTGGTCCCGGACGAGGTCAACCGCCGCACCGTCGAGTTCCTCGACGAGCACGACTCGCCCGAGCCGTCGGAGATCCTCGAGGAGGACTGGTTCGACGAAGGGGTGATCCGCAACCCGGAAGCGGCCGGGGCGGTGCGCTCCCTTCTCGGCAGGGACTTCGTGCTGCCGGAGATGATGGCCAACCACCGGGTCGAGTGCCCGGCACCGGCTCTCAACTGGCACCAGGACGGCGGCTCGATGCTGACCCCGCGGGTCGACTACCTGCAGGTGTTCTACTACCCCGAGGAGGTGCCGCGGGAGATGGGGCCGACCGAGATACTGCCGGGCAGCCACCTCAAGCGCGGTTACGGCGGCATCCTCAGCCGGCTCCGCAGCGTGCGCGACTCGTTTCTCACGGCGGCGCCTGCCGGCACCATATTCCTGACCTGCTACACTATCTGGCACCGCCGCAGCGCCAGCACCGGCAGCGGCATCCGCAACAACCTCAAGTACAACTACTGGCGCACCTCGGAACCCTGCCGCGACTGGAAAACCGACCCCGGCTTCAGCTTTTCCTGGCCGGCCAACGAGTTTCCCGGGTTCACCGTTCCCGCGGCGAAGATGCTCGTCTGGCTGTGCGGCGAGGAGTGGGAGCACATGGGCGGCCAGGCGTGGCCCTGTTTCTCGGAGAAGGTCCACCACCACGACCAGCAGGGGCTCCCCGCCGGTTTTCGCCGGGCTGGGCGGGGGTGAGGGCCAGCTGTTTGCTTCCTGCGCTGGCGGTTGTCCTGGGGGGCTTTGTTCGGGTTGTCCCTGATGGACTGCCGAGTAGGTGTCCCCCTTTCGAGGTTGGCGAAGATCTTCCGAGGGTCACAAAACCCTTGCGAGGGTATCACGGGTCTTGGAACTTGCCACATAGCATGAACTGAATGAATGGAACTCCCGTACGAGATTCGCGATCCGGTCCACGGCTTCATCGGCATCAGCGCGTGGGAACGGGATATCCTGAACCATCCGGCTCTCCAAAGGCTGAGACGAATCCGCCAGCTCGGTCTGAGCGATATGGTCTATCCGGGGAGCGTGCACACCCGGTTCGAGCATTCACTCGGGGTAATGCATGTCGCTTCGAGGATGTTCAGCGAGATCCGTGTGCGCTCACCAAATCTTCTGAAAAAGCTGAAATACGAGAGTGCAGGACTGGACCGCCAACACGCGTTGATTCGGATCACTGCACTGGTACACGACGTGGGACACGCCCCTTTTCACATGCGGCAGAGGAACTCATGGAGAGGGAAGAGGGGGAGGAGTTATCTCACGAGCATTACACCGCAGGCGTGGTAAAGCACTTGCTTCGGGACGTGATCGAGAACCATCCGGCAAACACCAATTTTGGGTTTCGCGCTGACGAGGTGACGGCCTTGCTTTCGGGCGAGACAGAGATGGGACATCAGCAGCTCCTGTGGCGGGAACTGATCTCTGGACAATTGGATGCGGACCGTGCCGACTATCTGCTGCGGGACGCCTATCACGCGGGAGTGGAGTACGGGTATGCTGGAAGTAGACACGGGAGGTGCTTGAGAACGATGCGAAGCAAACAGGGCGAGCGACGTTGTTGCCACCGGCCGGCGACGCAGACAGCCTCGAGAAGTATCTCTCCTGGGATGACTGGCGAGTCCTGGGGCGGGTGAAAGAAGGGGAAGGGGGTGAGCATCGGGCTGCATTGCTGAAGCGCAAGCATTTTCGGCGCGTCTTCGAGACGACGGAGGTACCTTCGGAAGAGGATCTCAAGCTGTTTGAGAAAATTACAGGCGAACTTGGCGATATGGTCGGATTCGTGGACAAGGCGGAGAGTTCCTGGTACCGGCAGGAGGCCGATCCCCTGATTGTTGGAAGGGACGGAGTGAAGCGACTTTCCCAACTATCGACCATCGTCGGCAGCATGAAAACGGTAAACCGCCACAGGGTCTACGTACGACCGTCGGATCGAGAGCGGGCGGAGCAAGTGGTGGCGTCTTGTGAGAGGAGGAAAATGACAGATGGCTGAAACTCCCTTGAAATTCAAGGTGCCTTGGGAGCGGTATGGGCTGATTGCCGCGGTGGTCAAGGCCCTGCATCAGAGATCGCCCCAGCTTGGGAAGACGGCCTTGCAGAAGATCGTTTACCTGCTTCAGGCCCTGGCCGGGGTCCAGGCTGGATATCGGTTCCGGTTCTATACGTACGGTCCGTTTTCAGTCGAGCTGCTGCAGGACCTTGACCTGGTCGAGGGCCTGGAGGGAGTGAAAATCCATCGCGTGGTGAGTCTGATGGGTGGGTTCAGTATCGAGCCTGGCGAAAATGCGGACGGTCTGATCCGGAAGGCGAGCAGCCTGCTGGAGGAACAGGGGGGAAATGAAAAGATCTCCCGGATCGTTGGGGATTTCGGTGATCTTCCCGCACGGGATCTGGAGTTGCGCGCTACGGTTGTCTACGTGGTGCGGGATCTCCAACGCAGAGAGGAGAGCGTCGAAAAGAGCCGTGTCATGGAAATCGTCGGCAAGTTGAAACCAAGGTTTGACAGGTCAGAAATCGAAAGTTCAATCTCGGATCTGTCAGAGTATATGGAGTTGCCTGACTGACCCCAGGCCCGGAGAAAAACCATGCCTCTCCAATGCGCGTCGGTCGGACAGTTCTGCACTCTGACCGGCGAGACACTCACCTTCATTCATCAAGCAGACCGGCGTTGACGATTTGAAGTGCCGCTCCAAGAGCGTGCACGCGTCCGGATCAGGCAACGCCGGCCAGCGCCTCCTTCCCGAACTGCTCGACGGCATCCAGCGTCTCCCGCACGTCGTTCCAGGTCGTGGTGTGGTTGAGGATACACAGCCTGAGGGCAAAGGTCCCGTGAAGAAGCGTCGATGAAATGAACGCGCGCTCGTCCCAGAATACGCGGGAAAGCACGGTCCTGTTGACCTTGTCCAGCGCATCTTCATCGAGGTCGGTGCCTTCAGGGTTGACCCGGAAACACACGATTCCCAACGACGCGGGATTCACGATCTCCAGGTAAAGACTCCCCTGGACGTAGCTCTCGGCCCGGGCGGCAAGCTCCATCCCCCTGGCCACGGCGCTCCGGAAAGCAACCATACCGAAGGTCTGGATCGACACCCAGACCTTCAAGGCACGAACCGAGCGACTCAGCTGCAAGCCGCGGTCCGAGAAGTTCGGGTGATTCGCCCCCCAGAT
The DNA here is from genome assembly GCA_965243025.1 of Candidatus Latescibacterota bacterium. Taxonomy (GTDB): domain Bacteria; phylum Latescibacterota; class UBA2968; order UBA8231; family UBA8231; genus CBDCXV01. The sequence continues at coordinate 5,212,545 of CBDETY010000003.1, forward strand.
GGTGTCCTGCAGGACATCGTGCTTGACAGCGAATGCACGCTCGAGTGTGCGCAGGTCTTTCACCAGGAGGCAACCTGCCTCATACGGCTGGAAGAACCACTTGTGAGCGTCCAGCCCGATCGAATCGGCGCGCTCGATTCCTCGCAGCAGCCCCTGGCCCTCTTCGGTCACGATCGCGAAGCCCCCGTATGCGGCGTCCACGTGCAGCCAGATTCCTTCGGCCTCGCAGAAATCGGCCATGGCTTCGAGGGGGTCGATGGCCCCGGTGCTGGCCGCCCCGGCGTTGGCGCATGCCGCGATGGGATTGAATCCGGCCGCGCGGTCGTCGGCGACGGCGCGCGCGAGGGCGGCCACGTCCAGACGGAATCGCCGGTCGGTCGGAATCATGCGGACGCACTCCGGGCGAACGCCGACGATCCGTGCCGCGCGGACGTGGGCGCTATGGCTCTGGTCGCTCATGTACACTGTCGCTCGCTCAGGGTGGCCGGCCTCTTCCCGTGCCGCGACAAAGGCGTCGACGCTGGCCGCCGAGCCCCCGCTGGTGAACAGTCCGCCTGCGGTCTCAGGGTAGCCGAGCCAGCATCGGATCCAGTCGACGACGACCAGTTCCAGCTGGCTCGGGCCGCTCGAGGTCAGCCAGGTGCACTGGTTGACCTGGTACCCGGCGGCCATGAAATCGGCCAGCACTCCGGGCCAGGTGGGGGATGAGGGGATGAACCCGAAGAAACGGGGGTGATCGATTCGCGCCGCAACCGGGAGGATCTTTCTCGCCGCCCGCTCGAGGACCTCGGCTGCGGGACGGCCCTTCTCGGGCGGATCCTCCACCAGTTGGGCCTCGAGCTCCTGCCGGAAATCTCCCTCCCAGGGACTTTCACCGGACAGGCCCTCGATTCGCTCCACGATGAGCCCGGCGGTCTTGTGTGCAAGCTCGAGCATCATTTCGGGCGGCATCTGCAAACTGTCAGGAGTTTCGTCCGGCGATCCCTTTTGCTTCGAGTCATCTGACATCGACAGCTCCATGGTTGTGGTCTCCTTTATGGCAACTTGAAACCAAGGTTCAAAATCAAACGAGATTGAGTTCACCATTTTTACTTCGAGTCATCTGACATCGGCAGCCTCCATTGGTTGTGGTCTCCTCTATGGCAACTTGAAACCAAGGTTCAAAGTCATACGAGATTGAGTTCACTATTTTTACTTCGAGTCATCTGACATCGACAGCCTCCATTTGGTTGCGGTCTCCTCTACGGCAACTTGAAACCAAGGTTCAAAACATACGAGATTGCAGTTCAACAACCCGATCTTTCAGGGAAGTTGGAGTTGCCTGACTGATCCCCAGGGCCGGAGAAAAACCATGACCCTTCCCATGCGCGTCGGTCTCGGACAGTTCAACACCCTGACCGACGAGATGCTCACCTTCATAAAGCAGATCGGCGTCGACGATTTCCTGATGAACATGGTCCAAGGCTCCTCGCTGCCCGGGGACCATCAGTGGGAGTACCAAGACCTTCTGGCGCTCAGACAGCGCGCCGACGCCGCCGGGCTCCGCCTGATGGCGATCGAGAACGTCCCCTTCTCCTTCTACGACAAGGCGATGCTCGGGCTGCCGGGGCGCGACGGGCAGATCGCCCACATGCAGGCGACGATCCGCAACCTCGGCAGGGCCGGCATCCCGACGCTGGGGTATCACTGGGTCCCCAACGGGGTCTGGCGCACCCCGGATCCGGCGGTGCTCCCCGGCGGAGCGAGGGGCACCCGCTTCGACCTGGCCGCCCACGAGGATAAAGGGTTCACCCACGGCCGCGAGTTCACCGCCGACGAGATGTGGGAGAACTACCAGTACTACCTCGAGCGCATCCTGCCGGTCGCAGAAGAGGCCGGCGTCCGTCTCGCCCTGCACCCTGACGATCCGCCGGTCCCCTCGCTGGGCGGCATCGCGCGGATCTTCGGCAGCTTCGACGCCTTCCGGCGCGCCATGGATCGCTTCGACAGCCCCAACCACGGCCTCAACTTCTGCATGGGCTGCTGGTCGGAGATGGGGGGCCACGACAATGTCGTCAGGGCAATCCGCCACTTCGGCGGCCAGGGGAAGATCGTCTACGTCCACTTCCGCGACGTGCAGGGGCAGATCCCCTGCTTCAACGAGTGCTTCATCGGCGACGGCAACGTCAACACCTTCGAGGTGGTAAAGACCCTCAGGGAGGTCGGCTTCACCGGCTTCATGATCCCCGACCACGTGCCGGCGACCGACGGCGATTCATCCTGGCACCACCGGGGCCGCGCCCATGCCGTAGGCTACATGAAGGCGCTGCTGCAGGTGGTGGAGCAGCTGTAGCCGCGGTCCCCGCCTATTGCGCCACATCCGCGGGGCGGCCGCTTGCCCGGGAGGCGTACACCCCCTCGGTCAGCTGCGCCACCCGCAGTCCGCAGATGCCGGGGGCCTGCACTTCCGCCCGGCCCTGGATGGCGTCGATGAAATTGTGTGCCGGCGACGCGCCCCCGCCGGCCGGCCGCGGCAGCAGGATGTCCTCCCCCCGCCTGTGGACCATCAGCGGTTCGGCGGCTCCGAACCTCATCACCCCTTCCGTCCCGTAGAAGGTGAACTCCTCCCGCCACTCCGGCGAGAGCGAGGTGTAGGCCAGGGTGCCGACGGCGCCGTTGGTGAACTCGACGGTAACCGCGGTGAGCACGTCGACATCGGTGCCCTCCTGGTTGATGAAGGCCTGGACGCGCTTCGGCTCGAGGCCGGTTGCCCACAGCAGGATGTCGTTGATGTGGCTGCCGGTGTCCATGAAGTGGCCCCCGCCGGACAGCGCCGGGTCGGCCCGCCAGGAGGCTCCCGGAAGGAAGATGGACAGGCAGTCCTGGGCGATGATGGCGTGGACCAGGCGTATCTCGCCGATGGCGCCGCCGAGGAGCAGCTTGCGGGCGCGGATGAAGCGCCCTTCTCCGTGTCTCTGGTAAGCGATGGCCAGCACCTTGCCCGAGACCGCGGCGGCGTCGAGGATTCCCCGGGCATCGGCCGCAGTGGTCGTCATCGGCTTCTCGACAAGGACGTGCAGGCCCGCCCGCAGGCACTGCCGCACCTGCTCTCCGTGCTGGGTGTGCGGAGTGGCGACGACGACGGCGTCGAGACCCCCTTCCGCGAGCAGCTGTTTCCAGTCCCGGAACTGCGCCGCCTCTTCGCCGCCGAGGGAGCGCTGCAGCTGCGCCATCGAATCCCCGTCGGTGTCGCAGAGCGCCGCGATGCAGGCGTCGTCCCGCTGCGAGATCTGGTTCGCGTGGTGCCTTCCCATGCCCCCGGTCCCGATGATACCTGTCCGGATCGCCGTCACCGTGTTCCTTTCGTCCTGCCCGCGGCCGCGGGCTGTTGCACTCCCCGCCGGGGTTTTCCCCGCCGGGCGAAGCGGCTAAAATAGCCGCCCTCAATTATGGTTCAACTCGATACATACCCCCTGGCGGCGGCGAAATTCCCCCTGGAATTCCCCCCCGAACCCGGGTCCGCGGACCGCGGCCGCCAGGCGCCGCGGTTGCGGCTCGGGAGAATGAGATGACCGGGGCCGAGAGTGTCGTCGAGACGCTGACCAGAGCCGGAGTCCGCCATCTCTTCGCGCTCTCCGGCAACCAGAATCTGCCGCTCTTCGACGCCTGCATCGGCAGCGGCATCCGGCTGATCCACACCCGCCACGAGGCGGCGGCGGTGCACATGGCCGACGGCTGGGGCCGGCTCTGCGGCGAACCGGGGGTCGCCCTGCTGACCGCCGGCCCCGGGCACTGCAACGGCATCACCGGGCTGTACGTCGCCCGGGAGGCGGAGTCCCCCCTGGTGCTGATCAGCGGCAGTAGCCCGGTCTCGCAGTCGGGCATGGGGGCTTTCCAGGAGCTCGACCAGGCGGCGGTTGCGGGGCCGGTGACCAAGTGGTCGCACACCGCCACCGGCGCCGAGCCGCTGGCAGAGGTCGTCGCCCGGGCGTTGAAGGTCGCCTCCGGCGGCCGCCCCGGTCCCGTCCACGTCAGCCTTCCCGTCGACCTGCTGCAGGCAAGTGTGCCGGAACCTGCCCCGCAGCCGCAGTTCCCCGGAGCGACAGGTCCGCGGCTGAGCGACGGCGACGCCGGGGACATCCTCGACCGCCTGCAGGCCGCTTCCAGTCCCCTGATCCTGGCGGGGCCCGCCATGTCGCGGGGCCGCGCCTGGAACGCGGTGCGGGAACTCCAGTCCGCCACCGGGGTGCCGGCGCTGCCGTGCGAGAGCCCGCGCGGGGTCGACGATCCCTGGCTGCGCGGCGCCAACAGCTGTCTGGGCAGGGCCGACTTCGTGCTGCTGCTCGGAAAGCAGCTCGACTTCTCCCTCCGCTTCGGGGAGCCCCCCGCTTTTTCCGAGGCGGTGAGCTTCCTGTCCGTCGACGCCGAAGGGGGGGGCGTCAACGGGGACCGGATCGAGTGCTGTTTCCGCGGCGATCCGGAGGCGGCGGCTCGAACCCTCGCCACGGCCGCCGCAGGGCGGGAGTGGCGGCAGGGCCCGTGGGGCCGGGAAGTCCAGGCGGCGCGCGCGGTGCCCCTGGAATGGCTGCCGCACCGCATGAGCAGGGAAACTCCCATGCATCCCCTGGCGGTCTGCGAGGCGCTGCAGCCGTTCCTCGAGGAGAACGCCGTCTTCGTCAGCGACGGCGGGGAGTTCGGGCAGTGGATGCAGGCCGGGCTCGCCGCGGAGCTGCGCCTGATCAACGGCCCCTCCGGGGCGATCGGCAGCTCCCTGCCGATGGGGATGGCCGCCAGGCTCCGCTGCCCGGAGCGGAACGTCTTCGTGTTCCTGGGGGACGGCACCTTCGGGTACCACGCCCTCGAGATCGACACCTGCGTCCGCTACGGCCTTCCGGTAGTAGCAATCGTCGGCAACGACGCCCGCTGGAACGCCGAGGTGCAGCTGCAGATCCGCCAGTACGGCCCCGACCGCACCATCGGCTGCGACCTCCTGCCGACCCGGTACGACCGCGTCGCCGAGGCCCTCGGCGGATACGGCGAACGGGTGGAGGACCCCGGCGAGCTGAGGCCGGCGGTGGAGCGCGCCCTTGCCAGCGGCCTCCCCTCTGTCCTCGACGTCTCCATCGAGGCGGCCGCGGCGCCGGCTTTCTGAAGGTTTCCGGGACGCGCCGGTGGCCGGCCGCATCCTGAAGCCCAGGTTGGCAACCCTGCGCCAGGTCCGGTTCTTCCCCGGGCGGCCGGATCTCCGGTTTTCCCCGTGCCCTATCTTCTATGGGCGAAATCTGGCGAACGCCGGGAAGTCGGCGGGAACCGCGGGGCAGCGCCCCCCGAAACCATCACCTCGGAGAATGACGTGACGACCACACCACCAACTACTGACAGACCGGCGCGCGCGGCGGGCAACGGCAATGCGGGCGATTTCAAGGTAGCCGACATCGGGCTGGCGGCATGGGGCCGCAAGGAGATCGAGCTGGCAGAAAAAGAGATGCCCGGCCTGATGGCGCTGCGCGAGGAATACGGCCCGCGGCAGCCGCTCGAGGGGGCTCGCATCGCCGGCTCCCTGCACATGACGATTCAGACCGCCGTGCTGATTGAAACGCTGCAGGCCCTGGGGGCCCGGGTGCGCTGGGCTTCCTGCAACATCTTCTCCACCCAGGACCACGCCGCCGCCGCGGTCGCCGAGGCCGGCACCCCGGTGTTCGCCTGGAAGGGGGAGAGCGAAAAGGAGTACTGGTGGTGCACCGACCAGACCCTGAACTGGCCGCAGGAGGGCCCCAACCTGATCCTCGACGACGGGGGCGACCTGACCCGGTGGGTCCACGACGAGCGGCCCGAGCTGCTGGCGGGGATCCGGGGAACCTCCGAAGAGACGACGACGGGGGTCCACAACCTGCATCGCATGCTCGCCGCCGGGTCGCTGAAGATTCCGGCCATCAACGTCAACGACGGGGTTACCAAGTCGAAGTTCGACAACCTCTACGGCTGCCGGGAGTCGCTGCTCGACGGCATCAAGAGGGCCACCGACATCATGACCGCCGGCAAGGTCGCCGTCGTCGCCGGGTACGGGGACGTCGGCAAAGGGTGCGCCCAGTCGATGCGCGGGTTCGGCTCGCGGGTCATCGTCACCGAGGTCGATCCGATCTGCGCGCTGCAGGCGGCGATGGAGGGGATCGAGGTGATGCCGATGGACCGGGCGGTGGCGGAGGGGGACATCTTCATCACCACGACCGGGTGCCGGGACGTGATCACCATCGATCACATGCAGGGGATGAAGGACGGATCCATCGTCTGCAACATCGGCCACTTCGACGTCGAGATTCAGGTCGCCGGGCTCGAAGCTTATCCAGGCATCCGCAAGGAGGAGATCAAGCCGCAGGTCGACCGCTACACCTTCCCCGACGGCCGCTCGATCATCCTGCTGGCCGAAGGCCGCCTGGTGAACCTCGGCTGCGCCACCGGACATCCGTCGTTCGTGATGTCGATGTCGTTCACCAACCAGGTGCTCGCGCAGATCGAGCTGTTCACCGGGGAGCACGAGATCGGCGTCCACCGCCTGCCCAAGAAGCTCGACGAGCAGGTGGCGCGGCTGCACCTCGGGAAGTTGGGAATCGAGCTCGACCGCCTCGGCGAGGACCAGGCGGAGTACATCGGGGTGTCGGTCGAAGGCCCGTACAAGCCGGATCACTACAAGTACTAGGCCCGTCGATACAGCGGCTCTGAATGCCGGACCGTCCGGGCGGCCGCATCCCGGATGGTCTCGACGGAGTCAGGTCAGGGCCAACCGCCGTTTCCGCGAAGGCGCGGCGTCGAGAGAGAACCGACTCTCATGAAAAAAGCCCCCCGGAGATTCACTCCGGGGGGCTTGCTGTTTTTTGTCCGGGCCTCTTACCCGGCTTGCTCCTCGTCGACTTCCTCTTCGATCCGGGTGACGATGCGCCCGTCGGTGTACTCCCCGAGGGCGGTCGCCGGGGCGTTGTGCAAGGCTTCACCCGTCTGCATCGCCCGCGAGTTGATGTCGCGGGCACGGCTGAAGATCGCCCTGCAGACTTCGTACTTGTTTTCGACCTCCTGCAGGGCGGCTGAGACTTCGCCAGAGAAAATCGTTTTTGCCATCGCGGCGCACCTCCTTGTTGACGCTAGAAACTAACCGTTGCTGTGAATTTGACAACCGCTTGCGGCAGACCGGGTTGAAGCGTCCCGGGGGGATGTGACGGCTTTCGGGACGGGCGCCCTCGAAGGTCAGCCGCGAATCCCGGCGATCAGTTCCACCACCCGGCGCACCTCCGCGGTGAGACGGGGGAAATCCCCGGAGGCCAGGATCTCTTTCGTGATCAGCTTGGAGCCGACGCCGACGCAGGCGACCCCGGCGCCGAACCAGGCCTCCAGACTCTCCCGCGTGACGTCCACGCCCCCGGTGGGCATGATGCGGGTCCAGGGACAGGGACCGAGCACGGACTTGACGAACTCCGGGCCGCCCACCTCGGCCCCGGGGAACACCTTGACGATCTCGACCCCCAGCTCTTCGGCGGCGGCGATCTCGGAGACGCTGCCGCAGCCCGGGGAGTAGGGGATCTTGCGGCGGTTGCAGAGCCTGCCCACCTCGGCGTTGAGCAGCGGCCCGACGACGAAGTTTGCGCCGCTGGCGATGTAGAGGGCCGCGGTCGGGGCGTCGACGATCGAGCCGACCCCGAGGATGACGTCGATCCCGTTGTCGATGACGTGCCGGGCGGCGTCGGCGAAGACGCGGTAGGCCAGGTCGCCGCGGTTGGTGAACTCGACGACGCGGGCGCCCCCTTCGGCGCACGCCTCGATGGTCGAGATGACGGTTTTCAGGTCGCCGTGGTAGAAGACCGGAACAACGCCGACATCGAAGATCGCGTTGAGCACGGCCATGCGGTCGTGTTGCGCCATGGTGCGGAAAAGCTCCCGGTAATAGGGTCGGAAAACCTCAGCCCGCCCTGGAGACGGGGCCGGGCCTCGGCAGCCGGTCGGGCGCCGGGGTCGACACGGACCGGCAGGAGATCCGGCGGCCGCCGGAAGAGACAGGGCAAACCTGGTGAACGGAACCTGGTGAACGGGACAACTACGGGACGGGAAACGGGGGCGGCGTTTCCGGATAATGGCGGTAGCGGTCCTCGCCGCGCAGCAGGACCGGCTTCCAGTTGCCGCCCAGCGAGTTGATCTCGGTCTGGCGCGCCTCGGGGGGAATGAAGCGGACCGTAAGGCCGCAGCGCCTGCGGTTCGAGGTGTTGGGATGGCTGGCGTGATACACCTTGCCGTAGTGGATGGACATCTGGCCGGCTTTCAGCTCGAGATTGACGGCGTTGGTCTTGTCGACGTACTCGTCGGGAATCTCCTGGTTGATGCTGAGCAGGTTGCCGCCGCGGTCCGACTTGCCGTGCGGGACGATCCCCTCGGTATGCGAGCCGGGAATCACCTGCATGCAGCCGTTCTCGACGTCGCTGTCGTCGATGGCGATCCAGGCGGTGTGGGCCTCGTCCGGCTCGAGCCCCCAGTAGGTGACGTCCTGGTGCCAGGCGACGAACTTCTCCCCCTTGGCGTCGGGGTACTTGCAGAAGAAGTGGGTGCTCAGCAGCAGCAGGTCCTCGCCCATGACCCCCTCCATCCAGTCGAGGACGCGGGGGTCGGCGGCCAGCTTCCAGATGAATTCCTGGTCGAAGTGCCGGGCTTGCAGTCCGATCTGGGTCGTCTCCTTGCCCTCGCGGGCTTCCAGCTCGTCGAACTGCTCCCGGTAGGCGCCGATTTCATCGGCGCTGAACAGGTCGATGGGGGAGAGGTACCCGTCCGTTTCGTACTGCTGCCGCGTTGAATCGGTCACGGTTGCGGTCGTCATCTCGATTGCTCCTGAATTCGTCGGTGCGCTTTCTTCGGGAGTTCCGAAAGCTATGGAAAGGGCACCGGCCCCTCAACCGATTCCAGCCTTCCCGCGGCCGTCCCGGTAATTGGACAGGCACCGGAACGCCGCTACCTTCACCGCCTCTTTCAGCCCGCTGATAAAAGTTGCCCCGCAGGGCCGGTTGCCCGGATGGACTCCCACCGGGTTGCCCGAGAAGAACGGAGGCCGCATGAAACCGATTCAGGTGAACGAGGAGCTGCTGGCGGACAGCGGCTTCTTCGCCGACGCAGAACAGGTCGCCGAGCTGTCCAGGATCTTCAAGTTCGACAGCCGCCGCGTGATCCTGGGAGAGGGGGCGGTCTACCTCCTCGCCCGGGAATGCCGGCGCTTGCAGGCGAGCCGCCTGCTGCTGCTCCGGGACGGCGCCGTGGAGCATCTGGAGGAACCGGTCCGCTGGATACTCGACCGGGAGGGGATCGAGCTCGCCGGCGTGTTCGACCGGGTTGTTCCGAATCCTACGGTGGCCAGCGTCGACGACTTCGCCGAAACCCTGCGCAACACCGATTGCGACGCCGTCGCGGCGCTGGGGGGCGGCAGCTCGCTCGACACCGCCAAGGTCGGCTCCTGCACCGCCACCTCGGGCGGCTCCTGCGCCGACTACTTCGGCTTCGACCTGTTCCCCGAGCCGTCGCGCTGGCCCCTGATCGCCATGCCGACCACGGCCGGCACCGGGGCCGAGGCCAGCCGCGTCTCCGTCATCGTCGCCGAGGAAGGGAAGCAGGCGGTGTACAGCGACCACATCCAGCCCGCGGTCGCCATCGTCGATCCGCACTTCACCCGCGACCTGCCGCCGGTCCTCACCGCCATCACCGCCCTCGACGCAATCGGCCACGCCCTCGAGTGCACGGCGTCGCTGAAGAGCAACCCGGTCGGCGACGCGGTGGCCCGCGAGGCGATGAAGGCAGGGCTGCCGAACTTCACCGCCGCGGTCGAGAAGGGAAGCGCCGACCCCGGGGTCCGCTACCAGATGTCGCGCTGCAGCCTGCTCGCCGGCCTGCTGCTCAGCCCGATCAACACCGGGGCGGCCCACGCCCTCGGGTACGGCATCGAGAAGGTGTCCCACGCCAGGGGGAAACCGGTGCCGCACGGCACCGCTGTCGCCCTGGTTCTGCCCGCGGTGATGCGCCACAACGCCCCCGCGGCCGGGGACAAGTACTACTACGCCGCCGGGGTGGCCGGGATCGACCTGTCGGCAAAAAGCAGGGAGGAGGCGGTCGACGCGGTGGCCGGCTGGATCGACGGGCTGCGGCGCAGGTACACCCCCTACGGATCGCTGGCCGCGGCCGGGCTGGGAGAAGAGGACCTGCCGCGGATGGTAGAGGTCGGCATGGCGGTGCGCCGCCTGCTCGACCCCAATCCGGTCGAGGTGACCGAGAAAGACGCCGAGGCGATCTACCGGACCGTCCTGGAGTAGTGCCCCACGGGATTCCCCCCGGGGTCGCTGCCTGTCCGCGGCATGAACCGGGCGGATCCGGTCAGTTTTGCGGGCCTCGGCCCCGCAGCGAGCGATTCCGTGGCCCGTGCCATCCCCCGGCCCGGAAGCGACCCGAATCCGGGGCAGTGGCCGCGATGGTGGACCGATTCCTGGCCGACCCCAGGTCCGGAACCTCGCAAATCCCCGCTGGGCGCAGGTGGCTGCCGAACCTCGAAAAAGCAACCTCCGGCCTGGCACTGAGCCAATCCCCCGTTGGGGTGATCGGGCTTACCAGTTTGTATAGGACCCGTCGCGCCGGTACAGGTGCGGCGCCTCCCAGAATTTCCACTCCTGCCCGGCGGCGAGCTCCTCGTTGAACTCCACGCCGAGCCCCGGTTCCTCCGGCAGCGCGAAGCCGGTGCCCTCGAGGCGGTGCTGCCTGGGGAACAGGTCTTCCTCGAAAACGAACTCCCGCTCCCGCACTTCCAGCCAGGCGAAGTTCGGCACCGCCGCCCCGAAGTGGATGTGGGCGGCGGTGCTGACCGGCCCCAGGGGGTTGTGCGGCATCATGTCGATGTAGTGGGCTTCGCACCAGCCGGCGACCTTCATCGCCTCGGTCAGGCCGCCGACGTTGCAGACGTCGACGCGGGCGAAGTTCGTCAGCCCGCGCTCGACGTAGGGCAGGAACGCCCACTTGCTCGAGAACTCCTCGCCGATGGCGAACGGCACCGGGGTCATTCCCCGCAGGGCGGCGTAGGCTTCCGGGGACTCGTCGCGGATCGGCTCTTCGAGGAAATCGAGGGTTCCCGGCGGAATCATCTGGCAGAACGAGGCGGCCTCGGCGACGCTGAGGCGGTGGTGGTAGTCGATGCCCAGCACCGGTCCCTTCCCGACCTCCTCGCGGACCGCGGTGATCCACTCGGCCGACAGGGCGATCGAGTGCCGCGGCTCGTACAGCAGCTCGTCCCCCGGGTCGGAGCTGTTTCCCCCGGCCGGGCCGAAGCGGATCACGTCCCAGCCCTCGGCGATCAGCTCGCGGGCCCCCTCGACCGCCTGCGGGCCGTCGAGGCCGAAGCTGGTCGGGAACCCGGGGATGCGGTCGCGGTGAGCTCCCCCGAGCAGCTGGTACACCGGGATCCCGAGGCTGCGGGCGACGACGTCGTGCAGGGCGATGTCGATGGCGGAGATCGCCCCGGTCAGGATGCGGCCCCCCTCGAAGTACTGGCCGCGGTAGAGCTCCTGCCAGAGGGCGCCGATACGCCTCGGGTCGCGCCCGAGCAGGAACTCGCGGAAATGGCGCAGGGCGCCGGCCACGGCCAGCTCGCGGCCGCTGACGCCGGACTCCCCCAGGCCGAACAGCCCGGTGTCGGTCTCGATGCTGACGATCATCTGGTTGCGGTTGCCGGCCCAGACCGGAAACCACCTGACCTCGGCGATTTTCATTCGGTGCCTCCCACCCAGTTGACGGCGTTGTCGATCAGGCGCAGGAAATCGAGCTCCCAGAAGTCCTTCTGGTGCCCCAGCGAAGTGTAGAAGATGCGGCCGCCGCGGTGCCTTCTCGTCCAGGCGACCGGCTCGAAATGCTCAGAGGTGCGGCCGGTGAGAAGCAGCTCGGCGTCGTCGGCGATCGGCGTGTTCCGGTACAGGCTACCCCGGGACTCGAACGGCTCGACCCCCTTCAGGACCGGGTGGCCGGCCGCATGGTCCGCGATCTCGATGCGGGCGGTTACCCCGCTGCCGTAGTGGCCGTCGTAGCTGCCGCCGAGCACTTCGCGGTCGAACGCCAGCCAGTTCTGGCAGGCGTGGCTGGCGGTGCGCACTCCCACGATCGGTTTGCCCGCCGCACAGTACTGCCTGAAACGCTCGAGCTCCGGGCCGGTGGTGTTCAGACGGCGGGTGAACACCAGCAGGACGTCGGTATCCTCCTCGAGAAGCTGCAGCGAAGGGTCGTCGTCCTCGCTGCGGTAGGCGATCAGGGTCGAGTCGATCCCCGGGGAGTGGTGCCGCAGGTAGTCGCGCAGCACGGTCAGCGAATCCTCCGAGTCGTACTCGAAGGAACCGGACAGCATGGTCAAACGCAGGGGCTCGTTCATCCGTTCACCGGGTTTCAACCGGAACAGAGGTGTGTTCCGTCAGCGGCGTTGCCCTGATCGGGTGGGAACCGAGGGGCACCTTGTCGAGGATTTCGCTCCAGCGCCGGCACCAGTCTCCGTAGTCGGTGTACTTCGATTCGGGCCGCGAGCGGCTGCGGGTGACGAAGTGGGGGTAGAGCTCGCGCCCGGTCGGGGTTCCGGTTTTCTGGTAGCGCAGGTCCATGCTCCAGCGGATGCCGTCGGTGAGGTTCGGGGTCGAGCGGTGGGGGATCAGCTTGTGCAGGAGAAGGACGCTGCCCCTGCGCATCGGCAGGGTGACGGCCTCGCGGTTTTCGAGGTCCTCGTCGTCGATCCCCCAACCCGGACGCTTCCACCACAGCACCGTCCTTTCCCTGTGGACTCCCGGAACGATCTGCAGGCAGCCGTTCTCCGGGGTGGCGTCGACCAGGGGAATCCAGACGGTGAGGATGAAGGTCGAGTCGGCGATTTCCTGGTGCACCTGGGCGTCCTGGTGCCACGGGGCGACGTTGCTGCTCACCATGTTCCTGCGCTTCTCCGCTTCGGGGTCGCCGTCGTCCGTGTCCGGCACGAAGGACTGCGGCAGCTTGGCGCGGGTATGCTGGATGGGGCTGCAGATGATTTCCGGCCCGACTATCGGTTCGACGGCGTCCATCAGGCGCTCGTTGCCGAGGAACTCGAACACCCCGCGGCCGCGAAAAGCCGGGATGTCGATGTCGTCGTAGATCTCGGTATTCTCCTCGCAGATGCGCGCCAGGCGGCGTTCGAACGGCTCTTCCTCCCAGGTCCTCGACAGCTTGCCGGCGGCGTGCAGCTCGCGGGCGCGGCGGTCGATGTGGCCGGCGTAGTCGCCGATCACCGGGTCGAGGTCGCCGTCGGTGAGGACGTCCTCTGCGATCGCGTACCCGTGCTCGTCGAAATGGGCCAGTTGCCCGTCGCTCAGTTTCATCTTTACTCCTCGGTTTCCGTGCCGAAGCGAAACAGGAAAATAACAGGTTCCGGCAACCGGTGCGGGGCGTCCGCCCGGGTCCGGCAACGCCCTCCAGGCAGGAATAACCGAAGGATCACGGGCTTCCCGTGTTTCCGGCCCCGGAGCTTCCCATCCCCCGGCGAGGACCGCTGCTTCCGCCGCCCTGCCCTTTCGCCGCCGCGCCCCGGTACTCGAACCTCGGCTTGGCCCCCGGGGCCTCGACGATCCTGAAGTCGCGAGGCGATTCCTCCCAGGCGGACTGGCACTCGAACCCGAGCAGCCGCCGCAGCAGCGGCGTGGCCGCGGCGACGACCTCGGGCGGGGTCGAGCGCGTGTGGTCGCAGAACGGCTTGATCGTGCTGCGGCAGCAGAAGCCCTGGATGGCGTAGCGGACCTCCCCCGTCCTGTTGGGACCTCCTCCGTGCAGCAGGCGGGCGTCGAAGACCAGCATCGTTCCCGGCCGGCAGACGAACATCCGCTCCTCTTCGGGGGGCACCGATTCCGGGTCGATATCCCTGTTGTGAGAGCCGGGCACGAACCGCGTGGCCCCGTTCCCGGGGGTGAACTCCGACAGGGCGATCATGGACTGCGCCATGGTGGGAAGCAGGGCGTGGACGTTGAAGGGGGGGTTGGGCACGAAGGGACCGCCGTCCCGGTGCAGGCCCTGCGCCTCCATTGCCGGCAGCGGCGAGCGCGCCCCCATGTCGGAGAGGATGTAGTCGGAGCCGAGGAGGTACTCCATGCAGGCGACCAGCCGGGGCAGCTGGATGATCTCGCGGAACACCTCGGCGCGGGCGGTCAGGTTGTGGGTGCGCCCGGCGCCCGGCTCGTGTTCCCCGGAGCGCTCCTCTTCATAGCTGGCCCGCAGCGCCGCGACAGCCTCGTCGATCTGGCGCTGGTCGAGCATCCCCTCGAGGATGGTGAAGCCCTGCTCGTCGAGCTCGAGGAAGTGCGCTTCCATGCCCGAACCGGTCATTTTCCGCTCCGCTGATTCAAATCGATTGCGATCCGATACCATGGTGATTTTCGACGGTGATTTTCGACGCCGCGGTCTGCGCAACGCGGCGAGCCGGGATGAAGCGGTGTCCGGATTGACCCGAAATCGCGCATGCAGGCACCGGACCGGCCGCTCCCTTTTCCGGACCTTCAGCAGCTCGTCGACGGATGCGGTCGAGAGCCGATGCTGCCCTCCTCCGGGCAAGGCGATTTCGACACCCTTCGTTTCCGGCGGCACGGTGAAAACATGCCAACAATTCTCGCAAAAGCCACTGCCAGGGTTTATATCTGTGCGCGGGTAGAGCCGTTCCACCGAAACCCCGGAACGGAAGCACGCCCTCCCACCACCCATGTCCTCCGACCAATCGCAAGCGGACAGCCGGCCCCCGTTTCCCAGGCGCATGGCCCCGGCCGTGGACTACATGGAGCCGAAGGGGACGGAAACTCCGTCCGCGGAACCGGGCGAACCGGTCTCCGCCCTGGCGTTCCTGCTGGGAGCCGCGCTCTGCCTGCTGATCGGGGTCGGAACGGTATACGGCAACGCCATCGTCAAGGGCACGTTCATGGCCTGGTGCTTCAGCAACCCGGTGGCGCTCTTCCTGTTCTTCTACCTCGTGCTGGGCAACCTCCTGATCGGCGCCCTGGCGCGCGGTTTCTCCCTGCGGCGGGGGGAGCTGGTGCTGATCTACGCCATGATGATGATGTCGGCGTCGATCCCCACCTTCGGGGTGGTCGAGCACCTGCTGCCGATGATCACCGGGGTGTTCTACTACGCCACCCCGGAAAACAACTGGGCGGAGCTGGTTCAGCCCCACGTACCCTCCTGGATCGCCCCCCGGGAGGAGAACCTGGTCCTCGGTTTCTACGAGGGGCTGCCGCCAGGGGCGCCGATTCCCTGGGAGGGATGGCTGGAGCCGCTCGCCTGGTGGTCGGTCTTCCTGATGGCCCTCTGGCTCGTGTCGATAAGTCTCATGGTGATCCTGCGCCGGCCCTGGATCGAGGGAGAGCGGCTCCTGTATCCGATGATGCAGGTGCCGATCGAAATGGTCGACGGGGGGACCGGGGCCCGGGGGTTCGCGGGCCGCATCTTCCGGCAGCCGCAGACGTGGATCGGCTTCGCCGTGCCGGCCCTGGTGGGAACGGTCAACGGTTTGAGCAGCTATCACCCGGGGCTCCCGTCCTTCCACTGGCGGTCGCAAATGACGCTGTTCGACGGCACCATAGAAATCCCCTTCATGTTCTCCTTCTCCCTGATCGGCTTCTCTTTCTTCATCAACCGAAACCTCGCCTTCGGCATCTGGGTTTTCTACCTGCTGACCCAGTTCGAGCAGGGGATCTTCAACACCTTCGGCGTGCGCAGCACCGAGCGGCTGGGCTGGTACAGCAACCCCAACTCCCCCTACCTGACCCACCAGGCATTCGGGGCGATGATGGTGTTCGCCCTCTACACCCTGTGGAAGGCCCGCAGCCACCTGGCGGCGGTGGCGCGGCGGGCCGCCGGCCTGGGAAGGGCCGACGACGGGGAGGAGATCATGTCGTACCGGGCGGCGGCCCTCACCCTGGTGCTCGGTCTGGCGGTGATGGTGGCGTGGCTCGAGGCGGCCGGGATTCCGCTTCCGGCCTCGCTCCTTCTCGCAGCGGTCGCGCTGCTGATCTTCCTCGCCCTTTCCCGCATCGTCGTCGAGGCCGGGGTTGCCCTGGCGCGGGCCCCGTTCATAGCCCCGGATTTCGTGATGGCGACCATGGGGCCCTCCTTCCTCGGACGCGGCGGACTTACCGGCCTGGCCTACTGCTACCCGTGGACGGCGGACATCGTCACCTTCCCGATGGCCTCGTGCGCCAACAATCTCAAGATGATCCACGAGATCGTGCGGGGGAGGAAGAGGGCCTTCTTCTGGGGGATGGTGCTGGCCCTCGCCGTGACTCTCGCCGGGGCCTGCTGGGTCATCCTCTACCTGTCGTACCGCCACGGGGGGATCAACCTCGACAACTGGTTCTGGCTCAGCTCCTCGGACACCCCCCTCAACCACATCGTCCTGATGATGAAACAGCCCTCCACCACCGGCCTGGGGGGCTGGCTGTTCACGGGGTTCGGAGCCGCCCTGATGGGAGTGCTGGTCGCGGTCCATCAGCGCGTGATGTGGTGGCCGCTCCACCCTCTCGGGCTGGTCATGACCGGGACGATCTTCACCTCGGGGGTGATGTGGTTCAATGTCTTCCTGGCCTGGGCGGTGAAGGGGGTGGTGCTCAAGTGCGGGGGCGGCGAGCTCTACCGCAAGGCGCGGTTTTTTTTCGCCGGAATGATTCTCGGCGCCTTCGTCGTGTCCGGCACCTGGCTGGTCGTCGATGCGGTCACTGGCAAGCAGGGGAATTTCGTGCTCGTCTGGTGACCTGAAGTTCGCTGCTTTTCAGTCCGGCCGCAGGCCGGGCCGTTATACGAGAGCCTCCAGCGCAAACCCGACGGGGGTCCGCACTGATCCCGTGCCGGCGCCGCATCCCTGCGGTGCAGGTCACTGCCAGCCGAGGACGAAGTTGTTGGTCATGCCGGTGAAGTAGTCGATCACGAGCCAGGTTCCCGAGACCACGAAAGCCCCCAGGATCATGCCGAGGAAGAACGAGCGCAGGCTTTTGTAGGCGGCGCTGCCGCCGTACCTCAGCACCCAGCCCTTTATCAGCCAGGCGAGAAACACGTTGAACCACATGACTCCGGAGGTGAACACCGTTCCTCCCATGGCGAGACCGAGGGGATGCAGGGGCCAGGAGACGAAGCGCAGCTGGCAGATCATCAGAATCCACATCATGCCGGCGCCGAAGAAGGTGAACATCCAGCCCCAGAAGTCGGTGGTCGCCTGGCTGTTCAGCATCTGCGCGAGGTAGGTGAGCGGGAATTCCGACGAGGCCCGCCACCACCAGTCGTGAAGGTTGATGCCGCCGTACGAGTACGACAGGTAGATGACGATCCAGAACGAGGAGAGCAGGGTCACCAGTATTCCCCCCATCATCGCCCAGAAGAAGGGCCGGCGCTGCGGTCCGGCCACCGTCTCCTCGATCAGCTTGAGGTTGTTGGCGCAGGAGGCCATCGGGAAGGTGACGATGTCGGCGGTCCAGGGATAGCAGTAGGCCAGGCCGGTCAGGCCGGATCCCCCGAGCCGCGACACCCCCATGCTGGCCATGATGAAGTCCGGGGCGATCAGGGGGGCCCGCACCAGGGCGACGCCGGCCTCTACGACGATGCGGCTGAGGGCGATGAAGAGGAGAAAGGCGACGGCGAGAAAGAGCGGCACGACCCACAGGGGGATGCCGGCGGCGTTGAGCCACACCGTCATCACCGCAAGGCCGCCGACGATGCCGAACACGGCGCCGCGGTAGGAGACGATCTCGCTGCTGTCGTCGATGCCGGGGTCGCCGGTGAACGCCTTGCGCACCACCTGCCGCAGGTGGTTGCGCGCCTTCCACAGGGTGAACAGCGCGAACATCAGCATGGCCCCCAGAGCCTGGTGGGTCAGGTAGGGTGCCTGCGGATTGGAGAACCAGCCGAGCTTCTCGGTGCTGGCGATGCCGAGGGTGTTGAAGGCGCCGCGCTCGAGGATCGTCAGGAGATAGAAGACCCAGATGCCGAGCCCGAGCGGCTGGCTGATGAAGTAGGAGAATCCCAGCAGCGAGAAGGAGACCTGCATCGGCACGCTCACCCCGAGAATCGTGAACCCCGTGCTCAGGCCGATGCCCCGGAAATAGGGGGAGTAGTGGCTGAGGCCGTTGATCGAACCGATGACCACCGGCAGGGCGAAGCCGATCCAGAACAGCGACCGTTTCAGCAGCGGCGGGACCGCCGACATGGGCCCGCTTTCCGGCCCCGAGGCGACCAGCTCGATGGGCGCCTGCATCATCGGGTAGAGCAGGCGCTCCCCCTGGATCCACTGCTTGCGAAGCACCACCATAAGGCAGATGGAGACCAGGTGCAGGGACAGCAGGAACAGCAGCCATGCCGACAGCGACTCCATCCAACCCCCCCAGGGGATCGACTCCCCCTGGGGCAGCCCCTCGTAGAACCCGAAGATCAGGCTCTCCTCGCTGGGGGCGATCCATCCGGGCACCAGCGGCTGGATGAGGTCGACCCAGCCGTTCTCCGGGGTCGCGTAGTAGTAGACGCCGGTGATCATCGGCAGCAGGTGCTCGACGAGGCCGAAGGTCGGCAGCGAGGCCGACACGAACATCATCGCGAAGATGAGGACGAGCTCCTCGCGGCGCAGGGAGAGGCGGCGGGCGGCCAGGCCGACGAGGATGTTGCCGAGGACGAGGTAGAAGAAGAAGAAGAGGGCGATCGGGTTGCTGAAGCACCAGGCGACGAAACTGCCGCGGATGATGGTGTTGGCGTAGATGGCGCTGGTGCCGATGGTCGCGCACAGCGCCGCCCCGATCAGGAACGCCCGGAATCTGAGGATCACGCCGGGGACCGCTGCTCCCGGTCAGGTGAGAGGAAGCCCCGGGCGCCGTGCACCTCGAGGCGGGGAGGGATGCGCACGGGGGTTCAGCCTTCTCCGGGAAGGCGGATAAGGGACAGGGCCGCCTCGTCGATGCGGATCTCATCGGCGTTGCGCACCCTCAGCTCTTCGATGAACCCGTTGAAGAGCTCCTCCCTGCGGATCATGTTGAGGATGCCGCGGATTCGCGGGGTTTCCTGCTCCAGAGACCGCTGTTCGCCCCCGCTCCGCTCCCTGACCCGGAAGACGGAGTAGCCCCCCTGCACCTTCAAGGGACCCGTGAGCTGTCCGATCGGGGCCGCGGCCGCCTCCGGCACCAGGTCGCCGTACACGGGTGCCTCGTAGGAATGGAGGTGAAGCCCGGTCCCTTCCCCCCGCCTGGTCAGGGCCGCCAGGTCGGGGAAGCTCTCCCCCCCCTCCAGCCGGCCGCGCACCTTTTCGGCTTCCTCGCGGGTTTCCACCAGGATCTCGTCGAGCCACACCTGCGTCGGCCGGCGGAAATCGCCGGGGTGCTCTTCGTAGTACCGCTTCACCTCGACGTCGGTCACGACGACTTTCCCGGTAGCCTCGATGCGGCGCAGCGCCTGAATCAGCAGGTCCCGCTTCTTGCGCTGCCGCCATGAGATCATCTCCTCCCGGGTGGGGTATCCGGCGTCGCGGGCCGCCTGCCAGATCAGGGCGTTGGCCGCGACCTTCCGCGCCGCGGCGACGACCCGGGAGCTGTCCCCCAGAGCCGGGGGTTTACCCGCCAGCACGAAGATCCGGATATAGTCGCCGGCGGTGATGGCCCCGCCGGTGAAGGTGTAGAGCGGCGTGGCTGCCTCCCCTTCGGTCAGGCTCTCCCCCGGGGCCCTGGCGATCAGCACGTCGAGGGAGCCGGGTTGCGGCTGCAGGTCGAGGGCCACCCTGAGCGACTCGACCAGGGCGTTGTGGGCGAGCGTGAACTTCTCGCGCACCAGCTCGCGGTGAAGTTGGCCGCGGTAAGGGGTGATTTCCCCTTCCCCCTCCCAGGAGCACTGGACCAGCTGGTAGACCTCGGCGAGCTCGACGGGAGCGGACAGTTCCCCCGCCGCCAGGGCCGTGAAGACGTACTGCCGGATGCCGGCGCGCTCCGCTTCCGGCCAGGTGATCCTTCCGAGCAACCCCCCCTGCGGGGCCGTGCTCCTGTCGAGGGAGTGCACCCGCGCCAGAGAGTCGAAGCGCGCTCCCTGCTCAAGCTCCCGGTGCAGCGCCTCCGCCTCCTCGAGGGTGGCGACGACGATCCGGCTCAACTCCTTCAGGCGGTTGTAGCCGCGGCGGACGAACTCCTCGCCGATCTCCGCCTCGGAAACCTGGACCGCGGGGCCGAGCCGGTCGCGATGGTAGTTGGAAACCACCTTCTGGCGGAAGCGCCGCTCGAGGTCGTCCTCGAAACCGGGTTCCCTGTCGAGGCCGCGCGACCTGCCCTCCATGACGAGCAGCTCTTCCCCGACGAGGGCGTCGACGTACTCCCGCCGCGCCGCGTCCCCGCTCTCCTTCGAGCGCAGCGCCTCGTCCAGCCTGGCGGCGAACCCCTCCACCTCGCCGACGCCGATCTCCACCTCGCCGACGACGGCGACGACCGTCTCCGGGGGCTCTCCGCATCCGGTCAGGCCCCCTGCCAGGGCAGGGAAAAGGGTCAGGGATAACCAGGTTCTCCTTCGACAGCTCATTCTGTGGTTCCTCGGTCCTGTTGCAGTGTCAGCAGTTCGTTGACGGGAAGATCGTGGAAGCGCTCGAGCCCGCCGCCGGGCCAGCGGACCTCCAGGGTGTCGATCCGGGTTCTCGAACCCAGCCCGAAGTGCAGCCGCCGGTCGCCGGCCGACAGGTAGCTGGAACCGCCCTGCACCACCCGGATCTGCGACAGGCCGCCGGAAACGAGACGCACCTCGGCTCCGATGCCGTCGCGGTTTCCGCGGCCGCCCACGGTGCGGATCATCGACCAGTTGCGCCGGTTGCCGCCCTCGTTGCGCAGCAGTGTCGCAGGTCCTCCGCAGTGGGTGACGAGGAGGTCGAGGTCGCCGTCGTTGTCGTAGTCCCCGAAGGCCGCCCCCCGGCCGACTTCCCTGGCCGCGAACCAGGCCCCCGACGAGTCGGAGACGTCGGCGAAGGAGCCGCCCCGGTTTGCGAAGAGCTGGTCGGGCTGGGCGAATTCGACCCCGGGCTGGAACAGCGGAATCCGCTCGAGGATATGGCCGTTGGCCACGTACAGGTCGAGGTCCCCGTCGTTGTCGTAGTCGAAAAAGCCGGTGCCGAACCCCAGAACGCGCCAGCTCGGTTCGGAGAGACCGGCGGCGGCGGTCACGTCCCGGAAGCGCTCCCCGGCATTGGCGTAGAGGGTGTTGGTCTCGTGCGAGAAGTTGGTGGTGAACAGGTCGAAGTCCCCGTCGTTGTCGTAGTCGCCGAGGTCGACCCCCATGCAGGCCTCGGCCCGGCCCTCGCCGTTGAAGGCCATTCCCGCCTGCAGGGCGACGTCGGAGAAGGTCCCGTCCCCCTCGTTGCGGTAGAGGTAGTTGGCCATGCCGTCGTTGGCGACGAACAGGTCCTGGTCGCCGTCGCGGTCGTAGTCCCAGGCGACGACGCCGAGTCCCTTCCCCCCGGGGTTGGCGATCCCGGCCCGCACCGACACGTCGGCGAAGCTCCCGTCCCCTTCGTTGCGGTAGAGGACGTCGGGGACGCCGCCGTAGGAATCCTTCGGGGCGCAGTAGGAGCGCGTGTAGTCGGAGATCGCCATCAGGCCCTCGGGGTCGGTCCTGACGACGCCCCCGCAAACCCTGTTGGTCATCGGCGTGAAGTCGAGGAAGCCGGCGATGTAGAGGTCGAGGCTGCCGTCGTTGTCGTAGTCGAAGAAAGCCGCGCTCGTGCTCCACTGGGGGGCTTCGACCTCCGCCTCGGCGGTGGCGTCGGCGAAGCTGCCGTCCCCGGCGTTCCGGTAGAAGACGTTGGCGCCGTAGTTGGTCACGTAGAGATCCTGGTCCCCGTCGTTGTCGTAATCGGCCACCGCGCACCCGAAGCCGTAGCCCCTGTCGGCGACACCGGCGGCAGCGGTCGCATCGGTGAAAGTGCCGTCGCCGCGGTTTCGGTACATGGCGTTGGCCGCCGCTTCAATCCCGGTGGCCGGGTACAGCTGCACGCCGTAGCTGTCGGGGTCGGCCGGGGTCTCCCGCGCTTCCGTTGCCGCGCGCGTCCACCATGTGTTTCCCACTTTCTTCTCCACGTTGGTCAGCCGGGAGGGAATGCCGGCGAGATCGAATCCGTTCACCAGGTAGATGTCGAGATGGCCGTCGCCGTCGAAGTCGGCGAAGGCCCCGCCGGCAGCCATCGTCTCGATCAGAAAATAGTCCCCCGCCGAGCCTTTGGCGTGATCGAAGTCTACCCCCGAGCCGGCTGTGGCGTCGTCGAAACGCACCGGGGGAGGTTCGGCGGCGCAGGCGAGCAGGAAAGCGCCGGGGGCGAGCCTCGATATCGTCGGCAACACGCGCATCTGGTCACCTCCCGCGCCGGCGGCATTGCCCCGCGGTTTTTGGTGCGCTGCACCCGGTTCTATCTTAGGCCGCTCAACCCCGTGGCCGCCAGTCGCAGCAGTGTCCTGTCCCGGAACGGATTGCCGCGAATCCGAAGGCCGGCGGCCGGGACCGGTACCGCCTGCATGGCGAGGTGCCCGTGAGATGGCGCCGACTCGGGAGCCGTTCAATCACACCCCGATCCTTACAGGAAATCCGCCGGCACATCGGCCGCCCAGCGGTTCAGGGCGGGGCGGTGTTCCTCCTGGCGCTGCTGCTCCGCCTCGCCTGTATCGCCCAGATCGATGACGGCCCGCTGTTCGCGGAGCCGGCGGTCGACGCGCGGACCTACACCGAGCACGCCGCCCGCATCGCCGCCGGCAACTGGCTCGGCCGCGGTGAGGGGCCGTTCTGGCAGCCCCCGCTGTACCCCTATCTCCTCGCCGCGGTCAGACGGCTCTCTGCGGACAGCTTCTTCCATTCGGCGCGCTATGTGCAGGCCCTCTGGGGTGCCCTGCCGTGCGTTCTCCTCTACTTCATGGGCCGCCGCCTTTTCAACCGGCCCACCGGCCTTGTCGCCGGTCTGGCAGCGGCCGCCTACGGGCCCTTCCTGTTCTTCGACGGCGAGCTGCTCCCGGTTTCCCTGGCGACCGCGCTCAACACCCTGGGCCTCGCCCTGCTGCTCCGCTGCCAACGGAGACCCTCCGCGGCCGGCTTCGGGATTGCCGGTGCGGTCTTCGGGCTCGCCGCCCTCGCGGTGCCCACGGTCCTTCTCTTCGCCGCGGCCTGTCTGGTGTGGCTGGGGCTGCGCCGGCCGCCCCGGCATGCCGCGGCGTTCCTTGTCGGGGTGGGCCTGGCGGTCGCTCCGGTGGCCCTGCGCAACGTCGTTGTCGGCGGGGATTCCGTGATCATCTCCTACAACAGCGGCATCAACTTCTACATCGGCAACAACAGCCGCTACGAGGAGACCGTCGCCGTCCGCCCCGGCTGGGAGTGGGACGCCCTCGCCGCCCGGCCGCGGCAGGCGGGCCTGGAGCGGCCCTCCAGGCAGTCCGCCTTCTTCTGGGGGGAGGCGTGGCGCGAGATCCGCGCCGATCCGGCGGCGTATCTGCGGCTGTTGGCCCGCAAGCTCTTCCTGCTGGGGCACGGCGGCGAAATCGGACGCAACCAGCCGATCTATTTCCACCGGAACGAGTCGAGCCTGCTGGCGGCGCTGCTGTGGAAGCACGGAGGCGTCGCTTTTCCCTTCGGCATCGCCGGGCCCCTGGCGCTCAGCGGTCTGCTGCTCGCGCTCAGGGACCGGAGAGCCACCCTGCTGATCGTGTATGCCGCGGCGTACGGGGCGGGAGTCATCGCCTTCTTCGTCACCGCGCGCTACCGCCTGCCCATGGTTCCGGTGATGCTTCTCTTCGCCGCCCATGCCGCCCACTGGACGGCGGCGGCCCTGCGCCGCAGGCGCTGGACCGCGGCGGCGCTGGTGCTGGGAACCACCGGCCTGTTCGCCGCGGCCGCCAACTACCGCGTCGCCCCCATGAACATGGAGGGGGACGCGGCCATCCACTTCAACATCGGGGACGCCCTGGCCCGGCAGGGGAAGCCCTGGGGGGCCCGCCAGGCCCTGGCCCGGGCGGTGCAACTCGACTCCACCCACTGGCAGGCGTGGCTCAACCTCGGGACTCTGAAGGTCCGCGGCGGGGACGCGCGCGGGGCGCTGCCGATCTTCCGCCGCGTGGCTCGAGGCGCTCCCGGGCGGCTCGAGCCCTGGATGAACCTCGCCGGCGCCCACATGGTGCTCGGCGAATGGCAGGCAGCTGCCCGCGCCTTCCGCAGGGCAATGCGGGCGGCGCCCGATTCCCATCACCCCTACGGCGGCCTCGTGCGCGCCCTGGCGATGGCCGGGAAGACGGAACGCGCCAGGGAGGTTCTGGAAGATGCCGCCGCGCGTTTTCCCGGCCGCGCCCGCTCCTTCCGGGAGGCCTTCGACCGCCTGGAAGCGAACCGGAGACGAAGTCCCCGCTGATCACCCGGCACGCCCGCTGCATGCTTGACGCGCGGTCGGCCGCGTACATCTTCCCGCTTCCGTGCCGCGGGCGCGGACCGCCGCCGCCTTCAGTTCGCGGCAAACGGTATACCAGACGAGGAGAAACCGATGGACAGCATCTATCTGCGATGGGCCGGGTGCGGCCACTTCGACGTGCTGATGGGGGATGTCAACATCTGCTTCGATCCCTACCTGTTCGGCGACGACCTGGAGGCAGCCGAGCCGATCTTCGACTACATCTTCATCAGTCACGAACACTTCGACCACTCCCATCCGAAGACGCTGAAGAAGCTGTGCCGGGGGGACCGCTTCAAGAAGCTGTTCGTGCCGATCGGCTGTCTGACCCCGAACGAGCCGGTGCACGGGAAGTACGGCTACGCCGCCTTCGACCGCGACCTGCCGGTCACCAGGCACATTCCCGCCGACAAGGTGCAGGTGGCCTACCCGAAATACCAGGACGAAGAGAGGAACGGCCGCCGCGATTTCCCCGGACCGTTCGAGTTCGATCTCGGCCCGCTGCAGGTCGAGGTGTACGAAAGCGGCGAGAACGCGCGGCCCGACCTGCCCACCTGTGCATACCACGTGGTGCACGCCGGGCGGGACGTCTCCGTTTTCCATACCGGCGACCTCCACGGCGCCTACCCCGCCCTCGAGCGGATGCGGGGCCGGGTCGACTATCTCGTGCACATGAAGACCCCGATAGGACCCCTGGTCGAGGCGGTGCGGCCCCGCTTCGTGGTCCCCACCCATTACCGCACGGACCGCGAGACCGAGCCGATCCCCGCGGGCCACTGGCCGCCGAACCTCACCGACGTCAACGCCTTCCTCGAAGACCTGCGCGAGCAGATCGGCGGCAGGGCGACCATGCTGCCGTTCACCGCCCCCGTGCAGTACGAGGTCGAGATGCCGTCGAAGAAGGTCAAGTGGGCCTGGGAGTGGTTCAACTCGTGGGACGTGCCCAAATGGATAGAAGAATAGCATTTCCCGGCAAGGAAATCATTTGCGTCCCGCATGTGCACGAGGTACCTTGACCAATTCGGCAAGAAGGAAAACCGCCTGTTCAAATCGCTCGCACAAAGGAGGAGCAGCAATGAGCAAGCCGAAATTTCTCGCAGCCCTGGCGCTCTCTTTGAGCCTCGTGGGTACATCGTCGGCCCACTTTCCGGAAGGGGCGCTTTACTTTGCCTGGCAGTGGCCCGCCGGCGCCGAGCCCGTTGTCGACGGCGACGGCAGCGAGTTCCAGGTAATTCCGGACGAGTGGTGGCAGACCACCGAGATGTTCCCCGACACGCAGGGGGGCGTCGACATCAACCGCGCTGACTTCGACGCCAGGGCGGTGATCACCTGGAGTGACGCCACCAACCAGTTCTACGCCTACTCCGAGGTCTTCGACGACATCAGCGCCGCCGGCGACACGTGGCAGTTCAACGTCGACGCCGACCACGCCGGCGGCTATGTCGCGCTCGGATTCCCCGAGGGAACCAGCGACGAGGAGAAGCAGCGGCTCACGGGGGCGGCCAACCAGCAGTACGAAATCTGGAACACCGCCGGCGACGCCGACGTGATCGGCCCGGACGAGACCCTGTTCTTCTGGGGCAAGGCATCGTGGCTTCCCGACCAGGGATGGTACCTGGCCGAGCACACCTTCGACGGCACCTACGGCGGCGAGGGAACGACCTACCTCGAAGTCCTTTTCGGCTCGTACGTCTTCCTCGACCAGGACGACCCCGGCGCAGTGGAGTTTCACGACCTCACCGAGAACGGGATCACCGGTATCGGGTACAACTGGATGGATGTCGAAGATCCCGAAATAGCGGGGAACAGCCCCTGGGAGAGCTTCTACAATCTCTGCAATAACAACGAGATGTTCTGGAACTCCGAAGCGATTCCCGACTTCTTCCTGGCACCGGTGGAGGAGGGGATCACCGCGGTGGACGCCACGACCTGGGGCCAGTTGAAGACGAACTTCGCCGACTGACCTCGATCATCCGACCATCCAGATAGTTGCCGCTGGTGCCCGCGCGGCACCAGTCGCACCGAATGCAGACACCTGGCACGCCGGCCAACCTCGGCTTGCCAGGTGTTTGCCTTTTTACCGGAAACTCTTTCCGGAGGGCGCGGATGTCCCCCACCCTCCCTTCTGCGCTCACCGCCAGCCGGCATGGCCTGCCGGCTGCGGACCGCGGCTTCCCTGAAGGTCCCTTCAAAAAGCGTCCTTCCGCTGCTGGTTGGAGAACAGGCCGCCGACAGGCTGCCGAGACCCGCAGAAGCCCGATCTTTCATTTTGAAACCGGACCTGATTTTACCAGCGCCGGCCCGCCGCCGAGGTAGAGGGCAACGGGCATGGTAACCCGACTGGCAGGTTTCGGGATTTTGTTCGCCCCAATCTGTCTCGGACTTCTCATTCCCGGGGAAGGCTCTGCGCTGACCCTGTACCGTATCGGCGCGCGGTTCGCCGACGAACCCGCGCCCGAGGGGGTTGACGTCGTTTACCTGTCATGGAACGATGCATCCACGGGCTTCGAAGGCGGGTGGAAGGTCGTGGACATGGAAGAAGGGCGGCTTGCCCCGGTATTCCTGGAACCGGATCGCAACATCGCGCTGGATGCCGCCGGCCTGGGTGGAGGCCCCTTCGGTGCCAAGTGGCCCGTAAAAACCAATCATGAATTCCACGGCCTGACGGTCGATGGGGACCCGACAACGGCGTTCGAGGAAGCGGACATAAAGGAAACCCGTGAATGGCCTTTCATCGGAATCGACCTGGGCGGTGTCCTGCCGATCAACCGGGTGGTGTTCTATCCTACAACGGAGCATCAGGACCGTTTCCCCGAGTACTTGAGGCTCTATGTCTTCGGGGGCGATCCTTCCCGTCTCGCCAATCCCTTCGGCAGCCTCCGGCACTTCGATCTGGTGGCGCAGGAAGAGGACAACCGCACCTCCCGCATCGAGGTGACCATGTCGACCCGGTTCGTGCACACCGTCATGCTGGAGATCGGCGATCCAAGAAGCCCGGACCGCGATTTCCGGAGCGGCCCGCGTCCGTGGCAGATCGCCGAGTTCGAGATCTACGGAGACGGGTACGCGCCGAACGCCTTTTACAGATCGCGGGTTCTCGACCTCGGAACGGTTGCCAGCGTCGGGCGGATCCGCTGGGCGGGGACCAGGGACCGGGGCGCCAGGGTGGAGATTCGCACGCGCAGCGGGTCGGACGGCGACCCGAACCGCTACTGGCGCCGCACCGGCCGGGGCTCCGAGGTCAGCTACCGCGACCCGCAGGGCCGGCCCCTGACGCGGCAGCAGTACGAGGACCTGCTGCTGACGGAGCAGGCGGGCACCTCGCACGATCAGGACAGCTGGAGCTTCTGGTCGGCCCCGTATGCCTTCGGCGACAGCGCCGGAACTCCGGTCGTCTCCCCGGGTCCGCGCCGTTTTCTGCAACTGGACGTGCAGTTCGAGAGCGATTACCTCGCCGGCGGTGAGCTGTCGTACCTGGAGTTCGAGGCGACGAGCCCGCCGGTGGTGCAGCGGGTGGTGGGAGAAGTATCTCCGATAGAGGTGGTGGCCGGAGAGGAGACGGAGTTCGTGTTCGCCTTCCTGCCGACGATCACCGAGTCGGAGCCGGGGTTCGACCGCTTCGTTCTGAGCACTCCGGGCGAGCTGATTGCGGTGGACTCGGTGCGGGTCAATTCCGAGAGGGTGGAATACCAGACGGGAGACCACCCGCTTCCCGGACACCGCGTCGAGTTCGTCCTGCCGCGCATGGAGGCGGCCGACAGCGGCAAGCCGGTGGAGGTGTTCTTCCGCGGGCGCGTGTTCCGGTTCGGCACCGTGTTCGAGGGGGAGCTGCACGACAGCCGTCGCCCCGGCGAGGTGGGACAGGGGGTGGTCGACGGGGACGCGATCTTCCGTCTCGACAGCAACCGGTTGTCGGTCGGCGTCAACCTGTCGGGCGCCTTGTTGCAGGACGTGGAGGTGACCAGTCCGGTAGTGACGCCGAACGGGGACGGGGTCAACGACGAGGTGGGATTCCGCTACAAGCTGCTGCAGCTCGCCGAGGGGCAGGCGGTGACGGTCGATATCTACGACCTGGGGGGTCGCCTTGTGCGCCGCGTGTACGAGGGCCGGGACGGCAGCGGGGGTCACGAGCGCGGTTGGGACGGGCGCGGGGAGTCGGGTGCGCTGGCTCCGGGGGTGTACCTGTACCGGATCACCGTCGACGCCGATTCGCGGCGGGCGGGGCGCAGCGGAGTCGTCAGCATTGCCTACTGAAACTTCAGCCGCCTTCATCCGGCCGATCGAGACCTGCCAATGAAGCATCGAAGCGGGAAAAACCTCGTCCTGGCAGCCGTCGTCGCCCTGAGCGCCCTCGAGGCGGCTGCGCTCGACACCCTCCTGGTCGGGGAGGGCGGACGGCCCTGGAGCGACGGAGGCGGGGGCCTGGATCCCCCCTTTCTCCTCGACGACGGCGACGTCGCCGTCGGCAACAGGCCCGGGAACGTCGTCGACTACGAGCTCGATCCCGGGTGGGTCTTCCCGCGGCTCATCGACAACTCGGTGAACCTCGCCCGCGGCTCGGCCGGGCGCGGCGGCGGCGCCGATTCGCCGCTGCCCTCGATCCACGAGGACGAGCTGGCCTTCGTCGTCGATGGCGAAACGCACACTGCCTTCCGCCGCAAGGCGGAGGCCGGACAGCTCCTTCAGGTTCTCGGGATCATCATCGACCTCGACCTGGGGGCGCGCTTCGGGGTCAACCGCATCCGTTTCTTCCCACGCAACAGCGTCTACGAGGCATCGGACTTTCCTTTCGAGACCGACTTCATCCGCGGCTACGAGATTTCCCTCAACGACGGCAGCGAGGGGACTCAGGTCGGAGGGCGTCCGGTTTTCAGCTCATTCAGGCGGGAGCCCGACAACACCGAGCCCGTCGTCGACCTCGAGGTTCCCCTGCAGTTCGTGCGCTTCATCCGCCTCACCACCCTGACGACGGTCGGATTCGAGGTAGACGAGATCGAGGTGTACGGGGCCGGTTTCGTGCCGGAGGCGACCTACCTGTCCGACATCTACGACGTCGGGACTCCCGCCAACTGGGGCCGCCTGTGGTGGCAGGAGAGAAAGGATGGCGTCGCCGGCCTTTCCGACCTGAAAGTGGTCACCCGCAGCGGGCGGGACGCTTCTCCCCTGGTCTACACCCGCAAGTTGCAGGGGGGCCTCGAAGTGCCCTGGAGGGCGGGGGCGGCGGCCGGGAATATCGACCTGGACTCCAGCCCGGGGGAGGTTGCCCTCGACGCCTTCAACCGGTTGCCGCCCGGGGAGCGCGGCAGCCTCGAGCTCACCCTGGCGGAGTACGAGGCCCTGGGGTCCGGGGAGCGCGGCGCGGTCCGCAGCGACCGGATCAACTGGAGCCCCTGGACGGCGCCCTATTCCCAGGAGGGAAAGAGCGCGTCCGGCACTCCGGTGGTGTCTCCCGGGCCGCGCCGCTACTTCCAGTTCCGGCTCGATTTCGCCAGCAGCGACGTCGAGTCGGCCACGGGCGTCGACGCCCTGGGGTTCGAGCTGTCGGCCCCGGCCCCGGCCCTGAACATCGTGGGGGAAATCCATCCCCGGCAGATCCGCGCCGGCCAGAGCACCGACTTCGTGTACGGGGTGCGGGCGCAGCTGGGTCCCGACAACCCGGGGTTCGACCGCTTCGAGGTGTTCACCGCCGCCCCGGTCGATGCGATCCAGCGGATCGAGATCGTCGACGGCGAGGGCGGCCTGGTCGCCGGGGAGGAGTTCGGCCCCCTCGACCGGCTGCAGCTCCCGGCCGAGCAGGGCGGATTCAGCATTCAGGCGGTGGAATCCGACCGCTTCGTGGTAGGCTTTCCCGCCATTACCGCTGACGGCTCCGGCCTGCGCATCCGCTTCACCTCGTCGGCCCTGCGTTTCGGCCAGACCTTCGAGGGCCGCGCCTTCAGCAGCGACCGGCTCGACGAGCTCGCGCAGCAGGTGGTGCCCGGAAACGCCGGCGAGCTCACCGAGGACGACATCGACGCGCGCCCCCCCGGCACCGAGGACGGCACCGCGGTCGACAACTCCCTTTCCGTGCGCATGGACCTCGGCGGCTCGTTCCTCGGCCGCGTGAGGTCCGAACCGGCGGTATTCACCCCGAACGGCGACGGCGTCAACGACCGCGTGGATTTCGAGATCCAGGTGTTCCGCCTCGGCCTCGAGGCGCCGCTGCGGTTCGAGGTCTACGACCTGGGCGGCCGCCTGCTGGCGACGCCGTTCGAGGGGGAGCGGGCAAGCGGGCAGTTCACCGCCGCCTGGGACGGGAAGGACCGCGCCGGCGGTCTCGTGGCGCCCGGAATCTACCTGGTGCGCGCGGTCCTGGAGACAGACGCGGGCACGAAGGCGAGCAGCGGTCTCGTCTCGATCGCATACTGAGAGGGCGAAGGAGGATCATGAGGAGGAGGAATAACTCACGACCCGCGTGGCCGCTGGTGGCCTTTCTCGTCGCCGCCGGGGCCGCGGCCTGGGCCCAGGACTACGGCGCCCGCCTGGGAGTACAGCGAGGCGGTGAGGTATCGTACGAACCGGTGGGACCGGGCGTGCTCTTCGGCGCCCTCGACCCCGCGGTAAAACGCTGGTACGTGCCACAGGAGCTGTTCAACGAGTACCGCTGGAAGCAGTGGGAGTACTCCAACTACGCCCGCCAGCATTATCAGCGCTACGTCAACACCGCCCTGGAAGGGGACTACTACTACGACGTCTACGGCAACCTGCTGACCCGGGGCTGGCTGGTCTACGACTGGCAGCGCCACCAGCCCGGCGATCTGGGAAACTCGATCTTCAAGGACAACCGCTACGCCGGGTGGTTCAGCCAGGTGCTCATCACCTCGGACCAGAAGGGCCAGTACCAGTACGCCCTGACCATCGGCGACCGCATCCGCTCGAGCCTGACCCCGCTGACCTTCTCCAAGCCGGCTTTCAACGGCATCCAGGCCGACTTCGTCACCGACAAGTACGAGGCCACGGTGCTGATGTCGCGGGTGAGCCAGCCGG
The DNA here is from genome assembly GCA_965243025.1 of Candidatus Latescibacterota bacterium. Taxonomy (GTDB): domain Bacteria; phylum Latescibacterota; class UBA2968; order UBA8231; family UBA8231; genus CBDCXV01. The sequence continues at coordinate 5,244,016 of CBDETY010000003.1, forward strand.
AGGTCGGCGGCACCCAGGGAGTCCCGAGGTCGGTCACCAACTCCACCGATTTCCTCGGCACCCACCTGACGGCGCAGATCGGCGACTTCGTCGATCTCGGCGCCACCTACCTCAACGTCCATCAGACCAAGACCCTGATCGAGAGCTTCGTCGGCGCCGACCGCACGGGGACCCTGACGACGGACCAGAACCGCGACCCGATCACGGCGATCGAGATAATCCTCGCTGACGACTCCCCCGAGGACGGAGAGGCCGGCGCGGCACTGTTTTCCGAGAACATCACCATCACCGCCCGCGACTTCGAGACCGGCGAAAAGACCGTGGTAGAGGGGAGGCACATCGGTTTCGCCCCGGTCATCCAGGGCGGCTTCCAGCGCCGCGGGTTCCTCTCGGCCAACGGCGAGGAGGAGATCAGGCTCCTCTACGATTTCGCCAGCCCCACCTATCTCGGCCCCGACCCGACGACGATCATCGCCGTCGAGTTCGAGCTGGTGGTCGCCAACGACTACCGGGTGCTCGTGCAGTCCGACAGGCAGCTGGGGGGCGGGGACCAGCCGCACCCCCTGGTCGTCGCCCGCGCCGACGGCAACGTCCGGGACACCTCCAACCAGCAGCTCCTGCGCTTCGAGTACGGGTTGCCGACGGCGACCGAGATCTACGGAGCCGACATCGAGATAACCGACATAGCCGGCTTCCGCGGCTACGCCGAGATCGCCCTCAACCGCCGCTACCGCCGCTATCCGAACGCCAACCTCGAGGACGGGCACGAGACGAGCAGGAGCTCGGCCGGCGCCTGGATGGCCAACCTCTCGAAGGTCGCCTTTCCGTGGTTCGTCTTCGGCGAGGCGTTCAGCATGGACAGCGACTACGACACCGGCCTGCTGCTGACCAACGCCGACGGGGAGATCAACTACGCCTCCGAGACCAAGCGCTTCGAGTTCGTCGACGACAACGACGACCAGGACCGCATTCCCGACTGGACCCGGTCCAACCAGCTGGGCACCGATCCGGCGGTGTTTCCCGGCTGGGACGAGAACAACGATTTCATCAACGATTTCAACCAGAACGACAACGAGTTCCGCGTCAGCCGGATTCCCGACTACGACGAGCCCTTCCTGCGCTTCCGCAGCGACCGGCCCGAGTTCCTCTTCGGCATCGATCTCAACAACAACATGTGGATCGACCGCTTCGAGAACGACGAACAGCCGGACTATCCGTACAAGCGCGACCACCAGGGCTACAACGCCTACGTCGGGGCGCACGTGTTCCCCGACGCGCGGCTCACCGTGGGCCGCACCCGCCAGAAGCTGCTGTCGGGAGACGGCCGCAACGTCACGAGCTACGGGTTGTTCACCTTCGACCGGGACTTCGCAAACCTGGGGCGGGTGCGCGTCTTCGAGCGCGTCAAAAGGACCCGCGACGACCTCGCCGACGACCGCATCGAGGCGACTCCCTTCCACCGCGGCCCGCAGCCGCGCATCCCCGATCCGCTGGCCGCCCAGGACACATGGATCAACACGGTGTGGCTGGGCTTCCAGTCGCAGGAGCTGCTGCCTTCGCTGTGGATCGACAACAAGCTGAAGGTGGAGATCCTCCATCAGCTGCTCGACGAGGGAACCCTGGCGACCGAGCGCCGGCGCCGGGACTCCGGGTTCTTCGGCCTGATCAACAAGGCGGAGTACTCCGTCGACGCGGGAACCCTGCGGCTGCGCCCGCGCATCAAGAGCGAGTACCTGCGGGACCAGCCCTCCCTGAAGATCGCCGAGGACCGCCAGCAGTACACCCTAAGTCTGTTCCTGGTGGGGCAGCTGCCGCTGATGTCGACCACCCGCATAGAGGCCGGCATCGAGCAGGGCCTGGTGTGGGATCTCCTGACCGCCGAAGACGAGGTCTCCGAGGGCGCCCTCACCGGGGATTTCGGAGAGACGGTGGTGGCCGTGCAGAGCACCACCGAGAGCGACTACCTCGGGTACTCGCTCCTCACCCAGGTCGGGGTGCAGTACCAACGCAGGACCGAAGAGATATTCGAAGGGGAAAACCAGGTATCGACCGGGTTCAGCTCGTTCGTGACCGTGTACGCGGGCCTCGGGCGATAGGGTGCAGCGCATGAAGCGGGCAGGAACGCACAGCCTCGTTCTCGTCCTTCTCGCCCTGGCCGGCGCCCGGGCAGCGGACTACGGCACCCGCCTCGGCCGGGTGCTGGAAGAAGGTCCCGAGTACCCGCCGTCAGGATCCGGTGTGCTCGACGTGGCGCTGCAACCGAGGCTTGGGGAGACCTACCTGCCGCAGGAGCTCTACTCCGAGTACGGCTGGCGGCAGTGGGAGTACACCAACCACGCGTACGAGCGCTACCTCCGTTACGTCGGGCCCGACCTCGAGGGGGACCGCTTCTACGACGTCTTCGGCAACCACCTGACCAAGGGCTGGCTGGTCTACGACGCGCGCAAGGAGCAGCCGCGGGCGTCGGAAGGGAACAGCCTGTACAAGTCCGGTTTCTACGGAGGGACTTTCAGCAATCTCGTCATCTCCACCGACAGGAGGGGGCAGTACCACTACTCGATGACCATCGGCGACGAGATCGCCACCACCCTGACGCCGCTCACGTTCCGCAAGGCCGCCTTCAACGGAACCCAGTTCGACTTCCTGTCGGAGAACCTCGGCGGCACCCTGCTGCTGTCGCGGGTGAACGCTCCCCTGGTGCAGAGCCTGGCGCTGCCGGCGGCGCTGACCAACACCACCGACCTGACCGCGGGACGGGTGACGGCGTCGGCCGGGCCGGTAACCTTCGGGGCGACCCTGGTAAACGGCCATCAGAGCCGCGCCAGTCTCGAGCGCTTCGACGGCAATCCCCTGAAGGGGCACCTGACCACGGCGCAGGCCAGCAGCACCGTCGGCGACATCACCATCCGGCTCAGCGACGACTCCCCGGAGGACGGGGAGGGAGGGGTCGTCCTGTACTCGGAGCGCATGGTCGTGGAGGACCTGCGGGGCAACCGCTACGACAGCGCCGAGATCGGTTTCCGGGCGAACCGCGACGGCGGCCTCATCGTCGACGGGTTTCCCACCGCCAGCGGCGCAGAACGCATCCTGCTCAACTACGACCTGCGCCGCTTCGCCGACGTGCTGCCGACCACCGTCGACTCGCTCAAGGAGGTGCGGTTCGAGCTCCAGGTGGGCAACGACTACCTCATCGAGATCGCCTCCGAGGTCCAGACCAACGTCAAGAGCCAGCCTGTCTTCCTGACCGTCGCCCGGGCCCCGGCCAACATCAAGGACGCCTCGAACCGCCGCGTCATCAGCTTCAACTACGGACTTCCGACCGCAAACCAGGTCGCCGGGTTCAGCATGGAGATTACCGAGCTCGCCGGTTTCAGTCTCTACGCCGAATACGTCGTCAACTCGCGCTACCGCCAGCTTCCCAACGCCTTGCTCAGGACGCACAAGTCCTCGGTCGACCGCTCTACGGCATGGATGGTCAACGCCGCGAGGAACACCTGGCCGTGGTTCGCCTACGGCGAAGCCTTCGGCATGGACGAGGACTACAACACCTCGTTCTTCCTGACCAACCCCACCGGGCAGGTCGACTACGGCGACCCGGAGAGGTTCTTGTTCGATTTCGTCGACGACAACGACGACCAGGACCGCTGGCCCGATCAGAAACGCGCCTTCCAGGGCACCCGGCAGGTGGTCGCGGGACGGACGCTCGGGAGCCTGCGCGAGGGACAGCCCGACCAGGCGGTTTTTCCGGGATGGGACGAAAACGGCGATTTCATCTCGGACTTCAACCAGAACGACAACCCGGTGCGTCCGAACGCGATCCCGGATTTCGAAGAGCCCTTCCTGCGCTTCAACGCCGACCGTCCGGAGTTCATGTTCGGCATCGACCTGAACAACAACGGCTGGATCGACCGCTTCGAGGACGACGCCGACCCGGACTACCCCTACAAGCTCGACCGCCGGGGGCACAACCTCTACGGCGGCTACAACTTCTCCAGCGAAGCGCGGGCCCTGCTGGGGAACTCCCGGCAGAAAACCTTCTCGTCCGACCGCCGCAGCTCGGTCAACTACGCGATGCTGACCTTCGACAAGCGGTTCGCCCGCGCCGGCAGGGTCCGCTTCTACGAGCGCGTCAAGAAGGTGAGGGACGACATCCCCGACCCCCGGATCGACCTTCCCGCTTTCCTCGGGGCTCCCCAGGTCATGGTGCCGGACCCCCTGCAGGCGACCGACGCCTGGGTAAACACCGCCTGGTTCGGCTACGACGTCGAGCCGCTGCCTGACCTTCATGTCGGCAACAAGGTCAAACACGAGATCTACCTGCAGGAGGGGGACGGGGCGGGGTCGCGGGACAACCCCCGTTTCTTCGGGTCGGTCAACAAGGCGGAGTACGTCTTTTCGGTGGGGAAGGTGACGATGCGCCCGCGGCTCAAGTACGAGGTGTTCCACGAGGTGCCGTACTCCCGGTTGCGGGAGAAACGCCGCTGGATGCGGGAGATGGGAACTCTGCTTCTGAGGTTTCCCGTACTGTGGGGGTCCTTCGTCGAAGCCGGGATCGAGCAGGTATTCCACAGCGACCTCGAAACGCGGGAGGAGGACCTGGAGACCGGGGACCGGACCGGCGACCTCAGGCAGACCGTGCTCGCCCTGCAGCTTTCGACCCGGAGCTCCTACCTCGGCTACCGGTCGATTACACATGTCGGAATGCGGTGGGACCGCAACAGCTTCGAGCGCCGGGAAGCAGCCAACGATATCGCTACCGGCAGCATTCTGTTCGTCAGCGTCTTCGCGGGTCTCAGGGACTGAAGGCCGGCCGGCGCCAGCAAGGAGTCGAGCTCATGAAAGTATCGCGCGATATGTTCCTGCGGTGTCTGCCGGTGCTGGCGTTTTCGGTCCTGTCGGCGGGAAAGGAGCCGGCCGCGGCGCAGGACGGGTTCGTGCTGCGGGGGGATCGCATCGATGTCAGGGGCGCGTCGGCGTGGCGGGCCTGGAACCTTCCCCTGGGGACGGTCACCGTCGACTCGCGCGGGGTGATTCCCAACTTCGTGCTCAAGGAACACAACGCCAGTCTCGACGCCAGGGAATACCCGCTCGATCCCGAGGCGGAAGAGAGGGGGGGAATCAGCGCCGCCGGCTCGAACTTTTCCCGGGCTTCCGGCGTGATCGACGGCAACGGATCCACTTTCTGGGAGCCGGACCTCGAGCTCGCCCCTGAAACCTGGTGGGTCGAGGTCGACCTCGGGCGCGCCGTATCCGCCCGCCGCATCACCCTGCGCTTCGTCGACGAGGAGCTGGGCGATCCTTTTCTGCAGTTCAAGGTCATGGTTTCCAGCGGCGAGACCATAGCCCTCAGCAAACAGACCCTCTTCCGCCAGGTAGGCAGGACCGATAAGCCGAACCGCAGCCAGCGGGAGTTCAGCTTCGATATCGGGCCCGGGGTCAGGGCGGATCCCGACTTCCAGGGAGACGTGGTCCGCTTCGTCCAGGTGCTGATAACCGACAGCCGCCTGGGAAAGGCCGAGAGTGTCTCCAGGGACGAGTACGAGGCCCTGCCCCGGGACCTGAAGGGGGACATCGAGTATTTCGGCCGCAGCCGCACGGGCCGCGAGTGGCAGGTCGACGAGGCGACCTACGAGCTCCTCGGCGCCGAAGAACGGGGACCGCTCCGGTTCTACCGCCGGGAACGGCCCCGCCTTGCCGAGCTGGAGGTTTGGACCTTCGGGGAGAATACCGCCCTGGGCACGATCGAGCGCGGGGGCAGCGTCGAGGGGCCGCGTTCGAACGAGGGCCGCACGGTCGACGGAGATTTCCTTACCGCGTACGAGGTCGTGGATGCGGTCGGACGCGCCCTTCCCGACCCGCTGGAGCGCATAGTCTACGATCTGGGGTCCTTCTACTGGCTGGACCGGATCCGGACCCTGTTCGGCAGCGTCGGCCGCAACCGGGTGCTGACCACCTGGCGCCTGTACATCTCCGATGGCAGCCTGGCGCCTGACGGCACCCTGCTGTGGCAGCAGCTCGACGAAAGGCGGAACGCCGGCAACGACGGGGGCTCGGCCGCGAGGTGGAACGAAAAGCAGTTCCCGCTCTCGAAGGTGCGCTTCATCCAGTACGAGTACGAGATCCGGGAAATCCCCCGCACCGGGCACGGCCGCGAGGTGCCGATCCGCGAGATCCAGAGCTACGGACGCGGTTACCAGCCGGAGGTGGAGTTCGAGTCTCGGCTGATCGACCTGGGAACGCTGAGGAACCTGACGACCATCCACTGGGAGGCGGACGAGCCGCCGGGAACCCAGGTCGAGATCTCGACGCGCACCGGGAACGAGACCGAGATCGTCCAGCGCTATTTCCGCAAGGACGGAACCGAGCTGACCGAACGGGAGTACAACGGCCTTCCCAAGTCGTTCAAGGGAGAGATCAAGGAACGCCTCATTCCCGGGGCCGACTGGAGCGAGTGGAGCAAACCGGTCGAGAACTCCGGCGACAGGGTGGTGTCGCCGTCGCCGCGCCAGTTCATGAAGGTCCGGGCGCGTCTGGTCTCCGACGACCCCGACAGATTCGCCACCATCCGGGAGCTGTCGATCCGGTTCACCAACGCCTGGGTCGAACGCGCCCTCGGGGAAGTCTACCCCACCGAGCTCGCCGCCCTCGGGAAGGTCTCCCCGGTGACCCTCTACCTGCGTCCCGACCGCGGCCGTTCGAGCCGCGGCATCGACGAGATCCTGGTGGTCAGCACCGGCGAGATCCCGCTGACCCTGAACTCCCTGCGCCTGGGACCGGGTCCGGACATCGCCGCCGGGGGGGGAGAGGTGCAGGAGAACTTCGAGGTCATCCCGACGGAGGAGGATTCCCTGTGGATCCGCCTGCCCGGGGTGGTCCCGCGCAACAACATCGCCGCCCTCGACATGAGCACCGTCATCTTCGGCCAGGGCACGGCGTTGTCCGCCAGTGTCGGCAACACCAGCTCTTCGGGCAGCTGGCAGCGCGTCGATCCCGACCAGCAGGCAGTCGAGGAGATTCACAGCGGGGTATTGCAGATCCTCACCCCGCCGGGCGACCCGCAGGTGGAAGGGCTGCGGATGAGCTCCGCGGTGGTGACCCCCAACGGCGACGGGGCCAACGACGCGATAACGCTCGACTTCAGCGTGCTGCGCGTCGACGGCGAGAGCGAAGTCCGCACCGAGGTGTTCGACCTGTCGGGGAGACGCCTCTGGGAGGACGTGCAGCTGCGCACCCGGGCGAGCGGATCCTACCGGGTCCAGTGGGGGGGCGTCGACGAAGCAGGTTCCCCGCTGGCGCCGGGAGTGTACCTGCTGCGGGTCGAGGTAGATGCCGCCCGCGAAGCAGGGGGCACCCAAACCCTGCGCCCGGTGTACGTCGCCTACTGAGCCGGGCAGCCGGCCGGCATCGCACCGGGTCCGAGGCAACATCACGATGTCTGCTGCCTTCCCCTGCACGCCAGAGCAGGTCCGGTCCTTCAAGGAGAACGGGTATGTCGTCTTCAGGAGGATGATCGGGCCGGAGCTGCTAAGGACTTGGAGGACCCAGCTCTGGGACCGCTTGGGCGGCCGTCTCGAGGATCCGGACACGTGGCCGCGGGACGACGCCCTCGATGGTTTTGCCTTCGCGCCTCCCGAAATCGAGCTCGACCGCCTCCCCGAGGTACTGGCGGTGGTCGACCAGTTCGGAGGCGGGGAGTTCGTCACCGCGGGAGGAGGGGGACCCCTGGTCCGGTGGCCCGCCTCTCCGGGTACGGAGTACGAGTTCCCCGACGCCGGCACCGGCCACATCGACGGATACGGCGCTCGCTGGATGCCCTTCATGGTCGGGGTGACGGCCTATCTCTACGATGTCGAGCTGTGCGGCGGCGGACTCGGCTTCTGGCCCCGCAGCCACCTGTCCACCCAGCGGTTCTTTCTCGACAACCCCGACCTGATCGACGGCCGCTTCCGGGAGATGGAAGGGTTCGACTGGGACGATTTCTCCGAGCTCGCCCCGGAGGAACCGCGGCAGTTCACGGGGGAGGCGGGTGACGTCATGTTCTGGCACAGCTTCCTCGTCCACGGCGCCACGACCAACGTTCGCCCCCAACCCCGCTTCGCCATCTTCAAGAGGTTCCGGCACAGGCGGGCTGAGAGGATCGGGCGGGAAGTCCCGGAGGACCTCTGGAAGTACTGGGCGATCTGACCCATGGAAGCACCGGGGGCGGTTGCGGTCCTGTTAGAATGACCCTGCACGTGGCGGGGGTCCTGACTGCCCTGATGTGCGCCTGCGCTCAGGCGCCGGAACCCCCTTCCGGCGATATCCAGGAGTCGCCGCAGGATTCCCCGCAGGATACCCGGGAAAACCCTGGCCTGACGGATTCTGAAGACAGCCGGGCCGTTCCCGCGGTGAGCGGCTCCGGCGAGCGGCCGCAACCCTCCGGATCAGGCCCTCCGAGCACCGGAACGACCCCCTTCCGATTCGCCGACGCCAGCCCCGGAAGCGGCCTCGAGTTCGTCAACGTCTCGGGGAGCAGGGCCCAGGATTACGTCCTCGAGTCGATGTCGGCCGCCGCGGCCTTCGCCGACTACGACGGGGACGGGTTCCTCGACCTGTTTATCGTCAACGGGACGCGCCTGACCGGCGCTCCCGAGGGGGCCGGCAACAGGCTGTTCCACAATGAACCGGACCCGGGAGAAGGGGGTGGACCGGCGCGGAGATTCCGGGAAGTCGAGGCCGGTCTCGGCCCCCCCGGCTGGGGCATGGGGTGCGCTGCCGGCGACTACGACAACGACGGCGACGTCGATTTCCATGTCACCTACTGGGGCCCCAACCGGCTCTACCGCAACGACGGCGGGGACTTCGCCGAGGTGGCCGCCAGCGCCGGGGTGGCCGACGGCCGCTGGGGGTCGAGCGCCGCGTTCGCGGACCTCGACGCCGACGGGTTCCTCGACCTGTACGTGACCAACTACCTCGAGTTCGACCTGGAGAGACCGCCGGGGGGCGGCGGCAAGTGCCTTTACAAGGGTCTCCACGTCTTCTGCGGACCGGCGTACGCCCCAAGGCAGCGCGACCGCCTCTACCGCAACGAGGGGGGCGGGACCTTCGCCGACGTCAGCGCCGCGGCGGGCGTGGAGGCCTACCGCCTGCCCGGACTGGGGGTGGTATTCGGCGACTTCGACGGCGACGCCGACCAGGACATCTACGTCGCCAACGACGGAGAGCCCAACCTGCTGTTCCGCAACGACGGCGGCTGGCGGTTCGCCGAGACCGCGAGAACCGCCGGTGCCGCGTACAGCCTCGACGGCATGGCGCAGGCGAGCATGGGGGTGCATGCCGGCGACTACGACAACGACGGCGACCTCGACCTGTTAACCACCAACTTCTCGGACGAGTACAACACCCTCTACCGCAACCGCGGCGGCGGCAGCTTCGAAGACGCCACCGGCGAGGCGGGCCTCGGGGAAAGCGCCCTGCCGTTCCTCGGCTGGGGGACCGGCTTCGTCGACTTCGACAACGACGGCTGGCTCGACTTGTTCGTCGCCAACGGCCACCTCCACCCGGAACTGGACCGGAGCTTCCTCGGGCTGTTCTACGCCCAGCGCAACCTGTTGTACCACAACCGGGGCGGCCGCTTCGTCGAGGTCGGGGCCGGCAGCGGCGGCGTCTGGAGCATCGAGAAGGTGAGCCGGGCGGCTGCCGTGGGAGACTTCGACAACGACGGCGACGCCGACCTGTTCGTCATGAACCTGAACGACACCCCGACCTTGCTGCGCAACGACAGCGGCGGCGGCAACGGCTGGCTCGGTCTGCAGCTGACGGGAACGGAGAGCAACCGCGACGCCATCGGGGCGCGGGTGCGGGTGCGCGGCGCGGGCATGGAGCAGGTGCGAGAGGTGCAGAGGGGCTACAGCTTCCAGGCGCAGAACGACCCGCGCCTGCTCTTCGGACTGGGCGGCGAAGGGCGCGCCGAGGAGGTGGAGATCCACTGGCCGTCCGGCCGGCGGCAGCTCATCGCCGATCCCCCGCCCGGCCGCTACCTGAAGGTGCGCGAGCCGTGACCCGCGCCGTCAGCAGTTTCCATCAGTCTCCAACCACTTGGATGATGAAGCGGGCTTGACGCCTGAGGCGTCGGCGGGCAGCGCGTCGCAACCCGTCCTTACGGCGCCGTCGCTTCCTGCTCGGCGCCGCGATCCGAAACGAAGCAGATCTTCCCGTCCGACGACCAAGCCGGCTCCATGTCCATTTCTTCATTGGCCGTCAGCTGGATTACCGAAGAACCATCGGCGGCCATGCGGTAGATCTCCAGGTCTCCGTCCCGGTCTGAGACGAAGACGATCTCCGTGCCGTCGGGCGACCAGGCCGGATCGGCGTCGAAGGAGGGGTGATCGCTTACGTTGACCAGTCCGCTTCCGTCCGCGTTCAACACGCAGATCTCGAAGTTCTCGTCCACCATTCGCTGCACGGCGAAACGGGTGCTGTCCGGGGACCAGGAAAGGTTGAGGATGAATGCATCGCCCATGCCGATTTCCGTGTTTGCGGGGTTCTCCCCATCGACCTCCATGAGGTGAAGACTCCACTCGTCTCCATAACCTGAAGTGAATGCGATCCGGTCTCCCCCGGGCGACCAGGAGGGCATGCCGATAAAGGGAACGGCGCCGTTGGTGAGGTTCGCCGTGCTCCCGTCCGACAGGGTGGTGATATAGAGATCGTTATGGCTTATGTCAGGCGACGCCGCAGGCCTGCCCACGAAGGCGACCCGGTTTCCGTCCGGGCTCCAGGCCGGCGAGCGCGCGCCCAGGACATCCGGGGGCAGATCGAGAGACCGCGCCTCCATGCCGGGAAGGTCGACGATGCGGAAACGGGCACCCGCGTAATCGTGACTCTCATGGGCCAGTCCGGTCGTCACGTAGAGAATCTGGCTGCCGTCCGGGTTCCATGTCGGTCCGGTCACGTTCCCGGTGTCGGAGGAGACCGTGACGACCCCGGAACCGTCGGTGTCGATACAGTAGACTTTCCCGCCCTCGACGTGTGCCGGGGCGGCAGCTGGAAACAGAACGGCGCAGGCCAGCACCGTGTGCCGCAATCGCATAATCCAGATCCTTTCTCATGATTTATCTGGGATGGGCGAAACCATTCCACCTGCTTACGGAGGCAATGGTTCGAATCCGGTCTCGAGGAAGTACTACAAATCCGAGAAACTTGATTAACGTCGGGAATACAGGAGGTCAGGATGCCTGGGGAGTACTGATGGGCTGAAGGCTTGGATTAGATGCACTGCCCGGGAGCCGCCGGATTGTGGGCCCCACGGGACGCCTCAATCCTGGCCGGGTAGCGAATCTTCCCTGCGAAGATCTGATCCCAAGGATGCCTTGATGCGGCCCCAGGAGACGGATTGCACCGCTGTGTCCCCGGACTCGCCGCCTGGGCCGAGCAGCACGCCGTCGACCATTGTACTCGCATCACGCCACGTGTCCGGCCTCGAATTTTCGGGTCTGTCCAAAAAGTACAATGCCCATTTTCCCGAGTCATCGTCATAGTCCATTACCCAGAAATCGAATCCGATGATTGTTCCCTCGGTCAACTGGGACACGTCGCTGTCTTCGGGGTTCAGATGATTCAAGCGGTCAAAGCAGGTGACGAAGAATTCGACGGACCAGAAAGTGGGGTTCTCGCCCAGTACCGCCCCTCCCCCTTGGGCGAAAGGGGGTTGCACCATCCACCATTCACCTCCCTTGAGCGTAGTTTCGGGAAGGTCAACCAACGGATCTCCGGCGGCGCGGGAGATAGCCTCGTAAAATTGGGCTTGCATGTTGATCTTCAGAGGACCATCCAACTCTTCTTCGTGAGTTTGGAACCAGTATAGCCCTCCGGAATGATCTCCGTCGACCATCAAGGTAACGTGGTCATACTGAAAAAAATGATTGAATATACTAGCGGGGTCGGAGCCGTATTCGTTGTAGTAAGCGTTGTCGGCAAACTGGCCGGCGGCGTGGATTTTCCCGTCCCGGCTCCAGCCCAGCCAGATGCGGAAATCGAGGTTGGAAGGGTCAAATTGTTCGTATAAAGAAAGTGAGCCAGAGTCCAGGTCGAAATCCAAGGGGGTCAGGGCCGGTTCTCCGATCGCCTCTTCCCAGTCTTCCACACTGGCGTCGTCCTGGTCGAGAGCGGCCAAGGTTTCCTCCGAGAGATAGCTGATCGGGTACAGGCGGTCCCCCACGTGCGATGAAAGGGGGACAACATCTGCCGACATCGCTGCCAACGTCAGGAGAGTTATTGAATGGTACGTCATGATCTCACCGGGAAGAGCTGCATTGGGGCCAAAATGAATGCCGGGGCGTGCGTCGTGGCATGTCCCGGCGAGGTCATCGGCATAATTTAGGGGCCGGAAGCGAGGTTATCACGGCTCCCCCTAAGTAGCAACTGCATTTAGCAGTGGCATTTGCAAGGACCTGCATTACATTGGCCGCCGTAGTGTCCGGTAATCTGGCACATCCAGTTGCAATACGAATGGCCCCCATTCTGGTTACAATTTCCCCATGAGTGGTTTCCTGCGTCCGTCAAGCCGGGGCTCGGAGTGCTTACGACAAAGGCGCCTGCGATCATCGCCCCGACCGCGCACGCCACCACCAAGGCCTTCCCTTTTCGGACGGTCCCCGTTGCCTCAGCAAAGAGACCTCTCGCTGCCTCAATGATCCTTTTCATCTTTCGCTCCTCCATGCGGGTTGTTGAAGACTCAACGGCTTCATGCCGCGTTGACGCTGGAGGTACAAAGAAGCGAAAAAAAAAAAAAGAGTTGTCAAGGAAAAAAACGATCAGCCACTTCCGGGCATAGTCAACAGCTTAGTGGAGAAGCCAAGGGCACCCATTGGGGTTGGTCGTCGACAATAAGGGGTGGCGACGGTCGAGAGCCGCTGAGGCCGCAGGCCAGGGGGACGGCTCAGTCCTTTCCGGATCGGAAATCTTCCTTACGGAGATCTATTTCCAGGGATGCCTTGATGCGGCCCCAGGAGACGGATTGCACCGCAGTCTCCCCGGACTCGCCCCCGGGGCCCAGCAGCAGACCGTCCGCCCAATTGCTTGCTTGTCTGCGGTTACCCACATAGGTGGGTTCACCCAGCACGTATGAGGCATTTCGACCTCCGACTTCAACGTCGTAGTCACGCACCCGGACATCGAAACCGATGATCCTTCCCTCGGCCAACCGGGATACGACACTCTCCTCGGGGGGGCTCAGGTGATGCAGACGGTCAAAGCTGGTGACGAAAAACTCGATCAGCCAGACCGTGGGGTTCTCGCCGAACACCCCCCTTCCGCCTCGGGCGAACGGGGGACGTACCATCCAGTCCGGCGGCTCGCCTTGCTCATCGAAAATAAAATCTGTAGTCAAATGCAAACTGATCATCGGGCCGCCAGGGACGCGGGCAATAGCGTCGTATCCTTGGGCTTGCCTGTTCGTCATCAACTCGTCGAGATCAGGCGGGTCTACAAAAATATACTTGCCTCCGGTGTGATCCCCGTCGATCAGAAATCTCATGCTGTCGTGAGCCCAGATGAAGTTGGGAAATTCCAGTGGGTCGTATTCGTTCACGTACACGTCGTCGGCAAACTGGCCGGCGACGTGGATCCGGCCGTCCCGGCCCCATCCCAGCCAGATGCGGAAATCGAGGTTGGAGGGATCGAGTTGGTCGTACGAAGTCCAATCCGGCTCGGACCACAGGTTGAAATCGAAGGGCGTCAGGGTCGGCTCACCGACGGCATCCTGCCAGTCTTCCACGCTGCCGTCGTCCAAGTCGAGGCGGGCAAGGGTCTCCTCCGAGAGATAGGGGATCGGAAACAGACGGTCCCCGGCGTGCGCGGCAACCGGGGCGGCTTCAGCTGAAATGGCCGCTAGCAGGCTGTTGAAAAAGTCCTATTTCCTAATAAAAACATAGCCTCAGACGATTGCCCGTCGTACCCGCCCTTTTCTAGATTTATGAAAGATCCAAGAAAAACGAGCCGATGCCCCAAGGAGGCCGGTGATGTCGATGAGCAAACGTCGGAAAAGTCAGCAGCAGGAGATCTGGGTGCCGACCCATACCCTCCCCGAGACCCCGAGCCATCCGTTTTACACCCAACTCAACCGGCTGCTGGAAGAGCATGGGTTTGATTCCTTTGTAGAAGAGCAGTGCGCCCCGTATTACGCCCAGAGGTTGGGCCGTCCCAGTATTGCTCCCGGGGTGTATTTCCGCATGCTCATGATCGGCTATTTCGAAGGCCTGGGATCGGAGCGGGCCATTGCCTGGCGGGTCGCCGATTCGTTGGCTCTGCGTCGCTTTCTCGGCTACGCCCTGACCGAGTCCACCCCGGATCATTCGAGCCTGTCGCGTATTCGTCAGCGCCTGCCCGAAGCGGTGCACGAAGCGGTCTTCGACTGGGTGCTGAAGGTGTTGTCCGACCGGGACCTGCTGCAGGGAAAGACGGTGGCGGTGGACGCCACCACGCTGGAGGCCAACGCGGCGATGCGCAGCATCGTGCGCCGGGATACGGGCCAGGGCTACCGCGAGTATCTGGAAGGGTTGGCCCGGGCCGAAGGCATTCCGGAGCCGACCCGGCAGGAGGTGGCCCGGCTCGACCGCAAGCGGGCCAACAAGGCGTCCAACCGGGACTGGGCGCATCCCCATGATCGGGAGGCCCGCATAACCAGGATGAAAGACGGCCGCACGCATATGGCCCACAAGGCCGAACATACGGTCGATCTGGACACGCAGGCGCTGGTGGCCCTGCAGGTGTGCGGCGCCGATGAAGGGGATACCGCGTCGCTGCTGTGGAGTCTGGTGCAGGCGGACCGCAGCCTGAAAGAGGTCGGTGTCGATGAGCAGATCAGGCTGAGCGAAGTGGTGGCGGACCGGGGGTATCACAGCAATGACACGATGAAGATGCTGAGGACGGCGGAGATCCGCAGCTACGTGGCCGAACCGGATCGCGGTCGGCGCAACTGGAAGAAGGATGCGCCGGCCAAGACGGCGGTGTATGCGAATCGTCGGCGTATACGGGGAGACCGCGGCAAGAGGCTGCAGCGGCTTCGCGCCGAGCACGTGGAGCGCAGTTTCGCTCATACCTACGAAACGGGAGGCATGCGCCGCACTCACCTGCGCGGCCACACCAACATCTACAAGCGTCTGTGTATTCATGGCGGCGCCTTCAATCTCGGGCTGGTGATGCGCAAGCTCACCGGAAAGGGAACGCCGAAAGGGTTGTATGGATTGGCATCGGTTTTCTCGACTTTTGCCGATCGCGCAAACGCTCTTTTGGGTCGAATTTTCGGTTATTTGCGATTGTTGAGCTGTCCTTTTCGGGACCATTTCTATAAATGGGAATGTTTAGCCTGATAACCGATTTTCTTGGGAAAGGAAATCATACATCCGCGACGTCCGGGGTTTCCGGAATAACCCGGATTTTCAACGGCCTGCTAGTGTCAGGAGGAATATGGAACGGCGGTTCTTCATGAATCCCCGGATGTCCCCCCGCTGTCACTGCTGCGAACGGCCTGATCGATGCAAGGTCATCAATTGTAGCAGTAACACAATTCGCCATCACAAGAGCCGCTACGGTGTCCGGTAATAATGCACATCCACGTGCAGTACGACTGCCCTCCCGGAAAGTCACAGTAGAAGTAATGCGTATGGCTAGTTTTCGGCGTGCTTACGACAAAGGCGCCTGCGATCATCGCCCCGACCGCGCACGCCACTACCAGCGCCTTCCCTCTGCGGACGATCTGCGTTGCCTCAGAAAGGAGACCTCTCGCTGCCTCAATGATCCTTTTCATCTTTCGTTCCTCCATGCGGGTTGTAGAAGACTCAACGGCGTCATGCCGCGTTGACGCTGGAGGTACAAAGAAGCGAAAAAAAAAAAAAGAGTTGTCAAGGAAAAAATCGATCAGCCACTTCCGGGGTATAGCCAACCAACAGCTCAGTGGAGAAGCCAAGGGCACCCATTGGGGTTGGTCGTCGACAATAAGAGGTGGCGACGGTCGAGAGCCGCTGAGGTTTCAGGCCAGGGGGGACGGCTCAGTCCTTTCCGGATCGGGAATCTTCCCTGGGGAGATCTATTTCCAGGGATGCCTTGATGCGGCCCCAGGAGACGGATTGCACCGATGTGTCCCCGGACTCGCTGCCTGGGCCGAGCAGCACGCCGTCGACCATTGTACTCGCATCACGCCACGTGTCCGGCCTCGAATTATCGGGCCTGTCCAAAAAGTACAATGCCCATTTTCCCGAGTCATCGTCATAGTCCATTACCCAGAAATCGAATCCGATGATTGTTCCCTCGGTCAACTGGGACACGTCGCTGTCCTCGGGGTTCAGATGATTCAAGCGGTCATAGCAGGTGACGAAGAATTCGACAGACCAGAAAGTGGGGTTCTCGCCCAGTACCGCCCCTCCCCCTTGGGCGAAAGGGGGTTGCACCATCCACCATTCATTTCCAATGATTGTAGTTTCGGGAAGGTCTACCAACGGATCGCCCGCGGCGTAGGAAATAGCTTCGTAAGACTGGGCCTGCATGTTGCTCTCCAGGGGACCTTCCAACTCCTCTCCATGATGTGAGAACCAGTATAGACCCCCGGAATGATCTCCGTCGACCATAAAATCAATGTGGTCCCAACGACCGAAACTACTAATGGGATCGGACCCGTATTCGTTGAAGTAAACATTGTCCGCAAACTGGCCGGTGACATAGATCTTTCCGTCCCTGGTCCATCCCAGCCAGATGCGAAAATCCAGGTTCGCCGGGTCATAATGGTCGTATAAGACAAGGAGGTGTCCAGAGTCCAAGTCGAAATCCAAGGGGGTCAGGGCCGGTTCCCCGACGGCCTCAACCCAGTCCTCTACGCTGCCGTCGTTCTGGTCAAGAGCTTCCAGGGTCTCTTCGGAAAGGTAGCTGATCGGATACAGTCGGTCTCCGACGTGTGCGGCAAGGGGAACGACATCTGCTGACATCGCAGCAAAGATCAGAATGAGTATTGGATTCCGGTGCCTCACGATTCTATAAGTCAAAAGCTGCATTGAAATACCAATAAGCCGGGATGCGGAACGACAGGCGATTGCTTTGAAGGTTACCCGCCTGGCTCTCAACCTCATAGCCTTGGTGCATATAAAAACCAGACATGCAGCGCGACAGCTTCTCAATAGAGGTGGATGTTCCCGGCATGTTGCCGCCGCAGCCTGGCGGCGAGCCGGTCGATGCCGCGGTCCCTCTCGGCGCGGCGAAGGGCGGCAATGAGAAGCTCCTCCTCCCGCTCCCGCTTCCAGGAGCGGATCTCCTCGACTTCGAGGTGCCCCGCCGCTAACGCCGCCTCCCAGGCCAGGGTCTTGGGCACCGGGAGCTTCCAGGCGGCGAGGTAGATCCCGAGACTGTCTCCCAGGGCGGGCTGCTCCCCGGCCACGCGGAAGGAGCTGAGGTACTCGCCCACCGTGATTTCGCCCCCCTCGTAGACGAAAAGAGGGGTGCGGCCTTCGGCGGGAGAGAGCTGCGGCCAGGTCCCGGCCTTCGGGTCTCTCGCCACCAGGATGGCGAACCCGGCCGGCGCGGGACGCAGGCGGAACTCCTCCGCCAGCTCCCGGATCAGGGCGAGGTGCTCTTCGACGAACCGCTCCCGGCGCACGGATTCCAGCAACTGGCCGCGGTAGGTTTCGAAGTCGGCCTCTCTTTCGGCGGCGCAGTGGATGAGCGCGAACCCCTCATCCCCGGGCAGCGGCTCGGAAACGGTTCCCGGCTTCAGTTCGGCGAAGACCTGGGGAGGGATGCCTGCCCTGGCGGCGCCGACCCGGTTGAGGTAGCCCAGGTCTTCGCCGGCCGCCTCGGTCCCGTCCGGCAGGATGCGGCGCAGCTCCGCGGCGGCCTCGAGGGTTTCCGCCCGCGACCGGCGAAGCAGTTTCTCCCGTCCGTAGCCGCCCCGGTCGAAGAGCTGCCGCAGCTCCTCTTCGGTTACGGCGATGCGGGCGTTCACCCTGTCGGCCTGGTAGGAGTTGATCGTCTTCTCGCGCACCTCCCAGGCGAGCCGCCCGGTGAAGGCACGCTCCCTGTCGAGTCTCCTGGCGCGGGCTTCGAGGGCGAGCAGCTTGCGGTCCACGAGGGCCTGCAGAAGCTCCTGCCGGGAGACCCCGGGGCGGGCAGCCGACAGCTTGTCGATTTCCCTTTCGTATATCAGCTCTTCCCCGACCTGGGCGGCGACGCTGTAGGGATCGGGTTCCCCCCCGCAGGCGATCAGCAGGCAGCAGAGCCCGGTCAGGAAGCCAACACCGCAAGCCCGGCCGTGTGCGTCGTCCCATCCGGGCGAAACCGTTGCTTGACCCATCGTCTACCTTGTTGAGGTTATGTCTCCTGGACTAAGGAAAGGAAAGGAGATTCCATGAAGCTTGCCCTCATTGCCTTGCTCTCCGGCGTCCTGACGCTGGCAGGCTGCTCCGACCGGGATCCGGTTTCCTCCAAAGGCCAGGCCGCGACGGCCCCCAAGCGGATATCGAGCAGCTTGACCCTCAGCGCCCCCGTCGCCGGACTGGCGGAGTCACGGGTCGGTGATCGTTCCGCGTTCACGCAGGAATACGTGGCCAGGGCGATCGCCATGTACCGGGAGAAGGGGCGGGAGGCGACCTTCGAGCACTACAGCAGCCCGGAGAGCGCCGAGGGCCGCTGGTACGTCTTCATCCTCGAAGCGGAGAGCGGCCGGATCCTGGCGCATCCGGCCCCGGTCTACATCGGCGAGAACCTGATGGCCGGCTCCGAGGCCTACGGCGACGCCGGCTACTTCTACGCGGGGGACCTCGCCAGGGCCACCCCGGAGGGGATCTTCGTCCCCAACGTGCTCAGCGTGCCGACGATGGACGAGATCAACCCGTTCCACACTATCGAGGAGGTCAAGCACTATTACGCCGTCCTCGAGGACGGCTTGATCTTCGTCAGCGGCTGGTACACGAACGCGCCGACGAAGGCGGACCCGGGGGAATACGCGCGGCTGCTCGTGGGGCGCGCTCTCACGCTATACGACGACCAGGGTCTCGAGGCCGCTCTCACCCACTACAACGATCCTGCGAGCGCCGACGGCCCGTGGTACGTCTTCATCCTCGAGGACCGGGAAGGCGACCTCTACTCGATCGCGAATCCCAACCGCCCCGAACTGGTGGGCACGACGTATGAGCGCATCGACCCCAACGGCTTCAACTACGGCGAGGCTTTTGCCGCCATCACCGAAGAGGGCGGGGGAGAATGGGTCAGCTACCTCTTCACCCACCCCGAGACGCGCGAGGACGCCTCCAAGCACAGTTGGGTCGTGCGGCGGGGCGACCTGCTTTTCGGAGTGGGCTGGTACGAGGGCATCGAGTAGCAGGCCCTGCGGCAGGGGGAAGCCGTCGAAACGCCGGGGGGTAAACGCATCGAACCGAGTGGTTGCGGGCAGCCTGCCCCGGCCAGGGCATCAATGCGGTCAGACAAAGGAAACGGCATGGAACAGCGGCCCGAGCAACGGTCGATCCCGGCGCACCGGTCCTTCCTCGGCGATGCCGGCCATTTCATCAGCAGCTTCCGCGCCATCTACCTCAACAACCCCGAGGGTCGCGCCTTCGCTTTCACCGCCCACCGCTACATGTGGCCGACGCGCTGGGAGGGGGACGGCCGGGTTCTCGTTCACGGCCCCGACGGCAGGGAGGTCGGAAGCGCGGAGATCAAGGGAGAGGAGGAGAGCGCCACCATCGAGGTGGCGGCCGGTCAGCTGGGGGTCTACGCGGTCCGCGTCGAGGGCCTCGGGTATCGCCTCACCTGGTTCGAGTGCAGCCTCGGGCAGATGGTGCTCGACTGCGGCGACTGGGAGGAGCGGCGGGGGCGGCAGGAGACCTTCGACATGCACACCGTCACCGTGCCGCGGCGGTGGTACTTCTTCGTCCCGGAAGGGGTGAGCGGATTCGAGATCGCCAGCCAGCACGGGTCGGCGCACCGCCAGGACTCCGGCCTGGTGGTCTTCTCGCCCCGGGGGCAGCCGGTCGCCGGCCATTTCGGCAGCCGGCCCCGGGCGTTGGCGTCGTCGTTCGCCGACCGCTGCAACATGACGCCGGGCTGGGACCTGGTCGACGAGATGCCGGACCGGCACGTCATGCGCATCGAGACCGACCCCGGGAGCACGGGCCGCTTCTGGTCGATCTGGCTGTGCGGGGGGGACGGCCACTGCTACAGCCCGCTGCAGGTGCTGCTCGACGGGGTGCCGCCCTACCTGTCGCCGATGCCGGAGCAGTGGTTCAACCCGCAGACCGGCCGCGCCGCGCCGGTGGTAGGGTACGACTTCCACATCGGCCCGTCGCAGCGCACCAGCGAGACCTTCTGCGCCCCCTGTCCCCTGCTCGGCGACACCGACACCGGCATGCGCGGAATGCATTCGGTGTACCTGCACAACCCGGAGAACCGGCCCTTCGATTTCATGGCGGCCGGGTACATCATTCCCGAGGGGGAGTACGTTCCGGTGCATTTCCGGGCGGCGGGGCCGGAGGGAGAGGATCTCGGGGAAGCGGATGGGTCGTTCACCCACCGCTCGCCGCCGGAACCGGCGTCGATCAGGGTGCCGGCGGCCGGAGCCGGCGTCTACGAGGTGGAGGTCGACTCGCCGCGCTGGTACGGCTGGAGCGAGCCCAGCATGCCGACGGTGCTGGCCGGCGCTCCCGTTGCCGGGGGCGGGGCCCGGTTCTCGCTGATGCTCGCCCTCGGGCGGCACTGGTTCTTCGGCGTCCCCGAGGGGACGGAGGAGTTCCTGGTGCGCGTCGAGCTCGCCGATCCCAACCACGCCCTGCAGGTCGAGGTCAACGCCCCGGACCGGATCGTTCAGGTGCTGTACGCGCAGGGGGGCGCGCCGCGGGAGGTGCGGGTGCCTGTTCCGGAGGGCCTCGGAGGCAAGGTCTGGTTCCTCAGGCTGTCGGCCGGCAGCTCCACCCGGCTCCTCGACCAGGGCGCCGGCAACCGGCGCACGGTGCAGATCGATCCCGACGTCGAGCTGCAGGGGGTGCCCGGGTACCTCGCCCCCACCTGGGAGCAGTGGTTCGACCCCGGCGCGACGGCCCGTTGAACGGGATGCGCTCGAGGCAAGGCGAGCCCCGCCGGGTTCGGCTTGCTGGCAGCATCATGCTGGCGCCGGAAAGCTCCCGGCGCTCCGGGAGCCAAGGGCCAAGGTAGCCTGCGTCCCGGGTAATGCCCCGCCACCAGCCGAACCGCCGGCCGGAAGACCGGCGACGAACCACCCCCGGATGCCTCTGGCGCCCGATGTACTACGGCACCAGTTCGTGCAGGTCCTCTATCCAGCGGTACCCCGGGGCGTCGGTGAGCTTGTAGGCCCCGCCCATCACGAAGATGCGCCCGTCGACCAGGGCCGACGCCATCCATGCCTTCCTGTCCGGCATGGGGGTTTCCCGGGACCAGGAGTCGGCGTCGACGTCGTAGATCTGGACCTTGTCGTGATACGGCCCGTCGTCTCCGCCCCAGCCCCCGAAGGTGTAGATCCGGCGGCCGACGGCGAGCACTCCCGGGTCGCAGCGGCCCGTCGGAATCGGGGCGAGCTCCTCCCAGCGTCCGCCGTCGGGATCGAGGGAGAACGTGCGCCTGTTCACCCCTCCTTCCGGCCCGCCGATGCCGGCGGAGACGAAGATGCGGTCGCCGACGGTGGCGACCGCCGGACCCTGCAGCCCCAGCGGCAGGGGAACTCCCGGCGACCAGCGGCCGGTGCCCGGGTCGAACACCTCGACCCGGTCGAGATGGCCGCCGCCGCTGCTGCTCTCGTTGTTCATCGAGTTGCCGCCGACGGCGTAGATCCTGCCCTTGCAGACGGTGGCGACCAGTCCCGCCCGCGGCTCGCTCAGGGATTCGACCGCGGACCATACGCCGGTGGCCAGGTCGAGGCGCTCGACGCTGTCGCGGATCTCGAAGTGGCGGTCGTCCCCGGTTCGCCGCTTCTCCTCGGCGGGGCGCACCCGCTTGCCGCCGATGGCGTAGATGGCGCCGTTGACCAGCCCGGCGCCGAACCACCCCCGTTCCGTCGGAATCGGCGGGCCGCTTTCCCAGCTGTCGCTTTGCGGATCGTAGATCTCGACGGCGTGCACGGTCTCGTCCCCGGCGCCGGAGACCGCGTAGATCTTCGAGCCGACGGTGACCGCCTGCAGGTCGTGCCGCGGCGTCGGCATCGACTGCCGCTGTATCCATTTCCCCATTCTGTCTATCCTCCTCGCCAGTTGGCTGGTTGCGGCCCCGTCACCGGGGCCTCGATGGCTTTCGGGACAAGCTGCCCCGGAGTACCGCCGGCAGTGAATCAGGGGAGAGAATCGAATGCCGACAATGACCGGCGCCCAGGTCATGGCCGACATGCTGAAAGGGTACGGCCTCAGCCACCTGTTCATGGTGCCCGCGGTGCTGCGGCGGACCATGGTCGAGCTGGAGCGCCGCACCGGCATCAGGCGGCTGCACGTCCATTCGGAGAAATCGGCCGCCTACATGGCCGACGGCTACGCCCGCGCCACCGGGAGTCCCGGGGTCTGCATGGCCCAGGTGATCGGCGCCCTCAACCTCGCCGCCGGCCTGCGGGACGCCCATCTCGCCCACTCTCCGGTCATCGCCATGACCGGCGGCCGCGATCCGCACACCAAGTTTCGCGGCGTCTACCAGGAGGTCGACGACCTCCCCGCTTTCGAGCCGGTGACGAAACTCAACGCCACCGTCGACGCGGTGGAGCGCTTTCCCGACATGATCCGCCAGGCGTTCCGCGCCGCCACCTCGGGCACGCCCGGTCCCGTGCACCTGCAGTTCCGGGGAAACGAGGGCCAGATCGACGCCGAGCAGGCCGACATGGAGGCGCTGTGCGAACCGCGTTTCTCCCGGGTGCCGCCGTTTCGCCCCGAGCCGGGGGAGAAAGAAACCAGGGCTGCGCTGGCCCTGCTGGAAGCGGCGCAGCGGCCGGTCATCGTCGCCGGCGGCGGAGTGCGCGCATCGGGAGCGGCAGCCGAGCTGGCCGCCCTGGCGGAACGGTTGAACATCCCGGTCGCCACCTCCCTGAACGGCAAGGACGTCATCCCCGGTTTCCACCCCCTGTCGGTAGGGGTGGCGGGCACCTACTCGCGGGAGAGCGCCAACCGGGTGGTCAGCGAGGCGGACCTGGTCTGCTTCGTCGGCACCAGCGCGGGCGGCATGACCACCCACTTCTGGCAGGTTCCGCCCCCCGGAACGCCGGCGATCCAGATCGACATCGAGGCGGAGATCATCGGTCGCAACTACCCCCTGCAGGCCGCGGTTCAGGCGGACGCAAAGGCGGCCCTGACGCGGATCCTGGCGCTGGCGGACCCCCGCTCGGCGGCGCAGCGGACCGCCTGGGTCGGGCGCGCCGGGGCAATCGTCGGCGAGTGGCGCGACAAGTACGGCTATCTGCTGGAATCCGACGCCGTCCCGATGCGTCCCGAGCGGATATGCGGGGAGCTGACCGGCCACCTGCCGGAGGATGCCATCGTCGTCGCCGACACCGGGCACGGCGGCATGTGGATGGGCGGCATGTTCGACCTGCGCACCCCGGGCCAGAGCTACCTGCGCAGCGCCGGGCACCTGGGATGGGCCTTCCCGGCGGCCCTCGGGGCAAAGTGCGGCGCTCCCGAACGTCCGGTGTTCTGCTTCACCGGCGACGCCGGTTTCTGGTACCACATCGCCGAGGTCGAGACCGCGGCGCGCTGGGGCATCGACGCCGTCATCCTGGTGAACAACAACAGCTCGGGAAACCAGTCGAAGCGGGGGTTCGACCGGGTCTACGACGGGGAGCAGACCGAGGAGGGGCTGCGCCTGTGGCAGTTCACGGACGTCGACTTCGCCCGCATTGCAGAGAACATGGGGGCCGTCGGGATCCGGGTGGAGAAACCGGCAGAGCTGCCGGGTGCTCTCGAGCGCGCCTTTGCCGCCGGGCGGCCGGTCGTCATCGACGCCGTTTCCGACATCGATGCGATGGCCCCTCTGGCGGTGGTCTAGAGGCTGCGCGCGCCCCCGGGCGGCCTACCCGAAGCTGGCGAAGCCGTCCGGGGTCGGCGCCTCGACGACGGTCGCCACCCCGGCGTTCAGGGCGGTTTCGAGCGCCGGCCCCAGCTCCTCCAGCGATTCCGCCCGCAGGCCGCGGGCCCCGTATGCTTCGGCCAGCCTGGTGAAGTCCGGGTTGCGCAGGTCGCTGGCGATGCAGCGCCCGCCACGGTCATGCTGGTACTGGCGCAGCAGCCCCCAGGCGTTGTCGTTGAACAGCAGGATCACCGGATCGAGGCCGTACTGAACGCAGGTTCCCAGCTCCTGGATGTTGAACTGGAAGCCGCCGTCCCCGGTGATGCAGACGACCTGGCGGTCCCGGGCCCCCGCCTTGGCGCCGGCAGCGGCGGGCAGCCCGAACCCGAGACCTCCCCAGGCAGGCGTCATGTAGGTCCGCTGCCCGTAGACGTCGAGACAGTAGTTGGCGCCGCGGTGGTTGCAGATGCCGACGTCGCCGGTGAAGATCGCGTCCCTGGCGGCCGCCGCGCGGACGGTCTCCATGATGCCGGTCTCGCACGGCATGGTCCGCCGCTTGAATTCCCTGATTGCTTCCCTGACCCGCTCGACCTCGGCGGAGAAACCGGGGTCCGGCCGCGGTGAATTGGCGGCGACCGCGTCGTCGACCTGCCGGAGCACCGTTCCCGCGTCGCCGACCAGCTTCACCGAGGTGTCGTACCACTTCCCCATCGGCTCCGGATCGACGTCGAGGTGGATCAGGCGGGCGGGCTGCTCGAGCCCCTGCGACTTGACCCGGAACCAGGAGAGGCTGGAGCCGACGACGAGAAGGGTATCGAGGGAGTTGGCGAAGGTCAGCCGCGGATCTTCGCCGCCTCCGGGCGGGAAGTCGTACTCGCCGCCGAACATGCCGAGGCTCAGGGGGTGGTCCTCCGGGATCGACCCCTTGCCGTTGGCGGTGGTGAACACCGGGAGCCCGAGCCTCTCCGCCAGGCGCCGCAGCTCGCCGGCGGCGCCGGAGCGGTGCACGCCGGTGCCCGCCAGCACCCCGGCGCGTCCGCCGGCCCGCAGCAGGGTCGCGGCCTCCTCGACCAGGGCCGGATCCGCCGCGGGAGCCGGCGCCTCCACCGCCTCGGGGATTTCCACCTCGGCCTCCTGTCCCTGAACGTCGACCGGGATCTCGATGGCGACCGGCCGCGGCCGCGCGTTTGCGAACAGCTCGAAGGCCTCGTCGATCCGCGCCGGCACCTCCCCGGGGCGGCTTACGTGGATGGCCGCCCGGGTGACCGACGAGAGCATGCCGAGCTGGTCCCTGGTCTCGTGGATCGTGCCCAGGCCCCGCTCGTACAGCTTTTCCTCGGCGGTGCTGGTGATGCTCAGGACAGGGGAGGAGGCGAAGTACGCCTCCCCCAGGCCGCCCATGGAGTTGGCGGCTCCCGGACCGGTGCTGGTCAGGCAGACCCCCGGCCTTCCGGTCGCGCGGGCGTAGCCGTCGGCCATCATCGCCGCGGCGTGCTCGTGGCGGGCGCTTATGAAGCGGATCTCCCGCCGGTGGTCGTAGAGGGCGTCGAAGATCTCCATGGTGTGGCTGGAGATGATCCCGAAGACGGTGTCGACCCCGTGGGCCCGCAGCGACTCGATCAGCGCCCGCGCCGCCGACAGCCTAGCCATTCCCCGGTCCCCTGGTTCGCGCCGTCTCCAGCACGTCGCGCAGCCGCTTGCCGACGATCAGCTCTTCTCCCGGCTTGAGGCTGAGGGCGTACACGGTCAGCGGGCTGCCCGGGCGCCCCCTGGCGCCCCCGGGAGGGAAGAACTCGCGGACCCGCGTCACGTACGGGTTGTAGTTCGACAGCACCGAGATGGGCGGGTCCCCCTCGCGCAGCTGGCGCCCGCACTCGTCGGCGGTCAGCCCGAACGCCTCCTCGTCCCAGCGCACGACTATCTGCATGAAGCGGTTGCTGCCGCGGCGGACCTCGATCTCGGTCTCGACTCCGGGAACCGCCTTCACCATCTCCTCGATGCGCTTCAGGGTTTCGGTCTGTTCCCGGTAGAGGGCCTCGAGGTCGACGGTCAGCCACTTCTCCAAGGCCGCCATGCAGCCGACGATCTGGTCCTTGCTGACCTTCATGGCGCGGCAGACCGCTCCCTCGACCGGACTGGCGTTGGCCAGGGCCGCCTCGATCAGGTCCCGGCGGCCCAGCAGCAGGCCGCTGTCCTGGGGGCCGCGCAGCCCCTTGCCGCCGCTGAAGCCGTAGAGGTCCACTCCCATGGGAGGATAGCGGCGGATGTTCCCGATCGGCGGGATGCCCCCGGCGGCGTCGACGAACACCGGCACCCCGGCCGGCCTGCAGAGCGCAACCATCTCAACGAGCGGCGGGGGGTCCACCGGGTCCGGATCGGCGGGGTAGCCGGTGCAGAGCATGGCGGTGCGGTCGCTGAGAGCCCTGCCCAACTCGTCGAGGTTCCTGACGACTACGGGAACCCCTCCGGTGAGCCTGAGGGCGCTGTCGAACACGGAGCGTCCGCCCCACAGGATGATTTCGCTCCGCAGCCCGGTGGTGTCCGGGAGCTGCCAGATCTTCTCCGGGTCGGTCCCGGCGATGCATGCGGCAGCGGCCAGCGCCATCGAGCCGGAGGCGCCGGTGGAGATCATTCCGGACTCGGCTCCGGAGATCTCGGCGAGGCGCACCCCGGCGGCCCGCTGCAGCTCGCCGACGTCGATGGAATACTGCGCCGCCTCCTCCATGGCGCGCCGGACCTCGGGCCAGACCGTCGTCCCGCCGAGGAAGGTGAAGGGGATGTTGGCGTTGATGACCGGCCTCGCCCCGAGGCGGGTATAGACGTTGTCTTCGAAAGTATGATCGGGCATTCGCTCTTTCCTCGAGGGTGTTCGGGCCTGGCGCAACGGTCTCCACCGGGCGATGGCAGCAGGCAGGCGGCTCTCTCTTGCTGCCATATACTAACCAATGCAAGATTCGATACCCGGCGCGACCGACGGCCTCGTCCGCCCGCCATCAGGAGACATCTCATGTTGACGCGACTGAAAGTCACCGGCTTCAAGAACCTGGTAGACGTGGACGTGAGCCTCGGTCCGTTCACCTGCGTGGTCGGGCCCAACGGGTCGGGAAAGTCGAACCTGTTCGACGCGGTCCGGTTTCTCAGCGCCCTGGCAAACCACACGCTGATGGAGGCAGCCGCCTCGGTGCGCGACCAGGACAGCCGCACGGCGGACGTCCGCAACCTCTTTCACCGCTGGGGCGACCGCCATGCCGAACGGATGTCCTTCGAGGCGGAGATGCTCGTGCCGCGCAAGGCGGTCGACGACCTGGGACAGGAAGCCCGGGCCAGCATCACCTTTCTGCGCTACTCCCTCGAGCTCGCCCGCAGGGATACCGGCGACGGCCTGATACCGGGGTTCCTCGAGATCATGAGGGAGGAGCTGGTTCACATCTCCCAGCGCGACGCCGGCCGGCACCTTCCGTTTCCCCACAGTGCCGGGGAATGGCGGAAGTCGGTGGTGCGGGGGCAGCGGCGCGCGCCATTCATCTCGACCAGGGGGGAGGGCGAAGACAGGGTCGTATTCCTGCATCAGGACGGCGGCAGCAGCGGCCGTCCGCTGCCCAGGCCGGCCAGTCTGCCGCGCACGGTACTTTCGTCGGCCAATGCGGCGGAAAGTCCCACCGTGCTGGCTGCCCGAAGGGAAATGGAGTCCTGGCGGATGCTGCAGCTGGAACCGGCTGCGATAAGACGACCGGATGCGTTCGCCTCTCCGGCGCGCCTCGGGACGGACGGAAGCCGTCTGGCCGCCACGCTCTACCGCCTGGCTCAGGCTGCGGAAGCGGACGGCAGCGGCCGGGAAGGGGAAGAGGGAGAAACGGCAAATCCGGCGTACAGGCGGATCGCCGGCCGGCTGGCGGAGTTCAGCGACGACGTCGGCGAGGTATACATCGACAGGGATGAGAAACGGGAGCTTCTGACCTTGCATGCGACGGATGGGGAGAACACCCCTCATCCGGCGGCGGCGTTGTCGGACGGGACCCTGCGCTTCCTCGCCCTTGCCGTCCTGGAGATGGACCCGGAAACCGAGGGAGTGCTCTGTCTCGAAGAGCCGGAGAACAGCATCCACCCCGCGCGGGTATCCGCGGTGCTCCGGCTGCTGCGGGATATCGCCGTGGATACCCGGCAGGCCGCGGGACCGGAAAACCCGCTGCGGCAGGTGATCGTCAACACGCACTCCCCCGCCGTGCTGCAGCAGGTCCCCCAGGAAAGCGTCGTATGCGTCAAAGTCGTGGAAGCAATGGATGAGAAGGGGCTGCTGAAGAAAGCCCGCTTCTTCTGTCTGCCGGACACGTGGAGAGCGAAAAAAAGCGGGGAACCGGATACCATCGACCTCGAGGACCTGATCGCTTTCCTGAACCCCGTGCTCCGCAAGGACCAGTTGGAATCCGAAGCAAAGGAGAAGCGGGTCGTCGACAGGGCTGATGTACGGCAGCTGCTTCTGTCCCCTTCGTGGTGAGCCGGTTTTTGAAGGGGAACGGTTCGCCGCCTACCTTAGAAAATTGCCTGCGGGAGGGCCGGGCAGCGGGGAGCTGCCTGTCATTTCAGCGTCTTCCATATTGGAGACTGTTCGGAGAGGAGAACGATGCACCCTTGTACCCCCGTCGCGAAACGGTGCCTGAAATTTCTGCACCGGAAACTCACACCCTGCCTGATTGCGTTTCCCGTCCTTTGCCTTGCGGCACTTCAGCCGCGGGCCGCCGATGCGGGAGCCTGGACCCTTGGAAAGGGTAACCTGTGGAGCAAGGTCACCTTCCTGTCGCAGACGACCGACGAACATTACGACGGTGAGGGAAGTGCGGTTGCAATGCCCCTGGATGCCCGCTACCAGACCCGGCAGGTCTATTTCGACATGTTTTACGGCGTCAGGGACGGGATCGATCTCGGCCTGCAGATACCGTTGGTCAGCAACAAGTTCGTCGACAAGGACGAAGACAACGACGTGGCGACACCGCCGCCGGCCCTGGAAACCGAGTCCGGTCTTTCCGACCTGCGCGGATACGCCAAGTTCAAGCTCCTCGACCAGTCCCGGACCGTCGGCACGCTGAAGCTGGGATTCAAGATCCCGATGGGCGAGTACCGCCCGGTGCCCGAAGCCCTTTCCGTAACCGATGGACAATGGGATCTGGAGGTGGTCGGGCAGATCGGCCGCTCCTTCTGGCCCACCCCGATGTACGCCAATGTCGACCTGGGGTACCGGATCCGCGGCGAATACAAGGACACCGACGGCGTCGAGCCGGACCGCAGCTATACTCCCGGGCCGGAGCTGGTTTTCAACGCCGAGGCCGGCTACAGCCCGATGGACAGGCTCCTCGTCGCCCTCAAGTTCGAGGGCCTCTCGGGAGCGGAGTACGATGCCCTGAGCAACCCGGGCGAGCCGGAGACGCTCAGCCAGAGCGTAACCTACCTGGCGCCGACGCTGTTCGTGGATCTAAACGCCGGTCTGAGCCTCGAGGCCTCGGCGCGCATGACCACCAGCGGCAGCCGCTACTTCGCCGGGCCGACCTGGGCGGCCGGGCTTTCCTACACTGGTTCCCTGTTCGATTAGCTGCTCCACCAGGGGAACACCGACTCCATATTTATGTAGAAGACGGAACTGACGTCAGGGATTCAGGGAGGGGGCCATCGGGCTCCCTCCCTTTTTTCATGCCGGGTCCTTTCTCCGGGCCGGTTCCCGGGGGCAGCCGGTTACCAGGGAGCAACCCGTCATGCCATCACCGCCCGGAAGGCTTGAGGCCGCCTCATGACTCGGTGAAATTCTGCCCCTTCGCATGCCGCCATCGGGGAGGGGCGAGGGTGTTCGCTGACGCACGGGAGCCCGCCTCTTCCCACCTTGTGCCCTCCCGCCTCGACGAGACGTGAAAAAGGAAATTCCCCCCGACTACTCCGACCACCTCCTCCGTCGTCACGGAGAGGGCCTGGAGCGCGGCGGGGTCACTCTGCGAGCGGTGATGGTCGGGGCCGCCCTGAGCCTGGGGATCGGGGTGGCGCTGCCGTACAGCAACATGATCATCAAGGGCGGGCTGCTCGGCCACAACTTCAACACTCCGGCCGCGGTCTTCTCCTTCTTCATCTTCGTCGGGGTGGTCAACGTCCTCCTCGGCCTGGTGAAACGCTCCTGGGAGTTCGGCGCGGCCGAGCTCGCCACCGTCTACATCATGGCGATGCTGGCCACCACGGTCCCGACCATCGGTTTCTCGGAGTACCTGCTGCCCATCATCGCCGGGGTGCGCTTCTACGCGACCCGGGAGAACAGGTGGGGGGACAGCTTCGTTCCCCACCTGCCCGACAGGCTGGTCCCGACCGACGAGGAAGCCATACAGGGGTTCTACGAAGGGGACCCGGAGGGGGGCGTCCCCTGGGACGCCTGGGTCGAACCGGTCCTCTGGTGGTGCCTGCTGATCCTGGTGGTGTACTGGGTCTCGATCTGCCTGATGGTGATCGTCCGCCGGCAGTGGATGGAGCACGAGAGGCTGCCGTACCCCCTCGTCCAGGTCCCTCTCGCCCTGATCGAGGAGGAGGACCGGCAGGGGGGGCGCTCTCTCATCAAGCCCTTTTTTCGCAGCAAGGTGATGTGGGCCGGTTTCGCGCTCCCCTTCGTCGTCGGTTCCCTGAACGCGCTGAACTCCTACTTCCCCGGACTGCCCCACATGGGGGCCTTCAGCGGCCACGGCGCGCTGTTCAACCTGGCGGACCGTATTTCCCTCACGGCGCAGTTCAACTTCGGCCTCCTCGGTTTCGCCTTCCTCCTCAACCGCGACGTCGCCCTCAGCGTCTGGCTGTTCTTCCTGCTCGCCAACGTCGAGCGCGGGGTCTTCGCCTTCTTCGAGATCAGGAGCGATGAGACCCTGAGCCGCTTCGCCAACATCGCGGGCCCATACCTCGCCCACCAGGCGATGGGGGCGATGATCGTCCTCGTGCTGTCGGGATTCTGGGCGGGCCGCGGGCACCTCCGGCAGGTGGTCTCCAAAGCCTGCGGGCGCGGCGGCGCGATCGACGACAACGGCGAGCTGCTCTCCTACCGCACCTCGCTGATCGGACTCGCCGCCGGCCTCGCGGTTGTCGGCGCCTGGCTGTGGGAGTCCGGGCTGCGGCTGTGGGTGGTGCCGGTGTTCCTGTTCGCCGTCCTCGTCGTCTTCGTCGCCCTCACCCGGGCCGTCGTCGAGGGGGGAATCGCCTTCATCCGCACTCCCCTGACGCCGGCGGACTTCGTCGTCTCCGGCCTGGGGACCGGGGTTCTGGGGACCTCGGGGGTGGTCGCCCTGGGACTCACCTACGTCTGGGCAGCCAACCTCCGCCTCTTCTTCATGCCCTGCTTCGCCAACGCCCTCAGGATGGCCGGGGAGATCGGCGGGAACAGGGGGCCGCTGCTGTGGGCGGCGGTTGCCGCGGTGCTCCTCGCCCTCGCCGGGAGCATCTGGTCCGTGCTGACCCTTTCCTACGAATACGGGGGGGTGAACCTCCACCACTTCTGGTTCGTCGCCATTCCCGGGTGGGTCGGCGAGATCATGCACCGGCAGCTGACCATGCCCACCGGTGCCAGCGCCAGCGGCTGGACTTTCACCGGCATCGGCGCCGCGGTCATGGCGGTTCTGACCTGGGCGCGGACCCGGTTCATCTGGTGGCCGCTGCACCCGCTCGGCTTCGCGGTCAGCACCTTCCACATACTTACCTACGTCTGGTTCAACGTGTTCCTGGCGTGGGCGGCCAAGACCGTCATCCTGCGCAGCGGCGGGACCACCCTCTACAGGGCGGCGCGCCCCTTCTTCCTCGGGCTCATCATGGGGCAGATCTTCGTCGCCGGCTTCTGGCTCGTCGTCGACTTCTTCACCGGGAAGGTCGGCAACTACCCGATCGGCGGGTCGTTCGTGTAGCGGGGACGGAGGCGGCAGCGTCCGGCCGGGCGGTCCGGGTCAGGGGCGCCAGCGCACCGCGATCATCCTCGGCATGTGCTCGAACCCCTCGGAGGTGGGCGGGCCTTCGCTGCCCCAGTTCGACTCGGAGCGCTCCCCGACGACGGTGAGGATCATCCCCGGCTCGCCGTCGCCCAGGTGGGGGGGCAGCACGCAGCTGGTCGCGTACCCCGGGTAGGCCTTGGCGGCGTTCATGTAGTAGATCTCCTCCCCCCAGGTCCTGCCGCCGTCGCTGCTGACGCGGGCGCGCTCGCCGCCGCGCAGGGTGGGCACGCGGTGGGTGTTGAAGAGCACGAGGCGGCCGTCCGGCAGCTCGATGACGTGCCCGCGGATCTGGTCGAGCAGGAAGGTGCCGGGGCGGGGCCGGATCCAGGTGTCGCCGCGGTCCTCCGACTCGACGATGGTCGTGCGCTTGACGTAGGAGCTGAGGGTGGCGGCCCCGAGGGCGCGCTGCCACAGCTGCCACGGCTTCTCGTTGTCGAACACCCGCTCCCAGCCGTCGGCCGGCGCCGAGGGGTTGTTGCGGCAGACGGCGATCAGCCGCCCGTCGGAGAGCTCGGAGATCGCCGGCTCCCCTCCGTGGGTCATCGGAACCCCCCGGTTCCAGGTGCGGCCCCCGTCCTCGGAGCGGTAGCAGTGGACGACGCTGTGCGGGGTGATGGTGTCGGCCGGCCGGCCGATCGGCCAGACGAGGCCGCCGTCCCTCAGTTCGGTGACCGGGCCGATCTGCAGGCCCCGGGTTCCCAGCGGCATCTCCACCGCGCCGACAGCCTCCCAGCTCTGCCCGTCGTCGCCGGAGCGGGAGACGACGAGGCGCGACGGCTCGGACTCGGAGTTGAGGAACGTGCCGTCCCTGAGGACGGTGTCGACCGGCCGGGTAACCTCGAGGGAGCTCCATGAGCGGCCCCCGTCGGCGGTCAGCATCACCGTTTCGTCGTCGCTGGTCATCACGTGTACGACGCCGCCGCCGGTGACGGTGATGTTGTTCCTGCACTCGGAGTACCAGTTGACCTCGTTCTGCCAGGGCAGCCAGGCGCGGCCGGCAGGCAGCTGCTCGACCTCGCCCCGGCGCGAGCGCAGCACCCCCTGGAAGTCGTCGGGAATGACCGGGTGGACGACGAAGAGGTACTCGTCGATGCCGACCGGGGTTCCGTCGGCGGCGGCGACGCGGGCGACGAACTCCCCGACCAGGGGAAAGTCGATGTCCAGCGCGGCCTCGTGGCGCCCGGCCGGGACCGGGCCCTCGACGAGGTGGGTGAGCACCTCCTCGCCGCCGAGCAGGTCGAAGAACTGCACCTTCAGGGGGAAGTCGAGGGGTCCCCCGCCGCTGTTGAAGGTGGTGAGGTAGAACCGCTTCAGCGGCTCGTCCTGGAGGTGGATGAGTGCCCGCGGCTGGCGTCCCTCGATCTTCGCCTCCACCGGGTAGCGGGTCCGGTAGGCGGTGGCGGCCGGCCCTTCCTCGAGCTGCACCGCGTCGACCTGGACGGTGCACGGCCTGTCGGCGCGGGCGGCGAGGTCGACGACGGCGCGGGTCTCGAGGTCCTGCGGTATGAAGACCATCGAGTGCCGCTGCCATTCGCCGGTCAGAGGCAGCGACCAGCCGAGCATGTCGGGGGTGCCCTCGAAGTCGAGCGGCCGGGTCCAGACGCCGGGGTTGAGGCGGGCCGACGGCTCGCCGCTGCGGGCGTAGACCGACAGGGTGTGGACCTGGCAGGGGACCACCTCGACGACCGGGGAGGTCAGGTGCCCCTCGGCTCCGCCGGATACCGCCTCCAGCTCGATCGCGCCGACCCGGGTGCCGTCGACGGCGTCCTCCACGGGAGCGCTTTCGGGGGGCGTCTCCGGCACCTGCCCGAGCGCCGTGGCCTTCAGGCTCAGGCGGTTCTGCAGATCCCCCCAGTTGGTCTGCACCTTCCTCTCGGCCCGGAGGGTGCGGATCTGCTGGCTGAAGTCGAGCTCGAAGCTGCTGTTCGGCAGCAGGTTGGCTGGCATCGTCGGTCTCCGGAAGTGTCGGGGTTGGAAACGGGCCGCGGCAGCGAACTGGGGCAGCGGGACGGTCGGAGGAGGGCGCGCCGGAAGCTGCTGTTTTTCAGGCCCGGAAGGTCTGCAACTTCGGGCTCGGGCCGGGAACAGCGCAGGCCGGGTATCTGCTTGACCCTTTTTCGAGGGGAGGCGTATTATCAGCCCGCTTCACCGGGTCGCCCGCCGCCCCACCCGGTTCGACGGGCAAAAGTTCGTCCCACAGAACAGGAAGGCAAGCCGAATGGCAAAGCAGTTCAAGGTCCGCGCGGTGCGCTGCGACCACCGCGCTTCCGACGAGGAGGTCTACCAGGCGCTCGCGCGGGCCACCGCTCCGCTGGCGCGGTCCTGGGAAAAGCTGGAGAAGGCGGGGCGGATCGCCCTCAAGTTCAACATGATGCACACCAACGTCGAACGCTTCGAGGGGCGCCGCCGGGAGCTGGTCGACGACGCCGTCGCCCGCGCCGTGCTCAGGCTGCTGCGCGAGCGCACCTCCGCCGACCTGGTCGCCAGCGACACGCACGGGTACGATGCCGAGGGCAAGCGGACCGACGGCCTCAACTACCTGGAGCTGCTGCAGGAGTTCGGCGTCGAGTACGACGAGTCGACCCTGGCCCCGTTCGCCGAGTACGATGTCCCCGGGGGCGGCTTCATGTTCGACCGCTACACCCTGAGCCGCTGCTGGCGGGACGCCGACGAGGTGATCTCGGTCGCCAAGATGAAGAACCACGGGTTCATGGGGGTGACCCTGTGCATGAAGAACCTGTTCGGGATCACGCCGACCATTCCTCCCGAGGGCCGCGTGCGCACCTACTTCCACCACGCCATCCGGCTCTCCTACGTGCTCCCCGACCTGGCGCGCATCACCGATCCGGCGCTCAACATCATCGACGCCACCACCGGCCAGTGGGGGTGCGAGTGGGGGGGCGAGGGCCGCGTCGGCAACGCCCTGGTGGCCGGCGACCAGATCGTCGCCACCGACGCCGCCGGGGCCCACCTGATGGGGCACGACCCGCGGTCCGACTGGCCGACGCCGCCGTTCCGCCGCGACCGCAACCACCTGCTGGT
The DNA here is from genome assembly GCA_965243025.1 of Candidatus Latescibacterota bacterium. GTDB lineage: Bacteria > Latescibacterota > UBA2968 > UBA8231 > UBA8231 > CBDCXV01. The sequence continues at coordinate 5,279,064 of CBDETY010000003.1, forward strand.
GGCGGCGCAGGGCGGGTTCGGCACCGTCGACCTCGACGCCATCGACTTCGAGAGCGAGGTGACCGCGCCGCTGAACGAGTTCGACTCCATCGAACAGGAACCCCCCGAGCGCATGGCCGCGGTGCGCAGCAGCGCCTGCGAGCAGGGCCTGTTCTACCGCGACCGCATGAAGGAGATGACCGGCCGCTACGCCGGGGAGTTCATCTATCTGCAGGACGGCGAGGTCAAGTGGAACGGGCCGGACCCCGCCCACATCGCCAGCCACCGCAGCTTCGCCGGCTCCAGCCCGGGCAGCGCCCTGTTTCTCAAGAAGGTCGATCCGGAAGAGGGCGAGGGAGAGCGGTTCGAGGTGTATGAAAACTGCCTGCGGCTGATGCGGGCCTGATCTGACAAGAGAGAAACGAATGTATATCGGAACCCAGTTTAACTGCCGCCACGATACCGACATCGAGGTCCTCGCCCAGCTCGGGGTCAGGAACGTCGACCAGACGCCGTCCGAACCCTGGGAGGAGTGGACGGTCGACACGCTGGTGCGGTTGCGCGACCGCTTCGACAGGTACGGAATCAACCTCGAGATGATCCACATCCCCCTCGGGTCGCGCAGCGCCTTCGAGAACGAGGCCGGGGCGATCTTCCTGCCGGCCAGCGACGAGCGCGAGCGCCAGCTCGACAGGATGTGCGATACCGTGCGCATGGCCTCGCAGGCCGGGATCCGCGGCCTCAACTACAACATCACCATCCTCGGCCATCTGCGGACCGAGTCTCGCTACGGCCGCGGCGGGGCGCGGCTGTCGTCGTGGGAGTACGACAAGCTCGACCGGACGCTGCCGGAGTTCGAAGGGGGGCCCGCCGACGAGGACGAGATGTACGAGCGCGTCGAGTACTGGTTGAAGCGCATCATCCCGGTGGCCGAGGAGTACGAGGTGCAGATGGCCTGCCATCCCTCGGACCCCGGCATCGGCGTCGGCAACACCTACCGCGGGGTGGCGCGGGTGATGGGGATGGTCGACGGCCTGAAGAAGCTGACCCAGCTCTACGACAGCCCCTGCAACGGCCTGAACTTCTGCCTCGGCTGCGTCGCCGAGAGCCTGGAGAACCCCGGCGAAGAGGTCTACGACGTCATCCGCTGGTTCGGCGAGCGCAGGAAGATCTTCAACCTCCACTTCCGCAACATCAAGGGCGGGCTCGGCGACTTCGTCGAGGTCTTCCCCGACGAAGGGGACGTCGACATGCTCAAGGCCCTGCGCACCTTCAAGGAGGTGGGGTACGAGTACATGATCATGCCCGACCACGTCCCCGGACTTTCGGGAGAAGAGCCGGCGCAGATCGGGTTCGCCTACACCTACGGATACATCCACGCGATGCTGCAGGCCGTGAACGAGAACTGAAAACAGGGACGGGCACCGCCGTCCGGGAGAGGAAAAATGAAGCTCGGTAAATTCATGATGCCGCTGCACCCGCCGCAGAAGGACCGCACGGAGACCTTCGACGAGGACACCGAGTGCGTGCTGTGGGCGGAGGAGCTCGGATTCAGCGAGGCCTGGATCGGCCAGCACCACACCGCCATGTGGGAGCCGATCCCGGCCAACGACCTGTTCATCGCCCACGTGCTGCCCCAGACCAGCAGGATCCGCATGGGCACCGGGGTCACCATCATGACCCAGCACCACCCGGTCAACGTCGCCGTGCGCCTCGCCTACCTCGACCACCTGTCGCGGGGCCGCATCAACGTCGGCTTCGGGCAGGGGGGCGTGCCGACCGACTGGGGGCTGTTCGACCTGCCGGATCCGCGCACCCAGGGGCTGATGAACCTCGAGGCGATGGACATCGTCATGAAGCTCTGGACCGAGGAGGGACCCTTCGAGTTCAACGGGGACTTCTGGAAGGTCGTCCTGGGAGAGAAGGTCCCCGAGCTCGGCCTGGGCGAGGTGCTGCAGCCGTACCAGAAGCCGCATCCGCCGGTCGCCATGAGCATCGTCAAGGAGGAGTCGATGGCCGCCACCACCGGGGGCAAGCGCGGGTTCCTGCCGATCAGCATCAACATGGCGCCGGCGCACAAGGTCACGCGGCAGTGGGAGATGTACTGCGAGGGCGCGGCGGAAGCGGGGCGTCCCGACCCGGACCGGGCCGACTGGCGGATCTCGCGCAGCATCTACGTCGGCGAGACCGATGCCGAGGCGCGCGAGCACGCCCTGAACGGAGCCTTCGGCGACTCGCTCGTGTACCTCTGCGGCATGCTGAGGATCGCCAACATGATGGACCTGCCGAAGAGCGACCCGTCCATGTCCGATGCCGACGTCACCCGCGAGTACATCGTCGACGAGGTCGGCATCGTCGGCAGTCCCGACACGGTGACGGCGCGCCTGCAGGAGCTGTACGACGTCACCGGCGGTTTCGGCACCGTGCTGATGATCGGCCACGACTGGGACGACAAGGAGAAGATGAAGCGGTCGATGGAGCTGATGGCGACGGAGGTCGTCCCGCGGCTTCCCTGAGAGCGCCCGTGCCCGGGGCGCTTGGGCGACGGAAATGGCAGCGATGAACCCGGAACTGCTCGAAGCCGCCGACCACCTGCAGACCTGGGGCTACTGCGTTCTGGAGGACCGCCTGCCCGGGGAACAGGCGCGCGCGATGGCGGCCCGTTTCCTCGAGCTGCACGACGACCCCCGCTACTCGGAGTACAACACCGACCAGAAGCCGTACCAGACCCTGTTCGGCATGCTCAACCACGACGACCGGGTCTGGGACTGCGCCTTCCACCCCGACACCGTCGCCGTTGTCCGCCACCTCCTCGGCGACCGCTTCCGCGTCGTCGAGGCCGCCAGCAAGCCGCTCTGGCCCGGCTTCAGGGGGCAGTGGCCGTTGCACGTCGACTCGGCCGGCGATTTCCTCAGGGTGCCGGACGTGCCCTGGATGATCAACTCGATCTGGATGCTGACCGACTTCACCGCCGCCAACGGCGCCACCCGGGTGGTGCCGATGAGCCACCGCTCGCGGCTGAAGAGACCCCCCCCCGAACTCGAGCCCGACGACCCGGCGATCCGCGACGTCACCGGCCGCTCCGGCTCGGTGATGATGTGGCACGGCGGCCTGTTCCACGGCGCCGGCGCCAACACCGGCGGGGATATCCGCGTCGGCCTCAACGTCGCCTACTACCCCCGCTGGATGAACAACTGGGTCGAGTGGGGGCACCAGCCGCTCTGGGCGGAGACCTGGGGGCGCATGCCGGAGGAGCACCGGGCCCTGTGCGTGGGCAAGTTCGGGCGGCGCCGGGAGGGCGCGTACGAGCTGTGATCGTCGACGCCCACAACCACATCTTCCCCGAGGTCAACGGCCGTATCCGCGGCGGCGCCACGCGCGGCGCCGGCTACGGGAACATGACCGTTGGCGGGCGGCGGACGGTGCGCATGTTCCCCCCCTTCAACGAGCGCACCGAGTTCACCCCGGAGATGCTGATCGCCAACCTCGACTGGGCCGGCGTCGGCAAGGCGGTGCTGCAGCAGGGCACGATCTACGGCGAGTGCAACCAGTTCGTCCTCGACGCCGTGCGCCGCTACCCGGACCGCCTGCTCGGGGCCCTGCACGCCGATCCCTGGCGCCCGGAGTACCGGCCGGAATTCGACCGCATGCTGGCGACGGGGGAGTTCTCGGCGGTCAAGATCGAGTTCTCGTACGAGGCCGGGCTGTCCGGCGTTCACCTGGGCGCCCGCCTCGACGACGACGGCATCTCCTGGCTGTGGACGGCGACCGAGAAGGCCGGGGTTCCCCTCGTACTCGACCTGGGCACGGCAGGCGACCCCTCGTACCAGACGGACGCGGTGCGCGGGATTGCGGAGAGCCGCCCCGGTCTCAGGATCGTCATCGCCCACCTCGGGCAGCCCCGCAAGCAGGCGGAGCAGGCCGACCCGGAGAAGTGGCGGATGTGGCAGGAGCAGATCGCCCTCGGCAGGCTGCCGAACGTATGGTTCGACATGGCGTCGCTGCCCGACTGGGAGGAGGACTTCCCCTATCCGGCGGCGCGGCGGTTTCTCGAGCTGGCGGTCGAGGCCGTCGGGCCGGGCAAGATCATGTGGGGCACCGACCAGCCGGGAACCCTCAAGCACCAGAACTACCCGGCCTGGCTGCGGCTGGCGCAGCTGCACACCGAGTTCCTGTCGGCGGAGGAGCGGGCTCAGGTGCTGGGCGGCACCGCCCGGCAGGTGTACGGCGCCTGAGGCGGGCTACCTCTACCGGCTGGTGACCTGCGAGGCGTTCAGATGCACAAGCTCACCCTGCTGCGGTAATCGGGTATCCCAGTCAGGTTCATCCTGTATTTTTTTGGGGCAAACCGATTCGGAACGGAGATACCAATGACGGAGATTCTGAAAAGCAGCCTTGACGCCGTGGCACAGGCCTGCATACGGCATGGCGCAACCAGGCTGGACGTTTTCGGATCGGCTTTGCGGGATGACTTCAAGCCAGGTCAGAGCGACGTGGATCTATTGGTCGAGCTTGGTCCGATGGAGCCGTATGCCCGGGTCGATGCCTACTTCGGACTGCTGGAAGACCTCAGGGAAATACTGGGAGAGCGTGTTGACCTGGTCGTTGCAGGAGCCGTGAAGAACCGCTATATCGCTCGCGACATAGAACAGACAAAGCAGTTGTTGTATGCCGCGTGACGAAAGGGCATACCTGTCTGACGAAATTGAAGCGTGCGACGCGATATCCGACGCAGTCCGGGGCCTTGATTTCCGCGGCTACGAAGGCAACCGGCTCGTCCGGTCATCAGTAGAGCGTGAGTTCATCATCATCGGGGAAGCTCTCCTGGCCCTTGGTCGCATGTCGGAGGAGATGTTCGGCGGCATCACAAAGGCTCGCCGAATCGTGGACTTCCGCAATCGGCTGACTCATCAGTATCCAACCGTGGACGATGCTATCGTGTGGGCGATCATCGAGCGGGATGTTCCGGTGCTGAGACGGGAATGTGCGGGTCATATTCAAAGCATTGGTTCCCCCGATGATTTGGGAACAGGGAACGACAGCGTCGGTAGCTAACCGCGAAGCAGATGGTTGAAGCCTACCGGCGCGGCACCCAGGCGGCGAAGTACTCAGGCGCCCACTTGCGGGCGAGGAAATACGAGCGCGTCTCCTCCTGCCCGCGAGGCGGCTGCACTTCGGCGTCGATCCAGGCCTCGGCCCCGGCGAGCCCGGGGAACTCCGCGATCCTGACCAGGTTCCAGTCCCGCTGGGGGGCGATCAGTTCGAACGCCTCGCAGCGCATCAGCCCGAAGTCGCGGGCGACCGATTTCATCCGGGCTTCCCTTTCTTCACCGCCCCCCGTCCCGGCCGCGGCCCCGTCCGGCTCCGGCGGCCGGCGCCAGAAGGACAGGACCACCACCGAATCGCCGGAGACCGACAGCGGGGGAACCACCCGGGGATCGGCATCGGCGGGAACCGCGACCGGGGGCTGCGGATTCGTCACCCATGCGTCGAGCTGCTCCTTGCGCCAGCGCGTCGCAAGGAAGTACTCGTAGAAACCGTAGCGTCCGTACGGCGGCGCCATCTCGTCCTCAATCCAGGCCCGCGCCCCGGCAAAGGTCGGAAACTCGATGGTCCAGAAGCGCTGCCAGTTCTGCTGCGGTGCGACCAGGCGGAAGCCCTCCAGGACGATCATCCGGTGGCGGGCGGCCACTTCGAGCATGAGGTCGACGTGAATCTGCTGATACTCCTCCCGCTGTCGGTCGGTGAGGGCATCCCATGAAGGAAGGCGCCCGCCCTTGAAGAGGACGACGACGCTGTCCGAGCCCGTTTCTGCCATTGCCAGCCTCCTTTGATGGCTCCGGTTGCCCGCCTAAATTAGCCCGCAATCGGAGCGGCGTTTCGCGAGCCCGGGGGCCGCGGGTCGCACCGGCTCTTCAACAAACCAATGCAAGAGGTAACATGTCATCCAAGGTCTTCAAAACCGAGGAGGAGTGGAGGGAGATCCTCACTCCCGCGCAGTTCGAGGTTCTCAGGCGCAAGGGGACGGAACGGCCGTTCACGGGGGAGTTCAACGACTTCAAAGGCGAGGGGACGTTCGCCTGCGCCGGCTGCGGCGCGCCGTTGTTCAGCTCCGACGCCAAGTTCGACTCCGGGACCGGGTGGCCGAGCTTCTACCAGCCCGAGGACCCCGAAGGCATCGACGAGGAGACCGACACCAGCTACGGCATGGCGCGCACCGAGGTCCTGTGCAGCGCCTGCGGCGGCCACCTCGGCCACCTGTTTCCAGACGGGCCGCACCCCACCGGGATGCGCTACTGCATCAACTCGGCGGCGCTGCGGTTCGAGGAGGGCGACCGGTAGAGGATGAATCACCGAAGAAAGGGGCGGAGATGAGCGCGGTCAGCGCCGACGAGCGGTTCCTGTTCGACCTGCAGGGGTTTCTGCTGCTGCCGCAGGTGCTGTCTGCTTCCGAATGCGAGCGGTATCTCGACAGGCTCCGGGCGGCCGAGAGCAGGGAGTACGAGGACTCCTGGCAGGCCGGCCGCGAAGAGGGCCGCGAGGGACGGCCGACCAGGGAGCTGAAGCGGGCCAACCAGGTCAGGATGAACGGCCTCCTGCGCCTCGACCCGGTGTTCGACGAGCTGATCGACCACCCCCGGGTGCTCCCCTACCTCGAGGAGTTCGTCGGCCTGCCGCAGCTGATCAACACCTGGTCGATCTCCAAGTTCGAGGGAGCCGTCCACAGCGGCTGGCACCGGGGGGTGCCGGTCTCCGACTACTCCTACTTCAACGGCGAGATCCGCTCCCGCATGTTCAACGTCGTCTGGTTCCTGACCGACAACGGCCCGGACGACGGCTGCATCGTCGCCCTGCCGGGGTCGCACAAGAGCAGCTTCGACCTTCCCTTCGGCGACTACGAGGGTCTCGAGCTTCCGGGGGCGCAGGCGCTCACCGGCAAGGCCGGGGACCTGCTGATGTTCTCCGAGACGGTGGTCCACAACGGCCTGCTGAAGACGACCCCCGGGACCCGCTCCAACCTGTATTTCAACTACGTGCACGCCCACTACAACGTCATGACGCGCGAGCCCATCAACTGCCACCACTTCTACCTGCCTGCCGGGATGCGCAAGAGGCTGACCCCGAAGCGGCTCGAGCTGACGAGCTGGATGGAGCTGGCGCGCTGGGAGTATTGAGGGCCTTGCCCGGGGGATCGGCGGGCAGACGGGAAAATGCACGCGGAATCTCGGGAAGCTGGACGGCCGGGCGAGCCGGCTGACAGCGGGCAACTCACCCGCGGGCCCGGGATTGGAGTCCCGGCCCCCGGGCAGCGGGATAGCCGGCCGAGCCGGCTGACTGCGGACTCCAAACTCACCGGACCCGGCATGGCGCTCCGACCCCCAAACTGGGGGCTCAGGGAAGAGCCGCTTCACCGATAAACGGCCGGCGGCCCAACGTCCTCTGGATCGGCACCGACGAGCAGCACCGGCAGTCGGCAGGGGCCTTCGGCTCCGTCAACTGCCCCACCCCCAACATCGACCGCCTGGCCTCGCAGGCCCTGGTTTTCGACCAGGCCTTCTGTCCGACGGCGGTCTGCGCCCCGGCGCGCGCTTCGATGCTGACCGGGAGGCTGCCGAGCGAAGGGAGCGTGATCTCCAACAACCACATGGATTTCGCCGCCGCATCAGGCCGCTGTTTCGAGATTATCCGGCGCTGTGGAGGATCAGCGGTTCCCGGGACGGTGCCCTACGGCTCGGTTCCGGTGATCCGCCGGTAGGCTTCCGGGTCGCCGGCTCCCTCGGTCGAAAACACCAGCACCTTCGAGCCGGCGTCGAGCTGCAGCTCCCTGAACAACCGCCCGTCGTTCCCCGCTTCGACCAGCAGGCCCGCGGTCACCGCCCCCGACTCTCCCGAGACGACACGCGGATCCCCGCCGCCCGGATGGGCGAGGCTGCGCATTCCCGACTCAGTGACCCGATCCGGACAACGGACGAAAAAATCGGCGTGATCCCGCAGGATCGGCCAGGCCAACGGGTTGTTCTCGCCCGCCGCCAGGCAGGCCATGATGGTCTCGTCGTGGGCATCGGTGATGGCGCGGGAGCGGCCGTCCCCGGCCCGGACGGAGGCGAAAAACGAGGCCATGGCCAGCGGCTCGACCAGCCCCAGCAGCGGCCGCCGCGGTCCGTAGCGCTCGACGAGATACCCCTGCACGGCGCCGGCGAAAGATCCCACGCTGGCCTGGACGAACAGGTGCGTCGGCGGCTCTCCCGCCTGCTCGAGGGCTTCGGCCAACATCGTCAGGTACCCCTGCATGATCCACACCGGCACCTCCTCGTACCCCTCCCAGGCGGTGTCCTGGATCAGCACCCAGCCATGCCGTTCCGCCTCGGCGGCGACGATGCGCACGGTGTCGTCGTAGTTGCAGTCGGTGACGGTGGTCTCGGCTCCGTGCCCGCGGATGCGGTCGACCCGGACCGGGGCGGCGTGGGAGGGCAGGAAGACCGCGGCCTTCTGCCCGAGCTGCTGCGCGGCCCAGGCGACGCCGCGGCCGTGGTTGCCGTCGGTGGCCGTGGCGAAGACGAGGTCGCCGAGCGCCGCCTTCGCCCCGGGGGAGGTCAGGTCGCCGAAGGTGACTCCGGCGACATCGCGGCCGAGCCTGCCCGCCAGGACCCCGGCGATGGCGTACGAGCCCCCCAGCCCCTTGAAGGCGTTGAGCCCGAAACGGGTCGACTCGTCCTTGACCCATACCCCGGAGATTCCGAGCGACGCGGCCAGGGCGGGAAGGGAGTGGAGCGCCGTGGTGGAGTAGCCGGGGATCGAGCGGTGAAAGGCGGCGGCGGCTTCGGCAAACCGGGCGGCGAACCGGGACGTGTCGGCCCCGGCCCCGCCGCGGGCGGCGGACCGGTTGTCGAAGACCTCGACTGATTCGGAAGGCATCGGGATTCAGGGACCTCGCTGGCGGACTTTCTTCATGCTTTTTCCAATCTCCCATACATTACGACACACAGTGACAACCTGTCGTCCCGGATGGGAGGACGCGGACCGATACCGTTTTTCAGGGAGAAAAGCTCGATGAGGTTTATCGTCGGAATGTGGGCGGCGCTGTCGATGGCGGCATGCGGGGGCAACGAAGTGACCGTCCGGATCGAAGGGGGAGACGGCAACAAGATACGGCTGGACGCCAGTGAGCTTCAGCACAAGTTCAACCGGCTCGTGGACGCGGGGTCCTTTACCTTCGACGAAGTCCGGGAAGGGGAGTACGCGATCAATGCCGCAGCCACGGGGATGATGGCGGCGCGGACGCTGAATGTCGAATCGGCGCCGTTGTTCGGAAAAAAGACGTACGAGCTGTCGATCGCCATTCCCGGAGGCCGCAACGGCCCCTACGAGCCGCAGGGCACCATCGTCTACACCTCCTCGCCGACAGCGATTCTCGACTGGAACCTTTTCACCATCCCCGCCGCAGGCGGCGAACCGACCCAGCTGACCGACACTCCCGAGTTCGAGCACCATCCCGCCTGGTCGCCCGACGGCAGCGAGATCGCTTTTTCCCGCGGCGAAGTGATGACCAATATCGACATCTGGGTGATGGCAGCTGACGGCAGCGGCGAGCGGCGCCTGACCGAACACCCGGAGCGGGACCAAAGTCCGGCCTGGTCGCCCGACGGCAGCACCATCGCTTTTCTCAGCCAGCGCGACGGCGACCTGGCGATCTGGCTGATGGACAGCGAAGACGGCGGCAACAAGCGCAGGCTGGGGAAGGGAAACGAGCCGGCCTGGTCCCCCGACGGCAAACGCATCTCCTTCACTTCCGGGGACTTCCACGACAACGACGAGATCTACATCATCGACGCCGACGGCTCCAACCTCCGCCGCCTGACCGATGACAAGCACTACGACTGGAACTCATCCTGGTCGCCGGACGGGGGCCGCCTCGCCTTCAACTCCGAGCGCTTCCAGGGCGAGGAGTTGATGGTGGCGGACGTCGAGAGCGGCGGCCAGATGCGCATCACCGTGGCCAGAAACACGTTCGAGCTGAACCCGGTCTGGTCCCCGGACGGCCGCGCCCTGGCCTACCAGGGGAAGATGCACTTCCGCGAGGACGGAGAGCTCGACGTCGACTTCAACGACCGCACCGGTAAGTGGGTGCTGCACGGCACGTACGACATCTTCGTCGTACCTGCCGTCGGGTTCAACTGGGATTACCAGGAGGATCACCCCGTCATGCCGGTCAACCTGACGAACACGTCGGACCGCGACGAAAAAGAGCCGAGCTGGCGGCCGTTCTGAGCGCAACAGTCCGAAGCCGGGGGGTCTGATGCCCGGCTGGGGACGCGGGGTAGTCGATTTCAAAGCGACATTTGTGGCCGGCCATAAACGACTAAATTGTAAATAAGACATAATTGTAGTAATTGCGGAATGTGGAAGCCTGGGCAGCTGCAGCAAGAGCTGCTGAACGGCCATCCCTCCCAAGGGGACCCGCCCATTTCCGAGGACGCATAAGACCGCCGGGCCCTCCCTCAAGGGACTCCTGTCTTCCCGGGGGCTCTCGCAGTAAACCGTTGCTTGCGGCTGACAGCGCTAGCGGGGGCTCCGTCGGCGGTAGATCGCCCCCGACTTCACAACCGTGACCGGCTCGAGCACGCGGCTTGCGGTGCGGGAGTGGCCGTGGGCGTCGTCGAGCCGGAACTCCCCTTCGCGCAGCTCGAAAAGCACGGCGTCCCCCCAGGCCCCGCTTCGCAGCGTGCCGATCTCCCCCTCCATGCCGACGACCCCGGCTGGCACCGAGGTGACCTTGGCGATGCAGTCGTCGAGAGACAGCCCGAGGTGGAGGAACTTGTTGACGACGTTGGCCAAGTCGAAGACGGGGCCGTCGAGGTTGTAGACGTGCAGGTCGGAGGAGATCGAGGTCGGCTGCACCCCCTGCTCCAGGGCGGTCTCGACCACGCCCCAGGAGAAGGAGCCGGCCCCGTGGCCGACGTCGAAAACCACCCCGCGGTCGAGGGCCTCGCGGACGGAGGCGCGGATCTTGCCGTCCTCGAGGATGCCGCAGGCCATGCCGTGGAAGCAGTGGGTGAGGATGTCCCCCTTCCCCATGTGGGCGAGGATGTCGTCGAGGGAGTCGCACCAGGCGGCCTGGGGGTGAACCATGATCGGCAGGCCGGCGGCGTCGGCCGCCTCGCGGGCGCGGTGCAGCGGCGTCATGCCCGAGCGCTCGCTGACGATGGTGTGCTTGGTGAGCCGCACCTTGACCCCGAGGATGACGTCGCGGTGGCGCTCGATCATGGCGCAGGTCTTGGCGACGTCGGCGTACTCGGGGATCTCGAACTCGCCGATCTCCTGGGTCAGCATCCCCTGGGTGGAGACGTTGATCTGGGCGAGGATGCGGGTGTCGCTGACGTCGATGACGAACTTGCGGAAACCGGGAAAGGTGTCGGCCCCGGCCGAGCCGGCGTCGACCACGGTGGTGGCGCCGCGCGCCAAGCAGGTCGAGTCCGGCTCGATGCCGTAGTGGCTGACCCCGGGAAAGACGTGGACGTGCAGGTCGATAAGGCCCGGGGTCAGGACGAGGCCGGCGGCGTCGACGACCTCGCGCGCCTCCCCCGCCGGCAGGTCGTCGGCCACCTCGACCACCCTGCCGCCGGCGAAGGCGACGTCCTTGCGGCCGTGGATTCCCCCGGCGGGATCGACGAGGGTGCCCCCTTTTATCAGCAGGTCGTTCATCTCCGCATCACCTCGTGGAAAAGCGGTACTCGGTCACCTGCCGGTAGGTCTCGCCTGGGCGCAGGATGACGCTGGGGAACTGCGGCTTGTTGACCGAGTCGGGGAAGTGCTGCGTCTCGAGGCAGAGCCCCTGGAAGCGCTGGTAGGTCACGCCCCCCTTCCCCGTGATCGGTTCCAGGTAGTAGCTGGTGTAGAGCTGCACCCCCGGCTCGGTGGTGAACAGCTGCATCACCCGGCCGCTTTCCGGGTCGAACGCCTCGGCGGAGAGCGCCGCCTCTTCGCCGCCGCCGTGATCGAGGACGTAGTTGTGGTCGTAGTGGACCAGGATCTTGTCGAGGCCGGCGCCGATCCGCTTGGGGCGGGTGAAGTCGAGGGGGGTGCCGGCGACCGGGACGATCTCCCCGGTCGGGATCCCTTCCTTCCCCCGCTCCGTCGCCATGGCCGCGTGGATGACCAGCTCGTGGCCGAAGATGTCCCCCGCGTCCCCCCCGGACAGGTTGAAGTAGCTGTGGTTGGTGAGGTTGACGGGGGTCGCCTTGTCGGTAGTCGCCTCGTACTCGATGCGCATGCCGTCCGCCCCGGTGAGCACGTAGGTAACCGCTATCGACAGGTTGCCCGGGTACCCCTCCTCGCCGTCCGGGCTGAGATAGGTAAAGCGGACCGCCGGGCCGTCGGCGTGTTCGACCACCTCCCCGCTCCACAGCCTCTGGTGCAGGCCGACCTCCCCGCCGTGCAGGTGGTGCTCGCCGAAGTTGCGGGCCAGCTGGTAGGTCACCCCGTCGAGCACGAACTGCGCCCCGCTGATGCGATTGGCGACGCGGCCGGTGGTGCAGCCCATGTAGGGGGGGTTGGCCTCGTACTCGGCAGCCGTGTCGAACCCGAGCAGGACGTCGGCGAAGGCGCCGTCGCGGTCGCGGACGTGCAGCTCGGTCGCCGTCGCCCCGAGGGCTATGGTCCTGAGGATGGTGCCGTTGCCGTTGGTCAGGGTGAAGCGGTCGACGGCGCGGCCGTCGCTCATCGTTCCCAGGGTATCGCGGGTAACCGGGCTCACGTCTGATTCTCCGAAGGTGGGGTGGGGAACGCCGGCGCACAGAACCGCCAGAAGGGCGCCGGCCTGTCTCCAGTGCATGCGATTTCTCCCGTCGGGTTGGGGAGGCAACAGGTTATTGCAACTCGGGATCGGGCAGTGAAACTGGAGGTTCAGATTTACAGGGTCGCCTCGAAGGGCGATTCCGTCAGGCCGTTGCTCGAATCTCCGGGTCTCCCGCCTCTGCCCGGTCCAGGAAATGGTGGTTGACGAGCACCGAGGTTACGGCCAGGGGGGATACGCCGAATCGCTCTGCGGCTTCCTCCCTTGCATCCTCCGAGAAATCCTCCTCCAGGAAACCGACCAAGCTCTCGACGGGACACAGAAGCTCCGCGGCGAATGCGCGCTGCATTTTCTGCCGGTAAGTATAGGCGCCGGTCGCTGGACGGAGGCGGTCCTGCGTAGGGACCACCAAGCTGTCGGCGAGCAGGCGCGCTACCTCAAAGCGCCTTCCGGTTTTCCATTTCGAGCGCAGGACGGCGCGGCTTCCTCGATCTCCCTCATGAAGTGCGAAAGCCATTTCACCGTTGGCGCTGCCATCGGCTAATGCTTTTTTCTCAACGCCGTACAACTCGGCAAGTCGATGGTCCGATACCGGATCGTCTCCCAGCCCCTCTCTTCGTCGCAAGGTGTTTGCCGCACCGGCACCGATCTGCCAGGGGGCCCAGTCTCTAAAACCGTTCCAGGAATCTGTCTGCGTCTCCGGCCTGTCCTTGGGAGCGATGTCGAAGCCCGAACGTCCTCGTGCTGTCTCCTGGAAAGTTTCCGCAGTCAGAAACCGGTCCGCGACCACTTCGGTCATAGCTGCACTTCCCAGCGTGTCGCCGTCGGCAATGACCTGCTCGACCTGCCCCGGGTCGGCTTCGTCCACATCGAAGCCAAGGCAGGCCTCGATCTTCCGGTACATGGTTGATTCCGGGTCGTTTCGCTCGGCAGTCAACTCCTCCCATGCCGTGCAAAGGTCGTTGCCGAGGACAGACCATTCACCGAGCCGCTCGAGAACGCGTCCTACCAGGTCATCCACCCCGGCCTCGAATGTATCGACCGGTATCACACTGGTCTGATCGGCAATGTAGCGCAGCAGCTCCGTGGGTGTCTCCCGGGACGGCCGGGAATCTAGCACGACCCGTAAGCCATCGGACTTGATCGTGACATTCGGCCACAGCCATCCTCCACCAATGCCGGCCAGTTCATGGGCTTGGCGCCAACCCGTGCTCCTGTCCCGTTGGAGATTCTGATGCGCAGGCTCCCAGCGAAGACGCCACCAGTTCCAGGTCAACCATTCCGCCAATCGATAGGCAGAGAGATTGGCCCCGTTCTGCACCTGCCGTGTTTCGAGATTAACCACTTGGGTAAAAGCGGTTTTATCGATCTCGATGAATACCTCGGCAAGGGTCGCCTCGTCTTCAACCGGGTCAGGCATCATGGTGATGTCCGAACCCGGTTCACGACACCATTCGGCTGCGATACGGAAGGTCGTCATGTCCGGCGGTTTTCCCATTCATCACCGATAAAATCGGCGAAGCTGTCGCCCCTTTTCATCGGGTACCCGTGATACTGCCCGCGTTCTTTGTTGCTGAGTTGGGCTTCGTAGACAACGCCGTCGCCATCGACGGCCCAGACGTTTTGCGGCCAATTGTTCCGCCTTTTCTCACTTACCATTCCTCGCTGGAACCCGGACTTCAGCAGATCAGTTGCATTCAGGCAATCAGCCGAGCCCGGCGCGTCGCAGATCGTTTTGCCTGGAATAGGTTTCGGAGCCTCCTGCAAGCCTGAGGAACCCGGACGAGACTTGTGATACTGGCTAGTGCCCCGTCGCAGAAATATGTCGACATTGGGACGCCGATCCATCCCGGCTCACGGCGTTGCCTTCGCTCGCCGTACACCCTCGGTACGACTCGCTCAGGCGCCTTGTGAGCCGGGCGCCTCGGCATCCCAATTTTGTCAATCTATCTCTGCGACGGGACACTAGGGCAGTAGATGCAATTAGTTTCCATCAGTTCTAACTCGTCGGGGCTGATCGAACCGGCTGCCGCCAGCACGGCTTTCGGCTTCTGTTTGCTGCGCTTTTGGGGTCTTCTCACCCGCAGGTCCCTTCGCTTCCAGTCGCGACAGATGTTAAATATAGCGACAACCAACGCCTATTCTGACGGTTAAACTGCTGAATTTGCTACTTTGGCCTTGCTTCACTCCCTCGGCAACGCCCGCAGCAATCCCCGCTCGATCAGCCCCCGGAAATGCATCGTCACGCTCGCCGCCAGGGCGCGGTCCCGCACCACCAGCCCCATCTCGATGTTCCGGTCCAACGCCGCCTCGGTCAGGTTCGCCGAGGTGATGAACACCGACTCTTCATCCGCCACCACCGCCTTGGCATGCAGCACACCCGCAGGGCCGTCCGGCTCGAGTGACCTGGGATCGTAGAACACCTCCGGGCGCCGCTCTCCCGGCCAGTCCTCGGACCAGAAGCGGTCGGCGAACCGCCTCACCAGATGTTCCTGCTCCGTGGTATCCCTGTCGCCGCGCTGGACGTTGAGCAGCAGTTTCACCTGCAAGGTCTCCACTTCGTCCATTCGCTTCGCCAGCACCTCGAAGGCCCGCTGTCCATCGAAGTAGGCGTACGTCGACGCCCAGACCGACTTCACCGCTTGGCCCAGCATTTCCTCGTACACCCGCCGCGTGTCCCTGGCGTGCAGCCCCGGCACTTCCGGGCCCGACCAGACCAGATCCGGTGCAGGCACCCGGGCTACCCCCTCTTCGACCGCTCGGATCCAGGCACCTGCCGCCTTCCCGTCAATACCATTGGCGCTCAATTCTTCCACTAATGCGATCACCTCCCCGGCCCCCTCGCGCAGGTTGAGCACCGAATTGACTGCGGCAGCTGTGCAGGGAAGCGGCAGCATGCCCGACTCCAGTGCGCTAGCCAGGCCGCGGCGCACGTGGGCGGGAAGTCGAAACAGGGATTCGGTCACCCGGGCGGCTCGAAGAAAGCCGCGCCCGTCACTCCCATGACCGGCACGACGAGGGCGCGGTCCAGGTAGTCGTTCCGCATCTCGCAGGAGGTCTCCGCCACGAGAGCGCATCCATGGCAGGCGGCACCGTGAAGCAATCTCCCTTCGATGCTTTCACCCGGCTGGTGGTGTGCGCAGATCGGGTCGTTCGAGCACAGCTCGCTCATGAGAAGCGCCTGGAACAGGTGGTCCTCGATGTGCCGGCCCTGCTGGACCAGACCGCCGAGAGTCCCTTCCGCGTCCGGGCTTGCGGTGTAGAGGAGCAGGCCGTAGTCCTCGCCCGAACCGCCGACGTAAATCCGTTCGCGGATCGAGCTCGCGGGATATCCGCAGCGCATTGCCAGCGACTGGATCATCAGATGGGAGAGCGAATGCAAAAGCAGGTACGGACCTCCCGGGAAGGGCCTTTCCAACTCCCGCTTCTCCATCCAGCGCCGGTGTCCGCGTTTCAACTGATCCAACCGTTCCTGGACGGTATCTCTCGCGAGCCATGCCCGCACCGCTTCAGGACGAAGCTGCAGGAAGATCCCTTCCCCGCGGTTTTCCGTAGCTGGAAACCACTCCGGCTCCACGGCCAGCTGTGCGAGCTCAACGTCGGTGTCGTACTCGCCGTTGATGTCCGGCATCACCGCCTCGAACCGGGAGAAAGCTGTCAGCGCCCGCACTTCCCGCAGCCGGTGCAGTTGGATCACGGCGGCGATTCCAGAGGAGAATTCCGAACTTCGCCAAAGCGGCTCCGGAAGCCGCCGGGCGTGAAAGTCCGGATCGACCGGCACGTCGTCGCCGTGTCCCTCGGGCGCGGCGAGGATGGCCTCCAGCTCGACCTGTTTCACGGGACGGTCTTCGCTGCTTCCGGTCTTGATTTCCCTGATGGCCTGGAGGACTTCCTGGTCGTCGAAACCTGCGAGGATCTCGGCGACCTTCGGCTTCCTCTTCACGAACGCCAGCTCTCCGGCTTCCTCGACTATCGACAGGTCGTCCCAGAGTTCCCGCACCGCCTGCCCGACGTCGCTTCCCCGGTCCGGAAGGGAGAGCACGCTGACCACCTGCGGGAAGTAGGCGTTGGAGGCCGTCCGGATCAGGAGCCGGCTCGGCTGACCGCAGGCCTCGTTGGCATTGCGTCCCAGCCAGGGTCTGGCCCCCTGGCAGGTACCGAGGGGATTCATCTCCAGCTGCGTTGCCTCCGACAAGCTCCTGCGCTTCCCGCATCCACACCGGACGACCAGGTCCCCAAGGTCTCCCCCGGTACTGCGCTCATCCAGCCACAACTGCCTCTTGCAGGGGAGGCTCCCTTTATGCACGAAGTACCACCAGTCCAGGTCGTCCACATGTCCGTTCGGGCATGCCCGGACAAATCGGGTGGCGACCACCTCGTGGCCGTCGAACCGCCCCCTCTGATCCAACCCCTTTCGATGCACCAGCCGGCGTGATTGCTCCCGGTTGTCGCCATCTCCCCCTTCCTGCACAACGAACCACTCGGGAAAGCGCCAGACCCCGATTCCCCTGACGGGCTGGCTCGGATCGGTCGACTCCGGCGGCGGCGCGTACAGCCTCGGGGCCGCCACACCGGTCATGTTCCGGACTTTCCGCTCCAGTCTCGGCTCCAGGATTTCTTCGAGGTCGCCGGTCCTCGGCCAGCTATCCAAACCGCCGACAATCGCGGAGTCCTGGGGCAGATCGATCAGCGCCCCGGGCCCGAAGCTTGTGATAACTTGGCTGCTGCGGATCTGTCCGTGCGCCTGGTTCATCTGTCCGTTTTTTCCCGGGCTCCACCCAAGTCTTTCAGGAACAGGTTCACGTTGGGCTCAACGTCCCTCATGGAACGGTTTGCCCGGAATTTCGCGTGGTGCTCGGTTTCGAAATCCTTGTCGAGGATTTCGCGAAGCAACGGCCGTGGCCGCCGTTGCCCCGGGATTTCGTAGCGCTGATACTGGACCTCGACTCCGGCCGACTGGTAGTCGTCGATCACCTTGGTCCAGGAGTCGAGCAGGTCGACGACGCGGTTCTGCACGCTGCGCAAATACTGTTCGCGCTCTTCCTCGTCCGTGATCGGCTGGCTCCGCACCCGTTCGAGGAAGGCATCGAGCAGCATGGGCTCCAGTTCAGCCCGGATGTCGCCGATCCGTTTCACTTCCATTGCCGGCGTCAGCTCGGCCCGCCCGTGCCGGGCGAGCGTTACCAGGGCCCCGGCGAACCCCCTGTCCAGGGCGCGGGCCGAAAACGGCGTGACGCTGCCGACCTCGACGGAGCGGTAGAAGGTCTCGTGGTAGTGGCGGAAACGCTCGTAGTGAGATCGGTCCCTGGGCTTGTGGATGTTGAGCAGACTAACCACCAGGCCGGGCCGTTCGTCGTCGCGGCCGATCCGGCTGGTGGCCTGGATGTACTCGTCGTGGCGCAGGGGCTGTCCGAGCACCACCATCAGACCGAGCCGTTGAATGTCCAGCCCCACGGAGATCATGTTGGTGGCGATTGCGCAGTCGACGCGGTCATTCTCGTGGAAGCCCAATCCCAGCCGCCGGCGGGCTTCGGCCACCTTGTCCGTGGAGACGCGCGACGTCAGCTCCACCACCTCGGAGAAGGTTCTCCGGTCCCGGAACAGCCCGGTCGTTTCACCGATTCGCTTGCGGATTCCGTACCCCTTGATGGTGTTCTGGATTTCCTCTTCGAGGATGCGCCGGGCGCCGCCCAACTCCTTCAGGCTGTTGAAATAACCCAGCACCGTCATGTACGGGTCGGCGGGGTTCTCTTCGTTGCGGCGGCCCCCCGCTTCCATGTAAGCCTTCTGGGCGGTTCCCATGAGCGCCAGCCACGCCCGGCGCATAAGCACCTTCGGGTTCCTGCCCTGGGCGGCGATTCCCACGTATACCCGGCCCGGCACCTTGGAGGTCGTTTCCGTGCGAGCAAAGAAGGAGTCGCGCCGGTCTGGCCCGGGGGCGGGGAAGACCTGTGTCAGCGAGCGGCCGAATAGCGCCTGGATCTGGTCCTGCGCCTGCCTGACGGTGGCTGTGGAAGCAATGATCTTTGGGCGAAAGGCATTCCCTCCGGTCCCGCGCACGCAAAGAGCTTCGATCGCCGCTTCGTACAGTCCGGCAATCGTTCCCAAAGGCCCGGAGATCAGGTGCAGCTCGTCCTGGATCACCAGGTCGGGGGGCAGCAGCGGAGCCGGCAGCCGGGTTGCTCTTTCTGTATCCGTGGCGCCGTAGAACCCCCTCCCGTCATATCGGTCCGCCCCGCCGAGAAGACCGCCGGAGGGTCCCATCCAGGGCAGCGATGCGAACTTGTCCACCGTGGCGATCAGAAAGGCCGGCAACCTCCGGTAGATCGGCTCGTCCACGGCCAGGATCGGCAGCGCACGGTCGCCGCTGAACTCGCACTCGAAGTTCATGCACACGATGCGCAACTCGCGCGGCTGGTCATCGTTGGGAAGCAGCGCGAACGAGTCGGGTCCGAACGGTTCTCCGCACCAAGGGCAGCTCTCCAACGGGACCGGCGACGGCTTTCCTCTCGGGTCTGCTTTGTACTGCCTGACCTTGGTGCGCGCCGAATCCGACCGGCCGTCACCTTTTTTCCCGAGGAGGTTGGGCGTTGCCGCCTTGCCCACCCAGAGCCCGATCTCGAAGGGCCAGTCGCCGTAGCGGCCTTCCGCCTCGGTACGCTCCAGCTCCAGTGCACAGACCAGACCCGAGGCGCGCGCGAGCTGATCGAGGGTCAGAAGTCGCAGGGTGTAGCGCATGATCACGCTTACGCCGGCGCCGGCCCGTCCCTGCGCATCCGGATGGCGCAGTCTTCTCAGCACCATGGCAAACGCCGCAAGGCCGAGATACGCTTCGGTCTTTCCGCCGCCGGTGGGGAAGAACAGCAGGTCGACCGTTTCGCGATGCTGGTCGGCAGGGTCAATCAGCCCGGGGAGATTCAGCAGGATGAAGGCCAGCTGAAAAGGCCGCCAGCTCGGCTCTTCGATTTCCAGACGCTGGCGGAGCGCCCGGGCAACTGCCCGGTTAGCCACCCGGAAGGAATCGAGCGCGTCTTCGTCGGCCGCCAACACCGCGATCCCTCGCCCGATCCGGTCAGCTGCGAGGTCTGCCAACCGCAGCAGTTCTACGGCTGTCTCACGCCGCGTATCCTCCAAGTCCTCGACGCTCTCCCGCCGGGCAAGAACCCAGGCGCGGTACTGGTCGACGAGGGGCCGTAAAGCGTCCTCGGCTGCCGCCCCGTCGGGCAGCGAGCCAAGGGTTTCCATGGCCAGTTCGACACCCGGCACCTCGGCGGTCTCCGTCTTTTCCACCTCGGCACGGGGGATCCACGCAGTCCGCAGGAGGTGACACTCCCCGTCGAGGATCTCCCAGTCTGCCGATACACCATGGCCAGTAGCGTACGAGGGTGTGTCCGAGTAATGGAGATCGGCCACTCGATCATCCCACTGATTCGCGCGCGTTCCCCGCAAATCCGGCCGCGGAACAAACGGGCGCCCACCGTCGACTTCAAGCTCAGGCTGAAAGACATAGGCGCGGTCTACATCGGTCTCCAAAGGGGCCCGGTTGTTGACCAGAAAAACGGAAACCGACCGCGTCCCAGGGGGTATGTGTTCTTCGAGGTCCTGCGCGACGACCCTGCGCTGGACAACATGGAGCTGGAGACCGCCCGACTCCGGGACGTCGCAGACAACAGGGTCCTCAACTTCGGTGAGTTTGAGGGTGACCTTTTGCACCCGGGGAGTCCGTTGCCAGACTGACTTCTCGTCTTCTTCGTCTTCGATCTTTACCGGTTCATAGTCCCCCCAGGAGGCGGTTACCTCGAGTGAGTCCGTTTCCCCGGGAACGAGGAAGCTCAGCCCCATGGAGGAAGGGAAGTAGCCCTTCTTGGCGGCCTTTCTTTCCTCGTTGGACTCCTCGGCAAGACCAGTGGACTCAGGGACTTCCCCGTCCATGTCGTCATCTTCGTCCGCGTCGGCACTCGTATCAGCCGCAGACCCGGACGGGATCAGGAAACCGGTCAGATACCAGTTCGAGGGTCGTATCCACCCCGGCAGGCGCTCGTCGGCCAGGGGATGGCCGACCCAAGGCCCTACCAAATCGAGGTTCAGGGCCTCAATCAGACGGCCTCGTACTTCCAGGGAGGTACTGGGAGCGCGGTTTTTGGAATTGCTCGCCATCAGGAGAACCAGTCATCTACAAACCAAGAAGGTGGTGGGTGCCCAGTAGTCAGTACATACACAGACGGAATGGACTAAGCGTTGTCGACCGGATTGCCACGCCAGACTAGCGGCTTGCCTGTCTCAGCGTCGACAACGCCATCAAGTTTGGGGGTATCTTCAGGATCTGCGCAGGTTGTATCAAGTTGGGTTTGTGTAAGCCCAACCACCGGACTTCCACCCGACTTCGACCCGGAGAAATCTGCACCAGTGAGATTGGAGCGCGACAAGGTCGAACCGTAGAGGTTGGCGTCTGAAAAAGACGCGTTAGATAAGTCTGCTTCGAGCAGTACTGCGTTTGATAAATCTGCATTCCAGAGTCTCGCGTGGGCGAGTTTGGCCCCGGGCAAATTGGCGTCTGTAAGATTTGCGCCATCGAGAATGGAACCCGTAAGGTTTATCCCCATCAGATGACCACCAGATAGATCTACTCCGTCCATCCGGGTTAGGTTTGCCACAACAACATTTGCCATATGTAAGGTAGTGGCTTGGTATCCGAGAGTTGCAGATGGGTTGGACGAGGATAAATCCGCATATCGAAGGTCTGCACCGGATAGTTTGGCGTTCATTAGCCTCGCATTCGTAAACCGGACACCAAACAGGTTTGCATTGCCAAGATTGGCTTTATCTAAGGACGCGGCGCGAAGGTCCGCGAATCGCAAGTCCAGTTGGAATCCCTCCCTTTCCTCGAGACGGAGACCGGTATCACGGCGGCAAGCAATCGCCGACATGACCGCCTCGACATCTTCTCTCTGTGCTGAAGGAATACCCCGGAGGTCCTCGAATCTCGGTGCCAGGTTGGTCTCGTCTCCTGGGGAGATCACGTTTTCGTCTTTGGTGGGGTGGCGAACAAAGGCGCAGAAAAGGCGCATAATCTGGACGTGATATCGATCAGGATGGTCCTCCGCAAGACACCGAAGCGCGAAAATACCGCCGAGACGAACAGAGGTGAGGTGGCTCCCGAGCATCTCCGCCCCCTTCTGGTAACGCCCGTTCAAAAACTCCTGCTGCGCCGTGTCAGCTTGGCGTTCGGCTACTATACTTCGCCAAATGGCAGCCGGCAACGCGACGATTGCTGCGCTCAGCAATCCGATGTTCCGTAGTGTTGAGCTATTGGACTCGGAACTGAACCAATCCCATAGAAGAAAATCAACAACGACCACCGCAATGGCTATCGTGATGACTGTCCGAAAGCCAACCGACTTGGGCATGACAGTTTCTTTAGCCTTCAAAAATTTTCTTATCCGGACTATGAAACCTGCGACGGTCCTCGTGCCCGAAGCAAGTTTGCGCCGAGCCTCAAAAGTCCTTAACCTGCGGATGCTCATCGTTCGTTAGAGGGGGTCAATACTCCTCAATTCAAGCGTTGTTCGAACCTCCCCTATTCCTGTCTCTTCGACCCGTTCAACACAGTCTACCTCGTATCTTTGGGTGTCGACGATCACTCCACTTAATGTGACTTTAAAACCACTGGCAGAACGGCCGCTATGGCGGATGCCTTCGTCGTCCCGCAGAGTCCAAAGTCCCGATTCGACGTTGACGTGTGTGAAGACTCCCTTAAGGGTGACCTCCTCAACCGTCAAATCCTTCTGTTCGACGATCAGGTTGTGTAGTCTTTCTGCAGAACTTCGAGAAATCTTCCTTGCCGATGAGAATGTCCGGTCCGGTGCTGACCATCGGTATCCCAGGCCAGATTCAGAATCAACCATGAATTTCAGCAATCGCCGATAGGCATCTACGAGGTGGCCCCTGTTGTCCCGGATGACAGAGAACCCCGCCTCTGGTTCATCGATGCACTCGGTCAGGATATCGATTTTATCAAGAGCTCTGGACAGACCTACGAAACCTAGTAAGTCAGGGTCTACTCTTGACTGGAGGTGAACAGTGAACGATCCGGGCGAAAACCCAAACACGTCCATCATCCAGTTCGCTTTATCCCCAATTTTTTTCCGTGTGTCTGGGCTTACGTCGCGAAGAACTCTCCGGTATGCCTGGCCAACCAGATTCTGAAAAAGGGACAGTCCCGTGGTCAGATTACTCACCCCGATATTCGCAGCGGTTTGGGTTTCTGGAGGATTCATTCGCAAGTGCAAAATTGCCTTGCCACGGGTTGTCACTTCCTGAGTCACCGGGTCCGGATCAACAAAGTCCGATATTCGAAGGTCTGGGTCGGGGAGCCATTTCTCGGGGGGCCTGCCAACTGGAGACATCGGTAATCGATTCGCCGATTCGACGGTGTCACCCGTGAGTGCTGCGATGTAATACTCGTTAACTTCGGGTGTTGTCAGGCCACTACGGACATCAAGAACGCCGGTTTCCAGTTGGTACACCCTATCTCCTGACACGGGTGTCAGCAGGTATCCATCCGTGCTTTCCGATTCCTCGACCAGCAATCCAAGGTAGAGTTGCCCCACTTCATCGCTAGCCACGATGACTTGAGGTCCATCGTAGTAGATCAGCGTCCGTACGAGTTGGACAGATCTGGCCATTCGTAAGTCCGGGTCAGGGATTGACAGACAGGGCCAGTGGGACAGGGTCGAAGTTGGCACCGCGCCACCAGGACACGTGGCCCGACTTCCCGGGGGTTTTCTTGGTGAGGCCCGCCGCCGGAGGAAGATTCAGTGAAACGATGGAACCGCCCTTGAATCGAGGCAATTTCAACAATTTAATGGCGCTCTTCCGGACGAGAAATAGCGATACGGCACGTGCCTGACACTCCGGTACCGAAAAAGGTCGTTTCGGGTAGAGTGACCTCTGCGAAATGAAATCGCAGTCGGTGGGGGGGATCGCCCGAACAACGCGAAAGTGCGGTTCAGGAACTGGTGCACCGGCGTCTTTTGGGGGGCAGTCATCCGGAAGTTCTTCGTACCAGCCGTTCTCAGCCATCCGTCACCCAGCCTAGTTTCGCAAGTACCAGCCGCCCCAGAAAAGGCTGTCAACGAGAGAATCGCCTCTTCCGTAATTCGCATTCAAAAGGCGGTGCCCACCGGTCGGCACGACGATGGATGGCTCGACCACATGCAGGGTTGTCACAACGAAATCCCCATTTCTCCCAAGAACCGCGAAGGCTGTTTCTCCCAGCCAGAATAAACCTCGGAAAAGGTCATAGTTAGGCTTGCCTGGGCTCGTGTAATTGCCACGAAGCAGTTGCGTCGCTCCTCTTCGATGGCGCGATCGCCGCTTTGTATAGCATAATAGGAGGGCAATTGATCTTCTGCCAACCCAACCAGGTAAACGTGTTGGAACTCCTTGCCCTTGGCGAGGTGTATCGTCAAACACTGGATGTCGTTCCTGCCCGGAGGCGATGTTTTTTGCCGCAGGTCCAGCTCCTGAAGGAACTGGTTAAGGGTTGTTTTTCCTCCGTGCTGTTGCCGGATTTTGCTTTCAAGTTCCCGCCAGACCTGTTTCTCCGCCATCGTTTCGTCGAAACCCGAATCCTGCTCGTAAGAGGTGTCGCTGCTTTCAGAGTCCCAACGGAAGACGTTATTCACAAAATCCCGATACTCGAGACGTTCCAGAAGATGATCTCGCAGGGTACACAACAACGGGTGGCCAGCTTGACCTGACGGTGGAGTCGCGGCCTCGACGAATCCTCTCAGCAGCGAATCTCCGGACTGGCCACTTTCCATGTCCGCATCTTCGGGATCAACGTTTACCCCGGTCAGATCTCCAAATGCCTTGTACAATACTGCCAACTGACCGGCATCGTTCGGGGAATTGGCCAAGCGTAATCCCGAGTGGATGAAACGCAGCAACGGAGATTCGAATTCTTTTTTCTGCCTGACGAGATACGGGGACAATCCGGCGCTATTCAGCGCTTCTTCAGCGGCTGCCAAAAGCTTGGTATTTCGGGCAAGAATGGTGCAATCGCCGGGATCGAGGGATCGCTCAACAATATCCCGGGCAATCCACGCCATCTCTTGGTCGGTGTCGGGAAATTTTATGTATCTGACTACATCGGAACCGGACGATACGACGGTGGATACCAGCCCCTTTTTATCCGCCGCCCGGTCAAGGTTGTGCCGGATCAGGTTGTTGGCCAGTTCAATAACCTGCGGTGGACATCGGTAACTCTCCGGGAGTTGGACGACCTCCATGTCGTAGTCCTCCCTGAGTTTCCGAAGGCGTTCCGGACTGGCCCCGTTCCACTGGTAGATGATTTGGTCGTCGTCCGCTACCACGAACAGGTTGGACTTTCGGTCAGGGCAGAGGAGGTGCAGCAAGCAATCCTGGGCTTTGTTTGTATCCTGATACTCGTCGACGCAAATGAACGGATATACAGTTCGATAGTGGTGGGCAATTCTGGGCCGTTCGCGGAACAGGCGCAGACAGCAGAGCAACAAGGTTCCGAAATCGAGGTAATTCTTCCGGATCAGGAGACGCATGTAGGTGTTGTAAACAGGTCGAATCCAGTCCCAATCGGAGTGGAACGGAAGCGGTTCATCGTCCCCGAAATGGCCATCTCGAAGCAAGCGATCGACCATCTGCACGATACCTTTCCCGGTCAAGATCTCCGGCAAGTCTGCGAAGTCCGCGCCCTCAATTGCTTCGTCCAGTAAGCTGTGGCGGTCTGCGTCCTGGGTAAGGATCTTGAAGTCTGGGCGCAGGCCGAAATGACTGCCGTGTTGCCGCAGCACCTCCGCCGCAAAGGAGTGGAACGTCGTCAGACGAGCTCGATGCGCCTCCGGGCCGAGCAGTTGAGATGCCCGAGACCTCATTTCGTCGGCGGCTTTAGTGGTAAACGTAAGCGCCAGAACTTTGAAGCGACTCTCGGGAAAATCCTGAATCAGCCGTGCGACACGTATG
The DNA here is from genome assembly GCA_965243025.1 of Candidatus Latescibacterota bacterium. GTDB lineage: Bacteria > Latescibacterota > UBA2968 > UBA8231 > UBA8231 > CBDCXV01. Next base: position 5,304,838 of record CBDETY010000003.1, read on the forward strand.
GTCAATACCCGGGTCTTCCCCGACCCCGGTCCGGCAAGGACCAGCATGGGGCCGTCGTTCCACGCCACTGCGTTCCGCTGATTGGCGTTCAGACCTTCCATTTCGAGCATGGTCATTCCCCGGCGAGGTCGATTGCCTTATTGAGAATATCCGAGAGCGGCCCGGGAACCGGTAGAGCATTCTCGGTTGCTGTCATTTTCGCCACGGCTTCGGCGGCGGCTGCCGGTTTGCTGAAGCTCTTGGGCAACGCATCCAGAACCTCCAGCCAGTATTGAGCGGTCCCTTTCGTAGATGATGGGTGAGGCTTCTGTGAGGACATCCTTGATTCGTAAATTTCACCGAACCCATTTTCGCAAAGAAGCAGCTCAACGTTGTCGTAGGGAATTGCGAGTCGGTCAGTCTCGGATGCTCCGCCCAACTGTGCCTTTACTCGGTTCTCGTACTTCTTGCGCCCCTGGTCGTCGTCCAGTACACAATACCAAGCGATACCGAGCTGATTGGCAACCTTCGCAAGCATCCCCACAACCGTCTGGCTGAACTCCACGCAGCGAACGCCCTCCCGCTCGAGATCCAGCCCAAGCGTTTCGGCAGCGCCGGAAAACAGCGTTGTTTCCGTCTCTCCTTCGACCAGAAGCCAGCACCTCGAAAAAAGCAACTCGCCGCGGGTCCGCCGGACGTGGAAATCGAACTTTCGTTCCTCTTCGGGGTTCAGGGTCCCCGGCTGTATTCGGTACGCCTTGATCCCCCCGTCGTCGTGTACGAAACGCCGAATGGCCGAAGCATTGACGCTGCCAAGCAGATCGCCGCTGTGGGTCGATACCAGCTTCTGCCCCGGCAGGTCGCGCACCAGGCTCATCAGGGAGCGGATGGCAGACGGGTGCAGGTGGGCCTCCGGTTCCTCAAGGGCCGTAATCGGTTCTGCCGCGGGGTCGAGATCGGAGAGCTGGCTGCGGAGGAAAGCGCCGAACAGCAACAGCACAGTCAGACTCTGGGTTCCCTCGCCTTGGAATTCCACCGGAATCCTGGCGCCGGAACGGGAAGCGAGGCTCACCTGGGTGCGGGACAGCAAGGAAAAGAGCTTGGTCGGGAGCGCATCGATGGCGACGATATCGGTGGCGCCGAACTCGATAACCCGCGCGGCGTCTTCAAGACGCTGGCGGATTTCCAGCAACGGTTGATGCGCTTCGATCAGCCGGCGGTTCAGATCGGCGAGTTCCTGTTCCAGCTCATTCTTTTCATCCTCGGGAACGCCAAGCTCCGCAAGGAAGGTGCGCCAGAAGCGGCCGTTGGAAACAAAATGCCTCGAAGCATCCCGCAGTGCGGAAAGGTAGAACGCCGGCACCACTCTCTGAAAAGCAGTGAGTTGGGCAGTCGTCCGTCCGGGCAAGGGCTGGCCGTTCGCATCGAGAAAGTCCCAATCCGTTGAGGATTCGAGGACATCAGGCTCGAATGACGAAGTTACCCGCAGGGTCACCCGGCGTCGGTCCTCTTCATCGAACGCGAGGAGCCCTTCAAGCGTTTGCACGACTTCGTCAGGCCATGGTTCGGCGTCCGTCTCGACGAACGACAGTGTTATCTGGATCGGGTCGGAGGCCGCAGGCGACGAGTCTTCGTCGGAAAGGTGATAATCGTACTCGTTGAACGGACCGCGTCCTCGGCCACGGAGCCGCTCCAAACAGATGCGGATAGCCTCCAGAAACGCTGTCTTGCCCGAGTTGTTCTCGCCGATCAGGACCGTCGTTTCGTCGAGGTCGAGGCTGAGTTCCTTGATGCAACGGAAGTTGCGTATCTCGACGCTGGTCAGCTTCATTCAGGATTCCCCGTTCAGACTCGCGTACTTGAAATCCCGTCCCAGTCGATGTGCTCGACAAACATCCCATCTCCCTCCAGGTAGACGTGCAATCTCAACCGTCTCTCAATTCTCATTTCGAATTCTAATTGCTTCCTCAACAGCGTTCGCAAGGTGCTCAGAAATCCAAGCATATCGCTCTTTGCTGTTACTCCCGCCGGGATTGTAACACTTGACAATTGAGGAAAGCCTATTGCCTGAACTTCCATGGGTGATGAAATCGAACGGATTTTTGCCAAGTGATGAAACCATTCCGTGGTAGTCCTTCAATCCGTGAATGCGGATTCCGACTACCCCCATTCCATCATCCCAGGATTTGATAATTTCGTGGTTGATCCATTTACGATTTGCCGTATCGGATCCGACTAATACGACCGTACAGGAACGGTACATCATCTGACCCGCAATCCATTTCCTTATTGCAGTATCGCCTCCTTTCTTAACTGTCTCCCAGTCGTTATCTGTCGCGGGTCTGTTTCCTTCTATGCTGCCGATATTGCGGACCATCCCTGCCCGCCAGTTGTCTGGGTTGTAGTGGAAGCTGTAAAACACTCTACGAGCCATTAGGTTGTTCTCCGGAAACATTGATGACTACCAAGACAATCGCGATGATGAGAGCCCCATAGAACGGAACCAGGGTTATCGAAAAGGTCGAGCCAAGCCACGAGCGCTTCCAACCGGTTCGGAACGAAGCGGTGGCCATTGAAAAGTCGACTTCACTTTCGTCTATTGACCGGACGCGGTCGTATAGCGCCCGAAACAGGCGTTCCTGCCACAGGTAGTAGCCGTCAAGTCCCCAGAAGACGAGGACAGGTACCAATGCAATGTAGGCAACATCGAGGCGGTCCTCCTTCGCCAAGAGAACGAACAGGGCGGTGACCAAAACAACGGTCCACCCTTTCACTCGGAATGAGTCGGTCGCTAGGCGGTTGACTACTCCTTGGATCAATTCAAGATGCTTTAGCTTCGATTCCATTGCTATTTCCTGCGGGGATGAATGGCTTGTTCGATTCGATGGTATTTGCTGTCGCCCGGGCGCCCTGCTCGCAGTTGCTGGTTCGACTTGGCAAGGACTTTGATCGGTTTCGTACCGTTCTTGACTCCCAGATAATTTCCCCCTACCAACCAGAAGAACTTCCGAAAGTGCGATTTGCATCGAATATGTATGAATACGCACTCACTCTGTTGGATTGGTCTGGCACAAGGCCCAGAATGCCTCCAGCTGCGCTCAGAGCTAATCCAAACAGGTCCCCAGCCCCCAAGGCCCAAACGCCACCCGTGATTCCCAAGGACCAAGAGGTCAGGTTTTTTCCAAGCGCAAGTCGAGTAGATCGTTGGATGTCGTGAGCTCTATCCGCAATCTCCTGTCGACGTTCCAATAGCGCGGTTTCTCGTTCCTTGCGATCGTTGATCTCAGCTAGCTCGGCCATGAACCCCCGGAGATCTCTCATGTATGCCTTGTGGGTGTCTTGGTGCTCTGAACGGAATTGGAGTACATCGTCGAGGGGAATGGACTCCAAGTCGAAAGTAACGGGTTCAAGATCCAATTCAATTACCTTGTCACGTGATGGCATTTTGTCCCTCGACAGAGTTCCGATCAAGTCGGAAGCTGCGCCACCATGGTTGGTCGTGGGGTGTATGGTCATGTCCCGCCTTGCCCCAGAAACGCGGGAAAGTTGCCCGAGAATTACAAGAATAGTGGTACGAACGGCCGGGTGGAGAGGAATGGAAACACCGTCTTCACTCGGACGCGCAAGACCCTTCGCCTTCAGTTCATCGACAAGGAAGCCCGCCAAGTCGACATCGGCGCCGTAGCCAATCCGAGACTGTGACAGTTCCGCGAAATAATCGGTTTGTGGTAGGTCATCGAATGCGCCCGTCGTGAGCAGCTCAACAACGATTTCGGCAAGCTTTTCAGTTGTTTCTTGATCAACCCAATTTTTCGGTTCGAGCACCCGTAAGAGGCCGCGATCCTCTAGCGGCTCAGCTAGGGTTGGATCTGCATTCGTATGGCGGCCGTACATGTAATCGGGCAACAGAATAGCTATGTCATCGAAAAACAATAGAAGCGACTTTACCCAACCACTGTCTCTCGATAGCCAAAATGGGGCAGGATAATAGTAAGCTGTATCGGTCATCAGTCAGTCTCCTTCTAGGAAATCACTATTCGTAATCCAGATGCATTACTTCGAGATTCACATCGCTCTGGTCAAGGGGTGTCGACCTGTCAAACAACCCCAGAAAAATGACCCAAGGGCATTACTCGTTATCGTCGTCTTCCCAGTAGGCTGGTTTGGTGCCTGTCTCTCGTTTGGGGCGCTTGGCGTTCAGTTCGAGAAGCCGCGCCAGCACCTCGTCCCGGATGTCGTCGGGCCAGCGGCAGCGGTAGGGCTTTTTTCGGTTGCCCCACTCTTCCTCGTCGATCTCGTAGTCGAGGAGGAACTGGCAGTCGGTGGGGATGTCATTCCAACCATAGGCATCGAGTACGACCCGGTCCATTGCGGCGTGGAGATCGCGGAGCTTGGCGATGTCGCGGTCGTCTTCGTCAGGGTCGTGGAAGCGGTTGTAGGTCTTGGTCAGGCCTTCGTCGTTACGGACCATGAGGTTGGCCCGGAAGTCGTAGTAGGTCTGGCCGGCGGCTTCAAGGCCAGATTGAGTAGCCCAACCCTCGGGGAAGGGGAAGGTCTCGAAGCAGTCGGAAGGTGAGTAGTTGATGTCATCCTTCATTGTAGAACTGAAGAACCTGGCCCATATCTCATGGACGTTAGACTGGAGAACACAGAACGCAGAATATTCCTGAAATGGGAAAATGACCAGTTTGTGGGAAGGGAGCATCCCTTTCCCAAGAAATGCGAAGTGGATCTTGTTGCTGATGATTCCGCACACGAGATAGCGGTTCAGTCCCGAAATAGCTGACCGAAGCTGGGGGCGCTCGTTAGCGTACTGCCACCAACGTTCCCTGTGTGAGCGGTCAATTGGCGACTTGCCGAGTTCGTCTCGTGCGGGTTTGACCCGCTCCTCTACGATCTCCAGCAGACTGGGCCAATCCGCTGCTACCGGATCTGGATAGTCGAGTGGTACGATTCCCTGCCTCAGCCATTCGCGACGCTGACCTTCGTCCGCGCCTATCCACCGAGCGTCTAGATCTTCCTTGCGCAGTGGATAATTTTGAAAGTTTATCGCATAGCGATGATGCATGTGAGTCGGGCTGGTGTTCACCTCTTCACCGCCAATATATGGAAAGATCACCTTCTGGTTCTGCGGGTTCTGTTCGACTAGGCGGTGCATCTCCGCCACGGATGAGGCGACATTCTTCCTGTCGGTGTCGTCGAAGGTAAAGCCCATGCCTCGGAGAAACACCCCCACGAAGCTCTTGCCGGTGTTCTCCCTGACCCGCTCCGGGTCATCGTTCCCGCCGCGGTGAAAGAGGAAGGCGGTGATAGTCTCAACCACGTCTCCATCGAGTCGCTTCGTTTCGATGTGCCGTCCCTTATGGACGTGGAGAATACTGACCACCACGGCGGCCTGACCCGGCCACTTGACGCGCCGACGGGCACGGTAAATGTCCCCACCGTTCCCACAAATCCAACGCAGGCCGCTGGCGCGGGTATCGCCTTGGGCGATGGTGTTGGTAGCGATCAGGCCAAAGGCGCCGTTTGGGCGGATCAGATCGTAGACGCGTCGGAAGAAGTGTGCCACGAGGTCGGCATTACTGTTCGAGTGCAAGTGGACTGATGCAAGCCAATCGCGATATCCGGCACCAAGGACCGTGCTAATCCGCTTCCCTCCGAGGAACGGAGGATTCCCGACGATGCCGTCGAACCCCGGATTCTTCCGGTCAAACACCTCCGGGAACTCGATCTCCCAGTGAAAGGGGGCCAGCGGCGGGTCCGCACGGCGCTGCTCCTCAAGCCAGCCGCGGTGCTGATCTGCCCTTCGCTCGTAAACGGCAGTGGCGTACTCAACCCGTTTAGTCTCCCGCTCCTTCGCTTTGGTCCCCTCGAAGAAGGCGGCCGTCACCAGATCGCCGAAGAGGCTGATCTTGCCAAGCTCGAAGCGGGCTTCATCCCACCAATCATGCAGTTCCCGATCCGCGACCTCGTCGCCTGCCTCACGGATCCGCCGTCGGAGTTGGGCTACCTTGGCGATCTGGCGGTGTACTTCCGTGGTCTCGAACCCCAGGTCGGCCTCTTCCGCACGGCGATCCCAGTGGAAGACTTCTATCTGCTTCCGGGACAGCCCGACCAGCGAGTCCCCGTGCCGCAGGGCGTGGTCGATGAATGTCAGCGGATGGTCCTTGGCCAGGGTCGCTAGCCATAGCGAAACCTTGGCGAGGTCGACCGCCATGGGGTTCCGGTCCACTCCGTACAGGCAGCGCTGTGCGATCAACCGGCGGGCGAAGATTCCCTCATCCTCGTCAGGCGGGATTCCCGGAATCTCGCCGTGGGCGCGCCAAGCCTCGACAAGAGCGTCGCCGAGCTGGCGGCAGGCCTCCACCAGGAAGGCCCCCGATCCCATGGCTGGGTCGCATACCTTCAGGTCCAGAATTTTTTCAGGCCGCGGCGGCTTCCCGTCCTCTCCCTGAAGCCGCGCCAGGATAGGCTCCAGGGTCGTCCGCACGATCGGCTCCGTCAGCTCGCGCGGCGTGTAGTGCGAGCCGGAGCGGCGCCTTTCTTCACTGGGTTGCAGCACCATCGCTCCCTGGGGCACTAAGTCGGGGGTGGCATCGACCTCGATCACCGGGCTGAGGGCCGCGTGCAGGTCCTCCAGCGTTCCGGCATCCTTCACCGCTTTCCTGATTTTGTCTCCGAGCTTTCGGTCGGCGTGGTCCCGGAGCCACTTGTCGCGCCGGGCACCCGGCTCCGCGGCGAGTGCTTCGAGGTCCACGGTTGTAGGAGCGCCCTGCTTCTTGGCCGCCTTGATCGCCACGGACCTCCCGCTGGCGGTTTCCAGGCGGAAACCCATCATGGTCTCGTAGACCGAGCCGATCTGCTCCACGTCGAGGGCCCGGTAGGAGAGCCGCTCGCCGTCGAGGACCAGCAGCTTCTCCAGGGCGCGGTAGATGGTGCCGTCCGATACGAGCGGCGGCTCGATGCGCTCGTGAATCTGGCGCGCCACCATGTCCGGCCGGCCTTCGAGGAACGGGAACCGGTCCGGGTCGAAGAGGACACCGTGCCGCCTGGGCAGGGTCATCTCCCCGGTTTCGGCGCCGTCGTGAATCAGGCGGAAAAGCACCAGCAACTGCGCCCAGGCACTGAAGCGCTGGTCCATGGTGTCGGGAAACAGGGCCGCGTCCTCACGCAGGCGCTCGTACAGTCCCACGAGGGAGTAGTAGCGCTGGAAGGTCTCGTCCTTCGGCAGCATGTCCCGCTCTTCGGCGTAGAGCAGGAACACGAGCCGCAGGTTCACGGTCAGCAGGGCGTGGTAGACGCGGTCGGGATTGTCCGCGAGGGTCTGCCGCAGCAGCTCTCCCTTCGATGCGTCGTGGGCGGCCTGGAATCCCCGCAACATCTCATACAGGGCGTGGAGCACCTGCTCGGCTAGCCGCTCGCTGACCTCGTTCTGGAACTTCCGGCTGTCCTCGAGCAAGGCGGCCAGCCGCTTGGAACTGGGCAACGATAACAGCCGGCTTTCCCTCAACAGCAGGCGCATGGCGGTGCAGATCGGCCTGCCGGAAGTCTGCACCATCTCCGCCACGCGGAAGTCCATCCAGCCGGAGCTTTCACCCCGGGGCGCCGAGATCAGCCGGATCGACAAGCCGTTGAACAGCAGACCAGCCTTTACCTCGGTGCGGCGGAGAAGTCGCTCCATCCTGCTGTGGGGAGAGGCCTCGAGCGCTCCTGAGCCCTTCACCTCTTTATCGAAGTCCTGCCCCGGTTCCAGGACCTGTACGAGGAGCTGCCAGTGAGACTCCCCTTCCCGGGGGCTCCGCTCGCGAACGGCGAAGTCGGGGGCGAGGGTTTCCCCATCTGCGGTGGTTACTACGAGCTCGTCAGGGATGGGACTTTCCGCGGTGCCGGCGTAACCCTTGGGCGAGAAGTTCCATTCGAGAACGGTCCTCGCGAAAGCCTCGAAGTCCGGCAACCACGGCACCGGATCGGCATCCTGCAGGAGCGTCCTCTCCTCGACGCAGTCACGCAGCCGTCGCTGCCCTTCGGCGTCCTGCCGGTCAAGTATGGCACCTGCCCGCACCAGGGCCGGCGCGGAGACGACAAGGCCGCTCGGCTGGACGAAGCCGATCCACTCGAGGTGCCTGAGTATCTGCGGGTCCAGCTTGGCCATGCTCAGTTGGTCTCCGGCCACAGGTAGGCCAGGCCGACGGGCTCAACCCGGGTTGCCCGCACCTCGTAGAACTCGCGTATGCGGGCGGGTTCGACTTCAAGGTCCTTGTCGAACTGTTCGAGACGCCGCCGCCACCCCCGCATGTTCGCTTCGACTTGGTCCCGCTCCTCCTTTTCGAAGCCCAGGGTCAACTGCTTGTAGTCGCCGCGGTCGTACCTCGCGAGTTCCTCTACCACTCGTTGGCGCTGGCGCTCCAGCGTCGTCCGCAGATCCTGCTCCTCCCGGGTGCCGCGCTCGGCCAGACGCTTAACCGCGCTGGCGGCCAGCTCCTCCGCCCGCGGCTCCAACTGCGGCAGCAGTTCCTCGATATCCTGCGCTGCGGTCTCCAGAAGCCGTTCCCGGATCGTCTCGTGCGGCAGGCGCATCCCGTTTCCGGTCAGCGCTTCCTCAAGCAGGTCGAGCGTCCGCAGCTCGGTTTCCCGGGCATACGCCCGGAGGGGCCCTTTTCGCTTCGAAGCCTCGACCCATCTCGCGGCAACCGGAACCAGCTCTTCGTGCAGGCGCTCGGCTCCGCGTCCGTACAGCGAAAGCCGTCCGAGCAGGATAACGCGCGGTATCGAATCCCTGGCCTGCGCCAGGCATGCCCGCGACAGGTCGTTGTAGATAAAGCCCTGGGCCCGGAACCGGGCTAGCAGCCGTTGTGCCACGCGCTGCTCCAGGTGCAGGTGGACGCTGTCCTCGGTGACCGCGCCGGGGTCCTCGAACACGACCGGCCGAATCGGCGCCTCCCGGCGCCAGTCGGTTACCTTCTGATCCGGCTTCTTTGGCTGTCGCAGGGTATCGAGGGTGGACGACCAGCTGGCGTCCGTTTCCGCCCTCTGGTCGAGAGCCGGAAACTCCCAAACCCGTCGTCCCTCCTGGTCGCGAGTCTCCTCCAGCGGATCCGCCCCCAGCAGTTCGAGCGAGCAGGAAAGCGCATCCCGGAAGGCTCCTTCCTCGAAGCGGACCCATCCGCGCGAACCCTGGAGCAGTGACTGGCAGCGGGCGATCTGATCCTTCAGGTCCTCCTGGCGCTCGCGGGCGCCCTCCAGCTCCTCTTCTGCGACCCGCTTCCGCTCCTCGTCCAGATCGGCATTCTCGATCTCTTCAGCGAGCTGGGCGGCGGTCGCGTGGCGGATACCGCCGCGAAGCAGCCGTTCGACATCGTCGTCGATGACCTTCGACAGGCTGCCCAGCTCCCGCTTGATCCTCTCCGTTTTCCCGACCAGCACCCCGAGAACTCGGTCCTCCGCCCGCTGGGGCAGGACGAAGTAGTGGCAGCGCACCTCCCGGGCTGGCTGCAGCTTGCGGTCGATGCGGCCGTTCCTCTGCTCGATCCTTCCCGGGTTCCAGGGCAGGTCGAAGTGGAACAGGTCGGTGCAGTGGGCCTGGAAGTTCAGACCTTCCCGCGCCGCATCCGTCGCCAGCAGAATGCGCAACGGGTCCTTGGCGGGATGGGTGTTGAAGCGCTTCTGGATCTCCCGTCGATTCTTCGAGCTGACCAGCCCGTCAATCACCTCGATGCGCTCATCCGCAAGGTCCGTTCCTGCGATCGCTTCCTCCAGGATGTTCCGCAGGTAGCGCTTGGTGCCTTCCCGGTTCTCGGTGAAGATCAGCACCCGGCGGTCGTTCCAGGGGACCGGCTCACCCTGCGCCAGCTCGCCGAAGGCAGGCAGCCCGGGGCAGAGGTTTTCCCGTATCCAATCGATCAGCCGCCGCACCTTGGCGTCGGGCAGGTACCGCGACTCCTCGGCGATTTTCTCCATCCGGTCCAGAAGCTTCTGTTCCCGGCGCCACAGCTCTTCGGCCCTTTCGTCTCGCGCACCCCCTTCCTCGGCCGCGACCGTCATCGCCTCGACCTCGGCCTCTTCTTCGGCTTCCAGCTGATCCTCTTCCCACTCCCCCCGCTCGTCATCGGAGTCCGGCGCCGTCCGCAGCAGGCTGTCCTGCTCTTCGGATTCGGGAATCTCGGCTGCGGCTTCCTGCTCACGTTCCCACTGCTTCACCACGGTGCGGCGATGCACCTTGAGGGTGCGCGCGAAAGCCTCGATGGAGGAGAGCAGGCGTTGCTGCAGCCCGACGACGAGCAGCCCGGCCGCGGCCTTGGCCCTCCGCGAGGTCGTCGCGTGCCGCTCCTCCCGGGCGGTGCGGTACCGATCGAGCAGCTTCGACAGAAGGATCTCGGGGGCGTCGGGCGGCAGGTTGTCGATCTCCAGCCTCTCGACATTGCGGCTGGGGAATCCCCCCTGGATCTCCCGGATGTCCTCCTTGAGGCGGCGCACCATCACCTCCTCGAGCTCGCTCTTTCCGCGGATCTTCACCCCGCGCGTGAACCGGTACGGGTCGAGCAGTTCCAGCAGGGTGGAGAAGCTGTTCGAGTGGCCGTTGTGGGGTGTGGCGGAGAGGAACAGTCGATGTTCGAAGCGGCCGCACAGGTCCCGGACGGCGCGCGTGAACTTGGTCTCGATCCCGTAGCGGCCCCCGCTTGAAGGTGCCGCGTGGTGGGCTTCGTCGAGGATCAGCAGACTCCCCGGCAGCAATCCTCCCAGCCATTCCCGCATGGGATCGGCGTAGGTGGGATCGATGAGGAGGTTGTGCGAGATCAGGAAACGGCTGTGCGTCCGCCACGGGTTCACCCCGAACCCCCGCTCCCGGCGAACCCGCGCCAGGTAGCGCCGGTCCAGAATCTCGAAGACCAGTCCGAAGCGCTCCTCCAACTCCCCCCTCCACTGCTCGAGCACCGAGGGGGGAGCCGATACCACGATTGTCTTGGCCTTCCTTCGCAACAGCAGCTCCCGGGCGATCAGGCCTGCCTCGATCGTCTTCCCGAGCCCGGTGTCGTCGGCGATGAACAGGTTCACCCGGGGCAGGCGCAGGGCCTTGCGCAGGGGCTCCATCTGGTAGGCGTCGATCTTGATGCCGGCGCGGAATGGGGACTGGAACAGGTTAGGGTCGGTCGCCGTGACGCAGTTCCAGCGCAGGGTGTGGAGGAAGGCGGCGAAGTGCCGGGGTGAGTCGAACCCTTTCGACGCGAGATCCGCCCAGCCCTCTTCCTCGAGAATCAGGCGGTCGATCTCGTAATCCCAGTAGACTTCGAGCTCCTGGCCCTGGGCGTCGTCGTCGGCGCAGGCGAGGCGAACGCGAGGTGATGCCGCTCCGTTGGCTACCACCTCCTCGACCAACCAGCGGCGGGAACGGACCAGGACCAGCTGACCCGGTTCCGGAGGTGTTTCGGGCAGGTTCCTTGTAATAGATGTCATATGGCAGCTAAGACATCATATGCGGCGTGCAGGAGCAAGGAAAAGCCAACCCCACCTGCAATTTCAGATTGGAAAGATGGCCGGATGCAGAGGATGGATGGCTGATTCGAGTAGGGAAATGAGCCTGGGAGTTACCGGTCTCGGGCGCCATGGAAGACGCTCAGGACATGGACCGCGTCGTGGTCGGAGGCGAATTCCCCCGCTTCGGCCTGGGCAAGAGACCTTCTCACCTCGGCGACCTGCTCGTCCGTCAGCCTGGAGAATGCCCCTCCTTCGCTCACGATCTGGAGCAACATGCGGCCGATGAAGTCCTGTCGGTCTTCCGGCAGTTCGGAAGCTTTCCTGAACGCCTCTTCCAGAAGCCTGGTCATCGTGGGGTTTCTCCATCCGCAAGGGGTTCGAACGGCAATGGGAACAGCGCCCGTCCATGAGAATATAGGATGGCGATGGCACCGCTACGACCTGATGCCGGCGACAGGTCGAAGGGCATTAACTGAATCCGGGTTCCAGGTATTATCTTTATGTCCCTGAATCAGTTACCGCTCCAATCCAGCGCCCCGGACCGAACCGCCGCCGATGCCGAGAAAAGCACAGCTGACCCAGGTCGGCAAGCACAAGCTCGAGATCTCCAACCTCGACAAGGTGCTGTGGCCGCATGACGGCATCCTCAAGGCGGAGCTGATCGAGTATTACCTGAAGATCGCCCCGACCATCCTCGCCCACCTGAGGGGGCGGCCGCTGTCGTTCGTGCGTTTCCCCGACGGCATCGACGGCGAGAGCTTCTTCCAGAAGAACCGTCCCAAGTGGGCGCCGGGGTGGCTCGATCACGAGGTGATCGGAGAACCGGGCGACTCCCTCGACTACGTGCTCGCCTCGGACGAGGCCTCGATGGTCTGGATCGCCAACCACGCCTGCATCGAGGTCCATCACCTGCACTCGCGGCGGCCCCGTTTCGACAACCCCGACTACTTCGTCGTCGACCTCGATCCCCCGGAAGGGTACCCGTTCCCCGGCGTCGTCGAGCTCGCCTTCCGGGTCAGGGAGCACCTCGAGTCGCACGGCTACCACCCGTTCGCGAAGACCACCGGCCGCAAGGGGATTCACGTGGTGGCCCCGATCGAGCCGAAGTGGGACTTCGATACGGTGTTCGCCGCGGCCAGGGGGATGTTCCAGCCGTTCGTCCGCGCCCACTCCGCGGCGACGACCCTGCACATCAAGAAGGAGGCGCGCCAGGGCAAGGTGCTCGTCGACGTGTTCCGCAACCGTCCCGCCCAGACCATCGTCGCCGCCTACAGCGTGCGCGGCTCCGCCGGCGCCCCGGTGTCGATGCCGTTGGCCTGGGAAGAGCTGGAGCAGCTCGCCGACCCGGGGGAGTACAACCTGCGCACCGCCGCCGACAAGGTGCTGAGCGAGGGAGACCCGTGGGAGGGGATGGGGGCCTACGCCGTGCGTCTCCACACCGACCGCAAACCGGCGAAGAAGAAGAAAACCCCGGCAAAATCGAGAACCCACAAGACCCCGGACCAGCTCGTGTCCTACGCCGGCAGGCGCAGCTTCGAAAAGACCCCGGAGCCGGCCCCGGAGGTCGAGGGCGGGGACGGCAACGCCTTCGTCGTCCACCGCCACCACGCCTCCCGCCTGCACTACGACCTGCGCCTCGAGCGGGACGGGGTGCTCAAGTCCTGGGCGGTGCCCAAGGGGCTGCCGCCGCGGCCGGGCATCAAGAGGCTGGCGGTCCAGGTCGAGGACCACCCGCTGGAGTACCTCACCTTCGAGGGGCGCATCCCCAAGGGGGAGTACGGCGCCGGCCCGATGTGGGTGTACGCCCTCGGCCGCTACGAGGTCACCAACGACAAGAAGGACAGCTTCTACTTCCGCCTGCAGAGCCCCGAGCTGAGCGCCGAGTTCCGGCTGATCAACACCCGCGGCAAGGACTGGCTGCTCGAGCGCCTCGACAACCCGCAGGTCGACTGGCTCGAGGAGTTCGTCGAGCCGATGCTGGCCGAGAACCGCGGCGAGGTGCCGGACCGCGGCGACTATCTCTACGAGCTCAAGTGGGACGGCATCCGCGCCTCGATCGCCCTCGACGAGGGGGAGGTGCGCATCCGCACCCGCAGCCGCCGGGACGTCACGGAACACTTTCCGGAACTGCTGCTGCCCGAGGAGGCGTTCCGCGCCTCGTCGGCCCTGTTCGACGGCGAGATCGTCTGCCTGAACGATCAGGGCCGGCCGGTCTTCACCGACGCGGTGGGCCGCCTGCATGCGCGCGGCGAGCGCGGCATCGAGAAGGCGCGGCAGCGCCACCCCGCCCACTGCTACCTGTTCGACTGCCTCTACCTCGACGGGCGGCCGGTCGTCGACGAGCCCCTCGACCGGCGCCGGGAGTGGCTGGAGAGCGCCCTCAAGCCGGAGTCCCCGTACCGGGTCAGCGAGGTGGTCGCCGACGGGCACGCCCTGTTCGAGGCGACGCGGCAGGCCGGGCTGGAGGGGATCGTGGCGAAGCTGCGGGAGGCCCCGTATCTTCCGGGAAAACGCTCCGACAGGTGGCTGAAGATCAAGGTGCGGCAGACCATGGAGTGCCTGGTGGTCGGCTACACCGCGGGCAAGGGGGACCGCAGGAGCCAGTTCGGAGCCCTGCACCTGGCGACCCCCAACGGGAAGGGCCCGGGCCTCGACTACCTCGGCAAGGTCGGCACCGGCTTCGACGCAAAAACCATGACCTCGGTGATGAAGGTTCTCCGTCAGCTCGAAGAGAGTGAGCAACGGCCGATCGATGAAAAACCGCTGGACGACGCGCAGACCACCTGGATCGAGCCGCGGCTGTACTGCGAGGTGGAGTACGCGTCGTTGACCAACATGGGGACGCTGCGCGAGCCTGTGTTCGTTCGCCTGCGTCCCGACATGGAAGCGGAACAGTAGCTGCGGGGCCGCGGGCGTCGCGAGCCTTCGCCGGCAGGCCCTGATGGACTGCTTTACAAGGTGAGGCCGAGAAATCGGCGACGAAGACCGGTGCGAGATTAATGGACGGAGCGTGGAACGCGCGCCGCCACGGAACTGCTGAAAACAGGAGGTTCAAGATGAACATGCGATCCCTGTGGAAGGGGCACATCAGGTTCTCGATGGTGACGATCCCGGTGCGGCTGTACAACGCCGTCGACTCGGGGTCGACCATCCGCTTCAACCAGCTGCACAAGGAGGACAACGGCCGCGTCGGCTACGACAAGAAGTGCAAGAGCTGCGGCGAGGCCCTGAGCAACCACGACATCGTCAAGGGGTACGAGTACGCCCCTGACGAGTACGTCATCATCGAGGACGAGGACCTGCAGAAGCTCAAGCTCGCCAGCACCCGGATCATCGAGATCGAGGGGTTCGTCGACGCCGAGGAGGTCGACCAGATGCTCTACGACACCCCCTATTTCGCCGGGCCCGACGGCGAGGTCGCCAAGAAGGTGTACGGCCTGCTGGCGGGGGCCCTGGAGGCCAGCGGCAAGGTCGGCGTCGGCAAGGTGGTGATGCGGGACCGCGAGGACATGGTGCTGATCGGCCAGCAGGAGGGCGGGCTCGTCATCTACAAGGTCCGCTACCCCGAGTTCCTGCGCAGCATCGGCGACGTCCCCGAGATCCAGGAGGTCGACGTCGCCGCCGAGGAGCTGAAGCTGGCGCAGAGCCTCGTCGACTCGATGACCACCTCGTTTTCCGACATCGAGATGAAGGACACCTACCGCGAGGCGGTGAAGGAGCTGATCGACGCCAAGGTCGAGGGCCAGGAGATCGTCGCCGTCGCCGAGGAGGTCAAGCCGGTGGTCGACATCATGTCCGCCCTCAAGGAGAGCATCGAGCAGGCGAAGACCGAGAAGAAGCCGATGAAGCGGGCCGAGGGAGAGAAGGCAGCAGCCAAGGCGAAGCCGAAAAAGAAGGCCCCCGCAAAGAAGAAGGCGGCGAAGAAGCCGGCCGCCAGGAAGCCGGCCGCCAAGGCGAGGAAGGTGGCCTGATTTGCGGTCCCGGGGAACAACCTGCCGGATCGAAGGAGCAGCGTTGCGAGGTCTCGGCGTATGAATTCCAGGGAATATGCGGAACGGCATGCCGGCAGCCTTCTGAGTCGGCGGTCCGGAGGCGAGTCGGACAGATGAGCAAGCTGCTTCCCTTCCCCGCGGCGAAGGCGCGCCGCCCCTCGAAGTTCGGGTACGAGCGCGTCCGCAAGCGGGACCGCAGGGACAGGAGCCAGCTCGACCTGTTTGCCGGGGGCGGCGGCAAGCTGATCGAGTTCCCGGCGGCGGGGGGGCCCGGGCCGTTCGAGGAGGCCCTGGCGCTCGAGGACGGCGGCGACGAGGGGGCGGCCCGCCGGCTCTACGAAACCGCGGTCGCCGAAGGAGACTCGGTGCCGGACGCCTACTGCAACCTCGGGGTGATCGAGTCGAAGGCGGGCGGCGTCGAGCAGGCCTTCGGCTGCTTCCGCAACGCCCTCAAGCACGACCAGCAGCACTGGGAATCCCACTACAACCTCGCCAACCTCTACTTCGACACCGAGGAGTACCGGCCGGCCCGCGTCCATTACGAGCTGGCCGCCGAGATCGAGCCGGAGTTCCGCAACATCTACTTCAACCTCGGCCTCGTGCTGGCGATCGACGAGGAGTTCGAGCTCGCCATCGACGCCCTTTCGCGCTACCGGAAGCTCGCCCCCGACAGCGAGGCGGGGACGGCCGAGGACCTGCTGGAACATCTGAGACGTTCCCTCGAACAACAGGGCTGAGCGCTTCCTGCGGGGAGGCAAACCCGCTTCTGGTCGCACCGCGCGAGCTTGTTGTTCCGGCCGTCGGTCGCGGGCCGGCCGGGGGCCGGGCATTTCGAGATGCCGTGGTTTGTGGCAACCCTGAGTGCCCATGGCTTGGCGGTCAGTTATGGGGGGCGTTCCCTGAAACTTCGTGGCTACCCCGGTGCGCGGCCGACCTGGAGGCGGGGTGACCAGCGGCAACCCCCGGCGGCCCCGAGTCGCGGCCGGCACCGGGGTGACACCTCTCTACAGGTCGCGCCGCGCGAGGCTGAACTTCTGGCCGGTCGGTCCGGGGGCCGGCTGGGCCGCCAGGAAGAGGGCCAGGGGAAGGACGTCCTCCGGTTTCTTGTTCCACTCGACGACCCCGAACCGCGAGATACTGCCCGGGGCCGCGGGGTTCAGGGCGGTGGCAACAGGGCCGGGGATCAGCTCGTTGACGCTGATGCCGTGCTCCGAGAGTTCCGCGGCCAGCACCCGGGTCAGCATCGACAGGCCGGCCTTCGAGCAGCAGTACGCCGAGTCCCCCGCGCAGGCCCGCTGCCCCATTCCCGAACCGATGGTGATGATCTTGCCCGACCCCCGCGCCTTCAGGTGCGGGATGGCGGCGCGGGCGCACAGGCAGGCGCCGAGCAGGTTGACCTCGAGCACCCGCCACCATTCCTCCGGGTCGCTTTCCTCGACCGGACCGGAGGCGTTGGTCCCGGCGTTGGCTACGAGGATGTCGAGGCCGCCGAACGCCTCCACGGCGCCGCGCATCAGGCGGCCGGCCTCCTCCTCCCGGGTGACGTCGGTTTCAGCGGCGAGAGCGCGGCCTCCGGATTCGGAGATGGCCGCGACCGTTTCCTCGACCTGCGTCCGGGTGCGGGCGGCGCAGACCACCGCGGCCCCCCCGGCGGCGTACCCGGCGGCGATGGCCCGGCCGATGCCGCGGCCCGCCCCGGTGACGACGGCCACCTTGCCTTCGAGTGTGCGTCCGTCTGCGGTCATGGTTCCTCCTCCGATGGCTGGCTGGCGTTACGGTTCGTTCGCGCAGGAATAACCGGATCGCCGCAGGCGCGGGCCATGCCGTAGCAGCCCGGTGATCAAGTTGCTCCGCAGGCGAGGCCGAGGCATGGTGGTGTCGAAGGCAAGGCGCGCGACCGAATCGAGGGATTCGGGGAGGAAGCGCAACGCCGAATACGGCCCGAGGGGGGGCGGCAGCCCCGATGGGTTTTCCAACGGGCCGGCAGGCAGCGGACGGAAACCAACCGGTCTGGAGAAAGGGAAGCGCGGCCGTCTGCGGTCCTCCCGGTGAGAGCTGCTGCACAACCGTTACCTTGTAAGATCCGGTGAAGGGCCATGCGGACCCGGCCGGTCTCGAGGCAGGCGGAAGAGGTTGGCCACCTTCCCGATTCTCTGTGGTTCGACGGCCCCCCTTGTCTCCGGCGGCTCAGGCGCCACGCCTGAAGCAACTCCATCGACTGACTGTTACCTGAAAGGAAGTCCCGAATGCCCGGCGATTTCGAGAGCAACCTGAAGAAATACGGCGAGCTGGCGGTGCGGGTCGGACTCAACCTGCAGCCGGATCAGCGGCTGATCGTCCGCGCCCCGGTCGCCGCCGCGGAGCTGGTCCGCGCCGTGGCCGCCTCGGCCTACGACCTCGGCTGCCGCTACGTCGACGTCCTCTACGGGGACGAGCAGCTCGAGCTGATCCGCTTCGAGCACGCGGCGCGCGACTCGTTCGAGGAGTACCCGTCCTGGCAGGTCGAGGGCCTGGCCGGGCGCGCCAGGGAAGGGGACGCCTTCCTGCGCGTGACCGGCGACGACCCCGACCTGCTGAAGGGCCAGGACCCGGAGCTGGTCTCGCTGACCCGCAGGATCGCCTCGGAACAGTCGCGGCCCCTGCTCGACTACATCACCCGCATGGCCGTCAACTGGTGCGTGATCTCGGCGGCCGTGCCGCCCTGGGCGGCGCGCGTCTTTCCGGAGGCCCCGGCGGCGGACCGGGTCGGCCTGCTGTGGGATGCGATCTTCCGCATGTGCCGCGTCGACGCCGGCGATCCGGCGGCCGCCTGGAAGGAGCACATCGACCGCCTCGAAAGGCGGCGCGAGCTGCTGACCGAAAAGGCCTACTCCTCGCTCCACTACCGCGCTCCCGGCACCGACCTGACCGTCGGCCTGCCGGAAGGGCACGCCTGGCGCGGCGGCATCGACCGCAGCTCCGCCGGCACCGTCTTCGTTCCCAACATCCCGACCGAGGAGGTGTTCACCATGCCCCACTGCCGCCGCATCGGCGGCAGGGTGCGCTCGACGAAGCCGCTGAACTACGGGGGTTCCCTGATCGAGGACTTCTCCGTCACCTTCGCCGGGGGCCGCATCGTCGAGGCGTCTGCCTGGCAGGGGGAGGATATCCTGCGCAACCTGCTCGACACCGACGACGGCGCCGCGAGGCTGGGGGAGATCGCCCTGGTTCCCCACAGCTCGCCGGTCTCGCAGTCCGGGCGGCTGTTCTACAACACCCTGTTCGACGAGAACGCCTCGAGCCACGTCGCCCTCGGCCAGGCGTACAACGTCTGTCTGGAGGACGGCGCCGCCATGGCGGAGGAGGATTTCTCCGCGGCGGGCGGGAACCGCAGCGTCGTGCACGTCGACTTCATGATCGGCTCAGGCGAGATGGATATCGACGGGGTGCTGGCGGACGGCAGCCGGGAGCCGGTGATGCGGGGCGGCGAGTGGGCGGCGGAGGTGGAGGCGCCGGATCAGTCGTAGCGGTCGGGCAGCCCCAACTCTTCGAGCAGCCGCGCAAGCTCGGCGCTGGTCTCCGGGTCGAGGGGAATCCCCTCGCGCTCGCGCCGCCGGCGCTCGCGGTGGGAGCGCTCTCCCGGCACGAGGATCTCGTCGAAGCCCGGTGCCTTGCGCGAGGCCTTGAGTCCGGCCACCAGCTGCTCGACGGCCCCCTCGAAAACCGCGCGGGACACGAAGTGGCCGGGGTCGACCACGAGGGCGAACACCCCGTTGACGTTGTGGTCCTCCTGAGGCTGCAGGCCGGTGCTGGCGCCGGCGCCGCTGAGCACTCCGGCGAGCACGTCGACCAGCATGTTGAGGGCGAACCCCTTGTGGGCGGCGGCCGGCCCCCCGACCGGCAGCAGCGCCCCCTTGCTCCCGTCTATCGAGAAGTCGGCCGGGTCGCGGGTCGGCTCGCCCCCGGCGTCGATGAGCCAGCCGGCCGGAACGGGCTCGCCGGAGCGGGCCGCCATCTTGACCTTGCCGGCCGCGGCGACGCTCGTGGAGAAGTCCATGACGACAGGGTTCCCGGGCTGCCAGGGGATGCCGGCGGCGACCGGGTTGGTGCTGAAGAACGGGGCCGAGCCCCCCAGCGGAGCCACCGCGGGGTTTCCCCCCGCGTCGTTGACCATCATCAGGGCGACCAGCCCCTGCCGCGCCGGCTCGCCGACGTAGCTGCCGAGACGGGCGACGTCGGTGCAGTTGAGGATGGTCACGCAGCCGCACCCGGAGTCGCGCGCCTTCTCCGCGGCGATCTCGAACGCCCTGACGCAGGCGAGCGGGCCGAGGGAGAAGCCGGCGTCGAGGTGGGCGGAACCGGCGGACTCGCGCAGCAGCTTCAGCTCCCCCCGCGGCCGGGTCCGGCCCTGCCGCAGGTCGCTGGCGTACATCGCCACCCGCACCACCCCGTGGGAGTCGTACCCCGACAGGCTCGCCTCGCACAGGATGCCTGCCACCGCGGCCGCGTCTTCCGGCGGGACGCCGAGGCGTCCGAAGACGTCGAGCATCAGCTGGCGCAGGGAGGTGCTGGAGATGGTCCGGTTCATGGGAGCGGTCCTTGTATGGCTGTCATGTGGATGGTGGTTGCGCCGCGGCGGGGCGGCTACTCGACTATTGCATTTTCAGCGCCAAAGTGAATTAGCGGACTCCACTATTGCACAACTGCGAATATGCAAGAGAAAGCTCAAAGACTACAAAGGAAAGGAACGGGCACTTTGGCGCGTGTTCGACCGGGTGAGCTTCGAGGACGTTATCGCCGCCGACCGGGTTAGTGGCGAGGATATCCTGTTGAAGCTCGATTACCCGGCGTACTTCGACCTGCTTGAAATGCCGCTTCCTGACGGTCGTGACGCCATACTGCACGCATTGCAGAGAGATCGGCTCATTTCCCCCAGTGCAGCGGGCGGCTTCGACATCACGAACCTGGGCGCCATTCTGTTCGCCAAACAGCTCGGTGATTTCCCGCATCTGAAGCGCAAGGCCGTAAGGGTCATCCAGTACCGCGGCAAGGGTCGGACGGAGACGTTCCGAGAACAGGAGGGTGGCAAAGGATACGCCTGCGGCTTTGAAGGTTTGATCGGATACATAGATGGCATACTGCCGGCTAACGAGATGATCGGGAAGGCCTTGCGAAGGTCAGTGCCGATGTTCCCCGACCTGGCCATCCGCGAGCTCGTAGCCAACGCGCTCATCCACCAGGACTTCTCCGTCACCGGTGCGGGACCGATGATCGAGATCTTCGATGACCGCATTGAGATTACCAACCCAGGTGAGCCGCTTGTGGATACGCAACGCTTTCTCGACACACCGCGCAGGTCCCGAAACGAGACACTGGCTTCCCTGATGCGCCGAGCTCGCATCTGTGAGGAACGAGGCAGCGGGGTCGACAAGGTTGTCTTGCAGGTGGAGTTCTGGGCCTGACGTCCCGGGCCGGAGAACGCCTCGCGGAGGTCGTCAAAAACGTGACGCGCAATCGGTGTCGAGTCTCCGACCTGATTGGCAGGTAATTGATCGAGAACCGTCAGACAGTCCTTGAAATTCCGTAACTAACTGATTTTTCTGTAGTTGCTAAATTGACGGGTAATTGACGGGAAGTGCTTTATGACCATCGACATCAGCGAATAAAGGCTCGGGCACGGGCGGCATCAGCCCAAGCTCTCTACGACCCCTTCCCGGAGAACGAGAAGGCCCGGCTCGGTCCTATCCGAACAGCTTGAGCGACAGGCCCCAGCCGCTGACGCAGGCGAAGATCAGGAGAACGACCGCCGAGACGACGGCGCCGATCAGCACCGCGGGGCGGGTCCGGTAGCGGGGCGGCAGGATGAAGTTGAGGTAGATGGCGGCCGGCATCAGCACGGCGATCGCCAGGTTGGCCAGGAGGAAGCTCGCGATCCCGATGAGGGTGTCGAAGGGGATGTCGAGCCAGATGACGGTGGTGGCGATGGCGAACATGTACAGGCAGATGTAGCGCTTGAGGCTCTCGAAGTTCCAGGTGCGGTCGGGCCATACCGCCGAAGAGAACCCCTGGACCACGCGGGCGTACATCTCGGGCAGGGCCTGCAGCGTTCCCCACAGGGCGGCGATGATGCACACGTAGTAGATCCCCACCAGGGTGGGGTGGATGTTGGCCCAGACGTGGGCCTGGTTGGTCAGCAGGCTCCAGCCCTGGAAGTGGGTCTTCAGGGGCATCAGCACCGCGGCCCCGGAGATCAGGAAAGCGGCGCTGACGAGGAACAGGACGATGGCGCCGAGGCCGACGTCCCAGCGCAGGGGCGCAACCAGCTGACGCAGGCGGCTGACCTGCTCCTCGTCCTCGGGGAGGTAGTCGATCTCCTTGCTGTTGAAGGCGTGCTCGCGGATGCGGTCGATGTCGTCGTGCCCGGTCAGGCCCCAGCGGTGCAGGCCGACCCAGTTGGAGTAGGCGAGGTAGGTGAAGACGCCGCCGCCGACGTAGCCGAAGGCGGTGGCAAGGGTCAGCAGCGGATACTCGATGGCGTCGGCCGGAGCCCAGGACGGGAAGTCCGGCATCCCGTTGATGCCGAAGGTGCCGAGGAGGGCCTGGACGAAGTCGGGCCGCACCATCAGGGTGCCGATCATCGTTCCGATGACGAGAATCCCGCAGATCGCCAGCTGCTGTTTCTCCAGCCGTTCGAAGGAAAGGCGGATGCCGAACAGCATCGCCGCGGCGATGAAGAAGGTGGAGATGCCGTTCTCCCAGAGCTTCTCGGCGGCGTCGATCCCTTCGGCCGGGGCGAGGAACAGGTGGTGGACGAGGTCGCCGCACGGTTTGGAGATCGCCACCCAGGCCAGCGGCGCCACCGACAGCTCGAGGACGATCAGCGTTATCAGCAGCCAGCCGCGCGGACCGGGGAGTTTGACGAGGCGGTGGCCGATGTACTCGCCGCTGACCGCGGTGTAGCGGCCGACGAGATAGGTGACGAAGATGCTCTTCGCCAGGACGCTGAGCAGGATCAGCCACAGCAGGTCGTACCCCGCCCAGGCGCCGAGGCGCACCACGACGATGGTCTCGCCGGCGCCGATGCTCACCGAGGCGACTATCGCCGCCGGACCGAACGCCGACATCATGGCGAGGAAGCGCCTGAGCGACCAGGGCTGGGCGTACACTCCCTCGAGAGGCGGTACGGTTACTTTATCCATTCGTTGACGATTCTGCGGATTCAGGGCGGAAGGGCAGGGCCGCGAGGGGCAGAATATGGCCGCCCTCAGGCGCCGGATCAACTCGGCGGGAGGGTGGACGGCTTGACATCCGCCAGCCGCGGAGCTACCCCTATCTGCCCGAACCCGAGCGATCTCCCGTGGCCATGAACGGCTCGCACCACTCCTGTTTTCTCGACCGTCCTTCGGAACGCTACCGCGACAGCTTCCTGGCCGGCGCCGCCGAGTTCGTCGGCGAAGGCAGGCTGGACTCGACCTACGCGGCGCTCCTCGGCTACGACCTGCGGCGGCTCGAAAGGCGTTTCTCCTCCTTCGTGTGGGACCTGCTGCAGCTCGGAGAGAAACGGCCCGCGAGCAGTTCCGGCTACCAGGACCGCGTCTTCTGGCTGATCGACGGGGAGGAGTACGTGGGCCAGCTGTCGGTGCGCCCGGACCTCGGCACCCCCTACCTGGTGACCTACGGCGGGCACGTGGGCTACAGCATCCGCCCGGGGCTGCGCCGCCGGGGTTACGGGCAGATCATCCTCTCGCTGGCCTTGAGGGAATGCATCGACATGGGACTTGCGCGCCTGCTGGTCACCTGCGACTCGGACAACATCGCCTCGAAGAAGATCATCGAGCGCAACGGCGGCCGCTTCGAAAGCGCCATGAACATGGACGGCCGCGGGCTCGAGGCGGAGGGCCGCCGGCGCCGCGAGAGGGTGCGCAAGCTGCGCTACTGGATCGACCTCGATCCCGTGGCCGAAGGAGCCGTCCGGTGAAGGAGCGGGTCGAACCGGACTACGGCGGCGGCAGCATAGTCAACCTGGCCGCGTCGATGGTCGCAGCTTTCGGTGTCGAGCCGCCGGCTCCCTGCTGCCGGGAGGGCCTGCTGCCGGCCGAACCGCTGGCCGCCGGCGGGGACGTCGCGCTGCTGGTCTGCGACGCCGTCGGCCTGTACCAGTTGCAGCGCGCCATGGAGGCGGGGCGCACCCCGAACCTGTGCCGCCTCGCCGAGACCGCTCCCGGGGGGATGCGGCAGCTCACCTCGGTATTCCCCTCGACGACGACAGCCGCCCTGACCACCCTGAGCAATGCCAGGGCTCCCTGCGATCACGGGATTCTCGGCCACCGGCTCTGGCTGGAGGAGCTGGGGAGCCTGTGCAACCTGCTGACATTCACCACCGGTTCGAAACCGCCGGAGGGGTTCGACGAGGAAGTGGTCCGCGCCGTGCCGACGGTCTACGAGCTGCTCGCGGCGGCGGGCGTCTCCTCCAACGTCGTCAGCGCCGCCGGATACGAGGGCACCGCTTTCACCGCGCTCCTGAGCCGGGGCGCCGCCTACCTGGGATACCAGGCCCAGTCCGAGATCCCGCACCTGCTGGACACCTGCCTGCGAGAGAGCTGCGGCCGCAGCTTCCATTCCCTTTACTGGCCGATGATCGACACCCTCTCCCACAAGTACGGCCCGGTCTCGACGCGGGAGGAATCGCGCGCCTGCCTGCTGGAGTTCGAGTTCATCGACCTGATGATCGGCCACGTCGCCGAGGCCTGCCGCCGGTACGGCTGCTCGCTGGTGATCACCGCCGACCACGGCCAGGTGCGGCTCGACCCGGAGAAGGCCCTGGTTCTGGACGGGCCCGGCGCCGAGGCGCTGCGCCACCCCCCGGGCGGCGGCCGCAGGGCCTGGTACCTCGCCTCCGACGACCCGGAGAAACTGGTGTCCGGCGGCTTCCTGGCGCACCCGGAAGTCGAGTGGGTGCACAGCGGCGACGCGATCGCCCGCGGCTGGTTCGGGGGTGACTGCGGCAGGTTCCGCTCCCGTCTGGGGGACGTCGTCGCGCTTCCCGGGGACGGCCTGCAGCTGGTGTACGACTTCGGGTCCGGAATCCACACCCAGACCGGCTCCCACGGGGGGATGACAGCCGAGGAGATGCTGGTGCCGCTTCTCGCCGTGCCCGCCTCCGCCTGGTGATCCCGAAATGCCGGAGGCGCGCCCCGGTCTCGAAGGGAGCCGGATCGATCCGGGCGGCGGCGAGACCGCGGTCCTGTTCACCACCAACCCGGGCCTGGAGGACATCGTCGCCGACGAGTTCGGCCGCCGCCTCGCCGAAGCCGGCTTTCCGGAGCCGCGGTTCGACCTCGAGCCGTTCGGTTTCAAGGGGCACGTCCTCGCCCTGGTGCCTGTAAGCGAAGGTGTACAGGGTGCGGCGCCGGGCGGTTCGGGCCCCGGCCTGTGGGACCTGACCCTGGAGCTGCGTTCCGTCCACCACGTGGTGCGCCTCCTCTACAGCTTCGAGATCCCGGCAGAAACCGCGGCGGCAGGGGCGCCGTCGGCCGAGGCCGGCCTCGGGGCGATCCATGCCGAGGTCGCAGGCCGCGGGGTTCCCGGCATGGAGAACGCCCGCACCTTCCGGGTGACCACCAGGCGCAGCGGCGACCACCCCTTCACGAGCGTCGATGTGCAGCGGCGGGCCGGGGCCGCCCTGGTCGAGCGCTACGGGGCCGCGGTCGACCTGACCGGCTTCGACTGCAACGTCCGCGTCGACCTGTTCGGTCCGACCTGCGTCGTCGGTTCGCAGGTGACGCGGAGCCCCCTGAGCGACCGGCGCATGCGCCCCTTCTCCCCGCGCACTTCGCTGCGGCCCAACGTCGCCTTCGCCCTGGTTCACCTCGCCCGCCTGCGGGGGGACGGGGGGCCGCTGCTGGACCCCTTCTGCGGTTCCGGCACGATCCTGCGGGAAGCCTCCCGGTGTTTTCCCGAGATGGAGTTGTCCGGCAGCGACTACTCCGGGAAGGTGGTCGAGGGGGCCGCGAACAACCTCGAGGCGCTGATCGCCTCGGGCAGGTTGAGACTGTGCCGGTGCGACGCCCGCAAAATGGTGGAGGAGTACGGCAGCAACCGCTTCCAGGCGATCGTCACGAACCCGCCGTACGGGGTGCGGCAGGGCCGCGGCATGGATTTCGTCGGGTTCTACCGGCGTTTCCTCGAGCAGGCGGCCGAGGTGCTGTTCCCGGGAGGGCGGCTCGTCCTGATCGCCTGGAAGCGGGGCGCCATCGACCGCGCCAACCGCAACCTCCGGCTGTTCGGGAAAGTCCACGTCCGCGTCGTCGAGACCGGGGGCATCTACCCGCGCGTGTACGTGCTGGAACGCAGGGACCGGTAGCGGCGGCCGGTCGGGCAATGCGGGCTCTCCCTGGTCCCGCGCAAGGGCCGGGGTGCGGCACGGGATCGCTGACCGAACGGTGGCCAGGGGCGGAGGTCCCGCTCCATGAATCCCGGCCTCCCGGGGGCTTCGGGGCCACGGGGGCCTCACATCATGGTCCGCCACCGCAGCCGGCTGCCGTCCGAGGTGACGATGGCGGCGCCCCGGCGGTCGGTCCGCAGCACCGTTATCCCGCGGCTTCCCAGCCGCTCGAGAATCCCGGGCGCCGGGTGGCCGAACTTGTTGAACTCCCCGGCCGAGATCACCGCCAGCCCGGGGGCGACCCGGGCGAGGAGCGCGGGATGGGTCGAAGTGTCGGAACCGTGGTGTCCGACCTTGAGGACGTCCGCCCGCAGCCGCTCCTCCCACCTCGCCAGCGCCAGGTCCGCGGCCCGTTCGGCGTCGCCTGTGAAAAGGAAGCGGTGCCCTCCGTAGGAGAGCCGCAACACCACCGAGCCGTTGTTCAGCCCGTGCGGAGAACCCCCCTCGGCGTCGA
This sequence comes from Candidatus Latescibacterota bacterium, assembly GCA_965243025.1. GTDB lineage: Bacteria > Latescibacterota > UBA2968 > UBA8231 > UBA8231 > CBDCXV01. The sequence continues at coordinate 5,331,158 of CBDETY010000003.1, forward strand.
CGAACTCCGCAGTCGGGTGCAGGACCAGGATGCCGGCTCCTCCCAGGCCGGCGATGCTGTCGCCGGCGGCGACGCGGTGATAGCGGGTCCCCTTCTCCACGGCGAGCTCGCGCAGCCGCAGCGCCGCCCACGAGTCGCAGCTCTGGCCGGCGTCCAGCAGGTGGCGCACCTCGAGCTCCTCCAGCACCGTGACCAGGCCGCCGATATGGTCGAGGTGGGGATGCGACACCACCATCGCGTCGATGCTGCGGACGTTCCTGGCCTTGAGGAACGGCAGCAGCACCCGCTTCCCGTAGTCGAAGCCGAAGCTGCGGCTGCCGCCGTCGACGAGCATGGAGCGGCCGTTCGGGAAGCGCAGGAAGGCGGCGTCCCCCTGGCCGACGTCGAGGAAGCAGATCTCGACCTGGCGGCGTCCGAGGGCGGCGCTCCAGGCCGCGGCGTTGGCAGCGATCAGGAGGGTGAACAGGACCAGCTTGCGGGCGCCGGGGTGGTCCCGCCAGTGGGCCAGCAGGAAAGTCAGGAAGGCGGCGGCCGCCAACGCGGAAAGGGAAGGTCTCGGGACCGTCACCGAGGCGTAGGGCAGGCCGGCGAACAGGTCGACGGCCGCCACCATCCCTTTCAGCGCAACGTAGCCGCAGCCGTTGAAGGCTGTAGCGGCGGCCGGAAGCCACCAGCCGGTCAGGGCGGCGGCCACCCCCATGGCGAGGGCCGCGGTCAGCAGCGGCACGACGAAGAGATTGGCGAGCAGCGAGACCGGCGCGAAGTGCTGGAAGTGGTAGGCGATCAGCGGGCTGGTGCCGGCCTGGGCGGCGATCGAGACGCACAGGGGGGCGACGAGCCATTTGCCGGTCGTGCTCTCTTCCGATCGCCAGCGCGAGGGGAAGAGGGCGGCGAGGTCCTGGTGCAGGCCGACGATCGCCAGGGTCGCGGCGAACGAAAGCTGGAAGCTGAGGGAGAGCAGGCTGGCCGGCCACGCCAGCAGGATGATCAGCGCCGCCAGCCCGAGGGAATTGTACACGTCCCCATGGCGGTCGATGGCGCGCCCGACCAGCACCACCCCGGCCATGATCGCGGCGCGCACCACCGGGGGCTGCAGGTCGGTGATCAGGGCGTAGAGCCCCAGGACCGCTGTGGTGGCTAGCGCGGCGGCCCGGTCGGGAAGCCGGCATGCGCGCAGGCCGAACAGGAAGAACAGCGCGATCAGGCCGACGTGCAGCCCGCTGACCACCAGGGCGTGCGCCAGACCGGTGCTGCGGAACTGCTCCCTGAGGTCGGCGGGAATGCGGTACTTCTCGCCGAGCAGCATGCCGAGAAGCAGGCCGGCGGGAGCCCCGGACAGGTTGGCCTCGACCGCCCCCCTGACGGCGGCGCGGGCGGGCCGCAGCACCCGCTCCTTGAACCGGGCCCCGGTGCGGGGAGCGGTCCAGACCACCTGCTCCGCCCGCCGCACCGAGGCGACGGCGTGGATTCCCCTCTGCTGCAGAAAGGCGCGGTAGTCGAAGGCCGCGGGATTGCGCGCCGGCGAGGGCCGCCGCAGGCGCACCTCGAGGACGGCGCTGTCGGCGTAGTCGGCGGCGACGGGGATCGACGAGGTGATCAGCACCCGCCCGGAGGCCGGCACCAGTGCATCCCCGGGCTCGATTGCTGCAAGGTCGAGGGCGTAGCGGGTGCGTTCGCCGGCAACCTCGGGGTCGGATGCGAGGACGCCGCGCAGCCGGACGCGCTCGCCGAACAGGTTCGATCTCGAGACGTGGCCGGGCGGTAACAGCTCCGTTGCCGCCCGGTAACGCGCCGCCCCGAGGCAGGCCGTCAGCAGCAGGCAGCAGCATACCCCGAGGGCCGTTTCCGACCATCCGGTGTACCGGGCGAGAAGGACGGCGGCGAAGGCTGCGGACGCGGCCGCCGACCAGGGCTCGCAGGAGAAGCCGGACTCGGCACCGGCGAGAATACCGGCGGCGCAGGCCAGCGCCGCCCACAGGGCCGGCCTCCGGCCCCGGAAGATGGCTGTCAGCACCCCCGGCGAGAGGCAAAACCTGTTCCATCCGGCGGTGCGCTTCGGTCCCGGTTCCCCTGCGGTTCGATCCGATCGCGCGCTTTTTCAACCGCTCGGGGGGGAACGCTGCAACTGCTGGTGACCTTTCCCGGAGAATTGGTTTGCAAAATCCGGCCTCGAACCGGGCGGATCGGCGGGAGAATTGCAGGATATTGGTGGGACAGGAAACCAGGTCGGGTCGACCGCGATCTTCCCTTCAATGACTATGCCGGCTGCAGAGCCGCCGGCCAGCGGGCTGCTCCCAAGGGAGCCGTCGACAGGGTTTCGCGGGCCGGGTATATTGCCCGCCCCATGTGGTGGCGGCTCTTCCTGGTCTTCACGGTGACCCCGGTCGTCGAACTGGCCCTGCTGATCCGGGTCGGACAGACCCTCGGGGTCCTGCCGACGATTGCGATCGTCGTCGCGACCGGCGCCGCCGGGGCCCTGCTGGCCCGCAGTCAGGGTCTGCTCGCCCTGCGCCGGCTGCAGCACGCGGTCTCGGGCGCGACCTTTCCCGGGGACGAGATCTTCGACGGGGTGCTGATTCTGATGGGAGGAATGCTGCTGCTGACGCCGGGCTTCCTCACCGACCTCGTCGGCTTCGCCGCCCTGCTGCCCGGCACGCGCGGGGTCCTCAAGGAGATCGTGCGGCGGCAGGTGCGCCGCCGCGTTCGCCGCGTCCGCACCGTCTGACCGCCGACGGCATGCCCGTGGTCAGGCCGTCTTCTCCGCCAGCATGTCGAGGACGCGCTCCTTCCCGACCAGGCTGACGAAGGAGCCGAACCTCGGTCCCCGCTCCTGCCCGAGCACCACCTCGTAGAAGGCGCGGAACAGCTCCTTCGGCTCCTTGCCGGCGGCGCGCGCCACGTCGAAGGGGATCGCCTGCCAGGTTTCCTCGTCCCCGTTCCCGCACTGGGAAAGCCGGGCCCGCATTGCGGCCAGCAGCTCGCGCTCCTCCGGCGAGGGGGACCGGTACTTCTTGCCCGGCAGGACGCGGTCCTTGTAGTAGTTCATCCCCTTGTCGATCAGTTCCTCGACCACCGCTTCGTTGGCGGCGACGGTGGAGTCGTAGCGCCGCAGGTACTCCTTGAGCAGTCCGGTCGAGTCGATCCCCAGCGCCGATATGAGGTTGTTGACCGTGGTCGAATCGACGCCCGAGCCGTACCGGGGGACGCCCTCCCCCTTGCCGTGGATGTGCCACAGCTCGCTCTCGGGCCGCTCCTCGCCGGGGATCTCCGGGTAGGAGCGCAGGGCGGCGAGGTAGTCGTCGACGCACTTGGGGACGATGCCCCAGTGCAGGCGTTTGGCGCGCCGGGGGTTCTGGAACAGGAAGAAGAGCAGGGATTCGAGCGGGGCGTACTGCGTCCACTCGTCGACGGTGACCCCCATGCGCCCGGCGGAACTGGACAGACCGCGTCCCTCTTCATCGAGGAAGTACTCGAAACAGAGTCCGACCGGAGGCTGCTTGCCCATCGTGCCCACGATTCTCGACGACTGGCGGACCGACTCGACCAGGTCCTTGCCGTACATCTCGTAGTCGACCTCGTACGCGTACCAGCGCAGGGCCCAGTCGACCTTCCAGCCGACTTTCGCCAGCCCCCCGAGAATCGACTGCTCGCCGCTCTCGCCGCAGCCTGCGTAGCGGTCGGTGCGGATGTCGCAGGAGAAGCCGACGCTGTCGCGCTCCGGGTGGTAGGAGGTCACCCGCGTCGCGTTGATCGAGCCGCAGCCGGGACAGATCGGAAAGAAGGGGGACCAGTGCTCGCGGTTCTCCTCGCGCAGGGTGGGCAGTATCAGCTCCCTGACCTCTTCGACTTTGGCGAGCAGCACCGAGAGCCCTTCGTCGAAGTCGCCGCGGGCGTAGGCTTCGCGCGAACTCTGGAATTCGTAGTCGAAGCCGTACGAGTCGAGGAACTCGCGCAGCTTCAGGTTCATGTGGTCGCTGAAGCTCGAGCAGCAGCCGAAGGGGTCGGGGATCGCGTGCAGGGGCCGCCCGAGGTTGGCGGCCAGCATGTCGGGCTGCGGCAGGTTGCCGGGAACCTTGCGCAGACCGTCCATGTCGTCGCTGAAGCAGATCAGGCGGGTCGGTTCGCGGTACCGGTGTTCGCAGGCGTTGCGGACCCAGGTGGTGCGGGCGACCTCGGAGAAGTGGCCCATGTGGGGAAAGCCGCTGGGACCGAACCCGGTCTGGAAAAGCACCGGACGCTCCCCGGACCGGCGGCGGGCGGCGATCCGGCCCGCTTCCCGGAAGGGCCAGGCCTTGTATTCGCGCATCGCAACTCCCGGGAGCTCAGCGATTGCGAAACGTGATGCGTCCCCGCGTCAGGTCGTAGGGAGACAGCGCGACGGTCACCTGGTCGCCGGGCAGGACGCGGATGTAGTACTTCCGCATCTTGCCCGAGATGTGCGCCAGGATCTCGTGTCCGTTCTCCATCTCGACCTTGAAGAAGCCGTTGGGCAGGGCTTCCTTGACGACGGCCTGGACTTCTATCGCCTCTTCCTTGGGCATGAACTCCTGCAGATCGAAGATTCCGTTCGGGGCTGGTCCGCATAATGAAAAAGCGAGCCGAGTCTTCCTTTCCCGGAAGCCCCGCTCGCTCGCGTCTGCCACAACCCGCCGGAATCTCAGAAAGTCATTAAAAGTGCCTTGCTTTCAGGTCTGTTTACCAGAACCGGTCAAGGTTACGGAATGCCCGGCGCGAAGTCAACGAACCAATTTGCGCGGGTTCGCCCTCAGCGCATCAGGTACTCCTCGTTGTAAGTCGCCTCGCGCGCCGCCTCGATGGTGTGCAGGTGCGGGGTCAGCGCCTGCACCTGGATGAAGTAGTACTCCGCCTCGGTTTTGCGCCCGGCCTTTTCCATCACCGTGCCGAGGTTGTGCAGCGCCGGAACGTGGTCCTCCTCGAGCCCGACCGCGGTGGTGAAGGCGCGCTCGGCGGGCTCGAGCTGGTCGAGGCGCAGGTGGGCGATCCCCTGGGCGTAGTAGATGTCGGCGTCGTCAGGTGCCAGCTTGACCGCGGCGTCGAACTGGGCCAGGGCCCCCTCCGTTTTTTTCGCGGTAAGCAGGATCAGCCCTCTGCTGAAACGGGCCTGCGCCAGCCCGCGGCGTCCGCCGGGATAAGTGGGATTCTGCTCCAGGACCACCCCGAGGTGCTCTATCGCCATGGCGTAGTCGCCGATCTTGTGGTAGGCGACAGCGAGGTTGTAACGGGCGTTGATGCGGTTCGGATCGGACCCGATCACCCATTCGAGCAGGGCGATCCCCTCGTTGTGGCGCTTGGTCCGGCACCACAGCGCTCCGAGGCCGGCCTTGGCCTCGACCAGGGAGGTGTCGACCTCCAGAGCCGCCTGGTAATGTCTCTCCGCTTCTCCGAGACGGGACTCGGCGTGCAGGATCACCGCGAGATTGCAGTGGGCCTCGGCGTAGCGCGGTTGCAATTCGAGCGCCTTCTGGAGATGCGATTCCGCCTCGTAGTGGTGGCCGTCCTCGTAGAGGGCGTTGCCGAGCAGGACGCGGAGCTGGGCGTTGTGGGGATCCTTGCGGACGCGGTCGGCGAGGTAGCGGACCTTCTCCTTGGCCCACATGTCGTAGCGCTCCTTGCCCTCGGCGGCGAGCTCGGGGAGGGCAAGCGGGGAGAACGAGACCGCAGCTGCCACGACCAGGGGGAAGGCAGTCACGGGTGGTACTTGCGGATGCGGTTGTTGAAGGTGTCGGCGACGTAGATGTAGCCGTCGGAGTCGAGGGCGATGCCCCCGGCCAGGACCTTGCGGTCAGTCGTCGAACCGAGGTCGAGATCGTCGACCACCGTGACCGTGCCGCCGAAGCGGAAAGCACCCTCTTTCTCCTCGCCGCCGGGGGCCCATCGCGTCAGGTACTCCCCATCCCGGAAGACCTCGATGCGGCCGTACCCGGCGTTGACGACGAAGACCCTGTTGTTCTTTTCGTCGAATGCGAAGTCGCTCGGGCGGGAGAGCAGGCCGGCTCCGCGATCCTCCTCGGAAAGCGGATCCCGTCCCAGCACGAGGTCGATCTCCTCCCTTTCGGCGCTCTTGTAGAAGACGAGGCGCGGGGCTCGCCAGCCGGTTTCGACAATGTCGAGGGGCTCGACCAGGGCGGCGAACCAGCCGCGCCAGAAGCGCAGCCTCGAAACCAGGAGGGCCGGCACGCGGTACTCGAAGACGGGGTCGCCGCCGGTGGAGAACTGGTGCAGCCGGCTGATGCTCTCGATGAAGACGCGGTCCCCGTCGACGGCGATGTGGCGGGCGAACACCCCCGCGAGGGGGCGCGTCCACAACAGCTTGCCGTTGCGGTCGAATTTCGCCCAGGCCGGACGCGGCGCCCCGACAGCGGGAAGCGTGTTGAAGGCGACGAACAGGTTGCCGTCGGCATCGAGCGCTATGGCCGGTCCGTCGAGGGTGCCTGTTTCGATGAAGGCGTTGGGCAGGTCGGCGAACTGCCAGCGCCCCAGGTAATGGCCGGCGCGGTCGAAGCGTTCGACGCGGCCGGCGCCGATGCCGACGACGTTGAGAATGCCGCGTTCGTCGAAGGCGATGCGGGTGGGCAGGAAACCGCGGGGAAGGCTCCAGGAGTTGAGGAGGCGGTGGATTCCCCCTTTGGCCGGCTTGCTGGCCGAGGGATCGTCGCCGTCATCCCCGGGTTTGCCGATGCGCTCGACGACGACGCGGTAGCGGTAGGTGGTGTTGGCGAGCAGGCCGCTGTCCCGGCGGGTGGTGTCCAGGCGGCCGGCGATCAAGGCGATGGTCTCGAAATCCCGCCCCGCGCGGGACCGCTGGATTCTGTACTGAAGAAAGCCCTGCTGCGGGCTGGCGTCCCAGGCGAGCTCGGCAGCTGCGGAGACGCTGTCGAATTCGACCGTCAGGCGGGGAGGCGGCACGACGGGCGGTTTGCTGCGGAAAAATGGGAATGCGCACGAGCCTAGCACCCATGCGCATGCAAACAGAACGATCGCTGACATCCGTCGAGTATGGTACTGGGCGGTTCGGGGGGTGTCAATTTGCGAGCCCTGTTCCGGAAATGGAACGCCGTCGGAAAGCTGACAGCCGTGTGGATGCCGCTGGGGGGCGGACGTACATTCCGGCCCTCCCCGCCCGGCGGCCGAATTCACGCGGAATTGCGCGCGCAGGAACTGGACCATTCAAGCCTCCACCCCTGATGTGACACCGGTTATCACTCTCACCACCGACTTCGGGGAGCGCGATTATTACGTCGGCGCCGTCAAGGGCGTGCTCCTGTCCATCCACCCGGACCTCGCCATCGTCGACATCACCCACGCCGTTCCGCCCGGCGACGTGCTCGCCGGAGCATTCGTGCTGCGCAACGCCGCGGCGGAGTTTCCCCCCGGATCGATCCACCTCGCCGTGGTCGACCCGGGAGTCGGCACGAAGCGGCGGACGATCGCCGTCAGCGGCAGGGGATCCCTGTGGGTGGGCCCCGACAACGGCCTCCTCAGCTTCCCCCTCGGGGATCCCGCAGCGGTGACCCGCGAAATCACCCCGCCTCCCCGCGGCCGGAGGCTGAGCGCGACCTTTCACGGCCGCGACCTGTTCGCTCCCTGTGCCGCCCGCCTCGCCGCGGGGTACCCCTTCGCCCTCGTCGGCCCGCGCGCAACCGGCGCCGAGATCCTGTCAGAGGCCCGCCCCGTTATCGGGAGCGGACGTGTCGCCGGGCAGGTGATCCATGTCGACGGCTTCGGCAACGCGGTCACCAACATTGCCGGCGAGGACCTCGACGCGCTCGCGGGCACCGGGGGCGCCGCCCGGCTCAGGGTTCTCGCCGGGGCCCGGCGGCTTCCCGTTGCCGCCACCTACGGCGACGTCGAGAGGGGGGCGCCGGTAGCCGTGGTCGGCAGCTGCGGCCTGCTCGAGCTGGCGGTCAACGGGGGCAACGGGGCGGAGTTTCTGCAGCTGCGGCGGCGGGACCCGGTAGTGGTCGAACGGGAAGGACCGTGACCGGGGCGCCGCTGATCTCCGGCATCTCCGGCATCCGCGGCATCGCCGGGGAGTCCTTCACCGAGGAGGTGGTGCGCCGCTATGCCGACGCCTTCGCCGTCTCCCTCGAACCGGGAGCCCCGGTCGTCCTGGCGCGCGACACCCGACCCTCCGGCGCCGGATTCGCCGCCGCCGCGAGCGAGGCCCTGGTCGAAGCCGGCTGCCGGGTCGTCGACTGCGGCGTCTGCTCGACCCCGGCGGCGAAGCTGATGGTGACCGAGCTCGGGGCGGCCGGGGGGATCGCGGTCACAGCCAGCCACAACCCGGCTCCCTGGAACGGGCTCAAGCTGATCCGTTCCGACGGGGTTTTCCTCAACGCCGGCCAGGCCGCAGAGGTCGAGGAACGCTTCGGCTCCGGGGAATCGCGGCGCCTCCCCGGCGGGGCGGAGACCTCACTCGATTCCGCCTCGGTCTGCGAGCTCCACGCCGACCGCGTCCTCGCACAGGTCGACGCCGCTTCCATCCGGGAAGCCACCTTGCGGGTGGCCGTCGATCCCTGCAACGGCGCCGGATGCCTGGAGCTGCCGCTGCTGCTCGAGCGGCTCGGGGTGGAAGCGGGTTTCATCAACGCCGTTCCCGACGGGAACTTCGCCCGCGAACCGGAGCCGCTTCCCGCCAACCTCGGCCAGCTCGGGGAGGCGGTCCGGGAGCAGGGGGCGGACCTCGGTTTCGCCGTCGACCCGGACGCCGACCGCGTCGCCCTGGTGGGGCCGGACGGGGTCCCGCCGGGAGAGGATTACACCCTGGCCCTGGCGGTCGCCGCGGTCACCGCCCGGCGCCCCGGGCCGGTGGTCACCACCCTGTCGACCTCGCAGATCGTCAGCGACGCGGCGGGGCGGAACGGCTGCCCGGTGACGCTCACCGCGGTCGGGGAGGTGCACGTCGTCGAGAAGATGCTCGAGGAACGGGCGGTGATCGGGGGCGAGGGAAACGGCGGGGTGATCCTGACCGGGGTCTGCCCCGGCCGGGACGCGGCCGCCGCCGTCGCCGTCGTGCTCGAGGCGCTGGCGGTGAGCGGGTCCACCCTGCCGGAGCTGGCCGCCTCCCTGCCGGCGTACGCCATCGAGAAGCGCAAGCTCGCCTGCAGTCCCGTTCAGCTGCAGGGAGCCGTTGTTGCCCTCCGCAACCGCTATCCGGCGGCCTGGGCCCACCCGGTGGAGGACGGCGTCAAGCTGTACATGGAGGGAGTGCTCTCCTGCCCGTGGATTCACCTGCGGGCGTCGAACACCGAACCGGTGGTGCGCGTCATTGCCGAGGCGGAGACCCCGGCCGAGGCGAAAGCGCTGTGCGATGAGGCCGAGTCGCTGCTCGGGGAGTCGGGGAAACTCCCGGCGGGGCAGGGGGAAACAGTGTAGGGACGGCCGCAGCTGCGGCTGGGCGCCGGCTCCTCCTACGAGGTGGAGGAGGAGTCCTCCACCCCGAGGTTGTCGCGCACCCGGGGTTCGACCGGAAGTTCCTCCTCGACACTTCCCCTGGCGGGGATGTCGACCCGTTCCTCGACCTTCTGCGTCAGGCGATGGATACTCTGGTTGGCCTTGTCGGCGAACTCCTTGCGCTCCTTGTCGAGGCTGAGGAACTCGTCGGCGATCTGCATGGCGGCGAGGATGGCGACCCGCAGGTCCTGCAGGTTGGTCTTATGGTTATCGGCGATTTCCCGCATCTTCTGGTCGACGTATTCGGCGGCCGGCTGGATCTTCTCCAGCTCTCCGCTGATCCTGTAGGTCTTGCCGAAGATCTCGACCTCGACTCCCTCGAACTGCTTGTCTGACTTCGCCATGGCACCGTTCCCGTTCCTGGTTGCGCGTGCATGCCGCCGGCACGCGGTGCCCAATCTATACCCCTGCCGGGCGGGCGGCAAGCGCGCCGCCGCGGGGAACCCGGTCTCGGGACCGGTGCTTGCAACTCCCCGCTGAATCGATCACCGTATTGGACCCTGGCAGCACCCGGTCCCGACCATCCGAGCCCCATACCTGCCCCGTGAAAGCCATCCTCGTCGATCCCGACACCCGCGGCCTGTCGTGGGAGACCGTGCCCGATCCGCAGCCCGGTCCAGGCGAGGTTCTCGTCGACATCCACGCCACCGCCGTCAACCGCGCCGACCTGCTGCAGAGATCGGGGGGGTATCCGCCGCCGCCCGGGGCCCCGGAGTACCTCGGCCTGGAGATGGCGGGGGTGGTGTCGGAGGCCGGTGACGGCAGCGAATGGAAACGGGGCGACCGGGTCTGCGCCCTGCTCAGCGGCGGCGGCTACGCCGAGCGGGTCGCGGTGCCGCAGCGCCTTCTGCACCGCATGCCCGACAACTGGGACTTCACCTACGGGGCCGCCGTTCCCGAAGTCTTCTACACGGCGTTCGTCAACCTGTTTCTCGAAGCCGGCCTCCAGCCCGGGGAAACCGCCCTCATCCACGGAGGGGCCAGCGGCGTCGGGACCGCGGCGATCCAGCTGGCAAAGCAGTCCGGCTGCCGCGTCCTGGCGACCGCGGGCAGCGAGCCCAAGCTCGAGTGCTGCCGGCGCCTGGGGGCCGAGCTCGCCGTCGACTACAAGCGGGAGAACTTCGCCGAGGCGGTCCTCGCCCACTGCGACGGGGTCGACGTCGTCCTCGACATCGCCGGGGCCAGCTCGCTTCCGGGCAACGTCGAGGTGCTCAAGCTCAAGGGGAGGCTGGTGGTCATCTCCGTTCTCGGGGGCACCGAGGGGGCCCTCGACGTCGGCGCCCTCCTGCGCAAACGGCTGCGCATCGCCGGCTCGCTCCTGCGCAGCCGTTCGGTCGCCGAGAAGGCGGCGATCAAGGAGGCGCTCGAAGAGCGCCTGTGGGGGATGATCGAGGACGGCCGCATCGAAGCGGTCATCGACAGCGTGCTGCCGGTAACCGAGGCAAGAGAGGCGCACCGCAGGCTGGCGGAAAACCGCAACATCGGCAAGGTCGTGCTTGCCGTCAGGGAGCAGGAACCATGAGTGCATCGACCCGCTACCGGGAGATCGAGGTTCGCGGCACGCCGCGGCAGATGGGGGAACAGCTCGGAGAGGAGGCGCGCGACGAGATCCGCGGCTTCGACGCCGTGGCCCTGGAGCGCGTCAACCTGACCGTGGCGGTCTCCGAGGAGTCCGCACTCGCGGTCGCCGCCGACAGTATCGGGCGCGTCGCCGGGTACGCCCCGGAAATGCTCGAGGAGCTCAACGGCATGGCCGCTTCCTCCGGGGTGCCGGCCGAGCGCCTGATGCTGCTGCAGATCCGCAATCAGCTGCGTCCCGACGACGGCGGCTGCACCTCGTTCGCGCTCTCGCAGCCGGCGGCGGCAGGCACCTTCGTCGGCCAGAACTGGGACAACGACCCCGAGCTGGATCCCTACACCATCGTGCTGACCCGGCGGCCGGAAGGGGAACCGGCCTTCATGTCCATCACCCAGGCCGGCCTGGTCGCCTACATCGGCGTCAGCGACGCGGGAATCGGCATCTGCATGAACACCCTGCCGGCCCCCTGCCGGCCGCTCGGGGTTCCCCATTACTTCACGGTCCGCCGGATGTACGGGGCCGGCACACTCGGGGACGCCCTGAAGGCGGTGCGCCGGGCCGAGCGGGCCATTCCCGCCAACGTGATCCTTGCGGCGCCGGACGGCCTGGCGGATTTCGAGATTACCATCGGCGACGTCCACGTCATCGGCGACGACGGCAGCGGCATCGTCACCCACACCAACCACTGCGTCCACCCCGACCTGGCGCCGGTAAACGCCGACTTCCCGGAGCTGATCCAGTCGGGGCCGCGCAAGTGCCGCGTCGACGAGCTGCTGCGCCGGGCCCCGAGGCCGCTGACCGAGGCCTCGCTCCGGGAGATCCTCAGCGATCACGACGGCCACCCGCACTCGATCTGCCGCCACGCCAACGACCATCCCGACAACGGCTACTGGACCTCCGTCTTCTCGGTTATCATCGACGTCGGCGCCTGCCGGATGCAGGTCAGCCGCGGCAATCCGTGTGAAGCACCGTACGAAACCTACCACCTGAACTGAGGGTAACGGGAAACAGCAATGGCGACCCTGCATGGAACGACGGTAGACGCGGCAACGGGCGAGGCGATCGACGCCAAGGTCCACGTCCTCAGCTCGAGAGGCACCTTTCAGCATCCCGCCGACGCCCTGCTCAAGCGCGGACCCGGGACGCCGTTCTTCTTCGCCGACGGCTCCTTCGAGGTCGAGGTGCCGCGCGGCCGCACCGACGTGCTCGTCGAGCGCGGCAGCGAGTACGAACCTGCGCGCGTCGTGGTCGAGGCCCCGGAGAAGGGAGTCGTCGAGGTCGAGGTCGCGCTGCGGCGCTGGCACCACCCGCAGGAGGAGAACTGGTACCCCGGCAACACCCACATCCACTACGACGAAAAGGAAGCGCGTCCCGACGACCGCCTCGCCGTCGACTGCAGCGTCGAAGGGTACAACGTCACCGTCGTCAGCGTCCTCGACCGCCGCCAGCTGCCGTACGCGAGCAACAAGTACCCGATCGGGGTGATGAACGAGTTCACCACCGCCCACCACGTCCTCGACATCGGCGAGGAGAACCGCCACTACGGCGAGAAGTCCCCCTGGGGCATGGGCTACGGTCACGTGATGTTCCTCAACATCCGCAACCTCGTGCAGCCGGTGAGCCGCGGCCACATCCTCACGGCGCAGTTCGACCCGGACTACCCCCCCTTGTGCTTCTGCTGCGACGACGCCCGCGGCCAGGGGGGCCTGGTGATCTGGTGCCACAACGGCCGCGGCATGGAGGCGCCGGTCGCCGCCGCCCTCGGCAAGCTCGACGCCTTCAATCTCTTCGACCCGTTCTGGATGGACCCGGAGTACGACCTGTGGTACAGGCTGCTCAACTGCGGCATCCGCCTGCCGGCCTCCACCGGGACGGACTGGTTCGTCTGCTCGAACAACCGCGTCTACGTGCAGACCTCGGAGGAGTTCTCCTACGCCGCCTGGATCGAGGGCATGAAGGCGGGGCGCACCTACATCACCAACGGGCCGGCGATCGACATGAAGGTCAACGGCGAGCCGATCGGTTCGACGGTGGCCTGCGCCGTGGGAGCGCGCGTCGAGGTCGAGGTTCCTTTCCGCAGCTGTTACCCGGTCGACTCGGTGGAGATCCTGGTCAACGGCAGCGTCGTGGAGCGGTGCGAGTTTCCCGGGGGCGCCCGCGAAGGCTCGCTGAGGGGGGAGGCGGCAGTGGAGGCGGACGGCTGGGTCGCCGCCCGGCTCTGGGGGAACTCGCGCGACAGCTTCGACCAGTCGATCTACGCCCACACCAGCCCCACGTACCTCGAGTGCGGCCGCTTTCAGCTCGAGCGGGAGGCCGACGCCCGCTTCTTCGTCGAGGGGGTGGATCAGTCGCTTTCCTGGATCGACACGGTCGGCCGCTACAACGACGACCGCCAGCGCAACGACGTGAAGGAGCTGTTCCGCAGGGGCCGGGAGGCTTTCGAGGCCCTGTCCCGGCCTTAGCTGTTGGCCCCCGCCGGCCTTCCGGGTGGACGGGCAGCCTCGTGTGGCTGAGGCCGCCTCAGTGTGACAGGAACCGCTCCGCCTCGATAGCCGCCATGCAGCCGGTGCCGGCCGCGGTCACGGCCTGGCGGTACACGTGGTCCTGGGCGTCGCCGCAGACGAACACCCCGGGGATGTTGGTCGCCGTCGAGTCCGGGGCGGTGACGATGTAGCCGTTCCCGTCCATGTCGAGGAGCCCTTCGAACAGCTGCGTGTTGGGGACGTGGCCGATCGCCATGAACACCCCCCCGCAGTCCCGCTCCCAGGTCTCGCCGGTGTCGGGGTTCCTCAGGCGCACTCCGCTTACCGCCAACTCGCCGTTCGGCGACAGGATCTCCTCGACCACCGCCGGGGTGACGAAGTCGATCTTCGGGTTGTCCCGGGCGCGCTTGAGCATGATCCGCGAGGCGCGGAACCCGGAGCGGCGGTGCACGACGCTGACCCTGCTGGCGAACTTGGTGAGGAAGGTCGCCTCCTCCATGGCCGAGTCGCCGCCCCCGACGACGACCAGCTCCTTGTCGCGGAAGAAGAAGCCGTCGCAGGTGGCGCAGGCGGAGACCCCGTGGCCCATCAGGCGGGTCTCCGATTCGATTCCGAGGAGCCGCGCCGAGGCCCCGGTGGCGACGATCACGGCGTCCGCGGTGTAAACGGCGCCCTCGGCGTCGACGCGGAACGGGGTCCCCGAGAAATCGACCGCGGTGGCGGTCCTGTAGAGGCACTGCGCCCCGAAGCGCACCGCCTGGGCCCGGAACTTGTCCATCATCTCCGGCCCCATGATGCCCTCGGGAAAGCCGGGATAGTTCTCGACGTCGGTGGTGATCGTCAGCTGTCCGCCGGGCTGGGCTCCCTCGAGCACGAGGGGGGCGAGGTCGGCCCGGGCGCTGTAGAGGGCGGCGGTGAATCCTGCGGGCCCCGACCCTATGATGAGGACGCGGTGGTGGTTCTCTTCAGACATTGTCCTGGCCGGAAAGGGAAAGTGGTTGGAGGAATCGCGAGCGGCATACGGCGGTGCATCGGTCAGTCAACAACGTCGTTTCCAGGTTCCTTCCGGAGCCGGAAATGGGTCCATCGATGGCCTCGCCAACAGACGGGAACCGGCAAGGCCCCCTCAGGCGATGCGGTACGGGACCTGCCGGCCCTCGAGCCCGGCGAACAGGTTGTCCACCGACATGCGCGACATCGCGTCGCGGGTCTGCCTCGTGGCGCTGCCGAGATGGGGGGCGATCACCAGGTTGTCGAGGGCCAGCAGCGGGTGGTCGCGCGGCAGCGGCTCGGGCTCGGTGACGTCGAGGGCGGCGGCGAAAATGCGCCGCTCCGTCAGGGTTTCCAGCAGGGCGTCGTGGTCGATCACGCCGCCCCGGGCGATGTTGATCAGCACCGCGGTCGGCTTCATCAGCCCCAGCTCGCCGGACCCGATCATGCCGCGGGTCTCGTCGTTCAGGGGCATGCACAGCATGACGAAATCCGAGCCGGACAGCAGCTCGTCGAGGGGAACCTTGCGGGCGCCGAGATCCCGCTCCGCCCTCTCGTTGCGGGTGCGGTTGTGGTAGAGAACGGGCATGTCGAAGGCGACGGCGCGCCTGGCGACCTGGTAGCCGATGCGGCCGAGCCCGACGATGCCCAGGGTCGCCCCGGTCACCATCTGCCCCAGCAGGATGGCCGGGTCGTAGACGGTGAAGTCCGGGCCCCGGGCGAAATGCTCGCCGACGACGAGGTTGCGGGCGGCGGCCATCATCAGGGTGATTCCCTGGTCCGCGGTGGTCGTGTCGAGCACGCCGGGGGTGTTGCCGACCGGCAGGCCGAGCTGCCTGGCCCCTTCCAGGTCTATGTGGTCGCACCCGACCCCGAAGTTGCTGATGATCCGAAGTTTCGGCATGCGGGCCATGAGGCCGCGGTCGACCCACATGTGGCTGTACACGTAGATCGCCTCGACCGCGTCGAAACGGGTGTCCGGCTCCGGTTCGGGCCGCGTCCACATCTTTATTTCGCAACGGTCTCCGAACAGGGGGATGATCCCCTCGTAGGGCTCGGTATCCGCCTGGAACAGCACCTGGTAGGGCAACAGCGATTCTCCCGCGTTCGACTCGATGGCGGTCCGGTCTGGAAGGGCTGTCGAATATAGGTGGGCTCCCGGGTCCAGCAAGAAAGCCGGATGCGCAGCGGCCAGCCGCCACCCGTTGACGGGAAGGGGGAGACGCCCTCAGTTTGGAGCCAATCCGGAACCTGCCGGGCAACAGCCGCAAAAGCCGCAAACCATGCTGATTCCCAACCCCCGCGGGCACTACCATTTCCTCAAGGGGATCGAGCCGTACTCGGCCGGCGTCATCGCCGATCCCGGATTCGAGATCGTTCACGTGACGCTGCGCGATCAGAACGTCGACTGGCGCAACGGGTTCGACCTCATCGAGGCGCGGTTGCAGACGGAGGGCATCGAGCGCTCCGCCCTGTGCGGCGTCGAGCTGCGTTCCCCTGCTCCCTTCACCATGCCCGGATTCATCTCGTTCAACGACGGCTACTGCGGCGTGCTGGAACAGTGGGGGCTGTACGTCGGCGACATGAACCCGGTAGCGCGCACCAACGTCGCGCCTCATTACTCTCCCCCGGAGTCGCCGACCCTGTACGGATTCTCCTACGTCATCCCCACCGACGAATCGGTGCCCCCGACCCTGGTGATCGCCGGGGCCGGGGAGTTGCGCGACGGCATTCTCGACGAGCGGGGGATCGTCCGCGCCGGCGATACCGGTCCGGAAGCGATCGCGGAGAAAGCCGCATTCGTCATGAAGGTGATGGAGGAACGGCTCCACGGGCTGGGCGCCCGCTGGGACCTGCTGCACGTGATCAACATCTACACGGTGCACCCCATCGACGACATCGTCGAACGCGTCATCCTCAACCGGCTCGGACCTGCCCGCGGCCGCGGCCTTCACTGGCACCGCAGCCTGCCTCCCGTCGAGGGTATCGAGTTCGAGATGGACATGAGAGGGGTTCGGCAGGAGTTGTTCAGCCAATCGGGGTTCGGTCAGTTGCAGTTGAGGGTCCATTCCCCGGCAGCGCAGTCCGCGCCGGCGTAATCCTATCATTTTCCGGCCCTTCCGGCCGCCCCTATCTTTTTCAAGCCCCTTGGTAAAGTTGCTCTGCAGGCCGCGGCCCGGATGGACTTTTTCAACGGGCTGTCAGCACTGCCAGGAGAAATGAAACGATGAGACTGGGTGTCTGCGGCATGGTGCCTGGGGACTTTCGCGAGATCGAAGAATCGCATCTCGAGGCGGTCCGCGCCCTCGACCTGACCGCGGTGGCCTTTCACGGCGACGGCGAGCGCCTGCCGGATGTGACCCCGTCGGAGTGCCGCCGGGTGCGCGGCAGGATCGCCGGGGCCGGGCTCGAGCTGCCGCAGTTCGGCATCGGCTTCGGCGAGTGCCTTTTCGATCCCGACGCCGAGGTCAGGCGGCGGGTTATCGCGAAGATCGAGCGCGGCATCGAGGTCGGGGTGATGCTGAACACCCACGCGACTCTGATCCGAACCGGCAGCCTCAACCCGGCCGGCTCCTACAGCCCGGCGCGGGAAAACCACGAACCGGAATGCCGGGAGCGTCTCGTCGACACCCTGGGCAGCGTCGCCCGCAAGGCGGAAGCCGAGGGGATGACCATAGTCATCGAGACCCATCTCCTCACCATCATGAACTCTCCGGAGACCAACGCCGAGGTGGTGGCGGCCGTGGGGTCGGACCGCATCCGGGTCGTCATGGACTTCGTCAACCACTTCCAGACAGTGGCCCAGGTCTTCGACAGCACACCGCGGCTCGATCACATCTTCGACGTCATGGGGGAGATCGCGCCGGTCGGCCACGTCAAGGACATCCGCGTCGACTCCGGCCTGGTGCTGCATCTCAACGAAGAGGTTCCGGGCGAGGGGGAGCTCGACCTGGGGACGGCCCTGCGGCGCTGGCACCGGCTGCACCCGGACGGCTACATGCTGCTCGAGCACCTGCCGGCCGAGAAGTACCCGCGCGCCGCGGCGAACGTGCGACGGATCGCCCGCGAAGCCGGGGTGGAAATCCACTGAGACCGCAACAGATTCATCGAACCACGGCGGTGCAACCGTAGAGGCCGGGGAACCCGGCCTGCGACTCGCCTGTCCCGCCGCCGCTTTAACGGAAACAGGAGCAGCAATGATCAGACCTCACGGAGCGGAGACGCTCAATCCGCGCATTGTCGGCGACGCCGACCGGGCCGGCCTGGAAGCCGAGGCCGCGGACCTTCCCTCGGTGGTCGCCGCCTCGGGGGCCGCGGCTTCCGCGGTGATGCTGGCCTCGGGCTACTTCACCCCCTGCGACGGCTTCATGGACCTCGAGACCTCCCTGTCGGTCGCCGCGGACATGCGGCTGCCGGAAAGCGGGCTGCTGTGGCCGGTTCCAGTCGTCAACATCCTGCCGGCGAGCCAGCTGCCGCGCGGGCTGCAGTCCGGGGCGCGGCTGGCCCTGCGCGACCCCAACGTCGCCGGCAATCCGGTGCTGGCCGTGCAGGAGGTGACCGGGATCAGCGAGCTGACCGCCGACGACCGGGCGGCGATGGTCGAGAACGTCTTCCGCACCTCCGATCCCGCCCACCCGGGGGTCGCCGCCTTCACGGCGATGGGGGATACCCTGCTCGCCGGGCCGGTCGAGGTCCTCAACTACTCCTACTTCGCCGATGACTTCCCCGAAACCTTCCGCACCGCCGGCGAGATCCGCGCCGGGTTCGAGGAACGGGGCTGGGAGAAGGTGGTCGCCTTCCAGACGCGCAACCCCATGCACCGGGCGCACGAGGAGCTGTGCCGCATGGCCCTGGAAGCGGTCGGCGCCGACGGCCTGCTGATCCACATGCTGCTCGGCAAGCTCAAGCCGGGAGACATTCCCGCCGACGTGAGAGACGCGTCGATCCGCAAGATGGTCGAGCTCTACTTTCCCCCGAACTCGGCGATGGTGACCGGCTACGGCTTCGACATGCTCTACGCCGGCCCGCGCGAGGCGGTCCTGCACGCCATCTTCCGTCAGAACGCAGGCTGCACCCACCTGATCGTCGGCCGCGACCACGCCGGCGTCGGCGACTACTACGGGGCCTTCGACGCCCAGACCATCTTCGACGACATCCCCGGGGACGCCCTGGAGATCGAGATCTTTCGGGGGGACCACACGGTCTGGTGCAACGAGTGCGGCGCCGTCGTGATGATCAGGGACTGCCCGCACGAGTCCGACGCCTACCTCATGCTGTCCGGCACGAAAGTCAGGGACATGCTGGCCGCCGGGGAAGCGCTGCCGCCCGAGTTCGCCCGTCCCGAGGTGGCCGCGATCCTGGCGGAGTACTACCAGCAGGAGGAAGCCGGCTGAGAGCCGGCCTCTGAGCAAGCGGCTACGGCCTCTGCACGGCGCTGTCGCGGCGCTCGTGCATGTTCTTCTCCATGGACTCCGGGTAGCGGTCCGGAAGGCGGGAGACTTCGTCCAGCCTGCCTCTGGCACCGGGGTCGAGAGTCCAGCCGGCGGCCTGCACGTTGTCGGCGAACTGCCCGAGAGTGCGCGCCCCGGCGATCACGGAGGTGACGGCGGGCTGTTCGAGGACCCAGCGCAGGGCGACCTGCGAGGGGGACCTGCCGGCCTCGGCGGCGACCTCGAGCAGGCACTGCAGCGACTCGTCGGCGTTGGCTGCGAAGTAGCTCTCGGGATATGCCCAGCCCTCCTCGGACCGGGTGCCCCGCACGGTGCGTTCCCCGGGGCGGTACTTCCCCGTGAGGAACCCCCCTCCCAGCGGACTCCAGACCACCACCCCCAGCCCCTTGTGCAGGCAGAGCGGGATCAGCTCCTGCTCGATGTCCCGGACCACGAGGCTGTACTGGGGCTGGAAGCACTCGAAGCGGGCCCAGTCGTTGGCGTCGCTGACCCACAACGCCTCGCACAGGCGCCAGGCCTGGTAGTTGCTGCAGGCGGTGTAGCGGACCTTGCCCTGGCGCACGAGGTCGTCGAGGGCGCGCAGCATCTCCTCCAAGGGGGTCTGCGTGTCGACGTGGTGGATGTAGTAGAGGTCGACGTGGTCCATGCGCAGGCGGCGCAGGCTCGCTTCGACGGCCTGCATGACGTGCAGCCGCGACATCCCCGAATCGTTGGGGCCGGTTCCCATCGGGTTGAAGAACTTGGTCGCCACCACGGCGTCGTCGCGGCGCCCCTCGAGGGCCCTGCCGAGCAGCACCTCCGACTCCCCCTCCCCGTAGGAGTTGGCGGTGTCGAAGAAGTTGACCCCGGCGTCGATGGCGGCGTCGACGATCCGCCCCGACTCCGCCTCGCCGGTGCCGTGCCCGAAGGTCATGGTGCCGAGGCAGATCTCCGAAACCTTGAGGCCGGTGCGCCCCATTCTCCTGTATTCCATCGCCGCGTCTCCTTTTGGAATTCGTTGTTCCCTGACGGTCAGGCGCGGTAGCGGTCCTCGTCTTCCGGTTCGGCGGCGACCTCGGCGAGCGCGACTCCGAGGGCGCTTCCGCACTCCTCCAGCTCCGCCCAGGTACGGCGCGGGATCTCGATGCCGCCGCGCAGGCGCTCGACCCGGCTGCGGTGCTCGAAATCGCCGGGAACGATCACCTCGTCGAAGCCGGGGGCCGGCGGTGTCGACTTGACGCGGTCGAGAAAGGCCCGCGCGGCCTCCCGGTACGGTTCCAGCGGCGTCATGCCCTCGACGTTCATCACCAGCATGACGTGGCCGAGGATGCGCCCCTCTCCCGCCTCGTGGTCTCCCGACAGCCCGCACAGCAGCCCGACGAGCAGCGACAGGGCGTATCCCTTGTGGCCGCCGAAGCCGGGCAGGTTTCCGCCCTCGAAGTAGGCTTCCGGGTCGTCGCTTGGGTTGCCTTCCCGGTCGACGATGAAGCGGCCGGGCAGGGGCAGGCCGCGGCTGCGGGCGAGCAGGGCCTTGCTGATGGCTATCCTGCTGGTGGCGTAGTCGAGGACGAAGGGCGGTCCCTCCGCGGTGGGGATCCCCGCGGCGATCGGGTTGGTCCCCAGGGCCCCTTCGGCGCCCCCCCAGGGAAGCGTGCAGGAGCCGCTGCCGCCGTAGAGGACGATGCCGATGAACCCCTCCCGGGCCGCCATCTCCGCGTACTCCCCGAGCCGCCCCATGTGCTGGATGCGGCGGAAGCTGGCGCGGCAGATTTCCTGTTCCGCGGCCTTCTCGAGCAGCCTCCTCATGCCCCAGCGGGCAACGTAATGTCCGTGGCCGTCGCGGCCGTCGATGACCAGACTGGCCGCCGTCTCCCTGACGACCTCCGGCTCGGCGCCGGCGTCGAGCTGTCCGTCGGCAATCGATTTCAGGTAGCGCGGCAGGTGGAGGACCCCGTGGGAGTCGTGGCCCGCGAGGTTTGAGTTGACGAGCACTTCGGCGACGGCGTCGGCGATGTGCCTCGGCGTGGCCGCGGCCATCAGCAGACGGCGGATGAGGGCGTGAAGCCCGGGGGCCGTCAGTCTTGTCGAGGGGGACATTTTCGGTGCTCCACCAGGTGTGGTGGCGATAATCTCTTCCGGCGGGGCGCCGCTGCCAAATCGTGCGGGCAGGCAGGAAGACGTGGCAGGGGAATGCAGGTGGCCCTGGATCGTCTGAATCCTCTGCGGCGGTCATCCCCGGGCAAGGAAATGAATAACGAACCCGACGATACCGCCTGCGGCACCGCTGAGGGTGAGAACCAGCCCGATAACCTTCCACATGGTTTCGACCCCCATCTTGCCGGTCAACCCGGTGGCAAGCGTCTTGATGTCCCCGGCCTGGCGATGCAAGTCATCCTGAACGGCGTGCATCAGCAGATCGACGGTTTCCTTGTCCGATTTCTTTTCGATCTCGTGCTCGATAATGGAAAGACGAGTCTGAACCTCGCGGCGGTAATCTTCGAGGATGCCGCGGAATTCGTTGCGCCAGGTGTCGAATGTGTGGGCGAGGAGGCGCTCCCCCTGCTCACAGTCGAGGTCCGTGGAGAAATGTGGTTTTTCCATCGAGATCCTTCGTTTGAGTGAAATCAGACATCCGGATTCGCCTGAACCCAGTTGGAGATTTCAAGGGGAGTATGGAGATCCTGTGGTCAGGCCAACCCAATGCTTCAGGGGGTACTTACCGGATCGGGGGATAGGGTGTCGGAGACGCGGCAAAAGGAAAAAAAGTCTCTTAGAAAGGACCTCCCCACAAAAAAAACCGACACTTTTTCCGGGGTTCCGGTTAGTAAACACTTGCATCAACAAAACCCCGGCCGAGCGGAGCGTAACAAAACAGTTGTGACATCCCGCGGCCACCACACCCATAATAGGGGAGAACTTGAACCATGCGACTTCTGCATCGCCCGGCAAGTCTCAAGGGCCTGAACATTCAGAGCCTCAAAAACCAGGGATTCGACGCCTACCAGCACGGATTCAAGCCGGAGGACCAGAACAACCTGGCCGCCATCTGGAGCCGAGTCACCGGTGCCGTTTCCAGCTTTCAGGACGGGAACCAGATGGACATCTGGCTGGCCCTGACCCTGGAAGGGGACGACCGTGTGTTTCCTCCTCCCAATACACACGACTGGAAAGCCCTGCAGCTGGAGACCTACCAGCGGGAATCCTGGTACAACAACCCGAACCACGCCTTCTACAGCGACATCAGGGACATCGTCAACTACATCCGGAACAGCAGCCGCGCCGGGTCCAGGCTGAAGGGCATCCGCTGGAATCACGAATACGGGCCGGTGGTCTGGAAGCTGGGCAGCGAGTGGACCGACTATGCCCAGGAACACGCGGCGTCGGACTACAATGTCTGCATGAACCACCGGGCGACCGAATGGTGGAACTTCCGCAAGGCCATCGCGCCGAACACGGACGAGCCCGAAGATCGGCAACTGAAGGCAAACGCCGCCTACAACAACCCGACGGCTCCGTGGAACGGGTGCGAATATGCCGAATGTCGCAGGCTGTACAGGAAGCTGGTCGACTTCCAGTGCGATGTTCAGGCCAGGATGGTCGGCCATGTATCCGATCTTCTGACCAACATCAGCTCCAGCTTGAAGCTCATCGTCTACCCGCCGGCCCAGGGGCCGACCGTCCACGGCAAGACGGAATACACCCTGGACATGAGCCTGAACGGCTTGACCGACAAGCCGAACATCATTTGGGAAATGGGTGACTGGGATTTCCGCGAAGAACCCTACGTCGCTCTCAGGGCCTGGGCCCGCCAGGCATCGAACGCGGGCGCTCCCTACTTCTTCACGCTTCAGCAGTCCATAGAGCGGTCAGGGTTCCAGGCCCGGCGGGATCGCATCGAGCAGCTTGTCGCCAACCGGTTCCTAAAGGACGAGGACGGCAACGACCTGGAGAACACCGAGGGCATCACCCGGCCGTGGGACGATTCCTTCGGGTTTTGGAGCAATTGGACCACGTCCCTGGGAAATGACGGGAATAACATCGATGCCACCCAGCAGGCGGGCTACGTCTCCGACCTCAGGAGTGCGCTCAACGAACACGGGTAGCAGGCAGGCAGGAACCCGACAGGGAAGACAAGGCTGAACGAGGAAGGCCCCACCCCCCAGGCAGGAGGTGGGGCCTTCTGGTTTTTGTCCCGCATAGGAGTCATTCCAGATTCTGGGTTTTGACCTGGCCCCAGGTCCGGCTTCTGACGGCGGCCGTCGGGGGATCCTGCGAGGTCGGCAAGAACTTCACGGAGTAACTCCTGCTCGAGACCGGACTGCTGAAGTAAGCGATCTGGTCTCCGGCCGGGCTCCAACTGGGCCGGAGGCTCCATTGTCCATCGGACGTCAGTTGCCGGATGTCCTGCAGGTCCGGCCCCTGGGCCTGAAAGATTTCGTAGACATACCCTTCGAGCTTCAGGGAGAACGCCAGCCGTTGGCCATCCGGGGACCAGGACGGGGCATAGATTCCGGACAGGTTGTCGCCGATCTCCCAAAACTCGCCCCCGAACCACTCATGGCCGAACCAATCCCAGACGTAGAGGCGCGTGCTTGGAACGAAACCGTCGTCGAGGCCGTAGTCCGGTTGTGTGTAGAAAAACGCCAACCGCCCGGACGCAGGCGACCAGCTGACGGTCTCAGGCTCGCAATCCGGCGTTGCACGATGCCGGCCGGTTTCGGGATCCACAACGCCGGCGTACCCGTGCTGAGCCGTCCGCATGCCCCACCCTTCGACAGTCAGGTACAGGATGCCGATGGACCACCAGGCAGTCACGTCATAATCCAGGTAACTCAGGGCAATCTCCTGGGTGTTCTGGCCGTCGACCGTCTGCAAGTAGACGACGGGAACGATTTCACCTTCCCGTATTTCACTTTGCCAGCGGGCAATGCGGTCTCCATCTGGAGACCAGTCCACGGCCCGTCCGTCTCCGACAGGCCGGCGGGGGCTGTTTTCCGCTGGTTCCTGAACGAAAACCTGCTCCATGTGGTGGAACAGGATCAGGTCCCCTGCGGGAGACCATTTCGGATGCTGCCCGGGCCCCAGGATCGTTTCCTCATGGCTGTAGGCGTCCATTACTACCAACTGGCCGTCGATGTCGTGGACCAGTCGGTCGCCGGAAGGGGACCACGACAGGCTTTCCGCGCAGGCGGAAACAGCGGCCAGGACCAGAAAAGCAGTTATCATGAAGGCGACCCACCTCCGGGAGCTTCGGGCTTTCTTCGTTGACCGGCTTGCTTGGACACGGCTGCTGTTGCCGAATGCGGGCCAGGTGGTTTTGCCATGCGGTAGCCGACGCGATTCACAGTGAAGACAAACGTGGGATTGCGTGCATCGTCGCCCAGCTTCTGGCGAATGTCCTTTATATAGGCGCGTATGACCTGCGGATTTGTGGAGTGATCCGAACCCCAGACCCGTTCTCCCAATTGACGGTGGGTCAACACCCGCCCGGCTTTGATGGAAAGCTCGAGAAGCAGCCTGTATTCCGTCGGGGACAGCTGCACCGCATGGCCGGCCAGGGTCACGGAGCGTTCGTCGTAGTCGATCGTCAGGTCTCCCAGGCGAAAAGGTGAAGGGGTAACAGCTTGCGGGTATTGCGGGTCGTCGACTGCCTCAATGCGCGACCACTCTGTTCCGCTCTCACCTTGGTACGAGAGTGCGGACTGCCCGCCGCCTTCCTCGGCAACGGGAATGGTGAAGGTGATTCGCGTCCCCCCTTTGGGTACGTCGCTCTCCGCCCATATCCGGCCGCCGTGGGCTTCGACTATGCCCTTGCAGATCGCAAGATCCAGACCGCTGTTCCCTGCGTCTTCCTCCCCGTCCTCGCGATCCCTCCTGTAGAATTTCGTGAACAGGTTCTGCAGGTGCTCCGCAGATACACCCCTGCTTTCGTCTGCTACAGAGATCGCCACGTGGAAATCCGAAGCCCGCGCGGTCACCCTGATAGTGGACGTATCGGGCGAGTACCTCGAGGCGTTGGCAAAGAGTTTGTCCAGCACCTGGAGGATGCGAAGCTTGCCCGCCTGGATGCGGGGCAGGTTGGGCGGGAGGTCGAACTCGATGCTGTTCCCCGCCCCACCGCCCAGGAAGGTGCTTCTCGCGTGATCGACCAAGTCATTGAGGTCCGCCGGCTCGGGCGTTAACGACAGGGCCCCGGTCTCGAGGTGGGTCATGTCGAGAAGGTCGTTGATCAGGCCACGCAGAAGGTCCGCCTGACCGTCGATGATCTGAAAAAGCTGACGCGCCTCCTCAGGATCAGGGGGAGACGGGGCGTCCAGGGCCATGGCCGTCGAACCCTTGATGGCGGAAAGCGGCAGCCGCAGCTCGTGGCTCGCCTTGGAGAGTAACTCGGAGCGCACCTTTTCCAACTCTCCCAGCGGCGTGATGTCCTGGATGACGGCAACAGCGGACAGGATCTGCCCGTCTTGCGAGTAAATCGGGGTGGCGTTTACGAGCGCGGTAACCGTCTCGCCGTCGGCATGATGGAAAACCAGCTGTTCGGCGCGCACGGTCGCTCCCTTGTCAAGCACCCGCTCCAGAGGGAGCTCATCGGTCGCCACCGGATTTCCGGAAGGACGGCTGCAGGTCATCGCCTCGCGGTACTGATCCAGGGTAATGCCGGGCTCTGGAAGGACCCCCATGATCCGCTCCCCCTCGTAATTGACCGAGAGGACGGTCCGCGTCTCCGCGTCGACGACCAGCACCCCCACGGGCGAGGTGCTGATCAGCGCCTCCAGGTCCGCCCGGGCCCGATGTTCGCAGCTGTACCTGCGGGCGTTGGCGATGACGGCTGCCGCGTGCGACGCGAACAGTACGAGGATCTCTTCGTCCTCTGGAGTGAACTCCTGCCCGCCATCCTTCTCGGTCAGATAGAGGTTGCCGAAATTCTTTCCGAGATGCCGGATCGGAATCCCGAGGAAGGTATTCATCGGCGGGTGGTTTTCGGGAAAGCCGACCGATTCGGGATGCTCGCGGAGATTTGCCAGGCGCAACGGTTTCTGACTCCTGTTCACGTACCCGAGCAGCCCCCTCCCCCCCGGCCCCTCCTCCTTTATACGTTGACGTTCCTCGGGAGTGATGCCGGAGGTGACGAACTGCTGCAAATCCCTGGTGCCGTCGAAGACCGCAAGCGCGCAGTAACGGGCGTTGATCAGCAGCCGTGCGTTGTCTACAACCTCTTTCAGGATGGTAACGAGGTCGAGGCTCAGGGCGGTGCGGAGGCTGGCCTCGCTCAGCCGGGAGATCCGAGCTCCACGCATGTCGTTTCCTGTGCTCCAACTCGGTCCGGGCATGGGTTTGCCCGTCCGTGTTTCGTGGATTTGCCGGTTGAGGATATATCCCACACTTCCGCATAGCTCATATAACGCGTAACAATTGGTGAGTGTCAAGAATACATTGCCAAGTTATCGCAAAACCCTGAATTAATGGAGATAGTAACGGATTTGAATCTTACCTGGTCCGTACTGAGGGCCTATGATTTCACTATGTATCCCCTATATGTATGAGCATGTTTCACTATAGTCTCTGAAAGTCGCTGCTCCTGAAAACAATCTTGAAAAACTCCATTTGAACTGACCTTAAGTCGGCCATAGGTTTTCATTTTTTCGAAAATGGGATCTATGGAGGAGGACGGAATGACGGACGAGGTAACCAAGGCGGCCCTGACTCCTGCCAGGCGCCGCCTGGTGGAAATGATGCAGGAGATCAATTTCGGACGCATAGAAAGACTGGACGTACGGGAAGGGGAACCGTTATTCGATCCACCGCCGATGGCGGTGCGTCAAATGGTGTTCGGGAAGAAAAACGGGCCGAACCAGATTCGGAGCCAGGACGGCTACGCACTTAAGAAGAAGGTGGCGGAATTGTTCGAGGTATTCGACCGGGAGCAGACGTTCCGGGTTCTGGAGCTCGTGATCGACGACGGGCTGCCCCTCCGCATGACCGTGGGGGAAGGCTCTACTGATTGTTGCTGAAAAGGCCGACACTTTTTCCGATTTGCCGGTATGGAACGGTAGCTGAACCGGGATCAAGGAAACCATGGAATTGCACGGCGTGACCCCGACGGATCACAAGGCATGACGGATGGTATAACCAGGGCGGCCCTGACTCCTGCCAGGCGCCGCCTGGTCGAAATGATGCAGGAGATCAACTTCGGGCGCATCGAAGGGCTCGAAGTACGCTACGGGGAGCCGGTGCTGGATCCACCGCCAAAGGCCGCCCGCCAGATGGTATTCGGCAGGAGGAACGGGACGAACGCGGGGGACGCCAACCATGGAATTACACTCAATAAGAAAGTGGCGGAATTGTTCGAGGTCTTCGACCGGGAGCAGACGTTCCGGGTCCTGGAGCTCGTGATTGACGATGGCATGCCCGTCCGCATGACCGTGGCGGACGGGGATCGGACCTGAATCCGGGCCCCAGACAATAGACACGGTATCACACCAGACAACCGGCTGGCCGCAGAAGCGGAGGTCGTTGTGGGTGTCGCCAAACCGGCGCCTCACAAGGCTTCCGCTTCTTTGTTTGAGGCGGCCTTGCCGGTCCAGGTCGACCCCTGCGCCCGCTTCTGCCCGGCCCGGAGGAGGCGCAATGAGTTTCGACGCCAGGCAAGGCGGCATCGACCGCTATGCCGTTCAGCACATCCGGTTCAAGGCCCGGCAGCTGGCCGGGCAGGCAGGTTTCGCGGCCAGCGAGCGCAAGGACCTGGAACAGGAGCTGTTCCTGGACCTGTTGACCCGGCTTCCCCAGTAGGACCCCGAGCGCGGGCGGCGCACCACCTTCATCTCCCGGGTGGTGGCCAACCGGGTTTCCACCCTGATCGAGTCACAGAAGGCGGGTTTGCGGGATTACCGTCTCCGCGGCGGTTCGTTGAACGAATGCCTGGAGGACGAGGAAGGGGGTACGGTGGAGCGGCTGGACACCCTGGATGGGGAGGACCACCTGCTGCGCACCGGGGCGGTGTCGCGGCCGTGGGAGGAGCGGCAGGCCCTGGCCATCGACCTGGCGGCGTTGATGGAAACCCTTCCGCCGGAGTGGGCAATGCTGTGCCGTCGTTTGCGAGTGGAGACGGTCTCGGAGATTTCCCGGGATACGGGGATTGCGCGGGGGACAATTTACGAGTGGATGGGGAAGCTGCGGCAGATCTTCGAGGAGGCGGGCCTGAGGGAGTACCTCGATTAGGTACCGAAGTTCGGGCTTCCCGATATAGGAAAGGGGAAAGGTGGTTCGGGGGGCTCAAGTGGGTCGTGGGCTTCGAGATGGTCCGGGGAAAGAGGAAAGGAGTCCCGACACTTTGCTTGTGGTTCCGGTAAGAAACAAGCGCATACGTAAACAGCGGCAGGGGGGCACAAACCTGTTGTGTCGCCCCTTTTCCGAGACACCTCCCAAGGAGGAAAAGAATGAAAGCGCTTTACGGACGAGGAATACTAGTGGACCTGGAAGTTCGGGACGCCAGTGAGTACGGCTTCGACACCTTTCAGTTGAATCAAATTCATTCGGGCACGGATATCGATGACATAATCGGCGAGGAGGTGGGAAATATCGATGGTTGGTTCAATGCTGGAGGTCCTTACAACCTCATTCTCCCCATCCAGTTCTGGGGCGATCCATACGCCTGTCCCAATTACACCAGTGCAAGTGCCGCAAGCGGTCAAGTAAACATAATTGACCGGGAGGAATGGTACGATAACACCGCCCATGCTTTTTACACGGATCTGAAAATCCGTATCGAAGAGGTGGAAGAATTGGTTGGATGTCGATTGGTGGGGATACGGTGGAATCATGAAATCGCGCCCAATCTGTTCAAAGAAGGACCGAGGTGGCATGATCACGCTTTGGAAAATCATGAAACGGAATACAATTCAGTGTATGAAAACAGTAATGGGGAGGAACTGTGGGAGCAGTGGCGAGAGGCCGTTCCTTCGATTGGATCCAAAAACGCTTATGACGGGACAAATCTTCCCCAGATTTGGGCACAGTTCCACCCCGAAGTGCCAAGGCTTTACCGCCGGTTTGTGGATTACCAGGTGAATTTACAGAAGACAATGATCGAAATCCTGCGTAGCAAGATCGCCAGTGTAAACAGCGATCTGAAATTCATTGTCTATACGCCGCAGCAAGGACCCAACTCGGTCTATGCGAAAGAGGAGTATACCCTGGACCTGGATGGAGTAGGAAGTCCGGCCAACCCGGTTTGGGAAATCTCTGCCTGGGACTCAGGTTCCCAAGCGGGAAATAAAAGTCTAATCGACAATTGGGCAGGACAGGCAGGAGGCAACGATTACTACTTCGTAATGCAGCAGGGGAGCAGCCTTTCGACTGAAAGTGTGGTATCTTACATCGAAAACCTCCAGAACCCTGGAGTAACCAATCAGCCAGATCACTTTGCTTTCTGGTCAAAATGGAGGAGATTACAAGATCCGGATGCACTATCCGAGCAGAGACAGTACATGAACAAGGTCAAGGAGGCCTTGGGGTAACGGGTTTGCGGCACCCTATCAACCCCCCACACCACTTCAACCTTCGGAGCCGCTTGGGAGACCCATAGCCCAGGCAGTTGTAAAAAAATGAACTTGCGGAAGGTAAGAAAAGGATAGGTTGCTGATGCTTTTGTGGATGGATTTCGTCACATGGATCCTGACCAGGAGATGACCGGCGGTGGAACCAGGAACAGTCTTCACACCAGACAACAATCACGGAAACAAATTGCACATCGCGTCGATCGCCATTGTCCTGTGCCTGGTTCCAGGGCTGGTCATCGGTAATCCTGAAAAAACGGTGGATCTGCCTTCCGGCAGTTCCATGAGGTTTGTGCGCATTGAGGCGGGTTCCTTTCTGATGGGGACCGCGGAGAACCGCCAAGAAGAGATTGGTAAGTACGCCGGCAATTATCGCGAATTCCCCCAGCACCGAGTCACCCTCACCAAGGGGTTTTACCTGGGGAAATACGAGGTCACCCGGGAGCAGTGGGTGGCGGTGATGGGAACAGAGCCTGAAGAGTGGAAAAACTTTCCCGCTTCGTGGAGAGGATCCCAGAGACCTGCTACGACAATTTCCTGGTTGCAGGTTCAGGAGTTCATGGGCTTTCTAAGTGAATTCTCCGGTAGGACGTTTCGGTTGCCCACCGAGGCGGAGTGGGAATACGCGGCACGAGGGGGAACGGAGACGCTCTGGGTATCGGGAGACGACCAGTCCGAGGCATGGAAACACATGTGTAGACGCACCCTTCGATGCGATGTCGGAAGCGACCCTTTGTTCGGTAACCCCTGGGGGTTGTTCGACATGCAGGGGAACGTGTGGGAGTTAGTGTTCGATGGCCACTTCAGGGAGTATGCTGAAGAAGTTGTGGACCCGGTCGGACCTTCTGCCCGGTTGGAAGGCTTGGCAATTACCCGAGGGGGGGACTCTGGTAACGTAGGAACTGATGATCAACCAGAGTATGTTGTCATTTATCACTCCCGACCTGCATTCCGTGGTTTATGGGGCATTGATCGGGAAGGTGGTTCCTGGGTCGGCTTTCGCGTCTTGTTAGAGCTCGAAGAAGACCCCACGTCCGTTGAAATTCAGGGGTGGGGTGCCATGAAAGAGTCACAGCTTTCGAAATAGTCCTGCCGAAATACCCCAGATAGATTTACACCAGACAACCGGCTGGTCGGGGAAAGCTGTTCCTGGACCTGTTGACCCGGCTTCCCAGTACGACCCGGAGGGCGGGCGGCGCACCACCATCATCTCCCGGGTGGGTTGAAAAAGGTTCGCAAAATCCAAGAGTTGGCAACGCCTTTCGGGGGACAGAATCATGGCTGTATGTACAACGGTAAGGCCTTCTTGGTTTCACCCCAACTCCGGGGTTCGACTCGGGTGGGATGAGAAGAAAGACCAGAAACGTCAATCACAATTAAACGGGGACCGCGAAAAAAGGCGATCTTGTCTCCCCGGGGGCTCCACTCGGGAACCCGTTCCTGTTCTTCAGAATGGGTTATTCGGGTCAGCCCCGTTCCATCCGATCCAACGATGAATATCTCTTGATTGTTCCTTTCCATCCTTCCCGCAAAAACCAGGCGCCGGCCATCAGGAGACCATGAAGGGAACGAGACAGATTCCATGTCGGTTACTTTCGCTGTACTGGCATGGTACTCCCAACTACGGCGATCCAGCGAAAGATCTATCATGTGAATCCCAACATCCAAGCCCAGGTGACTCAACCGGTATTTTGGATCCGATTCTTTGCCGGGCACGGGAAATGCCAATTTTTCAGATGCTGGCGACCATACGCCTCTATACTGCAATGGGGTGCCAGGATTGAACTTTATCTCCGGGTTCCCTACCCTCGAATCGACGTGCGATTTTTTTTTCAGATCGATAAGGTGTTCTGAAGTTCCCTCCGGGATAAGGTTCCAGACTTCATACGCAATACCCATGGGCCACCAGGCGTATATGTCGAGCGGCTCAATGAAAGGGCCCCATACTTCGAAAGCTTCCCTCGGATTGTCTCCATTGGAATCTGCCAGGTGAACAACCATCGCATCCAATTTATGGCCCCTGTCGTTTACCTGTTTTCTCGTCGAGAAGGCAAAGCGAGTGCCGTCGGGTGACCACAGAGGAGTTTGTCCTGTGGCCACCGGGAGGGGGTCCGAGCCGTCAGCGTTGACAAGGAAGATCCTTCCTGAGAGAACGAACAAGATCTGATCGCTGGTTGGAGACCATTTCGGCGCCCATCCAACGCCGATCTCGATGCTTTGTAAGGCATCCACATCGACAACGGTGAGGTTGAAATTGAGCGAGTGAACCAGCCTGTCCCCTTTGGGCGACCACGATATCGATTGACCTTGGGCCGCGGAGTTGAAAGCGAACAGGAAGACCAGGAAGGTGTTTCGGAGGGGTCCCAACTTCCGTTTTTCCATGCTCAAGCCAATTCTCAAATCTGAGGTTACCCCGGCCGGAATTCCGGGGGATATGGGCCCTTTGATTTCGGCATGGTTGGACATCCTCCTTTTCTCTTCTTCAAGAAATGAAGTGTCCACGAAATCGGGTCAACTCCTGTCTAAATTCCCTGGAGAAAGCAGAAAGGCCGTCCGCTCCGCCCGGATGGCCTTTCTGCTTTCCCACCATCAGAGCCGGTCAACGAGGCTGATTTTTGAGAGTGCCCCATCCGGTGGACTCGACTCCGGACGCAATAAGAGGGTCTACGTCTATCCACTCCACAGACCCGGTACAGGAGTCGCAGTAGTAGGCGATCTTGTTTCCAGTCGGACTCCAACTGGGCTGGGAATCCCAGCCGGGCCGGGCTGTCAGGCGCGTCAGGCCCGAGCCGTCTGCGCCGACAATGGATATCTTCCGGGCATCGTCTTCTTCTATCCAGTGATTGATAGCCAAGTACCTGCCATCGGGAGACCAGGCAGGTCTGAAAAGGCCGGTCAAGTCGGTAACCTTGAAAACGTCGCCTTGGCGAATCCTGTTATCCATCTGCTCGAAACTCCCCGAACCATCTACTACATAGGTGCCGTTTTCAAGCAGGGGCGTAGGTCCAGGAAATTCCTTTGCAAAATCTTCATCTGCAAAAAAGGCCAACTTGCCCGAGGCCCCCGACCAACTTGCCGTATATGGTACCCACCCACGATTTCCTGTTTCCGGATCAAACACTTCTGAATTGTATTCATGGAACTCTATATTTCCCCAAAAATGTCTGAAATTGATACCTATGGACCACCAGGCGCTGATACCTGATACCCCTTCGCAAAGCAGGGAATGCTCCTGCCGGTTTCCTCCATCCTCATCCTGGATAACTACCACGAACTCAGGTTGGTAGCCGGTGTCGTAGCATCTTGCCTGTCGTATGAAGGAAAAGGCAAGGCGTCTGCCATCAGGAGACCAATGGGGGGACCCACCTGTTTCTGCTATCAGGCGGCGGTCCGTGCCGTCTGCATTGATGACAAACACAGGCCCCGGAGGCTCAGGCCAGGAATCGACGACGACGAACAGAATCCGATCGCCTGCCGGAGACCAATTCGGACCAGATCCCCTGCCGAGAGAAAGGGATTGACGGGTGTGGACGTCAACGACCGTGAGTTCCTGTTCTTCCGGGAGCGAATAAACCAACCGGTCTCCTTGGGGAGACCATGAGATTGGTGTATTGGCTGCAAGCGGACAGAGGAGGACGATGACGATCAGTGTGCAGGAAACGATTTGGACAATCATTATCATCCTGTTTCGGTCTGTTATAAAAAAGAATGAAAAAAAACCAACTCCTTGTAAGGGAGGTAAACTACCGAGTGGCCTCCGTAATATCATACTTTTGGACCGTCACAGGCAACGCCCTTTACTGACCGCCCGAACCGCCGCTATCATTATCCGCCATGCCCCCGACCATGGACGCGAACAGGATCTGCGAGCTGCACGTACACATCGGCGGCTGTTTTACGCCGAGGATCTGATCCGCTTCGGCCGCGGCGTTTTCGAACAGGTCGACTGGACCAGCTTCTGCGACAGGTACGAGCACGCCTACGGCGAGGGGCCCGACGTTGCCCGACTGTATCGGAACGCCCTGTCGGGGTCCCCCGGCGGCGCCGACGGCTTCTGCCGCCACTTCTGCAAGAATAAAGTGGCGGAATTGTTCGAAGTCTTCGACCGGGAGCAGACGTTCCGGGTTCTGGAGCTCGTGATTGACGATGGCATGCCCGTCCGCATGACCGTGGCGGACGGGGAACGGACCTGAATCCGGCCCCCAGGCAATAGACACGGTCTCACACCAGACAACCGGCTGGCCGCAGAAGCGGAGGTCGTTGTGGGTGTCGCCGAACCGGCGCCTCACAAGGCTTCCGCTTCTTTGTTTGAGGCGGCCTTGCCGGTCCAGGTCGACCCCTGCGCCCGCTTCTGCCCGGCCCGGAGGAGGCGCAATGAGTTTGGACGCCTGGCAAGGCGGCATCGACCGCTATGCCGTTCAGCACATCCGGTTCAAGGCCCGGCAGCTGGCCGGGCAGGCAGGTTTCGGGGTCAGCGAGCGCAAGGACCTGGAACAGGAGCTGTTCCTGGACCTGTTGACCCGGCTTCCCCAGTACGACCCCGAGCGCGGGCGGCGCACCACCTTCATCTCCCGGGTGGTGGCCAACCGGGTTTCCACCCTGATCGAGTCACAGAAGGCGGGTTTGCGGGATTACCGTCTCCGCGGCGGTTCGTTGAACGAGTGCCTGGAGGACGATGAAGGGCGTACGGTGGAGCGGCTGGACAGCCTGGATGGGGAGGACCACCTGCTGCGCACCGGGGCGGTGTCGCGGCCGTGGGAGGAGCGGCAGGCCCTGGCCATCGATCTGGCGGCGCTGATGGAAACCCTTCCGCCGGAGTGGCGCATGCTGTGCCGCCGTTTGAGAGTGGAGACGGTCTCGGAGATTTCCCGGGATACGGGGATTGCGCGGGGGACAATTTACGAGTGGATGGGGAAGCTGCGGCAGGTCTTTGAGGAGGCGGGCCTGAGGGAGTACCTCGATTAGGTGGTACCGAAGTTCGGGCTTCTATAGGAAGGGTGGGCTACATGGCGCGTGGACTCCAGTGGGTCGTCGATTCGAGATAGGTCGGGAAAAGAGGGAAGGAATTCCGACACAATGCTTGAGGTTCCGGTAAGAAACAAGTGCATCCAACAAAATCACGACTAGGCAGCCAAGTAAAAAAATGCTGCGGGTCTCGTTTACTGGCCAACACGAAAGGAGAGGATGATCCAATTGGGAATTATATACCAAAGTCATCAGAGGAAAATATATATATATGAAATGAATACACACTAAACGATGCATTGAGGCAGGTTGTTTTTTTTTCCGATCCCAACGTAGCACACAACTCGAAAAAGGAACAAAAAAATGAGACTTCTCCACCGACCCGGAAGCATGAAGAACCTGGGTATAGCCTCCCTGCGGGATCAGGGATTTGACACATTCCAGTCCGGGGCCAAACCCGACGAGGCCGGGGGTGTGGATGACATCTGGACCAGAATGCAAAACGAGGTTTCCGCCTTCGATGACGAGGACCCTCTGGACATCTACTGGGCCCTCAACCTCGAAGGAGACTCCCATGTGTTTCCCAACGGGTACACTTGGAAGGGGATGCAGTTGGAGACGTACGACAGAAACGGGTTTTATGATTCTCCCAGCCACCAGTTCTACTCCGACGTCCGCACGATCGTTACCGACCTGAGAGACTCCTCTCGGGCCGGGACCCGACTGAAGGGAATACGGTGGAATCACGAATACCGTCCCGTGGTGTGGAAACTCGGCACCGATTGGGCCACGTACGCCATGGAGCACAACCCGGAAGATTTCCAGACTGTAGCCGTGCACCGAGCAACCGAATGGGAATATTATCGCAGGGCTTGCGCTCCCTACACCAACGTGATCGATGACCACAAGCTGGGCAGCAAAGACGCCTACGACGGGCCGGACTGGGCGCCATGGAACGGTTCCAACTACGTCGCGGTCAAAAGGCTCTACAAGGATCTGGTTCATTTTCAGGCCAATTGTCAGGCAAAGATGATCGGGCACATAGCCACCATCCTCGGTACTATCGACTCGAGTCTCAGGCTGATCGTCTTTCCGCCGGCGCAAGGACCTTCCGATTGGGGCTTGAAGGAGAATACTCTGGACCTGACCCGGAACAGCCTCGCTGCCAGAACAAACATCAAATGGGAGTTCACCGACCAAGACGGCCTCGGCGACGGACATATCGTCAACTACAAGGCATGGGCAAGACAGGCCATGGACGCTCATGACCACGTCGAGTATTTCTTCACCCTGAAGCAGCTGATCAGTGCGGACGATTTCCAGCAACGGCTCGACAGGGTGGAGAAGCACGTGGCCAACTGCTTCTTCAAAGACGAAGACGGGAATGCTCTTCCAGGCACAAGTGATCTGGACAGACCCTGGAACGAGAGCTTCGGATTCTGGAGCCGGTGGCTCTCTTCTAACGCTGGCAACCCCAACATTTCCGTGGCCCAGCAGACGGAATATGCTCAGGAACTGAGAGACGCGCTGAACGAGCACGGCTAGCAGGTTCCGTTTCTTATGGGGAACGAAAAGGGGGTGGCTGTGTCCCCAGCCACTCCCGTTTTTATTCAGATTGCTTTTTCATTCCATGGGCAAAGCCAGCGACTTCTTGATTTCGCCCCAGCTGCTTGGCCTGATTCCGGTGGGCGTATCTACCTGCACGAACTTCAGGATACGACGCAGCGCCTGCCGGTCTGTCTGGCTGAAGTAGGCGATCTGATCGCCGGCAGGGCTCCAGTAGACTCCGACCTTATGTTGCGAATCGAACGTCAGGTGCCTGATCTGCTGAAGCGAATCACCTGAAGCAACGAGGATCTGTCCCTCGAGACTGAATGCCAGCCGTTGGCCGTCGGGAGACCAGGAAGAATTGGTATA
Organism: Candidatus Latescibacterota bacterium; assembly: GCA_965243025.1. Taxonomy (GTDB): domain Bacteria; phylum Latescibacterota; class UBA2968; order UBA8231; family UBA8231; genus CBDCXV01. The sequence goes on from CBDETY010000003.1 coordinate 5,367,552, forward strand.
TCCCAGGTTTTGACCGATTTCCCACGGTGTCCCGCGCAGCTCCTTTACGAAGAGTCCGTGGGGGGGGACCCAATCGTCAGGCATCCCGAGCTCGGCATTCGAGAAAGCGTAGGTTTGTGTCCTGAAGTGATAGGCCAATCGTGAAGTGGCTGCCGACCAGCTCATGCTTCCGGGGCTGCATTCTGCTCCATCCACCACTCGCCGGTACGGATCCGGATCCGAATCCGGATCCAGAATCCTCGTGGATTTGTGCTCGGATGCACGTATCGCCCATCCATCCACGGATTGGTAGACGATTCCCAGCGACCACCAGTCGGTCACGTCGTAATCGAGGCGGTCCAGGACGACTTTCTTGTGGAGTTCTCCTTCGAGGTTTTCTATGAAGATCACCGGGGCGGGTTCTTCGTATTCCGAGTTTCTAACGGGCAGAAGCTGGGATTGCCAGTAGGCATAGCGGTCTCCGGACGGGGACCATCCCACCGCCTTGCCCTCCCCGATTCGTCGACGCCCCGAACCGCCCGCCTGCACGATGAACGTCTCCCACGTCAGTGTATTCCCCGTCCTGCTCTTGAGGGTGAACAAGATCTGGTCTCCGACCGGCGACCACGTCGGATCAGACCCGGGTCCGATGGAAGTGACCTGATGGCTGTAGGCGTCCACCACGAACAGCTCTTCTTCATCCACATATACCAGGCGATCTCCTTGCGGAGACCACGAAAGTTTTTCTGCCGAAACAGAAGTCGCGGCAATGACTAGCAGAACAGTAATCATTTGGGTGTCCCATTTCCTGGGAACTGTAAGCCGTTGTGGTGTAGGGAGTTGCGATCTTAAAAAAACTAGCGTAGGACCCCTGTGATGCCTAACATTGAGTATCGAACTTCATGTACGGCTCCCCGGAAAGGGCACAAAGGTCCTACGATGCGAAATGTACGATCAAGAAGCGCTGGTGGCACAGGCACAGCAGGGGTTTGAGCAGCTGGAGACCTTCGTGGTAGAAGGAGCAGCCGGGCAGGAACTGCATGAGGTGGATCTCAAGTAGATATATGATTGAGTTGGGTGCTGCTTAATGGCTGGGGCACAGGCTGCTCATGGCGCAGATGCGCCAGGGCCGTGCGCGTGACTGGGCTCATTGCGCGCTGACTACCGTCGGCGAAGCCTGTCGAGCCGTGTCGCGAGAAACGCTCAGTTAGACCATCTTCCGGGTAGCGGACCAAGCTACAATAGGGGTCAAAAGGGGTCAAACTTTTTCAGGTTCCTTTTTTTTCAGGTTCCTTTAAGGTTTAAAGGACCATGCATCTGGACGCGAACAGGACCTGCGAGCTGCACGTACACATCGGCGGCTGTTTTTACGCCGAAGATCTGATCCGCTTCGGTAGCGGCGTTTACGACCAGGTCGACTGGACCAGCTTCTGCGACAGGTACGAGCACGCCTACGGCGAGCGGCCCGACGTTGCCCGACTGTATCGGGACGCCCTGTCGGGGTCCCCAGGCGGCGCCGACGGCTTCCGCCGCCACTTCGTGTACACCCCCGAGGACGGCCCGGACTTCCACCGATTCCTCGCCAAGTTCCAGTTTTTCCTTTGCCTCGCCCGCCACTATGCGGCGGTCGGCAGGGAAAGCGAGCTGTTCGCCGCGGCTGTCGAGCGCCACCGCTCCGAAGGTCTGCAGTACGTCGAGTACCGGGCCATGGACAACCGCGGCGTCGGCAACCCCGATGGGTTCCTCTCCTTCCACAGGGTCAACGCCGAGATCATCCGCCGGGCTTCCGCCCGCGGCTTCACCGGCCGCTACGTGATCTCGCTGCCGCGCTGGGAGCCCCTGGAAGCCTATGCGCTGGTGCAGCGTCTGCTCGACCAGTCCCCCGAGCTGGTCGACACCGTGGTCGGCCTCGACTTCTGCCACGTCGAGGAGGGGTTCCCGCCGAAGAGCGCCAGGCCCCTGTTCGACCGGGTCGCCGCCGACAACGTCCGGCGTCCCGGGCGCGCCCTCGAGATCGTCTACCACGTCGGGGAGTCGTACTACGACAAGTCGCTGGAGAGCGCGGTGCGCTGGTGCCACGAGGCCGCCGACCTTGGGGCCCGCCGGCTCGGCCACTGCCTGGCCCTCGGCCTCGACCCGGCGATCGCCGTTGGCCGCCGCCCGCGCGCCCACGAGGAGGAGCCGGTCTCGGAGCGGCTCGACCAGATCGGCTACGACATCGCCCATGCCGGGGCCCTGCGCAGGTACGGTATCGGGGTCGACGAACAGGCCCTGGAAAGGGAGAGGTCGGAGCTGCGCCGGAAGGAGGCGGGGGACCTGGTATCGCAACCCTACGACTGGGGCCGGCTGGAGGCGGTCAGGAAACGGCAGAGGTTCGCCCTCGACGCCGTAGCGAAGTCGGGAGTCGTGATCGAGACCTGCCCGACCTCCAACCTCTGCATAGGGGGGGTGCCGGACCCGGAGGCCCACCCGGTGCGGCGGTTTCTCGAGTCCGGGGTGAACCTCGTGGTCGCCGCCGACGACCCGGGGATCTTCGATTCCCCCCTGGCCGCCGAGGTCGACTGGGTGCTGCGCCACTCGGGGATGGATGCCGCCGGACTGGCGGCGCGCCTCGGGGACCCGAGGCGGTTCAGGCTGGGCGGGCGGCGCCCGGGTCCGGCAGGTTGATCTCCCCCGCGGCGATTCTCCGCAGGGTGTCGGGGAACAGGCGGTGCTCCTGTTCCAGGACGCGCGCCGCCAGGGTTTCCGGGGTGTCCCCGGCCAGCACCGGAACCCGGACCCGGGCAAGCACCGGGCCGTGGTCGTAGAGCTCGTCGACGAGGTGCACGGTGGCCCCGGTCTCGGTATCGCCGGAGGCGAGCACCGCCTCGTGCACCGCCCCGCCGTAGAACCCGCGGCCCCCGTATTTCGGCAGCAGCGCCGGATGGATGTTGAGGACGCGGCCCTCGAAGGCACGCAGGGTGCGCGGGCCGACCAGCTTCATGTACCCCGCCAGGCAGACGAGGTCGGCGCCGCAGCGGCCCAGCACCGAGGCGATGGCTGCATCGAGCGCGTCCGGGTCGGGGTGGGTGCGGCTGCTCAGGTGAAACGCCGGGATCCCCTGGCGGCGGGCCCGCTCCAGCGCCCGGGACCGCGAGTTGTTTCCGACCGCGACCACCGGCTCGGCGGGCAGGCGCCCGTCCCTGCAGGCGTCGACGATCGCCTGCATGTTGGTGCCGCTGCCGGAAGCGAGGAACCCGAGCTTCATGTCCGCGCGCATTCGGCGGAGCCGCGGTCAGATTATCTCTAGCACCTGCTGCGGCGGCCGTCCGAGGCGGGCGCGGCCGCCGGCGACGACTATCGGGCGCTCGATCAGGATCGGGTGGGCGGCCATCGCCGCGATCAGCGCCTCGCGGTCGTCGAGCCTGGCGGCGAGGCCGAGGTCGGCGTACTCCTCCTCTTTCGAGCGCAGCAGGTCCGCCGGTCCGATCTCAAGGAGGCGCAGCAGGCGCTCGAGGGTCTCCTCGTCGGGGGGGGACTTCAGGTACTCGACGACCGTCGGCTCGATGCCGCGCTCGCGCAGCAGCGCGAGGGTCTCGCGGCTCTTGCTGCAGCCGGGGTTGTGGTAGATGGTGACGTCCGTCATGGTTCCTCGCAGGGCCGGTGAAGTTTGTGAAGTTTGACAGTCGCGGCGGATTGCGATAATTAACCGCCCCTCCTGACCGAGCTGATTTCTGCAGAAAGGTCGATCGATGTCCTTCAAATTCGTGCTTCTGCCGCCTCCGGGCGACTTCCTGCACCGCATGGCCGCCAGAATCGAGGCGGCCGTTCCCGAGGCGAACGTCGTCGTCTGCGAGGACCGCGCCCGGGCGCTCGAGGAGCTGGCCGATGCGCCGGCTGCCTTCGGATTCATGGACCCGGAGCTGCTGGCGACCGCCGGCGGCCTCAAGTGGCTGGCGTGCCCTGCGGCCGGCCCCGCCCCGAGCTTCTATTTTCCCGAGCTGGTCGCCAGCGACGTCGTCGTCACCAACACGCGCGGCATCTACTCCGACCATATCGGCGTCCACATCATGGCTTTCGTGCTGGCGTTCGCCCGCCACCTGCACGTCTACCTTCCGGCGCAGCAGCGGGGGGAGTGGCGTCCCGGCGGCGAAGGGGGGGCGTCGATTCACCTTCCCGAGGCCACGGCCGTCATCATCGGGGTCGGCGGCATCGGGTCGGAAACCGCCCGGCACTGCTCCCACTTCGGCATGCGCGTGATAGGAATCGATCCGCGGGTTGCCGAGGCGCCCGAAGGGGTCGACGAGCTGTACTCCCCGGAGGCGCTCGACGAGCAGCTCGGCCGCGGGGATTTCGTCATCCTGACGGCCCCGCAGACGCCCCGGATGGAGCGGCTCATCGACAGACAGCGGCTCGCGTGCATGAAGACCAGCGGCATTCTCATCAACATAGGACGGGGCGCCAACGTCGTCATCGAAGATCTCGCCGACGCCCTGTACGAAGGCAAGATCGGCGGCGCGGCTCTCGACGTCTTCGAGATCGAGCCGCTGCCGCCGGGACACCGGCTGTGGACGGCGCCGAATTTCCTGATGACTCCCCACACCGCCGCGTCCGGCCCCTACCTGGAGGAGCGCCGCTTCGAGCTGCAGGTCGAGAACTGCCGGCGCTTCGCCCGCGGCGAGCAGCTGGCAAACGTCGTCGACAAGGCCAACTGGTTCTGAGATCTGCCCTGCGGGCAGGCGCAAAGGTCAGGAGGTCGAGGGGAAGCGCAGGGAGGAGCCTTTCACCGGGAGGCTTCCGATTATCAGCAGCCAGCCGCTTGCCTTCGGCTCCTCGACCGACCACTCCTTGATCTCGCCGCCGAGCTTCTTCTGCGCCCTCTCGCACACCTCGTCGAACGGGGGCCTCCCCGGGTCGGCGATGACAATCTGCTGCACCCCCGCCTTCAAAGCCTTGCGGATCGCCTTGTAGAGCGGGTCGATCATCTCGTCCCAGAAACAGATCTCGACGCCGATAATCAGGTCGTACCCCGCCATCTGCTTTTTCTTGAGATTCTCGAAGCGCGATCTCCGGTGCGACAGGTCGACGCCGTTGATCTCGGCGTGGAGGTGCATGTAGGGGAACACGTTGGGGTCGGCGTCGACGCCGGTGACGCTGGCGCCGAACTCCCTGGCGCAGTAGATGCCGGCCAAGCCCCAGCCGCAGCCGAGCTCCATCACCTTCGCCTGCTCCGGAAGGCCCTGGCGCCGCAGGTAGTCCATTACCAGGAAGCTGGTCTTCCAGAACCGGTCGCCGTGGATTTCCGGCTCGTTCTCCCTGCTCAGGGCCCGCATCCGGGGGTGTGATTTCTTGAGGATCGTCAGTCCGAACGCGGACCGCTCCGTGCTTCTGGCCTTCTTTTTGCCCATGAGAAAACGGGGTGGATGGATTAGATTAACCGGCTTGCCTGCCGCTTCGCCGGGAACGCCCGCCGCGGGCCGCAGAAACTACGAAACCATCCCCTCCCTGCAAGAAATCCGCGGCCCCCGGAAGCCGGCCGCCGAAGGACCTCATACCGTTTGATCAACTACCTTGTCGAGCGCTGGCGCGCCGAGGGCGGTTACCGCGAGTTCCTCGTCATCGCGTTCCCGCTGATCCTCAGCACCGCGGCCTGGAGCGTCCAGCACTTCGTCGACCGCATGTTCCTCACCTGGTATTCGACGGAGGCGATGGCGGCAGCGCTGCCCGGCGGCATGACGAACTTCGTCTTCGCCAGCTTCTTCATCGGCGTCGCCTCGTACGTCAACACCTTCGTCGCCCAGTACAACGGCGCGGGACGGCGCCGGCGCGTCGGTCCGGCCCTCTGGCAGGGCGGCTACCTCGCCGTCATCAGCGCCGCCGCCGCAGGCATCCTCATCCTCCTGGCGCAACCGATCTTCGACCTCATCGGCCACGAGGCGTCGATCCGGGAACAGGAGGTGACCTACTTCAGCATCCTCTGTTTCGGCCATCCGCCGCTGATCCTGGCGACCGCCCTGTCCTGCTTCTACAGCGGCCGCGGGAGGACCTGGATGGTGTTCAACGTCAACGTCGCCGCCACCGCGGTGAACATCGTTCTCGACTACGGCCTCATCTTCGGCAAGTGGGGGCTGCCGGCCTGGGGAATTCGCGGCGCCGCCTGGGCCACCAACCTCGCCGAGGTCTTCGCCGCCCTGGTTTTCTGCGCACTGCTGTTGCAGGAAAGGTACCGGCGCGAGTTCGCCACCCTTTCCGGCTGGCGCTTCGACCGCGACCTGTTCGGCCGCCTGCTGCGGTTCGGCGGGCCCAACGGCGTCAACTTCATGTTCGACATGATGTCGTTCGCCCTCTTCATCCTCATCGTGGGCCGCGCCGGGATTCTCGAGCTCACCGCGACGAACCTCGCCTTCAACATCAACACCCTGGCCTTCATGCCGCTCATCGGCGCCGGCATCGCCGTGTCGACGATGGTGGGACAGCGTCTCGGACAGAACCGGCCGGAAGCCGCCGCCTATGCGACCTGGTCCGGCCTGCACCTCGCCCAGCTTTACATGGGCGCCATGGCCCTGGCCTATTTCACCGTGCCGCAGTGGTTCCTGATGCCGTACGGCATCGGGGCGTCGGGTGAGGACTTCGAGGCCGCGAGGGAGATGGCGCTGCTGCTGCTCAACATCGTCGCCCTGTACTGCCTTTTCGACGCCGGCTACATAATTTTCACCGCGGCTCTGAAGGGGGCCGGCGACACGCGCTTCATCCTTTTCGCCGCTTTCGCCGCGGGCTGGCTGGTCATGCTCATACCTGCGTACGCGGCGCACGTCCTTTTCGACGCCAGCCTCTACGTCCTGTGGGGCTTCCTGTGCGCCTACATCATCACCGCGTCGGGCATCTTCTACTGGCGCTTCCGGCAGGGCAAGTGGATGCAGATGCGGGTCATCGAGGAAGAGCCGCTGGCCGGGGCGGCGGGAGGGTGAGCCATGGCTGACCTGGTATGGGGCATCGACCTCGGGGGAACGAAGATCGAGGGCGTCGTGCTGCCCTCGCGGGACTCGGCCGAACCGCTGTGCCGGCTGCGCGTGCCGACCGGGGCCGAGGGGGGTTACGTCCAGGTGCGCCGCCGCATCTGCGGGCTGGTCGAGGACATGAAGGCGGAGGTCGGCGAGGCCCCGCGGGCAATCGGCATCGGAACTCCGGGGGTCCTCGATCCGGAGACCGGGCTGATCAAGAACAGCAACACCACCTGCCTGATCGGGGAGCCGCTGCGCGCCGACCTGGAAACCGAGCTCGGCGTAGAGATCGCCATGGCCAACGACGCCAACTGCTTCGCCCTGGCCGAGGCGGCCCTGGGAGCCGGCCGGGGGGCGGAGACGGTCTTCGGCATCATCATGGGAACGGGAGTCGGCGGAGGCGTCGTGGTCGACGGCCGCGTCCTCTACGGCTGCCAGGGGATCGCCGGGGAGTGGGGCCACAACCTCCTCGACCCCGCCGGGCCGGACTGCTACTGCGGCCGCCGCGGCTGCGTCGAGACCTTTCTTTCGGGCCCCCATCTCGAGCGCTTCTACGAGCAGGCGGCCGGCCGGCGCCGCTCACTGGCCGAAATCGTCGATCTCCATCGCCTGGGCTCGGACCCGCACGCCACGGCCGCGGTCGAGCGCCTGCTCGACTACTTCGGCAGGGCGCTGGCGGTGGTCGTCAACCTGCTCGACCCCCACGTCGTCGTCCTGGGGGGAGGCGTCAGCAACGTCGACCTGCTGTACAGCGAGGGTCCCGGGCGGCTCGCCCGGTGGATGTTCAACGACCGCTGCGAGACGCGGATCGCCCGCAACCAGCTCGGGGACAGCGCCGGGGTCTTCGGCGCCGCCATGCTGGTGGCGTGAATTCCGGGGCTACCGCCGCCGCCGGCGCTTCCACTCCTCGAACTCGGCGAGGGTGCGCTCGTCCGGGGGGTAGTTGCCGACGATGCTCGCCCCGGAGCGGATGCGCTCGAGAATGAAGTCCTCTCTCTCCTCCATCTCCTCCGCCTCGGCGGCGGCGGTGTCGGCGAGATGCCGCGGGATGACGACCACTCCCTCGCTGTCGCCGACGACGATGTCGCCGGGAAACACCGCGACCCCGCCGCAGGCGACCGGTACCTGGATCTCGCTGGGATGGTGAATGGTCTTGTTGCTGTGGGCGTTCATCGCCGCCGCGTACGCCGGGATGCCGATTTCGGCGATCGCCGGGGAGTCTCGGTAGGCGCCGTCGGTGACGATGCCGGCGCCGCCCCTGGCGTGAATCCGCGTCGCCAGGATGTTGCCCATGGTGCCCGCCGAGGTCTCGCCGCGGGCGTCGATGACGAACACCTCCCCGGCGGCCAGCCGTTCAATGCCGACGCGCTGCGGGTCGGTGAGGTTGTCGACCTCGCCGGAGTCGAGGTCTTCGCGCGCCGGGATGTAGCGCAGCGTGTACGCCGGCCCGGCCATCTTCATTCCGGGGCGCAGCGGTTCGACTCCCCGCATGAAGGTGTTGCCGAGGCCGTGCGCCTTCAGCACCGAGGTCAGGGTGGCGGTGCTCGGAACCTGGAGCTTTTCGAGGGTTTCCCGGGATACGCCGGTCATGGAAAGGTCCGTGGGTTGCGGATGAGCGGTTGCGGAATGCCGTACAGTAAAGCCCGGCCGCGGACCGTCAAGCGGGCCGGGGAGCCCGGCTCATGCCGCTAGCGCTGGAACCGGGGCGCCCGGTGCTGGCGCTGTGCGCGGTCATGGCCCGGCCCCCGCTGCTCGACGGCGTCGCCGCCGACCTGGAGAATGAGGTCGGTCCCGTCGGCTGCCGGGGTCCCGTCTACCGGTTCGACTACACCAGCTACTACGAGGAGGAAATGGGCGGGGACCTCTGCAAGCAGGTCCTCGCCTTTGCGGACCTGGTGCCCCCCCACCGCCTCGCGGAACTGAAGGGGCGGGCCATGGAGATCGAGCGGCGCCTGGCGCTGGAAGACGGCGGCCGGGGCCGGCGGCGGAGCGCCAACATCGATCCGGGGCTGCTGTCGGAGAGCTCCCTGGTTCTGGCGACCGCAAAGTACGGCCGCCACCGCATCGCCGTCGCACCGGGGCTGTACGCCGAGATCACCCTGCTGTTCGAGCGCGGCCGCTACCGCCCGCAGCCCTGGACCTACGCCGACTACAGGAGCGGAGAGATGCAGGCTTTCCTGCTGGGGCTGCGGCGCGACCTGCTGGAGCGGCGGCGGCGCGAAAGGCGCCAGCCTCCCGGGCAGGCGAGGTAATCAGCCGGCCGCGGGGGGCCGGCGCCCGGCAAGCGGCACGAACGGCCTCGGGTCCTCCCCGGTGTAAATGTGCCCCGGGCGGATCAGGCGGTTGTTCCCGTGCTGCTCGATGACGTGGGCGGCCCAGCCGGCGGTGCGGCTGGCGACGAAGATCGGCGTGTACAGGGGGATCGGTATCCCCATCATGTAGTAGGTGTAGCCGCAGGGAAAATCGACGTTGGGGTGGATCCCCTTCTCGCGTATCATCGTCGCCTCGACGATCTCCCCCATCTCCACCCACATCGATTCTCCGGTCGCCGCGGAGACGGCGCGGGCCACCTGCTTCATCGAGGGGACGCGCGAGTCGCCCGACTTGTACTCGCGGTGGCCGAAGCCCATGATCTTCTTCTTCTCCGCCAGGGCGTCGAGCACCCACTGCTCCGCTTTCGAGGGGTCGCCGATCTCGAGCAGCATCGCCATGGCCTGCTCGTTGGCGCCGCCGTGCAGGGCCCCGGCGAGGGCGCCGATGCCGCTGGTAACCGCGGCGTGCAGGTCGCTCAAGGTCGAGGCGGTCACGCGCGCCGCGAAAGCGGAGGCGTTGTACCCGTGCTCCGCGTAGAGGATCAGGGATACGTCCATGGCCGAGGTTTCGTGCTCCGCCGGGACGGTGCCCTTGAGCATGTACAGCAGGTTCTCCGCGTGCCCGAGGCCGCCGTCGGGAGCCACCGGATCCTCCCCCCTGCCCAGGCGGTAGCCGGCGGTGAGCAGGGTGGGGGCCTTGGCTATGAGCCGGACCGCCTTGCGGAGGTTGGCCTCGCGGCTGTTGTCCCCGGCGTTCGGGTCGTGGAGGGCCAGCGCCGAGATTCCGGTGCGCAGCAGGCTCATCGGGTGCGCGCCGGGCGGCGCCTGCGCCAGGATATCCATCACCTCCCCGGGGAGGGTGCGTTCCGCCGCCAGGGCGGCGTTGAAGCGGTCGAGCTGCCCGGCGTCCGGCAGGTCTTCGTGGAGAAGCAGGTAGGCGACCTCCTCGTAGCTCGCCCCTTCCGTAAGGGCGACGAGGTCGTATCCGCGGATGATCAGGCGGTTGCGCTCCACGTCGATCCGGGAGATCGCGGATTCGCCGCCGATCACCCCCTCCAGACCGGGGCTGTAGACTGGCGTTTCAGACATCGATCAGCGGTCCTGGTGTCCCGTCGCAGAAAAAGATTGACAAAATCGGGATGCCGAGGCGCCCGGCTCACCAGGCGCCTGAGCGAGTCGTACCGAGGGTGTACGGCGAGCGAAGGCAACGCCGTGAGCCGGGATGGATCGGCGTCCCAATGTCGAGAAATTCCTGCGACGGGGCACTATGATGGTTTTTCCGGGTGCGCCCCGGCGAGGTCGGCGTCCGTCTTCAGGTACTCGTCGTAGCGCAGCAGGTCGTACAGCTCCCGGCGCGTCTGCATGCGGTCCTTCAGGGCGCTCGGGGTCCCCCGCTCCTTGAGCTCGGCGAGCACCCCTTCGACCGCTTTCATCATGACGCGGAAAGCCGTCATCGGGAAGATCACCATGCGGTAGCCGAGGTCGCCGAACTGTTGCGCCGTGAGGTCGGGCGTCTTCCCGAACTCGGTCATGTTGGCCAGCAGGGTCCCCTGCACGAGGTCGGCGTAACGCCCGAACTCCTCCTCGGTTTCCAGGGCTTCGATGAAGATCGCGTCGGCTCCGGACTCGAGGTAGCGCCGCCCGCGCTCCACCGCCGCGTCGAACCCCTCGACGGCGCGCGCGTCGCAGCGCGCGATCAGGGCGAAGTCCGGGTTCTCGCGGGCCGCGGCGGCCGCCGCGAGCTTGCGCTGCATCTCCTCCGTGGAGATCAGGGTCTTGCCCTCCAGATGGCCGCAGCGCTTGGGGGCCTGCTGGTCCTCGAGGTGGATGCCGGCGAGGCCGGCGCGCTCGAAGGCCTGGACGGTCCGCATCACCTGCAGGGCCTCGCCGAAGCCGGTGTCGGCGTCGCAGATCGCCGGGATCTCGACCGCCCGGGCGATGTACCCGGCCTCGCGGACCACCTCCTCCATGCCGAGCAGGCCGATGTCGGGGAAGCCCGCGGTGCCGTTGATCAGCCCCGCCCCGGAGATGTAGAGCGCCTCGAAGCCGGTGCGCTCGGCGAGCATGGCCACCGGGGCGTTGAACACCCCCGGCATGACGACGGTCCTTTCGGCGATGGCGCGGCGGAACGCGGCGCACTTGCGGGCCGGTGATTTTCGCGGCCTCAGAAGCAACGGCAGGGACCTTGGGCAGGATTGTTTCGCATCGTCAGCTCCGGGAACACGAACACCCCCGTGCCATGGACGAGGGCCGCCCGGCAGCAATGGTGAAGCGGCATCACCGGCCGCCTTCCAGGCCGGCGCCCGCAATCGTCGCGTCGCGGTCGGCCCCGACCGAGACCAGCGACACCGGGGCGCCGCTGAGCTCGCTGATGCGCCCGACGTAGCCGCGCGCCGCTTCGGGAAGCTCCTCGATTCTGCGGGCGCCGGTGGTCGGGGTGCACCATCCGGGCAGCTCCTCGTAGATCGGGGTGCAGCGCTCGAGCACGCCGGAATCCATCGGGAACTCCTCGACCGTCTCGCCCTCGAGCCGGTACCCCGTGCACAGCTTCAGCCGGTCGACGGTATCGAGGATGTCGAGCCGGGTGATCGCCAGGCTCGTCAGGCCGTTGACGAGCCGCGCCCGGCGCAGGATCGTCGCGTCGAACCAGCCGCAGCGCCGCGGCCGCCCGGTGGTCGCCCCGTACTCCATGCCGAGCTCGCGAATGCGGTCCCCCTCCCTGCCGAGCAGCTCGGTCGGGAAGGGGCCGTTGCCGACCCGGGTCGTGTACGCCTTGGTGACCCCGATGACCTCGTCGATACGCGTCGGCCCGATGCCGGTGCCGGTGCAGGCGCCTCCCGCGGTCGTGTTCGACGAGGTGACGAACGGGTAGGTGCCGTGGTCGATGTCGAGGAGGGTTCCCTGGGCGCCCTCGAACAGCACAGTCCTGCCGTCGTCGAGCATGCGGTTGAGCAGCACCGAGGTATCGGTCACGTAGGGGCGCAGGCGCTCGGCGCTGGCGAGGCAGGAATCGATGATGGCCCCTTCGTCGAGAGGCTCCTGCCCGTAGATGCGGGTGAGGATCCGGTTTTTCGCCCTGACCGTGCCGGTCAGCTTCTCCCGCAGGGGACCGGCGTCGAGCAGGTCGATCACTCTCAGGCCGTGGACCCTTTCTACCTTGTCGCGATAGGAGGGCCCGATGCCGCGCAGGGTCGTGCCGAGCTTCTCGTTTCCCCGGCTCTCCTCGCCCGCCTTTTCGAGCACCTTGTGATACGGCATCACGAGATGGGCGGTGGCGCTGATGAACAGGCGCCCGTCCACCGAGACCCCGCGCCCCGACAGTTCGTCGAGCTCCTGCAACAGCGCCTCCGGGTCGAGAACCACCCCGTTGCCGATGACGCAGGTCTTGCCGGGGTGCAGGATGCCGGCGGGAATGACGTGAAAGATGAAGACGTCGTCCCCGACCTTGACGGTGTGCCCCGCGTTCGCACCCCCCTGGTAGCGCACCACGCAGTCCGCATCGACGGTGAGATAGTCGACGACCTTGGCCTTTCCCTCGTCTCCCCATTGGGCGCCGAGAACCACTTTGGTCGGCATGGCTGCTCTCCTACCTGCCTCTCATGTCACAGGCCGACCCGGGTCGCCCACTTGACGTCGTCGCTCGCGAGCAGTTCGTCGAGGACGCCGTCGGGTATGGGGCTGTCGACGTTGAGGATGGTAAGGGCGCGGCCGCCGACCTGCTGCCGGCCGCAGGACATCTGCGCGATGTTGACCCCATGAGACCCCATGATGGTGCCGACCCGTCCGATGACCCCGGGAATGTCCTCGTTGGTGTAAAAAAGCATGTTTCCTTCGGGGACGGCGTCGAAGTGGTAGTCGTCGAGGCGCACGATGCGCGGGTCGCTCTTGCCGAATATCGTTCCCGAAAGCACCCGCTCGCTGCCGGCGTGGTAGACGACGGTGATCATGCTGGCGAAGTCCTCGGGTTCGCTGCTCTTCAGCTCGTCGACCGAAAGGCCCCGTTCCTGGGCGAAGATCGGGGCGTTGACGTAGTTGACGATCTCGTTGGAAATCGTCTCCATGAGGCCTTTGAGCACCGCCGCGGTGATCGGCGAGGTGGGGTGGTTGGTGACTTCCCCGTGGTATTCCACCGTGATCCGTTCGAGCTGCCCGGTGCCCAGCTGCGCCTGAATCCGGCCCATGCGCTCGGCGAGGTCGAGGTAGGGTTGCAGCGCCCGGTACACCTCCGGCTCGACCGAGGGCAGGTTGACGGCGTTGCGCACCGGCATGTCGGGGTCGGACAACGTCTCGCCGACCTGTTCGGCAACCTGAAGGGCCACGCTCGCCTGGGCTTCCTCGGTGGAGGCGCCGATATGGGGGGTGCAGATGACGGCCTCGTGGCGCACCAGCGCGTTCTCCTCGCCGGGGGGTTCCCGCTCGAGCACGTCGAGGGCGGCCCCGGCGACCTTCCCGGAGTTCAGCGCCCCGAGCAGGGCCGCTTCGTCGACGATGCCGCCGCGGGCGCAGTTGATGATGCGCACGCCATCCTTGCAGGAGGCGATCTGCTCCCGGGAGATGTAGTGCCGCGTCTGGTCGGTCAGGTGAAGGTGGACGCTGATGAAATCCGACTCGGCCCAGAGCTGTTCGAGCGGGACCAGCTGGGCTCCGTGCGAAAGGGCGGCCTCGGCCGAGACGTAGGGGTCGTGCCCGAGAACGCGCATCTGAAAAGCTCCGGCGCGATGCGCCACCTCGCGGCCGACCTTGCCGAGACCGATGATGCCGAGGGTCTTGCCGGCGAGCTCGACCCCGGTGAAACTGCTGCGCTCCCAGCCGCCGGCGCGCACCGAGGCCGAGGCCCCGGGAATCCGCCGGGCGAGCGCCAGGATCAGGCCGAAACAGTGCTCGGCGGTGGAGGTCGAGTTGCCCCCGGGGGTGTTCATCACCACGATCCCGCGGCGGGTCGCGGCGGCGACGTCGATGTTGTCGACCCCCGCGCCGGCGCGCCCGATCACCCTGAGGCGCTTGCCCGCACCGATCACCTCCTCGGTGACCTCGGTGCCCGACCGCACGATCAGCCCCTCGTAGTCGCCGATCGCCTCGAGGAGGCCGGCGTGAGTCAGGTCGGTGCGCACCTCGACCGAAATTCCCTGGAAGCGCTGCAGCAGATCGACGCAGCCGGGATCCATGCGGTCGCTGATGAGGACTTTCATCACCAGGTCTCGACGGGCGTGCTTTCCCGCCCCTCGAGGGTATCGAGAATCCAGCTCCAGATGTCGTCGCGGCCTTCTCCGCTTACCGCCGAAAACGACACGAACGAGGCGCCGGCGAGCTGTTCCCCGTCTGCGACCTGCCGCAGCTGCCGGTTGCGCTGGCTCCGGGACATCTTGTCCACCTTGGCGAAAGCGACAAGACAGGGGATGCGATGGCTGCTGAGCCAGTCGGTCATCAGCAGGTCGAGCTCTCCCGGTCCGCGCCGTATGTCGATCAGCTGGACCACTGCCTTCAACTGCTCCCGATTGTTCAGGTACGAGTCCGTCAGCCGCCCCAACTCAGTCCTCAGGGTCTTTCCTCCCCGAACGTATCCGTACCCCGGAAGGTCTACGAGATAGAACCGCCGGTTGACGCGGTAGTAGTTGAGCTGCCGGGTCTTCCCCGGGGTGGAGCTCGTCTGCGCCAGTTTCCGGCGCTGGACCAGCCGGTTGATCAGGGAGGATTTGCCGACGTTGGAACGGCCGGAGAAGGCGATGTCCGGAAGCCCGTCGGAGGGTGTATCGGCCGCATCGGCGGCCCCGATGACGAACTCGGCGCTGTGAATCTGCATAGCTTGTGGGGCCAGGTCCCGGTCATGCCCGCTGGCGCATGAATTCGTCGTCGTCGTCGATGTTTCCGACCCCTTTCAGGATCATCTCGGAGGTCACCACGACCTCCTTGACGCTGTCGTGAGAAGGGGTGTCGTACATGGTGTCCATCATCGACTGCTCGAGCACGGAGCGCAGACCGCGTGCCCCCGTACCCTTCCTGACCGTCAGGTCAACGACCGTGTGAAGCGCTTCTTCGCTGAAATCGAGGATGACGCCGTCGATCTCGAACAGCCTGCATACCTGCCTGACAATGGCGTTCTTCGGTTCCGTCAGGATGCGGAACAGATCATCCTCGCTGAGCGGGTCCATGGTGGTCACTACCGGGACGCGGCCCACGAACTCGGGAATCAGCCCGTAGGCGAGCAGGTCTTCCGGGTGGACCTCGCTCAGCACCGCCATCTGATCCGCCTCGGCTGCCTCCCGCTCGTTGGCGGCGCCGAATCCCAGGGTCCGGCGTCCAACCCGTTGCGAGATGATCTTCTCCAGTCCCTCGAAGGCGCCGCCGCATATGAACAGGATGTTGCCGGTGTTGATCTGGATCATCGACTGCTCGGGATGCTTGCGCCCTCCCTTGGGCGGGATGTTGGCGACCGTGCCCTCCAGGATTTTGAGGAGGGCCTGCTGCACACCTTCCCCCGATACGTCCCGGCTCACGGCCGGGGTGGCGGACTTGCGCGCGATCTTGTCGACCTCGTCGAGGTAGACGATCCCCTTCTCGGCGCGGGCGACGTCGTAGTCGGCGGCCTGCAGCAGTCCGACGAGGATGTTCTCGACGTCCTCGCCGACGTACCCCGCTTCGGTAAGAATGGTGGCGTCGGCGATGGAGAAGGGCACCTGGAGCACCTTCGCCAGGGTCTGCGCCAGCAGGGTCTTGCCGGTCCCGGTCGGGCCGACGAGCATGATGTTGCTCTTCTCGAGCTCGACGTCGTCGAGGGAGACGTTGGAGCGGATGCGCTTGTAATGGTTGTAAACGGCAACCGAAAGGATCTTCTTGGCCCGTTCCTGTCCGATGACGTAGTCGTCGAGAAACGATTTGATTTCGAGCGGCTTGGGAAGCGCCCCGGTTTCCCAGGGGGTCTGCTTGCGGTTCTCCGCGAGCACCTCGTTGCAGAGCTTGACGCACTCGTTGCAGATGTGCACGGACGGACCGGTGATGATCTTCTCGACCTGGGAGGCGCCGCGGGTGCAGAAGGAGCATTTCGGGTCGGTCTTGGAAGGACGCCGTCGCACTCTGATTTCCGCTGCTCGAAGGGGTGTCAGCCGGCCGCTTCTGCGGACTGGGCGATCCCTGTGGGCAGGATGATCTCGTCGATGATGCCGTACTCGAGCGCTTCTTCGGGACTCATGAAAAAGTCCCGTTCCGTGTCCCTGCGGATGGTCTCGAGATCCCTGCCGGTGCGGTCGGCGAGAATGTCGTTGATCTGCTCGCGGATCTCGATGATTTCGCGAGCGTGAATCTCCATGTCGGAAGCCTGGCCGCCGATGCCGCCCATCGGCTGGTGGAGAAGTATTCGCGCGTTGGGCAGGCTCTGGCGCTTCCCTCTGGCGCCTCCTGCCAGGAGCACAGCCGACATGCTCGAGGCCTGGCCGATGCAGATGGTTGCGATGTCGGGCTGGACGTACTGCATGGTGTCGAATACCGCCATTCCCGCGGTAACGGATCCGCCCGGGCTGTTGATGTACAGGGAAATGTCCCGCTTGGGGTCTTCGGAGGCGAGGAAAAGCAACTGGGCGATGGCGAGGTTGGCAATGCCGTCGCCTATCGGCGTGCCGATGAAGATGATGCGCTCCTTGAGCAGGCGGGAGTAAATGTCGTACGAGCGCTCGCCTCTGCCCGTCTGCTCTATGACCATGGGTATGAGGGACACTATACCGACTCCTCGCTGATTTCGGCGCGTTCGCCAAGGTACTCGAAAATCTTCTCGTTCTCCAACTCCCGCCTGATGTCGTCGGCGCGGGGGGACCTTTTCAGGTCGGCCGCCTGGAATCCGAGCTGCTGCGCCCGCCGTTCGAAGAATTCGGTTGTCTCTTCCTCGGTGACCTCGGGATTCAGCTTCTTTCTCAGGCCGTCCAGCAGCAGGGAAGTCTTGAGGCTCCTGATAACCGAGATCCGCTCCTCGCCGGTTATCTCGGGGGGGTCTTCATCCCCGTCGCCGTCGGCATCCCGCTCCTCCTTCACCCGCTCGATATAGCTCTCTACCAGACGGTCCGGCAGGTCGAACGGGTTTCCCCTGATGAGGCCGTCGACCAGATCGCTTCGCTCTTTCCGCCGCGCCAGCGAATCCCAGGTCTCCTGAAGCTGCCGGCGCAGGTACTCGCGCAGCCCCTCGAGACCGTCGAACTGGTCTCCCAGGTCCTTGGCGAACTCGTCGTCAAGCACGGGAAGGGTGCGCTCCCTGATCTCCCTGACGGTTACGTTGAAAGACCGTTTCTGTCCGGCGAGCTCCTTGTTGGGCAGATCCTCCCGGTAGGAGAAGTCGACACGCCGTTCTTCGCCGGGGCCGATGCCGATGAGTGCCTCTTCGAACTCGGGGCTCGGGGCGTCGTCCGAGCCGATGAGGAAATAGCGTTCCTCGTAGCGGTCGCCGATCAGGGCAACCCCGTCCTCGTTCAATCCCTGCAGGTCGGCGACGAGCACGTCCCCCTTTTCGAGGGGCCGCTCCACCGACATCTCGGTGGCGTTCCGTTCCCTCAGTTTTTCGAGCTCGCGGTCGACCTCCTCGTCGCTGACCTCGTGGGTCATCCTCGAAACCGCGAGCCGTTCGTAGTTCTCGACATCGATCTGCGGCCAGATATCCATGGTGGCCTTGAAGGTGAGCGGCTTGCCGGGTTCGTGGTCACTCAGGGTGATCGTCGGCGTGCTTGCCGGAACGATGTCTGCCGACTGAGCGGCTTCCTGCACCAGGTCGGGAAGCATTCGGCTGACCACCTCATGGCGGATCGACGGGCCGTACCGCGACTCGATGACTTTCATCGGGACCTTGCCTTTGCGAAATCCAGGGATTTCGAGCCTTTTGCGGTACCTGCGGAACGCGGTGGCCACTTCCGAGTCGATGCGCTCGGCAGGAACCTCGACCTCGAGCTCGCGTTCCCACTGGCCTTTCTCAATTACGTTGGTTCTGACTTCCGACAAGGGGGGCCTTGATGCTTATGGAGATTGCAGAAAAACAGGTTCCGTGGACGATCCGGAAATGTGATTGAGAGGGAGCACCGCGGTTTTTTGCGCGGCGCAGTCTGTGGGGTGGAGTGTTTTCCGTGCGGAAGGGGGGATTCGAACCCCCAAGCCCGTTAGGGCACCAGATCCTAAATCTGGCGCGTATGCCAGTTCCGCCACTCCCGCTTGCGACCGGCTGAATTTCGCCTCCAAACTAAAATTACCAACGCCCCGACCGGAACGTTGGCATTTATGCTGGAATCGACAATATAGGTTTGCCCCTCTGGGGGGTCAACAGCCCGCTGATAAAGTTGCTCTGCAGACGAGGCCGGGTCATGGCGGTCGAACTTGGGGCAGAAAAATCCCGAAATCGAATCCGACCCCTTCCTTGGATTTCCTGCCCCAACATGGCGTGCGACCGAGGCGGATCGAGGGGATTCGGGGAGGGAGCGCAACGCCGTATTCGACCGCGGGCCGGCCGCAGCCCGGATCGGCTTTTACGACGGCTGCTGATCGGGGTGCCTCCAGCTGGCGGTGCGGCGTGCGATTTCAGCGGCCAGACGATCGATTGCTACCCGGTCCTGATCCATGGAATCCCGTTCCCGAAGGGTGACGGTTCCGTCCTCGAGAGTCTGCGAATCGACGGTCAGGCAGAACGGTGTGCCGACCTCGTCCATGCGGCGGTAACGCCGCCCGATTGCCCCGCCTTCGTCGTAGAAAACCCTGAACTCGGAACGCAGGTCTCCGACGATCCGGCGCGCCACGTCGGGCATGCCGTCCCGTTTTACAAGGGGCAGAACCGCTGCCTTGATCGGGGCGATCTTCGGATGGAAGCGCATCACCACACGCCTTTCCCCCCGGACCTCTTCCTCGGAGTAGGCGTTGACCAGGCACATCATCGCCGAACGGGTGGCGCCGACCGCGGTTTCCACCACCGCAGGCAGGAGCTTCTCGCGGGATTCCTCGTTGAAGTAGCGCAGCGCCTTTCCCGAGAACTCCTCGTGCCTGCCGAGATCGAACTGGCCGCGGTTGTGGACCCCTTCGATTTCACCCCACCCGAAAGGGAATTCGTACTGGATGTCGAAGGCCTTGCTCGCGTAATGGGCGAGCTCGGCGCCGACGTGTTCATGCCAGCGCAACTTCGCCCCGGGAATACCGAGGTCGGCGAACCAGTTCCAGCGCTGCTCCTTCCAGTAATCGAACCATTCGTCTTCGGAGCCAGGCTCGACGAAGTACTGCATTTCCATCTGCTCGAATTCCCGCACGCGAAAAAGAAAGTTCTTCGTGTTGATCTCGTTGCGGAACGACTTGCCTATCTGGGCGATGCCGAAAGGAAGCTTCTGGCGCATGGCGGTCTGCACGTTGAGGAAGTTGACGAAGATCCCCTGGGCGGTCTCCGGCCGCAGGTAGGTGACGGAGGCATCGTCCTCAACGGGGCCGACGTGGGTCTTGAACATCAGGTTGAAATGCCGCGGCTCGGAGAGCTCGTTTCCCTTCGGGCTTTTTATGGCGAGTTCGGACAGTTTCGCCGCCATCTGCTCGAAGCTCCAGCCGGTGGGGTCGACCCCGTTCTCCTCGAGAACGTGATCGAGACGGAAGCGCTCGTGGGTTTTCCTGTCTTCGACGAGGGGGTCGTGAAAACCGTCGACGTGCCCGGAAGCCTCCCATACCCGCGGGTGCATCAGTATGCTGGCGTCGATGCCCTCGACGTCCTCGCGCCAGGTCATCGCCCGCCACCACGACTCCTTGATGTTGCGCAACAGCTCGGCGCCGAGGGGACCGTAGTCCCAGCAGCCGTTGAGACCCCCGTAGATTTCGGAGCTCTGAAAGATGAACCCCTTGCGTTTGCAAAGGGACACGACCTTTTCCATTACCTGTTCCATACCTGCCGATTCCTCAATGCAAGAATTCCAGGGCCTTCAGGCGGCCGCCCGCACCGCCGTGGTGCTCCAGAAAGCCGCTTAAAATCGCGCGTATCTCCCCGCACCCGGGAGGCAGGGGCGGAATCGCCTCTTTCCTGTACGTGCGGACGTTCTGCAGGCGCGCCAGAAAACCGAGGCTGTCGGGGGCGACGCGATGACCGCCGTTGCGCGAATAGCGGGCCAATCGTTCATCTTCCATCGCTCGATTCCACTGGTAGCCGCCATCCTCCGGCACGTCCTCGGCGCGGTGGCAGTCGCTGCAAAGGCCGCCGCCCAGACCGGCGCTGAAGTAGGGTGCTTCGCAGCCTGCCAGCGGGGTGTTGCAGGAGACGCAGCCGCTGAGCTCGGGACGGTAGCCCAGCGCCTCGGCGAGGCGCAGCTGGAAATACCAGAACAGCGACTCGATCTGTTCAGGGTCCACTTCCTCGAGAGCGGCCAGGACTCCGGTCAGGCATCTGTAGAGCCGCTGATTCGGCTCCTGCTCTATGGCGATTCGGTCAATGGACTCGCAGGCGGCGCTGGCGAAGGACAGGCGCCGGAAGTCGCGCAGCAGGGCGGGGAAGGACTGCACGACGTCGCATTCGCTCAGCGTCTGCAGGTCGCGATCCTCCCGCAGGTAGCAGACCGCCTGCACCTCCGTCATCACTTCGAGGGCGGCGCCGAACTTGCTTTTCGGGCGGCGCGCCCCTTTTGCGACAACCTTGAGCTTGCCGAACTCCTCGGAGTAGAGCGTCGCCAGCTTGCTCGTCTCTCCCATGCGCCGGCTGCGCACGACGACGGCCCGCGTCTTGACGATCTGCCTGCCCATTCCCTATTCGGCCTTTCCCCCCTCGTCCGGAATGCGGTAGATCTGTTCGCCCGGCCTTTTCATTCCGTATTCCTCGCGCGCCACTTTTTCGAGATACCCGGTGTCGTTCCGCAAAAGCTCCAGCAGGGTGCGCAGACTGTCGTTCCGGGCGCGAAGCGATTCGACTTCGTTTTGCAGAAGCTGCAGCTCGGTGCGCCGCGCCTCCACCTGCAGGTAGCCGCTTTCTCCCGCCAAAAGGACGTACACACCACCGGCGAACAGGGCGAGAAACAACAGCTGTTTCCACCTGCGGTGGGATCGCGCCGCCAGCTTGTCGGTGCCGCGGTTCACACCGCCCCCGTCGGTGTCCCGCCGCGGAGACAGATTGAAAGAACCGGGACGCCGCGAGCCGGGATGGATCGGCGTCCCCATGGCGGCATGTTTCCGAGACAGAACACTAGAAGAGCACGAGATCGTCGCGGTGGATCACCTCGATGGCGGGCCGGCCAAGGGCGGCCTCCACGTCCGCGGAGCTTTTCCCGAGGACGCGGGCGATCTCCTCGGAGTCGTAGCGCGTCAGCCCGCGTGCGACCTCCGCCTTGCGGCGGTTCTCGACGCGGATGACGTCGCCCGGCTTGAACTCGCCGCTGCAGCCGACCACCCCGGCGACCAGCAGGCTTTTTCCCATATCGCGGATGGCGCGCTCGGCTCCCTTGTCGATGGCGACGCTCCCCTTGCAGGGTGAGGCGAACCCGATCCAGCGCTTGCGGCTTCCGAGCCGCTTGCGCGAGGGAAGGAAAAGGGTGCCGATTTGCCTTCCCGCGAGTATCTCGGGCAGCCGGTGCTTGCGGGCGTGGGCGATCACCGTCATCTCGCCGCACCTCATCAACAGGCGCGCGGCGCGGATCTTGGTCTGCATGCCCCCGCGGCCGAGCTGGTTGCTCGAGGTTCCGACGGCGGTCTCTATATCTGTATCCTCCTCGACCTCGTGGATCAGTTCTCCGGCAGGACCATCCGGTCCATAAGAGGAGTACAGACCCTCGACGTCCGAAAGAATCACGAGCAGCTCGGCGTGGACGAGGTTGGCGACATACGCGGCCAGCGAATCGTTCTCGCCGATCGTCAACTTCAGCTCGGCGACGCCGACGCTGTCGTTTTCGTTGATCACCGGAACGGCGCCGAAGGAGAACAGGGAGCGGAAGGTATTGCGAAGGTTGAGATAGCGCTGCCGGTCGTCGAGGATGTCCTCGGCGGTGAGCAGCACCTGGCCGACGGCGATGCCGTGGCGTTTGAAAGCCGCCTCGTAGCGGTTCATCAGCAGGTTCTGTCCGACTGCGGCGGCAGCCTGCAGACCGGCGATGGCGCGCGGCCTCTCACCCAGGCCGAGACGCCCCATTCCCGCCGCCACCGCTCCTGAAGAGACAATGGCGACTTCCAGTCCCTGCCGGCGAAGGTCGGCGACGTCGGCGGCCAGCTGGTTGATGACCTTGCCATCGAATTCGCTGGAGCCGCCCCGGGTGAGGCTGCTGCTGCCGATCTTGACGACCAGGCGTTTGACCGGTCCCAAACGCTCGCGTCCGGTTGCGGCTGCCGGGTCTTTGTGGTCCTCGAGCGCCTCGAAGTCTGTCACTGGTCGTCCGGGACCTGGTGGCCTCGTACCAGGACGCCCCGCTCATCGAGAAAACGCTTTACTTCGGGAATGCTGTACTCCTCGTAGTGGAAGATCGAGGCGGCGAGGGCCGCGGATGCCTTGCCCTCGGTCAGCACTTCAAAGATATGTGCGCAGTTGCCGCAACCTCCCGAGGCGACGATGGGAACGTCGACGCGCTCGGCGACGGTGCGGTTCAGCTCGAGGTCGTACCCTTCGCGCGTTCCGTCGGCGTCGATGCTGTTGAGCACGAGCTCTCCCGCGCCGCGGCCGACGAGCTCCTCCACCCAGCCGACGGCGTCCAGCCCGGTCGCCTTGCGGCCCCCGTTGACGTAGATCTCCCAGGCGGGCTCGTCCCCGCCGGAGGTGCGCAGCGCGTCGATTGCTCCGACGATGCACTGGCTGCCGAAGCTTTCGGCGCTCTCGTTGATTATGCCGGGATTCTCAACCGCCGCGGAGTTGATCGATACCTTGTCGGCACCCGACTTGAGAATCTCCCGGACGTCGGCGAAGGAGCGGATACCGCCGCCGACGGTGAGCGGGATGAAAACCTGCTCGGAAACCTGCTGCACCAGGTCCATGACGATGGCGCGGCCGTCAGCCGACGCCGTGATATCGTAAAAAACCAGTTCGTCCGCCCCTTCGGCGTCGTAGCGCGTCGCCAGCTCGACGGGGTCGCCGGCGTCCCGGTCGGCCGAGAACTTCACCCCGCGAACGTTGCGGCCGTTCTTTACGTCTAGGCAGGGTATGATCCGTTTGGCAAGCATCGGTCAGTTGGCGGATGCGAAGTTGCGCAGCAGTCTCAACCCGACGTGCTGGCTTTTTTCGGGATGGAACTGCACTCCCCACATGTTGCCGCGAGCAGCTATCGAGGTGTAGTCCAACCCGTAGTCCGTCGTCGCCAGGCAGTCGCTCGGTTCCTCGCAGTCGACGTAGTACGAGTGCACGAAATAGAAAAAGCTGCCTTCGGGAACGCCGCAGAGGAGGTCGTCCTCTTTTTTCTTGGCGATCTGGTTCCAGCCGATCTGCGGCACCCTTTCGCCGCTCGGGAATCGAACCACGCGTCCCGGAAGCATGGACAGGCCGCGATGTCTGCCGCGTTCCTCGCTTTCGGCGAACATCAGCTGCAGTCCGACGCAGATACCGAGAAACGGTTTCCCCGCTTCCACCTCGCGCAGCAGGAATTCATCCCAGCCGCGCTCGCGAATGTTGCGCATCGCATCCCCGAAAGCTGCATCTCCCGGCAACACGAGGTGACTGGCGCCGCGCGCTTCTGCCGGACGTTCGACGATGGCGGCAGCGAAACCGAGGTACTCGAAGGCTTTCTGCACGCTGCGCAGGTTGCCCATACCATAGTCGATGACGGCGATCATCGCCCCAGCTCCCGGGAACGCGCCGTGGCGGCCTGCACCGCGCTTATCAGGGCGCCGGCCAGTCCCTTGTCCCTGAGCGCCCGCAGTCCGGCGACGGTGGTGCCCTTCGGAGAGGTGACTCGAGCTCTGAGATCGGCAGGCTTCTCTCCGGTTTCGAGTACGGTGTGAGCCGCCCCGAGCACTGTCTGGGCGGCAAGGGCAGTGGCAACGTGCTCCGGAAGGCCCACGGAAACCCCTCCCTCTACGAGGGCTTCTATAATTGAATACACGTATGCCGGGCCGCTTCCCGACAACCCGGTTACGGCGTCCATCTGATGTTCTTCGACGACGACGGTGGTTCCGACCTGGTCGAACAGTTCCCTGGCCAACTGGAGCTGTTCTGTACCGGTGTGTGCTCCGGGGCAGACAGCCGTTGCCGCGACGCCGGCAAAGGCGAGCAGCTGAGGCATGGAGCGAACGACCGCGACCTCCCCTCTCAGCCTCGCCTCGATGGCTTCCGTGGTTACCCCGGCCATTACGGAGATCAGCAACTGGGCGGGAGTGATGGAAGGAGAAAGTCGGTCGACCAGACCGGGAGCGATCTGAGGCTTTACAGCCAACAGAACGACATGTCTGCCTGCGATCGCCGCTGCGGGATCGGAGGTGGTATTCATTCCCAGTTCCGCAAGCGGGGCCAGCGCAGTCTCGTCGATGTCGGAGGCGGTGATGTTTCCAGCAGGGACGCGTTGGCGCGAAACGATTCCCCGAAGCAGGGCGGCACCCATATTTCCGGCGCCGATTACAGCGATTTGGGATTGCTCGATCATATCACAGGGCGGAACAGACTGACAGGGGGGATGTAAAGCAGCGGGCCCACTCGGGGCGGGAGAGGATTTATGATAGAGTGCCCATTACGGCCTGTCAATTTCGGTCCGGTGAGGGATTCACAAAAATCAAGAAACCCGCGACGGGTTGCGGAGATCGCTACATGTTGTACATCCAACCTGTTTCAGAGAGAAAATCGGCACAATTTCTGCTTGACGGATTTGTTTCAGCAATGGTACATTTTGCACAATGTGTTTATGGGCAAAGGTTAGGCAATTCGGCTGAGTTGGCTATTCGCCGGACACCGAGGGAGGAGGTGATCAAGTGAAGCCCGGCGATCCTGTCACCCAGTTGGTTTGGATGGGTTCGCGATTGAGCGAAACCGAGTGCCGGCCGTACACGTAAAGGAGAGAGAGAATGGCCAAGAAGAAGGCCGCCAAGAAGAAGGCCGCCGCCAAGGGCAAGGCCGCTAAGAAGAAGACCGTCAAGAAAGCAGTAAAGAAAAAGGCAGCCAAGAAGAAGGCCGCCCCGAAAGCCAAGGTCGCCAGGAAGAAGGCGGCAAAGAAGAAGGTGGTAAAGAAGAAGGCCGCGAAGAAAAAGGCAGCCAAGAAGAAGGCCGCCAAGAAGAAGGCAGCTCCGAAAGCCAAGGTCGCCAGGAAGAAGGCCGCCAAGAAAAAGGCAGCCAAGAAGGCGGCAAAAAAAAAAGGCGGTAAGAAAAAAGTGAAACGTCAACCGAACGCCGCTTTCATGAAACCGCTGCAACCGGATGAAGCCCTGGGTGCCGTCGTCGGCAACAAGCCCTTGCCCCGGACGCAGGTGGTCAAGAAGCTGTGGGCTTACATCCGCAAGAACAATTTGCAGGACGCGAAGAACAGGCGCATGATCAACGCCGACGACAAGCTCAAGGCTGTCTTCGGCGGGCAGAATCAGGTCAGCATGTTCGAGATGACCAAGCTGGTCAACAAGCGCCTCAGCTAGGCAGAGGGGACGGCCGTCGCCGGCTGCTGCCCTTCCTGCCTGTAATGAATGGGGGCTCTCTTTCGGGAGAGCCCCCATTCTCATGTACTCCCGGTCCGGATTCTTGCCCGTATGAGCTCTGCTTCTATATTCCGGACTGCATCTGCAAGTGGTTGCATCCACAACCCCATCTCTCGACACAACAGCATGAAAGCATTGGTCGCCCTCGAGGACGGTACCGTTTTCGAGGGCAACGCCGTCGCCGCCGAGGGCGAGGTGCTCGGTGAAATGGTGTTCAACACCAGCATGACCGGCTACCAGGAGATTCTCACCGATCCTTCGTATGCCGGACAGATCGTCACCATGACCTATCCGCACATCGGCAACTACGGTGTCAACCCTGCCGACGCGGAATCGGAACGTCCGCACGTAAGGGGATTCGTGATGAGGGATTGCTGCCGGCGTCCGAGCAACCACGCGGCAACCCAGAGTCTGATTGAATACCTCGTCGAGCACGAGGTGATCGGTATCGAGGGGATCGATACGCGCGAGCTCACCCGCCGCGTGCGCATCCAGGGCGTCATGAATGCCGCCATCTCCACAGTCGATCCGGATCCCGGGGATCTCCTCAGGAAAGCCCGGGAATGGGAGGGTCTGGAGGGGGTCGACCTCGTTCGCGAGGTCTCCTGCAAATCGCCTTACGTCGTCCCTCCCGAGGGAAGCGTCCGTTACCGGGTCGCCGCCTACGACTTCGGGATCAAGCGCAACATCATCAACAAACTGACGGAGCTGGGGTGCGAGGTCACCGTTTTGCCTGCAACGACGCCCTGCAGCGAGGCGCTTGCCCTCGACCCGGACGGGATCTTCCTGTCCAACGGGCCTGGAGATCCCCGGGCGGTCGAATACGCCATCGCTGCCACCCGGGAACTGGCCGAGTCGGGCAAGCCCATCTTCGGCATCTGTCTCGGCCACGAGATCCTCGGGCTGGCCTTCGGGGCCGAGATCTTCCATCTGAAGTTCGGGCACCGCGGCGCCAACCAGCCGATAAAGGAGAACGACACGGGGCGCATCCTGATCACTTCCGAAAACCACGGCTGGGGTGTCAGTTCCGAGAACCTTCCCGACTGTCTGGAGATCACCCGCCAGAATCTCAACGACGGCTGCGTCGAAGGCCTCCGCCACCGCGAGCTGCCGATTTTTTCGATTCAGTGTCATCCGGAAGCATCGCCGGGCCCCCATGACAGCTTCCACCTCTTCGGCCATTTCGCCGAGCTGATGCGGAAGAACGCCGCCTGAAGCCGCCCCCTGCCGCGAGGTCGCCGGCCGGGGATCCTGAAAAGAGAGGAGAGGCGAACGTCCGTAACCGAACGGCCGGACGGTCAGGTCGAGACGCCGAGACGTCCGCGCGTGATCTGGAAATCCGAGTTGCCGCGGGCGGACAGCTTCGGAGAGATGGTCCCGGCCGCCGCCGCCGCCAGGCATTCGAGGAGCGCCCGCGCGATTGATTCCGGTGCCTGGGAACCATCGATCGACAGGTCGAGATCATCCCGGAAATCCGCTTTGACGCCGTCGCTGCCGCTCACCTGAACCACCGGCACCAGCGGGTGCGTCTGCATCGGGTGTTCGCCGGCGTGGGCGAGCACGACCTCCACCCCGGTCGCTCCAAGCCCGGTCAGGGTTTCGACCCAGTGATCCGAAGGGGTTTCCATCGAGTAGAATCCCGGCCGGGAAAGGCGCTCCCCGTGCCCGAGGTTGGGAGGCAGCCCGTCTGTGTCCAACCCGGCGGTGAATGCCGGGTTCGCTCCCAGACCCGAGTTTTCGGCGATGACGACGGTGCCCCCCGCCCCGGCGATCCACCGGCACAGCTGTGAAAAGGCTGCGGCGGTGCTGTCGGCGAGCGGTCCGGAGCAGATCATTCCCAGGCGCAGGCTTTCCAGCCCCACCTCGGCGTAGCGGGGCTTTTCCATCGTCTCGATCCGGTCGGAGAACCACGACTCGACGCGGTTCATCACCGACTCGATGCCCCCGTCCATCTGCACGCTGGCCCAGCCGAACTCCGCTTCGGAGCGGCCCATTTTCTTAAGCTGTTCGCGGAAGTAGTCGTTGTGCGTCTTTTCGCACCCGTGCTCCATCAGCAGTCCGAGGCTGACCAGCGGATGCGAGAGGTAGCCGACGAGGGTGCGGGCGTAGATCCCCTCGGTGTCGTAGCCGGTGACGCCGCACCCTTCGGTATGCACGAGACTGACGAACCGCGTGATCCCCTTTTCGGCGCCGACGGCGCGGGCGTTCAGCCGCTCGGCGGTCAGGCGGGCTATCTGGCCGGCGCAGAGACTGGTGGGCAGCACGAGGCCGACGCGGCCGGTTGCGGTGGATCCATCCCCGCCGACCGCCGCCTTGAAAAGGATTTCCGGGGGAGTCTCGGTGGCGATGGGGTGCGGTTCGCCGCTGGGGACCGGGGCGGCCAGCAGGGTATCGAGGTTCGACTTGTCCCGCTGCGGCCAGTTGCGCCAGATGGAGACCTGCGAGTGCCCGGCCTGCTCCCCGCGCGACCGCTTTCCGGAGGCGACCTCCCGGGTGCGCGCGAAGAGTCCGGCGGCGAGCTCCTCCATCGGTGTGCCTTCCTGGTAGGCCCCGGCATCGACGTCCATGTCTTCCGCCAGCAGCCGGAAGCGCTGCGAGGTGGTGACGATCTTGATCGTCGGCACGAACGGAAAGTTGGTGATCGAGCCGTTGCCGGTGACGAAGAAGATCATGTTGCTTCCGGCCGCGACCTGACCGGCGATGCTCTCGAGGTCGTTGCCGGGGCTGTCCATGAAGTAGTACCCCGGCTCGCGCATCGGCTCGGCGTAGTCGATGGCGTGGTCGAGGCGCACGTCCGGGTCCCGTTTGCGCGCCGCCCCGATCGACTTGAGCACGATGTTGTAGAGACCGCGGAACTTGTTGCCCCCGGATGGATTTCCCTCCGCGGTGGAGCCGTGCCAGGCGACGCGCTCCTTGAAGCGCTCGACCATGTGCAGGAACCGTTCCGCGGTTTCCAGGTCGCGAACGTTCTGCAGGACGTACGGCTCGGCGCCGATCAGCTCGTCCGTTTCGGCGAGATTGGCCGCGCCGCCGTGGCGGATCAGCTCCCGCGCCACCCGCGCCGCCAGCGGGTTTCCCGAGATGCCGGAGAAGGCGTCCGAGCCGCCGCACTGGAGCGCCAGCTTCAGCCGCGACAGCGGCTGGTCGCTGCGCTCGGTCCGGGTCAGAGGATCGAGCCATCCCCTGACCACTCTCTCACCCTCGGCGAGAGCGTCGTCGAAACTGCCGGAGATCGACAGGAAGGCGTGGGGCATTTCGTCGATGGCGTAGCCGCCGGCACGCAGGTACTCGCGCAACTGCGCGTTCGAGACCGATTCGCTGCCGTAGTCGACGGCGAGCAGGGCGCCGACGTTGGGGTGGACGGCGAACCCCGCCAGGGTGCGCAGCAGCAGCTCCTTGTTGTTGGGAGTGCCGGGGCCGCCTCCCTCGGTATGGGCGATCGCCACAACACCGTCGAAGTTGGCGCCTCCGGCGTCCTGAAAGCGCGCCGCAAGCAGGCGGGCGTAGCTGGCGGTCCGGGAGGTCGTTCCCAGGACGACCGCGTAGTTGCGGGTGCCGGCGCCGCGCCGTCCCCGCGCGAACCCCGAAAACGTGCCCGGCTGCTCGAGGAGGGGCACCTGCCGGCCCGCCAGGAAGCGGTCCCTGTCGAGCTCGTAGGGCCGGATGCGATCCTCGAAGTTCGGGGCGCCCGGGAGCTCGAAGTCGATCCTGCGGCCGTTCAGCGCTTCCAGCATACCCGGGTTGCAGACGTACGACCCGGGCCGGATGCCGGCGGTCGCGACGCCGAAAGGGAGACCCCAGGACAGCAGCTCCGCTCCCGGCGCGACCGCCTCCACGGCGAAGCGGTGGCCCTCCATCACCGTGTAGTCGAGCTCGAAGCGCTCGGTCCCGCGAAGGATGGCCGTACCCTGCTCGAGCCGGCGCGAGGCGATGGCGACGTTGTCTCCGGCGGCCGGCAGGCGGCCGGCCTCGTCGAAACTGATTTCGGTCATGGCTTCTTGCAGGGGAGTGTTTTCAGAAAAGCTCGAAGTTGCCGGCGTCGACCCTCTTCGACTGGTGCGCCAGCACCGCATCCATCAGCTCGATCGCCATGCGCGATTCCAGGGTCACGCCGGCGCGCACTCCCACGCAGGGGTCGTGCCGGCCCTTCTGCAGCTGGAACTCGGTTTCGCTCAGGTCCTTGCGCACCGATTGCTGCGGCGGGCGGATGGTCGAGGTCGGTTTGAAGGAGACCCGGCAGACCAGGGGCATGCCGGTGGCGACGCCGCCGATGATGCCGCCGTGGTGGTTGCCCTGGTAGCCCGAGCGCCGGATCCGGTCGTTGTTCTCGCTGCCCCGGCGCGGCACGACCTCGATTCCCGAGCCGACCTCGCAGGCCTGCACGGCGTGCAGCCCGCCGAGCGATCCCATCAGCCTGACCTTGAGGCTGTCGTAGAGGGGTTCTCCCGCCAGCGGCGGAACGTTGGCGGCGACGACCTCTATGGACGCTCCGACGGAGTCCCCCTGCCTGCGGGTCTCGGCGATCAGGTCGGCGGCGGCGCGCCCGAATTCGGCGTCGAGGGTCCGGATCTCCGGTTCTTCCAGTGCCGCCTCCAGCTCCTCGAGCGCGGCTGCGGGAACCCGGCCGTCTCCGCCTGCGGGGAGCTGCGCCACGCGGTCGGCCAGCCGCCGCCCGCAGCGCAACTCGCCGACCTGGCATATCGACGACAGGAAGGCGGTCCCGAACCGGTCGCGCAGGAACAGGCGGGCGATGGAGCCGCCGAAGACGTCGGAGATGGTCGACCGGTAACTGGAGCGCCCCCCGCCGCGGGGGTCGGCGAAACCCCGGGACTTGTGGTGCTTTACGAGGTCGGTGTGGCCGGGGCGCACGTCCCCTGAGGGGCCGAGGAACTGCGCGTAGTCCGCGGTGCGCTTCGCCGCCGACAGGACGACCGCGGCAATCGGCTCACCGGTGGCGAAGCCTTCCTCGTAACCCGGCGCGGAGACCTCCTCCTCGCCGACGGCCGCGGCGATCCGCGAGCCGGACAGGAGAAGGTCGTGGTCGTCGGAGTACACACCGGACAGGATCACCACCTTGTCCCCCTCACGCCTGGGGGTGCCCAGCTTGTTCGAACCGGGCCTGCGCCTGTCGAGGAAGCCCTGGATCTCGGCCCGCGAGACCCTCTGGCCCGGGGGGCAGCCGAAGACGATGGTGGTGATGGCCGGGCCGTGCGATTCCCCGGCTCCGGCCACGGCGAACAGGGAGCCGCCGAGGATTTCCATGGTGTCGCGCCGTCTCTGGTGCGGCGATGCCGGCGAAGGGAAAAGGGACGTTTCGAATGTACGCCCTCGTGCCTGCCCGCGTAATCGAGCGTGTGAACGAAGGCAGCCCCGCGATCCGGCTTCAGTCCAGGCAGCCCGTTGGAAAAGTCGGCGCGGCTCGGCTCAACTGGCTGTCAGGGACCGCCGAGAAGCCGCTCGATATTGGCGCGGGCAACGGCGAGGTCGTGGCGCGTCCTCACCCGGCTGCTGCGCGCCTGGGTGAAGTTGACCTGGGCGTCGAGCAGCTCGAGCAGGGTGCCCTGGCCCACCTCGTAGCTCTCCTTGGCGAGCTTGAGGTCTTCCCCGGCGACCTCGAGGGTGCCCTCGCTGATCTCGAGAATCTTGGCGAGGCGAGCCAGCTCGAGATGGGCGGTCTCGACGGCGAGGGCGACCTCGCGCCGCTGCTGGTCGAGGTTGAAGCGGGTGTTCTCCAGGGCGATGCGGGAGCGCTGGATGCCGGCGCTGCGCACCCCCCCGTCGAAGAGGTTGTAGGTAACCGACAGGCCGGCGTTGATGCGGTAGTTCTGGCCGAAGTCCTGGTAGACGCGGTCGAACACCTCGTTGTTGCGGCCGTAGGAAAGGTTGGTGCTGAGGCGCGGATGCCAGGCCGACTTTGCCGACGACAGGTCGTGCTCGGCGGCAAGGTGGGCGTATTCCAGTTGCCTGATGGCGTGATTGGAGCTCTCGGCGGCGCGCAGCAGATCTTCGAGGGACAGCCCGGCGAGTGGAAACGCGGCGTTCTCGACGGGAGCGGCCGTCAGCGGCTCGGAGATCCCCCTTCCCATGAAGTGGTTGAGGCTGGCGCGCGCCAGAACGACCCCCTGCTCGGCATTGATCAGGTCGGCCTCGGCATTGCCTACCGCCACCTTCAGGCGCAGCACGTCCGCCCTCACGCCGGCTCCCACCTCGAGGCGCATGGCGGCGCCCTCGAGCTGTTTCTCGCTGAGCTTCAGGGCCTCGCGCTGGACTTCGAGGAGATCCTGCGCCTTGAGCAGGGCGAAGTAGCGCTGTCTCACGCCGAAGACCGTTTCCGCCCGCTGCGACTCGAGAGCGGTCTCCGCTGCGTGAAGCCCCTGGCGCGCGGCGTTGTGGGCATGGCGGCGGCTGCCCCCGTCGTACAGGGTCTGGCTGACCGATGCGTTCAGCGAGAACGAGTTGCGGTCGATTGCCGGTATCTGGGTCGTCTCCTCCCGGAAGATGCGCTGGCCGGTCTCGGGGTCGAAACGGTCGGTCGGGTTTTCCTGGATGCGGACCGACGGTCCGGTGCGCGACCGGGAGAAGTTCAGCACCGAGAGGTTGACGCTGGGCAGCCTTCCGGCCATTGCGGACTTGACGTCCATCTCGGAGCGGCGGACCGCCTGGGCCGCCAGGCGCATCTGGTTGTTGTGCTCCAGGGCCTGCCGGATGCACTCGTCGAGAGTGAGGGTGCCGGCACTTGCCGCGGTTGCCGCGGCGGCCAGCAGGGCGAAGAGGGCGATGCTGGGTATCATGGGGTGTTTCCCTGGTTGCTGGCTTCAGCGAGGACGCCGGAGCGCCGCGGTCCGGGCGGCCTGGCGAATGATCCGAGGTAGTTCGCGCCTCCGGGCATCACTTCCTCCCGGCGGCGTGGACGACCCTGCGGAACCACAGCGCGAGGTCGTCGAGAAGGGAGTATAGAGTAGGAGCCAATACGAGGGTCAGCACGGTGGAGCAGATCAACCCGCTGACGACGACGAGGCCGACCGGACCCCAGCGCCTGGAGAACCCTTCCGAGGTTCCGTAGACCATCGGCAGAACCAGCGGCATCAGGTTGAGAACGGTGGTCGTGGCCGTCATCAGGATCGGACGCAGGCGGTTCTGGCCGCCGCGCAGGATCGCCTCGGTACGGGCCATGCCCTCCCGGCGGTAGTGGTTGATGTGATCGACCAGCACGATGCCGTTGTTGACGACGATGCCGAACAGGATCAGCAGCCCCAGGATGCCGTTGTTGTCGAGGGGCACGTCGAGCAGGTAGAGGCCGGCCGAGACGCCGATGAGGGAGAAGGGGATGGCCAGCATGATCGTGAAGGGGTGGATCAGCGACTCGAACAGGGAAGCCATGATCAGGTAGATGAGCAGCAGCGCGAACAGCAGCGTGAAGGTGTTGGCCTGGGTGTCCTGCTGCATCCAGCGCGCCGCCCTCCCCAGGTCCCAGGAGTACCCCGCCGGCAGGGAGAAACCGGCCATCATGCTGCGCACCGTTCCCATCAGGCCGAACGCCTGCATGCGGTTCTCGGTGTTGGCGAAGATGTTCATGGTGTGCTCCCGGTCCTCGCGCACCAGGTTCTTCGGACCTTCGGCTACCTGGAAGTCGGCGACGGCGGCCAGCTGGATGCGCGTTTCGTCGCGGCCGTCGAAGCTGCTGTTCTTCAGCTGCTCGAGGTCGACCCGGTCCTCCTCCTCGAGCTGCAGAACCAGGTCGATCTCGCGGTCCTCCGCCTTGAAGGTCGAGGTGCGCCGGGTCCCCAGCGCTGTGGATATGGTGGTGGCGACGTCGCGCGGCGACAGCCCGTACTCCAGCGCCTGCTCGCGGTCTACGGAGACGCGGATCTCCTCCTCCCCGTCCTCGAGGCTGGTGTCGACGTCCTTGACGCCGGGCAGCTGTCCGAGGGCGGATTCGATGTCTTCGGCGAGCAGGGCGAGCACGTCCTGGTCCCGCCCCTTCAGCTGCACCTCGACTCCCAGCATGTTCCCCTGCCAGCTGCGCCGCCGCCCCATCCTCCAGGTCACCCCGACGGTTTCGGGCAGCAGCGCCTTGATGGCCTCTCCCGCCTCGGCAGTCGTCATGCTGCCGTCGTCGGCATCGACGAGACGGGCGGTGATCCTGCCGCGGCGCTGGCGGAAGTTGGTGTTGAGCGACTCGATGTCGAGCTCCCCGGCGCGCGCCAGCAGCCGCTGCTCGATGTCGCCGAACATCGCTTTCACCTCGTCGAGGGAGTAGTTCCGGTCGATCTCGGCGGAGATGTCGACGCGGCGCTCCGGGGTCCAGGGAGTGCCGCGCTGCTCGAGCTGCATGAACAGGTAGATCCCGGTTCCCATCAGCAGGGCGGAGGCGAACAGGGTGGCGAGGCGGTGCGACAGGGTCCAGCGGAGGAGGCCGACGTAGGCGCCGCGCATGCCGCGGCGGCGGCACTGCCAGGCGGCTGCCGCGGTGACCGCCCCGGCTGCGGCCAGACCCGCCGCGGTCGTCCACTGCATGCCGGCGACCCTCTCGGCGAGACGGCTGCCGGTGCGGCCCGCCCAGGCCGTCAGGCCTTCCCAGGTGAGCTCGTGGAGGCCCAGGGAAGCCAGGACCAGCAGGGCCAGCAGCACCAGGCCTTTCAGCACGCGGTCGAAACGGTCGTAGCGCTGCTTGAAGAGGCGCGAGCTGGCCAGCGGGATGAGCGCCAGGGAAACCACCGTCGACACGGCCACGGCAAGGCAGATCGCCAGCCCGGCGTCCCTCATCCAGGCCGTCATGCGGCTGCTCGACAGGAAGAAGAAGGGAATGAACACGACCATGGTGGTAAGGGACGAGGCGATCACCGCCATGCCGATCTCGCGCGCCCCCGACAGCGCCGCTTCGCCCGGCTCCGCTCCTTCCTCCTGGCGCCGGCGGAAGATGCTCTCCAGCGTCACAACCGCGGGGTCGACGAGCATGCCGACCGCCAGCATGAGGCCGGTCATGGTCACCATGTTCAGGGTCACCGTCGACCCGAAGAACTCGCGGGCGGCGAAGAGCCCGGTGAACACGCACAGGACAGACACCGGTATGGCGACCGATATCACCAGGGTGCTGCGGATGTTGCGCAGGAACAGGAAGATGATGCCGACCGCCAGGACCGCCCCGAGCAGGGCCGAGTCGGAGAGCTTGTCCACTTCCCGCAGCACCTGCTCGGAGCGGTCGCGGACGATCTCGATTTCCAGGTCCCCGCCGTACGACAGCTCGATCTCCTCCAGGGCCGCCCTGACGTCGGCGGCCATGTCGACGAGGTTGGCGGTCGAGGACTTGTACACCTCGACGGTGACGGCGTCGGCGCCGTTGAGGCGCTCGTAGCGCTTCTTCTCGGGGTAGTCGTAGTTGACCGGGCCGACGTCCTCCAGCCTCAGGGAGGTGCCGGCCAGCGGCAGCTCGCCGATCTCCCCGGCGCGGGCGAACTCGCCGAGAGCCCGCACCTGGTAGCGCTGGCCGCCGTCCAGCACGCGGCCGAGAGAGACGTTGACGTTGTTGTCCCGGACCTGCCGGGAGAGATAGGGCAGCGACACGTCGTGGTCCTGCAGCCGCTGCTGGTCGAGCTCGACGATCAGCTGCTTTTCCTCGACGCCCTCGACGGTGACGTTGGCGACCCCGTCGAGGCGCAGAAGCTGCGGCTCGATGACCTTGCGGTATATGTCGAAGAGGCGGTCCCCCTGTCCGCGCCAGGCGACGTTGGCGTAGACCGACGGGCGCTCGTCGCTCTGCCAGCGGCGGATGCGCACGTTCCGGACGTCGGCGGGAAGGTTTCCCCTGACCGCCTCGACCCGCTCGCGCACCTCCATGGTGGCGATGTCCATGTCGGTGCCGGCCTTGAACTCGACGCGCACCGACGAGTTGGAGGAGGTGGAGGTGGCGCTGATGCGGTCGATGTTGCCGAGAAGGGCCACCGACTCCTCCAGTGGCCGGGTGATATCCCGCTCCACTTCCTCGGGAGAGGAGGACGGGTAGGAGACGTTGACGTTCACCCCGAGCGAGGAAATGCTCGGGAACGACTCCAGCGGCAGGCGCGTGAGGGAGATGACCCCGAGCACGATCATGCTCAGGGTCGCCATCACCATTGTGATCGGCCGCGCCACGGCGAATTCGGCGAGTTTCATCTTTTACGCTCCTCCGGCGGTTCTGCCCGCCCGTGAAAGCGCAGGGCGGCCGGGTGAGAGAGCGGGACAGGCAGGGGGCAAGACACCCGCGTCCGTCGGGACTCAGTTGCAACCGGGTTCAAGGGGACCGGTCCAGCAGGGTGTACACCACCGGTATGACGACCAGGGTCAGCACCGTCGACACCAGCAGCCCGCCGATCACGGTGATCGCCATCGGCGCCCGGATTTCCGCCCCCTCGCCGATGCCCAGCGCCATCGGCAGCAGCGCCAGGATCGTCGTCGACGTCGTCATCAGGATCGGGCGGAAGCGCAGCTCTCCGGCGCGCAGCACCGCCTCGGTTCTGGCCATGCCTTCTCTCCGACGGAGCTGGTTGATGTAGTCGATCAGCACGATGGCATTGTTGACGACGATGCCTGCCAGCATGATCAGGCCGATGAGCACGACGACGCTGATCGCCGTGCCGGTGAGAAGGAGCGCCGCGGCGCTGCCGACCATCCCCAGCGGGATCGTGAACATGATGACGAACGGGTGCAGCAGCGACTCGAACTGCGAAGCCATGACGAGGTAGACGAGGAACACCGCCAGCAGGAGGGCGAACTTCATGCTGTCGAAAGAGCGCACCATCTCCTCGTTCTGGCCGCCGACGTTGACGTCGAAGCCCTCGGGCAGGCTCATCCCCGCCCCGACAGCCTCGATCTCGTCGACGGCGCTGCCGAGATCGAGGCCGCTGAGGTTGGCGGTCACCACCGCCACGCGCTCCTGGTCGATGCGGCGTATTTCCGCCGGGCCTTCGACGATGGCGACGTCGGCCACCGCCTCGAGGGCCACCGGCACGGCGTAGGAAGCCGGGCTGACCACCATGCGCTTGAGGTCGGCGAGGCTGCGGCGCTCCGACTCGACAGAGCGCACGCGCACGTCGATCCGGCGGTCCAGCCGCGTCAGCTCGGTCGAAACCTCACCCTGCACCTTGTTGCGCAGCAGGTCGCCGATGGCCTGGATCGTCGTGCCCAGCTCGGCGACGCGGTAGCGGTCGAAGACGACCTGGATTTCCGGCTGCCCCCCCTCGACGCTCGACTTGACGTCGACGAGGCCGGGAAT
Organism: Candidatus Latescibacterota bacterium; assembly: GCA_965243025.1. Classification (GTDB taxonomy): domain Bacteria; phylum Latescibacterota; class UBA2968; order UBA8231; family UBA8231; genus CBDCXV01. The sequence goes on from CBDETY010000003.1 coordinate 5,404,640, forward strand.
CTGCCGCATCCGCTGCGCCAGCTCGTCGGCGATCAGCTGCAGGGTCTCGAGGTTGAAGCCCGACACCTCGACCTCGACCGGGGTGCGGAAGGAGAAATAGGACGGCCGCGAGAACTTGTGCTCGAGGTCGGGCACCTCGCCGACGAGACCGCGCACCTTCCCCATCACCCTCTCCTCGGTCTCGCGGCTGCGGTCGGCGGCTTCCAGGCGCACGAACAGCTGCGCCATGTTCTCCTTCTTCTCGTCGGCGTAGCCGCCGGTTTCCCCGGTGGCCCCGACCATGCTGAAGACGGTCTCGACCTCGGGGAGCTCCTCGACGCGGCCGTCGAGGGCGGCGACCTGGGCCGCCGTCATCTCAAGCGGGGTGCCGGCAGGAAGCTCGATGTCGACGAGAAACTCCCCCTGGCTCATCTCGGGAATCAGCTCCAGTCCGAGGTCCCGGGCGCGCAGCAGCAGCAGGGCCGGCAGGGCGGCGAAGATCAGGAGCACCACGGCGCGGTTGGCGAGAGCCCATTGCAAAAGGCGCGGGTACCCCGCGGCGAGGGCGCCGTAGGACCTGTTGAACAGGCGCTCGAAGGGGAAAATCAGCAGGCCGGCCAGCCGTCCGATGCCCGCGAAAAACCCCCGCAGCAGGCCCAGCAGCCGGGCGGGGCCGCGCACGAGGGCGCCTTCTCCTCCCGCTTCCTCCGGCGCCAGCGGGCGCAGGGCGAGGGAGGCCAGCATCGGGATGAGCATGAGCGCCACGAACAGGGAGGCGACGAGGGAGTAGGTCACGGCGAGCGCCTGGTCGCGGAACAGCTGGCCGGCCACCCCTTCGACGAAGACGATCGGCACGAACACGCAGACCGTGGTCAGGGTCGCGGCGATGACGGCCTTGCCCACCTCGCCGGTGCCGCGGCGGGCCGCCTCGACGATGGACAGCCCCAGTTCTTCCCGGTGCCGGCGGATGTTCTCGAGCACGACGATGGAGCTGTCCACGAGCATTCCCACTCCCAGCGCCAGGCCGCCGAGCGACATGATGTTGAGACTGACGTCCGACACGAACATCAGGAAGAAGGTCGCCACCACCGATATCGGGATGGAGAGCGAGATGATGGCGGTGCTCTTGAGATGTCTGAGGAAGAGGTAGAGGAGGACGACGGCGAGGATGCCGCCGTAAATGGCGGTCTTGAGCACCTCGTCGACCGCCTGCCGGATGAAGGTCGCCTGGTCGACCACGACCTCCATCTTCCCCTCCCCCAGGAGATCGGCGTAGTCGGCGCGCACCTCTTCGAGCTTTTCGGCCACGGTGTCGTGCACCCTGACGGTGTTGGCGTCCCCCTCCTTGTAGACGGCGATCTCCACCCCTTCCCTGCCGTTGATGCGGGTGATGACGTCGCGCTCGCGATGGCTGCGGACCACGCGCCCGACGTCGTTGAGCCGGATCGCCGCTCCGGCCGGCCGGGCGATCACGATCTCGCCGATCTCGTCCCAGCCCTCAAACTCGTTCAGGGTGCGAACCAGGAACTCCGCTTCCCCGTCCTTCAGGAGTCCCCCGGTGAGGTTGACGTTCTCGGCGGCCAGCCGCGCCGTGACCTGGTCGATGGGTATTCCGAGATGGGCCAGCCTCGCCGACTCGACCTCGACGTGGATCTCCTCCTCGAGCCCCCCCTCGACGCGCACCGCGGCCACCCCTTCGAGGCTTTCGAGATCCAGTCGAATGCGCTCTTCGGCGACACGCCTCAGCTCCATCAGGTTGGCGCCGCCGTGGAGGGCGATGCGCATGATCGGGTCGAGCGAGGGGTCGAAGCGCAGGAGAATCGGTTTACCGGCTCCGACCGGCCGCTCCCCCATGTCGAGCTTCTCGCGCAGGTCGAGGGAGGCGAAGTCCATGTCGGTGCCCCAGGCGAACTCGACGATGACGTCCGACAGCCCCGGCCGCGATATCGAGCTGACCCGGATGACGTTGCTGACGACGCCGACGAGCCCCTCGATCGGTTCGGAGATCAGGCGCTCGATTTCGTGGGGCGAGGTTCCGGGGTACTCGGTGCGGATCGTGATCGTCGGGTAGGTGATGTCCGGCAGCAGGTTGACCGCCAGACGCGAGAAACCGACGGAACCGAAGGCGACGACCGCCACCATCAGCATGGCGACGGTCACCCGGCGGCGGGTGGAGAAGTCTACGAGTTTCATCGCTCCCTGCCGGGGCCGGAAGCGCCCGCCGAATCCCCTTCCGTTCTCGCGGCCATGCGCGACTTCAAGCGCTTCCAGGACTCGACCGCTTCGGCCTCGCTGAGACCGCGGCGCTCCTGCATGCGGGCGACGAAGGCGGCCGAATCCGGCATCTCACCGTCGCGGCCGAAGGGGCCCCCTCGGAAGCCGCCCCCTCCGGGGCGGCCGCCGCCGAAGTCCGGAGGCCGCCGCCCGCCGGGAGGCCCGCCTCCGGATTCGGCGTTCTCTACCGCGGCCGCGGCCATCTGCGCCGCCTCGCTGCCGACGGTGCGCACCGCGGAGCCGTCCTTCAGGCCCTGCTGGCCGATAGTGATGACCGCCTCCCCCTCCGCGAGCCCGGAGACCACCTCGACGAGATCGCCGCTGACGTACCCCAGCTCGACCCCGCGGCGCCGGGCGCGTCCCTCCTCGATCACGAAGACGTCATCCTCGTCGGTCTCCAGCACCAGCGCCTTCTTGGGGATGACCAGGGTTCCGGCGTGCACGTCGGTGATCAGCCGCACGGTGACGAACATTCCGGGCTTGAGCCCGGTTCCTCCCGATACCTCGAGGGTGACCTTCACCGTGCCGCTCTGGGGATCGACACCGGGGTTGATCATCCGCACCTGCGCCGTCACGGGATCTTCTTCGCTGCCGGCCGCGGTGATCTCGGCGCGCTGGCCGACCTGCACCTGCCGCACCCGTTTTTCCGGGATGCGGATGCGCGCCAGCAGCGGTTCGAGGTCGGCTACGGCGAACAGCTCCTCGTTGGCGCGCACGAGATCGCCGACCTCGACGTTGCGCTGCATCAGCAGGCCGGCGATCGGGGCGCGGATGTCCGCGTAGGCGAGGTTGAGGCGCGACTCCTTGAGCGCGACCTCGGCGTTGGCCAGCTGGTTGCGGGCGCTCTCGTAATCCTCCTCGCTGAGAAGCTGGCGTTCGAAAAGGGCCTGCCGGCGGCTGTGGGAGGCGCGCGCCTGGCCCAGCGCCACCTCGTCCTGTTCCACGCGCAAGCTCAGCTCGGCCTTGTCGAGACGGGCGAGCAGCTGCCCCTCGCCGAGGCGGTCTCCCTCCTCGACGAGCAGCTCCTCGAGGGGCCCCTGGGTGCGCGCCACCACAGTCACCCAGCGCTCCGCCTCGAGGCGCGCGTGCGTCTCGATGTAGCTGGAAATGTCGCCGCGCGCGACCGCCGCGGTCTTGACCGGGATCGCCGCTTCCTCACCCGGGGAACCCCCTCCCCACTGGCCGCGGCCGCCGCCGCGGCTGCCGCGGGACTGCTCCTCCTCCTCGCCGCCGCAGCCGCTCAGCAGGGCGCCGAGGGCAGCGGTCGCGGCGATTCGCACTGCGTGCACTGAAACCATGTTCGCTGGTTCACCTTTCCGTTTGGCAAAAACGACAATCGACGTTGGACCACCGCAGGACGGGATCCGTTTAATCCTGTTGATCCTGCAATGTTCCGGTGCAGGGTGCCCGAAATCCTGCGGACGACTGAATGAAAATCCGGGCCCGCATTGAAGGCGTACTGGAGGGTTCGAGTCCACCGCCGAAACAAGCTGCGGGAGAAGAGCGCCGCCGCGGACTGCTTGCTTTGGCAGGCATGCTGTCCCGGGGCGCGCAATGCGAACCCGCTCCGGGCGCGAGAGGCCGAGGTTCCAGGTCGGGGGACATCCCTGGCCGGCAGCTGCGCCGCGGCACCGGCCGGACCGGAGGAGTTCCGCCAGCCGGGGTGTCCAGAGCTCAGGTTGGGACAGGAAATCGAGAGGCAGCCCCAACCGCGGCGGCGATCATCCGCCCTTTCCGGAAAGCTTGTAGCTGCTGGCCACGTAGGTGAGGGTCTGTCCAGCCCTCATCTCCTGCACCCGGGTGTTGGACGACAGGAACTCCACCGCCTGGGAGAGCGCGGAAATGTCTGCCGGCTGGCCCATGGTCTCGCCGTAGTGGCAGGGAATGACCACGTCCGGGTTGACGTAGCTGGCGGCGCGCGCCGCCTGGCGGATGTCCATCGTGTACTTGCCGCCAACCGGAAAGATGGCGATCTGCGGCCCGTACATCTGGCCGATCAGCTGCATGTCGCCGAACAGGCAGGTGTCGGAGGAGTCGTAGATCGAAATGCCGTTGTCGAAGGCGAGCACGAAGCCGCTGACAGCGCTGTCGGGGCGGAAGTAGTCGTTGCCCGTCGGCGGCCCCTTGACCAGGTGCGGAGCCATCGACAGCGAGTGGTGCGCCTGCACCATCGTGATCGACACGTCCTTGACCTTCACCGTTCCGCCCGGGTTCATGGTCAGGGCGCGGTTTTCCATCTCGAGGCCGTGCGCCTCGGCTACCTGGCACATCTCGTAGTTGCCGACGAACTTCGCGTTCGTGCGCCTGCAGATTTCGAAGGAGTCGCCGACGTGGTCCATGTGGCCGTGGGTGGCGATGACGATGTCGGCCTTGCGCACCTGCGACAGCTTGATCTTCGCCATCGGGTTGTCGTCGAGCCAGGGATCGAAGTAGATGGTCGTGCCCCTGTCCGACTCGAACTTGAACGAGGCGTGGCCGAGGAAGGTGATCTTTAGGGATGCCATCTGTTCCTCCGGGGATTTGAAATGATGACGGTTGTCGCAGCCCTGAGAGGGCTGCGCGGCTGGCGCCGGCCCTCCGGCACTGCGCCTTGAAGTGCTTCTATTCGGCGCTCACCGCGGTGCCGCTGACCGAGACCATCAGCATGCTTCCGCCCTTGCCGATCACCTCGTAGTCGAGATCGATCCCGACCACCGCGTTTCCTCCCTGTTCCAGCGCCGCCTGGGCAATCTCCTTCATGGCGATCTCCCGGGCCTTTTGCAGTTCCTTCTCGTAGGCGGATGAGCGCCCGCCGACGATGTCGCGGATTCCTGCGAAGAAATCGCGGAAGATGTTGGCGCCGACGATCGCCTCGCCGGTGACGACGCCGTGGTAGCGGCTGACGGTCATGCCCTCGATTGTCGGAGTGGTGGTAAGGATCACGGGTGCGCCTCGTCGTCGATGGAGGAAACCGCGCGCCGGGTCGAGTCCGCGCGCGACTGGGTGAAGACGGGGGGGGTATAAAGGCTTTTCGCGGCCCGCGGGTCAAGCAGTCCGGGGGGCATTTCACTTCCCGGCGGTGTCCGCCAGACTTACCGCGACTCCCGCTGCCTCGTCGTCGATGCGGCGAGAGAATCGACCTTGATCACCTCTCCGGTCTTGCGGTCGACCTGCCCGAACTGAAGCACCCCGGTGGGGCAGGACTCGACGCAGGCGCTGCAGCGCACGCACTCCGGGTCGGCCATCGGCAGCCCCTTGTTGGCGAAGTTCATGATGTCGATGCCCTGGTGGCAGACCGAGGTACAGACGTTGCAGGAGATGCACTTCTTCTTGTCGGCGAGGATCCGGAAGCGGCTGAAGCGCGCGTACACGTGCATCAGCGCCGCCAGGGGACAGGCGAAGCGGCACCAGACGCGGCCGCTGAACCAGAAGTAGGCACCGTAGCCCACGATGCCGGCCAGCAGCAGGTCGACCGCCCACTTGTAGTTCAGCTGTATGCCGAACGGCTTCCAGCCGTAGAGCAGCCCGGCGTGAAAAGCGGCGAGGCTGCCGCCGAAGCCGGTGTCGGGCCATATCCAGCTGACGAGGCGGGTCGCCAGCAGCAGCAGGCATATCAGCAGGATCGCCTGGCCCACCATGTTCGCCCTGTTCCAGGCGGCCCCGTGCGGCATCTTGTGGCGGTGGGTGTCGCCGAGGGTCTCGGCCATGGCGCCGCAGGAGCAGATCCAGCCGCAGTACGCCCCCTTTCCCCAGAAGTAGATGATCAGCGGAATGAGGACGAAGGTCTGGACGAGGCTGATGCCCAGCCACCACCAGAGCGGCTGCGAGGTGAACACGTTCCAGATGAAGAGGGGCCAGGCGAGGACGAGCCCGAAGGCGCGCCAGTACTCGCGGCCGTGGCCGTAGTCGACGGCGGGGAACAGGGCGTCGGCGAAGCTCTTGCCGAAACCGCCGTCGAACCAGCCGTTGTACCCGAGCCAGGGGAGCAGGAGGTAGGGCAGGAAAAACAGGGGGATCACCTGTACCGCGGCGAGGGTCCAGGTCTGCACCTCGACGTACGGGGTGCGCCGCCGGCGGATGCGCCGGACTCCGAACAGGACGACGAGGGCGGAGTAGAGCAGGCTGTAGTAGAAGCCGGGTTCGCCGAGGTTGAGGTTGAGGGTGCCGAGGACCGTCGCAGGGTCCGCGGCCATCGCGCCCAAAGCTCCCCCCGCCTGGCCGAGCAGGGAGGGAACGCTGAACGGGAACCAGCCGCTCCCCTGGAACCAGCCGGTCAGCGAGCCTCCTGCCTTCCAGTTGTAGACGAAGGCGCACAGGGCGAGGAACAGCGCCAGGCCGGCCCAGTTGCGCGGCCGCATTTCGCCGCGGATCGCCACCCCGGAGCGGCGGAAGAACTCCAGCGGCGCCTCGCGGCCGATCATCGAGAAGACCGCGTCGTTGGGGATGCGGACTTCCTGCCTGCCGGCGTCCTCGAGGACGACCTCGTTCTCCTCGATGGCCTTGAGGTTCGAGGCCATCATCATCCGGATCGAGCCGGCGCGGCGGGCCCCTTCGAGGAATTCGCCGCTGCTCGTCGTCACCCGCTCGGAGGTCGGGGTGTCGACGGCGACGTCGGCCATCGGGTCGGCCGACAGCATCCCGAGCTTCTCGATGTTTTCCGGTTTGGGCCGGGCGAACTCCGGCTTGCGGTAGGAGAGGGTGACCCTGCCGCCGGCGAGGGCGACGGCGATGGCGGTTTCGAGAGCGCTGTCGCCGCCCCCGACGACGAGGACGTCCCTGTCGCCGTAGTCCTTGGGGTCGTGCAGGCGGTTGGAGACCTTGTCGAGCTCTTCCCCGGGAACCCCGAGCTTGCGGAAGTTCCCCGAACGACCGATGGCGACGACGACCCGGCGCGCGCGCACCGTGCCTCGCCCGGGGACGACCAGCTCGAACAGCCCTCCCTCGCGGCGCACCTGCTCGACGCGCGCCATCGTCGGGGCGATCCCTTTCTCCAGGGTCTGGGCCTTGAGCTCGGCAACCAGGGGCTCCTTGACCCCGGCGGTGAACTGCAGGTCGCCGGCCGGCACCATTGCGGTCGGATAGGTGAAGATCGGCTTGCCGCGCGGGAAGTTGACGACCGTGGAGAACGGCTCGGTCGCCTCGAACAGCTCGAAGCTCAGGCCGGCTTCCCTGGCGGCGAGGGCCGCGGCCATGCCGCTGACCCCGGCCCCGACGATGGCGACGTCGAGGGCCTCCCCGTCACCGCCGGACTGCCTCTCCTGCTGAAAGCGCGGATCGCCGCGGATGTGCGCGACCGCCCTGGCGCCGCTGTCGGAGGAGAACTTCAGCAGCGGGATGCCGGTGAGGTCGCCGACGATGTACAGCCCGGGAACGTTGCTGCGGTAGTTGGCGTCGACCTCGGGAAGCTTCTCGACCACCCCGGCGGGCCAGCGGGTGTGCAGCCACTTCGCGTAGGATCCCAACGCTCCGAACATCCGGCGGATCACCTCACCAGGGTCATCACGCGGGTCTCGCTGACCCCTTCGCTCTCGACCAGGAGCCGGCAGAGGTAGCTGCCGCTGGCCACCTGGCCGCCGCCGTCGTCGCGGGCGTCCCAGCGGTAGACGTAGCGCCCGGCGCCCTGGAAGCCGCTGGCGAGGGTGCGGACCTGCTGGCCGGCGGCGTTGAAGATGGTCAGGTCGACCTCGGCGGCGCGCGGCAGGCCGTACTGGATGTGGGTGCCGGGATTGAAGGGGTTGGGGTAGTTCTGGGTCAGGGAGATCGCCCCGGGCAGCGATACCTCGGGCTCGACCGCGGTGTCGGGGTCGGGCAGCTCTTCGACGATCCCCTCCCCTTCCCAGACCGGGGCGCCGTTCCAGTAGGTGTCCCAGGCGAACCACATCGAGTTGTACGCCGGGATCTGCTCGAGGCGGGTCCCTTTCAGCTCGCCGGAGACCGCCTCCCCCAGCATGTTCCAGCGGCTGCGCGTCTCGATGTCGACGAACTCGACCGGCAGATGGCCCCGCGGCTCGGCGAAGACGAAGGTCAGCGACCTGCCGGCGACCATTCTGCTGTAGGGAATGGCGGTGCGCGAGGCGCGGTCGAAGACGACGAGCAGGCTGTCGCCGCCGAGGGCGTCGTTGATCACCACCCCGTCCGGGATGTCCTTGAAGGGGTAGGACTTGACCTCGCCGTTGCGGCAGATCCCGAGGACGGTCTCCTTCGCCAGGATGCGTCCGTCGAGATCCGGCGTCGCCGTGGTCATCGGGAAGAAGATGTTCTGGTGATCCTCGCGGTAGGTGCCATACGGGTAGATCTCGTAGTGCCCCGCGCGCAGGTAGCGGTTGCGCTTGTCGCTGTCGTAGCGGTCGAGGCCGGTTCCCGAAAGGGCCACCACGGTGCCGGGGTACATCTGCTTCCACATCGACCAGGTGGTCTCGACGATCGGCAGCAGCTCGAGCTTCTCACCGGTGTAGTTGCCGCTGATGCCGGTGTAGATCATCTGCGGGTAGAGGCTCAGGCCGTCGCGGCGGTCGTACATCACGAGGTTGCTGTTGATAAGCTGCCCCGAGACGCCGAACTCGATCTGCGCCAGGTCGTCGCCGGTGGCGTTGAAGTTGAGGGCCGTGCCGGTGAGCGGACAGAGCGTCACCGAGATGAACTGGCCGCCGATCCCGTCGTTGATGACTTCGTGCCACCACCCGAGGTTCTCCGGGTAGGCCTTGGCGACGCCGTGCATGAAGACCCCCATCACGAGGTCGTCCTCGCGCACGTAATCCGCCTCCCCGGGCATGCCGAACACCGGGTTGGTGAGCGCCGGGATGCCGTCCTTGCCGGGGCCCCCGCTGAACAGGTGCTCCGTCAACCCGGTTACGTCGTCGGGCAGGTACTCTCCCCCCCGGGCGGGCAGGGCTGCAAGGGTGCAGAGCGCCGCCGCTGCGGCCAGCCTTTTGCTCATCTCGTCCTCCGTTGCTTCCTCACCGCCTACAGGTCGACTACCTGCAGCCGCTGTGCCAGCTTGTCTCCCAGAAGATCGGACTTGCTCTCGAGTTTCAAAACGCCGCGCGGGCAGACGTGGGCGCACATCCCGCAGCCGACGCAGGAAGCCCGCTTGACGTCCTGGTTGTTGCGGGCGTAGGCGCGCACGTCGATCCCCATCTCGCAGTAGGCGCTGCAGTTGCCGCACGAGATGCACATGTCCGGCTTAACGCTGATGCGGAAGCGCCCGAACTTCTGGATCAGGCCGAGCAGCGCCGCCATCGGGCAGAAGAAGCGGCACCAGACCCGGGTGCCCAGCAGCGGGTAGAGAGCCACGGCGAACACCCCGGACAGCAGCGCCCCGACGATCAGCCCGTACATCTCCTGGATTTTGAAGGCCACCGCGGCGAACCCCGGGTGGTTCTGGCCGATGCCCCAGTTGATGAAGACGACGGCGGTGGTGCCGAGGGCGAGAAGCAGAACCCCGTGAACGGAGATCTGCTCGAACTTCCACGCCCGCGTCGACTTGTCGGAGAGGTGGCGCCAGGAGTCGCCGGCGGTCTCGGCGAGGCCACCGCAGCCGCAGATCCACGAGCAGTAGAAACGCTTGCCGAAGATGAAGGCCAGGGCGGGAAACAGGATCAGCGAGCCGATGAAGCTGTAGAGGGCGATCAGCACCGGGTACTCGAGGATCGTGCCCGGGTAGAAGTACTCGATCTTCAGCGGCCACAGGTAGGAGAAGAAGAAATCCCTCTTTCCGAACAGCGCCATCGCGAACGGCAGGCAGAAGGCGAGGACTATCTGCACCGCCACCACGACCAGGGTCCTGACTCTCTGGTAGCGGCTGTTGCCGTGGCGGGCGAGGAAGAAGGCGCCGCCGGCGATCATCGCCAGCGAGTAGATGGCGCCGTAGAGCCACCACTTGTTGCGCAGGCCCAGGGCTTGCGCCAGCGGGTCGAACCAGTCGGTGAAGTAGGTCGCCAGGTAGAAGGCGAGGATGGCGGCCCCGAGTATCCAGGCGCTCGCTCCGCGCCGCCGCCATGCTTCCCGGTAGGTGCTCATCAGGCCGTGTTGGTACATCATCTGCGCGCGCCCTCCTCGAAGAATTCGTTCTCTTATGTGACCGTCGCCCGCGCGGTGTCGAAAACCGGCGGGGGCGTCAGCTCCGGATCGTACAGGGCTTCCCGCAAGTGGGAAAGGACGTAGCTCAGGTCGCGGCGCTCCTCGATCCAGCGCACCAGGAAGGTGTGGTCCCAGCGGCGGCCCAGCATGTTGAAGCCGACGACGCGGTCGTTCTGCAGGACGATCCGCGTGGTGCTGCGCACCGCTCCGGTCTCCTCGTGGAACCAGTTCTTCTCCCCCTCGAGGTTGAAGTTGACCAGCCCGGCGGTGGTGTACTCGACGTCCATGAACTTCGCCGAGTTGTAGAAGGTCCCGCGTTCGTAGGCGACGGTGTCCCCCAGCATGGCCGCCCCGGCCACCCGGCCCTGGGCGCGCGAGGTGTACCACAGCTGCTCCGGCCTGCGGCTGCCGTCGAACCATGAGACCGCGGCGCAGTCGCCGGCGGCGTAGACCCCGGGGGCCGATGCCGCCAGCCCCGCGTCGACGACGATTCCCCGGGAGCGCTCGTCGAGCTCGATCCGGGAACCGTCGAGCCACCCGGTGTTGGGCATCACCCCGATGGTGATGACGGCGATGTCGCACTCGATCTCCGGACCGGCCGCCCAGGTTTCGTCGGGGAAGGCGTTGGGCCGGTGCCCGGAACCGGCGACCCTGGTGTGCATCCCCGTCACCGCCCCGGCGTCGTCGCCGACGAACTCGTCGACGACGGTGTTGAGGTGCACGTGCAGGCCGTTCTCCTCCATCACCCGCGCGATCCAGGCGGCCTCGCGGCCGTCGATGGCCAGCGGCCAGTACCAGTCCTCCATGATCAGGAAATGGGTGTCAACCCCGGCATGGGCGAGGATCTCGGCCGCCTCGATGCCGACCAGTCCGCCCCCGATGACGGCGGCGCTCCGGGCGCGGCGCCCCCGTCGTTCGGCGACCGTGGGGCGCGGCCGGTAGGGGGAGTCCCCGGCGGTGGCCTCGAGGTGGTGTTCGGGACGCGGCGGTCTGCTTTCGCCGGGGCCGCCGTGGACCTCGCGTTCGAGCCACTCGAGGTCCTGCATGGTGACGAAGTGGCCGATCCCGTCGAGGCCGGAGTTGGGCCAGGGGCCGGGGCGGGGCCGCGAGCCGCAGGCGATCAGCAGGCGGTCCCAGGGAAGCGGCTCCAGTCCTCCTGCCAGCTGCACCTGTCTGTTGTCGACGTCGACGCCGGTGGCGCGCGCCCTGACCCGGGCGAAACCGAGGCGCTCGTACAGGTCGCGCTCGTAGGTCTCGATGTCGCGGTGGGACAGCTGTCCGCAGAAGACGTACATCAGCGCCGTGCGGGAGAAGGGGTGGTCGGACTCCTCCGAGACGATGGAGATCTCCCAGTCCGGCTCGCGCTGGCGGATCGCCAGCGCCGCCTCCATGCCGGCGACTCCGTTTCCTATGATGACGGCTCTCATGGCGAATTGCTGTTTACCTGTTGGATGACCGAAGCGCGCGCCGGTTTCACGAAAGCGGCATCGGTTTAATGCCGAGCCGGGGATCGGCAGGCGGGAGCCTTCATCACCCGCCGGCTTCGGTATCGTCAGGTCTTCCGTGCAGCGGTGAATCTCGCCAGGGTAGCGGTTGCAATCCAGGTTGCAGCGGCCGGGAGACCGGGAGTGTGCGCTTGTGGAACCAGGTTCCAGTTCGGATACTCCAAAGTGGTGCACAGCATCGATTGAACGGCGATGAGCGAACTGGTCCAGATAGAAATCCCTCCCGCAGCGGCGCCCCGTCCGCGGGTCACCAGGTCGAACCGCGACCTGCTGGCCGGGGACTGGCCGCGCTTCCACGAGGTGCTCGACGGGCACGGGTTCCTCCTCGAGCGCCGCCGGCTCACCACCCTGCAGGTCAACGTCGGCAAGCTCTGCAACCAGACCTGCCGCCACTGCCACGTCGAAGCCGGCCCCACGCGCACCGAACAGATGACCCGCCGGACCGCCGAGCGCGTCGTCGAGCTGATGGACCTTCCCGGCGCCGGGGATCTCGACCTCGTCGACATAACCGGCGGGGCGCCGGAGCTCAGCCCGCAGTTCCGCTTTCTCGCCGCCGAGGCGCGCGCCCGCGGCTTCCGCGTCATCGACCGCTGCAACCTCACCGTGCTGTTCGAGCCGGGCCAGGAAGACACCGCCGGGTTTCTGCGCGACCACCGGATCGAAGTAGTCGCCTCCCTGCCCTGCTACTCCAGCGAGAACGTCACGCGGCAGCGCGGTGAAGGGGTGTTCGGCAGGAGCATCGAGGCCCTGCAGCTGCTCAACTCCCTCGGCTACGGCCGCGAGGGGACCGGTCTCCTCCTCGACCTCGTGTACAACCCGGTCGGGGCCTTCCTGCCTCCGGACCAGGAGGAGCTGCAGGGGGAATACAAGGAACGGCTGCTCGCCGACTTCGGCATTGTCTTCAACCGCCTCTACACGATCACCAACATGCCGGTGAAGCGCTTCCTCTACGACCTCAAGCACAGCTGCCGGTTGGAGGAGTACATGACCCTCCTGGTCAACAGCTTCAACCTGCAGGCAGCCGAAAACGTCATGTGCCGCGACCTGGTCTCCATCGGTTGGGAGGGGACCATCTACGACTGCGACTTCAACCAGATGCTGGAGATGCCGGTCCCGGGTCCGCGCCGCAGCATCTGGGACCTCGGCTCCCTCGACGAGTTCAACCGCGGGCCCATCGCCGTCGCCGACCACTGCTTCGGCTGCACCGCCGGAGCCGGCAGCAGCTGCGGCGGCTCCCTCGACTGAAAAACACCCGGTACCCGCGCAGGCACCGGGCTTCCGCCTTACTCCACCGTCAGGGGCAGCGTCCCGGAGACCTCCGCGGGGGGCATGCAGCGGCTGTCGTCGCAGGCCTGGTACTGCAGCAGCAGCCGCAGCTCCCCGGAGGCGCCGGCAGGGGCTCCGGCTTCTACCGTCCCGGCAAGCGCGGTTCCCCCGTCGTAGACCGACAGGGTCTCACCGAGGGCCTCGAGAAACAGCGGCCGCCCCGGTGGGTAGTCGACCGAGGCGAGCCGCACTGGCAGGTCGGAGTTGGCGATCAGCGAGGTCGGTATCAGCCAGTCGTGGGAGGCGGGGTTCGAGTTGACGTGCCAGCCTTCGGCCAGGCGCAGCACGAGCCGGAAGCCGGCGCTGCCGCCGGGATTCAACAGCAGCTCCGCCGGGGACGTCTCCAGCGCGAGGATTTCCGGTTTGAGGGGCGCCTCGCCAGGGTCGGGACCGCCGCGCCCCGGGAGCTCCCGACCCGGTGGGACTGCGGCTTTCCGGTCCCCGGTCAGGTAGTCGGCGGCCGCGGCCGCCAGGTGGGTATACGCCGCAGGGCTGGAGACCGCCGCTCCGGCGAAGAGGCGGAGGATCCCGGCGGCATGATCCCTGTAGGAAGAGTCCCCGGTCGTCCCCGCCAGCTGCAGGAGGCAGACCGCGGCCACGGCGTTGGGCGACGGCAGCGCCGAGTCGGTGCCGGTGGTGCTGCGCGCGATAAGGTCGGCCCCTCCCTCGGAAAAGAAGAAGCCGCCCCCCTCCGGGTCGCGGAAACGGCCGATCATTTCGTCGCAGATACCCCGCGCCTCGGCAAGCCACTGCTCCTCGCCGGTCGCCCGGTGAAGGGCGAGCAGGCCTTCGGCGAGGAAGGCGTAATCCTCGAGGAAGGCGCGCTGTTTCGCGGTCTCGTTGCGGTACACCCTCTTCAGCTCTCCGGACTTCGAGCGCATCCGCTCGAGCAGGAAGCGGGCGGCCTTTTCGGCGCGAAGCCGGTAGCGGGAGTCGTCGAAGGCCGCCGCGGCCTCGGCGCAGGCGGCGATCATCATGCCGTTCCAGGAGGTGATGATCTTGTCGTCGAGGAGGGGATACTCCCGTTCGTCCCTGGCCTTGCGCAGGGAGGTGCGCAGGGGTTCGAGGCGCGCCTCCAGGTCTGCCTCGGACCACCCCCTTGCAGCGGCGATGCGGCCGGCGTCGCCGCGCCGGAACACCACCTCCTCATCCCCCTCAGGCATCGGCGCGAGCCCGTGGATCTCGAAGAACAGACCCACCTGCTCCGGTCCCAGGAGATCGCGGATCCCCGCCTCGGTCCAGATGTAGTACTTCCCCTCGACGGTTTCGGTCTCGGCGTCGAGAGCGGAGTAGAAGGGGCCCTCCGGGGAGGTCATCTCCCTGTCGACGAAGCGGAAGATGTCCTCGGCCACGAGGCGCCAGCGTTCGTCGCCGGTCAGGGAGAAGGCGCGGGTGTAGAGGCGGGCGAGCTGCGCCTGGTTGTAGAGCATCTTCTCGAAGTGGGGGACGCGCCAGCGCGCGTCGGTGGCGTAGCGGTGGAAGCCGCCGCCGACCTGGTCGTAGATCCCCCCGTCCGCCATCGCCCGCAGCGTGTGGTCGACGACGGCGGCCGCTTTTGGGCGCCGCCCGGCCACCCACGGATGCATAAGGAACTCGAGGTCGATGGAGGGCGGAAACTTGGGGGCGCCGCCGAAGCCCCCGTTGGCGCCGTCGTAGCGGCCGAGAATCGCGTCGGCCGCGGCGAGGACGAGGGTGGTGTCCGGATCCCGGGGGGGAGCCGGGCCCGCCGACAGCCTTGCCCGTATCGCCGCGGCGACCTCGGCAGCGGTACCGTCGACCCGCTCCCTGCTGTTGAGCCAGTGGTGGCGGAGGTTGCGCAGCAGGGACGGAAAGCCGGGGCGGCCGTAGCGGTCCTCCGGCGGGAAGTAGGTGCCGGCGTAGAAAGGCTCGAGATCCGGCGTCATGAAGACCGAGTTCGGCCACCCGCCGTGGCGGGTCATCAGCTGGGTGGCCGCCATGTAGATCCGGTCGATGTCGGGGCGTTCCTCGCGGTCGACCTTGACGTTGACGAACCACTGGTTCATCAGGGCGGCGATCTCCGGGTCGGCGAAAACCTCCCGCTCCATCACGTGGCACCAGTAACAGGTGCTGTACCCGACCGAGAGAAAGATCGGCAGGTCCTCGCGCCGCGCCCTGGCGAACGCCTCCTCCCCCCAGGGGTACCAGTCGACCGGGTTGTGGGCGTGCAGCAGCAGGTAGGGGCTGGTCTCCCCGGCGAGGCGGTTGGAATGCGAAGTGTCGGAGGGGGCGTTTCCCGCCGCCGAACTGCCCGGGGTCAGGCAGAGCAGGGCGGATGCCAGGCAGGCAGCGGGAAAGAGCCCTGAGAGGCGGGACACCAGGCCCGAATCGGTGGAGACAGTCAATCGAAGCTGTCGGTCAAGGGTGGTTGGCGGGAATGCCCGTTCAATCCGGTACCGGGTCTTCGGCCCGGCGCAATCAGGATCACAGGGGTGCGCGTTGCTCCATCGCTTCCCGGGGACCGGGCCCCATGGTTTCGGTGGCGAGGTGATCCCTCCGCGGTCGCGGCGGACCGTCCACTCCTTCTGCTGGGAATCGCGGCTGCTGGGGACGGTCGGTAGCGGGTGTGCTTTATATGCGGCGCTTACGTCAAACTTTGGGGGAAGATATGCCATTATCCAGTTTTTTTTACTGGCCCGACGAAATCGTTCGGCTCCGGGTAGCTGACCGGTATCGCTTCGACCTTGGTGATCTTCAACACGACCTCACAGTCACCGATGGGGTGGCCGGCGCCGGCGCCGTTGGAACAGCTCGAGGGTGATGCCGTCCGGGTCCCGAGGTAGCAGGCCTTGGCCCCTGCGTCGGGGCCGACGGTGACCGCAGCCGGGCCGGGACGTTCGCCGAGCTCGTCGACGCCTGTCGGGAGGAGAGCTTCCGGCACAGGCCAGTCACCCACACCTGCCAGCGCGAATATAGTCTCCCGGGTAATGCCCTCCAAGATGTTGGCGTACGGGGTGAGCAGGGTGCTGTTACGTAGCGCAAAGACATTTATATCGGGCTGCCTCGGCTGCATAGCCGTTCACATATAGGTAAATACCGTCGTCAGCTCCTGCCTGGTTTGCCTCCATGCGCATCACCAGATTCAGAAAATTCAAGCTCTTTACCTTAGAATCGCATGCTCCTTCGATACGCCGGACTTCAATTTCCAGATGCGCCAGTCAGGCCAGTATCGAGGACAGTACACAATCTCGAAGAAGGCAAGGCCGCTGCTCCGGGAAATTGAAGAAACCCTCCGAGTTGCACAAAAGAAGCCTTGACCTTTTTCGTCTAAAGAGTTTTCGTCTGAAGAGATCGATAATGCCCGTTGTTTTTCTACACTCGGAGACGAGTCCGTGTTTCACCCGGTACCGGAGGGGCATGCTCCACTTGTCGAAGGGAAAAAAGCACCGCCTCACTGGTGCGGACATCGGGTCCACCGTTCTTGACTGTTACCGCAGCTCTCCGTGAGTTTGATGTAGCAAAGTTCATCCAGCGATTGTCATGTTCCCTGACTACGAGTCCAAGTTGACAGGCAAAGCTGTAGGCCTGCGCAGAAGACGCTGCCAAACACCGTTCGGAGTATGAGCCATGGCCTCCCCAGGCATCACTCGCATCGAGAACGTGTTCTTCGGATATGACGTTCAGGACCTCGGAAGAGACTACAACGGGTTCAACCAGGTCTACGAGAAAGGCGCTGTGGCGAAGTCGTCGGCATGCGTCGTGCGACTGCACACGAGTATCGGCGTTACGGGCGTCTACAGCGGTCCACCGGTACCGGAGGAAGTGGCGCAGTATCTATTGGGGAGGAACCCGTTCCAGCGGGAGCGGATCTACAACGATCTCAAGCGCGGGTTGCGGCACACGGACCGCACGGCGATCTGTTCGGTCGACGTGGCTCTGTGGGATTTCGCGGGCAAGGTGTACGAGGCGCCGATTCACCAGCTTCTCGGTGGATGGCGAGAGAAGCTGCCGGCCTATGCCTCGACCTATCACGGCGACGACAACGGCGGGCTGAGCACGCCCGAGCAGTTTTCAGATTTCGCCGAGCAGTGTCTGGAGATCGGCTACAAGGCATTCAAGATCCACGGCTGGGGGAACGGGCCGATGAAGCGGGAAGTAGACAACGTGTTGGAGATGGGCAAGCGCGTCGGCGACCGCATGGACTTGATGGTCGATCCGGCCTGTGAATACGAGACCTGGGCCGACGCCCTGCGCATCGGTCGCGCCTGCGACGAAGCGGGCTTCTTCTGGCTCGAGGATGCCTACAAGGATGGCGGTGTGTCGATTTTCGCCCACCGGAAGCTACGGCAGTTGATCAAGACGCCTATCCTGCAGACGGAGCACATCTTCGGGCTCGAGCAGCACGTGGACTTCATCGTCCACGAGGGGACCGATTTCGTGCGCACCGGAGTGTACGAGGATGGAGGGATTACCGGCGCCATGAAGGTTGCCCACGCCGCGGAAGGTTTCGGCCTGGACGTCGAATTCCACGGCGGCGGGCTGGCACACCGGCACTGCATTGCCGCGATCCGCAATACGAACTACTACGAGAACGGACTGCTGCACCCGCTTGTCGAGAGGACGAAGCCGCCGATCCTGCCGCCTGAGTTCAGCGACGAACTGGAGAATGTGGACGGCGATGGCTGCGTGCCGGTGCCGGATGGCCCGGGGCTGGGGGTAGAGCTCGACTGGGACTACATCGAAGCGAACAAGACGGGGGAGCAGGTGTTCGAGTAGGTCAGGGCGAGGAAGAGCGAAGGCTTGCGGATGATCGGCAAGGTGTGTCGGGCTCACGAGCAAGGCGCGTCGCGACACTTGACGGCTTCTAAAGCTCAGGCCTTCGCTTCGAGCTTCGGCGGCGGTGGCGTCAGGCGCCCCTCGCTATCGAAGACCCCGATGCGGTAGTTGCCCTGGGGGTTGCCGCCCTTGTTGTACGAATAATACTCGACGTCCGTGGTCGGCAAACCAAAGCTTCGGGTGACCGCCCGCCCTTCCTCGTCCTCTTCCTCTTGCCACATGCGCAACCACTTGCGGACCTCCCCGCCGTCCTCGAGCTGCCCGGCCGCAGCCGCTGCCTCCAGGTCGGCCGCAGCCAGCCAGCGGTGTTCCCCGCTGATCTCCGGCGCGGCACTGTGCAAGTGATGGCCGTACACCCGGGAGCGCCATTCGCCCGCCCCGCCGTCGGGCGCCACACTGGCAACATCTTGCAACCAGCTGAGCCATGGCAGCGGCAGGCCCAGCTGGGCCCGCGCCTGGTTCAGCACAGACCCCATCACATTGCAGACATCCAGTATACTGGCGGTTTCGTCCTCCGCCGCCGCGTACCGCGGCAAGGCCCAGCCGCCCGCCCCGTCGCCCAGCACCAGCACCCGGCCCTCGCTATCTTCGATCAACAACCGTCCCTCGTCGACTCCGCCCACCGGCACATCGCGCACCTCCGCGTACTCGCCGTCGCCCCGGTGATAGGGCAGCAGGTGCTTGGCCTCCGGGCGCAAGACGCCGTGGGCCGCACTGGGATAGATCGTCGGCCCGCAGGCCGGGGGCGAGGATTTGGCGAAGAACTTCATATAGAGGCCACAGCGGTCGGAATCGCCGTAATTGGGCCGGGCCTCGTGCCAGCAAAAGCCGTGCATCAAGACCACGTCCCCCTTCTTCAGCCCCGGATCGACAAAGTTGGTCTCCGCCGCCACCGGCACTTGCGCCGCGTCCACCTGGTGCACCCGCCCGTCCGAGGGTAGCACCTTGGTCTTGCGGTGGGAACCGGGGTCCACGCAGAGCGGCCCCACTTCTTCGGTATAGTCGACAAAGGGAATCACCGCGAACATCCATTTGACAAAAGAGCCAACACAGCGCCACGGCTTGTAGTCGAAGTGGGCCCCGCTGCCTTTCACAAAAGGCTCGTCCCCGACCCCGGCCCCCGGCGGCCTCATAATCGACCAATATTGCACCACCGTCGCCGGCTCGCCGAAGAGCTCTTCTATTGCCCCGACGATCCCCGAGTGCGCCAAGCTGATCTCGGCAATCTCCGGATGTTCTGCTAATACCCGCGGTCCCATCGAGTAAACCCCCGGCTGCGGATAGGCCGCCTCTGCTTTAAAGTTGTCGTATGTCCCGTTGGCAAAAGCGGCGCGGATCGGCCCGGCCAAGCGGTCGACTTCATCCTCGGTCAGCGCGCCCCGCAGGACGTAGAATCCATTTTCTTCGAATTCGGTCTGCACAGTTCAATCCACCTTTTGACGTCGTTGCCACTTATGCCCCTTTGAGATCCGCAAGCATTTTTTGCAGATTTGACGCGATAACTTATATGTTATGCAAGCTAGCGCCATGACGACCAGGGACCGAAGACGGAAAGTAGGCGCGGGTATGATCCAAGGCATTCACCACACGAGTTTCACGGTGAGCGATCTGGACGCGGCCGAGCGATTCTTTGTTGGTCTGATCGGCATGCAGCGTATCGGCGGCGGGGTCTATGATTTCGACTATGTGCGGCGCAGTGTGGGCTATCCGGACGCGACGATGAACATAGCAGTCCTGGCCTTCACGGATCACCAGGCCGGCGAACCCGTGCTGGAGCTGATTCAGTACGTCCAACCCGCCGGCGAGCCGACGGACACAGCCAAGAACCGGCCGGGCAACGCCCACGTGTGTTTCGTCGTTTCCGATATCGAGGCGGAAGTCCAACGCCTTCAGGCCGCGGGCGTGGCGTTCAAATCCCCCACCCCCAATGAAGTTACCTGGGGCATCAATAGGGGCGCCAAGGCGATCAACTTCAACGGACCCGACAACATCGCGCTGGAGCTTTTCGAGCCGGCGCCTGCCACCGCGGAGAGCGCGCATGAGTGATGAACCCAGGCAATCCGACATCGGCGTAAATCAGGGCACGTTTGACGAGGTCGCCGGCGCGCGACCGGAACATCCCGACAAGCAGGTGCGCATCGAGTGATTGTCGGATCCCCCGACGAAGCCCAGCCGATGCCCTAACCGGAGCGCATCCTGGACGGACGCATTATTGTTCTGGTGCCATCCCCGCCAGGCATCATCATATACGTTCTGCTCCTGGTTGCCCCGCGTCTGGAATATTTCAACAAGCCGCAGATACTCCTCGGGGGACTTCCACGGATAGGGATGCCAATACGGGGTGTCGTCCTCAATCTTGCGAGTCTCAGCGACGCTGTTGGTGTGATGCGGTATCGCAATGAACTGCCGCTTCGCATGAATACCTCGCAATCGTTCGGCGAGCTCATCCGGCCGCCCGCCCGTGATGCCGGCCTCGTCACCGCATACGAGCGGATGGTCGGGGGCTGTGAAGTAATAGTTCTCATGACCGCGGTCTGTACCGTTCTCCCACCCAAGAAAGGTGGCAAACACATCATCCGCGTTGAACTCTTCCAGCGCAGCCACGGTCTCTTCCCACTTCTTATCCCTTGGATTGTGGTCGCCCGGGGCAACAAAGTCCATGTTGAGCGCATCTCTGGCACACATGAGCGCCTCAAGGATGGAGCGTTGTCCGTCCCCCGAGAAGTCCGTATGCCAGTGGAACTCACCGAAGGCGGCCCGCAATCCGTCCGGCCCTTCCGCCCAGACAGGATTGCCGGTGACAACGAGGCTGTCGTTCTCTCTACGTCCATTGGCAATATTCTCATTGGGAGCTAAGGAGCTCATGGGTACACACACCGTTGCCCTCTCAATTCCTGTGGGTGCTGGAAGGTTGTGCAGCAGCGGGGCTTGAAGTTCTATGGCCGCTGCCGAGCCCAGCCACGTCAACTCACATGTTTGAGGTCGCACGAAGTGACTCGGGTTACCGAAACGGTCCTCAGGGACCAGCGCAGTGCGCACTGTGCCGTCAGGGCCCGGCATGGGACGACTGTACACGGAAAGCCGCTCGACTGGTCCGGCAGCAACGGACAGAGAACATTCCGATTGCCGCTCCTCAACCGGGCAAGGCATGTCTGGTGCGAAGTTGTTCGGGACATCAATGGTCCAGATTGAGAGAATGTTGTCGATTCCAGCCCAAATCGGTGGGATTACGGTCATCTCGAACGCGATCGGCTTCCCCTGTCGAGCGCCATACGGGAGCCGTGCCCGGAAAAGGACGCGTTCCATATTCTGTCCCAGCTCGGAAGCGCTGGGAAGGACCTTCCAGCGGAAAGTTACATCAGCTTCCCGAACCAGAAACTTCGCATAGCGCCAGGAGAGGAAGGCGCGCAAGCAATGGCTTCGCACCTCAATCTGTGTCCCGGCAACATAGTGCTTCTCAGGTCGCCAGACGATGCGATACGTGAACTGCCTGCTCATCGTGCAGTACGCGTTCGGATTTTCGACAATTTCCAGGCTCACCGGGTCCTCCTTGTTCAAGTTCTGGAACACCGAACGTTTAGGATGAGTGGCCCGAAGCAGGCAAACCTGTGGCATCGGTATCATGCGTCGCGTGCCGGATGGCTAACGGTGCCGGATTGGTCCCTGCCCACTCCATCCTACGGATATTCCCCATATCAAAATATTGGGGTTTAAACTGATTTCAACCGCACGGGCAGACGGTGAACCCGCCACGGCTACAGCCGTTGTCGCAACTTGCGCGCACGCTCGATCAGCCGCCGGCTGTCCTCGGCCCTGCCCAGCTTTCTGTAAGCGTCGCTGAGATAGATCAGGGCGCGCTCGTTTTCGGGGTCCAGCTCCAGCGCCCTCTCGTACGCGGCTGCCGCCTCTTCAAAGCGACCCAGCTTGAAGTGAGTAATCCCGATGCCAACCTGGGCTTCGAAATAGTCCGGGCGCAGCTCGAGCGCCCTGGTAAAATGACCGATCGCCTCCTCTGCCTCGCCCATGCGGGCCGTGATCAACCCGAGGCTGCCGAACAGTTCGGGAATGGTGCTGTCGAGGCGGGCGGCGCGCTGAAAGGCCACGCGTGCCGCGGCCAGCTCGCCGAGGCGGAGGTAGACCTCGCCGAGACGCATATGCCCAACCGGGTCCGTGGGCTCCAAGTCGGCGCTCTTCTGCAAGTACACCGCCGCTTCGGAGAGCCGGTCCTGCTCGCTGAGAACGAGACCGAGACCGGTGTTGGAATCGCGGTGGTCGGAATCGATCTCGACGGCGCGCTGAAACTCCAGCAAAGCCTGTTCGAGCTCTCCGGCGAGCATGTGTTTCAAACCGAGGTGGTAGTGGTCTCGCAACGTCCCGATAGAGATCATCGGACCGGCGGGCGGTGTGATCTCGGTATGCAGCCCCTGCATCTGCCGTCGCAGCTCTTCTGACCTCTTGAGCTCGCGGTGGCCCTCGTCGCGGCGGCCCGTGAACATGTAGAGGTTCCCCAGAATGAGGCGCAGCTTCGGGGCGCGGGGATTCAGCTCCGCCGCCCTTTCCGTCACCTCGGCGGCTTCCTCGTACCTGCCCAGATCGCGATAAGCCAGTCCGAGCCGGTAGAGGGCTTCTGCATCAGTAGGCGCAAAGGAAGTGGCTTTGGCGAAGGATGTGGCGGCCTCTTCGGCCAGCCCTCTGTACCTGAGGATGCGGCCGAGCTTCTTGTGGGCCTGCGCCATCGTCGAATCCACTGACAGGGCGGCGCGGAAGGCATGCTCGGCAAGACGCGTGCTGTCGCGATACCCGTGCATGACCCCGAGGTTGTAGTGCGGTGAGGCGCGCTCCGGGTCCAGTTCGATCGCATCGCGAAATGCGGCAATGGCGTCTTCGGCGTCCTGTTCCTGGATTTCAGTCCAGGCGCGGGCGGTGTAGCGGGCGGCGTGGATCGACCCGTGAATCTCGTGCAGGTCGGCGCGTCTGGGCGCCAACGACAGCGCCTTTTCGATGGCGTCGTGCGCCTCGCCGTATTTTCCCAACCCCAGCAGAGTTCTCGCTAGGTAGCTGTAGGTGACGTAGTGATTGCCGCCGGCGCTCTCGGCAGTGCGCAGGGCTTGCAGGGCAGCGGACAGGTCGCCGGCAACGAAATAGCGGACGCCGGCCGCCGTGTCCTCGTCAACCTCGGCATCCCCGCACGACAGGCAGATGGAGCACAGGGTCGAAAACAGCAGCAGTCTGCGGGGCGACAGGGGAGACCGACTACAGGTGTGGGAAACGGACAAGCGATCCTCTCGCGACGAGTCGAATAAGATATCTCCAGAATCGCATTCGCGGAATTGACCGCTCAGGGGCGCCTGGTATGTTCAAAGCATGCGCCGTCTGATGTACCTCAACACACCGCACAAGGGAGGATCTGCCGAGCTTAGGTTTTGCCGAGCCGGGTCCAGGCCGGCCGCAAAAGCGACGCCCATCATTTCCGCAGTGGCCGTCGCAAGGATACGGTGAAGGCCGTCAGAGGAGCAAGTCCGTGTATCCAAAGCGATTAGGGCTGGATCTGCCCCTCGATTAGGGCTGGATCTGCCCCTGTGTAGTACGTTGTGAAAGTTATCGGTGTGAAGTACCTTGTGAAAGTGATGGGTGCCGCTCACTGGAGCCCTTCTATGAGAATCCATCCCTCATTCGCCGGCCTGCTGACATCGCTTTTCGTCCTCTCCGCATATCCGGCTGAAGCCCTCACCGTGTATCGCATCGGGGGCGAAGACCTTCCGCGTCCCGAAATCGCCGATGAACCGGGCGTCGATTTCGTACAAATCCCGTGGGACGATGTCGATGACGACAAGTTCGGCGGCGCCAACCAGGTCGCCACCGAGGGCAGCCTGCAACCGCAGCAGCTCGATCCCAGTGTCAACCTGACGCCGCTGATCCGCGGCCTGGGGGGCTTCATCAAATCGTCAAATGGGTACGGATGGCGGGACGAAGACCTGCTCGATCTCGCCTTTGACGGCGACTACGACACGGCGTACAGCGGAATCGGGAGCGAGTTCTCCCTCAACTGCGGAGACTGGGACGCAGTGCCCAGGTGCAAGGCAATCTGGGTAAAGTTCAACGGCATGTTTCCGATACGGCGCATCGTTCTGCAGCCCACGCCGGAGCGCGCGACGGAGCGCTTCATCCCCGATTTCCGGATCGGGACCACTGACGCTCCGGTGGAGCGCACGCTGACGACACTCCAGCTCGACCTGAAGCACGGCGCCAGGGATATGTACGTCGAATGGCGGGATGGGCGTAGAGTCTACTTCGACGAACAGTTCGACGTCCGCGAAAACAGAGAGCCCCTCATCGACCTCGAGCTTTCCGACAAACCGATATCCGAGTTGATGTTCGTGGCCGAAAGTGCGGTCAACTGGGAAATCGCCGAATTCGAGATTTACGGCGACGGCTTCGCTTCGCAGGCGAGTTACTCGACCAACATCATCGACCTGGGGCGCAGCGCCAGCCTCGGCGATCTGACCTGGTCGGGAAGCGTGGACGATGGCGCCCATGTCAATCTGACAATGCGCACAGGCGATGACGAAGACCCGAATTTCTACTGGCGTCTGACCTTTCGCGGAGATGAGCGCACCCGCTTCGAGACCGGCGGAAAAGAGCTGAGCCGCAAAAACTACGGCAGGCTCGAGGGGGGCGAGAAGGCCGGGATCAGTCCCGACACGGAGAACTGGGAATTCTGGAGCCCGCCGGTGAATTTTGAAAAGGGCGAGGCGGGGATTGTCGCCGACAAGCCCAGGCAGTTTGTGCAGTTCAAAGCCGACTTCACCTCCACGCGGGCCCAGGCACGTGCCGCGGTGGAGTTCCTCCAGTTCAACGTTTCCAGCCCGCCAGTCGCCAGCCAGGTGCTCGCCGAAATCGCGCCGACTCGAGCGCGCCTGGGCGAGATCACAACCTTCACCTACAAGATTCTGCCCGAGCTCGACGAAGACAATCTCGGCTTCGACAGCATAGAGATCTCCACGCCGATTGCGCCGGCGAGCGTCGACGCGGTGCGCATCGGCGCGCAGTCGTTAGGACAGTCCGAGTTCGAAGTCGGGGAGTACGACGGCGAGAGTTTTGTCGTCAAAATTCCGCATATCGACCTGCAGAGCTCGGGAGAGCTGATTGAAGTCGACTTCCGGAGCGAAGTCTTCAAAGTGGGCACTGTTTTCTCCGGTCGCGTGTTCGACAGCTCGCTGCCGAGCGAGGTGCGCCAGCGCGTGACCGAGGGAGACGCCGACCCCGTCGCAGAAGGCAACACGCTCAGCGTCGACCAGATGAGTCTCGGCCAGGACGCCATTCGCGCACTCAGGGTGTCGGCTCTCACACCGAACGGCGACGGCGTCAACGACGTCCTCGAGATCGAATACGACCTGGTGAATCTCTCAGGCGACGTCCCGATCGCCATCGGGGTGTACGACCTGGCGGGGAGCCAGGTGGCGGAGATAACGGCCGGCAACAGCGGCAGTGGCCGCTTCACCACCACCTGGGACGGCCGCGATGCCGCGAATGCCGTGCTGCCACCGGGGCTGTACCTGCTGCGTCTGGAAGTCGAGGCGGACCGCGGTACCGACATTGCCATCTCTACCGTACCGATCGTCTACTGAGCTGTCCATGAACCTCCCCAATAGGTTCACATGGCGCACGAGCGGTGTAAGCCCGTGCGCCATTGTTCTTCCAAGAGACAACTGACTCGCTCATGCACTATCCCGTTTTCTCCGCCGCATGCGCGACGTTTCTCACGCTGGTGAATCCCTGTACTCCTGCCGTCGGGCAAGTGGCCGTGCTGGCGACGGTGGGGCAGGAGCAAATCGTCCCCGAAGATCTGAGAAGATTCGCCAGCTCACTTCCCCAGGGGTTTAAGCAGAGCAAAACGGGATTCGCCGCCGACAGCCTGTTGCTCGAGAGCCTCATCGACAGGACGGTGTTGGTAAAGGAGGCCGAAAATGCCGGTATCGACGACGAGCCCTGGCTCGATGTGCACATGCAGCGCTACGAGCGCGAGCAGGTACTCCTGCTCTACAAGCGTCTGGAGGTCAACGGCAAGGTCGAGATCACCGAAGAGGAGCTCATGGCGCAGTTCAAAGCCTCCGGCAGGGATCGCGCTTTGCGCATCGCCGGCATCCTGGTCGAGACCGAAGAGGAGGCGGCGCAGCTGAGAAGCGAGATTCTGGCAGGAGCTGACTTCGCCCAGCTTGCCAGAGAGCGATCGCTGTACGAGGAGGCGCGCGATCGCGGAGGGGACATGGGCCGCTACATGAGGAAGGACGAGACCTCGGGATTCCTCAAGGAAGCGGTGTTTGCCCTCGAGCCGGGAGAGATCACGCAGCCGCTGCGCTTCCTCTACGGGAAGAAGTGGCGCTACACCATCATCAAGATACTCGACGAGATCCCCGTGCCTTTGAGCGATGTCGAGAACCGGGTCGCCGAACAGGTCTTCGGCCGCAAGCGCGTGGCGCGCCAACAAGCACTGAGCGACTCGCTGCGATCGGAGTACGCGCCGCGCATTCACCGCGACAACCTCGAAGCCTTTCTCGGGTCTCGCGGCATGAGCGTCGACGAGCTCAAGGCCCTCGGCAAACGACCGCTGTGCAGCTACCGGGGCGGCCGGGTCACGGTGAACGACTTCTGGATGTTCGTACCCGAAGGCAAGAGAGACCCCGAGCGCTTGAAGGGCGTCGATCCATTCGCCGATTTCCTGCTCGAGGTCGTGGTGCCCTCACAGCTGTTCATCGAGGAGGCCCGTGCGGCCGGCTTATACGAGAACGCCAAAGTACTCGCCAAGGTCGAAGCAGAGAGGTACTCGGCGATGCTCGACACGCTGCGCATTCGCAGGGTCGACAGTCAGGTCACGGTCAGCGACGACGAGGTGCGCACCTTCTACCGCGACCACCCCGATCTGTTCATGTCCCTGGAAGAACTGGTTGTGAATGAAGTTCTCGTCGGCTCGCTGGAAGAAGCGCGGTGGATCCGCGCCCGGGCCGAGGCGGGCGATAGCATGGCGGAACTGGCGCAGGAGTACACCCTGCACGAAGAGATGGCCGACCACGATGGCACGGTGAAGATCAGCAAGTACAGCCATCACAGACAGCTGTACGAAGCCGCCAAGGGGGCGGACCCGGGGTCGGTGCACGGGCCCGTGAAGACCGGGGAGGGTTTTTCGGTATTCAAGGTGCGCGAGCGCACGGAATCGACGCTCAAACCCCTGAACCAGATCGAATACCGCCGCGCCAAGGCATTCGTCAAGATCCGCAAGCGCAAACTCGCCTATGTCGAGTACGTGCGCGAGTTGAGGGGCCAGTACGAGGTAGCGGTATTCCACGATCGCCTGCGGCAATTGTAGCCACATAACCCGTGACAGAACAGTGCGTTATCGACGAGCAGTCGCGGCTTGTCAAAGCCTGACAAATCAACGACTTTGTACTAGTGTTGTGTCGCAGAGATTCGTTCGCAAAGTCTCTTGATTTTCGCAAGGATGGAATCGGCCGTAGCCGTCCAGACGAACGGGTGTGCGTTGGCGTTCCATTTGGCCGTGTAGCGTTCGATCCGCCCGATGAGCTCTGACACCTTACGGAACGAGTCCCGGCGAAGAGCTTGGCGGGTAATGATGCTGAACCAAATCTCCACTTGGTTGAGCCACGAAGCATAGGTGGGGGTGTAGTGAACGTGAAATCGAGGCCGCCGTGCCAGCCATCGCTTGACCTTGGCATGCTTATGCGTGGCGTAGTTGTCGACGACAAGATGAATATCCAGGTCAGCGGGGACGTTGGCCTCAATGTGGCGCAGGAACTGGAGGAACTCCTGGTGACGATGACGAGACTTGCACTGGGTCATCACGGCGCCGGTGGCGATGTCCAGTGCGGCGAACAGGGTGGTGGTGCCATGCCGCTTGTAGTCGTGCGTTACCCCTTCCACGTATCCCAGTCCCAGGGGCAGCATGGGCTGACTTCGTTCCAACGCCTGGATCTGGCTCTTCTCGTCCACGCACAGCACCATGGCGTGCTCGGGGGGATTCAGGTATAAGCCGACGATATCCCGTACTTTGTCGACAAAGAAAGGATCGGTGGAAAGCTTGAAGTGCTTGTGTCGGTGGGGCTGCAAACCATACGTGCGCCAAATGCGATGAACGGCATCCTTGGTCAGGCCGGTTTCCTCGCCCATGGAGCGCAGCGACCACTGGGTTTGGTCTTTGGGCTTGGTCTTCAGGGTCTTGTATACCACCTCGGCTACCTGCTCGTCCGTGATCGATCGCGGCGCCCCTGAGCGCAGCTCATCATACAAGCCTTGGAGCCCGTTTTCGAGAAAGCGCCGGCGCCACTTGCCGACCGTAGCACGCGTCACACCCACCGCGGCCGCGACGGCTTCATTGGGCCAGCCTTCGGCGGCCAGCAGAATAATCTCGGCTCGCCGCACCAACCCGTGGGAAAGGCTCCGTGATTTGGCCATCGATTCCAATCGTTCCCGGTCCGACGGACTCAGCTCTAACGGCGTTAATGGACGCCCCGTCACCATAGGTCTCTCCTTTCAGAAAGAGGATCAAGAGAAACCTACGGCACCTTCAATTGTTTGTACAGTTACTTACACGACAGGACACTAGTTGAGTACCCGCATCGGTGTCTCGACCAATCGGAGAGTGAACATGCGCAGAACCATCGCGATCTGCGGAGCGCTCGTGCTGCTCAGCTCGAGTGACAGTGTCCGGGCCCAGCAGGGCCATGCAGTGGGGGCCAATCAGGTTGTCGTCGAGCGGACTTCACAATGGCAGCAGTGGGAGTTCCCCTCCAACACGATCGACATCACGGCCGAGGGCGTGACCCCGCATTTCTGGCGCACCGACACCAATGCGATGCTGGAAATCGTCGACAACCTCCGCGCCAACCCCCCGTCGGCCCTGGCCAGCAAGAAACCCGAAGACATCACGGTACTCGACGCCATCGAGGCGGTGACGAATCGCGAGGACGTCGTCAACCTCTTTGACGGCGACATGACCACGTACTGGGAGCCCGAATTCCCCGAGAACGAGTCGACGGAGCTCAGCAATGTATGGTGGTTTACCATAGACCTAGGGCGGGTCGTGCTCGCCAAGAAGATCGTCCTGCGCTTCGTCGACGAAGAGATGGGCGACCCCTTTCTGATGTTCGAAGTCCTAACCTCCGACGGTCAGAAGCCCGTGAAGGCCCTGGCCGGCAAGACCCTGGAGTACTCGCGCATATTCCGCACCCTGCAGCCCAACAAGACGCAGCGGGAGTTCGAGTTCGATTTAACAGGGCTGTCGGGTGGTACCCTCGGTGAGGCCGGTGCGTCTCAGAGCTTCACGCCGGGCGAGGGGCGCAAACGCGTGGTGCGTCTGCTCCAGGTTAAGGTCAACGAGAGCGGTCTCCGGCGCGGGCGCGAGATCAGCCAGGAGGAGTACGAGCAGCTGCGCGTGGATGCGCCAGGCGATACCGGGTTCGTCGAGTACAACAAACTGCTGTCGACAGGCGGAGAGCTGCCGGTTTCGAAGACGATCTACGACAAGCTCGACGACGACCGCAAAGGGGCAATTCGCCACTTCCGGCGCGAGCGGCCGCGACTGGCTGAGCTGGAGGTCTGGGGAGAAGGGGACGACGTGTTCGCAGGTACCATCAATCGCGGGGGGACCATCACCGCCACCGATGGCGGGGAATTCGACGCCAGGGTCTTGATCGACTCGGATATCCTGAGCAATCTCCCCCTCCAAGTGTTGATACCACTTACCGAGGCCACCCTCATCGGCAACATCAGGCAGGAGGATGTGTTCGCCGATCTCGGTGGCTTCTTCTGGATCGATCGACAACGGATGACGGTCAATTTCAGGCCTTCGGAACACTCGGGCACATGGGGCGAGTACTGGCTGGATTTCTCCGACGGCTCCCGCCAGATCGACGGCAGCCTGAAGTGGATCACGAAGGGGTACAGCAACGAGATACCGGCGTCGGGCAACGTCGAGTCAGTGCAGGCGCACATACGCACCTACTACCACGACTTCGAGCCGATCAAGGCGAGGTTCATGCGCGTCCACTACACAGCCAGTGGAGATTACCCCCGGGGGCCCAGTACGGTCTACCTGAGCGACATCCAACTGTTCGGAGAGGGATTTCAGCCGGAAGTCTCGATGACATCGGATCTCATTCGCCTGGGGGGAACGCGCAACCTGTCGACGATCGAGTGGGACGCCGACGCGCCTCCGGGGACGCGCGTGCTGCTGCAGACGCGCACGGGCAGCACGCTCGATACCCTGCTGCACTACTTCAAGAAAGACGGCACCGAAGTCACCGAAGCGCAGTACAACAAGATCCGCATCAAGTCGCAGAAAGGGGACATCGTCCCCGAAGAGGTGGCGAGCGCCGACTGGGAGCCGTGGAGCGCGCCCTATGAGCTCGCCGCCGGCAGCAGCATCACCTCGCCGTCGCCGCGCGAGTTCATGAAGATTCGGGCTACGCTGCTGTCCGATGATCCCAAGGCGCGCGCGCAGCTGCGATCGATTCGCGTGAACTTCGCCAGCCCGCTGGCCACGAAACTCGAAGGTCGCGTGCTGCCGACCCGCGTCGACTCCCTCGGAGTAGACCGACTATTTTCGCTGATCGTCGACCTCGAATCGCTCGAGCGCGGGTTCGACGAGGTGCTGGTCCAGCCGCCGGCGGGCCTGGAGCTGTCCTTCGATCCCGCCAGCGAGTCGCTGTACGCGGGCATGACGGGCGATTTCGACGAGGGGTCCGATATGACGACCCTGGCTGACGTGCGCGTGCTGACACAGGGCGACACCCTGCACCTGGCCTTTCCCGAGGTCGGCGAAGCCGAGGTGCTGCGAGTCGACTTTCGCGGCAAGCTGTTTTCCTCGGGTGGTCGCATGCGCGCCTCGCTGCGCAGCTCGGAGGGGTCCGGGTTATGGCAGCACGTAGACGAGCAGGTATCGCGCAGCTCCATGCAGCTCGTGGCGCTGCCGGAGCGCAAGGAATTGTTCCTCGATCTGACGATCACTCCCCGGGTTTTCTCGCCCAACGGAGACGGGATCAACGACGAGACGGTCATGGATTTCACTCTGGTCCTCGTCGGGGCCAGTACACCGGTGGAAGCGGAGATCTTCGATCTCACCGGCCGGCAAGTCCGGCGTCTCGAGCAGCAGCGGGCAGTGAGCACGGGGCGGTATTCGATTCCCTGGGACGGAAAAGACGAGGCGGGCAACACGCTGCCGCCGGGAGTGTACGCGGTGCGCCTGAGTCTCGACGCCGACACAGATGGCACGGGCATCTCGCGGCGCGAGGTCATGCGTACGATCGCGCTCGGCTACTGAGAGTTTTCCCATGAGAGCGAGCCCTCCGAGGCCGCTCGCCTGCGCACTGCTCTGCTGCGTGCTGACCGTGCCCGCATGGGCGCAAAGCGGGCATGTCGTGCGCGCTGGTCAAGTGGTCGTCGAGAGGCAGCAACACTGGGAGAACTGGGAGTTCCCTCAGGGCACATTGGACATCTCGGCGGCGGGCGGGGTAACCCCGCACCGCTGGCGCAAGAACACCGACGCGGTGCTCGATATCGTCGAGAATCTGCGCCGCAACCCCCCGCAGTACCTCTCCAACAAAAAGCCCGAAGAGATCGAGCTGCTCGACGCCATCCAGGCGGGCTCGAACCGCGAAGATGTCGTCCATCTCTTCGACGGCGACATGACCACGTACTGAGAACCGAACCCGCCCAGCGGCGACGCCGACATAGCCACACAGTGGTGGTTCACCGTCGATCTCGGACAGCTCGCACTGACCCGCAAGATCGTCCTGCGTTTCGTCGACGAGGAGCTCGGAGATCCCTTCCTGCTGTTCGACGTGCTGACGTCCGACGGGCAGAAGCCGGTGTCGGCCCTCACCTCGAATGCGCTGGATTACGAACGTGTGTACCAGACGATCCGCGGCCCTCGACCGCAGCGGTCAGGCGGACGACACGCTGGTGGTGTTCAGCTCGGACCACGGCGATCTGCTGGGCAACCACGGGATGTTCCTGAAAAGCTGGATGCCGTACGAGGAAGCGCACCGCATCCCGATGGTGGCGCGCTGGCCCGGCAACATTCCGGCGGGCAGCAGAGCGAATCAACTCGTCTAGTGTCCTGTCGTGTAAGTAACTGTACAAACAATTGAAGGTGCCGTAGGTTTCTCTTGATCCTCTTTCTGAAAGGAGAGACCTATGGTGACGGGGCGTCCATTAACGCCGTTAGAGCTGAGTCCGTCGGACCGGGAACGATTGGAATCGATGGCCAAATCACGGAGCCTTTCCCACGGGTTGGTGCGGCGAGCCGAGATTATTCTGCTGGCCGCCGAAGGCTGGCCCAATGAAGCCGTCGCGGCCGCGGTGGGTGTGACGCGTGCTACGGTCGGCAAGTGGCGCCGGCGCTTTCTCGAAAACGGGCTCCAAGGCTTGTATGATGAGCTGCGCTCAGGGGCGCCGCGATCGATCACGGACGAGCAGGTAGCCGAGGTGGTATACAAGACCCTGAAGACCAAGCCCAAAGACCAAACCCAGTGGTCGCTGCGCTCCATGGGCGAGGAAACCGGCCTGACCAAGGATGCCGTTCATCGCATTTGGCGCACGTATGGTTTGCAGCCCCACCGACACAAGCACTTCAAGCTTTCCACCGATCCTTTCTTTGTCGACAAAGTACGGGATATCGTCGGCTTATACCTGAATCCCCCCGAGCACGCCATGGTGCTGTGCGTGGACGAGAAGAGCCAGATCCAGGCGTTGGAACGAAGTCAGCCCATGCTGCCCCTGGGACTGGGATACGTGGAAGGGGTAACGCACGACTACAAGCGGCATGGCACCACCACCCTGTTCGCCGCACTGGACATCGCCACCGGCGCCGTGATGACCCAGTGCAAGTCTCGTCATCGTCACCAGGAGTTCCTCCAGTTCCTGCGCCACATTGAGGCCAACGTCCCCGCTGACCTGGATATTCATCTTGTCGTCGACAACTACGCCACGCATAAGCATGCCAAGGTCAAGCGATGGCTGGCACGGCGGCCTCGATTTCACGTTCACTACACCCCCACCTATGCTTCGTGGCTCAACCAAGTGGAGATTTGGTTCAGCATCATTACCCGCCAAGCTCTTCGCCGGGACTCGTTCCGTAAGGTGTCAGAGCTCATCGGGCGGATCGAACGCTACACGGCCAAATGGAACGCCAACGCACACCCGTTCGTCTGGACGGCTACGGCCGATTCCATCCTTGCGAAAATCAAGAGACTTTGCGAACGAATCTCTGCGACACAACACTAGGTCGACAGCGCGGCGGAAATAGGAAGCCGCCACGTCGATCTGGTTGCGCCGGAAGGCCAGCAGTCCGAGGCCTTCGTAACAGCGGGCGTAGTTCGGGTCCAGCGCCAGCGCCGTGCGGTAGCCCGCTTCGGCGTCGTCGTGGCGGCCGAGACGGGCGTGCACGACAGCGAGATTGTAATGGGCGCTGGCATCTCGCGGGTTTTGTGCCGCCCATTCCGAGCGTTCGCGAAGAAGGGATTGCGCCTTGCTGTCGACCTCGGTCTGAACCGAAGGCGACTCCTCATCGCGAGCGCACCCGGTCCACCCGAGCAACACTATCCATATGGGCAGTAACATACTACGGTTATTCACAGCTTTGAAATACTTAATTCACAGCTTTGAAATGCTTGACGACCCGAGACCGAAGCCGTTGTTTACCCAGAAAATCTCGCGGAAATCGAGATACATCACAACTTCCGAGCGTTGCGCTAGCTCCGCGAAGCGAGGTCCCTGGCGATGTTACGGAAATATAACCCCGTCGCCTTATGGCTGTCGGCGGCACTGGTGCTGGCAGCGAACGCGGCCGCGGTGGCCGTGACCGAAGTGATCGTTGTCGGCGGCGAGGACGGCGCGGCCTGGGAGAGCGGCGGAGGCGATATACCCGCCACATTGATCCTCAGCGCCAAATCGGTCGAGCACACGAACGCCCCCGGCGGCGTCGTCGACTTCGACCCCCTCGACAGGCCCAACTGGATCTTCCCACAGCAAGCGGACACGTCAGACAACATCCTGATAGGGTTTGATTCCGCTGCGCGCGGCGGCAATGTGTTCACGCCGATCCCCTCCTTCCGGCACCTCGAGAGCGGCTTCTCCAACCTGCACGACAACGACGGTGACACGGCGCTGGAGGTGACAGCCGAATCTTCGGGATCGAGCGCGGGGGCGTTCGGTCTGATCTTTCAATTCGACCTCGGCGCGATTTTTGGCGTCAACCGCATTCGTTTCTTCCCGCGCAACGCCGCTGAAGACTTTCCCTCGCGTCTGTTCCCCAATCAACGAAAATTCCTCAAGGGATTCGAGATGTTCGTCAACGACGGATCGCCCGAGTCCATTCGAGACGAATCCCTCATCTGGGAGACGATCGCGCTCGTGGGCCAGAACGAGGATGCGGTAGTCGATATTCGCATCCCCACCCGGATTGTCCGCCACATCAGGCTGAAGTCCCTGACGCAGACGAGCTTTGAAATCGCCGAGTTTCAGGTTTTCACCGAGGGGTTCGTGCCGCAGGCGCGCTACGTGTCGAACATTTTCGATTTCGGACAGCAGGCCATTCTCGGCAACCTCCGCTACATCGTCGAACAGCAGGGCGACCCGCAGCGATCTGACGTTCAGATCCGCACTCGAGCCGGCATCGATCCCAATCCGGTGGAGTTCACGCGGATCGGGTTGCAGCCTTCAGGCAGAGTGATAAAGCGCGTTGATCGAGCGAGCCTCGAGCCGGTTCCGATCGACGCGCCGTGGAAGCCGGCGGGGGAAGTGGAAGACGGCGAGCTATCCGACCTGATCAGCAATGTCCTCGACGACCCGGACGGCGACGGCCGCGAATCGCTGCTGCTCTACAACAGCCTGTCCCTCGAGGATCGCGAGAAGATCACCCTCGACGAAGACAGCTACTTCGATCTCGACAAAGAGGAGCGCTCGATCATCCGCGACGACCTCACCAACTGGAGCCCGTGGTCGCCGCCGTACCCACTCACGGCCGTCGTAGGCGACACCGCGCTCGGCGAATCGACTGCCGGGACCGCGATCTTCGCCTCCGGTCCGCGCCGCTATTTCCAGTTCATGGCCGAATTCTCCAGCGAGACCTTCGACGCCGGGTCCGGGGTCGGGGCGCTGGCGTTCGACGTCTCGCGCCCGGCATTCGCCGACTCTCTCATCGCCGAGATCTTTCCGCGCGCCAGCACCTCGGGAGCGGAGACCGATTTCACGTATGCCGTCCTCTACACGAGCAAGGGCGCCGATATCGGTTTCGACCGGCTCCAGATCACCACGCCGATCAAGACGCGCGAGATCGGGCTGGTCCAGTTCATCGCCACCGACGGCTCGGTCCAGAGCGAGGCCGATTTTACCGGCGTATCTCTCGATCAGCTTCCCATATCTCGCGGTGATGTGACGGTAACGGAGGTCACAGACGAAGACTTCACGCTGTCCTTCCCCCGCGTCGAGACCAGCGGGACCCTGTTGAAGGTCGCGTTCAAGAACACGGTGCTGAGGGTGGGCACGCGCTTCGCCGGGCTGGCGCTGAATTCCGATGATCTCACCTTCGGCCAGCCGGTAGAAGCGGGGAACGCGGCGGATCTGAGCCTGCCGGAGCTGCAGGACCCGGACACCGAAGCGATAGGGACGACGATCACGAGCAACCTGTTCGTCGACGTACCGGTGATAGACGCGCTGTTGATAAACGTCTCGGCGGGCTCGGGGATCTTCACGCCGAACGGAGACGGCATCAACGACATCGCGCAGATCGAGTACGACGTCACCAATATCGCCCGCCTCACCGAGGTCACAGTCACGATATTCGATCTTTCCGGGAGAAGGGTGAGATCGTTCACCCAGTCCCAGGACAGCGGTCGTTACGCCCAGGAATGGGACGGGCGCAACGCAGCCGGCACCACCGTGCCGCCGGGCACCTACCTGTACCTCGTAGCGCTCGACGCGGGAACCGGCTTCGAGAAGGTACCGGGGGTAATCAGCGTCGCGTACTAGCACGCCGGCAAACCGCGCCACACGCCGAACCCGGCAGCCAGCCAGACCGGATTAGCCAAATACAGGGAGGGTCTGTCTTGCACAGCCATCGTAAAGGTCGAGGAGGCGAACTGTACCGCTCGCTCCTGGCCGCTTGCCTGGTGCAGTTCGCACTGAGCGCAACCGCATTCGCCCAGGACTACGGCAGCCGCCTCGGGGTGCAGCGCGGAGGCAGTGTGAGCTTCGAGCCTACCGGGCCGGGAGTAATTTTCGGGGCACTGGACCCGACGGTGCGGCGATGGTACGTGCCGCAGGAGTTATACAATGAATATGGCTGGCGGCAGTGGGAATACTCCAACTACGCGCGTCAGCCGTACCAGCGGTACGTCAGCACCAATCTCGAGGGCGGCTACTTCTACGACCTCTTCGGCGATTTCGTCAGCCGCGGCTGGCTGATCTACGACTGGCGCCAGGACCAGCCCGTCAAAGAGGGCAGCAGCATCTTCAAAGGCTCGAACTTCAACGGCTTCTTCAGCAGCCTCACCGTGAGCAGCGACTCCCAGGGGCAGTACGCGTACGCCATCACCGTCGGCAACCGGATCCGCAGCACGCTGACGCCGATGACGTTCTCGAAGCCGAATTTCAACGGCGTGCAGATAGACTTTGCCGCAGACAAGTACTCGGCCACGGTCCTCGCTTCGCGAATCAGCGACCCCGCCGAGGGCACGACCCTGACTCCGAGGCAGTGGACCAACTCGACGAGCCTCGTAGGGGGGCGGGCGACCATCCAGGTGGGCGACTTCATAACCGTGGGTGGAACCCTGGTCGACGCCCGCAACGCCAACACCTCTCTCGACATGTTCTCGGGCAACTTCATCGCCGGCAACCTGACGTCGGGGCAGAGCAGCACCCCCGTATCGGCGATCGCCATCGTGCTCAGCGACGACTCTCCCGAAGACGGGGAGGGAGGCGCCGCTCTCTTCAGCCACGACATCCGCGTGCGCACCAAAGACTTCGAGTCCGGTCTCGAGCAGGTGCTGACCCTCGAACAGGTCGTGCGGCCGGGCGCCGAGTGGCCGGCTATCTTCGGCGGATTCCAGCGCGAGGGGTTTCTCGCCGCTGACGGCAACGAACGCGTCATCCTCAACTACGACTTCACGGACCCCGCCTACATCGGGCCCGACCTCACGAGCATAATCGACGTCGAGTTCGAATACCTCGTCGCCAACGATTACAAGATTCAGATGTGGTCGAACCGGCAGACGGGCCGGCGCGACACGCCGCCGTCACCGCTGACGAGCGCCGTCATCGACGAGTCCGAGCCGGTGCTGCTGACCATCAAGCGCGCCGGCGGCAACATCAAGGACATTTCGAATGTGCGCGTCGTGAAGTTCAACTACGGACTGCCGACGGCGAACCTGATCGGCGGTTTCACGATCGAGGGCAAGGACGTGCTGGGGTGGGACTTCTACGGCGAGTGGGACCGCAACAAGCGCTACTCGCAGTACCCGAACGCGGCCCTGTTCGCCGCCGACGAGGGACATGAGATCTCCTCTGAGACGTCCGAAGCGACCCTGTTCACCATCTCCAAGCAGGAGTACCCCTACTTCGCCTTCGGCGAGTTCTACTCGATCGACGGCGACTACTCGACCAGCGCCTTCGTCACCGACGCGGAAGGCCAGCTGCGCTACGACTTTCCCCTGCATCACGTGTACGAGTTCGTCGAGGACAACGACGACCAGGACAGCCGGCCCGACTGGGCGCGCGTCGGCAACCAGTCGGTCGACAGGCAGGTGTTCCCCGGTTGGGACGAGAACAACGACTTCATTTCCGATTTCAACCAGAATGACAACGCGTCAGTGCCTAACATCGTACCCGACTACGACGAGCCGTTCCTCAGGCACTACGTAGACCGCCCCGAGTTCCTGTTTGGCATCGACCTCAACAACAACGGTTGGATCGACCGCTTCGAGGACGACGAGCTGCCGGACTACCCGTACAAAGCCGACCGCCGGGGTTACAACGTCTTCGCCGGGTTTCATCTGACGCCGGAATCCCGCGTCTTCGCCGGCCGCGTAGACGAGCGCATGTTCACCGACGATCGCGACAACCGCACGACGTACGGCATGTTCACCTTCGACAAGGACTACGCCGGCCTCGGCAGGCTGCGGATCTTCGACATGCTGAAGCGCGTCGAAGACACGATCCCCGAGGATCGCCGAGCTCCGGCGCCGTTCCGCACGGCGCCGGCCCAGCCGCTCGTCAACGACATCCTCCCGGCGCCCGACACCTGGGTCAACACCGCCTGGATCGGCTTCGACTACACGGCGATTCCTCGGCTCAAGCTGATCAACAAGCTCAAGTACGAATTCTACAATCACGCCCAGGACGATCCGCGCGACATCGACGGACGCCAGCTCCAGGGCGTCACCAACTTCTTCGGCCTCATCAACAAGGTCGAATACAACTACGCGATCGGCGCTCTCGAGCTGCAGCCGAAGCTCAAGAGCGAGCTGCTGAGCCAGGAGTCGTTCGCCAAGGAGGACGACGATCGCCGTCACTGGACCGGGCTGGCGACGCTGCTGGCTCAAGTGCCCGTTTTGCGGCGCAGCTCCATCACCGCCGGTGTCGAGCTCGCGCAGTTCGCCGACAGGGAGATCGACGAGGACGAGCTCGTCGACACGGGTCAGGCAGGGGAGACGGGAGATCAGCGCTCGGCCATCTTCGCGCTGCAGCTGAACAACCTGTCACAATACCTCGGGTACCGGTTGACGACCCAGGTCGGTCTGCGCTTCGGCCGCATTTTCCGGGAGCTCGTCGAACAGACCGAGCCGGGTGAGTACAAGAAGAAGTTCGAGGGGCGGACGGAGACGACCAGCTTCATAACGATCTATGCGGGAATCGAGTGATGAGTAGCTGCGCGCGAATTCCTGGAGCAGTTGCCTTCGCGGCGCTGCTCCTCGGCACCGCCGAGATCGAAGCCCAGCAGGACTACGGGACCCGCCTGGGGTCCCGGGTAGGCGACCGCCAGTTGTACAGGGCGTCCGGCGTCTACAGCTACATGGATGCCCTTGATCCCACTGTCCAGCGCTGGTACCTCGCGCCCGTTCACTTCAGCCAGTGGGGCCGGCAACAGTGGGAGTACACCAACTGGGCGTCCCGCCGCCAGCGGCGTTACGTCGACGCCGGACTCGAGGGCGATAACTACTACGACTTCTTCGGCGACAGGATCACCCAGGGATGGCTCGTCTACGACTGGCGCCAGACGCAGCCGGTCATCTCCGAGGCATCGCGGGTCCGCAAGGCGAGCCGCTACAACAACTGGTTCAATCGCCTGGTCATCGCCCAGGACCTGAGCGGCGGCCGCGGTTTCTCGTTCGTGCTGGGCGACGAGATCCGCACGACGCTGACCCCGATGACCTTCAGCAAGGCCGGTTTCAACGGGCTGGTGACCGAGTACACAGGCGAGCGGTTTCACGCCACCGGTCTGTTCTCGCGCGTGTCGCGCCCCATGATCAGCGGCGGCACCGGCATTTTTCAGAGTTGGACGAACCTCGCTGCCGGGCGCGCCACCGCCGACGTCACCGACTTTCTCACTCTCGGTGTCACCTACATCAACGCCCATCACGGCACCGGCTCGGCCGAGGCCTTCGAAAGCAACGCCTTCAAGGGCATCCTGAACGCCGAGCAGCTGTCCGAGCGACTCGGCCTGCTCGCGCTGCGCCTCGCCGACGACTCACCCGAAGACGACGAGGGCGGGGCCATTCTCTTCAGCGACGACATCGAGATCTCGACCACGCTGACGCGGGAGACCGAGGTCGACGGCGAGATGGTGATGGTCGAAACGGACACGGTGTTTTCGGCCAACTCCGTCGAGTTTCGGCCTCTGATCGAAGGGGGAAAGCTGCAGCAGGGCTTCCTCACGGCTGACGGCGCCGAAGATATCGTGATGAAATACTTCTTCGCCCCCGAGGAAGGCCAGGACGAGTCGTCGACGCTCAGGGCCAAGCTGCAGCAGCACCTCGGCCTGACGCTCGACGAGGCGGAGAACGCGATATCGGCGATCGAGAACGTGCGCTTCCGCCTGGTGCTGGCGAACGACTACCTGGTGGAGATGAGCTCGAACAGGCAGACCGACCTCTTCGGCGTGCCGCAGTTTCGCGTCGTAACGCGGGCCGACGGCAACATCAAGAACCAGCTGAACCAGCGCGAAGTGGTTTTCGACTACGGTATCCCAACGGCAAACCAGATATTCGGATTTACTACCGAGATCCGCGATTTTCACGGGGTCGATTTTTACGGCGAGGTCAATGTCAACACCGAATACCGGCAGTACCCCGCCATCGGCCGCACCAAACACAAGGCCCTGTCGGGCATCGAGGGCGACCGCAACGCCCTCGGATGGATGGCCAATCTCTCCTGGAAAGAGGGGCCCTGGTCGGTGTTTGCCGAGGGTTTCGGCATGGACGACGGCTATTCGACGAGCATCAAGCCACTGCGCGAGAGGGGAACGACAGATTACTCGCCCGAAGCGACCAACCTGCTCTACGACTACGTCGACGACAACGACGACAACGACAGGCACCCCGATCAGCTGCGGGTCGGCGAGGGCAGCCTGATCCCGCAACGCATCTTTCAGCGGGCCTCGAGCATCGAACTGCGGGGTACCGCCGATCCCGAAGTGTTCCCCGGGTACGACGAAAACGGAGACTTCATTTCCGACTTCAATCAGAACAACCTGTTCGACCGCAGGAACTTCTTCCCCGATTACGAAGAACCCTTCCTGCGCTACCGCAGCGACCGACCCGAGTTCCTGTTCGGGATGGACCTGAACAACAACGGCTGGGTCGATCGCTTCGAGAACGACGACGAGCCCGACTACCCCTACAAGAAGGACCACTGGGGCTACAACGTATACGGCGGCGCCGAGATCACGCCGGCGGCGAGATTTCGCGTGGGTCAGCTGCGGCAGGAGATGGAAAAGAGCGAGCGCGAAAACAGGACGACGTACGCCATGGTGAGCATGGATGAAGACTTGGCGCAGTGGGGCCGGCTGCGGGTGTTCGACATGCTCAAGAGGACTCAAGACGACATCCCCGATCACCTGGTGCAATGGGTCATGCCCCGGGCCGAATTCGGCGCTGCTTCCGAGTCGAGCGGCCGCCTCGAGGCGATTCAAGACCCGCTCGCCGCAGAGGACACCTGGATCAACACGCTCTACGGCGATTGGAGATACGAAAGCCGCAGCGGGTGGTCGACGTTCCACCGTTTCAAG
The DNA here is from genome assembly GCA_965243025.1 of Candidatus Latescibacterota bacterium. Lineage (GTDB taxonomy): Bacteria > Latescibacterota > UBA2968 > UBA8231 > UBA8231 > CBDCXV01. Next base: position 5,445,872 of record CBDETY010000003.1, read on the forward strand.
TGGGAGACCTGGCGGCAGCAGGATGTCGACGTCGAGTACCAGCTCGACGATGCCGGAGAACGCGTACTCGACGCCGACGGCGAGCCCATCGTGCTGTTCGACCCACTCGGCCCCGAAGAGCGCAACGGTCGCAAGACCTCCGGTTTCTTCGGTATCATCAACAAACTCGACCACGTGTTCTTTCTCGGGTCAGTGCGCGTGGATCCGCGGTACAAGAGCGAGTACTTGAGGGAGACGCCGTTCAGCCTCGGTCTCGACAAGAGGAAGTCATGGGATAACCTGTTCATGCTGCTGACCAGCGTACCCGCGTTCCGGGCCACCGTGTTTCAAGTCGGCCTGGAACAGCGCTTCTTCGTCAACCTCAGGGGGGACGAAGACGATTTACCGGCGGGCGACTTCACCGGTGACTTCCGCGGCTCCGTGCTGGCCCTGCAGCTGACTAACAAGAGCCAGTACCTCGGCTACGACCTGACCACCCAGCTCGGCATCCGGCTCGACCGCCGTTCTCTCGAGGTAGTCGATGGCGACCGTGAAACTCAGACATCGGGACTCTCATTCCTGTCAATTTTCGCGGGGCTCCGATAGGAGTCTTCTCTCCAAGTTATTGATTTTGTTCAATTAATGTGTAAACATTCAAAATGCACCACATCTTCGTTCAGGATCTGCTACATCGGTATTAGAAATTGCTTGACCTGCCGTGTATAAATCAGTACCTAGTAGCTCTCTACGGGGATCTCAGCGAGTGGGACATCATTCCCCCCGAGCTGTGGATCACCGAGCAGGACGTCGTCAACAGCTCCGACAGGGTGACGGCCTACACCGGAGACATCGATGTCTCCTCCATGTCCTTCCGCTGGGTGCTCAGCTGGAACGACGAGACCAATCGCATCTACTTCGGCTACGAGCGCTTCGACGACAAGCACTGGGGCGGCGGCGAGCACTACGAGGGCGCCATGGACGCCGACCATAGCGGCGGTACCTTCTGGGATATCGAAGGTATGACCGACGAGGAGGCCCAGCGCCAGCGCGGTCGCCATGCCCAGATTTTTGGCTGGCATTTCGACTGGGAGGAGAGATGGTCGAACAACTGGATGACGCAGGCCGACTGGTACGACGACCCGCTGTATACCGACCACGTCCACCGCGTCGAGGGCGTTCCTGGATCGACTGACGAGACCCGCCTCTTCGCCGAGTGGTACCAGATCTACTGGGACGACTTCAACTGGGAAGATCCTGAGGGAAGCATCGTGCACGAATTCGAAGACGATCAGATCATCGGCTACAGTGCTCACGTGTACGATAAGGACGATGCTTACGAAGACGAAAACGGCGAAACCAGAGAAGACTGCAACTGCCACTCGCGCTGGACCCTCAGCCCGAACGTCGAGTCGTTCGGCAATGCCGACTACCTCGCCGACTTCCTCATTCTGCCGATCGACGACAGCGCCAATTTCGTCACGGCAGTCGAAGAAGACAGCTGGGGCAGAATCAAGGCTTCGCTGGCCAAATAATCAGGCTGGCACAGCCGATCATGAGGGATGGATCCGATTACCGGGTCCATCCCTTTTTTTCGTACATTTCGCGGTATCTCGGTGTCTACGCGAAGCACGAACGGAATCAGGTATTACTATGGCTAAACTGACGATGGGGGCGTTCCTAACTAATAGCCTCATGGCTGGCTGGCTACAGTCAGGTCGACGCACTGACCATTTACCGCCTCGGCGGAGAGGATCTCCCCGCGCCGGAAAAGGCAGAAGAGGTCGGTGTCGACTTCGTTCAGCTGATGTGGGAGGACCTCGACGAGGACCAGTTCGGTAGCGCTCACCAGCTCGAATTGACGGGATTTGCCGAGCCGGTGCGACTCGACCCCACCGTCAACCTCACGCCGCTTCTCAGGGACCGGGGCGGCGTGGTCAAGTTGAACAACTCGTACTCCTTCCTCGATCACCCCTCACTGGACTTTCTGTTCGACGGCGACTACGACACCGCCTTCTCCGGGCTGCGGGGGGACCAGAGCGGGAGCGCCTTCGTCAAATCGATCTGGTTCGGCCTGGGCGGTCTCTTTCCCATCAGCCGGGTGGTGATTCAACCGACAACCGACCACCACCACGACCGGTTCATTCCCGAATTCACGTTGGGAACCAACGACGGGGACGAAAAGGAAGAAGGGGACCCGCGAAGGGAGTTACTGGTTTCGCGGCCGCTTCGTCGACTTCGAGATCCGGTTTCACCGCAAGGAAAACACCGAATCCGTCCTCGACCTGCACCTGCCCGACGAGCCGATCGAGAACATGTATTTTCTGGCACCGTCGGCAAACTGGGAGATCGCCGAGCTCGAGATCTACGGCGACGGCTTTGCCTCGCGGGCAAACTACATCTCCAACATCGTCGATCTCGGTGGGCGCTCGAGCCTGGGCAATCGACAACTCCGGTGACATCACAGCGATGCTGATCATTAACGGACGTTCGCTCAACAATGAATTCGCGAGAGTCAGAGATTGATGAGTTCCATTCCAGATGAGCTTCGAGATGATCCTGAGTAAAAGCCAGGCGGCAACCGCAAGAGCAGTCCCAACCAGATAGCCACCAGACAGATTCGAGATGGGATCTAGCAACATCGGCCTATCACCCCCACCCGCCACAATACATAGTGCATAGTCCGGTTAAATGGATAGCCCCAACCTGTAGTATCCGAGGCGCGGTGCGCCATTGTAGAAATATCCGATTCCCGTCCAACATCTCCCACCATTGGCCATCCTTTAAGAGGCGGGTTGTCGCGCAGGGCCATGCGGGCAGACGTATAGGACGTACAAAGGCCCTTTTTTCCTGAAAGCGCTGGAAGTGATCACGGCTGTCCATATCTCTCACAGGACAGGGGCACAGGTGCCGCTGCCGCTGGCCGAGGGGCTGGATCTGCTAGAAATCCGCCCGACGGGAGAGTGATCCCGCCGTCCGGAGGGCGTGCTCTCCAACACATCGCTTCGGCTGTCTGGCACGGCAGTTGCAATGTCCGTATGGTAACCGCACGGGCTGGGTATGCCATGACGACACGATCCATCTGGTGTCTCGCCGGGCTCCTGCCATCAACCCCATGGGATGGGGCGGCATCGCTAAGACCATCGGCGCCTGGTATCCGCCGCACCGACACGGCACGGTCATGGGGTTCGTAAGCATCAATTTTCAGTTCGGCGGTGTGGCGGCAGCGCTGTTTGCGGGCTTCCTGGTTGCACAGGGCGTCGGCTGGACCTGGATCACCAAGTTTCTGGTCGACATCGGCATGGTCAACGTGGATGCTCAGATCAGGACCGCCGTGATCGCGGCACTCGGTGTGCTCGGGACAGTGCTATTAGGTTGGTATACGGATAAGTACGCAAAAGACGGAGACCGGGCGCGGGCCATGTGGATTATGCTGTCGGGACTGGGATTTTGCCTTCTGGCGGTCGCATTTTTGGCTAACGCGGGAGAGCAGGCGCATATTACGATCGTGATATTGCTGGGGTTGAGCAGCTTCTGTCTGCTGGGACCTTATTCCATGAGTTCCGGATGTATAACCCTCGATATTTCCGGGTCCGAAGGGGCCGGCAGTTGCACCGGCATGATCGACGGTGTCGGATACTTCGGCGCCTCCCTGGCCACCATCGGCGCGGGTGTGATCTCCGACAGCATGGGCTGGAGCCAGGTGTTTGTTATTCTCGCAATATTAGCATTCATAGCCACCGGTGCTGCTTATCTGATGAGCCGGGATTACAGGAAAGAATTGGTTCATTTAAAAACAAACGACCAGTGAGCACTAAGCGTCTTCAACAATGAATCAATGGAGAAATAGTTTGTCTAAACTGGATCGTCGCACATTTTTGCGTCATACGGTGATAGCAGCTGGAGCGGTAGCGTTACAGGGACTGGTAACGCGACAGGCGCTGGCAAGAATTAATACATATCAGAATCTCACGGCATCGTTAGGGGACGGCGGCTACGGACCGCTCTATCCGATGCATTCTGCCAATACGAATGAACTATGTCTGGAACTGCCTCAGGGATTCCGGTATACCGTCCTGGGTAAAACCGGCTCGATCATGTCCGACGGCAACCCTACGCCCCGGGCCCATGATGGGATGGCTGCGTTTTCGGACGGAGACACCATCCGGCTTGTGAGAAATCATGAGATCAACAATCAGCGCGGCAAACCGGGCGTTGCGATCGGTGGCGATGCGCCGGGCTATGATCTCTCCGCAGGCGCTGGAACGACGACGCTGGTGATCGATCCTGAAAGCCGGGATCTTATCAAAGATTTCGTGAGCCTGAACGGTTCTCTTCACAATTGCGCCGGCGGCCCTACACCATGGGGAACCTGGATTACGTGCGAAGAGACGACCATGGGCAGAACGATTGTCATAAATAATCGAAATAAAACCCATTACGGCGGATTTAACGAAGATCATGGATATTGTCTCGAAGTCTCCGCGCTGGAGAATGAGCCGGTAAAAACACAACCGTTGCGGGAAATGGGGCGGTTCATCCACGAAGCCATCGCAGTCGATCCCGCGACCAGCATAGTCTATGAGACCGAGGATAATTCGAGGGCGGCGGGTTTTTATCGCTATATCCCTAACGAATCACAAAAACTCGCGGCTGGTGGCCGGTTGCAGATGCTGGCGGTGAAGGATCAACCTGCCTACGATACCAGAGTAAACCAGACCATGGGCAACGTCCTGCCGGTCACATGGGTGGACATCGATAACCCGGATCCTTTGACTGCGAGCACCGATTCATCTGCGGTATATAACCAGGGATACGAAAAGGGCGGCGCGAACTTCAGTCGCCTGGAGGGATGCTGGTACAGCAACGGCAGCATCTTCTTTACCTCAACCAGCGGCGGAGATGAAAAACTCGGTCAGATATGGGAATACCGTCCAACGACTGACGGCAACGGCACGCTGAAGCTGGTTTTCGAGTCGCCGGCGGCGGCGTTGCTGCAATCCCCGGATACTATCTGCGTCAGCCCAAATGGCGGCCTGGTCATCTGTGAAGACAGTCCGCCTGAGGTCTACATCCGCGGCCTCACCGTCGAAGGCCGTATATTCGACCTGGCCAAGGATATAGCCGGTATCGAAGCGCGAGGCGAATTTGCCGGCGCCACGTTCAGCCCCGACGGCCAGACGCTTTTCGTGAATATGCAGCGCCCCGGTATCACCTATGCTATCTGGGGACCGTGGTATAAAGGCGCGCTACTGTAATGTGGAATGGGGAGTGCGGAACCACGAAGTGAATGCAAGCACTCCGCACTCCGCATTCTGAAAGGAATATCATGACAACAGATCATCTCCCCTTACGGCGTGTTGATCACATCAAATTCTTTGTCGGCAATGCCCGGCAGTCGGCTTATTTCTACCGCAATGCGTTCGGATTTGATGTGATCGGGTATGGAGGGCTGGAAACTGGAATGAAGAAGGAGGCGGGGTATGTACTCAAGCAGGGTAATATCACGTTTGTCCTTGTTTCACCGCTTCAGAGCGATCATCCGGACAGTGAACGGTTGATGCTGCACGGCGACGGTGTTAAGGATGTGGCGCTGGAGGTGGATGATGTTGCAGCAGCATATGAGGCCACCGTCAGCCGCGGTGCGGTTGGAATAACCGAACCGACGGTGATAGAGAACGAGGAGGGCATCTACGAGTTCGCCACGATCCGGACGTACGGCGATACCACGCATACGTTCGTGAACCACGACCGGTACGAAGGCGTATTAGCGCCCGGCTACCGGCCGATCGACCCGGCGCGGTACAGGGAGGACACGCGGAGACCAGTGGGACTGAGGGCGATTGATCACATCGTCGGCAATGTGGAACTGGGTAAGATGGATGAGTGGGTGCATTTCTATGAGCATGTGATGGGGTTTACGCAGCTTATTCATTTCGACGACAACGACATCAGGAACGTATAGGACGTACAAAGGCCCTTTTTTCCTGAAAGCGCTGGAAGTGATCACGGCTGTCCATATCTCTCACAAGACAGGGGCACAGGTGCCGCTGCCGCTGGCCGAGGGGCTGGATCTGCTAGAAATCCGCTCGACGGGAGAGTGATCCCGCCGTCCGGAGGGCGTGCTCTCCAACACATCGCTTCGGCTGTCTGGCACGGCAGTTGCAATGTCCGTATGGTAACCGCACGGGCTGGGTATGCCATGACGACACGATCCATCTGGTGTCTCGCCGGGCTCCTGCCATCAACCCCCAGATCGATATAGACTACCGATAAACGACTCTCATGCCGGAAGACGACGGCACCACCGCCCACCCGTGGACGGCTGAAGAGATCCAGGCACGACTCGGCACCTCGACCATCGTATTCGAGCGCGACCGGCTCTTGCGATCCGAGGACCTCGCGATGATCGCCGAGAGGGGCATCGAGTACGTCGAACTGTGCGGTCTCGGAAATCCGGGCCACATGGACATCGACGATCCCAAATACAACGCATGGCTCCGTTCGGAGTGCGAGAAGCAGGGCCTGTCGATCGTGGTGACCCACTGTCCCGGTTTCCTGTTCAACTCCGACGAAAAGGAGAACCGACGGAAGGCTGTCGCGCAGGGTGTGCAGACGGCGAAGATCTCGGAGGAGTTGGGCGCAGGTATCATGGTTTGCCACTTCCGGACCGAGGAGCCCTCGGAGAGAAGCATCCACGAGATGCTCGACCAGCTCCAGGACTGCTCCATCAAGCTCACCATCGAGAACGGTCGTGACCTGTCAGACTTCACCGCCTTCGTGGACAAGGTGGGTTCCGACCGCTTGGGCATGGTCGTCGACATCGGCCACACGCGGGACGAGGACGAGGTGAATCCCTTCACCAAGGCTGAGCGCGCCCGCGAGACTCTGGCGCAGTGTGGAGACCGTCTTCTGCATCTGCACCTTCACGACTGGGTCGACCACGACCACTATTCCCCGCTGGACGGCGAGATACACTGGCCCGGCGTGTTCGATGCCCTCAGGGATATCGACTACAAGGGCTACTATATGTTCGAAGCGCTGTACGTACCGCACAAACGAGGCGAGGAGCTCGAGCCCGACTATGTCCTCGATAAGGTCGCTGCCTTCCCAAATGATTTCGTCGAGCGCTACACTCACCTGGCGAATTGAACCGGATGGATGGTCGATCGTCCGCGGGAGTTTGGATTTTTCGACTTCGACCGGGAAGCCTACATTGAGGAGTAACTGGCGCGTCAATAGCTGGAAATTTGGAGAATACTAATTGTTGGCAGTCGAACAATGGATCGCGGCCAAAACGGGTCAATGACTGACGGCGCTTTGAAGATAACCGAGTCACAGCGGCAGCAGTTCGATGAAGACGGCTTCTTCCTGGTGGAAGAGGCCCTGGCCCCGGATGAGGTCGATGAACTCATCGAGCTCGTCGACGTGCTGTACGAGAAGTATCGACGTGAGCGCGACCTCGGTCCCCACAAGCGGTTTCAGATGCGCAACGTTGTAGCGGCCCATCCCCTGTTTCGGCGCCTCATAGACCATCCGGCCATTCTACCGCTTGTCGTCGACACCATCGGCTTCAACATCCAGCTTCGCACCTCGCACATGGACGTTCGCCCGCCGCAGGAGCTCGAGGACGGCGAAGCCGCCCTGGGGACGCCCGACAGCTTCTTCCCCTGGCATGCGGACGCCCCAGACTACGGCTGGGCACTGGTCGATGGCGTCATCCCCTTCATGGAGCTGAAGGTGGGCTACTACCTGACCGATCTCACTGCCCACAACAGCGGCGCCATCTGCGTGGTGCGCGGCAGCCACCGCCAGTCACCGTGGATGGAGAGCGACGGCGAGCGCGTGGCCGATCCCGAGCGCATCGTCGAGGTCAACGTGAAGCCGGGAACGGCCATGATCTGGCACACCCAGCTCTACCACGCCGGAGGTCTCGACCTCACGTCCCAACCGATATAGACTACCAAGAATGGCCGCTTATCAGTCCTATCCGTAAGCAGCGGCTGTTTGCCGCGACGGAAGACCTGCTGGACGACCGTCTCCCGCTCGTCGTAATCAAAATTCTCAGGCAGGGGCGGGAGCGCGTCGGGAGAAAACCCTTGCGCTTCCGGGCCGGGGATCGCTTTGAACTCGTGGGTGTGCTCGTACTCGCAGATGTCGTGGGGGTTGACGAGGCCGATCTGGAGATAGAACGGCTTCGACGAATTACGGCTGTCGAGGAAGTCGATCAGAGCGTGGGTGGAGACGCGATCGTAGTATTCCGCTCCTCCCGCAGCGATGTCCCTGTTGCCCGTGTAGAGGTTTTGGAAGCTGTCTCTCATCGACCGACCGCGTATGTGCCACTTCCCACAGTGGACGGCGTCGTAGCCGTTCCCGTTCAGGATCTGTCCCAGATCGGGAATGTCCTCGTGCATCAGGCCGGGGTTGAAGCAGACGCCGTTCTCCGATGTGTACCGTCCGGTCATCCAACTGGCCCGTGAGGCTGAGCAGACCGGATCGGCACAATAGCTCCGCATGAAGGAGGTCCCGTTGTGGTGCAGGCGATCCATGTGGGGCGTGCGGACGTGCGGATTGCCGTACGCCGAGACGACATTCCACGTCTGCTGGTCGGTGTTGATGAAGAGGATGTTCGGCCGGTCCATCACGTCCCTCGCTCGCAGAGGACGTAGGTGGAGAGGATCGTGGAAACGAGGGCTACGTCGCCGGACTCGGTCAGCCACCAGTACGAGGGGGGCAGGCCTTCGCCGGAAAGCACGTGTCCAGTCAGCTTGTGTGATGCGAAGGTCCACGTCTCGAGGGGATGGATCCGGCAGCCGAGTTTGAGCGTTTCGAGGTCTTCGAGGATGGAGAATCCATCACCCCCGCCGGTCAGTGTCGGGAGGACGTCGAGGAGGGCCCAGATGGTCGTCAGCGGCGTGCCGGGCGGCACCTCACCTGCTTCGAACGAGAGTCCACGCGAGGTGGTGAGCGAGATCGTCGCCCCCTCGATCGATCCCTTCCAGTCGACTTCGCTGTACACGCCGTCGGCGACGTTATGTGCCAGAATCCGCCAGGGGCTGCGGAGTGGACGGAGCGGTTCGTCGCCGCAGGTGAAGTCGAGGGTGAGGCGCTCGCCGCTCGGCGCGTTGTCGTGGATGACGCGATAACGCCATCCGGATTCGGCCAGTGTTCGCTCGACGAGGAGTGATCCGATGCTGAACTGGGCGCTGTGCGTCGCGTCCTCATTGTAACCACACCAGAAGTTGGGGAGGATCGTGTAGCTGTGCGTCTTGGCGGATGCGTTTGGATCGACAGATGGGGAGGAGAGGGCTTCGGATAAAGGCTGTGAGAGCTCGGAGCGGACGTCCCAGTGATCCGTCTGGGCCGTGTAGTCGACGCTCCAGTGCAGGTCGCTCACGTCGCGCATCTCAGATTGAGGCGACTGTCAGAAAGAGAAATCGAAAAGGTGTAGGACCGACGTGAAATCGGCTCTCCCGTAGAATGCAATAGCACCCATATCTGCTGAGTGTACTCCACCCGGCAAGATGATGCGAGATCGGTAGAAATGGCGAGCAGCCAACTATTCTGAACGACCATTCGTCATCTGCACAGATCGTGTTGACGTGGTTCTGGCGGCGCCATAGTATACCGAGCGGATACGGATAGCTCGCTGAGAGACTGTGCTCGTGAGTTCCTCGTGCATTTCAAGCAAGCGGAGGGAAACCATGGCAGACGCCCTGAGAAGCGTCAACACATTGTTGAGAAGGCCACCGTCGAGGTCTGCAACAGCGCTGATGCCGCTCGCAATCGTCGGTGTATTGGTACTGTCTCCCCTTGTCACGCCAGCCGCCGCTCGAACGGAGGCATTTGAAGTCGGTGATGCCAACAAAGACCAGCTGCCAACCGGCAAGGAGGCTGACGGCATACTCGGCGACTTCGTGATGCGGAATGACCTGATCGAAGCGACTATCTCAGGCGATCTGCCAAGACGCAAGGCGAATATTGCCGCGTTTTACGCTGCCATCACACCGGGCTGCGTGTATGATCTCTCCGTACGAGGTTCCAGAAACGACCAACTCACCCTGTTTTCCCCGTCTTTCCAGCACGGGGATGTCAATTATGTCCGAATCCTGGATGGTGGGAAGTCGGGCAAAGCGAGCATTGAGACGGTCGTATCTGCGGCCAGGAACAGTGGTCTCTACAAGCGCCATCTCTATCACCTCCAGGATGGCTGGCGAGGCCTTCTCATCGAGACGACCCTGCGCAACGAAGCCGATTCGACCCACCGAGTCGGCACGGAGGACCGGCTCGAAGATCAGGCCGATGCCCGCAACGTGGGTGAGAATACGGTCATCTACATTACTGATCCGGCGGACAAGGCGGGGTACGCATTCGGTTGGGTCGGTGAAGCGCCGGCCGATACACTGGAGCTGCTGCCCGGTCAGGAGGTCACCTACAAGCGCTTTCTGGCTGTCGGCACATCTCCCGCAGAGGCATACGGACTGGTGGTCCAGCGCCAGGGCGAATTCGGCACTGTTTCGGGTGTGATTGTCGGTCCCAGCGGGAAAGGCGTACCGACGGCACACATCGAGATAACAAGCGACGACGATACACTGGCAACCTATCCCGATGCTGACGGCAGGTTCAATTTTGCACTGCGACCGGGATCGTACGATTTCCTAGTGACGGACGTGGGACGAGCAGAGGTACGTCAATCGTTGGCGCTAGTCTCCGGTGAGGTCCGATCGCTGAGTTTTGAGATGGACCGGGCCTCCACCGTCGCCCTGGACATTCGCGATGAGGACAGCGGGAGCATCCCCTGTAAGGTCCAATTCATTGGCATTGAGGGCAGCGAGTCACCCGATCTGGGACCCAGAACAAGGGCGCACGGGTGTCTCGACCAGTATCACTCGGAGACTGGTCAGTTCGAAGTGCAGGTTCCGCCGGGAGATTACCGCGTTGTGGTAACCCGCGGCATCGAGTTCGGCCATCTCGAGAAGGAGATACAACTGCGTCCGGGTCGTACCGAGAAAATTCGGGGTGTACTCCGCCGGCTCGTGGACACAGAGGGTTGGGTCAGTACCGACTTCCACAACCACTCGACGCCCAGCGGCGACAATGTGACCAACTCCCGCGACCGCGTAATCAACCTGGCGGCAGAGCACATAGAATTCGCGCCAACAACCGAGCACAATCGGCTCTACGATTGGCAGCCGTTCATCGACGAGCTGGGTCTGGCCGACGAGGTTGTGACGATCCCTGGCCTCGAGTTGACCGTGAAGGGTCCCCACCTCAACGCCTTCCCATTTGTTCCGGACCCGTACGCTCAGGATGGGGGAGCTCCGCAACGACAGCTGAGGTATCTCTGGCCAGCTGCCCCGAGATACACCGATCCTCGGATCAACGCCATCCTGCTGCGCGATTTTCAGCGTTCGTCGGAAGACCTCATGCCGGAGCGATGGGTCCACCTCAACCACCCGAACATGTCGTTGAATTTTGTCGACCGGGACAAGGACGGTCGAGAAGATGGCGGCTACCGCGGGTTGGCTGCGTTGATTGACGGGTCCGAGTTGTGTGGGTTTTGGACCTGTACGGAGAGGGGTGAGGACATACTGGCTCGTTCACCGTGGCGGATCGTGACTCGAGACGAGGAGGAGTTAGTGCGGCATCGTCGCGAGTTCATCTGGCTGCAGTTGCTCAATCGCGGTCATCGTTATACCGCCATCGCAGTATCCGACGCACATACGATCCACGGTAACGGCGTCGGCGGCTGGAGAACATACATTACTAGCAGCAGCGATCGACCGGCCGATATCGACTGGAAAGAGGTCGTAGGCAATGCCAAAGCCGGTCAGGCTCTGATCACCAACGGTCCCTTCCTCAGGGTCGAGACGGTCGACGGTACGTTGCCGGGAGGCAGTGCGCGAGCGCAGGGATCAATCGCACTGCGTATCGAGGTACAGTGCACTGACTGGATCGACATCGACCGCGTCCAGATCCTCGTCAACGGCCGGCAGCAGCCGGATCTCAACTTCACGAAGGAATCTCATCGCGACTGGTTCAGCGATGGCGTGGTGAAATTCAGCCGAGTCATCGACGTACCCCTAAGTCAGGACAGTCATATAATCATTGCCGCTATAGGCGAAAACTCGGATCTGTCGGTTGGGTACGGCAGCAGTTGGCAGGCACGGATGAAGCCGGTGGCCTACACGAATCCGATCTGGGTCGATGTGGACGGAGGCGGATTCGTGCCTAACGGGGATGATCTCGGTTGGGACTTGCCCGTAATGGAGAAGGCTCCATCTTGGCGCGGTCGTCCCAGTAAGACGGTGGAGGAAGTACGCAAGATGCTTCTAGCCGCCGGGCTGGACGATTCTGGCGTCTAGCAGCAACGCGCGCAATCACCGCGGATAGGGGAACCCTCCTCCCCATGCAAGATCACTTGTTGCTCTTGCCCACGACTACCCAAATGAGCCACTGCACTCACATTTGGCTACAGTCAGGTCGACGCACTGACCATTTACCGCCTCGGCGGAGAGGATCTCCCCGCGCCGGAAAAGGCAGAAGAGGTCGGTGTCGACTTCGTTCAGCTGATGTGGGAGGACCTCGACGAGGACCAGTTCGGTAGCGCTCACCAGCTCGAATTGACGGGATTTGCCGAGCCGGTGCGACTCGACCCCACCGTCAACCTCACGCCGCTTCTCAGGGACCGGGGCGGCGTGGTCAAGTTGAACAACTCGTACTCCTTCCTCGGGAGCGCGCTGGCCAACGTCTTCGACGGGTGCTCCGGGATCCCGCCACTGGGGTGCGCACCGCGCCCCTGTGCTTTGCGTCGCGCGGCTTCTCCCTGCATGCGGCGACCCGGATCGCGGCCGATGACCGGTTGGGGCTTGAGAAGTTGTGCCGCTATGTCGCCAGACTCGCCCTGGCGGCGGGACGATTGTGCATCATCAACACCGACCAGCTTTCCTTCGAGCTCAAAACGCCCTGGTCAAACGGCACCACCCATCTCGTGCTCTCGCCCCACGAATTGCTCGAGAAACTGGCCGCCCTCGTACCCCCACCACGGCTCAACCTGATACGATATCATGGCATCCTGGCGCCCAGTGCCCGAGACCGCGCCCACATCGTTCCGGGCACCGAAAACCAGTCCGAGGCTACGTCCGGGTCGGCCCACCCGCCTTGCCCTCATCGGCTCTCCTGGTGCCAATTGCTCGCACGCGTGTTCGCCCTCGACGTCACTGAATGCCCGCGTTGTGGAGGACCCATGCGCATCATCGCGGCCCTGACGGAGCCCGCCTCGATTCGCTCCTACCTCACAGGCGTCGGCCTGTCGGCACGGCCCCCACCGATCGCACCGGCACGACCGCCCCTGCAGCCCGAGCTCGAATACGCGGCCTGATCCGGACGCACCGCCGTAGGATCCGTACGCCTGAATCGTCCTTTCGGGCCTGAAAACTCCCAAGAATTTGTCGCTCAACCCAACCCCGCCCGCAATCCATGCTCACCATCGGCCGGTGAGCCTCGCGCAGCATCCATCCCCGTCGAGCCGGAGGTCTCGACCTCACGTCCCAACCGATATAGACTACCAAGAATGGCCGCTTATCAGTCCTATCCGTCACCGATCTGTTCGGGGTGCCGCAGTTCAGACTGGTCACCAGGGCGGATGGCAACATCAAAAACCAGCTGAATCAGCGCGAGGTCGTCTTCGACTACGGCATTCCCACGGCCAACCAGATCGTCGGACTGACGACCGAGATCCGCGATTTTCACGGCTTCGATCTCTACGGCGAGGTCAACGTCAATACGGAGTACCGAAAATACCCCGCCATCGGCCACAAGAAACACAAGGCATTGTCGGGTATTAGGGGAGACCGCAACGCCCTGGGCTGGATGGCGAACCTTTCCTGGAAGGAAGGGCCGTGGTCGCTGTTCGCCGAGGGTTTCGGCATGGAAGACGGGTATTCGACCAGCATCAAGCCGCTGCGCCAGAGAGGAACGACGGATTACTCGCCGGAAGCCACCAACCTGCTGTACGATTACGTCGACGACAACGACGACAACGACAGGCACCCGGATCAGCTGCGCGTCGGCGAGGGAAGCCTCATCCCGCAGCGCGGTTTCCAACGTCAGTCCACCATCGAGCCACGGGGTACCGCCGATCCCGAAGTGTTCCCAGGGTACGACGAAAACGGCGACTTCATCTCCGACTTCAACCAGAACAACCTTTTCGATCGCCGGAACTTCTTCCCCGACTACGACGAGCCCTTCCTGCGTTACCGCAGCGACCGTCCCGAATTTCTGTTCGGGATGGACCTCAACAACAACGGCTGGATCGACCGCTTCGAAAACGACGACGAGCCGGACTACCCCTACAAGAAGGACCACTGGGGGTACAACATATACGGCGGCGCCGAGATCACTCCCGCAGCCAGGTTTCGCGTAGGGCAGCTGCGGCAGGAAATGGAGAAGAGCGCGCGCGCGAGCACCACCTCATATGCCATGATCGCCTTCGACAACGACTGGGCGGACTGGGGTCGAGTGCGCGCCTTCGATATGCTCAAGCGAGCTAAGGACGACATCCCCGATCACCTGGTGCAATGGGTCATACCTCGCGCCGAGTTCGGCTCCTCGTCCGCATCCAGCGGCCGCCTGGAAGCGGTGGAAGATCTGCTCGGCGCGGAGGACACCTGGATCAACACACTCTACGGAGACTGGAAATACGAGAGCCGCTGGGGATGGTCGACGTTTCACCGTTTCAAGTGGGAGACCTGGCGGCAGCAGGATGTCGACGTCGAGTACCAGCTCGACGATGCCGGAGAACGCGTACTCGACGCCGACGGCGAGCCCATCGTGCTGTTCGACCCACTCGGCCCCGAAGAGCGCAACGGTCGCAAGCAGTCCGGTTTCTTCGGTATCATCAACAAACTGGACCACGTGTTCTTTCTCGGGTCGGTGCGCGTGGATCCGCGGTACAAGAGCGAGTACTTGAGGGAGACGCCGTTCAGCCTCGGTCTCGACAAGAGGAAGTCATGGGATAACCTGTTCATGCTGCTGACCAGCGTACCCGCGTTCCGGGCAACCGTGTTTCAAGTCGGCGTGGAACAGCGCTTCTTCGTCAACCTGAGGGGGGACGAGGACGATATTGCGGCCGGCGAGTTCACGGGTGATTTCCGCGGCTCCGTGCTGGCCCTGCAGCTCACCAACAAGAGCAAGTACCTCGGCTACGACCTGACCACCCAGCTCGGCATCCGGCTCGACCGCCGTTCTCTCGAAGTAGTCGACGGCGACCGGGAATCCCAGACATCGGGACTGTCGTTCCTGTCGATCTTCGCGGGCCTCCGCTAGGAGTCATCGTAAGTTATTGATTTTTTTCGATTAATGAGTAAACCTTCAGAATGTATCACAGCTCCGTTCTGAATCTCCTACATGGAATCAGAATTTTCCTTGACCTGCCGCGTTTAAATCAGTACTTACTAGCATTAGCATTCTCAGAGTGCCGCTCTGTGCTTGAACGAAGCGCGCGAAGGGGGTGAGCTCGGGTACCAGAACGCAACAGCTAACATCTGAACTTTATTTCATCTCAATCCACCCTTTCACATCACATCCTTAGCTAAGGAGTAGTATCATGGTTGGTCCAGTATCGGCCTTGGGGGAACGGGAGGAAGTAGTTTTCGTGAAGAAGATTTCCCTGCTGTTGGCTGCCGGCGCCTTGGTGTTCGCACTGAGCACGGCGGTCACAGCGCACGATCCACCCGATTTCCTCGGCGCCGTGTGGGCATGGCCTGAAAACGCCCTGCCCGTGCTCGACGGGGATCTCAGCGAGTGGGACATCATTCCCCCCGAGCTGTGGATCACCGAGCAGGACGTCGTCAACAGCTCCGACAGGGTGACGGCCTACACCGGAGACATCGATGTCTCCTCCATGTCCTTCCGCTGGGTGCTCAGCTGGAACGACGAGACCAATCGCATCTACTTCGGCTACGAGCGCTTCGACGACAAGCACTGGGGCGGCGGCGAGCACTACGAGGGCGCCATGGACGCCGACCATAGCGGCGGTACCTTCTGGGATATCGAAGGTATGACCGACGAGGAGGCCCAGCGCCAGCGCGGTCGCCATGCCCAGATTTTTGGCTGGCATTTCGACTGGGAGGAGAGATGGTCGAACAACTGGATGACGCAGGCCGACTGGTACGACGACCCGCTGTATACCGACCACGTCCACCGCGTCGAGGGCGTTCCTGGATCGACTGACGAGACCCGCCTCTTCGCCGAGTGGTACCAGATCTACTGGGACGACTTCAACTGGGAAGATCCTGAGGGAAGCATCGTGCACGAATTCGAAGACGATCAGATCATCGGCTACAGTGCTCACGTGTACGATAAGGACGATGCTTACGAAGACGAAAACGGCGAAACCAGAGAAGACTGCAACTGCCACTCGCGCTGGACCCTCAGCCCGAACGTCGAGTCGTTCGGCAATGCCGACTACCTCGCCGACTTCCTCATTCTGCCGATCGACGACAGCGCCAATTTCGTCACGGCAGTCGAAGAAGACAGCTGGGGCAGAATCAAGGCTTCGCTGGCCAAATAATCAGGCTGGCACAGCCGATCATGAGGGATGGATCCGATTACCGGGTCCATCCCTTTTTTTCGTACATTTCGCGGTATCTCGGTGTCTACGCGAAGCACGAACGGAGTCTCGCGCGATTTGTATATCGGATCCCAGTAAGTGGCCAATGCAATGCGTCACCAAAATCAGCGATCCAACTTCGCTCCCGATGGTATGGCTGGATATCGGGAACCACCAGGATGACATCATAATCCGACAACGCATCGACGTCCGAGTTGGGGTAGGCTCGCGTGCTGGTCAATAACATGGCCCTGACGGCAGGCCGGGCATGTGCCCATTCCAACAATTTCGCAACCACCGAATCATCGCGAAGCTCATCTGGTAAGGAACTCATGCAACTCTCTTACTCTCGCGAACTCGTTGTCGAGCGAACGTCCGTTAATGATCAGCATCGCTGTGATGTCACCGGAGTTGTCGCGGACGAACTGGACAACCGATGCGAACCAGAGACTGCCTCTGAACTCGTCGCGCTCCAGGGGACACAGCTCGATCGCCTGGTGACGACGATGCTTGGCGATGAGCGTTTCACCGCGCAATTCGACCGAATAGACAGCATCGAGCTCCTCGCTGTAATACCGGCCTTCGAATGCGCGCAATTCCTCGGCGGACGGATTCCACGCTTCCACCCGCTTCCTCTCGATATCACGGTAGTCGAGGTGTGTTACCTGGCCACTGGCATTCCGGCGGAATCTCATGGCGGCGTTATATGCCGGTACGTAGAACTCCTCTTGCGATATCGCGACCATCGGAAATCGGGACTCACGTGTCGCCTGAGTCATCAGTTGATCTCCATCGCGTGTAATCTCCAGTAACAAACCGGGGTCGAGCCTGTAAGTGCCGACATAGCTGTCAAGCGTTGCCGCATCAACCGGCACTGAGTCTTCCGGTCCTGGCTTATCGTCTCGTTCTCGACCGTGAGAACATCGGCAAGATACATATCCGCGATCTGATAGGCCGAGCGCGAGGGATTGAAACTCGAAGAATTCCCCAGGACAACAATGCCCAATCGCTGCTCCGGGAAGTGGAGCAGCGTCGTACTAAACCCGGCCCAGGAGCCGTCATGGGATGCAGTTGGTTGTCCGCGGTACTCACCGATGTTTAGACCATATGCATAGGAAATCGTGTCTCCGTTGTTGAGCACACCACGGGTTCTCATCCGTTCGATTACAGCGGGACCGCCGACAACAGCCGCATCGAAGTTCGTCACCCACTTGCCAAGATCGTCTACAGTAGAGAACAGAGAGCTCGAGCCGAGGGCCGTGAGGCCGTTCATGACAGCCTCGTAGTGGCCGTCATTCCCGCCATACCCGTACACCCTGCGGGGGACGACTTCTGAATGGTCATCGTGGAAGTGGGTATCATTCATCCCGAGCGGTGCGAAGAGGTTTTCGTGTGTCCACTCACGAAAGCTCTTGCCCGTGACTCGTGAGACCAGCTCAGCTAGAAGATTGTATCCCGTGTTCGAGTACAGATGGCGCTCGCCAGGAGTGAAGTTCAACGTCTTCTGGTGATACGCCATGGTCAGGATCTGACTGAAAGAGATCACGTCGTCCATTTGCCATCCGGCTATGGCAAGTGTTCCCACCCAGTCTCGTACCCCGCTTATGTGGTGGAGAAGATGGCGAACAGTGATGGTCTTACCGAAGTCGGAAAGCTCATGGATGTAGTCCCTGATATCATCGTCGGGATGCAACTTGCCCCCTCGACAAGCATGCTGATCGCCATACCGGCGAACTGCTTCGACACCGAGGCGATGTCAAACACCGACTCGGGCGTGATCGAGATCTGGTGCTCAATATTGGCGCTTCCATATCCCTTTCGGTGGAGCACCACTCCATCCTTTATGACAAGAACGGCCGCGCCGGGCTTATCAGGTTGGTCCATCTCTACAAACAAGGCGTCGATCTGAGCCGAAAGAGAGTCGCCCTGCGTCGAAGTACGATTCACGGATGCATCTCCGGTCTGTAGCTAGTTATTGAGCGCCGAATTGTCGCCTTCTAGCCAGGACCTGGATGTTGGTCGACGAATCGGCCCTCACTCACCCGTCTTCATTTGCCTTCAGACCGGGGACGAACACGTGAGGAGGGAGAACATGTTCGACAGAAGGAAATCAACATAGTCCTTTCTCTTCAGCCTCAGGTGATCATTGGCGATTTTAACGTTCGACCTGGTGAACCAGTCTATCAGAGGATGAAAAAAATGGGATATATAGATGCAGCGGTTAAGGTGGGAAAAGATAAAACTCCTACAACTGGCAACGTTCGTGTTGATTACGTATGGATCCAGAGTGCAGTTAACTTGGAATTGATAGACTATACTGTGCTTGGTCAGAGGGAGTTCAATCACACGATTGGAGATGAAATTCATATCTTAAGCGATCATTTACCGGTTAAAGTAACGTTTAGCACGGAAAAGGGAAATACCCAAATATGAAATTTGATGCTATTTTCTTTGATTCTGGTGGAACTCTGTTTGATTTTTCAAATCCATTGTTAAGAAGGAATCGGTACTATGAGAAACAGAAAAAGATGTCCCGCCCATCCAGGACAGTGTAAATTTGGATGACTCCCTTAAGACTATGAGGTTGATGGAGAAAATAGGGGAGATCTCTAGCAGGCCGTTGAAAATCCGGGTTATTCCGGAAACCCCGGACGTCGCGGATGTATGATTTCCTTTCCCAAGAAAATCGGTTATCAGGCTAAACATTCCCATTTATAGAAATGGTCCCGAAAAGGACAGCTCAACAATCGCAAATAACCGAAAATTCGACCCAAAAGAGCGTTTGCGCGATCGGCAAAAGTCGAGAAAACCGATGCCAATCCATACAACCCTTTCGGCGTTCCCTTTCCGGTGAGCTTGCGCATCACCAGCCCGAGATTGAAGGCGCCGCCATGAATACACAGACGCTTGTAGATGTTGGTGTGGCCGCGCAGGTGAGTGCGGCGCATGCCTCCCGTTTCGTAGGTATGAGCGAAACTGCGCTCCACGTGCTCGGCGCGAAGCCGCTGCAGCCTCTTGCCGCGGTCTCCCCGTATACGCCGACGATTCGCATACACCGCCGTCTTGGCCGGCGCATCCTTCTTCCAGTTGCGCCGACCGCGATCCGGTTCGGCCACGTAGCTGCGGATCTCCGCCGTCCTCAGCATCTTCATCGTGTCATTGCTGTGATACCCCCGGTCCGCCACCACTTCGCTCAGCCTGATCTGCTCATCGACACCGACCTCTTTCAGGCTGCGGTCCGCCTGCACCAGACTCCACAGCAGCGACGCGGTATCCCCTTCATCGGCGCCGCACACCTGCAGGGCCACCAGCGCCTGCGTGTCCAGATCGACCGTATGTTCGGCCTTGTGGGCCATATGCGTGCGGCCGTCTTTCATCCTGGTTATGCGGGCCTCCCGATCATGGGGATGCGCCCAGTCCCGGTTGGACGCCTTGTTGGCCCGCTTGCGGTCGAGCCGGGCCACCTCCTGCCGGGTCGGCTCCGGAATGCCTTCGGCCCGGGCCAACCCTTCCAGATACTCGCGGTAGCCCTGGCCCGTATCCCGGCGCACGATGCTGCGCATCGCCGCGTTGGCCTCCAGCGTGGTGGCGTCCACCGCCACCGTCTTTCCCTGCAGCAGGTCCCGGTCGGACAACACCTTCAGCACCCAGTCGAAGACCGCTTCGTGCACCGCTTCGGGCAGGCGCTGACGAATACGCGACAGGCTCGAATGATCCGGGGTGGACTCGGTCAGGGCGTAGCCGAGAAAGCGACGCAGAGCCAACGAATCGGCGACCCGCCAGGCAATGGCCCGCTCCGATCCCAGGCCTTCGAAATAGCCGATCATGAGCATGCGGAAATACACCCCGGGAGCAATACTGGGACGGCCCAACCTCTGGGCGTAATACGGGGCGCACTGCTCTTCTACAAAGGAATCAAACCCATGCTCTTCCAGCAGCCGGTTGAGTTGGGTGTAAAACGGATGGCTCGGGGTCTCGGGGAGGGTATGGGTCGGCACCCAGATCTCCTGCTGCTGACTTTTCCGACGTTTGCTCATCGACATCACCGGCCTCCTTGGGGCATCGGCTCGTTTTTCTTGGATCTTTCATAAATCTAGAAAAGGGCGGGTACGACGGGCAATCGTCTGAGGCTATGTTTTTATTAGGAAATAGGACTTTTTCAACAGCCTGCTAGTGTTTAGTAGAGGATCGTCTTATTAAGAGAATTAGCCCAGATTAAGACAAGTATATATTAGTAACGGACCACCAAAGTGTGGGGTAAATCGAGGAAAGGAACAAAAAACATCCCCAACCGTAGTTCAGGCACCCCTGCCTAAACGCTTCGGCAAGGGCCGAAGCTACGAGTGGTTCGTTGTAAGATCATGTTTGGAAGAGCACTTGAGGAGGTTCGGATGGACAAGGATAGAATAGTTTTACCCACATGCGAAGTCAGCATGGACCCTGAGACAGCCATTGAGATGGGGAGAAGCTGGGGAATAAAACACTTTGAGATAAAGACCCTATGGGAAAATAGAAGAATACCCTTTATAACGGAGGAGCAGAAAGATCATCTGAAACGCGTGGTAAAGGACTACGGCGTAGATATAACCGCTATCTCTCCGGGGTTGTTTATCGGCAGCGAAGCAAGGGAAGATTTAGCAAAGAAAGAGCTTGATGAGAAGTTACCCCTCAGCATAGATCTTGCAAAAGAACTTGATGTTAAGATAATGGTCATATTCAGTTTCAGGAAGGCCGAGAGGGTGGAGGAAAGTTGGGTAATAGACAAACTTGGAAAAGTAGTTGACGCCGCTAAGGACGCCGAAATAACTCTCGTAATAGAGCCTTTGATTGGCAACTACTGCGATAGTGGGGGGGCTCTAAGCAGAGTTATTAGAGGGGTGGGCAGCGATACTCTTCGTGTAAACTGGGACGCCGGAAACGTTGCTAAAGCCGGTTATAAAGCTTTTCCAGATGAGTATGACCAAGTAAAAGACCTGGTGTCGTATGTTCACCTAAAAAACTATTCATCCACCGGTGACAAGTGGGCTGTCTTTGACGAAGGAGATATTGACCTTAAAGCCCAACTGGATGCTTTAGGTAAAGATGGTTACAATGGTTATTTGTCGATTGAAACACACACCAGATATAACAAGAGCTTCCAGCCGGTTTTGGAGGCGAGTAAGTGGAATTTCGATATTTTAACCAAGTGGAGATAATTTCTCAGACCCGGGATGGGTTTCATTTTGGTAGAAATGGATAATATCAGTTTGCGAAGTTAACATTTGGTAGGAATTGAGCCTTCAGGCGGGTGTTTTGGGGGTAAAAACCGACTAAAGTCTCTATTCCAGAGAGCCGCATGAAGCTCGGTCTGGGCTTGGCACCGAGACAGATTACCCTGGATTTCCGAAGAGAGAGACAGAACGGAAGGACGGCTGGCTGAAGGTCACTTCCTTCCGCCGATGGTGGTCCCGTGGGTGCGCTCGGGTGCGTCGGGCGCTCGATCGATCATGCGGTTGGGTCGCCCGTCCTGCTTGACGAGATCGAAGGCGTCGTAGAGCTCTCCGGTGGCGGTCATCGCGCGGTATTCGAGCGTGTCTCCATTGACGGAGATGACCTGGTAGAGCTGCGTGTTCTCCGCCGCGCGGTCCCACCATTTGTTCGGGGTGAGCTTGTACTGCTTGGGTCCGCTCACGGAGACGACGTACACGGTGCCGATGTCCGCGTCGGTGGCACTGACCCCGGTGGGCAGGTTCCGGCCGCGACCGTACGCGTGGTCATGTCCCGTGAAGACGAGGTCGACGCGATACTTGTCGAAGATGGGCTTCCACAGCTCGCGCAGGCCTTTATTGTCCCGGCCCTCCGCTGTGGAGTAGATGGGATGGTGGAAGGTGATGAAGGTCCACCGGTTCGGGTTGTCGCTCAGGACGTGTTCGAGCCAGGGCGCCTGGGCGTCGCGCTTCTCGTTGGAGTTGAGGGAGATGATACGGACGCCCTGGTAGTCGACGTAGTAGACGGATTCCTCGAGTCCCTCGATGCCTCCCTCGGGAAGGGTGAAGTGAGGGCGCCAGAGCCGGGAGAGACGCCGGGGTAGATTCGTGTGGGTAACGGAACCGTGATCCCAATGTCCAGAGGTATTATTATCGACCGCTCTTTGGGGACCTCCTCCAGGATATGTACTGGACTGTCTCGCTATCTTGCCGAGGGCTACATTTGTGAGTGTAGCTTCTGCGGATTCTTCGTCTTTACCCCCCATCACCTGGACTTCAGCTAAGGAGAGATAGTCCTTTCCCGCTAATTCTATGCGAACATAGCGACCCTTTTTGTTGTTGAGGGGAATAGTCACGGAGGGATTTGGAGGATTCTTGATATGCGCAACTCTCGACCCTGATACCGTTACGTAAAAATTGGCCAATCGCTCCCCGCAGCAGTCCGTCCGATTCCAGATAACAATAGAATCGATGAGGTATTCTTCCCCGAGATCGACTTCCCACCATACACTCTGTACGCTTGTGGTGTCCGTGGCGTACTCGTGGTTCCCGGGTGACGGAATGCCGGGAACTGTCGCGTGGATCCAGCCCCCGGATTCGAACCATTCGCCCCACTCGATGTCCCGGTTGGGGCGATTGACGAGGTCTCCCGCGTGGAGCAGAAAGGCAGCGTCCGGCGCATCGGAGTAGGCTTCGCGGATGGTGCGCGACCAGAGGGACAGGAGGTTGTTCTGGGCGTCTCCGAAGTAGACGAACGAAAACGGTTCCGCCTTGTTACTGGCGGTCTCGAACTGAAGCCACTCGCTCCAGAAGTCGCCGCCGCCGACCCGGTAGCCGTAGGTCGTGGCCGGAGTCAGACCGGTCACGACAGCGGAGTGGTAGAGGGCGACGCCGTTCTCGGTCTCCACTCGCTCGGACTTCGCCGACACTTTGCTCGCATTCAGAAAGAACTTGGGCGAGGCCGTGGCAGGAGCGATCTCGACGACAGGCTCGGCCATCGTCGTGTCCGTCCGCCAGGTGACCGCAATCGAGGTGGCCGGATCGCCCTTGAAGTTGAGAACGATGCGATCGGGCAGGGGCGACGGCCGGGGATCGTGAGCCGCCGTTCCGTATGAGGCGTTGAGCTGGGCTTTGTGATCGGGGGCGGGCTGCTTCACCGCGCAGGATACCGCCAGGGCCATAACCGACAGACCTGCAACGAGTTGCCGGATCGTGAGGAAGGGAGATCGGGCCATTTCTAGAGACTCCTGAAAGGGTGACACCCGGTGTGGAACGGATAGGACTGATAAGCGGCCATTCTTGGTAGTCTATATCGGTTGGGACGTGAGGTCGAGACCTCCGGCTCAACCCGCGTAGCGGGTTGGCGAAGTCCAAGCGGCGAATGCCGCGCTGCATTAACCCGCTGTTAGAGGTGCGTTGGATTTTTGCTCTCCAAACTCAAATACTAAGAGCCTATTCGGAGATTTCTATACTCGAAACTCATCTGAATACGGGTGTTCAGAATCAATGGGGGGCAGTCGGATAGGTCCCGTCCAGAGCCCGCTCCCGATCGCGGCGCACCCTGGCCAGATAATCGCACATCGGCTCGATCTCAAACTCCGCGATTAACTCATCGGTGCTCTTATGCGGCAAGTGTGAGCGCAGCGTCAACAGACACTCGTCACCGAGATGCTCCGCCGTTGCAGCGTCCGGACCGTAGCGTTCAAACAAGGACCGCACGCGCTGGATGTTGCCGTCGTGATGCACCACCCGCATATCGAGATCGAGGTCGGCACTGATCAGCGGCGCCATGCCGGTCTCATCGCTGGTTCGGCGCGGCACACTGCGAATGAGCCGCCCGGCCGGATCAATAAACGAGCTGCCGCCGGCAAATACCCCCGCCATATAAAAACCAAACTCAATAGCCCAGCGGCTCATCATCCGTACGCCCGTCCACATGGATGACCAGACGACCAGCTCGGGGCGGTTAGCGCAGGTTGCATGTCCTACTTCCCAGTAGTTGATATCAAAGCAGATGGTCAAAGCAATGCGGCCAAAGTCGGTTTCAAAAACAGGGGTTTCCGTGCCGGGGATAATGCCCAGGTCCAGCTCTGGATGGGTCGGCATGTTTTTGTGATGCACGCCAACCACTTGGCCCGCACGGTCGATGAGGATGGAACTGTTGCGGCGCTTGTCACCTTCCATAATTGCCTGCGGAATTACAACATACACCGAATGGGTGCGGGCGGCAGCAGCCATGGCCGTAACCGTGGGGCCGTCGAGTTCTTCAAAGACCCATGCGTCGGGCGCGCCCAGATAAGAGCAGATCTCCGGAAAGACAACGAGGTCGGCCTTTTGTGAGGCGGCCTGGGTTATGTGCATCCCCATCTTGTCAAGGGTTTTGGATAGCCGGTCAGGGTCATCGCCTGCAACCGGGCTGTAGCTGACCAGAGAAACAGTCGCGTTCCGATTCATTATGCTTCCCGTTTTATTCCCATTACTCCTAACGTTTTGCCGCTTTGCGAATCGCTCTGAGCGTATAGGACTGATAAGCGGCCATTCTTGGTAGTCTATATCGGTTGGGACGTGAGGTCGAGACCTCCGGCTCGACGGGGATGGATGCTGCGCGAGGCTCACCGGCCGATGGTGAGCATGGATTGCGGGCGGGGTTGGGTTGAGCGACAAATTCTTGGGAGTTTTCAGGCCCGAAAGGACGATTCAGGCGTACGGATCCGCAGGCCATTTTTCCCAAAACCGGCCTATATCCTACCCGGCGATCAGCTTCCCTACCCGACTCGAGTCTATGGACCGCGGGTCTATGACAAGCTGATCGCGAAGGGCTTCAACCTCATCGTGACCAATCTGTTTCCGGTCTGGAACTGGACCACACACCAGGTGAAACCGGCGAACGGACCGGCCGATATCAACCTGATGCTGTGGCACCAGCGTGGCAACTACCGCTCGGAGGATCGCGACGAGACGCCCGATACGCGTATCTACGATACCGACCGAATGAACCTGTTTACCTGGAAGCGCATCGAGGACCACATCGGATACCTTGCCCGGCGTGCTGTTCTTGAAGGCGCGATAGCGGCGGCCGACCCGTCGCTAACGGAAGGCCCAGCCAAACGCCCCGACGGCGAACGGATAGAGCAGTGTCGATCCGGACAGCACCGCGGCGAATGCCACCAGATGGCGGATCCCGGCGGGCCGCGACGATATCCGATCCAGTGCAAACCACCCCGCGACGGCCAGCGCCAAGGGGGCGTAGACCCATGAGCGCGACGCCGTATCCGGGTCGACCGAAAGCGCGATCAGTAACACCGCCAGGCCGCACAGCATTGCCGCCAGACCGGTGATCGATATCGTGGTCCACCCCGACAGGCCGCGGTCTTGGCCGGCGGGCAGGCCGAACGCATGGGTTAGAATTGCACCGGCCGTCGCCCCGCACGCGTTGCTTGCCATGTCCACCAGACCGTAGGTCCGCACGGGGTGCAGACCTTGAATGAGCTCGTCATGGACGCCGTACAGGCTGGCGATCAGGGCCGCTCCCACGGTCAAGGACCAGCCGTTCAGATAGTGCCGAAGGCCGGCGCGAACGAGCCATGCCACCGCGATATATTCCGGAACGTGGATGCGTTTTGCGGGAAATCGGGGGTCGGTTAGCACGAGCCCGAGAACGGCCCGCCGCACGAGTTCGTCGAGATGATCCTGGGGTTAGCCGATCACAACAGCGCGCCCATCGAAATTGGCGTTAAGGCCGTCGAACTGGTCGCCGGTGCCTACGAAT
The DNA here is from genome assembly GCA_965243025.1 of Candidatus Latescibacterota bacterium. Taxonomy (GTDB): domain Bacteria; phylum Latescibacterota; class UBA2968; order UBA8231; family UBA8231; genus CBDCXV01. Next base: position 5,472,195 of record CBDETY010000003.1, read on the forward strand.
CCGCGCGCGCTAACGCGCCGGTCAAAGTCGCCCCATGAGTATATAGCTCCACACTCAAGGCGGTCGTAGACGCGGCCCGCCGCGTCCCATCACATACATGCGGATATATCTATGGCCCACGGCAGTAGCATACAAGCGCGCCTCAAAGACCGCGCCTACATCGTGACCGGCGCGGCCAGCGGCATCGGGCAAGGCGTGGCCATCCGCGTCGCGGCCGAAGGCGGCGATGTCGTGCTGGCCGACCTGAACGAAGACGGGTTACGGGAAACCGCCGCCACCATCGAGAAGGACGGTGGCCGGTGCACCGTGCTGGCCGGCGACGTCACGGAAACGGAATTCTCCGAGCGCGCCGTAGCATTTGCGCAGTCGGAATTCGGACGCATCGACGGCTGCGTGCCTTGTGCCGGCATCATCAAGATCCGGTCGATTGCCGAGGTAACCCGTGAGGAATGGGAGGCCGTGCTGGGGTTGAACCTCACCGCCGTGTTTTTCCTGGACCAGGCCGTTGCCGAAGCCGCGAAAGCCGCCGGTCAAGGCGGCGCCATCGTCAACCTGTCCTCCACCTCGGCTCACGGCGCGCGGCCGAATAACGTCGATTACGGCGTCAGCAAGATTGGCATCGACCATATGACGCGAACCCTGGCGCTGGAGTACGGGCCGTCTAATATCCGGGTCAATGCCGTGAGCCCCGGGGTAATCGACACACCCATGTGGCGCGCCGTGGACCGCGACCGCGGGGCCCATCTCGGCCTCAAATCCGGCGAACTGACAAAAAAAATGATTGATGCGGTGCCCATGCACCGCGTCGCCCAGGCGTCTGAAATCGCGGCCCTCGTAGCCTTCCTGCTCTCCGATGAGGCCGAATACATAACGGGTCAGATCATCGAAATGGATGGAGGGTTCAAACTCGCCAACCCGTAGAACCGGCAACTCGCCGTTTTGATCCGGCAGGGTGCCGGATCTACAGGGATCACGAAGACAAGACAGCGTGGATCGCGGGATGGAAAACGTGACAGAGCTTGCGATAAGTCCCGACGCTCGCAGCTTGAGCGAAGAGGAAGTCGATCAATACAAAGAGCTAGGCTACGTCAAGAACCTGCCCGTGTTTTCCCCGGAGAGTGTCCCGGAACTGCAGTCCCGGTTCATGGACCTGATCGATGGAATTCCCGACAACGTGGACATCTACAGGGTCAACAACTGGCACAAGGCCAATCGCTGGATCTACGAACTGTCCCGGACGCCGGCCATCCTGGATTGCGTGGAGGCTGTGCTGGGACCCGATTTCCACCTGTGGGCGGGCGCCATGTTCATCAAGCGTCCGCATGACGGCAAGGTTGTTCCCTTCCACCAGGACGCCGGCTACTGGCCGCTGGAGCCCAGGGTCAACGCAACGGCCTGGCTGGCAGTCTTCGATACGGATTCTGAAAATGGCTGCATGCGCTTCGTACCGGGCAGTCATCGACAGGGCCCCATCGCCCATGAGGAACTCCCCGATTCGCCCGACTGGTCAAAAACGTCCGCCGAGGAGCAGGCCAACAGCAAGTACGTGCTCTGGCAACAGGTGGACCCGAACAGTTTCACGGAAGACCAGGTCATGGACATGGACCTGAAGGCCGGAGAGATGTCACTGCATGATGACGACCTGATCCACGGATCCAAGGCCAACGAATCTGACCGCATGCGCGCCGGTATCGTGTTTCGCTACATACCCGCCGAAGTGAAATGCGATTTGAGTGTCTGGCCCACCTTTGAAGTCTACCCGTGTCGGGGAACAGACCGCTTCGATCACAACCCGGTGGGCAAGGTCCCGGTGGGATACAGCTACCCGACAACGTTTAATCAACATTCAAGAGAATTTGAATGAAGAGGAGTGCTGGCGTATTGTCGTTTCAGATTACCAATGCTCCATCACTCCAGTAATGCAACGACAGCGCGGCAAGTATTCGAATCATTTACGGCAGTCTCAGAATTCAAACAGGAACAGACATATGAAGAACCCGAAACTCGCCTGTGCCGACTTCACCTTCCCGCTCGTGTCGCATGATGAGGCGCTCGACATCATCGCCCTGCTCGGAATAAAGGGTGTGGACATCGGGCTCTTTGCCGGACGGTCGCACGTTCAACCGAGAGACATCTTTCCAAATATCCCCGCGGCCGCGCGGCGCATGAAGAAGAAACTGTCTGACCGGGGACTCAAGTTCGCCGACATCTTCCTGATCCCGGCGCCGTCCGTGGCCGACATCGCACCGAACGACCCCAACCCCAGGGTCCGCCGCCGCTTCCGCGATATGTTCCAGCGCACACTGGAGTTTGTCGCCCGTTGCGATGCGCCGCATATGACAGGAGTGCCCGGCGTGACCTTCGATTCGGAGTCGCAGGGTGATTCCCTCAAGCGTGCCGCCGAAGAACTGACGTGGTGTGTCGAGCGGGCCAAGGAAGCCAAGGTGACCTTCTCCGTCGAGGCCCACATGTGGTCGGTCGCCCCCAACCCCAGGCTGGCCGCGAAGCTCGTCGCGATGACGCCGGGGCTGACGCTCACGCTGGATTACGGCCACTACACGACACAGGGCATGCCCGACCGCAGGATCGAGCCGCTCATGGAACACGCGAGCCATTTCCACGCGCGCGCCACGTGCAAGGGGCTGTTGCAGACGACACTGAAGCAGAACACGGTCGATTACCGCCGGGTCGTTCGAACCATGAAGAAATGCAACTATCGCGGCTACATCGGGCTGGAATACGTCCGCATGGATGCCGATATAGTCCCGGACGTGGACAACCTGGCCGAGACCGTTCTCCTGCGCGACCTGATAACCGGGGCGTGGAAGGGGCGGCAACGTTGAACACGGCAGGCACCGCGGCGGTTGCGAATCCCGGCGCAACGGCTGAATGCTGCACGCAGGACAAACGCCACGAAATATCATGAATGCGGCGGCTCCATGCGCATCGTCGCCTGTGATGGTCGCCTCCCCGGTCGTTTCGCTACCACGCGAGAGTACAGAGAACGGGATTCACCCCGGAGTCCATGCGGGAGGAGGTCGCGGCGGCGGTTGATGACTTTCCGGGCCTGCGGCGAACGCAATGTCCACTACGTCGATGGCTGCGACTTCCCGGCCGGGAGCACGCTCATCTTCTTCCCGACGAGCACCACCCGACGGTTACAAGGTTATGGTCCGTAACTTCCTCCGCGAGGTGGCCGGCAGAATACTCGTCGGCGGACCGGTCGCAACGGAGCAGCGGACTTTGCAGGAGGTCTCCAGATGGCTGTTTTCGAAGGCGCTGGCCCTGAGACCTGACTACGTCGAGGCCCAGATCGGGATCGGCGTAACCCACTTCAAGCTCGGCCGCTTCGAGGAGGCCGCGGCGGCATACGAACGAGCACTCGAGCTGGATCCGCGCAACCATCGCGTCCATCTCTACCTGGGGGATGTGTACGGAAAACTCGGCAGGGCCGATGACAGCAGGAGGCATTTCGATCGGGCGCGCAAGCTCGGGCAAGAGCAGCTGTAATCAATCACCGAGGCGGTCGCCGCGTCGGGCCTGACGATGGCGCATTTCCTCGTTTGCGGCGGCAGGGTACTACATCGAGGAGCACCCGAATGAGAATCACAAACGTCGAAATCGTTCAAGTCAGCGGCGTCTGGAGGGAGGAGGACTACAAGCCGAAATGGCGTCAGGTGCAGCCAATCGACATCTATCCCGATCTCGATCAGTTCGAACTGCGCACCTTCACGAGTGATCCTCATGAGATTCGCGCCTTGTATGTCGAAGTGCAGAGTGACGATGGTGTTTCCGGACTCTTCGGACCTGTCCAGCGCAGCCAGGCCTTCATCGTCGCCCACGAGCTGCGTCCCTTTCTGATCGGGCGTGATCCTCTGGCGACGGAGCTGTTGCTCGACCAGATGATGCGCCTGAACCGGCACGGTCGCTCGGGGATGTTCATGACCGGCGTCAGCGCTGTCGATTGCGCCCTGTGGGATCTCAAGGGGAAGGCCTGGGACAAGCCCGTTTACCGCCTGCTCGGAGGCCCGACTCGTCCGGCCGTTCCGGCTTACGCAAGCATGCTGGGCTATTCCTCTGAGCCCGAAGATGCGGCGAAGACCGCGCAGACGCTCAAAGAGAATGGCTATCAGGCCCAGAAGTGGTTCTTCGCCTGCGGGCCGGGCAGGGGAATGGAAGGGTTGGAAAAGAACATCGCCATGGCTCAGGCTGTACGAACGGCGGTTGGGCCGCACTACATGTTGATGTTTGACGCGTTCATGAGCTGGACTGTCCAGTACGCCGTGAAAATGGTGCAGGCTCTGGAGCCCATGAACCCGACGTGGGTGGAGGAACCAGTCCCTCCGGAGCGGGTTGGCGAACTCCGAAAGCTGCGGCAGGCGTCCCGGGTGCCGATTGCAACCGGCGAGCACGTTTTCACCCGCTGGCAGACCAAGGAGCTGCTGGTCAATGAAGCTGTGGATTGGCTGCAGAATGATCCGGATTGGACCGGCGGCGTGACAGAGTTGATGAAAATTTGCAGCCTGGCTTCGTCGTTTGACGTCCCGTTGGTTTCCCACGGGCACTCTCTGCTGCCCGCGTTACACATCGCGGGGGCGCAGTCGCCCACTGCTGTACCAATGGTGGAGTACCTACTCGCCTATCAGCCCATCAAGCAGTTTTTTCACAGGCCTTGCTACGAACCCGAACACGGATCGGTCGCCCTGCCCGATTTACCCGGGCTGGGCCTGGTGCTAGACGACGACAAGGTCGTGAGCCGGGAAGCTGTCCGTTTTTGAAGTTCACCGCGATGGCCACCCGATGCTGGCCAGATCCATGGGGTTCACTCCTCCCGGCCGGCGCGTCGCTCGGAGATGTCATCGTATACCATGCGCATTCGCGCACCTCCTCGCGCGCGCCATGTTTTCGTCGGGCCTGGCGCATCGCGGCGGTAATCGGAGGAGGATTGTCGTAAATGACGGGCTTGAGCAAGAACCGGATCGACCAGTTCCTCGAAGATGGGTACCTGCAGCTCGATGGCCTGCTGCAGATGGATGACCTCAACCCGGTCATCTGGGAATTCGAAGGTGTGATCGACCGGGAAGCCCGGGGGCTGAAAGCCCGGGGCGACCTGACGAACCTCCACGAGTGCGAACCGTTCGACCGGCGCATCGCACTGCTCGCGGCCCAGGTTCCCGGCATCGCCCACTACCTGAGCCCCCACCGGGTCCTGGGGCCGGCCATGTTCAACCTGATGCGCAACGGGAAGCTGCTCGATGCGCTCGAGTCGCTGCTCGGCCCCGAGATCCTCTGCCATCCCACCCACGTGGTGCGGCCGCGGATGCGGGACCGGCCCAGGGGCGAGGAACGCTGGCGCCCCACCGACATCGTGCCCTGGCACCAGGACGCCGGGGTGCTGCGGCCGGAAGTTGACGATACCCTGTTGATAACGGCCTGGATTCCCCTGACCCGGGCGGATCGCGAGAACGGGTGCCTGATGGTGATTCCCGGCAGCCACCGCTACGGCGTGCGCCTGCACGAGGCGGCCACCAACTACGGCATCCCGGAACCGGAGGTGCCGCCGGGCGAGCCCATGGCCCTGCCCATCGGGCCGGGGGGCGTGATCCTGTTCAGCAGCCTGGTCTGCCACAGCGGCCTTCCGAGCGCTTCGGACCGCGTTCGCTGGAGCATCGACCTGCGCTACCAGGACCTCGCCCAGCCGACCGGCCATCCGTATTTCAGCGGCCACGTCGTCCGCAGCCGCCGGAACCCGGACAGTCCGCTGACCTACCCGGAATGGGTCACCATGTGGGAGAAGCAGCTCGTTCACGACGAGCCCTGGCCGCCGATTCCCCGCTGGCCGGGGTCACACTCCGTCTGATACGGAAACTGTCTGTCTACCAGGCCGGACCTCGAGAAGCAAAATGGAATCGGTTCCCATGAGTCCGTTCGAGCTTTCGCCGGAGCACACGGCGGCAGCGGCGCGCAAGCGGCGCATCGTGGTAAACCACCAGGTCGACGGGCTGCTCAAGGCGGTCGACGCAGGCATGAGCATACCCGAGATCATGGAGTACGAGTTCGCCTTCGCCGACGAGGCGGGCACCCACATCGACGCCGAGTGGTGGTCGTGGGACAACGTGTTTCCGCTGGACGGGCACAAGCTGATCGACGCCGACAGCCTCGCCGTGCCGAAGTACCTGTCGGAGGAGAAGGTCGAGACGTTCCGGCGCTGGGCGGACGACGGCGTCAACATCGCCGAGGCCTACATCGAGGAGACCCGGCGCCGCGGGCTCGAGTGCTTCAATTCGTACCGCCTCAACGAAAGCCTGGTCAAGAACGGCGAAGAGGCCGGCGCCCGTCCCGACTGGATCATCCGGGGGGAATGGGACCAGCCGCTGGTCAACTTCGCGGTGCCGCAGGTCCGCGCCCGCAAGGTCGCCTACTTCCGCGAGCTGGTGGAGCGGTACGACTTCGACGGCCTCGAAGTGGACTTCGCGCGCGGCACGATCCTGACGCCTCCGGGCCGTCAGTGGGAGATGCGCCATCACGTCACGCGGTTTCTGCACGAGGTCAGGCAGGCCACCCTGGAGGTCGAGGCGCGGCGCGGCCGTCCCGTCCTGCTGGCGGTGCGCGTCCCGGACTGTCTGGCGGGATGCCACTTCGACGGACTGGACGTGGCGGCGTGGTTCGAGCTCAACCTGATGGACATGGTAGTCCTCGGCGTGCGCACGCTGGAGCTGGACGTCGCCGCGTTCCGTCACCTCGCGGGCGACAGGCCGGTCCAGATCCTGGCAACACTCGACGACCACCACTGTTCGGACGGGTACTCGTGGCCGCCGATCGAGGTCTGGCGGGGGGTGGTCTGCAACTGGTGGATGCAGGGGATCGACGCCCTGCAAACCTTCAACTGGGGCGTCGCCCCGCCCCCGCTGGCGGAGCGGTTCGGGCTGAAGTTCCGCGGCGCCTACGACGAAGGGGGACGGCAGATCCCGGTGTACCGGCAGGCATACCGCGAACTGGGCGACCCCTCAGAGCTGCGCTTCAGGGACAAGCAGTTCGTCGTTCAGCGGCGCGGCGGGGGCGGCTCGGGGGGAGCGGAGGTCGACGAGTGGACGACCCCGCGCCACAACTACCAGAACACCAACATGCTCGCCCAGCTGCCGGCGGCCATCGACCCGGGCGGCCGCGTCGATGCGATGGTCCGCCTCCGGGTCGGACAGGATCTCCGCGCCGACGCCAACCGCCTTTCCCACCTGTCGCTGAGACTGCTGCTGTCGGATGGAGCGCCAACGAGGGAACGCCGGGAGGCAACCCCTGACGACGGCCGCGTCGACCCGGTCTCGATCAATCCCTTCTGGGACATCGATCAGCTGTTCACAAGGCCGCCGCAAGCCGGCGTCGCCGACCGGCTCCGGGTGCGGATCAACAACATTCCCCTGAGCCAGTGCCGCGCCGAGACGGGGTGGTTCGTCTTCGAGGTGGACCCGGCGGCGCTGGCGGTTGGGGAGAACCTGGTCGGCGTATCGATCGAGTACGGACCGGAAACGGACCCGGTCAGTCTCGAGAAGCTCGAACTGCACGCGAGGTTCGCCGCATGAAACTCGAGGAACAACCGGACGTGATTGACGGCGGAGCAGGAGGCTGAGATGGTGGTTACCGTCGGAGCGGCCTGCGTGGAAAACCGGGTGGGCGACCTCGACCACAACCTGGAGGCGGCGGTTTCGCTCGTACACCGCCTGGCCGAACGCGGGGCGCAGATCGCAGTTCTGCCCGAGGGCTGTCTTCAGGGATACCCTGTCGAGGGCGGTTTCAACGCGGAGCAGGCGCGGGAACTGGCCGAGCCCTTCGACGGCCCCTACGCCCGGGCTTTCCGCGACGCGGCGAAAGCCGCCGGCATCTACCTGGTTTCGGCCTACGACCGCCGCCACGGCGACAGGATATTCAACACCGCGGAGCTGATCTCCCCCGACGGGGAGACCGTCGGCATCTACGACAAGACCCACACCGTAAACCGGGCAACCGGCGATTACTACACCCCCGGCGCCGGGCTGCCGGTGTTCGACACCCGGTTCGGGAAGGTCGGCATTCTGATCTGCGTCGACCGCACCTACGCGGAGAACTGGCGCGTGCTCATGCTGCGGGGAGCCCGCCTCGTTCTCATCCCCTCCAACGGCGGCTGCAGCGAAAGGAACACCCACCGCCTGCAGGCCATGTGCTTCGATCAATGCCTCTGCTGCGCCTTCGCGCATCCCCGGCGGGGCCTGGTGATCGACGTGCAGGGGGACCTGCTCGACCGCGACGGGGACGAGGAAAAGCCCTTCGCACTGGGCGAGGTCGACCTGCGGGCGGCAGGCGACCGGCAGCTCGATCTGCGCCGCCGCCGCCGCCCCGAGCTCTACGGACCGGTGGTTCAGCCGCGGTAGAAGAGACAAGGGAGAAAAATGGCGATGGTAAAGTTTCCGGAGATGGGCACCGGCGTGCTGGGGGGCGTCGATCCACCGGGCGAAGAGGAGCTCTCCCGGATGCAGGCCGGCTCCTACGTCCTTCACGCCCGCGACGGGGAGATCGGGCGCGTACCGGCCGAACGCATCAGGTTGCCCCACGATCCCGGAGGCCACCCCCAGGGGGCTAACGTTGCAATGGCCGCCGACGGCACCGTCTACGTGGCCATGTCGGACAAGATCTGCAAGTCCACCGACGGCGGGCGCAGCTGGCAGGCCGTCGAGCACCGGGAGCCGCGTCTCGGCCATTTCAACACCCACTGCGGCTCGGCCCCGGCGGTCCTGGAAAACGGCGCCCTTCTGGCCGTATCCGAAAAGGGGGAGGCGGCCGACCCGCTGATCGTCCTCCGGTCCGAGGACGAGGGGCGGAGCTGGGATGAAGCATCGAGGATCGAGATCGGATTCAACCAGACCAGCAGGTCGGTCTACAAGCTGTTCCATCTCGGCGGCGACGCCGTCCTCTGTCCGGTCCAGTGCAGCGACGTCACCTACGCCGACGACCGGAACAGTGTGTACGCCGCCGGCAAGGCCAGGCTTCTGGTCTACCGCTCGGAAGACGGCGGCAGCACGTGGCAGGAGCCGGCGCAGGTCTGTCTGTGGAGCGGGGAACCCGGCCTCGGCCGCATGGCTTCCGGAAGGATTCTGGCCGTGGTCCGGCACCAGCGGGCCAGGCTGCCGGAGGACCCGGAGGGCCTCGAAGACATCACGGGAGCGACCCGCATCGATCCCACCCGGCCTTACAAGCACATCTTCCTGGCCGACTCCGACGACGACGGGCACACCTGGAAACGGTTCCGGCAGCTGACAACCGGGTTCGGGCAGTGTTACGGCTTCCCTGCCGGCCTCAGCGACGGACGGGTCGCCGTCATGCACGACACCCGCTACGGCCCCGGGCCCCAGGGCGGCAGGGCGATGATCAGTCTGGACGAAGGAGCCAGCTGGGAGAACGAGACCTACTACGTGTGGCGCGGAGCGGCGGCCAGCGGCTACAGCCAGAGCGTCGTCTTCGACGACGACACGATCCTGACGGTGGCCGGCTCCAGCGACCGCCGGGATGCGGACAGGAGAAACTGGAACACTTGGTCGGGGCACAGCTGCGTCACGGCCATCCGCTGGCGGCTGGAAGACTGACGACTCACGGCGCGGAGGCGACTGGATAAATGAGCTATCAGGCGAAAGACCCGGAGCAGTACCGCATCATCTTCCACCAGGATGCCGTCGGTCCCCTGCGTTGCGCCGACGGGGCGGAGATTACGCCCGAACTGTTGCGCGAGTTTTCGGTCGCGCAGTTCGAACATCTTCCCGTCGACGTGTACGCCTGTTGCGCCAATCACGCCAGCGGCGTCGACTACCGCAGCAAGGTGGCCCCCTGGAAGCTGAGCACACCCGGCCATTTCCGGGGTCAGGTCGACGTGCGCGTCATGGACCGGCTGAAGGCTCTCTCCGCCGCCGGCACCGATCCGCAGGAGATCTACTGCGAGGCCGCCCACGAAGCCGGGATCGACTACATGGCCCGGCTGCGCATGAACGACCTGCACGATGCGGTGGGCATGGCGCTGGGCGTGGACAAACCCAACCACCGCCCCACCGACAGCACGGGGCACGTGGTATTCTACACCAACCAGTGGAAGCTCGATCACCCGGAATACCTCATCGGCGATCCGGGCGACGACACCCCGGTCAACAGTTTCAACTTCTATCAGCGCTGCGCCATGAACTACGCCCTGGGGCCGGTCCGCGAGCACATCTTCGACATGGCCGCGGAGCTGGCGACAGGGTACGACCTGGACATTCTCGAGCTGGACTTCATCCGCTTCACCTTCTGCTTTCACCAGTCGGAAGCCTGGGCCCAGCGCCACGTCCTGACCGGACTGATTCGCCGGATCCGCGAGCTCTGCGACAGCCAGGGGCAGTCCCGGGGCCGCCCGCTGCGGCTTTCGGCCCGGGTGCCCGATACGCTGGAGCTGGGATTGCGCGCCGGAATCGACACGGAGACCTGGCTGGCCGAGGGACTGCTGGACATGATCTCCATCGGCGGCGGGTACTCCGAGTTCGGCACGCCGTGGGAAGAGATCACCGACCTGGCGCGGGCATCCGGAGTACCGGCCTTCGCCTGCCTCAACAGGGTCGGCGCCGCCAGCAGGCGGAACATCCCGAGAATCAGGGCGGCGGCCCATCGCGCCCACGCAGCAGGGGTGACGGGTCTGAAGCTGTGGAACTTCTTCTACCACCTGCCGTACTACAACCCGCCCGATGCGGCGGATGCGAACGTCGATTTCTTCGCGGACCTCGCCGACCCGGCGACCCTTCCGCAGAAGGAGTTGACCTACTCGGCGGATCCCTGCTTGGACCCCGACTCGCTGGTGGGACCAGCCCATTTTCACAACGCCTGGAGCGGTCAGCTGCCGATGACGATCGGCCTCTCGAGGGACGGAATCGGCCAGACCGTCACTTTCGACATCCCGGACGAGGGCGCGGGACGCCGGCCCGACGACCGGGCGAAGTTGACGCTGCTGGTCTCGAACTTCTGGGTCCACGACGACCGGCTCGAGCTGCGCTGGAACGGGCAACCCATCGACGGCGTCGAGTACGAACTCAGGCGCACCTCCGAAGCGGAGATGTACCGGCTGACCTGCACCGTCGACTGCGGGTCCATAAGGGCCGGCGAAAACGCGTTGGAAATCCGTCTGGTGGAACGCGATTCCCGCCTCGACCCGTTCATCGCTCTTCGCGAGGCTGACCTGACGATACCAGAAGCCGGGGCATAGGCTCAGCCGACCCTGGTCCGCACCGGGGCTGAGGCCGCGGCCGCCACCCCGAGTAGAGCCTGAGCGGTAAAGCGAGCGTACGAACCAGGGCGTCGATTCCCCCGTCTCGCAAGGCGCCTGAGTGAGTCGTACCGGGGGTGCAGCGGCGATTCGACTCGCGCGGATTGCGCGCGCAGGCACCCGCAGCGTCAAGTCGCCTCAGCGCTGTGCGTCGGCGTGGGAGACGGTGATCTCCACGTTCCTGAGTCGGGGGATGCTGCCGTCAGAAGGGTCGCCGGAGCGGTGGCGGATCTCCAGTTCGTTGCGGCCGCTTTTCAGAGGCGGCGCCTCGAGGTCGTGCTGCAGTCCGACGTCCGCATGCATCGTCGGCCACTTCGGTCCGCCCCCTGTCGTGAAGGTTCGTCCGCTCGACCAGGAAAGCACCGTGCCGTTCAGAACGACGTCGATCTCGTCGTTCGGGCCGTTCCCCTCGATCGTCAGCGAGAAAACGCACTTTCCCAGAGTCCCGGCCGCAGCTGCGGTCTCGACCTTGTCCGGGACGTCGATGAAGACGGCGGGCCAGGACTGTCCCGGGGTCTGACGGAGGGCAACCGGAAGTTGCGCCGGCGGCACGGCGTTGCGGAAGGCCCCGCCGTGCCCCGGGTACGCAATGCGGTCGGCGTGGTCGGCTTCGTACCGTTTCGTCGCGGTCGCCAGCCCCTCCCTGTCGGCAAGCTGCGGCAGCATCCGCCTGATCCACTGCGGCGGCATGGTGTAGTAGTTGTAGAGGTATATCCCGTCGACGCCGGCCTGCCAGTGCCTGTAGGCCGCTCCCTTCAGCGGTTCGTCCTCGAAGAGCGGCCGCAGCGCCTCCAGGCAGCCGTAGACCTGGCACCCGGTTCCTTGAGCAGCGACGACGAACTCGCGAATCGGAATCTCGAAGGGTATCCATCCGACTCCTGCCACGACCGTATCGACGAGCCCCTCCGACATCCAGCAGCGCACGTCGAGCCCGAGGTTCTCGCTTCTGCTCAGCGTCGGGGGAACGCGTACGGCGAGCTGCAGGCGACGCCCTCGCTCGGCGCCGATTTCGTCCAGCCGCCCCCGCACGCGGCGGACGAGGTCGGTCATGAGATGCCGGTTCTCGCAGGCCTCCTCCCGCCGGAACACCCCGGGGTGGCGGTTGAAGTCCATCTCCACGCCGTCCACGTCGAAGCGCTCGAAGGTCTCGGCAATTATCGAGTACATGTACTCCCGGACTTCCGGGTGGGCGAAGTCCTTGCCGGTCCTGATGTCCCATTCGATCGTGCCTTCCGGAATCTCCTCGCCGGGCCGCCCGATCAGGAGATGGGGGTTGTCCTGCCGGTAGCGCCCGTACTCGGGCGCATAGTGGTCGATGTCCGGCGGCCCGAGGTAGGCGTAATGGCTGTTCATGCGGACCCGCGGCAGAAACTCGATACCCGCTTCCCTGCAAAGACTCGAGAGCACCGTCAGCGGGCCCCCGTGATTCGCGGTCAGGTAGCGGAGGTTTTCCGCCTTCCGGCGGGAGCCCTCCAGGAGCTCGGACGGGTCGTAGCCGTCACCCATGCGCTCGCCGATTGCGGTCTCGTGGTGATAGACCTCGTGGTCGCCGACAGACCACCAGAGCGCGGCGGACATGCCCTTCAGCGGCTCGATCATCCTTTCCCGGATGATCTCCGGGGTGACCGGCGGCTCGACGCCCATGATCCACGCATCGTCGGTGAAGATGATCGGACGGTCGGTCATTCCCGGCTCCCCGGGTCGGCTCGGTGCTGTTCCGGAGAGATTCCTGCAGAACAGCGGATGTCTGCGAAAACAGGCTCCACATCTGCGGCCATTTCAAACCTCCCTCAAGGACTCTGGTTCACTGTTTGTTCTTTTACCTATTGTCTGGGCATGCAGTCAAGGAGCGACTCCGGTCCGCTTGATGGTTCAGGGTTTTGACTCGCCATCCACCTGCTCGTCTTCGTCGGCAAGTATCTCCGGGGTCGAACCCTGGCGTTGATTGTCCGTGAACTGATGCTCGCTCGATGGCCCGGCTCGCCAACGTAAATACCACCGACATCGCCTCCGCGGTCACCCTGGCCTGTCGCCGCATGCACCGGGCGGAGGTGACCGACCTCCACAACGGCGGCCGCTACCTCAACGCCCTGCTTCACGCCGAGGATCTGCTCGGCGTGGAGGTCGACGAGGAATACGTCGACCGGCTCGCGGTGGTGATGTTCGATGCCTACAGCGCTTCCCTGCCGCTGCCGGCCAGCCGTCCGCGCGGCGATACCTCGCCGACGCCGTCGCTGTTCGATCCTCACAACACGCGGGAGGGGTTGCACGGACTGTACGCCCTGGTCCGCTACCGCGGCAGCGCCCGCGCCCTGGAGCTGGCCGAGGCCTCGATCGCCGCGGTGTTCGAGTACTGGGACGCGGACTCGGGATGGGACGGCGAACGAATGCTGCGCGAACACGGGATGGAGCTGGGATTTGCCGACACCTGCATCCGCGGCGCCGCCCGCGCCATCGGGCCGCTGGTAAAACTGTATCGGGCTTCGGGCAGCGCCCCCGCTCTCGATCTGGCGATCGCCCTGAAGGAGAAGGCGGTTGCACAGTTCTACACGGAAGATGGGGAATTCGACGGCGCCCTGTTCGGCCATCACGTCCATTCGACGACGTCGACGCTGTCGGGGTTGGCCCTGCTCGCGGACCTGACCGGCGACTCCACCCTGATGAGCCGGGTGAAAGCTTTCTACGACCATGGCCTGTGGGCGCTCCGGGACGAAGTCGGATGGGCGATCGAGACCGTGATGCCGGAAGACAACCCGGACAGCGGCGAAACCAACAGCTCGGGCGACATCCTCGAAACCGCCCTGATCCTGGCGAAACGTGGTCACTCCGAATACTACCACGACGCCGAACGGATCCTGCGCTGCCACCTGTTGCCGTCGCAGCTCAGGGACGCGCGCTTTCTCGTCGAACGCGCCGCGCCGGACAAGGTCGAGGAGACCCGCCGGTGGGCGGACTCGCTGCTCGGCGCTTACGGCTTCCCGGCGCCGTACGGACACGATCCGGTGGGCAACAGACTGGGCATCCGCTTCAACCTCGACGTGGTGGGGGGCACCGCCGATTCCCTCTGTTTCGCCTGTTCCCACCTGTCGACACCGGGTGATTCCGGATGCCGGGTCAACCTGCTGTTCGATTGCGAAACCGACTTCGTGCGCGTCGAATCCGCTTATTCCGGAAAGGGGCTGAAGGTCACCCCAAAGCGGCCGGGCCCGCTTTCCGTCCGCCTGCCGCCTTGGGCCAACGCCGGGGAGATCGGGTTCGACGGACCGGATGACGTGGAATGGAACGATGGATACCTGGTCTTCGCGAAGCCGGCCGTCGACCGCCCCATCCCGATCGGCTACACCCTGGTCCGCAGCGAGATCGCCATGCGCCACCGCACGCGTACGATCCGCGTCCGTCTGCGCGGCGATGCGGTGGAGGCCATGGACAACTTTGGCCAGGACCTCACTTACTTCGAGCCGATCGCATGACGATGCGGTCGCCCCTCCGTCGAACCCGGCATCGGCTTTGCGATCCTCGTGGGCGAAAGCGATGACGAATACAGCTGGGGCACCCTGACGCCTGAAGCAGTCCAGACTGAAGACCCGGAACTGGACATACTGTCCCATTACCGGGCGGATGTCTACCTGGACGGGCTGCTGCTGCCGGCCACCGCGGCCGAACCGATAGAAGATACTGCGGTCGAGTCGGTTTCCTGGGGGCGGATCAAGGCCGCCCTGGAGATGGAGCAGCCGTAACCGCCATTCTCCATTCGTCCAGAACTCCGGGTATCGTCAACCAACCCTTGACGTCGAGAGGTTTTTCTGCTCCGGGGTCAGCAGGATCACCGGATCCCCGTCGGCATTGGTGTGCGGCGCAGGTCGCCTGGATCGTCATCCGTCGGCGGTCCGGTTCAGGTCTCAACCTTGCGGGCTCAGGTACTTGAACCCGTACACGCGACTGAAGCCCAGCCGCTCGTACAGTCTTCTGGCGCCCGGGTTCGACTCGGCGACCGGAATGAAAGGGGTGCGAGCCCCTGCGCGCCTGCCCAGAGCAAGCAGCCCCTGGATCAGCCGCGTCCCGAGGCCCCGGCTCCGGAGTTCCGGCGTCGTCCACAGTTCCGCAAGCTGATAGAGATCTCCCTGCTGGACCGCCCGGCCGTAGCTGGACGGCGCGCCTTGGTGTTCGACATAGCCGTACCAGGCCGGCAGCGCAATGCGTGAAAGGGGTCCGCGCTTCATCGCGATCGCCTCGTCATCCTGGTCGGGATCGACATCGTGGATCGCCGCCAGCCACCCTTCGAGGTCGACCTCCGTAATCCTTGTCTCGACGTCCGAAAACGTGTCCATCGCCAGGAGATGGTTCGGGTTGTCGACGGCGTAGCCGCGGTGCAACAGCGCGTCTTCGATCGCGGCGCACGACTCCCCGTCGGTGAGCCTGAAATGGCACACGAGCCCTCGATCGGCATACTGCTTCTCACAGAACGCAACCTTGGCTTCTACGGGATCGGTGCCGGGATAAAGCGGCCAGACGGCGTTGGGATTCCTGCTCTTGCCGGGGTTGAAGCGGAGCAGCCACCCGTCGTAAAGCATACTGTCTTCCGGGGGAAGCATGTTGGCCATGGCCTCCTCCAGCTTCAGGGGGTTTGGCTCTGACATTCTCGCACTCGCGGGAGTCGGGCTGAAGGTCGGAGCGGCGTTTCACCATGACGGAATTCGTCGCGACGATGAAGTCGGAGTCCAATTCCCAACACGCTGCTCAACCCTTCCGGTACTGCGGCGCCGTTGCCCGCCGCGCCGGCAACCTCCCCGTAAATGTCCCGGCGGCGGCCCGGGCTGATCCGGTCCGGGCATCGGGCCGGCATCAGGGGTTGTCCGAGGTGGCGTTGGCGGCGTTTGCGTGGGAATTCCAGCCGCGCAGCACGAGGTTTTCGAAGGGCTGGTTGTGGTTCTCGCGGCGGTCCCGGCCCGAGAACATCCTGACGTGGACGATCTTCCTGGGCTCGTCAACCTCGTTGGACTTCGAGCCGTGGACGAGGCGGTAGTGGAAGAAGAGGACGTCGCCGGCCTCTCCTTCGATCACCAGCCCGTCTTCGAGGGGGAATCTCCGGTTGAAGTCTTCGTCCGAGGTGCGGGCG
The DNA here is from genome assembly GCA_965243025.1 of Candidatus Latescibacterota bacterium. Taxonomy (GTDB): domain Bacteria; phylum Latescibacterota; class UBA2968; order UBA8231; family UBA8231; genus CBDCXV01. The sequence goes on from CBDETY010000003.1 coordinate 5,488,619, forward strand.
TTCTCGATCCGCGTGCGATGACTGCCCGGGTAGATGCGCAGGGCGCCCATAGAGGCGGTGACCCTGGCGACGTGGATCATCCCGGCGACCATGGTGTCCTTCTCCATCGGCCCGTAGATCCAGTCCTGGTGCATTCGGAAGGGGCCGACGACGTCGGCCTTTCTCTTTTCGTACAGGCTCGTGCGCTGCAGGACGATATCAGGCCCGATGAACTGTTCGGCGAGATCGAGGAACGGCTTGTGCAGCAATCCGTGGGTAAGCCAGAAGGCCGAGTATTTCTGGACGTTGTATGTCGAGACGATGCCGTTGTCCTCTGCCGCATTGGGTCCCGCGCCGGGCCCGCCGCTCCCGGCGACCTGATGGACAATGCGGTCGAACTCCTCCCGGAGCGGGCCGATTTCCCGTTGTGAATAGACGCCGCGCGCCAGGTAGTATCCGTTTTCCTCGAAGAAGCCGCGGGCATCGGTTTCCATTTCAAGGTGCTCCCGTTGTCATCGGTTTGAAGGAACCCGGTCGTAGCGAATGCTCAGCATGAGGTCGTGAATCGTAACAGATGCGGCCATCCCCGCTGCCAGGGTCATCGCAACCTTGTTCATCCCCCGGCGTATCAGCTGGCAGGGAACCTCGATTTGCAGTCCCTCGCGCAAAATGCCGCCGCTCAGGGGCGTGCCATTGAGAGCCACATGGACGTCCCCAACGTCCGAGAGGTTCTCCACAAGGAGTTGCAGTCGGGCATGCGGGCGACTGCCGGGAGCGGTTCCACCCTGGAAGTTTTCTCCGGCGGCAAAGGGGATTTCAAGTGTCTGCCCGGTTCCGAGCACTTCCGGCCGGTCCGGGGAGAGCGTCGGCAGACGCAGAAAGCGCTCCCCGTCCTTCAGCGACAGGCGCGGCCGGGAGACGCCCCAGAATCCCAATACGTTGGCGTAGAAGTCCTTGTCGAGACCTTCCAGGGTTTCCCGGTCCCCGACTTCCCTCCAGAGCGAAAGATGGGGATCGAAAAAGTTGAACATATAGACGCCGTCTACGCCGGAATTCCAGGCAACGACCGCACGGCCCCGGTAGGACTCGATGCTGTTGCGGTCCTTCGCCTCGTGCCTTCCCTCGCCGTTACTCTGTATCGCCCCCAGCCCGTTGGTCCACGAGTTGTTCAGGCAGGCGTGGACGGGCACGTCGTACTCGTGGCCGAGTTCTGCCATGTGCTCCCAGGGCGCCAGGGGAAAATCGCCCCCGGCCACCAGCAGGTCGACAAGATCCTCGGACAACCACCTCTCCAGGTCCACACCGATCGCCCGGCAATACCCGAGGGACTCGGGCACGCGGACCGCCAGGAGCATGGGTCGGGCACGGTCCGTGCCTGTCATGTCGGCCATCGCGCGAATCCGCCGGAGCAGTCCGGTCATCGCATCCAGCTGCGCCTGCTCCAGGGGTTGGCCCCAGGCATGCCGCCTGAAGAACACCGGGTGCCGGAAGAAGTCCAGCTCGATGCCGTCCAGGTCATAGCGCTGGCAGATCTCCCGGACTTCACCGAAGGCTCGTTCCGGCGCCACCGGCTGACTGTAATCGACTCCGAACCAGGCGCCGTACGGAGGCTCGTTCTCCCGGGTGCCGAACAGGCATTCGGGATGGTCCCGATGGAACCTCGACGGGTTGTGGATGTCGTTCATCCGGAACGAGCAGAAAATCTCGATCCCGGCGCCGCGACAGAACTCCACCATCGTTTCCAGGGGATCGATTCGAAACCCGCGTCCGGCCCATCGCACTCCGTGGAACAGTTTCACTGCGTTGTAGAAGACCGCATCCACCTGCGACCCGGCAAGCGCCGACGTACGCAAATCGAGCAAGGCCTCTCGCGTCTGCGCTGCGGCCCGGTCGATATCTCCGCCGTCATTGTTGAAAATGATGCGCCGCTTCCGGTGCCTGGCCTGCTTTCGCTGTTGTCGGATATGCGCTGCCCCGGGCATTTCAGGTCTCCACAACGCGGGCACTCAGTGGCAGTCGAAGGTGAACACTGGTGCGAGCAATTGGACTATCCTCATGATCGACAGGCGTCCCGCTTGCGTTCGAGTCGCTCGAGGAATTCCTCCAGCCACTCCTCCTCGCCGTGATGCCGGGCGAGCCTGGTCTGCAGATCGCGCTCGTCGTGGGCGTCCGATCCCCCCGTGGAAAAGAGGCCGTGCCCGATGCAGTACTGCCGGTAGCGCGGGGTAAGCTCGGGCGGGACGGAACCGTGGGCGCATTCCATGCCGTCGGCCTGACAGGTGTCGACATAGGCATCGATCTTCGCTTCGTCATCTCCGACGTACCGGTAGGGATGTGCCAGGGTGACAAGGGCTCCGGATTGTTTCAGGGGAGGGACGACGCTGTCCACGCCGGGAAAGGGAGGAACGCTCACTTCCTCCTCCATTCTTTCCATCAGGGGACGCAGTTCGTCCGGACTGGAAATCAGGCCGCGGCCCCTGAGGTATCCCAGCCAGACGTCGATCTGGCAGTCGGTGACGCCCTGAACGTCGACGACGGTCGCGGGACGGTACGAGCGAAGGAGCTGCAGGTAGTCCTCCCCGGTGACCTCGAGACCCAGGGCATTGAGCCCCTTCCATCTTGCCTCGCCGGTTTCACGCTGAAAGTCCCGGTAGGTCTCGAGGACACCTGCCAGAAGCCCGGAATCGTCCCGTTGAAGCCCGAAGCAGAGGAGATCGACGCGGCTGCGGTGAGGTGTGGATACGGTGAACTCGGCGGCTGGGATGGCTCGCACATCCGGATAGCCGCGGCCCGCTTCTTCGATCCGGTCTGCCCCGTCCAGGACCATGTGGTCGGTAATGGCGATGCAGCGCACGCCCCTCGACCGGGCGTGCTGAAAGCAGCTTTCCAGGGAGTTGAAGGCGTCGTAGCTCCAGTGCGTGTGCAGATGAAGGTCGTATGAGAGGTTCCGGAGCATCCGGCGCGCTTATTTTGTCCGACTACGGGAATTACAGGAAACTCGAAATCCTCAGTTGTCCGGTCCGCCAGGGCTCTGCCGCGCGGGAAACACCCCTCCGCCCGCGGCTGCCCGGTTTCCCCGGGCGCGACCGTGGAAGTTCAAACCCCGGCGGCTTGTTCCCGGCCTGATGAGCAGCTAAGATAGCTCCTCCTCGCCAATCACTTCGCAACTCTACAACAGCAAGGGAAAGTTCCATGGCCATATCCAAGCACGGACTCAGGCATCGACCCACCGTAATGGGCAGGCGCGGCATGGTCGCCGCCGCCAACCCCCTCGGCTCGCTGGCCGGGCTGCGCATCCTCATGCAGGGCGGCAACGCCGTCGACGCCGCAGTGGCGACCGCCGCCGCCCTCAACGTTGCCGAGCCCTACATGTCGGGGATCGGGGGGGTCGGGTACATGCACATTTACAGCGCCCGGGACCGGGAGCACAAGGTGCTCGACTACATCGGGCTGACTCCCGCCGCCGCGGACCTTTCCCTGTTCGACGCGGAGAAGCAGGGGAGCGGTCCCCTGTCCCCCGTCGTTCCCGGCGCCTGCGGAGGCTGGCTCGAGGCCCTGCGCAAGTACGGGACCATGGATCCCGAGACGGTGTTCGCCCCGGCGATCGAGCACGCCGAGCAGGGGATCGCCCTGACGGTCAGCAACAACTTCTTCTTCGAAGCCTGCGAACCGGCCCTGTCGCAGTACCCCTCCTCGGCTTCCAACTACCTGGTGAACGGGCGCCCCCCCCTGCCGGGAGACGTGCTCGTGCAGAGGGATCTCGCCGAGACCTTCCGCGCCGTCTGCCGGTCGGGGCCCGAGGTGTTCTACAAGGGGGAGATCGGCGAGATGACCGCCGCCTTCCTCGCCGAGGTCGGGGGGGTGATCACCAGGGAGGACCTCGCCGGCTTCGAGCCGGTCTGGGTCGACCCGGTATGCATCGACTACCGCGGCTACAGGGTCTGGGCGCCCCCGCCCCCCTGCCAGGCGGTGCAGTACCTCGAGACCCTCAACATCATGGAGGGGTACGACGTCGCCGCCATGGGGCACAACACCCCCGAAACCCTACACACCTTCCTCGAAGCGGTGAAGCTGGCGATCGCCGACCGGGCCGAGTACACGGCCATCGAAAACCCGCCGACCTCGGGCCTGTTGTCCAAGGAGTTCGCGGCGAAGCGCAGGGAGCTGATCGGCGACCGGGCGCAGCCCTGCGGGGGCGATCTCTACACTGCGGAGAAGATGGAGAACGAGGTTGTCGCAGGGGATCCCTACCCCTATGTGCTCAACGAGTGCACGACCCACTTCGACACCGTCGACGCCGACGGCAACGCCGTCGCCTGCACGCAGAGTCTGGGCAGCGGGTTCGGCTCGTCGATGGTGGTGCCGGGCACCGGGGTGACGCTCAACAACTTCATGAACTGGTTCGACCTCGAGCCGAAGAGCCCGAACGCCATCGGTCCGTTGAAGAAGAACGAGATGTGCATGTCCCCGGTTCAGGTCTGGGACGACGGCGGCCTGCGCCTGCTGATCGGTACTCCGGGAAGCCACGGGATCCTGCAGACGACGCCGCAGATGATCATGAACGTCCTCGACCACGACATGAACGTGCAGGCGGCGATCGAGGCGCCGCGCGCCAAGACCCAGAGTGGCTACCAGATCGGCGCCGAGGACCGCATCGGCGAGGAGGTCTTCGCCCGGCTCGAGGAGCGGGGGCACGAGATCGAACGCCTGGGAGACTGGACCGTCGGCGTGGGAGGGGGGCAGGGGATCATGATCGACCCCGACAGCGGCTCCTTCACGGGCGGGGCCGACCCCAGGCGGGACGGCTATGCGCTGGGGTGGTGAGCCGCTCACCCGCGCCGTTGCCCCGGGGCCCCGCAGGCGGCGGCGAACTCGGCGGAGGTGCTGGTGTAGCCGATGATGTGCTCGAAGTTGCGGAACACGATCCTGCGCAGCCATCCCCCCTCCTCGAGGCGGTCGTCCGCGGTGTCGGCGTACTCTCCCGAGTGCGTGCAGTCCCGCAGCACGATCACCCGGTAGTTGTGCTCGACCGCTCCGGCGGCGGTCTGGTAGAGGCAGGCCCGCTGGCTGAACCCTACGGCGATCAGGGTCGCGATGCCGCGGCAGCGCAGGTGGTAGTCGGTGTGGGTCTCGTGGAACCCCGACCACTCCCGCTTGGGGAAATCCGGTTCGTGCGGCAGCGGCCGGATCGAAGGTGAGTAATCCGGCTTGACGGGGGTGCGGACCGGGGCCGGCCGCTCCGCAGCCCCGGGAATGCCCCAGCGCGTTCCGTGCAGCTCGCGCTTGATGCTGCCAGGCTCGTCGACGAGCGAGAAGTCGTTGTGGATGAAGAAGACGTGCATTCCGGCCCTGCGCGCCGCTGCCAGGGCCGGGGCGATCCCCTCCTCCACGTGCGGGTTCCCCGAGCCGCAGTCGCTGTCGACGATCATGAAAGCCGTGCGCTCCAGCTCGAGATCGAGGGCGGCGAAGCGGTGCCCTTCCTCCTCGTACCGCTGTCCGTTGTAGTTGCCCGGCGGGCCGAACCAGCGCACCGGCAGTTTCAGGGTCGTCATGGGGCTGTTCCTATCGGAACCATGAGGGTTTGGGTGTCGCCGGCGGCCAGTAGCCGCCTGGGTTTTCGTCCCACTCACGGCCGCACATTCGCGAGATGACCACCCATTCCGCGGCGGTCAGGTGGCCGTGGTTGTGGAAGAGGAAGCGCTTCAGCCCGGCTTCCTCGGAGGCGGCGAGAATGCGCTGCAGGTCGCCGGCGGTCATCGGATCTCCGGCGTGCGGCATGCGCCCGGTGTCCACCCAGGGCATGATTTTTGCGGGGTCCTCGACCGCGGCGAGGGCGCGCCGGGTTTCCCGCTGCACCACATCGTCGAAGAAGGCCTGGGGAAACCCGAGCTCGAGGTCGGCGAGGCTCTCCACCTCGGGCAGCTCGATCCCCATCCAGGCGCGCAGGACGGTCCAGCAGTCCTCCTCGGCCAGCTCCGGATTCCATTCGGCGATCTGCCTGATCCAGCGCGCGACGGTTCCGTACATGCCGTCGAAGCCGCGGTGCCAGAAGTAGTGCTTCACCAGCAGGATGTCGACGATCCCGTCCCAGGCGTGGAAGTCGAGGGCGGTCATCCCCGAGAACATCGCCGAGCGCGGACCGTTTCCGAGCAACAGCTTGCGCGGCATGCCGTCGAGCTCCTCGCGGAACGCCCGGCCCTCGCGAAGGCCGTCCTCGCGGCGCCAGCGCAGCCAGTAGAGGGCGTCCTCGTCGATGTCGAACAGGTTCATCCCCGACAGGACCCCGCCGTCGGCGCAGTAGCGGACCTGGGACCGGGTGAAGCTGCCGAAGCGCCGGTGCAGGTGCCCGCGGCCGCGCTCGAGACGCGCTGAATCGTAGCCCCGCACCTCGGCCGCTTCCTTCTGCGACTCGTTCATCTCGCGGAACACGGCGTTGCCGTGGTGGTAGACGAGCTCGTACGCCGATTCCGTCCAGCCGTCCATGATGCCGCCGTCCGCTTCCGGAAAGGCGGCGAACACGTCCTCCCAGACCGCCCCGTGCATGCGGGCGCGGTAGGGGTCTTCGGCCGGGGGCAGGGCGGCCGCCTCGGCGGTTCCGAAGCCCGGGCAGAAGATCATCACCCCCCAGCCGCGGCGCCTTGCATCCTCGAGCATCGCGTGCAGGAGGCGTTCCTTTCCCGGGTCGCATGCGACGTCGCGGCGGGAGACATCGAGCCCGCGCGCGCGGTACGGCTCGAGGCTGCTCTCGAATGCGGGGACCGTGAAGTTCCCGTCGTCGTCGGCGAACAGCAGGCGCCCGAAGACCAGGCCGCGGATGCCGCCCGCTTCCCAGGCGTCGAAGACGCGCTGGTAATCCTCCATCACCGCTTCCAGCGGCTGGCCGATCCGGATCCAGGGTATCAGTGCCATGAGGGGGCCTCCTGTCGTCCCATGTCCCGCGGCAAATGAAAAAGCCGCTCCATGAGAAGAAGCGGCTTCCGGTGCCGGCCCGGGGAGGCGTCAGTCGCCGCCCCGGTCTCCGGCCGTCTCGTATTCTTCGTCCCAGCTCTCCTCATCGCCGGCAATGGGGGGATCGTCGACCTCCACCGTGTCGACCGCGGTGGTATCGGCCGCATCCGCCTCGCCGTGCCAGCCGGCGCGAATCCTTTCAAGCTCCAGCCGCTGCTCGACCGTCAGCATGGCTTCGAAGGCCCTCCGGTGTTCCTCGAGCAGGCCGATGGCGTCTGCGAAACCGGATTCCTCCTCCTCGGCGGCGTAGCGGGCCCGCTGCCGCTGCAGGAGGTCGAGCCAGCGGCGCTGCTGCTCTTCCGTGAGCTCCAGGGCGTCGATCAGGTAACCCGGCTTCATCCCCCCCGGGGGAGCGGGGATCATGCGCTCCTCGATGAACTCCCGGGCCCGCTCCAGGAACAGGCGCTGGTCCTCCGACAGAATGCGGTCCCGTTCGGCGGTATGCGCCCCAAGCGCCCGGCGAAACCGCTCCCGCCCCTGTTCAGGGGAAAGCACTCCTGCGTCGACCAGCCGTCTCACCGCCTCCACCTCACGCTCGAGGGCGGAGCGCAGATTCCGCAGGCCGGTTTCCTGGGTCTCCGTCAGGTTGAGAGCGTGCCGCACCCGCTGGCGGAAGCGCTCCGGGTCGAAGCCCTCACCCCCGTCCTCTCCAGGCTGCGGACGGGCCGGGGAGAAACCGGCGAGCAGCAGCAGCGGGATCAGTATGCGTGTCATTTTTCGCGAGTCAAAATCGCCGCGAAAGCAGCGGGAGGCGCGCCGCCCGGATTCGGGCTGTGCGTCGTTTTGGACCGTTGCCCGGGCGACGTCGATGAATATACGCAGGGGGGTGAAACTTGAACGAGTCCCATGCAGCACTGACATTCTGGCCCAGGGTTTTTCGATGAATGAACACCTCCCGGCGCTGGGGCGCCTCTGTTTTCGCCTTCCCCCGGAGCGCATGTCCGAGTTCGAGAGCGCCTTCGAGAGCAGGCTGCTGCCGCGGTTGAAAGACCGCGGTCTCACCCCCGCAGCGGATCTCGGCCGCCCCACCGTTTCCGGGATCTTTCACCGGCTTTTCTCTCTCGGTGGGACCCGTGAGGTAGCGCGGGTCCGCCGCGATCTTGAAGGAGACGCGGACTGGACCGCGGCGCTCGACGACATCGGGGGGGATCTCGGGGCGGCGATTTCCTGCACTTTCCACAGCTACCGGGCCGTCGGGGTGGAGGGGCGCCCCGTCGATGTCGACGAATCGACCGAGGGCCGCTGGACGACCTACACCACCGCCAACCTCGTTTCCGGCGACCTCGTCACCTGTATCCTGCGCGACAGCCGGCAGCGGTTCTGGTTTACGACCGCCCACGCCGGCACCACCCTGTTCGACGGCAACCAGTGGCAGGACTTCGAACCGGAGACCGGGCTGCCGATCGACCGCTGCTGGGCCCTGTTCGAGGACAGCGAGGGAGGGATCTGGTTCGGATCTCACCGCAGCGGGGTTACCCGGTTCCACGGCGACAGCTGGATGTCGTTCACGCAGGAGGACGGGTTGCCCAGCAACAGCGTGATTTCGGGGTACCAGGACAGGCAGGGCAGGCTCTGGTTCGGATCGGACGTGTCGGAAACCGGGGAGGGGATCGCCTGCCTGGACGGCACGGACTGGACCCATATCACGGTCGCCGACGGTCTCGCCGACAACCGCGTCAAGTGGATCACGCAGGACCGCGACAACCGCCACTGGATCGGCACCGCCGGAGGGGTCTCGACCTGTGACGGATCCCGGTGGCAGACCTACGATACCGGGGACGGGCTGCCCGGGAACTGGGTCGAGTCGATTCTGCAGGATCGCGAAGGAGACATGTGGGTCGCCACCGACCGCGGCCTGGCCCATTTCGACGGCGTCGGGTGGACGGGGTACACCGCCCAGGACGGACTCCCCGGAAGCTGGGTGACGGCGGCCTTCCAGGACAGCCGCGACATCCTCTGGTTCGGGACCCTGAACGCCGGCGTCTGCTGCTTCGACGGGGAGACCTTCCAGACCCTCGATCACGAGGACGGTCTTTCCGGCGACGCCGTCTGGTGGATCTACGAGGACGAACTCGGGGATCTCTGGTTCGCCACCGACGGCGGGGTGTCGCGCTACCGTCCGCCGGAGCCGGATCCCCCGGCGGTGAAGCTGATCGCGGTCACCGCCGACCGGCGCTACGAGCAGTTCGACAACCTCGTGCTGCCGACGTCGGCCGACCTCGTTGCCTTCGAGTTCGACGGGGAGAGCGCGCACACCCGTCACAGCGGCCTGGTGTACCGCCACCGACTCATCGGCCGCGACGAGGCCTGGCGCACCACGTACCGGCGCCGGGCCGAGTACACCTACCTCGAGCCGGGCACCTACAAGTTCCAGGTTCAGGTCGTGGACCAGCTCCTCGACTACTCTCCCATACTCGAGACCGGGTTCACCGTGCAGGATCCCCAGGAGGACCGCATCGGCGAGCTCGAGGCCAGCGTGACCGAGCTGTCGCGCCGGCTCGATGAGGCGAACCGCCGCCTGGGAGAGGCCGGTCTGCCCCAGGTCTGACAACCCGCAGCAAACAAAAAAAAACCGGACGCGCCGCTGCGACGCGCCCGGGATACCTCGGGAACCGGCGGGTAAGGCCGGTTCCGTCCAGGTGGTCGACCACCTGGTGAATCGAAGGTCAGGTGGTCGACCTCCTTAAGGGTATACTACTACTCACAGACCACCTCCTTTCTTCTCGGCTCCGGGCCTTTGGCGGTTTACGGTGCCTCGAACCCGTGCTCGTTCAGGTCGGCCGGCGCAGCGTCACGAGTTGAAAGACCGGCCTTTCGGCGGGATGCCAGAACGGAAACGGCCCTCGTTCCCGTTTGTGTATTCCCCAATATACACAGGGCGGAAAAACAGAGTCAACCGCTTTTAACCAGCCCCTGACCACATCGCTGCAAATCCTCGCAACTCAAAGTCCCGCAATTCGTTACCGGTTCCACGCCTCGACGTTGGCCGAGAGCCCGAGCGCGAACTGGCGGCCGGCGGGAAAGTTTCTCCCCCCGAGGCTCTGGCGGACCGCCAGCTCGAGGACTGAGTTTCCGGGCAGCGACAGGGACAGCGCCGGCGCCAGGTAGGTGATCCGCTTCACCTGTGTCCTGCTGGGAAAGCCGAAGTCCGTACCGGTGAGGCCGCGCAGCACCTGCAGCTTGAGCGCCAGGCCGATCCGGCTCCCGGCCTTTCCCCCGGCTTCGAGGTCGATCATCCACTCGTCCCCGGGATCGCGCAGGATCTCCTCGTTTTCGGTACGCACCCGGTAGCCCACGCCGGCGTTCGCGTACAGCGGCAGCGGCCAGAAGGAACGGCCCGCCTGCAGGATGAAGTCGAAGTCCCACTGGCCTTCGCCGACCGGTATCAGTCCGTCCTCGTTGCGGAACTCCCCTGTCGGCATTTTGACGGCGGCCTTCACAGTTACGACAGCCGGGGCCTGAAGCGCCCGCCACTTCGCCAGCAGCCGCAGGTCGCTGAAACCGCTGTCTCCCACCGGATCGAGGTGCGTGTCGTCGTCGAACTGCTGGTCGAACCAGGGCACCTGCAGGCCGAGGTCGAGACGGTCGCTGGCGCCGAGAAATCCCTCGACGAACACCGCCCTCGAGTCGTACTCGCCGTTGAAGCGGTACGGCCGCCGGCTCCCGGCATCGTGCATTGTTCCCGTGAATTCCGGGGCGTTGATGTACCACTCCCGGGCGTGCTGCCGGAACCAGGTGATCTTGCCCCAGGCGCTGCCGGCGGGGAGGGTCCAGGCGCCGGCAGCGGCCGCGTCGGGAACGAGAATCCCCGCCGCGGCAGCCAACATTACCGCCCACTGCTTCCCATGCATCGATCCGCGACCTCTCGAGCGTTCGTTTCCAGGACCGAAGAGCCGGCCTGAAAGAACTCCGGCCCTTCGTTCCGTTTCGCCGCCCGGCCGGGGAACGGGTAAATTGCCCGACCCCGCCGGCACGGCGACTTTCTTGTTACCGCAGGCAACCTCCCCGGAAACAACATACCTCCTTTCCCATGCACCTGCTGACCCTCGGACTCAACCACGCCACCGCCCCTGTGGAGACGCGCGAACAGCTCGCTTTTTCCCCCGAGGCCCAGACCGAGGTGATGAAGCGGCTCGTCAGCGGGTACGGCGTCGAGGAGGCGGCGGTGCTGTGCACCTGCAACCGCTCCGAGATCTACGCGGTCAGCGGCGACCTCCACGGCCTCGACGGGGTGCGCCGCTATCTGTCGAGCGAGCAGGACGTCGACCTGGCGGCGCTTTCACCCTGCCTCTACGAGTTCGCCGACGCCGACGCCGCCATGCACCTGTTCCGGGTCGCCTGCGGCATCGACTCCCTGGTCACCGGGGAGTCGCAGATTCTCGGGCAGGTGCGCGAGGCCCTGGAGCGGGCGCAGCGGACGCGGACGGCGCGGCGCTTCATCAACGAGGTGTTTCAGCGCGCCCTCAGGGCGGGGAAGCGGGCGCGCAGCGAGACCGACATCGGCCGCGGCCGCCTGTCGGTCAGCAGCGCCGCGGTCGAGCTGGCGGGGCAGATCTTCGACCGCCTCGAAGGCCGCTCGGCGCTGCTCCTCGGAGCGGGAGAGATGATCGAGCTCACCGTCCGCTACCTCGTCGCCAGCGGCATCGAGCGTTTCCTGGTCGCCAACAGGACCTTCGAGCGGGCAAGGGAGCTCTCGGGCCGCTTCGGCGGCGAGGCGGTTCCGTTCGCCGAAGTCGGCGCCCGCCTCGAGCAGGTCGACATCGTCATCTCCTCGACCGCCGCTCCCGGTTTCGTCATCACCCCGGAGATGATCCACGAGGCGATGCACCGCCGCCGCGGGCGGCCGCTGTTCCTGATCGACATCGCCGTGCCGCGCGACGTCGACCCGGCCGTGCGCGACGTCGACAACCTGTTCCTGTTCGACATCGACGACCTCGAGGGGGTCGTAGAGGCCAACCGCAGCGAGCGCGAGCGGGAGATCTGCCAGGTGCAGGAAGTCATCGACAGCGAGCACCGCGAATTCGTGCACTGGCTCAACGCCCTCGAAACCGGCCCCCTGGTCAAGTCGCTGCGGCGCCACGCCGACGACCTGCGCCGCCAGGAGCTCGACCGCTGGATGGCCAGGCTCTCCCACCTGTCCGACGAGGACCGCGAAACCATGGAAGCGGCGCTGCGAGGGTACGCCAACAAGCTGCTTCACCACCCCCTCGTGGAGATCCGCAACCTCGCCGGGGAGGAAGACGGGCACGTCCGTCTGGAAACGGTGCGGCGGCTGTTCGGGCTCGACCGCCTCGAAGGGGACGACGCCGGCGGAGAGAAAGACCGGTGACCGCCGCCTGTCTCGTTTTTCTCGGGGTGTCGCTGTGCTGCTACCTGGCGGCGGCCTTCCTGTATCACGTGCGGCTGTTCTTCAACAAGCCGCAGCTCGACCGCTGGGGGCGAAATGTCCTGCTGGCGGGGGTGGCCGTCCACGCCGGGGGGGTGATTCTGCACCTGCTGCTTTCGGGCCAGCCCCCCTTCTCCAGCATGCTGCTGGTGATTTCCCTGCTGATCGTTCCCTTCGTGGGAGCCGGAATGGCGGTCGAGCAGTTCACGGGCGTTCGCCACCTCGGCCTGCTGCTGGCGCCGCTGGCGTTTCTCGGGCTGCTCTACCCGCTGCTGATGCCGGTGCAGTTCGACGGCGCCGAGTCGATGCTCCTGCGCTTTCCCTGGCTCGGTGTGCACGTCCTCGTCACCCTGCTGGGGGACGCCGGCTTCGCCCTGGCATTCTGCACCGCGGCGATCTACCTCGTCCAGTCCCGGCAGCTGAAAAGGGGCCGTCTCAATCGCTACCTGCCGGCCCTGGACACCGCCGGCAGGATCACGGACTACGCGGTTGGGTACGGCTTCTTCCTGTTTTCGGCGGGGCTTGCCATGGGCCTTGTCTGGCTGCTGGGAGCTCCGGGGGAGTTCCTCGGGCGGGGAGACCCCAAGATACTGATGGCGGTGCCGACGTGGCTTTCGTATGCCGCCTACCTGTACCTGCGCGGTGTTCGCCACCAGTACGGGAGCCGCCTGAAGTGGCTGGTGATCGCCGGCTTCCTGTTCGTGGTCGCCAATCTTCTCGGCGTGCGCCACGACTTCGCGGAGTCCCCGGACCTGTAAGCGGGCCAACGGCACCCGGAAGGCCGGGTGACGACTTCCATGCCCACGAAATAGCGGACGGGCGTCCGAAATGCCGTGGATCTCCGATATTTCGTAGTCCTGCCTTCAAGACCCGGCTTTCTCTGAAAATTGCAACCTGTTGTTAATTAGTGGTTTTTATGATTTTTCATCGATGGGCACGGAAGTTGCGTTCCCCCGAGGAAGGGCTGTCGCCGCACCGCTGCGTAAATCGAAACTTCGACGCTCGATGGCAAGCGTTCGGACAATGAACGACTACCGCGATCTCTCCGAGTAGAGGAGATGGAACCACGAGAGAAGCAGGGCCCGGCCCTGGGGAGTCATCCGTGAATCAGAAGATCCGCAGGGACCTTGCCCTCCTGGCAACCGCCTTCGCCCTGGCCGGGGCGGCCGGCGCCAGCCCCCACCACGTCCTCGAGGTCGAGCGCTTCGCGGCCCCGCCCGTGCTTGACGGGGAGTTCACGGACTGGAGCGGCGCCCACTGGACCCGGTTCTATCCCGGCGCCCCGCAGATGTCGGGGTTCAACGAGCTGAAGGACGACGGCGTGCCGGAACCGCCCGGCACCGCCGCAACCGCGGCCGACCTGTCGGGCCGCTTCTCGATCCGCTGGGACGAAGACTGGATCTATCTCGCCGCCGACGTGACCGACAACGTCCACGACGTCTCCGGCGGCACCAGCCTGACCTGGTACCTGAAGGACGGGATAGCCCTGTACCTCGACGTCCCGGACGACGGCGACGGCGGCGAGTGGATACCGGGAGACCATGCCTTCGCCTTCGTCGCCGATCCCTCCGGTCCTCAGGACGGGCGCTGGTGGCGGCGCGGGGAAGCGCGAGGAAGCGAGGAGTCCCCTGCTCCTCCGGAGACGCGCCTGGCGGTCGCCCTCAGCGAGACGGGATACCGCATCGAGGCGGCGGTTCCGATGGGGCCGCTGACGGAACGCACCCCGGAGTGGAGGCCCCCGTTCGCCGGGCGCTCGGCCGGTTTCTTCCTGCTCGCCGCCGACCCGGACGGAGGTGCGGAGAGGGTCAGCCAGATCCTGTACGGCGGGGACGACGACAACGACGCCAACTGGGCGACCCTGCGGTTCGTCGAGGAGCGCCGCCCTTCCCCGGAAAGCACCGGTCCGGGACCCGTGCTCGGTCGCCTTGCCGTTCCCCTGTCGCCGGAACGCGCCGGGGAGTTCCCCGGGGAGTTCGACGCCGCCCTGCTTCCGCTCCTCGAGCGGCGCGGTTTTCAGGCGGTGGAGGGCCCGGCCGCCACCGGCGCGGATTCATGGTTCACCTGTTTCTTCACGGCTCCCGGCACCACCCAACTGCGGCAATGGTGGGCGGACCTCGAGACCGATCCGGCATGGATCGCCGCGAAGGTCGCCCTGGCACGGTACGGCGCCCGCGGAAACGGGCAGGATTCCTCTGCCGCCCCGCGGGCGCTGACCGCCTGGATGCACCTCTACTCCTCCCCCGCCGGCGAGGGGACCCTCAGGGAGCTGGGGCCGGGCAACCCCCGGAACATCGAGCCGGTCACCGTGCGCGCCGGCGCCGGCGTCCGCAGCGGAAACTGGTGGAACCTCTCAGTGCCGGACGGAGTTTCGCAGACCGGGGAGATCCTTCAGGACGAGGAGGGGGCCCTGTGGCTGGCGACGGATCTCGGGGTCAGCCGCTTCGACGGCGTCCACGTCACCGGATACGAGGTCTCGGAAATGCTGCACGACGGATTCGTCAACGGGATCCACCGCGACCGGAGGGGGAACCTCTGGGTGGCGCGCGGCATGCGGACCTCCGATGGAAAGGGGGGCGGGCTGAGCCGCTTCGACGGCGTCAGCTGGCGCGACTTCCACGTCGAGGACGGGCTGCCGTACAACTACCACAGCGCCGTCGCCGAGGACGCGGCCGGCCGCCTGTGGTTCGCGGCCGGGCGGGGCGTGAGCAGCCTCGCGGGGAACCGCCTGACCAGCTATACCCCGGAACATGGGTTGCCCGCCCCGTTTGTGCTCGACCTGCTGTGCACCAGGGACGGGGCGGTGTGGTTGGCGACCGCCGGCGGGGTGTCCCGTTTCGACGGCTCCACCTTCACCAACTACACCGGGGCGGACGGCCTGCCCGGCGGCGTCCAGGCCATCGCCGAGGACAGCTCCGGCAGGTTGTGGGTGGCCGGGGACGGGGGGGTCGCATACCGGGACGGGGATGGGTTCCGCCGCTTCGAAACAGGCGGCCTCGAATGGGTCACCGCGGTCGAGGAGGACCGCTTCGGCAACCTGTGGTTCGCATCGAAGGCCGGTCTGCATCGATACGACGGGGAGGTGGTGCGGTCCATGGGAAAGGAAGACGGCCTGCTGAACCCCTTCCTCTACTCCGTCATGGAAGACAGGGAGGGCAACCTGTGGGTGGGAACCCACGAAGGCCTTAGCCGGTATGACGGGGAACTGGTGAAAACCTTTTCCGCGGCCGACGGACTTCCCTCCGACCTCGTGATCAGGATGGAGGAGGATCCGCAGGGGCGGATCTGTCTGGCGACCCTGGGAGACGGACTGGTGCGCTTCGACGGCCGCAGGTTCGAGACCTTCACCACCGCCGACGGCCTGCCGAGCGACACGCTTCTCGCCCTGATGACGGACCGGTCCGGGACCCTCTGGGTCGGCACCATGGCCGGCCTCGCCGCCTTCGACGGCGCCTCGTTCCGCGCCTTCACGACCGCCGACGGGCTCTCGGACAACGAGATCTGGCGCATCGCCGAGGACCCCGGCGGGAAGATCTGGGTCAACACCCGCTGGGGCGTGAACTACAGCGACGGCGAGCGCTTCAGGCCCCTCGAAGGGAGGTCGCTGCCCGGCAAGCTGCAGCTGATTGAGGGAGGTTTCGCCGACGCCGGGGGAAACCTCTGGTTCACCGGGCAACAGCAGGGCCAGGGCGGGCTGTTCCGCTTCGACGGGAAGGTATTCCGCAAGTTTCCCCTCGCCGGCAGCTTCGCCGACTCGCCGCTGGCCATGCTGGCCGACGAAGGGGGCCTGTGGCTGGGCACGGGGAACGGCCTCGTGCGCTTCGACGGCGAGAGCTTCGAGACCTGGACGACCCGCGACGGCCTGACCGGCAAAAGCATCCACGCCATGACCCGGGACGGGGCCGGCCATCTCTGGCTGGCCTCGTTCGGAGGGGGGATCGACCGCTTCGACGGCGAGGTCTTTCAGAACCTCCACCGTCCCGACGGCCTGCCGAGGGACTCGGCGAACGGCATCCTCGTGGCCGGGGACGGCTCGGTCTGGATCGCGACGCTGAACGGCATCACCCGCTACCGCCCGGGGCGCCTGCCTCCGCCGGTCCGCATCACCGAGGTCGTCGCCGACCGGTCCTACCGGCCGGAAGAGGAGATATCCGTGCCCTCGTCGCAGGAGCTGATCGCGTTCGAATTCCGGGGCACGAGCCTCAGGGGACGGCCCGACCGCATCCTCTACCTGTACCGCCTGCTCGGCCGCGAGCAGGAGTGGCGGCAGACGCGGGAGACCCGGGTCGAGTACGCCGGCCTGCCCCGGGGGGACTACACCTTCGAGGTGGTGGCCGTCGACGCCGACCTCAACCGCTCCCGGAACCCGGCGGCGGCCGCCCTCGAGGTGCGGTTTCCCTACGACCAGCTGGCGTGGATCCTGTCGATCGGCGCCGGACTTCTCCTGGTTGCGGGGTTCACCCTTGTCCATTTCCGCAACTATCACCGCCTCGAGGAGGCGCGCACCGCGGCCGAGGCCGCCAACGAGGCCAAGAGCGCCTTCCTCGCCAACATGAGCCACGAGCTGCGGACCCCCCTCAACGGCATCCTCGGCTACGCGCAGATCCTCGGCCGGGACCGCGGGCTTTCGCGCCCACAGCGGGAGGGGGTCGACACCATCCGGCGCTCCGGAGAGCACCTGCTGACCCTGATCGACGACATCCTCGACCTGTCGAGGATCGAGGCCCACAAGCTCGAGCTGGAAACCGGGGAGTTCGACCTGGGGGAATTCGTCGAGACCCTGGCGGACCCGGTGCGCATGCGCGCCGGGCAGAAAGGGCTGGAGTTCACGTGCCGGCTCGACCCCGGCCTGCCGGCGGGGGTCAGGGGGGACGAGCGCAGGCTCAGGCAGATCCTTCTCAACCTGCTGGGCAACGCCGTGAAGTTCACGGACGAGGGATCGGTGCGACTCGCGGTGGAGCGCGGCGCCGCCGGCGACGGGCGCGTCCGCTTCAGCATCGAGGATACCGGGGTGGGGATACCGGAGAGCGCGCGGGAGAAGATCTTCCAGCCGTTCGAGCAGCTGACCGAGCCGGGAGCCGTGGTCGAGGGCACGGGGTTGGGGCTGGCGATTACCAGGGAGCTGGTCGAGCTGATGGGGGGCGGGCTCGAGGTGGAGAGCCGGGCGGGGAAGGGAAGCACCTTCAGGGTGGACCTGCCCCTGGCCGCGGTCCCGGGGTGGGAGCCGGCGGAGAGGGGACCCGAGGCGGCTCCCACCGGGTACAACGGGAAACGCCTGAAGATCCTGGTCGCCGATGACCGTTCGGAGAACCGGGTCCTGCTGGCGAACATGCTGCAGCCGCTGGGATTCGAGGTGGTCGAGGCAGCGGACGGCGAAGAGTGCCTCGCCAGGCTCGGGGATAACCGCATCGACCTGCTGCTGGTCGACCTCGTCATGCCCGGAGTCGACGGCTTCGAGGTCGCGCGGCGGGTGCGAGCTTCGGAGGAATGGCGCCACCTGCCGGTCATCGCCGTCTCGGCCAGCGTCTACGAGGAGCACCAGCAGCAGAGCGTGGAGGCCGGGTGCAGCGACTTTCTCGCCAAGCCCGTCGACGAGCGGCTGTTGTGGAAAAAGCTCGGGGAGCACCTCGGTCTCGAATGGACCGGCGCCAGGGAGAAGGAAGTGGAGGGCGCATCCGAAGGGGTGGTCGCCCCGCCCGGGGAGGAGGCGGCCGCGCTCCGCGAGGCGGCCCGCAGGGGAGACATCGTCACCGTGCGCGCCGAAATCGACCGGATCGCCGCACTGGGAGGCGAGTACGCCGCTTTTGCGCAAAGGGCGGGTGAAATGGCGCGGAACTTCGACCTCAGCGGAATCGTCGAGATGGTCGATTGCGCAAACCCGAAACAGGACTCGGTCTCGTGACGGATACAGGCAGCCCCGGTTCTGCGGCGACGGTCCTGGTGGTCGACGACACCCCGGCCAACCTCGAGGTCCTGGTGAGCGCCCTGTCGCATGCGGGCTTCGGGATCCTCGTCGCCACCAACGGCGGCGAAGCCCTGGAGCGGGCCCGAGGGGAGGAGGTCGACCTCATCCTGCTCGACGTGATGATGCCGGGGATCGACGGCTTCGAGACCTGCGCGAGACTGAAACAGGAACCCCGCACCCGCGACATCCCCGTGATTTTCATGACCGCCCTGACAGATACCGCCGACAAGGTGAAGGGATTTTCCGCCGGCGCCGTCGATTACGTCACCAAGCCGATCCGGCACGAGGAGGTGCTCGCCCGCGTCGAGACCCACCTCGCCCTGCGCCGGCTGCAGCGGGAGCTCGAGGAGGGGAACCGGCGCCTGAGCGCCGAGGTGGAGGAACGGCGCAAGGCGCAGGCCGCCCTCCGGGAGCTCAACGAGTCGCTGGAGCGGCGGGTCGCCGAGCGCACCGCCGAGCTCGAGTCCGCCCTCGCCGAGGTGGAGCGGCTCAGGAGCCGGCTCGAAGTCGAGAACAAATACCTGCAGGAAGAGATCGGCCTCGCCCACGATTTCCAGGGGATCATCAGCAACAGCGAGAGCTTCCGCGGGGTGCTGTCCGAGGTGGAGCAGGTCGCCGACACAGGGGCCACCGTCCTGATCCTCGGCGAGACCGGCACCGGCAAGGAGCTGCTGGCCCGCGCCGTCCACGACATCAGCCGCCGGCGCGAGCGCCCGCTCGTCAAGGTGAACTGCGCGGCGCTGGCGGAGAACCTGATCGAGAGCGAGCTCTTCGGGCACGAGAAGGGGGCCTTCACCGGGGCGGCCGCGCGCAAGGTCGGGCGCTTCGAGCTCGCCGACGGCGGCACCCTCTTCCTAGACGAGGTGGGGGAGCTGCCGCACGACCTGCAGGCCAAGATGCTGCGGGTGCTGCAGGAAGGGGAGTTCGAGCGCCTCGGCGGCACCGAGACGCTCAGGGTCGACGTGCGCGTGATCGCCGCCACCAACCGCGACCTCGAGGGCGATGTCGAGGAGGGCCGGTTCCGACGGGACCTGTTCTACCGGCTCAACGTATTCCCGATCCGCAGCCTGCCGCTGCGCGAGCGCAGGGAGGACATCCCCCTGCTGGTCCGGCACTTCGTCGGGAAGTTCTCGGCGGAGACCGGCAGGGAGGTGCACTCGGTCCCCGGGGAGGTGATGGAGCGGCTGATCGCCTACGACTGGCCCGGCAACGTGCGCGAGCTGGAGAACGTCGTCGAGAGGGCCCTCATCGTCAGCCGCGGCGGCCAGCTGCGGCTGGGGGACTGGTTCGCGGCCGGCAAGGCGGAGCCGCTGCCCGGCTCGGCAGCGCAACCGGCGCCGGGCGGGAGCGCCCCGGGGGCTGCGGGGGAGGTCGCGACCCTGGAGGAGAACGAGCGCCGCCACATCCTCGAGGTGCTCGAGCTGACGGGCTGGCGCATCCGCGGAGCCGGCGGGGCCGCCGAGAGACTCGACGTCAAGCCGACGACCCTCGAGTCCCGCATGAAGAGGCTGAACATCGAGCGCAGCCCCCCCCGGCCCACGGAATAGCGGACCCGGGGTCCGAAATATCGGGGGCCTCCGGTATTTCGCAGTTTACCCCCCGAACCGCCAGATTCGGTTCTAACTCCTGAATTGACAGCAGGTTAAGAAGAATAATCCCGAAGGGGCGAGCCGAATCGCCGCCCTGCGAAGCCAGGGGTCAATTTTCTATAACCTGCTGTTTTTTAAATAACATGTGTCAATTCAACGACAGCGTTGGAAGGGCGGTGGCACACCGGTTGCAATACCTGGGGCAGTCACCTTAAACCCCGCGATCCGGAAGGATCGCAAACCAAAGGAGACGCACCATGAAAGCCCGTTACTTCGCATCCGGAATCGCCCTCTTCGTCGTCAGCATCACCTGGGTCTTCGGCGCGTTTCACTACGTCGCCAGCATTACCGCCTAGCAGCAGCGTCCAAAGAGGGAAGCGGCCAGGCGCCCGGTGTCTGCGAGACCGATGTCTCCGGCACCGGGCGCCTTTTGTTTTTGGGGCAAGTCCACCAGAACGGTCCCGGCCGGTCTCGCCAAGCGCGTTTCTGTCCTGGTCAGGGCCCTTTCTCTTCCACGATTTGCAGTTCGGCAGTGTCCACTTCGCTGGCTCCGAAATATCCCAACGCGTATCTCTGGGGATTGGTCAGATTCTCCACGTTGCCCCTGATCAACGACGCAGGCGTGGGGAAGAGGGGATTTTGCCCTGTTTCCTCGAAGAGCAGGAAGTAGTATTGGAAGGCCTCTTTCGATAAGGAGAGCTGTCTCACGAGGATCACCTGATCCGATTTTACCGTGGCTTCCTGGTTGGGTTCAAAACCGATGACCTTCTCTCCGTCAAAAAGCTCATCCGATCCCACGAAGTTGAGCGAATTGCCAGCATCGGGCTCTGCCTGCCGTACGCCGTCCGCGAACTGCTCCCACAAATAGTAATCTTCGCGGCCCGGGACGTCCTGATAGTCGATCTTTACCCGGATGCCTCCGTCCTCGAAGGGATTGGCCTTCTCGAATTGCTGGTAGATGGAGTCGATGGGCGCGACGGGAAGCAGTGTTTCGACGGCTCGATAGGATTCGCCGTCAAGGTCGATCTCAAGGGTGTAGGTCCTGCCGACTTCCGGCCGCATGTCCCTGTTTTCGTAGATGCCGGGTTGGCGCGAGGACTCGGCGAAGAGGTAGGCGGCGCCCTCGTCGTCGTGCACGACCACCTCTGCTCCGCTGACCGCAGGTGTGGCTTCATTGCTGAAATAGGGGGCCGTGGTAGACAACCTGATCGACTGCGCGGCTTCGGGATCATCCTGGTGGCGCTCGATGCGGCCTTCGACGACGAGTCGTTCCGGTCCTTCTTCAACATCGATATCGACCACTCTCTCACATCCCATGAGCATGGGGACTGACAGCCAGACGGCGATTGGTATGGTTTTCATTTTTTTAGAAACCTCGGTTGTAGGTTATGCTGGGCAGGATTCCGAAAAGGGATGTTTGTACGGCTTCGGTGATAAATTTGTCCTTCTGGTTTTGCCGCACGTGAACTGAAGCGGAGTTGCGGCGGTTGTAGACGTTGTAGATGGTAAAGGCCCAACTGTTTCCATTGGCGGTCGTGCAGGTCAGCCCCAGATCCAAGCGGTGATAGGCCGGCAGGCGAGCCCCATGGCGGCTCTCGTACTGAGGAACGATAAAATTTGCGAATTCGTAGCGGCTGGCCGGGAAGGTGGAGGGCGTACCTGTGGCAAGGACCAGATTCGTCGACAGCGACCAGCGGGGTTTGAATGCGTATACCGTTGTCAGGGTGAGGTCGTGCGTCTTGTCGTTGGCGGCTGGATAGTACTTCCCGTTGTTGATGCCCGGATCGCCGATACCCAGTCCAGGGACTTGCCGCTCGGTGCGCGACAACGTGTACCCCAGCCAACCGGTCAATTTTCCGGCGCGCTTGCGCACCATCAGCTCTACGCCGCAGGAACGGCCCTCGCCCTTGAGCAGTTCGGTTTCCAGGTTGTTGTTGACAGTCAGGTCGGCCCCGTCGACGTAGTCGATCTGGTCTTTCATTCGTTTGTAGTAGGCTTCGACCGAGGCTTCGTACGTGTTGTCCTGGAGATTCCGGAAGTAGCCGGCGGCGACCTGGTCCGCTGTCTGCGGCTCGACAAAAGGTCCGCTGGGCCTCCAGATGTCCAATGGCTGGGACGCGGTAGTGTTGGAGATGAGGTGGATATACTGCCGGGTGCGATTGTAGCTCACCTTGACCGAGCTGGACTCGGTCAGGGACCATCGTGCCGACGCCCGGGGCTCCAGGCCGGCAAAGCTCTTCATGTTTTCCCTCTCCCCGAACGAGATGACGCTGTCGACCACGCCCGCTTCGTACCGGCCCAGGGGCTCGTTGTAGACGATGGGTCGATTGTCGCGATAAACAGGAAGGTCCTGGGCTCCCTGACGCCTGAACGCCGAAAGACGCAACCCGTACTGGAGGGAGATGGAGTTGGTGAGTTGGTGGTCCAGGCTGAGGTAGGCGCTCGGCTCAACGGCGTTCTGTCGATCCAGTTCCGTCGGCACGACGGAGGACGCTTTTCCGATCGGTTCGATGGTGCCGGGGGCAAAGCGGTAATGGATGGTATTGGCCCCGAAGTTGAGCGCATTTCCTTCGCTCAGTGAGTAGGAGAGGTCCGCTTTGAGCTTGTAGTTGTTTATGTGTGACAACCAGTTGTGTTCCGCGCCTGCCGTGAATGCATCGCTGTCGTAGCTGTACCTGCTGAACACCCCCGTGAAATTCGCGAAGAGCCGCCGGCTGAAGAGGTTCCAGCGGACGGTGGCCGTGGTATTCCCCCACGCGCTGCCGAAGATGTCCGCTACTTTGAACGCGTCCCTGCCGCGATAGCCCGAGACAAAGAGCCGGTTGTTGTCGTTGATATTGTAGTTGCCTTTGAAGTTGACGTCGTAGAAGTGGGCGGTGCTCGTGTCACTGCTCAACGCGTTGTAGAAGATGTCCCCGTATGAACGGCGGGCGGCGATCACGTAGGATCCGCGGCCGTTGGCGACCGGTCCTTCAAGGAGCAGCCGCCCCGAAAGGATGCCTATACCCACTTTGCCGCGGAACCCTTTGGCATTCCCCTCCTTTTGCCGCACGTCGAGAACCGAAGACAGGCGTCCTCCATACCGCGCCGGGATGCCGCCTTTGTAGATCTTGATGTCTTTGGTGATGTCGGCATTGAAAACCGAGAAGAAGCCGAAAAGGTGAGCGGCGTTGTAGACGATGGCTTCGTCGAGCAGGACGAGGTTCTGATCTGCCGCGCCGCCGCGCACGTTGAAGCCCGCCGCCCCTTCGCGTACGGCGGTCACTCCCGGCAACAGTTGTATCGTTTGCACCACGTCTGTTTCGCCCAGGACAGCCGGCGTGCGCTGTACGGTCTGTATGTCCAACTCGGCTGCGCTCATTTCGTTCGACTCGACGTTCTCATCGGCTCTGTGTGCACTCACGGCGACCTGCCCCAGTTCGATGACGGCTTCGCTCATTTCGACGTCGAGCACTTGATCCCGATGCGGATCTGTGGTGCGGGCGATCGATTCGTAGCCGATGAAGCTGAAGCTGATTTCATGAGCTCCCGCCGGCAGTCGCAGCGAGTAATGCCCGTAGGCGTTCGTGGTTGTACCCACCTGAAGGGTCGTTACAACGACGTTGACTCCCGGCAGGGCTTCGCCGTCGGCCGCATCTTTGACCTTGCCGCTGACGGTGATTGCCTCCCGGGCTGTGCTGTTTGCGATTGTCGTGAGCAGCAGAAAAGCTGTCAGGAAGGATTTTTGCATGGGTTCTCTCCTGGTGGGTAGCTGCGTGCAGGTTCGCCAAGGTTTTCTCGGTGACCTTCACAAGGGTTGTGTATTGCGCGCTGCAGTGGTCATCTGAGAAGCGGCACAACTGATACTACGATCCCGCTGTTAACTGGTGATTGCTGCTGTGTACCGAATTGTAACAGGATGTGAATGCCCGAGCTTTGGGGGCGCACGAGTATTTCGCACCCAGGCAATCTCAGTCCTGCCTCGAGCGAGGATGGTGGGGACGCTGTTATTGAGAAGCTATTCGGGGGCGAGTGGATGCGCCCTGTTACTACTGCCAGTCAGTCGACAACCTAGGCACCGACAAAGAGATGGTGTGGTAACCGATTCAGGGAAATGTGAGAAGGACGCATGTTCCTTAGTGCAAAACCGACTCCTCGAGAACAGGGCGACGATCCTCATGCGAGAGGAGTTCGGCATACCGCCCAAGTCGGCGTTCAAGCAAGTGGTGATAAAATCCGGGTAGTTCATCCGAGCGACCTTCGTGGAAGGATCTGAATCTAGCATCTGAGGCGAGCATCCCATGGATGCGGTGGAGTCTCGCATACATGGTTTTGTGTCCTATATGCCGCAGGGCGTGTATGAGGCGTATCACGGGGCGTATTGGCGTACGAAGCCGCTGCCATAGCATATTTTTTGCTATAACCATCTTATGGATCTCTATAAGATGGCTGTAATAAGTCAGTGGATCGTAATTATTGAGCGTAATGGTCAGATATGGATTGTAGTAATAGCAAAATGGCAGAGCGCGCAGTATGCGACCTTCTTGGTAGAGCTGGTCATAGAGAGGGGTGCCGCCGAACGGGCAAGGGATATTGATGGTCGGCCAGGCCTCGGGGACTCGCCTGATTAATTCCTTGGTCAGTTCCACTGGACCGGCACCAACATCAGAGTCGCTGCCAAACAGCATATTGACCTGCAGTCCCGGGACATAGTGTGTCAGGGTCTTCAGATGATCGGAGACCTGATCGAGCTTGTCCTGTCCCTGCTTGCGGCCGACCCCCGACTTATTGGAGTAATCGACCCAGGACTCAATACCGGGTGCCACATAGAGGCAGCTGGTTTTCTTCAATCTTACTAGCCGATCCTCTTTCAGGATTGATAGCGAACTCTCCATAACGTAGGGATTTCGCCGTCCTTCCGGTAAGGCCTCAATGACGTCCATTGTTTCATCGAACCGCACCGCGAAGTTGGGATCGTGATATCCTATGGTCAATTGCGGCCAGTTCTGCGATAAGTAGTGGAGGTCGCGCCACAGATCTTCCTTTGATCGGAGAGAATAGTTGCTGTTCCAATCAACACAGAAATTGCAGGTGTACGGACAGCCGATACTTGAGAGCATGGGAACGATGCTGGTGAGCGATGGCCTCCCGTTGTAAAACGATGCAATTTTGATCTCCGGCATCCGTTCCTCTACCGAAGGGAAATCCATGAGCGGACGACCACTGGTGATTACCGCCGGTGGATCATAATGGCCACGCAGAATGTCGTCTACCAGCTCCTTGTTGCAGTCGCGCACCACCAGATCGAAAAACGCAGGCAATCCGTTGGAAAGGAACGCGC
This sequence comes from Candidatus Latescibacterota bacterium, assembly GCA_965243025.1. Classification (GTDB taxonomy): domain Bacteria; phylum Latescibacterota; class UBA2968; order UBA8231; family UBA8231; genus CBDCXV01. Next base: position 5,513,863 of record CBDETY010000003.1, read on the forward strand.
GTGTGCGCCGCCAATTACGGTTAGTGTTCCCCTATCGCGAAATACTTTCGCAAGCGCGTAAGCCATGGCACTCGCTTGCGTGTACGATGCCACAAATAGCACGTCGAGGTCGTCGGGCAGAAGGTGTAGTGGGTCCTTTTGGCCGTAGAAGGTACAGTAGTGTACTTTATGACCAAGTTGTCGGCACCAGACAGCAATCGTTTGAGGCATGATACTCATGTACTGCCTCTGAAAAAAGAACCGATAGAACTTTGTTCCCCAAGTGCTCGAAAGTTCATCAGACAGAATATCAATAATGCCGACTTTCATATTGATAGATCCTCCTTTTTGATTGTGGCCTCGCGATTTATGTGATCCCGCAAACTCGTGAATTGCGGATTGCGCGAATTCCTTATTAATGTTACAACTCCGCAATTAACCGAAAATTTCGGCTTTGTAACGAATTGTAACGAGACGCGGATTCAACTGGTAAGTGGAATTTCCCCATGTTCAGGTTGCCCTTAATCAGCTAACGCAGAGTCCACCCCGGGCTGTGCTGTTTGCGATTGCCGTGAGCAGCAGACAAGCTGTCAGGAGGGGATTTGTGCATGGGTTCTCTCCTGGTTAATAGCTGCGTGTAGGTTCGCCAAGGCCTCGATAACCATCACAAGGATTGTGTATCGCGCCGTGGATTGGTCATCTGACGAGCAGCACAACCGATACTACCGCCCGGGTGTTAACTGAGGATTGCTGTTGTGTAAAGAATTGTAACAGGATGTGAACGGTGTGAACGGGGACGCACAAGTACTGCGGGCCCCAGGCGGACCTCTGCCTTGCCTCGGGCGAGGATGGCAGGGGAAGGCTGTTATCGAGAAGCTGTTGGGGGCGCGCGGATACGCCCCGTTATCTCTACTGCCGGTCAGCCGACAACTCGAACACCGGCAAAGAGGGTGTGGTCACGGATTCAGGGAATGTGAGCAGGACGCACGTTCCCTTGTTCGGCTGGCTGGTAATCTCGATCTGCCCTCCGTGTGCCTCCATGATTTTCTTGCATACGCTCATGCCCAGGCCATAGCCGCCAGTCTGTTTGGAGCGGGATTTGTCCACCCGGTAGAAGGGTTCGAAGATGTGGGGGAGGTCGTCTTTCGGGATGCCTGATCCGTAGTCCTGCACCTTGACGAGAACCTTCCCTTGCTCCCGGGAACAGGTGACTTCGATGGGATCTTTCGCGTTGGAGTGTCTGGTGGCATTCGAGAGAAGATTGTTGAGGACCGTTGTTACCCTTGCCGGGTCGAGGCTCACCATGAGGTCTTCAGGTGAGCATTGGAGCACGACGCCGGGTTTCTGGTCCTGGTAATTCTTGCACGTGTCCATCAGGAGATCAAGGATGTTGACGGGTTCGGGCTCGAGTCCTCCATGGGAGCTGTTCAGGCGCTCGGTTTCGAGGACTTCCGTCACCATTGCTTCCATATGCTTGATGTTTCTGTGAAGGGTCTGCCTTGTCTTGTCGTCCTCGAGAAACTCCAGGGCTACCAGCATGCGCGTCAGCGGTGAGCGCAACTCGTGACTCACGTCGAGCAGCAACTGGTCGCGTGCCTGGAGAGACTCGCGGATTCGCCGGGTCATGTGGTTGAACGAGAGTGCGAGCTGGCCAAGCTCGTCGACGCTGTTGGTCTTGATCTCGAAGTCGAGGTTGCCTTCCCCGATTTCCCTTACGCCCTCATGCAGCGCTTTTATGGGTTTGAGTTGGTTGCGAAGTATGAGGTAGATGGCGAAGAAGGAGAATATGACGAGTCCAAGTGAGATGAGATCGTAGAGTTCATCTTGAGGTAGATGGCCGGCTTTGAGGAGATTGAGCTGATAGTGGCCATGGTCTGATTGCAGATCTACGAATATGCCTCCGGTTTCCTCGCTGATCATGATCCTGAATCGATCATCCTCCTCATAGGGGATCATGGCCTCTCTCTGCTTCACCTGCATGTCGGGGTCGCTTTGCCAGATGACGCCGTTGCTTTCATACCTGATGTCTACTTGCAGGCTGTCTGCTGTTCGTTGCAGTCGATGCGGATCGGGGTGTGGTCCCAGGTCGGCTACAATGCCTTGCGCGTGCCTCACCATGATGCCTGACAGAGCCGGTAGAATGCTGCTTCGCAGTTCACGGTCTTCAAGCCAGAGCTGGAGGGTTGTCGTGATCGTGACGGCGAGGAAGAACAGCAGGGAGATCCTCAGAAAGAGCGACCGCTTGATATTGAAGAGTCTCATGCTGCCTCCGTGGCGCCGAGGAACATGTACCCTGCACCGCGAACCGTTCGTATGTAGCGGGGGTTTTTCGGATCGTCTTGCAGCTTGTTTCGTATTCTGGATATGAGGACATCGACGGAGCGGTCGAAGGCCTCCCAGTCTACTCCTCGAATATTCTGCATGATATAGTCTCGACTGAGGACTCTTCCCCGGCTTTTTACGAGGAGAGCCAGCATTTCGAATTCCGTTGTGGTGAGATTCAAGGCGGCGCCATCGAGTGTGGCGGTGTATTTCTCCAGGCTGATTTTCAGACTGCCGGCGTGAAGAAGGTCTTGCCTGGCCGGCTTGTGCCCTCGTCTGAGGACTGCCTGGATCCTCGCGACCAACTCTCTCGCTTCGAATGGCTTGGGCAGGTAGTCGTCTGCTCCCAGTTCGAGTCCGACGACCCGATCCGTGATCTCCCCGCGGGCCGTGAGCATGATAATGGGCAGCGTATTTGTTTCCCGGATGGTCTTGCACACCTTGAATCCATCCAGTTCAGGTAGCATGACATCGAGAATGACCAGGTCGAAGTCGCTTGTTCCAAGAAGCTCGAGACCCCGGGACGGGCGGTGCACAGCGGTTGTCCGGTAGCCGAAGTCTGCCAGGTAGGTCTCCAGGAGATCGGTGAGTTCCTGGTCGTCATCGATGATCAGTATGGAAGCCATACCATGAGTCCCATGAGTTATTGCTTCTGTAAGGGGAAGGAAACCTTGCAGTGTAAATGGGTCTTTTCTGCTTTGTAACAGATTGTAACGGTGGAGGGGTGTGTTACGGCAGGGTGGGGTTGGTCCAGGTACGTCCCCCGGTTACAGACTCTTCCCCATAGCCGCCACCATCTCGTCGGTCTCGCTTACCCGGGGGCAATCCGCGATCACCCCCCGCGAATCCACCAGGAAATACGAAGGTATTCCGTTGATGTTGTAGGACTTGGCAGGATCCGAGTAGAAGCCGTGGGCGCGCACGTGAACGCCTTCGATCCCGTGCTTTTCAATCGCCTTTCGCCAGGCGGCCTCATCCGTGTCGAGCGACAGGTTGAGGAAGACGACCGGCTGGCCGGCCGTTCTTTCCTTGATCTGGCGGAGATGGGGAAGGTCGCCGATACAGGGCCCGCACCAGCTCGCCCAGAAATCGAGCAGGACCACCTTGCCCCTGAACTGGCTGAGCGACACCGGCTGCCCGTCGAGGTCGTCGAGAGTGAATTCGGGGGCAGGCTGTCCAGGTTGCAGTTTGAGGGCGTCGTTCAGAGCGGCCTGAACCGCCTCGTTGTATTCCGGGTAGGGGTTGATTTCCCGGTACTCCTCCCACTTTTGGCGAGCGAGGGCGAAGGCTTCGCTGTCCAGCCTGAATCCGCCGATCAGCTCTCCGGCGAGAAACCAGTAGAGCACCCGCCCCTCCAGTTTTTGCCTGGCGAGATCGTACCTCTCAGAAAAACTCCATGTCCGGACTACCTTCCCCGAAGAATAGATCGAGTCGAATCTGGCCTGCACTTCATCGGGCAAACCCAGGATAGACAGATCGATCGTTTCAGACAGCAGGAGCGGCTGCCTGTACTCGTACATCGAGTCGAGCTGGTCACGAGCCGGTTCCGACAGCCACGACAGATCGAGTTTTCCGGAAAGCCTGGGCTCTCTGGCCAGGGAGTCCATCGTCATTTCGAGTGGGGTAAAGAATGCCAGGTTTCCGCCAGTCGTATCCACCCTGGGTTCTTCAATCCCGCTTGAAGTGGTGAAACTCCAGGATCTGGACTTTTCGTAGAGGGAATCGAGTTGGTCCTCGGTGGTCTCCGAAAGACCGAACACGGATAAATCGAACTGCTGGGAGAGCTTTGGATGCCTTTTCTTTTCATACATCGAGTCGAGCCGGGCATGGGCAGATTGCAACAACCCAACAGCTGACAGATCGACCATTTTCGACAGCCTTGGCCGTCGACCGTCCTTCTCGTAGAGGGAGTCGAGCTGGCGGCCGATGGCTCCGTTCGTCCCCCCGGCGGGTCTATGCAGCTCTTCCCGCTCCCAGTCCAGGGTGCGCACCAGAAAGGTGTGGTAAACCCCAACGCCCATCCCCTTTTCCGCTACCAGCGGGACCTCCTCCAGGAAGCGGTAGTACTCAGGAGTGATGTCACTGTTCCTGCGGCCGTTGGCGAAGCGGTAGTTCGTCGGATAGGAAATCATGGAGTTGGCCCACTCATAGCTGAAGTAGGCGGTGGCAAAGTCGATGAACCCCGGAGAGAGCGAGTATTCATCGCGCCGCTCGGCCAGGAAATCGAGCTGCTCCCGACGCCGCTGGTGGGCCTGTCGCTTGAAGTCCTCGAGCTCCAGACCCTGGTATTCGCGGTGAAAGTGAAGGAAGGGCGGAATCCACTCGGCGATGAAGCGGCTGTTGTCGGCGGCGGGACCGCTGAACGAGCAGGAGGGGCTGAAATAGCCGGCGTCGATCGTTATATGCAGACTGTCTCCGGGTTCTGCGAAGAACACCAGGGGATGGTGGTCGAAGAGGAAGGAGCCTACCCAGCGCGCCCACTCCCATCCGGGTTGGCCGCTGTCGAAATACCCCCTGACAAGGATTCCCCGGCTGACGGGCAGCTCGACCCTGAAGCGGTTCAGGCTGTCGAGTGCGACGCTCTCGTCGGAGCTGCCCAGACCGGAGGGGGGCGTGAAGGTGAAGGCGATTTCCCGCGAAGCCGGGTTGCGGACTTCCCCGGTGATGATCGCGACGGACGGCTGGCTTTGTGCGCTTTCCGCTGAAAGGCAGGTGCTCGAAGCGGTCAGGGCGGCAACCAAAAAGCTGAAGAACCGGTGGGCCATGGGGAGTTCTCCGGATCAGGTCAGGAGAAGGGGTGAGAAGCAGGTTTTGCCGCGGGGACCAGGAAGGAGCCGATGCCTCATACTGCGGGTTTATTCTGGGTCTCCTTCCGCACGGGTCGGATCGAAAGCAACTGAAGACAGAACAATATTCGCGTGCAGCGGGCAGGTGGTGAAGCTCGCTTTGCAAGGGAGGCCGGGCAACTTGCTGGCGTATGTGGTCCGCCCATTCAGGATCCGGAATCTGCAGCGTAGCAGATTCTCAGGCTTCATTGTCCGCCAGTAACGATTGAACAGCTTTACCGATCTCTGTTGGAATTTGGGATCCTGCCCCACGTCGATCGAAGGCAACGATCCCGTTTCCGTCCACCACAACATGGCGTGGAAAGGTCTCCCCGAAGATCTCCGTGTGATCGGAAGATCCCAGGGCGTGATCGTAGTCGAACTCATGCCGTTTCAGAAACCGGACGAGGGTCTCAGGTTCATCCAGTGCGACCGCGAGGAACTCAACCTGTCCGGAGGGTTTGAATCTTTCTACCAGCTCATTCAAACCGGGCATTTCCGCAATGCAAGGAAGGCATGTCGTCGCCCACCAGTTGACAACCAGAATTTTCCCGACCGAGTCCCTTGTCGAGATCGAGTCACCTTGAACGGTACTGAAAGTCAATTCGGGGATCGGTGCACCCAGTTTCAGCGGCGAATCCTTGACGGTTGGTTGGCCGCCTGTTGCCGGTGAGGGCGAACCTGCCCATCGGTAGAGAAGCAATCGGTATTCGGGAAGGAGTCGGAAAGCAATGGGAATCAGGTCCTCGGAATCGGCTTCGGAATTGAATTCAACTGTGCCGCTGAGAGTTCCATCTTCCGATGCGTCCAGAACAAACCCCCCGGACACTCCTTTTACCGTCCGGGTAGACGAGGTACAGGAAAAACCTGTGCTCCTTGCCGTCCTTTCCCCATGTGAAGTGTACCGAGGGGCCAAGCTCACCGTCAGGGATGCGGGCGGAAAAAGCCTCCGCAGGCATCATCATTTTCAGTGGCTCGAAATCCGGCAGTCCCTCGGAAAGATTAATGGCAGCATAAATTGGCTGCTCTTCCTCTTTGTCCGCCGTGGTTCCAGTCAAAGGCACGGGTACCATGAGAAGCCCGACAGACAGAACCGCTTTATTCGATAGATGCATGACAGCTCTCCATTTTCGATAGACCTCTGTGGACGGGCGAAGCGGACTTTCGAAGGTGGACACCGCAGAGGGAAGGTCCAGCACCTGTTGTGTTGTTGCCGCGGCGCGGTTTGCTCTTTGGGATATTTCAAAAAGCAACTGACCCCACTGACCAAAATAACATTAAGCCCCAACCAAAGTGCAGGGGTGGTCCTGTACGTCTGGGTCGCCAAATGTCAGCAGGCGACCGCATTTTCAAAGAGCGATCTCTGTTCAGTCGTTCTGCGGGGTCTCAAAGATGACCAGGTGGTTTTTCATGACCGCGCAGATGTGATCGCCCGCCAGAATGAGGCTGTGACGTCCCCGGTAATTATAGGGGAAGAGGTGGGCCCCGAAGGTCATGCGCATCTGGCCGGGGCCCACGAAGGAGTGGGACCTGATCACATTAGGGAGGTTAGCGGGTTCCTGAAAGCCCAGTCTTTCCCGGCGCTGCTGGGCGCCGTACCGGGTCATTGCATAAGACCATATCTCGTCCCAGGCCCTGCCGAAGGCGAAATCGCCGTCAATGGTAAGTCGAGGAAACCGCCCGAGGATGTATTCGATCTCCACCGGGTGCCGTGGATCGGATATGTCGAGCACGGCCAGCTCCTGAGGCCGATGCCGCTGGACGTAAGCCCTGTTTCCGTCCACGGATATGGGACCCAATCCCAGCGGCCGGGCGATCCGGAAAAAATCATGCTCTCCTTCAGGGGTCCACTCCCGCATCTCCAGGGTTTCCAAATTGTGGCCTGCCTCTTCCAGCTTCTGTACTACGGATTCCGGAAGTACTCCGGGAGACAGTTGGTGATGAAGCTGTTCGATGGACTCCTCATACTGCTTGGAGCGTCCGAAGCGGCGCAGGGGGGTCCTGCTCAGCTCTGCAGGCCGCCCGGGATCCGTCAGATCGAGTACGACGAAGTCGTGGCCCAGGGTCAGAAAGGCGTATGAGCCGACAAACTGCAATTCTCCGTCGTAACTCCAGGCATGTCTGATTCTCTCTTCGACGGGCAGAACGTGGACGGGCTGGGGAAGTCCTCCTTCGCGGACGTCGAAGCTGTGCAGTTCGAGCAGCTCGCTGCCGAGCAGGCCGGCGTACAGGTACCCATCCCGAACCGCCCAACCCGTCAGCAGGGGAGTTCCCTTCAACCAGGGGGTGGGACCTGGCTCGATGGGATGGAGAAGGCGCTGGACTTGCAGTTGGGGGCGCTCGGGCAGGCTGAGGTCGAATACGGCCACCCCCACGCTGTCCTTGGCCGATCCCCATGCGTAGACGGTGGTACCGGACAGGGCAAGCCGCCAGAGCCGCCAGCCGTCGATTTCCGCTCGCCCTGTCTCCTTCGGCACTCGCCAGTCCGCCACGTCCACCACGCTCACCCCATTCTCCAGCAGCACAACCGCGGATCTGTCGTTCAGGTCCAGATCCGCAACCTGTGCTTCGTAGGGAAGGCGGCCCACCGGTTCGACGGGGGCATCCGTGCGGTGGGGCTGTGTCGCATCCATCGCGAGGACGATGGCCGCCGAGATCAGGGCGAGCGTGGTCACACCCCACTGGAACCGCCTGCTTGCCTCCGCTCTCAACGCCAGGGTGGACCACAGAAGCACGCCGCCTGCTATCAGGGCGGCAGTCCCAAACCTGACCAGCAGGAGAGATGGATCGAAGGCCAGACGCAGGATCTTGTCTGTCAGATCGTTGAACAGGATCCGCTGGAAGGAATAAGAGACAGCGGGGGACAGTTGGGAAACTGACCCCAGGCAGAACAAAGCGATCCACCCCGACATAAGGGCGATCGCTACTGCCTTCAGGGGACGGTCGGAAAAAGCAGAGGAGAGAAACACCGGGGTGTACAGAATCAAGAACGGGAGAAACCACAGCAGCAGGATGCGCGCGAACCCCACATCCTGCAGGATTTCCTGCAGCCCTCGATTCAGGAAAAAATCTTGAGATGAACCCTGGTAAAACCACCACAGGAAGTTCGGTTTTCCCCATTCCGGCAACCCGAGGTACACCCCCGCCCAGAACGAGGCCAGAACCACCAGCACCCCCGCAGCCCCGACTGCGAACTTCACTCCCAGCAGCCGGGCGGGAGCCAGCGGCCGGCTCAGCAGGAAAGGCAGTGTCCCCCGGCTGCGTTCCCCGGACACCTGGTCGATGCCCATAAGCACCGAGGCCAGCAGGCCTACCAGAAAGCTCACAGCTTCCAGTGGATACTCCCTGTTGAAGACCGGGTGCAGATAGGCCAACCCGAGAAGCAGAGCCACGCAGGAGCCGCCGGCCACCTTGTAGACCGCTTCCCGTCCTTCCTTCCACAGCAGAGCTCGTACCGGATTCATACCCCCCCTCCTCCGGCGGCGTGGACGTATGCCACGAAAGCATCCTCGAGCCCCAGGTCCTCCACCCTCGTGATGGCCCCGCCCTGAGCCTCGATCCGGGCGGCCTGTTCCCCGCCATACCCCACCACCGTCAGCAGCCGCTGCGTCCCCGTTCCCTGCACCTCCCGCAATCCGGGGATTCTGGTCAGCGGACCGGCGCCCTCCGGCATGCGCACCGCCACCCGCTTGACCGACTGCTTCACGTCGTCCACCGGCCCTTCCGCCACCAGGCGGCCCTGCTCGATGACGGCGACCCGGTCGGCGACCCGCTCCACCTCGTGCACGAGGTGCGACGACAGGAAGACGGTGCGCCCCTCCTCCTGGATGAGCCCGATGATGCTCTCGAGGAAACCGCGCCGGACCACCACGTCCAGCCCGGAAGCAGGCTCGTCGAGGATCAGCAGGCGCGGCTCGTGCCCCAGGGCGAGGGCGAGCGCAAGCTGGGCGTTCATGCCGCGGGACAGGTGCTTGACCTTCTGCTCGCGGTCGAGGCCGAAACGGTCGATCAGCCCCTCGACTTTGTCCGGGTTCCAGGTCTCGTAAAACCGGCCGGTGAACCAGGCCAGCTCCCGCACCTTCATCCATCCATACATGACCGGATTCTCCGCCACGTAACCCACCTGCCGCCGCAGCGCCAGCGCGTCCCGCCCCGGGTCGAGCCCCAGCACTTCCACCTGTCCGGCTGTGGGCTTGAGCAGGTTCATCAGGATCCGGATGGTCGTGGTCTTGCCGGCCCCGTTGCGTCCGAGGAAGCCGCACACCGATCCGGTTGAAACTTTCAGGTGGAGGTCCTCCACGGCGGCGGGCTTGCCGAAGCGGTGGGTCAGGCCTGCGATGGCGATCGCCGTGTCAGTCATCGGCAGGCTTCCTCCCTGTCGATCCTTTTTTGCCGAACCGGCTGAGGCGCTCCCGGAATACCTCGTGCATTTCAGCCGCGCTCAGCCCCAGCTCGATCGCCTCGACCAGGGCCTTGTCGAGCAGTTTCCGCACGATCTCGAGTTTTTCCTGCTGACTCATGGTCACAGCCTTTTCGCCCACGTAGGTGCCCATGCCCCGCTTCTTGTAGATCAGCCCGCCGCGCTCCAGTTCGAGATACGCCCGCACCACGGTGTTTGGGTTGATCAGGTACTGCCTAGACAGGGCGCGCACCGAGGGGAGCTCGTCGTGCGGCCGGAGCACCCCGGCGGCGATCTGGTACTTGACCTGCTCGATGATCTGCAGATAGATGGGGACCCCGCTGGCCGGGTCTATGCGCAGCTGTAGAATGCGGAGACTCCTGTTCGGTCACGCATGCATCGGCGGGAGATCGTTCCCGCCATTGCCGCGGTGAAAGAACGGCCGAGTCGATGCCGGGGGATGGCGCTTCCTCCATCCAGGAAAATCTGGTCTATCACTGTATCGTAATACCGATACAGTGATATTGTACGGGTCTTCCTGGCGTCCGCGCAAGCACTATTTGAGAGAAATCAGGAGAGAGGATGTCCGGATATCAGGCACCCCGGCCGGCGGGCTTTTTACAGCGGCCAAAAAAAAAGCGGGCCGGATTCAGGATCCGGCCCGCCGATATCAACCTCTATTGTATAACCAGAACTGCTACATGCTGTAGTTGTACTTGACGTACCAGAAGGCCCCGCCGAAGCCGAAGGGGCTGAACTGGCTGTACCTGTTGCCGATGGTCGCGGCGGCGTTCGGGTTCTCGTCGGGATAGGTGTTGAGGATGTTCTGCCCGCCGATCGCTATCGAGGACGCGTCGTCAAAGAGCGAGACGCTGGTCTCGAGGTCCAACAGCACCTTGCCGTTATAGCTCTCACCGTCTTCAGAGTCGAACCAGGAGCCGAAGTAGCTTGCCCGAGCCAGCCCGTCCCAGCGGCTGGACAGGGACTGGGTCAGGGTCAGGTTCCCGCGCTGCTTGGGAAGGTTCTCCTTCAGTTCCTTGATCCGGAGATCGTCGAGGATATCCGGGTTGTGGTCGGTGACGTCGGTGCTGGTGTGGTTGAAGGCGAGGCTCAGCATGCCCGAACGCACCGGAGTCGAAAGCACGAGGTCGATCCCGTTGGTGGCGGAGTCGAAGTCGTTGGTGAAGAAGCGGAACTCCTGCAGGCCGGCGGCGCTGGTCAAGCCCTCTGCTATCAGCTGGGCTCTCTGTTCTTCGGTCAGGGCGAAGTCCTGGGATACCGTCAGGCGGTCCTGCACCTTGATGCTGAAGTAGTCGATCGTCGCGCTGACCAGGCCGAGGTCGAAGACGAGACCGGCGGAAAGGTTGACGGACTTTTCAGAATCGAGTGCGGGCCCCCCGCCATCCAAACCGAGGACGAGCCCGACCGCGCGGCTGGTGGAGGGAACGGTTCCGTTGTTGACCAGGTCGTTCTTCTCGAAGTTGAACTCCGTGGTGATGTTGAAGGCGTTCTGCTGGCCCGGGGTCGGCGCCCTGAACCCGGTGCTGTAGCTGCCGCGCACCTTGATGTCGTCGGTGAGGCCGAAGTTGGTGGCCGCCTTGTAGTTAAAGGTGGTCCCGAAATCGTCGAAGTTCTCGTAGCGCCCGGCCAGGGCGAGCAGCCACCTGTCCATGGGCATGTAGTCGCCTTCGACATAGACCGCGACGTTGGACCGGTCCCATATCCCGGCCGCCACCTTGCTGAAACCGGAGAACCCGTTGGTGGCCGGCTGAAATCCCTGGCTGGCCAGGGGCTGCCCGATTATGTAGGACTCGATCTGCCCCTCGACGATCTCGAAGGTTTCGGTCCTGCGTTCGAGGCCGGCGGCGAGAAAGAGCTGGTTGTTCACCGGGTAGGTGAAGTCGAGGTTCATGTTGACGTCGGACTGGACGTAGGTGCCCGGGTCGAACCAGGTCGGCGTGTCGGGACCCATGGAGGCATTGACGGTATTGAAGATGAAGTAGTCGGCTTCGTGCTGTCCGTACGATACGCTGAAGTCCCAGCCCAGGGACTGCCCCTGGATACCTTTGAGGCCGAGCAGCAGCGACTCGTCCGTGGTGAAGGCGCCGAACCGGGGGGTGAAGCCGCCCGGGAACATCTTGAGGAACGAGAAGCAGTTGGGATCGTCGCGTATCTGCAGCCAGGCCTCCTCGTCCGGCTTGTTGTCGATTATCGGTACCGGGGCGCATTCGCTGCCCTGACCGACCCCGTCCAGATCGCCGACCAGCAGGGAATTATCGAAGCTCTCGCCGTTTATCTCGACCGGCCCCCCCTTGAATACGCCGCTGCGGGTGTGGGGATTGCGGAAATAGAACCCGCCCTCAGTCTCCTTGCTGGCGTAGTTGGCGTGACCGTAGAAATCGAAGGTCTCGCCGAGGTCGGCGCCGTAGTTGGCGAAGAACTTGATGTCGTCCCTGATGAAGGGCTGGCCCCAGATCTGGGCGGGATTCGCCACCTCGAGGTTGCCCGCGGCCTGCAGGGCCGCGGCGTCATCGCGCTGCACCGAGCGGATGGTTTCGCCCGAATTGCCGTACTCCAGGCTGAGGTTGGCCCAGGCGTCCTCGTTTCCAAGTCCCATGTTGCCGGCGATCATGAACAGCTCCCCGTCGCCGAGGAACTTGCCGTCCCCGTCCTGGAAGCTGCCGGTCTTGGTCTCGATGGAGATCCCTTCGGAAGCGTCCTTCAGCTGGAAGTTCATCACCCCGGCGATGGCGTCCGAGCCGTACTGGGCCGAGGCGCCGTCGCGCAGCACCTCAACCCGGTTGAGGGCGATCGAGGGAATGACGGACAGGTCCGGACCCTGGGCGCCGTCGGCGACGCCGTTGCCGAGCCAGTGGATCACCGCGGCGCGGTGGCGGCGCTTGCCGTTGACGAGCACCAGCGCGTGATCGGGGGCGAGGCCCCGGAGGTTGGGCGGCCGCACCACGGTTCCCGCGTCGCTGATGGGCTGGGTGTTGACGTTGTACGACGGCACGACGTTCCTCAGCAGGTCGGCGAGGTCCGTGCCCCCCTGCTTGACGAACTCCTCGCTGCTGACAACGTCGATCGGCACCGCCGACTCGGTCACCGTGCGCGACTGGGCCCGCGAGCCGGTGACCACCATCTCTTCCAGGATTATGTCTTCCTCGAACTCGGCAATCTCCTCCTCTTCCTCCATCATCATCTCTTCTTCCTGCGACTCTCCCTCGGCCGTTTCCTGCGCCAGGACCGGCGGGGCGGCACCTGTGAAAAGCAGCGCCGCGGCGCCGAGGGCGAGAACGAGCGCTTCAAAGCTGAACGCGCGTTTCATCGGATCAAATCCTCCCGTTTTGTGGTGGGGGTGATGGGTTTCTTGTTTTACCGAAGACCAATTCAAGCAGAACCCGGCCTCATCCGGGGTCCCACTTTTCAGAATCTGCCCCTCGAGGCTTGGCGTTTGGCGAGCGCATATGCGGTTTCCCGGAGAATCCCGGGACATTCTTGCCGAGCCGTACCAGCGAGCCGTGCGAGGATGCCCAATCCGCAACCGTTCTCCACATTGGTCGAACTATCCAGGCTGTCGATGGGAAGAATGGAGGTATAGCAGGCCGGGTTGTCAGGTCAGGTCCGGACCTTCACAGCAAGCTGATGGGATCACCTTCTCGCCCGGGTGACCTTCTGGAGCATTTCGGACCTGGCTCCCGGGATTGAGGCAGGCTGTTCCTGTCAATATAGAGAAGGTCCGTACGAGAAGGGAATTTTTTTCTTGCAGATTCGGCCCGGCCCGCAAGCGGCTGCGGCTCTCCGGTGGTGGAGGGCGGAAGTTCCGCAGTTTTCGCTGAATCGAGGGAAGCACCCGCGGGCGCCCGATGCCGGAGGAATGGTGTCTGCCGGCATCGGGCGCTTTTTCGGGCTCACGGGAAATCGCCGGGGGTTCAGCGCAGCAGCATCATGCGCCGGTGCACGGCCCAGCCGCCGGTCTGCAGGCTGTACACGTACACCCCGCTGGCCACCGGCCGTCCGTACTGATCGCGGCCGTCCCAGGTGATGCGGTGCTCGCCGGCCCCGGGGACGTCGGCGTGCAGCACGCGCACGACCTGGCCGGAGAGGTTGTAGATGCGCAGGCGGATCTCCTCGCCCGCCAGCGAAGCCGGCACTTGGAAGGGGATCACAGTGGAGGCGTTGAACGGGTTCGGCGCGTTCTGCTGCAGGACAGGACGGCCGGGTTGCCCGGCCGAGCGGACTTCCCAGGCCCGCTCTTCCACCACCACCAGCATGTCCTCGCCCAGCAGGGCGAAGTCCTCCAGCTCCTCCGGCTGTCCCGGAAGGCCTTCGTACAGCTCCCTCGGCATGCCGGGCTGGTAGGCGACGTCGACCCAGACCTCGTCCTCGAGGACGAAGTCGCGGCCCAGCCAGTAGGCTTTCGGGCGGGTGTCGTTGGCCGCGGTGGCAAACACTTCGTCACCATCCTCCCCGCGGTCCCCCGGTTGCGGGTTGACCTCCACCCCCTCGTCCGGGGCGAACAGCGAGGTTCGCCGGGTCACCAGCCGGTAGTCCAGGCCCAGCGCCAGGATGTCGTCGAGCAGCTCCTGCTGGGACCCGAAACGGGCGATCTGCTCCTCGAGAGCCTGCACCTTCTGGTGGGCCCAGAGCCGCGGAATCAGATCTCCCGAAACGTCGGTCCGGGTGAACTCCAGCGGAAAGTCCAGGGAAACGGTTTCCTCTCCCATCTGGCCGGTGACGCTCAAGGTGAACTGGCCCCCGTCCCGGTAGCGGCCCACCTGAAACAGCTCCCGGCCGGCTGCCAGGGCTTCCACCCCGCGCGGGTGCACGTCGTGGATCTCCACGTCGCCGAAGGACAGCTCCTCGAGCAGCAGCACGGGGAAGGTGAAGGACTCGAAAAGGTCGCGGAGCGCCGTCTCGATATCCCCTTCGTCCGACAGGAAAAACGCCTCGCCCCGGTGGTCTTCGGCGAGGCCGGCCAGAAACCCCTGGTCGACGTCGTTGCCGACGCCGATGGTGAACAGGCGGGCCCGGCCGTCGGACCACCGGCCCACCAGGTCGCTCAGGGGCTCCAGTTCGACCTCGCCGAGGTTGGGCAGGCCATCGGTAAGGAAGATGACGTGGTTGACCCGCCCGGACGGGAAGGCCTGCTGCATGGCGCGGCCGAGTCCCGCCTCGAAATTGCTCACACCCAGGGCGTCCTGGCGGTTAATGAAAGCGGTGGCAGCCTCCTTGTTGTTCCGGTTGGCAGGCACCGGGGCGGCTGCATAGGAGTCGGCCCGGTGGCTGAAGACGACGATGTTGAACAGGTCCGCTTCTTCCAGTCCCGCGATCGCCGCGGCAAGAGCCCCTTTCACCGCCTGCAGCTTGCCCCGCTGCATGCTCGAGGAGATGTCGATGACGAAGGTCAGGCTGCGCGGCAGGGGATCGTCCAGGGTCAGTTCCGGAAGGGGCGGCAGCCACAGGGCGTAGTACCCGAGGGCTTCGTCTCCCTCCGGGGCGAAGCTGAGAACCGTCGGCTCGAGCAGGTCCCCGGTCTGTCGGATGGTCAGAGTGAAGTCCTCACGGGGAGAGATCTCCTCGTCTCCGAAAAAGACGTTGGCGCGGTAGTCATCCGGGCGGTCGATGTCGGTGAGGCGCGGAAGCCCCGAGGTCGTCACCTGAAAGGGGTGCTGGCTTCTCACACTTGCCCGCAGCACGAACAGCTCCATCAGCAGGGCCTGTCCGGTCTCCGGCGCCAGCGGAAAGGTGTAGTCGAGACGGCCGTTTCGGGCTTCGAGCAGCTGCATGTACTCGAACTCGACGCGGCGGCTGCCGTTGGCCGGAAAGGGAAAGATGCTCAGGCGGAACTGGTTCGGGGTCACCTGCTCGATCAGGGCCGGGTCGACGCGCTGGCGCACGATGTCGTCGTAGATCTGGCGCGCCTCTTCCTTCTCGAGAATGAGCCCCTGGATCCGCTTGTCTCCGATCCACAGCACCAGGTCGGTGATGATGGCGCCGTCCGGAAGGGTGAACTCGTAGATCCCCTCGACCTCCCAGTCGGCGTGGTTGGTGAAGATCTGGTCGGTGCGGGTGCGGGCGATGCGCTCGTCGATCCTGACGTCGACCGTGGCCGAGGTCAGCTCGAGGTGCTGACGGCCGTCGTCACCGACGCCGGTGTACACGTAGCCGATGCCGAGGGCTGGAAGCGGGGACAGCAGGGCCAGGAGGAGCATGAGTGGGGGTTTCATGTCGGGCTCCTTTCGCAGAGGGCGGAGAGAAAGAAGAGAGAAAGAGGAGAGAAAAGAAATGGTTTAGTAGTAGGTGACCTTGACGCCTCGGGCCTTGAGGGCGGGGATTTGTTTGGTGGTGGCCTGATGGCTGAGGGGGTTCTTTTTCAATTCCACTTCATCGCCTTCGCCGAGACCGGGATTTGCGACCAGGGAAGCCACGTCTTCAATCCTGTTGTTTTCCAAATTAAGCCGGTTCAGACTGGTCAGGAAGACCAGCGGGCCCACATTGGCGATTTGGTTGTGGTCAAGCCTCAGCTCTCTCAGGTTTGCCAGGGAGGTCAACGAGCTCACATCCACGATCTGGTTGTGGTCCAGTCTCATATCTTCAAGGTTTGTCAAGGGAGCCAACGGGGTTACATCGGAAATTTGATTGGAGTGAAGATAGAGGTGGTTCAGGCTGGTCAGTGAGGCAAGGGAACTCAAATCGGTTATGGCGTTCTCATCAATGGTCAGGTCAGTCAGGTTCGTTAGGGAAGCCAGGGGGCTTACATCGGCAATATGGTTGTGGCCCAGATTCAGCTTTTCCAGGTTGGTCAAGGAGGTCAGCGGATCCAGATCGATTTTCTCGATCCAGCGCAGATTCAGCCAACGCAGGTTGCTCAAGGAGGCTAGCGACCTTACATCGGCAATCGGGTTGAAATCCAGGGTCAGGTCTGTCAAGTGGGTCAAGGAAGCCAGCGGGTTCACATCCGAAATTCCGTTGTGGGCAAGATACAGCTTTTCCAGATTGGTCAGGGAAGCAAGTGGGCTCACATCCGTTACCTGATTTACGCCCAGAACCAAAGTTTTCAAGTTGGTCAAGGAGGAAAGTGGGCTAACATCAACTATCGAGTTGGACGACAGATCCAGCCGTTCCAGGGCCGCAAATTGTTCAAGGCCTGCAATACTGTGAATGCCATGCCTGCGGGCGCGGAGCTCGGACAGGGAAGTGACCTCCTCTTGAGTTATGAGGTTTAGAGGTCGCCCCAAAGCTTTCTGCACCACCATTTCCAGATTCGAGTCCTCGAAAAAACAGGTATAGAGGATCACATCTTTCAGTAGAGCAAGATTTCCGCCAAAATCAATTACTTGCACCTCAACGTCTACTTTCTTCTCCAGTGCAGTTGTTTCCTCATGGGGGTCATTCGTCGGGTAATGTAACTGTTGCACGTAAGCCATCAGAGATTTCATGGCTTCCGGATGATCAATTTCTACCGCGAAAGAGATTCCTGTATCAAGTTGGACGGCGACTCGTCCGGGCTGCCCCTGCCAGCGGTCCTGGAGGAAGGCCACCACCGCCTTCCGGCCGATCAACCGGGTCGCCTTCACGGACTCCAACAGTACTTCGGCGGCCTGGTCAATGTGCCAGTCGATGGGGATGAATCCCGCCACCTGGTGGCCTGATTTCCTGGGTTTAAGCACAAGCCGCAATGGGCTCCCCTCAGGCCTGGTCCAGAACAGTGACTCCCGGAGAAGGCCGTCCGGATCGACGCCCCGCAGTTCCACAAGGCTGTCCGGCCGGGCCTGGTATTCGATCTGCAGGCCGGACAGCGCCTGTCCCGATTCATCCTCAAAATTCAACCACAGCCCCCGCGGATATTCCGGCGACTCGATCAGCACCCGGCCTTCTGCATTGCTCTGGGCCTGCGCCCACCCCGTGCTGTCGGTGCCCGCGGCATGCGGGAATTCTGTCTGCCCCGTTGCTGGTGGAACCCCGAGTGCAGGGAGCCCGATAAGAACTGCGGATCGAAGGATTGGCAGGTGCATCATGGGATGGCTATTCAACTGGGGAGCAGCCTGGGTTCGCTGCAGCGTTCCCGGATTTTAAAAAACAGGATTGCTCTCCAAACTTCCCGATCCTGGTTTCTTGAGAAGAAGCCGGTTATTCCCCGATCACCCTGGGGTGGTACTGGTTTCCACCCAGCAACTGCGTCTCCAGCTCCGAGGGGTTGTCGATTCTCGCGAGCTGGCTCCGCATGTCCTCCTGCGGAATGAACCACGGCATCAGGTACATCCCGAGAAGGCAGGACCTGGCCCTGCCGGTGCGGTTGGGCCGCGACGTGTGCCACCAGGCCCCGTGCGCCACCACCGCGGTGCCGCGGGTTCCGATCAGCATCTCCCCGTCCTCGCGCCAGCGGTCGGTCGGCGGTTCGGGCGGATGCCCCTTGCGGTGCGACCCGGGCACGACGCCGGTGGCCCCGTTCTCTTCGGTGAAGTCGTCGAGGAGCAACACCGTCTGGCCGGCGAAGTTGCCCGCGGGCCAGGGCGGCTGCAGCGACCAGTACGGATAGTCGGCGTGCCACCCGATCCCCTCGTGCCCGGGGTAGATGGTGTTCGCCGTCCAGGAGGAGCAGATGATGTCGTCGCCGAGGTAGCGCTTCCAGATCGACACGATCAGCGGGTGGCACATCAGCTCGAGGAAGACGGGATGCTTGTGGGCGATGCCGCCGACCCGCTGGTGCCTGGCCGCGCGCGCCCCGTCGTCGATCTCCGCTTCGAGGAACCCCTCGAGAACGGCGCGCGCCGCGTCCGCTTCTTCAGGCGAGATGACGTCCGCGAGAATGCAGTAGCCGCGTTCGTCCATCTCGGCGATGACGGCATCGATGTCGACTGCGCTTGCTTCCCGCGGCGGCGCCGCAGTTTCGACTGTCATGGGGTCTGCTCCTCTCCGTGTGTCGCTGGTTTTGCCAATATAGTCAGATGAAGGGAGTCGGCCACTGCCGGTCCCGCTTTCTGCAGGGTCTTCCGGGGGCTGGATTCGGGCATCGGGGAAGGCCGAACTCTCCGAAGCCCCGGGCATTCGGCACATCGAATCCGTCCTCCATACGGCAACGCTGTTTGCCCTTGTGTACCAACTGTGGACCGGTCTCGCGCGGGGGCGCCGTCGATCCTATCCTTGCGGTGACTCAAAGGAGCGGATCGATGGCCGGCATGACGACAGAAGAGAGGTTCCAGTTCGACCTGCAGGGATACCTGGTAGTCCGGGGGGTGCTGACCCCCGGGGAAGTCGCCGGGCTCAACGAGCTGGCCGACGAGGCCTGGCCCGGGGAACACGACGAGACCGGCCTGCGCCGCGCCTCCCATGTCTCGCGGTGGGGCCCGCAGTTCCGCGACCTGATCGACCACCCCGGCATCGTTCCCTACCTGGTCGAGCTGATGGGGCCGAAGTTCCGCATCGACCACGACTACTGCATGTTCATGCGCCGCGGCACCTCGCGCAGCCGGCTGCACGGGGGGCCGTCGCCGCAGTGCTACGAGGGCGACCACTGGTACCGCTTCTATCCCGACGGCACGATCCGCAACGGCCTGACGGTCTTCACCTGGAACCTGGCCGACTGCAACCCCGGGGACGGCGGTTTCGCCTGCGTTCCGGGCAGCCACAAGACCAACCTGCGGGCGGCCATGCCGGAAGAGGTGCTCGGCTTCGAGCGCCCCGCCCATTACGTCAGGCAGCCGGAGGTCAGGGCGGGGGACGTCGTAATCTTCACCGAGGCGCTGGTGCACGGCACCCTTCCCTGGGACGCCGACCACGAGCGCCGGGCCCTGCTCTACAAGTACAGCCCCGGGCATTCCTCCTGGAGCGGCACCTACTACGACCCCGCTGATTATCCGGGCGCCACCGAGCAGCAGATCCGCATCATGGCGCCCCCTTCGGTCGGCCAGCGGCCCGACTCGGTGCAGGCGTAGCGGCTCCCCAACTCCTTCAGGGCTCGATGGTGTAGCGGGCCACCGCGTCCTCGTCCAGATCGATACCCAACCCCGGACCCTCCGGGACCGCGGCGAACCCCCCTTCAACCGCCACCTGCGAGCTGGCCAGCTCCGTCATCATCGGGCTCGGCCTGTCGACGCGGACACCCCCCCATTCCCGGCGGGTGATCGGGTACTCGCACAGGAACCCCTGCGGCATCGCCGCCACGAGGTGAATGCTGGCGGCGAAGTTGACCGCCGTGCCCCAGTTGTGCGGCACCACCGGGATGTTCGCCAGCCTCGCCATCTCGGCGATCCGCCGTCCCTCGGTCAGCCCACCCACCCAGGACAGGTCGGGCTGCAGCAGGTCGACAACGCGCCGCTCGATCAGGTCCCGGAAGGCGAACGCCGTCAGGTCGGACTCCCCGGCGGCGATGCGGACGCTGGTGCGGGCGGTGAGGGCGGCCATGTTCTCCGCGTCGTCGGCGCTCGACAGCGGCTCCTCCCACCAGTAGATGCCGGCCCCCGAGTCCTCGATCATGCGCGCCGTCTGCACCGCCTCTGCGAGGCTCTCGGGACGGCCGAGGTCGAGCATGAGATCGACCTCCTCGCCGGCGATGGCGCGCAGCTCCCGCAGGATGGCGGCGTCGCGCGCCGGCTTGCGGCCGAAGTCCGGCCAGCCGTGGAACTTGAGCGCGCCGTACCCCTGGCTGACGTACTCCCTGGTATCGGAAAAAGCCTGGTCCGGGGCGTCGGGCTCGACCCAGATGCTGCTGACGTACACCTTGACCCGCTCCCGGAACCGGCCCCCCAGCAGGTCGCACAGGGGGATGTCCAGCGTGCGCGCCGCGGCGTCGTGGACGGCCATGTCGATGCCGCTGACCGCGTGGATCATCATCCCGCGGCGGTCGTAGAGGCGGCGGCAGGCGTCGTACATCCGCTCCCAGACGACGCTGGTCGCCAGCACTTCCTGACCGACGGCCTCCTGCGCCAGCCGGCGGTCGATCAGCTCGCCCGCGGCGAAAACGCCGCCCCCGAAGCGGTCGGAGACGAAGCACTCCCCGAGGCCTTCGATCCCCTCCTCGGTGCGCACCCGCACCAGCACCCAGCCTCCGTGAGGATACTCGTACGACTTCAGAACTCGAGCGGTGACTTCCGCAATCCTGGGCATGCGATCCTCCGGTTTCTTTCGATTGACAGCGATCTGGCCTCCCGTCACCTTCACCGCTCCCCGGTCGTAGATACCCCGGCGAGGCGGTGACCGCGGTTCGGAAAGGCGGCCGGCCGGGGCGGGGAACCCTGCAGGAAGCGCGACGTTGAATCCTGAACGCTGTTCGCGCCTCCCAACAGATACCCAACGGGTCCGCGGACGCAAGGAAACGGGCCCGGACCAATAAAAACCGGCGTTTCAAGCAAAAATGGAGGTTCAAGTGCCGGACAGAACCGTCAGTGATGAAGTCGGGTCGAAGCTGCTGTTCGAAAACGACCGCGTGCGGGTATGGGACCTGCGCATCGATCCGGGCGAGAGCACCGGCCTGCACCGCCACACCAGGGATTACCTGTATGTCGTGATCGGGGGCGGCAGCCTGAAAGGGCCCGGAGGCGACCCGAGGGAGATGGCCGACGGCGAGGTGGTCTTCCGGGAAATCCCCGGCGAGGAGATCCACGAGGCGTTCAACGCCGGCGACAGGCCCTGGCGGAACATCATCGTCGAGTTGAAGGACTGACCCCTTCGCGGGGCTTCCCCCCTCGCGCCGCACCGTTCCCCATATTCGCGATTCTCCCCGTCAATCCGGGGCGGGCCCCGGTGCGTTCCGGTCCGGCTCCCGGCTTCGAAAAACACCCCTTGGTCTCACTTGCAGTCCGGGTGGTCGAGGCAGTTTCCGGCATTCCCAGTCCATCATCCTCCCTAACCGGGAAAATTGAAAATGTCCGTCGCAACCTGTCCCGGACGCCATCTGATGCCCTGCCTCCTCGCCGCCGCGATTTCCGCCGGTGCGCAGGAGATCGAGCGCGGCCACGCCCTCGGCATCCACTCCGAGGTCAAGTACGCCCCCGGCTTCCAGCACTTCGACTACGTAAACCCGGAAGCCCCCAAAGGGGGTGAGCTGCGCCTCGCGGTCGTCGGCACCTTCGACAACCTCAACCCCTTCATCCTCAAGGGGATAGCCGCCCAGGGCACGCGCATGATCTACAGCCGCTTGTGCACCAAGTCGCTCGACGAGCCGCTCAGCGAGTACGGGCAGCTCGCCGAGATCGTCGAGTTCCCCGCCGACCGCTCCTGGGTCACCTTTCACCTGCGGCCGGAGGCGCGCTGGCACGACGGGGTCCCGATCACCCCGGCGGACGTCATCTTCACTTTCCAGACGCTGATAACCAAAGGCACGCCGTTCTACCGCAGCTTCTATGCCGACGTCGACGCGGTGGAACAGCTCGGCGACCGCGCGGTGCGGTTCCGCTTCAAACCGGGCACCGTCAACCGGGAGCTGCCCCTGATCCTCGGGCAGCTGCGCATCCTTCCGAAGCATTTCTGGCAGGAGAGGGATTTCGCCGGGACGACCCTCGAGCCGCCGCTCGGCAGCGGTCCGTACCGCATCGCCGCGGTCGACCCGGGCCGCTCGATCACCTACGAGCGCGTCGCTGGCAACTGGGACGAGGATCTCCCGGTTCAGCGCGGGCACCACAACTTCGACAGGATCCGCTACGAGTACTACCGCGACGAGACGGTGGCTGTCGAGGCTTTCAAGGCCGGGGAGTACGACCTGCGCTTCGCCTCCAGCCCCGGGGAGTGGGCAACGTCGTACGACGTCGAGCCGGTGAGAGAGGGGCTGCTTATCCGCGAGGCGATCCCCCACCAGATGATCCGCGGCATGAGCGGGTTCGTCTTGAACACCCGCCGCGAGAAGTTCGCCGATACCAGGGTGCGCGAGGCCCTTGCCTACGCTTTCGATTTCGAGTGGACCAACGCGACCCTGTTCCACGACCTCTACCACCGGACGCGCAGCTACTTCGAGAATTCCGAGCTCGCCGCCGCCGGCCTGCCGGAGGGGAAGGAGCTGGAGATCCTCGAGGAATTCCAAGGCCGGGTGCCCGAGGCGCTGTTCAGCGAGCCGTACCGCCCCCCATCGACGGAAGGAGGGGGCCAACTGCGGGCCAACCTGCGCACCGCCCGCGGCCTGCTCGCCGAAGCGGGGTGGCTGGTCGGGGAGAAGGGTCTGACGCACAGGGGCACCGGCGAGGTCATGGAGATCGAGTTTCTGCTCGTGCGCCCGCTCTACGAGCGCGTCGTCGCCCCGATGCAGAAGAACCTCGAGCGGCTCGGCATCGACTCCCGCATCCGCACCGTCGACACGGCGCAGTACTGGAACCGCCTGCAGCAGTTCGACTACGACGTCATCGCGCGATCGTGGAACCAGTACCTGAGTCCGGGGAACGAGCAGCGCAACTACTGGACGACAACGGCCGCCGCCGCCCCCGGCAGCCGCAACTACCCCGGGATCAGGGACCCGGTGGTCGACGAGCTGGTCGAGCGCGTCATCTCCGCCCAGGACCGGGCGACGCAGGTGGCGACCGCCAGGGCCCTCGACCGCGTGCTGCTGTGGGGGCACTACGTCATCCCCCACTGGCACAGCCGTCAGCACCTCGTCATCTACTGGGACAAGTTCGGCCGCCCCGGGGTGCTGCCGAGAAACGACCTGGCCCCCCTCCGCACCTGGTGGGTCGACCCGGGCAGGGAGGCGCGGCTGCGGGAGCGCCGGTAGCGGCCCTGTCCCCGG
This sequence comes from Candidatus Latescibacterota bacterium, assembly GCA_965243025.1. GTDB lineage: Bacteria > Latescibacterota > UBA2968 > UBA8231 > UBA8231 > CBDCXV01. The sequence continues at coordinate 5,537,102 of CBDETY010000003.1, forward strand.
AGGGATGGCCGAAGTCCGGTACGGGGCCCCGGCCATGGCCGCCTTTGACCAGGATCAAAGTTTGATTACCGCGATGAGGATGCCGGTGATGGCGGCCAAAGTGGTCATGGTCCACATGAAATGGGTGTCCATGCGCACATTGGTCTCGTTGACGCGGTGGTGGACGGCTTGGATTTGTCCGCCCAGTGACCGGTTGGTCTCGTCGATGCGCTTATTGGTTTCGTCGATGCGCTTGTTGGTCTCGTCGATGCGGTGATGGACGGCCCCCACCTGGTTGCGCAGGTCCTGGATGTCTTCGCGCAGATAGCTGATGCCCCAATGCAGGTCTTCCGGGGCGGGTCGGGGTTGAGGTCGAGGTGTGGAACCTTCGGTCATGGCGTGCTTCCGAGGCGGCGGGTTGGGGGAAATATGACGGCTCAAGCAAAGGATAGCAATCTACATGCCAGCGCGATCCTTCGAGCAGGGGCGGGGACCGGGCTCAAACTGCGCGCGCGAACACACGCAGGTGGCTCTTCCGATACACAAGGGCCGGAGTCAGCGGGCTCTTTTCGGATTGCCGATAGCGTCGGCTATGGATCGATCAGTCCCCCTCCTCGCCGGAGCCGAGCGTCTCGACGGCGAACGCCGCGGCGATCAGCTCCTTCGTGTAGCGCTGCTTCGGAGCCGTGAAGATCTCCCGCGCCGGCCCCTGCTCGACGACCTGGCCGTCCTTCATCACGATCAGCTCGCTGGCCAGGGCGCGGACCACCTTCAGGTCGTGGCTGATGAACAGGTAGGCGAGGCCCTTGCGCCGCTGCAGATCGAGCAGCAGCTCGACGATCTGGGCCTGCACGGTGCGGTCGAGGGCGCTGGTCGGCTCGTCGAGAACCACCAGCCGCGGCTCGAGCACCATGGCCCGGGCGATGGCGATCCGCTGCCGCTGGCCCCCGGAGAACTCGTGCGGGAAGCGGTCCATGGTTTCGGGGTCCAACCCGACCTCCGACATCGCCCCGGCCACCCGCTGGCGCCGCTCCTCGCGGCGTTCGCCGATGCCGTGAACCAGCAGCCCCTCCTCGATGATCTGAAAGGCCGACAGCCGCGGACTCAGCGAGGCGAAGGGGTCCTGGAAGACGATCTGCATCTGCCGCCGCAGCGGGCGCACCTCCTTCTGCCGCCAGCCCTGGATATCGCGGCCCTCGAACTCGACGCCGCCGACGCTGGAAAGCAGGCGCAGCACCGCCTGGGCAAGGGTCGTCTTTCCCGACCCCGACTCCCCCACCACGCCGACGGTCTCGCCGGCGCGCAGGCGCAGGGACACTCCGTCGACGGCTTTCACGTGCCCCACCGTCCTGCGCAGGAAGCCGCGCCGGATCGGGAAGTGGACCTTGAGGTCCCGGGTCCGCACCACTTCGGGGGCACCCTCGTCGACCGGCGCCGGTTCCCCCCGCGGCTCGGCGGCCAGCAGCCGGCGGGTGTAGGGATGGCGCGGTTTCGTGAAGATCACCTCGGTGGCCCCCTCTTCGACGACCTCCCCGTCCGTCATCGCGTAGACGCGGTCGGCGACGCGGCGGACGATCCCGAGGTCGTGGGTGATCAGCAGGATCGCCATGCCGGAGCGCCGCTGCAGGCCGCGCAGCAACTCGAGGATCTGCGCCTGTATGGTGACGTCGAGGGCGGTGGTCGGCTCGTCGGCGATCAGCAGGTCGGGATCGTTGGCCAGGGCCATGGCGATCATCACCCGCTGGCGCTGCCCCCCTGAAAGCTGGTGCGGCCAGGCGTCGAGGCGCTCTGCGTCCGGCAGGCCGACGAGGCGCAGCAGCTCCAGGGTGCGCTCCCGGGCTTCCTGGCGGCTCACTTCCCGGTGCAGCATCAGGCTCTCGCTGATCTGGCGCTCGACCGAGTGCAGCGGGTTCAGCGACGTCATCGGCTCCTGGAAGATCATAGCCGCGCGGCCCCCCCGCAGGTCCAGCAGGCGCTCGGGCGGGGCCCCGACCAGCTCTTCCCCGGCGAAGCGGATGCTGCCGTGAGGATGGCTGGCCCGCGGATAGGGCAGCAGCTGCATCACCGACAGCGCGGTCACCGACTTGCCGGAGCCCGACTCCCCGACCAGGGCGACGGTCTCCCCCTTTTCGACGGAGAGGCTGGCGTCCCGCACGGCCTGCACCCTCCCCCCTTCGAGGTGGAAGTCGACCCCGAGCCGGTCGATGGCCAGCAGGCTCACGATTCACCTCCGGATTGGCCGGGCTCGGCCGCGGCGAAGGTCTTGCGCGGATCGAAGGCGTCGCGCACCGCCTCGCCGATGAAGACCAGCAGCGACAGCATGACCGCCAGCGAGAAGAACGCGGTGAAGCCGAGCCAGGGGGCCTGCAGGTTGCGTTTCCCCTGGTTGAGGAGCTCTCCCAGCGACGGCGACCCGGGCGGCAGGCCGAAGCCGAGGAAGTCGAGGGAAGTCAGCACCGTGACAGAGCCGGTGAGGATGAAGGGCAGGAACGTCAGGGTCGAGACCATGGCGTTCGGCAGCACGTGCCTCCACATGATGCGCCGGTCGCCCTGCCCCAGGGCGCGGGCGGCCTTGACGAAGTCGAAGTTTCGCGCCCGCAGGAACTCGGCGCGGACGACCCCGACCAGCCCCATCCAGCGGAACAGGAGGAGCAGCCCCAGGAGCCACCAGAAGTTCGGTTCGACGACGCTGGCCAGGATGATCAGCAGGTAGAGCAGGGGAAGCCCCTGCCAGATCTCGATGAAGCGCTGGAAGATCAGGTCGACCCAGCCGCCGAAGTACCCCTGGACGGCCCCGGCGGCGATGCCGGCGGCGGCGCTGAAGAGGGTCAGCAGGAGGCCGAACAGCACCGAGATGCGGTACCCGTAGATCAGCCGGGCGGCGACGTCGCGGGCCTGGTCGTCGGTGCCGAGCAAGTTGCCGCCCCCCGGAGGGGAGGGGGCCGGCTGCTCCAGATCGTAATTGACGGTGTCGTAGCTGAACGGGATGGGGGGCCACAGGATCCAGCCCTTCTCCTCGATCAGCCCGGACACGAACGGGTCGCGGTATTCCGCCTCGGTCTCGAAGTCGCCGCCGAAGGCGGTCTCCGGGTAAGTGGCGAGCACCGGGAAGTAGAAGGAGCCGTCGAACCTCACCACGAGGGGGCGGTCGTTGGCGATGAACTCGGCCGGCAGGCTGAGGGCGAACAGGAACCAGAAGACCCGGTTGCTCCAGAAGCCGCGGCGGTTGCGGCGGAAGTTGGCGAGCCGGCGCTGGTTGAGCCGCGACAGCTGCATCCCGAGGAAGCGGGCCTCGGCGGCCGGCGGCGGCGATGCCATGGCCCCGGCGCTCACGATTCCCTGCTCTCGAAGTCGATGCGGCGGTCGACGAGGGTGTAGGTCAGGTCCCCCACCAGCTGCATCACCAGTCCCAGGAGGGTGAAGAAGTAGAGGGTGGCGAACATCACCGGGTAGTCGCGGCCGATCGCCGCCTCGTAGCCGAGCAGCCCGAGGCCGTCGAGGGAGAAGATGATCTCGGTCAGCAGCGCCCCGGTGAAGAAGATGTCGACGAAGGCGCTCGGGAAACCGGCGATGACGATGAGCATGGCGTTGCGGAAGACGTGGCCGTAGAGGACGCGGCGCTCGCTCAGACCCTTGGCGCGGGCGGTGATCACGTACTGCTTGTTGATCTCGTCGAGGAAGGAGTTCTTGGTCAGCAGCGTCAGGCCGGCGAAGCCGCCGATCACCATGGCGCACACCGGCAGCGCCAGGTGCCAGAAGTAGTCGGCGATCCTCGAGAAGAAGCCGAGCTCCTCCCAGTTGGAGGAGACCAGCCCGCGCAGCGGGAACCAGTCGAGGTAGTGGCCGCCGGCGAACAGCACGATCAGCAGGATGGCGAACAGGAAACTCGGAATCGCGTAGCCGACGATCACCACCCCCGAGGTCCAGACGTCGAACCGGGTCCCGTCCCTGACCGCCTTGGCGATCCCGAGGGGGATCGAGATGCAGTAGACGAGCAGCGTCGTCCAGAGCCCCAGCGAGATCGACACCGGCATCTTCTCCCGCACGAGGTCGACGACGCGCCGGTCGCGGTAGAAGCTCTCGCCGAAGTCGAACGAGACGTACTGCACGACCATCTGCCGGAAGCGCTCGTGGGCCGGCTTGTCGAAGCCGTACATGCGCTCGAGCTCGGCGATCAGGTCGGGGTCGAGGCCCTGGGCGCCGCGGTACTTGCCGGCCGCCTCCCCCGCGGAGAGGGGGTCGAGCGCCTCCCCCTGGCCGGCGCCGCTCACCCGCGCGGTGGCGTCCGGGGCGTGTCCCTGGATGAGGGCGATCGCCTGCTCCACGGGGCCGCCGGGGGCGGCCTGGATGACGAGGAAGTTGACGAGCATGATGCCGAACAGGGTCGGCACCATGAGCAGCAGACGCCTGAGGATGTAGGCGGTCATTGGATTGCCCGTCCCGACAGGCGGCCGGATCCCCGGCGCCCCGGCGGCGGATTCCCGGCAGCCTGTATGCGGTGACGGGGCACTACTCGGTCTTCTGCAGCCGCGCCGCTTTCTCCGCGTCGTACCACCAGGTCAGCGGCAGCACGAACAGGTCTCCCGTGTACGGGGCGGTTTTTCCGGGCCGCCCGAACCTGTCCCAGCGCAGGGTGCGGAAGGCGTTGATGTGCCAGTGGGGGATGACGTAGTGAGCCCACAGCAGCACCCGGTCGAGGGCCCGGGTCAGGGCGACCAGCTCGGCCCGGTCCGGGGCCGCGATCAGCCGGTCGACCAGCTCGTCGACCACCGGGTCGGCGATGCCGGCGTAGTTGTTGCTGCCGGGTTTGGCGGCCGCGTCGCTCGTCCAGAAGTTGCGCTGCTCGTTGCCCGGGCTCAGGCTCTGGGCCCGCACCCTCGTGACGACGTCGAAGTCGAACTCCCTGGCCCGGTTCTGGTACTGGGCGTCGTCGACGGTGCGGATCCGCGCCGCGATCCCGAGGCGCTCGAGGTTGCCGATCACCGGGGCGACGATCCGCTCCCAGCTCGGCCTGTTCAACAGGAACTCGATCTCCATCGCCTCCCCGGTCTCCGCGTGGGTCAGGCTGCCGTCCACCACGCTCCAGCCGGCCTCCTTCAGAAGCCGCGCCGCGGTGCGCAGGTTGCCGCGGATCTGCCCGGAGCCGTCGGTGGCCGGCGGGTCGTAGGCTTCGCCGAACACCTCGTCGGGGACTCTGCCCCGGTACTCCTCGAGGATCTCCAGCTCGCGGCCCGACGGCGATCCCGACGAGGCGAGCTCGGAGTTCGAGAAGAAGCTCTTCGTGCGGGTGTACTGGCCGTAGAACAGGTTGGCGTTGGTCCACTCGAAATCGAAGGCGTACCCCAGGGCCTCGCGCACCTGGGGGTCGGCGAACTTCGCGCGCCGGGTGTTGAACCAGAAGCCCTGCATGCCGGTCGGCCTCTGGTGGGGGATCAGCTCCTTGATCAGCCGGCCCTCGCGGACCGCGTCGACGTCGTACGCCGTCGCCCAGTCCTTGGAGGTGTTCTCCATGCGGTAGTCGAACTCCCCCGCCTTCAGCGCCTCGATGGCCACCGTCTGGTCGCGGTAGAAGTCGAAGTGCACCCGGTCGAAGTTGTAGCGCCCCTTGTTGACCGGAAGGTCTCGGCCCCAGTAGTCGTCGACCCGCTCGTAGGTGATGAAACGCCCGGCCTCGACCGCGGCGATCCGGTAGGGCCCGCTGCCCGGCGGCGGCTCGAGGGTCGTCTCCTCGAAGTCGCGCCCTTCCCAGTACTGCTTCGGAAACACCGGGAACTGCCCGGCGATAAGGGGCAGCTCCCGGTTGATGTCCCCGCCGAAGCCGAACTTCACCCGGTGCGGGCCGATCACTTCGGCGCTCTCGATGTTCTCGTAATAGGCGCGCCACCCGGGGTGCCCCTTGGCCTGGAGAAGCCGCAGGGAGTAGACGACGTCGTCGGCGGTGACCGGGCTGCCGTCGTGCCAGCGGGCTTCGGGGCGCAGGTCGAAGATCACCCAGCGTCCCTCGGCGTCGATCTCGATGCTCTCGGCGAGGCGGCCGTACTGGGAGAACGCCTCGTCCTCGGCGCGCTCGAGCAGCGACTCGTAGAGGAGCACGCCTATCCTCGGCGGGGAGATCCCCTTGATGACGAACGGATTGAGGCTGTCGAAGGTGCCGATGGTCCCCAGGCGGATCTCGCCCCCCTTCGGGGCCTCGGGGTTCGCGTACTCGAAGTGGGTGAAGCCGGGACCGTACTTGAGGTCGCCGTGCAGGGCGGCGCCGTGGCCGCTGTAGTTCCCCGCGGTTGCGGGGAGGGCGGCGGCGAAGGCGCCGAGAACGGCGAAGGCGCCGAGAACGGCGAAGGCGCCAAGAATGGCGAAGGCGCCAAGAATGGCGAAGGCGCCGAGAACAAGGGTCAGCAGTTTCATCTTCATCGTCGGTTCCTGTTGGTGGGGGACACGGTACTACACCGGCATCCGGCGGCCGGTGTGCTTCCTGCCGATGGCGGCCGCTTCTTCCGAAGTGCCGAGGATCCGCACCCCCTCGTCGATCGTCTCTCCGATGTTTTCCTCGCTGGCGCCGTCGAGAAAGGCTATGCCGTTGGCGTCGCATGCATCCTTCACGCGTTGACGTATCGCCACCATCTCCGCCGAGTACGGCTGGGCGCGGATCATCTCCCCGTGCGACCAGTGGTTGTCGCCCGGCCCCCATTCGGCGAAGGCGATTCCCGGAACCTTCAGCGTCGCTTCGACGTTCTCCACGGCTCGCCGGTTCTCGATCTTGACGCCGAGCATCAGCTCCCCCTCCGGGTTGAGAGGCCAGAAATCGGCGAGGCGGAGGTACTCCTCCACCGTCACCCCCCAGATCGCCGCGGCCGAGCCCTGGCCGCCGTTGCCGCGCCGCCCCTGGGGCACCCGGTCCCGGGCGGCCGTCTGGAAGGAGTAGCGGCACTCCTGGACAAGGGCGGCGACCGCGTCGGGGCATTCGGCGTGGCAGAGCAGGATCCCGTGGACGCCGCGGTCGAGCACCTGCTCGAACAGCCAGGCGTTGGCGCGCACCACCGCCTCGCTCGATCCGTCCGGCGGCAGGTCGGCGATCACCGCCGGCGTCGGATGGCCGCTGCGCGCCGGTCCGGCCGCCTTCAGGCCCTTCATGAAACTGTCGAGCCCTGGCAGGTCGAAGGTGCCGTGCTCCATGCTGACGTTGATGTAGTCGGCGTGGGTGCCGGCCATCTCGAGGCCCGCCTCGTAGCTGACCGCGCTGAAGCCGGTGTAGTAGATCGGCTGGTCCTGCTCCAGCAGCTCGATGGCGCGGTTGATGCGCTTCGGCATGTTCGGCTCCTCGTTCGGGGACTGCGGTTGACGTAGGGCGGAAGCGGCAGCGCCGTCAACCCGCCGGTCGGGGAGGAAGCTGTCGGAGGCGGACCGCGGTTATCCGGATGGGGCCGGTCGGATGAGTGGCCGGAGAAGGGGTGTTGGCGGCCGCTGACAGGGGAGCGACAGGGACCGGCCCAAGTGGTCAGTTCGAGGCGACGAGAAAACGTCCGGAAAATGGAGCCCCGAAGGCTGACCCCGGTTCAATCGGGGAGGCTATTCCGACAGGCTGGCCTTGATGCGGGCCCAGGACACGTTTTGGACAGCGGTGCCTTCGGGCGGATCCTTTGCTTCATCAAGAATCCCTCGAGCCCACAAGCCAGACTCAACGGATAGTTGCTGGAGAGAACCATCGTCGTAAGACGCATCCGGTCCGAGCAAGTCGTGGTAACGGTCTGCCTGAAGCGGATCAGAATCAGTGTCGATCCTGGCGCGCATTTCGTCCGTTAGCTCCGCGAAGGAATAAAGGCGGTCATGCCATTGAGCATTAAGGCAAATCCCCGTCAGGAGGATAGTGGCGATGATTTGGGTCAGGAGTGGTCTCATATATGTCACCTTCTATATGGCTATCGGGACAAGCTGCTTTTGATGCGGGCCCAGGAAAGGCTTTCGACAGCAGTGGCCTCGGTACGACCGCCTGGGCCAAGAAGAATTCCTTGGGCCCAATGATCAGACCTCCAACCTAAATCCGAACCTAAATCCCATGAGCCGTCCGGTCCGAACAAGGAGTGTAAATTGTCAGCCATGAAATGGTCCACGTCCGAATCCTTGTCCGTCATGGCCATAGCAAACCCTATCTGTTCGCCGACCGAAAGGTCCGAAGCGATGCTCTGCTCCGGGGCATCCCAGATCAATCTGTCAAACGGAGTGACGTAGAATTCGACCACGTAGAAAATGGGCCGACTGTCCACTATGCTCCCGCCTCCATCGGCATACGGTACGTAGGTTATCCAAGGCGCCTCACCGCTCAGCAATTGCAGGCTGAGATTGCTGTCGCTCTTATAGTTTTTCGCAACCCCCCAGTATTGTTGTGCCTGTACCATCAAAATATCCCGGTTTATCATACCATTTTCATCAAATTCAATCATCGGACCACCACTTTTGTCGGCGTCGACATTAAACCATACGCTGGCCTCGGTAGGGGGAAATTTAGGATGGCGAATCCAGTACTCCTCATTATGGACATGGATATCGTCCACCATCTCGGCGGCCACGAAAAGGTGGTTTCCGGCATCGTGCCAAGCCAACCAGATGCGAAAGTCAAACGACGACGGGTCGTATTTCGGAAACGATGGAGGAGTGGCGAAATCCAATGGTGTCAACGTGGGCTCGCCGAGGACATCCAACCAATCTTCCACTGAGCCGTCCTTGAGGTCGATTTCAGCCAGCATCTCGTCCGTCAGTTCGATGAAGGGATAGAGGCGGCCTTCCCACTGCGCTTGGATTGAAATCGCTGTCAGCAGTAGTATGAGAAAGACGATGCGGTAAGGCATTGCTTGCATCCTTGGTGGGTTTGAGGCTTCGATGGCACGATGCGGTCGCGTGATGGCGGCCGCGGGCGCCGGCGATCTCCCGCAGGATCTCCAGGGTCCGGCGCGCCGCCTCGTTTGGGTCCCTATCCAGTGGGAGTGGTCACTCAAGGCCTTCCAGACGCAAGTGGCGGCGCCAGTGTATTTCTGACGCCTCATTTCATCTGCGCTGCTACCCCGATCCATCACCAGCAGCGTCGTCCGCAGGTGTGTCACCCGCGAGGTAGGTGGCGGGGCGCAGGATGTGCACGCCCTGCACTGTCTTGCCGAAGTGCGAGCCGAAGTGACGCACATCTCCGGTCAACAAGTGTGTCGCACCTGCCGCCACGGCCGCTGACCAGACGGGCCGATCCTTGTCAGGAAGTGCGAGTGGACACGGCGCGTCAGCCGGGCCCTCCGCGACGAGTCGGACGGACATGAGGCGGCTCTCCAGCGCGGTGCGCCGCGTCGTGTCGCCGAGGTTCCGTCGCGCTTCCTCGACCACGTATTCCGACGCCACCAGCTCACATCGACCGTCCAGGGCGGCCGTCCACAGTCTCGTCGATCCCGGGCTGCCGTACGCCGCACTGGAGAGCACATTGGCGTCGAGGAAGACCCGGTCCACCATCAGCGATCGGACGGCCGTTCGTGTGCAATGTCTCCCGGGTCGAGACCCAGATCCCGAACCTGTTTGCAGGCCCACTCGTAGTCTGCGTCATCGACGGCGTTCGACAGCAGGAACTCCGCTTTGCGTTGCGCCGAGTAGCTCTCGATGGGCAGGGCAACCGCGGGCCGGATGAGGACACCGTCGTCGCGGCCATCCACGGTGACCAGCGCCCCTTCCTCCAAGCCATACCGCCTGCGCAACTGTGCGGGGATCACCACAGTCCCCCTCTTGCCCATCTTGGTCGCCACTGCCATGCGAGATGCTCCTTTGTCCAAATTTCTGATAATCCGAATATCGGATATTCTGCCTCAGCAGGAGGTCATGAGTCTACCGATGTTTCAGCAAGCTCGCCCGGGCGGTTGGCGTCGCCATTCTTGCAGCCCGCTCGCCTCGCCTGCTTTATTTCGCCATTACTTGCGCCCGGGGAGGCAGGGTCGCTCCGGCGCCGGCTTGGATTCCATTACACGAAACCAGCGAGACAGCCATGAAACTCCTCGTGAACGCCGATCTCATCGACGTCGACGGCGCCCTCCTCGACCAGGTTCGCTCCGTGTCCGACGACCTCGAGGTGATCGTGACGACCGACGCCGGCCGCATCGAGCAGGTGATCCCCGAAGTCGAGGTGATCCTCGGCGGAATCGGCCCCGATCTCCTCCCCAAGGCGCCGAACCTGCGCTGGGTGCAGAGCCCGGCCGCCGGCGTCGACGGCGCCCTCTACCCCGAGTTCGCCGGCAGCGGCGTCATCCTCACCAGCGCCAAAGGTTTCGTCGGCGTGCACCTCGCCGAGCACGCCATGGGCCTGCTGCTGGCGGTCACCCGCGGCATCGGCTGGGCGGTGCGCGCCCTCGACTGGGAGGTGAAGTGGCCGATCCGCAACAGCTCCATCGAGCTGTGGGGCCTGACCATGGGGATCGTCGGCCTCGGGGGCACCGGGCGCGAACTGGCGAAAAGAGCGCGCGCCTTCGACATGCGCGTCATCGCCGTCGATCCCGAAGCCGTCGACCTCCCCGGAGAGGTCGAGGCCTGCTGGGGAATGGACCGCTTCGGCGACCTCCTCGAACAATCCGACGTCGTCGCCATCTGCGCCCCCCTGACGCCTGAAACCGAAGGCATGTTCGACCGCGACGCCTTTCAACGCATGCGGCGCGGCGCCATCCTGGTGAACGTGACGCGCGGGGGGATTGTGGATGGACCGGCGCTGATCGAGGCGTTGGAGCAGGGGTGGATCGGCGGCGCCGGGCTGGACGTCACCCCCGAAGAGCCATTGCCGCAGGACAACCCGCTGTGGCGGATGAAGAACGTCGTCATCACCCCGCATACGGCCGGGGCTTCCCCCAACCGCGACCGGCGGGCGGTCGAGCAGTTCTGCGAGAACCTGCGCCGCTACATCGCCGGGGAGAGGCCGCTGATCGGGGAGATCGACAAGGGCAAGGGGTACTGAAGACATGGCGCCAACCGTCGGCATCTCGAGCCCCGGGGAGATGGGCCACGCCGTCGCCAGGGTCTTGGTCGATCGCGGCCTGCCGGTGATCGCCTGCCTCGAGGGCCGCAGCGAACGCTCGCTCGCTCGCGCCGATACGGCCGGAATCGAGGCGGTTCCCACCCTCGCCGAGGTCGCGCGGCGGGCGGATCTCTTCCTGTCGATCCTGCCGCCGGCGCACGCCCGCGAGATGGCGCGGCAGGTCGCCGCCGCCGGCGAGCCGATCACTTACGTCGACTGCAACGCCGTCTCCCCGGCGACCGCGGCCGCCATCGGTGCAACCGCGGAAGCGGCGGGTCTCACTTTCATTGACGCCGGCATCGTCGGCCCCCCGCCCATGAAGGAAGGAACCACCCGTTTCTACGCCTCCGGAGAGCGGGTGGAGGAGTTCGCGGAACTGTCGCGGTACGGCCTCGACGTGCGCGTGGTCGGCGGCGAGATCGGCCAGGCCTCCGGCCTGAAGATGTGCTACGCGTCGCAGACCAAGGGGCGCTACGCCATCTTCATCGAGTCCCTGGTGGCCGCCCGCCGCCTCGGCTGTTACGACCTGCTCGTCGAAGAGCTGAAGATGAGCCAGGCGGCGACCTTGGCCGACACCGAAAAATCGGTTCCGAACATCCCGTCGAAAGCGGGCCGCTGGATCGCCGAAATGGAGGAGATTGCCGCGACCTTCGCCGAGGCCGGCATGACGGACCGCCTGTTCCACGGCGTCGCCGACATGTACCGCGCCATCGACGGCGCCGATCCGGATGCCTTGAGCGGGGTCGAGCTCGAGCAGCTCATCGCGCGGCTCGCCCGCGACATGGATTGATGGTGGCGGGCAAACCCGGGCGAGCTCTGACACGACCGAGATCGCTCGCGGTTACAGTGACGGCCCGGGGCGCGGTGTGCCACCGCGTACCCCGGGAGCGACGGGCTTTGCCCCGCCGGCGGGCACTCGCTACGTAAGCTGGACCCATCGCCTTTGACCGCCAATCTGCTAATGCTGTTTCACCTTCTGCAGGAGCGTTTCCATTCTCTCTCTGGTCTTGAAATTGGACTCCTTCGCCATCGCCTCCTCTACCATCTTTGCCGGGACATAGTCGGCCCACGCCCACAACTCATAGGCTGCCCGCGAGCGGACGCGTCGGGCCGGATCTCTCAGCTTCTTCAAGGCCAGGGCGACGAGCTCCCTGCTTCTCCCGGAGTGCTTCATAGCGAGACGTAGAACATCGACGACGGCACCGGCCCGCGCGCTGGCACTTCCGCTCGCGAGTCCCTCCTCACAGCGGGAGAGTTGGGAATCGAAGCCGCCATGGCTGATCCTCGGGGCCTCTCCGGACTGCTGGTGAAGCACCTCCCTCAGAAGGTTCTCCTTGTCTTTGCGGACGATGCGGTTAGGCTCTTCGAGCATGGCACAGGCTGCCTTGTCAAGTGGTACGTCCGCCGCCCAGTCCCCCAGGTATGATACCGCGCGTTGACGAACCTGTTTCGCTCGATCGAAGAGGAGACTGACGACAAGGGGAACAATCTCCGTGCGGATGACCTCCGGTTTGCAGGGCAGATGACAGAGTGCCAGAATCGTACCGAACCTTACCTCCCGGTTGGCATCGGATAATCCTCGTTTGACGATCTCGAGGGCCGGGTGGTTCGGGTCGTCTTCGGCGAAGGAGGCGGCATAGTACGCCGCCATTCGTCTGGTTTTTGGCCTGGGGGCTTCGAGGGCTCTGTCGAAGCCTTCGATAGCTGCACCCGCACCGAGACGCCGGAGCTCGCGATAGACGTCATAGGAATGGGCATCATGCCGGGAAAGCGCCTTGAGGACTCGCTGCGTCAGGTCCTCCCCGGGTCCCTCGGATGCAAGTGTCGTTTCAACCATTTCCATATCTCGCTTTAACGACTTCCGTCCATGATGCAGTCGCGCCTTGACAGTCCCGATCGGTGCAGTCTGAATCCGAGCGATCTCCACAATGGAATAACCGCTCAGGTAGTGGAGCGTGATCGTTTCCCGTTGGGCCGGACCCAGTCGCGCGACGGCAGCGATCACCTGATCTCGCAACTCGTTGCCCTTCAACGCCCTGTGCATCTCTGCATACTGCGGATCGTTGGCGATCTGCTCGACGTCGATACTATCCCTCCGCCGCCGGAGCCAATCGATGCTCTTGTTGATCGCCATCGTTCGCAACCATGCGCCCAGCCGCGCGGGGTCCTTTAATCGATCGAGCTGAAGGAAGGCGTCCACGAATACTGACTGGGCAATGTCCTCCGCCTCGTGGAAGTCACTCACCCTCGCCAGGGTCACGCCGAACACGGCACTCTGGTACCGTCTCACAATCGGATCGAACGCTTCAGGTCCCTTCGCCAGGGCAGCCGCGACAAGTGCTTCGTCCTTCATGGTCACCGGATCGACCTCTACCATACCTGTCGCATCAGGGGTCCAAAAGGTTGCCTTGCTGGTTGAGGGCAGGCTTCGTCCGCATGCGCACCTGAGTTGGGGGCAACACCGACATCGGCAGGCTCTCTGTGCCCTCGCAGGGTATTTCTCATCTGTTGTCGTTCATTCAAATTTGGCATGGACACGCAGCGATCAGCCAGAGAAAAGCAGTGGCGAATTGTTGGGTTGTTATCGGTTGCGTCCGATCCTGCCCGGCGGCGGGATGCAAACCACGGAGCGGGATTCCGGGACATACCCGCCGAGACCGAGTGAGCAGCCGCAGGACTGCCTGAAAATGTCGAGGCATTCTCGCGAAAGGGAAGTGAAGTGAACCGGTTGGCTCTCCTGTCGGAGACGAAGTGGTGGGCCCAGCTGCTGATCCTGCCCAGCCTCCTGCTGCTGTTCGCCATCCTCGTCTACCCGATCGGATCGGGGATTCTCCTCAGCTTCAAGGAGATGCGGCTGACGCGGCCCGACCTCGGGGTCCCCTTCGTCGGCCTGCGGCACTACGTCGAGTTGGCCGGCGATCCGGTGTTCCGCGCCGCCGCTTTCAACACCCTCGTCTGGGTCGCCGCGGGAACCGCCACCCAACTCGCTCTCGGGATGGTGACCGCCCTGGGGCTGAACCGCGGCCTGCAGCGGGCGCTGCCCGGGATGCGGTGGGCCCGCGTGGCCGTGCTGCTGCCCTGGGTCATGCCTTCGGTGGTGGCCGGGCACATGTGGGCCCTGATGCTCGATTCCAGGCTGGGGGTGATCAACGATCTGCTGGTGCGCCTCGGCATACTGGTCGACTACCACCCCTTCTTCGCCGACCCGGACACGGCGATGCCGGCGGTGCTGGCCGTCGCCCTGTGGGGATCCTTTCCGTTCTTCACCCTCTTCCTGCTGGCGGGGCTCCAGGGCATCCCCGACGAGCTCTACGAGGCGGCCGATGTCGACGGCGCCGGCCTCTGGCTGCAGTTCCGCACCATCACCCTGCCCCTGCTGATGCCCATCGTCGTGGCCACCGTCGTGCTCCGCGTCATCGGCATGGTCAACGCCCCCGACCTGCTGGTGGTGCTCACCGGCGGCGGACCCGGCCACGCCACCCAGGTGCTGTCCCTCTACGCCTTCCAGAAGGCCTACGCCGAGTTCGACTTCGGGTACGCCGCGGCCCTGTCGGTGGTGATGCTCCTGCTGCTGATGGCCTTCACCGTCGTCTACGTGCGCGTCTCCGGGGTGATGGAGGAATAGTGCGGTTCCGCTCCCGAAAGCGCACCGACAGGCTCCTCGACCTGCTGACCGTGCTGCTGATCGCGGCGACGGCCCTGTTCTCGCTCTTCCCGCTCGCCTGGACCTTCCTGACCTCCCTCAAGCGCGAGGAGGACATCGTCACCCGCGTCCTCCAGTACGTGCCGCGGCGGGTCACCTTCGACAACTACGCGACCCTTTGGGAGCAGTCGGACTTTCCCGTCCTCGTCGCCAACAGCGCCGTGGTCACGGCGATCACCTGCCTGATCTGCCTCGCCGTCGGCATCCTGGCGGCCTACAGCTTTTCGCGCTACCGCTTCCGGGGCCGCGACCGCCTGCTGATTTTCTACCTCGTGGTCCGCATGTTTCCGGTCGTGCTGCTGATCATCCCGCTGTTCGTGATGATGCGCGACCTCGGACTGCTCGATACCCGCTTCGGGCTGGCGCTGGCGTACACCGCGTTCCTGGTGCCGCTGTGCATCTGGATGCTCAAGGGGTTCTTCGACGCGATTCCGGCCGAGCTCGAGGACGCCGCCCGCATCGACGGCTGCACCCGCCTGGGGGCGCTCTGGCGAATCGTGCTGCCGCTGGCCCGCCCCGGCCTGGCGACGACGGCGGTGTTCGTAGCCATCGCCGCCTGGAACGAGTTCCTGTTCGCCATGATGATGACCACGAGCCAGGGCTCGCGCACCTGGCCGGTCGGACTGCAGCTGATGGTGGGGGAGTTCCAGCTGCCGTGGGGGCCGCTCAGCGCCGGCGGCATCGTCACCGTCGTCCCGATCCTGCTGTTCTTCGCGGTCGTGCAGCGGTCGCTGATCCGCGGCCTGACCTCGGGGGCGGTCAAAGGATAGGAGAGAGATGTCGATTTCCGGGCGCGGCTGGAACCGCCGCGAATTCATCCAGACCACCGGTCTGGCGACTACCGCTCTGTCGGGCGCGGGTCTGGGTCTGGCGGCTTGCGGCGACGACAGTGGACAGCAGGCATCAGGCCCCCGCATCAACTACTGGCACCATTTCACCAATCAGACCGAGATGAAGGGTCTGCGGGAGGTGATGGCGATGTTCTCCAGCGAGCACCCCGGCATCGAGCTGACGCAGGAGAACATCCCCAACAAGGACTTCATGGCGAAGTTCACCGCCGCGGTGCAGGCCGGCACGCGCCCGCACACGACGATGGTGACCAGCGACCGACTGGGGAACATGGTGGCCATGGGCGGGCTCGTCGACCTGGCCGACCGCGTCGACCGCTGGGAGCTGAAGGCGCACTTCCCCGAGGACCGCTGGGCGGGAGTTTCGGTCGGCGACGCGGTGTACGGCGTTCCCGCCTTCGCCTTCGTCGACTGGATGTACTACCGCAGGGACTGGTTCGAGGAGGCGGGGATCGCCGGACCGCCGGCGACCCTGGAGGAATTCCAGGAAGCGGCCATCAAGTTGACTGATCCGGCGCGGGGGCGTTACGGCTTCGGCATGCGCGCCGGGGACGGCGGCCACAACCACGTCGTCGACATGATCGAAGCCTTCGGGTCCCCCATCGTGGCCGGGGGAAAGCCGGCCATCGATGCGGCAAAAGCGGCCGACGCCCTGCGCTTCTACTCAGAGCTCTACACCCTTCACAAGGTGGTGCCGCCGAGCGCCCCGAACGACAGCTACCGCCAGATCATGGAGGCGTTCCGCACCGGCCAGACCGGGATGCTGTGGCACGGCACCGGATCGCTGACCGAGGTGCAGCGCTCGCTGGGCCCCGGGCAGTTCATGACCGCCCTGAAACCGGCCGGCCCTGAGGCCATGGTCTCGCGTCTGGGATATCTCTACAACGGGCTGATGAAGGAGGAGGACGCCGAGGCCTCCTGGGACTGGGTGAGCTACTGGGGGCGGGTCGATCCCACCGTGAGGTTCATGGAGATCACCGGGTACTTCCCGGCATCGGCGCAGGTGGCGGCGGACCCGCGGGTCACGGGCAACCCGTATTTCGCCGTCGCCGTGAAAGCGGTTAAACGCGGCCGGCTGCCGCTGCAGTTCGTCGGCGCCGAGGCCTGGGGCCGGCATACGGTCCTGCCGGCGTTTCAGAAGATCCTCACCGGGGATTCGACCCCCGGACAGGCGGTCGACGAGATCGCCGAAGGGCTCGACCGGATTCTCAGCTGATTCCGGAGCTCTGAGCAGGAAGCACCACCTCCCTGCCGGAGCGGGACGACTCCATGCAGGCGGCCATCACCTCCACTACGTGGCGGCCGTATTCGCCGGTCACCGGGGGCTCGGTTCCCGCGTCGACGGAGGCGACGAACTCCTCGAGCTGCCGCGTAGTCGCGTCGTGGGTCCCGGCGACCTCGACCTTCTCCCAGTTCCCGGTCTCGTCCCTGCCGACGAAGAGGTCGTCGTTCCCTGACTCGAGCCCGTTGGCCAGCCGGATCATCCCCTCGGTGCAGACGAACTCGGTGCTGAAGCGCCCTCCGCCGTTTTTCCACCAGACGTGGATCAGCGTCGAGTACACCCCGTTCTCGTACTGCAGCATGGCCATGGCGACGCGGCTGCCCGTCCACCAGCAGGAGCGGTCGATCAGGTGGACGCCGTTCTGGTACCACAGTCCGCCGTGGGTCGCCTTGTCGAGGTACCAGGCCTGCCTTTGGGGAACGAACGGCCGGTAGCCCTCGTCGCAGAGGCAGACGAGGTCGCCGAGGGCGCGTTCCTCCAGGAGCTTCCCAACCGCCATGTTCGCCGGATTGAAGTGGTGCATGTGGCCGACGGAGAGCTGTTTCCCCGCCCGTTGCGAGGCCGCGATCATGGCGTCGCACTGCTCGACGCTGACCGCCATCGGCTTCTCGACGAGGACGTCCTTGCCGGCCTCGAGGGCGGCGACCGTCGGTTCGCAGTGCAGTCCGTGGGGCGTGCAGACGATGACGATGTCGACTTCGCCGCAGGCGAGCAGGTTCCGGTAGTCGTCGAAACCCTGGCAGCCGTGCGCGGCGCAGGCCTCGGCCAGGCGTTCCGGGTCGGTATCGGCGGCCGCCACCAACCGCGTCGATTCGAGCTCCGCCGCAGCCCGCATGTGGACATGGGCTA
Source organism: Candidatus Latescibacterota bacterium (assembly GCA_965243025.1). Taxonomy (GTDB): domain Bacteria; phylum Latescibacterota; class UBA2968; order UBA8231; family UBA8231; genus CBDCXV01. The sequence goes on from CBDETY010000003.1 coordinate 5,554,789, forward strand.
TGCTGCCCGCCCCGATGATCCCGATTCCGTGCATTTCAAACCTCCCGTTGAGCAGCCAACAGACGGCTGCAACGTAACCCTGCCCGAATCCGCCTTCAAGCATCCCGGGGGAGGGGATTCAACCGACTCCCCGTGCGGGGCTTTCCGCCCTCGACGGCGGTTGCCCCGGCCAGTCCGCAAAGCGACTTTCCCGGGCGCTCTCGAGGGGCAGGGCCTGGGTTCACCCCCACGCTGCGGAGCGTTCTGGTTTCGGGGGCCGTTCCCTGATCCGCCCTGCCCGACCTTCCGCGCCGGGACCCCCGGCTTCCTCGTCCACCTCCATGCAGGCAGATCGAACATGAGCCAACCAACCTCGCAGTTCCCGCTCGGCGGCCAGGTCGCCGTCGTCACCGGCGCCGCCCAGGGCCTGGGGCTGGCAACGAGCCAACGCCTCGCCAGCGACGGAGCCCACGCGATCCTCGCCGACCTGCAGCTCGACAAGACGGAAACAGAAGCCGAGCGGCTGCGCTCCTCCGGCCTCGCCGCCAGCGGCGCCGGGCTCGACGTCGCCGACAGCGCCGCGGTCGACGCCTTCTTTTCGGAAGTGCGCTCGCGGCACGGCAGCGTCGACATCCTCGCCAACAGCGCCGGCGTCGGACAGGACGTCTGCCCGGTCAGCGAGCTCGGAGACGAAGAGTGGGACCGCGTCCTCCGGGTCACCCTGAACGGCACCTTCCACTGCTGCCGCGCCGCGGCGCGCATCATGGAGGAGCAGGAGTCGGGGAGCATCGTCAACTTCGCCTCGATAAACGGCCAGAACCCGGCCGCCCTCGTCAGCGCCTACAACGTCGCCAAGGCCGGGGTCATCAGCCTCACCCGGACCCTGGCGGTCGAGCTTGCCGCCTACGGGGTGCGCGTCAACGCGGTCGCCCCGGGCCCGGTCTACACCGCCTTCAACCAGCGCAACATGGCGATGCGCAGCGGCAGCCTGGGGATCTCCGAGGAGGAGATGATCGAGAAGGTGCGCCAGGCGATCCCGCTGGGAAGGTGGGGGGAGCCGGAGGACATCGCCCAGGCGGTGGCCTACCTCTGCAGTCCCGACGCCGGCTGGATGACGGGGGAGGTCCTGCGCGTCAGCGGGGGTCTCGAAGGAGTGTCGGCCGCCCCCCCGAAGAGGGAGAAGGGGTGACCGCCGCCGACCGCGGCTTTCTCCTGCACGTCTTTCACCGCACCCAGGGCCCGGACACCGTCATCTTCGGAGTGGGCAGGCTCGAGTCGGGGGGCACCTTCGCCTTGGCCGACCACCGCGATTCCCCCGCCTTCTACGTGCGCGCCGGGGACGCGGCGACCGCGCGCGTCTGCGCCGGCAGGGACGACACCGTCGAGCCCTGCGGCTGGACGACGATGGACGGCGAGCCGGTGGTGCGGGTGCGCAGCCGGCGGGTCAACGGTCTGCGCCAGGTCGCCCGGCGCCTCCATAAGGACGAGGTCCGCACCTACGAGGCCGACGTGGGCCTGGGGCGCCGCTATCTCGCCGACCGCGGCATCGCCGGCCCGGTTGAGATCTCGGGGCCGTGGCGGCCCGGCACCGGGGTCGACCGCGTGTACGTCGACCCGGAGCTGCGGCCCGGGGACTGGGTGCCTGAGCTCTCCGTGCTCGCCCTCGACATCGAGACCACCCCGGACGCCTCCGAGGTCCTGGCCGCCTCGCTGGTCGGCAGCGGAACGGCCGCCGGCGTGGAAGAGGTCCACATCTCCGGGGCCCCGGCCCCGGGGGATCCCGACTACCTGAGCTGCCACGACGGGGAGGGCGCCCTGCTGGCGGCGCTTGGGGACCGCCTCCGGGCCCTCGACCCGGACGTGCTGACCGGGTGGAACCTCGTCGATTTCGACCTCACCGTGCTGCAGCGGCGCTTCCGCGCCCTGGCGCTCCCGTTCAACCTCGGGCGCAGCAGCGACTCCTCGTGGTACCAGGAGGGGGAGATCTGGGGCGGCAGCCGCATGGTCGTCCACGGCCGCCAGGTCCTCGACGCCCTGCACCTGATCCGGGGGACGCTGCAGCGCTTCGACGACTACCGCCTCGAAACCGTGGCGCGGCAGGTTCTGGGGCGGGGCAAGCGGTTCGCGGACGGCGGCGAAGCCGGCGAGAGCATGCCGGAGGTCATCCTGCGGGCTTACCGCGAGGACCGGACCGCTTTCTGCGAGTACTGTCTCGAGGACTCGCGGCTCGTGCGCGACCTCCTCGAAGCGGAGGGGCTGATCGAGCTGACCCTGCGGCGCAGCGTCCTCACCGGCCTGCCCCTGGAACGGGCCTGGGGCTCGGTGGGGGCCTTCGAGTTCCTCTACATCAGCGAGCTGCACAAACGCGGCAAGGTCGCCCCGACCAACGGCGTCGACCGCGCCGGTCTCGGAGGGGCGCCGGGCGGCCTCGTGATGCCGGCGGCGGCCGGCCTCTACCGCAACGTCTACGTCTTCGATTTCAAGAGCCTGTACCCGACGATCATCCGCACCTTCAACATCGATCCGCTGGCCCACGTCGAGGCGCGCATGCGCGGCGGCGATGCCGGCGACGTCATCGTCGCCCCCAACGGGGCGCGCTTCGCGCGCGAGCCCGGGATTCTGCCGCGGCTGCTCGAGCGCTTCTTCGAAAGCCGCGACCGCGCCAAGGCGGCCGGCGACGAGCTGGCCTCGTACGCCTACAAGATCGTGATGAACTCCTTCTACGGAGTGCTGGCGACCGAGTCCTGCCGCTTCGCCGAGGAGCAGCTCGCCGGGGCGATCACCGGGTTCGGGCATTACTTCCTGCGCTGGACCCGGGACCTGCTGCAGGAGAACGGCTGCCGCGTCCTCTACGGCGACACCGACTCCGTCTTCGTCGACGCCGGTCTTCCCGACGATATCGACCCTGCCGAAGGGATCGAGCGCGGCCGCGAGCTGTGCGCCTGGATCAACGGCCGCCTCGCCGAGCATATCGAGGCGGAGCACGGGGTGCGGTCGGTCCTCGACCTCGAGTTCGAGAAGCTCTACCTGCGCTTCTTCCTGCCGCCGGTCCGCGACGGCGGCGACCGCGGCCGCGCCAAGGGGTACGCCGGCCTGCGTGCCGGGGAGCAGGGCGCCGAAGAGGTCGAGATCGTCGGCATGGAAGCGGTGCGGCGCGACTGGACCGACCTGGCGCGCAACCTGCAGCGCGAGCTGCTGGCGCGGCTGTTTCGCGACGCCCCGGGTGCCGAGATCGAGGCGGAAGTAGGAGAGTGGATCCGCTCGGTGCGGGCCGGGGAGCGGGACGGCGAGCTGGTCTACCGCAAGGCCCTGCGCAAGCCGGTCGAGGGCTACACCAGCACGAGCCCGCCGCACGTGACCGCGGCCCGCATGCTGCCGAACCCTTCCGGGCTCATTCAGTACGTGATCACCCGCGACGGGCCGCAGCCGCTCGGGCTCGTCAGGGCGCCGCTGGACTACGAGCATTACGTCGAGAAGCAAATCGCCCCGATCGCGCGCACCATCGGACAGGTGTGCGACCTCGACGTCGAGGCGGCGGTCACCGGAAGGCGGGACCTGTTCCGGTCGCTGAGGTAGCGGAACCTGTTTCCGGCATCCCGCCGGCGGTGGCCCGGCAACCGGATGCCCGCGGCAGCGGGCCCGACATATACCATTACCTACCCCTACCCCGCACGAGGTTGCCGGCGCCTGAATCCCCAGCCCCGGTGCAGGAGAATCCCCGAGCAGAAGCAAGCCTTCGAGTGTCAGGCGATCATCGTCTCGGCGAGGGCGAAGCAGACCGAGGAGTGCGGCCTGCCGAGGTTCTTCGTCCAGCTGTCGCGCAGGTAGGGCTCGCCGGGGACCGGCCTGCCGTCGAGCTCGACGCTACCGCCCGAAGCGAACACGAGGATGGTGAAGACGATCCGGGGGTGCAGGGTCGGCGGACCGACGTAAGGGGCGGCCAGCCCGCTCCAGACGGCGCGGATCTCCCGGTCCCCGGCGGCGATCCTCCAAGCCGGGCGGTCGCGCACGTCCCCTTCCTGGCGGAACTCGGCCGCGATCACCGGCAGGCCGGCGAAGGGGCCTTCGTTGCGGTACATGGTCTCGCGGATGAACCGCTCGAAAGCGGGGGAGTCGGTGCAGGCCGCCGCGAAGCCGGCTTCCCCTTCGATGCGGACGTAGGCGGCGGTCCCGGGGCCGGCGGGACTGAAGCGGCCCCGGTAGATGCTGACCATGGCGCTGTCCCGGCCGCTGCCGGGGAGGCGGAGGTAGTTGATCCAGTGCTCGCCGCTGAACAGAAGCTCGCCCCGGCCGATGCCCGGGTCCGCCGGGGATGCGCCGCTCATCGCGCCTGCGGTCAGAACTTCAGGACCACCTTGACCGCCTCTTCTTCCTCGGGGCGGAGGAAGGCGGTCTCGAACCCCTGCTGGATCTGCTCGAACGGGAGCACGTGGGTCAGGATCGGGGTGACGTCGAGGCGCCCCTCGGTTATCCACTGGAGGGCGACGGTGTAGTCCATCTGCGGGTTGGGCCCCACCGAAGCGATGAGGCGGGTCTCGTTGACGAACCAGCTGTAGAACTCGAGCGGTATGATCCCCTCCTGGTTGTCCTTGTCCGGAACCCCGAAGCTGACCAGGGTGCCCCCGCGCTTCAGCAGGCCGGCGGCGAGGTTGAGGGTTTCGGCGGCACCCACGGCTTCGACGACGCAGTCCGCCATCTCTCCGCCGGTCAGCTCGGTGACGGCGGCGGGCATGTCCTCGGCCGATGGGTCGATGGCATGGGTCGCCCCCATCCTGTCTGCCACCCCCAGCCGGTGGCGGTTGGGGTCGACGGCGACGATGCGGCGGGCGCCGAGGTTGCGCAGGCAGGCGTTGAACAGCTGCCCCACCGGGCCCTGGCCGATGACGACGACGTCCTTGTTGATGAGGTTGTCGAGCTTGTAGAAGCAGTGGATGACGGTGCCGAGGAGCTGGCTCATCAGGATGACTTCGGGCCTGCCGTCGGGCGGCAGCCGCACCACCCCTTCATCGCGGGCGAGCACGTACTCCTGGAACAGGCCGCGGTCGAAATGGGACAGCAGCACCCGTTCCCCCTCGGCGTAGCGCCCGGAGGGGCAGGCCTCGACGATTCCCATGCCCTCGTGCCCGGTATCGCCCGGCTGCAGCGGGTAGGAGGGGTACCCGCCCCAGAACGAGGGCCGGTCGGTTCCGCAGATGGCGACCCGCTCGAGGCGGACCAGCATGTTGCCGTTTGATGCCTCGGGCCTGTCGACCTCGATCAGTTCCCAGGTGCGTGGCTGCACCAGTTGTGCGGCGCGCAATGATGCTCTCCCATTCGGCGATCAGGTTTCGGAAAAGGCGAAATCTCTAACTTCGGCGGACCATGTAGCGGGTCAAGTTGCGGCGATGCATCGATTCTTGACGATCTCCCTCCCGGCGCTACATTCACCGCGACAACACGGCCCCCGCTGCATTCGGAATGCAGCACCCATTTCCGCACCCTCGAGAATCGCATGGTCACCATATCCGAAGCCGCCCGGGAAAAGATCGTCGAGCTGATGGAGAAGAGCGAAAACCCCGTCAAGGGGCTTCGCATCGCCGCCAGGGCGGCGTCCCCCTTGAAGGTCGACTTCCGCATGGCTTTCCTCGGCGAGGAGTACGAGGGAGGCGACGAGATGATCCCCTTCGACGGCTTCGATCTCTACGTCGACGACGAGAGCCTGCCGCACGTGCAGGAGGCGACGATAGATTACGTCGACGGCCTGATGGGCAGCGGCTTCAAGATCGACACGCCGGCGAAAAAGCCGGAACTGTCCGGGCCGCTCGCCGACAAGGTCCAGGCGGTGATCGAGCAGCAGATCAACCCCGCGGTGGCCTCGCACGGGGGCTACGTCTCCCTGGTCGACGTAAAGGACAAGGTCGTCTACCTCGAGATGGGCGGCGGCTGCCAGGGCTGCGGCATGGCCAACGTCACCCTGCGGCAGGGGATCGAGGTGATGATCAAAAAAGCGGTTCCCGAGGTCGAGGAGATCCGCGACGTCACCGAGCACGCCGGCGGCGAGAACCCCTATTATTGAATCCTTCCCAGGGGCTCACCGGCCGGTCCCGTTCGCGCCGGGAAGCGCTCCACGCGGCATGCGGCCGCGAATCCGAGTCACCTTCAGGCAGTCCTCCTTTACCGAACCGGTACTGAGCGGAGGCCGGCCTCCAACCCGAAGGGAGATGCCTCATGCGACAAGCAGCGCTGTTGGCTCTGGCGGTACTGGTAGCGGTGGGATGCGGTGTGAAAGAGGAGGACAAGAGGGCCCTGGCACGCGAGGTTCGCGACCTGATCCGCAGCATCGATGCCGAGACGCGGGGATTCGGCGCTGAGGAGGAGCAGGTCGCGAAATTCATGGAGCGGCGCAAGGAGGAGTTCGACAAACTGAAGGACTCCCTGGAGACTACCTTGGGCAGCGACGAGGCCGACAACCTCGACCGCTTCTACCTGGGGGGATTGCTCGACGACCTCGAGGAGAAGGGGGACGACCTCGGCTTCGAGCAGGCCAAGCGCAGGACTCTCAAGCGCCTCGAGCAACTCAAGAGCCGCATCGAGAACCTGTGAGTCACCGGCCGCCGGGGTATCGCGAATCGGCCCCGGCGCCATAGTGCACGCCGGTTCGCCGCGGCCAGTCCTTGCTGGAGCCACCTCCCGTTCATATCGACCTCGACGCGACATGCTGACCCCCGAAGAGGCGCAACAGACCGTCCTGGAACACGTCCGCCCCCTGGGGGTCGAGCGCGTCCCCCTGCTCGACGCGCTCGACCGCCTGCTCGCCGCCGACGTCCACGCCACTTACGACAGCCCACCCCTCGACAACTCCGCCATGGACGGGTACGCCGTCCGCCACGAGGACGTAAATGATGCCTCTGCCGAGGTCCCGGCCGTACTCGAGGTGATCGAGGACATACCGGCCGGCCGCATCGGCCGCAAGACGGTGTCCCCCGGCCAGGCGAGCCGCATCATGACCGGCGCCCCCGTTCCCGCCGGCGCCGACACCGTCATCCGCGTCGAGGACACGCGCGCCGCCGGCAGCCGCGTCGAAATCCTGGAGGGGGACGACCTGGCCGCCAACATCCGGCGCCGCGGCGAGGACATGAAGGTGGGGGAGAGGCTGATCGCGGCGGGGACCGAACTGGGCCCGGGGGAGCTGGGGGTGCTCGCCACCGTGCAGCGGACCTTCGTCCCCGTTCACCGGCGCCCCAGGCTCGCCATCCTTTCGACCGGGGACGAGCTCGTCGAGATCGACGAGCCCCTCGAGCCGGGCAAGATCGTCAACAGCAATACCGCCACCCTGGCGGCCATGGCCCGCGCCCACGGGGCCGAACCGGTGATGCTGCCGGTGGCGCCCGACGACGAGGACCGCATCCGCGAGGCGGTCGAGACCGCGCTCGCCAGCGATTTCATCCTCTCGTCAGGGGGGGTGTCGGTCGGGGAGTACGACTTCGTCAAGAAGGTGCTCGCCGACATGGGAGCCGAGGAGGTCCTGTGGCGGGTGGCGATGAAGCCGGGCAAGCCGCTCTACTTCTGCCTGCTGAAAGGCAAGCCCTACTTCGGACTCCCGGGAAACCCGGTTTCCGGCTGCATGTCCTTCCTGCAGTTCGTGCGCCCGGCGGTGCGCAAGGCTTCCGGGTACCCGCCGGAACAGCAGCTCCTTCCGACGGCGGCGGCGCGCATGGAGAACGGCGAGGAGAACGACGGCGACCGCCGCCAGTACCTGCGCGCGCAGCTGACCTGGGAGAACGGCCGGCTCGGGGCGCGCACCGGCCACCGCGGCCAGGGCTCGCACATCCTCACCAGCATGCTCGGGGCCAACGGCGTCGTCGTTCTCGAGCCGGGCCAGAGAGTCGCCGCCGGCGACGAGGTGACGGTCCAGGTCATCGGCAAGCTGTTGTAGCCCCCTCCTCCCGGCCATCGCCCGGCCGATCGGTCGTTTTTGCCAACCTGACCTGCCTGCGGATATTATGCCCGCACCCAGAACAGGAGAGTTTTCGATGTCCGACATATATCCCCCGAGTCCCTCGTTTCAGGGCAACGCCCACTTCCAGAGCCTCGAAGAGTACCAGCGGGAATACGAGCGCTCGACAGCCGATCCCGAGGCCTGGTGGGCGGAAAAGGCCGGCACCTTCCACTGGTTCGAGAAGTGGCACACGGTGCGCGCCTACAACTACGACCTCGACCAGGGCCCGATCTCGATCCGGTGGTTCGACGGCGGCCGCACCAGCATCGTCTACAACTGCCTCGACCGGCACCTCGGGTCCCGCGGCGACCAGGTCGCCATCATCTGGGAGGGAAACGAGCCGGGAGAGGACGGCACCCTGACCTACCGGGAGCTGCACGAGCAGGTCTGCAGGTTCGCCAACGTCCTCAAGTCCCGGGGGGTGAAGCGGGGCGACCGCGTCTCCATCTACCTGCCAATGGTCCCGGAGCTCGCCGTCGCCATGCTCGCCTGCGCCCGCATCGGCGCCGTCCACTCCATCGTCTTCGGCGGCTTCTCCGCCGACTCGCTGTCGGACCGCATCGTCGATTCCACCTGCACCACCGTCGTCACCTGCAACGGCACCCACCGCGGCGACAAGCCGATCCTGATGAAGCCGGTCGCCGACGCCGCCATGGCATCCGCGGAAGCGGAGATGGGGATTCCGGTCGAGACCTGCATCGTCGTGGAGAGGGTCAGCGGCGACCCCGGGTTCGAGGTCGAGATGAAGGAAGGGCGCGACTTCTGGTGGCACGACCTGATGGCCAACGCATCGGCCGACTGCCCCTGCGAGGAGATGGATGCGGAGGATCCGCTGTTCATCCTCTACACCTCCGGCTCAACCGGGAAGCCGAAGGGGGTGCAGCACAACGTCGGCGGCTACATGGTCTACACCGGGGTCACCCACAAGTACGTGTTCGACTACCACGACGGCGACATCTACTGCTGCGCCGCCGACATCGGCTGGGTGACGGGGCACTCGTACATCATCTACGGCCCGCTCGCCAACGGCGCCACCACCGTGATGTTCGAGAGCATCCCCAACTACCCGGACCCGGGCCGCTACTGGCAGATGATCGAGAAGTGGAAGGTCAACCAGTTCTACACTGCCCCGACGGCGATCCGCGCCATCGCCGCGGCCGGCGAGGAGTACCCGGCCCGCTACGACATGCCGAGCCTGCGGCTGCTCGGTACTGTGGGTGAGCCGATCAACCCGGAGGCCTGGCGCTGGTACCACCGGAACGCCGGCAAGGAGCGCTGCCCCATCGTCGACACCTGGTGGCAGACCGAGACCGGCGGCATCCTGATCAGCCCCCTGCCCGGGGCCATCCCGCAGAAGCCGGGATCGGCGACGCTCCCCTTCTTCGGCATCGAGCCGGCGGTCCTCGAGCCGGAGAGCGGCAGGGAGATCGACGGCAACGGGATCTCGGGGGTGCTGGCGATGAAGGCGCCGTGGCCGGGGCAGATGCGCACCGTGTACGGCGACCACAAGCGCTTCGAGGAGACCTACTTCCAGCAGTACAACGGCTACTACTTCACCGGCGACGGCTGCCGCCGCGACGAGGACGGCTACTACTGGATCACCGGTCGCGTCGACGACGTCATCAATGTCTCCGGCCACCGCATGGGGACCGCCGAGGTCGAGAGCGCCCTGGTGCTGCACGAGAACGTGGCCGAGGCCGCGGTCGTCGGTTTCCCGCACGAGGTCAAGGGGCAGGGGATCTACGCGTACGTCACCCTGAACGCCGGGGTCGAGTACGAGGACGATCTCAAGGACGAGCTGAAGAAGCAGGTGCGCACGGCGATCGGCCCGATCGCCGCCCCCGACGTCATCCACTGGGCCCCGGGTCTGCCGAAGACGCGGTCGGGAAAGATCATGCGCCGCATCCTGCGCAAGATCGCCGCCGACGAGATGGACGAGATCGGCGATACCAGCACCCTCGCCGACCCGGCGGTGGTCGACGACCTGATCGCGCGCCGCTGACACGAGCACGATGCAGCCGCTGCCCCTCGGACCGCTGGGGATCGCCGCGCTCCGGGAGGAGGAGACGCACCAGGCCTGCACCTGGGACCGCGGCGTTCGCAAGAAGCTTCCCGTCGACCGGGGCGGCACGGTCACCCTCGCCGAGGTCGACGGCTGCGGGTACGTCGCCCAGCTCTGGCTGACCTTCCCCGGCTGGTTCTGGCGCAACTGGGAGCCGCAGACGCCGGTAAGCGCCACCATCCTGAAAACCCTGCTGCTGCGCATCTTCTGGGACGGCAGCGACCGCCCCGCGGTCGAGGTCCCGGTCGGCGACTTCTTCGGATGCGGCCTGTGCGAGGTGGCCAACTTCACCTCCCGCTACATCGGCATGTCGAGCGGGGGCTTCTACAGCCGCTTTCCCATGCCGTTCCGCAGCGGCTTCCGCATCGAGGTCGAGAACCGCGACGAGCACGTCGACACGCAGGTGTACGCCAATATCCTGTATCAGCTGACCGACGGGCTGCCCGGGGACACCGCCTGGTTCCACGGCCAGTTCCGCACCGGCGAGAACGAAGGGGCCGACCCGATGGTGGTCGCCGAGGCACAGGGCCGGGGCCATTTCGCCGGCTGCACCCTGTCGATGCAGGCGCGGGACCGCAACTACCTCGGGTTCCTCGAGTCGCCCGAGCAGGTTTTCATCGACGACGACCGGGAGCGGCCGCGCATCGCAGGCACCGGGCTCGAGGATTACTTCATGGGGGGGTGGTACTTCCGCGAGGGGCAGTTCGCCGGCGACCTGCACGGGCTGCCCGTGAAGGACGCCCTCAACTCGATGGCGGCGATGTACCGGGTCCACGAGAGCGACGCCATCCGTTTCCGGCGCCGCTTCCGCATCGAGTTCACCAACCCGTTTCCCGGAGAGGCGAGGCCGTTCCGCCATTCGTCGGCCGCCTTCCTGTACCTGGCGGACCCGGGAGGCCAGGGGCCGCCGGTCCCGGAGAACGACAGGCTGCTGTGCTGGTACCGCGTGCGCGACCGCGATCACCAGAGCATTCCCTGATGGGGGAGGATGGCCAGAGGGACGGCGCGGCGGGGCTGTCGCGGCGGGAGTTCCTCAAGAGCTCCGGAGGCGCCGCGGCCCTGCTGCTCTGGGGGTGCGGGCCGGACGAACCCCTGGCCCTGGAGGGGGGCATGCTGGCCGGCACCGGGCTGCCGGACCCGTTTGCCCGGGGCCGCTTCCTGGGGGAGCTCCCGTTCGTTGGCGAGGGCTCCTTTCTCTCGGGAGTGCGCAGGAAGGAGGGGCTCGACGGCCGCTACGCCCTCGACCTGTCGAAGCTCGACAGCCTCACAGTAGCCAACGAGGATTTCTTCATCCGCACCTTTCCACCGGCGCAGTTGCCGCCGGCGAAGGGCTGGACGGTTCGCGTGCGCGGTCTGGTGCGCCGCCCCGCGGACATCGGAATCGACCGCATCCGATCCTGGGCCCGGCCGCTGGGGAAGACGCTGATGGAGTGCGCCGGCAACGGCCCCCCCGTCCATTACGGGCTCATCGGCTCGGCGGTGTGGACGGGCGTTCCGTTCGCCGAGCTGCTCTCCCTGGCGGAGATCGAGCCGGCCGCCGGCCGGGTGCTGGTATCCGGGTTCGACGGCAATCCGCCCCGGTCGAAGACCAGCGCTCCGGGGGCCGCCTGGGTCTTCCGCATCGACGAGCTGACGGAGGCAGGGGCCTTCCTGGCGGTCGGGATGAACGGGGAGCAACTTTCCGTTGACCACGGCGCTCCGGTCCGTCTGATGGTGCCGGGCTGGTACGGCTGCGTCTGCGTAAAGTGGCTCGACGGTATCGAGTTCGTCGGCGACGATCAGCCGGCGACCTCGCAGATGCGGGAGTTCGCCCTGCGGACCCACCAGGAAGGGGTGCCGCGGCTGGCGCGCGACTACCTGCCCGCGGTCGTCGACCGCACCGCGGTGCCGGTGCGCGCCGAGCGCTGGCGCCTCGACGGGGAGGAGGCGGTGCGGGTGGTCGGACTCACCTGGGGGGCGAGCGTCTCACCCGGAAGGCTGGGGGTGTCGTTCGCCCGGGAAGAGCCGCTGCAGCCGGTGTCGGCCTGCCCGCCGCTGACGGGGAGGGACTGGGCATTCTGGTCGCACCGCTGGAAGCCGCCGCAGCAGGGGATCCACCGCATCAGGCTGGGGCTGCTCGACAGCGATGCCCCGGCGCGCCGCCTCGGGATTCCGGTGTACGGCAGGAAGGTCGAGGTCCCGGCCCTCGCTTGATGCGGTCCCGGGGGGCTCCCATTTTTCGAGCACTGACAGTCCGAATTCCTCTCAAAACCAACCATCATGCACAAAATCACCCGTATGGATTCGGCCGGACCCGCGGAAGGCAGGTCGCCGAACAGACGCCGGCAGCCAGGGGGCCGCCGGAAAACGGAAACGGCTCCCAGCACCGGGCGGGAATCCCCGCCCCCCTCCCTCCGGGAGCAGCTGATCCTGGGACAGATCGACCGCCGCGAGTTCCTGTCCCGGTCCCTGGTGGCAGGACTCGGGCTGGCCGGCGTCGGCGTCGCCGGCTGCGTCGGGGAGGAAGTGGAGCCCTCCCTGCGGCCGACCTTCTACAAGTGGATCGAGGACCTGCACCCGGGTATACCCCGGGTCAACGCCCGCTTTCCCGGCATCGACTACCAGATCGCCCCGGTCGAAGGGTTCGGCATCGAGCGCTTCGTCGCCGAGGCGAGGAAGGGCCGCAGCACCTGGGACGTGTACGTCGGCCAGACCCCGTTCGTCGAGATGACGGCGATGATCGAGGCCGGGGTCATCGAGCCCTGGGACGGCTATATCCCGCAGGAGGTGATCGACGACATCATTCCGGCCATCCGCGAGGAGTGCAGCGTCGACGGCAAGCTCTACAGCTGGCCCTTCCTGCTCGACGTCATCGGCATGGGCTGGCACTCGGGGATCACGGCGCGCGCCGGAATCGCCGGGCCGCCCCCCGGGATCTGGGAGCAGTACCTGGAAAATGCCCACGCCGTCGTCGACTCCGAAGCCGCTCCCTTCGGGGCGACCTTCGATGCCCACGGCTGGCGCTCCCTGGCGCCGTTCGCCCACAGTATGACCACCGACGTCTACACGCCGGAGGGCCTTTTCGACTTCACCCACGACGCCGCGGTCGAGTCGCTGGTGCTGATGAAGAAGATCATGGCGGTCTCAAATCCCGACGTCCTGCTCGCCGGCACCGCAGACGGCGGCGTCAACAACACCCCTGACGAGGATGCTTTCGGAGCCCAGCGCGTGGGGTACTACACCAAGTATTTCAACGCCGCCCTGCGCTTCGCCCAGAACTGGGACGACCCGGATCAGGTGGCCCTGGCGCCGCTGCCGAAGTTCCCCGGGGGAGAGGGCTCCACCGTCTTCTGGACGACGGGATGCGCCCTGCTCCGTCACGGCGGCAACAAGGAGAAGGCGGCCGAGTACATCCGCTCCCTCACCTACGACCGGCAGCTTTGGAGGGACTCCCTGGCCGGCACCGAGACCGGCCGTCCCGGCCAGCTGCCTCCGTACCGGTCGATCTACTCCGATTGGAATGCGAAGCGGCCGGACTGGCTGCCTGACTTCGTCGCCCTGGTGCGCGGCCAGCTCGACCGGGCTCGCGCCATCCGCACGCACCTGTTCGGCCTGCAGCAGTTCTTCATCGGCCAGCCGCTCTGGGAGACCTACCTCAAGGGAGAGGAGGCGGATCCCCGGACGGCGCTGGCCAACGCCGCGGCCGCGGTACGTGCCGAGGTCGAGCGCGGGTGACGAGGACGGTAGTATTGCAGGGTGTCGAGGTCCCGGCCCTCGCTGATGCCGCCCCGGCGGCTTCAATTTTCGAGCATTCACAGTCTGGATTCCTTTGAAAAACCAGCCAACACGCACAACATCACCCGTATGGATTCGGCCGGACCCGTCGAAGGCCGGCCGCCGAACCGGCAGGGGCCGCGAGTGGGGCCACAGGAAACGCAAATGACTCACGGCACGGCGGGGGAAAACCCGCCCCGGTCCCTTCGGGAACAGCTTCTGGCGGGACAAATCGACCGCCGCGGGTTCCTGTTCCGGTCCCTGATGGCCGGACTCGGGCTGGCCGGCGTCGGCGTCGCCGGACGTCTCCCAGCTGCCGGAGAGGATCGTCCCCTGACGCCGACCTTCTATCAGTGGATCGAGGACCTGCACCCGGGCCTTCCCCGGGTCAACGCCCGCTTTCCCGGCATCGAGTACCGGATCGCGCCGGTGGAAGCTGCCGGCATCGAGCGCTTCGTCGCCGAGGCCAAGAAAGGCCGCAGCACCTGGGACGTGTACGTCGGCCAGACCCCGTTCGCCGAAATGACGGCGATGATCGAGGCAGGCGTCATCGAGCCCTGGGACGGCTACATTCCTCAAGAGGTGATCGACGACATCATCCCTGCGATCCGCGAGGAATGCACGGTCGACGGCAAGCTCTACAGCTGGCCCTTCCTGCTCGACGTCATCGGCATGGGCTGGCACTCGGGGATCACGGCGCGCGCGGGAATCACCGGTCCGCCCCCCGGGATCTGGGAGCAGTACCTGGAAAATTCCCACGCCGTCGTCGACTCCGGGGCGGCTCCCTTCGGGGCGACCTTCGACGCCCACGGCTGGCGTTCGCTGGCGCCGTTCGCCCACAGCCTGACCACCGACGTCTACACCCCGGAAGGACTGTTCGATTTCACCCACGACGCCGCGGTCGAGGCGCTGGTGCTGATGAAGAAGATCATGGCGGTCTCCCATCCCAACGTCCTGCTCGCCGGGGCCACCGACGGCGGCGTCAACAGCACCCCGGACGAGGATGCATTCGCCAAGCAGAGCGTCGGCTACTACACCAAGTACTTCAACGCCGCCCTGCGTTTCGCCCAGTACTGGGACGACCCGGAGGAGGTCGCCCTGGCGCCGCTTCCCAAGTTCGCCGGGGGAGAGGGCTCCACTGTCTTCTGGACGACCGGCTGCGCCCTGCTCCGGCACGGCGGCAACAAGGAGAAGGCGGCCGAGTACATCCGCTCCCTCACCTACGACCGCGAGCTGTGGAGGGAATCCCTGGCCGGCACCGAGACCGGCCGTCCCGGCCATCTGCCTCCGTACCGGTCGATCTACGCCGGGTGGAACGCGAACCGGCCGGACTGGCTGCCCGGCTTCGTCGCCCTGGTGCGCGGCCAGCTCGACCGGGCTCGCGCCATCCGCACGCACCTGTTCGGCCTGCAGCAGTTCTTCATCGGCCAGCCGCTCTGGGAGACCTACCTGAAGGGCGAGGAGGCGGACCCGCGGGCGGCGCTGGCCAACGCCGCCGCTGCGGTCCGTGCCGAGGTCGAGCGCGGGTGATACCGGCGGTGGCACGGCGGGAAGCAGATGGGGAACGGGGCCGGCAACCGGCTGATGAAGTTGCTCCGCGGGGGGCCGCAGTTCGGAGGGGCTGTTCACGCGGCTGCCGCGTTCGCTTTCCCGCCGGCCGCATGAGCCGGCCGGGGATCTCCTGAGACGTGGCTGCCGCCGGGCCCCATCCGGGGCGGATGCTCGCGGGCCGCTTCAGCACCTGGTTTTTCCTGCTTCCCGCCCTGCTGTTCTTCGCCGGCTACCAGGTCTACCCGATCCTGCGGGTGACCTGGATCAGCTTCACCGACTTCGAGTACCTCGGCGGCGACCCGGCCGCCTGGGTCGGGCTCGGCAACTACGCCGAGGCGCTGCGGGACCCGCTGCTGTGGGCGGGGCTGGGCAGGGCTGCCTGGTTCACCCTGATGTTCCTGCCGGGCACCATCGTCTTCCCGCTGCTGCTGGCGATTCTCGTCGACCGCGTCGGCAACCGCACCGCCGCCACCGTGTACCGCGTGGTGCTGCTGATTCCCGCGGTGATCCCCAGCACCCTGGTCTTCGTCCTCTGGAAGTGGATGTACAACTACCAGATCGGGCCGATCAACCACTTCCTGGTCGAGGTCGCCGGCCTCTTCACCTACCACGACGCCCCGCAGTGGCTGGGGGGCACCTCGCTGACCCTGCCGGCGATCGCCGTCATGGAGATCTGGTGGGGCCTGGGGTACCACACCGTCTTCTTCCTCGCCGGCCTGGCGGCGATCCCGCGCGATCTCGTCGAGGCGGCGCGCGCCGACGGCGCCAACGAGTGGCAGCTGTTCCGGCACGTCACCCTGCCGCGGCTGCAGCCGATCATGATGATCCTCGTCGTCCTGAGGTTCGGCTCGGCCATGGCCGTCATCGACGAGTACCTGATCTTCGGCGGCTTCAACCGCGCCTCGCCGACCTACACCTGGACCGTTTTCATGTACGACCAGGCCTTCAAGACCGGCCTCTGGCGCCAGGGGTTCGCCGCGGCCATCGGCATGGTCGGGGCTCTGTTCATGATGGCGGTGGTCGCCGGCCTCGTCTACCTCTTCCGGTCGCGCGACTGATGCGCCCGGCAGCGAAATGGCGCTGGGGGGCGATCGGCCGCCACGCCGCCATCAACTTCTTCGCCCTGGTGATCCTCCTGCCCCTGGCCTGGGTGCTGCTGCTGTCGGTGAAATCGCTGCCCGACTCGATGCGCGGAGCCCTGTGGCCGCGGCGCTTCGACTTCTCCCACTACGCTTACGTCTTCGACAAGATCGACACGCTGCCGGTCAACCTGTTCAACAGCGTGTACGTGACCGCGGCGACGGTGGCGATCACCGCGGCCTGCGCCGTCCTCGCCGGGTACGCCCTCGTGCACCTGAAGTTCCGCGGGGCGCCGGCGATCGTCACCCTGCTGCTCGCCTCGCTCTATTTCCCGACCCGCGTGGTCGCCATCATCACCATCTACGAAATCCAGGACTGGCTCGAGCTGATCAACAGCACCAGCGGCCTGATCCTGCCCTACGTCACCCTCAACCTCGCGGTCAGCGTGCTGATCATGAGGAGCGTGTTCCAGCTGGTGCCGGCCGAGCTCATGGCCGCGGCGCGGATCGACGGCGCCGGCCCCTGGCGCACCCTCTGGGTGGTCGGGCTGCCGCTGGCGAGGAACGGCATCGCCGTGGTCCTCATCGTCAACTTCGTGACCGCCTGGGGGGAGTACCTGCTCTGCTCGACGCTTACCAACGACCAGACGGCGCGCACCATGCCGGTTGTGCTCGCCTCGGCCCAGGGAGGGATGGGGCAGTGGGCGTGGCCGCGCATCGCCGCGGTCTACGCGCTCGTGGTGACCCCGGGGATCCTCGCCTTCGCCGCGGCGCAGAGGCTGTTCTTCAGGGGGCTGATGGAGGGGGCGCTGAAGGCCTGAGCGGCCCTCGCTCGCCGTACGCCCTCGGTACGGCTGGCTCAGGCGCCTTGCGAACCGGGCACGGCCGCGAAAGGACGCAGTCGGTCCTCGCGCTCGTCGGTATGCCTTCTCAGGGGCGCAACGGCTGGACTTCCACGAAGACGCGGCCGTCCCGCAGAAACGCCGGGTAGGAGCGCACGCGCTCCCTGCCGGGGTCGGTGAGGGAGCGGCCGGTGGCGAGGTCGAACTCCCAGCCGTGCCAGGGGCAGCGGACGATCTCTCCCCGGCGGCCGTAGCGGATCTCCTCGCCCGGCTTGCAGGGCAGCGCCGTGCCGGTCAGGACGCCGTCGGAAAGGCGGGCACCCCGGTGGGAGCAGATGTCGCGCAGGGCGAAGACGCGCTCCCCGTCGCGCACGACCACGAGCGCCCGCCCGCCGGCCTCGACCCTTTTCAGCACCCCCGGCTCGAAGTCCCCGGCGGCGCCGACGTCAAGCGCGGTGGAAGTCATAGAACCTCGAGGCGTTGCCGGCCATGATCCGCTGCCTGAGAGCGTCGGGGAAGGCCGCCGGCAGGGTGCGGTCCGGGGGGTCGAAGTCCCAGTGCGGGTAATCGGTGGCGAACATCAGGAACTCGTCGCTGCCGATCATGTCCAGCAGCTGCAGCAGGTGCTTCGGGTTCGCCGGTTCTTCCATCGGCTGCGTCGTCGCCCGGAAGTGCTCGACGATGTACTCGCTGGGCGGCTTCGTCAGCCACGGCACCTCGTCGCGCAGGCCGCGGTAGTTCTTGTCGAGCCGCCACATAAGCCCCGGCAGCCAGGCGAAGCCCCCCTCGACCAGGGCGACCCGCAGCGACGGGAACTTTTCGAACGTCCCCTCGCAGACTAGGCTCAGCACCTGGGCCTCGAATGCCTGCGACATCGCGGTGTGGTCCTCGATGTAGTACGAGGGCCAGCCGCAGGCGGTTATCGGGTTGTCGCCGCCGCGGCCTCCGAAGTGGATCCCGGCCGGCAGGCCGGCGTCGCAGCAGGCCTCGAAGATCGGCAGGAACTCGCGCCTGCCGTAGGGGGCGTGAGAGCGCACCAGCAGCAGCACCTGGACGAAGCGCGGGTCGGCGGCGGCGCGGCGGATCTCGTCGGCGGCGGCCTGCGGGTCGCTGGTGTTGGCGACGATGGAACCGCGCCAGCGCTCGTCCGCTTCGAGCCAGACGGCCGCCGTCCACTCGTTCACCGCCCGCGCCAGGGCGTTGGCGAAGTCGAGGTTGTGCACCGCGGCCATGCCGTAGAGCGGGTTGAGAACCGCGGCCTCGATCCCCCAGCGGTCGAGCAGCTGCTCGCGCGCGAAGTCCGGGTCGCTGCCCGGAGGTCCGCCGTCCGGGGGCCAGGCGTCCCGGCGCGCGGCGTTCGAGAATCCTTTGGGATAGGTGGGTCCCGGGGGGCCGCTGAACCCCGACTGTGCGATGTAGGCTTTCCAGCGCTCCGACAGGTACGGGAGCAGGTCGGTGATCGATCGGGGGGAGTTGTGGACGTCGCAGTCGATCAGCGACAGCGAGGCTCCGTTGCCGCCGATGGCCGCGGCCGCGGGGGCGGTATCAGTCATTTCCGGCACCGTTCCGGTGAAGGCGTGCGTAGTTGCCGCCGTAGAAGATCAACGGCTGACCCCCGCGGGAATCGGCGGCCAGCAGCTCGCCGACGAACATGTCGTGATCGCCGCCCGGGAGAACCTCGACGACCTTGCAATCTGCGAAGGCGAGGGCGTCGTCGAGGATCGGCGAGCCGGTCTCCTCCACCGTGCAGCTCAAATCGGAAAAATCCTTGGGTCCCTTTCGGGCGAAACGACGCGACAGGGACTCGTGCTCCTGCTTGAGGACGTTGACCGCGAAGCAGCGGCTTTCGAGCAGGGCGCCGTGCATGTGAGCGGTCTTTTCCACCGATACGACGATGAGGGGCGGGTCGAGGGAAAGGGACATCACCGCGTTGGCGGTCATGCCGCACATCTCGTCCCCGGCGCGGGTGGTCACCACGGTCACCCCGGTGGCGAAGCGGCCCATCACATGGCGCTGAAGCATCGGGTCGACTGCCATCATCTGCTCCCGTTACGGCGTTCCGGCGGACCGGGCGGTAACATCGAGGGTTCGCCGCGCCCGTCAAGCATCTACAGGTGCTCAGTTCCCCGAGCGCATCTGCCGGGTCTGCTTCGAAACCGCCTCGAGCTGCTCCTCGTCCCACTCCTCCCGCTGCTGCATGGCGTAGAGGGAGGTGTAGCCACCCGACCAGTCGGGGGGCACCAGGCAGGGCCGCCCGTCGTGGTGCGCCCAAAGCGCCGGGCGGCCGCGCACGATCTCCCCTTCGTAGCGGCTCGGCAGCGGGTTGGCGGTGTAGGTGAAGGCGTCGGCCGAGGAGTAGACGTTGAGCAGCAGCGGCCGGCCCTGGTCGGACAGGTTCGGCCGCGAACCGTGGATGAGCCGGCAGTTGTGGATGGTCACCGACCCGGCAGGCCCGGTGAGGTACTCGACGCTGCCGGTGTCGACGCCGGCGGCGTCCTTCTCGCTCAGGCAGCCGACCCAGCTGCCGTTGGAGTACTGGTTGTAGAGCGGGCCGTCGTGGCTGCCCGCGATCGCCCCGAGCGGCCCCTGGTCGTCGCCGACGTCGTGCAGGTAGGTGCCGATCGTCAGGGGGGTGTAGTTGGTGTGCGGCCAGTAGGTGATGTCCTGGTGCCACTTCACCTCCTCGCCGCCGCGCGCCCATTTGAAATTCAGCTTCGAGTGGTGAAACTTGACGTCGGGGCCGACGAGATCGGCGGCGATGTCGGCGATGACCGACTGCGAGGCGAACTCCCAGTAGGCGGGGTGGTGCTCGACCGGGCTGGTCAGGCGGCGCAGGCGCGGGTCTTCGGCGGTGTGGCCCGGCTCGAGGTCGAAGATGGCGTCCGACTGCGTCAGGGAGCGGCTGCGGTCGACCATCTCCCCGGTAACGGCGATGAGGCGCTCGACCCATTCGTCGGGCACGATGCTTTCGACGAGCAGGTAGCCGTTGTCGAAGTAGAAGCGGCGCTGCTCGTCGCTGAGAACGGTGGGCGGGTGCGAGAGGATCTCTTCAGGAGTCATGGTCGTTCTCCTCGTCTGG
This sequence comes from Candidatus Latescibacterota bacterium, assembly GCA_965243025.1. Lineage (GTDB taxonomy): Bacteria > Latescibacterota > UBA2968 > UBA8231 > UBA8231 > CBDCXV01. The sequence continues at coordinate 5,575,112 of CBDETY010000003.1, forward strand.
CCGGCAAGGTGACCGAGGCGTCCGGCCAAAGGCGGCAGTGATCTTCAACCGGCTTGCCCGCGGCGGTCTGACCGGAATGCTTTCGATAGAATTTTCCCCGTTTCCCCGGCTCAGGGGACGTACTCGTGCAGGTCGTGGATCCACTTGAACCCCCCGCCGGGAAGCGAGTAGGCGCCGCCCATGGCGAAAAGCCTGTCGCCGGCGGTGCAGGCGTCGAGCCAGGCCTTGCCGACCGGCATCGGCTCGGCGGCGGTCCAGGAGTCGCGGGCGAAGTCGTAGATCTCGTTGGAAGCGGTGTAGCTCGGATTCCGCCCCCCGAAGGTGTACATGCAGCCGTCGAGGAGGGCGACCCCCTGCGACTCGCGCCCGGTCGGCTGCGGGGCGAGCCGCTCCCACTTCCCCACCGCCGGATCGAGGACGTACTGCTCGCCGCGGAACTGGTTGTCGGGGTCCTTGTCGGTGCAGCCCCCGAAGACGTGGATCCTGCCCTCGTGGGCCGTCACCCCGGGCCCCTGCAGCGGCCGCGGCAGGGAGGGGCCGTCCGACCATTCCGCCGCCCGCGGGTCGTAGACCTCGACGCGGTCGACGATGCGCGGGTCGGCCGGGTCCATGGTGTTGCCCCCGATCACCCAGATCTTCCCGGCGCAGGCGACGACGGAGACGCCGGCGCGGTGGCCCCCCGGCATCGGCTCGAGGACCGACCACTGCTGGGTGCGGACGTCGAGAACTTCGAGGCAGGCGCGCGAGATGAAGTGGTAGTCGAGGCCGGTGCGGACGCGCATTTCCCCGGTCTGTATGGTCTTGCCGCCGGCGACGTAGATCTTTCCGTCGAGCAGGTCGGCGCCGAGCCAGCCGCGGGCGGTCGGAATCGGCGGTCCCTTTATCCAGACGTCGTTGGCGACGTCGTACACCTCGACCACGTGCAGGGTGAGGTCGTCGGCCCCGGAGATCGCGTAGATCGATCCGTTGACGGCGACGGATTGCAGGTCGTGCCGCGGCGTCGGCATCGACCGTCGTTCAAGCCACTGTCCCATCGGTTTCGTCCTTCGGTTGTTATTGAGGTTTCAGACCAGGTGTCTCGGGCGGGAAATAAACGCAATGTTCGGGAGGGCGTCACCATTCGGAGGGGGTGCGGGTGATCTCCAGTGAGGCTTTGATCCGGGCCCAGGAGACCGACTCGACGACCGAGCCGCCGCCCGCGTCAAGCAGAAGGCCGTCGCCGAATCCGTTCGGGGTAAAATCCGTAGGCCAGAAAAGGTTATTAAACTCTCCCCAATCCTCTGGTTCGGTATCCAGATCGTTGACCCCGATATTGAAGCCAACTGTCATCCCGGGGCTGAGATTGGAAGCGACACTTGCCTCTGGATCGTCCCCGAGCATCAAGTCAAAGGGGGTGATCGCGAACTCCACGACCCATACGGTGGGGTTCTCGCCTCGAGCGGCACCGCCACCCTCGGCATATGGGGGCTGGTCCATCCAGTCAGCACCGTCGTAGGCCCCCAAACCGACATGCAACCCCGCTGGGGCCTCGGGAACCGCACTATAGGACTGAACCTGCTCATAGTCCCTGCTAGCCCTGGCAGCTCCCCCGCTGTGGTCGCCGTCGATATTCAATGCGATGCAGTCATATCCGGATCGATCAATCTCGCCGCCTTCAAACCCACCGACAAACCGGTCGTCGCTAACCTGGGCACCGACATACAGCCTACCTGTGCCCCGATGCCAACCTAGCCAGACCCGAACGTCCCAATCGCCGGGTTCCCTTGGGGCGATGGTCAAGCCCTGGCGTGGAACCAATTCCAAACGGGTAAAACCCAGAAGATTCAAGGTGGGTTCACCGAGCACAGTTTCCCAATCCTCGATCGAGCCGTCTGTCAGGTCCATCATCTCCAGCATTTCATCGGTGATCTCGATGAATGGATAGACGACGTCCCCGACGTGGGCATGCACTCTCAGGCTGGCCCCCATGATACACAGCGCAACGATTACCGGACGACTCAATGAAATGCCAAGGAGTTCTGTTCTGTTTGCATGGCTAATTATCCCTGAAAATACGAAAGCTCTTTTTCAACAGATTAATGGGTCATGTCCTGACGGAAAGGGACGAGGTCGAAGTCGTCCTCGTTGGGGAAGACAGCACTGCAGTTCCATCTCAGTCCTGTAGAGCTGCCTTGATCCGCGCCCACGTGATCGACTCAACGACCGAGTCGTCCCCCGTTTCTCCGTCCGCCGGGAGCAGAAGACCATCGCCGAATCCGTCAGCTGTGGGATCGAATTCCGGAGCCCAAACCAATCTATAGTACCCATCTAAATTTCCAGGCTTTGTGTCCGTATCTGTGAGTACCAAATCGAACCCGATTACTTTTCCTGCGCTGAGGTCTGAAGCTACACTTTCTTCGCTGTCGTTCCACAGCAGCCGGTCGAACGGCGTAACTGCAAACTCCACCACGTATACGACAGGGTTCTCGCCCTGGGCTATTCCTCCGCTCTCCGCATATGGAGGCTTCACCATCCAATCAGCCAAGTTACTCGTTGTCCACAAACCAAGGTGGTCCCCTTCGCGTGCCTCGGGGACGACAAGGTATATCTGGGCTTGCCGATTCCTTTGCAAATCGTTCCCCGAAAAGAACTCACCTCCACTATGATCCCCGTCGACCACAAGTCCAATGTTATCGTAATTCCCCCGAAAGTCATTGTCTCTGTTCTTAAACCCACCGATGTACACGTCGTCAATGACCTGAACCCCAAACCACAGCCGTCCCGTTTCCCCGTGCCAGCCTAACCAGACCTGAAGGTCCAGATCGCCGGGATCCCTTTCGGGGGTGTCGACAAAACGTGTATCGGCAGTGAAATCGAGAAGAGTCAGAGTCGGTTCACCCACGACAATCTCCCAGTCCTCTATCGAGCCATCCGTGAGGTCCATCATCTCCAGCATGTCGTCGGTGATCTCGGTGAACGGATAGACGACGTCCCGGACGTGGGCATGAACTCTCATGGTTGCCGGCCCGACAGCCAGCGTCAAGGTCAACAGCCAAACCCGGGAAATCCCGACCGAGTCCTTTTCAATTCGCATGACCAATCCCCTGAAATTGACGACCTCCTTGATATCTCGCGGCGAACGAAAGATAAAAAAAGGTTCCCAGGAGGTAGGGGTTCCACTTCTATGGCGAGGCGGCGTTTGCACCGGTGGGCAAGCCGTCCCGGGAACCACCCCTACATGGTGGACAGGATCCTGCCGTTTTCGACGGTGAGCGCGTAGACGACCGCCCACCCGCCCCCGGTCAGCACCTCCCCGAGGATCAGCCCGAGGAAGAAGGGCTTGAGCGTCTGGAACAGCTTGCCGCCGCCGACGTGGAGGATGATGGCCTTGAGGATCCAGGCGATCAGCGCGGAGAACCAGATGGAGCTGGTCAGCCAGCCGAAGGCGATGGTGAAGCCGATCGGGTGCAGGGGCCACCAGTACCAGCGGTGCTGTCCCCACATCAGCAGGAACTCGAAGGCCCCCCCGATCCCCTTGAACAGCCAGCCGCGCATGTTGGCCCCGGGCATCTCTGTCGAGGTGGGGCCGATGTAGGGCCAGCCGTGGGCACCGGCCCACTGCAGCAGGTACAGGTTGATGGCGCCGTTGCTGTAGGCGAGCTCGAGGGTGGTCCACAGCGACGCCAGCAGGCTGGCTACCAGGGCGATCATCAGGCCCCAGAACAGCCGCTTTTTCGATCCCTTCACCGACTCGGCGAGCTTGAGGCCGTTGGAGGCGGCGACCATCGGCGAGGTGCGCGATTCCCCCTGCCAGATGAAGGTGTAGGTGAGGGCGACCAGGCCCTTGGTCCCGAGCAACGATGTACCGAACCCGGAGATGATGAAGTAGGCGGGAACGATCGGGCTGCGCGCCGTGGGAACCCCCGCGGTGGCGACGACGCGGGCAACCAGGGCGAAGAAGATGACGCTGACGACGAGCAGGATCGGGACGTACAGCCCCGGCACCCCGGAGCGCCACAGCCAGAAGCCGATGGCGGCGAAGCTGGCGACAAAGCCGACGACGGCGGTGCGGTAGCGCAGCACCTCCTCGCTGTCGTCGACCCCGTTGCGCGGGTTCCAGACGGTGCGCATCACGTCCCTGAGGTGGGCGCGGGCGCTCCACAGGCCGAAGAGGATGAAGACGATCACCGCCCCGGTCTGCTGGTGCGTGAGGTCGGCGGCGGGAGGGTACGACTCGTAGGCGCTCAGGCGCTCGGTGCTGGCGATGCCGAAGACGTTGAAGATCCCCTCCTGGATCTTGCAGAAGACGTAGAAGAACCAGACGCTGAAGGTGAGGTCGAGGCTGGCGAGGTAGAAGAAGCCGATGTAGGCGAACACGACCCTCATCGGCAGGTTGACGGTTCCCCGGAACATCGGGAAGCTGGCGCCGAGGTCGGGGTCGGGCAGGAAGGGGAAGTGGAAGTTGAGCCCCTTCATGGTCAGGTAGATGAAGGGCAGGGAGAACCCCACCCACATGACCGGGTTGCGGAACAGGGGCGGGACCTTCGACACCGCCCCCTCCTCGCCGGCGAGCATTCCCTGCGGCAGCTGCATCATCGGGTAGGCGAGGCGCTCGTGGGTCGACCACTGGCGGTGCAGGATGCCGCTGAGACAGATGAGCATGAACCCCATGACCACCACCAGCCCGAGCCACCAGGCCATCGGCTCTACCCACACCTCCCAGGGGATCGGGGTCCCTTTGGGCAGACCCTCGTAGTATCCCTTGATGGCCTCGGGGTCCTGGGGCACCATCCACTGCGGAATGTAGTCGAAGAAGAGCTCTTCGAAGCGGTTTTCGGGGGTAGCGTAGTAGAAGGGGTAGACGATGGTGCCGATCAGAAAGAACATCAGCCCCCAGGTCGGCACGGTCACCGCCATCAGCAGCATGCAGTAGATGAGGACTAGGTCGGGTTTCGACAGGGCGAGCCGGCGGCCGAGGAAGGCGACGACGATGTTGGCGAAGATGACGCAGGCGAAGAAGAGCAGGGCCCCGGGCGAGGAGGGGTTGAACCCGATCCAGTGGTACTGGAAGACGGTGACGTACGGGGCGACGACCCCGATCGCCAGGCACAGGAGCGTGCCGATGCCGAGTCCCTTCAGGCTGAAGGGGGATTTGCTCACGTCGCTGTTTTCACCGGTTGACTGCGGATTATGAGGCGGGCGGTTCGCGCTTACGATAGTGGACCGTTGCGCCCGATTGTGCAAAACCGGGGGCAGGGCGGCCGGGTGCCCTGGCAACTACCGGGCGCCGGGCTGCCCGGCCCGTCCGCGATGGACGCCTGACTACCCTCGCATGCCCGGTCTACATGATGGACAGCACCCTGCCGTACTCGACCGTCAGGGAGTAGACGACCACCCACCCCCCGGCGGTCAGCACCTCTCCGAGGATCAGCCCGAGGAAGAAGGGCTTGAGCGTCTGGAACAGCTTGCCGCCGCCGACGTGGAGGATGACGGCCTTGAGGACCCAGGCGATCAGCGCCGAGAACCAGACGGAGCTGGTCAGCCAGCCGAAGGCGACGGCGAAGCCGATCGGGTGCAGGGGCCACCAGTGCCAGCGGTGCTGTCCCCACATCAGCAGGAACTCGAAGGCCCCCCCGATTCCCCTGAACAGCCAGCCGCGCATGTTGGCCTCCGGCATGGCGTTCGCGGTCCCGCCAATCTGGGGCCAGCAGTGGCCCCCGGCCAGTTGCAGAAGGGGGAGGTTGACGGCGCCGTTGCTGTAGGCGAGCTCGAGGGTGGTCCAGAGCGACGCCAGCAGGCTGGCGGCCAGGGCGATCATCAGGCCCCAGAACAGCCGCTTTTTCGATCCCTTCACCGACTCGGCGAGCTTGAGGCCGTTGGAGGCGGCGACCATCGGCGAGGTGCGCGACTCCCCCTGCCAGATGAAGGTGAAAGTCAGCGCCACCAGGCCCTTGGTTCCCAGCATCGAGGTGCCGAACCCGGAGATGACGAAGTAGGCGGGAACGATCGGGCTGCGCGTCGTCGGGACGCCCGCGGTGGCGACGACGCGGGCCACCAGGACGAAGAAGACGATGCTGACGACGAGCAGGACCGGGACGTACAGCCCCGGAACCCCGGAGCGCCACAGCCAGAAGCCGATGGCGGCGAAGCTGGCGAGAAAGCCGAAGACGGCAGTGCGGTAGCGCAGCAGCTCCTCGCTGTCGTCGACCCCTTTGCGGGGGTTCCAGGCGCTGCGCATGACGTCCCGCAGGTGGGCGCGTGCGCTCCACAGGCCGAAGAGGATGAAGACGATCGCCGCCCCGGTCTGCTGATGCACGAGGTCGGCGATGGGAGGCCACTCGTAGCCGCTGAGGCGCTCGGTGCTGGCGACGCCGAAGACGTTGAAGATCCCCTCCTGGACCTTGTAGAAGAGGAAGAAGAACCAGACGCTGAAGGTCAGGTCGAGGCTGGCGAGGTAGAAGAAGCCGATGTAGGCGAACACGACCCTTATCGGCAGGTACACGCTGCCCCGGAGCACCCAGGGGTCGGAGTCGAGGTCGGGGTCGGGAAGGAAGGGGAAGTGGAAGTTGAGCCCCTTCATGGTCAGGTAGACGAAGGGCAGGGAGAACCCCACCCACATGACCGGGTTGCGGAACAGGGGCGCGATTTTCGACCCGGCCCCCTCTTCGCCGTCGAGCATTCCCTGCGGCAGCTGCATCATCGGGTAGGCGAGGCGCTCGTGGGTCGACCACTGGCGATGGAGGATGCCGCTGAGGCAGATGAGCATGAACCCCATGACCACCACCAGCCCGAGCCACCAGGCCATCGGCTCTATCCACACCTCCCATGGGATCGGCGTCCCCCTGGGCAGGCCCTCGTAGTATCCCTTGATGGCCTCCGGGTCCCGGGGCACCATCCACTGCGGGATGTAGTCGAAGAACAGGTCTTCGAAGCGGTTTTCGGGGGTGGCGAAGTAGAAGGGGTATACGATGGTGCCGATCAGGAAGAACATCAGCCCCCAGGTCGGCACGGTCACCGCCATCAGCAGCATGCAGTAGATGAGGACGAGGTCGGGCTTGGACAGGGCGAGCCGGCGGCCGAGGAAGGCGACGGCGATGTTGGCGAAGATGACGCAGGCGAAGAAGAACAGCGCCCCGGGAGAGGAGGGGTTGAAGCCGATCCGGTGGTAGGAGAAGACCGCCGCGTACGGGGCGACGACCCCGATCGCCAGGCACAGGAGCGTGCCGATGCCGAGTCCCTTCAGGCTGAAGGGGGATTTGCCCACGTCGTCGGTTTTACCTGTTGCCCGCGGGTGATGTGTCGGGCGGTTCCCACATGCGACAGGCGGCCCCTGCCCCTTGTCCGCTTCCGATCCCGGGACTGCCGCCGTCCCTATGGGTGAAGGGAAAGCTCCCGGGCTGCGGCGTACGTGATCCGCGCCAGCTCGGCCGGCGACTCTCCCCGCCGGGGGTTGGCCACCTCGAAAGTCCAGAAACCGCGGTAGCCGGCCTCGAGCAGGGCCTGCCGGATCCCCCTCCAGTCGAGGTCCCCCTGCAGCGGGGCCCAGTGGTTGTCCTGCGGGTCCTCGCCGTCGACGTCCTGCAGATGGGTGCCCCAGAGGCGCTCGCCCGCGGTCCTGATTTCTGAGGCCGGGTCGTTCCCCGAGGTCCAGGCGTGGCCGGTGTCGACGACCAGCCCCACCGCCTCCTCCGGGTAGTCGTCGACGAGGCCGCGCAGCCCGGTCATGTTCAGGAACGGGTAGTGGGAGCGGTAGGGCAGGTTCTCCAGCAGAATCCGCACCCCGGACTCAAGCGCCACCGGCGCCAGGTCGTCGAGGGAGCGCCGCGCCGCTGCGGACATGATCCCGGTCAGCTCCGGGCGTTCCGGATCCTCGACGAACCTCGGGTTCGGCACCGGGTGGATGACCATGCCGCCGGCGCCGAGGGCGCCCGACATGCGCAGGTATTCCGCGAGCAGGGCGGCCTTCTCACGCCGCCAGCCCTCCTCCGGGGCGCCGAGCACGTTGCGCATCATCGGCGCGTGCACGGTTCCGGCGCGCAGACCGGACTCCTCGATCCGCGACCGCAGCTGCCCGAGCTCGCGGCCGGTGAAGATCCGGTCGAGGTGCCCCTCCTGCGAGGAAAGCTCGATGTGGGAATACCCGGCGGCGGCGATCCCGTCGAGGGCCTCCTGGAGCTGGTCCTTGAATCCCGCTGTGGCGTAGCTGATCTGCATCGGTCCGGTCCTCCTGAGGGAAATCGGTTTTCGGTTACTTGATGAACAGGTGCTCGATCTCGGCGAGGGCGACATCCAGCTCCCGCAGGTCGGCGTCGTCGAGCGCCGCGGCTCCGGGCTGGCGCATCAGCGCGGACCGCAACAGGCCCCGGCGCACCAGCACTTCCTTTACGAACGGGAGCCCGAGGTTGAAGGTGAGGTGGATGAAGGGGGCGACCTGGTTGAAGACCGCCCGCGCCCCGGCCCTGTCACCGGCCTGGAAGGCGTTCCAGATCTTCACGTGGATGTCGACGATCTCCACCGAGGGCATGAAGCCGTGCGCGCCGCGCTCGAGCTCGGAGGGCATCCAGCGGCACCAGCCGCCCCCGATCACCCCCAGGCAGCCCGGAAGGTCGGCCTCTAGGAGGCCGCTGATGTTGTGGGCGCTCGGTTCCATCTCCTCCTTGATGTAGCGCACGTGCTCGACCTCGGTGAGCAGCCGCTTCAGGAAGGCGAGGTCGACCCCCGGCCCCTGCGGGGCGTGCTGAATGAACACCGGGAGCTGCGCCGCATCCGCTATGGCGCGGTAGTACTCGAAGATCTCCCGGGGGGTGGCGACGGCGATGTAGGGCGGCATGGCGATCACCGCGGCCGCCCCGATGCGGCGGGCGAACCCGGCGTGCTCCGCCGCCACCTTCCAGGAGGGACCGGCGACGCCGGCGATGACGGGGATCTCCCCGGCCGCGGCGGAGACGACGGCTTCGAGCAGGCGCCGCCGCTCCCCGTCGGACAGGAACTGGAACTCGCTGCCCAGCACCGGGTAGACGAGGCCGTGGGCGCCCGCCTCGATGCAGAAGGAGACCTGCCGTTCCATGCTCTCCATGTCGAGCTCGCCGCCGGCAGCCAGCGCCGTCTGCACCACCGGCAGAATCCCCCGAATCCGCTCCTCGCTCATTGTCGGTGCTCCCCCCGGCGCCGCTGCGCCAGCTTTTTTTCGTGAAAAATGCGCCTGTTCCCCGGCGCCGGATCCGGCGGCCGGTCCTGTCCGTCGCTGACCCCGGGGGGGTTCCACAACAAAGCACCCCCGCACCGCAACGACAAGCCGGGTCCTCCCCTTGCCGCCGGAGCCCCCGGGGCCGTTTATCCTTCGCTTCGTGTAACCGTCCACCGCTCCTGCAACTCAGAAGACTCCGAAATGAAACCTGCGCGCCGAATTCTCGACCGCATCGCCGGCGGCCGGCTGACCACCGGGGTGCTCGTCACCGAGCAGCTGTTCCCGCAGATGGTCGACTACTTCAAGACCGTCGGCCTCGACTACATGATCGTCGACCGCGAGCACGGCGCTTTCGACGACGGGCTCGTCGCCGACGTGTGCACCCTCGGGCGCATGACGGACTTCGCCGTGCTCCTGCGTCCCATCGACTGCCAGTACTCGACCATCCGCCGCGCCATCGACCGCGGGCCGTGCGGTTTCCTGCTCCCCTCGGTGGAATCGGCCGCCGACCTCGACCGCGTGCGCGACGCCATCTACATGCCCCCCCGGGGCGGGCGCCGGCCGGGCGGCCTCGGCAACTACTGGGTGCGGGACTACTCGGCCGAAACCTGGAGGGCCGAGGTCGAGGACGACTTCATCGTGCTGCCCCAGATCGAGACCGTCGAGGGCCTGGAGAACGCCGATGAAATCGCCGCCCACGAGCTCACCACGGCGATCGCCATCGGGCCCTACGACCTGTCGCATGCCATCGGCGTCAACGCGCAGATGGACCACCCGGACTTCCTGCGGGCGGTGGCGCGCATCCGCGAGGCGGGGGAGAAGGCGGGCAGGACCATGTGGGAGATCGGCGACGCCAGCCTCGTCGCCCGCGGCTGCCGTTTCATCTGCCTCGGCGAGGCGATGGCCCATCTCAGGGGATCGCTGTCGCGGGGAATCGAGGAAGCGAGAAAGGAGGCCGGAGAATGAGCAGGTTCGCCGACTACGAGAAGGAGTTCTTCGCCAGCCAGCTCGACTCCTTCCTGCCGGGCCGCGTCTTCGACGCGCACAGCCACCTGTGGCGCGGGGAGTTCGTCGAGTGGTCGGTCCCCGGCGGGCCGGCGGACGTCGGCTACCCCGAGTACCGGGAGCTGATGGAGGACCTCCACCCCGGCCGCCACACCGCCGGGCTGTTCCTGCCCTCGGTGGCCCCCGGCGAGGACGGCAGCTTCACCAGGCAGAACGAGTGGGTCGCCGCCGCCGTCGCCGCGGCCCCGGACTGCCGCGGCATGTTCTTCGTCAGGCCCGGGGACGACCCGGAGTGGGTGCGCGAGGAGGTCAGACGGCTGGGGCTGCACGGCCTCAAGTGCTACCACACGATGGCCCCGGTCACGCCGACCTGGGAGGCGGAGATCCCCGACTACCTGCCGGAGCCTTTGGTGAAGGTCGCCGGCGAGGAGGGCTGGGCGATCACCCTGCACATGGTGAAGTCGCGGGCCGCCGCCGACCCGGGCAACATCCACTGGATCCGGCACTACTGCGAGACCTACCCGGACATGCGCCTGATCCTCGCCCACTCGGCGCGCGGGTTCCAGCCGGGGCACAACCTCGAGGGCCTGCCGCAGCTGGCCGGCCTCGACAACCTCTACTGCGACACCAGCGTCAACTGCGAGCCGGTCGCCCACCAGGCGATCATCCGCTTCCTCGGGCACGACAAGCTGATGTACGGGACCGACCTGCCGGTCTGCCACGGACGCGGCCGCTCGGTGGGGGTGGCCGACGCGTTCCTCTGGCTCGGAGAGGAGACGCCGGTCTGGGAGGAGAAGCACCAGACCATAGAGCCGCTGGCGATCGGCCTTGAGCACCTGCGCTCGATCAAGTGGGCCTGCTGGGGGGAGCGCCTCGGGGACGCCGAGGTCGAGGACATCTTCTGGAACAACGCGGCGCGGCTTTTCGGCATCGAGGACTGACCGGAAGCCGCTGTACGTGGCCGCAGCTGTTGCGAGGCCACAGGAGATGCCGGCAGATCTGAAGGGAGCAGCAAACCCCGCCGAGTGACGGGAAGCAGAAACCCCGGCGCAGGAGGAGAAACCCCGGAAAGAGAGGACCTCGATGGCCCTGGAGAAATTCACCATCTCGCGTGACGACGGCGTGTACGAGTGCTTCCCGCACCTGTGCCTGACCCGCAGCGGCCGCATCCTCCTGGCGTACCGGGAGAGCAACGGCCACGTCGCCAGCGACTTCTGCCGCCTCGTCCTGCGCCGCAGCGACGACGCCGGCCGCACCTGGTCGGAACGCTTCGTGCTCCGCGACGAGGTCTACGAGAACGGCGTCCTCACCAAGTGGAACTGCCCGAAGATCCAGCAGCTGGCCGACGGCCGCGTCCTGCTTCTGTGCGACCGCATCGACTTCCCGCCCGGCGAGTGGAACGCCACCGCCGGCAACGCCCGCATCGTGTTCTGGTTCAGCGACGACGACGGGGCGTCCTGGTCCGACGGGTTCGCGACCAGCGTCAACGGCATCTGCCCCGACGTCGTCACCGAGCTCGCGGACGGCACCTGGCTGCTGCCGGCCAACACCTACGCCGACGGCATGGAGCGGGTCGTCCAGAACGTCTCGGCGAGCGCCGACCAGGGGCGGACCTGGGGGCCTCCGCTCGACATCTGCCCGGACCCGGACTACCGCCTCGCCGAAGCCAGCGTCGTCGCCTGCCCCGACGGGGAGCTCGTCGTCTACCTGAGGGAGGAGTCCGGGCGTGGCCGGCCGCTGCAGAAGATGATTTCCCGGGACCGCGGCCGCTCCTGGGAGGGCCCTTTCGACACCCTCAACCCGGCCGCGCACGGCATGCCGGTATCCGGGGTGACCCGGGACGGGCTGGTGCTGACCCTCGGCCGCTTCAACCTGCGCTCGGGATGGCGCGTCGACATGAGTGAGGAGACCGTGCGCCGGCGCCTGGAGAGGCGTTCCATCGTCGTCCCCAACGTGCCGGAGAACGCCCCATTCCGGAGCCGCCTGAAACCGGGGCCCGGCACCCAGATCGACGAGCACGAAATCGTCATCGCCGGGGGCGGCACTCCTCCTCACACCTTCGCCTTCCTCGAGCCCCTGGCCAGCGCCCTCGAAGCCGATCTCGACAGGCAGGTCGGCCTGCTGCTGCACCTGGACCACGACCGCAACAACATAAGCTGCGACAGCGGCTATACCGGCTGGGTCGAGTACGAGCGCGGCTGTTTCCTCGCCGCCAACTACATCAACGACGACGCCCCCATGGCCCAGATCAGGGGTTACCGCTTCTCGGTCGAGGATTTCTAGGGTGCCTTCGCGCGCCGGGCCGGGAAGGAAACCGGGACGGGAGGGGGTGCGGCCGCGCCGGGATGCGGGCAAGGGGAGGCGGGGACCGGACTCTTTCAGCCAGGCAGGGAACCTGAAGCTCTACGCCACAGGCGGCGGCCTGGGTCTGCTCGCACTGCTGCTGTTCGTCCACCAGTACACGACCATGGCCCGGTTCGCGGTCATACCCCCCGGCTTGCGGTTCACCAGTTTTTCGAAATACCTGTCGATCATCTTCGAAAGAATCGAGTTCGCCCCGCTGGACTACGCCCTGCTCGCCGCGACAGCCGGCCTGTTCCTGGCGCTGTTGGTCGCCGAACACCGCGGCGGCTGCCTGAGCGCCCTGCTGCGCTCGGTCTTCACCAGGGAAGGCAGGACCATCGCCCTGCTCGGGGCCGCCGGTTTCGTTGCGGTCCGGTTTTACCTCGGCTCCGGTCATTTCCCGTGGGGGGGAGATCAGCCGCAGCACATTTGCTTCTCTCACATGGCCTCCCGCTCGATTGCGGAGGGGGAGCTGCCGATCTGGACGAACTACCTCGGCACGGGTACGCCGTACCTGCAGTTCTACGGCTTCCTGTTCTTCTATCTGACAGGGCTCGTCGATCAGCTCTGGACCGACATTTTCGCCTCGTTGAAAGCGGTGATGGCGGTCCTGCACGCTGCTTCCGGTTTGGCGATGTACCTGCTCGCGCGCACCGTGACCGGCTCGCGGGTGGCCGGCTTTATCGCCGGCCTGGCCTACGTGCTGAGCTTCTGGCATACCCAGCAGGTCATCATCATGGGCCGCTTTCCGCTGTCGCTCTTCTACGCCCTGCTGCCCCTGCCCTTCTACTTCTTCGAGCGCCTGTCGAGCCCCGGTCTCGCGGGGCACAGGGAGAGACTGGCGAGCAGTCTGGCAGGCGGAATCTGCCTGGGAGCCCTGGCCCTGACTCACCCGGGCTACGCCTTCTGGGCAACCGTGCTGCTGGGCCTGTACATCGGCTTGCGGCTGGTGCTGGAGACCCCGGCCGGCGAGCGTCCCGGGTTGGCCGGATGGTCCGCGGTTCTCCTTGCCGGCGGCCTGGTATTCGGGGGGTACCTGACTCTGCCGATGTGGCTCGAGCGCGACCATACGGGACTCTACCGAGGCCTGGATCTCTCGGGGATACCGGCACCGACCTGGCAGCACGTGCTGGCCTGGTCGAACTACCGCTTCTGGGCGATTCTCCCGCCCGGCCTCGTCAAGGGCAACTGGTACGGCGGGTACCTCGGACTGACGCTGGTAATCGTCGTCGCGGCCGGGGCGGCCGTCTCCTTCCTCAGCCGCTCCCGCAAGCTGATTCTGCGCTCCTTGCCGGCCCTCTGCTGTCTCGTTCTGACGGTCCTCATCGTCTTCGGATACCACTGGCCGCTTTTCGAGTCCATTCCCATCGTGAAGATGATGGGGGCGGGCCGCTACCTGTTGTTCACCGTTTTCTTTCTCGCCCTTGCCTCCGGGCCGGCGGCACAGGCTCTGATGGTCCTTCTGCGGCCCAGGCGCTGGAGGGTTCCGGTTTCGACGCTGATCCTGTGCGGAATCGCGGTCGACCTCGGGCCGGCGACGTTTCAGCAAGTGTATTTTGCCGGAGACCTGGGAGCCGGCATGTTCCCGCAAATCCGCGCGCAGGCCGACTCCCTGGATGCCCGCGGACAGTTGCCGAACTTCCGGGTCCTCTGGAACGGCTCAAAACGGGGCGAGAACTTGCTGAAAGGGCAACTGTATTTCGACACGCGTGCCCGAGGCCGGGTTCGTTCCACCCCGGGAGATCCAGGCCAGCGGTCGACTTCGTAAAACCGGTCGACCGATACCTGTCGAAGCTGGTCGAGATGGGTTATTTCGCGATTGACGACAGCATCGATGCCGCCCTGCAGGGACAGTTCCCCGAAACCCTTTTCGGGCGCAACCACGGGGGTATCGTTCTGGCAGGGCTCACCATGATGGATGTCAGGTATCACATTCTGTCAAATCGCGACGAGCAGGTAAGCATCGGTGACCTGGGCGCAACCGGGTCCCATGGCCCGGTGCTGGTGTCTTCGAAGATCGAGCCGTTTCCCCGCCGGGGGCTCGACCAGCTCGTCGCCAGCGGCGAACCATTCAGCGCCATGGAGTCCGAGGGAGTCGACTCCGGTTTCACGAAGATGCTCACCGATTCCTACCACGCCCTGTTCCTGGTGGCCAACACAGGTGTCGATCCTGCAACCCGGGTGTGCGAGCGGATCTACGTGCCCGGATCCGAGGGCCGGGAGCTGGGGACCAACCCGGCCGTCGAGGTCCTCGAGCACACGGTGCGCATGCAGCGGGTCGACCTGAAACTGCGGGTCAGCGAGGCCTGCTTCGCCCGCCTGGCCTACTCGTACTTTCCGCATCTGCGCGTCACCGTCGACGGCCGCGAGGCCGCCCCCCTGCGCACGGCAGGGGGATTCATGGCGGTGCAACTGGAAGCCGGGGAGCACGACCTGACCCTGGAGGCGGAGCTGTCGCCGCTGCGGCGCGGCCTGCTCGCCGTCAACCTGCTCTACATGGCGGCAACGGCGTGCCTGTTCGTCGACAACAGGCGGAGGAAGCGGCAACTCCGATAAAACCGTGGGCGGACCCGGGACTGCGGAAGAGCATCCTCCCGGCCGCGGCTTCTGAAGCGAGGCCCTACCAGTCGTGGACCCGGTGGCCCTCTACCGGAAACCAGATGACGTCGACCACCCCTGAAAGCACCACCGCCGCCACGTAGCCGATCCCCATGCGTAGAAGAACGGCTTGCCGGCGCGGTAGGCGCGCACGCCGCCGTAGCGGAGCAGGAGGAGCTTGGCGATCCAGACGAGAAAGAGGCTGAACCAGTAGATGCTGGTTCCGGCGGTGTGCTGGAACGCCAGCCCCATCGGGTGCAGCGGGAACCAGTAGTAGCGGGCGCGCAGGAAGGCGAGCGCCCCCGCCTCGAAGAAGCCGGTGAGCCAGATGCCCCACTTGCCGGGATCGAACACCCGCGGGTTCTGGATCAGGTGGGTGGTCTGGTCGTAGATCATCTTGAAGGCGAGCATCAGGTGGGTGGTGCCGCCGTGCTCGTAGGCGGTCTCGAGGCTGGCCCAGACCGCGACCAGGAAGCCGGTGGGAAAGGCGACGAGCACCGCGGCGATCACCCGGCCCGGCTGCTCCCGCAGCGGGAAGATCCGGAAGTGGTGGGGCAGGGCCGGCCACGCCGGCAGGCGGATGTTCCCGAAGAAGGCGTTACCCGTGAACATCTTGAAGGCCACCACCTGCTGCGGCGAGAGCCGCGACGACCCGATCAGGTCGGTTATCAGGGACTCTCCCTTGGCGTGCGCCCAGTTCGGCATCAGGTAGGGAAACCCGGTGGCCGCTATCAGCTTGACGATCACGAAGAAGGAGACCGCCATGGCGCAGAAGGCGATCACGGCCACCGGCAGGCTGGCGCCGAGGTGGACCCCCCAGGCGACGACGGCGGCTCCCGAAAGCACCAGCCCGGCCGCGGCGACGCGGTAGCGCCGCACGTCGGCCCGGTCCCCCTCGCCGCGGCGCACCTGGCCCCACACCTCCTTCAGGTGCCGGCGCGCCACCCAGACGGACCAGACGGCGACGAAGACCATGGCGCCGTAGCTCTCCATCGACAGGATCTCCGCCCCGCGCATCTGCTGGCCCGACTCCCCGATCTCGAAGCCGACGGCGTCGAGGGCTCCCAGCTTGACGACCGACAGCAGGTAGAACAGCACGAGGCTGCCGAGTATGTCGAGCGGGCACAGGTAGGTCACCGCGAGAACGAACGGCAGAACGCGGAAGCTCAGTCCCGGGAACGGCTGCGGCAGGGTTATACCCATCTGCCGGGTGTAGAGGATGAACTCCGGCAGGCCGAAGAAGAAGAAGGTGGCGACGTTGTAGAGCAGCGGCAGGAAGACGAGGCCGAACCCTCCCCAGAAGAGCCGGGAGCGGAACAGGTCCGGCATGCGCCCGGGGCCGTCGAACCCCCGGGTCATGTCCAGCGGCATCTGCGCCAGCGGAAAGCTCAGTTTCTCCGCATCTACCCACTGGCGCTGGAAGAGGATCACGAGGCAGATGCCGAACAGCAGCATGGCCCCCGAGGCCGCCAGCCACTGCGCCGTCACCGAGATCCACCCGTCCCAGGGCAGCGGGGCCCCCTGGGGCAGCCCCATCCAGAAGTTGCCGATAACCCGGGGAGTCGCCTCCGGCAGGGCGTGCCAGGGCAGGTAGGGCAGCAGCAGGTCCGCCCACTGGTTCTCGGGGGTGGCCATGTAACCGGGGGCGGCGACGATGGCGATCCAGTAGTCGCTCCAGCCCCACTGCGGCAGCGCCCCGACGATCCAGAGCATGCTGAAGACGGTCAGCAGTTCCCCCCGGGTCAGGGCGAGGCGGGGCCACAGGCGCTTGAGGAGGACGTTGACGAACAGCCACATCACGAACGGCATCAGCGCCACCATCGGGAACTGCGAGCGCACGTAGCTGCCCGAGCCCGAGGTGTGCCCCACCATCAGGATGAGATAGGTGAACTGGCCGGCGATGGTCAGGGCGCCGACGAGGATGCCGCGCAGGGTGATGCGCAGGCTGGCCTTCTCGTCGGCGTCCCGCGGGCGGGTCTCTTCAGTCACGGGACAAGTGCAATCGAGGGTCTCGTTGCATAGATTGGCGGGCCGCCCCGGTACCGGGTGCGGGCGGGAGCGGGTTCCGTTTCCGTCCCGGCGGTCCCGATGGGCAGATACATGACCGGAGGATGCATGCCGAAGAATACAGTACTTGAACCGGGGGTTCCCGCTGAAGCCGGCCTCTCCGCCGGGGGCCTGGAGCGGGCCGCCGGCCTGCTGCAGTCCGCCCTGGAGGAGAAGGCGGTCACGGCCGCGGCGATCGCGGTCGCAAGAAAGGGAAAGCTGGTGCTTTCGCAGGGGTTCGGCCACCTGCAGCCGCGCGCGGGCTCCCCGGAGGTGCAGCCGGATTCGATCTTCCTGCTCGCCTCGATCAGCAAGCCGGTGGCGGCCTGCAGCGTCATGCAGGTCGTCGACCGCGGCCTCGTCTCCCTCGACGACCCCGTCAATCTCCACATCCCCGAGTTCATCGGCTGGGAGCGGGCCAAGGTCCGCGTCTCCCACCTGCTGTCCCATGTCTCGGGGATGCCGGACATGCTCCCGGAGAACGTCCCCCTGCGGCGGGCGCACGCGCCGCTGAGCGCCTTCGTCGAGGGGGCGATTCGGACGCGGCTGCTCTACGAGCCGGGGACCTCGTTCCGCTACCAGAGCAAGGGGATCCTGCTGGCCGCCGAGATCGTCGAGCGCGTCACCGGCGAGCGCCTGCGCGATTTCCAGGAGCGCGAGCTGTTCGCGCCGCTCGGGATGAAGCGCAGCGCCCTCGGGCTCGGCGGCTTCGCCATCCCCGACACGGTCTGGTGCGGCACCACCATGGAGGAGGGGGACGAGGCGAAGAGCTGGGGGCAGAACAGCCCCTACTGGCGCGACCAGGGCCACCCCTGGGGCGGCATGCACAGCTCGGGGACCGACCTCGCGGTCCTGCTCCAGACCGTCCTCAACGGCGGCTCCTGCGGCGGCGCCGAGGTCTTCAGCCCGGCCGCCTGCGCGGCGATGACCGCGGACCGGAACGGGCATCTCGACGCCCCCTGGGGCCTCGGCTGGGCGCTGCGCGACTCACACGTCTGGAGCTTCTTCGGCGAGGTGGTGTCGGAGCGCACCTTCGGGCACGTCGGCGCCACCGGGACCGTGGCTTGGGCCGATCCGGAGCGCGACCTCATCTGCGTCGTGCTGACCAACCAGATGGTGGCCGGCGGCAGCCTGCTGAGGCGGGTGTCGAACGCGGTCGCGGCGGCCGTGGTCGACTGATGTCCGCGGCCCTTCCCGAGTGCACCCTCGGGTCCACCGGTATCACCACCACGGCCCTGGGAATCGGCGGTTACATCGGCGAGCTCGAGCATCCCGGCGCCACCGCGGCCGAGCGCCGGGACGCCGCCGTCGCCGCGGTGCAGAGGGCCGCCGGGCTCGGCATCCGCTACTTCGACACCTCCCCGGCGTACGGGTCCGACGGCGGGGCCCAGAAACTGCTCGGCCTCGGGCTGCGCAGCCTGACTCAAGAACAGCGGGCAGGGGTCACCCTGTCGACCAAGGCCGGCACCCATCCCGAACGCCATCACCGCTACGACCGCGACTCCATCCTCTGGTCGGTCGACGAGAGCTTCCGGCTGCTGTTCCGCGACCACGTCGAGGTTTTGCTGGTGCACGACCCGGACGGCCACGAGCACATGGACGAGGCGCTCGCGTCCGGGGGAGCCGTCGAGGCCCTCGAGGAGCTCAAGGAGCAGGGGGCAATCAGGGCCATCGGGCTGGGGGTGCAGAGCCACGCCCTGCAGCGGCGCGCCATCGACAGCGGCCGCTTCGACGTCATCCTGCCTTCGTACGACTACCACCTGACCCGCACCAGCGCCGCCCCCCTGCTGCGGGAGGCGGCCGCCAGGGGGATCGGCGTCATCAACGCCTCCCCCTACAACTCCGGCATTCTCGCCGGGCTGCACCCGTCGGAATCGGCGAAACGCCGCGGCGGGTCCCCCACCGACCTCGAGGCCGCCGCCAGGGTCTGGGACTGGTGCCGCGAGCGCGAGGTCGACATCGGCGCCCTCGCCGTGCAGTTCAGCTTCCGCTGCCCCGACGTCGACGCCACCCTCGTCGGCCCGCGCACCGCCGCCGAGGTCGAGGAGAACGTGCGCCACGCGACCGCGGAGATCCCCGCGGAAGTCTGGGAGGAGTTCGAGCCTTTCCAGGCGACCCTGCCCGGAATGCAGCAGGCAGGGCGGACGCCCTGATCCTCGCCGTGTCCCCTTTGTCCGGGGACGGCGCCCGCCCTGCGGCGCGCCAGGCAGGGATGAGCGGGGACCCAAATGCATGAGAACCGCCCGGACGGGCCGGGAGGTCTGGCGCCGGAGCTTGTGGAATGAGAATCACCGGCTTCGACATCCACGAGGTCGCCGTCGACGGGCGCCAGAGCTGGGTCTTCGTGCAGGTGCACGCCGGCGACGGAATAAGCGGCCTGGGGGAGATGAACCCATCGGCGCCGCGGCGGGCCTGCCTCGACGCGGTGCGGGAGATCGGGGAAGCGCTGCAGGGCCGCGACCCGCGGCGGATAGCGGAGATCGCCGCCTTCCTCGAGCCGGAGAAGCTCGACCGCCCCGGGATGCACGCCTTCAGCGCCGTCGAGCAGGCCCTCTGGGACATTCTCGGCAAGAGCCTGGGAAAACCGGTTCACGCCCTCTTCGGGGAGCGCATTCACCGGGAGATCCCGGTGTACGCCAACATCACCCGGGGCACCCGGGAGCTGACCCCCCAGGCGTTCGCGCGCAGCGCCGCCGGGGCCGCGGCGGACGGCTTCGCGGCGATGAAGCTGGCCCCGTTCGGAGGGGAGCCGATGAAGCGGGACCGGGCCGCGGCCGTCGCCAACGGCATCGAGTGCGCCCGGGCGGTGCGCGCAGCCATCGGCCCGGACGCCGACCTGATGCTCGACTGCTACGGGATCTTCAGCGCCGGCGAGGCCCTCCAGATCGCCCGCGGGGTCGCCGACCTCGGCCTCTACTGGCTCGAGGAGCCGGTGGCCGAGGACGACGTCGAGGGGTACCGCCGGGTAAAGGGGGAGACCGGCCTGCGGCTCGCCGGGGGGGAGCGCTTCATGTTCCGCCGGGGGTTCCGCCCGGCCCTGGATGCGGAGCTGTTCGACGTGGCGATGCCGGACGCGACCATAGCCGGTGGGGCCGGCGAGCTGTGGGAGGTGGCCGGCATGGCCGCGGACCGGGGGATGGCCACGGCGCCGCACGGACCGTTCGGGCCGGTGCTGACCGCGGTGCAGGCCCAGGTGATGGCGGCGCAGCCGTCTTTCCTGGTCCTCGAGCACGCCTGGGGGCAGGTGCCGTGGCGGGAGGACCTGGTGCACCCGCGCGAAACCGTTCGGGACGGCCGGCTGCTGCTGCCCGGTGGGCCCGGTTACGGCATCGAGCTGAACCTCGAGGAGGTGTCGGCGCGCGTTCTGCGCGCCTGATCGCCAGCGGATTGCCCGGCCCCGGCTTCGGGGCGAGTTTCACCGCTGCCAGCCAGTGCGGATTTCCCAATACACCGAACAAGGAGACGACATGAAGGTAGTAGCAGTCGGATGCGAGTACTCCGGGGTGAGCACCCTGATCGACCGCATCTACGCCTGGGGCCGGGAGCGGGGGATCAACCACCACCTCGACGACCACTTCACCATCCCGGACCCCTTCCATCTCGACGAGGAAGAGCAGCGGGCCATGCTCGACATGCTTCCCGGGATCAAGGAGCGCTTCCAGCGCTTCCAGATCGTCTATCACATACGCCTGCTGTACCGCTACGAGCACATCCTGATGGGGGGCTTCCACATCGAGGAGGCGGTCTACGGACCGCGCTACTACTACCCCGGGACCAACGTCGAGGTCCGCGAGTACGAGCCCGACATGCCCGACGACGTGATCCTCGTGCACCTGCACGCGCGCCCCGAGGTGATCCGCGGCCGCGGCGAGAGCGATCCCCACCCGCACCAGATGGTGCCGGCCGCCGACGTCGAGGAGGTGCTCGAGCAGTTCCGCAGCGAGTTCGGGCAGTCCTGGATCCGCCGCAAGTTCTCCATCGACACCTCCGACCTGACCCCGGACGAGCTGCTCGAGCAGTTCCTCGAGCGCTCGATCCCCCACCTGAACCCCACCGACGCCCTCACCCGGGTACAACTCGGAGGGAGCTGAAATGAAGATCGTCGACATCGGAGCCGTCCTCCTGCAACCGATGCCCTGGGTGCTGGTCAAGGTGCGCACCGACGAGGGGATCACCGGCATCGGCGAGGCCTACCACGGGGCCGGCGTCCACCACATCGCCGTCGACGAGCGCCTCACGCAGCGCGCCCTCATCGGCCAGGATCCGCGCAACGTCGACAGGCTCTTCCGCGACATGAAGAGCTCGATGTCGGCATCGGGGTATTACCAGGGGGCGGTGATGAGCGCCATCAGCGGCATCGAGATGGCCCTGTGGGACATCGCCGGGCAGGCCCTCGGCGTTCCGATCTGGCAACTGCTCGGGGGGGCCTGGCGCGACTCCATCCGTGTCTACAACGACTGCCACGCCGGTGACGAGGACGACAATCCCGAATCCTGGGCAGCCAAGGCCAGGGCCGTGGAGGCGCGCGGCTTCGACGCCATCAAGTTCGACATCGACCCGCGCCCCGACCGGCGCGACCGCTACAACCGCACCATGAGCAACCGCGACATCGCCTTCCACATCGAGGTGGTCACGGCGATCCGCGAGGCGCTCGATCCGAACACGGACCTGCTGATCGACGCCCACTGGGCCTACGCCCCCCACGACATCCTCAAGGTCGCCTACGCCTTCGAGGAGCTGGACCTGATGTGGCTGGAAGACCCGATTCCCGCCGAGAACGTCGCCGCCCTGAAGGAAGTGAAGGCGGCTACGCGGGTGCCGATCTGCACCGGCGAGAACCTGTACACGCGGCACGGGTTCCGCGAGCTGGTCGAGACCCAGGCGACCGACATCATCTCCCCCGACCTCGCCAAGGCGGGCGGGCTGTCGGAAGGGCGGCGCATCGCCGACCTCGCCGACATCTACTACATGCCGATCTCCCCCCACAACATCTGCGGGCCGATCGGCACGATGGCCATGGCCCACGCCTGCGCCGCTTCCCCCAACTTCCAGGTCCTCGAGTTCCACCACCTCGACAACGAGGTCTGGAACAGCCTGACGGTGGAGCGCGACCTGATCGTCGACGGGCACATCCCCCTGCCGCGCGCTCCCGGTCTCGGCGTCACCCTCGACGAGGAGGCGGCGCGCCGCGCGGCGCGCGAGGACCTGGGGTTCTTCGATGAGGAGGGCGGGTAGGGAGAGGCTGGTGCCCGCCTTCGAGTTGGCTGGAAATCACTCCGCCGGGGGGCTGCCGCCCCTGAATGAAAAGGGCCGGTCCCGCAGATTGACCGGCCCTTTTCCATGCCCTGACCCTGATCCTGCGTAGTACTCACGGGTTCGGTAATTCAGTGAAGGGACTCAAGCCAGGGAGTCCGCTTCGAGCTCATGGAACCGTGGGGCTCCGCGGAGACTCCTCCACTTCCCGGGCATCCCGCCCCAAGGGGTACGGCTTCCCGGGGGAAGGAGACACGGGGAAGCGGACCATCAGGCCGCCGTTCGCGAACAGGCCACCGAGCTGGAATTCCCGGGAAATCCCCGAGGTAGTCCAGGACTTGTCGAGGTGACGGTAACGGAACTCTCCGAAGAGAACGGCATTTCGGTCCTCCCGAAGGGAGAAAAAGGCCGGAAAGTTGGCGCGCACCCCGAGGGAGAGCGGGAAGGCGGATCTGCCGTCGAGATGGCTGGAGCGCAGAGCACCCGTCGAATTGCGGCGGCGAAGCTCGCCGCCGACGCGGGCGAAACCTGCCCCGGCCACCAGTTCAAGGCGCAAGCCGGGCTGGGAGAAGAGGAGGCGGTGGCCGGTCAGCTCCAGGGCCGTGACGGAGTGGCGGGCGCCGTCGGCGAGATCTCCGAACCGGGACTCGACCTCGAAGGCGACCACCGACAGACCGGCGCGGCGGCTGTCGGAGAGGCGGTGCACGAAACCGATTTCCCCAAGGCGGAAGCCGCCGAGTTTCCGAGCCCACCCGGCGCTCGACCGCAGATGGAGGCTGCGCGTCCAGTGAAACCAGGTTTTGTTTTGCAGGCGGCGCAGATGTTGAAGGAGAAGGCCTTCGGAGGGGCTTTGGGGCGGGTAGCGAAGAGGGTGCGGCAGGGGATTTACTTCGGTGGCCGGAAGGGTGAACGGCCCTTCTCCGGGAGCGGGCGCTTCAGGCGCCTGGCGCTCGACGGAATCCTGAACAGCAACAATGCTGTCCTGCTTCAGCGACCGGGAGGTCTGCTATTCAGAGGAAAATCCGGCAGCTTCGATCTGAAAAGCCGCGAGCAGCAGGGGGATGAAGAGGAACCGGATCATGCCCTTGGCGGGATCCCGCACCAGGTGAGGCTCAGTCCCTGTCGGCAAAAGAACCATTCCCGGGAAAACCTGTTTCCAGGGAAGCCTTGATGCGTCCCCAGGAGACGGATTGAACCGCGGAGTCGCCAGGCTTCCCGCCGGGGCCCAGCAGCAGCCCATCGGCAAAGAAGTCCGCTCCTTCCCCTCCAGTACCTTCATCATTCTGATCAGACAGAAAGAACCGGGCATTTCGCGTCGAGTCCCTGTCCCAGTCATTCACTAAAAAATCGAACCCGATCACGCTGCCTTCGGAAAACCGGGATACGACACTGTCCCCGGGGTTCAACGCGTCCAACTGGTCGAAGCAGGTCGCAAAGAATTCGATCACCCAGAATGTGGGGTTCTCGCCGACAACTCCACCACCTCCAAAGGCGAACGGCGGCTCCAATATCCAGGCAGCATCCACGAACTGTGATACAAAAGGCAGATCAACCAGAGGTCCGCTTGCCACCCGAGAAATCGCCTCGTAATGCTGCGCCTGCCTGTTGTTGTTTGGGTTGAGCTCAGGAGTCTCATTCGGTCCGTGAGCATTGATGAATTCGTATGGCCCCCCGGAATGATCGCCATCCACAAGCAGTGCGATGCTGTCGGCAAAATAGAAAATGGGAGGGTCGTCATTGCGATACACGTCGTCGGCGAATTCGGTAGCGGCATGGATCTTCCCCTCCTTCGTCCATCCCAGCCAGATGCGGAAATCGAGGTTGGAAGGATCGTACTGGTCGTAGGAGATCAGCGATGGATGCGACATCAGAGTGAAGTCCAAAGGCGACAGCGTCGGCTCGCCCAGGGCATCGACCCAATCCTCAACGTGGCCGTCCAGTTCAATGTCCGCCAGAGTTTCCGGCGACAGGTAGGCAATTGGAAACAGACGGTCCCCCATGTGGGCGCCGGAAGGGAGGGAATTGGCCAGAACTGCACAAAGCACCAAGCTGAAAACCGGACGGTTGCAGGTCATGAATGACTCCCAATCTCCGTTCAGTATGGTTCTCGTTCGAGCGGAAAAACGCAACCCTTTTTGAACACTCTCCTGCTAGACTCAGGGCCGCACGGCCGCGCCGCTCTCGATCGACGCGAACACCGCGTCGATGACCCGCATCTGCCCCAGGCTGTTCTGCGGGGAGATGCGGTACTCGCCGCCGCGCTCCAGGCAATCGCGCAGGTGCTGCAGCTGCAGGGCGAACTGGTAGACCGGGGGGAAGTCGAAGCGGGCGTTGCCGCCGGCGAACACCGCGTCGATGGCGGTCGGCTGGTTCTCGTTGTTCCAGGCCAAGTCGGCGCGCAGCCGCCCTCCGGTCCCGTGGATCTCGACGTACTGCGTGGCGTAATAGGTGTATCCGACGGCGATCTCCGCAGTTCCGCCGCCGGGAAACTCCAGGAGAATGGTGGTCTCTTCGTCGATCCCGGTGTGGCCGCGGCGGCTGACGGCGAACACCGTTTCCGGCTCTGCTCCGTAGATGAAGCGGGCGTGGTGGATGCAGTAGCAGGCGAGGTCGTAGACGGCGCCGCCGCCGCGGTCGGGATCCCAGCGCCAGTTGAGCTCCCTGCGGATCTGTTCGGCCTGGACGCTGGTCGCGAAACTGCTCCGGATGGTGCGCACTTCGCCGCCGACGCCCGCGTCGACGAGCTCCTTGAGCTTCAGGTGCATGGGGTGGTGGCGGAACTTGAAAGCCTCGGCCAGGAGCACGCCGTGGGCTTCGGCGGCCTCGACCATGCGGGCGCACTCGGCCGCGGTTGAGGAGATCGGCTTCTCGACCAGGATGGCCCGCACATTTCCCGATTCGGCCGCCCGCACTGCGACCTCGGCGTGGCTGTCACCCCAGGTGCAGACCGACAGGGTGTCGAGGTTCTCCTGCTCGAGCATCCGCTCGAGATCGGTGTAGCGGGCGGCGACCCCGGTCTGGTCGCCGAAGCGCTGCAGGGCCTCCCCGGAGACGTCGCACAGGGCGACGAGGTCGACTCCGCTCACCTGGCCCGCGGCGCGGGCGTGTGCGCCGGCGATGCCTCCGGCGCCGATGATCCCCATTCGGATGGCCATTCCCACCCCCCTCCTTCGGTTTTCGCCGGCAATGTACGCCAGGGAACGCCGGGGTTGAATGCCCCGGGCATCCCGGCGGACCCGGCCGGCCGGCGGGAAGGATCCAGGGCAGGATGCCGGTTTCCTTTCGTACCCGATCCGGCCCCATCCGGCCGTTGACAAGGATCGTAGCGGCGAAGCTTTGCGGGACAAAGAGGAGCTGGTCCGCCCTTTGTTGGCGCCCGCAACGGGCAATTCTATATTGCCTGCCCTCTGACCGGAGAGCATGTCCAGGCTCACTTTCGGTTGGTGGCCGGCGGCCGCCGCGGTCAGGTTTCGCCTCGAAGCGGGAACCTCGGACAGGCACCGGCGGCATTTCGACAACTCTCGCGACAAAGGGAGCTGAAACGACATGGCAACGGCGATTGCAACCCGGAAGGTCGGCTCGACGGAGGTCGCCGTCTCCGAGTTCGGGCTCGGCACCGCTCCTCTCGGGGACCTGTTCGCGACGCTGACCGAGGAGGAGGCGCAGGCCGTCCTGCGGGCGGCCTGGGACAGCGGCGTGCGCTACTATGACACCGCCCCGTTCTACGGGCACACCAAGAGCGAGCACCGCACCGGCTGGTTCCTGCGCCAGCAGGAGCGCGGCGACTTCGTCCTCTCCACCAAGGTCGGCCGCATCTTCAAGGCGGTTTCGCCCGAGCGCTTCAGCCCGGAGTTCTGGAGCGCCCCGATGCCGTTCGACCTCCACTTCGACTACAGCTACGACGGCGTCATGCGCTCCTGGGAGGACAGCCTGCAGCGGATGGGGCTCGAGCGCGTCGACATGCTGCTGATCCACGATCTCGACCTCTGGTTCAACCAGACCGAGCAGCGCGTCCACTACTGGCTGGGCCAGCTCTACACCAGCGGCTGGCGCGCCCTCGCCGAGCTCAAGGCGAGCGGCCGCATCGGGGCGATCGGCGCCGGCATCAACGAGAACGGCATGATCCGGCGGTTTCTCGAAACCGTGCCCCTCGACTTCTTCATCGTCGCCCTGCCGTACACCCTCCTCGACCAGGACGTGCTCGACGACGAGTTCCCGCTCTGCGGGAAGCACGGGGCCGGCGTCGTCATCGGCGCCCCGTTCGCCTCGGGCATCCTCGCGACCGGGCCCGTCGAAGGGGCCAACTACAAGTACGCCGCCGCTACCCCGGAGATCCTCGAGAAGACGCGGGCAATCGAGTCGGTCTGCGACTCCCACGGGGTGCCGCTGCGCGCCGCGGCCCTGCAGTTCCCGCTCGCCAATCCGCTCGTGGCCGCGATCATTCCCGGGGCGATCCGCCCGGAGCACGTGACCTCCAACGTCGCCGACTACCGCCGCGACATACCGGCGGAGATGTGGGCGGAGCTGAAGTCGGCGGGGCTCATCCGCGAAGATGCCCCCACTCCCTGAGGCGCCGGCGGGCGCCGGAACGCGGCAGCTGCGGCAGCAGCTCGAGCTCTACGAGGCCAACGGCTACCTCGTGGTCCCCGGGGCCCTGGACAGGGAGGAGGTGGCCGCCCTCAACGAGGCGGTCGACTCCGACCTGGCGGCCAACCCCACCCTGTGGCAGAACCGGGGCAACGCCCGCGTCGCCGTGCACGTCCTGATGGCCCACCCGGTCATGGACGGCACCATGAGGCCTGCCCGCCTGCTGCCCCTCCTCGAGGCGATCATGGGGCCGGAGCTGTGCGCCGAGGAGCACTCGGTCCGCATCCGCGTCCCCAACCCCGACGGCGAGCCCGAGTGCCACTGGCACCGGGACGCGCAGCGCCCCGACGCCGGCGTCCCCTACCGGACCCGCTACCTGTCGGTGGTCTACTACCTTTCCGACGTCGACGCCGGCACCCACACCTTCAGCGTCATCCCCGGGTCGGGGCAGGGTGAGGAGCTGCCCCCGGTCGAGGAGTACGACCTCGGCGCCGCCCACCACATCGAGGGCCCCGCCGGCACCGCGGTGCTGTTCAACGCCGCGACCATCCACGCCGGCAACGTGCGCCGCACCGACCGGGAGCGCCGCACCATTCACATCTACTGCGGCCGCTCGAGCGACCGCCACCTGAGCAACTACACCATCTTTCCCGGGCGGCTGCTCTACGCCGGGGAGGAAGCGGTGCGGCGCTACTACGGCCGCCCCAACGCCATCACCCGCCTGGTGCAGGACCACTTCGAAGGAGGAAGGGCATGAGACTGGAGAACCGGATTGCCATCGTCACCGGGGCCGCCGGGGGCATCGGGGCGGCGAGCGTGCGGCGCTTCGCGGAGGAAGGGGCGAAGGTGACCGCCGTCGACATCGACGGCGAGCGGCTCGAACGGACGGTTGCCGAGGTCAACGCCGGGATCCCCGGCTCGACCACGGCGCACGCCGCCGACGTCGGCAAGGCGGCGGAGGTAGAAGCCCTGGTCGCCGCAACCGTGGCGCAGCGCGGCCGCCTCGACGTCGTCTTCAGCAACGCCGGCATCATGAGGGACGGCTCGGTCGTCGACCTGCCGGAAAGCGACTGGGACCAGCTGTTCTCCGTCAACGTCAAGGGGACCTTCCTGCTCGGCAAGTACGGGGTGCCGGCCATGCGCGCGGGAGGGGGCGGCGCCTTCGTCGTCACCGCCTCGGCCAACAGCTTCTACGCCGAGTCGGACATCGCCGGGTACTGCGCCACCAAGGGGGCGGTGATCCAGCTCACCCGCGCCATGGCCATCGACCACGGCCCCGAGAACATCCGCGTTAACTGCATCTGCCCCGGCTGGATCGAGACGCCGATGTCGCAGCCCTTCCTCGAAGAGAACCCCGAGGGCCGCAGGTTCGCCGGCACCATAGCCCCCCTCGGCCGCATCGGGCAGCCGGAGGAGGTCGCCGAGGTCGCGGTATTCCTCGCCAGCGACGAGGCGCGCTTCGTCACCGCTTCCGCCTTCAACTGCGACGGCGGCTGGACCGCGGGCATGACCAAGGCCCTCGCCCTGATCTAGTGGAGCGCCGGAGGCCGCCATCCGTCTCTTCAAGCCGAATCTGCCGCAGCTGGTGATGGAGCGGCCTTCGCTCGCCGGGCTGCCGCCGGCCGAGGTCCCGGAAGGGTACTGCCTGCGGCACTTCCGCCCCGGCGACGAGGAGGGCTGGAACCGCCTGATGGACGCCGCCTTCGAGCGGGCTGCCGGCACCACCGATTTCGCCGAGTCGATGGCGGCGGATCCGGTGTACCGGGCGGAGCGGGTCAAGCTGGTGGTGAGCGCCGGCGGGGAGATCGCCGCCACCGCCTCGGCCTGGACGCATCCGCCCGTGGGCTCCCGCCGGGGGATGCTGCACTGGGTAGGCACCGACCCCGGCCACGCCGGGAAGAAGCTGGGGACAGCGGTCTCCATCGCCGCCATGGAGCACTCGCGGGAGGAGGGGCGCATTGCCATGGCCCTGCTGACCGACGATTTCCGCACCGCGGCCCAGAAGACCTACCTGCGGCTGGGGTTCGAGCCCCGCTGCACCCACAAGAGCCATCCCGAACGCTGGAGGCGGATTCTGGCGGACCTCCGCTGGCCGGAGAACTTCGAACAGATACTTCAGGGACCGCTGGTACGGCTCGACGACGAAGGGCAGGCAGGGGAAGGATGAGACGCTGGATTCCGCCGGAGCCGGGCTGACGGCATTGGACCGGGGCCCAACAACCGGCCGGCCGACAAACGAGGGTCCGGGTCCCCGTAGATATCCCGCCCTGCTGGCCATACACCCTCGGGTACGACTCGCTGCCTGCCTCGCGACGGCCTGTCTGACGCCCGCTTGGCTTGCGGACAGGGACAGGCAGGCACGGCTCAGACGCCTGGCGTGCCGGGGTGCCCCGGCGGCGGGATTTATGCAAACTTTTTCGGGGCAGGACACAGAAGACTGAAAGGAGAACACCGAGTTGACAGCCGAACTTGAGGACCGAGGATCGCAGATCCGGGTGACGTCGCTGACCGCATACCCGATGGACCCGAAGGCCTACGTCAAGATCGAGACCAGCATGGGGGTGACCGGCTGGGGGGAGATCAACAACATGGAGTCCGGGGTCGCCTGCGCCCTGGCGCGGTCGCTGTCGGAGATCGTCATAGGGGAGAACCCGACGCGGATGGAGCACCTGTGGCAGCGGATGTTCCGGGCGCACCGCAACATCCGCGGCGGCGGCCTGATGGTGCACACCATCTCGGGGATCGACATGGCGCTGTGGGACATCGCCGGCAAGCTCTACGGAGTGCCGGTCTACCGCCTTCTCGGGGGGCCAGTGCGCGACAAGATCTGGAAATACCCAAGCTCCAAGGCGGTCAAGGTGGGGCCGCCCGGGTCGCAGTACCACGCCGGGACGCCGGCGGAGATCGACGTGCTCGTGCAGAGGGTGCGGGAGGCGCGGGCCAAGGTCGGCCACGACGGCGCCGTGATGTTCGACGCCCACAGCATGCTGCCGCCCCCGATCGTCAAACAGTTCGCGGCGCAGCTCAAGCCGGACGACCTGCTGTTCCTCGAGGAGGCCTGGGTGCCGGGCAACATCGAGGTGATGGCGAAGCTGCGGCCGTCGGTGCCGGTGCCGCTGGCGACCGGCGAGCGCGACCGCACCATCTGGGAGGTGCGCGAGATTCTCGAGGCGCAGGTGATCGACATCCTGCAGCCGGACTGCGGCCACGGCGGCGGCATCAGCCAGATGCGCAAGGTCGCCGCCCTCGCCGAGGCCCACCACGTGCCGATCGCCCCGCACTGCACCATGTCCCACCTCGGGCTGACGGCGAGCCTGCAGGTGTCGGCCGCGGTGCCGTTCTTCCTGATCCACGAGGGGTACGAGGGGGTGCTGCCGGACGGCGTCGCCCGCAAGCACTGGGAGATGGACGAGGCGGGGTACGTGTCGCTTCCCGAGGGCCCCGGACTCGGGGTCGAGGTCGACGAGGCCAAGGTCGTCGAGCTGGCCTCGGACCGGTCGCGGAAGTTCAGCTGGCCGAACGCCCGTCTGCGCGACGGCTCGGTCGCCGACTACTGAGCGTGCTGGTCGCCGGGGCGCCGGGGGCCCGGGGCGCGCCTGGCATTCCGGGAATCTCCGGGTCCGCCAATCAGGAAGGCTTCACGCCGCCCGGCCTGGGTGCGGGACGGGCAATCCGGAGTTCTCGCCGGGCTCCGGGTCCGCCAATCAGGAACGTTGCACGCTGCCCGCCGCCCTTTGATCCACCGGGGTCGACCGGGACCGATGCGAAACTGCTGAGGCACCGAAGAAAGGAGCCGCCGTGAGCACTGCGGACTGCGACAGTCTGTTCCACCGCGACCTCAACCAGGAGTACCCGGTCATGGTCCGCGGCGAGGGGATCTACCTCTTCGACGACGCGGGCCGGCGCTACATCGACGGCCACTCCGGTGCCGGCAACGTCATCCTCGGCCACGGCAACAAGCGCATCGCCGCGGCCATGGCCGAGCAGGCCGGGACCCTGGCGTACTGCTTCTCCGCCTTCCACACCAACCAGCCGGCGCGCGAGCTGTCGCAGCGGATCGCCGCCCTGGCCCCGGGCGACCTCGACTGCGTCTACTTCGTCAGCGGCGGCTCGGAGGGGATCGAGACGGCGCTCAAGATCGCGCGGCAGTACCACCTGCAGCAGGGGAACAGGCAGAAGTTCCGGGTGATCGCCCGCTGGCGCGGCTACCACGGGGCCACCCTCGGGGCGCTGTCGGCCACCGGCATGCCGGCGATCCGGGAGCCGTTCTCCCCGTGGCTGCTGCCGTTCCACCACATCGCCCCCTGCTACCCCTACCGCTGCTCCTTCGCCGGCTGCGACAGCCGCTGCAACTACAGCTGCGCCAACGAGCTCGAGAAGGCGATCCTGCAGCTCGGGCCCGACAACGTCGCCGCCTTCGTCGCCGAGCCGGTGGTCCAGGGGGGCATCGCCGCCGGCGTCCCGCCGGAGGAGTACTACGGAATCGTGCGCGAGACCTGCGACAAGTACGGCGTGCTCTTCATCGCCGACGAGATCATAACCGGCTTCGGCCGCACCGGGAAGCCGTTCGCCATCGAGCACTGGGGCGTGGTGCCGGACATGATCGTCTTCGGCAAGGCGGCGAGCGCGGGGTACTGTCCGCTGAGCGGGGTTATAATGCGCGGCGGGATCCGCGACAGCTTCCGTGCCAGCGGCGACAGCTTCGCCCACGTCTTCACCTACGTCGACAACCCGGTCGCCATGCGCGTCGGCCTGACGGTGCAGGACATTCTCGAGGAGGAGCAGGTGATTGCCGGGGCCGCGGCGACCGGGGTTTACCTGCACGAGCAGGCACGGCAGCGGCTCGAGCGCCATCCCATCGTCGGCGAGATCCGCGGCAGGGGGATGCTGCTGGGGATCGAGTTGGTCAGGGACCGCGGCACCCGCGAGCCGTTCCCGGCCTCGGAGAACGTCCACAAGCGGATGGTCGAGCTGATGTTCGAGCGCGGACTGTCAGCCTCTGGGACGGGCGGCTGCGCCGACTGGAAGAACGGCGACGACGTGCGCTTCTACCCGCCGCTGATCACCACCCCGGACCAGGTCGACGAGGGGCTGGGGATCATCGACGAGGCGCTCGGCCGGATCGAGGGAGAGCTCGGTGTCGCAGGCTGAAACCGCGGGGGCGCGGCGTGAGTTGATGCGGTTGCGGCTCCGCTACCTGTAGCGGAAGGGCGAGGGACCGGGCAGGGCTATCCCGTTTTCAAGTGGGGCCGCACCTCGCGGTCCAGACGGTCGGAGTCGCTGCGCAGCCAGCGGCTCAGGACGTGATCAGGAAGGTCGCGAACATCGCGACCCAGACTCCCTCCAGGAAATGCCAGTAGGTCGCGCAGCCGCGCACGGTGGGCAGGTGCTCCAGCCCGAGGCGCCCGTAGGCCGCGCGCCAGGCGAGTGAGCCCAGAGGCACCAGGCCGCCGAGCACGTGGGCGGCGTGGATGGCGATCAGGCAGAAGGTCACCCCCTCCATGCCGAGACCCGGCGTGGTCAGGGAGAGCTCGTGCTCGTGGAAGAGGCGGACGACCGCGTGCGACTGCACCGCGACGAAGGCGATGCTGGTGAAGAAGGTGACCTTCACCCAGCGCCGCACCCCGTCGACGCGTGCCCGGCGGGCGTTCCAGGCGGCGCCCTCGATAGCCATTCCCGCGAGCAGCAGGATGGCCGTCGACAGCCACATCGCCACCGGCGGAGGCTTGCTGACCGGCGGATACTCCGGGGGACGCGACAGGTCTGTCAGGACGAACACCAGCAGGGACGCCGCGAAGAAGAGGCCGAGCGATATCAGGAACAGGCGCATCCCCATGCGGCGGACCGAGCCGGCGTCCGGCAGCGGCGCCCTGTGCGGGGGTTCGCCGGGAGGGGGTCCCTCTTCGGGAAGCTCGGGGAACTGTTCGGGGGGGCGTGCCAAGGGGTTTTTCGGGTGCGGTTGGGTAGCGGCGATCCGGTATATTAAGGGAAATTGGCGGGGTCGTTGCCGGCGCTTTGCGACCGGTCTCGAGAAGTTTCAGAAAACCTACCGCCATACCGTCAACTTCTGGCAGTGGTTCGACAACAGCGGCCGCGTTCCCAAATTGATTGACAAGGGAGAAAACTTGTGACTGAACGAAACCGGGAGACCCCTGCCTCGCAACATGGCGACAAGGAAACGCAGGATGTCCTTAAGGCGCTGCACCGGGCCGCCAGACGGGCACACAGGACCGCGCACCAACACAAGACCGGGGTCGTGGTTATGGAAAATGGCAAGGTCGTAGAAATCGAGCCGGATCCCGAGATGTACGGCGACTATCCGGAGAAATAGTGCAGCAGGTTGCAGCACAATTGAACGAGGCGCCCCCCTACCGGATCACCCCGGAGATACTTTCCCTGGTGGAGCGGATCGGGGAGGCCATCGGGCGGGCGGAGGCTTCCGGCGTCCCGCAGGATCTGCGGCTGCGGCGTATCAACCGCATCCGCACCATACAGGGATCGCTGGCGATCGAGGGGAACACCCTGACCGAGGGACAGATATCGACGCTGTTGGACGGCAAACCGGTCGCCGGACCCCTGCGGGAAATCCAGGAAGCCCGCAACGCCATCAAGGCGTACGACGTGTACGAGGCGTGGGATCCGGCCAACGAGGCCGACCTCCTGGAGGCGCACCGAATCCTGATGGCCGGCCTGCTGGACAGGCCGGGGAGTTACCGCCGCGGCCGGGTGATGGTCGGAGGACCTGGCGGGGTCCACCACGTCGGCCCGCCCCCGGCCCGGGTGCCGGAGCAGATGGGGAAGCTGCTTGGGTGGGTGGGAAGTGCCGGGGAGCATCCGCTGATCGCCGGTTCGGTCTTTCATTACGAGTTCGAGTTCATCCATCCCTTCGAGGACGGCAACGGCCGCATGGGGCGGCTGTGGCAGACGCTGATTCTGACGCGCTGGCGGGACCTGTTCGCTCATCTTCCGGTCGAGAGCCTCGTGCACGCCCGCCAGAGCGACTACTACGCCGCCATCCGCGAGAGCACGGCCGCCGGGGAGAGCACGCCCTTCATCCTGTTCATGCTGGAAATCATCCGGCTTGCGGTTGAGGAGCAGACCTGAGCGGGGATGCCAGGCCTGGGGCAACCTGGCCTGGCATGCATCAATTGTCCTTCTGTTTGAGCGAGCGGCGTGAACTTCCGCGGCCCTCGAGAGGTCCCTGCCCGGGGTTGATTTTTCGGGGCCCGCGGCCAAAGTTCCCCTTCAGTTGACCGTTGCGAGAGCTGCCGGCCGGTACCGTCCCGGCAGCGGCGGCTGCTGAAAACGCCGACCGGAAGCGCATCTCGTTCCGCGATAGCGGCAAAGGATTCCAAATGACTGAAAAAGCGATGTTCGGAGCTGGCTGTTTCTGGGGGGTGGAGGCCGCCTTCCTCGAGGTTCCCGGGGTGGCCGACGTCGCCTCGGGCTATTCCGGAGGCCGCACCGACAACCCGACCTACCGGCAGGTGTGCAGCGACACCACCGGCCACGCCGAGGTGGTCGAGATCGACTTCGACCCTGGGAAGGTCTCCTACGAGCGGCTCGTCGAGATCTTCTTCGGCATCCACGATCCCACCACCCTGAACCGGCAGGGGCCGGACTTCGGCTCGCAGTACCGCTCCGCCATCTTCTACCGCACCCCGGAGCAGCGGGAGGCGGCCGAACGGGTGAAGGCGGAGCAGGAGGCTTCCGGCCGGCACGGCCGCCCCATCGTCACCGAGGTGACCGCGGCAGGCCAGTTCTTCCGCGCCGAGGAGTACCACCAGCGCTACTTCCAGCGGCGCGGGATCGCCCACCATTAGAAAACAGCTGGACCGCCATTTCCATCAGATCGGAGCGGCAGTGAACGACAAATCCAGGGCGCTGTACGAACGCGCGACCAGCCTGATCCCGGGCGGCGTAAACAGCCCGGTGCGGGCTTTCAAGGCGGTCGGCGGAGATCCCCTCTTCATCCGCGAGGCGGACGGCCCGTACGTCGTCGACGCCGACGGCAGGCGCTACATCGACTACGTCGGCTCCTGGGGGCCGATGATCCTCGGGCACCGGCCGCCGGCCGTCATCGAGGCGCTCGGGGAGGTGCTCGGGCGCGGCACCAGCTTCGGGGCCCCGACCGACATCGAGGTGGAGCTGGCCGCCCTGATCGCCGGGGTGGTGCCGTCGGTGGAGAAGGTGCGCATGGTCAACTCCGGCACCGAGGCATGCATGACGGCCGTCCGCCTCGCCCGCGGCTTCACCGGGCGCGACGCGGTGCTGAAGTTCAACGGCTGCTACCACGGCCACTCCGACAGCCTGCTGGTCGACGCCGGCAGCGGGGTCGCCACCTTCGGCATCGCCGGCAGCCCCGGAGTCCCGTCCGATATCGCCCGCCTCACCGCCAGCATCGAGTTCAACGACCTCGACCTCCTGGCGAAATCGATCGCAAGCCTCGGCCCCGGCAACGTCGCCGCGGTGATCCTCGAGCCGGTGCCGGGAAACATGGGACTGGTGCTGCCGCGGCCCGGCTTCCTGCGGGGGGTGCGCGACCTGTGCAGCGAGCACGGCATCCTGCTGATCTTCGACGAGGTGATGACGGGGTTCCGCGTCGGACTGGGCGGCGCCCAGGAGCGCTTCGGGGTCATGCCCGACCTGTGCACTTTTTCCAAGGTCATCGGGGGCGGCCTGCCGGTCGGCGCCTTCGGGGGCAGGGCCGACATCATGGA
Organism: Candidatus Latescibacterota bacterium; assembly: GCA_965243025.1. Classification (GTDB taxonomy): domain Bacteria; phylum Latescibacterota; class UBA2968; order UBA8231; family UBA8231; genus CBDCXV01. The sequence continues at coordinate 5,610,830 of CBDETY010000003.1, forward strand.
CGCGCTGGCCCCTGCAGGCCCGGTGTATCAGGCCGGCACCCTGTCGGGGAATCCCCTCGCCATGACCGCGGGGCTGGCGACCTTGCGCTGCCTGCGCGACGAGGACCCCTACCCCGAGCTGGAGGAGCGCGGCGCCCAGTGGGTCGCCGGCATGAGGGAAGCGGCGGCCGCCGCCGGCGTCGAGGCCGTGGTCGATCACTGCGGCTCGATGGTCGGCCTGTTCTTCACCCCGGGCCCGGTCGTCAACTACGCCGACGTCCAGCGCGCCGACACCGGGCTGTTCCAGCGCTGGTTCCGCGGCATGCTGGAGGAGGGGATCTACATCGCCCCCTCCGCCTTCGAGGTCGGGTTCATATCGACGACACACACCTCCGAGCTGGTGGAGGAAACCGTCGCCGCGGCCGGCCGCGTGCTGTCGCGGCTGTAGCCGGTACTCAACAAGCCTTCTGCGCCAGGGTTCTACGACATAGGGAAACCAGAGGTTGCCCTATGCTCCGGTGGAGAAAGACCGCTGGGGATTATTTCCTGACAGGAAATTACCCCATTGACGTTAATTATCTAATAGATGATTTTTCTTCATGTTCAAAGTCATGATCACCAAAGAAGCAAGGCGGCGACTACGAGCGATTCCTTCCAACTTGGAGAGAACCATAATCGACAAAATCAGTAACCTTGCAGCGGATCCTTTCGCTCCAAACAACAACATTACCGCTTTGAAGGGCACCGCTGGCTACAGGCTGAGAGTGGGCGATTGGCGGGTGCTTTACACACTCGATGCAGCAGCCCGAACGATGACAGTTGCGGCTATCCTACCCCGAGGAGAAGCATACCGATGACCCGTGCCACAATTCAGACCCTCTCTCTGGCAGGTGAAGAGTTCGCCGTTGTCCCGCTTGCAGAGTACGAGGCATTGAGAAATCTCGCTGAGGAGGATGCCGTGGATTCCGCCATTATTCAGCGCATTCTCGAAGATCCCGATCAGGAACTCGTGCCCTTCGAGTTGTCCAAGCGCCTCGCGGACGGCGAACATCCGGTTCGCGTATGGCGGGAACACCGCGGCTTGAAGGCCAGCGAGCTTGCCGCCAGCGCTGGCGTGCCGGCCTCCTATCTGTCGGATATCGAGAAGGGGAAGAAACCCGGTTCGGTCAATGCACTGAAGCGCTTGGCTGCCGCGCTCAACGTGACTGTGGATGACCTGATCTGATGGTGAACCCCGTCGCCGCGGCCCGCCGCGTGATGTCGCGGCTGTAGCCGGGTTCCACCCGCGGCGTGCGAGCCCCCTTTGCGCTTCGGAACCTGTCAACCGCTCGCCAGTCAAAGGGGCAGCGCGGCGGTTGGTCCGTGAACGGGCGACGCGGCCTGCGATTTGCCTGACCAGCGCCGCGGCCATACGTTTCCACACAGCTTCAAAGCTCACCTGCCCAATCCTTCCGCGATTTCCAGCGTCACCTCTCGGCTTCAATCCTGCCTGCTTTGGTGGTATCACCCGAGGTTGCGTCGCCGTTTATCCCGGGTCCACTGAAACAGGAGTCATCATGCATTCCCATCAGTTCGAAGAGCTCTCACTGAGCAAGCCCATTCTCCGCGCTCTCACGGAGGAGGGGTATGAACAACCCACCCCCATTCAGCGCGCCGCCATACCGGAAGTGCTCGACGGCAACGACGTTCTCGCCGCCGCCCAGACCGGCACCGGAAAAACCGCCGCCTTCACGCTGCCGATGCTCCAGCGGCTGCAGGCGCGGATGAACGGCAACAGGCCGGTCCGCGGCCTGATCCTGACGCCGACGCGAGAGCTGGCCCTTCAGGTCGCCGGGAGTCTGAGCGACTACGGCCGCCATCTGCCGCTGCGCGCAACCGTCCTGCTCGGCGGCGTCTCCGCCGGACCGCAGATTGCCGCCCTGCGCAAGAGACCCGACATCGTCGTCGCGACGCCGGGACGGCTGCTCGATCTGTACCGGCAGCGCGAGGTCAAGCTCGATGCAGTGGAAGTTCTCGTCCTCGACGAGGCGGACCGCATGCTCGACATGGGGTTTGCGCCCGACGTCCGCCGCATTGTCTCGGCGACGCCGCGAAAGCGCCAGACGCTGCTTTTTTCGGCGACCCTGTCCGCGGAGATCGCCAAGCTCTCCGGCGACATGATGCGCGATCCGTCCCGCATCGAAGTCACCCCGGCCGCTTCGGTTCCGGAGCTGATCGATCAGAAGGTTTTCTTCGTTGCCCAGGAGCACAAGCGCAACCTGCTGACCGCGGTTCTCAAGGACGAGAAGACAGAACGGGCCCTGGTTTTTACGCGCACGAAACACCGCGCCAACCGCCTGACCAGGCAGCTGCGCAATGGGGGCATCGGAGTCGAGGTCATGCACTCGAACAAGGGCCAAGGGGCCCGGCAGGCGGCGCTCGAGGCGTTCGACCGCGGCCGGGTCAAGGTTCTGGTCGCAACCGACATCGCCGCCCGCGGGATCGACGTAGAGGCCATTTCGCACGTGATCAACTACGAGATGCCCGTCGACCCGGAAAGTTATGTGCACCGCATCGGCCGCACCGCCCGCGCCGGGTGCATCGGGATGGCGATGTCGTTCTGCAACGCCGAAGAGGTCGGCCTGATCAAGGGCATCGAACGGCTTACCCGCTCCCGGCTGGTTGCGGAAAACGACCACCCCTTTCACTCTGCCGCTATTGCTGCGCTGCGGCCCGGCACGGCGCCTGAACCGGCGCGGACCGAACGACCGGAACCCCCCAGGCAATTCGGCCGCCGCGCCAGGAAAGCTACCCCCCGCCGGTAGGCGGTCTCCGGATTGCCCGACGATGAACCGTTCCCGCCTGCGCCGCATCTGGCCGGACCGCACCATGGGTTCTGCCGGCTGCACTCTCGGCAGGTGATTCTTCTACTGGATACATCCACATCTCAGACATCTCGGAAAGGACTGAACCGATGAAGAAAACAGCACTTGCCCTGCTCGCCGCCCTCGCTCTCGCCGTGTCCGCCGAGGAGGGCGGCAAGATGCCGGACGAGGCAGAAGGCCAGATGCATCCCCCGTCCTACGTCGGCTCGCCGGAGCTCGAGCGCATGAAGGGGCTCGCCGGCAGCTGGGTGGTGACCGGAGGCATGCCGACGGGCAAGGGAGCCGAAGGAGAGGGGGAGATGACGGTCGGCACCGAGTACCGCGTCGCCGCCAACGGCAGCGTCGTCGTCGAGCGCAACTTCCCGGACACGCCGAAGGAGATGATCTCCGTGTACCACGACCGCGGCGGCAAGCTGTCGATGACCCACTACTGCGCCATGGGCAACCAGCCGCAGATGACCCTCACCGGCTCGGAGGACGGGGTGCTGACCTTCGAGATGGTCAAGGGCTCCATCGAGTCGGAGGAGATGCCGCACATGAACTCCCTGTCGATCGCCTTCGACGGGGACGAGATGTCCCAGTCCTGGACGATGTTCGACGGCAGCGGGCAGAAGACGCACACCATGACCTTCCGCCGCGCCAGGTAGATCGGTGTAGCCCCGTTTAGATTGCACCCGCCGCGACCGAAGCTTGCGTCGCGGCGGGTTTTTTCATGTAATGCCCGTCATGCCAGAGCGTCCGAACATCATCCTGATCATGACCGACCAGCAGCGCGGAGACTGCGTCGCCCGCGACCCGCATTCTCCCGCCCCGCTGCAGACGCCGAACCTCGACTGGCTGGCGCGCTCGGGAGCGCACTTCCTGCACGCCTACGCCGAGTGCCCGAGCTGCATCCCGGCGCGGCGCTCGCTGATGTCGGGGATGGCCCCGGCCGCCAACGGCATGGTCGGCTTCCAGGTCGCCGAGTGGAACCCTCCCCACACCCTGGCCGGGGAGCTGTCGAAAGCAGGCTACCAGACCGAGATGATCGGCAAGGCCCACCTCTTCCCGGCGCGCCGCCGCTACGGCTTCGACCGCATGCAGCTCGCCGACGCCACCAGGGGCCGCGAGAACGACTACGTCGACTGGCTGCGCGAGCGCCACGGCCGCTTCGAGGTCGACCCCGGCATGGCGCACGGCGTCTCCTCCAACGGCTGGGTCGGGCGGCCCCACCACCTGCCCGAGGAGCAGATGCACACCTTCTGGGTCATCGACCGCGCCATGGAGTTCCTGAAGAAGCGGGACCCGACGGCGCCCTTCTTCCTCAACCTCTCCTTCATCGATCCGCATCCGCCGCTGACGCCGCCTGCGTTCCACTACCAGCGCTACATCGAGCGGGAGATCCCGGAGCCGGTTGTCGGGGACTGGGCCCCGCGGTTCGACGGGCCGCAGAGCGGGCTCGACCCCAACGCCTGGGAGATCCGTCTCGACGAGCAGCAGATGCGCTGTTCCCGGGCCGCCTACTACGGCATGGTCAACTTCATCGACGACCAGATCGGCCGCCTCATCCAGTACACCAAGGGCCTCGACGACTGTCTCGTTATCTTCACCTCCGACCACGGCGAGATGCTTGGGGACCACAACCTCTTCCGCAAGACCTGGCCCTACGAGGCTTCGGCGCGGGTGCCGTTCATCCTCCGCGCCCCGGCTTCGTGGGAACTGCCCGGCGGGATTACTACCTCATCCCCGGTCGGCCTCCAGGACGTCATGCCGACCCTGCTCGACGCCGCCGGCCTGGAGGTTCCCTGCAACTGCACCGGCCGCAGCCTGCTGCCGGTGATCCGGGGGGAGGAGACCTCGGTGCGCGAGGTCCTTCACGGAGAGCACGCCGGCTGCTACGACTACGCCCACGGCAACCACTTCCTCACCGACGGCGGCCACAAGTACGTCTGGTACTCGCAGAGCGGGCGCGAGCACCTTTTCGATCTCGACGCCGACCCGCAGGAGGAGCGGGACCTGGCGCTTCTGCCCGACCGCGAGAGCCGGCTCGCCCCCTGGCGGACGCGGCTCGCCAAGGTTCTGCGGGACCGGCCGGAGGGGTTCGTCGAGGGAGGCCGCCTGGTTGCCGGGCGGCCGCACACGCACCTGATTCCGGGGTACGACCCGGGAGAGACGCACGATTTCCTGTGAGCCGGCGCCGGGCCCGTTGGGGCAAACTGATTACAAGCTGGCTGAGGCCGAACGGGCAACCTGAAGGGACGGGAACCGAATGAGAGCGGTAATGGTGATGTTCGACTCGCTGAACCGGCACATGCTGCCGCCCTACGGCTGCGACTGGACGCATGCGCCGAACTTCCGGCGGCTCGCCGAGCGCACCGTCACCTTCGACAACAGCTGGATCTGCTCGATGCCCTGCATGCCGGCGCGGCGCGACCTGCACACCGGGCGCCCCAACTTCCTGCACCGCGCCTGGGGCCCGCTGGAGCCGTTCGACGACTCGGTGCCGCGGCTGCTGCGCGAAAACGGCGTCTCGTCGCACCTCGTCAGCGACCACTACCACTACTGGGAAACCGGGGGCGCCACCTACCACACGCAGTACTCGACCTGGCAGTTCTTCCGCGGCCAGGAGGGGGACCCGTGGATGGGGCAGGCGGCCCCGGCTCCTCCAGGCACGGCCGCCGGCCAGAACGCCTCGGAGAGCGACTGGCACCGCCAGGACCGGGTAAACCGCGCCTTCATGCGCCGCGAGCAGGACCAGCCGCAGTCGCGGACCTTCGCCGCCGGCATCGACTTCCTGCGCCGCAACAGCGGCGACGACGACTGGTTCCTCCAGATCGAGACCTTCGACCCGCACGAGCCGTTCTTCACGCAGCGGCACTACCGCGACCTCTACCCCGAGCTGATCGGCGACCGCAAGGCGCCGCTGTTCGACTGGCCGAAGTACGGCCCGGTGACCGAGTCCCGGGAGCTGGTCGACCAGTGCCGGGGGCGCTACGCGGCGCTGCTGAGCATGTGCGACGCCCGCCTCGGGGACGTGCTCGACGAGATGGACCGCCTCGGGATGTGGGAGGACACCATGCTCGTCGTCTGGACCGACCACGGCTTTCTCCTGGGGGAGCGCGACCTCTGGGCCAAGGGGCAGATGCCGTGGTACCGCGAGCACGCCAACACCCCGTTCTTCGTCTGGGACCCCCGGTGCGGAAGGAGCGGCGAGCGCCGCTCGTCGCTGGTGCAGCCGTCGATAGACCTGGGGCCGACCCTGCTCGACCTGTTCGGCCTCGAGCCCACCCCCGACATGCTCGGGCGGCCGCTTGCCGGCGTCGTCGACGGCGACCGCCCGGTCAGGGAGGCCGCCCTCTTCGGGGTTCACGGCGGGCATGTCAACGTCACCGACGGCCGCCGCGTGTACATGCGCGCCGCCGCCACCGATGACAACGGCCCGCTCTTCAACTACACCCTGATGCCCGCCCACATGCGCGACATGTTCCCGGTGGAAGAGCTCGCCGGTGTGGACCTGGCGCCCCCGTTCTCCTTCACCAAGGGATGCCGGCCGATGCGCACCCCCTGCCTGAAGCCGCCCCCGTCGATCAGCTTCGAGACGCTGCTCTTCGACCTCGAAAGCGACGAGTGGCAGCGGCGGCCCCTCACCGATGCCGGGATGGAGGATCGCATGTCCGGCCTGATGCGGGAGCTGATGCGGGAATGCGACGCGCCGGGCGAGCAGTACGAACGCCTCGGGCTGTAGGGTCCCCGTTTTCCCGTGATCGACACTCTCGTCAGCTACATCGAGCGCCTGACGCGCAGCGACGCCTTCGAGATCGTCGCCGCCGTCGCCGTGCTCCTCGTCTGGTGGTTCGCCACCAGGGTGCGGCGCGCCCTGCGCCTGCTCGAAGGCGAGGACCCTTCCGGCCCGAAGGAGCCGCGCCCGCGCCGGCGCCTGCCCCTCTCCTGAAACCCGCGGGTTCCCCGAATGGAACAGGACCGGATTCGCGAGCGCCTGGAGGCGATGTCGGACCGCGAGCTGCTTCTCGCCGCGACCCTGCGCCGCGGGGAGAACAGCCCCCGGTTCCAAGAGGAGGCGCTGCGCCATCTCGAGCGCCGCGGCATCGACCTCGCCGAGATCACCGGCCGCGCCCGCGTCCGCGCCGACGACGGCGAGGCCCAGACCCTCCCGGCCGGGAAGGCGGTCGAACTCCTCGGCCACGCCGAACCCTGGCAGACCCTGTCGTTCGCCAGCTGCATCGGCGACAGCCTGCTGGTGCAGCGCGAGCCGCGGCAGTGGTGGTGCCACTTCTACGAGGGAGACACCTACCGCGGCTCCTTCCGCCGCGGCGACGCCGGGGGGGTCGCCGGGGTCCTCGCCCCCTTCCTGAGCCTCGAGCCCTGGGAGGGTGAAGCCGGCGAGCTGCACCGGCTCGACGACTGGCGTCTGCTCATCGATTCCGACGCCGTCGATTTCATCGAGTCGATCGCCCTCGACCTCGGCGAGGCCGGGATCCCGCACACCGTGAGGACGCCGCTGTTCGCCGGAGGAGGGGGGGGTAAAGATGTAGAAGAAGAGGAGGAGGAGGTGTACGCCGTCCTGGTGCCCCGGCAGCATTTCGGCGAGGCCTGCGACGCCATCGAGGAGGTGGAGGAGACCGTCGTCGACCTCTACGCCGAGGCGGAGGAGCTGGCGGCACGGGGAAACCTCGCCGCCGAACTGGAGGTGTACGACCAACTCGTCGAGACCGACCCGGAGAACCACGCGGTGTTCTACAACCGCGGCCACATCCTCCTCGAGCTCGGGCGCCGGGAGGAGGCGGCCGCGGCCCTGATCGAGGCGGTCTCCCTCGGCATGCAACAGGTCGACAAGTCGCTGCAGCCGGAAGAGAGGGGAGCGGCTGGAATCGGCGGTCTGGCCGGGCTGCTGGCGTTCCTGCTGCGCCGCGAGGTCGCCGCCCCGTCGGCGCCCGGCTATCCCGACTTCATCGACGACAGCGAGATGCTGCTGGAGCGCCTGCTGGAGAGGCTTCCCGACAGCGTCGAGATCCTGCACTGCCTGGCCTCGATCGCCCGCCTCAAGAACCGCAGGGAGGCTGCCGAGGCCTGCTACCGGCGGGTCCTGGAGATCGATCCGGACGACAAGGTCGCCTGGTTCAACCTCGGCTACATGCACTCGGAAAAGGGAGGGGACGCGACCCCGGGCTGATGTTGCCGCCCGTCGCGGCGGGCCGTACCGTTAGCAGCCCGTTGATCGGGCTGCCCTGCAGGCGAGGTTGCCCATGGCAGCCGCGGCCCGGATGGGCTGTTTCAACGGGCTGTCGACCCGGGAGGAATCCAGACATGGCGGGTATCGCGCAATCGATCTGTTTCGGCTGCTTTGCCGGCCGCGGGCTGTCCGACGAGGAGGTGATCGCCGAAGCCGCCCGCATCGGTTACCGCTCCGTCGAGATGCTCCCGGAGGACCTGTGGCCGCGGGTGCGCCGGCACGGCATGGAGATCGCCGCGGTGAGCGGCCATGCCTCCCTTCCGGACGGGCTCAACAAGAGCGGGAACCACGAACGCATCGAGGCCGAGCTGCTCGCGAGCATCGACGCGGCCGCCGACAACGGAATCGCCTCCCTGATCTGCTTCTCCGGGAACCGCGAGGGCAAGTCGGAGGAGGAGGGTCTCGCCAACACCGCGGCCGGCCTGCAACGGGTCGCCGCCGCCGCAGAGAGGAAGGGGATCTCCCTGGTCCTCGAGCTGCTCAACAGCAAGGTCAACCACCCCGACTACCAGTGCGACCGCACCTCCTGGGGCGTCGAGGTCTGCCGGCGCGTCGGCTCCGAGAGGGTCAGGCTGCTCTACGACATCTACCACATGCAGATCATGGAGGGGGACCTGATCCGCACGATCACCGACAACATCGGCTTCATCGCCCACTTCCACACCGCCGGCAACCCGGGCCGCAACGACCTCGACGAAGAGCAGGAGATCCTCTACCCGCCGATCATGCGGGCCATCGCCGCCACCGGGTACGGCGGCTTCGTCGGCCACGAGTTCGGTCCGAAAGGGGATGTCGCCGAGGCCATGCGGGCGGCCTTCGAGACCTGCGACGTATGATGCTCCTCCGGCGCTGTCCTCGACGCGAGAGCCGGCAGCGGACCGGATCGAGTGTGCCAGCTGCCGGGAAAGGTCCCCGGCGGCGGCGGTTGCGCCCGTAGCGGGGCGGAATGCTTTCCCGCCCTGAAATCCAGCCATCATCCGTGCGGAGAAGAATGGTTCCGCAAATTACCCCGGAAAAACCAAGATGACCGATCCGACCCCGTTCCTCGATTCCACCGCCGTCGCCGCCGACGGCCCCGAGCTGAGCCGGCGCATGCAGCGCGACGGCTACCTGTTCGTGCGCGGCCTGCTGCCGCCCGAACCCCTCGAAACGCTGCGGCTGAAATTCCTCGCGATCGCCCGCGACGCCGGCTGGGTGTCGCGCGGCGAGCCGCTCGCCGAGGCGGTCGCCGACCTCGACGGCTTCTGCGTCGAGCCGCAGCCGGACTACATGGGGGTCTACGCCGAGATGTACAAGCTGCAGGAGTTCCACGCCCTCCAGCACCACCCGGCCATCCTCGGCCTGCTCGAGCGCATGTGCGGAGATGGCGAACGTCCGAAGCGCGTTTCAGGGGAATCGCAACGCGATTCCCGGCAACGCGATTCCCATAGAAGACTTCGCGAAGCGAAGCCTTCCGTGATTCCGCATCCGCGCATCATCGGGCGCACCATCTTCCCGCAGCAGGAAGCCTACACCACCCCGGCGCACCAGGACTTCGTGCCGATCCAGGGGACCGCCGACACCTGGACGGCCTGGTTCCCCCTGCACGACCTGTCGCCGGAGATGGGCGGCCTCCAGGTCGCCGAAGGGTCGCATACTTCCGGGGTGTACGAGTTCCGCCCCGCCCTCGGAGCGGGTGGGCTGGAGGTGACCGACCCGCTCGAGGGGCGCTGGCGCAGCAGCCTCATGAAACAGGGGGACGTGCTGTTCTTTCACAGCCTGTGCGTGCACAAGGGCGTGTCCAACACCGGGCGCACCCTGAGGCAGTCCATCGACGCGCGCTTCCAGCGGCCCGGCGACCCGATCGAGGAGAAGAGCCTGCTGCCCCACGTCAATCCGGTGACCTGGGAGGAGATCTACGCCGGCTGGCCGAACCGGGACTACCAGTACTACTGGAAGGAATGGGACCTGAATTTCATCGAGTACGACTACAGCTATCTCGAGGAGCGGGACCGGCTCGCCTTCGTGATGGCCGCCGACGGCGACGAGCGCGCCCGTTCCGCCCTGCAGCGCATAATCGCCCGCGACGCGGATCCGGAAAAGCGTCAGCGGGCCGAGGCGGCACTTGTATCCCTGGACGCCTCCTAGCCTTTTCGGGCGGTTATCCGTCGAGATTGCAAGGAGGGACGGATATGAGCCCTGAAGCTGTAGCCATAGCCGGTGTCGGCGTCACCCTGCTGGCGGTCATGGTACCGCTGCAGCTGTCCGTAGCGCGGCGAATCGATCGCGTGGAGGATCGCCGTAACGAACGCATGGACCGTATGGACGGCCGTATGGACCGTATGGACGGCCGGATGGAGCGCCTCGAGGCACGGATCGAGGAACTGGCGCGCGACCTGCGCGCCATGGCTGAGCGGGTTGCCCGTATCGAGGGCGCGGTGTGCGGACCCTGGCGGCCCCCCGAGCCGGACCCGCCCCAGGGGAATCCGGCATGAGCCCCGAAGCTGTAGCCATAGTCGGTGTCGGCGTCACCCTGCTGGCCGTGCTGGTGCCCCTGCAGCTGTCGATAGGTCGGCGCATCGACCGGCGGATCGATCGTCTGGAGGACCGTCTGAACGGCCGCATGGACCGCCTCGAGAGCAGGATCGAGGAGCTGGCGCGGGATCTGGGCGCCCTTGCCGAGCGGGTGGCCCGCATCGAAGGCGCGGTGTGCGGGCCCTGGCGGCCCCCCGAACCGGACCCGTCGCAGGGGAACCCGGCATGACCCCTGAAACCCTGACCGTAGTCGGGTGCAGTGTCGCCATCCTGGCCGTCATGGTTACGCTGCACGTTCGCCTTACGGCCGACGTGGCCGAACTGCGGCGCGAGTTGCGCGGCGAGGTGGCCGGAGTGCGCGGCGAGGTGGCCGGAGTGCGCGGCGAGGTGGCCGGAGTGCGGAGCGAGTTGCGCGGCGATATGGCCGAACTGCGGACCGAGTTGCGCGGCGATATGGCCGAACTGCGGACCGAGTTGCGCGGCGACCTGGCGGAAGTGCGCGGGGACCTGGCGGCCTTGAGCCGGGACGTAGCCAGTCAGGGCGAGCGGCTCGCGCGCATCGAAGGGGCCGTGTTGGGACCGTGGCGCCCCCCGGAACCGGACCCCGCAGGAGAGAAACCTGCGTGAGCGGCTGCGGCTTTCTCCGGGGTGGCGGCAGGCAGGAGCGAAACAAATGAAACTCGAAGGCAAGGTGGTTCTGATAACGGGAGGCGGCTCCGGCGCCGGCGCCGGGATCGCCGAGGTATGCGCCCGCGAAGGGGCCCGGGTGGTGATCACCGGGCGCACCCCGGAGAAGCTCGAGGCGGTCTGCGCGGAGATCGGCCGGGGCTGCGCCGGCTTCGCCGCCGACGTGGTGGACCGGGAGCGCGTCGCCGAGCTCGTCGACCGGGTGGTGTCGCAATGGGGCCGGGTCGACGTGCTCGTCAACAACGCCGGCGTCAACGTGACCGAGCGCAAGCTCGCGGAAATGACCCTCGACAGCTGGGATTTCGTCCTCGACACCAACGCCACCGGGGCCTACAACCTCGTGCACGCGGTGCTGCCCCACATGCGCGCCCGCGGCGAGGGGCACATCGTCAGCATCTGCTCGACGGCCGGCACCTACGCCAGCCCGATCGCCGGCATGGCCTACAGCGCCTCGAAGCACGCCATGGCGGTGATGACCAAGTTCATCGACTACGAGGAGACCGCCAACGGGGTCCGGGCCACGGTCATCTCCCCCGGGGAGATCAACACCCCCATCCTCGACACGCGGCGGGTCAAGGTCAGCGACGAGCACAAGGCCCGCATCCTGCAGCCCAGGGACATCGGCGAGGCCGTCCTCTACGCGGTGACCCAGCCCCCCAACGTCTGCGTCACCGAGATGGTCATCAAGCCCCGCGGACAGGGTCTTATATAGTGCCTGTGCGCGTAATTGAGCGTACGAACGAGGGCGACCGAATTCACGCGGAATTGCGCAGACAGGCACTCACCCGGAAAACCGGATGAAGCAGCTCCGCGGCAAGCCGCTGCGCGACTTTCTCCGCCGCACCCGCCGCCCCGGCGTCGAGCTGGCATTCCTCCTTCAGGACATCGAGGACCCGGTCAACGTCGGCTCCGCCTTCCGCATCGCCGACGCCTGCGGGGTCGCCGAGATGATCCTCACCGGGATCAGCGCCCGTCCGCCGCACCCGCTGATCGCCAAGGTCGGCCGCGGCCGCGACCGCCGGGTTCCCTGGCGCTGCGTCGAAACCGCGGCCGAGGCCATCGCCCCGTACCGCGACGACGGCTGGGAAGTCTGCGCCCTCGAGATCACCGCCGAGTCGGAACCCTACTGCGAGACCGGGTACGGCGACCGCGTGCTGCTGGTCGCCGGTCACGAGGACCACGGGGTCACCAACCGCACCCTGGCCGCCTGCGACCGCGCCGTCTACATCCCGATGTACGGGAAGGGCTCCTCCCTCAACGTCGGCGTCTCCCTGGCGATCGCCGCCTCCCACATCCTGCACGGCGGCGGCCGGCGATGACCGCGGCCGAGGGAGGCCCGGGACCGCGCAACGGTTCCTCCGAAACGGCCGCACCGGCCTCCACCGACGGGCTCGAGCTGTTCCACCCGCTGGTGGCGGGCTGGTTCCGCGAGCGTCTCGGCGCGCCGACCGACGTCCAGCAGCGGTCCTGGCCGCGCATCGCCGCCGGCGAGCATCTGCTGATCACGGCGCCGACCGGCAGCGGCAAGACCGTGACCGCATTCCTGTGGGCCCTCGACCGCCTGGTCCGCGGCGAGTGGCAGACCGGGGCCACCCGCGTCCTCTACGTGTCGCCTCTCAAAGCGCTCAACAACGACATCCGCCGCAACCTGCTGCGCCCGCTCGGCGAGCTGCGCGAGACCTTCGCCGCGGCCGCGGCCCCGTTTCCCGGGATCCGGGTGCAGACCCGCAGCGGCGACACCCCGCAGCACGAGCGCCGCGCCATGCTGCGCCGGCCCCCCGAGATCCTGATCACCACCCCGGAGAGCCTCAACCTGCTGCTGAGCTCGCGGGGCGGGCTCGGCCTGATCGGCAACGTCGCCACCGTCATCCTCGACGAGGTGCACTCCGTGGTCGGCAACAAGCGGGGGGTGCACGCGATCACCGCGGTCGAGCGGCTGGTGCCGCTGTGCGGGGAGTTCCAGCGCATCGCCCTGTCGGCGACGGTGAAGCCGCTGGATACGGTGGCGGAGTTCGTCGGCGGTCTGCGCGCCGAAGGAGAGGCAGAAGGGGAGCCGCGGCTGCGGCCGCGCCCCGTCGGCATCGTGCAGTCGACCGATGTCAAGCAGTACGACGTCCGCGTCCGCTTCCCGCGCACCGCCGCCGACCAGCAGGGGGCGGACGCGGAGTCGGTGTGGCCGCCGCTGGTCGAGGAGTTCTCACGCATCGTCGCCGGCAACCGGTCGACCCTGCTGTTCACCAACAACCGCCGCCTGTGCGAGAAGCTGACCCTGCTGATCAACGGCGGCGGCGAGCGCCCCCTCGCATACGCCCACCACGGCTCCCTGTCGCGGGAGATCCGCGAGACCGTCGAGGGCAAGCTCAAGGACGGGGAGCTGCGGGCGATCGTCGCCACCGCCTCGCTCGAGCTCGGGATCGACATCGGCGCCCTCGACGAAGTCGTCCTCGTGCAGTCCCCCCACTCGATCGCCTCGGGGATCCAGCGCATCGGCCGCGCCGGCCACGACGTCGGCGAGGTCAGCCGCGGCACCCTTTTCCCGACCTACTCCTCCGACTTCATAGAGTCCGCGGTGATGGCCGCCGGAGTGCTGAACGGGGATATCGAGGAGGCGCGGCCGGTCGAGGCCCCCCTCGACGTGCTCGCCCAGGTCGTGGTTTCGATGGCCGCCCTCGAGCCCCGTGACCTCGACGAGATATACCGGGTGGTGCGCTCTTCGTATCCGTACCGGAACCTCGGCCGCGGGCAGTTCGCTCTCGTCGTCGACATGCTGGCGGGCCGCTACGCCCACACCCGCATCCGGGAGCTGCAGCCGAAGCTCTCCGTCGACCGCCTCGACAACACCGCGGCCGCCCGCAGGGGGGCGGTGCAGGATCTCTACTTCTCGGGGGGGACCATCCCCGACCGCGGCTACTTCCACCTGCGCGTCGAGGAGTCGAACGCCCGCATCGGCGAGCTCGACGAGGAGTTCGTGTGGGAGTGCTCCGAGGGGCAGACCTTCACGATGGGCTCGCAGAGCTGGACGATCCGGCGCATCACCCACAACGACGTGTTCGTGACCCCGTCGCCGCCGAAGGCGGCCGACCTGCCGTTCTGGAAGGCGGACGGCGGCGGCCGCGAGTTCCACTTCTCCGAGCGCATAGGGGAGTTCCTCGAGGCCGCCGACGGTCGCCTCGACGACCCGCGCTTCCGGCAGCGGCTGCAGCGGGACCACGCCATGGACGAAACCGCGGCGGACCAGCTGCTCGACCTGCTGCGGCGGCAGAGGAAGGAGACCCGCTGCCCTCTGCCGCACCGGCGCCACGTCGTCGTCGAGTACGCCGGCTCCGCCCCGCTCGGACACGAGGGGAACCAGGTGGTGCTCCACACCTTCTGGGGGGAGCGCGTCAACCGGCCGTTCGCCCTCGCTCTCGACGCCGCATGGGAGGAGAGGTTCGGCCAGCGGCTGGAGATCTACCCTGCCAACGACTGCATCGCCATGATGCTGCCGCACGAGATCGAGGCGGAGGAGCTGCTCTCCCTGGTGCCGCCGGTCCGGCTCGAGGACCACCTGCGCCGGCGCCTGGAAAGTTCCGGCTACTTCGGGGCGCGCTTCCGGGAGTGCTGCGGCCGCGCCCTGCTTCTCGGGCGAAGGCGCATGAACGAGCGCCTGCCGCTGTGGCTGACGCGGCTGCGTTCCCAGAAGCTGCTCGACGCGGTGCGGCGCTTCGACGACTTCCCGCTCCTGATCGAGGCCTGGCGCTCCTGTCTCCAGGACGAGTTCGACATGCCGGCCCTGCAGCAGCTGCTGACCGAGCTGGAGTCCGGCGGCATCTCCTGGTCGGCGGCCCATACCGAACAGCCGAGCAGCTTCGCCCGGGCCATCTCCTGGCGGCAGGTCGACAACTACATGTACCGGGGGGACGAGCCGGCCGCGTCCGAGCCGTCGCGGCTGCGCGGCGACCTGCTGCGCGAGGTCCTGTTCAGCCCCGACCTGCGCCCGGCGGTGCCGGCCGCGGTGGTGCGCGGCTTCGTCGAGAAGCGGCAGCGCCTCGCTCCCGGGTACGCCCCCCGGAGCGCCCGCGAGCTCGTCGACTGGGTGGTGGAGCGCCTGCTGATCCCGGAGGGGGAGTGGGAGGAGCTGCTCGCCGCCATCGACCGCGACAGGGGGATCGACCCGGATTCCGGAGAGGCCGCCGCCGACCTGGTCGCCGCCGCCGGGGACCGCCTGGTGCGCGTCGATGCCGGGGGCGCCGTGCTGGTAGCGGCCCGCGAGCAGCTGCCCTGGCTCGGCAGGGCCTGGAGCAGGCTGCCCGGAAGCGGCAGCCGCGTCGAGGTCCTCGCCGACGGCAGTGCCGCCGCCGTTCCGGTTGAAGCGGGTGGGGCGGACGGGGAGGATGAGGCCGAAGGCGGCGGCCCGGCCGGACTGATCGGGCGCTGGCTCCAGTTCTACGGCCCCTTGTCTGCCGCGGAGATCGAGGAGATGCTCGGCATCGAACCCGCCCTGCTGCGGCAGGCTCTCGACGACCTCGTCGACTCGGAGGCCGCGGTCCGGGGGCTGCTGGTCGCCGGGGCCGGGACGGAGACCTGGTGCGACGCCGAGAACCTCGAAATCCTGCTGCGCCTGGCGCGCGCCGGGGCGGTGCCGGCCTTTCGGCCGCTGCCGCTTTCGCGGCTGCCGCTCTTTCTCGCCGACTGGCAGGGACTGACCGACGCCGGGGGGGGTGCCGGGGACCTGCCGCGGCGGCTCGAGCAGCTGCTCTGCTACGAGGCCCCGGCCGCGGCCTGGGAGGGGGAGTTCCTTCCCGCCCGCCTGCCCGGGTACTCGGGCTCCTGGATCGACGCCTGCATGCAGGAGAGCTCCCTGCGCTGGGTCGGCCGCCGCAGCGAGAGGATCGCCCTCTGTTTCGACGCCGACCTCGATCTGCTCCGGGGCCCGGACGGGTCCGTTGAAGAAGGGGACGGCGAGCCTGCCGCGGAGGATGCGGCCGCGGCGGCCGGGCTGTTTCCCGACCCGGCGGGGCGCTACGACTTCGCCACCCTGCTGCGCCTGACCGGGATCTCCGCCTCCGAGCTGTCGCGTCGGCTCTGGTCCGGGGCCTGGGCGGGCAGGGTCACCAACGACAGCTTCGGCGCCCTGCGCAAGGGGATCGAGACGCGCTTCGAGGTCCCGGAAACGGGGCCGACGGCCGGGCGCCGCCCCGGGGCCGGGGGGCGCGGGGGTTTTTCCCGCTGGAAGGGGTCGCTGCCGTTCGCCGGCAACTGGCTCCTGCTGCCGGAGGCGGAGCCGGCCGCCGACCCCCTGGAAAGCGAGGAGCGCTGCAAGGAGCGCGTGCGCCTGCTGCTCGACCGCTACGGCCTGCTGTTCCGCGAGCTGCTGCAGCGGGAATCCGCTCCCTTCCGCTGGCCCGCCCTGTTCCGCTCGCTGCGCCTGATGGAGCTGTCGGGCGAAATCCTTTCCGGCTGCTTCTTCGAGGGCATCCCGGGGCCGCAGTTCATATCGCACCGGGCCTTCCGCAGGCTGCAGCGGGACCTGCCGGAGAAGCAGGTCTTCTGGATCAACGCCGCCGATCCGGCCTCACCCTGCGGCCTGCCGCTCGAGGAGCTGCGCGCCTCCCTGCCGAGACGCGTCGCCGGCACCCACCTCGTCTACCACGGCCCCGACCTCGTCGTCGTCTCCGCGCGCCGCGGGAAGGCGCTGACCTTCCGGGTGGATGCGGACAGCGGCGACCTGCCGCGCTACTTCGGCTTTCTCCACCATCTGCTGACGGCGCCGTTCCGCTCGTCGCGGCGCGTGGTGGTCGAAACCATCGACGGAAGTCCGGCGTCGGGAAGTCCCTACCTCGACGCCCTGCGCACCTGCTTCGAGGTCCTGCCCGACTACAACGAGGTGGTGATCATGGGCGGCAGGTAGCGGGAACGGCCGCCCGTGGGAGGCCGTTCCGGCAGGCAGAAGGGCCGGGCGGCTCGGCACGCGCTTCCGGTTGGATCGAGGGAACCGGGAAGCTACGTTATGGGCGGATGGTGACGCAGCGCGATTCGCCCTTTATCGAAAGGATGGAGCCATGACCGACCAGGTGACGGCAGAGGACATTCTGGCAGTGAAGGGAGGGGACCTCCTCAGCGTTCAGGAGGACGCGACCATCGGGGAAGCGCTCGAGGTCATGGTCGGCGGCAAGGTGGGATCCATTCTGGTCAGGGAGGGCAGCCGCATAGTCGGCATCTACACCGAACGGGATCTCATGCGCAACTCCATCGACACCGGTTTCGACCCGAGGAGGGAGCGCATCGGGGATCACATGACCCGCGGCCTCAAGTTCGCCCCCCACACCGACACCGCCTACGAGCTGATGGACAAGTTCCTCGGCCTGCGCATCAGGCACCTCCTGATCGACAAGCACGACCGGTTCATCGGCATGCTTTCGGTCGGAGACGTCATCAAGGCCGCCCTGCAGGCGCGCACCGACGAGCTGGAGGAGCTCGAGGCGATCGCCAAGTGGGAGTACTACGAGGAGTGGAAGCCCCGCCGCTGAGGCCGGGGCAGCGCCATGCCGAGAATACAGGTAATCCCGGTGGAGCGTGCGACCGGCGCCCTCAAGGCCGAGTACGACAAGGCGACCGGCCGCGCCGGGCGGGTGTGGAACATCGTCAGCGTCATGAGCTGCAATCCCCCGGTCCTGCGGGATGCGATCCGGTTCTACGGCAGCGTGATGCACGGGCCGTCGCCGCTGACCCGCAGGCAGCGGGAGATGCTCGCCGTCGTCGTCTCCGCCCGCAACCACTGCGTCTACTGAACCCGTTCCCACGCCCACGATCTCCGGGAAGAGATCGCCGCATCCGGTGACATGAGCGCCGCCGAGGCCGACGCCTTCGTCCACGCGGTCGCGCGCGACTGGCGAAGCGCCCCGCTCGACGGGCAGGACCGCGAGCTGTGCGAGTTCGCCGAGCGGCTCACCGGCGATTCGGAGGCCGTGGACGAGGGAGGCATAGACGCCCTGCGCCGCTGCGGCCTCGACGACCGCGCCATTCACGACGCCACGCAGGTGGTGGCGTTCTTCAACTACATCAACCGCGTCGCCTCCGCCCTCGGGGTGGAGCAGGAGACCTTCGTCCGCGCCTGGGAGCAGGCGGCCGCGCCCTCCTCCCGGTAGAATTCAAGCATCGCAACAGCGCCGTGAAATCTCTACCTGTCCAGCCAACCGCTGAACCATCGGCTCAGCCGGTCGAGAAACGGTTCCGGCCGGTTGGAGACAACAGAGTGGCAGGAGTAGTATGAGTTTAACGAGCGATCCCGGCATGGGGTAAGCAGAAGGGTGAGGTGATGGACGGAGAGCAGATTTTCAGGTAAGGACGCCTTCAAAAGCGTTGACGGCAGCGCGAAAGATGGCCGGCACGCCGGTTACTCCATCTCCAGGGCGGCCTTGATCCGGCCCCAGGAAACCGACTCGACCGCGGTGCCTTCCGGTTCGGCGTCGGCGGACAGCAGCAGCCCGTCGAGAAAGACATCTGCTTGAATTCTAAATACGGCTAAGGTCGCTTCCCATGTCCCGTCAGACATGGCTTCGGGTATCCAGTACAACCTCCCTCCCTCTTCCTCATTATTATCATCCCCGTCAACCACTGTAATCCCGAAGCCGATCACTTTTCCCGCCTCCAGATCGCTGACCTCGTTTTTTCCGGCGCTGTCCCTTCCTCCGCCCCAATGGTCGAACGGGGTGACGTACAGCTCGATCACGCTGATGGTCGGGTTTTCCCCGGCAACGCCACCGCCTCCCTCTCCGTAGGGAGGCAGGGCATTCCAGGCGAACTTTTCTGTCCTCACTCTGGTTGAAAAGTCATCCAGAGTCGGGCCGCCTACGGTGCGGGCAATCGCCTCGTAGCTCTGAGTTTGCCCCAGAAGCATCTCCCACTCTTCCACTGTCGTACTGTTGACAGCGCCTGCACCGCCGCTGTGGTCCCCGTCGATGGCCAGGGAGATACTGTCATATGCCCGCATAGGCCAACCCACGCTGTAGTCGTGGTTGTTCATGTACAGGTCGTCGCTGCCAATGAAGGCCACATAGAAACGGGCAGGGTCGTCGTGCCAGGCAAGCCAGATGCGGAAGTCCAGGTCGGACGGATCGGGGCTCACTCCACCTATGAAATCCAGCAGGGTCATTGCCGGCTCGCCGATCAGGTCATACCACTCGTCCACCGACCCGTCGTCGAGCCGGATCTGTTCCAGCATCTCGCCGGTGAGTTCCGGAATCGGGTACACGCGGCCGCCGGAATGGGCGTCTGCCCGAGTAGACAGCCAGGCGGAGATGGGGAGCGAGAGGAGCAGTAAGAGGGTGGTGAACCATTGTTTCCTGACCGAGGTAAGAATCATGAGTCTCCAGCCTTTCTCAACGCTGAACATCGCCAGACCGATCTTCGGCTACTATCCAAATTTCCTCTGCAACAGTTATCCAAACCTCCCGCTGAAAAAGGATGACCAAGCTGTCGATGCCCGTCGAAATAAACGGAGGCGTCAGGTATGACCGAGGCACCGGCTACTTCATCTCCAGGGCGGCCTTGATCCGGCCCCAGGAAACCGACTCGACCGCGGTGCCTTCCGGTTCGGCGTCGGCGGACAGCAGCAGCCCGTCGAGAAAGACATCCGCTCGGATTTTATCTATGGCCCTGTCCGCGTCCTTTCCGTCAGACATGGCTTCTGGTATCCAATACAGGCTCCCCCCGTCCTCTTCAAAATCCACCTCAACCACCGAAATCCCAAAGCCGATGACCTGCCTCGCGGTCAGATCGCTGGGCAGGATCTCCCCGGGCATGTGAAATCCCTCCCAGCGGTCGAACGGGGTGACGTACAGCTCGATCACGCTGATGGTCGGGTTTTCCCCGGCGGCGCCGCCGCCCGATTCACCCCAGGGAGGCAGGGCCGTCCAGGCCAACGCTTCCGTTTGGTGCCTGGTGGCGGAGTCGTCCAGGTTCGGACCGCCGGCGGTGCGCGCAATAGCCTGGTATACCTGTGTTTGCCCCAGAAGCGTCTCCCACTCTTCCAATGTCGTACTGTTGACAGCGCCCCCACCGCCGCTGTGGTCCCCGTCGATGGCCAACACGATACTGTCATTGGCACCCATATGATCTCGGATAGAAGTCCACCAATCCACGCTGTAGTCGTGGGTGTTCTTGTATTGATCGTCGCTGGCAATGAAGGCCACATAGAAACGGGCCGGGTCTTCGTGCCAGGCAAGCCAGATGCGGAAGTCCAGGTCGGACGGATCGGGGTTCAGGACCCCTCCCCCTTTGAAATCCAGCAAAGTCATGGCCGGCTCGCCGATCAGGTCATACCACTCGTCCACCGACCCGTCGTCGAGACGGATCTGTTCCAGCATCTCGCCGGTGAGTTCCGGAATCGGGTACACGCGGCCGCCGGAATGGGCGTTGGCCGAGATGGGGAGCGAAAGGAGCAGCAAGAGGGTGGTGTACCATTGTTTCCGAACCAATGTAGGAGTCATGAGTCTCCAGCCTTAGGAAAAAAAACGGACGAGCGCCCGCCCCGGGCGTGAAAGGGTGTGGTTCACCCAAAGGAGACGCAAAAGGCATGCCTGTACATGGGCGGGGCTCAATCAGTTTGTGCCTGTTGTGCGTAACCTGTTGTTTATCATTGGGGTTATTTAAATTTCATTTTTCTCGCCTTCGTCCTTGTCGCCATCGGCTCCCCCTTGGTCTCGCCGTATATGATACGGTTTTCCGTATATGATACGGTTTGCCGTATATGTTACGGTTTCGCAGATGGGCCGCGGCCCTCCAGCCGTTCCTGCTTCAAGCCGGCTTCCCACGACAGCGGCCTTTCCGTGCACGGCGGAAAGGGTGCCGGAGGAGGGCGGGCGGTTTGCTCCCCGCTTTCTCTACACTATATCAATGATGGCTAGACGAGTTAATGATGGTTTAACGAGTGGCTCGACGAGCGATTCCGGCATGGGTCGGGGCTGGGAGGAATAGCGCACTTTTTCAATTTTATTCGCCGAGTCAGGCTCGCAAGGAGAAAGGAACGCATGAGTTGGTCGGAAGAGGAGCTCCGGTCTTACCGGGACCGCGGCTACGCCCTGCGCCGCGGCCTGCTGTCTCCTGCCGAGGTGGAAAATCTGCAGGAAGCCATGCCGCAGCTGCTCGAAGGCGACGGCGACGGCATGCACCGCGAGCGGGAGCGCGGCGGAGCGGTGCGGCAGGTCTACCTCGCCCACCGGTTCGTCGGCGCCTTCGCCGGGGTCGTCCGCCACCCCGCGATTCTCGAACCCGTGATGCAGATCGTCGGCGGGGACGTGTACGTCTGGCACAGCAAGCTCAACGTCAAGGAAGCCTTCGAGGGCACCGTGTGGCTGTGGCACCAGGACTACGGCTACTGGATGTGGGACGGCGTCGGCCCGCGGCTGGTCTCGGCGATGGTCATCCTCGACAGGGCTACGGCGAACAACGGCTGCATGATGGTGGTCGCCGGCTCCCACAAGTGGGGCCGCCAGGAGCATTTCGCCGACGAGGAGACGACGAGCTACAGGCAGTGGTGCATCGACACCGGCACCCTCAGGGAGCGGCTGCGCGAGGAGCAGATCGAGCAGATCACCGGCGAACCGGGTGACGTGCTGTTCTTCGACTGCAACCTCGTGCACGGCTCCGGGCACAACATGTCCCCCCTTCCGCGCAAGGTGTTCATAACCGCCTACAACTCCGTCGACAACAGGCCGCGGCCGGTGGAGAACCCGCGCCCCGACTGGGTGGTGTCGCGCCAGTTCGACCCGGTGAGATAGCGCCGGCTCTCGTGAACGGCCGGCGGTCCTTCTTCGAAGCGCGGCAGCCCGGGGCCGGAGGGAGCCCCCGGAACCCCGTCGGCGACAGCGGCGGTTCTGTTGAGAAAAGCGAGAGACTGAAATGACCGCCTCGGGTGACAGGTCCGGGCTCGCTTCGTTCGACGTGGTGCGGCTCAACTCCGAGCTGTTCCCGGTCGGCGGCCTCGAGGCCGATCTCTACGAGCGCTTCGGGCTGCGGCCCCGGGAAGCCGAGGCCAACACCCCCGGGACGATCATTCCGCACGTGGCCGAATGCGACGCCCTGTTCGCCGTGTCGGTCGCACTGCCCCGCGAGGTGATCGACAGCCTGCGCAACTGCCGGCTGATATCGCGCCTCGGCACCGGCACCGACAAGATCGACGTCGCCCGCGCCACGGAGCGCGGCATCGTCGTCTCCAACGTCCCGGAGTTCGGGGTCGAGGACATGGCCGACCACACCATGGGGATGATCCTGTCGCTGCAGCGGCGCCTGCCCTGGATGCACCGCCGCATGCTGCGGGGGGAGTTTTTCGCCGCCCGCAGCGAGACCCTGGAAATCCGTCGGCCCGGGGAGTGCGCGCTCGGCCTGGTCGGGTTCGGGGCCAGCGCCAGGGCGGTGGCGGCGCGGGCGCTGCCGTTCGGGTTCCGCCTGCTGGCGACGCGCCGGAACATGCGGGCGCCGACGGCCGAGGCCGAGCGGCTGCGGGTGCGCATGGTCGATCTGCCGACGCTGCTGCGGGAGTCGGATTACGTGTCGCTCCATCTGCCGCTCGATTCCGGCTCCTATCACCTCCTCGACAAGGAAGCCATCGCCCTGATGAAGCCGGGGGCCTTCTTGGTCAACACCTCGCGGGGGGCGATCGTCGACGAGCCGGCGCTCGCTGATGCACTCCGGGAGGGCCGCCTCGCCGGCGCCGGGATCGACACCTTCGAAGGGGTGGAGATTTTCACCCAGGACGAGCGCCCCCCCGAACACCCGCTGGTCGGGCTCGAAAACGTCATCCTGAGCCCGCACGTCTCCGGTCTGTCGCGGGCGGCGACGCGCACCTGCGCCGACGCCGGAGTGCGCAATCTCGTCTGCGCGCTGAGGGGGTGTCTTCCCCCTCCGGGCAACATCGTCAACCCATCGGTGGTTCCCCGGGTGCCGCTGGCCCCGCACGATCCGGCTCTGTTCGACGATCCGTAATGCGTCCGGGGCAGGAGGAAGGCAGGAGGACCCTGCCTGCTGCCGCGGGCGAATGGGCTGGTGACTCTGATTCACCAACCCCAACGAAAAAGCGGATGCCCTGAGAGATATAAAGGGCACCCGCTACCGATTGCTGTCTCTGCTATTCCCCTGATTTGTTCAGCCAATGAAAACCCTGTCAACTCGTCCGTTCTGGTTCCACGGCATCCTCCATCTCCTCGAATCGCCAGAGGAAAGCAAGGATTATTAGCAATTTGCTTTATTTTGCGCAGGCCTTTTGTTTCATTTCCGTATGGAACAGGCTGGGTACGAACTGACGATAAAAAAGCAAGCCATTAAAAGGTTGCAGAAAATGCCCCGTCAGAACGCCCAACGCATCCGCCGGGAATTGGATAAGCTGGCCGAAAATCCTGATCGCCCAGACCTCGATGTGTCTCCGTTGAGAGGCCGTCCCGGTTTCCGTCTGCGCGTCGGCGACGTGCGGATCATTTTTGAGCGGGACGACGAATCCCGCCTCATCGACGTACTGCGCATCGCCCCGCGCGGCCAGATTTACCATAGGTAGGAGACCGACCCATGGACGAGCCACAGGTCATTTTTGACCCCTCCGGACGGCCCGCATTCGCCGTGATCCCCTGGGACCAGTATGCACGTCTGCAAAACGACGAGGAAACACTCTTGAGCGCCGAAGAGCTGTATGACCTCGCCAAGGCAGAGGGGGGCGAGTCCTTCCCGATCGAGGTGGCGGACCGTCTGATAACGGGGGAAAATCCGGTCAAAGTGTACCGGAACTATCGAGGCATTACCCAAAAGGAGCTGGCCTCTGCGGCCAACATCCATTCAGTGTACTTATCCCAGATCGAAACCGGGAAGAGAATCGGGTCGGCCAGGACGCTGGCGGCCCTCGCTCGTGCGCTCCACGTCACCGTGGACGATCTGATCTAAGTCGTTGCCCCCACCCCTGTCAGTACCCCGCTGGAACGTGTGACAGTCGAGCCGGGCCTGATCGCCGAAAACCACCACGTCGTTTATTTTGGTCCCCATTGTGTAGAATTTGAAGACAAGGGGGCCTGAGACGGGTTGCTCTTATAACTTTTTTGGTCCAGTGTGAGGCTGGGATGAGCGATAAAGCAGGATTGCTGTTCGATCTCGAGGGAAAGGTGGCCGCCGTTTCAGGCGGAGCCCGGGGGTTGGGACGGGCCATGGCCCTCGCCCTGGCCGGCGCCGGCGCCGACGTCGTGATCGCCGACATCGACGCCGGGGCGGCTGACGAAACGGCCGCGGAAATCGAAAGCATGGGCAGGCGCGCCGCCGCGGTCGCATGCGACATCTCCAGCCCGGACCAGATCGACGCCTGGTTCGAGCGGATCGACGGCTTGGGCCCGATAGACTTTCTCGGCAACGTCGCTGGCGGCGGGGTGCTCAAGGCCCCGGAGGAGCTTTCGCTCGAAGAGGTCAGGAAGGTGCTCGACGAGCTGGTCGCCTGCCGCTTCTACTGCTGCCAGCAGGCGGGGCGGCGCATGCTGGCGGCCGGCAGGGGGAGCATCGTAAACATCGGCTCGCTGGCGAGCGTCACGGCGCTGGGACGCGGGCACATCTCCTACAGCATGGCGATGGGAGGAGTGGCGCAGATGACGAGGGAGCTGAGCACGGAATGGGCGGCGCGCGGGGTGCGGGTCAACGCCATCCTGCCGGCGCAGGTGCTCAACCCCGGGCTCGAGGAGCGCATGGAGAAGGTGCCGGAGCTGAAGTCCACCTACCTCGGCGGCATCCCGAGGGCCCGCTTCGGGCACCCCGACGACATCCGCGGGCTGGCGGTGTTCCTCGCCTCCGACTCCTCCTCGTGGGTCACCGGGGCGCTGATCCCGATGGACGGGGGCAACCTGGCGATGAACGCCGGCGGCAGCTGGCCCGGCGGTCCGCGGGCGAGCGGATAAAACTGCGGCGCAACTGGACAACAGGCCCTTGAAACTTTCCAAAGAAACAGCGCTGGGGCTCTACCGGCAGATGCTGGCGATCCGCCGCACCGAGGAGCAGCACGCGCGCTCCTACGCAGCCGGCCACATCCTCGGCGCCTGCCACACCTACATCGGCGAGGAGGCGGTGGCCTCCGGCGTCTGCGCCCACCTGCGGGCCGACGACGCCGTCTTCAGCACCCACCGCGGGCACGGACACGCCCTGGCCAAGGGCGTGCCGATCCGCGAGGTGATCGCCGAGCTGTTCGGCAAGGTCACCGGCTGTTCCCAGGGCCGCGGCGGCAGCATGCACCTGTTCTCCCCCGAGGTCGGCATGATGGGGACGAGCGGCATCGTCGGCCCCTGCATCCTGCAGGCCGCCGGCGCCGCCTACTCCTTCAAGCTGCTGGGAACCGACCGCGTCGGCGCCGCCTTCTTCGGGGACGGGGCGGTAAGCAACGGGGCCTTTCACGAGGGGCTGACGATGGCGGCAAGGTGGGAGTTGCCGGCCCTGTTCGTGTGCGAGAACAACCTTTTCGCCACCGAGATCGCCTTCTCTACGGCGACGAGCAACCCCGAGGTCGCCAACCGGGCCGCCGCCTACGGGCTGCCCGGGGTCCTCCTCGACGGCAACGACGCCGTAGCGGTGTACGAAGCGGCCGGGGAAGCGGTGGCCCGGGCCCGCAGCGGCGGCGGACCCACCCTGATCGAGTGCAGGACCTACCGCACCCGGCCCCACTCCGAAGGCATGAGGGATACCGGCTACCGCACCCAGGAAGAGATCGAGGCCTGGAAGGAGCGCGACCCGATCCCGGCGCTGCGCGCCAGGATCCTGGAGGCCGACCTCGCCTCCGGAGCGGAGCTCGACGCCATCGACGCCGGCATCCGGGCGGAGGTGAAGGAGGCGGCGAAGTTCGCCGAAGACTCGGCCTGGCCCGACCCGGCCACCATCTACGAACACGTCTACAGCGGACCTCGCGATGCGTGAGCTCACCTACACCGAGGCGGGGCGCGAGGGCCTGGGCGAGGAGATGGCCTCCGACCCGACGGTCTTCGTCGTCGGCGAGGGGATCGGTCCCCGGGGCGGCAACTTCAACACCACCACCGGCCTGCACGAGATCTACGGGGACATGCGGCTGCGCGACACGGGGATAACGGAGCGCGGGTTCACCGGCCTGTGCACCGGCGCCGCGATGACTGGCACGCGCCCGGTGGTCGACTACATGTTCCACGACTTCGCCCTCGACGCCCTCGGCGAGATCGTCAACCAGATCCCCAAGATCCAGTACATGAGCAGCGGCCGTCTGAAAATGCCGATCGTGCTGCGCGGCTGCATCGGCGTCGGCGGGGCGGCGGCGACCCATCACTCCGGCAGCTACTATCCGCTTTTCGCGCACCTGCCCGGCTTCCGGGTCTGCCTGCCGAGCACACCCTACGATGTCAAGGGGCTGCTGAAGACGTCGATCCGCAGCGACGACCCGGTGATCTTCATGGAGCACAAGTCGCTGCTCAACACCCGCGGCCCGGTCCCCGAGGAGGAGTACACCATTCCCTTCGGCGAGGCCTCGGTCCGCCGCCGCGGAGAGCACGTCACCGTCGTCGCCCTGACCACCATGGTCGGGCGCAGCCTCGAGGTCGCCGCCGGTCTCGAAGCCGAGGGAATCTCCCTCGAGGTCATCGACCTCCGCACCATCGCTCCGCTCGACATCGACGCCGTTCTCGAGTCGGTGCACAAGACCGGACGCCTGCTGATCGCCGACGAGACCTGGGCCCCCTGCGGCATCGGGGCGGAGGTCGCCGCGCAGGTGATCGACCGCGGCTTCGACGATCTCGACGCCCCGGTCCGGCGCCTGAACGGAGCCCACACCAACATCCCCTACAGCGCCCCGCTCGAGGCGGCCGTGGTGCCGCAGAAGGGGGACATCCGCGACGCAGTCCGCGAGCTGGTCGCCGAGTAGGAGCAGCAGTGGCGGTCGACGTCGTCATGCCCCGCCTCGGGTGGACCATGGAGGAGGGCACCCTGGTGGAGTGGACGAGGCAGGACGGGGACGCGGTCGCCGCCGGCGAGGTGATCATGCTCGTCGAAAGCGACAAGGCGGTCACCGAGGTCGAGTCGTTCGACGAGGGCATCCTGCGCATCCCGCCCGACTCGCCGCCCCCGGGAACCACGGTGCCGATCGGCACCCTCCTCGCCTTCATCCTGCAGCCGGGGGAGGAGATGCCCGAGGGACCGTCCGGGAGCCCACCGGAAGCCGCGTCCTCAGCCCCGGGGCCGTCCGGGCAAGCGCCGGCGGCTCCGGAAACAGCGCCCGCGGCCGCCCCTGTTCCGGCTCGGGCACCGGTTTCCCCGCGCCGCGGACGCCGCGGGCCGGCGATCTCTCCCCGGGCCCGGCGCGTCGCCGTCGAGCTCGGCATCGACTGGAAGCGCCTGAGCGGCAGCGGCAGGACCGGCCGCATCGTCGAGCGCGACGTGCGCGCCGCCGCCGAAACCGCATCCGCGGCACCCGCCCCTGCGGCGGCCTCCCAGGCCGTCGAGGTGGACGTGACCGCCTTCGCCGGCCACTGCGACCGGCTGGCGGTGCTGATGAAGCGGGCCCCTGTTGTTCCCGGCATGCTCGATCTCGTCCTGCGGTCTGTCGGCAGGGCACTTAAGGAAGCCCCGTCGCTGGCCGGAGCGGACGCCGGCGTCCGCGTTCAGCGCGACCACTCCGCGGCGGTTCTGGAGCGGTTCCAGTCACTCTCCGTCCTCGACATCGGCAGGGCCCTGGCGGGGGAAGAAACCGCTGTGGCCGGGGATGTCCCTGCTGCGACCCCCTTCAGCGTGGTTGCCCTCGAAGACGTCGATGTGCTGGCCCCCGGGCTCACCCCCGGAGCCGTTGCCGTTCTGGGGCTGGGATCGGTGCGGGAGAGGGAGGGGGCCGGCGGGGAGAGGAAGTCGCTGAACCTGCGGTTGACTTACGACCTCTCGGCGGTGACCGACGCGGAGGCGCAGCAGTTCCTGGGGGCGTTGCGCTCATACCTCGAAGACCCCTTCACCTGGCTTTCCTGGTGACAGGTGCCTGCGGGCGAAAGCTGGCGTTCGGACGGGGGCGCCGTTGGGGCGGGCCCGCGAGCCCCCCGAACGAAGTCTGCCGCTGGTGTTCCCGCCGAGCGAAGGCAACGCCGCGAGCCGGGCTCGAGGAGAATCGCACAGATGAAGGGGTTGGATTGAACCGCGGTTTCCTCAAGATGAGGCGGCGGCCTGATTCACGCGGGTTTGCGCCCGCAGGCATTTATTCAGACGCCGATCCGGTATTGAAATGACGCGATCGGTCCCGGCACGGGATGGCGCGGAAGCAGCGGCGCCCGGCGCCGCGGCGTGTTGTCCAGACGGGAGAACGGAATGAGGCTGGAAGGCAAGATCGTCGTTACGACCGGGGGAGCCACCGGCATCGGCGGCGCCACCGCTGAGCTGTGCGCGGCCGAGGGGGCCGTGTCGATCATCCTCGACTACAACCGGGAGGAGGGCCCCTCAACCCTCGGGCGCATCGAGAGAGCCGGGGGCAGGGGGGAGTTCCACGAAGTCGACGTGCGCCGCGAGGAGCAGGTCGCCGCGGTGTTCGCGAAGATCGCCGCCGCCCACGGCCGGGTCGACGTGCTGATCTGCAGCGCCGGCGTGCTAACCGGCGCCCACCAGGAAATCACCGAGCTTGCCGAGGAGGACTGGGACACCACCATCGACACCAATCTCAAGGGGACGTACCTGACCGGAAAGCACGCGGCGCCCCTGCTGAAAGCCTCCCCGTCCTCGGTGCTGCTGCTGATCTCCTCGGGAGCCGGGGTGAGCGGCGGCAGCTCGTCCTACGCGTACGCGGCGAGCAAAGGGGGGATGCACGGGATGCAGTACAACTTCGCCAGGGAGCTTCCCGGCACCCGGGTCCACGTCGTCTGCCCCGGAAGCATCGCCACCCCGTTGAAGCTGAAGAACATCGGACAGGCGGCCGAAAAGCGGGGGGAGGATCCCGGAGCCGCCATGGAAGCGGCGAAGAAGACCCTGGGAGACCCGGTGGGGATCGCCCGCGTCCTCGCTTTCCTCGCCTCGGAGGACGCCGACTACATCAGGGGCGACATCAGGACGCGGTAGTCCCGGGTGCCTGTGCGTGCGGCGGCCGATGCGTCCGGGGCCGCAAAGGGGTGAGCGAACCGCCCGGATTGAGGGGTGAGCCGGATCGGCTGCCCGTTCGGTTTTGGCCGATATCCGCTACGAAGGCAAGGCGGCGATGGACCGGGCCCGCAGGGGCGGCTGAGGGAATCGTTCGCAGTGATGGGGCACGGGGAGTAAAGCCAGGGCGGCGAGCCCCCAGGGCCGTCCGGAACCTGTTTTCTCCGGATTGCGGAGGCAGGTACAATCACCCCGTTGAAAAAAGTCCATCCGGGCTGCGGCCGGCCCCTCCGGCCGAATTCCACGCGGGACCGCGCAGGTACTACGGCATGATCTCCTTGCTGAGGACGGCGCGCGTCGTCACCGGGAACTCCCCGGGCTCGCAGCACTGGCAGATCTGCACGTCGGCGGCGGCGCTCATCAGCATGTAGGCATCCTCAAAGCCCAGGCCCATCCGCTCCTGCATGAGCAGGACCATCTCTTCGGCCGCCATTCTCGCCGCGGCCCCCAGATCCTCGTGGTCGCCTGTCGTTATCCAGGCGTCCTCGGTCTCGATCAGCGGCCGCCGCAGCGGCACCCCCTTGCGCAGCTCCACCCCGACCGTCACCTCGGCGCAGATCTCCAGCCCGATGAAGGTGATCTCGCCGTCCCCCATGGCGCCGTGGACGTCCCCGAGCGCAAGCCCGGCTCCAGGGACCGAGACCGGCAGGTGAATGCGGCTGCCGGCCGCGGCGTACTTGTTGTCCATGTTGCCGCCGTGTGGTCCGGCGAAGGCGGTGGGTACGCCGTTCCCGGCGGGAGCCGTGCCGATGACGCCGACCATCGGGTGAGCGGGAAAGCGGACGCCGCCGAAACGGACGACTCCGTCCTTCACCTCGACGATGCGCGTGGCGTACTCCTCCGCGAGATGGGCGAGCAGTCCCTCCCCCTTCTTCACCGCGAGGAAGCCGCGGTCGGCCAGGTCGATGGACTCGAGGTGAATGCAGAGGCTGTCCCCGGGCTCGGCGCCGCGCACCGCCACCGGTCCGGTCGCCGGGTTCGAGCCGTCCGGATGGGGGCGGTCGAGCAGGTCGGCGTCGCTGCGGATCGTTCCGGTGCGGGCGTCGAAGGTCTCGAACAGGACGGTGTCGCCGCTGTCGATGGCGGCGACCGGGGCCAGCGCCTTGTCGAGGCGGTACTGGATGTGGTCTCGGGTGATGCGGTGTATCACGCCGCTGGGCTCATTCGGGGAAGATGCGGCTGGGGATTTTCGAGGGGACCGGGCAGGTGCCGGTTTCGCCTCCAACCAGGCGTTGTGAGGGGCAGGTCAGACGGCCGGAATCCGGTCGATCCGGCGGATTGCAGGCCCCTTCAGATCTCCGCGGCTTCTTCGCCGCCGGTCCCTTCCTCGTCGGCCCTGAGCCGCTCGAACTCATCCTCCCTTTCCGACAGCTCCGCTTCACAGGCCCGGATCCGGTCGCAGAGCTCCTGCACCGCCGAGTCGTCGAGGCCGGGGATCCGGCCGGATTGCACGCCGCTGTACACCTCGTTCCCCAGTTCCGCCTTGAGCCGGGAAAGGCGGGTCTTGGCGGCGGCGATGTCGAGCCGGGCGCGGCCGAGCAGGGTCAGCTCCTCGGCCTTGTTGACGGCAAGCTCGGCTCCGTCGTGGAGCCCTCTCTTGATGGTGTCCCACATTTTTTCCACGTCAGCTCTCCGTGTTCAGTGGCGCCTTTCCGTGCCGCGGCGCCCTCAGCCGATGGTTCCGGCAAAGAAAAACCGCCGAAACACCTTCGATGTCGGCTTGCGGCATCGAATCGGCGCCGGCGGCGTTGAGGGCGGAGTCTCGCGAGCCGGCCTCCGGAAAGCGGCAGGGTCCCGCTTCCGGTTCCGGCGATTGACTACCGGGTGTCGTTGATCGAGTACGGCAGCAGGCCGAGGTAGCGGGCCCTCTTGATGGCCTGGACGATACGCGCCTGCTGCTTGCGGTTCGCACCGGTTCTCCGCGCAGCTTCGATCTTGCCGTTGGGGCTCAGGAATCTGGAAAGGACGTCGAGCTTCTTGTAGTCTATGTCCTCCAGCTTGAGCTTGGCGGTGAACTCCTTGCGGCTGGACTTTGCGATTTTTCGAATCCCCTTTGAGAGAAGAGTTGAGCCGCTAAAACTACCGGGCGAGGGTGCCAGAGTCAATTTCCCGGTCGGGCTCCGTGAACGACATCCGCATACATTCCGGCCTCGCGATTCCCGAACGGGAGCTGCGGTTCGTCTTCACCGCCAGTCCCGGTCCCGGGGGGCAGAACGTCAACCGCGTCAACACCCGCGCAGAGCTCCGCTTCGACGTGCGCAGGAGCCCGTCCCTCGAGGAGGTGCAGAGAAGCCGCCTTCTGCGCGCCCTCGGCTCCAGGGTTTCCAGGGACGGCATTCTGGCGATCCGGTCATCCCGCTTCCGGTCCCAGGGGCGCAACCGGGCAGACTGCATCGACCGGTTCGTCCGCGAGATCGCCGAGGCTCTGCGCCCGCCCCCGAAACCGCGCAAGCGCACCCGTCCCAGCCCGGCCTCCCAGGCCCGCCGAATCCAGCAGAAGCGGAACCAGTCGCTGAAGAAGGCCCTGCGCCGGCGCCCTCCGACAGCGTAAGGCCGCCGCCCGGCCGGGGCGCAGGAGGCCGCCGCCCGGCCGGGGCGCAGGAGGGCACCGGTCCGTTGGCGCGAGCTTCGGTTCGCCTCCGTGGACTGCCCCGCCGATGACTCCCCCCGCCGCGGGGGCCGCTACCGTCTTCCCGACTCACCGGCGCAAGTGCGCCGCGATTCCTCCTTCTTCGACCTCTTGCCCATCCCCGATTCCGAAATGACTTGCCAAGGTTGCCCGTCATTGCGAAATTTAACGTTAACGTAAAGGTCATGGATTGAGATCGGCGTCCCGGGAACCAGGTGTCCGGTGGCGCCGTCAAATGAAGACTGTAACCGCCCTGGCGGCAGTCAGGAGAGTGTCATGCCTGGAACGAAAGAGCGGGACAAGGTCGAGAACCTCACCGAGATCTACTGGCGCGATATCAGGGACACCCAGCCCCTGAGCCGGCGGGACGAGGTCGACCTGTTCACCCGCATAAAGCAGGGAGACGAGGAGGCGAGGGAAAAGGTCATTACCGCCAATCTCCGGTTCGTCGTCAGCGTCGCCCGGGAGTACAAGGATTACGGGCTCTCGCTGCTCGAGCTGGTCTCCGAAGGCAACGTCGGACTGCTCGAGGCGGTCAAGAGGTTCGACGAGACGCGGGGGTTCAAGTTCATCACCTACGCCGTCTGGTGGATCCGCCAGGCGATCCTCAAGGCTCTCGCCGAGAACGGAAGGATCGCCCGCCCGCCGATGAGCCAGGTGAACGACCTGCAGAAGCTCGAGAAAGAGGCGGGAGTTCTGGCCCAGCGCCTCGGCCGCGAGCCGACCGACATCGAGCTGTGCGAGCACGTCGACATCAGCTGGGAGCGGACGCGAAACGCCATACGGATTTCGCAGCAGGACCTGTCCTTCGACGCTCCGGTCTTCCCCGACGAGGACACGACCCTGCATGCCGTGATCGGGTCGGAGGACGAGGGGGTCGACGAGGCCCTGGACGAGCGCGAGTCGAAACGCAGGATCGCCGACTGCCTCGAGGTCCTCGACGAGCGCGAGTACCGGATCGTCCGCGACTACTACGGGTTCGGCAACCTGCCGCCGATGACCCTCGAGCAGATCGGCGGAAGCCTGGGGGTCACACGCGAACGGGTCCGGCAGCTGCGCAACCGCGCCCTGGAAAAGCTGCGCGAAAGCTGCGGGGAAACCCTCGTCCAGCTTTCGGAAAACTAGGCACTGCCCGCGCTCGCGGGCAGCAGACCCGGCAGCAGCGCCTCGAGTTGCTCGACCGGCTCGCGCAAGGTCTCGATGGCGCCGCGCCAGAATTCGGGCGACTCCAGGTCGCAGCCGACGGTGGAGCGCGCCACTTCCTCGGCGGCGGCGCTCCCCGTCATCCGCAGGAACTCCTCGTAGCGCGGCAGGAACCCGGCTCCCTCCTCGCGGAAGCGGGCGAAAAGCCCCCGGCTCAACAGGAAGCCGTAGGTGTAGGGGAAGTTGTAGAAGGTCACCCCGGTGATGTAGAAGTGCAGCTTCGAGGCCCAGAACAGCGGGTCCTCGCCTCCCTCGATCAGCAGTCCCTCGAACAGCTCGCGCTGGGTCGAGGCCATCAGCTCCTTCAGGCGGCTGACCGCGACCTCCCCTTCCGAGCGCTCCTCGTGAAAGCGCTTTTCGAACTCGTAGCGCACCGGGATGTCCGTCAGGTAGACCGCCGCGTGAGCGGTCTCCATGTCGAGGATGCGCGCCTTCTCCCCGTCGCCGACGCCGGGGTCCGACAGCAGTCCCTCGGTCAGGATCATTTCCGCGAAGGTCGACGCCGACTCGGCGAGCGTCATCGGGTACTGGCGGGCAAGGGGGCGCACCTCCCTCATGACGTGGCTGTGGAAGGCGTGGCCGGCCTCGTGGGCCAGGGTGCGCACGTCGTTGGCGCTGTCGTTCCAGGTCATGTAGATCCGCGATTCCCGCGTCAGCAGCGAGCCGGTGCAGAAGGCTCCCGGCCTCTTGCCCGCCCGCGGCTCCCACTCGATCCAGGCTGAGTCGATCAGGCCGCGGGTGAAGCGGCCGAGCTCGGGGTAGGCCCCGGCGAAGGCCGAGGTGACCAGCTCTCCCCCCTCGGCCCAGGAGATTTCGGAGGACGTGCCGCTCTCCAGGGGCAGCGGCGCCTCGAGGTCGTACCAGGCGACCCCGTCCGCGCCCATGGCGTCCGCCTTCAGCCGCAGGACGCGCCGCGGCAGCTCGGCGGCGTCGAAGATCGCCTCGAACATCGCGTCGAGGCTCTTGCGGGAGGTGGCCGCCTGAAACAGGGCGACGTCGAGGAAGTGATCGATGCCGCGGTGGCGGTTGAGGGTCAGCCGCGTTCCCGCGATGGCGTTGAGGGCGGCTGCGGCCACGTCCTCGACTTCGGCCCAGGCCCGGTTTCCCCCTTCGAAAGCCGCCTGCCGCACCGCCCGGTCCGGGTGGCCGGTCAGGGCGCGCCGCCGCGACATCGGCAGGCGCTCGCCGCGGCCGTCCGGCCAGGTCATGTGGAATTCGAGC
Source organism: Candidatus Latescibacterota bacterium (assembly GCA_965243025.1). Lineage (GTDB taxonomy): Bacteria > Latescibacterota > UBA2968 > UBA8231 > UBA8231 > CBDCXV01. The sequence continues at coordinate 5,645,277 of CBDETY010000003.1, forward strand.
TTTCCCGACAGGGTGTCGTAGAGGCGGCCCCAGGCGTGGAGGCCGTCCACCGAGAGGTCGGCGGCGACCCGTTCTTCCCCGGGCGCCATGGTGCGCCGCCCCTGCTCGCGGACGCGGGTCAGGAAGTGGGCGCAACCGGCGAGCCCGGGCGCCTCGAGGAGGGCGGAAAACTCCGCTTCGCCGGCGGGCGCGAGGCCCCGCTGGAGCTCGACGTCCAGCTTTTCCGAGCGCGCCTCGATCAGGGCGAAGGCCGCTTCCTCCCTCTTGTACGCCTCGTTGGCGGCATCGGCGGCGGTCAGGCAGCCGAGGTAGGAGCCGAGGTGGGAGAGCCGCGCCAGCAGCTCTTCGGCGCGGGCGAAGACGGCCGCCCAGGAATCGGTGTTGTCCCGGTCGAGCGGGGCCAGTGCAGCCGCCTCCTGTTCGAGGGCGTCCAGGTCGCGCTCGAGCTCCTGCTTGAAGCGGCGCATCTCCGGTCCGTCGAAAGCGGGGAAGTAGCTGCCGAGATCCCAGTTCATCGGCAATGCCTGCGGCTGCGCCGGCCGGCGGGGGCGGGCTTGTGGGAGTCAGGTCGGGCGAAGGCTGTCCGGTGCGGGTCCGGCCGGCGGCCGCGTCCAACGCCTGGAACAGGTTGATGGCAGCCGGCGTGGTGGCGCTTAAAGTGGCAATAGCCTGGCAAGGCATTCCCTTGCGGCACTGCAGCAGGGTTGACCGGAAAGGGGCGGCGAAGCTGGAAAAAGCTGCGTCCGACAGTGGGCAGGCGGGCGGAGAAAGCTGCAGCCTGGGGGGCTACTGGAACTTGCAGGACTTGATCTCGCGGGAGGAGAGGCGGACCCCTCCCGCCTTCAGGCCGCGGACCGGGTAGTCGGACACGGCGAAGGACTCGTTCAGCACCCGCAGCCGGGGTTTCGGCTTGTAGTCGACGGAGACGGTGGCGTCCGGCCGGGTGGTCAGGCGCAGCAGCTTGCACCCCTCCGGCACCAGCTCGTACGAGCGGTTGAGGATGAACTTGTCGATGACGCAGCGCTTGATGCAGGGGCGGCCCTTGGCGTCGCGGTAGACGAGGTTGAACACCGTGTCCTTGTCGACGAAACCGCAGTGGGCCATCCCCTTGCCGACGAAGAGCTTGTCGGGTGCGTCGATCACCGAGTACGAGCCGTCGGCGCGGATCACCAGCACGCGGTCGTACCGGGAGACCTCCAACAGCGCCGGGCCGTTCACCTCGTAGCCGAGATAGCCGCTCCCCTTGTCGTAGGCGAGCTTGAGGTCGCGTTTGGCCGCCTCGCGGACGTCGACCTTCTCGAGGGAGAGAATCTCGGTGCGGCGCGGAAACCGGGGGCGCTGGTTTTCGATCAGGTTTTCGAGAAAGGCGATCGCGTACGGAACGATGTGGTCGAGGTCGTGGGCGACCTGCTTCAGCCGCTCCTCGATCTCGCGCGATTCCTTCCTGGCGCGCTCGATGTCGTAGAGGGAGATGCGGCGGATGGGGATCTTGAGCAGGGTGTCGACGTCGTCGCGGGTGACCTCCCGGCCGATCTCCTCACCGTGCGGCTCGAGGCCGGACAGTACCGCGTTAACGACCCCGTCGGAGCTCTTCTTGTTTTCGATCTCCTTGTAGATCCGGTTTTCGATGAAGATCCGCTCGATCGTCCTGGCGTGCAGCCTGTCCTCGAGCCGGCCCTGCTCGACCTGAAGCTCGGCCTTGAGGATGTCGACGAGCCGGTCGACGTTGTGGCGCAGGATCTCGGCGACCCCCATGACCCGCGGCTTGTCGCCGTCGATCACCACCGGGTTGCATGACAGGGAGAGCTCGCAATCGGTGAAGGCGTAGAGTGCGTCGACCACCTCTTCTCCGTAGACGCCGCGCGGCAGCTTGATCTCGATCTCGACGTTCTCGGCGGTGTAGTCGTGAATGCTGGAGATCTTCACCTTGTTCTTGCGGGCGGCATCCTCGATCGAGGCGATCAGCAGCTCCGTCGTCGTGCCGTAGGGGATCTCGGTGATGACGATCCGCTTGGGGTCGGACGTGTCCATGCGCGCCCGCACCAGCACCTTGCCGGTGCCGTCTTCGTACTGCGAGACGTCGGCCATTCCCGCCGTCGGGAAATCGGGGAGAAGCTCGAACTCCCCGTCCTTCATGATGGCGACCTGGGCCTCGAGCAGCTCGATCAGGTTGTGCGGCAGGATGCGCGTCGCCATGCCGACGGCGATCCCTTCGGCTCCCTGTGCCAGCAGCACCGGCAGCTTCGCCGGCAGGATCACCGGTTCCCGGTTGCGGCCGTCGTAGGAATCGATGTACTCGGTGATCTCCGGATCGAACAGCACCTCGGAGGCGAGGGGGGACAGGCGGCACTCGATGTAGCGGGCCGCGGAAGCCATGTCGCCGGTGTAGATGTTGCCGAAGTTCCCCTGCCGGTCGATGAACAGCTCCTTGTTCGCCAGCACCACGAGGGCCGAGTAGATCGAAGCTTCGCCGTGCGGGTGGAATCTCATCGTGTGGCCGACGACGTTGGCGACCTTGTGGAACTTGCCGTCGTCGAGCTCGAAGAGGGCGTGAAGGATGCGCCGCTGCACCGGCTTGAGCCCGTCGTCGACGTGCGGGATGGCGCGGTCCTTGATCACGTACGAGGCGTACTCGACGAAGTTCTTTTCGTACAGGGTGTCTACGTAAGCCATCTCTGTTCAGTCGGGTGGGCGGCGGCCGCTGCCGGCCGGAGAGCCGGCCGCTGCGGGCCAGCGATGCCGCCTCTCAGACGAGGTTCTCCATGATGTACTCGCGGCGCTCCGGGGTGTTCTTGCCCATGTAGAACGAGAGAATGTCAGGCACATTGCCGTTCGCCTGGACCTTCACCAGCCGCATGTCGCCGCCGATGAACTGCCCGAACTCCTTGGGCGAGATCTCGCCGAGTCCCTTGAAGCGCGTCACCTCGGGCTGCTTCATGCCTGCCAGCGCCCGGTCCCGCTCCTTCTCGCTGTAGCAGTAAACGGTCTTCTTCTTGTCGCGCACCCGGAACAGCGGCGTTTCGAGGATGTAGAGGTGCCCGGCGGTGACGAGCTCCTCGAAGAAGTTGAGGAAGAACGTCATCAGCAGGTTGCGGATGTGGAACCCGTCGACGTCGGCGTCGGTGGCGATCACGACCCGGTCGTAGCGCAGGTTGTCGATGCCGTCCTCGATCCCGAGGGCCATCATCAGGTTGAACAGCTCCTCGTTCTTGTAGGTGGCCGCCTTGCCGCGGCCGAACATGTTCTGCGGTTTCCCCCTGAGGGTGAAGATCGCCTGCGTGTTCGGGTCGCGCGTCGACACGATCGACCCTGCGGCGGACTGCCCCTCGGTCAGGAAGATCGTCGACTCCCCGCCGTGCCGGTGGCCGAGGTGGTACTTGCAGTCGCGCAGGTTGGGATTCCTGATCTGGATCTTCCGGGCGGCGTCCTTGGCCTCCTTCTTAACCGCGTTCAGCTCCTTGCGCAGCTTCTCGTTCTGGACGATGCGCGCTTCCACCGTCGAAGCGGCTTCGCGGTTCTTGTGCAGGAAGTCGACGACCGCCCCCTTGACCTCGTTGACGACCCAGCCGCGCAGGTCGGTGTTGCCGAGCTTGTTCTTGGTCTGCGACTCGAACACCGGGTCGCGCAGCTTGACGGCGACGGCGCCGGCCAGTCCCTCGCGCACGTCGACGCCGCCGTAGTTCTTGCGGTAGAACTCGTTGACGCCCTTGAGGATTCCCTCGCGGAAGGCGCTCTGGTGGGTGCCCCCGTCGCCGGTGAACTGGCCGTTGACGAAGGAGCGGTAGGACTCCCCGTACCCGTCTGTGTGGGTGAAGGCGAACTCGAGCGCCTTCGACCGGTGGTAGGCGGGCGGGTAGGTTTCCCCGTCTCCCACCTCGCGCCTGAGCAGGTCGAGCAACCCCCCCTTGGACTCGAACTTCTCGCCGTCGAGAAACAGCTGCAGACCCCTGTTGAGGCAGGCGTAGTTCCACAGGCGCCGGGCGAGGAAATCGCGCTCGTACCGGTACTCCCCGAAGATCTCCCCGTCGGGTGTGAACTCGACCAGGGTGCCGGCCGGCTCCCCAGGGGCCTTCCCGGTTCGCGTGCGGCCGGCCTGGGTGCCGCGCTCGAACACCGCCTCGGCGTACTTGCCGTCGCGGTAGCTGACGACCCGGAACGATTCCGAGAGGGCGTTGACGGCCTTGGTGCCGACCCCGTTCAGCCCGACGCTGAACTGGAAGACGTCGTCGTTGTACTTGGCGCCGGTGTTGATGACCGATACGCACTCGACGACCTTGCCGAGAGGGATGCCGCGCCCGTAGTCGCGCACCCGCACCGCTTCGCCGCCGGCCCCGGACTCGATGGCGATGTCGATCTTCTTCCCGAACCCCATGATGTGCTCGTCGACGCCGTTGTCGATCACCTCCTTGAGCAGCACGTAGATGCCGTCGTCGGGGTCGGACCCGTTGCCGAGGCGCCCGATGTACATGCCGGTGCGCAGGCGGATGTGCTCGAGAGAGCTGAGGGTCTTGATCTTGCTCTCGTCGTACGCCGAGCCGGGATTCTTCCTGCCGTTCTTTCCCGAGCCGTTGCCGCCGGATCTGGAGAACGATATCTCGCTCTGAACCGATGTCTTTGTCGATGTCATGGTTGCATCTGCATCCAACCCGGTCCGGCCGGGAGAAAGGCGGATCGGGGGGCCGTCGGGCACCTGCGGGGTCCCGCGGATTCTTCGTCGGGCAGGGGATGGAAAGCGGCGCCACCGGGGAGGTGTCGGGCCGACTCTGCCAAGATAATCACCCTTGCGGATCGGCGCACCGGCAGGGGCGCCGGGCGGATACCGCGGTTCGCCGGCCTCGCCCCGCGCTTTCCCGGCCGCCGGATTCGCATGCACGGGGGTCCCGAGCATGCGGCCGGGAGGGCAGCTTCCGGGCGGCCTCTCTGCCGCACAGGGGCTTGTTGATTCGATAACGGCCGCGGGCGCGACCGTGTCAAGCGGAGCTGTTCCGGGTCTACCGCCGTTTCCCCCGGTGCTCGCGGTGATGCGGCGGTCCGTGGTGCTCCACCCGTCCCGCGCTCCTCCCTTTCGGCCTGGGGCGGCCGCGGCGCCGGCGCCCGGCGCCTGCCAGCGACAGGTCCGGCTCCCGCCCCCGCCAGGTCGGCTCGATGCCGTTGGCGTTGAGCAGGCTCTTCAGGTCCCTGAGATCGCGGTCGGTCACCAGGGTCATGGCGATCCCGGTGCGGCCCATGCGGCCGGTGCGGCCGGTGCGGTGGGTGTAGGTCTCCGCGCTCCTGGGGAAGTCGTAGTTGATCACGTGGCTCACGTGGGTGAAGTCGAGCCCGCGGCCGGCGACGTCGGTGGCGATCATGTACTTGATCTTGCGCTCGCGGAAGCGCGTGAAAAGAGACGTGCGGCGATCCTGCGTCAGGCCGCCGTGGATGATTTCGAGCGATTGCAGGCGCCTGCGCAGGTCGCGGTGCAGGTCGCTGGCCTTGTCGCGGGAGTTGCAGAAGATCAGCGCCTGCCGGATCCCGTCCTCGGTGAGGACGTTTTCGAGGGCTTTCATGCGATCGCGGCCGGTGTGCAGGAAATGGTGCTGCAGCGACTGCGGGGCCTGCTGCTCGCGGTTGAGCTCGACGCGGACCGGATCGCGCTGGAAGCGCTTGGCCAGGGCGTCGATCTCGGGCGGCATGGTCGCCGAGAACATCAGCGTCTGGTGTTCCTGCAACAGACAGGACAGGATGAAATCGACGTCCTCGATGAACCCCATCTTCAGCATCTCGTCCGCCTCGTCGAGAACGACGGTGCGGACCTGCGTCAGGTCGAGCCGGGTGTTCCAGATGAAATCGATGAGGCGGCCCGGCGTCGCCACCAGGACCTGGACGCCGTGGTTCAGCTTGGCCTTCTGAATGCCCATGTCGAAACCGCCGAAGACGGCGAAGCAGACGGCGCCGGTGTGGCGGGCGAGGGAGTCGAGCTCCTGGACGTACTGGAGTGCAAGCTCCCGCGTCGGGACGAGTATGAGATACTGTATCGCCTGGGTCTCGGGATCGGCGGCGTTGACGATCGGCACGCCGCAGGCTGCGGTCTTGCCGGAGCCGGTCTCGGCCAGTCCCAGGAGGTCGCTCCCCTCGAGAATGTGGGGGATGGCCTTCTCCTGGATCGGGGTCATGTCGTCGTACTCCATCTCGGCGAGGGCCTTGTGGACTTCCGGCTTCAGGTCTGTTTCGGTGAACTTCACGTGGTGGTGATACTCCTTTGCAGTGTGGATATGCGAGCCCGCACCGTGGCGAGGGACTGTCTGCTTCTTTGGGTTCGAGGAGGTTGGAAACTGCCGCAAGAGGCGGCAACCAGCTGACGTCTGCGGTGGGAGGCCTTTAAAATACGAACAGGGACCGGACCGGTAAAATGCGCCGGGGTGAGTTGGCGGCTGGTGCAAGGGGCAGACCCACAGTCACCGGCGCCGCTCTGAAGAACCGGGTTCGGGCGGTCCGACTGTTCCGGATGCCGGCGCGGAGGCCGGTGCAGGTTCACCGCTTCCCGGGATTCGGGAGCGGAAGTCCCGGCAGGGTCCGGTCCTTACAGGATCGACTCCGTCTGCTTTTCCACCTCGTCCCAGTCGAACTCCGCGCCGAGCCCGGGTCCCTGCGGCACCGGGAGGTGGCCGTTCTCCAGCAGGAGGGGGTTGAGGATCAGGGGCTCTCCCCCCTGGGATCCGGCGGTCGTGGTTTCGTAGAAGGTGCAGTTCCTTATGGCGCCGATGACGTGGGCGTGGACGAACCCGTGCATCACCCCGCGCGAGGTGATCTCGCAGTTCATGCCGAAGGCTTCGGCGAGCCGGGCGATCATCAGCATGTCGGTGATGCCGCCGCGCCAGGGCACGCTGGCGCGCACGATGTCCACCGCCTGCTGGGCAACCAGCTGCGAGGTGGAGTAGATGCTTCCCGGCAGGTACTCGGTGGCGGCGATCGGAATGTCGAGGGCTGCGGCGAGCTTCTTGAGCCCCATGATATCGAAGTCCCTGAGCGGCTCCTCGAACCAGAAGTACTCCTCTTCCTGCAGGACGCGGCCGACGCGCAAAGCGTCGGTGAACACGTACTGCTGCACGGCGTCGTGCATCAGGTGGAAGTCGGGGCCGACGGCGCGCCGGGACTCCCGCGCCACCTCCATCATCATTTCCGGCGGCTTGTCGCGGAAGTGGTCCTTGTAGCCGTAGAACCCCTCCTCCTTCGCCTGCACCGCCTCGGCGGCGAAGCGCTCCACCGCGTCGAAGTTCGGGCCCATCTTGTAGGCGGGGATCGAGTCGCGGAACCCGCCGATGAGCCGGAACACCGGCAGGTTGGTCGCCTTTCCCAGCAGGTCCCAGACGGCGACGTCGACATGCCCGCGCACCGGCTGCGGCAGGTACTGGAAGCGATCGCGGCGGCTGAGGTCCTCCCAGATGCGCTGGCGGTCGAAGGGGTCCTGGCCGATCAGGAAGTCGCGGTACGCCGACTGGATGTGCCGCGCGGTGATCTCGTCCACCCCGAGGCAGCAGCCCTCGATGCCCTCGTCGGTGCCGATGCGCAGGAGTCCGATCGGCTGGTGGATGCGGATGTCGGTGATTTTCATGGCTTGCCCTGGTCCGGTTCGTCGGAGCGGTTTTCGCAGCCGGGAAATACCGGTTGCCGCGGGGCGGAGTCAACACGGGCTCGGGGGGCCCGTCACCTCATGCAAAGCATTTCCGGCGCATGTGGGATCGTGAAACCGCGTCCGTCCGGGGCATGGAGGACTCCGTAAGGCCGCGATCCTCCGTCGAGCACGGAAAGCTCCGGACGGAGGGGCGGCGCCGGCGGTCAGTTGACCATCTGCATCAGGCGCTGGGTCATGGAGCCCTCCTGGGTAAGGGCGTAGATGATGACGTTGACGACGAGCTGCCAATTGCGCCCCGCTTCATGGTCCCTGAGGTCTCCCAGTCCGGTGCCCCAACCGAAGGTTACGGCGACGAGCCGCCCCTTGACGAAATACCCCATGTTGCGGTGCCAGGAATGGATCCCCTGCTTGCCGCTGCCCAACACGTAGTAGGCGGATGGGGCCCCGCCCCCGATGTCGAAGTAGGCGGAGTACACCGGGTGGTCGTCGGGAAGCCTCTGTCTCCAGAAATCGCGGCCGGCGACCAGCCCCCCGTATTTCTCCAGGGCTTCGAAGGGAACCGGCTCGGCATCGGGGTTGAGCCCGAACACGAACCCGCCCGCCAGTATGTAACGGGCCAGCGCCTCCAGCTCGCTCTCGTTCACCCGGTAGCCGGGCACGATGATCATCGGTATCTCCATCAGCCGGCTGTCGTCGAACGTAATCGAACCCTCGTACTCGGCCTTGATTCCCGTCAGCTCGTTGAGGGCGTCGCGCACCTGGTCGATGCCGTGGGTAAAAAAGCCTCCTGTGCCGTACTCGATCGACTTGGCCGATTCCACGTGGGCGAAACGCACGAACCCCTTGATGTTCTGCCGGTCCGTCGGACTCTGGACGACCATTGCCTTGTAGCGGCCGGTGTCCAGGCTGTTGACGTCCATCATCTCCAGCGCCATGTCGATCTTGTTCTCGGGGGCCCGGCTGCTGGCCAGCACTTCCCGGGCGAGGGCGCGGGGTTCCAGGTCGACGCTCGTGAAGCTCGATGTCCGCGACAGCGCCACCCTCGGGTTGGCTACTTGGCGAATCACCGCGCCTGTGTTGAACGCCGCCGTCGCCTGCACCCGGTCCATGCGGGCGGCCGTCAGCCTGACCTCGCGCCTGACCATCTGCCTTCTGGGCTGAGGGATTTTGCGCAACTCCAACGGCTTGGTCAGCCGGGGCTCTCTCATGACGAACTTCGTCGTCAGGGGCTTGGGGGCCTTGGCTGCCCGCTCCTTGAACGGATCGATCGCAACCAGGGCCAGATGCAGAAGTGCTGCGAGGCAGAGGCTGGACCAGAAGACCTTGCGCAGGGGGCCGAGCAGCTCGTCGGGTCTGAAGCCCGACGTGGGGGAAGCGAAACGAGACGTACCGTCCGCCATGGTTCACCTCCTGAGGTGAATTCTGTGGAGGGTTCCCGGCACCCATCACACCCGGAGTTCGCTCACAATATACATCACCGGGTGGTGAAGAAATGTAAAGGAAGCAAAGTTTTTTTTGGGAGGGCCGTCTATTACTCGGTTCTATTCCAACAGGCTCGCCTTGATTCGTCCCCATGCCTTGTCTTCCACAACGGATTTGTCATCGCCCGGCAGCAGAACACCATCCACCCATGTATGAGCATCGCTTCCCAGGTCACTGCGTTTTCCCGTGAAGTTCCCAAGGATGTACGCATCGTGAATGAATTCGTCTTCATCGATATCCGTCACCTGAATGCTGAATCCAACAATCTTGTTTGCCCGCAGGTCTGAAACCACACTGCTTTCGGCCTCCGCAATGATGAGCTTGTCGAAAGGGGTGATATAGAACTCGATGATCCATACGGTTGGATTCATTCCATTGGCAGATCCTCCTGCGCTCGAGAACGGAGCATTGCTCCACCAGTCGCCGAACTCGCCCATGATTTGCAGGTCGATGTTCGGGGTCTCCGGACTGATTGGGATAGCTTCATAGAATTGAGCTGCTTGGTCCTGAATTCCACAGTCTTCGATACTTAAACACGATTCCCCGGGATCGAATCCGGGAGAACCGTCGTGGTCTCCATCGATCATGAAATTGACGTGATCCTGAAAAAAGAAATTACCAGGATAGGCGAAATTCCCGTCCCAGCTTCGAAACAAATCGTCGGCGATAATGGCGGCTGAATAGAAACGGTCGGTTGAATCGCTCCAGCCCAGCCAGATACGGAAATCAAGGTCGGACGGACCGTATTTGGTGCTCTGAGGATTCGAGGTCACATCGGGAAAGAAGGAGAAATCCAGTGCGGTGAGGGATGGTTCGAAAAACAACCCTTCCCATTCATCGACTTGGCCGTCGATTACATCAGTTGGAGAGATCTGGGCTTCGAGCGCGTCGCCGAAGCCCGGGGTCGCGAGGCACGCCTGTCCTTCGCCGAGGGCGTCACCGAAGACGGCATCTGAGTTTTGAAAGAGACCGTTCCAAACAGTGTAGTGAGAAAGCTTGCCTTTTAACTTCATAAAAAAGAAGAATGACCATGTCTGATAAACTGCCCCTCGCCATCGTCGGCTGCGGCGGCATGGGCCACCGCCATCTCTACGGCCTCGCCGAGCTGCAGGAAGCCGGCCTGTCTCCCTTCGAGCTGGTGGGCGCCTGCGACCCCGACCTCGACAACGCCAACTCGCTCGCCGACCAGGCCGAAGAGCTGCTTGGCGAGCGGCCCCGGCCCGTCGGGGACCTCGCCGGGCTGGCTTCCGCCGCCCCGGTCAAGGCCGTCGACATCGCCACTTTGCCCGCCCATCACCACACCGTCGCCATCGAGGCGATGGAGCGCGGCTGGCACGCGCTGTGCGAAAAACCGATGGGGCTCACGGTCCGCGCCTGCAGGCGGATGACCGCCAAGGCGGAGGAGACCGGGTGCATCCTCTCGGTTGCGGAGAACTACCGGCGCGACCCGGTGAACCGGCTCGCCAGGGCCCTCCTCGACGCCGGCGTCATCGGGCCTCCGCGCCTGATGCAGCAGGTGGCCATGGCCAACGGGGACCGCATGGTCATTTCAGACTGGCGGCACCAGAAGAACTCGAGCGGCATCCTCCTCGACGCGGGGGTTCACTATGCCGACATCATGGAGTACTTCCTCGGGGAGGCCGACACCGTCTACGCGCAGACGCGCCTGCACGAGCCGGTCCGCAGGAACCCGGTAGCGGGGCGCAGCGGCGTCAGCAGCGGCTCGCCGGGGGGCGTCTACGAACGCTGGCAGAAGGACATGCCCGCCGAGTTCGAGGCCACGGCGGACGACGCGGGGTACGCCACCATCCTCTTCAAAAGCGGCGCCGTCGCCCAGTACATCGAGGACTACGCCGCCCACGGCCAAAGCCAGAGGCGGCGCTCCATCCACGGCAGCCTCGGCTCGCTGGAGCTTCCCGGCGACCGCTCGGGCAACCGCCTGACGCTCCACCTCGACGGGGAGGACCCGATTGACGGCGAAGCCCTGCTCGACCTGGTGCCCGACCACCGCCTCGACGAGGCCACGGCCGCGCTGTTCGGCGGCGACCGGCTGTTCGAGTACCCCTTCCCCTTTCCCGAGACCGACCGCAAGCTGATCGCCGTCGAGTACCACGAGCTGGGAACCTGCATCCAACAGGGGCGGCAACCCGAAGTCGACGCCCGCCAGGGCGCCCGCTCCGTGGCCCTGTCCTACAGCCTGATGGAGTCGCAGGCGGCCGGCCGGGCGCTCTCCGTCGACGCCGTCCGCGACGACCGGATCAACGCCTACCAGGCGGAAATCAACGAGCACCTCGGGCTTTGAAAGGGTGGACAGTGCGGGCCGATTGTTGACCCGCTGAAGGAGGCCGATTCCTTTTGTCTCCGATCCCCGATCCGGAGCGCGACATGCACGAAGCTGTGAGAGACTGGCTGGAGCAGTGCCGGAACAAGCTCCGCACCGAGGCGATTACCGCCGCGGACCTCGACCGTCTCGACGGCCTGCTCGCCGAACCCCGCCAGCAGGTCCTCTACCTCTACGGCAAATCGACCAACATGAGGTCCCCCCTGGCCGGCTGGGCCCTGTACGACCCTACCCGGCCGGAAACGCCGACCTTGCCCAGCGACGATCCGCCCTACGAATCTGTTATCGCCGCCGTGGCCGACGGCTGGCGGGTGGTGCAGTTCCCCATCGCCAAGCTCTACGCGTACGAGGGCCAGGACAACGACTACCTCGGGTACGAGTTCGTGCTCGAGAGATTCGTTTAGGAGAAACGGATGCTTGCAATTGAACCGACCCTGGACGACGACGGCGTCATGGACTTCGTCGCCTCCGGCCTGGTCGTCCTCGAAGGTGTCATCGGGGAGAGCTTCAACCGCCGCTGCCGCGATCTCGCCCGGGGCAACTGCGACGCCCTGATCGCCTCGGACGACTTCACCCGCGAGGTGCTCCTGCACCCCCGGGTCGCCGGGGTCGCGCGCTCGCTTCTGGGGGAGGATTTCCTGGTTCCCCGGGGCGGGCACCACCACTACTTCAAGGACCCGCACCTCGGACAGACCTGGCATTCGGACGGGCTTTCGGGCAGCGGCTACGACGTCGTCGAGCTGCAGTGCTACTACTACCCCCACAGCGTGGCGCTGGCCGACGGGCCGACCATGGTTCTTCCCGGCTCCCATTGCCGCGCCGTCGACCGCGAGGCCATCGCCCACTACGGCGATATCCGCGGCCAGGTATCGCTGACCGTGCCGGCCGGAACCGTGGCGATGACCCGCTACGGCATCTGGCACAAGGCGGGCCCCAAGACCAACGACCGCGCCCGCAGCATGATCAAGTTTTCCTACCACCGCACGGCCGCGCCAAAGCGGGACTGGCTCTGCGATACCGCGGAGATTCCCGCCTGCCGCGACCGCCCGCGCCTGCCGTACGTGACCGAAGTCGAGTCCTACCGCGACCGGGTGCGGCGCATCCGCACCTGGAACTGGCTGTGCGGCATCGACCAGGAGGTCGAGCTGCGCTGGGAAACGTCGAAGCGGGTCTCCGAACTGACAGGGGAAGGAACTCCAACTCCATAGCTCCCCTCAGGTCGACCGGCGAGCCGCCGATGGTGGGCGGCGCCTCTACGCCGTACCCGGGAAACTCGTCTGACAACATGAGGGTCGCGCCTTGAAAATCCATTTCCGCGTGACCGATGCGGCCGCCCGCCTCGGACAAACGGGGCTTCTCCGGTGCGCCCAAGGCCCTGGCGTAGAAAATCGAGCGCCCCGGCCGCGTTTCAGAACCCGCAGGTAGATGAACATCCCGTGAATCGTCATGCCGGCTCCTTTCATTTCAGGAGTGTTCGAAAACGGTCTGCCGCATGCTCCAGGTTACCGGTTGCTGCCCGTCGAGTTGAGATCTGGCATGGAGCGCGCCGGCCAAGGCGGCAAGCTCCGGCGGGCTGGCCGAAGCCTTCACCGCGGGGTCCTCGCGGAGGGTTGCGAAGGTCATCCCGAACATGGCGGCGGCGTCCTTCGCGGCCACGGTGTGCTGCGCGATGCGGTTTGAGCGGACTCGCAGGCCGTTCAGCTCCCTGACCGCGGCCAGCCGCCGGCCGACGTGGAGCTCGCCTCCCCTGCCGGCGATAGCTGCTTCCACCAGGCCCAGGTACTTCACGAACACCGCGTCGCCGGTGTGGATGGACTCCACCTCGTCCACGAGGATTGTCCCGGTGGGCGTCATGCAGCCTTTCCATGACTCGATGGCCTTGGCGGGATCCGGGAGGTGGGAGAGCAGCAGGTGGCAGAAAACAAGGTCTGCGGCCTCGATAGGCGGAGGGCCCTCGGTCAGGTCGTGCCGGACGAACCGCAGCGCCGGGGCGGAGTCAGCGGCCAGACCCAGGAAGTGCTCCGACCGGTCGACGCCAACAGTCAGGGCGGCCCCCGACAGCCTGCTCAGGAGCCGGGTGGTGCAACCGGGGCCGCAGCCCAGGTCTACGGCAACGCCGGGGTGAGGGGGCGCGGCATCCCGGATGAACCTCGTCATCTCGGGTTCGAAGAGCCGCGCCGCGACCTTCAGCCGTTCGGCCGCCTGGTCGGAGTCCCCCAATGCGTACGGCTCCTGTCTCATGGCGGGGCCGTATTACTTGGGCGGAAGACTCAGCGCGCAGGAAGCGCCGGTGTCTACCCAATCCTGCAAGGAACCATGGTCTTTGGTGCCCTCGGGTCCGACGACCACCCAGCCGCGCATGGTCCTGCCGGTGAAGTCCATCTCGCGGACGTGGGGTCTGTCCAGGGCCGACTCGTACTCGGTCCGGGAGACGCGGACGATCAGGTCGTTCCCGATGACGCCGCACGCCATATTGCCCTGCAGCATGAACGCCACGCCCCCGAACATCTTCTTCCGCACGAGGGACGGCTCCTCCCGAAGGATCCCGAGCACACGCTCGGTCAGATGTTCATCATGGGCCAAGGGCCGCCCTCCTGATTCCTGTCGTGGGGCAATGGCTTGTCGCCTCTCCGGTCCATGCCTGGACGGAGGGAAAGACTGCTGACGCTAGTCCTTCCGTGGTGTGTACAACATCAGGGTGCCGATCTGTTCATACCCCACAATCGGGTACAGTCTGGCCCCCGCGTGACTGGCGGTGAGTACTGCCATCCTCGAGCCAGCGGCGCGGTCGTCTCGCAGCATCCGGGACATCAGGGCACGAGCGATTCCACGGCGGCGGAACTCCGGAACCACGTACATATCCGCGCACCAGGTCCCCTGCTTCACATCAATGCTGCGAACCCACCCTACCGGTTTGTCGTCGACCAGCGCGACGTACTGACGCAACGGCGAACCTTCCGCAAGATGTTCGGACAGAACCTGGCGGGACCTTGCCGCCTTGTTCACCTGTTGTGCCAGATCTTCCGTGGTAACGCGAAGAATCTCTGCGGGTTTCTCGAAGCGCGGAATCCGTTTCAACTCGTGGACCATCAAAGGCTCTGTTGCCCCAAGTCTGTAGTTGAGTGCCTTGAAGCCTGCCCGCAGCGGTTGATCGGATTCATCAACACCGTAAACCGCGCATACGGCGAATCTGCCCCGGGTGTGTTTGCGGGCAGTCCGGTCAATCATCTCCGGTGCTACACCGTGGGCGAGAAACTGTTCTCTGCGGTAGTTCCCGCGTTTTCGGGGGGCATCGCCCACGACCCAGATTTTTCCGACTCGCTCTGCCAGATAGGGGTGTGTGAAACTCCGCGTAAAACAGAATCCACGCGCGAACACCTCCATCGCCTGTTGCAGTATCTCCATTGCCTTTTCTTCCGGAATCAGGGCTTTGGGAAAATCCGCTAATGAAGGTTCATCCAGATGTTGCAAGGGGATCCACAGCCTTGCCGCCGTACCTCATAATGTGGTGCCGGGGAGGGTGGTAGAAGCGGCCCACTTCTTCCAGGATTTCGGGTTTGCGCCGGATGCATTCCCGTGCCGGGAGGGTGAGAACGATGTCCTCGACATCGTGCGGTCCGATGCGCCAGTGGCCGCACACGGCTCCGGTCAACTCTCCGTCGACGAGCAGGCAGGCGAGCACTTCCAGCCCTTCGAAGCGCTCCTTGAGCTCGGCCGTATGGGGGAGGACCAGAGGGTCTCCCGGGTGAAGCATGAATACCCTCGGGTCGATTCGCGCAGGATCGAGGTTGCGGTCTTCAACGCAGGTCCATCCTTCTCCCAGGCTTTCCACCTGCACGGGTGAGAGCCCTTCACTTTCCAACCGGGTCAGAACAGTCGCCAGCCCTCGTTGAGTGAATCCCGACCAGCATTTCACCTCCTGGAAGGTGGCGAACACGTGGCTCCGGAAGAAGCGCCTGATCACGGCAGTTGCCGCTTCCTCCCAGGACAGGCGGTCAAGGTCGACCTCCGGAAGGGCGGAGCTCAGCGGAGACCAGGGCCGGTCCCAGCTGGCGTCGCTCTGGTCTTCGAACACCAGGAAGGCCTCCTGCAGGCGGTGCAGCACCGGCATCAGCTTCTTGTGCTGTATGTCCATCTCGAGGCGCAGCTGGCGCGGGGACAACCCGTCGTGGTAGCCCAGGACCTGGAGGACCCGATCCTGAATGTCGCTGAGGACCTTAAGGGGCCGGCGGAACGCCGCGGCGTAGAGCTCGAAATCCGCGGCCAGCACATAGCCGATCCTGCCGCCGGAGAACCGGCCTTTCAGCAGGTCCTGACGGGCGCGCAGTCCGTCCGCCAGGGACCGGTCGTCCCCGAGGCAGCGGTGCATGAGCCGGGGAGGGGAGCCGGGCATGTCCCGGGCTACGGGAGTCACCGGCTGCAGTCTCCTGACAAGCTCGAGGTATTCCCTCTCGTCGCGGGCAGGGGATACCAGTCCGTGGCGCCTGAGGCGGTGGGCGAGGACGGATTCCTTTTTCATTGGTCGACCGGAATTTCCAGCGGTTGCCTGCAGGAGCCGCAATTGACGCGGATCTCGGTGAGGACAGTCGGTATTCGATTCGGAGATCTACAGTGGGGACATACAAAAAGGCGCGGCTGCAGGGGCTGCGGAAGAAGCCGGGCTCGTGACGTCCTTCCTAACCGTACCGGAAACGCATTCGCGGCAGCGTCCATGGCCTGAACGATTACGGGCAGGGGGGCCAGAAAGAACTCCTTTCCTTGACTGACGCGGTATTCCCCCAAAGCCGCATGTGTCAGACCTTCGGCAGCCTCTCGATTCGACACATGGACGAAGTAAACGAGCCGAAAATCCCGGTACACAGAAGTCGAAGCGCTCAGCTCGGATACCCGGACAAATGGTTGCCGTGCGGATCGACCGATCTTGTAGACAGGATCGACGAAGGAGCTGTTGCTGCATGCATAGATCCAGCCGACGCGCCGGTACTCCCGCCGCCGCTTGTCGAAGGAGGAAATCGCCGCAAAGCTCGCCGGGATCTGGTCAATTCCTGGGTGAGGGTTCGGCATTTCAGGCGGCGATGAGTTTCTGGGACAATCCCCTCCAGCGGGACCCCTGGCTACTCCTTCTCCGCGATGATCCCGAGCATCGGCGGGGCCGACAGGAACGCCCGGGGATCCCGTTCGCGCTCGTGCCAGTCGGCCTCGAAGGCGCGGCGTTCATCTTCAGTCAGCAGCCCGGATTCCACCAGCCGCGGCACGTAACCGAAGAAGAACCCGGTCGGCCACTCCCAGAGGGCCGTGCCGGGCCGGGCGAAACGCAAGATCGGTACGAGGTCGACCACACGGAACCCGGCTTCTGCCAACAGCCCGGGAAGCCGCTCGCCGACGTTGAGGTCCCCTCCGGTGCGCCGCCAGCTCTCGTACACGGCCGCGAGCACGCGGTCGAAGTCGGGGCTCGGCGGATACAGCCTGGTCGCGTGGTAGTTCAGGTAGTCCCAGACAACGAACCGGCCTCCCGGCCGCAGCCCCTTCGCCACCCTCTCGATGACGGCCGCCGGGTCCGGAAGAAAGCAGAACAGCCAGCGCGCGAAGGCGCCGTCGAGGGAATCCGGTTCGAGCTGCAATGTCTCAACCCCCTCCACGCGCGCCGTCAGGTGCGCGAGCCCGCGCCGCCCGGTTTCCCCGACCAGCGTTTCGATGAAGCGCGGGGACTCGTCCACCGCGAGAACCTGTCCGCCGGCGCCGACCCGTTGGGCAAGCTCGAGAGCGGCGAATCCCGGACCGCAGCCGAGATCGAGCAGGCGGTCGCCCGGGCCGAAGCCGGCGCGGTCCCAGAGGTCGTGCGTCTCCGGCGACCACAGTCGATGCTGGGTCTCGAGGCGCCGCCCTTCCTCTGGGTCGGTGCCGAGGAGATAGGGCTTTTCAGGGGAGGGTCCGGGGTCTGTCACTGGCCGGGGTCGGAGTCGTCGGGATAGTTGAACGGCGCGTCCCCTTCGATGGAGCGGGGGTCCGCTGCTGCGCTGACCCTCACGGCGATCGCCTCACTTCTTCGTCCCGCAGCTCCTGCCCGGCCAACATCGGGCGGGCGGAGGATCACCTGTCGCGGAAGCCTTTGCCGTCCAGGATTTTCCGGACGTACTTCCCGACTCGTGCGGCGCGGGTCTTGGCCTGTCTGGCGCCTGAGAAGTACAGGTTGTACTCCCGCCTCCGGCCGGGGGTCAGGGCCTCGAACGCAGCCTTCAACGCCGGGTCCTGGTCCAGGCGGCTCCGGAGCTCGGCGGCCAGGAGGAGCTCGGGTGGCGGGCCCACCTTCAGGCCCGCTTCCTCGACATCGATGGCCTCGTCGACGTAAGCCTTGACCGTGCCGGCCAGCCGGGCAACGTCATCGACCGAGGTGAACCGGATACGGCGGGCGGACCGCGAGTTCGGCCCCTGCTCCTCGAGAACCCCTTCGGGATCCTTCAGCAGGGCGCCCTTGAAGAACATGAGGGCGAGGAACTCCTTCATCTCCTGGAGGATGACGACGTTCCCGCCCTTGTGGCTGTAGCAGGGCTTGCGCCACTTGATCTCCTCGGTCAGTCCGCAGCCGAGCAGGATCGGCCGCAGGCAGGCCATCTCCTCCGGCCACTGTCCGGACCGTCCGATATAAGCATCAACTTCGGGGTTCATGACCACTTTACATCTTCCGTCGGCATCGGTGAATGCGCCGCCTGTTGCGGTCGCCTGACGGGATTGCGGATTCGGCACTCTTGAATGTACCCGTGCCGTCCTCTACAGTTCAACCGGCCCCTGTCGGTACGGGGGGCTCTTTCCGGCAACCGTGAATTGGAGCATCAGGGCGGTGGAAAACCTCATCGTCCGGGACTGCACTCATACCATTGCTAAGGAATCCCGGTAAAGAATCCCGGCAGGGGGCTTCCGCCAGGCGCGGCCGCTCAGGGTGAGCGTAGAGCTTGATCCAGCGGGGACTTCTGAAATGTCGATTCGCCTCAGGAAGCTGCACCCATTGATCGGGGCCGAAGTCACCGGGGTCGATCTGGCCCGCCCCCTCGACCGGGCTGCCGTGGAAGCCATCCGGAGCGCCTGGAGCCGGTACGGCGTGCTCCTCTTCCCCGAACAACCGATTACCGATGAGCAGCAGGTGGCCTTCAGCCGCCATTTCGGGACGCTGGAGATCTTTCCCCAGGCGGCGAACCGGTCCCGGACCGTCCCGGAGATCTTTCGCGTCACCAACGTGGGGGACGACGACCGCATCCTGCCGGTCGATTCCCCGGGCGGCCGCTACAGCACGCTGATCTGCGTCTGGCACACCGACAGCAGTTACCGTCGAGTGCCCGGCAAGGGGGCGGTGCTTCACGCCATCGAGGTGGTCACAAAAGGGGGCGACACCCTGTTTGCCAACATGTGCCATGCCTACGAGCAGATGCCGGTGGAACTGCAAGAGAGGATCGCGGGGCTGAAGGCGCGCCACAGTTTCGAGTACTCACGCCAGCTGCGGCAGCTGCCCCCCATGGATCCGGCCGAGGCGGCCGAGGTGCCGCCGGTGGACCACCCCCTGGTCCGGCGGCACGGGGACGGGCGTCGCTCGCTCTACGTCAGCGCCACCTACATGGAGCGCATCCCGGGGCTGAGCGAGGCGGACAGCAGGGGGCTCATCGACGAGCTGATGGCCTGGGCCACCCAGGACCGGTTCGTCTACCGGCATCGCTGGCGCCCCCACGACGTCCTTATGTGGGACAACCGCTGGTGCATCCACGTGGTGACCCCCTTCGACCACGGCGCCGAGCGCCGGGTGATGCACCGCACCACCATCGCCGGCACCGAACCGGTGGAAGGGTGAGGCGGATTCAGCCGCGGCGGCACGGCGAGACCTGATGGTCTCTCTGCCTCCTCAGGTCACCGCTTTTCGCACAATCTCGGACAGTCCGGCCTCGGTTGCGTCGTCCAGCCCGGTGAAGAACCAGGCGCAGCCCATCAGCAGGTTCGGGGCGCCCTCCTCGACGGAGAGCTTCACCTTCTCGGTAAGGCCGAAGGTCATGTACTCGTCATCCGCCCGGAAGAAGCAGAGCACCGGTCCGTCCAGGGCGTATCCCGGCATACCGTACCACACCCTGGGATTGAGCTCGGGGGCGCTCCGTCGGATGAGCGCGTGGACTCGCTCACCCATGCCCCGGAAGGGCTCGGGCATCGCGGCAATCTTCTCGAGCACCGCGGCCTCGTCGTCGGCCTTCTTCTTCGCCTTGCTTGCCATGGGAATTCCTCCCTGCTCGGTCACGCGCCCCCGACAGCGCGGATTTCGGCTCATTTAAGGGTGCGGCAACGACCGCTCGCGAGGTGCGGTTCTCCAGGGCTGGTCGAGGGTTGCGAGGGCGACGTTTTTCTTGACTGACCGGGTGGAGATCCGTACGGTCTGAGTATGACAGAACACAGACAAACAGTCGAGACCGCACCCGCCATCGACGACGGATCGACGACGCGCGACGCCAAAGGGGAGTGGACCCCCCGGTTTCTGGGGAAAGCACAGCCTTTCGTCTGGCCGTTCCAGCCAAAAAAGCTCCTCCAGTTTCTGCTCGGTTTCCCCGGTTTCCTGTGGCCGTTCGGCGCCGTCGCCTTCTACGGGCTCGCCGCCGTGACGTGGCACTACCTCCAGCCGGGGGCCGACCAGTTGAGCAACTTCAGCGAGCTGCGCGCCTCCTGGATCCTGCCGATGTTCGCCCGCAACATCGTCATGCTTGTGATCGTCGCCGGCTCTCTGCACCTGATCCTCTACTGGCGCCGCGTCCAGGGGACCCGCTTCAAGTACAACTCGCGGTGGCCGAGCAGCAACAGCAAGGCGTTTCTGTTCAACGACCAGGTCAAGGACAACGTCTTCTGGAGCGTCGTCAGCGGCGGCGGGATCTGGACCCTGTACGAAGTGCTCATGTTGTGGGCGTACGGCAACGGCTGGGCTCCTTACATGTCGTGGCGGGACAACCCCCTCTGGTTCATCGCCCTGGCCGCGGTTCTCCCGTTCTGGCAGGACTTCCACTTCTACGTCATACACCGCATTTCGCACTGGAAACCGCTCTACAAGTGCTCCCACTACCTGCACCACCGCAACACGAACGTCGGGCCCTGGTCCGGTCTGTCGATGCACCCGATCGAACACCTGCTGTATTTCACCCGCTGGATCATCCTGTTCCTGGTGCCCTCGCACCCGATCCACATGTTCTACCTGATGCAGCGTCCGGCGCTCAACCCGGCCCTGGGTCACACCGGCTTCGACAGGCTCGTCCTGAAAGAAGAGAGCGAGGGCATGTCCATCGACTCCTATTTCCACTACCTGCACCACCGCTACTTCGAGTGCAACTACGGCACCGTCACGGTGCCGTTCGACCGCTGGTTCGGATCGCTGCACGACGGCTCTCCAGAGGCGTACGCCCGCATGCGGCGCAAGCAGCGGATCCCGGCCAAGACGGACGCAGAGGCGGTCAGCGCCTGAGGGAACTCCCCGATCCGGGAAATTGAGGCGATCCCCCTGAAAGGGTGCGTCAGCGGAACTGCCGCTAAAGGTCTGCATCCGGCTCGGTCGGCAGCACCTCCGGGTTGACGCAGTACTCCGGAGCCTCCCCGTTCAGCACCTTCACCATGCTCGTGGCCATGGAGTGGTAGATCCGCGCCATGGCCACCTCGCTCGTACCGGCCGTGTGGGGCGAGAACAGGCAGCGCCGGTCGCGGAACAGCCGGTGGCTCGTGTCGGGCGGCTCTTCCTCGAACACGTCGAGGCCCACCGCACCCAGCTGCCCCGACTCCAGTCCGTCGGCGAGGACGTCGAAGCTCTCGACCACTCCACCGCGCGCGGTGTTGATGAAGACGGCGCCCGGTTTCATGCGGGCCACCGCCGCGGCATCGATCAGTCCTCGCGTGTCGTCGTTCAGCGGAACGTGCACCGATATGTAGTCGCTGCGCGCCAGCAGCTCGTCGAGCGCCACGACGGTGACGCCGATTTCGCTCACGCTTTCCTGCCCTACGACGGGGTCGTACCCCAGTACCTCCATCTCGAATGGCTGCACGAGCCGGGCGAGCCGGGCCCCGATGCGGCCGAGCCCGATGATGCCGAGGGTGCGGGTGGTCATGTCGCCGGTGAGAAAGTGGAAGCGCTCGTTCCAGCGGCCTTCGCGGACAATCGCGTCCGCCTGGGGCAGGCGCTTGACGATGGACAGCAGGATGGCCAGCGCCCCCTCGGCCACGGCAAACCCGCCTACCGGCGCATACACGAGGGGAATCCCGCGGGCTGTCGCAGCTTCGACGTCGACGGTGTCGTACCCGGCGCCTGGCCGCCCGATCACGCGCAGCCCGGGAGCGGCCTGTATGATCTCCGCCGAGATCCGGATCTCCATTCCCCTGCTGACGATGCCGATAACGTCGCCCAGCGAGGAGACCAGGGTCCCCTCGTCGGTGGCGCTTTCTACGGGAGCGACGGTCTGCAGGACGTCGATCGCCTCGGGGCCGATGGCGCCGGTGGTCAGGATCCGTTTCCCTGAATAGTCTGTTCTGTTCATTTCAGCGCTGAGCCTCCTTTGCGGCAAACCTGGGGGGCCGGAGGTGTTAAGCTAACCTACTCCCGATCAAACCTACCAGAGCCAACAAAGTTCACGGCATCCCGCCAAGTCGGGCGACATCACATCTGCGAATCCCCCCTCGACACCTCCCGACTTTCCGACCATACTCCCCGGCCATGACGGACATCCTTCACAGTACCCGATTCACCGAAGCCAGCGCCGCCTGGGACCTCTCTCCAGGGGGAGAGGGGGGTATCGAGGTCGGGCCCGATGGCGCGGTGCTGTCACCGTCCGGGGGGGAAACCGCCTCGCTGTGCGGCAGCGGCGTGCACACCCGGAACGGCGACAGCATCGAGGTGCGTTTCCGCGTGCTGGAGGGAAGCGGCCGGCTGCGTTTCGGGTTCGACGCGGAACGGCACGAGCACGCCTGTGTCGAAGTCTGCATGAAAACGGGGACGGTTTCGCTGTTCACGACCGACTGGCGGCTCGAGCAGCCGCTTGGGGCGGTTCCAGCCGAGGTGGGAGCGGAACGATCGCACAGTCTCCTACTCGAGAAGACGGAGGGCGCGGGGGCGCTGGTCAAGAACTCCGACGTGACCGTCTACCTGGACGGGGCGCCGATCATGCACCTCGAGAACCTGGACCTGCTGCCGGAAATGGGTGTGCTCGTGGAAGCGAGCGGAGCCCGGGTGCTCGTCGAGGAGTTCGCGCACCGGGGCCGGCCATCGGAGATACCGGAGTACCTGCATCTGGGCGGCTGCCAGGTGCTCAACGTCGACGGTATCGAAGAGAACCTCGGGTCGATCTGCCGCGGGCTTGAAAGGGCTGCCGAGGCCGGCGTCGAGCTGCTGGTTACGCCGGAGATGTCCCTTACCGGACTGTATCCCACGAGGCCCCGCACGCGGGAACCGGGACCGGTGGCCGCCGCCGAAGCGCGGCTGCGGCAGTTCATCCGCGACCTGCCGGACGCCCCGCACGTCATTGCCGGTCTGCCGGTCTGGGAAGCGGTGGCAGAGCACGACCTGCCGGAGACGAGGTTCATCGCCTCACGGGTGTACGATCCGGACGGCGAGATCCTGTACACGGCGCGCAAGGTCCATTCCGCTGAACAGGAGATGTGGCACGGGTACCGGCTCAACGAGTTCGACATCGAGGGTGTACCCGTTTCGCTCTACATCTGCCACGATAACCGCTATCCGGAGCTGCAGACCCTGCCGGTGATGTTCGGGGCCCGCCTCCTCCTGCATCCCTCGAACGGCGGTGTCGTAAGCGGCGCCGTCAGCGCCTTCGAGGCGGTCGCCATCGCAGCGAGCAGACAGACACACGCCTTTCACATGCACGTGAACGCCGGCGGCGGCAGCTACATCGTAAGTCCGGAACGGCATGCGGAGCTGCTGGCTGCGAGTGAAGAATCGCGGAGCGACAACCCGAACAGCCCGGCAGTCGGAAAGCCGACGGAGTGCTTCTTCCACGCCCGCGTGCGCATCCACGACGCCTTCGGGTACTGGCCTGCACGCGCCTTCCGCGCCTCGGAGTCCATCGCCCGGGCGTACGCGGACCTGTACCGGGAGATCGGCGGCGGGAGCGAGATCCCCTCCTGACAACCATCGACAAGGCGAAACCAATGCCGATGCTCAATATCGGATCGACCAGGCAGCTCTTCTTCGACGATTACCTGATCGAAAGTCTGGTCAACGCAAAGCAGGGGCTGAACCCCGCGGTAAAGGTTGAGGGCAACCCCGTCCTCCGGCCGGAGCGCCCGTGGGAAGGAAACTTCATGCGGCCCGCCAAGGTGATCTTCGACCCGGCAGACCAGGTCTTCAGGATGTGGTATTCCTCGGCGACCATCACCGTGCGCCTGGAAAACGGGAAACCGGTCCCCGGCGGTGCCGCGGGTCTTGTCCTGGACCAACGGGGCGACGTGATGTGCCTGGCGACCTCCGAGGATGGAGTTAACTGGGAGCGGCCGTCACTGGGACTGGTCGAATTCGACGGCTCGACGGACAACAACATCATCCCCCGGAAGGAGGGGCTGCCGTCGGTGCCGGCTTTCCAGGATCTGCACGAGAAGGATCCCGCCAAACGGTTCAAGGCAATGCAGCTGACCGGGGGCACGCAGACCCGGGGGATGCAATACGATCTCTTCCATTCCCCGGATGCAATCGACTGGACTCCCTACGAAGGCAATCCCGTCATCGATACCGGGAAGGAACTGGGACGTTGGTCGGGCCGTTTCCAGGGATGGGACCCGATACGCGAGACGTACTACGTCACCATGGAAGCCAGCCACCACTGGCGGGGACCTTACGGCAAACGGCTGATCGGCAGGGCGGAAAGCCCGGACATGATTCACTGGAGCGAGCCGGAGATCATCCTCGTGCCGGACGGGGACGACTATCCCGACACCGAGTTCTACAGCATGCCGGTCATCCCCTACGAAGGTGTTTATGTCGGGTTGCTGTGGATCTTTCGCACCACCAACGTGACCCACCATCCGGAGGTCGTCTTCAGCCGGGACGGGTTTCACTTTCAGCGGAACTACCGGGAGCCGTTCATACCCCGCGGCGGCGCGCGGGGGGACTTCGACTACAGCAGCGTCTACGCCCAGGACACCATCGTTCACGGGGACCGCATCTTCACCTACTACATCGGCACCAACAGCCGGTCTCCTGAAACCGCCCTGGAACTGGGAGACAAGTCCGCGGAGGGGATAGGACTGGCGGTATCACGTCTCGACGGGTTCGTCTCTCTCGACAGCGGGAAGGGCTGGGTGGTCAAGGACAGGTCCGAGGAGGAACTGCAACAGATCTACGGCGAGCGGGAAATCTTTCCGGAGCCGGAGTCCTTCGGTCAGATGACGACCCGCCCGTTCGGGTTTTCCGGATCGCGCCTGTACCTGAACGCAAGCATGGCCCCGATTGCCGCGGGGCCGGGTCCCGGCGAGGTCAGGGTCGAGATTTTAAGGGCGAATTTCAAGAAGCTGCCCGGATTCAGCTTCAGCGATGCCGATCCGGTCAGACAGACGAGCACCGCCCACCTTGTCTCGTGGAACGGGAACTCCGATTTGAGTGCGCTGGCGGGCAAGCCGGTGAAGCTGCGGTTCTACTTCAAGAACGCCAAGCTGTACTCTTTCCAGTTCAAGTAACTCGGTCCGCGGGAAGGTACGCCGACGCTTCGGCGGGAGCGTGACGAGCCGGCTCCGGGCTACTCGCCGCGGAAGGCTTTCTCCAGGGCGGGGACATCCAGTTTCTTCATCTGCAGAAAAGCCTCGGTGACGCGCTCGACCGCGGCTGCATCGCCGCTGTTCAACATCTCACCCAGTGCGACCGGCGTGATCTGCCAGGAGACGCCGAAGCGATCGGTCAGCCAGCCGCACTGACCCTCCTCACCGCCCTCCGCAGTCAACCGCTCCCAGAGGCGGTCCACCTCGGCCTGGTCGGCGCAGTTGACCAGGAGTGACACCGCCGGGCTGAGCTTGTAGTGGGGTCCCCCGTTGATGATGCAGAACTCCTGCCCAGCCAGCTCGAACTCGGCCGTCATGATGTCGCCGGGGTTTCCCATGCCCCCTTCGGCGTAACGCAGGATCCGCGTGACCCGCGAATCCGCGAAAAGGGACGTGTACAGCTCGAGCGCTTCCTCCACCTGCCCGTCAAACCACAGATTGGTGACGATTTTCTGCATGGGTTCAATCCTCTCCTGTCAGTTGGATCGTGTACGACTCAAGGCGCCCCGCGCTCTTTCAGGAGCGCTGCCGCCCGGGTCGCGCCGCCGAACTCCGCCCAACCCAGCGGGGTGCCGCCGTGCGCTCCGTCGACCACGGCGGCGTCGGCGCCGCGGTCCAGCAGCAGCTCGACGCAGCCCACCGCGTCGTGCTGGGCGGCCAGGTGCATGGCGACCGCGCTGACGCCATGACCCTCGCCGCCCCAGTCGTGCCGCAGATCGGAATCGGCGCCGTGATCGAGCAGCCAGGCCGCGGCTTCCACCTTGTCGCTGTAGCAGGCCCACAGCAGCGGCGTGCCCCGGAACGGGTTGGCGTTGACGTTGGCGCCGCGGGCTACGAGTTCGTCCATCGCCTGGCACTGGTTGTTCCGCGCCGCCCACGACAGGGCCTCGTCGACGACCTCCCGGCGCTCGAGTGTCCTGTTCCAGGCGGGGAAGAACACCGGGGCGTAGAATCCGAGGCCCTCCCGGGCGGCAGGGGTCAGCTCGCTCCCCTTGAAGAACCTGCCGACATCGGCGCCGAGGGCCGCGGCGGCTCGCAGGTTGTCCGGGTACACGGGCGTCAGCACGCCGCCCATGAAGGCCTTGGCATAGAACAGGGCGTACGACAGGGGCGAACCCCCGTCTCTCCCGTAAGCCTCGGCACGGACGGAGGCCCCGGCCCGCACCAGGCGCGCGCCGAGGCCGGCGTGTCCCGCCATGGCGGCGGTGTGCAGAGGCGTCCAACCGTCGTCGTCGGCCGCGGAAGGGTCGGCGCCTGCGGCCAGGATCATGTCCACGGCCGCGTGCTGCTGACGGGTGCCGGGATCGATTGGAATGGCGATGTCGCCGGTGGCGGCGCGGCAGGCCAGATCGAGCAGTGTGCGCCCGTCGGCATCGGCGGCGGCGGTTGCGGAAGGAGAATCGGCGAGGATGGCCGCGAGGGACTCGAGGTCGCCGGCGCGGGCGGCCGTTGCCGCCTGCGTCAGTGCGTCTTCAGCCACGCCGGTCTGCCTGGTCATGGGGCAGCCGCATCACCTCGGGAACTCCAGCAAGGTCACTCCCGAACATCCTTGTGGATACGTTTCACTCAGCCAAAGAGGCCTTGATCCGGCCCCAGGCCCCCCAGGCACTGCCGAAGGACCAGCAAAGGGTGTATGACGATGAGCGGCTGGATGAGACTCTTGACCATGGTCCCGCCGACCGACTGGCGTTATCCGTTTATGGAAGAAGAGTAGGAGCGGGGAGCCTCCCGCTGCTGGAAGCCCGTCACCCCGAGGCTTGTGCGCAACCGGGTCGGCCCTTCCTTGTCCCCGCCCTTCGCCGCTCAATACGAGAACGGCATCCGCAGTGGCGCCGTCCTTTCCGCCCGGTCGTACCACCCCTGGGGTGCGTGGTCGCTCATGTGGAGGTAGCACCTGATGTCGACGTCCGCCGCGCCTTCGGAAAACGTCAGCAGCCGGCTCATCGAAACGTTCCTGTAGCCGTGGTATTTCGAGATGGCGGCCACGTTGACGAAGGTCACCCCCCACTTCCGCTCCACGTGGGACCGCCCGCCGCAGGTATCGTCCGGATCCGTGTGGGTATGGCCCCCCAGCCAGAGGTCGACCGCTCCCGGGTTCGCCTCCAGCCAGAACTCGAACGCACCCGCATCCGGTTTTCCGCCGACGAAATAGAGGTACGACGCCCCGACGGGCGCCCCGTCCTCGAAGCGGCCGTGGTAGCCTCCGTCAACCCCCTCCCACGGGCCTGAGGCCACTGTCGTCT
The DNA here is from genome assembly GCA_965243025.1 of Candidatus Latescibacterota bacterium. Taxonomy (GTDB): domain Bacteria; phylum Latescibacterota; class UBA2968; order UBA8231; family UBA8231; genus CBDCXV01. The sequence continues at coordinate 5,672,716 of CBDETY010000003.1, forward strand.
CCCTCAACATGTGGTGGTGGGCGGTTACGATGATCCTGTCCTGGTTTTCCTCGACCTTCTGTTTCCACCACTCGAAGGTCTCCCGCGTCACCGCGCCGGCCGGGTATCCCCCCCTCTGGCCGCGTCCGACCGGAGGGCCGCCGTCGTTGCGGTCCCCCATGGCCAGAAACAGGACGTTCCCCACCTGGAACGAGTACCGCTCCCAGGTCCCCTCGACCGGGTAGGGCCGCCGGTCGGCGTGAACGCCTGAGTACCCGGGGTTCTCCCCGAGGGGATCGACCCACTTCCGGAACCACCACTGGCACGGCTCGTCGGGGCCGCTGGCGTCGTGGTTGCCCACGATGTTGTAGAAATCTTCCCGGGGGTGCCGGGTCGACACGCTGTACTGCCGCACCACCTCCTCCCCTTCCTCGTCACCGGGCGGTGTCTGCGACCCGGACAAGTCGCCGATGTCCAGCATGATATCCCACTCGAACGGCGGACCGCCATCGGCGCCGCCCCGTTCGGCCTGCAGGATCGCATCGGCAAGGCTGCGGCGGTCGGCATGCGCCAGGTCCGTGCCCAGGTGCGCATCCCCGCCCGCCCACAGCTTGAAGGTCCTCACTCCGGCGGCACCGTCAGCTGCTTGAAGTGAGGGAGCCCCGGCGCTTCCCGCGAGCCGGTGACAAATGGTCCCGTCGAGGACGCGGAGTGAACCGTCGGCCCTCTGGCCATGGACGGGGTTGCCGCCGGCGACATGGCAAGGATCAGCGGGGGGTCACCGGCCCTCATCGGGCGGCCTCCGCCAGGTCGAGGCAGACGATTTCCCGTTCGTCGCGGAGGAAGAGACGGCCCCCCGCGAGTGTGGGCAGCGTCCAGCAGCGGCCCTCGAGAACGGGGTAGCCGGCCTTTTCGACGAAACCCGCGGGGGTGGCCTCGGCGAGGCCGAGGTTGCCGCGTTCACCGAGGATGACGAGGTGGCCGTCGGCGAAGATCAGCGTGCCCTTGCCGTAGCCCCGGGACTTCCACTTCTCGGCGCCGGTCTTCGCGTCGATGCACTTGAGGATCGAGCCGTCGAAACCGTAGAGGTGGCCCTCGTGGTAGATGGAGGTGGCGAAGTGGTTCTTCATTTCCGTATTGCGCCAGACCTCGCTGACACTGTAGCCGCTGTCCGTGGCGGAGACCTCCACCACGGTGCCGCCGGTGCCGTAGCCGGAGGAGATGAAGAAGCGGTCGGGTGGAATGAAAACCGGGGTGGCGGCGTTGACGTCGTGCCTGGTCGTCCAGGGGTGTGTCCACAGCACCTTGCCGTTTTGCGGCGCCACGGAGACCAGCCCGTAGCCGGTGAAAAACACCGCCTGGGGCGTTTTTCCGATGGTGACGGCGATGGGAGAGGAGTAGCCCAGCTTGTCGCTGCCGGTGGTCCAGGCGACCTCGCCGCTGGATTTGTCAAAGGCCATCAGCGAACGGCCGCCAGAACCGCCGGCCTCGATCAGGACCAGGTTGCCTGCGACCAGCGGCGACGGGCAAAAGCCCCAGCGGGGCTTCCTGCTGCCGAATTCGCGCACCAGGTCGCGGCTCCATTTTTGAGAGCCGGTTTTGCTGTCGAGTGCGTAGAGTTTGCCGTAGGCGCTGGAAACATAGACCGTTCCGCCGTCCACGGTGGGGGTTCCACGCGGACCGTCGCCCCCCTGCCGTTCCATCAACAGATCGTCGGTGCGGGTGCGCCACAGCACTTCGCCGTTGCCGGCGTCGAGACAGACCGCGTATTCCTCGCCGCCGTGGATGTACATCGTATAGAGGCGGCCGCCGGCTACGGACATCCCGGAAAACCCCTTCCCGCCCTGAGTCCGCCAGGACTCGTTGATCGACAGCTTGTCGCCGAACAGGCCGGTCTCAGGCGAGATGCCGTTGCGTTCGGGGCCGAGCCATTGCGGCCAGCCCGCCGTTTGCCAGCGCGACCAGTCCTGGGCCGAGGCGGGAAAGGCAAGCAGGAGGAGGGTCAGGGGAACCAGCAGTTCAGTCTTCATCGGGCTGCTCCGTTGCCGTTGCGGGTGGAGGTTGAAATCCGGGCGGGCGCGAGAACATGAAGCCGCCGCACCCGTGCCCATGTAATGGTAAAATATGGCACCTTTCCGGCTTTTCTGAGGTCTGCTCTTCGCGCATGGCCTTGAGAGGACACAAAAAACGCGGAGCAGACGGGCTGCTCCGCGTCGCGGAAAAAAACAGGAAACCGGTGTTTACCACCGGCCGCGCCAGCGTTTGCCGCCTCCGTAGAACGCCTCGTCCTTCATCACTTCGAGCTGTTCCCGCTGCTCATCGGTCAGGACGTCTTCCAGGGCGGTGCGGTGCTTCTGGCGCGTATCGCGAATCTCCTCGCGGTGCCCGGTGCGCAACTCCTCGAGCTGTTCCTTCTGCTCGTCGGTCAGGTCCAGCTTTGAAAACGCGCCCATGCCGCCGCGCCCGGGGTGGTCCCGACCCTTGCCCCCGCGCCACATGTCGTACCGGTCCTTCCCCTTGCCGCCGCGGCCGTCGAAAAACCTGCCGCGCCTGCCGCGCATTTCTTTCAGGGTCTCCTGCTGCTCCCCGGTCAGAATGTTCATTACCGCCTCCCGCTGCTCCTCAGCCATGGCGGCCATGGCCTCCCGCTGCTCGCGCCTGGCTTCGCGGTGCTCCCTGCGCAACTCCTGCAACTGCTCCTTCTGCTCGCCGGTCAGGTCGAGACGCTCCAGCATCCACGGCCCGGGCTGCCCGTGCCCCCGCATCTTTCCTCCGTGCCCGGCTACGGCCACGGTGACCAGCGCGCCGAGCGCCAGCGCGGCGCCGGCTGCAATGATCCATTTCTTTTTCATCGTTCTTTCTCCCGCGTCAAGCGTCAGTTGGGTTCAACCGCCTGGCCGGCGGCTCTTGAGATATGGCCATTTCTTCTCTCCACGCCCCATTAGACCACCTGACGATGCAATTCATTTCATTGAGGGTTCATTTTTTTCCTGATTGCGGCAGCGGGACCGCAACGACACCGCCCCTGCCGCGAGGTTCGGCGCGACCGGGAAATCAGTAGGCTACGTGCACCAGTCGGTGAACCGAGGTTCGAACGACTTCCGAATCCGGGTGGATTTTGATCCTCAGCAGGTAGATGCCCGGAGGTACGATTCCACCCGAGGTGCTTTTTCCGTTCCAGGTGAGAGAGTGGCGGCCGGCGGTTCTGGCTTCGACGCTCAGCCGGTTGACCAGCCTGCCGCCCAGATCGTACACCTCCACCTGGACGGGAATGGGAGATCCGAGCCGCAGCAGCGAGAAACCGACCTCCATCATGTCGTTGATTCCGTCGCCGTTCGGGGTAAAGCTGTCATCCGTTTCGAGGTCCCCGAGCAAGGTCCCCTGCTCCAGGGCAAGAACAACGGTGGTTTCGCTGTCCTCGACTCCGTTGGCATCGCCGTCGTCCACCCTCTGCCATGAACCGTCGAAGCCGGAATGACCCAGCGACCCGTTAAAGAAAGTGTTGTACCCGAAAACCGTGGTCTCGTACCGCACTTCGACCAAAGCGGATCCCCGCGTCGTTCTGACCGGGGCAGGGAGACGCAGCCAGAGTGAATCGGCGTCGTTCCTGACTACTTCGAAGCCCGCACTCCCTGTCACGTAGCGGACGGCCGACTCGCCGGTCACGTTCACCTCGGCCCGCTCGAAGGTCATGGCGATTCCCTCGGGGGCCTCGATGAGGATCTCGTCAAACCCCAGGCTTTCCCCATCGAAGGCGGAGCGGACGAAATAGGACAGTTCCTGTCTGGCGCCGAGTGTCTTCAAACGGGAAGGCAAGACCTCCCCGACGATACTCTTCGCCACCGGAGTTGCGAAGTTCAGCTGCACGGAACGCAGGGAGGCAGCCGCCATCGGGACCTCGGTCAGGAAGGTCGCGCGAATGGCGGCGTATTTTCTCGGACTTGGGGAGCTGATCCTGTCGCCCGAGCTGAAATAGGGCTGGCTCCAGCCGCTCCATTCGCTGCCCGGTACCTTTTCGACCACCGCCCGCCCCACCGCATTCTCGCCGAAGTATTTCTTGTCGGAAGCGTACGCTTCGGCGGCTTCTTCGTCCGTGCCGGGGTACTTTTCCCCGTTCTTCTGGTAGTAGTGGGTCTTTGTCTGGAAGGTATCGCCGGTTCGGGTCTGCAGAATCAGTTCGGTGCCCGGGGGTACGTCGGCGTCCCACTGGATCGTCGTCAGGTTCCGGGGGGTGCCGGCGATCTCGATGAACGAAGACTCGCCTTCGAACGCGGACGAAATCCGCGACTCCGGCATGTACCCTTCCCCGAAGAACTGCATCTCCGACAACCCGGACCTGTCGCTTACGAACCAGTCGCCGAGTCCGAAGGTAAAGGCGACGTGTTCCACTTTCGTGAGCGGGAACTTCAGGTCGTTGTACCGGTTGCCGGAGGCGAGATTCTCGAAGGAACCCACTGTTTTCCAGGCGAGTTCCCCGTCTGCATGAGTGCTGCCGTCCGAGACCTGGATCCGGTAGGTGGGAAACGGAGCAGTGAACGTCCCGGCGGCATGCAGCACCCGGATGTTGTCGAGGAAGTAGGAGCCGCCGAGATCTATGAACAGGGAGCGCTCCAGGTCCGGAGGGTCCCAGGGCAACAGCTTGTCGGGGTCGAAGTAGGCATTGGTGGACCAGTGGGGCACCTTGCCGAAATAGTCTCCGTCGACCACCGCCATCTCCGAGCCGCTGTTGTCGGAACTGGTCACTTTCCCGCCCCGGTCGAGAACGCCCGTGCCGATGTTGTCCCCGATCGCCCAGACCTCGATCTCGGCCAGCCTGGGGCGCTCGCGGCGGTAGTGGATTACCGGCCCCTGCATGCCGCTGCCGGCCAGCCGGTCCCAGTCCTCCCTGCCATCGAGCGGGTCACGGTTCCCCCGGGCATCCTCCCGGAAATAGAGGACATCCCCTTTCTGTTCGGGCGGCAGGTCCTCGTACGTGCCAGGGGAAACCTCTCTGCTTTTTCCGAAGTCGCTGTCAGTTATCCCGATTCCCACGTAGCGGATCACGTCGCCGCTGAAGTCGCCGGCGACATCCGGCCACTTGGTCGCCAGCTGCCTGGTCAGATCGATCTCGAACCGGCGCTCGTTCTTGACCGGTCTGTTCGTGGTGAACCGGGTGCGGAACAGCATCGGTTCGACCGGTCTCTCACCCTGGGAGGTGGTCACCTTGAAGTGCAGGAAAGGGTCCCCGACCTCTTCTTCGACAAACTCGAGGACGATCCGGGTGGCCGATACCGTCCGTCCCAGGTCGATTTGCACCCACCAGTCCTCCAGCAGGTCGGACCGGTCCGGTTCCCACCAGGTGTCCAGCCTGCCATCCATCAGGTTGGCGGCGTCCAGGGCGTTGGATCCGGCATCCCTTATTCCTCCGCCGAAATCCGCGGCGTTGAGGACGGCGTTGATGCCGGGAACGACGGTTTCCCCGCCGTCTGTTTCCAACCGGGTGCTTTTCCGAACGAAGGTGGGCATCACCCCTTCGTCGGAGATGTGGATAGTCCCTGCGGCGGAACGCCAGCGTTCCCAGTGTTCCCGGGAATCGATTACGACTTTCCCGGGCAACAACGAGTAACCCCCCTGTGCCCAGCATGCGGCCGGAAGGGCCAGCGGGGACAGCAGGAAGACGAACTCCCTCAAGGTTCGCGGAATCGCAGTCAGTAGTTTTCTATCGGTCTTGACCGACCCGGGTTGATGAAACCAGGCGGGTCGGCGCCTTCCCGCGTGCGGATGGCTACCCGGGCGTGGGCTTTCCGTCCCGACCAGCTGATATCCCCCAAGTTGGGGATGTTGGTGTATAGGGAAAAAAGGCACCTTTTATGATTCTCGGCCAAGGCGCTGATGAGTATGGGCAACTCTCTTCCCGTGGACTCCCGACCTCCCATTCCGTCCCACATGGTGCTGAATCCGGGACAGGATGCAGCCTCAATACCGCGGAAGCATTTCCCGAAAGCAATGGCGATTCTTCTGCTTGTAACTGCCGCTCTTGCCGTCGACGTCCACAGGGGTTGGGGGGTGGTCGTCTACCGCATCGGAACCCCGTTCACCGCGGTGGAAAGGGACAGCCTCCGCGGCCTCGGCATCGATGTCGAGGAAATCCCCTGGTGGCCCTCGCTGGGGCACGACGCTGTCGAGCAGGACTCGCTGCAAGCCGGTTCGCTGCAACCCGACTTCTTCGACCAAGACGAAGATATCGCCGCGACTCTGTTGATCAGGGGCGGGCGGGTCGCTGCCAATATCAGCTACTTGACCAGAGATCCGAAGCTCCAGGTGATGGTCGATGGCGACCCGGCCACGGCCTGGACATGGGCCGAGGTGACCCCGGAAAGTTTCGCAACCTTTCATCGGAACACCTGGGGTGTGATGCTCGGTCTGGGTGGTGAGTTTCTCGTCAGGGAAGTGGTTTTCAGACCGCTTGCGCACCGGCCCGATCACTACCTCGAGAATGTCCAGATCCTGGTCCGTGACCAAGGCGAAGGCGACTATGGGCCGTACGCGCATTTTCAGATGGTTGCGGAGGTGAAAGAAAACACGGAACCGGATGTCAGGGTGACCCTCGATCCGCCGGTGACTGCCGGAGAAGTCTGGTTGAGGATCATTCGGCATACCCCGAAAGAGGTCGGCATCGCCGATATCGAAATCTATGGCGGAGGGTTCGTGAGACATGCCTACTACGAATCGGAGGTCATCGAAATGGAGGATCTCGCCAGCTGGGGAGAGATTCACTGGGAAGGGCGCCGGGATCCCGAAGCCCGCGTCGAGATTCGCACCCGGACCGGAGATGATCCACAGCCGGAAATTTTCTGGGAACAGAGGACCGAACATCAGGACCGGATCAGATTCCTCCAGGGCGGGGGCGACCTGGACTTCGCCGAATACAATCGCCAGTACGATCTGCTCGACGAGTTCCGAAAGCCCGGGGAACCGGATCGGAGAAGGACGGTCGACGTTGAAAACTGGAGCTACTGGTCCAGTCCCTATCCGTTCGAAACTCCAGGGGTCGCCATCGCCTCTCCAAGCCCGCGGAAGTTCATCCAGCTGAAAACGGAATTCCTGTCTACCGTCATGCACGGCGGGAAGATCGACTACATACAGCTCAGGGCCTCCGTTCCGCCGGCGGTCGGTGGGCTCGTCGGTGAGATCCACCCCACCGAGACTCGACTGGGTGAGGTCTCGCGTTTCACCTACTTCGTCAAGCCGACCATTCGCGCCGGAGACAGGGGATTCGACGGCATCGAGATTTCCACCCCTTCCGGAGTGGTATCGGTGGACTCGCTGCGCATAAACCGGATCGATCAGGAGTTCTCCTGGTCGGTCAACGCGGACGGCCTGGGGTTCGAGGTCATGCTTCCGCGCAGATTGGAACCCGCAGACAGCGGGGTGCTGGTGGAGGTGGTGTTCAGCGCCACGGTGTTGAGAGAGGTGGGAAACCTGTTTGCAGGCAGGGCGATCGATACTTCGAGGCCGCAGGAAGTGCGCCAGAGGATTCTTCCAGGCAATGCAGCTCATGAGATAGACAGCGATCGTCTGTCAGTGACCACCGCGTTGAGCAACTCGCTGCTGTTGGGCTGGAAGATTTCGCCGAATCCGTTTACGCCCAACGGGGACGGCATTAACGATGCTGCGAAAATCTCCTACAAGCTCGTACGGGTCACCTCTCCGGTGCGGGTGTCCATCGGGATATACTCCCTGTCGGGCCGGCTGGTGAAGCAGGTCTACGAAGGGGAGAGTCCGATCGGTGAGTATGCTCGTTTCTGGGATGGAACGGACAGTTCGGACAGGCCGGTGGCTCCCGGGCTGTACCTGTATCGAATCGCGGCCGACGTGCGCCATCGGGAAACCGGCATCGGCATCCTGTCAGTGGCTTACTGATCCCCGTACTTCACCGCGGCCTGGTCCCCCTCCGGCCTCGGGGCCGCGCTCCGGAGGGTCGTCCCGGCCGCCGCCGGCCTGGCGGTGGCAGATCACTCGCGGTCGAACATGGGGGTGGATATCACCGCCGGCAGGGGTTGGCTCGGAGCAGTCGGGCCGGTGCGCCGGTGCGAATCTGTTCTGATCGCTCCCATATTACCGTATACTTACGGCCAATACCTGTTCGGCGGCATCCGTTCGGTGGAACAGGCGTCCGACAGGCCCCCGCTTTCTGTCCTGCTTCGCGCTCCGTTTCGGAGGCAGGACCGGCACATCCTCTGTGAGGCTGCCCCATGGGAACTGCGCTCACCTGCTTTCTCGCCTGCCTTCTCCTCGCAGCTCCCGGCCGCGGCCAGGAGGGCTTCTCCCTCGAGTTGGGCCGAGCCGTGGTCGACTCGAAGGAGCAGTGGGAGCGCTGGCACGCCCCCTTCAAGACCATCCGGATCACCGACGAGGGCGTGAAGCCCGCCTTTATCCGCAAGAGCACCCTTCTCGACATCGACGGCCGGGAAACCGTCGTTCCCGGGATCAACGCCGTCCTCAACGCCTGGGAGTTCGGCGGAGGCGCAACCGTGGCCGGTTCCAACCTCGGTGCCGCTCCCGCCCTGATGGACGGCCGCCTGGACACCTGGTGGGAGCCGGACCGGTCTGACCGGCTCGAGGACTGGTGGGTGGAGGTCGATCTGGGACGCACCGTTTCGGCCAACCGCATCGTGCTCAGGTTCGTCGGCGAGGAGTTCGGAGATCCATTCCTGCATTTCAAGGTGACCACCTCCCAGGGAGAGACGGTCGTCGGTCCGCGCATCTTCAGGACCCGGTTCGTCACCGGAAACCCGGTCAAGAACGAACGGGTGTTCGAGATCGACCTGACCAAGCAGCTTCCCACCAAGTGGCCGAGGGTGACCGGCGACTTCACGGGGGACGTGATCCGCTATGTCGGAGTCGGCATCACCGGCAGCGACTACGGCAAGGCGAGGCGGGTCACGCAGGAGGAGTACGAAGCCCTTCCCCCCGAGCACCAGGGAGACATCGAGTACTTCCGGCAGCGTCCCTCCGGCAGCCTGACCCTGCTCGAGGAGGGGAAGGAGGGCTGGGACGCCCTGGCCGGCACCGCCAGCCAGGGGCCGGCGGTCCATTACCGCCGCGAGCTTCCCAGGCTGGCCGAGATCGAGGTGTGGGCGATCGGGGACAACATCGGCACCGGGGTGCTGGAGCGCGGCGGCGCGGTGACCAGCGACGAGAACAGCGGCGAAGAAGGGGCCGTGGTCGACGGGGACTTCTTCGGCGAGGTGATCTACTGGACCGCCCGGGGGGCCTACAACCCGAACCTGCTGCCCACCTCGGCGCCGGCCGACATCGAACGCCAGCTGGTCGTCGACCTGGGGGGCGCGTTTTTCCTCGACAACATCCGGGTGCTGCAGATCGCCGCCCCGGCGCACACGGGACCCTTCCCCGACTACCACATCCGCCTCTCGGACGGGTCGACCAACGCCGGCGGAACCCTGGCCTGGAAGACGGTGGGCTCGGTGTCCGGCCTCGAAACCACGGGGAGGAGCCCGACCAGCCAGCGCTACAACGACTTCAAGTTCCCGCTCACGGTCGCCAAGTATTTCTCCTTCACCTACCGGGTCTTCCCCAACACCCGATGGGTGGGAATCGCCCAGGACTTCGGTCTCTCCGAAATCCAGTTTTTCGGCGAAGGGTTCATGCCGGAGTCCTGGATCGAATCGGTTTTCGGAGGGGAGTCGCCGTACATCGAGCTGGGCGACCAGCCCCAGAACCTGGCGACGATCGAGTGGGACGCCGATACCCCTCCCGGCACCGACCTGGTCCTGCAGACGCGGACCGGCAACACGGTCGAGACGGTGACCCATTACTACAAGAACAACGGGGATGTATACCCCGGCACCGAAGAGGAAGCGGCCAAAGCCTACAACAGCGACAAGGATCTTTTCGGCGAGAACTCGGTCGGTCCGGCCATCACCGAGACCATACCGGGTCCGGACTGGAGCGGCTGGAGCCAGCCGTATTTCGAGCCGGGAGAGAAGATCACCTCGCCGAGTCCGCGCCGCTACGTGTCGATCCGGGCGACGTTCCTGACGGAAGATCCGATGGCGGCCGCGACGCTGCGTTCGCTGGCGCTGAACTTCGTGACGCCGGTGGCCGGGGCGATCGTGGGGGAGGTGCTGCCGTCCCGTCTGGAGGAGATCGGCCTGAAGCAGGAGCTGTCCTACTTCGTGCGCTCGACTTTCGAGGAGGGCAGCCAGGGGTTCGACGAGGTGCTCATCGAGGCGCCGGACGGGGTGGAGATGTCGCTGAGGCAGGCGCAGGTGAACGTCACCGGCCGGGAAGCGGTGACCTACACCCCCGGCAGCGAGGGCTTCGAGGTGGTTCGGAACGAGTCGGACTCGCTGTGGGTGCGCTTTCCCGAGGCGCTCAAGACGACGAGCGGCTCGGTGCTTGTCGAGGTCGCGTTCGAAGCGACGATTTTCGGATACAACACCTACTTCATCGGCTCGACGGGTCACTCGGAGTTCGCGAACTCGTGGCAGCGGGTGGATGACGGGGATGCCAACGGGGTCAACGACAGCGAGACGACGGTGGTGCTGGCCCTGGAGCCCGGAGAGCTGCTGGGGAACCTGGAGATCGACGGCAGCTTCACACCGAACGGGGACGGCGTCAACGAGGAGCTGGAGGTGGGGTATTCGCTGATGCGGGTGGGAAGAGCCGCCCCGGTGCGGGTGGAGGTGTATGACCTGGGCGGCCGCCTGGTGAGCCGCTTGAGCGACGACTCGCAGGAGGCGGGCCGCCACAAGGTGACCTGGACCGGCAGGGACGGCTCGGGGGGACTGGCTCCCCCGGGCATCTACCTGTTGCGCATCGACCTGGACGTCGACGACAAGTCGGGCAAGAACAGCTCCGTCCACCGGCTGGTGCATCTCGCGTACTGATTCCGACGCGGGGAAACCCCCCTGAGAAACAAGGCCTGAATCAGGCCGAGCGGCGTCATGGCCCGCCCAATCCATCGCCGCCGACTTCCGCAACTTCCGCTGCGCTCCTTCCTCTCTCTCAGAAAAGCCTTGAAACGCGAAGGTCGCGGTACCTGGCGCGGGTGCGCTGCACCTCGAGCCAGATGAAAACCGGGACTCCGGTTTGAAGGACAACCATCCCGGCGCCCGCGGGGGCCGCCCCCGGGCGACTTCCTCATCAGTACCCGGTGGGTAAGTTCCAGGCCAGCCGAGTCGTGGGGGTGGTGTTACCTCGTCAGCGTTCCGGCGAAATGGTCGAGGAAGCGCGGCGCATCCACCGCCACGCACACGTCGGTGTTTGGCTCGGCATCCCTTGCCGGGGCCGGAACCGTCGCCCCGTTGAGGTGCCCGGACCTCGTCTCCACCTCGATCCGCATGGGCCGCGTCTCGCAGAAGGTGGGATCGAACACCATGGCGACGGCCAGCGGATCGTGCAGTAACGGCCGGCGCTGCGGGTTGTCACCCCGCCAGAGCTGGATCAGCTCGAAGCAGAGCCGGTTGATCGGGCGGTCCACGGCCCCGACCGCCCGCACCTGGTCCAAGCTCATGCGGCACTGCTCGGTCACGTCCAGGCCGACCATGGTGATCGGAACCCCGGTCCCGAACACGATGCGCGTTGCCTCCGGATCGCACAGGGCGTTCCACTCCGGGCGGGGGCGGTTGGTGCACCCGCCCATCAGGCAGATCCTGGCTCTGTCGGCCATGCGGGGTTCTATAGTGAAGGCGGCCGCGATGTTCGTCAGCGGGCCGATCGGCACCAGGGTGACGTCGCCGGCGCCGCTCATGACGGTGTCGACGATGAAGTCGACCGCGCCCCGGGACGCGGGCCTGGTCGATGCCGGGTATCGCTCGAGCGCCTGCATCTGGTGCGGCTCATGTGCCGCGATCGCCGCCCGGCCCTCGGTCACCGAATCGAGCAGGGGCTTCCCCAGGCCGGCGTAAACCCCGACGTCGCTCCGCCCCAGCGCCTCCAGCACGCAGCAGGCGAGCTCGGCCCGGCGGACGGTGTCGCGGAACACGGTGGTGACCCCGAGCAACTCGATCTCCCCGCACATGAGTGCGTACGCGAGCGCCAGCGCGTCGTCGATGTCGTCCCCGATGTCGGTGTCCAGGATGATCTTGTGCACTGCGCGCTCCTCTCCGGCGGGCAGACCGCCAAGGGTGGATCCATGTGCAGGTAAAAATAGAGCCGGCCGGGGAACAGACCCTGCCTGGACAGCCTCGAACGGGGCCGGATCGGTCAGGGTCGATGATTCTCAGGGGACCGCCACCGGCCGGGCCTTCCCCGATGTCGGGTCAGGCCGGACATCGGCCGCCTCCAGGGCGACGCGGAAACCGTAGTCGGTCAGCTGCCGGTCGGGCAGGATCGCCGAGCGGTGGGCGCAGCGGGTGACCTTGACGGCGTGCCGCCAGGAGCCGCCCCGGGAGGCGCGCCGCTGGCCGGCGGCCGGGCCGGGAGGGTTGCGGTCCGGGGAGACGGCGTAGTATCCCGGGTCGTACCAGTCCGAGCACCACTCGTGGACGAGGTCGCCCATGTTGTGCAGGCCGTAGCCGTTTGGGGGGTCCCGGCCGACGCGGTCGGGGCGCTCAACGTCGTCGCCCCGGTAGCGGGGGTCCATCCAGTCGGGAGGGCCGTCGCCCCAGGGGTATTCCCGCTCCTCCATCCCGCCCCGGGAGGCCTTCTCGCGTTCGGCCTCGGTGGGGAGGCGGAAGGCGGCGTCCAGCTCGGCGGAGAGCCAGGCGCAGTAGGCGACGGCGTCGAACCAGCTCACCGCCACGGCCGGCTGCTCCGGGTCGGCGAAGCGCTCGTCCCCCCAGGAGCGCGGCGGCGGGCGGCCGGCCGCGTCGAGGAAGGACTGGTACTCGAGGCGGGTCACGGGCCGCAGGGCCAGGGCGAAGGCGTCGACCCAGACGCCGTGGGCGGGCGCCTCGTTGGCGCGGCCCCGGTCGCTGCCCATGCGGAACCGGCCCTCCGGGATCAGGGCCACCTCCGGCACCGCCGGGGGAACTGCGGCGGCGGAGTCCACCGCCCGGCTCATGAGCGGGCCGGAACTTCCCGGGACTCGACGATGCGCAGCCATGGAAACAATAAGGCACCATTCCGGACTCCCGGCCAAGGCGCAGAGCGCGGCGCCGAGGCCGACCTGCTCGTCATGCCCGGGGGGAAGCTCTACGGCTGGCGACGGGTGCCTGCGGATTCCCAAAACAGATTTGACATACAACCATTTCGTCGTACGTTTGGTTTATAAAACAATTCTGCTTTACAACCGAAATGGTGTGAAAATGGAAAACGTCCCCGAGTTCTACACGGGCGCTCCCGTCGACCCGGTTGACCTGCGTTTCCGCGAGACGTTTCTGGCGGAGCTGTGGCAGACGCTGCGCACCGGGCATGTGGTCCTCACGGCTCCTCGGCGAACCGGCAAGACCAGCGTCATGGATTACCTGCGCGACCATCCCGAGAACGGATTCTCTGTGGTGTCCATCAGCGTTCAGGACCTGACCCATCCCGCCGACTTCTTCCAGGTGCTGCTCGATGGATTCCACGATGCGCATCCGGATTTCGTGCGCGGCCGGCTTGCCGCGGGTTGGGAACTCGTCAGCGGTGTGGTCGGAAAGGTCGACGAAATCGGTGTCGGCGGCTTCAAGCTCGGGCTGCGCGAGAGCGCCCCCGACTGGCGCACGAACTGGCGCCAGTACGGCGACACGTTTCTCGCCCATGCCCGCAAAACCGATACCCGGATTCTTTTCATCATCGACGAGTTTCCCGACATGCTGCTCAGCCTGTCCCGGGAAGATGAAGGGTTGCCGCGCGAGTTCCTCGCCTGGTTTCGCACCCAGCGACAGAATCCGGCGCCGGCAAGGGATTCGGTTCGCTGGCTGATCGGCGGCTCGGTCAATCTGGGCGGCACCCTCGACGCCCTCGGGCTGGTCCACCTCATCAACGACCTCGAAGACGTTTCCCTGCCGCCCCTCACCGATGGCGACATCGAAGCCTTCGTGAAGGAGATGCTGGGCGGCCGGGGCGTCCCCTTCGACGACGACGTTACGCAACGGCTCATCGCTCGCCTGGGCAGTCCCATCCCCTTCTTCATGCAGATGACGACCCAGAATCTCTACCGGTTGTGGAAACGGGAGCAACGCAGGATCACCGGGGCGGATGTCGATGCCGTGTTCGACGCGATGGTCGTCGGTTCCGCGGCACGCACCCGACTGCAGCACTTCCATTCGAGGATCAACCAGTACTATGCGGATCCGAAACGCTCGATTGCCCATGCCTTGCTGGGACAGATCAGCGTGAGTGAATCAGGGCTTAGGCGCGCAACCCTGTTGCATGAGACGGAACGCCTGCTGGAAGGTCTCGGCGTCACGCTCCCGGTGCATGAACGCAGGCAGATGTTCAACCAGCTGCTGCTCGACCTGGAGAACGATTTCTACATCGTCGAGGTCGAGGAGCCGTTCTACGACTTTGCCAGCGGCGTCCTGAAATCGTGGTGGAGGAAATACCATGCCTGAGCCGACCCTAAATTCGAAAATCGGTCTGTACCGATCCGGCGTAACCAGCCCGGAGCGCCTGCACCGCACCAGCGTCGCGCGCCAACACCTGCTCGACAACGCCATCGAATCCCTGCGCGGTTCGGTGGGCAGGAAGTCGAAGAACCACCTGCTGTTTATCGGCCCGCGCGGGATCGGCAAGACCCACCTGCTCTCGTGCATCGAAGACGCCGTTCAGTCCGATGAAACCCTGAGCCCATGTGTCGTAATCGTCCGGTTCCCGGAGGAATCGAACCGGACGCTGTCCTTCGCCGATTTCCTTATCGGCATGTGCGAAATATTGAAGGAGGTCCTCGAAGAGGAACCGCTGTGGGCGAAGCTGTTTGCCGCAGTGCAGACCGAAGAAGACGACGCCAGGGTTGCCGACAGGCTGGTGCCGGCGATCCGCGAAGAGAACCGCAGGCGCGGCCGAACCATGCTGGTCATGCTCGAAAACCTGGGCGAGATCCTGGACCAGCAAATTCGACGCAAGAACCACGTCGCCGCCCTGCGCCAGTTCTTCATGGGCGACAACGGCTGCCTGCTGCTGGCCACCGCGCCGAGGCATTTCGACGGGATCACCGACGTGAGCCAGCCGTTCTACGACTTCTTCGACACTCAGATCCTGGATAACCTGAGCTTCGGGGAAACGGTCGAGGTCATCCGCCTGAACCTCGAATGGGAAGAACGCACCGACATTCTCGAAACGCTGGACGAAATGCGCCCGCGGCTGCAAGCGCTTTATCGCATGACGGGGGGAAATCCACGTTTGACGATGATGCTCTACGAGCTGATCGCCCACGAGTCGGTCATCAGCGTGCAGGATCAGTTCCTCCAGCTGCTCGACCGGATCTCGCCGTTCTACCAGGGACGATTGAACGATCTGCCGCCGGGCCAGCGCGCCCTGCTGGAATGTCTGGCGAGCATGCGCGACCAGGAGAAGACTCCGGCCGCCATTGCCGCGCGAATGCGCATGAGCCAGCAGGAGACGTCGTCGCTTCTCAAGCGTCTCACCAGTGCCCACTACCTGCGCGCAGACCGGCACCCGCGGGACAAGCGTTCGCGCCTCTACACGATACGCGAGGGTTTCTTCGACATCTGGCTCGCGATGAGCCTCTCCCGCGGGGCACGCAGGCGCATGCCGTTCCTGCTCGACTTCTTCAGTCTCTTCTACCCGAGCATCGCGGCCCGCGAGGAAAAGCGCCGTCAGTTGCGCGCGAAGCTTCTCGAAGAGGGCAGCGATGACGCGGAAAGGTCCCTCGACTACCTGAGTGAAGTCGGCGGCGAAGGGGAGCGGGCGACCGCGAAGTTCGACATGGCCAGAACTTATGCCCGCCGTGGAGATTTCGATCAGACGGTGAGCTACGTGCGGGAAGCCGCGCCCCTGGCCGGAGACGGAGTGAGCCGGTCGATTGTCCGCATTGCCGACAGCACTCCGTCCGCTCCCGACTATCTCTCGGAAATCGAGGAGATGATCGAGTGCTGGGAGCTGCACCGCAGTGGCGAGCTCGAGGAGTTTGCCTACCGGCTGGCGGAGATGGGGGAAGGACTGACCCTCCGCACGTTCTCCGAGACCAGACTGGCGTTT
Organism: Candidatus Latescibacterota bacterium; assembly: GCA_965243025.1. Lineage (GTDB taxonomy): Bacteria > Latescibacterota > UBA2968 > UBA8231 > UBA8231 > CBDCXV01. The sequence continues at coordinate 5,688,784 of CBDETY010000003.1, forward strand.
CTGCGAGATACCCTGGAAAGCGTGGGGGATGCCGAGGATCGGATCGCGCAGCGCCTGGGAATTGCGGCGGTTCTGATGGATCTCGCACGCTGGGAGGAGTGCGAGGAGCAGCAGCGCCAAGCGCTTGCCGAGGCGACGGCACTCGCCGATTCCGACCTTGTCGCAAGGGCGTCGAACGAGCTGGGGCAGCTGCTGCAGCGCACAAACCGACTCGGAGAGGCGGAACCGCTGATGCGTCGTGCACTGGAGATCTTCCTGGCCGCCTACGGCGAGCAGCACCCGGAGGTGGCAACTTGCTCGAGTAACCTGGCTTCTCTGCTGCATGACACCAACCGGACCGAGGAAGCCGAACCGCTGATGCGGCGTGCCCTGGAGACCGCGGAGGCCTCCCTCGGCGAGCAGCACTCGACCGTGGCGATCTACCTGAACAACCTGGCGATTCTGCTGAAGGACACCAACCGGATCGGGGAAGCCGAACCGCTGATGCGGCGTGCGCTGGAGATCGACGTGGAGGCCCTCGGTGAGCAGCACCCAACCGTGGGGAACCGCTTGAACAACCTGGCGAATCTGCTGCTGAACACCAACCGAATCGAGGAAGCCGAACCCTTGATGCGGCGTGCGCTTGAGATCGACGAGGCCGCCTTCGGGGAACAGCACCCGAGGGTGGCGACTTGCTTGAACAACCTGGCGACTCTGCTGCATGGTAGCGGCCGGATCGAGGAAGCCGAGCCGCTGATGCGTCGTGCGTTGGAGATCCGCGAGAGGGCTTTCGGTCAGCGGCATCCAGACGTAGCGACACACATGAACAACCTGGCGACCCTGCTGCTGGACACTCACCGGATCGAGGAAGCCGAGCCCTTGATGCGGCGATCCCTGGAAATCCTGGACACCTTCCGTCGCCAAACCGGGCACGAGCACCCGCACTTCCAAGACGCGAACGAGAGCTACCAGACCCTTAAGCGAGCCATGGGATCCAACGAGCCGGACTGATCGGCATGCGATTGGCCGTCACAATCTGTCGATTGTGGTGTCCTGTAAGTGGGTACTCCAATGGTCTGCAACTACGAGGAACTGGCTGCTCTGACCAGGGCGGCTCGAGCAGGGGATCTGCGCGCCTACGGCCGAATCGTCGAGTTGACCCGCAACTCGGTGGAGGCGGCGGCGCGGGTAATCATTCACAACCCCGAAGATGCGGAGGATATCGCGCAGGAGACCTATGTGCGCGCCTTCGGTCAGCTCGCAAACCTGCAGGACGCCGCCTCGCTGCCGGCGTGGCTCCAGCGCATCGCCCGGAACCTGGCGCTGAACCGCAGGCGGGCCAGCCGCTGGTCATTTGTCAGCGACTTCGATGTGTCGCAGATCGCCCAGCCGGATGCCGATGCCGATGAACTCGGTCCGGCGCTCGCCCGGGCCCTTGTCGGACTGGGCGGCGAGGATCGCCAGCTGTGCGAGAGATACTACCACGGCGGTTGGACCACGGCGCGTCTGGCCGGCGAGATGAAGATCAGCGAGGTCGCTGTCCGCAAACGTCTGCAACGCGTCCGCGAACGCCTGCGAAAGGGAATCGCCATGACCGGAATGGATCTGCCCGAGCGCATCGTCGAACTCCTGTCAAAGCCGAATCTGACCGCCCTGCCGGAAAACCCGGTGGGAGCTGTCTGGGAGGCATTCAAGCGTCAGTACGACGGTTTTTCAGAGGTCGAGCTCGAGGAGAGAATCGACCCTGAAAAGGTCAGGGAGATCCTCGCAAATGCCGGCAATGGGCCGCTCGAAGAGTACCTGACAGCGGCGAGCCGCCAACAGTGGCTGCGGCGTGCGCTCACGGTGCCGATGGTGATGGAAGCAGCGGGCAGGGAGGCCCCGGTGCAGCTGATCGCCACGGGGAAGACCTACCGGATAGACAACGGGGAGGAGAGCAGTACCAAACTGCACGCCTTTCATCAGGCCGAGGTGCTGTGGGTCGGGGAAGGTTTGAGCGAGTGGCAGTTGATGGCGCCGTTCAGCGAGTTCATCCGGGAACTGAACCCGGAAATGGAGCTGCGCATCCATCATTTCGACTACTCGCTCCACTCGGAGCGGGGATGGAAGATTGCGGTTCAACTGCGGGGAATGGAATGGAGTTCGATCGCGGGGTTGGGTCGGATGAAAGCCAGTCTCCTCGAGGCCCTGGGGTACGACTCGGACCGGTTGACGGCCGTCGCGCTCGGAGTGGGTCTGGAACGCCTGGCCATGATGCAGTACGGCATCGATGACATCCGCCGGATGGAGGCCGAGCGCGTATAGGAGCTTCGCTCCCTGGCATCCATGGCTCGCGGCGCACCAACCGACTCGGAGAGGCGGAACTGCTTATGCGCGGTCCGGGTTTATCGAGGCTCCTGAAGGCAAGGCGTCACTCGGCGACGCACCGTCCATCCCTGTACGCCAGAACCGGTTCGTTGGGCACTGAGCAGTCCGAAAAATACTCGTAGCGCTCGTTCATATCGGCTTCAAAGGCGTTATACGCTGTCAGCCGCTCGGCCAGCGCCGTCGAGTCGGTGGACGAGGCGGAGTAAACAACGTACTCCCAGGGACCGCCGCAGGGCTTGGAGCCCAGGCCCACGTACCGACAGTCCTCAATCGACGCGCCCGCAGCGTCCCCGACGAGGGCGTCGATCTCCCCTCGCATCTCCGCCAGCTGTGCACGGTCGCCTTCCTCGGTCCGCTGGTCGCCGTTGTTGTCTCCGACGACAGGATCCGAGTCCGTCGTGTCGGCGACCCCGGTGTTCGTCCCCGGTATCCGGGACTCCGCCAAACCGGCGACAGGGGCGCTGAAGGTCAGGCTGCTGGATATGCGTTTCCCGGCAGCCCCGGAATTCCCTGCCGGCTGGCCGGGTGAAACAGGATCGTCTTCACCGCATGCGCCCAGCGCCAGGACGCAAGCCAGGAAGTACAAAGCGGATTCTGATTTCATGCCGGCCTCTCGTCACAAGCGAGGAGACAACCGGCGATCCATGCCGCCGCAGTCAAGTTTTGCATGGTCTTCCTTTCGTCAAGAGAGAGCCGCAGCCAGCACTGTGAGACCACTTGACCTGATGACAGGTTCCTCCACCTAGCGGCGCTAACTGCAGCCGCGTCAACCTGCCCACAATGTAACCCTCGCCATCAACACCAGGCCCAGGGAATATGCGCCCGTACGACTGGATTCTACTGCTGTCCCGATTGGTGCCGAATCGATAGATGTTCGGGGATGCCCTGTCCCATCACCATGGCGGCGACGTCGTCCTGCGTGACGTCGGAGATCTGGAAGTCGCCGACCTTTTCGCCGTGGCTGAGAATGGTGGCGCGGTCGGCGACCTCGAAGACATGGGGGATATTGTGGGTGATGAAAATCACCCCCAGTCCTTTTTCTTTCGCCGCGGCGATATAGCCGAGCACCTTGCGGGTTTCGCCGACGGAAAGAGCGGATGTCGGTTCGTCGAGAATGAGCACGCGGGTCCCGAAGTGAAGGGCGCGGGCTATGGAGATCGATTGCCGCTCGCCGCCGGAGAGAAGGGCGACGGACTCCTTCGCGTTGCGGATGTGTATGCCTATCTCACCCAGCGCCGTGGCTGCCCCGGTGTCCATCCTTGCCTGGTCGAAAAGCGTGAAGGGACCGACCCGCCTGACGAGCTCCCTGCCCAAGAAGAAGTTGCGCGCGATGCTCATGCTCGGGACGAGGGCGAGATCCTGGTACACGGTCTCGATCCCGAGGTCGCGGGCATCCTGCGGCGAGTCGAAGCGGACAGCCCTGCCCTCGAACTTCATGATACCCGAGCTCGGCGGATAAACCCCCGTGATCACCTTGATCAGGGTGGACTTGCCCGCCCCGTTGTCCCCCAGGAGCGCGAGGACCTCACCCTCCATGAGGGTAAAGTCGATACCATCCAGCGCGACGATATGCCCGAAACGCCGGCCGATATTGTTTAGCTCCAACAAGGCCAAAAACGGAGCCTCAGCGTTCCTTGCGCACGTAGTTGTTGATCACGACGGCCGCGATCAGGATGACCCCGATGGCGCCCCGGAAGGCATTGGAGGGCACCTGCAGGAGAACGAGCCCGGTGCGCAGCATGCCGGTCAGCGCGGTGCCGATCGCGGAACCGATCAGACTCCCATACCCCCCTTTGAGCAGCGTCCCTCCGATAACCACCGCGGCGATGACTTCCAGCTCCAGCCCCGTGCCCCGCAACGGGTCGACGCTTTTGAGGCGTGCGACCTGAACGATCCCGGCGAACGCGGCGAGGAATCCCGATATGACGAATGCGATCACCCGCACGCGGTCGATACGGATACCCTGAAGACGGGCGGCCTGGGCGTTGCCCCCCGTGGCAAAGACCGCATTTCCAAACCGGGTCTGACTTAAAACGATCGCGAAAAGGGCGGTCAGTCCCAGCCACCAGAGAATGCAGGTGCGGTAGTACCCCGGTTCGATGCGTCCGTTGAGCGCGGAGAAGAAATCGATTTTTACCGGAGTCAGAGGATTGGGTAGAACTGCCTGAAGGATGAGATAGCCGGCGAAAAGGACCGAGGCGGCAAGCAGGACTTTCGACTTGAGCGACCGGTTTCCCGCCCGCCAGATATCCCGCGCCGTCCACAGGACAACCAGAAAAAAAACAAGCGCGAGTATAAGAACCACGGGACCGGGAATTTCGAGAATCGGAGGCTCGCGCGAGTAGTCGGCATAGCGGACGATGCGCCCGCCTGAAATAGCGGAAAGCGGAATGGCGCGATAGGCGAGCATCGTCCCCAAGGTGATGATGAAGGAGGGGATGCCGGTCGACACGAGGAGCAGTCCATTGATCAGACCGAGCAGGGAACCGGCGGTCAAACCAATACATGCCGCCAGCAGGATCGGCACGCCGTTTACGGTCGCAAAGAGAAAGGCGAGAGAGGACACCCCCAGGATGGAACCGACCGAAAGGTCGAACTCCCCGGAAATCATCAGGAGCGTAATGCCGATGGCGAGGATTCCCGGAACGGCCTGGCTGTTGAGGATGGATGAAATCGCGCTGTGGGAGAGAAAGGTGTCCGGAGCGGCCAGCGCGAAGACCAGAAAGATGACGGTGAAACCTGCCGCGGCCCCGGCTTCCGGAGAGCGCGCGAAACGTCCGCGAACAGCCTCGTAAAACTTCAATTGATTCCTACCTGTAGCCGTCAGCAACCAACCCGGAAATGCGGTCGACATTCGCTGCGTCGATGGCGAACGGACCGGTGAGCACATCCTGCGCGAGGGTAAGGCCGTAGGCGTTGTTCAGGTAAAGAAAGGAAACGGTCAGGTAGCCCTGCAGATAGGGCTGTTGATCGACAGCCTGGACCGTGTATCCGCCGCGGATGTGGTCGAATATGGCGGTGCTCGTGTCGTGGGTGACGTGCAGGATTTCGCCGGCTTCCTTTCCCTCTTCCTCCAGAAAGAGATAGAAGGCATCGGCCGGCAGCGGTCCGAGGGTGGCGATGGCGTTGGTTTCGGGGTGGCCGAGGAAGTAGTCGCGCAACAGGCCCGAGGACTGCTCGACATCGTTGGATATGGTCAGGCCGTCGACGGTGATTCCCCTTTCCTCGAGAATGCTCGAGAATCCGGCGAACCGCGCTTCGAGCCCGCTGTGTCCGAGCTCCTGTATGGGACATACGGCGCGCCGCACCGCGACCCCGCGTTTCTCCGCCTCGGCGAGAACGGCTCTCGCATTGGATTGGCCGCCGAGGTACTCGCTGGCGCCGACGTAGAACTGCGTGGGCAGCGCGTTTTCGGTTCCGGCATTGGGGTCCGCCGTGTTGAGCACGATAACGGGGATGCCCGCCGCGTGCGCGCGCTCGACGCTCTCGCGGATCGCCTCCGGGTCCGGGCAGGTAATCCCGATGCCCTTGACCTTGTTGGCGATGGCGTCGTCGAGAAAATCGGTCATGTCCTCGATCGAAAAGGTGGGATTGCTCAGCCATTGCACGTCGACGCCATACCGTTCGGCCGCGTCTTCCATGCCCTTGATCACCACGTTCCAGAACGGATTCCCGGGCCCGCCATGGGTGACGAAAGCGAACTTGTAGCGCTCCTGGGCAACTGCGGAGTGCAGGCAAGCGAATACCAGGAATAGGGCGGGAATACAGCGGAAAATCATTGGGAACTCCTGTTTTCGAGATGATGGCTCGCAAGCTAAGCAGCCCAAAAAGACCAAGTCAATCTTGCACGCCTGGAGGGTCGATCCGGGATGATGGGGGCAAATAGGTGCTTGTCAGCGGTCCCCATCCTTCAGTTTTTCCCGAGCGGGAAAGAAGACCGGACATAACAAGGAGCAAAGACAATTGAAAGCCCGACCTGACCTCGTCCCCGAGACCGAGCGGGACAATCTGGAAGTCATTCAGCTCACCGACGAGCCGATCCCCTCGTCGCATGTGTACATGGAGGCGCAGATCTTCACGCCCGATTCGCGGCGGCTGATCCTCCACCGCTCGGCGCACCCGCACGGCTCCGATCCGCGGGACCCGGAGCACCAGTTTCTGATCTGCGACCTGGAAGACGACTGCAGCCTGACGCCGATCACCACCGAGCCTGGAACGACGGGGCCGTCCGTCTCACCGGACGGCGGCTGCCTGTACTACTTCGTCGATGAAACAGAGCCCGGAAAGGACGGACGACTGACGCTGAAGCGGGTCGGGCTGGACGGGTCTGACCGCGAGACCGTCTACGTCCTGGATCACGCGATTCCGGGGACCGGTTTCAGGCTGAGCCGGCCGTATCCGCTTTCGACGATTTCATCCGATGGCCGGCGCATCGCCATCTCCGGATTCCTCGGGGACGGCAACAGCGCCGGGGCGCCCTGGGGCCTGATCGTCTTCGAGATCGAAGAGCCCTCCGTGCGGCTGGTCTTTCACGGTCCCAGCTGGTGCAACATTCACCCGCAGTACACGCGCGAGACGGACCCGGCGGCTGCCCACGACATCATGATCCAGGAAAACCACGGGAACACCGTTTCAGCCGACGGCAGGCTGGAACAGCTCGTCAGCGGGCGGGGCGCGGACATCCACCTGATCCGGGACGACGGCACGGACCTGCGCGACTTCCCCTGGGGCAGGGACGGGAACGAGTCCTGTCAGGGGCATCAGTGCTGGCAGGGGAGGAGCGACATTGCCATCACCAGCACCATTACGCGCGAACCGGACGAAAGACAGCTCATCTCGGGCAGGGAGGCAGCGCACGCCGGCGACGAAGGCATCAACACCCCCGGCGGCTGGCGCAACGACCTGTCCCGCTCCTTTGACGGGCCCGATTTCTGGCATTTCGCGACGGACATTGACGGGACCCGCCTGATCACGGACGCGGGTCCGAAAGACGGGGGCGGCGCGGTCTGGCTGTTCGACCTTCCCGGGGAAGAGGAAGGCGCCCTCGCGAATACGCGGAAGGTCGCAAACCCCGGATCGTCCTGGCAGAAGGACACCCACATCCATCCCTTCCTCTCGCCGGACGGAGGTTCGGGCTTCTTCAACTCAGATGAAAGCGGGGTGCTGCAGGCCTACATGGTGCGCGGCTGGTAAGTGACGTAAGTGCCCGTCCGAAGGTTACCGTAAGAAGCTGGCCTTGATGCGCGCCCACGAGTCGGTTGCGACCGCACTGTCGCCGCTGTCGATGCCGCCGGCCGGAAGCAGGATCCCATCCATCAGGAGTTCGCCTTCGCCGACTGCAAATTCGTGAGCCGTCATCCCGAAGTAGTCGCCGAGGGCGTACCACTTGTCCGCCCTGTTTCCACCCGGCTCATCGAAATCGCTCACGGTCGCTCGAAACCCGACAATCCGTCCCTCAGCCAGGTCCGATACCAGGCTTTTTTCGGGTTCCTTCCTGAGCAGCAGGTCGAACGGGGTGACGTAGAACTCGGTGACCCAGACCACGGGATTCTCTCCAGCGACCGAGCCCCCACCGTTTCCGTATGGTGGGTACCCCCACCAGCTTTCCCCACTTTCGAACCATGTCTCCAAATGACCCAGGCCAACGTGCGAGGTATCCATGCGCAGCGGTACGGCGAGGTACAATTGTGCTCCTTGATCCAAAAGTCCTGAATCGTCATTCGCCGTATCGAAAACGAAGTCGTTACCCCATGCGATCGAACCGTCATGGTCGCCGTCGATCTCGATACCAACGTGGTCCTCTCCCCCCCGCTCCAGATGCTGGAAGGATCTTTCCTCCTCACCGATGTAGACGTCGTCGATGCAGATGGCGCCCATAAAAATGCGTTCGGAATCCCCGTCCCAGCCGAGCCAGATGCGAAAGTCGAGGTCGGACGGGTTGTAATCCATGCTCTCCCCACCACCCTGGTGAGAGGTGAAACCGGTGAAATCCAGGCTCGTGAGAGATGGCCCTCCGAAATGTTCTTCCCAGTCTTCAATGGATCCATCGGTCACGTCGATAGCGGCCTCTTCGGTTATCTCGTAGAACGGAAATACCCGGTCGCCGGCATGCCCGAGGACGGGGTCCAGGTCGAACAAAGCGATCACCGCTGAAAGAAGGATCACATGCATGACAACTTCCTATTTGTCTAGCAGTGTATCCCGTCCAGCTCGGGCAAGAGCTTGACGCTCTCCTGTTCGTTGGGGTCCGTCCGGGCGATCACGGCAGTGCAGGTATCGGTCTCGCTGGGATTGTATGGGAGGTGAGGGATGCCGGCGGGGATGTAGAGGAAGTCGCCGCTGTCGATGTCCACATGTTCTTCCAGGCTCTCGCCGTACCACATACCAGCTTTGCCGCTGATGATGTAAATGGCTGTCTCGTGGTCTTCGTGCAGGTGCGCCCTGGCTCGTTCTTTGGGAGGCAGGTTCAGCAGGTGCATGCAGATCCCCCGCGAGCCGGTGTTCTCCGCGGCGACCCCCGCAACATAGGTGAGTGCCTGTTTGCCTTCGTAGGATTCCCGGGGGCGAATCACTTTGCAGGTTGGTTTCGGGTGCTCTGCCATTGTTTCCTCCGTGATTTTACAGACCCAGGGCGTCAGTCCGTCGAGCAGGTACAGCATCAGCCGGAGAGGTCGACTTCGCGGATACCGCCTTCGATCCTTGCGAAGTCCTCGTCATCACCCACGTCGGGCATCGCTCTCAGGTACTGCTCGAACGACATCTTCGACGACTCGGCCCCGGTGCCGAGGAGGGCCTCGCGCAGAATCGCACGGTGCTCTTCCTCGGCGGAGCGACCCTTCCGGCCGGCGCGCTCCTTGAGCCGGGCGACGACCTCCGGTTCCAGCTTCCTGACGATCAGCTGTGCCATGCGTGCGAATATGATAGCATTGAATCACCGGTCAACCGCCGGAATGGCCACTGCGGAAACCTCCAGCTTCTGCGGCTCGAGCGCGCGACCCGTTGACCAGGGAGGGCGGTCCCGTTGAAGAGCGAGTTGAGCTTCCGTGCCGGGTGCCCGCCATCGACGCCAATGTCGGCGCCGGTCACTCCCATCTGCGGCAGGCCCCGTCGACACTCCGGAGGAGCTGCGGGCAAAGCTCGGCCGCCACGGCGTCGAGCGGGGGTCATTTTCCTACCTTCTTGGTGGGTTGGTGGCAATCACACTTCTGCGTACTTCTCTAACTATCTCGCAGGCCGAGAAGGCTGAGCTCGCAGCCGAAGTCGGCGGTCACAACAAAAGGTCAGGTCCATGAAGCTCGGAGAATACAGCCTGGTTGACGACACCGAGTTGCGATTGGTGATCTGGGCGGCATGAAGCTCTCTACCATCGGCTTCACCAGGAAGCCTGCCGGCCGATTTTTCGAACTACTCCGTCAATCGGGCGCCAGACGCGTCGTCGACGTACGGCTCAACAATGGGTCGCAGCTCGCCGGTTTCACCAAGAAGGACGACCTCCCCTACTTTCTCGATAAGCTTTGCGGCATGGAGTACGTCCACCTTCCCGCGCTGGCCCCGACGAAGGTAATTCTCGACGACTTCAAAAAGCGGAAGGGCGACTGGAAGACCTACGAGGATCGCTTCCTCGCCCTGATGCGGGAGCGGCGGATCGAGGAGACGGTCCCCAGGGAGATCGTCGCGGACAGTTGCCTCCTGTGCAGCGAAGACAAGCCCCACCACTGCCACCGGCGTCTCGTCGCGGAGTACCTGGACCAGCATTGGGGCGGCGTCGAGATCTCCCATCTCGGATAGAGGCATGGCATGAATAAACCGGCCGTTGAGACTTTCATTCCGACCATGGTGGACCGCATCGTGGAGGGCTTCCAGCCTGCACGGATCGTCCTCTTCGGGTCCCATGCACGAGGCTCGGCAACCGAGTGGAGTGACGTGGACTTGCTCGTGATTCTGCCCAACGTGTCTGACAAGCGGGACACGGCAATCGAGATCCGCAGGACCTTGGGGGATCTACCGGTCTGCAAGGACATCGTGGTAGCGACTCCCGAGGAAGTCACCCGCCGGGGCCACATTGCCGGCACCGTGTTGCGTTCAGCACTTCGTGAAGGCCGGGTCGTTTATGAACGACCCTGAAACCGTAAATGCAATTCGCCGCTGGCTTCGATACCCAGGGGGTTTACGACTCGATAGGTCCGGAGTCCGCAGCGTACAGACGCTGAATAAGGGTCGAAGGCCCCACACAAGAGAACAAGCAAATGGCAATCACAAACCACGAGCGCGTCGGCAAGGGGATGGAATCGCTCCGGCAGGGCTAGCCCCGTTCGTCGAACGCGAGCTGCACCACAGGATCGAAACCGGGGCCGTCCACATGGAGTGCTCCGCCGCTTCGAAATCGACAAGCCCTACGAGTGGGACGCCGCCGCCCTTCTCCGGCTGATGTGGGAAACCTGGAACGACGGCTACCGCGACATCCTCGGTGCCACGTAGCTCAGCATGGTCAATGAGCTGCGCGTCTGGCGCAACAAGGGGGCGCACCAGGGGTCCTTCTCCAGTGACGACGCCGACCGCGCCCTCGACTCGGTCGAGGGGCTGCTCAAGGCGGTTTCCGCGCCCCAGGCGGCAGAGGTCGCCGCGATGAAAATGGAACTGCGCCGGCGGGTGTTCGAAGAGCAGGCGCGCGGAGAACGTCGCAAGGCGGCCGGCAGTCTTGTCGAAGCCGTGAGCGATGGGGACTCAAGCCCTGGCGCGTGGTGGTGACTCCTCACGCCGACGTGGACAGCGGCCGCTACCAGCATGCGGAGTTCGCCGCAGACCTGTGGCAGGTTCACTAACTTATGCTGAGGGTGCCCCGTACCCTCAGACGTGATCGGTCACGTTTTCCAAGGACCTTGATATGCGCCGCCCCCGCATGCGATTTGGCCCACGGTCAGCAGTGCGTTCCGACATATCTTGGAGGAGGCGGGGGCGAAGATCCCCTTCATCCCCTCACGGGAGGACTTTCATGGACCGCCTTCTTTTTTTGGGGCCCTTGCGATGGGCCTGAGTGCCTGCAGGGAACCTATTGACACGGTCCCTCGTGCCTTGATGCTCGAACAGCATGGTTTGGTCGAGGAGGCGAAAGGCATGTTTATAGAGATCGTCCACAGCGACGCCCATGATTCAAGCAAGGCGACATCCCTCTACCACCTCGGCTTAATCGCCTTCAATGAGAAGCGCCTTCAGGCTGCCCTTAATACGTGGAACAGTCTAACAGATCTATATCCCTCGTCTACCGAAGCCGAGCTGGTCTCCGAGCAGATGGACTACTTGGTTCGGGAAATCGCCCACCTGTCCAGCGACCTCGTCAGCGATGTCACGGCAAGGTTGTATTTTGAAGCATGCCGAATTCTGGTCAGGCGACATTAAAATGCCCACCTGGTCAATCGACACGAGCAATTTGGACCCAATCAATTTGGCTTGCGACTGGTATGACAAGGCTATCAGGGAGTTTCCCCAAACCGACGTGGCGAGGAAAGCACACATCGAGAAATTCAGAACGATCCTGGGGAAAGAGGGGATCAAACTCTCGTTCGGCCGGTACATCGACCCTCTACTGACAGCATACCATGAATTCGAGAAGGCGTTTCCCGACGATGACAATTTGCCGGCCATGAAATACCAGATTGCCCAGGTATACTGGAGGCAAGGAATTGGCCACCTACGCCTGTCGGAAGTCCAAAAAACCATTGCGGAAGGGAGGGAATACGATGCGAAACGTGAAAAAGAATTCGCTGACCACCCCTCTTTTCTGGCCATTCAAAATGGTCGGAAGATTCCCTGGAAAGAGCCAAGGAGTACGCAGCCAAAGCTAGTAAGAGCCTGAACGACGCAAGAAGGTCGGAAAAGACATTCAAACAACATATGATGAAAGCCAAGGAGAGGTTGAACTTGATTATCGAAGGGGGAGATTCAAATTCTTTCTACACGAGACTCGCCACAGCTCGCCTGAACGAAATCCTTTCGCAGGAATAACCAACTCCCTGCTTGAACGACAGTGTATCCGGGGTACAAGTCGCATGGCTATTCTCCTCCTTGACGTTTATGCGATGGAACCACGAATACCGACTTGTTTGTATGGAAACTCGAGATGGATTTCCTTCAGGTCAGTCCTGCTGTGTTGGTGTGGCGTGCTCGATCAGCTTGATAGTCAGGTGCAGGAAAGGTTCCGAACATCAACAGCACCAGGATCACCGGCATCAAGCATAGGGTCGGTATCACCGCACATCAGCCATCACCCACTTCGTTACCGGCCAAGACAGCGCCAGGATGTTCCAAGCGAGGCCGCGTTGCTTTAGGTAGATGAATGAGGGTCGTTTGAAGATCCTTCGGAAGAACTCGTAGAACCCTTTTTGGATTTCTCTCGCCCCGTATCCGGTTCAAACCGGGACCTGAGGGACTGTTGATTGCACGCGCACCCGTACGGCGGAACCCGAATGCGCGTCGAGGATACAGGTTGGTCGACACCCGGGTAGACCCCTACGGAGTCCTTGCATTCCCGGAACTTCCGCTGCACCTTGGGGACCGACCTTAGCAAGCAAAGACCATGGGTGTAGGCCTACACTCAGTAAGTAACCTGGGGCAACTACGAAATGGGCAAGCTATCAGGCCTTGACTGGCTGAAACTACATCAATCCCGACCAAGGCGGGGGCATTATCAACAACGTGAACTTTTGGGCGGAAGAGAACGGGTATCCGCGCAATATCATCGACCTCGAAAACGCATCGTGACGGTCAATGTCGAGACGATTCGCATGGTGTGGGAGCAGCCGGAGCTGCGGGTGGAAGAGGTATGACTGAGTCGCACGCTGAGCCCCCAGATCTCCTTGGCCGCCTCGAGCCAGATATGGCGCGTGAGGAATTGTCGGACCGCGCAGTGGCCGCCCAAAATGAGATACGTGCTCTGCTGGATGCGGAATGTCAGGTTGGCGACCTCATCCGGATGGACTTTGGCGAGGCACACATTCTGGTTCACGACGCCCTGCGGCTGCAAGTCGGCGGCGTGCCCCACGGCTGTTTGTTGCTGGCGGCACGAACCCAGGTGGCAGGTGACCCTCGTGGTGAGGCGGGGGAGGTGATGCCCTCGCTGCTGCTTCTGCGGGTTTTGGGAAGCAGTGCTTTGCCGAATGACATCGAGATGCAGCAGGCTCGATTCCAAGCTGGACAACGGGCTTCGGACAGCCTGCACAACTGGGATGAGAATCAGAACACAGACCAGTTTACGCTTCACCAGATGCGGTATGCAGGCCTACGCTGCTCCATCCTCGGAACGTTTCGCATGGTTCTCAGAGGAGACCCCGGGGAGTGGGGCCTCACATTCGGGAGCGACATCGACAACTTCTACGCAGGGCAGGGCATGAAGGTATACAAGCCTGTTGGTGAGGCTTTGGAGCGCATCGTCAACTTCACGACGGCCAACGTATCTGATTCGGCCCGTGTTCGGATCGGTGAGATCAAGTACGCTGCCGCCCTGGATGCAGGCCGGGCTGAGTCCGTGCCTGTCCAGATGACGACCCGCGATGTCGTCTCTCAGCGCACTGCCCTGTTCGGTATGACCCGAACCGGGAAGTCGAACACTGTCAAGACTCTCGCCCGCGCAGTTTTCGAGTTGCGGCTGGGGGACGAGACGCCGGAGCGGGTCGCGCAGCTGATTATCGACCCGAACGGGGAGTACGCGAACGACAACCCACAGGACGAAGGCTGTCTGCGCAACGTAAGGCATCTCCCAGGGGCCAGCTTGGATGACGTGGTGACCTACGGTCTGACCCCCCATCCCAACGATCGGGAACGCCGGATCACCAAAATGAACTTTTTTGGCCCTGAGCTCAGTCAACAACCGCCGCGTAGCGCAGGTGAACTCGACGCGGTGTTGCAGTCCTTGTACATGGGTAAGCAGGTCATCGACGGGCGCCTTGATATGGAAGGGGCCGCGTACATCGCCGCATTCCGTGGAACGGAAATGACGGCGCCCCCGGGGGTGACCGACCACGGAGAGTATGTACGCTACCGTCGCGCAGTGATCGTCTATCAGTCCGCCTTGGCCGCGGCCGGATTCGCCCCGCCTGGGGCCAGTGTTTCTGTGAGCGGGCTATTCAGCCGCGATGTTCGCCGGGCAATGGCTAGCGACTCCGAGTTATCCGGCTTCGCCGATCAAATCGGAGGGGACCTTAGGTGGGATGCCGCCTCGGAGTTCTGTCGGCGCCTGAGTAAATGGTTCGAGCGAGGAGGAGGAGGGCACCAATTTGATCGTGAATACCAGTCCTCTCATGACGGGCGTAACTGGAGCGACGATCGCCTCCTGGGCCTGTTGCGCATCTTCGAGAACACGCGAGGGGTTCAGGCGCTCCGTGAGTGCCGGGAGTGGCACGACCCACAACGGAATGCGGACTACACGGAGGAGATTGTCGCGGATCTCGCGGAGGGGAAGCTGGTCATTCTCGATCAGGCGCTCGGTGATCCTGTGATGAACGAGCAGTCCGCGGAGCGTATCATGCGCGCGATTTTCGCTCGACAGCAGGTGCGTTTCACGAATCCAGATAGGGGACCGGACGGATCGTTCCTGGACCCCGATCCTGTCATCGTTTACATCGAGGAGGCGCACACAGTCCTGCCCCGCGGAAGTGAGGATGACACGCGCAACGTTTGGGCGCGAACGGCGAAAGAAGGCGCGAAATTCAACATCGGCCTCGTCTACTCGACGCAGGAGCCGTCTTCCGTCCAGCGCAACATCCTTCGGAACACAGAGAACTGGTTCCTCTCCCACCTCAATAACACGGCAGAGACGCGAGAACTCGACCAGTATAACGACTTCGCGGACTTTAGCGCTGGCATCCGGCGGGTGAAGGAGATTGGATTTCTCAAGGTGCGGACAATGTCCAGTCCCTACACCCTGCCCGTGCAGATAGATCGCTTCACTGCCCCGCCGGGGCTACCGGGGGACTGATGCCCTACGGAAACGAGTACGCCAGCGGCGACTCCCTGTGGCGCCTTGTCGAGAGTGAAAGCGTCAAGGAGTTCGAGGGCATGATTCGCCGGGGCGATCCGGAGGATGCGCCCGAGCCACCGCCTCCGCTAACGCCTCCACGGGGCGTAGACCTAATTTCTCGCATCATCGTCATTGACGGTTCCACGGTCACCCACGCGGTTCGCAACGGGTACCCCGGCGCTGAAGCGGCGCTGCTCCAGCTGGCTGCTGTCATTATCGACCTTTCGGCGCTGAGGAGCATTCCTCGGGGATCGATCCCCCGCCCGAGCGCTATTCGCGATATGGAGGACTGCAGAACTCTTGATTCGGTGCTACCGGGCAGGAACGTTGTGCGGCGCAGCGTGCCGGGAGACACGCCGAGAACCTACTTCCGCTTCACCATTCACGAGATGCTGTCGGGCAGGAAGGTCGACCGTGATCACGAGACGCTGCTCGAGACGATGCGCGCCATTGCTCCCCCACGGAGCTTTCAGTGCCCCGCGGACGAATGCGAGGAGTCGCTGCCGGAACTCTCCGGCACTGGTCACTGCCCCTGCGAAAGGAAAGTTTTGGTATTCGAGACCGACAGCTTGCGGTTGCACGAGCGATTCGAAGACTTCGGTTCCTCGGCGCAGGCCTACACAGCCGCACGGCAGGTCGTGGAACACTTGGCAATGGTTAACATCATGCGCTTCTTTGCGCGGCGGGGCTGGTGGAATGCGTTCCGCACTACCGCCTTCGTGATGGACGGCCCGCTCGCCATTTTTGGGATGCCTGCGTGGCTCAAGAGTCACGTCCAGAACGAGGTCACCCGCCTGCACGAACTGGCGCTGGAACATGGTGGGCCTGGGGTCCTGCTCTTCGGTGTCGAGAAGGGCGGTATGTTCCTCGACCATCTCGAGGCGCTGGACCAGAGCGACCAGGAAGGACCTCGCTCCCTGCTCGATCCCGGAACAGCGCTAGCGCCTGACCGCGAGTACGTCCACGGCCACATCGCTCTTCGGCCTCTCGACGCCAAACCGCACGGTGACGTAACTGACTATGGCCGCCGGGTGATGTACAAGAATGGGCTTGGGCAACACTCGGTGGTCATGACGCCAATCGTCAACGCCGCAGGAGAGAATCGCGATTGCGTGGAAGAGACCGCGTATCCACGGATAGGCGAGGTGCTCGACATAATGGACGAATTCTCCACCTACCTTTACGAGGACGGATTCGCGCCGCTTGTGCGCGCGCACGCTCATGCTGCCATCCCGCTGAAGGCTGGCATCGGGCTTCTCACAGAGCTCTTCACAGAGGAATGAGCCGTACCGCCTCGTGCGACATCGACATGCCGAAGTTGACTGGCTTCGGCACCGCCGAGGGCCGATGGGCAAGGCTTGGCCCATACTACGCGATGTTCCCAGTCGAGTTCGCACGGGACGTCATCGAAAACCTCAGCCAATGCGGCGACACGGTTCTGGATCCGTTCTGCGGCCGCGGAACCGCCCCGTACGTCGCCATGATTTCGGGCCGCCGCGCCGTCGGGTGCGACATCAATCCGGTTGCTTGGCTGTACGCCGCTGTCAAGACAGACCCGTGCCCTTTGTACCCCGACGTAAATCGGCGCATCCGCGAGGTTTCCGCCGCCGTACGGCCACGCGACCGGCGCCCGGCGGACGAGTTCCAGGCGCTCGCTTATGGGCGGAAGGCGTTGGGTTTCATCAATGCCGCACGCCGAGAGTTGCGATGGCGCGAAAGCCGCCTCGACCGCACCGTCGCTGCCTTCTTACTCCACTATCTGCATGCCAAGCTGGGGCAGGGCCTATCAAACCAGATGCGCCCTTCGCGAGCGATGTGTCCTGACTACTCTGTCCGCTGGTGGCGGAAGCGCGGCCTCACAAGCCCACCCGACGTTGACGCGGCATCTTTTCTCAGCGACCGGGCCGCTTGGCGCTACGCCAAGGGGATTCCGGAACGTGCCGGGAACGCTAGGTTGGCGCTGGGCGACGCCGCCGCCGTTCTGCCAGATGCGGGGACAGGTGCCGCGCTCGTTTTTACGTCCCCGCCGTATGTCGGTGTCACCAACTACCGATCCGATAACTGGCTGCGGCTATGGGCGTTGGGGGAGGGCCCGCCTCGAGCCGACTGGTCCACAAGCCAGAAGTTCACCAACCCCGAGAAGTACGAGACTATGCTGGACGATGTGGTGCGGGCGGCGCGTGACCGAGCGCGTAGCGATGCGGTCTGGTACCTGCGTGTGGACGCTCGGAAGAGGACGCTCGCCGAAGTACGTCGCGTGACAGCAGCGGTGCTGCCCGGGCATCGTCGATACGAGCGACCATCGCCCTCGCCAAGTCGCACGCAGACAGCCATGTACGGAGACCACGGCGTCAAGCCGGGAGACGTGGACTTGGTGTACGTACCCCGGACAAGACGGAAACCAGCGTTCCTCAAGGGCTTCCGCCCACGTCGTCGTTAGTTGACATGTCTTGGGGAGTAGCCTGTGTGGCAAGGTTCTGGCGGAACCCCCCTGAATCGGCAAGGTTGCATGATGTGCGTGGGTGAATCTGGCGTGAAGTCAGCACTGGTCTTGGGAAGAACAATGGCGTTTAAGGATGGTTCTCCCCGAATGAATCATGCTCGGCCTCTTTATGAGGGCGAGAGTGGAGGCAGGGAGTTGTGATAGCGAGTGGTGAAGTAAGAGTTGGCGATGCTACCGACCTCGGGTTCATTGACGAAGGATCGGTGGACTTGGTTATCACCTCGCCCCCTTATCCGATGATTGAAATGTGGGACGAGGCCTTCCAGCACCAAATACCCTGGGTTGAAAAAGCTCTGGCAGCCTGCGATGGCCCCAAGGCTTTCGAAATGATGCACAGATTACTCGACGAAGCTTGGGTGGAGGTATTCCGGGTTTTACGTCCGGGGGGGATTGCCTGTATCAACATTGGTGATGCCACCCGCACCATTGACGGGGATTTTCGGCTTTATTCCAACCACTCGCGGATCCTATCTGGATTGCTTCGGGTTGGCTTCGTAAGCCTGCCCGATATTCTCTGGCACAAGCCTACAAACGCGCCTAACAAGTTTTTGGGGTCTGGTATGCTTCCCGCTGGTGCCTACGTCACCTACGAACATGAGTACATCCTGATCGTGCGAAAGGGCCCCCGCAGGGAATTCAAATCAGCCGCGGAGAAGAGACTGCGGCGAGAGAGCGCCTTCTTTTGGGAGGAGAGGAATCTTTGGTTCTCCGATGTCTGGTTCGATATCCGGGGAGCGGGCCAAGAGCTCGTCGACGAAGCTTCGCGCAAAAGAAGCGGTGCCTTTCCCTTTGAGTTGGCTTACCGGCTGGTGTGCATGTATTCAATCAAGGGAGACATGGTGCTGGATCCGTTCGGAGGTACGGGAATTGCAGCGGCTGCCGCCCTTGCCACGGGACGAAATGCCATCTCGGTGGAACTAGATGGGGCACTACTGCCTGTAGTTCGGTCATTCCTCCAAGCACTGCCGAAGTTTGCCAACGAGCACATCCAGCAGCGTCTCCGGCGCCACATGGAGTTCGCTCAAAAGAGAATCGCCGAGGGAGGTGCCTTCAAGCACTGCAATCGGAACTACGGTTTTCCAGTGGTGACCTCCCAAGAGAGAGAACTCTTCCTGAATGATCTCCTGTCGGTTTGGGAGGAGAACGCTTCGGTAACCGTTTTGTATGACAAGGAGCCACAGGCGGAGTTTCTAAAGCAGTGGACACCCGAAGAGGTGGAGGGATACTCTCTCCGTCCGAGAGAATTTCAGGCAGAGCTGCCGCTATAATCTCTCAGAAGTCGAAACTGAACGATACGCCGCCTTTCTTCTTCTCGTAGATGATCATTCCGGAATCGATAGTCTCGGGAAGCATGTCCATGGTCGAATAGGTGGTGGGCTTTACCGAAACGGGTGTGTCTCCGATGTAACCGTCGATCCCTTGAGCTTCCTCTTCGGCGGATGCCAGCCGATAGGAGGTCCTTTTCATTTCGGCGACCCGTGCTATCAGTGCCTCTTGGAAGCAGAGGCCAGTGAAGGTTTTGGCGAGCACCAGATCCTCTACCCATTCACGGACCATCTGCTTGTCGATCAGCAGAATCGCTTCCTGGAGTTTTTTAAGCATCGAATAGATTCGCTCAGTCGCCTCCTCGATTGCCGCTGGGTTTCTCTGAAGATACCAAGCCTTCCATTCCTCGAAGTTCCTTCCAGAGAACTCGGTGAAGAGTTCGGTCATCTGGCCAACAACGCGCGGGCGTGTCCCTCCTGCATTCTGGTTTGCCAGATTCATGATCTGAGTGGTGTACTTTGGAAACTCGGGGACTCGGCCAACCGCGAAGTCGACGATTTCCGCAGTCTTGATTTTCCCTTTGGGCATTTCATCCAGCCTCCTTGTTGTGCAGTCTCAGAATACGGACAAGTAGGTCCCCCTCCCCCAGTCGCTGACCGCCCGGTGGGTAGGTCGTAATCGACCGCGGTAAGATTCATGGTACGGCTTGGCAGGGTGACGCGTCGTTTGACGTAGTCTATGGTCAAGTTCTCCAGGGCATTGGGCCCAACGGGCTCGTCGAAATCCCCGTCTCCCTTTCCGCTTGGCGGCCCCGAGCAGGAAATTCATGGAGTTGGCCCCAGTTTGCTCCTGAATGCCCGCCAACCTTTGCTCAGGACGTGGGCTGTTCCAAGCCGCCCATAAAGGAGCACCACCTTCTTCCCCTTGCGGTTCTCTGGAGTTGACCCGATTTCGTGGACACTTCATTTCTTGAAAGAAAGGAGGGTGTCCAACCATGCCGAAATCCCATTCCCCTTATCCGCCCGAATTCCGGCAACAGATGGTGGAACTGGTACGGGCGGGTCGTAGTCCGGAGTCGCTGGCCAAGGAATTCGAGCCGTCCGGGCAGACGATCCGCAACTGGGTGATCCAGGCCGAACGCGATGAGGGGGTGCGCCGCGACGGCCCCTCCCGTCCGGAGCAGGAGGAATTGCGGCGCCTTCGCCGTGAGAACAAGCAACTGCGTATCGAACGGGAGATCCTGGCAAAAGCCACGGCCTGGTTCGCTCGCGAGGCCGACTCGGAGTCCGGCCCGTCTACGAGTTCATGAGAGCGCACCAGGCCGACTTTCCGGTGCTGACGATGTGCCGCGTGCTGAAGGTCTCCCCCAGCGGCTACTACGCCTGGTTGAAACGCCCGCCTTCGGGTCGCGCCCGGGCCGATGCCGTGCTCAAGGCACGTGTCGAGCAGATCCACCAACACTCCCGGGGCACTTATGGAGCGCCGAGGATCCGGGCCGAACTGGCCGAGGAGGGCCAAGCCATCGGTCGCAAGCGCATCGCCCGATTGATGCTTGAGCTCGGGGTGCGCGGGGTATGCGCCCGCCGCCGCCTCTCCACCACCCGTCGCGGCCGGCAGGGCCGGGTCGCCTCCGACCTGGTCAAGCGGGTGTTTTCGGTCTCCGGCCCGAATCGCCTGTGGGTTGCCGATCTCACCTACATTCCCACGAGGTCGGGGTTTTTGTATCTGAGCGTGGTCATGGACGCCTGGAGCCGCCGAGTGGTGGGCTGGGCCATGGCGAACCATATGCGTACGCAGTTGGTGCTGGACGCCCTTGACATGGCCCTGCACCGGCGCCGTCCCAAGAAAGTGATTCACCACTCCGACCACGGCAGTCAGTATACGGCCCTGGCCTTCGGGAAGCGCTGTCGCCAGGCCGGGGTACGTCCGTCGATGGGATCGGTCGGTGACTGCTTCGACAATGCTCTGTGCGAAAGCTTTTTCGCCACCTTGGAAAGGGAGCTGCTGGATCGTCATCGGTTTGCTACCCAGTCGCAAGCCCAGCGTACGGTTTTCGAATACCTGGAAGGCTGGTACAACCCCCATCGGCGGCACTCGGCCCTGGGACAACGATCTCCCATCAACTACGAGAGGTATCATTTATCAAGGGGTATAAATCCAAACGGAAAACTGTCCGTGAAATCGGGGTAACCTCACTCGGGGCTGGTCGACCTATTAGAAACAGGGTGCTCTACTTACGCCACCTGCCTAGCGACAGACGTTCGCATACACGGTTTCGCCAGGAGAGCCAGAAAGCTTTAGGGTTCGGTTGAGACACAATAAGCCGCCTTCGCTCGACTTGGGCATACTCCGAATGACGGCTTGGATCGATTCTAGGCGCCCAAACGACGGTGTTATTCCAAATATAGTAGTGACTGCCGCAGCCCGAATTAGCCCACACGGACCCACCTGTGGCCCCTCCCAAGGAGACCGATTTGCCGTCAAAGTGAACGTGCCAACGGCTGGGGTGGAGGGACAGGACGGTCAGATCGCCGCAGCCGCATGGACAGCGCAGGTTGACGGTTCGGTGCTTGTGGCTGATCCAGAGCTCGCCAGCTTTGATTGTGTCAAAGTCTGGCATTAGGTCTACGAAGATCGGTCGGACTTCCATGGGCGTCATGCCTTCGAGTCAGGCCGCCCTGGCAATCCGGGGTGTCTCGAGACGGAATTTGTGAAGGAACGAAGCGGATTCGGAAACGTACTGTTCCGTGCGGCGCCGCCACTCCATCATGGCAAGCGACGCCGCCAAAGCGTTCACTTCCGGGAGCTGGACGTTGCGATAGCCTGGCGCATTGCCCTCGACCCTGGCGTTCGGTATGGCATCTTGCCATGCCAGAGAGCCGGCGGCATTGGCAATTGTCGTGACCGCGCCGCTAACCGCATCGTTTTCCAAGGTAATACTCACGCCCGAATCTATGAACGGAACCTCCTCCTCCGAGAGCACGGCGTACACGACGTCCTGACGCGGCGAGTCACAGTCAATCCGTTGGTCGATACACACGAAAGCATAGTCGACAGAATGTTCGGACAGGAATTCGGCGAATCTTGTTGAATTGTCGACTCGGATGGCATGCGCGTGGATGCCTTCCCGGAGGGAAGCGTACTTGGAGTGGTAGTAGTCCACTTTGCGCGGGCGCGCCTTACGCAGCGATTCAATCTCCTCGCAAGTCGGTGCTCCCGGCGCACGCATGAGGTTGTGCCAGTCCACCTCGTCGGAATCGAGAAGATGGATCTCTGCCACAGGCGTCTTCACCATGAGGTCAAGTAAGTAGGCCCCCGTCCCGCCCAGACCGATAATCGCAACGCGCTGATCGCGGATACGGTCTTGCACTGGGCCTATCGCCGCTCGGGCCTCGTAAGTGTTGGGAATCTTAAACGGACCCCGGTCTACGAGGGAAGTGGGTTCGTGGAAACCGGCCGCCGAAACGGCCCCGACGACTTGCTTTGCATAGCGGTAGATCACGTCGTTTGGTGAAGCATCGTCCTCTGGACTAGCTTGGCTACCTCTCCGAATAGAAATGTTGGACCAGGTTTCGCCGTCACCGCCTATGTGGTGCCCGATAGGTGTTCCATTCGCGTTGTACACGCAGCCATCCAGTGCTTCGTCAGGGGTGACGGAGACGGCATGGACTGCCCCACCTATGCGTTTATTCGGCTTCCCGCTCTCCGGGTCGAAGGATTTTTCGATCTTGCAGGTACCAACGATCTCGTCTTTGAGCAGACAGGGAACCCTCTCGGCTGCCACAACGTCGTTGCCCACCGTCACCGTAAAACCAATCTGCCCCGCGAACTGGAAGAGGCGATCCTTACGAGACATGTTCGGGGTCTACCGAGAAGCTCGTGCCGTCCTTGACTTCAACGTCCTTGCCAGGCAGGAGTACGCCGTCGTTGCCTTTCAAGTCGTTTTCGTAGTCGATTCCGGGCGTGCCGATAATGTGCTTTCCCTCCGCCTCGTGAAGCATGTTCCAGATCTTTACGATCTGTTCATACGTCACGACAGGGCCAGGGACCTTGTACTCTCGACCGCTCACGATAATCTGTGTGTCACCATTCATAGGTTGCTCCTCCGATTTTGGAATGCATAGGTTACGGTCAGGATCAATCCGGGGCCTGGGGGACCATTGAGGTCACACAAGCTCCATCTGTTCCTGCCCATCGAGCGCGATCAGCCTTGCCGTGTGTCGTCACAACGGCATATGATATGTCGTTGAAAACCCAATGTCAAGGGCGTATTAGATCTTTCCTATTTGCCTTCTTGTGTGCTATTCTTGTGGGGGAGATCGGTCGTGAACCGTAATGGCTGTTGAAATCGCCGGTTTTGCCCAAGCGCTAGCCCGTTGTCAGGCCTTTGAGTCCGTCGATGCTGGCGAGCTTGAGAACGTGCTCTCAAGTGGCCAGGAACCACTGGAGATGCTGTTCGTTGAGCCTTCGGCTGATGAGCCACTCATTCGCTCGGGAGGGCCCTTTAGGCACCTGTTCTTCGTTTTACACGGCATGATCGTGCCCTGGCAGTATCCTCACTCGGAACTCTCATCCCCTTTCCTCATAGGGGATCACGAATTCATGATGAATGCGGAGCGCTGGGTGGCTTCCTACTCCGCTGCAACGGAAGCGACGGTCGTGGGCATCCCCGTCTCCACGATGCGACACGCCGTTGAAAAGATGCCCGAGATTCGGTCCAATTTGTACCTATTGTTGTTGAGGCGAATGGCGCGCTACTACTGGATTTCACTCGCTACCAACGGGAGTCCACCACCGAGGGTAGCGGCCGCTCTGATCTCCCGTCTGGCCCTCAATGGACTGGATCACGGCCGCGAGCGCGAGATCGTCGTGCGGCAGCGAGACATCGTCCGCCTCACAGTCATGTCTCGCTCGGCCGTCGCGGGGGGGATTGCAACACTCGTTTCCGCTGACCTCATCCGCACCGGGGACGACAACAGTGAAAGATTCTCAGGGCTCGTACATGTCCCGGACGTTGACCGGTTAAAGGACTACGCTCTCAGCGAAGTTCGGGGAAAAGAGGTCCTCCCACTTCTCCAGTCGTACAAAGACTACCAATGAACCCCTACACCCGGTTTGCAGGTAGCGTTGGTGGGACCACCCCTTGGAAGCGACCAACAAGCCGGTAACCGGGCTCCCTCGAGAAAACCCAACCGTGCCACCCGTCCGCGTTCGCATAGCCCCCTCGCCGACCGGAGCCCCCCACGTCGGCACCGCCTACATCGCCCTGTTCAACATGGCCTTCGCCCGCCGCCGCGGCGGCGAGCTGGTCCTCCGCATTGAGGACACCGACCAGACGCGCTCCTCCGACGAGCACGAGGAACGGCTGATAGAGGCCCTGCGCTGGGCGGGCATCGAGTGGCAGGAGGGCCCCGATGTCGGCGGCCCCCACGGTCCCTACCGCCAGAGCGAGCGGATCCAGATCTACTCCGAGTACGCCAAGCAGCTCGTCGACCAGGGCTGCGCCTACTACTCCTTCACGACCCCCGAGGAGCTGGCCGCCTGGCGGAAGCGCAAGGACTCGGATGAACCCGCCCCGTACGACGCCGAGCGCGAGCAGTCCACCGAATCCGCGCGCAAGCAAATCGACGCCGGGACTCCGCACGTGATCCGCATGAAAACCCCGCGCGAGGGATCGGTAACGGTCACCGACACGCTGCGCGGGGAGATCCCGTTCGACCTGGCCGGCCTCGACGACCAGGTGCTGCTGAAGTCGGACGGGTTCCCCACCTATCACCTCGCCGTCGTCGTCGACGATCACCTGATGGAGATCAGCCACGTCATCCGCGGCGAGGAGTGGATTCCGTCGACGCCGAAACACCTGCTGCTCTACGACTGGCTGGGCTGGGACCCCCCGGAGCACACCCACCTGCCGCTGCTGCTCAACCCGGACCGCTCCAAGATGTCGAAGCGGCGGAACCCGACCTCCATCGACTTCTACCGCCGCGCCGGGTACCTCCCCGAGGCCCTGCTCAACTACCTGGCGCTGATGGCCTACCCGCCGGGGGAGGGGGGCGAGGAGAAGTTCCCGCTGTCCGGGCTGGTCGACCGCTTCGATCTCGGGCGGGTCAACCTCGGCGGCTCGGTGTTCGACCTCGAGAAGCTGAGCTGGCTCAACGGCCGCTACATCCGCGAGGACCTCAGCGCCGGCCAGCTGCTGGACAAGCTGAAGGAATGGGCCCTGAACGACGGTTTCCTCGGCGAGATGATCCCGCTGATGCAGCCGCGCATGCAGACCCTCGGCGACTTCATGCCGGCCTGCTCCTTCTTCTTCGCCCGCGAGGTGGAGCCGGCCGCGGAGGATCTCGTGCCCAAGAAGCGGGAGCCCGCGGAGGCGGCGCAGATGCTCCTGACCGCGGTCTGGGCGCTTCAGGAGGTCTCCCCCTGGGAGGTCTCCGGGGTCGAGGCGGCGGTCCAGCGGGTGAGCTCGTTCTGGGAGTGGCCGGTGCGCGAGGTGACCCGGCCGATGTTCGCCGCGCTCATGGGACGGCCGGTCGGGCCGCCGCTCTACGAGTCGATCGTCCTGCTCGACATCGACCTGACGCGGGCGCGGCTGCAGGCCGCGGTCGGGGTGCTCGGGGGGGTCTCCAGGAAGAAGGAGCGGGCCCTGGAGAAGGAGTGGTCTTCCCGGGGCCGGGGCTAGCCTTGGTTACTTCCGTTTCTTCATTCTGGTTCGAGGTCAGGCAGAGGATTTCCCTTCCGTTCCGATGTGGTTCTTCGACAAAGCGATAGGGTTCAGATGGGTGGCGCTCCTGTCTCTGACGGCAGCCATCGGCATGACCGCCAGCGCAAACGCGGAAGAAGGGATGGACCGGGACGACCTTCCCGGCGTCCTCCAGGAGGAGCCTCCGGTGAAGATCGCAGTGGATGTCGAACCGACGGAGCCAAACCGCGGAACGACCCTGGCATCCTCACTCGAGCCGGTGATGCACACCCTCGGACGGACCGGGTGGACGCCCGCGCGCATCCAGGGTGTGCTGGGGCATTCGTTCCACTTCCAGATGGCCGAGGGCGGGGCCGTTGTCTACCACGACAACCTCGATTGGAGCCTGGGCCTGAAGGTCCTGCCGGAGATGGCGGAGTACCGCAGCTACGAGGCCACCAAGGAAAACTCCGGGGAGGAGCGGGCGGCCGCGGTGCGGGAGGCGAGGGACGCTGTCCGGGCGAGCCTGGATCGCGGCGTTCCCGCGATGGTCTGGAACCCGAGGACGGCCGCGCAGAGAGAGGCCGGACACCCCGGCGGCCGCGGGGTGTGCTGGGGGATCATCGTCGGCTACGACGAGGCGCAGGAGACCTACTCGATCCGCCATCCCTTCGTGTGGCAGGGGGATTACACGGTCCGCTGGGACGAGGTGGGGGAATGGATGGGGTCCGAGTGGTTCAGCGTGATGGTTTTCGACGGGGCGAAGAGCGCCGACGACAGGGAGCTGCATCGCATGGCGCTCGAGAACGCCGTCTCCTTCGCGGACGGAACACGCCTGGGCAGGCACAAGTGGGCCCAGGGGTTCGACGCCTACGAGCTGTGGCTGGATGCGTTCGCGTCCGCGGATCTGCCTGATTTCACGCACTATCACGCCAGAATCCTGAGCTGGCGGCGGGAGCTGGCCGCGGAGTATCTCCGCGATCTGGCGGGGATTTTCGAGGCGGCGCGGGAGCCGCTCGAGGCGGCGGCCGGCCACTACGGCCGCGAGCATGCATCGCTGGCGGATCTGTCGTTGCTGGTCGATGCGGCGCTGACGCGCGGGTTCACGGAGGATGACCGCGCCGAGGCGGGCCGTCTGTTGCGGCAGGCGCTCGAGGCGGACCGCGCCGCAGTGGATGGGATTCGCAGGGCACTTGCCCTGCTCGACGAGTACTGAGGACCTGCGACCCTGGAAGGGATGGTCTTCCCGGGGCGGGAGTTACCGGTTACTTCCTGCCAATCCGGCCTCCGAACCGCGCAACGTTGGGCGAGGGACCGAACGGCCCGAAGCCGGGGGCACGGGGTTAGGCGAAGGAGCCTGGCTGCCTCGTGCGTGTCGGTAAAACGTAAATCCCAACCGCCCTCATTTTTGAATCACCTGTCGATAGGTGGACCCTGAGAGCCGACCCATCAAACACCTACGGGAATATCTAACTCAACGATTTCCATATTCATCCTGTGCAAGCCATCCGGGAGAGCGTCTCCATGCTCCCTACAGGATTCGATTAGTTTTCTTGCCACGTCTTGAGCAATTTCAACCGTTTCAGCCACTGTTCGCCCTTGGGCTACCAAGCCGGCGAAATCCTCTGAGGTAGCCAGATACTGATCGTTTTCTACACGTCTGATTTGAAGATGCAGCCGGTATTCCTCCGACATTTTCTACTCTCGTTTGAGCGATGCTCAATGTGAGGTGGATTTTCTCTGCGCTTTCGCCTGACGTTATGCCGGTTTGCGAACCGGGAAGCGGTTGCCGAAGGCCAAAGCGCCAAAGCGTCGATGATGAATCGCAAACCGACTTAAGAAACTGGTAGAGGATGAGCTTCTTCTGCTTCTACGAGCTCCTCAGCGTACTCAAGGGCTGCCCGTACATCCGCCTCTACAATGCCATATTCCTCACAGACTTCATCTGGGGTTGCTCCACCTGCAAGGCTCCCGATAATTCGGTGCACTGGCACTCGGGTCCCCCGCACCACAGGCTTGCCATGACGGATCGAAGGATCGATCATGATTCGTTCATTCATTCTATGACCTCCATTCTTTTACTTCACGCATACGAAACATGACTCCCATTTTCACATAACGTTCTCGCCGTGCCCGAACCGCGAAGCGGTTGGGCGAAGGGCCCTATTGCCCGAAGCCGGGCACGGACGTGTTATGTGCCCGTTGCTTGCCCTCTCGGTACGATCAGTGCGGGTTCCTTAGGCTTCCTCTGCGTATTCCTCAAGCACTGCGTCCGACAGATAGGAAAGGTGCTGCTCGTCAGATACTTCTCTCACGCTATCGTAAGAGATAAAGGAACAGATCTCCGACAGCGGAGCACGTTCGAGTAATGAAAAGACCGGCCGCTGAATTTCTTGCAGAACCTTCTCCTTTCGACCGTACGGGGCAACAATGTGAAGGCGGATGTCCATGTTTGGCTGAAGTGCCAGCAAGTCCGCCATTCGGAGTATCCCGGAATAAATCGCTGTTGAGTGTTCAACTTCGAAGGCCCTGACAATTGATCTACGCCGCAACCAAAGTACATCAATTTGTTCAATTGTCTTCAAGGTGGTTTCGTCGTAATTCAGTGGCAGTGCATCCAACAACACTCCCTCGTCTGGCGCCCACTCCTGGATAATATTGGAGCGATCGCTACGTGGAAGCCAGACTGTGAATCCCATGGCCTCCCCAATCCGAGCTAGGAGTGCCTGTATCTGATAGGATTCACGAATAGTTTGTTCATCTCGCGCGTCTTCCTCTGACTCGTCCTCCTGAGGTACGGAGACAGAAACCACCTTGTCTTCCCGCCGGATTCTCTGTCCAACCAGCTTCCGGTAGTGTTCCTCGTCCAATTCGTATGTGTGTCCACCTATTTTCTGGCGTTCCAGCAACTCTTCTAAGAACCGGCCGTCTTCCTCGGATAGAGGATTAAGGCTGTTTCGCATTTTGCCGGTCCAATGCGAGCTGTTCTTTTCGTAGCTCTGAGTGAATGAAAGAGCCTCCCAAACGTGGTCCTCGTGAATCGGGACAGCCTTCTCCTTGGGCAGCCAAACCTGCGGTTTTACACGAAATCGGATCACGAAGGGGTCATCCTCAGGATAGAATAGAGGCGTGTTACCCTCGAAGTATTCGCTTGTGACCTCCAGGATACCCACCCAGCGGGAAAGCTTGGTTACGTAGCAAACAAGCTTGTCACCACGCCCGATCTGGCTCGCGGCGTTCTTCTGGCGTGGTCTGAACCCGGAGATGCTCTGATCTGATTGGGTAAAAGCCTCGTATGTCTCAGGCGAAAAGAGATCGGTGTAATAAGCCATATTGATACTCGTGTGGTGGTTTCAGAGCTGTTGAATCATTCTCGAAACGAATGACAAAAAAGCTGCAATGGCACATAACTACCGATTAACGATCGGCGTTCACTTCGAGTTGGACCCCCCTCGTGCTGCTGAATCCGGCTGATGACCTCGAACAGGTTGCGGGTGTGGGGATTGCCGGACGGTCCGAACATGCGCATCAGACTCTTGGGCGGCTTGAAGTCACGGGTAAGCGGCATGGTTCATTTCTCTTGACCGCGCCGGGGGTGGGGTGTGCTGCGGTTGCTCAAGCGCTTAACGATCGCGCCACGGTTTCGGGATTTTCCGAAGCAATCTTGAGCAGAGCTCGGGCAGGACCCTCCGGACGGCGGCGTCCCTGCTCCCAATTCTGCAGGGGTCCATCTGAACCGTGCGTCCTGGCTTCAGCTTGCCTCGCTTGATCGCTCCGGCCTGCTTGACGCTGGCTGCAAGTTGGTCAAAGTCGCGCTCATTCATACCAGATAGGTTACCTCCTTCCGGAGATCTTGGAAATTCAGCTCGCTGCGTGTAATTCCTCGCGCAATACTCGACGCAGAGTATCCTCGTCAACAGGAGGCTTCCTCTTCCCAAGGTAATCTCTCAATGCCTCGTTGATCATGGTTTGATAACCTGTTCCCGCCTCTTCGGAAAATGAACGAAAGGCATCCAGGACGTCGTTATCTACATACATGGTTATTCGCGTTTTTCCTCTTTGCGGGACTACTGCCCCTCGTCTCCCACGGCTGAAATCATATTCCTGTTTCATAGGTTTTCTTTTCTCTCCGAGTCGCTGGTCTCGCGGAAATTATCCTTATGGTTCCTTCGTAAACTGCGTATACAACCACGAGGGTCCGCCCCAAAGCATCCAAACCAACAGTAACCTGCCGATCTTCGAACACCTCTCGATCATCTGCAACCGTCAAGGCATAGGGATCAAAGAGTACCGATTCAGCGTCTGAGAACGATACGCCGTGCTTGGCAAGGTTAATCTTGGCTTTTACTGGATCCCATTCGATGTCCATCGCCAGAATATATGCATAATATGCATATATCGCAATGGTCGAGAGCGGGGGAGGGGAGTAGCCACCTACTGTTTACAGCAATGACGTAGAACTGCCGATTACTGAACCCGGTTCACTTCGAGTTGAACACCCTCGTGTTGCTGAATCCGGCTGATGATCTCGAAAAGGTTGCGGACTCTGCGGACCGAGCCGGCTGTAGAACCGGCTACTTCCTGCCGGAGATCTTCGCCCAGGCGTCCCGCAGGGTCACGGTGCGGTTGAAGATCAGCCGCCCGTCGCGCGAGTCCGGGTCGACGCAGAAGTA
Organism: Candidatus Latescibacterota bacterium; assembly: GCA_965243025.1. Taxonomy (GTDB): domain Bacteria; phylum Latescibacterota; class UBA2968; order UBA8231; family UBA8231; genus CBDCXV01. Next base: position 5,719,266 of record CBDETY010000003.1, read on the forward strand.
CCCCAGCCTCTCGAACTGGAAGCCGGTGCCCGGGCTGCTCCCGGCGACGGACGGCTCGAGGCGGCAGCCGTCGAGCACCCGCAGCGAGTCGGGGTTGAGGTTGTCCAGCCAGTCCCCGCCCGGCGGCACCGCGGTCGGGTCCTCGGTCCTGAACAGGCGGTCGTAGAGCCGCACCTCGGCGCCGACGGCGTGCTCGGCCGAGACCCAGTGCAGGGTCGCCTTGACCTTGCGGCCGTCCGGGGAACCGCCTCCGCGGGTGGCCGGGTCGTAGGTGCAGCGCAGCTCCGTTATCTCGCCGCCCTCCTTGACCGCTTCCCTGCAGGTGAGGTAGTAGGCGTAGCGCAGCCGCACTTCCCGCCCCGGGGCGAGGCGGAAGAACTTCCTCGGCGGGTCCTCCATGAAGTCGTCCCGCTCGATGTAGAGCTCCCGCGAGAACGGCACCATGCGGGTTCCGGCCGACTCGTCCTCGGGGTTGTTGACCGCCTCGAGCTCCTCGCTCTCCCCTTCCGGGTAGTTCTCGATCACCACCTTGAGCGGGTTCAGCACCCCCATCACCCGCGGCGCCGCCTTGTTGAGATGGTCGCGGACGCAGTGCTCGAGCAGGGCAACCTCGACGTTGTTGACCCGCTTGGCGATCCCGACCTCCTGCCAGAAACGGCGGATCGCTTCGGGCGGAAAACCGCGCCGCCGCAGGGCGCACAGGGTCGGCATGCGCGGGTCGTCCCAGCCGCTGACGCGGCCCTTCTCGACCAGCTCGGAGAGCCGGCGCTTGGAGGTGATGGTGAAGGTGACGTTGCCGCGGGCGAACTCGATCTGCCGCGACGGGAAGATCCCGAGCGACTCGATGAACCAGTCGTACAGGGGGCGGTGGTTTTCGTAGTCGAGGTCGCACAGCGAGTGGGTGACGCGCTCTATCGAGTCGCTCTGCCCGTGGGCCCAGTCGTACATCGGGTAGATGCACCAGGCGTCGCCGGTGCGCTGGTGGGGAACGTGGCGGATGCGGTACATCACCGGGTCCCGCAGGTTGAGGTTGGGGGACGCCATGTCGATGCGGGCGCGCAGCACCTTCTCGCCGTCGGCGAACTCGCCGGCCCGCATGCGCCCCAGCAGGTCGAGGTTCTCCTCGACGGCGCGGCGGCGCCAGGGGCTTTCCGACCCGGGCTCGGTCAGGGTGCCGCGCGACTCGCGGATCTGCCTTCCGCTCTGGTCGTCGACGTAGGCCAGGCCCTTGCGCACGAGGTCGACGGCCATCTCGTAGAGCTGCTCGAAGTAGTCGGAGGCGTAGTACTCGTGCTCCCCCCAGTCGAACCCCAGCCAGCGCAGGTCCTCCTTGATGGCGTCGACGAACTCCTGCTCCTCCCGGGTGGGGTTGGTGTCGTCGAAGCGCAGGTGGCAGCGCCCTCCGAAATCGGCCGCCACCCCGAAGTCGATGGCCGCGGCCTTGGCGTGGCCGATGTGCAGGTAGCCGTTGGGCTCCGGCGGGAAGCGGGTCACCACTTCGCCGTCGTAGCGGCCGTTGCGCAGGTCCTCGACGACCTCGGCGCGGATGAAGTCCCGGGCGCGGGGGTCGTCTTCTCCGTTCGGGTGGGGTGTCGTGTCGGTCATGGGATCGGAATGGCGGCGGGCTAGCGGATCAGCCAGGGGGCGTCCGGCGGGCTGAACTCGTCCTTGGGAGGCAGGAACTGGCGCAGGTGCCGGCAGCCGTAGGCGAACCCATCTAGGCCGGGCATGCCGCGGTCCTCGTTCTCGCAGCAGAGGACGTAGTCGTACCCCGATTCGACCAGGGCGTTGGTGATCTTCGCCCAGTCGAGATCGCCGCGGCCCGGCACGCGGTACTGCCACCACCAGTTGCCGATGACGCCCTGGCGGTAGAGCATGCGCGGGCTCACCTCGCAGTCCTTGACGTCGGCGAAGTACCACTTGCCGGAGTACTCGCGGATGACGTCCTCTGCCGGCAGCATCATCATCCAGACCCAGTGCGAGGGATCGCAGGAAAGGCCGATGAAGTCGGAGGGAACCGCGTCGAGGATGCGGTCCCACATCTCCGGGTTGCAGCCGATGTTCCCCATGCGCACGGCCACGTCGAGGGCGATTTTGACGCCGGTCTCCTCGGCTTCGCGGGCGATCGGGGTGAACATCTCCCGGTAGCGTTCGACCAGCTCGTCGCAGCGGTCGGTCGGGTTGCCCGGTGGGGAGGAGTACATGCCGTAGAAGACGCCGTTCCTGACCGGGGCGCCGCTGCCGGTGATCACCACCGGGCACTCGAGCGCCGCGGACGAGCGCAGCGCCTTCTTCAGGCGCAGCGACTCCCTCTCGCGGATCTCGGGGTCGTCGTCGAGGAGGTTGCAGTGGGCGGCGATGCAGGAGAGGTAGAGGTCGCTGCCGGAGAGGGTCTCGCGCACCTCGGCGGGTCCTTCGGTGAGGATCCGGTCGGAGTCGAGCACGCCGTTGTCGGTCAGGCGCACGCAGTCGAAATCGTGCGCCCTTGCCCAGGCGGCGCACTGTTCGAGGCTCCAGCCGCCGGCTCCCGCGGTGGTGTAGAAGCTGATGTCCATCGAGGTTCGGGGGTTTCTCTGGAAAGAGCGGCGGAGCTTGAGCCCGCTCGGCGCGGGGCCCTAGATTGGAGTTCCCTTCCGCCGCAAATGAGTGACGAACTGAATTAAAGAAAGGCCCTGGCATGGCTCTCATCAACGAACATTACCTGAAGCTCACCGCCGGATACCTGTTCCCGGAGATCGCGCGCCGCACCGGCGCCTTCCAGGAGAAGAACCCCGGCGCCGACGTCATCCGCATGGGGATCGGCGACGTGGTCAAGGGGATCCCCCGGGTCGTCGCCGAGGCGATGAAGGAGGCGGTCGAGGAGATGGCGCACGACGAGTCGTTCCAGGGCTACCCCCCGGGCGAGGGGTACGACTTCCTGATCGATGCCATCGTCGAGCACGAGTACGCCTGCCGCGGGGTCGAGGTCGCCGCCGACGAGGTGATCGTGTCGGACGGCTCCAAGTGCGACTCGGCCAACATCCAGGAGATCTTCGCCATCGACAACACCGTCGCCCTCACCGACCCCGTCTACCCCGTGTACTGCGACAGCAACGTCATGGCGGGCCGCACCGGGAACGCCGGGGAGGACGGCCGCTACGCCGGGCTGGTTTACCTGCCCTGCACGGTTGAGTCCGGGTTTCTGCCGCCGCTTCCCGACCGCCGCGTCGACCTGGTGTATCTCTGCTCGCCCAACAACCCGACGGGTGCGGTGATGCCGCGCGAGGTGCTGGCCGAGTGGGTCGCGTACGCCCGCGACGAGAAGGCCGTCCTCTTCTTCGACGCCGCGTACGAGGGGTACATCTCCGACCCGGGGATACCGCACTCGATCTACGAGATCGACGGAGCCCGCGAGGTAGCCGTCGAGATGCGCTCGTTCTCGAAGAGCGCCGGTTTCACCGGCCTGCGCTGCGCCTTCACCGTGGTTCCCAAAGAGCTGCGCGCCTTCTCCGAATCGGGGGAGGGCCACTCCCTGCACGCCGCCTGGGTGCGCCGGCACAACACCAAGTTCAACGGGGTCTCCTACCCCGTGCAGCGGGGGGCCGCGGCTTCTTACTCGCCGGAGGGCCGCCGCGCCACCGCGGAGACGATCGCCTTCTACATGGAGAACGCGCGGCTGATGAAGGAGCGCCTGTCCGCCTGCGGGTACGCGGTGTACGGCGGGGAAAACGCCCCCTACTTGTGGATCACCACCCCGGAGGGGACGGACAGCTGGGGATTCTTCGACCTGCTGCTCGAAGAGGCCCACGTCGTCGGCACGCCCGGCTCCGGGTTCGGGGCCGCCGGGGAGGGGTACCTGCGCCTGTCCGCCTTCCAGCACCGGGAGGCGGTCGAGGAGGCCCTGACCCGCATCGCCGCTCTCTGATAGTTCCGGAGGCTCTCCGGGTCCGGCCGCGATCCGGAAAGCCCCGGAGTCAGCTGAGGAAATCCCGGAAACAGCTGAAAATGTGTCAGGGGGTTGACAGTTCCGTGTCGAAGCCGGTACACTAGGAAATCCGAAATAAACAATTATTATTCATTAATTAACCGGTTTCGCCGGACGAATACCGGAAAATTCATTCGGAATGCAACATCACCTGCAAACAGGAAAGACGAAGGGATCGATGAACGGAAAGGCGAGGTCGAGGACTTTCTCGGCGACCGAGAGAGACTTCGACATGCTCGAAGCAGTGGCCCGCTACCACGGCTCGAGCAAGAGCGCGGCGATCGCGGGACTCATCCGCAAGGAGTTCTGGCGCGTGTTTCCGCACGGGACCGAGGAGATCGCCCCTGACCCGGGAGCCAAGGTGGAATCATGAGCCAGGTCGAAACCGCCGGCGTCGCCGGACACTACCACTACACCGACCTGCCGCACGCGGAGCTGGTCGCCCAGATCGACCGCCTGCGTCAGGAGAAGAACGCCGTCATCCTCGCCCACAACTACCAGGTCCCCGAGGTCCAGGACATCGCCGATTTCACCGGCGATTCGCTCGGGCTCTCGGTGGAGGCGAGCCGCACCGCGGCGGACCTGATCGTCTTCTGCGGCGTCCACTTCATGGCCGAGTCGGCCAAGATCCTCAGCCCTGAAAAGACCGTGCTGCTGCCGCATCTGGGGGCCGGCTGCGCCCTGTCGGACTCGATCACGCCTGAGAGCCTCGAGGAGTGGAAGGAAGCCTACCCCGATCACACGGTGGTCACCTACGTCAACTCCTCGGCGGAGGTGAAGGCGGAGTCCGACATCTGCTGCACCTCGGCCAACGCCGTCTCCGTGGTCCGCAGCCTCGACAGCGGCAAGGTGCTGTTCACCCCGGACCGCAACCTCGGCCGCTGGGTTGCCGAGCAGGTTCCGGAGAAGGAGGTGGCGATCTACGACGGCGTCTGCCCGACCCACGACGTGCTGCGGCAGGCGAGCGTCGAGCGCACCCGGGGGGAGCACCCGGAAGCGGTGATCATCGCGCACCCTGAATGCCGCGAGGACGTGGTGGCCGCCGCCCACGAGGTCTGCTCGACGACGGGCATGCTCGACGCCGTCGGGCGCTACCCGGACGCGGAGACCTTCATCATCGCCACCGAGAGCGGCATCATCCACCAGCTCAAGAAGCGCTACCCCGGCAAGGAGTTCGTGCCGGCCGACGGCTGCATCGGCTGCCGCCTGCACTGTCCCTACATGAAGGTCACCGGGCTGCAGGACGTGTACTTCTCGCTGGCGGACGAGCGCTACGAGATCGAGCTGGACGACGACGTGATCGAGGGGGCGCGGCGCTCCCTCGAACGGATGATGGCGGTGCCGAGAGACAACTGATCCGGGGGATGTCCGGGCGGCCGGGCTGACGTCGGGGTTGTTCGACCCCGGACCGCCGGGGACGTCAGCCGCGCCGAGGGCCGGTTGTTCCGAAACCGGACCCCGTGAAGTCAGCCGGGACAGGGCCGGTTTTTTCGAGCTCGAGTCCCCGGGCTTTCAGCACCTATTTTCGCGCATGCCTCGACGCCGCCGGCTTCGGCGGCGTTTTTTGTGCCCTTCCACAAGCGAGGAGTTCAAACCATGAGAGTTGGATCGGGTGATTTCGTGTACGAGTACGACGGGGACTGGCCGCGGCTTCCTGCCGACATCGAGCTGGGTTGGGTGGCCGCCGTGGCCGTAGATGCCGACGACAGGGTGTACGTGTACAGCCGCAGCGAGGTGCCGATGGTGGTGTTCGACCGGGAGGGGAACTTCCTCGACGGCTGGCGCACCCTCGACGCGCAGGCCGCCCACGGGTTGAACATCGACGCCGGCGGCAGCCTCTGGTGCACGGAGTACGATATCCACTGCGTCCGCAAGATGTCGCCGTCGGGAGAGGAGCTGCTGACCATCGGAACTCCCGGGGCGGCGGGTGCCGAGGGGGAACCGTTCCGGCGTCCGACCGACGTCGCCTTCGACTCGCAGGGGTTTCTCTACATATCGGACGGGTACGACAACGCCCGCGTCCACAAGTACTCGGCCGGCGGCCAGCTGCTCAAATCATGGGGGGAGCCGGGCACCGGCCGGGGGCAGTTCGACATCTCGCACTGCGTCCGCGTCGACCCCGACGACCGGGTCATGGTCTGCGACCGCTCCAACGACCGCATCCAGATTTTCGACACCGAGGGGAACTACCTCGAGGAGTGGGGGGACCTCAGCGAGCCGGACACCATCCACATCGACGGCGACGGCATTGTCTACGTCGCCGAGCTCAACCAGCGCGTCAGCATCTACAACCTGCGGGGTGAGCTTCTGTGCCGCTGGGGCCGCGCGGAGCGCACCGATACCCCGGGCGAGTTCAAGGGCTGCCCCCACGGCATCTGGACCGACTCGCGGGGCGACCTCTACATCAGCGAGGTGCAGACCGACGGCCGGGTGCAGAAGTTCGTGCGCCAGTGAGGGAGCAGGCCGGGGCCGGAACGGCGGGCCCGGGATGGCCGCCGCTTGGTGCGCAGGGACGGCGCAGGTCAGAGGATGGCTGGCGAACCCGGGAAGGCGCCCGGCTTGCGCTCCGGTAAGGGGCATTCGGGATCCCGGGGGGCGGGGCGCCAGAGACGGCTAATGGTCCGGATGGGTGAGAATCCGAAGGCCGCCAGGCTCGTGCTCCCGGAACGGGGCATGTCGGGATCCTTGTCGGGGGGACGCCGCGCCTGCTGCGCACCCCGGGCGCCGGCGATTCAGCCGATGCAGCAGTCGGGCCGGGTGACCCGAAGCGGGAAGTTCACCCCCCTCGTTCAAAAGTGACGGGGCATGCCGGATGGGTGCAGGCCATGGGCGGCCCCAGGTGGCTCCTCTTCAGGGGCGGCCTTACCGCCGGTGCAGCCGCGCCGGGTGACCGGCCGCACCCGCTGTCCTACAGGTAGGAGTTGATGATGTTCTCCAGCATCTCCTCGCGGCCGCTCCGCTTCTCCGGTTCACCCTCCCGCAGGATATGACTCTCCAGCTCGGCGAAGCCGGTCTTTCCGGCGGAGATCTTCCGACCGATGCCGGAGCGGTAGGACTTGTAGCGCTCCTTGATGAAGTCGCCGACCACTCCGTCCTCGATGATCCGGTGGGCGATCTTCAGGCCGCGGGCGAAGCTGTCCATGCCCCCGATGTGGGCGTGGAACAGGTCGACGGGATCGAAGGAGCCGCGCCGCACCTTGGCGTCGAAGTTGATCCCCCCCGGGCGGATGCCTCCGTACTTCAGGATCACCATCATCGCGTAAGTCGTGCCGTAGAGATCGGTGGGGAACTGGTCGGTGTCCCACCCGAGCAGGAGGTCGCCGCGGTTGGCGTCGATGCTGCCGAGCATGCCGTCGGCCGCGGCCACGGTTAGGTCGTGCTCGAAGGTGTGCCCAGCCAGGGTCGCGTGGTTGGCCTCGAGGTTCAGCTTGAAGCGGTCGTGCAGCCCGTACTTGCGCAGGAAGCCGAGCACCGTGGCGGCGTCGTAGTCGTACTGGTGCTTGGTCGGCTCCTTCGGCTTGGGCTCGACCAGAAGGGTGCCGCGAAAGCCGATCTCCTTCTTGTAGTCGGCGGCCATCCCGAGGAACCGCGCCATGTTGTCCTGCTCGCGGGCCATGTCGGTGTTGAGCAGGCTGGAGTAGCCTTCGCGCCCTCCCCAGAACACGTAGTTGGCGCCGCCGAGCTGTTTGGTTAGCTCCATCGCCTTCTTCACCTGCGACGCGGCGTAGGCGAAGACGTGGGCGTCGGGGTTGGTCGCCGCCCCGTGGGTGAAGCGCGGGTGCGAGAACATGTTCGACGTGCCCCAGAGCAGCTTCACCCCGGTGTCGCGCTGCAGCTTCTTTGCCAGCGCGCCTATGCGGTCGAGCCGCTCGTTGGTCTCGGCGAGGGTGTCCGCTTCCGGCGCGATGTCGCGGTCGTGCCAGGCGTAGAACGGTACCCCGAGCTTGGTGAACATCTCGAACGCGGCCCGCATGGTGTCCTCGGCCCGCTGCATCGGGTCGGAGGCTTCGTCCCAGGGGCGGTCGTAGACCGGTCCGCCGAACGGGTCGGCGCCGGTCCCCTTGAAGGTGTGCCAGAAGACGACGGAGAAACGCAGGTGTTCGGCCATGGTCTTTTTGCCGATCTGCTGGTCGGGGTCGTACTGCTTGAAGGCCAGCGGGTTCTTCGAGTCCGGGCCCTCGTAGCGAATCTGCGGAATCCCCTTGAAGTACTCTTTCATTTATATGGTCTCCCTGGTGGGGTGCGCTCAGTTGCGTTCGGGCGAGGCGGGTTTAGTGTAACGCGGATGAATCGACCGGGCGAGGGCGGCCGCTTTCGCGGGCCGGCCAGATTCAACCAGAAAAACCCCTTGTGGGATTTTCCTCGATCCGCGGCTCGCGGCGTGTTCTCCCGCCCGGGCGCAAGGGCCTTCGCGGGCCAACGGGAATTCCGGCCCGGGGAGGCCGGGGAGGCCCAGGTGTCGAGAAGTGGGCGGCCAGAGGCGCCGGCCGTTGGCGGACAGGGGGATCAAGGCGCCGGCGGCTACTCCGGGGTCACGTAGGCCGCGGCGATGCCGCCGTCCACCGTGAACGAGGTGCCGGTGACGAAGGAGGACTCGTCCGAGGCGAGAAAGACCACGGCCTCGGCGATCTCTCCGGCTTCGCCGAACCTCCCCATCGGAACGTGGACCAGGCGCCGCTGCCTTTTCTCTTCGGTGTCGAGGTACTTCATCAGCAGCTCGGTCCGCAGCGGACCCGGACACAGCGCGTTGACGCGGATGTTGTCGCGGGCGTGGATGACGGCCAGCTCGCGGCTCAGGGCCAGGACTCCTCCCTTGCTCGCCGTGTACGCGATCTGCGGAGTGGCCGCCCCCAGCAGGGCGACGAACGAGGCGGTGTTGATCACCGACCCGCCGCCGGCTCTCAGCAGCGCCGGGATGCCGTACTTGCAGCCGAGGAACACCCCCTTGAGGTTGACGTTCATCGTCTGCTCCCAGACCGCCTCGTCAGTGTCGACGGCGCCGCCGTCCTCCAGGTGGGAGATGCCGGCGTTGTTGAACAGGATGTCGAGGCGGCCGAATGCCTCCTCGGCCCCGGCGATCATCCGCCGGCAGTCCCGCGCCTCGGAAACGTCGGCGCGCGCGAAGATGGCGCGGCCACCGGCCTCGGCGATCATGTCCGCGGTTTCGGAGCCGGCGACATCGTCTATGTCGACCGCGGCAACAGCCGCCCCTTCCCGCGCGAAACGCAGCGCCGTCTGGCGGCCGATACCGCTGCCGGCCCCGGTGATCAGCGCCGATTTTCCGGCCAGTCTCATGCGAAATGCCCCGCTTTTCCTTTTTCCGATTTTGAGGAACGGGCAAAACTTCAGCCCCGTTATCGGGGGGCGCAAGCAGTTTACTCTACTGGCCGCCAGGGTGAAATTTGGCCCCGGATTGGCACCCCGGACCTTCAGGGACCCAGGCCGAAAAACCATCGGCGGGAGCGAGATCATGGACAAAGACACAGCCTTCGAAATGGCCACCTCGAACATCCGCTACGGACGCGGAGTCACCGCCGAGGTCGGCATGGATCTCGTGGACATGGGGGTGGGAAACGCAATGGTGGTCACCGATGAGGTGCTCGCTTCCCTTCCGCCTGTGACCAACCTGCTTGCCGCCCTCGAGGACAGCGGGGTGCGTTTCCAGCTGTTCGACCGGGTGCACGTCGAGCCGACCGACCGCTCGTTCCGGGAGGCCATCGACTTCGCCGCGGCCGGCGGCTTCGACGGTTTCGTCGCCGTCGGCGGCGGCTCTACCATCGACACGGCGAAGGCGGCCAACCTCTACGACTCCCATCCCGCCGATTTTCTCGACTACGTCAACGCGCCGATCGGCAAGGGGCTGCCGGCCCCGGGCCCCCTGAAACCGCTGATCGCCATTCCGACGACGGCCGGAACCGGCAGCGAAACGACGGGGGTCGCGATTTTCGACTTCACCGAGATGAAGGCGAAGACCGGCATCGCCCATCGCCGCCTGAAACCGGCGCTGGCTGTCGTCGACCCGGAGAACACCCGCACCCTGCCCACGGCCGTGGCCGCATCGACCGGCCTCGACGTGCTCAGCCACGCTCTCGAGTCGTACACGGCGATCCCGTTCGACGAACGCCCGCGGCCGGAGCGGCCGGTGCTGCGGCCCTCCTACCAGGGCGCCAACCCGATCAGCGACATCTGGGCCCTGGAGTCGCTGGCGATGGTAGCCGAGTTCCTTCCCCGGGCCGTCGCCGACCCCGGAGACGACGAGGCGCGGGGGCAGATGCTGCTGGCCGCCTCGTACGCCGGCATGGGTTTCGGCAACGCCGGGGTCCACCTGCCGCACGGGATGTCGTACCCCGTCGCCGGCATGGTCCGCGACTACCTGCCGCCCGGATACGCGACCGGCCACCCCCTGGTGCCGCACGGGGTCGCGGTGATCGTCAACGCCCCGGCGGTGTTCCGCTTCACGGCGGGCTCCAGCCCGCAGCGGCACCTGGAGGCGGCCGCGGTGCTCGGCGCCGATACGGAAGGGGCCGGAGCTGAGGAGGCGGGTGATCTGCTCGCCGGCTGCATCATCGACTTCATGCGGCGGCTCGACATTCCCAACGGGTTGCGCGCGCTCGGGTACGAGGCCGGGGACATCCCTGCTCTCGTCGAGGGGACCCTGCCCCAGCACCGGGTGACCAAGCTCTCGCCGAGGCCCGCGGGTGAAGCGGAGCTGCGGCAGCTGTTCGAAGAGGCGCTCGAGTACTGGTAGAAGCGGAGCCCGCCTCATTGCTCCCCGGCCGCAAGGAAGCTTCCCTCAGCAGCCATTTCAAGCGCCGTTTTGTAGGGCAGAACCGTTACCTCGCCAACCTTCAGCAATCGCTTGCCCCGGTACACGCCGAAAGCTCGCTGGATGTCGCCGGATTGCAGCAGGACATTCAGCCCTTTGTTGAAGTTCTCTCTCCAGCTCGTGGAAGATTTTATTTCAAAGCCGGCCGCCTGCCGGCCCCTTTTCCAGATGAGGTCCACCTCGTTGCCGGATTCCGTGCGCCAGTAGAAGAACTGCGCACCGTGGGACCGCCATGAATTGAGCGCCCTGAACTCATTGAGAAGAAAGGTTTCGAACAGCACGCCTGTTTCGGCTGACGAGGGCTTGTCCCGATGCAGCCCCGCCAGGGCGCGCTGTACGCCGCAATCGAACAGGTAGAACTTGGCATGGGCGACCTCTTTGACCTTGGCCTTGTTGCGCCAGGCCGGCAAATACCAGCCCAGAAGCGTATCCTCCAGAATGCTGAAATAGCCATGCACGGTAGTCCTGGCGACGCCCACATCCCGCGCGATGTTGCTGATGTTAAGTATCTGCCCGTTCACCAGGGCACTGACGGACAGGAAGCGATAGAAACTGTCGAGATTTCTGACCAGTGCTTCCTGCTGGACTTCCTCTCTCAGATAGGTCTCGACGTAGGCGTCGAGGAATTCGATCCTTTCCAACTCCGCGGAAGCCGTCGCGCTCAAGGGCAACTGTCCGTATCGCAGGGCCTCCTGCAAGCGGAAGTCCCTGCCGGTTTCCAGCATGCTCAACGGGAACATTTTCTTTGACAAGGCGCGCCCGGCCAGCATGTTGGCGTGAGACCGCTTGAGCTTTCTCGCGCTCGAACCCGACAGCGCAAACCGAAGGTCACCCCGGCTCTCGAACATGAGCGCGTGAACCTCATCGAGCAGTTCCGGCAGCTTCTGTATCTCGTCGACGATGATCCAGGCGTTCCTGTTTCCGAGTGCAGCCGCTTCCAGAGCCAGAAGGGACGGGTCGCGTTTATACCGGAGATATTCGCCGGACTTCAGCAAGTTGATGGTCAGGGCCGCATGGCCGAGCCGTTGCTCCAGCCATACGGATTTTCCCGTTCCCCGTGGACCGAGCAGGAAAAAGCTCTTCTCGGGCAACTCCAGCAGGCGAGGATACATGTCGTTGATTCCGTCAGATTTACCGTAAAAGTGACGGATACACCGGCACCCGTCAAACCCTGTTACAGAAGAGTCAGCCAGTGATCGGATCTTCGGCGGCGTGGAAACGGGAAGTAAATGGGGGGTAAGAACATCAGGGGTCAGGACAGCCAATGGGTGCAACGGAGCGGCGGATCCGCCGCAGGGCGGAGGTGATTCCGTGAGTTCGGGCCCGGGATTTCCGAGGCAGATCAGGTTTACGGGCTTGAGGTGGCCGGATTCGCCCGCCGGTGAAGGCCGAGCGGCCGATCCGCAGAGGGCGAAAGGTGATTCCGGGAGCTCGGGGTTCGGGATTTTCTCGGGACGCTCAGGCCTGCATTCCCGCGGTGACCAGACCCGCCCATTGGGTGAAAACCGAGCGGCCGATCCGCTGCAGGACCGGCAGGTGGCTTCCGGTCGCGGCGCGGATCTCCCCGCCGTCGAGCCGCGCGCCGCTGAGCTCCTCGGCGAACACCTCCGTCCACTCGGCGACGGAGCTTGCGGACAGCTCCATGTGGAAGAGGATGCCGTAGGCTCCCGGTCCGTGCGCGAAAGCCTGGTTCTCGGTGAGCCCGGACGATGCCAGCCGCACCGCTCCCCGCGGCAGCTCGAACTGGTCTCCGTGCCAGTGCAGGGCGGTGAAGCGGCTGCCGTGCCCTTCGCGGACCGGTGACCAGACCGGGTCTCCTGCGGCGGCTTCGTCGAGGGTCACCTCGTACCAGCCGATCTCCTTCCGCGGCCCGGGGTAGACCTTCGCACCGAGCGCCGCGGCCAGGAGCTGGCTGCCCAGGCAGACTCCCAGGACCGGGCGCTCATCCTTCAGGGCGCTCTCGATCAGTCGCATCTCGTCCCGCAGGTGGGGGTAGCTCTCCTGTTCGTACACCCCCATCGGCCCGCCCATGACGATCAGCCCGGCGGCCCCTTCCATTTCGAGGGGAACCGGTTCTCCTTCGAAAACCCTGACGTGCCTCGGCCTGAGACCGCTGTCCGAAAGCGCATCCTCGATGGTTCCCAGGGTTTCGCAGTGCACGTGTTGAACCGCTATGACCTCGCTCACTGAACCGCTCCTTCCGCGGAGAGGACGACGGGCTCCCGCTCGAGACGGATGCCGAACCGCTCCTCCACCTGTTGTTGAATCGCCCCGGCCAGCTTCAGCACGTCGGCGCTGCCGCCGCCTCGATTGACGAGGGCCAGGGCGTGGTTTTCCGAGACGGCGGCCCCGCCCAGCCGCTGGCCCTTGCGGAACCCGGCGCGCTCGACGAGCCATGCTGCCGGGACCTTGTGCCCACCAAGGTCGGGAAAGACCGGAATCGACACCTGCTGCTCACCGGGTGCTTCCGCGCAACGGCGCTGCAGTGCGGAGAGCTCCGCCTCGCTCAGAACGGGGTTGAGGAAGAACGAGCCTACCGAGCGGGTGTTGGGGTCGCCGGGGTCGATCACCATCGACTTGCTCCGCCGCAGGTCGAGAACGGCCGCCCTCACCGCGGACGAGGCGGGCTCCCCGGGCTCGAGACCGTCGAGGCCGCCGCGGCGGGCGACGCACTCGCTCAGCTCGCGGTAGCGCAGCTCCGGGCGGACTCCTTCCTCGAGGCGGAACACCACCTCGGTGACGACGTAGCGGTCGCGGTCCTCGCTCTTGAAGCGGCTGTTGCGGTAGCGGAAACCGCACTCCCTGTTGGCGAACTCCACCTGCTTCAGGGTGGCGCGGTCGATGGCGCGCACCGCGGCGATGGTGCCGGCGACCTCCTGGCCGTAGGCGCCGACGTTCTGCATCGGCGCGGCCCCGACCAGTCCGGGGATGCCGGAGAGGCACTCTATGCCGGAAAGACTGCGGGCGATGCACCGGCGCACGAGATCGTCCCAGTCCTCTCCGGCAAGGGCGCTCACCTCGACTTTGCCGCCGCCCCCCTCGAAGCGCACCCCGGACAGCTCGAGCTTGAGGACGAGCCCGGGGTAGCCGCGGTCGTCGAAGAGGGTGTTGCTGCCGCCGCCGAGGACCTGCACCGGCAGTCCTTGCCCTGCCGCCCATTCGAGCGCGGTCCTGATCTCGTCGGCGGTCGTGCACCGGGCGAGGTAGCGGGCCGGACCGCCGAGGCGCATGGTGGTCATCGGCGCCAGGCCGACCTGCTCCGCGATGATTCCGGGGGTCTTCATAGGCAATCGAAGAAACCGAGGCCGCTCCGGGCCGACAAGGGCGGAAGGGGGGAAAGGGGTTGGACAGGGGGAAAGTAAAGCATTTGTTTTCAACAGGTTGTGCAAAGGGCGGCCAGATTGCGGTGCCCGGGGAAGAACAGGACGGGATGGGGGGATTGGTTTACGGGTTTACTCCCGCAGCCATGCCGGCTGGCCGGCCGCGGATGAGCGTTTGGCGCCGCCCCGGTGAGGCGGACTCGGCCTGCCGGAGGCAGCGGGCGAATGAAGGGAGCCGGGAAGCACCCCCGCACCCTGGAACCGGGTAGCGGGGGCCGCTGATTCACCAGAAAGATCCGAGAAACGGATGCAAACCTCGATTTCCCCGGAGCTCAAGCAGGACCCCGGCGTGCAGGTGTCCGAGGAGATACTGCGCACCTGCGTGCACTGCGGGTTCTGCAACGCCACCTGCCCGACCTACCTCCTGACCGGCAACGAGCTCGAGGGACCCCGCGGCCGCATCTACCTGATCAAGAACATGCTCGAAGGCAGGATCGCCCCGACCGCCAGCACCGTCGAGCATATCGACAACTGCCTCGCCTGCCTCGCCTGCGAGACCACCTGTCCCAGCGGCGTGGTCTACTCCCACCTCCTCGAAGATGCGCGGCCGCGGCTGGAGAAACTCCACCGCAGGGAGTGGGTCGACCGCCTGATGCGGGCGGTGCTGACCCGGCTGCTTCCCTGGCCCGGACGCTTCCGGTGGGCGCTGCGAATGGCGGCGATCGGCAGGCGGGGGGCATTCCTGATGCCGCGGCGTTTTCGCCACCTCGCGGCGATGGCCCCGCGCTCGCTTCCGGCCCCTTCCCGCCTTGCGGCTCCCGGGGTCAAGCCGGCCGCGGACCGGCGCATGCGGGTGGCCCTGCTCACCGGCTGCGCCCAGCAGGTGCTCGGCCCGCACATAAACGACGCGACGGTACGACTGCTGACGCGCCGCGGCGTCGAAGTGGTGGTGCCGGAAGCGATGGGTTGCTGCGGCGCCCTGACCTACCACATCGGCGAACGCCGGCACAGCCTGCCGATGATGCGGCGCAACATCGACGCCTGGTACCGCGAGCTGGAAGGGGACGGGCTCGACGCCATCGTGCTCAACACCTCCGGCTGCGGCACCGCGGTCAGGGAGTACGGGCACATCTTCCGCAACGACCCGGAATGGGCGCAGAAAGCCGCGGCCGTCACTCCGCTGGTGCGCGACGTTTCCGAGGTGGTCGGCGAGGTCGGGCTGGGGGAGGTGGTCGAGATGCCGCGCCTCCGCGTCGCCTACCACGACGCCTGCTCGCTTCAGCACGGCCAGAAGATCGTCGCGCCCCCGCGGCAGCTGCTGGCCGCCGCCGGTTTCGAGGTGGTCGAGGTTCCCGAGGCCCACATCTGCTGCGGCAGCGCCGGCACCTACAACCTGCTGCGCCCGGTATTGGCGGATCAGCTGCGCGAGCGCAAGGGCGCCAACATAAAAATCATCGAACCGGAGCTGGTCGCCGCCGGTAACATCGGCTGCATCGAGCAGATCGCCTCCGCGGTCGACGTCCCGGTGGTGCACACGGTCGAGCTGCTCGACTGGGCCACGGGAGGACCGAAGCCCGCGGCGGTGGGGGCCGCTACAGGACCATCTCGACCCGGCTGAGGCTCTTCTTGTCGAGGTCGTTGAGGTTGGCGATCTCGAAGCGGTTGCCGTCGACGTCGATCATCAGCAGGCGGAAATCCCCCAGCCACTGGGCGTTCTCCGAGACGTTCTGGACCACGAACTCGCGCCTGCCCCGGTTGGTGTCCACGTCCCAGTACGAGGTGCCGAAATCGTGGCGCACCGAGTGCACCCGCTCGATCAGCGAGGTGAGGTAGCGGCGGTCGAGCTCCTCGGCGACGATGCTCCGGGTCTCGTCGTTCAGCAGGGCGAGGTCGTCGATCATGCAGATCTCCTCGTCCTTTTCGTCGAGGAGGGAGATGTAGCGGTCGGGATGCGTCAGAGGCGCCGCGCGGACGACCTTGATCCTGGTGTAGGAGCGGTCCCCTCGATGGTCAGGCGCAGCTGCCACGGCGGCTCGCGGAACAGGCGTATCCCGGAGACGTCGACGCGCTCCGGGTGGGTCACGTCTATAGGCGTGATTCCCTGCCCCGGTCTGCCGTTGGCCCCTGGCCTCATTTCGTCACTCACCTGAAATCCTCCTCCGTCAGCCGCTGACGGCCATGATCGCCGTGGTTTCCTGCTGGGTCGTGACCAGGTTGTAGAAGACCCCCTGGCGCTCCATCAGCTCGGTGTGGGTGCCCATCTCGACCACCTGGCCGTCGTCGAGGACCACCAGCCGGTCGGCGCTGCGCAGCGTCGAAAGGCGGTGGGCGATTGCAAAGGTGGTGCGGCCCTCGACGAGGCGGGCGATCGCCTCCTGTATCTTGCCCTCGGTCTGCGAGTCGAGGGACGAGGTCGCTTCGTCGAGGATGAGGATGCGCGGGTCGTGGAGGATGGCGCGGGCGATGGCGATGCGCTGCTTCTCTCCCCCCGACAGCTTGTCCCCCTGCTCTCCGACCACCATGTCGTAGCCGTCCGGCTTGGCGATGATGAACTCGTGGGCGTTGGCGGCGCGCGAGGCCCGCAGGATCTCGGCGAACGCCGCCCCCGGCTTGCCGTAGCCGATGTTCTCGGCGACGGTGCCGTTGAACAGGAAGGACTGCTGCGCCACCAGGCCGATCTGGCCGCGCAGATCCTCGAGCTTCATGTCGCGGATGTCGACGCCGTCGATCATCAGCGAGCCGCGGGTCGCGTCGTAGAACCGGCAGATCATGTTGATGAGGGTGCTCTTGCCGGCTCCCGACTTGCCGACGAGGCCGATCATCTCCCCGGGCTCGACGTCGAAGTCGATGTTCTTCAGCACCCGCTTGCCGGCGTCGTACCCGAACGACAGGCCGTCGAAGCGGACGCGCCCTTGCAGCGACGGCATCGGCAGGGCGCCGGGATCGCCGAAGGGCTCGGTGCGCGCGTCGATGACCTCGAAGATGCGCTCGGCCCCGGCGTAGGCGCGCATCATGAAACCGTAGAAATCCCCGAACCACTTGAGCGGCTGGTAGAGCATCCAGAGGTAGGTGATGAAGGCGATGAGCTCCCCGAGCGCCAGCGTGCCCCCGAGGATCTGGCGGCCTCCGAAGTACCAGACGAAGAACACCCCGAAGCTCATGAAGAAGTTGGTGATCATGAAGAACACCACCCAGACCCGTTCCGCCGAGACGCTGACGGCGCGCAGGTCCTCGTTGCGGCGGTCGAAGCGCTGGCCCTCGCGGCGCTCCTGGGCGAAGGCCTTGACCACCCTGATGCCGCGGATCGACTCGTTCAGGTGGGAGGAGAGGCGGCCCCACTTCGCCGACCAGCGCTGCCAGTACGCCTCCATCCGGCTCCAGATCAGGCTGCTGCCGATGATGATCGGCGGCACCGGGAGCAGCACCAGCAGGGTCAGCTCCCAGTTCATGTAGAACAGGAGCCCGAGGATGCCGACAACCATGAGGGCGTTGTTGAGGATGTAGGGGAGGTCGAACAGCAGGTAGACCTCGACGAGATCGGCGTCGTTCGACATTCGCGAGATCAGGGTGCCGACCTTGCGCTTGTCGTAGAACCTCAACGGCAGGTACTGCAGGGCCCGGTAGAGGTCGGCGCGCAGCTCCTCGATGGCGCGCAGCCCTATCCGGGAGCTGAGCCACTTGCGGGACACCCAGGTGATCCAGCCCATGATGTTGACCGCGAGCAGGCCCGCGACCAGCCACCCGAGCAGGTCGAGGTTGGCCCCGGGGGTCAGGACGTCGTCGATGATGCTCCTGACGATCAGGGGAGGGAGGAGGTCGGAAACCGCCTCGGCGGCGAGCACGAGAAACAACAGCACGATCCGCTTCTTGTAGACCAGCATGTAGCCGATCAGCCGCCGCAGGGTCGCCAGCTTCTTCACGCAGGCCGGACACACGCCGTCCTTTTCCGGCAGCACGCGGCCGCAGCGCTCGCAGCGGGTGCGCTCGACCGTCGTCGGCAGGGTGACGGTCCTGCCCTCGGCGAGCTGCTGGATCCCCTCGGCCACCTCGCCGAACCTCGCCGCCAGGGAGTTGGAGTAGTAGAGGCGCTCCGGCTCCCCCTCCTTGCGCTCCACCTCCAGGAGTCCGCCGCCGACCAGGGCTTCGGCGCGCGCGGTTCTGACCGCTTCGATCGGTATCTGCACATCCCCCATGCCGCCGGCGCGCAGGAAAACCACGCGCCTTTCGGTAAGCACCAGCCAGCTTTCCCCGTACCGGTGCCGGCCCGACATGTCGGCGGCGACCTGGATGAGGACGTGCTCTCCCGGGGAGGTGTATCTCCGCAGGTTGCGGCCGATCTCCCCGGGCAGGGGCTCGACGAACGGATTGGCGGTCTTTTTCGCAGCGGTGGTCACGGAAGCCTAATCGGGAATGGCGATGATTTTCGAGGTCTCTTTCTGGAGTTCGACGAGGTCGCGGAAGGCTCCTTTTTCCGACATCAGCTCCGCGTGCGAGCCGATCTGGACGATGCGGCCCTCGTCGAGGACGATGAGGCGGTCGGCATTGCGCAGGGTCGACAGCCGGTGGGCGATGGCGAAGGTGGTCCTCCCCTCGACCATGCGGCCGAGCGCGTCCTGGATCTGCTTTTCGGTGTCGACGTCGACCGAGGAGGTCGCCTCGTCGAGGATGAGTATGCGCGGGTTGTGGAGCATCGCCCTGGCGATCGCCACCCGCTGCTTCTCCCCGCCCGAGAGGTTGTTCCCCTGCTCCCCTACCTGGGTTTCGTACCCGTCCGCTTTGGCCATGATGAAGTTGTGGGCGTTGGCGAGCCGCGCCGCGCGCATGATCTCCTCGAAATTCGCGTCGGGGTTGCCGTAGCCGATGTTCTCCCCGATGGTGCCGCTGAACAGCACCGGCTCCTGCAGGACGATGCCGATCTGCCGGCGCAGGTCGCGCAGGTTGATGTCGCGGATGTCGACGCCGTCGATCTCGATGGCGCCGTGGTCGACGTCGTAGAAACGGGCGATCAGGTTGATCGTCGTCGTCTTGCCCACCCCGGACTTGCCGACGAGGCCGATCATCTCCCCCGGTGCCACGTCGGCGTTGATCCCGTGGAGCACCGGCTTGCTCTTGTCGTAGCCGAAGGTCACGTCCCTGAAGGTCACGCGGCCCTCGATGTTCCTCATGCGCTTCGCCTTGGGATCCTGGTACGACTCCGGTTCCGTGTCGATGACCTCGAATACCCGTTCCGCCCCGGCGAAGGCGCTCGTCATCCAGGAGTTGACCTGTCCGAACCACTCGAGGGGTCCGTAGACCATCCACATGAAGGAGTAGAAGGCCAGCAAGGTGCCGAGCGTCATTTCGTCGGAGAGCACCTGCCTGCCGCCGAAGAGCCATACGATCAGCACCCCGAAGCCGGTCAGGAAGGTGATCGTCGCGTGGAACACGGTGCGGTTGACGGAGGTCTTGATGCCTATCTCCGTCGCCCTGCGGTTGACCTTGCCGAAGGTGCCGCGCTCCCGTTCCTCCTGGGCGAACGCCTTGACCACGCGGATGCCGTTGAGGGTTTCCGCGGTGCGGTCGGTGAGGGAGGACCAGACCATGCTGTACTGGGTGAAGAGCCGGCGCATGCGCTGCCAGAAGACCGCCCCCCAGATCATCAGCAGAGGTACCGGCAGCAGGGTATAGAGGGTCAGCTCCCAGCTCATCCACAGAAGAAAGCCGAGAATGCCGAGCATCATCATCGCATTGATGATCAGGTACGGCAGTCCGTCCACGAGGAACTCCTGCAGGCGCCCGGAGTCGCGCGTCACCCGGGCCATCAGGGCGCCGACGCGGCGCTTGTCGTAGAACTGGAGCGACAGCATCTCGAGCCTGCGGTAGAGCTGGCTGCGGATGTCCGCCGTCGCCTGGGCTCCAAGCCAGGCCACGATCCAGCCGTGAACCCACTCGGCAGCCCAGCTGCCGATGCGGATGCCGACGAGGGCGAGGACGAGAGCGCCGAGCAGGGCGAGGCGCTCGTCGACCGGCGCGGGATTCTCGCCGACGGGAACCAGCACCTCGTCGACGAGACGCTTGGTGATCAGGGGCGGGGCGAGCTCCGCCCCGGTCGTCACCACCGAGGCGAGGGCCAGGGCGGCCGCCCGCCCCTTGTAGGGGGCCATGTAGGCGGCGATGCGCTTGATCGTCGACCACTTCCTCACACAGGCGGGGCAGAGGCCGTTCTTCTCCGGCAGCAGCAGTCCGCAACGGGAGCAGCGGGTGCGCTCCAGTTCGGGGTTGATCAGGAACGGCTCCCCCTTGCGCAGCTGCTCGAGGCCACGGGCCACCTCGGAGAACTTGGCGGCCTCGGTGCCGGAGTAGGGAACGGCCACGGTGGGCTCGCCGAAGCGCTCGATCTCCAGCCTCCCGCCTCCCACGAGGGGCTCGGTCCTCACCGAGCGCATCCGCTCGACAGGGACGTCGACGGCGATGCCGTCGCCGGTGAGGACGACGGCCCGGTTGCCGGTGACCGCTACCCAGGTGTCGGCGTAGCCGCCGTCGGCGCCGAGGTCCCCCCGCACCCGTACAAGGACCTGCTCGCCTGCGGGCAGAATGGCATCCAGCCTGTCGGCCACGGACGGGTCCGCCGGCTCGATCAGACGGGGCGCATCGCTTTCATGGGAGGTCGAAACCATCGGAGGTGATCGCACCTATTAGGTGATCGCACCTATTAAATGTATAGGTTCCAAGGTGTCCCTGACGGTTCGTGCGCCCTGCGGAACAGCTGCCGGAGACTGGCGCGCAAAGTATCCGGAATAGTCGTGTTTGCGGTCACCTGGAGCGGCCGTCCGGACATGGCTGTGCCTCAGTTCACTCGGCGGCATGCCCGAGACCGGTCATACCGAACGGAGCACGGGTCCGCTCTGCCGCCTGATCGAAGGCGAGGGCCCGACCGCTCCGGCCGGCGGCGGCTAGCCGCCGGATCTGCTGGATTTTCTCCGCCGGCGCTGGCGGGCGAATGGAGTCTCGATGCCGTACTGGCGGCAGAGACGACCGAAAGTACCCCCTGCGATTCCCAGCGCCTTGCATGCATCCTGGTTGCTGGCGTATACGCGGGCGGCCCTTTCGATCCACTCCCTGGGTATTTTCTGCATCTCTTCCTCTCCGAAATGCTGTGTGCTCGACTGCTGTTTCAGTGCGTTGCAGATTCCGTGCCGGCCAAAAAAAACCGGCTGCGTTTCTCTGAATCTGGTCTTTCAGAGGCCCGCAGCCGGCAAAAAAAAACCGGCTGCGTTTCTCTGAATCTGGTCTTTCAGAGGCCCGCAGCCGGCAAAAAAAAACCGTAGGGATGTGATCCCTACGGTATGAGAAGCTCTTGGTTTTTCTGCTTTCTCAACCTCCGGGATCCTCGCCAGCTGCAGGGCTGGTTGCGAACTTGGAGACCATGGCGTTTTCGATCAGATGGGCCCGATCGGTAAGGGATGCCACCGCGGGGGAACAGCCTGTGACGGAGCCCCCGAAGCCGGCCTTCGGATTGTCGATCATCCGTATGTCATCCGAGCCGACTTTCCCGCGCCCGATCTGGAATCCCCTGTCCATCAATTCGACTCCCACCACCGATCGGCACATTCCCCTGGGGAATCTGACGGCGTCCCGCACCGTTAAGCCGGGCGCGACGGCCCTGGCCATGGCCCGGTCAGGGCACGCGAACCCGGACATATCCACCATCTCCCGCGCGCAGAACAGGAAGGGGCTGGCTCCGAACCGGTCGAACGGACCGTACCGGGCCGCAGGGGGGAATTCGCCCTTTCTCGTCCTGCCGATGTGTGGAATCATTTCATCGTCCGGTTTCAGGTGGTTCAGCAGCGGGCATTCGCGGTGCCCGCTGCCGTGGGTTTTCAGGGCGGGTGATCACTCACTCTTCCCTGATCGATTTAAAACTTACCCGGTGCATTTTTACAATGTCAAGTAGAAAAATACGGGACGATGCCGGACAGGCAATTTGCGTTTCCAGTTCGGCTGCCGTCCTCTATATTCCGCTGTGATCATGACGCTTTCGCCACCTCCCAGAGACCGGTCCGGAATGTCCCCAGGCGAGTCGGAAGAGCAGTGCCCGGACAGCATCTCCCGGCACAACGAGAAGCTTGCCGGAATTTGGCGGGAAACCGACTTCGAAGCGATGTCCGCCGAGTCCATTCTCACCTGGGCGAGCTCGGCGTTCGCACCGGGCCGCGCGGTGCTCAGCACGAGCTTTCAGTACTCCGGCGTGGCGATGATCCACATGCTGCGGCAGCTCGGGCTGGAGATCCGGATCGCCACTGTCGACACCTTGCGGTTACACCCGGAGACCTACGCCTACATCCGCGAGCTGGAGCAGCACTACGGCATCGAGATCGAGGTGCAGCGGCCCGATCCGGAGCAGGTGCGCAGCATGGTGGACCGCTTCGGCGAGTACCTGTTCTTCGATTCGAAGGCGAAGCAGGAGTACTGCTGCCAGGTGCGCAAGCTGAGGCCGCACGACGAGCTGCTGAAGACGGTCGATTGCTGGATTTCGGGAGTGCGCCGCGACCAGTCGGCGGTGCGCGAAAAGAACACGCCGAAGGCGACGACGGTTGCCGAGTACGGATCGCGGCGGCACATCTTCAAGCTCAACCCGATGGGCGACTGGACCGAGGAACGCGTCCGCGGATACGTCGCTGAAAACCAGGTCCCGGTCCACCCGCTGTACGCCGAGGGGTACCGCAGCATCGGATGCATCATCTGCGCGACCCCGACGTTGCCGGGGGAGGATCAGCGCGCCGGCCGCTGGCGCTGGTTCAACGGCGACGAGACCATCGGCGAAGAGGAGCTGAAGGAGTGCGGCCTGCACGTGCCGATGTACAACATCTGACCCGGGCCGGGTTGCTCATTCCCGGATTGCGGCAACCGCTTCCTTGAACTTCGCCCCACGCTCCGCGTAGCTCGCGAACATTCCGAAGCTCGCACATGCCGGTGACAGCAGCACGACGTCCCCGGGCGCGGCGCGCTGCTCCGCCGCGGCCACCGCCTCGGCAAGCCCCTTGCAGCCGGGCACGATTTCTCCTGCAAAACCGCAAGCCCGCACGGCTTCGCCGAGCCGTTGTCCCTCCGCGCCCGCCAACAGAATCAGAGCCTTGACCCCGCGATCGGCGATGCCTCTGGCGAGTGCGGTGAAATCCGCTCCCTTGGAGGATCCCCCGGCGATCAGCAGCACCGGTTCGTCGAAGGAAGCGACCGCCGCCAGGGCCGCCTCCGGAGTGGTGGCCAGGGAGTCGTTGCAGAAGGCGACCCCGTTTCGGGTGGCCACGTGCTCGAGGCGGTGTTCCAGACCGGGGAAGGATCGCAGGCGCGGTGCAAGCCTGCCGGCCGGGGCGCCGACGGCGACAGCGGCCGCCGCGGCTGCCAGTGCGTTGGCGACATTGTGCCGTCCCCGGAGCTTGAGATCGGAGGCGTGGCAGAGGGGGACCGCTTCGGCGTCGAAGGGGCGCGCCCAGAGCCGCCCTCCCTCGAGGAAAGCTCCTGCTTCGACCGGCCGGCTCATGCTGAACTCCATGGGACGGGCCGGTGAATCCTCGGCGAAGCGGGACGCGGTGCCGCAGTCGGCGTCGACGATGAGGGTGTCATCTGCCGACTGGTACCTGCAGATTGATTTCTTGGCTTTCACGTACTCGTCGAGGTCGGCGTGGTAGTCGAGGTGATCGGGCGTAATGTTCAAAACGACCGAAACAGCCGGGCTGCGGTCGAGATCCTGCAGCTGGAAGCTGGAGAGCTCGAGAATGACGAGGTCGGACGCCGAGATATCGTCGAGAAAATCCACCGGGGGTGTTCCCATGTTGCCCCCGAGCCAGACCTGCCCGTAGGGGCCGTCGCGAAGCATCTCGAAGAGCAGCGAACAGGTGGTCCCCTTCCCCTTGGTGCCGGTGATGCCGACGACCGCCGCCGGACAGCGCTCGAGAAACAGACGAGTCTGGCTGTGGAGCGAAGCTCCCGCCTCCCGGGCCCGGACCAGGGCCGGGTTCAGGGGGCTGATTCCCGGAGTGCGGAAGAGGAGGTCGAACTCGTCCAGCCCGTCCAGGTAGTCGGGGCCAAGGTGCCAGCTCCGGGTGAGGTGAACCCACTCCGAGGCGTCGGGCAGCTCTTCTTCGGTCCTTGCGTCGCAGACGGAGAATCCGATTCCGCGTTCCGCCAGGTAGCGGCCGACGCTGCGATTCTCCACCCCCATGCCCAGGAGCGCGATCCGCTTTTCTTCAAGCTCTTTGTCGTTCATTAGGACTACGAAATTCCACAGAGGAACAGGACCGGGTCGCCGGGGTAGGCGGACTCCTTATCCGGGAATTGTCGACAGGCAGAATGCAGGTCTTTTTTGCCGGGTTCCCAAAATTCGGATATAATCACGCGGCATTCGAGGCGGACCTGTTCCCTTCCCATAGAAAATTCCATCGGCACGTCGCGGAATTCCCACTGCTCGGCGCATGAAGTTGATCGTTCAGATCCCCTGTCTCAACGAGGAGGCGACCCTTCCGGCCACCATCGCAGACATACCCCGGGAGATCGACGGCATCGACGAGGTGGAGATTCTGGTCATCGACGACGGTTCCACCGACCGCACGGCCGAGGTGGCGCGGGAGTCCGGGGCCGACCACGTCGTGCAGTTTCCGAAAAACCGCGGGTTGGGTCACGCCTTCAAGGCAGGCTTCGACAGCTGTCTGAAACTGGGCGCCGACATCATCATCAACACCGACGGCGACAACCAGTACTACGGCGGAGACGTCCGCGAACTGGTGCAGCCGATTCTCGCTGGAGAAGCCGAGGTAGTCATCGGCGACAGGCGCACCGTCGGCATCGCCCACTTCGGTTTCACGAAGCGCTGCCTGCAGAAGTTCGGAAGCCACGTGATCAGCCGCCTGGCGCGCCTTCGAGTTCCGGACGTCGCCAGCGGATTCCGCGCCTACAGCCGCGCCGCCGCACTGCAGCTGACGACATTCACCGATTTCGACCACACCGCCGAACACGTGGTCGAGTGGGGCCAGACCCGCATGCCGGTGGTCAGCGTCCCGATCCGGACCAACCCCAAGGCCCGGGAGTCCCGGCTGTTCTCCAACGTCGGGGAGTTCGTCGTCAAGTCGGCGTTGATCAGCCTGCGCACGTACACCCGCTACAAGGCCCTGAAGATCTTCGCCGCATTCGGGTTCGGTACCTTTCTGGTCGGATTCCTTCTCGGGTTGCGGTTTCTCTACTTCTTCCTGTTTACCGACGAGGGCACCCTGCACGTGCAGTCCCTGATTCTCGCCGCGGTTCTGCTGCTGGCCGGGTTTCAGATGTTTCTGACCGGGGTGGTAGCCGATCTCATCGCGACCAACAGGGCCATGCTCGAGGACGCCCTGAGCCGAATCAAGCGGCTGGAGTTGAGGAAGAAGCGGGAGTGAGGATCCGGGGCGGGGCGGAGTAGAGGGCTTTCCAGCTTCCGTCGCGGGGGTGGGGGAAGCCGATTTTCATGGCATGCAGGTGGTAGCCGCAGTCTCCAGGCAGGGGTGGGCGCTCTCCGGTCCACGTTGCTCTCGGCAAGCCCCCGGCATCGAAGAATGGCTCCCCGACCAGGGGAAACCCGGCCGCGGCCATGTGAATTCTGATCTGGTGCGGGCGGCCTGTCGGAATCTTCACCTCCACGAGAGCCTTCCGTTCTCCCTGCTCGTGGCGGCGTTCCACAACGCGAACCAGTGTCAGCGACTCCTTGCCTTCCGGGCGGGCGGCAAAGACCTCCCCGAGCGGCGCGTACGGTACGGGCCCGATGGCCGTGTCCACGGAAAATTCGTCCAGCGGAGGGTGTCCCTGCACCAAGGCCCGGTACGTTTTCTGAAGACGGCCGCGGCGGAATTCCAGCGCCAACCCTCTCTTCGAAAGAGCGGTCCGGGCGAACAGGACCAGCCCGGACGTTCCGCGGCCGATGCGGTGAACGGGTGCGATTTCGCCGCCGAACCGGGGCCGCAGCAACCAGAGCAAGGTGTTTTCGAGAAATTCGCCGCCCGGCATCACCTGCAGGCCGGCCGGCTTCGAGACCGCAACGAGGTCCGCGTCCTTCCAGACCAGCGCGAAATAGCGAGGGGAAGCGGGCTCGCGCCATGGCGGCCGGTGGTAGGACAACACCTGGCCATCCCTCAGTTTCGCGTCGCAACGGGTCGGACGTTCATCGAGCAGAACGGTCCCCGATTCGATGCGTTCTCGCCATTCCGCGCGGTTGGAGTGAGTGTAGCGCCGGGTGTAGAAATCGAGCACGGACTGTCCGGCTTCCGGGCAGGCAATCCGGTCGCGGTAGACCCACCCCTGGTTGAGGCGGCCGGTGCAGCTGCAAGGGGACGACGGCATAGGTTGCCTTGGCGCTGATGAAATCCTATAATTATTCGCGGAAATAAATAATTATTACTTCACAGTTTCTGATCGGGCGTGGCGAAACCGGCAATCTACATCGACGGACAGGAAGGCTCCACGGGTCTGCGCATTCGCGAGCTTTTGGGGGGGCGCGACGACATCGATCTGCGCTTGATTCCCGGGTCCGAACGCAAGGAGACCGAAATCCGCGCCAGCTTCCTTCGCGCCGCGGACCTCGCCATCCTCTGCCTGCCGGACGACGCGGCCGACGAGGCTGTCGAACTGGCGTCCGGGGCAGACACGCGCATCATCGACACGAGTACATCCCGGCGAACCCGCGAGGACTGGGTGTACGGTTTGCCGGAACTGGAGCCGGCTCAACGGGAGGCGATTCGCACCGCCGATCGCGTCGCCAACCCCGGCTGCTATCCGGTGGGGTTCATCCTCGCGGTGCGGCCGCTCATCAAGGCGGGCATTCTCTCTGCCGGAGTGCCGTTGACCGTAAACGCGGCGTCCGGGTACTCGGGGGGCGGGCGAAAGATGATCGAAGCCTACCGGGGTGCCCCTGCTTCACCGACGGCGGCGGGGGACGCCCCGTTGCCTCTGGCACTGTACAATCTCGACAGCCCCCATAAGCATGTTGCCGAAATGCAAAGATTCAGCCTCACCCGGCATCCCCCCATTTTCGTCCCTTCCGTCGACCACACCTATTCGGGGATGTTGGTCTGCACGCCGATTCCCGCCGCCAACCTCGTGTCAACCGCAACGGCGGAGTCGATTTGCTCTGTATGGAAGGAACAGTACTGCGGCGAGCCGTTCGTGCGCGTCATCTCCCCAGGCGAAGCATCGGCGCAGTTGAGAGACGGCCGCTTCCTCGATCTGGGGGAAGCCAACCGCACCAACCGGGTCGAGCTGTTCGCGTTCGGCGACGATCGCGGCGTTGTGCTGGTCGGCCGCCAGGACAACCTCGGCAAGGGGGCTTCGGGGAATGCCGTTCAGTGTATGAACCTGATGCTTGGATTCGAAGAATCGAAAGGCCTGGCCTCATAGGACAGAGGCGCAGTCGTTGATGGCGGCGAGCATCTCGCGGCGATCGACGAATTTCTCGCGCGGCTTGTGGACCTGCTTCCCCCTGGCTATTTCCGCGGCGTCGATTTTCTTCCAGTCCTCGTAGCTGACGACCTGCACCCCGCGTTCCCGGAGCAGCCGCAACAGGGCCCCGTCGTCCGCTGTTTCGCAGAGGGGAAGACCGGGGACGTCGGCGAGCAGATTTCGCACTGTTTCCTGACTGTCGGGTTTGTTGGTGCCGATCACGCCGGTCGGCCCGCGCTTGATCCAGCCGACGGCGTAGAGTCCGGCAATGGCCCTGTCCCCCTCACGAATGCGGCCTCCGTCGTTGGGAATTGTGCCATTCCCGGGGTCGAAAGGCACACCCGGGATCGGAACTCCGCGGTAACCGACGCTGCGGAAGAAGGCCCCACAGGCGAGTTCCTCGGTCTCGCCGGTGCCGCGTGCTTTCTGGTTTCCCGCCTCGCCGATGAGCTCGTTGCGCTCGAGAATTACGCTTTCCACCTTGCCGTTGCCGCACAGGCGCCTGGGACTCTTCAAAAAATGGACCGCGAAGCGCCTGGCCTTGCCCGATGGCCCGATCCGGGAAAAGTGTTCGAGAGCTTCCAGGTTCCGGCGGCGCTGGTTGTCGCTCAGCTCGGCTTCGCTCTCTGGCCCGAGATTCTCGAGTTCGGCGGGATCGACAACCGGGTCGCAGTCGGCGAGGTCGCCG